>NZ_CP066166.1:0-237074 GCF_016132525.1 Sphingobacterium sp. UDSM-2020
GAAAAAGTTTAGATCAATATAGAAGAAAAGAAACTATTTACCAATTATTTTTTGAAGGAGATCAATTGTGGCTAGAACAAAAATACAATCTTTTATACCAATTTATTTTTCAAGATCATTTAGTTTCACAAGTACAAAAAACAAAGGATAAAGAAAATTATACTTTAACGATTACACGGAGAAAATCAGCTATTAGAGATTATTTGCAGTCAGGAGGAGTTGGAGCTACCTTAAACCTTGAAAAAAAACAAGATTTCATCACCCTTCTAAATAAAAATTATAAAGATTGTACAAATGTCATTACAGATTCGGTATTAATAATTCAGGCTGTGATCAATAGAATTGGAGGTATCCAAAACAGTGAGATAATTTTTGGTAAATCAGAGCCTCTGTATCAGTATTTGATGAAAACATATCACTATTTTGAGGCCAGTCAACCTGTTCAAGAAAAGATTCGCAAAAATTTTCCAAACAGAAATGTAAAATGGCTTTTTAAACCTAGAGTTAGTAATACGCAAAGGACAAGTTTGATTGATATTTATCTTCGCCTCAATCCAGATAAAACTTTCACACTTTCGGCAGAAGGTAATTACAGACGTTTAAAAATTAAAGATTATCAGGAGGCTCCTTATGATCCAATATTTTATTAAAATAGATGCTATTTCAGCAAAAAGATCTTAAATATTTTAGGCGATACAGCGTATGATGGCTATTTAACAGAATATGAAAGAATATTAAATGGCACCTATAACTATGTTGCTGTTGTACATGTAAAAATTATAGCACCCATATCCACATCACTTTTGCGGATGATAAAAATAACGATTTTAGAGATGCTGAAAAGGTCTACTTAAAGAAGAAAAGAAAGCCTTATATTATTTATATCTTCAACAAGAAGTTTATAACCAATTTAAAGAAATGGATGATTTGCAGGGCAAAGTTTGGTATGCATGCTATAGTTCTAATCTTTTGGATGAGCGTTTTCTTTGCTACATAAAAGGTGGACAACCGGCAGGTGCAAAAACGGTATATGGTGGTTGTCTTGATAAAACATTACCCTTTGATAGTGAAGATATGTATATAAACTCTGACCTTTATTTTGCTAGAGCTTCTAAAAATTGGGATAATGCCGCAGCTGAAAGCTTTTTTAAAACGCTGAAAACTGAAATGGTCTACCATAGAAAACTTCTAGATCAGCAGTCTGCAAAACTGCGTAGTTGAGCGTTATGTTTTTCGTGTGCTAGCGGGCGAATCCAATTCTAACAACTAATCTGCTAAGCTAATAGCTACTAGCAATTGCGGATATTCATCACTTTCTTCATGACCATGATCAATACTAGTGAGTGATATAGTGTTATTAAACACTTCAAATTTTAATATGAAATTGTCTTTTTTGTTGTAAAGTAATCCATGCTCTTTCCCTTCAGCATCTTCATAGTAACCGACTAATAGCGTCCTTTCTAAATTAATGTTGTTTGATATGATTAAATTTTTCAAATCATGCCATTCATTATTTAGTAATGCGGTTAGTTCTTCTATTTCTAATTTATAATTTTGGAATTCTTCTGTGGTCATTTCCATGGTTAATAAAGGTTTATAGGATCTTAATGTTCTGTTTAAAATGAAATTGCTGTTTATAAATTCCTATCAAAAGCCTTGTTTAATTTATGTTTTATTTTCCGTTATACTGCTTTTGAAAATCAAGTCTGGAAACGACTGTTTGAAATCAATCTTTTGTAAGGCTAACTTTTTCATAGTTCAAAATTATCTATTTTTTTATGTGAAAACTTCAGCGTATAATTTATCTCTCCTACTTTTTTTGTTGCAATTCGTGCCTGATTAAGGTCAAGTCGATAATCTTTGAGACAGGTTTTGATACTGCTAACCGCTTTTTCACTGTCTACAACCTTGCAAAAAATATTTAATTTCTTTTGACCCATATCAAAACCATCCACATCGCCTACTCCATTCCAGCCTAGATGGTCTTTTAGATATTCTTGCACCTTGTCTTTTAGCCATAAATCTCTTTTATTTCCTAATTCACTCTTTAAAGGAAACTGAACAACAACCCAATGATGATTGCCTTCATCGATTTGATAATAGCCATTACTTTCACAGTCTTTACAGAAATTCTGTACAAAATCGTCATTTGCATTTTTCGTTTCAATCGGTATCTCTTCTACTTTTCCTTTATAACCAACTTTTCCATAGTGAACAATGGCTACTTTTCTCTTTTCGTCAAACCAAGTTTCTTTGTAAAGTAGTTGTTCTTTATCGTCAGCTTTATAATATTTTATCATGGTAAGTTCACTTTGTTTATTGTGTACTGGCGTCATTGTTACCAGCATAACCAATTAATTTTCGGTAGTTTTCATTACCTTATTCATTTTTTATTGGTTATTATAATTAAGACAACAGCTTCATATGCTAAAATCCTTAATGAACGATAACCGTAGACAAACATTGCTCCAACTTACATGCCTAAATTATGCTGGCATCTGTCTTTATCACTAACACTATCGAAAATTCAATAAAGTTTCTTTTGTACTCTTAAGAAACTCATCCATGTTAAAGCAGTATCGTTTATATACTTTTTGTTCACGACAAAGATAAGATAGCTCACCTTCTCCATTATTTAACCCAATGTAATACGTAGGTGTGGGAGTTCCTCTTAAATGAAATTTGAAGTCAGAAAAATACTTATCCAAATCCTCATGATAGGACAACATTTCGTCTTGACTGAAGAAAAACGATCGCTCGTAACCTAGATCTCGCAATTCAGCAATAGATTTATCTTCATCATTCAAGACATTTAAACTTTTTACACCTAATAAATCCTTAGTCTCATCAAACCACTCTACAACTTCAGTAATATCCCACTGCCAGTCAAGAATATACTCTGATATATTATCCAATTCATAACAGAGTTGTATGATCCCCCAAACTTCATTGACCGCCAGCTCATCTTCATAAGGACTTTCTTTCCTTTCAAGATGAAAATACAATTTACCACATTTCATTTCTATACTTATTTTTCATCAATATTTTTGCATTCTAAATTAGTCAACTTTTCCAAAATTCCAGCTTCTGGACTGTCTTCATAATTTTACTATTTTGTCGATCAGAGACTGCTATGTGCGATCTTCAATTGCTCCACTTACACAGTTTGTTTTACACTCCCACTCTTCGAATTAATAATATACTTCCAATATCCAATTTCGCTTGTCCAGTAATCCCGGTTATTAATAAAATCTTCATACTTTATTTCGGATTTGATCATATCACAAAACAAAAAAGTAAAATCCGAATATATCTTTTTGTCTTTAAGGATTTCAATATTAAAAACGAAGGGATCTGTCCATTGTTCAGTTGAATCTATGATGCCCCAAATCATTACTCCTTCAAATGTTAATATATCATTTTTTGTTGTAACGCGAGTTATGAGACTGTCATCGATCCACTTCTTTTCATCCCAATCAATATGATATTGTTTTAAGAGTGACTCAAGTAATGCCGCTAATAGAAATGACGTGTCTCCTAATTTCTTATTTTGATACATTAACAATGTATCAAAATGTTCACTTTTTTCAAGGTACATAATTAGCTCTTCAAGTAACATTTCGAGAATTTCTTTTACTGATTTCATATAGTATTGCCCTAAGAATTTTTCTATTGATTTTATTAGATCCTGTTTCGCTCCTTGTCTTTGACCTTGCCGCATATCTGCTCCCATTTTAGAAGTTACTTCAATTCGCTTTTTAAGTCTTTGATTTAGCTCTTTTAATGTTAGTTCAGCGGAGATCTAAGCGATATTAAACGGATCATCATAACTAAGCAACAATTTAAATTTGGATTGACCATATATGCGATTTCTCTTTATCTCTTGTATCCCATATTTCAACTAAGTTATTATCAAGCCATTTCCATTCTAAACAATATGCAATCTCTCCGAGTGCAGGTTCTACAGACAAAAACAGTTCTTTTTTAATAAATTCACTTTTGCTATATAACATACTATAGATATTGCAAAAGTCAATATCCCATTCGCAGAAAAAACCTACCTTATACTGTTTATTTGGAGAGCTTTTTAATTTATTATTTTTGACATAAAATTCATACCTATATTTATCTTTCACACACTCATCATATGCGTCTTGAATTATTTTTAAATCAATATTTTCGTAATTAGCAATTTTAAACATGCCCATCTTTACAAGTTCTAAAATTTTGATTTTCTTTTCGATACGAGTACCAATCGTTGCATATTCATCTATATTAAAATCAACATTAACAAAAGCAAATCCTGCATAATTTTTATAGCCATCATCTGAGGAAGGGGTTGCTATAATATTACACTTAAGTACACCATTCATATTTGCAATGTCCAACTTTGAACAGAACAATTCATTAATGCACCAAGAATTTCCATTGAATTCTCGACCTTTCAAACTAAAGGGCTTATTTATGAGGCTTATTTCTTTAAATTTCATATCGATTATATTTGACCTCCCTCCAAAAAAAGTGGCCATTTTAAAAGTATAGAATTCGGGCCAGAATTACTAATTTTAAATAGGAGTACTCAAAATGAAAAAATCGAAGAAAGTTATGCTTCGATGAGCTCGCTTCGGTCGGTTACCGAAGCACAGATCCGCTTTGCTCTCAAGCAGTCCGTAACCGGGCACCGGATGGAGGAAGTCTGTCGCAAACCGGGTATCAACGGATCAACATACTATGTTCATAATCTGCACATTGTCAACCTAGACTATGGTCATTGGATACAGCAAGAAAAGCCAGATGAAACCTACCCAATCAATTTTAAAATGCCTTGAAAAACAAAATGCCTAATAAAGAGAGTGTCCTCAAAGCCGAACAGATTAGAGACAGTGGTTGGAAAAAAATTTTCAGTCCAAACAATCTATTTGGCTTGTTAATTACACGAAAAAGTCTAATCTTCATTCATTAAATTAAATTGGAGCTGTTGATGGACCACTGTGCTTAGGCTGGATTGACGGGACAACAAAGCGAAAATTATATAGATTTGCTATTAACAAACCTTTTATATGCTAAACAAAAACCCAAAATAGATACGCCGATCCTGAAAAAATTTGCTTAAAGAATAGAAATCCATATTTGTATTTAGTAGTAATTCAGACAACTTCACTAGAAAAATACTGAAATACTTTTGTTGAAAAATGACAAGTTTTCTTTATATTTAAAAAATACAAACTGATAAATTGACCAGATGAAATATTCATTTTTTAGCATTAACAAATGTATAGTATACTTCATATTACTTTTCTTTGCTATCCCTACAAAAGCACAGGAAACTATTGTTACCTACATAAAAAAAATGGTGGATACTCGGCAAATAAAGATTCTGCTGATTACACAAATATACTCCGCCTTATTCCTAATGAAGCTAAAGTACATGAATTGAATGAATACTATCCTAACGGAAATCTAAAGCGACATGGTTGGGTCAAAACAACTGATCCAAAACGGTTATACTTTGAGGGTCCCCTAGATACATACTATGATAATGGCTCAAGTTAGCTCTTTTTTAATGAGCTAAACACCGCCATTTTTTATCCTTATTCATAATCGTTCAGGACGCGACTGATTAACCATTATAAATTTTTTAAAGAAATGAAAATAGTTTCATTAAAAAACCTAAATCTAGAAAGTAAATATCAATTATCAAGGGAACAGTTGAAAAATGTTTTAGGACGGTATTCTAAGAATACTACTGCACCTTGCAATGATGGTTATAATCACTGGTCTATGCAGTGAAAATATATATGATGAAAACGGATTTTTTAGGGATTCAGCGTTAAGTTTTTTTGTTTTAAGATAATGTTTCACTGACGAGATATTAAATGAGATTTTTATATTTTTTTTTACTATTCTTTAATATAGATTGTTTCGCACAAGACAGCGTCCAAGTATATCTTCATTTGGATCGAGGAGCTTATTTTCCAGGAGATACAATTCGCTATAAGGCATATTTACTGAAAGACGGAGTATTGGATCAACGTATCAAAAATTTGTATATGGATTGGTTCGGTGCAGATGGTCAAGTCATTGAAAATAGCGTGCATCTGATGGAGTATGGGATGGTTTCAGGACAATATGCTATTCCTACTTCTTATAAACAGTTATGGATTAATACATCAATATTTACAAATGTAAATAACAAAGAAGATGAAAGTCATTATATAAAAAATATCCCTGTACTGTATGATAATACAAGGCCTGATTCAGTAGGTGCTCTCCAAGTTGAGCATACTAAGAATATAGCTAATGAGTTAACTATATCTGTCGTCAAACCTAAAATTATAACAGATAAAAGGAACATTGCAGAGAAACGTTTAAATCAATTTCGTATCGAGGGTTTGGATGAACCCGCTTTTTTAACAGTATCTGTTTCAGATGTGTATTTTCCTCCAACAGAGTTTGAACTTGGAAATAAGGGTAAATCTAAAGTCTATATTCCTACTGATTTTCAAGATAGTTTATTGACAATAAATGGGAAATTATCTAGTGTTAATATGGATTGGGGAAAATTTATGGAGAAGTACGAAAAAGCTATACAAAAATCCATTAAAAAGTCTAAAAGTCCTTTTATTACATATAATTTTTCATTTGGATATAAGCCTTTTGCTGACTCCAAATATATTTATTCAGCAATTCCTTTTGATCGCGATGGATTTTTTCATATCAAAGGTTTGAGTTTTACCGATACGTTGGAATTTCGAGCAACACACGTGTATGAAAAGATGAAGTATGATCGATTTGATATTGAATATAATTTTTTTCCATTTCAAAAGCGAAATTATATCAGAAAATCTATGCCATCATATCCTTATACCAACAAAGAATGGTTATACGATCCATTATATGTTTTGGATACAAATAGGAGAAGAGTCGGATTGCGCGAAATAGTTATATCAAGACAAAAAAAGGATGGTAGATTAAAAGAATTAGACGAAAAATATCCAAAAGATTGGTTTAAAAATAATAAAAGTATCTTGGATATTGATGCTTTTAAAGAACAAGAATATTTTTCAGATATTAATGATCTTGGAACTCTAATTCGAAAAGTAGCAACTAGGGAAGGTATTAAATTACGTTATCATGGATATTATGAATTATTAAATAATAAACACGCTGAAATTTCCCCATATGGATTTAGACCTATTGAAACACCTCCTATAAATGAGGTAATCTACATCAAGGTTTACGATAAATATCCTTATAACCCTATACGAAATGGGCAAGGTGCATTTATGTTTTATACGACAGGTATCGATCGTCGCAATGTAAATATTGGACGAAAAGTCAAGTACACAAAAGTAGGTGGATATAAAGTAGAAATACCCTACTGGAAAAAAGAATATAAATCTAATGATGATATATATCTGTCTAGTTATGATGATCGAATAAGTTTATTCTGGGATTCAAATGTGAATTTGAATGCGAATCAAAATTACTACTTTGAGTTTTACAATAATAGTCGACAGGGTGACTATATTATCACTGTGCAAGGATTTACATTAAGTGGTAAGCCTGTTTTTGCACAAGAAATGTTTTAATTGGTGATCTATGGGTAGACTTATCTGTTTCATTAGACAAATAAACATATAAAAGTTTTATACTTTTTCTTATTGATGATGCTTCAACGGATCACTATCATACTTAAGATAGATTAAACACTAAAATTCACTTAAAGAAAAATATAACTCGTCGATTTGCAATGAAGAACATTTTAGACAATTTAATTTCAAACCATTATGAAGACAAAGATATTATTTGCATGGTTGATGCCGATGATATTCTCATTAATCCTTATTCAAAAAACTAAATCAATTATCTCGTGAACAATCGAAAATGTATTAGGCGGTTATACTGGAGGGAGCGATGGTGAGCCTACGACTACTGCTTATATTGGAAAGGTAGGAATGCCCTGTAAAGTAGATTTAATTTGTAAGTCCACACTGTGTTTATTAGTTTAGAGCTGTACTATAATAAACAAAAATGAAAAAAACATTTTTATTCGCGCTTCTTTCATCCTTTGGGCTAAGTTTAACTTATGGCCAATATTCGACCAATCAATATAGTATTACAGACAAAGTGCCGAAAGTAATTTATAAAGATCTTAAAGATAGAAATTTCCCTAAAGTAGAGCTTTTAGGCAAGCAGTATTCCAGTGAAAGCGCCCTAACGTTAAAAGAAGATAGTATAAAGACAGTAGAAATAAGTAAGGAGAAACAAGCTATAATAATAGGATTAACTGCTGATTATAAACCAGAATTTATAACTTTATCTGATCTTAGGAAAAATTTTACGAATGTGCAATCTGATCGGGTTATTTTTCAGATCGAGGATAAGATAATTCAGGACGATCCCAACACAGTTTTTGTCGATATCATTAATATTATGACAATCACTGTGTCTCCTATTAAATTTGTCGGTAACTTGGACGATCTTTATATGGTAAGCCTAAAGGTGCGTAATGAGAAAAATATTAAAGATATGGATACGATACGTATTCGCTGATATGTATCCTAAACCCTATAATTTCTTCTAGTTCACTCTGTTTCTTTTTATGAGAACGGCGCTTTATAATCATAATCAATATATAATATTTTTAGTGACCATTTTTTTGAAAACTATAACTAAATCGTCAAATCAAACTTTCAATCTGTAATATTACCCGAACTTACTACACCCAAAACTAATGAATTCCAATCAGATTTGTCGAATAATATGCTAAAGCAAACTCTCAGCTAAAACACAATTAAAAAGGCAAGTAAACAGAAACTTAGAATGTTTTCCTTCGAACTACCTATCTCAACTAACTGTAGATGAACACAATATCTTAAAGAACCCAATTGACACCTTATGATTTCAATAACTCAATAAACTTTTATTAAAAAAAAAGCCACATCTCTCGACGTGGCTTTGACTAAACATATGAAATTTACTTAACTTACTTATACGTGTTGATGGATTGGGATACTTTCCAGTTGCCACCATCATTGACCAAGGTGATTAAATCGGTCTTGGTAAACCCTTCAAATTGTTGTGTTACTTTTGCTACCATATAGTCACCTGATTGTTCAACAATGGTAGTACTGGTTTTACAGTTCAACTGCTCGCCTTTTTGTTTTTTCAAGAAGGAAATTACTTCTGACCTGCTGTTGATCTTAGCTTCTGCTGCCTGTACTTTTTGATTAAAATCTGATGTAAACAATTGCTCTACTCCTGCCGATTGACCTGCTGTCATAACCGCAATGTAATGATCAATGGCGAGATCTGCTGTAGATAGATTGACCACTGCTTTTTTGGAGTTGTCTCCTACTGGTTTGCCTTCTGCCATCGTAAATGTTGATACTGCGATCAAGGCTGCTGCTGCGAATGTTTTTGCTAAAGTTTTCATAATGTCTTTATGTTATATTGTTAGCTTTTTGTTCTTAGTTATTGATTCAAAAGTAGGGTGTAATTCGTTCCTTCCCTATGGCAATTAGACTAAACCAACTAAAAACTCGGTGAATGGTGGAAATGGCTAGGTGAAGTGGTTGAATCCTTTTTTAATTTTAGTAAGTATTGAGATTAGAAAGAGAATCTATTGAAACCAAACTCTTTTGAAACATTCAGTCATATTGAAAAATGAAATTCAAATCGTAATTAGTAAATTCGTTTAAGGTTAGAGCATATTAATGCCTAGTCATTAAAGTTGAAAGACCTAAAGCAATATGATAAATGATCTCAAAATATTAGATGAATCTCCAGAATATACGTTAGGCCATGTTGATGAGGAAATAATTTTAGTCAATAAAGGGGAAAAAATAGCTAAATGCATTGGCGATATGTATGGAAATCCATATTGTGGATTGATCGTAAACAAAGTATGTATAATCGGAGGTCAATATCTTTTAATCTGGGATAATCAGAAAATAACTAAATTGGACACGGTAGGTTATATAGTCCAAATGCGCATTATGAATGATGATCTGATCGAATTTTTAATTGATCCATGGTCCAAGGAGGCATCAGTCTGGCAATTGAACTTAAAAGATAGGATACCCTGTAAAATAAGCGATTTTGAAAATCTTAAAAACATGCCATATACAGAAGAATATACTTGGTGAAAGCGTAGATTAAAAAAATAATAAACTTTATAAATGGAAAAGTTCTATTTTATAATCAAGCAATATTAAATTAAAGAATGCATTCAGCTACTAAAAACAATTATGTGTTAACAATATTAAAAGAATATAAGCAATTTTTAAGAACCAATTTCAAACAGCTTAGGCTTGGAACACCTTTGTTCTATAGGTGGGATTTCGGACTTCGCTTTGACTTACAAACTGAGGAAACCGGTACAAACGAATACTTTCAGGAGGTAACAAAACGTGCTTCAACAATTTTTCATTCTGTATTTGACAGTTCTGATAAAGTATTTTTAGTTTATATGGACTATAAATATAAACGACAGAAAATAAGATTATTAAACTTTACATTTAAGCAAATCGAGAATCTGCAGCAGACTGAGATTAGTTATACAAAAGAGAAACAGCTCTATGAACCAAGTGACAAATTTGACGTTAGAAACATAGCTATTGTTAAACTGACTGCCGACCGAATACATCATCAAAATATACTAACAGCAATTGGAAATACCGATTTTCCTCCAAGAAAACCTAGGCTAGACAACAGCTCAATTTTCGCAAACAAAGAAATTTATTTTATCAACATTGACAAAAAACTAATCTTTCATATGTATGACGACAGAGGCCTTGACCTGATATCAGCTGATAAAGAATCATTAAGGTCTATCTATGAAAAATATAATGACTGGATTCTTGATAATGACAGAGAAAAGATTCAAAAACTGTTTGAATAAATGGAATCTCCATAATTACTTTATCAATGCTGGAAAGGTCTGCTTGAAGAAGAAAAGAAAACCTTTTATTATTTATATATTTAACAAGAAGATTATAACCAATTTAAAGAAATGGATGATTTACAGGATAAAGTTTGGTATGCGTGCTATGGTTCTAACCTTTTGGAAGAGCGTTTTCTTTGCTACATAAAAGGTGGACAACCGGCAGGTGCAAAAACGGTATATGGCGGATGTCTGAATAAAACAATACCTTCTGAAAGTGAAGACATGTATATTAACTCTGAGCTTTATTTTGCTAGAGCTTCTAAGAATTGGGATAATGGTGGTGTTGCTTTTATCAGAACGACTTTTAGTCCTACTGTATCAACAATGGGAAGGATCTATCTGATAACAAAGGGTCAATTGATTGATATAGCTAAACAGGAAACGAACACGGTAGCTGGTCTTGAAATGGATTTTAATAAGGCTATACAGAATGGTTCTTATATATTTAAAGAAAGGTCTTGGTATGGTAATCTATTATATATAGGACAACAGAACAATTATCCAATATTCACCTTAACAGATGAAAGTGATAACCAAATGGAAACTAAACCTAGTGCTGACTATCTAAAGACTATATGCCTAGGTATAAAACAAACGCACGGATTTGATGATCTTACAATCTTAGATTACTTGAAAAATAAATGCGGTATAATAGGAAACTACACCGATGAGGAATTGATGCAAATCATAACTGCACAATAGAGCAAAACAAAAACTTACTTATCGACTATGAAATACACCATAACATGCATTCTTCTACTTATTACGACTCTCATATTTGGACAACAAATAACGTATTCAAATTGGACAAAAGAAGCAAAAACTGAAATTCGTCTTCTACCTAAATATGGAAATGCTGTAAAGACTAAAGAGCAAAAAACAATTGATCAGGAACTTATAAAGGCGTATTTAGAAGAAACTGGAACGAATCGTAAAGCTTCTGATCTTTTGGTTAAACTGGGCTTTGATTACTTATATAAGCAGGACTTAAAAACAGCCATGTATAGGTTTAATCAGGCCTGGCTTCTCGACCCGACAAATGCAGATGTATTTTGGGGATTCGGTGCTATTTATTTTTCATTCGAGGATTTTGAAAGTGCAATGCAGCAGTACGACGAAGGTTTGAAATTAAATGCTAACAGTTCTAACATTCTGACCGACAAGGCAACAGTTTATATGACAAGATTTATGGAAAATCATGGTGATAAAGATTTCAATCTGGCTATAAATAACTTTAAAAAATCTTATTCTATTGATCCCAAAAACCAAAATACCATTTTTAAAATGTCAGTATGCTACTTTGTAAAAAAGGACTGTGAGAATGCTTGGAAGTATTACAATGAATGTAAAAAACTTGGTGGTAAACCAATAACAAAGGAATATACAGAGGCTTTAACACAAGGCTGTAAAAAATAAACGCCTGCTGATCATATCATATAAGTATAGAACCTATAACAATTATTATTAAAACAAATATTTAAAGTTTTTTAATAAAAACACTTTGTTGCTTAACCTTATCCGTAACTCTTCTTCGTTAATATTAAAGCCATCATTAGGGGCATACAATTCTTCTGGATTATATTCGTCAATATCAAGAAAAATTGAATCCATAATACTGTTGACTTCATCATCGAAAGATGAGGTCAACCAATAGTTATCTTCTCTTCTAGTTTGAAGAAAATACTCCAAAAAACATGAAACTGTAATTTCATTAGATAAAAACACATCAATAAGATAAATATATTTTTGTAAATTTATTTTATCTAATAATTTTATATAATTTACCATAAAAATCCTTTTGTTAATATCCCTTGAATTTGCACAGAACTTAAGCGGCTTCGCTAATAAAATGCCCTGAAGGAGATGCCATAACATTCAATCCGGTTTTTAGATTTAAATAAAATGTTACAGGACTATTTGCATTCCATTTTCATAATGATAATGATCTTGACTTGCACATGTAAATTGTTGGATAAAATTTGGCTTCATTTGAGCTTCTTTTTTCACGTCGAAAAAACTATTAAATAATGCCCAGTCGTATACTCCTTCATCAACTGGATATTCTGTTAATACTCCTGATAATTTATGTCTATTTATCCATATTTCTGCCTTTTCAATTGAAGTAAAAACGCCACTTGAAAACCTTCCTCCTTCACCATGAAAAACCCAAATTGTATTTAACGTATTATTCATTTTTTTATTGATTATTATAATTAAACAACAGCTTCATATGCTAAAATCTTTACCAAACGATAGCCGTTGACAAACATTGCTCCAACTTGTATACCCAAATTATGCTGGCATCTGATTCAATGCCAAAAGTAAATAATGTTTTATTATTACTGTTTTCAAAATTATAACTGGAAAGCGAGAATTCTAGTGAATTTTCTTCAAAATGAAATCGTCGGTATCGTCTTTATTATAAATTACGATTACCTTTTCTCCTATTTCAAAATATGAAGGGTAAGTTTCAACAGAATATCTGCGTCTGACGTTCTCTTTATCCAAAGTTTGATATCTGACTACTGGATGGTAAACACTGATTCTACTCCAGCGATCAAAATCTAAATCGACAATAATTCCTTCTGTTCTTAGTCCAATCTTTTCTAACCTACGTTTCTGCTGTGTCCTCGAAACCAGTACATATACTATTACAGTACTGATAAACAGAACGAAGACTACAGTGGTAAAATCATTCATTTCCATTTAATTTTTGTTAATTACTTTATTAAACCTATTGTTGAAATAATTTGTATTAGCTTCTTTATACTGATTAGTTGCTTCTACGATTTTTTAAAGGTTCGCTTTTACATTTAAATAAAAGTTTCCCGATTTACTTCCAAATTTTATTTCATTTTAGGATTTTACTCTACCATTCACATCATGTAGTAATTGGAGGTGCGCGATGATAGTAACACCAACAGAAATAAGTACAAGGTTTTTTTTCATAATTTAGTCCAGATTTTCTTAAAACGATATAGATATTCTAGAAATCATCACAGCCTCGTATTTAATAGTGTAGAACTGTAAGTTCTCAATTTATTTTACTTGACAACCTTCTTTGTAAAATTCGTTTTAAATCATTTACATCATTTAAACCAGTATAAGAATTTGTCAAAACTAAACGATCCTTTAAATGTGCAGGTAAATCATTCAGTGACTTATCATCATCTATAATGACAATTTCTTTATAGTCTAAATTATTGTATTGAATCCATCCTAAAATCTCCTCTTTTCGAGTATATCGATGATTTGAAAAATATACTTTATCATTTAAAATGGAAAGATTTTTGATCTCCAATCCTCTCCTTTTAAAAATGACTTTCCATTCTTGAATACTATATTTAAAACGATGTGATGTGGAAAGAATGACTTTATCCTTTGTTTTATAGATAACAGACTTTAGAATCTGAATAGCTTGCGGATTAAACTTATAAAAACCATCATCTTCCAATTTCACTTTTTGATGTGGATTAGCATGAACCAATACTCCGTCAATATCTAAGAAAAAAATCATTGTATCGTCTTTTATATTTTTTTGAAAGGTTTGGGTCTGGAAAAGATAGATTCTCCCTCCTCTGTTACCAATATGGTTATTGATTCCTACTATCTATGGATATTCGAAACCGAATACTATTCTGAAAACTGTATCATTTTTCAAGAAAACTTGAATAAAATACAAAGGAAGTCCAGTTTCTTTTATTAAAAAATTATTTGGATCTTCAATAGTATAGGAAATAACTTTAATTTCTCCTTCTGTGCTCTCTTTGTACCCGTTTCCTTTCAAAGCAATCAATTGATTAAAACTTATTCCCAATTTCAAACCCGATTCGGTTACAAAATCTTTAATTTGCGTTTTGATTCCAATAGTATCAAATGATGTTTCATCTTGTAAGTACCCTAACTCAAAAAGACTAAAATAATTAGCTATATCACCCTCATATTGGCTTGCAATGAGATATTGTGTATTTTCTTCATTTAGAAATATTACTGACGGATGGGCTCTAATATATTCTTTTATATGAACCTCTTTTCTTGTTAAATTATGTAGTGAGGTTTCATCTAACAGTCTTAAGCCATTGACGATTAAGTCTGGTTTTACACTAACTGTATCTTTTTTCAAATCAATTTTTGTTCTGCTATTTATTTTTGATTCAATGCTCCCATTACAGTTAGATAAAATGAGAGAAATCCCAATTAAAAAACTATTTACTAATATCTGGTTCTTTCTTTCCATTTTTTCTATTATTATTTATATTGACTGTATCACAGGTAATCCAATCCATAGGAAGCAGGTCAGAGTTCTTTTTTATTCTTCTACCCTTTTAGTAAGGTATTCCAGATTTTCGGTTATCTTATCGATGTCCCAATCCCACCATTTCAAAGTTAAAAGTTCCTGTATCTTCTCCTTGGAGAATCTCATTTTAATGAGTTTTATAGGATTGCCCCCTACAATCGAATAGGGTTCTACATCGCGCGTAACGATAGAATTTGCGGCTATAATAGCACCGTCACCTATTTTTATACCCGGTAAAACTGTTACATTGGTTCCAATCCAAACATCATTTCCGATGACGGTATCACCCTTATAAGGTAGCTCTGTCAATTTTGGCTCCACTTTCTGCCATGCACCACCAAATATATTAAATGGATAAGCTGTAATACCATCCATCTTATGATTTGCTCCATTCATTATAAACTGAACACCGGAAGCTATCATACAGAACTTCCCAATTATCAATCGATCTCCCAAAAAATCAAAGTGATATTTGACATTCTTCTCAAAATTACCAACATCTTCAAAATCGTCATAATAGGTATAATCTCCCACAATGATGTTTGGATTGGTAATTATGTTTTTCAGAAAACAGAGTCTGTTATAATTTTTAATTGGATATATATTATTCTTATCTGGTATTTTCATGTATGTATGATTACTTCGCAAGACTGTAAGCCGTTTGTCGATTAATGGATATAACCTTTGTTATCCTAGCGCAAAGGCGGATTATGAATTGAAAAGAGATATCTTATAAAGATAACGATATTCTCCGGATGCCACTATCCTTTTATATGAAAATAAGCTTTTAGAAACTTAAGACGCATGGATGTTGACAAGAAACAGCAATCTTTCGACTTCGATTGTGTTTGATATTATCAAACTGCGGATAGTTTTCACTTCATAAATATATACTAGAAATGTCTAACAAAGGCACAAAAAAAACCGCTTGGTCACCCAAACGGTTCTATATATTTTAGAACGATGTTCTATTTCAGTTTTTCGATCTCTTCTTTGGAAAGACCTAAAACATCACATATATCTTCTTCGTCGATACCTTTACTTAGCATTTTGCGCGCTGAAGCGAGTTTCTCTGCATAAGCTTTGGCCTCAGCATGTTTCTGACCTTCCTTTTGGCCTTCTTTTTTTGCGTATGCCGACGTGTTGATATAATCTCGCTTACGATCTATGCTGGATATGTATGACATCTGTTCCTCAGGCGTTAGTTTTACCAATTCTCCTATTTCAAACTTAGCAAAAATTCAAATAATAATAGAATTTTTGAGTTATCTCATCCACCTTTAAAAACAAACTCTTGGATGAAACATACGAGAGAATATTCTTTTATCCAAATAGTTAGGGAGTTTTTCAATCTCATCTAAGTGCTTCATAAAATACATCCACTGATCCATAATTGTAGGTAACTCGGTCTTAGATTTATTAAAATTAGGCAATAAGAGTAGCCTGTAGCTCAACTTTGGATACAGTACTTCCTGATCTAACTCATCTATAATTTTACCATTGTAATAGTGTTTTTCTCAATTTGAAATATCTAGACGGAAACCTAATACTGCAACAAAATAAATGGGCGGTAACTCATAATCATTACCTTCCTTACCTTTTTTAGCTAAACGACTAATGGTACGAGAGGTGTAGCTAACTGCTCGATCAAAAAAGAAATCTTGATTCTGTAACTTCAACTCTACCAGAAAGACTTCTCCTCCAGAACCAACACAATGAAGTTTAATTTATTATAAGGTATTCCTGATCTCATCAAAGTGGAAATACAATAAACTAAAAACATCAGCTTTATTAAGGTTTAACAGTTGGACCGTCCACTATAAGCTGACCGTTAGGTAAAATTTTCAGTTCATCTAAGAATACTAAGCGCTGACTGCCTGTTTTGGTCGTGCGGGCATGATATACACACCATACTTTACCTTCTTTATCTTTCAAAAGACTGTTGTGCCCCGTTCCTGAAACAATACCTCCATTGGATATATTTTTTTGTAATATAGGGTTTGTTGCAGACTTTTCGAATGGGCCTAGTGGATTGGAGGCTGTTGCATAGCCAACAGCATAATTTTCTCCTCCGAAATGATTTGCGGAGTACATCATATAATAGAGATTGTTATGCTTAAAGAGATAGGATCCTTCTGTCCATCTTCTATTCACTTCACCTGAAGTCACAGACCTACTCTCCCACTCAGATTGTTTATCATCCCTTGATACAGGAGGCCGTAATAATAATGTTGGCTCTCCAATTACATGTGAAAAATCTGAAGCTAGCTCTACTCCATATATCCAGCTTTCTTCTATTTCATCAAACATCCCCTGTTGCTTTGCCCAAGCTGCAATCTCAGACTGAACTGGATTTTTATAACAGCATCGTGAATAGTAAAGATACAAACGCCCATCTTCAGCAAAGTACACGTTACCGTCAATAATGGGATATCCGGGGTCAAATAACGGACGACCTGTCAAATCTATAAATGGGCCTGTAGGCTTGGTTGAGGTTGCGATACCAATGCGATAATTTTCTAATTCATCATTCGGATTTTCTTTCCAATGTGCACTATAAAACATATAGTATTTTCCTCCACGCTTATATACTTCCGGGGCCCAAAAATCTTTCGTCCCCCAGCTTTTATCTTGCTGAGCGGTATACACTGTACCCCTATTCTCCCATTGTTTCAAATCCTTAGAAGAATACGCTACAAAACCATTCTCTACTCCACCAGTACCATACATATAATAGGCATCTGTTTCTTGATCGTAAAGTACAAATGGATCACCAAAAGCAACATCAAGTGGATTATTTGATTGGGCTTTTGAGGTGGAGAATAACAAAAGCCAGCAACCAATCAATAAGGATAAACATAAATTTTTAGTCATCATATTTCAATTAATTTTTAAATACATTGCCCCACCTCCGCCGAATGAACCAGATCGCCCGGTAGTATTATAAGCATCAATGGATTCCCATTATCATCTCCCCACTTGTCTTCAGTTCTATGGAAATAGCCAGTTTGTTTATTTCTTATAACTGTAGAATCTACCAAAATGAGTTCAAATACCAGGTTTATGTTTTTTCGTTTTTGATACACCTGCTCGTTTATAATACATCTAGACACAAATATTCCACAGGATTATGCCGTTGATAATAATCCAATAGAATAAATTAAAAACTTAAAGCGCTGTTTTCATTTCACATCCGTTTACAATTTGGCCTTTCACATCTACCTCAGGCTCTGTAATTTCTCTTTTTTATTTATAAATTTTATTTTTTTTGTTTATAATTGTATTGAAGCCCAATTACAAATCTATATCACGTAAAAATGTAAATTAAAGTTTACATAACATTGCCCATTTTATTCAAAATTATTCCAATTTGTATCATGCATGAGCAAAATGCTCAACAGATTCATCGGTATTTGAATTTATGGCTAATTCTTCATAAGATTTG
Source organism: Sphingobacterium sp. UDSM-2020 (assembly GCF_016132525.1). Classification (NCBI taxonomy): domain Bacteria; kingdom Pseudomonadati; phylum Bacteroidota; class Sphingobacteriia; order Sphingobacteriales; family Sphingobacteriaceae; genus Sphingobacterium; species Sphingobacterium sp. UDSM-2020. Next base: position 18,694 of record NZ_CP066166.1, read on the forward strand.
AATTCAAAAAAATGAAAATTATGACAAGCATTCCTTATCGTTTAATAACGATTATCAGTTTATTTTTTATACTGTCTTTATATTGTAATGCAAATGATAATAAGTCTGTTAAAATTATCGAAAACGAGCTACCTATTGCAGACCCTTACGTATTATTCCATAATGGCAAATACTATGCATATGGCACCCGCATAAATGGATTTGAAGTTTATATTTCCGATGATCTAAAGCATTGGAGGCGTCATGAAAATTTAGCACTTTCCCCTCAAGACTCTTGGGGAACACGATGGTTCTGGGCACCAGAAGTATATTATGTAACCGCTCACAAAAAGTTTTACATGTTCTATTCTGTTGATGAACATATTTGTGTTGCTTCTTCCTCAAGTCCAGAAGGACCTTTTATTCAAGAAGAAAAAAAACCTATTATTCCAAATGAAAAAGGAATTGACACTTCTCTTTTTATCGACGAGGACGGGACTCCATATCTATTTTATGTCCGATTTACGGATGGAAATGTCATTTGGATGGCCGAGATGAATAATGATTTACAAAGTATAAAAGCAGAAACGCTCACAAAATGCATAAGTACAAGTGAACCATGGGAGAAGAAACAAGCTACAGTCGTAGAAGGGCCGTCAATCTTAAAACGAGGCAACACGTACTATCTCATTTACTCTGCCAATCATTTTGAAAGCCAGGATTACGCCGTAGGCTATGCAACAGCCAGTTCACCCAAAGGTCCTTGGAAGAAATATAGTGGCAACCCCATCCTAAGAAGAGATCATCCCTCAGCATCGGGATTGCTGGGTACAGGTCATGGAGCTCCATTTATAAGTGCAGATGGCGGATATAAATATATATACCATGCTCATGCCAGCTCCACAAGTGTCGCTCCAAGGACATCATACATTAATGATTTAGCAATTTCATCTGATGGCGTATTAAGCATTGTTGGACAACCTATTAGACCGCTAATTATTAAATAAATTACGTCAATATAATTGCCAGCGTTGCAAAGAAAAATGTTCAAAAGTCTGCTCTAAAATAGACTTCCATAGCAGATCATCAACATTGCTGGAAGATTTACTCTTAATAAACGACTTATAATAAAGCTACTATAGTAAAAATATAATTATATACAAATTTGGACTTTAAAAATGATCCTACAAGCGTATTTTGACACCTCTCATTTATTTTAGACTCCTGACATAAGGCTGTCACTTCTCCCTTATAGATTTGCGTCATTAATTAATATTTAAAAGATATAGGAATGACAAACGTAATCAATACTGGATCTAATGCAATCGAATTTCCAGAACCTAAAATGATCTCTGTTAATGGAGTAGTTCTGGAAGTATTTGAAGCAGGTCAGCAAAATTCTGAGAAACCTATCGTTCTCTGCCACGGATTTCCAGAGCATGCATTTTCATGGCGTTATCAGATACCGGCTCTTGTCGCAGCTGGCTGCCATGTAATTGTCCCAAATCAACGTGGCTATGGTAATTCTTCAAGTCCGACCGAAGTGACGGATTATGATATTGAACATTTGACTGGTGACCTTATTGCCCTGCTCGACCATTATGGATATAAGGATGCTACATTTGTGGGTCATGACTGGGGTTCAAATGTGGTTTGGAATCTAGCACTATTGCATCCTGATCGGGTAAATAAAATCATCAACTTGGCTTTGCCTTATCAAGATCGTGGTGAAAAACCATGGATTGAGTTGATGGAAGCAATATTTGGAGCAGACTTCTATTTTGTTCATTTCAACAGACAACCTGGAGTAGCAGATGCGATTATGAATGAAAACACTGCTCAGTTCCTTCGTAACATATTCCGCAAAAACTCAGCTCCCACACCTCTTGAACCAGGAATGCTGATGATTAATCTTGCAAGGGCGGAAAAACCGCTTGGCGAACCCTTGATGAGCGACAATGAAATCGCGGTGTTCGTTTCTGCCTTTGAATCTTCAGGATTTACAGGAGGTATAAATTGGTATAGAAACATGGATAGAAACTGGCACTTAATGGCGGACGTAACGCCAATCATTCATCAGCCGACTCTTATGATATATGGTGAGCAGGACACGATTCCAAAGTCTGAAAACCTAAAAAATATTGTTTCTAATCTGGATGTTGTTAGTCTGGATTGTGGTCATTGGATACAGCAAGAAAAGCCAGAGGAAACTACGCAATCAATTATAAAATGGTTAGAGCAACACAATGATTAACAAGAGTGTAGAAACATATTGTCCTCAACGTCGAACACACTGGAGACTATACACATAGCTGAGGATAATAACAAACAAAGCCACATCGCTCGATGTGGCTTTTACTAAACATATGTATGCTAACTTTAATTATACGAGTTGATGGATTGGGATACTTTCCAAGTTGCCACCATCATTGATCAATGTTATTAATAAACATTCTAATTTTTTCTCCTGTAAATCTATTCGTACTTATTTTATCAAAAACATAAACAGGTTTTTTCTTTACGAATAAATTTTTAATACCTTCTGGTGTGCAAACACAAGTGAATCCAATAATATAATGTTGTATACTATCCCCATAAATTCTATCTGCAAAAAATATTGCTAATTTATCAGAAAGGTCAATAATCAAACCCGATTTAGCCTGTGACCTATTATCTGTAGTTAAACTGATACTAAACTTCATATTTTAAAATTATCTAAAATCTTCGATTTATCAGCTCGTTTTTTAGTTGCATTTACGCGAGTGCTGGAGCATTTATAAATGAACTTATCCATAAGTGTATGTTTGAAATTCTGAGAATATCTCACTTTTTTCTATTTTACATCTACCTGCTCTAAATACACACAAATTATCACTATCTACTCATAATAAAATGGATTAAATCCATTCGCTATATGAAATCGTGGCGGATAGATAATTTCTTTGTTCATCTCACATGCAGGAAGAAATTCCATAAGAATAAACTGATTAGGGAATATTAATAAAGTCTCTTTACTGTATACATTAGCTTTTATTGATATAATCTCTACTTTTCGAAAACCAATACCCAATTTCCTTTTTATCATATTAAATTTATATGGATTATTGTTAATGCTATCCTTTTTAATCAATTCTCCATCTATTACAACCTCTACATCAATACTTTGCCCATCAGCAGTTGGAGAGGCCATTCCCAAATATATCGTTGTATCATACTTCATCTCAAAAACGAAAAAAGAGATCGAAACAAGAATAATTAGAGAAATTATAATTTTTTTTTTCATTGTCGAGATTTTAATGATTTCTAAAAACTTGATAAACTTATAGGTTTATTAAATACGTTCAAGATTTATTGAAGTAATGTCAGAATCACCCTAAACTTGAATTACTTGCTTTTGAATTACTATATTTTCATAACTGGCATAATCACTTTTATATGTTAATGATAAACGCTTTAAAGAAATGGGAAATTTAAAGGAGCTAAATCTGTAATATTACCCGAACGTACTATACCCAAAACTAATCAATTCCAATCAGATTTGTCGAATATATGCTAAAGCAATCTCTCAGTTCAAAGTACAATTAAAAAGGCAAGTAAGCAGAAACTTAAAACATTTTCCTTCGGACTTCATATTTGAACTAACTAGAGATGAACACAATATCTTAAGACCTACTTGCTTAAATGGGAATAATATGGGAATCATTCTATATTTAACTTATTTTGTTAATATCAGCATACTCCTTCCATTCACGGTGGGAATAAACAGTTTCTATAGTTCCGATTTTGGAAAATACCAATTCAAAATAACCATCGTTTAACACTGTTTCTATGATTTTATGAATACTTTGATAAGATAAATCTTCTACAATAAGCATATCTGCTGACCAAAAGTATACCTTACTAATGTTGATCATAAGCTTTCTAATATTTTTTAATGTAAACAACGTGCCAAAATAAACATCACCGTTACTTAAAACAATATTTATATCAAGATTATCATCATAAATATCTGTTACTTGATACGGAGCAGGAAAAATAATCTTAAATGGCATGTTTTTATTTTTTTATAAAACTGATCAATAACGTCAGATAGTGGGAAAATCCGTAGCTATTTTACCGGAAGATACTAATTAAATTTACTCTCATGTAAAAATTATTTTATTTTTCTTTTTAACAAGAAGGTTATAACCAATTAAAAAAATCAGGAATATGAACCATTCGGAGCTTTTTAATAATAGCAAATCTAAAGGACGGAAATGATGAAAATTAAATATTTAAAGTGGTAGTGGTTCGGTTTAACGAAATTCGAATATAGATAGGGATTAGCGAATCTTTTATTATATTAGTTTCGTTAAACATAATATGAGCTGTAATTTTAGATAATACCACAGCGAAACAAGAATGATAAATTTTGAAAACATCAAAACTAATTCAACTGAGTTCCCAGATGCTTGGAGTTTCTTGTGGTCGCCAGAAGAAGCCAGTAATATACCGCAGGAACACAAAGACCAAATCTTCTTTCTGAATAGCGGAGCAAGCGAGTTTGTAGAAAACTATATCAACAGCTCGAAAATGATTACAGGCCCATTATGGAAACCATTTAATGAAAAATACTTTAAAACAATTGAAGAATTTGAAGTAACAGAAAACTGTGAACACGAAATTAAAAAATGGCTTTATTCGAAACCTATTCCCTTCAACAAGTTTGTATTTATTCACAGCGATAGAAGTGGACAATCTGTAACACTGACTTGGAAGATGGTAATTAAATATTGGAAAGGACTTTTTTTTGCCGACGACTTAATAATATTTGACGAAACACTAAATTGGGGACTTTTTTATTTTCACGAAGACAGAATTTACTTTGGTTCAGACAAAATCTACGACAAAGAACTTGAATATGAAAAAACTAGAAAACGTAACGAATTGAAACATAAATTTCTCAATAAAGATAATCTTAAATTTAACAATGTGGATAAGAAGAAATGTATAAGAGATTTTAAACAGAAATACAACACAGATAGAATTGAATAAAACTACCGGCTAACATCAGTTTGGCAAAATGGTGGGTTTAGTGCGAAATTAAAGTTCAATTTTTATGCTTTGATTTCCGCCACTTCGGCAAGCTGAAAAACGTTATGTGCTATTTTAAAACGACACCCTAAAACAAATGAAACTATTTGAAAAAATATTCAAGTCCAGCAAGACAGTACCAGCCGATTTGACAATGATAACAAGAACAGAAGTTATTGAAGGATTTTCTATTCCAGGAATTATACACAATATGCAATATCATTTTACTGACTTGCAAGTGTATAGTGATGGACTAATTTCTTGTTGGGAAATGGTTGATTTATCTTTGTTCAAAGACAAGTTAAATGAAGGTTGGGTCGTCACTTCTATTCCTGACGGAGAAGCAATTTCTATTTTCAGTTTAGGTCATTGGAATATTGAACAAGGTGAGTGGAAACATACAAAAGAAACCCTGTATAATTATGTTTATTCACTAGTAAAACAACTTAATCCGAAACTTGAAAATTTACATAATTATCACGGCGATAGTTCCAAAATGGTAGGTAAAGTAAAGGTTGCAAAACATATTTTACCTACACCACAACCTTATTATTTTGACGAGCCAAAATCCTTCTTTTCTAAAAGGATTAATGGCGAAAAATTTCATTTCTTTTACAGAAATGAAGATAATAAAACTTATTTGGCAGAATTATCTATCTACAGGAGTGGCAACATCGAGATAACGAATTTACCAAAAAAGAAAATCTACAAATTTGAAGATTTAGATAAGCTGATTGAAAATGACACACTAACAACAGATTTGAACATTGGAGAAATCGTTACAGTTTTGAATTTAGGTTCTTTTAAGGTTGTTTCGGGAAGTGGGGTTGACATTAAATCAAAAATGAAAGAGTTGACTGACAAGTTCAATGAACTGAACGGCAGAGAAAATAGTATTAATAAATGTGCAAGAATATTTGACGAATACAAACAAAATCCAACAAAAAAATTACGAGATGAATTAAAATATGCCTATGAAGCAGTTCCAGAACATCAAAGAATTTTCGTTGGAACAATGGACAAGAAGGACTATGAAGTTCGCCAAGTAATTTATGGTGACATTGTTAAAAAGGAATGGGAAGACGATTACGGTTATGAATATCCGTATGACGATATGCCCAAACCAAGTGATGAATAACAATCAAAACAGCAGATAACAAGGTATTGTGAACTAGTAGTTTGTAGGCACATAGTATTTGATCTTTAGACTTCCCTTTTTTGCTAGATAAGCCTGAAACTGAACTGCAACTTTTGGATTGTACCAATCAACTTTCAGTTCCTTTTTAATATCTCCGCCAGCGATTGAGATTCCATGTACTTTTACTGAGTCGTCTGTATGCCCCTCAATTTCAAGAATCAAAGTGCTAGCATCACTTACATTGGTTTCTGCATTAAGCATGGTATCACGACTCGTGGCGGAAACTTCCCATTCGCCACGATTTTTAGTATTACATGAGATAAAACCTAATGCTACAAAACCTGTTAACGCGAGTAAAAAGATGAATTTCTTACAAAACATATAAGGAAAGATATAATGATTAATGAACTTAAAATTTCCTAACTCTTTCAAAAATCTTATTATAATACCTAAAATTAATAATTGATACCTATCCTGTTGTTAAATAATTATTTTTGATAATGGTATCTTTACTGGTAAAGATGCAATGTCTTTACGACCTTTAATCACAATATTACCGTTCTCAATCGCAATGGATTTATACATCTCAAGGAAAATTTCCACTCCTTTCTCCGTTTTATCTAACACCTGTTCAAAAATTAAGTTTTCAGAACTTTGTAACGTGAATTTTGAAGCCATTCCATCCTTTTGAAATAAAATCCAAATAGAAGCTCTCACTTCTTTTCCATCTATTGGGATGAAGACATCAATCACTCTAAAATCAGGATTCAATTCTAATTCTAATCCTTTTTTGTAAGCATAATTGACAGCTTCTATTAATTTTGGATTTTTATTATTCTTAGCTACTTCAATCAAATATTTATGCGCTTTTTCCCACACAAAATTATACCGTTCCTCATAACTAAAACTTTCAAATAAATGAAAATCAAATACCCCGTAGTATCTTAAATGTCCATTGTAACAATAGGGAGCTTCTTTAAGAAGAATTGGATAAAGTTTAAAAGTATTTTCTGTAAAAAAATCTATATTAATAAATTTAATTTTTTTTCCGTCATACTTTTCGTTTAGAAGTCTGTTTAATAAAAACCCTAAACCAAAAAAATCATCTGTAAGTTTGTTAAGTTGTTCATCTCCATCTTTAAACCAAAATAATGTTCTACCAATCTTCATATGTACTAAAATTTTATAGGCGATTTAACAGGTAAGCCTGTGTTAAAATAATATCATTTAAACCTGTATAAGAATTTGTCAAGATTAAACGATTTTTTAGATATGTAGGTAAATCATTCAGTGACTTATCATCATTTATAATGACAACATCTTTATAGTCTAAATTATTCGATTGTATCCATTCTAAAATTTCCTCTTTACGAGTATGTCGATGATTTGATAAATATTTTTTATCATCTAAAATGGATAGATTTCGAATCTCCAATCCTCTCCTTTCAAAAATGACTTTCCATTCTTGAATATTATATTTAAAACGATGTGATGTGGAAAGAATGACTTTGTCCTTTGTTTTGTAAATGATAGATTTTAGAATCTGAATAGCTTGTGGATTAAACTTATAAAAGCCATCATCTTCCAATTCCACTATTTGATGTGGATTAGCATGAACCAATACTCCTTCTATATCTAAGAAAAAAATCATTGCACCGTCTTTTATATTTTTTTTGAAAGGTTTGGGTTTGGAAAATATAAGCTATCATTTATTAAAAATAGCGATTTCTTTCTTTACATACTCCTAAAAAAATACATTATGAGTGGGTGAAATTAAAAGAAGAAACTTCCAATATCTTTAGTTTACCAAGTTTCTTATAAATTATCTAAAAAATTTTTGGATACCTTTTCTTCTTTTTATGACTAAAAGAAAAGTTTATCCTAAAAAACAGATATTATTAGAGTATCAAAATGCAGAAAACTACCTTTCATTCATTGAAGAAGGAATGATTTGGAATTGGAGAAATGTTTTATTGGAAGAGTTTATTGCTTTTGTCAGCAAGAGACTTTCGTTACGAAACAAGATGATGTAATAACTCTTCACAGTCTCCTAAAAATCAATATGACTATTCCTTACAAACATTGTCGAAAACCCATACATACCTTATTTACTAATGGTTACAGCAATGAAGATTATTTCTCGATATGTGAGATAAAGCTATAGATGTGAATTTTAAAATATTTTCAATAAAATATAAGTATACTTTTATACTTTGTTAAATAAATATTAGTACATTTATATACTTTAAATATAGATATGAAATACGATATGGTAAAAAATGTTTTAAAACTTCTAGAACAATTTGAGCTAGAGAACGCTTTACACATAAAGTACCAATCTAATATTGAAGACTTTAAGAATTGGATTGCTCTTAACTGTAGGCATGCCAATAAGCAAATTGACCCCTATTGGGAAGGAAAAGAAAATGGACGTAGTGCAGCTAGTGTAATTAATACGTTGATTGTACATTTAAGTAGGTACGCTAAGAGTTATTCGAAATCCGCCATATTTGGATCCTAATTTTCTACTCAAGAAGATTTTATCTATCTCATTATCTTGAAAGATTTTGGAGAAATGATCAAAATGGATTTAATAAAAAGAAATGTACATGATAAACCTGCAGGCATGCAAATAATAAACCGATTGATTACAAAAGGTTGGGTAGATCAAACAAATTCTGACGTTGATAAAAGAAGTAAATTTTTAAAAATAAATGATAAAGGCTTAACGGTTTTAGAACGGCAAATGGAAAAGATAAGACAAGCTAGCGAGATGGTGACAGGTAATTTAACGGATAACGAAAAAATGGAATTAATAAGGTTACTGAATAAGCTCAATGAATTTCATATGCCGATCTACGATAGAAATATTGAATCTGAATATTTATTGACTGAAGTTTTAAAAGAAAAAAAATAATGGGGAAAAAGATAGCTGTTATCGGTTCTGGCTTTTCGGGTCTGTCTGCTGCTGCCTATTTGGCAAAAGCAGGAAATGAAGTTCATGTTTTTGAAAAACATGACCAACCCGGAGGAAGGGCTAGGCAATTTAAAACGGAAGAAGGGTATGTTTTTGATATGGGACCGAGTTGGTATTGGATGCCTGATATTATCGATAATTTTTTTACTGATTTCGGATCTAAAACTTCTGATTTTTTTGAGTTAATTTCATTGAATCCACAGTTCGAAATGATCTTCGCCGATGATAAAATTGCTGTACCTGAAAATTTAGATGAATTAAAAATCTTGTTTGAAAAAATCGAAGAAGGTGCCGGATCGCAATTAGAAAAATTTATGAAATCTGCCAAATTTAAATATGAGGTGGGTATGCAGGATTTTGTTAATAAGCCTTGCCACAACTGGGCAGAATTCATCTCTCCTAAAATAGCCCGAAGCGCCTTAAAATTAGATCTGCTATCAAATTTCAGAAACTACGTCGCCAAATATTTTAAGAACGAAAAGCTAAGGACTTTGATGGAATTTCCGGTCATATTTCTGGGTGCTTCACCAAAAAATATTCCTGCTTTATATAGTTTGATGAATTATGGCGGGTATGCTCTTGGGACACATTATCCAGTAGGTGGTTTTTATCAATTGGTATTAGCGATGAAGCATGTTGCGGAAAAACAAGGTGCAATTTTTCATTTCAGTAAAATTGTTGAAAGTATAAATACTGAAAATGGAAGCGTTATTTCTCTAACTGTCAATGGAAATAAACTAGATTTTGATACGGTAGTTGCTTCTTCAGATTATCATCATACGGAGACGCTCCTCAATAAAGTGGATCGAAATTATTCTGAAGAGTACTGGAAAAATAGAGTATTTGCTCCTTCGAGCTTAATCTATTATTTGGGCATTAACCAAACTCTTCCTAATCTTAGGCATCATACGCTTTTCTTTGAGCATGACCTGGACGAACATATTGATTGTATATATGAAGATAAAAAATGGCCGGAGAAACCGCTATTCTATGTGTGCTGTCCATCCAAAACCGACCAAGGTGTAGCACCTGAAGGTAAAGAGAATGTATTTCTGCTGATGCCTTTAGCTACTGGAATTAATGATGAAGAAGCTGTAAGAGAAAAGTATTTGGTAGCCATGCTTAAAAGACTGGAAAATCATCTGGGCATTAGTGATCTCATGACAATGATTGAATATAAAAGAAGTTATTGTGTGCAAGATTTTATTTCAGACTATAATGCCTATGATGGCAATGCGTATGGACTGGCAAATACATTGGGTCAAACTGCTGTTTTAAAACCTAAAATAAGAAACAAAAAAATTAAAAATTTATTCTATACCGGTCAATTAACGGTTCCCGGTCCTGGAGTACCTCCATCTATCATTTCTGGTAAAATTGTATCTAATGAAATTATTAACGCTAAAAAATAATCTATATGAAACAACTATTCGACGAACTTTCTTTCGCAGTAAGTAAAATCACGACGCAAAAATATAGTACAAGTTTCTCGCTAGGCATTTTAGCGCTCAGTCCTTCCATTCGCAATGCGATTTATGCCATATATGGATATGTTCGGTTAGCAGATGAAATTGTAGATAGTTTTCATGGATACGATAAAGAGAAACTTTTGAATAGATTAAAAGAAGAAACAGAAAATGCACTGGAGGAAGGAATTTCACTCAACCCGATTTTACAATCTTTTCAACACGTCGTCCATCAATATTCAATTGATAGAAAACTAATTGGCCAATTTTTACATAGTATGGAAATGGATCTTCACAAAATAGATTATAACTCTGATCGCTATAAAGAATATATTTTTGGCTCAGCAGAAGTAGTCGGCTTAATGTGTCTGCAGGTTTTTACAAATGGTAATAGAGAGCACTATGAAAAATTGAAACCTTATGCGATGAAATTGGGCTCAGCCTTTCAGAAAATTAATTTTTTAAGGGATTTAAAAGATGATTATCATATTTTAGGTCGTACTTATTTTCCAAACATTGATATGGAGGTGTTTGATAATCATGTAAAAAGTAGGATTGAAAATGAAATTGAAGAAGAATTTAATGAAGCATTATTGGGAATAAAAAAACTTCCGAATTCCGCTATGTTTGGTGTTTATCTGGCTTATAAATATTATCTGTCTTTATTTAAAAAAATCAAAAGAAAATCATCCGAAGACATATTGAATAGCAGGGTGCGAATTGCTAATTCTGAAAAAGCATATGTAGCATTTAAAAGCTATGTGAGGTATAAAACTGCTTATTTGTGATTGAAACTATTTCCCTATTCCTGCTTTCACCTTGTTTTCTGAAATGCCTCAAGTCTCCCCTTTTGACAATATTATAATAGGAAACAGAAAAAAGATTAGTGGAGAGATTTTGAAAAAAACATAAATAAGCTTAAAACAACTAGAAGATGAGACATCAATTATATAGAGAACAACAATTAAATTGCGATATTAAAACTGCTTGGCACTTTTTTTCTTCTCCGGTTAACCTGTCGAAAATAACTCCAGAAGATATGCGATTTAAGATAATATCTAAAGATGATCATCAAGATATTTTTGAAGGGATGATAATTGATTATACTGTTTCGCCCATGTTCAAAATTCCGTTAAAATGGAGAACAAGAATCAGTCAAGTTGAGTTTAATAGGAGTTTTACTGATTATCAAGAAACAGGTCCGTATAAATATTGGAGCCATTTTCATGAATTTATCCCAAATAGCAACGGGGTACTGATAAAAGATACTGTAGATTATGAATTGCCGTTTGGTATATTGGGTAATATCGCTCATCGGATATTTGTAAAAAAGAAACTAGCTGATATTTTTGATTTCCGATATGCTGTACTCGAAAAAATGTTTAACACCCTAAAATAATAGCATGAACTTTTTAATAACAATGATCGTTTTTGTACTGATGGAGGGCGCCACCTGGATTATCCATAAATACATTATGCATGGCTTTTTATGGGGCTTACATAAGGACCATCACGATCACAGCAATGATGGTCCGCTCGAAAAAAATGATTACTTCTTTGTGATATTCGCGATACCCACGATAATTTTAATGTACTTTGGTTCCCTCAAAGAGTTTAATTATCTATTTTATATTGGATTGGGTATCATGCTGTACGGTATGGCCTATTTTTTTATTCATGATATATTTATCCATCAGCGGATTAAATTCATGACCAAAACTCATAATGCTTATTTTCTAGCGCTCCGTAGAGCGCACAAACAACATCATAAGCATACTACGAAACACGATGGTGAATGTTTTGGTTTTTTATATGTGCCCTTCAAATATTTTCAAATGTATTTTAATCCGGATAAAAAATGATAACATATACGTATTCTTTGATTTTATTTTTTACAGTCATCATTTGTCTGATCGCTTCTTTTGATAAACGAATTCTTTTCATCCGACATTTTGGAGCATTTTTTAAAGCTGCTATAGTGGTTGCTATTCCCTTCATTGCTTGGGATGTCTGGTTTACCTCAAAAGGTGTTTGGTGGTTCAATACCGATTACACGCTTGGAATTGTCGTTGCCGGTTTACCTATCGAAGAGTGGTTATTCTTTATTTGTATTCCGTTTTCTTGTGCCTTTACATATTTCTGTTTTGATAAATTTTTCAAATTAGACAGACTTTCAGGTTTTAATAATATAATTGTTTTTGTCAGCATTATTGTTTGTTCGGTGACCGCTTTGCGGCATCATGATAAGATCTATACTTTAGTGACCGCAATAGCGACAATCATAACCTTAATTTATCTCCATTTTATTGCCCGAGAAGATTGGATTAGCAAAGCATCCTTAGTATTCAGTGTTTTGATGCTTGGCTTTCTTCCGGTCAATGGTGTGCTGACTGGCTTTGGATTAGAATCTCCTATTGTAAATTACAACCCCGATGATTTTTTGGGTATACGCATACTAACAATACCGATCGAAGATGCTGTGTACGGATATACTCAGTTTCTATTGGTCATTTATTTTTTTACAAAATTTAAAAAAAATGAAAACGCATACTAAAACTTTAATCTTTATTTTTTCTCTATTAATTGTACTCTTTAATTCCTGTGCTTCAATTCCAAAAAACACAAAGGCAGTTGCAAATTTTGATGTCAATAAATATTTAGGAACTTGGTACGAAATAGCACGTTTTGATTTTCGTTTTGAAAAAGATCTAGACAACGTTTCGGCTCAGTACAGCTTAAACGAAAAAGGAGATGTAAAGGTATTAAACAGTGGATATAATTTTAGAAAGAATGAATGGAAAAAAGCCGAGGGGTTGGCAAAATTTAGAGGAGAAAAAGATATCGCAGCATTAAAAGTTAGTTTTTTTGGCCCTTTTTACTCGGGATATAATGTTGTTTCAATGGATGATGATTATAAATATGCATTGGTGGCAGGTAAAAACTTAAATTATCTATGGATTTTATCAAGAACAAAAGAGATTCCCGAAGCGGTTAAAACGAAGTTCCTAAATACTGCGACAGAAATTGGTTATGACACGTCTAAATTAGTGTGGGTAAAGCATGACAGAACGGATAGTCCATTTATCCCGAAAAACTAAATTTTCAGTTTTTTGGTTCCATAGGGATCTACCATTAGAGGATCATTTGGAGTGATAAAAATCACCTTCTTTCAGCACAAGCAATACAAAATCTCAATTTTAATAGAAATAACTAAATATCATTCAAAATGAAAAAAATAACTCTTATAGTTTTAGTCTTCATCGGTATAGTGCAAGTGAGTCTAGCTCAAGAAACTAAGTTTCAACTTTCAAGTCATATTTTAGACATCACGACCGGTAAACCTGCTACCAACGTTAAAATTACACTGTCGAAAATGAACAAGAATCAAAGTTGGACTATGGTAGAGGAAAAAAATACTGATAGTAATGGTAGAATAAAAGATTTTTTAAAACAGGACGGAAAAGATAATACAGGCATTTATAAGTTAACATTTCATACCAATTCCTACTTCAAATCTCTTGGAAATAAATCGTTCTACCCGTTTATAGAAGTTGTTTTTGAACTTGTTGACAATGAACATTACCATGTACCTATTACCCTATCTCCTTTTGGTTATTCGACATATAGGGGAAATTAACATCTTTTTCATACAATGTATACCTTACTATTACGCTATTGATATTTAGAGCCTATTAAATTTAAATAGGCTCTAAATATTTTAAAATAAATCAACATGTATTGATCTTTTTGTTTTATTGTTGGATAATAACAAACAAAGCCACATCTCTCGATGTGGCCTTTACTAAACATATGAATTAACCTTACTTATACGAGTTAATGGATTGAGATACTTTCCAGTTGCCACCATCATTGACCAAGGTGATTAAATCGATCTTGGTAAACCCTTCAAATTGTTGGGTCACTTTTGCAATCCTATAGTCACTGGATTGCTCAACAATGGTAGTACTTGTTTTACAGTTCAACAGCTCTCGTTTTTGCTTTTTCAAGAAGGAAATTACTTCTGAACGGCTGTTTGTCTTATCTTCTGATGCCTGTATCTTCTGTTTAAAATCGGATGTAAACAACTGCTCTACTCCTGCCGACTGTCCCTCTGTCATAACCGCAACGTAATGATCAATCGCTAGATCTGCTGTAGATAGATTCACTACCACTTTTTTAGAGTTGTCTCCTACTGGTTTTCCTGCTGCTATCGTAAATGTTGATACTGCAATCAAGGCTGCTGCTGCGAATGTTTTTGCTAAAGTTTTCATAATATCTTTATGTTATATTGTTAGTTTATTGTTCTTAATTGTTGATTCAAAAGTAGGGTGTAAATCGTTCCTACCCTATGGCAATTAGACTAAACCAACTAAAAACTCGGTGAATGGAGGAAATGCTTAGGTGAAGTGGTTGAGTCTGAAATGGGGTCATTCTACTGTCGCTCACTTGTCAGTGACAAAGCCACAGATGGCTCCTACTACTAGTAAAAATATCTCCCAAATATTATTATTCCTTTTCTATTTAAAATAAGTTGTATGACGATTCATATCTAAATCGACAACATAATCTGGACATAATTCATTAAAAAATAAGTGGTTGTTTTCTTAAAAATATTTATCTTTAATCGCCATACGAAGTTCAAAAAAGAAAACAGCAGAAGACTTCCTTATATTATTAAACAATTTAAGTATTCCTAAAAAGGAAACAAAATAATGACGCCAGAACTTAAAGAATTAGAAAGACAGATAATCAAAAAACATAAGTTTGGATTTACACCCAAATATGAATCAGGTTTTCAAACATGTCTTTCGGAAAAAGCATTTTTTGCTATTACGAATCAAGTCTTCGAAAAACTTGAATGGGATATCATTTACATTGATGAACATGCTGTCGAAGCCAAACGAAAAGTAAAAAGTTTAGGAATAACACAATACACAGAATCTATAATTATCTCCTATAACTACGGGAGTATAACGGTCAAAAGCGAATCTCTAGGAAGCGAAATGTGGGATAATGGCCGAAATTCAAAAAGGGTGCATTTATTTATGCTCGTATTTCAAGATATTGAAAAAAATTATAATCGAGAAGATTTAAAACAATTAGAAAAAGAACAAGAATCTATAGAAAACTGGGACAACTACATTATCCCAAAAGAACTACCTAAGCCTAAGAATGTAAAAAAGCCAACTATTATATTTGTATTTGTAATCGGTATTTTAATTTCTATCATTTTGGCCTTCCTATTGGCTAAGATTTCAATAACAGGTAGATACATAATTTTTTTATTTGAATTCTTAGTTGGTCTTGCTTTAGCATTTTCAATAAAACAAGGTATTAAACTTGGAAATTACACGAATTTAACTAAATTAAAATATATACTTATTTTGTGCACATTGATTATTTTTGTAGGTACTCAAATTTTTGAGTATTATATCATTCTAATCGAGAACAATTTTGAAAAAATAGGTTTTTTTGAATTTATGAAAATAAGACTTCAACAAGGACTAACCATAAAAGACTTAAATATTGGAAGCATCGGACTTATCATAAGTTGGATAATTCAACTATTTTTAACGTTCATATTTGGATTCTTATTTTTGACAAGATTCTTAATCAATTATCTCATTAAGCGAGTACCACAAGAAGTGACAGAATTTGCATATTATCTCATTATCAAAGGAAAAGATGAACATGAAGTGAGAAAAGAATTAACATATTTAGGATGGTCAGATGAAATAAGTCAAAATGAAGTTTTTGAGGCAATTGATGGAATCCAAGGTAACAACGAATTGAATAGAACAAGGTAAAAATAATAGCAATAATCTAATAATGAGTGTAAAAAGAAAAGTTTTAGAAGCTAAAACTGACAAAGAATTAGAGTATTATCTTCAAGAGGACAATAAATTTGTACCTCAAGCAAGTCAATTTGCATACGAAATTCTGAAATCACGTGGTCGGATTTTTACTCCTGAAGATACGGAAAGAATTACATTGATGATTGAAAAGAAGTCTGAAGAAGATAAAATTATCATTCATGAAAATCACAAAAAAGCGGCAAACTTAATTTACATATCAGCGACACTGGGGATTGTAAATATGATATTATTTCCTGACTTACCTTTTTCATTCTTCTCCATTTTTGTTGCAATTATTATTTTGGGGTTCATGTTTGGAATTGGTTATATGATTAGCAAAGGAAGTAATGGTGCAAAATATATTTTATTAGTATGTATGATTTTGGGAATTATATACATACCCTTCATGCTTTTAACTATAACCCGAACTCCAGTTGTAGGAATTATTAATATAGTACAGACAGTATTACAGGTTTGGGCAATAGTTCTATTATATCAAATACCAAAATATAAATTGGAATAAAGTGGCGATTTTGCCTTTATTGTCATCACTTCCAACCCTAATAAACCAATATCAATATATTCTTGAATAACATGAGTGTACAGTAAAAATAGAAAGGTCTCCTGCACCAATGTGGGACCTTATATAAATTATGTGGCGATATTGATTCCACCCCAGTTTTGTTGTTGACATTTGACTGATGATTTGCGCATAGAAATATCGAGAAACAAAAATTAAAAACTTCTGTCGCTATTGTAGTCAAAATCCACAAATATATGTGCTCAAGTGTCTTTAAAGGCAATCTGACAATCGAATCTGATGCCGTCGATAAACATCAGATTCCTTTTATCATACTTAGCTAGAAAGAATATCTACGCGATTAAATATTGAAGCTGTAATCCTGTAAAATCATAACGAAATTAAAAAAAATGGATAAAAACCGTCCTTCGCTCATCAAGAGAATATCAAAAATATTCTTGAAATCAATCATCGGAATTGTACTGATAATCGCTATTTTACTCTTTGCGACATTTGTGATTCATCAAATCAATTTAAACAGCGAAGCGGATAAAATTGAAGATTATGGTCAAAAAATAAAAATTTTTGACGGTACAATAAATACGACAATAGATGGACAAGGTGCAGACACGATTGTATTACTCACCGGATTTGGAACGGCAAGCCCAAGATTGGATTTTGAACCATTAATCAGAGAATTAGACAAAAAATATACAGTGATCACGATTGAACCTTTTGGTTATGGATTGAGCAGTGAAACAAATCGTGAACGCAATTTGAATAATATGGCGGAAGAAATCCACGAAGTGGTGAAGCAATTAAATCTAAATCGTTTTATACTAATGGGGCATTCAATTGCTGGGCTTTATAGCTTAGCATACATCAATAAATATCCAGGTAGAGCAACCGCTTTTGTAGGTATTGATACGAGCGTGCCAACACAACCTTGGCCGGGTTATAATTCGGCACCTTTGGATTTTTTAGCCAAAGCTGGTGTAATGCGTGCATTTTTTAAGTTTTTCGGTGACGAAAAACCTAAAGACGAATCAGAAGCACACCGTTTTGAACAAAAGCACATGATTACGATGAAAGTGACCGGAAACAGTACTTTGGGCAGAGAAGCTACATCATTGAATAATAGTTTTAATGATGCACAAAAACTAGCTTTCCCGAAAGATTTGCCGGTTTTATTATTTGCAGACGAAAACTCGGCTGTCAAAGGCTGGACAGAACTGCACCAAGAGCAAGCCAACAGCGTGGATAAGGGAAAACTAATCTTATTGCCCGGTTCTCATTATCTACATCATACTCAATCGAAACGAATTGTAGCAGAGCTTGAGTCGTTTTTAGGAAAACAAAATAATTGAGCAAAATATAACTGCAATTTGTTGAGGCCAACTGAAAGAAGCGTTCAAATACTGCGGAATTCATAATCCCTGGCAAAGTCTTTAACGTATACATATTTTTAAGCATAAAAAATACTTTATCCAGTTCGGCTTCAACCTCAGCTTCTCTTTGAAATTCGTAAATAGATCCCCTTCATCTTTGAGGATGCCCTCATGTTAACCTAAAACGCAAAGTTGGTCGATAAGCTCTTTCTCTAAAAGTTATTCTGATCGGCTGTTTAAGTTGATTCGTAATTAACATATTTCAACTAAATAACGATAAGTAGTTGTTTATAATTAGAAAGTCTTGCGCTAAACGCTCATCAATCAATGCTTATTGATGGAATTACTTCGATAATCTTTACAGTTATTATTAGAGAGATGAACAAGGACAGTTAGTCGACAATTATAAATATTCATCAACACTTCGTTCTGTTTCACTGGATACTAACATAAAAAGCCACATGTCATAACGTAGTCCTTAATAAACATATGCATTCAAACTTAACGCACTTATACGAAAATAGCCGGTGATTTCCATCATCGGCTATTTTATTTATTCTTATGTGTATCTATTTTTTGGCGTAATCTTTCTCAAATTTATCTGAAGCGACATTGACACCATTTGCCATATCTTCAAATGCCTTATTAATATTGTCCAATAATCCTTGTTCTACCACCGGATCTTGGGTAGTACTCTTTCTAATATTAATCAGTTTTGGGTAATCTTCTGAAACAATTTTACCATAGCCTTTCAACCCTTTTAGAATGGCTTGCTGCAAATGGTCATCACCGTTGAAATCGCCAATTTTTTCAACCTTTTTAATGTCTTCTTTTACAGCTTGGTCCCATTTTAGGGCTACTTTTTCTGCTTCATCATATTTTTTTGACTGCATTGCGCTGTTCATTTCGCTAATATGTACCTCTTCACTGTTGATAATCGTCATCAGTTCATTGTTATAGGCAACTGCATCTTTCTTTTGGCCACAACTTAAAAGTGTGCAGAACATAATTAAAGCAGCACTTCCTGAAATCACTTTTTTCATCTCTTTTTATTTTTTGTGTTGATAATTTGTTAAAACCTCTTCTGAAGGATAAACAAATTTAAAGGATGAAAAAATTTCAGCAAATCCCTGAATGTAGTGGTTTTTTGACCATTAGTCACGAAGAATACCATATTCAAGTGCAAGTTTGATGACAGATGCTATGCTTTTCACCTCAAATTTTTCGATGAGATTCTTTCTATGACTTTCAACTGTATGATGACTGATAAATAAAGTTTCGGCGATTTGAACGGTAGTTGATCCCTTGATTGCTTCCATTAATATTTCCTTCTCTCTGCGCGTGAGCTTAGGTACATTTTGAAGACCAATATTGTCTTTCTTACTCATTTTTAACTTAGTCTTCGCGCACAAAAAAAGTTCACCCTGACACACGCTCCGAATACCTGCTATAATCTCCGGTCCTAAAGCATTCTTTTGGATATATCCGTCCGCACCTTGTGTGATCATACTATTAATGACAGCGTATTCATTATGAACACTGATAGCAACAATCTTCATATGTGGACAGCGTTTCTTAAATAAGGCGACTAACTCTATACTATTCGTATCAGGAAGATTAATATCAAGCAATAATATATCAGGATTAATCCGTTTAATCCGTTCTAGTGTTGATTTACCATCTGTAAAGCAATCCAAAATTTTAAAATCGGGTTCTGCCTCTAGAATATTTTTTAAACCTTCCAGCATCATCGGATGATCATCAGTAATTACTATATTAACCATAATAAGGATTATTATTTATCGGAAACTCTATTTCTATACTTGTACCTTTTCCGGTACGGGAATAAATATGCATCTTCCCGCTTAAAAATTCGAGGCGAGACTGTACATTGTGTATTCCGGCTGATTTTTTTCCATCTGCAAGATGCGGATCAAAGCCCTTTCCATTATCTTCCACAGTGATCAGGATATGATCATTGTGTTGCGACAGTTGCACTATAATCTGTGAAGCCTGAGCATGTTTCACCGCATTATTTACCAGCTCCTGGATTATTCTGTAGACGACTATTTGTTTATCTTTTGAAAGGTCGGCTTCCAACTTCACAAATTGACTGGAAATCTCAAGCTCATCGTTACTCATGCGTTCAGCATATTCTTTAAGAGCTTCCTCCAAGCCATATTTATCCAATAGTTCAGGCATAAGGTTATGTGCAATGCGGCGCAACTCGACTACAGCAACATCGAGCTGATCTAAAGATTTATTCAGTGTATTTCTACTGGAATCATTCTCATTCAATAGCGTAAGACCGGATAAAGTGATTTTTGTCCCGGACAAAATACCGCCTAATCCATCATGAAGATCTCTGGCGATACGTGAACGTTCGGTTTCCTGCCCCTCTAACATGGAGACCAAAACCTGTAGGCTTTCTTTCTGTTTTAATGTTTTGAGATGCTGGCGATAAGCATAATAGATCAACATGGCAGCTATGATAAATGTCAGGATAAGGAAAAAATAGACTGAATTTATTTTTGATTTGTATGCAAGTTCTTTTTGAGAAGTTTTAAGTTGTGCTGCCCGTTGCTGTATCTCAACACGTGAAAGTTTAAGTTCTTTACCTCTGTTATCTGCCTCTAGCTGGATAACTTCTATCTGCTGACGCTGAATTTCTTCATTTAATTTTAAGTTTTCCAAATCCTGCAGCTGCGCCTTATTATGCGCATGCATCAACGAGATTTGTTGTTTTCTCTTTTCGGCTTCAAATCGCAGTCTTATCAACTGTTGTTGCTGTCTCTCTTTTTCAAACTGCGCTTCTAATCTGCGCCCCTGTTCCATTTTATTTGCATTGAAAACTTCTTCGTAGAGCTTGACATATTGTTTATAGTAATGATAGGCTTCATGATACTGACCTTCTGTCTCATATACCTCTGCGAGCTTTTGATATAAGCTAAGGGCAATCGTATTTTCTATTACAGTATCTTTCATGAGCGCGGCTAATGAAGCAAGGAGGTATTTTTTTGCGGTTTCTGTATCACCTTCTTTCATGCTATATTCTGCCATTATTCCATAAGCCGAAGCTACCTGGGCATATTGTTCTGTTTTTTGTCCAACTTCTAGTCCCTGTTGCGCATACTGGAGCGATTTTGTTTTATAGGACGCCGGATAATACTGTAAATACAGATTGGCCAGGTTAATTGCGGCAAAAGATAAGTCAGAGGGCACAGCCATTGTTGAGCTGTTCTTTTCATAGAATTTAATAGCTTGGAGGTAATAACTTTCAGACTGGTTACGAAGATGCTCATTTTCGGGCTGATTGATGTACTGCTCCTGATAATTATATCCCATAGACATGTAAGCGTCAAATATATCCATGGGTCTATTTCTTAATTTAGCGACTTCCAGAGTAAGTTTAGCGTATTTTTCCTGTAAGTCATATGTTTTCCAGTTTGAATAGATCGATGATAGCTCCTTATAAATTGCAGTTTTTCTAGATATAACGATATCTGTCTGAGGGGCTTGATCGTAAAACACTAAAGCGTTCTGGAAGCATCGGATCGCCTGTTGCTCCTGATTATTTCTCGCATGCATCCAACCCTCACAATACGACACATATCCTTTAATGCTCAGCTCTTTGGTTTTTTTTGCAAATATTTTAGCCTGCGCGAGATATCTGTTAGCGGATGTATTATCTTCTAGTATCTTGCTGTTCATTGCGGCAATACCACACAGCTGTGCAGCGTATTGTCCATCAAGCTTTTTAGATGCTCTAGCTATATTTTTTTGTAGCAACTCCATCGCTTCCTTTTGCTGACCATTAAAAAAAAGTGCATGCGCATATTTGCCCGCCAACAGTAGCTGTTGCTCACTGCCTTCAGCGACCTGATGATATTCACTTCCAGCGGTTTCAACAGCACTCTGAGCACTAAGCTTCCCGAAGAAAAACATCACTAAAATTAATACTAAATACTTCTTCACTGTACAGATTTTCATGTTTGCTTTTGAAAGCAAGATTTAGGACAGGAACAACATCTTTTTATAATCATATTTTCTTTAACAATTTATAATTAAACCAAAATATGAAAAGACCGTTGAAATGCTCGTAAAAAGACAAAATAGTTAAACAATAATAAGATATTCCATTCTATTTGCTATTATTTTTACAGCATCTTGTACTTATTGATGTTCGGAGCGGCGAGAAAAATGCTGATATAGCTTCTGGCCCTTAAAATAAAATTAACAAAGGAAGGTAATCACAGCTTGATTTTCTGCTACCGCTAATTGCAAAAATTCTTTCAATTTTCGGAATTCCTGAATCAGATAATTTAGCGCTTCAGGATCTTCCCAAAATTCAGGATAAACACCTTCCTCATTCATTTTTTCGGCATCAAATCGATCTGATAAAGAGGATTCAGAGATGTCATTCACAGCTTCTAATAATTCTTCAGTCTGGGATGACGTAAGGTATTTCGCAGGGCCATATCCCATATCCTGTTCCACGTCAAGTATATTGGGACCAAATATTAGCCATTGCAAAGGTGGGGGCACTATTTTGTAATTATTTAAGGGTTCACCTGTAACAACGTAAAACAAGCCATCCCAGCTTTTACCGATGTCTAATAGGTTTGTTTTTTCAGAATTAGAAGTAGAAAAAAGGTCATCTTCCAATAACTGACTGTTATCAAGATAACGCAGTAAAGTACTTTGGTCTATTCGTAGATATTGTTGTATTATTCCCATCCAATAAAATTAACTAATTTTAATTTTATTCTAAAGCAAAGAGTTTTGATATTTCAACTTTATTTTGACTTTTACTAAAACTTAGTTAATAAAAAGATTGACAACCTGATCTTATCAACCTGTTTTAAAAAAAAATGCATCGATGAAAAGTAGTGATATATTTTATCAATATGTTGTATCTTTCTAAAAAAAATATGAAGAAAACCAAACTCCTTATTCTAAGCCTTTTTATTGCCAATTTCAGTTATGCGCAAACCTCACTAATGGATAGCTTAATTCAAAAAAACTATTCCACTTTTAAAAAAAATAATAGCAACGCATTCGAAGGAAAAGGATGGGCTACCCTTCAGGGTGAAATCAGCAAAAACAATTCTGTGTTATTGGGCGAATACCATTTCACCAGTGAAATCCCTTACTTTACAAATGCGATTGTAAATAGTATTAAGTTCGATAACTATTTTATGGAAATTGATCCCTATACAATCAATACCATATCAACAAAAATTAAATCCTTATCCCCTGCTGAACTGGACAAATTCCGCAATGAAAACGGTTCTGCTTTATCTTTTTTACAAGGTGAGGCTGAGTTTGATTTGTATAAAAACATACTTCAACAGAACATCAAGATATATGGAGCTGAACAAATTAGTTTATTTTCAGACCAGTTACTCTTTTCTGAACTGAGTAAAAAATCCAAAAATAATAAAGCAATAGAAATTTATAAGCAGATGATCGCTAATTCGGCTGCCTATGACACAAAACACAACACCACATTCTATTTGTTCTCTGATGATTGTCAGGCTAAATTGGACGCACTGAGCGCTCTAAATTTATCCGCAAACGAAAAAGAGCAACTTGAAGCACTCCAATTAAGCAAAGAACTTTATTTAAATCGAATTCATCCTTTAAGAATTCAATACTTGAAACACTTGATTCTTGAAAAACTCCCTGAATGGAAAGACAAAAAGAATCTATTCAAATATGGTGCTAATCACATGCCTAAAGGAGAGAGTTTAATGGAAGTATTTGATATTGGAAACCTAGTGTCTAATATTGAAGAGGCAAATTACCGCAACTCATTGCATATTATGATTATCGGAAAGGGTGAAGGTGAAACATTGGCTGATTTAGACGAATATAAACCTTTCTTAACCGTTGTGAAAGATGACAATTGGTATACCTATGATTTAAGACCTCTGAAACAAGCTATTTCTAAAAAGAAGCTTAAAGTGGAGGATTTAACGCTAGAAAGAATTATAAAAGGTTATGACTATCTGGTTTTCATTCCAGAACTAACTAAGACCCCAAAAACAGGTAAACAAAATCATTAAATAAGCTCAAAAGAAAACATACGCCACTAGAGTAATTAAAAATTACTTGGTAAATAACTACTTCAATTAATTTTCTTACATTAGAGTAATTTAACCAATTAACCGATGAAGTACTTACTCTTAGTGGTCAGTTTGTGTGTACAAGTGGCTGTGGCACAAAAGAAGCCAACCGTTCATTATATCGTAAAAAAAAACAGCAATTACAACCGAAATGCTGATGAAAAAACCTATTATATAGCATTAATAAAACTAAAGAAGGTAGCCAGCCAAAGTGATCTTATGGAATTGCGCGTAACTGGTTTTGAAAGTAAAAATGGAGACCGTATATTTTCTACTGAAGACCTGAACAAAGGGGAAAATTTCTTGACTTCGACAGCCGCGATCTCCGACATCTATGGTTTGACAAAACCTTTGCAATTTACAGTCAATAAGGGAGTAGTAAGCATAGATACGCTGAAATGGAAGGATGAGATAAGACAGCAACTTACTGCATGGGAAATTAAAGATGATATTGCTGAAAATGCCTTAACCAATACATTTTCAGAATACGGTAACCTGCTGCAATCTCTCTATTTTGCGGCATTATCATCATCAGATGAAAATGCATTGAAGAAATCTGATATCACAAAAAATGGTCTACTATACCATATGGTAAAACAGAATAAGTCTGAAATTGCCGTCAACTATTCGCAAAGCGACAGCTCTTCAACAACGGAAGGAAGTACCAGCTTTGATCCTAAAACCCACCTTGTACGAGATGAAAATCGAATAGTTAACTATTCATTTTTAGATGCGAATGGCAAAAAGATAAACGGCCACTCTTCCAGTTCAATAGAACGGGCTAATAAATATACGGGACAGGTTAATGATAATGATTATTATGATATGCTGATAAAAGGTAGTTATTGGAGTAAGGCAATAAATACAAATGATAAAACAGATAGTATTAAATTACAACGGTATATAGAGCTCTACGAAGCGAAATATGCAGGCAACCGAGATTACGTTAAAAATAAATTGGGGCATTTACAAAATTTGCAGTATAAACAGTACGCGAATGCATTATCATCTATATCTCCACAGTTGCTAGCAGGTTCTTATCATCTCAGCAATAAGGTGACATCGGACAATATCTCGGACGATCATTTTAAAGAAATTATACCGCTACTGAATGATAAGCAACTCTTCGAATATTTACAACAATCGCTAAGTCAATACATCATCTCTCTTGACAGACCCGCTCTGCAAAAGCTAGAACTTATTGCCAATCATTTTGACGAAAGAGAACGAGTTGCGGCAAGACCAATGTATCTATGGGCAAAGGCAATGCAGACACAGGATTTAGATAGCCTTAAACAAATCCAAAATGAAGTGCTCGATATGGATAATGATTACTGGAATCAGGGAAATGCCAGTCGTTATGCACTTTTGATTCAGAAGATCCTTTCTGAACATGGTAGATATGATGCACAGACGATGCAAATAATAATCGATAAAATTACAGCTCTGTATGAAGACGAGGCAAATAAGAAACGTTTCCTACAAAAAGCTCATTTAGCTTATGCATATTATCTGGCGTATGAAAAGACACCAGTAGACCAAGAAGATCAGGCGCTCCTGTTTTTGGAAAAAGCGGCCTATTATTCTCCAAAAAATTCTGCTGAAAAGGAATATGGAACTTTTTATGACCGCGTCTTTTTAAAATCAAAAGAAAACTACAGTGACGATTATATGGTGTTATTAAGTAAGAGGGGGAAAAAGGATGCGGCTCTACAAAACTATATACAAGAGTTTTTGAATAATCCTGCGAGTAGTTTTAAAAGCTTATCATCTTTTTATCGAGAAAATTATGCTGAGAGCAGTTTCAATGATTTTTTCAAGAAAGAGATTATTTCAAAACTTGCAGATGCACCGTCCTTTTTGCTAAAAGATATGCAGGATAAAGAATTTTCATCCGCGCAATTGGCTGGAAAATGGACCGTCGTCGATTTTTGGGGCACCTGGTGTGGTCCTTGTGTTGCTGAAATGCCAAAACTAAACAAGTATTACCTGGAACTAAAGCAGGATAAAATGAGCAAAATTAATTTTATGAGCATTGCCTGTAGTGATACAAAAGAAAAAGTGCAACGCTTTTTAACGAACAATAATTATGAAATACCGGTACTGATGTCCGATTCTAAAGTAGAACAAAATTATAAAGTCCGTGGATATCCAAGCAAATACATCCTTACACCAGAAGGGAAACTGATTCCTACAGAATTTGGATTCGACTGGGAAAGTTTAGTCTTGGAATTAAGTAAGCTATAAACAGATGAAATAGGCTTATAGTTGTCATATTTAAAATGGCTATATACTTTAACACCCCTATTTCTTATTGTTGCTTTCAATTCTAACGGACAAGTTAAAACTAAGTGTAACTACGTGGTGTTTTTACCAATAGGTCTTGGTTTATAAACTAATTAATATTAGTAGTAATGGTATCAAAACACGCAATATAAAATGAGAATCCCAACAATTCACGGAATAATTGAAAGACGAATATTAGTAAACTATGTTGCTGAGCCGGAGTTTGTCGAGAAAATTTTACCAAAACCTTTTCGGCCAAAGCTTTATAAAGGAAAAGCAATAGTTGGCATTTGCCTGATAAGGCTTAAAAACATCAAACCAAAAGGACTTCCGAATTTCATCGGCGTAAATTCTGAAAACGGAGCTCATAGAATTGCTGTTGAATGGGATGAAAATGGTAAAACTAAAGAAGGTGTTTATATTCCAAGGCGTGATACATCTTTAAAACTAAACGCACTTGTTGGAGGAAAAATATTTCCAGGAAAGCATTATTTAGCAAACTTTAATGTGAAAGAGCAAAACAATCATTTTCACATTGACTTTGTGAGTTCTGATCATACAATAATTGAGATTGACGCAAAATTGAACCATAAGCTAAACGATAACTCCATATTTGAAACTATAGAAAATGTTTCAGCATTTTTTGAGAACGGATCTGTTGGCTACTCCCCTAATGGAAAAAATTTTGACGGTCTAAAACTTGAAACGTATAAATGGGAAGTTAAACCGCTTGAAGTAGCAAATGTAAAATCAAGTTTTTTCGAAAATAAAGACATCTTTCCAACGGGTTCAATACAATTTGACAACGCTTTATTGATGGAAAACATTGAACACGAATGGAAATCATTGAAAACTATCAACCAATGTTGCTAACACTTATTAAGAGATTAAAAATATTCTTGATTTACAAGCTTTTAAAAAGCGTGATACTTTGATCAAATTTTGTTTATATTAAATCAATCTCGAATAGATAATAATGAATACACCCATTCATAGCGATACTTAACACTTACGTGATCTTATCTTCTAAAATTACTTGATATATCAAGTAAATAATTATATTTGTTTGATATATCAAGTAAATATGAAATTCGAAACTCCAACTAGCACCGTATTATACTCCATTGAAGAAACTATAAAAGCTTATCGTAGATTATGTCAACAGAATATATCCAGTATAGTTCCAACAATTACTGTGGACCAAGCTTTGATTCTAATTATCATTGACAGAGAGGATAAAAGTCAATCTGAAATTGCCGATTTAGTTTTTAAGGATTATGCATCAATGACCCGAATAATTAAGTTGATGATAAACAAAAACTATCTAACAAAGACTATTGACGATGCTGACAAACGAAAATCGGAGTTAAAAATCACACCTAGTGGTAAAGAAATCATTGAAAAACTAAATCCTGTTATAAAGAAAAATAGAGAGATTGCATTAAACTCATTGTCAGAACAAGAATTAAAACAATTATTTGAAATATTAAACAAAATTACCCAAAACTGTAAAACATCTATGAAATGAAAAAATGTATCCAACTATTAGTTGTCACCATTATATTTTCTTGTACGAATAATAAAACCGCTTTTTCGCAAGACACTATAGCAAGGGAGATTGTTAGCTATCTGGATTCTTTAGACGGTTTTAGCGGTGCTGTTTTAATAGCGAAAGATGATCATGTTTTATTGCAGATATCTTATGGGTTTGCTCATTTGGGACACAAAGTCAAAAATCATACGGACACAAAGTTTTCTTATGCTTCCATAGGGAAATCATTCACAGCAGTTGCTATATTTCAATTAATCCAAGCTGGAAAATTATCCTTAGATGATCCTATTGGAAAATTTCTCCCAAACTATCCAAATAAGGTAGCACGAGATTCCATCACAATTAGATTATTACTCATGCACAGAAGTGGGCTGGCTGATTATTTTTATTCGGATAAGTTTTTGAATTCTTCTAAAGTAAAATTTAGAACAATAGAAAGCCTTAGCGATTTATATGAAAATGAACCGTTGGAATTTAAGCCGAATGAGCAATTCTCTTACAGGAATACAAACTATATTGTGCTCGGTAGAATTATAGAAACTGTGAGTAAAATGCCTTATGAAGATTATATTAAAAAGCATATTTTCGCTAAAGCAAACATGCAAAATACGGGCAATTTTGATATTGACCATATTATAGAAAATGAAGCAGAAAACTATACACTCTCGGATGTTTATCCAAACCAATTACAAAAAACATTTTTTATGAGTGCTGTCAAGGGTAGTTCTGCGGGAGGAGGCTATACCACCATAAATGATCTGTATAAATTTGCATTGGCATTTAAAAATAATAAGCTCTTAAATGCTAAGTATACAGATTTTATGAAAAAGGAATCTGAAAATGGTTGGTATGGATACGGAATGCAGTTTGCAGGAGCAAAAGGATCTGGAATATACGGCCACAGTGGCGGACATTTTGGTGTTGGTGCTGAATGGCGGATATTTGACAAACAAAATTATACTGTAATTCTACTTACGAATAAAGACCTGGATCAAGGATTTTTAGATGCTCGTTTTTTTATTGAAAAAACAATTGCTGGTTCAACACCAAAGCTAGATACTTATTTTTACACCAAAAAAGTGATCAACACTTGTTTGGATAAGGGTCTTGATGAAGCTAAAATTCTTATAAAAGAATCAAGATTAGAACTATCTGAAGCAGACCTGAATGCCAAAGGGTACGAGATGATTAAAAGAGGTTTATATAAAAAAGCAATAGACGTATTCACACTCGAAATTTTATCTTTTCCGAAATCGTATGAAGCTTACGATTCTTTAGGAGAAGCTTATATGATGGACGGTAATCTTAAAAAAGCTATTGAAAATTATAAAAAAAGTTTAGCATTAAACACGGAAAACACGAATGCAAAGGAAAAGTTAAAAGAATTGATAAAGTAAAATACAACGTAATACTCCAACTTCTGCAAGCTGTAAAATTAACAGCAGTTAATTACTTTATCATAAATAATTCTTCTTGATGAAATGATAGAGCCCTTCGGGGCTCTATATAAATAAAGCCGAAACATTTACGCAACCAATTGATTTCTTTCTGTAAGTATCTCTAAAAAATATTTTACTTAATGAGCTAAAATTAGAGGAAGAACTTTGCGCTAAGTTAAGCCTCCTACATTTCTTTGCAATATCCCTGATTCGAGGGGTAATCTAGGTGAGCCATTCTCTGTAATTTTGTAGAAAACATCTCTGATTTTCCTATCCAAACTTAAGTAGATGATAAAAAATACTTTCATTACGATTGTGTTAACAGCGAGACCTGCAGCTGCACAAAGTAACGCAAAAAGAAAGTGAAAATCAGAAAGAATACTATTTTTAGACAAATAGCACTATGATATGAATAGATTTAATGACATTGATCCCACGATCATCCAAAAGGGAATCGCTTTCGCTAAACAAAAAATAGAAGCTGATTACAGCGACAAATTTGTTTATGCACTTCCAGATTGGGCGATGCTAACTGGCAATCCAGAACCGATTGCTGTAGTTCCGGTTCACGGAAATGAAGGCATTTTGGTTACTAAGCAACGTGTGGATTTTGAAGTAGATTTTAGTGACGAACGCTCAATCGTTTTCTACACTAACTATCTGAACAGTCAAATGAACACGCACTTACCCCTTTTGGGTTATGTATTGTTTTACAAGAATGTATTAATGGTACAAAAAGATCCAAGTTATGCGTTAGCATTAAGTGACTTCGAGTCGGCCGAAATCATCCGTTATAACAGTAATAATATAAGCACAGATTTTTCTTTTATTACCTTTAACAAAGATTTGGAATTAGTGGTTTATACTTCAGATTTGCAAAATTAATCCTGCCATGAAAGGCATACTTTTCAGGAAAGTTATCAGGCAACACAAAAACTTTCAAAATTAAATGCTAACATGAAACTGGAAATGGTGCTTTGAAAGTGCATACATGTGGCTTCAATCGGCTATATTTTAAAACGGATTATCATTTTTTAATCTATCACCTTTCGGGTAATATTTTCTTTCTTACGAAAGTTATTAAGACAGGTAAATCAATTTGTTTTTGCACAAAATAAAGCGTCCGTTATATAACGGACGCTTTATTTAAATTTATTGACGGATAAAACGGGCGACTAAACCACCCCCCGATATAAAATCGTGTTTAATGTTACTTTTAGATGTCACCACTGATGTTTTGATTATGATTTTCTTGGCATCATCTGTATTATCCTGAATGAGTTCCATTTTGTATTTGCCTTTGGGCAAAAAGTCAAGTGAAAAAGTTTCTGATCTGACTCCCTCACCATGCAGCACGCTGAGGTACCAGAGATCATCTTTTCTTCTTGCAAATGCCGCTAATTCTCCAATAGTACTCTGCGGCAAAACAATTGTTTTGTCCCACTCCACAGGAACACTTTCAATAAAACTCCGCGCTGGAGAAGATTGCAGATCTTCAATATCTGCTGCAAACATCAAAAATGGTGAAGTCATGATATACATGGAAGCCAGCTGATGCGCATAGCTCGTTCCTCCTGGCCAAAAGGCTCTAAAATTGAGCAGGGTATAATCTGCAGGCCCTGCTAACCAACGTGTAAAAGGAATAACGGTATTGTGATATGGCCACGGTGGTCCTGGAGCCCATGAATTTTCTCCGCCAACGGTTTCTAAACCCCTTACTGCTTCTTTTGCTAGAAGATTGGGATAGGTTCTCGAATCTCCAGTCGGTTTATTCACGCCGTGGAAAATGACCATCAGTTTTTCTTTTGCTGCATCTATCAAGATGTCTTCCATTAGATTAACGGTGTATTCATTTTCCGTGTGGAAAAAATCGATCTTTAGGCCTTTGACCCCTATTTCTGCACATTTCCTCATAAATGCACGACGTTCTGAGGGTAAATTTAGGCCGATGTCACTACCATTGCCATAACGCGGTGCTACGGGTCTCCACACCCAGATATCTATTCCTTTTGCTGTAGCATAGTCTGTGACTTCCTGCAACAGCTGCCATTTGTTTTTAGTGCTTCCTTTCTCTGATCCCCATTTTTCCCATCCATCGTCTATAACCAGCGATTTAATATTCAAAGCAGGGGAATCGTCAATATATTTTTTATGAGTCTCCACACTTAGCCGTTCCTCTCCCCCTTCCCGTAACCAGGTGAAAATGGAACGGCTTGGATGGATCCACTCGGTCTCCATGCCTTTAGGAAAAAGCTTTGGATCTGGTTTATCGGCAACATTGCTGACCATATCATTATTAACTAGGCCGTTCAGATCCGAACTGATGGTCAGCACACGCCATGGAGATACGATTTCATTCGAATCGGTATTTGGTTTTGCGATCCAGGGAAGTCCGGTCACTTTCTCATGCCAGTATTGACTGGACGGTAGTCCGATCTTAGCTCCAGTAACCACATGTCCTTTGTTTTCCACAAAACCAAACTTGACCTGATTGGCTTTTGTTCCGAACAGGACAGCTCCATGAAAATTGAACAGATTGCTCTCTGTAATGGAGGCATAAACGCCATTGGGCAATAAGAAAGTAGGTGGCGGTGCCAATAGCTCACCTTCGATCTTTGCTAGATCACGGTGCTGATACTGTTGCAACCAATCATACTGAAAGGGTCCGCTGGAATACCATACTTTTGTACCCTGTGGAAATTGGAAGGTTGTTTTGTCATCATAGATAGCACGGGATTCTTTTGCTTCAAGGCGGTATCTGATCGCTATACCGTTTGGGTAAACGCGGGTATCTAAATAGAAAACCTGACCGGTTGGATTATGCTTCAGCTCGAAAGTCTTACCGATATAATGATCGCGATTGAATTCGTGATTGCCACGACTCTTATAAGTTTCGTCATGTTGCGTATCTTTAACATTTAATATGGTAACATCGCTCGCTAAGTTTTGGTTATCTACCACCATACCTAAGGGAGAAGCCAAAATAGCTGGCTGACCTTTGTATTCAACAGCATAACGAATATCATCTTTTAAGATATCTACATTTAGTCTGAGTACTCCTGCTGCAATTTCTTTTTCATCTAAAATCGATTGTGGTGAGCTTAATGTGTAATTTTGTGCATGTAAACAGCCGTATAGAAATGTACTGCTGAAAAGCAGGCCTACGGCCTTAATGGTTGTATTGGTCATATGTACGATTTTGTTTTTTTTCGGAGTTACATAAATTTTGGACTTCATCCATATACCTTCAGATTCCTGTTATAGCTGACCTTATATCGCGTATCCACCAGAAAATAAGCACTCGAGTTCTCCACTTTCATTTTAACACTCCGAATCCAGAGCTGAAAGAAAAAACCCTTTCAGAATTTTTCATAAATTGAGAGTAATCGTTGACTCCCCCACTTACTTTCAACAATGAAACCAACTCCTGATCTTTGTATTTTTTTATCAAACTTAATTTCAGATTCCACATCGAAAACAGTTAACTGCGTAATACATTCTTCCTTAATAAAGGATAAAGATTTATAAATCAGATTATATACCCATAAGATGTACATACGAATATCTAATTGGTAACTATACAGTATTTAAGCAATATTGTAGTACAATAATATTGTAAATCTATATAATATTATAAGTCAATATTGCTACATGTACATGCTATATTACCATAAAAAACCTTTAAATTATGAACCATCAAATAGGTATCATTATTATGATAGAGTTGAGATAGAAAAAATCTTTATTACTGCTTTTATATTCAATGACCACTATGGCACATACCCAAGATATATGTTCATTTAGCTTCCGTTTTTTACTGAAATGAGTTTGTTTGCCTAATACAATATCTGTGATACATATATTGTATTCTTTTAAAAATCTGGCATTAGGATGTGAATGAAGTCTATAGAAAAATTGGAATATTCACTTTTGATAGTCCAAATTCCTTCGTTTAAGAATGGACTTCAGGAGAAGAAAAAGAGTCGGGTCAACTTTTAATTATAATTGCTTAAATATAAGCACTAGGGCTATCTGAACTAAAAATAGAGACTGAAATTTGGAGAGTGAAAAACGAAAGTCCAACCGAGACAAGGCCCCTTTTTACTCTTCTAACCTTTTAGTAAGATACTCCAGGTTTTCGGTTATCCTTTCAATATCCCAATCCCGCCATTGCAAGTCTAAAAGCTCTTGTACTTTCTTCTGTGAGAATCTCATTTTAATGAGTTTTGCAGGATTCCCCCCCCTACAATCGAATAGGGCTCCACATCACGTGTGACGGTAGAATTTGCAGCTATAATAGCACCATCACCTATTTTTATACCGGGTAAAACTGTTATATAATTAATAAAGATCTTTATCAGAAAATTTAATATCTTGTATTTTGGGTAAAGGTCTTATTAAAACTCTTTTTTTTCGAACCGCCAGCGGTTTAGTAGATCCTAACTTTTCATCAGATTCGGTTCTAATACCTGTAATCAAATCAAATTTAGTTTCTGTGAATATCGTATTTTCATCAATATAACCTTTGGTAGCACTGTATATAAGCTTATCGACATAAATCAATTCAAAATTCCCTTTCTTATATTTGAAGTGGTAGGTAATATTTCCACCTTTAATTTCGCTCCACATTTTTAATATTCCATTTTCTATAAAGAAACTAGGAATTTGATAGCCATTAAACTTGCCTTGGTTTTCGGTGGGATACTGCGGTTCGATAATTTTATCTGAGGATGCCGTCAAAGCTAGCTTTCCGCTAGGTTGAGATAAGAAAATTTGCAATCTTAACGGCCTGGTTTCATCTATAGTATCCATTTTTACAGTTACTCTATCGATTTTACCATCGTGATTTAAGTCCCCCTTTTCTTCTCTTACCTCGTAAGTATACTTGTTTTTATTTTTAATACTTTGGGAGAATACATGCGTCGGGACTAAAATTAAAATGAAAATAAAAGAGCGGTAAAAATATTTATTGATGTTATTCATTTTATTTGGTTGATGAAGTGATAAGTATCGCAACTTGTATGATTACCTATTTTATTTATTTTTTTATATGCCTGACGTCGTTTGTGCGTATTAATCAAAACTGAAATTTCCCTGATTATGCTAAAAGGGCATTGTTACAACTCTAGCTTTATAGATCCCCTTTTCTATCTTAAACAATACAACATACCCTCCCGCTCCATCACCATTGAGAGTAGTGATGTATAAAGTATCATTTAGATTGTCATAGTAACATCCTGCAAACTCATTATTTACATTAAATAAGTTCTCAATTTCCTTTTTTGGGATCTGGATAATTCTTCCTTTTATCGTAGCTGTTATGGATGTATAATGGCTTGCAGGAACTGTACCATCTGTGCCCCAGACCTGTTGCCCTATGAATTTGTCTTCAACGATATAATCCTCATATTTTGTCGATGAAAAGTATCTTTTATTTTTTTTGTAATCAAATTTTTCTGACTTAATTTCCACAGAAACATCTTTCGATATAAATTTTGCAATGCTATCATTAAAGGATTTAATTGGGATCTTTTCATAGGATTCGATTAGTTTAATCCTAGATTGGTGTACATATCCAGTAATATTCTCATTTTGACGATCGGTATAGTCAACAATAACCCAATCTCGCAGTTTTTCATCGGGAAATGCATACACAATCTCCTCTGTATTGATTTTTGAAACGATGTCGCTCGTAATTGTCGCTTGCTTCCTCACATTTACATAGCCATCTTTATCAATAATTTTTGCAAATTGTGCGTAGGTAAAATGGCTTAATGTAAGCAAAAGTAATGTAAGTAGATATTTTTGATTCATTTGAAATAAAGTTATTAATTATAACATCTTAACCTGGCTTCGAAAAAGAATTTGATTTTTTGCAAAATCGTATATTTTCCCAAACCAGATCAACGGTCTCGTGTGTATACAAGATCTTTAAAATGCCAAGTTGCTCAATTGATTATTTCAGAGGCATAACTTTGTCCTATAAAATTAATATAATTAAACTAGTTTTTGACAAGAGGATTATATGTTATCACTTATTAAATAACCTTATGCTTACTTGCTCAATTTAGAAAATAGCATTTCGAATATCTCATTTTGATTATTATCAAAAACCTTAACCCTTACGTCAGAACCTAGTTTGAAAATATTCCAATTTCAAAAGTATTGCTCGAGAGAAATATTTAAAATCAATATAAGTCGTAATTATAAAAAGTTCCATGATCAATATTAGTTAAACAATATGAATTAAAAAATTGGAAAAACTATTATCTTAGACAGATAATCCAATATGTGTTTAAATGAAAACTCTGCTTTTATCTGCTTTTTTATTTTAAGTAGCCATTGCTCAAAAAAACAAAATTGTGAATATTGAATTTACAGTTTTTGAGATCAACAATAAGCAGGGCAATGATAAACCGTATTGGATCGATGTTATGGACGCTATTTTAAATTGGTCATTAAAAATTTAGAAAACATCCATGCAGAATCTTTATAAAAGATGAAAAATACATTTCAATACAAATCATGTTAATGTTGGCTTTGCACAGTTCTTTTACTGACCAATTGGATGAAATCTCTACTAAAGCATTTAATTTTGCTACAGGTAAATTAAAACAGTGCTACTTGCCCCTTCTTCAAATCAGTAAGAACAATAATATATTACCAAACAAAATACCCTTATGTCCCAAACAAACCCAGTGATCTACTTTGAAATTCCAGTCCATGATCTAAATCGTGCGGAGAAATTTTACACTGCAGTATTCAATTTTAAATTCGAAAAAGAAATCATCGATGGTTATGAAATGTCCCTTTTCCCTTTTGAGGAAGCTAGTGGTGGTATTTCTGGAGCGCTGGCTAAAGGTGATGCCTATACACCTACCAAACAGGGTGTTATTATTTATTTTAAGACGCAAGATATGGATGCAACACTTGAAAAAGTTATTTCGGAAGGTGGAAAAATATTATATCCAAAAACTATAAATGATTTACTTGGTTTTATTGTTGCTGAGTTTGAAGATAGCGAGGGGAATAGAATTGCTTTACACCAAACGAACAAGTAAAAAAAGGAGCCATATTACAGTTTGGCTCCCTTTCTATTTATTGTTTAGCTCTTACAGCTGTTCTATCTGTTGATCAACTAAATACAGCAAAGAGGCAATAGCCGCTACTCCTGATTGCAGTTCTCGTTTATCGACGGCTTCAAAGACATCTTTTGCCGTATGGTGCAGATCAAAATAACGATGCGGATCTGGTCTAAAGTTGAACATTACGGTATTTGGAAAATGCTGTCCCCAGACTCCTGAATCTACTCCCGGACTTCCCTGTAAAAAACGTGATACCCAGAATTTCTGTTCAAATAAAGGCTTCCAATGTTGTTGCATCCACACAACCCTTTCGGCAGATGCTTTAATGTCAAAACCCCTAGGTGCAAATCCACCAGCATCACTTTCTATTGCGGCAACAATCTGTTCCCGCTTATCTTTAGCGACCTGTCCATAGGTTGATGCACCATGCACTCCATTTTCCTCGTTCATATAAAATACTAAACGGATGGTGTGCTTAGGCTTATATCCTAATGCCATCAAAGTACGTATTGCATCTAAAGTCCCCATAGTACCGGTTCCATTATCGTGTGCCCCTTCTCCTACATCCCAAGAATCAATATGTCCACCGATCGTGATAATCTTATCAGGAAATTCTGCACCTTTCCATTCTGCAATAACGTTGTGTGTCTGCACCATTCCTTTCCAAGCGGAATGCTGTTCCAGATAAACTTTTGTGTGAGGATTGGTTTTTAATGCTTCGCTCAACTTAATGGCTGAAGTCGCAGATATTGCCATAGCAGGAATACTATCGATTCCTTTGACATAACCTGTTCCTCCTGTATGGGGATAGTCATCAGTTGTGGATGATGATAAAGATCGAAACAAGTAAGCTACTGCTCCTAATTTAGCAGCCTCAGCTGGACCGCGGCTTCGTTGACTTGAGTTGAGTCCATATGCAACACCAGTTTCTACGATAGACTCGTCCCATGGTTTATTGACGAAAACAATTTTTCCACGTACCTGGTCACCAAATTTCTTCAGATCACTTAACAATTGGACTTCAATAACCTCGGCTGTTATCCCTTTGGATGGAGTGGCTACGGAACCTCCTAACGCGAGGATATTTAGAGACTCCTTTGAACCTACTATGTAGGCTTTTTCTTTTGGACCGCGATCCCAATAAGGGAGTTTTACATCCTGTAGGTATACCTTGTCGAAATCAAGTTTTTCCATCAGGCTTTTGGACCAGACTACAGCTTTATCAGCCGCAGGTGATCCGGCAATACGATGGCCGATCTGTTTTGTGAGGTAGTGCAAATTGTCGTAAGCCTGTCCTTGATAGAAAGATTCATGATAGATTTTATCTAACATCATGGAATCCTGCTGTGCAAAAACT
Source organism: Sphingobacterium sp. UDSM-2020 (assembly GCF_016132525.1). Lineage (NCBI taxonomy): Bacteria > Pseudomonadati > Bacteroidota > Sphingobacteriia > Sphingobacteriales > Sphingobacteriaceae > Sphingobacterium > Sphingobacterium sp. UDSM-2020. The sequence goes on from NZ_CP066166.1 coordinate 56,937, forward strand.
GCAGTGGTAAAGGTGGAAATAGAAAGTAAGGTTAGTAATGCTGTTCGTTTCATTCGTTTATTTTGTATTCAATGGAATAAACATAGTTATTTTTTTTAGGATACGGGTATTTCTTTTCCTTTGGTGTTCAATTTTATAGATTAACATTTCCTTAATGACAACTTTACATCTTGATAGCATTGATTGGATAGCTTTGTCTACCATAAAATGGATTGCGATTGCAAATCCTGAAACGATCTGCCAAATACATGTACTGCTATGGATAACTTTCTAATTACAGATACCTCAAAACAACCTATTGCTATCGACATGCATAAGTTTGCACAGTTGTATGAAACATATGCAAATGCGGTATACGCTAATATTCTGCGTTTGGTTAAGCGACCTGAATGTGCTGAAGATTTATTGCAAGAGGTATTTACTGCACTTTGGCAAAATAGACTAAAGCTGGTGGATGATAAATCAATTCCTGGGTGGCTATTTGTGGTGAGCTATAATAAATCCATTACTTTCCTTAAGAAAAAGGTGAAAGAAGCTATTGAAAGTGTGGATACTTACGATCAATACCTACAACTTGAAAATGAAGATGTGATTGATGAAGATCTGTATGAACAGCAAATCAGGATGATCCATCAGGCGGTTGAAAAATTACCGAAAAAGAAACGGGAGGTTTTTAAACTTTGTCGATTTGAAGGGAGATCTGCGGATGAGGTCGCAAAAATAATGGGGATAAGCAGTCATTCTGTTAAAGATTATCTGAAACAGTCTAACCGTGCAATCAAAGATTATATCCAAAATGAGGCTCCATATACTGCACTGGGACTATTGGTGATCTTTTATACCGAGCATCTTTAGAATTTACATAATCTTAATCATTTGTTAATCCAAAATTTCATCCCCTAAACCATCATTGCTAGTATTTATACCAACGATATGAATACGAAGCAACTTATACAGAAATTTTGGTCCGGTTATGCTTCTCCAAAGGAGAAACAGCAATTACTCAACCAACTCGAAATAACAGATCATGAACTCAAAGCAGAACTGCAAGAGGAATTTGATCAGCCAACTCTTTTATCGGAGAGACTAAGCCCAGAACAAAAAAAGAAAGTTTATGACCGTCTCATCACGACTATCGGAGACCAGTCTGCTCGTAAAAAACAATCGTTATCCCGTATTATTGTCAAAATAGCGGCAAGTTTATTTCTCGTTGCAGGTGGAGTCTCGATTATTTGGAAAAATCAACAGGATTTTGTTCATACTTCGGTCACAGTACTACCCCTTCAAAAGCGGATTGTGAGCAGCACCAGTGTATTTGTGAGACATATATTGCCAGATGGTACAAGCGTCACTTTATCTCCTCATAGTTCCCTGACTTATAACCCTCAGTTTACGGATACCTCCCGTATGCTTTCTCTAACCGGAAAAGGAAAGTTTGATGTTACAAAAGATAAACACCGACCTTTTACGGTTATCTCAAATGGAATAGCAACTACTGCTCTGGGTACAGTCTTTATCATTGATGGGCAAAATAATAAAGAGACCAATATTCATCTGGTAGAAGGATCTATCCGAGTAGCCCCTACAGCCCAAAGTTTGCACAGATTTCATGAAACGGTATTGCGTGCCGGCGAACAGATCGTCATCAATAATATGACCCAGCTATTGGAATGGAAAATCTCAAAAAAAGCGAAAAGTCCTATCAAGAATACGGATCCTATTCCGCAGCGTAGCGTTGCTGTATCGTTAGCAGCAACTTCTTCAAGCCTGAATTTTGAAAAAGAAAATCTAAAAACGGTATTTGCTTCAATCGCAAAAGCAAAGCAGGTTGCAATTATATATGACGGTGTGAACGTCAATCAACTGACCTTTACCGGTGCTTTTGAGGTATCTGAAAGCATCGAAAATATCCTACATATTTTATGTGGTCTAAACGAGCTTGAATATAGAAAAGAGCAATCTACTTACTATGTGAGCAGAAAGGCTGAATCTTCCAATTAATGAGCTGATCCACTGAAATTTCCTTGGATAGACAAAGTATAATTAATGTATTACGTGAAATCATATTGACTAATTTTTTAAAATAAACATGAAAATTAACGAACACCTAAAAAAACGAGCATTGATTTTCGCACTGGGGAGCATTGTGCTTACATCTCCGCTGTACGGGCAACAAAAAGGTCGTGTAAAAGGAACTGTCGTCAGCCAAACAGGTTCGCTCCTGTCTGGCGTAACTGTTACGGTCACCGATTCTCTGAACAAAGTGATCACCAATACCGCCACAGATGCTAAGGGACTATTTCTATTTGAATCCCTTGAAGCTGGTAAATCGTATAACATTCGATTTTCAATCGTCGGTTATGGAAACAAAGAGGAAAATAATTTTATTGTTAAACCTGCGGACAATAACTCCATTTTGATCCGAATGGAAGAAGGTTCTTCTCAACTGGACGAGGTTGTTGTTGTGGGTTACGGTACACAAAAAAAAGCTAATCTTACTGGAGCTGTCGATATGGTCGGCAAAGAAGTGTTTGAAGGACGCATGGCTGCTAATGCAACGCAAATGCTACAAGGTGCTGTTCCAAATTTAAATATCAATCTGGCCGATGGCAAACCGAGTCGTTCAGCGAGTTTTAACATACGCGGCACGACTTCCATTGGTCAGGGTGGAGCTGCTCTTGTTCTGATTGATGGTGTGGAAGGTGATCCTGCAAATTTAAACCCGGATGACATTGAGTCTGTATCTGTTTTAAAAGATGCTTCATCGGCTGCGATATATGGATCGAGGGGTACTTTTGGCGTAGTACTTATCAGTACAAAAAAAGCAAAACAGGGTCGCACTTCTGTCAATTATTCGGGTTCCCTGGCAAGCCAGAAGCCGACCGCAACGCCTCAATTTGTAACGGACGGCTATAGCTATGCATCCCATTTTTCGGAGGCTTACAATTCCTGGAATAATTATTCATCAATTCCGAGTAAGATGAACAAGACACAACCTTTTTCACTGGCCTGGCTGGAAGAATTTAAAAGACGCAATGATGCCGGTATTCAGGAACAGGTGACTGTCGATGGTAATGGAAATTACGTGTATTATGGCAATGAAGATTATTATAAAGCTTTGATCAAGGATAATACGATGGCTCAGAACCATAATATCGCGATCAATGGATCTTCTGGAAAAACAGATTTTTACCTTTCGGGAAGATACTATGGCTACGATGGTCTATATCGCTATAATACCGATAAATTTAGAAGTCTTAATTTAAGAGCAAAGGGAGGCATACAGGTGACCAACTGGTTACGTATCGCTAATAATTTAGACTATTCGGCCAAAAAGTACCATATCCCGATGACTGTTGGTGAAGGAGGAAATATTCTGCGTAACATCGCCGATGAAGGGCATCCCACCTCTCCTATCTTCAATCCTGATGGAACGCTTTCATATTCTGCGGCATATTCTGTGGGAGATTTTATCATGAGTAAAAATGGTAAAGATACCGATGATGGTCTATTGCGTAATACTACAAGTTTTGAAACTAAATTTTTCAACAACACGTTCAGAGTAAAGGGAGATTTCACTTTTATGAATAAGGATGATGTGGCAACAAGAATACGTATTCCTATTCCTTATAGTATAAAGGAAGGTGAAATCCTTCAGCTGGCAACCCAGTATAATGATATATCAAAGTATGTGCTTCAAGAACGTAACTTATTTACAAATATCTATGCGGAGTATGAGAATACGTTTAAACAGAATCACTACTTTAAAGGGTTAATTGGGTATAACTATGAGCAAAAGGTAAGAGAAAGTGTTGATGTTTCTAAAAATGGACTATTAACCAATGATGTCAGCAATATTAATCTTGCTCTTGGCGATGCCATTACTGCTTCTGGTAATTATGAAAAATACCGGATCGCAGGATTATTTTTTAGAGCTAACTATGCTTACAAAGACCGCTATCTGTTTGAAGTGAACGGTCGTTATGATGGCTCTTCCAAATTCCCAATAGGTTCGCAATGGGCGTTCTTTCCATCTGCTTCTTTGGGCTGGAGAGCATCGCAGGAAGATTTTTGGTCTGTAAATCCTGAAATTATCTCAGATTTGAAATTTCGAGGCTCCTATGGCTCTTTAGGGAATGGTAATATTAAATCCTATTCCTTTTTACAGATTTATAACATCAGTACTTCTGACCGTATCATAAACGGTGAACGGCCACGCTATACGCAACAACCGGTAGTACTGCCCGATCAGCTGACCTGGGAAAACGCGACCACTGCCAATTTCGGTGTGGATATGAGTTTCTTAAATGGTAAACTGCAATTGGTAGCCGATATGTATACACGTAAAACAACTGATATGTTTACTGTAGGCATGACATTGCCGGATATATTTGGTGCTACATCTCCTAAAGGAAACTATGCTGATATGACCACAAATGGTTATGAACTTACACTTTCTTACAACAATCGATTTGATGTGGCGGGTAAATCATTGCGCTATAGTATTAGAGGAACCTTAGCTGACTATAAATCTAAAATCGATAAATACAATAATCTAACGGGTACGTTAGGCGATTACTATGCCGGTCAAACAGTCGGTGAAATCTGGGGATACGAAACTCAAGGTCTGTTCCAATCGCAAGCGGAGATTGACAATGCCGCAAAGCAGATTTTAATCAAATCGTCTAGTGCTGGTATTGTGTATCCAGGCGATGTCCGTTTTGCAGATCTAAACGGTGACGGGAAGATCGATTACGGCACCAATACATTAGACAATCATGGTGATAAAAAAATCATCGGCAATAAGGATCCCCGGTATATCTATGGATTTAACTTTAATGCGGACTGGAACGGCATATCATTGTCCACATTTTTTCAGGGAGTAGGCCGTCAAAACTGGTATCCAAGCAATGAATCAATTTTCTGGGGACAATATAATAGACCGTACAATAATCTGCCGGAATGGCACTTAAATAACTACTGGACTGAGGATAACAAAGGTGCTTACCTACCGCGCTACGCTGGCTATAACCAGTCTATCAAAGAAACGCCTCAAACACGTTACTTACAAAATGTGGGTTACATTAGACTGAAAAATATTCAAGTTGGATATAGTCTTCCTAAATCTATCGTATCACGATGGGGCTTTCAGGATATAAAAGCTTCGCTATCGGGTGAAAACCTATGGAGCTGGTCACCGTTCTATAAGCATACACGCGATCTGGATGTAAGCAATATCGGTTCATCCGACCCGGATATCAGCGACAGCAATGCTGGTGATGGCTTCAACTATCCGACCATGAAATCAATCAGCTTAGGTATATCAGTCACTTTTTAACATTTATGATTAGAAAGATGCTTCTGGATAATCAGAAGCATTATGCAACGATTAAGAAAAAACACACATGAAAAAGATATTCTATTTATTAAGTATACTGGCTTTATGCAGCAGCTGTGAGCTAAATGAATTTCCGGAATCGTCAGCCTTAGAAGAAGACGTATTTGGAACCGAGGGAGGACTCCGTCGCTATTCGATCTCATTTTACAATGATCTGCCTTCTTCTTCTGATGCCTACAGATTGGACCAGATGTCTGATTATGGCGCTGTCAATAACCTCGACAATTTTTTAAAATTGAATGCCTATACGGCACAGACAAGTTCTGGATGGGATTGGAAGAACCTTAGAAATATCAATCATTTTTTAGCAAGCAATAACCGGTCAAACGTATCGGAAACAAGTCGTAACCATTACAATGCTGTTGCTCGCTTTTTTAGAGCATACTTTTACTATAAAATGGTCACTCGTTTTGGCGATGTGCCCTGGGTGGATAAGGCTCTTTCAATTACTGACAACGATATCTTATATGGTGACCGCGGAGACCGTACTGTAGTGATGGATCATATTTTGGCAGATCTGGATTATGCCTACGCGAATATACAGACCAGCTCCTCTACAGACGGTTCCGAGATCACGAAATGGACTGCTCTGGGACTGAAAACAAGAATTGCACTTTTTGAAGCTTCATTTCGTAAATACCATACTGAGCTGGGCTTAGCATCAACTGCAAACAAATATTATAAACAGGTGGTGGATGCCGCTCAGGAACTGATGACAAAGGGACCGCACAGTATCTATACCGCTAAAGGCCCCGAACTATCGCAACGTCAGCTTTTTGTCAGTGATGCTGCAGTTACTCAAGAGGTCATGCTAGCTATTGCTTTTAATAAGAACCTGGCCATCCTAAGTTCTGCGAACTGGTATTGGACTTCTCCGACCTATGGCCCACGTTATAGTTTTGTAAGACCGTTTATCAATACGATATTAAACCGAGATGGTACACCATATACGAATAGAACGGGGTACAATACACAAGAGTTTTATGATGAGTGTCAAAATAGAGATTACCGCTTATCTCAGCTGATCCGTACCCCAGGCTATAAAATAGATGGAAAACCAGCAGCACCAAATTTTAATGGTTATTCGTACACAGGTTATCAGCCAATAAAATATACACTTGATGAAAGTAAATATGATAATGGCCAGCTAAATACGAATGCTATTCCATTGATGCGCTATGCAGAAGTACTGCTTAATTATGCTGAGGCACGTGCTGAATTGGGTGAAATTACAGATGGCGACTGGCAAAAAACTATTGGTGCACTACGTTCGCGTGCAGGTATTACAGGAGGTACCTCGCAATTACCGACAGTGATTGATACTTACATCAAAGAAAAATTCTTTAAAGATATCGACAACCCTGTACTGCTAGAAATAAGACGTGAAAGACAAGTTGAACTGGCGCTTGAAGGTTTTAGATTTAATGATCTAAAAAGATGGAATGCGGGTCATATCATGGCTTCTTTAGAATGGTCCGGTATCTATATTCCGGAATTGGACAAACCGATGGATCTGGATCGCGACGGCAATGTAGATGTTATCTTCTATGATGGCAATAATAAAGGTCCTTCGGTAACGGTTGGAACCAAAGTTGCAAAAATAGCTATTGGTGGACCAGCGACTAACTACCAGACGTTAACTGCAGATAAACATCTGGAGTGGTTTAAAGCGCAGACACGTACCTGGTATGATGACGGCAGACAGTACTACTATCCAATACCAAGCAATGCGATTGTTTTAAACAAAAATTTGAAAAATTATCCTTTCTGGCAATAGTAGGTCTGCTGCTTAACCTAGTAAAATGAATATTTAGAAAAAATATGAAAACACGCTATATCAAAACCATGCTCTGCCTCATGATTTCGGCAGTTACATTAACTGCTCAGGCTCAAAAAATGCGTGTGGCGACGTATAATCTTCGCTATGATACGCCTAATGATAGTCTGGACCGCTGGCAAAACAGAGTGACTCCGATCGCACAATTAATCCAATTTCATGAATTTGATATCTTTGGGACACAAGAAGCATTAAAGAATCAATTGGATGACCTTAGTAAGCAACTCCCTCAATTTGAACGTTATGGACTAGGACGAGATGACGGTAAAGCTGCGGGCGAGCATGCGGCAATTTATTATAAAAAGGACCGTTTTGAGCTGGTCAGTAAAGGCGACTTTTGGTTATCTGAAACTCCAGATAGACCGAGTCTAGGATGGGACGCACCATCCAACATCAGAATATGTACTTGGATACAGCTAAAAGATAAGGATTCTAAAAAGTCGTTCTTCCTCTTCAATGCTCATTACGACCATCGCGGAATATTAGCCCGCAAAGAATCGAGCTTGTTAATATTAAAAAAGATTACTGAAATCGCAAAAGAACAGCCAGTTATACTTATGGGTGATTTTAATGGCGATAGCAATTCTGAATGGTATAAGAGTTTAGCGACATCTGATTTATTGAAAGATACTTATCATATGGTAAGCATGCCCTATGCTTTAAATGGAAGCTCCAATGGTTTTCGGACAGGTGAAAAATTCCCTGTTCATAATACGATCATTGATCATATTTTTGTATCCAAACACTTCAAAGGTCATAAATGGGGTATTTTGACAGATACTTATTCCGGTAAATTTCCTTCAGACCATTTCCCTGTACTTACTGTACTGGAACTCTAATGATACATTTTAAGCTAAAAAGCTGTACTACCTAAAAAATAGTACGGCTTTTTTGCGATATAAATTATTCTAACTATTTTCAATTAGCTCTGTTTTTTGATCCAAATTCTTCAAATCTACCGTAATCAGTGTATCCATACTGATCTGATGATATTGACATAATTTCAATAAGACTTCTATCGGAGGCTCTGAGAGGGCTTCCTCGTACTTCGCGTACCTAGCGCGTGTAATGGTTAAGTCTGCTGCTATCTCGCGCTGTGATATCCTTTTTTGTGCTCTTAAATACTTCAAGTTTTTTGACAACATCATACTGCTAATATTTATAGCTTCAAATTTAACAAAAATACTAATATAATTAGTATTTTTGTTGTATCATAATTTAATAAGCATAATAGGAACGTTACTCTATATAAACCCGAAGAGCCAGCTGCTGTTTTTGATAACCAAAAAACGTACAATTGGAGACTCTAAAGTTTATAGTAAATGAAGAAAACACCTATTGACTGTTACCACTTTACTAAAACATATATGATGAATTTATTTAATGACACTGAAATATTCGCACCTGGCCATGGAGGTAAGGTTGTATTCGATCTACCTGATACGGAACTCATGCTAATTGATTCTTTTTTTTCAAAGAAAGAATCGGACCATTACTACAATACTTTGCTCCATACTACGAAATGGCGCGAATATGAAATGGAGATCTTTGATAAAACTGTTAAAGCGCCACGCATGATCGCTTGGTATGAGGATAAAAGCAATTTGGGTGCTGATCCCGCAGGTCCTGACTGGACCACAGCACTATTAGCCATCCGAAAACGAGTGGAAGAAGAAACTGGTTTAAGCTTTAATGCTGTTTTGCTCAACCTCTACCGTAACGGGAAAGATGGTGTTGCGTGGCATAGTGATCATACTGATAAGTCTGGACCTAATCCTGTGATTGCATCGGTCAGTTTTGGGGAAACCCGTTTATTCCGATTGCGTCATAAATTTCTAAAGGATATAAAGCAGATCGAAATTCCTCTGCATCATGGATCTTTCCTGCTGATGGCTGGTACGACAAACAGTTGCTGGCAGCACCAGGTACCTAAAACAGCTCGACAAATCCTGCCCAGAATAAATCTGACCTTTAGAAGGGTCTGCCGTGCTAAAACTCGTGACGATGTGGCTTTATAGGAGTGTCCGGCTGTTAAAATTTAATTTACATTAAAATCCATCAACCGGACACTGTTTATGAAAACGATCGTCTTAAAAGACGGGTTTTATTTTCTTTTATTGTTCCCAAACGAGTGCACTTGCACCTAAAATTGCGGCATCTGCTTCAGGAAGTTCACTAAATACCAATCTCACTTTATCTCTAAAGATGGGAAGTAGGTTTCTTTCCATATGTAATTTTGCAGGCTTGAGAATAAAGTCTCCGGCTTGAATAACTCCGCCAAACAATAAGATCGCCTCAGGAGATGAAAACATCACAAAATTAGCTAATGCTTCACCCAGCTTCTGTCCTGTATAGCGGAATACTTCAATAGCAATTGGATCTTCTTTTATGGCACACTCGTAAACTGTTTTAGAATTGATTGATTCTTCTGGATATTGATTGAGCATAGAACTTGGAAATTCTGCTCTCATTTTCTTTGCTGTGATGGCTATGCCGGTAGCAGATGCATATGCTTCCAGACTTCCTTCCGAACCTGTACTCCAGTGTTTTCTACCTCCTGGTTTTACAATGGTATGTCCTAACTCTCCCGCAAAACCATCATGTCCATAGATTACATTTCCATTGGCAACGATTCCGCTTCCTACACCTGTTCCTAAAGTAATCATGATAAAATCTTTCATACCACGTGCTGCTCCGAAAAGCATCTCTCCCAAAGCTGCCGCATTCGCATCGTTGGTAATGGTACACTCCATACCAAATTTATTTTCCATAAGTTCGGCAAAAGGAATTACACCTTTCCAAGGTAAATTAGGAGCTAATTCTACCGTACCTGTATAGTAATTACCGTTAGGTACACCGAGACCAATTCCATCAAAGTTTTTCACTGTACCGTATTTCTCGATAAGTGGAGAAACCTGAAGATATAATGCATCAATAAAATCTTCTATTTTCTTATATTCATCTGTTCTTAGGGATCCTTTTTCTAGAACTTCCCCGCGATGATTTACCACTCCGAATTTCGTATTGGTTCCACCAATATCGATTCCGAGAGCGACTCGTCTTGACAAGTTTGTTAACGCCATTTCTCTGTTTAATATGCTAAATCGCTAAAACTATAAAAAAAAATGTATAAATGCGCTATTTAAAAATACTTAATCGATCTTAATGTGTGCTTTATGGAGAGAAAAATGCACTAAAAAGGCATCGCTACTCGATAATAAACGGATATATATTTTTACAAAAAAGTTTCTGGTTAAGGTAACGGAGTACATAATTCAATTAGAAAACCATCTAAATCTCTCACATATGAAACGGTCTGTCCCCAAGGCTTGACTGTAGGCTGTTCAACAATAATTCCATTATACTCCCATACTTTGTCTACTAGATCTTCAACATTATCCGTGATAACGCCCAATTCTATTCCAAAAGGTTTCGCTAAACGAGAACTTTCCTGATATCCTGCACTCAAATTAGTCTGTGCTAAACTGTGTTTGGCAAATGAAATGGTGGTTTCTCCTGTTATTAATTCGCCGTAGTCTTTTTCAGGTGTTATAAATTTTCGTACAAAGCCAAATACTTGTTCATAAAACTGAATGGCCCGTGTCACATCGGACACATATAAGATAGTATATTTAAATTTGATCATTTTTAACTGTTTTGTTTCTTCAAAATTTTACCTTTTCTATTTTCGCTATATCAATTTGACATTGTATCAGATTACTGGAAATAGACAAGTTCGTCGTCCTACTATGTTTTAGCTAACACAAAAATAAGTCTGCTAATGACAACAGTATGTCAGTAAACCTTATTAAAAAACGATAAAAAATAAAAAAGCCTTGTCGAAGTGATCAAGGCTTTTTATAGTTCAATTACAGCTTAATCGGTTCTACTATTGTCAAGTGCTCCTGCTGCTGCACCTAAAGCCACCACCCCTCCTAACAGCAAAGCATTTTCACCTTTTACTTTCTTATAAGCCATTAGATCACCTTGTTTTGTATAATACTCAAGTACATTATTTAATGATGTACCAGTCTGAAATAATGTTTCAGCATAAAATTTTTGTTCTGTAGTTCTGAAAGTAACCTCGCCATTATTTAACACAGAATAGCTCAAAAAACTGCTCAGGATATAAGGCGAATCCTGTATATTAAACTTGGCTTGTTGAACATTATATGTTCCACCGTTCATGCCATACCGCACAACTTTTTCTTTTTTTGCTTGGGATACCGATTTCTTTACATCATCGCGAAGATCAAAAAACCTTCCATCGACAAACGCATGAGGTGGTATTAATAACATATCTTTAGGTAATGTTGCTGTGCCGTTAAAATATCCATGAATAATATCCTCACTAAAAGCGGAAACATTCTGATTCACTTTACCTTTTAAATCTATCTGGTTGTTAGCGTAACTAAGGGCCTTTCCGTTGATTACTAGTGCTGAATTTTTCAAGTTCCACATGATTGGATAATCTAATTTATTTTCAACCTTAACATATACTTTACCATCCTTCCCCGCAAAAGAGTATTGAACAGCCAAAGTGTCATTTGTGTATAAGAAAGTTCCTTGGTCTTTTTCTTTAATCGTATTGGTGGTATTAACAGTCATCAGGTAATTTGAAGAACAAGCTGACAAGAATAAAGCAGTGCAGAGCGGAATAAATGATTTGTACATCTTCATTTTCAATATTGGTTAATTTAGTAATGAGTTCTTAGCGCGATAAACTTTGAAAGTTTCGTCTGTGATACCCTAAGATATTACAAATATTTAAAAATAAAGTAGCCCTATAACCTATATTGCACTTTATTAATTACCTAATGACCCTAACAAGCTGTAAACGTTGTATTTAAATTAACACAGGAACATGTAAATTATTCTAAAAATCGTGCGATCTGTGATACCGTAAATGTGATTAATTCTTCATCTACTATCCCTGATTCATCGGCCATCATATACCCGCCGTGGGTGGCAGGAAGTATGCATAATCTTGCATCAGGGAGCAACTGACTGATGGTTGCGGCATGTGTGACTGTAACAACATCTCGATCTCCATAAATGAGCAGAACAGGATTTTTAATATGCTGCATATCACGATCTTTCCAGTCTTCAAAATGGATCATCCGCTGACTGTCTTTTTGAAACATATTATGCAACTCATCTATATTCGAATTTAGTTTCAGAAAGTTCTCTTTCAGATAGGTCGGCATATTATCAATTGTGGCCTGTTCCATTGCTTGAAAGAAACCTGGTATCAGGCCATTTCTTTTATAAACTCCAGAGGCTGCTACGATCTTCACGACGCGATCTGGGTAAATCTTTGCTATCTCTAAGGCAGTCGTAGCACCATTGCTAAATCCAAAAAAAGAGGCTTTAGGTACTCCCAACAGATCCAATAATGCGACAATATCCTTTGCATCCTGTTCAAAAGTTTCTGGTTCTTCCCTATGATCTGAGCGTCCGTGATTTTGCAGATCAATGCCGATCAGCAAAAAGCGTTCTTGTAACCGGATAATCGTTTCTCTAAAATCAAACTGTATAGAACCCGCCCCTCCATGAATCAAAACCAAAGGTTCACCTGCTCCATAAATTTCATGATACAGACGAATTCCGTTTACCTCTAAGTATCCTGTTACATGTGGTTCCATGCTAATATGTGATCTTGTCATCTACACCGTAACTCATACTCGAATAATTAAGGATACGTCTCATCAATGCCATCTGCCCGCCAAGATAATCCTGCCGACCTATACACATTCCGATAAAATTGAGTTTATCTTCTGTAACAAAAGGGATATTCATTCCAATCGGAAATAATTCAGACAACTGTTCATCATTGACGGCTAATAAACTCCGGTAAACTTTAGGAGAGATTTTATGAAAACTAGCAATGAGATCGGCTAGAGTCGGGTATTGAAATTGTTCATCTAATGTCTTTCCCATATAAAACAAATCGTTATAGGGATCTGTTTCTTCCAAACCTAAAATGTTTGCTATTCCGTAACGTACATTGACAAAGTTGCCGGCCATCCAAATAATGTGATTCGTTCGTCCATCGATCCGCTTCTTTGCATCCACTTCAGATATCCCAGATAACACACTTAAAAAAGTCTGTGTATGCATTCTATAAGCGGGAATAATCACTTCTAGTTTTGTTGATTTTGGCTTATCCATTGTTTATTGATTTAGCGATGGTTGACTACCATCTGTTTAATCAAAAATAAACAATAGATCATAAAGTCTCCTTGCCCTATGGCAAGAAAACAAACTATCGTCTGCCATTTAAGTCTTGGACTGGTTTACAGTGTCGCAAGTTCTAATTCAAGAAACGCTTGAGGTAAATACTGAATAATATCTGAAGGAAGAAGACTATAAGTACCGATGGTTTTAACTGCCAAATCTGCTGCCTTTCCATGTAAATATACACCCATGATTAACGCTTCGTTTGCAAGATATCCCTGTCCAAGCAATGCGGTTATAATCCCTGTTAATACATCGCCGCTGCCCCCAGTTGCCATCCCTACATTGCCTGTACTATTAAAGTAGCTCTTACCGTCGCTCATCACCATTGCACTATTTGCTCCTTTTATCAATATATTGACCTGATATTTACTTGCAAATTCTTTTACTTTTTCTAATTTATCCCAATCGTCTATCCACGATCCTATAATCCGATTCAGTTCTTTTGGATGTGGAGTCAGAATGGTGTTTTTCGGTATAAAGTTCCATAACTCGGGATTTTTTGACATCATATTTAAGCCGTCGGCATCTATAATCAATGGCGTTTGGATTCCTCTACTTAAGTAATCTATCCAGGCTACACTTGTTTCTGCTGCGGTTCCCATTCCTACTCCAATGCCAACAGCCTGATAATTTGCTAAGTCGGGTATGGTGGTTATCACGTCATTATGGTCATCCAATAAGACCATAGCTTCGGGCACAGCAGTCTGGATAATGATATGCCCGCAAGCAGGTACAAAGGCGGTAGCTAAACCACAGCCACTTCGCAAAGCTGCTTTCAGTGCCAGCTGGACGGACCCCATTTTTCCCTTGCTTCCCCCTATGATAATGCTATGCCCAAAAATGCCTTTATGTTCAAACTTTTTCCTTTTTCTATAGTATTTGAGTATTAACCCTTTTTCCACATAAATCAAATCGGAATTTTCTTTTTCAATAGCATTTTTACTCAATTTAATGTCCAGTACTTGAAAATCATCATAAAATACTTGGTTCTGAGGCATTAATAATGCGAGCTTAGGCATTTGGAAAGTATATACCAAATCTGCGTGAATCACAGGAGCAGTAATCGATGTTGGTCTATCTGCCAATAAGCCTGAAGGCATATCAATGGCATATACAGGAACATCAGCTTCATTGATCTGCTTGCAGATATAAGCCCATTTTCCGTCTAATTCTTCTCGAAGTCCATATCCGAAAAGACAATCTATAACAATGGTATTATCCGGGATTTGCAACTGATCTGTTTCGTTAAAAAAATGAATTTGCGCCGCGGATAATCTTGCCTGATTGCGGCTATTATCAGGCGCGTAAATTTCGGATTTTAGGACATATACCATCACATTGGCTAAATGTGCATCTAATAAACGTGCTAATACCAATCCATCTCCGCCATTATTTCCTTTTCCGCAGATGATGGTGAAATGTTGTTTTGGGAGATCTGGGTACTTGATCTTTAATGCAGCAAAGACCGTTTGGGAAGCTCTTTCCATTAAATCTAAGCTTGTTATTTGTTGTTCGTTGCAGGTCAGTACATCTGCGTTCATCATTTGTTTTGCGGTAAGAATTTTCATTTGATCCAGGTATAAGCTAAATATACTTGTATTTATTTAATGTTTAATTTTAAAAATTCCTGATCGAGATTAATCAATTCTGGCAGTGCATAAAATGAAAAATAAGTAACACTTGCCCATTCTCTATCTTGCAAAAGTAGGCTATATGAGCGTATACAGTTTTGAATGTGATTTTGATAGAGTTTAATCCAATGACCTTCATTTTTGATGTCGTAATTTTGGAATTTTTTCTCAGCTTCTTGAGAAATGTAATCGAACTGTTTTTGATCTAGGGCAAGTGCTTTTCCTTTTATAACTTCTAGTAGCATAGGCTGGGTCTCTGTGTAGTAACGTTTGGCTCGCTTAATTGCGGAAAGCACTTTTTTATTCTTTGACTTTTGCTCTATCAGTTGGGTCATAAGTAATCCTTCGGTACGCATAAAAACAATGTTCGTCAGGATCGCTTCTTCCTGCGATACCTGCTTTAACTGCTGGGGGTTGGCATTTACAAAAGTTGTAATGAAAAAAAGTAGTAAAGGTATGCGCATATGTCTCACATCTGGTCGCTTGAAATAATCTGTACAACTTTTAAACAAATTACATCCTCTTATTGTTTAGATTTTCTCTATTTCAAGTTAAAAAACAACCATTTATATCTAGAAATCGAAAAAATTAAAGCGCTCTAAAATATACAAATAGACTTCATGCTTAGGTGATCAATACGTGAGGAGATGGTCAAGAGCTGTTTATGATAACTAAAAAATCCCTATTCATGTTTTGCAAATGGCTGTTATCAGGGATAAAAATGGTAAAAAACAATCATGACTTTTGTGTTAGAATTACATTAATATCATGAAGAGAATAACACTAACACTAGCAACAGTGTGCTTAATGAGCTTAAGTGCCCTAGCTCAATCCAACAAGTTTTTTCGTATCGATTACGGAATAAAATCGGGAGAAAACAATG
Organism: Sphingobacterium sp. UDSM-2020; assembly: GCF_016132525.1. Taxonomy (NCBI): domain Bacteria; kingdom Pseudomonadati; phylum Bacteroidota; class Sphingobacteriia; order Sphingobacteriales; family Sphingobacteriaceae; genus Sphingobacterium; species Sphingobacterium sp. UDSM-2020. The sequence continues at coordinate 72,926 of NZ_CP066166.1, forward strand.
GACAGCTGGATGATACGCAATTAAGAGCTTGGGTGAATCAGGATTATATGCGCATCGCTTATACGCAGGATGAAAGTCACATCGAGATAAAAGATAAGAAAAAATTAAAATCATTTATTTTAGTTCCTAACTCTCAAGAGTACTTGATGCTACAAGACGGTACCAAAAATGATTACAGTGATATCCAGATCGAATACATAAAAGGCCAAGAGAAAAAAATAGCGGGATATACATGTAAACTAGCAATAATTAATATAGGAACTGATGAGGAGTCTGGCGAGGATGTAAAACTTGCGGTTTATTATACTGAGCAGATCCCTAATTTATCTTGGGCGGAATTCAATTTCTTAGAAACTTTACCTGGGGCACCATTGTCAATTACGGTATCGGGAGATGGCTACATTGCAAAAAAGATCGACTCTGAGGAATTGACTCAAGAGCTATTCGAAATTCCAGAAAGTTATACTGAAATGCAAGCTGATAGTGCAATAGGATATGGTGATCTTCAAGTTGCTGATAATCGCTATATTTTCACTAATGAAACCGGAGATTTATATGGACTAAAAGATGAGAATGATAAAGTTCTTTTACAACCTAAGTATACTTTTATAGCACCTTTTGATGGAGACATATCTATAGTAAACAATGCCGAGGATAAATTTGGAGCGATCAACTTAGCCGGTAAAGAAATTATTACGCTACAACACGATTTTCTAAACTATTCTGACGACTCCAAAACATTCATGTACGGTGCACAAGATAAATACGGTTTATTACGTGCTGATGGAAGCGTTTTGATTAACGCAACATATGAGATGGTGAGTTTTCCGGAAAATGGGCTGATCCAATTCATGAAAAATGATAAAAGCGGTTTTATGAATGAGAAGGAACAGGTGATCATACCAGCAGTACATGAACACATTTTCATGAGAAATAAAGACTATTTTATTACGTTCGAGGATACTTCTTATTCTTTACTCTCTATTAAAGATAATAAAAAAATAGCCGAAGGATATGAATATATGGCTTTACCTGATGAAGGAAATATTTTCTTAGCGATGAAAAATGGTAAGTATGGTTACATTGATGAAAAAGGTAAAACAATTATTCCTTTTAAATTTTCAACAGCACTTGCGTTTGATAATGGTGTAGCCATTGTCTCGGAAGATGAAGCTGGTGAAAACATATATTATATTGATACTAAAGGTCAAGAGGTTGCTGCTGTAGAGGCTGAATAATATGAGAAAACTCCCATATTTAGTAAAATAAATATGGGAGTTTTCTTGCATTTATGGGGTTTAAACAACTATTTTAATATTTCGATCTATACATTGTTTATAAAAAATGATATCTTAGTCTCCTATATAATAGGTCCAGAATGAATGCAAATGAAGAAGAGTGCACTATATTTTACCAATAAATTGAGAGAAACTCTGCTTCTATTAATCTTGTGTTTTTTATTTAACTTTTCTTCTGCTCAGGAAGTGCTAGATAAACTAAAGGAACAATATGATAAAGTATCTGTTACGAATCCAGAAAGATTAATTGTTGCCGGCAAATATGCAACTGCCTTATTTTTCAATCAACAAGAAGTTAAGGCCGGTCAAATCCTTAAAGATAATATCCAGATAGCAAGTCGCTTACCAGATGGAAAATATGCGGCTAATCTTTATGCGATTGAGGCTATGAATTATAGAATCAGCGAGCGTATAAAAGAATCTAAAAGTAGTTTTGATAAGGCAAAAGAGTTTGCTAGCAAATCTAAAGATGTAGAGATCAAGGGTTATATAAGTTATTGTGAAGGATGGCTATATACCAGAAATAATAAAGAAGGTGAAGCTGTTAGAAGTTTTCTACGTGCGATCCGCTATTTTGATCAGGCTCCCCCATCCCGTACACTTAATAGCCGTAAATCTACAACTTACAAGGAGCTAACTTCAATTTATGCGAATTGGAATGAGCATCAGCTACAGGAGAAATACAGTCTACTTGCTTTAGATCTTGCTATTCAACAAAATGATCCCATTGCTATATTTGACGCTTATATGCTCATGGGGTATATGTATGAACAACAGTACATAAAGAACGATACTAACCACAAATTACGAGATCAGGCAGAAAAGTATTACCTCTTAGCTATTAATACGTATAACAAAAATAAGGCTACAATCCCCTTCCCATCTAATCTATCTTTTGTTGCTAATAATCTAGCTTACCTCTACTTTAGTTTTTTTCCTGATTCTTATCAAGATCAGGCAATTCAATATGCTGAGCTCGCCCTAAAGCAGGGAGCAGCGACTCAACAATACACGCATGTTGCATCTGCTTACGGTATAATGGCGGAGATCGCACTGAAAAACAAAAAACCTGAGCGTGCTAAAGCCTATTTGTTGTCGGCACTTATGGAGATTACTAAAAGCAGTGTTCCGGATCAGAACATCATCCTCAGTATTTACGAGAATCTCTCTGAAATTGCGGAACAGGAGAATAATCTTGCTGAAGCCATACGTTACCATAAAGTGTATATGGAAACATTTAAATCCATATACAATCAAGAACAATTGGAATTGGGCAAACGACTAGAAGCACAGTTTGATAAAGAAAGACAGCAACAGCAACTTATCAGAATGCAACTGGAAACGGATAAAAAAGAACAGCAGCTCCGTTTGCTGCATACCGTCAGTCTGCAGCAAAAACAGCAATATGAGAATTTGAAGTTGCATGAAGAAAATCAGCGAAAAGAACTTGAGCTCACACAACTTGAATCTGAAAAAAGAACCCAGGAACTCAAGCTATCTCGTTTAGAGACACAAAATCGTGCTCAGGACATCCTCAGTTTCAAAAATGAGATTTCTTATAAAGAGAAAATAAATAAATATTATGTGGCTTTGATCTTGTTTTTTTTACTGGTTCTACTATTAATGCTATACGCATATAAACAGCGATCCAAAAGTATGCGTCAAAATAAGGAACTGTACAATTTCTCTTTAGATAAGGAACGTCAGAATTCAAAAATATCAATATTAACTGCTATGCTTGATGGTCAGGAACAGGAACGAGGACGATTGGCCAGGGACCTTCATGATGGACTAGGAGGCCTCTTATCCACCACAAAAATCAGTTTATCTCAATTGACAAATAAAGTGGATAGCCCAATGAAAAATGATATGCAAAAATCTCTTCTGCAATTGGATACTGCTGTAGAAGAGCTAAGACGTGTAGCTCATAATCTGATGCCCGATTTGCTAAATAGATATGGTCTGGAAGAAGCATTACAAGATTACGCTGTTCGTATGTCCAATGTACAATTGGATATTGATGTACAATTTTTACATTATTCGAATCAACTTACAAAAGATGAACAATTACTTGTTTATCGGGTCATCCAGGAGTTGGTTAATAACGCAATAAAACATGCTGACCCCAAACAAATTATCATTCAAATTGTAGAAGAAGCTGATTATTACACCATCACTGTTGAAGATGATGGAAAAGGATTTGATATTGATCAGGTTAAGGGTAATCACTCAGCAGGCCTTCATAATATACAATCGCGGATCGATTTCCTTAAAGGGAAATTTACTATACAGTCGGAAAAAGATGTGGGGACAAGTGTTGAAATTATATTTCCAAAAAAATAAAATAAATGATTAAAATAGCAATTACAGATGATCATCCTTTGCTTTCGGAAGGATTGAAAAATATCCTTTCTAAGGAAGATATGTTAGAAGTAGTGGGTTGTTATCCTGATGCATCAACCATGCATAAAGCGCTTTCGGATGGGCCTGTTGATGTACTTTTACTGGATATTAATCTTCCTGATGCCAATAGTATTGAGCTGATCAAACCGTTGCGGTCCAAGTATCCTCAAATGCGTATTATAGTAATCAGTGTACATAACGAATATGCTGTTATCAATAGTGTACTGCAAGAGGGGGCCCAAGGTTATATTCAAAAAAATGCTTCTGTGGAAGAGATTGTTGCCGGAGTTGAACAGGTTATAAAAGGAAACAAATTTCTATGTTCTCAAACCAAAAATATTGTTGAAAGAAAATCAAAAGATGAACTCAAAAGTGTTCCAAAATTGACCCGTAGGGAAAAGGAAGTGCTAACTGAGGCATCTTTGGGATTAACAACGGGGCAAATCGCAGAAAAACTATTTATTAGTCCGCATACTGTGGAAAGTCACCGTAAAAATTTGATTGAGAAATTTGACGCAAAAAATCTTAGTTCTGCAATTAAATTAGCGTTAGAATATGGATTGATTCGTCAATAGTAGAACTTTGATTGATAAAACCACTAGTTTCGGGGATTGTAGAAATTGCTTCTAATCTCTAGCTTTGAGTAGACGTAAAATTGCTAAGAACCTAGAAAGAAAATCTGATGCCGTACGATGATGGCACGGTAATTAGCAGGAATAATAGCAAATCCTTTAAAACAATAAAAAATGATAAAACTTAAGTCGTTTTCGCGATTAATAATCTTAATCTGCTGTTGCAGTTTATTGACAAGTTGCTTTGACTTTATCGAAGATATCAATCTAAATGCCAATGGTTCTGGCAGTATTAAAGCTACGCTCAACCTTAGTAAAAGTAGTACTAAAGTGGCCTCTCTGATGAAATTAAAAAGTGTAAATGGCATTCAAATTCCGACAAAAGAGAAGATAAAGAGTGAAACCGAGGACATGATCCGTATTTTAAAAAATACCCCAGGTATAAGTCAAGTGCAATATAATTTAGATTTTAACAATTATATTGCAACTGTCTCCTGCAATTTCGCTTCCGTAAATGCTCTGAATAATTTTAGTAAAGCGCTTGGAACTCATTTTAAAAGTGCCCTCGGTAATAATAATAATTATTCCTACGATGCTAAAACTAGAACCTTTACCAGAACATATACACACTCTCCTACTTTAAGTAAAGAGTATGCCCGTATATCTGAAACTGACCGCAAATATTTTAATGATGCCTTTTACACACAGATTATACGTTTTGATAAAACGGTCAAATCACAAAAACATGCTTCAGCAAAAATATCCAGTTCTGCAAAAGCTGTTCTACTTAAGTTAAAGGCTACAGATCTTGCTAGTGGCAAAGTTTCATTAGCCAATACCATCACTTTAAATAACAAATAACTACATGAATATTAAATTCTTACCCTTGTTAGCATTATCTGCTTTTGCAGGAATGGAGGCTACAGCTCAAGAACTGACCAGCAAAATACCGGCTCATGCCGACTTTGTTGTTTCTATTAATAATAAAGCTATAGTAGAACAAAGTTCTATGGAACTGCTAAACGAAACACTAACTAAACTAGGTGCATTTGAACAGGCCAAAAACATGGATTTTCCAATCAAAAACCTAAAAGAGCTGGATTTTAATCTAGATAAACAGGCTTATGTTTACCGTGCAAATACCGATAGTTTACACTACATTGGAATTTTACTTCCCCTGAAAGCAAACCATCAGGTCAAACAACATATGTTTTCACAATATGAAGTTCTTCCAATATATAATGGATATGAAAGAAGAGTTTCCAAAGATGGTAAAACACAGGTTGCATGGAATTCGGAAACAATGTTTATTCTCACAGGTGATGTACACAGTCAATACTTTCAAATGAAAGATGTAGCAGACCGTTACGGCTTAGATCTTGGCTCTTATGCGACGGATACCTGGACCTATAATGAAGCATTAGGTGATGCGGCAACCGCAGCTACAGCTGCTGCTGAAGAAGCTGTGGAGGCTATGGAAGAAGAAACTTTTGAGAGTGAAGAGGAAATTTTACCTGATACCGTGAACGTATTAGAAGAAATAAGCGAAGCTGAAATGGAGGCCGTTGAAGCTGTTGTTGATTCGACTATAGCCATATCCGCAGATCAATGGGATGATTCAGTAGACACAGTAGAAGCTTACGATTTGGAGTCGGACTCACTTTATCTTCTAAATCAAGCTCGAGAAGCTAAAAATGATTCTATTAAAAATAAATTATTTGGAACATGGCTTGCAAATGACTTTAATGGCTACTTAGATCCTAAGAGCAACATGGCAAACAATAAAGCGATCAAATTAACAGATAACAAACATCTGATTCGTCTGTGGGTGCCCAATGTAGATAAATTATATCAAGGTGCATTGCCTTATGATGTGTTAAAATTGGCCTATGGTATTGATATGGATAAATTTAAATATGGATATGAGGAAGGTACATTTGATTTAATCCAGGATCAGCATACGATTAAGTTTACTGGAACTTTGGGAGTCGATGCTGAAATGGCAAAGATTTTCAAACCGTTGTACAATGGTAAAATCAATAAGAAATTTGCAAAATATATCCCTGAAAACCATTTGGCATATGCTGCCGTAAATATTAATACGGAAGCTTATCTAAAACAACTGCCAGCCCTTGTGAATCGTTGGTATGCTCCCATTGCAGGCGAATATAGTGACGTTGTCACCATTGGCGCTACAGCTTTAGAAATTGCACTAGATGAGAAAGCAATCGGTAAAGTGATGAAAGGTGACCATGCTTTTTTCTTAAATGATCTTCAAAAGGTTAATAAAGAGTATGTAACCTATGAGTATGATGATGATTACAATTACAAAGAAATTACGAAAATGAAAGATGAGTATGTACCTAATTTCTTATGGATGTTTACTTCTCAAGATCAAAGATTGTATAAACGTACACTTGACTTCGCTGTAAAAAAACAAGAAGTAACTTTGGAAAATGGTATTTACAAAATTGCTGAGCAGAAAAATATAAAACCAATCTATATCCTTTTCAAGGAAGATCTTGTATTTGTGGGTAGTGATGTAGAACAATTAACTTCTATTGAACAAAACCGTTTTAAAGGCACTAAAAATGCAAAAGTGAAAAAGGATTTACTTGCTAATCCATTCAATTTGGTTGTTCACGCGAATGCTATTCCTGAAGTAGTCCATAAACTAGAAGTACCAGTAACTGCTTCATTGCAACAAACAATGAAAGACCTATCGACTTACGGCGATATTCAATTAAAAGGAAGTACGTTAAAAAATCGTCAATTCTCTGGTGAACTTTCTATAGAATTGCCAAAAGAGGATAAAAATGCATTACAGTATATTTTAAAACATATCATGCAGAACATGGATAGTAAAATCGCTAATTAATTATACATGAAAAGGATTACAATTATCATCTGCTCGCTATTACTTATACTTATATCGCTCCTATGGGTGACTTATACTGTCCGTAAAAATAGGATTGAAAAACAATATGTCAGTCAATCAAGTACCGGTATTCTCTCCATTGCTGTTGATGACTTACTGTTAGATAATGTATCTCAGCTCTTGAGCTTTGATACCCGTTCTACAGGAATAGAAGGTGGTGAAGACTTGATAAAAAAAATCGTATGGAATTCAGGAATATCTATTCCAGCCCGTCTGTTTTTATTTAGTACTGATACACAGAAAAATCAATTCTGCGGAATATTAGCTGTATCGAACTATGATGATTGTTTTTCTTTTTTTGCAAACCAATATCCGAAGGCAATTAATTTTGTAGATAAAAAACAAGGTATTGTCAGTGTTGATATAGCAAAACATATTAAAGTACTGTTTGATCATAATCATCTTGTTTATTCGATTGGACTTGATCCTAATTCGAATTTTAATGAGCTCCATGCACTGTTAAAAAATCAGGATGCATGGGTACAGATCGGTTCTTTTAAAGGCTTTGAACATGCTTTGACCAAAAAACATATTGGTTATGCCCTAAAAGACAAAAGTTTAATGGCTGAAGCTACTGTTACGAAACATAAGACAGACATTACTGGCCAGTGGTTGTTATCTGAAAGTATAGAACAGAACCTTCAGGTAAGAAAGATAGATACAGCTAATCAAATTGTTACCTTATGGAGTTTATTGTCGCTAAATGATCTTCCTTTGTTATCCCAGATTATGAGCAAGTATACAGGATTCAATCAGGAACAGTTAAAGAAGAATTATGCTAATTATTTGGATTTAGAGATTAAAACCGATAGTGTCATCCAAAAAGATACCTCGATTGCATATGCATATGATGATGATTTTAATACTATAGAAGAAATAAAAGTAACAGAGATTGCTGTTCCTTATATTGTACATACCTGGAAATATAACGAGCCATTAGCTGCGTCCCTTCCTGGTAAAATGTTTTATCAATTTCATAAAGCACATATCGATTCATACTTGTTAAATACAACTTCTGAACGATCTCCTGATCGGATTCAAAATGAAAGAACTCAACACCCTTTTTACTTCTTTATTGATTTTAATGCATGGCCAGAAAAGTGGACAATATATCCATTTAGTAAATTAAAACAGAGCAAAGTCAGCGCTACAATGACAACTACTCTTATGGATAAAAACAAACTTGCTATAAAGGGAGAAATCACCTACTAATACTAGTAGTCATATTTGGTTTCATGAGAACAGACAGTACTTAAAAAATACTGTCTGTTTTTTTGTTATATCTAAAGTTATATACTATGCTAATATCACTCGCTTTAAAAAGATCTGCACAAGTCTCTTTATATTTGCAACAATATATGTTTTAACAAAGTTTGAAACTGCTTACCATGTTCAAGCAATTCTTCAAATGCACAATCCATTTCATATAAATAAGCTTTTTAAATTATTATATTCATCACATTGCAAGATATTACCCTTACCCCTACGGAGATTCAGCTCATCAATACATTTATTTTTCAGCCCTGTGGATTAACAATGGCACATAGAAAATATGAACAGGAAAGTCAAGAATATGATGCTCAAAACTTTGATCTAGACCATTTGAAAATTAAGTACAGGAAAGCCAAGATAACACCTAAAAAGATTGGTCAATTCGTTACCTTATGGTATAGGGATGCAGCTGGAATTACGACTCCGTATGCAGGCAGTAACCCTATTGATTTTTATATAATAGCTACCCGAAAAGATAATGATGTTGGATTGTTTATATTCCCTAGAAGCATTCTGTCAAAGCATGGTATCTTGAGAGGTGAATGTAAAGCTGGTAAACGAGGTTTTAGAGTCTATCCAAATTGGGATATCGCCGAGAATAAACAGGCTAAACAAACACAACTTTGGCAAAAATTATACTTTATAGAGATTCTTGCAGGTGAAGAGGTTGACTTAAAAAAAGCTAAACAACTATTAACCTTATAATGGGGTAATTTTAAAAAATTATTTTCAAGATTCTAATCTATTGTACTTTTCATTTATTTTACGTAAATTGTAAATACCAATTACAGACATAATCGAATCATTATGCATCCATTTCGAAAAAAAAATAGAAATCATTCCATTATGAATGAAAATAAGGATTCTAAAAAACCAAATGCTCATCCTTTTGTGAGGTCTAATTTTCATTTACTCGACAAGGATACAAAATTGCATAACATGCTAAAAATCCAACAAGTACCTATTGTTAATGAAGAGACCTTAGAACAGGTTATACTCGAAATGAATTTAATGAAGAACAAAAATTAGTATTCCATAATACTTTATAATTTTTATAAATAAAAAGGCTCCATTCATGATGAATGGAGCCTTTTTATTTATAAAATCACGACTATAAAGAAGCGATTGCATTATTTAATGTTTGCGAAGGACGCATAGCGGCTGTAGCCAAATCATCATTAGGGAAATAATAACCACCAATGTTTTGTGCTTTACCTTGAGCACCTATCAACTCTTCGTTGATCTTAGCCTCATTTTCAGCTAATGATTTAGCTAAAGGTGCAAACTTCGCTGCTAGTACGCTATCCTTTGTTTGTGCAGCTAAAGCTTCAGCCCAATAAGCTGTCAAATAGTAGTGAGAACCACGGTTATCGATTTGACCTACTTTACGTGCTGGAGATTTATCATTCGCTAAGAATTTTTCTGTTGCCACATCCAATGCTTCTGCCAAAACTAATGCCTGCGCATTATTCTGTGTTTGTGACAAATGCTCCAAAGATGCTCCTAAAGCTAAAAACTCACCTAGAGAATCCCAACGTAAATAACCTTCTTGTAAGAATTGTTCAACATGTTTTGGAGCAGAACCACCAGCACCTGTTTCAAATAAACCTCCACCATTCATTAAAGGAACGATAGAAAGCATTTTTGCAGATGTACCAACTTCTAAAATAGGAAATAAATCTGTTAAATAATCACGTAATACGTTACCCGTTACAGAAATTGTATCTAATCCTTCGCGGATACGGTCTAAAGAAAATTTAGTTGCCTCAACAGGATTCATAACAAAAATATCTAATCCATTTGTATCAAAATCACCTAAATATTTCTCAACTTTTTTGATGATTTCTCTATCATGGGCACGATTTTCATCTAACCAGAATACTGCAGGTGTAGCCGATAAGCGAGCGCGGTTAACCGCCAATTTTACCCAGTCTTGAATAGGTGCATCTTTAGTTTGACACATGCGGAAGATATCACCAGTTTCAACTCTTTGTTCCATCAAAACATTTCCATTTGCATCTACCACACGGATCGAACCGTTTTCTGATGCCTGGAAAGTTTTATCATGTGAACCATATTCTTCAGCTTTTTGAGCCATTAAACCCACGTTGGGAACAGAACCCATAGTTGTAGGGTCTAATGCGCCATTTTCTTTACAATCTTCAATAGTTGCTTCATACACTCCTGCATAAGAACGATCTGGAATAATAGCGATGGTATCTTGAGATTTTCCTTCTTTATTCCACATCTGTCCCGAAGTACGGATCATCGCTGGCATAGATGCATCAACGATCACATCTGAAGGCACATGTAAGTTCGTAATACCTTTATCAGAGTTTACCATTGCTAAATCTGGACCATTCGCGATAGCGGCTTCAATAGCTGCTTTAACTTCTGCCTCTTGCGGATTACCCGATATTTTTGCAAATACTTCTCCTAAACCATTATTTTTATTGATACCCAAAGAGTTGAATAATTCACCATATTTAGCAAATACATCTTTAAAATAAACCTCTACGATAGCACCAAAAATAATAGGATCTGATACTTTCATCATCGTTGCTTTTAAATGAGCAGATAATAAAACACCTTCCGCTTTAGCCGCAGCAATTGTATCTGCAACAAAACCTTTTAATGCATTTAAGCTCATTACTGATGAATCAATTACTTCACCTGCCTTTAATGGAGATAAACCTTTTAATTCTGTAGCGGTACCCGCTGCATTAACAAATTCAATTTTGAACTGTCCTGCGTTTTCTACTGTTACTGATTGCTCAGTCTCATAAAAATCACCGTGAGACATAGACGCTACGCGTGTCTTAGAATCTGCTGACCAAGCACCCATTGAATGCGGGTTTGCTTTAGCATAATTCTTAACAGCTTTTGGCGCACGGCGGTCAGAGTTTCCTTCACGTAAAACTGGATTTACAGCTGAACCTAATACTTTTGCATACTTTGCCTTAATCTCAGTTTCTGCTGCAGTTTCTGGATTGTCAGGGAAATTTGGTATCGCATAACCTGCTGCCTGCAATTCAGCAATTGCTCCTTTTAATTGCGGAATGGAAGCTGAAATATTTGGTAATTTGATGATATTAGCTTCTGGAGTTGTTGCCAACTGCCCTAATTCAGCTAAAGCATCAGCTACTTTCTGATCTGCGCTTAATACATCTGAAAAGTTTGCTAAAATACGACCTGCAAGAGAAATATCTCTTAATTCAACATCGATATCAGCTGTTTTGGCGAATGCTTGTACAATAGGTAAGAATGAGTAAGTCGCCAACAATGGCGCTTCATCTGTCTTGGTGTAAATGATTTTAGATGACATAATTTTTTTATTGAAATCTTTTAATTTGCTTAAACAAAATTGAAATTCAAAACGAACGCTGAGGCTGATTCAAAATTCGCCTAAAGATAGGAAATTGAAATTTAAATCGCTACAAAAGGTTGAATTATGACGGTTAAAAGTAAAATGTTGGCATGACTGGATTAAACACAATTATATTTGTCTATTACCTTTCTTTTCAGATGCATGTGCACTTATATTCTATATGCGCTACAGCCTACATCTAATTACTTAGTTAGTGCCCTCATTTCTTTTAATGAAATTACTTGAACGTTTGATCCATATGAAAAAACACTTTCTATCATTGCTTGAGCGAGCTGATGCGTTTTAATAGGCGCATAATGCCGAAAAAAACCTAATGAATTAAAAAAAGTAATTGCTTTCAGTCCGACCTTTTCTCCAAATCGATTTGAATTAGGTCTTTCTATAAAACCTGGTTGCAATATCATAAGGTGTTTAAATCCAATTTTTTTGATTGCTTCTTCTAAACTTCCTTTCATACGATTATAGAAAATACTGGATTTTGCATCTGCTCCTATTGCTGATAATAGAACAAAATGGGATACTCCATTGTTGAAAGCTAGCTGTGCAAAATCCAGTGGATAATCGTAATCTATATGCCATTGTGCATCTTTACTTCCTGCATCTTTTAAAGTTGTGCCGAGACATGAAAATGCAACTTCTCCTTTTATAACTTGGTGATAAGATGATAATTTGTCAAAATCGACAATAATTTCTTCTAACTTATCATGTTGTTCAAAATAAGCTTTACGTACTAATACACGGACTTTAGTGAAGCGTACATCTTCTAATAATAGCCTAACCAGTTCTCTTCCTGTAGCTCCACTTCCTCCAATAACAATTGCTTCCATGTATTAAATATAATGATTCGTTTCCATATTTCATTATGTTGTCAAATTCTAACTAAAATAAACGGAGGGACTGAGATTGACTGTTAGAATCGTTAATTTTAGTTTTATTATTTACAAATAACTTTAATACATGACTACATATACATTAAACAACGGGATTAAGATTCCTGCTATCGGTTTCGGAACCTGGCAAATCGAAGATGGTGCGCCTGCCTATAACGCGGTAGCTGAAGCATTAAATGCGGGTTATATTCATATCGATACTGCTGCCGTATATGGTAACGAAAAAAGTGTTGGAAAGGCCATTCAAGATAGTGGAATTGATCGTGATGATCTTTTTATTACGACAAAATTATGGAACGCGGACCGTGGATATGAAAACACATTAACTGCATTTGAAAAATCACTAGCTTTACTCAATTTAACTTATGTTGATTTATACCTTATTCATTGGCCGGCTAATGAAGCACAATTTGAAAATTGGGCAGAAATTAATGCTGATACCTGGAGAGCTTTTGAAAAATTATATGTTGATGGAAGAGTCAAAGCTATTGGTCTAAGTAATTTTCCTAAGAAATATGTTGAAACCCTTTTGAAAACAGTACAAATTAAACCAGCTGTCAATCAACTGGAATTTCACCCTGGGTATTTACAGGAAGAAACAGTTTCGTACTGTAAAGAAAACAACATTTTGGTACAAGCTTGGTCACCTCTTGGATCAGGTCGAATTCTTGACAATGAAGTATTGCTTTCGTTAGCGCAAAAGTATAACGTTAGTGTCGGCCAGATCTGCATTAAATTTGCACTACAGGAGGGTATTAATCCGTTACCAAAATCTACTAATCCGATCAATATCAAGGCAAATCTTGACCTATCAAATTTTGAATTGACTGCTGAAGATATAGCATTAATTAAAAATATGGGGGATTTAGGTTTTTCAGGACTCAACCCAGCAGAGGTGCCATTCTAAAAAAGAATTGTACTTAAAGTGCTGCACAGGTCTTGTTTTTGTATAATTTACATCTGTACCAAGGTGACCAGGACTCTTACTTAAGAATAAATTTTGTTGTAGAGATGTGATTGACTATGTTTGCATACATGTCTAATTCAGAAAAAAATCCATATCAACTGTTCAATAAAACCATCTGGTCAAATTGGAAAAATCAAGATGTTGTCTGCATAAAAGTGGAGGAATTATCACAGAGCAATGGAATTACATTCTTTGAGCTCATACCTGATTCTGAAATGCTTGATGCAGATAGTGAAACTTTGTATCCAATAGATTCGGAAGATGTCATGGATATGCTATTACCTAATGCACAAGTTAAATTTGTCGTACATGACATCTACATGGCGGATTTGGATGATTAATTATCGTGCATCAAAATTGATTGATAATCACAGACAACACGGGCTCAGATTATTTATTGATCACATATAAAACCAGGTATTTATATCAAAAAAGCTGTAAGGATATCAAAGTTTCCTTACAGCTTTTTAATTTATTACATCAGTTTAAATGAATTATAACGTTTTTGTAATAACAGCTTTCTGCTTATCTGCCTGAACTATTTTTTTATAAAAATCAACATACTCACTGTATTTTTCTGGTGGATATATTTTATCATTCATTTTCTGAGTTCGGCTGTAGATAAGAAGACCATCTTTTTTTTCAAATGTGGCCGTGTAAATACCGAAATCTGATTCGATCAGAATATCTTTTGGAATAAAGTCTATCTGATAGCCTTGTGGCAATTCGAAAACGATCTCATCTTTATCTTCATACGCATAAGGAACGGAAAAAAATGTTTTTCGATCTGCAATCTTAATAGGTACAGCTTCCCTTCTATTCATTTGATTCAGTAACAGAAAATATTTATCACCACCCTTACTTAATAATGGTTTTGATTTAAATGATAACTCCTCTACTAACTCGGGTTTAGTTTTATCTTTTTGATCACATTTATAATAACCAAATGTTTCAATAGGAATATTGCTATTTTCTAATGCTCTTTTTTTCTGTTCACTTGGTTCTAAAACTGTTTTTCGTAAATTATCTTCAAATTGAGAATTACCATATGATGTGTTGATCAATACATCAATATCATTTTCATTGTTAAATTTAATTTTTGTTTTACTCACCTGATAGTTTTGTGAGGCACTATAAGCCGGCGTCTTTACAAGTTTTCCACCAGCTTCGGTCACTAACAGTACGTTTCTATTTGAGTTTCCGTAACCAATAAATCCCATGGGATAATAAGGGCTCGTGCACTCCAGAAAGGTGGTGTCCTTCCCTATCGGTACAGCTAATATCATATGATTAGCCTGCCCGATACTTGAGTATTGAGCGTTTAAACTAGGTTTGCCATTTCCAATCATCACTAAATGTGAATTAATTCCCACTTCATTCAGCATCGCTTTCATAAAATTGGACAGCCCCTTACAATCACCATAATTAACTGTAGCTACTTTCTCGGCCAATACAGGTCTAAATCCGCCAATACCCAATTGCACACTGACATAACGTGTATTCTGTTGCAGATATTGATACAGGATGCGCATCTTTTCTTCTGGAGTCCGTGCTGCTTGTGTTAAATCGCGAATCTTAATTTTAAATGCTTCAGGTAATTGATTTCCACCTTCATTAAGCTTATAAATCCATTGTCCAAAATTATTCCAGTTATCAAAATTACCGGTGGAGCCATCATATTCAAATAAGTTCGGAGAGGCTTTAATCCAAGAACTTAGATTATCAATCCCTACAGCCATCGGTTCTTTAGCTAGAGCAAGTACTTGACTACTCTCCCATTTATAACGTATTTTACCTCCAATACTGGTCGAATCAACTTTCAACCCTGTACTCGAGAGGTATTTCATTTGATAATTTTTATCTTTTTGAATACAATAACTTGATTTTTCTACGGAAACACCAAAATCTTTTAGATCGCGCCACTGGGGAAAATAAAGTAATCCTTTAAAATCTTGGCTAAAACTATATTCAATGGTATACGGATAACTATTACTTACAAATTTCAGACTCTTTAGCCTATTGTCCTCAAATATTGAAAAACCAGATATCAAGCTTTGATCTTTTATATCAGAGGATTTATATTCCTTAATCTTCTTACCGGTGGCATCATACAAAACCGCTTTTATATTATAAATAGTAGAAAACTTATCGTAAACTTCTTCCATTGCAGCAAAGTCATCACCTGCTTTGCTAAAAATGGTTGCAGTTATTTTATAATCATATTTTGCAGCATTGATGCCTTTAATATCGAGGAACTGTTCTTCATTTCTAATAACAATAGTGGCATCTTTTTTAAGCGCTTCGTGGATATTTGCCACATCCCAATTTGTCTGTGCATTACCGTGAGAAAAAAACAGCAATGCCATTAAACCCAATGTATACTTCATTATACCTTCTTTTTAAATACAATTTTTTCTGCTTGCTTCTCTACAATAGCGGCGAAAAGTTCTTTAAGATAGAAATACTCTTCTGAACTGTACATCGACTTATTGATATGAATAGCACTTTTTATTAGAAGTGTCTGGCCATCGATTAAATACGATATCGAAAAGGAGCCGACATCTTCAGGAAGTTTAAAAATGCCGCCCTTAGGAAGTTTATCAATCTGATAATCTTCAGGAAAATTAATGACTACCCGGCAATTTTCAAGTATCGGATGAGCGAAATCTACAGGAAAAAGTCTTTCCTCATGTTTCAATGGATTTTCCTTTGTTCGTTCGAAAAGTAAAGGTGTGAAATAAACCAGATCTCCAGCTTCTTCCACATTATCTTCTATCTCAACATCCATCGTTTCAATCAATCGATCATCTAGACTATCCAGATTTAAGATCTTGAAGTTATTAAGCTCTAATCCCGTTTTATTTTTTTTCAGGTTCTTGATATAATCTTCTTCATTGATGGCAGTCCTGTAGCTGTTGCGAGCACTTAAACCGGCATATCCATTGAAATAATTGGTTACACTACCTTTTAATCGGTTTTCTTTATCTAACACGAGATTATACACATGCATGCTCTCATCTCCGAAAAGCGTTTCAGTGCTGATCCACCCACCACTTTTTTCGCCAACATTGATCAAAAAACCCTCATGATTTAAATTTTGATAATTCATCATTCCAAATGGCATGTCCTTAACCGTTGCATCGAGAAAGTATGATTTGCCTCCAATTTCTACCGCAGCCACAACATTATCAAATTTACTTATGATTGGGTATCCTGGATGTTTCCCATTGGAACGTGTACTAATTAACACTGGATAAACACTGTAATTCGCTTCTTTCAGAAAGTTGATCAGCACCAAATTTAAATCGGCTGAATTTCCTGTTTTTTTCTCAAAAATTGTTTTGGGATTTGTTTCCGTACTATAAAAATTGTACTTCTCATTCCACTTAAGATTATCCTTAACATATTTAAAAATTGATTTCGCATTTGCCAAAGAATCGTTTTCAGCTTTAATGATAGATTTCAAATTATTTTTAGCGAAGCTTGTTTTCTCTATATAGCGTCCAAAATTTTCATCTTCTAGCAAAGAACTGATAATCTTTGGCCATGATCCTGTATAATCAACAAAAAACTGTCCAGGGAAATTGGTGGATCGAAGTTCAAAATCTATAGAAGGTCGATAATCATCTAGGCTTGAAATAAAAGGTTCATCCTTCAGAGCGGGCATATTTTCTGCCACAAAGCGATCACGAATCGCAGCAGATTGAACACCGGAAACGTAACTTGCATTAACGGTTTCGTGCATAGGATGTGCAATATCATAATATCCATTTCTACTGAATTTATAATCAAAATACTCTGGAATAGTTACTGTATATTCGGACCAACGGGTCGGAATTTCACTTTGAAAACTCCATCCGCGAAGATTAAAAATGAAATCCGATTTAATCTTATACTTATATTCAATTATAGATCCTTCTTTTACATTAGGTAATGTAAATTTTTTCTGGATAACATTCTTATTTACTTCTTCCGTAAATTTTGAATCTTTATCAATTTTGTCTGTTTTCATGACACCATCCACCATATTATAGGTAGCTGCGCTCATATTATCTAACGTTTCCTTGGACTGTGAATTACTTTTATACAATCCAATAGTATGATTTGCGTAATCATACCCATTTTTATTAATGATTTTATAACGCACGTGTCTTTCATATACATAAACAAATGATTTTGAAGCAGGACTTAATTCAAAATAACAGTTACCGATGTCAAACAATTTAATGGCTGAAGCGGCAGAGTCTGCACCTGATGGCATAATTGAAAATTCTTCAGGTTGAATTTTACCAAACTTATATTCGATTTTTTCTTTTTTTTGTGCAGACACCTGATAGTGACTGATGGTAAATAACATCAGAAAAACTAATAATACTTTTTTATATGGCATTTTATTTATAATTGGTCATGCAAATATAAATAATAAAACGATATTTAATAGCTATTAAATATCGTTTTAAACTTAAATTGTTTCCTGAAAATATGAATAATATAACTACATAAAATATTTATCAACCATCTATTGTTCTATTTTGAAAGATTTATTTTTTGTTTTTATATTATCGTCTAATTCGACAGTTTTGAAATTAATTTATGGGCACATTTTATAAAGCCATTGAGCTCGTCACGTTGCTGCAAAATAAAACTATTCTCAGATAATTTGCCAACAACCAAATCACGTTCTTCTTCACTGTTGTATACCATATTTCGAAAAGGATTCTCGTAATCTTTCGCCCTACTTGCGTAAATTTCATCAACCATCCATGTTCGATGCGAGATCGCTTCTTTCAGCCAAGCTTGCACAATTTCAATCGATATAGATTCAGATGTTACGTCTGTAATTTCGAGTAACGATGCAAATGCATGCGCTCTTTTTGTTTCTAAGTAAGATCGACTCAATTCATGATAATATTTATGGATATCTTCCCAATCATCAATCTTGCCTGATTTAATTTCACGAAGCAATTGATCAATAGCATTTTTTTCTATCAATTGCCCACCGATATTTTCCCACTCTAGGCGTTGACTATTTGTCATCTCATTTTTCAACTCTTCAAAGCTATGAGTTTCTAAAAAGTCAATCATATGAATGGTTCCGTAGTATTGGATAAAACGCTTAAAAAGTGGATAAGCAGTGCCAATTTTGACCAATTCCACTTTCCTTTTCGAATGTTCAAATCCTTTTACAAGAACTGATGTAGGTATCTGATCTAGCGGTCCAGTCAATTTTGCTCTACCAGCTCGAATAATTTCTTCTTTGGTGAGTGAATTGCTCTCTTCATTCATCTGTGAACCAACTGCCAATTCAATGATGCGCAAGGAATTGAAAAGCTCATTGATCGTATCCGGAGCAAGCATATCATACTCTAAATATTGATTTTTCAATAAACGTTTATCTCTACTTGCATACTTATTTGCATTACGAACAAGCGCATACATATTATACATAAACCAATAACCAGGTATGATCATTAATTTATCGTTTTTAACATCATTGTTGACCAAAGAAAATGGAATCGGAATATCCATTTCATATGGAAAATCACCCTTTACTAGAAGTGTATAAGATGCAAATCTTGAATTATGCTTTAAACTAACACATAGGCCTGGCCAGAAACCCCGCCCTGCAATAATTTCACCATCTGCAGCTCTAGAATTATGATTGGAACCAACTGTCGCACCTGCAGCCATATTGCTCTGCCCCATGATCGTTGCCGCGCATAAGAAAGAATTGTTATGATGCTGCTCATGTGCAGGAAAGATTAAAGAATTTAGAACTTCGCAACACGAAATAGTTGAGTTATCTCCTAAAAAAGAATTTATAAGACGAGCGCCATATTTCAATTGTGAAAAAGACGACAAAATAAACCTTACGGCTTTAACTCCGTAGAATATACGGCATCCATATCCGACAATTCCATTGACCAATTCACAACCTTCACCGATTTGTGTAAATGCTTCGGGCGAAGAATTAATGGTAAGATTTTTCAGTTTATTGATTCCTTTAATATATGCATCTGAACCAATTTGCACATTTTTTATATTCTGCGAATTTTTAATGATACAGCGATCGCCAATCATACTATAGGTGCCTCGTACTGTGGAAAATCTCTTTTCAGTCAGCTCCTTAAATCTATGCTGCAAAACAGTATCTTGCCTATTTCGTGTCCACAAATAAGCATCCGCTGCTTGCATCCCATCAAAAGGAAGAATAGAGCGTACCCCATTTTCGTTACATAGCTCCAATGCTATCCGTAGATCTTCAGCCTCCCCTTCTCGTAAAACTCCATTTCCAAATTTAGCAGTACTACTCGTCTCCATTTCGCTGATGTTACTTAATATAACATCGTTACCAATAATGAAATGAGACATATAACGGACATGGTGTATAGCCACGTAATCACCCAAATCAGAACTTACAATAGTGCTATTATAAATACCTGATTCCAGTTTAAGATTACGATATTCTAAATAGGTTGGGGCCATATGACCAATTCGAACCAACCCAAAGAAATTACTCTGTCTAATTTGATAAGGGATAAATGATTCACTCACCAAGATATTCTCCCAATTATCTGCCCTATTACCATTTTCGATAAGAATGACGATTTCTTCTACTGTCAAATTCCTATAATCTGAACGTGGATTTTGTTCAAAACGATGATGATTTTCATCTTTCCCTTTTGGTATAAATACCTGTGGAATAAAATCAAAACCTAATCGAGTGATGCTACCTTTTTTTATTTGACTCATATTTTTATTCAACAGTCACAGATTTGGCTAGATTACGAGGTTTGTCAACATCTTGATTACGTTCAACGCCCATATAATATGATAATAATTGCAATGGAATTACGGATAAAATAGGTGCTACAATTTCATCAGCATCCGGAATTTCGATATAATCTTCCGCCAACCCTTTTGATACTTCATCTCCCTCAGTAATAACCGCTATAATACGACCTTTTCTGGCCTTCACTTCCTGAATATTACTCACAATTTTCTCATGATAGCGGTCCTTGGTAGCCACAAATACTACTGGAAGATTTTCATCTACTAATGCAATAGGTCCGTGCTTCATCTCTGCTGCCGGATACCCTTCTGCATGGATATACGTGATTTCCTTTAATTTTAAGGCTCCTTCTAATGCAATAGGGAAATTATATCCTCTACCTAAATATAGAAAATCTCTTGCGTCCTTATATTTACGAGCTATTTCTCTGATTTTTGGAAGCTGCGTATCTAAAATCGTTTGTACTTTATCTGGAACTGCACTCAGTTCTTTTAAAAGATGTGCATATTGCTGCTCGTCAATTGTTTTTTTGATATGCGCTATTTTAATTGCTATTAATTCAAGAACTGTTAACTGCGCAGTGAATGCCTTTGTACTTGCCACTCCAATCTCTGGACCAGCGTGCGTATACGCACCAGCATGTGATAATCTTGCAATAGATGATCCTACAACATTCACAACTCCCAATATAATTGCGCCTTTGCTTTTCGCATTTTCTAAGGCAACCAATGTATCAGCTGTTTCACCGCTCTGTGATATCGCCAAAATAACATCTCCTTCATTGACAATAGGGTTTCGATAACGAAATTCTGAAGCATACTCCACTTCAACATTGATACGGCAAAGCTCTTCAATTAAATACTCAGCTACTAGTCCGGCATGCCAACTTGTACCGCATGAGACGATAACTATTCGATTTGCTTTACAAATCTGCTCTGCGTATTGTTCAATGCCGCTCAATGTAATGGTCAGTTTATCTAAATCCAAACGTCCACGCATTGAATCAAAAATAGCTTGCGGCTGTTCTATAATTTCTTTGAGCATAAAGTGATCATAGCCTCCTTTTTCAATCGCAGCCAATTCCAGATCTAACTTTTGAACATAAGGTGTAACACGCTCATTTCCTATATTTTTTAATATTAATTCATCAGGTTTAACAATGGCCAATTCGTAATCATTGATATACACAACCTCATTGGTATATGCTAACATTGGAGATGCATCGGAACCAAGAAAATGCTCTCCTTTACCAATACCGATCACCAATGGACTTCCTTTACGTGCCGCAATGATGGTTTCAGGATGTTCCGGTTCTATCAATAAAATAACATAAGCACCAACAACCCGTTTTAAAGCAATACGTACTGCTTCCTCTAAACTACAGGCATTATTTTTCTTAATTTCAGAAATAAAATAGAGTAAAACTTCGGTATCTGTATCGCTTTTAAACTCATACCCTTTACTGATTAATTCATTTTTTATAGTTTGATAGTTTTCAATAATACCATTATGAATCATGGCAATTTGACCATCAGGTGTATAATGTGGATGAGCATTTCTGTCGGAAGGCTCACCGTGTGTAGCCCATCTGGTATGTCCAATAGCGGTATGTGAACTAACATCATGGCCAGAAACGGCAGTTTCCAAATTTGCTACTTTACCTGCTTTTTTAAAAACATTGAGCTTGTTTTCTTGAACTAATGCTATACCAGCACTATCATATCCACGATATTCTAATCTCTTAAGTCCATCAAGCACGATAGAAAATGCCTGACGCGGACCCGTGTAACCAACTATTCCACACATAATTTATTATTAACGTTATTAATTTAAACAATTGAATCAAAATTAGCATTTTTTTTAATGCAATCGATTGTTTGAAATAATTTTATCAAAATTTAACATAAATTAAATACAAACAGTAACAAAAGAAGAAAGCCTTGCAGTTTTGCAAGGCTTTCTTCTTTTAAATAAACGTATGAAAAATGTTTAGTGCTTGCTGGACATTTCATCCACATAATCATCACTTGGAACATAGTCTGCAACCATTTCTGCTTCGTAATCTACCTTTTCATGATTACCCAATCTTCTTTGAATGCCATCGAAAAGAGAGTAAACAACTGGTACGATTATCAGCGTAAGAAACAACGATGACAATAAACCTCCAATAATCACAATTGCAATACCACGGTTCATGTCAGCACCGTCACCTTGCGCCATTGCAATCGGAACCATACCAATAACCATTGCGATAGTTGTCATTAAAATAGGACGTAAACGTGCATGGTTTGCCGCAATTAATGATTCATATGTAGTAAAACCGGCGTCTTTCTTATGATTTGCAAAGTCAACCAACATAATGGCATTTTTCGCAACTAAACCAATCAACATAATAATACCTAAAATAGTAAAGATATTTAAAGTCTGGTTCGTCAATGCTAATAACAAAAATGCACCAATGAAAGATAATGGGATTGAGAACAATACAATAAATGGCGTTGCAAAACTATCGTACAAGGCTACCATCACAAAATATACTAAAATAATAGAAGCTAATAATGCAATACCTAATGTACCGAAACCTTCTTGCTGATTCTCCATATTACCACCCCACTTGAACGATACTCCTGGTTTAAGTTCAAGTTTCTTAAATTCAGTTTCCCATTCAGTTGCTATCGTACCAGCAGGTTTACCGACAACTTGCGCTTGTACTGAAACAGATGGTGACTTATCACGTCTCTCCAATAAAGTTGGCCCAGATCCATATTCGATATCTGCAAATTGTTCTAAGGAAATCGACTCGCCCTTCGCATTAATGAATTTTAAGTTTTTCACATTATCCATACTCGTTCTCCCAGATTGATCATAACGAATGTTGATATCATATTCTGTATCACCAGCACGGTATTTTGTATCAGTATTACCAGAAAAAGCCGTCTGCATCGTCATACCTACAGAAGCGACATTTAATCCCAGAGCATTCATCTTGTCACGATCTAATTGCACATTGATCTCCGGATTACCATCTTCTGATGTCAATTTTACTTCCGTTGCCCCTGAAATATTACGCAATAATGCGGCAGCCTTATCGGCAAATTCTAAGGCATCTTTTTGCGATGATGCAATTACAGTTAAATTTAATGGAGCCTGCTCTGCACCCATAATACCAATTGAAACCGTTTTCACTTTAGCTCCAACTAAATGCTCTTCCATCTCTCGTTTCAACTTCGCTGCATACACCTTTGTTGGAACTAATTTGTTTTGACCATCTTTCAAATAAATCTGCATTTCAGATTTATACTTCGTTCCTGAAGTACCAGCCATCATACCATCAGACGCCTGTCCCACAGTTGTGATCACTCTTTCGATCTCTGGTTTAGCCGCTAAAAATGATTCAGCTTTTTGTGTCATAAAGTTGGTTTGTTCAATCGAAGCATCTTTATTAAGTTCTAGCTGTAAATAGAATTCTCCTTTATCATTACCAGGAAAGAAATCTGTACCAATGTAACCCATCACCAATAAACTAATGGATGCGGCAAACATCACGATCGTAACGACCAGTGTAATTACCTTATTCCAGCGATTACGTAATGCCCATTCTAAAATGCCAGAAATCCAATGTGTCAATTTCTGTAATCCTGCTTCAAATTTTTCTAAAATTCTACCAAAAAAAGTCGCATTGCTAATGTGTGACAATTTTCCAAAACGTGAATACAACCAAGGTACTACGGTAAATGAAACAAGTAAAGAAATTAATGTTGCAAAAATAACCGTTACACAAAATTGACGCAAGATGTCAGATACTAAACCTGATGATAAAGCAATCGGTAAGAATACAACGACAATTACTAACGTAATGGCAGTTACGGTAAAACCAATTTCTGCAGCACCATCATACGCTGCACGAATCTTGCTTTTACCCATTTGCATGTGCCTGTGAATATTCTCAATAACAACGATCGCATCATCCACCAAAATACCAACCACTAGGGAAAGACCTAATAAAGACATTAAGTTAAGCGTATACCCCATTACATAAAGCCCAATAAAAGTTGCAATCAATGACAAAGGAATAGCTACAACAGCGATAAAGGCATCACGTAAACTATGCAAGAAAAACAACATGATAAAACCTACCAAAGCAACAGCGATCATTAAATCGTGCATTACGTTACTTGCGGCATTAATGGTGTATTCAGTCGAATCACTCGCGACATCAATTTTGATTTTTTGTTCCTTGTAATCTTTTTCTACAACCTCGATTGTCTTTTTAACAAGTTTCGATACAGCAACCGCATTGGCATCTGACTGCTTGAAAACCTGCATTAAAATGGTGTTTTTTTGGTCAATACGAGATATCTTTTCAATATCCTTGATACCATCCTGAACATCTGCAACATCACTTAAACGAATTGATACACCAGAAGGCGTAGTGATCGGAAGATTACGCATTTGGTCCAATGAAGTAAATTTACCCGATAGGCGGATTGTTGTCTGATTGTCTCTCGACTTAATGCTACCTGTAGGAAAATCTAAGTTAGAAGATGCAATTATTTTTTGCACATCACTGATCGTAAGGCCATATCCTTCTAATTTTTCAGGATTAGCACTTACTTGGATTTCGCGTTCTTCACCACCGGTCAAATCTACTTTTGCAACACCTAATATACGGGCAAAAACAGGTTGAATTTTTTGATCTAATAAGTCGTATAATTCTTTTTCAGATAAGCTTGAGGTTACCGAAAGGTTCATTATCGCCACATCATCGAGTGAAAATTTACTTAAAGAAGGGGTTTCGGCATCTTCCGGTAAATCATTGATCACAGCATTGATCTTACGTTGTGCATCTGTCAATAGAAAATTGACATCAGCACCTGTATTTAGCGTAATCATGACGACCGAAACACTTTCCATAGATTTTGTTTCAATCTTTTTTACGTTCTCTAAAGATGAAACGGCATCCTCAATTACTTTAGAAACAGATGTTTCTACTTCCGAAGGAGCTGCTCCGGGATAGACGGTCTGTACAGTTATAACATTCACATCAAATTTAGGAACTAATTCGTAGCCTAAATTCAAATAAGATCCGATACCACCTAATGTCAATAATAAAAATATGACAATGATGATACTCGGTCGTTTTATAGATATTTCAGAAATTTTCATTTAAAACTTACATTAATTATTTAATGATTTCTACAGCAGTACCATCCAATAAATTGATCTGTCCTGTCGTAATGACTTGTGCACCACTTTCGATACCTGAAATGATTTCAACCTGATCTCCAAACACACGACCAGCAGTTACTTTAGTTAATACCGCTTTTCCGTCTTTAACAACAAATACCTGATTCGAGCTTACACTACCGACAAAAGCATCTCTAGGAACAACTAATGCTTGAGCAGTCTGATCATCACCAAAATAAGCTGTTCCGTACATTCCTGCCTTTAAATCATTAGCAGCATTATTACTTATTTCCAATTCAACAGGGAAATTTAAACTTCCATCTGCTTTGGGCGCAATAAATGTGACTTTACCTTGGAAGGTTTTATTAGCTAACACTGCTGACTGAACCTTGATGTTTTGACCTAATTTGACAAATCCTATATTTTTCTCGTCCACGTTTACCTTCAATTTTAATGAAGAAACATTGACGATTTCAAACATTTCATTTCCTGGGCTTACATATGAACCTGGCTCAATACTTCTCTTATTTACAATACCGGCAAATGAAGCTTTTACGTTAACATCTGAGGCCGTAATCTGTGATGAGCGTAAATTGTTTTTTGCATTTTCCAATTGCAATTTCATCTGATCCAATTGTTGTTTCGTAACACCACCTGTTGCAAATGCACTTTCAAATCGA
The DNA here is from genome assembly GCF_016132525.1 of Sphingobacterium sp. UDSM-2020. NCBI lineage: Bacteria > Pseudomonadati > Bacteroidota > Sphingobacteriia > Sphingobacteriales > Sphingobacteriaceae > Sphingobacterium > Sphingobacterium sp. UDSM-2020. The sequence goes on from NZ_CP066166.1 coordinate 99,314, forward strand.
GCTACCTCATTTTTCGCATTATCGTAAACCGCCTGTGCATTGTTTACACTTACGTTTTGTTTATCTCCAACAATAATGGCTAATGTCTGTCCTACCTTAACATAATCACCTTCATCTACAAGTACACGAGCTACACGTCCAGCAACTTCTGAAGAAAGTTTAACTTCTTGTTTAGGAACGAAAGTTCCATTTGTTACGTATACTGTATTGACATCCTTAATGCCTGCCTCAGCAATACGAACAGCAACTGCTGCATTTTTTTGCGCTACTACAGCTGTTTGAGCCTCATTCTCCTTTTTATTTTTTTTCAACACATACATAATACCTGCTAATGCAGCAATAACTATGATTCCTGTTATAAATATCTTTTTCATATATATCGGTTACTATTTGCTATTTAATAATGTATTTAATTCCCCTTTAGCCTTAATCAACTGAACTTCAGCAACTTTATAATTTAATAATGATGTACTTAAATTGTTTTGGGCATCTGCATAAGCATTCTCAGCATCTAATAAATCTGTGAGCGTTGCTAATCCATTTTTATAATTATTCTGCGTATTATCCAAAACTTCTTTTGCTAATTGCACATTTTCGCGATTACTGTTAATTGTCAATAAGCTATTTGTAATCTGTGATTTAGCATTTTCATTGGATAAACTCAACGCCAATTTGGTATCTTCCAAATCAACCTGTGCTTGTTTCAACTGAATAGTCGCTTGGTTAATTTTAGCTTTTGTTGTTCCTCCTGTAAAAATAGGAATTGAAAGGTTTAAGCCTAAACCTGAAAAACCCGACCATTTAACTCCTTCATTTTTTGTGAAAATCGGGAAAGTAGGTCCCATTCCCAAATATCCTAAATTACCAGAAAATGAAAGTTTAGGGTAAAGTTCAGCTTTCATAGCATTTCGGTTCAATTCCAATAGTTGATTTTGCTTTTCCAACAACCTCACTTCGGTTCTTGATGCTAATTCTGCCGCGGCTAAATCAGCTGTTGATAGGTTTATTTCAAAAGTCTCATTGGGAAGTTTAACTTCCTGTTGCATCGGCATACCAATAGCAAATTTTAACGCATTTTCTTTCAATTCCAATGCATTAATCAAAATTTGACGGTTTGCTTTTAAGTTATTGACAGCTACACTTGTACGATCCAAATCAATTTTCTTTCCCAAACCCGCTTGTACCAAACCCGCGATTACATCTCTTGTTTTAGTTGTGCTATTTAAATTATTATCAACGGTCTCTAGTTGTAGCTGTGTCTGAAAAACATCATAATACGCATTTGCGACCTTTTCAATTAATTGCTCATCAGACAAGCTTTTATTAATGATATAAAACTCCTTCGTAGTTTTTGCGGCTTTTAAACCCGTAAATAAAGATTGATTAAATAGTTGCTGATTAACCTGCAGGGAAGCATTTGATTGCCACTTTTGCCCCATTGCGACCATTACTGTTTCACCGGGTTTTCCAATAATTTCTCCAGGTAGTGCCACCTTCTGTAACATTGGGTTATATGTCAATGTACCTGCACCACTAATCTGCGGAAGAGCTCCCCCTCGGACTTCGTCAATTTTATACTGGGCGTTCTCTAAATCAAGTGTTGATTTTTTTGCCTCTGCTTTGTTTTCCAGCGCATACTTAAGAGCTTGATTCAATGTTAATATTTCCTGCGCATGCACGAAATTCACTGAAAACAAAGCGGCTAATAGCACTCCTACTATTTTTATCTTTTTCATTTTTATAATTAATTCGAAACCGTATTAAACTTTAAACCATTGTATATTAACATTGTTGCATCTTTTTGTTTCTGTAAAACATCACCCACGTTACATTGGGTTGGAATTCCTGTAAACACATCACATAATATTCCAACTAATCCGATACTTTTCATTAGGTAAACGTACATTTCACTAGTTTTATGTACATCTTCTATAGCAAGTTCTTTACTGTCCACTCCTTTTTGAAATAATTTGGCGACTTCGACAACTTCCTTTTCATGAATTTCCCGCATCAATGTTTGTAAGGGAGCACCCTTTATCCATTCCATGTTCTCATTCATATGCAACATATAATGACGTTCAATAAATGCAGATTTTAAATCTAATAAATCCAAAAGAAGATTTATTACAGATGATTTAGACTTCTTAATTAGGTCTTGTTCCTGCTTCCTGAAATCATCAGTTACGGATAAGATTACATCATGCACTAATGTGGTTTTATCGGGATAGTAATAGTAAAGGTTTGCCTTGGTAATTTTTACATCTTCTGCAATCTCATTCATGGTTGTTTTAGAAAAGCCATAGTGCGCAAATCTTCTAATAGCTGCGGCAATAATGAACTCTTTCTTATTATCATTGTTTGTTGACATACTTGATTCTAAACTTTTGACTTTATGTAAACTTTGGTCAAATATACAAAAAGTGAAAAACACTCACAATTTAATTGTCAACAGATCGTCAATTTTTGAAATAAAAAAAGTGCATACTATACGATATGCACTTTAATTACTTTAAACTTATAACTTTTAAAAAGTTATACTGTTTTGAAATTGCTTTAAAAACTTGCGTTTATCCAACTTGTAAAGCCTTGCCGCACGATAAGCCACTCCTTTTTGGACTTCGTCCAATTCTTTAAGAAAACCGTAGTTAATCATTTTTTTTCTAAAATTTCTTTTATCCAATTCTCTTCCCAAAATACTTTCATAGACCATTTGTAACTGTGTCAACGTAAATTTGTCTGGCAACAGTTCAAAAGCGATGGGTGTATTAGCAATACGACGTCTCAATTTTTCAACACTTTGTTTTAAAATTGTACTATGATCAAAAGCCAAATCTGGTACTTTATTTAAAGGGAACCATTTGGCCTGTCGCATATAAGAAGTAACTGGCTTTAACTTAATTTTTGTCTTATCCAATTGTAGTAAAGCATAGTAAGCAACTGTCAAGATCCTTCCCTGAGGATGTCTTTTTAAACCTGCAAAGGCATACAATTGATCCAAAAATACATCCTTAAGACCTGTATTTTCATATAATATCCGTTTAACAGCATCCTCCATTTCTTCATCATTATTAACAAAAAAACCAGGCAACGCCCACCAATCCTTAAAAGGATATTCATTTCTCTCCGTTAGTAGAACATGTAGTTCCCCCTCATAAAAACCGAAAATGACACAATCGACTGTAAATGTAGTATACAAAACTTTTCTAATTTATTATCTTTACTTAAACCAATGAGTTGAATATGTAGCTTATGCTATAAAGTTAATAACTTTACCTTAATTTTTATCGAAACAAAAAAATAAAAAATAATTTCAATAGTGTAAAAAATACACTATATTCGTACAACCTAAAATTTTTGACAGTGGTGAATATTAAAAGAATCGGAGTTTTTACATCAGGCGGAGACGCTCCAGGCATGAATGCTTGCATTCGAGCGGTTGTCCGTACAGCATTATACGAAAAATTAAGTGTTACCGGTATATACCAAGGATATCAAGGTATGTTGGACGGTAACTTTACAGAAATGACATCACGTTCGGTTAGTAATATTATCCAATTAGGCGGAACTATTCTTAAAACAGCGAGATGTCTCGAATTTAAAACAAAAGAAGGAAGAGCAAAAGCTTACGAAAATGTAAAAGCGGCCGGTATTGATGCTTTGGTTGCTATAGGTGGAGATGGAACTTTTACAGGTGCAGACTTTTTCTCAAAAGAATATGATATTCCAGTTATTTGTATCCCTGGTACAATCGATAACGATTTATACGGATCTGATTTCACATTAGGTTATGATACGGCAACTAATACAGTTATCGAAGCAATAGATAAAATTAGAGATACAGCTGCATCCCATGAGCGTTTATTTTTCATTGAAGTTATGGGAAGAGACTCTGGCTGTATTGCCTTGAATGCTGGCATAGCTGGTGGTGCAGAAGCAATTTTGTTGCCAGAAAAGGAAACAGCGATAGATGAATTAATTGCTCACTTATCAGCTGCAGATGGCCGTGGAAAAAAATCATCTTCAATTGTTATTGTCGCAGAAGGTGATCAAAACGGAGGTGCCTATAATGTAGCTAAAAAAGTGAAAGAAAAATTTGATTATTATGACACAAAAGTTAGTATCTTAGGGCACTTACAGCGCGGTGGTTCTCCATCAAGCTTTGATCGGGTACTTGCGAGCCGTTTAGGTTTTGCTGCCGTAAAAGAATTATTAAAAGGAAACAATCGTATGACTGTTGGTGTTAGAGGGAATGAAGTTGTTACGACTCCACTAGAGGAGGCTATTAATAATAAAGAATACAAATTAAGTTCTGATATGTTAGAACTTGTTCAAGTATTGGCTATTTAAAATAAAAAAATAGAGAATTCAGATGATTGCAGTGGTCTACAGTGGTTCAAAATTTGCAGATTGGAGATTAGCCGATAAAGGTCGTGTGATCACGGGCTTTCGTACAAGTGGAATTAACCCTTATCTGCAAGACGAGCGATATATTGCACAACTTTTAAATAAAAATACCAATTTGATCAATAATGCTGAAAAGATCAAACGGATTTATTTTTTTGGTGCTGGTTCATCTTCTCCGGAACGCAAGAACAAAATCAAAACTGTATTTGAAAAATTCTTTATTAACGCGAAAGTAAAGGTGGAACATGATGTTATCGCCTCTGCAATTTCTTCTTTTGGCGATGAAAAAGGCATTATCGGCATTATCGGAAGTGGCTCAAATGCGGCATTTTATACGGGAAAAAAAGTTATTCCAAATAACTATGGCCTCGGTTATATTTTAGCCGATGAAGGATCGACGAATTGGACATCAAGAATGTTGTTAAAGCATTATTTAACAGATACACTCCCGCAAGATCTGCAGGATAAACTATTAAATAAATATGCTATTGATCGAAAAATAATCTTGGAAAAGGTTTATAATTCCCCTCAACCAACTATTTTTCTCAATTCATTCTCCGAATTTGTATTGGAAAACAAAAATCATCCATTCATTATTCAGATTGTAAAAAATGGATTTCGTTTGTTTCTTAAAACTTTCATTAAACCATTGTACAAGGAACATCCTGATAATGACATTCATTTTACAGGCTCTGTAGCCGCTAATTTTGAAAATTTGCTTAAAGAGGTGGCAACGGAAGAATTTAATATATCAATAGGGACAATTATAAAGGAACCTATTCATAATCTTATAAAATATTATATCAATAAAAATTAATAATATGAAAATTGGAATTAACGGATTTGGCCGTATTGGTCGTTTAGCATTCAGAGCTGCGGTAAATCGTCCAGATGTTGAAGTTGTTGGTATCAATGACTTGGTGGAGCCAGATTATATGGCGTATATGTTGAAATATGATTCAACACATGGTAAATTCGATGGAACAGTAGAGGTTGTTAACGGAAACTTAGTGGTTAACGGAAAAACAATTCGTGTTACAGCAGAAAAAGATCCTGCAAACTTAAAATGGAATGAAGTTGGTGCAGAAGTTATTATTGAATCTACAGGTTTCTTCTTGACACAAGAATTAGCACAGAAACACATTGATGCTGGTGCAAAAAAAGTAGTAATGTCAGCACCTGCTAAAGATGATACTCCTACTTTCGTTATGGGTGTTAATCATAAAGACTTAAAAGCTGATCAACATATCGTTTCTAACGCTTCATGTACAACAAACTGTTTAGCACCTGTTGCTAAAGTATTAAACGACAAATTTGGTATCGTCGAAGGTTTAATGACAACTGTACACGCTGTTACTGCAACTCAAAAAACAGTTGATGGACCTTCAGTGAAAGACTGGAGAGGTGGACGTGGTGCTTATCAAAACATCATCCCTTCTTCTACTGGTGCAGCTAAAGCTGTTGGTTTAGTTTTACCTGAATTAAAAGGTAAATTAACAGGTATGTCTTTACGCGTTCCTACAGCAGACGTTTCTGTTGTTGATTTAACAGTACGTTTAGCAAAATCTGCTACTTACGAAGAAATCAAAGCGGCTATGAAAGAAGCTTCTGAAGGTGACTTAAAAGGTATTTTAGGTTACACAGAAGACGAAGTTGTTTCAACTGATTTCGTAGGTGATGCGCGCACATCTATCTTTGATGCTAAAGCGGGTATTTCATTAAATGAAAACTTCGTTAAAGTTATCTCTTGGTATGACAACGAGTGGGGTTACTCTAACAAGATCGTTGATTTAGTTCAAGAAATTGGTAAATTAGGTTAATCCTTATCGATTGAATAGTAAAAGGGCTTTTAATAAATATTAAAAGCCCTTTTTATTTCCTCAATAACTTCCTATGGTTATTGCTCGGCAATGATCGAGCGATCAAGATGAACATAACCACCATCAACATGAATCAACTGCCCTGTTGTATGACTAGATTTGTCGGACAAAAGAAATAATGCTGTATTAGCAATTTCCTCTGAAGTAGTCATTCTATGTTCTAGTGGAATACGATCTGTGATTTTCTTTAAAGTTTCTACAGGATTATCTAGAGTTTGTATCCAGGTATCATATTGTGGCGTAGCACATTCTGCGACGACAATTGCATTCACGCGGATTCGGTGTGGAAGCAGTTCCACAGCCCACTCTCTTGTTAGCGCATTTCTACCGCCATTAGAGGCTGCATAAGCTGATGTATTGCCTTGCCCTGTCTCTGCCGTCTTTGAAGTAATATTTACAATACTACCTTGTGATGCGATCAAAGCATCTAATGCATGATGCGCCATTAAATAATAATGAATTAGATTTTTATGTAAAGAAGCTAAAAACTTTTCATAATTACCAGAGGCTAAACCTACTCCGTCATTCACTCCTGCGTTATTCACTAAGCCATCTATACGCCCAAAATGAGTAATTGTTGTCGCAACTGCAGTCTCACAATCTTTCGGATCAGACAATTCTGCCTGCACAGCAAAAGCCTGCCCGCCAAGAGCTTCTACTTCTTGCTTAACAAGATCATTATCAACCTGTCTACGCCCAACAATTACCGGAATAGCACCCTCTCGTGCCAAACCTAAAACAATTGCCTTACCAATGCCTTTTGCACCTCCTGTGACAATTATAACTTTATCTTTCAAATTCAAATTCATATTCTACCTTATAAATTATAGGTTTTTAATGCATTCAATCCCCAGAACGCCTCTTTCTCAGCAGTAGTAAATGCGTCCAATTTCGATTCCACAATAGTAACACTTTCTTCATAAGATGCTGCTAATAAACATACCGGCCAATCGGATCCAAACATAATTCGATCTTTACCAAATGAATCAAATACATGTCCTAAATACTGTGTAAAATCATCCAGTCGCCAACTTTTCCAATCTGCCTCAGTAGCTAGACCAGAAACTTTGCAACTAACATTTGAAAAAGCTGCTAATTCTTCAATAAATAATGCCCATTCTTCAAACTCGCGTGATTTAATTGGGGGTTTAGCAATATGATCCAAAATAAATGTTTGGTTTGGATTTGATTGCACGCATGTTATAGCACCAGCATAATGACGAGGACGAATCAGAAGATCGTATGTATAACGATGTTTCGTTAGAGATTCTATCCCTTTTAAAAATGAATCTCGCTGTAAGAAATCGGGATCTTCCTCCCCTTCTACAATATGTCTAAATCCTTTAATAATAGCTTCATCTCTATACTGATGCAACTGTTCATCAATATTTGAAGCTCGTAAATCGACCCAACCAACGACTCCTTTTACAAAAGAATATTCTTTTGCCAATTGCACCAAATACTTTGTTTCTACATCAGACTGATCTGCTTGAACAGCAATACAGCCATCAAAATCATTCTTTTCCAGTATAAACTGCAGATCTAGCGGAATAAAGTCTTGTTGTAAAACCTTCATTTCACTAGTAATCCAATTATGTCGTCTGGGATCGTACTGCCAGAAATGTTGATGAGCATCTATACGCATAAGAATTAATTATTTTGAATAAGCAATTACCTCTTGACGGGACTCACCTAGACCATCGGCACCCAATTCAATCACATCGCCAGGTTTTAAATAAATTGGAGGATTAAATCCTAATCCAACACCTGCTGGTGTACCAGTAGAAATTACGTCGCCCGGCAGCAATGTCATAAATTGAGACACATAACTCACAATAAAAGGTACTGAAAAGATTAAATTTTTAGTACTTCCATTTTGATACATTTTACCATTTACCTTCAACCAGATATTGACGTCATTAATATCTTTGATTTCATCTTTAGTTGACAAAAAGGGTCCCATAGGAGCGAACGTATTACAACCTTTACCTTTATCCCATGTTCCACCACGTTCTAATTGATATTCACGTTCAGAAACATCATTATGCAACACATATCCCGCTACATAATCCAATGCAGTAGCTTCTTCCACATAAGATGCGGTTTTACCAATAACAATTCCGAACTCCACCTCCCAGTCAGTTTTAACAGAATCGCGAGGTATCATTACCTGATCGTATGGACCTACTAAAGAAGTAGTAGATTTCATAAAAATAATAGGTTCTGCAGGAATTGTAGCTCCTGTTTCTTCTGCATGATCTTTGTAATTAAGACCAATACAAACTATTTTAGAAGGTCTTGCAAATGGTGCACCAATTCTTTCAGTATCTGGTACAGGAATTAATTTACCATTATTTGCTTTAACAAACTCTTCTAAAGCCTCTAAACCGTCATTCTCAAAAAAAGACTCATTATAATCACCTCCAAATGCAGATACATCATAATTTACACCATCTATCTGAACACCAATTTGTTCTTTTCCCGCTGCTCCAAAACGTATTAATTTCATATTTTCAATATTAATATTATATAAAGTGATCTCAAAAGATCCTTAATTTAATTATTTAGTTTTATAAAACCTCCATCAATGGGATAATCATTTCCAGTGATAAAACCGGCATCATCACTACATAAAAACAAAGCCAATTTAGCAATTTCTTCAGGTTGTGCCATACGTCCAATTGGTTGACTCTTTGACAATTTCTCAAAGACTTCTGCTTCTTGTCCTGGGTAGTTTTTGGCAATGAAACCATCCACAAATGGTGTGTGTACTCTTGCAGGTGAAATACTATTACATCTAATTCCATCAGCCATGTAATCACGAGCAACCGATAGTGACATTGCAAAAATGGCACCTTTACTCATTGAATATGCGAATCGATCTGTAATTCCGACCCAAGCTGCAATGGACGCTAGATTAAGAATTGCCCCGCCACCATTTTCCTTCATTTTTGAAACAACTGCATAAAGCGCATTATAAGCACCTTTAACATTTACATTAAATACTCTTTCAAAATCTTCAGTTTTACAATTTTCTAGATTTCCAACATGAGCGATACCTGCATTGTTAACTAAAATATCAATTTTACCGATAGTATTTACAATTGATAACACCTCATCCTGAAGACTTACATTACATGCATGGACAAATCCCCGTCCTCCTTGATTAGTTATTTCAGAAACGACACTTTGCCCCCCTTCAATATTTAGATCCAGAATATGAACAGTTGCTCCTTCTGCGGCAAAAAGCAAACTTATTGCACGACCTATTCCACTTCCACCACCTGTGATAACAGCTACTTTATTTTGCAATTTTGACATGTTATTATATTATTTATTATTAATATCTGATCCATGGTACTTCATGAACAGCTACCCAATGATTATTAAAATTTATTAACAAAAAGAACGTGTCTACCAAGCTTTACTGATAATCTTGACACAAAATTATGATTATAAAGATACGCCTCTTCTCCAAGGAATAAAGTCATCCTGTCCCAGAAGTACCGCTTTCGGCACCACTGCTCCGCTAGCCACTTCAATCACATAATCTAATATACGATGTGCCGCTTCTTGAATTGATTCCTCACCCTCGATAATAGTACCACAGTTAATATCGATGATATCTGGCATTTTCTCAAATGTCTTTGTATTTGTAGACAGTTTAATCACTGGAGTTATTGGATTACCCGTTGGTGTTCCTAGACCAGTGGTAAACAAAACAATGTTTGCTCCTGCAGCAACTTCTGCGGTAGTACTTTCAACATCATTTCCTGGTGTACATAGCAGATTAAGACCTGGCTTATTGGCTAACTCTGGATAATCAATTACTGCAGTTACAGGCGATGTACCGCCTTTCTTGGCAGCTCCAGCAGACTTTATTGCATCGGTGATCAGACCATCACGAATATTGCCAGGAGAAGGATTCATATAAAAACCAGAACCATCAGCCTCAGCTTTCGCATTATAAACACGCATTAACTCCATAAATTTATCCGCAGTCTCTTCATCTACACATCGGTCACTTAACTCTTGTTCTACCCCACATAACTCTGGAAATTCAGCTAAAATAACAGATCCACCTAACGTTACTAAAATATCAGAAAGATATCCGAGAGCAGGATTTGCAGAGATACCAGAAAACCCATCCGATCCGCCACATTCGAGACCTATACATAATTTATCTAAGGTAGCGGGTTGACGTATACATTTATTTGCTTCCATCATTCCTGCAAATGTTGCCTTCACAGCCTTTTGCATTAATTCCTTCTCCGTACCTTCTTTTTGTTGTTCAAAAATATACAAAGGTTTATCAAACTTCGAATCCCTTTTCGCGATCTCCGCTTGTAATATTGAGGCTTGAGCATGTTGACAACCTAAACTTAAGATGGTTGCACCTGCTACATTTGGATGTGTAATGTAACCTGCAAGCAAACCACAAAGTGCATCCGAATCCATACGTGTACCGCCACAGCCCATTTCATGATTTAAAAACTTGATTCCATCGACATTTTCAAATAAGCGATGATCGCTTGCTCGCGTTGCCGAAGAACTTAAATCCTGAGCAATGATCTGATTAATATCTGCACCTGATTGATATAAACGGATCAATTCATCCACTTCAGTGGTATAATCATTCGCCCTTACTTTATACCCCAACTTCTCTTCAAAAGCTGTCTTTAAAGTCAGGACATTTCTATTTTCACAAAAAACCAATGGGATTACTAACCAGTAATTAGCAGTACCGACCGATCCGTTAGATCGATGAAAGCCATTGAAGGTTTTTGCTAAAAAAGATGAAACATCAGGTTTTATCCAGTCCGTTCTTCTTTTACTTAGCTTAAAATCATCGGCGGCATGACGTAGATTTTCTGTAGAAATCAAGGCGCCAGTTTCTAATGCACAGTTAACCTTTCCAACCAACACACCATACATATAAACCTCAGCGTCCTGACTTAAAGGAGAGATGGTAAACTTATGTTTGGCAGCTACATCTTGCAATAAATGGAAACTGCTATTTTTCCATTCAATTAACGTTCCTTTAGGCAAATCTTGCAAAGCCACTAATACATTATCCTCTGGATGAATCTGCAAATATGTTTTTTTATCCTTTATCATTTTATTTCTTCAAATCAAATATCTGTTTCATTAAAACCCACTTCTCATTTTCTTTAGCTCCCGGAATAGCACTCTGGTACTTCCACATCAGCTGTTCCCATTCCTGAACTTTAGGATTGGTAGCATCCATATTTGCTTTTCTTTCAAATGTAAAAGTGTCATCCACTTCCATGATCATAAACAAGCGATTTTCAAATCTAAAAATTTGCATTTTAGTTACACCGGCATCTAAAATTGATTGTTGAATTTCCGAACTGACGCTCCTATGATATTTTTCATATTCAGCAATTAATTTGGGATCATTAACCAGATCTAAGGCAAAAGTATATTGAGTCATTTTACAATTATTATTCGTGAGAAGATTGTGTCTTTAAATTATTTTTATTAGCTAAAGAAAATAAAAGCACTACTACAAAACAGATCATCGGTACCCAGTAGCCCAATTGAAGATTACCAGTTTTATCTGAAATCAATCCCAATAAAGGTGGCAAAATCGCTCCACCTACAATCGACATAATGATTAAACTTGAAGCTGATTTCGTATCTGCCCCAATTCCCTCAACTCCGACCGCAAATATTGTGGGAAACATAATAGACATAAAAAATGCTACTGCAATTAATGCATAAACTGTTATTGTACCACTTCCGTATATCACAATAAATGACAATGCAATACAAATGATTGAATAAATCATCAGCAAAGTTAGCGGCTGTATAAATTTCATAAAAAATGTTCCAACAAAACGACCTAACATAAAAGCTAAACCTGCAAAACTAGCATATTTGGAAGCATTTAAGGGAGTGATTCCAGCAACCTCAGTGGCATAAAGTACCATAAAACTCAACACACACACCTGTGCTCCCACATAAAAAAACTGTCCGATTACTCCCCACTTTACATTTTTATGCTTAAATGCATGAAAGAAACCAGCCTTTTGTTCGCCTTCATCATCTTTAATATCAGGAAGTTTAGTAAAAAAAAGAATTGCGGCAACAATCAATATAATTAAGCCTAAAATCATATAAGGCGCTTTTACAGTTGCAGTCTCTGCCTGCATATAGGCTAATTTAACCTGCTCGCTCATGGCGGCAATCTCAGTATCAGATTTTGGTTGTTCTGCTAAAATAAATTTTCCGCCTAAGATTGGAGCTATAAATGCTGCCAGTCCATTAAAGGATTGGGCAAAATTCAATCGATGCGTTGCTTTACTGGGGTCACCTAATACCGTCACATAGGGATTTGCCGCAGTTTCCAAAATAGTTAAACCACAAGCCACAACAAATAAAGCCGTTAAAAAGAATACATAACTAATCTGATTAGCTGCTGGTATAAATAAAAAACAACCAATAGCAAAAATTGTCAGACCTATTAAAATACCCGATTTATAACCATATTTTTTCATGATCATGCCGGCCGGAATAGCTAGTAAAAAATAAGCAATAAAAACAGCTGAATCCACTAAAGAAGCCTGTAAATGCGTTAGACTAAATGCATTACGAAGATGCGGAATTAAAATAGGGTCCAAATTATGAACAAAGCCCCAAAAGAAAAAGAGGGATGTTACGAGTACAATCGCTAATTTATTATTTTTACTAACTGACATATAAAATATAATTTATCATTGGTTTATGTAAAATAAGGAATAATTAATGAAAGAAAATTTAAGTATTTTACCCAATTATTACGCTATATTACCATTCAAAATAGTAGAACTGTAAAATATAGTGCATATATTTATTAATAAATGAAACCACAACTACTAAAAGTCAATAATAGTAACGTACAGTCATTCAGCGTGAGGAACGATATTATTCCACAAAATCATAATATTTGGCACTACCATGAAGAGCTTGAATTAATTCATTTCGGAAAGGGATCGGGAACCCAGTTTATTGGTGACAGTATTAAAAATTTTACAAATGGTGATATTGTATTGGTTGGATCTAACTTACCTCATTATTGGCTATTTGACTCCTGCTATTTAGATGATAACTGTCCCGAACCTGCGGACATTAGAGTTTCCCATTTTAAAGAAAATTTTCTTGGCGACGCTTTCTTTAATCTGCCGGAAAATTACAAATTAAAGAATTTATTAAAAAAATCTAAAAGGGGAATTCAGTTAAATAAATCAATTTTGCAATTAGCTAAATCTCTAATAGAAAAGGTTTTAAACAATAACAACTCAACTAAAATAATAGCACTAATAGAAGTCTTAACTTTAATAGCAGAATCTGAAGCCTATACTTTGTTGTCCAGTGAAAATTATCCGATTGACAGTCAAGATCTAGATTTCAGAAGAATGACTGTTATCATGGATTATATTACACAAAATTACAAATCACAAATCAAGTTAGAAGATATTGCGACATTAACTGGAATGACTACAAACTCGTTTTGTCGCTACTTTAAAGCTAAATCTGGAAAAACTCTATTTCAATATCTTATCGAAATACGTATTGGGCATGCCTGTAAATTGTTAGCAGAACGTAAATATAATGTGAAACAAATTTGCTTCGAATGTGGTTTTCAAAACTTTGTCAGTTTTCACAAATATTTCAAAGAAGCGACAGGATTTACTCCATTACAATATCAAAAAGAAATTGCACATCTATTTTAAAGAACAAAGACAAGCTTTCCTGTAAAGTCACCAGAATCTAACAATGCATGGGCAGCAGAAGCCTCTTCCAATTGAAAGGTCTTGTAGATATTTGCTTTAAAAACACCTGGTTTGATTAGAGGTAAGATCTGTTTATTTATGTCATCGCGCACATTTTTTTTAAATAGAATAGATCTACTTCTTAAAAGACTACCTGATAGGTAGATTCGTTTTTGCATCAATTTAAAAAGATTTAATTCTACTTTAGCACCTTTCATTGCGTTAATGTAGATCAGATGACCATCCGGTTTCAATACTTCAAGGTTCTTTGCAAAATAATCGCCTCCTATACTGTCAAGTATAACATCAATTTTATTGTCTCCAATAATCTCCCTAAAGTCCTGCTCCTTATAATTAATGATTACTGACGCTCCCAATTCTTTACAGTAAGTAGCTTTGTCACCCGATCCCACTGTTGTATACACTTTTGCTCCTGCAAGCTTTGCTAACTGAATTGCCATTGATCCAATACCTCCACTTCCACCATGAACTAAAAAGCTATTGCCATATTTTAGTTCCCCTCTTTGAAAGACATTATGGTACACGGTAAACAATGTTTCTGGTAAAGCGGCAGCTTCTTCGTAAGTCAATCCTTTAGGTATAAGCAGGCACTGTCCCTGATCAACAGCGACATATTCTGCGTATCCTCCACCAGATAAAAGAGTACAGACCTGATCACCAATTTTCCATTCATCTACTAACTCACCAATGGATACAATTTCTCCCGAAATCTCAAGACCAGGAATATCAGCGGGGGCACCTTCAGGGGCCGCATAATTTCCCTTCCGCTGAAACACATCAGGCCTATTCATACCTGCTGCTTTTACAGCAATCAACACTTGATGCCCAGTACAAGTTGGTGTATCCACCTCCTTTATCTTCAAAACTTCAGGTCCACCAAATTTTGTTATAACAACTGCTTTCATTATGATTTTTTAGGATATTTTTGTAAACGGAAATTTAAAGAGACCATAAAATAACGAGATAACCTTTCATTTTGAACGTCAAATATATCATTTCCTATTACATCTCTGGTAATACCTGAATTTTGATTTAGTAAATCAAAGCCCTGAATCCGTAACATTGCTAAATTATTACGCATAAAAGTATATTCAAAATATGCATTAATAATTGTGGGATTTATATTTGTCCATGATGATGATGAATATCCCGAATTTAACCTTTGCGATACCTCTACACCAAAAGATCCATGTGCGCTCACATAATATTTGGATCCCAAACCAAGCACACCGGTATGCGCCACAATTTGATCATTATAAGGTCGTTTATAGGTAGCTTTGTTTAATGCGTAATTTCCATTAAGTTCAGCTTCAAATACATCATTAAACATGTACCTGAATTGCAGAGACTGCGAATATAAAAAATGTCCACCGTCATTACGAATGTCATTTATGTAAGTGACATTATTATAAAAATCAGCATTGCCATTCAAACTCATCTGTATATTATCGTTAAACAAAGCTGCAGTAAATAAGTAGTATGCCTTGATATCATAATAACCCGATGTATTTAAGAAGGTAGTTTTTTGTATTGTTGAATTAGGAATAGTAGTCCGATTAGAGACAATTTTATTTGAAATAAAATTATAAGCAATGCTACTTTCAAAATATTGTCCCCTTTTTACAATTGATTTTCGATATTTAGCCAAGATACGGTTAGCGAATTCTGCTTGTAATTCTGGATTTCCTTGTATAATATTTTGTGAATTTGTATTATCCAATATCGGCTGAATCTGATAGAAATTAGGTTGATTATTTTTACCTAAGTAATCAATTGACAAATCAGAATTCTCATTAAATTTCCATTTGACCCCCGCTGCTGGTATAAGATTTACATTACTATAAGATGTTTGAATTGATTTATCTTTAGAAAAACCTTTAAGTTCTGTTGGTTGAACCGCAAATCCGATATTATATTTAAATTTATTGAATATATCCTGTTGATATTTCATGCCAACTCTATTGGATGAAAAAGCATAATCGTAACTTAAACTAAGAGAATCAACTCGACCAAAATCTACCAATTCATTATTTCGTTCATGAACTAACCGCCTTGCATCAATTGAGGTGTAACTAAAGTCATAATTCAATTCTAATACTCCGCCCTTGTCCACTGGCTCTATAATAGATAGCGAACTTTTAATATCTTGATTTTTGTTTTCACTTTTCACAAATTGATTTAAGAAACTATCCTTAATTTGCACTTGATTAAACGCACTATCTATAATCTTATTCCGGTCAACTATATCCTCTTTTTTATCGACTGAATTATATCCCAGATGTAAATTGTACACTAATTTCCGTCCTGGCTTCTTAAAACTTTTGGCATATAAGATGTCTACTTCAGCATTTGGACTCGTACTACTGTTGTCAGAAGCATATTCCCCATCGTTTGTGATCTGTCTATTCTTAATATATCGATCTCTAGATTCATTACCTTTCGATTTATTCCATGAAAAAGTTGGAGATATTTTTAAAAGATCTGAATCAGATAATTTTATATCAAACCCCCAATTCATATGATGCGCATTATCAACAGTCTTTGTTACATAATCCTCTTGGTTGGTTATAATGTTATTACCATATACAGACTGTAGATAGGAATTCCCCCTCGTCGTATTCTTTGTATTTGTATAGCTGTAACGTCCAAAAGCACTAATTTTATCATTCAAATTAGTGGAAAAACTTGTTCCCAAGGACCCAATAGCATTAAAACCATCAGTAGGGTCGGCAAAGTCTGCCAATTCGCCCATTACACGATCCCTGGAACCTCCTCCATTTGGAGAACCGAAAGAAAAAAGATTCGTATTTGTATTATTAACAGATCCTACAAAAGATAGTTCCTGACCATCATTGAATTTATTGAGACCTGCACTCGCGAGGTATCGTTCTTGATCACCTAAACCACCTGTAACCTGTCCAAAACTTATTTTTTTCTTGTCATCTTTCAAAACAATATTTAGAATTTTCTCAGACTCACCAGTTTTTGTTCCCTTAGCACTTGCTTCATCTCCGAAAAAATCAATAACCTGAATATTTTTAATAAAATCCGCAGGAAGATTTCGAGTAGCGGTAAGCACATCTCCTCCAAAGAATTTTTTACCATCTACTTGTACAGAAGTAATCGGTTTACCAAAAGCATATACAGAGCCATCACGAGAAACCTGGAAGTTCGGTAACTGTTTAAGCGCATCCTCCAGCAGTGTGCGTCGATCAAACTGGAAAGCTCCCATATTAAATTGAACCGTATCCTCTTTGAAGACGATTGGTTTATATTTCTTAATAACAATTTCTTTGAGCACTGAAACCTGCGGTTTTAAAACAACAGTCTCCGCAATAACACGATCTGTTGTATTATACTGAGGGTAAGAACGATCAACAATCTGTAAGCCTAAAGAACTGTAGTTTAAACGGATATTACTTCCTTTAATTTGGTAAAATTTGTAGAAACCTGTTTTGGAAGAAATTGCCATGACGGTATCCAAAGAAGTTGTCAGACGCACATTGACGCCAGCAAGCGGTTGTCCATCGATATCCACAACAAATCCGTACACCTCCTTTTTCTGGAGTTGGGCTTGTGCATTACCCACAACAAAAAAGAAGACGATAAGAAAGATGACCCTATGAGTATTTCCTGATATTTCGAATTTATCCGACATCAAAACAACTTATTCTATTTGTATCTCAATATACATAATAATTTACACAACCATAACGCAAAATAATGAATAGTTGTATATAAAAAAGGCGGCTTATTTGAAATAAGTCGCCTTTCATTTTATTTATAAGAATAAATTAATTATTCACCAGCAAAAGTAACTTTAAGTAAGTGTTTATCAATTTCCCAACGTCCAGTACCATCTTCTCCAATTACATCAAATAATTCTAAGATTCTTCTCGCAACAAATTCCTCTTCAACTTGCTCTGCTAAGAACCATTGTAAAAAGTTAAATGTTACGTAATCTTTAGCTTTCATACATTTGTCTGCGATGTTGTTAAATTGTTCAGTAACGAACATCTCTTGTTCCAATGCTGATTCGAAAATCCCACGGAATGAATCAAAATCTGAAGGAATACCTGTTACTTCTGGTGAAATAGCACGACCGCCTCTATTGTTAATATAATTGAAGATTTTCAACATATGCTCACGCTCTTCATTGGACTGTTTTGCAAAAAAATCTGCTGCATTCTCCAAACC
Organism: Sphingobacterium sp. UDSM-2020; assembly: GCF_016132525.1. NCBI lineage: Bacteria > Pseudomonadati > Bacteroidota > Sphingobacteriia > Sphingobacteriales > Sphingobacteriaceae > Sphingobacterium > Sphingobacterium sp. UDSM-2020. Next base: position 117,591 of record NZ_CP066166.1, read on the forward strand.
TTGATCATCACACCAAGATGACATCGCTAAGTATAGTGAAGAAGAATGTGCTTCAACTTTAATTTGAGCATTTAATATATTTTCGATCTCTTCTGTTAAAGAAGATTTTAATTTTAATAAATCTTTCATATCTGTAAGTTTTAATACTAATTATAATAATCAAGTTTCAAATACTTGACTTACTTGAACACTACAAATATAGGGGACATTACAGATTTTTGTATAAAAAATTTGCAATACGAATTCAGTCTAAATTAGCGGAAAAAAGGTTAAACTGTTTAGAATCAGTATAATTACAAAGAATGGAAAATTAAGCTAACACAGTAATCTGAGAACTACGTAAACAAGCCTTAACAATACTATTTAATTCGATCATAAATTTAGCTCCATCTAACAAATCTCTTAAATTCAAAACATCTTGAACTGCCAGGAGAAAGCAACGTTCTGTTCGAAAAGGCATTACCAATGTAAAATCCGCAGAACGTGCAGTGTCTGTTAGCATTTTCTCGACATCAATATTATCTATTGATTTCTTAAATTTAAAAAAGTCTGACACCGAAAAAGATGTCGTTGAACCCGCAAATTCCATCCAATAGCAGTTTTTACGACTACACTGATATATGGCACCAGTTTCAGTTTTAAAGACCTCTTCTACATTTGTTAATGGACAGATTTTGTTTGACATTTCTTAATTCATTATGATGAAGCAAAAATAATCATTATTTATAATCAATCCAAGTAAGTTTTAAATTATTTTGAACAATTATAAATAGTTGTCTTTAGCATAAAAAGAAGCCCAGATGCGCATTGTTAACTCCTTGTTTTACACAAAAAAAGACTAATCATAATGATTAGTCTTTCATTTATTAAACTATTATATACTAATATTCTTCTTCTTCAGTCGTCAAGATCTCTTTATGATTACTGGCCTGTGTTTTAGTTTTGGTCTTATGTTTATTAATCTGTCTCCTTAAGGATTCTACTGCAATATCAGTTGCTTCTTCAAAACTCTTAGCTTGTCCTTTTGCAAAAAGTTGACTCCCTGGTATATTTATTTTAATTTCCGATACCTTATTAGATTCATCATCTACATTCTCTAAACGTAAATAGCATTCTCCACCAATGATTGAGTCTAAAAACTGATTCAATTTACCTGTTTTTCTTTGGATAAACTCAATTAGCTTTTGATCAGCATTAAATTTAATTGATTGCACAGTAATGTTCATTTTTCCTCCTTTTTTTAAGCTTTTGGATGAGCTTGTTTATAAATAGACTTTAACCGCTCCGCAGAATTATGCGTGTAGACTTGTGTTGCCGCAAGCCCCGCATGCCCGAGGAGCTCCTTTATTGCATTAAGATCTGCACCATTGTCCAATAATGCTGTCGCGAAAGTATGTCGCAAAATATGCGGACTTCTCTTCTGTTGTGAAGAAACCATCGACAGACATTTATGCACAATTCTATAGATCAATTTCTCGTAGGCCGGTTTTCCCTCTTTAGTAACGATTAAGAAACTTGATTTATTATTTTCAATGTATAAACTTTTAGCGTGTAAATAAAGCTGTAGCTCTTTTATTAATGTCCCATTAATAGGAACTAACCTTTCCTTACTCCTTTTACCGAATATAAGAATATTTTTGTTATAATAATCAATATCTCTATCCTGAATTTGTAATAATTCTGCAAGTCGAATACCTGTACCAAATAAAAGTTCCATCACCAATTTATTTCGACGACTTTCAAAATCATGCACGTTCTCTTCTAAGTGGTCCAGCAACAACATCAATTTATCCTTCTCAACTACCACTGGTAACTTCTTAGGCATTTTCAGAGCTTTCACTTGTATCGGATTATCTTTCACAATATCCTCTCGCTGTAAGAACTTATAATAAGTCCGTAATGCCGAGATGCTTCGATTCACTGTCGTAGCCGATTTATTCGCTTCTGTCATCATGGCGAAATAATGACGCATATCACGATGGCCAACCTCTTCGAATGGAAGATGTTCATTCTCTAGAAACACTAAAAACAGACTAATTTCATGTAAATAAGCTATTAAAGTGTGTTTAGAGTAGCGCCTTTCATATTGAAGATACCGTTCAAACTCTTTTATATACATAATCCATTCTATTTGTAACTAATTTACCGAATTAAAGCGCATAAAAAAAGGGAAAAGTAAACTTTTCCCTATTTTATATCTTTTTAGAAACCTTAGATTGAAACCTCTTGGTTTAATCCTTGTTTGTAGATCGCTTTCTTAACTTGAATACGACGAGTTACAGATCTCTTTTCATAAGCTTGACGAGAACGTAGTTCTCTTAAAACTCCTGTTTTTTCGAATTTCTTCTTGAAACGTTTTAATGCTCTATCTAAAGATTCTCCTTCTTTTACATTTACGATAATCATGCTCTGTATATACCTCCTTTCGTAGCCTTTTAATTTTTAAAGTGATGCAAAGGTACAATTATGATTGAGATATACAAAAAGAATCTCACTATTTTTTCAATAAGCCTTCACGATAAATTAAATCATATAAGGTATCAGGTTTAGTGAGCAAATAAGTTTTTAATCCCAATTCACTCGCAGTCTTTAAATGCTGTGGACTGTCATCTATAAAAACCGTCTCATCGGGGACCAAACCATTTTCCTTTAATACAAATTGGAAAATCTCAACATTAGGTTTACGCATACCCATTAAATGTGAATAATAGTCTTTTTCAAAAAAAGCTGTATTATCATCGAGGTCAAAATTATTTTTTAAATAATCCATAATCCAACCATAATGAATTTCGTTATTATTGCTCAATAAAAATAAGCGATATTCATTTTTAAGATCGAGCAATAATTCATGATTTCCATCCGTCACACCAATTAACATAGCATTCCATGCAGCATCTATTTGTGTATCCGTCAAAGAATATATACCGGAAATTTCACGAATTCCATCTCGAAATGCTTTTGCGGGAATTTTTCCTTGTTCAAAATCATCAAAAAGTTTTGTTTGTGCTCGGTGACCATAATAATCTCGTACATTTTTGATTCCCAACTCACTAAAGGCAGACTCCATCCTCAAAAAGTCGATCATAAAGACCACATCTCCATAATCGAGGATAATATTTTTAATTTTTTTCATCTTTTTATTTTGAAATATCAATACAAATATCAATATTTGCATCGTCAAAACGCGGTAAACGTTACATTTTGACAAAATATAATAACCGCTCCTATAGCTCAGTTGGTTAGAGTAGAAGACTCATAATCTTTTGGTCACTGGTTCGAGCCCAGTTGGGAGCACTGTTTAGAAAGCCTTACTTTTAGTGAGGCTTTTTTGTTTATGGCGGAAGAAACACGATATTGATTAAAATTAAAACTGTAATGTTGTAACAACTATTTGGAGTTTATTTGAAGCAGCTTTAAATTTCAAGATCTCCATTTAAATCCTTCCACTCCGCCTCTTGCAAAGCTATTCATCTCATTTCTCTAAAAGCAAATATACAGGACTAATAGTGTTATCAAAAAAATATTGAGTAAAATTAGATATGTTGAATAAACAATTTTCAAAACTATTGATAAATAAACATGCGCTTATTATTTATAACAAATCTATCGATGGAAATAAAAAAAGGTCGTGTTAGACTTAACGCGACCTTTTCATCTACCTATGAAAAACATGCCCTTTTGGGATGGGCTTCACAAAGCTAAAATTTTTTTTTCACAAATAAGGGAAAATACCAAAAATAATGCGCAAACTACTGATTTTCAGATCATTTTTTTTCACAACAAACAATTCAAATGTATTATTTTTTAAAATATTAATCCATTAAAAGATGAATCAGGCACTGTTGTAATAATAAATTATTGGAGACAAAAAAAATGGTTAAGCACTTATTGTACTTAACCATTTTTTATGCTATATAAAACTAAAATTTACTATTTCAATTTATCTAACCAATCTTCTACCTCTTCCTTAGTTTTTCCGGTTTTCTTTTGAAGTTTACCTAATAATTCATCTTCTTTTCCCTCGGCGTACAATAGATCGTCATCCGTTAGATCTGCATATTGTTGTTTCACTTTACCTTTTAGTTCGTTCCAACGACCTTTCCATGTTAATTCGCTCATAATAAAATCTCCTTTTTTAAAGTAAATACTATAGATATAACACTTAGGAAGTGAAATTGTTTTCATGCGCTGGATAATTTGATTCGATTAACAAATATTTAACAGTACGGTAAAAAGAAATTTCTATTGTTGATTTAAAAAGAAGTACCTTCAACAATTCAAAAACATTCAACTTTTCTAATTTCTAATTGTTTAGTATGTTGAATATGGGCAATTCACTAATATTTATTCAGAACCTATACTTTCAATAGCTCTCAAGCCAAGCACAACAGCCATGAAAAGCTATCGCGCCTAGCTTGAGGATCAAATACATATATAAATAATTTTTTTAACACCATGTACATTCCTTAAAAAATAAATACGATCATTCTTAATAAACTCATTAAAAATAACAATGATCACCGAATACCATTATATCAACCTGTTTCAGTCATGAAACATAAATAAGGTAAATTCATCAAAAACAGCTGAACTAAAAAATCAGGCATATCAAATCATTTAATTATTTAAAAAATTTAAGAATTCAACATGAAAATAGCCTACATCAGTACTTATTTGCCAAAACAATGTGGAATAGCAACTTTTACCAATGATTTACTACAATCCATAGACCATCAGGATTCAACTATTACCCAACATATTATTGCTCTTTCAGACCGATCTTATTCTTATAATGAGGAAGTTGTTTTCGAAATTAACCCCCAACAGCAATTAGATTATATCCAAGCAGCCAATTTTATTAACGAGAATAAATATGATTGTGTAGTGCTGGAACATGAATATGGTATTTTTGGAGGTAATAGCGGTGTTTACATACTCTCTTTGATCAATTTACTTCATATGCCCTTATTGGTCAACTTACATACTATATTAGAAAAACCAAATATTGATGAAAGAGCAATATTGATTGAAATTGCAAAAAGAGCTTCTATCATAGTAGTCATGAGTTCCTATGCAATTGGACTTCTCCAAAAAATATATCATGTACATGAAAACAAAATACGTTTAATACCTCATGGAGTTCCAGCCTTTGATTACCAACAGAACGATGCAAAAGAAAAACTACAGTTGACAGATAGACGCATCATCCTTACTTTTGGCTTTATAGCTCGTAACAAAGGAATTGAAACAGTTATACATGCACTTCCAAAGGTCGTACAAGAATATCCTAATACTGTTTACCTTATTGTAGGAAAAACGCATCCAAACGTTTTATTGGAATCTGGCGAAGAATATCGGGAGTATCTAACTGCCTTAATAAAACAAATGGGCTTGGAAAACAACATCATTTTTGTCAATGATTTTGTCAGTAACGAAACCCTAACCACCTACTTAACGGCATGTGATATCTATATTACTCCCTATATTAATGAAGCTCAGATTACGAGTGGAACATTATCATTTGCTGTAGGGGCTGGAGCGGCTGTATTATCTACTCCCTATTGGCATGCGAAAGATTTATTGGCAGATGGAAGAGGCATTTTATTTGATTTTAAAAATCATAAAGAATTAAAGAATATTCTCATTGACCTATTTGATAACCCTAAAAAACTAGAAGAACTTAGAAGTAGGGCTCGCCATCATGGTGAAAAAATGACCTGGAACAAATTAGGCGGATCATATGTCAAGTTACTCCAAAAGCTCTCCTCTACACAAGTAAATCTCGACACCGATATAAAAATAACGATGTTAGAGCGTTTTCCAAAATTCAGATGGGATCATCTTGATCGATTGACAAATTATGTAGGAATTATTCAACATGCCACATTTGCAACACCTAACTATCGAGAAGGATACTGTTTGGATGACAACGCGAGAGCACTTTTGGTTAGCCTCATGCAATATGAAGCCTTTGGAGAAAAGGATACTAGAAAGAGAATCTCGACCTATCTTAATTACATTTACTATGCTCAAAGAGAGGACGGACTATTTCATAACTTCATGAATTTTCAGAATGAATTTTTAGAAGAAGTCGGATCTGAAGATTCTTTTGGTAGGGCTATATGGGCATTGGGATATCTATTTAATACAGCACCTTTTGTTGACTTCTATCAGTTAGGATCAAATATGTTTTTTAAAGCTATGCCACACTTTGAGAATTTAAAATCTATACGTGCTATCGCTTATACGATGATGGGTATTGCTGAATATCTAAAACAACAGCCAAATGATGAAAGAGTCACAGAGTTACTCCGTAAACTGGCTTTTAAATTAGTACATGAATATGATTCCAGTGCTGATGATGAGTGGAAATGGTTTGAACCCGTTCTGGCATATGACAATGCGATTATCCCACTGGCAATACTCATGTCAACCAAATATTTAAATGATGATAAGCTTAGAAAAATAGGATTTTCAAGCTTTTATTTTCTCGAAAATATCATTATGCAAAATGGGTTTTTATCTATTATTGGCAACCAAAAATGGGCAAAACAAAATCAGAATATAAGCAAATTCGGGCAACAGCCCATTGATGTTACAGCCACAGTACTTTTATTTAGGGAGGTATTTGAAATCACTAAAAATGAAGAATATTTTGAAAAAATGATTCGATCTTTTGAATGGTTTTTAGGCGAAAATGACCTTAAGCTCCCGCTATATGATCACAGCACCAAAGGATGCTGTGATGGGTTAGAAACTTATGGCATTAACCGCAATCAAGGAGCAGAAAGTACGTTATGTTATTTTATAGCCTACTTAACTGTTTATAAGTCTTTAAAAATCAAATTTCAGGTTGAAGAATAGCCTGAATCAACTCATTCAAGTTAATGGTCGCATAAGTCGAGGCATAGTCCGACATGGCGTAAGGCATAATTAACTGATCATTATGAACTATAGCACCACATGAATAGACAACATTTGGGACATACCCTTCTCTTTCCATATCATTAGGGGTTAAAATGGGGAGACTAAGGCGTCCAATTTCTATATGTGGATTTTCCAAATCTAATAATGAAGCCCCAATTGAATACTCGCGCATAGGGCCAACAGAGTGTGTAATAATTAACCATCCGGCTGCGGTTTCAATTGGGGAACCGCAGTTTCCGATCTGTATAAACTCATATGGACTTTCAGGTTCTTGCACTAAATGAATAGCTTCATTCCAAATGTTGATATAATCGGAATAGGCGATATAATTATTTTCACCATCAATACGACATAGCATAGCATATTTCCCTTTGATCTTTCGCGGAAAAATCGCGGCACCTTTATTTGCAATTTCTCCATGGATGGGCTTGACTGTAAAATGATAAAAATCCTTAGTTGTCAATAGTTTTGGTAAAATACTAAATCCGTCATATGCAGTATAAGTTGCATAATAGATAACCTCTCCCTTCGGTGTTATAAAACGAACAAATCTCGCATCTTCAATCCCCCTTTTTTCAGTATCAGAAATTGGAAAAATAACCCTTTCAGATATTGAAGTATCCAAAGAGAAAGTCATCTCATAATGCGATGAAGCGAGCCATATCGCTTGTTTCAATATACTATCATTATCCTCTGTATGCTCTATTTCAGCACGTATTCCCTCCACATATCTCTTCAGCTCCTCATATGTAAATGTTTCTGTTAGATTTTCGCTAAGCTTTTGCATAGCCGTCGCATCTTTTGGATGCAACTCAACCAATTTAGAAATGAAGCTATTTTTATTATACCGATGATTCTTAATATTGATAGGCTTGTCCAACAATGTTCCCACAACATCTAGATGAATATTATTTTCCGTATCAATATAACCAGAGCGGAATACGATCGAAGATACATGCCCCTCACCGGTTGCTCTAAAACTGATAATAACCCTCTTCTCCCCTTTATAAAGCTCGCTCTGATCTGGATGCTCAACAATAGATGGATTAAACAAAGCTGCCGATTCTATGGAATATTCCATCGTAAAATAAGAACCAATTAATAATTTGGCTGTCATCGATATTTTATCCGTCGGCATTTCTAATCTTTCCAATAGATGTCTTATGCGATCAAAATTACGCTCAAACACCTTCACAATACTGCGGTGTCGCTGAGAATAACTTCGCAAAACCTGTCCAAAAACTTCCTTTTGTTTTTCATCCGATAATTGTAGTACCCGACGAATTACTTTAATGGAACGTTCATCACCTAGTGAAAAAAAACGAGCAAGGACACGTTTGGTATCAGGCCTAAAATAAATATCTTTCCGATTAACTTGAACGGGTTTATACATACATATCAACAATAAAAGTGACTAATAAATTCTTTTTATAAAACACATCAATGATCACATTGTTATACAATTTAAGCACAAAAGATTATTAACAGTAATAAAAATCTTATTTTTAATTATTTAGAAGTACCTTCTACAGAGAAATATCATTCAAATTATAACGATTGTATGGTAAGTATAAAACACGTATTCGCTAAAAAACGGACCATTTATAAGCAATTTCGCAAAAAATTAATCCAGTTCAAATGTGCTATTTTATCTAAAGCATCCTCACTATATCCCCTTTGTGACAATATATCAAAAACCAACTGCATATCAGCAATAGTTTTCAGGTCATATGGACATTGTTCTTTACCAAAAGCGCCGTCAAGATCACTTCCTACACCGACATGATTTGTATTACCGGCCAATTGACAGATATGGTCAATATGATTGGCCATTACCTCTAATGAACAATTCATTGTCTTAGGGTCAGATACGCCTCTTACCCATCTGGGAACCATCATCCAGGCATCTAAAGCCACCCCAATTACTGCTTTTTTCGAAATCAAGATTTTGATCATATCATCGCTAAATTGTCTGTTATGGTCGACAAGTGCGCGACAATTGTTGTGACTAGCCCATATTGGACCATTAAATCTATCCATAGCATCCCAAAAAGCATCATCATTAAGATGAGTTGCATCTAAAATTACATTAAGGCGTTCCATCTCCCTTAATAACGCTATTCCCTTTGCATTTAGTCTCCCATTTGAGTCCGTACCATTCGCATACCTTCCTGGCCCATAATGAGCTGGCCCAACCGCACGTAATCCCTGCTCATAAGCATATTCGAGATAAGATAAATCAATTAAAGAATCAGCTCCCTCTAAACTTAGCAGAAAACCGATTGGTTTATTTGATTTATTGGTCTCATCATTCCAAAGAATGATATGCTCTTCTAAATCCGTTTTAGTTTTGATCATGCGCATATGCCCATCCTTTTCCATTGCTCTATACCAAGCTAATTGCCCTTGTGTTTGTGCCCAAGCTTGTTCTGGAGAATACCAACCAGGCAAAGAACTTCCCTTCTCCACGTATCTTGCAATTTGAGTAGCGACAACTAGGCCAATATTCCCCCTTTTCAGTTCACCAAAAGAGACTGTTGCATTTCCACGATCAGGTTTATCGTTCATCCCCTGCTCTCTACTATTTAGTTCAGCAATCGGAAGTCTTAAATCCCGATTCCATTCCATTGCATTCATACTAAGATCTAAATGCGCATCAAAAATCAATCTTTGTTTTTTCATCCTTTAGAAATTAATCTTTCTATCTCTAGCGGTTACATACCAATAATTATCGACCTCTCCATCAGTGATGACCACTAATTTTTCGTACAATGCCACAGTTGGACATATATGCTTTGGTACAGCATAGAAAGCTGCACCTATTTCGTATACTTGTGCATTTGGAACCTTTACGACCATATGTTCTTCACTTTGGCTTACGACTTCAAGATCGGGTTGATCTAAAAATTTGACACGCGGTAAAGCTGATTCACTTGCGACAGCTTTATATCCCAAATCCAAACAAATATGATGCTGATCAACAATACTTATAACACGGGTTAACAGTAATGCCGCATAATCAAAAGGTTGCTCTTTTAGCGTTTCTCCATAACCATAGTCCCAAAATACAAACGTTCCTGGACTACAAATCACATCAGTTCTATCTGCGTGAAAAGTAAAAGAAGGTGAACCTCCGATAATCATCCTTGATATTGAGCTACATAATTGGTTTAATAATAAATGTGCTTTACTTAATAATGCATATGATATAGCACTTTGTTCTTCTCTGATTTTGAGATCAGGGTCATGGATATGACCATCATATCCATGTACCCCCATCAAACGAAGCCCTGGAAGTGACAGTATGGTCACGGCTAACTTCTCGACCTCTTCCAATGCTACCCCCGTCCTATTCATCCCAATATTTACATCAATATACACATCCATAGAGCAGTCTGCTAAAACACATGCCCTATTTAATGCCCGAGCGCTCTCATTATGATCGATTAAGCACGAATAATTGGTTTTACCATAATGTTTTTTGAGCTTAATCAGACGCTCAATCTTAGGACCTGTTGGCTGATAAGCCAATAGGACGTCTTTAGCTCCTACATCTCCCAAAATTTCAGCTTCAGCTATAGTAGCACATTTAAATTGATTTATACCAGCTTTCCTTAAAGCAATACAGACATCTGTCGATTTATTTGTTTTGACATGTGGACGAATCCGGCTACAATCGCCCCCGACCATCTCAATAGCTTTTTGAATATTATCGACAACCCGCTCTTCATAAACCAGGAGTGCGGGAGAGTCTACTTCAGAAACATCATTTAATTCATACCAATGCTTAATCATACTGTTTCATGTAATTCAAACAAAGCTTCTATTTCTACAGGAATATTATCCGGAAGTGATCCAAATCCAACCGCACTACGCGTTCCGATTCCATTCTCAGTTCCCCAAACAGCAGCAAACAATTCACTGCAACCATTAATAATAGCTGGATGTGCTTCAAAATCAGAAGTACAATTGACCATTCCCAACACCTTGATTACACGTTTTATACGATTAAGGCTACCTAGATTAGTTTTTATAGTAGAAAGCATTGTTAATCCGACCTGTCTTGCGGCAAGTTTACCTTCCTCAGGATTAATGTTTGCTCCTATTCGACCGATAATTAATGATGCATCATCTTGTACAGGCCCATGACCAGATAAATAGAGATATTTACCATCAATTACAAAAGGTTTATAAACACCCTTAGGTGCAGGTGCCGGAGGTAATGTTAAACCTAATTTTTCAAATTGTTCATCTGCGTTATAATTCATAATATGTTATATATTTTATGTTATTCAAATTATTATTTAAGGTAATTAAATTTTAAGTAATGATCATATCCAACGCTAGGACAGCAAGTAAACCGACAACAGACACTATAGCTTCCATGATTGACCATGATAGAAGCGTATCCTTAACACTCAACCCAAAGTATTCTTTAAATAGCCAAAAACCAGCATCGTTAACATGTGAAAACATCAAACTGCCTGCTCCAATTGCGAGAACCATCAAACTTGGGTGAATATGCCCACCTGTAGCTAGTGGCAATAACACACCAGCCGCTGTTAACGCAGCCACTGTTGCAGAACCGATACATCCTCGTATCACAGCAGTTATCAACCACGCTAAAACCAATGGATGAATGGGTAAGGTTTGTAAATAATTAGCGAGTGCCAAACTGACCCCACTATCTTCCATTACTTGTTTGAACACACCTGACCCTGCAATAATAAATAAAATCATTGCTATATCTCTCACAGCTCCATCAAAGATCTCCATAATTGACTTGATACTTCGCCCCTGTTTTATGCCCAAGCTATATCCTGCAAATAAAATAGCCAGTAACATAACGAGGGTTGGATTTGAAATGAATTTCACCCAAGACAATAATTTTTCATTATCCGTATCAATTACATAAGGAAGAACTGTACCTATAATCAATAAAAAAACTGGAAATAGCGAGGCCAAAAAACTAATCCATGCACTGGGCACACTATAATCACTACCTACTTCAGTACCAACCGGTTTAAAAAACAGCTCGTGCTTTGGTCTTATATTTCGTAGTGTCATTCCAAAAATAGGACCTCCTATAATTATTGCAGGAGTTGCAATTAGCAGCCCGTAAATCAATGTTACTCCCATATCGGCATGAAATAATGCCACTAGTGCCACAGGAGAAGGATGCGGGGGTATGAATCCATGTGTCACTGATAATGCGGCAAGCATAGGAAGACCAATATATACGGCAGGAAGTTTATAGCGATAGGATATTGAAAATATCAGTGGCACTAACAGGACAAATCCTACTCCATAAAAAAGAGGGATTCCGACTATAAAACCAGTCAACATCAAACCCCATTGGATATACTTCTCTCCCATTAATCGTACCATGACTGCCGCTATACGCTCGGCGGCTCCACTATCTGCAACAATTTTCCCAAGCATAGCACCTAGTACCAAAATTAACATGAGGCTTCCCATTACTGAGCCAATACCTTTTTCAATAGCGAGAATAAGACGCTCCAAAGGCATGCCTAGCAAAATTCCAGAAATAACAGAAACTATTAAAAAAGATAGAAAAGCATTTATTTTTGCCTGTGTAATAAGAACAATTAGCAAAAACAAGCTTAATACAATGACGGTCAAGATCATTAGAGCAAGTTTAGGTCTATCCCAAAAGCATGTTTGCTTCAGAATATTGGTTCAATAAATCATTTTTTTCAATAATGAAGTTAGTGAACTAAACTCATAACTCCTAAAAAATATAAAAATAAAATCCTTTCAAACCTCTTCCCCAGTACAATAATGAAAAACTATATCAATCGTAATTTATTACAAGAAACCATTAATTTAATATATGTTGATGATTATTTTTATATCATAAAATTTATGACAAAAAGAACAATAGCTATTTTAAAACGAATAAGAAGGATGAAAAATAATTATCCGACAAAATTGAATGACAAATATTAGTGATTGAAACGCTTATTTGCATATCCATCTACAATTATACGAAGTTCATCACCTAGACTTGGATGTATATGAAAATAACCAGAAGGTTTACCTTTAACACGATAACTATTTAGTTTTTCATTCACACGCTTACTTCTAATATTATGTAAATTTCGATCGATGGCGGGATTTAAAACAACATAATTATCTTCAAAGTTAAAAATATACACTTGATCTATCCTAAAATATAAAGCTATATTAATATGTAAAAAGTGACACTCTGCTAATACTATTTCCGGATTTTCATCACCAAAGATAAACGGAATATCCAATCCGGAATCTAACAAACAGTAATCAAAGCCATCACCGTAAACATAAATTACGATATTAAAATTAACATCTCCAATGGGTTCAACTTCCAACTCTTCTGTAGAATTAATTAACTTCTCAACCCTTTTAATCAATTCGTCATTTGGATTTTCCTCACACTTTGGCTCTTCATTTTCTTTTATTGGAAGCTTTCTAAAATCATCTAAACTAAACTGATCTCCAGCTTTACCATAACTTTGATTATAGGCAAAAACCATCGCATTTTTAAAAATAGACTGAAAACCTTTTATAAAATGTAAAACAATAACACCAGCAATCAATACAGTGACTCCAGACAATATTATATAAACAGTATCTATCAAACCCCACTTATCCTCACTAGTAAATTCATTATAGCCAGGTCCAAATAAAAGAAAATATATACAAAATACACTAACCATAGGCAAATAGGGTAACAATTTCACCAAAGCATAATCAACATTTTCATTTTGTAGATATTCAAAAAAGAATATGGGAGAAACAAAAAATGTCGTTACAAGAGTTAATGAACTTATTACAAGCAAAGAGTAAAGAATATAAGTCCCATTTATAGAAGCTTTATCTAAAGCATTTATAATTATGAGTTTATGATATTGAAGAAAAACAACACTGATAACGACAACGAGTATACATAGCAGAATGTACAATACTATAGATCTTAGTCCAAGATTATTTTGAAATAACTTTCGCATAAGCTTTGATTTTATTGGTTATATAAATTTATTAATTTTTTATTTAAAAATCAAATATTAAACATGAACACAGCAATCTTACATGATAGTCAAAAAAAACAAAATAAAAATTAACTACTTAAGAGATATTTTTTTGATCTGTAGTTTTTAAAAAGTAATGCTTAATGTTACAGGCTGCAAACCCTAATAAATTATCAATGTAAATAGTATATTCAATTCTTATTGAAAGTATTCAAGAATCTGCTACTAAATGTTAAAAGCTCAAAAAATCTATTTTTAAATGCAGTAGGATATCTCTATATTATAAATAAATTAATTTAATCTAACATTAAAACAATAAATAAAAACAACAACACCAAAGATTAACCACAAATCAAATGCATAAAAAAGGTCAGAACTAAAACTTCTGACCCACCTCTATACTGCAATACAAAGTAAAACAATTTACCTTTAAACATTATTACTAATTTTATAGATAAAAAAACTCGCTAATATTAATAACACCAGTCTTTCCATCAATACCAATTAAATAATTCTGAGGAATTGCTTTAATACCCTATAGTTTTGATGCCTCATTATTGCATCCTTTCAAATCCGACACTTGAAGAAAAATTAAAAGCGTTTTTTTTAAACTCCTCCCTTATAATTAAAGCCAATTCACCTCAAGTACTTTTTAAAAGCACCACCATAACAAATATGAATAAATAGCTATAACCATATGTAATACCCAATAACAAATCGCCATTTCTATTAAGATTTTGTGTTTACGACATTTGTACCATTCAAAAATACAAATAAGAGAAGGATTAGTAACGAAAGGATAAGGATGGAAATAAAAGACAAAATAGTACTTCGAAAGAATAATCGTCTCCAACAAATTATATTTGTAACAATAGCTATCTCTTGCTGTATACCAGCACTCATCTCACCTCCTATAGCGCTCCTACTAGGAATAATTATTGCCCAAACAGTTGGGCATCCTTACCTCCATCTCAATCAAAAAGTAACACATATTTTATTACAGGCTTCTGTGGTGGGCTTAGGTTTTGGTATGCAAGTAGACAAAACGCTAGAAACAGGAAAAACAAGTTTTCTATTTACGTTGACCTTCCTCTCATTCACATTAATTATTGGTTATCTCCTTGGTAAACTTTTGAAAATAGAAAATAAAACATCTTTCCTAATAGCTGTCGGCACAGCTATTTGTGGTGGAAGCGCAATAGCGGCTATTTCTCCTGTTATCAGAGTACAAGAGAAACAACTTTCTATTGCATTAGGGACTATATTTACCCTTAATGCTGCTGCACTGTTTATATTTCCTGCAGTTGGACATGCGCTTGATCTTTCGCAACTTCAATTCGGAATATGGAGTGCTATCGCTATTCATGACACCAGCTCGGTAGTCGGCGCAGCCAATAAATATGGTCCTGAGGCATTAGCAATAGCAACAACAGCTAAATTAGGTAGAGCATTATGGATCATACCTGTTGCTTTTTTAGCAGCTTATTTGTTTAAAACCAATGGTCCAAAAGTAAAAATTCCGTGGTTTATAGGACTTTTTGTAGTAGCCATGTTGGCAAATAGTTATATACCAAGTATCCATAACTATCAGCATATCATTACTTCTTTTGCAAAAACAGGTTTAACACTAACTCTTTTTCTAATAGGTTGTGGACTAAGCCGTAAACTCATTATCGAGATGGGTATCAAACCATTACTTCAAGGAATAATACTTTGGGTCATCATTTCCCTGCTTTCTTTAGGGGCTGTACTTTACTTTTTTTAATTTTTTCCATCATAAATGACGAGAACAGTAAATCTAAATTTCTTAAAAAGGAACGCAGAAGATTATGTACGGTATAAGCATTGTTCAACTCTTTTCATTTATCGAAACAGCCTAAACCGATTCTTATCGATTATGCTTTTACCTGCCATTCCATTATTCAGTCAGTTCCCTTATACTGCTCAAAATCTTCACATATACCCATCGATACTATACAAATTATTGTCTAGTATTTTCGCGACATTTAGAAGATAAATAATTGTAAATTTTTATAAATACCATCTTTAGTTTAGTAAAACTTTTACATCAAAATAATCCGTAAAACAATTTAAAAATAACATGTTAAATTAAAACCATTTACAGATCAATATGTTATATATTTAAAGGATAGCAGTTATCATTTATTTAAAGCTATACCAAATCAGTCAACAACGAAAAACATCAATATTTAATTTTAAAGCTATGAGCAACACTGACTTAGATTCTGTACAAATGCCAGAGGGTTATCTTGAAAAAGTATACCTTTCGGCGCTAGAAATTGCACGAAGAGAAGGATTTATAGAAGGCGAACGACACCTAAGAGAAGCCTTAACGCAATTTCCGGAATACATCGATCAAGTATTAAGGAGGCTAAAACAGACTTGCTCCCTATAAACTGGAGATAAACTTTTAAAGAATTTAATTCCTAGTTGTAAACAGTAAAAATCATTCACTATGCGCGCTATTTGGACGGGAGCTATAGGATTTGGGCTCGTTAATATTCCAGTAAAATTATACAGTGCTACGGAAAGTAGCAGTCTAGATCTGGATATGCTCGATCGTAAAGACCAAGCTAATATTAAATTTAAAAGAGTAAACGAAAAAACCGGAAAAGAAGTTGTTTGGGAAAACATTGTGAAAGGATATTTTCTTAAAGATCATTATGTCATCTTAGAAGATGCTGACTTTGAAGAAGCGAGTCCAGAAAAAACAAAGATTATTGGCTTACATGCTTTTGTACAACTCAACGAAGTTGATAGCATCTATTTTGACACTCCTTATTACCTTGAACCTCAAAAAGGTGGCGAAAAAGCGTATCAATTACTCACAAAAGCACTTGAAAAGAGTAAAACTGCTGGACTTGGATCATTCGTCATGCGCAATGTTGAACACCTTGCCATAGTCAGACCCTACAAGGGCACATTATTGCTTAATAAGATCCGATATGAGCAAGAGATTAGGGCTATTTCTGAGTTAAAGTTGCCCACTACAATCAAAATTCAGAAGAATGAAATGGATATGGCTCTTCAACTCATAAAACAACATAGCAAACCATTTGACATCAGCAAATACAAGAATGAATATACTGAAGATCTGCTAAAAATAATCAAACAAAAAGATAAGGGAAAAAGAGCAACAATCAGAAAAATTAGTATAGACAATACGAAGGCCAGCGATCTACTCGCCAAGCTAAAAGCAAGTCTCGCATAAATGACCATATTTTACGAAAAGAACTTTTGAATAAAAAATACAGGTTATCTCAGCGTAAGAAACGTCTTATCAATAAATCATAATTTCACAAGCATTCTCAATCATCTATAAAAGACAATTTCTAGAATTAGGTAAAAAAGACTTATCTTACATCTGTTTATTGTTTGTGAATCAATAGGCCATAATTTTGGATTAAAGATCAAGCATCAAGCATTTTAAATAGATATTTTTAGGATTTACCCCAATTGATTTATTAAACATGATACATCTTGAATCTAGTTTTCATGAGATTACAGATACCATAGGCGGTACACATGACATCTTTAAAACTCTTTACTTCCCCACGGAAAAAAAAGTCAAAGCAACAATACTCATATTGCACGGCATGCAGGAACATAGTGGACGTTATGATGATTTTGCAAGATTTCTCGCAACAAACGGCTTTTTAGTAATGACCTATGATCATCTGGGACATGGTCGCTCCGTTAAAAATAAAGATGCATTAGGATTTATACAACGCGAAAATCCGGGAGTTAGATTAGTAGACGATGGTATTGAGATGGCAAAATTAATTGCAAAACAGTATCCCGATTTACCACATTTTATTATAGGACATTCTATGGGTTCTTTTATTACCCGTTGTGTTTTACAAGAAATTGGTGATCTATTCCATGGAGCCGTACTCATCGGTACAGGTACAATGGATAAATCAGCTGTTGTAGGAGAAAGACTACTCGCTTTATTGAACAAAATGTTTCCTAAAACCAGATCAAGTTTTATTAACTATTCATTTGGTGCATTTAATAATAAAAAATTTAAAAATGAACCTAACCAAAAAAATAGCAACTGGTTGAGTTTAGCAAAAGAAAACCGTGACCATTTTTTAGCTGATACACTATGTGGAATTCCATTTTCCAACAACGCTTTTTATGCGACTGCATATGTTGCCAATCGTGGTTCCGGTCCAAACTGGACGGATGGCATTCCAAATCAACTTCCATTTCTCTTAGAAAGCGGTGAAGAAGATCCTATAGGTAATTTTGGAAAAGGTGTTATTAAGACCGCTGAAGACCTTATTGATCACGGCAATCTGGATGTAAAATACCATCTGCATCCGATGATGCGTCATGAACTTCTCAATGAATCGATCAAAGAAAAGGTATACATCGAAATCTTACAATGGCTTGAAAGTAAATTGCCAAATAATATCAAGGATTAAGTATTAATGATCATTATTCCAAAAATAGAAAAGATTCAAAATTTCTACAGAATTAAAGTTTAAGATTACATGATTTAAAGTAATAGTACTTGCGATTTCAAACTAAATTAAAGTGCAATTCAAAAACGGATTTGCTCTTTTGACAATAGTAGATCACATATTTTCCAAGTTACTAGACATACTTTTCGTCCATTTTATACAAAATGTTACTGTTTAAATATTTGATATTTTAAGAGAATGCACTTGATACTTAATATATGAAAATTCTGATTATAGAAGATGAAAACGAACTGGCCGAAAGCATTGCAACATACTTATCTCATGAACAATATTTATGTGAATTTGCCTCTTCTTGTTCTGAAGCTTTGGATAAAATCCAATTGTATGATTATGCGTGTATATTATTAGATATAGGCCTACCCGATGGCAGTGGATTAACTGTATTAGAAAAACTTAAATTTCAGAACAAACAAGATGGTGTCATCATCATCTCGGCAAAAAACTCCGTAGATGACAAAATTAAAGGGCTTCAAATCGGTGCTGATGACTATTTGACAAAGCCCTTCCATCTGTCTGAATTAACTGCTCGTATATACTCTATCATTAGGAGAAAACAGTTCAACAACTCAAATATTATCAAGCAAAATGAATTAGAAATAGATCTTTTAGCCAAAACAGTTACTGTCAGTAAAGATCAAATTTTACTTACAAAAAAAGAATTTGATCTTCTTATGTATTTTGTTGGCAATAAAAATCGAGTGATTTCTAAAAGTACATTGGCAGAAAACCTTTCCGGCGATATTGCCGATATGCTTGACAATCATGATTTTATATATGCTCATGTGAAAAATTTAAAAAAGAAATTAACTGAAGCCGGTTGTGGATCTTATATTAAAACCGTTTATGGAACAGGCTATAAATGGGAAAATAATGATCAAAATATATCATGAAAGCACTATTGACTAAAACGACTAGACCATTTCTTATTTACGTATTGATTGTACTTGGTATAAGTGTTCCCGTTTATTATGTGATTATCGACAATATATGGAAAAGTGAACTGGATGAACATAATCAAATTATTACCGACCAAACAGCTTTTGAGCTAAACAGACTTAACCTTTCTGATAAAGAACTTTCAACTGGTATTGACCTATGGAACAAGATCCAACCAGGTACTAATATACAGCGTCCAAGACATGATGATGCATTAGATAACCGCATCTATACAATCGACAAACAAAAATCTTATGATAGGAAAGTTAACATAGATCGATTCAGATGTCTCTCAACGATCATCTACATAAAAAATAAGCCATATCGATTTACAATTGAAACCAATATTGAAGAATCACAAGAAACAATTGCTGCTATTGCGGCAACAACGCTATTTTTCTTTCTTATATTAGTAATAGGTCTTATCTATTTAACCAGAAAACTATCTCGCACCGTTTGGAGACCTTTTCAAGATTCAGTTGAAAAGCTTAAAACATTTAATCTTAACCATCAAACAAACATTACGTTTGCACCAACAGATACAGTTGAATTTTATGAATTGAATCAATCATTAAATAAATTGATTTCACAAAATATATCAGTTTACAAAAATCAAAAAGAATTTACCGAAAATGCTTCACATGAATTGCAAACACCTCTCGCAATTCTAAAAAATAAATTAGACATTTTATTACAAAATAAGGATTTGACGATAGATCAGTATGAAATAGCTGAAGATATGCATCGTGCACTCAGCAGAAGTGCACGGATTAATAGAAATCTTCTTTTACTTGCTAAAATTGACAACAGTCAATTTGATAATTCGGAGTATTTGATCTTAGACACTTTAGTGTTACAAACTATCGCAGCGCTACAAGAGCATGTTGAACAGAAAGATATAAATCTTGAATTGAATATACACGAGAATGTGCACGTCAATGGTAACAAAAGCCTAACAGAAATTTTAATTAACAACCTACTATTGAATGCTATACGCCACACTCCTACAAAAGGAATTATCGTAGTTACGTTAACTGACTCTCGATTTGAAATCGCAAATACAGGAGTTAAGCCACTGGACAGTGACAGTCTGTTTAAACGTTTCTCAAAACTCTCCAAAGAAACTAATGGCAGTGGATTAGGCTTAGCGATTGTTTCAGAGATCTGTCGACACCAAAACTGGGCAGTCCGTTATTTTTTTGAAAATAACATGCATATTTTTTCGCTTCACTTCTAAAATTCTAAAAGTCTTCTAAATTCATTAACAGCTTTGCTTATAAACTACTATAAGCGATGCAAATACGACGAAATTATATCATTATCTTATTTCTATTCTTGGTAAATTATACCGTGACATTTGCTCAGGTTACAAAAGTATCCTTATCAGGTATCATCAAAAATCACGGGGATAAAACAGTTCTTTCATATGTCAATATCCAGTTGCTAGACGAATCCGACAGCACTTTTATCGTAGGTACTGTCAGCAACCATGAAGGCCGATATATAATTGCCTCCATACCTCCGGGGCATTATATATTAAAATACTCTTATCTTGGCTATGATGATCTAAAAAAGGTACTTTTTGTTGGAAGCCTATCCCCTAATCTTGAAATTCCAATTGTAGAACTCACCGAAAAAAGTACCATACTGGAGGGTGTGCTTGTAACCGGAAGCAAAGCTGAAATCAGTAATAAATTAGAGAAGAAAATATATTCAGTTGCTAGCAACATTACACAAAGTGGGGGTTCAATCCTACAAAGTCTACAAAATTTACCAGGAATCACTGTTCAGGATAACAAAGTACAATTGCGAGGAAGTGATAAAATTACAATCTTAATCGATGGCAAACAAACAGCTCTAACGGGTTTTGGCAATCAATCTGGGTTGGACAATATACCTGCATCTGCTATTGAAAAAATAGAAATCATTAATAACCCTTCTTCAAAACACGATGCCAATGGACATGCTGGTATCATCAATATCATGATGAAAAAAAATGATCAATCGGGTTTTAATGGTAAAATTGGTTTCACAACTGGGATTGGATCTCTGTGGGAGAAAAAGAAAAACTTACCTGACATCAGACCACAATACACTTGGACTCCCAAAATTAATCCATCACTTTCTCTCAATTTTAAAAAAAATAAAGTTAACCTTTTTCTACAGGCAGACAACCTCTACACTAAAACGCTTAATAAAAATGAATTTGTCTCCAGAACCTACAATAACGCCACAGAGATCAACTCTCAACTCAAGCGTAATCGAAACACTAACTTTCTGAGTACAAAAACAGGACTTGATTGGTATATCAGCGATCGGCAGACACTAACCTTTTCAGGAATGTTTGGGAGTGAAAAAATTATTGACCATGGAGACCAACCATTCTTTAATAGCGCAACCAAGGAAAGATATCGTTTATGGCAATTTTTAGAAGATGAACTCAAAACAACTGTAATGGCGACTGCACAATATCAGTTCAAATTTAAAGAAGTCGGTCATTTACTCAATACCGATTTCAACTACACCTTTCATCGGGAGAATGAAAAATATTTTTATGACAACATCTTATCGACATCAAAAGGTACAGATGCCTTTAAATTATTATCAGACGAACAGGTATATGACTTCAATCTTGATTACATCAAACCTCTTAAGTATGGCCGTATTGAGACCGGTATAAAATTACGGCATAGAAGCATCCCTACCAATATGAAATTTATGCCTGGTATCTATTCCGTTATTGATAGTAATGCAGGCGGTTGGGCTAATTATAAAGAATTCATACCAGCAGTATATGGTAATTATGTTTTTGAGAATGAAAAATGGGAAGCAGAACTAGGACTTCGTATAGAATACGTCGATATAAATTATGATGTAAATCCTAATCACAACACTTATCAAAGTAGTGGCTACAATTACACACAGCCCTTTCCAAATGTTCGTTTGGCCTATAAATTAAATGCAACTAGTAAATTTTCCCTATTTTACAACCGCAGAGTTGACCGACCAAATGAAGTAGATATCCGAATATTTCCGAAATATGACGATGCGGAGATCATTAAGGTCGGTAATCCAGCGTTACGGCCACAATTTACCAATTCAATTGAATTGGGCTATAAGCACAATTGGATTAATAGTTATTTTTATAGTGCGCTTTATCATCGTTTTGCAACAGGGACGATTAGTCGTATTTCAAGTACAGCATCAGGTAATAATTGGATTTATGCTGTATTTCAAAATGCTGGAAGAAGTTATAATACAGGATTGGAAGCGATCTGGAATCAAAAAGTGTCAGAGTACTTTTCTTACAACATCAATGGTAACCTGTATCGAAATCAGTTCAATGCCTTTACCGTACAAAACCTGTACCCCATTCCAACAGTATTTAGTGCGGACAAGCAAATTGCGCTATCCGGTAACTTAAAATTGAACAACAACTTTAATTTTTCTTCTGGTTTTATTGTACAACTGAGCGCAGTATATTTAGGTCCAGATCTCGTCCCTCAAGGAAAAATTGCCTCTCGATTTTCTATCGATGCAGGATTAAAAAAAGCCATACAAAAAAGTAAAGGAGAAGTATTTTTTAATACGACCGATCTACTCAACACTTTAAAAAATAAAAGAACTATACAAGGCACTGATTTTCATTACACAAGTACTGACTATTACGAAACACAGGTTATTAGACTGGGTTACAGTTATAAATTTTAATTTTCATTTTGAATTGGACTCATGGCATCTAAATCATTTTTTCTTTTTTTATTATTACCGCTCTATACCTATTCTCAAACAACAATTGAACAATACAGTAGCAGTAATAAGATAGAAATTTCATATTCTAATCAAGATTCCATTCCTCTTGAATATCATATGTCAGATAAGCTCCATTATAAAAATTTTATTGTGCCAGCTGTATTTATCGGGTATGGTATAGCTAGCTTACATTTCGATGGATTAAAAAAAATCAATAGCTCTACAAGAGATGAAATTTTTGAACATCAGCCTCAAAATATGACTTTAGATAATTATGCGCAATATGCACCTGCAGTTATCGTTTATGGACTTAATACATTAGGAATAAAAGGTAAACATAACTTCAAAGACCGGACTATGATTTATTTTACATCTCAATTGATAGCTGCAGCTCTTGTTACACCTATCAAACACTTTGTCAAAGAAGAACGCCCAGATGGTTCTAATTCCCTCTCCTTTCCATCAGGCCACACCACTACAGCCTTCTCTTCAGCACAGTTTATGTATAGAGAATATCGAGACACAAATTTCTGGTTAAGTATTTCAGGATACCCTTTTGCAGTATTTACAGGAGTATATCGAACGATCAATGATAAACATTGGGTAGGTGATGTCGTTGCAGGAGCGGGATTTGGAATCTTATCAACAGAACTTGCTTATTGGTTACATCCTAAAATCAACAACTTGCTATTTGGAAGTAAAACCGCCCCATCGACTATGGTTATGCCCTACTATCAGGGTAAGAAAATTGGAATAAGCTATGTCAAGCAATTCTAAATTTTAGGAAAAAACAAAGATCGCTGTATATATAGCGATCCTTATTTGATTAGAGCTTTACTTATTTTTGATTTCTCACAAATGCTGTGAATTTATCTTTGTAATCCAAGAAAGTAAACTCTTCTAACAAGGTTGCATAATTACGTTTATCTATACAATTCGGATACAGCTTTTGTGCTGCAGATAGCTTTCCCTGATCCCAACTTAGTTCTTTGAGAATTCTTTTAATCGAAGCAACAGGAAAAGCGACCTTTCCACTTACAGTTCCGAGTACTTTAAGTTTATCGTCATCAAATCCATTCTGTCTCATTGCTTTAATCAGATCATTCAGCTCAACCTCAGTCATTCTCTCCAGATAATCACGATCGACAGGTTGATTTTTTATAAAATCCATCAATTTATTTTTACTATCTCCAAAAGCAAGTTGATCAGTTAAGGTCATATAGTTTCTTTTTTCCGGGCAATTAGGATAGGCCATTTTTGCAAAAGCAATCTTACCCTCATCCCAAGAAAACTTCTTAAGTACCTCTCTGATTTGATTCACCGAAAATGCAACCTGAGGAGCAGTCATACCAGCTATTTTCAATTTGTCATTATCGAATCCAGCTTGATCTATCGTTTTCAAAAAAGCATTAAACTCTGCATTCGTCATGTGTTCTCCATAATAATCATCACCACCAGATCCTGGATCAAACTCTCCCTCAATCATTTGCTTAGGGCGACCGTAAATAAATACATGTGCTGTACGCGAGTCAGGCATATCCTCTTCTGCAGGAAATAAAGCATACAAAGTCAAACTACGAGTTCTGTTACTTCTGGAAGCATTAGCCAAATAAGTCAAATCCAAAAAAGAACCTTCTTCATTAACCATTGAAATACCCCTTTTTAAAAGTGTCGATTTTTCTCTTCCGACAAAATCAACCTGAATATCGTAGCTATGGTCTTTCATGCGCTCCACTCTGATTTGTTTCGTGGGCCGTTCGTTATACTGAATTCCATTGATGTATAAGTAGAATGCTTCCCGATCCGAAAATACAGTTACATTTCCTCCTCGACTACTTCGATTTTGACCGTGAACAAGGCAAAAGCAAAACAAAAAAACAGCAATTAAATAAGATTTCTTTAACATAAAAAAGGATTGATGGTGTCTATATTCGACAGACATAAATATAAAAGGATTAACGCAAGTAACAATTTATTTTAATAAAGACGTTTTACTGAAATTCTACTAATTTTATAATAAAATCTCTCTCACAACTTTAAGGACATTCTAAAAATTATATTTAAGAAAACTCATCAATATTTCAAAATACTGATCAGTCATAGTTAAGAGCTATTAAAAAAATGCTTCCATCTTTTCTTTTTTATAATTTCATTTTTAATGAAATAAAACACTTTGTTTCACTATATTTGACATAAAGTAATAAAAATCATTTAGCATGAAACACTTTATATTGATGAGCGATGTGATTGGAAGCGGTCAAAAAAATCAAGCATTGCTGATGCAAAACTTTAAAGAAACAGTAAGTAAAATCAATCATGATTATGAAAACAATCTATTATCTCCGCTTACCATCACCCTAGGCGATGAATTTCAAGGTCTAACAAAGGATTTAGAAACAGCATTAAACATCATTATAGCGCTAGAAGAACAAATTATCATACAAGGATTTGATTTTCAATTGCGCTATGTGCTTATTTACGGTGATATTGAAACCAACATTAATAAGAGAATCGCCTATGAAATGTTAGGTGAAGGATTACGCGATGCACGTTACAAACTCAACAGTATGAAGTCCAATTCTCAAAGATTTTACATACAGATTGAAGATATTAATCTAGACTCTCTTCTAAACAATACATTTCTCATCTTCGAAAATATCATTGACAAATGGAATCCCGAGAAAGATTATGATTTAATCTCTGCATTTATTAAATTTAAAGATTATAAGATTGTTGCAGAAAAAATAAATAAAACAAGATCTCAGATTTGGAAACGTGAGAAAACTTTAAATATTTCATCTTATGAAGCAACTAAAACAATTTTAAAATCCATAAGTAAACTACCCCATGCCCTTCGTTTATAAAACAATAATTATCCTTTTTTCAGAAGTCATACTTAGTTTATTATTTTGGCTTTTCACACCTAAATCGGTCAATAACAAAAAGTTTGACCCTAAATCAACAGTAAAAGGTATTTTGGAACGTCTATTTATGACTTATAGTTTATGTCAAGGTTTTCCACATGTACTCACGCTCTTTGGTGCTTTAAAATTAGGAACGAGGCTTAAACGCGCGGATAAAGAAGACACTCCTGAAAACATCAAAAAAGAAGCGGCTTATAATGACTATTATTTGATCGGAAATTTAATTTCCGTAGCCCTAAGCATATTCTATTATACACTATTTAAGTAAAATGGATCATTGCACTGCCATCCAAATCTAAATAGAAAAAGAAAAAAATCACACAGTCGCCAGAGAACTTACTTTGCTAACATGAAGATAGGCATTTATATAAGCTTTTGGTGATTGCCCAACCACACTTTTGAAAGCCCGGTTAAAATTTGTCAAGCTATTAAATCCCACTTGATATGCAACGCCAGATATACGGTCCTTATGTTTCCCTGTCAGTAAGCTTTTGCAGGCATCATTAATTCTGATTTCATTAAGAAAGGTAACAAAAGTATTTCCGGTATGTTTTTTAAAATAACGGCAGAAAGCCTGAGGTGTCATATGTGCCTCATTTGCAACATCCTCTAAAGTAATCTGACTATTAAAATTTTGCATGATATAATTGATAATAGCATCAAACCGAACTCCTTCATTCGCATTAAGATCAGACGAATACACATCGGTACTTAATGGTAACAAATGAGGTGACATTTCTTTCAATTGGTTCAATAAGCTTAGTAACTGTAACAGCACATCCACACCGCTAGCATTGTGAAGTTGTAGCATTAGATTTGCAATTTCGACCGTATACCTGCCCGGTATCTGAAAGCCTTGTTTATTCTGATTTAAGAAAGAACGTAACACATGCATCTCTGGCAATTGGAATAAACCCGATAATATACCCGAAAGGTTAAAATATAATGAACATGCTTTCACTTTTAACCGATCTTTCATTGTGAAATATTCCGGATTGGATTTAAATACATGAGGGACATTTGCTCCAATTAGAAAAATATCTCCTGAACGAAAACTATGCATATTATTTCCAACCAGTAAAGTTCCTTCACCTTGTTCTACCCAAATAATTTCGTATTCATTATGATGATGCATATGCTGATAGAAATGTGGCAATTCAACTCTTTCCGATAGCATACTCTTACCATCAGGTATAAGCAAAGTAAATGGAAGTACTTTCATATTAATTGATCTTATTGGTGGTTTAGTTGGTGATTAAATTCCCTATTTACAATCACATGTTGCACATTATTCCTCTTTATAATTTCTATCGACTTATCACGTCACTAAACTAAAGAATAAAAAAAATGTATTGACAATGCTAAAAATAGCACTAAAAAACATGCAACATGTTTAATATATACCGTTGTTGAATAATGAACATATTTCCATTCTTCAAAACCACCATTTCGCTTTCACAAAAAGAAATCAGAATTTAAGCAGTCTTTCCCACATATCCATTTCTAAATCTGCTGCGGTATTCGCTCGGGCTGCATTTATATCTTTTTTTAAAGGCAGTAGCAAAATATTGAGAACTAGTAAAACCACAAGAATAACCAAGGTTGGTTACGTGTTCTTCCTCCTGATCAATCAGCATTTTTGCCGCAGTTTCCAATCTGATATTAATTAAATAATTGACAGGAGTCATATTTGTTAAATGCTTACAATATTTAGAAAGACTCGTTTTTCCAAGTCCACAGTGTTCTGCCATATCTTCAAGTGTCCATGATTTTTCAAAATCGGTACGCAAATGGTTTAAAAAGATTTCAACAGTTCTTAGATTATGTGTTAACGATTGGTCAAACTCAATATCACCCTTTTTAAAAAGACTTAATATTTCCAGCAGTAAGCTGTTGATTAAGATATTAAGCCTAGACTGCGGAATTTCTATTTCCGCATGATCCAGGCACTTCCCTATCTCAATAAAACATTCTTGTATTTTCTTATCCGATTGCCAAACCCTAACATCATTCTCACGTAAGATTTTTGTCAGATATTCTAAATCTTCTTTTGAAAGAATGATCCAGTCAGGCCACTTCCATTCTTGATGAGGCTGTCTCACACCAACATCAATAATAATCCAGTATTGTTTACCTATCGTTACGATCGGATTACCGACCTTATGCAATTGCCACGGTTTAGTTATGGTTAAGCTACCGGGGTGAAGATGAACAGTTTCATTTTCAGTAGAAAAATATAAACTACCAGACTCCATAAACGAAAATTCTATTCCTTCATTCCTATGCCAGTCCAATCCCCAGTTCTGATCAGTTTTAGCATCCCAATAACCCATACTATAAATTCCCGGCAAAATAGCATCTGGTAATTCCAGTCCTGGATAATCATATCGACTAAGACCTTTCATCTGCACAACCCCGTTCTTCGAAGCATGAATTAAAGGTTCACAACGATCAGGCTGATAGTAATCATAAAAATTCTTTACTTGCTTTTTTCTCATAAATTAATTCAATTGGCGTCGATCTTCTAATTTAATGATCATTTGACCATCATTCCAAAAATGCGACGATAATTTTACACATCGTCACTTAAAAAACAATTAAAGGAATATAAATTAAGGGGTGTCTATTAAAAATAATAGACACCCCTTATTAAACATTTATATAAGAAAATATACTAATCCAATCCAATCAATTTTCTATTGTATGCTTCATCACTCCCTGTTGAAGCAAAATCGTCAAAAGCTTTATCCGTTACGTGAATAATGTGATCGGCAATAAATTTAGCACCTTCTATTGCACCATCCTCAGGATGTTTAAGTGCACATTCCCACTCCATCACAGCCCATCCTTTGTAATCATAAGCTGCTAGTTTACTGAATATCGATTTAAAATCCACCTGTCCATCACCAAGCGAACGAAAACGACCTGCACGATCTATCCAGTTGGAATATCCGCCGTATACACCCTGCTTACCTGTAGGATTAAACTCAGCATCTTTGACATGAAACATCTTAATACGCTCATGATAATGATCGATATAAGACAGGTAATCCATTGCTTGTAAAACAAAGTGTGAAGGATCATACAATAAACAGGCCCTCGCATGGTTACTTACCTTTTCAAGAAAACGCTCATAACTTACACCATCATGTAAATCTTCTCCAGGATGGATTTCATAACAAAGATCAATCCCGTGATCCTCGTAAACATTTAAGATTGGAAGCCAACGCTTTGCCAATTCATTAAAACCGGTTTCAACTAATCCCGTAGGACGCTGAGGCCAGGGATAAACTGTATGCCATAACAAAGCACCACTGAAGGTCGCAACGGCATCTAAACCCATATGCTGAGAAGCCTTAGCGGCATATTTCACCTGCTCTACTGCCCATTCTGTTCTTGCCTTAGGATTTTTATGATACTTTTCCGGAGCAAAACCATCAAACTGATCATCATATACCGGATGTACTGCAACCAATTGTCCTTGGAGATGTGTACTCAACTCTGTTACTTCGAGTCCATAGCTATTGACAATACCTTTTATCTCTTGTGCATAATCCTTACTTTCAGCTGCAAGTTGTAAGTCAAAATAAGAAGTTGCCCAAGTTGGTATCTGCACGCCTCTAAATCCAATCTTTTGCGCCCACTGACAAATGGATTCTAAATTATCAAATGGAGGATTTTCTCCCAAAAATTGGGCTAAAAATATACCAGGTCCTTTAAGTGTTTGCATTTTTTAATTATTTATTTCAAAAACAGTCCATTTTTCATTACTATCACCACTTTTAATAACGGTATCAATAAAAGCCATTCCTCTGATGCCATCATCGACTGAAGGAAAATCCCATAAATCAGAAGAACTCTCACCATCCAATCGCGCCGATAAAGTTAAAGAGAAACTACGATACAAATTTGCGAACGCCTCAAGATACCCCTCTGGATGTCCGGCAGGTGTTCTGCAATTAAACTTCGCAATATCAGACAGAAAACCATTTGTTCCTGCCCGATACGTTTGGGCAGGTTCAGCATGCCATTTTACAAGTAAAGTATTTGGCTCCATCTGGGCCCATTCAATCCCGCCTTTTTCACCATATATACGAATCTTTAATGCATTCTCTTCTCCAGCAGCTACCTGCGAAGCCATAAGTACACCAGCGGCACCATTGTCAAATTTCAATAAAACATTTCCATCATCTTCCAATCTTCGTCCTTCTACCATCGTGTTCAGATCTGCACAAAGGTGTGATATTTTCAAACCAGAAATATACTCTGCTAAATGTGCTGCATGGGTACCGATATCACCCATCGCTCCGCTTTTTCCTGATTTTGCAGGGTCAGTTCGCCAAGCGGCACCCGCATTACCTTCACGTTCGGTCAACGTACTCAGCCATCCTTGCGGATATTCCACATAGATTTTACGGATTTTACCAAAAGCACCATCTGTCACCATCTGCTTAGCCTGCTTAACCATAGGGTATCCAGAATAAGTATGTGTCAACATCAGAAGCAATCCCGTTTCTTCTACTTTCTTTTTCAATTGTAGAGCTTCTTCTAGATTAAAGGCTATCGGTTTTTCAATAACGACATGGAAGCCATTATCCAATGCTAACATAGCAGGCGCGAAATGCGCAAAATTAGGTGTCACGATCGTCACAAAATCCATACGTTCATCAGCAGGTAGTTGCCGCTCCTTCTCAATCATTTCTTCAAAATTGAGATAAGTTCGGTTTTCAGGAAGAAATAACACTTTTCCACTCTCCTTTGCTATTTCAGGATTAATACTTAAAGCTCCGCACACCACCTCCACTAGTCCGTCCATATGAGCCGCAATTCGATGTATTGCACCAATGAAAGCATCCTTGCCTCCACCGACCATTCCCATTCGTAATTTTCTATTCATTTTATTGGTTTATTGGTTTAATATTTTTTGATATATTGATCCTATTTATACTCTTAATCTTCAACAGATCTTATTTTTACCACAGGTTTAGTCTCATTTCTGAAAGACTATTTTTCACAGCCTCTACAAAATAAATGATGGTTTTGATTGATTAAACAAACTATAAAAATAAAGATACCGCTAAACAGCATGCAATTAATTCATTATTTTAATAGAAAACAGGCAAATATTAACCTAAATAAATTTCAACAAATAAGTTACAAACCTAAACATGGGCTTTAAATAAGTTTCAACCCACTATTGCAACACGATCTCCCAAGTATGTTCATATAACATTAGTTTGGGGTAATATTGAGTCAGATTCTCCAATTTCATCTGATTAAATTTGATTAAACCAGTGATTTATAAAGGTCACCAATTATAAACTAGCAAACGAAATGCGTATCACACGCACGTACTAACAACTCGTAAATATGTATCGAAGACCTATTTATTCTATCCTTGTGATCTTCGCTTGTATATATATGATACAGGCATGCCATAGACCGCCCTCAAATCAGATGAGTGAAGACCCTATACCTGACAGTATCAGCTATAATTTTCATGTTAGACCTATTCTTTCCGATAAATGTTTTGCATGCCATGGGCCCGATGCAAATAAACGCGATGCAGATTTACGTCTCGATATACCTGAAGAAGCCTACAAAGCATTAAAGAGTAATGCCACAGCGCATGGTATTGTACCCTTTAAGCCTAAAAATTCTGAAGTTTTTTTGAGAATATCATCAAAAGACACATCCTATATCATGCCTCCTATTGCAACCAACCTCACTTTAACTGCAACAGAGATTGCTATTATTGAAAAGTGGATCAAGCAGGGGGCGAAATATGAAAAGCATTGGGCTTTCACTGCACCCAAAACTCCCACCATTCCCAAAGTAAAAGATACCAAATGGATAAAAAATGAAATTGATTATTTCGTACTTGATAAACTAGAACATAAAAAAATAGCACCAAATCCTGAAGCTGAAAAGGAACGGCTACTGAGAAGGGTTAGTTTGGATATCACGGGATTGCCTCCCTCATTACAGATGATGGATAAATTTATGGCAGATAACAGCCCTAATGCCTACGAAAAGGTAGTAGAAAGTTTAATGGGAAGCCCAGCGTATGGTGAACGGATGGCCTTACATTGGATGGATGTTTCCAGATATGCAGATTCACATGGCTATCAGGACGACAATTACCGCAGCCAGTGGCCATGGAGAGATTGGGTCATTCATGCTTTTAACAACAATACTCCTTACAATCAATTTATAAGCTGGCAACTCGCAGGTGACCTGATGCCTCATTCTTCTAAAGAACAGCTTTTAGCAACAGCTTTCAACCGAAATCATAAAATAACAGAAGAAGGTGGTGTAATCGATGAAGAATACCGTGTAGAATATGTAAAAGATCGAACAAATACCCTGGGAAAAGCAATTTTAGGAATAACCCTGGAGTGTGCACAGTGTCATGATCATAAATATGACCCATTCTCACAAAAAGAATATTTTCAAATGACCGCTTTCTTCAATAATGTCAAAGAAGTTGGACTCGAATCAACTGTTGGTGGACCAGAGACATTCGCTAAAAAACCATTAATGGAAATCAGTAATGCTGATGTCCAAGATATTCTAAAGTTTGTCAACAAACAGGACACGAATAAGTTAATCGTATCAGTTATGGGCGATCAAGATACCCTCCGTAAAACCTATGTACTCAACAGAGGTGTCTATGATGCGCACGGAGAAGTCGTGCAGGCAAGCACCCCAAAGTCAGTATTGGGATTTAGCGAAAAATATCCTAAAAATAGGCTTGGTTTAACGCAATGGTTATTTGACAAACAAAACCCTCTCACCTCGCGTGTATTTGTTAATCAAGTATGGCAGGAATATTTTGGTAGAGGTCTGGTTAAAACATCAGGCGATTTTGGAATGCAGGGAGAATTACCTTCACATCCAGAATTATTAGATTGGCTAGCAGTTGATTTTATGAATCACGGCTGGGACATCAAGCGACTAGTCAAACAGATCGTCCTCTCAGCAACATATAGACAATCTGCGGTGATAGATTCTGATAAATTCAGCGTTGACCCGGACAATATATTTCTCGCTCGTGCTCCTCGTTACCGTATTCCGGCGGAACATGTTCGCGATGTCGTGTTATCCAGTAGCGGATTGTTGGTTCCAACCATCGGTGGTCCAAGTGTCAAACCCTATCAACCAGCAGGGTTATGGGAAGCAGCCACATCAGGTCGTGGATTATTAGCCTCATACCGACAAGACCACCAGGCGAGTTTATACAGAAGAGGTTTATATACATTCATAAAAAGAACGGTACCACCTCCAGTGATGGCCATTTTCGATGCCAGTAATAGAGATCAATGTGAAGTTAAGCGACTGAATACCAACACTCCACTTCAAGCACTTGCGATGTTGAACGATCCTACCGTGCTGGAAGCTTCTCGAGTTCTGGCCGCTCGCTTACTACAAGATAAAACAACTCCTGAAGCCAAAATAACAACCGCATTCCGTCGCATTGTCAGTCGTAAACCTAAGGTACAAGAAGTAAAACAATTAACAGCCTATTATGCCGACCAGCTAAAGGCATTCAAACAAAATGCAAATGCTGATAAAGTCTTAACAGTCGGAGAGTTTCCTATAGATCAGAAAATCAATAAGACGCAACTTGCCGCATTAATGGGCGTAATTACCATTATATACAATTTAGAAGAAACCATTACAAAATCCTAAATTATGGACAAAAATATTTTAGAACATGGTCTTAATTTCAATAGACGTCGATTCCTTTCTAAACTAAGTTTAGGCTTAGGCAGCGTAGCATTAGGGTCTTTGCTCATTCCCGATCTATTTGAAGGTGGATTTGAACAAACAGGACTTCCTTCTGGTATTCCAGATTTTGCTCCTAAGGCAAAGCGGGTGATTTACCTCTTTCAAAATGGAGCTCCATCACAACTCGAATCTTTCGATTATAAACCCAAACTCAGAGAAATGATGGGGCAAGAGCTTCCTGAATCCATACGGGGAGCACAAAGGCTTACCGGTATGACTGCCAATCAGGCGTCCTTCCCTTTAGTAGGTTCTTATTATGATTTCAAGCAATATGGAGAATCGCGTGCATGGATCAGCGATTTATTCCCACATACAGCAAAAGTCGTTGATGATATCTGCATCATTAAATCTATGTTCACAGAAGCGATCAATCATGATCCCGCATTGACATTTTTTCAAAGTGGCGCGCAACAAGGAAACAGACCCAGTATGGGTGCTTGGCTTAGTTATGGTCTAGGAAGTGAAAATAAAAACCTCCCAGCGTACACCGTATTATTATCACGGGGAAAAGGTAATGGTCAGGGTGTTTATTCCAAATTATGGAGCAACGGTTTTCTAGATTCGACCCATCAGGGTGTTCAGTTCAGCAGTGGTGAAGATCCCGTTCTTTACCTAAAAGACCCTGATGGCTTAAATCGTTTTGAACGCAGAAAAATGCTTGATCAATTAGCCGAAATGAATGAGCTTTCCTATCAGGAATTTGGCGATCCTGAGATCAATGCCAAGGTACAACAATATGAAATGGCCTATCGGATGCAGACCGCAGTTCCTGAAGTCACGGATCTTTCTAAAGAACCCGATGATATCATCAAAATGTATGGCGCAGATTGTCTTAATCCCGGTACTTTTGCGGCCAATTGCTTACTCGCAAGAAAACTGAGTGAAAACGGAGTTCGCTTTGTTCAGCTTTATCATCAAGGGTGGGATCAACATGGTAACCTCCCATCAGAAATGGCTGGTCAGGCAAAAGATGTAGACCAAGCATCGGCGGCGTTAATTACAGATCTCAAACAAAGAGGTTTATTGGATGAAACACTCGTCATCTGGGGAGGAGAATTTGGACGGACCAATTATAGTCAAGGCGCGATGACCAAAGATAATTATGGCCGTGATCACCATCCCCGCTGTTTCAGTATCTGGATGGCAGGTGGAGGAGTTAAACCAGGAATTGTATACGGTGAATCTGATGAATTAGGGTACAACATCATCAAAGACCCTGTCCATGTGCATGATTTTCATGCCACAATCCTGCATCAACTTGGATTAAACCATGAAAAACTCACCTATAAACACCTCGGTAGACGGTACAGATTAACCGATGTAGCAGGAAAAGTAATCAATGACATATTAGTATAACCTTATTTTTTATGGAAAGAAGATCATTTATTAAAAATACAGCAACTTTATCTGCAAGTTTTTTCATTATGAAAGACCTAATGGCTAAACCAAAGGGTCCAATATACGGACATCATCACATGCGTTACACCCTTGATAACAAATGGGGACAATTAAATCCGCTCAAAAACCCCGTAAATGACTGCCATGAAATGGTCCAAGATAAAAAAGGGCGTATTATACTATTAACCAATGAAACTAAAAACAATATATTAATTTATAACAAATCGGGTAAATTATTGAGCTCCTGGGGGCATGATTTTCCAGGCGCACATGGATTGACCATCGCCAATGAAGGCAAACAAGAATCGTTATTTATTACTGACACTGATAGACATCAGGTTTTTAAAACCACTTTAGATGGCAACATATTAAAAACCATCGATTGTCCTATGGAAACTGGGTTATATAAAAAAAAGGAAGAGTTTGTTCCAACTGAAGTCGCTGTTGCAGACAATGGCGATTTCTACATTGCCGATGGTTATGGCTTGCAGTATGTCTTACACTATAATGCTGACGGTAAGCTACAGGGCTATTTTGGAGGAAGAGGAAAAGATTTAAAACATTTGGACAATGCTCATGGGGTTTGCGTGGATAAAAGAAGTGGAAATCCGACCTTACTGGTTACTGACCGCACACGCAACTGCTTTAAACGTTTTGATATGAACGGCAATCTCCTAGAAGTCATCGCATTGCCAGGAGCATGCATCTGTCGCGCAGTCATTAAAAATGAAAACCTTTATGCTGCTGTTTTAAGATCCCCCGATCTCAATAAAGCAGACAGTGGTTTCGTCACGATTCTAGACAAAAACAATAAAGTAATATCCAATATTGGAGGTACTGTCCCAGTATACACCGATGACACTTTACAGCCTATGGCTCAAGAAACACCAATATTACATAACCCACATGATGTTTGCATCGATAACGACGAAAATATCTATGTAGCACAATGGGCATCAGGAAAAGTATATCCCTATAAATTTACTCGAGTCTAATTTTTATATGAAAATTACCTTCAAAGGATTTACAGAACATGCATTGTTTGCGCTAAATATCTTTATTATCTTTATATTAATATTTGGAAAGCAGATCTCGGTACCACTATGGCTCCAATCATTTGGAAGATTGCATCCCATGTTACTACATTTTCCAATCGTGCTATTGCTATTAGTGATGATACTTGAAATTTTTCGTTTCAATAAATCATATGCTACTTTAACTATCTATCACAAATTTACATCGGGACTACTACTGGGCGGTATTTTCTTGGCAACTGTAACTGTTATTATGGGTTTATTACTATCACAAGAAGATGGTTACAGCGGAAGTACTTTACAGTGGCATAAATGGACCGGAGTAAGTCTTGTCTTTATATCTTCTTTCATTTATTGCATACGCGAAAAATCGTGGTACAATTCTCCACTTTCAAAAACGTTTGCCGTGCTCACCATTATTTCACTCCTTCTCACTGGTCATTATGGTGCCATATTGACCCATGGTGAAAATTTCGTACTAGCTCCTGTCACACCTGCTCCAGAGAAAGTTTCATTAGAGCAGGCGCTGATCTATCAAGATGTGGTTTTACCTATTTTTACAGCCAAATGCGCCAGTTGCCATAATATGGAAAAGGCAAAAGGAAGTTTAAACCTTACCGATGCGTCATCTATGTTAAAAGGTGGAAAAAACGGAAAACTATTTGTGCCCGGCAATCCCCAAATCAGTCTATTATTGCAACGCCTGCATCTTCCAATTGAAGATGAAAAACGGATGCCCCCAAAAGGAAAGCCCGAGCTTACTGCCACAGAAATAGCGATACTTACACTCTGGATAAAAGGAAATGCGCAATTGGATAAAAAAGTAATCGATTTACCACAGCAAGATTCTTTACGTATTCTGGCTTCTACAACTTTAGCTCCATCAACTTCAATAGCTCAACAATATGATTTTGATGCGGCATCAGAGGCAACGGTCAAAAAACTTAATAATGATTATCGGGTTATTTCCATCTTAGATAAAGGCTCCCCTGCTCTATCAGTTAATATTTATAACAAAACCATTTACAAACCAGAAGCACTAAAAGAATTGACAGAAATAAAAAAACAGATCGTGTTTCTCAACTTAAACGGATTACCTGTCCAAGACGAAGACTTAAAAACGATTAGCTCATTTGAAAATTTACGCAAACTGAATCTCAACTTCACTGCTATCAAAGGAGACGGACTGAAGCATTTATTTATATTAAAAAAGTTAAATAGTCTATCACTATCTGGTACATCTGTAAATTTTAATACCGTAAAGCAGCTTGTTACCATGAAAAACCTAAAAGAGTTAGCATTATGGCGAACGGGCATAAAGGAAAATGAAATTGCGAAATTGAAGCAATTAGCGAAAGATATTCATATTATTACAGGCTTTCAAGACGACGGAAAAAGTCCTATAAAGCTAAACCAGCCACGTTTAAGCACAACTATTTCTATTTTCAAAAATTCATTACCATTACAAATCAAACATCCCATCAACGGTGTAGAAATCAGATATACAACAGATGGAACCGAACCCGATAGTTTAAAGTCACCTCTATATGACAAAGGAATTGAAATCAAAGAGTCTATCACATTAAAAACTAGAGCTTATAAAACTGGCTGGTACGGTAGTGATGTCTTAAGTTTTAACTTTTTTCAAAGTCGCTACAGTCCCGATAGTATTGCATTTGTAGTAGCTCCAAGTGAAAAATATAAAGGTGACGGACCGAAGACATTGACAGATTTACAACTCGGTACCTTTGACATTCAGAATGGCAAATGGATCGGTTACAATGAAAACATGGCAATAATGCTATTTTTCAAAGAGCAGTTACCGCTCAAGTCTGTATCGATCAACTTGATGAGAAAAATTCCAACACATATCCTTCCGCCACAGGAACTTGAAATATGGGGCGGTACTAACGAAAAAAACATGCACTTATTGCAACGTATAAAAAATCCAATGCCCCAAAAAGATGAAGCGGACGCTTTTATTAAGATGGAATTGAAATTTAAATCGCAGCCAATCTCCTGTCTGAAAATTGTTGGTAAAAATTTCAAAAAACTTCCAGAATGGCACGCCGGAAAAGGACAACCAGCTTGGATATTTATGGATGAAATACTTTTAAACTAATCAATTTAAACTAAAAAAAATGCATAAAATTCAAACAGCTAAACTATTTTGGGCAAGTTGTCTAGCTCTTCTAGTCACTTCGCTTTCTTTCGGTATCCGTGCGGGTATGATGGATCAACTCGGCATTGATTTTCAATTAAATGCGACACAGTTGGGTACTATCACAGCAACAGCTTTCTGGGGATTTCCACTTGCCATCGTTATCGGTGGGTTTATTGTTGACATCATCGGAATGAAACGTCTTTTAGTGATGGCTTTCCTTTTTCATTTGATCGGAATTATGTTGACCATCTTCGCTCAGGGATATTGGAGTCTTTTCTTCTCCACATTATTAATTGGCATTGCAAATGGTACCGTAGAAGCCGCCTGTAATCCATTAGTGGCCACACTATATCCGCAAGAAAAAACAACTAGGCTCAACTATTTCCATCTTTGGTTTCCAGGAGGTGTTGTTATCGGTACTTTATTGGTCACGCTATTTATCTATCTGGGTATCGGATGGCAATTCCAAGTTGGGATCATGTTAATTCCAACGGTTATTTATGGTTATATTTTCTCAAAGCTTAATTTCCCCGTTACAGAACGTGTATCCTCAGGATATTCCACTGCAGACATGTACAAGGCAGTAGGCTCCCCTTTATTTCTATTCCTATTTCTATGTATGTTTATGACCGCTATTACTGAACTATTTACCGGGCAATGGATTAGTTTATTGCTTAAAAATGTAACCGATAACGCCATTTTACTACTTACGATCACCACTGGAATTATGGTAATAGGCCGTGCATTCGCAAAACCAATTGTTCAAAAACTTGCACCCCAAGGTGTACTCCTTTTTTCAGCAATCTTTGCCGCTGCAGGTCTATATATGCTTGGTAGCTTTACAGGTAACGCTGTTTTCTTTGCTGCAATTATTTTTGGTATCGGTGTGTGTTACTTCTGGCCTACTATGATCGGTTTTGTTGCTGAGAATATTCCACAGTCTGGAGCTTTGGGTTTAAATCTTATCGGTGGGGCTGGTATGTTTGCTGTTTCCATCTATACAATGATTATGGGTAGCTATTATGATGGTCTAATAGTCAAACATTTACCTATTGGATCCAATATCAATCTGTATAGCACTGCAACAGAGGGAACAGCGGAAGCTTTAGCATACGCAACCGCTAAAAATCTGGCCGGTCCGGAAGTATTGAAGATCACATTAATCCTTCCTATCATATTGATTTTTGCTTTTGGAGGATTATATCTTTATATGAAAAAAAAGAAAGAAGTGGTTCCTCTAAGCAGTGTGGTGAATTAAATATTGAATAAAACGCAAGGACTATAGTTGATCATAAATAACCGTATTTTAATCTACAACATTTCAGGTCGTATCATCTTGTTTTACATTTATTTTATATATATTTGAGTTAAACCGAACGGCATAACAAACTGGTTTCTAAAGCACTCTTTGTTCCTCGTTTATACAATTAAACCTAATTATAAAACCATAATGAAGCATCTAAAAAGCATTATATGTTTAATTACAATAGGCATACTGCTATCAAATGTATTCCCATCTGCTGGGCAAAGTAAAAATAACACAGTCAAAAAAACCCTAGTTGTATTTGTAACGGGCGACCACGAATACAGTGGCGAAGAAACCCTTCCTATTATAGCTGCCGAACTGGAGAAAAACTATGGCATGCGAACTTTGGTATTAAAAGCAAGTCCTGACTATAATTCGGAAGAAAATATCCCAGGATTAGAAGCGCTAAAAAATGCCGATCTAGCTATTTTCTACCTCCGTTGGAGAAGATTGCCAGCTGATCAGGTTAAACATATCGACGATTATTTAAAATCTGGCAAGCCGGTTATTGGTTTCCGAACAAGCACACACGCCTTTAATTATCCTACTGGACATCCCCTAGAAAATTGGAATGCTTTCGGTGAATTTGCTTTAGGAGGCCCTCCGGGATGGGGCAAAGGTGGTCATACGCATTACGGTCATAATTCCAGTACCGATGTATCCATTATTCCCACACAAAAAAATAACCCGATCTTGACAGGAGTAGATCCAAACTTTCATGTACGCTCTTGGCTGTACCATATTGTACCCGATTATCCATCAAAAGGATCAACTTGGTTATTAATGGGAAAAGCTGTAGATCCAGATAAAAAAGCAGTTGAAAATCCTGTGGCTTGGACTTGGAAAACCGCTGCTGGAGGAAAGGTTTTTACAACAACACTCGGTCATCCCGATGATTTTAATGTAGCAAGTTTTCAGAGGTTACTGATCAATGCCATCCATTGGACTGTAGGAAAACCTATCCCTAAGAAATGGGCAGGAAAAATAGATATTAATGTTCCGTACAGACAACAATAGCTTTAATACTCACGATATACTATATCCGAAACATTATATACCCTATGGAATTATCGATACATAACTGGATGCGAGCCGAAACAATAGAAACAACAATTCGCAGAGCCTCCAGTTTAGGCTATACTAAAATTGAAATTGCTGGTAGTCCAGAACATTATGACACGAAAGAGGTCAGAAAACTCTTAAAACAATATGGATTATCATGTTGGGGCTCTGTCACATTGATGTTAGGAGACCGGAATTTACTGGCTAAAGATGAAGCTCAGCGCTCTAAATCCATACAATATGTCAAAGATGTAGCTCGTATGGTTAAAGAACTCGATGGCCACATGATCTCTGTTGTACCGGGTACAGTCGGTAAGATCATACCCGACGGCAGACCCGAAGAAGAATGGCAGTGGGCCGTTGACTCGCTACAGGACGTATATCACTACACAGAGTCATCAGGCATATTGATTGGTATTGAACCCATCAATAGATTTGAAACTTATTTCGTTAACAGGGGTGATCAAGCGCTAGCACTTGCTGCGGCCGTAGGTCCCGACTGCGGTGTATGTCTAGATACGTTTCATATGAACATCGAAGAAGATGATCTCTATGAAGCGATCAAAAGAGCCAAAGGAAAACTTGTTGGATTCCATGTTGCCGACAACAATAGGATGGCCCCAGGAATGGGCATGCTGAATTGGAGTAAAATACTTGAAACACTCGATCAGATTGGTTACAACGAAGTGCTTTCTGTGGAATTTTGTTCACCTTTGGACCGTACTCCGGCTAACCCCTATCCTAATTCTATTGATGAGCATCCCGAAAACCTCTCTCCAGAGCAAAAGAAATTTCTTGAAGACCATGGCAGTGCATCAGTTTCGGAAGAGTTTTATACAATGCTCACTCAGAAATCATTCGAGACTTTATCCAAACTTATTAAGTAGCTGTTAGAAAATCTGTTATACACTATTTTCAGCATGCGAACATGAGTCAGCAGTATAAAAATGAGCTTTTCTCAGAAAAATGCAATTGAATAATTCATGGGACTTGATACCATATACATGGAGTAACCAATATTAAAATTCGGTAAAATAGCTTTACCATATTATAAACACTAATAACAATGAAGATAACAAACGTAGAAGCATTCTGGCTTCGATGTCCTATACCAAAAGAAAAACAGCATTTTTCAGATTATGGTCTGCTAACTAATTTCGACATGACGCTCGTAGTCGTTACCACTGAAGATGGTCTTCAAGGTTTTGGGGAAGCAAAAGCCGCTGTCGGATCATCTGGAGTGTGCGCATCCATCGTAAGTTGTATTGAAAATGAATTAAAACCCATTCTAATTGGTAAAAATGTAAAAAATATAAACCGTCTTTGGGAAGAAATGTATAACGGTACACGTGATCATTATGCACTCACGAGAGGTCGAAGATTTCCCATCCTTGGTCGAAGAGGATTGACAGTAGCGGCAATGAGCGGTATCGACACTGCTTTGTGGGATTTAAAAGGTAAAGCTTTGGGAGTACCCGTTATGGATCTTCTTGGCGGAGCCTGTCGCGAACAGATGCCTGCATATGCCAGTGGTGGCTGGGCACCTGTTGATCATATAGGTGAACAGCTTAATGGTTATGTTGCTAAAGGATTTAATGCTGTAAAAATGCGTGTTGGTATTATGGATCAAACTGTCCAAAACAGTATTGACCGCGTCAAAGCAGCAAGAAAAGCACTGGGTCCTCACATTAAACTCATGACAGATGCACACGGTACTTTCAGTGTACCTGAAGCAAAACAGTTTTGTCGAGGAGTAGAAGATTGTAATTTGTACTGGTTTGAAGAACCAATTAGTCCCGACAATAGACATGGTACAGCAGAAGTCCGCGCTTCCACTACAATTCCCATCGCTGCAGGAGAAAGTGAATTTACAAGTTTTGATATCCGTGATTTGCTTGAAATCAGAGCACTAGATGTCATACAGCCCGATGCCGCGATTATTGGAGGTATTTCCGAAACCATGCGAGTTGGACACCTAGCAAATGTTTATCAATTAGAACTTGCTCCACACTGTTGGGGTTCTGCTTTCTCATTTATGGCCGGGCTGCATGTCGCATTTGCATCCCAGGCAGCGACCATTATTGAATTTTCACTTGGAGGAAATCCTATGATGTATGATCTGGTTCATGAGCAGATTACAGTTACCGATGGTGTCATCGCTGCGCCAGTGGCACCAGGACTGGGACTAACACCCAACTGGGATTTTATCCACGAGTTTAAACAGAAAATATAACCAACAAAATAAATTGAACTTATAAATCAATAGATATGGCACGTGCAATCAAAATCAACCACGTTACACTTATCGTAGACAATCTTGAAAAGGCAGCAGCATTTTATCAAAACGAATTGGGTCTGGAACCCCTTGCTGCCTTTAGATTCGATTACCCTGTGATGTTTTTTAAATTTAATGATGAGCAACAGCTTCATCTCTCGGAATGGGAAGATACGCCTTCATTTCGCGGACATATTTGCGTTCAAGTAGATGATTTTAACAAGATCTTTTTCCGTATGAAAGAACTCCAGGTGATCGATATTTCACCCTGGGGGAAAGTAAGAAAATTACCGGATGGTGCCATGCAGCTTTTTCTGCG
Source organism: Sphingobacterium sp. UDSM-2020 (assembly GCF_016132525.1). NCBI lineage: Bacteria > Pseudomonadati > Bacteroidota > Sphingobacteriia > Sphingobacteriales > Sphingobacteriaceae > Sphingobacterium > Sphingobacterium sp. UDSM-2020. Next base: position 161,022 of record NZ_CP066166.1, read on the forward strand.
TGACCCAGCAGGCAACCTCGTTGAAATATCATCAGCACCGGGCAGTGAAATCGATCCACTTATTCTAGAAGACGAACTCTATGAAGAAGGTATCTATGTTTCCAATAGAAATGATTTCAGAGGATACAAATCGGATAAAGCGACCTTATACCATAAATAAATTCCAATAAAGAGAACTGCGGGATCCCATCATATGGCTATCAATAAAAACGTTTTACTACTGGAAACTATAGCTGAAGAAGCCTTAGTAATGCTTCAAGATCAAGTTAATGTACGGACGGGATACGATCGTATTTCATTGCAGAAAGCAGTTGACAAATACCCCATCCATGCCATTATCACCCGAGGAAAAGGCCAGATCAACAAAGCGCTACTGGATGCCTGTCCTGCCCTACAGACGGTCGCTCGATGTGGTGTAGGCCTTGATAATGTTGATGTACATGAAGCGACAGCTCGCAATATCAGTGTCATACATGCTCCTGCATCCAATGCGGCAACAATTGCGGAACATACGCTAGCGCTCATGCTTATGCTCGCACGCAACCTGTACGAGTCCATGCAGCAGGTAAAAAACAACAACTGGAACTGGCGTAACCAATATAACGGCGATGAGCTCCATGGGAAGACCCTTGGAATTATCGGCATGGGCAATATAGGTCAACGTGTGGCTAAACTAGCTGATGCATTTGGTATGAACGTCATATATTCAAGCCGATCTGCCAAAGATGTTCCTTATTTGCAGGTTACACAAGCTGAACTCCTACAGCAGGCCGATATTGTCAGTCTCCACCTCCCTTACACTGCTGTTACCGGAGCCTTATTGGGTACAGCGGAACTGGCCTTGATGAAGCCTACTGCTTTACTCATTAACACTGCCCGCGGAGCATTAATCGATCATGAAGCGCTTGCAAAGGCGCTAAATACAAATACTCTTGCAGGTTTTGCCGCAGATGTATTACCAGAAGAGCCTCCAAAACATCCGGATGCAGTAGTCGATCATCCACATACACTCATTACTCCGCACTCCGGTAGCCTTACTGCTACGACCTATAGACAAATGTGCGAATATACCATCACTAATGTACTGGCGCTTTTACGGGACGAAAAACCAGAAAGTAGAAGTATCTATAATTTTAGTGCCCTGCAGAAACAAGCTTAAGGGTATCGGCGGTATAAAAAAGGTTAAGTAGCATAACACTACTTAACCTTTAGTATCAAGTAACTTCGTGACATTACTTTTCTAATGGAAACTCCTTCAATAATTCCGTTGGAGCATAAAAACCCTTTTTACTTTCTGAGGCTGCCCTGACTGCTTTTACTTTTTCTTTGGAAACTGCAGAAGCTTTGTTTCCAAAGGAATTGCGCACGTACGTTAATACTGCGGCTACCTCCTCATCACTTAACATACCTTCAAAAGGAGTCATCGGTACCTGACCCGGAAATTTTGTTCCATTGACTTCCATTGGACCATGTAAACCTTTAAGTACTATTTTAATTAAACGATCTTCACTACCTGTTACCCATTTCGTTCCATGAAGAGGTGGAAAACCTGACATCGGTAAACCATTACCATCAGCTTGATGACAGGTGATACAGAATCCTTCTTTTGCAAAAAGTGCCTTACCCTTAATAAACTGATCACGTTCTTTGCCGGTAAGAGAAGTTTTGACTTTATCTGGACTATCCTTCAATTCCTCCCTCCCATTTAAATTGGCAACAGCCATCGTGTATGCAGGCTCAATCCAATCATCAACACCCTTTTTAGCGATTACCTGCATGATCTGCAAGCCTTTCTCCTTTGGCATCCAAGATGCAGCGGTAAGCACCTCAAGACGTACACGGCCATGCGGATCAGATGCGGCCTGCATCAGCAGCTTTTCCTGATCTTTTACCTGATGCCCCGTATAGCGCAATACCCGTACTGCAGCAGCCCGAGCATGATAATCATCTGATTTCAACACCTTACTCAGTAACTCTTGATCAACCTGATTTAAACCCCAACTTACCCATAATGCTTCAACCAGCTGATGCTCATATTTCGGATTACTTTTATCCAATTGCGCTACCCAGGCTTTTAATTGTGGTAGTACTTCTGAGGATTTCCGCCCCCTAAGTTCAGCACGAGTACGATAACGGGTACGATATTCTGGTAATTTCAAGTTATCTAGCAGTTGAGAAATAGAGGCTCCAGAAATTTGAGCCGGTTTTAAAAGTGGTCTTGACGGGTAAGTTATCCGATAAATACGTCCGTGCACATGATCGCGCAACGGATCACGGGCATTATGCTGCATATGCCCGATTAAGATATTGTGCCAATCCGCTATATATAGAGATCCATCCGGGGCAAATTCCAGATCCACAGGCCTAAAATTCTTATCTGAGCTCTGCAGTAAGTCCTGTCGATGTGTACTCTTATAACCTGTCCCATCATCGGTCAACCGATGTTCTTTCGTTCCTAAAAAGCCGATGGTATTATTGATTAAGAAATCTCCTTGCAGTGAATCTGGAAAATGGCGGCTTGAAACAAACTCAAGACCAGAAGTCGGACGCACACGATGTTCATCCTGTACCAGATTCCGCGATTTGGTTGTTGCTACACCATATTTAGGTTTTATAGTCACGGGCAACATCCAGCTGACATCAGGCCCTGAAGTTTCAGCATAAAAATTTTGCCCCCATTCATCAAAAGCTATACCCCATGGGTTGGGTACATTAGGTTGCGCCATCCGTTCCAAATAGCGACGTTGAGGGCTATAACGGTAAAAACCACCATTTGTACCACGAACGGGCCCATAAGAGGTTTCTATATTAGAATGTAAAAATACTCCTTCTCCCATTATGATCGCTCCCGACGGATCGACCGTAAAGGCATGAATATTATGATGGGTATCATGATCATCAAAACCACTCAATAAAATCTCTCTGACATCAGCTCGATCATCACCATCCGTATCTTTCAAAAGCATAAAATTAGTTCCTTGAGATAGATAAACACCATCAGCAGTAATTTCAAATCCTACCGGGAGATGTAGTCCGTCTGCAAAGACAGTCTGCTTATCTGCTTTACCATCTTGATCAGTATCTTCGAGTATGATTAACTTATCATTAGGTTTCGAGTCCCCTGGTTTATAATGTGGGTAACTCGGCATTGTAGCTACCCATAAACGACCTTTATTATCAAATGTAATTTGACAAGGATTAGCCAAATCTGGAAATTCCTTTTCTGAAGCAAAGAGATCAATCTTAAAACCTGGAGCGACCTTCATAGTTGCTAATGCATCATCTCCATATAAATAAGCTAAATTACCATTCTTCCCGGGGTCGTAGTTTGTTTTTATTTCAGGTACAGGGGTTGTCTTTTTATCCGCTGAAGCAATATCCATTTTCTCCCCATGCGCCGCCAACCAGATGGCCGTATCTCTGATAGCGGTCATCTCACGGATTTTCTTAATTTCAGCAGGGTAGTTATCAGGGCCAAATGGATCATATCTTCTACCATAAGCATGTACCCCATTCGGAATTTTTATATCATTGTGCCACATCCAATTTTTTTCAAGAACAGCATGACGTACAAGATCTCGGTTAGCTTCAACTTTACCATCGACCTTTCCAAAAATAAGATCTGCCAATAGAGGCGCAAAACGCGCATAACCAGCATCTGTCAATTGCGACCCATCGATCGTTAAGGGCTCTTTTGTCCAGAAATACCAACGTTTTGTAGGACTGTATACATCGACAAAATGTACCTTATTCTTCGCTGCGACATCTTTCATTGCAGATGCATATAATAACAAATTCTGATTTTCTTGCTTCCCGTCTGGCAGATCATATTGCTTAGAGAGGTTTTCAAAAGCAATAGGAGAAACTAATGCTAGTTTCACCGGAGATGTACCGTTATACTGCTGTTTAAGCGTATGTTTGATAAAAGCATCCAGTTCCAATTTATAATTTTCCAACCCCTCAGCACCTTGGAACGATTCATTATAGCCAAAGAAAGCGATGATGATATCAGCTTTTAAACGAGACAACCATTGATCTTCCGTTTCAAAAAAACCTTCACTTCCAGAAGATTGAACAAGATCTGTTTGAAAATTTTCTGCTCCAGGAAAAGCCCAGGGCGATTTCCTGCTCGCATGTGGCCTAAAGCCTGGAGTGTTGCCCCCATCGCACATGTTTCGGATATAGAGATTCGAGTCCGGATAACGTAATTGAAGCTCTGTTTCAAAATGCCCATAATTCATCATCCGAGATCCCAAATTATTCCCAATAAGCACAATGTGTGCTCCTTTTTTTAATGTTAAGATGGGTTGTTTTGATCGTACTAGAAAAAGAATTACGCCAACTGCCACGGCAGCCACGATAATAAAAAGAACCCACGTTCTTTTCGTTACAATTTTCATCATTTTGTCATTTAGGTTATCGCTCAATATTCATTAAGCTTGGTTGCGTCTATGTTGCAATATAACAAATTATCAAGCAATTACATTTCCAAAACAATACTCTTTTGTAAAAAAAACGTTTCAAAAAAAACTCGAGATCAGATAAAAATACACTCTTATTAGTACTGCATGCCGAAAAACATAGAAAATGTCACAAATTATTCTTTTGTATCATTATTGAAACATAAAAATATAGAGAGGTAAAAATAAAAGATATAATCATCCTAGATATTCTATCTGATTTTCATAAAAAGAATATAGATCAATAACCAAAATAGATCAAGGACTGCATTCCAGAATACTCTCTTTAAGATTTTGAATGACGACAATACGAAAAGACTTTTACACCGGAAGCATTTCCACACTGTAGTTTTGCGAAATCATTTTGCGTGCTGGCAATGAGACATTGCGTTATGGCCGAATGATTTCCCACTCTTGACAACTCCTATAGCAATATGGTCGAGTGTCTTCACGTTGTTACTTAATCATTTTACGCCATGGCGGATCAGCTATTCGCTACGGTCAATTGCTTCTTTACCATCGCCATAATAGATTGCTATGAGGCGATATATCTTTGTACTTCAGGTAGTTCATATGGTGATATGGTTTATTAACAATGCTGAATGGCCATTAACCATGGCTACGTAACATGCTTTAAAGGAAATAGTATTTCATTATTAAGAATAATTAATTACTTAACATGTAAAACAGAAGTGTTATCTCGTCTATTGTCAAGATCAAAAGAACTTCTCGCAGCCCCCCTATCCAGCTAGGGGAAGTCTAATTTTTAATTGAATCTGTTAGAAATCATCTCGGGGATCTTATTTTTCCTGCTGTCGTAACGAAAAACCCATAGGACAACTTTGCATTGCGGTACGGCGAAATAAAATAAGTATAAGGATTTGTGCATAGGCCATACCGCGACAAGATAAACCACATGCGCTCCCTGTTCATGTTACGTAGAAAATTAAGTAAATCTTAGTCTAGAACCAAAGAAACTATTTCGTGATTTTTATTTGGAAAAAGCACAATTATGAAGATCAACCTATCTAGTATCAACAATCTTTCTAAAATTGTTTTTAACAAGAAAGGCTGTCTCATCATAAATGTGACAGCCTTACAGTTATTGGCTCCAAGTTAATAATGCTACCTATTCTCCTTACGCTGGATGATTAGCGAAGTGTTTGCAAGCCATGGTGCTGAAAATTGAACAGAAACATTTCCTTGCCCAGGATTCAATTGAATGTAAGCAATCATTTTGCCATGATATACGCGATGTCTATTATCAGTATAGTCTGTCATATCACTGTTGTTTCCAGCCTCCAGTCCCAAAAGCCTAGCGGCACCTACGATCCTGCAGGTAACCTCATCATCTGCCAGCACAACAGGTCTGTTGTTTTTGTCAACCACCTGCAGTTCCACTTGAATCACGTCGCCAGTTCTTGCCGAAACAGAAGATTCTGAGATGATCTTTAAGGCATAAGAACGATCGGATGTTTCTAAAACTTGACGTACCAGCTCCTTTTGTTCCTTGTCAAATCCAATAACTTCCAATCTCCCTTCTGCATACGGGATATCCCAATAAACAATGCCCTGTTCTTCATTATACGATTTGATATCACCGACAACTTTACCATTTAGTTCTAATCTTGCAAAAGCTGTATTTGTGTAGCAGACAACACGTATCAATTGACCTTCCCGATAGTTCCATATAGGCCAAGCATCCATCGATGGAGCTTCATTTTTCCGTTGCCCCCTTTCAGTTTCGAGATCCGACCACACATCAGTTTTACCAACCTCACCTTTCAAGGCATAAGTTCCTAAGTAAGCCATTGGTTTTTCTGACCATAAGGCTTGACGAAAATATCCTCTCGGTTTAATAAATCCCGCAAAATCTAATAAGCCAGAATAAAAGCCTCTTGATGGCCAACGACCAGACTCGCCCAAATAATCAATTCCTGTCCAAAGAAACTGACCAAAAATATGGTTATTGTCCCGGACAGCTTTCCAGGCAGGCAGATCATGTCTATTCTCGCTACCAAATATCACCCGTTTAGGATAGTGGGTATGATCTTCTTGATAACGACTCTCCGTGTAATTGTATCCTGTCATATCCAGAGCATCTGGATATTCGGTTTCATTGGACATGGCAACTCCTGCTAATCCACCTGTAACAGGTCTGCTCCTATCATATTTCCGCACCACAGTGGCTAAACGCTTGGCAATATCACCCAATCTCATTGCATCTGGTGCATCTTTTTTAAAGCCACCAAAGATCGGTTGAGTAAAACCACTACTTTGTTTTCCATCAAGTATCGGATGAGAATAAGGATCATTTGGATAATCCACTTCATTCCCGATACTCCAGGCAAAAATAGAAATATGATTCCGGTCTCTCTTCACCATATCTGCAAGATCACGTTCGCCCCATTCTTTGAAGAATTTGTAGGATCCCTCAAATCCCGGTGTTCCCACATTCCAACCTGCCAGCCATTTACGCTTGGGGTATTCCCATTCATCATATGCTTCATTCATCACCATAAGACCTAGTTCATCACACAGATCATATAACGAGCTTGCTTGTGGATTGTGACTGGTACGGATCGCATTGACACCTAATAACTTTAAAGTCATCAATCTACGCCTCCATATTTCAGGATAAAATTCGGTTCCAAGTACACCAGCATCATGATGAATACAGACCCCCTTTACTTTTGTCCACTTACCATTTAACGCAAAACCTTGATCGGGGTCGAACCTTAGGCTTCGGAAGCCCGTTTTTATTTCGGATCGATCAATCTCCTGACCATCTTGTAACACTAAGGTTTTTAAAGTATAACGATTTGGTTGTTCCAAACTCCATAATTTTGGGTTTTTAACTCTCATTTTCATAGGAATTGTCAGATGGCCATTTGCAGTTATAATAATCTTCTTCGCATTCTTAGCCACCACATTTCCCGATTCATCGATCAACTGTTGCGTAACCGCTACAACAGTAGATCGACTTGTTTCATTAGCAAGTGCGACTTCAACATTTAAAGTTCCTTGATTTCCATCAATTTCAGGATAAGCATATACCCCCCATTGTTCTAAATGAATAGGACTCGCTTTGATAAACCAAACATCGCGATAAATCCCGGATCCAGTATACCATCTCGAATCAGCATTATGGCTATGATCCACTTTGACTGAAATGGTATTTTCCTGGCCAAAGTTGACGAAAGGTGAGATATCGTAAGAAAAAGAAATATACCCATTTGGACGCTTTCCAACCGATTTTCCATTGACAAATACCTCACTATAATTGTAAACACCCTCAAAATACAGGTATATTTTTTTTCCTTGATCTGCAGTCGGTATCAGCAATTTCTTTTGATACCAGCCGATTCCTCCCGGCAGATAACCGGTGGCACTAGCAAGATTTGGACTTAACGGATACTTCACACTCCAATCATGTGGAAGTTGCACCGATCGCCAATTTTGATCGGCCTGTGCATTGATCTTTGCACCATCTAGATCTCCCAGATGAAACAGCCAGTCTGTATTAATTTTTTCAGCGCTTCCAAATCCAGCCTGTGCAAATAAAGATTTTGATCCCAGCAATAAAATTGGGATAATTAAGCGGATAACTTTTAATATTTTCTGCATTTTAAACCAAACTACTTCAATATATATGCGTTACTCTCCAACGATCAAAAACCCACCATCGGGTTGAAGCGTCACTTTTACTAACTTATTTTTTCGGGCAGATACTTCCTTATATTGTGCTGTTCTATCCTTATTATCAGCATACAATTCCACCTTTTTTCCCGAAAGCATAGGTAAATGAATCGTTAACTCCTTTTCCTTTTTCTCTGCATTTATTCCTACGATGTACCAACGGGCAGCATGTCTCCGAGCTAACACCACATACTTTCCAGGATATCCATCTATCAAGACCGTTTCATCCCATGTAGTTGGTACTGCTTTCATAAAATCAATAACATGTTTAGGCATCTCCGTAAGATTGTTAGGTGTAATTCCAAAGTTCTGAACCGGTGTCTGAAACAGAACAGCTGTAGCCAACTGAAATGTTTCAGTTGTTTTTCTGATCATCCCACCGTCGTTTTCACGATTATGCTGTTTATTGAGTAGAACGGGGCCGAAATCCATTGATCCTACGGCATTCCGAATAAAGGGATGCAAACTCGCATTAAAAGCCTCATTATCATTCGCATGTTGTGTAAAGATCAAATTCTCTGAAGCCAGTACAGCCTCGCTCCCCACAAAATTGGGATACATACGTTCCCACCCCCTCGGCAAAGTACAGCCGTGAAAAATAACCGATAGACCATAATCATTCGCATCCGATAAAATATCTTCATAGAGTTTCATGGTCTCCTGTTTGTCGCCACCGAAAAAATCAACCTTTATACCTTTTATACCGACACTTTGCATCCAGGCCATTTCCTTTTTTCTTGCCGTGTTAGTATTCATCATATTTTTCGGAGTTTGTGGTGCATCATTCCAAAAACCATTGGAGTTGTACCATAAACAGATACCAACACCTTTGTCTTTTCCGTAGGCAATCAAGGTCTCCATTTTATCTCGTCCGATTTTACTATCCCACCAATTATCAACTAAAACAAACTCATAGCCCATAGCTGCCGAGAGATCTATAAATTTTTTCTGATCTTCAAAATTAATGCTTCCATCTTGCCACTCTAGCCAACTCCAAGTTGAGCGTCCATAAGAATACTGTTTCGATGCCTTATATACAGGCTCAACCACATCAAATGCGATCGTAGTTTCTACAATGGGCTTTAGCGTACTTCCAACAGTCAGTGTGCGCCAAGGTGTATTACCCGGCAACGCGATTGCTGGTTGCGCATTCCCTATCCCGTTATTTTCGCCGATATCTGGAAATGCAACCTTAAATTGACCGTCCTGGGTTCCTTCACTTAACTTAGACCCACAGTACAGTGCGCCAACACCAGTTTCAGAAACAAGTACCCAGCCACGATCACCAACACGAAATAATCCTGGAAAGGTATAGCCATAGCCATACTTCGAGGGAACTCCCAGTTGAGCATCCACCGTATACTCCTCTTCATAACTTGGTTTCGTTTTCATCCAACCAGACATGGGAGGTGCTTGAGGAGTCAGAAAGGTGGTTGTCAGATTCGGGAATTTAAATGCACTCAATTCCTCTTCAATATATAGATTGGCGGCTTCACCAACCTGTGGCACATGATACCGAAAAGCAATATCATGATCACTAACCCGAAACACCACATGTAAAGCTTTTTTATCGCTATTTTCTAATTTACAGATCAGTTCATTTGCCTGGTAATGTACCTGTTTACGTTTTATTTTGTGCTCCTCATACTGCACATCAACTTGGTTATATATCTGATCAACTAATTTCAAATTAGCAGATAGATCAACATGACGTCCTTTTAATCCGAGTGCAGATCTTTCAAGCATTACCTTTCCATCCAATTGGACATCATAATAAAGCTTCCCTTTTTCCAAAAAGATATTGACCACTAATCGTTTATCAGGCCCAGAAATAGTCAGATTTTGCGCAAAAATCAACAATGAGCTCAAGCTAAGAACAGTGACGATAAGTAAACGTTTCATTATAGTGTAAGTTTTTTGTATAAAAAATTATAAAGAAAGCAAACCTTACTCGTGTGTAGGAATTACTTTTTTAATAGTTCCATCCGTGTTAAATTCCAGCTTATCCATACATACTTCCCGATTGTAACCTGCTGCATTGCCCATATGTATACCATTAGGATAATTAAATCGGTGATAGACGATATACCATTCATCAGTACCCGGTATTTGCAATACAGAATTGTGTCCAGTACCATAAATTCCTTTTGCAGGATCTTTCTCAAGAACAATATTATTCTCTGGAATATGGATCTCTCCCATTGGTGATGATGAAGTACCATAACGTACCCGATAGTTCTCACTTCGGGTATCATCCTCAGACCAGAAGAAATAATAGGTTCCATTTCGGTAAATGACATAAACACCCTCACGAAATGTACCATCTATCTTTAATGTTTTCATTGTATTTTGTTTGATTGATACCATATCCTTGTTCAATTCTGCAACAGCGAGATAACCATTGCCCCAATACAAATAACTTTTACCAGATTTCGGATCGTTAAAAACTGCTGGATCAATTTCCTGTCCACCTTTAATACCATCAGGTTTAAAATCGATCAAGGGTTTTCCTGAATCTTTAAATGGACCTGTAGGCGTGTCAGCAACAGCAACGCCGATCTTTTGCGCTGCTGTGAAATAATAGTAGTATTTATAATCGCCTTTGATCTTTTTTTCCGTTATGGCAGGAGCCCAGGCGTTACGGGTACCCCAAGACACGTCTTTTTTCAAATCTAAAATAACGCCTTCATCTTTCCATGTTTTCAAATCATCTGAAGAAAAGGTCTTAAAATAATAACCACCCCAACCATCAAATCCATCACTCGTTGGATAGATATAATACTTTTTCGTTTTATGAGAATAAAGAACATCTGGGTCTGCATAGAACCCATCCAATACCGGATTTTTCCGATTTGGTATTGTAATGTCTTTTGGTATACCCCAACGTTCTGTCACTGCTTTTAATTCACTTCTTGACAAAGGAATAATAGAACCGTGTCGGGGATGAAAATCCATGTTAACCTCATGATCAATCACCTTGAAACGATCCAGATCATCCGATTCACAGAACTGATACTTACCTTTCCCATATACATCGTACATTAAAATGTATCGATCGGATTGATTAAGTTTAAACACACTGGATCCTTCAACAGCATCAGTAGTTTGTTGTTTATAACCAGGCTGTTCGATCCATTTTCCAGAAGTAAGAGAGTCGGTTAAAGCCAATTTAAGACCGTTACCATGTCCTTCTGTTTTGTAAAACATATAGAATAACCCGTTCTTATTGATAATATCACCATCGATACAAGATTTACCATTTTTAGGAATAAACAGTACTTTAGGCTCAGATTCAAAGTCAGTAAAGTCGTTATTAGCATAAGCATAATAAATGATATCAGGACCATCACCATGCTTCATCGACCAATAAACCATATATTTATTAACAGCAGGGTCATATATGGTTTGTGGAGCCCAAACGCGCTTCAAATTTTCGTGACCTTTAAATCGATCTTGAATATTAATTACGCGATGTTTCCAATGAGTAAGATCATTCGATTTTAACAATATCAAAGCACGATTAGAATCCCAACCTTTCGATGAGGTCATATCGGTCAGCACCATCAAGAAAGACTGACCGTCCTCTCCTCTCAAAATATGCGGATCGCGTACTCCACCAGTTGTACTAATGAGCCTTGAGTCCAAGATAGGTTGATTGTTGTTTAACGCGCGATAGGTATAACCATCGGTGCTAACAGCAAAGCACACAGATTCATCAGCTACCGCATTACCTTTAAAATAAGCAAATAGGTAACCGATAAAGTCCTTTTCGGCAGGACCGTATTTATATTCTTGACCGATGGCCTTACCGATGATGTTAATAGCAAAAAAAATAATTAAGATTTTGGCTAACGGCCATTTTCTCTTCTTCATGTAAAGTTTAAGTTATGAGGTTTATAGAATAAGGTTGAGCATGTTTTTTACGAATTTACAAATAGAACCGCATAAATTACTTGAGGACTACCTTTTGTACAGGAGTATAAGTATACTCTTCCGATGAGGAAGATTTCACACCCACACGCGCAAAAATATAATCTTGGTCTTTCAATCCTGTAGACAACTGAGCAGAAATACGTGTTTCCGTTCCTATTACGATGTTGTTAAGATCAATTTTAATCTCCTGATCAAAGACAACATGATCGGTCAACATAGATTTACGTAAGAAAACCTTTACTTGATCCAGATTGGAAGACTCAGCGGTCTTTCTGATGGTAAAGTTTGCCGCTATTTGACCGTTTGTTGCCTGAAAACTTTCATTTCCCACAGAAAAATAAGGGATAACGGGTACATCAAGAACTGTATTTCCATCCACATTTACGAAGATTGTGTCAGTAGATTGCCGTAACCAAGGTGAATTTCCTTTTCGGACTAATTTATACTTGCCTTTAAATAAACTGGCAGAAAACTCCCCTGCTTGATTAATATATACCGGAATCAATGATTTTAAAGGATAACCGTCCTGCCATAACTCCAGTTCAGGACCATTATTACGTACACCGACAGCTTTACCCTCAAAAACTACTTTTCCGGTTAACGAATCTTTAGGTGCTTCAAAATTATCATATTCACAACCAACCACTAAAAGACCTAGTGTAGCGGTTAGTACTGTTAAAAATTTTATGTTCATAATTCATTAGATTATTGCAGTGGATTTCTAACAATCTTTGGATTATTGTCCAGTACCCTTTGCTCAATAGAAGAATAATAATTTGCTAAACGGAAAAAACGAGCTTTGCGGAAACGACTAGGTTTCATGCGTGCATAGATAAATTTACCATGGTCCACATGTCCTGGACGTACCACACGATAACCATACAGACCGCGCACCACAGCATTGCTGTCATTTTCAGCCCCATTCCATACTGTATGCGCTAAACGCCATCGTTTCAAGTCAAAAAAGCGGTGATCTTCAAAAGCGAGTTCTACCCTACGTTCATTACGAATGATGTTCATGGTTAATGTGCTGATACTATTGGCTGGAAACCCAGCACGTTCACGTAAAGTGTTGATGTATTGAGTCGCATCACCGATTTGTCCAAGTTCAAATGTTGCTTCAGCCGCATTGAGGTAGATTTCGCCAAGACGGAACCAGGGCCACCAATTAGCAGCAGATGTCCCTCTGGCACTAGCAGCAGGAGCATCACTCACAAATTTACGTATGTAAAATCCCGTATTACTCACATCCTGTGCATCATCCTTTGGCCCATCAAAACCAGTCCACAACCCACCTGCATTTACTTGCCCAAGTTGATTTCCTAATTGTTGTCCCAATTCTGGAGCTGTTGAAAGCTGGTACGTTCCGTTTTGCCATGTAGCAACACCTGCCTGTATACTCACACCACTATTTCGGAAAGAACTTCCTGGATAAACCACAGTACCATATAGACGAGCATCCTTATTCTTAAAAATATCATCAATACCAGTATAAGTGATGTAATTTCCATTCGCATCACGATCTTGAAGCGTACCTTTTCGTCCATCAATGTAGTCGAAACTCTCGACTAAGCTGAGTGAAGGAGAAATCGTAGATGAGGATTCGTTATCTTCTGTCAGGCTCTTGACAATATTATCATAGGTAAAGCGATGAGTTTTAAGACCAACTGCAAAATCCTTTGCAAAAATCACTTCAGATCCTGTTTTTTTATTCAACATTTCATAGAAATTAGCGCCCTTATCTGGATTTTCATTAAACAGACGATAAGGACCGCTCATCAACTCTTTTGAAGCAGCTAATGATTTACGATAATAATCATTGGCCATAGCCGCAGGGATTCCTACTTCACCACCCGCCGTAACAATAGGTTCTGTCATCAAACCATTGTATTTAGCTAAGGATGCCGCATACAACATTGCTCTACTTTCCAAAGCAAGAACAGTATATTTATTAGCCCTTGTCTTACTCGTACTATTACCTGCGAGATCCTCTTTTATTGCTTCCATTTCCTGGTATATAAAATCGTAAACCTCATGTTCTTTAGCCCGTGGCACTTGAAGCGGCGTTGGATCACCACTAAAATCATAGATGAGTTGCGTCGTCACCAAAGGAACTCCTCCCATACGTTTTACCATTTCAAAATAAACCAGTGCCCGAATAAATCGAAGCTCCGCCAAATATTGCTTCTTTGTTACTTCCGTTAATTTGATGCTTAATGTTTCTACGTTTTCTAATGAAAGGTTGATATCACGAATTAATCCATAATCCCAATAACGGCCGTAGTCATCACCAAATTGAAAATCATTACGCCAATTCTGATCACGGTGCCCGGACCACATCGCATCATCCAGCTCACTCATACCACCAGTGTTAAAAACACCATGAAGAGTTGGTAATCGGTTATAATAATTTGCCAATAGTGAAGTCAATAATTTTGGATCGTTCCAAAGCTGATCATCCGTGATCATACTTTTGGAATCCCGATCAAACCAATCGTCGTGTTTACAGCCTCCAATTCCAAGGCATACAAACAGAGCCAAACATGTATATAGCTTTTTCATTCTTGATTTTCTTTAAAATGTAACATTAAACCCAACCATAAATACACGCTGTTGCGGATATACTACGGCCGCTGCTGCTTCGATCTCTGGATCGATCTGAAATCTTTTCACATTATCAAAAGAAAACAGATTAGACCCATTGGCGTAGATACGGATTTTCTCTGCTTTGATTTTTTTTACTAAACCAGTAGAAAAGTTGTAACCAAGCTCTAGATTTCTGATTCTTAAATAACGAACATTGGTTAACCAAAAGTCACTATTTCTACTATTGGGACCAGAGTTTCCATTTCGAAGTGCCGGATAGTAACCTGCAATCCATTCGCTTTTTGGATCATAAGGATCGGCTCGGTGCCAGCGATCTTCCAGTAGATATGCAGGAGAATTACCACCTCCGTGAAAGGCATTACGCAGTTCATAATCCTGAAACCAAGACTGTACCGCCCCCCCAGAAAAATCAACATTCATATCGATGCCTTTCCAGTTCAATCCTACTCTTCCACCAAATGACATAATTGGAGCCCAACCTGTTGGATAACCAATAGGACGTTCGTCCATACCATTGATCACACCATCACCATTGACGTCTTTATAGATAAAATCTCCAGGCAGTTGCGTACGATTATTGGCGCCATCATTATTGATCGGATGGTTATTAATTTCCTCTTCTGACTGAAAACGACCAACAACTTGATAACCCCACCATACACCACCCCAACGGTCTTCGGCCGAACTCCGGTATTCATTCCACGAATTACTGAACCTTGGTTTATAAGACTCTAGATTCTTAAAGCGTGAATAAGTCAGATTAGCACTCACCACATAGTTCAATTCCCCGATCTTATCCGTATATGTAATGATACCTTCAGCACCGTAATATCCATTTTTACCCAGATTTTCATTAGGAAGATCATAGCCAATTTCTACAGGAAGTAGAACATCGTATTTCTTTCCTGGAAATCCGGTTCGGATTATCTTAAAGGCGTCGGCCGTCATTGTCAATTTATTGTCCAACATGCCCACATCTACGCCAATGTTATAATTGGTGTTTTTCACCCAAGAAAGTTTCCTGACCGGCAAACCGCGAGGCTGTAAACCGGGTACGTAATCCCCGTCCAGTACTGCATCGCCTGAAGCCCAATTATAACCAGCTAGGTACCCGTGCATACCTACGCCTTCTTCCAGACCGGTCTGTCCAATAGAAGCGCGGATTTTAAAGTCATTAACAACACTTTTTAATGGTTTAAAGAAGTTTTCATCGGAAATCCGCCATCCTAGGGAAGCGCCAGGAAAAAATCCCCAGCGGCGATCTTTATAATACAAATACGAACCATCGTATCGGCCTAATAATTCAAGTAAATATTTTCCTTTATAATTATAATTCAACCGACCGATATACCCAGCACGAGCTTGATAATCCCAGTTATCCCCAAGCTCATTTAATTCAGAAAGACGCAACAAAGGGATATAATTATTAGACGGATTTGCGCCAAGCGTCTTCATCGTTCTCTCCCAATCGGAACGTTCGTACCCGAGTGTAGCGGCGAAAGAATGATCACCGATCTGCTTATTATAATCCACTAAGAACTGCGCAAAACGAGAAACAATATCCCTATTGGTATCATAGCGCCATCCTGAACGACTTCCTCCGGTAGCTTTATATTCATTATCTTCAAAACGGTATACATCATAGGTATATTGAAATCCATCGAACTTATTATTCGTATAATTATAAGAAACAGTTCCTTTAGCTGATAGACCGAACTTGGTTTTATAAGAAGCAAATAAATTTACATTTCCAGCTAAGTATCGATTGTCTTTGTAACCTGCAATATCACGGTCAAAAACAGCGGGATTATATGCAAAATCATTGGTGTGTGTTGGGTAATCTGGATTATCATTCACATATGGTGACACCGTAGGTCTGTTTTTAAACATGGCCAAAATCGAGGAAAAGTAGCCATCTCCCCCAGGCAAACCAACATCTTGTGTTCCTTCATGTCTTCCTGAAATTTGGGTACCTACTGTTAAACCTTCCAAAACTCGAGCTTCCATATTGGCCTGTAGATTGGTTCTTTTATAATTAAAATCTTTAATCATGGCATCTTGAGTAAGATGCCCTATCGAAAGAAAATAATTAGACTTATCAGTGCCTCCTGTCACGTTTGCACTGATATTACGTTGCGGAATATTCTTGCGAATAATCATATCGTAATAATCATAACTTTTATAACCAGGATCTGTCCCCATTTGCCACTTTGCAAGCTCATCGGGGGTGTAGACCGCATTCGGATCTTTTCCCTCATTTTGGGCAGCTTCCACTAACCCTCGTGTATATTGTGCAGCATTTGCCAGATCAGGAAAACGTGTTAAATTCTGCCATCCCTGATATCCATTGATATTAATTTTTGCCTTTTCACCTTTATTTCCTTTTTTAGTGGTGATTAAAACCACGCCACCAGATGCTCTGAATCCATATACAGCGGCGGCGGCATCCTTCAAAATGGATATACTTTCAATATCCTCTAGATTCAGGGCATTAAAGATATCCGCACCAGAACCATTTTGAGTTCCTACCCAGTCCGTACCTGTTTGACCACCATAAGCTACTCCATCGATGACATAAAGTGGATTACCCATATTACGAATCTCAAGAGCTGCGCCTCTTCCTGGACGAGCATCCTTACCACGTACAGAAATACCCTGCACCTTACCAGCTAATGCGCCGGCAGCAGTTGTTGAAGAAGAACGAACAATATCCTCCGATTTAATATTACTCACGGCTCCTGTAATATTACGTTTGGACTGGGTTCCATAACCTACCACCACTACCTCTTCCAGAGATTGATCACTCGTTTCCATAGTAATAGAAAATTTGGTTTCATTACCGATTGCAACACGCTGTGTTTTGTATCCAACATAGGTAATCAGTAGGAAACCTTTTCCATCATTTAATTGGAAACGACCATCATGATCTGTACTTGTTATTAAATTTGGCATTCCATCAACAAGCACGCTAGCACCAACGATCGGCTCTTTGTCCTTATTTATTACCTGCCCCGTAATTTTAGTTTGTGCATATGTCAATAAGGGTATAAACCACATAAAAACATATAAAAAAAGAATTTTTTTGTTTTTCATAATTTAGTCGTTTTTGATAAATGGTTTCAATTTTTTAAATTCCGTTCAGGTCAAAAGGGTCGCGAGCAAAATCAGATAACATAAGTATCTGAACTTATAAAAAAATTAAATATAAAAACCATTATTATTAAATGTTAAAAATACACTTAAAAAAATGTGACAATTTTTTTTATCCTTGATAAAAAATTCAAGCATAGTATTAGGAATCCATAGTCGCTAATTGAAGGTAAAAAAACTATATTGGTTATAATTGTAAAACAAATATAAAAAAATAAATGTAAAACAAACATTTATTTTTTTATATTCAATAAGGGCATTATCCACACAAAAAAAAACAACAAATCAAATACTTAAAAACCTGTAAAATAAACTCATATCCAAAAAAATCGTATTCATTTTTTTTGTATTTTTAACAATACGATTAAGTTATACCCTTTAAAATCCAGAAGGAATTCCAAATTTATCAGTCAGTTTTTGCAGCTCTCCACTGGTTATTGGCATGACCGAACCATGTCTGGGAGTAAACTTACCGAGCAATGGTGTATTTTGAACAAAAGTAAAATGCGATAAATCTGAACTTTTGCAAAACTGATAATAACCCTCCGTATAACAGTCATACATTAATATATACTCATCCGAATCAATCAGCTTGAACACACTGGAACCTTCAACTGGTTTATGCTGATCCGGATTGAGATGACGATATTCGGCGCGATAGGGTCCTGTTAAATTTTTACTTAGTGCCCGTATCACTCCACTCCTCGTCTGTAAACCATTATTGATCGTAGATAAACCTTCATCCTTAAAAAATAAGACATATTCCTTCTTTTTTTTATCAGACACAATATCACCATCAATAGCTGCCGTTCCAAAATCAAATAGCAGTTCAGGTGTACCGAGATCTGTAAAATCTGCATTCGCATACGAGTAGTAGATTTTAAAATAAGGCTGTTTTTTATCTCCTACCGCATACTCCCAGTCGTGTCTACCGATAGAATAATAGATCATGTATTGTTGCTTGTCATTGTCCCAAATGGTTTGCGGCGCCCAGACCGCATGTAAATTATCCTGATCAAATCCTTCCAGATCAGGAAACCGCGTTGGGAAATCAATCGCTTGATGTTCCCAATGGATTAGATCGGTACTTTTCATCAAGATAATACCATCATTGCTTTGCCAGCCCTCACTTGAACGCATATCTGTCAGCACCATATAGAACGTTTTTCCATCTTCAGAACGCATAATATGGGGATCGCGAACACCTTTTTTTAAAGCAATGCTATCAGATGCAATAACCGGTTTTCCCTCATTTAAGGGCTGATAATTTAAACCATCTTTGCTTATCGCATAACGAACCTGTTCGCCTTCTGGACTATTGTCAGAAAAATAAGCAAATAGATAAGCTACTGCTTCAGGTTTTGAAGCTATACTTTGTTGTCCGAATGCTGTGATTTCAATCAATAACGCCATCAATATCAATGGGCATCGGATTATAATTTGTATCTTTTTCATGTTACGACTTATTTTTGAGTAGGTATGCGAAAAACGGTGAACGAATAAGGTGGCAACTGGCAATGCTCTAATTGAAGCGTAGTTGGCATGGGTTTAGCTGTCCGATCTGTCGGTGCACCTGATATGACAGTACCACGTACTTGTTGCTGTGTAATACCAATTGCCGAAAGATCAAGTTCAAGATCAATTTCAACAGGCAACAAATTCACCAGTTTCACGATGATGTCACCCGATTTAGCGTCGCGTACGATTGATTTTCCAACTCGTTTGCGAACCGTTTCATCATGATTAGACAACTGTAAATCACTAAAAAGATAGGTATCGCCAGCATGTTGTCCAAATGCCTGTTGTATATAATAGCCCACGGTAGGCTTTACGGTTGTATTATCAAAATAAATCAGATCTGGAGACCACTGCGTATTACCTTCTTTTGCCAATAGTGGTGCATAAGAAGTCATCGTAACGACGTCGGCATTCCGCTCTACATTACACAAATGCAGTGCCTCTGCCAATGCTGTTTCAATTGTACTGGCTCGATCAGGAAGATGCGCGGCATACTCTCCAAGATATACTTTGGCCTTCTTACGATCATAACGATCGTAAAAGTCTTGATTATGGATGAACCATCCTGGAGGGTTGTAGTAATGCTCATCAATTAAAGGAACCTCCAATTTTGTTGCTAAATCCCATCCTTCCAAATAATCCGATCCTTCATAAAAAGGACCTGCTGTTCCAATAACCTCAACATCAGGATATTTCTCTTTTACTGCTTGATAGATCATAGTAAAGCGTTCTTTGAATATATCAGTAATCAAATCTTCATTACCAATACCTATATATTTCAAGTTAAAAGGAGCAACATGTCCCGCTTCAGCACGTTTCTTACCCCAAAAAGTTTTACTATCTCCATTAGCATATTCTATTAAATCCAAAATATCTTGAATATAATCGTCCATATCTTCCATTGGAATGCCACACTGCTGCCCGCCAAGTTCGTGACCGTGATGTCCTGAATTTTGGCATGGTACACCTGCCGCAACAACAGGCACTGGTGCTGCACCTAAATCTTCACAAAATTGAAAATATTCAAAATATCCTAAGCCAAATGACTGATGATACCCCCAAAGATTGCGTTGTGGCTTTCGTTGTTCCAATGGACCGATCGTATTTTTCCAGTGATAGATATTATCTATTCCATCACCATGAGCTACACAACCACCTGGAAAACGGACAAAACGAGGCTTCATATCTGCAATAGTCGTAGCAAGATCTGCTCTAAGTCCGTTATCTCTATTCCGGAAAGTATTTTTAGGAAATAACGAGACCATGTCCATATCGATTACACCATCGTTTGAGTAAGCAATCACCAATCGAGCATCTGAAACGGTTGCG
Source organism: Sphingobacterium sp. UDSM-2020 (assembly GCF_016132525.1). Lineage (NCBI taxonomy): Bacteria > Pseudomonadati > Bacteroidota > Sphingobacteriia > Sphingobacteriales > Sphingobacteriaceae > Sphingobacterium > Sphingobacterium sp. UDSM-2020. The sequence goes on from NZ_CP066166.1 coordinate 181,718, forward strand.
TTGCCGATCATTTCCAATTTGTACTGTTCCCATTTTTTAGATATTTTTTTTGTTTTCGTTTCACCAATAGTATTCCCCTTCACATCTACTAACCGAATGATCAATTGCCCAAATTGCCCAGATTTTGTTCGAGCATATATCGAAAACTTATAATGTTCACCTTTCTGTATAGAAATACCACCAAATCCTTCATTAACAATTCCTCCTCCATTTTTAGCATGCATGCTCACATAGTGGCGGTTATTTTTGTGTATCGGAGATAACGTATCAATCGAAAGAATCGTTTCACTATTCGTCGTACTCCAGGCAGTCATACTGTTCCATTCTTTTCGGTCCATAGAAGAGTATTCAAATCCCCTATTCTGGATCAATTCTGCATATAATCCGCCATCAGCGGCATAATTGATATCTTCAAAAAATGCTCCAATAAGCAAATCACTAATCTTACGTTCAGCATTATGTTCATCTAATGTTAGTTTTCCTTTCAGAGCCGGCAATTTAGCAAAGCGATACCCATCATCGGCCATACGTTCACTGTTCAACTTCCCTTTGTAAGTATCCAATTGCTGTTTTTTGAGCAAATTTTCAAGTGTTTGCCACGCAACTTTATGAATTGTCCCCTTATGGATTCCATCCACTAGACGTACCTCAACTTTGCTGTTTTCCGTAACCGTTACTTTCTTAGTTGGTGAAAATATTTTAAAATCCTTTGTTTCTACAGCATAGAATCCTTCAACATTACGATCCGTTTTCCAGACGACTTGGTAAATACCTGTCGTTTTGTTGTAATCAATTACAGGACTGAGACAATTTCCTCCAGCAAATACCAAAGGATAAGACTGACTTTCCCATTGAATCAAATCGCGCGAGGCACTGTGTGCAAAGGCACCATCTTCTTTATTCAAACTCCAGACACAATGCCAGGTTCCCGTTGGAGATAAAAACAAGAAAGGATCAATCATCTTTTTTTCCGATCCCCATCGACCATAATCGGAGCGTAAGAAACTTGCTTCAGGGCCAATGGTATTCCATTTCTTATTGTCTAGGCTCCATGCAAAATGCAAACCATTATGGTTATCATTCTTTCCTGAGCTATAGGCAAAAATATATGCCGAATCCGGTTCATTGGCATACAATATTGAATGTTGTATAAGAAAGAAAAGCAATAAGCATATGTAAATAAGCTGTTTTTTCATCAAAATAAAAAATTAATATGAGTTATTTATTTGCAATAACACAACTCAATTATGATATCTTTTATCAATCAATAATTGAGTCATGAATATAAACAATGGAGGTGTACACCTTTTATTTTTATCATAAAATGAAGAGTCCTAGATGGTGCCAAATAGAAATTAAAGTTACATTAGTTTAACAGTCTGCACCCTATCAAGACTGACTGCTTCACCTCCGCCTTTAAGCCCATATTTACACCGTAAATACCTTGAAATAATCCGAAGTAGATAACTTACATCAACCTAAAAGCGCCAACACAACCATATGCCCGCTTCACCTTTCGGTTTAAAGGCTATTTTGATGTAATACCTTTTCTAGATCGCATCGATTTCAAATGATGTCTGCCTACAGTACCAACAAAACCAAGATGGACTGTTTCGCATGGCTTTAAAGACCTTAGTGATGTACTCAATTTTCCAAATGGCACCAAGTAGAACTTCAGATCATATCCCCCTCCTGACTATCTGCATCATGTTCATCACACATCTCCGCAGACAAAAAATATTGGGGTCAAGACATTGATGCGATCACGAGCTTATCGATAAACTGACACCCAGGTGAAGAGGTCAGCTTTTATGATTTAACAGCGTTGTCAAAAACAAAGCTTCGTTTAGTTCATGGTGATTTTGCACTGCACTGCGCCCCATGATCGTATCATTGTAAAATTCATATTATTGAACAGCCAGCTTGATGACCGTTAAGGAATAAGGTGCAAACGTATCTGCTATCTTTTTTCCATTATAATTAACTTGTTCCACTTTGGGCTGTATTTTCAATGGTTCTTCAAAACTTGTTGATATACTCAAGTCCCCATTTGCCAATGTCGTTTTCACAGCAACTTGTTTAAGTTTTTTCTTCGAGTTGATATCAAAGTTAACCTGTACCGGTTTACTATTATAATTCACAAATTTGATGATCAATTCCTTCGTGATACTATTGTAAACAGACGATGCGAATAAACTATCTTTACCTGCTACAGCAGCTCCATTCCATTTAATGGGTACGATATCCGTTCCAGTATTCGTGGAATACAATTTCTGCACCTGATAACTTGGTGTTCCATATGCATTCAAATTATCCACCCAGATCAAATCTGGAGTCCATTGCCAACCATCCACATGTCCAAATAATGGTGCATACGATGCCATGTGTACGACATCGGCATTTCGTTCGAGTCCAGTTAGGAATGCTGCCTCTGATAGTGCTGCTTCCCAAGTACTCCGACCAGGACCATTTGGTCGCGTAGTGTGTGAAGCATATTCACCGGCAAACACTTTAGGACCGTTACGGTCGTAATCATCATAACGAGATACGCTTGACAAAAACCATGATGGCGGTCTATAATAATGTTCATCAATAATATCAATTTTCATCTCCCGTAATTGTTCATCCAAATAAGTAAAACGCTCGCCATCGGGATCTGTTCCTGAACTTGCTATAATGGCGATTTCAGGATGCTTTTCATTTAAAATCTTTTTAAATGCCGCTAAACGCTCTACATACTGAGGTCCCCAATTTTCATTACCTACACCTAACATTTCCAGATGGAAAGGAGCCGGATGCCCCATATCTGCACGAAGTTTACCCCAGGTAGTCGTCACAGCACCATTGGCAAATTCAATCAGATCCAAAGCATCCTGAATATACGTATCCAACTCATCCATCGGAACAAGTTCTGCCGTATTGAATTGGCAAGCCATCCCACAGTTTAAGATGGGAACTGCCTTAGCGCCAATATCTTCAGCCATTAAGAAATATTCATAAAATCCCAATCCAAAAGTTTGAAAATAATCGGGTGCCGGTCTGTGCTTAAATTCAGTATTCCAACGGTTAATGATCAATTCACGTTCCTCGATTGGTCCTACTGTTTTTTTCCATTGGAACCGACTCGCTAGATCCCTCCCTTCCACAATACAACCTCCTGGAAAACGGATAAATCCAGGTTTCATATCTGCCAATAGCTGCACCATATCCTTACGTAAACCTTTAGGTCTATTTTTCCAGGTGTCCGTTGGGAAAAGAGAAATCATATCCACTTCCGCATCGCCCGCTCCTTCGATCCAGACATTCAACTTACCTTTAGCAACAGTCTCTGAAGCCGTAAACTTTGTTGCCCCAGTTTGCCAATCACTTCCACTAGACAACATTAACTCACTTGATCCAATCACTTTATCCTCTTCATTCAACAATTCGACACGAATGCGCATTCCTCCAGAAGCTTCTTTAAAAAGCAGTGAAAATTCATACTGCTCCCCTTTCTTAATTCCCATACCACGGAACCCTTCATTTTGCACACCAAGCTGGAGACCCTTTGGATTACGAATCTTCAATGAGCGTGGATTTCCTTTTCGTTTACTATTGTTTATAATCAGAAAAGTGCCTTCTGGTTCTTTAGTCAGTTTTTTCCATCCCATCCAAGGTTCGTTAAACTCAAAAGATCGGTTTTTAACCAGTTCAGCATATATTCCACCATCGGCACCCATATTAATATCTTCAAAAAATACACCCCACATGCCTTGTGACATCTTTCCTGCAGATTGGTCAAGGTCTACTTTAAAACTTAGAGGAGTTTGTGCAAATAATGACGTAGATCCAACCATCATAGCTGCTAATAATAGCTCAATTTTTTTCATCCTATATTATCTTATGGTAAATCTATATTCAGATTTCGTGCTATAAGTCTGTTCTGGTTTCAACACGGTAGAAGCAAATGCTGGATGGTTAGGTGCATCCGGATAATGCTGTGTTTCTAAACAAAAAGCAGAGCGGAAGGGATATGCCAAACCACTTTTACCTTTTGGATCAGTGTCCTTCATGAAATTGCCACTATAAAACTGTAAACCCGGTTCAGTGGTCAATACTTGCATTTCTATTCCCGTTTTCGGTGCATAAACAGATGCAACCTTTCTAAAACCAGACGCTTTAGACAATTCAAAGTTATGATCATAACCCTTTCCAATTTTTAATTGGGCATCCTCTGTTTCAATGCGATCACCGATGACAAATGCTTGACGAAAATCAAATGGTGTTCCCCCCACTTGAATACTTTTTCCTGTTGGTATCAAAGTGTCATCAACTTCTGTAATTGCCTCGGCATCGATTTGCAGTTCGTGATCCAGTATCGTTGCAGATCCTGCACCACTTAAATTGAAATAAGCATGGTTCGTTAGGTTTAATACGGTTTCTTTATCCGTAGTCGCGTGATAATCCATTACCAGTCCGCCTGTATGACTTAACGTATAAGTTACCTGCATTTTCACTTCTCCAGGATAACCAGCCTCTCCATCAGGAGAAATATAAGTGAATGTGATGGATGTATCCGAACTATTCGCGACATCCCATACCTGATTGTACACACCATGTGTACCGCCATGCAGGGAGTTTTTACCATCATTCTTCTCTAGTTCATATTTGGACCCCTGCAAAGTGAAAGTAGCATCCCCGATTCTATTTCCATAACGACCTACGATAGCCCCATAAAAATTACTCGCATTAGATTTATACGCCGCAGCACTGTCATAACCAAGGATCACATCAGTCAAGTTTCCCGCCTTATTCGGCACCTGTAAATTCACTAATCGTGCACCATAATTAGTAAGTGCAGCTTTAAGCTTTCCATTCATTAATGTATACAATTTAACATCCTTACTATCAATAACCGTATCAAAAGACAAGTCCAAGGAGTCGCGCATGTCAGTCGTATGTTGTTTACTCGAATTCTGTTGACAACCGTAGGCCAATACCGTAGTCAATAAAATACCATTTATAATTTTTATACTCATATTATTATGATTTACAACTAATTAAACAATTTAACGTCTACCAAAAACGTACGTATATGGCTGTTACTAATAAGAGTGTTACCACGATCAATACCAAAATCGATGGCTCCACTTTGAACATCTTTTTGTCCAGTACAAATGCTTTTGGATTCTCTTTTGGTCCAAATAAGCTGACACCGACCATCAAGGCTAAGGTAAAAGCAAAAGCTAGTCCCATACAAATCTGAAATGGAATTTCGTAGTTGCCGCTTTTATTGATGTAGGCTGTGTACAGCCAAGTTTCAGGACCAAATACCTTTGTTGCAAACTCATTGAAAAAGATCGATAAACCAAATCCCGAAATCAATCCCGTGATTGCAGCAGGACCTGTGGTACGTTTCCAGAACATTCCCAATAAGAACATTGCAAATACACCAGGACTAATAAAGCCCGTGTATTTTTGGATGAAAGTGAATCCTCCAGCACCACCAATTCCTAATGTATCATTCCAGGTAAATAGGACAGCCACAAGGATAGAAATGACGATCGTGATTTTACCTACCCACACCATTTTCGATTCCGAAGCGCCCGCATTGATGTATTTTTTGTAGATATCCAACGTATAAATAGTCGCGATACTATTTGCTTTACCTGCTAAACCTGCAACAATAGCAGCCGTTAATGCCGCGAGAGCCAGCCCCTTCATGCCATTTGGCAGATGTCCAAGAATGGCAGAATAGGCATTATCAGCATGAAATACCCCGCCCGGAGCCATCTCTTCTTGCAATGCTCCATTTTTATAAAGTACATAAGCTGCTATACCAGGCAACATCACGATTAGCGGCATTAACAGTTTTAATAGGCCTGCAAATAAAATACCCATACGCGCAGTTTTTAGATCCGCCCCCAATGCACGTTGGGTGATGTATTGATTACACCCCCAGTAATTCAAATTCACAATCCAGATACCTGCCAGGTACATGCCTATTCCAGGCAACATCAAATATTTATTGATCTCCTCTTGTGTCGCGCCGACTCCAGGTTTATCCACGATCATTTCAAAGTGCTTAGGCGAATCTTCCATTAGCTTGTTGAAACCAGCCAATACGTCCTTGCCTAGACCAAAGTGTTCACTCACCAATGTTAATGCAACATAAGTAGTAGCGATACCGCCGATAATCAAGACTACTACCTGGATGACATCGGTAAAACCGATGACACGCATACCTCCTAATGTAATAATCACAGCAAATACAGCAAGTGCCACCATGATCAAGTGAAAACTATCGCCCCCACCGGCCATACTTGATATAGCGATTGCGCCGAGGTATAAAATCGAAGTTAGGTTGACAAACACATATAAGAAAAGCCAGAAAACAGCCATAATCAGACTGGTTGTTTCATTGTATCGATTGTTTAAGAACTGTGGCATCGTAAAGATTTTATTCTTCAGATAAACAGGTATAAACCACACGGCTACAATGATTAATGCTACAGCAGCAATAAGCTCGTAAGCCGCAACGGCAATACCGACCTCAAATCCGTTACCACTCATGCCTATAAATTGTTCGGCAGATATATTGGATGCAATCAATGATGCCCCAATAGCCCACCAGGTCAATGAACCCTCTGCCAAGAAATAGTCTTTACTGCTATTATTAGCTGCTGTTTTTCTGCTGTAAATCCAGAAGCCATATCCGGCTACAATAATGAAGTAGACGACAAAGATGATGTAATCTACCGTTGCAAATTTATCCATAGTTTTGCGACTTGCTTATGATGAAGTCCCTCTGCTAAAAAAAAGAAGGACAATTTCTGTTTATTTCTTCATTAAAAAATAGAGTTCATTCCACTTCAATTGATTTTCCAGATGCGTCAACGTCGTGTTTTCATCAATAACGACGTACTCCAATCCAGCAATCCGCGCAAAATCTTCCAAATATTCTGGCGTCAAACTTAAACTATAAGCGGTATGGTGAGCCCCACCAGCATAAATCCAAGCACTACAGGCAGTTTTCATATCCGGAAGAGGCTTCCATAGTACCCGTGCCACTGGCAATTTAGGCAACTCCTCTTTCACATCGACCCCCACCACTTTATTGACGATCAAACGAAAACGTGTTCCTAAATCAATCAATGAAGCATTCAAAGCAGGACCACTTAAACCATCAAATACCAAACGTGCAGGATCGGCTTTGCCACCAATTCCCAACGGATGTACTTCTATTCGAGGCTTATCAGCTGCTAAAGCAGGATCCACCTCAAGCATGTGCGAACCTAGTACCATTTCATTCGCAGGATCAAAATGATACGTATAATCTTCCATAAAAGCCGTAGTACCCGGCAAACCAGCCCCCATTACTTTACATGCACGAACTAAAGCTGGTGTTTTCCAATCACCTTCACCAGCAAATCCATATCCTTCTGCCATCAATCGCTGTACTGCTAATCCCGGTAGCTGTACAAGCCCATGCAGATCTTCAAAAGTATCAGTAAAACCTTTGTAGTTTCCCGATACTAAAAACTTCCTTAACCCAAGTTCAATACGGGCAGCTTCCACTAAACTTTGACGCTGCTCCCCACCTTCCACTACATTTGGCGCTAAATCGTAAGTCGCCTCGTAATCCGCTAATAGCGTATTGATTTCAGATTCCGTTACTGCATCGACGATCGCAACAAGATCACCAACGGCATAAGTATTCACTGAAAATCCAAATTGTCCTTCTGCAGACACTTTATCACCATCAGTAACCGCGACGTAACGCATATTGTCACCAAAACGAACAAATTTTGCTCCTTGCCAGTCATGCCAAGCAGCAGCAGCACGTACCCATACCATAATTCTTCCTATTACTTCCTCATCCTGCCAGTGACCAGTAACTACTTTTCTACCAATATTCAAACGAGTCACAATATGACCAAACTCACGATCACCATGTGCACTTTGGTTTAGATTCATAAAATCCATGTCCATCGAACTCCAAGGGATATCACGGTTATACTGAGTATGCAAGTGAAGTAAAGGTTTCTGTAAAGCCTGCAATCCTCTAATCCACATTTTGGCAGGTGAAAAAGTATGCATCCATGTAATCACACCTATACAGTTTGCGGCGGTATTAGCAGCAGTTAAAGTACTGTATATTTCTTCACTATTTTTTACAATGGGTTTGTATACTACCTGTACAGGGATATCCCTATGTGCCGAAAAGTATTGTGCCACTTCTTCAGCATGTACCGCCACTTGTTTTAGGGTTTCTTCACCATATAAATCCTGGCTCCCAGTAACGAACCAAACTTCCAATTTATTTAAATCGATATTCATAGTTAATAATTTTTGATTGGCTTTAGATCCAATCTCCTTTCAATTTTATTCGTTTATTTTTGATTATTAGGTATTTTTATTCTTGACCATAATACGCAGCACCACCATGCTTACGTTCATAATGTTTTTTGATCAATGCATCCTTTAGACGTGGGGCCTTCGGATTGATCTGCTCCGTAAGCAAAGCCATTTTTGCTACTGTTTCCAAAACAGCGCTGTTGTATACAGATTTATCTCCCGTTTTCCCCCATGTAAAAGGTGCATGGTTACCAACTAAAATCATCTCCACTTCCTTATAATCGAGCTTATGTTCATTAAAATGATTGATTATCTGAAATCCAGTTTCGTATTCATAATTACCAGCTATCATATCATCTTCCATAGGTGCTGCACAGGGAATATCAGAAGTTAAGTGATCGGCGTGAGTCGTTCCAAAAATGGGAATATCACGCTGGCTCTGTGCCCAAGCAGTGGCATAAGTTGAATGCGTATGTGTAATACCACCCACACCTTCCCAATGCTTATAAAGTACAGCATGTGTTTTCGTATCTGATGATGGCCTCAGCTTACCTTCAACCACACGACCCTCAAAATCAACAATAACCATATGATCCGGTGTTAATTGATCATAAGGCACTCCACTGGGTTTAATGGCAAATACAGCCTTGTCACGATCCGCAACACTTACATTGCCAAAAGTAAAAAGTACCAGTCCCAATTGAGGCAACTGCATATTACATTGATAAGCTTCTTCTTTTATAGATGTATATATCATTATTTTAAATTAAAAAAAATTAAAAAATCCTGAATAACGGTTACAATTAGTAAGGCGTTACGACACTTCGCTTAGTGTTTAGTTTCTTCGATAAATGTACCGAGCTTAAGATACTGTTGGTATCGTTTGGCATAGATGGCGACCATCTCAGCACGGGGTTCGTAAGTTTTTTCAAAACCCTGCCCCATCGCTTCCATGGCATCTTCAACCTTAGCATAAATACCAGCCGCAGTAGCAGCAAACATAGCCGCCCCTATAGCACAAGTCTGTTCAGATTTATGAATACGGATAGGCATATTCATTACATCCGCCATGGTCTGCATGATGTATGGAGATTTTTTTGCTACTCCACCCAAACCAATTAATCCCTTGACTGGAATCCCTTGTTCTACAAAACGATCTGCAATACTTTTTGCTCCGAAACAAGTAGCTTCAACAATTGATCGGAAGATACGTACCGCATCTGTACCAAGATGAAGCCCCAATAAAGCGCCTTTTAAAGTTTGATCAGCATCAGGTGTACGACGGCCATTAAACCAATCTATTGCCAATTCAGAAGATTCTGTGACCGGTAATGCTTCAGCCTTTCGACTTAAGTCCGGAATTAATTGTGTATCAATAAGGTTCGCGATTTTCGATTTATCGGTGTCCGAAATATCATTTGATTGCGCTATTAAATTAGCAACTGGCCATGATAGTACTTGTCTAAACCAGGCATAAGCATCACCAAAGGCCGACTGGCCAGCTTCCATACCAATCATACCCGGGATAATCGAACCATTGACCTGTCCACAGATACCCTTTACCAATGTGTTGCCCACCTCATTTTGCGGAGCTACCAACATGTCACAGGTAGAAGTTCCCATCACTTTACTTAAATAATACGGTTCGATCTGTCCACCTACAGCACCCATATGACAATCGAAAGCACCAACACCAACAACTACATCCGTAGAAAGTCCCAGTCGGTTTGCCCATTCTTCCGAGAGCGTTCCAGCAGGTTCGGCGGCAGTATACGTTTCGGTAAATAAATGATCAACTATACCATCTAAATACGGATCCAGTTCTGCAAAAAAATGATTCGGCGGAAGACCACCAAAATCAGCAGCCCATAAAGATTTATGCCCTGCTGCACAAACACTACGTTTGATATCCTGAGCACGTTTTCCTCCTGTCAATAAGAACGGAATATAATCACAGTGCTCCACCCATGTATATAGTGCCTCGCGAACATCTTGATCATCACGCAGTATATGAAGCAATTTTGCCCAGAACCATTCTGACGAATAAATTCCACCAACATATTTTAAGTAATCCTTATCGCATTTTTGTGCATGCACATTAATTTCCTTCGCTTCCTGAACTGCCGTATGGTCTTTCCAAAGCACAAACATCGCGTTGGGATTGTCTGCAAAACGATCGGATAAAGCGAGTGGTATTCCCTGTTTATCAACAGCTACCGGAGTAGAGCCAGTTGTATCGACAGAAATTGCTTTTACCGCTTTGACAATCTCATCATTATCGGCCTTTTGAAGGCATTCTCGTATCGTTGATTCCAGTCCCTCTATATAGTCTAACGGATGCTGACGAAACTGATTCGTCAGCGGATCACAAAATTTACCGTTGCTCCATCTTGGGTAGTAGAATACAGCACTAGATACTTCTTCGCCATTTGTCGCATCTACTAAAACCGATCGAACGGAATCACTCCCGTAATCTAAGCCGATCACATAAGCTTTACTCATTTATTGATTGATTTGGTTTATAATATTGATTTATAATCAATTACTTTTTAAAACACATTCACGAATCCATCATACGATTCGGCGTCTTTAGTAATTAATGTCAAATTAACATTTATTTTTTTAAATAATGAAATTTTAATTTTTTTTTTCGTTGATTTGTATTGCGGTAGAAATAAAATATGACCTTTTTTATAACGTAATCGCATAAAAATGGTCGAAAATATATTTTTTTCTTAAATATGTTAGATATTATAACAGATACGATACATTTTGTATCTTTAATTAATTATAAAACGAGATTAATCAATTATGGATTTTTACAAGAACGAACCAAGCTTATTATTAGCTGTGGACTGTATTATTTTTGGCTTTAATGGCGAATCACTTGAAATTTTGCTGATAAAACGCGGTTTCGAGCCTGAAAGAAATAAATGGAGCTTAATGGGAGGATTTGTTCAACCTGATGAAAATCCACAGCAGGCAGCTTCCCGTATCTTAAAAAAACTGACAGGTTTAGAAGATGTATATATGGAAGATTGCGGTATCTTTGGAGATCCTGATCGTGAAAAATATGGCCGAGTTGTCAGCATTGCACATTTCGCATTGATTGATACCCACCAATATCAGCATATTATCAGTGAGGAGTTTGAAGCGCGTTGGTTTCCGCTCAAAGAACAACCGCAATTGATTTTTGACCACCCGCAGATGATCGAGAAAGCCAAACAAAAATTGCGCATGAAAGCTGCCCTTTACCCTATTCTGTTTGAGCTCTTACCTGAAAAATTCACCATTCCACAAATTGTTGCACTTTATGAAGGTGTGTACGATACCGAACTGGATACCCGCAATTTTAGTCGTAAGCTCCTGTCTTCAGAACTGATCATTAAACTGAAGGAAAAAGACAAAGAAAATTCAAAAAAAGGAGCCTTCTACTTCCGTTTAAACAAAGATATTTATAAAGAAAAGATCATGTCATTTTTAAGCTACTTACCGAGTTGGTCCTTAAATGGTTAATCAAATGCGCTCACATACATGAGCCATTTTTTTTGCCCAGCTAAATAAATGTATAAATAACATTTAACAATCTATTACAAAAAAGCATTCGTCAACCTGAACTTTTATGAAGCTAAAACATATCCTTTTCTATGCAACTTACGCAGTTATCTGTACGAGCACATTAGTTGCCCAAACGAAACCGCAAATAAGCTATTTTGAACTGAAAGATGTCCGTTTACTTCCGGGTAAATTCAAACATGCTGAGGATCTGGATTTAACATATTTATTAACACTTGATGCAGATCGTTTACTCGCTCCGTTTCTTCGCGAAGCAGGTTTACCTCAAAAAAAAGAATCCTATACCAATTGGGAAAACACAGGATTAGATGGTCATATAGGTGGCCATTACCTCTCCGCTCTAGCACATATGTATGCTTCAACAGGTAACATACAAATCAAAAAAAGATTGGATTATATGCTGTCAAATTTGAAAAACTGTCAAGATGCCAATGGTAATGGATACATCGGTGGTGTTCCCGGTGGAAAAACCATCTGGGAGGAAATCAAAAAGGGGAATATCCAAGCCGGCGGATTCACGTTGAATGGTAAGTGGGTTCCTTTATATAATATTCATAAAACCTATGCTGGTTTACGAGATGTCTACCTCCTTACAGGCAATTCACAAGCTAAGGACATGTTGATCAAAATGACCGATTGGGCTATTGCTCTTGTGCAACAATTGTCTGAGAAGGAGATTCAGGATATGTTGCGCAGTGAACATGGGGGTCTCAATGAAATCTTTGCCGATGTTGCTGCCATCACACAAAACCCTGCCTATCTAACACTTGCGCGTCAGTTTAGCCATCAGGATGTATTAGATCCATTGATCAAACACCAAGATAAACTGACAGGTCAACATGCCAACACACAAATCCCAAAAGTACTAGGATTTAAAAGAATCGCTGATCTTGCGCAGGATGAAACATGGGAAGATGCTGTTCGCTATTTCTGGGAAAGTGTTGTGACGCAACGTTCGATCTCCTTTGGCGGTAATAGTGTTAGTGAACATTTTAATCCTACAGATGATTTCTCAAAGATGGTACATAGTATTGAAGGACCTGAAACCTGTAATACTTATAATATGCTCCGTTTAACAAAAATGTTATATCAGACCGATCCGCAAGGCCGATATCTGGATTATTACGAACGCAGTTTATATAACCATATCCTGTCCAGTCAACATCCTGAACATGGAGGCTTTGTCTATTTTACACAAATTCGCCCTGGTCATTACCGGGTCTATTCACAGCCCCATACCAGCATGTGGTGCTGCGTTGGATCGGGAATGGAAAATCATGCCAAATATGGAGAGATGATCTATGCGTACAACGAGACTGAGCTTTTTGTCAACCTCTTTATTCCTTCTCGTTTAAACTGGCAAGAACAAGGAGTCGAAATTGTTCAGGAAAATAATTTTCCTGAACAAGCAAATACCACATTACGTATTCATCCGAAAAACCACGCAGCGAACTTTACGTTGCATATCCGCAAACCAGCGTGGTTAAAGAAAGAACCAGTGGTCAGGATCAATGGAAAAGTACAAAAGACCAGTCCTAGAGAAACGGACTTTATCACCATCAAGCGGACATGGAAAAAAGCTGATCACGTCGAAATTGAGCTCCCGATCGGTATCCATACCGAACAATTGCCTGATCACAGTAACTATTACAGCATACTCTATGGTCCAATTGTCTTAGGGGCACGTACTGCGACTGAGCCATTACCCGATTTACTGGCCGACGACAGCCGTATGGGGCACGTGGCAAAAGGGATGCAGATACCTTTACGTGATTTACCGATACTGAGCAGTGAAGCAAATGCGATCCCTAATTTAGTGAAGCCCATCGCATCAAAACCTTTACACTTTTCGTTATCCGGACTTCGACTAGGAGAAGAAGAACTAACGATGGAGCTAGAACCATTTTACAAGATTCACGACAGCCGCTATATCATCTATTGGCCTCAAGCGACGGAACAACAGCTTGCTGGTACACAGGAAAAAATGCAACGTGATGAACAAGAGAGTCTCCGTTTAAACACTCTAACTATGGATAAAGTTGTCTGCGGGGAGCAACAACCGGAATCTGATCATTTTATTCAACAGCTGAATAGTCATGCAGGTGTATTTGACGATACCCGTTGGCGTGAAGCCGACGGTTGGTTCAGTTATATCTTAAAAAAGCAAGATGCCAAAAATGCAGACATCTATATCAAATATCTAATGGAAGAAGGTCCAAGAACGACAGAAATCATAGTAAACGATGTTATCGTTGGAAAGTTAGTGCCAGAAACAGCAACATCTGAAATCAAAACAGCACGTTTTACATTGACACAGAGTCTAGAAGCAGAAAAACAATTAAACATAAAAATAAAAGGAGCAGACCAAAATAGAAGTCACAAAATTCTCGAAATTCGTATACTCAAAAATCAATAAAAATTTGAGCCAATTATGTCTATAACTGGCAACAATCTACATTGGATCAGGATATCCTGAGACTCAATACCCAGTCTCAGGGTTCATATTTTTACAGCACTTCGTCGCCTTCAAATCAATGATTTTTTCCATAAGCAATTTCAGTATGGAATCAGCGGCAATTAGATTAAAATTCCATATATCGTCCGTAATAAATACATAATTACCTTCAAAACTGTAAATATAATCCCCACCTTCCATAGCGATAATCCAAACTTCTTTATTCAAGTCTGGAAATCCACGCAAAACCTTCCAACAATATTCCCGAATTTCCTCTTCTTCGTCAAAATCTCCAAAAAAACCAAAAATAGATTCCGCATCTTCCAGCCTGTAAGATAAGCGCATTTCATCGATTTTATTCATCATCATATGAAGTGTTTTATGATATTCAATTCCTTCAACACTTTTATACAGCACATTAATAATATTGTTATTAAATAAGCTTGAGCATCTCGCATACATCTGGATACCATGACCTATTACAATATAAAGTTCATGTCATTAGGTAACACCAACAATCATCATAACAGTTTGTTTTTACCTTATCGGATATAAATGCTCCAATTTTTAAAAATAAAAAAGCTCCAAGAATTTCTTCTGGGAGCCTTCCAATTATAAAGATAATCATCTTACTTCTTTACTTGCTCGGCAGACAAACCTGTTAAGCGGTCACCGACAATTTCAATCTCATTTAGCTTTGCCGTCAAACTAGTCAAATCTGAATCGGAAAATGCATAACCAGCAGTCCAAAGATTCTCCTGCAAATGGGCTAATTTAGTTGTCCCTGGAATTGGTACTATAAAAGATTTCTGTGCTAAGAGCCATGACAGTGCCACCTGTGCAACGGTTAATCCACGGAGATCTCCAAATTCTTTAAGAGTGTCAATCAATTTCCAATTCGCAATTACATTTTCAGGCTGATACCGTGGCAATGAAGGCCTGTTATCATTATTAGGATCGTATATTGAACGCTCATTTAAGTATCCCGTTATCATCCCACGACTTAGCGGACTATAAGGTACAAAACCAATCCCCAATTCTTCACATAGCGGAATCACATCCTTTTCCGGTTCACGTGTAAATAAAGAGTATTCACTCTGCAAAGCTGTTAGCGGTTGCACCGCATGGGCTTTTCTTATATTGTCCACATTCGCCTCACTCATTCCAAAATGCCTCACCTTACCTGTTGCTATGAGATCTTTCACTGCACCAGCGACTTCTTCAATAGGGATATTGGGATCAACACGATGTTGGTACAATAAATCGATGTAATCTGTTTTTAAGCTTTTCAACGAATGCTCGACAACTGCTTTAATACGATCTGGATGACTATCGAGACCTTCAGACGGTTTACCATTTTTAAAACCAAATTTAGTGGCTATAATGATATCCTTACGAAACGGAGCCAATGCCTCCCCAACCAGTTCCTCATTAAACAGGGGACCATAAGCTTCTGCTGTATCGTAAAAATTCAAACCCAATTCTGAAGAACGTCTCAATAGGTCAATCATTTCCTTTCGATCGGGAATAAAACTCCGATGATAACTCATACCCATGCAGCCTAATCCCAAAGCAGATACTTCAAGACGTTGCTTCCCTTTGCCCAAAGCCCTTTTTTCTGATGGAAGATTCAATTTACTTTTGGCACTATTGTTTTCTTTTTCGGATGAATGATTACATCCTACAAGTCCTAAAGAAGAAGTTGCCAGTAAGCTTGTTCCGATAAACGCTCCCTTTTTTAAGAAGTCTCTTCGATTATTCTGTTCCATATCATTTAAGTTTATTCTTTACTATTTAAAAAATCCCAAAAGTCGATTCAAGCTCCAAAGAATCCACGTTCTTGCGCTTATTCAAAAATCGGCACAAATATGTAGCGTTTTAGGATACGAATTACTGTTTAACTTACCATTATTACAGATTACATGCTTTAAGACTCCCATCAGACACACAACATGTTCTTCGATTGCAGAAATCATTATCCTATTCTTCCGATATCGCGAGCAACTCCGCAGATAGGCGTTCACCTTGAATGGATATCCTAGTAAGAGCAACCTCTATTTCGATCAGATCTTCGGCAGTCAACATGACGTTGGGCGCCTGAATATTATCATCAATGTAGTCGAGCTTATCCATTCCCGGGATGGGAACAATAAGACGGTTTTTACTAAGCAACCAAGCTAATGCGAGCTGCACCGTGGATATTCCTTTTTTTAGGGCAAATGCATTTAACATTTTGATTAAAGGCATATTCGCTTGCATCGCTCCTTTGGTAAATCTTGGAAAGCTTGAGCGCAGATCAGTTTCAGGATCAAAGGTAGTTTCTGCTGTTATCGTACCGGTCAAAAAACCAGTACCCAAAGGGCCCCACGGCACAAAACCAATTCCCAGTTCCTCACAAAGCGGTAGCACATATTGTTCCGGCTCACGTGTCCAAATCGAGTACTGGTTTTGAACAGCAGTGACAGGTTGAACAACATGCGCCTTTCTGATAGTAGATGCACCCACCTCAGAAAGTCCGAAATGTTTTACCTTCCCCTCCGCAATTAAATCTCCCACCGTACCCGCGACATCTTCAATCGGAACATTCGGATCAACCCGATGCTGATAAAATAAATCAAGATAATCTGTCCTTAACCGCTTAAGCGAAGCTTCTGCAACCTTACGTATGTGTTCAGGTCGGCTGTTCAAGCCACCTTCTTCCGAGATCATCCCAAATTTAGTTGCGATAACAACCTCCTTGCGAATGGGGATCAACGCCTCACCCACCAATTCTTCATTTGTAAAAGGTCCATAAGCCTCCGCTGTATCAAAAAATGTAATTCCTTTCTCAAAAGCTCCACGTATCACACGAACACCTTCCCGTGTGCTAACTGCCTTTCCAGTACCAAAACTCAGATTCATACAACCCATCCCTATTGCCGACACTTCAAGTCCGCTATTTCCTAAAACTCGCTTTTTCATTTTCTTTACCCATTTAATTTGTTTAAATTCATTAGCCAATCATCATTTGCTAAATGACAGGACAAAATTCCCTAGATTCAGTTGATTCTTGCTTATACAGATTACGGCAATGCTTACCATTATTCCTGTTAACAACCTTAGCCTATCCCGACCTGTGCTATAATTGCTTAATATTGACTTATAAAAAAAAAGAGTTATGGAAGAAATCATCAAAATAGACAGTATTGATGCGTACAATAAAATGCGTGGCATAGAAACCTTGCATCCCTTAATTACAGTAATCGACTTATCGAAAACTAAACCGATGCCTGCACAGACTTTTAACTTTGGCCTTTATGCCATCTTTCTGAAAGAATTAAAATGTGGCGAATTGAAATACGGTCGAAACACTTATGATTTTCAGGAAGGCACATTGGTTTTCATTGCTCCGGGACAAGTGTTGGGCGTACAGCCAAATATAACAACCTTTCAACCCTCAGGATGGGCCCTCTTGTTTCATCCTGACCTGATTAAAGGAACTTCATTGGGAAAGAAAATCCATGAATATAGCTTCTTCTCATATGATGTAAACGAGGCTTTACATCTTTCCGAAAAAGAGCGGCATATTGTTCTAGATTGCTTTACCAAAATTCAATATGAAATGGAACAAAGCATCGACAAGCACAGCAGAACATTGATTACATCCAATATTGAATTGTTCTTAAATTACTGTACCCGATTCTATGACAGACAGTTTGTAACCAGAGACCATTCCACCAAAGGTATACTGGAAAAATTCGAAGATATATTAAACGCTTATTTTACCGAAGATAAATCGCAAACGATCGGACTACCTACAGTCGCTTACTGTGCTTCAGAATTGAACCTATCTCCAAACTACTTCGGCGATATCATCAAGAGCGAAACTGGTATTACTGCTCAGGAATATATCCAAACTAAGGTTATCGATTTCGCTAAAGAAAGAATTTTTGATCACGAAAAATCAATCAGTGAAATTGCCTATGAGTTAGGTTTCAATTATCCCCAGCATTTCACTCGTCTGTTCAAGCAAAAAGTAGGCATGTCTCCCTCCGAATACCGATCATTAAACTAATTATATAATAGTCTTAATCCACAAGTTTCTCCTCAGGACTGTCTTAAAATGTTATTAAGTAAGAAGAAATACCAAAGGAAGTCTATCCAGTTCTTGATCAACCTTGTCGATTTGTTTTAAAGAAGACCGTCTACGATTTATATGCATGATGATAAAATTATTTAGCCAGTTCAATCTCAAACAAATTTCATTAACTTTATAGCTTATTAAGATCGACCATATTACATAAAACAATCTATTGGAAATGAATAAATTTGTTTATTTATCGCTTTGCTTATTTGGATTTCCGTTTGCTTCCTTTGGCCAGGAAACAACGCTGACTGCCGATGAACTTTTTGTTAAAGCACGAACAGAGGCTTTTGATCAAAAAAATTATGCGGAAGCGATAAAAATCAGTAAACAGGCTTTGAAACAGGCTCCCGAATATACGGATATCAGTATCTTTTTAGGACGTCTATACACTTGGTCTGATAAAATAGATAGTGCCCGTACCATATTTTCCAAATTAGAAAGTCAAAATGTACAAGATGAAGATTTGTACATAGCCTATGCTTCTTTAGAGTACTGGAACGATCAAACGGCGAAAGCAATAAACTTGGTGGATAAAGGTCTTTCTTTTCACCCGACCTCAGAAGATCTTCTCCTTTTAAGGACAAAAATAGATTACAGTAATAATGCGTATGAAAGTGCTGAAAAATCAGTAAATAATCTACTAAAAATAAATCCTAAAAATGCTGAAGCAAGAGCTTTAGCCAAAAGTATACAGGAATATACAGCTAAAAATGCTATCGGGCTTAATTATAACTTTGTTCACTTTGACAAACAATTTGACGATAACTGGCATATTGTAGCACTCAGTTATAAAAGAGCAACACCACTAGGATCCGTGATTTTCAGAACAAACTATGCGAATAAATTTGCTGACAATGGACTACAGTTTGAAGTAGAGGCTTACCCAAGATTATCGAAAATGTTTTATCTCTATGTGGCTGGGGGCTATTCCAATAATGTAGGTATATTTCCTCAATACAGAACGGGGGTATCTTTATATGCAAATTTACCGCACAGTTTTGAAGGTGAAGTCGGATACAGACAGCTATATTTCAGTGACAATATCTGGATGTATACCGCATCAATAGGCAAATATTATCAGAATTTCTGGTTCAACCTAAAAACGTATCTGACCCCAAGCAATGAAAATATATCACAATCATACGCTGGTACAGTCCGCTACTATACCAAAGGAGCAAATGATTATTTAGGATTTTTAATTGGTACAGGAATTAGTCCTGAAGAAAACCGGAATAATCTCCTGGATCAGTCCATTTATAAGCTTAAAACATTCAAGGTCGGAGCAGAATATAACTTTTCAATTAACCGTACAAATCTGTTTTCTATTTCTTCTACGTACTTCAATCAAGAGTTTAAACCTAATGAGAAGGGTAATCAGATCGATATCACAGTGGGCTATATCAAAACCTTTTAGGGTTTTGATATCGTTTGCTTAAAATAATTAGTGAAAATACTGTCAGGCAGTAGCTGTTTCTTTGTATGGAATTGCTTATTCTGACGCTTAAACAGGTCGAAACGCTTCATGAGCAGATCACGCTCCGAGCCTTCAGAAAGAGGTTCTTCATTAAGTGTTGCATCTAATTTATACAACTGGCCATCCGAAATATGGAAATCACCATAGACAAAGTCAATCAACTGATTTTTACTTTGCATCATCGCTGCCCCATTTCCTTTAGCAGAAGATCCGATCTCCAGACCACGGCCTATCCATGTTACCTGTCCTGGGGTATTCACCTGATAATTATCACGATAAAAAGCAAGCAGAGAAGGTGTCACATCAAAGTGGCTTACCTTATTACGAAAAGTATGTGCCGTCTTTAGTAATGGTGAATAAATCATTAATGGAACATGATACCGATCAATTTTACTTTCTAAAGGAATCTCAGGCATAGCGTGATCACCGGTTATAATAAAGATCGTATTAGCGAAATCTGCCCGCTTTTGATAATCCCTGAAAAACTGTTGCAATGCATCGTCGAGGTTCAATACAGACACCAGTTGCTTCCGGTTTTGCAAAGCCCATTTTTTGCGATCAGGCGTCAGATCGCCCAGAGCTAACCGCTTATCAAAAAGTTTTTCATAAAAAGCAGCATTATTGATTAGAAAAGGATTGTGGGTAGAGAGCGTTAACAAAAGATGAAAGTAAGGTGTCTGCTGCACTTTCTGTACCTCCAACATTTTTGCGAATACCGCTTGATCCTCATACCCCCAACTTTCTCCCCCTTTTTCGGGAAGCTTTTTATATGGTTCGGCATAAGACCACTGATCGACCAAAGTATCCACTTTACTGTAAGTCATGAATTTTTCCATGAAATCAAACTTTGAATTACCGCCATAGAAAAAACCTGTATTGAATCCATTTGCTTTTAAGATATTGAACAGGTTAAAATGTGCAGGTAGAGTGTCCTGTTCTAAGAAACCATGCGAAGCAAAGGGCAACGATCCTGTCAATGTCGGCAATACAGAAAAAGTTCTGCCTGAAGAACTTAAATTATTCTCCCAATACAAGGACTTCTTCGATAAAGAATCTATAAAAGGTGTAAAATTTCCGATATACCCTGAAGGAGAACTATAGGCATGCCCTAATCCTTCGACCACAATAATGACCAAATTTGGGACAGATGAACTTTTTTGAAAGTAGGTACCTAACATGTCCTTTGTATCTTCATTTCGAAGAAAAGGATAGCTTTGGTTTCCCCCTGATGGCTCTTTTTCTGCTCCAAATGCCAACATTCCCGGATGTTCTTCGATATAATTGGTGACATTAGAATTTAGAAAATAACGCCATTTACTACGGGCAGCATTTTGAGCAAACTCATCACCAGATATCTTAAAAATCTTAAAGCGGTCTACAGGAATAAAACTTACCATAACGCCTAAAAATAGCATACTTAGGCCTACATAGATGCTCTTAATCGTTTTTTTCGACGCTATCCAAAAAGGAATATAGGCACATGCGACGAGCAAGATTAATAAAGCGATATTGGTAAAACTCAGCATACCACTCGCTTCCAAAATTTGCATCATCTCGGCAGTATTATAATAAAACATATCCGCTCCCAACAAATTGCGTGATTCTGCAAAATATAAAAATAAAATATATTGCATCACCACGACAAAAGACAATAACACGATGGATAATATCCTTGCTAAAGAAAGATGAACAAGCTGTACTATCAGATACACAAGACCGCAACCACTTAGTATCTGAAAAGCGAAAATGAGATTATTCAAAAGAAGTGGTATTACACCATTTGATTGACCTAATTGCGGAAATTGCCTGCTATACCACCACCATTCTACAGCGACAGAAAGCATATACAACACTAAAAATACAAGGCTTACAGCTCCATAATTTTTCAATCCTATACGCAACTGTAGACCAATCCGTTTAAAAAATGGTATATCTTCAGCCCCTTGTTGAAAACCCTGACGTTTCATATCGCCCCAGCTGTGCTGTTTACGAAAATAATCCACCACACCTCTTACACCTGCACCGACTACAATTGGATGGAAATAAAAAGGTTCCAAAATAGCTGTAACAATCAATTTGGAAAGATCTTGCTTCTTGGTGTACACCTGGTGACTCACCAAATCGACCAAAATAGCGTAAATAGAATATAAGATCCCCGATGAAATAACCAGCGCAAAGAGTGCAAAGAAAAATGGCCAGTTTATAATACCAAGAAAAAGAAAAATCAGAAAAATAATATATCCAGAAAATTCAATTACAGGACCAAGGAATTCAAAGAAAAACCAATATGGCATACTGATCATTCCTAACCGTCCGTACTTCGGGTTGAACATAAGTTTGCGGTGCTTCCATAGTGTTTCCATGGTACCTCTCATCCAGCGATTCCGCTGCTTTTTCAAAATCTCCTTAGACTCAGGAACTTCTGTCCAACATAATGGATCCGGTATGTTGACCACTTCATAAGCAAGTTTCTGTTCTTCCATATAACGGCGCATGCGTACCACCAGTTCCATATCTTCACCTACAGTTTTACTGTCATATCCACCACAAGCTAGTACAATCTGCTTATCAAAAGCCCCAAAAGCCCCTGAAATCAAGATAAGACCAGAAGCTCGGGACCAAGCCATTCTTCCCAATACAAAAGCACGAATATATTCCAAAGCCTGTGTACGTCCAAGCCAAGATTTAGGAAGGTTAACGTCAACTACTTTACCATTTTCTATACGGCAGTTATTAGCCAAACGGATGACGCCACCACAAGCAATGACCCTTTTATCAGTTTGCTCTAGGAAAGGTTTTGCAAGTTTTAAAAGTGCATCCTGCTCTAGTATACAGTCCACATCAATACAGACGATATAATCGCCCGAAGATATATTTACCCCCACGTTGAGCGCATCTGCCTTCCCGCCATTCTCTTTATCAACGACAATTAGCTTTTTGAAAGCGGCATTTTTACTTTTATAAATACCGCGGATCTCTTTGGTTTCTAGATCACCTTGTATAAAAAACGGAACAGATTCTAATGCATAAGCTTCAATAAGCTTTTCCATAGAATCATCACGACTTCCATCATTAACAATAATAATTTCTAGATTATGGTAGTAGAGAGATAATAACGATCGCACATTTTCGACGACGGTCAAACCTTCATTATAGGCCGGGGCGATTAAGCTAAAACGAGGCGCATTGACATTGGTTGCAATGAGATTATAATCGGTATAGGAATTATCATGCTTATAACGTATTACTGCACCATAGGCATAGATACCCACCCACGCAGAGATCAAAAATATAGCGGCCGAATATAAAAGAAATATCCAGATCACTACTTCGTAAACAATATGTGAAAATTCTAGCATACTTTTTCCTGCAATGCGTGGTTAATAATATGTTTAAACTCATCCGGTGTGTTCTCATCCAAAGCCATATCCCGTAAATACTGACGCTCCCCTAAAGTAACCAACACTTCCGCGGACCAGATTTTGATCGCAACTGCTGGATGCTCCCACAACTGTTTTTTCAAAAACCCATCACATTCCAGACTCTTGGACACCTTCATTGCTTTTAGGATCTCAATCTGAACGGCTAATGTTTCTTCTGGAAAAGCGCTCACCAATTGCTCCATCGTATTATTATTTTCAAAAGCCTCCAGTGTACGCACTACCTGTAGCTTTACAGCAGTATCATTATGCGCTAGTAATTCTAGCACTTCACTATAATAAGACAACATCTGGAATTTCCGCATTAAACGTAGAGTAAAAATAACCACAGATGTATTTTCACTTCGCAACCATAAAGTAATATTGACAATTTGCGGATCGGGAATATCAATAATAGAATTTAGTAAACGAAGCTGTTGCCACTCAGAAAGAGGATGCTTCAGGTTGTCTAAAAAACTTAAACCTTCAGCTCCTTTAAAACTGACTATTCCATACTGTGCTTCTACATATACCTGTTTCTCCCGGTGCTCCAGCAAGGATGTAAATTTAGGTAATGCACGTAAAACACGCATTGCGGTCAGCTCCTGAATCCCTCCTGCTATGTGATATGCTTTCTTTTTAATCAGATTACGCCAGGCCTCATCCTCAAGACTAAACTTATAAAATAAATGTGTAATCTCTTCTCGGGCAACACCAGAGAATTTGCGTTCTGAAGCCACTAAAAGATCTAAAAAAACACTTCTGAACGCTGGTTCCCGCAGATGCATATCAAAGGATTCATCGTTTTCAACAAAATTCTGTCCCATCACTATAGATTCAGTAATCTTATTTTCAATGATCTGTGTCCAGACCTGTCTATTAGATAAAACACGGTATTTATAAAAACTATAAAACAATACCGCAATAATCAATAGCAATACCAGCACAAATACAATGATTATGGCCAATACCAGTTCGTGAAGTGTTATTTTTTGAAACATAGTAATCTTTATTTACCTGTCAGACGTTTGATCCGCAACAGCAGTTCATTTGGACTAAAAGGTTTGACCATAAAATCTGATGCTCCTAAATCAAATGCATCTGTCACAACTTCCTCCTGTCCCATGCTAGAGAGCACAATGACCGGTATTTTTTTTCCTATTGTGTGCATGGCCGACAAAATCTCAATTCCCGATGCAAACGGCATCATGATATCGGTCACAACCAGATCAAGATCCAATTCACTGATCTTTTCAATAGCTTCCTTTCCATTGCGTGTTAAAATGACAGTATGCCCCTCTTTAATTAATTTATGTTCTATTGTTCGTAAAATCAATTCGTCGTCTTCCGCTATTAAAATCAACATGTTACTTTTCGTTTAAAAGGTTTGTGATTAACTGTAATCCTATTTCAATTTCTTGCTTTATATCATCCAGCAAATCCAATCCGGGGTTACTGGACGATAGTTCTTTTTCCAGATTAGATGTCAGCATGCTCAGTTTCTTAAGCCCCGCAGTAGATGCTGTTCCCCGCAATTTATGGAGGATCACTTTCATTCGTTCAATATCTTCCGACTCCCTAACATTTTCCAATTGAAACCATGCTTGCTTAATCTCTTTGATCACAAGATCTAAGAAAAAAGATTTAAAACTAACGTCATCTCCAATCTGTTCCTGAAGTGCATCCATATCTAGATGATCATCAATCACAGCCTCTTCTTTTTGTTCAAGCACCTGTTTCTGAATAAACTGCTGCAATACCGTGTACAGATCATGTTGCCTTATCGGCTTAGGAAGAAACTCAGACATACCGGCCTCTAAACATTTTTCTCTTTCTCCACGGACATTTCCAGCAGTAATACCAATAATAGGTATAGCAGCATAACCTGTTAATAGCCTTATTTGTTTGGTCGCTTCGATACCATCTACACCAGGCATCTGCACATCCATTAAGATAAGGTCAAACTTTGACTGCAGGCATTTTTCGATTGCATCCCCTCCATTAGTAACCTCTATCAGTTCAGCATTAGGCATAATAGTGGCCATCATACGCAGATTGAGTGCCATATTTACAGAATTGTCATCGGCTAAAAGAACCCTAGCCTGTTGTTGATAAACCGTTGTTCCACTATCACTATCCTGTCCCAAATGATTAACATCAGCTTTACTTTGCTGTATAGCTTTACGTAAAGTAAGATAAAGTTCGTCCGATCGAATAGGCTTAAGCAAACAATATGAGCGTTCCTGTTGCCTGAAAGCAGAAATGACCTCATGCTCCTCCGACGATGTATGCAATACAATGAGTGGAATACTTTCCTCCTGTTTATAAAACAATTCCTTTATTTTTTCGATCGTCTCCAATCCGGAGAGAATAGGCATGTGATAATCCATTAAAATAACATCAAACCTTTCACCGCTCATCAGTAATTGTAAAGCCGCCAGACCATTCTCTGCAAGTACTGAATCAACTCCTCTATAAGTCAACATATGCTGTATAATCGTGCGGTTATTGGCATTGTCATCTACAATAAGAACGCGTTTTAAAGGCAGTTCCTCATCCTCTTCGATGCCACCTTCTTCATAAGCGATTTCCAGATCAAAGTAAAAATCAGATCCTTTATTCAGTTCACTTTCCAGACAAAGTTTACTTCCCATGTATTTCAATAAATTATTGGAAATGGTGAGTCCTAAACCGGTGCCTCCATAACGTTTGCTCACAGAGCTGTCTTCCTGGGTAAAGGCATCAAAAATACGTTGCTGTTTTTCTACCGGAATACCGATACCAGTATCACGAACAGAAAAACGTAACTTAATTTTGCTGTCATCACTGGTTCGTTTTTCGATCTTAAGCTCGATCTCTCCCTTTTCCGTAAATTTAACGGCATTTCCTAATAGATTGATCAAGATCTGCTTGATACGAGCCTCATCTACCCAGATAGAAGCAGGTAATCCCTGTTCAATATTTAATAAGAGTTCGACATCTTTGCGCTGAGCTTGGTAAAGTACAACATTGATTACCTGATGCGCCAAATCATATACATTGAATTTATCGATGTACAGTTCCAATTTTCCAGATTCAATTTTTGAAAAATCAAGGATGTCATTGATAATATTCAATAAACTGCTTCCCGACTCGTTAATATAATTGAGGTATTGCTTCTGTACATCGTTCAACGGTGTTTTGAGCAGCAGATCCGAAAATCCGATCACACCATTCAAAGGGGTACGGATCTCATGGCTCATATTAGCTAAAAATTCAGATTTTGCTTTACTCGCTAAGTCCGCAAGTTCTTTTGCTTTCTTCAATTCTAAATTTACAGCGACAGATTCGGTGATATTTTGAGTAAAAATAATAATACCGCCAACACTACCATCAGACAAATTCCAAGGTCTTACTTCCCAATTAAAGTGCTGTGGTTCCACATAGTCATCAACATCAATCAATTCATCGACATTTTTATAAGATTTACCCTCAAGAGCATCATAGTAAATATTTTTTCTATTTTCCGGTATATTAGGAAAGACATCAAACAGATTCTGATCTAGGATATTATCCATATCTTTATGGAAGTCTTCCATCCATTGATGACTGACGGATACATAACGAAAATCCCGATCAAACATCGCTACAGAAGCCGGAACATAATCCACAAATGCTCTGAGCATCGCTTCTTTACGTTCCAATTCCAGGTAAAGGTTTTTACTCGTATCAATATTTTGTATAATACCGAAAACACGCTTACATGTTCCGTTATCGAACTCGGGAATTCCTTTAACACGTACCCAAATGATTTCACCTTCTTGCTGTCTCAATCGCAATTCAACATCAAAAGAACAACCATGCTGAGTTGCTTCCTCAAAAATACCGGTTAGTTTAACCTGACTGTCTTCATCAAAAAATCCGACGGCATGATCAAAGTTAGGAACAAAATCTTTACCCACTCCATGGATCAATTTTGTTGAATCGGACCAAAAAACCTGATGCAGATCCAGATTAACCTCCCATCCACCGACTTGTGCAACAGTATTCGTCTGCTCCAAAATCTGTTTCGTATGCAGGAGGTCATTTTCAAGCTGTATCCGTTCCGTCATATTAAGTGCAGTACTAACCACATAAGGTTTCCCTTCTGGATCCAGCTCGAGCATGTTATGATAAAGCCAATAGATCTTTTCACCATCCTTCGACTTTAGAATCATCATACCTGAATCCTCTCCATTTTGAAGTATACGCTTGAGATAATCATCGAAAGCCTGCAGGTGATGTGTAGGTACAAGTTGCTTTAGATTGAGATGCTTTGCTTCCTCCTCAGAATACTTCAAAAGATTACGGCCTTTCTCATTTACAGCAAGAATATTACCTTCCATGTCATGCATACTCATTAAACCAATAGCATTCTCGAAAAAATTGCGAAACTTGCGTTCAGAAACAGCTAACTTTAATTGCTCCTCCCGTTCACTGGTAACATTTCTCCCAAATCCGAAAATTTCTGACGTTGCCGCATCATACTTGAAGTACCATTCAATCACGACATCACTACCTTCGTCCTGCGATGTAACTGTTGTATATTGTATCCCTCCAGTAATATTTGCGAGATTTTTCAGACGCTCCTGAAAACCTTCATCATGATTATCCAATAAAGTAAAAAAAGAAGCTCCTAAAACCTTAGACTTTTCAATTTTCAGCGCCTCAGAAAAAGCAGGATTTAGTTCTTTTATGCGATATTGGTCGTCCAATACGCAGATCATATTATTGGTAATATGAAATACTTCTTCAAAATATCCCGCTTGAACCTTTCTCTTTTTTCCTAAGAGAATTTTGGCGACAGCTTTTCCAAGCTGTCCTAAAGAATCCACTTGCTTAGCAGATAAAGACTTAGGCTCAAACCCGATGACACAGATCGTACCGAGTGCATTCCCTTCGTCATCCAATAAAGGTACTCCCGCATAAAACCGGATATTTCCCTCTCTGATCAAAGGATTGGTGGCTGATCTTGGATCCTCAAAAGTATCTTCGATGACAAGTACATCTTTACTCATAATCGTATACTGACATACCGTATTACGTCTTTCAACAGTATCCAACTCCATACCGACACAGCTCTGGATCCGTTGCGTGTCTTCCTCCATCATGGCAATAAGTGCCGCCGGACAATCTGTTATAAGACAGGCTGCCTGCGCAAACACATCAAGATCAGGGTCTTTCCCCAATCCCAATAGCTCATAAGATTTTAATTGGCGGATACGCTCCAATTCATTTTCCGGGACCGGGTATTGCTCCATGCCTTTAAATTATATAGTAAATAGATGTGTTCATTGAGATTGTGAAAATAACAAAAATAGTTCTCCTTTTAAATAAATAACAACCGAAAATCGGCAATAATCTTAAATTACAATATCATAAGCATTTATTCCCTAAATTTTCAGATTTTATGCTTTGTACAACTCTTAGATAGCAAAGTTATAAGGTACAATTACACCATTAAAGCTGTGGAAATTGTATTATTCATGAATGATGGGAGAATTACAATTTTGAGTAAAATCTTGCCAATTGACAACTTGATATCAATTGTATAATCTTATTTTTGAAGAATGGAAGACTTGATCAATTATCTGCTCAAATTTGGACATCTCAACGAGGATCAATGTGCTTTAATATTAGCTAAAGCGCAGCATAGGATGGTCAGTAAGGGAGATTTCTTTTCTGAGGCGGGCAAGGTGGCAAGAAATATAGGCTACGTCACCCAAGGAGTCTTCAGAATCTGTTATTACAATAAAGCAGGAGATAGCTTCACTCGTTATTTCGTTTACGAAAATCGATTCGTTGCCGATACGATCAGTTTCATTGATGAGTTGCCTTCAGCAGAATATATCGAAGCCGTAACCGACTGTAAACTGCTCGTTTTCTCTAAAAAAGATTTTATGGAGCTAGCCGCCACCATTCCCGGCTGGTCAGACATCTTTTCCAAAATCACCTCTTATGTCCTCGAAAATAAAATGAGGGCAAGCAGTAATATGTTGGTGCAGAATGCACAGACACGCTATTTACATTTCTTAGCGCATTACCCTGGATTAGCCAACAGGATTCCACAACTGATGCTCGCTTCCTATTTAGGCATTACAGCAACATCGCTTAGCCGCATCAGAAAAACCATTAGCTAAAGGTTTTATTGCCAATTGGCAATTGTAGCCTGCTCCTTTTCCCCGAACTTTGTCGTATTAAATATTTGAACATAGGATTATGCAAGTTGATGTATTATTAGGCCTCCAATGGGGCGACGAAGGTAAAGGTAAAATTGTTGATGTGTTAAGTGCAGATTATGATCTCATAGCGCGTTTTCAGGGTGGCCCCAATGCAGGTCATACGTTAGAATTTGACGGTAAAAAATTTGTATTAAATACCATTCCTTCCGGCATATTTTTCGATCGTACCATGAACCTGATCGGAAATGGAGTTGTTCTGGACCCGATCAGTTTAATCAAAGAACTGGATATGCTAAAAAAAGCCGGCCACGACTTATTGAAAAAAGGT
Organism: Sphingobacterium sp. UDSM-2020; assembly: GCF_016132525.1. Classification (NCBI taxonomy): domain Bacteria; kingdom Pseudomonadati; phylum Bacteroidota; class Sphingobacteriia; order Sphingobacteriales; family Sphingobacteriaceae; genus Sphingobacterium; species Sphingobacterium sp. UDSM-2020. The sequence goes on from NZ_CP066166.1 coordinate 211,633, forward strand.
AATCTACTGATTTCAAAAAAAGCACATCTAATCTTGCCATCACATCTTTTGCTTGATGCGGCATCAGAACAAAATCTAAACACAGACAAAATAGGATCTACTTTAAAGGGTATATGTCCAGTGTATATGGACAAAATAGGACGTAATGGGCTCCGAATGGGCGATATTTTGCTCCCAGATTTTAAAGAACGTTATCAAAAATTGTTAACAAAGCATAAAGCAATGCTTGCTTCATTTTATCAAATGGAAGTGAATATAATGGAACAGGAAGCTGCTTTTTTTGATGCAATTGAACACTTGAAGCAATACCCTTTGGTCGATTCCGAACACCTGGTCAATCAGTATCTTCAGGAAGGGAAAAGGGTTTTAGCCGAAGGTGCACAGGGAAGCTTGCTTGATATTGATTTCGGATCCTACCCTTTTGTTACCTCGTCCAATACTACAACAGCAGGTGCTTGCACTGGTTTAGGGATTGCTCCAAACAAAATCGGGGAGGTAATCGGTATCTTTAAAGCATATAGCACCCGTGTTGGCGGCGGTCCCTTCCCGACAGAATTAGCCGATGAAACAGGAACGCAGATCCGTCAAATTGGTAAAGAATTTGGTGCAGTTAGCGGTCGTCCACGTCGTACCGGATGGATCGATCTACCTGCACTAAAATATGCCTTAATGCTAAATGGCGTGACCCAATTGGTGATGACAAAAGCAGATGTTCTAAGTGGTTTAGATCACATCTTTGCTTGCACCCACTATCGCCTTCATGATAAAGTGATCGATTATATGCCTTATGAGCTAATTAATCAAAAAGCAACTCCTATATTGAAGAAAATAGACGGGTGGCATAAAGATATCAGCACAGTCACCGATGTTTCGGATATTCCACTAAAGCTTAAAGCATATATTAATTTCTTGGAAAAAGAGCTGCAAGTTCCCATTAAATTTTTATCTGTAGGCCCAGATCGAAAGCAGACTCTACGGCTTTATTAAGGTTGAAAATACCTATAAAAAATATGTTTTGAATGGTTAAAAGCGGGTTTCCAACAATTTAGGAAACCCATTTTTTCAAATCAGAGCGATTTGAGAACCCAAAGACATCTTTAAATAGTGTATTTCAAATCGATCGTATTTATAAATCAAGCTTGGACAAAAACGATTAATAATAACAAAAGCAGATATCGTATGTTGTAGATATATGAAGATTGCAATGCTTGCGCCAATCGCTTGGCGGACACCTCCTGTTCACTATGGTCCATGGGAACAGATTACCTCATTACTTACTGAAGAACTTGTAAAATTAGGTATCGAAGTCACATTATTTGCGACCGGTAATTCAATTACCACGGCACGTTTACAGGCAGTCTGTCCTTTAGGATATGAAGAAGATCGCGATATCAATGCCAAAGTGTGGGAATCGTTGCATATTTCGGAGTGCTTCGAAAATGCACGCGACTTTGATATTATACATAATCAATTTGATTTCCTCCCACTTTCCTATTCCAGATTGGTGAAGACACCAGTGGTTAGTACGATCCATGGTTTTTCGTCCCGAAGTATCTTACCTGTTTATAAAAAACACAATAAAGACGGACATTATGTATCCATCAGCAACGCCGATCGTGCGGAAGAATTGGACTATATTGCTACCGTTTACCACGGGATTGACCTTGGACAGTTTACGTTTAACGATAAACCTCATGATTATTTATTGTTTTACGGCAGAATCCATCATGATAAGGGAGCTAAAGAAGCTATTGCAATAGCCCAAGCCTTGGGAAAACGTCTAATCATAGCTGGTATTATTCAAGATGAAAATTACTTCAGACAGCATATCCAGCCCCATTTAAAACCCGGTAAAATTGAGTATATTGGTTCCGTCGGACCGGAAAGGCGCAATGAATTACTCTCGAACGCCAGTGTACTATTACATCCCATAAATTTTAGGGAACCTTTTGGTTTATCGGTCGTCGAATCGATGGCTTCCGGCACACCGGTTGTTGCTTTTAACAAAGGCAGTATGCCCGAACTGATCGATCATGGTCAAGATGGATTTCTCGCAGAAAACATCGACGAAGCAATTGAAATGGTTAAAAATATCGGTTTCATCAACCGAAAAGTATGTCGAAAAAAAGTGGAGGATCACTTTTCCAAGGAAAGAATGTGTCAGAATTATTTAGCAGTATATAGACAAATTTTGAATAAATAAATGCTATTGTAAATAAACTCCAGCTTCCACTTTAATTTCATATAGTGAAAGCTGGAGGGATATCTTATTGATTGGAAACACTTATTTTGACCTCGATATTTCCTCTTGTTGCGTTAGAATAAGGACATACTTGATGAGCTTTTTCTGTTAAAACTTCTGCTTCTTCCAATGAGACTCCCGGGATGTTGGCTTGAAGTTCAGCTGCTAATCCGAAACCACCGTTTTCCAGTTGTCCTATACTCACTTTTGCCGTAACAGTGGTCTCCCCTGTCTGCACTTTTGACTGTTTGATCACTAAATTCAGTGCACTGTCAAAACACGCTGCATATCCTGCTGCAAACAGCATTTCAGGATTAGCATAATCGTCATTAGCTCCTCCTAAGGCTTTCGGCATACGCACCTCAAGATCCAACACATTATTTTCACTTTTAACATGCCCATTTCTACCGCCAGTAGCTTTAGCACCTATTGTATACAAATTTTTCATTACTATATATTTAAATTTTTACTCTTTTTTCAATTCGACCAATTCCCTGACTATAAACTTTAAACGCTATATCAGCAAAGATTTTTTGACCCTACTATTTGTATAGTACAAACTTAAAGAAATTATATTGTGCACAATATAATTTTCAGCAAGGCAAACAGATTTTACTCAACATTGACAAATCTTTATTTATATAAAACTGTTATTTGATCGGCATTTTGAAAAAATGTCCTTGCACTTTCAATGTATAATTTGAATCTTGGAAGCTAGCGGATTTTTCGTTCACCACTAGTTGAACTATCTCAAAATTCAACATCTTACTCTGTTTGTAACAAGTGAAGGCTAATACATCCGACTTTTGAATATAATCCAGCGACCTCGATTATTTTGAAAATCTCGTGAGATAATATCGTTTGTAGATCACAAGTGTACAACATATAGCATACTTATAGGTAATAGGACATTTATATCGTAAAAAGGATAAAAACAGCAAAGCCCCCAGGCATGGAGGCTTTGAAGCACAACAAGTTAACTGTGTGCAATTTTATGAAAGGTTATGTGAATATAAACATAAACATCTGATAACAAAAAAAAAGTTTAAAATTTTCCATTATGATTTATACACGATTAATTCCCTATGATGATCTGAAGAACCTAGTGAGTAACGAGAATTAAAAATGATATTTACTCGTTTTGTGGATAATTATTTTAGGAATGATCCATTGCTAAAAAATGTCCTTGTTAAGTTTAAATTGTAAAAATTTGCTTAAAGTACGTGCGAAATCTATTTGGAGTCATTATCGATTATTTATAGTATTCAAATTCCTATTTCAACAAAAATATTTATGATCAAAATGGACAAACGATGGATAAAACTGGAGTTTAAGGACAAACTTTATCACAATATGACATTCCAAAAAGCATATTAGTAAGTCCCAAATTCCAACTATTTCATGATTATATCTGGTAAATTAAAAATCAATATAATCTTGCCATTTAATGCGGTATTATATTTTAAAAACAATATTAAAACAGAATAAAAACGCAATAAAATTCTTATATTAATATTTTAAACCTATATTAGTATTTGTTTATGCATGTTTAGTAATGAACCAAATATTTAAACATGCACAACTAACCAAAAAAAGTACTAACCTATTTTAATTTAATATACCAATTATGAGAAAATCGCTATTGTTCTCAGTTGCTGCAGGCTTAATTAGTTATCCCGACGCTCATGCGATTAGTGTAGCTAAAAATGCCAACCTAACAGTTACTGCCTTCGAATTTTCAGATCGAATCTTTCAAAGTACGGTACAGGGTAAAATTTTGGGACCATCAGGCCCTATTGCCGGAGCCACTGTCACTCTTGCTGGCACAAAGAATTCTACGATGACGGATGCCGAAGGAAATTTTAAAATCATTGCACCTATAGGTGCTACCCTCCACATTTCTATTATCGGTTTCAGGTCTATGGATGTTAAGATAACAGCAAATACCTTATCCGCTACATTAGAAACTAATGAAAGTACGCTCGATGAAGTGGTGATTGTAGGCTACGGTTCTCAAAAAAAATCGAACCTGACTGGAGCAGTATCCACTGTTAATGTTGAAAAAGTTCTGGGCAGTCGGCCAATTCCTGACGCGGCAAGAGGTTTGCAGGGAACCATTCCAGGTTTATCTATTGTAGTGCCATCAGGAGAAGTCGGTTCTGATCCTATAATGAAAATCCGTGGCCAGATTGCTTCGATAAATGGATCTAGTAATCCGCTGATTTTAGTAGACAATGTCGAAATCCCCAGTATTAATCTGATCAATCCGAATGATATTGAATCTGTCACCGTACTTAAAGATGCGGCTTCAAGTTCTATTTACGGAGCAAAAGCTGCTTTTGGTGTTGTATTGATCACAACAAAAAAAGGTGCCAGCACAGATTCTAATGTGGTCACTTACTCGAACAATCTTTCGCTACAGTCCCCGTTCAAACCCATCGAAATTGCCGGAATCGACGGTCTGGAATATACCTTAGAGGCACATGAAAACATGAAAGCAAGCGGACCTGCAGGTGGATTTTGGAGGGTTAATAGAGAAAGCTTTGAAAGAGTGAAAGAATGGCAACAGAAATATGGAGGTACCGTGGGCAACTACGATCCTGTACTTTATGGCCGTGACTGGTACTACGAAAGTGGAGAGAAATACGGACTACGGCTCTATGATCCAGCTGCTGTAATGATCAAAGACAATGCTTTTTCTCAAATTCATAACCTGAGTCTAAATGGAAAAAGTAATAAAACCACGTATAATTTAAGCGCTGGCTACCTTGGACAGCAAGGAATGATGAAGCCTGCCCCACACGATGACTACAGCCGTTTTAATGCCACTTTAAATGTATCCACAAAAGTCAGCGAATTTTTAACGGTGCGGGGTGGAGCCATGTATGCTGATGGAACCAAAAGATACCCTAATTCTGCTACAGGATTCACATCGGATCCATGGCTTTATCTATATCGGTGGAGTCGCTTATTTCCGATCGCAGCCCAACAGGACGGTGTTGATGTCAGAGACCCTTATTTCGATACTAAAAATGCACATGATGCGTTTAAAATCAATCGCTACCTTAATCTAAACTTGGGTTCGACCTTAAATGTCACAAAAAATTGGGACATTCAATTGGACTATGCCTACAGCACGCAGAATAATACTGATAAATCTTCGATGCCTACCGCCAAGGGCGCATGGCATTGGTATGCGCCGATAGCAAGTGTTGATGCTGACGGCTGGCCGATTTACGTAGATGAAAATGGTGTTGCGACCGATACTGGAGGCATTCCTGCTTATCAGTTTCCAATAGAACAATACATCGGAAAAGATCAAACCTATATCTCGAGATCAAATTATTTTTCAAAAAAACATACTTTCAATGCATTTTCAACTTACACCCTAAACATAGCTGATAAGCACGACTTTAAGTTTATGGCCGGGACAAATATTGTCGCAAATTTATGGGAAAGCAATTATGCAAAACGGACTAATTTAATAAATGAGAAAAATCCGCAGTTTAATTTTGCAACAGGTATTGAGACTTCTGGGGGCGATAAATATTGGGAATCTCAGGCCGGATTTTTTGGCCGTTTAAATTATGCATATGATAATAAATATTTGCTTGAAGCAAATTTGAGGTATGATGGCGCTTCAAAATTCCCTACACATTTACGCTGGCGATGGTTCCCTTCATTTTCTGCCGGCTGGGTAATTTCAAATGAACGCTTTATGGAACCATTAAAGCCCGTATTAAGCTTTGCAAAATTCCGGGGTTCCTGGGGAAGTATCGGTGACCAGTCTATCAGCAACTCGATGTATGTGCCGACTATGGCCATAGGGAAAAATAGTTGGCTCAGCAGTGCTGGCAATCAGTTTTACCAACTTGGAACACCTTTAGCCGTTTCCGATGCAATCATGTGGCAGGATATTGAGCATATTAATTTAGGTGCCGATCTTCGTTTTTTTAATAATAAATTGGGTCTGGTTGTCGAACTCTATGAGCGAAGCACTAAAAATATGATAGTAGGCGGAGACGCTTTGCCAGCAACATTTGGTGCCGGCGCTCCACAGGGCAATTATGGAAATTTAAGAACAAGGGGTTGGGAATTAGCATTGGATTATAGCCACAAATTTCAAAATGGCCTGCGATTAAATTTTAATGCAAACATCGCTGATGCAATCTCTGTAGTGACCAAAGGAATCGATTGGCAGGATAAATGGGAGGATAGGAAATTGGCTACTAGTTATTCAACAGGAAGAAGATATGGAGACATTTATGGTTTTGTAACAGACCGTTTATATCAAAGAGAAGATTTTGTCTATGATGATCAAGGGAAGTTTATGCAAACCACCATTGTTCGAGACGGATCTGCTAAAGTCACAAATATGCTGACAGGCAATAATCCTGTTTACCAGACTTATTTTGAAGACGGCAATCAGATCTTACTGATGAGTCCGGGAGATGTGAAATTTGTGGATGTTAATGGCGACGGATACATTGATGCAGGCAAAGGTGTAAATGGCGACATGGGTGACATGGTGGTGATCGGAAATTCGACTCCTAGATATGATTTTGGTTTTCGCTTGGGTGCAGAATATAAGGGTTTTGATCTGTCTTTATTCTTCCAGGGAATCGGTAAAAGAAGTATCTGGGGTGATGGTCAACTGGCAATTCCGGGCTATCATGTTAAAGATGGCGCCATGCCCCAAGCTATCGCAGAAGATTTTTGGAAAGCGGACCGTACCGATGCCTTTTATCCACGCGCATGGAATCTTAATGGGTCAAATTCGGGCTACGTCATGAGACCACAAACACGCTATATGCTGGATATGTCCTATTTCAAAATTAAAAATATAACTTTTGGATACGCCTTATCTCCTTCCGTACTCAAAACGATCCACTTAAAAAATGCCCGTATTTATGTCTCTCTGGAGAATTTTTTCACTTTTGATAATTTAAAAGGCCTGCCGATCGATCCGGAAACAATCTCGGGCAACTCGATGCTGCAATCCGGTGGAAATTATAATCTAGGACGTACCGGAGCTGGAAATCCTTCCTTTAAATCCGCATCGATGGGCATTCAGATTGGTTTGTAATAAAAAAACGTAAAACATCATGAAAAACAACTATAATTTTATTTTAATCATATTGACGCTATCCTTTTCGGGATGTGCAAAATTTCTGGATAGACCTCAGTTAACCAATGAAAATGATGAAACTGCCTGGAATTCGGAAGATAATGTTCGTTTATATGCGAATAAGTATTATACCGATTTCTTTACCGGATATGGCGTAGGCTTTGATAATGCTGGAGCTTTACTCGCCGGTTATACATTTAGCGATGATGTGCTGTTTCAAGGTAATCAATCCAACTTTACCCGGTCAGTGCCCAATAGTCAGATCTGGAGTTACGCTACCGTTCGATCGGTCAATATTATGCTCAATCGAATTGAAAATAGGATGTCTAAAATTTTAAGTATGGAAGCTTATAATCATTGGAAAGGTATCGGGAAATTCTTCCGGGCAATGCGCTACTCGGAGCTGGTCGGTACGTATGGCGATGTTCCCTATTATGGTGACATCGTTAGCGATGTAGACTTCGATAATCTATATAAAACTCGTACACCAAGAAATGAAGTGATGGATGCCGTTTATGAGGATCTAAAATTTGCTCTGGCAAACGTCCGATTGAATGATGGTGATCAGTTCGTAAATCGTTATGTGGTGGCCGGATTTATCTCCCGCCTAGCACTAACCGAGGGCTCCTGGCAAAAGTACTACTATAAGAATCAGGATCGTGCTAAGAAATTTTATGAACTAGCCTTGGAAGCTGCAGAATTTGTTATTTCAAGCGGAAGGTACGATATCGTCACAGATTATAGGTCAATCTTTACGTCCAATGATCTGAAGGGAAATAAAGATGTCATCTTATACAGACATTATGATGCTGCAGTCAATATCAGACATTCTATTGTTTCTATCCATAATTTATCAGAGTCGGTTACCTACGGTCCCACAACCTCTTTAATTAAATCATATGTCTGTAGTAAAGATGGTCTGCCATGGCAGCAATCGGCTGAAAAAAATGCCACCAATTTCTCATTGGACAGTTTAATCGCCAAACGGGATTCTCGATTTGAAGCGACCTTTCATTATAAAAATACTATAAAAAACAAAGCATCATTTCTGTATATAACAAAGTTTTTGCCCCGTCCGGTACAAGCAACTGTAGCCACTGGCGGTGCCCCTGGCATTGATTATTCGGGATCAAATAATGTTACTGACGCTCCAGTCCTTCGCTATGCTGAGGTTTTGTTGAATTGGATTGAAACAAAAGCTGAGCTGGCATCGTTGGGAGGTGTAGCAGTGGACCAATCTGATATTGACAGATCCATTAATAAACTGAGAAACCGACCTTTAGCCACCGAAGCTGAATCAAGAGGTGTAAAGAAAACTGCTCGTTTACAACTGACCAGTTTACCTGTCGATCCTTCTCGAGACGTTCAGGTTTCAAGCCTGCTATGGGAAATTAGAAGGGAACGTAGAATGGAACTGACATTCGAAGAATCCCGTTTATCAGATCTAAAACGCTGGTCAAAATTAGAATATATGGACACAGATCTGAACAAAGATCTTCTTTCGGGTGGATGGGTTAATTTTCCTCAAGAAGCACCTGCAGAAATCAAAGCTGGTATTTCTGTCGTTAAATTGGACGGTCAAGTGGTGGTATTTAATTCTTCTGATGCATCAAGCAGTGCAAAGATGACCGGTTTTTATCGTTACACCCTGAACAGTGGCAGGCAACCATTTCTAAATTTGTCTAATATTAACCCCTATTTAGCCCCTATTGGACGCGTTCAGATAGATGAATATGCTGCAAAGGGCTATGTATTGAAACAAACCGAAGGTTGGCCTCAGAATTAAGATGGATTTTACTTGTAGTTTATAAAAAAAAGAGATGAAAGATATATATAATATTTCAAAAATAGGATTCTGTGCAATATGTATCTGTTGCGCTTCCCTGAGCACCTTATATTCATGTAAAGATGATTTCCCTGTAAATGTTGAATCGGATAAAATCACTGTTTTAAAATCGATAAAGATTGTAAATGCTGGAAAAGCAGGTAATGAAATTATAGAGGGAGTCGTAAATGAAGCTTCTAAAACCGTTTCATTTCCACGGATTGATCCAGAAACAGACTTGTCTGCTATTAAATTTGAAGCAGGGACATCGGATGGCGCTATTTTAGAGCAGGACACTTATGCCATTCCATTCAAAGAAGGTGAAAGTGAAAGTACAGTAGTTATTAAAATAACCAATAGTCCTAGGTATCGGGAATATCTGGTCAAAATACGCTTAAAAATACCCGTTTATGGTGCCGATTTTACAAAATCAGCAGTTTATGATTACACGAACAATGAACTGGGAAATCCGATTTATGAAACTTTTACAGGTGCTTTTACGCGGGGAACTGGTTTTGACGGTGAGCATGTGCTAATTGTCTCCAGGCATGCGGCCGGCTCTCATTTATTAAAAGTAAGTGACCTTAAAAAAAATGTCATCAACAGAATACCCTTGAATATGACAGGAGTGGCTCTGGGTACTTTCACCGTTAACGTCGGCGATATCGTTAATGGCCATACTTACATTGCAAATCTATCAGGTGCCAGTGCTGCAAGTCCTATAAAGATCTACCATTGGACAGATCCTTCCGTACCACCTCAAACGGTAGCAAATATTGATGTCAGTAAAATAACCGGTGCCGGTGTTCGTCATGGTGACAATATGTCGGTTAACCTGGACAAGAACGGTAATGGGTATATTTTTCTTGGGGACAATGCGGGCACTAAAGTATTAAGATTGAAAGTTTCCAATTACACCACTGTTGGCGATCCGTTTGTCATTACTGCCGCTGTCAATGTCGGATCATGGAGTTCATTTAATCAGATCGGTGAAACTGATGATTATCTATTTACCGGTCACGATGCACCTATCATGGCCGTAAACAGCGGTGGTTCTGTTTCGTATACCCTGTCCCGTACCGCAATTCCGGTCAGAAGCTCAGACAGCAGAGTAGTTGAATTTAATGGCGAAAGATATTTACTTACAACCACAGCTGCACGTACAGGTTCTGAACCCACTGCCCTCTCCTTGTATAATATCACAAAAGGAAACAATATTGTGGATGCACTGACTGCTTTCGAACAATCTGATCGAAAGCCCATCTACGATTATCCTTTACTGGGGCCTGTTAATACTTCTCCTGCTACACAAACAGGTTGGTCCGTACTGAAAGATGAAGCGGGTAAGGATAAATCTTTACTAATCTACACTGCGGCCAGTGATGCAGGCTTTGTAATTGTAGAAGTACCGAAAAAAGAACTTGAAGATTAGTTTAAAAGGGACTGCGAATCGATTCTGTTTAGGTGTCGGTTCGCATTAATTGATAATTTTAAATTCCAATATAATCTATTAAATGATGATGAAAAGAAATGCTACATACGCTATCCTACTGCTGTGCTTTACAGCATTGCTGTTTAGCTGTTCCAAAGATTCAGACATAACGGCTGAACCGATAGATCCCCCTATTGAGGAAGGCCCGCTATTTCCCCGGAAAGAAATGAGAGCCGTCTGGATGACGACAGCCTGGGGCCTGGACTGGCCTCAGAGTGTTTACTCGGAGAATGCTCAAAAAGCCCAATATATTGCTTATCTCGATAAATTTAAAACCCTAAATATCAACACCATTTACTTTCAAGTAAAAGGAATGGGAGATGCGTTTTTCAATTCTGCATACGAACCCTGGAGCGCTGCTATCACCGGAACAAGAGGAAAAGATCCGGGTTACGATGTACTCAAATTTTTAATTGACGAAGCGCATGCGCGGGATATTGAATTCCATGCCTGGATGAACCCTTACCGGATAGGTACGAGAGCTGGTGCAGCACAGCCCTACCCTGCACTACATCCTACTATTGATCCGGACTGGGTAATCAGTCATGAAAAGATTCAGATCTATAATCCAGCACTACCCGAAGTACGCCAGCGTTTATCGGATATTGTCAAGGAGATCATTTCAAAATATGATGTTGATGGAATTCACTTTGATGATTACTTTTATCCAGACCCATCTAGTGCTGGAACAATGATTTCTGATGAACAAGATTTTGCTTTATACGGACTCGGAGAGAAAACGATTGGTGATTTCAGAAGAACCAATGTAGACAAAGCGATCAAAGCGGTCTATGATGTAATTGTTTTGACAAAACCAGGTGTAGCGTTTTCTGTATCACCTGCACCAAGTAATGCGTATAATATGAATACACTCTACGCAAATGTAACCAAATGGTGTCAAGAAGGGTGGGTTGATATTGTTATTCCACAGCTCTATCAGGAAATAGGAAATACCACTAACGACTTTAAAACTAATCTAGGCTTTTGGCATCAGTATAATTACAAAGCGGCACTGGTCATAGGACACGGATTCTATAAGTTTGGCGATGCAACAAATCCAATTGCTTTTCAGTCAACCGCAGAATTGCAAAAACAAATTGACCTGACGAAAACTCGGAAAAAAGTCGTTGGCAATGCCATGTACAGTGCAAAGTATATGATAGACAATCGTATTGGGATAACAGATAAATTGGCTGAAATATATAAATATCCTGCTGTTCGCCCATTTGTTGGCAGAGCGGTGACTGCTTTACCCACTGAAGCACAAAACGTAAAAATTGAAGACGGTGTACTGAAATGGACCATATCTGGAGATGTAAAATCTGTTGTTTATTATTTCGAAAATTTAAAAACAGCAGGAGAAGTTGTAGCGATAACAAAAGAAAACAATCAATTGATTTCTAAAAATGGTTTTTACAGTGTAGCAACTTTTAATCAAGATAACCAAGAGAGCAAGCCCTCTCCTTTTGTCGAGAAAAAATAAAGCAATATTAAAATTATGTAAAAAATCCCAAAACACATTTTTCATCATGTGATTTTGGGATTTTTTGTTAACATAATAGGGCCTTCAATCTAACATCATTAATTAACCATCCAATGAGTTGAATTCTTAGTTTTTTTAATGAAAGTATTGACCCTATAAGAAGGTCATAAATCCCCCTCTACATATTATTTTTCTATTCAATTGCATCTTTATATTTAATATTTCTGCTGGAATTAAAAGATTTTGAAATCTATCGTGTCTGTTCAGGACAACCTTGTACATCGATACCAATATGACCTGCTGATCAAATTTTCAAACAGATGAAAATTTATTGATAAAATAAGTAATTACCCGTGTAAGATGTTCATAATTTAAACATTTCCACGAGTGATATTGTGATGTACTAATTTGAGATTAAATTATCTTTCTTTAACTGCTTGGCCATTGCCTTTTTATATCCCGCTAAAAAACTATCCAAAGAACCTGGATTATAACTCTCAGATTGAGTTGACCAGACGAGTTTCCCTGTGCTCACATCGTATAAATTTGTTTCGATGTAATAAGTTTTCTCTGTAGTATAGTAGCCATTGTTATAAAGGTTACCGTACCAAAAATCATAATAACCACCAAACGTTCTATAATAGCCAAAAGTGTTCACAGGATAAACAGAAACATTTGGAATGTATCTGGATTCTGACTTAGAATCAATTAAAGCAATGGTCAATATGGCATCACTATTTGTTCCGGCTACTTTCTGCATAGCTAGATCTGAACGCTTGGGTTCCATACTTGCAAGATTAGGCGGAAAAACATCAATACTCTTTACACTCGTTAAACCGAGTGAAGTGAGTGATGAAGCAATTTCATCTTCCACTTTCTGACGAGCAGGAACATTATCTGTCATAACTGCCACAAATATTCTACTATACTTCTTCAGATCGACAGCGGGATCACGCCAAGACCCTGTAATCATACTGCTGGTTGCACAGCTGGAAAAAATAAGCACTATGGTGCAAATTTGTAAAATGAACTTTTTCATAATTATAAAATTTATTATTTCTTTTGTAACACTAATTCTCAAACTTGATTTCTAACTCATAAATTGGGACAATAGATTAATAATCGACAAACTTCTTTAAGATAAATGCATTATTCAACACTTTTCGACTATTATATTTCAATCTAAGAACATAATTTAAGCCTATTTTGTTTAATAATTTTCATTACTGTTATTAAAATGAAAAAATATCCGTTTCAAAAATGGTATCATGACCCTTTAATTTACTGAGTTTTCTAATAATAGATTTTGTGAAAAATTATATTTGTGTTTGAGTATCACCCTAGAGAAGCTAAATTTACTATAGAAATACCTCTATCTTTTCTTACTGATAAAGTACGGTACCCACTAAACATACTCTTTTAAGGATTTGTTCTATTGGGTACTATTTTTTTTGCATTATCTTAACTCAAAAAAACAGCATTGATACGCTGTACTGAGAACTCTATCCTTACAAAATGGAAGACTAACTAATCGTAAATCATTAATAGAAAAATTAAGTTTTAGGTTGTTTAAGAAAGACAAAGCCTTGTTCCATTTTATTGAAACAAGGCTTTATTTATGATATAATCACAGCTAGAATTATTTTTGATATGTTTTCTTTACAAATGGCGCTTTAAGTAAATAATCTATACTTTGTTTTAGTCCAACTTCTAGATCTGCAGTTGTCTCTTCAAGCTCAACAAATATATTCTCAACACCTGCAATATCGGTATTGGCAAATATCGCATCAAAACCTACCATACCACTCTGACCAATCTCACGGTGATCTTTAATATGCAAAGTAGCATATCTTCCAGGATATTTTTTAAAATAATCTACAGGACTTGCTTTTCCAATAATAGTCCAATATACATCCATTTCAAAAAAGACATTTTCAGGTTTAGTATGTTCAATCATGTAATCAAGCATAACCACTTTTCCTTCTACCTTTTCAAACTCATGGGCATGATTATGATATCCGTACTTGATACCATATTCACGGCAAAGCTGACCAATTTCATTGAGATACTGACATTCAGTATCAAGATCTTTTATTGTCTTTGGTAAATCTAACCATGGGGTAACGATATATTTAATTCCTGCTGCTTTGTGTGCAATGATAGTCTCTTTCCACCATGTTAAGGCTTTGGAAAAATCGCCTGAAGCTAATTCCTCTTGGGTTAAAGTTCTTGACGCATGTGAAGAAAGAACTTTCATGCCTGCTTTTTCCACATTATTTTTGAATACTTGCGGTGTGGTATTATAAAACATACCGTCCTTATATCCTGCAGACTCAACGGATGTATAACCCATTTTAGCAAGTTTTTGTAAAACTGAGAAATAATCAGCATTATACGTATCTGGCTGTACATGACTTCCAATCATACTTCTAACTGAATATAACTGTAACCCAATTTCTTTTTTTAATAATTGTTCCTGCGCCTGTACTGTATTAAAAATGGACCCCATCCCCGCCACTACAAAAAGAAGTGAACAGGTTAAAAATTTAAGTTTCATATATAAGTTTTAATTTCTAATTTTTAAACCAATGTTATCGGTTGTTGCCTGAATTCGTCTAAGCTCTTATCTGTAGTGGCTAAATTGGTTATCAGCACATCGATTTGTTCTACATCACATACTTTAAAAGACTCTGTAACTCTTAAACGATCCTGATTTGCAAGAGCTACTACTTTCTTCGCTGATGCCAGCATCGCCAATTTAACCTCCGCATCTTCTTTAACCACAGCAGATATGCCAAATTTCGAATCAACCCCACATGTACCCATGAAATAAAGATCTGCAATGTAACTTCTTGCCTCATTACAGGTTGTCTGGCCTACCGTGCTTGCTGTTTGTTTATGGTATTTCCCGCCCAACAAAATCAGTTCAATATTGGGATAATTTTCTAGAATCGGAATAAGCATGGCATTGCTTGTTATAATTCTAAGATGAATATCCGCAGGCAGGTAATTAACAATAGCACATATTGTTGTGCCTCCATCCATAAAAAGAGTCATTTCTTCTTTTATAAACTGCTGTGCCTTGAGAGCAATAACATCCTTCTCTCTCTTTAAATAGCTGTTTCGATCTTCGAAAGTAAGCGGGTTTTTAGAACGTTGAATTGCACCACCACGCACTTTAGATAAAAGGCCTATTTTATACAAATGATCAATATCTCTTCTAACAGTATCTTCGGAAACATCGAGCTTTTCTGCTAATGATTCATAGCTGACCATCTCCTCACTTTCTAGTTGATTTAATATAAATTCAAATCGTTTTTCTTTTAACATAGCTACTTACTGATATAAAGATTTGCCTACAGGATTTTCTATTATTTCTAATACAACTTGATTTGCAATATTATGCATTTAAATTTTAATTCGCAAAAAATTGCAATTAATATATTATAAACTTAAACAAAGCCCTGAATCCTCACTTTTTGCAATTCCAACTTTAATGCTATTGAATTTGTAAAATGTATGGCAGCAAATCCAAGCTTTACTGAGGCCTTTACATTTTCAATGTTATCATCGATAAAAATGCATTCTGTAGCCAGTAAATTGTATTTTTGCAACAAAATTTTATAGAGCTTTTCATCTGGTTTAATAAACCCTTCTTCACCAGAAACAACAATGCCATCAAAATCTGCAATAAAGTCAAATCGATTTTTAACCAATGGGAACGTTTCGGAAGACCAGTTCGTTAAAGCATAGACTTCATAGTGTTTTTTTAACTCCTGTAGAATAGCAATAGTACCATTAATTTCACCTTTTAGCATCTCCGGCCATCTTTTCCAAAATACATCGATTTCATTTTCAAATTGGGGATACTGCTTTTTCAGCTTATACATTCCTTCGTCAAATGATCTTCCTTTATCTTGTTGCAAATTCCAATCTGTAGAACAGACATTTTCTAAGAACCACTCCATTTGATCACTTTGAGAAAATATATCCCGATATACATACCGAGGATTCCAATCTAAAAGAACACCTCCGATATCAAAAATTACAGCTTTTATCATTATTTCTATCTTTAAGCCGAAATTTCTAAATAATTCCCCTCCGGATCCAGCACAACACTCTCATAATATCCGTCACCTGTAATACGCGGCTCACTTGCAATTGTAAAACCATCATTTCGAAACCTTTCTGTCAACAGATCAACAGCCTCAGTTCCCCCTATTGAAATAGCAAAATGCGCAATTCCTTTGCTAAAACCTCTTTTTGAAGGTTCATCTACAATATCAGGTCTGTTCATAAGTTCTAAGCGCGTAACGCAAGTACCAAACTTAAGAAAATATGATGTGAAGCCATTTTTTAAATTCTTATATTTCTCACTACATTCTAAGTTGAAATAAGTCAGGTAAAAGTTGCGCATTTTTTCCAAGTCATCTACCCAAATTCCAATGTGTTCAATTTTCATGTTCATCTTATTATTGTTTAATTGTTTTGCAAACATATGCAAATTTATATAAATTTGCATATGTTTGCATAATAATATTAAGTATTAGAAAATTCATTTAGAAAAATAATAATGATAGAAAATCAAACAAAAAAAGCAAAAAGAGCAACCCAATTCATTTTTTTAGTCTGTGGATTAGCAATTTCAAACTGGGCACCAATGGTACCATATGTAAAGGAAAGATTGGATATTAACGAGGCCGAATTAGGATTATTACTTTTATTTCTTGGCTTGGGTGCCGTAATTATGATGCCAATAACAGGTCTTTTATCAAAACGCTATGGCAATAAAATTGTGATTCTATGTACAACAGCAATCATTGCTCTTACACTACCTCTATTACTGATTATTTCATCAGCTTCACTAATGGCATTGTGTATATTTATTTTTGGTGCCAGTATTGGCGCCATAGATGTTGCGATGAATTCGCATGGTATACTAGTTCAAAACAAATATAATCGTCCGATTATGTCTTCATTACATGGTCTTTTCAGTTTGGGAGGCCTATTTGGATCCCTTGGTTTAGGATTTTTAATTAAAATGGGATTGATTCCTCAAATAGCAGCAATTTCAATAGCACTCCTGTTGTGTTTAATTGTACTTAGTCAATTCAACTATTTATTTGATCATGCTACAGAACAAAAATCTCAGATTATACATAAACCAGAAAAACAGCTAGAACACAGTTCAAAAAAACTGATTTTTAATAGAACGGTACTTTTTTTTGGTCTACTATGTTTTGCCAGCTTTCTCTCAGAAGGCGCTATGCTAGACTGGAGTGCTGTATTTTTAAAAGATATCAAAGATATTGATGTCGAATTTACCGGAGCTGGATATGCCACTTTCTCTATTGCTATGGCTAGCATGCGATTAATGGGGGATCGTTTGGTTGAAAAATTAAATACAAAAACAATGGTCATTGGCGGTAGCCTACTAGCAGCTCTAGGGTTGATAATAGCTATTTATTCAATCTGGATGCCTTTCGTTCTTTTCGGCTTTCTATTGTTAGGAATAGGTTCTGCAAATCTTGTCCCCTTGTTTTTTAGTGAGGCTGGCAGAATATCGACAGTCCCTACATCTGTAAGTATTCCAGCAATAACAACCATGGGGTATGCAGGTCAACTTATGGGGCCTGCTATCTTAGGATTAATTGCTCATCAATTCAATCTTGAAGTCGCATTTTTATTTTCCGCTACATTAATGGTATTAATTGCAGTCTTATATTTCTTTCGTAAGTAAAAATGCAAATAGTAATACCTGAATGAATTTGACTTTGGGTTTGAAGTTATTTTAAGACAATCGTTAATTTCTAACCTAAATATTTAAAGAAATTATTTACTGACAATAAGCCCTATGACATTGAAATTAAAAGCTGCAAAAAACCATTGAAAAGAGTTTGTTTAAGAGCATTATCTTAACGTCAGCTTCGCTATTTTTCAAATTATGGGTAACTAAAAAAAGAACGATGAGAAACAAATAAATCACTATACTCTTAAACTGAGAGCATAAAGGGGCTAACGAAAGTTGGCCTTTTTAATTATTGATAATAACTCGCAAAATAATAACTGCAGAAGTAAAGATCCCGATTCGATATTAGATCACGCTATGATGAGACAAATCTCAAATTTTCCATCCGATCAAAGTTGGAAATGACATGAAATTGCCGGTTCAATTTTTGAAATAAAATTATAATGGATATATTCAAACTTAACTTACTCAAAATCAAAATACAATAAGAAACACATCCTCTAAACAAATTCAGCTCATTTATGAAAACACAAGAATTATTAGCAGTGACAACTATCCTCTCTGGTCTAATGTCGGGCTTCTTTTTTGCATATACATTTTCAGTAAATCTGGGACTTGCCAAACTAAATAACAAAGAATACCTCACAACGATGCAAAGTATTAACAAAGAAGTATTAAATCCAATTTTTTACATTAGTTTTTTTGGCACTTTGTTTTCACTTGTTATATCTTCGATCATATATTTCGATATTCATTCGCCTAAATTTTTTCTGATATTTATTTCATGTATAAGTTATATAATCGGTGTATTCGGCATTACAGCTATACGGAATGTGCCATTAAATAATCAAATAGAACTATTTGATATCTCAAAAGCATCGGAAGAATCAGTACAGAAAATGAGAGCTACCTTTGAAAAGCCCTGGTTGTTTTGAAATAATATTAGGACATTAGCTTCATTTGTAACTTTCGCTTGTCTCGTCATAGCTTTAGCTTGCCTAAACCACTGATTTAGATCCGTACAAAAGAGAAATGTACTATCAACAATCATATACTATTTATATGGGAATTAGTAAGATCCACTATTAATAGAAATAGCGACACGAAATATTTTATTTTAACGTATGACCTTATCACAAATTAAACATTTTTACGTTCCTAATTTTTGAATTGGAGAACTATATTTAAGAGTCTAATTTTAAATTTATTGTCTTTTTGAAAAAAAATAGGCTACTTATCATCTACTAAGTGTAATTTTGTAGTTTAATTTTAAATAAAGATGCCATATCAAACTGTTTTTGTTGAATTTTATGAACAAGTAAAATTAAGTATCAATCAAGGAACTTTTGCAAAACTTACCTTAGCCAAAACAATTGGAGATACCGAACTTAAAAATATTTATGTCCGACTTCATATTTTAGAAACCGGAGGGTATAAACTTGCCTTAACATTGCGATACAAAACAGAAGAAATTGAGAGCTTTCACACGTTTGATGAAGCTTTTACTGTTTTAAGTTCATACCTTAAGAATCCTTTTATAACTGCTTTACTTTTCACTACCGAAATGGATCTAACATTTAAAATCAATAAAAAAAATGCAGGAAGTCTTACAGAACAGATACCCACATTTAAAAATGCTTCACCCGTAATGTTAGAAATGCTTGATAAAGGGATCGTAAAAGTATAATTTAAATTACATAAGTGAATGAATCATTACCGGGGACAGCAGTTGTTCCTAACAGGTTCAGACAACTGCTATTCGAAGACTAATAAGAGCTAAAATATTATAATATTGAAAAAAGCCTAAAAGATTATAAATTAGGTTTTACAAACGGAAATTACCGCAAATAATCACAATTTAACAAGACTCTCAAACAGTAATGACCCGCTATTTCCATTTAGAGAATATATGAGAACTATTCTTTTTTAACTAAAGATTAAAATAATAACGGAGAAAGGTTAGTTAAAGTTTACTTTTCTTTGTTGCGACGATAGCATAAATCATCGGTATTTTATTGTCCAAATGCTTAATACGGTATTTTTTAGGTTCAAACTCAATCATGTTATTGAAAACATCATAAGGCGAATAATCGTATTCTTGAAAACCCACTACTTCCATTTCGTGATTAAGCAGACTGCCTACAACCTCACTCATACTATGATTCCAAGTTACATAAGACTGAGAAATAGCGGCACCTTTGTCTGCATAAGTTCCGTTTTCTGTTTCCACAATTGGAGCCACATTAAAATAATTATAACCAATTTTATCAAAATTATCATCAAACATCCAAACAACCGGATGGAACTCAACAAAAATTAATCTTCCATTTGATTTCAAAAAATTCGAAATTATTGTTGCCCATCTCTCCAAATCAGGTAACCATGTTATGGTCCCATAACTTGTAAAAACAATATCAAACTGTTTATCTAAATGGTTTTCTAAATCATACAAATCACAACAAATAAACTGGGCATCTGAATTTGTTTCTATAGCAATTCTTTTTGCACTTTCAATAGCTTTGTCCGATAAATCAACACCTGTGACTTCCGCTCCAAGTCTGCTCAATGAAATGGAGTCCTGGCCAAAATGACATTGTAAATGTAAAATACTTTTCCCTTTAATATCTCCGAGTATTTCTAATTCTATGGGATTGAGTGAGCTTGCTCCTTTTAAAAATCCTTCAAGATTGTAGAACTCTGATTTTAAGTGTGTATCAGTTCTATTATTCCATGAATGCTTATTTATTTCAATATAGTTATTTTCTGTTTCCATTTAAGATTTGTTAAAAAACACACTCATTCAAAAATTATTGCTTATGTCCGTTTATGATTTTTTTTGCTTTGGTTACGACTAAATTACTAAAAAATTACTGGAACAATGTTGAATTCGAACGGTTAAATCCTTTTTGATTTTCCTATCGATTCTTAGCTACAATTTATTTATGAACGCTAACTTAGTTCTTACAGAAGATGACCCAAACATAGACAGCGAGAAAGGTTTTTAGTATCTTCTCTAATACATATATACTCATCAGGAATATGATAAATTAAACTTATTTTTGGATATGAGCATATTTACATACCATCTAGTAAAGACATCTTATTTATGGGCTTTAAAAGCCATTTTATTCCCACCAAAGCCATTTCAAAATTCGGGATTAATTCATATGGAATGTATGACAGCAATGACATTAGGCTCAGCCATAACCTCTCCTTCTCGGCTTTTTTCTAAACAGGTTGCTGTATTCGCACAGTGGAACGATGAAGCATCGGTTGACCAATTCTTAATCGAAAACAAATTTGGGCAAGTGTTGTCGACAGGATGGCACACACGATTAATTTTTCTGAGGCAATGGGGAAAAATAACTGAATTCCAGATTCCGGAATTAACAATTGAATACGAACCTCTGGATAGCCCCGTTGTAGCAGTAACCTTAGCTCGTATGAAATTATTTGAAATTCCAAGATTTATACGCTGGGGTAGACCTGTAGAAAAACTGGTCCGTGATCATCCCGGCACTTCCTTTTCTTTGGCATCAATAAGACACCCGAGAACTGTTTCTACATTTTCAATTTGGAGATCCCAAAAAGAAATGACTGATATGGTTTTAGGACATAGTAATGTACATGCTCCGAAAAGACATGTCAATGCAATGAAGGAAAGAAACATCAAAGATTTTCACTTTGAATTTACAACTTTGCGATTTAAGCCCTTATCTGAATTTGGTGAATGGAATGGGCGTACTCACCTAATACCTCACCTATGATCAAAATGAGTTTAGCACACCCAATGCAAAAGATTCAAGATTGGGTTACACAACAATGGGTAATTTTTTTTGGTAGAAAAATTGACATCAAAAATGATAATTGGTTAATGGGACCATTTGGTAATTTGAAAGTAATTGATAAGAATTATATTGATCAACTTGCTAAACTTGAAAATTTAATAATTGATACTACCTCTGAAATATATGGATTGATACCTGTTATGAGCCAACTTCTTTTGTCTCCTCATGAATACGCCAGATTATCACCTAAAGTCATTGATTTTTATGAACAAACAACACGATATGAGCTAAATTTTTCAGTAAAGTGGAATTCCTTTTTTAAAGTTTTCGGATTATTATTGAAAAAATTATTCAGCGCTCGATTAAATCAATTAAATATTCCAAATTATGATATTCAAAGTCCTGAATCTATTTCGAGCGAAATAGTCAGACTTTTAGATGCCAAAACTAACCAAATTAAATATGTTTTCTGGCTCAGAACAATTACCTCAACTGACGAAGGAATATACTCTGGAGCATATGGAATCTGTCAATTGCCGTGTGGCACGTCATGTATAAAAGCTGTATTCCCACTGCCTCATGGTAATGCCACCGTTATTATGACACCAAAAGTTGGGGTAAATGGCGAATTAATATTAAATTCGTCGGGTCAAAAGTTTGGTGATGCAGGCTTTTATTTTTTGCTAAAAGATGCTAAAGGTCAGCATTGGTCAAAATATATCCGTTCTTTTCGTGATGAATTAATCATAAACGAAACTGATAAACAATTGACTGCAAAACAAACGCTAACCCTATGGAATTTAAATGTTTTGAAATTTAATTATGAAATGTTTCAAAAACAATAGTCTATTAATTGGCCAAAATTAATCTACCTAAATAAAACGAATTAAAACAGCGAATCAGCGAAACTCATTTTCAGGAGCATTCAGGACTTTAGATGGGCAACAGGGCCAAATAAATCATTAAGAGAGGAATCTAATTCCCGCTGTTATAAAAAAATGTTTACCGTTTATTTTTAAGCGTCTAAATAGATACAATAAAATGAAATGTTTTACCTTTATGACGTGGATACAATTGCGCATTAAGAATTATTAAAAAGAACTTATGGTAGAAGAGAATGTCTTATTAGTTTTATCGTTATTTTTTGTTATGGCGATGCTATTTGTAGTAAGTCAAAGGATCAAAATTTCTTATCCCATTTTATTGGTTATTGGGGGTCTAGGCATCTCTCTAATTCCAGGTATGCCCGTGATCAGTATTAATCCTGATTTGGTTTTTTTAGTATTTTTACCTCCACTGCTATTTGAAGCTGCCTGGTACACCAATTGGGACAGTTTGAAGAAATGGCGCAGATCCATTATGAGCTTAGGCTTTGGTTTAGTGTTTTTTACATCGATTGCTATCGCCTACTTCTCCGTTAATATTATTCCGGGGTTTACTTTGGCACTTGGATTTTTATTGGGCGGTATTATTTCTCCACCCGATGCTGTTGCAGCTACATCAGTATTAAAAGGTGTGCAGATTCCTAAGCGGGGGTTAACATTGTTAGAGGGAGAAAGCTTGGTCAACGATGCAGCCTCTCTGACCGTATTTAGGTTTGCCATAGCTGTGATCCTTACTGGTCAATTTGTATTTCAAAAGGCGGCTTCGGAATTTGTCGTATTATCGATTATGGGTGTTGTCGTAGGCTTAGCAGTAGCACATATATTGTATTTATTTTTACGCTATGTTGCAAAATCTTCAAGCATTTCGACTCCGATCACATTAATCGCCCCATACATCATGTATCTTGTTGCGGAGCATTTTCATTGGTCGGGCGTGCTTGCTGTTGTGAGTGGTGGATTATTTTTATCATTCCGTTCTGGCGATTATTTAAATTATCATACACGCATACAAACAAAAGAAGTCTGGGCTACCCTAGGTTTCTTACTCAACGGCTTCGTATTTATTTTAATTGGTTTAGAGTTACCCGTTATTGTAGCAGGACTTGGCCAATATTCACAAGAAGAAGCCATAAATTACGCCCTTATTATAAGTGCTATTGTTATTGTATTACGGATTGTTCTGGTATATCTTTCAGAATATTTACCTCGGATCCTATCTAAAAAGATCAGAACAAAAGAGAAAAGTCCAGGCTGGAAATTACCGCTTGTAGTAGGTTGGGCAGGCATGAGGGGCGTAGTTTCTCTTGCATCTGCATTAGCGATACCATTAACTTTAAATAATGGAGATCCTTTTCCCCACCGTAATTTAATTCTTTTTATCACCTTCGTTGTTATCCTAATTACATTAGTTTTTCAAGGATTGACCCTTCCTATTCTCATAAAAATAATCAAGATGGATGAAATTGATTTAGAAGAACCACTCGAAAATCAGATTGATGAAATTCGCGTGCAATTAGCAAAAGACTCGATTGCTTATCTGGATAGCAATTACAGTAAAGAAATGCAAGAATATGAAACTATAGCAAGAATCAGAGAGCAATTAATCAGAAGTATTACGGTATCTGAAAATGCTAAGCAGGAAGATAGGCGAGCTCAATTGACTGCTGTAAGAAGTCTTTACAATAAGATCATGTTAGAGATAGTTGCGGTTAGAAGAAATGGATTGTACAAATTACGACAGGAAAAACATTACGACAGTAGTATTATTAAAGATTTGGAATATACACTAGATTTAGAAGAATCTAGATTAAAGCGTAAATAAAGGGTTATATTTTTGTTGTTTCGTTATAATTTATGATAAATCATGACTAATGAAAATAAAGAATTGCTTTCATTTGAAGCTAAATTAGAGATCATCGGAATTAATCCCTTCGTGTATCTGCCCCAGGAAGTTTTATCTGAAATCTTGAAAAGAGCAAAAAAAGAAAAAGGAAAAATTCCGGTAAAGGGCCGTGTAAATAACATCGATTACACACAGACATTGTTAAGGTATAAAGGAGAATGGCGTCTTTACATAAACACAAAAATGTTAAAAAATTCACCTCAAAGAATTGGTGAACTCCTACAAATTACGATACAGATCGATACAACACCAAGAATCATAAATCCCCACCCTCAATTGATGCATGCCCTGCAAAATAACTCGGTTGCAGCAAAAAGATTCAATGAGCTTACACCATCCCTAAAATTAGAAATTACAAAATACATTTCACTTTTAAAAACTCAAGACAGTATTAATAGGAATGTTGAAAAAGCAATAGATTTTTTAATGGGAAATGGCACATTTATTGGCCGAAAACCTTAAATAAGAAATGTAAAGAAGTTAGAATTTAAAAGAACACATGATATATTCTTCTTAACGCACTGTTTATTAAGTAAAATAAGGATCTTATAATTTCATTCCTACTTACTCATTGACACAGAGATCCTTTAGAGCGATACAAAACGACCTTAATCAATAACTCCATATTAAACACACTAGTTTGATTATGAAATTGTTAAATATCCCTATAAAATAAAAACTAAAAGACCATTATAAATAACCTTCTAAGTTAAAAACATATTATGGATAAGAGTTAACTAAAAGCATCAGCGTATTTTAATCGGATGACAGTAGGAAATCTTCACGTGGAGGATTAAAAGAATCTATAAGTTCACCTGCGACTATGAGATTGTAACGTGAACTGTGTCAAGGGAATAATTTAATAAGATTTTTTATATTTAATTATTCAAACGACATGGTCATGAAAGAAAAGACCCCATTCGACTTTGAACGCTTCAAAGATGAAGC
>NZ_CP066166.1:237174-385453 GCF_016132525.1 Sphingobacterium sp. UDSM-2020
GTACAATAGACAGCGTCGACATTCTGCACTAGGAAACCTTACCATAGAGCAATTCAATAACAAAAAACAAAATCTTAAAAAAACTGCTTAACTAGTACTGCCGATTTTATTTGCAAGTCCAATGTCAGGTTTTTCTTGTTCCATATTTAGTATTGCATGTAAACTGTCGGTCTCAGTTATTACTTCTATATCAGAAAAGTCAAGCAGCACATTCTCTATGATTTCAACTATGCTTTGATTATCGTCGCACACAAAAACTTTTTTATCAATCATAACATAATGGTTTATACAACTAAAGTATAGAAATTACTTTAATTTTGGCATTATTGTAAAAAAATAATTAACAAAATATCAATAAAAACATCTTATTTAGAGATACCAATTTATTTTAAATTTGTTTGTATCATTATTATCCTTCGTTAAACTCGTAAAAAGTTATTATCTCAAAAAACACATTTTTCACATGTCATCATCTTTAATAGGAGAATAAATAATAATATTACCAATATTATAAAGTTGGTGATTAGTGTCTTCTTGGGAAATGTAATAAAAGACTCTCTATTCGATTTAACTCACCTTAGAGAGTACGAAAAGTAAGATCATATTTTACTTAGTCAGTTGAACAGGGACATCATTCGCCTGTAAACTTCCTGAAGTGGTTCTCCCCTCATCAATATATTTACCCATCAAAGCGGTCAGTTCTTTAACCACCAAAGGATATAAATCCACAACATTATGTGTTTCTGAAATGTCTCTATCTAAATCATATAATTGTATTTGGGGTAAATTTTGTTTTATTAAATCTTTTGTTGTTGGATAACTCCATCCACCGGAACCTGCTCCAAAAACCATTTTCCATCTACCCTTTCTGATTGAAAAAATACCCTCTCCAGAGTGATGAATAATATCCTTTCTTTTATATTCACCTTGGGACACTTCTTTCATCAAAGGGTACATACTGTAACTATCTTCGCCTTCGTTATCCTGCAATGGTGTACCGACTATCTCTGCACATGTCGCCATAAAATCGGCAAGACTAATGGTTTGATTTCTTATGCTGCGACCTGTTATAACTGCTGGCCACTTCATAATGAAAGGAACTCGATGTCCGCCCTCAAATATATCGTATTTGGTTCCTCTGTATTGATAACTTGGATGATATCCAAAATTTTCCAATTCTTTTAAACCTGCCGCTGGAGCAAAACCATTATCACTCGTAAAAATGATGAGTGTGTTCTTCTCAATCCCTTGTTTCTTCAATTCGGCCATAACGCGTCCTACGATCGAATCTGTCATCATAACAAAATCTGCATACTCATTTATTCCACTTTTACCTAAAAAATGAGATTTTTTAGAAGAGCTCAAAAATCCTTCTATTTATTTTTTTGTACATTTGTTTGTTAATATGCAAAAATCAAATAGTATTAACATTCACGGACAGACAACAAGTTCAATCTACCACTGGACATTTAACCTTGCTGAAACAATAGGATTACACGACAAGACAGCACATATTTTAAGTGCCACTTTTCTCATTATTGTAACCTTTATCTTCTTACTGTTATTAGATTATTTTCTACGTTTCTTTTTCAATTCAATCGTTACGCGGCTTATTAAAAAAAGTAAAACTAATTGGGATGATAAATTACTTCAAAATAAAGTTCAGATTCACTTAAGCCGTTTTATATTGATCGCAATTGCGCAGCAATTTCTACCCAACATCTTTATAGGCTTCCCATCTTTTATTGACATACTAACGAAACTTCTTGGTATTTTGATGATCTTCGCAATCTATGGTGTGGCTAATGCGCTGTTAAAAACTGTAAGAGATATACTTCGTTCATCTAAAGGTTTTATAGATAAACCTGTTGACAGTTACATTCAGGTGCTACAGATATTTTTGATATTTTTAGTTGGGACTCTTATTGTTTCTGTACTTACAGGAAATTCTCCGTGGTCATTTCTTGTTTCACTAGGAGCTGCCTCTGCTATTTTGATGCTGGTATTTAAGGATACCATTCTTGGTTTTGTAGCAAGTATACAGGTCTCTGCTAATGATTCGGTACGTGTTGGAGATTGGATAGAAATGCCTAAATATGGTGTTGATGGGGATATACTCCAAATAAATCTAAACAATGTACGCGTGCAGAACTGGGATAAGACAATTGTTACCATACCGACATATACCTTGCTGAGCGATTCCTTCAAAAACTATAGAGGTATGCAAGAAAGCGGAGGAAGAAGAATTAAAAGATCTATTTATATCAAAATATCCACCATTAGGTATCTCAGCGATGAAGAAATTCAGGAACTTAAAAAAATTGCACTTTTAACACCTTTTATTGAAAAAAGAGAAAGAGAAATAAAAGAATATAATACAAAAAACAAAATTGATCCCAAAGTTCTTGTAAATGGGAGAAGAATGACAAATATTGGTTTATTCAGGGCATATATTAAAGCCTATGCAATACAAAATCCAGATATTCACCAGGATCTAACCCTATTAGTGCGTCAGCTGGCGCCAAATGAATATGGACTTCCTTTGGAATTGTATATGTTTACTAAAGGAACACAATGGTCATTTTTTGAGGATACGATGTCTGATATTTTTGATCATTTATTTGCGGCTATTAAATCTTTTGACCTAGAAGTATTTGAACTGCCTGCATCTGATGATATTCGGACGCATCTAAATCACCAACATGTGCCATCAATGTTAAAGCACTGGAATATACGATAGCATTTCTTTAATCTGGGAGCTAAAAAATATTCAATTCGTTTGTGATATCTATTTTTAAAAAAATTCTGCTTCGCAAAAGATCAATTTTATAAATTCTGAAAAAGAATGAAAACATATTTGGAGTGATTCCGTTCTAGTATTATGATTTCTTAATAAGAAGAAATGCCCTACTAATAGCACTTAATATTAAAAAAAAAGACGATTTAAAAACATTTTATTTCAAATACATAATCCTATAGCGATGAATCTTAAAATTAAACTTTTATGAAATTAACTAATCTCATAAAGCTAAAGAGCAGCTTTGTTTCTGGTATTATTTTCCCCAGTCTCATCTTTATATTTGGTATTACTTTTTTATCTTGCTTTTTTCCGGTGAGAGCAAATTACTACCTGAATATCCTAAAAACTTTTTTATTTGAAAATATGAACTGGCTCTATGTCATGGTTGTGACTATTTTTGTACTCTTCCTACTTTTTCTAATATTCAGTAAATATGGAAGCATAAGATTAGGTGCCAATGACACGAAACCTGAGTTCTCTTTTTTCTCATGGATATCCATGTTATTTGCGGCAGGAATGGGTATTGGACTAATGTACTTCAGTGTCGCTGAACCGATGTCCCACTACACAGATCCCTCGGTAGCTGGACTAACGTCCACTGCACGTGCTAAAGACGCTCAATTATACACATTTTTCCATTGGGGTATACATGCCTGGGCAATATATGGCGTCGTAGGACTTTCACTCGCTTATTTCACGTATCGGTATAAACTACCCTTATCATTAAGAAGTTGTTTTTATCCGATACTAAAAGACAAAATACAAGGTCGCGCTGGCGATATTGTTGATATGTTTGCTTTGTGCAGCACTTTCTTTGGTATTACAACCACATTGGGTTTTGGTGTGGTGCAGCTCAGTGCCGGCTTAGTACATCTGGGAATAATTCCAGAAAGTAATTTTATGTATCAGGTTATCATCGTCATCGTCATCATGACCATCGCCATTCTTTCGGCTACATCTGGAGTAACAAAAGGTGTTAAAATATTAAGTCAAATTAACATAATAGCGGCATTGGCCCTGATGTTATTTGTTCTTATTTTAGGTCCGACTACTTTTTTGTTGGGAACATTTTCTGAAGGTTTAGGTGAATATATCAATGCCTTTTTTCATCTCACATTTAATACCCATGCACATGAACCCGAGCGTCAGCAATGGTTCTTCAACTGGACTATACTCTATTGGGCCTGGTGGATCTCCTGGTCTCCATATGTAGGTTTATTTATTGCTAAAATATCCAAAGGAAGGACAATAAGGGAATTTATCAGTGCTGTGCTCATCATACCTTCAGTATTTAACTTTATGTGGATGACTATATTCGGGAATAGTGCCATATGGATGGATCAACACCAAGCTCATGGTGCTCTTAGCGCCATAGTTGCTAATACTGATGTACTTCTTTTCAAATTTTTTGAATTCTTCCCGCTACAACAGCTAACAAATATACTTTCCATTTTTATAATTTTCATCTTCTTTGTAACATCAGCCGATTCTGGAATATATGTGATGAACAGTATTTCTACAAACAATGCCTCAAAATCGCCTAAATGGCAATTTATATTCTGGGGAGTGTTATTGGCCATACTTGCTTTGGTACTTTTAAATGCTGGGGGACTAAAATCTTTGCAAACAATGACTTTGATCACAGCACTTCCCTTTTCTATTATTATGTTATTGTTTTGTTACTGTCTCATGCAAGCACTCACCATAGACACTGAATATCATGCACGTGAATTTTCACACTCCACAAACAATTGGTCAGGTGAATATTGGAAAGAGCGCTTAGGACGTATTCTGTCCTACAAAGATCGAAATACAACAGATGCATACTTAAAAAACACAGTGTTTCCTGCTTTTCAGGAACTTGCTGAAGAGTTTGGATCTAAAGGGATAATTGCTACTGTAAATTTAAAATCTGAAAGCCCATCATCTGTTGAAATCGAAATCAAGCACGATGCTATGACTGATTTTCGATATGGCGTAAAAAGTCAACTCGAAAAAATATCAGACTTTTTACGTAAGGAAGAAAACGCACCCGATATTGGTACAATGAAAACACATGTACCCATGACTTATTTTGGTGACGAACGCGAGGGGTATGACATTCAGTATTTTACTAAAAATGAAATCATTAGTGATGTACTGAAACAGTATGAACGATTTTTATCCCTATCATCTGATGAGAAAAATGCAATATTCATAGGTAGTAATTTAAAAGATCAAGGTTAATATGTATAATCAATCTGCTAAATAACTAACAGATTGAGAAAAGAAGAATATCAATTATTTTAATCCGAACGTTATTGATAGAAATACTTCGAATTCTATTACAAATAGCAAAAAACGGAATGGTTTAAATTAATTCTTAACCATTCCGTTTTTTGCTATTCACCTTTCAAAATCTTGATATCAGATCCAGCAAGCTTAATATTCAACCAATCTCTCAGCTTAGAAAGTTCTTTATTGTCCATTTTTTCTTTCCCACTGTAGAACAAAACCGTTTCCATCTTGGTACTATCTACTGTGTTTACTGTTAATTGCTTTCCTATAGAAAAAGGTGTTAGCGTTGGAAATAATGTTGTAATTTCTTTAATTAACTCCTGATCATCAAACTTATATGTGATCAGTTCCTTTCGAAGATTTTGAATAGCAATATCTTTTTCAGACACATTTTCTGAACGTCTACTGATTTCTGCCAAGATATCCCGCTTTAAATCAGTACTATCCTGACGAATAAACAATTCTGTATTATCGATATTATATAGCAAGAGTTTACTTTTCAAATCAATCAACTCAGATTTTGAAAATTTCTTATCCAAAAAAGCTAATTCGATTTTTTTAGGGTTTTGATTAAACTTAGTTTTTTCGTAAATCAGAGTATACCCATTTTGTACAAGTTCATTTTGAATAAACTTATTCACTTGCTGCGTGAATTTTTTCTCCTGCAGTAAAGCATATGCTAAATAAAAACTCGGTACAATCATCACTAGAATTAATAGAGTAATCGTCCTTGTGATGCGCTTTTTCTTTCCTTCATTTAAAAAGCTTACGCTTGGGTATTTCAAAAATTTGACAATAAGAAAAGTCGATATACAAATAAAGAAGCAATTGATCATATAGAGATACATAGCACCTCCGAAATAAGACAGGCTTCCAATGGCTAAGCCATAACCTGCGGTGCAGAGCGGCGGCATTAATGCCGTAGCTATAGCTACACCAGGGATGGGATTACCCTTCTCCACTCGAGTGATGGCTATCACACCAACCATACCTCCAAAAAATGCGATCAGCACATCATATATATTTGGTGATGTTCGGGCTAATAATTCCGATTGGGCCTCTTTAAAAGGACTTAGTGAAAAATATAAAAAGGAAACAAATAAACTGACCAGTGTGGCAATCAAGAGATTTTTTAGAGATTTTTTTAATAATCCAAAATCGTAAGTTCCTAAAGCAAAACCGGCTCCGACTATAGGTCCCATAAGTGGCGATATTAACATAGCACCTATAATAACAGCAGTGGAATTGACATTCAAGCCCACAGAGGCAATTACAATAGCACAAGCTAATATCCATAAATTCGCGCCGCGAAATGAAATATTGGCGATCACATTCTCTAATACTTTTTCCTTTTGATCCTCTCCCTGATGCAGATTTAAAAAATCATTTAGCTTGCTCAAATTATAATCTTTTTATGTTTGTGACTAAATTCTAAAAATAGATCTAGACGATGACAAGATACTACAATATCTAAACATTAGAGATATTTAAAATAACAATACTATTTAATAAAAAATTATCCAACTTGATTTTTTTATTAAACAGAAAATAATATGCATTTAGCCTAATTTTTTTAAATTTGCTCAGCATTTTCACCAAATTTATGAAATGAAGTATTTACAGTTTAATAGATCCTCAATAAGTCCAACACAACTATTTATTCTTAGTTTTATGTTATTGATATTGTTAGGAACAATATTACTTCAACTACCTATCTCTTTAAATAAAGACCTCTCGAT
The DNA here is from genome assembly GCF_016132525.1 of Sphingobacterium sp. UDSM-2020. Taxonomy (NCBI): domain Bacteria; kingdom Pseudomonadati; phylum Bacteroidota; class Sphingobacteriia; order Sphingobacteriales; family Sphingobacteriaceae; genus Sphingobacterium; species Sphingobacterium sp. UDSM-2020. The sequence goes on from NZ_CP066166.1 coordinate 243,991, forward strand.
TGTTGATGCATTATTTACATCAACGAGTGCTGTATGCGTAACGGGTTTGGTTGTTGTAAACACAAATACTCATTTTACTTTATTTGGTCAGACGGTAATCATGATACTTATTCAAGCCGGTGGTCTTGGTATATTAACCTTTTCGAGTTACTTTAGCTATTTCTTTAAGGGGGGCTCCAGTTATGAACACCAGCTGGCAACTAAAGATTATATGAATGCGGAAAAAGTAGGTGAAGTTTTTATCATGTTAAAGCGCATTTTACTCATTACATTGATCGTAGAAGCATTTGGTGCATTGATGATCTACTTATCACTTAATGCTAAATTAATCCCCAATTGGGAAGAACGAATATTTTTCGCAGTCTTTCATGCGATCTCTTCTTTTTGTAATGCTGGTTTTTCAACACTGCCAAATGGACTGATGGAAGAAACTTATGTAAATAATTATAATTTACAGTTGATCATCATATTATTATTTGTTTTTGGAGGACTAGGGTTTCCGATAGTGATCAATGTGCTTAAATACTTTAAACATATAGCAAATAGATTGATGATGCGGCTGACAAAAAGAAAACAGGATAACTATACAGCCCGAGTTCTCAGTATTAATAGTAAAGTTAACCTGATCACCACATTTTCCCTTATTGTTATTGCAACAATTATACTTTTTTTCAAGGAGTATCATAATACCCTTGCTTCACATGAAGGAATAGGCAAATTCATTACTGCTCTTTTTACGGCTACCACTCCACGAACTGCGGGATATAATTCTATTAATTTTCATGAATTGCACTTTTCTTCAACTATACTGATCATCTTGTTAATGTGGATCGGAGCCTCACCAAATTCAACAGGTGGTGGTATCAAGACGAGCACTTTTTCATTGGCTATTTTTAACTTTATTTCACTTGCGAAAGGAAAAGAACATATAGAGGTTTTTAAACGCGAAATCTCTGAACGTACTATCCGAAGAGCATTTGCCGCAATGACGTTATCTTTATTGGTCATTGGCTTGGGCGTATTTTTAATAACAACTTTTGACCCAAAAATGAGTTTACTTGATATTGCATTTGAATGTTTTTCTGCTTACAGTACAGTAGGTTTAACACTCGGTATTACTGAAGACCTCAGTACAGGGAGTAAATTGGTTATTATCATCATCATGTTTATTGGACGGGTAACAATGCTGTCAATATTGGTATCACTATTCAAAAAAATTAAATTTACTAATTACCGTTATCCAACGGAAGAAATGACTATAATATAAAATATGAAATTTATCGTAATAGGGCTAGGTAGTTTTGGGGCTTCCCTCGCTGAGAAATTAACAGCTCAAGGAAATGAAGTTATGGGCGTGGACAACCGTATGGAAAAAGTAAATATGCTCAAAGACAAGATTACGCATACTATATGTATTGATGCTACAGATGAGGCAGCATTTATGAGTCTTCCGCTTAAAAACACAGATACAGTTATTGTAGCAATAGGTGAAAATGAAGGTGCCAACATTATGGCTACTGCTTTATGTAAAAACCACTTTGTAAAACGGTTGATCAGTAGGGCAATCAATTCGCTACATGAAAAGGTTCTACTAGCTATTGGTGTAAACGAAATTGTACACCCGGAGCAAGAAACTGCCGAACGATGGTCAAAAAAACTTTGTCTTAATGGGTTATTAGAGTCTTTTGAACTGAATGACAATTATAGCATTATAGAGGCAGTTGTACCCAATAAATATGTTGGGAAAAATCTACTGGAGATTGGATTTAGAGAAAAGTTCAATATTTTGGTTCTTACCATTTTGAAGAAGACAGAGCAAAGAAATATTTTCGGAACAAATAGAATGGTTGCCACTGTGCTTCAAGGAATACCGAACCCAAAAACAGTAATTCAAGAGGGAGACATATTGGCACTTTATGGTAGTAATTTAGATCTGAAAGATTTTCTAAAATAACGTACTCTAAAATCAATAAAAAAGAGAGCCTAAATATTTAGGCTCTCTCTAGTTTGCTAGTGATTACTTAATAATTTCTTCGATCTCAGCTATTATTTTTTGTGCAATTGCTTCTGCGGCTTCAGCTGTAGGACCTTCAGAATAGATACGAATAATCGGCTCTGTATTTGATTTGCGTAAGTGAACCCACTCATTTTCAAAATCAATCTTCAATCCATCAATAGTTGAATGCTCTTCATGCTTATATTTTGCTTCCATTTTTGCTAAAAGATCATCAATGTCCAATTCTGGAGTTAATGTGATTTTATTCTTAGACATAAAATATTGTGGCAATTCGGCTCTATATGCAGATACCTTTTTACCCAACTTTGCTAAATGTGTTAAAAATATGGCTACACCAACCAGTGAATCGCGACCGTAGTGTGATGCCGGGTAAATTACACCGCCATTACCCTCACCACCGATAACGGCATTAACTTCTTTCATTTTTGTCACTACATTCACTTCACCAACTGCGGCCGCAAAATATTGACCTCCATGTTTAACAGTTACATCGCGCAATGCTCTTGTTGAAGATAAATTAGAAACTGTATTTCCTTTTGTATGTTGCAAAATATAATCTGATACTGCTACCAAGGTATATTCTTCACCAAATAAATCACCATCTTCCATCATGAAAACCAAACGGTCAACATCAGGATCTACTGCAATACCTAAATCAGCTCCATTTTCCAATACTGCCTTAGAAAGATCTGTAAGATTTTCTTTTAGCGGTTCCGGGTTATGTTGAAATTTACCATCAGGCTCACAATGAATTTTATAAATTGTTTCTACTCCTAGTGCTTCTAACAAAGCAGGAATGAACAAACCTCCTGTGCTATTAACGGCATCCACTGCAATTTTGAAATTTGCATTTTTAACAGCTTCTACATCTACCAGATCCAACGCTAAAACATCATCAATATGTTTCTGCATGTAGCTTGTGTCTTTATGAACTGTTCCCAAATCTTCGAATTCTGAAAAATCAAAATCTAAGCTTTCACCTAATGCCAGTACTTGCTTACCTTCGGCGTCATTGATAAATTCACCTTTAGCATTTAATAATTTTAAAGCATTCCATTGACCTGGATTATGAGACGCTGTTAGGATGATGCCGCCACCAGCATTTTCTTTAGGAACCGCAATCTCAACTGTAGGAGTTGTGGATAAGCCTAAATCAATCACATCTACACCAATACTCTGTAAAGTACCAATAACCAAATTACTGACCATTTCACCGGAAACTCGTGCATCACGACCAACAACAATCTTGTTAATTCCAGTCTGATTCACAATGATCTTACCATAAGCTGCCGTGAACTTCACGATATCGATAGGTGTCAACCCTTCTCCAGAACGACCACCAATGGTACCTCTAATACCAGATATTGATTTAATTAAAGTCATGTTAAATTACGTTTATTCCGTAAAAATAAAACAATAGTCCAAATATTTATAATAAAGCGTTTCCTTTTCTGAAATAATTAACATACTTTTGTTGCAACATTGTTTCTTTTACATATATATCCGCATCAAATTGAAATTATTTATACATTTGGATTCAGATCACGAAGAACTGTTATCAAATAATTTCACTTTAATACAGCAACATGATTGACCAAATAGTACATATTGATCAAGAAATTTTTTTAGCCATTAATCAGGGATTAAGTAATCCGGTATTTGACTGGCTACTTCCAATTTTAAGAAATCCATATACTTGGGCTCCTTTATACCTCTTTTTAGTTATTTTCTTTATTAAAACATATGGTAAAACGGGCATCCTGATTGTTGTTATGACATTAGCTACATTCGGAGCTTCTGATGCAGTCTCTTCTCACTTTATCAAGAAATCAGTTAAACGGGTTCGTCCTTGCAATGATATCGTATTTAAAGAAGAGGTCAATATCCGTGTGAGATGTGGTTCAGGATTTAGCTTTACCTCTTCTCATGCCACCAATCATTTTGCTTTAGCATTTTTCTGGATCGCATTATTCAGAAGAAAATGGAAGCATGCGATGTGGTTATGTATCACATGGGCAACATTAATTTCTGTTTCACAGATATACGTGGGTGTTCACTATCCGTTTGATATCTTATGTGGAGCAATTTTAGGGATACTGATCGGTATGGCAACCGGATATATCTTTAAGAAACTAAAACCAGAATTCTTTAATCCCGTTATAGCGAAATGAGCGCAATCATCTTAGTAAGTATTCTTTTTTTCTCTGCATTAGCAAGTGGTTTAGCAGTGTTCTTTGTAAAAAGAAACAATACGAATTTACTTAAATTAATTCTATCATTTAGTGGTGCCTATCTGTTTGCCATCACGGTACTGCATTTAATACCGCATGTCTATCAGACACGTACTACAGATGCAGAAATTTTAGGAATATATGTATTAGGAGGATTCTTATTCCAACTGGTGCTAGAACAGTTCTCGCAAGGAATCGAACATGGACATCTTCATCATGAAGAAGGCCATCATCATGCTTTTCCTATGGGAATTATGATCAGTTTATGTTTACATGCATTTTTGGAAGGGATGCCTTTAGCTGCTACCCATCAAACAGAGCTGGTTTTTGGAATAGCAATCCACCATATACCTGCTGCATTTGCATTAGGAAGTTTATTGATCAGTACACATCTTTCTAAAAAGAGTATTACGACACTGTTAATTGTTTTTGCTGCGATGACACCTCTGGGATTTTCTTTCAGTAAAGCAATAAGTACCGGTGAAATTGGTAATATTCAACAGTATTTTGATAAAATAATGGCTGTTGTCATCGGTATATTCCTACACATATCGACAACAATATTATTTGAATCTGGCTCAGCAGATCATCATAAATTCAATAAAAAGAAAATGATAGCCGTATTTGTCGGTGTTGCAATTGCTTTGATGAATTTTTTATTTGATGGCCACGGTCACAGCCATTCTTCTTCGGAGGATACACAAGAGATCAATCATGATGGTCATGACCACAGCCATGACCATCATGATCACTAATTAGTTTTGGTTTCAGGTTCTAAACTTCCTCGAAATTTATCCAAGAGTTCATTTAATTGGGTACATTCAGCTTCCGATAGATGATTCGGGAGAATATCACTCAGAAGCATTTCTTGTTCTAGTTCTTCGAGGATTTTAAGCCCTAATTCTGTTATTAATAAGTTGACTGCACGTTTATCTTCATTTGACTTACAGCGATCGACTAGTCCTTTTAGAACCAATCGGTCTATCAACCTCGAAATATCAGGCGTATTCGTCAGCATTCTAGATTTTATCAAATTATTAGTAACCGGTTTCGGAAATTGTCCCCGCAATATCCGTAGCACATTGAATTGACGTAATGTAATTTGCTTTTGTTCTGCCCTCTTCTCCAAAACTGCAGTTACCCAATTACTTGTGTACAATAGGTTAACAGTGGCTCGTTGCCACTCCGTACTAAATTTTTTCACTTGTATGGCTTCATCAATTTTCATAATTTAAATATATCACATATTTATCATAAATGCATAAGAATTACATTAGAATCATTCTAAATCAGATAAAATTCATATATTTGAAAATTACATATTAAGAGAAATAATGCGCGATAAATCTAGTTTAGACAAGCTTAAAAAGGGACAAAAAGCTATAATAGTTGATTTGAATTCGAATGACATTCCCGCTAAATTTTATGAAATGGGATTCCTTCCCGGAACCGAAATTGAAGTCAAACATATTGCCCCTTTAAACGGTCCAATCTGTCTAAATATAATTGCTAGTAACTCATTGATTGCTATCAGAAAGTCTGAAGCCAAAGTAATCATTATCGATCCAAAATAAATGAACAATCCTATTATTGCACTTTTGGGGAATCCAAATGTGGGTAAAACATCGCTGTTTAATCGTATTACGAAACTCAATCAGAAAGTTGGAAATTATCCCGGTATCACCGTTGAGAAACGCGAAGGCTCGTTAACGGCAAACAATAAAACATATAAAATCATTGATTTACCCGGTACTTACACCTTATTTCCAAACTCTTTGGATGAAGAAGTTGTATTCAATATACTTGTCGATCAACAACACAAGCTTAAACCAAATTTAATTGTTGTTGTCGGTGAACCGTCCAACTTAAAGAGATCAATTATTCTCTATCAACAAGCGCGAGAGCTTGGATTACCGGCCATTTTTGTCATCAATATGATTGATGAAGCAACGACAAAAGGTATTCAAATTGATATTCCAAAATTGGAGTCCCTATTAAAGACTAAAGTTTTTTTAACAAATGCACGTAATGGTGAGGGGATTGACAAATTGATCAAAGCTTTTGATTCAATTCCACCACTATATATTGGAAACTTTAGTATTCCCGCACAATATGTTACACCTGTTGAGGAAGCAAAAAAACTATTCCCTCTGGAACACGAGTACAATACATGGCAGTATTTAGCAAAAGGTAACGTAGAATTTCTATCGGAGGAAAAAAATAATGCTCTAGAAAGTATTAGAAAACAGCATAATCTAACTCCACAGGTATTACAAAAAGAAGAATCCATTCAGCGTAATAAGAATTTAGAACATGCATTAAGTACAATCGTATCAAAAGATATCGATTCGAAAAGTGTTACGAATGGTATTGATAAAATCTTACTACACCCTATTTTAGGTTATCTGATTTTCTTTGGGGTGCTGTTTTTGATATTCCAGGGTATTTATAACTGGTCTGGACCAGCCATGGATTTCATTGATACGCAATTTGCCGATTTAGCGGCTTATGTGCAGAGTGTCTTACCAGCAGGACCACTTCCAGATCTATTATCCAATGGTATTATTAAGGGAATTGGCGGTATCGTTATTTTTGTTCCCCAAATTGTGATCTTATATATTTTTATATCATTGATGGAAGAAACAGGCTATATGAGCCGTGTAGTATTCTTAATGGACCGTTGGTTAAGACCTTTTGGACTTAATGGTAAATCAGTCATTCCATTGATCTCAGGTGTCGCTTGTGCTGTTCCTGCTGTAATGTCTGCACGAAACATTGAAAATAGTAAAGAACGTCTGGTAACGATGTTAGTAACACCGTTTATGACCTGTTCTGCACGATTACCAATTTACATTGTAATCATTGGTTTAGTCATTCCTGACACTAAATTTCTTGGGTTCAATATTCAGGGTATTATCTTATTTGCGCTTTATATTTTGGGCATTTTAGCGGCTCTTGGTTCAGCATGGTTATTGAATAAAATTATTAAGACCAAACATAAATCTTTCTTAATTTTCGAATTACCAACTTATAAATTCCCGGACTGGAAAAATTTATTTTTAAATGTTTGGGACAAATCATCCAGTTTCGTTTTTGGCGCAGGTAAAATCATCTTAGCCATATCTGTCATACTTTGGGCGCTTGGAAGTTTTGGTCCTGGTGATAAATTTAAAAATGCAGAAGAAATTGTAACGCAGAATAATCCGTCGCTATCGCAAGAAGATCTCGATCATGAAATATCTTCTTATAAGGTGGAACACTCCTATTTAGGATATCTGGGCATGGTAATTGAGCCTATTGTAGAACCATTGGGGTATGATTGGAAAATGGGAATTGGCTTGATATCATCATTTGCAGCGCGTGAGGTCTTTGTTGGAACAATGGCTACAGTTTATAGCATTGGTGATGATGCAGATATTGAAGATGATGCTTCTAAAAGAACAATCTTAAGTAAAATGAGAGCTGAGGTAAACAGAAATACAGGTTTACCTGCCTATAATCTTGCTTCAGGTGTTTCCCTTCTACTATTTTATGCTTTCGCAATGCAATGTATGAGTACAATAGCAATTGTAAAAAAAGAAACAGCATCTTGGAAATGGACTTTAATTCAAGTAGGATTTATGACAGGCTTAGCTTATATAGCAGCTTTAATCGCCTATCAGGCATTAAAATAAAATATTATGACGAATTTAACTATTCAATACATCATCGTTGGAGTAATCATTATCGCAGCGGTAATCTACTTTTCAAAAACGATGCGTGCTTCATTCAAAGGTAAAAAAAGTTGTGGTAAAGGTTGTGGCTGTGATATGACGCAACCGAAAGTTCAACAAAAAAATAATCTGTAATCACATTCAAATTAGAGATCATTCTTTAGTATAATATATACTGAGGATTAAAAATAAAAACCGTTGTCATGTTCGATGTCAACGGTTTTTGTATTCCATTCGGAGCTGAAATAGAAAAGTTATTTTTGTTGCTAAATAATAAAAAATTACCTTTCAGCTTTCATTACTTGCTATTAGCTTGTATTAACATCAATACAATGCCGAATTATTGATAGATAAAAACTATATTAGTCCTATCTAATGATATCAGCCCGTATATTAACTTTATAAAAAACAATTACGTGGATCAAAATCCAAAACAAAATAACGAATTAAAAAGAGGTCTACAGAATAGACACATTCAACTGATTGCTTTAGGCGGTGCTATTGGAACAGGCCTATTTTTAGGTATCGGTAAGGCTGCTATTTTAGCGGGCCCATCTGTGATATTGGGCTATGCTTTAGCAGGAATCATTGCTTTCTTTATCATGCGCCAATTGGGCGAAATGGTTGTAGAGGAACCCGTCTCTGGGAGCTTTAGCTTTTTTGCCAATAAATACTTAGGATCTTTTGCAGGTTATGCTTCAGGATGGAATTATTGGGTCTTGTACATATTGGTAAGCATGGCAGAGCTAACTGCTATCGGTGTTTATGTGCAGTTTTGGTGGCCTGAAATACCACTCTGGACTTCCAGTCTGTTTTTCTTTTTTATCATTAATGGGCTAAACCTAGCTTCTGTAAAAGTTTACGGAGAGGCCGAGTTCTGGTTTTCTATCGTAAAGGTAGCCGCGATTATAGCCATGATTTTGTTTGGTTCTTATTTGCTTATCAGTGGTACAGGCAGCCCACAATCTTCGATCAGTAATCTTTATAATGACGGTGGATTTTTCCCAAAAGGCTGGCTATCCCAAAGCAGTAATGGTACGTACGAAGGTCTACTTGCCGCGATCGCTTTGATTATGTTTTCTTTTGGTGGCTTAGAATTAGTCGGCATCACCGCCGCAGAGGCCGAAAACCCTGAAAAAAATATACCCAAAGCGACAAATCAGGTGATCTATAGAATTCTTATTTTTTATGTTGGCGCCCTTATTGTTTTGTTCTCACTATCGCCTTGGCAACAGATTACGGCAGATACAAGTCCTTTTGTAACGGTGTTTGACTCTTTGAAAAGTTTTCAGTTTACCCTATTTGGTAAAACCATCTACGCAACAAGCTTAATTGCCAATGTGTTAAATCTAATCGTACTAACGGCAGCATTATCCGTTTATAACAGTAGTGTCTACAGCAATAGCCGTATGCTATATGGTTTAGCAAGTCAGGGCAATGCCCCGAAGTTTCTAAACAAATTAAGTAAGAACCATGTTCCTGTCAATGCCATCTTAGTTTCGGCATTATTTGCAGCTATCTGTGTTGTTATTAATAAAATTATGCCCCAGGATGCATTAGAAATATTAATGTCGTTAGTTGTTTCTTCGCTCATTATTAATTGGGTCATGATCACCGTAACGCACTTCTACTTTAAAAAGGATAAAGTCCGTAGGCATATAAAAACAAAATTTCCATCTTTTCTCTTTCCGATCAGTAATTACATCTGTATTTTATTTTTAGTAGCCGTATTGGTCATCATGTGGATAACAGGAATGAAAGTACCTGTTGAACTAATTCCGATATGGATGGTCCTTCTTTATTTATCTTATCTTTTAGTGAAAAGAAACAAATCCAAACAATAAAAATATAGCGTTCATACTTTTGAACGCTTTACTTGTTTAAGATGTATAGGAATGATTCCCAAATTGATCACCACTCTCTTCAATTGTAATCATCACATAAATAAAAAAGCTTCTAAACGGTAATACCGTTTAGAAGCTTTTTATTAAATTTCTACTTTACTTTATTCAGGATCGTTATAATTCCAGTTTTGTAATTTATTCTGCAATATTCTGGAAATTTTATTGAAATATCTTTTTTGTTTATAACCCATGACCCATTGTACCCCTTGAACAGCGTTCGTGAGAAATATCTCTTCTGCTTCTTTCATGATCTGTGGGCTTATCTGAGCTTCTACCACCTCTATTCCTTCATCAATGGCCATGTCGATCACAACACGTCTCATAACACCTTCAATACAGCCTTCTGAAAGAGCAGGTGTATATAACGTTTTCTCGTAATGAACAAATATATTTGAACTCAATGCTTCGCATAAAAATCCTTCTTGATTCAATAATAAAACATCATCAAAACCCATTTTTTTCTTGTGAATTCCAGCTAAAACATAAATTTGAGAATTTAGTGATTTAATTTTTGATAAATCACTAAATGGTTTTTTATACTCGGTATACAAATCAACAATTAAACCTACTTTTTTATCCTTCAGATTAGGTTCAGGTTTCGCAACCTGAAACACGTACGAAGGTTTATTTGAATGTGGACTGTACAAACCGCCCCCATTTCTAAAAACAGTTAAGCGTATCCGGACAAGCTGACCGACCATATTATTTTTCCGTATCAGTTCCTCTACTTTAGAACGAAAGAAAAATTCATCATAAAGATTTGTATCTTCCAAATGTAAAGCGAGCATCCCTTTTTGCAACCTTTCCATATGGAAAGCTAGGAATCTGATCTCACCATCTTTAAACAGCATCGTTTCAAACAAGCCGTCGCCATAACGTACTGCCCTATTCTCAATAGAGAATATCTCTTGTTCTTCAGGTAAAATATTACCGTTAAAATTGATATATGTTGTTGGCATTTAAGTATAAATATTATTCTTCAGTTGGTTTTGATAAAGCGGCATAATGACGCCATTTCTCCAATCCTAAACGAAAATCTTCTGGTAATGGTACTTCAAATTTAATATTTTCTTTTGATGTTGGATGTACAAAACCAATTACTTCTGCATGAAGAGCTTGTCTAGGTAATATTTTAAAACAATTTTCTACAAATTGTTTATATTTTGTAAATACGGTACCTTTTATAATCTTGTCTCCACCATACATGGCATCATTAAATAATGGATGACCAATAGATTGCATGTGTGCACGAATCTGATGTGTTCTTCCAGTTTCCAACTGACATTCAATTAAAGTCACATAACCTAAACGTTCTATAACCCGGTAATGGGTAACAGACCAGCGCCCATTTGCTTCACTGTCGTACATAGCCATAATACGTCTATCTTTCTGATGACGCCCTATATAACCTGTAATGGTACCATCTTCTTTAATATCACCCCATACCAGCGCAATGTATTTTCTTGTGATACTGTGATCAAAAAATTGCTTCGCCAAGTGAGTCATCGACTTTTCATTCTTGGCAATAACAAGTAATCCAGACGTATCTTTATCAATACGGTGCACTAAACCTGGACGATCAGAGTTTCCGGGTAACTGTGGCAACTGCTGAATATGATGCGTTAAAGCATTTACCAATGTTCCATTATAGTTATTAAAACCAGGATGGACAACCATTCCAGATTCTTTGTTGACGATCAATACATCATTATCTTCATAAATGATATCCAAAGGAATATCTTCGGGATATACTTCGGTATCTCTTGGGGGATCGGGCAAGACAACAGTGATAACATCAAATGGTCTCACTTTGTAGCTTGCCTTTACAGGCTTTTCGTTCACTAATACGGACTCCGCTTCAATAGCTGCCTGAATTTTATTTCGAGATGCATTCTCTACTCTATTCATCAGAAACTTATCGATGCGCAGTAACGCTTGTCCTTTATCTACCTCTATACGCAAATGTTCAAATAACTCTTGATCATCTTGCTCTTGTAACTCTAAATTTTCAGCCATCGTACAAAAATAACCTAATTCATACAAATTCTACTAACTTTGTACATTAAAGTGTATGATATCTTTTAATTTTTATAGTCCCGAACAAAAAATTAGTTTTCCAGACTGGGGAAAAAAAACTATTTATGTCTCTATAAAGCGTGATGACATGATCCATCCGTTTATTTCAGGTAATAAATGGCGGAAATTAAAATTTAATTTGGAGCGTGCATTAGCAGAAAATAAAAACCATTTGGTCACTTTTGGCGGTGCATGGTCTAACCACATTTTGGCAACAGCTTGCGCCGGTGCTACCTTTGGTCTAAAAACAACAGCCTTTTTACGGAGTGACCCTGGAATAAATAATCCGCTCATCGCCATGTGTCGATTATTTGGGATGGAAATTATCTATACTGATCGTACCGAATTTAAAAATAAGCAAGTTCTGTTTGATAAACATTTCAGTAATAACTCAAATGCTTATTTTATAGATGAGGGAGGTCATGGACCGCTTGGTTCTAAAGGATGCGAAGAAATTATAGCATCACTACAGGAATCTTACGATCATATTTTTTGCGCCTGCGGTACTGGGACTACCCTCGCAGGATTACAACACGGTGTGGCGGCATCTGGATTACAAACTGTTGTCCATGGCGTACCTGTCTTAAAAGGAGGAGATTTTATTCATGATGAAGTGCACAAAATATATCCTAGCGATCCTGTTGCAACCCTTCATACTGGATATCATTTTGGAGGATACGCGAAAACTAAACCCGAACTTTTACGGTTCATTGAAAAATTTGTTTCCAATACAGGAATCATGATCGAACCAACTTATACAGGTAAACTCTTTTTTGCGGTTAATGATTTGATTTCTCAAGATTACTTTAAACCTGATGCACGCATTTTGGTTATTCATACCGGAGGGTTAACTGGCTTTCTGGGCATGTATGAACGTTTTAATCTTGATCTAGGTCAATAAATAACTATTTTGGAACCTTTCAAACATTATTTTGACATTTTCATAAAATTAATATTGTACGTTTGAACATCAAATAATAAAAGCTCAAAATGAAAATATTAGCATTTGCTGCTAGTAACAGCAGAAATTCAATTAACAAAACTTTCGTTACTTCAGTTTCTAAATATTATAAAGAAGTAGACGATGTAATCGATATATTAGATTTGAATGATTACGAAATGCCCTTGTATTCTATTGATAGAGAAATAGAGTCTGGCATTCCACAATTAGCATTAGATTTCGCTTCAAAAATTGATGAATCCGATTTTTTATTGATATCGATTGCAGAATACAATGGTTCTTACAATGTTGGTTACAAAAACATCATCGATTGGGTATCCAGAATTGCAGGTCGTAAAACGTTCAATGGAAAACCTGTTTTTCTATTAGCTACTAGCCCAGGACCTATGGGTGGATCTACTGTTTTAAATACAGCCGTAAATAGAATCACTTGGGATGGTGCAGAAGTTTTGGACTCATTCTCCTTACCTGAATTTGGAAATAATTTCGAAAGCGGAAAAGGAGTTACAAATATTCAACATAGAAGTAAGTTAGAAGCTAAAGTACGAGCAACTAAACGTGCTTTAAAAGAGAGAACGGCAAAGCTAGTTTAACCATAACTTAACAGAAAAAGTCATAGTCGTCTCTGACTTTTTTTGTATCTTGGAGAGATAAAAAACAAATTTATGGCAAAGAAAATATTATTACTTGTTGGCGATTTCGTAGAAGACTACGAAGCAATGGTTCCTTTTCAGGCTATGGGTTCTCTAGGTATTGATGTTGATGCTGTAGCACCAGATCGCAAAAAAGGTGATGTAGTACCTACTGCAGTTCATGATTTCACAGGTGACCAAACCTATAAGGAATTACGTGGACACAATTTTGGAATCAATAAAGATTTTGATACCATTAATGTAGAAGAGTATGATGGTCTGTATATAGCGGGAGGCCGGTCTGCAGAGTATATCCGACTGAACAAACGTGTATTAGAAATAACAAAGTATTTTTTTGACAACAATAAGCCCGTTGCGGCGATCTGTCATGGCATACAAGTTTTAACAGCAGCAAAAGTACTCCAAGGACGTACATTAACGGCGTATGTAGCTGTAGGACCAGACATCGAACTTGCTGGCGGAACATGGAAAAACATCCCCGCAGATCAAGCGATTGTAGATGGAAATTTAGTAACATCACCTGCTTGGCCAGGTCATCAAGCTATTCTTAAGGAGTTTTACAAACTATTAGGAATTACAATAGCAATTTAATTACAATACGTTTAAGGAAGCTATCAAGATCGTGAAATAAGTAAGGATATAAATTTTTTGCTCATGATAGCTTCATTACCATTACAAAAACAACTCGAGTACGCTGAGCTTACTGATACAAATGGAAGCTTACACTCATAATGAATAAGTTTAATGAAAAAAAATAAACGGGTATGGTTAATTATCATACCTATTCTAGCAATTCTAGCCTTCATGTTAAAGGATTCTTTAACACAAAAAAGCATTGAAGATCTACCTGGCGAATTTAAAGAGGTTGCATTTGTAAGAAATGAGCAAAATAAAGGCGGTATCATACGCATATATGCAATTTCTGTTGGCAAACCTGATGAAGCAGATTATAAGGCCTGCATAGATTTACTACCGGTAAATGATTATGGAAGCTCAACTACGGCTTACTTTTTTGATAAAAATACGCCCTATCCTACTTCACTAACTATAGAAGCTCCCCACTATGATGGGAAGAAGTTTCAAGCGATTCAAATTTCAAAAAAATCGGGTATGGATAAAAAATAAAAAGGAACAATAAATTCTTTATATTTAAAGAGAATACGCATTGTATTCTCTTTTTTTATTTTCTATAGGTTTTATCATGAAAAAAATACTCCTTTTCATATACTCATTATTGTGCTTATCGCATTCATATGCACAAAAGAAAAACAATCTTGCTCCCTTATGGATGCAGATTGACAGTCTGGCTGATAATCAATTTTGGAAAGAGATCTCTCCTATTCTTGCTAAGGTAGAAGCCGAAGCAGTAAAAAGAAATTGGTATGATGAACAGGTCAAAGCTTTTCTATATCGCCAAAAGATAAACATGCAGACTTCAGATGATTCGGATATAAAATTAAAAGTCATTCAAGAATTTGATATCAAAATTAAACAGCTCGAGAATAAAACCGCGAAAGCCATTTTAACCATTCAACAGGCCCGTAATTATAACGATTATTTCATCAGTAATTATTACAGCATTAATCAGCGTACTGAAGTACAAAACGATGTTAATAACGATTTTACTTTCTGGACAAGTAAACAATTTGAAGATAAAATCAAATCCTTATATCAAAATGCCTTAATAGAAAAAGACATGCTCTTGCATGAACCAAAAGAAAAATGGAGTAAACTCATTGAATCACCACAGCAGTCCTATCTGCCAACGCTATACGATATTGCAGTTTATGATTATATCGATCTCCTTCAACAAAATCAGCCCTACCAGATCTCTTCAGCTAGAAATCAAAAAGATAGTAATACCAAAATTGTCGATAGCTTATACCACGATCTTATAAAAATCCATGAGGGCAAAAATATAGATGCCTATTTATTTAATCAATACCAATTATTGCGTAGCAAAAATAATCCGGATTCTTCCAGATTACAAATTCTTGAAAATTGGATCGCAAAATATAAGCAGTCCCCACTCAAAGAAATTATGATTGTAGATTATATCAACATCTACAAAAACAAGGCAAATATTGTCGCGGTAAATCAACAAGAACAAATAAATATCTTACTAAGAAAAATAGAAACGTATTTACCGCTTGCGGACAGTGCTCATACAAAAACCTATCTATCAACAGTCCGTCAAAATATATTAAAACCAGAAATTCTTCTTGAATCGAAGGAATTTAATACCGCGAATAAAGAGGCATTAATGAAAGTGACACACCGAAATGTCAGTAAGATATTCTATAAAATAATACGTCCAAGAAATATCTTAGATCGTTTTCAATCCGAAATTAACAACGCTAATGATAGTACATTATGGAACATAATCCACACTTTCACCAAAAATAACAACGTTGTAAAGGAAGGCTTTTTTGATCTTAAAGATTTTAAAGATCAAGTAAGTCACGAGACAACTTTGCTAATCCCTGCACTTGATGCAGGTTCTTATACCATCGTATATGCTTCCTCTCCATTTGAAAACGAATACAATGAAAAAAACTGCTATGGCTATCTAAAATTAAATTTTAGCAAATACGCAATGTTGCAAGATGATCAAGTTGTACTGATCGTAAACCGGGAAACAGGGGCACAACAATCCAATGTCTCATTGAAATTTTACAACTTACGTCAAGATAAGTTTGAACTACAATCAACTGAAGCGACAGATAAGAATGGTGTTTTTAACAATAAAAATCAAAATAGAAATCTATTTTTAAGGATTAATGATGAACCTGTATTCATCCCCTTCAATTCATACTATTATCCTCAAGTTGATCATAAAGAAGACACACATAACGATGCAAAAATATTTACGGATAGATCGATCTATAGACCGGGCCAGATTGTCTATTTCAAAGCAATCGTATATAAGAATTACGAAAAGATTAAATACGCAACTATGGCTGATAAACGTATCGTTGTGGGATTATACGACACCAATAATCAACGTGTTGATGAAAAATCATTGGTCACCAATGATTTTGGATCAACAGCAGGATCATTTATCTTAAATACAGGTAATGTAACAGGTCAGTATTATATACAGATTACTGGTGATGGCATAAACCAAAATTACAGCTTCAGTGTAGAAGAATATAAACGTCCAAAATTTGAAGTTACTTTTGACGAATTTAAAGATAAGAAATCATTAGGTGACTCCATTTCTATAACAGGAAAAGCTATATCTTTTAGCGGTGTTCCTATAGCTAATGCCACGGTGGCATATTCGGTCAACAAAGTTGAAAATAGAATAAGACCTTTCGATGTATATGATAGAATTATCGATCGCACATTTAGCGAGACAATCAAAATAGATACCATACGAACTGATAACGAGGGAAATTTTATCATTAGTTTCAAAAGTGAAATACCACAAGATTTTAACAGCAAGTGGCGAGTTACCCAATCATTCAACATCAATGCCTCAGTAATGGATGCTACTGGTGAAACCAATGAAAGTACCACCCGTTTAACTATCGGAAATATTCCCTTTACTTTACAGATAGATGCACCAGAACAAATTGATGCAAATGATCTGGATTCGATTACAATAAGTGCACAAAACCTATCTGGACAAAAAGTACCTGCAAAAGGTAAATTTATACTAAAAAAACGAATAGAAAATAAACGTCTTATTGTCTCCCCGTCATTCTATATTGCGCATGACTTTAGTTACTACAATAGCATTCCTAAGGATGAATTTTTACAGAAGTTCCCCTATGAACCTTACGGAATTGAATATAAAAAAGAAGAGGATTTTACGGTGGTTTACGAGGCAGATTTTGATCTTTCCCAATCAAATAAAATAAAACTTCCAAACAGCAGTAGTTTTGCAGGAAAATATAAATTGGAAGCAATTTCAATTGTTGCGGAAGATACTATTCGTAGTGAGCGGATGATTGAAATCAACAATTCACGGCTACAATCAGATGAAAAATCACCTTTGACCGTTACTGCTGACAAAGCTAATTATCAACTAGCTGACAAGGCTAAAATAAGTCTGGAAACGGATTTTGATTCTCTTCATCTCAACATGACTTCTTCCGAAGATGAAAAAATAGATTTTAAAGTCGTTTCAAAAACGAAAACAACAATTCAAGTTGAAATTCCTAAAACCATCAAGAATAGTTTGGTATTGAATTTCACTGGTGTTAAAAATGGACAGCTTTTCACTAAAACTTTGGTGTTGCCAATACAACAATATAGCCCATCGCTAACAATAGAAACAAAAACTTTCAGAAATAAACTGTATCCTGGACAAAAAGAAACTTGGGAATTGGTCATTAAAGGAAAAAAAGGGGAGCAGATTGCATCAGAGCTTTTGGTGAATATGTATGACGCATCTTTAGACAAACTTAAAAATGTGACCAGCAATGATTTTTCATTTCCTCTAAATCCTTATTCATATCCTTCTTATAGAGCCTGGTATTATACCAATAATCTCAGCAGAAGTACTTTCATCCAAAATTTTGGCGAATTGAATTTTAACACAGCACTAGATTACGATCGATTTAAGAATTTTGGATTCAATATCAATAATTATGATTTTGGCCGTACCAGAAGAATGTCCCCTACTGGATCACTTAGAATCCGAGGTGCAGTAGCAAAACAGGCGGCTGGAGCAGCCCAAGAAGATCTTATGCTCGCAGATGCAGCATCTCCTGTAATGGAAGAGGTAGTCGTAGTCTCCAGTCAAGCAGAAATCGACAAAAATAAAGGCGAGAATCCAATTCAGATTCGGAAAAATCTACAGGAAACAGCTTTCTTCTTACCTCAACTACGAACAGATAAAGATGGTCATGCGGTGTTCAGCTTTGATTCTCCAGAAAGTTTAACCCGCTGGAAGTTTATGGCAATCGCGCATAGTAAAGAATTAGCTATAGGTACCTACACTAATTTTGTTGAAACACAAAAAGATCTGATGATTGTACCCAATATGCCACGTTTCTTTAGAGAAGCAGATCAAATAACAATCAAAGCAAAGGTCAATAACTTGTCTGCAAATGATTTAAAAACCTCTGTTTCGCTAGAAATGTTTGATGCAATTACCATGGCGCCCCTAGCTCTTAACATTCCAATAAAACAAATTACGGTAATTGCTAAAGGCAGTGAAAATACGAGCTGGGAAATTACGATCCCTAAAAATATTGAAGCAATCACCTACCGTATCGTGGCAAAAGGAGGTAACTTCTCTGACGGTGAAGAATCCACTATTCCTGTTCTAAAAAACAGTATGTTAGTCACAGAAACTTTACCTATTGCTGTAAGAGAAGGTCAGTCGAAATCTTTTGAAATGAAAAGTTTACAACAGGGCTCGTCTACTTCCGAACCATACCGCTATACAGTAGAATTAACAAGCAATCCGATCTATCATGCCTTATTTGCGCTACCCTATGTCAATGAGTATCCATATGAATCATCAGAATCAATTTTCAGTAAATTCTATCTAAATTCATTTTCTGCACATCTGGTCAATCAGCACCCAAAAATAAAGCCTGTATTTGAACAATGGAAAGGTAAACAGCAACTTCAATCAAATTTACGTATCAATGAGGAATTGAAAACAATTATGATACAGGAAACACCTTGGTTAAAAGATGCAATTAATGAGGAAGAAACAATGAAGAACATTGCACATCTATTTGATCAGAATACGCTTAAAAATACATTAAAAACAGACGTCGCGAAACTTGCTGCTTTGCAATCATCCGGTGGAGGGTTTTCATGGTATCCTGGAGGTAATGAGAATTTCCAGGTCTCCACCTATATCCTTGAGGGCATCAATAAATTAAATGCGAAAGGCATCATTGCTGAATTTGATTTGACAAATATGGTTAAACCGATCATCACGAAAGGCTTCGCATTTTTAGACAATGAGATTTTACATAATTGGTCCCGTTTTCAGCAAGACAATAAGATGAAACCTAATATTGATCAAGGAATCGAATATCTCTTCGTAAGAAGCAGTTATTCGCCTGAAGATAAAAATACGCAACTGGAACCAGCTATTGCATATTTTCTAAAAGAGATAGATAAAAATAAACTAACATACAGTATTAGCACGCAAGCCAAAGTAGCCCTTATTTTAAATCGCTACAACTTAAAGGAATCTGCTGCACTAGTCATCAAACAATTGCAACAAAAATCTATTGAATCTGTTGAAAAAGGTATGTACTGGAATCAAAATCAACCTGGCTGGTCTTGGTACGAAGCACCAATTGAGACACAAGCCCAACTGATAAGAGCATTTGACGAAGTAAGTCAAGATAAAAAAGCAATTGAAAATATGAAGATCTGGTTGATCAAAAATAAACAAGTACGACACTGGAATTCAACTAAAGCGACTGTCGCTGCTGTTGATGCCTTGATCAACTATGGCGAAAACTGGCTAGATGCTCCAGAAGGTCTTACCATAAAAGTCGCTGGTAAACCATTAGATGAAACACAAATATCGAAACAAATCGGTTCTGGTTACAGGAAAGAAAGTTGGATGAAAAAAGAAATTAAACCTGAATTAGGGAAAGTTGAAATCTCAAAAGCAAGTCCTGGCATAGCATTAGGAGGTTTGTATTACCAGTATTTTGAACAATTAGATCAGATACGGTCCGCCTCATCAACCATTAGCTTACAAAAAGAGCTTTATCTCAAGAAAATTGAACAGTTGAAAGAAGTACTAGTCCCTATAACAGCAGCAACACCTATTCAACTTGGAGATATTGTGAAAGTACGGATTTTGATAAAAAGTGATGGAAATCTATCATTCGTACACCTCAAAGATATGCGAGCATCTGGGTTTGAGCCAACAAATGTAACATCAACCTATAAATACAAACAAGGTTTTGGTTATTATGAAAGCACCAAAGACGCTGCAACGAATTTTTTTATCGATTATTTACCACAAGGAAGCTACGTATTTGAATATGAGTTAAGAGCAAATAATGCGGGTATATTTTCAAATGGAATAACAACTATTCAAAATCTATATGCGCCAGAAATGTCATCACATTCGACAGGTATTCAGATCAAAATAACGGATAACTAGATCACTTAATAGTATTAAAGAGGTGTTACTACATATATATTTAACAATTATTTAATACTATTAAAATACTACATTAATTAAGTAAATTTACATTTGAGGCTAATCGCATAAATAAGAAGTATTAAAAAAAATATGGCACGAAAATTCATTCCTAGAGATGTCAGCTGGTTAAGTTTTAATAGCAGAGTTCTACAGGAAGCGGCTGATGAAACAGTACCTCTTCCTTCTAAAATAAAATTCTTAGGCATATTTTCTAATAACCTAGACGAATTTTTTAGAGTACGCATACCGGGGCTAAAACGCGCAATAGATATTAAAGACAAAGAGGCTAATACATCCTTTTTTGAAGACCCGCAAATTATACTGGATGAAGTCAATACGATTGTTATAAAACAGCAAAAAAAGTTTGATAATTTTTGGGCGCTTATACAAAAAGAGATGGCGCAACAACATGTATATATCAAAGATGCAAGTCAGCTCAACCTCAAACAAGAAGAATTTGTTCGCAATTTCTATTCAGAAGATGTCGAGTCTAACGTCATTCCATTATTGCTCGATGATAGTCGCCCTATGCCCTATCTTCGCGATAAAAGTCTTTACTTAGGAATTTCCATGCGCAAACAGGAATGGGAATATGAAACAAGATTTGCCATAATCGAAATTCCAACTACGCTAAATGGTCGTTTTGTAATCTTACCCGCCTCAGCGAAGGAAAAACATATTATTTTACTAGAAGACATCATTAAATTCAATCTTCCTTATATCTTTTCTTATTTTGGATTTGACGAATTTCATGCGCATGTCTTCAAAATAACTAAAGATGCAGAATTTGATATTGATAATGATATCAATACCACATTAGCAGAGAAAATATCAAAAGGGATAAAAAACAGAAGAAAAGGTAAAACAACACGCTTTATCTTTGATAAAGAAATGGACCCTAGGCTAGTCGAATTTTTAATCAAAAAATTACAATTAACGAAAAAAGATAATATCATACCCGGGCAGAAAATCCATAATTTCAAACATTTTATGGACTTCCCTAATGTATTTAAGCAACCAAACCTGCCTATTACAAACCCAGCATTTACACATCCTCAACTGAACAAAACACAAAGGATTACCGATATCATTATCAAAAAAGATATCTTGCTATCATTTCCTTATCACACTTTCCGTCCAGTAATCGATCTGCTCCGCGAAGCGGCAATGGATCCAGATGTTAAGACCATTCAAATCACAGCATATCGCCTCGCATCAAATAGTAAAATCGTCAATGCGTTGATTAATGCGGCACGAAATGGAAAAGATGTAACAGTAATGCTTGAACTACAGGCTCGATTTGATGAAGAGAATAATCTATTTTGGAAAGAGAAACTTGAACTTGAGGGTATTCGGGTTTTAACTGGTGTTCCTAATAAAAAGGTACATGCAAAACTCTGCATCATTAAAAAAAGAGTTGGTGCCAAAACCATTCAATATGGTTTTGTAAGTACAGGGAACATCAATGAAAAAACAGCAAAACTATATGGAGATTACTGTTTATTGACCAGCAATAGAAGTGTCATGGCAGATATAAACAAAGTCTTTCATTTCCTAAAAAAGCCAAAAAGCAATCCAGCTGAAGTCATTAAAAACTGTAATAGCCTACTTATCTGCCCTACAGATATGCGTAATGGAATTATTCATTATATCGATAAAGAAATTGAGGAAGTTAAAGCTGGAAGAAAAGCACGTATCATCTTAAAGGTGAACTCGCTCAGTGATCGGATACTGATTAAGAAATTATATGATGCCGCCGAAGCAGGTGTACAGCTTGATCTCATTGTAAGAGGTATCTATTGCGCCACGAATCAAACAAAATTTAAAAAAGCAATCAATGCTATCAGCATCGTTGACGAATTTTTGGAACATGCCCGTGTGATGTATTTTTATGCTGCAGGAAAAGAAGTGACCTATATCTCTTCAGCAGATTGGATGACGAGAAACTTGGATCACCGTATAGAGGCTGCTGTAAAAATTAACAGTAAGAAAATAAGGGATGAAATCAAAGATATGTTGCAGATCCAGCTACGCGATAATGTAAAAGCCCGTATTTTGAACAATGAACTCAATAACCGGTACGTTGAAAATGACAAGGAGTCTTGTCGCTCACAAATTGAAATCTATAATTATCTCAGGAAAAAAACAGACGAGGTATAAAAAAAGGTCAGCGATTGAATCGCTGACCTTTTTTTATTAACCTCTACTATTGTAGTTAGGAGCTTCTTTTGTAATCGAAATATTATGTGGATGAGATTCACGTAATCCAGCACCTGTAATACGTACAAATTGTGCTTCTTGTAGCTTTTCAATTGTAGCAGCTCCACAATAGCCCATTGATGCCTTCAATCCGCCCATGTATTGATATACAACCTCAGCTAACGTCCCTTTATATGGAACGCGACCAACAATACCCTCAGGAACTAATTTCTTAATATCATCTTCAACGTCTTGGAAGTAACGATCTTTAGATCCTTTTTCCATCGCTTCGATAGATCCCATTCCGCGGTATGATTTAAATTTACGTCCTTCGTAAATGATCGTTTCTCCCGGAGCTTCTTCAACACCTGCAAATAATGATCCGGCCATAATGGTATAAGCACCAGCTGCAATTGCTTTTGCGATATCACCTGTTTGTTTTATACCACCATCAGCGATCAATGGAACACCAGTCCCTTTTAATGCCTTTGCTACTTCATAGATGGCGTACAACTGAGGCACTCCAACACCAGCAATAATACGTGTTGTACAGATTGAACCTGGTCCGATACCTACTTTTACAGCGTCAGCACCGGCTTCTGCTAATGCTTTTGCAGCTGCACCTGTAGCAATATTACCAACAATAACCTGTAAGTCAGGGAATGTTGCTTTCACCAATTTCAATTTATCAATTACACCTTTTGAATGACCGTGTGCAGTATCAATAGTAATCACATCAACACCAGCTTTTACTAAAGCTTCTACACGATCTAAAGTATCTGGAGTGACACCAACTGCACCACCAACCAATAAACGACCGTGCGTATCTTTAGCTGCATTTGGATAATGTTTGTATTTTTGAATATCTTTAAAAGTAATAAGACCTTTTAATATACCTTCATTATCAACAACTGGAAGTTTTTCAATCTTATGATCTTGTAAAATTTCTTCTGCTCGTACTAAATCTGTCCCTTCTGGTGCAGTAACAAGATTGTCTTTCGTCATTAACGAAGAGATCGGTTGACTCATGACTTTTTGGAAACGTAAATCACGGTTCGTTACAATACCAACTAACTTGCCTTTTTCATCTATTACAGGAATGCCACCAATCTTATGATCTTTCATAATTTTAAAAGCATCTCCTACTGTTGCAGTTTGCAATAAAGTTACAGGATCTTGAATCATACCGCTTTCTGAACGCTTTACTTTACGTACTTCAGCAGCCTGCTCTGCAATCGTCATGTTCTTATGCAACATACCAATACCGCCGGCTTGTGCGATAGCAATAGCTAAATCAGCACCCGTCACCGTGTCCATAGCCGCAGATACTAATGGAATATTTAATTTGATTTTTTTTGTCAGAAAAGTACTTGTATCGACATCACGTGGTAAAACTTCAGAATAAGCTGGAATTAATAATACGTCGTCGTAGGTAAGTCCTTCTGCTACGAATTTTTGTGGATCTAATTGCATGGCAAATATGTATTGGGTTCTCTATTTGCCAGGCAAAATTAAGTATTTTCAGCGAAATATAAAAATTAATTTCACTAATTACATTTAAATGATTATCCTAACATGCAGTTAACAGCTCATTCTCATTAGCTTAATCATGCAACCTTATCAAACAGCCAACATTCCGGTATCGTGCGTAACAACTTTTGGCAGGTTATTTGCATAAGATGTCTAAATTGAATTTATATAAAACACATATTATGAAAAAAGTATTACTATCGGTAGCAGCTGTTGCCATATTAGCTCTAGGAGCACAGGAGGCAAAAGCACAATCACCACAACGCGCTGCAATTGGTGTTGTATTTGACGGTACAGCTGGTGATTTATGGGGTGTTCAGTACAAACAGTCTATGGGAGGTGCAAACAACGGACAGGCACAAATTATGTTCGATGACAATGTGGTTGCTGTAGGAGCAGATTACCAATATGCAAGACCATTTTCTGGTGCTAAAGGGTTAGGATGGTATGCAGGTGTTGGTGCACAGTTATCTTTTGTTGACGCAGGTGACAATATTACTCTTGTAGCACTTCGTCCTCAATTAGGTCTAGAATTTAAAATTCCGGCTGCACCTATCGGTTTTCACGCAGATTGGAAACCAGATTGGAGATTAAACCACAATAGTGACTTTGATGCATCTACTTTTTCATTCGGTATCAAATACACGTTGAGATAATTAAAATCGTATATTTTAATAGAGAAAGCCTCCCAAACGGGAGGCTTTCTCTATTATATCGCATCCTTATATACTGTTCCTTACAATTTAATCGCTTTTTATCATAAGCTTAATCAAATAAAGCTTTTCATTTTACAAAATTTTTATACCTTTGGCATTCTTGGAGAATTGTAATTTTCATACAAGAATGAGTTATCAATTATATCATATAATATCAAACTAATACACTAAAAACAGACGATGCAAGGTAAAGGGCTGATTAAATTTTTGGTGATAGCGGTATCTATAGCATGTCTATACGCCCTATCATTCACTTTTGTAACCCGCAAAGTTGAGCGTGATGCTGAGAATTATGCACAAGGAGATATGGCACGTGAAAAATCGTACCTAGACTCTATCGCTGGCGAGGTTGTTTACAATTTAGGTTTTGCAAAATACACCTATAGAGAAGCTAAAGCACAAGAACTTGCTTTAGGACTTGATCTAAAAGGGGGTATGAACGTTACGATGGAAATCTCAATCGATGAGTTGATTCGTAACTTAGCAGATAATCCTAAAGATGAGAAATTCAATGCTGCACTTACAGCTGCTATTTCGAAAAGTAAAACAAGTCAAAAATCTCTAGTTAATTTATTCATTGAAGAATATAAAGCTTCAGGTAGTACGACTCCACTTTCAACTTATTTCGCGACTAAAGATAATGCATCTTTAATCAAAGCGGGGGACTCTGATGCACAATTGGAATCTTTTTTACAAAAAGAAGCTGATAATGCTATCCAAAACTCGTACAAAGTACTTCGTACACGTATTGATAAATTTGGAGTTGCTTCTCCTAACATCCAGATTCAACAAGGTACAAATCGTATTTTGATCGAACTTCCAGGTGTTAACGATGAACAACGCGTCCGTAAATTATTACAAGGATCAGCTAAATTAGAGTTTTACGAAACTCATGCTAATCAAGAAGTGTATCCTTTATTGGAAAACATCAATAAAACTTTGTCTACAACTTTAAAAGTTGCTTCGACAGATGATAAAGCAACAACAGATTCGACTAAAAAGTCTGATGACTTATTAGCGAACCTTGGTGCTAATAAAAACACAAAAGATAGCGCTGCTGCTAAATTGTCGCAAGAAAATCCATTATTTGATGTTTTGAGACCTGCTGTTTACATGGGTGAGAATCAACAAATGGCTTTAATGCCTGGCGCAATGGTAGGTAGTGCAGAACTTAAAGATACTGCCAAAGTAAATGCTTTTTTAAACAAACCTGAGGTTAAATCTATTATCCCTGGAAATCTAAAATTGTTATGGTCAGTAAAACCAGAAGCTAAAACACCAAATATCCTTTCTTTATATGCAATCAGACCTGCAGGCGTTGATAATGGCCCAGTATTAACTGGTGATGTTATTACCAATGCGCGTGATGAGTTTAATGAGAGAAATGAACCCGTTGTTTCCATGCAGATGAACAGCGACGGTGCTCGTGAGTGGAAAAAAATTACAGCTAAAGCAGCACAAGGTCACCAATCGATCGCTATCGTTCTTGACAATGTAGTCTATTCTGCACCTGGCGTTAATGAAGAAATCGCTGGTGGTAATTCATCTATCTCTGGTTCTTTCACAGTGGAAGATACAAAGGATTTAGCGAACGTACTAAAAGCTGGTCGTTTACCAACTACCGCTAAAATCGTTGAAGAAGCGATCGTAGGTCCTACTTTAGGACAATCGGCTATTGATTCTGGTGTGAATTCAGCAGTTATCGGTATTGTGCTTGTTCTTGTATTCATGATTGCATACTATAACACTGCAGGTTTAGTAGCAAACATTGCCGTTCTTGTAAACGTATTCTTTATCATGGGGGTATTGGCATCGCTGAATGCAGTATTAACACTCCCAGGTATCGCGGGTATCGTATTGACAATGGGTACTGCGGTGGATGCCAACGTCCTAATTTACGAACGTATACGTGAAGAATTAGCCGGTGGAAAATCAATCCGTCAAGCGATTGCCGATGGTTACAAGCACGCATTACCTTCGATCTTAGATTCACAGATTACAACATTCTTAGTTGGTTTGGTATTATTCTTCTTCGGAACAGGTCCAATTTTAGGATTTGCAACCACATTAATGGTGGGTATTATCACTTCATTATTCACAGGTATATTCCTTACTCGCATTATTTTTGAGTGGATGTTAGAACGTGATATGAAAATTAAAGTTTCTTTCCCTTGGTCTGCGAAAACATTGCAAAATGCAAATTTCCAATTCATCAAGAAAAGAAAAGGCCTTTACATCGTTTCTATTGTAATTGTTATCGCTTGTTTCGCATCAATCTTTATTAAAGGCTTTAGCCAAGGTGTAGATTTTCAAGGTGGACGTACTTATACTATCCGCTATGATAAACCAGTTGATTTGGAAGCTGTGCGTCAAAACTTAGATGATGCTTTCCAGAAAACAACTGAAGTTAAAGTCTTTGGCGCTACAAATCAAGTACGTGTAACAACAACTTACCATGTAGAAGAGACTTCTGATGAAGCAGATAAAGAAGTCTTAACTAAATTGAATGACGGATTATCGAAGGTAGATGCAAGCAACAAATATGAGATTCTTTCTTCTCAGAAAGTTGGTCCTAGTATCGCGACAGATATGAAAGCAAGATCAATTTATGCAACTATATTTGCGTTATTAATCATTGCGGTTTATATCCTAGTGCGTTTCCGTAAATGGCAATATTCAGCCGGTGCGGCAATTGCAACTGTACATGATGCCATCATTGTATTAGGCTTATTCTCTATTTTAGATGGTATTGTTCCATTCTCATTAGATATTGATCAGCATTTTATTGCCGCTATTCTAACGGTATTAGGTTATTCAGTGAATGATACTGTAGTGGTATTTGACCGTATCCGTGAAGATGTAAACAAACCAAATGCTTTAAATAAAGATTTTGGTGAAACGATCAACCACGCTATTAATACAACATTAAGTAGAACGGTTATTACATCATTGACTATTGTATTCGTATTAGCAGTACTATTTATTTTCGGTGGTGAAGTTATCAGAGGATTCTCTTTCGCGATCTTAATTGGTATTATTGTAGGTACTTATTCATCTATATTCTTAGCTGCACCAGCAGTATACGATTTAAGTAAAGGAAAACACTTTGAAGAAGCTCCTAAAAAAGCTGAACCGGTAACTCCTTAGTAAAAAAAACAAAACGTCTAAAAAGGCTTTCAGATAAAATCTGAAAGCCTTTTTTATTTTACAATCAATCTACCAAATACTTGTTGCACTAAGTATTTAATGATTATATTTGTTGTACTAAATATTAGCAATACAAATATTTTAAATGCAAGACGAAAAATTCAATCGATACTCTTTCATATTAGAAAGAACAGCAAAAAAAGTAAAACAATTTGCACAAAATTCTTTTACAGATAATAATTTTGATATTACCGTAGATCAGTGGACCATCATGAAGACACTTTATGAGAATGATAATCTATTGCAAAAAGAACTTGCTGAAAAATGTTGCAAAGATCAACCTACCCTCACCCGAATTGTTGATCTGTTAATAAAAAAAGGATTAACAGAACGAGTGATCCATCCCTCTGACAGGCGAAGTATCCACTTGCACCTAACAGAGGAAGGTCGAAAGAAAGTAGAAAACTACTCTCCCATCGTTTCCAGCATTCGCATGAAAGCTTGGGAAAATCTAACAGACGAGGACTTTAGTTCCTTCACACGTATTCTAGACAAAATTTATAATAACTTAAGTAATTAACATTTGATATGATAACAACAGACATATGTATAATAGGAGCCGGACCAGTGGGTCTATTTGCTGTATTTGAAGCAGGTTTGTTAAAGATGAGATGTCACCTCATTGATGTTTTACCTCAAGTTGGAGGTCAGTTGTCTGAAATATATCCGCATAAGCCGATATATGATATACCGGGCTACCCGACTATACGTGCTCAAGAGTTGATTGACAATCAGATGAAACAGATCGAACCATTCAATCCCACTTTTACACTCGGCGAGCGTGTTGAAGGCTTAGAAAGGCAGGAAGATGGTTCATATGTGGTCGTTAGTTCAGAAGGAACACGTATACACTGCCGAGTTGTTGTTATAGCAGGCGGTTTAGGATGCTTTGAACCCCGGAAACCTGAACTGGCCAATTTAGTTAAGTATGAAAGAAAAGGTGTTGATTACATGGTCAGAAATCCAGAAACGTATCGTGATAAGAAGATCATCATCGCGGGTGGTGGCGACTCTGCCCTAGACTGGACAATTTACTTAGCCGATATCGCAAAGGAATTAACATTAATTCACAGAAGTGACTCCTTTAGAGGAGCGCCAGATTCTGCAGAAAAGGTCTATCATCTTGCCCAAAAAGGGGCTATCAACCTCTTACTGTCCCACAACCTAGCAGATGTACATGGCTCAGATAGCTTATCGCATGTCATTGCAGTCAATAAACAAAAAGA
The DNA here is from genome assembly GCF_016132525.1 of Sphingobacterium sp. UDSM-2020. Lineage (NCBI taxonomy): Bacteria > Pseudomonadati > Bacteroidota > Sphingobacteriia > Sphingobacteriales > Sphingobacteriaceae > Sphingobacterium > Sphingobacterium sp. UDSM-2020. The sequence goes on from NZ_CP066166.1 coordinate 273,565, forward strand.
AGAAGTCAAAATGGAAGCGGATTATTTTATACCGCTATTTGGGCTAACCCCAAAATTAGGACCTATTGCGGACTGGGGCTTAAATATTGACAAGAGTGCTATCGTAGTAAACACAGTTGATTATTCGACAAATGTAGAACGCATTTATGCTATAGGAGATATCAATACCTATCCAGGTAAATTAAAGTTAATTTTATGTGGATATCATGAAGCGGCATTAATGGCTCAAAGTGCTTTTAAATATGTGTATCCAGATCAAAAACTAAGCTTCAAATATACAACTGTTAATGGTATCAATACTTTTTAAATTATGGACAATATTATTGAAATAGAAATTGAAGATCGGGATGGAACTGTTCAAACAATCGAAGTTCCTACGGATGTCAACTTATCCCTAATGGAATTGCTAAAAGCATGCGATTATGAGGTCTTAGCTACCTGTGGAGGCATGGCACTTTGCGCAACTTGTCATGTTAAAATCAAGTCTGGAGGTGAAAACTTGTCCGAACCTCAAGACCAAGAGCTCGATATGCTCGATACTTTACCCGATGCTAATGATGATAGCCGACTAGCATGCCAGCTGCGGTTAACAAATGAAAATAACGGCCTAAGTATTAAAATAAGAGGAGCATTACAGTAATAAATTATCAAAGTGTACTTTCTACACACTTTTTTTCATTTTTTGAGACAAGCCGTATTAATAAACCATGCAATTAATACGGTTTACAAAACACTGATTAACAAGGAGTAATAAAACAAGAGATATATTAAAACAGTGAGTTATCAATAAATATGACAATAAAAAGCAAGTATATATAAAGATATTTTAGTTTTTTGAGTGAAAAATTAAGATATTTGCAGAAGGATTACAATTTTCCGAATATTTTATATAAATTTCAAATAATATGCTAAGCAATCGTTCAGATAGAAAATTCCCAAAAGTGGTCATTATTGGTGCTGGATTTGGTGGAATTGAAGTTGCTAAAAAGTTAAAAAATAAGGAAGTAGAAGTACTATTATTAGACAGAAATAATTTTCATACCTTCCAACCTTTAATGTATCAGGTAGCTACAGGTACATTATCTGCAGATTCGATCTCTTTCCCTATCCGTAAGATGTTCAAATCTCAGGAGAATTTTAGTTTCAGAATTGCAGAAGTTAATCATATTGACTCGTCCAACAAGACTGTTCAAACGAATATCGGTGATTTTGAATATGATTACTTAGTGGTTGCTACTGGAGCAACAACAAATTTCTTTGGAAATCAGCAAATTGCAAAATATGCGTTACCAATGAAAAGTATTCAAGAAGCTTTAAACATTCGGAGCTATGTGCTACAAAATCTTGAAAAAGCTGTACAAATTGCAAATCCGGAAGATCGCAAATCATTTTTAAACTTTGTAATTGTAGGCGGTGGCCCAACTGGTGTTGAGCTTTCTGGAGCAATTGCTGAGATCAGAAATAATATTTTGGAAAAAGATTATCCAGAATTACGCAAGGAAGAAATGAATGTTTACTTAGTCGAAGGACAAAGTAAAGTATTAGCAAACTTGTCAGAAAAATCTTCTGAAGACTCTGAAAAATATTTAAAAGCATTAGGTGTTAAAATATTACTAAATATTTCTGTAACGGGCTTTGATGGTACTGCAATCTCTTTTGGTGATGGTAGTTCGATCGAAACAAAAACAGTTATCTGGGGCGCAGGTGTTGCAGGACAATTTCCTGAAGGTTTCAAAAAAGAAAATATTCAACGCGGTAACCGCATTCAAACAGATGATCAATGTCGTGTGTTAGATATGGAAAATGTATACGCAATTGGTGACGTTTCCGCATTTATCACAGATGATTTACCACGTGGATTACCTGGCGTGGCACCTGTAGCACAACAACAAGGTAAATATGTTGCCAAGCACATTAGCAATGTGATGGATAACCGTTCAAATGAAAAATTCTCTTACTTTGATAAGGGCTCAATGGCGACAATTGGTCGTGCGAAAGCTGTAGTCGATATGGGTAAAATCCATTTTAATGGATTCTTTGGTTGGATTGTTTGGATGTTTGTTCACTTAATGTCTATTTTTGGTTTTAGAAACAAAGTAATTACCTTTATCAACTGGACAGTGAAATTTTTCACGAAGAACTCGGGTGTTCGATTAATTTTCTATAAATTCAATCAACCAGCGCCAGAGGTAAAACAAGAAGATCAAGTATTAGAAAATAACTAAAATGGATAATAAGACAATTGCTAAAAAATTCAAGTTATGTAGCCAACTGATGGAATTACATAATGAAAACCCATTCAGAACAAAAGCAATTGCCAGTGCATCCTTTAAGTTAGATAAAATACCTTTTCTGCTGGAAACTGCTTCTTTAGAAGAAATAAGCAGTCAGCCTGGTATCGGGAAAAGCACTGCAGAGAAGGTGATAAAATTAGCCGAAACTGGCTCGTTCGATGAGCTAGACGCAATGTTAAGCATTACTCCAGAAGGAATTTTGGAAATGCTTAACATAAAAGGCTTAGGTCCAAAAAAGATACAAATTATCTGGACTGAGCTCCAGATTGAAAGTGTTGGTGAGTTATTGTATGCTTGCAACGAAAACAGGCTCATTGAGGCAAAGGGTTTTGGCCTAAAAACACAAGAGGATATTAAAAAATCCATCGAATTCTCCATATCTAATCAAGGTTGGTTTTTATATGCAAGGGTATTATCCCATGCAAACAACTTACTAGCTTCATTACAAAAGAACTTATCTCCTACCCTGATTTCATTTACTGGAGATTTTAGAAGAAAATGCGAAGTACTTAGCGCTGTTGATATCTTATTGGATACGGATAAACAAACTACTTTAGCTTATCTAAATGCCAATTATGCTGACAGTCTAAAGGAAGAACTTGAATACATTTCATTTCGAGATGAATTAGGATTTTCCTTTCATATATATCTATCAGCAACAGCAGAATTTTACCAAAACTTAATATTAACCACCGGTTCTAAAAACCACTTAGAATTACTCGATCTAACTTTGGTTACAGCTTTAGGTTCTGAAGAAGAAATCTATGCTAAACAAGGCTTAGACTATATTGAACCTGAACTTCGAGAAGGGCTGGATGAAGTATTTTTGGCGAAAAATCATCAATTACCCAAATTGATCAATTTTGATGATCTTAAAGGAACTTTACATAATCACTCGACTTATAGTGACGGTGTGCATACCTTAGCTGAAATGGCAAGATATACAAAGGAAGAATTAGGACTAAGTTATTTCGGAATTTGTGATCACTCCAAAACTGCTGTATATGCCAATGGCCTCCCTATTGAGCGGGTGCAAAAACAGTGGGAAGAAATCGATCAGCTTAATCAACAACTTGCTCCCTTTAAAATATTCAAAGGTATTGAGTCTGATATTTTATCCGATGGTTCGTTAGATTATCCAGATGAAATTCTTGCAGGTTTTGATTTTGTAGTTGCATCCGTTCATTCTAATTTAAAAATGGATGAAGAGAAAGCAACTGCTAGACTGTTAAAAGCAATAGAAAATCCATACACGACGATATTAGGACATCCAACAGGCCGCCTCTTATTAAGTAGATCCGGTTATCCACTGGATTATAAAAAAATAATTGATACTTGTGCGGCTAACAACGTTGTGATTGAAATTAATGCCAACCCGTTAAGGCTTGATTTAGATTGGAGATGGCATCGTTATGCCTTAGAAAAGGGCGTGCTTTTATCAATTAATCCAGATGCTCACCGCACGGAAGGCTTACTTGATATGCATTACGGGATATTTGTCGCAAGAAAAGGAGGATTAAGTGCTAAAAATTGCCTTAATAGCTTTTCACTAACAGAAATTGAAAGCTTTTTTAATAAAAAAAGCTAATAGATCTATTTCTTAGCAAAGATCCCATTTTTTTAAATAGGCAAATTATCTTATATTTAACACTTATATTAAAATTATAAGCGTTGAAAAATCTATCCTATTTAATTCTATTTCTTTTATTATCTCCCTTCCTTGTAAATGGGCAATTATTATCAGACAAAAATGAATTTTCCCGCAAAGATTCTTTAAGAGGTCAACTGACTCCCTTAAGAACCTGTTACGATGTCACCTATTATCACTTAGATGTTGATATTAATATTCCAAAACGTAGCATTGCAGGAAGCAATCTCATTAAATTTAAAACTATTCAAGATTTCAATCGCATCCAGATTGATCTTTTTGATAATATGGCAATTGATAAAATTCTTTACAGGGGTAAACAGCTAAAGTATACAAGAGAATTTAATGCGGTTTTTATAGATTTTCCAACACAGATTAAAGCAAACACACTGGATTCTATTTTAGTGTATTTCTCAGGTACACCACATCAAGCCAACAGAGCTCCCTGGGATGGCGGATTTGATTGGAAAAAAGACAGCAATAACAAACCTTGGGTAGCGAGTGCAAATCAGGGTATTGGAGCAAGCTTATGGTGGCCCAATAAAGATCATCAGTCAGACGAACCCGATAGCGTCTTAATCTCTGTAACAGTGCCTAAAGAACTTATGAATGTTTCTAATGGTCGTCTCCGTAATGTAGAAAACATTGGTAAGAAGAAAACTAAATTCAACTGGTTTGTTTCCAATCCCATTAACAATTATAACATTGCAATCAATATTGGTGATTACGTACATTTTCAAGATAGCTTTAATGGTGAAAAAGGAAAGCTAGATATTGACTACTACGTACTACGTGAAAATATAGAGCGGGCAAAACCGCATTTCGAGGCAAATGTAAAACCGATGCTAAAAGCATTTGAATATTGGTTTGGCCCCTACCCTTTTTATGAAGACAGTTTCAAACTAATTGAAACATCTCATTTAGGGATGGAACATCAAAGTGGTATTGCGTATGGCAATCGTTTTTTAAATGGCTATCTGGGAAGAGATGGTTCTGGAACAGGATGGGGATTAAAGTGGGACTTTATCATCATACATGAAGCCGGACATGAATGGTTTGGAAATAATATCACAGCATCGGATATTGCCGACATGTGGATTCATGAAAGTTTCACCAATTATTCAGAAGCACTTTATATCGATTACTATTTTGGTAAAAAAGCTGGGCAAGAATACATACATGGCAATCGAAGAGCGATTCAAAACAAAACACCGATTCAAGGACAATATCATGTTAATAATGAAGGGTCCGGAGACATGTATAATAAAGGTGGTGTACTGCATAACATGATTAGAACAATTATAGCAGACGATGATAAATGGCGATCTATTTTGAGAGGATTAAACGCTAAGTTTTACCATCAGCAGGTTGATTATGATGACATTGTCAATTTCATCAATCAAGAATCTGGTTTAAACTTCAACTCCATATTTGAGCAATATGTGAAGACAACTTTGATTCCTGTGTTATGTATTTCAGAGACAACAGATGGAAAAGTTCAGGCGAAGTGGAAAAATACAGTCGAAAATTTTGAAATGCCGGTCTATATTGGTACCGCAGATAATAATTTAAAAGCAATTAATATCACGAACAACGACCAAACATTAAATATTCACAATCTAACCAAAGAAAATATAAAGATTGACACTTTTAATTACTACATTGACATACAGAAAAATTAATTTCTGCAGTAAAAACATAAGAAAATGCTTTAATTAACGTTTACTTGTTATCATCCTTAAAGCTCCGCAAAAGAGTTCTAAATTATCAATAAAAAAAATCAAGACTTACCTACAAAAACTAATAATTTTTAGTAGGTTTGCATATTCATAAAAAGTAGCTTAAAATACAGCAAATGGGTTTATTTAACTGGTTTACACAAGAAGTTGCCATCGATTTAGGTACCGCAAATACCTTAATTATCTATAATGACAAAGTAGTAGTTGATGAACCTTCTATTGTAGCCTTTGATCGTACGACAAACAAAGTAATTGCAATCGGACGTCAGGCAATGCAAATGGAAGGTAAGACACACGATAATATAAAAACAGTACGTCCTCTCCGTGATGGAGTTATTGCAGATTTTACTGCCGCAGAACATTTGATTCGTGGTATGGTAAAATTAGTAAATAATGGTAAAAGTTGGTTTTTCCCTTCGTTAAGAATGGTGGTTTGTATCCCTTCAGGAATCACTGAAGTAGAGAAGCGTGCCGTACGCGATTCTGCAGAAATTGCAGGAGCAAAAGAAGTGTATTTAATTCATGAGCCAATGGCTGCCGCAGTAGGTATCGGAATTGATGTCGAAGAACCAATGGGTAACATGATTATTGATATCGGTGGTGGAACAACAGAGATTGCAGTAATTGCACTTTCGGGTATTGTTTGCGACCAATCAATCCGTGTTGCAGGTGATAACTTCGACTCCGATATTGTACAGTATATCCGTAGACAGCACAACATCATGATCGGTGAGCGTACAGCTGAGAAAATTAAGATTGAAGTTGGTGCAGCTCTTCCAGAATTACAGGATCCACCTGAGGATTTCGCCGTTCAAGGCCGTGACCTCATGACAGGTATCCCAAAACAGATCACCGTTTCATATACAGAAATTGCACATTGTTTAGATAAATCGATTTCTAAAATTGAAGAAGCAATATTGAAAGCTTTAGAAATTACGCCTCCAGAGTTGTCTGCTGATATTTACCAAACTGGTATCTACTTAACAGGTGGTGGTGCTCTACTTAGAGGATTAGATCGCAGAATTCAAGCTAAAACTAAATTACCGGTACACATTGCAGAAGATCCTCTTCGTGCAGTAGTGCGCGGTACAGGCATAGCATTAAAGAATATTGGCAGATTTAAGTTCTTAATGCAATCATAATTGCCACAACTTAAAATTTTATATGCGATATAGTTGATTTTTCACTATATCGCTTCTTTATTAAATAGCAAAGTAATAATTATTAAACAATGAGAAACCTTTGGTTATTCCTTAGACGTTATAACGCTTTCTTTTGGTTTATCCTTTTTTTTGGATTTTCTATGTTTCTGGTTGTTACTAACAATACCTTTCAGCGTGCTAGTGCATTAAACTCTTCCAACACGATAATTGGCAATATTTACCAAAAAGTGAATTCATGGAAAAGCTACCTGTCACTAACAGAAACAAATGATCAACTTGTAAAAGAAAATGCAAGTTTGAGAACGCAGTTAGAAAACTATTTGACGACCGATACAGTCCCCATGGCTAAAAGACCGGTTATTGATAGTAGTGAATTTGGACGTTATGAGTTTATTATTGCAAGCGTTACAAATAATAGCATTCACCAAAAAAGTAATTATCTCACCCTAAATAAAGGTTCTTTAGCTGGTATTGAAAAAGGAATGGGCGTAATTGCTCCAAATGGTGTGGTCGGTATTGTGCTCAACGTAACACCGCACTTTTCGACAGTTCAGTCTCTACTTCATCCCGACACAAAAATATCAGTAACATTAGCTAATACTGATGTATTTGGTTCTTTAGTTTGGGGCAGCAACGTAGACTACCGTTTTGCAATGGTCAAAGAAATCCCGAATCACGTAAAAGTTAAGACTGCGGAAAAAGTATTCACTTCAGGCTACTCTGGCCACTTTCCAAAAGGTATACTGGTAGGCGCAGTTGTGGAAACGGGAATATCTTCCGGAGACTCTTTTTTAGATTTAAGAATTCTCTTGAGTACTAATTTTTCAAACCTCCACCACGTATATGTTGTGAAAGACTTATTGGCAAAAGAATTAAAACAATTAGAAGAAACGAATCAGGATAATGGCTAGAATATTACTCTTTAATATCATTCGGTTTTTGGTACTTATTGCCATGCAGGTATTCTTGTTTAAAAATATCGGCTATTACAATCTAGCAAGTCCTTTTCCATACATTCTATTTATCTTTTTGCTTCCTACCGGAATGCCGAACTTTGTATTATTTACAGTTGGATTTTTAACCGGACTTTCGGTAGATGTATTTTATGATACACTTGGAGTCAATGCCGCTGCGTGTGTTGCATTAGCCGCCTATCGTGTATTTTTTATGAAAATTACAATTGAAAATGATATGGATACATTCATTACTCCAATTTTAGGTGAAATGAATTTTAAATGGTTCTTTTCATATACTTTTTTCGGAACATTGATTCATCACTTTGTTCTTGTCACATTAGAAACATTCAGTTTCAAACAGTTTCAGTACACATTAGCGACTATTGGTTTAAGTTGTATCTTTACAATGGTTATCCTACTCATTTTTAGTTTTCTTTTCTATAAAAGAAAGAGTAGAATTTAGTAATTCCATCGCTTAAAAAGAGGATAAAAGAATTTATGAATAGTTTTTTTGCACGTAAATTTGTCATTCAAGGCATTATTATTAGTATTGCGTTATTAATAATAGCAAGACTATTTTATCTTCAGATTATAGATGACTCCTATATACATTCTGCTAACAGCAATGTCATGCGGAAAGTTATTGTATATCCCGCACGTGGTGTTATTTTAGATCGTACAGGTCAGGTATTAGTACAAAATGAACCTGTATATGACCTCATGGTTACGCCAAGAGAAGCAAAAGATATCGATACGGCTCTATTATGTCAATTGATTGAAATTGACAAAGAAGGTTTCATTAAACGCATGGATAAAGCCCGTGCACATTCCCCTTACCGTGCCTCCATCTTTGAAAAACAACTATCATCTCGAACGTATGCCCATTTACAAGAGTATTTGTATCGATTCAGAGGTTTCTATGTTCAAAATAGAACTGTACGAAATTATCCGGATAGTATCGCAGCACAGTTTCTGGGCTATGTAAATGAAGTTACAGAAAAAGATGTGGAGAAGTCGAACGGCTTTTATCGTCCAGGAGATTATATCGGCCGAAGTGGTGTTGAGCGCTCTTATGAAGATCTATTAAGAGGAAAAAGAGGGGTTAAAAACCTCATGGTCGATGCCCTAAATAGACCTAAAGGTGTATTTATGGAAGGACGCTATGATACCTTGGCTGTTTCTGGGGAAGGTCTAGTATCTTCTTTAGACAAAGAACTTCAGATCTTGGGTGAAAAACTGATGAAAAACAAACTGGGATCTATTGTTGCCATTGAACCTTCCACAGGAGAAGTGCTTGCTTATGTAAGTAGCCCCAGTTATAATCCAAATGACATGGTCGGTCGTGAAACAGGTAATAATTATATGAAATTATTAAATGATGAGACCAAACCCTTATTTAATCGTCCAATTCAAGCATCTTATCCCCCTGGCTCTGTATTTAAGGTAGTTGCAGCCTTAACTGCTCAACAAGCTGGCGTTATTGATGAGAACACCTCTTTCTTTTGTCCACATGGTTATAGCTATGGTGGCGGAAGAGGTTTTATGCGATGTACCCATTACCATGGAGCAACATCTTTGATCAGATCCATTCAAGTCTCTTGTAATACCTATTATGGGTATACTTATGCCAAAATGATTGATTCAAGAGGCCTATCAGGACCGAAAGCGTACGATCTATGGTACGATGCAATTTCCAAATTTGGTATTGGTCATCGATTAGGAATTGATTTGCCTGGTGAAAATGCAGGCTTATTATATAAATCAGAACATTTCACTAAAAGTTACAGAAACGACAAATGGCGTTCATCTTTTAATATTTCATTATCCATCGGCCAGGGAGAAATGGGCGTTACTCCACTGCAGATGGCAAATATTATGGCCATTGTAGCAAATAGAGGTTTTTATTACCGTCCTCACCTTATTAAAGGTATCGGAGATAAAAAGATTGTGAAGAAAGAGTTTACCGAAAAAATATCAGCAGGGGTAGACGCTAAATATTATACTCCGGTAATAGAAGGATTAAGCAGAGCAGTAAATATGGGCGAAGGAACAGCCTTCGCAAATAGAATTGCTGGTATTGAAATGTGTGGAAAAACAGGAACAGCACAAAACCCACATGGTAAAGATCATGCTGTATTCTTTGCATTCGCTCCTAGGGATAATCCTAAAATTGCCATTGCCGTTTTTGTTGAAAATGCCGGTTATGGTGGTGTATGGGCTGGTCCCATTGCCAGTATGATGGTTGAAAAATATATCAAGGATACAATCACAATGCCGAAGCATATTCAAGATCGTATTTACAATGCTAATTTTATGCCTGCTCCAAAAGCAGACCCAAAGAAAGCAGATTTGAAGAAAACAACGGATTCAACTAAATCTAAAAAAGATACCACAAAAAACGTTAACCGTATTGCTGCAGTAATGCCAAAGGAAACAATTGTCCACCATAGTGCTGTAAGGAGAAATCATGAATAACCAAAAAAGTAGTTTTTTCGGAAAAATAGACTGGTTAACCATTATCTTATGGTTGGCTTTATGTATAATCGGTTTATTTAATATTCATGCGGCAGTATATGATCCGGAAAATCCCGGATTGTTTGATATGGCAACAAGATATGGTAAACAGTCCATGTATATTGCCTCAGCTTTGGTATTAGGAATAACAATACTGATTATCGATGCAAAATTTTTCAGTTCAGCATCTCCTGTTATCTACGCTTTAGTTATTCTATTATTGATTGCAGTCTTAGTTGTAGGGAAAAACGTGGGGGGAAATCAAGCTTGGATTGATCTAGGCTTTTTCAGGCTTCAACCATCTGAATTTGGAAAACTGGCAACCTGTCTCCTCTTGGCCAACTACCTCAGCTCTCAAAGCAACAAAAACCCAAATATGCATACTTTAGCCATCGGTGCTGGTATAGTATTATTCCCCGTATTCCTCGTAATGCTTCAGCCTGATACCGGTTCTGCTCTAGCTTTCTTTTCCCTCATCTTTGTATTCTATCGAGAAGGATATGTCAATAACAGCTTACTTATTTTCGGAGGACTCTGTATTGTCCTATTTGTTATGGCACTACTCGTAAATGCATGGATATTAATTGGCATACTCGCTTTAATTGCGGGCTTTTTCATGTGGACGTTTAGAAAAAAGCGGAAAAATTTAATTAATATAGGAATTCTTTTTGCCGCTTCGTCGGTATTCATATTATGTGTGGATCTTGTCTACAATCATGTTTTACAATCTCATCAAAGAAATCGTATTGATATCATCCTTGGGAAAATGGACGATCCACGAGGGCAGGGTTACAATTTAAATCAATCTAAGATAGCAATTGGTTCTGGACAATTTTGGGGTAAAGGCTATCTTCAAGGTACACAGACCAAATACAATTTTGTTCCCGAGCAAAGTACAGATTTTATTTTCTGTACAGTGGGTGAAGAATGGGGATTTGTCGGCTCTACATTTTTAATAGCGATATACTTAACATTATTGCTCCGCATCATTCATATAGCAGAACGACAGCGATCTGCTTTTGCAAGAATTTATGCTTATGGAGTGGCTTCCATCCTATTTTTTCACTTCTTTATTAATATAGGAATGACAATAGGAATTGTACCTGTCATTGGTATTCCATTACCATTCATAAGTTATGGAGGATCTTCGTTATGGAGTTTCACCATTTTACTCTTCATCATGCTAAAATTTGACTCAAATAGAAAAGGAGTTGTTTAATACAACTCCTTTTCTATTTTTTAAAAACGTTCTAAAATCATTTTTATAGCACGATCTACGACTTTATCTGGCTCTGAACTAAAATGTCCCGCTACACGGCTGGCTAAAATAGCATTAATAGATAGCGCTTGATGACCAAACATACGGGATAAAGCATATATTCCAGCAGTCTCCATTTCTAAATTTGTAATTCTTAAACCATCTGACTTGAAGCTATTCGCCAATTGGATCAAATTAGGAAACGTATTTTCAGAGCGCACATTCCTACCCTGAGGTGCATAAAAGCCAGGAGCAGTCATCGTCACTCCTTTTGGCAAATCGTAAGCATATTGTGCTAATAAATTTTTACTGGCCTCCGCAACATAAGGCTTTAGATATAAATTCGGAAAAGCATCCCATACTGCTCTTTCCAAAGTTTTCTCATAAGCTGAATAGGGTTTTACATAATATTGCATCAGGGCATCAAAGCCTACTCCAAATGAAGAAGCCAAAATCGTTCCCATTTCAATATCCGATTGAACAGCACCAGAAGTTCCGATTCGAATGATATTTAAACTTGTTAGCTTTGACTTTAATGCTTTTGATTCAAAATCAATATTCACGAGCGCATCCAATTCATTAAAGACAATATCAATATTATCCGTTCCAATGCCTGTTGATATAACAGAAATACGTTTATTACCAATATATCCTGTGTGTGTAATAAACTCCCTTTTTCCCTTCTGAAGTTCAATACGGTCAAAATACTGAGATACCTTTACTACACGGTCAGGATCCCCTACTGTGATAATGGTATCTGCAATATCTTCTGGCATTAAATTCAGATGATAAATACTCCCATCTTTATTCAATATTAATTCTGAATCATTTATCATATTGTCCGCAAATAAGAAAGTTTACAATTATCAATTTTATCAAAACGTGTAATGACCGAATTGACCTGCATTTTTCGTACTTCAATTTCCATATAGCATGTATTATCAAAAACTTGTTTACTGACAGTTATATTCTCTTCTTTAACCACGCGCATCACGTCGTTCATAGCTAAGTAATCAAATTCAATTTTATAGATATCATTGACAGTTTTCTCTACAATCTCTACGGCAGATAAAACCTCTTGAGTCGCCGTTTTATAAGCATTAATCAGACCTGGGACGCCTAATAAAGTTCCTCCAAAATAACGAACTACAACCACAATAATATTTGTTACATCTTGTGATAGTAATACATTTAAAATAGGCCGACCGGCCGTCCCCGAAGGCTCTCCATCATCATTCAGCCGATATACTGTTCGATCCGGACCAATTCGATATGCCCAGCAATGGTGTCTCGCTTTAGGATGTAGGGTTTTTAGATCTGCTATGATTTCCTTCAACTGATCTTCCGTAGTGAATGGGTAGGCATAGGAAATAAATTTACTTCCTTTATCACGAAATATTCCCTCTGCACTTTTTTCAATTGTACGATAAGTATCTTCAAATAAACTCACAAATATGTTATAATTAAAACTGATATAATAGAAAGTGCTAGCCCTAATTTATTGATAGCACTTAATTTTTCTTTAAATAATAAAACACCGACCAGAGCCCCTATTGAAATTACACCAATATTCATCCCTGTGAAAACAATAGAAGGATTATCTGGAATTGCTCGATGAGCTTTCATATAAAACAATATATTCCCAAAATTGAAAAAGCCCAATACAATGCCAAATCCGAAAGATTTAAAAGAAAATGACTGCTTTTCAATTGCTAAGAAATAAATCATAAATAGAAACGCCACAGCTATGGCCAATAAAAAAACAACAAACATAGCTGTAATATAAGGAACAGATTGATGAAGCGCTATTTGTTTAAAAAGAATGTCAATAACACCCATTCCAATAAAAACAATTAAAGGATACAGCAGGCTACCAATCTTATTGTTATTTTTAACATTCCCCTTTTGCCAACCAATGGAACAAATGATAGCAACTAAACCGACTAGAATACCAATTCCTTTATTCCAGGTAATGACTTCCGAAAAAAGTACAAAGGATGCCATTAAAGGAATAAACAGAGACAATCTTTGTGCAATCTCCGTTTTAACCAAACCTGTGTATTGAATTGTCAATGCAATAAAAATAAAAAGTGTTGGAAGTAAAATTGCCAAAGGAATATACAATTCCCAAGGCATTTGTCCAATCTGTATATCTCCGAGGTCTGGCTCTAAAACAAAATAAGTTAGTACTGCTGCTACAGGATAATTCCAGACAATAATTTGTTTGGTGCTTACCTGCTGTAGTTTTGCATACTTTAATAGCACTGCGACCGTAACACTACATAGAACACTTAATAAAACAAAAATCATAAACTTAAATAATTTCGAAAACCGTTTAAAGCTATTCAGGCCTTCTCCTTCAATTTTACGAAATATTCCTCTTATTTCACATTTAGAAGACCTAAAACTGATAAAAGCCAGTTGCTATCTTCAGATAGGAATTAGTGATTGGTATCAAAATTAGCTAGCAATTTTCCAGCGATACAGCTTACTCACTATCCAGCCTTAGTCATTGATGTAGTTTTTATGTTCCGTCATATGAGAAATATCTCCGATAACATAGACTTCTATTTATGCATAACTTAAATAGTGATCGTATGACAAGCAACACACCTTGATATACCTAATCAACTCATTGCGGAGACTAAATGTTGAAAATTTTCAGCTTAATTTTCGATATATTCTAAACAAAAACACAAATAAACCACCAAATTAATGACATAAAATAGTGTTTTTAAAACAAAAATATAACATAAATAAACTTAAAAAAAACACAAAAATAAACTTAAAAAAGAGACAAAATAAACTGATTTTTTTCATAAAAAAATAATCTATATTATAATTTATATGCATTTAAACAAAATAAACAAGGATATCAAACACAAAAAGCACATAAAAAATTACATAAAAAACAGCTAAAAAAATAGCTGTTTTTTTCATTAAAAAACACATAAAATTACGACTAAAAAAATATTTAATTTTTATCTTGCATTTATAAAAAACATCCGTATATTTGAAATATCGAAACGAACAAATAATGAAAACGACGACTACATATTTTTTCAATTACTTTTATTTTAGACAATAAGAGCAGGGACGAATTTGTAATTATCACAAGATATTAAAAAGCAAAAGTTCCGATCAACAATCGGAACTTTTGCTTTTTCTAAGAACATATAAAACAAACAATGGGTTTAAAAATTGCAATACAGGGAGTAAAAGCTTCCTTTCATGAAGAAGCATCATTTAAGTACTTCGGTGAAGACATCGAAACGATAGAATGCGATACTTTTAAAAAAACCTGCGAATTATTAAAGCAGAAAAAAGTTGATTATGTTGTAATGGCTATTGAAAACTCAATTGCGGGAAGTATCTTACCCAATTATAATCTTTTGAGAGATTATAAATTCAACATTGTAGGTGAAATTGCCTTAAGCATTCATCAAAATTTATTGGCTTTACCAGGAGTTAAACTTGCTGATATAAAATTCATAGAATCGCATCAAATGGCCATTCGCCAATGCGAAGAGTTCTTGCAGGAATTACCAGATGTTAAAATATCAGAAAGTTCAGATACAGCGGCTTCAGCAGCAAAAGTGGCAAATCAAAAATTAACTGACACTGCTGCTATTGCAGGTACACTTGCTGCAAAAACGTATGGTCTCAATATATTAGAAGCAAAGATTGAAACTAACAAAAAAAATAGTACGAGATTCTTAGTGTTATCCAATGATGTCGAAGAACAAGCAAGTGCAAATAAAGCTTCTTTATCCTTTCAAACAGGAAACTCGGTAGGTTCTTTAGCTTCGATTTTACAATGCTTTGCTGATCAAAATATTAACCTAAGTAAAATCCAATCTATGCCTGTCATAGGAAAAAGAAATGAATATGATTTTTTCGTTGATGTGGAATGGAAAAAGCAATCAGATTATGACGCTGCTATTCGTAAAGTATTAAAACACAGCATCAATTTTAATATTATGGGTGAATATGTAAAAAATGACCGCATATAAGTTCTAGTAAATAAAAAGTAAAAAATAAAACTCACAATAGATATTGAAATCATCATGGCCTAAAGCGCTCGAAAAGTAACGAAAAATGATCATGATAACTTCATAACCACTAAAAAAATAAAATTACATAATAATGAAAAACACATTAGATATCGTCCCTTTAAAATCTTGGTTAGATACAGGAGACAAGCCTTTAATCATAGCAGGACCTTGTAGTGCTGAAACAGAAGATCAATTGGTTTCAACAGCGCATTTATTAGCAAATACTGGTAAAGTAAACATCTTACGTGCAGGTATATGGAAACCACGTACTCGTCCAGGAGAATTTGAAGGTATTGGTTCTATTGGTTTAGAATGGTTGAAAAGAGCAAAAGCAGAGACAGGATTATTGACAGCGACAGAGGTTGCAACAGCGAAGCATGTTGAAGAAGCATTAGCTGCTGGCGTAGATGTGTTATGGATTGGAGCGCGCTCTACTGCAAACCCATTTACTGTGCAAGAAATTGCTGATGCATTAGTTGGAGTAGATATCCCTGTATTCGTTAAAAACCCGGTAAACCCTGATTTATCATTATGGTTTGGTGCTTTAGAGCGTATTAACCGTGCGGGAATCAAAAGATTAGGAGCTATTCATAGAGGTTTCTCTTCTTACGAAAAATCAGCTTTCCGTAACGAACCAATGTGGGATCTTGCGATTCAATTAAAATCATTATGTCCTGATTTGCCAATTATCAACGATCCAAGCCATATCTGTGGTAACCGTGAATTGTTGCCGTACATTTCTCAAAAAGCAATGGATATGGATTTACAAGGATTGATCATTGAATCACATATTGACCCTTCAGTTGCTTGGACTGATGCAAAACAACAAGTTACTCCAGCGGCTTTGGCTGATTTAATTGATCACTTAAACTTACGTAAAGCAGACTCAGATAATCAAGCTTTTGAAGATAAATTAGCAGAATTACGTACAAGCATCGATAAATTAGATGATCTAATTATTCAAAAAATTGGTGAACGTATGAAAATTGCTGAAAAAATTGGCGAATACAAGCGTGATAATAGTGTCACAATCTTACAAGTTAACCGTTGGGACGAAATCGTTCAAAAACGCACGCAGCTCGCTGAAGCATTAACTTTGAGCAATGATTTTGCAGTTAAATTCTTAGAATTAATTCATAATGAATCAATTCGTAAACAGAATGCAATCATGAATACTCAACCTACTGCGGAGGCATAATGAGTCAACAGGTGATTACACTTACTCACCCATCTAAAAGTATTAATGGTACGGTTCAACTTACTGGTTCAAAATCAGAAAGCAACCGTGCCCTTATTATTCAAGCATTGGGAAAAGAGAAAGTACAAATAGAAAATCTTTCGCAAGCTTTTGATACAGTTACACTAAAGAAGGCTCTTCTGCTAGCTACCAATACGCAATCTGAACTAACCAAAATTGATATTGGACCCGCAGGGACCGCAATGCGTTTTTTAACAGCCTATCTTAATCTGATTAAAGGAAATTTCATTCTAACCGGTTCAGAACGTATGCAACAAAGACCTATCGGTATTTTAGTTGACGCGCTCAAGACTATCGGAGCTGATATTCATTACGAAGCAAAATCTGGCTTCCCACCTCTTCATATAGAAGGTGGCATGATTCAGAGTAAGGATAAAATTTCAATTAAGGGAAATATTAGCAGTCAATATATTTCAGCTCTATTGCTCATTGCGGCATCCTTAAAAAAAGGTTTAACACTTGAAATTGAAGGCGAACTTACTTCACGACCTTATGTCACCATGACGTTGAATATGTTGAAAGAAGTTGGTATTCAATACGAATGGTTGCATAATACCATTCATATTCCAAATCAAGAAACAAAGGAAGCAACGATTTATGTCGAACCTGATTGGAGCGCGGCGTCTTATTGGTATGCCATAGTAGCACTTTCTAATTCAGGATCGATCATACTTCCCGGATTGAAAAAAAGTAGTCTACAAGGTGATATAGCAATTGTTGAAATTATGAGCCACTTTGGTGTTGCCTCAGCTTTTGAACAAGATGGTTTACACCTTACAAAAATAAGTGAACCTTCTGGGAAAACATTTTTTGACATGAAAGAATGCCCAGATTTAGCACAGACAGTAGTAGTTATAGCGGCTGCATTAAGACGCGATATATCACTTACAGGTTTAGAAACATTGAAAATTAAAGAAACAGATCGAATTTTAGCTTTAAAAACAGAAATTGCTAAATTCGGAGCAAAATTGATCGAAGATGGAACCACTTATCACATCAAAACTGATGAAGTCTTCGAACCAACAGCTGTTTCTTTCGCCACATATGAAGATCATAGAATGGCAATGGCATTTGCCCCACTTGCATTAATATTCAAAAGTATTAATATTGAGGAACCACAGGTTGTCGAAAAATCTTATCCAGACTTCTGGAAACATTTAGCTGAGCACAAATTTATTATTACTTAGCAAAAAATACCGCAATAATGCTCCTATTATTGCGGTTTTACCTATATTTATAGAAATTATATTAAATCATGGCAGGAAATTCATTTGGCGATTTATTTAGAATTAGCACTTTTGGGGAATCTCACGGAAAAGCGATTGGTGTTATTTTAGATGGCTGTCCTCCAAATATAGCTATTGATGAGGACTTTATCCAATCAGAACTTGATAAACGTAAGCCCGGTCAATCAAAAATAACCACACAACGCAAAGAAAGTGATACAGCACAAATTCTTTCTGGCGTATTTGAGGGCAAGTCTACAGGAACACCTATTGCCATACTTATCCCAAACGAAGATCAAAGATCGAAAGATTACTCACATATAAAAGATATCTTTAGACCATCACACGCAGACTATACATATCATATGAAATATGGTCATCGTGATTACCGAGGTGGAGGTCGCTCATCGGCTAGAGAAACTGCAGCTAGAGTTGCCGCAGGAGCAATTGCCAAATCCTTTTTAAAACAACATGGAATAGAAATATTTGCGCACGTATCAGGTGTTGGCAAAATTGAATCTCCAAATTTAGATACAAAAGATTTAGAAGCATTGTTAGATTTGAGAGAATCTAATATTGCACGATGTGCTGATCCTGCTACAGCGAATGAAATGATTGAATTCATTGATGCTGTTCGTAAATCAGGTGATACTGTAGGAGGACGCATTTCAACTATTATTAGAAATGTACCAGTCGGATTGGGTGAACCTGTTTTTGACAAATTACATGCGGATCTAGCTAAGGCAATGATGAGCATCAATGCCGTACACGGTTTCGAATATGGATCAGGATTTGCTGGCTCTGAATTACTAGGTTCACAGCATAACGATCTTTTTGTATCTGAAGAACATGATATCCATCGTACTAAAACCCATACCAATTTCTCTGGAGGAATACAAGGTGGTATTTCAAATGGTATGGACATCACATTTAAAACAGCTTTCAAGCCTGTTGCTACTATTATGAGAGATCAACAGACAATTGATTCAAATGGTAATGAAGCTACAGTTCAAGGAAAAGGAAGACATGATCCTTGTGTAGTTTCCCGAGCTGTTATTATTGTTGAGGCAATGGCTGCATTAGTTATTGCTGATCATTTATTAAAACAATCTAGTTACAAAAATGTCAGATAAAAGTGAATTCATTTTAGGAGTGGATATCGGCGGCACACATATTAGCGCCGCTATAGTAAATAAATTAGATTGGAAAATTATTCCGAATAACGTGGTGAGAAACCACGTTTTTTCGCAAGAAAATGCTAAATCGATTTTCCTTACTTGGGCAAACACAATTAACAGTTGCGTAGAAGCTGCTGGATCTATGGTAAAACACATTGGAATAGCAATGCCTGGCCCTTTCGATTATGAAAATGGTGTGTCTATGATGACTGGACAAAGCAAATATGATGACCTATATAAAATGAATGTCAAAACCCCGTTGGCAACATTAATAGGAATTCCAGAACAAAATATTCATTTCATTAACGATGCCGCGGCTTTTTTGCAAGGAGAGGTTTTTGCTCAACATCTGAATACAAAAGAAAGAATTTTAGGAATCACTTTAGGTACAGGTCTCGGTTCAGCAGTCTGGAACAAAGGAGAAAAATCTTTCGATGCCGATCTTTGGAACACACCATATAAAGATTTAATTTTTGAAGAGTTTTTAGTAACCAGATGGTTTATAAAACGGTTTAAGGAACTTACAGATATTGAAGTAACGGGACTTAAACAAATTATCAATGAGCATCAACAAAACCCTGCCTTTAGCATATTATGTGAGGAATATAGCATCCATTTATTGGATTTTCTTGATTTCTTCAGTAAAAAATATAATTGTATAGACTTTGTAATCGGAGGAAATATTGCAAAAGCACTACCTATACTATTGGGTCAAAAGAAAAATCAAGTAGAAGCATATAATATAAAAACTGCAATTCTAGGAGAAGAGGCGGCAATTATTGGTGCTGCCGCTCAATTCTCATAAAAGTATCTATCCCTCACTGACTAAAATAGTGAGGGATATTTATCCGGATTACCTTCGTTCATCATTTCAAAGACAGTTTCCACAATATCATCGCTCGAAGGTTTTGTGAAATAATCACCATCAGAGCCATAAGGAGGCCTATGTGCTTTAGCACTCAACGTTCTAGGCTGACTATCTAATAAATAATAACCATTTTGATCCTCCAATATTTGCTGCATTATAAATGCCGATGCACCACCAGGGACATCCTCATCCACAACCAATAATTTATTCGTCTTTTTTAACGATTCAGCACATAAATGAGCTTTATCAAAAGGCTGTAAAGTTTGAGCATCAATAATTTCAACACTGATGCCCAATCGATCCAGTTCCATCGCAGCCTCTTCGACCACACGTAAAGTAGAACCATATGAAACAACAGTAATATCAGCACCTACTCTAATGCACTCAGCATAACCAATCGGGATCGTAAAGTCACCAATATTATCTGGTAAACGTTCTTTTAAACGATAGCCATTTAAACACTCGATCACAAGAGCAGGCTCATCGGATCTAAACAAAGTATTATACATTCCAGCAGCTTGAGTCATATTACGAGGAACACAAATATGCAGCCCCCTTAAAGTCCCCAAGATCATAGACATTGGGGAACCCGAATGCCAGATACCCTCTAAACGATGACCACGAGTACGAATAATAACAGGCGCTTTCTGTCCCCCAAACGTACGATAACTCAAACTCGCCAAGTCATCACTCGCCACCGTAATACCATAAAGAAGATAATCTAAATATTGAATTTCAGCAATAGGCTTAAGTCCCCTAATAGCCAATCCAATTCCTTTCCCTATAATAGAATTCTCTCTAATTCCAGTATCAAATACTCTATGTTCTCCAAACTTCTCTTGTAGACCAGCAAACCCTTGATTTACATCACCAATTTTACCAACATCCTCACCAAATGCTAACAAGCGCTCATCTCGATGGAAATTCTCTTCGAAGCATAAGTTAAGAACTTCCCGGCCGTCAATAAATTTAGCATCATCAGAATATTGAGGGGCGATAACTTGGACATTTTCCGGACCATCAACTCCTGTGGTAAATAATTTCGAATTATATCGGGATTCATTTACCCCTTGTTGAAGTTTATACCAAGCCAATAAAGCACCTTTACCTTCAATATCCTTCCCTTTCAGTTCACGAATGACCTTGCGGACAGTACTATAAACCTCCTTCAAAGAAGGTTCAGTTAAAGATTGCAATTGTTTTAAAGGTAATTCGACCAGTTCGTCATCAATTTGACTTAAAAGTCCAATAGCCTGTGAAGCATCAACAGCTAAAGCTTTATTATAATCAGACCAGGCACGTCTCTGCTCCTTCCTCACGAAATCCTTCGCTTCTTCATCAATTAAAGTCAACTGCTCAGCAGTTGCAATATCCGAATCAATCAACCATTGATGCATTTTAGCAATACAATCATGCTCAAGCTCCCAGTTTAAACGCTCTTTCGACTTATAACGTTCATGAGAACCAGAAGAAGAATGCCCCTGTGGTTGAGTCAACTCGATAACATGAACAATACAAGGCGTATGGTGCTCCCTAGCATATTTTGCAGCTCGCTCATAAGCCTGACAAAGTCCTGGGTAATCCCAGCCTTTTACTTTAAATATCTCAAAACCGTTAGATCCATCTTCCTTCTGAAATCCTTTCAAAACTTCGGAGATATCCCCTTTAGTCGTTTGCACCTCATTCGGAACCGAGATTCCATAACCGTCATCCCATATCGAAATAACAACAGGAATCTGTTTAACACCTACAGCATTGACAACTTCGAAAAATACTCCCTCTGAAGTTGACGCATTACCTACAGAACAAAAGACAACCTCATTACCCCCATTAGAAAAATACTTTAAATAAGATAAATTCGGATTCTCACGATACAGTTTTGAAGCTAGGCCAAGACCTAAGATACGAGCCATTTGCCCGCCAGTAGTCGAAATATCTGAGAAAGTATTCTTTTGCTTCGTTTGGTCCAACCAATTACCTTCCTCATCAATAACACGGACTGAAAAATGACAATTCATTTGACGCCCCGCAGAAGAAGGATCATATTCAACATCAGGATGAGCATATAATTGCGAAAAAAAATGATAAATTGAGGTCATTCCACTTGCAAAGGCCAAGGTTTGGTCCCTATAATATCCGGAACGCCAATCACCCTTTTGAAATACTTTAGACACTGCAATCTGCGCCAGTTCCTTCCCATCTCCAAAAATTCCAAATTTTGCTTTTCCTGTTAAGACTTCCTTACGTCCCAATAGACTAACATATCTGCTCTCTACTGCAACCCTATAATCTTCAACAATGATCTTTCTAAAGTCATCAAAACTTAATTTCGAATTTAAATCACTGCCTTGGTCTAATGTGGTTTCCAACATATTATATTTTCAGTTTCCAACAAATTTAATAAAAATAATATTCTAAAATAATCATTATTAACATTAATAAATAATTGGAGATAGCTATTTAAACAATATAAATAATTGCTTAACGGAATTAGCACTTACAATTACCTTATAGCTACTCTACTAAAGAATATTATCAATTTAGTCACTAAATCTTATCTTTGGTAAAATAAAACATCAAAACTTTGAAATTTCAAGATCTTAATATTCATTCAAGTCTTTTATCCATCTTAGAGCAATCAGGATTCACAATCCTGACATCCGTTCAAGAACTTGTGATTCCTCATATACTAAATAAAAAAGATCTTATTGCGATTGCTCCTACAGGAACAGGAAAAACCGAAGCGTTTACAATACCCATCTTACATCGCTATTTCACACAAGAAATTACATTACAGGAGCAGACACTTATATTAAATCCTACAAGAGAATTAGCGTTGCAAACACAAAGCCGTATAAATAAGCTCATTCAAAGCTACCCCGTTACAACCATCACACTTGTTGGAGGACAGGCTTATGATATGCAGCTAGCAGGACTATTGCAAAGTCCTACTATACTTATAGCGACCCCTGGCCGTATCTTAGATCTTATTGACCAAGGGAAAATTACATGTAATACTATTAAAACGCTGGTTATAGATGAGTTTGATCAGTTATTACAGCTAGGTTTTATTAAAGAAGTAAATCAAATTTTAAAGCATTTACCAAATAAAAAACAAAGCCTTTACTTTTCAGCTACACTTCCTAAAGATATTTTGAAAATTGTGAATAAAACGTTGAAAAATCCAATTAAAATTGAAATAGAAAAGGAAGTGAAGAAATGCACGATCGAAGAAAGTGTATTTTATGTAGACAGAACCAATAAAAAAAAACTGATCAAGTACTTAATCGAGTTAAACCCGGAAGAACAGATACTGATCTTTAGCAGAACAACACATGCAGTAGATCGTATCGTAGCGGATTTAAAAAAAGAAGGAATTGTCGCCGAAGGGCTTTACGCAGATAAAGCGCAGAAAAATAGAACGCAACTATTAACGGCTTTTAAATCAAAAGAAATTCAGATACTTGTTGCCACAGACCTACTGGCTAGAGGAGTAGATATCGAAAACCTTCCCATAGTAATAAATTACGAAGTCCCGGATAGTGATTCCTTATACACGCATAGAATTGGGAGAACAGGAAGAAGTATGACAACAGGTAAAGCTTATACCTTTTGCGACGCACAAGACAATAACAAGTGGATCCAATTACAATTATCATTAAATAGACAAATAAAAATAAACGACCAGCACCCTTATATATTAACCTGGGAACAAATGATTTCCACAAGTCAAGTCAAAACAGCTAAGAAGAAAAAAAAATAAGGAATCGAAATTGTTGCACATCCTTATATCCCATTCCTAATAAAATGTCTATTTTTACTAATTATCATAATGATCGAAATTTAATATGAGTACGGTACATTTATTTAACGACAGTGAAAACTCAAATGAAAATCTGCTAGGGGATCTTTCAAAAACTATCAATATTAATTCTTTACTGGAGATTCCGTTTAAAGAACGTGATGAAAAATGGGTAGCAGAATTTTTAGACAACATAGGTGAGTCAACCTTCCAGCTGGCAGCATCAGAACTAATCATAGGTCCTGATGGATATCCTTATTTTCAATTAGAAAATGCACCGAAAGATCAAAATTTTCAAGCTTTTGTGATCAAACATAAATTGAAATCATTCCTTCTCAAAAAAGGTATGGGGCTTGCTATTAATACGCATCAAGAGCAACCAGACTGGATCTTCTCATATGGTGACCTAGTCAACTATTCCTTAAATAATGAATTCTATTCTGATGAGTCTATTTTTTCAAAAAAAACGGAAGAGGCTCACATTGATAAAGATGAAAAAATCTTAGTGGGACAACCTTCAGAAACAATTCTACCAAAAGACTTACGCCATAATTTGAGAGAATACTTAGTAAACATGGGGATCAAAGAACCCAAAATTATGTTGATAGCAAGAAATTATGATGATGAAACTTTGGTAAGTCAGGATTTAGTTTTTAATATTACACCAGCTATGTTTCAGACTGAGCAAGATTTTAAACAAATTATGGCATCTATATCTTGGTTTTTACCGAGGCATTATTCCTACATGGGTATAGACGAGCAAACAGTTGAAAATGGTTTTATGCCTTTATAATGATGAAACTCAAATATCTATTGCCGATCGGCTTATTAGCACTGTCTGCTGCCTGTGCTACACAGCATCATTCAAAAAATCAAAATAAGAACGAGTGGATCAGTCTGTTCAACGGAAGAAATCTTGATAATTGGATTGTGAAAATACACCATCATGATGTTGATGTAAACTTTGCCAATACCTTCCGCGTAAAAGACGGTGTAATACAAGTCAATTACGATGGCTATGGTGATTTTAATGAGCAATATGGACATCTTTATTATAAAACGCCCTATTCAGATTATCACGTTAAGCTAGAATATCGATTCTACGGAGATTTACAAAAGGGCGCACCATCCTATACCTTACGGAACAGCGGGCTTATGTTTCATTCACAAGATCCAAGAACGATGCCTAAAGAGCAGGATTGGCCAATCTCAGTTGAAATGCAATTTTTAGGAGGGTTAAGCGATGGAAACCCGAGACCAACCGGCAATATGTGTTCTCCAGGAACAGATATCGTCTATAAAGGAAAAAAATTGGAATCACATTGTCTAGAATCAACCTCTAAAACATACGATGGAGATCAATGGGTCAAAGCAGAATTGATCGTACATGGTGATTCATTGATAACACATATCATTAATGGGGATACTGTCCTTCAATATAGCCAGCCAACGATAGGTGGCGGAGTGGCAAATAGGTATGACCCAAGAATAAAAATTGATGGCAAAAAGCTAAAACAAGGATTTATAGCCTTGCAAAGTGAAGGTCAGCCTGTGGAATTCAAAAATATTTATCTTAAAGATTTATCAAAAAAATAAAATAATAGCACATGTTTCCTTTTAATGTAAGAGTATATGGAATTTTGATTAATGATGATAATGAAGTACTCATCAGCGATGAGAAAACTGAAAATGTATCGTTCACCAAATTTCCTGGAGGTGGTTTAGAATACGGAGAAGGACTTATTGATGCCCTAAAAAGAGAATATCAAGAAGAATGCAACTTTGATATTGAAATCTTATCACACATCTATACAACTGATTTTTATGAAAAATCAAGCTTTAATGACAGTCAGATTATTTCAATATATTATTTAATCAAAAACAGCACCCCCATTCAGATCCGAACCACAAAAAAAGAATTTGACTTTGAAGGCCAGGAATATGAAGATGGTAAAGCGCAATCTTTTAGATGGGTAAAAATAGAAAACTTGAAAGAAATTAATCTAACATTCAAAACCGACCAAATGGCATGGAATATTTTTTATAAGGATATAAAATAAATTTGTATTTATAAAAAAAAACATTAAATTTACGTATACCAATAAAAAAATTACCTTTTATAGAAGGAACCTAATAAGTTATTTTGTTAAGACTATTCCAGATTTAAAAAAGTAAAACTTTGGTATACTGAATTTTGCAAATTCCTAGTTCTATAGGTATTTTAATAGTTAGTGTGATTTTATGGCGATACTCCCGGTATCGCCTATTTTGTTTTAATAAAAGTCCAGACACTTAAGTGCAGGAACTTACATTGCTTCAAAAATTATATTGAAAATATATACGCTTATGCAGGATTTCTACGCATTTATAATCAAATCACTAAAACTAAAAGAGGCTCTAAATGAAGAATAGAACCTCTTGTGAAAAGTTAGTGCTATAAATCGTTTAGACAAAATAAGCCAAAAGCAATACAATAATAATACAAACAATAATAATAATCTTAGTGACTCCTGAATTATTATCATCGCTCTTAAAGTGATAATCTCTTTTACTTGGTAACATATGTAACTCCTTTCTTTAATTGATGCATAAATTATATTAATTCCACAATTATTCATGATGATAAGGCTCACCTTTTAAAATTGAAAATGCGCGATAGGTCTGCTCAACAAAAAACAAACGAATCATCTGATGCGAAAATGTCATCTTTGATAATGATATTTTCTGATTAGCACGCTGATAAATCTGATCATCAAAACCATAAGGCCCTCCTATAACAAAGATAAGATGCTGCGTACTCTGAATCATATTCTTTTCCAAATAAGAAGCAAATTCCAAAGAACGATACTCCTTCCCAAACTCATCCAGTAAAACAACAGTATCCAAAGAATTAATATGTTTCAGCAAAAGTTGTGCTTCCTTTTCCTTTTGTTGTTCTTTCGTTAGATTTTTACTATTCTTGATATCTGGAATAACTACGAGATTGAAGGTTATATAAAACTTTAATCGTTTCAAGTATTTTTCAATTCCTTCAATCAAATATTTATCATCTGTCTTCCCAATGCACAACAAAGTTATTTTCATAAATCATTCTCTTTCTACAAAAATGACTTATTTTTTGATTATTTTGTAATAAAAGTTCCAATTATTAAACAAGCGAACGATTAACTTTGTTTAATATGCTAGATTTGGAACAGTTAAAGCTACCCTATTTCTATCGAAATCCTAACACCTGCTGCCAAATCGACTCACAAGTAAATGATGCATCAATCTGTATCCTATTTTTCAGACATCGGACTACGACCAAATCCTCTCCCCTAATAAAAAACTAGCACAACAATCAAATAATCATCTTGATCAAAAACAGTTCCATATGACCTCCTTTTCTAATTCCTATTTAGATCTGAGCAATTACTTTTTTAAGAATAGTGATTCTTAATACACATCATATTGTTTGCAAAAAACAGTGTTCTTCTAGACAAAGGTTGTGTTTTTTGATTGTTTAATAATAAAATATTGACTTTAACTAAACAATCTAAGTTGGCTTTGTGTTTAAGCTTTTAGACTTAAAAAAATGAAATATGAATAAAATAAAACTTTTATTGTTTGCAGCCATCTTTCTAATAATTAACAAAGGTCAGGCACAAGTTGATTCGACAAAGAATTGGACCATACATGGAGAGAACACATTTCTGATTAACCAAAGTTCATTCTCGAATTGGGCTGCCGGGGGAGTCAATTCTTTCGCAGGCAACATAATCTTAAATTATGACTTCAACTATAAAAAAGAAAAATGGTCCTGGGATAATAAAGTAATTGCAGCTTATGGTCAAACTTTTCAAAAGGAAACAGATTGGAGAAAAAATGACGACCGATTATCTTTAAACAGTTTATTGGGTTACCAAGCTAAAGAACATTGGCTGTACACCTTTTTTCTTAATTTTAACACCCAATTTGCCAAGGGTTATGATTATACATCCGCAAATAAAAAATTGCTATCAGAGGCCTTTGCTCCTGCCTATTTAAGCTTTGGTCCCGGTATAGCTTATAAAAAATCAGATAATTTAAAATTTAACTTGTCTCCCGCAGCCGTTCGCTTTGTTATTGTTAAGAATGATAGCCTAGCGCCAAATTATGGACTGGATCCTGGAAAAAATACACGCGTAGAATTTGGTGCTTCATTTGATGCCTATTATAAAACACAAATTATGGAGAATGTTACTTTTGAAAATATCCTAAAACTTTATTCCAACTATTTAGAGAAGCCACAAAATGTAGATATTGACTATACGGCCAATCTAAATATGAAGGTTAACAAATGGATTACAGTAAATGCAGGTGTACAGTTAATATATGATGATAACACCAAACTTCCTAAAATAGAAAATGGAGTTCAAGTAGGCAAAAAATCTGATCTACAAGTGAAACAAATACTAGGAGCTGGTATTACTTACAAATTCTAATGATGTAAAAAAGCCTTGTTCTTAGTAAAGAACAAGGCTTCCAAATAACTATATAAGTTTTAATATTTTAGCTTAACCTTTCTAAAAACAAAATGCCAAAGCCAAATAGGACCTACGGAAATTAATGTCCAAAATTCACCTAATGAAATAGCTTTATTCTCTTTAGACTTACCCCACCATAATGCAGCTAAAGAAACTGCTGTAATCACTCCAGAAACAAGTAATACATTTGGTCCACCATCCCGCTCAATATATTCGAGTTGCACAATAAAATAACTCATTATGCCTATACATAGTAAAACAGCATAAGATAGTGTTGGAGAAAGCTTTAAATAATAATAGATAAGCACGGCAATAAAAAATGAACCCCAGTTCAGAAAAGTATGCCATCCCAATTTAACCAAAAAATCAAATTGAGGAAATGGAATCATCCAAATCAGTCCCATTAAACCAAAAAAGAATAACGGTAAAAAAATAATTTGAAAAATTCGATTCGTAGGATTCTGAAAATTTGCATTTAAATTCTCAAAATATTGATCAACTGGTCTTTTTACTTCTTGAACGGGCGGTTGCTTTTTCTTCATCTGATCTGCGTTATAGTTGCTATGCAATATGAATTGCAAAAATACTAAAAATAAAAGTTGAAAGTAAGGCGAAATAGCGATTAAAAACAAAAAAAGCCAGTCTCTAAATAAAACTGCTCTGTTGAAAACCGAATATAATGCCAATAATACATCTTAATCACTAAATAGGATCAAAAAGAAATCTAAAACACTTATTTTCATTACGGTACAAATATTCAAAAATTACTTAAGAGACAGCTTTTCTTATTAGAGACTAGATAGCAAGGGATGATATTTTCACGCTCAGAAGCAAAAATATCTTAACATATGCTTTATACCAGGATGTTCTCTATTTAAGTTTAGAGTGACTACAATACATAAAAGACAATGGAACCTTGGACCTTTCGACACGATAAATGTAGAAATCATTTTGCGCAAACGCAGTAAAGCAAAGCACAATGGCTTATTGATTTCTCCCTCCCGCCTACATATATCACAATATGGCGGACTGACTATGCGCCTTTAGTCAATCATGATGCGCAAAGGCAATAAAGCAATGCGCTATGGCTTATTGATTTCTCCCTCCCGCCTACATATATCGCAATATGGCGGACTGTCTATGCGCCTTTAGTCAATCATGATGCGCAAAGGCAATAAAGCAACGCGCTTTGGCCGATTGGTTTATCTCCATAGCCATAGTATCGTGCATTATGGCGATACATTTCGATACTCTGGGTAGTTCATATTGCGACACGGCATATTGAAAATTCTGGATGGCCTTTAAGTATCGCTACGTAACATGCTTTTAAGATAACCCTATTTAACTATTAAGAATAAACGATTTGCAAACAAGTAACGTTGCAATACTATTTAGCCCCCTGTTAAAACCCAAAGTACTCCTCGCAGAAACTCACTGCACCTACGGAAAGTGTTATTTTTACTTGAATCTTTTCATAATCATCTTTGGGAGCTTATTTTTCAGTCAAGCGAAACGAAAAATCCATGTAACAACTTTGCTTTGCAGTATGGTGAAATAAAATAAA
Source organism: Sphingobacterium sp. UDSM-2020 (assembly GCF_016132525.1). NCBI lineage: Bacteria > Pseudomonadati > Bacteroidota > Sphingobacteriia > Sphingobacteriales > Sphingobacteriaceae > Sphingobacterium > Sphingobacterium sp. UDSM-2020. The sequence goes on from NZ_CP066166.1 coordinate 303,593, forward strand.
CAGAAGGATTTGTGCGCAAACTATACCGCGATAAGATCAATCACATGCTCCTGCTTTCCATGTTACGTAGAATAATGAGCTACTTTGAATATATAACAGTAAAAACATCCTCTTAACAGCTCAAAATATAGCTCAAATCATTAAAAAAACTAAGGCTGTCTCAAATAAATGAGACAGCCTTAGTTTTAAGCTATATTTTTAAAATCTCGTTTTATTTCGCGTAGGCGACAGAACGGATTTCACGAATAACAGTTACTTTAATTTGACCTGGATAAGTCATCTCAGTCTGAATTCGGTTTGAAATATCAGCGGCAAGAATCTCAGCCTGTGCATCAGATATCTTTTCACTTTCAACAATAACACGTAATTCACGACCGGCTTGTATAGCAAAAGTTTTTTCAACGCCTGGATAAGATAATGCTAGATCTTCTAACTCCTTTAGTCGTTTGATATAACTCTCCACGACTTCACGGCGAGCCCCAGGACGAGCTCCTGAAATAGCATCACAAGCTTGTACAATTGGTGAAATCATTGCTGTCATTTCAACTTCATCATGGTGAGCACCGATAGCATTACAAACATCAGGATGTTCTTTATATTTTTCAGCCAGTTGCATTCCCAAAATAGCATGTGGCAATTCTGGATTATCATCAGGCACTTTACCAATATCATGTAAAAGACCAGCACGTTTTGCATGCTTAACGTTTAACCCCAATTCTGCTGCCATTGTAGCTGCAAAATTTGCAACCTCACGGGAGTGCTGCAACAAGTTCTGTCCATAAGAAGAACGGTAACGCATACGACCGACCATACGGATCAATTCCGGGTGTAAACCGTGAATACCAAGATCAATAGCTGTACGTTCACCTATTTCAACAATTTCGTCTTCTATCTGTGTACGTGTCTTTGCAACTACCTCCTCAATACGCGCAGGGTGGATACGTCCATCTGTCACAAGACGGTGCAAAGCCAAACGAGCGATTTCACGACGAACAGGATCGAATCCCGATAAAATAATTGCTTCAGGGGTATCATCAACAATGATCTCAACACCAGTAGCAGCTTCTAATGCACGAATATTACGTCCCTCACGTCCAATAATACGGCCCTTGATTTCATCATTCTCAATATTGAAAATAGAAACCGTGTTCTCAATAGCAGATTCTGTAGCCGTACGTTGAATGGTCTGGATGACCACTTTTTTAGCTTCTTTTGTTGCTGTCAATTTAGCTTCATCAACGATATCTTTAATTTGGCTAATTGCTTGTGAACGTGCCTCTTCACGCAAAGAGTCGACCAGTTGATTTTTAGCTTCTTCCGCTGTAACTCCAGCAATACCTTCCAGTTGTTTAATCTGCTGTAGCTTTAACTGCTCAACTTCCTCAGACTTACTTTCATTTACTTCAACAAGCTTTTCAAGCTGTTTACGGGTTCCATCTAATTCTTGTTTTTCGCGGTTTAAATTCTCTAGCTTCTGATTGACAGATTGTTCCTTCTGGCGTAAGGTATTTTCCTTTTGACTGATTGTATTATTTCGCTGACTGACCTCTTTTTCATGCTCTGATTTTAGCTGTAGAAACTTCTCCTTTGCTTCTAAAAGCTTTTTCTTTTTCAGATGTTCTGCTTCTTGATCTGCCTCTTTTATAATGCTTTTCACCTTTTCTTGAGCTTCTGCTGTTTGTTTACTAAACAAAAGAGCTAAAAGATAACGGCCAATTGCAATACCAACAATCAGAGAAAGTATGATATAAATTGCGATGTCCATGTAATATTAATTGTTTATATGTATTTTATTTATTTATAATTTTCAAAAAAAAACCGCAATTAAATAACGGGTATCTAATATTATTAAACTTCTATATCATATGATTAGGCTATGATCATGGTCCAGATGGCTTACGCAAAATGACCTACATCTTTTTCGCCTGTAATATTGAAGCGTTAAGTTTAAAATAGTGACAACCCGAATTCAACTGCGGCAAATTCGTTTAGTAAAGCGCTATAAAGAACGATTATTTTGTAAAGAAATTAGATAATAGCTGATCCAGTTCATGAACTGATTGCTCTAAACCTTGATCTTGTGTTTGAACTTGTCGCTCAGCTTTCAACATTCCTGTTGCGTACTGAAGGACGCACATTGACAATAAATCCTGTTTATCACGAACAGTATAGCTATCTTGTAACTCTTTTACTTTTTCATTAATCAATTTCGCTGCATGGCGGATTATCTCCTCCTCTGCTGTATCAACACGTAGCGGATACACACGATCAGCGATATTTATTTTGATGGAAATCTCTCCCATTGTTATTTGAGCTTTACGTTGTATTAGTAAGTTATCCTTGTACTACACTCTTCACTTACTTCAACAAACTAATACATTTGTCTATTTCTCGCACAAAATCGTTAATTTTTTGCTTTGTGTCAAGTATTTTCTCATTAATTGCATCCTTATCGGCTTCAGAACTATCAAGAGAACGAGCAACTGCCATTGCTTTCATTTGCTCCTCCATTTGCTTATTCTTATCGCTACTCGTATTGAAAGCGACTTGAAGCGATTGAACCTCTAATTTAAGTAAATCATTTTCTTCTTGCAAGACTTCGCACATTTGAATCAAATTTTTCGTTTTCTCAACGATAATATTCATTTGTGAAGATAATGCTGCCATATACTAAATTTATACAATTAAATGTTATTATTCAAATTAACCACGCACTTCTGCGTTTACTTCTTTCTCAAAGTTAAGAATTAATTTTTGAACTATTGCGTCAATTTGTTTGTCCATTAAAGTTTTTTCCTCATCCTCGATAATAAAACTCAAAGCATATGATTTTTTGCCTGCAGGAATCTTGTCTCCCTTATAAACATCAAATACTTTAACCTCTTTTAAGAGTTTACGTTCGGTTTTATGCGCGATTGTTTCCAATTGTTTGAACGTAACTGCTTCATCGATCAACAACGATAAATCACGTTTTACAGCAGGAAACTTAGATACCTCTTTAAACTTAATAACATTTTTACGGATGATCTTCAGTATTTGATCCCAGTCAAAATCAGCAAAAAACACTTGCCCATCGACGTCAGCTTTGGATAAAGCAACATCAGATACCGCTCCGAAAGTTACTAAAGGTTTTGTACCCTTCATATAACTTAATCCGTAAGCGAAATGATCGGTAGGTGCATCTTCCAACTGAAGTCCTTCAATTTTCAATCTTTTCAAAATAAGATCGACAACCGCTTTCAGATTGTAAAAATTTACCGATTGCTTACTATTGTTCCATTGCTCAACTTCCAACTTTCCACTAATAGCAATAGCCAAGTGCTGTTTCTCTTTATATCCCTCACCATCGATCGAATATGTTTTTCCAATTTCAAAAACCTTCAAATCAGAATTTCTTCTCTTTTGATTATAAGAAACTGCTGTTAAAGCTGAAAACAACATATTTTGTCTCATGGTATCCAAATCAGAACTTAATGGATTACACAAACGAACGGCGGTCGCTTCATCATTTACATAATCCAACTTCGTTAATGAATTCGAAAGAATTTCTCTAAAACCATTTGCAATAAGCAAATCTGCCAGTTGATTTAAAACAACCTCTTTATCAGGTTTTTCTGAAGTATTTAAAGATGACTTTATCTGTGGTTTCAATGCGACGTTATTGTAACCGTAGATACGCAAAACCTCTTCTATCACATCCACCTCACGCGTAACATCAACACGATAAGCAGGAACTAATACATCAATACTATCTGCCGATTCCTTTTCAATACCGATACCTAAGGCAACAATAATTGATTTTATTTCCTCATTAGGTATATCCTGACCGATTAATTTACGGACATTATGATAATTGACATTAAAAGCAAATGGATTTATTACAGCAGGATAAATATCGGTAATATTAGAAGTGATCTCACCACCAGCGATCTCTTGAATCAGAATAGCCGCCTTTTTTAATGCATTAACGGTAATATTTGGATCAGTTCCTCTTTCATATCGGAAAGAAGAATCTGTTTTCAGATGATGACGCTTTGCTGTTTTACGTACTGAAACTGCATTAAAATATGCTGACTCTAAAAATATATTTGTAGTCGATTCTGAAACGCCTGAATTAGCACCACCAAAAACACCAGCGATGCACATTGGCTTCTCAGCATCGGCAATAACAAGATCTTCAGCAGAAAGCTTACGCTCAACACCATCTAAAGTGACAAAAATCTCATCTTGTTTCGCTTGTCTAACAGTAATTTTATTACCTGCAATCTTATCTTGATCAAAAGCATGAAGTGGCTGACCCAAGTCATGTAATATAAAATTAGTAACATCAACGATGTTATTAATGGGACGAATACCGATAACGTTTAAACGCTCCTTTAACCAATCAGGGGATTCAGTTACTTTAACACCTGAAATATTAATTCCTGAATATCTTGGACTGCCGGAATGATTTTCTACAATTACTTCTGTATTGACACCAGACCCTTCTTTAAATTTAGAAAGATCAATTTGCTTCATTTCAGATCTAAAATATGCGGCAATATCACGAGCGACACCTAAATGTGAAGCTGCATCTGCACGATTCGGAGTCAAACCAATTTCATATCGGTAGTCATCTTCGATCTGATAAAAATCTTTGACAAGTGTACCAACCTCAGCATCTGAAGGAAGTTCTACAATACCTGCATGCGAATTGCCTAAACCAACTTCATCCTCCCCGCAGAGCATTCCTTCAGAAACTTCACCACGGATTTTTGATTTATTGATCTTAAAAGGCTCACCGCTAGTTGGATGAACTGTTGAACCAACTGTCGCAACAATAACTTTCTGACCGACTGCTACATTTGGAGCTCCACAGACAATATTTAACAACTCGGGCTGACCAACATCAACCGTTGTAATTTTCAATTTATCTGCATTCGGATGTTGTTCGCATGATTTTACTTCCCCTATGACCAACCCTTCTAAACCTCCTGGTATACTTTGGACCACATCTAAAACCTCAACCTCTAATCCTACGTTAGTTAGAATCAAAGAAAGCTCTTCTGGTTTTTTATCAATATCGATATGATCTTTAAGCCACTTATATGAAATATTCATTTTAGAATCTTATTTTACGCACAAACTTAGATAAATTTGCTCTGATTCGCAATATAATTACAGTCTTATCCATGCAAATTTATCGTTTTATCCTCTACCCTTGAGAGTTTATTACTACCTATAATATTAAAATTTGTATGTAAATAACCAATTCAGTTTTATAGACTGGCTCAGTTTCTATATTTAAGTAATAAAAAAAGAGAACGTATGGGCAGCTCATTTACAGCATATAAAACTTAAAATCGTAAGTACTTCAAAAATTAAAAAGAAGTTGAGATCAAGCAAAAGATGAACCGCTTAAGAGTAAAAAATATTTTTACGATTATTTAGCACTTTTCATTCCTAATAAGTCAAAGGATTAACGTAAATTTGTATTTTAATTTGAAGAACGTTCAAAACTTACAGTTATAATGATTCATTTCTTTGTGAACCCAAGCGACATCGTTTACGGTGTGCAAACCCTACAAGATTTATCAACCGATGATATCTCTAAACTAAACTGGCTATTTGGAAACGCTACCAAAATCGAAAAAGCAACCTTAAACGATTATTATGTTGGTCCTCGTGCAGCTATGATTACTCCATGGAGTACCAATGCTGTAGAGATAACCCAAAACATGGGTATTCAAGGGATTATTCGAATTGAAGAATTCCATAAGGCACAAGCTGATTTTATCGATTTCGACCCAATGATTTCTCAAAAATATGAGTCATTGACACAAGAAATGTATACCATCAATATTGCTCCTGAATCTATTTTAGAAATTGAGGATATTGATGCTTATAACAAACAAGAAGGTCTTTCTTTAAATCCTGAGGAAGTTCAATATCTTTCGGACTTAGCAACAAAATTAGATCGTAAGTTAACCGACTCAGAAGTATTTGCCTTCTCTCAAGCAAATTCAGAACACTGTCGCCATAAAATATTCAACGGTACTTTTATTATCGATGGCGAAGAACAGCCGACATCGCTTTTCAAATTGATTAAGAAAACATCTGAAACAAATCCCAACGAAATCGTTTCGGCATATAAAGATAACGTAGCTTTTGTTAAAGGCCCACGGATCACCCAATTTGCACCACAATCTGCAGATAAGCCAGATTTTTACGAAGAAAAAGAATTTGACTCTGTACTTTCTGTAAAAGCAGAAACACATAATTTCCCAACTACCGTTGAACCTTTCTCAGGAGCAGCAACTGGTTCAGGAGGTGAAATTCGCGACCGTTTAGCTGGAGGACAAGGATCATTACCTTTAGCAGGAACAGCGATTTATATGACGTCTTACTCCCGCTTAGAAGAAAACCGTCCTTGGGAACAAGCGATGGAAGAACGTCCATGGTTATACCAAACTCCAATGGACATTTTAATCAAAGCTTCCAACGGTGCTTCAGATTTTGGTAATAAATTTGGACAGCCTTTAATAACAGGATCGGTCTTAACATTCGAACATGAAGAAGATGCCCGAAAATTAGGATTTGACAAAGTAATCATGCAAGCGGGTGGTATAGGCTATGGTAAATTAAACCAGGCAAAAAAACATACTCCAAAAATTGGTGATAAGATCGTTATACTGGGTGGTGAAAATTACCGTATCGGTATGGGAGGAGCAGCAGTTTCTTCTGCTGATACAGGAGCTTTCGGTTCCGGTATTGAATTAAATGCAATTCAACGTTCAAATCCAGAAATGCAAAAACGTGCCGCAAATGCAGTTCGTGGAATGGTGGAATCCGATCACAATCCAATTGTATCTATTCATGATCATGGTGCAGGAGGTCACTTAAACTGCCTTTCAGAACTAGTAGAAGAAACAGGCGGCCTAATTGATTTAGATGCACTACCTGTAGGTGATCCTACCCTATCAGCAAAAGAAATTATCGGTAACGAATCTCAGGAAAGAATGGGATTGGTGATCGGTGAAAAAGATATTGACACGTTAAAACGCGTTGCCGATCGCGAACGCTCTCCAATGTACACTGTTGGGGATGTAACAGGAGATCACCGTTTCACTTTCGAATCAAAAACAACCGGTGAAAAACCAATGGATTATGCCTTAGAAGATTTCTTCGGGTCATCTCCCAAAACAATTATGAAGGATACAACTGTCGTTAGAAATTACGCAGATGTAAATTACAGCACTGAAAATATCCCAACTTACCTAAAACAAGTGCTGCAATTAGAAGCAGTAGCCTCTAAAGATTGGTTAACCAATAAAGTTGACCGTTGTGTTGGCGGACGTGTTGCTAAACAACAATGTGTTGGTCCATTACAATTACCATTGAATAACGTGGGAGTAATGGCATTAGATTATAAAGGTAAAGAAGGTGTAGCAACTACAGTAGGTCATTCTCCCGTAGCAGCAATTATAGACCCTGCAGCGGCAAGTAGAACGGCTATTGCCGAATCATTGTCAAACTTAGTATTTGCTCCTATTAAAAATGGTCTTGCAGGTGTATCACTGTCGGCAAACTGGATGTGGGCCTGTAACAACGAGGGTGAAGATGCTCGCCTTTATAAAGCTGTCAAAGCATGTTCAGATTTTGCTTTGGAATTAGGAATCAATATCCCTACAGGAAAAGATTCACTATCGATGAAACAAAAATACCCGAACGGTGACAATGTCATCGCTCCAGGTACTTTGATCGTTTCTGCAGCTGGTAACTGTACGGATATTACAAAGGTTATAGAACCTGTGCTAAATAAAAATGCTGGTTCTATATACTATATCAATCTATCAAAAGATAGTTTCAAATTAGGCGGTTCTTCATTCGCTCAGATCTTAAACAAGATCGGTAAAGAAGTTCCAACCATTCAAGATGGAACATATTTTAAAACGGCTTTTAATACGATTCAAGATTTAATAAAAGCTGGACAAATTGAAGCTGGTCATGACATTGGTTCAGGAGGTTTAATTACGACTTTATTAGAACTGACATTTGCAGATGTAAACTTAGCTGCAAATTATGATTTATCAAGCTTAGGTGAAGCAGATACTGTAAAAGCACTATTCAATGAAAACATTGCTGTTGTTTTACAGGCAAAAGATGACGCTACATTTGAAAGTGCTTTCGCCGCTGCTGGTATTGATGCTGTTAAGATTGGAGAAGCAATCTCAGGTGCAGAAGTTTCCTTCAAAAATAATGCTGACACGTTTACTTTCAATGTTGTAGAAACTCGTGATACTTGGTATAAAACGTCTTTCCTATTAGATTCAAAACAATCTAAAAATGGAACTGCTCAAGCTCGTTATGATAATTACAAAAATCAGCCATTGAATTTTGTATTCCCAAATCACTTCACGGGGTTGAAACCTGCAATAGACGAATCAAAACCTAGACCAAAAGCAGCTATCATTCGTGAAAAGGGTTCAAATTCTGAACGCGAAATGGCAAATGCGATGTTCTTAGCGGGATTTGATGTAAAAGATGTCCACATGACTGATTTAATTTCAGGACGTGAAACACTAGAAGACATTCAATTTATTGGTGCTGTTGGGGGATTCTCGAACTCTGATGTTCTAGGTTCTGCAAAAGGTTGGGCTGGTGCATTTTTGTACAATGAAAAAGCTAAAACGGCATTAGAAAATTTCTTTAAACGTCCTGACACCATGTCGGTAGGTATTTGTAACGGCTGTCAATTGTTTATGGAATTAGAATTAATCAACCCAGAACACGGAGTTCATGGTAAATTACTTCATAATACTTCACAGAAACATGAATCTAATTTCTTATCCGTTACCGTTCAAGAAAACAACTCGATCATGTTATCAACGTTAGCTGGTACAACATTAGGGGTATGGATCTCACATGGTGAAGGTAAATTCAATTTACCTGAAGAAGAGTCACAATATAATATTGTTGCTAAGTACGCTTACGATCAGTACCCTGCAAACCCTAATGACTCTGATTATAATACAGCTATGCTTTGTGACAAAACTGGTCGTCACTTGGTAACCATGCCACATATTGAGCGCTCAACATTCCAATGGAATTGGGCAAATTATCCGAAGGATCGTCAAGATGAAGTGACACCTTGGTTAGAAGCATTTGTAAATGCCCGTACTTGGATTGAAAAAAATAAAAAATAGTTTTCTATACGGAAAAAATAAAAAAACCTCTTGCATGAATTGCAGGAGGTTTTTTTTTGAATTGATATAATCAATATTAAATCTTTCTCTCATAACCAGGTCTATTCATTAAATTATCTAATGAATATTTACCCGAACCCATAACAAGAAATAAAATAAGCAAAAGTAGAACAACAATGGACAACCATAATTCTCCATTAAGAAAACTAAATCCATGCGTTAAGTTTACAAAAAATACAGCACCAAACAAGATCGGCAAAAGAACTAGACAAGCTAACCTGGTCTGGAAGCCAAAAATAATAAACATCCCACCAACAATCTGGGCAAAAACAATATAATGCACCCCTCCCCAAATATAAAATGTATAGTTAACTTGCTGCACCAAAGAACTAACCCGATCTAGATCACCAACAAAGCTCATTCCTTTGATTAAAATTAAGAATCCTACAGCAATCCGTAGGTAATCTATCCATTGCGGATGATGCGTATCACCCCAATGCTCAATTTTGTGAATAAGGTTCATAATATTATTCCTTTCTTATTGATTTATAGCTACAACAAACCTAAATTAGTTTTGTTTTTATATAATTTTCAACAAAGAATAATAGCTGTTTTTAATAAAAAAAAGTAATTTTAATATATTGCTAATATAAATAGATGTACCCTTATCATAATAAAATAAAACAGCGTATTGCTAATGGAGAATTCATTACATATGAGTATGTACCGAAGTACAAACAAATTGCACCATGCATGTTGCTATACTTTAAAACTGAACCGTACATTCGGCCGATAAGAGAACATCGGTTCCAAGAATATGAACAAATATTCCGGACTTTAAAGCAGGAATTAGAATGTCCAAAAAGTAAATAGTCTATTTGGGATAAAAAGGACCATTAATTTTTGATCAATGCTTAATGATATGCGGAACAAATCGACTCTTATCCGTGGTGATGGGCATAGTCGATTCTCTAAAACTTATACCACACGGTTCCTGTCCAATAATCCAGCTGCCTATGATAGAAAAACCCGATTCTTCTTTATGAAGTGTAGCCAGCTCTTGATAAATATACCCTTCATGTCCATATTCACCAGATGTTGAATAAATGAGCTCCTTATCATAATACATTGCGATATTAGCACCCTCCCTGGATAGAATAGGTTTTTTAATGTAATTCCTAAGTGTTCTCTGCTCTTCAAAATAAGCTGGCAATAAGTTATCATGATGCGGAAACAAATCCCATAATATGGGTAAAATAGCTTTGTTAGACAGTATCATTTTCCATGAAGGCTCTATCCATTGAGTTTTATTGATATCATTGAGGATATGGTGCCCAAACTCCTCATGTACCATCCATTCCCAAGGATACAATTTAAATATAGATTGGATCGAGTCACCCTCTAAATCAATAAATGAATTTCCATTCCAACCAATATCGTCGATGTAGATCAATTGTGTTTGGATGCCAGCTTGTGTGGCCGTATCTCTTAAATATTCTACATTGGTCAGATCCTCCAATGTCTCCTTTGCACAAGTGAAATACAAAATATCACCTTTGAGATAAGGTTTAATATCTTTCCAAGAAGTGATCAATTGCTCATGTACGCTATTAAACTGATCGACTGATTCTGAAAAATAATGGTTTTTCCAATACCACTGGACAATGCCACACTCAAATAAAGAAGTCGGTGTATCCGCATTAAACTCCAGTAACTTTAATTTTCTTTTACTGCTATCATAAGCAAAATCAAAACGACCATAAATTGAAGGAGATTCACTTTCCCACGACTGTTCGATATGAGGTACCATATGATCGGGAATATGAAATAAAGCGTAAAGCTTATTTGCAATCACATGTTCAACTGCTTTTAGACACATATCCCAAAGCTCAGCTGTTGCTTGATAAATAGTGTCTGCTTCATTACTAGTGATTTCGTAGTAATAATTATCTATCCAGTAAGGTTCATCATGATCCGAATGATAACCATATCCAATAGCCGTTAATCTAGATTTCCAATTTGGATCAATCGTAAGATGTTTAATTTTCATTATGAACCGACAGAAGAAGAGTGGGAAGAAGCAGCAGTATTGCCAAAACCACCTCGCTTTGCTTGATATGCAGCAGATTTTTTAGCATTAGTACCAGAAACAGAACTGGGATTTAGATTATTGTTCGCATATCCCATTCCTCCCCCAAGATGTCTAAAGGCCATAAACCACAAAAGAGAAGACCCCATACCTCCGCCCGTACGATGCTGATCCTTATAATCATTTGTAACTTCTGTATAAGGAGCAGTAGAATCAGCACGCATAAAAACACGCTGTTTATTTTTATCCTCCGGAGGAGACTGAGCAGTTCCACATGAGGCCAAAACGGAAGTAATTAATACTAATTTAATCGCTGAAGATGTTTTTTTTCTCATAATTACTGCACGGTTACGTAAATAGGAACTTCACTAAGTGTTTGAGCAGAATCCCCAACACTCCAGGTATTCACTTTCTTTGCTGTAATGATCGTATCACTTTGAGAAGCAATTTGCTCTCCATTAAACCAGATATGCTGTTTAGTAATATGCAGGACTGAATCACCTTTCACTTCGGTCACTAAAACCACTTCACGAGCAGACTTTTTATCTAACTGCTCTAATGGCTTATCTTGTTGCGCATTGGAACAACTCATGAAAACCATGACTGGAAGTACGAATAAAATATATTTCATTTCAACGGAATTTAAACAAGAAGAATACTGCTAGCTATTCTGATAGCTTAGAAAATAATAGGGCAATTTACAAAAAACTAAATACAAAACATTAAAAAAACAGTACTTAACGAACGTTTAAAACGATAGATAATGATTTGATTAAAATTCTTTATCGTATGTACGATTCCAATGTTTATTGCTGTCCAAAGGAGTTGGAATAACACGATACTCAAGGTTTATTCCATTTAATCTTCTTTTTTTGATCCGTTTATTTACTTCGTTAATAAAGGCAATATGGGTAATTCGGTAAGTTCCAAAACTTGTTCCTCTTATATCTTCTCTATCCAACAAATCCTCAACCAATTCAAAATTAAAAAAGCATCCTAAATAATCCTTCCAAAAGAAAATAGGATTGTCAATTTTATCCAAATAACTGTCTTCAGGATAACATAATTCACCATCCTCAACTTCAAAGTGGTCGGATAATACCTTATTTGTATGAGCTACAAATTCTTTCGCAACTTCTTCATCTTCGATTGGAAGAAATGAAATTATATCTTCCTCCTCTAAGCTATCAAACATCAAATGATTATTGAAGCAATGAATCAATTCGGGCAATAATTCCACCACATCATTATACATTTTTCCCATCTTGCAAAGATACAAACATTCTATCATTACATAATTATTTTTAGCTAATGATTCTATTTACATCAAATTGCATGTAAATTTATGCCATGAAAGCACAAAGAATATTATTCAGCATCCTAGTTATACTTTTATCCCAACTTTGTTTTGCTCAAAAAGTTGAAACTAAAAACCTTAAAAATGGTGATCTTATCTTTGTAGAGGCGGAACAAGAAAATCTATCCGGAGCTATAAACCGTGTGACACAACGTGACAAAAAAAATTCTTTTGATCACATTGGACTCTTAGAAGTTGAGCATGATTCTATTTTTGTTTTACACGCAAGTTCTAAAAATGGATCCATACGTCAAAACTTAAAAGATTTTTATGATTCTCAAAAAAATAATCAAAACAATTTAGTCGTTTACAGACTAAAAAAAGAATATCAGAAAGCTATACCCCTAGCGATAAAAACTGCAAAAAATATGCTGGGAAAACCGTACAATTGGAGCTATATTTTAAATGAAAACACTTACTATTGTTCCGATTTTATCGAAAGAGCTTTCAGAAAATCTCAAATTTTTACCTTAGAGCCCATGACCTTCATCAATCCTGCTACGGGTGAAATAGACAACTTTTGGAAAGATTTTTATAACAAACAAGGACTGGAAGTTCCTGAAGGAAAACTAGGTTGCAATCCCAATGGATTGGCAGCGTCAGAAAAATTAACAAAAATCGGTTTTCTAACACCCTTAAATTAATTAGAATATCATTAAAATTAATTTTTATCGTAACTTACGACCACCATCAAACATACAAATTATATGAGTCCAAGCCTAATCAACACGTTGAAGAAGCAATATAAAATACTTTCTGGAAAAATATCATCATTCAAGATCGAACATAAATGTCCACATGTTTGGTACGGAAATTCTTATGGTGGATTTTTTGTCAATCCAGATCTGCTGCATCCCGATGCGATTGTATACTCTTTTGGAATAGGACAAGACACTTCTTTTGATGATGCCATTATTCAAAAGCACAATTGCCATGTCCATGGCTATGACCCAACACCGAAATCAATTGAATGGATAGCACAACGATCAGATCTATCTCCCAAATTTCATTTTCATCCGTTCGGATTGGACAAGGAAACCAGAATAACCCATTTCAATTTACCAAAAAACAAAGAGCATGTCTCCGGCTCCATCATTAACCATCAAAATGTTGATGAGAATAATATGGTAGAAGTACAAATGAAATCACTTATAGATATTGTATCTGAAAACAACCATAGCTACATCGATGTGCTAAAAATGGATATTGAAGGCTCAGAATATTGCGTCATAGAAAGTATTCTAAATTCATCCATCGAGATCCGCCAGATTTTATTAGAAATACACGAAAGATTTTTTGATAATGGAATTGAAAAAACAAAAGAGTTATTAAACTCTTTACATCAACATGGATACAAAGTATTTGGGATTTCTGATACTTTAGAAGAAATTTCTTTTATTAAAGTCTCTAGTTAATATCATTTCAGAATTAATTATCTCATGGACATTTTCAAGGATTACATAAAAAAAAGAATAGCCGTTACAGAAGAACAACTTGAACAGATCACGTCTAGTTACACCCAAACACATGTAAAAAAAAAGAGCTTCATTCTGCGGGCAGGGGAAATATGCAATTTTGAAGGATTTGTAAAGAAAGGCTGTTTTAAAATTTTCTATTTGACTCCAAATGGAGAAGAACATATTTTATACTTCGCTATAGAAGAATGGTGGATATCAGATATTGCCAGCTTCAATGATCAAGAACCCGCTCAATTATATATTCAAGCTTTAGAAGATTCTGAAATACTAATAATCTCGAGAGAACAGAAAGAAAAACTCTTCACTAATTGTACTCAAGTAGAACGGCTATTCAGAATTATGTCCCAAAGAGCTCAAGTAGCATCACAACATCGCATCATTGCGGCTCTGGGATTTACGGCGCAGGAGCGCTATCTGGATTTTATTAAACGTTATCCAAAAATATACCCCAGAATATCTAATTTGCAGCTCGCATCTTATATCGGAGTTACACAAGAGTTTTTAAGCCGATTAAAAAGGCAGATCCTAAAACCAAAAAAATAGTACATTTTATTGATGTAGGTCAATTTTTAAAACAGCATTATTCGTCATCTTTGTACAAGTTAATACAACAATTTATTTGTTTATCGACAAACATTTTAAACAAGATTACTGTTAAAAAAGATAAAAAGAAAGATTATGAATAATTTATTGAAAATTGTAGCAGCCACAGTCTTAATGATCAATGGCGCCTTAGCACAAGTAAAATGGAGTGCAGATCCTGCACATACAAACGCAAGATTTGATGTAAATCACTTAGGGATAAGCTTTGTCGATGGTGAATTCACGAAAGTATCCGGATCCATTGATGCTCCGAACAAAGAGAGTTTTGATAATGCAAAATTAGATTTCACGATTGATGTCAACAGTATTGACACACGAATAGATGCTCGTGACGGCCATTTAAAATCAGATGACTTTTTCAATGCAGAGAAATACCCAACAATGAAATTAAAATCTGTTTCTTTTAAACAGGGTAAAAAAGGAAAATATGTATTAATCGCCGATCTAACAATCAGAGATGTGACAAAGAAAGTTACTTTTGACGTTACTCAGAACGGAGGAATCATTACTGATCCTTGGGGAAAGACACGGGCTGGTTTCACTGCGAAAACTACTATTAATCGCTTTGATTTCGGAATGAAATATAATGATAAATTACCGTCAGGGGTTGAAGCTGTCGCAGCAGATGTGGCCATCACAGTAAATACAGAAATCGTACTGAATTAAGAAAATAAACAGATAAAAGCCCTTAAGTAAATACTTAAGGGCTTTTATTTTAAAATCCATTCATCATGCCACCATCAAGTGGAATATTGGATCCGGTGAGGTAGCTCGCATACTCAGAACAGATGAAGGCGACAAGATAACCGTACTCCTCGGGTCTGCCCAATCTATTCATGGGAACTTGCTTCAATCGCAAAGACAAAGCCTCTTCATACGGTATATCTAGACGCTCCGCATCCATCTGTGTCAATGATTGAATGCGCGCAGTATCAAATAGACCTGTCAATATACTGTTAACTGTTATATGATGAACGGCAACATCTTTCGCTAATGATTTGCTCCAGCTCATTAATGCCGTACGCACTGTGTTCGATAATACCAAATTTGACATTGGCTCTTTTACAGTTAACGAAGAAACATTAATGATACGCCCATAACCCGCACTTTTCATATGAGGTAATGCCAGATCTGTCGTATAACAGTGAGTCTTAAATAATAAGTCAAATGCCCGTTGATAGTCTGCTAATGATTGATCTGCAATTGTGCCGGCCTTCGGACCATTGGTATTATTAATCAATATATCAACAACATGATGAGTAAAATACTGGGATATTACACGTTGGTATTCTTCAAAATCATTAAAATCTACGACAAGATAACGGTGCTGCTGTCCTCTACTCCGATCTAATGTAGCAAGTGCAATTTTCAGCTTCTCTTCATTTCGAGCCATTAAAGTGACAGATGCACCATGTAAGGCTAACTGTTGTGCTATTGCGCAACCTATACCACCAGAACTGGCACCAACCAATGCTTTCTTATTTTCTAAATTTATTTGTATCATATTATTTTATATAATGTCTAACCTCTATTGACTAATCTCGATTTTTAGCACGTATCATAGCTATAAATAGATAAATCGATAAAGAAAAAGAAGTTCCTAAAAATACCCATGCCCAAACTGGAATTCCTAAAAATTTAGGCTCAACATGCGCGATAATAACCATACCTGCAAGCATATTCAAGGACAAAACCATAATTCCGATTACAATACGGTTAACGCCTTTTCTTAAGATCTGGGTAAATGACTTAGCACTGATCAAGTGGTGATTAAGCGTGAAATTTCCAAGCTTTATTTGCCTAAATAAGCCTCTAAGATCATCAGGAAGTTTTTCAATATCACGAGCAAAAGAAAAAGCCTTATTCTTCCCTTTTTCAAATAAATATTTTGGATCCATTCGCTCCCGCATAATACGGTTTGCAAACGGTCTTATACTCTTCATAATATTCAAGTTTGGATTGAGTTGCCTACCAATTCCCTCCATTAATGATATGCCTCGAATAAGCTGATAGATATATTCAGGAAAATAAAGACGGTTATCCCCAATGATCGTCCATAATTTATCAAATAATGACTCCAAACTGATATCTCCCAATGAGACGTTATCAATCAGATCAAAAATCTCATACAAAGAACGTTCAAATCTAGCACGATCGGGAATATTACTCACAACCGCCACATCTTCAATCGTATCAGCTAGATGCATCGCATTGGAAGAAACTGCCGCCTGGATAAACTCTTCTAAATTTTGTCGGTCTATACCTAACAATTTACCCATATTTCCAAAATCAATAAAAGCTAGTTTACCATTTGGAAGCACAAGTAAATTACCAGGATGAGGATCGCCATGAAAGAAACCATGTACGATCACCTGTTCTAAATAAAGATTGATGCCATTATCTACAATCTCCTCTAAATCAAGTCCCATAGACTGCAACTTCTCCTTATCCGTCACTTTAACACCGTCCATAAATTCCATTGTCAGGATACGATCAGAACTTATTTTCGGATAAACCTTAGGAACACTGATTTTGCTGTTGCCCTTAAAGTTTTTGGCGAAACGCTCTATGTTATGACGTTCATTTAACAGCGAAATTTCCTGAACCAAGGTGGTTGCAAAAGAGTCAACAATTAATGGTAAATTAAGATTGTGCAAAGGTTCACTATAGCCTACCAAAATCCGGGCAATATCTCGCATTAAAGATAAATCCGTTTTCAGAATCTCATCGACTTGAGGCCTACGAACTTTAACAACAACATCTTTTCCATCCATGAGTTTCGCCTTATAAACCTGGGAAATAGAAGCGGCGGCAAAAGGTTCTGGATCAATAGAAGCGAAATGATCATCAAAAATAATATCCAGTTCCTCTTCAATATAACTTTTGATATCAATGCTAAATGGATCAACACGATCTTCCAAAAACTTCAATTCTTCAATAAGCTCTTGGGGCAATAAACCTTCGCGTGTAGAGGCAGACTGCCCAAGCTTAACGAATGCTGGCCCCAGCTCTTCTAAGGCCATACGAATACGTCTATAAACGGAAATATTCGCTACATCAACACCTATTTCTAAAGAAGTTTTACCGGTATTCCAGGGGAGCCTGTTTAAGATATCGCGAAATCCATATTTAGCAAGTACGCTAATGATATGAGAACTACGCTGTATTTTTTTAGCTGAATGCTGCATCATAACCTTTTATCCGATTAGATCATCAAGATACAAAAACCTTGCCCACAAATCGAATTGAGAAACTCTTTTAAAGATTGATAACTCAAAATAAAACAGTTTTATTACAATTACTCTTCCTCTAGGGCATCGATATTTTTTTTGATCATTTTCAAATATTTGCCATAGTAGTAATAACTCATAGACTCAATACAAACAACCAAACAAATCAAACCTGCAAAAACCCCAAGAATAAAAAATATGATAAACGAGGAATCATTTTCCCAAGTAGCACCAAAATGATAAATCTTATCTGCCCACTCCGCAGAATGACCTAAAGAGAAAAATATGAAACAAATAAGAATTCCCTGAGGAACTAATAAATAAGAAGACATTTTATAAGTTTCAATCGAAAATTTTAAATCGTAATACAATTTTAACAGATTTTCACGAGAACTTAATAGTTCAAATTGCTTTGTGGTTTTATAAAAATAAAAAAACTTTTTATAGTAAAATAGACTGGATATGCACATTTGAAGTAATAAAAAGTAATAGGCAACTTTTGTATATCCTGTGATCATATAGGTATCAATGTTGGGCAATAACATCAAAAATGTAATTGCACACAACCATGAGAAAAATTCCATTTTGATATTTCTCCTCAGTTTCACAAGAATGCTACCAACGGATTTATAATGATTAAGATTTGGATCAATCTCAAAATTATTTTCCGCTTGATTATTCCATTGTTCTTTTAATTCATCAAAATTCATAACCTTGTGTTTTAATAATCTGTTGCAATTTTTCTTTGGTTCTGTTCAATTTAACACGTGCATTTACTTCAGAGATACCGAGATTAATAGAAATATCGCGATGACTTTGTCCTTCCAAAAACAGAAAGATTAATGCTTTCTCTACAGGATTCAGATGTTGAACTGCTTGATAGAAATAACGTAACTGCTCCTCTTTTCTTTCCGAATCAAATTCATCTACGACATCAATATCAACAGTAAGCTCATGCTGATCAGGCCGGCGTTTCTCCTTTTTGAAATACATGAGGGCAGTGTTAATTGCCACACGATACAGCCAGGTAGAAAATAAACTCTCCTTCCTAAAGGAGCCATAAGACCGCCATAACTGCATAACAATTTCCTGAAATAAATCCTGCTGATCCTCTAAGTTGTCCATATACATTCGAGACACCTTAATGATAGCACCTTTATTCTGCTCTATCTGTTTTAAAAAATGCTGTTCGTCTGGCTTTATCATTAATCGTGTAGCCTCTTAATGTAATTAAGTTTAATATACAGGATTAGTACCGCATTTTTGAAAATGTTACAGTCAATATTTAAAAAAAAGAATCTTTTGCATTTTATTCACTATTTTAGGTTGAAAACAAAAAATATCATCGTATGGATAAAATATTTTTTAAAGGTCAGGTATTATGGGCGCAGATTGATCCAAATCGGCATTTACGTCACTCCGCATATGCAGACTTCTGTGCACAAGCAAGAAGCAATATGTTAAATAAAATTGGATTATCTCTAGAGCAATTTGCTAAACATCACATAGGCCCCATCCTATTTAGAGAAGAGCTACTATATCATAGAGAAATTCATCTCGATGAAGAAATTTATGTTGAAGTAGAATTAACCAAATTCAATATTTCCAATAGCCGATTTTCTTTTAGGCATATCGTTTTTAAAGCAGATGGAACAAAAAGTGCTACCATTAATGTCGATGGTGCTTGGCTAGATTTAGAAAAAAGAAAATTAACATTAATTCCTCAAGAATGGAATCATTTTATGGATAAAATTCCTAAAGCGGATGATTATACAGAAATTTCAGAATAAAAAAAGCTTCAAGGAATTTACTCCTTGAAGCTTTTTTCAATAAACACATATTACTTAACTTCTATTAATCTTTTTGCTACAATAGCATCTTCTCTCTTGCCCACTGTCACTACTAAAACACCATCTTCGTAGACCGCGTCAATATTGCTGTGATCTACCGTTTCAGGCAATGCAAAAGATCTTGAAAAAGAAGTGTAATTAAACTCTCTCTTACTAAATAATTTCTCTTCACTTACTGAATCTTCTTTTTTCTCAGCAGATATAGTTATTATTTTTTTATCTACATTGATCTTAAAATCAGACTTCGTTAAACCTGGAGCAGCCAGCTCAATACGAAAAGCCTTTTCTGTCTCCGAAATGTTCACCGCAGGAACGCGGGAGATCAGACGATCCGAAATAAAAGAATCGTTAAACAAATTATCAAACACTGTACTTACAAATGGATTTACAGAATCAGTATTCAAGCTTTTTGTTGGAAATTTAATTAATGCCATTTTTTGTCCTCCTTTTATGTTTATACTTTATTTTTTATTAATCAATTTACATTAGTATTTCAATTCCCATACCAAAACATTAAAACAAAAAATACATAGACAAAATGTCTGAATAACTTATTTAAAGTTGACAATATGTCACTTTCGATATAAAGAAAGAAAATAACAAACTTAAAATCAAGCAATTTGAAAATAAAATTTTATTATCAAAAAAATATAAATTGTTTACACTTAGTTTTCAGCATAGAAAAAATTGTAATTGATAGCGAAAAAAAAAGAAAAACAAAAGCTGAACATATAATTAGTGTTTATCAATCAAAATTTAGTTAAATTAGATTACAAAGATGTATTGACAATCATAACATAGAAAAATATGAAGTGGAATCCCCAAATTTACAATCAATTTAAAGATATACGCAATCAACCATTTTACGATTTAATCAATTTTATTACTGAAGAACCACAACAAAATTGTATCGATATTGGCTGTGGTACAGGTGAACAAACTTTTATCCTGTCCAACAAGTTAAAAAATGCGCAATTTCTAGGTGTTGATTCTTCAGAAGCGATGTTATCCGAGTCTTCACAATTTAAAAATGACAGATTAGCGTTTAAAATAGCTACTACTGAGGATGTCCTCGATACAAAACAAAAATGGGACCTGATATTTAGCAATGCGGCATTACAGTGGTCTGATAACCATCAAACCCTATTTCCCGATCTTTTGTCGCTATTAAATCCCAATGGCCAAATTGCAATTCAAATGCCGATGCAATCGGATAATATCTTAAATCAAATTTTATTAACATTAGTGCAAGAACAGCCATTTAATGACTATCTCAGTGGATGGAAAAGAGAATCACCAATGTTATCAATAGATCAATATGCGGCAATTATGTATGACGCAGGATTGATAAATTTGCAAATTATTCAAAAAGTATATCCCATAATTGCACAAAGTTCACAAGAATTACTAAACTTTATTTCTGGCTCTGCTTTAATTCCTTATCTGGACAAACTACAGGAGGATCAAAAAGAAGAGTTTATTACGGTTTATAAAAGTCGTATCGAACAAAAATTTCCCAAATTTCCAGCCATATATGCCTTTAAACGACTGCTACTATATGGAAGAAAACCCGTTTAAGCTCTTATGCGCCTGCTATCATAGAATTCCATAATTGGATTAAGGTTTTGAAAAATTAATAAAAATCTCTTTTCCTGCTCTTGGTGAAATACTATTGTAACACTTTTCCATTTTGTCGATGGAAAAAAAAGGTCTGAAAAGCTTTTCATAAGTAACAACATCACCTCCAAAAGGAGGCCCAGGTGCTTCAAATGCTTTATCAAAAAGTAAACCAACAATCCGACCCTGTGGTTTCAGCAAGGATAATACTTTTTGCACGTAATCTGCACGTCTTTCCGGTGCAATCGCACAAAAAAAAGTTTGTTCCAACAACAGATCATATTGCCTCTCGTGTTCAAAAAAATCTGTACAAAGAATCTTTATAGCAGGATATCCCGCAAATTTTTCAATCAATCCTTTAACTGCTTCTTCAGCAAAATCAATTAAAGTAATGTCAGTGAAATTATTCTCTAATAAGTAGACCGCTTCGTAGGCATTTCCACAGCCCGCTATTAAAATTGTCGCATTTTTATTAGGGTATTGCGCCATATACGCAGTAATAGCCGGAGAAGCATAACCGATATCCCAACCGGTTTGATTGTTCTGCCACTTCGTATTCCAATAGTTTTGATCCAGGACAGGCTGTACTGTTTTAACTGGAAATCGTTTTTTAATCTTATTATTCATACACCTAATAATAAATAATGATCACTTAATACAACTGTTGAACATCTACGCTTACCTAATCAAAAGCCATATTTGTGCAATTTGAATAAATAAATTTAAAATAATTTTGCTTAGTGTAAAAATAACACTTATATTTGTGTCATCATAATTTAGGTTTATAATTGGTTATAAAGGTTTTCATTCTCCCCGTTTGAAAACCTTTTGTTTTTTAACAGAAAACCAAACTTATAACGTTAAAATTCACGTTTCAATTCCTTTAAACAAACATTTCATTCTATACTAAAATCGCTGGATAATTTTTTCACTACCTACTGTGTAATAACAAAATATCCAGCGACTAAATATGAAAGATCGAATCTTCACAAGAGCAATTATGCCGAAAAAGACCAATCACAATACGTTAAGATTATATAGACTCCAATGCTAATTTGACATGTTCATCAATCAAAATCAGTCTTCTGCTCCTTCCTTTATTATTATTCTTTTCAGGTACACTCAGATTGGGATCAAAAGAATACACTTGATTTCCTTCAACCGTTGCAACATCTGCTTTCCAACCATCCCATTGATAGTCTTGATAAAATAAACCAAGGTCTCCATTTAATGACCAATTAATGAAGTCTGCGTAACCGCATTCCAAACTTTCCCAACGCAAAGTATTTGGAGCAAAGTAATATATTTTACCTATCTCTTCCCCCAGCTCCCCAGCATTAATTGCAAAATATCCACCCAAAACATCATCAGCAATCAGTAAGAAGCCCCCTTTCTCTCCTTCATTGACATAGGTCTTACCTTTATTCCACTCCATCATACCTCTATTCAGCTTTGTGGAACCCGAACCTAAGATACGTAACCATCCATTTTCAATTAGAATACCCCCTGTTTCAAAAACAATAGCCCCCATCGGCGATTTAGTTGAAATCTGCAAGCGTAACAACTCCTCATCAGCTCGCTTACAAACTCTTGGCAAAGTTTCAAAGGTATTCTTTGAATTTTCCATCCACTTTTGTACAAGTGCCCAACCAAATCCATCCTTATTTATTAAATCTTTTAATGTTTTCATCATCTAATCTTTTAAAAAAAACATACGGTGATGATAAATACATTATAACCTCCAATATTTTTCACTTATTATATTCTCAACTATTACTGATATGATAACCCCACTTTACCTTCATTGAATATAATTCAAATGGTACTATAATAAAACAGAGTAAAAAGTAATAGTGCGCATTTTTCTCCATCAATAACGTATAAGATGCTTTATGCTAAGCATAATATTCAATCTGTTTTCAAAATAGCAAGCAATACCTTATCCCAAAATCAAACAAAGAAAACGCTACTGCAAAGAAATAAAAAAGAAACGAATAACCCGTAAAAATTAAGGTTAAATCAAAATAGGATACAATTCGAAAAAAATATTAAAAAAAATTTGTCTTAGTGTACAAATAACACTATATTTGTGTCATCATAATTTAGGTTTATAATTGGTTATAAAGGTTTTCATTCTCCCCGTTTGAAAACCTTTTGTTTTTTAACAAAAAAACAACTTACCAATACATACTTAGACAAAGAAGACAAGTCAATATTCTAAGACCCCTACCATCATACTGTTCTCCATTCAAAAGAAAATACTGAAAAAATAGGAGCCTTTCGGAGCTAATTTTCCTACTTCTAGATTTCCGTATTATTTCTCTTCAAAAGTATTTAGCCAGACTTATCAATTGAAGTAATACATACACAATAAATATCCTAAACTTAAGTTCAACTTGATTAAAAATACAATAGAGGAACTGGAAAAGACTGGTTATACTGGATCTATATCAAATAAGCATAGGACTTCTATGGACTTATTAATATTTTGGTAGGCGGAGAGATCAAGGAATCAGAATAATTAGCATCCATGACAAATTATTATTTTTAAATTCATACAACCTTAAAATTCAATTCTTATATTTCCATAATAATAAAGGATACCTATCTTTACTTATCTAGAAACAAGTCAACGAGCACGATAAAACTAGATGATGAACAAAGCTTTTGAAATAGACAAAAACTAACCATAAATAGAAAAACTATGAAAATTCAAAAAATGGTATTAAAACTATCACTTTTGTTAAGTTTTATACTCACAACTGAGCTTGCGACCGCACAACTTGGAGGCTTTCTCAATAAAGTAGGAAAAGTAGCAACAAGTAAGGGCACACAAGCGCTAGGTTTGGACAAACTACTCAAAGAACCCGAAGCGATATCCACGAATTTTGCAGATGTAGATAGAAAAGGTGAGCAGATGCCAAGTTTTCAACAAGATGCAAATTATAAGCCATTACAGGAACTTCCCAGAAACGCCAAAGATGGTTATATTTTACAGGCTGGTCATTTCGAGATGACAAACAAAAGCTACTGCTTAAAAGCGGGTACTCATGCGCCATCATCGGGAGATGGTTATATGTATGCACCCACCTTAGGTAAGAAAAAAGAAGTTGTTACAGCCATACTTAAAAGTGCTGAACAACATCCCGAAGTAAAACAAAGCGATATTCAGATGCTCTTATGGACAATAATAGCTAAAACAAAATTTATCGATTACGCTGGCTCCGTAAAAGAAACAGCATTGACATTGCTAACACCTAAACAAATTTTGCAACTAGAAGGGGGCGCACTTGGAATTTTACCTTTTGATGCAATGGCTGCTGCCAAAGAACAATTGCCTGCATCGCTGCGCGCAGTCTTTGAAGCTGAAAATAATATTAGAAGCCTAGTTTCTTCAGGTAATTACTCCTATGAAGAATTTGAACAATATGCAATTTTGGCGGGTATGGCTATGCCAAGAACAGATACACCAAGTGGAATTTGGACATTACATCCTGATGGTTACTATATTCGTTATTTCCCTAGTGGATATAGCATAACCCGTATTCAAATTCATGTACCTGAAGAATTAATAAAACCAGGTAAAAAATTAATCTATGATGCGACAGACGATATCTCATGTCCTGCAAATAATGGTTCCCAACGTTTAGCGCAAACAAATGAACCGATTCAAAATCATGAATAATTGAACAACCAAATAAAAAAAACAGACTTATATATTCCATGTTTTTTTGATTTAATAAAAAAGCCAGACATGGTTACTGTTTCTCACAATATGATAAAAACGCAACCTTTAAAATTAACGGGCTAATATCTTCCATGATGTTAGCCCCTTAAAATAAAAAAAATGCGAAGTTTTTACGCTCCGCATTTTCCTACAAACTAAATCACCAAACTAGTTTTTCTGCGACACATCCGATCGTTCCTTCTTTACCATTCGATTGACTGATCTTCGTCAGGAATCTCGGTGTTCAATCGCCGTTGTAAAATCAATGACCCCGTAACCTTATATTTAATAGCAACATTTGGAACCATCGTATAGTCGGTAAATTGATAGTCAATATTATTGATAGCAATGTAGCGGTGCAGTAGATAAGGCCTTACCGCATCCATCTGCTCTGAAATAGTATAACTGGCATCTTTATTCACTTTGAAATTCATGTTGGCATTATCAGCACGAAAGCTGACCCCACCAGTTTCATTAAAAGTTGCATAAATTTTATATTTACCACGATCTTGTCGTTCTTCATCTATGTTTCCTGCATAAAAGAAAATCGTATTTTCATCAACGACATAACTCCGAATTTCACTTTTAACAATAGGAGTTTCGTTTTCATATCCCTCCATATTTGTTTTCAAAGCTGTACCGCTATAGGTTCCCGAGTAATTGTTAAAAGGATAGATACGCAATAGAGCTTTACGATAATGTTTTCGAGGATTAGCTTTGTATCCATTGGACGCATCGTCCAAGATCGTTAATGGGAGAACCCACTTATCGACCATGTCAATATTTTTAAGCGTGAAATCTATTGGCATTAAAGCAGTGCTTTCACCAGCTTTTATATGAACTGCTGGAGTCATTGAAAAGTATTGACTCATAAGCTCCCGGTAATAAAAATCTTCCCTGTTTTGAAAACGTTCATAATTCAACACCTTCAATGTATCGGGATCCACACGAACTTGAACAGTCATATTTTTATCATTGATAGTCGATCCGCTAACGATCATAGGTAGCATGAAAGTCGTTTTCTGATCTCCTTTATACCGCACATAGATATTAGAAACACCCTCAATTGTCAAAGGTGCTTTAAATGACACAAAATTTTCAAATTGTTCATCTTTCCATTCATCATTGCAGCCGCTAAATAAGAACAGCAAAGAGAGTAACAAGAGTTGTATATATCTTTTTTTCATTGGACAATTTATTTTTATAAGTGTAAATTATAAAGGGCATACAAGAGTTTAGTAACACTCTTTTTTTTAAAGGCATTTATTTTAAGTACTATATTATTTACGATCTAAAAGCATGCATCAACTAATTTTACAATATTCCATCACTATGTTATACCGCTTAGCTCATATGCATAAGCATCACATATCTTTAATCATTGTAAGTCCATCCTGGATTTTGAGTCAATCTCTTATTACGTTTAAGCTCACTATGACTGATCGGCCAAAACCACATTTTATCCGCAAAGGTCGTTTTAAGTGTCCATATGGCTACTGGTCTATGAAAGAGATCTCGCTCCTTAACATTCATCAAAATATTACACCCATAAACTGGTAAAGCCTCCTCAACAGGCGCATCCATCCAACGACGTAAATCATAGTAACGCTGTCCCTCTCCCATCAATTCTATAAAACGTTCTCGTTTCAAAGTTTTTCTTAATTCCACTTTGCTAGTATACACCTGAGCAGGATAGTCTGGTACACCAGCACGAATACGAACCGGATGAGTACCACGCTGTATCTCTTTAATATCGCGACTGATCGCATAAGTTGTACCGCGCCACGAAGGAATATTATAGGAACCACTTAATTCATTTAATGCCTCGGCATAGACCAATAAAATATCAGCATAACGAATGGCAGGTTCAGCTTTTGAAATAACGCGTGACGCACTCCCCCCCTCGTAAGTGTCACTTGGATGAACAAATTTTTTCACTCCAAAACCCGTACGAAGCCAGTATGCATTGGATGAGTTGAAGCCATTACCCTTTGTATCATCGCGGTAATAAAACACTTGCTGATTGCGATTGCGTTCCAAGGTCTCATTCAGTAAAGTCCAGAAGCTACCATTATAAGCAACAGAAGCATAAAACCGAGGCTCTCGATTGGCATATTGCAAAGAAACACCTTCTCTCAATGGCCTATATTTACCTTTGCTATAATCATCAGCTGATACATAACCACTTAACCGGTTTGTTCCATTTCCACGTCCGATCTCACTATCTTTACCTGGAATATCTTTTCCGTCATTCATATAATATGCATCGACGAGCTTCTGTGTAAGACCATGCGTATTCCATCCGGTTGCAGAACGAGGCAACTGATGGATAACCATATCTGCTACGCTTTCACCATCTTGATTATTACCTCTAGTGAAAATAAGTTCCGGATTTCCTGAGGCTTGCAAAGTACCGTCAAACACTTGCGCATAGGATTTGGCAGGATCAATATTTGCCCAACCTTCCGGCCAGTTCTTTCCTGAAAAATTATTATCATTTGGCGGAACTACAGTTGCATCATCACCAGTTTCTTGGATTGGAACCCAATACAGCCGATATACGCCTAATTCAATCACATCTCGCGCAGCGGCTGCAGCCAGAGCCCATTTCTCATCTTGATAATCTACTGAAAGCAACCGCTTACCGACATCATCGACCAATCTCGCTGAAAAGCTTGACGTATTTCCGTTGGCTAATGGACTTGCCGCATACAGCAATACTTTAGCACGTGTGGCCAATGCGGCACCGCAACTAGGGCGAGCAGAACCATCCTGACCACGATTCATACCTAGCTTTTCCATTTCTTTAGCCGCCAATAATAGCTCATCAGCAATAAATTTAGCACACTCCTCATAGGTGCTGCGTGCTGTAGCAATGTCATCATAACTTTGTGTATAATCAATTCCTTCATCAGGTAACAATGGAATCGGACCGTATTTCCGCAAGAGTAACCAATAGAGGTAAGCTCTACCAAAACGAGCTTGCCCGCGATAATCTTCGATCTCAGCAGCAGTCATTTCTGTATTCATATACACATGATGAATAAAAGTAGTGGCATTGCGAATGCCCCGATAACACTGCGTCCAGCTATCTTGCTTATCATTTTCAGTATAAATCCCCATTTTGAACATATTATAGGATAGTTCGGTCTTTGAAGGATCAAAATCACGATCCCGATCACCATAATACATATCATCTGCAAAATTATGGGGCGTGAGCCCCTTGCTGGCAACGTCAACATTCTCTCCTTTAAACTCTTGGAAAACATGTGCTAACCACTCCTCTGTATATACTTTACTCTTAAAGACTTTTTCAATCGTGATCCGATCCTTAAAATATTGATCAGATTCCAGATAATTCTTTTTACAGGAGGAAATAAAAGTTGTGCACAGCACAAATAATAGCATGAAATATATCTTCTTTTGCATTTTTATTCAATTTATAGATTAACATTAATGCCTAACGTAAATGATTTCGGAAGCGGATAGTCTTCACCCCTAGGGCTCGCGAGTTCAGGATCCCAAAGCTTAAATTTTGACCAGGTCAACAAGTTACTTCCAACAAGAAAAATTCGAATGTTATTAGTCTTGATTCGATTAGCTAATGACTTAGGAATAGAGTAACCGATATCCAGCGTTTTAAGACGAAGATATTGACCATTTCTAAGCCAGTAGGTAGATTCTCTAAAATTGTTAGCGTTGTAGCCATAACTTAAACGTGGATAGGAAGCATTTGGGTTTTCAGTCGCTGGATCTCCTGAAATATCCGCAGAAACCCAACGGTTATCGCCCATTACGCCTTTCATAACTTGCCCCCACTCGCCCTCACTGAATGCGTGCACAGTTTTTCCATAGGTGGAGAAAGTAGACTTTCCCGCTCCTTGAAAATGGACATTTAGATCAATCGCTTTCCAACTGATCGAAGCACCGATACCATAAATCAAATTTGGTCTTCTGGTAGCACCAATAGGTACACGGTCACCATCATCAATCACTCCATCACCATTAATATCTTTATATTTCAAGTCTCCAGGTTGATAATTTCCGAAAGTTTGATTCGGACTGTTGCGGATGTCATCATAATCTTTGAAGAGACCTAAAGCAACTAATCCTTTAGCCTGATCAACACGGAAACCGCGTTCATTCTGATAACCGTACACATTATTCTCTTCATCTTTTTCTAAAATGATATTCTTACTATAGGTAATATTACTTCTTGCAGTGATATTGAAAGCCCCTAACGTTTGCTTATATTCAAATCGACCATCGAAACCCCGTGACTGCACCGCGCCTACATTGGCACGAGGCGTACTTTCAAGTCCAACGATCGCAGGTAAAAATCTGCGTTCCATATATATACCTGTACGCTCCTCATTGAAGAAATCAAGATTAGCAACAATCTTATCTTTAAAAAGTGAAATATCGAATCCTAGATTTTGTTTCGTTGCCATCTCCCAGGTCACATATGGAGACGCTACTTGCGCATATTTCATTCCTTGATAGTACCTATTGAAACCATAATCGGCCCATTGGTAACCCCCATCTGGTATCCTGTTACCTGCACCATCTAAAGCAAAACTTCCGTCACTATTCCTTCGCCAGATTTCTTCGATCGTATATAAATAAGGAAACCTTTCCTGATTATTACCTACTTTTAATTGATCATTACCTACACGACCCCATGAATACCGGATCTTAAACATATTGACCCAATCCAAGTTTTCCTTGATAAAGGATTCCTCTGATACGTTCCAGGCTGCAGAAACTGCTGGAAAAAAACCATACTGCTGTCCAATAGCGAAATTTTCGGAACCGGTGTAACCAAAATTAAAATCGGTAATGTATCTATTTTTCCAATTATAGGTTACCCGTCCTGCGAGTGCTTGATTTCTTCTCGATATACCATTCTTAATATCATCACCAATGTTTACGGTTTTTACTAAGGCGTCACGCGTAAAACGGATTACCCCACCTATATTATGATCGCCAAAGCTTCGATCATAATTGAACATTAAATCCAGAAATTCACGTCTTTCTCCCTCAGCTCCACTCATTTGAAACATTTCACTGGGATTGGATACATGCGTAAAAATCAGATTTCCATTTTCATCGCGCGCACGTTCAGCACGCCATTGCTCAGGCCATTTACGACGGGATATATTACTTTTATTGTTGGTATCAAAACCGACGATTCCCCTAGCCCGAAGTCCTTTAATAATGAAATCGAAATTTTGTTCTATAGATACATTTGTCTGGATACTATTGGTCCAATTCTCATTAAAGCCCGTCTGCGTAGCTACTACCCAGGGATTAGTCTGATTCCCTGTACCGATCGCAGGTACGTAACCATTCGAATACATAACAGGTGTACGGATGGGCGAATACCCAAAGAGTACCCCCCAGAAATCATCATCCCCCATTCCTGGGCTGTTTCGTTTATCTAACGATCCTGCAACACCAATTTTAGCTACCGTAGTTTTTGTGATATTAAAATCAGTATTCAAACGATAATTCCAACGTTTGTAATTTGCATTGGTATTATAATCATTACGCAATGTTTCATCGATCTTATACATCCCACCTTCTTCAACATAACTCCCTGAAGCAAAATAGCGCGCTGTGGGGCCACCGCCACTCATATTCAGATTGGCTCTATAGGTCATCGCACCATCTTTGAGTAACAGATCTTGCCAATCTACATTTGGATATAAATCTGGATCCAGTCCTAATCTCAAAATTTCTAATTCTTCAGGTTGATAAATGGGTGCCTGATTACGCGTGATCCGCGATTCGTTTAAGAGATTAGCGTAAGTGACTCCATCTTCAAATTGAGGAGTAATCGTTCGGGTATTATAAATTGTTTCATCTTTAAAATTGATATTAATTTTACCCTCCTTACCTCGTTTAGTCGTAATGAGAATAACTCCATTTGCACCTCTAGAACCATATATTGCAGTAACTGCAGCATCTTTGAGCACGGAGAAGGATTCAATGTCTTCAATATTGATATCGTTGATATTACGTTCAATATTATCAACCAAAACGAGTGCACCTGTGCCACCACCAAAAGTTGAAATACCGCGAATCCAGAATTCAGAAATATTTTTACCCGGTTGTCCAGATTGCATCATGGCCATCACACCCGGTACATTTCCTGCTAATGCATTGGATAAGCTCGAAGTTGGATTGGATTTCAAGTCATTGACATTTACACTGCTTACAGCTCCTGTAGAAGTCAATTGCTTTTGGGCACCAGTTCCTGTGATTACAACTTCATCCAGAACACTTGTTTCTGATTTTTCCAATGCCATATTTATAACAAAGACATCTTTAATCAGCAGGTCTTGTTTAATATATCCGATATAAGAGAATGTTAATCTTTTATAGCGTTCTACTTTGATTTTATACCGACCATTATTATCGGTAACCGTACCTAATCCAGGTGAATCGGTTACAAAAATACTAACCCCTACTAAAGGTTGTTTTTGGGCGTCCGTGACGACACCAGTTACTTCGACGATCTCTTGAGCCAAAAGACTACAGGTGAAGCCGAACAGCAACATGCATATTATTAAGAATTTTTTCATCATTAAAACCACTGGTTATTCGTTAATACTTTGATCCATTTCTTCAAGTGCGATTTTACGGATACGGCGATTTGATTGATCTCCTATATAAAATGCACCTTCTGTTTCACTGTAAGCGATACCAGAAGGTCTGTCAAAACGTGCTTCCTGTCTCAGGTCTCCATCTACATAGCCATATGGATTAGCATTGATACTGGAACTGCCTCTTCCTGCAAAAGTCGTCACACTCCCATCGGGTTTCAAGATACGGATAGCATGATTCTGCTGATCTGTGAAATAAAAATCGTATTCATCTGTCTTACCATCAGCGACGTATTTCGGATTTTTAACAAAGACTCCCTGATAAGGATTTCGCAGTCTTGCAGAAGAACCTACCGCATCCTCATAACCAGCTCCTCTAAGTTGACCACAAACCAAATACGGTTGATTAAACTGTTTCTTTTCCCAATTATAATCGACACGAAGGATATAGTGCTGGTTAATGACAACAATGTATGCGTAGTTTCCCGTAGGATGAATCAAAATCTTATATTCCCATTGCGGATCATGCACGACAAATAATTGTTCGTAGCCTTTAACATCAAGACCTTCATTAAAATATTTATTCAGATCGAAACGAAAAAATTGTCCTTTCTCATAACTATTAAAATACATCTCCCCATTAATAGGATGAACAGAGGCACCATTACACTGCCTATAGGTGGTCAGCACCTCCCTATCCTGCCACTGTCTATCACGCGATAATCGATAAGTTGCTCGATCATTTTCTCCGCCGCGGTCTTCTGCGATAATCATATATTTATGATCAACCGTGAAATCAATACTACGGGGACGGTCAAAATCAGAACGTTTTTTTGTTACGGTACTATCTGCAAAATTGATCAAGTAAAGTCCATTGTTATTATCGAATGTCATCCAGAGATGCTTCGGATTCACAGGATCAAATTTCATAAAAGAAGGCTCCCAGAATCCACTTGCCATTTTACTTTGGTCTGCATCCTTAAATTTTCCGTCCCTCCACGGTTCATCCCCCCGTGAGTTTCGGTATCCTATAATGGTAGATACAACCATTTTGCGCTGGTAGTCAAAAGGTTTTGCAGATTTACCAATAGTTTGTTTATTTGGATCTCCGACCCGCACTTCAATGTCCCCATTAAACGCTTGCCTTGGGACCAAGCAGTATAGTGATTCTCCGACGGCACTAATGACTTTTGCTTGCTTTCCTCCAATAAGCACATTTATCTTTGTGGGATCATTTCCAAAATTTTGTCCATAGATAACAAGGCGCTGCCCCATACCTCCCGCTTTTGGACTAAAATCAGATACAACCACAGGTTTAGCTGGATCAAAAGGCAACGCCTCAGTGACATTTTTAATATCATCCTTACAGCCCCCCAATCCAAAAATAAGTACAAGAAATGTCCATAGCATATTGCTTAGGAGACACCTATTGCTGTTAATAAACTGTTTAGTTATCATAAAATATAATTTGGTTAAAATTTATTCTCAGTATTTAAAGTATTATCATCGATACAAATAACATTAGTGAATAATATCACCACAGCTAAATGGTATTAGCTTTTTAAATTAAAAAAAGGACCTCAATACGGTCTCCACTTTTTAACGATATATAAACTGCTACATTTTTAATTTACTTCTTGTAATTTAGATCTTTTAAAAAACCAGGTGAAGACATTTATAACTGCTATACCAGTATAGAACTATATGATAATGGTCAAAAAAATAGTAGCTATAATTTTATAAAAATCGCTATTTCCCTAACCTCAGAATACATGTGGTTTCAAATAAAGTCTCTAATTATATTAGAAGGTTTAATGCTATAATTGATTAATCAAAATTAATCAATACAAAAAACATGACACTACCAATTCATCTCAACAGTCTGCTAATTAGTATCATAAATAAACAAAACGACATGTTAAATATATTTTCAAACAAGATTTCCGAGGATAAAAACTTGGTTAAAAAAAAGAATAAATGAATAAAGACCATCCAAAGGAAGTAAGTTTATCGATTTTTACACAAAAAAGATTTCTATAAAAGACAGTAAAGAATAGCTTCTCGTACATGAGAATATATACATCAGATAAACACAAAACCGCTCTTTAACGGTCTCAAAAGAGCAGTTGAAATTGTGAGTATGTACGAAACAAAATGGGTAGATTTATCAATTGCGAGTTCGTCTTAATCTGCATCCATCACCTGGTCAAAACAACTCATTACTTCAGTAAAATTGAATTTATCAAATTTTACCAAAAAGTGTAATTATTAATTTTAAAATTAACTCAACTGATCTTCAAGTGAATATAACGAGACAAAAAACTAGATATGAAAGGAGCTTAACAGCTAGTGATTGTTAAGTGCTAGTATTACGAACTCTATAGATTAAAAATTTAGATAGTGCTGTCGACTATTGTACTGCTCTAAAAAATGGTGCTTCCTTAGCTAAATGGCTACTGGTATTATTTTCCACTATAGGCCAGTCGGCGACCCATTTAATTTGATCTAAGAGCAGAACGCGTCTGTTACCTCCTGAAGATACACGGCCTTGCTTAGGGTTTATTCCATGATACAGCATCCAATCAATGCCATTCTCATCGGTCATGATACGAGAATTATGCCCTGTACCTACAAAGTTGTCATTACCCTCTAGCAACAGCGTGCCAGCACCCCTCATTTTCAAATCTCGCCCCTCTCTATCAAAATATGGGCCTTGCAATACTTTTGCACGCCCCACCATAATATGATAAGTACTCTTGGCTCCTTCACAGCAAGAACCCTTTGAACCAAATAAATAATAATACCCTCTACGTTTATGAATCATAACAGCTTCAAAATCTCCTGCGGCCACTTTAAACTTTTTCTGTAAACTGGAAATAGCTAATCCATTATCTGTCAACGGTATTCCATATGTACCTTGCGTATCAGCATCACTAAAACTTCCCCAGAACAGATAATTAATGCCTTTATCGGAGAAGAAATGGGGATCTATAGAATTGGGAACTTGAATTTCTTGACTATCGAATAATTTACCTTGATCTAAAAATGGACCAATAGGTTGATCTGCAACCGCGACACCTATTCCTGGATTGGAATCTCCCCAAGTGGAAAATGCATAGTACAGCAAATATTTGTTCTTTAGCTTGATAACATCAGGTGCCCAGATTCCTCCAGCCATTTTCCATGATGGCTTCTGCTGAAAGGCTGTCCCTATCCATTTCCAAAGAACAAGGTCTTTAGATTGTAATATAGATACGAGACGTTCTCCGTGTTCATCTCCCCAATTATCAGCAGTACCATACGCATAGAAATAGGCTGACTTCGGATCTTTAAGTACTGTTGGATCCGCAAGTATGGGCTCAAATACTGGATTCAAATATGTGTTAGATCCAGTAGTAGCATCACTGCCACCGGTCAGATTGCTCTTCCGCAATCCTAAACTACTACACGAAATCGAAAAATAAACAGTACATATAAGTACTAAAAAACGACCGGTTACATTTAATTGATACATGATAAATGAATAATATGTCCGTAGGTTGAGCCTGCATTAAAAAAAGGGCCTTGTTGCATACAGGTATACACAAGGCCCTACAAACCAACCTATCTAAATCTACTTTACTTTTTCCATTTTTTCTGCCAGCATTTTGATAAAATAACCACCTACTACAGATCTAGCTTTAAAACCTGAGCGTTTAGGTTTATCTGTATAGATCCAATCTGACATGGGTACACGATCTACTGTCTCATTCATAAAACGATATACTGGGCTAATGAATTTTTCAAAGGTTTCTTTGTCATCGGCCATTGTTGCAGTCCAAGAAATCCAATCAGTTTTTGTATACTGTTGACGGTTATCCAATGGAAGACCATAAATGTTCTGCTTTGTGAGATAGTATTTGATCTCAGTTGTACGAATATCTTCATCAAAAATTTTCATTTTTAATATTTTGTCCCAGACCATGTTGTATTTTTGACTCCACGTACCAGATTGATCAAAGGTAAGTTTATAATGATCACCGTCTTGTGCCATTGTCTTCCATTTCTTAGCCATTGATTTTGCTTGATTGAGATACTTATCAGCGGTTTGCTGATCACTCATCATCTCCGCTAAATAACCATAAGAAGCAATTCCTAAAATCGCTTTAATCGATAAGTTGGCATTATGAGCAAAATGCCCTGCAAAGTCATCTGTACATAACTGATTTTCTGGATCAAGTCCTTTCTCTACCAAATAATCTACCCAGGTAGATAAGACTTTCCAATGTTTCTTTGCATAAGCAGCATTGCCTTCTGCTTTAGCAATAGCATAAGTTAATATTAACATATTGCCAGACTCTTCTACTGGCATATCTCCGCCATAGGTTTGCCCATTTGCTATCGGATAGGTACCCACGTCATGTGCCGCAAAAGGTTTTGTCCACTTATTGCTTTCACTGTAATAGAAAATAAAATTCATAAGACCTTTTGCCAGTTCAGGATTATAGTATAGAAATAATGGTGCTGAGGGATAAGTAATATCGACGGTGCCAATAGATCCATTGCTATCATTTTCCTTCGATAACAAAAGTAAATCACCATTTGGTGCATTTACCAATTTATGTGCAGCTATCGCTTGACGATACGCAAGTACGCATAATGCTGCATATTCTTTACCACCAGCCTTGATCGCGCTTTGCATCAATTGGGCATCAAATTGATCTGAGGCTTTTATTAATTTGCTATATTCTTTATTTGCTAAATCAAATTGCTTTTCAATGGTACTTTGGCCATCTCTATTCCAATAAGGACGTAAGTTTTCGTTAAAATACTGAATCGCATATAAATCGTCGTAACCTAAAAGTATCTTATCACTATATTTGGACGTTACGGAGAATGACTGACGCAGGGCCAGTTGCTTCCCTGAAACAGAGCTTTGAATAACGTGATTTGATTTTAAGAATTGTTTCCTTAAATCATGGCTATCACCAATCATGGCTTTGGTATTTTTTTGATCTCCAGCCATATAAAAATATCCCCAATCAATACGCAAGTCATCACCTTTATTACCCAGTATCTGTTGATTCTTACTTCCTGTTTTTACGTATTGTAAGGATCCATTTTTAAATTCACTACTTTCAGATTCTTGTAATGGCGAATTTAATGCCCAGTTTGGAGATGCTTCAAGATAGAATTCGATTTGATGTTTTTTACCATCTTTTGATTCAACTTGATAAGATAAATAATTGACAGGTCGTGTCAGTAAATCCAAATTATCCAAAAACATAGGAGCAGTAAAACTTACTTTCACTTTTACCGGCCCACAGTCAAAAACATAATGAGTTTGTGTTGCTTGCACATCAACGCTTTCTTGCTTTGCTTCCTGATCAAAATGATTACTCCCCTCTCTTTCTAAAAATAAGCCAAAATCAAAAAAGCCATTTGCAACTCTGTTGTGGCAGTAACCTCCAATGATATTTTTCCCTTTCCGAAGGGTTTTAACAACTTCATCTGAGAGTTTGACGCGATTATTTTTACCGGTTCTATTTCCGGTATTAACGACTTCTATTCCATTAACATATAAAATTGCATCATCATCATGGGTAAATTCAATATAAACAGACTGTCCCGCTAAATCTTTTTCTAAGTTGATAATCCTTCTAACCCATATCTTAGGCTCTTGCCAATCTGTTTTCGCATGAGATTCTTTATCTTTTGTACCAAATGGCGCAATCCCTGTTTTCCAGTTCGCATCATCAAATGCCAAGGTATTCCATCCGGCAGAAGGTTCCTTCTCTGTGTATGGCGCTTTCCAGTGATCATCTTCTCCCATTCGTGCGATAGGTTCTAATTCTATTTCCTCTTTACCTAAAAAACGATAAGCTTTACCATCTACTTTTATGACGCCAAGCAACGGAAAAGTTTTTCCGGTCCAATGCCGCACAACATCACCATAAAGTTCATCACTATACGACCACGCACTGGTATTGGGGTCAATGGTGACTAGAGGAAAAGCAGGTGCGCGCAAATTATTTTTGACTGGATTATGTTGCGCCGACGAAAAAAGCGATTGACACAACAGAACAGCTATAGCGACATATTTTAATTTCATTATGAATATATTGATGGATTACTTAAATAAATTTTCAATTTATTATCTTCATGAATCAGGTTACTCCACTTGCACAAAAGTAGAGCAACCTAATACACGCTAACGTTTAATTAAAAACTCAAATAAAGGTTTGTGAATTGCCTTCAGTTCACTTTCAGGCATTTTTATTACTTTTCGATCGTAGGTCATTAGTCCATTTGTTTCAACTTCCACATCTGTGGTTTGCGTATAAACTGCCGCTGATAATCCCATTGGAATCAAACGGTTTAGATCATGAATAAGTCTTTTATAACGATCCAATAACTCCGTTTTATTTTTAAAACTTTGATAACCCCAGTTGTCTTTTTGTTGCCAAGAATGCCCCTCGACCGGTAAGCCTAAACCTCCAAATTCACCTAATGCTAAAACCTGATTTGCACCAAATAAAGAAGGATCAGGCATAGCAGCATCTGGATAATTATGAATGTCAAGAATATGTCCAGTTTCCATGAAATTCCCTCCACTGGCACTGTTCACTAAACGAGATGGATCATTTGCAATTGTCCATTCTGTAATTTCCTTAGTTTTAAACTGTCCCCAAGCCTCATTGAAAGGCACCCAGATGACGATGCTTGGGAAATTATGCAAAACTTCCATTATCGCCTTCCATTCTTTACGATAATACTGTTCTGATATTGCCGAACGCGTCTTGTCACGGTCACCTCCTGAAATTTTTCCGGGTTGCATATCCCAATTATTTCCACCAAGATCACCGCTTGGCATATCTTGCCAAACTAACATACCGATACTATCGCAATGACGGTACCAACGTGCAGGTTCAACCTTAATATGTTTCCTGATCATGTTGAAACCCATTTCCTTAGTTTTGATCACATCAAATTTCAACGCTTCATCTGAAGGAGCTGTATGCAGACCATCGGGCCACCAGCCTTGATCCAATGGACCATACTGAAATGTAAACTTATTATTAAGCATTAATCGTTGAATACCATCTTTATCTTGCTGCATCGATATCTTACGCATCGCAAAATAACTTTTAGCCTGATCAATTACTTTACCCTTACGTAACAATTGAATTTCCAGATCGTACAATTTAGGATTAGAAGGAGACCACTCCTCTGCATTTGGAACAGCAATCTTAAAAGCCACATTTGGCTCACCTAATTGCTCCTGCAGAATACGACTGCCATCCACAGCTTTCACCTTGATCTGATCGCCAGGCTGACCTCCGGATACCAAAGCTTCAAAGGTTAAGCTTCCCTCATCCAATTGCGGAGTTTGCTTAGTACTTACAATATGACTTTGAGAAACGCTCTCTAGCCAAACTGTTTGCCATATACCTGTCACAGGTGTATACCAGATTCCATTAGGATGCTTTACTTGTTTACCGCGTGGCTGTGGCCCATCATCGGTAGGATCCCATACCCGAATAGCAATATCCTGCTTCGATCCCTTTTTAAGAAATTTTGAGATATCCATCGTAAAGGGATCGAATCCCCCTTCGTGCCTACCGACCAGTTGGTTATTGATAAATACATCACATTGCCAATCTACGGCACCGAAATGAAGTAAAATCTTATTTTTTTGAACTGCTTTATCTAAAGTAATGCTATTACTATACCACAACGCTTTATCTTTTCCCACTTCTTTCCCTACGCCAGACAAAGATGATTCAACAGCAAATGGTACCAAAATATTACCTTCCCATTGGGTTGGAATAGCCTGAGCATCGACAGGTGTAATGGCATATTTCCAAAGTCCATTCAAATTTTGCCAATTGTTCGATCGGACGAGCTGTGGTCTCGGATATTCTGGATGTGGCTTTTCAACATTTACTTGTTCCCCCCAAGAAGTTAAAATATGCGAACCTGCGGGCTTCCAATCTTGAGCAAAGTTCATCTGTATGGTCATTAATAAACCTGCAAACAATAAAGTTCTCTTCATAATAAAAAAACGTATAATCATTAATATCTATATCACTATATTTAAAGATGGGACGACTACAAACCATGAACTTAGGCTCCCATCAAAATCAATTCAATTCTTATTTTGTAATCTCAATATTTTCCACACGAACCTAAAATGCTGTGATCAGTATCATTCTCTTTTAACCCCAAAACGATCATATTTTCTAAGATTAAACCATAATTCCTCGAAATAATTATTGAATGATTATTAGGTCCTTATGCTTAATTACTGGTTACTCAAATTTATGATTTAACAAGCTACTTTAACTTGCTAATTTTCTCAAAAATGTGCGCATTTGTATCATTTAATTAAGCTTAGCAAAGGATTCTAAATTATTATTAAAGAAAAGCCCATTACCTAAATAAGAAATGGGCTTGATTATGTTTGGATAATATGAAAATAACAATTACAGAACTGAGAATCGATATAGTGATTTAGTTTTATAGATCTGACCAGGAACTAATACGGTTGTTGGAAAATTCGGTTGATTAGGGGAATCTGGATAATGTTGTGGTTCTAAACAAAATGCAGTTCTAAAAGAGTCTTTTTTACCATTTTTCAATTGGACCTTTTCACTCATAAAATTACCACTGTAAAATTGAATCCCCGGTTCCTGCGTCAAGATATCCAGGACTATTCCGGATTGATCACCCACAATATGAGCAGCTTTATACCAATCACCTTCTCTTTGTTTATTTAAGACAAAATTATGATCATATCCCTTACCATAAGACAGTTGACGATCATTAGCATCAATATCTTTACCAATTGCCTTAGCGGTCGTGAAATCAAAAGCTGATCCGCCTACTTTCTCAAGTTTTCCAGTTGGAATCAATGTACTATCAACAGGCGTGAATTCATCGGCAAATAACTGAAGCTGGTGATTCAATATTGAACCACTACCTTCTCCGTTTAAATTAAAATAAGCATGATTTGTTAGATTTACAACCGTTTTTTTATCCGATTGCGCCTCATATCCAATTGTTAGTTCATTTTGGTCATTTAAATCATATGTAACTTCCATCGCAATATTTCCTGGAAAACCTTCAGCTCTATCTGGCAAGGTATATGCAAATGTAATCGATGAATCGCTCTTCATTTTCAAGGTCCAATTGGCAAAATGAACGCCATTAAACCCACCGTGTAGTGTATTGACACCATTATTAATAGGTAGTTGGTAAGTTTGTCCATCAAGTTGAAACATTCCCTTTGCTATACGGTTTCCAAAAGGACCGACAATCGTTCCAAAATAGGGCTCTGCCGGGTTGTTGTAATCGGTAGCTTTTGTAAATCCCAAAACCACATCCCTTAAATTACCTTGTTTATCCGGAACCCACAAACCAACTATGCGTGCACCAAAATTTGTAAAGTATGCATGCACACCCCGTTTA
Source organism: Sphingobacterium sp. UDSM-2020 (assembly GCF_016132525.1). Classification (NCBI taxonomy): domain Bacteria; kingdom Pseudomonadati; phylum Bacteroidota; class Sphingobacteriia; order Sphingobacteriales; family Sphingobacteriaceae; genus Sphingobacterium; species Sphingobacterium sp. UDSM-2020. The sequence continues at coordinate 344,787 of NZ_CP066166.1, forward strand.
TTTTTCAATTCAAATAACTGGACATCATGATCATTTATTTTAGCAGCAAATGCAGCGCTATCCATATAGGAAATCATTCCAGATTGATCCTTATTTTCTGTGACATTCTTTTGCTGACATCCTAATCCAACGACAAGGATACTAACAATACCCATACACTCCATTTTTCTTTTCATTTTTAATTTATTTTAGGTCCCTTATAAAGGTTCATAATTTTGATCATATTGATCAACTTAAGCGATTTAGTTGACAGATAAATGAAATAATTGAACTTAAAAGTTACGATTTACTTTTTAATTTTTTATCTTCAACCTTACAAGTACTAAAATCCTAAATTTAGAAAATATTGATTAGCAGAATTGTTTCATAATACTGCTCTTTTGTATCAATTACCAATTAGACATGATAAAAATTAAATTGTTGCTTCTTTATTTTGCTTATCTTTTATTTTCTGCTCATATCCATGCACAACCTTATTATTTTAACCATTATCAAATAAATGAAGGACTTTCTAACAACGCAGTTATCTGCAGTATGCAAGATAGCTACGGATTTCTATGGTTTGGTACCAAAGATGGATTGAATCGCTTTGATGGAAATTCTTTCAAACACTTTACAAGTAAAGAAGATCATCGAAGTTTAGGAAGTAATTCTATTATATCTTTAAAAGAAGACTATCAAAAAAAAATGTGGATCGGTACAGATCAAGGGATCTACTCTTATGATCCCATTCATGAAAATTTTGAAATATTAGATGAGAAATTTAGAAGCACAGAAGTTCCTGTTATTACGACAGATGGAAAGCACAACCTATGGTTTATATCCAATGGAATGCTTTACCTGCACAACCTTACAAATAAAGTAACAAGACAACTTACAAAATCAAATCTGTACATCACATCACTATGCAGCACAAAATCCGGAAAACTCTATTTTGGAACTCCAGAGGGTATTATTTACCTCGTTAACGAAAAGTATCAGATTACTCCATTTCTTGATTTCACAAAATCATTTGAAAAAAAAGATTGGTATAGCATTGAAAAAATAGTAGAAACAAAGCAGGGACAACTCCTAATTGGGACTTCCAAAGCGGGTGTGTTCTCCTACGAAAAGAGCACTGGAACACTTACTTCCATTCTTGGTCAAAAACAGTTGAAACAATTTTTATATGTAAGGGATATTCTTCAACCGAATGACCATGAATATTGGTTTGCAACAGAATCTGGCTTGTTTGTTTATCAAATCGCCACTAAAAGTTTTCTCCATTTACGTAAGGAGAATCATAATAAATGGGGTATTTCCGACGATGCAATTTACAACATATTACAAGACAAAGATCAGGGCATCTGGTTAGGTACTTATTTTGGTGGACTAAATTACTATCATGCACATAACAGCATCATCGAAAAAATTTTACCGGGCGACCAACCAACAAACCTACAAGGATCGGTTGTAAGGGCCATTAAAAAAGACAAAGAAGGTAATATTTGGATGGGTACCGAGAACGGCGGAATATCAAAATGGAACCTCTCAACCAATAAGATCCAAAGTTTTACGAGTCAAAATAGCTCATTAGCTAATAATAATATTCATGGATTACTAGCCATTAAAGACAAATTACTAGTCGGTGCTTTTGTAAATGGACTCGATATATTCGATTTAAAACGTTTACAGGTGACACAACATTTAGATAGAAATAGTTATCATAATTCGGAACTTGAAAGTAATTTCATATTCCACCTCTATCAAACAAAAAAAGGTGAAATTTTAGCTGCTTCTACACGAGGATTGTACCGCTTTAATTTGGATACCAAACAATTTTTCTTAATAAAAAATGTACCGGCTTATATTTTTTACACCTGTATATTAGAGGACTTCCGGGGTAATTTGTGGATAGGTACGTGGCGTGATGGTTTAATTTGTTACAATCCAGAGACCAATTATTTTAAACATTATAAGCAGCAGACACATGATCAACATGCGCTACCCAATAATCGAATTAACAGTTTATTTGAAGATTCAAAAAAAAGATTGTGGATTGCAACTGAAGGAGGAATGGTAAAAAAAGAATTTGAAAATAACAGCTTTAGCTCTATAAGTATAAAAGACGGAATGCCCAGCAACGTTATTCTCTCATTTTTAGAAGACAAAGAAAATAATATCTGGGTGGCTACTTCCAAAGGTCTTGTTAGGTATAACCCCGTCAACCACAAAATACGGACATTCAATATGGAATCGGGTTTACCAACATTACAGTTCAATTACAACTCTTCCTTTGATGATAACAACAATAATTTCTACTTTGGGACTATCAATGGTTTGATCCGATTTAAGCCCGAACAATTAAATCAAATCAAATACAATGCAAAAACACCTATTTTTATTACAGATTTAACTGTCAATAATCGAGAAGTAAGTCAAACTGATGAATCAACCATTCTCAAAAAATCAATTCTCTTTACCGAAAGTATTAAACTTAAGCACGATGAATCCTCATTTAGCTTAGATTTTGCAGCATTACATTACCAAGCTCCTCATTCTGTACGCTATAGTTATAAAATGTTAGGAATAGATGAAAAATGGAACCCTATCAATGGTATCCCCCGCGCATACTTTACCAAACTGTCGCCAGGAAATTACACATTCATAATTAAAGCTGAAGATCCAAATGGCACTGCGATTCCACAAATCAAGACCTTGAAAATAGAAGTATTACCGCCAATATGGGCAAGTCTTCCTGCATATCTTATCTATGGATTTATTATTATCGGGCTTATCGCATTTATAATTCATCATTTTAATGAAGCAATAAAACAGCGGAATCGTCAACATATCTTAACAATCCAAAACTTAAGAGATCAAGATTTATACCGTTCAAAAATCAATTTTTATACTGATGTTGCTCATGAAATCCGAACTCCGTTAACATTAATAAAGGCCCCTTTAGAAAAATTGATGGATAGAGTCGAACGCAGTCCGGCTGTAGATAAATTACTGCTAACGATGGAAAACAATACCAATAAACTTATTGAATTAAGCAATCAATTACTGGATTTCAGAAAGGTAGAGGCCGAAGGGTTTAAATTAAACTTTGCTCCGCATAACATAAGCCATATTTTACAAGAAATTATCAATAATTTTGCCATAACCTTAATTGCTCAAAATCGTGTTTTAACACTAGATATCAGTCAGAGTATTATCGCTTTAATAGATCTGGACGCTTTCGAAAAAATCTGTTATAATCTGCTTAATAATGCATTAAAATATGCTGATCATCGAATAGAAATAACATTAAAAACTGATGAAAACACAAAAACATGTGTATTGATCATAAAGAACGACGGGGCAATAATTCCGCCAACAGAACAGCAAAATATTTTTGAACCTTTTAATCGCTTAAAAAGAAGCAAAAGTATTTCAGGTAGTGGATTAGGTTTAGCCCTAACTAGATCATTGACCTTAAAACATCAAGGGACATTAATATATGAAATAGACGAATCCTCCTTCAACGTATTTAAACTCATACTTCCTCTAAATCAAAGCTCACTATCATCATGAAAAATGCAAAAGCCAATATCCTCTTAATCGACGATCATCAAGAATTACTTGAATTTATTGCAGATGATCTCTGTGAAGAATATCATGTTCAAACCTGCAACAATGGTATAGAAGCATTGAAATTGATGGAATCGGATAATTTTGATTTAATTATTAGCGATGTCATGATGCCGGAAATGGATGGCTACGAATTATGCCAACATATTAAAGAAAATATGGCATCCTCCCATATTCCGGTAATTTTACTTACGGCGAAAAATAGTATTGAATCTAAAATCCAAGGCTTAGAATTTGGCGCTGATGCTTATATTGAAAAACCATTTTCACCGGCATTTTTAAGAGCACAAATTGCCAGTCTTCTAAAAAACAGATTAAAAGTAAAAGCTTTTTTTGTTAGTAACCCTTTATCACAGATACAGAGCATTGGGCAAAATCAAAGCGATCAAGAATTTCTTCAAAAAGTGGATGAAATTATTCAGAATCATTTAGATGATCCGAAATTCAATGTTGACCGTATGGCTGATATTTTGTGTATGAGCCGACCAACACTCTATCGAAAAATTAATGTTGTTTCAAGCCTATCTCCTAATGAATTGATTAACCTGACCCGGCTGCGAAAAGCCGCAGAATTACTAGCACAACGAAAATTCAAAATCTATGAAATATCCAACTTACTAGGCTATAGCTCGGCCACGCATTTTTCACGGAACTTTCAAAAACAATTTGGAGTAAGCCCTTCTGAATTTTTAGAACAACAAAAACTACACTCCTAAAATAACTAAAAGACCCCATGCTAAATACATCAGGTCTTTAAAATCAATCTTTAATTTTTGACTAAAATCACAACCTGCTATTTAGGTTTATTTCGATTTGTCTAATTCGTATTGCGATAAAATAGCATATTGCGCAGCATATGTAAACATGAACATACCTTCCAGATTATTTTTATTTTGATCGGTGTCCCATCCCTTTAATAAATCTGTTGGTAAAAACCCATCCTTCAAGAAATGGTCATATCCATAATCAAGATTCTTTTGAAAAGACTCCATGTAACTTCCTACTTTTCTATAATTAGGATAAATATTAAAGAATCCCCGTAGTAGGATACCGTTAAACCAATTGTTGAATCCGGAGGATTCGTAAGTGTAATATGCCGGAATCTGCTTTCCCAATTTTGCAAAATACTCGAAACTAGCATGAGATAATGACTGTGCATCTTCCCTATATTTTTTTGATTTTGTTACACGATACAGATCTGCTGCTCCAGAAATCATCGTTCCGCTATTATAGGAAAACGAAGGACCTACAGCAGTTTTCAAGCGTGTATTTGCACGGTATCTCGTTCCATTTACATTCTCATATGCGATAGTACAATCCGGAAAGCAATCTCCCATCATATCTGAATACACACCTTGGTTGTTTAAAAGGTAACGTTTTTGCCAATCGTAGACTTTTTTTGCAAAACTTAGATAATAATCACCTTTATTTAACATTTTAGAACGACGTGTTTTTTTGTCTTTTGGATCGACATAGCGATGCTCGATCTGATCAGATTTATGCTTATAGATTTCGTGTAGCCATACCAAGGGGCTAACCATTGGACCGTTGCTACAAGCATGCTTGGTCACATAACCTGGGCCCCAGGGAATACCGCCATGCTCTTTATTTCTATCATCTAGTGTACTATCCCAACCGTCAAGAACATAGGCCGTCAAATACTCAGCCTTTTCTAAAAAGACTCGATCATTCGTTAGGTGATAGGCGTCTAATAATTCACGGACAAGCCACATTTGGTCATCGTAAACATTCAGTATCCCAGTAACATTCGCTTTCCCCTTTTCTCGAACACGGTCTACAGCATAGACTGCCCACTCTTTTTCTTGTGTAAATGACGTCAACTTAAAAGTACCTAGATAATAATCAGCATTATCAAATAGTTTTTTCAACAAATCGACATAACGCTTGTAATATTGATTAAACAATAATACATTGCCATTTTCCTTTTGAAGTTTAAGACTTGTTAAAATTGCATTAACAGCTTCTATCGAAGCTGTATACATCCAAACACTCCCCCTTTCAGAAGATAGTTCTTTGGTATCCGGGTTGTAAAATCTAGCCATGGTCATCTCATCACCTGAAAAATAGGTGGCAATGGATTTATCAACAAGCTGAATGGAACGCAGTAAATTCTGATTTTGTAGGTCTAAAACATTCTTGCCATCCCTGCCATTTCGAATCGTGGCATGGGTAGGCGTTAAAAAACAAAACTGTACAAACAGTAATAGTGGAATAGCATGAATAAAAATGCTTTGTAGCTTTCTTAAAAATTTCATAAGAAGAATCTGGTTTATAATTAGTCAGAATTTTGCCCATGATTAGGGCATTAAATTCTGGAACAAGATAAGTGGAATCGATTAATTTTAGGGTTAAAAAGGGGTTAATAGGCAAAAATAAAACAATAACCCGGTTTTACTTTAATGCTACAGCGTGTTAAAATCAGAAAACATGTAACAACGTATTTATTTCATTTGATTATTTTTTTGTATACTTTTAAGGCATTAAGATGTTGAAAAATTAGTTACTAACCATTAAATCATCTACGAAGGTTTATTCGGTCGCCTTTTAAAGGGAATGATGCGTCCATGCTTCTTGATTTAAGTTTTTGATTGCGTTGTATGAAATTCTATTATATATATTTTGCTATTTACTTATTCCTGCCAACGCTATCCTTTTCACAAGGACTTAAATTTAACGGAGGTCATCACGCAATCGATAAACGTACTTCTTATGAAGTTTTTGGAGAAAACACAATTTCATTTGAAGGACTATTTGATATTGACTTTCAACTTGCAATCTATGGCACCAACTCACTGGGGAATATCCTTAGAGTTCAAAACAAGGAAAATAATACCATCTATAACCTGTTTTATGACGAAGAAAAAGATCAGTGCATTTTCAGACTAAATGAAGAAGGAAAAAGTAGTTTGATCATAGCTAAGATAGATCGTCGGTTATTAGACAACAACAGCTGGTTTCCGGTTAAATTAACCTTTAATCTGACACAAGGAATTTTTAAACTTCAAATAAAAAACAAAGTTTTCGCATCCGAAAAAATTAAACTCCCTAACCCCTATTTTCCAATCATTACTTTCGGAAAAAGTGATTACCTAATCGATGTCCCAAATATGGGAATTAAAAACCTATCCATTGGAAATAAAAATAACAAATATGTGTTCCCCTTGAGGGAAAATGAAGGTAATATCGTTCATGATTTTGAAGGAAATAACTATGGTTTAGTAAGCAATCCCGAATGGTTGATCAATGATTCTTACAAATGGCAATTAGTACAAACCTACAATTCGTCGATTCAAGCAGGCTCTAATTACAATGAAAGCAGAAAAGAAGTCTATTATTTCAATCGCGATTCTATATTCATTCATAATATCAAAACGAATGACACTCGGAAAGTTGCTTTTCAAAAAAAATGCCCTGTCAATCTGATCCAAGCAACCAATTTTCTCGATGTAAAAGCAAATAAGCTTTATGTTTATGAATTGTATCATAATTATCCCTATGAGGGCCCCACCGTCGCCAGTCTTAATCTAGATAACTTAACATGGACTATTGAAAGCTATGATCGTGTCCAAAAGGAACTGCATCACCATGGATTCTTTTTTGATCAACAAGCAAAGCAATATTACATCTTCGGAGGATATGGAAACATGTCCTATAGTGACAAATTCTATCAATATGCCGCTAATTCTACCAAATGGCAAAAACTTGAAGATTTTACCGGAGATAAGCTCTTCCCTCGATATTTTCTTTCAGCCGGCTATATGGAAAAAAACCGTACGGCTTATATTTTTGGAGGAATGGGAAATGAGTCGGGAGAGCACATTGTTGGAAGAAAATACTATTATGATCTACACAAAATTAACTTAGATACTAAAAAGGTGACAAAAATGTGGGATATTCAATGGAAAGATAAGCACGTGGTACCTGCACGTGGTATTGTATTCCCAGATCAGTCACACTTTTATGCCTTATGTTATCCCGAGCATCTCACCCGATCAGCAATCAAGCTTTATCGGTTTTCAATCCAAGATGGAAGCTATGAAATATTAGGTGATTCTGTATCCATCTATTCGGACAAGATTTCAACACGGGCACAGCTTTATTATGACCATCAACTTGGACGTCTACTCGCTTTAGTACAAGAGTCAAATGATGATGTTAAGTCAACATTAAAAATCTATTCCCTAAACTCCCCTCCTATTTCAGAAACAGAATTAAGCAATTATCCCAAAAAAAATAATAAAATTAAATATCTGATTTTTGTATTATTCGGAGGAACTGTTGCAATAGGAGCTTACATCATGTTCAAAAGGATCAATAAAAAATTAGAGCGACACATGATCTTACCAGTGCCTGCAGATGTAGCTGATAGCAATAAAGAACATTTGTTGGTCAAGACTAAAAAATTAGCACCCATCGATAAATTAAAACCAAGTAATAACGAACCCGCTGTCTGGAAAAATAACTTACGAGCCAATGCAATCTATTTATTTGGAGAATTTACGGTATTAGATCGCAATCAAAAAGATATATCCCATTTATTTAGTACAAGACTGAAACAAGTTTTTTGTTTGATTTTAACCCACGCAGGTGAAGTCGGGATTTCATCAGCATTATTAAGTCATCTGGTATGGCCAGACAAATCTGAAGATAAAGTCAAAAATTCAAGAGGCGTTACAATCAACCATTTAAGAAAAGCATTAAGTGAATTGGATGGGATAGAATTACGCTATGAGAAAGGGCGTTTTAAAATTGAATAACATGCCGATTTCTATTGCGACTATACGAGATGTATGAAACTCACTTCGTCTATTAACAATACTGAAAACAGAGATGAGTTAATTCATCTATTACGAAGGGGAAAGTTCTTACAGGGTACCAATCAACCTATTTTCGACTCAACTAAGGCTGATCTAGAGAAAAATATAACACCTCTTTTAATCACTGAAATCTATCAAAGTATGGAGAAACATGCCTATAACGATAGCATAGCATTGGCTGAAGTTATTTTTCTATTTGACCCTCTCAATGAAAATGCCTTATTTATGGAAATTAAAGCAATGATTGCTTTAAAAATGCTCCAAGAAGCTCGCATACGTTTTCAAAACTTTGCTAGCGAATACAGGAACATCATGGGGGAAGATCTCCCTTTCAACTTTGAAGATATAGCCTAATTTACATCTTAAGGATTTAAACCTCCAATCAAATGGACCTTATCATTTGATTGGAGGTTCTCTTGAGTTGCTGAAAAACTATTCTTTTTCATCGAAAGAATTAAATACCCTTTTTAGTTCCGTTAGTTTTTCAGGATATTCATGAATCAAATTTGTTCTTTCACTCGGATCCCAGGCAATATTAAACAATTCCTCTACCGTTTCCTCCGTTTTCCCTGAAATTAAATTTGTTCGTTGTTTAATAATACGATATTTCCAATCACCAACTTTCACAGCTTCTGGTTTACCATAATTAACCAAAAAATTGGTCTATGGACATAGTTTAAATCAGTCTCTTTACCTTCCAGTAAATTACGTATTGATTGTCCATCCAGTTTTCTGTCTGGTAAAGAAGATCCCGTCCAAGAAGCAATAGTTGGTAAAATATCTAAATTACTGATAGAAGAGCGAATAACTTTTCCTTCCGGGATAATTCCCTTTCCGAAAACAATAAAAGGAACTCGGGCACCGCCTTCATAAGTAAGCGCTTTCGAACCTTTAAATACACCAGCAGTTCCAACATGCCAATTTTTCGTCTCGCCGTCATCTGACATACGAGCAGGATACTCAATCCAAGGTCCATTATCACTAGAAAACATCAAGATGGTATTTTTATCCAGACCTTTAGCCTCTAATGCGTGCCATAATTGGGCAATATACTGATCCAACTCATACAAGACCGCCCCAAGAGGACCTGCATTTTGTGCACTGGCATAAGGATTTTTCTTGTTTGAAAATGCCAATGGAAGATGAGGGAAATTATGTGCATAATACAAAAAGAAAGGTTTGTCTTTTTTTTGCTTATTGATAAAATGAAGTGCTTCACGGTGATAATGCTGACTTAGATCCGAATCATCAGGAGCAAATACTTCAGGACTGCGATTTCTAAAAAGTTTAATAACAGTATCTGTTTTCACATAAGGTGCACGGTAATCATGACTATAGAGCATACCATAAAAGAAATCAAATCCTTGTGCATTGGGTAGCGATTCTGCTTTATCACCAAGATGCCATTTTCCTACCAAAGCTGTTTGATAGCCCTTCTGCTTCAACATTTCAGCGATCGTTACCTCAGCATCAGGTAGACCTAATTCCGAACCAGGACCGATCGGTTGAGGCAAGTTATAACGAGAAGCATAACGTCCGGTCAATAACGACGCACGGGATGGCGTACATGAAGGAGTGGAAACGACATAATTTGTAGCCCGTACACCTTTACTCGCTATCGAATCTAAAAAAGGTGTTTGAATATTCGGACTACCATAAGATCCCAAATCCGAATACCCCATATCATCCGTCAATATAAAAATAATATTAGGAGGTTGTTTTTGAGCATATAATAAGGAACAAAAACTTATACCCGTTAACAATAACAACATTCTTTTTTTACACGACACGATACTCATAATAGTAATTTCTTTTTTTAAATTAATCAATAGGATTTATAAAAATTAAAAACTGCTGCATGTTTATTAAAACCTTTGCAGGGACTACATTTTCGATCTTCAAATATTAAATAAATGGCATAATCAATTTCAGAACTGCAAGATTGATTTATAATTGCAGACCAATATAATTAATAAATTGTGCGACCTACAATAAAAAATCTAGTAAAATACGAAAACGATTTCATTCCATCAATTTCAATAACATCATTTAAATGTAAAACATAGCGGTAAAAATAACATTAAACCGTTATGAGATTATAAAAAAAATCATGTAACATCAGCAAGACAGCAAATGAAGAACAAAACATAACCAACTCATTACAAATACTATAATAAAAAAAACAAAATTTATTTTCGGAAATTATATAATCAAAGAATTATGTAAAATGTAAAATTATATACCATCCACGTTCTGTAAATATTAAAAAACAAGTTTTCATCTTTATTGAATTTTATACCTTTGCCACATGAGTACATTCAAAAAATAGGTTACATATGTCATATGTAACTTTTGCGACATTTCAGATATCCTCAAGAACATTCGCTAGCTAAAGAAATCCTATTTACGTTTATCTCATTTGTTTTCAATAAACAATACACATGCAAGAAAATACTTTAAATTCACGAAAATCATTTGCTCCGACACTAATTGCATTCGCATTGGTTCCAATTTCGGGCTTAGCAACAGACATTTACCTACCATCCATGCCACAGATGGCAACAGAGCTAGGACTGGCAGAAAGTAAGATTCAACTCACCTTATCCCTGTTTTTAATTAGTTATGGTATTTCACAATTCTTTGCCGGTGCCCTTGTTGATGCATGGGGAAGATATCGGATTACCTTAATTTCTCTTTTTCTATTTACAATCAGCTTTTTTATTACAGCCACAACTGATAATATTATTGTCATTTATATGATGCGCATACTGCAAGGAATACTATCCGCTTTTGTTGTAGTATCAAAACGCGCCTATTTCGTTGATGTGTACGAAGGTGAAGAGCGAAAACGATACCTGAGTGCCATCACTATCGTTTGGTCATTAGCGCCAATTATTGCTCCTTTCATTGGCGGATATTTACAGGCACAATTTGGATGGCGCTCTAATTTTATGTTATTAGCAGCTTACAGCATTGTGCTCTTCATATTAGAACTCATTTTTTCCGGTGAAACAATCCGTCAGAAAAATCCACTTCAATTTGAATATTTAGTCACTGAATTTAAGACCATGCTTCAAACGAAAGACTTTACGTTTGGAGTGCTCATGTGTGGAATAAGCTATGGTTTAGTTATGTTCTACAATCTAAGTGGACCATTTTTCATTGAACACAATTTAGGTTATAGCTCCATTACGACCGGATACACTTCATTATTAATGGGACTTGCATGGATGTCCGGTGGGTTTATCGGTCGTGCACTAATCAAGAAAGCACTACTACCAAAATTAAGATATGCTAATTATTTACAAATTGCTTTCATTATTTTAATGATTATAATATCTCCGTATATCACAAATCTCTTTACATTATCACTATTCGCCTTCTTGATCCACGTTACCGCAGGATTTATATTTAATAATTATTTCGGTTACTGCTTAGGTCGTTTTCCTTTATCTGCAGGAATTGCAGGTGGCTTAGCAGGTGGTATAACTTACCTCGTCACTTCTGCATTAAGTTATATTGTCGTGAGTCTCGTGAATCCAGAAACACAGACTGAGATAGGTATTGGTTATGCAGTATTTGCTGTTTTGGGTTTCGTTACCCTAATGATAATTAAGGCGAAAAAAGCGTACAAACAATGGACGTAATCACTAATTTTAGATTTTTCTAAAAACAAATTGGCAAAATTATACGTTTTTACCTTAACATTTTAGACAACTTAAAATAAGCTTTTGTTTCAACTTTTTTAAATATTTCACCAAGGTATCATGATTACATCTTCAATAGTAATACCAAAAAAAGCATCAATTATCTGGGCGGTACTGACCGATAAGAATCAATTCAAGCAATGGTATTTTGACATTCCTGATTTTGCTCTAGAGAAGGGGATAACATTTCATTTTTATGAGCCTGGTGGTAAAAATAAATTTTTACATGAGTGTACAATCCTTGAAATTATTCCTAATAAAAAATTAGTTCATACCTGGACTCATCCCACCTTTAGTCAGGGTGTAACAACAGTCAGTTGGTTACTCCAGGAAAATGAAGGACTAACAACTGTTAGTTTACATCATGAAGGTATCGAAAACCTTCACGATGCAGGCCCCGAATTTGCTTCAGAAAACTATCAAACCGGATGGGATCAGATTCTCAGCAATCTCAAAAAGTTTGTTAACGAAAAAGATTAATAAATTTCCCAAAAGCGGGTATATTTTACAAAAAGCAATTGTAATCTAATTCATAAACATTTTAGAGTAGTAAACTCACAATAAGACCTTTAGAGTTTATGTCTAGTAACTAATTACTGCTAAAAAAAATCAAATAATAATTTCACTCGAATTAAATAGATTGTATATTTGCCTATTGTTTAGAACAAATCTAAATCAACATAAGAATATTACAGATGCCTATTTCATTCCCTTCCATCTCTAATAGATGGAAATTTCTAATTCTAATAATACCATTACAGGTATTCGTTTTCATTTGTCAAGCACAACAAATGACTATAAAAGTCAAAACAGAAAAAGATCTTCCAATTGCTGGAGCGACGGTACGTTTAAATCAACAACTATTAGGAAGTACAGATACAGCTGGTGTGTTGATCACAACAAATGAAAAAATAGCAAATCAAAAAATATCAGTCTCCGCGATAGGATTTAAAGAAAAAACCCTCAGCTTATCAAATAAACCCAGCAATAATTTAATCAGCATCACTTTATTGGCAAGTACAAATGTATTGGATGAAATCGTTGTTACGGCCGGAAGAAAGCCAGAAAGTATTTCAACGATACCATCCTCTATCACAATCTTGAATCAACAAGATATACAAGCACAAACCAACATTACGAACAATTTAGCTACGGTACTTGGTAATGCAATTCCGGGTTTGGGTACCTCGACCAATAAAGCTACAAATTCTGGACAGACCCTTCGTGGACGTGCCGTACTTGTTTTGATAGATGGAATCCCGCAATCAACACCGCTTATGAATGGAGCACGTGACCTACGCACCATCGACCCTAGTGTGATTGAACGTATTGAAGTAATAAAAGGTGCTACTTCAATCTACGGAAATGGTTCAGGTGGAGGTATTATCAATTACATTACCAAGAAAAACAAAGACGGAAAAAAGATTAGTGGTCAGACCATTTTGGGAACATCAATAAATCCATTTGACCCTAAGGAAACCTTAGGTTACAAACTTTCACAACAGCTTTCAGGACAGGTAAATAAATGGAGTTACACCGTTTCTGGTTCGGCAGATTACACCGGTTTACAAAGAGATTCCGATGGTTTACCTCTTGGACAAACTGATGGTCTTTCCAATTCCTATCAGTACAATGGCTTTATTAAAATAGGTTATCAAATTGATTCAAGCAGTACATTGACTGGATTTTATAACTATTATGGAAGTACACAACGTGCCAAATATATCAGTAAAAACGGCATCTATGGTCAGTCGCCTACAATTGGAGTTAGAGGAGAAGAACCAGGCAAACCCGCAGGTACACCTTACAATCACAATGCGATGTTAACCTATTCAAAAAGTAATCTTTTTCATTCAACCCAATTGGATGTAACAGCTTATTTAAATTCCTTCAGTTCAATGAACAGATACGTTGCTAGTGGAACGGCGTGGTATGGTCCAGGACAAACCATGATCAACTCTGAGAAAAAAGGATTGCGCTTAAATCTGAATACTCCATTTCAGCTTTTTTCTATTCCAACCGAAATAACTTACGGTTTAGATTTATTAAAAGATGTAACCTATCAAGATTTAACAGATGGACGTGTATACATACCAAAAATGAATATGGTTAATTTTGCCCCCTATGCGCAAGTAAAAGCCGACCTCATTGAAAATTTGATCTTTAAAGCCGGGCTTCGGTATGAAAATGCAACCGTTAAAGTCAACGATTACAATACCATAGCTACTGGTCCGAATGGAGAAGGAAGTATAGTGGTAAGCGGAGGAAATATTCCATATAAAGCGACAATGTTCAATGCAGGATTACGCTATACTAAATACGATTATTTCAACCCTTTCGTTAGTTTTTCGCAAGCATTTGCGATCAATGAATTAGGTCGTATTTTACGCCGTGCTAAAGAAAACACAATCGGTAATTTAGAAACAGACCCGATCATTACCAATAACTATGAAGCTGGTTTTTCAAGCCGTTTCAGTATCTTCAATATTTCAGCCTCTTACTACATCAGTACTTCGGATTTAGGTGTTAATTTAGTAGATGTTGGTGGTTTTTTAATGCCTCAGCGTGAACCTGAAGAAGTAAAAGGATATGAAGTTACTCTTGATGCGCAACTGAGTCAAAAATTAAGCGTCGGTGGAAGCTATGGATATGTAGAAGGAAAAGCAAAAATGGATGATGGTAGCAAAATTTATCTTAATGGATCTCGGATTGCACCACCTAAAGCAACAGGTTTTTTAAGTTATAAACCAAACCAACAGTTAAATCTGCAATTGTTTTGGATACACACTGGAGCTAGAGATCGATTTGCGCTCAATGACAAAGGAAAATATAACAATAGTGAAGGACCAATCAGTAATGTCGACCTCTTCAATTTATCAGGCAACTACAATTTGAATAAAAATTGGAAAATAGGCTTCGGAATAGAAAATATATTCAACACATCTTACTACCCTACAGTTAGTCAGTACCGTGCATTGGATGCCGAATACGTAAAAGGTAGTGGTACTGTCACTTCATTAAACCTTCATTATCAATTTTAAGAATGATTAAAGCAGGTTTATTATGGCTACATAAATGGCTAGGTCTCTTTACAGGCCTAGTTGTTTTTATTGTTAGTTTATCGGGTTACTTTTATGTTTTCTATGATGAGCTTAAACTAATAGTCTATCCTCAAAAATACTATACTCAAGATTCAGTTGGAGAAAATAGTAAGTTACTCCCACTAACACAGCTGATTGATATAGCGCAAAACGCTTTACCTAAAGGTGAAAAAATAAGTAGAACAGATCTGTACCTCTCACCAGACAGAACTTGGATATTTCGTGCGCTAAAAACGGATGAACATGCTTTTGGTAATAATCAATATTATATTTACCATAAACGAGTTTTTATTAATCCTTATTCGGGTAAAGTACAAGCGGTAGAAAACTCCAAAACAGAATTTTTTCAGATCGTCTTACAACTTCATATGAACTTACTATTGGGCGCCATGGTAGGACATTGGGTGGTAGGAATTTCGGTCATCATATTCATAATAATTTTAATAACAGGAGTGGTCCTATGGTGGCCTAAAAAATGGACCATCAAAAAATTAATAAGACAGCTTTGGTTTAATTTTAAAGTTAAATGGAAACGATTAAACTATGACCTGCATCAAATCTTAGGACTTTATAGTGTCATTTTCGCCCTATTAATTGCATGTACAGGTATTGCATTTACATTTCCCGCATTTAAAACTTTTTATGTAAAATCGCTCAATGGTTTCGATAGCACAAAAGAAATTGAACAACAGGAAAAGTTCGAATATGTACCACAGAATCAGTCTAAAATATTAGATAATGCGCTCAATTTCACCATATCAAAACACCCAAATGCAGATATGATGTCGATTCGTTTACGTAAATCTCCAACAGATCCACAAGATATTCAAGTGCGGTTCATTAAAGATCGTACCGGCGAATTTATTTGGTATTATTTTAATAGAGGAAATGGTCAGATTGAAAAAATAAAACAATCAGAAAATGCTCCCATAGGGGATAAAATTGGTGCGATGAACTATGATCTTCATGTGGGTAATTATGGAGGTATAGCCACTAAAGTTTTACATTTTTTCATCGCTTTAATATGCGCATCACTTCCTATTACAGGAACAATCATTTGGTTAAACAAGAAGAAAAAGAAAACCAAAAAAAGAATTAAATAATTTCAATTATATAATAACATAAAAAGAAAAGCCATCCTAATAGATGGCTTTTCTTCTTTAATAAGAATTTATTTTTTGTCTCATCTATTTTCAATATTTAATAACAATTTTACCAATTGTAGTACCAATTTGTAACAGCCTGTGCGCTTCTTTTACATTCTCCTCATTGAATACATAAAGTGTGTGATTAAATTATTGACTCCCTAAATCATAAATCCTAAACAAAAGAGATTTAAATCATTCACTCTTTTAAAGAAAATTACCAAGTCCGGGATAGCAGTATAAAAGTTGAAAAATTTTTCACAAATACTCAATAAAGAGTAATTTATTTTCACACTATATCAATAATTGATACAAGTAACATGTTCCCTCGAACAAACAACTACTAGCCTTTAACTGTTATCTTTCCAGAACAGTAAAACAAGAAAGATGAACAGCAGTCTCCGCAGTGAAAACCAAATAGAAACAACAACCAGTTATAAATTCCAAAAAGAGGTATTGGCTGATTTAAAAAGTAATCCGAAGAGATTATCCTCTAAATATTTTTATGATAGCAAAGGAGATCATCTCTTCCAAAAAATCATGGCAATGGAAGATTATTATCTAACAAAATGTGAACTTGACATCTTCAAAAATCAAACAGAAGAAATAGCTAATTTAATAAACACCGACGGCGAACCATTTGATCTGATAGAACTGGGAGCAGGCGATGCAATGAAATCCACCTTTTTATTGCAACAGCTTGTTCGTAAAGGAGCAAACTTCACTTATATGCCGATCGACATATCAGGTAACATACTTTCAGTTCTAAAAAAAAATCTTAATAATACGATTCCAGAGCTCGATATTATATGTCTTAATGGGGAATATTTTGAGATGATTGAAAAAGCAATGACAATATCTTCAAATCGCAAAGTCATACTATTTTTAGGAAGCAATATTGGTAATATGGAAATAGCGGATGCTGAACAGTTCTGCTCCAAATTGAAGAGGAAACTAAATAAAGGAGACAATGTCCTAATAGGTTTTGATTTAAAAAAGCATCCTAAAACAATACTTCGTGCTTATGATGACCCAACAGGTGTAACTGCACAATTTAATCTTAATCTTCTCGTTCGCATCAATCATGAACTCGAAGCTAATTTCAACGTCGATCAATTTGCGCATTACCAAACCTATGACCCAATAAATGGAGCATGCAAAAGCTATCTCATTAGTCTAATTGAACAAGAAGTATTAATCGGTGAACATCAAATCCATTTCGCTGAAAATGAACCGATTTTTATGGAAATATCTCAAAAATTCTCACCTACCGATATCCAAGAACTTGCACATAGATCCGGTTTTGACTCCGTCTGTGAATTGTACGACTCGAAAAAATGGTTTATGGATGCTATTTGGCAAATCAAATAAAAAATAGCCGATGAAAACAGAAAATGTAATAACCGATCACATGACAGAATTAGAAGCAAAATATAAGGCTATTAGAAATCATTCTGTACATATATGCGCACCTTTAGCGATTGAAGATTATGTAGTACAACCAATTGTTGATGTCAGTCCCCCGAAATGGCATTTAGGACATACAACTTGGTTTTTTGAAACATTTTTATTGATCCCTTACTTTCCTGAATATCAGGTTTTCGACTCACAGTATAATTATGTCTTTAACAGTTATTATGAAACTGTAGGCGCGCGGGTCATCCGAACCGATCGTGGAAATTTAAGCCGTCCATCCGTATCTGATATTTACAAGTATAGAGCTTACGTAGATGATCAAATGCAGTTATTTTTTAATCAGAAACTACATCACTTACCGGCCGTATCAATTTTGCTCGAACTGGGACTTAACCATGAACAGCAACATCAAGAATTACTGATATCAGATATCAAATATATTTTGGGACACAATCCACTTTTCCCATCCTACAAAAGCGATCCAGAACCTTCAAAATCAGAATTCGTAAATAACGAAATGATTACCTTTCCAGCCGGAATATACGAAATCGGATTCGAAGGAAAGGGGTTCTGTTTCGATAATGAACTTGGGAGACATCAAGTCTATTTACAAGAATTCGAAATTGCTACACAAGTTGTCAGCAACGGGGAATACTTAGAATTTATAGAAAACGGAGGGTATCAAGACTTTCGCCATTGGCATGCTGAAGGTTGGGACTGGGTAAAAGAAAATAATGCTCATGCTCCACTATATTGGCATAAAATTGACAATCAATGGATGCACTATACATTATTAGGTCTAAAAATATTGGATCTCGATGAAGCGCTCAATCATATCAACTATTTTGAAGCGGCTGCTTATGCAAATTGGAAGGGAATGCGTTTACCAACAGAGGCTGAATGGGAAATCGCAGCTGATAGCATGCATTGGGGCGACCGATGGGAATGGACCGGAAGTGCCTATCTGCCCTATCCAGGTTTCAAAAAAGAAGCTGGTGCGGTAGGCGAATATAACGGAAAGTTCATGGTCAATCAAATGGTTTTAAGAGGTGCTTCAGAAGCTACGTCAAAAGGACATAGCAGAAAGACATATCGAAATTTCTTTCATACACCACTGCAGTGGCAATTTACGGGCATTAGACTTGCGCGTTAAAATAATTAATAGTTATAAATGAAAATCTCGATGCCCCAACAGCATCGAGATTTTCATTTATAAATACTATTATTAAAATTATCAGCTTCTTCCAATATATATGATAAATTTTAATAATAGTATTTTTTAAGCATTAGTTTACATGTAACGCGGTTACTCAATAAAATCCAGTTCCGCTACAGTAAGGAGTTTTCCTCCTCCAGTTATTTCTGTCGATTCAACCGTGATGTATCGTGCTTGGATATTTTTAGAAAATCGATGTGTGCGCTTTGTAGGATCATTAATTAGATTTCCAAATTCAAATCGTTCAGCATCACTCCAATTTTTCCCATCATTACTGACTCTCACCACGCCTTTCGCCATCATCCCTTTACCGTGTTCATTTTGTGGTGTATAACTAAATGCTGTTAAATTATACTGCTGTCCAAGATCTATCGAAATATGTTGTGCAGCGCCATTATCATTAGATTCCCAATACGTTTTTGGGTCTGCATCGAAAGCCAATTTCGCACCATGTTTAGCAACCTCACTGCTATTATCGATAAGTTGCCACTGTTTTTTAGCAATACCAATTGTTTCTTCTGCAACTGCACCGACCAATTTATCAGCATTAATTGCTACAGCTTTTATCTGCCCACCTTTTACAGCAATCGGCTGTGTATATACAGGTGA
Organism: Sphingobacterium sp. UDSM-2020; assembly: GCF_016132525.1. Taxonomy (NCBI): domain Bacteria; kingdom Pseudomonadati; phylum Bacteroidota; class Sphingobacteriia; order Sphingobacteriales; family Sphingobacteriaceae; genus Sphingobacterium; species Sphingobacterium sp. UDSM-2020. The sequence goes on from NZ_CP066166.1 coordinate 364,434, forward strand.
CTGTGCTGTAGGCTGACTGCCATCTAACGTGTAGTGTATTTGAAAATTGGTGTTTAGATTTTTAAGAATATCCTCACCATGCGGTTTCCATCCAAACTCACTTTTTAAAGGAGCAATAGCAACCATACCATCTACACTGCGATTAAAGACCAATTGCGGAGGTCTTCCGGGAGCATAATGAGCAGAGACATTGCTGATAACCGGAGTAGCCCTACTTTCTAACACACGAATGCGGAATTTATCTGATGTCACTTCCGGGAAACGAAGAATACGTTTGTACCCCACATTAGTCGCATGGGCGACCTCTTTCCATTGACCATCGATCCAAGCATCTAAAGCATGCTTTTCGATACGTTCACCATTTGTGCTTACAGCTTCCTGAATAACAAAGCGATTTATTTTTACAGGCTTTACAGTAGTGTAAATCAGTTCCGGATTTTTATCCGACAAGATACTAAAGGATTCCATATTGTCATCCAATGTTTCTTTGTTTCCTTTTGCTCCACGCAAAAGATTATGACCGTAGGTTTCTTTAATACGGCTTCCAACTTCATGTAGTACCTTAACATCTTCAGGTGAAAATTTTCCATCTCTATTCGGTGGTATGTTCAAAAGAAATGTAGAATTACCCCCGACCGATCGTTCATAAATATCAAAAACATCATCAGTACTTCTCACTTTTTGATGCGTATCATCCCTATAGAACCAACCTTCTCTAATCGATGTATTCGTTTCAGCCTGTTGATAATGTAGATACTTAGCTTTTAAAAGCTTCGCCCGACTTCCTAAATCTTCATCTGTAAGATCAAGAAAATTCTGAAGGCCTGCAGGATCGTCATGATATGGAACTACATTCCACTCCGTGCTTCTGGTATTTCCAGATTCATTCCCACACCATCGGATATCTTCTTTCCCAAAAATTACAGCTTCTGGGGCCAACTTTTTGATCAGTTCACGCCAAGCATCGTAATTATATTTTTGACCACCTTTTGTCTTCGGATGCGCACCGTCAAACCATACCTCATGTACGGGACCATATTCCGTCAATAATTCAAACAGTTGATTTAGGAAATATTCGTTATAATCATCTACTTTAAAATTGAATTTTGTTTTATTTTTAAATGGTCTTCCTGCCACTTCACGAGGAATTGTACGTTGTGTATATTCACTTAAATTGCCATAAAGTCCATCAGCACTTTCAATTTGAAAAAGATCTGCAGGTGATAGATAGACACCAAGTTTTAATCCATATTTTTTACAGGAAGCAGTTAAGTCTTTCAAAATATCTCCTTTCCCATCTCTGAATCCTGTAGACATAATACCATGTTTCGTATACCTACTTTGCCAAAGCACAAAACCATCATGATGCTTCACCGTAATAATTACTTTTTTCATACCCGCAGCTTTCATTGCCTCACACCATTGGTCGGTGTCCAGATTTTTGAGATCAAAGATCTTTGGGTCCTCCATACCATTTCCCCATTCCATTTTAGTAAACGTATTGGGACCAACATGGATAAAAGCAATAAATTCATTTTTTAAAGCCCGATATTGATTTGCTGTCGGTACAACATGAACGGCTTTTCTTAATATATCTTCAGGACTATCGGTACTCTTAATTTCGTACGTATTCTTAACAGGTATTTTCTTACTATTCACTTGCGCATGACCATATATAGAGGCAAACCCTAACATAGATGTCAATAGGATAGATTTATTCATGATTTTAATAATTTGATTAACATTTTATTTGGATTTTGAATAATTGCATAGAACATTATTCAATGTGCAAATTACTTCTTGCCACTGTAAAAAATGAATACTAAATTAGCGTATAATAAGCCTATATTACCATAAATTTTCCTCGTGTCATTTTCTACTTCTTCACCTAAATATTAAATTCTACATCATCTCGTATATTCAACTGATTCTTATCTCATTTCGATGTGATGGTGTATTTAAATGTAATTTTTAAAAATCGACAACAGCCTTAATCAGGTTTTGGTCTGCCTGAAATAGCGTATCAAAATTATCTTTCATTTGATCAAAAGCGATACGATGTGTAATCAGTCCTTCTGTATTAATATCCCCGGACCGCAATAGATTAATAACTTTTTTAAAATCAGAAGCAGTGGCATTACGGCTCGCTTTCAAGGTAATTTCCTTTCGATGAAAATTAGGATCATCAAAACTTACTGCGCCGACAAACAAACCGACAAAAACAATAGTTCCCCCATGAGCCACCAGATTGAATGAGTTTTCCATGGATCGTTTGCTTCCCGTCGCATCAAAAATTACTGTAGGAAGCTCCCCTTCAAAAACTGTTCTTAATTGCTTATCTAAATCCTCCGACAATAAGATCGTTTCTACTTCAGGAAACTTATTGTTGACAAAATCCAGTCTATTTTCTACAAGATCTAACACTGCAATTTTAACACCCATTAAACGAGCATTTGCAACAATACCTATCCCTATCGGCCCGGAGCCAACCACTAACACGGTATCCGCGGCGATTAGACCCGCACGATCCACTGCATGCGCGGCAATAGCCAATGGCTCTATCAAAGATATCTGGTCATCATCAAGTCCATTTGTAAGATGTACATAACTTGCTTTATATGTAATATACTCTTGCATAGCGCCGTCTTCATGAACCCCCATTACAGAGAGTGTGCCACCACAATTGCCCTTGCCTCTACGTACTGCATGGTCTTCGATGAGATTAAGATAAGGCTCAACTGTACACTTGTCTCCAACCTTAAGCCCTTCCACTTCACTTCCTACTGCAACAATTTCGGCAGATACTTCGTGTCCTAAAATACGAGGATAAGTAAAAAAAGGTTGCTTGCCTTTGTAGGCATGCAGATCGGTACCACAGATCGATACTTTCTTAATTTTCAACAGCACTTCATCCGGTTCAGGATCTGATGGCTTTTCTTTGGTAATTAATTCGAACCGGCCTGGTTCATGCAATACAATTGCTTTCATATTTTTTGTCTAATAAAAAATGCTCATCTAAAATAATAAAATCTCAATCTAGCTATTAAAAATTAACGGTCGCGCCACCATCAATTGGCAATAAAACTCCAGTGATATAACGCGCTGCTGGAGAGGAGAGGAAAACGGCGGCATTCCCCACATCTTCAGGTTTTCCAAAACCTTCCATAGCGATCCGATTAACGATCTTTTCTTTGCGCTGCGGATCGTCACCAATTGCTTTAAAAAACATCGGACTCTCTATCCATCCCGGAACTAACGTATTGACCCGCACATTATATTTCGAAAACTCAGTGACCAGATTTTGCATCAAACCTGTCAAAGCAGTTTTAGAAGTGCCGTAGGCCGATACACGATCCATACCAAACATTCCGGTCATAGACCCAATAAATAAAATAACACCATCTTTTCTTTCGACCATTTTTGCGGCACACGACCTGCTTAGGCTGAATACACTGAGTACATTGGTCTGTATAATTTTTTCAAATTCAGCATCACTAGTTTCCAGCGCATATTTTTTCAAATGAACACCTGCATTGTTGACTAAAATATCAATTGGCCCTACTGCAGATTCTATACGATCTATCAATCCTGGAATAGCTTCTGTATTGGCTAGATCAAAGACAAAATAATGAACATCGCCTCCTAATTCGAGTTGCGCCTGCTGTAGCGTTTCTTCTCGACGGCCGACAATGATTACTCTCGCACCAGCTTCCATCATTGCTTTAGCTATTCCAAATCCAATCCCCGTTCCACCACCAGTTATTAAGGCTGTCTTGCCATTAAGTGAAAATGCTGTTAACATATTAATCTTATTTTAAAATGATATACTTGTGATTTATATAACTACTAAGTTAGAAGCTATAGCAAAACAAAATCAATCGACTATTCCCCAATACTTACGCTATATTATCATTACTTAAAACTATACTTTGAAATTTCAACAAAAGAGCATAGATTTAAGGTTACAATTTTAGATGACTTAAAATTATGAGACCAGTTCCTGCCAAAATACTTGATGGTAAAGAAAATGAAGTTTTTGACACGAAAGTTGTCAATTCACCTTATTTTTCTACGCTTTTTCATTTTCATGAAGAATGTCAAATAAACTATGTTGTAGAAAGTGAAGGAACACGGATGATCGGCGATAGTATTGAAAGTTTCAGTCACGATGATCTCACATTGGTCGGATCCAACATTCCTCATGTTTGGCACAATAGTGAAGAATATTTTGTAGCCACCGAGAATAGCAGTGTCGCAAAATCCATTACTCTTTTTTTTCATCCCGAAAAAGTTTTAAAGATTCTTTCTCAGTTTGGAAATACAAAAAAAATGGCAAATTTCTTCCAACTCAGCAAACGTTGCATGCGATTTAGGGGGAAAACGAAATCAAAAGTTAAAATATTACTGATCCAATTAGCAGAGGAAGAAAACGTACTCTTACGCTTATCCTTATTGTGTAAAATACTACATATCTTGAATGAGACACAAGAATACGATCTATTAACAGGAGCCGGCTATACAAATTCCTATCATTTAAAAGACAATGACCGTATGGATGTAATCTTAAAATATATTTTCAGCAACTATACAAAGGAGATCGAACTTAAGCTTGTCGCTGATATGATCCATATGAACAAACAGTCTTTTTGCCGTTACTTTAAGAGTAGAACGCAGAAAACATTTGTAGAATTTGTAAATGAAGTACGTATAGGCCACGCCTGCAAACTGCTAACAGACATCGACTATCGGGTGTGCAACCTGGCGTACGATTGTGGTTTTAACAGCCTTTCCAACTTCAATAAATTTTTCAAGAAATCTAAAGGACTAACTCCCCGAGAATATCGCTCCAAATTTACAAGCTCCCCTTTTCTCTAAAAGATTCTTAAAAAGAAGTCCTCTAAATTTTTGATCAGAGGACTTCTTTTACTGGTGTTATTAAAGCTTCAATCCCGATTTCTCTTTCTACATTTTCCAAGCAATCGGCTTGTCACATAGCTTACGACCGTCCCAACGACAGCCATGAGTGCTGTCTGCATGAAATCACCAAGAGAAAAGCTTGCCCAGATCGAACACAGCGTCCCTCCTAAAGTGCCTATGCGGATATCATTTAATTTCATCCCGAACCTCCTTTTCCTGACCAGGTAAGATCTGCTTTGGTGGAGGTGACTCCTCCTCTCCTTTTTCGTCTTTATCATCCAGCACCGTTTCCACCACACCAAGACCCAGCGCAATGTATTTAATAATATTCAATGCCTTTCCCGGCAATTTAATCGGTGCCAGCAAGACCACTTCCAACGCCGAACTTATTTTTTGAATTATCTTTTTCATGTTTTTAATTATTAAAAGGCCTAGTATTCCGACTGCGTAATTTTACCGATGAAAGCGAAAAACGTTTGTCGCCCTGTGCCGGCGACAGAGGCACAAAACATATTATGTCACCTCAATAAACACCTCCCCACTCACTATCATCTCAACCAGTTTTTCATATAGCACCACATACGCCTTTTTAGACTGATAGATCTCGTAATCACCATCCACTAAAGCCATTTTATTACCGACCAGCAAACAGCCGGAGGTATCACCGATATGATTGCCGATATGGATATAGACATAACTGAAATTCGGGATCTCCAGGATCTCGATCATGCCACGGTGGAGCTTCGGAAATTTTCTCTTATAACGCGCGTTCATTGCGCCATAGGTATTCAGGCCAAGGCGGTATTTACCTGGAGGAATAGCAGTGCTTCCTTTAATTTTCGTTTTGCGGATAGCATCCTCCAGACCATAGCCAACAAACTGGCCATCGAGGTATAGTTCAGACAAGGTACTTTCCTTCCCTTGTTTGACGCGGATTAATTTTAAGATCATGTAATTTTATTTTGAAAGATTAAGGAGGCGAACCAGCAGTTCACCTCCCTAAAAAACTGAACTACGTTATGCTAATACCAGCTGACCCAGGTAATAACTCAAAGAAGTTTTGACACCATCACGGTGGCCCGTGAAGATCCAGCCTTCCAGCGTATCACCAGAATAACTCACCGGTAAAGGCAGCGATAACGATGCATCTAAGCGCGTTCCGGACTCCATGATACTGAAGAAGTTCTTCGTTCTATTGTACATGAGCAGCACGACCGAATCGTCAGCGAAAGCATTGAACTTGTTAATCTCCGGAGACCAAGAGAGCTCCAGTTCGCCCGCATTGATTTCCGCCCATGCTACGCCCATTAAATTGGAGAGCGCACCCTTGGAAATGATCACTTTCGAATAGTCAATTTCCAGGCTTGGATAGACACCAGAGATGCCGTTGCTCAGCACAGCCTGCAACGCTTTGTTATACCCCGTCGCCTTACCCAGTAACTTATCCGAATAACCCAGGTTGAGTAAATCTTTGATCGGTGATAAAAATGCTACTGCCAAAGCAAACTTTGTGCGCTGTGCAATTTGCCCATCTGTTGCCTTTTTTCCTTTAAATTTTGGTAGCGATTTGACATAGTCAACGCTTCTCCACGAGCTTCCTACTACACTTCCCACTTTACCCGAATACGCTCCTACAATTCCTTTTAAAAATCTTGCCATTATTCTAATTTTCAACTGTTTACACTATAACCCGCATGCCGGTTTTTACTGATATCGAGCACTAAATTAGGGGCAAAAACAGGCAAAAACGAGTTATGACAGCGCATGATAGTACATGATAGGAAAGACTATCATTCCGTGTCATAAATAGAAAAGCTAAGGGTATAAATATTAAAAAATTGAGACACGTCAATCAAAAATCTTCGACCTCTTTTCGACTAAAGTTTGACTCCGAAAGCAGACTGCTTCGGGGCTGCTTCGACCATTTATCGGCAAGCGTTCGGCAAGGCTTCGGCAACTTGTCGAAGCCCTGCCGAACAGCAGTCGAAGCCCAATCGAACGCGTGCCGAATCTGTCTCGAACCTGTCTCGAACAATTGTCGAACAACCCTCGAACAAGCTTAAATCCGAACAAGCTTAAATCCGGCCTTTTCGTTTACTTTGATTCAATTGCTTCGACAGATCCTCATGATAGTAGTAATGACGTTTTCCTTTTCGTCTGGGCACCAGTTCACCTTGCCGCACCAGACGGTAATAGGTTGTTGTTGAAATATTCAATATTTTGACTACATCTTTGATGTCCAGTAGGGAAAAATCAACATTCGAATTACTTGAAGTTAAATTGCTATCATTATAGGAAAAATCAGATTTATCCGATTTTTTCATTGCTTCTACAATCGATCTGAGGTGGATATCCATCCGCTGCAATTGGTCATTTAAGGTATTTAATTGGGTTAATAGGACGTAGATATCTAGGATTACTTTAAGCATATTTTGCATCCAGTTTTTCATAATTTGATTGATTTACTGCTGTAAAAAATACAGCATAATGATACCAGACCCCTGCTACTGCGTGCAGGGACGAATTGATTAAACGATCAAACTAGCCATAAGCCTTGGAGCTTAATGGTCCACATCATCCACCCCACCATCATAATACCAGGTCTTAAATAATCGTGTTGCTGTTTCACTCAGTTTACTTTTCAGGTGAAACGGAGGATCGAGTGTCAATTCAATTCGATAATCCGCCAATCGTTTAAACGATGCGATAGCCTTTCGAGAAACGATGAGATGTCGACCAGCAGGAAAGAAATCCTCTTTCGGCAACATCGTGATCAGCTGTTCCAATGTTACCCCGTCAAACATCGTCTTTCCATAGCGCTCACTTTGGATATAGCGTATCTTTCGTTCACTGTAGATATAATGAACATCTGCCAGGTCAATACCCTGTAGTTCTTTCAGGCGGCTTGTTTCCGACATCTTTCCACCCAAGCTCAATTGATAAACTTTTATTTCTTCCAGCAACCGTATATAATCAGCTTCTGCATCACTCTCTTGTTCATCTCCTATGTGATTAACTTGTTTAAAAGAGAATAAAAAATAAACCACAAACAAGATGACCTGTAAAAATATAACCGCCAGACAGACAAAGAAAAAGTCCACTTTAAAATAAGAAGTATCGCCCAGCCACAAACCACTATTGCTGTAAACGATAATCGCAGCAAAAAGGATCGCGATCAATAAGCTTCCCCCGCCGCTGATTAAAATTTGGAGACAAAAATATCTGATAAAATAAGCCGCAGTCCTATATTTAAGCGGTAAAATCAGCGGAGCCAGCTTGGCCAGCTGATAGCTCACCACTAAAAATAGAGCGACAGAAAATACACTGCTACCTAAATTCAAAAACAGATTGCTATCATTCCAGATTTCAAAGATCCCTTCATTCTCATTGATGAGGTACATCGTCAATCCACCAGCTACGCTTAAAACTCCCAGAACAATCCATTTTATTAATGTAACACTTAGTTTCATAAGCAGACATCTATTTAGGTTGCTTAACTAGGTTATGTTGTTTCTTTTTGAATCGTATTTTCCAAATAGAAGACACACGCTAGTTTGCAAATAATGATTTAGTTAAAAATTTAGGTTGAAATCAAATATATAAAAAATAAATATTTAAGCAAAATATAAAATTTATTTACTTATAAAATGAAGATAAATACAATAATACACGTACAAAGAATTTTAACAAACTACACAACAATAAAATACATGAATAGTTGAGATAAAAAAATCCATCTTTTAAATAAAATCAGATTAAAAACCCCTATTTCCACGACTAATCAATTTGCGCTATCAACATGCTGATTTACGTCCCTTCAACAGCCAAGAGTATACGAAAACAATTTCCCGATTCGGTAAAATTCTTCCCCAGTTCAGTTAAAAGAGACAGAAAAGAGCTTGATACTCCAATATGAATCGGCGATTTTTGAACATTAACTAAATGTAAAAAAATATGAACAAAGAAGATTTTACTCCAATGGGAGTTCAAAAAAAGCTAGTTGCTTTCTACGCACAGGACGAGTTGACAAGACAAGTACAGATCGACTATCTGCAAAAAGATTTTAGAGCAGCCATAAAGGCTTCCTTCTATCTGGCTCCAGATCAGGAAGAATGGTTCGACATGCTCGATGATACTTTCATTTTTGTACTGAGCAGGCAGCTTGCTGTGACCCTGACCTTAGAATTACCGGTACACCTGGTTAAACCAGAGAAACCCGCATCGGGAACCACGGTATTGGGTGTCAAAAGGGGTGATTCACACAATCCGATCTACACAAGTGCTGGTGCAGGTGAAAAACCCCTAGCAGAAGGAGAATTCATATTCACCATCACTTACTAATACAAAAGCTAGCCATAAACGATGTCCACACCCGCCATACCAGGAATATGCTCATGTGAATATGACAAAATATATGGAAAAGATACAACGGAGCATCAAGATGTTCCGTTGTATTATGCTTTCAGCATAGCTATCATACTAAATTATGAAGAGAACAATCACATTAAACCAACCCGATGGTGCTACTGAAGTGATGCAACCTAACCAAGAGATCACCTACCCGATGCACCATGCAGAAACATATTATTGGGAACATCAAGGCAATCAATTTGTCGAACAAACTTTCGATGGGCGCTATGCCTACCTCTATTATTTCGAATTTAGGATCAGCACAGCAACGACTGTTACCTGTCGCTCCCATGCCCCTGATCTTCATCTGTGTTATCCGATAGAAACCGGTGAACAGCCATTGATGATGTACGATGAGCTACATGATATCAAGTTGATACTGACCCAAAACAGAGCTTCGTATCTTTACCTCTCCGTTACGGACTTTCAGGTCGATCTACCCATTGGACATTACATCATCAGAGGCATCACGCTCGATGCCGGTTTATTCCGTCCCAACTTTACACGGAGCTTTGCGTTTGTCATGCCTTTAGTGCATGCAAAACGTAACGCCACAAGTATTTCGATGCAAAGTGTCGATTTCTTGATCGGTACATTAACGAAACACGAGCTCGATGCGATATTCCAGAACCTCAATCCCAAAGTATTGGACAATGAGCACATTTTGATTCGGCACCAGATTTACCTGATCAAATTATCTAGGCTTAAAATCATGATGGGAGACGGTTCCATCACGACACCGCTTACCATTATCAACCATGTCCGAGAAATATTGAGCCTCATGATAGACCAATACGGCAACAAAGCCCTTATCGGAGACCTTGCAGAAAGTGTACAGGTAGACCGCAGCCGTATCTACAAACTCCATAAAGAATATTACCGTTGCAACCTGTCAACCTACCGAAATGAACTGCTGGTCGAAAGGATATTGCGCGAATACGATCATTTTCACAATAACCTTTCCGGTCTTGCCTATGAACTAAATTTCGCAGGACTCAGTGAACTCAACCGTTTTTTCAAAAAGATGAAAGGGCAATCCCTTACACAATATCAGAAACACTAAGATCAACAGGTAAAATCAATATTCCCTGATGCTGAAAGTACAAAGCCTCCTGATCTCAGGAGGCTTTGTACTCATTGCCGTTAAAAACATGAAAAAATCTTAATGCTCATTTCCTTTACCATGTACTTCCTTAACAACAGCTAAATCAACCTGTTGCGCATTAAGTCCATGACACAACTCGATCCATATATGATCATTCGGTGTCCTGATCAAAAACTGCTTATACTTATAGGGCATTGGATCGTACATATCATCGACATAGGCTGGTTTTTCTTTATCGATCAGCTCAGCTACCGCCGCAGATATCCCACCAGAGTAGATCTCCACACCACCGAGTTTCTCAATAGCTTTTTTATATGCATCAACTACAAAAGTATCTTCAAAAACATCACCTGTCGGTAAAACAGTAGTATGGAAATATTCACCACTTACTTTTCTGACCAGACTGTCATTGTAGAAGAAATACTTTTCCTCCAGTTGTTTCTTGATATCACCAGAATACCTATAACTTTCTGGGGCAGTTAGATATGGAAAAGTACCGAGATCTATGGTAGACACAGGTACCTGATCCAGATTAAACTCTGTGGACATTTTTGCCGATTCAACCGTTTTGGGTTGAAGGGTATCGGAATCAGTGCTATTAGATGTCCCGCTCTTATTACTGTTATTATTGCAGGACATGAAGCCAAGCATCAGTCCAATAAACATTATTTGGTTATACGTTTTCATTTAGGATAATTTGACGATAAAAGTAACCATCCCATTTTACCATAGCATTTCGTAAATATTAATTTTACGCTTTTCTCTTCCCCCTCACCACTCCCCTCTAACAACAAATAGCTTAGTTGATGAACACATACAGCCTAACGTACCACAAATGAACTGATTTATCTTTGATATAGGTTAGCATGTAGAAAGCAATAGTCTGAAATTGAAGACAACATACAGCTTACTCAAAGACAACATCTAGCCTAACGCTCACCTACTTATCCGTTCTATCTTTGATATAGATTCGATAATGGTTAGCGAAAAATGAGCAGGTTAGAGAAAAATTTGGATGCTAGAAAGTAAAATGGGTAGAAGATTAGTAAAAAAGAAGGTTGGTAACATTTAGAATTATAAAAAAATGGTGAAAAGTAATAAGACAGGTATCACAGTATACCGACGCAAATTTGCAACATGCTCCTCCGGAGGGTAAGATCAAAAAACTTAAAGCTTGACAAAGGAGTACCCGTCAAGAAGATAACTTTACCAAAATGTAGAGTTATGGGGCCACATGCGCGAAAGCGATATGTGCCAGTTAACCCATTTATTAATTTAAATCATAACGATATGAATTGGTTTCAATTAAAAGCAAACGGAGATCCGACAGAACCATCTGATTATTCCTCTACATCAAGTCCATCTTGTGCTGGGACGGGAAAAATCTGTGCGGTAAATGCTAACCCGGACGCTAATAATCATCCAGAATTAACAGAAGCATTAAAAGATGAAATGCTTCAGTCAATTCAAAGTGGTGTTGCAAGACCGAACGTAAGACTACGTTCAACTTCTTAATCGGATTAAGAAATTTGCAAAGGGGGTACTAATAGGTACCCCCTATTTTGTTTATTGTATTTCCTCAACTATCAACATTTCAATTTTTCTCTTTCCTTCGACCATTTCCAATCCGTAAGATTGCAACTGTTCATTCAAATCTGCTATATTTTGGTAGCCTACTAATTCTATATTTCCTTTATAGTCCGACTCATCAACTATCGGAAGGTACTTTCCAGAATAATCCATCAAAAAGATCAAAACACTCAAATTTTCCATCTTTTGCACCTTCTCTTTTGGTGTTCGACCAGTATTTGGTGAACCTATCTTTTGAATGACTAAACAGTCACGCTCCAATTGATCCCAATAAACCCGCAAACCTAAGAACGTATTCAGATCATTAATCGCCATTGTAGCTAGCTCTGCCAATTCTTTTGCAACATAACTTTTCCGTTCGTAGCAAATTCCATATTTGGTCAACCATAATTGTTGCCCACCTCCACCTTCCCGATAATAATACTTCTCAGGATCTTTCACCTTCCAGACAATCCGTTTATCTGTTAATAAAAATTTTGGTTTTTTGATATATGTGTCCAAGGCTTTATAGGCATTGAGAATACCCACATTGCTAAAATAAGTGCGATACATGCCCGAAATACTATCTTTTTCAATACTCAATCCAGGTTTCTCAACGAGTTCTTCTTGATAAGCAGTCAAACGAACCGAGCCTATAAAATTGTCTTCCTCAGTAATAATATCGCTCAGATCACCTTTCTTAAATTGATCCTTTTGTGGAACCCGAAGCTTCCCACTAGTATACAATTCTTCTATAAACTGTTTCTTCACATAGTCGGGATAAGTAATTGCATGCACCTTTCCTTTATAAAGAAAAACAGTATGCGGAACACCCTGATGTGGAAAGAATTGACGTAATAAAGTATCGCCAACAATAGTAGGCAATTTCACATTCTTTTCTTTCAAAAATGCATTCGTTCGGTAAAATTTCTCGATCACTTCTTTGGATTGCCAAGTTACCAATAGTACAACCAACTTATCTCCCATTTCCTTCTGTACTTGAGCAAGAGCAGGCATTCCCTCTATGCAGGATGCGCAAAAGGTGTCAAAAAATTCCAATACAACCACCTTGTCCTTCCAATCTTGAAGATGTACCGATTTGGTATTAAAATTAAGAATAGACATGGGCCTAATTTTTGGTAAAACTTCACCTACATGAAGCTGCTTACTCCTGTCCATTTCTTTTTGCTGTGAATAGCTAAATTTCCAAGCCACTGTCAACAATAACATATTTAAAATGATGTATTTCATAACTAATTATCTTTTATTTGGTTTAATGTTCGGATTCTGCTCCATGACGATAGCGGGAATTTGTATGGCATATTTCAAGCTCCCAATAGGTAAACTGTATGTTTTATTATCAATAATTCGTTCGAGATATATTGCCCTATGCGGATCATCGCTTAAGCGTTTAATATCACTCCAGCGTCTACCCCGGAATACCAATTCTTTACCACGCTCCTGTAAGATGATATCTAATAAACGATTTGGTTCCTGCTCTGTAACAATTGGATAAATATGATCAGTCCATCGATATTTACGTAAAAAATTAACATCCTTTAGCGCTTCATCTATTTTTTGCAATCGGGCTGCAGATTCTGCACGGATCAGCAGTACCTCACTACTGGTAAGCCCTATAAATGCTCCCCCCGGTCCTCCATCATATGAACCTTTAAATCCAAATGTCCCTAAGTCAACTAGATTAGGTTGAAAATAGTTCTCTTTCCGAAGATCACCAACCTGATAACTAGCGATCAGATCTGGATTCATCCGAATATAATTTCTTCCAAATGCATTGGAAGAGACTGTCAATGCCGAAAAAAGAACTTCCTGATTGTACTTCGTTATAGGAAAATTAGCTCCAGAATTCAGTGTATTATAATCTAATAAATAAGGTTTTAGTGACCATGCTGAATCCGCATAACGATAAGCTTTATCATAATCTTTCATATCCAGAAATAGTCGGGCTAACCCCGCATATGCTGCAGACTTCGAAGTACCAGTCTGTATCGTAGTTTTTACATCCAAGAATCCTAAAGCCGCTTGATAATCGGATATTACCTGTTTATAACTGTCCTGAAGTGATGCTCTTTTAGAAACCACATCGATATCTGGCATTAATCTGATGGGAACTCCCAACTCTATATCTGCTGTCTTTACATTGTAAGGTAAAGTATAAACCGAGATCAATTCCTGATAAGCAAAAGCACGTAAAAATCGGGCATGGCCACATGCGGCTTTAAAACGAGCAGACTCTTTTTCTGCAACAGTCAATTTATCCAATATCTGCATAATCTGATTACAGATATATACCACACGATAAGGCCCCTGCCATGCCTGAGTTTTAAAATTTGGCTCTTCGGACCATATATAAGCATTCCTGTCATCAAGATCAGCAATGCTATTCCAATTAGGAGAATTGAGATAATAAGGCTCACCTGCAATAATACCAAGTGCAGTATATGCACTATTCAATGTGCCATAATCATTGAGCAACAGCTCACAATCTTCCAAAGTCTTCGGTACGGACATCTTTTTATCAGGCTTGATTTCCAGAAAATCACTACAGCCCGTACATAATATTATGAAAATCAGTATATATATTAATTTCTTCATGATCATTATAAATTAAAGTTTAAAACGAACACCAAACGAACAGGTAAATGGATCTGGGGTACTAATACCGTACTCTGGGTCTATACCCATTTTATTTGCGCGCCATATGGTGGTGATATTCGTTAGGTAAGTATAAAAGCGTAGGTCTTTAAGCTTTATTCTTGCAGGCAATTGTGGTGAATAACCGAACTGAATATCCCGTAATTTGATTTGGTCTGCAGGCAGTACCAAAGCCGAAGAATAGTTATAAAAATAATCACCGTAATAATCTGAGGGGTAATTAAAAACAGGTACATCAGTCACCTTTTCATCACCAGGTTTTTGCCACCTACGTGCGAAATCATTATTCCCTACACGCTGATCTATTAAAAACGAATAGTTGGTTCCCCTTCTCATGAATTTATGCCCCAACTGGTAACTGATATTGAACGAAAGATCAAGATCTTTAAATCGAAATAAATTCCGCAAAGAACCGAAATAAAGTGGCAATGCAGAACCATGGTTATCCATATCTACTATTTTAGTATTATTATAGATCTGCGCATAATCCGTTGATAATTCTCCATTAAAATAACCTCTTGGCATACCTGTTTGAGGATCTAACCCTGCCCACTTGTATGTAATAACACTATTTAGATCTGCGTCAACTAATGGTGTAACTGAAGAACTAAATGGACTAGCACGAAAATTTTTACCCAGTTGATTAGGTACATAGGATTTAGTAACCTTCGTTCGACTATAAGCAAAAACTAAATTATTTATCCATTCAAAAGAGCGACTTTTAAGATTAACAGTATTTAACGATAGATCCACCCCTTTTCCTAATAGATTGGCACTATTCATACTCATACTGTTAAAACCCGACGTGGGATCTACTAGGGTACTTGCTATAAGATCTTTTGGTTTCTTGACATAATATTCAAGAGCACCACTAATCCGATTGTTATGCAACTGAAAATCAACACCAAAATTCAACATCCCCACTGTTTCCCATCGAAGCGAAGGATTTGGAGGTGACTGCATGGTCGCATAAGGGAGCCCTGTTAAATGATGGGGCTGTGAGGATCGGTAGATAATAGGATATGCCGAGTTACTGTTATTCACATTCCCGTTATGCCCATATGTGGCCCGTAGCTTCAAAAAGGAAAATAAATCATTGCCGATAAATTTTTCATTTGAAAGTATCCACGATGCTCCTATGGACCAAAAGGGTTTACCCCTATTGTTGGTCTTTACACCAAATAAATTGGAAGCATCTTTACGTGCGCTACCACTGACAATGTATTTATTAGCCAGCGTATAAGAACCATTAATAAAGTACGAAGTAAATCGATTCAAAATATTTACAATATTAAAATTATTGTCAATTTTCCTTATCCCATAAATTCCATTCAAATAAGGATAATCATTAACATAATCCACAGGCATTGAAGTCAATGTTTCTGAGTCATAACCCCATAATTCAGTATTATAAGATTCTTGATTCTGCTGCCTAACCTCAGCTCCAACTAGAAAAGATAGTGCGTGTTTACCTTGCCAAACACGATTAAAATCCATTTGTAAACGTCCTTGTTGCGAATTATTTATATTGTCAATCTTCATTAAATAATCTCCAACAGGTACATTCCATTTTACAGAATTTTGGTCCCAACTTGCAAAATAATTTATAGCTTCCCTTTGTGCAATACTTCCAATCCCTCTCCAACTATCGACATTACTGCTCTGGTTCCTATAATTATATAACAATGACAACCGAAGTGATGGCGTAATTTTATAAGCAGCATCAAAAGTTAACTGTACCTCACGCTGTTTACTTGTTACAGATGTTTGATCCAATTCTGCTAAGGGTCTATATTTCCAGTCCAGCAGACGACCTCCCGCTACGGTATCGCGAAATTCAGGATGTAAAGCTATTGCATCCACTATTAAAGGATTGCCATTGGCATCAGCCAACTCCATATATGGAAAATTTCCATATCCACCTGCAAAATCATAAAAACCTAATCGAATTAAAGGCTCTTTTGTTCCGTATTCACTATATTGCATATTTAAACCTATATCTAGATTTGATGTAGGTCTATACATTGTATAACTTCGAGTAGTCAATCTACTATTATCAGTGTTTACTATGTTTTTAAAACTACGATCATAACCGATAGAGAAAATGCTATTTAAAATTTTCCCTCCTCCTTCCACTTGTACGTTATATTGTTGACTGGTTTCTTTTCTATAGATGTATTTCAATAGATCATCGCGAAAATCAATTTTACGTAATCGATCTAACTCCCTGTTCATTTCGACTAAAGACAGCTTACCTTCTTTATTCTTCTTCAATAATTGTACAACTGGTGTAATATTGGTTTGAAAATCATACATCTTACCATCATAGTATCCATTTTCAAAAAGCATCTGCTCTACATCGATATAATCTGATGTCGCCATTTGCGGATAATAATATAAGTCCGGTTTATTCCGTATTGTCAGATTGCTATTGAAGGACACTTGGATAGGTTTTTCATAAGCACCTTTCTTAGTGGTGACCACAATGACTCCATTACCCGATTGTGCACCCCAGATCGAAGATGCTGCTGCATCTTTTAAGATGGTTACATTTTCAATATCATTGGGATTGATCGTATTAAAATCTCCCTGATAAGGAACTCCGTCCAGGACAATCAAGGGCCAAATATTCGAATTGATACTACTTGTACCCCGGATATTCACAAATGGTAATTTTCCACGGCTATCTTCGTAAAGCTTTATTCTCGATACACTGGGTACAACATCCTCCAAGCGACTTAAAAAATCCATAGATACTTTTCGATTTAGAAGTTTGTTGTCAACAAATTCAAATGAACCCGTCGCTCGTTCTTTCGGTATTTTCTGATATCCGGTAGATACAACCTCCACTTCTTCTAGTTTGTTATCCTCAGGTATCAATTTAACCGTTAACGATACTCCAGAAGTATAATTGATTTCTTGGCTTTTAAAACCAACAAAGGAGAACTTAATTTTACCATTTCGGTTGTTTACGAGCATTTTAAAAGTTCCATCTTTAGAACTTTTTACTTGGATCTTCTCCGCATCAATACGAATGGATACGCCTTGCATCGGGCTATTGTCAATTGCGGATAGCACCTGCCCTACCAGTTCATATTTCACCTGCCCATTCACCCCGCTGTCCTTGCGGGGTGTCTGAGCTGATAAACATAAACTATGAAATACTGCGATGATCATGATACATGATATCGCAATTACTTTAATAGCCTTTAATAAACATAGCAGCAGATTAAAGGCATTTATCATTGGAGAAAGCAGGATGCATAGCACTAGCTTCCAATGTGTTTTTATATACAAAACCGGAGGTTGATCATGCTTTTGGAGAGCATAATCATTTCCAACGTTTTCACTTTTTAGTATAGAACTTTTCAATGTGTTTATTTTTTGGTTTGTTTTAGATTGAAGACTAAAAAATAACACTGGATTTAAGACAGTTTTTTTACTTGGGGATAGCACATAGCTCTCCCTATTGCAAGTTTTTTGCATTTTTTTAGAGTTTAAATTGACTACCCAAAAACCTTACTAATTGGACATAGCTTGGGCATTAAGGAAATCAGAATTAAAAAAAATAAATTAAGAAAAATGCAATTTTACGTCTTCGTCAATTGGTTATATAATGGTCTTCGTGATTGCATTTTGAATTGGATAGTCAACATAGTGACTTAGCGCAACAGATTTAATCTGCTGGCTTGATGATGTTTTTAGTAGTTTGTTTTTTGTTCATAACTCTCTTTTTTAAGGTCTAAAAAAGCTTGAGCAATAAATCTAGTATATGATAAGGAAAGTTCATCAAAAAAGAGATGGGACAAACCTTATTTTCTTTCGAGGGTCGTAGGAAGAACCTTAGGTGAAAACAAGAGAATGCCCATCTCTCCTTTGAAAACACAAAGATAGAGAATGGGCTTTGATCTCCTGAACTTACACCCTTTGAAAATTTCCTACGTTTTCGAAAGTAAGATTCAGCATCAATAGCCTTTAACATACTATCAAACATAGCATTTAGCTACATTGACATAACAAACATAATCATAAAATTCGATTATTACAAATTTTACCTTGAATATTATTTAAAATGTTTTTATCGTAAAAGCTTAAAATGGTAGCATGCAAAAGATAAACAAGCTATCATTATATATCGTTAACTATATTCTATTTTTAAGATTAGTAATTGGGAAATCTGCTTATGATTTATCAATTGGTATTAAAAAGAATAAAAACTACGTATCACATATAGAAGATAAGGACAAACCTGATCATTACAATTCTGCTGACTTTGCAGCAATTGCGGATGAACTCGAATGTAAAATTCATGATTTTATTCCTTCTGATGAATGGGACGTCAGTGATTCGCATGCGAAAGTTGATAAAGTTGTTGACACCCTAAAAGATCCACGTTTTGCAAAAAGAGTAATCTCAGTAATTTATGCTAGAAATACACAAGATAAAGCTTTAGAAAGTATAGAGAATTTATATGGTCATTTTCATCTAAAAAGTGATAAAGTAGAAGAAAGAAAGGTCGTAAAAGAGGTTTGGGAAAAGTTTGTCGTAAACAATAAATAGTAACGATAACGGTCGTATTTAGCTATCAATTTATTTTAGTAAATTCGAATTATAATTAATAAGCTCAGCATTCAAACTGAGGTTATGATTTGTATTTATTAATAATTTGAAAAGTAGCCTAAATTGATTGAAATAGTAAAAAGAGAATCGGTACGAAAGAAGGACGGTCCAGTAGTGACTATTTCTCACATGGATTATCATATTAT
The DNA here is from genome assembly GCF_016132525.1 of Sphingobacterium sp. UDSM-2020. NCBI lineage: Bacteria > Pseudomonadati > Bacteroidota > Sphingobacteriia > Sphingobacteriales > Sphingobacteriaceae > Sphingobacterium > Sphingobacterium sp. UDSM-2020. Next base: position 383,877 of record NZ_CP066166.1, read on the forward strand.
ATGCCGAGTCATTGATCTAATGGCAGATATTGGCATGGATGATGAAGAATTATCGTTCTTACTTGGAAAAGCAAACAATTATGTCTTTAGCTATATCGCCAATCCAAACGATAAAAATAAATTCAAATCTGACCAGGTAAACCTGCTCCCCTATTTATTAAATTGTTACTGCACGGACCTATATTCCAATGATTGTCCTAAAGGTAATATCCAGCTTTTCTATAGTCAAAAAATTGAAAACGATGAAGAAAAAGGTTTTAGCCATATTATCTACGACAGCAACGGAAAAGGTACGCGAATTATCTGGACAAAGAAGAAAAATGAAAAAGGAGCATTCAGAAAAACCAATAAAGATTTACTTAATCTTCTAAAAAAATGGATCGATGAAGGTATACTCGATTTACCAACGCCTTCAATTAATATTTGGAAAAAGCTCAAATCAGAAGCACAGTTTACATTTTTTATCAGTGATGTAGAAAAATGTATCAAAATATTATCTACCAAAAGCATTTTAACTAAGCAAACTATTGATGGTATTATCTATTATTGGAAGTCTCACCCTCAAACTTCTATTATAGTCCATTATGTCAATGCATACAATGCTTTTAAACCAAAAGATATGTGCAAGAATATGGCTGAGGATGTTGTGTTTGAGAATATCCATGATGGTAGTACAACGATGTCTTTAAAAGGCAAAGATGCCTTTCTTGAACAGGCTATGTCGGTGTTAGATCTATTTGCGTCCCGTAAGCAGACCATCACCTCCATCCTGCACCGCAACAATATCTCAGAAATCACAATCGATTACGAAGCTAAATTAGCCAAGGATCTTCCAAATGGTCTAAAGAAAGGCCAGGACCTACGACTTAAAGGCAAATCAATATTTGAGTTTTCTGAAGAAGGGAAAATTATAAAGTTGGTGGATGTTAGTGGGTAGCGTTTGGCATCAATATATTTTGTTCAAAAACATAAAAAATACTGATCAAGCAACTAAAATTTAGATGATAATAGCATGATGACAGATGATATAGAAGTGAAAAGGTTGTCACGATTAATTGCAATCCCTACAGAGCTACAAACGAAACGGCTATTGACAGCCACAGAATTGGCTGAAAAATTTTCAATTAGTAAAAGTTATAACATTAATATATCAAAATATATTGTGTGGCTACTCTGTTTGTCACCTACCTTATTCAGTTGCCAAAATGCCAAAATTGAAAAAACTGCTCCAGAGGAAAATAAATCGAAACAAAAAGCTATTGTAGATAGATATCTTGTAGACAGCGCACGTCAATACAGCTACTACTCTAAAGAGTGGCAAAAATATATCGATATGGGCTTAAAAGAAGACTCTACGATTGCTTATCTATGGCAACAAAAAGCTATGCCTCTGTTTAAGCAAGGAAAATATGAATTGGGTATGCAATATCTTGATAAAGCTGTTTTATACGATATGGATATACTGGAGCATAGTGACCCCTCAAACTCGAATTAATTTTAGGGAGGTATATTGCGTTTAATGCCCATATTCAACTGCCATACTGGCTCATGTTGACCCCCTAAATACATTTATTAGT
>NZ_CP066166.1:385553-457576 GCF_016132525.1 Sphingobacterium sp. UDSM-2020
ACTCAACTCAACTGCACGTTCTTTAAAGGTGCGATCATATTTTTTACGGATTTTAGTCATCGTTTCAAAATTAAGATATTTATTGTTCTTAACTTACACTGCCGACTAAGTTAGCAACTCCAAACACCTTAATCTCGATTTAGTATTTTTTTTACATAAAAAAATGATCTCATTAAAAACAATACAAAAATAACCGTAAGTTCGCAATTCTAATATTTTTCTTTAATTTATTAACACTAAAGAATAGTTAGATATGATTGTTAAAATCAAAATACATATATAATCTAAAAAATTACCCTTTATAGCTATTCAACCAGTAATAATCTGATCATAGTAATATAATCCTGAATGAAAATAAAAAAAAGAATTTATAGCATCCAAAAAAAAGCTTTAAAAAAGAGGAGGAAAAGAAAAGCATATACAATATCAAGAAATAAAAGAAAAAACTCTCCTTCTGGAAGAATAAGAAAATTTAAATATTCAAAACAAAACTATAGATCAATTGATTGGTCTCCCGTTGAAAGAAGAGTTAAATTAATAGTTCCACAAGATTTTTCTTTAATATCAAATCTAGATAGTGTACTTAAATTTTTTGAAAATTGTAAAAAATACAATTCTTCAATATGCAATGTTGTATTCTTTGATTTTCATGAAGTTCAAAATATTGGAAGTGGAGCAATTACAATATTATTATCAATCTGTGGATGGTTAAATGATCAAAAAATTTACATTGAAGGGAATTACCCTGAAGATCACACCGTTAGAACTAGATTTGAAAAATTAGGATTCTTAAAATATTTCCGGGCAAATTATCTATCTAAATTAAATAGTAAATCTAGATCTGAAATAGTTCAAAGAGGGATTAATACGACTAACCCGATTCTAACTGCTCGTAAAATAAGAGATGCAATGGAAACTGTCACAGGCCAACAAACTAAAAACACAAAAATTCAAGGAATGTTGATTGAATTAATGGCAAACACTGTAAATCATGCATATGAAAAGCACCAGAAGGGATGGTATTTATCATTGGATCATAACGAAATTGAAAACAAAGTACATTTCTGTTTTGTTGATAATGGTGGAGGTATATTAAATACTATCAAAATAAGATCTAAAGAAAGAATAATAAAATTCCTTGGTTTAACAGACGACGGAAATTTATTAAAAATGGCTTTTGATGGCAAATTCGGGTCAAGAACAAAATTAACGTACAGAGGAAGGGGCCTACCTTTAGTCAAAAATAATTTTGAAGATGGCTATATAAAAAATTTGATAGTAATTTCAAATGGTGTATATTACAATTTTGAAAAACAATCTTATCAAATTTTAGACACAGAATTTGAAGGAACTTTTTATTTTTGGGAATTAAATAATGATTGTAAATTAATTAAATATGGAAATTAGAATTTCTGTTGCAAAAGATTTTAGTGAAACCCCTGGTGCGAGATATAAATCTGATGGTTCATTTTCTGGACAAGAGTTTTATGAACAAATATTAAATAGCAAATTTGCTCAGGCTTTAGCTGAAAATGAAATATTAATCATTGATTTGGATGGAACTGAAGGTTATGCCACTTCTTTTTTGGATGAAGCTTTTAGAAGACTTGGTGAGGATTTTGGCCAAGAGATAGTTTGGAAAAACATTTCTATTATTTCTAATGATGAGCCAGATTGGATAGATGAAATTAGGTCGTACATATACCAAAGTTAAATCTCAAAATTTACATTTATGAATAAATTGAAATGGAACCATTTCAAATACCCTTTCTGTATAATTGGAGGGATTTTGCTTGGCTTTTTATTTTGTAACTATACATTTTTTGAATTTGATGAGAAAATAAATCTAATTGAATTATTTAATGTATTAATAACTGCTATTGTTGCATTGTTTTTAACAATGTATATTCAAGATAAACAAAGCAAAACTCAAAAAGAAAAAGAATTTGTTATTAACGAAATTAATGAATTACACTGTTTCGTAAAGGAAATAAAAGGATGCTCAAGGAAAAACATCTATCCTTTTGAAGATATCAAATCAACATTTAAGGATTTCAACGTTCAGCATAAATTTATTTCAGATATAATCTCCGTAAATGGTCAAAGTGAAATTCAAACTATTTCGGTTTTATTAAGAAGTCTGAGAAGAACCATTACTACAGAAAGCCCTATAGATGGTAACATAACTCTTAATAGTGTCTCTAAGAGAAACACTGTAGACAAAAAATTATATGAGCTAAAATTGTCTATCTTCAATCTTTTGAAAGTTGTAAACAACAATCACAAATAAAGCTAAAGGAAATAAGGCATTCCTCGTCCTCCTTCAGCAAAGAATGACGCCAATCCAAAGAGGCACTATATGATTCAGCCAGATATTAAAAAGGCATCATATAGAGCCTCTTTGCCCTTCGGGTGCTAACGCAGATTGTCACCATCCTTGCAGTTCAGTCCTCCTCCTCATAGGCGACTACCCTGTCTGTCACAGCGCATACTCTCCTGCTCTTTACATTTCGACAAGCTCCATTCCATTCACAATCAAGTATGCACTGCTTCATCCACCGTCGCCTCGAGTTTGGCTCGCCTGCAGATCGGTCGGGCTTCGGTTGCCATAGGCTGGCCAATAGTTTCACAGCCCCATATATGCCTAGACACCCTTGTGTAGGCGAGCTTTCGGCTGTCACCATTTTTGAAAACCCTTTCTCAAAACCCCAAATAATCAAAAATACCGCCAGCCACGCTCACCGACATATGCTGTCCCCCAGTACTACGTACCTCTTGGTCCACCACCCTTCCTCAACTCGCAGACGGCGAGCAAGTGCATTGCTATCGTGCGCAACCCGCTGCGCTCATTGCACAAAATAGCAACAACAAAGTTATTCTAAACTCGAACGGAAATTATCAACCCTTGCGGTACATGGCCAGTCCTCCTTCGTCATACTATCCATACACCTCAGTCCAAAAAGCAAGAGGTATATCGCCTCCGGCTTATACCACTTGCGAAAAATGGAGGGACTGCAAATAAGAAAGTTAAAAAAAGGACGTAAAATTAATTGGAGCGGGCTAAACAGCAAGATCTAGCCAAGGTTTTAAGGAAAATCTCCATCCGCCTACGGCAGGATAGTATTTTCCTCAAAAAACTTGCTTTATTAGCCCGCACCAATTCAAACAAAGACTTTCTTTTTTTTCCTTTTTTCTTTTGGAGGTAAGCTATAAAAAGATGTTTTCACGAAATGCTAAATAACCACTATCACCTAGCTTTTGTTTTAATCTATATGTGACCCTGAAATCAGTAGTAACTTGAAAAAACTGATATAATCTTTCAAATTCACGAATATACTTCTGAAGAAAACGATTAACATCTAGATTGATGCCAGAATCATAATACTTATAAATAGCCATTAAACATTCTTCGACGTTGTCCATCAAGCTCCAAACCTCATTAAATGTAGGAAACATAGCATCAGTCATCCTTTCCATATCAGCATCAGAATGAGCATAAAACTTATCACGTAAGATTTTTAATCTATTTACGACAGAATCTGGATTTTTATCTTCAATAATTTGCATAACTTCTCTAAAGCAGTCTAATGGAATATTATCCATAAATTCTTTATAAAGTAATTTGTTATAAAATTTACCAATTGAAAATTTATCCCCCTTCCCTTTTGAAAGAATTTTAGTTATTTCCAAAACAAAAAGAATCCAACTCTTTCTTGATAATTCATTATATCCAGGTGATTCCCCACGAACTAAATAATCCAAAATTTCTAAATTATAATTAGTCGTTTCTTCTAATTCAAATTTTTTTAAATAATTTTTGGGACTTCTGCAAAGATGTGTTTCTGCTAATGCAATTTTCGCTTTAATATACAAAATATAAATACTGCCTAATAATTCACGACAAGGGTCTTTTTCTTCCATAATATCTAAAAATACCAAAAGCTCGACATAATGCCGAGCTTTTAATTTGAATAAAGCCACCACAACTCTATTTTTTCCTTTTGGTCAGTGATCCAAGTACTAAAGATACGCAAAAACTAACGACCGCACCAAGGGTAGCCAGCAAAATTGTTTTCAACACATCACCCATTATCAATGCAGGATAAATACCCATCAATAAACCGCCAAAAGTACCATGACCAACTGCCGATCTATTCATCATTCACCCCCTCTGCTCCTTTATCGACCCTTTTATCATCAACAGTAATCTGACTGATAGCTGATATCACACCACCTGCAACAGTCAAATAACCACCAATACTAATAAGTGTAGCCGGCAATGAAATAGGAGCTGTGAGAATAGCCCCACCTATTGTAGCAACAATAATTCCTACACTCCTTAATACCTTGAAAAATTTCGGTGTAGGAGCCTGAGCTCGTTCCAGTACATTCATCATTTCCCCTTTTTTAGAACCTCCAATAAAACCTGTTCACCTTTATCAATCGAAGCATAAACCATATCCTTCAATTTATTAAAAGCAACTACTGACTGAACACCTCGCCCTATTCCACAAATTCGACTAACCGGAGCAATACACCCTCTCAATTCAGTCTTCGCATCATTAGCAGGATGAAACAAGATTTCATTACGATTAACCACTTCTTTCACCAACAAATGCCACTTAAACTTTTTGCTATATCGCTTGGACAGTACATAAGTCCCTTCTGGAATACAAGAATTATTGCGAACATTATCCAACCACGGCAACTCAATAGCATAACACACAAATTCACCTCCGATCCAAATCTCACCATGAGTACCCTGACTATGATAAGTCCGCAATAAATGCACAATCATTACACACCAGTATCAACTGCAACCAAATTCAATGCGTTGAATGCGCCGTTATTCAGCGAATAGAAAGAACCATTCACTTGCTGAAGGAACTCAATACCAAACACTAGAAATAATGGCTTAGTAGATCCGGGTACTCCTAGATCATTGCTCAGCATCGTTAAAGTTGTATTTGCGTTGTCATAGGGTAATTCAGCCGTACTAGATTGAGCCAAAACAAAAGTCTCATTCTCAAAATCAACTTCCACACCAGCAGAAATAAATCGAAAATGCGTCGTGCCCCCAGGTGCAACAATTTGGCTGTTCGGATTAAAGCTTGGCACATTCACATCCATTACTCCACCCAGCCGATCAATTTCAAATGAAGCCGGAGCATATACAGTGGCAGATAGTCTAGCGTTTCCATTGAAATCAAATCCCTGCAAAAGAATTAACTCCCCATCCAGCACATTTCGCTTACCACGATCGCTTACTTGATCCGCTTTGATGACCTTCATCATCAGTTTGACTAATCTCGAAATCATTCGAGAATCCTGTGTCTTGTTTAATACTGGACGGATTGCCGTACATAGTGCCTTACTTGCTTTACCAGACCTTCCAAACTCCGCCGCGTTCTCTCTAGTACGCTGAAATTTGGGATCGTTTAAAAAGCGGTCCTTATCAACCCCACCCTTTTGTCTGGCTAAATAGCCATCCTGACTTTTGTAAAAAGTAATATCCCCGATAGTACCTTTCAATTTAATAATACCTGATTGTCTTGCCATCTCACTTAATTTTTAATCTCACCTCCGCTGCAGCTATTAGTGACTATAGGGCAAAACTTGAAAAAACTTCCTTCAAATTAAAGGCACACCGTACCGAATGGCACTATTAGACAATCAATTACTTAAATAGAACATAAAGAATCAGTAAATTGCAACCAGAAATAGCCACCAATACAACTCACAAGTTGTTAACAACTTGGTAGAATTAAATATCAGTCAGCTACCCTTGATTTAAAGCCAACTAACAGCATATATAAAGTGTACATAAAGTATTAGTTTATGAAAAGAATTTGTATTTACCCGAAGGATATTTCCAGAATCACAGGTAAGAGCTACCGGCAAAGTCTACGCATTTATAACAAAATTAAAGAGATTCACAATAAGCAATCCCATCAATTAATTACAATTAAAGAGCTTTGTAACTACCTTAAATTAAATCCCGATGAAATCCCAAACAGTTTATAGCTTTAAATACTGGAAAATTATATAAAAAAGTATTTGATACAAAGTGATGCTCAAAAGAATATGAAAAAATGAACATAATTATTGGAAAAACTCATTACATTGGTCCTATTAATTAATATTGATTCAAATTTTAACTCATATATGGAAGATATTCTACAACAAATCGAAGAAAGACGAACAAGTTTTAAAACTGACAATTATTCAATGTCTATTGGAGAACTTGTAAATTTGTATGAAAACGATGAAATAATAATTAGGCCCGAATATCAAAGGTTATTTAGATGGACTCATACGCAAAAAGTTAAATTAATTGAATCCATCATTTTAGGAATTCCAATTCCTTCAATCTTTGTATATCAAAATGATGATGGAATTTGGGAATTAGTAGACGGTTTACAAAGAGTTTCATCTATACTACAGTTTTTTGGAGTATTAAAGGGCGAATCTCCTTTAATTTTAGAAGCAACCAAACATATACCTGCATTAGAAGGAATTAAATGGGAGAATGAAGTTAATCCAGAAAAGGAATTACCATCAGGCTTAAAGTTAGCACTAAAAAGAGCAAAAATCCAACTAACTATTATCTTAAATGAATCAGATAAAAGGGCAAAATTCGAAGTCTTTCAAAGACTCAACACGGGTGGATCTAATGCTTCTAATCAAGAAATTAGAAATAATATTATGATTATGATAAATCCAACTAAATTTGATTGGTTTAACTCTTTAACTTCTGACACTAATTTTTTAGAAACATTATCGTTATCAGATAGATTACTAGATGAACAATATCATATGGAACTTGGTCTAAGATTTATTGCGTTATCATTTTTTGATTTTAATATTAAAAAAGATGTATCTGATTATTTAGATGATATTAATGAACAAATACTAGAATTAGAGGATGCTAAGCTTACAGATATTCAATTAAACTTTACCAAAACTTTTGAAAAGCTTAATTCATTGCTAGGAGAAAAGTCATTTAAAAAATATAATGGCGCAGATTTTAAAGGAAAGTTTTTAGAGTCATCATTTGAAGCAATTTCTACAGGATTATCAAAAAATATCATAAAATATTCTGATTCTGCCAATGATCAAGACCTATTTGATAAAATTAAAAATCTATATCATCAAGAAATGTATAATAATACATCTGGATCAGGATCAAACGCTAAATCTAGAATTCCAAAATTAGTTCCATTTGCAATTGAATATTTCAGATAATGGGGAAAAGGTTATATAATTTCGCGGAATTGTCAAAATATCTAGATGAAGAAATTGCTTGGAGACGAAAAGAATTACATATTGTAAAAGCCTATATTCCCACTCATTCTAATTCAAAACAAAATGCCGCACTAAGATTTAATGTACCTATTCTTTATGCTCATTTTGAGGGTTTTGTTAAAAAATCAACTGAATTATATTTGGAATATGTTGCGGGTAAATATTTAAAACATTCCCAGTTACAATCACAATTTGTTTCTTTATCATTATCAAAAAAAATTGGACTACTTGAAGTGAAAAATATTGAAGATAAAACAAAGATTATTGAGTTCATTTTAAGCGAAGGTGAATCAAAGTCCAACATTTTAACAAAGAATGTAATACAAACAAAGTCTAATTTAAAATATAATGTATTTAAGGAGATCTTATTCACTATTGGTATAGAAGAAAAAAAATTTTCTCAGTTTGAATCATTAATAAATGATTTAGTTGAAGCTCGTAATTATATTGCACATGGAGATTATTTAAAAGTCGATTTAGCAACTTTTGAAACAATGTATGACGATATTCAACAAATAATGTTAGATCTCAAAACCGAAATTGAAAATGCAGCTTCACTGGAATCATTTAAAAAGACAATTACAACACCATAATTTAAACATCACATTGAAGCACATAATTTGGTATATCTAGGTAATCATTATATTATAGCTTCAAAAGATTCAATATCAGAAAAGACGTGATTGTAATATAGACATCTAAAAGTAAAGTTATATGTATTTTTTGTATATTAGAATAAGAAATCAGAAGTAGGAAAAACGAAATTGGCTTTAGCGAGACCTTTTAGAGACCCGCAAAAACTAAACGTTATAAAAGATACAAAATCAAGGAGTTATAAACAAGGTTCGAATCCCTCGCTCTCCGCTAAAACCTTCATCATTTGATGAAGGTTTTTTTATGCAATGACTTTTCATTTTAAATGCATAAAATAGCAATTTCAGATTAAAACAAAAAACCCATTTAGACATCATAATAACATCAAAATGGGTATTATTTATTTTAATTTCGTAATCAAATTTGCTTACAGAAGTGGCTATGCTTTCTTTGGAGGAAGATCAAAGGCAATAGCCTCATGTTCAAAATGACCATTGTGAGCACCATCGCAAAAAGGTTTATTTTTGGATAATCCACAACGACAAATCGAAAGTACTGTTCTTCCCTGCAAACCATAAGTGTCACCATTTCTATCAACGATTTCAAAATCGCCTTCAATTTTTACTGATCCGTTATTATTAATTGTAAGTTTCGTCTTCGACATATCTATTTTATTAATGTGTTTTCTATACAAAACTAGAGATAATGAACTAACTTTACGCAATCTCACTTCTATTTAGAAGCGTTCCGTTTAACGAAATTGAATTCTCTAAAAAACAACAAATACAAGCAAGCTAATAAAAACAGATTACTAGAATATCATCCCCCTTTTAGGTGAAAAAAATATTCCTAAAATATAATCTCTTAAAACTCCCAATCTCAAATAAAAATCTTGATCCTCGTAATGGATTGGCAGCAAATTTGTAAACTTTGTAAACAAAGCTTACTGAGGGTACAAAAAGAGCGCATAAAAAACAATAAACAGTAGGTAAAGAATTAAATAACGGTATAACTGATTTTTTAAAAGGGAAATAGGTCTATGAATTCTATTTGAGCATTGTTCGTAAAACTTTCGGGACTTGAACGTATATGATTCAACATTTGCTCGAGATGCTTTTGACTATAGTTTAGCTCCCTACCTAAACAAAGTTGAATATACAGCGAAGAAATAACAAATTATTTCCAAAACACTGCCCTAGGAATATACTATCTTTAACGAGTCAATGTCAAATGGTGTCTGCACTTTCACGGACAAGTACGGAGTTTCACGGACTAGTACGGACTTTGATATCATCATCGTAACAATTATTTGTTTATTGAAACATAGTTTCAAGTGGTGGTAGTAAAACTACTGAAAATTGTAATTGAATATTATTTATATACGCAATAAAAAAGAGGGCATAAATAATCATATTTAAACCCTCTCCTTGACGAAAACTATTAAAAGTTATATTTGATCACTAAATAATACCGTGTAATGATCCCCCCTTTGCTCCCATTGCGTCTACTCTTTTTTCAACAGCAGGATCTTTAATTAAGTCAGGAGCATGGTGCGGCTTACGTCTTGCATCGATAATAACCGGTCCATAACAACCCCAATGTTTATATTTTGTAAAGCTATTGACACCATAAATATCATATGCTGGATTCGATCTTGTAAAGGTTACCCATACAAAATTGTTTTCATTTGCAGCAGTAAAAGATGCGTCATCAGCTAAAACAACCATCTGTATCCCCGTAAAATCAACGTCTTTCATTCCATCACACCAATCCTTCAAAATCACTTCCTCTTGCTCATAAGATGTAAATGCAGCACCATCGACAACAAGGATACCCGGCATCGCCATCTTAACATGATTGAAAGGACGAGGAACCGATAATCCCAAAGGAATTTCATTACTCAATATTCTTTTCTTTGAACCTGCGGCTGCAAAAATAACTTTAGAGCCGGCATTAAGTCCATCACCAGAATAATCGAGAGTATCTATAGTCGTATTAGTATGAAAATGTAAATCTCTTGAAAGATCGATTCTTTCTAACATATGACGCAAAAAACCTGCAACATCATAAATATTAAGATCAGGATCATCTTCAATCGCTGCAATAAATAAGTACTTCGCTAAACTCAGTTGATTTTTACCCAATGCCTGGCTGGCTATCGTCAAGATCTCCTGCGGTCTATCCACTTTTTGATACGGCGTGTAGCTTTCTCTTCCTATAGCAAACAATAAAGGATGCACACCAGCGGCATCAACAGCATGAACAGCCTGCAGACCATTAATTTCCTTAGGAATTGCGGCACCTGTAATTTCGTGAATCAAATTACCAAAACTTGTATCTTCCTGTGGAGGGCGACCAACAACGGTAAAAGACCAAATCGGATCTTTTTTATGATACACATTATGAACTTTCATTAAAGGAAAAGGATGGGTTAAACTATAATAACCGATATGATCACCAAAAGGACCTTCAGGCTTATTTTCATTAGGATACACAGTTCCTGTTATCACAAAATCAGCATCTGCTGAAATACAAAATCCCTCATGATCATAAAAATAACGAAATCGACGATTTCCTAGAGCCCCGGCAAAAATCATTTCTGACAACCCTTCAGGTAAGGGCATTACTGCTGAGAGAGGATGTGAAGGTGGCCCTCCGATAAAAATACTAACTTTCAAAGGTTTCCCTAATTGATTTGCTTTTTGTTGATGAATACCAATACCTCTATGTAATTGATAATGAAGTCCTATTTCTTTATCTTGAATATAATCATTACCAGAGAGTTGTATACGATACATCCCTAGATTTGCCTGCATGATACCCGGCTTAGTAATATCCTCTGTATAAACTTGAGGCATGGTTACAAATGCACCACCGTCCATAGGCCAATTTACCACTTGAGGCAATTTGCTAATTTCAGTTTTACCATACAAAATAGGCGCATTAGATTTCTTTTTCCAAGGAAGAGCTCCTAATGCAACAGCCGAAGAGCTTAAATATTTAAACGGATTTTTTAAAACTGCGGTAGGGTCCATCTTGACATCAACCAGCTTTTTAATATGATCTAATGTATCCCTAAACATAAATTTAGAACGGTCTAAAGTCCCAAATAAATTAGAAACTGCAGGAAAATCTGTGCCTTTTATATTTTCAAAATACAAAGCCGGTCCCTCTACGTCGAAAACACGCATGTGAATGGCTGCCATTTCTAAATAAGGATCTACCTCTTCCTTAATTCGGATCAAATGTCCATGTTGCTCTAAATCGCTAACACACTCCGCTAAACTTCTATATCCCATATAGCTCCATTCTATTGTTCTATTACAAAATTAACAGAATAATTGGGAGGAAAAAGTTTTAAAAATACTTACCTTGATTTATTGATCAAGCAAAAAGCAACGATTAATTGTGGTGAAAGTGAAGTGCACTTTTCTAGACCAGCTGGTATTATCAACTTCAGCTTCATATTTCATCACTCTCCTAAATTCATCAAAATTCTCTTCATGAATTCGATAAAAACGAGTGTATACCAATTTTACCAACCATTTCTTGATCGAAAATGTTTTATACTCACGATCAGGATGGTAAACTTCCATGTATTGATTAAAAAGCTGTTTATAGTTTAAAGACTCCTCCCCGCCCAAATAAATTACCTCACCAATAAAATTATCTTCCCAGGGAATTGTCCTAATCCAACGATAAACATCCAATAGCGGGATAGGCTTAAATTTTAAATCGCCGATAAGCTTCCAGTAAGGAATAAATTTACTCTTGGCCAAGCGACCGAATATATCACTAATAATAGTCCCCTTCCCTACTGCACTACATTTAAGGACAACCGTATATTTAACTCGATGTTCCTCAAATAAACTCTGAATGGCGTCAATGTAGAACGAATCCATCAACTGTGCAACATAAACAATTCTATTGCACATGTTTTCCTTGCAAACTTGAATAAAATTTCGAAGTGAAATAAGCTCCATTTGCATATTTAATTGGTCATTCAAACCCGGAACCTGAGTAAAGTAAATCCCTAACTGCAAATTTCCTAGAGAGAAATTTTTACTCAAAGTATTTGTTTTAAATAAATCAATTTCAATTAAATCTGCGGTTACAGGTTCATTTAATCGTTTATTAAAAAGTTCCAAATTACGAACCAATCCAGTGACTCTAAATTCCTCAGAATTTAGATGACTGACAGCCCTTCTACCCAAATACGTGTTTAAACCAGTAATTAATACTTCCATGAATGAACCATTCAAATTTCTTTAATTAGAGATTAAACAAATAAAAAACACTAAGGTTTAATTACCACCATTTTTTTACACTTACAATTATTGTCCTTTTATTGTCAATATGTAAATAATGTCCATAAAACAAACAATAACCTTATATATTTGTACTTCCTATAAGCTTTTTCGAGGAAAATAATACAAAAAAATTATATCTGTATGGAAAAAAGGGCCGCGTTGATCTGGTTTAGAAATGATTTGAGGCTTCATGACAATGAAGTGTTTTTAGAAGCATCCTCAAAAAGTTCCTTTATCATCCCTATCTTTTGTTTTGATCCCAGATATTATGCTAAAAACCAATACGACTTCTTAAATACAAATGTTATAAGAGCTGCTTTCCAACTAGAAACAGTTAAAGCCCTCAAAGAAAAATTACAGTCCTTAGGAAGTGATTTGATTACTTTTGTCGGCTATCCTGAAGATATTATTCCTCGCATTGCACAAAAATATGAGGTCGATGAAGTCTATCATCATCGTGAAGTTGCTAACAGAGAAACTACAATATCCGAAAAAGTAGAAGAAGAACTCTGGAAAAGTAAAATTAATTTAAAGCATATCATCGGTCACACCCTCTATCATAAGGAAGATTTACCTTTTCCAATCCGTGATATACCAAATTCATTTGCAACATTCAAAAAGAAAATAGAACGGGAAAGTTTTGTAAGAAGATCAGCAGATTACCCTACTAATTTTGTAACAGCCCCTCATCTCGAAAAAACAGCTCTACCTACTTTGGAAGAGTTAGGTTATAGCAAAGAAGAAATAGAACTTGTTAAAAACAAATTCATCGAAGGTGGAGAAGATCTAGCACTTGAGATGATGCAGGCTGTACTGGATGATCCTAGAGGGTCAGAACATGACTATACATTACTATCTCCTTTTATAGCTCTTGGCTCATTATCGCCGATAAACCTATATCATGAAATTAAGAAAAGGGAAAACGGTAAGAAAAACAAACGTTTTGACAAAATCATAGATATGTTACTCTGGAGAGACTATTTCAGATTCATGTTAAAAAAATATCCAAATGTTTTCTTTAAGGAGAAAGGATTTAAAAAAGAACAAATAATGAGTAAAAATGATCAATTACTCTTTGATAAATGGAGATTTGGAGAAACAGAAAATGATTTTGTTAATCAAAGCATGATCTTACTCCAAAAAACTGGATACCTCCCTTACTTTGCTAGAATTATTGTATCGAGCTTTCTTGTGCAAGAATATAATATTAATTGGCTAAAAGGCGCATATTGGTTTGAACAAAATATATTCGATTACAGTCCCGCAACCAACTATGGCAATTGGTCGCATATAGCAGGGGTCGGCACAAGTGAAAAAGATAATACACCAATAGATTGGCAAAAGTTAATTAATACACATTATCCAAAAGGTATTCAAGAACCAGAGGATTATTGGGGTTAATAACAAAATGGCTTATTTGAATAATTAAATAACAAATCATCATATAGAGTCAAATTTTTATTCACAATAAAAACAAGATTAAAATTGAAATTCGTTACTAAAATAATCAATCACAGTACCTAAAACTCTATTTTTATTCCTAACTTTGACACATTCATATTTTTTCAAATAGATGGACAAACTTACATATTTGAGTAACGCTGATTCGAGCTATATCGACGGCTTATATCAAGCGTACAAACAAGATCCAGAATCCGTAGATTTTGGATGGCAAAAATTTTTTGAAGGTTTTGACTTTGGTCAAAATGCTGGCGAAAGTGTTGGTGTTTCTGGAGATGCAACACCAGATCATGTTTTAAAAGAGATTAATGTCTTGAACATGATTAATGGCTACAGAGACCGTGGTCATTTATTTACGCAAACAAATCCGGTACGTGAACGTCGCAAATATTATCCTGGAAAAGAATTAGAGACATTTGGTCTTTCTGAAGCTGACATGAGCACAATCTTTAATGCTGGTGTAGAAGTTGGCTTAGGTCCTGCCAAATTAAAAGATATTAGACAATTAATTGAAGATACTTATTGTCGCTCAATTGGTGCAGAATTCAAATACATCCGTAACCCGGAAAAAATTAAATGGCTACAAGATCGTATGGAGGCTGATCGTAACAAGCCTACCTATTCTTTAGACATCAAAAAAAGAATCTTAGACAAATTAAACCATGCAGTTGCTTTTGAAAGTTTCTTAGGAACAAAATTCTTAGGTCAAAAACGTTTCTCTTTAGAAGGTGCAGAAAGTTTAATTCCAGCTTTAGATGCTGTTATCGAAAAAGGTTCTGAATTAGGTATCCAAGAATTTGTAATCGGAATGGCTCACCGTGGCCGTTTAAATGTATTAACAAATATCATGGGTAAGCCTTACAAAACTGTTTTTTCAGAATTTGAAGGTAAAACTTATGCCGAAGACCCTGAAATTAACTTTGGTGGTGACGTAAAATATCACTTAGGCTATTCAACAGATGTTAAAACAGATGACGGTAAAACAATCCATTTGAGTTTAGCTCCAAACCCATCTCACTTAGAAACCGTAGATCCAATTGTTGAAGGTTTAGTTCGTTCAAAAATTGACATGAAATATGAAGGCGATTCTTCTAAAATCGCTCCTATTGCTATTCATGGTGATGCTGCTATCGCTGGTCAAGGTGTTGTATATGAAGTAACACAGATGTCCAAATTGGATGGTTATAAAACAGGTGGTACAATCCACATTGTCATTAACAACCAAATTGGTTTCACAACAAATTATAAAGACGCCCGTTCAGGTACATACTGTACAGATGTTGCAAAAATTACTTCTTCACCTGTGTTCCACGTGAATGGTGATGATGCTGAAGCTTTAGTATATGCCATTAAATTGGCAGTTGAATACCGTCAAAAATATAAAACTGACGTTTTCATTGATTTATTATGTTACAGAAGATTTGGTCATAATGAGGCTGATGAACCTAAGTTCACGCAACCATTACTCTACAAATTGATCGAAAAACATCCTAATCCAAAGGAAGTTTATGCTAAAAAATTAATCGAAGAAGGTAGTATAGATGAAGCTTATTCTAAAAAAATAGAAAAAGACTTCAAAGCAATTCTACAAGAGAAATTAGAAGAATCAAAAGAAGTTGTTAACTTAACAGAAGAAACTCCAATGTTCTCAGGCGCTTGGAAAGGTCTTCGTCCTGCTAAAAAAGGTGAGTCTTTTAAACCTGTTAAAACTAATGTATCGGATAAAACATTCTTACAGTTAGCAAAAGAAATTACAACACTTCCTAAAGATAAAAGCTTCTTCCGTAAAATCTCTCGCTTATTCGAAGATCGTGCAAAGATGATTGAAAAAGATTCTTACGATTGGGCAATGGGCGAATTAATGGCTTATGCTACATTATTAAATGAAGGAAGCCGCGTACGTATTTCTGGTCAAGATGTACAACGTGGTACATTCTCTCACAGACATGCTGTATTAACATTAGAAAATTCAGAAGAAACTTACACACCATTAGCAAATATCAATGGTGGAGATAAATTCTCAATCTACAACTCCCTACTTTCTGAGTATGCAGTATTAGGTTTCGAATATGGTTATGCTTCAGCTAACCCACATGCATTAACAATTTGGGAAGCACAATTTGGAGATTTCTACAATGGTGCACAGATTATTGTGGATCAGTATTTATCATCTGCAGAAACGAAATGGAAACGTTCTAATGGTTTAGTAATGTTATTACCTCACGGTATGGAAGGTCAAGGTCCTGAGCACTCTTCAGCTCGTATCGAAAGATTCTTAGAGCTTTGTGCGGACGAAAACTTGATCTTAGCAAACTGTACAACACCTGCAAACTACTTCCATTTATTACGCCGTCAACAAGTTCGTGAATTCCGCAAACCATTAGTAGCGTTTACTCCAAAATCGTTGTTGCGCCACCCTAAAGTTGTTTCTTCATTGAAAGATTTTACGACCAGCACTTTCCAAGAGGTAATTGACGATGCAAATGTAAATGCAAAAGATGTAAAACGTGTGTTGTTCTGCTCTGGTAAAGTATACTACGATTTATTAGAAAAACAAGAAGCTGATAAACGTAAAGATATTGCAATTGTGAGGTTAGAACAATTATTCCCTATTCCTGAGGAACAATTGAAAGCTATCCGTAAAAAATACAACAAAGCAAAAGAATTTATTTGGGTTCAAGAAGAAAACGAAAACATGGGAGCTTGGTCTTACTACTGTCGTAAACTAATGAATACTGAAATTGCATTCACTGGATTTGTTGCACGTAAGGAAAGCGGTAGTACTGCTACTGGCTATATGAAACAGCACGTAGCACAACAAGCTAGCATTTTAAATAAATCATTCGAATAAAAACAATTTTTATCCAATTGCGTCTTTTATCAAAAAGACGCAATTGTCTGTAAAGAACATTATATATGAGCTTAGAAATTAAAGTACCAACCGTAGGTGAATCCATTACTGAGGTAACCTTGTCACAATGGTTGAAACAAGATGGCGATTACGTCGAAATGGACGAAAACATCGCTGAATTGGAATCTGATAAAGCAACTTTTGAATTACCAGCAGAAAAAGCAGGTATTTTAAGAATCATTGCTCAAGAAGGTGATACTTTAGAAATTGGTGCTGTAGTATGTACTATCGAAGAAGGTGGTGCTCCTGCTGGTGATGCAAAACCTGCAGCTGCTGCTTCTGAAGAAAAAGCTAGCACTCCTGCTGCAACAGCTAATGTTGCTGATGAGAATCCTGATTCTTATGCTGCTGGAACTGCTTCCCCTGCTGCCGCTAAAATTTTAAGAGAAAAAGGAATTGATCCTGCTACTATTAAGGGTACAGGTAAAGAAGGCCGTATTACAAAAGAAGATGCTGAAAAAGCACAAGTAGCTCCTAAAGCAGCTGCTCCTGCTAAAGAAGCACCAAAGGCTGCTGCTCCAGTTGCTGTAGCTGGTTCACGTAACGAACGTCGTGAAAAAATGACTTCATTGCGTAAAACAATTGCGAAACGCTTAGTTTCTGTTAAAAATGAAACAGCAATGTTAACAACTTTCAATGAAGTTAACATGCAACCGATCATGGATCTACGTGCTAAATACAAAGATACCTTCAAAGAAAAGCATGGTGTAGGTCTAGGCTTCATGTCATTCTTCACTAAGGCTGTTACAACAGCATTAAAAGAATGGCCTGCAGTAAACGCTAGAATTGAAGAAAATGAATTAGTATATTCCGATTTTGCAGATATTTCAATCGCAGTTTCTGCTCCTAAAGGATTAGTAGTTCCTGTTCTTAGAAATGCAGAGTCAATGTCATTACATGAAATCGAAAAAGGAATTGGCGCATTAGCTGTAAAAGCACGTGACAACAAATTAACGATCGACGAAATGACTGGTGGTACATTTACAATTACGAACGGTGGCGTATTTGGTTCAATGATGTCAACTCCGATTATCAATGCTCCACAATCTGCTATCCTAGGTATGCACAACATCATCCAACGTCCAGTTGCAGAGAATGGTCAAGTCGTTATCCGTCCAATGATGTATATCGCACTTTCATATGATCACCGCGTGATTGATGGTCGTGAGTCTGTAAGCTTCTTAGTACGTGTAAAACAGTTATTAGAGGATCCTGCTCGTTTGTTATTAGAAGTTTAATAACAAATAAAAGCTATTAAATAGAAAATCCCGATGAGAATAATTCTCATCGGGATTTTTTTATTTAATAAAACTTAAACCCTTAACCTAATAGTGTTCTAATTTATTTACGCTCTTGCCTGCAAAGCCAAGGCGTACAATTTCATTTGTTTCACCATGGATAGCAATCCATTGGCACGAGTCGGCGAAAGATGTTCATTAAGACCGATCTGATTAATAAAATATAAATCAGCATCCACAATTTCTTTTGCTGTATGACCAGACAAAACCTTTACCATCAAACTCACCAAGCCTTTTGTAATGATTGCATCACTATCAGCAGTGAAATAAACTTTTCCATCTTTCACTTCAGGAAATAACCAAACTTTCGATTGGCATCCTTTAATGATGTAATCATCTTTTTTATGTTCTTCACTTATTAATGGAACTTCCTTTCCTAATTGAATGATATATTCATATTTCTCCATCCAATCTGTAAAAAAAGAAAAATCCTCAATTAACTCATCTTGTATTTCGTTAATAGTCATTACTATTTATATTTTTTAAACTAACATATTTGCAGCCCTCTTTAGACCAGCAACTAAAGTATCCACCTCTTGTTTCGTATTGTACAAGGCAAATGAAGCCCTTATTGTACCTGGAATACCGAATTTGTCCATAACCGGCTGCGCACAATGATGTCCTGTACGAACTGCAATTCCTAACTTATCTAAAATAACCCCAACATCATAAGGGTGAGTACCATCAATCAGAAAAGAGATTACCGAACTCTTATGAGCCGCTGTACCAATAAAACGGATTCCTGGTACAGTTTCCAATTGCTCTTGTGCGTAAGTCAATAATTCTTCCTCATAAGAAGCAATCTCATCAATACCGATAGCATTAATGTACTCAATAGCAGCATTTAAACAAATACCTGCTTCAATATTTGGTGTCCCCGCCTCAAACTTAAATGGTAATTCATTATACGTTGTCTTCTCAAAAGTCACTTCTTTAATCATATCTCCCCCACCCTGGTAAGGAGGGATAGCATTCAAAGCATCCTCTTTTCCATATAAAACTCCAATACCCGTAGGGCCATACATTTTATGTCCAGAAAAAGCAAGAAAATCGACATCTAGATCTTGTACATCAATTTTTATATGTTGAATAGCTTGAGCTGCATCTAATAAAACAGGAACATGATGTTCATGTGCTATAGCAATCATCTCTTTAATAGGATTGATCGTACCTAATGAATTTGAAACATAAGTAAAAGAAGCAATCTTAGTTTTTTCAGAGAACAACCCTTTATAAGCTTCGATATCCAGTTCCCCCTGCTCATTCATAGGAATAACCTTTAAAATAGCACCTTTCTCTTCACAGATCATCTGCCAAGGAACTATGTTCGAATGATGCTCCATTGCAGAAATAATGATCTCATCACCAGAACCAATATTCGCTTTACCAAAACAAGTCGCAATTATATTAATACTATGGGTAGTACCTGTAGTGATAATGACTTCATGCTCATGCTTAGCATTTATAAAAGACTGAATATTCCTTCTAGTCACTTCAAAAGCGTCCGTGGAAATTTGACTTAAATAATGAACTCCTCGGTGAACATTACTATTCATATCTGAATAATAATGAGTTATTGCGTCAATAACAGACTGCGGCTTTTGAGTCGTCGCTCCATTATCTAAATAAACTAAAGGCTTTCCATTGACTTCCCTTTTAAGTATTGGAAAGTCTGCTCTTATCTTACTTACATCGAAATCTTTCAATTTGTTTTGCTCCATGATATGAGCAAAGTTAACAGTATTTTAGCGAAAAAATGTCTTCGTTATCTACTTTTTAAATATAGCGGTACATTTGTCACAATTTTTTAATCCACCTCTATACTTGATTTTTATCACATAAACGTATAATCTTTTTTCTAATACAATTAATATTGAACCTATTTAATTATCTTTGTATTGATATGCAAGAATTACCTCTAAATTTACCCGAAGGCTCACGAAAAGAAGTTATGAGCTATTTGGAACCGTTCATGCTTAACGAGATGAGCGATTATTTAAAGCCTGTAGACGAAATGTGGCAACCTGCAGATTTTCTACCAGATGCTTCTAGAGATACATTTTTTGAAGAAATTAGAGATTTACAAGAGAGTGCAAGAGAACTTCCATATGATTTAGTTGCTGTATTAGTTGGTGATACGATTACAGAAGAAGCGTTACCTACATACGAATCGTGGTTAACCATGGTTGAGGATGTAGAGAAAAATGAACAAGGTGGCTGGATGAGATGGGTACGTGCTTGGACTGCTGAAGAAAATCGTCATGGTGATCTTCTGAACAAGTATCTATATTTATCAGGAAGAATTGATATGCGTCAATTCGAGATCTCAACACAATATTTAATAAAAGATGGTTTTGATATTGGTACCGGGGCAGACCCTTACCGTAACTTTATTTACACATCTTTCCAAGAATTAGCAACCAATGTTTCTCACCGCCGCGTCGCAGGTCTCTCCAAAAAAAGCGGTGATAAATTATTAGCAAAAATGTGCGGTGTTATTGCTTCAGATGAAGCACGTCATGCCAAAGCATATATGTCATTTATATCCCATGCATTAGTCGTTGACCCTAGTGAAGTAATGATTGCTTTTGAAGATATGATGCGTAAGAAAATTGTTATGCCTGCTCAATTCTTAAGAGAGTCTGGAGAACCACAAGGGGAAGCATTTGCGCACTTTTCTGATGCAGCACAACGTCTCAATATCTATACAGCAATTGATTATGTTGATATATTAAAAGAATTAAATGCTGATTGGAAAATTGATCAAGTGACCGGTTTAAATGAAAAAGGAGAAAAAGCGAGAGATTATCTAATGAGATTACCAGATCGCTTACTTAGATTAGCAGACAGAATGAAGGTTCCAGAAACGGAATATAAGTTTAAATGGATCTACGATCAGAAATAATAAAAAAGCTCGATAATAAATTATCGAGCTTTTTTATTATTTCACAAAATTATGGAGAAGTAGATTATTTCACTCCCCCCATTAATTTCTTCACCAATGGTGATAAAGCAATTAAAACCACCCCGGCTATTAATGAATAAACCCCCAGTTGCTTATAGCTATCCGTATATGTGATTAATTTATCCGCCAAAGAATCACCTTCTCGAGCTTCAGCCATACTAGCTCCTATTAAACCCGCTACATATTGACCATAAGCACTAGCTAAAAACCACATCCCCATCATAATGCCCTGCAGCTTCCCTGGCGACAGTTTAGTCATAATAGATAAACCAATAGGCGATAAACACAATTCACCAACAGTGATCACTAAAAGCGCTAACGTAAAGATATCTAAAGATGCGATTCCATCCTGTGCGAAAAATTTAGTTCCAAATAATACGTAATAACCTAAACCTAGAAAAATAAATCCTAAACCAAATTTAATAATGGTATTCGGTTCCATCTTTCTTTTCGACAGCCAAATCCATAATAGTCCAAAAATTGGAGCCAAAATAATAATGAAAAATGCTCCTCCCGAATTATTAACGCCATTAGGATCTAAATGAAATAATCCACCTAACATGGAGTCATTCAAATTCTTTGCTGCAAAAATGCTCAATGAACCACCACTCTGTTCGTAAATTCCCCAAAAAATGATAGAAAATAAGATAAAGA
The DNA here is from genome assembly GCF_016132525.1 of Sphingobacterium sp. UDSM-2020. Classification (NCBI taxonomy): domain Bacteria; kingdom Pseudomonadati; phylum Bacteroidota; class Sphingobacteriia; order Sphingobacteriales; family Sphingobacteriaceae; genus Sphingobacterium; species Sphingobacterium sp. UDSM-2020. The sequence continues at coordinate 407,052 of NZ_CP066166.1, forward strand.
CCAAAGCGGCAATCAATTTATTTCTTTCGACCCTATTCAATTTTGTCATTTCATAGAACAAGTATATTAATGTCAATGGACCGATTAGGTACATAAAAATATCCGTATACTCCGTTTTAGAAACCATCACCTGCACTAACGGTATTAATAATAAAGTCGCTAGATAAACAGCATATTCTGCCCACTTAGGTAATGCCTTAACTTTAACAATAGCATCTGGATGTCCTGGCTTTAAACCGATAGGTCCTAAGTGAAACTTGGTAAAATGAAAATTAATGAGACTGATCAGCATACCGATAGCAGCTAGACCAAAAGCAACATTCCAACGATGTGCCTCATCAATTACTGAAGCTAGCATATACCCCTTTCCAATTGCAACACAAATGTACCCACCTAGGAATGCACCTAAGTTAATCCCAGCATAGAATAATGAAAATCCCGCATCTCTTCGATTATCATCCGAGCGATATAATTCACCAACCATTGTTGAAATATTTGGCTTAAAAAAACCCGTCCCGATAATGATAAATGCTAATCCGAAGAAGAAAAATTGATGTGGATCTGTTGCTAATAATGCACTACCTACAATCATCAAAGTACCACCCCAAAAAAGAGATTTTCTAAATCCTAATATTTTATCAGCAAATAAACCACCGATAAAAGTAAAAGCATATACAAAAGCCTGAGTCGCTCCGTATTGCAAATTTGCTTCCTTTTCTGCAAAATTAAGCTGCGTGATCATAAAGAAAACCAGCATACCCCGCATACCGTAAAAGCAAAAGCGTTCCCACATTTCCGAGAAAAATAAACTCCAAATCTGTTTTGGATATTTTCCTTCAAAATGTTGAACCTGTTCTAATGTTTGTTGTCCTTGTTTTGACATTTCGATTATTATTAAAAAGAGCTTCCTTTTTAGGAAGCTCTATCAGATTTCATTATTTAACACCGTGCATCAATTTTTTAATAATGGGATTAAATACCATTACTAACAAACCTGCTGCTGCTGGAATAGCAGTAAACAAAAAGAAGAAGTGACTTAAGGAATATTCCTGCTGAATAGTCTCCACTTGTCCACCTAATACGGCAGCAACTTTTTGCGCAATCGCAATAGCTAAATACCAGATACCAAACATAAAAGCCAGCATACGGCCCGGTACAAGTTTCGAAACATAAGAAAGACCTACCGGAGAGATAAATAACTCACCCAAAGTGTGGAATAAATAAGTAAGAATTAGAAAAATCATGGAGATTTTAACACCTTCACCAATTCCCCATGAGCCTAAACCAATGACCAAAAATCCAATCGCTACTAAAATTAAACCGTAACCATATTTCATCGCGGCAGAAGGATTATACTTAGACTCCCATAGTTTAGAAACCGTTGAAGCTAAAGCAATAATAAAAAAGGAATTTAATGTTGAGAACCAAGAAACAGTAATCTCCGAAGCTTCTTTAGAAAACTCATTTTTCAACATCCAGATTGCTGCACCCCAAATAAGTACAAAACAAATAATCAAAATGATATTAGATAAAGCAATTTTATTCCATGTCGCTTTTGCTAACTTGATTAATACCCAAGATATAAGTCCCAAAGGAACAATCGTTAATAACGCATTTACAATATTAAAAGTAGTCAAAGCAGCACCAGTTAAACTTCTATCGATATAATCCCGAGCAACTATAACCAATGAAGTAGCTCCCTGCTCAAAACTCATAAAGAAGAATATTAAAAAGAATGCTAGAAATACCACAGCTATCATTCTATCCCTTACAACTTTATCATATCGTCCTATACGAGATGCAATTAAATAGATGAAAAGAACTAAAGCAATAAAGATCATCAGGTATTGACCTCTCAGGAAAGGTAAGTCCAATGCACTAAACATATCTATAATACCATTTTTAGACAATGGATCATTAAAAGCATATAAAAATCCTATGATCGAGATAATAGCTATTAAGATGTAATCAAGAGAAGTAAAAGGATTTCTTTTGTCAGCATCTTCTAACAATTTATCTTCAGCACTTAAGTCTTTCGCTTTACCTAATATCCCTAGATTACCCATCAAAGGTTTAGCAAACACAAATTGTAATGTCCCTAAAAGCATAAAAATTCCGGCTAAACCAAAACCCCAGTGCCATCCTTGTGTTTCAGCAATATAACCACAAAGCATCATACCAAAAAATGCCCCTGCATTGACCCCCATATAAAAGATCGTATAAGCGCCATCTTTCTTTTCAGGTAGATCCTTATACATTTCACCTAATATAGATGGCATATTAGGCTTAAAGAAACCTGTACCGATCACCAAACAGGCTAAACCAATAAAAAACATCATCTGTGTATCAAATGCCATTGAAGCATGACCGATTGTCATGATAATAGATCCAATAATTACAGCTTTACGTGATCCAATATATTTGTCGGCAATAATACCACCCAAAATTGGAGTTAAATACAGCATCATCGCATATGTACCGTATAATGCACCGGCTTGTTCTGCACTCCATGCCCAGCCTCCTTTTAGAACTGCAGCAGTCAAAAACTGGATCAACAATACCCGCATACCGTAGAACGAAAATCGTTCCCACATTTCGGTAAAGAATAGGACAAATAATCCCGATCGTTGTCCTAAAACATTTGATTTATAAAAATCAGAAGTCGTCCCTCCTGAAAATGAAGCCTTAGATGCTTGACTCATATCAATAATTTAAATCTATTTATGCGTATTAAAAAAATGTATTAACAGTCTACAAAGAAACAAAAAACAATCGCATTTTTTACTGAATAATTGTATTATCTCTATTATAAGGCATCATTTAAAAACAAAAAGAGACGTCTCTACTGAAACGCCTCTTCTAAATATTATATAATGAGCACAGATTAATTGATACCGTGCATCATTTTCTTTAACACTGGGTTTAGAATTAATAAAATTAAAGCTGTAGCTGCTGGAACAATGGCAAAAATCATAAAGAAGTATGACATAGAATGTTCAGCAGTAATTTTATCAATATATGAACCTAAGTAACCACCTATAAAATTAGCGATTGCAGATGCACAGAACCAAAATCCAAACAATAGACCTAATAATTTCTTAGGAGATAGCTTACTTACATAAGATAGACCAACTGGCGATAAGCATAATTCTCCTGTAGAGTGAAAGAAATAAGCAATAATCAACCAGATCATACTCACAGTTGCAGTCTTAGCTCCCTGAGGTATTTCACTCGCTCCGTAAGCTAAAGCGGCAAAACCGACACCTACCAAAGCAAGTCCTAACGCAAATTTCACTGGACCTGATGGATTCCATACCTTTTCCCAAAACTTACTAAATGAATTTGCTAATGAAATGATAAAAAAAGCATTCAAGATTTGGAACCATGAAGCAGCTACTTCTGTTTCTGTAGCGCCAAATTCTCTAAAAACTTTCCATAAACCTAAACACCAGATAACTGCAAATGAAATTCCTGTAAATATAATAGTTAATGGGTATTGCTTATAGATACGTTTTGCTAATGCAAACAAGACAACACTAACAATAACCATCGGTGCAATGGTTAAAATGGTATCTATCCATTTAAAAGTAGTAGCTGTGTTTCCCGAAAGAACACGTTGTGTATAATCCTTAGCAAAAATAGACATTGATCCACCCGCTTGTTCAAATGCTAAAAAGAAAACGATACTCGCAATCATTAATATAGCAATTACGATCAATCGGTCTCTTACAACATGAGCAGGAATCACTTCTTCAGGTTCTTCTTCGTGATTTTTTATCTTTTGGTCATGAAAAGCTTTGGTAGCTTTTGGAGACTCACCAATGACACCAAAAATCTTCTGGGCAAAGTAGAATTGCAACATTCCAAAAAACATAAAAACACCAGCTAAACCAAATCCGTAGTGCCAGCCAACCTTCTCTCCAATATAACCACAGAGTAACATACCAAGAAAAGATCCCGCATTAATACCCATATAGAATATCGTGTATCCCGCATCTTTCTTAGCACTAGCATCTGGATAAAGATTTCCAACCATGGAGGAAATATTTGGTTTGAACATACCATTACCAAGAATCATTAAACCAAGGCCAACGTAAAAGAAATTTTGGTTTATCCCTTCAAAAGCCATAGATAAATGGCCCATGGTCATAATCAATGCACCAATTAAAATTGCTTTTTTAAATCCAGTCAACTTATCAGCTATCATTCCACCAATTAATGGTGTCAAATAAACCAAACCAGTATAAAGTCCATAAAGCTTCATGGCTTCCTCATTACTCCATCCCCATCCTTCATCAGCAAGAGAACTGATTAAGAATAATGTCAGTAAAGCACGCATGCCATAATAACTAAAACGTTCCCACATTTCGGTAAAAAATAGGACAAATAATCCCGCAGGATGTCCAATTACCATCTTATCGTCCACACCTTGTTTTTTCAAATGGATAACAAGAGCTTCATCTCTTTCTTGATACATATAATATATTAATAGGGTTATCTAAGTTTAAAATTTTAGCAAATTAACAAAAAGTTATGGATTAATGAATACCGTGCATCATTTTCTTAATCCCCGAACTACACAAAACCAATATTAAGGCAAATATAAAAGAAACAACGGTAAACATACCAAAGAAATAAGACATAGAGTGTGTTGCCGTAATATCATCTATGTAAGAACCTATAAAACCTCCTATAAAATTGGCAATCGCATTTCCGCAATACCAGATACCAAATAGAAGACCAATGACTTTCTGAGGCGATAATTTACTTACATAAGAAAGACCAACTGGTGATAAACAGAGCTCTCCAACTGTCTGAAGAAAATAAGCCAATACCAACCAGATCATACTCACTGAAGCTGTTTTAGCCCCTTGAGGGATAGCTAAACTGCCATAGGCCAACGCTGCAAAACTTAAACCAACAATTGCTAAACCTAAAGCAAGCTTTATAGGCCCCGAAGGATTCCAAACTCTTTCCCAGATACGACTAAAAGAGGTCGCTAAAGTGATGATAAAAAACGAGTTTAGCATTGGAAACCAAGAGACAGTAACTTCAGAACTCAACGAATTGAATTCCCTAAATAATTTCCAACCGCAAAGTATCCAGATAATTAAAAATGAAAGTGCCGAACATATGACAATAAGTGGATACTTGGACCAGATCTTTTTTGCTAAAGCAAATAAAACGGCGGAAACGACGAGTATTGGAAATACCGTCAAAGCCGCATCGACCCATTTAAAAATAACCGCAGTATTTCCCTCGAGAACACGTTGAGTGTAATTCTTTGCAAAAATTGTCATTGATCCTCCAGCTTGCTCGAAAGCTAAATGAAAAATAATACTCGCAAACATAAAAATACCGATAACAATTAATCGGTCACGGGTTACATGTGCAGGTGTTTTTAACTCATTAGGATCATCTATTTCTTTTACCTGATCAACTTGTTGCAATTGGGGCGAATCGCCTATAATTCCAAATATCTTTTGAGCAAAATAAAATTGCAACATACCCAAGAACATGAAAACACCTGCTAAGCCAAAACCAAAGTGCCAACCAACTTTCTCCCCGATATAACCGCATAACATCATACCCAAAAATGCACCACCGTTGATACCCATATAAAAAATAGTGTAACCGGCATCTTTCTTACTACTAGAACCGGGATATAATTTTCCAACCATCGAAGCAATATTGGGTTTAAACATTCCATTACCTAAAATCATAAGTACTAATCCTAGAAAGAAAAAATTAGAATTTATTCCTTCCAACGCCATGGAAGCGTGACCTATGGTCATCGTTAAGGCACCAATTAAAATTGCATTTTTATATCCAAGCAGGCGATCAGCAATTACTCCTCCGATGAGCGGAGTTAAAAACACAAAACCAGTATAAAGACCATACAGCTTCATCGCTTCAGCATTCGTCCATCCCCATCCCCCACTTGAAATTTCACTAATTAAGAAAATTGTCAGCAAAGCGCGCATACCGTAATAACTGAAACGTTCCCACATTTCAGTAAAAAATAAAACAAATAAACCCGCTGGATGACCTTTTACTAAAATGTCTTCTACTTGCAGCTGATGCAAATGCGTGGCAAGAGCATCATCTTTTACCTGACTCATATTTTTGGTTTGTTTTAATATTTGTTTTTCTTTAAATAAGGAGTTGCAAAATACTAATTTAATTCAGTTGCCGTATAAACAATCGAATTTTTCATAAAACTGTTTTTGCCTTATCTTAAGCATTTAAAAGTCATACTTCAACATGCTAGCGACATGAGACAGGTACTAAATGGTCTTAAAGTAATACAATGACACGCAGTTTCTTCACAGCTTAGAAAAATAATCATTCCCACAGATAAGTCTAATAGAGATTTAAATTCAACAAAAAAACCTTTATTTATGCATTTGCATAAATAAAGGGTTTCAGCTATCTAAAAGTTTTGTACGCTATTATACTTAAGTATTAAATTGTTGGACGTAAACGCTCCAATAATTTTTTTGAAGCAAAAATACCTGCTTCTTCACTGATATTGCTTCCTTCGTATTCGATACCGATATAACCTTTAAATTTAGCATCTTTTACTATTTTAAGCATGCGTGCGTAATCAATTTGAGTTTCATTACCATTTGCATCAAAATCATGTGTTTTAGCACTCACCCCTTTGGCATACGGCATTAAATCCTGAACACCTTGATAACGATCATACTCATAAAAATTACCCAAATCAGGTAAACTTCCACAATTCTTTTTACCTACAGTTTTTAAAGTATCTGCTAACCAATCGCCATGTGATGAAATACCACCATGATTTTCAACGATAACACTTATTTTTGATTTTTTACGATAATCAGCCAAAGTAGATAAACTTTCTACTACAGCTTTTTTAACTTCTTCTGGAGTACCTTTACCAGCGGCATTTACACGTACTGCGTGACATCCCAAAAAGTTTGCCGCATCAATCCATTTATAGTGATTCTCAACAGCTTGCTTACGTTTAGTAGCATCTTCATCCCCTAAATTACCCTCGCCATCGATCATAATCAAAACGTTACGAACACCATTGTCTTTAGCGCGATTATTAAGATCTTTCAAATACGTCATATCTTGTGCTTTATCCTTAAAAAAAGCATTCACGTATTCAACTCCATAAATTCCGAATTTTTTTGCCGCTAATTCAGGAAAATCGATATTTTTAAGATCTCCCTTAAATAATGTTTTGTGCAATGACCACTCAGCTAATGAAATATCGAACCAGTTTTTAGGTGCTGCCAGCAAATCTAAGCTCGGCATTAAGGCCACTCCGGCAGCCGTTAAACCCAAATTTTTGAGAAAATCTCTTCTTGAATTCATAATTATAGTATTTAGTTTAAGTTCTTTATTTTTAAATATTACCCCAACCAGCTGTTAAAACATCAACCAGGTGAATAGTTTTTATTGGTAATCGATATTGATCGATATATGCTTGTAACTGAAGTAAGCATGAGGCATCTGTCGAAATAATGTAATCAGCATGCATATCCATGGCATTTTTTACTTTTTGCTCTGCCATAGCAGAAGAGATTCCTTCAAATTTTACTGAAAATGTCCCACCAAAACCACAGCAAACTTCACTATCCTTTACTTCTACCATTTCTAGACCAAGAACTTTACTTAATAAATGCCGCGGTTCATCTTTGATTTTACACTCTCGTAATGCTGAACATGCATCATGATAAACAGCAATCCCCTCTAACTCAGCACCAAAATAATCCTTCTTAACGACATTTACTAAAAAATCAGAAATTTCAAATATATTTTTCTGTATCGAACGACAGTGTGACTGCTCAATAGAGCCCGTGAATAAATCATTATAACTATGCTTCACCATTCCGGTACATGATGCAGATGGCGCAACTATATAATGATCTGCACTAAAATCTTTTAAAAATTTTTGCCCAACAACTGTTGCCTCATCCCAAAAACCGGCATTATAAGCAGGTTGACCACAACATGTTTGTTCTGCGTTATAAGTAACTTCACATCCTGCTTTCTCTAACAGTCGAATAGTATTAAAAGCCGTTTCCGGATACAACTGATCTATAAAGCAAGGAACAAAAAGTTCAACTTTCATATGTTAATATTCTAAAATTTAAATTTAGGATTTATTGAACCGCAACAGACGAGCGAGCAGTAACAATCCAATTACAAAAAATAAAGATAAGGATAATGCCGAATATCTAATATTATGTGTCATTTGTTCAATCAGCGCAAACGAAAACAAACCCACCACAATTGCTAATTTCTCTGTAACATCATAAAAAGAGAAAAAAGCCGTTGTATCCTGTATACCTTCAGGAATTAATTTAGAAAATGTCGATCTTGAAAGCGATTGAATTCCTCCCATTACCAATCCAACCAAAGCTGCCAATATATAAAATTGAATTTCGGTTGTTAAAAAATAAGCAGAAATGCAGATACTGATCCAAATAACCACAACTAACATCAACACTCGAACATTTCCAATACGAGCTGAAATAGACGACATAATAAATGCACCTGCAATTGCAACAAGTTGAATCAATAAAATAGTACCAATTAATTTAGTCGCGCCCAAATGCAATACCTTCTCTCCAAATGCCGATGCGACAATCATTAATGTCTGTACCCCTATACTGTAAAAGAAAAATGCGGGAAGAAATTTTTTGATCTCCTCTATCTGCTGAATATGCCCCCAAACTGAAGAAATTTCTGCTTTTACCTTGTTAATTAATGACAAACCCTCACCTTTTCGGGTAGCCGGAATGTTAGGAAGATATTTGAAAGGAATAAGAGAAAATCCCAACCACCAAATTCCAACCATTAAAAAGGAAACCCTTGCCGGTAAAGAAGGATCAGTAATTCCAAACCAATCAGGTTTCAATACAATGATAAAACATAAAATCTGTAAGGTAACACAGCCCACATAACCATAGGAAAAACCTTGTGCACTCACCTTATCTTGCTGTTCCACAGAAGCGATAAGAGGAAGATAAGAATTGTTAAATAGAACACCGCCTATATACCCCATCGCCGCAATCACAAAACAAATAATACCAACTTCCAAAGTTTCCAGCTTAAAGAAAAAGAGTCCCATACATGCGACTGCTCCAGCAGTAGTAAAAAACTTCATAATTTGTTTCTTCTTGCCATTTGCATCTGCGTACGAAGAAATAAAAGGTAAAGTCAATGCCATGACCAAATAAGCAAATGCTAAAGCAAAATTTGATAATGCCGTATTAACAAATTCAAACCCAAAGAACTTAACCACATCACCATGTTCTTTTGTATTGGTGATTGTTGTATAGTAAACAGGAAAAATCGTTGATGTAATAACCAGATTGTAGGCCGAATTAGCCCAATCAAACATGGCCCAAGAACGAATTAATTTTTTATTATCTTTTTTAATAACAGACATACTGAAGGTTTAGTCGATAAAAATAATAATTAAGCAGTATAAACTGAAATATTAATAATTCTGCCTGATATAAGTCATGATATTAACCATTTCCTTTCTAATAATCGCGCTTCTTTCATCAATAAAATTATTATTTAAAAAAGAAAAAGCAAGTTTTTTTCCAGACCGGGTTATTAAGTATCCACTTTGACAGTAAACTGATGTAATGGTTCCTGTTTTAGCAAACACAAATGGAACACCACGGTCAGTACTGTATGAACGTTTTAATGTACCATCAACGCCACCTGTAGAAAAAAGTTTAAATCGTTGAGATTCATCTGGAAGCTTATTTTTTATAGCCACTAAAACATCAATCATGTTTTGTGGCGTTATCTTATTATAAGAAGAGAGCCCAGATCCATCATGTAATACAATTTCATCCGAGTAATATTTAAAATAATGATCCTTCATCCAGTTGCGGACTAAATAAGTATCAAACATCTTAAATTTCTGTAGTGATATCATCATGAGAATTTGCTCAGCTAGGTAATTGTCACTAGGTAACATCATTTCACGTAAAACATACCGGGTAGCATTAGAGTAAAGAGTTTTTACCTCAGTTGGTTTACTATATTCAATGATCTGAATAGATTTATTTAAAGTGTCTGATAATAATCTAATGGCTAAAGTATCCGAATATTTAAAAGGAATTTCGTTAACATAGTTGGAAGGTACCTTTTCCCGAGATTGTAAGAATTGATTTTCAACAAATGATCTACTTAATGTAAACTTACCTTTATCTAAAGAAGGATCAATCGTTAACTTCTCCTGAAACAAGTATGGAACAAGCTTCAGACCATTGTTCGAATTCTCCCTAAAAGTAACGACATTTCCATAAATTGGAAATGTTGCAATTTCGGGTTGATAATAAGAATCAAAATCATCCATTGTCCAACCTGCAGCAAAAAAACGATTCTGCATAGGAGTTGGAATAAAGAACAGCTTTTTTTCTGTCTTCTTTAAAAAGTTGTAGACAACATGTGAATCCATTTTACTGTGTAAAAAAGTCGGATCACCTGTTCCCCAAAATAAGAGCGAATCACCTTTTTCAACATACTGTAACCCAGGAATTGAATCACCAAGCATTTCTAGAGCTGTATAAAGTGTAAAAACCTTAGTATTAGAAGCCGGTGTAAAATGCTTGTGACCATTAATATCAACAACATAACGATTACTGTCTAAATCGTATAAGGAAAATCCAAAAAAATGATCGTTAAGTATTTGAGATTGCTGCAATTTAGCGTAAACATCACTAAACACCTGGGCATTAACATTATAAATATTAATAACTAAAATTAAAACAATAAATATTCTCTTAAAAAATTCCATCCCTGTAAAACTACGAAAATTGAGACATAATACTGGTTTTACTTATTTCCCTCATGGTCATAAATGAGCATGAAGGAAACAGCCAAACAATTATTATTTAACCTAAGTAAACATTCGCTTTCAATATGAAAACAAGCAGAAAGCTATTACACTAAAAAACATTGCTTAATTAATGATCAGCTACTTCAAACATTTCGTATGAGTATTAATGAAAACTTACAGACAATCAATAAATATAAAGTAAAAGGTCCTTATATTTGTTCTTAATGAATGTAAGCAATTTATTAGAAAAAGCCTTAAAATTTGAGTTCTTAACCAAAGAAGAAGGCATATATTTATATCATAATGCAGCCACAGCTGATCTAAGCTATGTTGCAAATGAATTACGTAAAATACAAGTACCTCATGGAAAGGTAACTTGGCAAATCGATCGTAATGTAAATACCACAAATGTTTGTATTGCAAACTGCAAATTCTGTAATTTCTTTCGCAGACCTGGCCATGAAGATAGTTACATCACAGATCTTGAAACATACAAACAGAAGATTGAGGAAACCTTTATGTACGGGGGAGATCAATTATTGTTACAGGGGGGACATCACCCGGATCTTGGTTTAGAATTTTATGCGACTATTTTTAAACAATTAAAGGAGCTCTATCCAACATTAAAACTCCATGCTTTAGGTCCTCCAGAAATTGCCCATGTTGCTAAACTAGAGAATCTATCTCATATTGAAGTATTAAAAGCCCTAAAGGAATCCGGATTAGATTCATTACCAGGAGCTGGTGCAGAAATCTTAAATGATCGTGTACGACGCCTTATATCAAAAGGGAAATGTGGCGGTAAAGAATGGTTAGATGTAATGCGTGCAGCACATCAAATTGATCTCCCAACCTCAGCAACAATGATGTTTGGTCATATCGAAACAATTGAAGAACGTTTCGAGCATCTTGTCTGGATTAGACAAGTTCAAACTGAAAAGCCTGAAAACCACTTCGGTTTTGTAGCATTTATTCCTTGGCCATTTCAAGATGATGGTACTTTACTAAAAAGGCTCAGAGGCATTACAAATGACGTAACCGGGGAAGAATATATCCGTATGATTGCTTTAAGCAGAATCATGCTTCCAAATATTAAAAACATTCAAGCTTCTTGGTTGACCGTAGGTAAACGAACTGCTCAATTATGCCTACACGCCGGTGCTAATGATTTTGGTTCCATCATGATCGAGGAAAATGTAGTATCCGCTGCTGGAGCTCCGCATAGATTTACAGCAAAATCTATTCAACAAGCGATCAAAGAAGCTGGATTTGAACCCCAACTGAGAACGCAGCGTTATGAGTTCCGCGAGCTTCCTGAACATATGGTAGAACAAGTCATCAATTACTAAAATCAGTGAAGGATATTATTCGTAACATAGAAGCAATTATATATGCTTCGGAAGACGGCATTACGTCGCAAGATATCAAACATGTATTGCAAGAAGCTTTAGCGATCGAAATTTCAAAAGATGAATTGCAAAATTTAATAGATAAGATCATCATTAAGCATCAAAGTGAAGATGAAGTGTTGGAATTAAAAGTGATTAATAACAGCTACCAATTTTTGACAAAATCAACTTACCATGAAACGATCAATCAATTACAGTTGCATCGGGACAAGAAAAAGTTAAGTCAGGCGGCATTGGAAACTTTAGCAATCATTGCATATAGACAACCTATTACAAAGCTAGAAATCGAACAGATAAGAGGGGTGAGCTGTGACTACTCCGTTCAACGACTTTTAGAAAAAAAACTAATTCAGATTGCTGGGAAGTCAGATTCAATAGGAAAACCTCTGCTGTACAGCACAAGTGCTCAATTTATGAACCACTTCGGCATTAATGGTGTAAGAGACCTACCACAACTTAAAGATATCGTTTCTGTAGACAATGAAATTGGTGAGGTCGTCGAATAACGACATTAGTAATTTTGCTCCGCATTTACAAATCACCGAATAACACTAATAATCAATCTTTTAGATTGATTATTTTTTTTCAAAAAAAGTTTAAAGTTCGAATTTTGTTATATAATTTTACATTATTAAATAAGCAAAAAAAAATATAATTTTATGAACACGGCAATGATGAAAAGTGAATCTATGAATGTAGAAGATGATAAATTTGGTTCATTTAATGGACCTGATGATGATTCTGATGATATCTTAGAAGATGACTTTAATTTAGAAGACATTGACTCTATTGGAGAATTTGACGATTTCGGAGACGAAGACGAATTTTAATCCAAATCAATCACAAAGATCTATAGAAAACAACTTACGTTGTCAGTCAAAAAGTAAGAAGGCTTGCAGATTAATATCTGCAAGCCTTTATTTTATTCATTCCCAAAATTGAATAAAACCTATTTCTTATGCAATTGCTCGTAAAGATCAATAACTTTCTTTTGCAACTCGATAACTTCAGTTTCACGGGATTGCAATTTTTTAGTTAATTCTGCCAATTCATTGATAGCTTCTTTATCCTCTTCCATATCGGAAGTTGATAAAAGCTGAACTACTGACAAATTAAATAATTTCGAAATTTGATTTAAGCGAGAAAGGTTAACATCTGTAATTCCTGTTTCAATTTTTGAAAAAGCTGGAATTGAGATATCTAATCTCTTTGCAACATCCTCTTGGCTCCACCCTTTTTGGTGTCTCAGTAGTCTAATTTTTTTTCCTAGTGCATTCATTTGGTAGATTTTTTTATTTACAAAACAAATATAAAATAAAAAATCTTTTATTCAAAGTGTTAAGGCAATTTTATTAATAATTCTTAAAAAAATGATCCGCCAGCTCGGTCAAATTAACCCCACTGTAATTGCCAGAACTCATCAGCAATAAATTATTGCCTTTTGATTTAAAATTCTCAAGGAAATCGTAGAGATCACCTAAATTCGTCACAATGTCCACGTCTGATCGATTGAACGCGTTTCGGATGTCTTCCAACAGATGTGTAGTACACTTATTTACCTCCTTAATTGATTCCATATTTATAAAAACAACCGGAAGATCCGCTTCATTCATCGTATCTTTATATTGACTGACAAATTTCTCATCCAAACTGTCATAAGCGTTTAATTCAATTATTGCAACCAACTTTTGACTTGGAAATTGCTCTTTAATAGCATGAATACTTGCTTTCAGTTTCTTAGGAGTATGAGCAAAATCCTGATAAACAACAGATCCCTCGAAACTTGCTACAAATTCCAGATAACGAATTGAACTCTTAAAAGTTTTTATGGCGTCAAAGAAATCCTCCTTCTTAATACCAAGCCACTCACAAACCGTATATGCCCCAGCAATGTTTGAAAGGTTATGCTTCCCAAATACCTGCAAAGGAATATCACCTTTTACAGACTTAATATATGTGGTACCTTTATTAATAGCATATTCAGGAATCTGATATCCATGCCGATTAATTTTACAAGATTTAGTATCTGTTATAATCTTTTGCAGATATTTATCTTCTTTGTTATAAATCAGAGTTCCCTTAGACTCTATCGTATTAATAAAGTCTTCAAACTGTTTTAAATAGTTATCGAAAGTTATTGTCGTACTATATTCATTCCAATTTATACCGCTAATCAAGGCAATATTTGGTTTATAAAACATAAACTTTGACTTATTGCTCAAGCTAGAAGCTACATTTTCATCACCCTCGATTAATATAATTTTGTTTGTTTTTGTAATTTCGATCAAATTATCAAAACCTTCAAGTTGCGCTCCAACTAAATAATCAAAAGGTCTTTCAAGAGTTTTTAAAACATGCATGATCATACTCATGATCGTAGTCTTACCATAACTACCTGCTATGATCACCCTCGTTTTATCTTGAGAAAGTTCTTGAATAAATTCGGGAAATGAATAAATCTTTAACCCTAACTCCTGCGCTTTTATAAGCTCAGGGTTATTGATAAGTGCATGAGCTCCTAAAATTACAGCATCAATATCATCGGTAATTTTTTCGTCAAACCACCCTAGTTGCTCAGGCAATAAACCTGCATCAATGAGATGACTACGGGAAGGTTCCACAATCTGATCATCAGACCCAGAGACCTGATGCCCCTGCCTTTCCAAAGAAATAGCAAGGTTATGCATGATACTTCCTCCTATCGCAATAAAATGTATGCGCATATTATTATTTTACTTTCACGAACTTAGCCGAGCACCAGTTGTCCATTACTTTATTGGAAACAAACTCAAAACCTACAGCTTCTGCACTCGTTCTCAAAATTGATAAATCTTCCCCATCAAAAAAACCACTAATATACAACTCTCCATTTAATCGAAGAGACTTGCTATACTGCGGAAATTGTTCCAACAATATATTACGGTTTATATTAGCTAAAATGATGTCAAATTCCCGACCTATTATTGTTTCATATGAACCTAATTTTGATTCTATATTACTAACGTTATTCAGTAACTTATTTTCCTCAACACTAGCGATACAAACATCATCAAAATCTACAGCAAATACATGTCTTGCTTCTTTTTGTGATGCTAAAATAGCCAATATACCTGTACCGCAACCCATATCCAAAACTTCTTTATTCTGAAAGTTATTTTCAAGGATATAACGAAGTATCATAGTTGTGGTCTGGTGATGCCCTGTACCAAACGACATCTTAGGATCTATTATTATTTCATAACGAATTTCCGGTTTAGCCGGATGAAAATTAGCTCTGACATAACAATCATTATCAATTAAAATCGGGCTAAAGTTACTTTCCCATAACTTATTCCAATTTTGATCTTGTATATCCACCACTTCATAACGAACCTCGAAACCGTCTTCTTGTTGAAGAATAACTGTTTCCAATGCCTGAAGATCAAGGTTTGCAGTTGGAATAAAAGCTGCAAACCCTGTCTCAGTATCTTCAAAAGTATCAAAACCTATATCAGCTAGCTCGGCAATAAACAAATCCTGTTGCCACTCTTCCCCTACTATTCGCGTAAATATTACCTCACTATATTTCATAATAGATTTTTACTTATTAAAAACTTTAACGATATCTAAGAAGTCTCTTGATTTTAAAGAAGCTCCACCGATCAATCCACCATCAATATCAGGTTGTGCAAACAATTCACCTGCATTTTTAGGGTTACAGCTTCCTCCATATAAAATACTAGTCTCATCCGCAACAGATTGATCATAATGATCCGCTACAGTAGCACGAATAAAAGCATGAACTTCTTGAGCTTGCTCTGGAGAAGCTGTTAAACCAGTACCGATAGCCCAAACTGGCTCATAAGCCAACACAACTTTCGCAAACTCCTCTTTGGATAGATGAAATACCCCTTCTGCCAATTGTGTTTTTATAATATCAAAAAACTTTCCAGACTCTCTTTCCTCTTTAGTTTCACCAATACAGAAAATTGGTAACAAACCATGCTTTAACGCAGCATCAACCTTCTCACTTAATAAGGCATTTGTTTCTCCAAAATAAGCTCTACGCTCCGAATGTCCCAATATAACATAATCAGCACCTACAGATTTAACTTGACTTGCAGAAATTTCTCCTGTATAAGCTCCAGATTCAGCCTGGTGGATATTTTGTGCACCTACAGCAACATGAGAAGCCGTCTTTGCCAATTGCGCAATACTATGTAAATGAATAAATGGGCTACAAACAACGACTTGTTGGTCACCAACAATTTCATCTTTAGCCATATTCACAACTTCAGAGAACAAGCTAACTCCATCCTGATAATCCAAATTCATTTTCCAGTTTCCTGCTACAATTTTCTTACGCATAATACTTTAGTTTTTAAATGTTGATTGATTAATTTCTATAATTCTTTCAATTAGTCTCTTGTCTAATCTTTTATTTTTTGATAAAAATACAACTTCTAAATCAGAAATAAACTTTTGAAGTTGATAAGCTTCCTTTATGTCCCCGTATAGCCAAGTAAATGACGGAACAAATTTAGGATAAAAATCCGTCAATGCTAACATACATCCTGTACCAATAACAGTTCCGGTGTTAAAAGCTGACTGTATTCCAGATCGACTGAAGTCTCCCATATATAAACCACACTTCATCAATCCTGTATCACGCAATCCTTTCGATAAATAATCATAAAGCTCAACAGGAGATAAATTATTCTTCAAGTTTGAATTTGTTGTGCCCGCACCAAGGTTACACCAATCACCAATCACCGAACAACCCAAATATCCGTAATGCCCTTTTGCACTAAAATCCCCGATACTTGAGTTCGCGATCTCCCCTCCTACTACTGCGCATTCACCAATTGAAACATTTCCGTAAATCGTTGTCCCCATCTTAACAACAGCATGCTTTCCAATATACAATGGTCCTCTTAAATTAGCCCCTTCCATAACGACAGCACCCTCTTCTATATAAATTGGACCTGTCTTTGTATTCAGAGTCACACATTCCATCTCAACGAAATTACCGATATACAATTGATCACCAATCACCGTATTGCTCTCAGAATAAAGTGCACCTGAAAAATGTTTTGTCAAGATCTCAAAATCACGTATAATCTCCGTACCAACATGTAAATACAGATCTTCTATAAATCGGACACGAATGAGGGTCTCATCAAAAGGTATATGGGCCACCCTCACTTTAGAAGGCTCGTCAAAATCAGCCCTTAATGCAAGTAGATCATTACCAGACTTAAGATACTGGCCCTTCGACAACGAAATTAATTTTTCGAGAAAGGATTCATTGGGAATAACATTTACAGACACAAAGTAGAGTTCCTCTGCTTCATAAGATGATAATGCAATCTGTTCATCGATAGATAAAGAATTGTCTAAGCAATCATATAAAACAACAGCATCTAAAGCATGTTTCCACTTTTCAAACAAGGGAAGTATTCCAATACGTAACGAAGCGGTAGGTTTAACTTCTGTAAAGGGCCACAAAGAATCAGAGTTAAATAGATCCCCTAATCCATTAAAACATTGTAAGTACCTTGACTCTGTTGACTGATCAAATAAGATAACTATCACCCTATAAAAATAACAAAAAAAACTCGATAATGGATATTATCGAGTTTTAATATTGTGCTACCCTTAGGATAACAAAAATTACTTTTTGTTATAACGGCTACGGAATTTATCAATACGACCAGCCGTATCAACCAATTTCATTTTACCAGTATAGAAAGGGTGAGAAGTATGAGAAATCTCCAATTTTACAACTGGATATTCATTACCATCTTCCCAAGTGATTGTCTCTTTTGTATCAACACATGATTTTGTGATGAAAGAATAGTCATTTGACATATCTTTAAACACAACTAATCTGTAATTTGAAGGATGCAAATCTTTTTTCATTTTTATCTTATGATTACGTATATTCAATAATTGAGGTGCAAAGATAATTTATTAAAACCTTATTTGCAAGAATATTCCGTAACAAATATTCCAAATAAGGTATTTATTTTTTACCCTTTACTCCTACTGCAAATATAGTCAATTTTAGCATAAAAAAAGATAATATTTATTCCTTATTTAAGGAATATTGTTTAATTTAAACATAAATTAGAAACTACTTAATTTAACAAGACCACATTATGAGCAAATTAGATGAAAAAATCTCAGCATATATTGCAGAGGCAAAAAAATTAAAACTATCCTTAGAAGACTCTCTTATCGAATCTGTTACAAAAGGGTTAGGTCCTTCTATTTACAAAGCAGATGCTGAAACAATCGCATCTTCTGATCCTGAAGAAATTAAAAGATTAAAAAACAATTTTTTAATCAAAAAATTAGGCCTTACAGATGATGCAAAATTAGATGCGGCTATTGAAGAAGTTTTTACTCAAATTGGCAAATCAAACCGCAACAAATACCGTGCATTAGTATATGCACTGCTTGTTAAGAAATTCAAGAAAGAAAGTTTATACAAATAATTTGAATAAGAGTCATCCAACTCTTATTCAAAAATCAATTCACCAAAGAATTCAGGTAAATGAAAATTAGGAGTTGGATGATCTATTTTATTCCAAGATAAAAAGTGAGGTCGAGGTAAATGATCTCCACATTTATAAAAATTAGCAAAAATCTTATTTTCCTTTAAAAAGGAATTTGTAATTTGATTATGTGTAAAAGCTGTAAATGGAATGTACTGAATCAAGCTCCATTTAGAGCCTGTTTGAGTACGCTCAATAGTACTAAATACATCAACTTGATCAATTTGCTCTTCTGTTAATCGCGAGCGCTCAGTCTTCACATTAGTGCCATACCCAATCAACCCTGCTCCAATAGGATTAAACTCAAAATTGTAATAGTGCTCTTTGTTATCAAATGAAATGAAGAATTCAACACAGCTATCTTCCCAGATATTATCATTGTGTACATGATATTGTGCCTTAATAACTTCTTCCTCGATCTCATATTGAATAATTATCGCCTTTTGATCATACGCTACCCTAAACTTAGCTTGAGGAATATATGGGTAATCTTCATTCCAGTTCGCGACATTTATATGATTCCAAGATGTAGAACGTAATAATTCATTTAAAGATTGGTACCCCTTTAAATCACTATTTTCCTGATTAATTGATGATATAATGATTGAATTTGTCATATACAATAATACTAAATTAAAGCAAAAAGAGAGCATTGAAATATCAATGCTCTCTACTATTTGATTACTAATCTTGCAAAACTGAACTAATGGCAGTTTTTAACTCCTCTTCTTGTCTTTCCATCTCTTCAACCAATTTCAATTGCGTTTTGGTTCTAACGAGATTATGATCATCATACTTTGTTTTAAAATAATGATCTCCTTCAAGATAATCTGTTAAAAATCGTACACCTTGCATATATGGCAGTAAAAATACGCCTTCTAACAAAGAATGCACCTCAATATCAGTTAAAAACTCTTTAGCTTCATTTAAATATCCTTCTGCGTATGCTGCATAAAGAGGAATATTTAAAACAATCTTAGACAGGTCTTTCTCATCTTCCTCCACTGGATTAATAATCGTACGAATTGCATCTCCAAAATCATATGCTACATATCCAGGCATGACCGTATCTAAATCAATCACACACTGCGCCTGATCATTTTGATCCAATAATACATTATTAAATTTTGTATCATTATGAGTAATGCGTAAAGGAAGATCTCCTTTAGAAGCTAGATCAAGAATTGTTCGCATACGGTCCTCTCTAGAGAAGATAAATTCTAAAATATCTTTTACGCCCTCAACACGTCCTTGTGAATCAGCCGCAATTGCCTTCCTTAAATTATCCAACCTAAACTGGATGTTATGGAAATTTGGCAATACTTCAACAATTTGAGTAGCATCTAAATCTGCCAACTGTAATTGAAATTGACCAAAAGCTTTCCCTCCCTCTGAAGCTTGCGTTGTCGTCTCCACAACATCGTAGCTTTTGGTACCATCAATAAGAATAAACATCCGCCAATAATCTCCATCTTCATCAAGATGATATAAATCATTTGATTTAGTCGGAATTATAGTGAGTACCCTTGACTCTTGAATTTCAATTGGTAAATGCGCAATTTTAGTTTTTAAATGATCGGTGACATGTTTAATGTTTAACATGAGACCATCAACATTTTGAAAAATATGATGATTTATCCTTTGTAATAAAAAGGTTTTACCAATGGTATTTCTTGTTGTTACACGATATGTATCGTTGATATGTCCTGAACCAAAAGCTTCCACACTTATGATATCTTCACTTAAAGAAAACGCTGCTGCTGCTTTCAGACCATTCATTTGATTCGAATTTGACATTAAAAATTATACTAACTATAAATAATTAAGTTTTTAACTGGACTGCAATATCCCAAATAGTTGTGAAAAGTGCTAATAAAATATCAACACAAACGTTTGTTCTTTTTTTTCATTTTAGACAAACGTTTGCACATTAAGTTTGTATTTCCAATTTTATATATTTGTTTGATAGCGAATTAAGTTATATCACACTAAACTCACAATATAACTTAAAAGGGATATTTAATATCCTGATTATAAAAGAACAAAAATTATGGACAGAAGAAATTTCATAAAATCTACAGCACTTACAACTGCTGGACTGGGTATCCTTTCTAGTACAGATTTATTTGCAAAAGATGGTAAAGTTAGGTTAGCATTTATTGGAGTAGGACTTAGAGGCCGTAACCATATTGCTATCGCATTAAACCGCGACGATGTTGAAGTTGTTGCAATTTGTGATACACAAGAAGAATCTTTATCACAATGTCGTAAGCAATTTGATAAAAAAGGAATTAAACTTCCGAAAGAATACACTGGCGGTATCGATGCTTACAAGAAAATGTTAAGTAAAGAAAAGTTAGATGCTGTAATCATTGCAACTCCTTGGGAATTTCACAAAGATCAAGCAATTGACTCCATGAAGGCAGGCCTATATGTAGGTTGCGAAGTTATTGCAGGACTAACAGTACAAGATCACTGGGATGTAGTAAAAGCATCTGAACAAACAGGGAAACCTTACATGACTTTAGAAAATGTGGCATATCGTCGTGATGTATTGGCTGTTCTTAACATGCACCGCCAAGGATTATTTGGAGTATTACTTCATTTAGAAGGTGGTTACCAACATGATTTACGTGAAGTTCTTTTTAATGATGGAAAAAGCTACTACGGTAAAGGTGTAGAATTTGGCCCTAAAGCAATTTCTGAGGCACAATGGCGCACAAAATATAACGTAGAACAAGATGGTGATTTATATCCGACGCACGGTTTAGGTCCAATTCTTCCTTTCGTTAATATTAATGCTGGAAATCGTTTTACACACCTGACGTCTTACTCGAGTAAAGCGAGAGGCTTGGCTGCATATGTTGAAAAACAATCTCCAGGTCATCCAAATGCAAAATTGAATTATAAAAATGGTGATATCACCCAAACAATGATTCAGTGTCAAAATGGAGAGACTATCATGTTAACACATGATACGCACTTGCCAAGACCATACTCAATCGGTTTCCGTGTTCAAGGTACAGAGGGAATCTGGATGGACGTTGCACAAGGTATCCATATTGAAGGGAAATCAAAACCTCATACTTGGGACCCTGCAAAGGAATGGGTAGATAAATACGATCACCCAATTTGGAAAAAGTATGAAACATTAGCAACAGGCTCAGGTCACGGTGGAATGGACTGGTTTGTCTTCAACTCTTTTATCCAAGCTACCAAACAAGGAAAACAAACTCCTTTCGATGTTTACGACTCTGTTACAATGAGTGCAGTATTCCCATTATCAACAGAATCAATTAAACAAGGTAATAAAACTGTTGAATTTCCTGATTTTACTTCCGGAAAATGGAAAACAAAGAAAAACACATTCATGCTAGATGATAGTGGATTGTAAAATAATAAAAAGGCTTCTAAATAGAAGCCTTTTTATGTTATAGACGAAGGCTAATGCCCTGACAAAAGAGATCTCTCAATCTTTTTTACATATAAATTTCTAAAAATTTACTACATTTAGCCTAAGTATAAAAAAAACATGCTCACAGAAGTCCTTATTATATTAGCTCTAATTATTCTAAATGGAGTATTATCTGCATCAGAAATTGCAATCGTCTCCAGTAGAAAAGCCCGACTGCAAGCAGCATCTGACAAAAATAACCCTGCAGCTAAAATAGCCTTAGCTTTAAAAGAATCTCCAAACAATTTTTTATCCACTGTTCAAATAGGAATTACTTTAATAGGGATTCTAACAGGTTTTTTTAGCGGCGGAAGTATTGCAGTCTACCTGAAGCAGATATTTGTTCAAATCTCATTTTTAGCACCATACAGTGAACAGTTGTCTGTAGTAATCGTTGTTTTTATCATCACTTTTTTTTCTTTGGTACTTGGAGAACTAGTGCCAAAAAGAATCGGTATGGCTATTCCAGAAAAGTATGCCATGGTCATCGCTTACCCAATGAATCTACTGAGTAAAATAGTTCGTCCCTTTGTCTGGCTACTCAGTATTTCAACAGATTGTATTGTCAAACTATTTAATATCAAAAGCACACACAATTCAGTAACAGAAGAAGAAATAAAAGCATTGGTCGATGAAGGAGTGGATAGTGGAGCTATTGAGGGGATAGAACACGATATTGTAGACCGATTATTAAGCTTAGGCGATAAAAAAGCAATAAATCTAATGACCCATAGAAGTAATATTGCTTTTTTAGACCTAGAAGATAGTTTCGAAGAACATCGACATATCATTATGAACACGGAGCATACCATGTACCCAATTTGCGAAGGTAATCTTGATAACATAAAAGGAGTCGTACATGTAAAAAAATTACTTTCACAATATTTAAAAGAAAAACCGATAGATTTAAACAGTTTGATAGAACCTATTAAATTTGTTAACGAGCATAGCTCCGCTTACAGTA
This sequence comes from Sphingobacterium sp. UDSM-2020, assembly GCF_016132525.1. NCBI lineage: Bacteria > Pseudomonadati > Bacteroidota > Sphingobacteriia > Sphingobacteriales > Sphingobacteriaceae > Sphingobacterium > Sphingobacterium sp. UDSM-2020. Next base: position 430,264 of record NZ_CP066166.1, read on the forward strand.
TTTTAACAAGCCTGAGAGCATCGCATATACACCAGGCTATCGTAATTGATGAATATGGCTCTACACAAGGCGTTATTACCCTTCGGGATATTCTATCTGACCTGGTAGGTAATTTACCTGAAGATCAATCAATCGACAGACCTCGAATCCGTAAACGTGAGGACGGATCCTATATTGCAGATGGGCAATACCAACTGGATAAGTTTATGGAAGAGTTTGAAATTGGTCTCTCTGAAGAAGACGAAGATGAAATAAATAATATTACCACTTTAGGTGGACTTGTATTTTTGCTCCTTGACCACGTTCCTGAAGAAGGAGAACAGGTCCAGTACAAAAATATAAAATTTGAAGTCTTGGATATGGATGGTAATCGAATTGATAAAATTTCATTCAGAAAAAAAGGAGATGATTAATCATCTCCTTTTTTATTTGTGAGCATCAATAAGCTTATGTAGATCTGTTTTAGTAATCATTCCACTTTGCCTCCATACTTGAGTACCATTTTTAAATAATACAAAAGTAGGAACTCCACTTACTTTATAAATGGATGCTATCTTAGGATTTTTATCCACATCAATTTTTATAATTGACAAACTTTCATCATAAAACTCTTTTACATCTTGTAATATGGGTGCCATGGTCTGACACGGTCCACACCAAGTTGCAAAGAAGTCTACCAGTACAACATTATTTGATTTAATAATCTCATCGAATGTAGCCATTATTTCTCCTCTTTTAATTGTTTCAATGCCTGATATCCACCTCTAATATTTATTACATGCTCAAAGCCCTTCTTCTTCAAAATAGACATAGCAATCATACTACGATATCCAGAAAGACATTGGACATAATAATTCTTATTGTCTGGTAAATCTAGATTAAAGTTACCTAAATCTTTTAATGGAAAATTCATAGCATTGTCAATATGCCCTGTGGCAAACTCTTTTTCCGACCGGACATCTATTATTTGACCTTCGTTTGATAAATCTAAATAAGTCGAAGCATCGACCTCTGGTATAGAATCTAAAAGGTACTGCTTTTTATAACTACGCACACCTCCCTCAAGATACCCTAATATATGCGTATAGCCTAATTCTTCCAATGTTAAGCATACCTGTGCTACTGTTTCCTGATCTGAAAGGAGTATAATCGGTTGGTCTTTGTTGGCTAATATTTTTGGAACCCAAGCTTTAAATGGGCCGTTCCAACCGATAAACACCGACTTAGGAATATAACCTGCTGCAAAATCTTTTACCGACCTGGTATCTAACACCAATGCTCCTGTTGCTTCCAATGACATAAATTGCGTTAAATTCAAAGCTGAAACAGGAGGGATAAGCGAAATAGAAGGAGATCTCTTTTCACTTTCCGATATTGCTTTTCCAAAACCGATCTGTGTAAATGTTAAAATAAAAAATACTGTTGCACACGCGCCAACTATATAAGTTAAATATTCTTTTTTCATCTGTATTAATTTTTAAAAGAAGATAAAGCAATTAAAACCGATACTTTCAACTTCTTTTGTGAATTGATGTGCGATGCTGATCGCTTCCACCAGAAAATAATGATGTATGTTTATAAATTTCAAAGAGGAACATCCCCCCTTAAGCATCCTCTGTATTTATTGTCTCAAGATTATGTAATTTCAATTTTTAAAAGGAATAGTAATTTTTTCAAGTTCTTCAATAGTACCATTGAAGATATTTAGATCCACATTCCCGTTAATCCCTCTAACAGTCCCCTTCTCGGAAAACTGCCAAAAATTCCAATGATCTTTAAGATCTTCGACCCAAAAATTATAATTGGCAATCCATAAAATATAATTACTAAATTCTTTTTGAAGAAAATCTGTATAATATTTATCTCCTGAATACAAAATAGGCTTTACCCTATAATGTGATTCAACTTCGTCCAGCCACCGTTTTAAACCAACTTTCAGACTGTCCATGGATTGATGTTTAGGCAATTCCTCAATATCTAGTACAGGCGGTAGATCTCCTGATTCAAGTTTAACAGTCTTAATAAAATTTTTAGCCTGCTTAACGGAATTTTCATTTGGTCTAAAATAGTGATAAGCCCCTCTTAAATTCGCTCTAGTAGCAACTGCTTTCCAATTATCATCAAATCGATCATCCACCTTACTTTCACCCATCGTTGCCCTTACAAAAATAAAATCTATTGGAAATTGATCATTGATTGTATTAACTTCTATCCAGTTAATATCACCTTGATATTGCGATATATCTAAACCAAAAATCTTATCTGAATGGCTCGACATAATCTCCACATTTCGAATATCATATTTAGCCTCTTTATGAGCAGTTCCTCGAGCTTTCCCCAAAGTACTGAGGTAATATCTAATTCCCGCACGATAATGCCATGCAAACGCTAAAAGAACAAGAAGAATAAAAGCTCCAGAAAATGCGATATACTTCCATCTTTTACCATTGTCATCTGTGATCTCGCCTGATTTCTTGCGCTGAACTTTCTTTTTCTTCATTTGGCAATGAATTTAATCTATCTTTTACAAAGAATCAAAATTAAAATAAACATTTTGTATTTTTGTCTATGATTGTTTACAACCCAAAAGATTGGCTTACTTCAACTCTCAAACTCCATAAAACGGATACTTTCCGTAAATTATTTCCATATCTTATCTTAGCATCTTTATATTCTTGGGGCATTGCGTACCTAGAACTGGAATATTTAAAACTAGCTGAAAAAAGTTGGATTAAAAATATCACAATAGTTCATAGCTTACTTGGATTCGTACTCTCCCTTTTGCTTGTATTTAGAACTAATACTGCGTACGACCGTTGGTGGGAAGCTAGAAAACAATGGGGTTCACTAACAAACATCAGTAGAAGTTTATCCTATAAAATGAATGCATTTCTGGAAAGCGATGATAAGGTAAACCGCAGTTTTTATAGGAAAGCAATTCCGCTTTATGCAGAAACACTCTATACCTTTCTTCGTTCGGACTACACCAAATTTATGCTTGATGAAGTGTCACATCCGGAATTAGAAAATCTGGATGATCAAAAACATGGTCCCAATCAGGTAGCATCATTAATTTTTAAAAAAACAAATTCCCTCTATAAGGAAGGAAAAATAACAGGAGATCAATTTCGAATTATAAACAATGAACTTGAATCTTTCACCAATGTATGTGGAGCATGTGAACGGATTAAAAACACACCAATACCGCTATCCTATAATGCATTCATAAAAAAGTTCATCATCCTTTATACAGCAACACTACCCATCGGATACGTCTTTTCAATTGGTTATTTTGTGATTGCAGCAGTACCATTTATATTTTATGTATTAGCATCATTAGAATTAATTGGCGAATCCATTGAAGAACCTTTCGGAACAGATAGTGATGATTTACCGATTGATAAAATCGCACAGAACATCAAAAAACACTGTTATGAAATCTTACTTCCATAGCCTTTAAAAGTAATTTAAGCCTTTTTTTTAACTAAAATATAGCTTAAAAAATTAATCTCCCTCATTTTCAATGGAGTAAAAAATAAGTTTTGGCGACTAAATGAATTTTTCTACTTTTGTGGCGGAGAGCTGGCAGAGTGGTCGAATGCGGCAGTCTTGAAAACTGTTGACTGTCATAGGTCCGGGGGTTCGAATCCCTCGCTCTCCGCCAACAAAAAATAAAGCCCAACTGCAAAGTTGGGCTTTTGTTGTTTTATGAAGTTTATAAAGCTTTATAAAAAACAAAGGAAATGAGTAAAACAATTGGTTATATTTTGTGATGGAGCCTCCCTTTTGAGTCTCTCCCAATAAAAAAGCCCAACTGCAAAGTTGGGCTTTTGTTGTTTTTTAAGTATTATTTATCCATACTGATTCGTTCTGTTTTTTCTACTTTTTCATCCTCTTTTGGAAAGCCGGAGCGCATGATCTCATCCCACAAAGCTGAACTTACACCGAATCCATGTTCTGGATCAGAATAATGATGCAACATATGGTGTTGTTTAATTCGTTTAAAAATTCCACTCTTAAAGTTAGCATGATGCATTGCGTAGTGGCATTCGTCATAAATTAAATAACCAATCATAAAACCCGAAAAGAAAGACGCCAATATAATATCCGAACTAAAAAAGAAAGTAAACAAATAATAAACCAATGCTGCCAAAGGTATACTCGCAGATAATGGCATAACCAATCTTAATCTATCCTTTGGATAATCATGATGTACACCGTGAAAAATAAATGCTATTCTCTTACCCCACTTAGTTGTTGGATGATAATGAAAAACCCAACGGTGTAATGCATATTCGAATAAAGTCCAGAAAGCAAGTCCAAAGACAAAATACTGGATATAACTAAGAATACTCATATCTCCAGGACCTAAAGCAGTCCATGAAAAGTAACCAATTATTGGTAAGTAAAATATTAAAGGAACACTCCAATGGACTTTTGTCAATGATTCTAAAAAATCACTTTTAAACATCCTTGAAGATTCAGTGGAATTTGAAACAAAATTACGCTTTGCCATACAATTAATTTATTAATAAAATTGCTACAGATTATCTTTTGCAAAAATAATAATTATAAAAAAATATATAAAACACCATTCATCAAGTTAAAGTCACATTACTGACTTTTTAAACATAAAAGTTAAACCTATAAAAATATCTATAAAAGAAATCTAATTTAAAAATCATTATTTCATCAATTCTTTCAATTCATCTTCACTAAAAGAGTTTGCACCTTTGATATATTTATATATAATTTCTTTTACATCCCGATGCTGAAGAGTATATAGGTGGTCAATTATATAAGATTTATCCTTTTTGATATCATTGCTGTAATTTAAAATAGAAGGTGCATGAGTTTGAACACTCCACCTGATAAAACGAAGTTCAACATTACTGGGTTCTTCCTTAATTAAAGTCTCTAATAAATTTTTACCTTTATTAAATTGACCAAGTTTCCGGAATGGATTACCCATATGTTTAGCAAAAACCATTTCATAAACAGCTAAATAACCTCTATCAGTCGTTTCTTTCGCTTTAGCCCGTAGTAAATTCAGATTATTTTCACAAATACTTTCATCTTTCACTGCTAAAGAATACTCTTTACGAATTTTAAGAAGATTCAATTCTTGTGCTGAAGCATGAGAACCGATCATTAATAAAAATAAAAGAATCTTAATTGTCATAAATAAAAGGTTTTAAAATTAAATGTGTCAGTTTATTCTTGCTCTCTTAAAATTACTCAAAAAAAGTGCTAAATCTTAAAAAATTATCAGATATAATTATCAATGGTTAATAGGTTGAAAATACAACGTCAGTAAACGACTACAAATAAAACTAATGAAACCAAAATTGATTAGGAAAACCAATCTAATTACGAGTTTTGCATCATGAAATTACAATTAATACAAACTCCCTCTTGGTTTAAAGTAACTGGTTCGATAATATTAGGAATACTGCTGGGTTGCTTTATTGGGGAGATTCTTTTTTCTTTTTATCAATTGTTGACGTAAAAAGCAAAAAAAAGAGTTTCATAACGAATAAAAATTTTCTAACAAAGCTTTCATTACTAATTGTTTTTGAGTATATTTAGATTACCGATTATAAATAAAAAAACAGCTGAAGTATGGAAGCAACTTTAGAATATGAAATTTGGGACAGCATTGTTAACAGTGCAAAAACAAGGTTTGATTACAAACATATTTTATCTTTATTCAAAGAAACTGATAGTGAGATCATCGATAAATTTCTATTTCATGTTTTAGTTGCATTCGCATGTGGCGAAGATCATGCAACGATTTCAACAAACCTTTTTAATGAATTACAACAAATTGGTTTTGATTGTAACGAACAACAAATTGACGGGTTTATTGCTGACAAACACGAAACTTTCAGTATTGAAATATATGCCACCTATATTGCTTTTTCACTTTTAGAAGATGGTGAAGATCCTGCAATAATTTCCGCAACAATTCAAGATCTACTGAAGAAGCCAGAGTAAGAAATAATATTTTTTTTCGATTATACGTATAAGTCCTTTGCAAATTTCACCTATTCACTATCTTCGCAAAAAAAAGATGGTAGAAAGGGACAATTCACTGGATATTATACGTAGTGTAGGTTTATTGTGCATTATTCTCGCACATGTAAACCCACCCTTTACAATTTTTCAAATCAGAAACTTTGATGTTCCTTTAATGGTATTTATCTCAGGATATTTATTTGGGAACAAAAATCAAACCTTTAAATCCATAACCGATTTTACAACCTATCTATGGAAACGCTTTTTCCGTCTTGTTGTACCCGTATGGATTTTCTTATCGATATTTTACATCATTCAGTACTTTTTCCCCTTATCCTTTAAAATCAATTACACACAGTTTCCAGATATTATGATTTCAAGCTATCTGCTATTAGATGGCTTTGGCTATGTTTGGATTATACGCATCTTTTTAATGATTGCCATCCTAGGGCCATTGTTCAGTAAAGTCATTAAAAATAAATGGCAATTACTGATTTATTATGCCATTTATGAAATGGTCGTTCAGTTTTCAACTGATTTATTTCAACCAGGCGTACAAAAATACTTCAATCAATTTGGCACCTATAGCTTAGGTTTTCTCATTTTCTTCATGCTAGGAGCACAATACCGAAATTATGATGTAAGAACTAAAACACTATTATTTATCATAAGTGCTTTGATAAGTATTGGAGGCTTGATATATTTTAAATTCCACCTGGGAATACCATTTGATATTGGAGCATTGAAATATCCACCACATTCGTTTTATATTTTTTATGCAGTAAGTATTTTCTCACTTATATTTTGTATAAAACCAACTATTCAAAAATTAAACAAACCTATTTTAAATTTCATAGGCTCTTCAACAATTTGGATTTATCTATGGCATATATTAATTCTATTCTTGATCAATTTAGAAAACTGGTATTTAAATTGGATAGCTATTCTCACACTATCCATTATAGCAACATTTCTACAACAACAACTCATTAACAAAACAATAAATCACTTTAAAATTCCCGCTAAGCAAGCAAAACAAATACAAATTATTTTTTGTTCCTAGTTTTTTAAGTTACAAATGACAAAACTTAACCAGGATAATATCATATTTTAATGTCAAAAATGTACCTTAGCACTATGAGTAATTACGCAGTTATTTTTGATATGGATGGTGTTATTTGTCACACCAATCCCTATCACGCTAAAGCTTTTGAAGCATTTTTCAAAAAATACAATATTGAAAGTAGTGAAGAAGAATTTCAGGAGCATATGTATGGTAAACACAATAGCTATATCATGCAACATTTTTTCAAGAGAACAATAGCTCCTGATGAATTGATCAAGTTAGAGTTTGAGAAAGAAGAACTCTTTAGAATTATTTATAAAGATCAGATCACACCAATAGCAGGTTACTTAGAATTTTTAGAAGACCTCAAGAGAAATGATTTAAAAACTGGAGTGGCCACTTCTGCACCTAAAGAAAATATGGATTTAATCTTAGATGCACTTCATATCCGATCCAAAATGGGTTCGATCTTATGTAGTGAAAATGTTAGTCATCATAAACCACATCCAGAAGTTTACCTAACGTCCGCTAATAATTTAGAGGTAGAGCCTATAAATTGCGTCGTTTTTGAAGATTCTTTTTCAGGAATTACAGCTGGTCTGAATGCGGGAATGACAGTAGTTGGCGTATTATCTACGCACACCAAAGATCAACTTCCAACCTGTCATGCATACATCAATGACTACACGGAGATATCAACTGACAAGATTTTAGAATTACTAAAAAGGGCTTGATAAAATTATCAAGCCCTTTTTTCTAATCTCTTTTAAGACCGAATTTTTCGATCTTACTATATAAATGACTTCGCTGAATATCTAAATCATCAGCAGTTTTAGAAACATTCCACGTGTTTTTCTCTAATTTATATTTGATAAACTCCTTCTCTGCAAAATCCTTAAAATCTTGAAAAGAAGCAAAGTTATCTAGATCAACCTTTCCACCATTTTGCGTCGTATGGCTAGATCCATTATCCGTATGTGCATGAGAAGAAATAGCATTCACCGTGTTTGAAGGATTTGCAAATGCAATAACATCCCTATCCGTAATAGATTTATCACTTAAAATAATTAAGCGTTCAATCATGTTACGTAATTCGCGAATATTACCCGTCCAAGGAAGATTACTCAACTCTTTTAATGCAGCAGGTGTAATTTCTTTTATTGGAACCCCATATTCATTACAAATTTCTTCACAAAAATTCTTCGATAATAAAGGAATATCATCCACACGTTCAGTCAATGAAGGTACGTGAATAAGAATTACAGAAAGGCGATGATATAAATCCATTCTAAAATTCCCTTCATCAATCTCTTTAAAGAGATTCTTATTCGTCGCTGCAACAACACGAACATTCACATCAATTTCCTTATCACCACCTACACGGGTTATCTTATGCTCTTGTAAAGCCCTTAACACCTTAGCTTGGGCAGAAAGGCTCATATCGCCTATTTCATCCAGAAAAAGCGTACCATTGGTAGCTAATTCAAATTTACCAAGACGTTGTTTAATAGCGGAAGTAAAAGATCCCTTTTCGTGACCAAATAATTCAGACTCAATTAATTCCGATGGTATTGCTGCGCAGTTAACTTCAATTAAAGGACCTTCTGCACGATTAGATTTCTCATGCAACCAACGTGCAACAAGTTCTTTTCCGGCACCATTTGCACCTGTAATAAGTACGCGAGCCTCCGTAGGTGCAACCCGATCAATTGTTTCTTTAATACGACTAATCGCTTCAGATTTACCTAAGATTTCTTTGGTTTTATAGCTCGTTACCTTTTTCTTTAAAACTTTAGTTTCAGTAACTAATGAGACCTTCTCTAAGCCATTCCTTACCGTGATAAGTAAACGATTTAAATCAAGTGGCTTTTCTAAGAAATCAAAGGCACCTTTTTTAGCGGCTTCGACAGCAGTTTCTATCGTACCATGACCCGAAATCATAATAAAAGGAAGATCTGGATTTGTTTTTTGGGCAGTTGCCAAAACCTCCATACCATCCATCTTATTCATTTTAATATCACAAAGAACAAGATCAATTTTTTCCTTCTTAATGATCTCTAAGGCCTCAATACCATTATCTACATCTAGTATATTATAATCTTCATACTCTAAGATGTCTCTTAGTGAATTTCTGATTGCCCGTTCGTCATCAATAATTAATATTGTACTCATAAAAGTATTATTACTCTTCCTTAAAGGTTATCTAAATTATTGGTAATATAGTAAAAAAGAAGCAAACCTTATAAGCCGGGTTCTGTAAACCGAAAAAATCGGAGTTTCTACCATTTATCTAGGCTAGTCATCACTAACTAGCTCCATCAACCTACCCATTACGAATCTTAGCCTAAACTAAAAGAAGACGAGCAGCCTTCGAATTTCGCAACCTATTTGGTCTTTCAACACACGAGGTTTACCGCAATGTATGTCGCCATACAAGACCGTGAGCTCTTACCTCACGTTTTCACCCTTACTCCGAAAAGCGGTATATTTTCTGTGGCACTTTCTGTCTGCTGTAACAGCATCCTTCCCGTTAGGAAGCGTGTTGCTCTGCGTTGCCCGGACTTTCCTCTCCTCCTCAAGGGAGCAGCGGTAGAACCAGTTTGCTTCTTCTGCAAAGGTAGGATTTAGATTGATAATTATTCCCTATAAATAAAGAAAAGAATGAAATTTTGAATTTAAAGTGCTTGTGCTATAGCATAACCAGATGCCCAAGCCCACTGAAAATTATAGCCTCCCAACCAACCGGTGACATCAACAGCCTCTCCTCCAAAAAACAGTCCCCTTACCCGCTTACTTTCTAGAGTCTTAGCATGCAGCTCTGCAGTAGAAACACCACCACGCATTACCTCTGCTTTATCGTACCCTTTATCTCCAGCAGCCTTGACTTTAAATTTATGAATAGTATCAATAATCAATTTTGCATCCGCTTTACTTAAAGATGCTATTTTAGTTTCTAAAGGAAGAAATTTACCCAGTGCCTCCACCATACGTTTAGTAAAGTAATCGTTCAAGATACTCGAAACCAAACGTTTTCCACCTTCATTACGTTCATCTTTGATTATTTTATCCAATTGAAACCGAGGTAAAAGATCAATATAGAACTCTTCTCCAGCACGCCAATAAGATGAAATCTGTAGAATCGCAGGACCACTTAAGCCCCAATGCGTAAAAAGGATGTTCTCTTCAAAACTAATCTTATGATTATAAACTCTAGAAAAAACTGAATTACCAGCTAAAGAAGCATACCATTCAGCATCCTTTCCTGTAATAGTTAGAGGTACTAAAGCAGGTGCGGTAGGGACAATTGCCATGTCAAATTTCTTAGCCGTACGAATAGCAAAATCAGAGGCTCCCAACTTCGCGACAGGTAAACCTCCGCTGGCCATAACAACTTTCTTTGTCGTTAACTGCTGAATGCCCTTTTCACTTTCCACTGTTAAGACAAAGTCATCCTCAAGCTTTTCTATAGCTTTAACAACCGTGTTTAATCTTATATCCTGATCCGTTGCAAATAAGATCTTAGTAAAAACGGCTACAACATCTTTAGCCTTATTCGAAGAAGGAAATAATTGTCCCAACGTTTTCTCCTCACCAAATATACCATGCGACTCAAAAAAACTCAATGTATCATCTACCGTCCATTGACTAAATGCAGATCTTAAAAAGTCTGCATTCTCGGACACAAAATTATCGATGTCAGTACCCAAATTGGTATAATTACACCTTCCTCCGCCCGAAATTAGAATCTTAGCTCCAACTTTATCATTTCGTTCAATCACTAAAGTTCGCTTACCTAATAATCCAGCTTGAGCAGCACACATGAGCCCACACGCCCCTCCCCCAACTATAATGGCATCATATTGCTTCATATTTATATATTAATAGCCTATTAGTTCATTATCTAATGAAATGACACGGCGTTCCGCCTGACTTTGTATCCCCAGTTCGATAATACGAATGACATCACGTCCTTGTTCTGCTGTAACAATTAGAGGAGTTTTCCCAAGAATAGCATCTGCTATATTTTGGTAATAATCAGGATAGCTGCCTAATTTCGAAGTAACGGTCTCTTCGATATCTTCGCCATTCCAAAGTAAATTTAATTTACCATAAATAGCTGGATCTTCTTTGCCCCAGTTTGGATCTTCATCAGGAAATGCACCAGCACGTAATAATTCCTCTTGAGGATCAACACCATTTTTAAGGAAGTTTCCGTTTAATGCAAATACAGTGTATCGCGGAGTCGGCTCTTTAGCAAGCATCCCTCCTTTCAAAGAAACACGCATTTCCGGGTAGTAAAGTAGTAATTCAAAATTATCAATTGCCCCCGCTCCAGGTCTTTGAATAGTCAAATCTGCAAATACAGCATTTGGTCTACCGAAGAGTTGTAGCGTCTGGTCAATTAAATGCGCTCCAAGATCATAAAAGATTCCTGAACCAGGCAGATTATCTTCTCGCCACGCACCCGGTCTAAGATGGTTACGGAAACGATCGTAACGAACTTCAAAATTCTTGATCTGCCCCAATCGTTCATCCTTAATCACCTCTTTGATCGTTCTAAAATCTGAGTTGAATCTTAAATTATGATATACAGATAGAATTTTACCACTTTCTTTTGCCAATGCGATCAATTCATCAGCCTGTTCAGATGTATTGGTAAACGGTTTTTCGACTACCACATGTTTCCCTGCTAGCAATGCCTGCTTAGCAAAAGGATAGTGCATATCATTAGAGGTAGCAATAACCACCAAATCAATGGAATCGTCATTTAATATTTCGTCAGCATGATCTACAGCCAACGCTGTAGGATACTTTTCACTTACAATTATTTTTTGCTCCGCTTTGCGAGCAGTTATTTTTACTAATTCTAGGTCAGCAATAGATCGCATCACAGGAGCATGAAATACTTGTCCTGAAATACCAAAACCAATTAAACCAACACGGATTTTTTGAGCCATCATGAGATAAATTACATACGTTCAGGAACTTCAATTCCTAATAAACTCATTCCTTTTGCAATAACTTTTGCTGCAGAAGCCGAAAGGTGCAAACGGAAATTCTTCACTTCTTCAATTTCTGCCTTTAAAATAGTCTCTTCATGATAAAACTTATTGTACAATTTAGCTACATCATAAATATAATTAGACATCTGCGCTGGACTGAATTCTTGAGCTGAGATTGCTATAATACTTGGAAAATTACCCAAAGTCATAATTAAATCACGCTCATAAGCCGATATGGATACTGGCACCGATACTTTCGACTGTTCATCAAAATTTACTTTAGAAAGAACAGACTTAATACGAGCGTAAGTGTATTGGATAAAAGGACCTGTATTTCCTTGAAAATCAACAGACTCTTTCGGATCGAACAATAAACGTTTTTTGGGATCAACTTTCAATAAGAAATATTTCAAAGCCCCCATACCGATGGTATTATAAAGTGCATTTTTATTTTCTTCAGACAAGCCCTCCGTTTTACCCAGTTCCTCTGTGCGCTCTTTCGCTGTTTCGATCATCTCACTCATCAAATCATCAGCATCTACAACTGTACCTTCACGCGATTTCATCTTTCCAGAAGGTAAATCGACCATCCCGTAAGATAAATGGAATAAGCCATCTGCCCAAGATTTACCAAGTTTTTTTAAGATCAAAAACAATACTTTAAAATGGTAATCTTGTTCGTTACCGACCACATAAATAGAATCATTCATCTTGAACTCATCGTATTTCAATTGAGCTGTACCTAAATCTTGAGTAATATATACAGAAGTACCATCGCCTCGCAGGACAAGCTTTTCATCCAATCCGTCGGCAGTTAAGTCAATCCAAACAGAGTTATCTTCTTTCTTAAAGAAAACACCACTATCTAAACCCTCTTGAATGATATCTTTTCCTAACAAATACGTATTTGATTCATAATAATATTTATCAAAGTTAACACCTAGTTGCTTATACGTTTTTTCAAAACCAGCATATACCCAGGTATTCATTGTTTTCCAAAGATCAATCACAGCCTCATCACCAGCTTCCCATTGCTGTAACATCGCTTGTGCTTCTTTAATCAATGGCGCATTCTTCTTAGCCTCATCTTCAGTTTGACCTTCAGCTTTGAGTGTTTCTATTTCTTTTTTATATTCTTTATCAAAAACTACATAATATTTACCCACCAAATGGTCACCTTTCATACCCATAGACTCAGGAGTTTCTCCATTTCCGAATTTTTGCCATGCAAGCATAGATTTACAGATATGAATACCGCGATCATTTACCAGATTGGCTTTTATGACATCATAACCATAAGCCTTTAAAAGCTCTGCAACAGAATATCCTAATAGGTTGTTACGAATATGGCCTAAGTGAAGCGGCTTATTGGTGTTTGGAGAAGAATACTCCACCATTAATTTTTTACCATTCGAAGGAAATACCCCAAAATCAGATTTCACGATAGTCTCGTTTAAAAGAGAAATCCAGTATTCATCCGAAAGACAAATATTTAGAAACCCTTTAATAACGTTAAAATCAGTAATAGCTGAGATATGAGTTTTCAAATACTCACCTATTTCCGTACCAGTCTGCTCAGGAGATTTCTTAGAAAATCGGGTAACAGGAAAAGTTACAATTGTAATTTGCCCCTCAAACTCTTTGCGTGTCTCTTGCAGAGCAATTTGATTTTCAGAAATATCTGCATTATAAAGCTGTTTTACAGCTTGAACAGTGACTTCAATAAGTCTGTTTTGAATAGAATTCGCCATGTAATGATTATGTAAAATATGCAACTCCCTGAAATAGAATACAAAAATAATTCACATTCGCTATTCTTGTATTCATATTGAAAGTATATCTTTGCAAAAATAATAAAAAATGCAGAGCTATCAGGAATTTCTTGACCTAAGTGTTGGTTTTCCGCAAGACGGATTCGAAATCATCGACGACGAATTGTATTTCCACGATTTGAATTTAATGGAAATGATAGAAACGTACGGTACGCCGTTGCGTTTTACTTATTTGCCAATCGTCAGCAAAAAAATTCAACAAGCGAAAATTTTGTTTCAAACCGCAATTTTGAAACACAACTACAGAGGGTCCTACAAATATTGTTATTGTACCAAATCTTCCCACTTCAAACATATTGTTGAAGAGGCATTGAAGAATGAGATTCACTTAGAAACATCATCTGCATTTGATATGCCGATGATCGATTCCTTAGAACGTCAAGGTACAGTAAAAAAAGACATTACAGTGATTTGTAATGGTTTTAAGACATACCAATACAAACAGTATATCATCGACATGATCCATGATGGGTATAAGAATATTATCCCCGTCCTAGATAACAAAGAGGAATTCAATCTCTATGATGATGAAATTGAATTGGATGAACCATGTGCTTTAGGTATCCGTATCGCATCGGAAGAACAGCCAGACTCACAGTTTTACACTTCAAGACTAGGTATTCGTATCGAAGAAGTTATAGAATTCTATAACAACAAAATTGCGAATAACCCTAACTTCAAAGTAAAGCTGTTACATTTCTTCATCAATTCAGGTATATCGGATACCCCGTATTACTGGAATGAGCTAGAAAAATATGTTACATTGTTCTGTAAGTTTAAAAAAGTAAACCCGGACTTAGATACTTTAGATATCGGTGGAGGCATGCCTTTCAAAGATTCATTAGTGCATGATTTTGACTATGAATACATGGTCAATGAAATTGTGAACAGGATCAAGCAGATCTGTGCACAACATGAAGTAATGGAACCGGATATTATTACTGAATTTGGTAAATATACCGTTGCCGAAGCATCAGGTATCCTTTACAAGGTTTTAGGTCGTAAATTACAAAATGATCGTGAAAAATGGTTTATGATTGATGGCTCATTTATTACAAACTTACCAGATGTTTGGGCTTTAAATCAAAAATATATCTTACTTCCGATCAACAATTGGGATTCTGAATATGAACGGGTAAACCTAGGTGGTATTACTTGTGATGGCCAAGATTATTACAATCAAGAAGCACATACTAGTTCAGTATTCATGCCTAAAACACGTAAATTACAATATCTAGGTTTTTTCCATACAGGAGCATACCAAGATGTATTGAGTGGTTATGGCGGTATACATCATTGTTTATTACCATCTCCAAAGCATGTACTGATTCGCCGTAACCGCGACGAAACATTCAATTACGAAGTTTTTGGTGAGGAACAAAATTCAAAACAGGTTATGAAATTATTGGGCTACCAATAAGCGCGTAGTCAACTCACAATAAAAGGTTAGAAATTTTCATTTCTAACCTTTTTTGTTTTATTTAATATCTGTTATTCATGATTAATTTGTATTTTAGGTATATAATACTTTAACCCAACCATAGTTATGACAGATTCAATTTATAATTGTTTATGGTTTGATGGTCAAGCCCAAGATGCCGCAAACTTCTACTGTTCAGTATTTAAAGATGGAAAAATCATCTCATCCAATTCTCTGGTCGTTATTTTTGAAATTAACAAAACTCGATTTATGGGACTTAACGGAGGTCCATCATATAAACCATCAGATGCTGTCTCATTTGTCGTTGAATGTGAAGATCAACAAGAAATCGATCACCATTGGAATATGTTGACTGCAAATGGAGGTCAAGAAAATATGTGTGGCTGGCTAAAAGACAAATTTGGTTTTTCTTGGCAAATAATTCCTAAAAGAATTCATATGCTCATTTCAAATCCAAAAGCAATGGAAGCTTTGGTCAAGATGAAAAAAATTAATATAAAGGGTTTAGAAGAAGCATGCTAAAATAAGATGAATAACAGACTGAGATCGCCAGTAGTGCTACCAGGAAACTCTTATGCTAAAAATAAGATTATTTGTCTACCCGAAGCACCATTATCATTCGACCCGCCAAAACAATATGCATGCAATTGATATTATATCCATATAAAATATAACAAACCATGAAAGAAGAATTTATCAACTTACCTTTAACTAAAAATGATCAATTAAATCATTTTGAACTTCATATAGGAGAATACCAAGCCTTTATCGCATTCAAAGAAAGACCTAGTAAAGTTTGGCTCATTCATACCGAATCCGACCCTCAATTAGCGGGTCAAGGAGTAGCAACTGCTGTCATTGAAAAAACATTACAATACCTGAAAGAACATCATTACACCCTTTTTCCACTATGCCCTTTGGTATACGCGTATATAAAAAAACATCCAGAATGGAAAGAAATCGTTGACCCAAGTTTTGAAGGATTTCAAGAGGATAAGTAGGTATTAATCATATTTTTAGATCATATTAAAAATAAATGTTTCAACAAATTTCAGTTGCAATCCATAAAATTAAGCTACCTTTGTCGCTTACAAATAAATAAATTAGATTGCAATTTCAAGATTTAAAACTCATAGCACCAATCCTTAAGGCATTGGAAGCTGTTGGATATACTACTCCTACCCCAATTCAGGAACAGGCGATTCCTATTATTTTTAGAAAAAATGATTTATTAGGTTGCGCTCAGACAGGTACTGGTAAAACAGCTGCCTTTGCCATTCCTATACTTCAAATGTTAAGTTATTCAAAAGTTAAAACTGCGAAAAAAAATATTCGTGCATTAGTTTTAACACCCACACGTGAACTAGCAATTCAAATTGAAGAAAATTTCAATCAATACTCCAAAGATCTTCCACTTAAAAGTCTAGTTGTTTTTGGAGGTGTCGGACAACAACCACAACGTGATGCCTTGAAGAGAGGTGTTGATGTGCTTATTGCGACACCAGGCCGTTTACTAGATCTATACGGTCAAGGATATATCGATTTAAAACATTTAGAATTTTTTGTTTTAGATGAAGCTGACCGTATGTTAGATATGGGATTTATCCATGACGTAAAGAAGCTAATTAAAATAATACCTGAAAAAAGACAAACATTATTTTTCTCAGCAACAATGCCACCTGAGATTCAGAAATTAGCAAATCATATTCTTGTTGATCCTATCAAGGTTGAAGTAACTCCAGAATCTACTACCGCAGAAAAGATCCAACAGGAAGTTTATTACGTTAAGAAAAACGATAAAAAAGATTTGTTAATCCATGTTTTAAAGGAGAAAAATATAAATCACGTGTTAGTTTTTTCTAAAACTAAACATGGTGCAGATCGCATCGTTAAAGATCTTGCAAAAAAGAATATTCAATCTGCGGCCATTCATGGAAACAAATCTCAAAGTGCCCGTCAAAATGCCCTTAAAAACTTCAAAGATCGTACACTACGTGTACTGGTTGCTACCGATATCGCTGCACGTGGTATTGATATAGATGAGTTGGCATTTGTAATCAACTATGATTTACCCAATATACCAGAATCATATGTACACCGAATAGGCCGTACAGGCAGAGCAGGTAAAGATGGTCAAGCGATTTCATTCTGCGACGAAGAAGAATATGCATTCTTACTAGATATCCAAAAATCCATCCGTATGGAGATCCCTTTAGTTGAGAAGCATCCCTATGCTTTACATATTTCAGGTGTAGCACCAAAGAAAGCTGGTACAGCAAAGAAATCTGGCAGACCATCATCTACATCCAGAAATGGCCAAAGTTCAAATAACGCTAATCCTGGAGGAAATAGAAGAAGAACGTCATCCGGTCCAAGATCTGAAAATAGAAACAGAACTTCTTCGAGAAGAAGAGATTCTTAAAGCAAAAAATAATTACAAAAAAAGAGAGGCTTAGCCTCTCTTTGGTTTTTTATTACCATACTCCCGATCACGTTCGAAAGTATTCATATGTCTTTCTTTTTTCACAGGATAAACATCGTCAATAATGATCAAAATCCCTGTTTCTTCAACTTCACCAAACTCATCGTTAATTGCTGTCCCAAACGATTTCATCGTTGGAGATAGATTCATATAAGTGTTAATCAGAGGAGGAATATTCTCACCCAACGCACGAACCTTACTATTTAATAATTTATAAGACTCCTTATAATCTAATCCATCGAAAATACCTTCAAATTTAGAAAAATCATTTTCACAATTTAAACTTGGGATTGGTACAACTAAATTTTCATGATCAGGGAAGTGATACTCCATGAAATAAAGCAACAAATCACGGGCTTCTTTATTATAATGCGGATACATGGTCACTTTACCGAAAAGATACTTAATATCTGGATTAATCATCACTAAAGCACCTAATCCATCCCATAGATTATCCAAAGAAAAGATTCCTTTACGGTTATCAATTGCTGGTTGAAATTTTGGTTGGACAAAAGACCTGCCTAATTCAATTGTATAGGGCAAATAATCCGTTTTAAATCGTTCGGAAAACTGAAAATAATGAGCTGTTGATAAATTTGGGACACCATCTTTTACCGAAGCATTGGCACATTTGATGACACGATAGCCTGCAACAACTTCTTCTTCTTCAGGATTCCAGGCAATCAATTGATCGTAGCAATCTTCGCATGTATCATTTTCATCAATATCAATTGATAAACCAGTTCCACCACCAGCACCTCTAAACGTCAATTCTCTTAATCGTCCTATCTCCCGCATCACATTAGGTGCATTATGATAGTTAATCAAATATATTTCGTTATTTCCATTGTTGGTATATCGTATAAAAGCATCTTTACCTAATTCTGCCTTTAACAATTTTCTATCAACAGGAGCAATAATTTCTTGCATAATTCTATTTTTCTTGAGACATTCCGTAAACCAATCGTTTCACCTCTTCAGCCCATTTTTTTTCGCCTTTAGATTGATCAAAATGTGTGTAAGATATTTTTTTGCCAATAACAATCGTCACAGTTTGGTTGCGTTGAGAAAACATTTCATCAGGTAGATAAAGCATTTCCAAATTTGCCTTTAAGCCAATCTTCTGTCTTAGCCTTGCAAAATTATAAAAAAAGTTAGAGTTTTTCCCCTCAATATAGACAGGTACGATATCTTTTTTATATTTCTTTGCCTTATTTATAAAACTTTTCTTCCATTCAAGATCTTCAATTCTTCCGTCTCCCTGTTTTCTAGAAACTAAACCCGCAGGAAATACCAATAAAGCACTATCAGACGCGTAAGCTTCCTCTATGGCGGCGATCCCACTTTTTCCTTGTCCCCCTAATTTATTTACAGGTATAAATAGCGGCTGAAGATTACCGACATTCATCAATATATCATTGACTAAAAATTTAACATCTTTACGGTACTGTCCAATAGCATGCATAAAAGCAATTCCATCTAATCCACCTAAGGGATGATTTGAAGCAAAAATAACGCTTTCATCAATCGGAATATTAGCCGCACCTTTTAGCTCAACATTAACGCCTAGATCTTTAATTAAAGCATCAACAAAATCCAAACCTTTCAAGTCCGAAAACCGAGTCATAATATCATTGATATCGTCCTCATGTATAGTTCGTTCCAAATACTTTAATAAAAAAGATGGAATCCATTTTATCAACTTGGGACTTTTCTTGCGAATTACTTCTCTAACTTCAATAAATTTCCGACTTGCAACCTCACTCATAAAATTTCAGTACTATGATTTAACTTCATTATATATTCAAAATATAAATCGCACTTTTGTAAAAGTAGATAAAATTTGTACAATCCATTATCAATAATATATAAACTGTGCAAAGTTAAAGTAAAAATTTAATGACCTTTAATGCAAGAAAGCTTTTTTGTTAATAAAAAAGGTTTTCTTTAAACATTTTACTAAATTTAAGGTCAATAGTATACAGATAAATTATCCATATGTATATAGCGAACATTCCTCTTTCACAAAACACGACGATAAAGCAATCTGACACAATTGCTTTTGCTTTAGATCGAATGGAAGATTTCCAATTTCATTTGTTGCCTGTTGTTGATGGTGATAATTATTTAGGATTTATTTCTCAAAATGATTTACTGAATGCCCTTGATGATCAAAATACAATTGCTTCTGTTCATTTAAAAACTGACCCAATTTATATCAAGGCAAATCAACATCCATACGATGCGATCCGTTTAATGACAGCTTATAACATAAGTACTTTACCTGTGTTAGATGAAAACAATAAATTTGAAGGAGTACTGACTTCTTTAGAGTTGGTAAAAACGATTTCAGTATTGCAATCACTAAATGATATAGGAGCAATTATTACCTTAGAAATTGGAATACATGATTTTTCTTTATCTAAAATAGCACATCTAGTTGAAGCAGAAAATGCTCAAATTTTAAACTGTTCAACAAAAACAGTCCCTGAAAATGCAACATTGCTTGTAACAATGAAAGTAAATAAGTCAAACATCGCTTCTCTACTATCTTCCTTCGCACGACAAAATTATAAAGTCATTGCATCTTTCAATACACTGCAAGAATTTGATGATTTAGAAGATCGTTACCAACAACTCATGAATTACATCAATATTTAGCAATACGCTAGTTTTTTCTCATCTTTGGCAAAATAATGCAATCATTACTGCTAGAATAAAAAATACTGTACAATATGAGAATAGCAATTTATGGTAGAGAATTTAGTCCTTCAGTTATTCCCCATGTAAAGCATTTACTGGAATATTTAAATGGGAAAAATGTTGAGATTTGGATCTACGACAGCTTTTATACTTTTCTACAAAAACAATTTGACTGTAATAAAACCTTCTCCACTTACAGCTCTAATGAGAATCTGCCAAAAGACACAGATTTTATGTTAAGCCTGGGTGGTGATGGAACTATGTTATCAGCAGTATCACTAATCCATAATTCCGGAATCCCTATTGCAGGCATAAATTTCGGAAGATTAGGTTTCTTAGCATCCATAAATAAAACAGATTTTGAACCTTCAATTGATCAAATTCTAGCTAAAAACTATAAAATACAAAAAAGAGCATTATTAGCCGTAGAATCGCCTGACAGAGAATTATTTGGCGGAAACAGTAATTATGCCTTGAATGATATTACCGTTTTTAGATATGATAGTTCTGCAATGATCACAGTAAATGCGTACTTAAATGGCGAACTTTTAAACTCCTATTGGGCCGATGGTCTAATTATCGCGACACCAACAGGATCTACGGCATATTCATTAAGTTGCGGAGGACCTATCATTATGCCAGGAAGTGGCAATTTCGTAATTACCCCAATTTCACCACACAATTTAAATGTTCGTCCAGTAGTTATATCATCTGAATTTGAATTAGCATTAGAAATTGAAAGTCGTTCCGAAAAATATATATTGAGCTGCGATTCTAAAAATGAAACAATAGAAAGTAATGTCAAACTAAAAATAACTAAAGCGCCATTCTATATTAATTTAATCAGATTAGAAGGTGAAAGCTATTTTGAAACACTCCGGGAGAAACTACTTTGGGGCTTAGATGTAAGAAATTATTAGCGTTAACATGAATTTGTAATCCGCTATTCGTCAAAAAGATTTATATTTACCGCACGATATTTTAAAGAATCTGGTTAATATAAGTTATCCTTATGCAGCAATACTTAAAAATTAATGAAGAAAAAATTGCTTAATGGCAAGCGCAATTTCTTGAGGATATTAGGAAATTACATTTTTCAAATGAAAATCACACCTGATACAAGGAAATCTGACGTAGCACTTCACACTAATTTAATAATTTAATTGCAGTGGTAGTTTGTATACAACGACATTAAAATAAGTATACACGATTGAAATTAAAACAGGCATCAGGCCAATTTCAACAACTATCTTACGAAAAAACGATACACTTGTAGCATATATTTAGAAATAAATGTTTTTACCAATCGTGAGATAGGCAGAAGTAAAGAAATAGAAAATGAGCATAATAGATCATATTGACAAAAACAATCTTCCTCAACATATTGCTATTATTATGGACGGCAATGGAAGATGGGCAAAAGAAAAAGGAAAATTACGGATTTTTGGTCATCAAAGCGGAGTAAAAGCTGTAAGAGAGGCACTAGAAGCAACTTTACAGGTTGGCGTAAAACACCTTACTTTGTATGCTTTTTCAACAGAAAACTGGAATAGACCCAAACTAGAAGTAATAGCGCTAATGGAGTTGCTGGTATCTTCGTTAAAAAAAGAAGTGAAAACTTTCCAAAAAAACGGTGTTCGTTTAAATGCAATTGGAGATCTATCTAAGCTCCCTAAAAATTGTCAAGAAAAATTGCAGGAAACAATGAATTTAACTGCCGGCAATGATAAATGTATACTAACATTAGCATTAAGTTATAGTTCGCAGGAGGAAATCGTCCAAGCAACAAAAAAAATAGCAGAAAAAGTTGTTAAAGGAGATCTGAAAATTGAGAATATAACAACCGAGGTATTTCAGGAAAATCTCTACACTTCAAACTTACCAAACCCAGATTTATTAATCCGAACAAGCGGAGAATATCGAATTAGTAATTTTCTTTTATGGCAGATTGCTTATGCTGAATTCTGTTTCTTAGATAAGATGTGGCCTGAATTTGAACAAGAAGACCTTTTTAAGGCAATTCTTGACTATCAAAAGCGAGAAAGAAGATTTGGAAAAACAAGTGAACAGATCTAATCTTTATTAGTAACTTTGCTGACTGATTTTAAACCTTCATATCTGCTGGTTCTTAAATTTTTCTTAATTAACAAAAATTAACAACTGATTGGTGTACTTTAGCATCAATAAAAATTTATAAATGAAGCGCATACTATTTGTTATATTATTTTTAGCATGTACCCAACCACAATTCGCACAAGCTCAAGTGAATGGAACTGCTATAAACCTGAATGACCCCGACCAGATAAGTTATTTATCCCCTAAAGACTATATTATTGGTGGTGTTACTGTTTCGGGAACGCAGCATCTTGACAACAATGTATTAATTACCATCTCCAAACTTGTCGTTGGCCAATATATTGAAGTTCCTAGTGAGGCCACATCAAATGTCGTGAAAGTGATGATGGCACAAGGACTTTTTGATGATGTCCAATTATGGGCTGAAAAAATAGAAGGTGAAACTATTTTTCTAAACATTCGTGTTAACGAAAGACCTCGATTAACCCGTATAGACATTAACGGTTTAAGTAAAAGTCAAACAGAGGAAGTTCGTAAAAGATTAAAAGATAACGCAGGTAAAGTTGTCAATGAAAACTTGATCAATACAACACGCAATACAATTCAACGTTTTTTAAGAGAGAAAGCTTATTTATATCCAGAAATTAAGATTAGTACTATTAAAGATACTACTCAAGCTAATAACGAGATATTAATTGCTGATGTTGACCGTAAAAATAAAGTTCGTGTTAAAAAGATAACATTTACCGGAAATAAGGAATTCACACAAAAACAGCTTCGTAAGAACTTAAAAGGTGTTAAGCAAAAAGCTTGGTTCCGTATTTTTGGACCTGGAAAATTCAAAGAAGAAAAATATAAAGAAGCAAAAGAAACTTTAGTTGCGAAAATGCAAAACAAAGGTTTCCGCGATGCCGAAATTATCCAAGATTCCGTAATTAAAGTTGATGATAAAAATGTCTTAGTCAATATTGATGTGTACGAAGGCCCTAAATATTATGTTGGTAATATTAAATGGTCAGGAAACGCAAAATATACAGACACAGTCCTAAATAGAATCTTAGGAATCCGTAAAGGTGATATTTTTAGTGAAGAAAAATTAACGACTAAATTGATGGGTGGAGGTAGAAATAGTGATGATATTTCTTCTCTGTATATGAATGATGGTTATTTGACATTCTCAATTGATCCTGAACAAACGCGTATTTATAACGATACAATTGATTTAAATTTGCGCGTATATGAAGGTGCACAGTTCACCATCAACAATATTATAGTGAAAGGAAATGACGTGACAAATGATCGCGTAGTATTGAGATCTATTCGTACAAAACCAGGTCAAAAATTTTCAAAAGAAGCTATCATGACTTCTGTTCGTGAAATTGCACAGTTGGGTAATTTTGATGAACAGAAAACAAATCCAGTTCCAGAAAATATTAACCATGCGGAAGGAACAGTAGATATCGTTTATAACGTTACAGAAAAACCTTCCGATCAAGTTGAACTATCAGGTGGTTACGGTGCTGGACAAATTATAGGTACCTTAGGTTTAACTTTCAATAACTTCTCGACAAGTAACTTCTTTGATAAGAGCTCTTGGAAACCACTACCGCGCGGTGATGGACAAAAATTGAGTGTTCGTGGACAAACTTCAGGTAAACGTTACCAATCTTATAGTTTCTCATTCTCAGAACCTTGGTTAGGTGGTAAAAAACCAATTTATTTTGGTCTTAGCGCCTATACATCTAGTTCTTCTTATGGTGGTTTTAACATGTACACCGGAGAGCAGATGGTAAAAGATTCAGATCTTAACCGTATCTGGATGACTGGTGTTACCGCAACATTAGGTAAGCGTGTGCAATGGCCAGACAACTGGTTCCAGGTAAATACTTCCCTTTCGTTCCAACGTTACAAATTGCAGAATTATTCAAACTATTTCTTGTTTGACAACGGTACTGCATACAACATTAACCTAACACAGGAAATCAGCCGTAATACAATTGATGCACCGATTTACCCTACTTCAGGGTCCAATCTAAAGTTTTCAGTACAACTTACGCCTCCATATTCATTGTTTAACAAAATTAACTATGAAACATCTGCACCGGAAGTTAAATACAAATGGACTGAATACCACAAATGGAAATTTGATTCACAATGGTATGCAAAGATTGCTGGTAAATTGGTATTCAAAGCACAGGCACAGTTCGGTTTCTTAGGTAGTTACTCCAACAAAACAGGAATCTCTACATTTGAGCGCTTCAAACTAGGTGGTGACGGTATGCAAGGATTTGATTTCCTACAGGGATCTGAAATCATAGCAATGCGTGGGTATGCAAATGGTTCCATTATTCCAGAAGGGACACAAAACGTTAATATCGCTATGCGTTCAGGTAGTCCAATTTACACCAAGTACCAAATGGAATTGAGACATCCTGTCATGTTAAATGAACAAGCAACAGTCTTTGTATTAGCTTTTGCTGAAGCTGGTAATACTTGGAACAAATTCTCTGAATACAATCCATTTAAAGTAAGACGCGCAGCAGGTGTTGGTGCACGTATCTTCTTACCTATATTTGGTATGCTAGGTATCGATTACGGTCACGCATTTGATCCGATCCCAGGTTTACAAAGTAGCCAGTGGAAACAAAATTTCACATTCAGTATCATGCAAAATATGGGCGGTTTTTAATCGCTGGATTAACCCAAACCTCAGGTACTATCAAAATAAAAGGAAAGGCTTTCACCATTGTGAAAGCCTTTCCTTTTACCACCGATTTCTTAAAAAGTCGAGAAGCTTGCTTTAAACACTAAGTTTTCAATTATTCTAAAAACGCGTTTCATCTCCTATGCCAAAAGTATAAAATACCATACTCACATCCAGCAACTCGATTATAACCCCCTCGAAAAAGCTCCTATAAAAAACGATTATAAGTGATAATACTAATTTAACGGAACAAATAAAAAACACGCATTAAATGCTACATATCATTGATAATATTTCAATAAAAGTTCCAACAAAAAAAAATGATAATTCATCAAATCATCATTAATCACTAGAATCTATACTACTCATAACATGAAGAAAAAAGGGCAAACAAGTTAAATAGTGTTAAACCCGAAAAATATCGCATAGATTGCTTCTTTTTTATTATTTTTGGGCAGTAAGTTTACTGGAGATGATTTTCCCAAATTAAACTATTGGGTTTATCCATGGTCTTAAAGTAAATTAGTGTTAAATAATATATTATAGTCTATAAAACTTTCAGAGAATATGAAAAAAATAGTTTTAGTAATAGCATTTGTCGTAGTTACCATATCAACTACTTTTGCACAAAATTTTGCCTATGTTAATTCAGAATATATTTTAAAGCATATCCCTGAATATACAGCCGCACAAAAACAGTTAGATGATCTTTCTCAAAAATGGCAACAAGAGGTAGATCAACAATATGCTGAAATAGAAAAAATGTATAAAGCTTATCAGAATGATCAAGTTTTACTAAATGAAGATATGCGCAGACGTCGCGAAGATGAAATCGTGAAAAAAGAAAAAGAAGTAAAAGATTATCAAAAACAAAAATTTGGTTTTGAAGGCGAGTTATTTAAACAACGTCAGCAACTGGTTCAACCTATACAACAACGCGTGTCCAAAGCAATTCAAGATATAGCACAAGCGCAAGGATTCGATCTTGTATTAGATAGAGGTCAAGAAGTAACATTCCTATATGCAAATCCAAAATTGGATAAAAGTAATGACGTCATTATTAAATTAGGATTAAAACCTAATTCAGCACTTGCAAACTAAATATTAGTTTATTAATATTGCGAGAACAAATACCAGTAGTAGTAAGTATTAAATTAGAAACACAAAAATTTGTCTCATTATAATTTGAAGAGACGATTTAAGATTAAAATGAAAAGAATGAGAAATTTATTTAAAGGTGCTATTGCATTTGTAGCAGTTATTTTCGCTACTCAGTTAGCTCAGGCACAACAAAAAATTGGTCACGTTAATTTAGCTGAAGTAATTCAGGCAACACCAGAATTCAAAACAGCGGAAGGCCAATTGAAAACTTTAAGCGACGGAAAAACGAAAGAGCTTCAAGATATGTATGCGATGTATCAAACGAAACAAAAAGAAGCAAATGATAAAGCACGTAACAGAAGCGAAGCAAACAAAGAGACTGTTGATGTTGAATTACAAAAATTAGGTACTGAACTACGCGATATTGAAACTCGTATCAACGAAAACCAACGTGTTGCTCAAGAAGAATTAAACAAAAAAGAAGAAGAGTTAATTTCTCCTATTCATAGAAAAGTATCAGATGCACTTACTGCTGTATCTAAAGAAAAAGGATTTGCTTATGTTTTTGATATCTCAAGCACAAACATTCCTTATTTCCAAGGCGGAGATGATTTAACACCTGCTTTAAAAACAAAATTAGGTATTTCTGCAACAGCTGCTCCTGCAACTCCAGCAAAAAAATAATTAATTAAATCCTGAAATAAATTCAGGTCATAAAAAAAACAGCAGTCCCTTCAAGGTCTGCTGTTTTTTTTATGACCTTACCTTACCTTACCTTACCTTACCTTACCTTACCTTACCTTACCTTACCTTACCTTACCTTACCTTACCTTACCTTACCTTACCTTACCTTACCTTACCTTACCTTACCTTACCTTACCTTACCT
>NZ_CP066166.1:457675-617458 GCF_016132525.1 Sphingobacterium sp. UDSM-2020
ACCTTACCTTACCTTACCTTACCTTACCTTACCTTACCTTACCTTACCTTACCTTACCTTACCTTACCTTACCTTACCTTACCTTACCTTACCTTACCTTACCTTACCTTACCTTACCTTACCGTTTGTTGCTAATAAGCAATAGCAAAACTGAAAATAGTAAATACCATCATAAAGATTGCTTAACACAATATATCTATCGTCAGAATTGAATACACACCCCAGCCCTACCTCCAAACCACAATGCCAAACTTATTTATTCAAAAAAGTCATTAATTTTTAAAAATTCTAAATAATATATTATGCATGCATAATATATTATTTATATTATATTTGTGTATACAGTGATAAAAAGATATGATTAACCAACTTATATTTACATTATGCTTTGTTAGCGCAATTATTCTGTTTGCAAAAAATGCTAGGCAGATTTATAAAAATATAAAAATAGGAAGAGCGCTTAATCGAAATGACAAACCTGCCGAACGTTTTAAAACCATGCTTTTGGTTGCATTTGGTCAAAAAAAAATGTTTAAGCGGATTATTCCCGCAATACTTCACCTTTTCGTTTATATCGGTTTTTGTATTATCAATATAGAGATGATTGAGATCGTAGTAGACGGCATATTTGGTACCCATCGTTTTTTATCATTTTTAGGAGGATTTTATAATTTCTTGATTGCCTCATTCGAATGGTTAGCTTTTGGTGTTCTGTTGGGCTGTATCATTTTCTTTATTCGCAGAAATGTCCTTCACTTAAAGCGCCTCAATAGCCCAGAATTAAAGAATTGGCCAAAAACAGATGCAAACCTTATTCTGATTACAGAAATTCTGTTAATGACAGCGTTTTTATTAATGAATGCCGCAGATCAAAAATTACAGCTCTATGGCGAATCACATTATATTATTGCCGGCTCATTTCCAATCAGTCAATATATAATTTCATTCCTACCTTCCGATCCATCTGCTCTGATATTGATTGAGCGGATCTGCTGGTGGTTCCACATTCTTGGAGTATTAGCTTTTCTTAATTATTTACCCTATTCAAAACACCTGCACATTTTGCTGGCATTCCCGAACACCTATTTTTCGAATTTAAAACCCAAGGGAGAATTAACGAATATGGAAAGTGTAACCAATGAGGTAAAAGCGATGTTAGATCCAACCTTCACCCCTCCTGTATCAGATCAACCTATTCGTTTTGGTGCAAAAGATGTTCAGGATTTAACATGGAAAAATTTATTGGATGCCTACACCTGTACAGAATGCGGACGATGCACATCCTCTTGTCCCGCAAATATAACAGGCAAATTGCTATCTCCAAGAAAAATCATGATGGACACACGCGATCGTCTAGATGAAGTCGGAAAAAATATTAAAGCCAATGGAAGCTTTGTAGATGATCAAAAATCTTTATTAGACACTTATGTAACTCGTGAAGAATTATGGGCCTGCACAAGCTGTAATGCATGTGTAGAGCAATGTCCAGTGAATATCAATCCCCTTGAAATAATTATTGAATTGAGAAGGTTCTCTGTGATGGAAGAATCACAAGCACCTGCAAGCATTAATACAATGTTTGGAAATGTAGAAAATAACGGTGCACCTTGGAAATATTCACAAATGGATCGTGCAAACTGGACTTCTCAACAATAATGCTTTTTATAAAACGATAAAGATGGAAAAAGAATTACACGTCCCAACGATGGCCGAGTTAGTGGCTAAAGGTGAAACAGCAGATATTCTATTTTGGGTAGGTTGTGCCGGAAGTTTTGATGAAAGGGCTCAAAAGATAACCCGAGATATTTGCCGTATCCTACAGCATGTCGGAATCAAATACGCGATATTGGGAACAGAAGAAAGTTGTACCGGTGATCCAGCAAAACGTGCTGGCAATGAATTTCTATTTCAAATGCAGGCCATGATGAATATTCAGGTATTAGATGGCTATGAAGTAAAAAAAATAGTAACAGCATGCCCCCATTGTTTTAACACACTTAAAAACGAGTATCCTGCACTTGGGGGGAACTACGAACTGATTCATCACACCCAATTGATTCAAAGTCTAATTGATGAAGGAAAACTGAAACCTGCAGACGGTCATATTTTTCAAGGCAAAAAGATCACTTACCATGATCCCTGCTACTTAGGGCGTGCCAATGAAGTTTACGAAGCACCCAGAAAAGTACTGGAAAGTCTAGATGCACAATTAATCGAATTAAAAAGATGTAAAAGCAATGGACTATGCTGTGGAGCTGGTGGCGGGCAAATGTTTAAAGAACCTGAGAAAGGCACAAAAGACGTCAATATAGAGCGCATAGAGGAAGTAATCGACAGCCAAGCTACGATTGTTGCCGCCGCCTGTCCATTCTGCATGACTATGCTTAAAGATGGAGTAAAAATTAAAGACAAAGAAACGGAAATAGAAGTATTAGATATCGCCGAAATAACGGTACGAGCTAATCGAATATAAAAAAAGGTCTGGAAAAATATCCAGACCTTTTTTTATCATCAATATGATGTACCCAGAAGCAGATTCGAACTGCCACACCCATACAGGCGCCACCCCCTCAAGATGGTGCGTCTACCAATTTCGCCACCTGGGCCTAATTTCAAAATGGTATCGCAAATTTAAACGTTTTTTTAAATTCTACAAGTATTTTTTACCTGTATATTCATTTTTATTTTTACCTCTTATTTTAGCAAATTCTTTTTTATCAAAGTATGGATAACCCCGTCAACTAATCCTACGCGAGGTACCATAATCTGCTTCAAGTGTCCATACTTCATGATAGTCATGAAAATTTCTGTCGCTGGAATAATGACGTCGGCACGATCATCATTTAATCCCAATAAAGTAATGCGTTCTTTTAAAGAATACGAAGTTAGATAATGATAAAGAGCCTTCAATTTTGCATAAGAAATAGGCTTATCACCTTTTTCATTTGCCAAGCGAGAAAGCTTATTGATATTACCGCCCGTTCCTATACCGTACACCTGCTTATACATTTTTGTATTAGTGGTTACCCATTCCTTAAGGTCATCCCAGGTCTCCTGTTCATCTTTGTTATCCAAAATACGGATTGTTCCTAAATTAAAAGATTTAGAATTCACCAATTTGGCATTTGCAAACAACGATAATTCAGTACTTCCACCGCCAACATCGATATACAAATAAACTTTATCCATATCCATCTTCGCTTCCAGATGGCTATTGTAAATTATCTCAGCTTCTTTGGTTCCATCAATAATAGCGATATCAATACCAATTTCACTTACCCGTTTCACAACCTCAGGACCGTTGGTTACATCACGCATCGCCGATGTAGCACATGCCATATAATCTTCAACATTATACACATCCATCAGTTCACGAAATGCACGCATAGTCTTTACTAAATTATCCGCTTTTTTAGGCGATAATTTTTGATGGATGAAAGCGTCATCACCAAGACGCAACGGCACCCTTAGTAGGGTATTCTTTTTAAAAGAAAAACCTTCTTTTTCTTGAACAATATCAGCAATTAAAAGTCTAACCGCATTGGAGCCGATATCTATCGCAGCATACCTCACATTAATACATTTAAAGTAAATAAAAATGAAATTGATTTCTTACTGAGAATGGATAAAATACTCCTTCACAATAAGCCTTCTTTAATTGTTTCGAAAATATAAATAATAAATGAAGACGAAGTGAAATTAGTGTTAAATAATTATGAACAAGATAATAATTTAACACTAAGTCGGTTATTCCAAAATTTCCAATTGCCAATAAATCTGTTCTTCCGTAACAAAATAAGCCTTATCGTTTCTTATTTGATCGTAAACAGCATCAAACAACAGCATATAATTACCTTTTAAAGCTTTTAATCGTTCTGAGACCATATTACCTTGCTCTAAGTAAGTAAGCAATCCTTCGGCATGTTCATTCTCTTCTCCATAATGCTCATCAATAGGACTAATACCATCAATCAGTTGATTCTCTTGCACGTCCGTACGATCCTTCACAAAGGTTCCTTGTGTACCATGGAGCAGAAAGCTGTACTGTGATTCTAAGACCATCATACTGACCGTGATAAATACGGTAAGACCATGATCAAAAGTCAATAGAAGTGTAGCAAAATCATCAACCTCAGAATCTTTACGATGTATAGATGTTCTTTTGACAGCAGTTAATGGCTTGCCAAATAAAGAGATCACCTGGTCCAGTAAGTGAGATCCCAGATCAAACAAAATTCCCGCGGCAGGACGCTTAGTTTCTTTAAAGACCTTTTGTCCAATCTCAGCACGATAACGATCAAATCGTAAATGAAGTTCAACAGGTTCACCAACTTTACCACATTCCAAAACAGATTTTAGCGAATTAAAATCCGAATCAAATCTTCTGTTATGATAAGGTAATACAAACTTTCCAACCTTTCGTCCCAAATCAAACAATTCCTTTGCTTCTGATACCGTAGGCGCAAATGGCTTTTCAATCAGAACATGTTTTCCTGCCAGCAAAGCTTGCTTAGCTAAAGAAACATGGGTATCGTTTGGTGTATTGATAATGACAAGTTCAATTGCATCATCTGCGAGAAGCTCCTCAACACTATCATAACTGATAATCGAAGGATAATCTAATTGTGCTTTTTTAGTTGATCGCTCTACAACTGCCCGCAATTCAAAGCGATCATTATTGGCTATAAATGGCGTATGGAATACCCTTCCGGACATTCCATACGACAAAACACCTGTAATTATTTTATTTACAGTCATTAAAATAAGATTTTATTTAGTGATGTGCATGCTCATCTACTTTACCACCAGCAAGTTTATAAACCTCTTGAAGTTTTTCTAAGCTCTCATGTGAAAAGTGATTAACAGCAGCATTTGTATTGTGAGACTCTTTCGTCAATTTTTTATTTACTTCAGCTTGAATCTCAGCAACAAGATGAGTATAAGCTTTATCATTAAATGCTGCAGTACTGTCCGCACCTAAAGCAACCGGAGCTTGAAAAGCAGGAACACCTCTCATCGCATCATTAACATGAAGGCTCAATGCTAATGAATCCAACTGCGGAAGAATAGTACTATACGACTCTTGAATTTTTGCAGATAAAGCTTTCGTCTCTGCAGAAGTAGATTTTGACTCAGCAAATTTCGCCAAATTCATCAAATAGTTCCCTTGCTCACCCACAAACTTAAACATGGCATAAGCATCACCATCAGCCAAAGAAGCACGCGAATTTTTATATTGGTTATCCAAACCTGTTTGGTAGTTACAAGAAGCTAATAAAGAACTTCCACAAACTGCTACCGCTACAAATAACTTATTAAATTTCATATCAATTATATTAACAGCACAAAAATAATAAAATAAACGGGGTTCAAAACTCTAATTAAAAAAGAGTTGAACTTTATGCCACATTTCTACCGGCATTAACAACCCCATAAATTGTTCTGGCAATTAATTTAGCATAAGCTTCTCGCTTCTTTTCATCCAATTTACCCTCATTGATTACCTTGATAGCATAGTGTTGAATAATTAATAATGGCAACACAATATTCTCACGTGCCAATATGGATTCACGATCAATAGGGTAATTTTCCATTAATTTCGATGTATTGCTCAATTTTAATAAATACTCTTTGGTAATTAAAAACTCGGCATGCAACATCTTCCAAAACTCACCATATTTCTCATCATATTGCATATAAGAAGTAATGTCAAAGTTCGATTTGGTCATGGACATCATACAGTTATCAATTAAAGTCTGAAAGAAACCAGAAGATAAATATAACTGTTGAACATCTTTCCAAAGATTATTTTGTTCAGCCCATTTCAATGCTGTACCGACACCATAAAAACCTGGTATATTTTGTTTCAATTGACTCCAGGCAGTTACGAAACTGATAGCACGAAGGTCTTTAAGCTTCAGCTCCTTATCCGAATTTCTTTTAACTGGACGACTACTGATATTGATAGAGGAAAGCGCTTTTAAAGGTGATAAATTTTCTAAATAGCTTAAGAATAAAGGATTCTTACGTAAATCCATAAACTTATTATAGCTGAGATCTGCCAATTTATCCACAATACCTTTCTGATGCGGCGTTAAAGTATCACCCGACCTTTGTTTAAGATCTGAAATAATCCCAGCATGAAGTAATTGTTCGATATTAAATCGTGCTGTATCTAGAGAACCGTATTGACTACTTATAGTTTGTCCCTGAATAGTTAATTGAATATGATCATTAGCAATTTCTTCCCCCATTGATGCATAGAAACGTTGCGTTTTACCCCCACCTCTCGCAGGCGGACCACCACGACCATCAAAAAATACGAGATCCACATCATATTCTCGAGCAATAGCGGTTAATTCAATTTTAGCACTATAAATAGACCAGTTAGCCATCAAATAACCACCATCTTTAGTACTGTCAGAATAACCAAGCATAATTGTTTGCTTATTTCCTCTCAATTTAAGATGCTTTGCATACTCCTTATTCGTATAAAGTGATTTCATCACATCAGCAGCACGCGTCAAATCATCAACAGTTTCAAATAGAGGTACAAAATCAATAGTTAAAGTATCTTTCTTCCAGCCAGACCAGAGAAATAACTGTCGTAATCCCAAAATATCGCTCGCTTGCTGACAATTACTGATGATAAATCGCTGTGCAGCACGCTCAGATCCTGATTTTTGAATATCTTTCAGTAAACGAATAACTTGTAAAGTATCAACTTCCAATGCGGTAGCCTCTTCATCAAACGCTAGATCTAACTCTTTAAAATCAATAGCAGTCTGTTTATCTACTTCAGATAACGATGAGAAATCAGCTGAAATACCAGTTTCTTCCGGATATTTCTTAATGATATATTCAAAAGTTTGAGTCAGAATACTACTGTCCTGACGAATATCAAGCGTGGTAAAGAAACAACCGAAGGTCATTACTTTCCGTAACAAATCGTCAACAATCTCAACAAAAAGATTATTATGGTCCTCTTTAAGCACAACTTGAATAGCTTTTAGATTTTCAACAATCTGTGCTGTTTCATCAACAGGATTCTCAACAGGGTTAAAACTATTTTCATAAAACAGTTCCTGCAGATTATCCATATATTTTTCAACCCCTCTAAATGTAATGCGACGTTTTACAACTCTAAAATCCCTATAATAACAGCGAAATAAGATTGTTCTTAAAAGTGTCGCTACCTTTTTAGTACTTTCAGCACTTACATTAGGGTTACCGTCACGATCTCCCCCCGGCCAGAAACCCAGTTCAATCAATTGCCTAACCTCTTCCGTCTCTATACCTAGCTCATCATCAATATATGTCTGGATTTCAGAAGCAACCTTGTAAAAAACATTTTCCAAAAACCAAGCTAAACTAATTGCTTCATCAACTGGAGTTGGCTTACTGTTATTAATAAATGGTGTTTTACCTAACTGTTGTAATAATAAATGAATATTGTGAATATCATTCTCCTTAATCGCTCCAATTAAATCATTGATAATCGATAGAACAGTCCCAGGATAAAACTGAGTTGGATGAGCCGTTAACACAAGACGAACCGAAAAATCTTTCAATTTACCAACTATCTTACGCTTTAATTCCGGATTTATTTCAGAAGATTTAATTAAAGACCCAAGCTGTGAAGATTGATCAGTCTTGCCGATCGCTTTAAATGAAGAATCTTCAATAGCATCAAAAAGAACCACCTGTCTTTCTATATATTGCACAAATCGAAATAATAGATCGACCTGAGTTTGTTCATCCGAATAAAGCTCATGCTGCACAAAGAAAGAATTGATAATTTCCTCTGGAGTTTGATGTTTCTCAACACCCTTCTCACAATGTTGGGCAAAAAAAGGTAACAAGGTACCAGTATCCTTCACTTGCTGGAAGGGCAGTGTTAAAAATAGACTTTTAAAAAGTTCAAATCGCGTCAAAACTTCGTTTTGAAAAACGGCTTCTTTTGTACTCAATTTCATATTATAGAAAAAACAAATTGTCGTTAATGGAGAATGTTTGAATAAGATCAAACATTCAAATATATAAAATTAATATTCAAATAATCATTTAAATGAAAAATAGATAATAATAACATTGTAATATTACAATATTATTAAGAACAAAAACCTTTTGCCATTTGTTATATTATTTTACATCATTCAACAAATAGCGAAATGGGAAAACTATATACAGCAGAAGTTACCGCAACAGGCGGACGTAATGGCGAAGTGAAATCTTCAGATGGAATAATTGATTTAATCGTTAAAAAACCAACAGCAATGGGAGGTGAAGGTAATGCCACCAACCCTGAGCAATTATTTGCGGCAGCATGGAGTTCATGCTTTTTAGGTGCCGTAGCTGCAGTAGGAGAAAAAGATCATGTCGACATGAAAGATGCTACCGTAACCGTAAGAGCTTCATTTAATGAAGAAAACAATGCATTCTTTATCTCAGCTGAAATTGATTTGCACATTCCCACATTAAGTGCATCAGAAGCTCAAAAGCTTGCCGAAAAAGCACATCGTGTATGCCCTTATTCTAAGGCGACCAAAGGAAATATAGAAACCAAAATAACTGGAATTTAGATTCTTGTATTTAAATATTAGCAAGCTATGCTTTTACAATAAAAAGCATAGCTTTTCCTATTCAATCTTGTATATTTGTTTGTATTCGATATTATGAAGCAGACACAAGAGATAAAGAGTTTTTTTTATAGCCAATATTTCGCAGATGGTATTAGGATAACCATTGGGTGCATAGTTCCTGTCATTATTTTTGCCGCCATGGGTCAATTCATAAATGGTACATATGTGTCATTAGGAGCCTTATTGGTCGGATTATCAGACACGCCCGGTGCCCCTTCCCATCGCCGTACCGGAATGTATTTTGCAGGTATATTAACCATCATTACCTTTATACTTACTGTTTCCGTAAACGCTAATATCTATTTATTGACCATACTCATTGCGGCATTATGTTTTATCTTCGCAATGTTTGCAGTTTTCAATGCCCGAGCTGCGAATGTAGGATTAATGTGTATGCTAATGATGTTGATACATGTCGATACGCCATTTACCCTATTTAGTGCCCTATCATATCTATTTTACTATAGTATCGGATGCCTCTGGTATATCATCATCAGCCTATCCATCACGCAGATTCGTCCATACAGATTAACACAGCAGGAACTCGCAGAATCCATTCGTCATGTTGCCGACTACCTCAGATTAAAGGCTAATTTTTATGATATCAATGTAGATAATGATAAGAATTACCTTAAACTTATCGAAAAACAAGTAGAAGTAAATGATCATCAGGAAAATGTAAGAAACTTACTTTTTCAAAGTAAGCGATCCATAAAAGATACCACCAAAACGGGCCGCTATCTAACCTTTGTCTTCAATGATATCATTGACCTTTTTGAACAAAGTATGGCGACACATTATGACTATAACACCGTCAGTGAAAAATTTGGTCATACCGGTATTTTGAACGAATTCAAACATATCATTTTAAAACTGACGAATGAGCTCGATCACATTGCATATCAACTCAATGCCAACAGAATGCCGAAACCTATGTACAACTTTGATCAAGAGATCAATTTATTACATAAAAAAATTGATACTGTTGAAAAAGAGCTTCAATACAGTACGATTGCCTTAAGGAAGATTTTAATCAATGTCCGAGATATCATCAGACATATCAATGATATCTACAGCTATTCCCATTTAAAATCTACAGAAGTTAATAAAATGGAAATTGACGAAGCAAAAAAATTTATAGAACCTTCGATCATTGATTTTAAAAAAATAAGAGAAAATTTAACCCTAGAATCCACTTATTTTAGACACGCATTACGCATGGCTATTGTCATGTCTGTTTCTTATTTTGTAGCCAAATCATTTCATATAACTGAAAATATCTTTTGGATACTGTTGACGATTATGGTGATTTTAAAACCTGGTTTTGGCTTAACAAAATCAAGAAATATACAGCGTCTCATGGGAACCGTAATCGGCGGTCTTATTGGCGCTCTTATTTTATTCGTAGTTCACGACGAAACGATTCGCTTTGTTTTGCTTATTTTTTTCTTCCTAAGTGCATACAGTCTTTTTCGGGTCAATTATATCGTTGCTGTTATTTTTATGACGCCCTACGTACTCATTATGCTAAGTTTTGTAAGTACAAATACCATGGAGGTAACAAAAGAGCGTATTTTAGATACTTTCATAGGAGGCATGATAGCATTTTTGTCCAGTTATGTC
This sequence comes from Sphingobacterium sp. UDSM-2020, assembly GCF_016132525.1. Taxonomy (NCBI): domain Bacteria; kingdom Pseudomonadati; phylum Bacteroidota; class Sphingobacteriia; order Sphingobacteriales; family Sphingobacteriaceae; genus Sphingobacterium; species Sphingobacterium sp. UDSM-2020. The sequence goes on from NZ_CP066166.1 coordinate 467,941, forward strand.
ATTTTCCCAAATTGGGAAGCGACGCAGGTCAAATTCTCCATGCAAAAACTACTTATCGCAAGCTATCACTATATAGCACTAACTTTAAAAGAAATCGCAGGAAATGAGCCCACTATTACAGAATACAAACTGGTAAGGAAAAAACTTTACGTTGAAACAGCCAATATGGGATCAACCTTTCAACGCATGTTAACGGAACCAAAAAATAAACAGAAATACACAAAAGATGTAAACAAGTTTGTTATTTTTAACCATGTTTTAGCCTCGTTTGCAGTTACCCTGCATAATCAGGTTACATCCTCAAGAGTCAACCACACAATAACAAAAGAACATATTAAATTGATCCGTAAAATATTAAGTTCCTTAGAAACGGCTATCAAAGCATTGGCCAACCCCAATGAAGAAAATCAATTTATACCTGTAGATTTTCAAATACCAGAAAATCAAATATCAGTTGATGAAACGGCCGATGAAAACAGTACTTTAATGACCGAACAACTTCAATTTATTACTAAAATTGTTGCAGACATAGCTAAATTGGTACAGCAATTAAAAGAAAAAACAAGCGCTGAGATCGACCCCATGTTAAACAATAAAATGCATTAATTTTCATACAACAAGCAACTATGCACGATAATTATTACGATATCATCATTGTAGGCGGAGGACCAATTGGACTGGCCTGTGCTTTAGAAGCATCTTTAAATAACAAGACATACCTGATCCTGGAGAAAGGATGTTTGGTGAACTCGTTATATAATTATCCGCAGAATATGACTTTCTTTTCCTCTTCCGACCGCTTAGAAATTGGCGACATCCCATTTGTAACCACCTTACCTAAACCAAAAAGAGCAGAAGCATTAGAATATTATCGCCGCATCCAGCAGAAATTTAAGCTCAATACCCGATTATTCGAAGAAGTAACTGAAATAACAAAAGATCACCATCTTTTCAAAATCAATACGATAAAAAATACCTACAGTTCGAAAAATGTCATCATTGCTACCGGGTTTTACGACATCCCCACGCTACTTAATATTCCAGGTGAGGAATTAGAAAAAGTAAAACATTATTATCAGGATCCGCACTATTATGCCAATCAAAAAGTAATTGTAGTTGGAGCGAGCAATTCATCAATTGATGCCGCACTTGAGACTTATAGAAAAGGCGCAGACGTTACGCTCGTGATTCGCGGGAAAGAAATTAGTCCAAGAGTAAAATATTGGGTCAAACCAGATATTGAAAACAGAATCGCCTCCGGCGAAATACGTGTACTATATAATAGCAAATTAAAAGAGATCACAGATTCGCACGCACACGTCCATACCCCAACAGGCGATATCATACTAGAAAATGATTTTGTTTTGGCCCTGACAGGATATCAGCCAAATTTCAACTTTCTTAAAAAAATCGGTATTCATATTCCCTCCGAATCACCCTGTCTTCCTGAACATGATCCTGATAGTATGGAAACAAATATTGATGGGTTGTATCTTGCAGGTGTGGTCTGCGGAGGTTTAAATACTCATTTATGGTTCATTGAAAATTCACGAATACACGCAAAACAAATTTTAGCAGATATCAAGAAGAAAGAAATGAGAGAATAATTTACTTTCTTAAACCTCTCAAAAATATTTGCATCATCTTCTTCTGCAAACTTAATATCACATCAAATTCATCCTTGGTCGGAAACAGCATATTCTTCATATCTTTCAATATTCCCATTCTCATTCCAAACAAAGAATATAATAAAATGCGGGCAGTCTCTTCAACATCCTCTACCTCGATTTTATCAGTTTCAACACCTATTTCTAATATTTCAGCAAAAAGATCAACCTCCCTTACATAAGATTCTTTGAAAACGCGTTCCAGTTCTTCAGGAAGTTCTTTGACCATATTGATCGTATATTCAAAAAGATTATAATATTGATTAATTAGTTCAACTCTTTTATCGATGGTATACATCATGATTTCTTCAAAATCATCACAGGTGTTGATCTTCTCTCTAATATCCTGCACCATCTTATCAATCACATACTCGAATACAGCAGAATAAAGACTATTCTTATCTGGAAAATAATAATAAAGAAGTGCTTTTGAAAAGTTCAGATCAGTTGCAATTTCGGACATGGTTGTTTTGGCCATACCAAAATGAGCAAATCTACGCGTTGCTGCCTCTAAAATCCTTGTCCTCTTTAAATCTGCATTTGCCATCAATTCAAAAATTAATTACACATAATAACTGCTTTGTACTATCTTTACTAACTATTATATAAAGATAATTTATTTTTTTGAATTTTTGAAAAAACTAGTCAACAATGGGTATAAATATACAGTCAGATATCTCTTTAAAAAAATATAACACCTTCGGCATTACTGAAGTTGCTTCACATTTCATTGAAATAACAGAACCCACTCAGTTATTAAGCGCTTATGAAGCCGGAATATTTGAAAAAGATTTCTTGACATTGGGAAGTGGAAGCAATATTTTATTTACCCAACCATACGCAGGTTATATCATTAAAATCAACATTAAGGGGATTACAGCAAAACCGCATCAGAACGACATCTTTATCACCGCTGCAGGTGGTGAAATATGGAATGAACTCGTTTGGTTCTGTGTCAATAAAAATTATAGTGGTTTAGAAAACATGGCTCTAATTCCTGGAACAGTGGGCGCTTCTCCAGTTCAAAACATAGGCGCATACGGCACCGAGCTTATGGACATTTTTTACAGTTGTATTGCTTTCGACACATTAGAAGGAGTGTTTAGAATATTCTATAATGAAGATTGCAAATTTTCTTACCGGGATAGTATTTTCAAATCAGAACAAAAAGGACGATATATAATTACAGAGGTTACTTACAAAGTTAATTCTTCTCCATCAATAAATACCTCTTATGGAGCCATAAGTGCCGAACTAAAAAAAAGAAATATAAGTGATCCTACCATAAAAGATATTGCAGAAGTGGTATCCTTTATTCGAGTTGAAAAATTACCTGATCCAAGTACGGTAGGCAATGCTGGAAGCTTTTTTAAAAACCCGATTATTTCATTAAATAAATATCAGGGATTAAAAGAACTCTATCCAGATATAGTCAGTTACAACATGCCCGATGGTGGTGTAAAGTTAGCTGCAGGCTGGTTAATAGAGCAATGCGGATGGAAAGGGAAAGTAATCGGCCAGGCAGGTGTATGGAAAAATCAAGCACTTGTACTAATAAATGTACAATCTGCAAGCGGAACTGAAATTTTTGAATTATCGTCTAAAATAATAAACGATGTTGATCAAAAATTCAATGTAAAGTTAGAACGTGAAGTAAATATTTTTTGATTTTTAATAAAAAAATATTTTAAAAATAGCTTTATAAAAATGGTCATTTAAAGCTTCTGGCTAGGCGTTTTACACAAAATAACATTTCTATAGACGAAACTTCCTGTTAAATATTTATTAAATTTATATCAATTCTCAATAATTAGCATACTATTTGCGATTAGTCAACTGAACCGTATTAAAATCGCTGAGGAATCAACATTTCAATTTCTCACTCAGTGTTTTGTAAACCATTCATTTTAAAGTGAATAAAAATTCAGTGATATGACTAAGTATGAATTCAACTCGTTAGTGGTAGAGCAGTCAGACTCTCTAAAACACTATGCAAAGAAGTTTACAAATGACAACGAAGATGCTAACGATTTAGTGCAGGACACTCTGCTTAAGGCTGTTACATATTTCAACAACTTCAGAGAAGGAACCAATCTTAAAGGATGGTTATATACTATTATGAAAAATACATTCATTAACAATTACCGCAGAATTGTTAAAACGAATTCTTTCATAACAAAAGAAGAAGAAATTTCAAATGCAAACTTGATCTTATCAGCATCAAAAAATCAAGGTGAAAACAAATTTGTCATGGAAGACATCCATGATGCGCTTTCAAAATTATCAGAAGACTACTACGTTCCATTCAGCATGTATTTCGAAGGCTATAAATACCATGAAATTTCAGAATATTTAGCAATCCCAATTGGTACTGTAAAAACCCGGATACATATCGCCCGCAAAGTAATGAAGAAATCATTATCCACATATAAACTTATCGACTAAGTTTTTTATAACTTCGTCCTATGGACAATCATGAGGAGTTAACGGTATATTCTAAATCAAAACTTGCTTTACGAAATGGGCAAGATAAGCCTGAAATATGGGTTGCTTTTCAGGGCATTATATATGATGTTACAGAAAGTCGATTATGGAGGTCCGGAAAACATTACGAACATTGGGCAGGTCAAGACCTAACTGAGGAGCTTTCAGAAGCTCCTCACTCAGATCAAGTATTTAAAAAATTTCCAATAATAGGAAAGATCGGATAATTAGATATCAAATTTAGATAAAGCAACAAAGGCTTTTAATCGAGCTTCAATCTCGTCTTGCGTTAACGTTTGCAAACGCTCCGTACCGAATTTCTCAACACAGAATGATGCTAACGCCGATCCATAGATAACCGCATTTTTCATATTGGTAAAGTTAATCGTTTTTACCTTCGCCAGATATCCTATAAAGCCACCAGCAAATGCATCACCAGCACCTGTTGGATCAAATACTTCTGCCAGTGGTAATGCTGGTGCAGAGAAAATTTGTCCTTCACCAAACAATAATGCACCATGCTCACCTTTTTTAATAATCAAATATTTAGGTCCCATCTCAAGAATAGTTGCGGCAGCTTTCACCAACGAATATTCACCAGATAATTGACGCGCTTCACCATCGTTGATTGTCAAAACATCAACATGCTTCAACACCGCTTTCAAATCATCCATCGCGATATCCATCCAGAAGTTCATGGTATCCAAAACAACCAATTTAGGTTTGTTCTTTAGACGATTTAAAGTAGTCATCTGAATCTGAGGAGTAGCATTGCCTAATAGCAAGAACTCACAATCCTGGTAGCTCTCAGGAATAATCGGATCAAAGTCAGCTAATACATTCAATTCTGTAGTGATTGTATCACGGCTATTCATATCATTATGATACTTACCTGCCCAGAAAAATGATTTTCCACCTTCAATAATCTGAATCCCCTCTACATTTACACCTTTACTCGTAATGATATTTAAGTTATCATCACCAAAATCTTCACCGATTACACCTACTAATTTCACCTGGTCATATAAAAAAGACGCAGAAAGAGCTGCAAAAGTACCTGCTCCGCCAACAATTTTATCTGTTTTACCAAAAGGCGTTTCGATAGCGTCGAATGCTACCGTGCCCATTACTACTAAACTCATAGTATATAAATAAATAACTGTAAACAAAAAAAAACCGGCTATAAAGCCGGTTTCACCTAACGCTCCTGAAGCTGGGCTCGAACCAGCGACCCTCTGATTAACAGTCAGATGCTCTAACCTGCTGAGCTACTGAGGAAGATAATCATTTATGATCTAAACCCACTATTTAAATAGTTATTATTAAAGGATTTAGAAACCAACGTTCTTGATTTACTGTTACAAATTTACCAATATTTTTCAATTCTACAAATGCGTTTGTACCATATTTGTACCAAAAAAAATAAACAATCTGAAATACAATTCTTTATTTGTTTGAGCTTGAATTATAACTCCCCTACTACTAACATAAACTTTCGTTTACAAAAATCGATTTGTCGTAATGACAGTGCTATCATTTTCCAAAAAACTTTGTGCTAAAAGGAGGAGAAGATTAAGAGTCTGCAGGCCGGCTCTCCTCAACAGGAGTAAAAATCTATGTTTCCTGCTTGCTTTAGCAATTTATGAACTTCTTTTTATTATTCAAAATTTACAGCTGTGACGTATTTGTGACGGTTGATTTAAAGGAAACAGTAAGTTATTTCAAAGGGTCCTCCAAGAAAGCTTTGAGACCTCTAATTTCCCATAATGAAGGATTACAGGTTGGATTTTTGATTAATGTTTTTAGGGAGTCTAATTGTCGATAAGTTCATTACATGCTAAAGTATTAATTCATAATATTAAATTTTATACTTGAATGAAAATTTACTAAACCATATATTTACGTTGGACCAACTGAAAAAACAGAACAAGAAATATAAAAAAAAGAAGCAAAAAAATTTCCTAAAACTACTTTCAGTTCTTGGATAAACTTATCACAGTTGGGGTTTAGGAAACTTTCCCACCAATTTATGGAAATCAACCAAATTGGAAGTTAATTACTTCATTTATACCTTTTTATCGATTAATTCTAATAAATTTCATTAATTCTTTTCAAATATTTATAAGAAATTGTCATATGGAAACCACAATAACTTGATATTCAGACCTACCTAAGATTTTAACGTATACAACAAGATTAGGTTATTAAGCGGAATAATGCTAAATTTTAAAAACATTTGGCGAAATCAGAATTTACTAAAAAATAGAAAATGAGATCTATCCTAATAAGCTATAATAAATAAATGCAACTTGTTTAACTAAAAGTTGCATTTGTTCAATAATATAAGAGAATTTAATAGATTACTACTTCAAATGTGCTCTTAACATCCACGCCATTTTTTCGTGGGTTTCAATAAATCCGGTGATGTAATCGCTGGTACCGGCATCGTTATATTTTTCCTGAACCGCATCAATACTACCCCTGATAAAATCGATTATAGTATCATGATCAGCCAAGAGTTCTGTTATAAAACCAGCACTGTCATTCTTTTGGTTAGTGACTTCGCTAAGATGCGTAAGTTCCAAAAATTCTTTTAATGTTCCGGGGGCATAATGACCTATCGTACGGATACGTTCAGCTACACCATCCATCAAGTCTGCCAATTGTTGATACTGACCTTCGAAGAAAATGTGCATAGAATGAAAGTCAGGTCCTTCAACATTCCAGTGTGCATTTCTTGTTTTGGTGTACAATACAAATTCATCTGCCAATAATTTACAAAGAATTTCGGCTACTGCCTGTCTGTTTTCGCTTTTAATTCCAATTTGCGTTTTCATTTCTTGATTTTTTTATTTATTAATAATACTTTTTTACATAGTCATCCCACCATCAACAGCTATGGCTTGCCCTGTGATATGGGGAGCAGAAGCGATGAATAAAACCGCATCAGCAATATCCCCTGCACTCTGATCCACACCTTGCGGTATCAGTGTTTTCTTGTTACGTTCCCATGACTGACTTTCGGTTTCTCCGGCTTGTTTCCAGCGGTCTGCGATACCACCTTCACCACGCCACATCCCTGTACCAATGATACCAGGGCAAATAGCATTTACGGTAATTCCTGTTTCGGCAACCTCTTTTGCAATACTATTGGTAAAACCAATCACCGCAAATTTAGAAGCTACATAGTGTGATAAATGTGCCATACCCATTTTGCCGGCTATAGAGGCCGTATTGATAATGGCTCCGCTTTTTTGTGGTTTCATGACTTCTAACACCGCTTTAGTACATATAAAAACACCTTTTGCATTTACCGAAAGTACTCTGTCCCATTCATGTTCATCTATTTCCTCGATACTTCCTATACCCACTACACCAGCGTTATTTACGGCTACGTCTAAACTTCCAAAGGTATTTATTGTTTCACTTACTGCACTTTTTACGGAAGCATAATCTGTTACGTCTACAGCCAAGGCCAAAGCTTTACCTCCAATTGCTTTGATTTCTTTAGCCACTTTTTCTACGAATTCTTTTTTTACATCTGCCAAAGCTACATGGGCACCTTTCTTAGCAAAAGTCAAAGCAATTGCTTTTCCAATTCCGCCACCTGCTCCGGTTACAAATACTGTTTTATCTTTGAAATTGTCCATATTTCATCTTTCTAAGGTTAGCTATCTGTTCTTTATATTACAAATATACTTTATTATCAGCCAAGTCTATTTGTAGAACGATGACAAAATGATGTAGAAAAGATTTAATCATTCTAAAATCTGTCAGATAACCAATAACTGCATAATGCTGTTCCAGAATGCTGTAGTAATAAAACCAACTAAAATGCTAACTCCGATAATCAGGTTAATTAACCTCGCATTAAGCCTGAATTGTTCTGCAATAATACTGGAAGTAATAAGGGTGGGCATTGCTGCTTCAAATACGCTTATACGTGCAATATCTCCTTTAATTCCTAACAAAATTGAAGCAATTAAAACCAATGCCGGAGCAATCATTAATTTGTATAGCATGGACATTGAAATCTGGGAGATTTCCTGTTTCCATCCCTTAAATTTCAATTGTAACCCTACGGAAAAAAGAGCTAATGGTCCTACCGTAGCTGCCAATTTATCAAAGAAAGGTTCAGCTATGCTCAAATCTGTCACCTTAGATAAGATAAGTGCACCCATACAACCTATAAAGGGCGGAAAAGTCAGCAATCTTTTAACCAAAACTGATGCTTTTATTCCTTCTTTATCTGAACGGTTTCCTTTAATTGCTGAAATTATACCTACAGTGGATAAAAGTACAAACATCACTTGGTCGCAAATGATGGCTATGCTTAAATCTTGTTCGCCATAATATGCCATAATTAATGGAAACCCTATAAAAGACGTATTGCTGTAACCTCCAGCAAGCTCAAGTGTACTTCGGGAGCGTTGACCATACCCTTTGTACCGGGAATAAAATTCCATAAAAATCCAGCATCCAGCCCAAACCAATATAGGAGAAAGAGCAGGAAATAACATTTGGCTGCTCCATTCAATCTTAGGAATATATTTAAAAGAAACAGCAGGGAGTGCCAGATATAAAATCCATGTGTTGATTCCCTTATGTGCATCTTGCGGAATTAATTTTCCTTTTCGAAATATCATTCCGGCAATTATGCAGAATGCTATCATCACAAAATTGACCATAATTTCAATAATATTTTAACTATGCAAAATTAGCAGATTGGAATACCGCCATGTATGTATAAAATAAATAAAGGTTTGTATATTTGTGTTATATTAACCTATCTGAAAAATAATTTGTGAAATTTGAAATTTTTAAAGACCCCCCAGATGCCGGTATTGTTGTAAAAGCTTCTTTACTTACGCTTGTTATCCTAATTTCTTATTTTTTAGGTCTCGGGATTAATAAGTTACTACAACTTTCTGATGATTATTTAAGTGGTATATGGTGTGCCGTATCCGCTATTGTGGTCTTTGATGACCTCCCAAAAAATGCTAAAAGTCTGATGAAAGACCGACTTTTGGGCACATTTGTAGGAGTTTTGCTGACAACAATAATAGTTTACTTTACTACAAATCTTTTTTTGTCAATTGGCATTGCATTGTTCTGTACCTGTATTTTTATTTCTGTTTTTAAATGGACAGGAGCGTTAAAAATTGGATGTATTACTGTTATTATTGTTGGATTGAGCACCCATGACAAAGCTTTTGAAATTGTCTGGCGGTCAGGATTAATGCGTTTTCTTGAATCTGTTGCCGGATGTACTCTCTCTCTTGTCGCTACTATCGTCATAGAGCAAATAAAAATAAAAACGAACAAGTAATTTTTGAGAGAGCAAAGCATGACTAAACTAAAACAGTTTTTCCCGTTAGAAATATTAGATTTTGAAGAAGCTTCGTTTCACCTTACGATTCACGGTCAAAATTATTTTGAGCTGGTGTATATTTATGATGGAATGGGGATTCATCAGATTAATCAAAATCATCTTTCATATTGTTCAGGAGACTTATTTGTGATTTCTCCGGAGGATGAGCATAATTTTAAAATGGATACAAAAACCAGGGTCATCTGCATTAAATTTACAGATGACTATTTTAGCAGTAAAGAGCACTGGAAATTTCAAGATTATATGAATAACAATCCTGAAAGCATTATGAACAACAAAATCTTGAAGGAAGTTAAATTAGAATTTAGCCCGGAAATTCATCAAATACTACGAAATACAATTGATAATATACTTCTTTACAACAACTCGCATAATGTTGTTACATCACCTGTCGTTTTTCATCAGGTGCTTTCTGTTTTCGGCATTATAAAGGAAGCTATGCAGGATATGTCGCTTAACGAAAATGACCATTTTCCAGCAAGGGAACAATTGATTTCATATATCCATCAGCACATTTACATTCCTGACAAAGTAAAAATAAAGAATATTGCTTCACATTTCAACATTGCCACTACGTATTTCAGTGCCTATTTCAAACGTAATTTTGATATAAATTACCGAGAATACCTTAATCATTACCGTTTGATGCTTATTAATAAAAGACTGAAATCTGGACAATTTAACATGAGCCAAATTGCTGAAGAATTTGGATTTAATGATGAAAGCCATTTTTCTCATTTTTATAAGAACAACACAGGTCACAGTCCATCTCTTTATGATCTTTCTAAAAAAAAGAAATGACACAAGGAATTATAAAAAATAATTTTATTACAAAATGAGTTCATTAATCGGTCAAAATCTACTTCTCATAGCCAAACAAACCTGCCAAAAGTATAAGAGTAATTATCCTTATTAAATTCACTGTTCACAGCAAAATGAAGAACAATTATGGAAGTAATTGAAACCCTCCAAAAAAAGACAATCTAGAAAAATTTGTGATAAACTGTATTAGTGTTTTCAGTTCATAAAATAAAGAACTCTGGAAAATATCCTGTGACCATCCATGCTCTAATCAAATGTGCAATAATAATGAATTTCCTTTTGAATTTTATAGCACCGGTATGGTACGTTCGTTTTACATTATCAATGAGGATTTTAATAAAAAAGCGATATGACCCTAAAATAAAACTAGGGATAATCGATAGAGAATGAAAACAAAATAACACACAAAATGAATTGTCAATGTCTACTTGATCTTTTCAACAGCTGCTCGAACCTGCTGAAGATCGGGCTGTCTATCTATGCATTCCTGAACGCCCTCGGGATATCTCTCTAAGATGAATTCATTGAAATCCTTACAGCTCCTGAAAATATTGAACTGCTTGTCGTGGATGTTCCATACGATGCCTTTTCCCTTTATGGCGTTCTGTGCAATGGCAGCTCCACCGACTCCCCCCAGGCCATATCCCAGGCCCTGTTTCCATGAATTTGCCAACTCCAGCTCCATATATAGATAGTTATGGCCTCCAAAGAGCACCTGTCATTATAGACGAGTTACCGACAATTTATTTTAGAGGCTTGGACAATCTTATTGCAACGGCGAGAAGTAATAAGGTAGCGGTTTGCTTAGGCTTTCAGGATTTTTCCCAATTAATTCGTGACTATGGAGATAAGGAAGCTAAGGTAATTCAGAACACGGTCGGTAATATTTTTAGCGGTCAGGTCGTGGGCGAAACGGCAAAGAGCCTGTCAGAACGCTTTGGGAAAGTATTACAGAAACGCCAAAGTATGACGATTAACCGAAATGACAAATCAACTTCAATTTCTACCCAATTAGACAGTCTTATTCCAGCTTCAAAAATCAGTACACTTACACAAGGTATGTTTGTCGGTTCAGTGTCCGATAACTTTGACGAACGTATAGAACAAAAGATATTTCACGAAGAAATTGTAGTAGATAACGAGAAAGTTGCTGCCGAAACAAAAGCATATCAGAAGATACCGGAAATTTTATCCTTTGTCGATGAAAGCGGAGAAGATAATATGAAACGGGATATTGAGAACAATTATCGTCAGATAAAATTAGACATTGTTCATATCGTGGAAAGTGAAATGGAGCGTATAAAGAACGACCCGAATTTACAGCATTTGATACAGGAGGGATAATATTGAATTTTTAAATCATTTATTTTGAAATATTTTAAATTACAGCGTCTTATAAAAGAGAGCAGACTTTTTTATTAACTTTGTTAAGTGAAAAAAATGTTTTCAATATTATTATTGTCTGTGTATTTAATTTCGACAACTGAATTAGGTCAGTTATTGAAGTTTCCTATACTTATAGAGCATTATTTCGATCACAAAGAAAAAAATCCGGAGGTTACTGTTTTGCAATTTTTGGAAGTTCATTACGCCGGGAGCCATCTGGAAAACCATCCACACGATGACGATTATGAACAAGACAAACAATTACCGTTTATCGTACATATCGATGTTTTGAATATCAGTTTTGTACTTGTCCCCCCTTTTAGTTTTGATATAGAAACCAAAAAACTTGTAGGCAAAGAACCCAAAACCTTGCCTTTGGAAGATACATTTTCTGATAACAATTACCGTTCTGCCATCTGGAAACCTCCGAAATTCTGTTAATCTTTTTTGATTTCCACGATGAATCCTTTCATCGTGCATTTGCTGTTTGATAATACTTTCATTCGGGCAGTCTGTGTATTTTGTGTCCGCCTGTAGGATTGATCATGTATTGGAAACGTCAAATCTCTTTATTTATCATTTATGATTAACAGAATAAATTATGCTTACAAAAATCATTGAGTTTTCTGTAAAGAACAAACTCATTATAGCATTATTGGTTCTTGGTTTAATCGGCATTGGCTCTTATCAGGTAAGCAAATTACCGATTGATGCTGTGCCGGACATTACCAATAATCAGGTGCAGGTTATTACAATCGCTCCGTCTTTTGGGGCAACCGATATCGAACGTCTGGTTACTTTCCCAATTGAACAGGCGAACTCCAATATTTCCGGACTCAAAGAAATCCGCAGTTTCTCCCGTTTCGGATTGTCCTTGGTTACCATTGTTTTTGATGATGGTATTGATGTGTATTGGGCAAGACAACAAGTGGCAGAGCGGCTGCAACAGGTTCAGAATGAAATTCCGCAAGGTATCGGAACACCGCAATTAGGGCCGATTTCTACCGGTTTGGGCGAAATCTATCAATATGTCGTTCGTCCTAAAGAAGGTTTTGAACAAAAATACGACGTTACGGAACTCCGTACCATTCAGGATTGGATTGTGCGTCGACAGCTACTTCAGGTCAAAGGCGTAGCGGAAGTCAGCAGTTTTGGCGGTAAATTGAAGCAATACGAGATTGCCGTGAATCCCGACCGACTTAATGCTTACGGCATTACCATCAATGATGTTTTTGATGCACTGAATGCCAATAACCAGAACACCGGCGGTGCTTATATCGAAAAAGGGCCAACCGTTCTCTACATTCGGAGCGAAGGTTTGGTGGGCAATATTGAGGATATTCAAAACATTTCCATTACCAATAAAAACAACGATGTACCGCTGTTTATCCGAGATGTAGCTGATGTCAAAATTGGTTTTGCCACCCGTTACGGAGCGATGACTTACAACGATCAGGGCGAAGTTTCCGGTGCGGTGGTGATGATGCTGAAAGGTGCCAACAGTAGTCAGGTCATCAAAGATGTAAAAGCCAAAGTGGCTCAAATCCAGAAAACCCTGCCCGAAGGCGTGGTGATAGAACCCTTTCTTGACCGTACCAAAATGGTGAATAATGCCATCAGCACGGTAGAGAGAAACCTTATGGAAGGTGCTTTAATCGTGGTATTTGTCCTCGTTTTATTTCTCGGAAATTTCAGAGCCGGCTTACTCGTGGCTTCGGTGATTCCACTAGCAATGCTTTTTGCTATTTGTATGATGAACCTTTTCGGGGTGAGCGGCAATCTGATGAGTTTGGGTGCACTGGATTTTGGATTAATCATCGACGGAGCGGTCATTATTGTAGAAGCCGTCCTGCATCAGTTATCCCTCAATCCTAAGTTCAAGGGCCTGCTGAAAATTCCGTCCAATGATATGGATAGTGTAGTTACAGAATCTGCCGGAAGAATGATGAACAGTGCAGTTTTCGGACAAATTATCATCTTCATTGTGTACATTCCGATCCTAACATTGCAAGGGATTGAAGGGAAAATGTTCCGCCCGATGGCAGAAACGGTGGCGTTTGCATTATTAGGTGCATTTCTGCTTTCCCTAACCTACATTCCGATGATGAGTTCGGTTTTGTTGAAGAAAAGAAGTTTAAAACCTTCGTGGTCGGACAGGGTAATGAAGAAAGTAGAAGCGCTTTATTTGAAAACCTTGCTGAAAGTTTTACGCATTCCGAAAACCATTTTTACCATAATCGGGATATTGTTCATCACGGCAATAATTCTGCTAAGCAGAATGGGCGGCGAATTTATTCCGTCTTTGGAAGAAGGTGATTTTGCGGTGGATACCCGCGTTTTACCGGGCAGCAACCTTACCACCACGATTGAAAGTACGCAAAAAGCAGCCCATATCTTAAAAACCCGTTTCCCCGAAGTGGAAAAAGTGGTCACCAAGATAGGAAGTGGAGAAGTGCCTACCGATCCGATGCCAATGGATGCTTCGGATATGATGGTCATTCTGAAAGACAAAAAAGAATGGACTTCCGCCAAAACGTTTCCCGAATTATCAGAAAAAATGAGCAAAGCACTGGAAGATGTGCCCGGTATTACAGTTGGTTTTCAGTATCCGGTAGCGATGCGTTTTAATGAACTGATGACCGGTGCAAGACAGGATGTGGTCATCAAAATCTTTGGCGATAATCTGGATTCTTTGGTGCAAAATGCCAACCAACTCGGTAAAATCATTGAAACGGTAAGAGGTACACAAAACCTTTATATAGAACCGGTTTCCGGGCTTCCGCAGGTGGTGGTAAAATACAATCGTCCCGTGATTGCTCAGTATCATCTTTCTGTTGCAGATGTCAATCGGGTGATTAATACCGCTTTTGCCGGACAGAGTACAGGTTTGGTTTTTGAAGGCGAAAAACGCTTTGATATGGTAGTACGCCTGAATGCCAGTGACCGAAAAAACATCAATGATATTCAAAATCTATTGGTTCCAACACCTGCAGGCAATCAGATCCCGCTCAATCAGCTGGCAACCGTAGATGTGGTGGAAGGTCCCAATCAAATTCAACGTGAAAATGCACAACGCCGTATTGTCGTCGGCTTCAACATCAAAGACCGTGATGTGCAAAGCATTGTGGAAGAATTGCAGGGTAAAGTGGACAAACAGATTAAACTTCCGGCCGGCTATTCTATTACGTATGGCGGTTCTTTTGAAAATCTGAACAACGCCAAACAACGGTTGATGATTGCCGTTCCGCTGGCATTGGCATTGATATTTGTCCTGTTGTTTATGGCGTTCAAGTCGATTAAAGAAAGTCTTCTGATTTACACCGCCATTCCGTTGTCGGTCATCGGAGGTGTATTTATGTTGAATTTACGCGGAATGCCTTTCAGCATCAGTGCTGCCGTTGGTTTTATCGCTCTTTTTGGCGTAGCGGTTTTGAACGGTATTGTATTGATTTCAGAATTTAACCGACTGCATAAAAACGGCATTAGAAATATCGTCAGAATTGTGATTGATGGCGGCGAAAGCCGATTGCGTCCGGTATTGATGACCGCAGCCGTTGCCTCCCTCGGCTTTATCCCGATGGCAATAAGCACAGGTGCTGGAGCAGAAGTGCAGCGACCTTTGGCGACCGTGGTAATTGGCGGACTGATATTGGCCACTTTGCTCACCCTTTTTGTCCTACCGCTTTTATATGTCAATATCGAAAATGGATTTAAAATGAAAAAACCAAAATCCAAACATGTCGCCTCTGTTCTGTTGATTTTTATGCTGTTTTCAGGAATAAAAATGAAGGCACAAACCATAATTTCTTTAGATGAAGCCGTGCAAACAGCGTTGCAAAACAATCGCAACCTGAAAAATGAAAAACTGCGTTCGGATTATGCCAAAGCATTGATTAAAACTTCTAATGCCGATATTCCGCAAACCGCAGTTACAGCAGATTACGGACAAATAAATAGTGCATACAACGATATGAAATTCGGGATTTCACAGAGCATTGCTTTTCCGACTGTGTATCAGAAACAGAAAAATTTGCATTCCGAAGAATGGAAAAAAAGCCAGTTGAATGTTTCGCTTAAAGAATTTGAACTGAAAAAAGCCGTCAGCCAAAGTTATTTCCAGATGGTGTATTGGAAAGATAAGGAAAAATTGCTGAATGAAACGTTGCAACTGTACACCCAATTTTTAGACAAAGCCAGTTTGCGTTTAAAAGCTGGAGAAAGCAATATTCTGGAAAAAACAACGGCTTCCAACCAAAAATCGGCAATTGAGATTCAGTTGAAACAAGTGCAGCAGGAAATAAAAACCTTGCAGTTGCAGTTCAGTTGGTTGCTCAATTCCGAAACGGAATATCTTCCTTTGGAAAATTCCAGACCGGTTCTTTTGCTTCAGGAAAATGCTTCGCATCCCTTGTTACATGTATTGGAACAGCAAAAAACGGTTGCCGGCAAACAAACCGAAGTGGAAAAATCCAGACTTCTTCCGGATTTGCAAATCGGTTATAATCTCAATTCGTTCAAAGGTATGGGACCTGATGATAAACTGTATTCTGCTACACCACAGTTTCATTCGGTGATGGTAGGTGTTGGCATTCCAATATTTTCAGGCGGACAAAAGGCAAGAATTCACGCTTCTAAAGTGGCGGAAAGCATTGCGGAAAACGATTGGCATAATACGGAATTTGCATTAGAGAAAAAACAGCAACAGCTCAAGCAAATGTATCAAACGAATCTCGAAATCATCAACCGTTACGAAACTGATGAACTGAAAAATGCAGACATCATTACCAAAACAGCACAGCAACAATTCATTAACGGAGAAATCAATTATCTGGAATTTGTAATGCTCGTCAATCAGGCAGTTTTGCTCAAAAGCAATTATGCAGATGCCCTATTGAAACTAAACGAAAGCGTGGTTGAACTGAATTATATCACGATTCAGTAGTTGATGAACAGGATATTTTAAACAGTAAACAGAATTTTTCAAATCAATATATAATTAGACAAGAAAATGAAAATATTAAAATTATACGGTTCTTATTTTTTGGTCTTGATAGTACTGCTTTCCGCAGTTCAATGTCAACAAAAACAAGAAACCACCGCCACCAAAACTGCAAATCCGAAAGACGAAAACACGGTTATTTTCACCGATGCACAGTTACACAATACCCCCATTGAAACCGCGGAACTGTCGATGCAGCATATTTCCACCGTATTGAAACTCAACGGTAAAATTGATGTACCACCGCAAAATCTGGTTTCCGTAAGTACACCGCTGGGCGGCTATCTGAAAAGCACCCGCCTTTTGCCAGGGATGAAAGTAGTTAAAGGTCAGGTAATTGCCGTTATTGAAAATCCGCAGTTTGTACAGTTGCAGCAGGATTATCTGATGGCAAAATCCAAATACCACTTTGCCCAACTGGATTATAACCGACAAACTAAGCTCAACCAAAGCCAGGCAAGTAGTGATAAAGTGATGCAGCAGGCACAATCCATTATGAGCGATCAGAAAATTCTGATGAATTCCATTGCCCAGCAACTGAAGTTGGTCAACATAAATCCGGCTAAGATATCTGCCGGAAATATTCAGCAGAGCGTACCTGTCTATAGTACCATCAACGGTTTTGTGAGCAAGGTGAATGTGAATGTAGGCAAATATGTAACGTCTTCGGATGTGCTGTTTGAACTCATCAATCCTTCTGATATTCACCTCAATTTAAAAGTGTATGAAAAGGATTTGGAAATGCTGAAAACCGGGCAACAGATTGTGGCTTATACCAATGTAGATCCTTCAAAAAAATATGCCGGTGAAATTTTGCTGACGAGTAAAGACGTGGACGGAAGCGGCATGGCTGAGGTTAATTGTCATTTTGAAAAATACGATCCTGCACTCATTCCCGGAATGTATATGAATGCCGAAGTGAAAACAGAAAATTCTTTTGCCAATGCTATTCCGGAAGAAAGCGTGGTGGATTTTGAAGGGAAAAGTTATGTCTTTACAGAAACCGGGAAACAGACCTGGAAGATGGTCCCGGTCACATTGGGAATTTCCGAAAATGGCTTTGTTGAAATCCTCAACTTTGCTGATTTTCAAGGTAAGAAAATCGTGGTCAAAAACGCCTATACCATATTGATGAAGTTGAAAAATACCAGTGAAGATGAAGAATAACAGTCAGATAAAATCTGATATAAAAATTTAAAATAATGAGAAATTCAACAAAAATATTTACCCCGCTTCATCGTGGTTTACACTGGGGCACAGCTCTACTAATGACGGTTTTGTTTATCACCGGATTTCTTCGGATCAACTGGATGGGTAAAAAAGCCATTCTGGGAGCTATTGAAAAAAATATGCAAGGCATTGATTTAACCAATGAACAAACCATCGTAACAGTAAAAAGCATTCTGGACCCTATGTGGCAATGGCACGTATATGCAGCGTATGTTTTCTTTGTAATCATTGCGGTTCGCATCATTTATATGTTGGTAAAGGGCATTCGTTTTCCAAATCCTTTTTCGGCAAATACATCAGCAAAAGAAAAATTTCAGGGATTTATTTATCTGCTATTTTACTTGTTTGTGATTGTTTCATCCATCACCGGAGCCTACCTGAAATGGTGGAATGGAGACCTGAAAGATACAATGGAAACCATTCATAAATGGGCAATTTACTGGTTTCCGATTTTTATTATTTTGCATTTTGGCGGGATTTGGCTGGCAGAAAAAACAGCTCAAAAGGGAATTGCTTCCAAAATGATTGGCGGAGATGATTAATAAATTTAAGAATGAGACATTTATTATTGATACTCATATTGTGCGTTTATCAATTGGGAATAGCACAAACGGATAGTTTGGTAACAGGTCAAAAGATGGATCAATCATTTGACCACGCCTATCAATTTAAATATAAAAAGCTGATTGTACCTTCTGTTTTTATCGGATACGGAATCCTAAGCCTGACGTCTGATGATCTGAAACAGCTGAACCGTTCCACCCAATATGAAATTGGGGAGCATCAGCCGGATAAAATAAAACTGGATAATTATACCCAATACGTACCTGCAATATTGGTTTATGGATTAAATGCTATTGGACTTAAAGGAAAACATAATTTGAAAGACCGAAGTATTATTTTAGGCACATCACTGTTGATTTCAAGTGCTGTCGTATTACCTACCAAGCATTTGGTGAGAGAAGAACGACCAGATGGTTCTAATAATTTGTCGTTTCCTTCGGGACATACTACAACTGCTTTTACAACAGCACATTTTATGTTCCGTGAATATCAGGATGAAAATATTTGGTTAAGTTTGTCTGGTTATCCAATTGCTGTTTTTACGGGAGTTTATCGCATTTTGAATGATAAACATTGGGTGGGTGATGTGGTTGCAGGTGCCGGTATTGGAATTCTCTCCACAGAAGTTGCCTATTGGTTGTTCCCAAAAGTCAGTCAATTATTTTCAAAAGATCATAGCAAAAATAGTGCTCTTGTATATCCGTTTTATCAAAATAAAACAATGGGATTAGGTTTGTCTTTAAACTTTTAAATTTATAAAAATGAAAAATATATATAAATTCATTATCGTTCTCAGCATTGCCTTAGTGGCACTTGTTCTGGAATTTATCCTGAAAGAACCGCATTATGCTAAAATCTTAATTACGGCAACCGGCATTTTGATGTCCATTGTTCTTCTGAAAGGAATGATCGACGTGCTTCGTTCCGGGAATTTTGGCGTGGATATTTTGGCGATTTCTGCCATTGCTGCAACCTTAGCTGTTGGTAATTATTGGGCGGCACTCATTATCCTCATTATGATTACCGGAGGTGATTCGTTGGAAGATTATGCCCAGAAAAAAGCCCGGAAAGATTTAAAATCATTGCTTGATAATACACCCCGAATTGCTCATAAAAAAACAGGAAACGATTTACATGATGTTCCTGTGGAGGATATTAAAATCGGTGACATCATCATCGTAAAACCCAAGGAAATTATTCCCGTGGACGGAATTTTACTGAGTGCAGAGGTGCTGCTGGACGAATCTTCGCTCACGGGCGAATCCAAACCCGTCAACAAAACCAAAGGCAACAGCTTATGGTCGGGTTCGGTGAATGGTTCGGGAGCCATTACCATTCAGGTTTCCAAACTCGCCAAAGACAGCCAGTACCAGCAACTCGTGCAATTGGTGCATAATTCCGAAAAAGAGCCGGCACATTTTGTGCGAATGGCGGATCGGTACGCTTTGCCTTTTACCATCGTTGCTTTTTTAATTGCCGGAATTGCTTATTTGATTACCAAAGATCCCAACCGCATTGCCGAAGTGTTGGTGGTGGCTTCGCCCTGCCCGCTGATTCTGGCGGCTCCCATTGCCCTGATAGCCGGAATGAGCCGTTCCAGCAGAAATGGGGTGGTGATAAAATCCGGGACTGTCATCGAAAAACTGGACAGAATGAAAGCCATCGCCTTCGATAAAACCGGAACCTTAACCAAAGGCGATCTTACTGTGGACGACATCATCCCGGAAAATTCTTATTCGCAAGACGAACTGATTGATTTTGTAGCCAGCGTAGAACAGCAGTCTTCCCACGTTTTGGCGGTTTCGGTGATGAAATATATCGGGGATAAACCGATTCCTCTGGCAACAGATTTAAAGGAAATAGAAGGAAATGGTATTGAAGGAAAAGTAAACGGCAAACTGGTGAAAGTGGGTAAACTGAATTTTGTAACGACCGAACCCATTTCAATTAAAACGGAAAAAACCTCGTTATTTGTTTCGGTGAATGACAAATATGCAGGGGAAATCACCTTTACCGATGAAGTGCGCCCCGAAGCCCGGCAAACCATTGCCCAATTAATAAAAATGGGTATCCAAAAAATTATGATGATTTCCGGCGACAAGCAAAGTATTTCTGAAAACATTGCCAAAGAAATTGGCATTACGGAAGTGCACGGTGGCTGTTTGCCTCAAGACAAACTGAAAATCCTGAAAAGTATGCCCGACGAATTTCGCCCGGTTGTAATGGTGGGTGATGGCGTGAACGATGCACCGTCGTTAACCGTTGCCGATGTAGGCATTGCGATGGGTGCTAAAGGATCGAGTGCCGCCAGCGATTCGGCAGATGTGGTGATTTTAAGAGACAATCTGCAAAAAGTGAGTGATATTATTCTCATTTCCAAAGAAACGATGAAGATTGCCCGTCAATCCGTTTTCATTGGCATTGCCGTTTGTACCGTGCTTATGCTGATTGCAGCCTTCGGTGTTTTACCGGCATTGATTGGTGCAGGATTGCAGGAAGTGGTGGATCTGATTTCCATTACCTCGGCATTAAGGGCTTTGAAGGACAGAACGTAACCACAACATTTGTTAATTGTCAGGAAAACCTTCAAAGGTCGCTGTTCAAGCAAAATAAAAACGTCCATAAAGACCGAAGGGTCGATAATGACCTGTTGAAAGGCATAAAGGGCTGTTAAAAAGAATCGCTTCTAATTAAGCAATTTTAAAAGGGGATTGTCATTCCTTTTTATTCGCCACGCAGCGGAGAGCTGCCCGTATCCGTTCAGGACGGTAATTATATACTAAATTTTCCAGTAGACGAGTACACTGAAGTATCATTGACTGACGAGCTGTTAACAGCTACCGACAAAAAACCTATAGCCGCATTTAAAGGAAAGACAGATTATATGCTGGTATTTGAAAAGGAAGAGGATGTCGCTTCTCTACTCCCTGATTTAGCGAAAATTGCCAAAATAAATGCACGAGGAATTATTGTAACCGCCAAAGGTAATCAATATGATTTCGTTTCCCGCTTTTTTGCTCCGGCATGTGGCGTTAACGAAGATGCCGTATGCGGTTCTGCACATACAACGCTCACTCCTTATTGGGCTGGACAATTAGGCAAAACTGAATTACTCGCTTTTCAACTTTCAGAAAAAACAGGCGAACTACATTGTAAGATATTGGGTGACAGAGTTGAGCTGGGAGGAACAGCCGTACTGTATTTGAAAGGCGAAATATTCATCTGATAAAAATGGTGGAATGAGTATAGAATCAGCTAAAAAACATTTAAGCAAATGGAATATTTGATATAATAAAAAAGAACTACCATTGAACCAAAAGAATGCCCAAACAAGGTTAATTTGTTTTATCCCGTCTCTATTCTCAGCTGTTCCAGATCCTCGACTAGTACCATAAGATTCAAAGTATTGGCAATCGAATCGGGCACTCTCGAGAGCAGACTTCCCCTCTGGTCATACAGTAGAAAACTATTCGAATGCGTATTATTTCGAAATGCATCTACAAGATAATAGAAGTTGTTTCCCGGTCCACCATGAAGGGAAACCACGGTATCACCATGTCCAATGGATGTTACGTAAAGTTTTGCTTTTGAATCAGCGGAAGGCAAGTACCAGGAGTTCATATCAAGTACATCAAGGATATTCTCAACAGATCGCTCTTGGCTCTTTAATCCCGGTGTAATCAAAAATAGTACAGTAATTAGAGACAGGATTTTTATTATTTTCATAACGAATTGGAGCATTGGTCAAAATCGAAATCACTAATAGTCAAATTCTCACGTTGAGTGTATAATGCCGCAAGGAATGTGCCATATTGCTTATTCGGAGGATGACTTTTCGAAGTTTACAGAGGATGTTTTGACTTTTTTAACCACACCATCATCATAAAAATCAATGTTTTCTATGGGGTTTTGTTGTAATCCAAAGGAATAAGAACCATACACCAAAAGCTACACTGAATCCGATCCAAGGAGACTTCATGCTGATCGCAGCAAAGAACCCGATTGTTGACAAGAAACACGTTAAAAAGAATAAAAGTAAATTTTTCATGAGTAAAAGTTTAAATATTAAAAAATTAAGTCTGTATCCAACGAATTGTAATCGTTGGATACAAATCAAGTTAAGCAGCTTTACCTGCTTATTTCTTTCTTCCTAATCAGTTCCAAAATTTTAGGCTCTGATTTCCTCAAGAACTGCATTACTTTATTTTGGACGTCATCTATAATTCTCCAATCCTTGGCGATATAAATATCTGTAACACGATTTCCATTATCGACATGGTTGAGTGCTAAAGCAACATTATCTTTACTCATCCTACAGTCATTTCTAGCTGTATTTGCGAAGGTATGGCGCGCACCATAAAGCGTTACTACCTGTACACCCGAAAGTTCTCGGAGTTTCTTCATTCCATGTTTTAATGCGGAATTGAAAGTGGTCCGGCTTGAATATCTTTGTGATAACTTTCCAATATATTTCTCCAATAAAGGTTTAGCTTCATCAATTATCCTTATACTAATAAATGCTCTGTCTTTTCGTTTCCCCTTAGTTTTAGATCGATTGTAGTCAACCCGACCATTTCGAACATTGTCAGTAGATATTTTAAATAAATCAACAGCATTCATCCCGCACAAATAGAATGAGAGCATATATAAGTCCCGAGCGAGTTCAGCCCTAGTGTTAGGTAACACTTTACAATCTCGAATTCTAATAACCTCTTCAAGATTATTATTTCTATTTTCGGTAAGAGGAGCTGAACCTACCTTATATTTTTTGAAGGGATAGTGTTTAATCAATATAATGCCCAGATCTTCATTATTGTAATGGTTCAACGCTTCATTAAATAATGTACGAAGATCTCTCATATAATTATATAAACTAGTATCCGAAACAGGCTTTGAAACAGTAGTAACGGGCTTTCCCAACTGGTTTATTCTTGTTATTGTCCGTTCAGATTTCAAGTAACGTTCAAACTGAACGAGCATATTAAAATGTATTTCATTTATTGAGACAGTTTCCCGATTAAAAAAATCAATGAGGTGGTTACGGACTGATCGATGGTTAGCGGCAGAACCATCACGACCGTCATCCTTCTCTTGTTGAATATAGTTCGCACAGAACTTGATAAAATCAATTTCTTCATCTATATTTTTGAGATAATCCCTTAATGAACCCGCGGTGAAAAAGTCAAGCTTCTCCTCGAGCTCGCTGATCGTTTTACGGTAGTCCTTTAGTTTCTTGTCAACTATTTCAAGGACAAAAGGATCTTTAATACTAAATTCTTTTTTTCCTTTCACCTTGGTGAGTTGTTTTAGGGAAAGGAAATGAGGAGTGTCTATAATTTTTTTTTCCTCTTTGTGATAGACCCTAATTTTCACATTGTAGGTTCCATCTGCTTTTTTGTGGTGTTCATAAACCTTTGCGCTTACGGTTGCCATAATCTTTTCATTACCACGAAAACCTTTGTGACGTATTTGTGACGGTTTTACGTGAAGTTCAACAAAAAACTATGCAAAACACACCGTTTTGAGGTTTTTCAAAACGTGTAGGGAGGATGTTCCAAAACCACCCTAAGGAAAGCAAAAAAGCCGTTCTACGCAAGTAAAAACGGCTTTTTTAGATAGTGACCCCGCTGAGGCTCGAACTCAGGACCCACAGATTATGAGACTTTCGGCCTGTACCTTTTTACACGGTGCAAAATCGTCGTTTCCGACTTGCAGAAGCAATATATGAACATTTTTTGGAACCGCAAAATTTTCCTCCGTAACACATTTGTAACGGTTTTTAGTGAGTTATTTTAGTACTGATTTGCTAGAAGAATTAAGCCTATTTGGATTTCCGCCTTGTCGCACGTTCAATTAAAAATTGTTTTAGCCACAGAGGTTCTTTACCTTGATAAGAAAGTTCCTTTACTACATCCCGCATGTCAAAACGTTCCCTAAATTGGCTATCTTTCAATTTTATTAACAAATTGCGAGCACTATCAGCGATACTCTGCTCTGTACAGTCCGCCAAAATTGTTGCAACATATAACACCAACATTGCGTTATTTTCAGAAAGCTGTACCTCTCTAATATACTTGCCCAACGCTTGTGCAAAGGGATGCAGTTTTAATGTGCCTTTTCGATAATAGTGAATTAGAACCGCTACATTGATATGATCATTTTGCCCTTCTTCCAACTCCTGCCATGATAATCCTTGATAGATCCGGTTTCGGTTGAAAGCTTGTACTTGTTCATATGGTGGAAGTTCCGAGTCAATGACATCATTCCATTCAGTTTCCCAAAGAGATGTGCCGAGATATGCAGCAATCGCACGAGCGCTTACAATCCGTACAGTTTCGATATCTTCATAGATATCTTTCATATGTGAGAAAAATGGTTTAAGAGGATAAATAACCTTATCCTCATAAAGATTTACCCTACCATGAGCAATTGCATTACGGTGATGAAGAAAACGTTCGATAAGCGCTTTGCTTTTGGGTTGCAATAATTGCAATTCCTGCATCATCCGCAAAATATTTGGTTTCACCGTTCTGTATGCATCTAACGTACTGTGTAGTAATTTTACTAAATCACCGTGTATCTGATTATTTTGGATAAAAAAAATGTCTTCTAACACCTCAGAAGCAAAAGTTCTCACTTTTTGGTCTATGTCAACCTTAATATTTATGGCATATTGTTCACCAAGTAATTCAAGAATATGAAAACAAGCTAAAATAGCCTCATCCTCGTATAGAAAGCTTTCTTCGCTTTCCACTTTCAAGTAGCTTGCTTTTCTCCAGCGATCTAGCAGAGAAAATATTAATCTTTGTTTATCCGGGGATAGTCGATTCATTGCCTCCAAAAGCTCCCTAAGTGCAGAGGAGTTGTCATTATCATCCCTGGTAAGTTTAGTTTCGTGGTCTAAAGATACTCCACCAGGGTTGTTAACTATGTTCGAGAAGCTAGAAAAGAAATCGAAAGTGGTTAAAGGTTCATCTGTTACGAAACAAATGATACTAAGAATGACAAGAATATTAGGACGGATAATAGAAGCGATCTCACTCACCCTATCAAATTCTTCTATCTCACAGAAGCTATCCACTAGTAAATATTTTCCGTCTTTAGAGTATTCTTCCTTCTGGTCGGTTTCTTGAACTACATTGGCACGATTCATTAGTTTATTATAGGTGGGATAGTCAACGGTGTAAGCCCTTGATTTCCCCCAATTCATGTCTATTTCAAACTCGGATTCAAACCACATTGCCCGTCTTTCAAATACTGTTACCATATATATCATTTCTTGGGTTTCTGCATTTTTGCGTGCTTGATTATAATCTGATTCTCATCAAGGAATGTCTTATACCTAATTTCATCCTCATATTCAATTTTCTCTCCAGTCCATTCATCATAGTCCTCCTCGATTTTGACAATATATTTTTCGATCACAAAAGTCTTATAGGATTTGAATTCCTCTTTCTCCTTAAACTCAATATCTATCTTTATCCGACTTAGCAGGTTCTCAGGATGAAATTCAATCGTATTGACTTCTTGTTGGATTTCCGTCAATTTGCTAACATTTCGGATAAGCCCCTTGACAGCGTCATCTATTCTGTAGCTATAGGGCCGTTGCCAAAAATCCTTTTTATCGAGCTCCCAGTCTTCGGATTCAATCCATTCATTGAGTAATTCTCTTGGAATCTTGTATTTATTACAGATTACACCTCTATTTCTGGCATCATAGACGAAATCGGAATGGCAGCACTGCTTCAATCCATCCAAATCCCACTCAACTCCATTTACGATGATTGTATTCGTTTTCAGGTCATATTGTACTTTGCTCATGCTACGGGTCGATTTAAATTACTTGTATTTAAAAAATCATTCTACTGTTCGGTCGCTTTGTAAATTTACAAATACTTCCTGACGATAGATAACCGTGAACAGTTTATTGGGTCATCTAAGCAAAATTGATTATTTTTATGGACATACTTTTTCTTGATGAACAGACCGATATTTTCTAAACCATTTTTAGCACAATATCTAAAAGACTTTAGGCTAACAACCCAAACGGATATCTTCCGTAAAAAAGATATTATTGACACTTGGATCAAAACGTTGGAATCAAGCCGTTTGGACCGTTCTAAAGAGGAGGAAACAAAGTCACGATTCATCTTAGAAATCTTTGGAGATGTATTGGGTTTTAATTACAAAAATCCGAGCAATTGGCTGATTCGGGAAGAACTGAAAACCATTGTGGACGCAACCAAACCCGATGCCGCGCTCGGTAGATTCAAGATCAACGAAACAGGAATAGAGAATGACGTCCATGTTGTCATAGAAATTAAAGATTCCAAAACCTCGGTGGACAAACCACAAAATAGAGCCGCTTTCAAAATATCTGCGGTAGACCAAGCATTCTTATACGCCTCCAAGGTGGGCGGGAACTGCAAATGGGTCGTTGTCTCCAACTTCATTGAAATCAGGTTTTATCACCAATCCAGCCAAGGAGAATATCAATCCTATAAGCTGAACGATTTACGTGATGAGGATGTTTTACGGGAGTTCCTATTTCTCTTCCACAAGGATCGGCTAACAAATAGTGTAAAATCTGCCACGGATAAATTATATGAGCTCCGAGAAAAAGAAATGGAGAGCGTACAATCTGACAAGCATATCATTGACCAAATGTATGAGGCCATCCATAAGTTCGAAGGATTAGGTTTTGTGGATCCCAATTTTCTTTGCAACGTGTTCCCGTTCAATGTATCAGAAGATTACGTATGGCACTACAACAAAGGTCGTCTACTAGCGCTCAATCCGGAAATCACCGATTTTCTGAGAGAAATAACCACGTCAGAGGAAGGGTTATCGTTGAGTAAAGAATTGACGGCGATAATCAAAAAAAAGAAAGTAGTGGAAGCGCAGCAAAAAATCGAGTACATATTCGAAAAGCTCCATCAATTCAGGATCGAGAAGATATGCGCTCCACTGGATTTAAAACCTTTACAAAAAAAGGAAATCAACTCCTTAGGTTACAGCCTGCGCCATTTTGAACATATCGATGACGACGAACTGGTTATCGTGTTTACGGGCTTTGGTCCTGAACTTAAATGCGAATGTATCAATTGTTCCTTTCGTAAATTGGACTTCGACAAGTATATCACTAAATTAAAGCAAGATGAGCAGAACCAAACAACAGACACGCTTGACCTCGCATATGGCCATTACCTAGTTTCGACCGATAATTTTAAGAAATCCTACTTCCTTTACAAAAACGTAGATATCAACACCAAAGGTCGGGAAGATAAGAAAATCCACTACTTTCTGTCGAAAATTAACCAGCTCTATCTCCTCAACTTAGTAGCCACCGGAAGCAAGGAACCTCAAGAAAAAGAAATTCTCCGCGATATAAAAAGTATCGATCTGGATAGAAGTATTCATGATGAACTGGAAATATATGTGGATGCGGATGTTCGAAAATATCTGATCGAGATCAAGGAGAACAAGCTCTTTAGGAAAGCGAAGGATTATGTCAATGATGCGCTGGAAAAATTGGAAAAATCCAACGGCACGTATAATGACATTGAAGAGATTCATCGCAGGTATCTTATCCTTCATGCACACATCCATAACAACAAAATTATCTATGATGCTTTTTCCGATTATCAGAAACTATCTGAAAAAGTCTTTAGGGCAATGGTGTTTGCGTACACCACAAAAAAACCGCTTATCAGTGATATTCCAAGTTTCTATTTCACAGAAGCAACGCTGTATATATCCTCACGGGATCTGGAATCAATCCTAAAACCTCTAGGCGAACTAACCCTCTCAGATGAAACTAAGATAAATCTCATTGAAAAAGCAAAGAATCTTTTGGCCTCCTATGCAAGAGAAGGGATTTGGGGACATAGTATCAAGGAGGCATTGGTATCAGCCCAACTGGAAAACTTTTGGTTTCAAAGCCGATTTCTCCGGATTTTCTCTAACCTTTTTACAATCCTGTCCAAAACAGAGTTATCCAAAGCATTGGTAGAGACATTGGCAAAACCCATTTTCACTTTTTTAAAGGCTGAAGACTTTCTCGGGTGGAACAATCTTAAAAAATTGGGAAACTTTATTCAAAAATATGGACACATCTTCAAACCGCAACAACTACATGATTTGCTAAGCCATGCTATTGGCGGTACTAAATATGGTTATCATAAATATGATGAACTCATCAAATCAATATGCCTTGCATACAGGGAGAACTATCCTGACCAGCCTATTACGGATAAAAGCTTAGTGCCTAAAGCCCTTGCGAATTCCATGAACTCAAAAGGGGAATCTGATCCACGTCGATTTATATATCTCTATCCCATCATTGAAGAACAGGGCAAACAAAAGCTATTACAGGAGATGGATGCTTATCTATACAGGAATTTCGATGACTATGTTTTTTTTGATATGCTCGGACTCGAAATTGTATCCTTCTATGATGGCAAATATCTCGGAATGTACATTGATTCAGCGGCCAAATCAAAGGGTACTGGCTTCATTGGTGTGATTGATGGAGTAGCAGAACACAACAATCTTACCATGATTAACTTTATTAATCAGATTTACGCAAACGATATTCAGCTAAATAAAGAACAGATAAAAAAGTTCACTAATCTCGGCCCTTTTGAGTCTTGGGCATTGAATCCACATGAATTCAATTATCAAACCTTTGACACTGACTGGCTAATTGCAGTAAACAGAGATTATATTTTGGAGAAATTGGCGGTGATCCCGGCGATACATCAAGCCTTAGAACAACGATTATCTAAGGACTTCAATTCTACTCTTGCTCAGATTTACTTTAAATATTTTGTGGAAAATTATAGGGATTTTACTTCGTCTTGATTAATAAGCCTTTCTATAATTTAAGGAGTTTTAGCATATCTGGAATTTTGACATAGTCTATGTTCATATTTTTCGAGATTAAGAATTAGACTGGGCTTCGATCCAACGGATCATTCCAAGGCAAAAGAAGGCATGCATCAGCCTTTGGGCGGTTTGTTCATTGAACAGTTCCGATTCTAGCAAGCCGTGCGCAACCTGATTCCGTAGATTCCAACCTTTGCTATCAACAAATAGCATTTTGAAGTAATAAACAAGATCATCGCCGAATGCCTTTGCAATAATCGGATCACCTAGCACATGTCCGAAAGTCTTTACCGGATAAGTATCATCGCTATAAGTAAGGATATTCCCTCCGTTAGCCTCTAACAAATTTCGTAAAGCTTCCTCGAATTGCGGAATCAATATGTGAATGCATACGAAATAATTTCTGTCAAAAAATGCCCGAACACCGGTATTAATCAGCTCATATCTCTCTTCGTCAATGATGCACGACTTCTTTAGGAAATCCATCACCGTTTCCGTCGTCAATTTATTATCGCGTATGCCTACTGAAAAAATAAAGTGTAGATAGATTGCACCACCCATTTGAAGTGTACGATAATAATGATTGACTAGGTGGTCATCTTTTGTTTCACTGATTGGCTTGATTTTCGCAATTACCCTTCCGTGCTTATCAACGATACTGTTGGATACGTAATACCTGATTGGATGCGATTGAACCGACTGGTCAAAGTCATCCTTTAATTCCTTGATTTCAATGATCTGCGCTTTAATGATGCGCGCAAACATCACATCTCCGTCAAACTTCAATATCTTGTTGGCATATGCCTCTAGCTCCTTGGTGTTAAATTCTCCCGAAACAGACACTTTTTTAAATTCCTCATCCGCTTTTTTGCTGACTTGGCGAATTCTGACCATAAGTAGATCAGCTTCCTCATTAAGATGGAAGTATCGATAGATCAGCATCAGTTCCTGCAGAAGACCGGCTACCTGTATTGCAGGAATGTTAGCGACATATCTGTTAAATGCTTCGCCTAATTTATGCAACACTCTGGATACCTCGTTCAATATGCCATTTTTTTGATAATATCCGGCAAGCCGTTCTGCCGCAGCTTTTGCTGCCCAGGGATCTAATGGAGTTAACTCGTTGAGCCTTGCTTCGAGTAATGAGATGATTGTTTGTTCCTCATCATAATCCACCAGTGCCGGTTTTCTATTAACCAAAAGATCGTAAGATGATGACCAAATGTTTTTTGTCTCTCCAACTGGAATAGCATTATCATTGAGCATTATTAGATCCTTGATTTGAGTTTTTAAAGCTTTCTGATTATCTGTCACAGCAAAATTTAGAGCACGATCAATACGAAATTTATTAGCTATTGCTGAACAGGTCAAATTATTGCGATATATTGCGATCAGACTTTCAGTGCAGATCTTCCTTATTTCAAAAGGAGCACGTTGACCAAAAATATTAGTATAAAAGTCACATACAACACCGCTATACCTGGCCTTCAATATTGGATGCCTAGTATCTTGTGCACGTTTCGCCCAATAATTGATTATATCCTGATTAATCAATTCAATATCTGGCGATTGGCAAATAGCGTTTCCGTCTACCTGATAAATTTCTGGTTGGTAATATGTCCCCCACACAGAAGGCTTGCCAGTACCATTCTCTAAAAATTGAAAAGCCATCAATTCCGCTTGGCACACTGGATTTGCTTCTAAATTATGTCGCTTAACGAACATCGCTAAATTAGAATAGAATACCCGTTCATTGAGATACAATGCTGGATCAGTTTCAAAAGGTTTGAAATAAGTTGTTAGGGCGAGTGGAAATACGTATACCATAATTCTCATTAAAATGTGAATATTTATTTCTTATCGTTCAACCAGTCTATCCTGTAGTTCCAACCCAATTGGATTCTGTATAGCAACAAGGTGTATGATGATATTCCTAAAAGCCTGAAAAATTGAGTCTTTTGCCGTCATATAAGGTTTATAATTAGTCCATAGATAGCTGCACGCTGAGGCAACACTATCATAATATTTAAAAGGTACTCTTACTAATCCGGAAGGAGTTTTGGTAGTATCTAATTCATTCTGCCATTTTAGATGCATATCGAGTATCAGAATACCGGAGTCAATGAAATTTAGAGCACTTGGTGTTTTTAACAATGTTGCAACAGTATTTATCGCATCTGAGGTCATCCATTGTTTTGCAAGATATACAATGACTTTTTTGCTTACCTTCGCTAATAGGTCCTGATAACCTAATTCCCAAACCTTCATTTGGAGATTTGAAACGCCTAATAGACCCTCCCATAACTTACGATGTTCATGATAGAACTCACGCTTAAATTTCCATGTACTTTCTGTATTTGCATAATCGATCATATCATTCCAGATTAGCCCCAATGTTTCATACTTATCCAGTTCTTGATAATTTTTAACAATCAAGTTATCAAAAAAATAGCTTAACCATACTGAATTTATTATGCCATAAGACAGTAATGGTTTCCAAAGCTTACTCGCTTGGTCTTTCTCCAATTTTGGTAGTAATAGTGAAAGGTTTAAGATTAGCCACTGGTCGAATGAAGAGAGTGACATATCTAAATTTGGCGAATCCTCGTTCGCTTCTCCCCAAGTCCACAACGTTAGATCAACCAGTTTTTGATACCACCCAAGTACATATTCTTTTTCCCGTTGTTCCAACATACTTTCAAACTCTGGAAATTGAAGTGCTGGAAAAAGAAAGTTCACGTCAATTCCGGGATCCTTAAGTGGTGTAACGGGCTGACCATGCCTTCTTCTCCTCCGATTCTCCCTCTGAATGGTCGTAGCCATAAAACCACAAATATCGATTAAATTATGTGGTGTTTTGTTTTCAACATAATCCTCCAAAATTTCCTCGAAAACTTTAGCCCAGTCGGTTTCCTCATCCCATTGAAGTGGTTTATACTGACTTATTAGTCGACATCGTTGTATATATAGGTTTTGAAGCTGAACAAAAGTAGGATCATTAAATTTAAGAAAACAAGAGGTTTCTTTGAACAAGTATCCAACTGCTTCGTTATTGAAATTTAGTGCAAGAATCGCCAGCCAACGGCGATAGATTTTGTTTTTTGGCTCTTTAACAAATAATTGTGGAACAAACTTAGCAGCAAATCTTTGCCAGCTTCCCACGCCTATGAGCATAGTAGATTCCCGTGGTGCGAATGATACCTTTCCAAATACTTCCTCTGCCATCTTGTCAATCCATTCAAAATATTCTGGATGAGGTTTTCGTATAATATTTTCATTTACAACAAGTATAGCTATTCCTGCAAAAATATTAGATAGCCGCTTGTTAAGATGGTTGAACAAGTCATCCTCTAGCTGTTCGGAAAAATTTTGAATTTTTTTCCATATCTGTTCAAGTTCTTTAATTTCATATTTCCTGTTGCTTTCGAGCCCTTGCTGTTGGACGAAAGCAAAAGTAAAATCGTCCGAGTCAACAGCAGAAACTGACCTAATAGGTTCCAACTGCTGTGCAACCTCCTCTGGCTCTTTGTAAACTAATCCGACATTGTGCTCATCCTCATATGCAACATAATTTTCACTATTAACATGAGCGATCGTATTCACCAAAAAAGGATCGAGGTACCCCTGATCGTTATATTGTTTATTCAACTCGATCCATC
The DNA here is from genome assembly GCF_016132525.1 of Sphingobacterium sp. UDSM-2020. Taxonomy (NCBI): domain Bacteria; kingdom Pseudomonadati; phylum Bacteroidota; class Sphingobacteriia; order Sphingobacteriales; family Sphingobacteriaceae; genus Sphingobacterium; species Sphingobacterium sp. UDSM-2020. Next base: position 501,031 of record NZ_CP066166.1, read on the forward strand.
TTGGAATAATAATATTTTTAAACATGTCACTGATTTCTTTGCTCCCAAATACCAAGCGAAGTACAACAGATTTAATCGAAGTTTTACGATGAGGCATAGAGTTCCACTTTGATGCGAGTTCCCAAGTAGTACTGTCCAATAAATTAGCCCCCATCATTTGATGTCCTTCTATTCCCATTGCACCATAATCTAATTGACTTTCAATTTTGTATAAATCATATTGAGCTAAAAGTGGTTTGAGAACTCCCAAGAATAATTTAGGATAATATCGTCCAACAGATGATAGCAGACCTACCACCGCAAGTGAATGACTGTTCTCCAGTAGTTGAGTAATATAACTTTCAGGTTGTTTGCCCTCATCAATCAGATCGAGGAGAAATTTCTCAAGTGCCATTAATATCGATACCAAACTATGTGGTGCATTGCCAATATCCCTAAACCAATAATAAACACGACTATCTCCATAAAATTCTTGTTCACCTATCCCAGGAATATCCAATACAATAAAGGTAGCCTCCTCTCGACGTGCTTGTTGCTCCAGCTTCCATTCGTCCGTAACAAAATTGGTCAGAGTAATTACGAAGCTAACAGCTTCCTTTGACGCTGTTTTAAAAAAATTTAGGAAAGGTCCTCGATGATAAAATGGTGGAAACCATTGATGTGGCTCATAAATATTATATTTGAAGTTGTGAGATCCAGGATTTTCTACATTCTCGGGTTCATTGATTAACAGTGCAAGTAATATATCCTTTGTCAATTGGGGATTTACCTCCATCATTGGTATTAGATTTTCTTTATCTAAGCAGGCCTCTTGAAAATCGTCATCCACTTTGAATAGAGGTCCATGGGATAACTTTGTTCCCCTCCTTGGATTGTAACTGCGCAAGAAATGATGATCGTCGGAATCCTTCTTTCTGGGATTTTCCGGTAATGATCTACCACAAAGTTGGAGTGACAATTCTTCTATGTCTTGCTGTTTTTCACGAAAAGCTAGTAGCATCGGCTGGTAAAAATCTTTTCCCGAATGGTTCATAGCAAAACCTCCATTTTCCCTAAAATCGATAAACCATTTGGCAAGCATAACAGCAATCTCAGCAGCTGTATTTCGAAAGATTGAACCAAGCGGCGTATGCTCCAACCAGTCTTTTGAAATTCTAATAGCATTTTTTTTTGAGAGCTCTACTATCTCATCGACATGACCGGATAAAAATCTCATTATCGGTATCCAATAAATAAATTTTGGCGTGCGGTGGAAAGTGGCCAGTTGGGAAACAGTTATCCCCTGAAGCTTTCCAACAAGCTGCAAAATAACTGGGTTTGGAAGAGTCGCCTTAAAGAAAAACTGTTCAAAGAAATGATTTAATATTTTGGCTTCGTCTTTTTTAAATTCTTCCCAAAGCTCTTTTAAGTATTTTTCTGTGTCATTGGAAAATATGACGGACTCTAATAAAAGGTTTTGAATCATTTTATTTTTGGATTCAATGGTATCAAAACCTTTATATGTCGTCAGCCATTCCGTAGCATCTTTATTCTTTTCCAGTAAATAGATACCGAAAAGTCGGATTGCTTTACACCATAATGGTGAAAACAGGTCCAACTTAGGTAAATAATCAAAAATCTTGTCTCTATTTGCGCGGATCATCTTATATCTTGCCCAATCCCCATAGAGGTCATGTGTGAAGTAAAGTTGATCCTCAAGCTCATCGATGATCTTATTTTGTCTCAACTCGTTGATATGCATAGATTCTGAAATCTGAAATTCAGTTATAGGTGTAAATAGTCTCAACTCATTGGCCTGTTTTTCCGCAAGGCTTTGTAAAAATCTCGAGTTCGCAGCACCGTTATCACCTTTATCTGAGATTTCCTGCTCCCAAATCCAATCTATCAGATGAGATTCTCCGATATCTTTTGAAAATTGTGACGAATTCTCTTTTGAAATATTAAAGATGACAAGATCAAGAAATTTCAAGTTTGACAGCAATTTAATCAAATGTTCATGTTTGATCAGTTCTGCAAGTTGCGGAAATCTCCCGGCTACTTTCAGCATTTGCTCTTGGTCGATAGTCTCTAAAGTAAAAATACCAGAATGAGGAATTGTCAGATTACTTCGGGAAAGTTTTTTTACGAGTCCTTCATAGTCGTCTTGTTGGCTGGTTATCAAAATATTCCACGAACAAAACGGCAAGTCAATTACTGAACGTATCAGGTTGGATATGAACTCTATAGATTCTTGTTTATATAAACGATCCGCCCCATCGATTACTAATAGGTTAGCAGTTGTTCTAGACTTCGATATCAATTCTTTAAGTGAATGATCGATCTTAAAATGATGTTCAGAAATAGAGGATATTAGTATGCTTGTATCTAACCAAACTACTTTCGAATGATCTGCAATCACTTTTTCAGCTATTTTCTTTGCTAATACCGTTTTACCAATACCGGATGGACCAAGTAGGAATACTACCTGTTTATCGGTCAACATTCTCAAAAGATTTTCAATCTCTTTATTCCGATCTATAGCATAACTTTGCCCGATTAAATCTGGTATGTTTTCGATTTTCGCCCTTGTGTAGTTTGTTATTTTTTGCCAGTCTGCAGTATGTTCGGCTAAAACCGAAAGCTTGAATTGCCCTGTAATTTTTGATAGTAAAATATTTTCATCTATATATCCCCCGAGGGGTGCAAACTCATTCCTTAAGTTCGAAAGTCGATCAAATAAAAAACTAGCCTCCGTAACCGCTTTAGAGTGTAGGCTGTCCTGAAGTACACTGATTAGGTTTACTGTATCATTTGAGGCGTTACTCTGAAAGTCAAATTCCTTTATCATGATACGTGTCAACAACTTACAGGTTTCTTCATCAGTTACATTGTTTGTTGTTTTAAGTGATGTAGGGCATTTTAAATTGTTAAAAAGCTTTTTTTGTGCAACAGAAAAGCTTCCAGTATTTAAACGTTTGAGCATATCGTCTGGCGAAGTCACCCTCGCCGTGCTAATTAGCGTAGAAAAGTTTTCGCTGACTGATCGAGCTAGTGGCGAAACGACAAACAGCATAAAATCAAGATCAGGATCGAAAACTTCTTGATCAGCGTTTAAATACTGATTCCAAATGTCAGTTACGATTTCGGTAGGAAAGCCTGATCCCGTAATCTGTCGATTACTTTTTGCAGATACCGCCAGTTTGTGATAATTCTTACCGTCATACGTGGTTAGCAACAGATCATCAAATAACCATCCAAGAGGTCTTACTTGAAAGTCTATACGTTTAATCAAGCCGAGCTCAGGCTGTAAGGGGAATTTCCCAGACAACAAATACGCTAAAAAATAAGCAGTGACCTTGTTTTCGAATTCAAAGCCTCCACCTCCGGTCTGTTTTGCTGTTGCAACTTTGGCCATTTCTAAAGATTTACAAATAAATTTAATCCTAATTGCCGATGATCTAATGGAAATTGATTCAAATAATCAGTCAATAGGATTAGGCATTCAATTAAATATTCCTTTATCCAAAAATACTCCTTAATCATCAAACTGAGGAGTATTTTTTATAATCCCATTTTTTTTATCAGTTTATCTTGATCTCCCTCTGTTATTTTTATTCTCGTCTACATCGGGAATTGTTCCATATCGAATATTCTGAATTGTTGGTTTTACATACTGCTCCTCTTTCAAACCAGCGGCCTTAATTATGCTTTCGGGAATATTGGTGTTTAAAAGTTTGTTACCATCTTTTAACTTGGGTAGGATTTTATCTATGATGGTTTGCAGGACGGTTTGAGGACCTTTGGGGTGAGCCAGGACTTTAACAAGTGGTAGGTTAAAAGTAATAGCGCCAAAGGATTGATCGGGCACTCCGTAGACTATCCCTTTCAACATCGTCTTATCTAATTTAGCATTGAATTTCGCTGTTTCCTTTTTTTCAAGGTATTTATTCAATAAGTCATCAATATAGTGTTCAAGATTCATATCGATTGAAAACGCCTCCATATACTTGTCGGCAGGATATTCAATCGGTGGAAGTGTCTTACAATATTCCTCCGCCTGACGGATTAACTCTCTCCCTTTTTCGTTTTTAGGCTGGTAAAAAGTGTTACCTCCATGTCCCTCATTCTTGGCATAACCAGCATGAACGCCATTTATATACAAATTGGCGGTAAAGGCTTCTGTTTCTTCACTAAGTTGAATACTGTGATAAATACTTTTTAGTTCGATTTTCATAACGAGTGGATTAAAAGATAAATAATTAGTGCCTGTTTTTTCTCGCTAAAGCTGACACACGACAAAAACCTGACCCAATAAAGGATCAGGGGTGCGGGTGGGCTGGTTCAGATTAGCCCGTTTGTAAAGGATTGGTAGAACGTTTCAAATGGTGCTTTGGGTTTATGGGTTCTGATACCTGCACGGATGCCAGACAATCTTTCAAAACGGTTTAATGAAAAATTACCGACCGGAATACGGTATCTCTTTTTGTTGCAGTAAAACTCTCCGTGGTCGTCAACAAGACTAAACCTTGCGTTCTTACCAAGTTGCCATGTTGCCACTTTACAATCGGCTACCCGGCCGCTTATTCCCCCATCGAATACCGTATGGATTTTGGCATTGGGGAACAGACCTTTTAGGTAAACAAACTGCTCCTTAGATGGCAACAAACCCAATGAAGCAAACGTAACCAGACACGGTGAGGTAATCCAATTAGGGTAATAATGACAAAAGCATAATATATCGCTTGCAGAATGACCGATAAAAAGATTGGTGACAGATACAGGCAAGCTGTCCGTCACCAACCACATAGCATTAGAGACAGGAATACGGACACCGTTTTCGTTCCAACGTTCATGATCTATGACCTGATTTTCCAATGTATAGGGAAACAGAATTTTATCTTCGACTATGTCCATATAGGGAGCAAAGAAGTTCCTTACTTCGGCTTTTAATTGGAGAAATGCCATTACCTCGCAACGGTACGGGTATAGCCCCTGCTCTCTTGTCTTTCCCGAAGATTTTGCGCAAGGTCTTGAACGGTTTTCTCATTCCCTTTTTCCCTTAGCTTTTTGTCGGCCATCATCATGTCGGTCAATGCGCGGTTATATCCCTCGCTGTATCCCTCACTCTGCGGTTCAAACCTACCTTTTAGGTTATTAAGGCCTCGGAAAACCAAATAGGATATACCGCCGTCCAATAGCACGGATAGGATAAGCCGTTTTCGGTCTGAACGGATACCCTTGTTGTCTGTTGCCGAATGTTGGATTTTGGTACCGTCTTTGAGTTCTACCACTTCACCGTTGCGGAAAGCCTCCTGTTGCTTTTCCGAAAGTTCTTCGCCGTTTACTCTGATCGGAGCCTGCACTTCGTCGGGTTCATACGCTATAAATTCCCTCGTCAAGTCGTCATATTCAATGATGACTTTCTTTTTTTTGTTGCCGTCAATCTCCTGTTCTTTACTCACTACGTGCTGTTCTCCTGCGATCAGCGCTTTTTCCTCGTCATCGCTCAATAATGGATGCCATTGCGGTTCTCGGTAAATGGGATGTATGTTGAGCTGGACATCGCCGAGCTCATTCCGGCTAAGGGATAACTTGGCATCGAGTTGACGGATGGCAAACCCGTCGATGTTCAGACCTGCCATGCTCAACATATCGGTTCTCCTCCCTGCAAGCAGGGCATCGATATTCTCCGGACTGATGCTGAATCCTCCGTCTTTATAAAGCCCCAATTTTTCAAGTTCGTTTAGGGGCATTTCGTTTTCGTTGATCGGGTATTTCATGATGTAATTGTTTGTTAAGTTTTATGATTTTATCTTCTAATGCCGTAGGCGGCAACGGTCTCCATTTCGGTATGTACCGGACGGTGCTGGGTTTCACTTGCCTTAATACCGTTGGGATTTTGCTTGGCATATAGCAGGGAATTATATAGCCCGTCAGTTTTCGACAGGGAAAATGTGTTTCCCGTCGATAGGTCTTCCATGAGCATGCGTCCACGTTTCAAATGCCCCTGCACCCGGTACACCGTATTGTTGTAGGCAATTTCTTCACCCATTGACAGGGTTGCTTCTTTTACCTTTTGCTGTTTTGCTTCGGTCTGTTCCTCTATGGGAACATTGGCCGCCTTGATTTCCCTTTTCCTCTCGAATGCCAAAAGGTAATTGAGAATTTTCTCCGCATCGGCGGCGGCGGCATGTATTTCAAAGGGTGTGTCACGCAATATCTGTATCCAACTGTCCACGTAGGCAATGTGCTGGCCTGGATCATGGCCAATGTGGAGTTCCTGACCTATTAGCATTGAAGCGATTTCGGCACGGAGTTCCTCGCGGGCATAGCCCTCTGTCCCAAAGCTGCCAATCATACTTCTGTCCAGACGGTCTTTGTGTCCCGTCCAATGGCCGAGCTCATGGAGCAGGGTGGCATAATACTTATCCGATGCGTCGAATTGTTCCCGCATGGGCATGGTGATACTGTCACGGAGTGGGCTATAAAATGCTCGGTCGCCCGCTCTGTGGGTTATGTCTGCTCCCGAAGCCTGAATAATATTTTCTGCCCGTTGGATGGAGTCCCATTGGAATTGCTTTACTTCGGGTTTTACCAAAGGTTCGATGCCATCGATCTGCTGTGCATTGAATACCCATGCGCTGGTAATGATTGCTCTGTTCAGACCTACTTTGGCTTTTACAGGTTTACCCTTTTCATCCAAAATCGGTTTGCCCTGTTCGTCTCTTTTGATCACAAGTTCATGGGTCTTGACAAATTGGATCAGGGATGCTTTTTCTCCCTTTCGTACTTTCCAACCGTTTGTTGAAGCCTGATTGAACGTCATCCAACGCGGGTCTTCACGATCTGACGATAACAGCGACAGGCTATTGATACCTTTGTAACGGTTGCCCGTAATCGCATTATAGGGCAGTTCAAATGCTGGACTGTTGCTGTTCCACGGCTTCTGCCACGGTGCCGTACCCTGTTCAAGTTTCTTGATGATGTTCTCCGCAACTATTTCATGCAGGGATTTTGAATTTTTGCTATTCATCTTCGTCCACCTCCGGGGATTCGTCGTCTGGCCATTCGTCGGCGTATTCTACGCCATAAATGGCGGCTTCCTGTGGGGTTAAACCAATATCCTCACCACTGGCCAGAATACTTAGTTTTTGTTGTAGTGATCTTAAATGATAGTCCATATTATTCGATGTTTAAAGGTTTATCCGATTGTTCTCTTAGTCTGTGCAGGAATTTCAATGGGTCAAGGTATTTCCCTTTGAATTTCACCGAGAAATGCAAATGCTCACCCGTCACCCTGCCCGTTGCTCCCGTAATACCAATGGGTTGTCGTACCGTTACCGTATCACCGGGCGAAACGAGTATTCGGGAAAGGTGTCCGTAAATGGTTTCCACGTCACCATGAAGTACCCGTACATATTTACCAAGTGCTTTATGCTTTCCGGTTGCTTTGACCCGACCGTCAAGCACATTGAATACAGGATCGGAACGGGCGGCGAAATCGGCACCGTTATGGTGCGATGCCTTACCATTGATCGGGTGAATACGATACCCGAACGGTGATGTAACCTTTAGCTTGTCCAATGGCAGACTGTAATCGACGCCCTGCCCATAAAGCACAAAGGGTACAAATAGCAACCACCCGAAAACAAGGATTGGGATAGTTAATATGTTCCGCTGATCGGCAGAACGTTCTGTGTTCTTCATGATATTTTGGTTTCGGTTGGAGTGGGAATCTGGGGTGTGTCCTGTGTCGGCATTAACTGCTCGACCATCTCCTGTACTTCTCTGTTGATACGGAAAAAATTGGACAGTAGGATTTCTTCTTTTCGATCTCCGAAGTCGTAATAGGTCGGTAGTTCCCGATAATTCGCTTCTTCCTTTTTTATGGCTTCCATGTCCAGATTGACACGGCAGTTAACCGCCGTGGTCTCGTATTTTCCCGTGTAGGTTTCCATCGTATCACGGGCAACGATACCAACGATTTCACCCGCTTTTAGCGATGCTATCTTTCCGGCAGGAATCAGCGGTTCGAGTTTTTCGTTCAAGGAAAGCGAGGTTCTTGTACGGTCGATGCTTAGGCTTTCACCCGTTTGCTTGACCTTACCAAATAGGCGTTCCAGCCACTCCAAAGTTTCTTTGCTCCTGACTGCGCCGGACAGCACGTTACCCATAATGGACGTGATGGTTTCCGCTGTTTCCTTACCGTACTGTTGGCGTAACATAGGCAACTCCTGAAGCCCCAAAACGACCCCAGATAAATTGGACCGGGCCTGTGCCACCAATATGTCCACCCGGTGAATATATAAGCTGGGGACCTCATCCACCACTAAACCTATGGGCAGGTTACCCTTTGTATTGATAAGTTTGGTAACCCGATTAAGCACCACTGACAAACAGGTGGAATTAATGCTTTGCGTGCTTGGGTCGTTGGCGAGCACCAAGATACCGGGGTGCTTGGGGTTACTGATCTGGAGCTCGAAATCATCCGCACCGAAAACCCAAAACGTTTCTTTGGTCGCCATCCGGCTAATAAAGATTTTGAGAGTACCAACCTGCCCCTCCAACTGGTCAAACGCTTTTGCCTTGTAGGCTGACATGAACGGCGATAAAAGGGAAGCAAGCTCCCCATTACTGAACAGCACCGTAAAAATCTGTTCATACGAAAGATTAAGAAAGGAAAGTACATGGGGCAGGCTGGAATAACGCCCGTCTTCGTACCTGCTGAAAAAGAAGATACAGGCGGCAAGGAAATTGACGGCGGACTGCGTAAAGAATTGGTCACTACCACCGCTTTTGTCTCCTTTTTTCAAGGCTTCGATAAGTGCTTCGGCCGTTTCCGAAGCATCGGCAAGCGTACCCAGATACTCCCGTTTCAAAGGGTTTACCCGTCTGCTCTTTGCAGGGTCGTTGAGATTGATAACATGGAAAAGGTAATCCTTGCACCGACCGTTCTGCTTGGCAAGTAGATAATGGTAATAGGCGATCTTGCCGAGATCGGGATATTTCAGATCATAAACCGCCAACGTGAAAGAATTAGCCAACATTTGGCGGATGATTGGCGCAATGACCCCAAACGATTTTCCACTTCCTGGAACCCCGCAAAGAAGCAGGCCCCTAAAGATATTTTCAATTAAGATGTACCCTTTACGGACTTTGCGCTTGTAATAAAACAGGGTCGGGATATTGATCGAGTACGGGTTTATCACGGGTTCGGTCGGCTGCATAAAGGATTCTTCCTCGATGTTCCAACGATCCTTTCCCAAGTTAGAGCTGATGATCTTGGACACGTTGTCCATTGCAACGTGTACCAAAACGGCTCCCGCAAACGCACTCGTCACATAGGCAAGGTCATACCAATTCACTTGCCCCCATACCGGAGCCGCTCCACGTCCTTGCAACCACAATCCCGAAAAAAGAATGAGCATCCCCAATGCCAAAGGGTAACCAATCTGGGTCTTGGGATTGAGGTCTTTTTTCTTCCGGCTTAACGTTCCGATGGAGACCAGACAGATCAGTACAAGCGTAAAGAGTTTGCTGTTTATCAATTCGGCATAGAACGGCACCCTCGAAAGCCTCTCCACAAAGAGTAGCAAACTGTTATTTGCTACCCCTGCCAAGAGGAATCTATCTACATAGAAAAACAAAAAGACTTCGAGGACAACAGATAGGTATATGCCAAATTGCAGGGAGCGGTAAAGCCCCTGTTGCTCTTTGGTTTCCTCCATAATAATTTGATTTTGAATGGTTGGTGGGCTGCCTTACGGCGGTCTTCTATAAGTGTCTGTTTTTAAAGGTTGGATAAAGCTGACCTAAAAGGTGTCGGCTTTCAGAATATCTCCGTACTTTATCTTTAGGTTGACCGTACGACCTGAAATCTGTTTTTCGGTGAGCGTTACCCGAAGTACCTTACTGCCGGGAAAGGTGGCCTTTTTCAGCACAAATATATTGCGGTGTCTTTTCTTAAATTCGGTGAGGGGTTGATATTGCCATAAGGGTTTGATTTCAACGGTCTGCACGTTCGTTGCTTTGGTAATCTTCTTGTCCTCAATGAAAAACCGCAGTTCATCCACATTGTAAGAAAGATTTGATGTGTTGGTAAACGATACGTCAAGAAAAATATAATCGCCTATCGTACTGATGCCATTCAAGGCGATACCCACACCGTAATCCCTCGTGCTCCGTACCGAACGGTGAATATTTTTGGTAAGCAGGCTAAGTGCAAGGTTTTTCATCTGGCTTCGGCTCAACCCGATCTCCGATATTTCCAACGGTCGGGTGTGCTCCGGTTTGATTTCCAACATGGCCGGAATACTCGTATCGTTCATCCATAATGGAGCCGTCAGGCGATATTGCGCCACGAAGTTATCGCCGACAATGGTAACTGTTCCAAGTTCATGATCGAGGTGTTCTGTCTGCGTGGTATCTTCATTTAATTTGATACGCAATACGTTTTCAAGGGGCAGGTCGCCCGATACATGGTGCGAAGCGATGTCAACGTACCTAATGGGTTCGGGTGAAAGCATATGCACCGTATGGCCGCGGTGCAGACTTAATTCGGGAAGTGTTCCCAACCGGGTTTCCGTAGCCTGTTGACTGCGGGCGGAATATCCTACAAAACATAAAAGGAAAAGGATTAGAAAATGATGTTTCTTTTTCATGGTGAAATATTAAAATGGTTTTACTGTTTGTAATTCTGTTGGCTTTGGCGGAGTGCCTGCGGATCGATGAGGTACACCATCGTATTGAATTTTAATTTGGCCCTGTTCTTCCGTATATGCTTTGATACGGCGGTCGTTGTGGATTGGAACATCCGCTGAATAGCGCTCATGACCAATTGGCTATTGTTTTCCGCTTGTTGTTGCAGCGTAATTCCCTGCGTGGTGTTACCGCCGAGCTCGCGGCTAAACTCCCTGAATGCCGAGGCGGGCACGTACAGTCCGGGGGAACCGTCATTGTCGTAGATTTCCAATCGGACGGGCAATATGTTGTTTTCGTGCATAATGGAAGTGATGGTAAGAAGCACCCGTTGTCCTGAAAAACCGGAAATCCTTGCAAATACATGCGTACCTTTCTTAACGATGTGCTGTCCGACCAACAGGTCATCCGTAAGCCGTATCCGTAGACGGGAATCGGCATAACCCGTTATGTTTTCGTCAATGATGGCCTGTATGAACGTATTGTCGCTTTCGGGTCTGATGGTGTTGAATGCTCCCTGACCTGTACCGTATTTGGAAACGGAAAGACGGGGCTGGTTTTCGAGTTCTTTTTTCGTTTCTTCCATGTGTTCACGTTCCCTGCGGGCTGCCTGTTCGTCGGGGTCATTCGCCCTTGCCATACTGTCCGCATAGGCCATCTGTTTGCGGAAAAGTTCCATCGGGTCGGTCTTGTCCGGTTCCGCTTTGGTCGGTTCGGGTTTTCGCTGTAATGAGGAAAGGGCCTGTTGCAATGCTCGGTCTTGGTCGTCATTTTCCGAACCTCCGTTAACGGAAACAGGTCGCTGATTTTTGAGCGCCCGTTCGATGGAATCAAGCCTGCGCTTTTCTTCCTCGTTATAGAGTTCATCAAAACGGAATTGTTCGGCTCTTTCCTCCTGTAACTGGCCTATTGCCGTATAGCCATCACCACGGCGGTACTGCTCACGATAGGCGGCAAGTTTGTCGGATAGCGCGCGGTTCTTGACGTCCTCCGATACTTCGGCAATCTGTCCCTGTAAGGGATCGCCCTCTTGCTGGGATGCTTCTTCCTTTGCAAAACCTGTTTGGTAGACGTAAAAAAACAGGCAGAGAAAAGGCAACGCAATGAGGGGCAGCACATAGCGCGGTTGTCTAAAATTGATTTTCATGTTTGTTGGATTGTATTAGGGTGAATTATGGTGTTTGTTTGCTTCGGCAAGTCGCTTTTCGAGGATCTGCATCCTGTCGATGGCACTTTCCATCAGTAGGCTGTCGGCACTTTCCAAACTTTCCTTTTGCATAAGCGTGTCAAGGAAGGCACGGATTTCAAGCAGTTCCTTTAAAGCTGAAACGGTGGTGACAATATCGCCCATTCCGTCCATTAGGGGTTGTTGCATGGAAAGTTGTAAGGGTTCTTTCTTCGGTATTTCCTTTGGGAGAAAAAGAAAGCAACTGGCAGAAACGAGGATACTTACCACCATTGCAGAAAATACCGCACGTGGCCGGGCTTCAAGAAACCGTTTGGTACGTGTGGTGCTCCCATCGATGTACTTGCCAAACTCTTTGTAAAAAGCTGCCCACAACGTAGTGTCGGATGGTCGGTTAGAAGTTATTTTTTTGAACATAGCTGATATCTTTGTTTTCGAGTGTTTTCCATCGGGTTATCAGTACACCGTGACCATTGTTCTCCGTACGCATTTCAAGGTCCCGTAAATAGCCCTCGGTGACCAGCGAGCGTATCACGGTAGAGCTGCGCCGATCTATGGTCTGTTTGCCATAAAACTTAAAGTATTTCTTTACCGGATCGACGTGGATGGAGTCCGTCTGGATGGTGAGCACGGAGCTGGACGATAGCACGGAGTTAAAAAATCCTTTTTCCCGCAGGTTGTTGTACTGCAATGCACCGGATTCATCGATCAGGTACATGGCTTTTTTCATCTGGTATTCGATAAACTTCTCGTCGGGCGCAAGGGTAAAGAACAGGGAATGAAAAAGGTTGATATGTGTCCGGTATTCCACGGGCCTGTTTACCTCTACATCGGTCTGGCTTGCGGACATGGGAACGTTGTTAGCGTCAAGTATATACACGGATCTACGTGCATTGCCTACCTGTTTGTAGGCAAAAAAAGATACTGTCATCACCATGAGCACGGCGGCAATCAGACTTGCCCCGGCAATAACGGTGGCAAGCCTGATCTTGGCTTCAATATTTTTTATTATCATAGCATTACGTGTTTAAAAAAAGGGGTTAAAACTTGGCGATAATCTTTCTTGCGGCACGGCCCATATTGGATGCCCCACGCCCCATTGTGCTTGCGGCCGAAGTGATACCACTTGTCGATACGATCCATGTGCTGATACTCGGCACGGTGAGCATAGTAAGTCCTCCGATCAGAAACGTCACGATGACGATACCAAAACTTAAAAGCCCGTTACTAGCAAACCAGCCCATTTTCTCCATCGTGTCGCCCGTGCTGTCAAGAAGTTGCTGATACCGGGTAATCTCGGCTTCCATCGCATACTGTTGGAACAGGCTCGCTATGTGCATGACGAGATAGGCAATCCCCGAATACAGGTTTACGCTGATAAACCGGGCTATCCATGTACCAAAGGAATCCCTAAAGGCGGGCAGGATACTTACGGCGACGGAAAATGGTCCCAATATGATTAGGACGGTCGAATAGATGATCTGGATAATGAATATAATGTAAACGCAGATACGCAGTATCCAAACCGCCAACGTTTCCAGTGTATAGGTCATCAATAGCTGAAAACCTACCTGCATCCTGTTCCTGATCTGGGTAACCGTATTCCATACCGTCGAAAACCCCTCCTTTACGGTTGAAGTGACCGCATCCCAAGCCTGTCCGTACCACGTATCCGCTTCTTTTTCGGCAACCTCGGTTTCGGCCTGTATCGTGGTCAGCTGATCGGCAACATCGACCATGAGTTTTGCCCGTTGCAGGCGTAGGTTGTTAACTTCGATCTGTCCGCTGTCAAACAGGCTTTCTGTTTTGGCGGCAACGATGTCGGTAGGATACGCAAGCACGCGGGTAAACGTTCCCCACCAGATGATGACCATTACCAGCCCGAACGGGCGCAACAATGGCATGATTTCCATTTTCTTGTCGCCCGCCATCATTTCGTAGGATTTGATAGCAAAGAATATGAGCATGAAAATAGCGGCAAGAGCCTGTGCATCGGTTATGAACGTGTCGAAGTGCGTCCATATCGTGTTTTTCATGCCTTTGAGAAAGTGCATAACACCCTCCTCGTAGACACCGTTCCCTTGCAGGAAATTGAACGTGTCTTTAAAAGAGTCCGGTACATTTACAGGATTTCCCTGCAATAAAAAACGGGGTGTTAGCCCCGTCATGTTTATAAAGTCCATATAGTGATTTTCTTTGGGTTATTGGGTTCTTTTTAGGATGTCCTCCGCAATCTGCACATCGGAACGATCCGTCGCAAATTCCGGCATATCGGGGTTATCACTTTGCAGTCGGTTACGGTTCTTGGCTAAGAAAAGGAATTTGGCAGCATAGTTCTTTTTGGCTTCCCATGCGGACAGAAGTTTCCGGTGTTCCCCAAGCAAACGGTGGTAAGCCATGATGCGGCTACCACGGTCGAGCGTGGTCGTTCGGGCAGCTTCCAACCGTTCTTTGAGTTCCGCACGTTCTTCGTTGTACCATTCCAATAGACCTTTGTTCCTCAAATAATCCCCGACGTCCGGTGAAAGTCCGACGAGCGGATCGGTGTCCGTGTCGCCCGTTAGGTTTCCAAACTCCCTGCGGTAATAAAGTAACCATAAGGGGTCGGCCTCCGTGACCAGACCGGAATAATTGAGGGCTTCGGTCACCGCTACATTGCGGATGGTGTCCGTATGCTTTTTATAGGCTTCGTCCGTTTGTTGCATGGCCAGTACCATACCCATGCGCAGGGTCTGTGGCCCTGTACCGCTCAACGGTCGGCGGTCGGTCTTGGGGTAGTTTGGATGCCACGCCCAGGTGAGCCAATATTGATAGTTCAACCCCAAAAAACCTTTGGTCGGCGTAAACTTCTTTCGATCCCATTGCTTATGAACCATGCGTTCCTGTTGGTTTACGATATGTTTATCGGTCTGTCGCTTCACGTTCTGCGCCATCGTTCCCGTGATGGAAAATAGGAACAGCAGTAGCCCTGTGATGTATTTTGTTTTCATGTTCAATCCTTTAGTAGATAATAGTTCCGTATGATTTCGTCGGCTTTGCGTTTGTCCATATTGATGAAATTGCGGTAAGGGTTCGCCATTTTCAGTACGCCGTTGATCTTCGCCCAATACATTGACCTTTCCATACTGAACACCAATGCGCGTATGACTTTCAGTTCGAGAATGATCTTGCGCATGAGGTGGTCTCTTTTTTCGTAATCCATCAGTACGTTTTTGCCCTCTTGGAGAACAAACTCGGAGACTTCGGCAGCAAGGTTTATTCCCCTGTCTTTGAGCTGGCGGGTGACGTCCTCGGCAAAGAGCAGTAACCACAGTTCTCCTTTGGCGGTCTCCAACATTTTAGTGCTGTGTGTGGCAATGTCCTGAACGAGCCTTGCAATATGGAGCGCGGAGCGGCCGGACTTCAACGCCCGATCCACTTCGGTCAGTGATCGGTGTATCATGTTCTGTACCAATACCACGGAAGATAGGTTGACGTTAATGTCGTCGATCCGTCCACGGATGTTGCCCAGCATATTGTTATGGGCCTGTTCGGAAACCAACCTGACCGCACCGTTCTCGTTTACAATGGCAAGGTGCTTGGCATCATAGATAATGGTAACGTAGCTTTGTCCAAAGGCAAGTGTCGAAAAGCATATAAACAGCGTGGATATAAGTTGTTTCTTCATGGCTTAAATTCCTCCAATTGCCTTAGAATATTATCGACTATGCGCTTGTCCTCGTTGATGTAGGCCGAAAACGGATTTAGGGAATCGAGCAGTTTTTTGCGTGTTGAATAGTACATGGTAACTGCAAGCCCCCGTGATGCTCCGGCGATTGCCCTAAGCTCCTGCAGGACGTGTCCGTACAGTATTCTCCTGTCACTTGCTTTCATCTGGTTGAGGTCGCCTATACTGATAAAAAGCCCGGTCAGGTAGCGTGCCAACTGCATGGCTTTCTCTGCCATATCCTTTTCCGCATCGATGGCGAGCAATAGAAATTCGGGGTGTGCGGAAACGATGCCTACAATCCTTTTTTGTTGGTTTATGATCTCGGTTACGATTGGCGCGGATTCCAGCCCCATGCTAAGCCCCTGCAATGCCGTTCCCAAAACTTGAAAACGGCTGTGCAGTTCTCGGTAACGGGTTTTGAGTTTTGACGTTTCTTCTTTGTTTACTTCCTCGTTTGCTGTGGTAATGGCCTGTCGGTTCCGTGCGGTGATCTGGCGGTCGTATTCATCTTTGCTGTGTTCGACCAATTGGTGGATCAGTTCCACATTGAGCTGTGCGTTTGCTGTGGTCAAGATGACCAAAAGCAATAGGGTTAGGATAATGTACCTCATCGTTTGAGCAGTCTTGAATTACGGATAATGTCATCGGCAATCTGTTTGTCGATATTGATAAAACCTGCGTATGGATTGAGGGAATTAAGGATACCGCGTTGCTTCGCCCAATACATACTTCTGTGCATCCCAAAGGCTACGCCCCGCAGGATGGTCAGTTCCGTACGTATCCGGTTGAGCAGCTTTGCCCTTTCTCCCGAATCCATCAGGTTGTCCTTTCCACCTTTCAGCACAAAGGCGCTGACCTCGGCGGACAAATTGGTTGCCCGTGTCTTAAATTCCCGTGCGCCCGCTTCGGCGAACAGCAGGAGTACCGGATTTCCCCTTGCGATGTTCATTGCCTTTTCCACGTCGTTAACGATGTCAAGGGAAATATTGGCAATGTCCTTTACGGTCAGCAGGGAACGGACAACGCCGGATACCTCGCTCAATCCCTTGTAAATCTTATCCTGCAAATCGTTCACGATCAGGAGCTGGCCCGTTACGGCCATCTGGCCGCGCTGGATGAGCGTAAGATTACTATTCACATTGTTGAGCTGGCTGTTCATCACACCTGCATGGACACCCGTCGCGGCTGCCACGGCGGGGTCGATGTAAATCTGTCCTCTTGCATAAAAAACGGCAAAGGACAGGATCGTTATTGCAATAAATCGTTTCATGTAAAATCAGGTTTAAAATATTCTCTTTGTGTTTCAACGGGCGCGTTGTTCTCGTTCACCCTTTGCACAAAATCGCCCAATGCAAGACCGCTCTTTTCCATGTCGGAGACGAACGCCGTTAGGGCGGCCGGGTAGCTGCCATGATGTTTGGCGTAAATCTCCACGGCACTTTTTTCGGGTTTTTCGGTCGTGAATGCCAAGTGGTGGTAAATGCTGACCTCCACACCGTACACTTCGCCCGTATTTCCCCGACGGATATAGAACTCGTTGAAACGGGCACGTCCGTCCTTGTTGTCAAGACGGTTGATCGTAAAAATCTTTTTCTGTTCGGCCTCGTTGATGGAGAGCAGTTCGGCGACCTTTCTAAAATCGGCTTCGTTCTGTTGCAGCAGGATGATGGTGTCCGAATTGTTTATGATGCTGTCCTTGATGATGGGGTTGCCGATGATGTCGTTGATCTCCTGTGTCACCTCGATGATTTCCCCCCAGAATTTCCGTACGGTCTTGTTCAGGTATAAAAGGAAATTTGCCATCATGGGCGACGAAATGGCCCGCCATGCTTCCTCCAAGATCAGCGTTTTCCGGCGGTTCTTCCGGTGGCGCATCTTCTGCACGAACAGATCCATGATTATGAGCGTGACAATCGGCAGGAGCGTTTTATTATTCTGTATATTGTCAATTTCATAGACTATGAATTGCTCGTTGAACAATGATTGGTCGGCTTCTTCGTTCAATATGGCTTCGTATTCGCCCCCTCGATAAAACTTCTTTAACACAAACCGAAATTCCTCCACGTCAAAAGCAATGCTTTCTTCATTCCTTATATCGGGGATTTTCCGAACGGCAAATTCATAAAAGGAATTAAAGTCCAGTTTGGCTATTCGGTTTTCGGTGGCCTTATCGAAATAATGAGCGTAATAGGCTGAAATGACATTGGAGATTACATCGCGCTCCACGGTGGTAACGGTACCCTCGGCACCTTTCCAGAGCAAGCAGATCAGCGTTATCAAAAAATCCTTTTTCTCGATGTTGTATTCTTCCTCGCTGATCGCAAAGGGGTTCATCGTAATGGGCTTTTCTTCCGAATAGGTGATGTACTTGCCCCCGTAGGTACTGCAAAGGCCGGAATAGGAATGCCCCACGTCCACGATCACCACGTCCATGTTGTATTGCAGGTACTGCTGACAGATCGCATTTATGGCATAACTTTTACCCGTACCACTGCTCCCTAAAACGAAGCGATTGCGATTTTTTATACGGCCTGTCCTCATAACAAGGTCCGATGGGTCTATTGCCACGGGTACCCCTTGACGGTCGGTAAACCTTAGCAAAAACTCCGATGGTTCGTCGGTCGGCAGCCGTTCCTTGAAAAAGAAACAAAGGGCGGCATCGGCCGTAGTCAGGAACCAATCGTATTTTTTTAGTTCCACGCCAACACCCGGTAAGGTATACCGGAACAGCTCCAATTGGTTGTACGCATTGCGTGAGGGAATAATCCCCTGTTGGAAAAGTGCGGCTTCGATAAAATTGGCCGTCTTGTCGATCCTGTCCGTATCGGCACATACGATCATGGAGTAATGGGCGTGTACCAAGAGCTGGTTATCACGGGCCACGTCCACCAATAAACGATCGATGTCCTCCACGCACATCAGGTTGGCCGGATCGGGTACGCTCGAATGCCTTTTGCGCTTGACTTCAAGTTTGCCGAGCGTAATCTGTTGGCTGGGAATCTCCAATAGCTGGTTATAGATAATGGTGCGATAACCGGGAACATGGTGCAGGAAAAACAGGTTGTCCACCGGAAAATCGCGCATACCGTTCGTTTCATTTTTAGCCGTGAACGTTCCGACCTTTTCGGGCAGGTCAACCGAATCGGTGTTGACCATACTGATACAGCGGACGGCCCGGTCGCCGATCTGCAACTGACGGTCTCCGCAGCGGAGATTGTCCAATGCGATGTGTGGCTGCTCAAACTCCACCGCGAGCACCCTGTTTACAAAACGGTTTATTTCCGCTTCAGTAAGGTATGAGGGATTAAGTGCGGCACCGGAAAGCAGGTCAAATACTTTGGCCATGTTCTGCCCGAAAGTGGCCAATACTTTTTTGTCATAGGTATAGAACGCTCCTTTTTTGACCTGACGGGTTACCGTTAGGTAGGTTCTGATCTCGGTATATTCCCGACCCTTGAAATGTTCCTGATATTTCTGTTCCAAAAACTCGGAAGCGGGTTTGGGCCGGTATTTCCGCTTGATGAATACGTCGTGTTTTTGGATGATATGCCCCTCGCCGAGTATCTTGATGACGTTAAGCAATACCTGTTGGAATGTGGTATAGGCTTCGGGATCGGCACCATACTGTAAGACGGGATTGGTCAGTCGCATAACGACTGAAAAATCACCACGGTCGCCGTACAGTATGGACATTCCCTGATAATGGTCAATACCCACATAGGGCATTTCAAAGGCTGTCTTTCTCTCTTTTTTCATAGCTGATCGATAAATGGACGGGATGGATAAATGCGCCTCGGTGGCGGGTTTTGTCATGGAGACCGTTACCCTGTTTCATGAATGTGTAGGCAAGTCCTGCACCCATCAGGGCAAGGGTTGCGAAGCCGCCCAGGAACAGGTTGGTCAATGCGCCGATAAGTCCACCGATGGCCAGACCACCGATAAGGGAGCCTATGCCCCAATAGATAAACTTACCCTTGAAACCGCGGTAAATAAGGGGCTTTTGCAGCCCCTTATAGATCGGATAACGCTCTTGTGTCATACCCCGAAAAACGCTTTGATGACCACCGACACGAGCACCAAGAACAGGCAGGAACCGCCCCACGACATCAACTCTTTATTGATGTCCTGATCTCCGCTGTTCCACTTGATGTAAACCCGTATTCCCCCGATGAGCCCGACGACCGCGCCGATCGCGAGAATTAAAGTCGAGATGGGGTCTACATAGCTGGTGAGCGAAGATGTGGCGGCATCGATACCCACGGTACCGCCCTGTGCGAATGTTGATTGGACCGCGGAAAGGCCAAGCGCGGCCATTGCAAACAGTTTTTTAGTGTTTACTGTCATAGAGATAATGGATAAAAAGTGAATGAAAAATGATTTGGCTGTTAGTGTACCCCGAAAAGGGCCTTTAGTGCGGCACCGACGAGCGACAGGAACAGGCAGGAAAAGAACCACCCCATGACCTGCACATCGATGTGGTGCTTGCCGGACTGCCAATTGCTGTACACCCGTAATCCACCGAGCAGTCCGCATACGGCGCCGATGACGAGCGCAAGATCAGAGAAGCTGAAATAAAAACGGTTGACTTCTCCGCTGACCTTATAAAACTCGTCAAGGCCGGGCTGGGCGGTGGCGTACAGGGCAAAAAAAATGACAGTAAGGAATACTGTCAAAAAACGGATTGGTCGCATAACGGATTTAATAAGGAATGGCTTTGGTGTACTCTATTACGTTGTTTTGGGCGAACGAAACAAGCTCCTTTATGGTTATGCCTCCCGTGGATTGCAGGGGGCCGGACGATATAACGGATTTTCCGTCTGTTACCATCGGTTCCCGTGCTGTTTTGGATGGCTTGGAAGCAACCTTTTCGGGCGGTGAATCTTCATCGAATACCAATTCGTTTCCGCCATCGCCCGTAGTCGGAGCACGGCGATGGATAAACAGGTCATACAGTACGTTTAGGGCATAGTAGATGCCATAGACGGCGATAACGCCGAGCAGGAATTGTGTCCAGTTCATAGATCAAGGGTTTTAATGTGTTCTTTGATGTATCGGGAAATTTCGGGATGGGTCTTTAGGAACAGGTGCAGGCTGTATGCGATGATCTTGTTCATGTCGATCCCTTTGGCGACTTTCAGTTGTTTGAGCAGGAAAAGGGTTTTGTCGTCCAGGCGGAGCAACAGTTTTTCCCGTCCGGTCAGCTCATGGTTTAGGATACTTTCAAACAGCCGATCCAATGCTTCCGCTTTTTTCTTTGGTGTATCCTTTGGTGGTTCTACCGAGGGGATTTCTTTTGCCTGTGGCGGTTTCCCTTTCCGCATGGAATCCCGGAGCTCATCGGCAAGGCTTTTTATTCCGCTCATGATGGTTCCTCCTTAGCAATGTATTGTTCATAGATCAGTTCTAAGAGCGGCAGCACAACGGGATACAGGATGATCGGTATCTGGAATGTATTTATCCGCTGGAAGTCTATGCGGTCTGGCAGACCGGGGGCGACCGTACCGAAGCCCCGCAGTACCTTTTCGACTTCCGTCCGGGTTTCGTATTTGACGGTGTTCTTGATACGGTTCGGCACGAATATAAGGGGCGCCCTCTTGTTGATCTTGCCGATGACCATTGCAAACAGCAATGTCGAATCCACGGAAAATTCGTCAAAGGCAAACGGACAGAGTACCGCATCGGCGGCGGCGAATATGGGTATCAACCCATCGTCGTCCATCTTGCCCGGCAGGTCTACGAGTACGATTTCGTTCCGTGATTTTTCCAGTTTCCGTTGCATTGCAGGAAAATGGCCAAGATCGGCAGGTACGATTTCGTACAGTGGTTCATTTTCCAAAATCTTTGCTTTTTCGGCTTTGGCGGAAAGTGATTGCTGATAGTCCATATCGAGCACCGTAACCCGCCGTTCTTGTTGCTGGGTCAGGTAGTTGGCGAGAAGCAGGGTGAGCGTACTTTTTCCCGCCCCGCCTTTTTGGTTTCCTATAAGTATGAGCATAGTGCATGGGGTTTAATGGTGTTGTTGATAAAGGGGTGTCAACGGGTATTTGTGCGGGCCTTGCGCTTACGTCTCCGGTTGCGCCCGTGGATCGCCTCGTCGTCGATGTCGTCGGAAATATCGATCTGGATATTCGGTATCCATTGATCGGCTGTCCCATGTACATGATCGGCAGCTATGGTGGTTTCTTCGGATACCGATTTCCGTTCTTTTTCGTTCGGTTCTGCGAAGTCGTCTTTGGCTGATTGCACATAACCGTTCTCGGTGACTGTTTCTTCGGGCCGGGATACCAGTCCTTTTACAGTCGGTTTCGTTATATCCGCTTTAGGCGATATTTCGTGTCTGTCTCCCGATGGTGTGATAAATTCTGCCAATTGCATGAGGTCTTTGCCTTTGTAGACCATTTTCCTCGAATGGTCAATGATCGTGTAGCCGTAGGGCGGTTTTCCGTCCTTACCGTGGAATATGATCTGTACCCCAAATTTGTCCGATAGCATTTGCGCCATTGCTGACGTATAACCTGATTGTGCGGATGACCTACCCGCGGGAAGTGGAGCCGAAGCGTGAACCACCGCCGGATCGTATTGGCTTTGATACTTCGCAAAGACAGCCCGGAGCTGTGCCAACCGATTAATGTCTTTGCTGAAAGTACCGATTTTGGTATCCACTTGTTCCAAAGAAACCGTGCCTTGTCTTTTGCCGAAACGGCTGATCTGATATTCCCCATCGGACAGTTTGAGCGAATAGCCCTGCGCTTCAAGCACCATCATGAATTGCGCCCGTGTGGAGAAACTATAATCCAGAGCCTTTTCGATGTCCTTATTGGCCTGTTGCTTTTCGTCCACGCCAACGACACGGTTTAACACTTCGTAAGCACGGATTTTCTCAAAACTGTCGTTTATCTTTTTGCCGTCTCGGCCTACCCGTGTGGAGACGATATGGATATGGTTGTTTGCGGTATCCTTATGGAATACCAATAGGTAAGGCTGTTCACCGTAGCCCATACCGCTCAACCATTGCTCGGCGATGGTGGTTAATTCTTCCTTACTATGGGAACGTCCTTTGCAGGAAATGACCGCGTGGAACTGTGGGTATTTCGTGCGGCTACTGGCTGCGGATTGGGCTTCCAGATAATTGACGTAATCCATTGGACGGAGATTTTGCAGGGCCTGCAAAGCACCGAAATTTGCCACTTTCATCAGTTCGCCTTTATCCTTATCCACTTTGTCCGTGTTGTAACGCACTCCTTTGAACGTGGTGGACGGGTCGAGTATCTTAACGATCATGTCTGCCCCCTTATAAGCCTAATGAGCTGCCGGATGGATTGTTCCAATCTCCGTTGCAATCTGATATATTCTGTTAGTAACGGGGCAAGGTCGCGGATCAGCGCGGAGTGAAACATTCCCTGTTGTTGCAGGGTATTGACGTGCTTCGCCAATTGGTTGATGTTGTTGCCGGATCGGCCGATCTCTGTACCGATACTGTCCAACAGTTTCATGATTTCGGTGGTATTGACCAGCATCTTTTTGGAATTTTGGAGTACCCGGATACGCACGATGTCCGCACGGCTTAGACCAAGTGATTTTTCAAGATCAAGAAACTGCGTGCGTTCTGCTTCGCTCAACCGGAGTTCAAAACGTCGGGATCGTTGTTCATGGGATGCGGGCTTTCTCTTTTTTATGCTGTTCTTCATGGTGCTTTGTGGTTTAGGGTGACGGACTGTATTGCCCTAAAGATTTCAAGGGCGACCTGCGGAACAATGGCATTGCCGTAGGCTTTTATGCTTTCGGCACGCCATGTCGGAAAGGTAACTCCGTCCAGTCTTTCGGGAAGCCCATCATCTCGGCCACAAAACGGGGATTCAATTGGCCATCCCGACCAGACGGGAACCTGGTGCCATCGATCCGCTCCGCTGTGGGCAATACCCGGAGCAGGCGCTGCTGGATAGGGCTCGGCATTGCCAGCGCCATTTCCTCCGGCGGTGTCGCTATGGCCAGCAACGTATGGTAGACCAGAAAATCCGTCAGGGATACCTGTCCGGCGTTGCCCTTGTCGTTCTTCCTGTCCTTTAGCTGCCGTCCGTCCTTGACCTGTTGTATGGTCATTTTCTGGTTGCTGATCTCGGTGGCGGTCGGTGTGGGCAACAAACCAAACCCGATCCCGTTGGTGTGGAGCGCCAACGGCAGCAGCCGGAATACACAGAACGATTGGCGTGCCGTCTTCAAGTGTCGGAAGTACATATCCTGCTGATCCGATTTCTGAAATGATGCTTCCGATGACCCGTCGTTGGAGTCGGATGATGGTGCTTGTTGCAGGTTGTTCACCGTCCTGACTAAAAAGCTCAATCGCTTTGATCTCCATTTCAGAAAGACTATCGGGTTCGAGAATGGTGAACAGTCCAGTAACGTTTTCAAGAACGATCCACTCCGGCCGTGCTTCCTTAATAATTCGGATAGTCTCCGGGAAGAGGTAACGGTCATCTTTCGCCCCCTTTCTCCGTCCGGCCTGACTGAATGGCTGGCAGGGAAACCCTCCGCTAATGATGTCGATATGTCCTCGATAGCGAGCTGCCCGAAAATCGTAGATGTCTTCATAGTGTGTTGTATTTGGCCAATAATGTTTGAGAACAGTTCGGCAGAACGGGTCTTTCTCGCAAGAGAAAACGTTCTGCCAACCCATCCATGAAGCGGCGATGTCAAAACCGCCGATGCCTGAAAAAAGGCTACCGTGTCTTAGCATGGTAATGGTTTTAAAGGTTTATGGATGTGTCGTCGCCCTGCGGCGATATGGTGCGCTTTGCAGGAGAAAAAGGGAGTTGCGACCTTTTTCCTACCCTGGTACAGACCTGCTCCATCGGAGTTTGTCTGTTCCGGGGCAAGTTGGTTTTTGTGGGTACGGCGAGAGCCGTACGTACAAAAACACAACTTGCACAACACGAAACAAAAAAGTGGGGTTATACCGCAAAGGGCAAAAAAGTGGGTTTAGGCGTGTTTTTAGCACATGGGTTCAGGGATGGTCAATATATATCTGAACATCGGGATATTTATGTACCCATATATCTGAACAGCTACATATCTGAATATCTGTGTATCCGTACACACCTGAACACCTACATATCTGAATATCGGGATGTCTATGTATCTGTGTATCTGAACAGCTACATATCTAAATATCTGTATATCCATGTATCTGAACACCTACATATCTAAACATCGGGATGTCTATGTATCCGTGTATCTGAACACCTACATATCTAAACATCTGAATATCTGTGTATCCATGTATCTGAACACCTACATATCTGAATATCGGGATGTCTATGTATCCATATATCTGAACAGCTACATATCTGAATATTGGTGCCTATACCCTGCAACTTGTCCGCTCCCTCCGAAAGTCACCGTCCGGGGCCTGCCCGTTGGTGCTGGATTTCCTGCTCGTTTAGGACAGCCCTTAGCATATCGTTGTAATCCTTGTACGCGCCATAAACACCGGAACGGTCTTTGGCGTGCGGGATGGCTTCGATCAGCCTTTGGGCACAGTTGCGACCGGGGTCATCGTTGTCGAAATACACGTCCACGATGGGTACGTTCTTGACCCGCTCGATGGCGTTCTTCAATTGGACAATGGAGTTCAGTACAATGGCGGTGGGTGCAGGATCCGGGCGGTTTACTTTGAGCCAGCTCAGGTAGTCCATATAGCCCTCAAAGAGAACGGCATGGTCTGGGTTGCCGGGCACCACGGATATTCCCTTTTTGCCGATACTGCTCTTGAAACCTTTGGCATTGGTAAACTCCCAACCCGCCTGATCGTTCTTCCAACCGATGGCATAGAAAGTGTTTTTATTTTCGTTGTCAAGGCGGTTTCTGTAATAGATTTCGTGCAGGTGGCCATGTGCAACGTCCAATACCCCCCGTTCTTCGAGGTATTTGGTCAGGACAAATTTTCTGCCGATAGGCTGTGTTCGGACGAGCTCAAATGCGTAGCCTTTTTGTTCCTGTTCCGTAGCCAATTGGACAGGTTTGTAGGCCGGGATCATGGCGACCTGCATATCGCACGTTTCCTTTATTTTATTGAGCACTTCGACAAACGAGAGCTGGGGCCAATAGGCAAGGCCGAGCTGGACGATGCCACCGCCCTGGATGCCCGTTACGTTCGGGCCACCCCGGTCAAGCCATTTGCCCCCCTCATCCCAAACGGTCAGCGATGGGGTGTCCTGCCTGGTTTCCCGCAGCATACTGTGGTAGAAAAGTTCCTTGCCCGATCTGCGTACCGGATGGTGGCCGAGCCGGGCCAGAAAGTCCGAGATCGGGACTTCCCGCAGGTCGTCCACGTTTACATATTTTGACATAAGCAGGGATTGGATAATTAAAGGGGTATAACTTCGGCATGCGGTAGTTTGTCCGTGAATACGTCTCTCGCTGATTGGTATCCGTTCCTCGTTTCATCGAAATAGAATAGTACCTTTTCAAAATGTCTGGCACGTTTCAGCGCTGCGGATAAAAATTCGGTATGGTTCAGTATAAGCACGGATGCGTATTGCAGATGTTTGTCATTCCGTCTTTTCAGATAGTCCACGTATTCGGGAAATATGGCAAGCACGGACCCGCTTACCGAAATAAAGGTCATTCCCTTTGTACCGATACAGCCTGTATAATTTTGGGCGCGCACTTCCCAACCTCCGTTTTCGTTCATCCAACCTGCGGCACAAAAATCCTTGCGCTTTCCCTTTTGATCAGTGACATAATAATAGACTTCCCGGATATTCAGATCGGCAAGTTCCCAAAGACCGCTTTCCATCAGAAAATCGGTAACCTCATTGTTGTATCCCAATGGGCGGGTACGGGCGACACGATAATCGGGTATCTTGGTTGCTTTTCGTTTGCGCAGGGGTCTATCTTTTTTAACGGATTGAGTCTGTATATCCCGAAGTTTTTCTTCGATCTGTCCGGGGGATAGATCGGGCCAATAGGTACGGGCAAAGTCCATGAGGTTGCCACCTTTGCCAAGTAGACCGAGTGAGCTGTCAAACCAGGTGTTCAATCGGTTATTGACCGTTAGGACTGTTTTGTTGTTGGTCCCGCTTGCGAACACGCTTGCGTACTGATATTCATCGCTGCCAGTCGATACAGGTTCGTGCCCCAATGCTTTGAGCAGGGAAACGAGGGTTAACGGTTCGTTGGATGATGAGTTGCTTTTGTTGGATGTCATAAGGATTTTTTTCGATGTGATGGGTAGGTTTTTACAGGTAGCGCATGGCTTCACGGGATTTGCTCACGGCTTCGATCTCCATCCGGTCGATCCGCCATGCTGCGGAATGGTCGCCGTCCTTTCGCGGGGTGATCAGTCCCAGACCGATCCAATGCTCTACGTTTTTTCGTCCGTACCGCTTGAATGCTTCTGATTTTTTGAGGTATGGCCGGATGTGTCCGGTTTTGGACAGGGCCAGTTTTGCGCCCATTTCGGCGGCATAGGAAAGCAATGTCTGCAATTGCAGCGGTGTCAATAGTATGTTCATGGCTTCTTTGGGGTTTAATGGTTTACTGATAAGGGGAAAAGGGATTTCCCATAATGGAACCGGCAACGGGCAACGAACCCGAAATGATCCGCTCTTGCCGATTAGGATAAGTTGTCGGAGCTACTCACGTCAGTCCGTACGGACCGGGCTATCGCCTGCCAATGCGCTTTCAATATATTGTTATCGCCAAGTTTTCGGCTTACCTCACTTTCGCAAAATTTCCCGTTCCTCACGGGATAATGTTTCACTCCTCGATGTCAAAGACCGTTCTTGCTCCGCTATCGCAGCGGATGCGCTTACCTGTCCGCTACGGGCAGGTAGGTGATCCGATTGCTCGAAGCCGCGACGGCTTCGAGTTCCGATCTGTCAAAAAAGATTTGGGAAGTGTCGGTAGGTTGTTGTTTGGAGATCAGCCCCTCACGGAGCCATCTATCTACATTACTACGACCATACAGGCGGTAAGCGTCGGCTTTGGTCAACTGATCTGGAACAGGTTGTTCTTCTTTGATTGCGTTTGCTGTTCCTTGTTCGGCTGCATTTTTTAGCAGCGTTGCCAGTTCCGTGTACTTCATTCTTCCCGATGGATTTATTCTTCCATTCGGGTACAAAGCACGAAAACGAGCCAACGCAAAAACAGTGTATGGGGGTGAAAAAAACGTTTCACCCTTTCGTTAAAAAGTGGGTTTAAATAGTGTTAAAATCTGTTTTTAGGGGTTTTCAAAAGTGCGGTATTTTATAAGAAAAGGTTCTGAATTGACTGGAAAAGTGGTAGAAATGTGGAGACCTTTGGGAATGGTCTGGTATTGGAAAGAATGTAATATAATCCGCCATACTGCCGTTAAGAAATAGAAACGTCATCTTTCACATTTGACTTGAAAAAGTTGTGATGACAGGATATTTATTTTTAATTTACACCACGTAATCTAATTTAAAAAATGACATCAACAGACATATTCTTAACCCACATCCAGAGCGATGTTGAGTTTATACAGCGTGCTAAACGTATGGGGTTGGAAACCGTGGGCGACATTATGGAGATTAAGCTGCCCGACTTGCGAAAGAAAAAAGATTTCACTTATCTATGGTATGCCGATATGTTGGCGATGCTGGATGAACAAGGATTTCTCGAAGAATTTGAACGGAGACAGCTTTGAATTTTGAGCTATCCGGTAGGTGGTAAAAAAAGAAAAAGGCGAATTTTGATAAACTCGCCCTTGTTCTATATTGTCGTAATAAATTTAAAAACTCGTATTACTTTTCTATTTTGATGCTGTCATATTCATCATTTAAAAATCTAAAAAAGAAATACACATCACAGTTAGATGCTCTAAAAAAAACCAAAGAAAATAAAAAGTAATTCCCATCTATAACATTTCTATTCCGTATCCGTCTACTTATTTTAACGGGATCATAATATCTCCATATAAAAGAGGAAAAATCGACAAACTGGACGGATCAGTTTCAACGGAATCAATTGCGTATACCCTCAAATTTATTTAAGTTTAAAGAGCGCATTAATAACGGAATGCTATATTGTTGAAAAAGTCAAAGTACAGGGTATATACCGACAATGAACTTGCTGAACTTATGTTTCAGGGAGACGGGAATGCCTATGCAGAATTGTATGACCGCTATTTCGCCGTTATTTATTCCTTTAATCGCAGGATGTTGCGAGATGACAGTCAAGCAGAGGATCTTACTCAAGAGATTTTCATGGCTTTGTATGAGAGTGCAACAAGTACTCCAATAGGCTCAATTCGATCATATCTTTATCAAAGTGCACGATATGCATTAATAGACTATGCACGCAAACAAAAAAGCCGAGATGACTATTTGACCAGTCTTCAGGATTACTACAACAAAGGTGTCTGGTCTACAGACGATACTGTGATCGAGCGTGACCTACAACAACAAATCGAAAGAGAAGTCGACAAGCTACCTTCCAAGATGAGGGCTATATTTGAATTAAGCCGAAAGCATTATCTAAGTAACAAGGAAATAGCGAACAATCTCAACCTGTCCGAAGGTACTGTCCGGCAACAGATACACAATGCGCTTGTGCGTCTGCGTTCTCGTCTAACCTGCTTCTTGCTCCTGCAAATAACCGGTCTCCTATCGTGGATTGGCCATAGCTGATAAATTATTTTACAGGCTATCTATAACATTACCCTGTCCTGTACGACTACACTATATATCAATGGGATCACTTTATGGAAAGTAACCAAGACAAAATGCAACAACTGATTGACCGCTATCTTCGTGGAGAGTGTACGAAAGACGAAGCTCGTATAGTCAACAGTTATTTCAACAAAATGGCGGAGAAGGCTCCTGAGCAGAGTCCTGCAAGGGATCTGTCAAAACGTAAAAGACGTGTCTGGAAAAATATAACCCCCAGCCGCAATATCTATCGCGCCATCGCCAAGTACACGTCCATAGCAGCGGTTCTGGCTCTTATGTTTTTGACTTGGCGATTTGTTTACCAATCGGATCAGGATGATGTAAACCAAACAACATCACAAACAGAAGACGTTGCGCCGGGTAGTTATGGTGCGACATTGGTATTAGCAGATGGGCGAACAATCAAGTTGGATAGTGCCAGACAGGGTGCTATCATGGGGCAATCTTTGACATACGATGACGGAAGCCCGATCTTCGGCGCTGACGGATTGCCATTGGATGATGTCGTTGATATTGTCGCTACCACAGCTAAAGGACAGGTATATTCCTTCACCCTTCCCGATGGTACAAAGGTATGGCTCAATGCCGATTCAAGACTGACCTTTCCATCTCGCTTTGTGCATTCGGATCGCCGCGTTAACCTCGAAGGAGAGGGATATTTCATCGTCCACGACGATCCCAAAAGATCATTCTTCGTCGAGAGCAAGGGACAATTGGTAGAGGATCTTGGTACCGCATTCAATATACAAGCCTATTCTGGAGAGTCCAGCTTAAAAACTACACTGGTAGAAGGTGCGGTAATGGTCAACGGAAGGTCGCTGATGCCTGGACAGCAGAGCGTTCTTTCCTCTGGGGGTGATATGCATATATTGGATGCTGACATTGATCAGGTGCTTGCATGGCAACAGGGCGATTTTGTTTTTCGAGGTGAAACGTTGGAAGAAGTATTCCGTTCCGTAGCGCGATGGTACAATGTCGAGATTCACTATGAACGCAAAGAAGCTAAAGCCATTACGGTAGGTGGTACTGTTTCCCGCTCACGAAGTATCCGTGCGGTACTCGATCTTATGGAAACAACGGGAAAGGTTAGGTTTAAGGTATCGGGTGATGTGATCACTGTCATGTAAGCCCATCCATGCAAATCTTAAA
Source organism: Sphingobacterium sp. UDSM-2020 (assembly GCF_016132525.1). Classification (NCBI taxonomy): domain Bacteria; kingdom Pseudomonadati; phylum Bacteroidota; class Sphingobacteriia; order Sphingobacteriales; family Sphingobacteriaceae; genus Sphingobacterium; species Sphingobacterium sp. UDSM-2020. Next base: position 531,443 of record NZ_CP066166.1, read on the forward strand.
CAGTAAACAAGAAGTATAATAATCAATCTTTAACTTAAAAACGCTATGTATGAATAAAGAATTACGATCAACCACAGGCTAAGTGCCAGAGAGGTGAGGCTAAAAAAACAAAAGCCGGAAGTGTTGGAAGCACTACCGGCCGGAGTTTGAGTCAACCTATCCCGCAAAACGGGAAAAACAATTTGTGACAATCATTCTGTAAAACTCAAACCAAAGCAAAATTATGCAAATAAACGCTTATTACAAAGGTGTGCAGTTTCGGCGCGTACCGTTTAAAATACCGTTGATTATGAAATTGATCATGGTCATGATGACAATGCTGCTCGTACAGGTGCAGGCCGGTGTACTGGCCCAGCAGGTGAGCCTCAATGAAAAGAATACTTCCTTACAGAAGGTGATCGACAATATCCGGAAGCAATCCGGATATGATTTCCTTGTGCTGGATTACCAATTGGTCAGCCGGGCCACCCCGGTGACTATACAGCTGAACAAGGCGACTTTAAAAGATGCACTGGACAAAATACTACTTCCGAGAGGCTTGGACTATACCTTGCGGGATAGATCTATTGTTATTAAAGAGAGGGATGTGCTGGCTGAAAGTAGTTCTGTTGAAATAGAAGCTCCTCAACAACAATCCATCCGAGGCCGTGTCACCAACGACAAAGGAGAACCGTTAATCGGAGCAACTATTTACGTATTAGATGACAACGACAAACGGACATCGGTGCAGACCGTTACCGATGAAGCAGGCAATTTCCAGTTAAGCAATATCTCGGAAGGTACACAATTAGACATTACCTACTTGGGGTATTCATCTCAAAGACTTTCTGCAATATATCAGATGGGCTCTGTTGTGCTTTTTCCTTTTACTGCAGAAATGGATGAAGTGGAAATCGTCTCAACAGGGTATCAAAAAATACCCAAAGAACGGGCAACAGGGTCATTTTCGACGGTGAGCAATGAACTGTTTAACCAGCAAGTGGGTACAGATATTCTTTCCCGACTGCCAGTTATTGCAAATAGCATGGTGATGGACAACGGAAGGCAAGGCGCACCACAAATGATGATACGGGGATTAAGTACCATAAGTGGGCAAAAAGACCCTTTGGTAATTGTAGACAATTTTCCATACGACGGCGATATTAACAATATCAATCCAAATATTGTAGAAAATATAACAATCCTTAAAGATGCTTCGGCTTCCAGTATTTGGGGCGCAAGAGCTGCCAACGGTGTTATTGTTATTACAACGAAGACAGGAAACTTTAACAGACCCATTTCCTTAGATTTTAATTCCAACTTAACTATCGGGGCTAAGCCGGATTTAGGTTATATACGGCAGATGTCATCCCGTGATTATATTGACGTAGAGCAGGAATTGTTTAACAGAGGTTATTACGATAGCGATATTAATTCCCCAAGCCATCCGATAATCAGTCCAGTAATTGATCTTTTAGAAAAGGCTCGCACGGGGGCATTAACACAAGAGCAGGCACAAAAACAGATTGATGCATTAAGAAATGTGGATGCAAGAGATCAATTCAATCAATACACGTACAAGCCATCAGTTAACCAACAATACTTTTTAAGTGCGCAAGGTGGAGCACACAAGTTTTCTTGGACTTCTTCGGTGGGTTACGACAATAATAAGGATAATTTGGGAAGTACTTACCAGCGCATTAATCTTCGCTTTCAAAACATCTACCGTCCAATTGAGCGGCTTTCTCTTAGTACTGGACTATATTATACGCAAAACCAAAATAAGTCAGGACGTTACGGCTACAATAATGTGTATATGAAAGGTGGTAGTTTTGTACCCTACATGCAGATCGCTGATGCAAATGGGAATGCCATTCCCGTTGCAAGGGATTATAATCAAAGCTATGTTCAGAATCTTGGTGATGGAAAATTACTTGACTGGAATTATTATCCGCTAACGGATTGGCTGTACCAAACCTCAAACGGCAGAGTATCCGATATACTGGCAACGACTACCATCGATTACCAAATTATTAAGGGATTAAATGCTATTGTAAATTACCAATACGAAAGACAGGTTGGAACAAACACAAGCCTTGCTGACGAAAACAGCTATATGGCGAGGGATTATATCAATCGTTTTTCTCAAATTGTGAATGGGAATATAATTTACATTGTACCTAATGGTGGCATATTGGATAACTCCAACAATGTTTTAAACGCTAATAATGTGCGTGGTCAGTTGAATTTTGACAACACCTATGGCAAGCACAATATAACTGCCTTAATTGGTGGTGAAGCACGTTCCGCTCACACCCAATCAAATCAAGCACGTTTCTATGGTTATAATCCGAACACTTTAACTACGGGAAATGTGGATTATACAAAAACATATCCAAATCTTATACACGGCGGAGCCGATTTAGTCTATCGAGGTCAACACCTCGGCGAAACAAGTACAAGGTTTATATCTTATTTCGCTAATGCTGCTTATACGTTTGATAACAGATATGTACTTTCGGCAAGCGCCCGGCGCGATGCAAGTAACCTTTTCGGTTTAAAAACTAACGATCAATGGAACCCCTTTTGGTCGGCAGGACTTGCATGGAAATTATCCAATGAAAAGTTTTACAAAGTTGATTTTTTACCATATCTAAATCTAAAGGCAACTTATGGTTTTAGTGGTAATATTGACCCCGCTATGGTTGCAGTAAATACAATTTGGTATCCCAACAATGTAAACATTTTTACAGGGGCCGCGTACGCACAATTTAATAATTACTACAATCCTTTATTAAAATGGGAAACTTCAAAAATGCTGAACCTCGCCGTAGATTTTCGTCTGCGAAATGACCGTTTATCAGGTTCTATAGAGTATTATAAAAAAAAGGGTATAAATCTTTTTGGAATGGCTCCAATGGATTATACAACGGGTGTACCACCCACAATGATGCGAAATGTAGCCAGTATGAAAGGAAACGGTTGGGACGTTCAACTGAAAAGTATAAATATTGATCGTGCATTTAAGTGGAGCACCATACTGAATTTTAGTTTATACAAGGATAAAATTGTCAGCTATCGAATAGAAAGAACATTGGCACAACAATATGTCAATGTTTCCTCTCCTCCCATATCGGGCATTGAGGGAAATCCTGTATATGCAATTTATGCGTATAAATGGGGTGGACTTGACCCCAATACAGGTGAAGCGCAGGGATACCTAAATGGAGAGGTAAGTAAGAATTATAGCAGTATTGTTGGAACTGGTACTAAGGTGGAAGATCTTGAATATTTTGGTTCGTCAATTCCTACCAAATTTGGTTCTTTAATCAATGCAGTGTCCTATAAAAATATCAGTTTGCAAGTTGGTGTTTCATACAAATTCGGATATTGGTTTAGACGTAACTCGATTAACTATACCAACCTATTTTATAACTGGCAAGGACATTCCGATTATGCACTACGTTGGCAAAAGCCCGGTGATGAGACACAAACAAACATACCTGTAAATCCATATACAACAGACCTTAATCGGGATGCATTTTACAATGGTTCCAGCGTTTTAGTAGAAAAAGGCGATCATATCCGGCTCCAATATATAAACCTCGCCTATGACTTTACAATGGCAGGGAACAAAGAAAAGGGTATCAAAGGATTGCAGGTATTTTTCAATGCAAATAATCTTGGGGTGTTATGGCGAGCTAACAAGGCAGGGATTGATCCTGACTTTGGTTTAGGTTTTTTCAACATTAAAACTCCTGCAAATTATTCACTTGGTCTTAAAGCCAAACTATAAAAGATATTACGATGAAAAAGAACGCTCAAATAATTACATTATTATGGTTACTAACAATGCTTATTTCAGGATGCGAAAAGTTTCTTGAAGAAAAATCGGATAAGAGTTTAGCCATTCCTACAACTCTACATGACTTGCAATCCTTACTTAATAATGCTTATGATATTAATCATATATTTTGTTCAATAGGGGAAGCAAGCTGTGATGACCATTTTTTAAAAGATGCAGATTATAACGGTTTGTTTTATGAAAGTGATAAACGACAGTACACATGGCAACCAGATTATGTAAGTCGTCCGCTGTCTTCGGCAGGTGATGAATGGTATAATTGTTATAGAATAATTTATATCTGCAATTCGGTTCTGCAAGGACTTGAAGAAAACAATTTGAATGGACAAGAGGCGGATTATATAAAAGGACAGGCTTTGGTTTTTAGGGCAGCCCGTTATCTTGATGGTGTACAAATATGGGCTCCCGTCTATAACGAGTCAACGGCAAATACAGACTTAGGAATGGTATTACGGTTGGACCCTGATATGAATATTCCTTCTGTAAGGTCATCCGTACAAGAAACCTACGAACGGATACTGAAAGATTTAACGGATGCACTTCCATTATTACCGTCGACAATTATTTCGCCTACATTACCGACTAAAGCTGCTGTTTATGGATTGTTGGCAAGAACTCATTTGATCATGGGAAATTATGCCGATGCATTGGATAATGCAGAAAAGGCGTTTGAAATAAGTAACGACTTGATCGACTTTAATGGATTAGACTCAAATGCAAACTATCCTATTCCTGCAGTAAATCAAATAAGTAAAGAAATCGTATTTCAAACACGAATGTTTTCATCTAATATTAACAACTTTAATATAGCAAGAATATCGCTATCACTGTATAACCTGTATGATGATGGGGATTTGAGAAAAAATATATATTTCCGTGAAGTTGCTGACGGCGAGTATAGATTTAAAGGTACGCATACGGGTGGTACTGCTCTTATTACAGGAATTACTACAAGTGAGTTACTTCTCATTATTGCAGAATGTAATTCCCGATTAGATAACCTTAGCGAAGCTGCGAAAGCGCTGAATAAATTACTGATAAAACGATGGGATACCAATCAATTTATACCTTACTCTTTTACTAATAAAGATGTCGCATTGAACACGATTTTAAATGAAAGAAGAAAGGAATTGGTGTATCGTGGCCTTAGATGGTCAGACATTAAAAGGTTGAATAGGGACGGATACAATATAACATTAACACGAATGGTTAACGGTCAAACTATAACCTTACCACCCAATGATTTACGTTATGCCATTGCTCTTCCTGAAACTGTTATAGAAATTGGAGAGATAGAACAAAACCCAAGATAGTATTGGCTCTTTTTCGGAACTCCAATACATATTTATTTTTTAGGCTATGATAAAATACATAGAATATACATTGTCTATTTTTCTTTTTATGATAATGTTGTACATACCTGTTTATGCGCAGCAAACAATTACTCCCCTTAAAATCGGTGATCCGATACCAGATGCGCTTTGGAATACGCCTTTACAAGTAGTCAATCATCCCGATGGCAAAGCGACAATTACGCTAAATGAGTATAAGGACAAGCTAATTATCTTGGATTTTTGGGCGACGTGGTGTGTGCCATGTATCCGCAACTTTCCTAAACTACACGATTTACAAAATGAGTTTGGCGATAAGATCAAGGTACTTGCTGTAACTAATCAAAATACGGATGTGATTACCACGTTCTTTACAACAGGAGTTGGAAAGGAACATACCTATGTTCATTCAGTAATTAACGATAATATTCTTTCGCAATATCTTCCCCACAAAAGTGTACCCCACATTGTTTGGATTTCGCCCGATGGTATCGTACTAAATACGACACACGCCGATCAAGTCAGTCAAGCTAATATAGAAGCGGTGTTAAATGACCGGAAAACGAACATGGTCGCAAAGGTCGATATTGATCGCAATAGACCTTTATTTCTTTCGGAACACTTTAGTGACAACTTACAATTAAATAGCTATTCCATTTTTGCAAAGGGTTATTATCCTGGATTACCGTCAGGAAATAATTTTAAGAAAACGAAAGACGGTAAAGTTTACGGTAGACAAATGACCAATGCGACAATGATGAGTATATATAATCCGATATTATACGAATTGTTTAGTAAAAATGGCGAGCAATTTAATTCAAAACGCATAATAACAGAAGTCGCAGAACCTGCATTACTACACCTAATAAAAAAAGACGGAAAATCCGATAAGTCTAATTTTTACAATTACGAGTTGATTATTCCTGAAGATAAAGCAGACAGCCTCTATTATTATATGCTCGCTGACCTTAACCGTTATTCTGAATACACGGGAACTATCGAGAAACGTATGGTTGATTGCCTTGTGTTGGTAAGAACTTCTGAAAAAGATAAAATTAAGAGCAAAGGCGGAGAACCAAAGATTGATTTTTCTGCATCGCCAATCATCTTGACCAATCAAAAACTTATTGCTATGGTGAATATGCTGAGTGAAAGAGCCAATATTAAGTTTCCAATAGTGGATGAAACGGGCTATACTAATAATGTTGATATTGAAATAACGGGGTTTACCGACTTAGCAAGTCTAAAAAAAGAACTGAACAGGTACGACCTCGACCTCATACCCGCAAAAAGAAGCCTTAATATGTTTGTGCTAAGAGATAAATAGTTTCAAACCAAAACTTCTTTCTATGATGTTGTTTCATGTGTTTGTTAAGCCTTCTGCTTGTATAAGCAGGGGGCTTTCTATTATTGACCCTATTCTGGCAGTACGATAGACATCAAAATTACTTACCCACTTTTCTCACACGGTCACTTCCGTTCAAAAATATTTCATAAATATTTTTTAGATAATAAACTAACCCTAAACTTTAATATGATTATGTCCATCATTGAAAAACTCAGAGAAGCTGTTACGCCGATCTGTTGGCGATGCTGGATAAGCATGGACTTCTTGAAGAATTTGAACGGAGACAGCTTTGAGTTTTGTGCTATCCGGAAGGTGCTAAAAAAGAAAGAGGCGAATTTTGATAAACTCGCCCTTGTCTTGTATTGTTGTAATAAATTTAAAAAAGCATATTATTTTTCTAATTCGATGTCATCATATTCCTCATTGAAAAATTCTGAAAAAGACAACTTAATAGCATTCAAAACTCGTACTAATACCCGTAATGTCAAATTATATTTTCCTGTCTCAATTTTTCCATATTGAGACCTATCTAAATCATGGTCATAAGCAAAAGCTTCATGACTTGTATATCCAAGAGATTTTCTGATCTGTCTAAATCTTATCCCAATTTTCCTTTGCTCAATTTCCAAATCTATTTCAGTAAAGTCTTTACGTGTTGCCATTTAATAAAGTACCATAAAAGTATTTTTAGATACCACTAAATATAATTCCACTAAATATTTTTAGTTTTATTGTATTTGTTTTATATTTGTGATGCATAATTGTTTTTGTTTGGAATATTGACATAAAAAGCTTTTATAAAGACAGAAAAATAAATTGAAACTATAACGAACTCTCGTAGCAAGATCTGGCGGTTTTAGCAATACGAGTAGTGAGTAACGCGTCAATTTATCCTATCTTTGAAAATATTATTTTCTTGGGTAGGATTGACGCTTGCTTTATCTATGTATTGCTCCACGGTTTCACGACCGTTGGTACTGAAAGTTGACCCAAGACGATGAGTAAAGGTTCCGCCAGAACCTATGCTACAAAGATAAGCCGGCAGTCAATCCACTTTTTGACTTGTATAGCTTTTGGGGTTCGTTTTTAAGACGAGCTTATGAGCATAACAGTCAAAAGGATAAAGCACCAGAACGTAGACCGTTTAATAATGGTTTACTCTGGTGCTTTGTTGTTTTTCCAACATGAGAAACTGTTTTTAATAAACCTAATTTGTCCCCCCGAATAACGTCGTCCTTTAAAACAATAAAGGATTAATCAATAAATATCATGGATCATTCAATTCTGAAAAATGACGTTATTATACGCCGGGGCATTACTTTGCCCAAATCAAAACAAGAATATTTATCAAGCCTGTCCGCATGGAGCACTGGCCATGTGCGGCAGGCATTTTTTAATAACATTATGTTTCATGTTGTTTAGTATCGGGGCAACCCGGTCGCAGTCTCCCGATCACAGGGGGGCTGTGAACAACACTGCAGCCCTTAATATCGGTGATCCGATACCCGATGCTCTTTGGAATACGCCTTTACAGGTAGTCAATCATCCCGATGACAAAGAGACAATTAAGCTAAATGAGTATAAGGACAAGCTAATTATCTTGGACTTTTGGGCGACGTGGTGCGGAGCCTGTATTGGTAGCTTTCCCAAAGTTAAAGAATTGCAAAATGAGTTTGGGGATAAGATCAAGATATTGGCTGTGACTAAAGAGGACAGCGAAAAGATCAACCACTTCTTTAAAATAGGTATAGGCAAAGAATACCCTTATATAAACTCTGTATTTAATGATGTTGCGCTTTCCCAATATTTTCCACACCGGATTGTACCACATATAGCATGGATCAGTCCAAATGGCGAAGTATTGAATATCACAAGTTCAATAGAGATTAACCGAGATAATATCCAAACCATTCTGAATGACAATGCCCCACAAATGCGCACCAAAGCGGATGCCCCTCCCATAGATCGTAATAGACCTATGTTTATTTCAGAAAATTTTGATACAGATTTAAACCTGCAATTCTATTCTGTTTTCGTAAAGGGATACCATCCGGGGTTGCCAATGGGCAATAAAATAAAAAAAACTAAAGAGGGTAAAATCTACGGCAGACAGATGAACAATGCCAGTATGATGAATATTTACCGCGCAATTCTCAACCCAATATTTGAAAAAAAAGGAGAAAAATTTAGTTCAAAGCGGGTGGTTTTGGAAGTGAAAGAACCGAATTTACTTGTAAGTCAAAAAGATGATAGAGGATATTATAAGCATGACCATCTATACAATTATGAATTAATAGTTCCCCATGACAAAACAGATAGTCTTTTCGATTATATGTTGGCAGACCTTAACCGCTATTCAGATTACATAGGTACTATTGAAAATCGTATGGTAGACTGCCTTGTATTGGTAAAGATTTCATCGTTGGATAAAATCAAAGCTAAGGGAGACAAGTCTATAACTTCTAATACATCTGGTATTACTGTTAGCAATCGTCCAATAAGCCATTTTGTCAATATCCTTAATAGTAACACAATGATTAACCTACCTATTATCGATGAAACCGAATATTCAAAGAACATAGACATCACCATATCGGATTTTACTGATTTGGATAGTCTTAAAAATGAGCTTCACGGATATGGTCTTGATCTTATCCCTGCAAAAAGAAGCCTCAATATGTTCGTCATCAAGGACAAGTAGCCTTTAATATTTTTTAACTATCTAAATATTTTATGAATGAAAACTATTTTACTTCTTATCACATCGCTCGTTTCTATTTCGCTATATGCGCAAGAGCGTATCTCCGGCAGGATTATCACCGCTAATGATAGTACATCTATCGAGGGGGTAAGCATATCCATGCAAGGAACAAACCTATCAGTCAGCACCAATAACAAAGGTGAATTTACGATACAATCGGCAAGTGGTTCTACTGCTATTTTGTTGGTTAATCATGTAGGCTATGAGCCTACAAGTGTGACGGTAAATCTTCCGCAAAGAGAGGTTTTAACGATCTCTCTGATCGCATCCACACAATTATTAGATGAAGTGGAAGTTGTATCGACAGGGTATCAGCAAATACCCAAAGAAAGAGCTACGGGGTCATTTTCTACCGTAAGCAATGAGCTATTTAATCAACAGGTGAGTACGGACATTCTTTCGAGATTACCCGCCATTGCAAATAGTATGGTAATGGATAACGGACGGCCGGGAGCACCACAGATGATGGTACGAGGGCTAAGCACCATTAGTGGACCGAAAGACCCGTTGATCGTCATAGATAATTTTCCGTATGATGGTGATATTACGAATATCAACCCAAATATTGTGGAGAACATAACGATCCTTAAAGATGCGTCGGCATCCAGTATTTGGGGAGCGAGGGCGGCCAACGGTGTTATTGTCATTACGACCAAAACCGGAAATTTCAACCGTCCTATTTCCTTAGATTTTAATTCCAACGTAACCATTGGTGCAAAACCGGACTTGGGATACATCCGTCAAATGTCATCCAATGATTTTATTGATGTGGAGCAGGAATTATTTTCCCGTAATTTTTACAATAGCCAAATCAATTCGACAAGCCGTCCGGTAATCAGTCCTGTTGTTGATCTGTTGAACAAAGCACGTTTGGGAGAAATTACATATGCAGAAGCTCAGCAACAAATTGATGCACTACAAACGATAGATGTAAGGGATCAGTTCAATCAATATGTTTATAAGCCATCCGTCAATCAACAATACTTTTTAAACGCACAAGGTGGGGTAGATAAATTTTCTTGGACTTCGTCTGTGGGATACGATCATAATAAGGACAATTTGGGAAATACCTACCAGCGCATCAATCTAAGATTTAGAAATACGTATCGTCCTATCGAGCAACTTTCTTTAACGACTGGTCTATTATATACACAAAACAAAAATCAATCCGGTCGTTTGGGTTACAATGCAGTTTCTATGAAAGCTGGTAATTTTGTCCCCTATATGCAGATGGTGGATAACAATGGTAATCCACTCCCTGTTGCCAAAGACCTTAATCAAAGCTACATCAGCAATTTTGGTGATGGAAAATTGCTTGATTGGAATTATTACCCCCTTACGGATTGGCAGTATCAAACAGCAAACAGCAATGGATCAGACATATTGGCCATAGCATCCCTTGACTACCGCATTATTAAAGGTCTCCATGCTACCGTAAATTACCAATATGAACGGCAGTTTGGGTTAACAACAAATCTGGCAGATGAAAACAGCTATATGGCAAGGGATTATATCAATAGGTTTAGCCAGATTGTTAACGGAAATGTGATATACATTGTGCCAAACGGTGGTATATTGGATAAATCAAATAGTATCCTCAATGCGAATAATCTACGTGGACAATTCAATTTTGACAATACATACGGCAAGCATAATATCACAGCGTTACTTGGGGCTGAAGTTCGTTCAGCGCATACACAATCACATCAGGAACGCTTTTACGGATATGATCCTAATAGTCTAACAACAGGGAATGTTGACTACACAAAAACTTATCCAAGCATTATCAATGGTGGGGGTAGCTTTATCCAAAGAGGGCAATATCTTGGAGATAAAACTACAAGGTTTATTTCTTATTTCGCTAATGGTGCATACACCTTTGACGACAGGTATATTTTTTCTGTGAGCGCCCGTCGCGATGCGAGTAATTTATTCGGATTAAAGACCAATGACCAATGGAACCCATTTTGGTCGGCGGGATTTGCATGGAAGTTATCCAATGAAAAGTGCTACAACCTTGATTTTTTGCCGTATCTAAATCTGCGCACTACGTATGGTTTTAGTGGGAATGTCGATCCGGCAATGGTTGCTGTCAATACGATTAGGTTTACACCTGCTACTTCTACTTATACAGGTGCTGCAATGGCAAATTTCAACAACTATTATAATCCGGAATTAAGGTGGGAAACCTCCAAAATGCTTAATCTCGCTGTTGATTTCCGCTTGAAAAATAATCGCCTATCAGGATCGATAGAACACTATCGTAAAAACGGTGAAAACTTATTTGGTGTAGCACCAATGGATTATACGACCGGAGTGCCTCCCACAATCGCAAGAAATGTAGCCCGTATGAAAGGGAACGGTTGGGATATTCAGCTAAATAGCATAAATATTGATCGTACATTTAAGTGGAGTACAACCCTTAATTTCAGTTTGTACAAAGATCAAATTGTGGAATATTTAATAACAAGAACATCATCTTCGGGCTATATTAGTCTTGGAGCACCTCCTATATCGGGTATTGAGGGGCATCCGGTATATACCATGTATGCCTATAAGTGGGCTGGCTTAGATCCCAACACAGGAGAAGCACAGGGGTACTTGGATGGTGAAGTAAGCAAGAATTACCAAAGCATCATGGGCACCGGAACGCAAGTAGATGATCTGGAATATTTTGGTTCTACTATTCCTACTCAATTTGGCTCTTTAATCAATGCCGTATCGTATAAAAACATCAGCCTACAAGTAGGGATTTCGTTCAAAGCTGGTTATTGGTTTAGACGTAGTTCCATCAACTATACCACACTATTTAATAATTGGACAGGACATTCAGATTATGCGCTTCGCTGGCAAGAACCGGGCGACGAATTGAACACAAATGTTCCCGTTAACCTATATACAACCAATACCCAAAGGGATGCTTTTTATAACGGTTCTGAGGTTTTGGTCGAAAAAGGCGATCATATACGTCTCCAATATATCAATATAGCCTATGACTTAGGCCCTGCTATCAATACCCAACGTGGTATAAAAGGATTACAAATATATTTTAATGCAAGTAATCTCGGTCTACTATGGAAAGCGAACAAATCTGATTTAGACCCTGATTTCAGTATGGGATTTTCTACTGTTAAAAACCCCACAAATTATTCACTCGGTCTTAGGGCCAAATTATAAAAAGGAGTTTAAGATGAAAACTAAAGCAATAATACTCATATTAACAACATCGTTTTTTCTTTCGGGTTGTGAAAAATTTTTAGAAGAAAAATCAGATAAAAGCATAGCTATACCAACCACATTGCATGATTTCCAGTCACTACTACATGATTGGGCCACAGTGAATTTTGGCTTTTCGGCAATGGGCGAAGCAAGCAGTGATGATATTTTTTTAACAGACGGAGATTATAATAGCTTGAACTATGAAAGTGATAAACGGCTGTACACGTGGCAACCGGATTATGTAAGTCGTTCCGTATCTTCCGCTGGCAATGAATGGTATAAATGTTATACTGGAATTTATGTCAGCAATTCTGTTCTGAAAGGAATTGAAGATAACAATCTGACAGGAGAAACAGCCGATTACATTAAGGGGCAAGCATTGGTTTTTAGAGCGGCCCGGTATTTAGATGGTGTACAAATCTGGGCACCCGTCTATAACAAGACAACGGCAAACACAGATTTAGGCATGGTGATACGGTTAGAGCCTGATATGAATATTCCATCTGAAAGGGTGTCGGTACAAGCAACGTATGACCAAATATTAAAAGACCTTACCGATGCACTACCATTGTTAACGACTACCAGTGTTGCAGCAACATTGCCCAATAGGTCTGCGGCGTATGGACTGTTAGCCAGAACACATCTGATAATGGGCAACTATGCAGAAGCATTGGAAAATGCGGAAAAAGCCTTAGAAGTTAATCATCAATTAATCGACTTTAACAACCTAAATCCAAATGTAAACTTTCCTATTCCGGTTACAAATTTTATAAGTTCGGAAATTGTTTTTTTTACAAGGATGTATGCCTCTGATCTTATCAATGCGAATAGAGCAAGAGTATCACCATCACTCTATAACCTATATGAAGATGGGGATTTAAGAAAGACTGTTTACTTCCGGTTGGTAGATGGATCACACGCTTTTAAAGGCACACACACAGGGTCAGCGGCGCTTTTGACAGGTATATCCATTAGTGAATTATACTTGATTGTTGCTGAATGCAGTGCCAGATTGGACGATCTTGGCAAGGCAGAGGAAGCGTTAAATAACTTGTTGATAAAAAGATGGGATACAAATCAATTCATCCCATATTCTTTTACCGATAAAGATTTAGCATTAAAAACCATCCTCACCGAAAGAAGAAAAGAATTGGTATTTCGAGGATTGCGTTGGTCGGACATTAAACGCTTAAATAGGGATGGTTATAATATCACGTTATCGAGAACAGTTAACGGACAAACTATAACCTTACCGCCACATGATCTCCGTTATGCAATCGCTATTCCCGAAGAAATAATAGAGCTCACTGAAATACAGCAAAATCCACGTTAAATTAAAAAAAGAGGCAAATAGGAAAATCCATTTGCCTCTTTTCACTTTTAACCTTTAATCCCTTGTATTGTCAGCCATTATCAAGACATCCTCATTATCTTTGCCGTCAAGTTGAGTGATTAAGTCTTGTTGATCTTCAACGGTAATTTCACAAGGATAGGTTTCTCCGGGAGTACATCCCCCTGTAACACCACCCGGCTCCCAATTTGCAGGATTTGCAAAGTTGCCCGGATCAGCAGTATCTGTATAATGAAATACTTGTGAACTGCTTGCCATTTTAAACGACATGGTTGCTACTCCGATCACCAAAGCAAGAACCATCATTAGATTTACTTTTAACTTTTTCATTGTCTTAGAATTTTGACGTTATAAAATATTTTATAGCTGTCTTTTGGCCGACCCGCCCTCGGTAGTTCCGTTTCCCACGTCACTACCTCGTAGTTTGTACCACAAGTAAAGCCCTAAAACGCTTAGGACTAAGAAAAATAGATTAAAGAAAAAATGCTGTGTCCAAGTCATTCCCCTAATTACTGATCCGCATCCACAAGGCAACTTCTCCCATGCGCCCAGGAGAGCCACGGCTACATAACCTGTAAAGACCGCCATTAATAAGATGGATAGGATTAAACCAATCCTGCGGAATTTTTCGGACACCAATGCAAATACGATCAACAGCTCGAAAGCTGGTAGGGTATAAATAAGGACATATCCTAAACTATCAGAAAAAGGTTGATTTAAGATACCATCTTTAAAGGCTGCGAAGTCTATTAGCTTGTCTATGCTCACGGGCACCCAAAGGAGTAGCAATAGTGCAATTACTATATTGAAAGCGATCTGTTTTCTCTTTCGTTGGTCTTGATATGTAATTATTGTTTCCATTGCTTTTGATTGCTAAGGATAGCTGTATCATCCTTTGGCATAAAGTTCACCAAAGCTGGAAACGTGGGAAAGAAAGAAACGGTAAAAATTGAGCAAACTTATGTTAAAATCTTACCATATCTTTCAATTTTCAAGAAAATGGTTACTCATTGCGCTTTTGGTAGCTCTCTAACGCATAGCGAAAAGTCCTTTCATCGGTATATCCAACTTTCATATACACGTCTTTGATGCTTATGCTCTCCTGATCCATTAGGTTGATCGCTTTCTCTATCCGTAGATCGGTGTAATATTGTTGTACGCTAAGGTGATATCTTCGTTTGAATATATTTGTCAAGGTTCGTTCTGTCATGTTGAAGTGATCGGACAAAAACTTAGTGCTTAATCTTGTATCGCGATAATTAGCTTCTACAAATGTTTTTATTTCAAAAGCTATATCATTGTCCTGATCTTCTAACGCCTTATCGTAGTATTCCAGCAATAGACTGATATACTTACGTAGGTTGCCGTCCAATGCTCCTTTATTGTCTCGTGAGTAACTATAAATTTTATAAAGCCACCGCTGTATTTTTCGATCCATTCGACGCATATACATGGTTTCAAAAAGGCGTTTACTATGCGTGAACCTTTGCAAAATACATTGGATATTTTTATAATCTTGGGTGATGCTTTTGATCCAATCCAGGTGCATGCTTACGACGAGTAATATATGCTTCCCTTCCTCGGCATAGGCGAAATATGAACCCTTGTCGTAGTACGACATCATGAGTGTGTTGGCCTGTGTTCTGACGATTGGTCTTCTATTTTCGGTGACATAGAGCAGACTACCGCTTAACGTAAAACACATAAAAAGCTGCCTATCGTGAACAACAAATGGAATGTAGCTGGGTCCTTCCACTTCAATATCAATAAGATCAATAAAGAACGGATTGTGAATCGAATGCTGACTAAACAATTGCAATTCCGTTGTTTTGTGAAGCCGTCTTTCTTTGGCAAAAGGCAATAGATATCGACACCAACCTGAAATATTTAAAGATTGATAACTAAGATTTACCTTTTCATAATCGATATTTATAGTATAGGGTATCTTCATCGGTTTGGTTCATTATCTCTGGGGGTATTATAGTGTTCATTAAGCCAGTTGACCATCCCGATCAGCATTCCTTTCATTTTCCGCGCTACAGCAAACTCTACATCGGTCGATTTTTTTTGTAAGCTTTCTGCAGACATGACTGCTGTCTTCGGGGTTCGAAAGTTCGCAGCAAAATGGGCAAAGGTTCCTCTTATGTCCTCTTTTAGCAATAGTCCATTTTCCATGAACAACCGGATCAATAAACCAAATTGTGCTACAGAAAGGTTGAATAATATTCGCCCACCAGATTCGGCAAGTTTGCTATCTCGGAGCTCGGCTCTTCTCAACTTGATTCGTTGGTTGACGTACCTTTTTTTTTCTTTAAGAAACGCTTTTAATTGCACACATATCGATTCATCATCTACCACACATCTCCTTTTCTCTTTAGGTGACAACCCGTTCACCCGATCTTCAATTCCGATCAATATTTCTATTTGGCGGTGTAGATTGGGTTCGTCCTGAAGTAATTTGTTGCTGTACCTTATCCAGTAATTAAGGAATGTAGGTGTATTGAAGTCCAATTGGTAGAGTAGGTCTTCCACTAAGTAGGTGTTTAATGATTCAGTAGCGTTCAAAGTATCCAGAACAGCGATAGTATAGCTTACCTCGGCCCGAGACAGCCCCTTTTTAGAAATTAAAATTTGTAGACCTCTGACCAGAAGGGAACACAATTCTCCATCAATATCCGCTATGATGATTTTACCTTGTAAAATGGCTAACCGTTGCCTCAATAATAATCGAACATTGACAATAGAATGGAGAGTCAGTGGAATATGGCCGATGATATTACTGTCAATCTTACCACAGTCTTCTAAAAGCATTTCAAATTGCGCAAGTATCTTAAGATACCGTCGGCGGATACTCTCAATTGGTTCACCTTCTTTTTGATATTTAGATGTTGTTATCAAAAAATCATAAACCTTATCACTCGCTATCACCAATTGCAACAATGCCGTTTTGGCTTGGGTATGAGATACCCCAAGCCGTTCGACAAAGTACGGTTTAAACATTCCTATACCAGCCTCCAATCTGTTTTCAACTTCGGATAGGTACGGCGTTTTCTTTATGGTTTTGATTAGACGTTGGGGTTTTAGATGATGTTCCAACGCATATATCCAATCCACAGACTTGCTTTCCATAACACGTAATAATTAGATGTGCAACCATGATCGGTAAAATTGCATGATGAAAAGGAGCTAAAACTAATTGCCGGTAGCGTATTTATCTACGTATCGATAGCGTATTGTTTTATGGGATTAAATATTATCGATCCTCATAGTCGTTCATTTTTTTGACGAGTTGAGACCGGGAATTAACGAGAACTTTGTTGAAAATATTCTGTACATGCTTGCTAACCGTACGATCAGAAATAAACAGCTTATCAGCTATTTCCTTGTAACTCAACCTTTGACAGATCAAATGTACAATCTCTACTTCCCTAGCACTCAGTGCGAAGAGTTTACGGTTACGCTCGATAGCTTCAAGATTGATCGGTACGAGTTCGAGTTCGGTTAATAATTTTTGTTCGGCACGGCTTACATTTAGTGTTCTATACAAAAGCAACGCACTAATAGCAACAAACCCTACATTGGTAAACAATGTTTCTATCAGCTGACCCCATTGAAAATAAACTACCGGAGCCAGAAATGCCCAAGGTATAATTGCGATATATGCTGCCACCTCTTCGACGTAACGGTTTCTGTTCTTATTCTCACGATAAGTAGCCCAAATGGCCTTTCCGGTTAAAATCAATAGAATGAATGAATAACATGTTGGTATAATGTATCCATATCTGTGGGTAAAAGTCAAATCACCGTGAACAGAATAGCCAACGACGAAAAAAGCAAGATAGGGCAACACTATAAACAACGGTACCCCATAGATCGCGAGAAACCGTAGTTTTTTCAACCCAAACGCTCGGTAGAAATAGAATGGAAAGTAGGATACGATAGCAAAACCTATTCCGTTGACAATAATATGTTGCACATAGATAGGAATACTATATGTCTCATCAGGAAAAAGCCCGTTAGCGATATTAAAAATTAATAGTAGAACTAACAGAACAAGATACCATAATCTGGTGTGTTCCCGTAATCGGTTCAGGTATAATGCACTTTGTGCGCCAATAGCAACCAGTTCAATTACAATAGCCAAAAATGTGACAGGATGCATTTGTGTACAGCTTATCTGCATATCAATAAGTTTTTAAATGAATAACCTACAATAAGCACTGGCTTTACTGATGCTCAACAAGGTACTGGTAGACTCGATATGCAAAACAGAAAAGCCCGCACTTAAGGCAGGCCAGCACATGTTTCCGTTTATTTTTTTAAAGACGATCCGTATTTATCAAACGGGAACGTATGCATTAATTATAATAAGTTTACTTTTCGGATGACTGGAAGTGATCGACCTTCTCTGAACTTCAACATCCATTTATAGCAAGTTATTTCCGGTCTTATTGATTTCATCGGAAATAACTTACTGATTTC
Source organism: Sphingobacterium sp. UDSM-2020 (assembly GCF_016132525.1). Lineage (NCBI taxonomy): Bacteria > Pseudomonadati > Bacteroidota > Sphingobacteriia > Sphingobacteriales > Sphingobacteriaceae > Sphingobacterium > Sphingobacterium sp. UDSM-2020. The sequence goes on from NZ_CP066166.1 coordinate 549,779, forward strand.
TATAACCTAAAATATTTGCTTGTCCTTCAGTATAGGAGACATTAAAAGCATTTATAGTCGATATGATATACCATCGAATCGATAGATTCAGAAGAATTCACCTCTTTTATTTTATTTACATTCTTTTCATCATCCGATCCGTAAATTAGCTCATACGTGCCTATCGTCTTAATTCGGTTTTTAGAGAGCTTACCAAAGTATCCTCCGTTTGAAAGAACTGCCATACCTACAGTGTTATTTATCGGCGTAGGTGTACGATGTAAAGAACCAACGTGATATAACGGTGTAACACTATGAATAGGGACAGCTGCGTACTCAGTGTCAGGATAATAAGTTAGCAAGATATCATCATTCCGTCCATTCAAACCGTCATGAATCTTTGTTAAGTTGCTATTTTCGTAATTGAAAGTGATTTTGTTATCATTTTCTTTAATCTCCGTTAAATACCCCTCATCGTCATACACAAAATCCAAGACAAGGTAGTCTTTGAACTCAGTATCCCATGGAGCCATCCACTCTCTTTTGAGATGTACAATAAATCCTTTGTCATTTAGGGTGTAATAGTCCGTCACCGTATTAGGTGCCGGGTTTGCGTATTTTAAGACAATCTTATCTTCATAATATTCAAATGAAATCTGGTTGCTACCGGCAGGTGCAAGTACTACGCGATCCTGTGCATCATAAGTGAACTTTGTTTCGGACGGATTGCCTGAACGATCTCCCATATACCAGTTGCTTGTATAGGAATTTACATGGCAGTGTTCCTCTAGTTCGGGTTCAGGCTCTATAACCGGACTATCATCGGAACAGCCTATAGACAAGAATGTTATCAAAACAGCGACAAATAAGTGTGACTTAATGTTAAATAGCATGGTTATGTGATTATTTTAACGTAAAAAATTTATTCGAAAAATTATCTGAAATAGCTTTCATCTGATCCTGTTGTTGTGCTCCTACGACAGGTACTTCCCAACTGTCAAATGATTGTAGAAGACTAAGTACGTCACTCTTAAGTTCAATTTTTGAGGTCGTTGTTCCTCCAAGATTGACAGGAGATTTAAGATCAATTCGTACTTTCCGGAAACTATCGTTCAGACCGGTTTCAATTTTAAGAACCTTAGTAGTACCGTCTTCTGCCATACCTTTTAATGAACTGAATATATAACTCGTGTGCCACATCCATGAAATATTGGTCATACCTGTCATGGCAGAAAGCTCCCCTGCGGTAATACTAAGATTGTCGTTCAGTTCGCTATCCACTCCTATGCCAAATTCAATGGCTGTATAGGTATCCAAAGGGAGATTATTTAAATCGATCTGTTCCCGTTTTCTTGCCGGATACGTATATGCACCATCTTGAATGGCAATGTCTTTGGTTTCCTCAATCAGGTAGTAAGAATTTGGGATTTCAATCCATTCACCATTCTGTTTTTGCAAGCGGATGTTACTTACCCAATATCTAAAACTCTCGAAGCTATATTTTTTACCATTGACGTCGAAGGGTCTATCAAGTGCAAAGTCCTGATTGCCCATTACATTGTCAAATTCGATGGATAAATTTCCACCAACCACTTCAACCAATTCTGTGTCCTTAGAACAGGATGCCATTATCGCCAATAGTGCGATGGATAAAAAACACTTTTTGATCATTTGTTAATTGTATTTATATAATTTATTTGGATGTACGATATCGGTTTTCTACTTCTTGCCAGTTGATGATTTCCCACCATTTATTGATATAGTCGGCCCGCTTATTCTGATAGTTCAGGTAGTAAGCATGCTCCCAGACATCGAGAGCCAAAATAGGAGTTCCTTTAAATGGAGACACGTCCATCAACGGGTTGTCCTGATTGGGTGTTGATCCGATTTTTAACTGATTGCCGTCTTTTACCAGCCATGCCCATCCCGAGCCAAACTGACCCATTGCTGCTTTGGCAAACTCTTTTTTAAATGATTCGAAAGATCCAAAACTGCTGTTGATTGATTGGGCAAGTTTCCCTGTCGCCATATTGTGCTGCGACGGTTTACGGAGGATAGACCAAAATAATTCGTGGTTGAATGCTCCTCCCGCGTTGTTGCGGAGCTACGCAGAATATTTCGATATGCGAGAAAACAAATCCTTGGCATCGGTCGCCGACATATTTTCGTCCGAGATCGCTTCATTGGCATTCTTTACATAGGCACCATAGTGACGCTCATAGTGTATCTGCATAGTTAATGCATCAATCACAGGTTCAAGATCATTAAATGAATAGGTAAGCTTCGCGAGCTCGAACTTAAAATTACTGTTTACCGTTGCCCCCACGATATTATCTGCAAATGACTTATTGGCCAGTAATAGACCCGTAGCGAGTGTTAAACTTTCTTTTACAAAGTTTCTTCTATTTGTGGTTTTCATGATAAATAGATTTTCATTATCAATTCGTTTTTGCGTCTTCCTGTCTTAAGTATTCCAATATGGATTTTGCTTCTTTTTCATTCAGACCTACGCTAACCATCATACTCTGGAAATCTTCTTTGATAGCTAACGCATCAGTATCCTTTTCGAACATTTCTTCAGTATTCAGCATCAGGTTTAAAATCCACTCTGGTGTTCTTTTTTTCGTTATGCCTTTTAACGCAGGGCCAAGTTTATCTTCCGAATACTCGTGACACATCGTGCATTTGACAATAAAAAGTTTGTTGCCCTCATCTGCTACCGCTTGGTCAAATGCAGGTTGAGTAAAGGATGCTATAGGCCCGATCCCTTTATTGCCCTCCTTAAGATAGTCATGGATCACCATTTCTTTTGGTTCGTCAGTTGTTGACTCCGTTTGAGCTTCTGAACTGTTTGTATTCGGATTGTTGTTACAGGCAATAGCCGTAGCGAGAACACCAACGGTTAATAAAACACTTAATCTCTTCATATCTATTTATTTTAGTAGTGAAATCAAAAGGAAAACGATACATGGGTCATAAAACGATTCTCCGCTTTTATACGTCCATCTGCAAGATTTTGGCTGATCGGTGTCTGAAAGTTTCCGCCAATAGATAATCTGCCGACATTGACCTCTATACCTGCAATGCCCATGGTGGAGTGTCCACCGGACTGGGCTACATCAAAACGGTTGTAAAGCACGTCTTTTGGTTGTGTTTCATAGAGTACACCTACATTGGGAGAAATCCGTACCTTGTTCTGAATATTAAATTTATAGTACGCCAAAGCATTTACTGTAAACTTGTTGGCATAACGGTATTCGTGCTTATTTTCGGTATTGATTTTGTAGGTCGCATTCACGTTGATACCGGCATCCATCAACCGGATGTCGTAAGCGGCGTTGATCATAAAATCGGTACTCGCTGTCCCTAACTGGAAATTGTTTGGTGCCCCCATCTCTGCACTAGATTGCTCGCTGGTATCATACTCGCCTGTAGGTGTCTTGATCCCAGCACCGATCCAAAGGGATTGCATCAGCAGTTTGTTGGAACTCGTCGTGCGGACATCATCCAAAAGTTTGTAATGCCCCATCACAACAACATCTCCGAGACCGTTCTTACTTCCCGTTTCGGTGTTGCCGTTACCGATAGTACGCTCGTTAAAACTATACGGAACGATCGCCATCACGCGCCAGCGCTCCCCAAAGTTCCAAGCCCCCCAAAGTTCCATTGTACGATATGTCTCATTCGTTGAATTAGGCGTACGGATGCCGTTTGAACCCAAGTGGGTCTGCAACCTATTCTGCTGATAACGTAAGCCAATAAAACGTTTATTAAAGTCCGGCAAGATACCCATATAGTAGCTTCCTACACCGCATCCGCAGACATCACAGGCTGCCGACTGCGGTATATTTGCAAAAAGTGCAACAGTGGACAAAACCAATAGTATAATTTTCTTTTTCATATCCTAATCATTAATTGACGATAAAATCAGAACCAAATGGCTCTGCGAGTAATTTGTTTGACAGAAAGGTCGGGTCTTCCAGTGTTTTTAGGAAAGCCATCAGATCTGCTTTCTCTTCTTCGGTCATGATGATGCCCAAGCTACCGTCAGCTTGACGGAACAAGGGATCCAATGTAGGCGAATCCACCATATCATGACGGTAATGGTCAAGCATCCTGCTCACGGTCAGATAGCGTCCATCGTGTGTGTACGGTGCTGTGAAGGAGATGTTACGCAGTGAGGGCACCTTGAATTTATATTCATCGTTTACATTACCAGTCACGATTGCTCGTCCTTTGTCGTCACTACGGTTGGGACGAATTCCGTTGTTGCGGTAGCTCAGATCCGTAAAAAGAGGTTCCTTGTGACAGTTTGCACAGTTATTCTTAAAGAACAGGTAACCCCGTGCTTCCGACTCTGTAAATGATGCACCATCTTCTTTGCGCATCACCTTGTCGTATTTGGAATCACTGCTCGTCGCCATCAGCATAAACTGTGAGAGTGCTCTAAAAAACAGGACGTCGGTAATTTCCTCTGTTCCAAAAGCTTTCTTGAAGAGAGCGGGATATTCCGGACGTGCCCTTAATTTTAGCAGGACGTTGGTTACAGTCTCGTCCATCTCTACTGCACTGTGTATCGCGTTTACGGGAGAAAAATCTAAATCAAATACACCGCCATCCCAAAAGAACTCCGTGTGCCAGGCTAGATTCATGATGGGCATTGGATTACGTGTTCCCAATCTGTCATCGATCCCATGACTTACATCATGCCCATGATGCGTAAATCCGGCACCTTGTATATGGCAGCTTCCACAAGCAATGGTATTGTTGCGGGAAAGCCGTGGTTCATAAAACAACTTTTTCCCTAATTCAAAACCGTCTTTGGTCACTGGATTTCGAGAAAGGTCATAAGCAGGTTTCGGAAAATTGGAAGGTTGTACAAAACCCGCAAATATGTCCTCTTCCTCTATCATATCATTTCCTTTCTTACAGGCCCATATCAGGCCTAGAATTAAAGTAAGTACCCATATCTTCTTCATCTCGTTTTAATATTGTTAGTTAGCCGATAGCTCTGCCTCACTTTTTACATAGTTTTCACTATGGTCGTGTGTAAACAGGGATGCAAAATTCCCGGCAATCTTACCGCTATCTTCTTTGTTAAACATCACATTGGGTTTATTCGCAATGCTCCATTGGTTCGGACCATTAAATATCTGCATCACATCCACCATCAGATGCACATTGCTTCTTAATCCTTCCCTTACATGAGCCAAATGATCACCGCTTGTCTTCGTAAGGTCGACGCTTATAACCTTAATATTATTCATCGCTTCTGGATCATCAAATGGATATCCAAAACCACCGATGTGATACTTGAATTGCTTATTTCCTGTAGGGTCACCTTGCTGATCGTCTGATACAACATCACTATTCCCTTCCAACTTGAAGAATATATATCCCTGGCTCCATGTCCAGAACATACCTGCATGTCCTTCTCCGGGATTAAAAGAAAGCACGCCCGTTCTACGCTCCATCGGCATCATATTGCGTTCCTGATCGACACCGATCATAAACTCGACTTTTGTATAATCGCCTTCCGGAACCCTGACCTTAGTAAAACGTGTGGTTCGATCATCTGCATTCACTAAAAAATAACTATCATCCTGTGGTACAGTATAGCTACTTCCATCTGTTTTGTAAAGTTTGATATTGCTGATATAGTACATTAAGATTCGTATACTAAACTGCTCGCCTTTAGCATTTCTATACAGATAGGTGGGATCGATATAAAACCGGTCTTCACCGACGATGTGGTCAAATTCAATAGAAAACTCGCCCATCTTATTTTCATCGATAATATCATCGTCCTTTTTACAGGCTGATAGCAGTAGGCAAAACGTTATGCATGCGATTAAAATGCTCTTCCAGTCTCGTTTTATCATTTTCTCTCTCATATCTTTTATTTAAAGGGATTTGAAAACTCCCTGTTGTTTAAGAATTTTTCATCAGTCAGTGCATGCAGAAAAGCCTTAATCTCTTCGACTTCTTGGTCTGTCATGGGTATCCCTACCTGATCATTGTTCTGGTATAATGCAGTAGCGGTAACAGGTGTATCTTTGATGCCAAAACGATAATGATGCAGTACTTCATCAATGGTCTTAAATCTCCCGTCATGCATATAAGGAGCGCTCACCATCACATTGCGTAATGTAGGCGTCTTGAAAGCACCCAGGTCCAGTGGGTTGTAGGTGATGCGGTACCTGCCCCAATAAATACCCTCATGCGATCCATCGCCGAAGTCATTATCTATTCCGTTATTGTGAAATCCGTTATCGGTAAATAATTCTCCTCCATGACAACTGCTGCACTTTTGACGCACTAGGTTTAGCCCACGAAGTTGCTCGGGAGATAATGCCTCTGGTTTTTCTCCTCTTCGGTATAGGTCGTACGGAGCATCTGCAGAAATCAATATGCGCTGAAATTGAGAAAGAGCCATAGCTGTTCGATGTTCGCTCGGTAGTTCTCCAAATGCCTTCTGAAATAATGCCACATAAGTAGCATCCGCACGCAAACGTTCAACCAATACAGGTAGATACATTCCCATCTCATCCGCATGAGTCAGCGGACCAAATGCCTGAGATTCCAGATTGGTCGATCCACCGTCCCAAAAGAAACCTTTGTCTGTCCATGCGAGATTGATCAATGTAGGTGAATGTCTTTCCAAAGCTTTGCCTGAAACACCAGCCGTGGTAATAGCCACACCATCGGAAAAGCCCTTGTTTTGATGGTGACAACTTGCACATGACACTTGTTTGTTAGCAGACAGAATAGGGTCGTAGAAAAGTCTTCTGCCCAATTCAACCCCCGCTTTGGTCAGTGGATTTGACGGTAGACCGGTCTTGGGGTCAATAGCGGATTCGACCGCTTTTGGGAAAAAGGCAGGCTGGCGAAAGACAAAAGGAGTCTCCTCCTCTTCAGTAAAAGACGGTTCATCATATTTTGAGCAGGATAATAGGACGAACAATCCCACCAAAAAGGTAAAGACTCCAGTGATATATCTATTTCTTACTGAGATATACATTATTTTGCTTCCACGGAAACAGAACTTGCTTCTTTGAATGTCAGCGATTTGCTCAAAAACGTATCGCGAAGAGCTATCATCAGGTCTTTTTTGTTTTGACTGATACTGTTATTGACCCACGGTAGATCGGTCGCCGATAGCAATTCTTTTACGTCCACGTTGAAAGTGATTTTTCCGGAGTTTTGGGCATCAATTTTTAGTGGCGCATTCAGTTCTACGGTTTTTTCAGCACCATTAAATAAAGCATTTGAGCCAGTTTCCCAAGACAGCGCTTTTGAAGTCGGTGTACCACCTGCCCAATGAATACTTCCAGCGACGGTTAGGAATTTGTAACTGGTGAACCACATCCAACCGTCACTAACTCCCATACCGTTCAACGAACCCAGTTCGCCAGCAGTCAAAGCAATATTGTCATTATATTTTTGATCGACACCTATAGAGAATTTGATAGCCTTATATTCTCCTGAAGGGATATCTTTGATCGTCACTTCCTCACGCTTTGTTGCGGGGTATTTTTCTCCATTGACCAAATGCTGTACAGCTATTTCATTGGTTTCCTCCACCAAATAATAAGATTCCGGTATCGCATGTTCTTTATTGTCTTTATCGATCAATTTGACATTGCTCACCCAATAACGTAGACGGCTAAATTCGAATTCCATATCATAGGTTCCACTCGAATTAATTAATTGATAGGGATATTTTTTATTTAGTTCAAAATCTGAATCACCATATTTGGCATCAAATGTCAACGATAAAGATCCCGCTTGGTCTGCGTAGACAATCTTTTCAACTTCTTTAATTTCGGTTTTTTCACAGGATGTGAATACCAGCGCAGCAACGGCTGCAAAAAATAAATTCTGCTTTTTCATTTATTTAATTTTTATTGATAGGCAATGAAGCTGTCATGATTGCATTGAGAATTTTTGAAGATCATGACGGTTTCATTTTTCTAGTAATTGTATATATTGATTTGTTATTTAACTTCTACAGGAAATACCAGTTCCTCCTGTGATACTTTTTCTCCTTTTTTGAACAGATTCACTTTGATTGTCCAAGGGCCTTTCATGGTGAAATTGACTACCCCACTATACCGCCCATTACTTTTGCCTACGGCAGCCTTATTATCAGGTGAACCATGTCCCATATCCGGCATAAAAGGCTCTATTTCTACCGTATAGTTGTCCAGCGGTGGGAAAACCTCATGCTCCATTCTGTGCAGTGTGAAGTCAATGGGCTGACTTCCTGTTTTTACTTCATTGGGTAGCAATAGACTGACGAACACACGGCCATCATCTTTGGTACCAACAGGGATAGTCCTTGCATACTTTGCCTCTGAAACGGGCAGCAGAAAGGATAAACTATCTGTTTTATTGAGGATAGTATTCAATATCCAACCCTCGCCCATATCCTTCATATTGGCCATGATAAAGACTACCTCAGCTTTATAAAGACCATTACCCAGATCAACCAAAGGGTAATATGGTCCTCCGTGCGACATCATACCCATGTCCATGACAACATTATAGTCAAGCTGGGCATCAGTAGCAGGGCTTCCGTCTTGATCCGTGACCTGAATGTAGATGGTTTCGTTTTTGCTGGTTAGGCTGTCCTGTACCAGTACACTGATCTTTTTGTTTGTCAGTGTCGTATCTGCTATTTTTGTCAAAGCGGTTATATCAACCAAAGCACCTGCCGTGTCAACCGTGCCTTCTTGCTGTTGGTTATGTGTATTGTTTCCGCACCCGGTCAAACTGTATATCAATGCCATAGCCATTACGCTAAAAAGCATGGATGACTTTCCAAAGTAAAATGGTTTCATTCTCGATTTTATTCAATGCCAAAATCGCTGTATTGCCCACCGAGTATAAAGCCTCTTAGGTCAATACAGCACTATTAATTATTATAGAAAAAATTAGGCGTTGAATCGAGGAGGGCGAAAGTTATTCTTGAAATGTATAAAACTGTAGTAAGCTTTATAATAGGCTACGTATTTGTTCACTAACTGGATGGATATGCTTTCTGGCATCACCAGCCATTCCTGCATCACGCAGAGAAAAGTTTCGTGTTTTGCGTTCTGCGGAAGACTTTTATCGGATGATTTCTCTTCTAATGCTTTGAGCTTTTTCATCAGTACGCATTGACCATTACAGTGCATCTGAGGTCTTGCTCTATTTTCGCAAAGTTCTTTTGCAATATAGGATCGGTTGCTTTCAAACCACACAAATACCCCCATACTTCCCAAACATTGGTAAGCGAGAGATACAAGTAGTAGGAATGAAATGATCCTTTTCAATTTAGTTTATATCTTTTTAAAATTGTGCTAATAATTTACGAATGTCTTCTATGGCCTTTTTCGCTTCATCTTCACGGGTGCCATCGTAAACTCCTCTTACGTGTCCGTTAGTGTCTACCAATGTAAATGCACCGCTATGATCAAAGCCTCCGGGAATGTCGGGGTTTTCCTCCGCATACGAAAAGTAACCCTCTTTTCCTGCAATATGATAGACAGCCTCCTGTGGGCCATTTAAGAAGAGCCAGTTTGACGGTGCACCAAGTTTAGTGGCGTAATCTTTTAGCACAGCCGGCGTATCGTGTTTCGCATCAATGGTGTGCGATAATATCACTAAACGCTCCTCGTTTTCAAACTCTTTTGCGATGGTCAACATATTTTTAGCAAGTAGCGGACATATAGTCGGACAGCGTGTAAAAAAGAAATCCGCCAGGTAGATCTTATCAGCAACATCTTCATTGGAAATCCATACACTGTCCTGATCCACAAAACGGAATTCAGGTATGCTGTGGTAGATCGTGTCATTAACCGTCTTGCCATCTTTCATCATTGAAACGATTTCTTTCTCGCCCATAATAGGAAGATCCTTATCATCGCGTTGTTGACCACAAGAGGCGAGAAATAATATGCCCAATGGCAGGATTTTGAAAATTTGAAAATACATTGCTCTCTACTGGTTTATTAACTTTGCAAAGTTACAACACTATATAGCTTTCATGGTTTACATAAGCGTGCTATGTGTTTAGGTTTTAGTGCATATCAGGTGTTGTACGGGACACTCGAGGTATTCAATCGATATTTAAGAGCAATAAAATGTATATTTGGTATTTAAATATCGTAGCGAAGAACTAAATCGGCAACCATTTCTTTAGTCTAGCGTTTTCTTTCTTCAGATCCGTTACTTCATCACTTGTAGCTTATCGTATCACATCTCCGTTTAACCGATTTTCCCCAGCTTCCATAAATTCTTTGTTCCATACATAAAATTGAGATTGTGAAACTGAATGCTTTCTACACAATTCTGCTACCGAAGTCTCTGCGCGTAGGCCTTTCCATCACAATGAGAATCTTCTGTTCGGCTGTGTAAGTCTTACGGGTGTCTTTAACAAACTTTTCTGTACTTTTTTTCTTTGAAGTGTCCATAATTAAATCTAATGCCTTTTTGATAATAACACTCCGATCTTTTTAATATTTAGTGTCCACTTTTTGCTGACGATTTACAGGGGCAAAGACAGGGGTTTCAAATTCCAATTGATACTTCCCCTTTTTTAATTCCAATGAAAAACTACCCTCTTCATTGGAAGTCGTTTTGATAGAACTGTTCAATACAGTAACGTTCGTATGGGCAATAGCCTTGCCCGTTCGCGATTTAATAGTTCCCCATATGCTCTGGGCAAAACTGCTCGTTGCCGAAAGACACAGCAAGATTGTTATGATGTTCTTTAAACTCATTTTAAATTTTTATAATAATACTTGCCGCAATTCTCCCCAGCATTCCCGGAGTAAATGTTCCGTAACCACCATAGTAATATTTTTTATTGCCTAAATTTTCAGCATTGATGCTGAAACGGTAATGCGGCTGGTCATAAAAAAGATTAGCATTTAAAAGGGTGTATTCGTTGGTATAGAACTGTCCGTTCGTGGTATTGTTGATGAGATAGTTTTTCCCGTTAAAATTACCTCCAAAACCAAACCCAAGCCCTTTGAAAATGAGACCTCCAAAAGTATAGGAAGCATACCAGTTTACTGCATTTTTAGCACCGGAATTAACAGGACGGCGTCCGTTTACGGATTCTACGGCATTGGTATATTTACTGTCATTGTATGCCCAGCCGGCTTTCAGAAAAAGACCGGCTATTGGACTGGAAACCAAATCCAACTCAACGCCTTTGCTGTACTGATCGCCTTCCTGAACGGTATATGTCGGCTGATCTACATCGGCACGAAGCGTGTTTTTTACACGGATATCGTAATAACTCAAAGTTGCCGTCAGTTTGTTTTTCAGTAAATCTGTTTTAAATCCAAATTCTGTTTGATTGGCATACTGTGGTTTGAAAACAGATACCGTTCCGTCCGGTTGTGTTACGGGTGCCACATTTTGAAAACCATTATTGTAATTGGCAAAAACAGAAAGTTCATTTTTTAAAATTTCATAAACAACGCCTAATTTGGGAGAAAAGGAATTCTGATTGTAGTTTCCCGAGGTAACTCCTGTTATCAGATTGGTAGAGCCATCATTAAAGAAACGGTCAAATCTAGCACTAAGCATTACGGATAATCTTTCAATGGGATTAAAAACATCTGAAACATAAATACCAAGGGTTTGCTGTACCGTTTTGGTCGATGTCGAACTGTATGAAGACAATGCTTCATCAATCAGAAAAGGATTGATATTATTATAATTGCTGTTGCTGTCTTCTATATTCAATTCATCAAAAACAGGCCTTCCACCTCTTCCGCTTAAGGCATTGATTTCTGAATTGTTGGAATTTCTGTAGTAGTCAATCCCTGCAACAAGACGGTTTCGGACAGAACCAATTTTAAAATCTCCAATAAAATTCTGCTGAAGCTGAATGGTTGTAATCTTGGATGTTGGATATTGGGACACTTTTCTCTGGATTATCGCATCGCCGGATTTAATTCCAAAAGTCAGGTAATTTCCGGTATTGGAAGTGTAGCCATTTACGATGTTGGTCTGCATTTTCCAATGATCAGAAAGTTTATAATCTATTTTTCCAAAGAAGTTTCGGGCAGGATCTTTTAGTTTGACAGAGTTGTTGGAGAAAGATTTTTTATAATCAATATTCAGTTCTTCGGGAGTAGATGCCCATGTTTCCGTGCTACCGGTCTGTTTCGGACCAACAGGTGAAAACTGTGGTTGGGAAGTTCCTTCTCTTTCGTAGATTTCTGCATCCAGAGATAAGGTTAAACGCTCATTGACTTTATATAGTAAACTTGGAGCGATAAAAGTACTTTTCAAAAATCCGGCATCCTGAAATGAACCATCGTAGGTATGGGAAGCATTGAGTCTGAAAAGTGCTGTTTTTTCCTTATTTAAAGGCAAATTAACATCAGCAGTGAATCGGCTTAAGTCGTAACTTCCAAACTGATAACCGACTGCTATTTTTCTTTCTTCAAAAGGTTGTTTGGTAACTCGGTTAATAAGTCCACCAAATGAAACTGAACCGGAGCCGAAAAGCGTACCAACAGGCCCTTTTACAACATCAACCTGTTCAATATTTACAGGATCCATATCCGAAGCTGCATAACTGATCATTCCATTTCGGATATAATTTCTAACCGTAAATCCCCTTGATGTATAATAAGGCGAAACCGACGACCAATTTCTTCCGATACCGGGAATATTTCTTAGAATATCTGGAAAATTGGTAATCCCCTGTTGCTCGATAACTAAATGATTAACGGTATTAAGAACCTGCGGATTTTCTATGTTTTTAAGCGGAATCTTGGAAGCGGTTTTGCTGGAATAGTCTAAAGCTTTTCTTTCTGCTTGGATAACTACTTCCTGAAGATTTTGGACTTGTAAAGAATCACTGGTTTGTGCATTCAAGTTTATAGCAAATAATAAAGTTACTATGGATATAATTGTTTTGTTCATTTTGATTTTAAAAAGTTTAATTTGTTTGTTTTTCACTGCGGTATCTCATTCCTTTGGGGGCAGTTGGCCAAGTTTCATTCTGACCGTAAGTATACTGTAAAGCACGGTTAATCATCCCCTGAATCGTCTCACCACTATGTTGCCCAACGATATGCAGAGCTGCATCAATTCCGGAAGTAACGCCGGATGATGTGATAATTTTCCCTTCATCTACAAAGCGTACATTTCGTACCAACTGAATTTTCGGATACTGCTCTTCAAAGTCGTCTGCCACAAAATAATGGGTAGTCGCTTTTTTACCGTCCAAAATTCCAGCTTTAGCTAAAAGGTAAGATGCTGTACAGACCGATACAATTTTTGTTTTCGGATCTGCATTTTCTTTTTTGAGAAAAGATGTTAATAATTCATTTTCCGTCAGTTTCTGTATAATAGGCATGCTTGCACCCGGAATAATGATATAATCAGCTTTCGGAAAATGTGCCAATGTATAATCTGCAGTGATTTTAAGTAGATTGTTTTCGGTATGAATTTCTTTGGAACTTAAACCAACCGTAAACGTTCTGAATTTTCTTTTGGTGAGATTCTGTGCCTTGTTAAAAACCTCAATAGGGCCAGCAAAATCCTGAAGCACTACATCATCGTACAGAAGAACAGCAACAGTTATTGTGTCTTGCTGTATTTTTTTTACAATGGAATACATTTCTTGCTGATGTACCCGCAAGGAGCCTTGTCCATAGGTTGTCAGTCCCTGTAATATAAGTAGTAGTAGGTTAATTGCTTTCATTTTATCTTCGTATTTTGCTGGTTTATGCCAAAAAAATCTATAGTGTGTTTAAAAAAAGGGCTTGCTGCAAGCGAAATGAATGCGTATGATCAAAGCCTCCGGGAATGTCGGGGTTTTCCTCCGCATACGAAAAGTAACCCTCTTTTCCTGTAATATGGTAGACAGCGTCCTGTGGGCCATTTAAGAAGTGCCAGTTTGACGGTGCGCCAAGTTTAGTGGCGTAATCTTTTAGCACAGCCGGCGTATCGTGTTTCGCATCAATGGTGTGCGATAATATCACTAAACGCTCCTCGTTTTCAAACTCTTTTGCGATGGTCAACATATTTTTAGCAAGTAGCGGACATATAGTCGGACAGCGTGTAAAAAAGAAATCCGCCAGGTAGATCTTATCAGCAACATCTTCATTGGAAATCCATACACTGTCCTGATCTACAAAACGGAATTCAGGTATGCTGTGGTAGATCGTGTCATTAACCGTCTTGCCATCTTTCACCATTGAAACGATTTCTTTCTCGCCCATAATAGGAAGATCCTTATCATCGCGTTGTTGATCACAAGAGGCGAGAAATAATATGCCCAATGGCAGGATTTTGAAAATTTGAAAAGACATTGCTCTCTGCTGCTTTATTAACTTTGCAAAGTTACCACACTATATGGCTTTCGTGGTTTATATAAGCGTGCTACGTGTTTAGGTTTTCGTGCATATCGGATGTTGTAAGGGACACTTAAGGTATTCAATCGATATTTAACAGCAATAAAATGTATATTTGGTATTTAAAATAGGATAGTATTTATCTCAATGAAATATGTAAGCTTCTCCTTATTCTTAGTTTTGACTATATGCTCCATGGGCTGTCAACAAAAAAAACTTCCCTATCTCGGCAATCCGGTTACGGAAGGGAGTGAGCTAATTTATCCTAAGATCGATGAATTTAGCATGCTTGATCAGGACAGTATACCCATCTCTGATCAGAGCCTGATCGGTAAGATCCATATTGCTTCATTTATCTTTTTGTCATGTCCAACCATTTGTCCGCAAATGAACGCGCAGATGAAGGAAGTGTACGATGAAACGATGGGAATGGAAGATATTGTTCTCCTTTCTTTCAGTATTGACCCTAAACGCGACACCATTCCGGCATTGAAAGCCTACGCTGACAAGATCGGGGTTAAAAGAGAGAAATGGCATTTTCTTTATGGAAGCCCACAAGATGTATTAAATCTTGCTGAGAAATCCTATTATGCTATTGCCTATCCGGATAGTACGGCTCCCGGCGGATTTACACACAGCGGTGGATTTCTTTTGGTCGATAAGGATTTACATATCCGGGGTGTATACGACGGAACTTCGCAGGATGAAACAAAGAGATTATTAGCAGATATTGATATTTTACGAAAAGAGAAATAAATTTAATACATTCGCACCATTTTGAAAAGATTCATGTACATATCGTTGCTTGTGGCTGTATTGATACAGTCAACGAGTAGTATGTGGATTTTTGTAGGCTTTCAGCTCAACCGGGACTATATAGAAAGCCAGTTGTGTATCAATAGATTTGATACTATTCCAGTATGTAAAGGGTCGTGTTATCTAGAGGAAAAAATTAAAGAGGACCAGCAGCATAATGATGCACCTGTGAAACTTAAGTTGCTGGAAGTAACAATGATATTATCAGTCTTCACTTTGAACAATACGCAGCCTATTCAAAAGGATGTTGGAGACCTATTAACCCAATCGGTTTCTACTGACCCGTTATCAGATGGGTTTTGCTTTTCTATCTTCAAACCGCCTATTGCCTGATTTAATTGAGCTATCGATTATTTAAATAAGGTAATATTATTATGGTTGTCAAGACAGAAGAAATAAGAGTTTTGACACTGGAAGATTTTGAAAGTCCCGATTTAGGTTTTTTCATCACTTCGCTCCAATCTTATAATCAGCATTACTGTAGTCTTTTCTCGTTGCCAAACCAGAGAAGATTTTACATGATAATCTTTTTAGAAGACCAAGCCGGAAGGTTTGTTGTAGATCAGTCTTCTACACAAATCCATAAAGGAGAAGTATTGAGTGTAAGCCCTACCAGTGTCTGTACATTTGAAATAGATAAACAAGCCAAAGGCTGGATGGTATTGTTTACGGACGCTTTTTTTTCAAAGCGATATAACGACAATGTTTTATACGATTTTTCATTTCTAAAAAGCAATAGCGTATGTAAACAGTTGGAGTATACGGAAGATATGCCCCGTTGGCGCATGATGATGGATGCAATGTACGATGAATTCAAGCGCTCAGGAGCTGATTCAAGAACGATATTGCGCTCCTACCTGAATATCGTATTGGGTATTATGGAGAGACACAATGGTATAGCTGTTGATGCTCCCTACAATAGAGAGAAAGAGAGTAAAGTACGACTGTTTGAACAATTGTTGGAACAGTACTACAAAAGAGAACGATTCCCTTCATTTTATGCCGAAAAGTTGAACATATCAACGAATTACCTAAACCGTATCTGTAAAGAACGGCGGAGCAGGAGTGTCGGAGAAATAATAAGAGACCGAATACTCATGGAGGCAGAAAGGTTGCTCTATCACACGTTCAAAACGGTATCGGAAATATCATTTGAACTTGGATTCGACAGTTCTTCTTACTTCATTACTTTTTTTAAAAAGAAGCATGGACTTAGCCCAGAAGAGTTTAGAAAGACGCAGAGATAAAGGTAATATCTCCACTGAATTAATTTAAGCGGTTCCAGTTAGTTGGGACTGCTTTTTTGTTATATGCGGCAATCCATTTCTCCAAATGAAGGCAGTTACGAATAGCTAAACTATTATCCTATAAACCGCATAATTCTGTTCCAAAAACAGAAGCCATTCGCACCTATATTCCCTCCGCTCTTCGCCGTAATGTCGGAATTTTGTCAAAAATAATAAACGAGAGAGATTTATGGATTTTCCAATGTTCCACTTGGACTGGTTAAACGACCGGTTTTTAATAGCGGTCATCGCTATCATCCACGTTATGATTAACCACGGCCTTGCTGTAGGTTTTATTCCCTATATCACCTGGTTGGAGTATAAAGGAGTGAAGAATGCCCCACCAGATCAAGTTACAGATACTAAATGGGATACCCTTATTTATAATAAAATGAAGGTAGCATTTATCATAACAACGACAATAGGTGCCATGACGGGAGTAGGTATCTGGTTCTCCGTAGCTTTAGTAAGTCCAAGTTCTATCGGTAGTCTTATCCGCGTATTCTATTGGGCATGGTTCACCGAATGGGTAGTTTTTGTAACGGAAGTGGTGCTCATTATGATTTATTACTTGACATGGAAAAACTCCAACAAATCATTAAATGCAAAGCTAAAACACATTCGATTCGGTGCATTTCTGAGCTTGGCTTCGTGGATTACAATGGTTATTATCGTATCTATCCTCGGTTTTATGATGGATCCGGGCAACTGGAATACGGATAAGAGTTTGCTCAACGGTTTTACCAATCCGATTTATCTCCCTCAATTGGCCTTCCGCACACCAGTAGCCATGTTGATAGGTGGAATATTCGGAATGCTATTGACCACCATATTTTCAAAAAGAGGCTCCGAAATACGGATTCTGGCCATCAAATATGCGGGTAGATGGATACTATTCTGGACACCATTTGCCATAGTGGGAGCGATATATTATTGGAATGTGATGCCGGAGGCGATGAAAGCCAATATGAGTACAGCAGTCGGTTCGATGGATTTTGAAGAATACTATGACCTGCTGAAATACTTTATCATCGGAGCAGCATCGTTATCCATCGTTCTGGCATTGTGGGCTATTTTCAAACCCAAGAAAGTTAGTTTCGGTCTTGTGGTCATACCCTGTCTCTTTGTTTTCGGCTTTTTAGGAATATTCGAGCGAGTCAGGGAATTTGTTCGGAAACCCTACGTAATTGGTAATTATATGTATTCAAATTTGCTTCGTGAGGAAGATTACCCATTGTACAAAAAAGATGGGATACTAAAGCATGCTACATACACATCTGTTCATGAGATTACGCCCGATAATAAAGTCATGGCCGGACGGGACGTTTTTATGCTGACCTGTAGCCGATGCCACACGACCAATGGTGTCAATTCTATCGTAGATGTTTTCGAAAACATGTATGGCAAGGATAAGCCTTTGAACGAACAAGCTATGGCGAGCTATATACCGGGTATGCATCAAGGGCGGGCATTTATGCCGCCATTTCCGGGAAATAAAAAAGAACTGGAAGCGCTGGTTGCCTACATTAAGCAGTTACAGAGCTCAGGCGAATCATTGCAAGGCGCACAGACTGACGGCGTTGCCGTCAATGCAGACAATGCGGTAGACGCTGTTGCGAAGCGTATAGAGGCGGAAAAAGAACAAGAAAGCGAAAACAACTAAGATTTTTATATACATGTTATTACAGATAAACACACCAGTACCAAAAGATATTCCATTGGATTTACCCCTGCCCGAGTGGTTGTTGGTAACACTACTGATCGTATCTTTTTTATTTCACATTGTCTTTATCAACTTGATGGTAGGTGGTAGTATAGTCACCCTTTGGGCACAGATCAGAGGTTTAAAAGAAAAACAATATGATATATTCGCCTATGAAATTGCTAAGACCATCACGGTCAATAAAAGTATAGCGGTTGTGCTTGGTGTTGCACCTCTCCTGAGTATTAACACCCTTTACACCGTATATTTTTACTCCGCAAATGCCCTGACAGGCTTTGCCTGGATCATGATTATCCCCTTGGTTACGATTGCGTTTTTGCTGACTTACCTGCATAAGTATACATGGGAAACCATGAAGAATCACAAAGCTTTGCACATTGGTATCATTGCGCTGTCTGTAGCCATATTCTTATTTATTCCATTGATATTTTTGACGAATGTGAACCTGATGATGTTTCCCGAGAAGTGGGGAGCCGTCAAGGGATTCCTGAGTGCACTGGTTTTGCCTAATGTGTTCCCGAGGTATTTTGAGTTCTTAGGTGCCTGTATCGCTGTAACGGGTATATTCATTGTATGGTACAACGGACGTAGGAATTATCCATTCGAGGAAATCTATATTTCATTGACAAGAGCTCAAGTCAAGCGGGTCGGTTACCACATTGCGTTGATTGGGCTGGCCGCTCAGATTGTATTTGGAGCGATTGTCTTGATGACCTTGCCCGCAAAAGGCGTAAGTTTTGAAGTCATTGAAATTATGGGGGTAGCTGGTGGACTGCTCGTACTGGCACTTTGGTGGATATGGAAAACAATAAAGGATACTGACGAGCGTCTCGATAAGCATTTTTGGAAAATTACCATCGCTATGCTTGCCTTTATGATTTGTTATGGAGGCAGCAGACAGATGTACCGTCATAATGCGCTGGATAAGCACCAGAAGATGGTGGCAGCACATACAGCCTCGTTTCAAGCGATGAGCAAAGAAGCACGGGAAAACTATGTTGAGGAAGAGGGAGCTTTAGTAATCGACGAGTCATTAGGTGATTTAGCAAAAGGGACAGCACTATTTCAAGCAAGTTGTGCAGGATGTCACCAAATGGATCAACAATTGGTAGGACCACCAATCAAAGAAATGAAACAGATCTATGAGGGAGATGAGGCTAAGTTGATCGCTTGGATAAAAGCACCGGGAAGAAAACGTCAGGAACTTATGCAGATGCCCGGCTTTCCTCAGATCCCAGACGAGGATTTAAAAGAAATTGCGAAGTACATTCTTTCTGTTGAATAAGTTACAGAAGAATACCATGATCAACGAAAAAGAAAGAACCTTACAAACGAGAATAGTTGATGCCATACTCATCGGTTGTATGACATTAAAAATCGCTTACATACTATTTAATCTGTTTTTTTAAAGTCTTATGATACGTAACATACCCAAAATTAAAACGATATTTTTACTCGTACTTACCATACTGGCATCGCTACTCTTTGCGGTGCTATGGTACACGGAAAAAGAACCTCGGATTTGGATTCTTTTTATCGGACTTGTATTTGGCGTAATAGCCATTTTAGCACAGTGTCTCAATCTAATTTTTATAACGATTTTCACTGCTAAAATGCCCGAAGTCGGTTACAAAGAAAATGATAGAAACAAAACGTACGAGTTTATTCGAGGGCTTTACTAAAATTAATATGCAAAGTGGACACGAATAAGAGAACCTTCAGATCACTTTGCCCATTCCTCTTGATTTTGGCCAAACGGGCTCAAAACCATATTGAGCATATAAATCATAGGCATTTCCGTCTGCAATAAGATTTACGTAGCAGGACGATGGCAGTTCACGTTCGATAAAATCATTTAGCATCTGCATGATACGCTTTCCCAATCCTTTTTTCTGATGGGCGGGTAATACGCATATATCCACTATTTGGCAATGGCAGCCACCATCGCCAACCAATCTTCCCATACCTATCACTTCGTTTTGGTTGTTTGTGTCTAATACGATGACACTGCAAAGTGAATTTCTTAGCGCTATTGTTGCAGCTTTTTCCGACTTTGGAAAAAGCCCGCAAGTCTCTCTTAAAAATCGGTACTTCTCCACCGTTGGAGAGTCGTAAACAGCTTTGTATGTCATATTTATCAGCTTTGCTTAAAAAATCTATTCGAGTACTATCACATGGTCCGGCGGTTATATTACTTGCAGGAAAATTAATCACCGTAGTTAATGCTTTGGATAATAATTGTTCTAATTTGGGTGAACGCCTAAAAATGAAAATCATCTTCTACGTCTTTTTGGCGTTGTCGTAGTCCATATAAATATAAACCACATACCAAAAGCTACGGCAAATCCTATCCACGGTGTTTTCATAGATAAGGCTGCAAAGAATCCAACCGTTGCAATGATACAGGTAATAAAAAACCAAACTACATTTTTCATCGTTAGTCAAATTTACATGTTTAAATACTTAGAACGAATTACATGGAAAAAATATTCCCATGTAATTCATTCTATTTTATTAAGCGGCGACTTTTTCTGTTTTGTTTACTTGTGGTATTTCTATTCCTTTAGTCTTTTCTATACGTTTCAGCATTCTAATTTCAACTTTTCTAAATAGGGCGATAACTTTCCGCTGTACGTCATCCACAATCTTCCAGTCTTTCGCAATATAAATATCAGTTGTTCGATTACCCTCATCGACATGGTTGAGCGCAAGGGCTATATCATCTTTGCTCATACGGCATTCATTCCGTGCTACATTGGCAAATGTATGTCTGGCCCAATAATACGTTACCTCGGATAGACCAGTCAAGCGACATATTTCTTCCATCCCTTTGCTCAAAGCCTTATTTAGATTTCCGATAGTAGCATATCGCTCTGCCAGCTTACCCATATATTTTTCTAACAATGGTTTGGCTTCATCCACGATTTTGATACTTATAAAGGCTTCATCTTTTCTTCGATCTGTGGTTTTTGAACGTTTGTATTCAAGCCGGTCACCTTTAATATTTTGTTGATTGAATTTGTAAAAATCTACGGCATTTGTACCACATAGGTAAAACGAAAGCATATACAGATCTCGTGCAAGTTCTGCACGGCTACCGGGTTTCGTAATGCAATTCTTTATAAGAAAAACTTCTTCAAGATTATTATGCTTTTCTTTAGTCCTTGCAGGAGGTGAACCAACTTTATACTTCTTGAATGGATAATGCTTTATTCGGAATATCCCAATATCTTCTTCGTTATAACGGTTTCTCGCAGCGTTGAACAGGGTACGAAGATCACGCATATAATTATGAACAGCCGAACTACTTATGCCTTTTGAAATGGTCGTAACGGGTTTACCGAATTGATTAAGTCGGTTAATCGTGCGCTCCGACTTCAAAAAACGCTCATAAGATAAGAGCATGGTGTAATGAATTTGGTTTATAGAAAAGGATTCCATCTTAAAATAATCCACAAGACTGTTTCGCACTACATTGAAGTTTTCAGCACTCTTGGTTCTTCCTACCTCTTTTAAACCCTTTATATGTTCGTCGCAGAATTTCACAAAATCAACTTCCTCGTCCATATCTCTTAAAAAATCCCGTAAGGCCTCCGTAGAAAAATGGTCAAGTTTTGCCTCCAAATCACTGATAGTGTTTCGGTATTTCCTCAACTGTTGCTCGACTATATCCGCAACAAAAGGATCTTTAATTTTGAAATCTTTGGTCAGTTGCTTCCTGACTACAAAATGGGTCGTGTCGATGTACTTTCTGTCTCCTTTGTGATAGACCCTGATTTTTACGTTGTAAGTGCCATCAGCTTTCTTGTGATGTTCAAAGATTTTTGCGCTTACGGTTGCCATAATTTTTTCCTTAAGCACGCAGGAATTTCTGTACCCTATTTGTACCATTCCTACGTGAAGTTCAACAAAAAACTATGTAAATCACGCCATTTCGGAGAACCCGACTTGGCAAACGCAGACGTTCCTAATCTGCCCTAAAACGCAAAAAAAGCCGTTTTTTGATATCAAAAACGACTTTTTTTATTGGCTCCTGAAGCTGGGCTCGAACCAGCGACCCTCTGATTAACAGTCAGATGCTCTAACCAGCTGAGCTATTCAGGAATCTTCATAAGAAAGATGACTATATATCTTTCTCTTTTGATGCCACAAAAATAGCTAAATCCAACGTATTTCCAAATCTTTTTTAAAGATTTTTTACTTTTTTTTCATCTAAATATTCATCATATTTAGATTATCAAATTGTAGCGATTGAAAACAAGGCAATTACATAGCTTAACCATCACTATAAATTTCTTACATAACCGATTTTCATGAATAAACCACTTTTAAAAACAATCACATTGCTTTTATTTGCGCCTATGCTGTTCAGTTGCAGTAAAAAAAATCTAGAGGAAGAAAAGCCAAAGGAGAATGTTGTAGAACCAGAACCTGAAAAAAAAGTCAGTCGCGTAGATCGATTAGCTGACTCACTATTCTACTATGCACAGGACATTTATTTCTGGAACGACCAATTACCCACGTATGAAGTATTTAACCCGAGACAATTTAGCAAAGGAAGCGTCGAATTCAATAGCTTGAATAAAGTACTATTCAATATTACTAGATATGGTACAAACCCTGCTACTGGAAAACCCTATGAATACAATGAAATCGATAATAACGATACAAAATACAGTTACATCGACAAAGAAAGCTACGATGGAAGTAAATCATTCATTAAAAAAAATGAATTGTCAAACCTCGATTTAGAAGGAAATGGAGACGATTTAGGTCTGAAGATAGGTCTATACGGGGTCGAGCAAAATTACAAAATCCTAGTTCAATTGACTTATCCTGGATCACCAGCTGCAATTTCGGGATTACAACGTGGAGATATCATCACCGAAATCAATGGAGTTAAGTATGGCACCAATTTCAATCATGAAGTACCCTCCTTAAGCAACGCGCTTTTTGAAAGCCAATCTGCAATTATTAAAGGAAAAAAAAGTAGCGGTACCCCATTTGAGATAACTTTGAACAAGATAAAATATCAAACAAAATCAGTCATTAAAGACAGCATATATTTAGATAAAACAAAAAAGGTTGGCTATTTTGTTTTCAATTCCTTCTCCAAACTAAGCCACACCCAAGCCGATTTAACGGCAACCTTTAATAAATTTCAGCACGCCGGTATTACAGATCTCATAATTGATTTGCGCTACAACGGAGGTGGGTATATCAATACTGCCGAATTTCTTGCCAATAAAATAGCTCCCAATTCATTAAATGGGAAAGTTATGTTTACTGAAAACTTCAACAGCACCATGCAAAACAATAAAACAAAATATTTAAAGAACTTGAGCCTTGAAACGACAAACAGTAAGGGCGAGAAAGTTAAGGTCAGATACACCGATTTAGATTACAGTATTTCGGGGAATACATTCAAATTCAACCCTACAGGTAATATAAATATCAATACCCTTGTATTTATTGTAACAGAAAATACAGCCTCAGCAAGTGAGTTATTGATCAATATATTTAAACCACATCTAACCGTAAAAATCGTGGGAGCAAAAACCTATGGAAAACCAATTGGTTTTTTCCCCTTGACAATCGGCGGTTATGATGTCTATTTCAGTATGTTTGAATCACGAAATGCATCAAATGAAAGCGATTATTATAACGGTATATCCGTTAACAAATCAAGTAACGATGACGCCTACTACCCTTTCGGCAATTTAAGTGAACAATCGTTTAAAGCCGCATATGATTACATCGTAACAGGAAACTTTTCGAATAGTACATCTATGCTCTCCGGTAAAGCATCGGGTTCAAACCAACTTCAAAAATTAAAAGCGCTCTCTCCTCCTCAATTTAAAGGAATGATTGAAAACAGAATCAAATCACACTAAACGCAAAAAGCCTTTCCAAACTGGAAAGGCTTTCATTTGCTCCTGAAGCTGGGCTCGAACCAGCGACCCTCTGATTAACAGTCAGATGCTCTAACCAGCTGAGCTATTCAGGAATCATTCAAGAGTATATTACTATAGCTCTTTGGTTATTTAAGAATTTGCATTCTTATCTCTTAAATACATTCAATCTAGACTTTCGATTGAATCACGATTTTACTATCTAAAATCGTTTTGCTCCTGAAGCTGGGCTCGAACCAGCGACCCTCTGATTAACAGTCAGATGCTCTAACCAGCTGAGCTATTCAGGAATCCGGTTAATTTTCCGAAGCGTCATTTCCGTTTCGGTGATGCAATTATCGGAAGATTATTGCAATCTTACAAATCTTTTAAAAACATTTTTTGCAACTCCCTCGCTTCCAACAAGAATAATTTTCATCTCATTTAGATCAAAACACCCTTCAAGAGTAAAACAGCAAATGTGAAGTAAATTAATAGGCCGGTCACATCAACCAAAGTCGATACAAATGGAGCTGAAGAGCTAGCAGGATCAGCACCAAGCTTTCTTAAAATAAAAGGAAGCATAGATCCCATTAAAGATCCCCACAGCACTACTCCTACTAAAGAAAAGCCAACCACAAGCCCCACTAAAACCCAATGTTCACCATAAGCATCAGAAAACCCCTGAAAAGTCATAATTCTGATGAAACCTAAAATACCTAATATTAAACCAAGCAGAAAACCAGAAACGATCTCCCTCTTCATAACACGCCACCAGTCCCCTATCGTAATCTCTCCCAATGCCATGGCTTGAATGATCAAGGTAGATGCTTGTGAGCCACTGTTACCACCGCTCGATATGATCAGTGGCATCAATGCGAAGAGCATGATAGCACTCGCCAATTGATGTTCAAAATGCTCAATGACTGTCGCAGTTAACAGTTGACCGAAAAATAAGACCACTAACCACCCAGAACGTTTTTTAACTAAATTAACAATCGACACATCCAGATATGGTTCATCTAAAGCTTCAGTTCCCCCAAATCGTTGCATATCCTCCGTATACTCTTCATTTGCCACCCAAAGAATATCATCGATCGTAACAATACCTAACATTATTCCCTGCTCATCAACAACAGGTAAAGCAACTCGATTATTCATCCGGAAAATATTCACAGCCTCTTCTTGTGGGTCATTCGCATGTAGAGAAATAAGCCTATTGTCAATAAGATCACCAACAACAACATTTGGATCTGCCATTAACACATCTTTAATACGAATATCATCTATTAATTTACCTGCGGCATCAATGACATATAAGACATCAATTGTTTCCGAATTTTTACCATAACGGCGAATATGCTCAAGAATTCGGATGATATTCCAATGTGGTTTTACAGTGATATAGTCTGGGGTCATCAGACGCCCCACACTATCTTCAGGATAACCTAATAAAGAAAGAGCTTCTTTACGATCCTGAGGTGGCAGTAAAATAATCAATTGTTTTACGACATCACCATCCTTCAGTTCACTGAAAAATGATGTCCGGTCATCCGGAGGCATCTCATTAATTAATTCACTAATTTTTGCACCTGAAAGCTTCTTAAAAATACGCTCTTGCGTAGGGAAATCTAAAATACGAAATACATTAACCGCACGGTTCAAATTTAATGTTTCGATGAATATGTGGCCATATTCGGGTAGCTCATCGATCAACGCCTCTACATCCGAAATATTTAGCTCATTTAAATATGCTTGTAACCCCTCATTATCCTTCGACTCAATGAACTGTTCGATTTGTTCTACCTGCATTTCCAATTCTTCCATAATTCCCTTTCTTTACTAATATGCTACATCGGTGTATTTAAAATTTTATGCAAAAATCGTCTTTTTAAAAATAATATAAGAATTTATTTATTACCTATTGAAAATAGAAATTTTCAATAGGTAATAGAACAATAAAAAACATATTCTAATGCAGTATTAGATCATAAAATAAAGATCGTGATCATAATCGATACATCTAATCTATAGAAAAATAAATGATAGTGTCTCCAACAATAATTTACAAAAACAACTCCCTAAAAAACAGTCATTTATAAAAAAATAAGATCTTATTTTTCTTAAATCCAATTCATAAAATCTCCAAATAAGACAATCTAAATCAAAGAAAATAACAACAACACTAACTATCAATTCATTACAACATAAAGAACAAGTAACTCAGTAAATTGAAATAAAAAACCTATATTTAATTTGCAAATTATTGAATACATTTAAACGAATTACAAAACATAAACACCTAACGATCAAGCTATATAGTTATTCGAAAGTTAAAAAAACAACCATCGATCTAAAATAATTAGCAACAGCAACTTAAGTACATGAAAATCTACCTACTCTCCTTCATACTATCGATTTTAACATTTCATAAAGGTATTTGCCAAATCTTTGAAGACAGTCAGGCACCTCCATCGCAAAAATGGCATCAGATTGACACTAAAGAATTTAAACTGATCTTTCCGGTCGAAATGAAAAAAAAGGCTTCAACGCTTGCCAGTCAAATTACACAGTATTTAAAAACAAATCATAAAGACTTACAAGTAAAACCGCGTAAAATTTCTTTAATTCTTCAAAACACCGAACTTCGTCCTAATGGTTTTGTCCAACTCGCTCCACGCAAATCGGAGCTGTACAGCAGTCCAACCCCTGAGCCAGATAATCAGGAATGGCTATCCAATCTAGCATTGCACGAACTTAGACACGTTGCTCAATTTGATAAATTGACCGGAAAATTAAAGGCACCGTTCTTAGAACAGCTTGCCCTTGCTATATACGGTCTAACGTTGCCTTCCTGGTATTTTGAAGGTGATGCAGTCTGGGCAGAAACATTTTATTCCAAAGGAGGAAGAGGTCGACTCCCCTCTTTTGAAATGACGCTAAAAGCTAATGAAAGAACTGATAAAAAATATAAATTCGAGAAATATTTATTAGGTTCTTATCGTGATAAAATACCGAGCTATTATACCATTGGTTATTTCATGACCAATTATTTAAAACAAAACGTAAAGGAGAACTTTGAACCCGAACTGTATCAAAACATCAACAAAAATATATTGATGCCCTACAATTTTAGTCGGTCGCTAAAAAAAACAACTGGATTTAATAATACGAGTCTATTTGCACATACGATGGATGATCTGAATATTAAATGGAAAAAAGAAGAACATGAAAGACCAACGATATCCTACCCTATAATTGAACCAAAATCCAGTAAAAACTACCAGGATTGGTTATTGCCTAAAAACAATCACGACAATAGCACCCTATCTATTTTACAGACCCCAGAAAAAACAGCTGAAATCGTTAAAATAGATAACAACAATAAAATAGAATCATTGTTAAAATTGGGAAATCAGATCGTCCCAAACTATGATTTCAGAAATAATATGATTTTATGGGATGAAGTTAAAAGAGATATCCGATACACCAAAAGATCCTACAATGTAATTAACCTTTACCATTTAGAAACAAAAAAGCGAGAGCAGATTAGTTTTAAAAGTCGCTATTTCTATCCCATACTACACCCATCCAAAGCAGAAATACTGACAATTGAAGTGGATTTAAGTAATCAGACAGCAATTCTATTGCTCGATATTAAAACCAAAAAAATATTAAAAAGAATTCCGATAGCTTCCGATATTTATCTTCAACAGCCTTCATTTAATGAAGAGGGCTCAAAAATAGTAGCTATTGCTATTTCAAACAAAGGCACAAACTTAGTAGAAATCGAATTAGAATCCTCCCAAATTACTTTTCTTCAGGACTGGAGCAATGAACAATTTGAAAGACCGCAATACATAAACGATCACCTTTTTCTGTTTAAAGCACAATATTCAGGTATCGATAATTTATATCAATATAATAAACTATCAAAAGCATTAACGAAGCTTACAAATACCACTTTCGGAGCTTTCAACCCCTCTTATGATGTCAATAAAAA
Source organism: Sphingobacterium sp. UDSM-2020 (assembly GCF_016132525.1). Taxonomy (NCBI): domain Bacteria; kingdom Pseudomonadati; phylum Bacteroidota; class Sphingobacteriia; order Sphingobacteriales; family Sphingobacteriaceae; genus Sphingobacterium; species Sphingobacterium sp. UDSM-2020. Next base: position 577,846 of record NZ_CP066166.1, read on the forward strand.
AGAAATTCTCTTTAATAATTACCAGTACAATGGATATAAAATATCCAAAATAACATTTAATGACACCGATACAGTTCTTAAGAACTCATATAGCATAAAAACTATTAGTAACAATTTAAAAAACAAAATTGATAGCATCACAGAAAGTGTTTCAGATTACAATGTAAGTCCTTATAAAGGCCTATCTAGAACATTTAATTTTCACAGCCTTTCCCTTAGCAACACCAATTTCGAAAGCTTAGACAACTTCAAACCAGGTGTATTCTGGCTTTCCAACAATATTCTAAATACAACACAATTTGTACTCGGTTACGAATACGATACCGATATTAAAAAATCTATTTACTCTGCAACCTTAAATTACAATAAATATTTTCCCAAATTCACACTTAAATATGAAAACAAAGGACAGATAGGAACAGCAAAAATCAATAGTAAATCTGATAGCACGATCAATTTCGATTGGAGAGAGCATGATATAAGTGGTCAGATCTCCATTCCATTGGCTTACTATAAAAGCAATTATGTCTATAGCTTAGGTTTCAATTTTGCGACATCATACCTTCAACGATACAACACAAGTATTAAAAACCTTAAAAACTTCGACTCAAAGGTATTGTTCCCGTTAACTTATCAAATTTATTGGAATAGAAACGCCATGATGTCAAAAATGGATATCACACCTCGATGGGGACAAAACTTTAGTATGACTTATCGCCACCTTCCATTCGAAGATCAAGAAGGAAATCTTTTCTCCATTCGAAGTGGATTCTATATTCCTGGATTTGTCAGTAATCATGGATTTCAAATTAGATTTGGTTATCAAAAAGCATCAGGCCGCTATCAATACAGCAACGATATACCAACAATTAGCGGCTACGGGTACTATAAGTACGAGAAAATTAAAAACACCTTATTACTAAACTACAGATTCCCGATCAGCTATCCAGATTGGGCAGTTGGAGGCATAACGTACATCAAACGAATTAAGGGAGGGGTATTTGCCGACTATCAAAATATCCATCACCAGTCCGACATGAGTCCAAAAACTTTCGGTCTTTCTGTGTCAGCAGATTTTAATGCTTTCAGATACCCATTACCCAATTTTGAAGCCGCTCTTAAACTCACTTATATCAACGATATTACCGCTACACAAAGAGTTGTACCAACCGTTAGTTTAAATTATACCTACTAAAATCTTAAAACAGGAAAAGGCATCTAACGATGCCTTTTCCTGTTTTATATTTCAAAGTTATTATCCTTCGATAGCCTTTACTCCAGGTAAAACTTTACCTTCCATATATTCTAACAAAGCACCGCCACCAGTGGATACATAACTTACCTGTTCAGTCATGCCAAATTTAGAAACTGCAGCTGCAGAATCACCACCACCGATCAATGAAAATGCACCTTTTTCAGTTGCATTGACCACCGCATCGGCAACAGCTTTTGTACCTTTAGCAAAGGTATCAAATTCAAAAACCCCCATAGGACCATTCCAAAGAATAGTTTTAGACGATTCAATTATTTTTGCAAACGCTTCTCCAGATTCTTTACCAATATCCAATCCTTCCAATTCCGCAGGGATCTGATCATTTGGTCCATCATAAACAGTTGCATCATTTGAAAATTTATCCGCAATTTGAGCATCAGTCGGTAATACCAGGTTAACGCCTTTTGCCGCTGCTTTCTTAACCAATTCCGTTGCCAAGTCCAACTTATCTAACTCAACTAATGACTTACCGATCTCTCCACCACGAGCTTTAATAAAAGTATAAGCCATACCTCCGCCTATAATCAGGTTATCAACACGATCCAATAAAGCTTCGATTAATTCTAATTTATCAGAAACCTTCGCCCCTCCCATGATAGCAGTAAATGGACGTTCAGCCTTATTCAACACTTTTTCTGCATTACCAATTTCTGCAGCCATTAAATACCCAAAATATTTCGCATCAGGGAAAAATTGAGCAATAACAGCAGTAGAAGCATGAGCACGGTGAGCTGTACCAAAAGCATCATTGACATACACATCACCCAATTTTGATAATTTCTCTGCAAATGCAACATCACCTTTTTCTTCCTCTTTGTAAAAACGAAGATTCTCCAAAAGTAAAACTTGACCTGGTTTCAAATTTTTTGCTTTTTCAACCGCATCTTCACCAATACAATCAGCAGCAAACTGAACATCAACCCCTAACACTCCAGATAAATGTGAAACAATGTGCTTTAGTGAATATTTATCTGTAGGCCCATCTTTTGGTCTACCTAAGTGTGACATCAAGATAACAGATCCACCATCATTTAATATTTTTTTAATCGTGGGTGTCGCACCTTGAATTCTATTATCATCTGTAATATTAAAATTGTCATCCAAAGGAACATTAAAATCTACACGTATTAGCGCTTTTTTGTCAGCGAAGTTTAAGTTGTCAACTGTTTTCATCTCTATTATTTATTATGAAGTATTTACCCACCTATTCAAATGGACAGCTAAATATAAAAAAAGCCTTTTACTATCCGAATAATAAAAGGCTTTTTTTGATAAAATGAAAAATAATTAATGTATTTCAATCGAATACGGCAATTTCGCCATAATACCAGATTGTCCAGAAACTTTTTTGATCACATCAAAGTAATTATAGAATTCTCCCATTTGCTGTTGTGCCATCCATATTTGAACCTTTTCCTTAGACGAATTTAAAAAAGTTGAAATTGCATCCTCTTTGGCAGGATATTGCTTAACTGCATATTGACCTATTTTTGCTTTCTTTGCAGCTGCTTTAATAGCATCATCAATACCACCTATACGATCTACCAATCCAATCTCTACAGCCTGTTTACCAGTCCACACACGGCCTTGACCAATAGTATCAACCTGAGCAACCGTTATTTTACGACCATCAGACACACGCTTCATAAACGTTTGATAAACACGATTAACCTCCATCTGGATGATATCGCGTTCTTCAGCAGTTAAAGGACGATCCGGAACCATACCTAAATCAGAGAATTTACCAGTTTTCACACCATCAAAATGAAGACCTATTTTATTATTCAATAAATTCTTAAAATTTGGAATAACCCCAAACACCCCGATTGAACCTGTAATCGTATTATTCTCAGCAAAGATTGAATCTGCTGCCGCCGAAATATAGTAACCGCCCGAAGCCGCATAATCCCCCATAGAAACTATGATCGGTTTTACTTGCTTTGTCAACTCAACCTCTCTCCATATAACATCAGATGCTAAAGCAGAACCTCCAGGAGAATTAACACGGAAAACAACTGCTTTCACATTATCATCTTGTCTTAACAAACGTAGCTCACGTGAAATTTTATCGGATCCAATCTCACCTTTAGTTCCCTCTCCTCCTACAATAGCACCTTCAGCATACAAAACAGCAACCTGATTAGATTCAGAACCACTCGGCATCTTCGATTTATAGTCAATTAGGGATACAACAGAGAGATCATCTTTTGTTGCTACGTTCAATCTTTTCTTTAATTCTAAAATCAGCTCATCTTTATACAATTTAGCATCAGCCAATTTATACCTTACAGCATCATCAGCGTTACGAACCAAATAATTTGTAGCTATACTCCTTAATGAGTCGGCAGACATTTTTCTTGAAGTTGAAATTTCCTGAATAAATGAATCATAGATACTTCCCAAATAAGAATTAACCTGTAAACGGTTCGCCTCACTCATTTGGTTTAAGAAATAAGGTTCAACAGCACTCTTAAAAGTTCCCACTTTTACAACCTGCATATCCACACCAAATTTATCAAAAGCATCTTTCATAAACATGGTGGAGCTTGCTAATCCTTTAAAATCAACAGTTCCTTCGGGATTCACATACACCTTATCTGCAACACTAGCGACATAATAAGCTTTTTGAGAATAACCCTCGTTGTAAGCCACAATAAATTTACCCGATGACTTAAAGTCTACCAAAGCATCTCTAATCTCTTTAAGACTAGCAAATCCAGTAGCAATTGTACTTGCATCCATAAAGATCCCTTTAATCTTACTATCTTCTTTAGCTGTTCTTATTCTCAACAGAATATCATCAAGACCAAGATTTTTCAAATTATAACCAGGAATATCCAAGGAACCAAAAGGATTATCTATGGAACGTTCTGTAATCTCATGATTAAAAGAAAGATACAATATTGAATTATCCTTAACCATAACTTCTTTTTCCGAAGATGCAGAAGTTACTAACGCGCCGATAATACCTAACATTATAATAAATAAAACTACCGATGATATCACAATTCCCGTGACAGTAGCAAGTACATACTTAAAAAATGATTTCATAAAATGAATAATCTAAAGTTCAATTGATTTATTAGTTGCCAATTTAGTACAAATGTTACAAATAAATTTTTAAATCTTTTATTTAATTAACTAAAATTCTATATTTATAAGGTGAAAAGCATCTACATTTTATTAGGAGCAAACCTGGGTGATCGTTTAATGCAATTAAACAGCGCATTAAGCGCTCTGGAGGATTCCTTGGGCAACATTGCAAAAGTTTCCGCTATTGTCGAAACCGAAGCTTGGGGGGTAGAAGATCAACCCAGTTTCTTAAACCAAGTAATTGAAGTTAAAACATTTCTTAACCCAATAGAGGCGCTTGAAATCTGTCAAAGTATAGAAAATCAATTAGGGAGAGTTCGTTCAGAAAAATGGGGAGCACGTGTGATCGATATTGACATTTTATATTACGAAAATGAGCAGATTAACTTGCCTAACCTCCAAATTCCACATCCATATATACAGGATCGTAAATTTACACTAATTCCATTAGTCCAGATCGCTCCAGAATATATACACCCGATTTTAAAAAAGAGTAATAAGGAACTCTTAGCAATATGCACAGATCCCTTAGACGTAAACATCTACAAAAAAAATGTATAAACACATAAAACCAGATATTATCAAGCAAAGTATGTTTAATAATGAGGACATGATAAAAGAGTTTATCGCCCTTTACCGAACACAAACTCCTTTAGATTTTGAAAAATTAACAGCAGCAATAACAGCGAAAGACTATCAAGAGATTAATAATGCGGCACACCATATCAAACCTACTATGGAATACATTGGAGCACCACATTTAAAAGAGCAGCTGCAGCTTATAGAATCATTAGCAAAAGAAACCGCTGACATCAATCACATTGAATCGGAATGCTCCCTATTAAAAATACAATTCAATGAATTATTTACAGAATTAGAGCAGTATGAAAAATCGATTTAATCTTTATTTCAAACGTTGAAAATGTAACAGTGAAAGCAAGATATAGCTTAATAAAATAATTGGCAATGCCACGAATTGCAAAACAGCAAATAAGACAACCGCTAAAATCACAAAAATAAATTTATATTTATTTTCAGACCAAGCCAATGACGATAGCTTCATAGAGAACAATCTAATCTCACTAACCAATAAAAAACTTGTTAGTGCAGTGCTGATCAAGAGAAAGAAAGGATTTAATATAATATCTGGATATTTTTCAGCAATAAAAGGCAGTGATAAGACATAAAAAGTATTCATAGGTGTATTTAACCCTATAAAATCAGTCGTTTGGCGTTCATCCAGATTAAATTTTGCCAATCGAAGCGCTGAAAACACGGTTACCACAAAACCTAAATAAGCAAACAAGGGTTGCTCAATAAAAACCTCAGACAATAACATATAAAGGATAGCACCTGGCAAGAAACCAAAACTAACCATATCAGCCAGTGAATCTAATTCCTTACCGATGTTGGATTTGACATGTAAAAGCCGTGCTACCATACCATCGAAGAAATCAAATATACCAGAAGCCAATACACAATAAGCTGTTGTCATATAATCACCTTTAAGTGCCATTAACACCCCGATACATCCACTAAATAGATTCAAACAGGTTATGGTATTAGGAATATGTTTTTTCATATTTTCAATATAAATAAAAAGCCATCATTTTTTATAAATGATGGCTAAATTATTAAAATCAAATGGAATTACCCATTCATGCTAATCAAAAACTCTTCATTAGACTTAGTACCACGCATTTGCGCTAATAAAAACTCCATTGCCTCATTAGAATTCATATCCGCCAAGTGATTGCGTAATATCCAAAGACGACGAATCGATTCTTTATCCATTAATAAATCATCACGACGCGTACTTGAAGCTGTTAAATCGATAGCAGGGAAAATACGTTTGTTCGCCAATTTACGATCCAACTGTAACTCCATGTTACCAGTACCTTTAAACTCTTCAAAAATAACCTCATCCATTTTAGAACCAGTCTCTGTAAGAGCTGTTGCTAAAATAGTTAAAGAACCTCCGTGCTCGATATTACGGGCAGCACCGAAGAAACGTTTTGGTTTATGTAAAGCATTTGCATCCACACCACCTGATAATATTTTACCAGATGCAGGGGCAACTGTATTATAAGCACGAGCCAAACGTGTAATTGAATCTAGCAAGATCACGACATCATGACCACACTCGACCATACGTTTTGCTTTCTCTAAAACAATATTTGCGATTTTTACATGACGCTCTGCAGGTTCATCAAAAGTAGATGAAACCACTTCAGCACGTACACTTCTTGCCATATCTGTCACCTCCTCAGGTCTCTCATCGATTAATAAGATAATCAAATAAACTTCAGGATGGTTTTTAGCGATAGCATTTGCAACCTCTTTCAACAAATTGGTTTTACCTGTTTTAGGTTGAGCTACAATAAGACCACGTTGTCCTTTACCTATAGGAGTGAACAAATCCATGATACGAGTCGAATAGTTGCTTGTACCCAAATCCAAATTCAAACGTTCATTAGGGAATAATGGCGTTAAGAAATCAAAAGGAACTCGGTCACGAATTTCAGCAGGATTTTGACCATTGATCGCTTCTACACGTACCAATGGAAAATATTTCTCACCTTCTTTTGGAGGTCTAATGCTACCTCTGACTGTATCACCAGTTTTCAAACCAAATAATTTGATTTGCGACTGAGAAACGTAAATATCATCTGGAGATGTAAGATAATTATAGTCAGAAGAACGTAAAAAACCATATCCATCAGGCATAATTTCCAACACACCTTCATTGACAATAACATTGTCAAAATCTGCATTTGATGAAGCTGTTTCTACTTTTGGAGGTGCTGACTTAATTGCGGGAGCTGCTTTTATATTTTCTTCAGATTCTGAGATTGCTACTTCGCTAGCTGAATCTGTTTCTTCATTTTCTTTTTTACGGATAGTAACCGGCTCAGACGCTTTTGCGGTTCTTATTCTTTTTCGAGGTCTCTCCGTTGACTCATCATGATTTTCTTCCTTTTTTTCAGAAGTATTTTCGGACTCATCACCAGTGCTGATTATTTTTTCAATTAACTCTTGCTTTCTAAGCTTATCAGCGTCACCGATACCTATTAATTTTGCAATTTCGCGTAATTCAGACACGAGTTTTGCATTTAATTCATTAATATCCATTAAATTTTTATTATGATATATTAGGATTTTATTTTAAAATGAAATTTATTACACTCCATTAATCATTTTGATTAACAAACAAAGGGATTTAAGAACTAAGTGATTTCTTCTATACCTGAAGCGGAATAAATTATGAGAACCTGCACAAAGAAAAAAAACAAATCTGACAATTCAAAATTATTTGTAAAAAAAAACATACTTATAACAAATCATATCTTGTTAAAACGTTTTACTAAAAAATCAAACGTAGTTATTAACAACAATATTATATTTAAATATGATATATTTTTTTGTAAGTTAGCGGTGCAAAAAAAACAAAGCAAACGATTTAGATGGAAAATAAACTCATTAAAACAAATTATCCCGCCTTATATACATTAATAATTGTATTTTTCTTTTGGGGTTTTATTGCAGCAGGAAATAGCGTATTTATTCCCTTTTGTAAAAACTACTTTCACTTAGACCAATTTCAGTCACAATTGATTGATTTTGCATTTTACACCGCTTATTATCTTGGTGCATTATTACTTTTTATTTTCAGCACATTTTCAGGAAAAGATTTAGTTGGTAAATGGGGCTATAAAAAAAGTATTGTCTATGGTCTATTATTCTCAGCATTAGGTGCCGGAGCAATGATCGTGGCAGTAGAAGTAAATGTATACATTGGTATGTTACTTGGACTTTTCACTGTTGCCTTAGGTTTTTCATTACAACAGACCGCTGCAAATCCATTTGCAGTTTTATTAGGAGATCCCAAAACTGGTGCTTCACGTGTCAATTTAGGCGGTGGTATCAATTCTTTCGGAACAACAATAGGACCGTTAGTTATCGGTTTTGCGTTATTCGGAACATTTGAGAAAATATCCGATTCCGAAATTGCTAATTTACCTTTAGACAAAGTCGTTTTCCTATATATAGGTGTTGGTTTATTGTTCCTACTAGCAGCAAGTTTGTTTTACTTCAGTAAAAAGGTGCCTGCAGGAATAAGCAATGAACCCATGGAAAAAGCTAATAAAGCCCTTAATACTTTGGTTATCATGACCATCTTGCTTTTTGCCATGTTCGCTCCTGTATTTTTAAGTTACAAAAGTGAAGTAGCAATTCAGGTAGATCAATTACAGGCGCAATTAAAATCTTTAGTTGATCCAGCAAGTATTGAGCAATTAAAACTTCAGATTAAAGAGATTGCTCACCCACTTGAAATACAACGTATGCTGTGGTTAGCAGGTGCACTGATTGTTGTTGTTGGTGGATTGATTTTTGCAAATGTAAAAGCGCAGAAAAACCCAGAAGGATGGGGAGCTATGAGATACCCTCAATTAGTATTGGGTATGATTGCCCTATTTTTATACGTTGGAGTTGAAGTAGCCATAGGAAGTAACTTAGGTGAACTACTTACATTAAAAGAATTTGGAAGCCTACAATCATCGCAAATTACGCCTTACGTTTCTATGTATTGGGGTAGTATGATGATTGGTCGTTGGGCTGGAGCGATTACAGCGTTTAACCTAACTAAAACAACTAAAAACATATTACTTATCATTGTTCCACTTGTCGCATTTTCTATTATTATAGGCGTTAATGCAATGGCGGGCTTTGAAATGTCACACCTATACTATTATGTTGTTTGTATACTTATACAAATCGGAGCATTTTACCTAAGTAAAGAAAAACCTGCTAGAACATTAATCGTTTTCGGTCTATTCGGAATTATCGCTATGACTGTTGGTTTATTATCTTCAGGTACAGTAGCTATTTACTCTTTCTTAGCAGGAGGATTAGCTTGTTCCATCATGTGGTCATCAATCTTCAGCCTTTCAATCGTAGGACTTGGAAAATATACAGCACAAGGATCAGCATTCTTAGTCATGATGATCTTAGGCGGTGGTGTTATTCCCCCTATCCAAGGAAAATTAGCTGATATCATAGGTATCCACAACTCTTACCTACTTCCATTGTTAGGTTTTGCATACATTGTATTCTTTGCAATAGCAGTAAAATCAGTACTCAAAAAACAAGGAATTAATATTGATGATGTCGAAGCAGAGGGATCACATTAAGCTTATTGATAAAGCTAACTAATTGTAAAAAATACACTATTAAATCAATTTAATAGCATCTTAAAAAAAAGGCCTTAAATACAATTTTAAGGCCTTTTTTTTCAAATTGCTGTAAAGTAGATGAAATAATTTTTCATTTTAGTGCTTTGATCATACATAAATTATAAATAAAAAAATGTATTTTCGAAAATCGGATTCAAATGATCCAATTTTAAAACGAAAAAACTCAATTAAAACTACTCAATAATGATTATTATTGCTGACGGCGGGTCAACGAAAACAAACTGGTGTTTGTTGGATGATTCAAACAAAAAAATTTACTTCAATACAGAAGGGTATAACCCATATTTTGTAGATAGCGAATACATCGTTAACTCTTTAAGAAAAGGCTTACCAAATGATTTACCTTTTGATGAAATTAAAGAGGTTAACTATTACGGTGCAGGCGTTCATAATAAAGAAAAAGCAGAAATCGTTATTAAAGCTATCCAAGAAGTTTTCCAACAAGCTCAAGTTGAGGTTGGTCACGATTTATTAGCTGCCGCAAGAGCTTTATTAGGTACTGAATCAGGTTTTGCAGCCATTCTAGGAACGGGTACCAATTCTTGTATTTATGATGGAAATGACATTACCTATAACATCGACTCATGTGCTTACATCTTAGGTGATGAAGGTAGCGGAAGTTATATCGGTAAAAAATTATTAACAGATTACATCCGTGATTTAATGCCTCAAGATGTTCGTAAAGTATTTTACGACACTTACAAGATCACTCCAGATGAAATCATGGATACCGTTTACACAAAGCCATTAGCGAACCGTTTCTGCGCAAGTTTCAGCAAATTTGTTTACGACAACAATGTGAATATTGAATATACACGTGCTATTGTAGATGATGCTTTCGAAGCATTTTTCAAAAACTTAGTTAGTAAATATCCAAACTACCAAGAATATACATTCAACTGTATCGGTTCTGTAGGCTATAATTTCCGTAATGTTTTGGAGGAAAAAGCAGTACAGTACGGCATGAAAGTTGGCAAAATATTACGTTCCCCTATCGATGATTTAGTTCAATTCCACATCAATAGAGCGTCAAAATAGTTTCAAGCTATTTTAGTATTAAAAATATAAAGGGTGAAGATCGTATCTTCACCCTTTATATTTTTAATAATTTCATAACAAAGCATTTATATACAGATCATAATAAAATGCGTCTTTTGAAAAACGGAAGTTATGAAAAGAAATCTCGATATCGTAGTATTATCAGACATTCATCTCGGAACACATGGAAGTCACGCAAAAGAGTTACTCTATTATTTAGAGTCGATCGCACCAAAAATGCTGATTTTAAATGGCGATATAATCGATATTTGGCAATTCAAAAAAAGCTATTTCCCATCCGAGCATTTACATGTTATCAAAAAAATAATCGATCTCAGTGCCAATGGCACCGAAGTGCATTACATCACCGGTAATCATGATGAAATGCTCCGAAAATTTGCAGATTTAAAACTTGGCAATATCAAATTAACCAACAAGCTCTTACTATCCCTTAACAATAAGAAAGCATGGATATTCCATGGTGACGTATTTGATGCCTCCATCCATCATTCAAAATGGTTAGCAAAATTAGGCGGTTGGGGATACGATAAACTGATCCAATTAAACCATATTATCAATTGGATCTTGCTTAAAATGGGGCGTGAGAAATATTCATTATCAAAAAAAATAAAAAACAGTGTTAAAAAAGCTGTCAAATACATTTCTGATTTTGAAGAAACAGCCACTGAACTAGCTATTGAAAAAAATTACGACTATGTGATCTGTGGACACATCCATCAACCACAAATCAAAGAAGTCATTACCCGGAAAGGAACAGTGACTTACATGAACTCAGGTGATTGGGTTGAAAACTTAAGCAGTTTAGAATATCATAACGGCGAATGGCGATTATTTCATTACGAAGATTATAAAGAATCCATTCTCAAAAACAAGCTGACAGAAACACCACTATTCACCTTAGAAGATCTAAAAAATCTGGTAACGATATAACAAATAAGGGGGATTTCCATCCCCCTTATTTGTTATAATTCAATTGATTCACCAATTGCCGGTAAGTATAATGTCTTACCATAATTTGCGAATTTTTCAGAAGCATTAACTTTATCAATGGTAATAGGAGGAAATGTATCGTAATGCACACCCACTATTTTATCACAATTAATAAATTCTGCCGCCTTTACCGCATCATCAACATCCATGGTATAATGTCCACCGATAGGTAAAAATGCCCAATCCAATTCAAGATCTGCCAAAAGCTTCATTTCCATTGTAAGCGCTGTATCTCCTGCAAAATAAATTTTCTTGTTACCAGAATGCAGAATGAAACCAACAGGAAATCCACCATAGTGTCCGTCAGGAGTGCTATTTGTATGCATAGCATACACCATCTTCACAGTACCAAAAGAAGTCACAATAGTACCTCCTAAATTGAACTCAATTACTTTTTCATCCGGAACTCCTTGTTTCCTAACCCATGCTGCAGTCTCTACAATAGCTGCAACAGTTGCTTGGCTATTTTTTTGAATCTGTGCCATATCTGCCACGTGATCCTGATGACCGTGACTTAAAAAAATATATTCTGGTAATAGAGCATTAACGTCTACACCCTTTGCCAAGGGATTATAAGTGATAAAAGGATCCATTAATACCTCGTGTCCATCAAAATTGAACATAACACAAGATTGTCCGTAATATGTCGCTTTCATAAAACTATTGATTAAATAGGCCTCCTAAACCACCAAGCATATCCTGACTAGCAGCAGACATCTCAGATTGACTCACATTTTCAGCTTGGGTCATCGCTTTATTTAAAGCCACGACAAGCAATTCTTCCAGTTCCTCTTTATCCGCATTACTCAAGAAGATCGGATCAATTGTAATTTCTTTAATTTCTTTATTAGCAGTTGCAACTACTTTTATCAATCCACCTTCAGCTTCTCCAAAAACAGAAATATTATCTAATCTTTGTTTAATTTCTTGTGCTTTTTGTTGCGCTTGGAATAATTTATCAAACATAATATATGATCTAAATGAACAATTCTAAATATAATGCAATTTACACATTTGAATTCAAATCATAGATGACAAAATAACCTTTCAATTTAATTCGCAAATCAAATCATCATTTGTAAATTTGCATCATGCAAAGCAATCAAGAAATTTTAGTTGAAGCTATTCTGAATCAATATGAAGTAGACAAAACGCAGTTGCCAACGGATATTTTAGAGCAAATCTATACCCTATCCAGTAATTTGGTCACGAGTCATGATATTATAAATTATACAGAGTCTATTGGAAGACTATTAAATAAGGATGAAAAAACCGCAGAGCTTTTAGAAATTTTGGATGATGAAGTTCATATCATCATCCATAAATTGAAATTTATTGCAGCAAGCGATCGCCCTAAAGTAATTCTTTTAGATGGCCTCAACCCTGCCGTAATCAATACCAGTGACTATTTACAAGAGTGTATTAAAATAGCCGGTGGTATACCTACTTACACCATTTCGGAAGCAGATAAAGTTATTATTATCAATTCAGAAGAATTAACAATAGCACAAATTCCCGCACTATTATCTGACACAAACTGGTCTGATAGTAATGCCGTTAAGCTAAATCAAGTTTTTTTAATCAATAAGGAGGAATTTGGAAAAACTCCGGGAGCTGACTATTGCTTAGAATTAGAAACATTAGCGGAAATACTGCAGCCCAAATATTTTTTTTACGGCTTAGAGGGAAATACCTGGATACAGTTTCAATTACAATAAAAAAAGCTGACTTGAAGTCAGCTTTTTTTTATGCAAATCTTTTACGAATCAATAAATATAGCTTTTCGACCGATTGTGGTTTTTCAACCCATCTATTTTTAACCGCATAATTCGTTTGCAGAAAAGCATCCGCTTCCGCATAATCGTTACATCTGTTCAATAATTCAACAGCTTCACTATAAGCTAAACTATACCCATTAAAGAGATCCTTAATAAACAGCAGCTTATCATTCAAATTAATGATCGATTTGATATCTTTCACCTGCCCCGAATTTCCTGAGGCATTGTTCATCTCATAAACCCGGTTTTGTACACCAGCTTTTTTCTGTTGTGAAATAATTTCATTTAACGTTAACGGTCTTGAAGGAGTCTCTTGCTCCACATCTGGACGAATCTCTTCTTCAATCAAGATTTGTTTTGATTCTTCAATAACTTCATTAACAACTAACTTCTCTTGTTCCACCGGATTAACGGCTACCTGTTGAGGCTTTGCCTCCTCTTTTTCATATGTTGGTATTACACGATCTCGTAGTTTATCCTCTTGAGTAGTAGCAGACACAGGCTCAGGGATACTGTTGTCAAAAGTCACTTTCTCTACTTCAGGAATGACCTCCTCTTGAGTAAGTTCTTCTTTAGCAGGCTCTTCTTTCAAATTTAAATCTTCGACAGGAGCAACTTCTTTCTGTGGTGTATTCAAACTGATATCAGCTGTTTCATCTACCGCCTCCGTTACCACATTAGGTTGTTCTTCTTTCTTTTCAGGAACACTTTGAAACAAATTGGAAGGAGGTGTAAAGTAGTTATTAAAAGAAACTTTCTCCTCTTCTATCCGGTCATGCACTACTTTTGGAGACGCAGGTTCATCAGCTCTTTCAATTTTCTGAGCTATACCCAACAGATTCTGTGCTTTTAAAACACCAATCTGAGCGGCAATATATTGTGCGGTAGCTTCAAAAAGAGCTAAATCAGTTTTCTTATCTTCAAAGCCATCCTTTGAAAGCGCAAGATATTGCGCTTCCAGCTCCTGCAATAAATCTCCTATTTTATCAAATAAATTTTGTTTCGTAACCATAAATTAATACATTTCATTGTTCGTAATTCCAGTAAAACACTAAATTTTACAAAAGGAATAAAACTTCATTTTCAACTTACTGATTTATACTTTATTGTTAAGTATTGTAGCTTTTATAGACTCAAATTTAATATTAAATTCTGATATTAGCAGGACTTAAGTAGTATTATTTTATTTAAAAAATCAGATTTAATACTGATTGAAAGTAATATTCAATTTATTGATTTTAATTCATTTAAATGCTTTTTTCTGAACATAATTTCACACAAAGGGGCCCAGCATACGGGAGTATCGAAGTGATATGCGGTTCGATGTTTTCCGGTAAGACCGAAGAACTCATCCGTAGACTAAAACGGGCACAATATGCTAAACTCCATGTCGAAATTTTCAAACCGGCAGTAGACAAAAGATATGATGATCGTTTAGTTGTTTCGCACGACAGCAACAGTATACCATCTACCCCTGTTGAACACTCCTCTTCTATTTTATTGCTGAGCAATGATACTCAGGTTGTCGGTATAGATGAAGCGCAATTTTTTGATGAAGGTTTGACAGAGGTATGTGTCAATTTGGCAAATAAAGGAATTCGTGTCATAGTTGCAGGTCTAGATATGGATTTTAAAGCACAACCTTTCGGTCCTATACCCCATATAATGGCAATTGCTGAACATGTAACAAAAGTACATGCCGTATGCATGCAATGCGGAGCGCCTGCAAATTACTCTTTCAGGATCTCTACAGATACAAAAACAGTCCTTTTGGGTGAAAAAGAAGCTTACGAAGCAAGATGCAGGAGATGTTACTATAATTTAACAAATTATTAACATTTACTTAATATATGATGGCCTATTTTGGCATTACCTTTGTATAACTATAATAACAAGATAATAACAGCTAGTAATAGCTACAAAATACTTTTCATAATTTAGGTTTATAATTGGTTAGTTAAAGTCCACCCTCCCAAGGTGGACTTTCTTTTTTACAATCTAATTTCACAAAAAAAAACCAAGAAGATTTACTTCCTGGTTTCTCAATTTCTATTTCTTCACCCAATTGACAATTTCATCTGCAAGTGGATTAACTGCCGAACGATAGCGATGAACCAGCTTTCCGTTCTCATCGATTAGAAACTTTTCAAAGTTCCACTTGATATCACCTTTGAAATCCGGATTATCTTGCGAAGTCAGGTATTTAAATAAAGGATCAATCTGATCACCTTTTACTTCAACCTTCTCTGCCATTAAAAACTCTACACCATAGTTTTGTTCGCAAAATTCCTGAATATCTCCATTCGTACCAGGTTCTTGATTCCCAAAATTGTTCGCCGGAAACCCAATGATCACCAAATCATTTCCATACTCCGAATACAATGCTTGCAGATCTTTATACTGTTTAGTAAAGCCACATTTTGAGGCTGTATTGACTATTAAAATTTTCTTCCCTTTAAAAGACGACATTTTAACATCTTTACCATCGAGACTTTTAAAACTATAATCGTAAATGCTAGGATTTCCAAATATCATGGAAAAACAAGCAATAATCGTTGATAAAATCATCATGTTATTTTAAAAATTAATAAGTGAACTTTTTTCTCTTTCTATCACAAAATCAAACAATTCATTGATCGGTGATTTCAATATTTTTCCAATTTTAATATTATATCCATTACAGACATCACGTAATATCAGATCCAGATAATAAGCAATTGATCCCACAAAGTGACACTCGTAATCTTGATAATTCTGATAAGTTAATACACAAGTCTGTACATATTCCTCGAAACCTGAACGAATAATTTCATCTATAAACGGATGCGTAATATTCGCAGATAAAAATGGTGCAAATGAAGCCAAATAAGCATTCGGTCTCTCCTTTTGGTACACATTCTTAATAACGATCTCCTTTGTTATGCGATAATTCTCTGCAAAATTCTCCGACAGATCCTTAGGCAATCGACCATAAAGAAACAATGTAATTAACTTTTTGCCAAACCAGGCACCCGATCCCTCATCTCCTAGCACATATCCATTTCCATGGTTAGAGGGTTGCACCTCCTGTCCATCAAAAAAACTAATATCAGAGCCAGTACCCAATGTGGCAATATACCCTTTATTAGTACCACAAGTCGCTAAAGCACTACCTACAAGATCGTTCTCAACCGAAATAAAAGCATTTTCAAACAAAGGAGTCAGCGCATTGGAAACCATTTCCCTACGATCTGGAGATATACAACCTGCGCCATAGAAATAAAGTTCCGTTATTTCATTCGCATAAGGTATTATCTCAGGTATTTCTTTAATTACTCGGGTTATTTCTTTATCATTTACAAAAAAAGGATTAAGCCCATTTGTCGAAAAAGACAAAGGTGGACTATCTGGAAGTTCTAATTTCCAGTCTGACTTAGAAGAACCGCTATCAACGACTAAAATCATAAATTATAAGATTATGCTACATCGAGCGTATCAAATATACAAAATTTTCAAGTTTAAATTAACCAAAGATGTAGCCATAAAATAAAATGGCCTACCATTACAAAACATTACGTCAAATAATTTTGTATAACCCTCATAACCTTGTACTTTTGCATACCACAAATAAATTTTGAACTGGTATAGCTATCAGTTATTTAACGCTTTAAAATGATTGAAAAAAGTAATTATACGTCAAAAATACATTTTGATGTTTCCTTTAGTGAGCCTCAAGCACATTACGCAGCCGTAAAAATGTCCATCAAAGAAATTCAGTCTGATTTTATTGATGTTAAAATGCCCGTTTGGTCCCCAGGATCCTACCTAGTACGTGAATATTCTAAACAAGTAGAACGATTCTCTGTTGAAGATCAAGTAGGATATGAAAAAATAAGCAAAAATACTTGGCGTATATTTACCAAAAATAAAAACTCAATTGTTATCAACTACCATATCTATGGTTTTGAAACATCCGTACGTACTAATTTTATTAATGACGAGCATGCCTTTATAGTACCGACTGCAACCTTTTTACATATAGACGGCAACATTGACAGCCCAGTAACTGTTACCATCAGACCCGCTGAAAACTGGAGCAGTATTTCAACAGGTCTTGAACAAATCGATACGCATACTTTTTATGCACCCGATTTTGATATTCTTTACGATTCACCCTTTGAAGTCGGTAATCAAGATATTTGGACCATTCAAGCTTCCAACGTAGAGCATGAATTTGCCATGGTAGGTGGTGGTACTTATGACAAAGAACGATTAAGTGCCGATGTCAAAAAAATAGTCGAAGAAGAAACCCGCATCTGGGGTTCTAACCCCAATAAAA
The DNA here is from genome assembly GCF_016132525.1 of Sphingobacterium sp. UDSM-2020. Classification (NCBI taxonomy): domain Bacteria; kingdom Pseudomonadati; phylum Bacteroidota; class Sphingobacteriia; order Sphingobacteriales; family Sphingobacteriaceae; genus Sphingobacterium; species Sphingobacterium sp. UDSM-2020. Next base: position 595,612 of record NZ_CP066166.1, read on the forward strand.
GATACGTCTTCATTACCCATAACTACCAATCCGGAGGCGGAGGATTAGAACATCTCAATTCGACCGTACTGGGAGCATCAAGGACAGCATATAGTAACGAAGGATCGTACAAGACATACCTCAGCCTAATTGCTCATGAGTATTTCCATTTATGGAATGTTAAACGACTTCGTCCCAAAGCATTGGGACCATTTAACTATGATCAAGAAAATTACACCACGGGGCTGTGGATTATGGAGGGCTTTACCTCATACTACGATAACCTGATCATCAAAAGATGTGGTTTCTTCTCAGAACTAGAATATCTGAATCTACTAGCAAATGATTTCACAACAGTACTGAATCGTCCTGGACATCACATACAATCAGCCGCAGAAGCAAGCTTTGATGCCTGGATCAAATATTATAGACAAGATGAAAATTCACCTAATTCAAGTATATCCTATTATAATAAAGGAGCTATGCTCACGGTGTTGCTGGATTTAAAAATTATAGCAGCTTCAAAAGGAACAAAAAAATTAGATCATGTATTAAAAGAAGCATATAACCATTTCTATTTAGATCAGAACAGGGGTTTTGAAGAAGATGAATTTCAGCGACTCGTAGAAGAATTTACAGGTATATCCGTTTCCGATATCTTCAATGCTGCACACGAAAATGGTGAACTTGACTATAATGCATATTTCAACCTAGTAGGTTATGAGATCATAGACATTAATGCCGAAAGCAAAACTTTAGGAATTGGAATAAGTCATCAAAAAAATGATGGGATTCAAACCGTTACTGCAGTAGAACGAGGTTCGGGAGCTTGGGATGGAGGATTAAATGTCCGTGATGAATTAATAGCCATCAATGGCATCAGACTCGACCTCAAAGATAAAGAATATGACTATTTTATGCAGCATAGCAATGAAGGAGATATATTAGATATTTTAATAGCAAGAGATGGTATTATAAAAGAACTGAAAATTGAGATACGGGCGGCCAATAAAAAATTATTCCGTATACAACCCCTCAAAGAACAATCGGAAGAGCAAAAGCAATTAGCAGAATTCTGGTTATCATAAAAATGCAAAAAGGTCACTCGATTTATCAAGTGACCTTTTTTGTTTTATTAGAGGATATCTAAAATTTATATCGAAATGAAAAACCGATTGGATCTATAAGCTTAATAGTACTCGATTGCAAGAAATCAAAATAAGGTTTAACATCCAAAGAAACCTGGAAAGGAGTTTCAGGAATATTATATTCAATCCCTATAATTCCATCAATACTAAGCGCCAGCTCCGAATCATATTCAACACGTTTTCCATCAATCGTTTTGTCTTTTTCCTTATAAGACCCCAGGCCACCACCAAATCCATAATACCAATTAAAACCACCTGATATAGGCTTATAATATTCGTACAATCCAACGACTCTAAAACGTCTATAATTTGAGTTGCTCTGAATGCTCAAAAGCCCTTCGAAAGCTCGGTCATTTGAAAGTGTATGTCTATAGGTAATTCCCTGAGCAGAACCAAAACGAGCCCCAATTGCCCCTTTTGAATCTAATTGCGCGGAAGCTTCGTTCGATACGCCCAATAAGCCAACTGTCACTCCAAAGATCCAAGATAATTTTTTCATATTTAACGTGCCTATTTGTTTTTCAATTTATTCGTTCAAAGTTAATATCAATAATTAAACGACGCAAATACTAAATTGTTATTAACAATTTTAAATATAAAAAATGTACATCAAAACATTTTTCATATATTAGATTGTATTTGAATACTTAGTAATAAACCAATTAAGCAAATATTTTAAATATTTCATTATGGCACAACAAAGTAGAATTTTTGACCTCATCACAAATTATAAATCCGAGTTCTCCGATAAAACGATTATTGCTGGACGCGATAAAAATGGTCGTTGGAAAACCTACTTGACCAGTGAATTCATTGATAAAATAAACAGTCTCAGCAGAGCGCTACTAAGTATCGGCTTAATAAAAGGAGATCGAGTTGCGCTGATGTCCGGAAACCGTCCTGAATGGAGTATCATTGATTTTGCCTGTAATCAATTGGGTATTGCACTTGTACCGCTGTATCCTACATTAGCTCCACAGGACCTATCCTATATTGTCAATGATGCAGAAGCTAAATTGATATTCGTCAGTAATGCCGAGCTTGCTGCACGTGTTGACACAGCATTAAAAGATCATCAATTAACAATTCCGCTCTATACTTTTGAGAAGACTGAACATCATAAAGATCTAGAATCCTTATATCAAATTGGTGACACATTGGATACAGATCTAAAGCCTTACAATGACGCTATACAGGAAGATGATCTACTCACGTTAATCTACACATCAGGTACCACCGGTAAACCGAAAGGAGTATACTTATCCCATAAAAATATTTTAAGTAATGTACTCGCCTGCTACCATCTCATAAGACCCGATTTTAAAAAAGCGATCAGCTTTTTACCCTTATGTCATATTTTTGAACGGATGGTTGTATACATGTATTATTCAAAAGGTATAGAGATCTATTTTTGTGAAACACTGGACAATGTTGTTGTGGATATCAATGAAGTTAAACCGGATCTTTTTACCACTGTACCGCGGGTACTCGAAAAAGTATATGATAAAATCGTTGCGAAAGGAAAAGACTTAACTGGAATCAAGAAATCACTGTTCATGTGGGCATTAAACCTTGGCCTTCGTTACCAAGAGCCAACAAAAAACAGCGCTTGGTACAATTTTCAATTAGCCATTGCTCGAAAATTAATCTTTTCAAAATGGAAAGAAGCCCTTGGTGGTAATATAAAAATTATTGTTTCTGGTGGTGCAGCTCTTCAGGAAAGATTAGCGCGTGTATTTTGGGCTTCTGATATGAAAGTATTAGAAGGGTATGGTCTAACCGAAACATCTCCAGTTATAGCAGTCAACACATTTTTTGACACGGGTATCAAATTCGGAACAGTTGGTCGGCCTCTGAAAAATTTAGAAGTAAAAATAGCTCAAGATGGAGAGATCTTAGTAAAAGGACCAAGTGTCACCTCTGGCTATTACAAAAATGATGAAGCAACAAAAGAATCATTTGATGAAAACGGATTCTTCAAAACAGGCGATATTGGCGAAATATCGGCTGATGGATTTCTGAAAATTACAGACCGCAAAAAAGAAATGTTCAAAACAGCAGGTGGCAAGTACATCGCACCACAGCCTATTGAAACAAAACTAATGGAATCTACCCTCATTGCACAAATTATGGTCGTGGGAGAAAATAGAAAATTTCCATCAGCTTTAATCGTTCCCGCTTTTGAAGAAATCGAAAAATGGATGAAACATAAAGGCATTCCTGTAGGTTCCAAAGAAGAGATCGTTACGAATCAAAAAGTAATCGAAAAATATAATCAAGAAATCGACAGGTTGTCTACAGAATTCGGTCACTGGGAAAAAGTCAAAAAAATTATCTTACTTCCTAAAGAATGGACCATCAACGATGGTCAGTTAACACCAAAATTAAGCTTAAAAAGAAAAGTCATTCTCAAAGAGTTTGATGAGAAAATTGAGAAGCTCTATCAGGAAAATTAGAAAAAATACCCTCTATCTAAAAAATAGAGGGTATTTTTGAAATAAAATTTGTTTATCCGCCATCATATTATGAAAGAAGTATACTTTAAAGATTTATTGACCCCTACCTACTGGAAACAAGTTTTAAGATTAGTTTATGATGCCTTTAATGGCTTTATGGACGACAACTGCATGAAAAAAAGTGCATCATTAGCCTACTACACGGTGTTTTCTATTGGTCCATTATTGATGATCGTGATCTGGTGTATCGGTTTCTTTTATGGACAGCATTTGAGTAAAGAAACTACTGGACAGAAGGAAGTTTTTGATGAGCTAATGGTCTTATTCGGAGCAGATGTTACAAAACAAATTCAATCCTTTATCGAAAAAATAAACTTTGAAAATAAATCTAATTTAGGAATTACTATTGGTATTGTAACCCTTATTATTAGTGCTACAACGATATTTGTCGACATTCAGGATTCTATTAATCAAATCTGGAAAGTGAAACCCAAGCCAAAAAAAGGCTGGTTAAAATTAATCATTAACAGGCTCATCTCCTTCTCGATTATTATTGCATTAGGTTTCCTTCTTATCGCTTCATTAATGATCAATGGCGTCATTGCAGCAGTTACAAATCTTGTGCTACAATATTTTCCTTTTATCCCGATTACATTAATTGACTGGATCAATACCAGTGTCACGTTTATCATTATCACGACGCTCTTTGGCTTCATATTTTCATTTTTGCCAGATGCAAAGGTGAAATTTAAAGATATACTTGGTGGAGCAATCTTTACAGCTTTATTATTCATGTTAGGTCGCTATTTTATATCTCTATACTTGACTTTATCCTCTACAGCAAGTTTGTACGGCGCCGCAGGTTCAATCATCGTTATGTTATTGTGGATATACTACTCTGCAGCAATTTTATATTTTGGCGCTGAATTCACCAAGTTCTATGCTCAAAAATTAGGTGGCGGTATTGAACCTTCCTCATTCGCTGTTGTTATCGAACAGACAGAACGCATTAAAAAAGTTGGCGAAGAAGCCGATTCCAAAGAAGGAGAAATTCTTCATGTTCTAAAATAAAAAAAGGGTGCACTTTATAACAAAATGCACCCTTCTAAAATAATATTGATTACTTCCTTATGGAGTAACGTTATAACGAATCACTTTTCGACCCACATTACCTGTTTCATCCATACCTTCCACAATGACTTTATATTGTCCATTTCCATCAGCATTATAGAATTCTAAAGCAGCCTCACCCGTTTCAGTAACCTTAACTTTTGGATTCCAATAAATTGTTGTCCTTAAATCATTCACAGCTTTACTTTCTGGTGTTTCATATTTTGGCTCATAAAACTTTCTTTCTTTTATATAACCCAAAGGAAACAGATCAATCACATTTGATTTTGGTAATAATTTTTCAATTTCCGTCAATGACATTCTAGGTTTTTTCTCTACTTTCTTCGTATAGATAGACACAACCCCATTATTCTGGTACATTCTGGAAACAGTTCCGAGGTCATCCTTTAGGAAAATCTCAATTCCCTCAATATCCGGAACATTAATACTATTTAATCCTGGTTCATCGATTGCCATTCCATTTAAGAAAAATTGAACGGGCACCCGACTTCCACTATTATAAGATCGTGTAACATAGTATTTCTGCGTCTGCGAATCGTAAGTAATACCAGTCAACAATGTGTTCAGACACATCGTCAATACATTACATCCGGATAAACGCTCTGCATCAATACGATGTTCAGGCATCGACAATCCTGAAATGGAAGGAAAATCTCTGTTGGTGATCACCTTTTTCTGCACACCAGTAACCGCGACCTCATCCAAAAGAATAGATTTACGATATTCCTTTTTGCTATTTTCTAGATACGGAACCATTGCCCGATCAATATTCATGACAAAATTATTCTTATAAGCATTGTTTTTATCAATCTCCGGAAAATAAGTCTGATCCATATTAATCACCATACTGCGGTAATTATCATTTCCCCGGGCATTAACAGTAACTTTTGAAGAATCTGTAAATACAAGATCTTTAAATAGGAACCGCCCTTTATCATCTGTATAAGTATCTTTACGAATACTCTTAGAAGGAATAGATAAGAGTAAGCCCCCATTCGGCACAGTTCTACCCGTGTTCAGTCTTAACGTTCCACCAATCTCAATTCCCTGTTCAGGCATAAATGATAGTACAGGAAGTTTCTCAGCCACCAGGTCTTGATAATCAAATCGACGGAATCCTTGTGTCATTAATAAAGCATCCAATGCTTTATCGCGATTCACATTCTTTTCATCAAAATACGTATTTGGACTTTCAATATATCCCTTCAGATCAGAAGTCAACAAGAAATTACTGACAATTGATAAATCCTGATTATCATCATAAGGAACTTTAGATTCATCAATAACAGAAATGGAATAACTACCCGGGTATTTTTTACCGTTATTAAGTACAGAAAGTTTCAGATTAACCTTTTCCTTCGCTTTAAACTGTTCCTTATTGACCGCTAAATTGATATCCAGTAGTTTCTCACTTTTAACAAAAGTAAGACGTTCACTGATCACCTTACCTGCGGGAGTCATCAAGGTTACTTGAGCAATACCATTAGGAAGACGTTCCTTCGGAATAGTAATCAATGCTGTTGCACTTTTCAAGTTCGCCTGTGCCGCATATACGAGATGACCGTTTGATTGTACCAGCACATAGAACGATTGATTTGGATTTTTAGCAAAATCTTCTTCACTCGTCACAATCGCCATATTCAGATTTGTTTCATCTTGTTTTACAAAAACAACATTCGCTTTATTCTGAACCACTTCCGGCAATTTAAACTTTCGTTCCTGACCATTAGCAAATGTAATCGAGGCTACATATTTTTCATTTGGGAGAGGTAAAAGACTAAAAAATCCCATACCTAAGCCTAAATCTGAAAATTCTGCGACTTGTTTTCCTTTACCGTCCAAGATACGGCCTTTAACAGCAATACCTTTTCCATCTGCAGAAACAGCCTTAAAAGCAACGTTTTTAGCGATTCCAGCTAATAGATCACCCCCTTCAGGAAAGAATTGAACATCGGCATCCCACAAGGCATTTTTTAAGGAAAATGTACTCTTTAGTGGCTTGTCGTTCTTATTCTCTTGAAGTGAGACTTCTAGATATGCCTTTTTCAGGATTTCTTTATCTTTAGCACTTAAATTGACAGTGACCTTACCCATATTATCCGTTTCACCTTTTCCATCAGCAATGGTTTCCCATCCAGAAATCATAGACCAATTCACTTTCGAATTAATCAATAGCTTACCAACAGCATCTCTAAATTGAATAACAGCCTGACTTTTAGCAGCATTCTGATCATTGTTAACAAATGTAATATCCGTGATTAGTTTTTTACTAATAGCATCTCCAATAGGAACCACTTTATTATAAAAATAATCCGATGAAAAGTTACCCATCCATTTCGTGTACGCTCGAAATCGATAATTGTCCTGCGCCAGGTACTGCGGATCCAAAACAAGATAACCATCTCCCACTCCCTTATCCAACGGAATCCTTAACGTTTGAATCAGCGAATCTCTGCTATTAAGAATCTCAACATATGTAACCTTACTCGGTTCATACTCCGCAAGATTGCGTGATAAGTAACTGTTAAACCACAACGTATCACCTATCGCATAATATGGTTTATCAAAGTGAAGATGCACTTTTTCAACAGGAAATACTTGAAATAACTTTTGTACTCTTTCGACTATTGTATTGATAGGTAGTGTAGCTTCGGTTGTCTGGGCAACGGCATGCTTTACTCCACAAACCCCCATCGTAAGCGTCAATAATTTTATATACTTCATCTAATACTATTGGTAATTAAAATAGAATAGATAAATATATTCAATTTTAATTAGATATCGGAAGTATCACAAGTTTTTAACATTTTTTTAGGCTATAATAAAGGTGCCAAAAGCCGGCATAAAGAATCAATACCCCTTTTCCATTTTTTTCGATGTGCCCAGATGTACAAAGTAATCAGATCAGACGCCTCCTTATCGATTTCAAATTGATTTTCAAGACGTTTACAATAAGCCTCATCAGAAACAATACTTGCTATTTCATAATTGATGTAGAAACTCCGCATATCAAGGTTTACAGTCCCTACGAAAGCCAATTGACCATCAATACATACTGTCTTAGCATGGATAAAACCTTTCTTATACAGATAAACCTGCACACCACGTTGCAAAAGAGGCTTCAAAAAGGAAAAAGAAGCATGTTGTACAATATAAGAATCTGCTTTCTCTGGCAGCATCAGCTCCACTCTTACCCCAGAGGAAACAGCTATCTCTAAAGCCGTAGATAACTGCTCACTCGGTATAAAATAAGGCGTACACAATTGAATGCTTTCCTTCGCATCATTGATCGCCAATATGATAGCTTCCATATTAAAAGGACCAAGTGACCCCGGATCACTAGAAGAAAATGCAACAGCGGCACGCTCAGGAATGTGCGGTACACTAAAATTTAAATATTCATCAGTCAATAAAAAGGGTTCACCTTCAGTTTGATTCCAACTGTTCCAAAATTGGATCTGCAGATTATTAACTGCTATTCCTTCTACAGCCATTGCAGTATCTCTCCAATAATCAATCTGATCCGGAGTATTGATATATCGATCAGAAATATTAATTCCCCCCACAAAACCATATTGACAATCAATCACGACAATCTTTCTGTGATTTCGATAATTACTATTTGCTAAAGAAGTAAAATTGACTGGTAAAAATGCAACAAAAGGATAACCAGGTGGATTTTTAACTAAATATTTGATCACATCAGGAGAACCAAAACTATCAAGTATCAGTCGCACTTTTACCCCCGCTTTTGCCTTTTCTTCCAAAATTTCAAGCACCTGACGACCAATATTGTCCAATTCAAAAATATAGTATTCCAGGTGTATGGAATGTTTTGCTTCTCGAAGTCTTTTTAATAAAACTGGAAATTTCTCCTCGCCATTGATAAACAATTCGACCCTATTATTTAAAGAGAAAAAAGATAATTTTTGGTTTTTCAGATAGTCAAAAACCCGGGATAAAGTTCCTATTTTTTCATGAATTGTTTCCAGTTGCTCGTCCATTCGTATTAAACTTTCCTGCCATGCTGCTAACAGTTTTGTATTCTGCTCGCGATTAATATGTTGCAGTCGCCTAACTTTTCTAAATTTTTGTCCGAATAGATAATATAGAACCAATCCAATACCTGGAAGAAATACAATAACCATTACCCATGAAATCGTCTTCGTTGGATTCCTATTTTCAATCAGTATTGTACTTATTACCCCAAAATATAACACAAATAAGGGAAGCCAATACCAATTTAATAGCCATTGCCACAATTGGTTCCAATCTATTTCAATCTCATTAAAGAAGTTTTGCATATAAAAATCAACTTATTTTAATCTTATAAGTAACAAATAGCCCTATCAAACGTTAACATTTGTAACATATCAGATACATTTGGAAATAAAGTATCTCTAAATGAAGTCAAATCTGATCAATTTATTTTGTTAACAAATGTTAAATCATACTATACAGAACTTATTGGCAACATTTATGTATTAATGTATAATAATCTAAAAGTCAAAAGTTAATTAACAATTAACTCTAAATAATATTTATGAATAAAATCGCACTTTTTACCCTAGCCCTTGCCTCGACCGGAGTACTCTTTTTTAGCTGTAACTCGGGTAAAACCAAAGAATTAGACAAAAAAAACAACGCTATTGCACTACCAATATACTCAATTGATACAAGTTCTGCGAATACAATAAAAGATTATATTGGTACGATTGAAGGAAAAGTCAATGTTGAGATCCGCCCACAAGTTGAAGGGATTTTAGAAGAAATATATGTCGATGAGGGTGATTTTGTGAAAGCTGATCAAAAATTATTTAAAATTAATGCCTCAGCCTATGATGAGATATTAAATAATATGGTCGCGACAGAAAATGTAGCCAAAGCAAAATTACAGAATGCACGTTTAGAAGTAGAGCGTCTCCGTCCTTTAGTAGAAAATGAGGTCATTTCAGAAGTACGCTTAAAATCTGCGCAATCAGAATATGATGTCGCAAAAGCATCCTTACAGCAGGCATCCGCGGCGGTACGTTCAGCCGATATTGACAAACAGTTTACAACAATCAAAGCACCTGTTTCAGGTTATATAGGCCGTATTCCCAAACGCGTAGGAAATTTAGTGACTAAAAATGATTCCCAGTCTCTTACCGTACTATCCGATGTGCAAGAAGTCTATGTATATTTTTCGATGAGCGAATCCGATTTCTTATATTTCACAAAGAAACAAGCAAAACAAGACCAGCAAGATGAATCCTATAAATCGGATGGAAAAATCCGAAAACTTGCTTTTCCAGAAGTATCATTGGTACTTGCAGACGGAGAAGCCTACAGTCAAAAAGGAAGAGTTGATGCCGTAAATGGTCAAGTAAATAGAACCACTGGTGCAATTTCTTTACGTGCCACTTTCCCAAATACTGACAATATATTACGTACAGGTAGTACCGGTACATTAAAATTTGTGGAAACGCAAAAAGGAGTGATACAAATCCCACAAGTATCAACATCGGAGCTACAAGATAAAACCTTTGTATACGTTGTTGATAACAAAAATACGGTTCACCGGAGGTCTATCAAAATTGAGGGTAAATCCAATTCGAACTATATCATCTCAGAAGGGTTAGCTGTAGGAGACAGAATTTTAATGTCCGGTTTCGACAAGATTTCGGAAGGAGCTACCATCATTCCGATCAACAAGACCCAATAAAATACTTTTCCAATTTTTAATTAAACGCACTATAAATGCTAAAAACATTTGTTAATAAACCCGTATTGGCTACCGTTGTCTCCATGCTCTTAGTAGTATTAGGAGCTGTGGGGCTAAAGATGTTACCTGTATCCCGTTTCCCAGAAATAGCTCCTCCGTCTGTGGTCGTTTCATTAAGTTACCCTGGCGCGAATGCAGAAACCGTCGCTAAATCTGTTCTCCTTCCAATTGAAGAAGCCGTAAATGGTGTAGAAGATATGACTTACATCCGTTCAACGGCCAGTAATTCCGGCTCAGGATCTGTTCAGGTATTCTTTAAAACAGGTATTAATCCAGATATAGCTTCTGTAAATGTCCAAACCAGAATATCGAAAGCAATAGGTTCTATTCCTTCAGAAGTCAATGAAGCCGGTATCACGGTAATGCCTCGTCAATCTGGGGTAATCATGACCATCAACCTCTTTGCAGATTCCAAAGAAAGTATGTTTGATGAAACTTTTCTTCAAGCCTATTCCCAAATCAATATCATCCGGCCATTACTTCGTGTTGATGGCATTGCCCAAGTTTCTCGTGTTGGAGCACGTGATTACTCCATGCGTATGTGGTTGAATCCTGAAAAGCTAGCTTTGTTTAATCTAGTTCCTGACGATGTCATAACAGCCATTAAAGATCAGAATTTCGAAATTGCTCCCGGAAAATTTGGTGAAACATCCGATGAGGTATTTGAAACCGTAATTAAGCATAAAGGACGATTCAGTCAACCCGAGGAATTTGAAAACATTGTTATAAAAACAAATGAAGATGGTTCCGTATTATATTTACGAGACTTAGCCCGTATAGAGTTTGGCTCTTCTAACTTAGGTTCGGACAATAAAGTAAATGGAAAACCCGGATTAACCTTAAATATCACACAGACATCAGGTTCTAATGCCCACGATATTGATATCGAAGTGCGTAAAGTATTGGAAGAGTTATCCAAAACTTTTCCAGAAGGCATTAAATATGAAGTTTCCTACTCTGTAAGAGATCAGATTGACGCATCGATCTCTCAAGTAAAACATACTTTATTTGAAGCATTTATTTTGGTATTTATTATTGTTTTTATCTTTTTACAGGATTTTAGATCAACTATAATTCCAGCGATTGCAATTCCGGTCTCCCTCATAGGTACCTTTTTCTTCCTCAATCTATTCGGTTTCTCACTCAATGTGCTCACCATGTTTGCATTGGTACTATCGATAGGTATTGTTGTTGATGATGCCATTGTCGTCGTCGAAGCCATTCACTTAAAAATGCATGAGACAGGTATGAAAGCCAGGGAGGCAACGCTTTCTACAATGTCCGAAATCTCCGGAGCCATTGTATCCATTACCTTAGTCATGGCGGCCGTATTTATTCCGGTCGGTTTTATGGAGGGACCAGCAGGTATATTCTATCGTCAATTTGCTTATACCCTGGCAACAGCAATTTTGATTTCTGCTCTAACCGCCTTGACTTTAAGTCCGGCCTTATGTGCCTTGATTCTAAAAGCACCCGAACATGAAGATCAGACGGATCAAAAAGAAAAAAATAAATTTACCGCATATAAAAAGCGCTTCTTCACGGCCTTTAACACCTCATTTGATAGCTTAACCTCACGCTACATAGTCGGTGTTAAATATCTGATCCGAAATAAGAAGATTGCCATTACAGGATTGATCGGTATTTCAGCAATCGGATTTACCTTATTACTTTTAGCACCCAAAAGTTTTATCCCTACGGAAGACGATAGTTTTGTAACCTATTCGCTGGCCATGCAACCAGGTGCTTCACTAGCAAGAACTACAGAAGTTTTAAAACAAGCAGATAGTATTCTTCAAAAAAGAAATCCAGATATTGCAGGAATGACCACCATCTCAGGATTTAATGCATTAGATGGAAGTACAAGTCCTGCATATGCAGTTGGTTACATTAATCTAAAAAGCTACGATAAAAGAGAAAAAATTAAAGATATTGAAGCCTTTATGGATTCGATCCGTCAGGACTTATCAGTAATCAATGAAGCCACTTTCAATGTCTTTCCTCGTCCCACTGTTCAAGGTTTTGGGGATTTCGCAGGTATACAGCTGGTTTTAGAAGATAAATTAGGTGGAGAGATCTTGGATTTTAGCAGTATTGCAGACAACTTCATCAATGAAATCAATCAATTACCAGAAGTTAAAAGTGCATACACTTCCTTTAAAGCAAACTTCCCACAATATGAAGTGGATATCGATGCTGTTAAAGCAAAATCATTGGGAGTCGATATTAAATCCTTGATGTCTACCATACGAGCTTACTACGGCCGTGTACAGGCCGGCGATTTTAGTCGTTTCGGCAGACAATATCGTGTATACATTCAGGCAGATTACGATTACCGAACAGATCCCGAATCCTTTAAATCCATTTTTGTCAGAAACAAAAACAACGAGATGGTCCCCATCAGTACATTACTTACCTTAAAAAAGGTAGTGGGACCGGAAACCATCACTCGTTATAATCTGTACAATGCAATTACCATTAATGCCAATCCAAATGAAGGGTACAGTACAGGTGATGCCATGAAGGCGATAGAGAAATTAGCTTTGGAAAAGTTACCTGGAAACTACAGTTATGAATGGACCGGTATGAGCTTAGAAGAATCGGAATCAGGTTCCCAAACCATACTGATTTTCATCATGAGTATTGTTTTTGTATACTTTCTATTATCGGCACAATATGAAAGCTACATCTTACCTTGGGCCGTTCTGTTATCCATTCCAGTTGGGTTAGTAGGCGTTTATGCGACCATCTTACTCGTAGGATTAGAAAATAACATTTATGTACAGGTTGGTGTCATCATGCTGATTGGGTTGCTTGCCAAAAATGCCATTCTGATTATTGAATTTGCCGTACAGGAAAGAAACAAAGGTTTGAGCATTTACGACTCTGCTATTGCAGGAGCCAAATTACGTCTGCGTCCTATCCTTATGACGTCATTTGCATTTGTAGCAGGATTAATACCCCTTATGTGGTCATCAGGACCATCAGCAAAAGGAAATCATTCCATTAGTTTTGGTGCCGCTGGCGGTATGCTTTTCGGTGTATTGCTCGGGATCTTTATTATCCCAGTACTTTATATCATCTTCAAAACCTTAGATGAACGTTTAAAAATTAAATTCAAATCAAATTAGTCCGATACATATGAATCTTATCAATCGCCATATCTTCCTATTCGGGGCTATCTTACTTCTGTTCTCTTCCTGTAAAGTTGGACAACGCTATACTGCTCCAAAATATAATCTTCCAGATCAATACCGTGCAGATTCGACCTATCAAGATAGTGTAGGGGCACTCGCCTATGTCAATTGGCGCGATTTCTTTAGAGATTCAAGCCTGATAAAACTAATTGATGCCGGATTGGCAAATAACTATGATATGCGTAGTGCTATCTTGAATATTCAAATCGCAAATCGTCAATTAACGCAGGCTAAAGCAGGTTATCTGCCAGAATTGGATGCAACGATTGCAGGTGTAGGCCAAGAATGGCGTTCCAAAAATTATTACGCAGGACCTGCTTCCAAAATCTATAATGGTAAAGAAGCAAAAAATAATCTTTTTAGAACCCAATCTCAGTATTTAACGGAATTAAACCTCAGTTGGGAAATTGATATATGGGGTAAAATATCTGCCCAGAAAGAAGAAGCACTCGCTAACTATTTAGGTACTGCAGAAGCAAAAAAAGCGATTCAAACTAGTCTGATTGCAAATATTGCTAAGGGTTATTTCAATCTTTTAAAGCTAGATGCTCAGATTGAAGTGGCCTTACGTAATGTACAACTCAATGATAGCACTTTACGTATGATTCAATTACAGTTTGATGCCGGAGAAATCACCTCATTAGCCATTCAGCAAACGCAATCCCAAAGATTGCTCGCAGCATCACTAGTTCCGCAGTTGGAACAAGAAATACAGATTCAAGAAAATTCACTTTTAGAATTGACCGGTAGAATGCCCGATAAAATTGAACGGGGCAAAAGTCTACAGTATTTAATTGATGAATCTAAGATCTCAATGGGATCTCCTATAGATCTGATCCGCAACAGACCAGATATCCGTGAAGCAGAATTAAGTTTAATCGCATCAAATGCACAAGTTAATATTAATCAAGCTTTACGCTACCCTTCATTGACGCTCGGAGGTACACTGGGTCTAAACTCCATGTTGCCTGAAAATTGGTTTAATATTCCAGGATCATTGCTAGGTTCCGCATTGGGAAATATTACAACTCCCATATTTAAAAACAAAAAACTAAAGACAGCTTTTGAAGTGTCAAAATTAGAACGTGAAAAAGCAGAGATCAACTTACAGAAAACAGTATTACGTTCGGTCAACGAAGTATCCAATAGCTTCACATCACTTGCGAAATTAAAAGAGCAATTGGTACTCGCAGAAGCCCGAGTCGCAAATTCTCATTTGGCAGTAAAAAATGCTAGTTTATTGTTTAAATCTGGATATGCAACCTATCTCGAAGTTATTACAGCGCAATCCAATGCCTTGACATCCGAACTTAACCTCGTTTCCATAAAGCAATCCCAGCTGGATTCATTCGTTGAACTATACAAATCCCTAGGAGGTGGATGGGCAGAAACTAAATAATATGACAGTTCATTGCTCCGTCGACATGGAGCAATGGACTTAAATAAGGAATATCTAAATTTGCTCCACGCAACAGAAACCAGATTCCCATTAAGATATAGAGAAAAGGTAACCATTTCGAAAAATTCATTTTAAAATATGTCCGAATAAAGTTGCCTAAAAAAGAGAAGATTAATAACAGTGGCAATGTTCCCAAACCGAACATGACCATAAAATAGAAACTTGTTAAACTTGATTCTGTATTCATTGCTGCAGCTGCGGCCATATACAACATGCCACAAGGTAAAATACCATTCAATACACCCGCAAAAAAACTTCCACCTGGACGGTATAACCAACGTCCCATAAGTTTAGCTATCGGTTGAACAAGACGTGTCTGCAATTTTATAAAATCCTGGTTTTTAAATTTAAATAATTGCACTAAACCTATAACAAGTAGTATCAATCCCGTTAAAATGCTCAATCCCATTTGCCATCCCTGGATCGATGCAATTCTACCAATCATACCGAGCGCAAGACCATAAACACCATAGGTCAATATCCGCCCTATCTGATATAATATCTTATTGAACGCTATTTTCCAGGTCAGTTCATGATTACCCTGCACAGCAAAAAGCAAAGGACCACACATCACCGCACAGTGTACACTGCCAAACAAACCCATAAAAAAAGCAAAATATTGGTAACTCATCTTATAAATGCAGTTGTTGATCTGTCAAAAACTCTAAACCTTCACTCTTCCAAACAATTTCCAGATTCCAGGCTCCTTTTTTTAAAGTAGAAATCGGTAACTGATATACACCTGTATTTGTTTCAAATGGTAACTGCAAATCGATACTGCGATCCGAAGGACGTTTAAAGATCAGATTACCGCTATTTGCAACAGTGGCAAACTGAATATACAAAGTATCATGATTAATTTTAATAACAGGTTCAGCTTTATGCTTGGCAACATTTGATTTCTTATTATAAACCTGATCATAATTTAGACCTTGCTCATAATAATCTGTATCTTCTAATGTATCTGTATCATGACTGACCATATAAATCCCAGCACCTATGATACAGAGCATAAATACACCCAAGCTTAAAAATATTTTAGTACCCCAATTCATCCTTTATCTCTTTATAATTTAACCCTTCCTTTATCACATCCCCGGAGGAGCAATGAAGGTCGTTTTTAAGGTTTCTATTTTTCGATCTCCCGAATATACATCAACTTTCACATCTTCTTTATAGCGTTTTACATCATCTTTATTGATGATGAGAAAAAAGCTTAAAGAAGCCGATCCTCCTTTTGTCAACGATTTGATCGGATTTACAACTTGTATTTTTAGTTTTTCATCTTGAGGCACGAGTGTAAAAGGCATTTCAGCACTACTTTTATTCACTAACTCCAATGAATACAAATTACTGATTGTATGATCATCTCGTAATTGATAAGAACTTCCTTTGGCCCTTAACAAAGTTGCACCTACATCAGATCGCATCAATATAAGCGAAACAAAGACAGAAACTAATGCAACCAATACAACAGAATACGCAATAGCTCGAGTATTGCTTCTTTTGGTTATAGTTCCTTGAATCTCACCCATGGTATAAAAACCAATAAGTTTTTTCGGCTTACCTATTTTGTCCATAACGGCATCACAAGCATCAACACAAGCAGTACAGCTGACACACTCCATCTGCAGACCATTTCGAATATCTATCCCTGTAGGGCAGACATGGACACATAACTGGCAATCAATACAATCTCCTTTTACTTGTTCTACATCTTTTTTCTGTTTTCCCCGTGGCTCACCACGGCGGTGATCGTAAGCAACTGTTATGCTTTGATCATCTAACAATACCCCTTGCAACCGTCCATACGGACATATTGTTGTACAGACTATTTCTCTGATATGTGCAAACACTGCGTAGAAAACAAATGTAAATATCGTAATGGCTAAAAGCCCCCCTAAATGTTGGTCAATCGGGTCGGTTACAATTTTATAAAGTGCATCAACACCAATTATATAAGATAAAAAAATATTAGATATTAAAAATGAAATCAATAGAAATATACTATGCTTTAATACCTTTTTTAACTTTTTATCATCCGTATTAGGTCCTTCATTCAATTTTCTCTGCTGTTGCCAGTCCCCCTCAATCCAGTATTCTATTTTACGAAATATCAGTTCCATAAAAATTGTCTGTGGACAAGTCCAGCCACACCAGATGCGACCAAAAACAACTGTAAATAGAACGACACAAACCATCATGATAAGCATTCCGAAAACAAAAATGTGCAAATCTTGAGGATAAAAAATACTTCCCAAAATACTGAATTTTCGCTCAAGAATATTAAACATCAATAATGGCTCACCTCCAATTTTAATAAAAGGAGCTCCGAATAAAAACAGCAGCAACCCATACCCGACCCATTGCCTTATTGCATACAATTGTCCCGAAGGTTTCTTTGCATATATCCAGACCCGTTTTGTTTTATTACTCTGGTTGTCAGGAAGATTTGTTGCTACTGCTTTCATAAATACTTTTTTTATTGAACTTTTGTAGAATCGGCGGTTGTTGCTTTAGCATCAGCCGTTGCGTATGTAACCTCAGTACCTTGAGGTTCTTTAGGATTTGCAGGCTTAGTATCACGGATCGAAATAATGTAGCTACTCACCTCCGCAATCTGTCCCGGAGTCAAAGTCTGTTCCCAAGGCACCATCCCCTTATCAGGAACACCATACTTAACCGTTTTAAAAATATCCTTGATCTCCCCACCATGTAACCAGAATCTATCAGCCAAATTAGGACCTATTCCCCCTTCACCAGCTCCACCATGACAAGCAACACAATTTGCTTGAAAAACAGCATGACCGGCTGCAACTTTTGATTCATCGTATACCACACTGGATTCATCGATCAAATTAGCCGCTTGCGCTAGGTATTCTTGTTTTGCGATTTCAGCCTTCTCCATCTCCTGAGCATATTCTTGATTTTGATTTAGACCCCAGCCAAAAACATGATAAATTAAGATATAAACAACCGCAAAAGTCATTGTCGAATAGAATAAAGCATTGAACCAAATTGGAATTGGATTATCTAATTCCTTAATACCGTCATATTCGTGATCAATGATTAAATCCTTCTCTTCCGAAATAGGACGTAGCCCTAGCAATTTATTCCAGGAAGCCTTACGTGACTCTTTTTTTCTAATTTTAGTAACTTGCTCCTCTTTTAAAATCTCAGGCATCGTGATACGCAAAATTGAGCGCATCGCCTTGTTCACCATCAATGCCGAAGCCAATAAAGCAAGCATGACTACAACGAGTACGATGATTAAAATATTCTGATATATATTACCAGAACTTATGCTCCAAGTTTCTGCATTTACAACTGTTGTATTTAAAAATAAACTCATATTTATAGACTATCTGATGATTCACCTTTGTTAATATCATCCTCTTGAAATGGAAGCTCCTTCATATAGGTAATATGTTCTTTATTCATTCTGAACAACATAATTCCTACGATAATGAAGAATACTAAAAATATCCATAATGAAGCGATCAAATACAGCTCGCTACCATTTAAATTTGTTATTTGTTTGAACATAATCTTCTATTTTAATTTAGTTCATCAACTATTTCCTTAGCTTTTGGTTCAGCTTTAATACCCGTACCCAATCGCTGTAGATAAGCAATCATGGCTATGATTTCACGGTTTGGTAAAACATGAACTTGGTTCTTTTTCAAATCCGCCGCAATCTCTTGCGCTTGCTTATCCAAAGAAGCCTGTGCTTGTGCTATGTCCTGATCCGTATAAGGGACACCCAATGTTTTCATTGCTTCCAATTTTGCGGTTAATAAAGAATTATCCAATTCTTGATCAATTAGCCAAGGATACGTAGGCATAATACTACCAGGAGATGTTATTGTTGGATCGAGTAAATGGTCAAAATGCCACTTATTAGGATACTTCCCGCCTATACGATGCAAGTCAGGACCTGTTCGTTTAGAGCCCCATAAGAATGGATGATCATACACATATTCACCGGCTTTACTATATTCCCCGTAGCGTGCAGTCTCCGAGCGGAAAGGACGTATCGATTGCGTATGACAATTCACACAGCCTTCACGGATATACAGATCACGTCCTTGTAATTCCAATGCAGTATATGGCTTAACACTTGCAATTGTTGGAATATTAGAAGATATTGTAAATGTTGGAATCATTTCCACGATTCCACCGATCAAAATAGCAATTAACGCCAGCACCATAAACATAATAG
Organism: Sphingobacterium sp. UDSM-2020; assembly: GCF_016132525.1. Classification (NCBI taxonomy): domain Bacteria; kingdom Pseudomonadati; phylum Bacteroidota; class Sphingobacteriia; order Sphingobacteriales; family Sphingobacteriaceae; genus Sphingobacterium; species Sphingobacterium sp. UDSM-2020. The sequence goes on from NZ_CP066166.1 coordinate 614,968, forward strand.
GTTTACGTTCTAAACGTCTATGTGTAGATTGCTCATTGGTCGTTACAGGCAATAATGCAGGTGCTTGCGCGGGCTCATTAGCCAATAACTTACCTTGACGCATTGTTTTTACCAAATTGTATGTCATCAAAATAGCACCACTTAAATAAAGAGCACCACCGACAGCACGCATCATATGCATTGGAATAATTTCCAACGTAGTCGCAAGGAAGTTAGGATATTTCAAAACACCTTCTGGTGTAAATTCTTTCCACATTAACCCTTGCACAACAGCTGCCCAATACATCGGAATTGCATAAAATAAAATTCCTAATGTACCGATCCAAAAGTGAGCAGATGCCATTTTTTTAGAGTACAATTCAGTTCTATAAATGCGAGGAATCAACCAATAAAGAATCGCGAAAGTCATAAAGCCATTCCATCCTAGAGCACCAACGTGTACGTGAGCCACTATCCAATCCGTAAAATGGGCAATTGCGTTTACTTGTTTCAGCGATAGCATTGGTCCTTCAAATGTCGCCATACCATAACAAGTCAAGGCAACAACCATAAATTTCAACACAGGTTCTGTTCGTACTTTATCCCATGCACCACGTAGCGTAAGCAGACCATTGATCATACCACCCCAGCTTGGAGCAATTAACATAATTGAAAATGCAACACCCAATGATTGAACCCATCCTGGAAGAGCAGTATAAAGTAAGTGATGCGGGCCAGCCCAGATATATATGAAGATCAATGACCAGAAGTGAAGAATACTCAATTTATAAGAATATACCGGGCGATTTGCCATTTTAGGTAAGAAATAATACATCATACCTAAAAATGGTGTAGTTAAGAAAAATGCAACTGCATTATGACCATACCACCATTGTACTAAAGCATCTTGTACACCAGAGTAAACATAGTAACTTTTCCAACCTGATACCGGTAATTGAACAGAATTTACAATATGGAGAACTGCTACGGTAACAAACGTTGCAATATAAAACCAAACTGCTACATACATATGCCGCTCTCTACGTTTTATAATTGTTCCAAACATATTAATACCAAAGACCACCCAAATTAAGGTGATACCAAGGTCAATGGGCCACTCCATCTCAGCATATTCATGACTTGTCGTCAATCCAAGTGGTAATGTAATTGCTGACGCAACAATCACCAATTGCCAACCCCAAAAATGAATTTTACTGAGCATATCACTGAACATCCGCGCTCTTAAGACACGTTGTAGCGAATAATAAACACCCATAAAAATTGCATTTCCGACAAATGCAAAGATTATTGCATTTGTATGTACAGGTCTGATCCGACCAAAAGTGGAAAATTGAATCCCAAAATTCATCGCAGGCCACACCAGTTGAGTAGCTACAAGTAGTCCAATGGACATACCAACTATCCCCCAAATAATGGTAGCGATACCGAAATTTCTGACAATCTTATTGTCATAATTAAACTGCTCTAACTGCATACTTATAATATTGATTTCCTTACCAAAAGTAGAGCTTGTTTTATGACATTAGAATGATGGCGATAACCAAAAAAAATAACATTCGTCACACATTTATATCACATTAATAATGTTTTAACATAAATGATGAGTTTCAACTACTTTTTACAAATAGTAATGCAGTTTGTATGGTTATTTGGTATAAAAAATAGGTGGAGTTGGTTTGAAAAAAATCACTAATAATAAAGAGTTTATGGCAAAAATGGCTGTCATCACAATACTTGTTTCATTAGGTCAAATAACAGGAATTGCTCTTTACTATAAAAAATGCATCAATTACTATACCATATTTACCTATAATTATCAACACATTAAAAAATATCAAAGATACAATTAGGATAGCCTCATAAGCAAAAACCACTTCTCTTATTAATGAAATAGTAATTACAGACCAGTTTTGCATATTTCAAATAATTAGTTTAATAAAATAATGTTGATAAATAACCAAACTGAATGAGTGGCTATATCCAAATTTTTAAAAAATATAATATCTTTTACAGCGATTTAATATAAATACTGTACACTATTTTGTAAAGTAAGGAAAGTGTTTATATAAGTAGACGTCGAGGATTACCGATCTATAATAAAAAAAGAAGAAATGGTTTAATACCAGTATTCTTATAACGTGAGATAAACTAGATTTAAGAGTACAATTATTATAAACTAGGGCCTCAATGTCATGACCAGCAAGTGTCAATATGGACAAAAAGTACTGAACCTAATACAAAGCAGCTAATAGGCCATAGCAGAAATGAAAAATCCAATAACTGAGCAACAGATAATATTTATGCAATAATCAATGAAAAAGTGCGGTGTCATATAAAGCTGCCGAAAGAACAGGAATAGCTATGTTCACAGCATAAAAAAGGTATAAACACAAAAAAGCCTCTGCTGTATAGCAAAGGCTTCTGTATAAAAAAAGGCACCGACCTACTCTCCCACCTGTTACGGCAATACCATCGGCTCTGGCGGGCTTGA
>NZ_CP066166.1:617558-948663 GCF_016132525.1 Sphingobacterium sp. UDSM-2020
CATCCTGAGCCAGGATCAAACTCTCCATTGTAAAATGAAGTGTAAGATCAAGACTATTTATAATAAATAGAATTGTCTTGTATTTTAATTTCTAATTCTAAAATTGAACAGGTTGATTTTTTTTAACTTTCGTTGTTTCTCAACACTACTCGTTACGTTACATGATTATATTTTTAAAGAACTTCTGTCGCTTCCGCATCTCGCTTCGGCTTTTATGATGTCGGCATTGCGCCGTTATCGATCTTGTTTCTGTTTCCCTTCGTTTCCGTTGGGACTGCAAAGGTAGAAATCTTTTTGGTTTCTCCAAAATAAATGTGAAAATTTATTTTTTTGTTTTCCTGATGTTTCTGCGTTTAATCTTCATTAAACCCTTCTTTTTTCAGTGCCCATCCTTTCGGATCAGCCGTTCCTCCCTTGCGGAGTGGTGCAAAGATAGCGACTTTTTATAATCACTTCCTAATCTTTTTTCGCTTATTTCTCCATAATAAGGTTAACTAACTGTAACATTGGATGATTCATTTATAAGCTATAGATCAATAGCAAGACATCTGGAATAAAAAAGGACTGGTTCCTTCTTTTATAAGGTGTTTTGGACTGCTATACTTGAACTCCATTTCAATGACTAATTGCTGCAATACCATAATATGTATTGGTATAATGCTCAAAAAAATATTGCTAATCTGAGAAAAACAATGATTCGAGATCCAATACACATCTGCTCAGGTAAGCATTTAATGCAAATCTTTTATCAATAACGGAAAATATCCGATCATTTAATAAGGAATGTACATTTCGGTAAATTAACTTTTAGCACCCGATATGTGGACCATCAAAAGATCTTCACTTACCGCTTATCCGTAACAAAAACTTTTACATAATGAACGAAAATCTTATCTGGAACGGCACATCGATTTATCTGATGCAACATGGCGTGCTATTTTCTTGGGTCTCCCCCTACTCAATCACTCCTGATGATGACTATTTCATCGAAACATTCGAATTGACGTTGAACGATCATCAACACTAAGTGGTTACCTCTGTTGCAACTGAATTCAGTATACTATGCGTAGATTAAGGCTTTGCTGATGTTTCTCAAAAAGTAGTAAATGCCTATTCACCAAAAGGTAGCAGGAACCACATAGTATTCATTCTTTAACCAGGTTGCAGCAACAACCTGTATATATACAAGAGTCGTAGTATAATATTGTAAAAAAAAAGGGTTGCAAATAAAATTTGCAACCCTTTTAAGTATTATTAATAAATTATTAATCTTCTTCTTTCGAAGCCAATAATTGATCATATTCTTCACGTGAACCAACGATAATATTACCGTATTGACGAAGACCTGTACCTGAAGGGATCAAGTGACCCACAATTACATTCTCTTTCAATCCTAATAAATTATCACGTTTACCTGCAATAGCTGCTTCGTTCAAGACTTTAGTAGTCTCTTGGAATGATGCTGCAGAGATAAATGATTTCGTTCCTAACGAAGCTCTAGTGATACCTTGTAATAAAGGACTTGAAGTTGCTGGAATAGCATCGCGTACCTCTACTAGTTTTTGATCACGACGTCTCAAGCTAGAGTTTTCTTCACGTAATCTACGTAATGAAACGATCTGTCCCGGACGTAAATCATTAGAGTCACCCGCATCAACAACAACTTTCTTGTCGTAAAGTGAATCATTTTCTTCCATGAAATCCCATTTGTTAACAGCTTCTTTTTCTAAGAAACGTGTATCTCCTGGATCTTCAATATTCACTTTTTGCATCATTTGGTGAACGATCGTCTCAAAGTGTTTATCATTAATTTTTACACCTTGAAGACGGTATACCTCTTGAATACCATTTACGATATAATGCTGTACTGCCGAAGGACCTTTAATTGATAAGATATCTGCTGGAGAGATCGAACCATCCGATAAAGGCATACCTGCTTTAATAAAGTCATTATCCTGTACTAAGATATGTTTCGAAAGTGGAACTAGGTATTTCTTAATTTGGCCATCGCGTGACTCAATAGAGATCTCACGGTTACCACGTTTAACACCACCTAAAGTTACAACACCATCAATCTCAGTTACAACTGCTGGATTAGAAGGATTACGCGCTTCGAATAATTCAGTTACACGAGGTAGACCCCCTGTAATATCTCGCGTTTTACCTGTAGAACGAGGAATCTTAACCAAGATACCACCTTCTTTAACAGTTACACCGTCCGATACAGAAACGTGAGCTCCTACTGGAATGTTATATGTACGAATTACTTCACCTTTTTTATCTAAAATTTTAATCGCAGGGTTCTTCGTTTTATCACGAGTTTCAATAATTACTTTCTCTTTGTGACCCGTTTGTTCATCTGACTCTTCGCGGAAAGTTACACCTTCAACAATTGCATCAAATTCAACTTTACCGGCAAACTCAGAGATAATAACAGCATTGTATGGATCCCATGCTACTAATTTATCACCTTTAGCTACTTGACTGCCTTCTTCTACAAATAATTGAGAACCGTAAGGGATATTTTGTTGGAATACAATTTTCTTAGTTTCATCCAAAATTTTAATCTCACCTGAACGACCCAATACTACTTGATGCGTACCGTCTTCACCTTCTTGAGATACTGTACGTAGGTTTTCAAATTCTACAGTACCAGCATATTTAGAAGAGATTTGTGACTCAGCAGCAATGTTAGAAGCCGTACCACCGACGTGGAAAGTACGAAGCGTTAACTGTGTACCTGGCTCACCAATTGATTGCGCTGCAATTACACCGACAGCCTCTCCCAATTGAACACGTTTACCAGATGCCAAGTTACGACCGTAACAGCTAGCACATACACCGCGTTTACACTCACATGTTAATACGGTACGGATCTCAACCCCCTCAATACCTGAAGCTTCAATACGTTCAGCAACAGCTTCTTCAATATCTTCATTTTCAGAAACGAGTAATTCACCTGTTTCAGGATCATATACATTGTATAATGAAACACGACCTAAAATACGATCGTATAACGGTTCTACAATATCATCGTTATCTTTTAATGCAGTTGTGTAAATACCTCTTAAACCTCCACAGTCTTGCGTAATAACAATCATATCCTGTGCAACGTCATGTAAACGACGTGTTAAGTAACCCGCATCGGCAGTTTTCAATGCCGTATCGGCAAGACCTTTACGAGCACCGTGGGTAGAGATAAAGTACTCTAATACTGAAAGTCCTTCTTTAAAGTTTGATAAAATCGGATTCTCAATAATTTCACCACCAGCTGAACCAGATTTCTGAGGTTTAGCCATCAAACCACGCATACCACACAACTGACGAATTTGCTCTTTCGAACCACGCGCCCCAGAATCAAGCATCATATATACAGAGTTGAAACCTTGGTTGTCATTCGATAAGATATCCATTACGTGTGATGTCAACTTATTGTTGATACGTGTCCAAATATCGATAATTTGATTATAACGTTCGTTGTTAGTAATGAAACCCATGTTATAGTTATTCATTACTTCTTCAACTTCGTTAGTAGCTTGTTGAATTAAGTCAGTTTTAGCAGCAGGAATGTTCAAATCTTGCAAGTTAAACGATAAACCACCTTTGAAGGCCGTTTGGAAACCTAATTCCTTCATATCGTCCAAGAACTGTGCAGCACGAGCCATACCCGTAGTTTTCACAATTTCTCCAATGATATTACGCAAAGATTTCTTCGTTAATAACTCGTTGATGAAACCTACTTCATGAGGTACAACCTGGTTGAAGATAACACGACCAACTGTTGTATCTAATAACGTATCAACAATACTACCGTCTTTTGTTCTGATTTTAGTTTTTACCTTAATAAAAGCATGCAAATCAATTTTCTTCTCATTTAAAGCGATAATAACCTCTTCAGCAGAATAGAAAATCATATCTTCACCATGAACGATATGGTCTGGTGTGCTCTTACGGCCTTTAGTAATATAATAAAGACCCAAAACCATATCCTGAGATGGTACTGTTACTGGAGAACCATTTGCAGGATTTAAGATATTGTGAGCAGCCAACATTAAAACTTGTGCTTCCAAAACTGCAGCATTACCTAAAGGTAAGTGGACTGCCATTTGGTCACCATCAAAATCGGCGTTGAACGCTGTACACACTAATGGGTGTAATTGAATTGCTTTACCCTCTACTAACGTAGGTTGGAAAGCTTGAATACCCAATCTGTGAAGCGTAGGTGCACGGTTTAATAATACCGGGTGACCTTTCAACACGTTTTCTAAAATATCCCAAACAACTGGATCTTTACGATCTACAATTTTCTTAGCCGATTTTACAGTTTTAACGATACCACGTTCGATCATCTTACGAATGATAAACGGTTTGTAAAGTTCTGCTGCCATATCTTTAGGGATACCACACTCGTGTAATTTCAAGTGCGGTCCAACGACGATTACCGAACGAGCCGAATAATCCACACGTTTACCCAATAAGTTTTGACGGAAACGACCTTGTTTACCTTTTAAGATATCAGATAATGATTTCAACGCACGGTTACCTTCAGTTTTCACTGCGTTAACTTTACGTGAGTTATCGAATAATGAATCTACAGCCTCTTGTAACATACGTTTTTCATTACGTAAAATTACTTCTGGCGCTTTGATTTCAATTAAACGTTTCAAACGGTTATTACGGATAATAACACGACGGTATAAATCATTTAAATCTGAAGTCGCAAAACGACCACCATCTAAAGGCACTAATGGACGCAATTCCGGTGGAATAATAGGAACGATTTTAACAATCATCCACTCCGGACGATTCTCAATACGATCTCTAGAACCACGGAATGCTTCTACAACGTGAAGACGCTTTAAAGCCTCATTTTTACGTTGTTGAGAAGTTTCGTTAGCCGCTTGATGACGCAAATCATAAGATAATTTATCTAAATCAATACGTTTCAATAATTCTTCTAACGCTTCAGCACCCATTTTAGCAACGAACTTTTGAGGATCGTTGTCATCTAAATATTGATTTTCTTTCGGTAATGTATCTAAAATATCTAAATATTCTTCTTCAGTCAAGAAGTCCATATAGTTGATACCATCATCCTCTTTAATACCAGCCTGAATAACTACATATCTTTCGTAGTAGATAATCATGTCTAGTCTCTTGGTAGGAAGACCTAATAAATAACCAATTTTATTTGGAAGAGAACGGAAGTACCAGATATGAGCAACAGGAACCACTAATGAAATGTGTCCCATACGCTCACGACGTACTTTTTTCTCCGTAACTTCAACACCACAACGGTCACATACGATACCTTTGTAACGGATACGTTTGTATTTACCACAGTGACATTCATAATCCTTTACAGGACCAAAGATACGCTCACAGAATAAACCATCACGTTCTGGTTTGTAGGTACGATAGTTAATCGTTTCCGGTTTTACAACTTCACCACTTGAACGCTCTAAAATTGTTTCTGGAGACGCCAAGCTTACAGTAATTGATGTAAAGTTGCTTTTAATTTTATTATCTTTTTTGTAAGACATACTTATTCAAAAGTTAAAGCTTTATGAAGAAGTTTTAGTGATCATAGCGATCACTAAAACTTCACTTTGCTTAATTAATCCAATGTGATATCTAAACCTAAACCACGTAACTCATGTACCAATACGTTAAACGATTCTGGTACAGATGGAGTTGGTAAATTGTTTCCTTTTACGATAGCCTCGTAAGTTTTCGCACGACCAACAACATCATCCGATTTCACAGTCAAGATTTCTTGTAGGATATTAGATGCACCAAATGCCTCTAATGCCCAAACCTCCATCTCACCAAAACGCTGACCCCCGAATTGAGCTTTACCACCCAATGGTTGTTGTGTAATCAATGAGTATGGTCCGATCGAACGAGCGTGCATCTTATCATCAACCATGTGTCCTAATTTCAACATATAGATCACACCAACTGTAGTTGGTTGGTCAAAACGCTCACCCGTTAAACCATTGTACAAGTAAGTTCTACCTGAAGCAGGTAAACCAGCTTTAGCTACCCAGTCTTCTACCTCTTCTTTTTCAGCACCGTCGAAAATAGGAGTTGCAAATTTAACACCTAATTTTTGACCAGCCCAACCTAAAACAGTTTCGTAAATCTGTCCCAAGTTCATACGAGAAGGTACACCTAATGGGTTTAACACGATATCTACTGGTGTTCCATCATCTAAGAAAGGCATATCTTCATCACGTACAATACGTGCAACAATACCTTTATTACCGTGACGACCAGCCATCTTATCCCCTACTTTCAATTTACGTTTCTTAGCAACGTAAACTTTAGCCATTTGAACGATACCTGATGGCAATTCATCACCGACAGAAACTGCGAATTTATCACGTTTGAAAGCACCTAACTCTTCGTTTAACTTAATGTTATAGAAGTGTAAAGCAGCTTTAATCATTTCATTCTTATCTTCGTCAGTTGTCCAACCTGTAGGGTTGATATTATTGTAGTCTAATTCAGCTAAGATTTTTTGTGTAAACTTAGCTCCTTTCGCTACTAATAATTCTTTATATACATTATAGATACCTTGAGCAGTTTTACCATTTACAACTGTAAACAATTTCTCTACTAAACGTTCTTTCAAAATCTTAACAGCTCTTTCATGCGCTGTTTCTAATTTCTCTAATGTTTTACGCTCAACTTCTTTTGACATTTTCTTAGCGCGTGCAAACAACTTCGTATCAATAACAACACCTTTCAATGAAGGAGAAGCTTTTAATGAAGCATCTTTAACGTCACCCGCTTTGTCACCAAAGATTGCACGTAATAATTTCTCTTCTGGAGAAGGATCAGACTCACCTTTTGGAGTGATTTTACCAATCAAGATATCACCACCATTAACCTCAGCACCAATACGGATGATACCGTTTTCGTCTAAGTCTTTAGTCGCTTCTTCCGAAACGTTAGGGATATCTGCTGTTAATTCTTCTTCACCACGTTTTGTATCACGAACTTCCAATTCAAACTCTTCAATATGAAGAGAAGTAAACCAGTCTTCTTTTGCTACACGCTCAGAAATTACGATCGCATCCTCAAAGTTATATCCTTGCCAAGGCATGAATGCAACTTTCAAGTTACGTCCTAATGCTAATTCACCATTTTCAGTTGCATAACCTTCACATAATACCTGACCTTTAGTCACACGTTGCCCTTTACCTACAATAGGTTTTAAGTTCATACAAGTATTCTGATTGGTTTTCTTGAATTTGATCAATCTATATGTTTTCACGTCGTCATCAAATGACACTAAACGGTCATCATCAGTACGGTCGTAACGAATTTTAATCTCATCCGCATCTACATACTCAACCACACCATCACCCTCTGCATTAATTAATGTACGAGAATCTTTCGCAACACGGCCTTCTAGACCAGTACCTACGATAGGTGCTTGTGGACGTAAAATTGGAACAGCTTGACGCTGCATGTTTGATCCCATCAATGCACGGTTGGCATCATCATGCTCCAAGAAAGGAATTAATGAAGCCGCAATAGATGTAATTTGGTTAGGTGCAACATCCATATAATCCAAACGTGTAGGTTCGATTACCGGGAAATCACCAAAATATCTAGCTTTTACTTTAGCATCGATAAAATTACCATTATCATCATATTGTGCATTAGCTTGACCGATTGTTTTCTCATCTTCGTCCTCAGCAGATAAATAATGTACAGGTTCTTCAACCACAACACGACCATCTTCAACACGACGGTATGGCGTTTCGATAAAACCTAAATTATTAATCTTAGCGTGAACAGCTAATGAAGAAATCAAACCAATATTTGGTCCCTCAGGAGTTTCGATTGTACACAAACGACCGTAGTGCGTATAGTGAACGTCACGAACCTCGAAACCAGCACGCTCACGAGAAAGACCACCTGGACCTAAAGCTGAAAGACGACGCTTGTGCGTGATCTCTGCAAGAGGGTTAGTTTGATCCATGAACTGTGATAACTGGTTAGTACCAAAGAAAGAATTAATAACAGACGATAACGTACGTGCATTAATTAAATCTGTCGGTGTGAAAACCTCATTATCACGAATGTTCATACGTTCACGAATAGTACGTGCCATACGAGAAAGACCTACTCCAAATTGCGCGTATAATTGCTCACCTACAGTACGTACACGACGGTTAGATAAGTGGTCAATATCATCCACCTCAGCTTTAGAGTTGATTAAGTTAATCAAATACTTCACGATAGCGATGATATCTTCACGAGTCAATACCTTCGTTTCATCAGGAGTATTTAATTTCAATTTACGGTTAATGCGGTAACGACCAACATCACCTAAATCGTAACGTTTGTCCGAGAAGAATAAACGGTCGATGATACCACGAGCAGTTTCCTCATCAGGTGGTTCAGCGTTACGTAATTGACGGTAGATGTGCTCTACTGCCTCTTTCTCAGAGTTAGACGTATCTTTTTGTAATGTGTTATATATAATTGAATAGTCAGCATTGTTAGATGCATCTTCTTTCGCTAAAATAATAGATTTTACTCCAGCGTCGATGATCAAATCAATGTGATCTTCTTCTAAAACAGTCTCACGTTCAAGTATGATCTCATTACGGTCAATAGATACAACTTCACCTGTATCCTCATCAACGAAATCTTCAATCCATTTTTTCAATACCCTTGCCGCCAAACGACGACCAACGTATTTCTTAAGACCAGATTTACTAACTTTAACTTCATCAGCAAGATCAAATAATTCTAAGATATCCTTATCCGAATCATAACCGATAGCACGTAATAAAGTAGTAACTGGGAATTTTTTCTTACGGTCGATATAAGCATACATAACGTTATTAACGTCAGTTGCAAACTCGATCCAAGATCCTTTAAAAGGAATTACCCTTGCAGAATATAGTTTAGTACCATTTGTGTGTCTACTTTGACCAAAGAAAACGCCAGGTGAACGGTGTAATTGAGATACGATTACGCGCTCCGCACCATTAATCACGAAAGTACCTTTCGGTGTCATATATGGGATAGTTCCCAAATATACGTCCTGTACAATAGTTTCGAAATCTTCGTGTTCTTCATCATTACATGATAACTTTAACTTCGCCTTTAGAGGAACGCTATAAGTTAACCCACGTTCGATACATTCTTGTATATCATAGCGAGGAGGATCAATAAAATAATCCAAAAACTCGAGCACAAAAATGTTTCTAGAATCAGAAATAGGGAAGTTTTCCGAGAATACCTTGAACAGCCCTTCCTGATGGCGGTTGTCAGAAGTAGTTTCTAATTGAAAAAACTCCTTGAAAGATTGCAATTGCACATCTAAGAAATCTGGATATTCCAGAACTTTCCTGCTTGTCGCAAAATTTACTCTTTCTTGTTGAATATTATTGTTTGCCAAGGGGATATGAATTTTAGTTTTAAAAAAACTGAGCTTAACTATGCTGTTATTACTACATCTCGACTATGTTCAGCACACACATAGACTAGTAGTCAAATATCATAAATAGGAATAGACTCTAACGAAATTACGTCAGAGTCTAAACCTTTTGAGGGCTTGTTAGATAAGATTATTTAATCTCAACAACAGCTCCAGCTTCTTCTAATTGTTGTTTCAACGCTTGTGCTTCGTCTTTAGAAACACCAGTTTTGATTTCTTTAGGAGCGCCATCTACTAAATCTTTAGCTTCTTTCAAGCCTAATCCAGCTAAATCTTTTACTAATTTAACTACAGCTAATTTAGCACCACCAGCTTCTTTCAAGATAACATCGAAAGATGTTTTCTCTTCAGCAGCAGCAGCTTCAGCTGGAGCAGCAGCAACTGCAACAGCAGCAGCAGCAGGCTCGATACCGTACTCGTCTTTTAAGATATCAGCTAGTTCTTTAACTTCTTTTACTGTCAAGTTTACTAACTGCTCAGCAAGTTGTTTTAAATCTGCCATTTTATTTTGAATTTTTGAATGTCGTTATGAAAAATTGTTATTAATAATAGTACGAATGTTTTATTATAAAAGAGTATTCGTTAACCTCTTTGCTCTAAAGCTTTTACTAAACCTGAAATTGTATTTCCACCCGATTGAAGAGCTGAAATAACATTCTTAGCAGGAGATTCCAATGCAGCGATAACGTCAGCGATGAGTTCATTTTTAGATTTAAGACTCACTAATGCTTTCAACTGATTGTCACCTACAAATGCAGTTTCTTGGATATAAGCAGCTTTTAACAAAGGTTTATCACCTTCTTTACGTAAAGCTTGGATTAATTTCGCTGGAGCATTTGCTACTTCAGAGAACATCATTGTAGAGGCACCTTTCAATGCTCCTAAGATCTCTTCTGAATCAACACCAGCTTCGATTAATGCTTTTTTGATTAAAGTGTTTTTAACAGCTTTAATTTCAATATCACTTTCGAAACATTTGCGACGAATGCCATTCACTTTCTCTACCGATAATTCAGAAGTGTCAGTAATATAGAAATTACCGTAAGATTTAATCTGCTCTGCCAAAGCTTGAACAATTTCTTGTTTTTCTTCTTTTCTCATGATTAAATACCCGCTACTGATTTAGTCTCAATATGAATACCAGGACTCATAGTTGATGAAATGTGAATGCTTTTAAAGTATGTTCCTTTTGCTGCAGACGGTTTTAAACGAGAGATAGTTTGTAATACCTCTAATGCGTTTTCATAAATTTTGTCTGCATCGAACGACGCTTTACCAACTGAAGTATGGATGATACCAGTTTTATCAACTTTGAAATCAATCTTACCGCCTTTAACATCTGTTACTGCTTTACCTACTTCTGTAGTTACAGTACCAGTTTTAGGATTTGGCATTAAGTTTCTTGGACCTAAAATACGACCCAATTTACCTACTTTAGCCATCACACTAGGCATTGTAATAATGATATCAACGTCAGTCCAACCGCCTTCAATTTTACTGATATACTCATCTAAACCTACGAAATCAGCACCTGCTGCTTTAGCTTCTTCTTCCTTATCAGGAGTACATAAAACTAAAACACGTACAGTTTTACCAGTTCCGTGAGGTAAAGTTGCAATACCACGAACCATTTGATTTGCTTTACGGGGATCTACGCCTAAACGAACGTCGATATCCACAGAAGCATCGAATTTGGTCAATGAGATTTCTTTAACTAAAGCCGCAGCTTCTTTTAAAGAGTATGCTTTACCAGCTTCAATTTTGGATAGTGCCGCTTTTTGATTTTTTGTTAATCTAGCCACTTTTCTTAAATTGATTTCTTAATTAATTGTTCCAAGGAGCATTACCTGATACAGTAATACCCATACTACGTGCTGTCCCAGCTACCATTCTCATAGCAGCATCTAAAGTAAACGCGTTTAAATCTACCATTTTATCTTTAGCAATAACTTCTACTTGTTCCCAAGTAACTGAAGCTACTTTTTTACGGTTAGGCTCACCTGAACCGCTTTTTAAACCCGCAGTTTCTTTCAATTGAATAGCAACTGGTGGAGTTTTAATGATAAAATCAAAAGATTTATCAGCGTAAACTGTAATGACAACAGGCAATACTTTTCCTGGTTTGTCTTGCGTACGAGCGTTGAACTGTTTACAGAAATCCATAATGTTCACACCTTTAGCACCTAAAGCAGGCCCTACTGGTGGAGATGGATTCGCAGCTCCGCCCTTAACTTGTAATTTTACTAACGCACTGACTTCTTTTGCCATCTTGTTTTGAATTAAATTATTAAATGTTTGTTAGTAAGTTGGAAGCAAATAACGTAACATTTATTATTTCACCTGGTTATTAACTTGCGTTTAACCACCAAATGAGGTGCAAAGATATATAGAATTAAATCTATTTGCAAATTTATTTTAACATAAAAAGAGCAAAGTTGTACTTTGCTCTTTTTATTATTCTTTTTCTACTTGCATGTAGTTTAATTCCAATGGTGTTTTTCTTCCGAAAACTTTCACCATTACAATCAGTTTTTTCTTATCTTCATGAACTTCTTCGATCTCACCTGTGAAACCATTAAATGGACCATCATTCACTTTAACTGTCTCACCAACGTAATATGGTACATTAATTGTCTCACCCTGCTCAGCCATCTCATCTACTTTACCTAGAATACGATTAACCTCAGCTTGGCGTAACGGAATAGCATTACCTGCTTTATCCCCTAAAAATCCAATGACACTATTAACTCCTTTTATAATGTGTTCCAACTCACCATCTAAAGCAGCTTCTAGCAAAACGTATCCAGGATAGTAGTTACGCTCTTTAGCCACTTTCTTTCCATCACGCATCAAATAGTACTTCTCCATCGGAATCAACACTTGAGTAATCAAATGCTCAATTCCTAAACGGCTAACTTCGGCATCGATATATTGCTTTACCTTCTTCTCCTTACCACTCACTGCACGAACTACGTACCATTTTAAACTTTGATCTGCCATAAATAATGTTTGATGAAATTAAGAAGCAATACCGTACAATAACTCTAATACGTTACTTGAAGCTTTATCCATTACAAAAACCAATAACGCTATTATAACAGAAGCAACAAGTACAATTACAGCGGAGTTTTGTAATTGACCCCAAGTAGGCCAAGTAACCTTCTCTGTAATTTCGACATAAGAGTCTTTAAAAAAATCAAGTACTTTTGCCATTTTCAGTTTATTTATTAAGCACGGGAACAAGGATTCGAACCCTGATCAAAGGTTTTGGAGACCTCTATTCTACCGTTGAACTATTCCCGTGTATTATCTTATTTTGATGATGCAAATATAGTGTTTTAAACTATTCCCTGCAAATTTTTTTAATCTTTTTTTATTGTTTTTTAATCAATAATCTGGACTGAAAAAATAAGCTAATCAGTATGAACTGATTAGCTTATTATATGTGATTTTAGAATCTTAAAAGACTATAAAATTTCAGTTACCTGACCAGCACCTACAGTTCTACCACCTTCACGGATAGCGAAACGTAGACCTTTTTCCATAGCGATAGGAGAGATCAATTTAACAGTGATCGTAACGTTATCACCTGGCATTACCATCTCAGTACCTTCAGCTAATGAAATCTCACCAGTTACATCTGTTGTACGGAAATAGAATTGAGGACGGTATTTGTTAAAGAATGGTGTGTGACGACCACCTTCAGCTTTTGATAAAACGTAAACCTCAGCTTTGAAATAATCGTGAGGAGTTACTGATCCTGGTTTACAGATAACCATACCACGTTTGATATCAGTTTTCTCAATACCACGTAACAATAAACCTACGTTATCACCAGCTTCACCGTAATCTAAAATTTTACGGAACATCTCAACACCAGTTACTGTAGATTTTAAGTTCTCAGCACCCATACCTAAGATTTCAACTGGATCTCCAGAGTTGATTACACCTCTTTCAATACGACCTGTAGCAACAGTACCACGACCTGTGATCGAGAATACATCCTCTACTGGCATTAAGAAAGGTAATTCAGTTAAACGTGGAGGAATTGGAATGTAGTTATCAACAGCATCCATTAATTCCATAATTTTAGCAACCCACTCAGGCTCACCGTTAAGAGCACCTAAAGCAGAACCTTTAATTACTGGAACATCATCTCCTGGATAATCGTAGAATGATAATAATTCACGAACTTCCATTTCAACTAAATCTAATAATTCTTCATCATCTACTAAGTCAGTTTTGTTTAAGAAAACAACTAAAGCAGGGATACCTACTTGACGACCTAATAAGATGTGCTCACGTGTTTGAGGCATAGGACCATCAGTAGCAGCAACTACGATGATAGCGCCATCCATTTGAGCAGCACCAGTAACCATGTTTTTCACATAATCGGCGTGACCTGGACAGTCAACGTGTGCATAGTGACGGTTAGCTGTTGAATACTCAACGTGTGCAGTGTTGATCGTGATACCACGCTCTTTTTCTTCAGGAGCAGAGTCAATTGAATCAAATGAACGAGCTTCTGATAAACCTGCGTCTGCTAATACTTTAGTAATAGCTGCAGTTGTAGTAGTTTTACCGTGGTCAACGTGACCGATTGTACCAATGTTTAAGTGTGGTTTACTACGGTCAAATTTCTCTTTTGCCATGTTTATGCGAATTAGTAATTATAAATATTTCTATACTTGTTATACAATGTTGTACGAGCCAAAGATGGGATTTGAACCCACGACCTCTTCCTTACCAAGGAAGTGCTCTACCCCTGAGCTACTTCGGCTTTTCGAAAATCCTGTTTACAGATTAATGCCTCCACCTTTAGATATAATATTATCAAAGAAGACAGAGACTAAAAATCAATACTTAAAAATTTGAGCGGAAGACGAGGTTCGAACTCGCGACCTATAGCTTGGAAGGCTATCGCTCTACCAACTGAGCTACTTCCGCTTTGTTTGCGTTTTATTTAGATTTTCACCTACCAACAGTACGCAAACTGTTTAGTGTGGGGGGAGAAGGATTCGAACCTTCGAAACCGAAGTAACGGATTTACAGTCCGTCCCATTTGACCGCTCTGGAACCCCCCCATAACTATAAAGTTATGTTTGAGCCTCTTATCGGAATCGAACCAATGACCTACTGATTACAAGTCAGTTGCTCTACCAGCTGAGCTAAAGAGGCGTCTTTATTTAAAAGCTTTCTTTCTAATCTCTAAACTCAATTTCTTTTGTTTAGCGAGTGCAAATATCTATTTTAATTTTGACACTTGCAAGCTTTTTTTTTATTTTTTTTCACTCTTAAAAGAACTATCAAACTTTCTGTGTTAGCATCGCTATTTCCTTGTTTGCTGATGCAAAGATATACACTAAACCCACATTACAAAAATATTTTTTTAAAAAAAACGCTACTTTTTCACAACACTACTGATACGCAGATAAATAAATTTCAAGCGAAATAAGACAATTAATAACACGGGTGCAAAATTCAGTATTGCATAGGCTAGATTATTATCCTTGACAGATCGAGATCCAGAACAGAGCTTCCATCATAAAGCCTAAAAAATAAATGTTAATCGATAAATTTGTTATCTATATGACGCAATTAAAATTGTAAATAAAACAAATTTATCTAAGTTTGGCCATGCAAAATCGAGATCAGCGTAAAGTGATCGAAATACTAGTTTCAATACTATTCATTGTTTTCATCACCGATACACATATTGTAAAAGCTCAAAATATAATAGAAAAAGTTACGAAAAAAGTTTTTTCGACCTCAAAGGACTCAACAAGATCGGGCGTATTCATGGTATTGCCGGCTTTGGGATATGCGCAAGAGACAGGTGCTGAATATGGAATCGCCAGCAATTACAATTTCTATTTTAACAAAAAAGATTCAAGTATTAGGTCATCAAACATTTTATTAATGGGTACCTATACAACTAAAAAACAATCCAATATTAAATTACAAGCTGATATTTGGACAGATAATAATGATTATCACATTATTTCAGAGCTCCGATACCGCAATTGGCCCTCGAATTACTATGGTATAGGTATGGATACAAAAAAAGCGGATGAAGATCTCATCAGTCAGAAACTTTTTCGTGCTAAATTAGAGATAGAAAAAAGAATTGCTTCCAAATATTACGCTGGTGTCAATATACAATATGATTATGTACAATTTAGGGACAAAGAAATCGACGGTATCTTTGACGACGCATTATTACTAGGAAAAAAAGGTGGCCAGCAGTTACTGCTGGGTATTTCACAGCTTTTTGACAGCAGAAACAATGTATCCTACACGACTCAAGGATATTACGCAAGAGCTAAGCTAGCTTATGCTCCAAAACTATGGACAAAAGAAGATTTCGAAGGTGGCAATTTTGACGCTGATCTGCGTGCATTTTTTCCTCTTCATCCCAAACTAACATTAGCTGCTCAGGCTATTTATAGATCTACCTTTGGCAAAACCATTCCATATTACGCCTATAGAGATTTAGGTGGTGATATGATGATGCGTGGATACTATATCGGTCGGTATAAAGATAAAAACTATCTGGCATCACAAGCAGAATTACGTTACCGGTTTCATCCCAGATTTGCAGCAGCAGCGTTTACAGGTGTGGGATCTGTCTTTTCAAAGGAATATAATGCTCGATTTATTCCATCCTATGGAGGAGGTTTTCGTTATTTTTTCAGCTTAGAACATAATAGTAATATTCGAATTGATTACGCTTACGGCGAACAGCGGCCTGGAGAAAAAAGACAATCGGGATTCTACCTTTCTCTTAGCGAAGCATTTTAAAATAACATACCAATAGTTAATTGATCATCTTTTCCGAATAAGTGATGATCAATTTCATAAATACTTCTTCTCTTAAAAACGAATGAGAAAATCTTCTTTTCTTTGACCTTTTTTAAAGAAAACCAATCCTAAATGGAAAAGATCAATAGTCACGACTACCATTTCAGCTTGTTTTAGTAGGTCCCAGTATTTTTCATTGTTTTTAGAAGCATGTGGCTCTTCAATAATTAAAATAGCATGTTCATCAACATCCTCCAATACAGATAGATAATCCTCATCGGTATCAATATAATAAATAACCCTAGGGAAGTCATCACTTCTTATTTGCCTAAATAATTCTAAAAGATCCTGCTGGACCATTTTACCTCTTAATTTAAAGGTTCTAAAGGCAAATGTCCGCAACAAACGTTCTAGAAATAAATATTTTTTGATAGCCTTCTTCCCTGCCCTCTTATAGAATAATGGCACTGCATTCAATTCTTCAACAGTAGGTTTTCGATAAAGAACTTCATCAACCAATTTATATACAAACGGTGAATGAGTCCCATGACGGCTATGAGAGATTAAGTAATGACGTAAATATTTTAGATAAAACTGCATTTCGAGGACAAATGTACATAGAGTTATACATATTTGGATCACCTGTGTAGCTTATTGGATATTTCTTCAGCGTTTATACTCATTTTACTTAGCATTAATAGAGGGTTTATAGAGCTTTACCTCTATGAACCCCCTATCAAACCTCTATAAAAGCTCTATAAATCCTTTAGAAAATAACAATAAGGTCTATACATATTTCCTATTAAGAAACAACATGATCTACCTTCATTTCTCTAAAAAAGTATAAAACAGGAAATATTTCACATGGAACATTCGTGAATAGCTGATGATAAAACACAGAAGTATAGGGCTAACCAGCGTAGAATTGTTAGCAATAAAATAAGTCAATAGCAAGGAATGATCTAAAACTGTAAGATAAAAACACTTCCTTTTCCTTCTTCACTATTAACAAAAATCGTCCCTTTGTGCAGCAGCATAATCTGCTTGCTCAAGGTCAAGCCAACACCTGTACCGGTTTTCTTTGTTGTAAAAAATGGTGTAAAAATTTGTTCTTGCAGATCACTGGGTATACCAATTCCATTATCTTCAATCCTCACCTGTATCTTACCATCGGCTTCTATGGCAGAAAGACTGATATAAGGGTTGTCATTTAATTTAACGGCATCAATAGCATTTAACATCAAATTGATGATAACCTGTTCAATCAGATTAACATCAGCGTGAAGAATCAAGCGGGTATTCTTCAAAATAATATCTACATCCACATTCTTTTGAAGAATTGTTGGTTCCAATAATTGGTAAATATGTTCAAAAAGCTGTGCTGCAGAAATGGGAACCAGCGAAGGTTCGTCGACCTTATTGATCATCCTGTAACTTTTAGCAAAATGCAAAAGTCCCTGACTTCTGCGTTGGATGGTCGAAATTCCTACTTTTAAATCCTCTATATCTTCCTGTCCTCTGAAATGATTTAGCCTTCCGTTTAAAGTCTCTGCTAGCGAACTGATCGGAGCAATTGAATTCATGATTTCATGCGTCAACACCCTTAAAAGCTTTTGCCAGGCTTTCGTTTCGGTCTCATCCATCGCTTCATTGATGTTTTGATAGACGACAATCCGAAAGACCGCGTCTTGTGTTTCAAAGCTAGAACTCTGAATAAGCAACTTTATCTTTCCTTTTTTTGACTGTACAGATTCCATTTGTTGCTGTCCAACATCCAAACGCATGGTCTTTTCGTACAATTCTTCGTGTTTTTTCTTTAGGGCAGAAATATTTCCTAAATGTGGCATATGAAACAATTGCTTAAAAGCATCATTTACCCACATCACTTTTCCGCTATCCAATTGATAGAAAATAATAGCCGAATTTAGCATATTAATAACCTTATCGAGATATTGATGCTGGATCTCCTTATCCATGCTGATCTCCTTATAGGTGTCGTTAATCTGATTAAAAGAGGTAAAAAGTCTACCTTCCGTTGATTTCGCATTTTTAACAACGAATCTACGTGTAAAATCATGGTATTTCACCGCCTCGGAAAACTCGACCACTTGCTGCGATAAAAAGTGGATTTGCTGATAGACGCTGTAAGCTAAGCAGGCAAGCAGAATAAAAATCAAAACAGCATAGGTATAAAAACCCTTAAACACCAGAAAGGCATCGATCACACATCCTGCCAACAAAATCAGTAATTTAACTAGATTAAAGAATCGATTACCTTTCATTCTTTAGATATCATATTTTTCCAATCTTCTGTATAAGGCTGCCCGTGTCAGTCCCAACTCCTTTGCAGCTTTACTTATATTTCCATTAAATCGGTCTATCGCCGCTTTAATCGCTTTTCTTTCTAATTCTTCCAAATTTGTACCAGCAATGCTCGTGTCAAATGAACTTTCTTCGGGCTGTTGCTCAATTGGGGAAAAAAAGATATCGTTACCGCTAATACTCGCTTGGTCGGCCATAATCACCGCGCGTTCAATGCTGTATTGTAATTCTCGCACATTACCCGGAAAATGATAAGAAAAGAGTTTTTTTATGGCATCTGCTTCAAATCCGTCAATCCGTTTATTATATTTCTTAGCATAAACGTTTAAAAAATGTTCTGCGAGAAGCTGAATATCATGTCCCCTATGTCGTAAAGGTGGAACCTGTATTTCTACGGTATTGATCCGGTAAATCAGATCTTTTCGGAATCTATTTTCATCAGCTAGTACTTTCAATCCTGCATTTGTAGCTGTTATGAGGCGGATATCGACAGGAATCATCTGATGTGATCCTAATGGCGTCACATAACGATTTTGAAGGACGGTCAATAATTTAGACTGTTGCTGCAGCGAGATATTTCCAATTTCATCCAAAAACAAAGTCCCTCCATTGGCCGCTTCAAACCGACCTTGACGATCCTCCCGTGCATCCGTAAAAGCTCCCTTTTTATATCCAAATAATTCGCTTTCAAACAAACTTTCCGTTAAAGAGCCTACGTCTACTTTCACATAGACATCATTGGCACGAAGTGAACGTTTCTGAATGGCCTGTGCGATCAGATCCTTTCCAGTACCATTTTCTCCTAAAATCAATATGTTTGCATCTGTCGGAGCAATCTTCTCTAACTTATATTGCAACTCATCCATTACGACCGACTGCCCAATTAAATCGGGAACACCGTCCAACGTTAAAAGCGAATTTTTAACTTTTTTGTCTTGATTTTTATTTTCTGTCAGCGCACTTTCTATTGTAGCCAATAGATGTTCGTTAATCCATGGTTTTACCACGAAATCTGAAGCTCCCTGTTTGAGCGATTTCACGGCTAGGTCAACAGCTCCATACGCTGTAATCATGATAACCCGAATATTTGGATATTTTTCTTTTATCCGTGACAACCAGAACAATCCTTCATTACCCGTATTGATTGTACTTTTAAAATTCATATCCAGTAAAACCAGATCGTAAGACATCTTATCCAGATGTCCCATGAGATTTTCTGGATTAGATTCTACTTGCACATGGCTCACTTTGGGCTTGAGTAATATACGTGCTGCTGTTAATAAATCATGGTCATCATCGACGACTAAAACTGCTGACTTTTTCATTAAAATAATTTGTTCTGCACTAGCAATGAGGTTATCATGAGTAATTTATTGTTCATAATTATAAAAGAATACTCATGCATGCTTTTATTCAGATACTAAGATAACTATAAATTCAACGAGCCTGCATAATAATCATTGATATATTTTTGAAGCAACCATTCATATTGCTTGACAAGCAACTGAATCTGACTACTGTCCAATTTATTCTTTGCTGTTAAGAACAGTACGGAATTGCTATTTCCTGCCTCAAAATGTACCTGTGCAATACGAAATGATTCCGAATAACTTTGTTGCTGTTCTTGCAATTGAACGATGTTATTACTGACATTTTTCAAATTAAAAACAGCCTTAGCAGTCTCGGTACGTAATTCATTGAGACTAACATCTTTTTGAAATTTGGCAGATTCCAAATCTAATTTAGCCAATTTCACTTGATTATATACAGCGAGATGATTGAAGATCGGAATGTTTAAATTGAGTCCAATTGACTTCCCTAAATTATTGTTGAATTGCTTAAAATAACCAAAATCAGCACCGTTTGAATAATTTGTAGATAAACCTGCACTGAAAGACAAGGATGGCCAATAATTTGATTTCACCACTTTAATATTGCGTTCAGCAGCCTTGATCCGCCAATCCAGTGCTGGTATAATTGGCAAATTCTCACTTGCAGCATCAAACAATTGCGCTGCAGTTTTAATTTCGGCATCCTGTTTAAATTCGATTGCTTTCAACTCGCCCAGACTTGTTTCATCTACATTCAATAAAGTAGATAACCTCAGTCTATTGACATACAAAATCTGTTTATTATTTTCAATCGCATTGATATCATTCGCCAATTGTCCTTTCAGATCAAAATAATCTCCCGGTGCAATTGCACCTTCTTTATGAAGTACTTCTGCCCTACGCACCTGTTCCCTGGTCACCTCAGTTTGCAATTCGGACTGTTTCAATACATCTTGAGCCGTCAAAATCTGAATAAACGATTCGATCACATCCAGTTTAAGCGTATTTATTCTCGAATCGAATTCCAACTTGCTGGCAGTTTTTGCATCAGCTTTCATACGTACATCATGCAAAATTCGAAATCCGTTAAACACAGGAACATTTACTCCTAAAGAAGCTCCTCCCGAAGAGTTGTTTGTAGTTGTGTATTGATTCACAGCCTTATCCAGAATACGTCCAGTACTAAAACCATGATTTAAACCTGCATTGACATCTGGCAGTCGATTTGCTTTTGCCTGTTTCAAATTAATGTCCGCCCTTCTTACATCTAGTTCGTTCTGCATTAAAGCCGGATTTGCTTTTATAGCCAACTGTATGCATTCATTCAACGAGCGCTGTTGAACTTGCGCACGGACAAAAGTCAAGCTATAAAGAAAACACAAACCGTATATAAAGATTCGTTTCATATTTCATATTTTCCAAATCTTTAACCACAGGCCATGCCAAACAAACAAATCGCTAATTATCAACCAAATAACAATAACCAGTAATCATATATGTTCATCTTCGTACATTCAGGTGTTCGAAAGCGAACACTTCAATAATAGACTCATTTTATATGAAAAAAAACGGCTCAATTATCAAGTTGTACGTAGCCGAACAATAAGTGTTCGATTACGAACACTAAACAAACAGCTAAAAGATAATAATATTATGAATATCAACACATTACATTTATGGCACATCTTTCATAGATAATAACAAAATTGAAACGTATTATGGACAGACCTTTAGAAAAGAAGAAGTGGAATAACAAACGCATATTAACCTTAGTCGGAATTACAGGTTTGGTCGGCCTTATAGCCGCAAGCTTTTATTTTACAAGCGGTAACAGCAAGTTGAATGTAGAAGCAGATCGTATTTCCATCGTTGAGATTAAAAAAGACAATTTTCAGGAATTCATTCCAATCAATGGATCTGTTCTTCCTATTAGCAGTATTTATTTAGATGCTTCTGTTGGAGGCCGTGTGGAGGAAAAATATGTAGAAGATGGTGCGACCTTAAAAAAGGGAGATCCAATCATGCGGTTGTCCAATACCGATCAGGAGCTTACTCTTATTCAACAGGAAACACAGGTTTTAAACCTCTTGACACAATCACAGATTGCCCAAACCAATGCACAACAGGTTTCGATCAATAACCGTAACCAGATGGCAGATGTAGAACAGGCTTATAAAGAGGCTGAACGTGTATATCAATTAAATAAAAAATTATTGAATGAAAAAGCGATAGGATCACAAGAATTTGAAAAATCAAAAAATGAATATAACTACCAAAAAGAACGGGTTAACTTAACAAAACAAATCCTAAAACAGGATGAGGTTTCGACCAATCAAAAAGCGCATCAGGATAAAGAAACGTATCAACGTACACAAAGTGCTCTTGAATTGATGAAGAGAAAAATCGGTGATTTGATCGTTCGTTCTCCTGTAGATGGTCAATTAACATCATTTGACGCTGAGATTGGACAAAATAAAAATGCAGGTGAACGTCTTGGACAGATCGACGTACTTACGGGGTTTAAGGTTCGTGCGGATATTGACGAGCATTATATCAATCGAATTTTCCCGGATCTTCAAGGTGAATTCACGATTGGTGATAAAGCATATAAGTTAAGAATCAAAAAAGTATATACGCAAGTAACAAATGGACGGTTTCAGGTCGATATGGAATTTATCAATGAGGTTCCTAAGGGTATCCGTAGGGGGCAGACTTTACAGATCAGATTGGCTTTGAGTGACGAGACCAAAGCAATATTACTTGCAAAAGGAGGATTTTATCAGCAGACCGGTGGTAATTGGATCTTTAAACTGGATAAAAATGGAAATACTGCTTACCGTGTGGATATTCAACTGGGAAGACAGAATCCTGAATATTATGAAGTCATTAAAGGCTTACAACCTGGTGATAAAGTAATTGTATCCAGCTATGAGACTTATGATAAAGTACAGGAGTTAAATATTAAAAAATAGAAACTGTAATTGGAACTCCTGCTATAAATTGTTGGAGTTCCTCAGCAGCGATCTTCAAATTTTAGAAGAAAAAATTATGATTATACAAAATTTTAAATTCGGAATCAGGTCCTTAATGAAGGATAAGAAATCCACGATTTTATTAATATTTGGATTAACCATAAGCTTAGTTGCTGTTATTTTGATCGCTTTATGGATTACAGATGAAGTTACCTATAACAGAAGTTTTAAAAAATCTGACCGAACCTATCAACTCGTTGCCCGTTTCGATAAAGATTTAGATAAATTCACATATTCAAGTCCTGCTGTAATTGCAAATCACATTAAGACAGATATTACAGGTATTGAAGAAATCTGTAGAATACAGAAATCAGCATTCACTTCCTTTAGAACGACACTTGGTCAATTTAATGAGGAGGGTATATTTGCTGATAATTCTTTCATAGAAATCTTCACTCCTAATATTGATCTTCAGAATGATCAAAATTTATTTCCATCAGATCATTCAATTATCATTACAGAAACATTAGCAAAAAAACTATTTAAGAATATAGATCCTATTGGACAATCTATTCAATTAGAATTGGATTGGATTCTAAAAACAGGAGATGAAGCATTCAACGTTTCTGGAGTTATTAAAGATTTCCCTGAGAATAGCTCCCTTAAGGGCAGCTTCATCCTACCCTATAATTTATTAAGAAGAATTAAAGGTAAAGATTTTGAAAGCGAATGGGGTAATTTCCAAACCACTACATTTATTCTATTAAATTCTAATACTGAAGCAAAGGATATCTCCAAACAATTAACTACAATTCAGAAAAGCAAATTCGGAACTGATGATGAAAATGCGCAAGGCGGTTTATATAATAAATTTGAATATCGTCTGCAGAACATTCAAAATTTAACATTATACAGCCCGACGGGTGAAGGTAAAAGAATTCTATTAGTATATACTTTTTTAATATTGGGCTTAGCTATCCTAAGTATTGCATGTGTTAATTATGTTAATTTGGTCACCGCTAAAGCAACGAAAAGAAGCAAGGAGATCGGTCTTAAAAAAATAATTGGCGCTTCTAAAAAACATTTATTTTTCCAATATATATTTGAAGCAATCATCGTATTTGCAATTTCAATGTTTTCGGCGATCCTAATTGCTTACTTATTGATGCCATTTTTTAATCAATTAGCAGAGAAGCAACTGCACTTTTCATTCAGATCGATTGAACTCTATTTTGTTATTCTTATAACTTTTATCACCTCAATTTTATTAGCGGGTATATATCCAGCTACATTATTTTCAAGTCAAAAACTTTCAGGTTTACTTAAGTCTAGCGATCCATCTAAATCTGGAAAAAGCATTATTCGTAAAACATTAATCGTCGTGCAAATAACAAGCACTGTTATGCTCATTATTGGCAGTATTGTATTTGAAAAACAAATACAATTTATGAGAAAAAAAGATCTCGGATACGATAAAGAAAATGTTTTCTTATTTGAACAAAAAAACTTCCTTCCCCATTATGAAGCAGTCCGCAATGACTTAGAAAAGGAATCTGGGATTTTAGGTGTCACTGCCGCTAGTAGCGATTTAACTAATTTTGGGTCGGAAACTGCTGATATTAGCTGGAAAGGAAAAACAGCTAATCAAACCAACTTCTTTATTACTCAGGTGGGAATTGATCGCAACTTCACTAAGGTAATGGGCATTCCACTAGTTGATGGAAAAGGATTCACAGGAACAGCCTCGGATAGTAACTATGTCTATCTAAATGAATCTGCTATTCAGCAAATGGGGATAAAAGATCCTATTGGAAAGAGCATTGAACTATATGGCAAGAATATGATCATCGCAGCAGTGATGAAAGATTTTAATTTTACTGATTTAAAAACAGCTATAAAGCCATGTGTGTTTTTCTTGGGGAATGGCTTTGCATTAGGTGGTATGTATGTAAAAGCCTCTCCAAACGAGACTCAAAAAGCAGTCGCTGCAGTGCAACGACTTTGGGCAAAGTACAACCCAGACTATACATTTCAGTACAACTTCTTAGATGAATCCTTTGATAAGCTTTATAAAACAGATCTTGTTAGTGGTAAATTAATATCCATATTAACGATTATCGCTATCATTCTTTCATGTATGGGGCTAGCAGGGATGATTGTTTTTACAACGGAGCTTAAAGTAAAAGAAATTGGAATTCGAAAAACATTAGGAGCAACAGTAAATAATATTTTATTGATTATTGTTAAGGATTACTTCCTCTTAATCGGAATTTCCTTCCTCATTGCTTTTCCTATTTCATGGTTAATTCTATCTAAATGGTTAGAAAATTACATTTATAGAACGAGTATAAATTATTGGGTATTTTTACTTACCGCCGCCATAACTATGATATTAGCCTTTATTACCATCGCTAAAATTTCTATGAAAGCCGCAAAAGCAAACCCAATAAACTCATTAAGAAATGAATAATTACAAACAATACTTAAAGATATGGTTAAGAATTTTATAAAAGCCACCTTTCGTAACCTTTGGAAAACCAAAAGCTACAGCTTTCTTAATATTTTTGGGCTTGCTATTGGAATTACGGCAGCAGCTTTAATTTTTCTATGGGTAGAAAACGAGGTAAATTATAATAAGAACTTTACGAACATAAATGACATATATGTTGTTAAATCTAAACAGACTTATGACGGTGCTACCTTTGTATTTGAATCAACTCCAGGCCCTTTAAGCCAAGCCATAGAAAAAGAAATTCCTGGTATAAAACATGCAGTAAGAGTCGGTTCGAATAATTCCCTATTGTTTTCAAATGGGGAGAATAATCTCTATCTAAATGGTTATCATGCCGAACCCGAAATTCTCGATTTATTATCAATAAATTTTCTGCAGGGCAATCGTTCCGAAGCATTAAAAGAGCCCAATAATATTATTCTCAGTGTGGATGGTGCGAAGCTATTATTTGGTAATGAACCCGCACTTGGAAAGTCTGTTCGTATCGGGAATAACGAATCATACATTGTTTCTGGTATAGTACAAGATTTCCCGAATAATAGCAGTCTGAAATTTAATTGGATGATTCCTTTCAAAAAATTTGAGACCGGACAAGAAGCGTTAAAAGAATGGGGAAACAACAGCATCATGACCTTGATCCAGCTTGAGAAAAATGCCGATGTTAATCAGATCAATGCTAAGCTACTAGACTTTGTTAAAAATAAAACAAATGGTCAAGTAACATTTTCTAAGAACTTCCTTTATCCGATGAACCGCTGGCGTCTTTACAATGCATTCGATCAAAATGGGAACGAAAAAGAGGGAAGAATTAAAAATGTTAAACTATTTAGTTTTGTCGCTGGCATCGTGTTACTAATCGCCTGTATCAATTTCATGAACCTGGCTACAGCCAGATCGGAAAAAAGAGCCAAAGAAGTTGGTATGCGCAAAGTGGTTGGAGCTACTAAAAATTCTCTAATTACACAATTTTTAGGAGAATCTTTGATTTTCGCCTTTCTTTCTGCACTATTGGCGATTCTGTTTGTTTACATCTCCATTGGACCATTTAATAGTATTATCAATCAAAAACTCGAAGTAAATCTATTGAGTACAAACCATCTATTATTTTTACTCACTATTGTATTATCATGTGGCATATTTGCTGGAAGTTATCCTGCATTTTATCTTTCGTCATTCAATCCTATTTCGACGTTAAAAGGACACAAGCAGAAAGCTGGTGCGTCAATTTTCATTCGAAAAGGATTGGTAGTTTTGCAATATACCGCATCAATTGTTCTTATTATAAGTACGATTATCATTTATCAACAGATAAACCATGCTAAAGGTCGAGATTTAGGTTATAATCGCAGTCAAGTCATTACCACCAATCTCCAAGGTGATTTATCTAAACATATTGATTTAATAAAAGATCAGTTAAAAGCTACAGGAAATATTGAACATTTAGGGCTTAGCGATATGAGTGTTTTAAATATCGGCAGCAATTCAAGTGGCTTTGAATGGGAAGGGAAAGATCCCAAATCCAGTATTCTAATTAGTATGTTGCGAACTGATGATGGTTTTATTCCAAGCATGGACATGAAAATGATCGATGGACGTAACTTTAATCCACACTTTTTAGGAGATAGTACATCTATTATCGTAAATGAGACTCTCGCAAAAATGATCAAAAAAGATGGAATGGTTGCAGGAAGTACGATTACCTATGGAACAGAATCCTTTCGAATAGCGGGTGTTGTTAAAAACTTTCTTTATAACAGTGTCTATTCATCGCCAATGCCACTTATTTTTATTCCTTTTTCTGCATCTAATGGAATCTTAAATATTAAAACTAAAAATGGTGTTGATTTTCCGGTCGTTATTCAGCAAATTGAAAAAATTATTAAAAAATATAATCCCTCTTATCCTTTTGAATATCGGTTTTTAGATGATTCTTTTAATAATACATTTCAATCTGAACTGTTTATTCAAAAACTAGCCTCAGTGTTTTCCATCCTTTCTATTATCATCTCTTGCCTAGGTCTATTTGGGCTGTCAGCTTTTGCAACAGCACAGCGATCAAAAGAAATTGGTATTCGAAAAGTATTGGGAGCATCTGTTACGCGACTGATCAATATGCTCAATCGTGAATTCATTATACTCATCTTTCTATCTTGCCTGATCGCTTTTCCGATCGCTTGGTACATGATGAATCAATGGTTAGGTAATTATGGTTATCGCATTGATATCTCCTGGCTAGTATTTTTACTCAGTGGAGCACTTGCACTTGTTATCGCCATCATAACGATTTCAGGCCAAGCTTTAAAGGCGGCATTATCTAACCCTACAAACTCATTAAGAGATCAATAATAAAATAGAACAATTACAAACAATACATAAAGATATGAGCACAAAAAATATGATCAAAATCAGTAACCTTCAAAAGTACTATCGTACAGAAGAAGTAGAGACCGTGGCACTCAACAATTTGAATATCCATGTTAAGGAGGGGGAATTTGTTGCCGTCATGGGACCCTCTGGATGTGGTAAATCTACATTGCTCAATATTATCGGGCTTCTGGATGATTTGGATGAAGGTAGCTACTTATTTAATGAAATTGAAGTCGCTAAATTCAAAGAACGTGGCCGTTCGGATTTACGTAAGCATAATATTGGTTTTGTCTTTCAGAGTTTTAATCTGATCGATGAATTGACGGTATTTGAAAATGTAGAACTTCCTCTAGTTTATACCAATGTTCCTGCAGCAGAGCGTAAACGTCGTGTTGAAGAGGTGCTGGAGAAAGTACAGATCATGCATCGACGCAATCACTTCCCTCAACAACTGTCTGGAGGTCAGCAGCAACGTGTTGCAGTGGCTCGGGCTGTTGTCAATAATCCAAAACTAATTCTTGCCGATGAGCCTACGGGTAACTTAGATTCCAATAATGGTAACGAAGTGATGCAATTATTAACAGAGCTGAATGAAGCTGGAACAACGATCGTTATGGTAACACATAGTGAGCATGATGCTAAGTTTTCCGATCGTGTGATCCGCATGTTAGATGGACAGGTCATTATGGAAACAGCAACATTATAAGGAAAATTTCAGGCACTGATTCATAACAACACGTACATAGATGGATATGATAAGACATTATTTTAGAACAGCTTGGCGCAACATAAGGCTACAGCCAAGCTACACAATCAGTAATCTAATTGGGCTTTCTGTAGGGTTACTGGTCATCCTTCTCATCAGTTCTACTGTAATCGATCAATTATCCTATGATAAACATTGGAAACATGCTGACAATCTTTACAGACTGCAATTAGCAGACCATTCCTTAGATAACCCTTCTATCAATCGACTGGACCGAGCTCCAGCTGGACTTGGTCAAGCATTAAGCAATGTCATTCCAGAAGTACAAGGAGCCTCGTTAGTTCAGAAAAGCTATTCTAAACTTATGTTAGATTCAGTTTATGACCGTAGAGTCGAACTCAGTATATTAGAATGTGATATCAATTTTTTCAATTTATTTGACATTCAGGCTACGGAAGGCAACCCCAAACACACTTACTCTCAATTCAAGAATATTGCGATATCGCAAGAGGTGCACCAGCAGTATTTTAACAAAGCAGATGTAATTGGCAAAATTTTCTATAATATCCCAGAGCATGGCGACTCCGAGCCCTATGTTATCAGTGCAATCATAAAAGAAATACCTAAAAACAGTCATCTGAACGTTGATGCAATCCTGATAAATCCCAAGCCTAACGTATTCCAACCTGGACAAGGAGGAGATTTGCATGGACAGTACATCCTGACGAAATCAGGTACTGATACAGCTTTAATTACTCAAAAAATAAACCAATGGTATGCAAGCCAACAAGGCCCATTATCCAACTACAAGCGTGTCATCGAACTCCGCTCTATCAAAGACATTCATTTAAAATCTGACACTGGCTGGAAAAGTCCTATGACCAATTTGTACATTTTAATGGGTATCGGGATCATCATCATCATCCTTATTTCAATCAATTACATCAACCTAACACTGGCACATACCTTAAAGCGCACACAAGAGTTTGGTGTTCGTAGGGTGCTAGGTGCCGACAAGAAACAAGTCGCGATGCACATTGCTACAGAAAGTATTTTGATCTTCACTATTTCGTTCTTCATCGCATTTATAGGCTATTTAACAATATTACCGCACTTCGAAAACTATTTAGGACAATCATTGACGTATAAATATACTTCTTTATCACCTATGTTAACTGCTTTTTGTATCTGGTTGGCAATAGGCATAATACTCAGTAGCATCCCTGCCTTTTTATCTTCCCAATCAAAAATATATAGTGGACTTAAAAAACAATACGCTGTACACAATATATCGATCAACCTAGGGTTTACACGTACGCTAATAGGAGTACAGTTTGCCATTACTGCAGTATTGTGCATGTGCATGCTAACCTTTAAAGAGCAACTACAGTACATCGATAACAAAGACCTTGGGTACAATCCTAAGGGTTTGCTGCTACTACAAAACCAAGAATGGGGAGGAAAAGTTAAAAGCTTCAAAAACACCTTACTCAGCAGTTCACACATCTCTTCGGTAAGTCTAGCGAGTTGGACACCTTTTAGTGGAGCTGTCAACTTTCAAGAAATTCAGAGCCCTTCAGATCCGACAAAAAAGGAAAACATGGTACTCATAGATGCCGATTTTGACTTCATAAAAACTATGGGATTAAAACTGATTGAAGGTCGTCAA
This sequence comes from Sphingobacterium sp. UDSM-2020, assembly GCF_016132525.1. Classification (NCBI taxonomy): domain Bacteria; kingdom Pseudomonadati; phylum Bacteroidota; class Sphingobacteriia; order Sphingobacteriales; family Sphingobacteriaceae; genus Sphingobacterium; species Sphingobacterium sp. UDSM-2020. The sequence goes on from NZ_CP066166.1 coordinate 647,705, forward strand.
CTTTCACCAGCATATGCTCTGGATGGAAAAATTTTTTATTCGGCAGCAGATAGTGTTACAGGATACGCTAATGTATTACTTCTAAAAAGTACATATCAAAACTTCCACTTCAAATTAAATGAAAGTTCACCCTCACTAAAACGAACACCAGTTGGTATACTCGAAGATTTCCATGCTGCTAGTCTTCGCTTTCCATTACCCACGACTATTTCAATTGAAGCTACCAGAGAATCCGATTATGGTAGTCTACTCGTTCGAGCGAAACCTGGAAAAGAAAAAGAGGCCTACGAAATACTTCATAAAACTTGGGACAAATTCTTCCCCAAAAGAGTAGCTCCAGTCAGTTGGATTGAACAACAAGTTAAAGATCAATATGCTAACGATAGAAAGCAATTCCAGCAAATAGCGTTCTTTTCTATTGTGAGTATTTTACTTGCATTATTAGGAATACTTGGTATAACCATTTACAGTTTAGCTCAAAAAATAAAAGAAATTGGGATACGTCGTGTTTTAGGAGCTTCTAGTACTGCCATTATCCTACTGTTAACAAAACCGTATACGCGTCTTGTACTCATCGCGTCACTTGTAGCTATACCTATTGCATACTGGCTGATGAAACATTGGTTGGATAATTTTGCATACCGCATCGACATCCCTATTCTGCTATTTATTAGTACTATCATTTTCTTATTCATAGCCACGTTTGCTGTTATAGGTATCAATGTCTGGAGAACTGCTCGAGCTAATCCTGTCAATAGTTTGAGAGATGAATAAAGTAATTGTAAAACCTAAATCAAGATGATAAAGAACTATTTAAAACTAACCTTACGTAGCCTTTGGAAAATCAAAGGGTATTCGGCCATTAATATTCTTGGACTCACTGTAGGTCTAACTAGTTTCTTGATGATCTTATTATACCTCAACTATGAACTTAATTATGACCGTTGGGACCCGGAACTTGAAAAAGTATATAAAGTATCGCTTCGTGACGCCGAGAATGATATTTCTCCCAATACACAGGCACCTTTAGCGACTTTATTGCGTGAAAATGGTTCTCAAATCGAATCTAGCACTAAAATCTCAACAGATGCTACTTTTGAAGTACCTCTTTCTGTAGGAGAAAAAACATTTTCACAAAGTGGTACCATATCTGCAGACTCACTCTTTTTCTCAGTCTTTCCATATAAGATTGTAGCAGGAGATGCATTAAATCCTCTACAGAAACCAAATGCCATGGTCATTAGTGAATCGATGGCTAATAAACTTTTCGGAAATGAAAACCCAATAGGAAAGACTATTAAAACATTCAATTCATTTGATTTCGAGGTGACTGCAATTATGGAAAATCCAGAAGGGCCGACTCATCTGAATATTGAAATCGTATACCGTTCACCATTTGAAAAACAAAACTATCATTGGGAAAATTGGTCCTTCCATACGTATGTTAAAACCAAAAATATCCTAGCTGGAAATGATTTGGAGACAGCAATAGACCGTATTTATTATACGGAAAGACTTATGAAAGAAACAGGAAAGACCTATGATCAGTATATCAAATCTGCCAATCGCACAAGTCTTTTTGTCGATGCTGTTCATGATATCCATAATTTCCCTAAACACGGAACTAGCAATATTGGCACGATTTCAATCTTATTGGTTTTAGCTATACTGCTTCTCTTTACCGGAGCAATTAATTTTAGTAACCTTTCGATCGCATCATCTTTGAGACGCGCTAAAGAGGTGGGTATCAAAAAAGTTCTAGGCTCTAGCCGTGCTAGTTTATTTTGGCAATTTATGGTGGAAATTGCCCTGCAATGTACCATCGCATTATTCTTATCCTTCCTACTTTTAAGCGTAGCCATACCTTATTTTAATCAGGAATTCGGAGTCTCTTTAAATTTATTTGGTATAGGATCTTCGTGGTCATTAATTGCTCAAATTGCCGGTTGCCTTGTTACTGTCACCTTGCTTTCCGGACTTTATCCGGCCGTTTTCCTCTCACGCTATAATACCACAAAAGTTCTTAAAGGTGATTACTCAACCGGAAAACAAGGGCTTGCTTTACGAAACGGATTAATTGTGGTTCAATTTGTGGTGGCGACCTTCTTCATTATCAGTATTGTAGTTGTTAATCGGCAATTGACTTACATGCAGCAGTCAGACAAAGGGTTCTCGAGTGAACAGGTACTACGTGTGCAAGCATTCATACAGAAAAACAGAGACGAAAACTTTGACCAGGTTAAAAATGAACTGCTTCGTATACCAGGTGTACAGTCTGTCGCGAAAACAACCAAGGTACCTGGTGATGTTTTATCGGATACATCGACAATGAATTTTAAACATGCAGGAGCTTCCTATCGCCTGGGGTCGGTCAAAGTAAGTCAGGACTATTTTAAAACGCTCAACATTGATTTAGTCGACGGAAGGCCATTCAATGACAGTCATGCTGACCTGCATACAAGATCGGCTATTATTAATGAGGCCACGGCTCAAAAATTAGGTCTTAAACATGCTGGCGGAGCATATATCAGTTACCCTGACTGTGATAGTGTTCCTATCGAGGTGGTAGGAATTGTGAAAAACTTTAATGTGCTGGGCTTTGAGCAGGAAATACAACCGACTGTCTTCACTATAGGTAATGATGCTTGTGTTTTTCAATCAGGAGGTGCGATTTTGGTTAAACTTTCTGGCGGTGACTCGCACAAAACGGTTGCAGGTATTGAGAAACTATGGAAAGATATTGAACCTGGTTTAGGAATTCGTCACTCTTTTTTAGATGAAAATTTTCAACAACTATTTGCGAGTCATCTGCGCTTAAAACGTATCGTCACCTTCTTTGGATTTACAGCCATTGCAATGGCCATTATTGGGCTATTCGCGCTAACTGCATTTTTAATTGGACGTAGGACAAAAGAAATCAGTATCCGTAAGATTCTGGGAGCAGACTTAAGCGATTTAGGAATGTTACTCGGTAAAGATTTTTTACGTCTAGTTGCTTTAGCTGTATTGATTGCAATCCCGCTTGGTTGGTGGGCGACAAATGCTTGGTTGCAAGGCTTCGCTTATAAAATATCTCTTAGTGTGTGGCAATTTGTACTATCGGCAGCTGTCTTACTTATTGTCGCAGCCTGTACGATATGCATTCATATTGTAAAAGCATCCCGTTCAAATATCTCTGATAATCTAAGGAATGAGTAGTATATAAAAAATAAAGCACTTACCGGTTTTAATAGTCTGTGTTATAAAAATATTATGTTAAAGAATTATATCAAAATCGCATGGCGTAGTCTTTGGAAGAATAGATTTTTCAGTATTCTCAATATATTTGGTTTAGCCATAAGCTTGTCCGTTGCTATCCTATTGATAACTTACGGTCGCCAAGAATTAAGTTTTAATAAGCAATTTAAGAAGGAAGCCAATATATATCGTGTTCTATTGGAGTCCAACGGGAAATATAATTATGAGAAATGGAGCAATCTTCCTAATGCGGTTGGTCCCGCAATGCAAGATGATATTCCTGAAGTAAAATCAACCGCCCGATTGGTAAGGCTAGATTTTACAGGGTTTGGTTCTGTCCGTGCTAATGATAATAATTTCATCGAAAAAAATATTTACCTAACCGACTCCTCATTATTTAATGTATTTGATGTTGAATTTATAGAAGGAAATAGTCTTACTGCCTTTTCAAATCCAAAAAATGTTGTTATTTCATCCAGTAAGAAAAGTAAAATATTTGGTGAAGGATCTGCATTAAATAAAAAAATCATCATCAATCAGCGAGATACCTTAAATATTTCAGGTGTATTTCAGGATTTTCCAGCGAACAGTTCATTTGAAGGTGATATTTTCTTGAATATGATGGATTCTTGGATGGGGAAAGATCTCTATTGGTCAAATGCCAGCTACTACACATTTTGCTTATTAAACAATCATGCAGATCCCGCTCAAATAGCAAAAAAAACAACGGCCCTTATTGATAAATATATTCCAAAAGAAAATCAATATTTTACTCAATTTTATTTACAGCCTTTATCCCAAGTTTATTTAAACTCAAAGGATTTACGTGATAATATGTCCACTCGCGAAGGAAACATGAAAACTGTAAAAACAGTATTTTTTCTTTCCTTTCTTATTATACTGATCGCATGTATTAATTATATGAATCTGGCGACCGCTCGTTCACAAAAAAATGCGAAGGAAGTTGGTATTAACAAAGTATTGGGGGCTCATCGTAACCAAATCAAATTTCGATTTTACATTGAAACAGGAATTATTGCATTTCTCTCCATTACCCTTGGAATAGTTTTGGCTCTCGTAGCTCTCCCTTTATTTAACCATGTGATTGGTTCTGGTATTGCTGTTTCGAACTTGTTTACGCTAGAAAACATAGGAATCTGTTTGACTATTTGGCTAATTATTACACTTGTAGGTGGGAGTTATCCCGCCTTTATGATGGCCAATATCCCGAGCCTGTCTCTTATGAAAAATATCATTACACAAGGTAAGGTTACCCATTATCTGCGTAAGGGGTTAGTTATATTCCAATTCACCTGCTCTATTATATTGATTATTGGTGTTATTATCATTTCGCTACAGATGCGCCATATCTCTAGAAAAGATCTCGGATATCAGCCGACTAACATTGTTACGATTCCAATACGCTCTGTACCTTCTATGGACAAATTAAAGAATATTAAAGAATCTATTCAAAAGTTAACAGGCACTGTTAGTATCGCTACTTTACAAACATTCCCTGGTTTTGGTGAAAGTGGAAAAACAATGCATAAACCAGGGGATACGAATGAAGGTCTACCAATCAATACTTCAAGTAGTCTTGGAGCTGTAGTTCCCACACTAGGACTACAGCTTATTGCAGGAAAGGATCTACCGGAAGTATTAGCTCCTACAGATTCTACCTGTTATATTTTGATTAATGAAGTCGTTGCTGCCTATTTAGGCTATGAAAATCCAAGCGATGCTGTAGGACAAAATATTCCAACTGAAATAACTCCAAATACGACTATTGTAGGAGTAGTTCGAAATTTTAACTTTCAAAGTTTAAAAGAATCCATTGGTGGGTATATGTATTACCGTATGCACAACCCCAATGAAAGTTATCGTTATTTACTTATTCGATACGATACGCAAAACGTATCTTCCTATACTACCCAAGTCCAACAATTATTTACACAACAGGTTCCTGAGGCAGCATTTGATTATCAATTTTTAGATGAACACATCAAGAAATATTACACAGCCGAGAACCGAACAAATAATATCATTTCAACATTCTCCATTTTAACGATTTTCATTGCTTGTTTGGGTTTATTTGGTTTAGCGACATTTACCGCTCAGCAGCGAAAAAAAGAAATTGGAGTACGTAAAGTACTTGGTTCAAGTACTTTTAAAATCGTTCAATTGCTTTCCGGCCACTTTCTAAATTTGATTATACTTTCATTATTTATTGCAATACCTGTAGCTTGGTGGCTATTTTCTCATTGGCTTCAAGATTTCAATGATAGAATTGCATTCCCATTATGGTCATTCGCGATTGCTGGCTTATTTGCTCTGATAATCGCGTTTGTAACCGTAGGCTATCAAGCACTAAAAGCAGCTTTAATAAATCCTGTAGAAAGTTTGCGAGATGAGTAAACCGTTTTTAATCAATACTAAAAAAAACACTATTGATTCTGTTAGTAAAATCAATAATAAACCTTACGATAATGAACAATTTTAAATTAATATTTAGACAATTATGGCGCAACCGCCTCTTCACCTTACTTAATATTGTAGGGTTATCCATCGGTATCAGTGCCTGTTGGGTGATATTCCGTATTGTCAATTATGAATTTAGTTTTGACCAGAAACATCCTGATAAGGAATTGATTTATAAAGTCCACACGAGCTATCTTGAAAACAACAAAACAGATCATTTTGACGGTATTCCTGCACCACTACCCGCCTTTGTAAAAGATAATTTTTCTGATGTAGCATTATCTGTTCCTGTATTCAGTGAATATTTTGAAAAGGTCAGTTTACCGAATAGTAAAGCATTAGTTTTTGAAGACCCAAAGGAAATTATTGGAACTACACCAGATTATTTCAAACTCACCGATTATCACTGGTTGCAGGGAAATAAAGATATCGTATTTAAGAACCCTAATGAAGTGGTTTTGACGGCATCAAGAGCAAAATTGTATTTCCCGAAAAACACGTTTGCAGATATTATTGGCAAAACCTTATCCTACGACAGTACGTTATTTACAGTTGCTGGAATCGTGGAAGATCTAGCTTACCCAAGTAGTTTTATCGGTAAAGAATTTATGCAGATTCCGACAAAGGATTGGACAAGTACCACTTGGACAAATTCTAATTCCAATTGGCAGATGTTTATTAAGGTTAAATCGCCGAACGTTATTGCTCCCATTTTAAAATCGGTTAATGCTAAATTCCATGAGATGACCAATGAAGAATTTAAAAAATACGGCTTCAGTATGTCATCAAACTTAATTCCGCTATCTGAATTACATTTCACATCATTTGCACAAAAAAGTAGCGACAAAAAAACAATGTATGGCATTATTGGCATCGGAATATTTCTACTGATACTTGCTTGCATAAACTATATCAATTTAACGACAGCCCAAGTTCCACATAGAGCAAAGGAAATAGGTATCAGAAAAACGTTGGGAGAGAGTCAAAAGAGAATAACCGTCATCTTCTTTCTCGAAACATTTATCATCACAATATTGGCACTCTTGTTATCATGGCCACTAGTTAAAATTATCCAATCGAGCTTAAGTTCCTACATTCCGCAGCAGATGTACAGCTTTGCTGACAACTTAACGGTTCTATCATTTATAGCCGGGACGACAATTTTAATCACACTACTATCTAGTTGGTATCCGGCCATGCTCATTAATCGAGTTAAAATCTCCGAAGTTATCAAAATTACAGGAGGCAGTAAAGTGAAAATGGGCGGCCTGTCTTTACGAAAAACACTTATTGTATTTCAATTTGTGATTGCTCAAATATTTGTTGTCTCCACGTTTATCATCGGAATGCAACTTAAACATTCTTTAAATAGTAAACTGGGCTTCAACAAAGAAGCAATTATTACGCTACAGCTTCCATATAAAAGCTTTCAAAATGCTGATACGGATCCCTTCACCTATAAGCATGCTTTGGAAGGACTTTCTGTCATCAAAAACGTTTCTTTGGGGCATCTCCCGATGAGCGGTGATCATTGGGGTAATTCGATCGTTGTAAAAAGTGATACCGGAGAAGTACGGGTGGATCATCAATTTAAGTTTATAGATGATGACTATTTTAAATTATACAATATCAATATACTGGCTGGTCGAGCGATTAAACTATCGGACACAGCTTCAGGTATTGCTCTAAATCTAGTGGCTATTGAGAAACTAGGATTTAAATCTGCATCAGAGGCTATTGGTAATTTTGTAAAAATAGATGATCAGGATCGACAAATCGTTACCGTGATTGATAACTTTCACAGTAAAAATATGCATAGTAAAATTGGCCCTTTAGAGCTCAGACCTTCAAACAAAAAAGGACAATTAAAGAATATGAGTATTCAATTGCCGGATCATCAGGAAAAATGGCCATCTGCCTTGCAACAGATTGAAAAGGAATGGAAAAAATACTATCCAAATGCTCCATTTAAATACGAATTTTATGATCAGCAAATAAAAAATCAATATGAAAACGATACGAAGTTTTCAAAAATAATCAATTTGTCTACCTCAATAACCATTTTATTAAGTTGCTTAGGACTGATTGGTCTTGTGACGATTACTACAGCCCAACGGACAAAAGAGATTGGAATCCGTAAGGTATTGGGTAGCAAAATTTCTGGAATCATTGCATTACTATCCAAAGAATACATCAAATTAATTTTCATTTCGATTCTGATAGCATCTCCAATTGCCTGGTGGGCGATGAATCATTGGCTGAATGATTTTGCTTACAAAATTACGCTTAGCTGGTGGATGTTTACAATTCCTGCAGTGATTACTTTGCTTATTGCATTTATTACCATGAGCTATCATTCCATCAAAGCCGCAAACGCAAATCCCGTTGAGAGTTTGCGCGATGAATAAAGCTAAAATTTAGACATTAATGTTAACATCTTAAATAATTACAGCCATGATCAAGAGCTACATTAAAATAGCAATAAGAAACTTAAAGCGAAATATTTCTATTTCATTAATTAATGTATGTGGATTAGCTTTAGGCATTGCGACCTGCTTACTCATCAGTCTGTATATCACTGATGAACTTAGCTATGATCGTTTTAATAAACAGGCTGACCGCATCGTTCGCGTAGTTTTTAAAGGAAAAGTAAAGGGTGGCGATATCAAGGAAGCTCATATCATGCCACCTGTTGCTTCAACGATGAAGGCTGAATTATCGGATGTCGAAGAAACGGCTCGCTTACGCATGGGAGGAATTCCGCTATTTCAAATAGGCAACCAGGTTTTTCACGATGCCAATTTAGCATATGTTGATGCATCCTTCTTCAAGATATTCACATTACCTTTATTGAAAGGAGATCCTTTAACCGCATTAGCGGAGCCGAATACTGCTATTATATCTGAAACGATGGCACGTAAATACTTCAATACCAATGATGTGATCGGGAAAGAACTACCAATAAAGGGAAATGGGACAATTCTTAAAATAACGGGTGTAATGAAAAATATACCCAAAAACTCTCATTTTAATTTTGATATTTTCACTTCCATCGATGCGCTTGAAGATGCACGATCTACTTCCTGGATGACTTCGGAATATTATACCTATGCCCTATTAAAAAAAGATGTAACAGTTAAACAAGTGGAGACTAAACTCGCGGCCTTATTTAACAAGCATGTGGGGCCTCAGTTTATGGCAGGTTTCGGAATGAGTTATGAAGATTACAAAAAAACCGGGAATAAGATCGGACTATATCTACAGCCTTTAACTGATATCCATCTACACTCTGACTTTGTATATGACCTGAGTCCGTCTGGCAATATCAGATACCTTTATATTTTTGGAGTCATCGGCATCTTTATGCTCCTGATTGCTACGATCAATTTTATGAACCTATCGACCGCCAGTGGGTCTAAAAGATTTAAAGAAGTTGGCGTAAGAAAAGTATTAGGAGCTGGAAAACAAAAATTGCTGATACAGTTTTTTACAGAAGGAATCCTTACAACTTATATTGCTTTACTATTGGCTATAGGCATTGTTTTACTTGCACTTCCTTTGTTCAACCACTTTTCTGGAAAATCATTAGAGATCGGACAGCTTTCCTTTATCACAACAATTCCTTTATTACTTGGTTTTGGTTTACTGATCGGTTTATTCTCCAGTAGTTATCCTGCTCTATACTTATCATCATTTAATCCTATAATGATCTTAAGAAACAGGTTCAACGCCTCTGGAAATGGTCTGGGATTAAGAAGTGGCCTTGTGGTATTTCAATTTATCGTTTCAGTCGGATTGATATTTAGCACTGTAGTGGTAAGTCGTCAGCTGTACTACATGCGTCATATCAAACTTGGTTATGACAAGGAAAATGTTGTCATTATTCAAAGCTGGCCTCTAGGAGCTAACGAAAAAGCTTTCGCTGAACGCCTAACTCAGGATAGCCGTGTACTACATGTTTCACACTCGTCTTATCTTCCTGCGGGAGCTACCTACAATAACAATTTTTTTATCTATCCAAAAGAGAGCCCTAACCAATGGGTAAAAACTCTCCGTTATGATGTTGACGAGCAATACATTCCTACCATGGGTATGAAGTTGAAAGAAGGGCGCAATTTTTCAACAACCTATGGCAACGATAGCCTATCGGTTGTGATCAACGAAACTGCTGCCAAAAATCTAGGTTGGAAAGATAATATCATTGGTCGAACATTAACCGATAAGGATAATAAGGTCTTGCAGGTGATCGGTGTTGTTGAAGATTTTCATTTTAAACCGCTGCATGAAACTATTGCTCCTTTGGTGATGGTATTGAATGATCAGGCAGGAAATCTGATTATCAAAACTAAGGCGACAGACATGGAAAAATTACTGGCAACAGTAAAACAGTATTACAATGCATATCCTTCGGATCTGCCCTTTGATTATTCTTTTCTTGATGATCGTTATAATCAGACCTATCAGTCGGAACTTAAGACCGGACAATTACTGACTATCTTTGCGTCACTGACCATTTTTGTTGCCTGCCTTGGATTATTGGGATTGGCGATTTTCACCACGCATCAACGTAAAAAAGAAATTGGAATCCGAAAAGTAATCGGTGCTTCTGTGCCTGATATTGCGCGTATGTTATCCTTTGAATTTATTCGATTAGTGGTCATTGCCATCATTATTGCCTCCCCTATTGCCTGGTGGATGATGCACATGTGGTTGGAAGATTTCGCTTATCGCATCGACATTCGATGGTGGATGTTTGCTATTACAGGACTTTTAGCTGTCGTCATTGCGCTATTTACAGTCAGTTCACAGGCTATACGGGCTGCGGTTGCTAACCCTGTCAATAGTTTAAAAGATGAATAATACAATTAAAGCTTACATACTTCAAAAGAAATAAAGACCTAAAATATAAACAATGATCAAGAACTATATAAAAATCGCATGGAGAAATCTTTGGAAAAACAAGGGTTATTCTTCCATCAACATCGTTGGGCTAGCCATAGGCTTAGCTTGCTGTTTATTAATCGTCTTATATATTCATGATGAATTATCCTATGATAAATACCATGTAAATAAAGACCGCATTTACCGTGTTATTAATTCTTTCGAAGACAACGAAAAACTAATCAGACGTAATGTATGGGGGGTTGCCCCTATAGGTCCAGCTTTAAAAGCTGATTTCCCAGAAGTCAAGAATGTGGTTCAGTTTTCAGGAGTTACATCCATTTCTTTAAAAAATAAAGAAAAAGTATTTCAGGAAGAACGTGTTTTTTTCATGGACTCAACTGCATTTGATGTGTTTAGCTGGAAAGTACTGGCTGGTAATCCAACAACCGCTTTGACAGCGCCCTATACTGCTGTTTTAACAGCAAGTACAGCCAAAAAATATTTTGGAAATGAAAATCCGATTGGCAAAACATTAGAAGGCGGTCTTGCCGCAGGACGGGCAGACCCAGGACTATACAAAGTCACAGCAGTTATTGAAGATGTTCCTACCAACTCGCACTTTACATTTGATGCCTTGTTGTCGATGAATACATTTAAACAAGCGCGTTCAGATATTTTTGACAGCTGGGGTTATGTCGATTTTTATACTTACATACTGGTATCAGATCAATTTAACCTTTCTAATTTTAATAAGAAAATTCCGCAATTTCTCAAAAAGCATGTTGCTTCTGCAGAGGGAAAGTTTAACTTCTATCTTGAACCGATGCTGGATGCCTATATGCATTCGTCTGCAGGCAGACAGCCTGGTGTAACGGGGAGCGTACAGAATCTGTACATATTTGCTATCATAGGTCTATTTATCCTTTTCATCGCCTGTGTAAATTTCATGAATTTGGCTACATCTCGTTCCATGGAGAGAGCGAAAGAAGTAGGTGTGCGAAAAGCGATTGGAGCCAGTCACCGTAACTTGATCCTACAGTTTATGTTCGAATCGCTCGCTTTAGTTTTTATCGCTGCACTGCTAGCTTTGCTATTAGTCATCATTCTTCTTCCTTCCATGGAGGCCTTTGCAGGGAAACATTTTGCATGGAGCAGTCTATTCAATTTGACTACATTCAGTATCTTTCTAGGTATCGTGACAATAACCGGAATTATTGCCGCCAGCTATCCTGCTTTTATTTTAGCACGTTTTAAACCTGTTGAAGTTTTAAAGGGAACATTTAAAACCGCTGCTGGTGGTCAATTTTTAAGAAAAGGACTAGTAATCTTTCAGTTTGGTTTATCCATTGTACTTATTGCAGGAACCTGTATTGTCTTTTCACAATTATATCACCTGCAACATACGAATCTTGGTTTTCAGAAAGATCAGATGCTGGTTATCGATTATAATTTTGACGATGGGGTCAACAAGAATTTAGAAGCAATTAAAAATACGTTTAAGAGAGATAAGGACGTCATAGCGGTATCATCATCGCGCAGTGTTCCGGGTACATTTTTCCCTAATGCGGGCACAGAGATAGAGACTAAAGAAGGAAAAATGACGATGTTGGGTCCTGCACTTTTTGAGGTGGATATTGATTTTATCCCGAACATGGGGATTGAAATGGTCGCAGGACGGGCTTATTCCCGGGATTTTCCTGCCGACACTGCGCACTCCATGATAATCAATGAAGCTGCAGCTAAACTTTGGGGCTATAATAATCCACAGGATATTATTGGAAAGCGTTTTACGCAATGGGGACAAGAGGGACAGGTTATCGGCGTTGTAAAAGACTTTAACTATATGTCTTTACATAATAAGGTTGAACCACTTGCTTTGCGATTATCACCGTGGAGCAGCAAATTTATAACGATTAAATTGCAACAAGCGAATCAACCGGAAACTATTGCCCGCATCGAAAAGATCTGGACAAGCCTAGCTCCCCAGATTCCTTTTAATTATACATTTTTGGATCAGAGTTTTAAACGTCAATATGAAGCAGATTATCGTTTCCAAAGAATTTTCACCACATTTTCAGGATTTGCAATTTTTATTGCCTGTTTAGGGCTCTTGGGACTTGTGACTTATACCGCTCAACAACGCACCAAAGAAATTGGCATCCGTAAGGTACTTGGATCTAGTGTTTTTGGCATCATGCAATTATTATCTCTTGACTTCATCAAACTTGTCATTATTGCTATATGTATTGCCATACCGGTAGCCTATTGGGCAATGGGTAAGTGGCTCAATAATTTTGCTTATCACATTGATATGCAATGGTGGATGTTTGGTATAGCGGGAGTGAGTGCGCTGTTCATTGCTTTAACAACTGTCGGTTATCAAGCTTTAAAAGCTGCAAAGGCAAATCCTGTTGATAGTTTAAGAGATCAGTAATTTAGCATACATGTACGTTTGCGAACGCCAACTGTTCGGAAACGTACACTTACAAAACCAAACAATACAACACAAACAGTTGTAGAACAGATAATTAACACTATGGCTCACGGATTGGACTTTAAAATTAGAAAAGGAACAAAAATATAATCAATTAAACCTTTATGATTTTTAAATATATTAAAACTGCCTGGCGAAATCTAAAAAAGAGCAAGTTTTACACCGCCATCAATATTTTAGGACTTTCGATCAGCATTGCCACAGCAATTATGATATTGCTATGGGTACAGGATGAAATCAGTTTTGATCGTTTCCACAAAGATTATAAACAGATATACAATGTCCATAACATCTGGAAGGGAGGTGGTAAAGAAAACATTTCTAGTAACACACCTGGGCCAGTTGGATTCTATGCAAAAGACGTTCCTGCAATAGCATCATCAGTGAGAATAGCCCGCGAGTATTCTGGCATCATTAGCCTAAAGAACCAAAAAGATTCTTACACGGGTTTATCCATGGCTTATGCAGATAGTTCATTCTTTAATTTCTTCTCTTTTCCGCTACTACAATCCAGTAAGCCAAACTTATTGACAAATATAGACGAAGTGACCATAAGCGAAGCGCTAAGTCAAAAACTGTTTAAAGGAGAAAATGCCATTGGCAAGATGATTTTATTTGAGAAAACACCATTTTTCGTCACGGGAGTTTTCGTTGATATGCCTCAGAATTCAACATTAAGATACGATGCAATTTTTCCAATGACCTATCGTGCAAAAATTTTTACTGAAAATGGAGGCAATGGAATATGGAAAACGATTGATGAAGATCTTGGTAATTACTCCTTTGATACCTATTTCAAATTAACTCCAGAAGCAAACCCTGATCAAGCAATTGCTCAAATAAATAATAGCTATATTAAAGCTAGAGAAGGTAATAAAAATACCATTTTTAAATTGGGATCACTTGCTGATAAACATTTAATCGCTCCTGACGGAAACAAATCAGCCTTACGCATGGTGCAGATATTTGGTGCAGTAGCTTTACTCCTACTTTTTATTGGAGCTATTAACTATGTTAATCTTGCTACAGCTCGGGCTATGGACCGTGCTAAGGAGGTAAGTATTCGAAAAATTGTGGGCGCAAGCCGTAAACAACTGTTTTTTCAATTTATGGCCGAAACCTTCCTAACCTTTATTTTAGCAACTTGCGTTGCAGTTATCTGGATTGGATTATCCTTTTCTACTTATAATAGTATTTCGGGAAAATTAATGGCTTTTAATCTGAATAATCCCACACTTTGGCTTTTAATAGGGTCTTCTTTGCTAATGACCGTTTTATTTTCCAGCATATACCCTGCTATTCAACTGTCATCTTTCAAACCTATTGCAGCACTTAAAGGCAAATCATCCAAACCCACAAATAGTATTTTCCGAAAGGGCTTGGTTGTATTTCAATATGTATCATCAATTATTTTAATCATCTGCACCTTGGTTATTGAAAAGCAGATGAAGTTTATCCGCGAATTTAACTTAGGATATGACACTTCATATATTTTTACCGTAGAGCTCAATGAAGGAGCCGTTGAAAATAAATCTACTGTAGCGTCCAAACTCTCTGAAGATCCTTCCATTGTTTCCTACTCCATTAATGGAATATATAATCCAATGGACTATGGCAGTTCAACTGGAGATATCGACTGGCCAAATCGTACTAAAGATCAATCACTCATAGTAACCCAAGCAACCATAGACAAAAATTTCATTCCACTAATGAATTTAAAATTGATTGAAGGAAATAATATCAAAGGTGTACCTGCCGACTCGTCGAGTTATATCATCAACGAAACGATGGCCAAACAATTGGGATTGGAAAAACCGTATGTTGGCGCGCAAATGTCATTACATGAGGTACCCGGAACGGTGATTGGTGTTGTAAAGGATTTCAACTTCAGTAATCTGAAGAATAAGATTGAACCTCTAGTCTTTTGGACTCATCGTTATGCAGGTACCTTATATGTTAAAACGACTGCTTCAAATGCTCAAAAAGCAATTGAGAAGGTAAAAACGATTTTTAATAGTTATCCATCAGAACAACCTTTCGAATATACATTTTTGGATAGCAAATTCGATAAAATGTACAAATCGGACTTACGTACCGGATTGCTTTTCAACATCTTTGCTTCGATCGCAATTTTCGTTTCTTCACTAGGTCTTTTAGCTTTGGCCACCAATGCGGCACAAACGAAAGTAAAAGAAATCGGAATCCGCAAAGTCTTAGGTGCTAGCATACCACAAATTGTTCAGTTATTAGGTAAAGAGTTTGTGAGCTTACTCATCATCGCAATTTTAATTGCAAGTCCTCTTGCCTGGTATTTTGCAAATGAATGGCTGGCTAATTTTAGCTTTAAAACAGAATTGAATGTTTGGATATTTTTAATCGGCGCAAGTATAGCGCTATTAATTGCAGGGCTGACCATTAGTTATCAAGCCATTCGTGCGGCAAAAGTAAATGTGATCAATAGCCTACGAGATGAATAATTAACATACGTGTTTTATAAGTTAAGTATTAAGTGTGAAAATGAGGGTCGTTGGTTTTTAAAATCAACGGCTTTCTATGTTGCTAAAAAGAAGATAGTGACCAATTAAATCTAACAACTGACAATCGACTCAATCATGATAAAGAATTATATAAAAATCGCATGGCGAAGTATTTTCTCTAATAAATTTTATACTGCCATTAATATTTTAGGATTGTCGGCTGGATTAATCGTTGGGATATTCCTATTACTTTGGATTCAAGATGAGCTTTCTTTTGACAGATTCCATGAAAATGAGCGCCGGATCTATAAAATTGGTATTGAGGGTGGAACTGGAATAACTAAAAAAATATTTGAGAATATCATTGCTCCTGTTGGTACTTTTGCAAAGAAAGAGATTCCGGAAGTTAAAGATGCCGTTCGTATCCTCAAAATCGGAGATGGTCCCATCAAATATAAAGAGAAAATATTTATCGAGAAAAGCTTTGCTTTTGTCGATCCGAGCTATTTTTCTGTATTTAATTTTCCTTTGGTTCAAGGCAATCAAAAGCTACCTTTTCCAGACAACAATTCGATTATCATCACAGCAACTACTGCCCAACGTTATTTTGGAAATGAAGACCCCATTGGTAAAACTGTGACCATAGGTCTAGATGAACTTTGTGTGGTATCGGGTGTTATCGCAGACTATCCCGAAAATTCAAGTTTACAATTGCAGGTACTTCTTCCCCTTTCTAGGTTTAATGAGCAGGCATACGTAAAAAATAAAACCACTTATGACAACAAAACATATTTGTCATCGATGGATATGGATTGGTCCAGTTTTTCATTTGAAACTTATCTACTGCTAACTCCCCAAGCGAACCTCACTGCTTTAACTAAAAAGTTACAACAGATACATGAACGCAATAAACCTGAAGATACACCTGTACCTTACGTAGCACAACCACTATCTAAAGTTCACTTATACCACATGGATGGTAGCGATGGAGGAATCGGCGCTGTACATATTTTTATGGGAGTCGCCCTGATGATTATAGCAATAGCGAGTATTAATTATATTAATCTTTCGACTGCACGTTCTTTAAATCGGGCCAAAGAAGTCGGAATTCGAAAAATTATTGGGGCTGGCAAAAGGGAACTTTTCTTTCAGTTTATCATAGAAACTACATTATTGTTTCTTTTTGCAGTAACCATTGCGATAACGGTCGTTTTTATTTTTCTCCCTTCTTTTAATAACTTCTCTGGAAAACAAATAGCATTGGATCTCGCCAGTATTAATTTATGGGTCTACATTTTCATCTTACTGATTGGAACACTTCTCTTAGTGAGCATCTATCCAGCATTACTGCTATCAACTTTTGATCCTATCAAAGTCCTAAAAGGTAATCTGGGAATGAAAAAATCTAGTTCCAGAAAAGTATTGGTTGTATTGCAGTTTACGGTTTCTATTGTTTTGATAACCATGACAATTGTCATTGGTCGTCAATTAGAGTTTATCCGCGACAAAAATCTTGGCTACGAAAAAACCCATATTTTCGCGGTTCCTATGGGATCAAAAATGGGCGAACATTTTGATGCCATCAGAAATGAACTGATCAAAAACGAAGGAATAAATGATGTAATCCGACTAGGTCGTGATATGATACACGGCGGAGATGCTACTGGAGATAACGATTGGGAAGGAAAACCTGCAAAGTCAAATCTATGGTTTAATATCACGCATTCAGATCAACATACGCTCGATTTCTTTAAGATAAAACTAGTAGAAGGACGAAACTTTACGGGCTCATTAGCGGACTCTACCCATTTTATTCTAAATGAAACAGCTGTTAGAGAGATGGGGTTAAAAAATCCTATTGGCACCCGTTTGAGAATCCGAACTGTACCTGGAACTATTATTGGTGTCGTGAAAGATTTTAATTACGCTAGTGTACGTCAGAAGATTGAACCTATCGTTTTTAAGTTTAATCCAAAAAATTCTCGGCAGCTTTATATAAAAACGAATGAAAATAAAACTGTTGATGCTATAGGCGCTATGGAAAAAATTTGGAAGCAATACTATAATAATATGCCTTTCACTTATAATTTCCTGGATGAAAGCTATCAAAAACTATACACAAGTGAACAAAAACAGGGTACCATATTTAACTTCTTTGCAGTCATAACCATCTTAATATCTTGTTTAGGTCTTTTAGGTTTATGTACATACACCGCACAAGTAAAAACAAAGGAAATTGGGATTAGAAAGGTGCTAGGTGCGACGGTTTTCCACATTATACAAATGCTGAATCGGGAGTTTTTCATCTTAGTCATTATTGCGAATATTATTGCGATTCCTCTTGCTTTATATTTCGCAAATGACTGGCTTCAGGGGTTTGCCTTTAGAACTAATTTACCTATATCTATATTTTTATTTTCAGGTATTCTCACATTGTTCATCACGGCACTTACAGTTAGTTTTCAATCCATTAAGGCTGCAATTATCAATCCTGCAAATAGCTTAAGAGACGAGTAATTAGGACCTTTTCATATAAAAGAAATTGCTAAATATAATAATTGATTCAAAATCATGATAAAACTATTTTTTAAAACTTTTCTACGCAATATAAAACGTAATCCATTAAGTGGAATTATCAATATAATCGGTCTAGCATTGGGATTTACAGTCGTCATAATTAGTTCATTGTGGATAATGAAGCAGTTTTCTGTTGACAAAAACTTCAAAAACTACGATGATATCTACCAGGTCATGATCACAGGTACATTTAATGGTGAGAAGTCTACAGATCGATCTACTCCCATACCATTGGCTAAGCTATTGCAATCTGATTTTAAAAATGAAATGCAACATATTACTTTAGTCAGTAAACGTGAAAATGCTAATTTTAAGAGTGGTGAAAAAAGGATCACTGGCACAGGATTGTATGCAATGGGTGCATTTTCTGAACTTTTCACATTTGAATCTATAAAAGGAGACGTATCTACACCTGCCCTACCATCAAAAATGATTATTTCCGAATCATTAGCACGTCGGTTATTTGGAGATGTAGACGTTATAAGTAAAGTAGTTGAACTTAACGGTAAAGCGCAGTACCAGATAACAGGCGTTTATGCTGACTTGCCAGAAAATAGTACTTTTCATCAATTGGATTATATATTGCCATTTTGCGACTATCTGAAACAAAACCCTGATGCCGATCAAAGTTGGGGTAATTGTTTTTTCCATACTTATGCCTCTATTCAAAATCCGCTCTCTCTACCTTCATTAGAGAGAACGACAACCACCATTTTAAAATCGAAACTTACAGACATCGATCCTGAAGTTCTTTTACACCCTATGTCTAAATGGTATTTGTATAATGATTTTAAAAATGGTAAAAATATCGGTGGGCAGATTCAATATGTTTGGATGTTTGCATTGGTAAGTGCTTTGATTATTTTACTAGCATGTATTAACTTTATCAACCTCAGTACCGCTAGAAGTATCAAAAGAGGTAAAGAAATCGGTATATTAAAATCGATCGGCGTAAATCGCCGCCAATTGATTCAGGGCTTTTTATTTGAATCTATCTTATCTGTATTTTTAGCATTTATACTCAGCCTCCCCCTTATACTCTTACTTCTTCCATGGATAAACGGTTTTATAGGAACTGAATTACGAATACCTTTTCATTCGATATTTTTCTATCTTATTGCTTTCTTAAGCATCGTTCTTCTTGGTCTTTCATCCGGATTATATCCATCCCTGTTCCTATCTTCATTTAATCCAATTTTAGCACTTAAAGGAAAATCAATTCAAGGAAATAGTAAATTTAAAGCGCGGAAGATTATGGTTGTTATTCAGTTCGCTATTTCTATTTTTATGATGATCGCCACATACCTCGTCATCACCCAATTAAACTATGTAAAAGATCGTCCAATTGGCTACAGCAACAAAAATTTAGTTAATGTCACGAGTTCAAGCGGTGAGATTATTAAAAAATTCGACGTCCTCAAAAAAGAATTGTTTGACAAGGGACTAATCCAAAACGCAACTTTATCCTCTAGTTTTGTAAACAATCTCGCTTTAACAGGCGGTGGATTTACCTGGCAAGGTAATGATGCTAAAGAAGGATCAATCATGGGCATATATACTATTGACGAAAATTTTGCTCCTACTGTCCAATGGAAATTTATGAAAGGTAGAAACTTTTCGAAAGATTTTAAAACAGATTCTATTGCTGTCATTTTAAACGAAGCTGCTGCAAAATATATGGGAGTATCCGATTTGAATAGCAAGCAATTAAGTTTTAGAGGTGTAAAATACAGAATCCTTGCCATTATACAGAACACAATGTCGGAATCACCTTTCGAATCAATTACCCCAACAGCTTATTTCCTAAATCTATTACCAAAGAGTAAGATTACCTTACGCTTAAAGGATGACAGTGAAGTCAATACAACAATGAAAGCCATTGCTATGCACTTCACCAAAACAGATCCTGATATTACATTCAGTTACACCTTTACGGATCAAGATTATGGTAAGCAATTTAAGCAGATGGAAATGATTCGTAGTTTGACCAGTTTATTTACTGGTCTTGCAATTTTGATTTCCTGTCTAGGATTGTACGCCCTTGTCTCATTCTTAACTGAACAACGAGAAAAAGAAATTGGTATCCGCAAGGTATTAGGGGCATCTGAACTCGGTTTATGGAAATTGCTATCAACAGAATATATCTGGCTTACCTTAATTGGTTTTATGATAGCTGCACCTTTGGCTTATCTACTTATGGATAAATGGTTAGAAAATTATGTTTACCGTATTGCAATAAGCTGGTCTATTTTTGTCGTCACAGGAGGTCTGGCTCTTTTTATAACCTTGATCACTGTAAGTTATCAGGCCGTTAAAGCAGCTTTATCAAATCCTATAGATACCCTACGGAATGAATAATCACCCTCATAACCTGTACGCTTACGAACGCTAGGTGTTCGAAAGCGTACAGTTAAAGAAGGATACAGCAATAAACAATTAGCTGATTAGCAATAATTTAAAACATTGGCTTATGGATTGAACTTAAAAAGTGGCAAAAAATACGAGTCTAAAGTTTAAACAAATGATACAGAACTATATTAAAATAGCATGGCGCAATCTTTTGAAAAGTAAGGGATATGCAACCATTAACATTATTGGCTTAGCTATTGGTATGGCAGCTGTATTGTTAATAGGCATCTGGATACAGAATCAATCACAATTTGACAATTTCTATAGCAATAAAGATAATCTATATAGACTCTGGAACAAATATGACGAGGAGGCTGAAATCAACTTGCTAAACATCACAGCAGGAACTGCTTCATCTACTTTAAAAGCAGAATATCCAGAGGTGGAGCATGCTGCTCGTATGTATTGGAGCACCGATAGATTATTATCCTTTGATAATAAAAAGATAAAATCTAAAGGAAATGAAGTTGATCCAAATTTTATTGAAATGTTCGATTTCAAACTTTTAAAAGGTAATCGCAATGAAGTATTAAACGGTCCAAACAATATTATCCTAACAGAGCGACTCTCAAAAAAAATATTTGGGGATGCGGATCCTTTGAACAAAACGATTACATTGGATAACAAAGAACCTTATCAGGTGACTGGAGTAATAGCAGATTTACCCAGCAATACAGATTTTGATTTTACTTATCTGATTCCCTTAATCAATGCAAGTAGTCAATCTCCCACTTGGAACATAAATACATTTATGACTTATATCCAGCTAAAGAAGGGGACAAATGTAGATGCCTTTAATAAAAAACTAGTCAATATCATTGCAAAGAAAACGAATAATGAGCAGAAAGGTTCACTCTTTTTATATCCAGTATCCAAAATGCACTTGTACTCTAAATTTGAACAAGGTATCCCAGTTGGAGGCAAAATCACCCAAGTTAAACTTGTTGCTGGTCTTGGATTTTTGATTTTAGTGATCGCTTGTATCAATTTCATTAATTTAAGCACTGCGCGCAGTCAAAAGCGAGCAAAAGAAGTCGCGGTACGTAAAGTGGTTGGCGCCCAACGCAGCAGTTTGATTATACAATTTTTAACAGAGTCGGTCCTACTATCTTGTATTGCAGGAATACTTGCCATAGGATTAACATCTATATCCCTCCCACTATTTAATAAAGTATTGGACAAACCTTTAGTTTTTTCGATTACAGATCCTATGATCTGGGTCTCTCTTCTCGGATTTATATTGTTTACAGGAATATTAGCTGGGTTATACCCTGCATTTGTGCTATCGTCTTTTAAACCCGTTAAATCATTGAAAGTATTTGGAAAGTCTCAAAGATTTGCCTTCAATTTCCGTGAAGTATTAGTTGTTTTCCAATTTGGAGTTGCCCTAATCTTGATTATTGCAACCCTGATCGTCAATAAACAGATTGAATATGCAGGAAAACGTGATGTTGGTTACTCACCTTCACAACTGATCGAAATTCCAATGGAAGGTGATATGACAAAAAATTATGAAGTCATCAAATCTGAATTGATCAATAAGGATATTGCGCAAGCTGTGACCCGTACCGGATGGTCAATTACCCAAAACAATTCTAATTCAGGGGGTAATTTTTCATGGGAAGGATCTACCCCTGAACAAGGAAAAAAAATCGTATTCAATATTGGAAAAGCTGAGAGTGATTTTGTTAAAACTCTGGGATTAAAATTGATCGAAGGTCGTGATATTGACTTCGAGCGATTGGCTTCTGATAGTATGTCGGTACTCGTAAATGAGGCTGCTATCAAAGAAATGAAATTGAAAAATCCTATTGGCAGCATTTTGAAATGGGGAAGTAATACCTTTACAATTATAGGAGTTATCAATGATTACATCAGCGGATCTCCATACAGCCCAGTTACTCCACTTCTTATTCATCCTGCCAAAGAGTGGATGTTTAATATGGTTGTTCGTACTCCTGCATCTGTACCTATAGAACAGAGCTTGAAACAAATGGAGCAGGTACTCAAAAAATTCAATCCGGCGTACCCTTTTGAATACAAATTTGTTGATCAGCAATTTGCGGCAAAGTTTAAAGAGCAACAACAAACAGCTCAGTTAGCACTCATATTCTCTGCATTAGCCATTTTTATATCTTGCCTTGGATTATTTGGACTGGTATCGTACATCGCGGAATTGAGAACGAAAGAAATTGGTATCCGCAAAGTATTGGGTGCGTCTGTAACAGGTATAACAGCCATGCTCTCAAGAGATTTTGTAAAATTGGTTCTTATTGCCATTTTAATTGCCTCACCTATTGCCTGGTGGATCATGAATAAATGGTTGCAGGATTTTTCTTACCGCATCGAGATTCAATGGTGGGTCTTTGCTTTAGCGGGGATTGCCGCATTAACTATCGCAATTATTACGGTGAGTACACAAGCCATTAAAGCGGCAAATACAAATCCTGTAAAAACATTACGGGATGAATAATAACATACACTTACTGTAGGGTTATCTGAATGAATTAATGAAAAAAGCTTTAAAGCATAAAAAATGATACGAAACTATATTAAAATAGCATGGCGGAATATTCGAAAGAATAAAGGGTTTTCACTGTTGAACATGTCGGGATTAACAATTGGAATAACCTGCTTTTTGTTATTAGCTACTTACATATACCATGAATCCAGTTATGAACGTTTTTTCTCTCATGCAGATCGCATTGCGTATTTCAGCCTATCATACAAGGCTCCAAATAGCCCAGAAATGGTTTCATCCAGTACAACGCCAACAGGTCTACAACAGACTTTACAATCTGATTTTCCCGAAGTTGAGCAGGCCAGTCGTTTATATCCGTATATACAAGGTGGATTAGTTGATATTGGAAATCAATCTTTAAAGGAAAATAAGCTGATTTATGCTGATAAAAACGTATTTGAAATTCTCGATTATGATTTTATTGAGGGAAACAAAAAACATGTATTGGATGAGCCTAATCAAATTGTATTGACAGAAACCTTAGCTAAAAAATATTTTCCAAATGAATCGGCTATAAATAAAACATTGATTATTGATAAAGTGAACTGGAAGGTATCTGGGGTAATAGCCGATATGCCAAGTAATACGCAGTTCAGATTTTCTGCCATTCTCTCTAACCAAGGTCTAGCACACTATAAAGAAGCTTCATGGAATTCAGCTAACGATATTACTATAGGATTATTAAAAACTGATCAAAGCTTTCAATCGGTGCAACTTAAACTGGATAATCTGGTTAAGGACAAATTTAGTGAGTCTATTAAACAGGGATATGAATTCGGTTTTAAAGTAGAAAAATTAAGTGATATTCATTTGCACTCAAAAACTGCAGGTACAGGAAATATCCTCTATGTTTATATTTTAATGGCTTTGGGTATTGCTCTTATCGTCTTGACCTGCATTAATTTCACCAATTTGATTCTTGCAAATGCGATTGAGCGCAAAAAAGAGATCGGTGTAAAGAAGGTACTGGGTGCAGGACGAAAAACAATATTCTTTCAGTTTCTCTTCGAATGTAGCTTAATGATTTTGATATCCTTAATTATAAGCTTAGTGGCAACATGGTTACTTTTACCTCTATTCGGTCATTTTATGGGAGTAGAAATGCAGATCAACTTTTGGAACAAACCTATCCTCTATATAGCAATATTAACTTTCTTTATTATCCTGTCACTACTTGCAGGTGGTTGGCCTGCCTACTCGATTTCGAGTTCAAAACCGATTTCAATATTCAGAAGTAAACTGATCGAAAAACAGACAGGGATATCCTTGAGTAAAGTGCTGATTGTGTTCCAATTTTGTATTTCCATATTTTTTATCATCTGTACATTATTTGCTGGTCAACAAATGGAATTTATTCAATCTAAAAATACAGGACTGGATCGTTCAGATATATTGGTGCTCGATGGCCGAGGATGGCAGGATAAAGAGCGTCAATTGCTAAAGGATAAGCTAAGTCAATTAAACAGTGTTAAAGGCGTAACGGCATCTTATGATAGTCCGGTTAATATTCAGGGGGGCTATACGATTAATGAAGTAGAAGGACAGGCTCCAGACTTCTCTATTGATGTCACTGCTATTCCTATTGAAAAAGACTTTGTATCCGTGTTCAACATTAAATCTATTGCTGGTTCTTCCCTATCGGATACGGACATCTTAAGAGCAAGCGATACCGTCGCTCCGGAGAATAGTTTTATTATTAATACGCTAGCTGCAACTGCTATGGGCTGGACTCCTAAAGATGCGATCGGTAAGAAAATAAATTTAAATGGCCGCAAGGGCACTGTAAAACAAGTGGTTGAAAGCTTTAATTTTAAATCTTTACATAATGAAATCACTCCTGTTGTGCTCTTTCCTGAATATGGTTATTTCGGAAATATCTTTATTAAGCTACATGATGGAATTCCTACACAAGACGCATTGAATCAGATCAAAACGATCGTAAAAGAGATCGCTCCGAAAAACAATTATGACTATCATTTTTTAAATGACGACTTTAATCAACTTTATCTACAGGATCAACAGACAACGCGAGCGATGCAACTCTTTTCATTAATTACCATCTCCATTGCGTGTATGGGATTATTTGCACTTTCGACCTATACGGTGCAACAAAGAATTAAAGAGATTGGAATCCGGAAAATTGTTGGTGCATCTGTTATAAAAATTGTTAGCTTATTAAGTGTAGATTTCCTCAGGTTAGTAGTTATTGCGCTCGCTATTAGCATTCCTTTTGGCTGGTTTGCAATGCATAAATGGCTAGACAATTTTGCTTATCATATTGAACTTGACTGGTGGATCTTTATACTTGCCGGTGGCAGTGCTTTACTCATCTCGTTCTTAACAATAAGTTACCAGACTGTCCGTGCTGCTATGGTCAATCCAATTGATTGTTTACGGGATGAATAATTTACTGCATTAAAAAAATTGACTACTTTATACGATAACGATGATAAAGAACTATATCAAAATCGCATGGCGTAATTTATTGAAAAATAAGGCTTTCTCTAGCATCAACATCATTGGATTGGCTATTGGTATGGCCGGAACTTTGCTTATTGCGCTATGGTTGCAAAATATGCTGAGTATGGATCGGTTTCACGAGAAAAGTGATAGACTCTTTATCATCAGTAATCACGATCTTTATCAAGGTGAGATGCAGGCATGGACCAATACTCCCAAAATAATGGGTCCTATTTTAAAAAGTGATTATCCTGAAATTGAAAGTTTTAGCCGTATAGAAGACGGTAATAAATTCTTGACAACTTATGGCGATAAAAAATTGGTTTCCAATGCCAGTTTTGTTGATCCCGGATTTTTCAACATGTTCAGCTATCCCTTACTCAAGGGTGACAAAACGAACCTTTTGAAAGATGCAAATTCAGTCGTCATTACTGAGAAATTTGCGAAATCTCTTTTTGGAGATGAGGATCCTATAGGAAAATCTATAAAAGTCGAATCCAATAACTTGGTAACAGTTCAGGCCATAATTAAAGATCCAACAAGTTATAGCAGTATTCAA
Source organism: Sphingobacterium sp. UDSM-2020 (assembly GCF_016132525.1). Classification (NCBI taxonomy): domain Bacteria; kingdom Pseudomonadati; phylum Bacteroidota; class Sphingobacteriia; order Sphingobacteriales; family Sphingobacteriaceae; genus Sphingobacterium; species Sphingobacterium sp. UDSM-2020. Next base: position 673,801 of record NZ_CP066166.1, read on the forward strand.
TTTGATTATCTATTATCATGGGACTTTGCTAAGAAATTAGGGTTTGTTGACGAAAACTGGTCCAACAACTCTACTTATACCTATATTTTATTGAAGGAGGGTACATCCTTACAGGAGTTCAATGATAAAATAAAACTCGTGAGCCAAAATCATATCAATGTAGGTAACAATGAAATCAAGTCCACGAATGAGATCTTTGCTTTTCCCTATAAAGATACCTACTTATACAATAAAAGCATCAATGGGTCATATACGGCCGGTCGTATTCAACTGGTACATTTATTCTCTTGGATTGGAGCATTTATCTTGTTAGTCGCCTGTATTAACTTTATGAATCTGAGTACAGCCCGCTCCGAAAGAAGAGCCAAAGAAGTGGGTGTCCGCAAGGTTGTAGGCGCTGGTCGCAAAAGCCTCATGTTACAGTTTATTGTAGAAAGTATCTTAATCAGTTTTGGGGCTATGATATTGGCCATCATCTGTGTGATATTGGTTCTACCTGCATTTAATAATCTTGTAGAGAAAAATCTTCATATTTCTTTACTTTCCGGTAGTACCTGGTTCTTTTTAATTATTTTCTCGGTTATCACAGGGGTTTTAGCGGGTAGCTATCCTGCATTTTTCCTTTCCTCTTTTAAACCGTTGAAAACGCTTAAGGGAAAGTTGAATACCTACAATAAAGGCCTCAGTGTACGTTCTTTTTTGGTTATTCTTCAATTTTCGATCGCTATCATTCTGACTATAGCAACAATTATCATATTTCAACAGATCCAGTATACGAAAGATCGGGATCGGGGTTATAATGACAATGGCTTATTAACGACCCGTTTTTCAGGAGAATTAGACAAAAATTATCTAACGTTACGTAATGAATTGCTGGCTAGCAATGCTGTACTTTCTGTATCTAAAAATATGTCTCCTGTTACCGATCGCTATAGTAATGGATGGGGTTTTTCCTGGTCTGGTAGTACCGACAGTGATAAAAAAATATCTTTCAATCGTTTCAGCACCGATGCTGATGCAGTAAAAAACCTGGGATTCGTACTTATGTCGGGACGTGATATTGATGTATATAAGTATAAGACCGATAGCAATGCAATGCTTTTAACAGAAACTGCTGTTCGCAAAATGCGGTTAAAAAACCCCTTAGGGCAAATCATTAAAGGCGATGGAAGAGATTGGACTGTGGTCGGTATAATCAAAGATTTTATCGTGGAATCTCCATTTGATGAAATTATTCCTATGGTGGTATTTGGTCCTAGATCCTGGTTTACAACCATACATTACCGATTGAATCCAAACAATAGTACTGCTGTTAATTTAAAAACTATAGAATCTATCTTCAAGAAATACAATGCTGACTACCCATTTGATTATAAATTTATTGATAAAAATTTTGAAGCTAAATTTAAAGAGACACAATCCATTGGAACAATTTCTATGCTATTTGCAGGATTAACAATCTTCATTTCCTGTTTGGGCTTATTTGCCCTAATCGCCTATATGGCAGAGACACGAATGAAGGAAATTGCTGTTAGGAAGGTATTGGGAGCATCTGTTAGGCAATTAACATCTTTGCTCTCTTTAGATTTTCTAAAATTGGTCCTTATAGCAATTCTTATCGCATCACCGATAGCATGGTGGACAATGAATGACTGGTTGAAAGATTATAGTTACCGCATTGAAATTCAATGGCATTATTTTGCTATTGCAGGTCTTATGGCTATTCTGATCAGTTTGGCAACGATTAGTTACCAAGCGATCAAAGCCGCTCTTTCAAATCCTGTCAATAGTCTACGTGATGAATAACAGGCTTAATAGATATTTTAAATAATTTAGAACAAGTAAATGATTCAGTTATTTTTTAAAACAGCATTTAGGCAGCTCGTAAAGCACCGGTACTATTCAATTTTGACCATTATTGGTTTAGGATTAGCGATTGCATGTGGTTTGTTCATTTACATTTACAATAGCTATCAGCTTAGCTACGATCAATTTCATCATCAAAAAGATCGGACTTACATGGTTGTTTACGATCTTAAGCTGGAGCAGGTTGAGCATGAAAAAGGAGGATCATTTGCCATGTATGAGGCCATTTCGAAAGAAATGCCACAGATCGAGAAAACTGCTTTATATATTGACAAAAAAGATTTCACTATAGAAATCGAAGATAAACAGTTCAAAACAGATGGAAAAGCAGCTTTTGCTTCTTCAAATTACTTTAATATGCTTCATTTCCCCTGGGAACAGGGGAATCCTAAAGATTTAGATGCGCCTAATACTGTCGCGCTTACTGCATCTACTGCTAAGCTTTATTTCGGAGATGAAAATGCAATAGGAAAAACAATCCTAGTTGAGGGTGAGTTTCCTATAAAAGTTATTGGTATTATCGATGATAGTCGAAAGAATTCTGACTTTAGATCGGAAGTTTACTTTTCCTTAAAATCGATTCCGACACTTTTTAAGATCGATACAAAGGATGATTATTTTCATAATTGGGGTTATACAAATACGAACAACAATATTTTATTGACTTTAAGGAATAATGAAGATAAGGTTCAGGTAGAAAAAACAATCCATGAGCTTGTCGGAAAATATTATGATAAAAGTGTACTAGAATATTATTCCTATAAACTGCTTCCGTTAACCGATTTTCATTTTGATAAAGACTATGGAAAAGGTACCCAAAAATCGCTACTACAGATATTGTCAATTATTGCCCTTGGCATTAGTATCATGGCAATCGTGAATTACAGCAATATTCTTTTTGCGCAACAGATGAACCGTAGTGTTGAAATGGGGGTAAGAAAAATTTTAGGGAGCTCAAAGAAACAACTCTTTTACCAGTTTTTATTGGAGACTTTAATATTGACCCTTCTGTCCACTATTTTTGCACTCATTTTATTAAGCATTTTCCTAAACTGGAGTAATGAGTATCTTTTTCAAGATGAACCTATAGCAATTCTTTCTTTTAGTTCACTGATTAGTATTGTCGGATTGACCTGGATCTGCACGGCTCTTCTGACTAGTGTTTATCCTTTACTTTTCGTCAATAGGACACCTATCCAAGATGCTCTAAAAAAACTGACAATGGGTCCATGGAGTTTCACCAGAAAGTCTTTCATTATTTTGCAAAATGTAATCGCGATGGTACTTCTGATCGCAACCTTAGTGATCATTCTTCAAGTCAATTATCTTAAAAATACGGATCTGGGATTTGAGCGCGAGCAGGTATTCCTTTTTCCTATGAAAAAAGAAATGTTTGCCAGCAAAGAAAAAATTAAGCATTTCCTTGCGAAACGGCCTGACATTACCTCATTTAGTTTTTGTGATAATCCGCCAGCAAATGATAAAGTTTGGGGAGGAACTATTCAATTTGATGATCGCTCAGATTGGGAAAAATGGCCTGCCCGTTATGCTATTGCTGACTCTTCATATATTAAAACATTTAATATCAAACTTGTCGCTGGACATAATTTTAATGATAACCCCAAGAATCCGGAGTTTTTGATCAATCAAAAAATGGCTAGGGACCTCGGATATGAGAACCCATATGATATCTTAGGGAAAAACCTTAACGCGGGAGGATTAAATGAAGAAAGCATCGGAAAAATTGTTGGTGTTGTAGCTGATTTTAGTACAAACTCTCTAAAGGAAGGTATAGCGCCGACAGTTATCGGTTATAATGCGGGGCGTTTAAAAAATATAGCCATCAAGTTTAATGGTACAAATCCACAGCAATTTATACATGAATTTGAACAGCAATGGAGGGATTGGTACCCTAAGGAAATATTTGAATATAAATTTTATGATGAACAAATCGCTAATTTGTATGCAAAAGAAACACTAACTGAAAAACTGATTTGGATCGCTGCGGTCGTTTCTGTTATCATAAGCACTATGGGCTTTTTAGGATTGTTATCGATTACTATTCTGAAGCGAACCAAGGAAATTGGTATCCGAAAAGTTCTTGGCTCTTCTATAGCAGGAATTATTCAATTATTGACGCAAGATTTCGTTAAATGGATGATCATTTCTGGTATAATAGCTACGCCTATTGCCTTTTATTTGATGAATAGATGGCTGGAAGATTTTCCATTCCGAATTGAGCTGACATGGTGGATTTTTGCTTCAGCGTTGCTCTTTGGAGTCATGACTACGTTATTGGTAATCAGCTTTCAATCTTTCAAAGCTGCGCGGGCAAATCCGGTAGACAGTTTACGGGATGAATAAGTAACGCGATTAATAAACCCAAAATAAGATAATTAAACCCGAAGCTTAGCGCTGCGGTAAAAAATATAGCTATGTTAAAGAATAATATCAAAATCGCCTGGCGCAATATCATAAAACGTAAGTATGAAAGTTTAATCAATCTTTTGGGTTTGATCTGCAGTATTACTTTCGTCATACTGGTCGGCGCATATGTTTGGGAAGTGCATCAGGTCAATAGTGAACTTCGCAACAAAGAGCAACAATATATATTACAAAGTAATTATAAGAAAGAAGGTTTCGGCATCCCACTAACAAGTATTGGTGCTTTGCCAAAGGCTTTAAAAGAAGAGTATCCACAATTGGTGGCAAATTATTACCGCATCGACGGTTTGACCTGTATTGTCTCTCATGGCGAGCAGATATTTGAAGAAGGGACAGTTTTAGGCGATCCGACATTACTGGATATGTTTGGTTTTGAGATTTTTGCTGGAAATTCAACAACTGCATTAACGAAGCCTTTCACTGTGGTCATCACCGAAAAAGCTGCTCAAAAGTATTTTGGAAAAATAGATGTTTTGGGTCAAACACTTGAAATCAAAAACTTCAAAGGCGATAAGCAACCCTTCACCATTACAGGTGTAATCAAAGAAAATACTCAAAACTCCGTCATGCATTTAAATGACGCCATGAAGTCCGATATTTTTTTACCGATCGCGAGTGAATCTTATTTCGGAAGGTCTATCGACAACTGGCAAAACCCTTATATTGCATCATTTATTGAGCTACAGAAAGGTGTTACGCCTGAGCAACTCGCTATTCCTATCCAGGATCTGGTAAAGCGCAATACGGATGGTGAGTTTTCAACAAACTATGCCCCGGATTTAAAGCCTTTGAAAAGTTACTTTTTAGATGATAATAAGGGAGCTGTCCGCAAAATGATTGCTACTTTACTATGGATTGCAGGCTTCGTATTGTTGATGGCCATCATTAACTTTATCAATATCACCATCAGTCAAAACATTACCCGATTGAAAGAGATCGGGATTCGCAAAATGATGGGTTCTTCCCGTTCGCAGATCATATCCCAGTTGATAGCCGAATACATGACAACCATGCTGATTGCTGTCACGATCAGTCTTCCTATTTATGTACTTTTAAGTCCTATTTTTGAAGAAATCTTTATGCGTAAGTTACCATCGTTGACAGCACTACCTTTTAGTTTTTATATTTTACTTTTCTTATTTGCATGTATTGTTGGTCTTTTAGCAGGTATCTATCCAGCAATCAAACTTTCAGGCAATGACATTCTACAGTCTGTAAAAAATAAGTTTACACAAGGTAACGGCAAGCAGGCCGTTCGTCGTGTACTCATCTTCACACAGTTTGCGGTCGCTGTCATTATACTAATGGCTACAATCATTATATCGAAACAAATTAATCTATTTATAAATGGTGAGCTGGGCTATAATAAAGAATCGGTATTGAACGTTCAGGTACCCCGTGACTGGACCGAACAGGGGCTTAAAAAAATGGAAACGACGCGAGATGAGTTCCAAAGACTTCCACAAATAGAGTCCATTAGTCTTTCTTATGAGATCCCTGGCTTTATAGGAGGCAATAATCAAACACTTTTCAACACGAAATCTGAAAAAATAGTGCATTCTAAAATCATTATGTCTGATTCTTATTTTGCAAAAACGTATCAGATCCCGCTATTAGCGGGTCATTTTTTAAATCCTAACAGTTCTCAAAATGACCAAAATCCTGATGTGGTCATTAATAAAGAGGCACTGCTCGCTTTAGGGTTTACAAAAGCGGAAGAGGCTATTGGCCGAACAATCGGTTTTGGAGAAGCTAACGTTCCTGTCATGATATCTGGGGTAACAGCAGACTTCGTTCCAAACTCCATGAACGATGAAGCTACGGCAATAGCGTGGATCAATATTTCCAGATCTGCACAATTCCGATTTTTGAGTATCCGTTTAAAGGATGGTTCTTTGTCTTCATCTATGGAGGCTTTGGAAAAAAAATGGAAAGAACTCCTTCCTGATGCACCGTTTGAGTATCAATTTACAGATGACCGCATCCAAAAATTATATGAAACAGAACTGCAATTGCAACGTGCCTCCCAGATTGCAACTATTGCATCTTTACTGATCGTCGCCTTGGGCATCATCGGGTTGATTACATTATCCATCAACCTGCGTAATAAAGAAGTGGGTGTACGCAAAGTGCTTGGTGCTTCTTTGATGCATTTAATTTTACTTTTTTCAAAAGAGTTTTATCTCGTTTTTATTCTGGCTTTATTGGTAACTATACCTGCCAGTTATATGCTGATGAATGTCTGGTTACAGAATTATAATAATCGTATTGTTATCGACGTAGGGACATACCTGCTTCCATTGGGGTTTTTAGCATTATTGCTGGGTACACTGATTGTAGGTATTATATACCGTGCTACGCGATTCAATCCGATTGAGAAGTTAAGGGATGAGTAAAAAACAAAGCCGTAGGAGTTACGAAGCAAACTATACAAGCCGACTGAGAGGTGGGCGGTTTATAACTGGTGTTTTCCTACGGCTTAAGGTTTTAAAATGCTAATCTAAATTGTCATAAGCTTAGCTTACTCCTATTTTTCATAGTTTCTTGCTTCTATTTAAGATTTCACCTTATTTATCTGTAAATACGCAAATCCAGGAAAGTTCTTTTTACTGGATATCTTTTGCTCTAAATGATAGTCTTCCTTCTTATCTAAATAATCTTGTAAAACCAACATCAAATTTTTAGGAGATATAGATCTATCGATAGAATTTTGACATTTATTAAGTATTTCATAAGCGATTCTTTCTTCTGTAAAATAACCTTCTACAAACAACTGTCGCATAAGACTTCTTAATTGTTCAATTTCTGTAGCTGTTGAATTATTAAAGCAATCAATATCATGTCTTGAATCTATTAACAAGAAGATAGTTTTGATAGCTTTCTTGTTTTCATCCAACTGTTTGAGCTCATAAATTACACGATCACTAAAAATAGTTACAAACATGTCATAGTCAAACTTTTGATGATCAACATCAACAGATTTAGGGTAAGCTGCTCCGGCATTATAATCTAACACCTGTGTAAATATGTAAAGATCATGCGCATAGACACTCTTTATTTTAAAAGTCTCTATTTTTTCAATAAAATCATGCTCTTTACCCATTAAAAATGAAACTTCTTCTGTTGATAAATGTTTTGCTGTCCGTAGTAGCATCATGCGGTAGATAATGGTGATTTCAATCTCACTACACCGAATTGTGTGGACTTTGGTTCCTGGTATAATTTCTTTTTCCATAATTCAATAATATTGTATAGTTATTCTATACAAAGAAACATTATTACTAGCATAATTCAAAACAATTATATAGATAAATAATTCATTTTATAATTTTATCTATACATTACAATATAGTATATGATGTTTTTATAACAACAAAACTCAACGAATTTTTGGTAGATAGGTAAATCAATAACTATAGTTCGAGAAACTGCGATAAAACACTCATTAATAACCTTATGATAAGTAATATTCAAACTTGGTATAGACATCTCATTGAAAAATTTTGATCAACATAATAATCTCATAATCGATATTTACAATGGACATAGCCTAGAAATATTTTAAAATCTTAAAGTGCATTCGTACGAAAACGAACGAAAACTGTTCATTTTCGTACAAACCTCAACTGTAAAAAAATAATTAAACAAATACAAATCAAATACATAAATATTTGGCAATGCAATTGTTTTCAGATGTATGTCCCATACTATATTGATAGGACCCTGTGAAATAAAAACAATTATTATGTTGATCAATAATCTTAAAATCGCCTGGCGGAATATCACAAAGAATAAACTGTATTCCAGTATTAAGATTGGTGGCTTTGCCTTTGGTATTGCCATCTGCATTTTAATTGTTTTATATATTAAACATGAGACGAGCTATAATAAGTTTTATCCAGATGTTAGCCGGATCTATCGTATTGTATCAGAAATTCCGGATGGGGATGATGTGATGAGAGGTTTATCTTTGACTGCACCAGCGGCAAAAGTAATTAAAGAGGAAGTCCCGACAGTGGAACAATCCGGTCGGATATTGCCCAATCCGCTTTTTGGGGCTGGAGGTAACCAATTAACATTAGGATCTGGACCAGAGAACTATTATGACGATGGGTTTGTGTACGTTGATCAGTCCATTTTGGAAATGTTTCCATCGCCCATGATCTATGGACAATTAGAGCATGCTCTGGACAATCCAAATTCTATCGTCCTGACCAAAAGTAAAGCTTCAAAATATTTTAAGGATAATCCTGTAGGTCAACAGATTTATCTGAACAATGATAAATCGAAGGCTTATACGATTAGCGCTGTTATCGATGATATCCCAAGCAATTCGACACTGTATGGCTACACATTTTTCATGTCTTTAGCAGGTGAGCCTTTATATCCAGGTGAGCAAAATAGTTGGATGGCTACAAATTACACTGTCTATGTCAAACTGAGAGAAAATAGTGATCCAAAGCAAACGCAAAGTATTATTCAGAAAGTATATATAGATGGTCATCTAATCCCTGAGACGCAAAAAGCAGGTGGAAGCATTAAACCTTGGTTTCGTCAGGTAAAAATGTATTTACAAAATGCTTCTGATATACACCTTTACTCTACGGGTATCCGCGATGACAAAGTCTCGATATTAAATCGGGGAGATATTAAGATGATATGGGCATTTGCATCTATTGCGGCCTTTATCTTACTGATCGCCTGTATCAATTTCATCAATCTTTCTACCGCAAATGCGGCGACAAGAGCTAAAGAAATTGGTATTCGTAAAACCATTGGCTCAAACAGAAAATCTTTAATTGGTCAGTTTATGGTCGAAGCTATCTGTTATAGTTTAATTTCACTGATCATCGGCCTTTTGTTAGCTTGGATCTTATTACCATTATTTAACAATCTGGCTAATAAAAGTTTAGAGATTCCAATATTTAGCTGGTATTTTATTCCGACACTCCTTGTTTCTTTGCTGTTTATTGGAAGTTTAGCCGGTATTTATCCGGCACTTTACCTATCGGAATTCAAACCTATTTCAGCATTAAAAAATAAACAGGATTCTACTCCAAAAAGTTCGTTATTACGCAATGGTCTTGTTACGTTTCAATTTGCAACTTCTATTATTTTAATCGTGAGTGCACTTATTGCCAATCAACAGGTTAATTTTATTTTAAACAAAGATCTGGGTTTCAGTAAAGATCAGGTCATCGTATTACGTGGCATCACCACTTTATCTCAGGATCTAGCTAGTCTAAAGAATGAATTAAAATCACTTCCTTACGTTTCTGATGTTTCTGTGGGAGACTACCTTCCTGTACCTATTGATGGTGTGAAACGAAATGGAAATTCCTTTGCACTTGATGATAATAAAGATGTACAACTTGGTAGAGGAGCACAATTCTGGCTTGTTGACGATACTTATTTATCTACATTTGAGTTGCGCTTGTCTGAAGGCCGCAATTTCAATCCCAAATTGGCTTCAGACAGTTCGGCTACTATTGTTAACAAAACGCTTGTGGAACAATTGGGACTCACACATCCGATCGGTGCCAAAATCAATAACGGTCAGTCCTGGACTATCATTGGAGTGGTGGACGACTTTATATTTGAATCGCTAAAAGAGGAGTCTGGGCCAGTTTCTTTAGCTCTTGGAAACAGCCCTTCCCTCCTATCTATAAAAGTTAAAACTGGTCATATAGATCAATCTCTTGCACAGATTACTAAAGTCTGGGATAAATTTTCTCCCAATCAAAAGATCAATTATAGTTTTTTAGATGAAGGTTTTGAAAGTTTATATCAGGATGTTGCGCGTACAAAAAATATTTTTACAAGTTTTGCCTTTATCGCTATTTTCATTGCCTCATTAGGTTTATTTGGCCTTGCCACATATATCACTCAACAGCGTACAAAGGAGATCGGTATCCGAAAAGTATTGGGTGCAAGTAGTATTAGTTTGTTAAAACTGCTATCTAGCAATTTCATAAAACTGGTATTCATTGCTATCGTTATTGCTGTTCCCATATCGTGGTGGTCTATGGATACGTGGTTACAGGACTTCAACTATCGCATTGAGATAAACTGGTTATATTTTTTATTGGCAGGCTTTTCGGCTATCCTTATTGCTACCGTTACAATCAGTTACCAAACGTTGAAGGTTATTCGAACCAATCCTGTAGATAGTCTACGCGATGAGTAAGGTTCGTGATAAAATATAATAAAGGATTTTAGTGTTTGTTTAAAATCTCTTCTAAGAGATTAATATGTTTATGTTATGCCGGTTGTTCGATGATGGACAGCCGGCATTTTTTTACTATAATATCTATTATGTACATTCTTCTTATGTAGAAATTTTCCTTGTTGTCAACATAAGTTTTTTCTAATTATCAGTTTTTCCTTTAAGTTTTTCTCATTCATAAATTTATTTATATACATATTCTATACAAACAAACCGAATAACTGGCAATATTCGCAATGATTGTATATTTAAATACAACATTTTGTATTTTTATCTATACAGATGAGCAGACAGTAAATAGTATTATAATGACAAAACTTGGAGAGATTTTAGCAAAGAAATCCGTCAATAAATCTATGGTGGCACGCAAGACGGGACTAAGTAAAGCACGTATCAATGAACTAACGATGAATGATACAGCAAAATTGCGGTTAGATGAAATGTATCTTATTGCTCTGGCAACGGATAGTGATCCAAATGAGATGATGCTTAAATTATGTGAAGACCTACGCTTGAAAGAGCCTGAATAATAAAAATAAAATGATCGATCCGGTCCAATGACAATATAACCGATCGGTTTTTAGATCCTGACTAAAGTATTTGTACGGAAGCGAACGGAAACTGTTCATTTCCGTACAAATATAACCTACCAAAAACAGAAACAATAAGCTCATTAACAGCTACATAACTATTTGGCAACACAATTGTCTCTATTAAGTTACGCCCCCACTATCATCATGATAGGATATGGCTGTGTAAATAAATACTGTTGTTATGTTGGTAAATAACCTTAAAATTGCCCTGCGCAATATTTCAAAGAATAAGTTTTATTCCAGTATTAAAATTGGCGGATTTGCTTTTAGTATTGCAATTTGTGTACTGATCGTTCTCTACATCAAACATGAAATAAGTTACAACAAGTCTTATCCGTCAATGGATCGTGTTTATCGTCTCATTGTCCAAGCTGCAGAGGGAAATAAAATCAATCGCTGGGTATCGCTTTCTGCTCCAGGAGCTAGAACATTAAAAGAGGAAATTCCTGCCATAGAGAACTCCGGGAGAATACTCCCAAATCCGCAATTAGGAGCAGGTAGTAATCAGCTTTCGATTAATAATTTGCCCGATAGTCATTATGATGATGGATTTGTCTATATCGACCAATCCATATTGGATATGTTTCCATCTTCGATGCAATATGGTCAGTTACAGCATGCTTTAGATAAACCGAATACCATTGTGCTGACCAAAAGTAAAGCGCTTAAATACTTTAAGGGTAATCCTATTGGTCAACAGATCTATCTCAATAACAATAAGTCAAAGGCTTTTACCATTACAGGGGTCATCGATGATATTCCTAGTAATTCGACCTTATCTGGATATGGTTTCTTTATGTCCCTGGCCGGAGAACCATTTCACCCTGGTGAACAGAACAAATGGACAAGCAATAATTACACGATTTATATCAAACTGACTCCACAGGCAAATATAGATCTTGTTGAAAAAGAGATTAATAAAATTTACATCACTGGCCATTACATTCCGGAACTGATAAAAGCGGGAAGAAAAATAGGACCTATTGTCCATCAAATTAAGATCAGTCTTCAAAATGCTCTAGACATTCATTTACATTCATCTGATATCGAAGATGATCAAGTATCGACACTAAATCGCGGTGATATTCGCATGGTGTGGATTTTTGCATCGGTAGCTCTGTTTATCCTACTGATAGCTTGTATCAATTTTGTAAACTTATCGACTGCCAATGCCACGACTAGAGCAAAAGAAATCGGTATCCGAAAAACAATTGGATCTAACCGAAAAAGTCTAATCAGTCAGTTTATGACGGAGGCATTATGCTATAGCTTTATTTCTCTATTTTTAGCGATACTCATCGCTCACCTATTATTGCCTGTCTTTAATAATATCGCTCATAAATCAATTGAAATTCCGTGGTTCACGTGGTATTTTATACCTTGTTTATTGATTTCGGCTATTATAATCGGTAGCATCGCAGGGACATATCCAGCACTTTATCTTTCTGGTTTTAGACCTATCACGGCACTAAAAAATAAACTGGTTAACAATGCAAACCCTTCATTGTTACGGAATGGTTTAGTCATTTTTCAATTTTCAACATCGATTATTTTAATCGTTGGGGCATTGATCAGTCATCAGCAAATTCAATACATGCTGCAAAAAGATCTGGGATTTAACAAGGATCAGGTTATTGTACTTCGAGGTCTAAATGTAATAGGCGATCAGCTTGGTCCATTTAAAAATGAACTAACTTCGATTCCCTCCGTAAATCACATTTCCGTTAGCGACTATCTTCCGGTTCCGATAGATGGTGCAAAAAGAAATGGTAACGCGTTTTGGTTAGATGGAAGACGTGAACTTGATCTTGCAACTCAGGGTCAGTTTTGGAGAGTCGATCAAGAGTATCTGGCTACTTTTGAAATTGAAATGGCTGAAGGCCGCAACTTCAATGCGCAGATAGCCTCGGACAGCATGGGAATCATCGTTAACAAACAGATGGTTAAAGAAATGGGAATTAAGAATCCAATCGGTACAAAGATTACGAATGGTGAAACATGGACAATTTTAGGGGTAGTCGATGATTTTATTTTCGAATCGCTCAAAGGTGAAGGTACAGCTCCGGTTGGTCTGGTACTCCGGGATAGCCCTTCATTGTTGTCTATTAAGGTAAAACCGCAACATATGGATGAGACACTGAATGCGATAGCAAAAGTCTGGGATCAGTTTAGTCCAAATCAAAAGATCAATTATAGCTTTATGGATGAGAGTTTTAAAATATTATATCAAGATGTGGAGCGAACAAAAAATATTTTCACCTGCTTTGCAGTTGTCGCCATCTTTATCGCTTCACTGGGTCTTTTTGGACTGGTCACCTATATCACGCAACAGCGAACTAAAGAAATTGGTGTTAGAAAGGTTTTAGGGGCAAGTGATATGCGCTTATTGAAATTATTATCGGAAGATTTTATGAAACTTGTATTTGTCGCTATTGTTATTGCTACACCTATTGCCTGGTGGGCCATGAATACATGGCTTGCGGACTTTAATTACCGTATCGACATCGGTTGGATATATTTTATTATTGCTGGTGGATGTGCTATTCTGATTGCTTTGGCAACAATCAGCTTGCAAACATTAAAGGTAATCCATACAAATCCCGTGGAGAGTTTAAGAAATGAATAGGATTTTCTGATCACCAGCTGTATTTGTTGTGGGATTGAGATTCATTATTGTTCAAAACCGAACGTAAACTGTTCAATAGCGAACAGGTAATTCTTAAAATAAAAATAACAAATCACTGACTACTAATTGATAAGGAGAATGGCAAAATGATTGTATGTTATAGTGAATACATTGTGATTGTATCTTAATAAGGTACGCCAATTAATATCTTAATAAAAACATGAATATGAAAAGATTTATTCAAACCACATTATTACTATTGTTGGTACAGGTTTCTTTCGGTCAAAAAATGGTACGGAAAGAAACTTTTCAGAACAGCAAAATTAAAGATCTCGAAGTCAGCACATCGGCCGGGGCAATTAAAGTAACCGGGTCTAATAACCAACCTGGTTCGGTTGAAGTCTGGGTGTCTCGCAACGGAAACTTACTCAATTCATCAGCGGATTTAGAAAAATTATTGCAAGAAGAGTATGACGTTGTCATCCAGTTAGAAAGTGGAAAATTGACCGCATCTGCTAAACGTAAAAAAGGAAACAATGGTAACAGTTCGGTTTCTGTTGCTTTTTATGTAACAGTTCCTGAGTCTGTCAACAGTAATCTAAGCACTTCAGGAGGTAGTATACAGCTGAATGCACTAAATGGCAAGCAAACATTCCGAACTTCGGGTGGAAGTTTACAAATTAAATCGTTAGCAGGAAATATTTCAGGTAAGACTTCAGGTGGCAGTATCACTGCTAGCAACAGTCAGGGCGATATACAGCTCAACACTTCTGGAGGATCTATAAATCTGGATAATTGTTCTGGTAATATCCGTATCGCTACAAGTGGCGGATCAATTAATGGTAAGAATGTAGAAGAATTAGTTGATGCACATACAAGTGGTGGAAGTATTACTATGGATATGAAACGTATGTCGGATGACATTACATTAGCTACATCTGGTGGCAGCGTGAAGATTAAAGTACCAGAAGGAAAATATAACGTCGACCTAAAAGGTTCACGTGTCAATCTTCCGTCCGCTCAAAATTTTTCTGGCAGATCTAACAGATCTTTAGCTCAGGGTGCAATTAATGGAGGTGGCAAAAAAATAGATGCCCGTACTTCTTCAGGTTCTGTATCGCTAGATTTCTATTAACTAAATCTATACCAGAGTTTTAACATGTAAAAGTCAATAGATCACATGTTAATAATCTGAGTATAATAAAAAAGAGTATTGAATTTTTCGCTTGCTTTTCTAACGAAGCAAGCGAAAAATTACTGACGTCTGTTATGAAGTCCCCCTGCAAATTGAAATTTCCCGCCTCCCCTATTTCTATCCTAATCACGCATTAGTACTGTCTAACTGACTATGCATAATTTGTTTAAATATTCTGCTATTAACAAATGATGAGGATTTCTTGTCCAATACTGAACGGTTACTGTTCGATATCGAACAGTAATATAAATTAAATACAGAACAACACACTGATAATCAAACATAAACCAAAATGGCAACGCAATTGCATCTTCCGCTTTTGTAATGACTTCATACATTTCATTTTTAACAACGAACTAAACAGGCGACATATGATCTTAAACGAAATCAAAATTGCATGGCGAAGCCTATTGAAAAATAAGTTCTTTTCATTGTTGAACGTATTCGGACTGATGTTGGGATTTACAGGTTTTATCCTGTCGTACCAATACATCAATAGAGAAACAAGCTATGATAAATGGAACCCCAATTATGATCGGATCTATCAGGTTGGACTGACCTCTTCAGAAGAATTTACAGATGCAACAAATGCCATGCTTGCGCCCTTATTGAAAAGAAGTTTACCCGAAATAGAAACTGCCGGCAGAAAAATAATTTATAGTTTTGGTACTTATCCACTTTTCGGAGAAAATACGGTATTAATTAAAAATGCGGCGG
Organism: Sphingobacterium sp. UDSM-2020; assembly: GCF_016132525.1. Taxonomy (NCBI): domain Bacteria; kingdom Pseudomonadati; phylum Bacteroidota; class Sphingobacteriia; order Sphingobacteriales; family Sphingobacteriaceae; genus Sphingobacterium; species Sphingobacterium sp. UDSM-2020. The sequence goes on from NZ_CP066166.1 coordinate 689,469, forward strand.
TAATAGATTCTTCTGCAGCACATATTTTTCAAATTGAAAGTAAGACCGGGAACCTTTATAAGAGTAAAATTCAAAATGAGGCCACTCTAGTAAAGCAAGGTATCGCTGAGAAAATTTTCAAAAAGGAGGATTTAAATTTTGACACCCCTAAGTCTGTTCCAGTGCTTAGTTTACTATTAGATCAACATGAACGTATTTATGGAATTAGTAAGAATAATGGTTTATCCCTGATTGACCATGACTTACTCTTTATAAAAGAACCTGAGGATTTATTTGCAGGAGAAATTCCATTTTCATATCAAACATACATTCAAGTAAAGCCTGGAACTAATATCGATGTTCTGGCCCGTAAAATAGACAAACTCTACCACGATAAAATTGTTCCTCTATCTCAAACAGCAGCTTTATCGCAAGGAAAAATTTATTTAGATCCCCTAACAAATCTACATTTAAGACCAAAAAATGGAAGTAATACGCCTTATCTCATGTTATGGATAATTGGCATCGTATCGATTATTATACTTGTATTAGCATCAGCAAATTTTGCCAACATGATCATGGCGCAAGCTGACAAACGTATTAAAGAGTTAACATTAAAGAAAATACTGGGAAGCTCGCGCTGGACAATCATTCGTCAATTACTTTTGGAAGTCTTTATTTTGACATTAACTGCAGCTGTGTTTAGTTTTTTTATGCTAAGTATTACCGGAAATGTATTGCAAAAGTGGTTCAATGATGACCTCAAACAGTACATTTTAAATCAAGATACGGTAATGTATCTTTTTTTAGGTGTAATTGGCACAACCTGTCTATCCGGGATTTACCCAGCTTTCGTACTTTCGGGATTCAAATCTGTTAGTTTATTGAGGGGCGGACTTGGTAAGACGCAACGAAAAAATACACTCCGTAATGGTTTACTGGTTTTTCAAATTGGTATTGCTTTACTATTTATGACAGGAATGCTCGTTATACATGAGCAGATCCGGTATATTCAAACCACAGACAAAGGATTTGAACCGGCACAGGTGATTACATATAAGGGCTTAGGCATGTATTATGATGGCACATTAAATGGTACATACTACAATCTTAAGGAACGACTGCAACAAGATCCCAGTATTTTATCGGTTGCTTCAGCAACAAATATGCCTGGAGATGGGGAGCTTCCCCCCAAAAAACAGTTTTCTCATAACCAAAAACAATTGGAATTCGATCACGTCGGGATCGATAAAAGCTATTTCAGCACACTGAATATAGCGGTATTAAAGGGAAACATTCCCACATCAATCAAGCAATTGCTACAAGATTCTACTTCGCATTATGCAGTTATCAATGAATCGGCGGCTATGGCATTAGATCTAGGACAGCCTATCGGAGCTAAGTTAGCCGGTTGTGATGTCAATTTTGAAATTATCGCTGTGGTAAAAGATAGTAAAGCTTATGGTTTTGAAAATGTCGTGAAGCCAACGGTCTATTCTTATAAAAATGAATGTGGATCTGCAAGACCCCAGGCAACATTAATTGTAAAAGCTGCTCAAGGAAAAGCAGCACAAGCTATCGAAACTGTAAAAAAAGAATGGCAACAAAATTCATCAACAAAATCATTGCCTCTGGAATATGCTTTTATGGATCAACAATATGCTTTGTTGCATAAAAAACAACAGGAGATGCAGACTGTTTTCAATAGCTTTACATTTTTAGCAGTTATTATTGCGGCTCTTGGTCTTTTTAGTATGGCCGCTTATCAAGTAACAATTCGTAAAAAAGAAATGAGTGTACGTAAAGTATTAGGTGCTTCTGTACAATCTATTTTCATGCAACTCAACAAACCGTTTTTCCGACTGTTTTTAACTGCTACTCTAATCTCTCTTCCTCTGACTTACTTCATACTCAATAGATGGTTGGACAATTTTGCTTACCGCATTGACTTGCAGTGGTGGTATTTTCTAATTGCAATCATGATAATTTTCATCATCATCTGCGTTTCGATCAGCTATCAGACTATACGTGCAGCAAAAGTTAATCCGGTAGATAGTCTGAGAAATGAGTAAATTAGGATAACAACAGTTTAAAAATTATATATTACATACAGTTAAAATAACCAACAAAAATAGATAAAATGATACAGTTAAAACACTTATTTAAATGGTATAATGTTGGAAGTACACGTTCATTTGTACTAAAAGATGTCAGCCTAAATATTGAAGAGGGGGATTTTATTTCGATCATGGGACCTTCTGGATCTGGAAAATCAACACTATTAAACATCATTGGAATGCTTGATGAACCCGATGAGGGTGAATACCTATTTCAAGGTGAAAATGTGTTGGAGCTAAAGCCTAAAAAAAGAACGCAGCTTTTTCAGTCCCACATGGGCTATGTGTTTCAATCTTATCATCTGCTTGATGAAATGACTGTGTATGAAAACATTGAAACACCATTGATCTATAAGAATAAATCTTCGTCGGAGCGTAAGTCCATTGTCAGTGATCTATTGGACCGTTTTAACATTGTCGGTAAAAAAGATCTGTTTCCTTCACAGCTATCGGGCGGTCAACAGCAGATTGTAGGGATTGCAAGAGCTTTAGCGGGTTCTCCGTCGCTGCTATTGGCTGATGAGCCAACGGGAAACCTGAATTCTAAACAAGGAGAAGAAATCATGGAATTGTTTCAACAGCTCAACACGGAAGGTGTCACGATTATACAGGTGACCCACTCGGACAAAAACGCCACTTACGGAAAAAGAACGGTCCACATGCTGGATGGTCAATTAAAGTAACTCTATAACCATATACCTAGATATATCCCTGCATATGCTTCATTTGGCATATCGCGGGGATTTTTGTTAAATTTGTATATGGATGAAAAAGAATTACATGCTTTGGTTACTTTACTCGATGATCCGGATCAATTGATTTCTGAAGAAATCGAAAATAAATTATTGAGTTTAGGACCAGAGATCATACCTTCTTTAGAGGAGTATTGGGAGTCTGCTTTTGATCCCTTCATACAAGAACGCCTGGAGAAAATAATCCATGCAATACAGTTTGATCAAATTAAAAGTGAACTTCTGATCTGGAAGATGAGCAACTCATTTAACCTCTTAGAGGGCCTCATCATCATCAATAGCTATCAATACCCTTCTTACGACAATAACCTCATACGAATGAGCTTAGAAGAGCTAAAGCGCGATATATGGATGGAGTTGCGGTATGAAATGACACCCTACGAAAAAGTGTCACTGATGAATTATGTTCTATTTGATAAATTTGGTCTTTCCGGAAATACAAATGATTATCATAATCCGCAGAATTCGTTTATCGGTAGGGTTATAGAAACAAAAAAGGGAAATCCCCTGACCCTTTCATGTATCTATAGTATCGTTGCTCAAAAACTGGATATCCCGATCTTCGGCATTAATCTTCCAAAGCATTTTATTTTATCTTATCTAGATGAGGATCAGAACGCAGATCATTTATTGTTCTATCTAAATGCGTTTAATAAAGGTCAATTGATGCAAAAAGCAGATGTTATTTCATTCTTAAAACAACTGAACCTCCCACTCTCAAAAGAATTTATGCTGCCCTGTGACAATGTGACGATACTAAAAAGAGTATTGCGTAATCTTGTTACAGCTTACGAACAAAATGAAAGTGTTGGTAAGAAACAAGAAATCGAAATACTCTTTAAACTCTTAGAGGAATAATATAATCTTAATCGATCTCACTTGGTCCCCTTGCATCTAAAGATAGTGCAACAGGTGTTAAGGTATATTGTTTTTTCTTGTTGGGTTCCACATTATCTTTATCGGTAATCAAAAAACGGGAAACGATCTTAGTATCGGCATCGGCGACATACAAATATTTCGCTCCATCACGGTTATCAATAGCGACGTCCAAAGGTTTTTCCAATCCTGTTAATGCCCCCGTAATGACACGTGTTGGTTGAATAGCACGGTCTCCTGAGGCTGCTAATAATGCTCCTGCTCCTTCAAATAATAAAATTCTACCGACACTCTTTATAAGAGCAGTCCCTTGCGTATAACAAGCAACAGCAAGTAAATCCTGTCGCGCTGAGTAACTAAATCCTCTGATTACTCCCGGATCTTCGATGGTTAGCACAGCTTTTGGCGGAAATGCTGTCTCACTCAAGACACTATCCGCGGGTTGATTTTTTCTTAAGATATCTCTAAATATTGCTATACCCCTCTTTTCTCCATTGACAGCTACATATAAGTCTGAATTATCTTCGGCATTTTTAAAAGCCATCGTCCAAGGCAGTAATTTACCTAAGGATATTTGTTGATTTCTTTTTGCTTTTCCTCTGTAACTTCCTGGTCTTTGAAACAGATAGATACTCGGAGGTCTAGTACCTTCCCCAAGGTCTGCTACATAGAGATTTTCTGTGCCTTTATTATAATGGTAGGCTAACCCTCTGACACGGGTTAACAATCCATTTGAAATTAAACCATTAGATGCCAGAGCTCCTGTTATAGGATTTACTTTCATTACCTGAATGCTTGTATCTTTGACAATCCCTCCCTCATTAGCACTGCTTTGAAAAACATACTTTGCAATTGGGTCAAATAATATTGTCGCACCACCTTTTGCACTTGAATTATAGGACAAAGACGGTTCAAAATGAGTCAATGAGTCAGCAGGATCAATAATATCGACATTGTTATAAGGAGGTTGGCCTGCATCCAATTGATAATCTGAAAAAGAAACATACAGCCTCGAGATTGCTACCCTAGCCAATGCTGGCTCATCATCCTCTCGTACACATGAAGTCAAGCATGTTACAATAGCCAATAAAAGTAAAGTTATATACGTTGTTAGTGATTTCATTTTTAATCTGATATAGGTACAAATCTACAAATATGATCCAATATAAAGATAAAAAAAGAGAGATTGGCGAGGGTACAATAAATTCTGTTTATCAAATATTTGCTAGTTCAGTACTTTTTGAGTAAAATTGCCAAACTTTTATCAGTAAAATAGCAATGGAAGAGAAGGAGTTCATCAGAGAAAAGTTAACATTACCTAACGAAGGCAAAAATCTGCTTTTACATTCGTGTTGTGCACCTTGTGCTGGTGAAGTAATGGAGGCTTTGATCAGCTCGGATATCAAATTTACAATCTATTTCTACAATCCAAACATTCATCCTCGTAAAGAATACGATTTACGAAAAGAGGAGAATATCCGTTTTGCAGAAAAACATAATATTCCTTTTATTGATGCCGACTATGATGTAGATCATTGGTTCGACTTGGCAAAGGGAATGGAAAACGAACCTGAGAAGGGTATTCGTTGTACGATGTGCTTTGACATGCGCTTTGAGAAAACAGCAGAATATGCTGCTGCGAATGGATTTGATGTTATATCAAGTTCTTTAGGAATCTCAAGGTGGAAAAACATGGATCAAATCAATGATTGTGGTGTACGTGCTGCCTCCCGCTTTGAGGGAATGGACTATTGGACATTCAACTGGAGAAAAAAAGGTGGTGCTATCCGCATGTTAGAAATATCTAAAAAAGAAAAGTTCTACATGCAAGAATATTGTGGATGCGCTTACTCTTTACGGGATACCAACCGTTGGCGAATGGAAAACGGTCGGGAAAAAATAGAATTAGGTAAAAATTATTATGAATAACCGCTTGCTATAAGGCATATAAATGAAGTAGGAATTGAAATATATTTTTAAAAAAAATTTCAATGCTAACTTATTTATACATACCTTTGCAGGCTCAAATGCAAGATTGTGAAACATCTAATACAATACAAAATACCGTTTTCGGGGCTAAATGCAGGGAAGCACAATTTTGAGTTTGAGATCGATAAAAAGTTCTTTGATTGTTTTGAGCATTCCATTGTTAAAGATGGTCATCTAACAGCAAATGTTGAATTACAGAAGCAAGAAAATCTGCTTATTTTAAATTTCACAATTGTTGGAGATATCGGATTGACTTGTGATGTTTGTTTAAGCGAATTTCCATCGCCTATTACAGTAAAAGAGCGGATATTGGTTAAATTCACCGCTGAGGACTGGACTGATAATACGGAAGAAGTATTGGTTTTATCCAAAAGCGATCACGAGCTAGACCTGACTGAATTGCTATATGAATATATCAATTTGGCAGTTCCTTTGTTTGCTAAATGTAGTGATCAAGGAAAAGATATTACCTGTGATCCGATTATGTTAGCGCATATATCAACTGAGCAACAGAAAGAAGAGCAAGTAAAAGAAGAGAACATTGACCCACGTTGGGCCGCATTAAGAAATATTAAAAATAACTAAAACAGAAATACGAGATGGCACATCCAAAGCGTAAGACTTCTAAATCAAGAAGAGACAAGAGAAGAACACATTATAAAGCAGACAGACCTAGCTTAAGCATTTGTAAAGAAACTGGTGCAGTTCATTTACCACACCGTGCATACACTGTAGATGGTAATTTGTACTACAACGGTAAATTGATCATTGAAAATACGGCTGTTGTCTAACTTAGATCTTTCAAAACATAAAACATCCCAAAACGAGTATAATTTTCAGATTATACTTTAATTTGGGATGTTTTTTGCGTATTATTGACTTGAAAAATAATCACGAATGAAGATTGGTTTAGATATTTTAGGTGGCGATTATGCCCCTAATGCAACAATATTAGGTGCGATAGAAGCTCAACAACTCTTGACGGGAGATCAAAAACTTGTTCTTTTTGGTGATGAGGAGGAGACTAAATCGCTTATTGAAAAAGCTGGGGGTAATCCTTCGGACTTTGAATATATACATGCACCTGAAAACATTAGTATGGGTGAACACCCTACTAAAGCGATTACACAAAAACCCAACTCTAGTATAGCCAAAGGCTTTGAATTACTAAAAAACGGTGAAATTGATTCTTTTGCTTCTGCTGGTAACACCGGAGCAATGCTTGTCGGATCTATTTTTAGTGTAAAAACGGTACCTGGCGTACTAAGACCTGCTATAACGACAATTGTACCCAAACTGAAATCCGGTTTTGGACTACTCCTTGATGTCGGAGCTAATGCAGACTGTAAACCCGAAATGCTCAATCAATTTGCGATTTTGGGAAGTTTGTATTCGCAACATATGTTTGGTATTTCTTCTCCGAAGGTTGGTTTATTAAATATCGGTGAAGAAGAAGAAAAAGGAAATATCCTAACCACAACCACCTATCCCCTTTTAAAAAATAACGAACGCATTAATTTCATCGGAAATGCCGAAGGCCGTGATCTGTTTTCAGATATTGCCGACGTGTATGTTTGTGATGGTTTTACAGGGAATGTTGTTTTAAAGCTAGCAGAATCATTTTACGTAGTAACATTGAAAAAAGGACTTAAAGATGAGTTCTTCGACCGATTCAACTACGAGCAGTATGGAGGTAGTCCTGTTTTAGGAGTTAATGCTCCTGTTATAATAGGCCATGGAATATCAACTCCTCAGGCTATTAAAAATATGGTTTTACAATCTAGAGATATGATCCAGTCAGATTTTATTGACAAAATCAGATCTGCTTTTAATTAAATTTTATGTCAAAAATTCATGCTGCGATTACAGCAGTTGGTGGATATGTACCTGATTATATCCTCACAAATAAAGAGCTGGAAACTATGGTTGAAACCAATGACGAGTGGATTGTATCTCGTACAGGTATCAAAGAACGTAGAATCTTAAAAGGAGAAGGTAAAGCTACTTCGGACCTTGCTGTACCTGCGGTGCAACAATTATTAGAAAAAAGAGGAATTACTGCAAAAGATATTGATTTGATCATCTTCTGTACAAGTACTCCAGATATGCTTTTTCCTGCCACAGCTAATATCTTAGCCGATAAAATTGGGGCTACAAATGCTTGGGGATATGATTTACAAGCGGCATGTTCAGGTTTTCTTTTTGGCTTGACAACTGGTGTCCAATTTATTGAATCGGGTAAACATACAAAAGTATTGGTTGTCGGTGCCGATAAAATGTCTTCAGTAGTCAACTATCAAGATCGTAATACGTGTATTTTATTTGGAGATGGTTGTGGTGTAGTGCTACTGGAACCTAACACTGATGGCAATGGTATCCAAGATGCAATCTTGAAAACGGATGGTTCAGGTGGTCAATATTTAAATATCAAAGGTGGCGGTTCTCTAAATCCGGCATCCCATGCTACTGTGGACGCTGGTTTACACTATGCTTATCAAGAAGGAAAAACGGTATTTAAATTTGCTGTTACCAATATGGCTAATGTAGCAGCCGAGATTATGGAGAAAAATAATCTTCAAGCTTCGGATATTGCTTATTTGGTACCGCATCAAGCAAATAAACGTATTATCGATGCAACAGCAGAACGTGCTGGATTACCGGAAGAAAAAGTAATGATTAATATTCAGAAATATGGTAACACCACAAGTGCCACTATTCCTTTATGTTTATGGGAATGGGAAAGTAAACTGAAAAAAGGTGATAACCTGATTTTAGCAGCTTTTGGCGGTGGATTTACTTGGGGATCTGTATACTTAAAATGGGCTTACTAAGTACAAATATTATTTTGTAGCTTTGAAGGCTGTTTTAAGAATTTAAAAATTAACACTAAAATATTTAACCTGCATAACTATGGGTATGGACATTAAACAAATTCAAGACTTGATTAAATTCGTTTCAAAATCAGGTGTGAATGAAGTAGCAATCGAAGAAAAAGATTTCAAAATTACGATAAAAACAAATCAGGAGCCTACATATGTAACCGCTTCGGTTCCAGTTGCAGCAGCACCAGTAGCAGCAGCTCCTCAACCGGCTGCAGTTGCTCCAGCAGCGGCAGCTCCTGCAGTAGTTTCTGAAGAAGCTAATTTTATCACGATTAAATCTCCAATGATCGGAACTTTTTACCGTTCTGCGGGACCAGGTAAACCATCATTTGTAAATGCTGGTGACGAAATCAGTACAGGTAATGTATTGTGTATCATTGAAGCTATGAAATTATTCAATGAAATTGAATCTGAAGTTTCAGGTAAAATTGTTAAAATCTTGGTAGAAGATGCTCAACCAGTTGAGTTCGATCAACCATTATTCTTGGTAGATCCTAGATAAACAATCGTCAATATTTTTATTGTCGATCAACATGAGCGCACAGGTACTGTGCACTCATACCTCAAAACTTACAGAAAATACAATGTTTAAAAAAATATTAATAGCTAATAGAGGAGAAATCGCTTTACGTATCATCCGCACATGTCGCGAAATGGGTATCAAAAGTGTAGCTGTTTATTCAACAGCTGATAAAGATAGTTTACACGTTCGTTTTGCGGATGAAGCTGTTTGTATCGGTCCTCCTGCCAGTAAAGATTCTTACTTAAACATCCCAAATATTATCTCAGCTGCAGAATTAACAAATGCAGATGCGATTCATCCTGGATATGGTTTCTTAGCAGAAAATGCGAGATTTTCTTCAATATGTGCACAGTATGGTATCAAATTTATTGGTCCCACTGCAGAGCAGATTGAAAAAATGGGCGATAAATCACAAGCAAAAGATACAATGAAACAAGCTGGCGTACCTACGGTACCTGGTTCTGATGGTCTTTTGAGCTCATTGCAAGAAGGTGTTAAACTTGCTAAAGAAATCGGATACCCAGTTATCATTAAGGCTACGGCTGGTGGTGGCGGTAAAGGTATGCGCATTATTTGGAAAGAAGAGGAATTTGAACATGCTTGGGATTCTGCACGTCAGGAATCTGCTGCAGCCTTCGGTAACGACGGTATGTATCTGGAGAAATATGTAGAAGAACCAAGACATATCGAAATTCAGGTAGTGGGTGATCAATACGGTACCGTATGTCACTTATCTGAAAGAGACTGTTCTATTCAACGTCGTCACCAAAAGTTATTGGAAGAAGCTCCTTCACCTTTTATTACGCCAGAATTACGTCAGAAAATGGGCGAAGCGGCTATCAAAGGTGCTAAAGCTGTTAACTATGAAGGTGCTGGTACAGTAGAGTTTTTAGTTGATAAAAACCGTAACTTCTACTTCATGGAAATGAATACACGTATTCAGGTTGAGCATCCAGTAACAGAGGAAGTCATTAATTTTGATTTAATCAAAGAACAAATCAAAGTTGCTGCCGGTATCCCTATTTCAGGTAAAAACTACGAGCCGACCATGCACGCGATCGAATGCCGTATCAATGCTGAAGATCCATTTAATAACTTCCGCCCATCACCAGGAAAAATTACTAATTTCCATTCACCAGGTGGTCACGGTGTACGTATCGATACACATGTATATGCGGGTTACACGATTCCTCCATATTACGATTCGATGATTGCTAAAGTAATCTGTGTTGCGCAAACACGTGAAGAAGCTATCTCAACAATGGAAAGAGCTTTAAGTGAATTTGTTATCGAAGGTATTAAAACAACAATACCTCTTCATTTACGTTTAATGCGTGATCCTAACTTCAGAGCTGGTAACTTTACTACGAAGTTTATGGAAACTTTTGACCTTTCAGAAGATAATGTATAATAAAATTATCTTTACATAGATAAAAAATACCATTCTTTTCAATAAGAATGGTATTTTTGTTTACAAACAATTTTTATGAGTACTACAGAACGGAAAAGCCTAGTCGAATCTATAAAAGATAAAGGAAAAAATTTAGAAGCAGAAATGTCATTCTTTGATCATCTCGAAGTACTGAGATGGCATTTGGTTCGTTCGGTGATTGCAATTTGTATTTTCGCAGGTTTATCATTCACTTTCTATGATTTCGTATTTAACGAAATCATTATGGGGCCAAAAAGTCTTAATTTCTGGACATATAGAATGATGTGTCTTGTTGGTAACAAGTTTAATATCGATGGATTCTGTGTCGAACATATTCCTTTCAATATTATCAATACTGAACTAGCTGGACAGTTTATGTTGCAAATTAACTCTTGTTTGCTCATGTCTTTACTATTGGGTTTTCCTTACATCTTATTTGAAATCTGGCTTTTTATCAAACCAGCTTTAACAGATATTGAACGAAGATCTGCTCGAGGATTTGTTTTTTATGCTACCCTATTGTTTGTATTAGGAGTATTATTTGGTTATTATGTAGTCGTTCCGTTATCTGTTAACTTCTTAGCCAATATTTCATTAAGTATCGAAATTACGAATCAGATTACTATTGACTCTTACCTTTCAACGATCGCTACATTATCGTTAGGCTGTGGTATTGTGTTCTTATTACCAATTCTGATCTTTATCTTATCAAAATTAGGTATTATGACTCCAGAGTTTATGCGTGCAAGCAGAAGATATGCAACGGTTATTATCCTTGTTGTGGCAGCAATTATTACTCCTACAGCGGATGTCATCACCATGTTGACGGTAGCTACCCCAATGTTCCTTTTATACGAAATTAGTATCTTAGTATCGGCGAAAGTTAAAAAACAAAAATTAGCACAAGAAAAAAACAATATATAATGAGTACTGTAAAGACAATTGCAATAGGAAGTGACCATGCAGGTTTTGAATACAAAACGGCTATCGTAGCTTTATTAAAAGAATTAGGTTACGAAGTAAAAGATTTCGGACCATATAATACGGATTCTGTTGATTATCCAGATTATGCTCATCCGGTTGCAAGTGAAGTGGAAGAAGAAAAAGCAACATTAGGTGTATTGATATGCGGTAGTGCAAATGGTGTTGCAATTACAGCAAACAAACATCAAAGGATCCGCGCTTCAATAGCGTGGTTAGAAGAAATTGCAGCATTGGCACGTCAACATAATGATGCTAACATTGTGTGTATTCCAGCAAGATTTATTGATCTTGATCTTGCAAAATCAATCGTTAAAACATTTGTAACGACAGATTTTGAAGGTGGTAGACATGCTACACGTGTTGGTAAAATTGCCTGTGGTTGTTAATTTTAACATAATTTAATAGACGGAGAAAAGGTATATATATACTTTTTCTCCGTTTTTTTTGTTCTATTTGTTCTAAATGAAAAAACAATGAAAAAATTATTCAGTTTAATTTGTCTTATTTCGTCCATTTACAGCTGTGCAGTTGCACAAAATCCAGCTGCAAAATATGCTGATCTGATTACTGAAGAGTCTTCCAGAAAGCATCTTACTATCCTAGCATCTGCAGATCTTGAGGGACGTGGCACAGGTCAAAAAGGTGGTCGTTTGGCTACTGAATACATTGCAAATGAATTTAAAAAATTAGGATTAACACCACCTGTTGCAGGTAAATATTTTCAACCGGTAAGTTTACTAAAAAACAGTTATCAGGTTAAGAGCTTTAAAATTGGAGGCCGTCCTTTTGTCAATGGACAAGATCTACTGGCGTTAGGTAATAATGAGTTGAAATCAATCGACGATAAAGAGATTATTTTTATCGGTTACGGTATTGATGACCCCAAATATTCTGATATCCAGGGAATTGATTTGCAAGACAAAATTGTGATGCTGATCAATAACAAAGAACCTGTTGATGCAAAAGGGAAATCTGTGATCACTGGAACGACAAAATTATCGGAATGGTCCACCGTGCGTAATAAAAAGATTAGAGAGGTGCTAAAACATAAGCCTAAACTTATTCTTGCATACACTGAGGATCTCGGTACATGGCTGGAAAGTGCAGGAGATCGTGCAACCGAAGGACGCTTTAATTTAGCTCAGGATCAAACAGCTCCTGAAACTAATCCAATGCCTATTGTTGTCAATATCACCGATCATGTTGCTAACTATATCCTGAATCAGGGAAAAACAAGTCTTGCAAATATTACATCAAAAATCAATCAGAGTCAAAAGCCTCAATCTTTTGCCATCAATACAAACATTAATGCACAATTGGGTATGGTGGCTGAACAATTCACGGATCCTAATGTACTGGGCTTGCTTGAAGGGTCTGATCTGAAAGATGAAATAATTGTTATAGGTGGCCATTATGATCACGACGGCAAAAGTTCAAATGGCACTATCTTTCCTGGAGCTGATGATAATGCTTCAGGAACTACTGCTGTTCTTGAGTTAGCGAAAGCATTTAGTCAGGCTAAAGCTGAGGGCAAAGGTCCTCGGAGAAGTATCTTGTTTATCACATATGCTGCAGAAGAAAAGGGTTTATTGGGCTCTAAGTATTATACCGAAAACCCGGTTTTCCCTCTTGAAAATACCGTTACTTGTATCAATATTGATATGATAGGCCGCATTGACGATAAGCATTTAAATGGAAATCACAACTATATACATTCCATTGGAGCAGATAAATTAAGCTCTGAATTAGCAAGAATCAATAAGGAAGCAAATGATAAATCCAGCAAACTGGAATTAGACTTCATGTACGATAATCCAAAAGATCCAATGCGTCTTTATTACCGATCTGATCATTATAATTTTGCCAGTAAAGGTATTCCTTCAATTTTTTACTTCTCAGGTTTACATCCGCATTATCACACGCCTGAAGATACTGTTGATAAAATAGATTTCCCGATTATGGTCAAAAGAGAAAAATTTATTTTTCAAACGGCTTGGGATGTTGCCAATAGTGCTACAAAACCCGCTGTAGATAGCAAGAAGGATTAAAAATTAGTTGCGTAAGATTTTTAAAGTGGTTCTCCTGAATAAGGAAACCACTTTTTTTATGTGCTTATTGCACCTAATTAAACGAGTAAAACTGCTTCCTATTTTGATAACCGATCCAACTGATTAAATCGGATAAACAATTTCATTCAGCATAAAACAAAGTGAATGTGTTAAAAATAAGTTAATTAAAAATCGATATCTAAAAAAGTAATTATCTTAGCGAGCAATAAACCAACCATTCCTAAAAAGTCAATTATGAAGCTATATGTATTAAGCTTGCTATTTTTATGCATTAATTTTGCCTATTCCCAAAACTCAGGAAGTTTGAAAGGGACTGTTATTGATCATACAAATAAACCGCTTGAAAAAGCAACAGTTTCCATTCTTATGCAACAGGATTCTTCGGTACTCTCCTATTCTCTGACAAATGATAAAGGAGAATTCAACCTCGTTAAACTGCCTGCAAATAAAAATCTGATCTTATATATCTCGCACGTCAATAGCAGCAACTATCATCAGGACATTCTTTTAAATCCTGACGAAAAAAAGCAATTAGATTCGATTAAACTGGGGGGAAAACTATTGGACGAGGTCGTCATTTCTGTTGCACCACCTGTGCGCATGAATAAAGATACATTAGAATATAACACTGATTTTTTTAAGACTAGACCGAACGCCAATGCTGAAGAACTTTTAAAACAGTTGCCTGGTCTACAAATTAATATGGATGGTACTATTTATTATGAAGGTAAAGAAGTTTCTCAGGTAAAAGTAAATGGTAAGGATTTTTTTGCCAGCGATCTGCGAATTGCTACACGCAATCTAGATGCTTCCTTAATTAAAACGGTACAGGTATACCGCGATAAAGGCGAATCAAAAAAAACAGTGGAGGATGAAGAAAAATTACCTATTACCATCAATCTGAAATTCAAAAAAGATTTTCTGAAAGCAAGTTTTGGTAAATTATATGGCAGTGTCGGAACTAGAGACCGCTATGAAGCTGGTGGTCTGTTCAATACTTTTCAGGATACTTTGCAATTGAGTTTCATCGGATTCGGAAATAATATCAATCGAGAAAGTTTTGATTACAATGAACTTAATCAACACGGTGGATTAGGAAGAGCTGAAAATTATGGTTTTAATGACTTTGGTGGCAGAAATTATAATGGCAAAGCAAATGATATTGCCGGTGGCTTTAACCTCAATAATGATTGGGGAAAGAAAACAAAACTAAACCTCATGTACATGTTAAAGTACAAAAATGAAGAAGGCCAAAACCAAGGAAGTCAAACCTCGCTGTATGATAATGTTAAGCAATTCGGCGAAAACGAATATAATAGCTACCGGAAGTCGCTTGCGCACAATATCAATACGCTTTTCAGACACCGAATGGATACAACAGCATACGTCGAGTTTACACCTAAGCTTTCAATTACCAATAATGATGGTAAAACTGATAGCTGGATGAATACCTATACCGAAGACAAAAAAATAAATAACAGCAAAAGCAATAACACATCAGATGGGTATAATATTAATTACGATCATAATTTCCACATTGAAAAACAATTAAGTAAGAAACATCTTGTATCTCTAAAAAATACCATCAATATTAGAAATGGTAAATCAGAAGAAATTGGCAATCAATTAACAGAGATATTCCAGAACCCGATCCCAAATACTAGTCTATGGGAAAACAGAACGAATCGAGAGAAATCCAGCAGTATTAAAACTTTTGCTGGGTATAATAATACCAGTATCGAAAAACTAAATTTTGACTTCTATATTTCTTATAATACTTCGAGTAGCAGACCTACGCAAAGTTTATTCTACAACAGAGATAATACAGGGACTATCCATGGTGAGCAGTTTGAAAACAGCTATAGTTTTAAATCACAGGAATATGTGACTGCCATGAAATTTTACTGGAAACCTTTCAAAAAATTAGCGGTAAACTTTGGTACAGCATATGCTGTTAAGGATAATCAATTTAATTTATTCAAAATCAATGAACGAAAAACAACTTCGAATGGTTACTGGCTACCTAATATCAATATTCGCTATAAAGATTTTGATCTTTCTTGGTCTAAAGATTTAGAATCACCTGCAACATATCAGATCCAAAGTATTAGGGATACACTAAATCCTCTGATGACGCGACTGTCAGCTTTTTTCTATGAGAATAAACTGCAACAAAGTACGCGCTTTTCATTCAATAAATACACACAAAAATACCAACTGGGATTTAGTGCCGGTGTAAACTATAAAGATAAAAGTGAGGGTCATAGAAGTTGGCGTGATGTGACAAATGGACATTATACCATACAGGCATTTCAAGCAGGATCAACGACTAATTATAATGGCTATTTATATGGTAGATATAATTTTAAAGCTGGTAGCGATTGGGTATTTTATATATCTCAAAACAGTAGCTTATATACTTACCAATATTATTCTTCGATCAATGATGTGGACAACAAATTAACAAACCTCGGCATCAATCTAACACAGGAATTTTCTATTACTTGGAAGAATTTAATCGGCCTAACGCCTAAATATACCTACAGCTGGAACAAGGCTCAGAATTCGGTTAAAAACAATCCTGATTTTATTGCTACCGCTAATAGAACACACAATGTTGGCGTAGGATTAAATGTAAATCCTATAAAAGGTTTTTCTTTAGAGACCTCCTATTCACTAGAGAATAGGGCAAGTGGCCTAAGTGGAAGAGACAATTATCATATACTGAACTCTTCTATTTATTACACGTTGAAAAATAATTCCCAAATCAAATTAACGGGTTTTGACATCTTAAATCAAAACAGACAGAACTACTGGGGTACCAGTGGGAATACAACCTATTTTCAAAACACGGTTACTTTAAGACAGTACTTTTTGTTAGGATATATTTATAAATTTAAAGTAACAAAACTGAAAAATTAAACAAACAGGCTTCACAATTGTTGAAACTATAGCAACTAAAATAATATGGCATTTGAAGATTACTATAAAGTACTTGGCATAAGCAAAACGGCATCTGTTGATGATGTAAAAAAAGCTTATCGAAAATTAGCCCGCAAATATCATCCCGATCTCAATCCTAATGATGAGGCTGCAAAACAGAAGTTTCAAGAGATCAATGAAGCCAATGAGGTATTATCCGATCCGGAAAAACGTAAGAAATATGATCAATATGGTGAAAACTGGCAGCGAGGAGAGGAATATGAGCGGTCTCAACAGCAGTACCGACAGTCGAATGAAAATCCTTTCGGAGGTTCGCAGGGCTATACAGGAAATTTTGATGATGGACAATTTTCAGATTTTTTCGAACAGATGTTTGGTAACCGCTCCGGGGGCGGAAGAAGAAATAACTTTCGTGGACAAGATTTCAATGCTGAATTGGAGTTAACACAACAACAGGCTTATACTACTCATGCACAAACTTTTACGATTAATGGTAAGAACATCCGAATCAACATACAGGCGGGTGTAGAAGATGGTCAGAAAATTAAACTTAAAGGCCTTGGTAGTGAAGGTGTAAATGGAGGGCCAAAAGGAGATCTTTATATTACTTTCCACATCATTGCTGATCCCAAGTTTAAACGTCAGGGTAATGACCTCTATACAACATTAGATATCGATCTTTATACCGCTATTTTAGGCGGGGAAGCCATCATTGATACATATGGTGGTAAAATAAAACTTAAAATTCAACCTGAAACACAAAACAATGCCAAAGTCAGGTTAAAAGGAAAAGGTTTTCCTGTCTATAAAAAAGATGGTGAATTTGGAGATCTGTATGTCAGTATGAACGTGATGATACCAACCAATTTAACCGACAAAGAAAAAGAACTATTCAAACAGTTGGCCGATTTAAAGAAATAATCCTATGGAAAGGACCCTAATTAAACTATCTGATTACTGCTATTCAAGGAAAGCGGAGATTACTTTTATAGAAACTTTAAATGAGTATGGTCTTCTCCATATTATCATCCAACAGGAAGAAAAATATATTGAAGAGGAACAGCTTCGGGATCTGGAAAGATTTTCGGACTGGTATTATGAGCTAGATGTAAATCCTGCGGGTATTGAGGTAGCACATCATCTCATTCAGAAAGTGGAAGCATTACAAAGTGAATTGCAGCGCATAAAAAATCAGCTTAAAGCTTTGGAATCATAATTCAAAGCTTTAAGCTGATTTTTACAATATGGTATTAATTATCTAAGTCTTTATCAACTGTTATTATATCTTTCCAAATCACATTATGCCGTAAATCTGTTAATTCAATTTGATAATTACCTTTGCAAACAACAAACGAACCATATGATTGTCCTGGTTGAACAAGCCGGTAAATAATCAACTGTTTTTTTCCTTCATCTCTATCTGCAGAAAAGCCCTTCATTAATGTGTAATTTTCCTTTTGTATATATTGATCAGGAATGCGGTAATCAAAATGCCCCCTACTGCTGTCATCAGGACATAAAATTTCTGTACGGCTTGGCGTAAAAATATAATGCTGCCTATACATAGACGCATTTGATATCGCCAGATCTTCAATGTGATCAAAATTCTTAAAGTACTTCTCAGGGATAATGTAAATCAAACTGACATACTCTTCTCTTCCCAATTGCTGCTTAAAGGGAACCATAGCATGATAAATAACTTGTTTTTTTAAGGTCGTAGTTCGATAATAATATTTCCCTTCTGCTGTCTTTTTAATTTCGAATCCATCTCTTGACAACAATTCTTTTGTATTTTTAAAACGCTCATCCGATTTATTATTGATTAAGCTGATCAATCTAAATGTCGTATCTCCGATACTTTTTCCATTGAACAAAACAGTATACTTCGTCGCATCATAGCCTAATTTCTTTATGATCTTCTGATCGTCATGTGAAAGATAAGCTGTCTGCAGTCCAGTTTTCGTCCTTTCATCATAATTTGAAAAATTATCACCGACATATACGGACAGATTTCGTTCAACATTAACAAAATACTCATCCCCATCAACAATAAAACCTTTTGGAGTGAATTGATAAGCTGATCGACAAGACGTTAATAAGAATAGTCCAAATAAAATATAAATAGCTTTCATAACATTATTCAAAAAAAGCGCTATCGCATTAGAACGCTATTTAATTATTGGGCAGTTGTATTTAATCGGAAAGGCATGGTGTAAGCAACCCTTACATGCTCTCCATTTTGTATCGCAGGTTTCCATTTTTCAGGATAATTCTTCAAAACTTTCACCGCTTCTTGTCCAGTTCCGTACTTTAAATCTCTTTTTACATCAAAGTTAGATAGGCTACCATCTTTTTCAACGATGAATGATACTTCTACAACACCGTTAATATTATTTTCTAAGGCCTCCTTTGGAAAATTGTAATTTTCTCCAACATAATTCATAAAATCACGCATCCCCCTTGGTGGCGCTGGTTTAACTTCAACAGCTGAAAATATAACCGTATTTTCCGCTGGTTTCTTGGGATCCGGAAAACGAACTTCATCAGGAGACGATTTGACAGGTTTCTTCTTTGGCACTTCATCTTTCGTTACTTTCGGTGGCGGGAAACGAACGACATCCTCTGAAGATTTTGTAGTCTGTCTCTTAACAGCAGCTTGCTTATTTGATTTTTTAGGCTCTGGAAAATGGACTGTCTCTAATTTTATCGGAAGTGTAACTGCTGTTCGAACAGCTTTACCATTCTGAATTCCCGGATGCCATTTTTTTCCATTTTTTACTACATCTTCAGCAACCTTCGCTGAACCATATCCCAAATCTTTTTTTGTTTTAACATTCGTAATACGACCATCCTTCTCTACAATAAAAACGACTTCAAGAATACCATTAATATTATTTTCGGTCATCTCCTTTGTATAAATTAAATTCTGACCTACATATTTCATATAAGCCTGCATACCTCCTTTAGGTATTGGTAAAACTTCCGGATTACTAAAAATCTTTTCCTGCTGTGGTCCTTGTTCCTCAATCTCCATCAGTTTTGTAACAGCCTCAGATACCACCGGTAGTTTCACATCGATCACTTTATCAATCAGTTCTGTTTTTGCGTCAACGGTATTGTTTAATACCAGCCCCACCAAACCTATTAAACCAGCAATTGGAATAATCAACATATATTTCCACTGATTTGATTTCTTTGATTTATTTTGAAATAACATCATAATTCTCTTTTTTAAAATGGACTCTCTGGCAAAGCCATGTGATAACACATCAGTCGATACCCGGAGTGCATTTGCAATTAATAATTCTGCATAAGATGCTTTATCTTTTGCAGCACAAAGTTGATCAGCAATACATTCATGCTGAAATTTCAATTCTCTGATATAAAAAAAGAATACAGGATTAAACCAATTAAAAACTCGAACAATCTCTAAAAAAAGAATATCATAAGAATGCCCTTGCTGTACATGAACTAATTCATGACGGTGGATGATTTCATTTTCTTTCACTTCCTCACCGATATAAACAAAATTCAAAAAAGAAAATGAGTCGTTGCCATCAGCTTTATTAAACCTACGGTATAGCTTATACAATCGAATTAGTAAAAACGAAGTAGCAATGATGATTGAGACCCAATAAATGAGTTCAACATTCGAATGCAGTTGCCAAAATTGCTGTTTACCCTCAATTTCAGGTATACTAAATTCTGTTAATTCCAGCGAAATAGCAGGAATTAACGTAGTCTTATAATCCATTTCAGATAGATCTACAAATTGTATTGCTGGTAATGTAAAAGACAATAGTACAGCAACCAATAAATAGATCCGATTTCCTTGGAAAAATGTGAGTTTTCTCAGGACTAAATAATAAAGTAAATAGCATATGACGAGGCTTGTGTTTGCTAAAATCAGATAAGCTATCATAATTCAGGTGTTAAGTGATTGAAATCTTTAAATTTTCTTTTGTTTGGCAATCATCTCTAATAATTCGTTGACTTCGCCGAGATCAAGTTTATTCTCTTCAAGAAAATAAGATAACATGCTGCTCGCTGAATTATCAAAATAATTATTTAAAAGTTTCCCTGTAATCAGTTTCTTATACTCTTCTTTTGTAATCTTAGGGATATAACGATGACTTTTCCCATAAGATTCGTGCACTAAGAAACCCTTGGTTTCTAAAATCCTCACTATGGTCGAGACTGTATTGTAAGCTGGTTTGGGCTCTGGTAAACGATCTATCACTTCTTTAACAAAGGCTCCATCCATTTCCCAAAGCTCATGCATGATTTGCTCTTCAGCTTTTGTAAGTTCTTTAATTTCGTTCATAACTCTATTTATTAAAATGGCACGTCTACCGATAATCGATTATATAACAAGTATAAAACTAAAAACCTAGTTATCAAACTAATTTTTTAGTTCACAATATATTGCATTGATATACAATGAATTAAAATTAACAATAAAGTTACATTTTCATATTGTAAGAGACTATTGCTAAATTGAGTCATTTGGGATAACTGTAATTTAGGTTCATTAAATTCCTATAAATACTGGAGAATTACCTTCAATATTTACAGGAATATACTAGCATAGGCCTAAGTGACTATATTTTAAATTTGAGTTTTAAGCTTGAATGATTTTTTAATAGCCACTATTCAGCACTCCAACGTCGGTTACTTTTCTTTTCTGATTGTTTCGCCTTTCTATCTAGCCTATCTAAAACTTTCCGATAAGGTATTTTTGTTTTTTTCCGTGCTTTTACGGGTGTCAATGTCGTTTTGATAATATATAAAAATCGTTCGATTGCAATTTCTTTGTTTTTCAATTGAGAACGATCTGTATCGCATTCTAATTGAAAGATACCATCTTTATTGATACGGTTACTTAATGTTTCCATAATGAGACTCTTCATATCCTCATCAACGCATGTACTGGCCAAAACTGGCCATTGTAACAGGACCTTAGTTGAAACTTTATTGACATTTTGTCCCCCTGCTCCACCCGAACGTGCAAATTTAAAGGTTAATTCTCTTAATACTAATTCTTTATTTACCATTGTTACTTCTTTCCAACTTATCTATTTTATTGATTAGATCTTTTATGATATCTAACTGGAACTGCTGCATCTCGATGAGCTCCTGTTCTTTATGAATCAATAAATGATCTATCTTTTCATGTAAAGTACGTATTTCCAACTCTGCTTTAAGATTGACCATATAATCATTCTGCGCTCTTTTACGGTCTTTATCCTCTTGTCTGTTTTGACTCATCATAATAACGGGAGCCTGTAAAGCAGCAATACAGGATAACAACAAATTGAGCAATATAAATGGATATGGGTCAAATCCTTTGTTACTCAACCAATACATATTTAACACAATCCAACAAACTAAAAATCCTAAAAAGGATAAAATGAATGTCCAGCTCCCTCCAAACCCAGCAACTCTATCTGCAATACGTTCCCCAAAAGAATCTGCAACTTCCTCTTGGTCAATAGATGCGCTAATCATCTGATTATTATTCATACTCTCAATCACCAGCTGATCTAAACGTGTAAGCTCTCCCAACTCATTTTTCAAGATTGTTGAGATATACTTTTCTTTATATCCATCCAGTTCGCTAGAGGCAATGAGAGATTCTTTTGAAAATTCTGGAAAATCCTCCTTGACAAGATCAAAAATAGAAGTTCTTAATGTAGATCCCAACACTTTACTGGTAATGGGAAATGTCTTTCCAGATATACTGCTTACAAAAGTCTTCATAATAAGTTTAGTTAATATATAACAAGATAATTTATTTCCAGCAATAAACCAGCAATACCGATTCATAATACCTGAAAATAGTCCTTCACAAATTATTGCATTCGTGTGATTGGCTGTTTTACAAATTAATCTTTAATTTGCAGTAAATAAATAAGCATTATGAAAATAGGGATTGTATGTTATCCAACATTCGGCGGTAGTGGCGTCGTAGCAACAGAACTTGGAAAGGCTTTAGCTACGCATGGACATCAGGTTCACTTCATCACTTACCGGCAACCTGCCCGCTTGGATTTTTTTTCGGAAAATCTATTTTATCACGAAGTTGCTGTTTCACAATATCCTCTTTTTGATTTCTTGCCATACGAATCTGCCTTAGCAAGTAAACTTGTTGATGTTGTTCGTTTTGAAAAACTAGACGTCATCCACGTTCACTACGCCATTCCACATGCTTCAGCTGCTTTTATGGCTAAACAAATCTTATTAACTTACGGCATTAATATTCCTGTTGTAACGACATTACATGGCACTGATATTACTTTAGTTGGTAAAGATAAAAGCTTTAGCCCTGTCGTTACTTTTTCAATTAATCAGTCTGATGGTGTAACAACCGTATCACAGAGTTTAAAGGATCAAACGCTTACTTATTTTGATATTAAGCGAGACATTCAAGTTATTCCTAATTTCATTGATCTGGAACGTTTTAGTATAAAAGACCGTTCTCATTTTAAACGAGCTATTGCTCCTGGAAATGAACGCATTTTGATTCATACCTCCAACTTTCGAAAAGTTAAAAATACCGGAGATGTGATTCGCATATTTCAAAAAGTAAATGAACATATCCCCAGTAAACTATTAATGGTTGGTGATGGACCAGAACGGACGAATGCTGAAGAATTATGTCGTGATCTTGGTGTATGTCAAGATGTTCGCTTTCTGGGTAAACAAGATGCTGTTGAAGAAATTCTATCCGTATCCGATCTTTTCTTAATGCCATCGAGTTCTGAAAGTTTTGGTCTAGCCGCTTTGGAAGCAATGGCCTGTAAAGTTCCTGTTATTTCAACCAATACGGGAGGTTTACCAGAACTGAATGTTAATGGAGAAACAGGATTCTTAAGTGATATTGGAGATGTTGATGAAATGGCGAAAAATGCAATCTATATTTTAGAGGATAATGATCGCCTAGAAAAGTTTAAAGATGCTGCATTAGAGCGAGCTAAAACATTCCAACTTAGTAATATTATGCCCCAATACGAAGAATATTATAGGCAGGTGATAGAAAAAGTTAAAAATTCCTAATAAATATGACATTCGTCCTTATCGGATGAAAAAAAAATTTTATCTTTGGCCTTTGGAGAATTTCCAAAAAAACAATTATGAAATACAAACGTATCCTATTAAAACTTAGCGGCGAATCCTTAATGGGAGATCAAAGCTATGGCATTGACATCAAGAGAGTTGCACAATATGCAAAAGACATCAAAGAGTTACATACTCAAGGCTTAGAAATTGCTATTGTTATTGGTGGAGGTAATATCTATAGAGGTTTAAGTGCAGAACAGTCTGGTATGGACCGTGTACAAGCGGATTATATGGGCATGTTAGCAACGGTTATCAATAGTATGGCGTTGCAAGATGGTCTTGAAAAAGTAGGTTTGAAAACCCGTTTGTTGACAGCTATTAAGATGGAGCAGATCTGTGAGCCTTTTATTCGCAGAAGAGCTGTGCGTCACCTTGAAAAAGGCCGTATTGTTATCTTTGGAGCCGGAACGGGTAACCCATATTTTACGACAGACACCGCAGCTTCACTTCGTGCGATTGAAATTAATGCAGATGCAGTTTTAAAAGGTACTCGTGTTGATGGTATTTATACTGCAGATCCTGAAAAAGATCCTTCAGCTACACGTTTTGATGAAATTTCATTTACAGAAGTGTATCAAAGAGGTTTGAATGTAATGGATATGACAGCATTTACACTGTGTCAAGAAAACAACTTACCAATTATTGTGTTCGATATGAACAAGCCTGGTAACTTGTCTAAATTAGCAAACGGAGAGCCTGTAGGTACTATCGTACGCTAATCATAAAAAAGAAAAAAACGATATTAAGATATGAATGAATTGATTTCACTTGAATTGGACGATTGTAAGGAGAATATGTCCAAAGCTGTTTCTTTTACAGAATCAGAATTAACAAAAATTCGTGCCGGAAAAGCTTCACCATCTATGTTAGATGGCATTTCGGTTGATTATTATGGATCTCCAACTCCGTTGGCTCAAGTTAGTAATATTAATACAACTGACGCACGTACTATTGTTATCCAACCATGGGAAAAACAATTGATCAATGCTATTGAAAAAGCTATCACAGATGCTAACTTAGGTGTTAACCCACAAAATGATGGTATTGTGATCCGTTTGGTAATTCCTGCTTTAACAGAAGAAAGAAGACGTGATTTAGTAAGAAAGGCAAAAGAAGAAACTGAAAAAGGTCGTGTTGTTGTTCGTAATATCCGCAAAGAAACAAATGAGTCTTTGAAAAAATTGAAAAATGACGGTGCTTCTGAAGACGAAATAAAAGTTGGTGAAGCTGAAGTTCAGAAATTGACTGATTTATATATTGCAAAAGTTGATAAATTAGCAGAATTAAAAGAAAAAGATATCATGACGGTATAATTTTCTTTTCTGAGAATATTAAAATGGGGATGTATGCTATACATCCCCATTTTTTATTTTATAATAATGGTTTTCTTTAAAATTAGTTGTAACTTAATCCTTAAACTAAACTACAAACAAATTAAACAGTATGAATAATTCACGCCGTCAATTTATCAAAAAAGCTGGTCTTGGACTTTCTGCAGCATATTTCCTACCACAGCTCCTTTCTTGTGAAAGTAAGAAACCAGGTATTGATTCACCTTTTGCTAATATAGGTGTACAACTATATTCGATTCGAGATCTGATGACTGCAAACCCGACCGATTCTTTACAGCAGGTTTCTAAAATAGGTTATAAGCATGTTGAAACATATGGAATAGATACTGTAGCAAAAAGTTTTTGGGGTTTAGATTATAAAAGTTTAAAAAAAGTATTAGACGATAACGGCCTAAAATCGCATAGCGGTCATTACGATATGTCAAAATACTTCAGCCGAAACCATCAAGATAAAGAGGATCTAAATATCTATTTTGATGCGGCAAAAGAGTTAGGACAAGAATATGTTATCGCTCCTGTCTCTCCAATGTTTGATATTTCTGCCTTAAAGAAGGATGATTTTCTTTACATAGCTGAACAGCTCAATAAAGCGGGTGAAGCGGCTAAGAAACATGGTTTAAAGGTTGCTTTCCATAATCATTTCTGGGAATTTAGAGATTTAGGAAATGGCACCAAAGGGGAAGAAGTATTGTTGGCTTTTACAGAGCCCGACCTTGTTGATTTTGAACTTGATTTATACTGGGCAGAAAAGGCAGGAATTAATCCGGTCAGTTTATTTGAAAAATTTCCGAACCGATTCAAATTATGGCATATCAAGGATATGGATAAAGCATTTACAAAAACTATTGTTGGACCTGAATTTGACAAATTAGACTTTGGCGCAATTTCAAAAGAGGTAAAATATACAGAAGTTGGAACTGGCCATATTGATTTTATTGCTATCGCACAGGCAAAAGCAAAAGCTGGTTTAAAATATGCTTTTGTTGAACAAGATGATATCTATCTACCTAATAAATTTGAGAGCTTAAAGAAAAGCTACGATTACGTAGAACAGCATTTAGCTAAAATATAATTATAAAAATAAAGGGGGCTTAAGCCCCCTTTATTTTTATAATTATATTCACACTTAAAAAGTCATTTTTTCGACTTCTTCAGCTGTTTCAATCACTTTTGCGGCTAATTCAGCTTTAAAAGCGATGATATTTTTTTCGATTTCTTTATCTTGTGTTCCTATTATCTGTGCGGCAAGGATACCTGCATTTTTCGCTGCATTCAATGCCACTGTCGCTACAGGAATACCATTTGGCATCTGTAAGATCGATAATACAGAATCCCATCCATCAATTGAATTAGATGACTTTACCGGAACGCCGATAACAGGCAGATGCGTAATTGATGCTACCATACCTGGTAAATGTGCTGCTCCACCTGCACCAGCAATAATAACTTTCAAACCTCTTTTCGCCGCATCTTGCGCATAATCAAACATTCGTTGCGGCGTACGATGTGCGGAAACAATCGTTACTTCGAAAGGAACTCCCAATGTTTTTAATACATCTACTGCATCTTGCATTACAGGTAAGTCTGATTTACTTCCCATAATAATTCCAACTAAAACCTGGTTCAATGTTGACATATATTTTTAAGCTTTTACTTTTAAAATTTCTTGTACTTTTCTAGCATTACTGATGGCTAATTCACGGTCGTCATTGATAATACACACGTGTCCCATCTTACGGAAAGGTTTAGTGAATTTTTTGCCATACAAGTGTACATATACACCTTCCATAGCCAGAATCTCTTCTACACCCTCGTATTTTGCTAATCCTTCATAACCTTCTTCACCAAGAAGATTTATCATCACTGCATTAGTTCGACAACGTGTATCGCCTAATGGCAAATTAAAGATCGCTCTCAAATGTTGTGCAAATTGAGAAACATAGTTCCCTTCTATTGTTTGATGACCACTGTTATGTGTACGTGGCGCAAGTTCATTGACTAATATCTCACCGTCTTTTGTTAAGAACATTTCAACAGCTAGAAGTCCGACAATCTGTAAATCATTGGCAATCTTCTTGGCTAATTCTTCTGCTCGTTGCTGAATATCGAAACCATATGTTGAAGGTGCTATTAAAAACTCCACCAGGTTAGCTTCAGGATTAAACTCCATTTCTACCATTGGAAAAGTTGCAACATCACCATCATCATTTCGTGCGACTATAACAGCTATTTCTTTTTCGAAATCAACCCATTCTTCAATTAAAGAGGGTTCATCAAAAGCAGTTTCTAAATCATCAACTGTGTTTATCTTCTTCACTCCCTTACCATCATAACCATCTTTACGCAGTTTTTGAATATAAGGAATAGTCAAATTTGTATTTTTAAGATTCTCTTTGGTAGAGATCAGCTGAAATGCAGAAGTTGGAATATCATTTTGTTTAAAAAACTGCTTTTGCAATCCTTTATCTTGTATAAGACGAATGATACGCGATTGTGGATAGACAAGTACACCTTCTTCTTCCAATTTTTCTAAGGCATCCACATTTACCTTTTCGATCTCAATGGTAATCATATCAAGATCTTTTCCAAAATTGTATACAGTTTCAAAATCGCTCAGAGAGCCACATTCAAAACGATTGCATAATTTACGGCAAGGAGCATTCTTATCTGGATCAAGAATGTGAACATTAACGTTATAATTAATGGCCTCTTGAATCAACATACGGCCCAATTGACCACCGCCAAGAACACCTAATTGCAAATCACCATAAAAATCTTTTCCCATGTCTATTTTTCTATTTCTATTCTATTAAGCTTTTTGGTTAAACAACTGTTCTCCCAATAAACTTTCTTTTTCAATTTTCTTTTGTAGTTCTAAAAATGCACCAATCAATGCTTCTGGTCTCGGAGGACAGCCTTGCACATATACATCCACCGGTATAACGCGATCAACTCCCTTTACAACATGATATCCATGTTGCCAATATGGCCCTCCACAATTTGAACATGATCCCATCGAAATCACATATTTTGGTTCTGGCATCTGTTCATAAAGCTTCCGAATACGATCGGCCATTTTAAAGGTTACCGTCCCTGCTATAATCATCACATCCGACTGTCTAGGTGAAGGGCGAGGAAAAACCCCTAATCGATCGAGATCATAATTAGCAGCCATGGCTCCCATCATCTCGATAGCACAGCAGGCTATACCAAAACTAATCGGCCACATCGATGATAGTCTTGCCCAATTCAGGAGATCGTCCAATTTGGCTACAATAACACCATTATTCTGTATTTGACTTTCTAAACTCATGATGTTGCTCCTGGTTTTTTGAATCTGGGTTTAAAAACTATTTTTGGGGCTACAGGCATTTCTTCATTAGCTTTTTCTGCAGTTGCTTTATCGTCTAACTGCACTGTATACGCCCTTAAGGGATAAGTTGCTTGATTAAGACCATCATAAGCAGTACTTGGAATACTGACATTGACCTTTGGTCGTTGATGTATCGGCTTTACCCATTCGAGATCGCCCTTTACCCACACAAAAATCAACCCTATAATAAGTATACCTACAAACAATGCCATTTCAATCAGAGTAAACCACCCCCATCTTCCATCGGCGGCAATGTATTCGGCCTGTCCAAATACAGTAGCCCAAGGAAATATGAAAATGAGCTCTACATCAAAAAGTAAAAATATAAGTGCAATAACATAAAATCTTGGGTTAAATTGAACCCACGAAGAACCTACTGCGTCTTCACCACATTCATAAGTACTTAATTTTTGAGGAGTAGGTTTATTTACAGAAAGCATTCTTCCTGCCATAATGGTCATCGCAACTAAAAATATGCCTACCAAAATTATGATAAGTATCTTTCCGTATTCCGATAATTGCCCGGGGTCATCCATTGTTTTACAAAGTTAAAAAATAATTCTATTACAATCAGAACTAAGTCTAAAATACAAAAAAATAAATACGAATTGTCAAAAGATATCAGAGAATCCATGCCCTTATAGCTCATTTATTTCATCTTTGATAACTCTATGACAATGGGCCAGCTACAACGCTCCATTTACAATCGAACTGGCATTTTTTATATCTCTAAAAAAATACCCTAAAAATTATGCATTTTTAGGGTATTAAAGGATATAAAAAATAATTTCTATCTTATTTCCCTGGCATTTTAGGCATGCTTTTCATTAATTTCGCTGCCATTGCCGGGTTTGACATCTGCTTCATTACTTTTCGCATATCGCCAAACTGCTTCATTAACTTATTCACTTCATTGATATCAGTACCTGAACCTTTGGCAATACGAGAACGTCTTTTTTGATCGATCGCATCTGGATTTTCTCTTTCAAATGGAGTCATTGAATCAATAATTGCTTCAATTGGCTTGAATGCATTATCATCTACTTCAATATCTTTCATCGCTTTACCGACACCAGGAATCATACCCATCAAATCTTTCATGTTACCCATTTTTTTGATTTGCTGAATCTGCGATTTAAAATCGTTGAAGTCAAATTTATTTTTGCGAATTTTCTTTTGAAGCTCTGCGGCTTCTTTTTCATCAAATTGTTGTTGTGCTCTTTCTACTAAAGAGACAACGTCACCCATACCCAAAATACGGGAAGCCATACGATCCGGATAAAACACATCTAATGCATCCATCTTCTCGCCTGTACCGATAAATTTGATTGGTTTGTTTACAACAGATTTAATTGATAATGCGGCACCACCACGAGTATCCCCATCTAGTTTTGTTAAAACGACACCTGTAAAATCCAAACGGTCATTGAATGTTTTAGCTGTATTCACAGCATCTTGACCAGTCATCGAATCCACAACAAAGAGAATTTCATGCGGTTGAGTAGCTTCTTTTACAGCAGTAATCTCCACCATTAAAGGCTCATCAATAGCCAAACGACCTGCAGTATCAATGATCACTACATTATGTCCACTTCTTTTTGCCTCCTCTACCCCTGCTTTTGCTATAGCGATTGGATCTGTAGAATTACGGTCTACATAAACCGGAACACCTACCTGTCCTGCCAATACTTCCAATTGGTCAATTGCCGCAGGACGATACACATCACCAGCTACTAATAAAGGCTTTTTACCTTTTTTATCTTTTAAGTATAAAGCTAATTTCCCTGAGAATGTTGTTTTACCAGCACCATTTAATCCGGCGATTAGTATAACAGTCGGATTTTTAGAAGCTTCTAATTCAGTAACAGAGCCTCCCATTAACGCTGTCAACTCATCATTCATGATTTTGGTCAACAATTGGCCGGGTGAGATACTTGTTAATACATTTTCACCTAACGCTTTTTGTTTAACATCATCTGTAAATGTCTTTGCAGTTTTATAATTCACATCGGCATCTAATAATGCCTTACGAATTTCTTTCATCGTTTCTGCAACGTTGATCTCGGTAATACTGCCTTGGCCTTTTAAAACCTTAAAGGCTCTATCTAATTTATCCTGTAAGTTCTGAAACATGATAATTGTAAGTCTATGCTATTATAAAAAGCAAAGTTAAAAAAATAGTCGGAAGCTGAAGCATATAGAATTCAATTCCAAGGATTAATAGATAAAAAAAGCGAATATTTATAAAAACATTCGCTTTATTGTGCTTTTAAGTATCCGTAAAGCCCTTAATCTCTTCTTCCGAATAATAGGGAAGCATAATATAATAGGGTAACCAAAGCACTTAATGCTGCTACTACATATGTCATTGCAGCCCATTTTAATGCATCTTTTACACCTTCATCTTCTGTCGAGCTGTAAGTTACACCATTATTGCTTAACCAGGCTTTCGCACGATTTGAGGCATCAAATTCTACTGGAAGCGTCACGAAACTAAAAATTGTTGTAATCGCTAATGCCGCAACTCCTATTGCTAGAACAATGTAGTTCTGTGAAAAGGCCATTAATATAACACCCAACATCAAAACCCAAGATGTCAATTTTGAAGCGAAGCTCACCATGGGTACCATGGCAGATCTAAATCCTAACCATTTATATGCCGTAGCATGTTGCACAGCATGACCACATTCGTGAGCAGAAACTGCCGCTGCAGCAATACTTCTTCCACTGTAAACTTCAGGGCTTAGATTTACTGTTTTATCTGCTGGATTATAGTGGTCACCTAAACGATCAGGGATCGAAACGACCTTCACATCATAAATACCATTATCATGAAGCATTTTTTGTGCAATCTCTGCCCCTGTCAATCCGCTCGTTAAAGGAATTTCAGAATATTTTTTAAACTTATTTTTAAATCGGGTTTGAACGATCAGGCTTATAACCATGATCCCTATAAATAAAATCCAATACATAATATTTTCTTTGTTTTAGTAGTTACTTATCAAAATACATTCCACCTTGTCATAACAGACAAAATTTCACATACTAATGTACTAAAATCATTCATTAATACATAAAAGAACAATAAGTGAAACAAAAATATGACATTATTACATAGAAAGTCAAAAAACAAAAGGGATGCCCTCATCGGTTCATCCCTTTTAAATCGTAGTATATTGTGTGATACTAACCGATCTGCAACATCAGACTTTGGCCTTCGATCATCTTACGAAGGTTGGCTAATGCATACCGCATACGTCCCAATGCAGTATTGATACTCACTTCAGTGATATCAGCTATATCTTTAAAGCTCATATCGCAAAAATGTCTCATAATCAATACCTCTTTTTGATCATCAGGAAGTTTTTGAATCATTTTCTTCAAATCGATATCACGCTGTTCTCTTAACATTTTTGATTCCACATTTTCATCACTGAAATCCAATACATCGAAAATATCAAAACCTTCTGTATTGACAATACTCGGAGCTCTTTTCTCTTTTCTAAAATGATCGATAATCATATTATGGGCAATGCGCATAACCCAGGGCAAGAATTTACCCTCGTCATTATATTTCCCTCCTTTTAATGTATTGATTACTTTTATAAAAGTTTCCTGAAAAATATCTTCTGCAAGATATTCATCTTTTACTTTCATATAAATGGATGTGTATATTTTTGATTTATAACGTTCTAACAAAGCTGCTAACGCTGTTTCTTTACCATCTAAATATATATGGATTAATTCTTGATCCGTCTTTTTATTTAAAATACTCATACTTCACCTATTTTTAGCAGTTACCAAATTAATTTTAATTACAACCTGTTTAAAAAGTAGATGTCTGTCGTATAGTATTTCGTTTATATAGTGATCAATTTTCGTATACTCAAAACAAGAGAAAATTATCGAGTAATCAAATTATTACAATGGAATTTAAGACTTTTTAACATTTGCACAAAAAAAGTGCCCTGATTTTAAATCAAGGGCACTTATTATGTTATGATATGTTAACGTACTGCTTATTTATAAAGAGGGAAACCTGCCATCATCTCTTTTACCTTAGCGTGGATTTTAGCAAGTTCTGATTCGTTTGATGCATTTACGATAGCTGCATCAATTAATTCACCGATTTGTACAATCTCTGTTTCCTTGATACCGCGAGTTGTAATGGCTGCTGTACCAAAACGAACACCTGAAGTAACAAAAGGAGAACGAGAATCAAAAGGAACCATATTTTTGTTAGTTGTGATACCCGCTTTTCCTAAAACTGCCTCTGCTTCTTTACCAGAAATATCTTTATTACGTAAGTCAACCAACATTAAATGATTGTCTGTACCGCCAGAAATAATTTTGTAATCTCTTTCTACGAAGAACTGTGCTAAAGCAGCTGCGTTTTTCTTTACTTGAACAATATACTCCATATATTCGTCAGAAAGAGCTTCACCGTAAGCAATAGCTTTAGCAGCGATAGTATGTTCCAAAGGTCCACCTTGTGTACCTGGGAATACTGCTAAATCTAACAACTGTGTAATAGTTCTTGTTTCCCCTTTTGGTGTTTTTGCACCCCAAGTGTTTTCGAAATCTTTACCTACCATGATCATACCGCCACGTGGTCCACGAAGTGTTTTATGGGTAGTAGTTGTTACGATATGACAATGTGGAAGTGGATCATTCAACAATCCTCTTGCGATAAGTCCTGCAGGGTGAGAAATATCCGCTAAAACCAAAGCTCCAATTTCATCAGCAACTTTACGGATACGCGCATAATCCCAATCACGAGAATAAGCAGAAGCACCACAAATAATCATTTTTGGTTTTTCACGAAGTGCTGTTTCTTCTAATTGTTCATAGTCAATTAGTCCTGTATCTTCTTTTACACCATAAAACAAAGGTTGGTAAATTTTACCTGAAAGATTTGCTGGAGAACCGTGTGTTAAGTGACCACCATGCGATAAATCAAGACCTAGAATTTTATCACCTGGTTTAATTGTTGCTAAAAAAACTGCTGCGTTGGCCTGTGCTCCTGAATGTGGTTGTACGTTTACCCATTCTGCACCGAATAATTGCTTTGCACGGTTGATGGCAATAGTCTCAATTTCATCGACTACCTCACAACCTCCATAGTAACGTTTTCCCGGTAAGCCTTCAGCATATTTATTTGTCAAAACTGAACCTGCAGCTTCCATAACTTGTTTTGAAACGAAGTTTTCTGATGCGATTAATTCGATACCCTCCTCTTGGCGTTTCAGCTCATCAGCTATCAAATTGAAAATGGCTTGATCTCTTTCCATTGTTTTAATCTAGTGTAAAATATGAATATTATGATTTTAGTCTACAAATATAGTATAATACTTAAAAAAGGCCTCAAAAAACAGGCTTTATTATTACGAAATTTCACAAAAACCCCTTATTTATTAAAATTCATTAAAATGAAAAATTCAAATATCGCCTGATTCTTTCCTGCATATGATGCACATAAAATCAATAAAAGAAAGTTGCTCATCCACAAATAACTATCAATATCAGGAATCCCATGACGATCAAATTGATGTTAATACATATTACTTTGTAACATGTTACGAACCGACCGATGTCCGATATTGGCAATCAATGTGTTTAATCAATGTCATAAATTAGAAGCAGTCCTATTTTCTATTAAAATTATGTAATTTTGTTTAAGTTGGTTAAAATATTATCACGATGAGTACAGAGACTATAACAGAAAAAGCTCCCTTGACATTAACTGAAGGAGCGATAAAGGAACTAAAAAAACTGAAGGATCAACAAGAAATTTCAGATGATTTTGGATTACGTATTGGTGTTGAAGGTGGCGGTTGTTCTGGGATGAGCTATATTTTAGGATTCGACCAGAAAAAAGAAGGTGATAGCGAATACAGTATTTCGGGAATTAGGGTATTTATGAACAAAGCACATGGTTTATATTTAGCTGGGATGGAAGTTGATTTTAGAAACGGTTTAGATGCACGTGGTTTTACCTTCAACAATCCAAATGCTTCCAGCACTTGTGGTTGCGGAAGTTCTTTCTCTGCATAAAGAATTAAAATATACAGACAAAGCCCAATATTCAGTGAATATTGGGCTTTTTTTATTTATGAATCCTATTGATATGATCACTCCTTCAAGTTGAAATATCACTTTTTAGATTGATTATGCTATACAACCTGATGTTAAAGGTTGTATTTACCTTAAAAGGGTTGTTTTTTAGCTTTTACCTTTCAGCTTAATTGATTAAATTAGCGACCTTTAGAAAAAGAATACGAGACACTGATGTATAAAGAATATAAGCAGCTTAATTTGCCGGAAATAGGCAAAGAAATATTGACCCGTTGGGAACAGGAAAAAATATTCGAAAAAAGTATCACAAACCGTCCAGGAAATAAAACGTACACCTTCTATGAAGGTCCTCCTTCTGCCAACGGTATGCCTGGTATTCACCATGTAATGGGGCGCGCAATCAAAGATATCTTCTGTCGTTATAAAACTTTAAAAGGATTTCAAGTAAAACGTAAGGGCGGATGGGATACGCACGGCCTTCCAATTGAACTTGCTGTTGAAAAAAAACTTGGCATTACTAAAGAAGATATTGGAAAGAAAATATCTGTTGAAGAGTACAATGATGCCTGCCGTACAGAGGTAATGAAATACACTGATGTATGGAATGATTTAACTATAAAAATGGGGTATTGGGTAGATCTTGAAAACCCTTATATTACCTATGAAAATGAATATATTGAAACACTTTGGTATATCTTAAAAGAATTTTATAAAAAGGGTCTTTTATACAAAGGGTATACCATACAGCCTTATTCACCTGCGGCGGGAACAGGATTGAGCTCACATGAACTAAATCAACCTGGTACTTACAAAGATGTAAAGGATACGACAATTGTCGCACAATTTAGATTAATCAAAAATCAATTGCATCCAGCAATTGCCACTTTAGTGGAAGATGACTCTGAAGATGTTGCTTTCATTGCTTGGACAACTACGCCTTGGACATTACCTTCCAATACGGCACTGGTCGTTGGTAAAAAAATAAACTATGTAAAAATTAAAACTTTTAATCAATATACAGGGACACCGGTTTCGGTTATATTGGCTAAAGATTTGATCCCTAAACATTTTAAAACTGAAGGAAAAGACGCATCGTTTCAAGATTATAATTTAGGTGATAAGGTTATTCCTTGGGAAGTTGCGGCAACTTTCACGGGCGAAGAGCTTGTTGGTTTACGCTATGAGCAGTTGATGCCTTATATCACGTCAGATGAACTACAGGAAAAAGCTTTCCGTGTAATCCCTGGAGATTTTGTAACCACAGAAGATGGTACAGGTATCGTGCATGCTGCACCAACATACGGCGCAGATGACTTTAGAGTAGCTAAAGAGCAAGGTGTACCGGGAATCTTGATCAAAGATGAAAATGGCAAAGAGGTACCTACTGTGGATCGTACAGGTCGATTTGTTAAGGAAATCACTGACTTTGCAGGTCGTTTTGTTAAAGAGGAATATTATTCGGATGCTGAACGTGCCGATAAAGATTTCCGTCCTACGGATGTGCTTATCGCCATAAAATTGAAAGAAGACAACAAAGCTTTTGATGTTAAAAAATACGAGCATACTTACCCACACTGCTGGCGTACAGACAAACCTGTTCTCTACTATCCTTTGGATAGCTGGTTTGTTAAATCGATCGCTGTTAAAAATGATTTAGTTGCACTAAATAAAACCATTAACTGGAAGCCTGAAGCGACTGGTACTGGACGCTTTGGTAATTGGTTGGAAAATCTAGTTGACTGGAATCTATCACGCTCACGTTACTGGGGGACTCCCCTACCTATCTGGCGCTCTGAAGATGAGAATGAAGAAATCTGCGTTGGTTCTATGCCTGAATTAAAGGCTTTATTGGAAGCATCTCTGGTTTCTGATGTATTATCTGAAAAAGAAAAAGAAACTAACAAAGCATATTTGGATAAATTCGGAACTGAAAAACTTGATCTGCACCGTCCTTATGTAGACGATATTGTATTTGTATCGGACGCGGGTCAAAAATTATTCCGTGAACCTGATTTAATCGATGTTTGGTTTGATTCTGGTGCTATGCCTTACGCCCAGTGGGGTCTAGACTATGAAAAACTTGCAAAAGGAGAAGCACTTCCATTTAAAGAAGGTTATAAAGAAGCATTTCCGGCAGACTTCATTGCGGAGGGAGTTGATCAGACACGTGGCTGGTTCTTCACACTTCATGCAATCTCAACGATGCTGCAAAAATCGGTTGCATTCAAAAATGTCATTTCGAATGGATTGGTTTTAGATAAAAATGGTAATAAAATGTCTAAACGTCTTGGTAATGGGATTGATCCATTTACCATGTTAGATAAATATAGTGCTGATGCAACACGTTGGTACATGATCAGCAATGCTTCACCATGGGATAATTTAAAGTTCAATGAAGAGGGGCTGGATGAGGTACGTCGTAAGTTTTTCGGAACTTTATATAATACTTATGCATTTTTTGCTCTGTACGCTAACATTGATAAATTTAATTATAGTGAAGCGGATATTGCTTTAGAAAACCGTCCTGAAATAGACCGTTGGGTAATATCACTATTGAACAGTTTAATTAAAGAAGTCGATGAATTTTATGCGGACTTCGAGCCCACAAAAGCGGCACGTGCAATCCAAAATTTTGTTGACGAGCATTTAAGTAACTGGTACGTTCGTCTTTGCCGCCGTCGTTTCTGGAAGGGAGAATATTCTGAAGATAAGATCTCTGCTTACCAAACTTTATTTACTTGTTTGGATACGATAGCGAAATTGATGTCTCCTATCTCGCCTTTCTTTTCAGACCAGTTGTATCTAGATTTGAACAACGCTACGGGTAGGGAAACTTTTGAATCTGTGCATTTAGCAAATTTCCCGAATTATCAGGAAAAACTGATCGACAAGGATCTGGAGGAGCGTATGTCATTGGCTCAAGATATTTCATCCCTTACCTTATCACTGCGCAAAAAAGTAGGCATCAATGTAAGACAACCGTTAAACAAAATCTTACTTCCGGCACTGGATAATAGCTTCCAAGAACGTGTAGAAAAGGTAAAAGATTTGATACTTTCCGAAACGAATATTAAAGATATTCAATTCATTACGGACACGACAGGTATCATCAAGAAAAAAATTAAACCGAACTTTAAAGCTCTTGGCTCGAAAGTTGGTAAAGACATGAAGTTAGTGTCTGCAAAAATCAATGCACTTTCTACAGAAGAGCTTGCAAAATTGGAAAGCGATGGTGAAATTTTATTAGCCGATACACCTTATACAATTCAATTGAGCGATGTAGAAATTATAGCAGAAGATGTTGCTGGCTGGCAGGTCGCTAATTTAGCTAAATTAACCGTAGCCCTGGATATCCATATTTCTGAGGAATTAAAACAAGAAGGATTGTCAAGAGAGTTGGTTAACCGTATCCAAAACCTAAGGAAAGACAAAGGTTTTGAGGTTACTGACCGTATCCGTGTTTTAGTTAGCAAAGATGCTGATATTGAGAGCGCAACGAATGAAAATTTATCTTATATTTGTACCGAAATTCTAGCGGATTCATTGAGTTTCGAAGAATCACTAACTACCGGAGATAGCATTGATATTGACGGAAAGGAATTGAATGTTTTAATCGAAAAAATTTAAATTATGGCAACTAATAACGAAAAGACACGCTATAGCGATTCAGAGCTACAAGAATTTAAAAGCATTATCTTAGAAAAACTAAGAATTGCAAAAGAGGAACTTGCTGCCTTAACAGCCTCTCTAAATAATAGTGATGCAAACGGTACGGATGATACTGCTGGTACTTATAAAACTTTGGAAGATGGTTCTGCCACTTTAGAAAAAGAACAAACGAATCAGTTAGCTGCTCGCCAACGAAAATTCATCGACAACTTAGATGCGGCTTTAGTTCGTATTGAGAACAAAACTTATGGTATTTGTAGAGAAACGGGAAAATTGATCCAAAAGGAAAGATTGAAAGCTGTTCCTCACACTACGTTAAGTATCGAAGCTAAAAATAAACAGTATTAATATTTTTTAAATACAAAAACATAATGGTCTTTACCAAAAGTAAAGACCATTTTTACAACTATGAAAGGCTATACTAAACCAGTAATTCTGATTATTCTCGTTCTTTTAATTGACCAGATATCAAAAATATGGGTCAAATTAAATATGACCATTGGTCAAAGTTATGAGGTGATTGGTAAATTTGTACAAATCCATTTTATAGAGAATAATGGAATGGCCTATGGAATGGAATTTGGTGGCGAATTTGGGAAACTGATGCTTACACTTTTTCGTATTATCGCTGTCGGAGCAATCGGCTATGGCCTGCATTACATGGTTAAAAAGAAATATAATCGCGGATTTATTCTCAATATTGCCTTAATCTTTGCAGGAGCACTTGGAAATATTATCGACTCTACTTTTTATGGTATGATCTTTAGTGAAAGCACCTGGTACGATAAAGCTTCATTATTTCCTGCAGATGGAGGATATGCAACGATTTTCCATGGAAAGGTCGTTGATATGCTCTATTTTCCACTGATTAATGGAACATTCCCATCTTGGCTCCCGATTTGGGGTGGTCAAGAATTTCTATTCTTTCGACCGGTATTCAATATTGCTGATTCTGCAATATCGGTGGGGGTTGTGCTGATTCTACTCTTCCAAAAGAAATATTTTAAAGAAGAGAAAGAAGAAAAAACAAGTATACATAGTGAAATCGTAGAAGATTAATAACGACTTCTAAAAAGTCTTGAATTTTCAAGGCTTTTTTTATGAACAACTACAAATGATAAAATTATATATTAAATGCGCCCTTTTAACACTTTTCAGTGTTCTAAGTTTACAAGGAATTGCACAATACAGCAATCCTGAACTCGTAAAAAAACATATCAACTATCTCGCAAGTGATAAAATGAAAGGTCGCGGTACAGGAAGCAAAGAAGTATTCAAAGCGGCAGATTATATTGAAAAATATTTTAAAACACTTAAACTTCAACCGTTAGGTGAAAAAGGATTCAGACAATCGTTTGATGCTAAAGTATGGAAAGTTAAAGTGAGTGACAGCATTCGCAAAGCAGATAACATCATTGCATTTTTAGACAATGGCGCTCCACTTACTATTGTAATCGGGGCACATTATGACCATTTAGGAACTGGTCATCAAGGCAGCTCAAAAGACTCTCTCGGTGTTGGTAAAATACACAACGGAGCTGATGATAATGCTTCAGGCGTAGCCGGTTTACTGGAATTAGCACGTTATTATAGTACGAATAATTTAAAGGAAAGTTATAATTTTCTTTTTATCGCATTTGGTGCTGAAGAGTTAGGATTAATCGGATCAAAATATTTTACCGAACACCCAACTTTGCCACTTGATAAAATAACAGGTATGTTAAACATGGATATGATCGGCAGGTTAAATCCTGAACAGGGTGTTGCTGTAATTGGATATGGAACAAGTAAAAAATGGCCGGAAATATTTAAGGGTATCACACCTAAAATTAAGTTTTATACAGGTCATGATGGTAATGGTGGTTCTGACCAGACCTCATTCTATAAGAAGAATATTCCAGTTCTATTTTTCCACACAGGAGGTCATCCTGATTATCATATGCCAACAGATGATCCAGAAAAAATCAACTATTCAGGACTTACTGGAATTATCGATTTCGAGGTATTGGTTATCAACAATATGTTAAAACAAAGTGAGAAACTCGAATTCCAATTCACAAATTAATGATGGTTACCAACAAAGTGTTAATAACTGGGTCAAATGGGTTTTTAGGACAAAAACTAATCGATCTACTTAGTAAAAACCTCAATTATGAAGTTTTTGCTATTTCCATGAATAAAAACGACAATCCGAATGTAGCGAATTATCATTTTCAACAATTGGATTTGATGAATTCGGATCTTTTAAACACCTATCTGTCAGAAGTTAAACCAAATTACATCATTCACACTGCTGCAATCACAAGTGTTGAAGGGTGCGAAGCTGATAAAGTGCTCTGTGAAAAGATGAACGTTGAGGTAGCGAAGCAATTGGCCGATTATTGTAAGCAGACAAATGGTTTTTTAGTACAGTTATCCACAGACTTTGTTTTTGATGGCCAAAATGGTCCATATAAAGAGGATGATTCAACCAATCCATTAAGTGAATATGGTAAAAGCAAATTACGTTCAGAACAAGTTATCCATAACTCTGGATGTGAATATGCGATCTTAAGAACGATATTGGTGTATGGAATAAATGCTAATCCAAACCGCTCTAATTTAGTGCTTTGGGCAAAAGAAAAACTTTCAAAAAATGAACCGATAAAAGTGGTGAAAGATCAATGGCGCATGCCAACGTTTGTTGATGATTTAGCTGAAGCCTGTCTTTTAGCTATTGAAAAACGTGCAACAGGAGTTTTCCACATCAGTGGGGAGGAAATGTTTACAATTGCTGAAGCAGTCTATCAAATTGCAGATTTTTGGAAATTTGACAAATCCTTAATTTCAGAAATTACGGCGGCATCAATAGGTCAATCTGAAAACAGACCACAAAAAACAGGGTTTATATTATCAAAAGCCAAGTCGATTTTGGGCTTTCAACCAACTCCTTTCAAAGCGAGTTTAGAAATAATCGATAAACAATACGGAATCTTCCGTTAATAATAAAAAAAGAGATGAAGGAGAAATGTGCTAAAGAGTCTACAACGGTAATGAATGAATTAGTATTACCGAATGATACGAATACTTTTGGTAATTTAATGGGCGGTAGATTGTTGTATTGGATGGATATCTGTTCTGCAATGGCAGCGCAGAAACACTGTAATAGTCCAGTAGTAACCGTATCGGTCGATAACGTTTCATTCAAAAGGTCCATTCGACTAGGAGAAGTTGTGACCATTGAAGCGAAGGTAACGCGTGCCTTTAATACTTCAATTGAAGTAAGAATGGAGGTGTTTGCTCAAAATCTTCCATTGGGAACAAAAGAAAAATCAAATGAAGCTTATTATACATTCGTAGCGGTAGACGAGCATGCCAAACCGCAGCCTATTCCAAAAGTAGTTCCGGAAACGGAATTGGAACATAGGCTTTACGACGAGGCAATGAGACGTCGTGAGTTACGCTTAATATTAAGTGGTAAGCTAGATCCAAGCAAAGCTACTGAATTAAAAAACCTTGTCAATTTATTTGATCACAAAGGCTAATTAAAAATGCCTCAGATGGTGTATCTGAGGCATTTTTAATTTTAATTAGTGCAAACGCTATTATTCAGAGCCTAAAGCCACTATACGATCAAACTCTTCAGCCTTTAGTGGCATTACAGATAATCTTCCTTGACGTACTAATGCAACATCCTGTAAAAACTCATCTGCTTTGATCTGCTCTAGTGTAACTGATTTTTTAAATGTTTCGACAGGAGCTAAATCTACGACTACCCATTTCGGATCTTCAGTTGTAGGATCCTGATAGTATTCTTTTACAACTTTTGCAATACCCACCACTTCTTTTCCTTCATTGCTATGGTAAAATAAAACAAGATCGCCCTC
This sequence comes from Sphingobacterium sp. UDSM-2020, assembly GCF_016132525.1. NCBI lineage: Bacteria > Pseudomonadati > Bacteroidota > Sphingobacteriia > Sphingobacteriales > Sphingobacteriaceae > Sphingobacterium > Sphingobacterium sp. UDSM-2020. Next base: position 731,469 of record NZ_CP066166.1, read on the forward strand.
TTTCATTGCTTTAAGATTGTTACGGGCTTGATAATTACGTACACCATCCCAAAATGTCTGACCATCTTTATTAAATTGCTCCCAGCTGTATTTGAAAGGTTCAGATTTGACCAAAAAGTAATTCATATCGAAAAAATTAGTTTTGTTGTTCTAATACTTCCATTTTATCAGCAAAGTGAGCGCAATAATCACGTAAATCTGCGATTACTTTCTCTGCCATAGGATCACCGCCTGAAGAACGTAGAAATGAATCTCCTAATGTCTGTAAGGTTTCATAGAAAAAACGTTTCATCTCATCATAAGGCATATCTTTAGTCCATAAATCGATACGCATTGAGTTTTTATATGCAGAATCCCATAATGCTAAAAACATGGCTTTGGCAGGAAGTTCATCAGAAGATTCACCATCATTAGAAGACCAAGTAATTTTGTCAGGCACGTTTGCATCATCCAATTCAACCTGTAATTTTATTTCTGCTTTTTTCATTAGAATATGATTTGTTTTAATAATGAGTGTTAGCTTTTACTAATTATTAAGCTGGTTTCACTCGGTTTTTAAAGGCTATGAAGCTACTCTGAACATGTTGATTTCTATATGATATGCTCAAGATTGTTCCATATTAATAATGCTTTTTACAAAAGGCTTACGCTATTTTTATAATAAGTGTTAAGATCGCGACTACCACTATAAAACCCAACTCATAGAGCCAAAGTTTTTTATTTTGTTTGACAATAATCCGGAAGAAAATATCCACCAATAGTAATACCACCATTAAGATCAACAGCGCGGTCATAGACAGTAATGGTTTCGTATCGGACATATCCTCTACAAAATACCAAGCTACTAAGCATGCCGATACGATATTAATTGGTGTAAGTCTCACTATTTTGTTCTATAATTTCTTTTAGTAGAAGTTTTAGGACCTTGTTTATTAGACTTGAACCCCGATGCACGCTGTGATGCTTTTGCTTCTTTCTGCTTGATTGCAAATTTCTTCTCGTGGAACGCTCCTTTAAAATCTGGATCTTCTTTTCGTTTTTGAATATCGATTTCTTTGGCAATAGCCTGGCGTTCGAAATATGGTGTTTCTTCGATAAAAACTTCATCTGGTAGTGGAGCAACATCAACAGACTGACGCATTAGCTTTTCAATTTTTCTGAAATAATATTTTTCTGCATCATTGCAAAAAGTAATAGCATCACCAGAATTAAATGCACGGCCGGTACGTCCGATACGGTGTACGTAATCTTCTGTCACTATGGGAACTTCAAAGTTAATCACATGAGAAACATTTGAAACATCAAGACCACGTGCTGCTACATCAGTCGCTACTAAAATTCGTATATTTCCTTCTTTAAAGGCATTAATAGAATTGATACGTGTATTTTGACCTTTATTAGCATGTATAACCCGTACTTGATCTTTACCATATTTACGTTCTAAAAAGGCAAAAACATTATCCGCAACTGTTCTTGTTTTGCAAAAAACAATTAAACGATGAAATGATTCATCATCTTTCAATAGATGTTGCAATAAATTGAGTTTTGTTTTTTGGTTAGGAACGAAATAAACTCTCTGACTCACCGTCGAAGCTGGCGTTGCTTGCTCAGAAACTTCTATAACCGTTGGAAAAGCTAAGAAATCACCAGCAATTTTCCGAACCAGCTCTCCCATTGTTGCGGAGAATAATAAATTTTGTCTTTTTCGAGGCACGACTTCCAAAATACGGTGCAATTTAGAAATGAATCCCATATCCATCATTTTATCGGCCTCATCCATCACCAAAAATTTCAATGATTTCACATTAATATGACCTTCTAAATATAAATCTAAAAAGCGCCCCGGTGTCGCGACAATTATGTCTACTCCTTTTTCAAGGTTTTCAATTTGGGTTTTAGGCCCCAAACCACCATATAAAACGACTGTACGTAAATCAAGATATTTTGAAAATGTCTGGATATTTTCCTCGATCTGCATAGCAAGTTCGCGGGTTGGCGATAAAATTAAAGCGCGTGCATCTTGACCTTGCGCATATTTCAATTTCATTAATATAGGTAAGACAAATGCAGCCGTCTTTCCAGTGCCTGTTTGCGCTACTCCCATGATATCTTGACCAGCTAGAATCGGTGTAATAGCTTTTTGTTGTATTTCTGTTGGAACCGAATAACCTGCTTCTTCAATTGCGTTCAAAAGCTGCTTATTCAATTTAAAATTTTCAAATGTTTGCTGCATTTTACAAAGATAATGAAAAGCATCCACATGCTTATCTTATGCATTAAATGATTATCAGATTGACGTAAAACTGACATAACTGTTTCATTATTATTGTTAAAAAGATGCTTCATTGGTCGCATTTTGATTTAAAGCAGAATTAAACCACCTTTGTAGTAAATAACTAAACTTTTTTATCAAGTTTGTATGAAAAAATTATGGATCTTATTGCTGCTTATCACAGCAAGTATGACCACATTCGCAGATGAAGGAATGTGGTTCTTAATGCACTTGAAGCGACTTAATGAAGCTGATATGCAAAAGAAAGGATTGAAACTGACGGCTGAGGAAATCTACAGCATCAACAATTCAAGTTTAAAGGACGCAATCGTACAATTCAATGGTGGTTGTACTGCAGAAATCGTTTCTGACCAAGGCTTAGTATTCACAAATCACCACTGTGGATATGGTGCAATTGCAGAATTATCAACTCCTGAAAATGACCACTTAACAAATGGTTTCTGGGCAAAAACAAAATCTGAAGAACTAAAACCGAAGTCTTTGTTCGTTCGCTTCTTTGTTCGTATGGATGATGTTTCAAAAAGAATTTTGTCATTAGTAAATGATAAAATGTCTGAATCTGAACGTCAAAAAATCATTAATCAGGAAATCGCTAAAATCGAAAAAGAAAACAGCAAAAACGGTAAATACATCGTCAATGTAAAATCATTTTACAATGGCAATGAATATTACTATTTCGTTTATCAAGATTTTAACGATGTCCGTTTAGTAGGAACTCCTCCTAACAGCATAGGTAAATTTGGTGGTGATACAGACAACTGGGAATGGCCACGCCACACAGGAGACTTTTCTATCTTCCGTGTATACGGGGACAAGAATGGTAACCCAGCAGAATATGCTAAGGAAAATGTTCCTTTAAAACCAAAACACTTCTTACCGATCAGTTTAAAAGGTTTTAAAGAAGGTGATTTTGCTATGATATTGGGATACCCTGGCCGTACCAATCGTTGGATGCCTGCAGGAGGAATTGATCAAAATGTAAAGTTTGCTTACCCTGCTTGGGTAGAGGCATCAAAAACAGGAATGGATGTCATGAAAAAATACATGGACAAAGATCAAGCTGTTAAAATCAATTATGCTTCTAAATATTCTCAAGTAGCTAACTACTGGAAAAATCGCCAAGGAATGATCGACGCTTTAACGTTGCACAAAACTGCGGTGACAAAAGCTCAAGATGAGGCTAAATTTAACAAATGGGCTAATAAAAAAGAGAATAAAGCAGAATATGGTGATGTAATTGCTACGATTAATGCTTATTATGCTGCTACGAATGAAAAAGCACGTCATGATAACTATTTAAGTGGTATGATCCGTTCAAGTACATTAGCCGCTTTACCGTTTTCAATCGGAAATGGATTGGATTTATATGTAAAGTCTAATGAGGCGAAACGTAAAGAGTTATTACCGAAGTTGCAAGGAGCAATTGCTTCAAGTTATGAGAAATTATACTTACCTCTAGAGGAAGATGTATTGATTGATGAATTGAACCTATATGCAAAAAAAGGTGGCAACATCGCTCCTTATGTTGCAGAACTAGCTGGTAAAAACAACAATGATCTAACATCATATATTCGTGAAGCTGTCAAAAATAGTATTTTTGCTTCCGAAGAAAGACTTAATAACTTTTTAGACAATCCGACAGCGTTAGCGTTGGATAACGATCCATTGTACAAATTATCGACAGCATTATTAAATAAATACCGTGAGTCTTCGCCTTCAGATAAAGAAGCAACGGATAAATTCGAGGCTGCACACCGTAAATATGTTGCTGGCGTATTAGCTTCTAATCCAAAAGGAAAATTCTATCCAGATGCAAACAGCACGTTACGTTTAACATATGGTTCTATTAAATCATTGCCTGCAGATAAACGTAATGATGCTGCACAAAACTTCTATACGACTTTGAAAGGCACTATTGCTAAGTACAAAAAAGGAGACGAAGAGTTTGATTTGCCTCAGAGATTGATTGATTTGCAAAACAATAAAGATTACGGTCGCTATGCAGATAAAGCTGGATATCTTCCAGTTAACTTCTTAAGTGACAACGACATAACTGGCGGAAATTCAGGTTCTCCTGTAATAAATGGAAATGGCGAACTAATTGGCTTGGCTTTTGATGGTAATATTGAAGCGATGGCAGGTGACGTTATTTTTGATCACAAATTGCAACGCACGATATCTGTAGATATTCGTTACGTTTTATTTGTAATTGACAAATTTGCTGGAGCTACCAATATCATTAGTGAATTAAAAATTGTAGAATAATCATATTTCACAATTTTTAACAGAAATTTTTCTGAAAAAATATTTTCTATTAAATTGGTTTTTGTATATTTATTGTGTTAATTAGAGTAATAAACAAGACCATAAAACTAAAATTATAATTATTAAAATGGAAAACTACGTAAAATTAAAAGAGTTAGTAGCATCAATCGAAGGAGATGCAGACAAATTTTTCAACAATGGTAACTCTGCTGCAGGTACTCGTGTACGCAAAGGATTACAAGACATTAAAACATTAGCACAAGAAATTCGTAATGAAGTTACTGCTAAGAAAAATGACGGTAAATAGTTTTTATTTATCTTAATCAAAATAAAAGGCGCTTTAAAAGCGCCTTTTATTTTGATATTATTTTTTTATATTAATAAAGCCCTTAAATGTAATATTTAAGGGCTTTATTAATTAGACACAGCTTGGTTTTACAATTACAATAAAAGTAGCTGCATAATATATTTAACCATATCCTTTGTCATCATTCCTGACGAAAGAGTCTGTGTAAATTGCTTATCGACCTCAGCTCTTGTTAATACTTTAACTTTTTTGGCTTCAAATACTTTCTTATCCATTACTGGAGCACTAGAAAGTTCAACTTTAGAGGCAAAATAGGAAACATGTTGATTAGGAACCACAAGCCCTAAAATCATTCCTGGAAGACCATTTATTGATTCAGGGCCACCGTATACAGGTATTTCATTTGCATAAAATCCAATCACATAAATTGAATCTGAAGTAACACCATTGGCCCTTCTGCAGTTAAATCCAGCAATTTCACGATATTCATCTGTAATTTTCCATTTAATTTTCTTCAAGGAATCTTGAATTACTATCTTTTCTCCAAATATGTCATTGAATCTTTTATAGCTATTTTGTTCAAGATTAGAAGATGTAACCCCGTCAAAATCTAATGCTAATTGCATCATGTAACGTGATGATGCTGGATCAAGCTCCTTCTTAACAGGCTCAAAAAGAGTTTCACTACCATTAAATTTCAATGTTTTTTGAATTGTAACACTTTGAGGTGCTGTTGTCACCATTTCTTGAAACCAACGACGAGAATTTTCATCTGCTTTTGCTACAAATTGCTTAGCAATGATGTTTTTAATATACATTGTCTTATCAAATGTAATTGTTCCGGTCTTTGAAAATAGGGTATACTGTGCTTTACTCTCCCCTACTACAAACAGTAAGAATAGAACTGCTATAAATTTTAATATTTTCATAAATAATTTTTAATTCATAAACATTTTTGTGAAATCCCAGCTCAACTTCAACATGTAATAACGTTGAATTGTGTCATAACGACGTTGTGTGAAAACTGAATTATTTTGACTACGTGCAAATCCTTTATTTTGATTCAGGATATCATTTACTGTAAAATCCAATTCTAAGGATTCGTTTTTCAAGAATTTTTTACTTACGCCCGGATGAATCAACAATTGATCAAATTTTGTTGCAAAAGCTTTAGTTGATGCTTCGTAGGTATAATCATAGTTAACGTAAACTTTAAATTTCTTAGGAAAAAAATAAGTCGCTCCACCATTAGAACCAAAAGTAAAACCATTACTATTTACATCAGGCTGTAAAGAAGAATTCATAGTTTTAAATCCAGGTGTCAAGTTAATATCGAAATCAAAACCTTTTTTCATATTTCTAAAAATGGCATATGTAAAACTGTAATTTAGCACATCAACTTTATTTAAAGCTCCATTGATCATATTATAGTTCTTTGATCCATAAACTGCTATCCTAGGAGAATTTTCTATTCCCAATTCTTTATTCAATTTAAAATGGAAACCACCATAAACGTTAATTGATTGATTTGTTTTATCTGTTAAATTTTCCCAACGATAGATACTTTTACCACTTTCTTCATCAGTTGTAATATTCTGGACAAATGCGTCATTCTGATTACTATAATTTGCACCCAAATAGGTATAAGAACCTGAAAGAATTTTAAAAGAATTATAATTTACATTAAAACTATTGCTAAATGAGGGTTTTAGATTCTCATTACCGATCACCAAGTTTAATTGATCAGTATTATCAAGAATTGGCTGAATTTGATTCAAAGATGGCAATTGATTTCTTCCTGAATAACTAAAATAAATTCCTTTTCCTTTTGTGATATTATAGCTAATATTCAAATTAGGATTGTAAGTTAAAAACGAACGTTGAACTTGTTCTTTCGAACGGTTATTAGATTGCTTTAATTGATCATCATTTATACTATTCGTGAAATTGGCTCTAAGTTTTTCATCTTTATAAGTTAGTGCAACCTTATAATTATTAGAAAATCTATCGTAACTATAATCATTACTAAAACGATCATCTAAGACATTATAATTACCTGCTTGATCTCTGTTATAAGAGAACTGTGATGAATTATTATCATTTTTATTTAAACCATAATTTAAAGAAAGATTCAATTTCTTCGTTAGTGGTTCCGTATAAGTTATTGTAGCACCTTTGGTCGTATTATTTCCATCGTTCTTCTTATACTGATCAGTGGTATCTTTTGAAGCTACATTATCTTTGTAAAACTGAATGTTAGCAAATAAATAACCATCACCATCATTTTCATCTCTATTGATATTCATATTTAAAGAGACTGAACGTCCAGCCTTTTTGAATTTCTTAGTTAAAAAAGCATTAAGACCAAAAGATTGCGCATTCGAATTTCGACTATTATTTGTCGAATCAGAGTTTAATAAAATGCCATCCTTATTTATCGTATTTGATAATGATCTATCATCAGTCCAATTTTTACTTTTAGAAGCATTACCTTGAATAGTTAAAGTAGTCAACGAATCAAATTTCAAATCATATTTCAGATTCATTCTTTGTTTCGTTAAATCAGATTTAGCATTTCTTACTTTATCTGTAAATTGAATATCGTTCTCGAGATTATTTTGTTTATTTGTTGTCTCGTTACCATCACTTTCAATTTTCCCGTATTTGTAACTTAAATTTAATTTATGCTTATCTGTTTTCCATTTATCAAAAAAGTTGACACCTGTATTCATCACTTTAGGTACTCCTATAGAGCCAGATCCTGAGAAATCATCTCCTCCTGAACTAAAATACATACCATCATCATTGTAACTAACTCCGGAATCCGAGCCGTATTTCTGAGCATCTTCCCAAGACAATGAGGTGCCACCGTTATTTCCAAATAATCCGTAAGCGGATATTTTTTGTGAACCTTTAAATTTGTTCAGCATTAGCTGTCCATTGTAATAATCATCAGTTCCCACTCCGGCAACAGCTTTACCAAAGATTCCATTTTTAGAACCTTCTTTTAGCTTTACATTGATCGTTTGTTCTTTATTTCCATCATCGACTCCAGTACGTTCCGCTTGTTCAGACTGTTTTTCATAGACTTGCACTTTGTCGACCATATCCGAACGGATATTACGAGTTACTAATTTTGGATCATCGCCAAAGAATTCTTCCCCGTCTACTAAAACTTTTTTCACAGTTTTACCTTGTGCAGTAATCTTTCCCGATGCATCAACCGTAATACCTGGCAATACTTTCAATAAATCTTCAACTTTAGCATTTTTTTCCACTTTAAAGCTACCTGCATCATACTCCGTAGTATCTCCTTTAATAGTGATCGGAATACGACCTGTCACGATAACTTCTTGTAAAAGCTGTGCTGTATTTGTCAAACCAACTTTTAATGCTGAATAATCTTGATTTGGTAATATTTCGGTATAATAGTCTCCGTATTTGGGATAACTTACAATAAGTACTGCCTCACTTTGTACGGGTGTACTTAACGAAAAATTACCATTTTCATCAGATCTGGTAAAATCTAAAAGAATAGAGTCTTTGGCACTCAAAAGCATGACTGTTGCATTTGACAACTTCTGCTGATCTTTGGCATCACTAATTTTACCTTGAATTTTACTCTGAGCAAAGCAAAAGCTCACAAGCATCGGTAATAGCAACAACAAATGGAAAATCGTTTTTCTTTTCATCTAAAAACTATAATTATCACTTTGGTTAATAAAACTGCACAAATATATTGCATAGTTACCCCTATTAGATAGGCTTTCAATAGAAATGTTACAACTTTTTATAACTTTTTTTTAAATCCTTTAATTATGCCTCTAAAACCATAATTACCAAGGTGAAATTATAATGTTTTACCTATTTTTGTTTTAAATACATTCATACTATGCAAACTATACAAGAATATGTTGAGGCGAACAAACAACGATTTTTAGATGAGTTGTTTGATTTATTACGTCTTCCGTCAGTAAGTGCTGATCCAAAATTTAAAGGTGATATCGAAAAAACGGCAGAATTTGTAGCACAAAAGTTAAAGGAAGCTGGCGCAGATAATGTAGAAATCTGTCAAACAGCGGGTAATCCGATTGTATATGGAGAAAAAATTATCGATCCTGCTTTACCGACGGTATTGACCTATGGACATTATGATGTGCAACCTGCTGATCCATATGAATTGTGGGATACGCCACCGTTTGAGCCAACAGTACGTGATGGTAAAATTTACGCGCGTGGTTCTGCAGATGATAAGGGACAATTCTATATGCATGTAAAAGCATTTGAATATATGATGAAAAATAATGTACTTGCGTGCAATATTAAATTCATGATCGAGGGAGAAGAAGAAGTTGGTTCTGCTAACCTTGGAACTTTTGTAAAAGAAAATAAGGAAAAATTAAAAGCTGACGTAATTGTTATTTCTGACACATCGATGATCAGTCTGGAAACTCCATCTTTAGAAACTGGATTAAGAGGATTATCTTATGTTGAAGTTGAAGTAACTGGCCCAAATAGAGATTTACACTCTGGTGTTTACGGGGGCGCAGTTGCAAACCCAGCTACAATCTTAGCAAAATTAATCGCATCTCTACATGATGAGAACAATCATATTGCCATTCCAGGATTTTACGATGATGTCGTCGAACTATCTCAGGAAGAACGCGATGAGCTCAATAAAGCGCCATTTGAAATCGAAGCATATAAAAAAGATTTAGGTGTTCAAGAGCTATGGGGAGAAGAAGGATATTCAACAATTGAACGTACAGGTACTCGCCCGACTTTAGAAGTGAACGGTATTTGGGGAGGTTATATTGGTGAAGGTGCAAAAACTGTACTTCCTTCAAAAGCATATGCCAAGATTTCGATGCGATTAGTTCCAAATCAAAATTCACAGCGCATTACAGACTTATTTAAAAAACATTTCGAAGCAATTGCTCCCAAAAATGTACAAGTCGAAGTTAAACCGCATCATGGTGGCGAACCGGTTGTAACTCCAACTGATAGTGTCGCTTACAAAGCTGCTGAGAAAGCTTTAACGGACACATTTGGGGTAAAACCTATCCCAACCCGCGGCGGAGGTTCAATTCCTATTGTAGCCTTATTTGAGGAAGTTTTAGGCTTAAAAACTGTCCTTCTTGGTTTCGGATTAAATAGTGACAACCTACATTCTCCGAACGAGAAATATGGTATTGAAAATTATCTTAAAGGTATTTCAACTATTCCTTTGTTTCATAAATATTATGCTGCATTAAGTAAATAAATACCTGCACAAAATACAGAAAGGGGTTCGCTAATTTGAACCCCTTTTTTATTATATTGCTCTCCTTACGAAAAGCTATCTTGTATAAAAATATTATTGAATGATTAAAATTCTGAAGAAACTGCATCGCTATTTTTATTTTGCTAGTGTTTTTATTGTGTTCTGTTGTCTTTTTCCCATCATATGGCTATATGCAAGAAATGCATCCAAAAACTATAATCAAATCGCGTATCTCAGGAGATGGATGAGTCTCATCGGTTCATATGGTGTCGGTATTTTTTACCGCGTAAAGTTTGAAGAAAAAATTGACTGGTCCAAACCTTATATCCTCTGTGCCAACCATACTTCCGTTTTAGACATCACGGCGATGACTTTTATATCCCAGAAGGCTATTAGTTTTATTGGAAAAGCAGAGTTATTGAAAAACCCCGTAACACGCATATTTTTTAAAACAATTGATATCCCTGTAGATCGTAAGAGCAGAATGGCTTCTTTCAGATCTTTTAAAAAGGCTAATGAAATGCTTAAGGAGGGAAAATCTCTTGCCATTTTTCCGGAAGGAAAAATTGATGAGCAGTATCCACCTACTATACATCCTTTTAAATCTGGTGCATTTCGTCTGGCAATTGAGAATAATATTCCAATAATCCCGATTGTCATTGAAAATGCCTGGGAAATTTTATGGGATGACGGTCATAAATTAGGATCGCATCCAGGCATCGTAAAAGTGCAAGTATTTGCTCCGATTAATACAGATAATTATGATGAACAAAATGCTGCTGACTTAGAAAATTACGTTTACAATAAAATGCTTTCACATTGGAAATTGCAGAATAAATTGTAATTTGAACACCAAATTTAAACAAGTTTGCTATGGCTTCCGCAACATTAATTGAAATTCAAGAGATCGCTCGACAATATACAATAGGAACAGAGACTATTCATGCGTTAAAATCTGTTTCTTTAAATATAAAGAAAGGTGAATTTGTAGCTTTAATGGGTCCATCTGGATCTGGAAAGTCAACATTAATGAATATTTTAGGTTGCTTAGACACTCCTAATTATGGTGATTATATTTTAAATGGCATCAATGTCAGTGATATGACAGATGATGAACTGGCTGAAGTTCGGAATAAGGAGATTGGATTTGTTTTTCAAACATTCAACCTTTTACCCAAAAGCACAGCATTGGAAAATGTTGCACTTCCATTAATTTATGCAGGGATTAAACAAAGTGTGCGGGAGGAAAAAGCAACACAAGCTTTAAATAGTGTCGGATTAGGAAATCGTGTTGATCATCGTCCAAATGAGTTATCAGGTGGTCAACGCCAACGTGTAGCAGTTGCCCGTGCATTGATAAACAACCCATCCATTATTCTTGCGGATGAACCTACAGGAAATCTTGACACAAAGACTTCTATCGAAATCATGGGGCTTTTAGAAGAAATCCATTCTAAGGGAAATACCATCATATTGGTAACTCACGAGGAAGATATTGCACAGCATGCACATCGAATCGTCCGCATGAGAGATGGACTTATAGAAGCCGATTATCCAAATACAGATATCAAATCCGTTTCTCCAAGACTATCAGCATTAGAAGAAAAAGGTGATGATTTTGAAAATATTTAGAAAGATGAGCACAACGCTAGTGTATTTTTTCAAACTGAATATCAATTACTTAAATTGATGATAAAAAAAATAAATGACAAATAACTTGCTAAAGACAAATTAAATTATATTTTTGCGAAAATTGAAAACTTAATCTGTTTTTATTATGTATTGGACATTAGAGTTAGCTTCACATTTAGAAGATGCCCCTTGGCCGGCAACAAAAGATGAATTAATCGACTATGGTATTCGTTCTGGTGCTCCTGTTGAAGTAATCGAAAATTTACAAGATTTAGAAGACGACGGTGAGCCTTACGAGAATATAGAAGAAATTTGGCCAGATTATCCTACAAAGGATGATTTCTTCTTTAACGAAGACGAGTATTAATAAAAAATGCCTTACATTGAATTGTAAGGCATTTTTTATACGATTTAATCCTTTTCACTAAATAGCAGTCTTATCACTATATGATAACATATCTTAAAAGTGCATGTATACTTTTGGCATTTCTGATTCCCAATATCAATTTTGCACAGGAAAACAGAGTTCCTGATTCCAATTTGGTTATTGTGAAAAAATTTGTCACTGCTCTTAATGACCCCAATATTGCTACAGATGTGATCTTAAGTCAGCACATCATCATCAACAAAAAGCTTACGGATGAATATTTTGAATATCTCGAAGCAAGTCTAAACGAAGTCCGTCTCAATATACAGATGAAAGATATTAGTCAAATTCAGTATCTCAACTATCATCAGCTTCCTAAAAAGGAAACTAGGGATATCGACTTAGAAGGAAAAAATGCGTCGAACATTTACTTTCTTAAAATAAAAGACAGGCTGATTGTATCCCTTTATCTTGAAGCAGACAAAATTGCATCCTTTACTTTAGTCTCAAAAGGAAATAATTTAGCACATTTTGTCACATATTAAAATTATTCACTAAATCACTTGCTTTTTTTAAAATAATCAACCATATTTGCTATTACAATAAAGAAATGAATATAAACGTATTAAATAAGTCTTGGTGGTGGCATAACAGTTAAACTGTTGTGGCAAAGAACTATTGCTTAGATTTATCTATACATCAAAATAGTAGGCTTGCCTTTTTAGGTAAGCCTTTTTTTATTTTAATAATACCATGAAAAAAATATTAGCGCATTTATTTGAATATAAATCATTCAGCAGAAAAGAGGCTTATGATATCCTCATCAATATCACAGAGGGCAAATATGATAGCCATCAGATCGCTGCATTCATGACAGCTTACGGCATGCGAAGTATCCGTGTGGAAGAACTTGGTGGATTTAGAGATGCGATGTACGATCTATGTCTTCAGCTTGACTTCAGCGGTTATGATTTAATCGATTTATGTGGTACAGGTGGAGATGGAAAAAACACTTTCAACATTTCTACATTAGCATCCTTTGTTGTAGCTGGAGCAGGTTATCATGTCGCTAAACATGGTAATATCGGCGTCTCATCGGGCTGTGGTTCTTCCAATGTTATGGAATATTTGGGCTATCAATTTACAAACGATAAAGGCGAGCTAAACAGACAACTGGATGAGGCCAACATTTGCTTCTTACATGCCCCTTTATTTCATCCTGCGATGAAGACGGTAGCACCTATTCGAAAAGCGTTGGCCGTTAAAACATTCTTTAACATGCTAGGCCCTTTGACGAATCCTGCGAATCCAAAATTTCAATCCGTAGGTGTTTTTAGTCTAGAGCTTGCAAGATTGTATGGATACCTCTATCAAGATTCAGTAAAACAATATTCGATTATACATGCACTGGATGGATACGATGAGATATCACTTACAGGTGATTTCAAAGTTATAACCAATGCTGGAGAAAAATACTACAGTATTCCTGAACTTGGCTTTGATATTGTTGCACCAGCTTCTTTAGCTAGTGGGGAAACAATCAATGAAGCGGCAGACACATTTTTGAAAATTATAAGCAATGATGGCAATGACATTCAAAATAACGTAGTACTTACAAATGCCGCCTTTGCTATCAATACATTTGATCCGCAAAAAACATTTGCAGCTTGTTTGGCCGAAGCAGCAGAATCACTTAAAAGCGGAAGAGCATTCAATAGTTTCAAAAAACTTATAAATAAATAACATGAGCTTAAAAATTAAAGTTTGTGGCATGAAAGATCTGGATAATATGCTAGATCTCATTAAATTACCGATCGATTATATGGGTTTGATTTTCTATGAAAAATCAAAACGATATGTCAGTGCTTTGGATGCCCATTTTATAAAGGCAATCCCAGGAATAAAAAAAATAGGTGTTTTTGTAAATGCCAGCGAGCAGGAAATTTTACAAAAAATCAGTGATTACGGATTAGCCGGAATTCAGTTACATGGTCATGAGGATCCTGATTTTTGTCTTAGGTTAAAATCTAAAGATATTCTTGTCATCAAATCTTTTGGCATTGACGAAAACTTTGATTGGCAATCTCTCAACGCATACGAATCGGTTGCTGATTATTTTTTATTTGACACTAAGACTAGTAACCATGGAGGTTCGGGAATACACTTTGACTGGGATTTATTGAGGAACTACCCATTAGAGAAACCCTATTTTTTAAGTGGTGGTTTAAGTGCTGAAAATATAAGAGAGGCAAGCCAGATTTCCGACCCTCGTTTATACGGTCTCGATTTAAATTCAAAATTTGAATTTAAGTCAGGAATAAAAAATGTAGAATTATTAGAACAGACATTGAAAAACATGAATTATGAGCAAGTACCAGGTTAATGAAAAAGGATATTATGGTCAATTTGGAGGTGCTTACATTCCAGAAATGCTATACCCTAATGTAGAAGAACTACGTCAAAAATATTTAGATATTATTCAAGAACCCAGTTTTCAGGAAGAGTTTAATCAACTTCTAAGAGATTATGTCGGTAGACCATCACCTTTATACTATGCAGGCCGTCTATCCGAGAAATATGGGAGTAATATATATTTAAAAAGAGAAGATCTAAATCATACAGGTGCTCATAAAATAAACAATACAATTGGTCAAATCTTACTTGCACAGCGACTAGGAAAGAAAAGGATCATAGCTGAAACGGGAGCTGGGCAACACGGTGTTGCTACTGCTACTGTATGTGCACTAAAAGGATTAGAATGTGTGGTCTACATGGGCGCCATCGATATTGAGCGCCAAGCACCAAATGTGGCCAGAATGAAGATGATGGGAGCACAAGTAGTACCAGCACAATCGGGAAGCAAAACTTTAAAAGATGCTACTAACGAAGCTTTAAGAGATTGGATAAACAATCCCGTTGACACACATTATATCATTGGTTCTGTAGTAGGGCCTCACCCCTACCCAGATATGGTTGCTCGTTTTCAGTCTATCATATCTGAAGAAACAAAAAAACAGCTCTTAGAAAAAACAGGCAAATCCAATCCTGACTATGCAATAGCATGTGTAGGTGGAGGATCGAATGCTGCAGGTATGTTTTATCACTTTGTAGATGAAGAATCAGTAAAGCTGATTGCTGTAGAAGCTGCTGGATTGGGTGTTGATTCTGGCGAGTCTGCCGCAACAACGGCACTTGGAAAAGAAGGTGTATTACATGGGAGCCGATCATTGCTGATGCAGACTCCAGATGGACAGGTTATAGAACCATACTCCATATCTGCGGGATTAGACTATCCTGGAATTGGTCCACAGCACGCCTGGTTATTTAAATCCGGACGCGGCAATTATGTGAGCGTGACGGATAAAGAGGCAATGGAAGCAGGATTGTTGCTCACAAGACTGGAAGGAATTATTCCTGCTATTGAAAGTGCTCATGCTTTAGCATACTTAGAAAAAATGGATTTAAAACCAGATGATACTGTGGTCATCTGTCTGTCAGGACGCGGAGATAAGGATCTGGACAATTACATGAAATATTTTGGCTTTTAAACGATGAGAAAAATAAAAAAAACAGGGGATCAAGGTCTCTTATCGATATATTATACTGCTGGTTACCCAACACTTGATAGCACAGTAACTATTGCCAAAAAGCTGGAGGAATCAGGTGCTGATTTTTTAGAAATCGGTTTCCCTTATTCAGATCCTGTTGCCGATGGCCCCACTATTCAACATAGCTCCGAGGTTGCTTTAAAGAATGGCATGACAGTAGAAATTCTTTTTGAACAATTGAAAGAGTTACGTAAGCATGTGACCATTCCCGTATTTTTAATGGGGTATGTAAACCCTTTATTACAATATGGTGTGGAACGCTTTTGTGCTGACTGCAAAAAGGTGGGTATTGACGGAATAATTGTACCGGACTTACCGATGTATGAATATGAAGAACTTTATAAAGATACATTTGAAAAGAATGACGTTGCCAATATTTTTATAGTGACCCCACAGACTTCAGAAGAACGTATTAGAA
The DNA here is from genome assembly GCF_016132525.1 of Sphingobacterium sp. UDSM-2020. NCBI lineage: Bacteria > Pseudomonadati > Bacteroidota > Sphingobacteriia > Sphingobacteriales > Sphingobacteriaceae > Sphingobacterium > Sphingobacterium sp. UDSM-2020. The sequence goes on from NZ_CP066166.1 coordinate 747,622, forward strand.
AGATTGATAAACTTTCCAATAGCTTTATCTACTTGCTCTCCTCTAATGCAACTACAGGGACAGAACTGAATGTAGGAGACACAACAACTGCTTACTTCCAGCGAATAAAAGATATGCAGCTTGAAAATCCAATTGCAATCGGATTTGGTATTTCAAATAAACAATCTTTTGAACAAGCTACATCGTTTGCCACAGGAGCTATTATAGGTACAGCATTTGTGAAACTACTAACGAAGGACAATTACTTAGATGAAATTCCTAATTTTATTAAATCAATAAAAGGTTAAACAAAAAATAGTCCTTGCTCCATCAAGGACTATTTTTATAAACTTCTACTAACTGAACAAAAATTGTAGCAATAATATGACAACAAGAATGCTTAAGAGAGCAAGTTGTTTATTAGCTTTGTCGAAATGAAACAGTTGATCATACTTATCTTGATTTTTCACTATTCCCTTACGGCGACTAGTGCAACTGTGTACTTTCATTTTTGTCATGGAGAAACGCAATCCATCTCCCTCAATAAAGACGAGGCCTCACATGCAGAATGTGCATTATGCAAAAAAAATGATGCCTGCCATAAAACTCCTGTTTCGGAAGAGCATAAATCAACTGAAGATAATAAATGTAAAAATGTTTCTGTCGATTTAAAAAACGTCGACGACAATCATTTTTCATCGGATAGTGCAAAGGTTTATCCGGTTATCAGTCCAGCCATTCTGGTATTAAACTGGATTATTATAAATCAAAACTACTTTGAAAACATTGCCAATTCCAAATGTGTTTTCGCGTCAAATAAACCGATATCGGCAACTGATATTTCTCCTTATTTGATAAACTGTAACTTCAGAATCTGATTTTTAAATTTTTTAATAGGTCTTTTAAAGACAACCAAGGTCACACTTTAGCGATAAAAGCTGAAGTATACTACTATTTCAAAATTTTAAAAAAATCATGAAACAAATATTAAAATACGCACTTATACCCCTATTTATTTTTCTTGCAAATACTTCGCTGAAAGCCACTTCTTATATTGCTAAACAAGACAGTACGGTCACATTACATGTCGCTGGAAACTGCGGTATGTGTAAAAAACGTATTGAAAAAGCAGCCAATCTTCCGGGTGTGTCGAACGCCGTGTGGAGTGAAGATACCCAGAAGCTGTCCTTAACATATAGTGCTAAAAAATCAACATTAGAAACGATTAAAAAAAGCATTGCGGCTGTCGGACATGATGTTGAGAATGTACGAGGAAACGATAAAGCATATGCCGAATTACATGAATGCTGCTTATATCCTAGATTAGAAAAAGTTCAAGCTTCGCCATTAACAGTTAGTGCTACCACAAACAATAGTAGTGCTACAACAACCGTTTCTGTTGATAGCACAACCACTATGCATGTAGCAGGAAACTGTGCTTTATGTAAAAAAAGAATCGAAACTGCAGCAACTATTACTGGTGTTACATCAGCAATCTGGGATGTGAACACAAAAGAGCTGTTAGTAAAACATAATCATCAAAAAGCACCTTTAGAAGAAATAAAAAAGAGCATTGCTGCCGTTGGACACGATGTAGACAATGTACGTGCCGATGATCAAGTATATGAACAATTACATGAATGTTGTTTATATCCGAGAATGGAAAACGGTAAAATTACGGATGTAAAAGCAAAGAAAGATGATCATCATGATCACAACCACATTTTAACGGGCGTAGTTGTTGAAGAAAATGAAAAAGGAGACCTCAATCCAATCACAGGTGTTAATATCCATTGGTTAGAAGATAAAAGCAAAAATGCAAGAACAAATGAAAATGGTGTTTTCAAATTACAGCATCATGGAAATTTTAAGAAGATCGTTGTGAGTTTTGCAGGTATGCAATCGGATACGATTACTATAAAAGACTTGCATGAAGTATTGATGATAAACGCAAAAAGCAATGTCTTATCTGAGGTGGTAGTAACAGGAAGCAGAAGATCAAACTTCATCAATCGAATGAATCCTGCACGTGTAGAGGTATTAACAACTAAAGAACTATTTAAAGCTGCATGTTGTGATTTAAGTGAAAGTTTCGAAACAAATGCTTCTGTTGATGTCGTAAGTAATGATGCTGTAACAGGTTCTAAACAGATTCAAATGCTAGGATTAAGCGGTATATATACACAGCTTACTGTAGAGAACTTACCTGGCCCTAGAGGCTTAGCAGCCCCACTAGGTTTAAATTCGATATCTGGAAGCTGGATCGAATCTATTCAAATTGCAAAAGGCATTGGTTCTGTTGCAAATGGATATGAAAACATGGCTGGACAAATTAATGTTGAACTTAAAAAACCGCAAAATTCGGACAGACTTTATTTCAATGCCTATGCAAACAACATGGGAAGAACAGATGTAAACTTAAATTTAGCTCAAAAAATAAACAACAATTGGTCTACCGCTGTCCTGTTACATGATAATTTCATGTATAATAAAACAATGAATTTCAGTGATAACGGTTTTCGTGATATCCCTGTTGGAAACCTCTTTTCCGGAGTAAACCGTTGGAACTACGAAAACGGAAAAGGCTTCATGGCACAGTTTGGAATTAAATACTTAAATGATGACCGTACAGGTGGTCAAACAGATTTTAACAAAAAAACAGATAAAGGAACTACCAATAGATATGGTCTAGGTTTTGATATTGAAAGAATCGAAGGTTTTGCTAAAATCGGCTATGTATTTCCAGAAAACAGACACCGCAGTATAGGTCTACAACTTGCAGGTTCAAACTATAATCAAAAAAGTTATTTTGGTCTAAAAAATTATAATGGTGAACAACAGAATGGATATGCCAATTTGATATTTCAAGATGTTCTCGGAACTGTAGCTCACAAATACCGTGTGGGAGCTTCGGTAAATTATGATAACTATGATGAGTTATATCTGGATGTTCAGAATTTTAAGAGAAAAGAAACTGTTTCCGGTGCTTTTGTAGAATATACTTTCAGTCCAAATGAAAAATTTGATGCCGTAATAGGTTTAAGACAAGATTATAACTCATTGTACGGTTGGTTTACTACACCTCGTTTAAATTTACGTTATGCACCTTTTACAGGTAATACAATGCGTTTAAGTGCTGGTAGAGGGCAAAGAACGGCTAACATTATTGCCGAAAATATGTCTGCACTAGCAAGTAGCCGTACATTAATTATCAAATCTCCAGACAATTTTAAAAATGCTTACGGATTAGATCCTGAAGTTTCTTGGAATACTGGCTTTACAATTGATCAAAGTTTCAGATTGTTCAACAGAGAGGCAACTGCATCGGTTGAGTTATTTAGAAACAGTTTTGAAAATCAGGTCGTAGTTGACTATGAAAACCCTAGAGAAATATCTTTTTATAACTTAACAGGTAAATCATATTCAAATAGTCTTCAGGCAGAATTACGTTTCAATCCTCTTCCTCGTTTAGAAACAAGACTTGCATATCGTTTACTCGATGTTCAAACTGACTTTGAAAGTGGTAGAAAAAGTAAACCGCTATTGGCTAAGCACAGAGGTTTTACTAATCTAGCTTATACATTACCTTCATCAGGATGGAGCTTTGACTATACCTTAAATATTGTAGGAGATAAAAGAATACCTTCAACAATAGAAAACCCAGTTGCATATCAGGTAGCAACAAAATCAAATGCTTATGTAACGATGAATGCGCAGGTAAGTAAAGATTTTGGAAAAAATAAAAACTTCACAATTTATGTCGGTGGTGAAAACTTAACAAATTATTTCCAACATAATCCAATTTTAGGAGCAGATGATCCATTTGGATCTTACTTTGACACGTCTCTATTATGGGGACCATTAACGGGAAGAATGTTCTACACCGGTGTAAGATTTCATATCAACTAAAATAAAAAAGGGAACCAAGTTAGCGGTTCCCTTTTTTATTTTAGTTTCTTTAGTTCCTGATAGAGTCGAGCTGTTGGCAATCCTACCACATTTGTATATTCTCCCTTGATACTTTTGATCCCGATACGACCTATCCACTCTTGTATTCCATAAGAGCCCGCTTTATCAAATGGCTCATATTTTTCAATATAAAAATTAATTTCATCATCACTAAGCGGATAAAATTCTACTTCAGTGGATTCCGAAAAAGTAATTAATTTTTCATCTTCCAGAATACAAACTGCAGTAATTACTTCGTGGATATCACCAGATAACATCTTTAACACGTGAAAAGCTTCCGCTTTACTTTTGGGTTTTCCTAATATTTTTTGATCAGAGGTAACAACAATAGTATCTGCAGTAATGATTACAGCCCTTTCAAAATCATTAAGAAAAGCCTCAGCTTTTTTTGTCGCAATGGCCTTCACTACCGCTATAGGTTTTAGAAGTTCATCGACAACTTCATCCGTCTCGCGGACCACCACTTCAAACTTCAAACCCAATTCACTTAACAATTGGCTTCTTCGCGGCGATTGAGAGCCCAGTATTATTTGTCTATTCTCTAAATTTATCATTACTTATATACTTTTGACTGTTGTATCCATTTGCCATTTACCCTGAATTTTTAATACTTTTTCCATGACATCTCTTACAGCCCCATCACCACCAATTTTTGGAGAAATATAATGGCAAATTCCTTTAATTTCCTCAATAGCATCAGCAGGACATGTGGCTAGACCAGCCAGTTTCATACAGTCAAAGTCTGGCATATCATCTCCCATATAAAGGATATCTTCAAAATTCAGGCTCAGTGAAGCCAGGACTTCATTCAGCTTTCCAATCTTATCGGAGATTCCTGAATGAATTTCTTGAACACCTAACCCCTTTAGTCTTTTAACAACACCAGTAGAATTTCCACCTGTAATAATGATGATTGGATAACCCCGCTTAACAGCTAACTGCATGATATAACCATCCTTAATATTAAAAGTGCGCAACTGTTCACCAGCCTCATTGACCAGCACACGTCCATCAGTCAACACACCATCCACGTCCAATACAAAAGCTTTCACTTTTTTAAGATTATCAAAAATCATAGCTGTTTTCTTTCAAAAATAAGTAATATATAATTCGAAATACAATATAAAATAATACAAAATTTACAGCTATTAAGACAACTTATTATTACAAATAGACAAAAAATCATATTAATGTCACAACACATATTGTGGAGACAACTTTAATTCAAAAACATTTGGAATAAATAGGTTTTTTGATGTATCTTTGTAGGAGATAATTAAGGTTATCTATTGCAGGGGAATAATGATGAATGACATCAAGAAATATTTGAAATGACATTCACATAACATAATATCAAATGTTTATCATTAATTTTGCTGTATCAAATCACTACTTAAAAACAGTGATTATTAAAAATGTCTTTTCATAATTTAGGTTTATAATTGGTTAGTAACAAACCCTGGTGCCCATCACCAGGGTTTTGTTTTTTAAACAACTAGCAAGACAAAAAAATAGCTGCAAATAAACTATTTACAGCTATAATTCCTTAAAAAAACGTTATTATCTTGGAAGTGATTTGAAATCAATATTAGGCTTCGCTCCTGTTGCTTTTCTAATAAATTTACTACCAAACGGAACATACTTATTAAAGAATCCAAAATTCTTTAAATAAAACCCTTTCTCATTTACGCCACCGGCATAGTCCATACGGTAACCTTTACGGCCAGTATTATCAATGGTAAATCTACCTTCAGTACATTCGAACCAGTCCCCTTTGTCATCGGCTACCCATTGATTTGAAAACTGTACCTCCCGTTGATAAATACCTTGATCAGGGTTAAAATTTTCTAAGAAAGAATGAAAGCCTGTTAAATATTGATTCGTCTGAGGACGTTCAAATTCGGCTATAATTTGCCATTTACCTACTTCAGGCGCATAAAACCAAGCAGTATAAGCAGTATAATTATTTGCAATAGGTCTACCTCGCAATAAGAATTTATAAGTACTTCCGGCTTTCCAATTAAATTTCAAATAGCTTTGTCCACCAGAGCCTTCGTTTCCGAATTCGCCTGTATGAACAGTTTGACCTTTTGTTTTCAAAATTATCTTATGGTCATCAGGAATTTCTTTAGGATCATCTGTTGTAAAAGGACTCCATACGGAGAATAAGACACGACGTTCTGTACTGCTATTTACCTGCATACCAAAATATCCTACATTAAAACCATTGGACATAAAATAAGATCCTTCCACATCACTACCGTTTGGAACAGTAACTTCGTTATAATAATATTCTATATTCTTATCTTTCGGTTGCTGATATCCCATGTGGGTCGACGGCCCTCTTCTACCCCAGTAGAAGAAATTATCTTCATTATCTTTAACATAGTTCATCTGACCATCGGAAGCTGTTCCTTTCAAAACGTAACCACCTATTGTCGGATACAATGAAGCTGTAGTTTTTGCTTTTAATTCAATTGCGTGATATCCGGTATCCGCAATACTAAAATCAGCAACATTGATCAGTCCTTTTTGATTCGGTTCTATTGTTACATCAACGCTTTTACCAGCGAATGTAAAAGTGAATTTCCCACCAGCATTGGCTTCAAGTACCTGAACGGAAAGATTTACCTGACCAGTTTTACCAAAGCGAACAAATGTCTTTACTGTCCGTTTATTGTCTTTCCAATTTTCAATCTTTCCATTCTTTACAATAGATTCTCTATGATTGCTATTCGGATACTCCCAACTATTACCTCCAATAGGGACAAAATTCTCTTTTCCCGATGTCAAAGACTGTGCGTAAGCTAGCGTCAGATTCAAAGAAAGGAAGAGAAATAATAACTTTTTTATTGATTTCATGTTTATAATAATTAATTATAGCACTAAATATAATGATAGGAATAGGAATATAGAACAGTCCAAAATATTTAAAAAAAAACAACCGATTGCATTTTAACTGCAATCGGTTGTTGATTCGTATAAAAAATCTGTTACATCAGCTTTTAATCTTTCTGCTGTCCTCTGGTATCATGTCCAGGTTTGGAAATAGAAGTTCGCATGTCTGTATCTGCCTGTATATTTTGCATCTTATAATAATCCATTACACCCAAATTTCCATTTCTAAAAGCTTCCGCCATAGCTAATGGCAACTGTGCTTCGGCCTCAATAACTTTCGCTCTTGCTTCCTGTGCCTTGGCACGCATCTCTTGTTCACTTGCAACAGCCATTGCTCTACGCTCTTCTGCTCTTGCATTAGCAACTTTCAAATCAGCTTCAGCTTGATCTGTCTGCAATTTTGCTCCTACGTTTTCACCGATATCTATATCTGCAATATCAATAGATAATATTTCAAATGCCGTACCGCTATCAAGTCCTTTTGAAAGAACAGTTTTAGAGATTCGATCTGGATTTTCTAAGACCTGCTTATGACTTTCCGACGAGCCTATCGTTGTTACGATACCTTCACCGACGCGCGCTAAGATAGTTTCTTCGCCGGCACCACCAACTAATTGATTGATATTGGCGCGAACAGTTACTCTTGCTTTCGCTATTAATTGAATTCCATCTTTAGCAACAGCTGCCACTGGAGGTGTATTAATAACTTGAGGATTTACTGATAACTGCACAGCATCAAATACATCACGACCAGCCAAATCAATAGCTGTAGCAAGCTTGAAACTCAAAGGAATATTTGCCTTATCGGCGGATATTAAAGCTTTAATTACTCTATTAACATTTCCCCCCGCCAAATAATGGGTTTCAATTTCATTAGATGTGATGTTTAGTCCTGCTTTTGTTGAGATTATCATTGCGTTAGTGACCAAAGAAGGTGGTACTTTACGTAATCGCATCAAAACCAAGTTCAATAAACTAATTTTAACATTAGAAAGCTGTGCGGTAAACCAAAGATTTACAGGTAATAAATAAAGCAATAGAAACAAGGCTACAATACAGCCTATAATCATTAAAGCGAAAGAAAAATTTGGATCCATTTGATTAGATTAATTAAATAGTAATTGTCTTAAAGATATCAAATAATGATCAAACATGAGCCAAAACAATTCAAAAAGTGTAAATAAAGTAAAATCCAACCAAACTCAACTTCCAAATATTAACCTCAAAAACTACGAGTACTTCCTCATTTTTTTACTACTTTTACTTAGAACTAGCATTGATTTCTAATTTGCCACTTTTCCCTTAAAAATTATTGAAAAACGCTAAAGAACAGCTTTCTTTGACGCATTTGAATGATAAAAAAGGAATCAAAAGAAATCAGAAAATTATTATGCTATTACTCTAATGTCAATTAGCGTATTATTTTAACGTGTTATCAAAAAATATTACTCTTATATCAAGATGAAAAAGCTACGTTTTCAACAACAACTCATCATTGGAATTATATTTTCATTTCTAATCATACTTTCGGCATCGTTATTATTTTTCATCCAATTGGATAAAAGTACGGCTCATGAACAAGACCTTATACAAAAAGCAGAAGCAAAGTTTGATCTTATCGATAATATCAAGAATAGTGTTGCCCGAGTAAATGATGCAAAACTTAAGTTTTATACAGAAAAAAATGCAAGTGTATTTGCACCCTATGCTGGTGAAATAACTGTGGTCCTTGAAACTATAAAAAACTTAAGCAAGAAGGACAGCTACTATACATTTGATGCTAACAAGCTAAATAATTTAAAAAATACCATTTTAGATTTCTATGACTTCGAGCGAGCCATCTCGTTAAGTAAGGAAAACAAATTTAAAGCGCTAAATGTAAACAATAAACGAGCTGATATTCAAAATCAGATTTCTATAATCTCCAAAGACTTAATCGATAAAAGAAAAGATTTAATTAAAAAATCAACAGATAGATTAGAAAATATCAGGTATTTAACTTACTTTCTAGTTTTTGTGGGTCTAGCGATCATGATCTATATATTCATCATTGTTCTTAATGTTTTTAAAACATTAAAAAAGAGTATAATTGATGAAAAGAAGTCCAATACAGCCCTTTTAAAATTAACCTCTAAAGTTGAACAAGACAACTCTATTTTAAATAACATCAACACTTTAGACCACAACCTTCGAGGCGATTTTAATGAAAAACAAATTGCAACGATAGGACTCGATAATATCTGTAAAACGACTTCCTCTCTTGCTGGTACAGTATATGTCAAAAAAGAAAATAGTACCCTTTTTTCCCTATTAGCAAATAAAGGAATCCCATTAGATGTCCCTATTAAAACTTTTATTTCAGAAGGAGATGGGATACTCAGTGATGTGATTAATAATCAAAAATTAACGATCATTCGCGATGTAAATGCAAACAAATATCAGATTGCGTCTTCGTTAATTGATCAATTTGAAACGAATCTCTATCTTATTCCGATCGTATATGAAGAACAATCTATTGGTATAATTGAATTAGTATGTCCAAAAGACAAAAAGAATGAAAATATTGAATATTTACACCGCGTTAGCAAAATATTAGCTGTTAGTTTGAAAGTTGCGCAAGCGCATTCAAAGATGGCGGAACTCTATGAAGAATTACAGCAACAAACGGAAGAATTAGAAGCGCAACAGGAGGAACTGAGAACAACGAATGAGGAATTAAGTTATAAAACGAATTTGCTAGAAGCATCCGAAGAGGAATTGAGAGTACAGCAAGAGGAGCTTGTACAAACAAATAATGAACTGGATGAAAAAGCTAAATTACTACAGGAGCAGAATAATGAATTAGAAAAAGCAAAAGATAACATTGCTTTAAAAATCAAAGAGGTTGAATCAGCCTCTAATTACAAATCGGAATTCATGGCAAACATGAGCCATGAACTGCGTACACCTTTAAATAGTATTTTAATATTAGCAAAATTATTACAAGATAATAAACTAGACAATCTAACTGGTGAACAAATCAAATATGCCAGTGTGATCCATAATGCAGGCACTGATTTACTTCATTTAATCAATGACTTACTTGATCTTGCTAAGATAGAATCGGGCAAAGTGGAACTGGCACAGGAGAACATTGACAACAAAGATCTCATCGATTATATCTTAAATTTCTTCAAGAATACTGCGGAAGACAAAGGAATCAATTTCAAGATAGCTCTTTCTCCAGATGTGCCTACTCATTTTTATTCGGATGAATATCGGATCCAGCAGATCTTGAAAAACTTACTATCAAATGCTTTCAAATTCACCAATCCTAATGGAAATGTAACACTTGATATTGGTATAACTAAGGGTGATGAACTTACTTTTAAAGTTATCGATTCTGGAATTGGCATTGCTGCTGATAAACAAAAACTCATATTCGAAGCTTTTAGACAAGAAGATGGTTCTACAAGCCGCAAGTATGGTGGAACTGGTTTAGGATTATCAATATGTAGAGAAACTGCAAAATTACTAGGTGGTCGAATCACATTATCGAGTGAAATCGGAGTCGGAAGCACCTTTATGTTTACATTGCCACTACGCACCGCGCCCGGTACTATTCAAACGCTTAAATCTAATGAGGAACATACTGAAAAAATAATCTCGTCCACTGAAACCGATGATTCAATACTGTTACCAGAAAATAAAGATATAATTCGAAACCCAGATGACCTGAATACCTTGTTGATCATTGAAGATGATTTGATTTTTGCAGAAATATTAAAGGATTATGCCGAAGCATATCATTACCGTGTCATACTTGCCCATGACGGAGAAGAAGGATTAGAAAAGGCAATGGCACTAAGACCAAAGGCGATTATTTTGGATATTATGCTTCCTAAAATTGATGGTTGGAATGTACTAAAAGTTTTAAAATCAAATCGGGAGACCTCCTCAATACCTGTACATATGATGTCTGCAGGGACGTATTTGGATAATGAACCAATCAATGCCGGAGCTATCGGATTTATGGCTAAGCCAGTTTCTGAAAAAACCCTTCAAAAGACATTTGAAAAAATTCAATCCATGCTTTCGAATGTTATGAAAAGAGTTTTACTTATTGAAGACCAAAAAGTACAAAGCGATTTTATCAAACATGGTTTAAAAGATGAAAAACTAACAGTAGATCAAGCCTATGATGCCAATAAAGCACTTGAATTATTGAAGAATAAAGCGAATAATTACGATTGTATTATTTTAGATTTAAATCTTCCAGATAAATCAGGGTTAGAATTACTAGACGAAATAAAATCCTTAGAGACGTACAATGAAACTCCTATCATCATCAACACGGCGATGGAATTGACCTCTGAACAGACTACCAGAATTTTAAAACATTCACAAGCTATGGTTTTAAAATCTGCCAAGTCAAACGACAGATTAGTAGACGAAGTACGTCTTTTCCTGAATAAAATTGACCAGAAAACAGAAAATAAATCGAGGATAATTGATAAAGCAAATGATTTTCAACTTGAAAAAACATTAGAAAACAAAACAATTTTACTAGCAGATGATGATATGCGAAATATCTTTGCATTGACAAGTGCATTTGAAAGTTTAAATATTCATGTTGAAATTGCCAATAATGGTCAGGAAGCGCTTGATATTCTCAATCTAGAAAATAACATTGATCTGGTATTAATGGATATTATGATGCCCGTTATGGATGGATATGAAGCCATTGCCAATATCCGTAAAAATAAAAAGTATCAGGAGTTACCCATCATTGCCATAACAGCAAAAGCGATGAAAGGTGATAAAGAAAAAGCTATCGAAGCGGGTGCCAATGACTATGTCAGTAAGCCTATTGATATTGACAAATTAATTTCATTGATCCGTGTTTGGGTTAGTTAAATAGAATTAGATATGTTAGACTATTCCGAATTAGACGACGTTATAGAAATCATAAAAAATTTCCATGGATTAGATATCTCTGGATATTCAAAAGCATCTTTAAAAAGACGAGTTACCCGCATCATGGACATTAATAAACTGGATGTCGTTGGTCTTAAATCAAATCTGATCAATCAAGAAGGTTTTATACATTATTTCATCCCAGAAATGACGGTAAATGTTACAGAGATGTTTCGGGACCCCGACTTTTATTCATCTGTAACCACAAAACTGTTCCCCTATCTGGAAACTTATCCACATATAAAAATATGGAGTGCTGGCTGTTCTACAGGCGAAGAAGTTTATTCCCTAGCTATCTTACTAAAAGAAGCTAATTTACTCAACAGATCGTTTATATATGGTACTGATATTAATTCGCAGGTTATAGAAAAAGCAAAAAAAGGTATTTACACCTTAACAAAGCTTAAGGAGTATTCCGAAAATTATATCAAAACAAAAACTGAACATTCTTTATCCGAGTATTATACCGCGATGTATGATGCAGCCACCATTCAGAATGATCTAAAAAAAAATATACTATTTTCTATTCACAATTTAATTTCTGATGGTGTTTTTAATGAATTTCAATTAATTACATGTAGAAATGTATTAATCTACTTTGATCTTAACTTACAAGAAAAAGTACTTGATCTTTTTTATGATTCTTTGTGCAAATTAGGATTTCTATGCTTAGGATCAAAAGAATCCCTAATCAACTATAAGCACGCAAACCGATTCAAGTTAATTGATAAAAAAAACAATATCTATCAAAAAATAGCGTAAGAAATATCATATGGAATAAGCTATTTCGTAAGCGGGCGAGATCCAGTACATAACAAAGATTTCATTAACGCTATAAACGAGCTTAATAATAACACTAAAACGAACACGCATTAAAAAAATTAGCCGTATATGAATAAGGGCAATAAAATATTACTGTTGGGAGGATCTGCCGGAGGTTTTGGTGTGATTTTAAATCTATTAAAATCAATACCGAAGAACTTTCAGATTCCAATACTTGTAATCGTTCATCGTAACCCAAAATTTGAATCTAATTTTGAGCAAGTTTTAAAAAAAAACTATGCCCTACAAATTAAATCGGCTGAAGATAAAGAACAGATTCAAGGAGGAAAGGTTTATTTTGCGCCCCCTGGTTACCATTTATTGATAGAACCTGATTTCAAACTTGCATTAGATAATTCAGAACCCGTCCAATTTTCAAGGCCTTCGATTGATGTCACATTTGAATCAGCATCCGAAGTTTATAAAGAGAACTGTATTGCAATTTTGTTTTCGGGAGCGAATCAAGATGGTGCAAAAGGCTTATTAGCAATTAAAAATAGGGGCGGAATATGTATAGTACAACATCCAGATTCTGCAGAAGTTCCTACAATGCCTCAAGCAGCTATCGATTTACATGCTCAACATCATATTTATACAACAGAAGAAATTGTAAAGTACATTGATCATTTAAATGGACTAGTATAATGAAGAATATAAACTTATTAATAGTTGATGATAAAATTGAAAATCTCATTAGCCTTACAGCATTATTAAATGATATTGTAGGTATCAATATTATCAGTAGCCAAGATCCTAATGAAGCACTTCGCATCTGCTATAAACAAAACATTGATATTGCATTGGTTGATGTACAAATGCCAGACATTAATGGGTTCGAATTTGTGGAGCTTATCAAGCATAATCCGAAAACCAGCCACATTATTGCCATCATGGTTACGGCTATATCTAAAGAGGAAAAATATCTCATTCAAGGATTGAATAGTGGGGCTGTCGACTACCTTTATAAACCGCTAAGTCCTGAAATCACCATTGCTAAAGTAAAATCCTTTATTCAGCAGGTGCAAACTCAAAACGAGATTAAAGAAAAAAATCAGGCTTTAGAGAACTCCAAAGAAGAACTTATACGAGCAAAGGAAGAGGCAGAATTAGCCCGAAAATCCAAAGAAACTTTTCTAGCAAATATGAGTCATGAAATTAGAACACCAATCAATGGTGTGATGGGAATCGCTCAAATGTTAAAAAACTCACCGCTTTCACTTGAACAACAAGATTGGGTCAATAAGTTAAATAGTGCATCGCTCAATTTACTTAATATCGTAAATGATATTTTAGATCTTTCCAAATTTGATTCCGGAATGATGAAACTAGAAATTGAACCCACCTCCGTACATGATATAACAGACGACCTCAAAAATCTATTTGTACATAAAGCGATTCATCAAGGTCTAAATTTTTCTATTTATATCGATGAAAAAATAGATAGTTTTTTCTTAGCAGATCCATTGCGATTAAAACAAATTCTCACCAATTTCATATCAAATAGTTTCAAATTTACTGCAGAAGGCAGTATCACTTTAAATATCAATTTAATTGATAGCAATGTTTCAAAACTTCACCTACAATTTCAAGTTACCGACACTGGAATAGGTATACCGGAACATTCTTTGGAGAAAATCTTTTTTGCATTCGAACAGGGTGAGGATGGAATCACGAAAAAATTTGGAGGAACAGGTCTTGGTTTAGCAATTGTGAAAAAACTCTCCATATTGTTAGGAGGAAAAGTTACTGCTGTTAGTACTTATGGAAAAGGGAGTGAATTTACATTTGACTGTTGGTTTGACAGAACAAATGCAGTCACAAAGTCTAAACCTGAAAAAATACTATACTCAGAACTCAAAAGTTTCGATAATTTAAAAATTCTAGTGGCAGAAGACAATGAATTGAATAGTTTCATGCTTGCTAATATCCTCAGAACTTGGAACTGTGAAATTAAAACTGCGAATAATGGTAAAGCCGCACTTGAAAAGGTAGAAAGTGAAGATTTTGACATTATTTTTATGGATTCACATATGCCTATTATGAGCGGTTTTGAGACTATCCGTAGAATCAGACAGCATGATAATCCAGCAATTTCGAATATTCTCATCATATCGATATCCGCATCTGTGCTTGAGGCAGAACAACAGGAAGCTCTTGATGCTGGAGCGAACAATGTGATTGGAAAACCTTTCGATCCAAACCACCTACATGAAATGATAGAAAAAATGTTACGCAAAAAATACAATTAAAAGCAATATTTTCCTTATTTTTAGTAAAAATATAATTAACATAATGAAAAAATTATTTGTTTTACCAGTTATTGCCTTAGCAGTAGCCTTTGCTTCTTGCGGTGGCGATTCAACGAAAAAAGAAACCAGTTCAACAACTGAACAAACAACTCCAGAGGTTGCTGAAACAGAAACAGAAAAAATCCCTGGAATTGAGAATGTAGAGCTTTCTAATACATTAGCTTTAGAAGGTAATGATGCAATGAAATATGATAAAAACCTATTCCGCGTAAAAGCTGGAGCGAGCGTTGAGTTAAATTTTAAGAATGCTGGTACTATGCCTAAAGAATCTATGGGGCATAATGTTGTCATTTTAAAACCAGGAACTGACCTAGCGACATTTGGCGCTGAAGCAGCTGGTGCTCAAGCAGATGAATATGTACCTAAATCAGCACTTTCTTCTGTAATTGCACATACAAAATTATTAGGTCCAGGTGAAACAGATAAAATCACCTTCACGTTAGAAAAAGGAACTTATGATTTCATCTGTAGCTTTCCAGGACATTACGGTGTAATGCAAGGAAAGATTGTTGCAGAATAATCATTCAGAAATATTTCAATGAGGCATTCCTTAAATAGGGATGCCTTTTTTTATGACATTATAACGAGACTACTATTTCAAATTTATACACGTTTTTAACAAAATAGATTTCCTATAATGTTAATTATGACTAAATTTGCTCAAACATTTAAAACGTAATAGATGCAATACGACGTAATAGTAATTGGAAGTGGACCAGGCGGATATGTAGCAGCAATCCGTTGTGCACAATTAGGGTTAAAAACTGCTGTAATTGAGAAGTATAACACTTTTGGAGGAACTTGTTTAAATGTAGGTTGTATTCCTTCAAAGGCTTTATTAGATTCATCTGAGCATTACCACAATGCTGCACATTCTTTCGAAGCACATGGTATTAGCTTAAGCAATTTAAAAGTTGATATTAAGAAGATGATTGCTCGTAAAGACGATGTTATCAATCAAAATACTGCAGGTATCACTTACCTATTCAAAAAGAACAAAGTTGAAAGTTTCCAAGGAATTGGTTCATTTGTAGATAAGAACACCATTAAAATCACAAAAGATGATGGTACTTCTGAGCAAATTACAGGTAAAAATGTAATTATTGCTACAGGTTCGAAACCTACTTATTTACCATTCTTACCTGTTGATAAAAAAAGAATTATTACTTCGACAGAAGCTTTAAATTTAACAGAAATTCCTAAACACTTAATCGTAATCGGTGGTGGTGTTATTGGCCTTGAGTTGGGTTCTGTTTACGCTCGTCTTGGTTCTAAAGTATCTGTTGTAGAATTTGCAAAATCAATCATCGGAACTATGGATGGTGGTTTAGGTAAAGAATTACAACGCGTTTTGAAAAAATCAGTTGGTATGGAGTTCTATACTGGTCACAAAGTAACAGGAGCAACTTCAAAAGGTAAAACTGTAACTGTGACAGCTGAAAACCCTAAAGGTGAAATCATCTCATTAGAAGGTGATTACTGTATCGTAGCTGTAGGACGTACTGCTTATACGGATAATTTAGGTTTAGAGAATATCGGTATCACTGTTGAAGAAAGAGGTAAAAAAATCACAGTGAACGATCATTTAGAAACAATCGTCCCAGGTGTATACGCAATTGGAGACGTTGTCAAAGGTGCTATGCTAGCGCACAAAGCAGAAGATGAAGGTATCTTCGTAGCAGAAAGCATTGTTGGTCAAAAACCACATATTGATTATAATTTAATTCCTGGTGTTGTTTACACTTGGCCTGAAGTTGCCTCTGTAGGTAAAACAGAAGAACAATTAAAAGAAGCTGGTGTTAAATACAAGACGGGTTCATTCTCATTCAAAGCTTCTGGTCGTGCCAAAGCTTCGATGGATACGGATGGTTTTGTAAAAATATTAGCTGATGCTGAAACTGATGAAGTTATTGGCGTACATATGATTGGACCAAGAGCTGCTGATATGATTGCAGAAGCAGTCGTAGCGATGGAATATCGCGCATCAGCAGAAGATATCGGTCGCATTTGCCATGCACACCCGACATATACGGAAGCAATAAAAGAAGCTGCGTTAGCCGCAACTTCGAATAGAGCAATTCACGCTTAAAATACTAAAAAGGGGAAAATAAAATTTTCCCCTTTCTTTTTCAACAAACCAAGCCCAAAATAAAACATGAATTTCTATACAAGAAAATGGGTAAAACCAGAAGACTTAAACCCTAACGGTTCACTATTTGGGGGGACCCTATTGAGATGGATTGATGAAGAGGCTGTTATCTATGCAATTGTGCAATTGGCCAATTCACATGTAGTAACGAAGTATATTTCTGAAATCAATTTCGTCAGTTCGGCTCAACAAGGTGATATTATAGAATTAGGAATAGAAGCAACTAATTTTGGTACAACATCCATCACGATGCGATGTGAGGTTCGCAACAAAATTACGAGAAAAACAATTCTATCCATCGACAAATTAGTTTTTGTCAACCTTAATAAAGAAGGCACACCAACACCCCATGGACGCACCGAAATTACTTATGCTTATGTAGGTATTGATAAAATAAAAAAGGATGAATAAATCATCCTTTTTTATTTTCTATTTCTTTTGTCCATTAATAATCTTCTTCACATCCAATTCTACCCAGAAACCTACAATAGGAATTAGAGATAAGACAAAATAAGTCAATGGTCTTTTCCAGTTCCATTTATATTCTACTGTGCACATGATCAACATGATGACAAATATGACGACAAAAAAGCCATGAATCGAGCCTGCAATTCTCACCGCTTCGGGCGTTTCAAAAAAATATTTCATCGGCATAGCAAAGAAAAACAAACAAATGGTTGAAACAGCTTCCCAAAGTGCTATTTGTCTAAAAATACGGAGCATAAAAACTTGATTTAAAAATAAGTAATCCCAAAAATAGAATTATTTAGTGAGATGGATATTTTTTCTGAATGCTTTGACCTTCCTTTGACATATTAATCTTTAAAATGACGTGCGCTTATTAAAATCTGCCAATATAATGTCGCTCAATTTTATAACATTCAGAAAAAATGCGTACTTTTGAATAAGCTTTGCTATTCTGAATCTCAAGAAATTCAGAAATAGATTGAGCATTCAACTACACAATAATTATTTTATGAATTACGACATCATTGTAATTGGTAGTGGTCCTGGTGGATATGTTGCTGCCATTAGAGCCTCACAATTAGGTTTCAAAACTGCTATCATCGAGCGCGAATCTTTAGGAGGTATTTGTCTAAATTGGGGCTGTATCCCGACGAAAGCTCTATTAAAAAGTGCACAAGTTTTTGAATATTTAAATCATGCTGCTGAATATGGTATTAATGTACAAGGTGGTGAGCCTGACTTTGATGCTATTGTAAAAAGAAGTCGTGGCGTAGCAGATGGAATGAGCAAGGGTATTCAATTCTTAATGAAAAAGAATAAGATTGACGTCATTAATGGTACTGCAAAAATTAAAACCGGTGGTAAGATCGATGTTAAAGCTGCAGATGGTTCATCAAAAGAATACACCGCGAAACATACTATTTTAGCTACTGGTGCAAGATCACGTGAATTACCAAATTTACCACAAGACGGTAAAAAGATCATCGGTTACAGACAAGCATTAGTATTACCAAAACAACCAAAATCACTTGTGATTGTTGGATCTGGAGCTATTGGAATCGAATTTGCATATTTCTACAATGCAATTGGTACGAAAGTAACAGTAGTAGAATTCATGGACAGAATCGTTCCTGTTGAAGATGAAGAAATATCAAAACAATTAGAAAAAAGCTTAAAGAAACAAGGCATTAACATTTTAACTTCATCTGAAGTACAATCTGTTGATACTTCAGGTACTTTAAGTAAAGTAAATATCAAGTCTGCTAAAGGCATGGAAGTTATCGAGGCTGAAGTTGTATTATCAGCAGTAGGTATCATGCCAAATATCGAAAACCTAGGTCTTGAAGAAGTTGGTGTAAAAACAGACCGTGGCCGTGTTGTGGTTGACGATTATTATAAAACAAATATCGACGGCGTTTATGCTATCGGTGATATCGTAAAAGGACAAGCTCTTGCACACGTTGCTTCAGCAGAAGGAATTTTATGTATAGAAGCGATTAAAGGTCTTCATGTAGAACCAATTGACTATAACAACATCCCTGGATGTACCTATTGTTCTCCTGAAATTGCTTCAGTAGGTTATACTGAGAAAGCGGCAAAAGAAGCTGGTTACGAAGTTAAAGTAGGTAAATTTCCTTTTTCTGCTTCAGGTAAAGCATCTGCTTCTGGAGCAAAAGATGGTTTTGTAAAAGTTATCTTTGATGCAAAATACGGTGAATTCTTAGGAGCTCATATGATCGGTGCAAATGTTACGGAATTGATTGCTGAAATTGTTGTAGCAAGAAAATTAGAAACAACTGGTCATGAAATGATTAAAGCGATCCATCCTCACCCAACTATGAGTGAAGCTATTATGGAAGCTTGTGCCGATGCTTACGATGAAGTGATACACTTATAACGGTAACGGACAACATAAAATAGAAAGGGCTTATCATAATGATAAGCCCTTTCTATTTTATGTTAAAAGATTGATCACATAATCAATCTCGACTTAAATACAATCTGTTGTGGAGCAAGATCAGGATTATTTATTTTTTCAAATAAAATCTCAGCTGCTTTCTTAGCTTGGTTTCCTGGAAATTGTTCAATACATCCCATTGGAGGATTTTCCATATATTTCCAGAGAGGATAATTAGCATAACTAATAAAGTGAATATCATGATTAAGAACCAGACCTCTGTTTCGGGCAGCCTTCATAACATCTAAAGTCACAAAGTCATTAAAAGACACAACTGCTGTAGGCCTTTCCGGTAAGGCATATAGTTTCTCCATAGCAGCCTCATTTCCCTCAGTCGTTAAATCCGTATTCACAATATACTTTTCATCATAGTCCAAGCCATTACGTTTCGAAGCGGATAAAAAGGAATTTTTGCGTTCTTCACTTGCAGGAAGCAATTGTGGACCATTAATAAGTGCTATTTTAGCATGACCCCGAGCAACGAAAGCATCAATAGCTTCGTTCATACCCGTTGCTAGATCACTTTCAACTTTATTAATTTTAGGAATATCGGGTACACAGTCAAAGAATACAATTGGTGTTCCAGAATTTTCTAGCTTTTCAAGAAACTCAAGATTTGTGGTATTTTTACCTACTGACATTAAAACACCATCAACACGATGGCTTTTAAAGGTTTTCAAAATTCTCTCTTCTCTTTCGGCATCGTCCAAAGATTGCCCCATGATCACGGTATACTTACGGTCGTTGGAAACATTTTCAATTTCACTAATTGCAGAAGAGAAAAATGGTTCAGATAGACTTGGTAATAAAACACCGATTGTAAAAGTTTTGCGTTGCTTAAAAAATATCGCCGTTTGGTTAGGCTCATAATTCAATTCCTCAGCAACTTTTTTCACACGCATGGTCGTCACTAATCCAATACTTGGATGGTCATTCAACGCTCGAGATACAGTAGAGGGTGAAATTTTCAGCTTCTTCGCTATTTCCTTAATTGTTGTTGGTTTATCTCCTTGTATACTCATAGTCGAATCTCACTAAATTTACATTCTGATAAATATAACATTTTTTAGCATATTTTTTAGAATTAGAGTTTAATTTTAGAAAAAAGCAATTAATTACATAAATTTAAACAACTGATAATCAATGGCTAAATCGAAAAACTAACAATCTTGATATATAAAATCATTTTTAGCTATTTGTAGCTCATCAGCTATATAATCGAGAGGCTCCAAATTGCGGAATTTTAACTCATCCACAAAATAAACCTTTAATTTAGATGCCAAAGGCCCCCACTCCATATGTTTTATTTTATTCAACTGCATAAGCGGATTCCCTTTCGTCAAAATACAGATCTGTTTATCTGCATTAACAATAGCTGTTAATAATTCTGGAATACCATCTTTCATCAATAATTTAACGGGTAAAACAGCATTAACAAATAATCTTTCGAAATGCTCTTTATACTTTAAATCAAAATGAAAAACTTCGGCAGCATGTTCAAAGATCATATCTTCTCCTTGACTATCTAGATGATTCTTAAAAAATGTAACCAAATCAGCCTGAGGAGGAAAGGTCTCTGTAAATTCAAGAAAATTAGCAAAAAGATAATATACCTGTAATAAATAGTCCCGTTTTGGATAAATAACGTCATCCAGTTCAAAAATAAATACCTTTTTATCCGTTGGGAAATCTTGATATCTTAACATAAAACAATTAATCTTTTGAAACAGCACATAAGGCAAAATCATCACCTGAATCCGATACCACAAACAAACCATCCAATCCAGGATGTTCGGTTGTAAAATCATCAATCAATGACTTACCATCAACTAATAAAGCAAGTGATAATTCTTTTGGTGGATTTTCAATCACATAGTAATCTTGTAAAACATCCTGAGCTGGAACAATTACCTTAATATCATATTCTTCAAATAATATTTTGGCCACGGCTAGAGGTTCAAATTCATAACCACCCAAAGGCAGGACATAGTCAATCTGATGATCTAAACTTATTTTTAATACTTCGTGAGCATAGGTTGGCATTAACCCCGCAGGCAATTTAAAATACTTGCCTGAATTTAATAACAGTGAAGGAATCTCCTCAGAACTCGCAAAAAAGATTTCAAATTCATCCCCTAATAGCTTTGCAATACGTTGCCCAAGCCCTCTAGTTCCAAAGGTTATTAGTATTCTTTTTTTCATCAGAATAAAGTGTTTTTTTAAGCGATAAAGTTATAATGAGCAATACATTTATCGCGGTTTATGTATTCTAAGTGACTTATAATGACTGTATACATACTATACGATCACAATTCCATCACGCATATGAATAGTACGGTCCGAAATACGTGCCAGCTCTTCATTATGAGTAACGATGACAAAAGTTTGTTCAAATTTATCCCTTAGGTCAAAAAACAACTGATGTAATGCTGTAGCATTTTCAGAATCTAGATTTCCTGAAGGTTCATCTGCCAAAATAATAAAAGGGTTATTAATTAAGGCACGAGCAACAGATACACGTTGTTGTTCTCCACCAGACATTTGAGTCGGCTTATGACTAGCCCGATGTGCTACACCTAATAAATCCAATATCTCCATCGCACGAACTTCTGCATCTTTGCGCCCCACACCTTTAATAAATGCTGGGATACACACATTTTCCAAAGCCGTAAATTCTGGGAGTAGGTGATGGAACTGAAAAACAAACCCGATATGTTCATTGCGAAAGGCACTCAGTTTTTTTGCATTCAGTGCACTGATGTTGGTTCCATTGATATACAGTTCTCCCTTATCTGCTAAATCCAAGGTCCCCAAAATGTGAAGAAGCGTACTTTTCCCAGCTCCCGAAGCTCCAACAATACTCACAATTTCACCCTTTGCAACTTCTATATCCACCCCTTTTAATATAGGTAAAGGACCGTATGATTTGAAAATACTTTTGGCTTGTAACATCATATGACAAAGTTAAATATTTTTTATGAACAAAACCTTTGAATAAATCAAGACCTTTTAACTCCATATCCGCCAAGTAGTATATAATAAAAGTCAATTTAAGCTAAATTTATGCTTCAGAACTTGACCATTCACTTAAAAAATAATACTTTTACAACACAAACATTTTTGCAATGAACATTCACGAATATCAAGGAAAAGAAATACTTAAAAGTTTTGGCGTAAGAGTACAAGAAGGTATTGTTGCTGAAACTCCAGAGCAAGCTGTAGAAGCTGCTAAAAAATTGAAAGAAGAATACAATTCTGACTGGGTTGTAATCAAGGCTCAAATTCATGCTGGTGGTCGCGGTAAAGGTGGTGGCGTTAAATTAGCTAAAAACCTAGAAGAAGTATCACAACGTGCTACAGATATCATCGGTATGCAATTAGTAACTCCTCAAACTGGCGCTGAAGGTAAAAAAGTAAATAAAGTATTAGTTGCTCAAGATGTTTACTATCCTGGTGAAAGTGAAACTAAAGAATTTTATGTATCTGTGTTATTAGACCGTGCTAAAGGTCGTAATATCATTATGTATTCTACAGAAGGTGGAATGGATATTGAAGAAGTAGCAGAGAAAACTCCAAACTTAATCTTCAAAGAAGAAATCGACCCTAAAGTTGGTTTACAAGGTTTCCAAGCACGTAAAATTGCTTTCAACTTAGGCTTAACTGGTGGTGCACATAAAGAAATGGTGAAATTCGTTGCTGCTTTATATAAAGCATACGATTCAACAGATTCTTCTATGTTCGAAATCAATCCTGTATTAAAAACATCTGATGATAAAATCTTAGCTGTAGATGCGAAAGTAGACTTAGATGAGAACGCATTATACCGTCACCCGGATTATGCAGCATTACGTGATGTAACGGAAGAAGATCCTACAGAAGTTGAAGCTGGTAAATCTAACTTAAACTATGTAAAACTTGACGGTAACGTAGGTTGTATGGTAAATGGTGCTGGTCTTGCAATGGCAACTATGGATATCATCAAAATTGCTGGTGGTGAGCCTGCTAACTTCCTAGATGTAGGTGGTACTGCAAATGCTGAAACGGTAAAAGCTGGTTTCAATATCATTTTATCAGATCCAAATGTAAAAGCAATCTTAATTAACATCTTCGGTGGTATCGTTCGTTGTGACCGTGTTGCGCAAGGTGTAATCGATGCTTATAATGAAATCGGAAATATTCCTGTGCCAATTATCGTACGTCTTCAAGGTACAAATGCTGCTGAAGCGAAAAAATTAATTGATGATTCAGGCTTACAAGTTTATTCTGCAATTCAATTACAAGAAGCTGCTGAATTAGTAACTAAAGTATTAAAAGGATAATCTTCCCTTTAAAACAATATCAAAAGCCTCTGAAAATCTCAGAGGCTTTTTTAATTAAAACAAATACCGAATATTTCTAAATAAATAAAGGATTTTTATAAATTATACCCTATTTTTGAGTTTCATACAAAAAAATAAGATCCTGATCTATTATTTAGACCTGATTTGAAATGCCACAATAAAAATGGAACATACACGTATAAAAGAATTATTAAATGCCACTGAATTTGGGCATGAAGTTATTGTTAAAGGATGGGTTAAAACTTTCCGAAACAATCAATTTATAGCAATCAATGATGGATCTTCCATTCACAACATCCAAGCAGTAGTTGATTTTGAAAACACACCCGATGCTTTATTAAAAAGGATCACAACAGGTGCTGCATTACGCGTAAAAGGAAATTTAATTGAATCACAAGGTAAAGGTCAAAAAGTTGAGATCAAAGTAAATGAGTTGACGATCTTAGGTGATTCAGATGCTGAAAAATATCCTTTGCAACCGAAAAAACATAGCTTAGAATTTTTACGTGAAATCGCTCACTTACGTTTCCGTACAACGACATTCAATGCTGTCTTTAAAGTACGTAATGCCTTAGCATTTGCTGTTCACAAATTCTTCAATGACAAAGATTTTGTGTACATGCATACGCCAATTATTACTGGTTCTGATGCAGAGGGTGCTGGTGAAATGTTCCGTGTAACTTCATTAGATCTTAACAATATTCCACGTACAGAAAATGGTGATATTGATTTTAAAGAAGACTTTTTTGGTAAATCTACTAATCTAACCGTATCAGGACAATTAGAAGGTGAATTAGCGGCTATGGCCCTTGGGAATATCTATACCTTTGGTCCAACTTTCCGAGCTGAAAATTCTAATACAACCCGTCACTTAGCAGAATTCTGGATGATTGAACCAGAAATGGCATTTTATGAGTTGGAAGATAACATGGATTTAGCGGAAGATTTGTTGAAGTATGTCATCAAGTATGCGCTGGATACCTGTCCTGAAGAAATTGAATTTTTAAAAACACGTTTATTAGAAGAGGAGAAAAATAAACCTGCGGCAGAAAGAGCAGAATTAAATCTAATAGATAAATTAACGTTTGTACTGAATAATGATTTCGAACGCGTAACCTATACAGAAGCGATCGACATATTGAAACGCAGTAAACCAAATCAGAAGAAACAATTTAAATACTTAATTGATGAATGGGGAGCTGATTTACAGTCCGAGCACGAACGTTATTTAGTAGAGAAACATTATAAAAAACCGGTAATCCTGATTGATTATCCAGCGGAGATCAAATCATTTTATATGAAGCAAAATGATGTAGATGCTAATGGACACAAAACAGTACGCGCGATGGATATTCTTTTCCCGGGAATCGGTGAAATGGTGGGCGGATCACAACGTGAAGAAAACTTAGATAAGTTATTATCACGTATGGCTGAAGTCAACATCCCTGCGGAAGAAATGGAATGGTTCTTAGATACACGTCGTTATGGCTCAGCTCCGCATTCCGGTTTTGGACTAGGATTCGAGCGTTTGGTATTATTTGTAACAGGAATGACCAATATTAGAGATGTTATTCCGTTCCCTCGTACACCGAACAACGCAGAATTTTAATCGATAACAATACGATAGCAAGCGGTCAAAACATATCCAGTTTTGACCGTTTTTCTTTTATCTATAAATAATTTGTAATTTAGTATTATATCTCAACGTTATGTTAGTCCGAATTTACGATAATAACCCCAATGAAAAGTCAATACAGCAAGTTGTTGACGTTCTAAAAAAAGGTGGAGTCATCATCTACCCCACCGATACGGTTTATGGTATAGGATGCGACATTACAAATCAGAAAGCAATAGAAAAAGTTTGTGAAATTAGAGGATTAAAGGCAGATAAAGCCAATCTATCCTTTATTTGCTATGACTTGACAGATATATCTTTGTATACCAAACCATTTGATACAACCGTTTTTAGAGTATTAAAAAAAGCCCTTCCAGGTCCATTTACATTTATCTTTAATGCCAGCAGTCAAGTTCCAAAATTATTAAGTTCCAAAAAGAAAACAGTGGGTATCCGTGTTCCTGATAATAATATCGTACGCGAAATCGTACGTGTGCTTGGTAATCCCATTGTTACAGCCTCCATTCGAGATGAAGATGACATTCTAGAGTATTCAACAGATCCAGAATTGATCCATGAAAAATATGAAAATCTAGTCGATTTAGTAATTGATGGTGGTTATGGTGATAATGTTGCTTCTACAGTAGTTGACCTTACAGAGGGCGAATTTGAAGTTATCAGAGCTGGCAAAGGAAACTTAGAGGAATATCTATAAGATATTCCTATTCTCCACCTGTTTCTTTAAAGCTTCATTAAAAGACTTAAAACCATTGGAGGTTACACCATAAATCATTTTTCGAAAAAAATAAACCAACACTCCTGAAAAGTATTCACCTTGAGTCACAACTGTTTCATGATCGGATTTTTTTTCGAGTATAAAATAATGTTCGCCATCGAACAAACCTGGAATAAAAAGACTGCCTTTCCAACGAAGCTCCTTCTGAGGATTGATAACTAAAAACATCGGATTCATGGTCATACTTGGTCCATCAGGCTGTTCCAATCTAACCTTCGATCTTTCTCCAACGCTTGGAATAGAAAAAAAATGCTTAATTGTAGGGCTCCAGATAGAGTAACTATTAAAATCTGCTAATACATTCCAAACTGATTCGATTGATGTATTAATAGTAATTGTCTGTTCGATATGTGCTTTCATATACCAAAACTAGTATATTCAAATAACCATACACTTGACTTTTATCAAGAATTAATTTTTGCTCTTATTCGGCTCAATGTTTCTGGAGACATACCCAGTACAGACGCAATGTATTGAAGCGGCACTCGGTTAAAAAGCGCTTTATGCTGTTCAAAATATAAATGATAGCGTTCTTCTGCCGTATGCGCTATAAAGTTATATATGCGATCTTCCAATTGTAAAAAACATTTGGCTATAAATCTTTTTTCCAACCGGTTCCAATCAGGGATCTGCTGTTCAAATAAAAGATAATCCTGTTTAGAAATGGAAAGTAACTTCGTATCCTCTAAGACCTGAATACTCCACCTGGCAGGCTCATCAAAAAGAAACGAAGATAAGTCAGTAACGAAGTACCCCTCCTGCCCTATCCATTGCGTAACCTCGCCTGAAGCATTTTCTTTAAACACGCGGACAATACCCGACTGAATAAAACTCAATCGATCACAGCGTTTACCGTGCTCTAAAAAATATGTTCCTTTTAAAAGATCCTCTTCGACAAAAGAAGATAATATGGTGGTCAGATTATTGGGGGAAACATCAAAAAGCTTCGCAATTTGATCTTGAAAAAATGTATTCATCTCCTAATACTGAAGATTTGAGAATTAAATTATAAAACGACAAGTTCTTCAACGATGACGTGACCAACATGCTCATTGACTCGTCCCAATATCTGCCTGCGCATTAAAACAAGTTCATTTTTAATTACAGCAGACTCGACCTTTACAAAGAGTTTTTTGTCTTTAATATAGATCTGTTTTGTCCGATTGGCAATAGCCTTACCGATCAACGTTGGCCATACTGCCAGAATAGAAGTTTCTTCAAATTTACGTTTCAATTTGTAAGCATCCAAAAGACGGTCAATCGCCTCTTTTATTGTGATATCATCACTCGAACGAATATATTCCAATCCGCCCTTATACTTCTTATTATACATAAACTTCACCTCCTGCTATGTCAAAGATACGCACTGGACTGGCAATCGCATCAAAAATTCGCTTAATTCTTTTTGCATCTGTATCTGTTAGAAAAATTTGACCAAATTCATCATCAGATACCATCTGCATCAGTTTGTGCGTACGTTTATCATCCAATTTGTCAAAAATATCATCCAAAAGCAATAGTGGTTTAAAGCCTTTCTTTTGTTGAAAAAAGGAATACTGTGCTAATTTTAGTGCAATTAAAAATGATTTTTGCTGACCCTGAGAACCAAATTTTTTCAAGGGCATACCTCCGTGGATGGTGAAAATTAGATCATCTTTATGTATACCCACTGTGGTTCTCTCCAGTGCCCGGTCGCGTTCCAGGTTCTTTTCCAAAATGTTCAAAAATGAATCTTCCATCAAAGGAGATTCATAGACAAGCTGGACAGTCTCTGCATTTTCAGTCAGGTATAAGTAATGCCGATCAAATTCCGGCTGAAATTCAGCCATAAAAGCAATACGTTTATTATAAATGACAGTACCAACTTCATCGAGTTGCATGTTTAGCACTTCAACAAGACCAAGATCCAATACCCCACTTTGTTTGGCCAGCTTTAATAGCATATTACGCTGGGCAATGATTTTATTGTAAATAATAAGCGTGTCCAGATATTTATTATCTGTCTGCGAGATGACATTATCGATAAATTTACGGCGTTCTTCACTGCCATCAGTAATAATTAGGGTATCATTAGGAGAGATCATTACCAAAGGAAACTGACCGATATGATCAGCCAATCTAGGATAATCCTTTTTATTTTTCTTAAATTGTTTCTTTTGATTACGTTTGATGCTACAGGAAATAACATCTTGAAATTCGTTTTTTTCGAATGAACCCTGCAACATAAACCAGTCTTGGCCCTGTTTAATATGTTGGGAGTCGATGGGATTAAAATAGCTTTTACATAGGGAAAGATAATGTATAGCATCCAAAAGATTGGTTTTACCAACACCATTATCCCCCGCAAAAGCATTTACCTCCGGTAAGAATTCTAAAGAAGACTCTGAATAATTTTTAAAATTTAAAACTGAAAGCTGACGCAACCACATAGCACAAAGATACGCTATTTAGCGTAGCAACTCATCTATTTTATTTCTTCAAAATCCACAAATTCACCAGCATTGTCAGCCACTTTTCTTTTTGACTCTTGTTTAGGTGGAACATAATCTACCGATATACGACCATCTGTTTTTGGAGCTGATTGCGAACTGTTATTATTTTGACCAAATGTTTCATAATGGAACGAGCCACCACCATTGGTATAGGTAGAGCCACCTTGTTGCTGCGCTTTTTTCATAAGCTTTTCTGCAGCCTTACGCATTGCAAATGGTAATATTAATCGAATTAAGAATTTAACTAAATACCATACAGCGAATGCAATCAATAAAAATTTTAATAATCCTGCCATAACTTTATATTCGTTGTCATTTTAATCAAAAATAAAGAATCTCGTTCAAAACAGTTGTCTTAAAAATGTCAGTATATTCGATTTAACAATTTTTAAGGGTTTGTTTTGGACTTTGCTGTCTCAATTGCACGAAATAATTCCTCTTGACGTTGCGTACCGATTACGTACACCAGACCATCTTTATCTGTTAACCATACCGCATCTTTCCCACCTGCATAAAACTTAATCTTACCATTAATATGTAGATTATAAACAGGATTATTGAAGAAAAACTTACTAAATGGTTTTTTTTCCACCTTAACAATTGAACTCAATTCAATTTTAACTAAGCGCGTAGTCCATAAGCCACTCAACATCACCTTTCCTTCAAAAACTTCGATACGGTACAGCAATAGATACATCATGACCACAGAGGTAATAATAATCGCTATTCCGACTAAAAAAAACAATTGGCTGGAAAGTAATTGATCTATGTTGAGATAAACAGCTGTAAAACAAAACAAGGCCAGAACCAGACGTACACTTATCCAAACACGGTCCCGCCCCAAATATTGATTTTCAGTATATAGAAGTCCTTCTTTTATCATGTTATTTACAGCTTAAAATAAACACTTTATTTGTATTTCCACTTATTTTATATCGATTATCAAGTTGATAGTTTGCTACCCAGATGATATCGCCGTTACCGTTTATTAAAATTGGAACATTTCCCTTTTCAAAAACATTCACCTTATAATTATTAAAAAGATCACTCAATTTTTTACGTCCTGTCATTCCCAAAGGATAGAAATAATCACCCGTTTTCCAAGCTCTTAGCGTCAAAGGAAAAATCAGAAGATTAGCATCTATTTTTGCAATCTGCTTATCCCGAACAATAGAAACATCATGACTATAATCACAACAAAAACTATAATTTCTCCAAGATACAGATTTAGTTTCTGAAGTAATAATGGTTTCATCTTCCTGCTTATACTCTTTTTCACGAATAATCAAAAAATCGCGATCAAGTAACAGATCGTATCCCTCAGATTGAAACAATCGACCTGATTCCTTATCAAAACAAGATTGGAGATCGGTCAGCACACTTTTACTAAAACAGAATGGTGAAAATAATTCATACAACAGCGGAAGATCCGTTATATGCTTCCGAAGCTTTTCCTTTTCAATAATCCAAGCTTCTTGTTCCTTTATAAAAAGGTCATTACGAAGGGGTGTTATGAATTGTTGCAACAAAGCATAGCTTTCTTTGAAGTGAGCAATGTTCTGTTCAAAAATACGTTCAAAATCAGGTTGCATTTTTTTAAATTGCGGAATGATGTCGATACGTACTTTATTACGCGCATATTTCGTCGAAAAGTTGGATTGATCATCACGGTATGGAATCTGATATTCCTGGACATAATGTAATACTTCCTCTGCTTTAAGAAACAGTAATGGACGAATCAGGCGGTCGCGTTTTGCCTGAATGCCCTGTAGGCCTTGAAGGCCTGTTCCACGGGATAGATTTAACAACACCGTTTCAATATGATCATTCAAATGCTGTGCAACAGCTATTTTATCAAAACTTAACGCTTCTCTTAATTCTTCAAACCAGGAGTACCGCAGTTCGCGTGCAGCCATCTGTATAGAAATTCCTCTTTCGGAAGCTATCTTCTCTGTATCGAAATGCCTCACATAAAAAGGGATACCATGCGCTTCAGCGAAATCCCGAACCAAGCACTCATCCAGATCAGATTCTGCACCACGTAATTTAAAATTACAATGAGCAATAGCTATCTGATAACCGGCCTTTGCCAATAAAAAAGTCAAAAGCATCGAATCGCGTCCACCGCTCACTGTCAACAAGATCTTATCATCAGCCTCAAAAAGGCTGTTATCTTTGATAAAAAATGTTAATCTTTCCAGCAAATTCATATATCAAAGATAATGTATATTTTTTGAGCATATATTTGTTTAAATGAAAAATTACCATTAATCAACAAGTTCAATTAAAATACATATTTTTGTCTCTGTGAAACAATACTTTTTGTCCTTTATATTTATGGCCCTGGGCCTCATGCTAGCATCTGCACAACAGCAAGATGAACTCCGTTTATTGTCGTCTTCTTACAGTGTTCTCAATTCAAAAACAGGCAATGCAATGTTTTACAGACCGGTTTATGAACATAAAGGATCTACCCTCTCTGCAGATAGCGGTTATTTACATAAAGACGACATAGGGCGCCAGTTCTTTGAAGCTTATAGCAATGTGATCATTACACAGCCTACCGGGACTCAAATATTCGCGGATAAACTTCACTACGATGCGGCTTCACAAAATGCAACGCTAACGCAAAACGTCCGTATGGTCAGTCGGTCTTCCATACTTACGACCAATCATCTGCAGTATAACATGAGAAGTAGTGTTGGAAATTATTATGGTGGCGGCCGTATCACTAGTGGTACAGATACCATTACGAGTACCAATGCGACTTATTTCGAAAATACGCAAGATGCCTTTTTCAATAAAAAAGTCGTGGTACGCACACCAAATGTCAAAATATACACGGATTCAATGAAGTATAATTCGCCTAGCAGTATGACTTACTTCTATACCCCTACCAATATCAAAGGGAATAAAGGGGAAAATCTATATACAGAAAAAGGAGATTATAATACCAATACCGGCGTAGCAAACTTCACAAAGAAAAATCTATATACCGAAGGCAGTAAAATGCTAAAAGGAGATACGCTGCATTATGACCGACGAACCGGAGAAGGAGAAGCGATCCGGAATGTTGTATTTGTCGACACGACCGATAAGTTTTATGCCTATGGGGACAAAGGATTATATCGACAGTCGGATGAATCCATCACGATGACCGACAAGCCCTTGATCATCTCTGTCGTCAAAAAAGATAGTACGCAAAGTGATTCAACAAATACTGGAAATACAAAAACCAATCCGTCCAACAAAAAAGAGGTAAAGAAGAAAGAAAAAGAAGATAAAAAGGTTAAAGAAGAAGTTGTCTCAAAAGATGATAACAAGGGAGAGAATAAACTAGTCAAATTAGATCCTGTAGTAGTACCTAAGGACTCTGTACAGATGGATTCTATATTTATGACTGCAGATACCCTGTTCTCAAAAATGATTCTCCGAAGCACCTACATACCCAAAAATTTCAAACTAAGCCGTGACGGTGGTGAGCTAGATGTAGAGGTAGATGAAGATTATGGAGACGATAATGATAGTACGGATACCGATTTTACATCAGGTTTAGATTCTTTGCAGCAGCAAGGTGATACCTTAGGAAAAAAGGAAATCAATAACGATGCACCTCAACAGAAAATTAAAGACAAGCAAGCTGTCTTAAAAGAAAAAACCAAACAGGAGCCTAAAAAAGCAAGTCCAAATACTGAAAAAACAACAGCAAAACCTGTTGTAAAAGATTTAAATCGTTTTGAATTAGAGAAAAATAGTAAGGCTGACAGTATTTTGCGAAAAAATGCAGTCGTCCCAAAAGCAGATTATAGTGATCAAATCTTTAATAAAGCTCTTAAAGCTGCGAAAAACAATCATGAAAAACCTGCAGCTCCACCCGACACAGCAAAAACCCGTATTGTCAAAGCATACCATAATGTGCGCATGTTTAAATCCGATTTTCAAGCTGTAGCAGATTCTGTTTACTATGGTATGGCAGATTCTATGTTCAGGCTAATGGGAAAACCGATGATCTGGGCAGAGAAATCTCAAATATCCGGTGATACGATTTTTCTGCAATTTGTGAATCAGAAACTGGACAATACGTTAATTGTAGGTAATGCATTTATGGTAAATGCAACTTTGGACTCCGCTAAATACAATCAGTTAAAAGGCCGTAAAATAACAGGATTCTTTGATAAAAACAGTTTAGAACGGATGTTCGTTGATGGAAATGCCGAAAACATCATTTATGTCGTCAATGAAGAAACCAATGTAGCAACAGAATTATTCCATGATCGCAGCAGCCGCATTAAAATTTACATGGAAAACAATAAATTGAAAGAGTATGTTTCCATTAGAAAAGTTGATGGTAAAGTCTACCCAATTGCCCAATTAACGCAAGAAAAAGAATTTCTACCGGGGTTTATTTGGAGGCCGGAAGATAGACCGAAGTCAAAAGAAGATTTACTCAATAGAAAACGATCTGTTGCAAAAGACGAGATTAAAGTTCCCGAGGCTGAAAACAAAGAGGGAAAACCTAAAGAGAAAACAATTAAGAATATAGAAAGCGAACCGGAGGAAAAGCCTCAAGAAGAAGTTAAAAAACAAACTGCGCCTAAGCGGGAAATTCAGAAAATGGAAAGTAAGGCTCAAGGAGAAAAATTGCAGGCCGTACAAGATAGCACTCTTATTAAGGCAGTTTCTCCAAATAAAGAACCGATCAAAAAGTAAGATTTAATTAAAAGATCATCAACAATGCGGCCTGTCAATAATACCGCATTGTTGATGATCTTCAAATAAGTTAATGTCTTTCGGAAACCAACAAGCGCTTAGCACTATCTGCAGCGATCACAAGACCTGCAGCCAACATAATAATATCTTTTATAACCAAACGCCCTGCTGCGGAAAGGTAGGGAAATCCATAGTGAGGTGTCGGAAAATCACCACCTAAATTTGGCACAAATGTTTCTGGTGTGGTAATCAAGAATGATAAAGTCACGAGGGACATCCCAAATGTCAAAACACCACTAAGCAATCCTATTTTCGGAAACCATATACCCAATAAAACAAAAAATCCAATTCCGACAATAACCGCTCCCAAGCCATAAGAAAATAGATATGTCCTGTTTTCATTATGCCAATCCACATTTTTTTGAACAGTTTTACCTTCAGGATTTTTATACTGCTGATACTCTGGTGCCTTCTTGCTGTAAAAAAAAGACATAACAGGACTATTGGCTACAAATGGAACAATACCATCAGCTTCGTACTGAAATGCCTTTAAACCACCTATCCATGCCATCACAAGAAAGACTGCAAAACGTAAAAAATTAATAAATTGATTTTGTAGTCCCGCTAGAAAAGAAATAAATCTGTACATAGTTGTCTATATTTGATATGGCTACAAATTTCCATTTAATAAATCAGCTATGACATGGACAAATCGGTAAATTCAATAGATTATTTAGCCACAATGGAGATCCCTACACGCTCTCGAAAACCTGAAGGAGAAATACCAACATTCTTCTTAAAATACCTGCTAAAGTAAAACTCATCTTCAAACTGAAGTTTTGCAGCTATTTCTTTGACAGATAAATATGTCAGATGCAACATTTTTTTTGCTTCAAGAACAACACGATCCTGGATCAATTGGGAAGGAGATTTTCCCAATTCTTTTTTAACCTTTTTGCTGAATGAATCTACTCCAAGAGCAAGTTCATGTGCATAAAATTGCACCGATCTCTCTAAAAGAAAAGCAGACTCCAACAGTTCTTGAAATTTTAGACTAACTGTCAATTCGTTCTGATAAACATCGGTATGAACAAGCTGAAGAGATTTTTCCTTACTGCAAAGAGCCAAAACAAGTTGTAGATAAGATTTCAATACAGATTCAGAAAATGGACTTCCTCCATCTTTCTCCACTTCAATTTTATTAAAAATTGTTTTTATTTCAGTAAATAAAATCGGAGAAATAGTCACAAATGGTGTTAAGTAGATATTGTTAAATAATAAACCATTGCAAGCAACTTCCTTTTTATGATATTCAATGCAGTAAAAATCACCATGGAACTCCAATTTAATAATGGAAGCCGGTGTTGTCCCCTGCCACTTGAAATGTTGATAAGGAGATAAAAAAACCAAACTATAAGCCGCGCTGGAATAATTTGAAAAATCAACCGAAAATTTCGCCGGATTTTCGAACATAAAAATCTGATATAAAGCCGATTGAAAATCATCTTGAAGCGAAGATGTATGAAGATGCTGAATAT
Source organism: Sphingobacterium sp. UDSM-2020 (assembly GCF_016132525.1). Lineage (NCBI taxonomy): Bacteria > Pseudomonadati > Bacteroidota > Sphingobacteriia > Sphingobacteriales > Sphingobacteriaceae > Sphingobacterium > Sphingobacterium sp. UDSM-2020. The sequence goes on from NZ_CP066166.1 coordinate 782,620, forward strand.
CGATTAACATAGTTTTTCTCCTAAATTTTTAGCTCTATTATAATCTACTTTGAAAAAAATAAAATAGACTATTCTAGCGTTCGCTTAATTAAAGTAACATCGATTTACAGCTGACTAAATTGAAAAGCAACACTCACTGCTATAATACTGCTCTTTGACCAGTTTTTATAAAAAACTTTTCTAATACCAGGACAGAAACCAGATCTTCTACCATCTGATTTTCAAACCGTTTCACAAACTGATGTGCATTCTTAATGATTTCTTCTGCCTTTTCCGGATTTTCGATATAATAATTTAATTTCACTTCTAAATCCGAATAATCATCTTGGATATGTATATAATGATAATCAGGGATCAATAACCCTTCCATAAACCAAGTTTCAAACTTTGGAATTGGCATTACGGCAATAGAATTTGATGACATCACCCATTTTAAATTGGTCGCCACATCATTTCCTTCTAAGGCCAGTATAAATTTATAATGTAGATGTTCTGTTATTGAAATCGCAGGTTTATACCAGCCTTTATGTTGATTCTTTTTAGAGACATCTCCTAAATCGCACAGAGGATGATCAAAATAGATCTGAAAAAAACGGCTTCTGTGCTCCTGTTGAACTGTAGCGCGTCCCAGCAACATATTTTTTTTATCTCGAAAAGCAATCTCATCTTTGATAAAATTAAAATGCCTGACTTTATCCATATTTAGCAATACTGAATTGCAGTTATTTCCTCCAATAGGTCTGCTTTTCACAATTGCAGGTGTTTTGGGAATATCAACAACATCACCTGGAATCATATCTATTCGAAGATCACCGTCAAAATATCGTAAATATTCTTTCAGATCAAAATAATAAACTGAACCTTTTTTAGGTCTCTTCATATCCTTTAAGTAGCAAGCACCCTCGCCCACTGTTTGAATCTCATCTAGTTTATTGTAATAAGCCAGACGATCAACAATAGCCTGGTCATAAGAAGAAAGATTGTTGATCATTGCTACTCTTTTGGATCGAAACAAAGGCAAAAATGAATATTCCCGGAAACTAGCTTTCACATAATATCCAAACTTAAAATTCTTATTCTTAAAAAATATTCGTTTTATATTCATTTCTAATTACTCAAAAACGCGGCTAATTTCTGAACAGCGACTGCCCGGTGGCTGATACTATTTTTCTCGTCTGCAGTCATTTCCGCAAATGTTTTATTATAGCCATTTGGTATAAAAATAGGGTCATAACCAAATCCATCCGCACCTTTACGTTCATCAATAATGTGGCCTTCAATACTACCTTCAAAAAAATGTTGCTGACCGTTTAGGTTAAGTGAAATCACTGTTTTAAATCGAGCGGTACGATTAGCGATACCTGCTAACTTCTCCAGAACCAAATTAATATTTTTTTCCATATCACGGCTACCAGAATAACGGGCCGAATACACACCTGGTTCACCATTTAATGCATCAATTTCCAACCCAGAATCATCTCCGAAACAATTTAATCCATATTTATTGACTAAATAATCTGTCTTCTGTTTTGCATTCTCATGAAAAGTAACACCTGTTTCAGGAATATCTTCATGGCAATCAATATCAGCCAAAGATTTAAGTAGGAATTTCTTTCCTACAATAGCCTGCACCTCTTCCAATTTATGTGCATTATTAGTCGCAAAAATAAGTTCAATCATCCGAATAAGATTTTATTCAAATGTATTAAATATAATAGAAAAAACAGCTAATTATCCGAGCTAAAGACTAGCTCTGATGTTGAATTAATGACTTAAACTCAGTCCAAAAAGCTTTTTTCTTAACCATGTCTGCAAACATCTCTTCAAAACTGTAGGTATTGAAGACTGTCGCAATACGACCGTGCATATAGGAGTTATGCGCAATCTCAGGCAACTTTAATGATAAAGGTTCAACGCCTAGAAGAATAATCTTTTTAGGAGTGAAAAATGACATAATTCGCTTAAAGTCATTTGGATTGTGTGCATTGGCCAAATTAACAACCGCAACATCAGCAACTGTTAGCTTAAGCGCCCCAATTGTCTTTACAAATGCCTCCTCTGCTTCCGGAGAAAAGTAAGGATAAGCGGGATATCTTAAGATAAACAGAATTCCTTTTGCTTTAGAGCCTTGATATATAAATTCCTCAACAGATTCCTGATGAGCAGTAACCTGTTGAGGATTTAAAGGTGAAGATACCGATTCAGACTGACCCGAAAAAGCTTCTACAGCATCGGCCGTCGCGAATATAGTCTCGGACATGAATGCCTGTAAAGCAATGGGGTCTGTAGTCAGTAAATTCGACATATTCTTATTATTTACCCAAAATATAAGAGAAAATCAAAGGAGCAACAATAGTTGCATCAGACTCAACTACGAATTTAGGTGTATCGATATCTAATTTACCCCAAGTGATTTTTTCATTTGGAACAGCACCAGAGTAAGAACCGTAAGATGTTGTTGAATCAGAGATCTGACAGAAGTAAGACCAGAAAGGAACATCTTCCCACTCTAAATCTTGGTACATCATCGGAACAACACAAATAGGGAAATCACCAGAGATACCACCACCGATTTGGAAGAAACCAACACCCTTACCAGAAGAGTTAGCACGGTACCACTCTGTTAAGTAAATCATATATTCGATACCAGATTTCACTGTATGAACATTTAATTTACCTTTGATTACATTAGAAGTAAAGATGTTACCTGTCGTTGAATCTTCCCATCCTGGACAAACGATAGGCAAGTTTTTCTCTGCAGCGGCAACAATCCAAGAGTTTTTAGGATCAATTTCGTAATATTGTTCCAACACTCCAGAATTAACCACCTGGTATAAAAATTCGTGTGGTAAATAACGCTCGCCTTTTGCTTCAGCAGCATGCCATACATCTTCCAAATGTTTCTGTAAACGACGGAATGCTTCCTCTTCAGGAATACAAGTATCTGTAACACGATTATAATGTTGATCTAATAATTCTCTTTCTTGCTCTGGAGTCAAGTCACGATAGTTAGGAACACGCTTGTAATGTGAGTGTGCTACTAAATTCATAACATCCTCCTCCAGGTTAGCACCTGTACATGAGATGATATGTACTTTATCTTGACGAATCATTTCAGCCAAAGAAATTCCCAATTCAGCAGTACTCATTGCACCACCTAAAGAAATTAACATTTTACCACCTTCTAATAGATGAGCCTCATAACCTTTAGCTGCATCCACCAATGCCGCAGCATTGAAGTGAAGGTAATTTTCCTCAATAAACTGAGAAATAGGACCTTTTTGTGTACTCATAATATTTTGTTACTTTTAATAAAATAATAAGTGTAGCAAAGGTACTGAATATTATTTATTTTAAGCTTGGAGGTCTGCCAAACAGCATGCTATTCAAGCATTTTTTAACAAATGTTAAAAAATATTTGCAATCTTAAATTACCCATCGCTCACAGGAATCCAAAAATTCCTGGTTAATATCAGCACCAATACCCGGAAGATCCGAAAGATGAATATGATATCCTTTATATTGAATACCACCGACAACAGGATCCTCTAGATGGCCGACCATACAAGTATCCAAATCATAAAACTTCACATTCGGCACAGCATAAGCAAAATGAACTTTCGCGGCTAAAGCCAATCGACTTTCAAGCATCCCCCCTATCATACAGGGAATATTAAATTCAGCAGCTATTGCGGCAATTTTTAATGCCTCATGAATGCCTCCTGATTTTGAAAATTTAATATTAATATAGTCACAGGCATCTGCACGACACAAGCGTTCCGCATCATGATGGCTATAGACAGATTCATCTGCCATGATCAGAACCGTTGTTTCGGTACGAAGTTCAGGAAGCAAATGATCTAAATAAGTACGCATAGGCTGTTCACAAAACTGAATCTTAAAAGGTTCCAGTCCCTGCAAAGCCTCTACAGCACCTTCGTATGTCCATCCTTGATTTGCATCAATACGAATCGGCATATCAAAGCCGACCGCTTTACGGATTTCCCGAATCCTTGCGATATCCGTTTTAGGATCCTTGCCCAATTTCACTTTCAACATCACAGCCCCTGCACGGTACAACTCTTTTGCCTTAGCTGCCATTTCTTCCGGACTGGCGATACCTAACGTGATATCGGTTACGATCTCTCGTGGAATACCTTTTAAAAATTGATATAACGGAACTCCTGCATTTTTTGATGCAATATCATATAAAGCCATGTCAAATGCAGATTTTATTGTTGTATTGCCGGCTATATACATATTTAGCTCTGCGAGACGCTCCTCTATATTTAAAGGATCTTTACCTTTCCATAACTTCGCAAAGTCACGCGCTATCACTAAACAGGTGTCCTGGGTTTCCCCTACAATCATAGGAAAGGCAGAACATTCACCAACCCCAACGATTTCGGTATCCGTACGAATCCGAATAAAGGTGTTCTGTGCAAAATCCATAGTGCCTGTTGCAATGACAAAAGGCTCCATAGGAATGCTTAATCTATAAATTTCTATTTCAGTGATTTTCATGGTTTAAACTATTATGTATTTCCTACCTCACAGCGAAAATAACAAAAGCTAAGATAGATAAAGAATATCTAAAATATAGCGCAAAGCTTATCCGTTCCAGAATTAGTTATATGCTAAAATCTATTATTTTTAAGGACCTGTCTCCGATCGACTTCTTATTGAGATCGGAATACAATGCGCAAAGGAAAGTCCGTGAAAGTCCATGGAAGTCCGTAAAAGTCCATACAAGTGCATACGTTATTTCGCCTTACTCCGACATTGCTAGGGCATTGGCAGGACAACTCTTCGAGTCTGGTTCGAGTACCCTTCGACTATTATTCGACAGGTATGCGGCAGGGTGTCGAACACCTACCGAATAGACCACGAACAACTGTGGGGCTTGTCTCCTATCTCTCCCCTAGCAAACTCGAACTTAAGTCAAACGGCAGTCATTCACAATTGAATAAAGTAAGAGTTGATTTCGCCCTTCGTTCGCAAAAGGTTCGAAAAGGATTCGTCTTCCTTATACTAATCCTATACCCATCCTATACCTCGCCTATACTGAAACAGTAGACAAACGGAAGACAAACAGAAGACAAACAATAGACAAAAGGTAGAGCTTTACCGAAGGCTTCCCGAACAAAGTGCGAATAAAGATTGAAGCATACTCTAATCAAGTAAAAGGCAGATCATCTTGATGAACCCGCTTTAAAAACTGCATCACCAATCATTAAGATGATACAAATCATTTTATTACAACACGTAACATGCTCATTCAAAAAACAAATCACAAAGCTCTTTCAAAATACAATATCAGCAATAAAAGACTTTTTATTTACAAATAACATAAGCTTATTTAAAATAATTTATAAAATCTATAATATTTTAATGTTTTTATTCATATATTAGCAAAGTAATAATTGAATAGGAAGATGATTGAAAGTAACACAAATCAGCAAGGGCTATACGACCCGAGTTTTGAGCATGACGCCTGTGGGGTTGGTTTTGTAGCGCATATTAAAGGAATAAAATCACATGCACAGGTAAAAGATGCCTTGACCATGTTAGAAAATATGGAGCATCGTGGTGCTTGTGGCTGTGATCCAGAGAGTGGAGATGGCGCAGGTATTATGATCCAATTACCACATGAGTTTCTTTGGGAAGAATGTATTAACCTAGGTATACAACTTAAAGAACCAGGATATTATGGAGCAGGAATGGTTTTCCTACCCAAAGAACCTGAAATGAACAAAATTTGCAGAACAGTTATACAAGAAGCGGCTACTGAAAGGGATATGAAATTCCTTGGATTTCGGGATGTACCAGTAAGTAGAGCAGGTATAGGCCCGACAGCATTAAGCGCTGAACCCGAAATAGTTCAATTCTTTATCGACAGACCCGAGACCGTACATAACACTGAAGAATTTGAACGCAAATTATTTGTCCTCAGACGTTTGATTATCCAAAAAATCAAACAATATCAAGAATATCCACTACCGCTTTACTTCGCTTCCCTATCTTGCAAAACAATTATTTATAAAGGTCAGTTGACAACTTACCAAGTTGGCACTTATTTTAAAGACCTTCGCGATCCAAGAGTTGTTTCTGCATTTGGATTAGTACACTCTCGCTTTTCAACCAATACTTTCCCTTCCTGGTCTTTAGCACAGCCTTTCCGTATGTTAGCGCATAATGGTGAGATCAACACATTAACAGGAAATCTGAACTGGTTTTACGCAGGCATGCGTGCGCTTTCGTCTCCTTATTTTACAGAAGAAGAGATGGAGATCTTATTACCTGTTGTAGACCGTGGTCAATCTGATTCTGCATGTCTAGACAATGTTGCAGAACTTTTATTACACAGTGGCCGCAGCCTTTCCCATGTGATGCTGATGCTGGTCCCTGAGGCTTGGGATGGCAATACACAAATGGATCCATTAAAACGAGCATTTTATGAGTACCACGCCACATTAATGGAACCTTGGGATGGTCCAGCTGCTCTTTGTTTTACTGATGGCAAGTCCATTGGTGCAACCCTAGATCGAAACGGATTGCGTCCTTTACGCTATGCCATTACTTCAGATCATCGAGTCATCGTTGCTTCAGAGGCAGGCGCACTTCCTATTGATGAATCAACGATCATCAAAAAAGGAAGACAACAAGCTGGTAAAATTTTCTTGGTCGATATGGAACAGGGTAAAATTTTATCTGACGAAGAGGTAAAAGGCGACTTAATACGTCAACAGCCTTATGGCGATTGGTTAGACAGTTATAAAATAAAATTAACAGAATTGGCTGAGCCTCGTGTTACTTATACCTATCTGTCTAAAGAATCGGTATTTAAGTATCAGCAGACTTTCGGATATTCGAGAGAAGACTTAGAAACAATTCTAACACCAATGGCACTGACCGGGTATGAGCCAACAGGTTCCATGGGATCTGATGTACCATTAGCTATACTTTCCGATCAACCGCAACACTTATCCAGTTACTTCAAGCAGTTTTTTGCTCAAGTGACAAACCCTCCTATTGATCCAATAAGAGAGCGTTTAGTTATGAGTCTAGCAACATTCATTGGAAATGCAGGCAACATACTCATTGAAGATAAAAAATTCTGTCACTGCGTTACGCTCGAACATCCGATATTGACCTCGAAAGAATTAGAAAAGCTACGGTCAATAGACACGGGTGTATTTCAGGCAAAAACTTTACAATCTTACTTCCGAGCAGATGGTCAAAATGGTTCTCTGGAAGCTGGATTAGAACGCCTTTGTCGATATGCAGATGATGCTGTACGTGATGGCTTCGAAGTATTGATACTTTCAGACCGTGCCATTGATTCACAACATGCTCCTATCCCGTCCATATTAGCTGTATCTGCAGTACATCACCATTTAATCAAAACAGGAAACCGTGGTGCTGTCGGTCTTGTTGTAGAAGCTGGAGATGCTTGGGAAGTTCATCATTTCGCATGTTTACTTGCATTTGGTGCGACTGCAATCAATCCTTACATGGCTCTTGCGAGTATTCGTACGATGAAAGAACAAAGTAAAATCGAAACCGAATTAACATGGCCTGAACTTTCCAAAAACTATGTAAAGGCAGTAAATGCGGGATTATTAAAGATATTTTCAAAAATGGGGATATCGACCCTGCAGTCGTATCATGGTGCACAAATTTTTGAAGTATTAGGTTTAGATAAAACTGTTGTAGACAAATATTTTTGCGGTGCCGTATCCCGTATCGGGGGCTTAAACTTGGACGATATTGCACAGGAAGTATTGACAAAACACTGGGTGAATTTCAAAGAAAGCCGTACTCCACAAACATTGCTTCCTGAAGGCGGTCTTTACCAATGGAAACGAAGAGGTGAAGGACATCTTTGGAACCCAGATACTGTACATCTTCTACAACAGGCTTGTCGCAATGATGATTATGCTACTTATAAAAGATATGCGGAAAAAATAAACAACCAAAAAGAACAGATGTTCACCCTGCGTGGTTTATTAGATTTTGCTAAACATAGAACAGCAATTCCTTTAGAGGAAGTAGAACCAGCTAGTGATATTTTAAAACGTTTTGCCACAGGTGCGATGTCATTTGGTTCTATTTCACATGAAGCACACAGTACACTGGCAATTGCGATGAACCGCATCGGTGCAAAATCAAATACTGGAGAAGGTGGTGAAGATGAGCTCCGTTATCAGCCTCTTCCTAATGGTGACTCGATGCGCTCTGCAATCAAACAAGTAGCATCCGCAAGGTTTGGCGTTACATCCAACTATCTGACACAGGCAGACGAAATACAGATCAAGATGGCTCAAGGTGCTAAACCTGGAGAGGGCGGTCAGCTTCCTGGACCTAAGGTTAATGAATGGATTGCTAAAACAAGACATTCAACGCCAGGTGTAGGGTTAATTTCACCGCCACCACATCATGACATCTATTCGATTGAAGATTTAGCACAATTAATCTTTGATCTAAAAAATGCAAACCGTGCTGCACGTATCAATGTCAAACTCGTTTCAAAAGCGGGTGTTGGAACTATTGCTGCGGGTGTCGCAAAAGCACATGCCGACGTTATACTGATAGCAGGATTTGACGGAGGAACAGGAGCTTCTCCGATCAGTTCGACAAAGCACGCAGGTTTACCTTGGGAATTGGGATTAGCAGAAGCACACCAAACTTTGGTGAAAAACAAACTTAGAAGCCGTATCGTACTACAAGCAGATGGACAGGTAAAAACTGGACGTGACATCGTTGTAGCAACCTTATTAGGTGCAGAAGAATGGGGCGTATCAACTGCTGCCCTTATTGCTGGAGGCTGTATCATGATGCGTAAGTGTCACTTGAATACTTGTCCAGTAGGTGTAGCCACACAAGATCCAGAATTAAGAAAATTATTCACCGGTAAACCTGAGGACATTGTTAACCTATTCCGCTTCATGGCCGAAGAAATCAGAGAGACCATGGCAGAATTGGGTTTCCGTACCATCAATGAAATGGTAGGAAAAGCACAGTTCCTTAAAAAACGTGAGAACATAGATCATTGGAAAGCTTCCAAAATTGATTTCTCAGGCATATTATATGTTGAGCCCAACGATCCTAATCAGTCTCTTTACAATACTGAAGAACAAGATCACGGCATGGGTATGATCTTAGACTGGGGATTATTGAAACAAGCGAAACATGCCTTAGAAAGCAAAACTCCAGTTTTTGGAACTTTCACGGTTAAAAATACGGATCGTACCATCGGTACGCTATTGTCGAATGAGATTTCTAAACTATACGGATCCGAAGGCTTACCTGATAATACCATCAATTACAAATTTGAAGGTTCTGCGGGACAGAGTTTTGGTGCATTCTCAACAAAAGGACTATCATTTGAGTTAGAAGGTGAAGCAAATGATTATGTTGGTAAAGGATTATCTGGTGCACAATTAGCGATCTATCCGAAAGCAGAAAGTAAATTGATACCGCATGAAAATATCATCATCGGTAATGTTGCTCTATTTGGTGCTACATCGGGACATCTCTTTATTAATGGACAAGCCGGCGAACGTTTTGCTGTTCGTAATTCAGGTGCTACGGCAGTAGTAGAAGGTCTTGGCGACCATGGTTGTGAATACATGACCGGGGGACGTGCACTTATCTTAGGAGCTACTGGAAGAAATTTCGGCGCTGGTATGAGCGGAGGTATCGCCTGGATCTATGATAAACAAGGAACATTTAGAGACAATTGCAATACTGAAATGGTAGATCTTGATCCATTGGAACAAGAAGATGAAACAGCAATTATTGCATTGCTAAAAAGACATATTTTACTCACAAACAGCAAAATTGCACAACATATCCTCGAAAACTGGACTGCTGAGAAAAACAGCTTTATCAAAGTATTTCCAAAAGAATACAAACAGGTATTACGTACAAAATTAGTTGAAGCATAATCAGGAGGAAAAATCATGGGAAAAATAACAGGATTTAAAGAATACGATCGTGAGCTTCCGCAAAAAGAACCGGTAGCTTACAGAATACAGAATTTTCAGGAATTCAACAAGGGTTACACAGATAGTCAACTGAATACACAGGCCGCACGTTGTATGGACTGCGGTATTCCATTTTGTCACTCAGGATGTCCTTTGGGCAATGTAATACCTGAGTTTAATGATGCCGTTTACGATGGAAAATGGGAAGATGCATACAACATATTGACCTCAACAAATAACTTTCCCGAATTTACAGGAAGAATTTGTCCAGCTCCATGTGAATCGGCCTGTGTATTGGGTATACACAGTTCTCCTATTACCATTGAAGAAATTGAAAAACATATTATTGAAATTGCTTTCAATAAAGGTTATGTAAAACCTAACAAAAGCTATATTAAAACAGATAAAAGAGTTGCTATTGTTGGATCAGGACCTGCGGGTTTAGCTGCAGCCGCACAATTAAATAAAGCTGGTCATGACGTTGTCGTTTTTGAACGTGATGATCAACTGGGAGGCTTACTCCGTTATGGTATTCCAGATTTTAAATTAGACAAGAAAATTATTGACCGCCGGATTTCGGTGATGCAGGAATCAGGTATTAAATTTAACGTAAACGCTGAGGTTGGCAAAAACATCTCCACCCATGAGTTACTTTCTTTTGATGCTGTTATTTTAGCAACAGGCTCAACTGTTCCTTGGCATTTGGATATTCCTGGAAAAGAATTAAAGGGTGTCCATTTCGCGATGGATTTTCTGAAACAGCAGAATAAAAAAGTGAGTGGTATTGAATACACGGAAGAGCACATCATCGCCCAAGGAAAACATGTAGTCGTAGTCGGTGACGGTGATACTGGATCGGATTGTATCGGTACTTCCAATCGACAACTGGCACAGAGCATTACCCAGATCGCACGTAAACCCATCCCTGCAAAGGAACGATTAAAGAATAATCCATGGCCATCAGATAAAATCACTTTCAACACTTCATCATCACAAGAAGAAGGTTGTGACCGACTTTGGGCGACCGAAACAAAAGCCTTCATCAGTGATGACCATGGAAATGTCAAAGCTGTTCAGATCATAGAGGTCGAATACGAAGTAGATGATTTCGGTAGAAGAACAAAATTAGGTCAATCAGAGCCTAAAGAAATTCCGGCAGATCTTGTTCTTTTAGCTGTCGGTTATCAACATACAGAGCAACAATTGCCAGAAAAACTGGGTGTTCAAGTCGATAGCCGAGGAAATATAGTAGCGACAGATAAAGCTTACCAGACTTCGGTAGATAAGATCTTTACAGCTGGAGATTGTAGGAAAGGACAATCATTAGTTGTATGGGCGATATCAGAAGGCCGTGAGTGTGCTAGAAAAGTAGACGAATTCCTAATGGGGCATTCGGAGCTTGAAAGCAAAGAAGCTATTCATCAATATGCTTAATACCAATCCTAAATATAAAAGAATGAGCCCCGTAAATATATTTACGGGGTTTATTCTTTTATAGCACTTCCTATCACTGACTCATCCAGTTATTTCATCTCAAAAATGAGTAGCATATGGACCCTCGCTGATCTCAAAAAGCTTTTATTCATTTTAACCGGGACTAAGATTTTCAACCTACATGAAGTTTTTTAATCCTGCGGTTAATTATGGAATTCGTTACTAAGATGCATCATCTTAAATGAACACAGCAAGCTAATTCAAAAAATATGAATAAGATCCTCATAATAGCATTGATTTTATGTCTCCTACTTCAGGGAGAGAATATTAAATCACAGAATAATCCAAATAGACCTATTCCCAGCTTAAAAATATCGAATGATCCAAAAGATCAGGCAAAAGTTAATCTACAGGAGCTCGATATTCAAGTTAATATTTTTGGTAACATCGCGAAAACAACGATGACAATGATCTTCCGTAATAATGAAAACAGAGACTTGGAGGGCATACTGACATTCCCCATGCCTGAAGGTGTTTCGGTAACAGGATACGCCCTTGATATTAATGGAAAACTACGTCAAGCTGTTGCAGTTGATAAAAGCAAAGGGACTGAAGTCTTCGAAAGTATTGAATCTCGTCGTGTAGATCCTGGATTATTAGAGCGTGTAGAAGGCAATAATTTTAAGACCAGAATATATCCTATACCTGCACAAGGTCAACGAACCATTAGCATAACTTATGAAGAGAATTTACAATTCCATGCATCGACTGGTTTTCAATACCATTTACCTTTAGCCTATAAACAAGCGATCGAGCGGTTTAAACTTCAGGTAAATATCTACCAAACAGATCAGATACCGACATTGATCAGCAAACCAGATGGATCACTCATATTTTCAGAAAAAAATCATATTTATCAAGCGGCTATAGCTAAAAACAATTTTATACCTGAGAAATCATTAGTAATTGGACTACCTAAGCGACCAAATGAGAACAACATTTTGACACAGGTTAATCAAGATCAATCTTTCTATTTCCTTAGCAATATATTTATCGATGCTCCTTCGAAAGCAAAAACCTGGACTAACAAAATTGGGATCATTTGGGACAATTCTTTAAGCGCTAAAGATAAAGACATTCAAAAAGAATTAGCACTTCTGGATCTCATCATACAACAAAAAAAGAATTTAACTGTAGAACTGGGCTTACTGAATATCAGCTATGTAAAAGCGGGAACATTTCACATAGAAAAGGGAAATTGGACTGCTCTAAAAAATTATCTCTTGCATTTAACTTATGATGGCGGAACAGACTATTCAAAATTAAATGATCAAGTGCTGCAAGCAGAGGAATATCTTTTCTTTACTGAAGGGTTATCCACATTTGGGTCAAATCAAGTAAATATCAACAAACCAATATATTGTATCACTTCCTCTGCTATTGCAGATTACAGCACCCTCCAGGCCATTAGCAAAAAAACTGGTGCAAAAACGCTCAATCTATTGAACACATCACCTATTGACGGTATCAAGAAATTAAGTTCAGAAAATTTAAAATTTTTAGGGATCAAAGAACATGCTGATTTCTCAGAAATATATCCAGCGATCCCTACAGAAGTACAGGATCATATCGCGATTACAGGTCTCGGAAAAAACAACAATTTAAAACAGATTACCTTACTCTTTGGCTACGGGAATCATGCGACTCAAGAAGTCAAAATTGACATTAATTATCAAGAAAATGAGTTGGATATTCATAAAATCTGGGCTCAGAAAAAGATTGCAACATTAGATGTTGATTACACGGAAAATAAAGAACGTATTGAAGAACTTGGTAAGCAATTTGGTATTGTTACCCGTAACACAAGTTTAATTGTATTGGAAACCGTGGAAGATTATGTACGATATGCCATCCTGCCTCCAACAGAATTGCTTCCAGCTTATCATAAATTGATTAAAGAACAAAGCGTTCTTCGGGAGGAACGTATGCATGATTTATTGGCACAGGCTGAAACCGCTGTCCAAGAATTAAAAAAATGGTGGCAGACCGACTTCAAAGTAAAGAAAACCTATCCACAGCCTAACAGGATCGTAGAAGAGTCATTTGTAGAGCCCGAAGTTCATCCAATCAATAATGCACAAGCTGCAACATCAAAAATGGTATCATTAGAAAGCAGACAGATGTTTATAGCAGATGATCAATATTCAAATCTGGAGGAAATAGCATTAAGCGATTTAGAAGACCTTGTTTCTGATCAACAGCATTATTCCGGCACTGATGTGAGTGACAGAACAACTGCTGGTGCAAAAATCACCATTCCTGACATTAAAAATGACAATATGTATCTGCAGGTCTTAGAAGAATCAGCGAATCCCTATCAAACATATCTCGAACTTCGCCAAGCATATTTGGGTACTCCGAGCTTCTATTTTGACGTTGCTAATTTTTTCTATCGAAAAGGCACAAAAGAAAAAGCATTATTAGTGTTGAGCTCACTTGCAGATCTTCAAATTGAAAATGCAGATTTATTTAAGACAATAGCTTACACACTTAAACAATGGGAACAATATCAATATGAACTTTACATCAATAAGAAAATCTTAGACTGGCGTCCTATGGATCCGCAAAGCCACCGCGATTATGCTTTAGCATTATTAGATAATAAACAATATCAAAAAGCTTTTGATCAATTATATAGTATCCTAACGCAAAGTTATTCCCCTGAAGCAGCCGATCGCGACGATGGTATAGAAGAAATTATTGTGATGGAGTTAAATAATTTATTAAAATTAAACCAGACTCATGTCAATAGCAATAACATCAGCAAAAAACTAATTGCAGATCTTCCTGTTGATATTCGTGTGGTGATCAATTGGAATTCAAACAATACAGATATAGATCTTTGGGTCACAGATCCATATGGAGAAAAATGCTTTTACAGCAATAATAGCACTGCAATGGGAGGACGTTTAAGTAATGATTTTACCGGAGGATATGGCCCTGAACAATTTCTATTAAAAAGAGCAGTCAAAGGAAAATATAAAGTCGAAGTAGATTTTTATAATGATAATTCGCTAACACTAGCAGGTCCAACAGCAGTTATGGCAGAAATATTCACCTATTATAGCTCCGGAAAACAGGAACGTAAAATCATCACCCTGTACTTAGATAAAACCAAAGAGCAGCACGTGACCATCGGAACATTTGATTTTTAATCCAGTGCTAAGTCAAAAAAAAGCGTGCTTAAAATCAGTTTTAAGCACGCTTTTTTTATCAGGATACGCAATAAATCCATTAAATTCCGTTCTGCAACAAGAGCAGATATATAAAGCTAAAATAGATAATTAATAGATTTTTCTAATAACCAAATCCTGCTTCCGTTTCTCGATTTTTGTTTTTAAGTAAGGATAAAAGAAGACTGCACCTAAAACAATGGCAGCACCACCATAAAAACCTAAACTCATCGTCTCTTTTTGACCAAAGATCAGCATGGCCAATAAAATGCCATAAACAGGTTCCAGATTTGTCGTTAAAGCAACTGTAAAAGCACTCAATTCTTTCATCACAGCAACACCTAACACATACGCAACGGCAGTACACAATACCCCTAAGATCAATAGATAAATTAAATCCGATTGATTGAGAACCATATTTTCATTAAAATCTCCACTGAATAACATAAAAACTGACACCCAGAAAAAAGCACCCAGCATTTCATAAAATGTGATCAAGGTAGCGCTTGATTTTTTAACCATTCTGGCATTTGCAATCGAGAAAATACTTGCACAGAATGCACATGCTAAGCCCGCAAGAATACCTTCAATATAATTGGATTCAAATTGAAATATCATATAGATACCCATTATTATCACTACACCAACTAACATATCCATTAGGGCGATCTTTTTCTTATTGATCAGGGGTTCCAAAATAGAAGTATACAATGTCAAAGAAGATAATGTTACCAAAGCTACTGATACTGTAGATACCTTAATTGCATAAAAAAAGAGTACCCAGTGAAGCCCTACGACACCCCCGACCATTATGAAAGAGATAAAATCCTTTCTTTTTACCAAAATCTGCTGCTTGCTAACGGCAAGATAAATCCATAGAGAAATCGCCGCAATCAAAACCCGATACCAAACAAGATGTATAGCAGATATCGAAATCAAATTACCCAAAATTCCTGTAAAACCCCATATCAGGATTGTTAAATGCAGAATAAGAACATTCTGATTAATTTTAATTTTTGACATTGTCGGTTTGTTTATTTTGGCGCCTTTATAGCCAAATAGATTGCAATAATTAAAAATGTAATATTGGGAATTAACACTGCAATCAAAGGAGGGAGCCCTCCTTTTAATGAGAACATGGTGGCAAATTGAATGAACACGATGTAGGTAAAGCTCAATCCGATACCGATACCCAAACTAAGACCAATACCTCCTCTGACCTTCTTAGAGGATAAGGCAACGCCCATCAAAGTAAGCACAAATGCCGAAAAAGGATAGACATAACGTTTATATTTCTCCAATTTAAGATCTGTCATCATCCCTGTACCCCTAATTTCCTCTTTATGGATACGCTCATCCAGCTCTTTCGTATCCATGGCTGTAAAAATATTATCATACAGTTCAAAATCACTCGGCTTCATATCCAAAGTGGTATCTTTTACGGTACCCTTGTCCATTCGTTCATGAAGACCATTAATAATCCGGTTTGTATAATCATGTATTTTCCACTTAGTCGTTACAGAATCCCATGTA
This sequence comes from Sphingobacterium sp. UDSM-2020, assembly GCF_016132525.1. Lineage (NCBI taxonomy): Bacteria > Pseudomonadati > Bacteroidota > Sphingobacteriia > Sphingobacteriales > Sphingobacteriaceae > Sphingobacterium > Sphingobacterium sp. UDSM-2020. The sequence goes on from NZ_CP066166.1 coordinate 798,809, forward strand.
ATACGCTCAGCGATCATTTTTTCCAATAAGGTATCACCCTTAAATTTTTCCAGTACAAACTTATATCCAATCTTGGAGTTGTTATCAAAGTTGTCTATGTATACATAACTGTTTTTATCAATCTGCATATGCGTGGACACTTTCGTATTATCTTTCAAAGGTTTTACATACACATTTTCAAAACCGATCTTCATTTTATTCGTTTTCGGAATAATATAAAGGTTAAAGACAAAAGAAACTGCAAATATAAGCGTTGCTGAAAAAATATAGGGTCTTAAAAGCCGGTTAAAACTATAGCCGGCACTTAATATGGGTACGATCTCTGTTTGATCGGCCATCTTCGAAGTAAAGAAGATAACAGCGATAAAATTGATCAGAGGACAAAGGAAATTTAAATAAAACGGGATAAATCCTGCGTAATATTCAAATATAATTTTGTCCATAGGAGCATTATATTTCAAGAAATCATCCAATCGCTCAGAAATATCAAAAATGACCATGACGACTGTAAAAATAGCCATCGTGAACACAAATGTGCTCAAGTACTTTTTAATAATGTAACGATCGATAATAGAAAACATAATACTACTAAGATGCAAAAAAATTACAAACGTTGACCTAATACTTTGACCATTTTATTTTTCCAATCGTAGAATGTACCATCTACAATTTTCTCACGCGCTTCATTTACCAGCCATAAATAGAAGTGTAAGTTATGTAAAGAAGCAATCTGTGCACCTAAAAGTTCTTGCGAACGGATTAAATGGCGTAAATATGCTTTTGTATATACTTGATCTGAGTAAAGATCACTATCTGGATCAATTGGAGAAAAATCGTCTTTCCATTTTTCATTCTTGATATTGATCGTTCCGTGACGTGTAAAAATCATACCGTTACGTGCATTACGCGTTGGCATTACACAATCAAACATATCTATACCCAAAGCGATGTTTTCAAGTAGATTGATTGGTGTACCTACCCCCATTAGGTAACGTGGTTTATCTTCTGGAAGAATATTACAGACAACTTCCGTCATCGCATACATTTCCTCAGCAGGCTCTCCTACGGATAAACCACCGATTGCATTTCCTTCACGATTGAAAGACGCAATTTTCTCAGCAGATCTTTCACGTAAGTCTTTATATACTGATCCTTGAACAATGGGGAACAATGTCTGGTCATATCCATATAATGGTTCTGTACTGTCAAAACGATCACAACATCTTTTCAGCCAACGGTGAGTCATTTCAATCGAACGACGGGCATACCCATAGTCACATGGATAAGGAGTACACTCATCAAAAGCCATGATAATATCCGCACCGATTACTCGTTGTGTATCCATCACATTTTCAGGAGTAAATAAATGCTTTGAACCATCAATATGTGACCGGAACGTCACACCTTCTTCTCGTATCTTACGATTGTCTGACAATGAATAAACTTGGTAACCTCCAGAATCTGTTAAAATTGGACGGTCCCAACCGTTAAATTTGTGAAGACCACCTGCCTTATTCAAAACATCCAGTCCCGGTCTTAGATATAAATGATAAGTATTTCCCAAAATAATTTGAGCTTTGATATCATTTCTCAATTCGTGCTGATGCACACCTTTGACCGTACCAGCTGTTCCAACCGGCATAAAAATAGGAGTTTGAATTTTTCCGTGAGCTGTCTCAACAACACCTGCACGCGCTTTAGAAAATTTATCTTGTACTTGAAGAGTGAATTTCATTAATCTTTTATTTTTTGGGGATTCTAATTTGATGATTTTTACTGTTTCAGAAGCAAATTCCCCAACATGCTTTTTTTAAAATCTTTGCAAAAATACTATAAAAAGCAATGCAAAGATTGACCTTTTACAAGATTTTAACATTTACAGCACAAAAAACATTATTAAAGCAAATATCCTTGGAACATACTATCTTTGCAACCTATGAACATCGTACAGCAATACGCCTTCTATTACCCCTATATCGCCTTTGGCATCATCGGTTTATTACTGCTCATCCAGTTGTACTATATTATAATTGTATACGGAAAACTGAGTCGTCATAAAGTGCATTCTTATCAGGAACAAGATCAATTTGATCCTATTTCTGTCATCATCTGTGCACATAATGAACAAAAAAATCTAAAGCAGTTTTTAGCATCAATTTTAGAGCAGGATTATCCCCAATTTGAAGTAATTGTTGTTAATGATTACTCTACTGACGAGACAAAATGGATTTTAAAAGAATATCAATCTCAATATGATAACTTAAGAATTGTCGATATTAAGGAACATATACGGCTTAAGCATGGAAAAAAATTCGCCGTTACCCTAGGAATTAAATCTGCTATTTACGAAAAACTGGTTTTCACAGATGCTGATTGCAATCCAAATTCAAGCAATTGGTTAAAAGAAATAGCTGGAGCACTTAACCAACCGGATACAGAGATTGTCATCGGGTACTCCCCTTATTTTAAATATAAAGGTTTTCTCAATAAACTTATCCGGTTCGAGACAACGCATACAGCAATGAGTTATTTATCGTATGCGATAAAAAAAGATGCTTACATGGCTGTAGGCAGAAACATGGCCTACACAAAAACGTTATTTTTCAGTAAAAAGGGATTTGCATCACACATGCACATTAAATCTGGTGATGACGATCTTTTTGTAAATGAAAACGCTACGAAGAAAAATGTAGCCATATCCATTCATGAGGATGCTATCGTTTACTCAGAACCTAAAACAACCTGGAAAAGCTATTACAAACAAAAAGCACGGCATTCGGGCGCTTCGGTTATCTACAAAAAAAGACATCAGCGTATGTTGGGTATGCAATTGATCACTTCATTTTTGTTCTACTTTACGATTATCCTGACTGCGATTATTTTCCCTAATTACTGGTACGTACCTGTAGCTGCATATCTAATTCGCCTACTTGCACAGCTCATTGTTTTTAGGGCAATATATAAGAAATTAGCAGTTTCTGACCTCATTTGGTGGTTACCATTATTAGACATCATCTACTATTTCTATATTTGCATCAACGGACTATTCAACCGTAAAAAGAAATCACTTAGCTGGAAATAATATTCATATTTTAAAACTTTCACTTTGAATCCTACAGTAGACATCATATATCAGTATTTTCCAAACTTAACAGAAGTTCAGAAAACACAATTTGCACAACTTGCAGAACTTTATCCGTTTTGGAACAATCAGATCAATGTTATTTCACGCAAAGACGTTGAAAGCCTTTATCTGCATCATGTATTACATTCTTTAGGTATTGCAAAATACGTCATGACATTTGCTCCGGGCACTCGTATTTTAGACGTTGGCACAGGCGGAGGATTCCCAGGAATACCATTGGCTATTTTATTTCCTGAAGTAAAATTTCATTTAGTAGATTCGATCGGAAAAAAAATTAAAGTTGTTCGCGAAGTTGCGTCTGCTTTAGGACTTGAGAATGTTGAAGCAGATCACATCCGTGCAGAACAATTGGACGACAAATATGATTTTGTTGTATCACGTGCTGTAACACGATTAGCAGATTTTGCTCCTTGGATCCGCAATAAATTCCTTAAACAGGATAAAAATGGAATTCCTAACGGTATCTTATATCTAAAAGGTGGTGATCTTAAAGAAGAAATTAAAGAGTCACGACTGAAAGCTGAGCTGCACCCACTTTCCGATTATTTTAAAGAAGATTTCTTCGAAACGAAATATGTCGTTTATGTTCCGATGTAATTTAGGGATTTAAGATTTCTAATTTAGGGAGACTCAGACGTTGATGAATGATTTCGACAGAATCTAGGTAGTTTTTTAAACTGTGCTGCACATAAGCAATCTGATCGTAATGGTCTGCCTTGCGCAACCATTTGGAGGAAGGTTCATAATAAGAACGAAATTTAACCAAAGAGTCTCCCGTTAAAGGCGTGTAGGCTTCAGTTAGCGCAGTCCATTGTGCTAAGACTTTGTCTTGCTCGAACTCCCGCTCGAATAGTCTTTGAAGTCTCCGAGAAGCACGACCCTTCTTACTCAAAAGATTATACAACTTATTGAGATTAACGGCAAGACCGCCCTGATATGGCAAAGTCACCATATTTTTGGTATCTCCCCAAAAGTATATGGACTTATATGTAACCTGCTTTTCGGCCATTTTCTCTTCCGCCGTTAATTTTTTCCCAACTATTAGCGCAGTATCCAGTATATTGGTATCCTGATTAATTATTTTTTCATTCCGAAGAGTGGTATCTTGATAGGAAAAAACAAAATGAGCAGATGAAGATTTGACCCGGCTAAAAAATAAAAGCAGACAGATAGACATCAAAAAAAATAAGCGACCTGGATTCATTTCTTTATAATTAGTTATTTAAAAATAACAACAAAAGAAATACGAGCGACGATTTTAACTTTGTTTAACTGTCTATCTATCTTGAATTATTAACCCAATTCTTCTATAATTTTTTTGCCAATCGCATTAATCTCTTCGTCCATACCAAACATTGGTAAACCAGTCTCAGGATTGGTTTTCAACCACAGATTCTCTGTATCTTTAATAATCTGTACATATTCTACCCCTTCTTTAAAAATCACATAAGTATCTTCCTCTTCTGGGAATACCGAGTAAACAATATTTTCAATTTCTATATCAAACGGTTCTTTCATTTCCATAGTCATATATTTTTATTTCAAACAAAGATACAAGCTATCTCATAATTCTCTAAAATATGAAAGTAAAAATTCTTTTCTAATCATTTTTGATACCAAAAGTAAAACTGTTTTAGCCTGAATTTCAGTAAAATATTATTATCTTTAAATAACCGAATATGAACTTTTATCATCAAATAGCACTTACCAAAATTAAGGGGGTAGGACCTAAAACTGCGCGAGCTTTGCTTACGCACTGCGGCTCTGTGCAAGAAATCTTAGAGACAAATGCCAGTACTTTAGCAAAAATTCCAGGAGTAAATAGTCGAACAGCTAATGAAATCGCTGCGAAAAACTATCAGGAAGCAACCGAAAAAGAAATGGCATTTGTTGAAAAACACCAAATAAAAGTTTTATGGATAGATAATCCGGATTATCCTCAGAAATTGAGAAATTGTGAGGATGCACCACTCGTCTTATATTACAAAGGGAATGCCGACCTCAATAAAGAACGTATGGTCAGCATTGTCGGAACGAGAAATGCCACCAGCTATGGTCGCAAAATTTGCGATACGCTCATTGAACAGATGCAGTCTCTTGATACCACAATTGTAAGTGGACTGGCCTATGGTATCGATATCATGGCTCACAAAAATGCTTTACTGCATCGGATACCAACAGTGGGTGTATTAGGACATGGACTAGACCGGATTTATCCGGCGACTCATAGAGAAACAGCGTCAGCAATGCTTCAACAGGGTGGATTACTAACCGAATTTCCGTCAGACAGCAATCTTGACCGACAAAATTTCCCTATGCGAAATCGCATTATAGCAGGCATGTCTGATGTAACGATTGTCATAGAGGCGGCCACAAAGGGAGGCGCGCTCATTACTGCTGAAATAGCAAATAGCTATAACCGCGATGTATGCGCATTCCCGGGAGCAATAGATCAGCTTTATTCGGCAGGTTGTAATTATTTAATTAAAACTAACCGCGCACATCTGATCCGGGATGCGAAAGATCTTTGCTACCTGATGAATTGGGAAACTTCAGAAAAACAAACAGGTATACAGCTCCCACTCCTACCTCCTGAGTTAAATAAAGATCAGTTGCACCTCTATCTCTTTCTCCAGGGTAAACAGCAAGTGGGTATTGACGACATCACGCGTTACTGTAACTGGCCACAAAGTAAACTTGCGATGATTTTACTCGAAATGGAGATGAATGGTCATATCACCTCTTTACCTGGAAAAATGTATAAAATTTAAACCTAAACAACCTTATAAATCTAAATGAAAGAAAATACAAATACCAAAACTATTTGGAAAGTAATCGGTGCGTCCTCCATGGGAACACTGATTGAATGGTATGACTTTTTTATCTTCGGAAGTTTATCCATCGTCATTTCAACCAAATTTTTCCCTGCGGACAATCCGACTGCGGCTTTCCTTTCTACCTTAGCCACGTTTGCTGCTGGTTTTGTTGTCAGACCCTTCGGTGCACTTTTTTTCGGTAGATTAGGAGACCTTATCGGAAGAAAATACACATTTATGGTTACACTGTTGCTCATGGGAGGTGCCACTTTCTTGATCGGTTGTATACCCAGCTATGAGAGCATTGGCTTTCTTGCTCCCTTACTGGTACTGATCTTACGTTTATTGCAAGGGCTGGCACTTGGTGGTGAATATGGAGGAGCGGCAACTTATGTGGCAGAACATGCCCCTGAAGGTCAACGTGGCTATTGGACATCCTGGATACAGACGACAGCAACTTTCGGTTTATTTATCTCTTTGGTTGTTATACTCGTAACAAAATACATCTTGACCGAAGAACAATTTGACGCCTGGGGATGGCGTCTTCCATTTATTCTATCCATATTGATGGTGTATGTGTCTTACCTCATCCGTAAAAATATGAGTGAATCGCCCGAGTTTGCCAAAGCGAAAGAAGAGGGTACAACAAGCAAAAATCCTTTAAAAGAAAGCTTTGGAAACCGGTATAACTTAAAATTTGTGTTGCTTGCTTTATTTGGCGCAGCTATGGGACAAGGAGTCGTATGGTATACGGGACAATTCTATTCCATGAGTTACATGAAAACTGTGATGCACCTCAATTCGGACGAAGCTGATATGATCTTAGGAACGGCATTGCTGATCGGAACACCATTTTTTATTCTTTTTGGCTGGTTAAGTGACAAAGTCGGCCGTAAATGGATTATGCTTTTGGGCATGTTATTGGCACTTTGTACCTATAGACCTATATACAAAGCGATGTATCAACTAGCGGATACCAGCACAAAAGAAGTGAGCTCGACCAATACATTAAAATTGGCCGATAACAAGCTTCAAACGATCATCCAGTATACTGATGGAACACGTTCTCAAGAAATAAGCCATGATCAATCGACCGAACAAGATACGCTCATTAAAAAAACGGTAACTGTGCATGGTAGTAACCGCATAGGTTTAACGGCATTGATATTTATTCAGATCATATACATCACCATGGTGTACGGACCAATCGCGGCATTTCTGGTGGAAATGTTTCCGGTTAAAATTCGTTACACGTCCATGTCCTTACCTTACCATGTCGGTAATGGCATTTTCGGAGGCTTATTGCCTGCAATTTCGACTTACCTGACGACAAATGCGCAAGTTGCTCAAGATCCTGAATTTTATTTGGCAGGACTTTGGTATCCGATCATTATTGCGGCTGTATGTTTCATAATCGGATCGTTGTATATTAAAAATAAACCTAATCACCTCAACAATGGATAAACTAAAAAAAATATTAGGGATTCTTTGGATTGCGCTGGCGCTATTTACTGCATACTTTTGTCTTTTTGAGCTCGCAATTCCTAAAATAATGATCGGACATCAAGAAGATTTAGTATTCGGAATCATTATTATGTTCATTTTAACACCAATTATCTCACTTGGTCTAGGTCTTTTTGGGTATTATTCGCTCTGTGGCGAGTATGGAAAAGACAAGACTTAAAATTATTCTTATTGACTATCAGCGAAGTAAGCACTAATAGCAAAATATCTTTCTTTAGAAGGATTTTTTTTCTACTTTTGTGACGGGTAAGTCTTTTACGACCAGCTCCCATTGACTCCCCCAGGTTGGGAACAAAGCAAGGGTATTTGGTTGAGCGGTGCGATAAAAGGAGCTTACCCATTTTTTATGCCCAAAATTTCGGGTCAGCTTCCTTTCACAAATCGTAAATACACAGCAATTTTAAGGAATACTTCTACTAAACAAAATAATTTTGTTTATTTGTAACTGAATTAGAACTATCGTATGAGTTGGTTTAAAAGAGATAAAGCCGGAATTAACACGGCAACAGAAAATAAAAAAGAGGCGCCAGACGGATTGTGGAACAAATGTCCATCATGTAAAAAACCGTTGTTGAACCTTGAACAAATCGAAAACAATTACGTTTGTCAATACTGTGGATACCACCTTAGAATTGGTTCTGCAGCTTATTTTTCAATCATTTTTGATAATAACGAGTTTACTGAATTATTCCCGACATTAAGCTCAGGTGACCCGATCAATTTCTTCGATTCAAAACCTTATACAGAACGCTTAAAAGAAAGTCAGGCTAAAACAGGTCTGGTTGATGCTATTCGTTCTGGTCATGGTAAAATCGATGGGCAGGAACTGGTTATCGCTTGTATGGACTTTAACTTCATCGGAGGTTCTATGGGTTCTGTAGTAGGTGAGAAAATTGCACGTTCCATCGATTACTGTATCGAACATAACATTCCTTTTATGTTGATCTCCAAATCAGGTGGAGCTCGTATGATGGAGGCCGCATTCTCATTGATGCAAATGGCAAAAACAGCGGCAAAATTAGCCCTATTGGCTAAAGCAAAATTGCCTTATGTTTGTTTGCTTACAGATCCGACGACAGGAGGTGTTACCGCTTCTTACGCCATGTTAGGAGATATCAATATTGCTGAACCAGGAGCTTTAATCGGTTTTGCAGGTCCACGCGTTATCAAAGAAACAATCAAAAAGGATCTTCCTAAAGGATTCCAGACTTCAGAATTTATTTTAGAGCACGGCTTCCTGGATTTTATAGTAGACAGAAGACAATTAAAAGAAAAAGTATCAACATACTTGAGATTGATTAAATAATAATCGGTCTTTAAAATATCTTCGGTGTTCCACCGAAAAAATAAGAGCTCCTACTATTGGAGCTCTTATTTTTTTAGATACTTAAAAAAAGCCCAAAATCTCCGCTTGGACAAATAATCAAAATCAGCCTCATTCGCATAAGCCTCCCGCTCGTAAGATATATTCAGGTAAGCCTGATGGAAATTTCTGTACTGCAGATAACGAAATAAAAATTCAATAAGATAACTGATATAAAAGAATATAATGAGTAATTCCACCGCCTGCCTCATATGTATCTGCTCGTGATTGATCAATTGACGGTTATCTTTAAATATACGCTTCTTTAGAAAAATAAAAGGATAAATAGTAATGGCATCAGCCTTTCCCCATGAAAATACTTTTGTCCAAAACCGACTAACCAAAATCATATCTTTTCAAATTAAATCCAATTCTATAAATTACTACGAATCAAGATAGATAATTTTTATTATCTATCTTACATTGTATATTTCCTCTATAAAATAATTCTTGATGGTAGAGGAAAGAACGATAAATTTGTTTTATATTAGGTGCAACGATATTCAACAAATTTATCTAAGTTTGTTATATAAAAATTAACAGATTAGTATGCCTTACAAAGAGCGCGAAATTAATAAATTGTATTACACGATGGGTGAAGTGACAACCATGTTTGATGTCAACGCATCCCAAATTCGTTTCTACGAGCGTGAATTTGATATTATTCAACCAAAAAAGAATAAAAAAGGAAATCGTCTATTTACCCAAGATGATATTGCTAATTTAAAAATCATCTTCAATCTGGTTAAAGATAAAGGTTATACCCTTCAAGGTGCACGTGAATATCTGCGCACTAATAAATCTGAAGCTAAAGAAAATCAGCGCGTCGTCGATTCTTTAGAAAAATTAAAGAGCTTTTTATTGGAAGTACGCGACAGCTTATAATGAGTTGCCTACCTTCCCGCAAGTTCAATAATCTCTAAATTTTCAATTTTACTGCCATTAATTTCAAAACGCATAAGTGTTCTCACTTTGTGCCAGCCCTGTTTTCCCGCAGCTCCTGGATTTAAATGTAGGCATTTTAACTTCTGATCATACATCACCTTCAAGATATGCGAATGCCCCGTAATAAAAAGCTGGGGAGGATGAGCCGTTATCTGCTTTTTTATCCGTGGTGCATACTTACCGGGATACCCGCCGATATGTGTCAACCAAACATCTACGCCTTCACAGGTGAACCTCAGATCTTCGGGAAAACGATGACGTAATCCTTGATCATCGATATTTCCATAAACACCTCGTAAAGGTTTAAAACCTTCCAGTTGGTCTGCAACAGCGGCATTTCCAAAATCACCAATATGCCAGATTTCGTCACAGTTTTCAAAGTGCTTAAACACCGACTCGTCCAGATAAGCATGTGTATCTGATATCAATCCAATTCTTGTCATACTAAAAAGCTAAAAAATAAGGTCGCAAAGCGGTCTTATACATTTCTGAATAAACACCTTTCGCTTCATAAATTATAAAATCAGAAACTGTTGAAACTCCACGATAAGCTTTCTGAAAAACAATAATCTTACGGATGATGGCATCACCTTCGAAAGATCGGATCTGAATCTCCTCTTTTAAACATAAATCCAAGGTTTCCGCAATCTCCTTCAGTTCATCGGCCAATAGTTTTGGAACGATCAAAGCCAATTGCCCATCTACCTGTAGTTTGTCTGCGGCGAAGGTCAACAGCTCGTTAAAAAACTGAAGATCGGTATGTCTGGCCAACTTCTTCCTTGCATCGGGATTATGCAAGGAATCGGTATAAAATGGCGGGTTAGAAATAATAAAATCAAAAGAGCCTGTATCAGTAAAATCTTGAAATGAACAAGCGTGCATCACCATTCGGTCTCCAAAATTGGAGTTTCTAAAATTTATTGCTGCACGCTTCGCGGCTGCAGGGTCAATTTCCACAGCGATCACCTCGCTATCCGCACAGCGCTGTGCTAACATAAGCGCAATCACACCTGTACCTGTACCAATATCTAATATACGTTCCGAGGATTCAACATGAACGAGTGAAGCTAATAACACAGCATCGGTATTAATTTTCATCGCACAATCAGATTGATCAACGGCAAACTCTTTAAACTGAAATATAGAAGCCATTGTCACAAAGATAATTCTTTTAAAACCGTTGCACTATTTGATCTTTACAATATTTGAATAAATTTTTATTACTTTAGGTCAATAAAAACAAATACGTATGAACCGATATATTTCTGTTATTCTCTTCAGTATTATCACCCTATTCACGATCATTCCTTCATCCTTTGCACAAGATAAATGCGAACTAACGATCAACAGCTCGCTTGACCCCTTGACTAAGATATTAAATGCAAACCAGTACGATAAATTAGCATCGATCTTAGCTCAGATAGAACAAAGCTGTGGGACTATAGAACTTGTTCAGCGAATCAAAATAGTACATTTGATCATCGCTAAACAAAGTAGTGGCAATGCCATCGAGCGTTATTTAGACAATGGTTTTGATGAACAATTATTGAACCGCTTTGCTGATGCTGCAAGAGAGGATTTTGCCTATCAGTATGAATCTAATAAACAACAATATAATTATGTTCCACTAAGACATCCGATCGACCAGCTCATTAAAACACGTGCAAAAGCTTTATTGCAGTCTCAATCCTATACGCTTTCCGATGCAGAAATTGACATCTTAAATCTTTTTTCGAACGAAGAGTTATTGCGTAACCAGGCATCATCTGTAAAACAAACGGTACCTGAAAAACAAGAGCATGCAGTAAAAGAGGAACTTGAGGAGACATTAGCTTTAGCAGATTATTACAGTAAGTCTAAGATAGGTTTTCTTCCGTATATAGGTGTATATGGTCCTTTAGGTGGGAAAAACACCACATTTGGACCTAATCTTTCTGTTGGTTTTACTATTATGAGCTCGCTCCAAAAGTCATTTATATTTGAAGGGGGATTTAAGGTCCGTATCAATAGCAACGATAAAAATTTTGACTACAATTATTACGATCAGAGCGAATCTGTGAATTCCAATTTCGGTTTATTTTTTGGCGGAGCTGTCGGTTACAAAATCTATGATAACACCAAGTATATTGTCATTCCTAAACTTAATATCGGAATAGATATGGTCGACACAGGAATATCTGAAGATATCTATACAGATGGTTATTACGATGGCTATGGCGATTATATATCCGGCGGAAATTCCACAAAATTACATACTGTGAATACTATGCACTTGGGACTTAGTATGGCAGGAATGCGTCAGATTAAAGGAAAAAATTATATAGGAATAGAAGCTGGATATCATTATACCCCATACCAGTGGGATCATAATCTTCTCAGCAACATCTACAACCACTACGGAAGTATCGAATTATTTTTCAGATTCTAATTTTTCAATAACCGCTGGATCTCATCCAATTTCATAAGCGCTTCCACAGGGGTCAGCGTATTCACATCCAAATTATTCAGCATATCACGGATTTTCTCAAGGACGGGATCATCAATCGAAAACATCTGTAATTGATAGGCTTGCTTTTGGATTTTGCGCATACTATCTTTAATCTGTTCGCCACCAGTCCGCTCCTGCTCTAATCTTTTTAAGATTTCATTTGCACGGGATAGTAATTTTGGTGGCATACCTGCTAATTTAGCTACGTGGATACCAAAGCTATGTTCTGAGCCTCCTGGAACTAACTTACGTAAGAATATAACCTTATTGTTCATCTCCTTAACCGTCACATTATAATTCTTGATGCGGGGCATGGAATTGGTCAATTCATTCAGTTCATGATAATGAGTAGCAAACAATGTTTTGGCCTTAGCTGCAGGATGGTTGTGAAGAAATTCAGCGATAGCCCAAGCGATAGAGATACCATCATAAGTGCTTGTTCCTCGACCAATTTCATCCAATAAAATTAAACTCCGGTCAGAGAGGTTATTCATGATACTGGCCGTTTCATTCATTTCAACCATAAATGTTGATTCACCGGACGATAAATTATCAGATGCTCCTACCCGGGTAAAGATTTTATCTACAAGACCTATCTTTGCTTCCTTTACAGGAACAAAAGAACCGATCTGAGCCATGAGTACGATTAGTGCCGTTTGGCGCAAGAGCGCCGACTTACCGGCCATGTTGGGACCAGTGATGATGATAATCTGCTGCGTGGTATTATCCAAGTAAACATCATTCGTGATATAATCTTCACCAATGGCCATTTTCTTTTCGATAACGGGGTGACGACCACCTTTAATATCTAATACTTTACTTTCTGATATCTCGGGCTGAACATAATAATTCTTTTCTGCGATAACAGCAAAGTTCAAAAGCACATCTAATTTCGCCAGTAACTGGGCATTCAATTGAATCGGTTTAATGAAAGCCGCAATAGCAATTAACAATTCGGCATAAAGACGATTCTCAATGACCTGAATTTTTTCCTCAGCACCTAAAATCTGATCTTCATATTCTTTTAGCTCCTCGGTGATGTAGCGTTCGGCATTCACCAAAGTCTGCTTTCTAATCCATTCTGTAGGTACCTTATCACGGTGTGTATTGGTAACTTCTAAGTAATAGCCAAAAACATTATTAAAAGCAATCTTAAGGGAAGGGATACCAGTTGCCTCCGCTTCTCTCTTTTGGATTTCGATTAAATAATCTTTTCCTCCGAAAGCGATCTTACGTAAACGGTCCAATTCATCGTCCACACCATCAGCAATTACATTTCCTTTATTCAAGGCAACAGGAGGTTCTGCGAAAACTTCTTTTTCAATCTTATCACGAATGATACGACAGACATCCAGCTGATCAGCAATGGCTCGAAGGGCTTCAGAATTTTCCTGATTCGTTAGCTCCTTTAATTTTTCAACAGCATATAAGGCACGTTTCAACTGTACAATTTCGCGGGGTGAAGCTTTCTGAAGACCAATTTTAGAAATAAGCCGCTCAAGATCGCCTACATACTTAATCTCTTGAATCAAGGCATCACGTAAATCTTTATGCTCAGAAAAGTAAGCAACCACATCGAGACGTTCTTGAATTGATTTACGATCTTTCAATGGCATTACAATCCAACGTTTTAATAAACGCGCCCCCATGGGAGAAGCAGTTTGGTCCAAAACATCCGATAAAGTCGTCGCATTTTCATTTGCAGATCCGATCAGTTCGAGATTACGAACTGTAAAACGATCTAACCACATGTAACGATCTTCTTCAATACGCGAAATATTAGAAATATGCTGCAGATTGCGGTGTTCTGTTTCATTCAGATAATGTAAGGCAACACCGGCAGCAACCATCCCAATAGGCATCCGGTCGATACCAAAACCTTTCATTGAATTAACTTCAAAATGTTTCAATAAGTGCTCTGTTGCGTAATCTCCAGTATAAGGCCATTCGTCTAGCGTATAGGTATAATACTGACTCCCGAATAGCTCCAAAAATTCTTTGGATTGCTTACGCGACATGATGACTTCAGTTGGTTTAAATCCCTGCAAAAGTTTGTCAATATAAGACTGCGTACCTTGTGCGACTAAAAACTCACCAGTAGAAATATCTAAGAAAGAAATTCCGATCTGCGTTTTCTCAATATAAACTGAGGCTAAATAATTATTGGACTTCTGTTGGACAATATTATCATTATAAGAAACGCCAGGAGTCACCAATTCTGTCACTCCACGTTTAACGATGGTTTTGGTTTGCTTAGGATCTTCCAATTGGTCACAGATAGCTACACGCTGACCTGCACGGACAAGTTTTGGCAAATAAGTCTCCAGAGAATGATGCGGAAAACCTGCCAGAGCAGTTTCCGATTCGGTTCCATTTCCTCTCTTAGTTTGTACGATCCCTAAAATACTGGCGGCCTTAATGGCATCTTCACCAAATGTTTCATAAAAATCACCTACACGGAACAACAATAATGCACCTGGATATTTCACCTTGATCGCATTGTACTGCTGCATTAATGGAGTTACCTTTTTTTCTGCCTTTGCCAATTGGATTTCGTTTATTGATAATAAGCCGTAAAAATAACATAATCTACCTGATTAGACAAACGATCTCGTAGAATATGAAAAACTTAATTCTCTTTTCGCCTTAAATCATTTTTCAGTATACATACTTACCGAAGAATATCCATTACCTCGATCTCAGGCTTGTAAAAAAGAACATCTAAAAAAAAGCATATCATAAACAATACTGAACATAACAATTGGGCAAAATATTTCGTTCCTTTGCATTGTTTTTCAAAAGATATGGCAATTAAAAGAACGAATCAAGTAAAGAAAAAAAAGGTTCAAACAGGTTGGCAAAAAAAAGTTAAAACTTGGTCAATACGTATTGTTGGAGGTTTCTTTGCAATAACTCTATTTTGGGTACTCGCACTTAAACTCATCAATCCACCTATTACCTGGCTCATGATACAACGTGGGTTTGAGTTACAGGCAGCTGATAAAGGATTTAAACTGGAAAAAGATTGGTTAAATTACGATGAGCTCTCGGACAACCTAAAACGTGCTGCGATAGCAGGTGAAGATGCTCATTTCATGACGCACTGGGGTTTTGACACTGATGCTATTCAAAAAGCTATAGAGAAAAATAAAGATGGAAAAAAATTACGTGGGGGAAGTACAATCAGTCAGCAGGTAGCAAAAAATGTATTCCTGTGGCCAAAGCGTTCTTGGCTTAGAAAAGGTTTAGAAACTTACTTTACTGTTTTAATCGAAACATTCTGGAGTAAAAGAAGAATTCTGGAAGTCTATCTCAATGTTATTGAAATGGGGCAAGGTGTTTATGGAGCAGAAGCTGCATCCCAGTATTACTTCAAAAAATCAGGATCTACCTTATCAAAGAAACAAGCCGCACTGATCATTGCAATCCTGCCCAATCCAAGACAGTGGGATGCCCGAAATCCATCAGCCTATGTGAATCGTAGAGCAAATAGTATTGTTCGTTACATGGATCATTACCAAATACCAGAATAGCAAAAATATGATGAGGTTATAATAAAAGAAGCGATGATTGATCAATCATCGCTTCTTTTATTATCTAGCCAAACACTCGTTTATGCCAACTTTCTCCAAAAGGAATCTGCCATTTATCAGTTAAAGACGCTAAAGATGTGATCGTATTATCAAAGACAACAGTTGTGTCGTCAATCTGACCATCTTTTACTAAATTTTCAAATTCAGATCTGGATGCAGCATGCAACTGACCTTCCTTTTTAAAAGCAACGTTCATACGATCAAAAAGCTGAATATCAAAATCTGCTTCTAGTGTCTTCAAAAAGCGGACGGAACTGTCAATTGAACAACCAGATGCTGCAGCAATCTGCTCATCCACGGATAGCACAATAAACAAGTTATACCTAACCTCCGCCTGAGCAGATAAAGGTTCTCCATGCACTTTCCAGCCTGCGGCAAAATCTGCCAACCTGTTTTGAATCAATAACGCTTCATCATCAGTAAAGAAACGATTTGATTGATATACCCACGCACTTGTCATAACTTTTGAATTAATTAGTGAACATAATATGGTGAAATCATCAAATATACAATAACACCCGTTACCGCTACATATAACCACATCGGGTACGTAATACGTGCTATTTTTTTATGTCTTTCAAACGACCCGGCAATACCTCTTACATAAGTAATCAGTACAAAAGGGATAATAATAACAGACAATACTATATGTGTTATTAATATAAAATAGTATATCGGACGTAATATGCCCTCTCCACCGTATGGCGTAGAGTTAGCGGTCATATGATAAGCAACATACATCCCTAGGAACGCAACAGAACAACATACACAAAGTTTAATTAACCTTTCATGTAATTTACGATTACCTTTTTTAATCGCTAAGACTGCCCAGAACAATAATATCGCAGTGATACCATTGATCGTTGCATATATAGGGGGCAAAAATCCCAAAGGTTCTACATCATACCCTAATTTGCGTAAATTAACGCCAAACAAAGCCGCCACTACAAGTGGAATAACAACCGATAAAACGATGATCCACTTGTTATATTTCTTCTCTTCTGCTGTTTGTCCCATTTTATTTAGTTTCAATCTTTGGAGGATGATTTCTTATTTCCTCCACAACCAATAATTTAACCTCATCACTTAAGCGTTCCGCTTCTTTTTTCATCGTGATATCATAAAACCCTCTGATTCTACGTTTTGTATCTATCAAAACATAAGATGACCCCACAACAAAAGGATTATCTTTATCTGCTGTAGCTAAAGCGTCCTGTAGTAAACCATCTTTTGCAAATTTAAAGATATCCGAACTCGGTTTACTTACAAAGTACCATCTTTTATCTGAGGGATCGATATTCTTAATGTAATTTTTTAATACATCGGGTGTATCATAAGTCGTGTCGACGGAAACAGAATAGAATTTAATCATCTTATTATGTCTAAACTCACCAGATATCTTATTCAGGCTATTAATCATTGTTGTCGAAAACGACTTATCTCTCGAATAAAAAAGATGTACAACAGTAATAGCGCTATCCTTACCAAACAGATCAACGGGTTTGCCATCGTAGTTGATAAAAGACATATTTGGAACCTCATGATAGATTGTATCCATGATATCTCGGCCCCATTTACGATGAGTAGTACCTGGAACTTCTTTTTGACCGAATATTGGCAAAGTAGAATACGAATTCGCCATTCCAGTTCTATTCAGCACTACATACAAAAATCCTGGCAATAATAATATTATTGCCAGGATCATGATAGTTTGAATACCTTTATTTTTACCAGTATTTTTACCCATTTATATTATTTATTTTCCCACAATTGGTGAGGTTGTAATTCATGCAATAGGAAGTTACCTTCAGTAAGCATTAAAATGATAAAATAAATAATGAAGATAAATACGATACTTACAGTAACGATGAAACTAGATTTCTCAAATTTCAAGTGCATAAAGTAAGCTACGATATAATACGCTTTTATTAATGTTAATACAATATAGATAGAGTTAACCAAAGCACCCTTTGCTAAGATTTGCCAGTGATGAACAAATCCCAATGCGATTAAGAATTCGACAGCAGTTAATGCTAAAAGGACGAAGAAAATTCTCCAGATACCTTTTTTATCCATTCCTTCTCCGTGTCCGTGCTCCTCATGAGCAATATTATCGTGATGTTGTGACATAGCTTTTCTAAAATTAAAAACTTATAATTATACTAAATAGAAGAATGTAAATACAAACACCCAAACTAAATCCACAAAGTGCCAGTATAAACCTACTTTTTCAATCATTAAATACGAACCGCGATTCTCGAATGTGTTATTCAAAGTCATGCACAGGACGATAATATTTAAGATAATACCTACAGTAACGTGAAAACCGTGAAAACCTGTGATTGTAAAGAACAGATTGGCAAACTGCAACGCTGAAGTATAGGAGATATCATGTGTAAAATACGGTTGCAAAGCATCTTTAATAGCATCCCCCTCTAAACCTGTTGCCGGGTTTTGACCAAACCAGAAACCAGCATGGTGTAAGTGAGTCCACTCGATCGCTTGACAGCCTACGAAAGCAATACCACCAAGTATTGTCCATAACATCCATTTTACTACTTCATTTTTTGAGTTACGATGCCCTGCTTCTACAGCTAATACCATAGTCACAGAAGACATAATCAAAATAAAAGTCATAATACCAACGAACACTAAAGGTTGTCCGTGTTCTGCAATACCTGGTATAGATTGGAAAATCTTATCCGCATCTGGCCATGTACTATGTGCAAATCGTTGCGTTCCGTAATAAACCAAAAACGCAGAAAATGTAAAGGCATCCCCAACTAAGAAAAACCACATCATGATTTTTCCGTATTCCAAATTCCAAGGTGATTTTCCACCATTCCATGGACCGGTTTTTACCTTATCCAATTGTGATACAGTTGTACTCATTGTTTACTATTATTGATTCAAAAGTAAGAAAACATATATATAAATCCACAAAAGATCGAGAAAATGCCAAAAAATAGTGGCTAGATTCATGCGGAATTGATTGCCGTCTGGAGGAAGTGGTTTAAATACTCCCACTAAAGCGGTAATCAACACGATCACTCCCGCAATAATATGTGCTAAGTGCATTCCTGTAAAAACATAAACAAAAGACTGTGACGCATTGTTATTCACAAAATAAACGCCTCTTTCTGTTAATATTTCCCACGAATAAACCTGTAGCGCAAAAAATATAATTCCCAAAATTAAGGTAGCAAAAAGCAACGCTTTCTGTCTAGCCAAATTACCTACCTGCGCTGCCTTATAAGCAAAATGCATGGTAACACTACTTAAAACAATTGCCATCGTACTATAGATAAAAGTATCTGGTAATAATGTTTTAAGTCCTTTATCAACACCACTTGCTGTATAGACAATAAAACCGCTGGATAATGCTGCGAACATCATAAACATACCCAGCATCCCCAACCATAGGGTAAATTTTTGAGCCTTACGCGATACTAACTTCTCGTCAGTTTGTTGTACTCCTTGATTTAACATTATTTCAAAGGTATAAAGTCAAATAATAACACTAATTGCGTAATAGGAAGATAAAAAAATGAGGTAAACATCACTTTTCTCGCCGAAGCAATATCCTGATTCTTAAAAAGCTGAAAGCCATAATAAGCAAAGAAAACACCCCCTATCGCAGAAACAGCTGTAAAGATCCAGCCTCCGAAACCATAATACATGGGAAGAAATGCTGCTGGTATCATGATCAATGCTGAAAGAAAGACCATAAAAGCAGAAATCTTATCACGCTTGGTCGTTGGCAATAACCTAAAACCCGCCTGTTTATAATCATCATCAATCACCCATGCTAGAGACCAGAAATGTGGGAATTGCCACAAAAACTGAATTCCAAACAAAATAAATGGAATCATAATGATTGCACTTTCATTTGTTTGACTGTAGATTGCTAAATCATCTTGACTAAAGGCAGCAAAATAACCAATCAATGGTGGCAATGCACCAGGAAAGGCCCCTACAAATACAGCAATCGGTGATTTCCTTTTTAATGGCGTATACACAAATGCATATAACAATATGGAAAATACCGATAGTAATCCCGCAACAAAATTCAAACGTACCAAAACCAAAGTTCCCAAGATTCCCATAAATAAACTTAGAATCAAGGCTTGACCAGTTGTCATTCTTCCTGAAGGAAGGGGACGGTCAGCAGTACGGGTCATTAACTTGTCTAGATCTTTTTCGATAATTTCATTGAAACCATTTGCTGCACCTGTCACTAGGAAACCTCCTAATGTCAATAGCAACCAATTGATCCACAAAATATCCCCTCCAAGTTGCTTTGCTCCGATCAAAAAAGAGATGGATGCCGAAAAAACAACCGTTAATGTCAATCTTAACTTAACTAATTTCTTGAAATCAGAAATAAATTCTTTCATAGCGACAAATGTCCTCTTTTTAATTGTTTGTACAAAGTAAAAACTAAATTACCTTATACATCCATTTCATTCATTCAATTAACGTTGCGATTTTCCTAACAACAACATCAAATAATATTGACATCCAAATAAAAGACTGCCAATGACCAAATGAGTTGTCTGTGCGAATGCAGGAACAGCAAATCTTGCCAGGATAATACCCGATAACATCTGAATACCTACTAAAATAAAGAGTAGCGTACCAAACCTTGCTTGAACTGTACTGCTACTAAATTTTGTACGCACTAAAAAGAACAATACAATTACTAAAATCAAAGAACTATATGCTAGCCAACGATGTATTTCAAAATGTTGGCCAATATTTTGTATAAAATCTTCCCTAGGCATACCGGAAGCTGTCAACATATCAACAATTTCCCGTACTTCTGTTCCGAAGACAACCTGCACTAACATCAACACTAAAGAGATGATGGCAAGCATTTTTAATCCACTGGAATCTCGGTTAATCAGGATTGACTTATCCCGTAATGTTGTTGCTTTAAAGTAGGTATAGATGGAGATTGCTACAATAACCAATGCAAGAAGCATGTGTACTGTAATCACCCAAGGAGTTAAATTAGTTGAAACAACTATCGAACCCAACCAAGCTTGAACGACAACAACAAAAACATTAACCACCGACCAAATAAAAATTGATCGTTTCGATTTAATATAGGTAAAAGAATAGATGGCTGTAAACAATAAACAAAAGCCAGCAACAACACCAACTAAACGATTGGCATATTCTGTCCATGTTTTTGCTACATTAAACTCCTCATGTTCAAGAATACTTTTGTCATGACGAATTTTAGTTGCCAAATCACGATAGCCAAAGAATTCAATCATCTTGGCAAATCGCTCATTTTTCTTAGCTCTACCTGTTATATAATGTTCTTCATAACCAACCGGCAACTGTGATACATCCGTAGGAGGAATAATCCGATTAAAGCATTTAGGCCAATCGGGACATCCCATTCCGGACCCCGTACTACGTACAACACCTCCAGCTACAATCACTAAAAACAAAACAACTATTGTAATGAAATTGGATCGAATAAAACGCTTTTCAGCAGCTGGAAACATATCTTTTACCTTTTTGGTTATCAATAATATTTAGAGTAAGTCATTTCGCACAACTTACTCTAAATATCGTTTTTAATTATTTTTTATTTTGAGCATCCCATTCTGTCTGGATACGCTCAGCTTCTTCATTACCTTCAAAATCATGAAGGAAATTAGAGCTCATTGTTTCTGAGAAAGGTACAGTCTGAGGAATAAAATCTTCATCATGTCCTGGCTTACTGTAATCATACGGCCAACGGTGTACTGTTGGGATCTCTCCTGGCCAGTTACCATGGATATGTTCTACTGGAGTAGTCCACTCTAATGTATTGGACTTCCAAGGATTCTGAGGAGCTCTTTCTCCAAAGAAAATGGAGTAGAAGAAGTTGAACAAGAAAGCTACTTGACCTAAACCTGCAACAATAGCAGCCCAAGTAATTAACATGTTAACTGAAACCCATTTCTCCATGAAGGCAAACTCTGTAAATGCATAGTAACGACGTGGAACCCCATCTATACCCATAAAGTGCATTGGGAAAAATACCAAGTAAGCACCGATAAATGTCATCCAGAAGTGTAAGTAACCCAATTTAGTGTTCATCATACGACCAAACATTTTAGGGAACCAGTGGTAAACACCACATAGCATACCGAAGATCGAAGCAGATCCCATTACCAAGTGGAAGTGGGCTACAACAAAGTAAGTATCGTGCAAGTTGATATCTAATGCTGCATTACCTAAGAATAATCCTGTAAGACCACCTGAGATAAAGAAAGATACTAAACCAATAGCAAACATCATCGCTGGAGTGAAACGGATGTTACCTCTCCATAATGTCGCCATGTAGTTAAATGCTTTTACCGCAGAAGGAACTGCAATGATTAATGTTGTGATCATAAATACACCTCCTAAGAAAGGATTCATACCTGTCACAAACATATGGTGACCCCAAACGATAAATGATAAAACTGTAATACCAATTAACGAGTAAACCATGGCATGGTAACCAAAGATCGGTTTACGAGAGTTTGTTGAGATAACCTCCGAAGTAAGACCCAATGCAGGCATTACAACGATATAAACTTCCGGGTGACCTAAGAACCAGAATAAGTGTTGGAACAAAATTGGAGATCCACCTTCATTAGGTAAAATCTGGCCTTGAACAACTAAATCTGATAAATAGAAAGAAGTACCGAATGAACGGTCAAAAATCAATAGAACAACTGCTGATACTAATACTGGGAAAGATAACATACCTACGATGGCAGTTAAGAAGAAAGCCCAGATTGTTAAAGGCATTTTCCAAAGATCCATACCTTTAGTACGCATGTTCAAGATTGTACTTACGTAGTTAATACCACCGATCAACTGTGAAGCTACGAAAAGAACCATACTTACCAACCATAAAGTCATACCAGTAGCAGACCCTGCAATTGCTGTAGGTACTGCAGATAGCGGTGGATAAATTGTCCAACCAGCTGATGCAGGTCCACTTTCAACAAAGAAAGAAGCTATCATGATAACTGAAGCTACAAAGAACATCCAGTAGGACAACATATTCATTAAAGGAGACGCCATATCGCGTGCACCAATTTGATAAGGGATCAGTAAATTACTAAAAGTACCCGATAGACCCGCTGTTAAAACGAAGAATACCATGATGGTACCGTGAATGGTTACCAAAGAAAGGAAAAATGAAGGGTTAATACGACCACCCTCAGCCCATTTACCTAAGAATACTTCCAGAATCGGAAATTCTTTATCCGGCCACGCAAGTTGGATACGGAATAAGATGGATAAGATCATAGCAAATACCGCCATGAAAATACCCGTGATCAAAAATTGCTTAGCAATCATCTTGTGGTCACCACTGAAGATATACTTCGAGATGAATGACTCTTGATGATGTCCATGCGAATCGTGATGCTCAGCGCTATGCGAAATAACTGTACTTGACATATTCGTTTTTAAAATTCAATTATTCTAATTAATTTAATGAAGCTGTAACGTTTACGCTATCTTTTACTTGTGGAGTCTTTACTTCTTTTGTAGCAAACTCCTTTTGTACATCCTCAGTAAAATATTTATTTTGCGTCGCTAACCACGTTTTATATTCCGCTTCAGTAACTACAACTACTTTCTTAGACATACTATAGTGACCTTGTCCACAGATTTTGTTACATAACATAACGAAATCATATTTAGGATCATTCATACGCTCACGCATTTCTTCGGTAGTTACAGTAGGTGTAAATTGGAAGTAATTCGTCATACCCGGTACAGCATTGATCTGAACGCGGAAATCAGGAATGTAGAATGAGTGAATAATATCTTTGGAAATGATGTGGAAACGTACAGACTTATTAACCGGAAGCACAATATCAGCACCTTGAATATCATCCCATGAAGTTTTATCATTGAAGTCGATACCGTAAGGATTAGTCGGAGTCGTTAATTTATAATTACGTTTTCCTATCTGACCATCTAAACCTGGGTAACGCACATGCCAAGCAAATTGCTCACCCAATACTTCAATCTGAAGAGCAGATTTCTGTAAATCTTCTGGAACATTTGTAATTGATCTCCATGTAAAGAAACCAAATAATACCAATACAGTCAAAACAACAGCTGGAACGATTGTCCAGATTTTTTCAATTGTATTGTTATGTGGTAAATAGTAAGCTTTACCATTTTTCTTCATTCTATAAATGAACGTAAACGTCAGTAATAAAATGTGTGTGATAACCAACACAAATGTTGTAATAACAGTTGTGATGATAAACATCGTATCAATCTTAGCACCATGTTCTGTTACAGCATCTCTCCAAGCCATACCGCCATGGTGAGAGAATGAATAATACACACCTCCTAAGAAAACAAATAGGAAAATGAATAATAACCATGCCTGAAAACTATTTGATGCTAAAGGATTATGCTTTCTATTCATCTTATTTGTTAACTCATAGATTGAGATAACTTTACCAATAACAGCAACAACTGTACAGATAACTAAGAATAATAAAACATAATAAATGAAGTTTTTATAGACTTGAGGGTCTATCTTCTTCTCTACCTCCGCAGCTTTGGCGTCAACTTTTGTTGTAGACGTACCTGCTGACGCAGCAACTTCTGCTTTTGCAGTTGTAGCCGAATCGACAACATTTGCTCCAGCAGCTGTTGCATTAGTTGCAACAGCTTCCGTAGCTTTAGTCGTATCTACCACTACAGAATCTTGGCTTGCAAAAGATGGGACTGTGAATAACAACCCGATTGCAAGGACCAAACCTGAGATGGATTTGAATCTATTATTTAATTTAAAGCTCATTTCTTTATAACGATTTTACGTAATATCCCTTTAAAAGCGAAACTATATTTGGTGATGTAAACTCTCATCCAAGAAAGGATGATTTTTAGCTACTAAGCTTTGTTTACTCAATTTACTCATTACTAAGAATGTAAATAAACCTACAAATCCAAGTGCTGTACCAATTTCTACAATACCAAATCCATTGTGAGATTCAACTGTACCAGGCATAATCATGATATAGTAATCTAACCAATGACCAGCTAGTAATAAGATCGCAACGAATAACATGGCATTTTTCTTACGTTTTGCATCACGATCAACTAAAAGCAATAAAGGAGCTAAAAAGTTGATAACAATGTTTACCCAGAACCATAGTTTATATTCCGGCTCCCAACGTTTGTAAAAATATACAGTTTCCTCAGGCATGTTAGCATACCAGATTAAGATAAACTGTGCAAACCAAACGTAAGTCCAGAAGATAGAAAAACCAAAGATCAATTTACCTAGATCATGTAAATGATTTTCATTTACCCAGTTCATGTAACCTGCTTTTTGTAATACAATTAGAATAATTGTAATCACACAAAGACCACTAACCCACATTGCTGCAAAGTTATACCAGCCAAACATCGTAGAAAACCAATGTGCTTCTAATGACATGATGGTATCAAATGACCAAATTGGAGTTGTAAAACCAAAAATAACTAAAAATATAGCTGATAATTTAAAGCTCTTTTTGTAAGAATTTAAACCACCTTCTAAATCTTCTTTATAAGACAATTTCGCTAAGATAATGGCAAAAATACTATAAAGTCCCATAAAAATTACCTGGCGACTTAAAAAACCTGAAAAATTCAAATACCATGACTTTCCAGCGATGATACTATCATAAGCAGGGCTATTTGGATCTGTAAGACCTTCTGCATACCAGTGATGGTATAGATTGTGAGTGCTTAATCCCAATGCAACAATCACTAATAAAATGATTGACGCAATAGGCAAAATACCTGCCATAGCCTGAGGTATACGGATGATACCAGCCGACCAAGCAGACTGTGTTACATATTGTAATGCCAGGAAAAAAGCTCCAGCAGCACATACACATGTAAAATAATAACCCATCAATAATAAGTTAGCATAAGTACGCTCTACTAGAATATGATCGCCCATAAGCATTCCGTAGGCTACTGCAGCTATACCAACAACGATTGCGATGATACTGAATGTTTTTGCTTTACCAGCAAACTCGAATCGCTCGTTGAAATTATAATCGTGATGATGATTGTGAGTTCCCATTTATTTATCTGATGTTAGATTATTTCTTTTGTAATTCATGAACGTACATAACAACTTCCCAACGTTCTTCAGGAGACAACTGCGATGCATGCGATCCCATTGAGTTGTGACCGTAATAAATCGTATGGTAAATCTTACCATCTGTCAAATCAGCCATCATACCGCCACGAGAAGAATTTGCAGCATCCGTTTTGTGATAAGACGGTGGATTAGGGAAATTCTCAAGCTTACGTGTGCCTCTAGAATCTGTAATTTCACGGTCTTTTGTAATAGAACCATCACCTTTACCTTCTGGTCCGTGACACACAGCACAGTAAGTAGTAAACAAAGCCTGGCCTTTTTCAAGTCTAGCTTGTGTTAACTCAAAAGGGTTAGTAACTTCACGTCCTGCGCGTTCGTAATCTTCCAAAGTATTAGCATATTCAAATCTGGTAAAACCGATCGGATCTGTACCTTTTGGAGGTGTTTGTGCAGTTTGCTTGTTTTTAAAATTCTCGTTTGGTTGATCTGGATTGAAAGCAATCGGATCGTACATGTTGCGAGAAAACTCCCAACCTGTACTACGAGTAGTCTTGTCACCACAAGAAGAAACGACTGCTGTCAACGACAGAGCTGCACATACTGTAACTAGTAAATTCTTCTTATTCATAACTAACATATTTTCTATCATTGTACTTAACTTCTACAGCACCGGCTTCTTTCAATAAAGAATCGATCAAAGCATGGTCTGTGTTCTCACGAGCATCTATAGCGATAACGAAACGATCATCTGTAGCTCTTAAATCCATTACGCGAGGTGTACGTCCCGGGAATAAATGATTGCGATAAAAGAAAGTTGCAACCATACCCAAGGCACAGATTAAAATAGTAACCTCAAATGTTACTGGAACAAAGTTCGGGATAGCGAATGATGGTTTACCGCCGATATTCATTGGCCAGTCGTGTACCATTGTATAGTACAATAAACTGAATCCTAATGTTGTTCCTAGTGCTCCAAAGCAAAATGCTGCAATAGGCAAACGCGAAGGTTTAACGCCCAATTTATCTTCAATACCGTGAATTGGCATTGGAGTAAAGCAATCATAGATGCTTACATTATTTTTCTGCAATTTGTCGATCCCATGCATCATTTCATCCGGATCAGCAAAACTACCTAATATATATTTTGTATTGCCCATTGCTATTATTTTAACTCTTTAATTTCTTGTTCTGTTACCGAATCATATTTACCTAAAGAATCTCTAAAGTATTCCACTTGTTCAGCTGGGAATGCGCCTTCTTTAACCAATTTCGTTTTTTGTTGTAAACTAGAGCTTTTCAGCAATAATTTAACCTCTGCAATCGCGATACCTGGTAAGAAACGTAAGAACAATAAGAACAATGTAAAGAATAAGCCGATCGATCCAACGAAAATACCAACATCTGTCCAAGTTGGGTAAAACATAGCCCAAGATGAAGGTAAATAATCACGGTGTAATGAAGTCACGATAATTACGAAACGTTCAAACCACATACCGATGTTTACCACGATCGATAAGATCCATGAAATAGGAATACTCGTACGGATTTTCTTAAACCAGAATAATTGTGGAGAAATTACGTTACAAGTCATCATTGACCAGTAAGCCCAAGCATAAGGACCAAACATACGGTTTTGGAAAGCGTACATTTCGTACTCAGATTGTGAATACATCGCGATGAATAACTCTGTTAAATATGCAATACCAACGATAGAACCTGTCGTCATGATAATTTTATTCATGGCTTCAATGTGGAACATCGTGATATAATTCTCAAAATTCATTACTTTACGTAAGATCAACAATAAAGTCTGCACCATTGCAAAACCTGAGAAGATCGCACCAGCAACGAAGTATGGAGGGAAAATTGTTGTATGCCATCCTGGGATAACAGAAGTTGCAAAGTCAAAAGATACAATCGTGTGTACCGAAAGTACCAATGGAGTTGAGATACCTGCCAAGATAATTGACACAATCTCAAAACGTTGCCAAGTTTTTACTGATCCGTTCCAACCGAAAGACAATACAGAATAAATCTTTTGTCTTAAACCAGTAGCACGGTCACGGATAGTCGCGATATCCGGTAATAAACCACAGTACCAGAATACTAAGGATACCGTGAAGTATGTAGAGATCGCAAATGCATCCCATACTAATGGTGAGTTAAAGTTAACCCATAAAGATCCGAACTGGTTTGGCAAAGGGAAAATCCAGTATGCTAACCAAGGACGCCCCATGTGAGCTACAACATACGTTGCGGCACAGATAACGGCGAAGATCGTCATCGCCTCTGCCGAACGGTTGATGGAGTTACGCCAGTTCTGGCGGAAAATTAATAATACGGCCGAAATTAACGTACCTGCGTGACCGATACCTACCCACCATACAAAGTCGGTGATATCCCAAGCCCAGCCTACAGTTTTGTTCAGACCCCAAGCGCCGATACCTGTCCAAAAGGTATAACTAACGCTGACTACCCATAATAAAGCACCTAATACGGCTACAGTGAATCCGATCCACCATGCTTTATTCGGTTTATTTTCAACCGGTAGTAAGATATCATCCGTAATTTTAGCATACGTAATGTCCTTACCGGTCATTAATGGTTCTCTTAATATTGATTCGTTATGCGATGACATAGTATTTTTATTTCAAATAATGAACAAGATTACGCCTCAAAAGTGTTTCTAACTTTTGTCATATAACCGATACCCGGCTGTACATTGATTTCCTCAAGTACGTAATAAACACGCTCATTGCGTAATGCTTTAGATACTTCTGATTCTGGATCATTAGCATCACCAAAGATAATCGCATTTGCAGAACATGCTTGTTGACACGCCATTTGGATATCGCCGTCTTTTACTTTACGGTTCTCCATTTTCGCATGTAATTTACCCGCTTGGATACGTTGGATACACATCGAACATTTCTCCATAACCCCACGTGAACGTGTCGTTACATCTGGATTCAATACCAATTGTGTAAACTCATTATTCAAGTAGTTGTCAAAACGTGAATCATTCCAGTAGTTAAACCAGTTAAAACGACGTACTTTATATGGACAGTTATTCGCACAGTAACGTGTTCCGAAACATCTGTTGTAAGCCATATGGTTCAAACCTTCTGATGAGTGAACAGTAGCTAATACTGGACATACTGTCTCACATGGTGCATGTGCACAATGTTGACATAACATCGGTTGGTGAACAACGGTTACATTTTCGAAACTATTCAGTTTTTCAATATCCGCTTCTTTTGTATATTCTTTACCATCCTCTTCGATAGTGTAGTAACGGTCAATACGTAACCAGTGCATCTCACGACGACGGCGAACCTCATCACGACCTACAACAGGAATATTGTTTTCTACGTTACAAGCAACGATACAAGAACCACAACCTGTACATGCATTTAAATCGATTGCCATCACCCATTTGTGACCTGGTTGCTCATACTTGTTCCACAAATCATATGTTTTGTGTTTATCTGTAAAGCGGCCTGACTCTGAGTTAGGATCTTTTAAATATTTAGCGAAAGTAGTTTCACGAATGATGTTACGACCTTCGATTGTGTGGTGTGTTTGTGTTTGCGCTAATTGATAGATCGTATTCGCTTTAGCGATAGTTGCTTTAGCTACAAACTGAATTGTACCATTAACTAAGCTTGCAAAAGGGTAAGCATTTTTACCTACATTATTACCAGCCTTACCAACTTTAGTACGTCCGTAACCGATGGCTACTGAAACAGTACCCAAAGCTTGTCCCGGTTGTTGAACAACTGGTAACTCAACTTTGTAACCATTAGCTTCAACAGTAACTGTTGCATCTTCACCCAATCCTAATTTCTCAGCATCTTTAGGGTTAATAGCAGCATAGTTGTCCCAAGTTACTTTTGAAACCGGATCAGGAACTTCTTGTAAGTAGGCATTATTTGCATATCTACCGTCACGTAAAGCACTTGATTCATACAATTTCAATTCGAACTCACCAACTACTGTTTTAGCAGCCGCGATAGCAGCACTAGCAGCAGCCTCTACATTACCAGCGAATGAATAAGAAGCTGCAGTTTTTGCACCTTTATATTCAAATCCAGTTTGCAAAACGCTATTCCAGTTCTTTGTACTTCCAGCTAAAATAGTTGAAGTCCAAAGGTTTTTAACGAATGAATAGATATCTGTTGTATCACCCGCCCAAACCAATAAAGATTGATCCGCTTGACGTGTGTTAAATACAGGATTAATTGTCGGTTGAACGATTGAGAATAAACCTTCTTTTGGAGAAGCATCACCCCAAGACTCCAAGAATGTATTTGTTGGAGCAATAGCAGTCAATTCTGAAGCTGTTTCATCAGCACGTTGAGAGAAAGATAATGTAAAATCAACTTTCTTCAATGCAGCTTTCACGTCTTCAGCTTTGAAATAATCATAAACAGGGTTACTGTTTAAGAATAAAGCAACACCTACCTGACCTGCATTTGCGTTTGTCAAGAATTGTGAAAATACAACGTCTGAACCTTGATGTTGTTTAGAGAAATTATCTAAATCAATTGTCGATCCGTATGAAGCTAATGCACTGTTGATCGCATTTGCTAATGTTTGAATGTTAATATCATTCGAACCAGCAACCACAACAGCAGCACCTTTGTTCGCTAACAATTCTTTTGCCGCTAAAGTAACCGCAGTTTGTGCTCTTTTTGCAGCAATACCACCTGCTAAAGAAGAACCTGTAATTGCATTATACAATGAAATTAAAACAGCTGCTTCTTCCGAAGGTTTAATTGCGATACGCACATCGGCATTTGAACCGGTCATACTTAGACCCGACTCAAACTGAATGTGACGTGACATCTTACCATTTTTCAATGATTTGTAATCACGGTTTTTAATATATTGCTGTGTATGCTCCTCGCCCGCTAACCAAGTTCCTAAGAAATCAGCTGCTACTGAAACAACAACATTTGCTTTTTCAAAATTGTATGAAGGAACAACTGCTTTACCAAAGGAGTTTTTATTCGCTTCAATAATAGCGCTATAAGAAACAGCGTCTACTTGAACCAAATTAGTCGTTGGGTACTTCGCCGTTAATTTAGCGATTGCAGCCAATGTAGTAGGACTATTTACTGTGCTTGCAACAATAGTAATTTGTTTTCCAGCAGTAGCTGCTGCATTTAAAGCAGCGATAACAGTACTATCTAATTTAGACCATTCAACATCCTGCCCTTTTATTTGGGCTGTTTTTAATTTAGACTCATCATATAAGTCTAAAACTGATGCTGCAGTTCCCGAATCTGTACCTTGATTTAAACCAATTGCGTTCGGGTTTGCCTCTACGTTAATAGGACGACCTTCACGCGTTCTTACTAAGATACTCTGACCGTTAAAAGTCGAAGTATAAAAGTTAGGAATACCTGGAGTAATTTCCTCTGGTTTAATTAAATAAGGAACTGCTTTATGCACAGGAGTGCTGTTACAAGCTGCTAAAGTAACAGCCCCAACACCAAAACCTAATGCTTTTAAGAAGTCACGGCGAGGAGTTTTTGTACTCAACCCTGCTTCATTTAAGACATCTTCTACAGGAATAGATTCGGCAAACTCACCCTTGCTTTTTTCTACAAAAGCAGGTGTTTGTTTCAATTCTTCCAAACCTTTCCAATATTTTTTATTGCTATCCATTTAAGCTGTATATAAGATTGCGTATTTCTGAATAATTATTAATAGTGACATTTACCACACTCAAGACCACCGATCATCGCCGCTGTCATTTTTTCACCTTTTTTGATGCTTTCATGAGCTTTGATTAAGTCTTCGTAGTATTTGTTATCTGATTTCACATCTGTTGCCTTATGACAATCCACACACCATTTCATTGTTAATGGCGAGTATTGGTATACTTCTTCCATTGTTTCAATAGGTCCGTGACAAGTCTGACACTCTACTCCTGCTACTGTAACGTGTTGTGAGTGGTTAAAATAAGCAAAATCTGGCAAGTTGTGAATACGAACCCACTGAATCGGCTTAGGATTGTTTCCGTAAGTACGAGTCTCTGGATTAAAATCCAATGCGCGGTAGATTTTTGCAATCTCAGGTGAAATTTCACCATCATAATGCTCAGAACCAGTAATCGTATTGTGACAGTTCATACAAACATTTGCAGAAGGAATAGATGCATTTTTAGATTTAAAAGCACCACCGTGACAATATTGACACTCAATTTTGTTTACACCTGCGTGTAATTGGTGCGAGAATTTAATCGGTTGAACCGGCTGATAACCTGTGTGAACACCTACGTTCCACATGGTTTTCCAACCACCAACAGCCAATAAAGCAACAAGCATTAATACAGCAAATCCGACTAATTTCTTGTTCTTAACAAAAGCTTTAGCAAAAGCAAGGAATTTAGAACTCGTTTGAGGCTCCTCTTCTGCTTCAACAGCAGCTTGATTTGTTGCGATAACCTTCTCTAAAGTACGGATGACACGGTTTAAAACAACGATAACAACAATTGCCAAAACAACTACACCTATTAATCCGAAGATCATAAACAAGTTAGCATTGTCATCTTTCGCAGCTCCACCACCTGTAGAACCAGCTTCTTTAGGTTTTTCAACAGACTCAGCTTTAATATAAGCCAATACCGACTTAATATTATCATCTGATAAATCTGTAAAAGAAGTCATCACAGATTTATTGTACTCCTCAAAAATTGCAATTGCATCGGCATCACCGGAAGCAATTAAAGCTTGAGAGTTTTTAATCCATTTAATCAACCACTCTTCAGACTTAGTTTCGGTAATACCTTTTAAGGCAGGACCAACAACTTTTCTATCAACTTTGTGACAGCTCGTACACTTTGCTTTGAAGATTTTTTCACCTTCCTTGACATCTTGCGCATGCAGCGTCGTAACGGCAAACAACAGCACCAAACTCATTGACGCTATCCTCGCAAGTTTTCCCAAAACGGATGAGATATTTCTCATATTTAACACTTTATACTATTTATTTGTGAATATAAAAATTTAAACACCATTCTAAACAGAGCACACTCTGCCTAGTAATGCCACAAAAGTATAACTTATTAATAAATCCCTGACAATTTTGTGACGTTATTTATCAATTTATAATCGTTCTAAATTATTTTAAAATGACTATTTAATGCAGATTTAAACCACCTCTTGTACTTCAAGGCGGAAATTGATAAGCCTCAAATTTAAGATATCAATAGGACATAAAAAAATTCAAAACTGCCCGAAAGTGTTTCTTGATAACAGTATGCTGACAAAGAATTGATTAGAGAATTGTAACTTTACGGATATGCAGTTATCATGAAAAAATTAGTATTTTTATATGGCTTGATTTTTTTAATAACCTCCTGTAATGCACAGACGCATCAAGCTCCAAAACAAACATCAATCTTTAAGACAATGGAAGATTCAACAAAATATAACAAATTAACGCCAGAAGAGGAACATGTTATTGTTCACAAAGGAACGGAGCGTCCCTACACGGGCACCCTACTGGATAATAAAACAAAAGGAACTTACGTTTGCAAAAGATGCAACGCGGCACTTTATCGTTCGGAAGATAAATTTGATTCGCATTGTGGCTGGCCTAGTTTTGATGATGAAATCAAAGGGGCCATACGAAAAGAAACAGATGCAGATGGAAGAAGAACAGAAATTCTGTGTAACGCATGCGGAGCACACCTCGGGCATGTTTTCATCGGCGAAAGATTGACCGATAAAAACACACGTCATTGTGTCAACTCCATTTCTATGGTATTTGTAGCAGATACTATTGCTTCAAAATAGAAGATTCACGTATTTTCAATTCGCAGGGTAGTGTCAGATGTTTAATTGATTTGGCTTTACCCTGCAATTTTAGCAATAAAATATTGATAATGTGATCCGCAATTTCTTCAATAGGTTGCGAAACAACAGTGATGGCAGGTTCGTGCAATTTAAATACCGTATGATCATCAAATGCAATTAGTGCCGGTAATTTATAATTATGTTTCTTCCCAGACTTAAGTCCTGTAATTGCCAAATAATTAGTTGCAAATAAAACAGCATCCAGGCGGTTATCTACAATAAACTCATGTAAGTCATCTATTGCCTCTGCTTCTGATGCGTCCAGTTGTATTTTCTTGATGTATACCTGCTTCTTAAATTGATCCATACCTTTCATGTAGCCATCTAGGCGATCCCGCATTTGGGTCTGATCAGAGTATAACGAGACTAGACCGATGCGTTTATAGCCCTGCTCATTAAAATGAACGGTAGCATCAAAGGCGCCTTGAAAATTATCAGCAATAACATAATCTGTTTCCACATCCGGCAAATAGCGGTCAAATAAAACAACAGGTACATTAGATTGAATCAAATTAGAAATTGTCTCCTCAATTCCTTCGGAAGGTGTAATGATGAAACCATCAACCTGTCGATCATTGAACATACCGATCAGCTCTTTGGTCTTCTCGCTATCATTATTGGTACTACAATAGATAATCCGATACCCTTGCTCATAAACTTTAGTTTCAATCAAACGCGCGATATTACCAAAGAATGGATTTGAAATATCTTCAATGATGAGACCGATAATTTTCGTTTTACCTGTACGTAAACTTTTAGCAAGTTCATTAGGTTTATAGCCGACTTTTTTAACATAATCAAGAACTCGCTTTGTCAATGACTCACTTATACGCTTCTCCTTGGCTTTGTCATTCAATATAAAAGATACCGTAGTAACCGAAACCCCTAAAGCCTTTGCTATATCACTGATCAAAATTCTCTTCTTCATTAAGTATAGTGTGTTTATAATATGAGTTACTAATCTAAAAAAAAATAAAGTAATAACGCCATATATTGTAAAAATATTTAAGCTAAAAGGATTTATTAAGCAAAAAAAATGCTATATTTCACCCCTAAATAAGATCAAACTAATTAATTATGATTCAATTGAATTACAATAAAATTTTATTAAGTATTCTTGCATTATCGCCATTAAGTTCAATGGCTCAACAAAATTTGACTCAATATGTGAACCCTTTTATCGGTTCCGAAGATCATGGACACGTATTTGTCGGTGCCAATGTACCATTAGGAGCTGTACAATTAGGTCCATCTCAGATTGCACAGACCTGGGATCAGTTTAATGGCTGGGACTGGTGCAGTGGTTACAATTATAAAAGCAAAGAAATTTTGGGTTTTACCCATACACATCTTAGTGGTACCGGTATTGGCGATCTTAATGATATTATGATTGTACCTGCAAACGGTAAAGTACAGTTAAAACCTGCAGAGTTTAACAAGATGGGTACCGGCTATGGATCTAGCTTTAAAAAAGAAAATGAAATAGCCCAGCCTGGATTTTACAGTGTTCTATTAGACGATTACCAAGTTCAGGCAAATCTAACAGCAACTGAGCGTGTTGGCTATCATCAGTATGTCTATAATAAATCGGACAATGCCCACTTATTCATCGACCTTTCTTTTAAGATGAACTGGGATAAAACAACAGACTCGTACATTAAGCAAATCAATGACAGCACATTTGTCGGATACCGCTTTTCTTCAGGATGGGCAAGTGACCAAAAAGTATATTTTGCTTTAAAAACATCTGTTCCTATCCAAAAAGTGCAGTTTTATGAGGAGAACAGTCAAAAATTAGGTTCTTCTACCGTAAAAGGTCAAGCTATTAAAGCTGCTTTATTTTTTGATGCTGTAAAAAATAAAACCATTGAAGTGAAGGTTGGTCTTTCATCTGTAAGTACGACAAATGCTTTAGAAAACATACAGGTGGAAATGCCGAACTGGAATTTTGCAGATGCGAAGAAACAGGCAAATGACAAATGGAACAGCACTTTAAATAAAATTCAATTTGAAGGAGATGCAGATACCAAAACCATTTTTTATACCGCATTGTATCATACCTATTTTGCACCGACCATCTTTAATGATGCAAATGG
Source organism: Sphingobacterium sp. UDSM-2020 (assembly GCF_016132525.1). Taxonomy (NCBI): domain Bacteria; kingdom Pseudomonadati; phylum Bacteroidota; class Sphingobacteriia; order Sphingobacteriales; family Sphingobacteriaceae; genus Sphingobacterium; species Sphingobacterium sp. UDSM-2020. Next base: position 834,770 of record NZ_CP066166.1, read on the forward strand.
TGATTATCTAGGTACAGACAAACAAGTGTACGAAAAACAGGATTTTACCAACCATACCGTCTTCTCTTTATGGGATACTTACCGTGGACTTCACCCTTTAATGAATTTACTGGAGGATCGTAAGATCAATCAGGATTTTATTAAAACCATGCTGGCGATTTATCAGCAACAGGGAAAATTACCGGTATGGCATTTACAAGGTAATGAGACCAATACTATGGTTGGATTACCGGCAATACCAGTAGTAGCTGATGCAGTTATCAAAGGGATTTTAGATGAGAAAGATTACGAATTGGCTTGGGAAGCAGTAAAAACCACCGCAATGGGTTATGAAAACGGCTTAAAATTCGTACGTGACTTAACTTATATTCCAATTGACAGCATGGATCATGAATCTGTAGCTTGGGCATTAGAATATGCTATTGCAGATTATAGTGCTTACAAAATGGCGGTGAAATTAGGCAAAACAGAAGATGCTGCATATTTTGAGAAGAGATATAAGCTTTATGAGCAATATTTTGATAAAGAAGTAGGACATTTTGTGGGAAGAAAAGCTAACGGTGAGTTTAGAAGACCATTCAACGCATTGATGGCTAAGCACCGTGAAAACGATTACTGTGAGGGTAATGCATGGCAATACACCTGGTTAGTTCCACAAGATGTAAAAGGCCTAATCAATCTTTTTGGAGGCGATAAAAACTTCTTGAAGAAACTTGACGAGTTCACAACAATGTCTTCCGATCTGGGCGGAGAAGCTTCAAATGATATTACTGGTCTTATCGGTCAATATGCTCAAGGCAATGAACCCAATCACCATGTCCCTTACCTGTATGCATATGCAGGAGAAGCTTGGAAAGGTTCTGCACTTGCCCGTAAAGCCATGATGGAATTTTACACAAGCAAACCTAATGGTTTGTGTGGTAATGACGATGCTGGACAGATGAGTGCTTGGTATGTGTTTTCAGCAATGGGTATGTATCCATTAAATCCAATCAGCGGTGTCTATGTTTTCGGATCACCGATGATGGAAAAAGCTACGATTACCCTTCCAAATGATAGGCAGTTAACGATACAGGTTAAAAACCAAGCGAAGAAAAACAGCTACATCAAAAGTATCAAACGCAACGGTGCATCTTATTCCAAATCATTTATCACTTATGAAGAAGTTCTAAAAGGTGGTACAATCGAAATTGAAATGAGCAGTACACCAAACAAAAATTGGGGTAAAACGCCACAGGATAGACCTATTGCAGTCGACAATTAATCTGCAAGTCTGTCAGGCCACTATTTATGGAATAGCTTTTGATAATAATCAACAAAAGGAGATTAAAAATGTCAGAATTAAACAACAACATCAATATCCAAGATATTGAAGACGGAAATAATCAGCAAGATTTCTATACAAATTTCAAAGAAAAATTGATTGCTGTAGAACAATTTCCATCCTTGTACAAATTCAAATTCATTGTAAAAGCCGATTTGGAGAAAATAGAGCAAGTAAAACAAGTATTTACGCATGCAAGCACCAAATACGCGGAAAAAGAATCATCAGGTGGTAAATACAAGTCCATCACCGTAGAGACTTTTGTCAATAATGCCGATGAAGTAATTGATTATTACAAAGAAGTATCTAAAATAGAATCCGTTATCATGTTATAACAAATGAAAACAGGCTGTCAAATAGACAGCCTGTTTTTTTTAGCAAAAAAAGCTCACTTTTCAGTGAGCTTTTTATATGATTAAGTTTTTAAAACTTACGCTTGTGGAGCTGCGTCAGCAGCAGGTTTATCTTCACGAGGAGGACGAGGCAATAAAGCTTTACGAGAAAGTTTCAATTTACCTTGTTTGTCGATATCCAATAATTTAACCGTTACTTTATCACCTTCAGTAAAGATTCCATCCATCGTTTCAAAACGTTTCCAATCAATCTCAGAGATGTGTAATAAACCATCTTTTCCTGGCATGATTTCAACGAAAGCACCAAAAGGCATAATAGACTTCACTTTACCTTCGTAAGTAGCACCTACCTCAGGTTTAGCCGCGATATTTTTAATACGTGTACTTGCATCATCAATAGCAGCTTTATTGTCTGCAAAGATCTGAACGATACCTTTACCGTCTACTTCTTCAATAGAAATAGTAGCACCAGTTTCACGTTGCATTTCTTGGATAATTTTACCACCTGGACCGATGATAGCACCAATAAATTCTTTATCGATAATGATCTGAACAATACGAGGAGCATGAGGTTTGTAATCTTCACGTGGCTCAGAAATTGTTTTCTTCATTTCACCTAAGATATGAAGACGAGCCTCTTTAGCTTGATCCAAAGCTTGTGTCAAAACTTCCCATTTCAATCCATTGATCTTTAAGTCCATTTGACAAGCAACAATACCTTTTTCAGTACCCGTTACTTTAAAATCCATATCACCTAAATGATCTTCATCACCTAAAATATCTGAAAGAATTGCATACTTACCTGTTTTCTCATCCGAGATTAAACCCATAGCGATACCAGAAACTGGAGCCTTCAATTTAATACCCGCATCTAATAATGCTAATGTACCAGCACAAACAGTTGCCATTGAAGAAGAACCGTTAGATTCTAAAATATCAGAAACAACGCGGATCGTGTAAGGGTTTTCAGTATCAGCAGGCAATACTCGTTTCAATGAACGTAATGCTAAATTTCCGTGACCTACTTCACGACGACCTGGACCTCTATTTGGTCTAGCCTCACCTGTAGAGAAAGCCGGGAAATTGTAGTGTAAGATAAATTTGTTATAACCGTTGATGAAAGCACCATCGATCATTTGTTCTGCATCTTTAGCACCTAAAGTAACAGAAGTCAATGATTGTGTTTCACCACGTGTAAATACAGCCGAACCGTGAGCCGCAGGTAAATAATTTACTTCTGACCAGATTGGACGTACAGTACGTACATCACGTCCATCAAGACGTTTTCCTTCGTCCAATACTAAATTACGAACTGCATCGTATTGTACATCATGGAAATATTTTTTGAATAAGAATTTTGTATCCTCATCCAATTCTTCTGGAAGTGTCGCTCTGAATTCTTCAGCAATTTTTGCGAAGGCTTCAGAACGGTCATGTTTTGCAGAAGCAGAAGCTGCTACAGCATATACTTTATCGTATGTCGCACTGAAAATTTCAGCTCTCAAAGTCTCATTAGTTGGCTCGTGGTTATACTCACGTTTTACATTTTTACCGACTAAATTTGCTAATTCAACTTGAGCAGCAACTTGTTTTTTGATCGCCTCATGCGCAAAAGCAATTGCTTCTACCATTTCAGCCTCAGAAATTTCACTACACTCACCTTCAACCATACCGATATCTTGAGCAGAACCAGCTACGATAAATTCTAAAGTTGCTCTTTCTAATTCAGACATTTTTGGGTTAATCACCAATTGGCCATCGATCTTAGCAACGCGAACCTCAGAAATAGGTCCATTGAAAGGAATATCAGAAACCGCAATAGCAGCAGAAGCCGCTAAACCAGCTAATGCATCAGGCATAATATCTTTATCTGCAGAGATCAAAGAGATCATTACTTGCGTATCTGCATGATAGTTTTCAGGGAATAAAGGACGTAAAGCTCTATCTACCAAACGAGAGATTAAGATCTCATAATCTGACAAACGCGCCTCACGACGTAAGAAACCGCCAGGAATACGGCCTGTAGCCGCGTATTTCTCTTGGTAATCTACTGACAAAGGTAAAAAGTCAACTCCAGATTTCGCTTCTTTAGCAGAAACGACTGTTGCTAAAAGCATCGTATCACCTTGTTTTAAAACTACTGCACCATCAGCCTGTTTAGCCAATTTACCAGTAGAAAGTTCGATCTGGGAGCCATTGCCCATATCAATTACTGTTTTGATTTCGTTATAACTCATTCGTTGTTATTTGCGATATGCTTTTCATCTTTTGGCAGCATACCTATATTAAAAATATTTTAATTTCATCGCAAAGATAAGGTAAAATATTTATAATCAAACTGACGTAAGTTGCATTTATGACAGTAATTATCATGCTACCCTTAACCATTGAAGGTGGTTTTATAATAATAAGTAGCATAAAATCATCATTTCAAAATTTAGCGACAAAAAAAAAAGCCATCTCCAAAGAGACGGCTTTCTAAAGTTTTTATAACTAAAAGCTTATTTGATGATATCACGTAAACCAAGACCTTTAATGATCGCACGGTAACGGTTGATGTCAGTTTTGTACAGGTAAGCTAATAATGAACGACGTTTACCTACTAACATTTGTAGGGCACGTTGTGTGTTAAAATCTTTTCTGTTTTTTTTCAAATGCTCAGTTAAGTGAGCAATTCTCTTAGTGAATAAAGCTACTTGTCCTTCTGTAGAACCTGTGTTCGTTGCCGAACCTGCAAATTCCGCGAAGATATCTGCTTTGTACTCTTTACTTAAATACATCTCTGAAATAATATTAAAGCGTTAAAAATTTTTGTTAATTGACTGCAAAGGTAGCACTTAAACTTTAATCTGCAAAGAAAATGAAGATTAAAATTTAAGTAGTAACGCAGTAATATTAAATTGCCACTTTAATAGGCACCTAGTAATTTACATAAAGTTTAAATCAATTGAGGGACAAAACACCTGATAACAATAAACTTAAAATTCGCTCTGCATTAATAAGGAATGCCTTAAACTTTCACATAGATTTTCTTTTTATCCAAGTAATAGCATATACCCCACATCAAGGCCAAAAAGCATAACGAGTAAAAGAAAGAACCGACCTCTGGTGGGCCTGGTAAAGGTTTGCAGATTGTTGTATAAAACCAGGTAAATGCGTTGGTGTATAAAACAGTTCCATCATCTCCTACCCCATCCGGAATACGGATCAGCCCTACCAATCGCGGTAAAACACCACTTAGCACAAAGATAAAAAGTGGGTTTTTGCCAAACACATCAAAAAATTTAGTCAAACCATTTTTCACACCTTGTACTTCAACAAACCAGATCATTCCACCGATGGTCATAATTCCTAATCCCGTTGTGTACAGTACATAAGAACTTGTCCATATTTTTTTGTTGATCGGAAAACCTAATGACCAGATCCATGCTAAAACCACCAGAATAAACCCCGTTACAAATAACCCTGAAAGTAATTTGAAATGAGGCTCTTTACTTTCAGGAACCTTAGACCATAACCAATCTACCTGCCCTTGCTTCTTGATATAAGTACCGGCAAGATAACCGAAAACGACTTGTACAATAGTCGGTAATGTACTCATCAGGCCTTCAGGATCAAAAGGCACACCTTCTCCCTTATAAATATGAGCTACTCCCAATAGCTGTATATCAATCGGAGTGCCAAACCAACCTGCAAGGCTATAAGGATCTCCTGCCTGTCCAGCAAAAGCACAAATAGCCCAATAAGCCAATAACATAACAGCAGAAATCCAGATCAACGCCTTCTCTTTAAAGTAATAAGCCAGAATAGAAGCAAAACAATACGCCAAAGCAATGCGCTGAAGTACACCTAATATCCGGATGCCCTTTTCAGGATTATTTGGATTTACCCAATGTTTCAAACCAAGTGTATCACCGTCCCACTGCACAAACGGAGCCCAGTTAAGGAATAAACCAATAGCAAAAATCAAAACCGTTCTTTTGATAACTTTCTTCCAGAATACAGCATCTCCAGCTTCCTGAAGTCGAGGAATAACAAAAGACATGGCATTACCAACTGCAAATAGAAAAAAAGGAAAAACAAGATCTGTTGGGGAACAGCCATGCCAACCGGCATGTTTTAATGGTGCGAACATATGAGCCCATGTTCCAGGGTTATTGACCATAATCATCAGAGCAACTGTAGCTCCTCGGAATACGTCAAGTGAATAATAACGCTGTTTCATAAAATAGTTTATTTAAGGCATAAAAATAACAATTTTACCATTCACTTTTACGCGCAATTTAATTTAAAATGGCATAAACACGGATTTTTGTTTTTTTAAATAAAAAAACAAAAAATCAATATTATTCATCATCACCTCAAACAAAAACATAAGAAAGTAGAAGCAATAAAGTATGCATAACAACTGTAAAAGGATCCGCGAGCTTTTTACGTCTGTTACATTCCAAAAAACTTTTGAAAAATAAATCAAATTAAATTGCCAATTATTAATAAAATGAGACAAAGAACCTAATACTTATTAATAAATATTATAAAGTAATGGATTTTACAAAGAAATTTGCTTTCTTTACCCCTTCAATACGACAATACGAAGATTATTAATGATGAACAGCCAAATCTTAAAAGCACTTTACTTTCAGGAATCACAATCAATTGCACAGCTAAGTAAAACTTTTAATAAAAGTATTCCGGTTATTACCAAATCAATAAATTCCTTACTGGAAATGAAACTCATTGAGGGTAATGGTTTTGCGACATCAACGGGAGGAAGACGCGCTATTCAATTCAAGCTAAATAATAGCCTTTCTCATTATATGTTAGTTATTGCGCTTGATCAATATTATACATCGATTTACATTTATAATCTTGAAAACAAAATAATTGAACAGATTACTGATCAATATAATCCCCTTTCTTGCGAGTCAGAAGCACTCCAAAACATCATCAGTTATGCTGATCAGCTTATTACTAAGTCACAGATTCCACTAGCCAATTTTATTGCGGCTGGTGTCAGTATGCCCGGATTTGTAAACACACAAAAAGGCGTTAATGATTCGTACGATAAAAAATGTAACCTACACCACATAAAAAAACACATCACTGATCATTTTAAAATTCCGACGATTATTGAAAACGACTCCACCTGCATTGCTTTTGCCGAACAAAAATTTGGCGCCGCACAAAAGACAACAAATGCGTTAGTCATCAATTTAAATTGGGGGGTCGGATTAGGCATGATCGTAAACGGTCAAATATTTAAAGGATCGAGTGGTTATGCAGGAGAATTTAGCCATATACCACTAAGCCATAGCAACACCCTTTGTTCCTGTGGAAAAAAAGGATGTTTAGAAGTAGAGGCATCGCTCAGCGCTGCAGTAAAAGATGTACAAAATGCTTTAAAGGCCGGAGAAAAATCGAGTTTAGAAGCCGAGCAATATAATAACCTATTAGCACAAGGTGATGCTTTACTGGAGAATGCATTACAGGGTGATCAGCTTGCTATTGCCAGTCTTGGGAAAATTGGCTATATGTTAGGAAAAGGCATTGCTACATTAATCCATATCCTTAACCCTGAAGTCATCATCATCAGTGGCCGGGGAGCCAAAGCTGGCGCCATACTCATGCCTCAGATTCAGACTGCAGTAAATGAATTTTGCATACCTAGATTGGCCAGCACAACACAATTAAAAATATCAGAAACAAATAAACAGGCACAAAGTATTGGGACTGTTGCCTTTATTATAGAAAACACATTACAAACCCTTATAACTACAAACTAATTAGCTTATAAATCATTACTCATGAATTATTTTCAGAAAAAGAGTGCAGGATTAGCGTTATGCACTTTAGTCAGTGCATCATCCTTATTCGCACAGCAATCCATTACCGGAACAGTAAAAGATGCTTCGGGGCCCGTATCCGGCGTAACGGTTACCGTAAAAGGAACCTCAAGAGCTACACAAACCACTGCAAACGGCAGTTTTACCATCCAGGCTTCACAGGGAGAAATCTTGCGATTTACAACGATTGGATACAAAACTACTGAAATTACTGTTGGCTCAACTAAATCGATTAATGTAACATTAACGCAAGATGCTTCTGCATTAGACGAAGTCGTCGTAACAGCAATGGGTATCAAACGTGATGCAAAAGCATTAGGGTATGCGGTCAGCAATATCAAATCAGAAGAAATTACAAAAGCAGGAAATACCAATTTTGGATCTGCATTGTACGGAAAAGCTCCAGGTGTTAAGATCACAACAGCACCGGGCGGTTCAGCAAGTGCTGTAAATGTACAGATCCGTGGCATTAACTCGTTGAACTACCAAAGACAACCCCTTTATGTAGTCGACGGTATTATTATTCGTAATGATCAACAAAATGGTGCCTCAGGAGCTAACAACAACAACTTCAACAATGATCAGCGTATCCGTGGAAATGGAATGCTAGATATTAATCCTTCTGACATTGATAATATTTCTATTTTAAAAGGAGCTGCAGCAAGTGCACTATACGGTTCAGATGCAGCAAGTGGGGTTATTGTCATCACCACTAAAAAAGGTACTAAAGGCCGCGGGCTTGGTGTTGATTTCAATTACAACGGTTCTTTGGAGAGAGCGGCATTTCTTCCAAAATTCCAAAATGAATATGGACCTGGGTATGATGCTACAATTAATACAACAAATGGAGCAACTGCCGAAGGTTGGATCACAGATCCAAATTCTCCATCAGGAAGAAGACCTTATTTTAGATCTTACGCCAGTTTTGGTCCAAAATTTACAGGCGAGGATGTACTATGGTGGGATGGACAAGTAAGACCATATGTGGCTCGAAAAAACAACTATTATGATGTCTTTGATAAAGGTTACAATTCAACAGCAAACGTTGGTATATCCAATCAAACCGAAAAACTAAACTACCGTTTAAGTGCAACCCGAATGGATTACAAAAGTACAAGTCCAGGTAGCAAGCAAAATAAAAATACCTTCAACTTAAACAGTTCACTTAAATTAAGTGACAAAATATCAACAGATATCGTTGCAAACTATATCAATACCAACACACACAACCGTACCTATTTACTTGGAAATGTTTTGGGAAGCTTTGATGGGTTTTTCAGCAGAACTGAAGATATGGCAGCAATGAAAAATGCATACCAAACTTCTGATGGTTATAAGTACTCTAAATTTGGAACGGGTCGACCAGAAGATTTCACCTATACCATGAGGGCGTCCAATCTGTTGGATTACTTCTGGAATCAGTACAAAAACAGCTACGATGAAACTGAAAATCGCCTCTTAACAAGCGCTACATTAAATTGGGATATTGTCAATCATTTAAAATTCCGTGGAAGAATTGGTAATGACTTTACATCTGCTACGAGTACAAACAAACAGTATAATGAAAATGCAACCGTGTACAATCTTCCTGACAGAAGTACAGGTGGATATGCAACAACAAAAGGAGCTTATTCTATCTTGTATGGTGATGCCATGTTGACATACAGCAACAAAATCAATCAAGATTTTGACTATACTGCAAGCGTTGGTTTCCAATCTCGTTCGGAAAACTATGATGATCAATCTTCAAGTACGGACGCTGGTTTGGTTACAGAAAACTGGTTCAGTCTAAGCAACAGTTTAGTCCAACCATTAACAACTAACAGCCGCAAGGAGATGTTAAAATACGCCTATTTTGGATCATTAAATGTGGGTTACAAAGGTTATCTATATCTTGATGGTACTTATCGTTCAGAATATTCTTCTACGCTACCTGTTCAAAACAATAACTATCAATATGGTTCTGTTAGCGGAAGTTTTATCTTCAGTGATGCTTTCAATATGAAGTCTGATAAATTCTCATATGGTAAACTTCGTGCATCATATGGTATAGTAGGGAATGATGCGGCGATCTATGAAGCCAATATCGCTTATATGCAAGGTCCATTATTAACAGTTAATGGAGCAATACCAGCATTAACCTATAAAAATAGATACGGGAATTTAGACCTTAGACCTGAACGAAAATATGAAATGGAGTTTGGTCTGGAATTAAAATTCTTAAAAAATAGATTAGGTTTAGATGTGAGTTACTACAATAATTACATCGAGAATCAAATTCTTGGATTGACATCTCCAGCTTCTACAGGTGCTACTTCTCAAATTTTAAATATCGGAAAGATAGCTAATAATGGTTTAGAACTTTCTTTAAACGGTACACCGATCCAAAATGAAAACTTTACGTGGACCTCGAGATTGAACTATTCATTCAACAATTCCAGAGTAAAGGAATTAATGGCTGGTGTCAATGAACTTGTTTTCTATAGTGCTGATGCTAATTCATTAAAGATAACAGCAAAAGCAGGAGAAAAATTGGGTAATATCTATGTCTACGATATCGCAAAAGATGATCATGGTAATAATTTGATTTCAGATGAAGGTTATTATGTAATGGACAAATCCAAATATAAAATGGTTGGCAACATTATGCCTAAAGCAATTGGCGGATGGACAAACACATTTACATATAAAAACTTCATGTTAGATTTTACAGCTGATTATCGCTTCGGTGGTAAAATGGTTTCTGAGAATTTAAAATACGGAATGGCTTCCGGGCTGTATGAGAACACCCTTCCATATAGAGAAACTGGAGTTACTCTGCCAGGAGTTAATGCCAATACAGGTAAAACTAATGACGTCAATCTCAGTGGAGCAGAATACTACTTCAATACATTTAACTGGGGTGATGACTCTTGGTCTGAAAAAGGGGCAGTATATGACAATGATTTCATTAAGCTGAGAGAGTTATCCATTGGTTACCGTATTCCTGATAGCTTTACAAAAAGAATAAAAATGAACAATCTTAGATTTTCATTAATCGGTAGAAATTTATTTTATATCTACAGAACTTTAGAAAATCTAGACCCGGAAGCACCTGTAGGAAATGCATGGTGGTCACAAGGAGTTGATGTTGGTTCATCAGCGGCGACAAGAAGTTTCGGATTTTCATTAAATGCAAACTTTTAACTCTAAATCTTAAGAATCATGAAAAAAATACTCATTACTATATTTACAGTTGCTACAATCTTCTCATCATTGATAGGATGTAAAAAACAACTGGAAGAGAAATTCCAAAATCCTGATGCGACAGAAAAAGCAAGTATTTCGGCTTTCTTCGCTGAATTATTAAATAATGATCGCGTAAGACCATCATACTGGCATTATCGTACATTCATATTGTCTAATCAAGCAATTTATACACAGACGGCATCTTTCACACCGTCTAACTCTATGTACCAACCTAGTGATAGCTATTCTTATCAATATTGGACCGATTTTTATGCTCCAGGTGTATTAGGAATATATCGTTCTATGGAAAAAGCTTATACAGCTCTTCCAGAAACTGAACAACCCAATTCGAAAATAATTCTTCAGGCCGCTAAAGTTGTGATGTATGATGAAGCTTCTAAACTAATTGACAATTTTGGAGATATCCCATTTAGTGAAGCTGGAAGTCTACCATTCACAAATGAGATCAAATTGCCCAAATTTGATGAGCAAAAAGAATTATATTATCAATTTATTGCAGATTTAAAAGAAATAAACACTTATTTTGAATCTGCAAAGTCAACACCTGAATTCAGTAAATATGATATTCTCAATAAAGGTAATATCACAAAATGGAGAAAATATACAAATTCATTGAGATTACGTTTATTGATGAGAATTTCAAATGTTGATGAGGCAAAAGCAAGAACTGAAATTTTGGAAATGTTAAATAATCCAGCACAATACCCACTTGCTGACGGTGATAATGATGCTAATTACAAACCAGATCAAGCAGACATCTTACTTGCTCCTCTGACAAATAACACATCGACACTAAGACAGGCATTGATTGAAGGTCCTAATCACTATGCGACAGACCATATGTTAAACAAAGTGATGTTACCATCACAAGATCCTCGCATTCCTGTATTTTATGATAAATTTGGAAAAACAGTTGATGGAAAGTTTATTGCAAATAAAGAATATAGGGCTATGCCAATTACCTTCACTTCAATTGAGGTAGAACAAAATTTCCCACTTTATTCAGTTTTGGATTCGACCACATTTGCTGATAATAAAAGATTACCAGGCATTGTTTTCTCTGCAAGTGAGACAAATTTCATAAAGGCGGAAGCACAATTGAGATGGGGTTCAGCAGCTTTAGCAAAAGAGGCTTATAATACTGCGGTAAAACAATCTATTTCTTTTTATTATTATCTAAACAGTATAAATGATGTCGAACTGAAGAAAGAAACAAAACCTAGCGAAAATATCATTACTAATTTCGTTGATAAATCATCCATCTCATTTACTGGTAATTCTAACAAAGATTTAGAATTAATATTAACACAAAAATGGCTTCATTATGGATTTCTTCAAGCACAGCAAGCTTGGGCAGAATTGCGCAGAACAGGTTATCCTGTATTGACATTTCCTGTTGCAGGATTAGTAAATTTTGCAAACCCGCCGATGCGATTAAACTATCCTTCTGAAGAAACAGCAAATAATAGTGAAAACTATGAAGCAGTAAAAGCAAAGGACAAGAGAGATACCAAAATATTTTGGGACGTCAACTAATTTTTTATACCTTTAAAACGAAAGCCACGTGAGTGGCTTTCGTTTTATAATAACAAATTATAACCAAATGAAATTAAAAACCTTAATTCCTACCCTAGCATTACTTTGGGCAGGACAACATAGTTTTGGTCAGGCCCATAATGTATCTTCTGGTTACCAAAAACCAACCGACCCATTAGTTATTGAAAACCTTGAACAATGGCAGGACATGAAATTCGGACTTTTTATGCACTGGGGCACGTACAGTCAATGGGGTATTGTCGAAAGCTGGAGCTTATGTCCGGAAGATGAAGGTTGGACACAACGTAAACCGGAACATGGAAAGAACTATTATGATTATGTAAAGAATTACGAAAATTTACAAAAAACATTCAATCCAACAGATTTCGATCCTAAAAAATGGGCCGATGCCACAAAAGCTGCCGGGATGAAATATGTTGTATTTACCACAAAGCACCACGATGGATTTGCCATGTTTGACACGAAAGAGTCTGACTACAAAGTTACCTCTCCCAATACACCATTTTCAAAAAATCCGAAAGCCAATATCACAAAAGAAATTTTCAATTCCTTCCGAAACGATGGCTTTAAAATAGGAGCTTATTTTTCGAAACCTGATTGGCATACCGATTTTTATTGGTGGAACTATTTTCCACCTAAAGACCGTAACGTGAATTACGATCCGCAAAAACATCCTGAAAGATGGGAGAAGTTTAAAAACTATACCTACAACCAATTGAACGAATTGACCTCTGAATATGGAAAAGTGGATATTTTATGGCTAGACGGCGGTTGGGTAAGACCGTTCAAAACCATTGATCAATCTGTTGACTGGCAACGAACCATTAAGGTAGAACAAGATATAGATATGGACCGTATCGGTAATATGGCGCGGAAGAACCAGCCGGGCATCATTGTCGTCGACCGTACTGTACCGGGGAAGTGGGAAAATTATGTCACGCCGGAACAGGCCATCCCAGAACACACATTAGACATCCCGTGGGAGAGTTGCATCACCATGGGTAACTCTTTTAGTTATGTTCCTAATGATCAGTACAAGCCCACTAAAAAAATTGTAGAAACTTTGATCAAAATTATCGCACGAGGAGGCAATTATTTAATGAACATCGCGCCTGGACCAAATGGGGACTACGACCAAGCGGCGTATGACAGATTAAAAGAATTAGCATCATGGATACAGATCAACGAAGGCGCAATATATGCTACCCGTCCAGTCGCTCCCTATCACGAAGGAGATTACTACTATACCAGAAGTAAGGACGGCAAGACCGTCAATGTTTTCCATATTGTAGAAGGCGACAGCTATAAACAACCAACTGAGTTTACGTTCAACGTTCCACAGAATTTCAAAATTAAAGACATGAGTATCTTAGGTCACACAGGAAAATTGAAATGGACACAAAAAGAAAATCAAATTGTTGTTAAGAATCCGAGCACAAAATTAAACTATGCTACCGTTATTCAATTAAAATCGAAATAAGGTTTAACAATAAATAACTACATAAAACCTACTGCATCTGATCCTGCAGTAGGTTTTTTTTTGCCCTTCTCTCCGAATCCTGTTACAATTTTTCGAAACTTATATCACTTCTCAAAGAATAGTTTTAAAATAATAAAATCTCTCAAAAATTTTAAATTCCCCATTTTATTCCTTACAAAATATTGAAATCTTAATCAAAATATCTTAAAGAGATTAAAATAATATTAATTCCCGTTATTAAGAAAATATACTTATTAAAAAAAAGTAAAAAGTATTTGCATCTTAATAATATAACTGTAACTTTACTATTACGGAAAACCAATCCAATTATGAATAACCAGATTATAAAAGCAATATACTTTCAAAAACTGCAATCGATTGCGCAGTTGAGTAAGACATTTAATAAGAGTATTCCACTCATTACAAAGTCAGTAAACTCATTACTGGAAATGAATTTAATTGAAGGTAATGACCTTGCAGCATCTACTGGTGGAAGAAGAGCTATTCAATTTAAAATAAATAACAATTTAAACACTTATACTTTAGTTATAGCATTAGACCAATTCTACACTTCCATTTACATATTTGATCTAGAAAATAACGTGATTGCAGAAAATGTCGACAACTATAATCCTTTAAAAAATAGCAATAAAGCTTTAGAGACAATTATCAGTCTAACAGAAGCCATCATTGTTGAATCAAAAATTCCTGTTACCGATTTCTTAGGTATAGGCATTAGTATGCCTGGCTTCGTTGATACAGAGAAAGGTATTAATGATTCATATGATAAACAATCAAAGCTATATCATATTAAAAAGCACATATCCGATCATTTTAAAATTCCAACGATCATTGAAAATGACTCCACCTGTATTGCTTTTTCAGAACAAAAATTTGGTGCTGCTAAAAATATAAAAAGTTCTTTAGTCATTAATCTCAATTGGGGTGTGGGTTTGGGTATGATCGTTAACGATCAAATATTCAAAGGATCAAGTGGTTACGCTGGCGAATTTAGTCATATCCCACTCAGTGACAGTAACGAATTATGTTCTTGCGGAAAAAAAGGCTGTCTCGAAGTAGAAGCTTCCCTAACCGCCGCAGTAAAAAACGTACAGACAGCAATTAATGCAGGAGAAAAATCGAGCTTAGAAGGTGACCAACACAATAACCTCTTAGCTCAGGGTGATGCACTCTTAGAAAGTGCCCTAAATGGCGATCAATTAGCTGTCGCCAATCTTGGAAAAATAGGTTATATGCTAGGAAAAGGAATAGCGACATTAATTCATATCCTCAATCCTGAAGCTATCATCATCAGTGGTAGAGGAGCTCGGGCAGGAAACATTTTAATGCCTCAAATCCAAACAGCAATCAACGAATTTTGTATTCCACGATTAGCACAGGCTACACAGCTAAAAATATCTGATACAAATAAACAGGCACAGAGTCTAGGAACTTCAGCCTTTATTATAGACAATTTTATACAAACACTTTTTCACACAAACTAATCACACTTATAAACCATTTATTATGAGTTATTTTTACAAAAAAAGTGCGGGATTGGCATTATGCACCTTATTTAGTGCATCCTCCCTTTTCGCACAGCAATCTATTACCGGGAGAGTAACAGATGCAAAAGGACCAGTCGCCGGTGTAACAGTTTCTGTCAAAGGAACAGCTCGCGGAACACAGACGGACACAAATGGTAGTTTTACAATTCAAGCCTCACAAGGCGAAACTTTACGTTTTTCCAATATTGGGTACAAGTCAACAGAAATTGTAGTTGGATCAACTAAAACGATTAATACTACTTTAACTGAAGATGCTTCAGCATTAGATGAAGTTGTCGTAACCGCAATGGGTGTAAAGCGTGAAAAGAAAACACTTGGCTATTCTTTTCAAGAAGTTAAAGCAGAGCAGATAACTGATGCAAAGGAAAACAATATCGCTAATGCTTTAGTTGGAAAAGTGTCAGGTCTACAGGTTATCAAGGGTTCTAACGGACCAGCTTCCTCAACTAAATTAACATTGAGAGGAAATAACTCTTTAACAGGAGATAATCAACCATTAATAATTGTAGATGGTGTGCCACTTAATAATTTTTTAGGAGCCAAAAATAATGATTTTTGGAATCCAGGTACAGATATGGGAAGTGGCTTAGGGGACATTAATCCTGAAGATATTGCAACAATGTCGGTATTAAAATCAGGTGCCGCTTCAGCATTATATGGATCCAGAGCAGGAAATGGGGCAATTGTAATCACAACGAAGTCAGGAAAAGCACAAAAGGGTACGGGTATTACTTATTCATCAACTTTAGGTTTAGAGAGATTGTTTTTAATCCCTGAAATTCAAAGCTCGTTTGGTCAAGGAAGAGATGGGGCATTAATTCCTACAAGTACAGATAATTGGGGAGCACCAATTGATAAATCCTACGACAATATTAACAACTTCTTCAAAACGGGAGTTAATCATACACAAAATGTATCGTTCCAACAACAATTTGAAGAAACTAGTATCTATTCTTCTGCAACTTACTTAAATGATCAAAGTAAGATTCCTGGATCTTCATTTGAAAGAATAAATTTAATGACGAAGGTAAATTCTTCTTTTGGAGCAAATAAAAGATGGGTAACAGATGTGAAAGTCCAGTACATGAATTCCAATGCGAAAAACCGTCCATTATCTGGTCAAAATAATTCAAATGCCTATGCAACTTTATTTAGAATGCCAAGATCATTGAATATTTTAGATTTTAAAGACGCTGTTAACGATCAAGGAAAAATGCTGTGGTATGGTACGAGTAACTCAACAAACCCCTACTGGTTAGCGAAATACAAATTGAATGAAGATGTTCGTGATCGATTCATTATGAATGGAAATTTAAAATATAAAATCACGGATTGGTTAGATGCCGAAGCTCGTTTTGGTAGCGATCAATATACTACAAATTATTCAAATAAAACTTACTCAGGAAGTCCACTAGCTACAACGGGTCAATATTCATTAGGAAAAAATACGTTCTTTGAGAACAACTATACAGTTGCATTAAACGCAAGAAAAGATGACTTATTTGGAAAATGGGGAGGGGCCTTATCTCTATTTGGACAAATCATGAAAACCAAATCAACTGGAATTGATGCAAATGCCGGTGATTTAGAAGTTCCTGATCTATTTTATATTAGAAATAGTAAATCAAATCCTTCAGTAGATGAATCATTCTATAGAAAACAAATAAATTCAGTATATGCATCAGGAGAAATTAACTATGATGGATACTGGTTCATAAATTTTACAGGAAGAAATGACTGGTCTTCAGCATTAGGGTTAAATAATCGTTCATTCTTTTATCCATCTGTAAGTACATCATTTGTTCTCTCAGACATGATTACAAAAAATGGAGGAAGTCTTCCAAATTGGTTAAGTTTTGCGAAAATAAGAGGATCTTATGCTGCTGTTGGTAATGATTTACCAGCATATCAATTATATAATGTTTATAACATTGGAAAAGATCCAAATGGTAATACAACTGCCAGTAGAAATAAAATTAAATATAATCCGGACATTGTTAGTGAATTAATCAAGACTCTGGAATTTGGCTTTGACACAAGATTCTTTAATAGTAGGTTAGGATTAGATTTTGCTTGGTATAAGACCAACGCAACAAATCAATTGATCGATTTACCTATGAATCCACAAAGTGGTTATGAATCGGAAAAAATCAATGCTGGAAACATTCAAAATCAAGGGATCGAAATCGTAATGGATGGTCGAATATTAACAGATCCAGATAAATTAAATTGGACAACGAGTATTAATTTTTCTAGAAATAAAAATAAGATCGTTAGTCTAACAGAACAATCCAAAACCTATCCTTTAGGAGGTTTTGATAATCTTGCTATTCGAGCAGTTGAGGGAGGACTATATGGCGATATTTATGGAACTAAATTTGTACGTGTGGAAGATGCTTCTAGTCAATATAATGGTCAGCTTTTATTAAATGGAAATGGATTACCTCAAGCAACAGAGATTCAATTAATCGGAAATCAGGCACCTAAAGCTTTGGCGGGATGGACCAACAACTTTTCTTATAAAAATATAGGATTAAGTTTTCAAATTGATGGTCGATTTGGCGGAGAATTCTTTTCGGGAACAAACGTCAATCTACAGGCAAATGGAAGTGCCGCGTCAACAGTTGTTGATGGTAAACGGGACAACATGGTTGTTGGTGGGGTTATTAAACAAGGAGACGGATATGTAGTTAATGATAAATCTGTAACTCCTCAACAATATTGGACACAAGTAGCAACATCTGGGAATATGGGTATCAGTGAAGCTAATTTATACGATGCAACCAATATAAGACTTAGAAACATCAACCTAAGTTACAACATTCCCTCTAACATATTAAAAAGCAGTATATTACAAAGAGCAAAAGTTAGTTTCACTGTAAACAACGTATGGATGATCAAGAGTTATGCAAACGGTATTGATCCTGAATCAGTATTCTCAATTAATTCCAATGCAACAGGGTTTGAAAACTTTTCAACACCTACTTCAAGATCTTACTTTATCAATTTAACACTAGGATTTTAATATTCAATATTATGAAAAATATATTTTCAAAACTTAGCATAGCTATTTTACTTGCTGGAAGTTTTGTCTCATGTAATAAATTTGAGGAAATAAACACAAGTCCAACGGCAGCAAATGAAAACCAAGTTCAAGTAGAATATTTCCTTAATAATTCTATTACTGGAGCACAACAAGATCCAAATATTGCAGAACGTATCTTTGTATTAGATTGGAAGACAGCTGGAAGACAGCACATGACAAACGGATTAGCACTGGGAACTGTTAATGATGATTGGTCAAGAGAATATTGGCGCTATTCAGCAGAATGGTTAAATAGTGTAAGCACTGGTATTATTATTGGTGAAGAACAAATTGCCAAAGGCACTGCAAAAGAATATACCAATAACATGGTTCAGATTTCAAGAATTTGGAAAGTCTACTTAATGAGTGAGTTAACTGACAATTTTGGACCAATTCCAATTGAAGGTTTTAAAGGTGTTAATCCTAAAACTAATTCAGTAAAAGAAGTTTATTATTTTCTCTTTGATGAGTTAAAAGATGCTATTTCAAAAATTGATGAAAAAATAGTAATACCAGCTGATTTCTCAAAATTCGATCGTGTTTATGGGTTTAAATATGATAATTGGGTTCGTTATGCGAATTCTATGCGTATGCGTTTAGCCATGCGCTTATCTGAAGTCGATGCCGCCAAAGCAAAGACTGAATTTGAATCTGCAGTTGCTACAAAACGATTCATTACAACAACTGATCAAAATTTTACAGTTGCAGAAAGACCGGGATGGGATGCATTAACTGGTGTTATGAGTCGAGAATGGAATTCGCAAACACTTTCAGCTACACTCAACAACCTTTTTATTGGACTTGGAGGAATTAAATCAGAAGTACAAATCTCAAGTACTATGACAAGTGCCATTAAAGACGAAAAATATATTGGAAAAAGGTATGCAAATCAATTTACAACACTGACTAACGATCCTTCGGCTGGATATTGGCTAGATGGTCTTCCTAATAAAATTGATCCAAGAGCATATAAAGCATTTTATATTCCTGGCGATTTAACAAATAGTAATTATTCAATGTATCCTTCGTGGACTGAAGATGCTAAAACAAATGTAGACACTTTAATTAATGGCTCAACAAAAATTGCTGTCAATACAAAATATACCTGGAACGCATTTTCTCTTGGAGACTGGGGAGCTAAAGGCTCCAATAATAGATTAAGAAGTACTTTAGTTGGAAAAGTACCCGCATTAAGTCAGCAGTTTAGAGCAAGTGCTAGCAGTCGAATCTTTTTTGCTAATTGGGAAACCTATTTTTTGCTAGCGGAAGCATCAGTTAAGGGGTGGAATACTGGGACTTCTGCTCAAATAGCATATGAAGATGGAATTAAGGCTAATTTTGCATACTGGGGTGTATCACAATTTGCAAGCGAATACCTAAATTCATCAGATTTCAATCGAGTAGGAACATCTGTAAAATTTACGCATACCACCGAGCCTGGAAATACGCATCAGATGAATTATGTTGATGGTTACACAGGTACAACAGGAACAGTAAATATCAACTATCCTATCAATAATATTTACAAAAATGGAACTGTTAGAAATGATATCTTAACAAAAATAATAACGCAGAAATTTATTGCAAATCTACCTTGGTTACCTTTAGAAGGATGGAATGATCAAAGAAGATTAGGATTACCTTTCTTTGAAAATCCGGCAATTGAAAATCCGTTGACTAATTTACCTGATCTAAACTCAGGAAATTATATGACTAGTAACATTAAATTTTTTCCACAAAGATTACCTTATCCTTCTTCATTTAGAGAAGCTGACGGTGTTGAATACAATAATGCTGTTACATTATTAGGAGGTGCTGATAAAGTATTAACCCCTCTTTGGTGGGCTCAACAGAAATAATAAGGTAGAGTGCCGGCACTTTTAGTACCGGCACTCCACTTAATTATTTTTATAGTGGAAGATAATATATGAGGCAACTTAAGAAGAAGCTTCCAAATTTGGATATCAAACTTTGAAAAAATCAAAAATTCATCTGACACTAAATTTTACAATTAATTTTTCTACAGATGAATTTATGAACAAACTATTCTTCTTTTCGATTATCATACTAACTATACTTTCTTCTTGCAATAATTATAAACCAGCACTATTAACATCAACTCAGATTTTTAACGAAGGTCAGGTACCTTTCAAACAGTGCCACGCCTCCACTATAGAACAAATTGGAAAAGATAGCCTAATTGCCGCCTGGTTTGGAGGCACACATGAATCCAATCCCGATGTTGTTATCTGGACTTCACATTATATTAATGGTAAATGGCAGCACCCTGTGCAAGTTGCCGATGGAGTCCTTGGAGACATACGCTATCCAACATGGAACCCCGTATTTTATCAACATCCAGCATCGGACAGCTTATATCTTTATTATAAAATAGGACCTAATCCTAGAGAATGGAAAGGTTATTACAAATATTCGCTAGATAAAGGCAATACCTGGTCAACAGCGAAAGCATTACCCCAAAACATTTTAGGTCCCATCAAAAATAAACCCATCACCCTAAAAAATGGTACTATCCTTTCCCCTTCAAGCACCGAGTCAAAAGACGAAATTTGGAAAGCTCATTTAGAGATCAGCGCAGATAGAGGTAACACATGGTCAATTGTTAACATTAACCATGCAAGCCCAGTTCAGGTTATCCAACCTAGTATAGTAAAACATAAAAACGGAAACATTCAGGTTTTATGCCGCAGTAAAGAGAATAAAGTCATGAGTTCATTTTCCAATGATGATGGGCAGACGTGGCAACCTTGGCAAGCGACAAACTTGCTCAATCCAAATGCGGCAACAGACGCAATATGTCTAAAAAACGGACAATTTATGATCGTCTATAATCCCGATCTTGCCGGAAAAGATTGGTGGGAAGGACGTACGAAACTACGCGTGGCATTATCTAAAGACGGTCTGAATTGGAAAGATGCATTGATCTTAGAAGATGGTAAAAAGGGAGATGAATACTCCTACCCGACAATAATACAAGATGATGAAGGTTTGATACATATCAGCTACACATGGAATCGAAAAAGCATTAAGCACATTGTATTAAAATAAAACTGGGGTTGTCTATAAATAGACAGCCCCAGTTTTATTTTATATCCTAAGTGAGTAGGATCATTAAAGATTCAATGCGTGTGCAGCATACCTTTCGAACGTACTACTCTTCCTACAAATAGTCGTTCTTCAATTCCAATGTACCTTCCAGTCGCACATCATCAGATCCCGCACCGATCAGTAATTTAAATTTTCCTTTCTCAGTTTTCCACCGGTTATCCACAGCCCAAAGTTTAAGATCCTCCTTCGTCAATTGAAAAGAGACCCTTTCACGTTTTCCTGCTCCAATGGACTTACGCTCAAATCTTTTCAATTGTTTGATAGCTGTAACCACCGAACTAACCTCATCCACAACATATAGCTGAGCCACCTCATCACCGTTTAACAGCCCTTTGTTTTCCACATCAAAAGAAACCGTACACGCAAAATCTTCTGCACTTTCCTTCACATCAACAACAAGATTAGCATATTCAAATTTACTGTAGCTCAAACCATGACCAAAAGCATATAAAGGCTTTGCAGACATTTCTACATAATCATGATGCTTAGGTTTGTTATGGTTATAATGAATGGGTAACTGTCCTACAGAACGAGGTACTGAAATAGGCATACGTCCAGCAGGATTATAATCTCCGAAAAGAACGTCAGCTATCGCAAGTCCACCCTCCTGCCCAGGGTACCAGGCATTCACAATAGCGGGGATATGTGCGGCCGCCCAATTCAGATTCAGAGGTCTTCCCATAATTGTTACAAGAACAATAGGTTTACCTGTTTTCTCCAAAGCCTGCAATAATTGCAACTGATGCCCCATCATATCCAAAGAGACGCGGTCAAAACCCTCGCCACTTTCCATATCACTGACAGCGTTGATATCCACATTGGCGGCACCCGTAGCTTGATAAGTTGTTTTAAAATCACGCGCACTAGAACCTCCTAATACCACGACAACCACATCCGACAATTTTGCTGCGGCAACCGCATCTTGGATATTACTATTTAAAGTATCACGAATAGCACAACCCTTCACATAATCAATCTGTGTACCTTTACCTACCGCAGCACGAATACCAGCCAGTACCGTTTTCACTTTACCATCGGCCTGCGGAGCAGTATAATCTCCCAGTTGATTATACGCATTATCTGCATTAGGACCAACAACTGCAATACGTTTAACCGTTTTCTTCAGAGGCAATAAATCTCCTTCATTTTTAAGCAATACGATAGACTCCTGAGCTACTTTACGTGCTATAGTCACATTTTCAACAGTAGCAACCTTTTTTGCAACCAGTTTTTCATCCACAAAAGGACGGTCAAATAAACCCAGTTTAAATTTCATACGTAGTACACGTGCCACAGCAGTATCAAGAACTGAAGTTTCTACAAGACCACTATTGACCGCCTCCAATAAGTTAGCACCATATCCTGTACCGCTCAAATCTACATCAAGACCGGCATGTATACTTTGTGAAGCTCCCTCTGCGGCAGTAGAAGCTGTAGCGTGTCCTCCGTTTAAACCAGAAATACTTAATAAATCGGATACAACAAAACCGTTAAATCCCCAATCTTTACGCAATACATCTTTCAGTAGCCAGGGATTTGCAGAACAAGGAATACCATCAATACTGTTATAAGCCGTCATCACAGAACCTGCTCCTGCGCGAACAGCTTGTTCAAAAGGATACAGATAATGGTGACGCATTGCTCTTTCACCGACAGAAACACCTTCACCATTATGACCACCTTCAGGAACAGCGTAGGCAACAAAGTGTTTAAGTGTACCAATTATTTTATCTTCTTTCCCAATGACATCGCCTTGGAAGCCCCTCACCATCGCCCTTCCCATCTGCCCGATCAAGTACGCATCTTCACCATAAGTCTCTTCTGTTCGTGACCACCGTGGATCACGTGCTAGATCCAATACAGGACCATAACCATTTTTTCCACCTACAGCGTAAGTTTCCTTTGCAATCGTAGCCGCCATCTGTTCAATTAAAACTGGATTCCAAGTACTTGCTTGACCAATTGCTGTAGGAAAAACAGTAGCACCTATAGCCATATGACCATGCGGAGCCTCTTCAGATAACAACAAAGGAATACCTAAACGGGTACTATCCAACATATAGCGTTGAATCGCATTTGTAGCTCGTGCCGCTTCTACTGGACTCAAACCGTTTAATAATGTTTTTTGAGTCCAGGGGTCAGCGCGCAAGGTTGCCCAGAGCAATCCAATATGTTGATCCTGAACCGCTTTTTTCAGTTTAGCACTTACACCAACACCTTTGGCACCCTTCTCATACATCTCCCAACCCAACAATTTCGACAATTGACCAACTTTTTCCTCCTTTGTCATTCTTCCCAATAAATCCTGAACCCTTTTTTCGGTAGGAGTTTTACTGTTTTTATAGGGTGCCTGTTGTCCCTGTAAGCTTGGAATGGCTAGAAAAATCATTCCGCTAAAAAATATACTGCTAAGTTTCATTTAAGAATATATAAAAAAGACCATTGGTCGGTTTGTAAAACACTAAATTAACGTTTTAGCATTAATAATCAGTAATTCATCATGATAATAACACTAAAAATACACTCCATAAAAAAGGACGATTTTGATCGTCCTTTTTTATGGAGTGTATAAACCTGTTGCAAAGAAAAAACATGGTCCAAATACGATAAATAAACGCTGACTCTTAGAAGATTTTAAGCCCTTTGTTGTTCTTAATAATTTTTAAAGAAACAAGCACACTATAAACCTCGCAATCAACATCTACGAAATTATGGAGCTTTCACCCCTTTAAAATAATATTTCACGGGAACAACAAAAGCCGCAGGATTATTATTCTGACTCGTTAACACCAACTTATCACCATTTATCGCAACCGCGTAAGAAGAATACTTATCCTGATTTTCAAATTTAATTGCTCCGTTCTCTTTATTAAAAGTAAAGCTTATATTATTTTTATCCTTAAAAGTAAACTTTTCAAAAGCTCCTTTATTCGCCTCACAGATCTTCACTCCTTTATCCAAATTCAATTGATTTGACTTTTCCTGAAATACAAAACGGTAACTGTTATCCATTTCGCAGTCATCTAGATCATAATCGGTTTCCTTCACGTTCCCTACAACAGGATGCCACACATATGCCCGCAAACGAACTTGAATATCTTTCGAAAAGTCTGGATCCGGCGTACCACTATCTTTACCACAACTGCTAAATAAAGTCAAAATAGCAATGCTACAATATATTTTTCTAATCATAATTTTTAATCGTTAGTATAAGGATAATTACGCGATCCATTGAACGCTATCTTAAAATCAACAAATACAAAATGGATTACTTTTTCACCCCTTTAAAATAATATTTCATAGGAATAACATTGGCAACAGGATTATTATTCTGACTTGTTAACACCAACTTATCACCATTTATCGCAACCGTGTAAGAAGAATACTTATCCTGATTTTCAAATTTAATTGCTCCGTTTTCTTTATTAAAAGTAAAGCTTATATTATTTTTATCCTTAAAAGTAAACTTTTCAAAAGCACCTTCATTTACCTCACACACCTTCACTCCTCTATCCAGATTCAATTGATTTGACTTCTCTTGGAGCACAAAACGGTAACCATTATCCATTTCACAGTCATCCGGCTTGTAATTGGTAATATTATCCTTTTCTGCCGTCTCACCAATGATAGGCCGCCAAACATAACCAACTAATTTCTCTTGAACATTTTTCGAAAAGTCAGGATCTGGTGTACCGCTATCTTTTGCACAGCTATGAATTAATGCCAGAACAGCGGCACTATAAAAAAATTTTTTTGTCATAGTTTATATATTGTTAGTATAAAGATAACGCTACCAACTAGATAAATGCTACAGCTTTACGTAAACATAATATACTATTAAAATATCTGGCAAAAACCACAGATAATTAACTCACAGTACTAAAAGAATAACGATCATCCACATTGCGAACAACTATTTTCCCCTTCTGAATCATTTGATATAAACAGTTTTTCAAGTGTCTCGGATAGATAATCAATTTAGAAGACCCATTAAATCGTACCTTTTGAAATAATTCCCATGAAGATTTTCCGCCCTCAAATCCACTTCCCGCCAACAACGCTTCCAATCTAGAGCGCACATGAATCATCGCATCCGATTCCATAAGCACATTAATCTCAGGTTTCCACTCTTCCAAAGATAGCAAAGGAGGGACGGGATAATGCTCTCCGCGCTGAAAAGTCCATGGAATATCAATCTTGTAATTCCATTTAACTTCATCTTCTACTAATTTAACACGAACAATACGCTCTGTTGATGCTTCATACCGTTCGCGATAAAATTCCATCGGAACAACTTCCGAACAAGCATAAATGCGATCCAGTAAAATAGATTCAGATAATAAAAATTTAGGAACCTCAAATAGTTTTTCAAAATCCAGATAAGCATGATCAGGCTTACCTAATAAAAAAGAAAGATCCTGAGGACTCCAACCCATTTTTAGTCTCCGGCTAAAATAAGTATACCACAATTGAAAATCGTTCGAGTACATCATTCCTGCATAGGAACACTTAATCACCATATCACTTCTCATATCGTCTCTACATTTGCTTGTTTCTCAATACGCTGTTCTATAGATTGAACGACGGCTTTTAACAGTCGTTCATACAATTCAACCACAGCACCAGCGCGCGTTATGATTAAATTTTTATGCTGATCATCCATATCCATTGCCGCACTTTTCCACCAGATCTCCTGAGGTTTTAAAATGATGGAAAGAATCAACATATCGAGTTCATTATCATTCAGAATACCCTGTATTACATCGGTACTGGCAATAGCAGACCACTCCATGAGATCCAATAAATCAGTATTTTTAGGAATATATCCGACAGCACATCGCAGATAGGTCTGTATACCGATACTGTACAATTCGCGCAATAGCAACAAAGCGGTGTCTGCCATCAATAGAGGAGAGTTTGTCATCGTTAATAATAGGTTACGCATGGCAACAACAGCGTTTTCCGATATGATTTTAATTTTCTGAAATTTTGCAGTCCAATCTATTACCCTAGGTACCAATTGAGAATTGAAAGTGGACTTTTGCCTCAAAATCCAAGACTTCTGCCAGACAATGCTCACAAACCGGCCTCCAAGAGTCAACTGCTTTTCCACATGAGGCAAATCAAGAAATACAACCGAAGCGCGAACATCACCCACTTTCCTAATCTGAAATGTATAGGGTGAGTTCCGTTTAGTAAGCACCACCAGAAAAAGTTCAACTTTGATACCATTTTCCTCTTCATCAATACCCTCTTGAAAAGGATTACCATGTGATAAGCCTTCCGTTTGATAGTTGACCAATAAGATCTGTTCTGGATGAATGCCTGAATACAACTTATCAAGAAGTAAATTAGCGTCATCCTTATATTTTTGTGGCCATGGAAAGCCTGAGAAATCTTCGAGGATATGAGGTCCCACATCCTTTTCATCACTTTTTTTTCTCTCTGAAATTGACACTTTCTCTACACTTGTTATTTCCTGAACTACTTTGACGACACGATCTTCCCGATATTTTTGATAAACAGCCAGCCCATTCCACATAAAATCGACCGTATCATCCAGAGCTTTACCAAATGCCTGACACTGCAACAATAAAAACTCAAATTCCTCTTCTAAAATATCGAGACGATCCTTTTTCTTCAAATAACTATGACAAGTATCCAATAACCGCAACAAAGGTGTACTATGGGCATCATAAGTAAAAATCTTAAAAAGTCCAGGTAAAGTGCCCCGCATCAGTTTAAGAATATGCTCCAGATTTTGTGCTTTACCAATCGTTACACCCGCCATGGTTTGAAATCCTTTTAACCGCAACACAATAAACTGATGCAACATGGCAGTTGCTTGAAAATAATCCGTTTTAGATTGAAAATTGTAACATGCGAACATAAATTCATCGGCTAAATTTTTGCCTTTAGCATAGTCTACATGAGACATTTCCATTAAACTGATCACGAGCTTACCCCCTAAAATGGGGCTCTTTTTGCTGTCTGCCTGATAAAGCAGGTGTGCAGGCAAAGAAGCATACGTAAAATAAAGGCTTCCTTTTTTCAACTGATTACTCCACTCCCCTGTCCAGATCACATGGAATGGAATATCGGGCATATCGGCCATACAGAGGCGGATAAT
Source organism: Sphingobacterium sp. UDSM-2020 (assembly GCF_016132525.1). NCBI lineage: Bacteria > Pseudomonadati > Bacteroidota > Sphingobacteriia > Sphingobacteriales > Sphingobacteriaceae > Sphingobacterium > Sphingobacterium sp. UDSM-2020. Next base: position 862,488 of record NZ_CP066166.1, read on the forward strand.
AGGTTCAATACTTTGAACAGAGATACCCTTTATAGGATTAACAACTAATAAAAGATGTGGACTTTCGACGCTATCATTGAGAAAATTAAACAAAAAAATACGATCTAAATCAATCCGCTGAACCAATCGATCGACCAATAATTGGGTGTTAAGTTGCATAATTAGAGATTTAATAATAAATAGTTAGTATAGATTTAATATACAAATATATATTAAATATTGTAATTTAAAATTATTTGTATAAAATATCTATACGAAAGATATGAATTACAATAACATCTATACTTTACAGCTACATAGTTCAGCTTTGGCTTTACAGAGATTCACCAGAATCTTTACGACTCACAGATGATCAACAGGCTAAATAAGCAAGTGTATCGGGCACTCCAATCCAATCCCGATCAATTGTCCGGAAATATGTCTATGGAACCCGCAATTCTCAAACGGTTAGTTGGATTTCAATTCAATGAAAAAAATCATTTGGAAGACTACTTATAACTTGATCCGGAGCTCTTCTTGGATAAAGATGAACAACTCACTATACGGTTCCACGAATTTGATGTGCTAAAAGCGATTTAGGATGACAAAAGATTGTCTTAATTACCTGATTAGTTTTATAGATAATCAAGATAAACATTAGAACAGGAACATCCTAATACTATATAATAACTAATACCAATTTTTAACCAATTTTTAGACAGTAATCAGTCATTATTGATACAGTTTACACTGAGTGATCACTGAGCAAGCACTGAACAAACACTGAACAAGTAATGTTAAAAGACATAATCTGGTAATCATCTGATCTTCGTTTGCTCCCTAAAAATTAAAAGAGAGGAACCTACGTTTGTGTAACGGTGCGTTTTCAATTTAAATAAAATGTGCTCAGGTAAAAATCGGAAATAGTTATTATCCTATTAAACAAGAAGTAAGGAACAAAAAAAGCAAATCTTTACTCCTAAATGTCCATAGAACAGTAGCCAAAATCATCTATCACTAGCCCTACGTAAGATTTTTTTCACTATATTAGTAAGACATAAGAACTGAAACCTTTATGCTACAAAATCTGAAAAGAATTTCAATTACAATTTCTTTATCCTTAACGTTAACATGTACACTTTTTGCTCAGGAAAATCCTAAAACCAAATGGTTTAGTCATGATCGCTTCGGGATGTTTATACACTGGGGACTATACAGTGGTGCAGAAGGATTGTGGAAAGGCGAAAAACTACGCTATATCAACAATTACGCGGAATGGCTCCGCTATAGAAACCGAGTTTCTAAAGATGAATATGGTGAGTTAGCGAAGCGCTTCGTATGGGATCAGATCAATCCAGAAGAATGGGTATTGCTTGCTAAAAAAGCAGGTATGAAATACATTATCATGACTACTAAACATCATGACGGTGTAGCCATTTGGGATACCAAAATTGGAAACTATAGCCTTAGCAAATTAAGTGGTAGCAATCGGGATATCATAAAAGAATTAGCTGCGGCATGTAAAAAACATAACATGAAGCTAGGTTTTTATTATTCACATTGGATTGACTGGGAACACCCATATGCCTGGGATCATAATCAGGAACTCACAGGACATGTCACAGACACCCAGTACAATCAGTATTGGCAGGAAAAAGTAATGCCACAATTACGTGAACTTTTAACAAACTATGGCGATATCGCACTGATGTGGTTTGATATGTGGATTCCATATCAAAAATCAATAATTAAAAAAGAACAGCTTGAACAGGTTGTGGAGCTTATTCATACCTTACAGCCCAATTGCCTGATCAATTCAAGACTTGGTCTACCGACCGACGAAAAAAATATTGATTTTGAAACCTTCGGCGATAATCAATTTGGAACCTCATACATTCAACATCCGTGGGAAACACCAGGTACCATTGCACATTCGTGGGGCTACAACGGTCAAGAAAATGAATGGAAATCAACCAGTCAAATCTTCAATTCGCTGATTTCAAATGTTAGTTTAAACGGTGGATTTACCTTAAATATTGGACCTCGTGCAGACGGCACAGTACCTTATGAAAGCGTAACAAGACTGGAAGATATCGGTAAATGGCTCAATAAACATGGAGAAAGTATTTACGGAGCCACTGGTTTAGATCTAAGAGCTAACCAGCACGATTGGGGATACCTGACAACCAAAACTACAGGAACAAAAACAAATGTATATGCACAGGTGTTTAATTGGCCATTGGATCGGGTGTTGCGTATCTCAGGAATTAAAACAAAACCGTTACAGATATCCATTCAAGGTACGACAGATCATCAGAACTTAAAATTTGAACAGATTGGCAGCATCCTGCATGTGTATCTTCCCAATAAGCAAACAGACAACTATGTATCTACCATAGTAATCCATTACAATGAACCATTGCAACTGGATAAAGATATTGTTGCTGAGTCCACTTTTGGTGGTTTTGCTTTAAATAGTACTAATGCACAAAACAGAGAACAATTAAAAGTAATTCGCTATGACGGAAAAAAACCTAACCATATTCAAACAGCTGGAGAAACCATTGCCTGGGAGGTAGATTTTTCTGAAGCAGGAACTTATAAAATAGATGTATCTGCACATAATCCAAATAGAGATCCTATAGAAATTAAGGTTCACACCACGAACGAAACAGCTTCAGGAAAACTAACACCAAATGGAAAAATGGTAGTAGAACCGAACGAGAATAATTACACCGATGAATTTGTGAATACTGCCATAGGTAGAATTCGTATTAATCAACCAGGAAAACAAAAAATTACGTTCCAGACAACTGGAAATCAACAACTTTGGCTTAACAGTATTTGGTTAGAAAAAATTAAATAAATTTAGGTTATGCATAGCATATCAGACGATTATTATACATGTGAATAGGTAGTGTTGCCATTAAATTTCAAGAAAATGTGCACATTTGCATGCATTAACATTAGAAAAACAGGTTTTCTCAACTAGAATTGCGAATGGAATTTCACAATCAAGCATTGGACAAACAAAACATACTTCTAGAAACTTTAGGTTTTGAAGGATTAGTTGCGCTTGATTATGAAGGGCATATTTTGGCATTAAATAATCAGGCTAAATCCCTATTACCTTTTGACAAAATAGCACATAAAAAATTGCATGAGGCGTTGACCTTCTACAGCAAAGAAGGTCAACATCCAATACATCCCAATGAATTATCATTTAATAAGACATTGGAGACTGGTGCGGTACAGCGTGATATAATCTATGGTATCACAACAGAAGATAACACGTTGATCTGGCTTTCTTTTAGCTCTAAATTAATACCAGATAGACCTGATATCCACATGCTCATCAGCATTCAGGATGTTTCCCCACTCGTCAATGAAAACAAAAAATTACTAGATAGCAAACAAGAACTACAACTTCTAATAACATCGCTCGATGATATTGTATTTGAAGTAACCAAAGAAGGAGTTTTCAAAAATTATTGGACCAGCGAACCGGATTTATTATTTTATGAACCAGAGGAATTTTTGAACAAAAATATTGTAGATCTATTTCCTTCGGAAATGACCGAAAAAACATTACCATTTATCAATAAGGCGTTAACCTATAACAAGGTTTATCATATGGAATTTCCTTCTCCTTTTGATACGCATAAAGGTAGATGGTTCAAATTAAAAATTAAACCCATACACAGTACAAAAGATCGTGTAGCAGTTGTTGTCTCCGATATTTCCCAAAAAATTAAATCGCTTGAAAAAATTAGATATAATCAACATAAATTCAATCAAGCTTTTCATTTCTCCGGGTTAGGAATATCCTTGACCGACACACAAGGTTACTGCCTGGATGCAAATAATATGCTCAGTAAAATTTTAGGCTTTTCGCAAGAAGAATTATCCTGCACAAACTTCTTTGATTATATACATCCTGACGATATCAATAATGATTATCTACAACGTCAACGATTGTTAAAGGGAGAAATGGACAGTTTCACGTTAGAAAAACGGTATCGCCATCAACTCGGCCACTATGTATGGTGTTCAGTGACCACCTCGGTCGTACATAACCAATCCAATGAAGTATCTTTTTTTATTGTTCAGCTACAGGACATATCGGAATGTAAAAAGAATCTTGAAATACTAGAAAGGCAAAAGAAGGAAATCGAAATTGTCAAAATCGATCTGGAAACGAAAGTGCGCCAGTTGGAAGAGTTTAACCATATTGTAGCCCATAATTTAAGGGAGCCCGTCAGCAATATTCATATGCTCATCGATGAGCTGAAAGATGAAAACAGAAAGGAAGTTAACAAAGAATATTTTAAACTACTGAAAAGTAGTAACAACAGTTTAACAGATACTTTACAAGAACTATCGGAGATATTAGAAATTAGTCAAAATAGAAACATAGAAAAGGTGAACTGTCATTTCCCTACAATTTTTAAAAAGGTATATGATCAATTTTTAGCAGAGATATATAGTAAAAAAGTAATCCTGACAACAGATTTTGAGATTGAGTATTTACAATACCCTAGAATATATCTCGAAAGTATTATTTATAATCTGCTTAGCAACGCACTAAAATACACCGTTCCCCGTGTTCAACCACAAATTCATATCAGAACATATCTACAAAATAATTCAACCTTACTGAGCATCCAAGATAATGGAATAGGTATTGACCTACCTAAATTCAAATCGCAAATCTTTATGTTTAGAAAAGTTTTTCATCGTGGCTTTGATAGCAAAGGCCTAGGTTTATTCATTACACGCTATCAGATTGAATCTTTAGGAGGTAAGATCGATGTTATTAGCAAGCCAAACAATGGCACTACTTTTTTAGTAAATTTTTTAGAAAACAACTAAATGGGATCAACCAATACTATAAAAATAAGAACTGTCACCCTTGTCGATGATAATGCTATTTTACGCGTTATTTTCAGTAACATGATCAAGAGTTTTCCAGACTTTCCGCTACAGATCAACTTATTTGAAAATGCGCTAGATGCATTAGAGTATTTTGAAAATAAAAAGGAAAATCTCGACCCTTCTTCAGAAATAATATTTGTCGATATTAATATGCCCTTTATGACAGGTTGGGAAATGATGGATAAATTAGAAGAGTTTGGTCCTGACTTTTTAAATCTTTTGAACATTTATATCATAAGTTCATCCACAAGTAAAAGCGATAGGGAACAAATTCAAGACTACCCATTCATTGATGGGTACATATTGAAACCTATAGACAAACTTAAATTGTATGAACTGATCCGCAAACTCAATAATGAAGCATAACATGATGCTATTTATTTAACCATACTTCCGACAAACTAAAAAGCGCTACTTTATAAATCTGTATCCAGATCCTTAAGTAGCGCTTTATTATCGCAAATTGGGTATGCTATATACTAATATACCGATAGCTCATCCACAAATAACCAGGCCGGAGAACCCGCACCACCAGATCCTGCAGGAATCTTATTCAGATGTTGCACTTCAACTTTAACAAACTTAGCATGCTGCTTTTCAAATGATAATTTGATGGTTCCTTTAGATTTAGCGATCACTTCTTTTCCCACCTCTTGTACTAAGGTGTAATTTTGATTATCCTGGGAAACATAAACTTTAACTGCTTGCGGATAGTATATCCAGCTCGCATTTTGATCAACGACATTCAGTTCCACATTTGAAAATGAAACTGGCTCAGCCATATCAATCGTAGCCACTAAATCTTTACCATTGAATCCTAACCAGTTTTTCTTAAAATACTGTTTATTGCCATAAACACCATCCACTAATGTTGCTGTACCGTTCGCTTGATATGCTTCATTTGGCTCATATAGCAATTGAATAGATTTCCCTGTAGATTTACTAATTACAAAATCCTGCTTCAATACTGAACCGACCATACGTGCAGCACTAAAATTTGCGGCATTGATGGTCATTGTTCTATCCACTACAACAGGCTCCTTATAAACGGCACTTTGAACAGTCGGTGCTGTTCCATCTGTAGTATAGCGAATCGTATTGTCATTTTTGATTGTTGACAATTCATAATACATCTTTCCGTTTCTGGAAATGATATTACCATTCAATTCAAAAATAGCTTTACTATAATTGATCTTTTTTCTGTCCAGATAAGCAAACTCATGAATCACCCTGTTTTCGAAAGATTTATACGCTTCCGGTTTTGATGTTCCCCATGCCACTTCAGACAAAGCCAACAATCGAGGAAACAACATATATTCAACATGTTTAAAATTCGTAATATACTCCGTCCACATATTGGCCTGTGGTCCCAAGATATGCTTTGCTTCTTGCGCATTCAACTCCTTGGGTATCGGGTTGAAGCTATACACTTTATCCAAGCGAAGTTCAGCATTAAAAGCCAAAGGTTCAGATTGCGGATTCCCCTGATAATAATCCAGATACATATGACTTACGGGAGTCATGATGGCATCGTGTCCTGCCTTTGCTGCGTGAATACCACCTTCAATACCTGTCCAGCTCATAACTGTGGCATTTGGAGCCAAACCGCCTTCTAAAATCTCGTCCCAGCCGATAATATCTTTACCCTTTGAATTAATGTATTTTTCCATCCGTTTGATGAAATAAGATTGCAGCTCGAACTCATCTTTTAATCCTTCTTTTTTAATCATTTCCTGGCAATGTGCACAGGTTTTCCATCTTGTTTTAGGGGCCTCGTCGCCACCGATATGAATATAATGACTTGGAAAAAGTGTAACAACTTCATCGATCACATCTTCCAATAAAGCAAAAGTTTCCTCCTTAGGACAATAGATATCATCCATAACACCCCAGGTTGTACCTACCTGAAAAGGACCTCCTGTGCAAGAAAGTTCAGGATATGCAGCCAATGCAGCTTGAGCATGACCTGGCATTTCAATTTCAGGGATTATTTCAATCTGCAGTTTATTTGCATAGGCAACAACATCTTTAATCTGTTCCTGTGTATAAAATCCGCCGTAACGTCCATCTTTAGTTAATTTAGAATCTTTCACATCATCTGTCACTGCACGGTATGCTCCGATAGCGGTAAGTTTCGGATGACTTTTGATTTCAATACGCCATCCTTGGTCATCAGTAAGATGCCAGTGAAACTTATTCATTTTATAACGCGATAAATAATCTAAAAATAATTTCACTTCATCGGCAGTAAAAAAATGTCTGCTGACGTCAAGATGTGCACCACGATAAGTGAACTTCGCATAATCTTTAATTTCCAAAGCAGGAATACTTCCACTAGCTTGGTTTTCCTCCACAAGCTGCAACAAAGTTTGAACAGCATAAAAAGCGGCACTTTCTGTAGAAGCAGCTATGAAGACACCACTAGGATCTATCTTTAATTCATAATAATCATGCTTTTCTACCGCAGTATTGTTAATTTTCTGAAATCGGATTGGTCCCGATTTTTTAAGAGTAACTTTCGTCTGTAATAAGCTTTCTAATTGATTAGCCAAATATTTTGCTTGGGTCTCAAATGCCCCTGCTCCAACAGTTAGATTTCCTTTTAAAGGAAAGGAACCTTGCTTTGATATCTCCAAATGCTGAGGCATCGGTATCAGGTTCTTCTGTGCGAATAAAACAGAAGAATAGAAAAAAATAAAACTTAAAAATAGGATTTTACGCATGATAGTGATTTGGTCTTTCAACAAAAGTAGCATTAATTTTAAAAAATTAAAACGTTATAGCATGCTCGTTACATTAAACCAAAAAAGGAGATCATATGATCTCCTTTTCCTATTATATTACATTTTAAATAATCTTAAATTGCTTGCGTTTTGGTTTTCAACCAAGCCTTTTCATCATCATTCAATCTGCCTTCCAGTTTATCATAAACCCATTGGTTATACTGATTCAACCAGTTTATATGTTGCTGATCCAGTAACGTTTTATCAACTAGATCTGTTGCAATATAGCAGATTGTCAATGTTTCAAAATCCATAAACTCTCCGAATATGGAAGAACCGGCATGTTTTGATAAGACAAGATTTTCAATGCGGATACCATGTTTTCCCTCACGGTATAAACCCGGTTCAATCGAACTGATCATTCCCGCTTCAATTGCAACATCAATATTTGCGGCATTAAACGTCTGCGGACCTTCGTGTACATTCAAAAAGAAACCAACACCATGACCAGTACCATGTCCATAATTACGTAATGTAGCCCAAATCGGACGACGTGTAATCGCATCAATCTGATAACCTTTAGATCCTTGCGGATAAATAGCCTGGCTACCTTCTATCGTACCCTTCAATACCGTTGTGTAATCTTCCCTCTCTTCCTGCGTAATATTTCCCAACGAAACCACACGCGTAATATCTGTTGTTCCTGTCTGATATTGACCTCCCGAATCGACCAATAACAGCCCTGACGTTTTTAAATCGTAATTGCTTTCTTTACTAGCGGAATAATGTGGCAATGCACCGTGGTCTAAATAGCCGGCAATGGTACCAAAACTAATATCATTAAAACCAGGTTGCTCCTCTCGAAACTCTTGTAATCTTGCGGCTATAGAAATCTCAGACTCACCACCGGCAGGTACTGCCGATTCCAGCCATTTAAAGAATTTAGTCATCGCAACACCATCATTGATCATTGTTTCGCGCGTATGTCCAATCTCTACTTCATTTTTAATTGCTTTCAGAGAAGCTGAAGGATTGATTTTCTCAATGATTTTTACGCCAGAGGGAATAGAATCATAAATAGCAAAACAAGTTCTTTTTGGATCAATCAAAATAGATTCTACAGCTAGATTGCTCACTTGTGCATACACTTCCTCATAAGGCTTAACAGTTACACCGGAAGCTTCTAAACTGATAACCGTTTCCGAATCCAATTTAGCTGTTTCAATATATAAAATAGCTTCATCTGCTGTTACATAAACGAATCCTAAAACAACAGGATTACATGGTACGTCACGTCCGCGGATATTAAGCAACCAAGCCAGATCATCTAAAGAAGAAACCAGATGTGCCTGTGCTCTATTTTTGGCCAATACAGTGCGCACAGCCGCCAATTTAGATTTTGTAGATTGACCTGTTGTCGTATCGGCCAATAAATATGCTTTTGCTAAAGGCAAAGCCGGCCTACCCTCCCACAATGGAGACAATAGATCCACATGACCGTCAACTACAATATCAAGAGGTTTCAAGATTTGCTGAACAGATTGTGCAACTAACAAAGAAGCTAAATTACCATCAAAAGCAACTTTGGCACCTTTTGTTAAATGCTCACCTAACCAATCCGCGTACTCCGCATTCCCTTGAACTTTTAATTTTACAAGTTCGAAACCGCTCCCTGCCAGCTGTTCATTTGCCTGAACAAAATAACGGGTGTCTGTCCACAGACCTGCGAAATCCTGTGTAATAACTAAAGTACCTGCTGAACCTGTAAACCCTGATGTCCAAGCGATACACTTATAACGATCTGGTAAATATTCGCTTATATGCGGATCAGAAGAAGGAATGATATAACCATCAACACCTTGCTCTTTCATCAGACTTCTAATTGCCGTCAATTTTTCTGAATGCGTCATTGTTTCTTTAATTTGATCATGCAAGTTATAAAATTTCAAGAAGTAAACACGTTTTGAAGGCTAACTTTTGACTTTCATATTAAACACTTTTGATCAAACAATAGTATCTTTATGAAAACAGAAAGATTTAATATTAATGAAAACCAGTATATCCCTTACCCTTCTCAGTATCTGCTTATCCCCGTTATACAGTATTCCTACTTATTCACAGTCAGCAACAAAAACCAAAATTGAAGAAGCTTATCGTCAATTTGAAAAAGACCCTTCATTAAAAAATGGTACAGCATCGCTATCCGTATTTGATGCAAGCACAGGAACACCCATTTTTCAGCATAATCAAGAGATAGGATTAGCAACGGCTTCTACGATGAAGATTATCACCGCAAGCACAGCATTTGATATTCTAGGCAAGGATTTTAAATTTAAAACCAATCTATCATATACCGGAACGATTCAGGCCGACGGCGTGCTCCATGGAGATATTATTATTGAAGGTAGTGGAGATCCCACGTTGGGAAGTAACCGTTACCCCGAAACCAGTGAAGAACAAATACTCAACAAATGGATCTATGCAATCCAGAATGCTGGTATTAAGGAAATAAAAGGCCGTATCATCGGGGATGACAGTCGCTACCAAGGATATAAAGTTCCTGGAGGCTGGATCTGGTCCGACATTGGAAACTATTATGGTGCGGGCGTATCGTCGCTGAATTGGCGGGAAAATGCAGTAGGAGTAGTTTTCACACCTAACGATGCGCTTGGAAAACCAGCAACAATACAAAAGCTTACTGCGGATCTTTCCTATATAAAAATCACGAACGAAGTTACTACCGGAAAAAACGGCTCAGGAGACAATGTATACGCCTATTCAGGTCCATATGCTACAAACATTTACATCCGGGGCACGTATGGTTCAGATCTTAAAAAAACAATTGAAATCTCCGTACCGGATCCAGCTTATGATGTTGCCTTTCAATTAACAAAGGCACTTAAGAATGTCGGCATTAAAACCGCTGAATTACCGAGTAATAGTAAAGCGATTTCAACAGCAGAAATCTCAAGGCATATTCTGGACACCCATGAATCACCTGATCTTGCTGCGATTATCTACTGGTTCAACCAAAAAAGTATTAACCTATACGGTGAAGCATTACTGAAAGCAATTGCATACCAAACGGCACAAAAGACTGAAACAAGTGAGGGAGCAACCTTTATTCAAAAATATTGGGAAAATAAATTGCAGATCAATAGCAGCGAACTCAATAACCAGGATGGATCTGGTCTATCTCCACAAAATAGAGTAACAACTGCCGCCATGACCAAGATTATGCAGTATGCACAATCACAATCCTGGTTTCCCGAATTCTATAAAAGTCTGCCCGAATACAATAATATGAAGATGAAAAGCGGTACGATTGGAGGAGCTTTAGGCTATACCGGTATCCAAAATAATAGCACAGGAGAGAAATTCACCTTCACCTTGTTAGTGAATAATTACTCAGGATCGACTAGTGCAATGCGCAAACGAATGTTCACACTTCTTGATGCCTTAAAATAAATTGACACTTCAGAATAAATTTTTGACTATTTATCATTTCTTTCTCAAAAAAAGAATGATACATTTGTAACCTTAGTTTAACAAACTAGCACTATATAAAAGAATTAAAATGAGTAATGTAAATCGTAAACAAGCGGCATTAGACTACCACTCAATGGGTAGACCTGGTAAAATAGCTGTTGTGCCAACCAAGCCAACAAATTCTCAAAGAGACTTATCGCTAGCTTATTCGCCAGGGGTTGCTGAGCCTTGTTTAGCTATCGCTGCAAATAATGAAGATGCTTACAAATATACTGCAAAAGGTAATTTAGTTGCAGTTATTAGTAATGGTACGGCTGTTCTAGGTCTTGGAGATATTGGCGCTGTAGCCGGCAAACCAGTTATGGAGGGAAAAGGTCTATTATTTAAAATCTTCGCTGATATCGATGTTTTTGACATTGAACTTGACACTAAAAATGTAGATGAGTTTGTCAATATCGTAAAAGCAATGGAACCTACCTTTGGCGGTATCAACCTGGAAGATATTAAAGCTCCAGAATGTTTTGAAATCGAAAGACGCCTAAAAGCGGAAATGAATATTCCGGTTATGCATGATGATCAGCATGGTACAGCAATTATTTCTTGTGCAGCCTTGATCAATGCGTGCGAACTGATCGGAAAAAATATCGAGGATGTTAAAATCGTCGTAAACGGCGCAGGTGCTGCCGCTATTTCTTGTACAGGTATGTATGTATCTGCTGGTGCGAGAAAAGAAAATATTGTTATGTTAGACAGTAAAGGTGTAATCCGTCGTGACCGTGAAACGTTAGATGCGATGAAAGCTACCTACGCTACTGACCGTGATATCCATACGCTTGCTGATGCGGTAAACGGATCTGATGTTTTCATCGGACTTTCTGCAGCAGATGTGTTGACTCCAGAAATGTTATTGACAATGGCTAACCAGCCGATTGTATTAGCAATGGCAAATCCTAACCCGGAGATCGCTTACGACTTAGCAATTGCAACACGTAACGATGTCATTATGGGCACAGGACGTTCAGATTATCCGAACCAAGTTAACAATGTGTTAGGTTTTCCTTACATCTTCCGTGGTGCGTTAGACGTACGTGCAACAGCGATCAACGAAGAGATGAAAGTGGCAGCTACAAAAGCAATTGCTGACCTCGCTAAACAACCAGTTCCAGAAGAAGTAAACTTAGCATATAATACCAATAATCTAAAATTCTCAGCAGATTATATCATCCCAAAACCTAATGATCCACGTTTGATCACTGAAGTTTCAGTAGCAGTTGCAAAAGCAGCGATTGAATCAGGTGTTGCCAAACATACAATCGAAGATTGGGATAAATACAGAGAAACTCTTCGTAAAAGATTAGGTCAAGACGATGCTATTATGCGTAACTTGACAATGGCAGCAAAACGTAATCCTAAACGTGTTGTCTTTGCTGAGGCAGATAACTACAAAACACTTCGTGCGGCACAGATCGTAAAAGAAGAAGGTATTGCAGTTCCTATTTTGCTCGGTAAAAAAGGAAAAATCAATGCTTTAATCAATGAGTACGGTTTTGAATTAGCAGGCGTACAGATCATTGATCCATTTGAAGAAATGGAAACAGAACGTGTCAACCAATATGTTGAACATTTGTTTGTGAAAAGACAACGTCGCGGTCTTTCAAAATTAGATGCTAAAAAGCTTTTAATTGACCGCAACTACTTCGGAGCAAGCATGGTGCAGTTTGGCGATGCCGATACCTTAATCTCTGGATTAACAAAAAACTATGCAAATACGATCAAACCAGCAATCCACGTTATCGGAGCAAAAGAAGGTAGCCGTATTGCGGGTATGTACATGATGTTAACAAAAAAAGGCCCTATCTTCTTAGGAGATACTACTGTTAACAAAGAGCCTTCAGCAAAAGAGTTGGCAGACATCACCGTATTGTTAGATAAAGCAGTTAGAAAAATGAATGTAAGCCCTCGTATTGCATTACTTTCTTATTCTAATTTCGGTTCTAACGAAGGTAACACACCGACAAAAGTTCGTGAGGCAATTAAAATCGTACACCAGGAGCATCCTGAAATTGTTGCAGATGGTGATTTACAAGCAAACTTCGCATTAAACAGCGAGCTATTAGAAGCAAACTTTCCATTCAGTACATTGAAAGGACAACCAGCAAATACGTTGGTATTCCCGAATTTGGAATCTGGAAATATTGCATACAAATTATTACAGGAAGTAGGCAACGCCGAGGCTGTTGGTCCAATCTTATTGGGTATGAACAAACCAGTTCACGTATTACAATTGGATAGTTCAGTTCGCGAAATCGTGAATATGGTAACGATCGCTGTTGTCGATGTACAATCTCACGAAAAACAAGGTAATTAATTCCGTATCGCTATGTATGCATATTTTAACGGGAAATTAGCACATAAAGCACCTACCCATGTTGTTCTCGACGTGGGTGGGATTGGCTATTATATCCATATTTCCCTCAATACTTTTTCCTTGATTAAAGACCAGGAGCAGTGTAAGCTATTCATTTCTTTTCAGGTTAGGGAGGATGCGCATACCTTATACGGATTTGCAACAGAAGGTGAAAAAAAACTATTTGAAAATCTGATTTCAGTATCAGGTATTGGTCCAAATACAGGACGTATGATCCTTTCATCCAATACACCGGAAGAAATACAATCTGCTATTGTAAATGGTCAGGTTACACTGATTCAGCAAATAAAAGGTATTGGTCCTAAAACAGCACAACGTTTGATTTTAGAATTGCAAGATAAGCTAAAAAAACAGGGCGTAGAATCCTTGTCAACGATTCCAATGGCACAATCTGTACCAGACGAAGCATTATCCGCTTTGGTCATGTTAGGATTCAATAAAGCTACCTCAGAAAAAGTTTTAAATACTGTCATCCAAACGGATCCAAATCTGACCGTCGAAGGAATGATCAAATTAGCTTTGAAAAAGTTGTAAAGAAAGATTATTTATTTTTAACAAGCGCTATTATTCTGTTAACTTTGAACAGCATAATAGCGCTTTTTTTATGGCAGAAGATTTAACAATTAAAAAAGGAACAAAGGAAGAACAATATATTGCTCTTCTTCCTCAAATAAAAGGCTTGATCACCGGTGAAACGAATCAAATCGCTAACCTGGCAAATATTGCTGCAGCATTGAAAGAACAGTTCAATTTTTTTTGGGTAGGTTTTTATTTAATTGAAGGGGAACAACTTGTACTTGCACCTTTTCAGGGACCTGTAGCCTGCACACGGATCCAATATGGTCGTGGCGTTTGCGGAACTTCTTGGAAAGAAAACAGAACGATTATCGTACCCAATGTAGATGAATTTCCTGGGCATATCGCTTGCAGCTCACTTTCAAAATCAGAAATTGTTATCCCTGTTTACAAGGGCAACAACATCATTGGTATTCTAGATGTAGATAGTAGCGAACTCAACGATTTCGATGCTGTCGATGAGCAATATTTAACTGAAATAGTTGCTTTACTTTCTTAAGAATACCTAAGACAATTTCATCTCCCAGACTTTGATTAATTTATCATCACCTGCAGTGAGAAAGTATTTTCCAGAAGTAGTCCAAAGTCCGGTGTTGATCGATAAAGTATGCGAGTCATAAAATTTATCACGACTGACTGATTTGCGTAAAGCATAGGTTTCCTCATCCCAAATTTTGAAAGATTTGTCCCGGCTAACCGTCGCAAATACTGGATAACTGGGATGTGGGTAAATGCCATATACGGTAAACATATGCGGAACAAAGCCATGCTGTTCTTTTAAAGTTGCTACGTCGGAGATTTTCAATGCAGCATCTCTAGCTCCACTCAAGAGCTCAAGTCCGCTACGAGAGAAGATCAGACTCGTAATCGGCATGGTATGTTTCTGGTTCGCTAATAGAAAATGAAAATCTTCTGCAGAGAATAAAAATATATCTCCGTTCTTATCTCCAAATGCGATTTTCTTTTGATCATGAGAAAGAGCAATCGTACGGATTGTGTTTGAGGAAATAGCAAATTCATATATCTTCTTGTAATCTGTCAAACACCATACACTAGCAATACCGTCCTCCCCTACGACAACCAGCTCATTCTTGGTCGGAATACTCTGAAGGGCAAAAATTGCTTTCTTAGAAACTTGAATGCTCGCTATTAATTTTTGATTTTCAACATCAACAATCATAACCTTACCCTCACGAAGTGCAATCGCCAAAAAAGAGGTATTAGGGATAAGATGTAAGGCGTAAATTGAAGAACTTACCGCACAAAGAATGCGCTTGAATGACTTCGTTTCCAAATCCCATTCCACTACACCTTTATCATTTCCTCCAGAAAAGAACGTATTGGTAAAATATCCTCTCTCCAAAGC
This sequence comes from Sphingobacterium sp. UDSM-2020, assembly GCF_016132525.1. NCBI lineage: Bacteria > Pseudomonadati > Bacteroidota > Sphingobacteriia > Sphingobacteriales > Sphingobacteriaceae > Sphingobacterium > Sphingobacterium sp. UDSM-2020. Next base: position 877,984 of record NZ_CP066166.1, read on the forward strand.
GAAGATAGGATTTTGATGTCCAGTTAATGTTGCTGCTAATTCCATTTCTAATGTATCCATAATCATATTACCCTATACAAACTTAGCTAAATTTACATCAACTAGAAGCTATATCAGTAAATTTACAGCGTAGTATAAATCTTAAAAGGCACCCATAGGTGCCTTTTTTACAAATTTTATACATCTTAATAACGTAGAACAATACTATTGATGTCTACCTTCGAGATTCTTAGCAATTGTCTCTAATGAAATTCCTTTTTCGCGTAATAATACGAGAAGGTGAAACAATAGATCAGAAGTTTCATTAATAAAATCATGCTCTGTTTCTGTCAATGCAGCAATAACTGTTTCTACGGCTTCTTCACCTACCTTTTGAGCAATCTTATTGATTCCTTTTGAACGCAAACGATTAACATATGATTCATCGGAAGGAAATTCATAGCGATGTTTGATGATTCGCTCTAGCTCCAGCAAGAAATTTTGATTAAAATCAGTATTAAAACAACTGCGGCTACCTGTATGGCAAGTAGGGCCTGCAGGTCTCGCTTTAATTAATACCGTATCTTTATCGCAGTCAATATGTAAGCCGACAACCTCTAAAAAGTTCCCACTTTCCTCACCCTTAGTCCATAAGCGGTTTTTACTTCTTGAAAAAAAAGTAACACGCTTCTCGGCTTGTGTTTTTTGCCATGCTTCTTCGTTCATATAACCGAGCATTAACACTTCCAATGTTTGGGCGTCTTGTACAATTACAGGGACAAGTCCGTCACTTTTTGAAAAATCTAACATTTCTTTTAATTAGTATCGAGTACATGGTATGAAGTCATTAGAGTTGCTATAGGAAGCAAATTTAACGTACTACAATGCCATTACTCCTTAAAGTATTCTTTAATTCTGGGATAAGGATTTCACCGTAATGAAACACTGATGCTGCCAAAGCGGCATCTACATTTGCCTGTTGAAATACATCGACAAAATGTTGCTGATTACCCGCACCTCCCGATGCAATTAACGGAATAGTAATAGCATCATTAATCTTTTTCAATAACCCATTATCAAATCCATTCTTGGTTCCATCATGGTCCATAGATGTCAGTAAAATCTCGCCAGCCCCTCTTTCCTGTGCTTCGTGTACCCAATCCTCTGTTTTGATATCAGTCTTGATACGCCCTCCGCTTAAGTGAACAAAATTTTGATTTTCTAAAAAACGCGTATCAATCGCAACCACAACAAATTGCGCACCAAAGGCCGCTGCTAGATCATTGATCAATTGTGGATTACGAACAGCAGCAGAGTTGATCGAAATCTTATCCGCTCCAGCATTCAACAAAATCTCAGCATCTTTCATTTCGTTAATTCCACCTCCGATTGTAAATGGAATATTGACTTGACGCGCAACAGCCTTAACCAGGTCAATAGTTGTTTTACGCCCTTCATGCGTGGCTGCAATATCTAAAAAGACCAATTCATCAGCCCCCTGTTCAGAATACTGCCATGCCAATTCAACTGGGTCACCAGCATCACGTAAATCAACAAAATTAACTCCCTTTACTGTGCGGCCATCTTTAACATCAAGACAAGGAATTATACGTTTTGCTAACATCCTTAGAAGTTAATTAACGATTTCAGATTCCAATCTTTAATCTCTTCAATTGAAATTCTATTCTCATAGATCGCTTTACCAACAACAACAGATTCCATTCTTCCCAATGCTTTTAAGTTGCTGATGTCTTCCATTGAACTGATACCACCAGATCCGATTAATTTAATTATAGGAGAATGATCTAATAATTTCTTATATAATTCAACACCAGCACCGCCTAATTTACCATCTTTGCTGATATCCGTACATAAGAAACGGTAAAAACCTAAAGCTAAACACTTATCGATATATGCAATTAACTTGATTGGAGAAGATTCCAGCCAACCTGAATATTTAATCACCTCGTCCAATACATCAATTGCAATAACGATATGATCGGCATATTTAACTTTACCTTCATTTAAGCTACTTAACTCTTCCAAAAATGATGGATTAGTGATTGCCTGAGTACCAACAATAACACGGTAAATACCAGCATCAACCAATTCTTTAACTTTATCAATACTACGAACACCGCCACCGTATTGAATTTTCATTTCTGTTTTTTGAATGATATCAAATAAATATTCTTGATTACTAAAATCACCTTTTGCACCATTTAAATCAATGATATGTACCAATTCTGTACCATTTGCATGATACTTCTCAATCTGCTCTTCTAAACTGATTTCATAAGTAGTAACATCGTCATAATTTCCTTCTCTTAGACGAACAACTTTCTTATCTAATACATCAATTGCGGGTATAATATACATTGTAAACTGTTTTTTATTTTCTAACTTAATTTTGAAAAATTCACTAATAATTGCTCGCCAGCCTTTCCTGATTTTTCAGGATGAAACTGCACACCATAAAAATTACCTTTTGCTATAGCGGCCGAAAATGGCAATCCATAGGCACACATTGCTGCCGTGTATTTCGCATCATACTCAATGAAATACGAATGTACAAAGTAAAAATAAGCATTATCTTCTATATTGCTGAATAATGGATTGTCATTTCTGATCGATACACTATTCCAACCCATATGCGGAACTTTTTCCTTGATTTTTTGATCAAAGTGTAAAGTCTTCAAAGGTATAATGGATAATAAAGAGGCATTTCCTTCTTCTGAGAAATCTGTTAGCAACTGCATGCCCACACAAATACCCAGAACAGGCTTATCAATGTTATGGATACATGAAGCTAAACCTGAGTCACGCAGTTTTTGCATCGCTGCACCTGCATGTCCTACTCCAGGAATGATAATACGATCATATTGTTCCAGCTCTTCTTCCTTGTTGACCATGCCATAGGCTAGTCCAACACGATCTAAAGCTGCTGTCAATGAAAATATATTACCTGCTCCGTAATTTATAATTCCTATCATTTTTGTTTTTTTAGATGTCAGATAATAGATATCAGACATGAGATTGAAGATATCTGATTTTCTTATATGCTATTTTTTTAGAATTTAGGAAACGATATACGGTCTCCAATCTATTATCTATCGTCTCAAATCTAATATCTCTAATCTACCGATTACAAAACTCCTTTCGTACTCGGGAGCTCCATATTATCAGCATCACGACGTACAGCTTTCTTTATTGATTTGGCAAAAGCCTTAAATATTGCTTCGATCTTATGGTGCTCATTGTCACCTTCAGCTTTGATATTTAAATTAGACTTAGATGCATCCGAAAATGATTTGAAAAAGTGGAAAAACATCTCTGTAGGCATATCACCAATTTTCTCACGCTTAAAATCAGCTTCCCAAACAATCCAATTACGGCCACCAAAATCCAAAGCAACCTGCGCTAAGCAATCATCCATAGGTAATGTATATGAATAACGTTCAATACCACGTTTATCACCCAGAACCTTTAAGAATACTTCTCCCAGCGCAATACCAGTATCTTCTATCGTATGATGTTCATCAATATGTAAATCACCCTTCGCTTTTACTGTCAGATCGATTGCACCATGACGGGCAATCTGATCCAGCATATGGTCAAAAAATGGCAAACCTGTTTCAATATCACCTTTTCCTGAACCATCTAAATTCAATTTGATATAAATATCCGTTTCATTCGTTTTACGATGATGTTCACCGGTGCGTGTTCCTAACTTCAGGTATTCATAAATAGACTTCCAGTCGGTTGTTTCAAGACCAATTGTTTCTGCATCAATCTGCACATTTTCCAAAGCCCCCAAGTCATCATTATTACGTAGCCAAATAGCTTTAGCACCTAGATTTTGAGCCAGCTTTACATCATTGACACGATCTCCGATAACAAAAGACTGTGCTAGATTATATTGTGAAGGATCGAAATAGTCCAATAGCATACCGATACCTGGCTTGCGTGTAGCCGCATTTTCATGAGGAAACGTACGGTCGATATGTTCTTTAGAAAAAACTACACCTTCAGCCGCAAATGTATCCAGTATAAATTGATGGACAGGCCAAAAGTTTTCTTCTGGATGAACATCTGTACCCAGACCATCTTGGTTAGAAACTAATACTAAGTCGAAATCTAATTCTTTCGCGATGCGTGGAAGGTATTGCAATGCACCTGGGTAAAATTTAAGTTTAGCAAAAGAATCAATTTGTTGATCCTCAGGTTCCAAAATTAAAGTACCATCACGGTCGATAAACAATACACGTTTTAGCTGATTAGGCATTATTTTATATGTTGATTGTGGTTAATTTTTCCAATAATATACTATTCTCTTCTGGTGTACCGATTGTAATTCGAAGACATCCTTCACAAAGTTCCACTTTCGAGCGGTCACGTACAATGATACCGTGTGATACCAAATAGGCATATACTGCTCTTGGATCATTCATTTTTACCAAAATAAAGTTGGCATCAGAAGGAGTAATGTGTTGGACCATATCCAGTTTGTACAATCCCTGCACTAACTTTTCACGTTCCACCACAGTTTGTTTGATCCAGCTATTAACCTGATCAACTTGATCTAATGCTTCCAGAACAATATCCTGTGTCGCTTGGTTAATATTATACGGTGGTTTTATCTTATTAAATACCGAAATAATTTCGGTACTTGCAAAGGCCATACCTAAACGTAAAGCGGCTAACCCCCACGCTTTTGAAAGCGTCTGTAAAACAACTAAATTTTGGTATTCGGCCAATTCCTGAGTAAAGGATTTAGTTTGTGAAAAATTAATATAAGCTTCATCCACCACAACCAGACCATCAAAGTTGTTCAAAATGGTTTCGATATCATGACGATTTATCGTATTACCGGTTGGATTATTCGGTGAACAAATGAAGATCAATTTAGTATGCTCATCGACAGCATTTTCAATGCCTTCTAAGTCCAATTGATATTCCTTTGTTAAATTTACCTTCCGAAAAGCAACATCGTTGATGTTGGCTGAAACCTCATACATCCCGTATGTAGGTGGGACTAAAATTACATTATCAACACCTGGACGACAAAATGCACGAAATAAGATATCAATAGCCTCGTCACTTCCATTACCTAAGAACATATTCTCTGCAGGCACTCCTTTAATATGTGCTAGCTTATGCTTAAGTTGATGTTGCAGAGGATCTGGATAACGGTTATAGTTATGCGCTAAAGGAGAACCAAAAGCGTTTTCATTGGCATCAATTAAGATAGATGCTTCCCCCTTGAATTCATCTCTAGCAGAAGAATAAGGTACGAGATTTTTAATATTTTCCCGTAAAAGTTTCGTTAAGTTGAATGGAGTGTCCATTAAATTATTAAATTTTAAATCGTAAACTTAGATAAATTTGCTTACATCCACAATATAATTACAGATCAATAGAAATTTAGCCTTATTTATTGTTAGTTCATAGGTATTGACGCATGCCGCTCAAATATAACTTTATTGCTCCCTTCTGAAAATTTTTGGCGTAATTTAATATAACAGGGATTTTACAAATAACATTATACCGAAAACCATTTTCCCTCTTGCGATAGCATCGTTTTCGGGAAAACAGACTGCGCCTCAAGTAATAAAGGCTGTAAATCTTTATATCGTGCAGAATAATGACCTAATAGTAATTTATCTGCATGCGTTTCCTTGGCTATCTCTGCAGCCTCCAGGGCTGTAGTATGAAAAGTTTCCTTTGCGCGATCGACCATCTCATGGAGAAAAGTAGATTCGTGGTAGATTAATGTCGCATGTTGAATATACGGTAAGTAGTTTGCTGTACGAATGGTATCTGAACAGTACACATAACTGCGGGATAATGGTGCAGGCAAAGTATAATCTGATGCGCTGAACACCTGTCCATCTTCACGAACATAGTCCACCCCATTTTTCAATAATTGATAATAAGCAACAGGTATACCGGCCTCCTCAATATCTTCTACAAGTAGGTGTCGTGAACGCTGTCCCTCATCAAAACGAAAGCCCGTACAGGGAATTCGGTGAGTCAAAGGGAATGTACTTACTTTAATGGTTCTATTTTCAAAAATAACCTGCGGTTCGTCGGCAGAAGTTTCATGGAAAATAAGATCGTAGCGAAGTAATGTCTCTGAATATTTAAACTGAACCGCTAATATTTCATCAAGTCCCTTTGGTCCATAAAGGTGTAGATCACTTTTACGCCCAATCAGGTGCATGGAGGACAATAACCCAACTAAACCGAGGTAATGATCTCCATGCAGATGACTGATAAAAATATGATTTATTTTATTGCTTTTAATGCCATAACGGCTAAGCTGCATTTGTGTACCTTCTCCACAATCAATTAAGAACAATTGCTCATTGAAGTTTACGACTTGACTAGTTGGATGCCTATCGTACATAGGCGTTGCGGAACTATTCCCTAAAATCAAAACTTCAAATCGCATATTATTTTTCTTTCTCTCCTCTATAATCTAATTCAATTTCGTGTGCAAAAACACGGTCTTCAGCATCTTTAACAGAGTTTACGATCGTAAAGTTGGTCTGTAGGTGAGACATTTCCAATACCTCAAGGACTTCAGAATCCAAGTTTGCTAAAATGAATAGCCCACCACTTGAATCACAAAGACGATTTGCCAATAGTGCCAAGCGAATACTGCTTTCGTCTATTTTACGCACATTAGATAAATCTAAAATAATATTACGTTGACCAACCGTGTTTCTCAACAAAAACTCACCTTTTAATTTAATCGCTTTTTCCGCATCTAAGCTATCACAAAGCGGTTCTATTACAATATAGCGGTCATGCTTATCAATCGTATATTTCATAATCTAGATCCTTTCTCTTAATATTTTAGTTGTTTTAAAGCTTGAGTCACATTCCGTTCTACACGTTCCAAAACATCTTCTTGATTTGGATAAACAAACTTCTCGCCTACAATATGCTCATAAAGTTCGATATATCGCTCAGAAATTGATTTTATTATTTCATCTGTCATTTCCGGAACCTGCTGTCCATCTTTACCTTGAAATCCGTTTTCAATTAACCATTTGCGTACAAACTCTTTCGACAATTGCTTTTGTGCTTCACCACTTGCCTGACGTTCAGCATAACCTTCCGCATAAAAATAACGGGAAGAATCTGGTGTATGAATTTCATCGATCAAAATAATCTGACCATCTTTTTTGCCAAATTCATATTTGGTATCCACCAAGATCAATCCTCTTTCAGCTGCGATTTCAGTACCTCGTTGAAATAATGCTTTTGTATATTTCTCCAACTGGATATAATCTTCTTCACTCACGATTCCTCTTGCTAAAATAGCATCTCTAGAAATATCCTCATCGTGACCTACTGCTGCTTTTGTCGTGGGAGTAATAATAGGTTCAGGTAATTTATCATTTTCTTTCAACCCCTCTGGCAGGGCTTCGCCACATACCGAACGTTTTCCTGCACTATACTCTCTCCAAGCGTGACCAGATAAATAGCCACGGATCACCATTTCTACTTTAAAAGGCTCACACATTTTACCAATCGTAACACTTGGGTCCGGAACAGAAACTACCCAGTTTGGCAGAATATCTTCCGTTGCTTTCAAAAATTTTGCAGCGATCTGATTTAACACCTGTCCTTTGTACGGGATAGGCTTTGGTAATACCACATCGAATGCCGAAATACGATCTGAAGCCACCATAGCTAAATATTCATGAGCAATGGTATATACATCACGTACTTTACCTCTGTAAAAAGAGGTTTGATTTTCGAAATTGAAATTTGTTTCTTGTATTGCGTTCATATATTGATGAATGGATAGTATCTCTCTATCTCAAATTTATTATTGACTATTAAATATCTCCGTAAGCCTCTAAAATGCGTTTCACTAGTTTGTGCCTCACAACATCTGAACCGTTTAAATGTATAATATCAATACCCTCAATATTATCCAGCAATCGTACAGCAGTTGCTAGTCCTGACTGATTCTTTCTTGGTAAATCGATCTGTGTCACGTCACCCGTAACAATGAATTTTGCTGTCGGTCCCATCCGGGTTAAAAACATTTTCAATTGCATATCGGTTGCATTCTGTGCCTCATCCAAAATCACAAAACAATTATCTAAAGTACGTCCACGCATAAAAGCTAATGGAGCGACCTCAATGGTTCTATTCTCGAGATATCCTTTGAGTTTTTCTGCTGGAATCATATCATCAAGCGCATCGTATAAAGGACGTAAGTAAGGATCAACTTTTTCTTTTAGATCTCCCGGAAGAAAGCCCAAATTCTCTCCAGCTTCAACAGCCGGTCGTGTTAAGATGATACGTTTGATTTCTTTATTGCGTAATGCACGGACCGCTAAGGCAACGGCGGTGTAGGTTTTACCTGTACCTGCAGGACCTATAGCGAAAAGGATGTCATTGTTCGTGATGCTATCCACCATCTTTCTTTGATTCGGTGTACGTGCACGCACAATAATGCCATTAGGCCCAAAAACAATAGGCTCGGAACCGACACTTGCAGCTTTATCAGCAAGCATTTTTTCTTCCAGTACAGCAGATCCCGAAGTTGTCTGCATCAGGTTTTCCAAATCCATTAAGGAAAGTTTATTGTACTTTTCCAAATGGTTGATAACATCGTCAAAGGAATTTTTGAAAGATTCAAGTTGCTTTTCATCACCCAATACCTTCATCTCATTACCCCTAGCTACAATTCTCAATTTTGGATACTGTTTTTTTATGTAGTCAAAGTGCTCATTCTGAGCGCCCCAAAGTATCGCTAAATTGATAGCATCCAATGTAATTTGTAATTCGTTCAAATCATTCAATTTAAGGTGAATTATTTCCATATTGGCCTGTTACCTACAAACATCAACCAATATCCAAAAATACAGTATTAATATCAATTTTAGCATCAGAATATGCAACAAAAATAAAAAAAAGAGTTCATTTTTTATTTTTATATTGGTGGATATCAAGATTAAAAACATCCAACTCAAATCGATCGGATCGAATATGTACATTCTATTTATTTTTATCAGAAGACATTACGTACTTTTGCGTACCTTTTCTTTTTTTTGAGTTAATTTTACTTTAATTTTGAGGATTAAGTTTATATATTAAAACCTTAACAAAAAGAATTCTAGGGTATATCATAAAGGGTAATTAAGAAGAATGGGAGTTATTACATTAACAACAGATTTAGGACATAAAGATTTCTATCAAGCAGCACTTAAAGGCAGTTTGATATCGGAACTTCCGGATGTTCGAATTGTTGATATTACACACGAGATACCTGCCTTCAATATTCCGAGAGCAGCTTTTGTGCTGGCCAATGCTTATCATTATTTCCCAAAAAAAACAGTCCATATCATTGGAATCAACACCTTATTTCATGAAGGATCACGTTACGTGGCAATGATGTATAATGATCACTTCTTTGTAGGTGCTGACAATGGCATCTTTAGCTTACTCTTAAATGGCGATAAACCTCAAGAACTTGTTGAACTTAATTTGATTCAGGATCTTCGATACTTACATTTTCCACTTGCTGATATTTTGACCAAATCGGCCTGTCACATTGCTAAAGGCGGTAAATTAACGGAGATTGGCAATTCCATAGATCAAACCGTTGAAAAAGTTACGTTACAACCTATATATGACAATGATACCATCCGCGGTAATGTCGTCTATGTCGATGCTTTTGGAAATGCGATTACCAATATCTCCAAGGAATTATTTAACCGTGTACAAAAAGGTCGAAGCTTCACACTATATTTTAAAAGAAGTGAAACCATCACTAATTTATCATGGAACTACAATGAGGTAACGGAGGGAGAAAAACTATGTTTGTTTGGAATCAGTAATTATCTGGAGATCGCTATGAATAAAGCAAACGCAAGTCAGCTCTTAGGATTATTTGATGATGAATCTCATATCATCAGAATCGAATTCCACAATTAATAACAAAACGAGCGATTAAACTTTTATTCCTTTTTTTTGTCTTATCCAAGATTTTAAAAAAATATCATTTGAATATGCAGTTTATAAAAAGTCTTTCTTTTCTTCTATTCTTTCTGACAGGTTTTGCTGTTAGCGCACAAAATGCAGACTCAACTTCCTTTGAGGCACAACGTATGCGTGTCAATAAACTTATTGAAGATCGTAAAGTAAAATTTGGAGAATACGATCTAAGTCTGGAAAAGAAATCAGCCATATTTGGGCTTTTTAAATCGAAAGATGATATGCAGCGCACCATAGATATTTTAAAAAATATCGTCATCACCGACAACAATATTTTTTTGGAAACACGTAGACTCATCAGCATCAAAGATGATGAAAAACAGAAGTTCCAGAATCTAGCTTCGGAATATGACAAACAGGTTTCTGCTTACATGGGCACCATCAATAAGCTGCAAAAAGAGAATGAGAAACTCAAAAAAGACATAGAAAACCTAGAAGGAAGTGACAATAGTTCAAATATTTTACTTTATATCGCCCTCGCTATCATAGCTGTTCTGAGTTATTTAGTATACCGAAATCAAAAAATTACTAAAGGATGATAAGTGATTAATGAAGAGTAGTTACTTTTGCAGGTCTCAATATTAAATTGATTGGTGCTATGGCAAGAGGATTTAACAGCGGAAATAAGCAAGAAGAAGAACTACCAAAACCGAAACTTAATAAGGAATTATTAAAAAGAGCGGCACAAATACTATCGTATCTAAAACCATTTAGAACCAAATTTTTGTTAGGAATGCTTTTCTTGATACTTTCAAGTTTGGCAATGCTGACTTTCCCAGCACTTTTAGGTGCAATGATTGATGCTTCTGAAGGAAAACAAACTTACACATGGCTCCCAGCCGATGTTTTTGAAATAGGATCCATCGCTTTTGTTATCCTCACTTTTACTTCCATTGTCTCTTTTTTTAGAATTCGCCTATTTGTGGAGATTGCAGAAAAATCTCTCGCATCAATTCGCCGGGATTCATACCAGAAATTGATATCACTTCCCATGGAGTATTTTGCCAATCGTCGCGTTGGCGAACTCAACAGTAGGTTATCTGCAGATTTAGCGCAGATACAAGACACTATGACAACTACTTTAGCTGAAATCTTGAGACAGTGTATCAGCTTAGCATTTGGTGTTGCATTATTAGTTTTTGTATCACCAAAGCTAGCTTTAATGAACTTATGCATTTTGCCAGTACTCGTTGTAACAGCTATTGTATTTGGTAAATTCATCAGAAATCTATCACGTCAGGCTCAAGATAAATTGGCAGAATCTAACACCATCGTGCAAGAGACATTACAGGGAATCAGCAATGTTAAAGCTTTTGTCAATGAATATTATGAATCAAACAGATATTCCAATAAACTAGATGCCGTTGTTGGCTTAGCAGTAAAAGGTGCAACATATCGTGGTGCATTTGCTTCCTTTATCATCTTCTGTATCTTTGGTGCTGTCATTGCAGTGATCTGGTACGGTTCTACTCTAGTGTTTTTAGGAGAAATGTCTGTTGGAGATTTGACCACTTACATTCTATATTCGATGTTCGTTGCTGGATCTATGGGGAGTTTTCCAGAACTCTATGCCAATATTCAGAAAGCTCTGGGAGCAAGCGAACGCGTACTGGAAATCCTACAGGAAGAACAGGAAAGTATCACAATCGATGAATCTTCTAAAGAGATCCGTAAATATTTTCATGGTGATCTGACTTTCAACCATGTATCTTTTTCTTATCCTAGCAGACCTGATATTAAAATATTAAAAGATATTACCTTTCATGCGAAAGCTGGACAAAAAATTGCGATCGTCGGCCCGAGTGGTATCGGTAAGTCAACTATTGCTTCATTGGTCTTGCAATTTTACAAACCTGACAGCGGAGAGATTCTGTATGATGGGATGAGCAGCGCTGACTATTTATTGTCTGACATCCGTAATCAAGTCGCCATTGTTCCACAAGACGTCTTACTTTTTGGCGGTACTATTCGTGAAAATATTGCTTATGGACGCCTAGACGCTGATGCTGACCATATCATTACAGCTTCAAAACGTGCAAATGCACATGATTTTATTATGAATTTCCCGGAGGGCTATGATACACTGGTAGGTGAAAGAGGGGTTAAATTATCAGGAGGTCAACGTCAACGTATCGCAATTGCGCGCGCTTTATTGAAAGATCCTGCGATCCTTATCCTGGATGAAGCAACATCATCATTGGATTCCGAATCAGAAAGACAAGTACAATTAGCACTTGAAGAATTAATGAAAGGAAGAACTTCCATTATCATCGCACATCGATTGTCTACTATTGTAGACTCGGATCAAATTATGGTCATCGAAAACGGCGTGGTATCCGAATCAGGAAATCATATCGAATTAATGAGCAAAGGTAGTGGACTATACCATCACCTGTACTCATTGCAATCCAAACATAAGATTCAAGTGTAAAAAAATGTTAATTCATAAGCCCTTTTAAAACTTTTCTCTGTATCAACTGTTTAATTGGTATCATAGTTGAAAGAAGTATATTAAAATATGAGCGATATGAAAAATAAAAATGGATTAGTTGCATTTGCGTTAATAGGTTTAGCAGCAGGTGCTGCAGCATGGTATTTATTAGGTACTGATGATGGCAAGAAACAATTAAGTCGTGCTAATGACGGAATTAAAGATCTGACTCGTTCTCTAAAAGATGTATCAAAAAGAGAAGCAAAAAGAGCTCGGAAATTAGCAAACCAGGCTTCCGAAGAATTACATGCTTTAAAAAATAAAGCTGCTGAAGGATTTGGATCATTGAAAGATAAAGCTTCTGATGAAGTGGATGCTTTAAAAAATAAAGCAAAAGAAGTAGGCAGAGAAGCATTGAATAATACCAATAGCGCTGCTCATAAATTAGCAGATCACGTTGACGATGCTGTCGATACAGCAAAAAGCAAAGTTGATAAAGCCTAAAACCTTTTAAAATTTACTTCCTCGTTGCACTATTCATTCAGCTTATTACATTTCATTTGTATCTTTGCGCTGTATGAATTTACTACAACAAGTAAAAACTTTAGTCTATAAAGATGCTATTCTAGAGTGGCGATCCAAATATGCCATCAATAGCATTTTACTATATGTAATATCTACAGTATTTGTTTGCTATCAAGCATTCAAATCTGTAGATGCTACGATATGGAACGCTTTATTTTGGATTATCATGCTCTTCGCATCGGTGAATGCCATTAATAAGAGTTTCACACAAGAAAACCAACAACGCCAACTTTATTACTACTCCATCGTAAACCCGAAAGCAGTTATACTCGCTAAAATCTTTTATAATATGTGCTTGATGGCATTTTTGGCCGTTGTTGCATACATCACTTACTCTGTAATTTTTAAAAATCCATTAGGCGATCCCGTTTTATACTTTTTTGCAGTCATCCTGGGCAGTGTCAGTTTTGCTTCTGTTTTCACTATGGTTTCGGGTATTACTTCTAAAGCTGGAAATAACAGCACTTTAATGGCCATCCTGAGTTTTCCCGTTATTATTCCGTTGCTTATTGTACTGATTAAGCTGTCACAGAATGCAATGCAGGGTATGGATAGAGCAGAAAGTTTGAATGAAATCGTCGTTTTAATTGCAATTAATATCATCACAATCACTGTTTCTTTATTGTTATTTCCTTACCTTTGGCGTGATTAATTGCACAATTACAGTTTTTAAATATTCATAAAAATGAGAAAAAGTTGGTGGAAAATTTTGGCAGTAGTCTTAATTTCATTGGTCATCATTGCAGGGCTACTAGGTCCAGTACCTGCTTTATTCCTTCTTCATGAAACCATCCGAAATATTTACTTCCATGTCCCGATGTGGTTTGCAATGCTATTCCTTTATACAATATCTGTTATCTACAGTATCAAGTACTTGAATACGGGCAAGCAAGAGTATGATTTAATGGCGGTAGAAGCTGTAAATACCGGGATTACATTTTGTTTTATGGGATTAGCTACAGGTATGCTATGGGCAAATATTACCTGGGGGGAAGCATGGCCCAATGATCCTAAATTGAATGGATCTGCAATTGCGACATTGATGTACTTGGCCTACTTGGTCTTGCGAAATGCGCTTGAAGAGGAGCAGAAAAGAGCTAAAATATCTGCCGTATATAATATTTTTGCTTTTCCTATCATGATTGTTTTGCTTTATATCTTACCAAAACTGACTGATTCACTGCACCCAGGTAGCGGAGGAAATAGCGCTTTCAGCAACCTGGACATGAACAATCAGTTAAGACCGGTATTTTACACAGCCGTCATTGGGTGGATTTTGATCGGTACTTGGATGTTTACCTTACGCTACCGTTTACGTATCATCGAACAGAAGCAAAATGAAATTAATTAATTTTTTGAAAAATCTTATTACAATTGATATGAAAAAGTTATCACTATCAATCGCTTTAGTCTTCATGACAACATTAAACATCTTTGCACAAAGCGAAATTGATATGGCGACCGGACTAAGAAGTTCAGGTAAAATATACGTGGTTGTTTTGGTTATGCTCGTTTTGTTCTTAGGAATAGCTGGTTATTTGTTTATCCTGGATAGGAAAATAACAAGATTAGAAAAGAAACAAAATCAAAAATAATTTTACAATATCATCTTATAAAAGGCAATGCTATCATATCAAAAATGTGATGGCATTGTTGGTTTTAATCAACCTAATTCGGAATTAAATAGTAATATTGTAGAGAACAACTTGTAACAAGGCATACATGATTATCAGTCAATTTAGGAAATTCACGCCCATTAATATCGTTCTTCTTATACTTATAGGATTTTTCTTATGCTTTGGCGTATTCATTCATCTGCCCGAAAGCCTGACTCCTATCCTATTTGAGCCCGCACTTGGCAATTTACTCGGAAAAGACGGTATCAATACCTTATCACCGCAAATGAATGTGCTGGTGACATTAGGATTAACCATTATTCAAGCTACCATCCTAAATCGAATCATCGGTCATTTCAACTTGTTGGGTAAACCAAGTTTTCTTGTTGCATTGATGTATTTGACTTTAGCCAGTTTGTTTTTACCATTTCTGGTTATATCACCGACCCTGATCTGTAATTTCATATCGGTATGGATGCTGAGCAAATTATTAAGTTTATACCGGCAACAAGATATCAAAGCACTGATGTTTGACCTGGGCATGATCGTAGCTATCGGTAGCTTGATCTATTTCCCTTTCATCATCATGTTTCTATTACTTTGGATCAGTCTCATCATTTTCAGACCATTCAACTGGAGAGAATGGATCTCACCGTTGTTGGGTTTTGCAACCATCTATTTTATCCTTGCGGTAATCTACCTTTGGTTAGGGAGATTTAAGGATTTCTATAGCATCTGGCTACCGCTGACGAAAACATTTCCAACAACAGTAACGATGGAAATTCATGATTACTTTGTACTTATACCCATCGTATTTAATTTGATACTTTTTCTCATCATTCTAAAAGATAATTTTTTTAAGAGCGTAGTACATATTCGAAAATCATTTCAGCTCTTATTTTTCATGTTGTTATTAGCAGTTGGTTCCTTTTATTGGAACAAGCAAATAACCGAAACACACTTTCTACTATGTGCACCTCCATTGGCAATTTATATGGCTTATTATTTCACACATGCAAAGAAAAAATGGCTTTTTGAGAGTGTATATGCAATCATTATTTTAACAATACTGTATTTTCAGTTTTTCTAAAATTTTAGCTATCAGGAGTTTAACCTTTTTTAACAAAATCAACTCTACAAGGTCGCAAAAATTAAATAGTTTTGTATGCTGATAGGATCATCTTAAAATATAAATTTGAACAGATTTTTAACCCGTTATACCGATCTTTTCGCATATTTTTAGAATCTTTGAAACACAAAACTTTAATATATTATTTATATAAAATAAAAGTTTCGCAACTTTAATCTATAATCATGCAGAAACGCTTTTTAAGCTCCATTACAAGTAAAGTACCTCAAGTGTTATTGACTTTAGGCTTATTATACAGCTCGTCAGCAGCATTTGCGCAGAAGTCGACGTCTGCATCACCTTATTCACAATTTGGCTTAGGTCAAATGCGTGAAGATCTACTACCTCAACATCGTGCGATGGGTGGCTTATCCACGGGTGTCCGTTACTTCGGTTCAGTTTATAATACGAATCCTAGTAATCCAGCCTCATACTCTGCTGCCCAATTCAGTACTTTTGATGCCGGTCTATATGGAAATTTCACCCAATTGAGTTCGAAAAATAAGTCAGATAATACGGCAGATTTTGCTTTCAGTCATATCACAATGACCTTCCCAATGAAAAAAGCGGGCGGTATCAGTATCGGTCTTTTACCATACTCAGATTTAGGTTACAACTCAAACAGTACACAAAAAATAGACACCGTTAATTACAGAAAAACATTTACCGGAGAAGGTGGGTTAACAAAAGCTTATTTCGGATACGGTGTTAATATCACGAAGAATTTCAGTGTCGGAGCTAATATTTCTTACCTATTTGGTACGTTAAATGATTTTAGCCGACTTGAATTACCCTTTAACTACGGTCTGAACGTACAACAACAAGATAAACGTGAAATCCAAGGCGTAAGCTTTGACTACGGAGCGCAGTATTACAAAACGATCAATAAAGAATATTCTATAACAGTTGGTTATTCGGGATCATTGAATAATGCGATCCATGACCGCACAACATCATTTGTAACGCGTACGCTACCCTCAAACAATAGTGACGACACAAACATCGCTTTGGATACAGTGAGTCAAACTGAGCGAACAAGAAGAGATTTAAACCTTCCATTAAAACATAATGTAGGTATTACTTTTGCCAGAACAAACCGTTGGTTAGTAGGGGCAGAATTCAAATATGCAGACTGGTCGAAATTTCAGGTAAGAAAAAACGAAGAAAACTTAAAAACAAATTATGGATTTGCAATCGGTGGACAAATCACACCAGATCCAACTTCATTTAAATACACAAGCTTAATGGATTACCGTATCGGCTTCCGTTATAACAGAACGCAATACTTTATCAACAAACAGGATATCAATGATATGGCTATTACCTTTGGTGTTGGCCTTCCATTAGCAAGAAATCCTTACAGTGGTGCATTTTCCAAAATCAATATCTCTGCAGAACTGGGACAAATGGGAACCATGAACAATAGCTTGATCAGAGAGAGATACGTCAACTTGAATGTTGGTTTTACTTTAAATGACCGTTGGTTTAGAAGAAACTCCATTGATTAATCAAGAGACTGATATGGCAACACATACAATTGCCTCAAAAAAGCATTATACATTGCCTCTACTGCTCCTCATTGCAGTAGGGGCAATCTTCTTTACAGCTTGTGAACCCGATTTAAAAGAAGTAGATCGGATCGCTAATCTTAAAAAAGAAGAAGCCGTTGATATCTCTCGTCACGTGGACGTCATCTATAGCGATTCAACGATCGTAAAAGCACGGATGACTGCTCCTGAAATGCGCATTAAACATGACAGTACGCAAGTGTATGAATTTCCTAAAGGTATCCAGATCATATTCTATGATAAAGATGTTAAAGAAACACAACGTATTATCTCGGATTATGCCATTCAGCATGAAGCGGCAAAAACAACAACTTTCAAAAAGAACGTTGTCGTAACGATGGCAGACGGGTCAATCATTAAAACAGATGAAATCATCTACGATGAAGGCAAAGAATCTTTCTATAATAATATGCCTATAACGGCCTATTTCAAAGATAATAGAGGTAACCTGCAAGGATCTTCCTTTACTTCTGATAAGGATTTTAAAAAAATAAATATCCAAAATTCAACAGGTGTCATGCTCGTAAAAGACAATAGTATGTTCCCTTCATTTGGTCAATAAAATTTGCTCAAAACAAATTTGGATGAAATAAGTTTCCCTTAATCAGAAATAATTACTCTTTTTTTTATAAAAATTGTATCTTGCACCGCATTTAGGCATACTATTTCCTAAATAATGGTATTTTAAGTATTTAAACAATAATAAACACAATAAACAGACTATGGGATTAATGAGCTTTTTGCGCAACCGAGCTGGTTTCATTTTAACTGGAGCTATGGCTGTGGCAATTCTAGCATTTTTATTAGGAGATGTTGTCAAATCTGGAACTCCGTTTTGGGCTAAAAACCAAAATCGCGTAGCAGAAATAAATGGAGAGAAAATCGATTTCCAAGAATTCAACCAACAAGTTGATCAAACAGCAGAAATGTTTAAGCAACAAATGGGTGGTAACTTGACTCCTCAAATGAAATCATATGCTGTACAACAGGTATGGAATCAATTGTTGCAAAAAGAAATCCTAAAAAGCGAAATTGAAAAAATCGGCTTAGAGGTTGGTAAGAATGAATTAAATGATTTAGTAACTGGTAATCGTCCTTCTAATCAAATCGTTCAAGCTTTTACTGATCCACAGACAGGTCAATTTAATCGTAACCAATTGTTAACATTCATTTCACAATTAAACACTGCAGGTAATCCTCAGGCAGCACAACAGTGGGAAATGTTATTAGCAGCTGTAAAGGAAGAACGTTTGAACAATAAATACTCAAGCTTATTAAACAACAGTGTTTATGTTACATCTTTAGAAGCTAATGATGAATATCAACAACGCAATAAATTAGCAAATTTCAAATATGTATTATTGGATTATGCTGGCGTTAAGGATAGTGAAATTAAAATCACGGATGCTGATTATCAAGCATATTACGATGAGCATAAAAACTCATTTAAAAATCAAGAAGAAACTCGCTCTATCGAGTATGTTGTTGTAGATGCACGTCCTACTGCAAAAGATATCGATTATGCAAAAGAGACTATCAATAGATTGAAAACTGAATTAGCAGCTTCAACAAACGATTCTTTATTTGCATCGATCAACTCCGACAATAAATACCCTTACACTTTTGTTAAAAAAGGTCAATTAAGTCCAGCATTGGATTCAGTACTTTTCAATGTTCCGGCTGGAACTATTGTTGGTCCTTACGAATCTAACGGTCTATTTGAAATTGCTAAAGTAGCACAAACAACTGTTGGACCTGACTCCGTAAAAGCTAGTCACATTTTATTGAATGCAACTGCTGAAGGTGGTGTTCAGAAAGCATTAGCAAAAGCAGACTCGATCAAAGGTTTATTAGCGAAGGGAGAAAGCTTCTCTTCACTAGCTGTCCAATTCAGTACTGACCAAGGTAGTAAAGTAAATGGCGGCGAACTTGGAACATTCCCTCGTGGACAAATGGTTCCTGTTTTTGATAATGCTGTATTCAATGGAAAAACAGGTGATATTAAAGTTGTGGAATCACAATATGGTGTACATATCATCAAAATCGAGAATCAAATTGGTTCTGCAAAATATGTTAAAGCTGCGATCGTAGATAAAGCGATTATCAGCGGTAAAGAAACATTAAACACGGCACATAGCAAAGCAAATGCTTTCTTGACTGCAGCTACAGCACAAAACTTTGCTCAAGAAGCTCAAAAATTAGGATTGAAAGCAACTACTGCAACTCGTGTTTTAGCAATGGATAATACATTAGACGGCAATGAAGCTCCAAGAGAATTGATCAAATGGGCATTCGAAGCTAAAAAAGATGATATTTCTGATCGTGTTTTTGAAACAGAACAATCGTATATATTAGCACGCCTTGTAGATGTACAACCTAAAGGTATCTTGCCTTTAGCAACTGTAAAAAAAGATATTGAGCCTGCTGTAAAAAATGCAGTTAAAGCAAAACTATTGACAGAGAAAATGAATGCTGCCTTAAGCGGTGCTAGCTCTCTTGATCAGGTAGGACAGAAATTAGGTAAAACTCCAGTAGCAGTTGAAAATATCGTATTGGCAAATCCAGTTATCCCTGGAGTTTCTTTAGAAAACAAAGTGGTAGGTACGGTATTTGGTTTACAACCGAACAAACCATCTAAAGCAATTGAAGGTGCACAAGGTGTATACGCTGTTCAAGTGAATGGCTTTGTTAACCCTGCTGCGATTCCCGATTTAAATGCTCAGAAAAAACAAATTTTAGCCGGAAAACTGCAACGTTCTTGGGCTTCAATTTTCAAAGCTTTACAAGATAAATCAGAAATCACTGACAATCGCGTGAAATTCTTTTAAGATAATTTTAATTAACTTTGTAGCCGGACGAGTATATCGTCCGGCTTTTTTATTATTTGATATGGATATTCAAACCGACATTGTAAATAAAGTTGCTCAGAGTGGTATTATTACTGTAGATCTTGCGAAGTTCAAGCCAACAGGTGAACTTGTTGAATATGATATTAAAGACAATCTATTTCATGGCCTGATCTTAAAAGAGAAAGACTTTAGAGATTTTATAAAAACACATGACTGGTCAGCATATGCGGGCAAACATGTCGCAATTACATGTTCGACTGATGCTATTGTCCAGACATGGGCATATATGCTTTTAGCGACCAAATTAGAACCATTTGCAAAGACTGTTGTATTTGGAGATCTGGTTGAACTGGAACGTATACTGTACGCCCAAACTATAGCCGAAATTGACATGTCTGAATATACAGATCAACGCGTAGTTGTAAAAGGATGTGGAGATATCAAAATTCCAGAATCGGCTTTCGTTCAGTTCACTACTGCCTTGGCAAAAGTTGCGAAAAGTATCATGTATGGAGAACCATGTTCTACCGTTCCTGTCTTTAAACGTAAATAGCGGTATTCGTAATTTCAAAATATTTTTGTATTCTTACGTATATGAAAAAGCTAGTCTCGTTAATACTCTTAGTGCTCAGTTTCTGCGGTCAGATATTTGCTCAAGAACTTCCTCATTTGAAAGAATCCGCTTTTAAAGGCGGAGAAAAATTAGAGTACAAATTAAAGTATGGTTTTCTATCTGCGGCAACTGGCCTATTGACGGTAACAGATACTAAATCAGGTAGCGGGGCACCTGCATTTCGGTTATATGCAACTGGGAAAACTGCCGGAGCATTTGCTTTATATACAGTAAAGAACGAATACAACTCCTATATAGATGGTAAGACTTATCTTCCTTATTATTACACTGAAAACATCCGAGAAGGAGGCTACAGAAGGAATGATAAGGTTACTTTCGACCAAAAGACAAGATCAGTAAGCGGAAACAAAGGAGACTTTAAAAGTGTAGTATCTCAAACATTTGATTTACTATCAGCATACTATTTTGCGCGCAATTTGGACCTTTCGTCTGTCAAGCCAGGAGAGTCATTTAAATTGACTTATTTCTTAAACGACGAAATCGCCACATTAGGCATTAAATATATTGGCGTAGAAACCATAAAAACAGATTTAGGATCTTTAGAATGTCTTAAATTCAGTCCTGAAATAAAGCCAGGTCGAATTTTCAAGAAAAACAGTAAGTTATATCTTTGGGTAACCAATGATGGGAATCGTATCCCAGTAAAAGCTAACGTAGACATTTTAATTGGTTCTGTGACATTAGAACTCTTAAAAGCCGAAGGCTTGAAACATAAACTCGGACAGCGTGCGAGTTATTCAAAATAAAAAAATATCATGATAGAAGTAGGAAATGTATTAGTGCACGAAGATTTGATTAACAATGATTTCGTATGCAATCTTTCCAAATGCAAAGGCATTTGCTGTATAGAAGGAGATTCCGGCGCTCCATTAAAACAAAATGAGCTGGCCATACTTGCGGAGATATATCCAAAAGTAAAACCTTACATGACAGCTAAGGGTATAGAAGCCATAGAAGATCAAGGCACACATGTGATTGATATGGACGGAGATTTAACAACCCCATGTGTCGATGGCAATAAAGAATGTGCCTATGTTACCTGGGAAAATGGTATCACAAAATGTGCCATTGAGAAAGCATATGAGCTTGGAGATATCAACTGGAAAAAGCCAATTTCCTGTCACCTATACCCTATTCGCACGACAAATTATCCTGAATTTGATGTGCTTCATTACGACAGATGGCACATCTGCAAAGATGCATGTACTTTTGGAAAAGAACTACAGGTTCCCGTATACAAGTTTCTAAAAGACCCGTTGATTCGGGAATATGGTGACGAATGGTACCAAAAATTAGAGAATGCGGTAGATTCATTATAATCTATTGCTTATATTTATAGACATTTAAGGAGATTATAGTGGTTTTTAACCATCTTGCATGCTGAAATTAAAAGAAATACAACGTCCCATCCTCAAGGAATTGGCAACTTTTGAAACTGAATTTAAAGCTTCAATGAAAAGTTCAATCCCTCTATTAGATCGTATTACAGGATATATTGTGAAAACCAAAGGAAAACAGATGCGTCCAATGTTTGTTTTCTTTTCGGCAGGCCTGTGCAACGGTATAAAAGAATCCACCTATCGTGGCGCTTCCTTAGTTGAGTTACTTCATACAGCGTCATTGGTCCATGATGATGTTGTAGATAATGCAAATGAACGAAGAGGTTTCTTTTCTGTGAACGCACTCTGGAAAAATAAAGTATCCGTTCTAGTCGGAGATTTTTTACTTTCCAAAGGATTGCTTCTCTCAGTAAAGCATCATGAATATGACTTACTGAAAATTGTTTCAGAGGCCGTTGAACAAATGAGTGAAGGTGAATTATTACAGATTGAAAAAGCGCGGAAACTGGATATCGAAGAATCAATCTATTTTGAAGTCATCCGTCAGAAGACAGCTTCATTGATTGCTTCCTGTTGTGCTTGTGGAGCATCATCTTCGGGAGCCGATGCGGCGACCGTTCAGAAACTACATGCATTTGGCGAAAAAATCGGTATCGCTTTTCAGATAAAAGATGATTTATTTGATTTTGGAGTCGACGATGTGGGCAAGCCACTCGGTAATGATATCAAAGAGAAAAAAATGACTCTACCACTGATATATGCATTGAGTCAAGCGGAAAAATCAGAAAAAAGAAGAATCATCAATCTGGTAAAAAACCATAATGATGACAATAAAAAAGTAGCAGAAGTCATTGCGTTTGTAAGACAAAGTGGTGGATTGGAATATGCAACAGAAAAAATGTTGGATTACCAAAAAGATGCTTTTAAAATATTAGATGAATTCCCTGATAATGAATATAAAACAGGGTTACTACAACTTGTCAAATTTACAACTGAAAGAAAAAAATAGAAAATGAGTCACGAGATCATGTTTTTTGGAGGATTTTTAATCTTCATTATTTTAATGTTAGCGATCGATTTAGGAGTGTTTTCGAAAGGAGACAAAACTGTATCCCTAAAAAGTGCCGCCATCATGAGTATAATCTGGGTATTATTAGCATTAGGCTTCTACTGGGTGTTACGTCACTATGGCCATGAATTACACAACATTCAAGATCTAGATCATCTGCAACAAGTCATCAAAGCTCATCTGCATGACGTTAAAATCATACCTGGAGATCTGGAAGGCAGCATTGCGTTATACAATAATAACCTAGCCCTAGAATTTATAACAGGCTATGTAGTAGAATATGCCCTATCTGTCGATAATATCTTCGTTATGGTGCTCTTATTTTCATCTTTTGGTATTCCAGAACGTTACTACCATAAAGTATTGGTATGGGGCGTAATTGGAGCCGTATTAATGCGTTTCATATTCATCTTCTTAGGAGCAGCATTGATTACAAAATTCGGGTGGATCTTATACATCTTCGGAGGATTCTTATTGATTACCGGTATTAAGATGTTCTTAAATAGAAATCAAGAGGAAGAAGTGGATCCACAAAACCATCCTGTGGTAAAATTTGCATCTAAATATTTTAAGGTAACGCCTAAATTAGATGGTGGTCACTTTTTCCATATTGAAAATGGTGTCAAATATATGACACCTTTATTCTTGGTTCTGTTGGTAATTGAATTTACCGATTTGATTTTTGCTGTAGATTCTATTCCAGCGATCTTCTCGGTAACAAAAGATGCATACGTCGTATTTTTCTCAAATATCTTCGCGGTATTAGGATTGCGTTCGATGTTCTTCTTATTGGTTAATATCATTCACAAATTCCATTACTTGAAGGTAGGATTAGCATTTTTACTAATTTTCATTGGATTAAAAATGTTACTGCATCACTGGTTGGTACAAATTGGTTTTTCAACATCACATTCATTGATTATTATCGTCAGTATTTTGGTGATCAGTGTCGTCGCGTCATTGGTATTTCCTAAAAAACCAGATCTCAAAATAGAAAATTAATAAAAAACGGGGCTTTTAAAGCCCCGTTTTTTTGTTAAGCACAATTTTATTACAATCAAATTGTAAGAATGTCATGATGGTAAATGAATTTATTTTTAATTTAGCATCATAAAATCATTAACTTTTAAAAAATGAATTGGAATAAATCACTCGTATTGGCAGCATCACTATTTGCAGCTTCATTACAAGTAGTACAGGCTCAGGATAATTTAATCAATGCCTTAAAAACAAATCAAAATGATAACAGTAAGGCTGGCTTCAATTTTACCGAAATCATTAATCTAAAAAATACTTCGATCAAAAACCAAGGTTCTTCCGGTACTTGTTGGTCATATTCTGGGAATTCATTCCTCGAGTCTGAAATGATCCGTATGGGAAAAGAACCTGTAGAAATTTCACAGATTTTCTCTGCTCGTAATACTTATTTAGGAAAAGCAAAAAACTACGTGCGTTTACACGGCGGATTATCTTTAGGCGAAGGTGGACAATTTCATGATGTTTTAAATGCGTTCCGCCACTATGGTGCTTTGCCACAAACAGAGTACACAGGCCTACACTATGGATCTGATAAAAACAACTTTGGTGAAATGACCAATATGTTGGATGCCATGTTAGCTACTTTTGTAAAAAGCAAAACGTTAACTCCAAACTGGGAAAAAGCGTACACTGCTGCAATGGATTCGTACCTAGGTGAAGTCCCTAAAAACTTCCAATACAAAGGCAAAAGCTATACACCACGTACATTTGCTGATCAAGTAATTGGTATTAACCCTGATGAATATGTCGGTATTGCTTCTGTTACAGATCAACCTTACTACAATAAATTTGTATTATTGATTCCTGATAACTGGTCATTTGATAATTTTTATAATGTTCAAATCAATGACCTAACTGATATCATTGATAATGCATTGAATAATGGTTATACAGTAGCTTGGGCAACAGATGTTTCTGAGAAAAGCTTTAGCTGGAAAAATGGTGTGGCTTATGTCCCTGCAAAACCATTCGAGCAAATGACCCCACAAGAACAACAAGAAATGTTTGTTGGACCAAAACCTGAGGCTAAAATTACAGCTGAACAAAGACAGACTGCTTTCGACAACTACCAAACAACTGATGATCACGGTATGCACATCGTTGGATTAGCCAAAGATCAAACAGGTAAAGAGTATTATATCGTTAAAAACTCTTGGGGTGTGACAAACGATTATAAAGGTTACTTGTATGTAACAAAAGAGTTTGTTCGTTACAAAACAACATCACTTTTAGTTCATAAAGACGGAATTCAAAAAGGTTTAAAGTCCAAAATGAAGATCTAGGCTTATAAAAAGCACTATTCTACAAATAGGTTACAGAAATAAATTTCTGTAACCTATTTTTTTTACAATTTTATTACATAACTTTAATTTCAAGAAATGATTAAGTGAGCAACTTCTTAGAGACTGGTTATGAAAAAGATATTATTATTCCTCCTTATTTTACCCTTTGCCGTTATAGGTCAAGAAAAAGGAATAACATTTGAGCACGGATTGAACTGGAGCCAAATTAAAGAAAAAGCAAAAAAAGAAAACAAATTTATCTTTGTGGATTTGTTTACTACCTGGTGTGGTCCTTGTAAATACATGAGTGCTAGTGTATTTCCACAAACAAAAGTGGGAGATTTCTTCAATTCTAAATTTGTTAACGCCAAAATCCAAATGGATAAAACGGACAAGGATAGTGAAGAAGTGAAAGCATGGTATGAAGAAGCCGAACGGTTCGGTAAAGATTACAAAATTGCCGCATATCCTACCTTCTTAATTTTCAATCCTCAAGGTGAACTTGTGCACCGTATGGTCGGAGGTGGCGATGCTGATGAATTCATTGAGCGGAGTAAAGATGCTTTAAAACCTGAAACACAGTATTATGCTTTGTTAAAAGCGTTTAACGAGAATCCAACAGATTTAGCCTTAGCGCACCGAATGGTTAGAGCTGCGAACACAGCTTATGATGAAGCTACTGTGACACAAGCTGAAGATATCATTATCTCCCATACCAAACCTGAAAATTTAACGAAAGAATGTGCTGCCTATCTCGTGGCAAACACACGCACATCCCGATCTAAAGCTTTCGAGCTACTACGGGATAATCCTGAAAAAATTGATGCTTTATTAGAAAAAAACGGCGCGGCAAATCGTGTACTTGCCACTGTGGCCATCAATGAAGTATTAGGAACTAAAATCGATTTCAATACAGAACCTAATTGGGAAGCTTTAAAAACAGAAATTTCCGACAAATACGCAAATATCAATTTTGACCCAATCTTCAAATTGATGAAGGCACAGTATTATGTACAATCGCGTAATTGGTCTTCTTTAACAAATATTGTTGACAGCTATTTAACATCAGAAGATCTAAATTCAAATCAATTGAATAGTTATGCTTGGGAAATTTTTGAAAACAGTACCGATGCGGCATGTTTAGACGCAGCTTTAAAATGGAGCAAAAGAGCTGTAGAACAAGATGTAAAAAGCGCATACTTAGACACCTATGCCAATCTACTGTATAAAAAAGGAGATAAGATAAATGCTATAAAATGGCAAGAAGAAGCATTATCTCTAGCGACAGAAGGCGAACAAGATAACTATCAGGATACACTAGCTAAAATGAAAAGTGATATCCCAACCTGGAATTTATAATACTCTTGAACATAATTATTAAATAGAAAAAGGGTTGAAAATTATTTATTTTCAACCCTTTTCGATACCGCAGAAATTATTAACTGTTTTTCAATGATTTCATATCGATTACAAAACGGTACTTCACATCTGATTTAATCATACGTTCGTATGCATTATTGATATCTTGAATATTGATAACCTCAACATCTGAAACGATCTGGTGTTCACCACAGAAATCTAACATTTCCTGCGTCTCTTTGATGCCACCGATCAACGATCCTGCTAAGTGTCTACGCTTACCGATCAGCAAACCACCATGAACTCCAGGCAATGGCTCTACAGCTCCTACAATACACATTGTTTTATCCAATTTTAAAAGACTTAAATATGGATTAACGTCATGACCCACTGGAATTGTATTCAATAAAAAATCAAACGTATTTGCATGCGCCTGCAATTGTGGCGCATCTTTAGAAATCAAAACTTCATCAGCACCTAATTTCTTTGCATCTTCACCCTTTTCTGGAGAAGTTGTAATCATGACAACATGTGCACCCATCGCTTTCGCAAATTTAACACCCATATGCCCCAATCCTCCAAGACCAATTACACCAACTTTATCACCTTTTTTCACATTCCAGTGACGCAAAGGCGACCATGTTGTAATACCTGCGCACAATAAAGGAGCAGCTGCTTTCACATCAATTGTTGTCGGGATACTCAGAACAAAATCTTCCTCTACAACGATATTCTCCGAGTAGCCACCATATGTAATACCACCATATTTAGATTTAGCACTGTTATAAGTGCCAATCATCCCACTTTCACAGTACTGCTCCAACCCTTCATCACAAGGATTACAGTGCTTGCATGATTCGACCATACAGCCTACACCAACAAGGTCACCGACCTCATATTTTGTCACATTTGGCCCTACGGCCAACACACGTCCAATAATTTCATGACCAGGAACTACGGGGTAATGAGGTTGTCCCCATTCTGCTCTTGCTGTATGAATGTCACTATGGCAAACACCACAATATTCAATATCAATAAAAACATCCTTATCCTGCAAATCCCGGCGTTGAATCTGATGTGGTTTTAAATCTTCGGCCTCCGAAAAGGCTGCATATGCTTTTGTACTCATCTTAGTTTGTTTTAAGTAAAAGTAGCTCTTTTAATAAAAAATCCACTCTTGTCAGGAGTGGATTTACTTTGAAATGATATTTATTTTAGTGCTTTAATTCCCATATTCCACAGGGTAAAAGCATATTTATCAGCTGTTTCATTAATCACCACTTCTGTAGAACGGCCTGCCCCATGCCCAGCTTTTGTTTCAATCCGAATGAGAACAGGACGATCACACTTCTGTTTTGCCTGTAGTTCTGAAACAAACTTATAAGAATGTGCAGGCACTACACGGTCATCATGATCTCCGGTGGTAACCAAAGTCGCAGGATAACAAACACCTTCTTTAACATTATGTACAGGTGAATATCCCTTCAGATAATCAAACATCTCTTTGCTGTCATTAGCAGTACCATAATCATATCCCCAACCTGCTCCTGCTGTAAATGTATGATAACGTAACATATCCAGCACTCCTACTGCTGGTAAAGCTACTTTTGCAATAGTTGGATCTAACGTAATGGTTGCCCCAACGAGCAATCCTCCATTTGAACCTCCAGATAGTGCAGTATAATCAGGAGAAGTATAGCCATTGCTCTGTAAATACTTTGCTGCGGCAATAAAATCGTTAAACACATTCAGCTTATTAAACTGACGGCCACCATCATGCCATTTTTGACCATATTCACCTCCACCTCGTAAGTTTGCGACAGCATATACGCCACCATTTTGAATCCAATTGGCTGTAGATACACTAAAACCTGGAGTCAAACTGATATTAAAGCCACCATAACCGTAAACAATGGTCGGATTTTTACCATCCAGCTTCAATCCCTTTTTATGCGTAATGATCATTGGAACTTTTGTTCCATCTTTTGATGTGTAGAAAACCTGTTTAGATTCAAACTCATCTGAATTGAACTTCACTTTAGGTTTAATATAAACCTCAGATTGTCCATTGTCTACATTAAATGTAAAACTTGTAGATGGGGTGATGTAATTTGAAAAACCGTAATAGATTGTTTTTTCCTTTTTCTTCCCGGAGAAACCTGCAGCAGTTCCTACACCCGGTAATTTGATCTCACGGATTTTTTTTCCTGTATAATCGTATTGCTCAATAACTGAGATTGCGTCTTTAAGATAATTAGCAAATAAATAACCGCCACCAGTCGAAACTTCAAGAACATTTTCCGTTTGAGGAATAACATCAATCCAGTTCTTCGATTCAGGTTGACGAATGTTCATCTTCACCAATTTATTATTTGGTGCATTTAAATTTGTTTGCACATAAAAAGTATCGCCATCATTATCAATGATACTTGTGTTACTGTCAAATCCACTTAAGATGTTGATGATTTTACTTCCAGGCTTAGATAAATCCTGTACATACAATTCATTGCCGGTCGTTGTATTTGCGGCAGAAATGATTAAAAACCGCTCATCATCCGTTAAGTTGGCACCGATATAACGGCGTTGAACAGCAGCTCCACCGAAAATCATTTTATCTTTTGCCTGAGCGGTACCTAGTTGATGAAAATAAACTTTATGCTGATCTGTTTTCTCCGATAATTCTGAGCCTTTCGGTTTATCATAGCTGGAGTAATAAAATCCAGTATTCCCCTTCCAGGCAATACCTGAGAATTTGATATCAATTAACGTCTCACCAATTTGTTTTTTATCAGCAGTATTCAAAATAATTACTTTTCTCCAATCCGAGCCTCCTTCTGAAATAGAATAAGCCATCAAACTACCGTCTTTTGAAAAACTTACATCTGACAAAGAAGTTGATCCATCTTTAGAAAATGTATTTGGATCTAAAAAGACCTCTTCCTTTCCACCTTTATTTGATTTTCTATATAGAACGGCGTGTTGCTGCAAACCATCATTTTTATAAAAATAAGTATAAGCACCCTCTATAAAAGGAGTTCCAACTTTCTCATAATTCCAAATATCTGTCAATTGTTGTTTCAGCTGATCGCGATATGGAATCTGAGCTAAATAATCATACGTCACTTTATTTTGCGCAACAACCCAAGATTTTGTATCCGCTGCTAAGTCATTTTCCAACCAACGGTAAGGATCTGGCACTGATTCGCCAAAGAACTGATCAACTACCTGACCTTTTTTTGTTTCTGGATATTTCAATTCTTGTGCGTTTCCAAGATGTACGGACGACATAGCTATTACTGTTAAAATTAAACTCAGTTTTTTATTCATGTTTTTTTCAAATGAGGTTATAAACAAATTTAATAAATTATAACGTGTTTCAGCGTCGCTTAAATAATTAGATTAGGCAAACATTTTTTCAACAAAATTCGTTTACTACAGAAAATATCGCAAATTGCCTAAGTATAAGTTAACATCGAATGATTCATAAAATATTTTTAACGCTAAGTGTACTAACTGCTGCCAGCTTAACAACAGTATTTGCACAACCTAATCAAGCGTTACCGATCAATCAATACCGGGCCACAGAGACTAAAATCAATGATTTGGTCCATACTAAACTGAATGTAAAATTTGATTACGGAAAACGCTACCTATATGGAGAAGAATGGTTGACGCTAAAACCTCACTTCTATCCGACCGACTCTTTACGCTTAGATGCCAAGGGGATGGACATAAAAGAGATTGCATTACAAGAAGGTAATCAAAAAACACCACTCAAATATGATTATGATGGCGAATCGCTATTCATTAACTTAGGAAAACCATTTCAAGGGACCGAGAAATACACCATTTATATAGCCTACACTTCTAAACCAGATGAATTAAAAGCCAAAGGCAGTGCGGCAATTTCCGATGCAAAAGGATTGTATTTTATCAACCCGGATGGAAAAGTTCCAAATAAACCGATCCAGATATGGACACAGGGTGAAACGGAGGCCTCTTCGGCCTGGTTTCCTACCATAGATAAACCAAATCAAAAAACTACTTCTGAAATCTCCATTACGGTTCAGGACCACTATACAACCCTTTCTAATGGAGCGTTAACAGCACAGCATAAAAATACGGATGGTACCCGAACAGATACTTGGGAAATGACCCAAGCTCATGCTCCATACCTATTTATGATGGCCGTTGGTGATTTCAAAATAACAAATGATCACTACAAATCCATTCCGGTAGATTATTACCTCGAACCAAAATACGCTCCATATGCGAAAGATATATTCGGCAAAACACCAGCAATGATGGCTTACTACAGTCAAATTTTAGGCGTAGAATATCCCTGGAATAAATATGCCCAAGTAGTTGCGCGAGACTATGTATCGGGAGCTATGGAAAATACAACCGCAACTTTACATGGTGAACCGGTACAAAAGACAACACGGGAATTACTAGATGATAATGAGGAAGGAACTATTGCCCATGAACTATTTCATCAATGGTTCGGTGATTTAGTAACAGCCGAATCATGGTCAAATCTGACCATGAATGAATCTTTTGCAACATTTGGAGAGGTGATATGGCGCGGTCATGATGGCGGACAAGATAAAGAGGATAAATCTCGGTTTGAAAAACTGCAAAGTTATTTAAGATCGACCAAAAATGGAATAAGCCCTACCTTAGCACGCTTTCATTATAACGATAAAGAAGATATGTTTGATAATATTTCCTATTCAAAAGGATCGGTAATTCTCTATGCATTAAAAAATCAGATGGGAGATGCTGCTTTCTATAAATCGTTACAAAAATATTTAACAGACAATGCCCATAAAACAGGAGAAACGCACCAGCTTCGACTTGCTATGGAAGAAATAACAGGTAAAGATTGGAGTCCATATTTCAATCAATGGTATTATCAAGGCGGTCATCCTATTTTAAATATCCAATATACTTATGAAAATGGGACGCAGAAATTAGCCATTAAGCAGATGCAGGATGTCAGCGTGCAAACGTTCACTTTACCTTTAAGCATCGATTTTTATACGGCAAATGGAAAAGAGACTAAAAGTATTCTTATTAATCAGCGAGCACAGGAATTTAGTTTTCCTTTTGAACAAAAGCCTGATTTTATCGATTTTGATCCTGCTAAAATATTGGTTGGTGAAGTCATCGATAATAAAACAATGTCCGACTATACGTATCAATATCAAAATGTACCGACCTATTATAACCGTATTAAAGCAATTGGATATGCCTTACACAATAAAAATACGGAAACAACAAAATTGTTAATAGAAGCATTAAACGACAAAGAAGAAGATCTTAGAGCTGCTGCAATTCAAGGATTGGATTTAACAGACCCATCCGTTAAAAATAGTGCTGAAGCAAAAATTATCTCCATGGCGCAACAGGATCCCAAAACGAAAGTAAGAGCTTCAGCATTGGTCGCATTAGGAAATAGCGGTAATCGTAAATACTTGCCTATTATTGAAAAAGGTCTAAAAGAACAATCCTATGCTGTATTAAGTGCATCATTGCTGGCCATAAAAAAAATCGCTCCTTCAAAATTGGATAAATCAATTGAATCATTGGATTCCGAAGCAAAAGCATATTTAGCACCATTCATCAAACAGCTTAAAGAAAAACGCTGATGGTAATTTTTAATGGATGTTATTTCCATTAAAAATTAGAATTGTAAAAAACAAATTTATCGAAGTTTGAAATCCGAAGTGATTTAGGTAGTTTTGACCACATGTCAACAGGAAAAAATATCTATTTCGCTTCGGATTTTCATTTGGGATCTTATCCACAAAGTAAATCCAAAGAAAGGGAACGTCTAATTATATCTTGGCTTGATCATATTAAAGATGATGTTGCTGAATTATATTTAGTCGGTGATATTTTTGACTTTTGGTTTGAATACAGTACCGTTGTACCAAAAGGATATATTCGTTTTCTAGGAAAACTGGCAGAATTGGTGGATAAGGGAGTCAAATTAACCATCTTTAAAGGAAATCATGACATGTGGATGTTCGATTATTTTAAAAACGAACTGCAAGCAACTATTGTCGATGACGAACTACTCATAAACCGAGATCAAAAATCTTTTTATCTCCATCATGGTGATGGCTTAGGTGCGGGAGATCGTAAATATAAAATCTTAAAAAAATTCTTCCGAAGTAAGACCTGTCAATGGCTATTTGCAAGATTGCACCCAAATTTAGGAATCGGCATTGCCACACGCTGGTCAAAACACAGTCGACTTGCTAATAATGAAGATGAGCATTTTTTAGGTGAAGATCAGGAATGGCTCATTGGTTATGCAAAAGAAATGGAAGCCAAGCAGCACCATGATTTCTACATTTTCGGACATCGTCATTTACCTTATGACATTAAACTTTCGGATCAGAGCCGAGTGATAAACTTAGGTGAATGGATGAATTACCAGACCTATGCAGTCTGGGATGGTCATAAACTAAAACTTGAAAAATGGTCGAAATAAAAAAAAGTTTACGCGATTGCCTTTTGAGTTACTACCCCTTAGAAGCTGAGGATATTGAGGCTATAGAAGCTATTACGACCGAAGTCCATATCCCTCGGAATACCATCATTATACAACAGGACAAACTGCAACATGATATCTACATACTATCATCAGGATTAGCACGCGTCTATTATGAAGTTCCTAATAGAGAAATCACCCTTGATTTTAATGATGCAGGCTGTATGCTGATGTCGATCAATACCTACGCCCGAAATGAGCCTGGATATGAAAACATTGCTATTGTAGAAGATGCTACTTTATTTAAAATAAACTCTCCAGCCCTTTTCAGGTTGTATGAAGAAAATATTCGCATTGCTAACTTAGGGAGAAAAATTGCAGAGTACGAGTTTATTAAAATTGAACAGAGAGCGATGTCCAAACTTTTCAATACTGCACAAAGTAGATATATGGATCTGCTCGATAAATACCCCACTTATATCAACCGTATCAAATTAGGTTACATTGCCTCCTATTTAGGAATTTCCCAAGTCACCCTAAGCCGTATCCGCGCCAACATTCGGTAATTTTTTAACATTAGTAAAAAATAATTACGCTAATTGTATCCATCTTTGCAAAAAAAAAGGCTATGAATTGGATATTATTAATTTTAGGTGGGTTATTTGAAATTGGGTTTACCACCTGCTTAGGAAAGGCAAAACAAAGCGAAGGTTCTGCCATGTATCTTTGGTATTTCGGATTTGTCCTTTCCCTGTTTTTAAGCATGGGTTTACTAATCAAAGCAACGCAAACCTTACCGCTCGGTACTGCGTATGCAGTTTGGACAGGAATTGGTGCCGTAGGAACAGTTTTAATCGGAATCTTCTTCTTTAAAGAACCTGCAGATTTTTGGCGCATATTCTTCATTTTCACTCTTATCGCATCTATTGTAGGCTTGAAGGCAGTTTCTTCACATTAAGCAATAGAACTATTATTAAATCGACAAAATTTCTTTACTTTTGTAAGCTTAAAAGCTCTTGCGCATGTCGCAGGGTTTGAATAATGTGAATTATGTTAGAAAAATTACAGGCGATAAAAGAAAGATGGGAAGAAGTGGAGGCTGAATTAAGCAATCCAGAGACCATCAAAGATATGAAGCGTTTTGCCAAATTAAATAAAGAATACAAAGATTTAGGCAAAATCGTAGATCAGTACCATATTTACAGAAATATGGTAAGCAATATCGATACCAATAAAGATATTATCAGCAATGAGAAAGATCAAGAACTTCGCGATATGGCGAAAGAAGAACTTGATGAATTATTAGTTGCAAAAGAAGAGAAGGAAGATGAAATCCGCATGATGCTGATTCCGAAAGATCCGGAAGATGACAAAAATGCAATTTTAGAGATTCGTGGTGGTACTGGTGGTGATGAAGCGGCATTATTTGCAGGTGATTTATACCGTATGTATACCCGTTTCTTTGAAACCAAAGGCTGGAAAGTTGAGGTTATGGATGTAACGGAAGGAACTTCTGGTGGCTATAAAGAGGTAATCTTGAAAGTAATGGGTGAAGATACTTACGGGCAATTGAAATATGAATCAGGTGTACACCGTGTACAACGTGTTCCTGATACAGAAACGCAAGGTCGTGTCCATACTTCTGCGGCATCTGTTGCTGTTCTTCCAGAAGCTGAAGAAGTGGATGTTGACATCAACCCAGGAGATGTTGAGATGCATACGTCACGTTCAGGTGGTGCCGGTGGTCAGAACGTCAATAAGGTAGAAACAAAAGTACAGTTGACTCACAAACCTTCTGGTATTGTAGTGGTATGTCAAGTAGAACGTTCTCAATTAGCGAACCGTGAATTGGCAATGGAAATGCTCCGTACTAAACTTTACGAGATCGAATTGAACAAAAAGAACGGCGATATTGCAGCAAAAAGAAAAACTTTAGTCTCAACCGGTGACCGTTCTGCAAAAATTCGTACTTATAACTACCCTCAGGGAAGATTTACAGAGCACCGTATTGGAATGACAACATACAATTTACCAGCTATTTTGGACGGTGATATTCAGCCGATTATCGACGCATTACAGTTCGCTGAGAATGCAGAAAAGATGAAAGACGGAGCCGTAGACTAGTTTTTTTTAAAATAATATTAGCAAATAAAGAAATAAACGCTATATTTGCACACCTTCAAGAGAGAAGGTAAACGGTCTGGTAGTTCAGCTGGTTAGAATACATGCCTGTCACGCATGGGGTCGCGGGTTCGAGTCCCGTCCAGACCGCCAGAAATAAGAGAGTAATCTCGAATAGTTCTTTAACAACATTTAAAATTTGGTCCGGTAGTTCAGCTGGTTAGAATACATGCCTGTCACGCATGGGGTCGCGGGTTCGAGTCCCGTCCGGACCGCCAATTTTAAATAACATTTTACATTTTTCGGTCTGGTAGTTCAGCTGGTTAGAATACATGCCTGTCACGCATGGGGTCGCGGGTTCGAGTCCCGTCCAGACCGCCAAAAAAAGTAAAAACGGTCCGGTAGTTCAGCTGGTTAGAATACATGCCTGTCACGCATGGGGTCGCGGGTTCGAGTCCCGTCCGGACCGCTGGAATAAAAAAGCTTTCAATGCAAATTGAAAGCTTTTTTTGTTTATTAGGATTTCTCCCTAATTCACCTGTTCTTTTTTTATTACATTTTCTATAGATAGCTTTTAGTATAGCTATACGAAATATGCATAACGCAAAACATGTTCAACATCTTGAACATCTAAATACCCTATTATTTTAACGCTTTTAATCTATTTTTCAAACTCAGAGATAGATCTAGCAGATTATTGTGGTAACTCGTCCCTAAATATCATTTTTGACTCATAATAGCGCAAGACAAGCTTATCATTGGCTAACTGTCCAAATTAAATGTACACTCTAAAATTCCTATCAATATATAGATACTGACAAAAAAAAGAAGCCTTAATATGCAAGGCATACGAAGGCTTCTCTTTTGCTTTATTATAAAGCTATTATTCTGCGCTCACAGAGAATTCCGCTGCTGCAGCAAAGTCTTGTCCATTTTGCGAACTTAATGCTGTAAAACGAATAAAACGACCTTTTACTGGCTTAGCCAAAGTTACTGTCTTCGGTTTTCCGTTATTTTCGAAATTACCTTCAGCAACTGGCTCGCTCCAATTCTTACCATCTGTACTCACTTGCAATTTATAGCCTTTAATGGTACCATTACCACCACCTTGACGTGGGGTATAGGTAAAAGCTTTAATGGTTTTAATTGCATTCGCATCAAAATCTACCCAATGCGGATATTGTGCCACAGTAACAGAATACATCGAATGCCAAATTGTACTTGGATCACCATCTAATAAATTAGAAGCTTCACCTTCCCCTGTTTCTTCACTCGAAGCAAATACAACTTGCATCGGTATACTTTCTATTTTAGGAAATTGGAAGGAAGCTTTCAATTTCTCATTGCCCTTTGCCCATGCTGTCACAATACCACCTTCACGTAAGTTAACAGGAACTTTGTATATTTGTGGCTTTCCTTTACCAATGGTATAATATAGTTCCGCACCTACCTGCTCACTTGCGATATACACATCACCGTTACGGCTTCTTGACACCGAGATCGGCACATCACCCGCTAGAGATACCTGAGACTTCTGACGATAATCCTGATTAGCAACAGGACGGATAATAAAGCCAAACGAAGTTGATTTTGCTTTCACACGATCTTGTTCCAATGGAGGTCCTTGCCCACAGCTATTTCCACCCAAACCGGTAACTGCCGCATCCACATGTAAATGTGTACCTGAGCTTTTTGGTAATTTATAGGGATGACTTGCTAAGGTAACTTCCATCTCACTCCACGGCAGTGCAGATGTCGACATATGATCTTTGGCAATAAAGACCACACCAGACCCCGACTCATCCGTTAAAGCTGTCCAACGCACCTCTTCATTATTACTCATACTTTGAGGATTGGGCCATGGAACAAATTGGTCTTTAACCGTACTCGTATGTAACTCTATATTCTGTGCAGTTTTACGGTCTGCATAGTTATTGATCGGTCCTCTTCCGTAATACGTATAGTTGCTATATTGTTCTGGTAGCTGCAAACCATAACCTAATCGGGCTAAAGCTAACGTTTCATCATTGGATGTTACATTAGCGGCTAATTCGAGCGAACCATCTTGATATACTGTCCAGACCTGATTTG
Organism: Sphingobacterium sp. UDSM-2020; assembly: GCF_016132525.1. NCBI lineage: Bacteria > Pseudomonadati > Bacteroidota > Sphingobacteriia > Sphingobacteriales > Sphingobacteriaceae > Sphingobacterium > Sphingobacterium sp. UDSM-2020. The sequence continues at coordinate 915,601 of NZ_CP066166.1, forward strand.
TTGTAAACTTGAAGTCATTAGCGCCAAAAGGTTTGTCTTTATGTTCTTCAATCGTATATGTTCCAGAAGTACCACCATGAATAGTCGCTGCATTAGGCGCTTGCGATTCGACCATAAATGACAAAATGATTGCTCCATCTTGTCTCGTGTAGATCGAGCTGGATAATGCTTTGTGCTTCAGATTATGTAAGCCCTTTTGAAACCATTGCTGATAAGCCCAGTTATCATTATCTACTGGTGCACGGAAAGCATCTAATTTAGGTCCCTCTCCGTCACGAATAACCTGTTTACCAGCATAGTTTAGGCTATAAATACTACCATTTTCCGTATCAAACTTAATAATGAAATCTGAACCTTTAATTACTTTTAACTTTTGTTCATCAACGATGCTTAGTTTAGCGTTTGTCTGAACAGCAGCTATAGTAGGTTTTTCACTTGCAGCTTTAACAAACAACTGTTCCTCCATCTGTAAATATCCTTTAGCTGCCCATAATTGATCTTTAGCTAATAAGAACTGTACTTTAACAAAGTATTCCGATTGTTTATTTAATTTTTGAAAGTCCAAAGGTAATGTAACCACTTTCTTCTCACGAGCTCCAACTGTTTCACCCTTTACTACTGAGACAGGCTTCTGTATCTCCACACCATTTTCATATAAAGACCAAACGATATCGTAATCTGCTAAAGAAACAAAATAGTTCTTATTAAAGATTTCTATTTTACCCTGTGCAATATCAACAGCCTTAACGCCCACATTCTGGTAAACTTTCTTTACCTCATAATATTGCGGCTTTGGCTTCATATCTGCGAAAATCAAACCATTATTGACAAATGTTCCATCATTAGGTTTATCACCAAAATCACCTCCATAAGCAAAGAACTTTTCACCAGACTGTTTATCATAATAATACATGGCCTGATCGATCCAATCCCAAGTAGCTCCGCCCATAAAGAAATTTGTCGATTCAATTGCTTCCCAATAATCAATCAGGTTACCTGATGCATTCCCCATAGAGTGTGCATATTCGGAAATATGGAAAGGGTATTTCATCTTAAACTGCCCTTTTACAGCTTGACGAACCCATTCGATCGAAGGGTATTGGTTCGACCCCATATCAACGATATTATTATTACGCTCGTACTGAACAGGACGTGATGTATCAAATTTTTTAATCGCATCATATGCCGCTACAAAGTTGTTTCCAGGGCCGGCCTCATTACCCAATGACCAGAGAACAATAGAAGGATGATTTACATTTGCATGAACCATCTCCAAGTTACGTGCTACGTGTGCATTCTTCCATTCCGGAGGGTGTGAAAGAGAAGCATCGCCATAGTAATATTCATGACTTTCAATATTAGCCTCATCTTCTAAATAGATTCCGTATTTATCACATAAGTAATACCAATATGGATCATCTGGATAATGTGAATTACGAACATGATTGATATTCGCTTTCTTCATCAAGATGATTTCTTGCTCCATCTGCTCATGTGTCACCACTTTTCCTTTCTCAGGATTTGATTCATGGCGATTTACCCCTTTCAATTTTACAGTTTTGCCATTTACAAAGAAATAACGTCCTGCCAAACCAAACTCATCATCAGAAGCCTTTGTATCTTTAATTTCCACTTTACGGAAACCAACATAAAGAGAAGATGTTTCTATTGTACGGTTTTTACTATCTTTTAATTCAGCAACAAGTGTGTACCGGTATGGACGCTCTGCTGACCATTTATTTGGGTTTTCAACTTGAAGAGAAGCTTTCACGATAGATGAGGTATTCGGATTAACATCTACCACATCACTCGATACCAAAATAGATTTTACAGCTGTATTAACATCGCTATAAAGTTCATTCGCATAAAGACTATATTTAATCTGATGACCTTTAGCAACTTTTTTATCTTTATTTAAGATTTCAGCTTTAATACTTAAAGTTCCATTTTGATACTTTTCATCCAGATCTGGAATGGCGACAACATCACGAATCTGAACCTTCGGCTTTGCTGTTAACGCGACAGTTCTAAATATCCCCGGAAGACGGAACATATCCTGAGCCTCAATAAAAGAAGCATCGGAATTCCTGTACACTTCTACGGCGACAACATTTTCACCTTTCTTATTCAAATAATCAGTGATATTAAAAGAAGCGACATTACGTGAATTTTTTGAGAAACCAACATACTTCCCATTGATCCATAGATAAAAAAATGAATCTACCCCATCAAAATTAATATAGATATCACGGCCGTCCCAATTAGTTGGCACTTCGAATGAGCGTCTATAAGATCCAACTTCATTTCGGTAGATATACGTTGTCCAATGCTTTGGTGGGGTACGCATAACACCTCCGCGCCAGTCATCCAATTTTACCTGATGTTGAAAAATAACAGGTTGGTTAACATAAATCGGCACACCATATTTTAGCGTACCATCTTTTTGAATGCCCGCTATATTCCAGCTCATTGGAACACCAACATTATCCCAAGCTGTTACATCTGCTTGAGGATCAAAAAAATTCTTCGGTCTTTCATCAGGAGTTTTTACCCAATTAAATTTCCAGGTACCGTTTAAAGACTTCCAATACTCACTACTTTCCGGTAATACTTTACGAGCCTTATCAGCATCTTTAAAAGAGAAAAAATAAGCATGGGGTTGCTCCTTATTGAGCGCGAGGTCTTGGGGAGACTCCCACTCTTTACCTGTTGGAATCGTTTCGACCCCATAACGAAAGCCTGCAATCGGATCACCGATTTGTGCATTCGCCTGAAAGGCCGATGCTAATAAAACTGCCATGACACAGCTTATTCGCATAGATAATGATTTGATCATATTCATTTATTAAATAGAGGTTGTCCACAAAAATATAAGCAATATAATGAAATACAAGTAGCTACAATTAATCATTCGATTGCGTAAAATTTATATATATAAAGATGGATAAGTTCCATTCTGTTCGAAAAGTTAATTAGGAAAGCTTCATAAACGGCTGAGTGCACAAAATCAAAAATAAACTTGATGCACACGAAACCGCTATTTTTTTCGTTTAAAAAATTTACGCTTATCAAAAAAAAAGAGTAGGTTTGGCCCTACGTAGAATGGGTTTTTCTACCAAACAACACAAATATTAAACTCGTTGGGTTACTATTAGTTATATTAAGGTATTAATAGGTGAGTAAGATCAGTAAATCAAATAAGCTCGAGAATGATGAGCAAATCATAGCCGGTATTAAATCGGGTAGTAGTATTGCATTGGATGCAATATATGAATTATACTATCCATCTATTGCCCATATGATTTCTCAAAATAACGGAAGCGAAGATGAGGCAAAAGATATCTTCCAAGAGGCCGTGATTGTTATTTATGACAAGGTTTCTAAAGGTAATTTTGAATTAAGCAGTAAACTTAAAACCTATCTATATTCGATTTGCCGAAGACTTTGGCTTAAGCAGTTAAATCGTGCAGGTTTTGGATCAGTAGATATCCGAGGTTATGAAGATTCGTTACCGGATAACGATGATATCGAGCGACATCAGGAGCTTGACAAAAAATTTGACCAAATGGAACACGCAATGTCTCTTTTAGGAGAACCTTGTAAAACCATTCTCCACGATTTCTATATCCAGAACCATTCCATGCAGGAGATCTGCGAGAAGTTTGGATATACCAATACTGACAATGCCAAAACTCAAAAATACAAATGCCTGCAAAGATTGAAAAAACTATTTTTCATGCAGTAAAGAAATTAGTATAACAAACAATGAGTATGATGAGTCAACAAGAGTTTTTTGAATTAGCAGATCGCTATCTCAGGGATGAAATGATAAAAGAAGAGCGTGCTTCTTTCGAATCTTTCTGTGCAGAAAACCCTTCTTTCTCGGCACAGCTAACGCAACACCGTCAATTTCTTGACAATCTTAAAGATACACAGTCACGTATTGATTTTAAACAGCAACTCGCACAGTCCGCTAAAAGTTATCACCAGTCGCATCAGCAGGCGAAAGTGCTTCCGATGAAGCAAACAAAAGTAATCTCTTTATGGGAAAAATTGAAAGCAAGTTCATTAGTAGCTGCTTCGGTAGCCGTAGTTGCCGTATTTTCCACATTATGGATTTCAGGATATTATAAGAATATTGATAAAGCTAATACAGATTACAGTGCATTGAAGCGTGACATGAATAATGTGAAGAAAGATGTCAATGAACATAATGCTGCGCTGAAAAGTATTAATAATAAATCAACCAAAGCAAGTGAATCTTCTGTCAGTCAATATGGAGCTACAGGGTTTATGGTTTCAAATAATGGTTATGTCGTGACCAACTACCATGTTGTAAGCGGTGCAGATTCAATATACCTGCAAAATAATAAAGGGGAATCATACAAAGCACAGGTAATCCATTCGGACGCCAGCAATGATTTAGCGATACTACTAATTGAAGATGCTAACTTTAAAAGAGGCAAAACTTTACCATACACCTTTAAAACCGCAGCATCAGATTTAGGGGAAGATATTTATACGATAGGTTTCCCACGGGATGAGGCCGTGTACGGGCAAGGATATTTGAGTTCATCGACAGGATATGCCGGTGATACAATCGCTTATCAAATTTCAATCCCTGTTAACCCAGGTAACAGCGGTGGTCCAGTAATGGACACCAAAGGAAATGTTATCGGTATTATCTCCGGTAAACAAAGAGGGATTGATGGTGCCGGTTTTGCAATCAAAACAAAATCGATATTGAAAGCATTAGATGAAATACCTGCCGATTCATTGCAAGGGCAAGTAAAATTAAATAAGAAAAATATGCTCTCTGGTCTTTCAAGAACAGAGCAAATAAAAAGAATGCAAGATTATATATACATGGTGAAAGTATATTAATCATATTTACTACCCATAAAAAAAGGCATCAATTCAAATTGATGCCTTTTTTTATGAATAATATACTCCTAATTATAAATTAGGCTGTGGAGTTGTTCTTAAGTAAGGTTTGATTTCTTTAAAGCCTTTCGGGAACTTTGCAGGGATGTCCTCTGTTTTGATACCAGGGACCACAATCACATCCTCTCCATGTTTCCAGTCCGCAGGTGTAGCTACAGAATAATCGGCAGTCAACTGTAAAGAATCAATAACACGTAATATTTCATCAAAATTACGACCGGTAGATGCAGGGTACGTTAGTGTTAATTTAATTTTTTTATCTGGCCCTATAATAAATACCGAACGTACTGTTACCGTTGCAGAAGCATTGGGGTGAATCATATCATACAATTCGGATACATGACGATCTTCGTCAGCAATAATCGGAAAATTAACAGTAGTACTCTGGGTTTCGTTGATATCCTGTATCCAATCCAAATGATCTTGAATAGGATCAACACTTAAAGCGATTGCTTTCACACCCCTTTTATCAAACTCCGATTTTAATTTCGCTGTCCGTCCAAGTTCAGTTGTACAAACAGGTGTATAATCAGAAGGGTGCGAAAAAAACACAACCCAGCTATCTTTAATAAACTCATGGAAATCAATATCTCCTATTGTCGTCTGCGCTTTAAAATTTGGCGCTTCATCTCCTAATCTTAAACTCATATCTTTCTTTTTTAAATTCGTAATACACTATATACTCTACAAATATAGTAGATTTTTATTCATAACAAAATCTAAGCTTTGTTTTTTACAAAAACCTGTTAAAAATTATTAAACTTTATTATGCAAGCATAATAATAAAATAAGTATATTTACTTACAAACCATTACCAATGTACACATTATGAATTTTGAATTAAACGAAGAATATAGCATGATTCAGGAAGCTGCTCGAGATTTCGCGCAGCAGGATTTAAAACCGGGTGTCATAGAACGGGATGAGAAAGCACTATTCCCTTACGACCAGGTGAAGAAAATGGGTGAATTAGGATTTATGGGCATGATGGTCGACAGTAAGTATGGAGGTGCAGGGCTTGATGCATTAGCTTATACCTTGGTCTTGGAAGAAATTGCTAAAATCGACGCATCAGCTGCAGTGATCATGTCTGTTAATAATTCTCTCGTATGCTACGGCTTAGAAGCTTTCGGCACCGAAGAGCAAAAAGAAAAGTATTTAAGACCTTTAGCTTCTGGAGAAAAGCTAGGTGCTTTTGCCCTATCCGAACCTGAAGCGGGTTCAGATGCAACATCCCAGCACACAACAGCAATAGATCAAGGAGATCATTACCTTTTAAATGGCACTAAAAACTGGATCACAAATGGCGGTAATGCCGATATTTGCCTCATCATTGCACAGACGCATCCCGAAAAAGCACATCGCGGAATAAATGTACTGATTGTAGAAAAAGGGATGCCTGGTTTTACAATCGGACCAAAAGAGAATAAACTTGGCATCAGAAGCTCAGATACCCACTCACTCTTATTTACTGATGTTAAAGTCCCTAAAGAAAACCGCATAGGTGAAGATGGATTTGGATTCAAATTTGCCATGAAAACATTAGATGGAGGTAGAATTGGTATTGCGGCCCAAGCATTAGGTATCGCCGCAGGTGCTTATGAATTCGCTCTTGCTTATGCAAAAGAGCGAAAAACCTTCGGAAAACCAATTGCTGAGCATCAGGCTATCCAATTTAAACTCGCAGATATGGAAGTTGAAATAGAAGCCGCAAGACTATTGACATATAAAGCAGCATGGACAAAAGATCAAGGGTTGCCCTACAGCAAAGAAGCGGCAATGGCCAAACTACATGCTTCCGAAGTTGCGATGAAAACAAGTATTGAAGCCGTTCAGATCCATGGTGGATATGGATATGTAAAAGAGTACCATGTAGAAAGATTGATGCGTGACGCAAAGATCACACAGATTTATGAAGGAACTTCTGAGATACAGCGATTAGTCATCGCTAGAGAGATACTAAAATAAAAAGATTCACAGGGCAACCGATCATGCCCTGTGAATCTTTTTATTTTCCTCTATTTTAAGGATAGCAGATTAAAAAGTGCTCAAATTTTATCTGCCATTAAACAAGCTTACCATCTATTGTTGCTAAATAGCCATAATCTTCAAATGCAAAGCTAGAGGTTTCTTTCATTACATAATTTAATAACAACTTAGATTTTAGAAGTAAGATTTGCTGTTCTTGAAAGTCTTTACTTTTCAAACCATCGTGCATCAGTACCAATGCTAATGGTCTTATCTGCTCCACTTCCAGATCTTCTTTCGCGTAGCTTAATAAAGCTTCATCAGTTACCGTCAAAAAAAATTGACGGCTTTTTTTAAAAAACTCATCGTAAGCTTTATCAAATACAATTGATGAAGGCTCATCAAAAACATGCTGTTCATCGACAAGTAATCTCAAAAACTTACCCATTTCATTTGTCCAATTCAACAATGAATTACTTTCAAATCTAATTCCCATACTATCTTATTTGTCCATTACCCGTTACATACCATTTTTCAGTCACTAATTTTTCTAAGGCAAAAGGTCCTCTAGCGTGAAGCTTTTGTGTAGAAATACCGATCTCAGCTCCTAAACCAAATTCTCCACCATCTGTAAATCGCGTGGAGGCATTGGCATACACTGCAGCAGCATCCACAGCATTCATAAATCGTTCCAATTTTTCCGAATCATTGGAGACAATACATTCTGAATGACGGGAGGAATAAGTAGCAATGTGCGTCAAAGCCTGTTCCAGTCCGTTTAATATTTTAATTGAACATTTAAGATCTAAAAATTCACGCCCAAAATCAACTTCATTTGCTTGTTGCAAATAAGGATATCCCAATCGCTCTAAAATAGCATAACTCCGTTCATCAGCAAAAACTTCCACCCGCTCCTTTTCAAAGGGAACGATAATTCCATCTAAAAATGAATCAGCAATCTCTTCATCTAATAATATCGTATCCAATGCATTGCAAACAGAAGGTCTGGATATTTTTGCGTTAGCAACAATAGCAACAGCCTTATCGATTGTTGCTGATTGCTCTACATAGGTATGACACACCCCAGCACCTGTTTCAATAACGGGAACTTTAGCATGCGCACGAACAAAATCAATCAATGATTGCGAGCCTCGGGGGATAATAATATCCACAAATTTTGTTGCCGTAAGTAATTCTTGTACAAATTTCCGGTCTGTTGGCAGTAATTGAACAATATTTGGGTTTAAATGATGCTGAATCAAAACTTTTTGAATGATCTCAACCAATATCTGATTTGTATGAAAAGCATCCGTGCCACCCCGCAACAGACAAACATTGCCCGAGCGAATACATAATGCAGCCACATCAATAGTCACATTCGGTCTAGACTCATATATAACCGCGACTACCCCCAAAGGAACTGCTTTCTTTTCCAACAATAAACCATTATCCAAAACCTGCTGGTTTAATAACTTTCCGGAAGGATCAGGAAGTTTAGCAACATCCAACACACTTTTTGCCAAAGCCTCTATCCTTTCGGCATTCAAAACCAACCGATCTCTTTTCGGATCATCTGCATCTAATAATTTCAGATCTTTTTCATTTTCAAATAGAATAGCAGTAACCCGTGCTCGCAATATCTCTGCCAGATCAGTTAAAATATGTGCTTTTGTATCTGAATCCAATTGATTTATATCCCTTGTTGCAGCCAATGCTGCTTCTAATTGCTCTGTGATATTTTCCATATTATAACAATACGATATCATCAGCATGTGCTAAGATGATATCTTTACGTTTTACATTCTTCATTAAATCGCCCATATCCCACTTAGATTTAGCAACAGCAATGATTTGATCATCTTCGTCAAAAATATGGAACACTTCACCTTCCTCAAACTGTTCAACACAGGTTTTAACACCAACAAGTAAGAGACTTTTTCGTTGCAAAAGTGCCTCTACAGCACCTCTATCAATAATTACTTTACCCTTAATTAAACTTCCACTTGCTAACCATTTATTGCGGGAAGAAACCTTTTTAGGCTGTGCCATGCAGATCGTACCCGTTTGACCTTCGATCGCTTTCAGCAAGGCATTTTCAGTTTGCATGCTAAAAATAACAGCCCGTATCCCCATCTGATTAGCCAACCGTGCAAAATTTAATTTTGACGTCATACCACCAAGACCGACAGAAGACTTATCTGTTCTTGCTAAAGAAAGTGCGGCCTTATCGATCACTTTTAATTCGGGGATAACTATTCCTTCCGAATCCATAACTCCAGGTACCGAAGTTGTAAATAAAATTTGCTCAGCACCAAAGCCAACTGCAATCAAAGTCGCCAACTCATCATTATCAGAAAATTTCAATTCTTTATTACTCACCACATCATTTTCATTGGCAATAGGAATAATGTTATTTTTCCATAAAGTTTCATAAGTATTCTTCAATTGCACAAATTGATTCCTATTTGCAAAATGCTGACGCTCACATAAACTTTGAGCTAAAGCAATTTTAAAGGGTCGAAAATAAGTACTATAAATTTGCAATAACAAAGGATTACCAATAGCTGCTGCAGCCTTTCTTTCTGACAAAGTCCCCGAATACCGTGTCAAAAACTTTTTCCCTGCCGCAACTGCTCCTGAAGAAACCAGAACGACGTTATATTTTTGTTGTATTTGAGCAACCTGTCTTGCAATCTCCAATACGATCCGTTCATCTACCTCCCCGTCCGCTGTCGTAATAGAAGCTGAGCCAAACTTGATAACAACAATTGGCTTTTTCATATATTTTTTTGTGTTTATTTTGTTTAGGTAATTACTTATTCTTATAAAAATAAAGAAGCGTTTTGACAAAAGAAAGGTTTATGAAAAATTATCTACCAAAAAGGTATATTTTATATGGTACAATTTGTGTAGGAATACTCTCAATTCAAAACACCATCATATATGAATCGTTTACTTAACAGTATCATGGTTGCTTCGCTTTTGTTCGTTTCATGCCAACAAAAGAACAAGGAGGCTGCCCAATCCAAAGAAACAGCGACAGTGGGCGGTGATAAAGACAAGCACGGCTGTATCGCCAGTGCAGGATACACTTGGTCAACTTTAAAAGATAGCTGTGTTAGGCCTTTTGAACAGATACAATTGGATATCGTTAATAATTCAGATAGCTATGAAACAGCGGCATTTCTGATTATTGATGATAAGAAACATGCCGCAGAGGTTTTTCTAAAAGAAAGCCCAGAAAGCATTGTCTTAAAACACGTCAAAGAATATGCATATGAAAATCAGGATTACAAGTTAATTCAGGATCAGCATTGCTGGACATTAATTAAAGGCGACAAAACTTTATATAAAGAAAAAGAATAAAAAAAGGGCTTAAGCCCTTTTTTTATTTAAATCGTTCATCAAATATTTTCTCTAGGGAGAACATCTCATCTCTAAGTTTAGCGGCCTCTAAGAAGTCCATTTCTTTGGCTGCCTTTTCCATTTTCTTACGAACTGTATCGATCGCTTTTTTAAGCTCTTTCTCACCTAGGTATTGTAACACCGGATCTGCGGCAATGGCTACCGAAGGATCTGGCTCAACATATATCTTCGGCTCCAGTCCATTGAAATCAGCGACCGAGGTTTGCTCCATAATCTCCTCTTTAGTTTTTCCGACAGTTCGAGGCGTAATATGATGTTCTTCGTTATATTTCATTTGTTTCTCACGACGGCGGGTAGTCTCATCAATAGTAGCAGCCATACTATCTGTCATCCGATCTGCATACATGATCACACGCCCTTTGTCATTACGCGCAGCACGACCGATTGTCTGAATCAATGATCTCTGAGAACGCAAAAAACCTTCCTTATCAGCATCCAATATCGCGACTAATGTTACTTCAGGTAAATCAAGACCTTCCCTCAATAAGTTGACCCCTACCAGAACATCAAATTCACCAAGACGCAATCCTCTTAAAATTTCGACCCGTTCCAATGTCTTTACCTCAGAGTGAATATACCTAACTTTTATATGCAGCTTAGTCATATATTTGGTTAACTCTTCTGCCATACGCTTCGTCAACGTTGTCGCTAACACACGTCCACCGGCTTTAATGGCCTTATCTGCTTCCTCAAGGAAATCATCCACCTGATTAATCGCAGGATGAACTTCAATAATCGGATCTAACAACCCTGTCGGCCGTATAACTTGCTCAACAAAAACACCTTCCGTCTGCTGTAACTCGTAATCTCCCGGTGTTGCAGAAACATAAATCGTCTGATTCGTCAAAGATTCAAATTCAGGGAAATTCAAAGGCCTATTGTCAAGCGCTGCCGGTAACCTAAAACCATGTTCTACCAAAGCAATTTTTCTGGAACGGTCTCCACCATACATGGCACGTAATTGCGGAATCGTTACATGACTTTCGTCTATAACAAGTAAATAATCTTCGGGAAAATAATCCAGTAAACAGAAAGGACGCATCCCAGGCTCACGACCATCAAAAAACCGCGAATAATTTTCAATTCCGGAACAATAGCCAAGCTCTCGCATCATCTCCAGATCGTAATTAACACGTTCTTCCAGACGTTTCGCTTCCAACATCTTTCCTTCCTCTTCCAACTGTGTCCTACGTTGCACCATCTCTTCTTGAATTGCCCAGATCGTTGAAGTAAACTTTTCCTTTGGTGTTACAAAGAGTGTTGCAGGAAAAAGAGCTAGATCTTCCATTCTACTTAAGGTCTTTCCTGTTACCGGATCGATTTCACTCAACTCATCAATCTCATCACCAAAAAATGATACGCGAATGGCAAAATCCAAATAGGCTGGGAAAATATCTACTGTATCTCCCTTCACACGAAAAGTACCTCTCTTAAATTCAGTCGTCGTACGCGCATACAAGATCTCAACCAAGCGATGCAAAAATGCGTTACGGGAAATCACTGTCCCAACAGCAAATCGAAAAATCGACTTGGAGAAATCTTCAGGATTACCCATACCATAAATACAGGAAACAGAAGATACAACAATAACATCACGCCTTCCCGACATCAGTGCCGTTGTAGTAGCAAGACGTAATTTCTCAATCTCTTCATTGATCGCTAGATCTTTCTCAATATACGTATTCGATGAAGCGATAAAAGCTTCCGGCTGATAGTAATCGTAGTAAGAGACAAAATAATTGACAGCATTGTCAGGAAAAAACTGCTTAAACTCTCCGTAAAGCTGAGCTGCTAATGTTTTATTATGGCTGAGTATTAAAGTCGGTTTCTGTGTTTGCTGAATCACATTCGCCACTGTAAACGTTTTTCCAGATCCAGTCACCCCTAAGAGTGTTTGGTATTGTTCTCCTTCGTTTAAACCCTGCACCAATTCTTTGATTGCAGTAGGTTGATCTCCAGTAGGCTTATATTCAGACGTAAGTTGGAACTTCATAAAATCTTATTCAAGTAATACAAATTTAATCAAAATAAATGAGGCATTTATATTATTCAATGAGTCTGCTATTCACAACTATTTTTCCGTTTAAACAAACAATAAGTAATAATATTTGTGTAAATTGGTATAATCACTAAAATCTACACGATATGCTCAATATCCTCAGCACACAGAACAGCATCGCAAATCAATACATTGCCGAACTACGTGATGTCAACATTCAGAAAGACCGCATGCGCTTCCGGCGCAATCTAGAACGCCTTGGGGAAATATTTGCCTATGAAATCAGTAAAACACTGACTTATGCACCTGTAGATGTAGAAACTCCATTGGGTGTTGCAAATACGCAGATGCTCCTTGATCAACCCGTTTTGGCAACTATTCTGCGAGCAGGATTACCCTTACATCAAGGTTTGTTGAATGTTTTCGATCACTCGGACAGTGCATTTATTGCGGCCTATCGTCACACCAAGAAAAGTGGTGAATTTGAAATCCATAAAGAATATGTAAACACCCCAAATCTGGATAACAAAATTGTCATTGTTGCCGATCCGATGCTCGCCACCGGAAAAAGCGCCGTACTATGCTGTAAGGATCTTTTAAATGATTATGCAATTAGAGAATTACATATTGTTATTGCCATCGCTTCCGAAGAAGGTATTAGACATGTGCAGGCATTCTTACCCAAAGCGACAATATGGGTCGGAGCAGTAGATAATGAACTGACAAGCAAAGCGTACATTGTACCCGGTTTAGGCGATGCGGGAGACCTTGCTTTTGGAAATAAGCATTAGTCTTTTAATAATTTAGTAGTAAAAACTTAATACAGAGCATCGCTCTTAACACATTATATATCAGTAAATTTAAACAACAAAATGAAATACGCACATACACAAACTAACTTATCTTTATATGACTTGGCAAAAATACAATGGCGAAAGCATCAAGACATCCATATGGGATGCTGTTGAAACCAACATCTTAAAAGAAATAGATCTAGGCAATAAGCTCAAAGTCTATATCGGGACAGATTCACAGATTAAAAGAGGAACTATTGATTTTGCAACCGTTATTGTTTTCCTCCGAGAACACCGAGGCGGATTTATGTTCGTACATAAAGATAAAAGAAATCACCTGATGGGCATTAAAGAACGGATGCTCCTCGAAGTTCAAAAATCCATCGACGTTGCTTACGCACTTTGTCCACTCCTAGAGCAATACCAAGTCGATTTGGAAGTCCATGCTGACATTAATACCAACCCTAATTTTCAATCTAATGTCGCATTAAAAGAAGCCATGGGTTACATTATGGGAATGGGTTTTGTGTTTAAGGCAAAACCAGAATCATTTGCCAGTACGACTTGTGCAAACAAGCAAGTACAATAAATGAAAATAGTGACTGAGCACCTTAAAGATCGTTCGATACGATAGCTCTAATAGTGCGCAATTCATCTTAAAGTGTTGATGTCCTAAAATTACTTTTGGACAAATGAACGGTTTTGCTAAATTCGTATCTTTACTTCTAAAGACACGAGAGCTATGCCAGCAATTATACAGCAGATTATACAACAATTTGCCCAGACGACCATGCTTGAATGGATCGGTACCATCACCGGTTTTTTATGTGTCTATCTCGCCACTAAACAACATATCCTTAATTGGCCCATTAGCGTAATCAGTGTGGTGACCTATGGCTATATTTTCTATCATAGTAAATTATATGGGGACGCTGTATTACAACTCTATTTTTTAGGTACAGCCATTTATGGCTGGTATTATTGGTCAAAGAAAATCAGAGAAAACGATAAGCCTATTGTCTCCTTTACAAAACGTGAAATGCTGTTCACGATAATTACTATCGGAATCCTGACTGCTTTGCTTGGCACTTTTCTACAAAAGCTGACCGATTCAGACGTTCCATATGCAGATGGTTTTTGCACTGCCGTAAGCTTTGTTGCACAATTTTTAATGACACGAAAAGTACTGCAGAACTGGCTACTGTGGGTTTTTGTAGATATCTGTTATATTCCACTTTACCTACATAAAGGTTTATTGCTAACGGCGATTCTATATTTTGTATTTGCCGTGATTGCTTGGGGAGGTTATAGAGACTGGAAGTCCACTTATCGTACTTTTATGCAATAATGTCCAAACAAGATGCCTAACTTTATGCGCACAAATGAGTACATCAAATCCAGAATTAATGAAGATCGCTGTCGTTGGACCTGAATCAACAGGTAAATCAACGATTGCTCAGGCTATAGCAAGACATTTCAACACGGTTTGCGTTCCTGAATTTGCACGTGAATATTGTAAAAACTTGCATAATGAATACACGCTGCAAGATGAAGTTAATATGTATTATGGACAAATCGCGCTTGAAGACACTTTAATACCTTTAGCTCATAATAATATGTTGATATGTGATACAACGATATTGACTGTCAAAATCTGGTGTGATCATCTCTTTGGTGATACACCTCAGGAAGTAAAAAACGAAATACAACAACGACCATATGACCTTTTCCTACTCATGGATATCGACCTACCATGGGAGGAAGATCCATTACGCGATTTTCCGGAGCAACGTGAACACTTTATGGAAGTGTGGAAACAGGAATTAAATCAACTCAATGCGCGATATGCCATTATTTCCGGATTAGGAGCTGAACGTTTTGAAAATGCACTTAAGGCGATTAAAAGCAAATAGCTTTTTTGCCATTTGTATTAAACTGATATCTAAGCTCGTTTATAATTCATAGACTCCGATTATAGAAATGTCAAAAGTAATATTGATCATAAAAAAGATTTTATCTTGGTAGCACCGCAAAATAAATCGTATTTTAACCTAAAATAGGCTAGAGAAGAGCTACAAAAATCAATAGTTATCCATCCTAATGTCACAAAAGCTTTGGAATGGCAAAAGAAATGAGATAAAAATAAGAAAGGCGATCTTGATTAGAGATCGCCTTTCTTATTTTTAACAAAGTGAATACTAGTAACGGTAAGCTTCCGCTTTAAACGGACCGTCAACTGTAACACCAATATAAGAAGCCTGCTCTTCAGTCAACACATCCAGTTCAACACCGATATGCGCTAAATGTAAACGAGCAACTTTCTCATCCAAATATTTTGGAAGTGTGTACACTTTATTCTCATAAGCAGCCGTATTCGTCCATAATTCCAATTGCGCTAACGTTTGGTTTGTGAATGAATTTGACATTACGAATGAAGGATGTCCCGTAGCACAGCCTAAATTCACTAATCTACCTTCTGCTAATAAAATGATATCAACACCGTCAATCGTATATTTATCAACCTGAGGTTTAATTTCAATTTTTGTATTACCATAGTTTTCATTTAACCAGGCAACATCAATTTCATTATCAAAGTGACCGATATTACAAACGACCGTTTTGTCTTTCATTGATTTGAAATGCTCAGGACGAACAATATCTTTATTACCTGTAGTCGTAACAACGATATTAGCTTCTTTAACAGCATCAGCAAATTTTTTCACTTCAAATCCTTCCATAGCAGCCTGTAAAGCACAGATAGGATCGATTTCAGTAACGATAACACGAACACCAGCAGAACGTAAAGACTCTGCAGAACCTTTTCCTACATCACCGTAACCCGCTACGACAGCAACTTTACCTGCCAACATCAAATCTGTTGCACGACGGATAGCATCCACTAAAGATTCGCGGCAACCATATTTATTATCAAATTTAGATTTTGTAACAGAATCATTAACATTGATAGCTGGTAAATGTAATGTCCCGTTCTTCATACGTTCGTATAAACGGTGAACACCAGTAGTTGTTTCTTCAGACAAACCTTTGATTTCAGCGATCAATTCTGGATATTTATCAAACACCATATTTGTTAAATCACCACCATCGTCTAAGATCATATTCAACGGTTGACGCTCTTCACCAAAGAATAATGTTTGCTCAATACACCAATTGAATTCTTCTTCGTTCATACCTTTCCAAGCATATACGGGAATCCCAGCAGCTGCAATGGCAGCAGCGGCGTGGTCTTGTGTAGAAAAGATATTACAAGATGACCAAGTCACATCAGCACCCAGTTCAACCAAAGTTTCAATTAAAACAGCTGTCTGAATAGTCATGTGAAGACAACCCGCAATACGCGCACCTTTTAAAGGTTTTGCAGCACCAAACTCAGCACGAAGGCTCATTAAACCCGGCATTTCAGCTTCCGCTAATTCTATTTCTTTACGGCCCCATTCAGCAAGGGTGATGTCCTTAACTTTGTATGGTACGTACGTACTTTCTACTGATGACATATATTATTCTTTTTAAGTTTTAAATTTATTAGCAAAAATACCATTCAATACCTTTAAATCAAAACGTTGAATTTGAAAGCTGTAAAATTCTGACATTGTTTTGAGACTAACGTCTTGACTTAGCTCCTAACAACACTTATATTTGTATGATTAAATTTAAAAAAGAAGATTATGTATCCAGAATATTTAGTAGAACCAATGCGTAAAGAGCTTACAGATGTAGGTTTCGAAGAATTAAAAACTGCTGAGCAAGTTGATGCGGCTATTGCTACAGAAGGAACTGTATTTGTGGTTGTAAACTCAGTATGTGGTTGTGCAGCAGCAAATGCTCGTCCTGCTGCTAAAGCGGCAGTAAAAAATGAAAAACATCCAACTAAATTTGTTACTGTTTTTGCTGGTATGGAAAAAGAAGCTGTTGATAAAGCTAGAAACTATATGTTGCCTTATCCTCCATCTTCCCCTGCTATGGCATTATTCAAAGATGGCAAATTAGTTCACATGATAGAAAGACATATGATTGAAGGTCGCTCTGCCCAAATGATCGCTGATAATTTAGCAGCTGCATTTGACGAGTACTGTTAATCATTTATTTTGATTTTTGAAAAAGAAAAAGGCTGTTCGAGTTATTCGAATAGCCTTTTTTGATATTATCAAATCATTTGCTTTGCTCAAATGAGCCTTGCAGATTCAAATTAATTTCTTGGAATATAAGTCTTATTACCATTACTATTGATATAATATTTGCCACCTTCTGGGCCAATATATACATCATGACCATTATACTTCTCTGAAGATAACTTGCCTGCAGTTGCTTTAGTAGGAGTTGCAGTCGATTTTTTCACCTTATTTGTTGAAGCTGTCACATTACTTTTAGCTTTCTCAGTTGATTTAATCGCTTTTTCAGATTCCGCTTTTGATAAAGCGCTTTCGTTCTTAACTGATTGCTTATTTACTTCCTTCGCTTTTATTGCTTCATCCTTCGCTTTTCCGGCAGCTTTAGTAGCTTTAACGGCATCTGATTTAGCGACCTTACTTTCTTTTTCAGCGACCTGTTTTGTACTTGCAGCATTCTCCTTTACTTTTTCCGAAGCTTTTACCGTTTTACTTGCGGAAACCTTCTCCTTTTTAGCTGTCTCTTTTGCTTTTACGGTATTATCCTTCACCGCTTTCTCTGTTTTTTTAACAGCCTTGTTTGGAGTAGTTTCTTGTGCAGTACTCATGGTAATACCAAACACAGAAACAAATGCAGCTAATGCTGCCATTTTTTTAAAATAATTTAAGGTATTCATAACCCAATATATTTAAGTGTAAAACTAGTTTTAAAAATCAAAACAAATGCCAAAACACCTTAACAACAAGCACGTTAACAGATATTTAACGTTACTAATGGTTAATAAAAAAAGGGTTTTATGAGATCAGTCATAAAACCCTTTAATCTGGTTCTTTATTTACCTGGTGGCTTAGCTTTAGGCATCATTTTATTACCCTTTCTGTCAGGAGTCTTTTTTCCTGCAGTTGAATCCTTTGCCGCCTCAGGATTTTCTTTAACCGGTGCTGCTGGCTTCACCTTTGGTTCCGATTTTTTCACAGGATGCGTCTGTTGCGCAGATACTGAGGCTGCTCCATAAACCAATAAAGAGGCAACGATAGCTGCAGTTATTCCTGAAAATTTTATTGCTTTCATAATTGAAGATAGCGTTAGTTTATTTTGATAAGAATCGCTCAAACCAAGTGCCACAAAACAATCCCAAAATTATTTAACACACTTACTTACAATAAATTAAAATCAAAAATCATTTATTATTGTATTATAATAATTATGATTACAGGTAATGAAATTATTTTTAAACTGAAATTTGTAAAATATTAAAACTGTATGTTTTAACCTTCATGCACATATCCTTATATTCATACACATCATTCAATCTCCTTAACAACTGGTGTATTCTCCTTCTTTATTTTTCGAACTTTTAAATACAATAGAATAAATGAAAGAATAAAACAAACAACTGTTGTCAAAGCCAGCGCTAAGATCGAGGACTTCACATTTGCAACTGCCCCCTGTTCTATCACTAACACCCGGAAGATCTCTAAATAATGTGTCAGCGGAATCAATTTAGATATATAGACTACCCAATCAGGCATCTGGCTCAAAGGCCAAGTAAAGCCGCTCAAGATAAAGCTTGGTGTAGCGATAACCATGAGTATCTCGGTTGCTTTAAGTTGACTCGGAATAATAATACTCACCAGTATACCGATAAAACTAACTGCGAGTAAGAAGAATACAGTTCCTAATAAAAACGGACCAATTGGTATTTCAAGAGGCATTCTATAAAAAAGTGAAAAACCATAATAAAGAAAATAAATACCTACGGACATGATCAAAAAAGGCGCTATTTTCACTAAAATCAGGAGCAGCACATTAGACGATTTAGATACTAACTCCTTAAATGTTCCCTTTTCAAACTCTGATGCAAAACTTAATGCCAAAGCTAACATCATCACTTGTTGTAATACAGTTAATAGCACGCCCGGAAGCATGAAATATAAATAGTTTCCGCTTTTAATATGCTGTTTAATGATTGTAGTTTTAAAAGGTTCATATTGCTGATTGGCTACGTACCCTGGGACACCTTTCTTCTGCTGTGCTTTAATCTGAATACCAGCTTTTAATGTTGCTGCACAGACATTCGCCGCCATGCTCGCATAATTAGAAGTTAATGTATTGGCTGCATTGACAAAGAGCGTCAACTCCGTAGAACGGTTATAGTTCACATCCGAATCAAAATTCTTCGGAATCTGTACCACAACCGTTGCTTCATGTTTCAATGCCTCTTGTTTTGCATTAAAAGCATCTGGCAAAACTGCTGCAACATAAATCACCTCACTCTCATTAAACATAGTGATCAGTTGCTTGCTTAGCGGACTTCTGTCTTGATCTACAACGATAATAGGTAGATGAGTCACTTTACCCTTTTGATAAACTGCCCCAATTAACACCCCATATAAAATAGGTGCGCCCACAAAAAGCATCAATAACACTTTATTTTGAAAAAAGAGCCTAAATTCTCGTTTTAATAAGGATACGAATGTGCGCATAATACTTATTTTGTGTTATCAAGATGAAGAATAAACGTCGCCTTAGTCAATAATTTATCCGAACCATCTTTTTGCACAGGTTTCAATTTTACCTCAAACAAAGATTCCTGCTGTTCAAAATCAGGATAAGCCGTAGCAATATTCGCATAAGAACTCAATGTTTTAATGGAAACCACCTCAGCTTCTATTTTTTTATTCTCTAAATATGGAAATGAAAGTTGCTGCTTACTTCCTACCGTCAGGTTATGTAACTGCTTTTCAGGAATTGTAACCCGAAAATAGGTACCATCCACCAAGTAACCAGAAATTAAGCTATATCCCGCCAAAGCAAGTTCCCCGACTTTTAAATTTATGGTTTCAATTGTCATATTTTGAGGCGCGATGATAAAACGTTCCTTCGTTGCAACATCCACTTCGGATACTGCCCCTATTGCTCTCTCCTTTTGTCCCAGCGCCATTTTCTGCTGTTCTATTCGGGCACCGTTTTCAGCATCCGCAAGTTCGGCCTGAACAGCTAAATATTGATTCTTTGCTCCTTGAAATTTCATATAAACTTCATCGTATTGCTGTTGAGCAACCAAAGAGTCCTTAATGAGGTTTTGCATTCTATTCAGTGATTTTTGTGCAAATTCAAATTGCTCACGCAACCCATCACGCTTCGCTCGCAATTGCTTCAACTGATTATCTGTTGCTCCTTTTACAGCCATTTTATATTGCGCCTCAGCAGACTCAAGAGCCCCTTTAGCCTGAATAGATTTGGCTTCAACCTCTGGAAACTCCAAAATCATCAAGGTGTCACCAGCCTGCACAACATCGCCCTCACTCACTAAAATCTGATGTATTTTGCCAGGAATCTTGGTCGTTACAGCAATCTGATCCCGCTCAATCTTTCCCTCAAAAGTATTTTTAAGAGGAGCTTCATTGCTACAGCTTTGCATTAATGCCGCGATTCCAAGTATAGATATATATTTTCTCATAATTATTTCACTAATGATTGATAAAGACTTCCTTGTGATTTTAATAATTCTAAAACAGCAGTACGCTGTAATAAAAGTTGATTATAAAAACTAAGTGACTGCTTGTAAAGCTCATTTTCTGCACTTAACCTTTCCGTTACATCTATTAATCCAGCTTCAAATTGCTTTGATGCCAATGAAAGATTATTATTTGCAATTTTTATCTGCTGTTCATGCACCGCCATTTTTTTCATCGACAACTGGTAATCCGAATTTGTCTTACGTTGCAGCAACATTAGTTTATCCCGCGTATCATTCCATTTATTCTGATTCATAACCAGATCCAGATTTGCTTTTTTGATATTATTTCGATGTTGATTTCCATCAAATACATCCCACTTAACACCAACCCCTACAGCAAAACCCGGTGCCATCTGAAAATGATTAGCACTTAAATTAAGATCACCGGCAAGCGGTACATCTTTGAATTTGAACTTTGTGTCAAAGGCGTTGAAATAAAAAGCACTACCAAAAGCAAAAATCTGTGGTAATTTTGCACCCTTTTCTTTTTTCAGTACATACTCGTACGCACGTTGAGAACTCGCCAAAGCTTGCATTTCCTTCCTGTTCTCTACAGCAGGTTGTACCGGATCTACAATCGCTAGTTCCAATGGATAGCTCACTGTCTTAAGACTATCTAGAGGCATTTTAGTCAATTCCTCCAATTTAAAATATAAGAGTTCACGACTATTGGTCGATTCGGCTTTCTTGCTTTCTAACTCCAGCATAGCCAATTTAATTTTATCACGATCGTAAGGTATAGCCAAACCATTCTCGATCGCTTTTACTACTTTAAGATGCTCCTTATTCAATCTTTTCTCCGAATCAGCAATCAAGGCATCAACTTCTTTCAATAACATGATCTGGTCGAAAGTCTGCACCACTTCCTGAGCAAGGCCCTCATAACCGGCCTCGGTCATCAGCTGCTGTGCTTTATACTTTTCATCCAAAGCTTTTTTCCCATTCGTAATCTGTAGACCACTAAAGATAACCTGTGTCGCATTTACACCTGCAAAGCCAACCTGAGAAGAGGTATTAAATTTTTGTGCACCTTCAAAAAGATTCAGTCCCAAGATCGGAAGAGTTTTTGTTGGAAGATCCAATTCTCCACTAGCATTGAGATATCCATACATACCCATAGCAGATATGTGGGGTAATAACTTTCCGCTCACAGAATTCTTATCTAAAAGGGTTTTCTGATTTTCTAAATAACTATTCTTAATATCGCTATTATTCTGAATTGCCTTTTGAATAAATTCTTTTAGCTGGGGACTAATACCTTGCTGTCCAAACGTTGTATTTTGAAACAGAAAAGGCATTAAAAATATAAAGCATGAAATCTTTTTAACTAACATATTCATAACTCGCATAAGGGTCGATTAGTATATTAAGTAACAATACAAAGATGCGTATGTTTTACGATTTAATTTTTAAGATATCTTAAAAAGGAAAAAATTAATCAAGTTGTCCTCTTATTACCGATAAAGTCTGTTGCGACATCCCTAAATATGAGGCAATATGTCCTAGAGAAGCATTTTTAAGAAGTTCCGAATTTTCTGTTAATAATAATTGGTATCGTTCCATAGCCGTTTGAAACTGCATATTATAAAACCGATTGGAGAAACTGATCACCGAATCGAGTAAAACTTTTTGAATGATCTGATTCACGACAATGTGAGTCTTTGCTAATTCCAAAATATGTTGAAAAGGTATGAATGAAATTTTACATGTGGTCAAGGCTTGAAAACCAAATAAAGAGGGTTTTTGATAGAAAACACTCTCTATACCTGTACTAAATGTATTGGGTCCAAAGAAATAATGTGTAATATCCTTACCATTCTTATAGTAGAAGATCCGTGTTAAGCCAGATTCTACAAAATAAATATATTTTAAGTAGCTATCAGGTTCAAAAATTATATCTCCTTTATAAAATTCCTTTGTTTCAATAATCTGAGAAAACAACAACATTAAGTCGTCATCAATAAGATATAAGGTTTTGAAATGTTCCAATGCAGTCATAAATTAAATATGCCAATTTTAAATCAAAAAACCACAAAAAAAAGCCCTTACTATTTATAGTAAGGGCTTTTCTAACATATATTTTTTCTTCTATTGCATATCAAACAAATGTTTTTCTGCATGATAAGAAGATCTCACTAATGGACCAGATTCAACATATTTGAATCCCATTTTTAAACCTATTTCTTTATATTTATCAAACTGCGCAGGTGTAACCCACTCCACTACAGGGTGATGAGCCTTAGTCGGCTGTAAGTATTGACCTATTGTTAAAATATCAACCCCTACATTAAATAAATCTTGCATCGTTTCAATAACATCTTCCTCAGTCTCTCCAAAACCAAGCATAATACCCGATTTGGTACGCAGACCGGCTTCAGAAATACGACGAAGACATTCTAATGAACGATCATATTTTGCTTGAATACGCACTTCACGAGTCAAACGTCTTACGGTTTCAATATTGTGAGATACAACCTCTGGACGAACAGCAAGCACGCGATCAAGATTTTCCCATTGTCCTTTAAAATCAGGAATCAAAGTCTCTAAAGTGGTAGTAGGACTTTCTTGACGAATAGCATTGATTGTTTCTGCCCAAATGATAGACCCCCCATCTTTCAAGTCATCACGATCGACAGAAGTAATGACACAATGTTTCACCTGCATCAGTTTAACCGAATTAGCAACTCGCGCTGGTTCATCCAGTTCAACAGCTTTGGGACGCCCCGTTGATACAGCGCAAAACGAACACGAACGTGTACAAATATTGCCTAAAATCATGAATGTAGCAGTTCCTGCACCCCAACACTCACCCATATTAGGACAGTTTCCACTCTCACAGATCGTATGTAGCTTATGCTCGTCTACTAGTCCTCTTACATGTCTATATTCTTTACCAACTGGCAATTTTACACGCAACCAATCTGGCTTACGCTGTGTTTGTGTTGCAGGGATAACTGGAAGTTCAATCATGATGCAAAGTTAATGATTATAAATGTAATTTTTTATCGACATTTTGTTTGAATACTATCATAATAACCATTGTCACCACATATCATACAGTTGAACGTATTGTTTTTTTTATGATATTTGTAAAACATCATATTAAATACCAATTCACATGCGATTTAGCCATTCAGTAACTTTGGTACTTTTAGCGGGACTTTTACCCCTAAAAATATTTGCTCAGCAAAATTTTGACTTAATACCGAAACCCAGCAGTCTTACACTAGCAGTTGGTTCTTATCAAATTCCAGCTTTTCCAAAAGTTTATGTTTCAGAAGAATTCATAAATGCCAGTCAGTTACTAACGGAACATCCGGCTATAACATCTATTACGACCGAAATTGTAAAAAAGATAAAGAAAGCCCCCAAAGAAGGAATTCGCATCTTAAAAGCTGAGGAAACAGATAAACTAGATAAAGCAGCCTATCGCATCGGTATTACTGATAAAGGAATTGTTATCTTAGCTCATGAAGTTGCCCCTGTCATCAATGCCATTTACACACTTGTTCAACTCGGCTACTTACAGGACGATCCTGCTCAGATAAATGCTGTGGATATCGAAGATCAACCAAGTTTTTCATATCGCGGATTACATTTAGATCCTTCACGTCATTTTATTCCTTTCCCTATTATGAAGAAATTTGTAGATGTTATGGCTCTCTACAAATTGAATAATCTGCACTGGCATTTGACTGATGGAGCGGGATGGAGATTAGAGATTAAGAAATACCCAGAATTAACCAATAAAGCGGCGTGGCGCACGCATGTAAAATGGAAAGACTGGTGGAACAATGGCCGTCAATATGTGGATGCAGGAACTCCAAATGCAAGTGGTGGATTCTATACACAGGATCAAGCCCGAGAACTCGTAGCCTATGCCGCGCAACGGGGGATTAATGTCATTCCTGAAGTTGAAATGCCTGGACACTCTGAAGAAGTTTTAGCCATTTACCCCGAATTATCCTGCTCCGGTAAACCGTATACACAATCTGAATTCTGTGTCGGTAATGAGAAAACTTATGAGTTTTTAAAAAATGTACTGGATGAAGTTATTGCCATATTTCCTTCACCTTACATTCATATTGGAGGAGATGAGGCCGATAAGAAACATTGGAAAACCTGTCCTAAATGTCAAGCTTTAAAAGCAAAAGAAGGTTTAAAATCTGAAGAAGAACTTCAAAGTTACTTGATTAAACAGATGGATGAATATGTCCAATCTAAAGGTCGTAAAATTATCGGCTGGGACGAAATCTTAGAAGGAGGATTGACAAAAGGTGCTACTGTGATGAGCTGGAGAGGCGAATCAGGAGGTATCAATTCGGCTAATGCAGGACACGATGTCATCATGACCCCAGGATCCCACCTTTATTTTGATTCATACCAAACGGACCCTAGAACGCAACCTGAAACAATTGGCGGATACCTTCCTATCAATAAAGTCTATGAATACAACCCTATTCCAGCTGCTATTCAGCAAGATAAAATTAAGCATGTTTTAGGTGCTCAGGCAAATTTATGGGCAGAATACATGCCTAATTATCAACAATTAGAATACATGGCTTTTCCAAGAACATTAGCTTTAGCTGAAGTTGTCTGGACAAAAGCTGATCTAAAAAATTGGCCGAACTTCCATAAAAGACTGCAATCACACTATAAAATTTTACAGCACTTCGATATCAATTATTATCGACCATCGTACAATGTAAAAGCTTCCGTAGATTTTGATGCAAAGAAGGCCTCAAATACGGTAACATTAACGACCGAACAATTACATGCAGATAATATCCGATTTACGATAGATGGATCAAAACCCACTTATCAAGCAACCCCTTATAACAATTCATTTGATCTCTCTGTTCCTACGATTGTTAAAGCAGCTTACTTTTTAGATTCAACTCAGGTCGGACCCATCGAAACGATCCAACTGGATGTTCATAAAGCAATAGGAAAAGCTGTTTCTTATACAAATAAATGGGACGATGGATATCCTGCACAGAAAGAACTGACATTAACAAACGGTGTTAAAGGCGGGTTAACATACCAAGATGGGCAATGGCAAGGATTTTTAAAAGATCTTGATGTTGTTGTTGATTTCGAGCGACGTGAAGAGATCAATAGTGTTGCCATGAATTTCATGCAGATTACAGGTCCTGGCGTATATATGCCTGGAGAATTTAAAGTTTTATTATCCGAAAATGGTCGAACTTTCAGAGAGGTCGGTATCGTACAGAACGACGTTTCTGATCAAGACCCAACCTTAACTTTCAAACGGTTTGAATTGAAATTAGCGAAGCCTCAACAAGCACGTTTTGTACGTGTCGTAGCAACAAATCCGAAAAAAGGATTTCTATTTGCGGATGAGCTGATTGTCTATTAAATAATGCATTCTTTACAGAGAGCAGCGGTATTACAAAAATGTGCTGTTGCTCTCTTTTTGACTATCTTCCCGTACATAAATGATTTATCTGAAAATAAATATCGGAAAATCAAATAAAATAATGTAATTTTGCACTCCGACAAAGCGGTCGGAATATACCCTTCTCGAAGCGCATTTTTGATTGTCTTTGTTCATACTTTGAAATTTTATTTTTTGAACTAGATATAATGCCAAGAAACACCTCCATTAAATCGGTTTTAATCATTGGATCAGGTCCAATTGTAATTGGTCAAGCCTGTGAATTTGATTATTCGGGATCTCAAGCAGCCCTTTCTCTAAAAGAAGAAGGCATTGAAGTTTCCATCATCAACTCGAACCCTGCAACGATTATGACTGATAAAGTCATTGCAGACCACGTTTATTTACTTCCTTTAACTGTAGAAAGTATTGAAGAAATTCTTAAAGAACAAAAGATTGACGCCGTTCTACCTACTATGGGTGGCCAAACAGCGTTAAACTTATGTATCGAAGCTTCAAACATCGGACTATGGGAAAAATACGACGTTAAAGTTATCGGTGTTGATGTTGCTGCAATTGAAAAAACAGAAAACCGTGAAGAGTTCCGTCAATTAATGATTGATATCGGTGTAGGTGTAGCACCTTCGAAAATCGCTAACTCTTTCTTAGAAGGTAAAGAAGCAGCGCAAGAAATTGGTTATCCATTAGTGATTCGTCCTTCTTATACCTTAGCTGGTACTGGTGGCGGATTTGTACACTCGAAAGATGAATTCGACGCAGCTCTTAGTAGAGGTTTAAGTGCTTCTCCTACTCACGAAGTATTAGTTGAAAAAGCAGTATTAGGCTGGAAAGAATTCGAATTAGAGTTATTACGTGATACCAATGATAACGTAATTATCATCTGTACTATTGAGAACTTTGATCCGATGGGAATCCATACAGGTGACTCAATCACGGTTGCTCCAGGGATGACTTTATCCGACAAATGCTACCAAGACATGCGTAATCAAGCAATCCTGATGATGCGTTCTATTGGTAACTTTGCAGGAGGTTGTAACGTACAGTTCTCTGTTAATCCGGAGGATGAAGACATCATCGCAATCGAAATCAACCCTCGTGTATCTCGCTCTTCAGCATTAGCATCTAAAGCAACGGGTTACCCCATTGCAAAAATTGCTGCTAAATTAGCGATTGGTTACAATTTGGATGAATTACAAAACCAAATCACAAAAACAACGTCAGCTTACTTCGAGCCAACTTTAGATTATGTAATCGTAAAAGTACCTCGTTTCAACTTTGATAAATTCAAAGGAGCAAATACGGAATTAGGTTTGCAGATGAAAGCGGTAGGTGAAGTAATGGCAATCGGCCGTACTTTTATCGAAGCACTTCAAAAAGCATGTCAATCATTAGAAACAAACCGCGCAGGTTTAGGAGCTGATGGTCGTCAATTACGCAATTTAGAAGAGATCATGCATAGCCTTGAGCATCCAAGTGGTGATCGTCTGTTTCATATCAAAGATGCGTTTGAATTGGGTGTTCCATTGGAATCTATCCGCAAAGCAACCCGTATCGATAAATGGTACTTAGTACAAATTCAAGAATTAGTAGCCTTAGAAACAGAACTTCGCCGCTACCAATTGAACAATATTCCAAAAGACTTCTTCATGACCTTGAAACAAAAAGGTTATTCAGATATCCAAATCTCTTGGTTATTAGGAAATGTAACGGAAGATGAAGTATATGACCGTCGTAAGGCATTAGGCATTAGCCGTGTTTATAAAATGGTTGATACTTGTGCTGCGGAATTCCCTGCGCAAACACCATACTACTACTCTACTTTTGAAGAAGAAAACGAATCAGTAGCTTCTGATAAGAAAAAAATTGTTGTATTAGGTTCAGGTCCTAACCGTATCGGTCAAGGTATCGAATTTGATTACTCTTGTGTACACGGTTTATTAGCTGCTAAAGAAGCAGGATTCGAAGCAATCATGGTTAACTGTAACCCAGAGACGGTTTCAACGGACTTCAACATGGCTGATAAATTATACTTTGAGCCAGTATTCTGGGAACATGTTCGCGAAATTATTGAATTAGAGAAACCAGTAGGTGTTATCGTTCAATTAGGTGGTCAGACAGCTCTTAAAATGGCTGATCAATTAGAAGCACTTGGTGTTAAGATCATCGGAACAGATTTCCAAAATATGGATTTAGCTGAAGATCGCGGTCGTTTCTCAGATCTATTGAAATCTTTGGATATTCCTTATCCTAAGTATGGTGTAGCTGAGTCGGCAGAAGAAGCAATCAAAGTTGCGAACGAAGTTGGATATCCAGTTCTTGTTCGTCCATCATATGTACTAGGTGGTCAAGGAATGAGCATCGTGATCAACGATGATGACTTAGAGAAAGCAGTTGTTAACTTATTGAAAAACCTTCCTGGAAACCGTGTCCTAATTGACCACTTCTTGGATCGTGCTGAAGAAGCAGAATCTGATTCCATCTGTGATGGTGAAGATGTACACATCATTGGTATGATGGAACACATCGAACCTGCAGGTATCCACTCTGGTGACTCTTACGCAGTACTACCTCCATTTAGCTTATCACAAGCTGTACAAGATAAAATGGCAGAGTATTCGATCAAATTAGCGAAAGCATTAGATGTAAGAGGGCTATTAAATATTCAATTCGCCGTGAAAGGTGAAAATGTATATGTAATCGAAGCAAACCCACGTGCATCTCGTACAGTTCCTTTTATCGCTAAAGCATACGATGTACCTTACATCAACATCGCAACAAAAATCATGTTAGGCGTAAACAAATTGAAAGATTTCAAAATCGAGCGCAAATTACAAGGTTGGGCAATCAAAGAACCTGTATTCTCGTTCTCTAAATTCCCTGAAGTTGATAAACAGTTAGGTCCAGAAATGAAGTCTACAGGTGAAGCTATCCGTTTCATCAAAGATTTAAATGACCCTTACTTTAGAGATTTAGTTGCTAAAAAATCGATGTTCTTATCGAAATAAGCTTAAACTCTTATTGCATAAAAAAGCCTTCTTATTTATTTAAGAAGGCTTTTTTTATAGGATCATATTTGTTCACGAGTTAAATGTCTTTAACGCATCTAAATCCTACATTGTTTGTCGGACTATTAATCTCACCCTTTCCCCGGCTACCTGCTTTATAACGCTCACAATATTGATCATTGCAGAGAAACGATCCACCCCGTTGTACTCGTTTTACAGCCCCCGGTTCATCGGGATCATATGCATCAGTTGGACCTTTAGGATTATCGGCAGTACTTTTTGCATAATAATCAGGACGATAAAAGTCAGCGCACCATTCCCAAACATTCCCTTCCATATCATACAGACCGATTGAATTTGCAGGAAAAGCTTTAACTGGCGACGTACCGATGTAACCATCTAACTTCGTATTGAGAACAGGAAACTGTCCTTGAAAAATATTAGCCAAATAACGATCATTATCCAACAATTCATTTCCCCAATAATAGGTCATCGGATTTGATGTACGAGCACGTGCTGCGTATTCCCATTCGGCTTCTGTTGGTAAACGTTTTCCTGCCCACTTTGCATAGGCTTCAGCATCTTGATAAGCAATGTGTACAACAGGAAAGTCCTCTTTACCCTCAATACTGGTATTTGGACCTTCAGGATGCTTCCAATTAGCCCCTACGACATAAGACCACCACTGCAGATGATTGGTTAAACCTTGAACCTCTTTTGGTGGTGAAAAAATAGCAGAACCTGGCTTTAACATCGCCGGATCTACACCTGGAAATTCCTTTGGATCTAACGGTCTTTCAGCCACAGTTACATAACCGGTCGCTTTTACAAATGCTTCAAATTGACCATTTGTTACTTCATGTTCATCAATTAAAAAATCATTGATTTTAACTTCATGAACTGGTTTAGCATCAACAAACTGATCCGAACCCATCATAAAATATCCACCTGTAACCTTGACCATTTTAACTTGATCAATACCAGCCCCTTCAACGATATGATGCGCAGTATCTAAATTCGAAAATCGAGAGGGAATATTTGTTGCCATATAACAGCGGGAAGAATCCTGCGAAACAAAGAGATCGGCAGTATTACCTTTCGGCTTACTGTTACTGAAGCATGAAGTCAATAAGACAAAACATGGGACACAAAAGAATATATTCCTGTACATAGGTCGGTCGATAACAAATAAAGTTACAATTTAGATATTTTTAAACAAGAAGTGAAACGATCGTCAATAAAAAAGGGAGAACAATAACCGCTCTCCCTTTCTAATAGTTAACAAAAAGATTATACGTCTAATTGAACACCGCTTACTTTACCTTCTTTTGAACGTATTTTCGTTGTACCACCACCATTTAAAGTGATATCTACAGGCTTATTCGTTTTCCATGCACCTTTAGTAAAATCAGGAATATTGACCGTTCTAGAGTTGTTTTTTACAGAATCAAAACTTAAAGGAACGATACAACTCCAAGAAGCTGCATCATAAACATCTTGATCCAATGGTAAACCATTGCGCAAACAATCTATTAATCTCCAGTCCATCATGAAATCCATTCCACCATGACCACCTACCTGTTTTGCCTGCTCACCAATAAATTTCACTAGTTCAGGTGTATATTTAGCATACAGTTCTTTCATTTTATCTTTAGAGATAAATTCATGTCCAAACGCAATATTTTCATCAGGATATTTCTGCGCATAACCTTTTGTACCGCTTAATGTATGTAATCTAGAATATGGTCTTGGCGAAGTCACATCATGTTGCAACATAATTGTCTTACCCAATTCTGTACGGATTAAAGTTGTATTCATATTACCACGGAAGTTCTTACCAACAAATTCTTGATAAAAAGAATCTTTTGCTGCCAATTCTTTCGCTTTAGCGCCCATTTGGAAATCATTTGTAGACATAGCAACTAAATGATTCATTTTATCACCACGGTTTATATTCATACATTGCGCAACCGGACCTAAACCATGTGTTGGATATAAGTTACCATTTAACTTAATATTTTCACGCAATCTCCACATATTATCGTAACCATTTTTCGCAAAATTTAAGTCCAATAAATCGTGAATATATGCTCCTTCGCCATGTAACAGCTCACCAAATAGACCTTGACGCGTCATGTTTAATGTTAGCATTTCAAAGAAATCATAGCAACAGTTCTCCAACATCATACAATGTTTTTTCGTTTCTTCTGATACGCGAACCACTTCCCAACAGTCTTTAAGAGTTAAGGCAATCGGCACTTCACACGCAACATGCGCACCAGCTTTCATTGCGCCGATACTCATGGGAGTATGATAGTCCCATGGAGAACAGATATAAACTAAATCCAATTTCTCATTTTTCAGCATGTCTTTCCATCCCTCTTCACCAGAATAAGATTTTGCATCTTTCAGCGATTTCTTACGCAGGATACCTTGAGCCCGTTCTACACGATCTGCATGTTTATCACATAACGCAACGATCTCAACACCATCAATGTAAGACAAACGATCCACAGCACCAGGACCACGCATTCCTAAACCAATAACTGCTGCACGCACTTTATCAATCTTAGGGGCCGCATGACCGGACATGTTGAATTTTGTTGCGGCCAATACATTGGAATTTAAAGTTGGTAATGTCACCGCTACAGATGATAAGATACCCGCTTTCTTTAAGAAATCTCTTCTATTAGAATTCATATTTTGATAGATTAATTTACATACAAAATTAAAGGGGCCATAGAAAGCCCCTCTAAAATCACCTATTTTAAAACAAACTAAACAGTCTTTGAAATGATTATCAAACTTAATGATAACAGTCGTTCAATAATTAGTTATAGAATCAGCCGTAGACCTTTTCTATAACAAGAATACACTAGAAAATCGGTAATTAAAAATAAAAAAACAAAGCAATCGTTTGCTTAAAATAAACAACCGTTTGCAAAGTGACATCCAGCATTCAGATATTTCTCAAATTCTAGTAACCAATTAGTTACATCTAATAATCTTGTTCATAATTAAATGAAGAAACTTCTGAATTATAATTTATAGCATCCTGAATTCTCTTATCATGAAACGCAGAGACGTGTATCTGTTATTAAAATAAAAATCATTTCTGAAGTCCTTCTTTTGGATTAATAAACCTCAATCTGAAGAGCTCGTTGGCATATCTTATGAATTATTAAAATATACTATGAAATAATAATGTGTTATCAAACTGAACACAATCCTAGTAATATGTTGAAGAATCAATCAACATATTAAAAGAATCTAATGCCACTATGAGGAGCAATCAATAAGTAATAATTATGGATTCTGAAACTAATGGGGTTATAAGCATGGGTATGTATATCATAAAAGCAGAAGCTGCCATTATGTTTGTCCGATAGGAAGAAGATGTAGAAGCTGAATAGGTTAAATGATGAGCATGACGGGTCTGCAGAAGTTACCGAAAGAACAGGAATAGCTATGCTCTCAGCATAAAAAAGGTATAAACACAAAAAAGCCTCTGCTGTATAGCAAAGGCTTCTGTATAAAAAAAGGCACCGACCTACTCTCCCACCTGTTACGGCAATACCATCGGCTCTGGCGGGCTTGACTTCTCTGTTCGGAATGGGAAGAGGTAGACACCGCCGATATAGGCACCTAAAATGTTTTTATGTGATATATGCTCTTTAAAAAGCATTATCTATAGACAATTGAAAGAAAAACTAAAAGAGGAAGACAACAGTGTTTGCGTTGCTTGAGAAAGCTTCGGGTGATTAGTATTGCTCAGCTATGGTATTTCTACCTTTACACCTGCAACCTATCAACGTAGTAGTCTACTACGGCCCTATAAGGAAGTCTCATCTCGTGGC
>NZ_CP066166.1:948763-950122 GCF_016132525.1 Sphingobacterium sp. UDSM-2020
GAGACTGTAAAATAAACTGTGTCAAGGATAATAAACAGAAGTATTATTTTTGACATAGTAATTATGAGTATTAAGGAAAACGATTTTGATTTTGAGTCCATGAAGGACAAAGCGCTGGAACAGTTACGCAGCGGAGCATCACTTTATGGTAAGAACGGCGCTTTTGCACCTTTGATGAAGAAGTTTTTAGAAGCGGCGTTAGAAGCTGAGATGGATGGCCATATGGACGAATTTGAGCGCTCCAGCGGTAACCGGCGTAACGGCAAGTCCAGCAAGCAGATTCGGACCTCCGATGGCACGATCGATATCGACACTCCCCGTGATCGCCGATCTAACTTCGAACCCCAGCTTATTAAGAAACGTGAGACGATTCTAGCCGAGAGCCTGGAGAAGAAGATTTTAGGCATGTATGGCCTTGGTATGAGCCTGCGGGATATATCGAACCACATCAAGGAGATGTACGATACAGACATCAGTCACAGTACACTTTCTTCCATTACCGATAAGATCATTCCCGAGGTCAAGGAATGGCAATCAAGAAGCCTGGATTCCCTTTATACGATTGTCTGGATGGATGCCATGCACTACAAGGTGAAAGAAGACCATCGTTTTGTATCGCGAGCCGTATACAATATTCTTGGCATCGACCGAAACGGCCACAAGCATCTGTTAGGGATGTATGTTTCGGAGAATGAGGGTGCTAACTTTTGGCTAAGCGTACTGACCGATTTACAGAACCGGGGCGTAGAGGATATCTTAATTGCCTGTATCGATAACCTAAAAGGATTTTCAGAAGCGATACAGAGTGTTTTTCCGGATACCGAAGTACAGACCTGTGTAGTGCACCAGATCCGTAACAGCCTCAAGTATGTGGCCAGTAAGGACCAAAAGGAGTTTATGAACGATCTAAAACCTGTCTACCGTGCCGATACATTGGATCTTGCCGGACTGCGGATGGATGAACTTCAGGACAAATGGGGAGAAAAATATCCCGTGGTCATCGACTCCTGGCGGCGCAACTGGGAACGTTTGACCACTTATTTCCGTTACGACAAATCCATCCGAAAATTAATCTATACGACCAATACGATCGAGGGATTCCATCGCCAAGTCCGTAAGGTCACAAAAACCAAAGGTGCCTTCACCTCGGACATGGCGTTATTGAAACTGATCTATTTAGCACATAAAAACATTAAGAAGAAATGGACGATGCCACTGGCCAATTGGGGAACAACGGCACAAAAATTAGCTATTTGGTTTCCCGGAAGAATGGTGTTAGATTTGCAATAAGCAAAATGGTTCAATTACCACCCAGCGGGGTGGTAATTGAACCATTGACACAGTTTATTTTACACTCCC
>NZ_CP066166.1:950222-1578152 GCF_016132525.1 Sphingobacterium sp. UDSM-2020
CGTTGGGACTGCAAAGGTAGAAATCTTTTTGGTTTCTCCAAAATAAATGTGAAAATTTATTTTTTTTGTTTTCCTGCTGTTTCTGCGTTTAACCTGAATTAAACCCTTCTTTTTTCAGTGCCTATCCTTTCGGATCAACCGTTCCTCCCTTGCGGAGTGGTGCAAAGATAGCGACTTTTTATAATCACTTCCTAATCTTTTCCGGAAATAGTTTGCCGTGAACGGGTAAACGGCTTATAACCTGACCAATAAATTTACCTATGATCTGTTCTCGGCGCTGAGAAACGGGTAATCCTGGCTTTATACTGTAAAAAAGGGTATATGGGCGGATGGTTCGTCCTGGGCCGTCTTTTATGGATGCAGTATGCTTTTAGGGAATAGCCAAGTGGAAATTATATCTTTTTCGGAGTATTGATACAACGGCATCATCGACACTATATATACTATAATACTATTACTGATAAGGTGATTCATGTCTCCTCATGCTGCCCGCAGGGCCGACATCTTTACTTTATACTATATAGTATATACTACAAAATATACTACAAAAGGGATCCTGAGAAGTGCTGCCGCTTTGCAATAGCCAGCTATCCCCCGTCAGATACTCAGGAATAAGGCATATTATAACCTGATCCGGAATTGAAAGGGAACTGATTATTACTTAAATTGGGATTTATAGAGAGATTACTGAGATTTTATAGGGGGTTAATAGAGCTTTACCCCTACTAACCCCCTATAAACCCCCTCTTATCCCCCTGTTATACCTCTATTATATTCGAACAAGATCCCTACTTGCTTATAACATGATATCACCCTGCTAACAATGGTAGGTTTCTAACAATATGCCTCACATGTTATCCTCTTCAACATCAAAAATTGTTTATGAACATCGAATAAAAAATCACTCTTACTATTGGCTATATGAATAGGATAATTATTCAAGATTTCTACCATAAACTTCTACTAAGCGGAATTTTCATTAAACCATCACTATACATTCATTTAAACATAGGTTGAAGGCATCGTAATACTGATTCATCTTAACGCTGCTATCCTTAAAAAAGTAAGAACAATATTATACTCATATTTCCATAATACCGGGATAATGTAAAAAACATCATTTATTCACATGTCCTTATTCATAAGGAAACATAGAGCTCCTTACTTTGAGAAAATGATTCATGATGATAAAAGTTGCTTTTTTTGCGGAGATAATGATTCCTGACTTTGACGGAGCTTCACGAACAATTTTTCAACTTGTCGACCGCATCGATAAAAAACGGTTTGAATTTTTGTTCATATATGGAACAGGGCCAGATCAAGTACAAGATTTCGAGTCCTTGAAAATTCCATCTTTAAGCATTCCGATACAACAGAACTATAGTATGGCGATTCCAGCGCTAGCAGATCAACGCTTAAAAAAGAAACTCCAGGATTTTAATCCCGATATTATTCATATTGCTACACCTTCTCTTTTAGGTTTCTACGGGCAGCGATATGCATTAAAAAATCAAATACCGGTCATCAGCATCTACCATACACACTTTGTCAGCTATATTGACTACTATCTCAAGCATTTTACTTTTTTGGTTGGCCCTACAAAGAAAAG
This sequence comes from Sphingobacterium sp. UDSM-2020, assembly GCF_016132525.1. Classification (NCBI taxonomy): domain Bacteria; kingdom Pseudomonadati; phylum Bacteroidota; class Sphingobacteriia; order Sphingobacteriales; family Sphingobacteriaceae; genus Sphingobacterium; species Sphingobacterium sp. UDSM-2020. The sequence goes on from NZ_CP066166.1 coordinate 951,832, forward strand.
AATTATCCAGACACAGAATAAATTCTATAATAACTGTGATAAAATCTATATTCCAACAAATAGCATCGTTTGCGAACTTACAAAAATGGGCATTAACCCAAGCTTGATGCAGATCTGGAAACGTGGGATTGACAACAGTCTATTTTCTCCAGACAAAAAAGATCACAATTGGCTACAAGAAATAACAGGAAACAGTCATCCGACGATATTATTTGCCAGTAGGCTGGTTTGGGAGAAGAATTTAAAAACCCTGATCGCGATCTACAGCTTATTAAAGCAACAGAACATTCTTTTCAATTTTATAGTCGCTGGAGACGGTTCTGCAATGGACTCTTGTCGACAGCAGATGCCTGAAGCTATCTTTCTAGGCAAATTGAATCATCATGTCCTTGCCAAGTTGTATGCTTCTTCAACCTTATTTGTCTTTCCTTCACATTCCGAGACTTATGGTAATGTCGTTATCGAAGCCATGGCATCATCGTTACCTTGTATTATTGCAGATGGCGGAGGTTCTGCAGATTTAATAACCGAAAGTGTAACAGGCTTTAAATGTAAACCGCAGGATGCGGCAGCTTTTGTTAATCGCATTATACACTTACTACAGGATATTAGATTAAGAAAGGAGATTGGACATGCGGGATTACAATTCAGCAAATCAATAGACTGGAGTTCTTTAGCTAACACCTATTTTGAAGACTTAGAACAAATGAACAGAACCGCTAATGATTCAATCATTAAATTTCAGGTTGGTTAATGCGTAAAAACATTTTCAAAATTACAATTAGTCTTGTCGTACTCTCTTCGTTGCTTGTCTTTATCAGTCACATTGATCTTAAGGCAGTATTAAAAGAAGTTACTAACATAGGGTGGAATCTCCTCTGGATTATAGTCATTACGGGTTTAGCCTATGTATTGGCTACAGCGGGATGGCAAAATTGCTTCATCGAAAAACCGAAACGGACTTCCTTATGGCAGCTATTCTGCATCCGACATATCGGGGAAACAATAGGACTATTCAATCCCACTAGCATAATTGGGGGCGATTATATAAAAACAGTCTTGCTGAAACCGACGGGTACATCTGAACAAGAAATTTTAAATTCAGTTTTAATATCGCGTTTTTTGACCATTATCACGCAATTTTCATTATTTGGAATTTCTGGTTTTTGGTTTTTAATGAGCTCTTTTAATCAAAATATTCCTAAACAGCTGCTAGCGGTACTGTGGATATTAGTGATTACATTTTTTTGTATTCCACTGATTATTTTTATTATTCTCAAGAAATCCAAAGAACTACAAGTGGCTTCTACGCTATCCTGGAAAGCACTCCGAAAACTAAGTATACGTATTCAGACGATCCTAAATGCGGTACTAACTTTTCATCAAAATCAGCCGTGCAAATGTTATCGTGCATATTTTTATTTTTTCTTACACTGGACTGTTGGTGCTTTGGAGCTTTTCCTCATCCTATACTTTTCAGGTATTACGATTCCGATTATCCTGAGTCAATTTATGGACATGGGTATAATTATTATCAAAAGCTTTGGCGCTTTTATTCCTGCTCAAATTGGGGTGGAGGAATTCGGGAATAAAATTTTACTGACCAGTGCTGGTATCTATACGGTTCAAATCTGGTTGATCATCGCTTTAATAAGACGTTCTAGACAAGTTTTTTGGATTGCATTTGGTTTTTTAGCTTATTTCGGAATTAAAAAAGGGGGGATACTATCCTAATATGGAAATTCTTTGTGTAAGTCATAAATTTCCGCCCACTATCGGAGGGATGGAAAAACAAAGCTTTGAGCTTATTAACGGATTGGCTCCCTATACAACTGTACATAAAATAGTTTATCAGGGGGATGAATCTATTATCAAATTTTTTTACCTTTTAAATAAGCGGATTCTAGCGTTGCTCTTATTACATCCTAATATAAAGGTTATTCATTTTAATGATGGTCTGATTGCGGCTGTGTCTTTAAGACATAAGGGTTATGAACAGTTAAAACGGGTGGTTACTGTTCACGGCCTTGATGTGGTTTTTCCTTTAGCCTATTTTCAACGTAAAATTATTCCTCAATTCAACAAATTTGACAAAATAATAGCTGTAAGTACTGCTACAAGAGAGGCTTCCATCGATCGTGGTATTCATCCCGATAAGATTGAAGTGATTCAAAATGGTGTAGACCATAGTCTTGTCTTGGATAACACTCTGGCTATTGAACCTGTCTTAACGAAATATGGAATTGCTACAAAGGCCGAGCATCTCATCATCGCCCTAGGCAGACCTGTGAAACGAAAAGGCATTTCCTGGTTTATTAAACATGTGCTACCTCAACTTCCATCAGATTATAAGCTGATCTTAATAGGTCCTTTTTCTCCAACCTCAACAAGGAAAGAGAAATTGCTTTATGCTCTCCCATCTTCTCTACGGCATCTAACGATGTTGTTCTTAGGATTTCCATCCGATCAAAAATCTATACGTCATTATTTACGGGATCCTAATTTCAAAGATCGGTTACAGCATATCGGAAAAATTCCTACGACTGATTTGCAATGCTTGTTACGCCACGCGGGATTATTCATTATGCCTAACATCAAAGTCGCAGGCGATATGGAGGGTTTTGGTTTGGTTTGCCTGGAAGCTAGTATCTGTGGGGCGACTGTATTTGCTTCGGATATTGAAGGGATCAGTGATGCGATCAGCCATCAGAAGAATGGAGTTCTTCTACCTCCTGAGCAGGAGAATTGTTGGATTTCTGAAATTAAAAATACGCTTGAACATCCTTCGCTTCTCAAGAACAGAAGCGAAGAATTTCAAGCATATTCTTTAGGACATTACAGCTGGGATAAAATGGTAAGGGCTTATTTTAATTTGTTTCAAAGCCTAATTGCACATTCTTAATGTTTCTTTTAGCTCCTCTCCCCTTCCTATTGTAGAAGAAAGCTGAGATATATGGTTTCAGATTTCCCTTCATGTTTATATTTAAAAGTAAACCATCTGTCAATACCTCAAGTCCTTGAGCAAATCAAAAGGCACTAATTCCTGTAATATCGTTACCTGTTATCAACAGGTGAATATCATGGGTTCCTTCGTAGGTTATCACAGATTCTAAGTTCATCATGTGACGCATCATCGGAAAATCTCCCACAATTCCCATGGCCCCTAATATCTGTCTTGATTCTCTAGCGATTTCTAATGCCATGTGTACATTATTACGTTTTGCCATTGAAATCTGTGCTGGGGTTGCTTTTCCTTCATTTTTCAGTACGCCTAAGCGCCACGACAATAATTGAGCTTTTGTAATCTCTGTGAGGAATTCTGCTAATTTCTTTTGTTGTAATTGATAGGATGCGATCGGTTTCCCGAACTGTTCTCGTTCTAATGCATATTTGACTGCAGTTTGGTAACAGTCTATTGCAGCTCCGATTGCTCCCCAAGATATGCCATACCGCGCGGAGTTCAAGCATGAAAAAGGTCCACGGAGCGAATTTACTTCTGGAAGAATATTTTCTGCGGGAATTGCTACGTTTTGAAAGATCAGCTCTCCGGTTTTGGAAGCGCGTAGTGACCATTTGTTTAGTGTTTCAGGAGTGGAGAAGCCATCCATACCTCGTTCTACTATGCACCCTCTTATTTTATCTTGTTCATCCCTTGCCCACACTATTGCTATATCACATATCGGAGCGTTGGTAATCCACATCTTTGCTCCATTAAGGATATATTGGCCGTCTTTTTTTAACAAACGGGTTTCCATGGCTGCTGGGTCTGAACCATGGTTCGGTTCTGTTAAACCGAAACTACCGATATATTCTCCTGAGGCCAGCTTGGGAAGATATTGTTTTTTTTGTTCTTCACTTCCAAATGTAAAAATGGGATACATGACTAATGATGACTGTACGGAAGCTGCTGACCGGATGGCGGAGTCTCCTGCTTCTAGCTCTTGCATAATAATACCATAAGCGATATGATCTAATCCTGCACCACCATATTCTACTGGTATATAAGGGCCCAAAGCTCCAAGAGCTCCTAATTTTAACATCAGATTGGGAATATCCTCATGATGTTGAGCGGCACGGTCTATAACTGGCTTTATTTCCGTAGTGACAAAATCACGAATGGATTGTCGGATGAGCTTATTTTCATCAGAAAATAGGGCATCTATATTAAAATAATCACATGTTGAATTCATATCTGTCATAATTTAATATCTAAATATAGCCAATATTTAGAATATAATTCATTATATTTAAAATATAAACGAATAATATAAACCATTATGATAAAACAAGAATTAAAAGAATTGGGCATTCTAGCGACCAATCTGGGTTCTTCTACGGGACAAAATTGGTTTGCAACTGGTGCGGATATTACTTCCAGTTCTCCCGTTGATGGTCAGGTAATTGCTACAGTAACTTGCTCCTCCCATAATGATTATAAAGATATCTGCGCTCAGGCGAAAAAAGCATATGCGATCTGGCGCCTTGTTCCTGCTCCGCAAAGAGGTGAAGTGATTCGGTTATTCGGGGATAAATTAAGGTCATTAAAACCTACGCTCGGAAAGCTTGTTTCTTATGAAATGGGAAAATCACTACAGGAAGGCATGGGCGAGGTGCAAGAAATGATTGATATCTGTGATTTTGCAGTCGGTTTATCACGTCAGCTTTATGGTTCAACGATTCATTCGGAACGTCCCTCCCATCGTATGTACGATCAATATCATCCTTTAGGTGTTGTTGGTGTTATTTCTGCATTCAACTTTCCTGTGGCTGTTTGGGCATGGAATACAGCACTAGCATTGGTATGTGGAGATGTTGTGATCTGGAAACCGAGTGAAAAAACTCCTTTATGTGCCATAGCTTGTCAACAGATTTTGGCAGGTATATTAAAACAGAAAGAATTACCAGAAGGCATCTCTAATTTGATAATTGGAGATAAGACTGTGGGTGAATGGTTAGTAAATGATACTAATATTCCTTTAATATCTGCTACAGGCTCAACTGCAATGGGAAAAACAGTAGCACAACATGTTGCTGCTCGCCTTGGCAGGTCTATTTTAGAACTTGGCGGAAATAATGCGATCATTATTACACCGGATGCGGACTTGAAGATGACGACGATTGGTGCTGTATTCGGCGCTGTAGGTACGGCCGGTCAGCGCTGTACTTCAACGCGTAGATTAATCATTCATGAAAGTGTGTATGAACAAGTCAAAGCATCATTGATAAAAGCATATGCTCAACTACAGATCGGAGATCCTCTACTTCCAGAAAATCATGTAGGTCCACTGATCGATCAAAAGGCAGTCGCACATTATTTAGATGCCCTATCTGAAATTGAGAAACAAGGGGGTAAGCTGATTGTCACCGGTGGTTTACTCACTGGAAAGGGATTTGAAAGTGGTTGTTACGTAAAACCTGCGATTGCTGAAGTGGAAAACCATTATGATATAGTTCAACAGGAGACTTTTGCTCCAATTCTTTATTTAATAAAATATCAAGGTGATGTCATGGAAGCAATCACTATCCAAAATGATGTGAAACAAGGGCTGTCTTCGGCTATTATGACGAATAATCTGCGCGAGGCGGAATTATTCCTCAGTGCACAAGGATCAGATTGTGGAATTGCTAATATCAACATCGGAACATCGGGGGCAGAGATCGGTGGTGCTTTTGGAGGTGAAAAAGAAACTGGTGGTGGACGCGAATCTGGTTCGGATGCCTGGAAAGCCTACATGCGGAGACAAACCAATACCATTAATTACAGCACCGAACTTCCTTTGGCACAAGGAATAACTTTTAACCTTTAAATGACAACGACATGAGTACAGTTCACGAAATATTATCTAAACATTTGCTCGCAGATGGTTTTCCAATTGTGATGGATATAGAAAAATCACATGGCTCTTATCTAGTCGATCAAAATGGAGATGCTTATTTGGATTTATTCAGCATGTTTGCATCTGTTGCTATCGGTTATAACCATCCCTATCTCCTAAAGCATCAAGATTTTTTAGGTAAAATGGCGATTAACAAACCTGCTTTATCGGATATTTATCCCAAAGAGTTCGCTGATTTTATGCAAGTCTTCGAACGCGTAGCGCTACCAAAGGAACTGCAGTATTGTTTTTTTATTGCAGGAGGAACTTTAGCCGTGGAAAACACTTTAAAAGCTGCTTTTGACTGGAAGACACGTTTAAATTTTGCTTCAGGAATTGAAAAGGAAGCTTCTCAGGTCATTCATTTCAAAGAGGCATTTCATGGGAGATCTGGTTATACACTTTCGTTGACCAATACGAAGGATCCTAGAAAACACATGTATTTCCCTAAATTTAACTGGCCGCGCATCAGCAATCCAAAACTAACATTCCCGATCACGGAAATTGTTTTAAAGGCAGTTATTGAAAAAGAAAAAACAGCCATTCGAGAAATCAGAAATGCACTTGACAATCATCCGAATGATATCGCCTGTATTATTATAGAACCAATTCAGGCAGAAGGGGGAGACAATCACTTCAGAAAAGAATTTCTACAGGCTCTGCGCGATATCTGTGATGAGCATGATATTTTATTGATTTTTGATGAGGTACAAACTGGAATTGGCTTAACAGGATCGATGTGGGCCTATCAAACGATTGGAGTTGTTCCCGATTTAATCGCATTTGGAAAGAAGACTCAGGTCTGTGGTTTGCTTGCCAACAAAGCAAAGTTTGACCGCGTAGAAAAACATGTTTTTAAAGAATCGTCCCGTATCAATTCGACTTTTGGAGGTGATTTTACTGATATGATTCGCTTTAAACTTATTTTAGAAGTGATAGAGCAGGAAAAATTAATTGAACAGATCCCTAAGAAGGGTGAACATTTTATTCAAAAACTGGAAGCTTTAGCAAGTAAGCATGAACAGATAAGCAATATAAGGGGAAAAGGATTGTTTATCGCTTTTGATTTTCCCAATGAGCAGGAAAGAGACAAGTTTATTAAGGACGCTTTTGCAAAGAAACTGATTTTACTGGGCTGTGGAGAAAGGACGATTCGTTTTAGACCGCATCTGAATATTCAGATGAACGAAATCGATGAAGCATTTACGATCATGGAAGGGATCTTATAGCATCTTATTTGTATAGATTCCCTATTTCAAATGAATCTCGTTACATTTGCCTTTATTATCAATATAAAATATGGATGCAAGTAAATTAGCGTTGGTTCAATTGGTGACTATTATCCATTTTGTATTAATGGCCATCGCATTATTCAGATTATTTAGGCTCAAGGATGTAACCGGGGGCTTTGTTATACTATCAATATTGGGCATGTGCGTTCCTATACTAGGTCCCTTTGGGCTTATCTTGATTGTAAACAAGAAGAAAAAAGAGATCGATCTAGCAGATACTAAGAAAAGAAGCTCTCCTGTACAAAAAAAGAAAAAAGCCCGAAAATAATATTTAAGGGCTTTTTTTATTTATCCAAGTGGTAGCTCAATTGCTTCACGTGGAACGAAATTTCCGCTATCATCTGTTATGAAACTCATCGGACTATCCGGATCCTTAATAATCTCAAATAAAATGAAACCCCAAGGTTTCCAGAAATTTTCCAATACCTGACCGTAAACCTTTACCTGCCAGTGATCAAAAATGGGCTTCATGGACATATCTGCCAAAGGCATCGGTTCGACATATATCATTTTGGTGGTATTTAGATAGGTATATTCTGGAAGACGGTTGAAGAGGTATACAGAATAAAAATAACGTGCTGCTATTTCTTCAAATTGAACTGGGTGCAGTGTTTTTCCTTCTACCATTTTTAAAATATCTTCATGGTAGATATTATTCGTTGCATTATCTTGTAAACAGGCAACAATTCCAAAGTCATTCATTCTCAAAGAAAAAATCAGGGTATTGATTTCATCGCGATAATTAAACGTTTCCGCAGGGTTATCTACTTTACTGATAAAAATTGAAAATGGATTGGTTCCTTCAAATTCCATTGGTTGCAGTAAGGACTGCAACATCGCATGCAAGTTTTTGAACTTCTGAACGAGCACCTGAGAGAAATTCATCTCTTCGCCTGTTAAGGTCTGTTGACGAATACCGGTCTGAATTTCATTAAATACAACACCATACAGTATTTTAGACATCCACTGAAATAGTGTGATCTGCGGTAATTCGTTTACAGCATCAAAACCTAGTGCAAATGCACGTTCTACCTCAGATTCCATTTTTTCAATTACCAATGCGGCCTCGACGGAACAAGGAAGTTTTAGACTTTTATAAGTGACGAGAGACTCGTCTAACATCTTAAAAGGCTTTTCTTCTAAATCAAAGGCACGCATCATCCATACTGGAAAAACCTGAATTTGTTCGTCCACAGATGAAAGCTCCTTCCCTGTCAAGAAACAGGTTTGGTTATCAAACTTAAATGTTTTAAATGGATTGTATAGTGATGTTGACATATAGGGCACAAAGGTACACGTTTTATAAAAAGTAAAGTCATCACAAAATAAAAATTCAGATCCTTTAATATAAATTAAAATAATTATCTTTCTTACATAAACCATCGTATCGATATTCAGGATACATATGTGCCAATTAAAATTGATAGACAATTAATTATCTAAATTACAAAATGAAACTAGCCCAGTTAGTACCAGCAGTACTTTTATATTTTATTTGCAATGTGGCTCTCTGTCAAGAAATTTACAAAAATAAAGAATTTGGTTTCGAGGCAGAAATCCCTAAAGATTGGTCCGTTTACAAAGAAACTCCTCCTCCCAGTTCGAATTACATGATTATAGCTTGGGGAATGCCAAAATTATATTCTGAAATGGAGAAAGAAGAAATTGAAAATTCAGTTTCCATAACTGCGATCAAATCCAGTAGCATTAAAGATGCGGCCGAGCTCGCCGAAAAAGAATATAAAAGAGTAAGCGGTTTTGCCATGAAAGTTGATAGAACAAAAATCAATTCAACGGAAGACGTATGTTTCATAACAAGTTCTATTATAAAATTTAGATCCTACGTTTCTAAGCAATATTTTTTCTATAAAAAGGGAACTGGATATATTTTAACTTTCACCGCCACCCCAGGAACATACACCGAGAATGAACCAAAATTTGATGAATTTTTTAAATCTGTAAAATTTGACTAATCAAAATTGTTAGTTTTGATCTTATCTCAATAAAATAAAAAGGGCATCTCTTGTGGAGATACCCTTTTTATTTTATTGAGATAAACAATTTACGCTACTCCTACCTTAAAATTTTCAAAAGTCAAAGCAGCATCTACAGTATTTCCCTCTTTTGTCTTCACGCCTTTTAAAGTTGATGTCTTTCCTTTTTCAAGCAGGTTTTTCATCTCTTTTTCTTCCAGCATAATGCCATTCAAGGTGCGCCATATTTTGAAATCACACCCTCTTGCATAATGGTCACATTGTGCGACTTTGTCAAATAACTGAATTTGCCCTGCTGCACATTTTGGACATTTTATCTTTCCTTTCTGCAACGGTTTGATTTCTTCATGGGCAATAGAAATTCTTAATTGCAACAGTTCTTTTGTAATGCGTTCGGTGTAGTCTTTGATATGCTTCATAAAGACCTCATACGAAACTTTATTGGCCCGCATTTCTTCCAGTTTCTGTTCCCATTTACCCGTTAGCGTTACTTTGGCTATGGAGCGGTCTTTTACCAGGTTATAGACGGTCAACCCTTTATCTGTGGGAATGAGTTTCTTTTTATCGCGCTTAATATAATCTCTTTGAAACAGCGTTTCAATAGTTGCTGCCCGCGTAGCTGGAGTTCCCAATCCACAGTCTTTCATAGCCTGACGCATTTCATCGTCATCGATTTCTTTTCCCGAAGTTTCCATTGCTTTTAACAATGATGCTTCAGTGTGTATCGGCTTTGCCTTGGTAAATCTTTCGGATAGTTCTAACGATAAGATTTCCAATAACTCTTCTGGTGTCAATTTAGGTAATTGAGCATTTTCATTATCTTGATCTTCGGTATTTTTATCTTCGTCAGGTAGTTCAACTTGATCTGCTGATAGGCGCCACCCATACTGCTTGATAACTGTTCCTTTTGCAATTAACTCGACACCTCCTGCATTGATCACAACCGTGGTAATATCTTTTAAACAGACATCGGAAAAACTTTCTACCATACGTTTAGCAATCATATTGTAGATATTGCGCTGCTCCTGAAGCAAAGCTCCTGGCTTTTCATCGGTCACTAATAATGCGTGGTGATCGGTCACCTTCTTCTCATCTACAGATCTTTTATTGAGCTTTGCTCCGATTAGATTACGTGAAATCGTCGCTATACCTTCTTCCGCTGTATCGGCTAAATGTTGAAATAATGCTTCAATCTGTTCGAATACATCTTCTCCAATATAACGAGAACCTGTACGGGGATAGGTGATGACTTTTTTCTCATAAAGTGTCTGTGCTATATTTAAGGTCTGATCGGCAGAATATCCGTATTTCTTATTGGCATCCTGCTGTAGAGAAGTCAAATCAAATAATAAAGGCGGTTGTTCTTTCGTTTCTTTTGCTTCAACTTTAGTTACTGTGGCCTCCGAGCCAATGGTAATCTTAGCAATAGCTTCTTCTGCAACATCCTTTTTATCTATTTTTTCGGAAGTAGCTTTGAATTTGATATTCTCTTTTTCAAAACCGGCCTGAATTTTATAGAAAGTCTGGGGTTTGAAATCTTTGTTTTCTAAATATCGAGAACAAATCATGGCCAATGTAGGAGTCTGTACTCGACCAAGTGATAATAAACCTCTATTACCAGCGGCCAAGGTGATAGCCTGTGTTGCATTGATTCCAATAAGCCAATCGGATTCAGAACGGGAACGTGCTGACATATATAAACTGTCGTATTCTGTTCCTTCTTTGAGATTTGCAAATCCTTCTTTAATTGCTTTGTCCGTTTGCGAGGATATCCACAAGCGTTTAAAAGGAACTTTTGCTCCCAGGTAGTAGTAAATGTTTCGAAAGATCAATTCTCCTTCTCGCCCAGCATCAGTTGCGACGATTACTTCTTCTGCTTTATCTAACAAATACTTAATCGTATTCAATTGCTTTAGTGCACCAGCATCATCAATTTGCTTGCCATCACGCTTTAACTTTTTTGATTCCAGTTTAAATTCTGTGGGAATAATGGGCAAATTTGCGATTGACCAATTATGAAATCCGTACGCTTGTGGTGTACACAGTTGAACCAAATGCCCAAAAGCATAGGTGAAAGCATATCCATTTCCTGAAATGTAACCATCATTGGTTTCTTTTGCACCCATAACTCGGGCCAAATCTCGTGCAACGGATGGTTTTTCGGCAATAACGACTTTCATATTTTTTATTTAGATAAAATACACGATCGCGAAAAGGTGTCTTTTCACAATCCCGAAATTTTTAATATTGTATATTCTTAAGCTTAATCTATTGAAGGAATAATCATACCTGTTATCTTGCGATATAGATCGATGGCATAGACATCTGTCATTCCTGAAACAAAATCCAAAACGGATCTAATTTTAGAATAAGAATCTTCTTGGTCTGTATAAAATTGATGTGGAATTAATGCTACTAATTTTTCATCGTAACTATTTTTATTCTTTTTTAGATAAGCTGGAACAAACTCGGCCAAGAGCGCGTTCATCACTTTATAGCCCGCTACCTCAATCTGCACAACCGTAGGCGCGTTATAAATCTTCGCTACTGATATTTTATTAATTCTTTTGAGATGTGCTACGATATCAGCGTCTAGAGCATCCATCAGTGCAGATGGAAAAGTACCTTTTAAAAGTTGTTCCTGCTCATTATAAAAAACGTCAACACATGCTTTTGTCAACGTATTGATTGCTTTTGCTCGTAACAGTGCAACTCGGCTGGCGGTATCGTAAAGAGAATCCAAACGGGCTCTTAGATCTTCTCCTCCACATAGTGGTAATAGTAAATCTTCAACTTCGGGATAAGATAAAATTTTTAAATGATGTGCGTCTTCTAAATCGATAATATTATAGCAAATATCATCTGCGGCCTCTACGAGATAGACTAATGGATGCCGTAAATACCCCTTAGGATTCGTTGGGTCTTCCAACAGTCCTAACTCTGCAGCTATCGTTTCAAAGGTTTCTCTTTCCGATGCAAAGTATCCATATTTTTTACGGTGGTGATTTTTCTTGATATGACCATCAATCGCGGCACAAGGATATTTAACAATTGATGCTAAAGATGTATAGGTTAAAGCAAATCCCTTATCATCTTTTCCGTTAAAAGGATGTGTCAGTATTCGCAATGCATTGGCATTACCTTCGAAATGTGTCAGATCTGCCCATTCTTCCTTCGTTACCTGTTCTTGATATTTACGACCATCACCCTCTGTAAAATAAGTCGAAATGGCAGCTTCACCGGAATGTCCAAATGCCGGATTTCCCAGATCATGAGAGAGACATGCGGCAGATACCATATTGCCGACTTCTTGTAGATAGGGATATAATTCATCAATCTCTGAATCTGCATCTTTCATCTTTGTGTAAAACAAACGTCCCAATGATCTTCCGACGCTAGCTACTTCTAGACTATGGGTAAGTCTATTGTGAACAAATACCGCTCCTGGCAACGGGAATACCTGCGTTTTATTCTGCAATCTTCTAAATGGAGAAGAAAAAATCAATCTATCGTAATCACGTTGAAATTCTGAACGTGCTATTAAATGACTATCACTGACACGATGTTCATATCCCCAGCGTTTAGCGGATAGTAATTGTTTCCAATTCATACTTGTATTTACAGACATATTGCAAATATACATTTTTTGATTTTCTAAGTGCGTTGGCTTTTTCGAAATTGATTTTTTATAAATAGCAAGAATCGTTTTTTAAAAAGTTTATAATCTTTATCTTTAACAAGGAATCAAAACAACCATCATCATGAGTAACTATCATTTGCCGTCTATCCATAATTTTACCAGCACTGTTAACGAGAAGAACACGCACCTTATTATTTTAAAAAATACGCGCGGGATGCAGGTTGCCCTTAGTGATTATGGTGCTCGAATAGTCAGTATCCTTGTCCCTGACAACAAAGGGAAACTTACTGATGTTGCTTTGGGTTTTAGCAATATTGGTCTTTACTATCGCGCTGATGAACAATATCATGGTGTCACAGCAGGAAGATTTGCAAATCGTATCGCAAATGGAAGGTTCGAATTAAATGGTAAAGAGTATCAGCTTCCTATAAATAATGGCATCAATTGTTTACACGGTGGACCTGAGGGTTTTCATAAAAAAATATGGGATCGTCGTGTCAGTTATGAATCACAGGCTGAATTTTACCTCGTTTCCAAAGATGGCGAAGAAGGGTTTCCTGGGAATTTGAATGTTTCGGTTACATATACGTTAACAAATGACAATGAAATTATTATAAAATACAGAGCAGACAGCGATGAGGATACCGTGATCAATTTGACCAATCATACTTATTTCAATCTAAATGGAGAGGGATCTGGAGATATTCTAAGTCATCAGTTAAAAATAAACTCCGATGCTTACCTTGCTGTCGATGAGAACCAAATTCCGATTGCAACAGTTCCGGTAGAAGGAACGCCTTTCAACTTTAAAGAATTTAAATCCATTGCGCAGGATATTACTGCTAATGACGAACAGCTGATTGCTGCCAAAGGATATGATCATTGTTTTGTCAACAACAGCCCTATTTCTACAGCTTGCGCTACGGCATACGCTCCGAAATCGGGTATACGCTTAGATGTTTTTACTAGTGAACCAGGGGTACAATTGTATACAGGCAACTGGATGACGGGAAATGACACCGGTAAATCTGGAAATGTTTATCTGCCCTATGCAGGTTTCTGTTTAGAAACACAACATTTTCCGGATAGTCCCAATCAACCGGACTTTCCTTCCACAGTTTTAAAAGCGGGAGAAGAATTTATATCGGAAACTCATTTTAAATTCTCTCTTGAAAAATAGCATGAATTGGTTAGAAAGTTAAATGGTTAGAAAGTTAGATTACTTTTTACACTAACTTTCTAACCGACTAATTGGTTACTATTTCACCAACTGGCTCAAAGCATTTTCCACTTTGTCAAATCCAAATGCGTCGATTACTTCTTTAAACATACGTTGTATCTGATCATTACCTAAATTACCGATACTTCCTTCATGGGTATGGTTCACTTCTTTTGATGGCTGGAATTCTCCTGCATCAATCGCAATACCAATATTTTTATAGGCTTCACGGAAAGGAACACCTTTTAGAACTTCATTATTGACAACTTCAACTGAGAATAGATAATCGTATTTTGGATCATCTAAAACATCTTTTTTCACTGAAATATGTTCTAGCATAAACGTTGCAATTTCTAAACAATCATTCAATGACTTAAATGCAGGGAAAAGGTTTTCTTTTAGCAATTGTAAATCACGGTGATATCCAGAAGGAAGATTAGTTGTCATCAATGCGATCTCATTGGGTAATGCTTGAATTTTGTTGCAACGTGAACGGATCAATTCAAAAACATCAGGGTTCTTCTTATGTGGCATAATACTAGAGCCTGTTGTTAAATGTGCAGGGAATGAAATGAAACCAAAATTTTGATTGATGTATAGGGTAACATCCATGGCAAATTTTGCTAAAGTAGCCGCGATGGAACTCATCGCCTGTGCTAAGATACGTTCTGTCTTACCTCTGCCCATTTGTGCATAGACTACATTATAATTTAAATCATCAAATCCCAATAGATTTGTTGTCATTGTCCGATTTAAAGGAAAAGAAGATCCGTAGCCAGCAGCAGATCCTAAAGGATTTTTATTACATACTTTCCATGCTGCTTTCATCAATTCCAAATCATCGACTAAACTTTCTGCATATGCTCCGAACCACAATCCAAATGAGGATGGCATAGCGATCTGCAAATGTGTATAACCTGGAATCAGGATATCTTTATATTGTTCACTTAATTTAATCAATTGCTGAAAGAAAATCTCTGTATTATCGACCATGTTTTGGATTTCGGTTCTGAAATACAGTTTCAAATCTACGAGTACCTGATCATTTCTTGAGCGTCCGGAATGAATTTTCTTTCCTGCTTCTCCGATCCGCTGTGTTAATAACATCTCTACTTGTGAGTGTACGTCTTCAACAGAATCCTCTATTTCAAATTCTCCGGCACTAATTTCTTGATAAATATTTTTCAGTTCCTGCTGTACAATAGCAAGGTCTTCATCGGTCATCAAGTTGATACTATTCAGCATACGAGTATGGGCCAAAGATCCCAAAACATCAGCGGCTGCTAACTGCAAATCCATCACTCGATCATTACCTACAGTAAAAGATTCGACAAATGAATCAACATCTATATTTTTTTGCCAGATTTTCATTTTTTTAGTACGCTATTTATATACTTGACAAAAATACCATTTGAAAACAAATAAAACAATTGAAGTTCAGGTCATACTATGGATCGATGTGACAATTGATCGAATTCGATCGATTGTTTTACAGTAATGTGGGTATGATTTTATATTAATTAAAAATATTTTTATGTTAAATGTTTGTTAAAACTCAGCAAACAGCGATAGTGAGTGAGCGATTACTTTGTTTTTAATTCACCCATTGTGACAACAATTTAATTTTTATATGTTTGTATCATAAGGGAGAGTGAAATATAAAAATATACGTTTTAAAGTTAGCAAACACTTACTTTTAAAACCGTAAAAAAACCAAACTATGATAGACCATAACGTCTCTAAACTTTAAGAAATTGAACCCTAACTAATTATAAACCAAAATTATACAGGCATATCCCTCCAAGATATGCCTTTATTCTTTTTTATATTTATCTTTGTACCTATAATAGGGTGAATTTTCACGAAACAAAAACTAAAACGATGGGAACAGAAAGCAAAAGACAACAACGTTTTGCAGGTGTATTACAGCAAGACTTAGCTGAATTACTGCAACGCGAAGGTAATAGTTGGGCTCCTGGGGCATTTATTACGGTTACGCGTGTACGTGTAACACCGGACTTAGCTATAGCAAGAGTTTATTTAAGTTTTTTAAATACCAAAACGGCTCCTGAGGATTTAAAAGCAATCCGCACTAAAACAACAGAAATTCGCTACAAATTAGGCTCTAAAATTAAAAATCAAGTTCGGATTGTTCCACAACTGGATTTCTTCTTGGATGACACCAATGAATATGTAGAGCATATGGATAAAATATTTGAAGAAATTAGTAAAGAAACGAGACAACCAGATTAAACAATCTGGTTTTTTTGTCTATTTTTAAAAATGGTTTTCAACTTAGATCCTGATAGTATTAGCTTTCCACATCCTGAACTTGCTGATGAAGATGGTTTACTGGCAGTTGGTGGTGATTTGAGTGCGGATAGACTGATCTTAGCCTATGAGAATGGTATATTTCCTTGGTTTAGCGAAGATTCTCCTATACTTTGGTATGCTCCACATGAACGGTTTGTCATCTTTCCAGAGCATTTAAAAATCAGCAAAAGTATGCTTCAAATCTTAAAAACTGATAAATTTTCGATTACTGTCGACAAGGCTTTCACCGAAGTCATCCACAGCTGTGCTAAGATTGAACGTAAAGATCAAGACGGAACCTGGATTACTTCTGATATGATCGATGCTTATCAGGAACTACATCGGATCAATTATGCGCATTCCATAGAAGTGTGGGAGAATGAAAAATTAGTAGGTGGTTTATATGGTGTTTATATCAATCAGGTGTTTTGTGGTGAAAGTATGTTTTCCACCGTATCTAATGCTTCAAAAGCTGCTCTCATATATTTAACTACTCATTTCAACTTGAAATTTGTAGATTGTCAATTCCATACGCCACATTTGGCTTCTATGGGCGGTACAAGTATTTCGCAACAAGAATATCTGTCTATATTAAAAGAACAAAATGCAAACACCTTATAAATCTTACTTTGATATCCCTGAGGACGTTTCTTATTTAACTACACCAGGTTCCGGCTTAATTCCCATCTCATCTAAGGAATGGCGTCTGAAAAGAGATGCTGAATTTTTTTCAACAGCAACAGATCTGCGTGAAAAACAGGGTGAATTTAATCTCGCGGTAAAAAAGAGTATCGGAAAGTTCTTCACAACTGCTATTCACAATGTTTATAACACCGCTAATTTTTCAACAGGATTCAATGCTTTGTTGGACCGCTTGCCAAAGGATTCAAAAATTTTATTGTTTGAAGGAGACTATCCTTCTGTTAATTTTCCTGTTATTTCTAGGGGTTTTGAACATGTGACAACCCCTGTTGATGAAAAGTTGGAAGAGCATATCATGCATGCTATTAAAAAACACGAACCGACTGTTTTTATATTTAGTATCGTGCAATACATTTCTGGTATCAAAATCAATCTCGAATTTATTAAACAATTGAAAGAGAAATTTCCGGAATTGCTTATAATTGGTGATGGTACTCAGTTTTTGGGAACTGAAGTTTTTGACTTCTCCCAGTCGGGATTTGATGTTGTTGGTGCCAGCGGTTATAAATGGCTTTTAGGTGGTTATGGCAACGGTTTCCTTCTTGTTAGTGATTATGGAAAACAGATCTTGTTTCCAAACTTGGACACACAAAACGTCGAAATTGACAAAATGTGGGCAGGAAAAGGTATCGATCAGCTTTATTTTGAGCCCGGACATCTAGATACTTTATCTCACGGAACATTACAAAAGGGTCTGGAGTTTTTGTCCGAACTCGGTTTGGAACACACCGCTGCTTATACGCAACAGTTAGTAAAGCTTGCCAAACAGGAATTGGGTAAAAGGAAAATATTAACCGAAGTGGCTATTAACAGAGCTGAAACAAGTACAATCTTTAATTTGCAGATTGATCAAGGGCACTTTAATATATTAATGGAAAACAATATCAAATGCTTTCCACGTGGTAATGGTATAAGAATCGGATTTCATCTTTATAATGATAAAACAGATTTAGAAAAATTATTAAGAATTATTGATACTAAAATTTTAAAATAACATGGGTTTCAAAATAGGCGATTTAGTACGGTTTGTAGATGAACCAATCGAGGGACATATCACCTCCTTTCAATCCAATGACCTCATCGGTGTAACAGATGATACTGGATTTGAAATACCTGTACAGGCAAGTAAATTGACTTTAGTGCATGGAAATATGCGCCGTGATGATGATGAGCTTAATGAGCTAGCTGAAGAAATACCTTCAAAATTTATTGAGAAGGGTATCTTACTGGCAATTTCTGGTGATCATAAAGATGGATTAGCGAAATTGCATCTCGTGAATCAAACTTCTTATGAATTACTGGTTAGCATTGCGGATACCAATGTCAATAAGGCTAAAGGCATATTTGCTGAAAAAATCAGTAAACATGATTCTGTTCAATTCTACTCTGGAAATTTTGCTACTGTGGGTAAATGGCCAACATTCCGTTTTCAGATTATCAGACATGCCAACAGTTTGCAAGCGATCCAAAATCCAATTGTAAAAGAACAGCGTGTACGTCCTGTCGATTTAACAAATCCAAAGGAGATCAACGATATCCTTGGCGAAAAAGTATGGATATATGAACTGGATAAAGAAGAAGAAGATTTAGGCTTAGATAAACTGAAGTCTCATTTTATTTCACATCGTCCGAATAAAAAATAAGCTTGGAAAATTTCCAAGCTTATTTTTTATTCTTCAATCTGTTTAACTTTTTTCACACTCAGTAATAAAAGTGCAATACCGACTAAATAGACAATCCACCCCCAACGCATATGTATTGATTTGGATAATAGCCGATCTGCAAATCCCCATCCGAAATAATTATTGATCTTAAAAAATACGGCAGAAATACTGATCAGGTACCAAACTGCTGCTACCCGAGTCATCAAGCGATATCCTGTTAATTGCCTTACAAAGAAAAGTAGGGCTGTTATTCCTATAATCATATAGGTAATAAAAAACAATGCAGCATCTGTTTGATAGAGGTTCCAATTTCCCTTAATCGGCACCTTTAACATCGGCAACATCCCTGCTAAGAGGCAGAGAATCAAACCTGATAAGGCTAAGCTTTTTCTGATGATAATCATAATATCCAAATTAATATGGCGCAAAAATAATCATCTGCCTGATGAGTTTTGATATTTATTTTTATTAAAAAATAAATCCTTATAAACCCGTTTACTTCATATACTTGGTGTAATTTTATACATACTATACATTTCCTATTACCGAAGATAATTCTTACTGCTATAAAGAGATTATTTCATCTCTATTTAAAGACAAATTTGGTTAATCCATATGATCAACTATGCTAAATCATTGGACTCTTTAAACAGGTTTTAGGAAGTAGTCTAATCATGGTTATAGCGTGTAATATATGTGACCGTGCTCATATATTTGTATATTGAATATGATATTGGTCACATAAGTTACAGCACTCACATTCAAGTATTTAAAAATCACCAATTTAACATTAATTTAACACTATTTGTAATCATTCTAAATTCATCTGTTTGACAGATTTTTGACATATAGCAAAAGCTTTTAAACTACATTTGCAGAGTTAAAATTAATCGAGGGTATTGCTTTGAAGAATCTTAAGGTATTAGCATTCACACATAAACACGTAGAACTTAAAGATTTAGGTAATCTAGTTATTTGTAATGAGGAGTTAGAAAGTAGACTAATGAATCTAAAACATAACATGGATATTCCTGAAGTATTCTATATTGGCACTTGTAACCGTGTTGAATTTGTGTTTTATGGTGCTCATGACTTAACAAATGAATTCATTGCACAATTTATGGAGAAACTCAATTTCTGTGTCCCTCAGGAAAGATTGCAATGTTATTTAGGTCAGGTGAATAAATATGAGGGTATGGATGCGTTAAATCATCTTCTTCGTATGTCATGTTCTCTTGAAAGTTTGGTTGTTGGTGAGAAGGAGATCTTAGCACAGGTCCGTCGGGCATACGAAAGATGTCGAGAGGCTGGATTTACCGGTGACTTCCTACGCATGCTAATGGACCGTCTGGTAAAAACGGCAAAAGAGGTCTACACCCACACTAAAATATCCAGAAACCCAATTTCTGTTGTTTCTTTAGCATACCGCAAATTAAAAGAAATTAAATCTGTTGAGAACCCAAGAATTCTGATTATCGGATCTGGGGAAACCAATCAAAATTTAGCAAAGTATTTTCAGAAAAAACAATCCAGCAATTTTGTAATTTTTAACCGTACGGTTGAAAATGCGCAGAAATTAGCTACTGAACTTAATGCTGAAGCCTATCCTTTATCGGAATTGATCAACTATAAAGGTGGATTTGATATTCTAATTACTTGTACAGGTGCTACAACGGCCATCATTGATAACACACTATACCAATCTTTATTAAATGGAGAAATGGATAAGAAAATCATTATTGATCTTGCCATTCCAAATGATATTGATGCTGAAGTTTTAGCCAACAATGCGGTCCACTATATTGAGGTAAGTTCTCTACAAGCGATTGCCAACAAAAATATTGAAGAACGTTATAGTGAACTGTCTAATGCTGAAAAGATTATTTCAGACAATATTCAGGAATTTTTACCTATCATTAAACAGCGACGCGTTGAAGTTGCTATGCGTCAGGTTCCACAAAAAATTAAAGAAATCAAATCTTTTGCATTAAATGAAGTTTTTGCTTCGGAGGTTCAGGCCTTAGATCCGGAAGCGCGTGATGTATTGGAAAAGATTATTAATTACATGGAAAAAAAATACATCAAAGTTCCTATGGTAATGGCTAAGGAGATTTTAGTCAAAGTAAACGAAAATGGTGTTAATTAATTAAGAGCGACCTGAAACTCTTTTTCACACTGCATTTGGATTTATTCTGACAGTAACGTGTCAACAAATCAATACTATTTATTTATTTTTGCCTATCTTAATTATTAAAATAAGGTAAAGTATATAGATTGTGAATAGAAAACTTATCATTGGTACTCGTGGAAGTGCACTTGCGTTATGGCAAGCAAACTTCATCAAAGATCGGCTGGCTGAAATTGGCATTGAATCTGAATTAAAAATCATCAAAACTCAAGGTGATATCATTCAACATCTCCGTTTAGATAAACTCGAAGGAAAAGGTTTTTTTACCAAAGAATTGGAAGAAGAATTACTTTTGGGAACCATTGATCTAGCTGTTCACTCTCATAAAGATTTACCTACTGTAAATCCTCCTGGATTAATCATTGCCGCAGTATCCGAACGTGAAAACCCTGCAGAACTATTAATTATTCATAAAGATTGTGTAGATATTAAGAAACGTCTTTCTTTAAAACACAATGCCACTGTGGGTACATCATCTAACAGACGTAAAGCACAACTATCTTCTATAAGACCTGATCTTGAATTTACAGACTTACGGGGTAATTTACAGACCCGTATGCAGAAACTTCGTGATGAGCAGTATGATGCCATCATGTTAGCAAAGGCTGGTATTTCGAGAATCGATATGGACATCTCGGATTTCCATATTGAGGAAATTCCTCCTGTTGAATTAGTTCCTGCACCTGCTCAAGGTGTACTGGCTATTCAGATCCGCGAAATTGATACAGAATTATTTCAAGCTCTTCAGCCAATTAATAATGAGGAGGTACAGAAGACCATCGCCGTTGAACGTAAAGTGTTGAATCTATTTGACGCTGGCTGTCATGCCCCTCTTGGTGCTTATTGCCGTAAAGTGGGTGATACGTACGAAGCATGGACTTCTATAGCAGATACCAGTGATGATTTTCCTGACCGTTTTTATGTGAAAGGAACTGATCCGGCACTATTACCTGAAATAATTTTCTCTAAGTATGCGAAAGATCGGATATTACCAAAATCTGTCTTTATAAGCCGGGATCTGGATGAACATTCTTATTTATCCCGCTTCTTTGCAAAGCATAATATTCAAGCTGATGCACGCTCTTTAATCAAAATATTTCCAATAATAAATAAATTGGATCCGTTTATTTTAAAGCATGTGGACTGGATTTTCTTCGGCAGTAAAAATGGAATTGAACATTTCTTTAGCTTGGAGCCACGACTAAGTAAAAAAACTAAAATTGCAGTAGTTGGACGTGGATCTGAGGAGACTTTGCGCAAATTTGACCGTGTTGCTGATTTTTCAGGCGAGCAGTCCGGAATTAACATGGAAGAAATCGGGGCTAACTTTGCTGCACTGGCAAATGGTGGTACGGTTTTAATTCCTCGAGCAAAAGGTTCTTTAGAAACAATTCAGAAAGCGCTTAGTCCAGAAACCAAGGTGATCAATATGCCTGTATATGAAACTGTACTTGAGGATAATGTCAATGCAACAAGTGCTGAGGTCTTAATATTTACAAGCCCGAGCAATGCTGAGGCTTATTTTGTGAATAACTTAATTGAACCTGAGCAACAGGTGATCTGTATTGGACGCTCTACGGCTGCTATTTTTGACGAAATGGGTCTTTCCTATACGCTGCCTTATTCACCAGATGAAATTGGCTTAGCTGAGGCCATTTTTGGATTAGACTATAAATCATAATACGATTGGAAGGATTTAACATTCTTCCAATCTTTTTTTAATACATATAACATGTTACAACGTCCGAGAAGAAATCGTAAATCTGCTGTGATTCGCGATATGATTCAAGAAAACCGCTTAAGTACCGCTAATTTGATCTTTCCACTCTTTATTGTAGAAGGTCAAAATCAAAAAACTGAAATTTCATCTATGCCAGGTATCTTTCGTTATTCGATTGACAACTTATTGCGTGAAATTGAAAGCTGTTTAAAACTTGGATTAAATTCATTTGATTTATTTCCTGCTGTCGAAGAATCTTTGAAAGATAAATTCGCAACTGAAAGCTACAGAAAAGGTACGCTATATCTTCAAGCAATCGAAGAGGTCAAGAAAAATTTCCCTGAAGCTTGTGTCATTACTGATGTTGCTATGGACCCTTATAGTTCGGATGGACATGATGGTATTGTAGAGAATGGAGAAATCCTAAATGATGAGACTTTAGTTGTTCTGGGTAAAATGGCTTTAGCACATGCGCATGCTGGTGCAGATATTATCGCTCCTTCGGATATGATGGATGGCCGTATTGGTTTTATCCGTAATATTCTAGATGAAAATGGTTTCACCAATGTGTCATTGATGTCCTACACGGCAAAATATGCTTCTTCATTCTATGGTCCTTTTCGTGATGCTTTAGGTTCTGCTCCTAAAAAAGGTGACAAAAAGAGTTATCAAATGAGTTATGCTAACAGCAGAGAGGCATTAATCGAAGCGCAATTAGATCTGGAAGAAGGTGCTGATTTTTTAATGGTAAAACCGGGTCTTCCTTATTTGGACATCATTAAATCATTACATGATAATTTTGATTTGCCTATTGCTGCGTACAATGTCTCCGGCGAATATGCTATGATCAAAGCTGCTATTGGTAATGGTTGGTTACAAGAAACCGCTATATTGGAGACTCTAATGAGTTTCCGTCGTGCAGGTGCTACTGCAATCTTAACGTACCATGCTAAAGAAGCTATAGAAAAAGGTTGGATTAAATAAACAACTTATTAAATAACAGATGAAGCCTAAGGATAATCCTTGGGCTTCATCTGTTATAGCTAAGTACTCATCGTGATAACATCTAGATGGTGTTTTGTATAATGCTATTCCTTACACTGAAATGAGAGATTTTAGTAAATAATTGGATACTTTTGTCCTGTAAATTATAATCAATATGACACAACAAAATAGCGCTCACACGAAAACTGCTGATATTTCTAGGGAGAAGTCGGCACAACTTTTTGAAAAAGCGAAACAATATTTTCCTGGTGGCGTAAATTCACCAGTACGTGCCTTTAAATCTGTTTATGGCACCCCTTTATTTATTGAAAGAGGAGATAAAGCTCATATCTGGGATGCGGATGAAAATGAGTTTATCGATTTTTGTTGTTCTTGGGGTCCACTTATTTTAGGTCATAACAACGATCAGATTCGTGAGGCAGTAATGGCACAATTAAGCAAAGGTTTAAGTTTTGGAGCACCTACTGCTCTCGAAAATGAGCTGGCTGAATTGATTATTTCTAACAATCGATTTATTGAAAAAATCCGTTTTGTAAGCTCAGGTACTGAGGCTGTCATGTCGGCTATCCGCTTGGCTAGAGGGTACACGAAACGTGATAAGATTGTTAAGTTTGAGGGTTGCTATCATGGACATTCGGATTCTCTTTTGGTAAAGGCAGGATCTGGATTGGTTACTTTTGGTGAAACTTCTTCTGCTGGCGTTCCTAAAGCATTTGCTGATGAAACCATTGTCATTGCATTAAATGATAAAGAGGCGTTGGCCGCAGTTTTTGATCAATTTAAAGATCAGATTGCTGCTGTTATTATTGAAGGGGTTCCTGCCAATAATGGTCTTTTACTCCAGACCAAAGAATACATTCATTATTTAAGAGAGATAACAACACAAAATGGAGCCTTACTTATCTTTGATGAGGTGATCACTGGTTTCCGACTAGGTTTTGAAGGTGCTGCCGCTTATTATGATGTGCAACCTGATATCATTACCTATGGAAAAATTATCGGAGGTGGTATGCCGGTTGGAGCTTACGGGGCATCTAAAGAATTGATGAGCTGTATTTCTCCTGATGGTTCTGTTTACCAAGCAGGAACATTATCAGGTAATCCAGTTGCAATGGCTGCCGGAATCGCCACATGTAAAGTCTTAACACAGCCCGATTTCTATAAAAACCTGAATGCAAAAACGGAGTCATTCGTTTCTGAAATACGAAACTATATTGAAGAAAAGAATTATGAAGTAAAAATCTTTACGATTGCTTCGATCTTCTGGTTTGCTTTTACAGATCAAGAGGCGATTTTGAAAGCGAGCGAAATTGATCCAAATTCGATGGAATTATATAAATTAATGCATCGTGAATTGCTGAATCGTGGTATTTACTTTGGCCCTTCTGGTTATGAGGTCGGCTTTATCTCGCATGCGCATACAGATGAAGATTTAATTACGGCTAAAAGACATATTTTCGCGGCATTGGATTTAGTTTTCGGTTAATCGTGAACTTTTTCATAAGTAATCTGTTTATATTTATTGAATGATCAATCAATAATAATTATGAAAAAAAATATCTTAAAGTCTGTTGCTGCTGTTTTGGCTATCACAGGAACATTAGCTTCTTGTCAAAATACCGCAACTAAAACAACAACGGGACAGGATTCTACTGTTTCTACTGATACAGTTGCTGGTACTGAAATCACGGTAACACCAGTCTCGGACTCGAAAGCATTTCCTGGTGCTGACTTGAAAATTGCCTCTATTACATCTGAAAAGGTTGGAACGGATTCGGCAAAAGTAACTGTAAAGTATGCTGTTAGTAATTTTAAACTTACTGAACAAACTGCCCATGAGCATCATATGGCAAATTCTCATGATGGTCAACACATTCACTTTATACTAGACAATAAACCTTATGCAGCTCTATATAAACCAGAAAACACGGTTACTTTAGCGCTGAATTCAGAGCATTATCTGATGTCATTCTTATCTCGCTCCTACCATGAATCAATTAAGACAACTGAGGCTTCTAAATTGGTTAAATTTAAGATTGACAAGGATGGAAAAGTAGTTCAAGATGCAGCAGTTACAGCTCCATCATTATTCTATAGCCGTCCAAAAGGTGAATATAAGGGTGAAGATACGAAAGTATTATTGTTAGACTTTTTCTTGGTCAACACAACTTTAGCCGCTGACGGCAATAAAGTATTAGCGGATGTGAATGGGAAACAATTCACATTGGATAAATGGGGCCCATATGAAATAAAGGGCTTACCTTTAGGTGATGTGAAGGTAAAATTGACACTTGTGGATAAGGATGGTAATGCCATCACTGGTGACAATGTTTCTGTAGAAAGAGATATCAAATTATTAGCACAATAACTTTTTATGTCTTATATAAATTCTAAAAATGTGATTAAAGTTCTATACAAAGGTAATATGAATATCTAATTCATGGTTTAGTTACTATTAGCTTATTTTATTAATAAAAATCAATTTTGCAGCACATTTTGCACCATAAAGAATCTGAGTAGAGAATAGTAAGTATTAGCTAATAATTTCTGTATATGGAATATGATGTTAGTGATTGCTAAAAACGGATATTTATAGAGATTTTTATTTTAATTGCAATAAAAGAGGTTTCATGTATGATTATACATGAAACCTCTTTTTCTGTATTAATATCCAAAATGCTTTAAGCTAACTTAATTATGTAAAAACTGTCTTTTGTTAAGGCTTAATATTAAAGTATTCTTTATCATAATAACAACTTTTTTGATTACATCTTATTTCTTTAAAAATTCAACTTCAAACTTGTCCAGATAAGGAATACCATCAAAACCAAAATCTTTCAAAATTGGGATATTCATCCAATAAAGTGTTAAAGCTGAAACATCATAAGCCGTCGATATAATGGAGTATTTTTCAACCTTTTCATCAGGTTTCGAGCTTGGTGGAAAATCATCCCCGAAACTTACCCATCTGTAAGAACCTGTAATAGGAATGTTAGTGCCCCCATTAATTTTATTAAAGAATTTATCCTCAAGCCCCTCATCCATTGGCCAATACCCAATTACATTTGAATAATTTGGATGTTTCGTAATATCAGTTAGCTTAAATGTATTTTTAACCGTTTCCTCACTTAATGCAGTATTAAAATAAGTAAGATTTGCACTATGAAAAGATGTAGGAACATCATTATCACCTGCACGATGCCCAATTCTCAGGGCTTCAGTAGTAGTTAAACTTTTATTTCTACTTATATTCATACTCTTAGATTGTAATTTACCGTCAACAAACATTTTTAAAGTACGGGTATTTGCATCTAAGTAGTTGACTGTCATCGTTAACGTATGCCAATCTGTACCAGGTTGATCATCCGCAGTTATATCAGATTTACCTACACCACCATTTAATGTTCCACCTACAGTCACAACCCATCCACCTCCGGGATAATAAGCCCATTGCCAACCTGTAATATTCTGCCCATTAAGATTGGTACTATGACCGAAGAAAGAAGAGTAGCCGTTTGGCACAGCATTAAATTTAACATCCATCTGGACCGTAAAGCTTTTTGTTTCACCCGCATCAAACAAACCTGTATTATCAGTTATAATTGCTTTCGAAGTTTTCTCGGCAAAAAGAACACCATTAAAACCTGATTTCTTTAATTCATACTCCTCAAATGATGGATTGTAAAGCATAATAAAACCATTTTGACTATCATTTTTTCCTCCTCCGTGATTAGTTGTTACAATAATTAACCAATCTTCTTGATCATAGTTCTTTCTCGCTTTCACCCCATCTAAGAGATTTCCAATATAAGTATCTGTTTGATTAAGTGCTGCAACGAAAGCAGGATTGGAAGTATCAAATCCTCCATTATTTCCAGCTTCCTGTAATGCTTTAAAATTGACAAAAATCGTTCCTAAACTATTTTGACTCAAGATTGATAAACTACTATCTTTAACTGCTAAATCGGAAGCTACTACTGGTGAATCATCTGCATTCCGAATATAATCTCTTAAGTTAGTTGATGGTGTAACCATAGCAGTTGTTACTGTTTTATATTGCGTAACGTAATCCAGTACATTTCTATAATTGACAATCTCACCATGGTCTTCGTTATCTCCATCTTCTGTACGTTCAAAACTTTCATCGCTAATGTGGTGTTTCATTAAAGAAGTGCCCGTCAACATTGATACCCAGCCAGCGGTACTTGTAGCCGTTGCCAAAGTATTAAAAGTATACTTTGCATTTTTTTTCATCATAGCTATATTCTTTGGCAATGATTTTTGTAATTCCGCTCCGGCAAGGCCATCAATAGTGATGACCAAGACCTTGCGCTGAGCTGTACTCAAATCCTTTATTTCTTCAAATACAGATGGGGGATTATCGTATTTTTTACATCCTACAATAATTGAAACACCAATTAAGATTAGGAAAAGAGCTGTATGTATTTTAAAATTTAATTTCATCTAAATATCTATTTTAATTTTATCAATTATGGCTTAATTAAGTTTAATTCACCAAACACAACGTAAGGGTTAGTTGTATATCCATCCTTTACAATAACTTTAAAATATTTAGCACTAATATTTCCATTGGGAAATATGTATTCAAATCTATTGTTACTATTTGGCAAAACTGCATTACCAATTTTTTCATAGTTTACATTATCTCTGCTATAATAGATCTCAATATTTTTACCATCTCCCGCTCTATTTCCACCAGGTCTGTTGTAAAAATACATTCCTTTTATTGCTTGAGTAGCACCTGCATTTAAAATAAACGTGAATGGATAAGATTCTCCTGCCTGTATATTAGAATATTTAGAATGATAGAAGCTGTTTGGATCACCATCAACCAAATTTGCAATAGAACCCTCTTGCGCAGGACAACTAACGTAATCAACTGTAGTCTTATATACAATTGGACTGGTTCCACCTGTTTTCGTCAATGGATTATATGTCCATACCTGCTTTGTTAAAAGTGGAAATCTCGCTGATACAGCTGCTGCAACATTCGGACTATAGTCAATACCCCATGCATCAAAAAATGGTGCTAGATCTGTTTTAGTATATTCTGATAATTTTTCGTAAACCCAATTATGTTTAGTGATATCAGTAGGGTTAGTACGAATTGCCCGACGAGCTTCTTTATAAAGATGTACCATCGCATCATATCCATATACTTCAAAAATCTGTACAAAAGGTGTCATTCTTTTAAATGGGTCATCCATTGCGACGTCCTTATCAAAATTTTTAACAGTAGCATTAGCACTAGGATTACTCGCATATTTAATTGCTTCTGGAAAACCTTCAGTTACACCAGGATGCAACTTAGAATAATTAGCACCGATACGATTCGCTACTTTAAAATTAAACAAATTGTTTGTGGTTTCGCCTAAGGTACTCCAGCTCCAAATGCTTCCCTGTTGACAGTTGTGTCCAAACTCATGATAAGAACCCCACATGCCTTCGCTTGTACTGATCTCTTTTAAGCTTGTCATTCCTCTAAACCATTCGGAATCATTATAGCCCACAAATGGAAAACCATTATGACCGTACCCAACAGTTAACTGAATATCCAATACTCCTCTCCATGCGCCTTGTGGACTACGATCCTTCTCATATGGTGCATCGTCTGAAAGTCCCATCCATCCATTAAAGTCTTTTTCAAAGACATCATTCCAAAGAGTCATTACCTTTGTAGGGTCGTTGATCGGTTCAGATGAACTAAAAGACTTGATAACTCGATCTCTTGGGATTAAAAAAACGACACGTTTTGTCCTAAACTCTAACCAAGGGACATTAGATGCTTTTACTTTAGCGATCCATTCGTCATTGCTCATTTCCCCCAAAACAAAATCAGGCGATACGCAAGCATTAGTAATCGTAAATTCAACAGGTTTTTCATATGCTCTATTGGGTTGAATGTAAATGGTACCACCATATAAGTTACGAACATAGTTAGCTCCTGCATATAGGCGTTGTCGCATATAAATTACAGGGTCTCGCAATAATGGAAATTTACCACTTAAATTATCCGTATGCCCACCTATTTGGACAGTAAGTCCCTCAATTCCTTCAGGTACAACGATTTTAACAAGCTCTCCTGGAGCTGCATAAAAACCTGTACTATATTGGGGCTGAGGGGCTACAGAAATGCGCAAATTTTGACTCGTTTGATCTGTAAAATTGAGATCTAATGTAAATTTAGCATCCACTACTCGAGGTTCTTTCTGATCAACTAAACCCGGGAAAACCTTTGCTTTTGCATACATCGATTTATCGATGATACGCATATTTGTATCAATCTGCCCATCTTCCACATTTTTAGAATCATCAGGATAACCATCCGAAATATTATAGCCATATTTCTTGCATGACACAGTGCTGATTAACAACACCATACTACATATAATTGTTATGATTTGATTAGTTTTCATCACTTAGTCTCTTGGTAAATTAAAAGAAGGGTTATAAAATTTCCCCATCAGTCCCCAGTTTTTAGGTACCGAAATATTCATCCAATTATAAATCATAACTGGGATATCGACCCCATTGGGCACTACCTTAAAAATTGATTGTGAAATAGTTGGGGTAATATTTGGCGAAAAATCACTGAAGTTAACCCAATTGATTTTATTTTGAATATGAAAAGGTGTCGATTTACCCGTTAAGTCATTCAATACGTCTCCTTCACCTTCATTACATTTCCAATAACCTGTTAAATTATTGTAATAAACATCATTTTCTTCAGTCAAAGGAGTCATTTTACTCTTCGCAATGATTACATCATTCGGAAGAGCTAAATTATAAATTGCAAAGTCACTAATCAAACAATTGACATTCCCATCACCGATTGATCCCAATCGTAGTGGGCTCGATGTATTCAGATTTCCAAGATTCGTTATATTCAGATCTCCTCCTGGTGCGGGAATTCCATCGATGAATAAAGTCAAATAACGAGTGGTGCCATTCTTCCAAAATTTCGCTGTAATATTATGCCAAATACCATCGGCAATATTTCGTGTATGTACACGTTGTGTATTACCTTGACCAACTTGACTTAGATTAATACCTACTGTACCCCCAGATTCCATAAAGAAAAGCCAACCAACTACTCCCCCGCTAAAACTTGCCCGTTTTGATACAAAAGCAGGATAAATCGTACTACCCTGATCCCATCTGATATTAAAACGGATTGTTGCATCTTGATCAGCTCCAAAATTTGCTAAATCAGCATTACGTTGTTCAGCTCTTGAATTTGCTCCTTGATACCGTTGCGTTGTACCGACATAAGGCAAAGCATCCATCTGTGGCTTATCATACTTATCCGCCGTAAATTTGGGGTTATAGAAAGCATAAAATGCATTTCTGGATCCATCCGCATAGATATTCGATCCAGATTCTCCTCCCGAGAGACCGCCTCCAAGACTCGATGCAATAACCACCATCCAGTTCTCGCCTTCGTAGGTTTTACGTGCTTTTAAAGCCTCCAAAATTTCTCCGACATAATTATCTAAAGTTTGAATGGATGCGACATAAGCAGGATTAGATTCTGAAAAATCAGAACCGCCAGCAAGAGCTGCACCATCAAACTGACCAACTAAAAGGGATGCATTACCGGTGGCCAACTCCTGAATAAGTGCTTTTTTAACATCAGCGTCATTCGCCAATGTTTTCGTTTCAGTTGCGTCTTTCGCAAGATTAGCATTTATCGCAGCATTACTGGTAAATGAAACCGTTCGCACATTTTTCAATTCATCTTTAATACGAGTAAAAATTGTTGGTGTTGCTACATGATTGAATTTTTCAAAATTATTCGCTGTAACGTGATGTTTTGTGTAATCAACACCAGTCAACATATTAGTCCACGCCGCAGCCTGTGTATAAGGATTATAATTATAGTCCGCAACACCATCATACGTATAGATGGATCGAAGGGTAATTTGTGTCAAATTTTTTGGAGCCAACTCTTGGATAACCGAGCCTTTCACTCCATCTAGAATTAAGTATAGAACGCGCTTAGAGCCATCTCCTACTCCTAAAGTATCGTTTTTAGAGGATTCAGGTAAGCTATTAATAAAATCTTTATTACAAGCCCCATTCATGAACAATGTTCCCATAAAAACAATGAAACCCAATATCCTTATGCCGATTGTTGATTTCTTATTTCTTTTCATATCTTTTAAATTTGGGTCTTATTTTTTGATCAATAAACGTAAAATATTGCCTGGTAAAGTTGAATTGAATCGTGAAATACTTCCCACCAGAATGACCTTCGATTCATTTGCCATCTCCGTTTCAATCATGTCATATATACGACCTTTGAATCCGCCTGTATTATTATATCCAGAGGCCAATTTACCATTAGCTTCTAAAATCATAAAACCTTGTCTCAGGTAATCACCATATCGATTAAAGGAACCTGATACAATAATCTTCCCACTGTTCAACTGTGCTGCGAAAGTCACTGCACCACCGGTTATTTTTTCACTGATAAAAGTATCATCTAGCGTACCATCGCTATTTAAAACAATAATAGCATTAGCCGATTTACCGTTAAATGAGTTAAATAAACCGCTTAAAACAATCTTTTTCGTTACTTCATTATAACGGATTGAATTGATATCACCATCAGAACCCAGACCAATATTAAAAGACTGATCGACTGAACCATCCAAATTTAGTCGGACAATACGATTACATGCGATTCCATTGAAACTTGTAAAATTACCTACCAAAATCAATTTCCCATCACTCTGCATCATTGCATCGTTGATCGAACCATTCCCAGCTGTTTCACTTTGTCCTTTAGCAGGATTAAAATGATAAGTGGAATCCATCGAACCATCTAAATTCAATTTAGCTATTTGCAACATACGTGTCACATCATAAACTTTATCATCATAGGATGAATTAGGATAGTAAATACGTTTATAGTTTTGGAAGTTGCCTATGACATAAAGTTTTTCACCAAAGATGAAAGTTTTTCGAACGACACCATCAACACCACCGTTAAATGCTGGAATAGTATCTGCATTTTTCCATACTTTTTCTGGGGTCGGATTCACAATATCCAAAGTGCGCATCGTGTCCAAAGATCCATTATCATTCAGTCTGGTAATATTATTTATCGTTTGACGGGTTGGCCTTTTCGAATCATAAGCCGAAAAATTACCCGCTACAATAAATTTACCATTATAAGATCCCGTATTAATCCTGTTGATAGAATATATCGTTTTACTCGCACCAAATGCGCCAATTCCAAACCTCATATAGTCATCATCATATGCTCCCTCCGGGCCCATTTGCACAATACCTGCTTTTGGTTTCTCTTCCGTTGCTTTCAATTCAAAACTGTCAAAAGCACCAACAAGCCAGAATTTATTATTTGGTAATTGAATAATGTCATAGATGCTTGCATCTCCACCAGTTCCCAATCTAGTAGTACCATTAACTGCTCTAAAAGAAACATCGACAGACACTTTTCCACCAATTTTGATTACTGGACCAAAGAAAGACTGTTCATTTGCTGTAACCCAAATTGATCCCGTACTTGACATAGCGGGAACAACAAAATTCAAAGTGGAATCTGTATAACTTAATACCTCTGCCTCAAGTTCGTTGACAAAAACCTTAAATTGATCTTTATATTTCAGCAATCCATTAACTTTCAATTCTAGTGCTGCTCCAGCATTTACAATGTCTGGATCTGTTGTCTTTGAAATAAATTGGATATCTAAAACTTGTTTGCCTCCTGCGTAAGGATCTTCTGCTAAGTCCTTACTCTTAGAACAAGAATTTGTTATGCAGGAAACTCCTAGTCCAATGACAAGCAACAACCCTATTTTATATTTTATTTTATGTAACATTTCTCAAATGATTTATAAATTAGTAAATTCATTAAGGAGTGGCGGGAGAAATACCTCCAGAGATAACTAGATCTATAAAGCTCTCCGTATCAAAACCTAGAGTATGCTTTACTCGATTAAGAACATGAACAGCGCCATTCGTCGTCTGAACATCTGACATGGATACAGGTATATTAACTAAACGAACCTGCGGATTTGATAAATCTGGTATATAAGCCAAAAACAGTTGTCTATAACCTGCATATTGCATCCCCCCGGCATCATTATAAATGACACCAACATTCATCAGCCGTCCATCAAAACTCGTGTAATTTTGCCCTGGGAAAGTAGTATAGGCTAAAGTATCACGTTGCGGATAATCCTTTAAAAGATTTGTCCCTTTAAAAATATATTGAGACAATACGGTACGCCAAACTGTTGGTTTAATCTGTGTCAATTGCGATACCGTATCCTTTCCATTAAACCGCAAGGTTTTATTAAGACGCATGATAGCCTTATTTACAGAACCTCCTGGCGGAACGAAAAAAGTAACATTTTCCTTTTGAAGAACATCTTCTAAACCTGCCAATTTAATAATGGTCAATGTGCTATCAAATACAGGACCTTCTGACTTCAGAAATTCAATCGTCGTCCCATTAAATTTTGGATCATGAATACCTGAATCGTAATAATATTTTTTACAACTCGAAGACAATAACACGACTACTGCGACAATCAATAGCGCTATTTTATTTTTAACGTTTATCATAATTAATTCCAAAAAGTATTACCTGTTAAATTAGGATTTGCACCGCGCTCTTCCGCTGTGATAATTAGTGGCCATGTCCATGCGCCACGGTTGAAATCTCCAACAGACATCACGGTTTTCGCAAACTCTGTATCTATTACACGTTTTGTTCGAACCAAATCGAAGTAATATTGACCTTCGCCAATGAGTTCACGACATCTTTCAGCAAAAATGTCATTCTTCAAAGTCAAACCAGTACTAAGAATATCTGGAGCGCCCGCTGCTTGCCTGACCTGATTCAAATATCTATGTGCTGCGGCCTCATTATTCAATTCTGCGGCCGCTTCTGCTGCGAGCAACAAAGCGTCTGGCAACCTAAAAATAATTGCACTATCATCGCTATACATCGTAATATTAGCACCAGACCCCTTCGAATAGGTATTGATAAATTTTTTAAATTGAAAATCAGCACTTTCTGCGCTCATATTCTCAAACCAAGTCGAGCGACGAAGATCAGCGTTTGATGCCGGAAATAATTTATCAATGTATTTCTTATCGTAGCTTAAAAAGCTTTTAGTCTTATCTTCTTTTCCCCGATAAGGGTAATGTGAGAAGAAAAAAGAATAATTTGCATAATCAGAGAATGTCTCTCCATAATTAAAGTCTTGCAATACACCGAAAAGATTTTCAGCAGAACGACCTTTAAAGATACGTTTTGTATTCTCCGTTGAAATAGTCAACAGCGAATAATCCTGATAAGTTGCTATCTCTTCTGCAAGTGAAAGTACGGCAGCGTAATACCCCTCTTTGCTTTCCGTATCCCAAGCTGCTGCCCACATATTCAAATGCATCAATAAAGCTATTGCACTCGCACGAGTAGGACGAACACCGATCATATTGGATGAGCTCTGTCTAATGGGTAAGTCATCTTTTACAGCCTGCATATCAGCAATACATTTTTTCATCACTTCAACTTGATCTTCACGTGGAAGCGCTTTGCTATTATATGCATCAGTATAATAAATAACATCACCAAACATGCGACATAAATATAGGTAACTTAAGTTTCGTGTAAATACAGCTTCAGCCTGATATTGCTTTCTATCTGTTTCTGAAAAGTCAGAAGCATCTAAGCGGCCCGTTTCATAATACAAAATATTGCTAGCCGCAATGACATCATACCAAGCTTTCCAATTCATATTATCTTTTAATCTATTATGATAAGTTGTGGAACCATTCATAATGGTTGTCATATTGTTGGAAATCAAACTATTAATTGGACCACTACCATCACTATCCAAATTTTCAACGACCTTAACATAATTTCCACGAATATCCAATGACGGAATTAACATAGTTTCTCCAAACTTTTTTTT
Organism: Sphingobacterium sp. UDSM-2020; assembly: GCF_016132525.1. Taxonomy (NCBI): domain Bacteria; kingdom Pseudomonadati; phylum Bacteroidota; class Sphingobacteriia; order Sphingobacteriales; family Sphingobacteriaceae; genus Sphingobacterium; species Sphingobacterium sp. UDSM-2020. The sequence goes on from NZ_CP066166.1 coordinate 987,417, forward strand.
CAATTTCAGATATATACCATTCGTATAGCCTTCCACATCTTTTTTCGTTTTCCAAAAGTTATTCCCCGACAAAGCGTCAATGGGTGTAACATTTAAAAACTTTTCACAGCTTGACAGTAACAATGTTGATGCTGCGAATAAATAGGTTATTTTTTTAAATTTCATGATCTCAAACGTATTAAAACTCGATATTTAAACCCAAAGAAAATAATTTAGGCAAAGGATAATTGCCTCCAAAGTCACGTCCTAATGCACTTACAGTCTCCGGATTAGCTCCAGAATATCGTGTAATATATCCTAAATTTGCTGCCGAAAAATTCATGCTCACTCTATTCATTCCATATCTTCTTGTCAAGTTTTGATCAAAGTTGTAATAGACTTTTATGGAATTGAGTTTTAAGTATGATCCATCCTCTTGGAATAGAGTTTGATTGTAACGGAATGGATTAATACGACCATTACGCACAAAATCCATCGGATTACCATAGGTTGCAATATCACCATCCTGCTTCCAATAATCAATCATTGATAAAGGAACGATACTACCCATAGTAGTCGGATTTCCAAAGCGCGAGAATTGGTAAGCTAAAGTATTATTCAGCACGTCCCGTTTTAATGTAAACGAAGCATTCACCTCTACACTCCACTTTTTATATTGTAAAAGAGAAAATAATCCCCCTGTTATTGCCGGTTGTGAATTACCTGCTATAACACGGTCATTATTGTCCAACACATAATTACCATCCAAATCTGTGAATATAGGATCGCCTCCTTTAAAATAATTTAAGGGATCATTTCCGCCCACACGGTAAGGTAAGCCAGTAACAGGATCCACAGGTACTTGTCCATTGTTTGCGTAAACCCCCTTCGTATTGAACAAGAAATTGGACAATGAATTAATTCCCAGTCTTTGATAAATATCTTGACCATCACTACCTGTAGAAATTATTTTTTCACGTAAACCGTCCGGTAATGCTGCCAAAATCTCTCTATTGATAGCAAAACTTCCGGACATGGTCCACTTAAATGGACTTGTTGGTGCTAGAGGACGTCCTGTAACTTGAAACTCCCATCCATAATTCACATTACTGATCTCAGTTGATGCAATTTTGTTAAAAGAATTGGTCGATGAAATGACTTTATCTTGGAAGATATTATCATTTTGCTTGTAATAACTATCCATTGACAACGTAAATCTATTGCTAAATAAAGAGAAATCTACCCCTGCATTATAGGTGGTGGCTTTCGACGGTTGTAATGATAAATTTGGTAAATAATTTAGGTCAGTTACCACAGTTGGGTTGTTATTATAGCGGTCAGAGCCATAGTATTTACCATAAGTGTAATAGATATTACCATTTGGTGAAATATTAGAACCATAACTTAAACGTACAGAGCCATAATCCAGCCAGGTAGCGTCTTCCATAAAACGTTCTTTCTCAATATTCCATTTGACTGCAATAGAAGGATTTTTGATATAACCTGCATTAGGACCATTGGTCGACAAGCCGTCTGCACGATAATTTAAGTCTAATACATACCGCTGTTTATAGTTATATGAAAACTGCCCTGCAAAAGCCACCGTACGCAGATCATTATACTCAAGCGTTCCACCTTTGGAACTTGCAAAACCTGTCTGCTTGACAATTGGACCTTGCAATTGATCATTCACGACGCGGTCATTCTTCATTGCATCCGATTTAAAAGCTGAAGCTCTTAATTCTGAAAATCCAAATAATGAAAAATTATGCGCATCCTCGCCATCCTCTTTAAAAGAAAAGACATAGGAAAGTTGATTTCTGTTGTAAATAGTTGTAGCACGATCATTATAGGTATAATACAATGCTTGATTATTATTCAACGCCGCCGGTGTAAAATTATCTTTCGTACCTGACTGACCATTATAATTCAAGTAAGATGATGCTTTAAAGTTTTTAAAGAAATCATAACTTAAATTAACGGTTGCTGTTGTAATCAACACTTTATTATCATCTTCCGTTTTCAAAGCGCTCAAAGCACTATTCACAGAAGAAAATAGCGTTGGAGCTGGCAACAAAGAAGAAGCATCAGCAGCAGCTGCAACACCCGTATTAAACAAGCCGTTACCGCTACCCATACGTTGCCGTTGGATCGAATTATTTAATTGTGCTTCCAATTTAAACCGTGGATTTGGATTATAGATCATATTCATGTTCAAATTGTACCGACTATAACCTGTATTTTTTTGAACACCTGTTTCATCATAAATCCCTAAAGCTACTTTATAATTAAATTTAACATCCCCTCCCGATACGTTCAGATTGTGTGTTTGATTATAAGTAGGCTTGTAAAAATATGATTGCCAATCAGTGGAATTATTATAATAAGGATTATAACGATCGGACAAAAATGGTGTATTAGCGATCATATCCAAAGCATGATAATAAGAAGTATCGTATTTCATAATTTGATCAATACGTAGTAATCGTTCATCCTTTCCACCTATTACAGTTCTTAATTGTGGGACTGTGGATAGGAATGCTGAACCATTATAGCGAACAACTGGAACTTTCGAATTCCCACGCTTGGTAGTAATTAATATAACGCCGTATGCACCTCTAGAACCATATAGTGCCGTTGCAGCCGCATCCTTCAACACGGTAATATTTTCTACATCTTCTGGAGGTATTTGTGAGGCCGGCGAGACACCAGGGCCCGCTTGTTGAAACCCATACGAAAAATTGGCATTATCATCAACAGGCACACCATCGATCACATACAAAGGTGATGTGGGTGTCAAAAAAGCCGCATTACCATCACCTGATACATTAATATTAGAAATACCCCGAATCGTCACGCTTCCACGCACACCTGGCGCACCAGAAGTATTCTGAATATTAAGACCAGCTACTTTACCTTGCAGTAAACTCATGATATCCGATGCAGGTACACCTTGAATATCTTTTCCTGAAATTGTAACAGCAGATCCCGTACTTAAAGCTCTATTTTTAGTTTGATATCCTGAGGTAACTTTCGCCTCATTCAACATTTGAGTTGTTGCCTGTAAAGTCACTGCGATATAGGTTTTGTTATTTACAGCCACAGCAACCGTTTTATAGCCCAGAGATTTAAATGTAACCTCTCCATTATCAGGCACGGTGATTGTAAACTTACCATATCGATCAGAACTTCCTATTGCTTTTCCTCCTAAGGAAATACTTACTCCCGATATTGTCTCATTAGAACTCGAAGAGCCACTCGTCACGACCCCCGTCACCTTGATCTGCTTTTGAGCATAAACAAGACTATGCGAACTTAAAGCCAATATGATACCTATCGTATATATATACTTCATTTGAAATACTTTTAATTTAAGTTTAAATTGATTTATTAATCGTTGGTGAATTTCGGTTGATCTCGTTTAAACCAGAAAGTCAACTCCCAATCTCCTTTTTGGTAAATATTAAAATTAAAATTTAGGTAATTATTTTGAAGTATGTTTCCAAAAGCCATACGATGAAATTTGAATATAACACGAGCTTGGCCTCCTGAAGAAGTTGTATATTTTGTAGGATACGCACTTAAAGGAATTGGATAAGCAACATCATATTTCACCTGAAAATTATCCTTAGTCATATTGAAACCGTGCACCAAATTATTCCAATCTGTGTCTGCGAACTTATTCGGATCTATTGGATTGGATAGTGAATCTACAAACTTAAAAGTCAAACTATTTCCATTACCTGTTTTTTTAAATAATACCTGAATATCGGAGCTCGTATTGAGCGGTTGTCCTCTTTCACCAACGATATTGGTTCCTGAAGGATTGACAGAGATATTCGTTCCTTGGCCAGTAATGGGATCCAAGTTAGAAGGTTCATAAGGTCTTTCACGGAATGGAGTTAAGCGCATTCCCTGAAAATATCGTCTACCACCAGAATTGGACATTTCTACGTCAAAAACATAACCCGAGTCCGGCTGAGCAACCACCATATTAGAGTTAGCTGCGGCCCACATAATAAAATCCCCTGAACGAGGTCGAATTTCAAATAAAGGATGATTCTCTATTTTACGTTTTGCTTCAATTTCTGCCAACGATTTTTCAGTGCCATCATAGATACCTTGCCATACGAGAACAGGATAAAGCTGTGTCAATTCCGGAGCAGGATCCCCATTGAATCTTCTCATATTCAGTATCTTAAAATCAAGAGGAAGTGATGAGTTTCCATATTGAAATATATTCGTAAATAACGTATTTCGGCCTAATACAGGTTGGTAAAGCGTCTGTGTATATTTAGAATTATAAGCGATAGACAAGGTCTCTTCAGGTAGATTTTTCTTACACGAAGAGAAGATAGCTATACCTAAAAATACAGGCAGACCTATTTTAACTATATTTTTTATTCTTTTCATAATTAAGTCTTAATTGTTTAGTCTTTCCGTAAACTCCTTAAAGCCGAAGTTATGAATGGATTCCAAAATATTAATTGTAGCATTGTTGGTCTTAATATTAACCGTGGTCGCTTTTGTTTTACCCCAATCTTGAGTAAAAACAGATCCAAAAGGATTACTAAAATTTAAGGTACTTGCTCCACCACCGACATAACCAGATGAACTCTCTTTGGAATATCTAATATGCATGGGATAATCAAATAAAATGGATTGTGCAATGATGCCATCCGAACTGTTAATATATGCATCTGTTGTTCTATTACCACGAATAATATATTTACATAAAATCTCTTCCAATCCTTCAAGATCTAAATCCTTCAAGAATAATGCATCATTTCCTTCTAAATCTCGCTTAATATTCAAGTATTTAATGGCAGTTTCAAAGTTTTTATTAACTGGTGCAAAAAGTGTTACTTGTTGATTAGTCAATGAGTCTTTTAAGTCTGGAAAACGGTCTAAAACCACTAACAGGGAATCGAAGGTACCCTGCGGTTGTGCTTGGAGATATCCCAATGCAGAACCATTGAAGGATTGGACCTTGTTTTCATAATTGTAATAAGGTGACTCACTTTTAGTACATGCATACATCCCTAGTGAGACAAGCACTAAGAAAAAGCGTACGCTATTATTTTTTTTTATACTTTTCATGTTGCTATATCTATTATTTCCAATACGGGTTCTGAGTTATACCTGGATTTGCGGTTATCACATCTTGAGAGATTGGCCAATAAATACCTCCAGCCTCTTCAAACTCGCGAAAGGTCATTGGTTTACCATCTTTATTCGCAAAAATTGTCTTATGTTTCTTAATCCTATTGTAACGAACGAGATCATACCATTTCCAACCTTCCGCCATTAATTCACGTCTACGTTCTTGAAAAATAGCATCTATAATATCTGGGTTTTTAACGGATGAAAATGTAATTCCTCTCAAATCAGCAGCTTTATTTAATGATTCAAAAGCTCCATTCGTATCTCCTAATACTGCCAAAGCTTCTGCGTGCAATAAACTGATCTCCTCCAAACGACTAAATAAAAGTGTCGAACTAAATAAAGTAAGGTTACCTGAGGTACTTTCCGGCGAAATAACCTTAATCTTATTAAAAACAGGCATTTCTGATTCAAAATTATAGAAGTAATTGGTACGATACTGTTTGGTTTTTGGATCAATTCCAAAACGCAGATCCTTAGGATCAGTAAAGATATTCATGATACTATCTTTATTGACAAACATCTCAGGTTTAGATTTCGGAATAAATGGTAACGCAAGAGTTAAACCCTCAATATGCCCATTATTAGTTGCTAATCCATTTCCTGATTCAAAAGGAAATCCAATTAGTACCGTTGCGCGTTTAAAAGCGAAAGGACTGTAACCATTATCGTTTTCTGTCAGATGAGCCATATTTAAATAAGTCGTACCAAAAGAACCATCACCGTTCAATTTCGTATGGTTATCAAGTATAAACTTTGTATATGCTGCAACATCTACATAATTACCTTGCCATGCGGCAATATGCGCTAAAATACCATATACGGAAAGACGTGTAAATATGTTGCCATTCCAAGAAGCCCATCCTTCGTTATAATAATCTCCTGGTAAGATCGGATCTGTACCACCATATCTAAATGGAACCACCTGAGCTGCGTTCAATAATTCTTTAGTTGCAAATTCAAGAACTTTACTTTGTGAAGTTCTATTTTTAGCCTCAAAACTACCATCATGAGAAGAGGTTAGTAGAGGTACATCACCCCATATACGTGTCATATAGAAATAGGCAAAAGCGCGTAAAATTCTTGCTTGTGCTACATCTACATTATTATTGGTTTTAGTATATCGTACATCCTCATCCATAATTTCTGAAGACCGCTCAATAAAAAGGCTCGCAGCACTGATGACGGCATAAAATCTTCTCCAATTAGTTATTCTATTTATAATAGGATAAGATGCATTTAGCTGACCATTTACAATTGCTTTTAAATCATTACGATTGGTAATCGTAAAATCACCCTGTCGAAGATCGCCCATTAGCCAGTGGCCATTATCAGAAACAGTAGCAGAACGCATCAAACCGTATACAGACATTAAATTGGCTTTGGCATCCTCCAGCGATTTCCAGTTTGTTTCCTCTGAAGCCAACCGATTAGAGGAAACATCATTTATTTTGTTACAGGAATATGTGCTAGCACCTAACATTATAGTTAAAAAGGCCAGAGACAATTTACCTGTCCATAATTTTATTTTTATTATTACGTTATTCATGTCTAATATTCCTCTTGTTTATAAATCTAATTTAAATCCTACAACCACAGTTTTCGGGATACTCAAATTAGCACCATCATAATAACCATTGAAATTAATTAACTCCGGGTCAGTTCCTGTAAATTTTGTTATAGTTAGAAGATTCATTGCTGTGACATACAGATATAATCGTCTGATTGGCTGATCCGATTTTTTAAAAATTGCAGCCTGAGTCATATCATAGCCTAGTGTTAAAGACCTTAACTTCAAATAAGATGCATTCTCTAAAAAAAGATCTTGATCCACACGGTAAGGATCTACATCACTCCAAGGGTTATAAATCGGATAATTCTTTTCATTATCAAAACTTTGCCATGAGGACACTTCGCGAACGGAATTGATGTCATTACCCGCTTCACGGTTAATAAATCCATATCGTTTTGCCTCATATTGGTTGATTGCTTTATTACCCGTTGCAAAAATGAAATTAAAATTCAAATCAAAATTTTTAAAGGCAAAGTTATTATTCCAACCTCCGACAAAACTTGGAAGACGATTCCCCATTTGGACTTTATCATTGTTATCAATACGGTTATCCTTATTATGATCTTTCCAAATTGGATCACCTACCTTGATAGGAATACCATTAAATGTCAAGCCAGCAGGTATTTCAGATTCAGAATTATAAATACCTTCATTATTATACAACCAGAAACTCCCAACTGACTTACCGACTTCCAATCTATTATCCCCATTAATTAACTCCTTATAACCTTCCGGTAAAGACGTTACTTTATTTCTATTGTAACTCAAATTAATAGCAGAATTCCAATTAAAGCCGTTCTTATTTTCAACAATAGCGCCGTTAAGCGTAAACTCTAGACCCTTGTTATTAATATTTAATCCTGATTTATAATTTAAACTATAGCCTGTTTCTGTCGGTACTGGTACGCCAACAACTTGATTTTTATTATTTCTGTTATAGGCAGAAATTGAAGCATTGATACGATTATTAAAAAAAGTTCCATCTAATGAAACGCTTGTACGTTCTGCAATCGGCATCTTAATATTGTAACCAATAAAACCGCTGTCATAAGGTCTATTGATACCTAACACAGGTCCATAACCTGGGATAGTAGGCTCTTCATACCAACCATTTTCCGACCGATATTGTGGCCCAGCTGCATAACGGTCATCCAAAAATGGACTTACAGTCCTACCCCAAGCTCCCACAATATTTAATTTATTTACAAAAGAATAATTCGCTAAAAATTGATTTTTTAAATTATAATTGATATTAAAGGCTGGTGTGGTTACCCATCTGCTATCTGGCTGACCATTTGATGATCCATCTCTTCTCACGATAGCACTAAAGTCAACTATGCTTTTGTATTTATATTTTGCCGAACCATAGAAGGAAAGCATATTATGTACCTCTTTATCAATATATCTAAACACGTAAAAATCGGTAGCATTCAGATCGGAAAGATTTACTTTATTCAATTTTACATAATCATTTGGTCCATTATAAGCACGAGCATAGTTATACTTATACGTATCACCTTGATAAATCTGACCAGCCTCTAGTGCTAACTGACTGTCCTCAGAAAAATCAAATTCATATGATGCTGTATTGTTAAGGATCAGTCGTTGATTATATCCAAAGTAATTAGATATATAACTTACACCATCCAATAATGTAGAGGGAGTAAAATAATCACGAGTTCCCTCATTGTAATCAAACATAAGGGAACTAGACAAAATCAATTTATTGATGTTTGCACTTAGTGTCAAATTACCGCCTAATGTTGTCACACGATTATTATCAACATTTTTCTTGTTTTCATCTAAGAATCCATTGTAGATTTCTTTGTTTGGAGATAATGGTGTGGATAAATCTGGAATATATCGTTGTTCTGCAAAGCGATCTCTTAAACTTTTGTTACGTGTACGATCTAAACGTGTTGCATTTACGTTACTAGAGACAGTCAACCAGCTAAATGGTGCCATATTAATTCCAAAAAACACATTATAACGGTTTAAATTTGTGTCATCTGCATTTCCAGCATTTTTAGTCCCTGAACCAAAAAATCTAAAATTAGCACGATCATTTCCACCGGTAATACCCATATCAGCAGAATACGTAGGTGTATTTTTGTAATATGAATCATTCCAATTTGAAGGACCAAAATAAGCTGTATTTGTAGAATCTCTTAAATAAGGTGCATAAGCATCAAACCTTTCTTGATTGCCGTACTTTTCATAAAAAGGTCTTCTAAAGCTATTTTCATAAACCCCGTTTACTGTATTTACCTTAGGCGCTGGGGCAAAGCCAAAATAAGAATTGATACTAATATCCTTTTGACCTGATTTTGCATTTTTTGTGGTGATATAAATCGCACCATTTGTGGCATTGGGACCCAACTTAGCTAATTCATAAGGATCTTTAATAACAGCAATAGATTGAATATTACTTACATCAATTTGCGACAATAAATTTGTAGAAGGACCAATCCGGTTATAATCATACTTCTGAACATCAAACGCAAAAGGATTCTCAGGAACGATAGGAACACCATTTACATAAATAGCAGGTTGTAGTGCGTAGACATCTCTTTTGGAAAATAAGATTCCAGAAGCACCTTGTACAATTATGCTTTGCTCTGTACCTGGTTCGCCATTTGGCTCCTGTACATAAACCCCCGCAAGATTGCCTTTGATAATCTGCTGAATTGATAAATTAGGTACGGGGTTACATAGCGCATATTGATCGTATCTCTAACAGATTTAAATTTCTGCATGGCCTGCACCATTTGGCCAATTGTGTCAGTTTTCACATCATAATCGGAATCCTCATTTTTAACAGTATCCCGCAAAATATGTGAGCCAATTTGAACAGGGCGTTTAAATAGGCTTTTTTTTGCGTATAAAGATTGAGTTCCAACAATAGATAAAAAAAAAGCACATGAAACGCTTGTGTAAATTTTAACCATTATTTTAATTTAATTTAAGTTTATTTTCATTAATAGTGATCCGCATATTTTAACCTCAATTAAGAACAAGCTGACCTAAAACAAATTGACAGAACAATAATTACGATAATGTTTGATATCAAATCTGTTTCAGAAACAGATCAAACTAAATTCATTAAACTTTTAGAACTGATCAAAAAATTTTAAAAATAAAATGGAGTTTTTGAAATTCCATTTTTATTCTATTTGCAATAAAAATTCTAAATAATGTCAGTACTAGTATTAGACTAGGTTTAAAAAAAATTTAAAGAGATAACGCTATTGGTTAGGACAGCTGTTATTACTCTTTCATATTATACATTAATAATTGTTAGTTGGAACAAGTATAGAATAATTATTAAGTATTATTATAACTGCACAACAACGAAAACGATTGCGCAATCGACACAACCGATTGCAATACCATTATGTATAACATATGTTTTGTTACAATATCATAATTCTTGATAAAAAAGCGACCAAAAAGGATTTTCATCACTTCTTACCTCATGCAACAGGTATAAAAAATAATAGGCTTTTTTAAAATTGTTGACACAATTTATTTAATCATGATAAACAGAAAAAATACAAATTAAATCAAATTGATGATCATAAAAAAGGAGAATGCAAAAAAGCAAATAGATACTAAGGCATTAAATTAGCTTTTCAGAAGCTTAGTAGCTTTCATGATGTAATCAAGAAAGATTAAATCATCTGATCATCTATAAATCTAAAAATTAAATTTTTAGATTTATCATTTAATTACTTACACAAGCATAAAAAAAGGAGACCACCTGGACTCCTTTTTTTGATATTAAATAAATAAACTTTTAAAACCCTACACTTTTCAAATTTAACCCTGCTCTTTCATCTAGACCAAACATTAAATTCATATTTTGTACGGCTTGTCCTGATGCGCCTTTCAACAAATTATCTGTTGCATTTAAGATTAATAATTTGTTACCGTGTTTTTCTATATGAACAATACTTTTATTTGTATTGACAACTTGTTTTAAATCAATATTTTTACGACTCACATGGGTAAAGGGATGTCCCTCATAATAAGCTTCGTAAAGTTCATAAGCCTGTTCTTCAGATAAATCTGAATCGACGTATATAACTGAAAATATGCCTCTTGCAAAATCACCTCGTTGCGGAACAAAATTGATTCTCTCTGCAGCTCTTTCTAGTAAGGATTGATCTGACTGAGGAAGGAATCCATCCTGCAATTGTGCTAAGGATTCCGATATTTCCTGCAAGTGCTGGTGTTCAAAAGATTTATAAGCTGATAGGTTATTATTGCGCCACGAGAAGTGTGTAGTCGCGCCTGGTTTCTGTCCTGCTCCTGTAGATCCTGTCGTTGCATTCACGTGAATCTGACTCGGTAATAAACCCTTATCTGCCAATGGCAAAAGAGCCAATTGAATATTTGTTGCAAAGCAACCCGGGTTTGCAATATAGTGAGCTGTTTTAATTTTATCTCTATTCAGTTCAGGTAAACCATATACAAAATTCTTACCGTTGTACGCCGTATTCGCTTTCAAACGGTAATCTTGTGATAGATCAATTATCTTCACTGAAGGATCAATTGGATTTTCATCCAAAAACTTACGAGCATCTCCGTGACCTACACATAAGAATAATACATCTATATCTGAATGAAAATCTGAAGAGAATGTTAATTCCGTATCACCAAATAGATCATTGTGTACTTCATAGATTTTATTGCCTGCATTGGAGGCACTATTGGCAAATACAATTTCAACTTCCGGATGATAAATCAACACGCGTAATAATTCTCCTCCAGTATACCCTGCTGATCCTACTATTCCTACTTTTATCATTTTTTAGTATTTAGATTTTAATTGCACTACGATGCGATGGATGGACTACTAATTTAAGATATCCAGTGACACATCTAACGGTCCAATGTATGTAAAAAATGGATCCCTATCTCAAATGGTGAGCATGGGATCCATTGTATTTTAACAAAGAAATAAGTGCCGAATTCGAATTAAACGAATTACAATAACACTTACTTTCCGTTAACTTTATGCCAAATAATGGTTTGATTACCAAATATTTTAGAGAATCCTTTTACATCGTCACCTGTATATCCAGCGTTCATTTCACCGTATGTTCCAAATTTATTAGACATTAAATCATATTCCGATTCGATACCAATAACGACAAAGCGGTAAGGGTGTAACTCGATAATCACTTTTCCTGTTACAGTTTCCTGAGTAGATTGTAAAAATGCCTCGATATCACGCATTACAGGGTCGTGCATTTGTCCTTCGTGCATATAATTGCCATAAAACCCTGCAATCTGATCCTTCCAAGCTAATTGCCATTTAGTCAACGTATGTTTTTCTAAAGCATGGTGTGCTTTTATCAAAATAACGGATGCAGCTGCCTCAAATCCTACACGGCCTTTAATACCAATAATGGTATCTCCTACGTGGATATCACGACCGATACCATAAGGTTGTGCCAATGCTTGTAATTCTTGAATTACACGTACCGCATCTAATGCTTTTCCATTCAATGCTGTTGGTTCACCTTTTACAAAATCAATCGTAATCTGCTGAGGTTCTGTAGAAGTTACTGGTGTTGGCCAAGCAGATTCTGGTAAATACTGATTGGATGTTAATGTCTCTGCTCCTCCTACTGAAGTACCCCAAAGACCTTTATTAATCGAGTATTTAGCTTTCTCAGCTGAATATTCAACACCATGTTTATTTAAATATTCTATTTCATCTTCGCGCGATAATTGCAAATCACGAATTGGCGTAATAATTTCCACTCCTGGAATTAAGGTATGAAAAATCATATCAAAACGTACCTGATCATTGCCTGCACCTGTAGATCCATGCGCTACACATTCTGCTCCAATTTTCTTAGCATAATTGGCAATAGCGGTCGCTTGACAAACTCGCTCAGCGGATACTGATAATGGATAAGTTGCATTTTTCAATACATTACCAAAAATCAAATATTTAATAGTTTCGCGGTAATAGTCTTCTGTTTCATCAATAGCTGTATGCGACTTTACGCCTAAAGCATAAGCTCGCTCTTCAATCTGTTTTAATTCCTCATCGGAAAAACCTCCTGTGTTAACTACTACTGAGTGAACTTCTAAACCTAAATCTTGTGTTAGATAAATACAACAAAATGATGTATCTAACCCACCACTGAATGCTAAAACTACTTTTTTCATCTTTTTGGATTAATTCATTGATAAACCTCGGAATGAGACTTAAACAAAAATATAAAAAACTTAAAACTCCTTAACTACTTTTTTACTCTTATGGAAATTAGCTGCAACAAACTTCTTTGCTGATTTCCATAATTTTGCTTCTATACGTTTCAACAACGATTGTTTCTGCGTAATACGCTCTAATCTTTCTTTTGCTTCTGCTTTTCGCTGAATTTTTTCTTTCAATTCGCGTTCCTTATCAACAGGATCCCAAAGCATAGCTGTACACATACAGTTTTTACGATCCTTACTTAATAGGATATCGTAATTCACACAACTTTGGCATCCTTTCCAAAATTCTTCATCTTGTGTGAGCTCGGAATAGGTCACAGGTTCATAACCTAGTTCTGAATTAATTTTCATAACCGCCAAACCTGTCGTTAAACCAAAAATCTTTGCATGTGGATACTTTTCGCGAGATAAATCGAAGACTCTTTTTTTAATTGCTTTGGCTAAACCTACTTTACGAAATTCAGGATTGACAATTAAACCAGAATTGGCAACATAATCACCATGTCCCCAGGTTTCAATATAGACAAACCCAGCCCATCTTCCATCCTTGTGTAAAGCAATAACGGCTTTACCCTCAATCATTTTATTAGCAACATATTCTGGCTTGCGACGTGCAATACCAGTACCTCGAGCTTTTGCAGACTCGAACATTTCATTGCAAATCTGCTCAGCATATGCAACATGCTCAGGTTTTGCGGGAATAATTAAAAATTCTGAAATAGTCATTGACTTACGACCCAAATAATAAAACTAACAACCGAAATTGCGTTTTGTTATGAAAAAACAATTAATAAAATCGTGGAGCGCCATCATCGGACCTGATGATATTACTGAAAAGAAAGATCACTACCTCATATCAAGCCCGAGGTAGTATGGGTCGTCGAAAGCGAAGAACTGGAATCTGCCTAAAAATAAAAGAACAATACCTCTTACCAACAAACTTTTTAAAAGCATGTAGCAAAGAGAATTTTAATGTATTGTTATTCTTCATTTCTAGTTATCGTCTTCTTAAAGGACGTTGCAAATGTATAAAATAATTTTTTTCTTTTCTGCAATAATAGTACGCATTTTTTATAAAATGACAAAAAACCACAAAAACTTAAAACCACTCAACTTACAACTTATAAATCAATCACTTAAATCATTTTATTGTAATGAATAACTGATGAATAAAAAAACCAATCTGGTAACAAATGTCTAGAATCATTAATAACTTGCTATCAATACTAAAAAAAATAAAGAAATAGAAACTTTTAGTATTCTCATTAAAATTAGATAATTTTGTGCTTCATCGGTGATCTTATAAAGTTCGCCATTAGTACACAACAGCATATGGACACTCCTAGTATCATTTTTTATTGCATTTTCGGGATCCCTTACTTTATTTTTATGTATTGGTTAGTTAAACAAGATAAACAAAAATATGCTTGGGGAATTGCACTTATCACAGTAATTGCTGTTCTCGCAATATATGTTTCGCAAAAGGCGAGCAAGGTTGCGATGGATAATTATCAACAACATCAAATTGATTCTAGACAAATCGAACATGATGAAAAAGTCGATAGTTTAAATCATAAATAAAAAAAGCGCCTTTCAGGCGCTTTTTTTATTTATGATTTACTTCTCTATATGCTCTAAAGCAAATAGAAATGCATAGTTTAAAGCAATATCTTTGAGATAGTCAAATCGTCCGGATGCCCCACCATGACCGTACTCCATATCCGTTTTAAGCAGTAACACATGATTATCAGTTTTCATCTTTCTTAATTTCGCGACCCACTTTGCCGGCTCAAAATATTGAACCTGACTATCGTGCAATCCTGTTGTGACTAATATATTTGGATATTCCTTTCCTTCTATATTTTCATATGGGGAATAGTTCTTCATATAATAGTAAGCTTCCTTTTCATTAGGATTTCCCCATTCGTCATATTCATTGGTTGTTAATGGAATGCCCTCGTCCAACATCGTATTCACGACATCCACAAAAGGAACTTGTGCAATAATACCATTCCATAGATTTGGTTCCATATTGGCTATCGCTCCCATTAAAAGTCCACCTGCACTTCCTCCTTGTGCATAAAGATGTCCCAAGCTTGTAAATTTCTGATCAATTAAATAATGACCACAAGAAATAAAATCTGTAAATGTATTGATCTTATTCATCATTTTACCTTCTTCATACCATTGTCTCCCCATCTCCTCACCTCCTCGGATATGTGCTATTGCATATACAAAACCGCGATCTAACAAACTCAATCGAGCACTATTAAATGTAGGATCTATCGCGTATCCATACGAACCATATGCATATAATAGCAAAGGTGCCGAACCATCTTTCTTAATACCATTTTTATAGACAAGAGAAATGGGAATAGCAGTACCATCACTTGCTTTTGCAAAAATGCGTTCCGTACTATATGCATGCGTATCATAGCCCCCAACAACCTCTTGTTGCTTCAATAAGATTTTTTTCCTAGTCACCATATCGTACTCATAAGTCGATAAAGGTGTTACAAGCGAGGTATAGCCGAAACGTAATTTTTGTGTATCGTATTCAACATTAGTACTGGGATAAACTGTATAAGCTACTTCTCCAAAATCAAGATAATACTGTTCTTCATTTTGTAAGTTGTGTATAGCTATTTGAGACAATCCTTTTTTCCTTTCGGTAACGACCAAATAGTCTTTGAATTCATCTACCTCACTTACTAATACATCTTCTCGATGTGGAATAAATGCTCTCCAATGTTCTCTACTAGTCATACCAAGCTGACACTGCATAACCTTGAAATTTTTTGCTTCGTCATTTGTTACAATGAGAAAGCGATCTTCCAAAGCTGTAACATGGTACAGCACATTTTTCATTCTTGGTTGAAACACCTGAAAATTTCCAGCTGGGTCATCAGATTTCAGATAAAAAACTTCTGATGAAAGCGTTCCTTCTGATTCAATAAATATGTATTCACCATTCTTTGATTTTCCGACACCGATGTAATTGGTATTATCAATTTCTTCATAAACGGTTACATCATCATCTACAAGTGTTCCTAATGTATGTCTATTAATTTTTTCACTTAATAATGTAACTGGATTTTTTGCCGTATAGTAAAGCGTTTTATTATCCTTAGCCCAAGTAGAGTTTCCTGATGTTTTTGGTATTTCGTCTTTATAGATTTCACCCGTCAGTAGATTTTTAATGAAAATGGTATATTCTCTTCGTGATACGGTGTCGACACCAAAAGACATTAAGTTGTTATCGGGGCTTACCGAAAACCCTGTAGCAGCGTAATACGCATAACCTACTGCCATGGCATCAATATCGAGCAGAATCTCTTCGCTCGCATTAAGCTCATCCTTTTTTCTACAAAACTTAAAATACTGCTGCCCATCTTCTGTACGGGTATAGTAATAATATCCATTTTTAAGATAAGGAACAGATTCATCTTTTTCTCTAATCCGTGCTTTCATTTCCTGAAACAATTGCTCCTGCAATTTTTCCGTTGGCTTTAGCACAGCATTCGTATAATCATTTTCTTTTTTTAAATAATCAATTACCAATTCAGCGTCAGGCCCCTCCTTAAAGAAATCATTCATCCAATAATAATCATCGATCACTTGATCGTTGTGAATGTCTCTCTTATGTGGTTTAATCACCGCTAAGGGAGCTTGAATACCTTTTGTATTTAATTGTTCTGAAGTATATTGCTCTGCTCGTGCTGTTCCTATTATAGCGCTTAAAATAATCATATTTCTAATTTTCGTAATGATCAAAAGACTGAATTAACCAAAGAATTCAGAATTATGTAAAGGTAAAAATACGGATGTATCAGTATTATTTAGTAAAAATTAACATTTTAAGCATCATACTAGCATTATATTTGCAGATCGTAACCACATCAAAATATCAAAAGATGAATTTAAAAAGATTACTGTATGTATTTGCTATTGGATTAACCCCCATTTTGGGCTACGCTCAGGAGAATAAAAGTGTACCTGAAAACTGGTTTAATCTGGATTATGAAAAAGATGGTGTACTGGGCATAAGTACAGAAAGAACTTACGAGAGTTTACTAAAAGGTAAAAAATCTACACCTGTTATTGTAGCCGTTCTGGATGGCGGTGTTGATGTCAATCATGAGGATTTAAAAAACATAGTCTGGATTAATTTGAAAGACAGTATCTCGAATGGAGTTGATAACGACAAAAATGGATTCATTAATGATAAATATGGCTGGAATTTCATTGGTAACGCAACTGGTGAAAACGTGCATTTTGATAATTTGGAATTAACAAGACTGATCCGTAAACATGCTCCAAAATATGATGGAGTAACGGCTTCGACCGTTATGACCGACCAAGAAAAACGTGCTTACAATGCTTATTTAAAAATGGTAGATGCCTATAATGAGAAATTGGATGAAGCAAAATATGGTGCACTAAATTATGTTGCATTGAAAGAGAACATCGATAATCTTATCAAAAGCATCAATAAGGATAAGTCTGCGATAACAACAGCAGATCTAGATAGTCTCAATCCTCCGGGCAACCGTCAAAAGATTGCGATTAGAATTGCGAAAGAAGAAATTGAGAAAGCTGGCGGATTTAAAAAGTTTTATGATGATTTAACTGAAGGCGCAAATTACTTCGGAAATCAAGTCGCCTATCATCTTAATAAAGAATATGATTCACGTTCTATTGTTGGTGATAACTACGATGATGCACGTGAATATCATTATGGAAACTCGGATGTTACAGGTCCTGATGCACTTCACGGAACACACGTAGCCGGTATCATTGCAGCTGATCGCAAAAATAATATTGGCATTAAAGGGGTCGCTAACGATGTAAAAATACTTTCAGTTCGCCTAGTGCCAGATGGAGATGAGCGTGACAAAGATGTCGCAAATGGCATCCGCTATGCTGTTGATAATGGCGCTAAGGTTATTAACATGAGTTTCGGAAAAGGATACGCTTATAATAAAAATACGGTAGATGAGGCAGTAAAATATGCTATGTCAAAAGACGTTTTACTTATTCATGCTGCAGGTAACGACAGTGAGGATAATGATATTTCACCTAATTATCCGAATAAATTTTATACAGATAGCTTAGGTGCTATAACAGGCGTTGCAGATGCATGGATTACTGTTGGTGCGACAGGGCCTCGGAAAGATGATGAGCTGCTGGCAAGTTTTTCAAACTATGGTAAAGCTTCCGTGGATGTATTTGCTCCAGGATTATATATCAATTCAACTGCTCCACACTCTGAATACAAAGAAGAACAGGGTACAAGTATGGCTGCACCTGTAGTTGCCGGTCTTGCTGGTATGTTACGCTCTTACTACCCGCAGTTATCAGCTCTTGAGACAAAAGATATTATCATGAACTCTGTTACAAAGTTAGATGATTCGGTTCGAATTAAACTGGAAGATGGTTCTTATAAGACAGTCAAATTAGCTGATATTTCTATTTCAGGCGGTATAGTTAATGCTTACATGGCTGTGCAAAAAGCAAATGAATATCTCATTAAAAAGAAAAAATAAAATATTGACATAATATTTGCATCTTGTTTTACGTTTTACTAATAAATTTAACAGTAACAACAAAGATTGCGTATGGTCGAAAACTTTACAACAGAAAATGAAGTTAAAAACATCGAAACAGAAGTAAAAATCTCTGATGAGGATGTGGAACAACAATTAAAACTTCAGCTACCAAAAATCATGATGAATCCAAGTGATTCCTGTATTGATAGAATTTTGAATTACTCAAAATCTGTAGTCAACAAAAAGGCTTAGTCGGGAGATTAAGCCTTTTCTATATTTTAAAAACTTAACTATCTTTGATAGATATGTTGAAAAAAGATAGATATAAAGCTTTTGTAGAATATTTTTCTAAAAATAGCCCAGATGCACAAACAGAATTAAATTATAGTAATCCTTATGAATTATTGGTCGCTGTAATATTGTCTGCACAATGCACAGATAAACGAATCAATCTGGTGACTCCTAAACTTTTCCAACAATTTCCAACTGCCGAAACTTTGGCGAATAGTAGTGCTGAGGAAATATTCACGTATATCCGTTCAGTAAGCTATCCGAATAATAAAGCGAAACATTTGGTTGGAATGGCCAAAATGCTGGTTGATGTATTTGATTCTACAGTTCCTGAAAAAATAGAAGATTTGATAAAACTACCCGGTGTCGGCAGGAAAACGGCAAACGTCATCTCTTCAGTGGTTTACAATCAACCTGCAATGGCTGTTGATACACATGTATTTCGCGTTAGTAACCGGCTTGGTCTCACGAGTAAAGCTACAACTCCACTTGCTGTGGAAAAACAACTGGTCAAATATCTGCCTGTTGAAACCATCGCTATTGCTCATCATTGGCTTATATTACATGGTCGCTACATTTGCTTAGCCCGAAAACCTCAATGTGACAAATGTGCCATTACTTACATGTGTAAATATTTTGAAAAAACGCATCAAGTGAAAGAAATCAAAGAAAAAGTTAGTTAAAAACAGTAGACTAATTTTTTTAGTAAAAATATTTTGCAAATTAAAAACTATTCCTTACTTTTGACTTAACAATACTAAGAATATGAGCAACCCAGATAAATTAAAAGCATTACAGCTTACATTAGATAAATTAGAGAAATCATATGGCAAAGGCGCCATTATGAAATTAGGAGATACTACTGTTGATCCCATTGAATCAATCTCTACAGGTTCTTTAGGTCTTGATATCGCATTAGGTATCGGAGGCGTTCCTAAAGGTCGTATCATTGAGATTTACGGTCCTGAGTCTTCTGGTAAAACAACCCTTGCAACGCATATCATTGCTGAGGCTCAAAAATCAGGCGGTATAGCTGCTTTTATTGATGCTGAACATGCTTTTGACAAATACTATGCGCAGAAATTAGGTGTTGATGTTGAGAACTTATTAATTGCACAACCCGATAATGGCGAACAGGCTTTAGAAATTGCCGATAATCTAATCCGCTCTGGAGCTATTGATATTATTGTCATTGACTCCGTCGCTGCTTTAGTACCTAAAGCAGAAATTGAAGGTGAGATGGGGGATTCCAAAATGGGACTTCAAGCACGTTTAATGTCTCAAGCTTTACGTAAATTAACAGGTACAATTTCCAAAACAAACTGCTGTTGTATTTTCATCAACCAGCTCCGTGAAAAAATCGGTGTTATGTTTGGTAACCCTGAAACAACGACAGGTGGTAATGCATTAAAATTCTATGCATCTGTACGTCTTGATATCCGTCGTACTTCTCAGATCAAAGATTCTGATGAAGTATCTGGTAACCGCATAAAAGTAAAAATTGTTAAGAATAAAGTAGCTCCTCCATTCCGAATCGCCGAATTTGATATCATGTTCGGAGAGGGTATTTCAAAAGTTGGTGAAATCATCGACTTAGGTGTTGAATACAATATCATTAAGAAAGCTGGTTCATGGTTTAGCTATGGAGAGACAAAATTGGGACAAGGTCGTGATGCTGTAAAATCATTATTACTTGACAACCCGGATTTGGCGGATGAACTAGAAGCAAAAATCAGAGCTGAAGTTGCTGGCGTAGATCCAAATCTCGTTTTAGAAGAAGGTTAATTTTTTCGTTACATATAGATTTTTAATATAGCCATTCCAAAAGAATGGCTATATTTATTTACTAAAACCTATGCTAATGAAAAAGTATATTCTTTCTTATTTTATTCTTTCGATTTTATGTTGCAGCTCGCTTCTACTTTCGGCACAACAATTAAAGATATTAACATACAATATCCATCATGCTAACCCTCCTAGTGAAAGTGCCGACGTTATCAATCTAGATACGATCGCATCCATTATCAAAAAAACAAATGCAGATCTAGTTGGTCTACAAGAAATTGATGTTAACTTAGATCGATCCCAAAATATTGATCAGGCAAAGAAATTAGCTCAACTCACAGGTTTGCACTACTTCTTTTCTAAAGGAATTAATCTGGATGCGGGTGAGTATGGGACTGTGATCCTTTCGAAATACCCTATTGTTAAAAGTGAACGTTTCGAACTTCCATCACCAATTGAAAGTGAGAAGAGAAGTTTAGGCATAATCCATATAAATATAAAAGGAAAAGTAGTCAAGTTTGCTAATACGCACCTTGATTTGAAAAATGAAAATAGGCTTGCGCAAACGGCTTTTATCATTGACAAATTTAAGAATGATAAAAACCTTGTTATTCTAGTCGGTGATCTAAATGCAGCACCTGCAGAACAACCAATCCGTAATTTAGAGCAAATATTTACACGCAGTCAAATCAAAAATGGATTTACAATACCTGAAGTAAATCCTGATCGTGAAATTGATTTTATCATGATAAATAAAGGAAGTCAGTTTAAATTTAAAAATCATCACGTTTTATCTGAAACTTATGCAAGTGATCATAGACCTGTATATGTTGAAATTAATGCCCAATAATAGCTCATGAGTATCAATAGAAGAAAATTTATAGAGGCCTTAACCTTAGCGGGCATAACATTACCAAGCATCGGTTTGGCTGAGGAAAAAAAAGAACTTAGCGACAACGAAAAATTTGATTTTATCGTACCAGCATATTTGCAAAATCAAATCAATAAGAGTATAAGTATCTTTTCCATTTTAAGCAGACCTGCATTTGCATGGTTGGAGATCTTGGACGACAACAACCAGGTAATTGACACGATATATCAAAGCGAAGATGGTATGTTAGAGGCTAATACTGACTTATTTAAATTTACTATACATGAAGCGCCTAGAGTCTTTAAATATAGAATAGTAGCTAAAGAAGTTCTTAAATTTGAAGCTTATAAAATTGTTTACGGAGAGGAAATTAAAACCAACATTTTTTCTACCAAATTAGCTGAAAAAGATCAGGACAAAATTAGATGTTTGATATATAATGATGTACACGAAGCGAAAGACACGTATAAGGATCTAGTTCCAAGTCATAATATAGAAGCATATGATTTTTCTATTCTAAATGGCGATTCTTTTCATTATGTTACAAACCAAAAAGATATAACAGAAAAACTGCTTCAACCCTTTTCATTTTTTGAAACCAGCAGGCCTTTTATCATGAATCGCGGTAATCACGAAACAAGGGGTTCATTTTCTCGTCTTTTCAAAAAGTTGTTTGGCTATCCTGAAAATAAATTTTATCAATCCTTCAAATTGGGCCCTATTTACTGGATTCTATTAGACAGTGGGGAGGATAAACCAGATACACATGAGGTGTATGGAGGAACTGTAGATTATGACAATTACCGTAAAGAACAGGCTATTTGGTTAGAGAAAGTTTTGCAATCGAAAGAAAGAAAGGCCTCTCAGCATACCGTTGTTGTCAGCCACATTCCTATTTTTCACTCTGATGACTGGCACGGAACATTACATAACCGCTCAAGCTTTCATCCATTATTTCAGAAGTATAAAATTGATGCGATGATTACAGGACATACGCACAAATATGGGTATTATCCGCCTGACAAAGATCATAATTATACGATCTTCATCGGTGGAGGTCCAAAGGTTGGAGAACGTACAATAATAGATGTGAACGGTGATAAGAAATCGTTAGATATAAAAATGATCAAAGATAATGGCGATGTATTAGGTCATCTTAAAAAGGCATAATTATTACTAATTATTGCACATAAAAAAGGCGTTTACTATGTAAACGCCTTTTTTATAAAATTAATAATTACTCTGATTATTCTCCTTCTTCTAAGAAAGGGTATTTATAGTTTGTATCTGGATTAAAGGTTTCTTTAATCGTACGTGGAGATACCCAACGCAATAAGTTGATCATTGATCCGGCTTTATCATTTGTACCAGAGCCACGTGCACCACCGAATGGCTGTTGCCCTACTACGGCACCTGTACACTTATCATTAACATAGAAATTACCTGCTGCATTACGCAATGCATGTGTTGCCTGTGCGATTGCATAGCGATCTTTAGCGATAACTGAACCTGTTAAAGCATAAATAGAGGTTTTATCAACGATTTCTAATGTTTCTTCCCATTTCTCATCTTCATAAACAAAAATTGTCAAAACTGGCCCGAACAATTCTTCTGACATTGTTTCATAATCTGATTTTTTAGCCACAATAACGGTTGGAGAAATGAAGTAACCTTTAGATTTATCGTATGTTCCACCGATCACAACTTCAGCATCAGCAGATTCTTTTGCACGATCAATATATTTTGAAATCTTATCAAATGATTTCTCATCAATAACTGCATTGATGAAGTTTGTAAAATCTTCTGTTCCACCAATTTTGAATGAATTCACATCTGTAGTCATTGCATCTTTCAATGCTGGCCACATCGATGCTGGAACATAAGCACGTGAAGCAGCTGAACATTTTTGTCCTTGATATTCAAATGCACCGCGAACTAATGCTGTATTAGTTACTTGCAAATCTGCTGTTGGATGAACTAAAATAAAATCTTTACCTCCAGTTTCACCAACTATTCTTGGATATGTCTTGTAAAGATGGATATTCTCACCGATTGTTTTCCAAATATCTTGGAAAACTCCTGTAGAACCTGTGAAGTGGATACCAGCAAAATCAGGATGTTTGAAAATTACATCACCTGCATGCGGTCCAGATACATATACTAAGTTAATAACACCTGCCGGCAAACCTGCTTCAATAAAAATCTCCATTAACACTTGCGCAGAATATATCTGAGCATTAGATGGCTTCCATACGACAACATTTCCCATCATAGCAACACATGATGGTAAATTACCAGCAATAGCTGTAAAATTGAATGGTGTCAAAGCGAATACAAAACCTTCTAAAGGACGTTGCTCCACACGATTCCATACACCTTTTCCTGATACTGGTGGTTGCTGTGCATAGATTTCTGTCATGTACTGTACGTTGAAACGTAAGAAATCTGTAAACTCACAAGCTGCATCAATTTCTGCCTGATAAGGGTTTTTTGACTGCGCTAACATGGTAGCAGCATTCAACTTATAACGATATTTGGTCGATGCTAGTTCTGCTGCTTTCAAGAAGATTGCTGCACGGTCTTCCCATGGCAAATTCTCCCAATTACTTTTAGCAGCCAAGGCGGCATTAATGGCATCAGTGACATGACTTTTAGTGCCTTGACTATATTGTCCCAAAACATGTTGGTGATCGTGTGGAGGATTGATAGATACTTTATTATCAGTACGGACTTCCTTTCCGCCTATATACATAGGTACGTCAACTTGCTTAGCACGAGCTTCATCAATCGCCGCTTTTAATAATTTGCGTTCTTTTGTTCCAACAGCATATGAGTACACTGGCTCATTTGTAGGTGTCGGTACATTAAAAAATCCTTTTATCATAGTAATAATTTTATATTTTCAAAAAGCTGAATTTCAATGAATTCATAGAATTCAACATAAATTTACAAGATTTTAATCCGTGTTCCAATTATTGGATTAGTCTTTAACAGTACTGGTAAAAATATGTTTAAACTTTTCCAATTTTGGTTTAATCACGTATTGACAATATCGATCTTCCTTATTATTCGCATAGTAATTTTGATGATAATCTTCAGCTTTATAGAAAGTAGTAAATGGATTAATTTCTGTCACGATAGGACGGTCATACAACCGTTCTTCTTTCATTTTTTTTAGATAAAAATTAACTTTTTCTAATTGTTCTTGATCATGAACAAAAATTGCAGAGCGGTATTGCGTACCAATATCATTACCTTGCCTATTCAATTGTGTAGGATCATGTGCGATAAAAAAAGCTTCTAACAAGGTATCGAATGTTATTTTCTTGGGGTCATACAAAACATTGATCACTTCAGCATGTCCTGTATTCCCTGTACTGACTTGGCTATATGATGGATCCTTCGTTTCTCCTCCAGCATAGCCTGAAATAACTTGCTGTACACCATCAAGTGTTTTAAATTGAGCTTCAACACACCAAAAACAACCTGCTGCAAATGTTGCAGTATCTACCAGACCATTCTGATGATCTGGCAACTGTTCAAATGATTGCGGTTCTTTTTTAGCAATATTAGATTGACAGGATAACAATGCATTACTTGTTGCCAAAAGTACAAGCATAGCGATATATTTATGAACCATCTCTATAACCCTTAAATTAAAAAAGCGGTAAAATGTTATCATTCTACCGCTTTTGTTTCGCTACTAAAATTAAAAACTATTTAGCGGCAGCATAATTTTTTGCTACTGCATCCCAGTTGATGACATTGAAGATCTCTTCTAAATATGCAGGACGTTTATTTTGAAATTTTAAGTAATATGCATGTTCCCAAACATCAATACCTAAAATAGGTGTACCTTTAACTTCAGCCACATCCATCAATGGATTATCTTGATTAGGTGTCGATGTTACTTGTAATTTACCTTCTGCATTCACAATTAACCAAGACCAGCCAGAACCAAAACGTGTAGCTCCTGCATTTTGCAATTGTGTTTTCAATTCTGCAAAAGAACCAAATGTTTCATTGATTGCCGTTGCCAATTCACCAGTTGGCTCACCACCAGCATTTGGACCTAATACTGTCCAAAATAATTTGTGGTTATAGTGACCACCACCATTATTACGTACTGCTGCAGGATATTTACTGATATTTTTAACGATATCTTCTAAAGATAAGTTCTCAGCTTCTGTTCCAGCAATTGCCTTATTTAAATTATCTACATATGCTTGATGATGTCTATCATGGTGGATTTCCATAGTAGCTTTATCAATATGTGGTTCTAATGCGTCTGACGCGTATGGTAGCGCTTCTAATACAAATGCCATAATTATTATTTTTTATGTTTATTTAAAGATTGTTTCTATGCAAATATAACGTTTAATATACCTTTATGTTTCGTTTTGCGATTAAATAATCACTAAGCTTTTAACGTTTTTGACGAAAAAATGATTTAACAAGTTCAGCACATTCTTCCCCCAACTTACCATGCTCTACAATTGTTTTGGGATGTAAAATTTTATCATGAAATTGAGAATATCCTCTTTTTTCATCTTGAGCTCCATATACAATTCGGCTGATATGTGTCCAATAAGCTGCACCTGCACACATTACGCATGGTTCTACAGTCACATAAAGTGTGCAGTCGACCAAATATTTACCTCCCAAATGATTTGCAGCAGCCGTAAAGGCTTGCATCTCGGCATGGGCTGTTACATCATTTAGACGCTGTGTCAGATTGTGCCCCCTACCGATAATATTACCTTTATGCACAATTACCGCCCCTATGGGCACCTCCCCTGCGGCTAATGCTAATTTTGCTTCCTTCAATGCTTGCTGCATAAAAAAATCGTCAGCATTGTCTACAGATGTTCCTTCAAAATCGATATACCGCATTTTACATTAATTTTGCACCATTAGGCACTTTTTTTTCTACAGTTGTTAAAATGATATCCCCGTTGTCATCAGCAAAACCGGTAACTAAACATTCCGAGAAAAAATTTGCGATTTGCTTCTTGGGGAAATTAACAATAGCAACAATTTGCTTACCTAATAATTCTTCTTTACTATAATACACCGTGATCTGAGCACTACTTTGTTTTATTCCCAATTCATCACCAAAATCAATCGTTAATTGATAAGCTGGTTTTCTTGCTTTTGGAAAATCGGCAACATTTAGTATTGTACCCACACGCATATCAACTTTTTCAAAATCATTCCAAGATATTTCTTCCATTACAAACGATTACTTTCGATACTGCTTAATGACTTGGCCAGTGTAAATAAAACATATTCTCGATCGCGGTGTAATTTTGCCATCAAATGGTTAATCAATTTTTCTTCTTGATTTTCTTCGAAAACTAAATCTTCATCAGTTAGATGATTATATTTTCTTTTTATTTTTTCTTTTGCTGTAATCCAATCAAATGTTGTTATTTTAAGTCCCATCATTTTTTAGGTATAAAATTTGCTGTTATTTTTGAAACTTGTTCATAGTTTAGTTAAAGATACAATTTATATAGAAAATAAAAGTTATGAAGAAAATTTTACCTGCATTACTATTAATTTGTGGTAGTGTTGCTACTGCAAATGCACAATTGTTACCAGGAGTAGAAATTGGTTTAAAGGGTGCCTTAAACTTTTCTAAATTTAAAAGTGATGGTAAGTATTTCAATTCAGACAACAAAGCAGGATATCAAGCAGGTTTGTATGGGCGTGTTGGTGTATTGGGTTTCCATGTGCAACCGGAGATTTACATTACAGGCAAAAATACTACGATTAAAGCTGAAAACGGACAGACAACAGATGTAAAGTTCACTTCTGTTGATATCCCTGTTCTCTTGGGTAAGCGATTTGGTTTAGGACCAATTGGAGCAAGAATCCAAACTGGACCAATATTTTCTTTTAAAGTAGATGATAAACAAGATATGAAGATCCCTGAATTAGATCCAAATAGCTACAAAAAAAATGGTACATCTTGGACATTTGGTGTGGGTGCTGATGTTTCAAGTCTTCGTGTTGATCTACGTTATGAAATGGGTCTAAGCAAAATCAACAACAGTAGCCAAGCAAATCCAAAAATTAATATGTGGAGTATAGGATTAGGCTATCGTTTATTTAGTTTATAGTACTTTTCAATCAAATCATAAAAGGCTCGTTATCAAAAATAGCGAGCCTTTTTCAATAACGGTTTAGAATAGTTCTAAATTACTTCTTTTTCTTGTCAAAATTGTATCATATTTAATATCAAATAGTAGATTTGCCTAATTAAATTAAATTACAAAGAATAATGAGTAAATCAAAGCCAGTTTTAAGTTCTTCAATCGGGAAGAAGCTAATCATGAGCTTAACGGGACTTTTCTTATGTACGTTCCTAATTGTTCACTTGATTGGAAACTTGCAGTTATTTAAAGATGACGCGGGTTTAGCGTTCAACAAGTACGCCTATTTCATGACGCATTTTACACCTATCAAGGTTGTGTCTTATTTATTGTATGCTTCGGTGATTATTCACGTGATCTATGCAATCGTGATTTCATTAAAAAATAAGGCTGCTCGTCCTATTGGATATGCATCTTATGATGGAAGCGCAAACAGCAAATGGAACTCACGTAATATGGGTATTTTAGGTACTGTTATCTTAGTATTCTTGGCGACGCACATGTCAAACTTTTGGTGGAAATACCATAATGATCAAACACCTTATATCGAATATCGTACCGATCTGTCGAATGGTGTAACGACTCATCAAGAGATCCAAGCGTCAGATTTTCATGATTACTCAGTCGTTGTTGAAAATGGCGTTGAAATCGTAAAAGCACGTGACTTGTATAAGCAGGTAGACTTTGCATTTAAAAACGTTGCTCTAGTAGCATTATACGTAATTGCAATGGCTGCTTTAGCATTCCACTTGATTCACGGTTTTCAATCTGCTTTCCAAACAGTTGGATTCAATCACAAAAGATACATTGGATTGGTTCAATTTATTGGAGTATGGGTATTTGGAGTAGTTATTCCAATTCTTTTCGCAGCGATGCCATTATATTTCTATTTCCGTTAACAATATTTTAGGATGGTGCTATAAGGCACGATCTAATAAATAAAATATAAGATATGTTAGATTCAAAAGTACCTGCGGGGCCATTGGCCCAAAAATGGTCAAAACATAAATTTGAAATGAAGCTGGTTAACCCTGCTAACAAACGTAAATTTACAATTATCGTTGTTGGGACAGGATTGGCGGGAGCTTCTGCAGCTGCTTCTTTAGCAGAGTTAGGTTACAATGTAAAGACTTTCTGTTATCAAGATTCACCTCGTCGTGCGCACTCAATCGCGGCACAAGGTGGTATTAATGCTGCAAAAGATTATCAAAATGACGGTGACTCTGTTTTCCGCTTATTTTATGATACTATTAAAGGTGGTGATTACCGTGCTCGTGAGGCAAACGTTTATCGTTTAGCAGAAGTATCGACTAACATCATCGATCAATGTGTGGCTCAAGGTGTTCCTTTTGCTCGTGAATATGGTGGTTTATTAGATAACCGCTCATTCGGTGGTGCCCAAGTATCACGTACATTCTACGCACGTGGTCAAACAGGACAACAATTATTATTAGGCGCATATTCGGCTTTAAACCGTCAAATTCATAAAGGTAAAGTAAAATCATACACTCGTCATGAAATGCTTGACCTTGTTAAAATTGATGGACAAGCTCGTGGTATCATTACTCGTGACCTAGTTACAGGTAAAATCGAATCACATGAAGGTCATGCTGTATTATTGTGTACTGGTGGATACGGTAACGTTTTCTTCCTTTCGACTAATGCAATGGGATGTAATGTAACTGCTGCTTGGAGAGCTCACAAACGTGGTGCTTTATTTGCAAATCCTTGTTATACTCAAATTCACCCAACTTGTATTCCTGTTACCGGTGATCACCAATCAAAATTAACTTTGATGTCAGAATCATTGCGTAATGATGGTCGTGTATGGGTTCCGAGAACAGTTGAATTGGCACAAAAACTTCAAAAAGGAGAACTAAAAGCTGTTGATATCAAAGAGGAAGATAGAGATTATTTCCTAGAGCGTAAGTACCCATCTTTTGGTAACTTGGTACCTCGTGATGTGGCTTCTCGTAATGCTAAAGAAGCAGTGGATGAGGGACGTGGTGTTGGTAAAACAGGTGTTGCTGTATTCTTAGACTTTGCGGAAGCAATCGGTCGTTTGGGAGAAGATACTGTACGTGAAAAATATGGTAACTTATTCGACATGTACTACCAGATTACAGACGAAAACCCGTACAAACAACCTATGCGTATCTACCCTGCTGTTCACTACACTATGGGTGGTGTATGGGTTGATTATAACTTAATGACAACTGTCCCTGGATTATATGCGTTAGGAGAATGTAATTTCTCTGATCACGGAGCTAACCGTTTAGGAGCTTCTGCTTTAATGCAAGGATTATCGGATGGTTACTTTGTTATTCCTTATACTGTTGGAGATTACTTAGCAAACTTAGGCTCTTTTGCCCCTATTGATAAAAATCATCCTGCTTTCGAAGAAACTCGTAAAGAGGTTGAAACTAGAATCAATGCGCTATTAGCCTTGAATGGTACTAAAACTGTTGATGATCTTCATAAAGAATTAGGTTTGATCATGTGGGAATACTGTGGTATGGCCCGTACAGCTGAAGGATTAACTAAAGCTAAAGGATTGATCCAAAACTTGAAAAAAGAATTCTGGTCAAATGCCAAGGTATTAGGCGAAAATGAAGAGTTAAACATGTCTCTTGAAAAAGCTGGCCGTGTTGCTGATTTCATCGAATTGGGCGAATTAATGGTTGATGATGCATTGAACCGCAGAGAATCTTGTGGTGGTCACTTCCGCTTAGAATCTCAAACTGAAGAAGGTGAAGCTTTACGTATTGACGAAGAGTTTACTTACGTATCTGCTTGGGAATTCAAAGGTGAAAATCAACCAGAAGTTCTTCATAAAGAAGAGTTAGTTTTCGAAAACGTTAAATTAACACAAAGAAGTTATAAATAATATCAATTGACTACTTTATTAGTAGTCAATTGATGACTCAATATTATTATTATGAGTGCACATATGAATTTAACGCTAAAAGTTTGGCGTCAAAAAAACGATAAATCTAAAGGTCAATTCGTAACTGTACAAGCAAATGATATCGCCGATGATATGTCATTCTTAGAAATGCTTGATATCGTAAATGATGAATTGACTCGCAAAGGAGAGGATCCTATTTACTTTGATCATGACTGTCGCGAAGGTATTTGCGGAATGTGTTCATTAGTGATCAACGGACGTCCACACGGACCAAAATATGGTATCACTACTTGTCAATTACACATGCGTTCATTCCACGATGGACAAACAATTGTTATTGAGCCTTGGAGAGCAGCTGCTTTTCCAGTTTTAAAAGATTTAGCGGTAGATCGTACATCATTTGACCGTATCCAACAAGCGGGTGGTTATACAAACGTAAATACGGGTGGCGCACAAGATGCAAATAACATTTTGATTCCAAAACGTATTGCGGATGAGGCTTTCGAGTCTGCGACATGTATCGGTTGTGGGGCTTGTGTTGCAGCTTGTAAAAATGCTTCAGCAATGCTTTTTGTTTCTGCTAAAATATCTCAATTCGCGTTATTACCTCAAGGTCAAACAGAACGTTATGAGCGTGCTCAGGCGATGGTTGATCAAATGGATGCAGAAGGATTTGGTAACTGTACTAATACTGGCGCTTGCGAAGCGGAGTGTCCTAAAGGTATCAAATTGACTAATATCGCTCGAATGAATCGCGAGTACCTAGGTGCTAAGCTTTTCAGAGAAGAGGATATCCACGGATAAAAGAACATCACTTTATAGATAAGTCCTTACAATCTTTTTGTAAGGACTTTTTTTATATATTTATATATTCAATCTCAATAAATAGATAATATAGTGCCGATATCCTCCAAAATAAGAATTTTACTTATACTGCTGACGCTAAGCTTTATCGTTACTGCTATTACTTTACAAAAGTCTATTACTAGTAAAGATATCTTAAATTTTGAAACCGCCAATCTAGAATCTAAAATTCATGAAAAAGAAGAAGTAATTGATGAATTATTTGCGGATCCAATTATTTTAAAAACATTCAAAAATGCAGAAAAATATCCTGAGCAGTCATATCATATACTTGAAAAGTATAATAAAGATGAGGGAATCGCACTTTTTATTTTTAAAAACCATGAACTTCTACTCTGGAGTACAAACCTATTTGTACCCCTAACTGATGCTGGACTCAAAAATCCGGTCAACTATATCGCGACTAATGATCGCTCATTTGTTGTTAAAAAGAAGGAGATCGGAAATACGACAGTATTAGCCTATGTAATGGTTAAAAAGTATTTCAACATTAATAACGAATATTTCACTAAAGCATTTTCGCCTTTAATAACAAAGAGTACAAACATCGAAATTGCTGATTATGATGATAATGTAAACATTAAAAATATTTATAGCAAAGACAAAACTTACTTATTTTCTATTAAACTAAAATCTGGTCAGGTACAAAATATTTTTAGTATCCTACAAACACTCTGCTGGATACTCGCTGCAACATGTTTTATCACTTTAATACATAATCTCGCGAAACTACTCGTAAATAAGGAAAAAATAATACTTGGAATTTTACTCTATCTTACAGCATTAATTGTTTTACGTTATCTAGACCTTAATTCTAATTGGTTGAATATCCATGCTAATTTGGGCATATTCAATCCTAAAAATTATGCCTATAACTACCTTTTTCCAAATATCTGGGGACTACTTATTACAGTCTTTTTCATATTTCTTTTCATATTATTTCTATATAATATCAAAGACTCATTTTCAATTGAGAAGTATCTGAAAAAGAAAGGCTCGAAAATAATCTTTGCAGTTCTTTCCATCCTAAGTGTCTATTTCTTCTTTACTATTCTTTACAGAACTTTAGGCACACTCATTACACACTCCACTACAACTGTGGTAGACTTCACAAAACTTGTTGAGCTAAATATATTTACATGGATCGACCTTTTTATTATGTGCGTAAGTCTCGTCACATTAATATTATATATCGATCTGGTTATTTCTAATATAAAAAAATTACAGATATCAGATACGGTATTAATTAATATACACTTGAGTTGTCTCATCTTATTTATTTTAATCGGGACTTCATTAAGTGAAAATAATGGGCTCGTTAATATCCTACTTGCACTTATAATATTAATAAGATCATTCAATTCGTTTCTAAAAAAGAAGTTCAGACTAGCTACACATATCATCGTTATCATTCTTTTATCTACAATCTTTTCCATTTATCATGGACATTTCTTCAAAATGAAAAAACTGGAGAACATGAAGCTTTTTATCAGCAATTTGGAAGCAGAAGATGACATTAATGCTATTTCATTATATACTGAAATTGAAAAAGATATTTTAAATGACGAGCAACTCAAACATTTATTTAAAATAAGTTTACCAAACACCAGTACACAAACCATAAGTGAATACATTGAAAAAAAATATCTTAGTGGGTATCTTTCTAGATATGAATTTTTGGGATTTTACTACAATAACAATAAGGAACTTGCTCCTTACAAAAACAATAAAGTAGATGAGTACAGAGAAAAAGTTATTAAAAACTCGTTAAAGATTAGTAATAATTTCTACAGATTAAACAGCGAACTGGGAACTCATGAGTATTTTTCTATTATCAATATTCAAATTGATAAACAAAACACTGTCTCTCTATACCTTAATCTAAAGAATAGATCATTTAATTACAGCCTGCCTTATCCGGACATACTAGTTGATTCCAGATTAAATAAAATGGAGGCACAGTCATTTAATAATAGTTCCATCGCATTGTTTAAAGATGGGAATTTAGTGACCCAATATGGAAAATATAACTACCCAAGTCATGACAATGGTTATCCGAAGAAATTGGGAGAATATATCAATTTGGATAGTAGGGATGATTATTTTCATATCATGTATAGGCCTAATAATTATACTACTTTTTTAGTTAGTTATCCAAAAGAGACACCATGGGAATATTTAGCTACCGCATCATTTTTATTTCTGGTTATTTTTATCTTTTTTTCTATCTCTTCCAGTGTTAGATATGGCTTTAAAATTTTAAAGAATAAATCATTCAAAATCAGAAGCATAAAGTACCATTTCCTTTTTTTAGTAAATAGTATACAATACAGTTCCAGAATACAAACATTGTTTATATCTTCCATCGTGCTGGCAATTTTGATCTCTGGAATTATATCTTTCGTAAGTATAAGTATGCAACTTTCGTATAATAATACTTTGGAAAGAGAAAAGACTGTAACAGATATTAGTAAAAGACTTGAAAGTATAGTTAGTACAGCGTCTACTGCTGAAGAAAAAGAAGAAAGATTGATCTATTATCTGAAATTATTATCAGAATCGCTTTCAAAAGATTTTTCACTCTATTCAAAATCAGGTCGTCTATTATTCAGTTCACAACCCAAGATTTATGATTTAAATATTTTATCAACGTTTATTAACCCGAGTGCATTTAGAAAACTCTCCCTTCTTAAAAAATCAGAGACTATTGAAGAGGAGGTCGTTGGTGATTTTAGGTACGAATCCAGTTATGCAACTATTAGAGATGAAAACTATGCTACTATAGCGTATCTGGGTATACCGAATTTTAATGCACAGAAAGATGATAACTTAAATAAAAATCTACTTTTAAACACATTAATTAATATCTATTCTCTAATAATCATTGGATTTGGTTTTTACGCGGCTTTTGTTGCCAATAAAATCACAGAACCATTAAATTTGATCAGTAAAAAAATAGCCCAAACAAATCTTGGACAACAAAATGAACCTTTATTTTGGCAACGCAATGATGAGATT
This sequence comes from Sphingobacterium sp. UDSM-2020, assembly GCF_016132525.1. Lineage (NCBI taxonomy): Bacteria > Pseudomonadati > Bacteroidota > Sphingobacteriia > Sphingobacteriales > Sphingobacteriaceae > Sphingobacterium > Sphingobacterium sp. UDSM-2020. The sequence goes on from NZ_CP066166.1 coordinate 1,021,813, forward strand.
GGGGGGCTTATTAAAGAATACAATTTAATGATATTAAAACTTGAGGATTATGCAAATAAAATAAAGGATAATGAAAGGGAGTCTACTTGGCGAGAAATGGCACAGCAAGTTGCTCATGAGATCAAAAATCCACTGACACCAATGAAACTTGGGATCCAACAATTGACAAAATCTTATCATGATAACGATGCAAAATTTGAGGAACGTTTTAAACGTATCACCGCATCTTTTATTGAACAAATTAATAGTTTAACCCATATAGCTAAAGAATTCTCAGCCTTTGCAAAATTGCCAGATACTAAATATGAAAAGGTCAATTTGGTGGAAAAAATTAATAAATCAATTGCTGTATATAGTCAAAATCCGCATGCTCAGATTCAATTAATGAATCAAACAAATCAGGCTTCTATATTTGTGGAAGCTGACCGGGATCAATTATTAAGAACGTTTAATAACTTACTGAAAAATGCTATTGAAGCAGGTTTTGGAAAAAGGAAAATAAAAATCGATATCAGCATTTCAAATGGAGAACATGAGACATACATTATTAAAATAAAGGATAACGGTCTAGGTATTCCACAAGAAATGCGGGCAAAAATCTTTGAAATTAACTTTACGACTAAAAGCTCCGGAACGGGACTTGGGTTAGTTTTTGTTAAGAAAACAATTGAAGCCATGGGTGGAACTGTAAAATTCGATTCTATAGAGGATCAGGGAACGACATTTCAAATTACTGTACCGAAATACAAAGGTTCATAGCAAAATATTCGTCATGATTGGGCGGAATTTAGATTACTAATATACAAAATGCGAGGTAAAGAAATAAGGAGTTCAAATTGAACTCCTTATTTCTTTATCGTATGACTCGTAATAAACAACGTATATAGTACTATTTTAATACAACAGTTGATCTTCCCATGATAGCATTGTCGGCATACAAAAGAACAGTATAAGCTCCCTTAGTGAACTTTTTATCGTCTTTCCAATATAATGAATATTCTTCACCATGATTGGTAAAGTCTATTGTGCTTTTAAAAGTATATTGGAGTTTTTCACTATGTGCATAAAAAGTATTGTCATCCTGATTGATAATAAGATTACCTTGAGGATCAATAATACGTACAAAAATATCTTTTTTCCCCACTTTTGCAAGGGTATTATCTGCAATATTAAAATTTATACTTAATTTATCAACTCTCTTTGCCCTTTCCTCTACTTCAACTTTATCGTTTCTTTTTTCCTGTAGTCCATAAACCGCAATATTAGAAACTTTGATAGCTGCAGCGACATTTACCTTTGAAGCTAAATTTGTATTTGAGCTTTCCAAATTACTAATCTTAGTGGAGGAAGCTGAGACTTCTTTTTGTAATAAGCTATTCTTCTCCGCTAGAATTTTATTTTCCTGAATAAGTCTATTAACATCCAAACTAAAATATGCAACTTCACTTTTCAACGAAGTAATTGTCGACTGTGCATGATCAATATCACTCTGTGACAATTGTTTCTGCGCTAATTTAGTTCGTAAGTCTATGATTTTTTTTCTTGCATTTTGTTCTTTCTCGATTAAAGGAGGAGATAATTGAATATTTTCAATTTTCATTTTATCGAGCTCTGCTTCAATACGATCGATCTCCACTTCAAGGTTCTCTTTTTCAACCGTTAGTGCATAGACCTTCTCTCCTGAAGACTTAAATTTAACATAAAAATAAACATTTGTGACAATAAGCGCCGCGATTGCTATTATAAAAAAATAAACTTTTGATGTATTTTTCTTAATCTCTTCCTGCTTATTACCTTTTACTAATTCAGTTTCCATTACCCTTGAATTCCATTTATATTTGACTTATTAAGTCATAGTAGATACATGTCTACAACAAATATTATTCCAAATTTAAATTTTAACAATATTAAAAGAATAATATCTTAAGTCTTAAGGACTGCTTTTGAACAATTCAAGCTCAAAGCGTCTCAAAGCTTAATTAGGACTGTTTTTTCAAAACCATTAAATTACTCATAATCAATTCCTTAATAAAGTTATCAAAATAAATCTCCGTTTCGAAATGACCAATATATTGCTGTACTAAATGTTTTTCTATTGTTCCATTCAAATCAATTGAAACAGAGGATCGATCTTCAATTTTAACGACAGTTTGTCCAAATTTTATATATTCTTTGTCTATCTTCAACAGGTCTAATCGTTCCTCCTCAATATCAATAATTACACCCTTCTCTAATTCTCCTCTTCCACAGAATTCTATTTCTATCCCCAATTCGGCAAAGCTCATTCTTATCAAATCACGTATGGTAATATCTTTGGCGACATATTCCTCCCCAAAATTAAATTGAGATTTTTCCATCCAATATAAATGAGCAGATAAGTCCTTGATATATATTCTATTTTCTAGACCAAGAGCGATATGAACCACCTCCCTTATAATTTTTTGTACAATATTTTTTTCGATCAAAGTACTGTTTCTAAAATTAGAAAATTTGTTAAATAAAAAATTCTAAACAAGTAAAGCTATAGTTTCCTATAGCTTTATCTATCTTCAAAAAGAATACCTTAATTTACTCTTGAAAAAGTGAACACTAAATATGCTTCGCCATTTGTAATGGTTACCGGCATACGCATAACTAATTTACTAGCGTCTGAGTATGATAAATCTAAACGGTAGCCTGTAATAACATTTTTAGCTTTATCGCCAGCATAAATCTTTTTAAACTGAAACTGTGGTTGTCCGTTATTCTTTCCTGGATTGAATATAGACCATATAATATCTCTGGAAGCACCAGGGGCACATAATTTACCGTCTGCTGAAAATGAGATGTTTCCTTTACCATTACCTGGCAATGTCCAAGTACTTCCTATAAAGCATTCAGCAGGTGCTTCTTCAAATACACTTTTAATGGTATAAGATGCGGGTAAATTCTCGCGATCAATAGTGTTTAAAACCCAAGTTCCTTTTACAGCTCCTTTCCAGTCAGAGGCACTAGGCCCTGTAGACATCGCAGTAGATGAAGAACTAGATGCTGTTCCTTTTGGTTGCATACTACAAGCCGAAAAAAGAAACAAACTCAACATGAGAGTTGTGATAGATAAAAGAACTCGATTCATATTCATTAATTTTATAGTTACTTATTGTATTTTTGCTGTAAATATAACAACAAATCATGATTGAGACATCCAAAAATCATACCATTAGTAAGATTGTAGCAAAATCACTATTGCGTCTTTTCGTTTTACTTTTAGCACTAGCTTCTGTTCCTATATTATCGAATAAGGGAACCCAGTCTAATTTAGATGCTAAACACGTTGCATTTCCAAATGAAATGGCAGTAGTTGCTCCTGCATTGCTCTTTATCATTTTTGTAGTTTTACTGATTGTCATGTTAAAAAACAAATATTTAAGAGTCGATATTAATTGGCAATTCTCATTATGCACGATTTTCCTATTGATCTACTTAATTCTATTATACTCCCGTATATATCCCCTAATTGCATAATCCAAATAAATACAATATCATTAATCAAATTAATATCTTTGAGAATTAATGAATAAAGTCAAAACATAGACTTAAATATCTAATGAATAAAAAACTAATTTGGAAAATTGTTAAGAATATACTGAAAGTAGTTGTTACTGTTGCTGCTCTTTATTGGGTATTTAGTAAGGTTTCTATCCAAGATCTAAAAGATGCTCTATTAAAATCAAATCCGCTGTTCCTTTTATTCGCATTTTTAGCATATGCCATCTCAATTCTAATATCATCCTCTCGCTTACTTAGCTTCTTAACTGCAATCGGACTTCATGTTTCTGAGAGATATAATTTTAAACTTTATCAGCTTGGCTTGTTTTATAATCTTTTCTTACCTGGAGGTGTTGGAGGTGATGGATATAAAATATATTTTCTTCGAAAAAAGTATAGTATTAAAGGTCGAAAGTTACTTGGAGCATTATTCTTTGACCGATTAAGTGGTCTGTGGGCGCTATGTTTAATAATTGCGGCATTAATCATTTTTATGCCTCAACTTGGAATTCCTAATTACTTAACAATTTTAGGATTTATCTTGGGTACAACGCTTTATTATTTTTTGGTAGGCAAATTTTTCAATGATTTTAAGGCAAATTTCATCAAAACACATCTAAAAGCAATAGGTGTACAGTCAATGCAAGTAATTGCTGCTATTATGATATTATACGCCCTAGGCTTTGATGGAAAATTTTCTCCTTATCTCTTTCTCTTTCTCGCTTCTTCATTAGTGGCAATAATTCCATTTTCCGTTGGAGGATTGGGTATGCGAGAGCTAGTTTATATGTGGGGAGCTAATTTTTTTCACCTTGATTCACATTTAGCTGTCTTGATTAGTCTACTATTTTATATTATATCGGCATTCATGGCCTTTACTGGTTCGTACTACATATTTCATCCCTCTGCTTTAGGGACCGAAAAATTACCATCTGTTAAAGAAATAGAAGAATCTCAGACGGAAGATTAAATAAATAAACATGGCAAATATTATAATAACAGGAGCAAGCAGTGGAATTGGGTTTGAAGCTGTTTTGGATCTCACGGCAAAAAAAGAAAATAATGTTATCGCACTTGCTCGATCTGCAGATAAACTAAAGCGCCTTCACGAAATTGCTAAGGATTTGAATTTCGACGGGGGTAATTTATATCCAGCTCAGTTTGATATTGTTTATGATGATTATCAAACTTTATTACCATTTATCAAATCAAAATTTGAACAGGTAGATATCCTGATCAATAATGCAGGAGTGCTTATCAATAAACCTTTTATGGATAGTTCATTGGAAGAAATTGCATCGATGTTTCAAACCAATGTATTGGCACATGCTAATATGATTCAACATATCGTCCCTTTAATGCCCGAAGGATCTCATATTCTCAATATAGGAAGTATGAGCGGTTTTCAAGGCTCTTCCAAGTTTAGTGGCTTAGCGGCTTATTCTTCTAGTAAAGCAGCTTTGGCAGTATTAACAGAGTGCTTGGCTGAAGAATTTAAGGATAAAGGTATCCGCGTAAATTGCCTTGCTCTTGGATCTGCACAAACTGAAATGTTTGAAGCAGCTTTTCCAGGAATAGAAGCTGGTAAACTCGCTTTTGAGATGGGAAGATATATTGCGGAATTTGCCCAAAATGGACATCAATATTATAATGGTAAGATTCTACCTGTAGCATTAACAACTCCTTAATAAAAAAGTCTCAAAAGTAGCGTGCCCCCAGAAAGTGTTTAACTTTTCGGGGGCATTGCAAAAAGATGCTTTTTTATAAACCAATATGTTCATTTTTATTGGATTTCGGTCCATCTTTACTGATTGCCTTTGGGTTATCTTTCAAGTAATGCCAAGTAATCTTATCTTCAAATTGTTGACCTTTCCTTGATGCTTTTACCTGGATAATATTATCCCCTTCTTTCAATTTAACATTTTGAAAAATATAATGGACATCAGTTTCTCCGATAACAAAGTTCTTTTCTTCAACACCATTGACCAACAAAGTAGGTTTACCTAAATTAGAATAGACTGTCACCGGAGTAATCTCGTTTACTCTCTCAATAACACGTCTTTGTGTCAGATATAATACAGGTTCTTTACTCCAGTTAGCTTTGTACCAATAAAAAGGATCTTTCTTGAGTTTTCTATCAAACGTAACCAATCCTTTGTAATTCCTTGGTTCAACATTGAGTGCTGTAATCGGAGTAGCAAAGTCAAATGTATTCCAAAGATAAGAGGCCAAAAAGATCGGATGTCTTTTAATCGTTCCCCAATGTATTTCATGGAACTTTGTGGAAAATTCTTCGGGAAAAAATGCTGGATTCGCCCATTGATTACCTACATCTCCAACAACCTCTTGTTGATGACTAGGATTAGCCTCGGCTCCATACTCTGAAAAAATAATTTTATAATCTTTAAAATCTTTCGAGATTTGATCTGCCCACTTATCAACATCACGAATAACACCATTATACCATCCGAAATAATGGTTGATTCCCTGTATATCTGCATTATTATTTACAGCATGGTTGATGACATTATAGCCGCTCACTTGCACCGTATAGCGATATCGATCTTCGGTCTTAGCTAAATCATTTAATTTTGTTGTTAACTCGATTGTGTACGCATTAGGCGTATAAACCTCATTATGGAGACCCCATGTATAAATAGAAGGATGATTATAGTTTTGTCTTATAAGTTCTGTCAATTGCTGTTTTGCATTTGCTTCCTCTAAGGTCGTTACACGATTAACAAATGGGATTTCTGCCCAAACAATAAATCCAATACTATCGCATTTTTCATAGAAGTATGCAGATTGTTGATAGTGAGCTAATCGAATAGTAGTTGCTCCAATTTCCTTGATGATAGCCAAATCTTCATCATGATCAGCATTTGATAACGCGGAACCCTTTCCCCATCGATCCTGATGTCTTGTTACTCCATACATTGGATACTTAATATCATTCAAAAAGAATCCCTCTCCTGTTCTTAATTCAAATTTTCGTAAACCTAGAGGCTGAATCACTTCATCTAGTACAGTATTTCCATCAACAAGCTGTGTAACTACTTTATATAGATATGGGTCCTCCAGACCTTGCCATAAATGTGGATTTGTTAAATTAAAGTCTTGCATTACTTCTTGTCTACCCTGCGGAAGTAAACGATATTTTTTTATATTCTTGGCTTTCACAGCGCCGTTTTGTTCAAAAATCGTTGACACCACTTGTAAATCTCTTGCGTCATGATTTTTATTTTCAAGTTTCACTTTTAAATTTATTGATGCACTTTTTTTATTAACGTCCTTTTGACTTATATATACTCCTGAAGAAGCATAATCGGATACTGCAATATTAATCTTATCCGTCACAATAAGTTCAACCGGACGATAAATACCACCATACATAGGGAATAGCGTATGATTGACTGGTATTACTTGTGGAGTTGCTTCATTGTTAACTTTTACAAGAATCTCATTTTCAACTCCAAATTTCAACAAATTAGTCAATTCCAACACGAATGCTGAATAGCCCCCTTGATGTCTTCCCACAATCTGATAATTACCATTTATAGCTGACGCATCATAAACTACATTTCCCTTTTCCTTCTTCGCAGGCAACGGTGAATTATTAATGTAAACTTCTGTGTTAGTATTTACACCTTCAAATTTTATAAAAATGCGCTTACCATTCCAAGAAGATTCGGGAATAAAAGTTTTACGATAATAGGCATCTCCCACATAAAATTTTTCATTAGATGTAAATCGATCATTACGTACTTGCATATCTTTTGAGTTCCATGTATGAGGAACAGCTATAGATTGCCATGTTCCAGAAAAAACATTCCCATACTGTAAGAGATCTGTAGTAAAGGGGCCTTTTTTGAAAGCCCAATCTTGATTGAAAGAAATAACTTCTCTAGAAAAGGAAACTGAGGTTAAAATTGTTAAGAAAAATAAGGTGACGATTGCCTTGAAATTCATAATAATAAAATAAAGGTTTTGTTCAATAGTATCCATCATAAACATGATGATGGAGTGTAAAACAAAGATATAAACCTAATTGTATTACAAAGAAGAATTGACTTTACTAGAAAACTACATAGAAGTTAATATTGAGCAAAAAAATGCTGTTGCATCACAGAAAACCAATTTACAACGTTATCGTACTTTTACTAAAATAGAGATGATGTCACTTAAATAATACTAACTACAGGTTACTATTATAAGCTTTTTATCCATTTAACTAAATCATTCAAGACTTCACTATTCATGGTTTCACTAATATGCTCATACTCTGAAACAGCCCCAGTTGTCGATTTTTGAAATAAGTGATTCAATCCTTCATATTTCTTTAGAACTGTTTTTGGATTATATGGTAGATTATTCTTTAAACTTTTTAGATTTTGGTCAGCAGGAACCTGAACATCTAAATTCCCAAATGCGGCATAAACCGGCACTGTAATTTTTTTAATAAAAGGAATGGGATCAATCCGCATGAAATATCTATAAGATGGCAACAAGAGTGTCTCTAATTCCAATTTACTCGATGAATTCAATTGTGCTGGATCTATTTTCATATTATCAAGAATCATTGCCATAGCCTCCATATGCGGCCTATTACTTTTAACAACCTCAAAATTCCTTTTATTAATCTCTTTGGCATGTGATAATGCTAGTTCTGACATGCCTGCTACTTTACCAATGCGATATAGCTGTGATACCATTAGAGAGTCGATAGGAATGGCTGGACCTGCTAAAGAAACAATAAAAGAAAGCGCCGGAAATTTTTGTCCAGCCAACAATTCTGCGATTAAACCACCCTCACTATGCCCGATAATACCAATTTTGCCGGGATCTACATTTGGTCTTTCCTTTAGAAAATCTATTGCTGCCATTGCGTCTTTACTGAAATTCTCAATTGAGGCATTTATAAAACTTCCTTTTGACAGTCCGACCCCCCGATCGTCGTAGCGAAGAACAACAATATTATTTTTTGTTAAAAAATCTGATAATATTCTAAAAGGTTCATGTCCCATTAATGTTTCATTGCGATCCTGGGGACCGCTTCCTGTCACTAAAACTACTGCAGGGAATTTACCTTTTTGTCTAGGTGTGGTTAAGGTGCCACTTAATAGGACATCATCATATTTATTTCTAAAATTGACATCTACTGTATCGTATGAATAAGGAGGAAAAACACGTTGAGATCTTATTGTCTTGATATTATTAGGGGTTACCTTTATTTTCATAAGATCTAACTTGGCTCGAAATGTCCCTTGTTGAAACTCACCACCTATTAAATCATCCTGTTCCATTTTCCCGATATAACTAATTCCTCCTTCAATCAGTACTTCGATTCCGTTACCATTAACGTTTGCCTTCGCGGGAATGCCAAAAGCTCCCTGATCTGGACTATCCGCTGTTGCCTTCCATACACCATTTTCCTGAGATAAATGAATTATAAAAACCAAACTGGAATGTCCTACTTGCAAATTACCTTTCCAGTCCCCTACGAAAGTTTGGGAAAAAGCAGTTATTGTTATAAACAACAGGAGAAATGTACCAACTATTTTTTTAATCATTATATGTAATAAAAGAGAATAAAGAAGATAAAGCTTCCATTAACATTACAACAAGTACCAAAATCAAGCCATTATAATTTTTTTCTATTTATAACAGTAAGAAATCCTTTAAATAAGTAAATAGAAGAAAGAGATCAGCAAGCAAAGGCTGAGAATAACACCAAAAAAGGGATAATTCAATCTGCTTTATCAACATTTTGGTTACCCAATGGATTTACTACATTCTGGAAATTAAATCTACCATCGGGTTTAGCCATTTAGTTGTATTTAATAAAGCCATAGCATAAATGACAGACCTTGCAACCAATACGGTTATTAGCATATCTATAAATCTCAGACTCGAATTCAATATTTTTCCAAGTAGAAATATAATGATTGAAAATAAAGATGTTGTTAAGATATTGTGATATTATAATTGTAAAAAGCTAGCCTCGTTAAATTTAAAACTCATCATCCCAGGAAAGGAATCTCCTAAAAACAAGCTACAAAAGTGCCGATTATAAATCAAATAAGACCAATAGATAAAAGTTTTGTCTCCGAAAGATTATCAAATGGATTTAAAAGTATTTTATTCATAGTCCTTATTTAAAATTTCTTGATTAACCTTAGAAATGATCGTATTGAGTTCGCATTTCTTTTGGGTACCTATCAAAAGTCTAGACCCGCTTTTAAAGATCAATTCCAACCCATGTGATCCTTTGGTACTATAGGCTTTACCTTTTCTTCCAATGCGATACCCCCAACCTCCATAGTCGTATATAGGATTATAATCCTTTACAGAAACCTGTGCTACTTCTGACCAAGGAATAAATTTACTTTTCAATAGAAAGGGAAAGAAGTGAATCATAATTCCTTGAGAGTTTATTGTTGTTTTTAATTTAATGAACGAAAATATAATAATAATAACAGCAATAATCCAAAACCCAGGATTTACACTTAATTCTTTGAAATTACCATCTTTTATATCATTCCATTCATAATTTAAAGTCGATAATAATAAAAAGACGATCAAAATCACCATCCACCAACTCCAAAAAGACTGTTTCTCTTTAAAAACCATACTAATCATTATTTTTTAAACCCAATAACTTATCAATAAGATCATCTAACTTATTTCTTACGGTAGGATAACTCTTGCCTAATTGACTTGCCATCTCTTTCAGACTGCCTGAGTTTAATAAAAACTCAAGTACAAAATCCTGTTCCTCAAGAGTTAATTGCGTCCAAATTGGCAACATAAATTTACCGCTAACCTCAGTATTGCATGAAGAACAAGTTAATTTACTGACATCTAATTTGGTATCACAGCTAGGGCATACGTTTGGAAATTTTTTCATCTCTTCTATAAATATAAATATTATTAATAATAATATAAACTTTATAAAAGTATTATTAAACATAATTTAAAATATGAGCGATCAATAATTATTCGTAAAGTATATTAATAATTATATTTGCTGTAAATAATTATTAGATTTAAACATGAAGAAGATTATTGGATTTATTCTGACACCCATTTTTTATTTCTTTTTTGCCTTGTGCCTTTTAGTTTTTCACCCTATACAATGGTTGAGCCTAAAGTTTGGCGGATATACAGCACATAAAAAGAGTGTCGATATTCTTAATTTCTTTCTCACCTATTGCAATATTTTGCTGTTTAATACGATATCTTTTACTGATAATAAAAACATTCCAACCGGACAGCCCATTGTTTTCGTTGCAAATCATCAAAGTACATTTGATATACCGGCTATGATTTATTTTCTGCGAAGATTTCATGGAAAATTCATTTCAAAAATAGAACTAGCGAAGGGAATTCCAAGTATTTCCTTCAATTTGAAACATGGTGGGGCGGCAAATATTGACCGTAAGGACTCAAAACAGTCTATCGGTGAAATATTAAAACTTGCAAATAATATGAAGACCAAAAACTGGTCAGCTTTTATTTTCCCGGAAGGTACTCGCACTCGAGATGGTAAAATGAAGCCTTTTCATGTTGGCGGAATAGCTACATTATTAAAGAAAAATCCCAATGCACTAATTGTTCCTATCGCAATAAATGGTTCATATGAAATGACTAAAAATGGCTTATTTCCTTTTACACCCTTTGTCAAAATGAGCTGGGAAGTTTTAGATCCTATTGATAAAACTGATAAAACTTTGGAAGAAATAGTATTAGAAGCTGAACAGAAGATCCGTTTAAAAGTCAAAAATGGTTAGATTATTTAACCTGCCGACCTTTCCAATCATATTTACCAATATTACCAAGTATACCAATATACACGAGGTATATAATATGTAACGAGGAAAGAATTGGTAAATACCGCATTAACTCCTCTCTCTTTGAAAACTGAGTTAAGGGTTGTATAAATAGATATTCAACTATGATTTTAGCGATTAATACAACCAAAAAAGTAAAAAGATAGGAATAATGATAAAATAAACCTACGATAAGACAGGTAAGCATACAAAAGTTGAATAACCAAATTGTGATTCCGAGTAACACAATTGCTTTATTTTTATATTTTGTACTCTTAGAAGCCCAACGCTTCCGCTGACTTATAAATGACCTAATTGTAGGCTTAGCATCGGTGTAAACCACTGCATCCGTAGATTTACAGAATCCTATTTTATGTGGATATTTTGCAGCAACTTTATGCAAAAATAATTCATCATCACCAGATGCTAATTCATCGATACCGGCAAATCCACCCATTTCATAAAAAATATCCTTGCGATATGCCAAATTTGCTCCGTTGCAAGTTGTCGGATTTTTATTACCAATACCTGCTGCGCCTAAGCCTATTAAATATAAAAACTCAAGTGTTTGAAGTCTTTCAAAAAATGATTTCTCTTCTGAATACACTACAGGTGAAGATAAAAGATATAAGTCTTGAGTTTCAAAATAGCTAATGATTGTCATTAACCAATTTTCACCCATCCGACAATCAGCGTCAGTTGTAACAATGATCTCTCCTGTACATAAATCAATAGCCTTCGCTATAGCAAGCTTTTTATATGAATTCAATTTATTTCTCTCATTCAACTGAATTAATTGTACTCCTCTGTGCGCGTAGGACAATACAACATCACTTGTCCGATCAGTAGAGTGGTCATCGATTACAATTAATTCAAACTGTTCAGGTGGAAATTTTTGATTAAGTACAGCATCAATAGTACGTGCTATACCATTCTCTTCATTACGTGCAGCTATAATAATAGAAATACGTTTGACCGGTAAACAGTTCGATATTACAGTTGGTATTTCAAACCAACCTTTCCGCATATACAGAACCAGAGCGATATACACAATCGCCAATATTATCGTAATAAAACTAAGACTTAGAATCACCAAAAAAATTTATTTTCAAAACAAAAATAGAACCTAAAACAGCTGGAAGTATCAAATTAACGAACCAAATACAAGAAACAATTGCCATCACGGCTAGTTCTTGGTTTGTGATATAACTATAAAGATTACCTGCAACAAAACTTCTTACACTAAAATCAAAAATATCCAATGTCGGTAATGCGGCCTGCACAAAGAAAAGAATAAATATCATCAAAATCATTGCCACGAATGGTAATTCTGGTAAAATGACCAACATTAAAATAATGTACTGAGAAGTAAAAATGATAAATCTTGCCAACGATATCAATATGACAACAAGCAATTCCTTAAAAGTATACTCTTCCAAAATAGAAAAGAAAGGTTTGATACGTTCTAGAAATTTAATTCGACCAACCAATAAATCAATCCAATGCACATTAAAATAAAGTACTAAAAAACCTGTCGCATACAATATTGCTAATAACCAAATTCCAAACTCTATAGAAACCGGAGTATCCATATAAGTACATGCAAACCAAGCAATACTTAAAGCACCAGCTATACTGGTTAATACAAGTTGTGCAAATAACCCAACTCCCATTGCTATAGCACCTTTTGCTCGATTTTCAGGTTTCAAAAACAAAACACGACCTCCATATTCACCAATCCTATTTGGAGTAAAAATAGCCCATGTTAATCCACTAAATACCGATTGAAATGCACGTCCAAAAGATATTCTTTCAATTCTAATAGCCAAATATTGCCATTTTACAACTTCAAGCATCCAATTAACAAACATCAAGAACACGATTAAGCTAAATGTCAACCAGAAATAATGAGGATCTATACCTGCGATTAATGTTTCAAACTTCAGAAGATTTTTAGGATCGGATAATTGTTGATAAATATACCATCCAGCAAAAGCTAGTACCGCAATTTTTATCAATATCCCGCTATATTTTTTTTGAACCTTTGTTAGCATTTATCAATTTTGGACACAATGTTACTAAATATTAATCAAAGCTAAAGTTATTTTATGGCAATATTAGTATCCATTACATCTTCATTTTTGAATCGTTACGAAATAAAAAATGTAATATTGCACATGCAGAAGGAGAAAGCAAAAGAGAGAATTATTTTAGGTATTGACCCCGGAACAGCTGTTCTAGGTTACGGAATCATACGTGAACAAGGAAACAATATCAGTCTCATTACTATGGGAGTCGTGAAAATGGGGCATCTTGATGACCATGCTCTGAAACTCCAACGTATATTTAAAAAAACTACTGCTTTAATAGAGGAATATAAACCGGACAGTGTTGCATTAGAAGCTCCATTTTATGGAAAAAACATACAAGTAATGTTGAAATTAGGAAGAGCACAAGGTGTCGCTATGGCCGCCGCATTAAATTTTGATATTCCTATATTTGAATATGCTCCACGAAAAATAAAGCAATCAGTAACTGGAAATGGAAATGCAACCAAAGAGCAAGTAGCAGGCATGCTCAAATCATTATTAAAATTTAATGAAAGCCCTGAATTTTTAGACGCAACAGATGGATTAGCTGTTGCTGTTTGTCATTCCTTTCAAAAAAATGCGACCTCCGAAACTGGCAAAAGTTACAGTGGTTGGAGTGCATTTGTAAAAGATAATGAAAAAAGAATCAAGTAATTATAGCTGTACTTGCCTTATAACATTTTTCACATTTAATTCAACAATATCAGTCATCGATTTACACTTCAAATACTGTTCACTTGAATGAGAAATTGCATAAGCTTCACGCAATTGTTTTATATTTTCCTCTGTCGATAACTGTTGGGTTTTTGATGCGTCCCTAAGATCAGCGATCCGATGCCTTTCACTACGTACACGATGTACAATAGATGATCGCTCTTCTTGTTGATATTGAGAAACCGTTTTTTCTGTCAAATGTTCCATTGAAAGTTTCACATAAGGAAAGTTTTCTTTGAAAAATTGTGGCATGTACACTTTTGGATTGCCTTCATAAAATTGCTGGTCAAAATCAATAGCTCGAATTCTGAATTGAAAATCGTCAAAATCTGGAGTTATTTGTACGACAAAATTATAAGCGCGCATATCACCTAACAAAGTAATTATGCAACGTTCGTTAAATTTAACAAACTCCTTAGAAATACGTGTTAGATTATAATCTGGTGTATACATCCGTTGCTTGGCAAAAGTATCACCAGGGATTCCAACAATATGTTCCTCAACCAAAGTTTCATTATCGACCATATAATTTACCTGATTTGGCGATAAGATTTCCTCCAATTCTAAGCCATAAATACGAGATGCATCAGCTTGCTTAATATAAAAATAATCATAAACATCATTCAGTCGGTTTACAATACGAATTCGAAAAGGCCTTGTATTGCCAAACGCACAATACTCAACACGATCAATATACTTATGTTGCACAATACGGGTATTACCCGATGCCTTTAATTTAGCATATATTACTTTCAAACCTTCATATAAATGATCAATAAGATATGGTGGATATAATGGCGTTTCCCAAAAAGTGTCGTTACCGTATTTATCCAATACAGGTATAGTTTCAGTAAAAGATAAAAGATCCTTATACATAATAGGAAGCTTTGCATCACGTTGATATAGTCTCAAGTATTTATGTAATCCCTCTCCTACAGCAAAAATGGGTTTCTTCCTTGAAATTTTAACATCTTCTATTTCCATAAATATCTTTTTAAAATCAAATGCTAATATCAATAAAAATCTATACAAAATTTGTTACTTAAATATCACATTAACAATATGTATATAAAATTTTTACTAAATTTACATACATAAACCAACAAATCTTAGTATTTTTGAAAAATTTAAAAATTTAATCCGATACGACTATTTGGTAATAAATTATCGGTTTGGGTTAACTTAATTAATAACAGCACTTTTAATGGAAAACAACTATTCTAATTACGATTTAGACAATCTTGATATTCAGATATTATCAATTTTGATGAATGATGCGTCTATTCCTTATACAGAAATAGCAAAAAAGTTAATTGTATCTGGTGGCACTATACATGTACGCATGAAAAAAATGGAAGAACTAGGTATTATTAAAGGATCCAACTTAATTATTAATCCTCAGAAAGTTGGTTTCGATATCACTGCCTTCTTAGGGATTTACCTTGAAAAAGGATCTCAATACTCTGATGCTGTTGCTCAATTAAAAGAAATTAAAGAAGTCGTTGAATTACATTACTGCACGGGACAATATAGTATTTTTGCAAAAATAATCTGTCGCGATACAGTACACCTGCGTAAAGTATTAAATGAAGATATACAATCTGTACAAGGAATTCAGCGTACTGAGACTATTATATCTCTTGAAGAGAGTATAAAAAGACAGATTAGTTTAGTCTAGTCTAAATTATTAATCGTATAAACAAAAAAGCACAAAATATATTTTGTGCTTTTTTGTTTATACGATTTTTTCTAAAATATTAATATAATCGTCAATGCCTTTCCTAATTTCATCCAAGAAAATAAACTCATCGGCCATATGCGATCGTCCGGAGAAGCCCGGTCCTAACTTCACAGAAGGTATCCGCAACAATGCTTGATCACTCATTGTAGGAGAGCCATAAGTCTTTTTTCCAAGACTAACACCTGACAAAACAAGAGGATGATCTTCTGGAATAGAAGATGAATTTAAACGTGTTGAACGAGCATGGACATCAGATTGTACATGTAGTTTTATTATTTCTAATGTTTCTTCATTACTGTATGCATCTGTTGTTCTAACATCGACAACATAATCGCAAGTTGCGGGAACAACATTATGTTGAACACCACACTGAATCATGGTCACGGACATTTTAATGGGTCCTAATTTATTTGATTCACGCTCAAACTGGTAGGATCTAAACCATTCGATATCTGCTAATGCCTTATATAAAGCATTTTCTCCCTCATCTCGTGCAGCATGGCCTGATATGCCATGAGCAGTGCAATCTAATACCATTAGGCCCTTTTCTGCGATCGCTAAATCCATTAAAGTTGGTTCTCCTACTATAGCAAAATCTAAAGCTCCTAAATCTGAAACAATTGATTCAATTCCACATTTACCGGAGATTTCCTCTTCAGCAGTAGCTGCTAAACAAAAATTATATTTTAAATCTTTGTCTTCATAAAAATGTAGAAAAGTTGCAATCAAAGAAACCAAACATCCACCTGCATCATTACTTCCTAATCCATAAAGCTTTCCATCTACTATATCTGGAGAAAATGGATCTCTTGTATAACCAGTATTTGGTTTTACAGTGTCATGATGTGAGTTCAACAGTATCGTAGGTTTATCGGTACTATACCATTTATTATAAACCCAAATATTATTTGCTTTTCTGTAGGGAACAATTCCTTTCGCAGTAAAGAATTGTGCTATTATCGTTGCAGTTTCTTCTTCCTCTCTACTAAAAGAAGGGGTACGTATTAAAGACTTTAATAAGGCTAAACTTTCTTCAAATAACTGAACTCGATTATTCATTGTAGAGGCCTCCAGCTTTTTGTGCAGACAATTTTATTCCTTTAATAAATGCGGAACTGAAACCATGGTGTTCCATTTCATTAAGCCCTGCAATAGTACACCCCTTAGGCGAAGTTACCTTATCAATTTCACTTTCAGGATGTGATTGAGTTTGCAATAATAAATCTGCGGCACCTTTTGCTGTCTGAACAGCCATTTTAAGAGCATCATGCGCATGAAAACCAATTTCTACTCCACCCTGTGAAGCTGCTCGTATAGCTCTCAAGAAAAAAGCAATACCACAAGCACATAATGCAGTAGCAGAAGTCATTAAATCTTCGTTAATAACTACAACTGCGCCCACCGTTTCGAACATAACTTCTACATCCTTCACAATATCTGAAGGTGCATTATCAGTTGCAATACATGTCATCGACTGACCAATTGCAATTGCTGTATTTGGCATTGCCCTTACGACCAATGCATTTACACCAAGAACTTCTTTTATATCAACGCAACTTACCCCAGATACAACAGATACAAAAACCTGATTAGAACCTTGAACTATCGGAGCTATTTCTTCCAAAACTTTTCGTAATTGTTGTGGTAAAATTGCAAAGACAATAATATCGGCATCTCTAACTGCTTCGATATTACTATCTGTAACAACAAAACCATCTTCCCTTTCTTGATTTAAGGCTTTAATATTACGTCTTGTTAAAGTGATTTGATCTGCATTACAAAACTGATTTTTTACTAATCCTTTTGCAAGAGACAAACCAATATTCCCTGTTCCGATAATGGTAATTCTTTTCATGATTCAAGTTCTATTTTAAGGTCAAACAAGTGCCAAATTGGCCCTGTTGGAATAAGTGCAAATTATTGGCATGACCAATATACACATTCCGAACACCTTTTTGTATAGCATCGAATGCATTTTGCAATTTTGGTACCATTCCATCATGAATAACACCGTCTTTCTTTAACTGTAAAAATTCGTCGGCACGGATTGAATTAATTACAGACTGTTCATCATTGATATCTTTAAGTACACCATTTTTTTCAAAACAATATACCAGAGATGTATCATATAATGATGACAACCCAACAGCTAAAGCTGATGCGATAGTATCTGCATTGGTATTTAAAAGTTGTCCTAAACCATTATGAGTTATTGCAGAAAATACAGGAACAAATCCCGCTTCCAAAAATTTCTTAATAGAAGCAGTATTGACAGAATCGTGCAAAATATCCCCGACAAAGCCGTAATCAATATCTTTAACAGGTCGCTTTATTGCTTTAATTGTACCTCCATCCGCACCACTTAAACCAATAGCATCACATTGTAAAACTTGAAGCTTTGCAACAATATTTTTATTAGTTAAACCCGCGTACACCATTGTAACAACCCGCAACATTGCTTCATCTGTAATTCTTCTACCTTCCACCATCTTAGCTTCAATTCCCAAATCTGTTGCAATACGTGTCGCAATCTTTCCTCCTCCATGCACTAAGATTTTTTTGCCAGGCAAAGCCGCAAATTTTTCCAAAAATGAGTCTAACAATACTTCATCATCGATAATATTGCCACCAATTTTTATAATATTAAGGCCACTATTTGACATCTTTCTCTCTAAATCTTCCAAAATAATTTATTTACAGACCTATTTATTTTTTTCTAAGCTTTCAAGCATACGTTTTAAAACAACCTGTGCAGCCCATACACGATTACCAGCTTCCTTAATGACTAAAGAATTAGGCCCATCAAGTACCTCTGCGGATAATTCTAAATCACGTCTTACTGGTAAGCAATGCATAACCTTTGCGTCATTTGTTAACGCTAATTTCTCATTATCAATTAACCAATTTTCAGTAACTGGATATACTTCACCATATTCCTCATAAGAAGACCAATTCTTTACATAAACAAAATCTGCATTTTTGAGACTCTGATCTAGATCATTTGAAATCTTCGCACCCTCAGTAAACTCTTCAGACAATTGATATCCCTCTGGATGTACTATAGTGAAATCAACCAGGCCTTCAACCTGCGCTTGACACATCCACTCTGAAAAAGAATTTGGTACCGCTTGTGGCAAAGCTTTTACATGTGGTGCCCACGCTAAAACAACCTTTGGTTTTTCTGTGACTTTATATTCACTTATTGTTATAATATCAGTTAAACTCTGTAAAGGATGGCGGGTTGCACTTTCCAAAGACACAACTGGAACACCACAATATTCGATAAACTTATTAAATAAATCTTCAGAGTAATCCTCATCCCTATTTTTCAATTTAGGAAAAGAACGTAAGCCCAAAATATCACAATACTCACCCATTACCGCTGCGGCCTCACGGATATGTTCAACAGTAGTTCCGTTCATTACGACACCATCTTGAGTCTCCAATGCCCAGCCATCTTTATCCATATTCATAACCATGACATTCATTCCTAAATTCATAGCTGCTTTTTGAGTACTTAAACGTGTGCGCAAACTTGGGTTTAAAAATACCAGACCCAATGTTTTGTATTTGCCCAAACTTTCCAAAGTGTTAGGATTAGCTTTCAACTCCATTGCTTCTCTAACTATTTCAGAAACACTAGCAACATCTTTAACTGAAAAAAACTTTTTCATATATTTATCTTATTCAAAAAACTAACCTTCCAAAATTTCTGTAAAAGCCGTTAAAAATTGATCGGCCATTTCTTTTGTTGTATTTAATGCGGGCAATAAGCGTATTACAGTAGGCTTTGCTTCACCTGTAAATATTCTATGCTTTTCCAACAGATCTTTCCTTACATGCGCTAATTCACTAGGTAAATCAATACCTATCATCAGCCCTCTTCCTCTTACTTCAGAAATTTGATCAAACTTGCGTAATTCTTCAATTAAATAAGATCCAACAGTCGCTGCATTTTGAATTAAACTATCCTGTTGAATAACTTCTAAGACAGCAACAGCGGCTGCACAAGCCAAATGATTTCCGCCAAAAGTAGTTCCCAGCATACCGTATGTTGCCACAAATTTTGGAGCGATGCTAATTGCACCGATAGGAAAACCATTACCCATACCTTTTGCCATAGTATAAATATCAGCTTCTATCCCAGCATAATCATGAGAATAAAACAAACCAGAACGGCCATAACCACACTGTACTGAATCAGCGATAAATACAGAAGCATACTGGTCGCAGAGTTTGCGTATCAGACGAAGAAATGAAACAGACGCTTCCCTTATGCCACCAACACCCTGTATACCCTCAATAATCACCGATGAAATTTCCTCGCCATAATTTTTGAAAGCATTAGATAAAGCATCTTCATCATTAAAAGGTAAGAAAATGACGTTATCAGTCTCATTGACAGGAGCAATAATACTTGGATTATCAGTACAAGCTACTGCCAAAGATGTACGACCGTGAAATGCCTTTGAAAAAGCAATCACTTTTTTTCTTGAATTATAAAAAGAAGCCAACTTTAACGCATTTTCATTTGCCTCTGCACCTGAATTACATAAAAACAAATGATAATCCTCTTTCCCAGAAACTTTACCTAATAATCGAGCTAATTCACGCTGAATAGGAATCTCCACAGAATTCGAATAAAATCCAATTTGATTTAATTGTTCTGTGATACGTTGAACATAATGTGGATGCGTATGACCAATTGAAATCACAGCATGACCACCATATAAATCCAAGTAAGGATTTTCTTCGGCATCCCACACCGTTGAGCCCTGTGCTCTTACAATATTGATTGGATTAATGGGATAAACGTTAAATAAGTCCATTGATAATGAATAAATAATTAAATGAGAAACATAAGTCCGATATGCATTGCAAATATAGCTAAGTCTTCCTAAAAATCCGTTAAAAATAAAAAAGCCTATCATTTTCATGATAGGCTTTATATCTAAAAAAGTTAAAGAACTAGTCTTTGTTTTCTTCTTCTGTAGACGCAGTAACATCCGTTTCAGCTGGAGCTTCTTCAGTAGTATCAGCTTTCTTCTTAGAAGTACCACGACGACGAGTTGCTTTTTTCTCAGTAGCAGCTTTAGCACCGTAAATTTCATTATAGTCTACCAATTCGATGAATGCCATTTCAGCATTATCACCTAAACGATTTTCCATTTTGATAATACGTGTATAACCACCTGGACGATTAGCTACTTTTTCCGAAATTTCACGGAACAAGATAGTAACAGCCTCTTTATCTTTTAAGTAAGCGAAAACAGTACGACGAGAGTGAGTCGTATCGTTTTTAGATTTAGTAATCAAAGGCTCAACATATTTACGTAACGCTTTTGCTTTTGCTAAAGTTGTTGTAATACGTTTATGTTTTACTAATGACGTTGCCATGTTAGCTAACATTGCCTTTCTATGGCTGTCAGTACGACCTAAGTGATTTACTTTTTTTCCGTGTCTCATTTTTAATTTAATTTTAATGTATATACCGTCTCTTCACAGAGGGAATTATATACAAGCCGCTTATTAATATATTAATCTTCGTCTAACTTATATTTAGACAAGTTCATTCCAAATGATAAACCTTTCGATTTAACCAATTCTTGGATTTCGCTTAATGATTTTTTACCGAAGTTTCTAAATTTCAACATATCTGCTACGTCATAAGTAACTAATTCAGATAGTGAGCGAATATCAGCAGCTTTCAAACAGTTCAATGCGCGAACTGATAGATCTAAGTCAACTAATTCCATTTTCAAAATTTTACGCATATGTAAAATTTCTTCATCAACAACTTTAGTTTCCTCTTTAGTCTGAGACTCAAGAAGCATATTCTCATCAGAGAATAAGATAAAGTGTTGAATTAAGATTTTAGCAGCTTCTTTTAAAGCTTCTTCTGGATGAATCGAACCATCTGTAGAAATATCTAACAACAATTTCTCGTAGTCAGTTTTTTGTTCTACACGGTAGTTCTCAATGGTAAATTTAACATTCTTAATCGGAGTAAAGATCGAATCAATCGCGATTAATCCTACAGGACCATCAACGACTTTATTCTCATCAGCATTTACATAACCACGACCTTTAGCTACGCTCAATTCTACTTCAATTGTAACCGAGCTATCCATGTTACAGATAACCAAATCAGGATTTAATACTGTAAAGTTGTTTGAGAATTTTGTGATATCACCAGCTGAGAATTGCTCTTGACCATTGATTACTACAAATATCTTTTCGCTATCACCTTGATCACCAGTTTTTTGAAAACGAACTTGTTTCAAATTCAAAATGATCTCCGTAACGTCTTCAACTACACCTTTGATAGTTGAAAATTCGTGCGAAACGCCTGAAAACCTTATCGACGTAATTGCATATCCTTCTAATGAGGACAATAAAATACGGCGCAAAGCATTACCAATGGTTACACCAAAACCAGGCTCCAATGGACGAAATTCGAACGTACCATCAAAATCTGTAGATTTTTGCATGATAACTTTATCCGGTCTTTGAAATGCTAAAATTGCCATTTATTTCTTTTTAAAGTTTTTGTAATAATACTTGCAATACAATAGAATATGCATAATCCATAATGGACTATGCATATTGCTACTTTATTTATTATTTAGAGTATAACTCTACGATTAAGTTCTCTTTGATATTCTCAGGAATGTCAGATCTCTCAGGAAAACTTAAGAAAGTTCCTGTAAGTTCTTTAGCATTCCACTCCAACCATGAGTATTTGTTGATGATTCTACCAGCAACTGAATCAGTGATTGTTTCAAGAGTTTGAGAACGCTCACGAACAGCGATTACATCACCTGGACGTAAGCTATATGATGGAATGTTAACTAATTCTCCGTTAACAGTAATGTGTTTGTGCGATACTAACTGACGTGCAGCAGAACGAGTAGGGGCAATACCTAAACGGTATACCGTGTTATCTAAACGAGCTTCTAATAATTTCAAGAAGATCTCCCCTGTAATACCTTGTTTTGAGGCAGCTTTAACAAACAAATTAGCGAATTGACGCTCTAACACCCCGTAAGTGTATTTTGCTTTTTGCTTTTCTAACAACTGAATAGCGTATTCAGATTGTTTACCTCTGCGTTTAGATGCTCCATGTTGTCCAGGAGGATAATTCTTTTTTTCTAACGCTTTATCTGGGCCGAAAATCGGCTCTCTAAATTTACGGGCAATTTTGGACTTAGGTCCTGTATATCTAGCCATTTTTTTTCTCTTAAAGTATCTATTAGCCTTTAGCTAATGAATCTTATCTTTAACCTAATTAAACTCTTCTACGTTTTGGAGGACGACAACCGTTGTGAGGAAGTGGTGTGATATCTTTGATAGTAGTCACATCGATTCCAACAGTTTGTAATGTTCTGATAGCCGACTCACGTCCAGCACCAGGTCCTTTTACGAATACTTCTACTTTGCGTAGACCTAAATCGTATGCAACTTTTCCACAGTCATTTGCTGCTTGTCCTGCCGCGTACGGTGTATTCTTTTTAGACCCTCTAAAACCCATTTTCCCAGCACTTGACCAAGAAATAGTTTGACCTTGATTATTAGTCAAAGTTACAATGATATTATTAAACGTAGCATTGATGTGTGCTTGACCAACAGGCTCAATAACAACAATACGTTTTTTTGCAGCTTTTTTAGTTTTAGCCATTTCTTAATTTTTATTTAGTAGCCTTTTTCTTGTTTGCAACTGTTTTACGTTTACCCTTACGAGTACGAGAGTTGTTTTTAGTGCGTTGACCACGAACTGGTAAATGCTTACGGTGACGTAATCCACGGTAACAACCGATATCCATTAAACGTTTAATGTTTAATTGAATTTCAGAACGTAAAGCACCTTCCACTTTAATCTCATCAGAAATCAAAGTACGAATTGCTGCTAACTGATCATCATTCCAATCTTGAACTTTAATGTCATGACTGATTTCCGCCTTATCTAAGATAAGCTCTGCTGTTGTACGACCGATACCAAAAATGTAGGTAAGGCCGATAACACCCCTTTTGTTTTTAGGTAAGTCAATACCTGCTATCCTTGCCATATATGTTTAGCGATTATTTTTAAATAATTAACCCTGACGTTGTTTGTACTTAGGGTTCTTTTTGTTGATTACAAAAACTTTTCCTTTGCGACGAATGATCTTACAATCAGCGCTACGTTTTTTTATTGATGCTCTTACTTTCATGATTTTAATATTTTCAAAAGCTTGCACTATCAGACTACCAATCCGTTATTTATAACGGTATGTGATACGTCCTTTAGTCAAATCATAAGGAGACATTTCTAGTTTAACTTTATCCCCAGGCAAAATTTTGATATAGTGCATACGCATTTTACCAGAAATATGAGCAATGATTTCATGCCCATTTTCCAATTCCACCCTAAACATAGCATTAGAAAGTGCCTCTCTAATTATTCCATCTTGTTCAATTGAGGCTTGTTTAGCCATATATTCTTGATTATTATTTTGTTAAATAGCCTGCAAACAGGAGTGCAAAGATATATAAAATAATTGAAAATCAACTATTTTTCACCTAAAACTTTCTCTACATGTTCAAATGTCAACAGCACATCGGGTTCACCTTTTCGAATAGCGACCATTTGCTCGAAGTGCGCCGACAGTTTACCATCAACAGTACTTACTGTCCATCCGTCATCCCAAAACTTCACGCCTGCCTTTCCTGCGTTGATCATTGGTTCAATACAAATAACTAAACCAGACTCTAGCTTAGCACCAGCACCACGTTTACCGTAGTTTGGCACCTCAGGTTTTTCATGTAAATGAAAACCGACACCATGTCCAACTAATTCTCGTACAATACCAAAACCATATTTAGAAACATGTTCCTGTATAGCTGCACCGATATCTCCAACACGTTTTCCAGCTACAGCTTGCTCTATGCCTTTGTACATAGATTCTTTTGTTACATCAAGTAACAGCTGCGCTCCTTCAGTAACATTACCCACACCAAAAGTGTAGGCTGAATCACTAATAAAACCGTTTAGATTTACGCCACCGTCAACAGAAACAAGATCTCCATCTTTGATTATATAATCACTTGGAAATCCATGAACGATCTGATCGTTAACAGAAATACAAAGTGAGTATGGAAATCCATGATAATTAAGGAACGCAGGCGTACCACCATTATCATGGATAAACTCGTAAGCTAACTTATCAAGAGATAAGGTGGTGATACCAGGTTTAATAACCTTAGCAACTTCACCAAGCAATTGCGAAAGTACATTTGCAGACAAACGCACTTGCTCTATTTCTTCCTCTGATTTATAATATACTTTAGACATCTAAAGAATTTAAATTGCCGACTGATCTACACCCTCAACTGACGCAGGAGTTCTTCCTTTTATACGTCCAGTTTTCATTAATCCGTCATAGTGACGCATCAATAAGTGGCTTTCAATTTGTTGCAAAGTATCCAACACAACACCTACCAAAATCAATAAGGACGTACCTCCGTAGAAATGCGCAAATTGATTATTAATACCGAATAAACTTGCAATAGCAGGTAATATAGCAATAATCGCAAGGAAAATTGCTCCCGGGAATGTGATATTTGAAATCACACGATCAATAAAGTTACTTGTTTCTAGACCTGGTTTGATACCTGGAACAAATCCACCATTTTTCTTCATATCATCAGACATCTGCTGAGGATTAACCATAATTGCTGTATAGAAAAATGTAAATGCTATAATCAAAACAGCAAAAGTTACATTATAAGCAACAGATGTATAGTTACTCAACGATGTTAAGAAATCAGACTGAAGATTAGGGAAAAATTGACCCAAACTCATTGGCACAAACATAATCGCTTGCGCGAAAATGATTGGCATTACACCAGCAGCATTAACCTTTAATGGTATATACTGTCTTACTCCACCCACTTGTTTGTTTCCAACAATCTTCTTTGCATATTGAACAGGAATCTTACGAACTCCTTGTACAATTAAAATTGTAAATACAACGACAAAGAACAAAGCTAAAAACTCCAATAATAATGGAATTGGTCCACCACCACCTTTACTCATACGTGATACCCACTCCGCAGTAATACCACTTGGCAATTGTGCGATAATACCAGTCATAATGATCAAGGAAATACCATTACCAATACCTTTATCAGTAATCTTTTCTCCTAGCCACATTACAAACAAAGTACCCGCTGTCAAAACTATTGCAGTAAGAATAGTGAACATAGGATCTGCTAATGTTTTCGCAGCAGGCTCAATTTGAGTTCTAACATACGCAAACGCTTGAAGCAAAGTAATCGCTAACGTTAGATAGCGCGTAATTTGATTCATTTTAGTACGACCACTTTCACCCTCTTTCTGCATTTTTTGGAAATAAGGAACCGCGATGCCCAGTAACTGAACAACAATGGATGCCGAGATATAAGGCATTACACCCAATGCAAAGATAGCTGAGCGAGAGAATGACCCCCCTGCAAACATATCTAGCAACCCAAGTAATCCTTCTTTTTGACCGGAAGCCAAAGCTTGAGGATTAACTCCAGGTAATACAATATGACATCCAATACGGTAAATCAGAAGAAATAGCAACGTATTCAAAATACGTGTACGTAAATCGTCTATTTTCCAAATATTGGTTAAGGTTGTGATTAGTTTCTTCATTTATTAAAGTTTAACAATAGAACCGCCTGCTGCTTCAATAGCTGCTTGAGCAGAAGCCGAGAACGCATGTGCTGTAACTTCAACTTTTGCTTTCAACTCACCACGACCCAAGATCTTAACTTTATCTTTCTTAGCTACTAATCCATGAGCAACTAATTCTTCCAAAGTTACAATAGTCAAATTATGCTTCTCAACTAATTCTTGCAAAGCATCTAAGTTTACACCATTATACTCTACGCGGTTTAAGTTTTTGAAACCAAATTTAGGCACACGACGTTGCAAAGGCATTTGACCACCTTCAAAACCGATCTTTGTACTATGACCTGAACGAGAACCTGCTCCTTTGTGACCACGTGTAGAAGTACCACCGCGACCAGAACCTGTACCACGACCAATACGTTTACGATTTTTTACGGAACCTTTTGCAGGTCTTAAATTACTTAAGTTCATTTTAAAACTAAATTGTGTTAGGCCTTCGCTTTCACTAAACAGGTCCTAACTATTAAAAAATTGATTGATAGCAAGTAATGGAAAAGACCCTAAAGCCCTTTCCATATGCTAATATTAAATAGTGCTGATTGCTACTAAGTGATTCACTTTTCTCACCATACCAATAATAGCAGGTGTAGCTTCAACTTCTACTGAGTGATTGATTCTTTTCAATCCTAATGCCTCAATAGTTTTCTTTTGGCGCTCGCTTCTGTCGATAACGCTCTTTATCTGGGTGATTTTAATTTTTGCCATGATAATTAACCGTTAAATACTTTGTTTAAATCGACACCGCGGTGCTGTGCTACTGTGTACGCATCACGCATATTAGCTAAAGCGTCAATAGTTGCCTTTACCACGTTGTGTGGGTTAGATGAACCTAATGACTTTGCTAATACGTCTTTAATACCTGCAGATTCTAATACGGCACGCATTGCACCACCTGCTAAAACTCCTGTACCTGCGATTGCTGGTTTAATCAAAACTGAACCACCTGAATATTTACCATATTGAGCGTGAGGAACAGTACCTTTGATAATAGGAACTTTAACTAAGTTTTTCTTAGCGTCATCAATTCCTTTCGTAATTGCTTCAGTAACCTCTTTCGCTTTACCTAAACCGAAACCAACGATGCCGTTTTCATCACCTACAACCACGATTGCAGAGAAACTGAAAGTACGACCACCTTTAGTAACTTTAGCTACACGCTGGATACTTACTAAGCGATCTTTTAATTCAATCTCGCTTGATTTTACTCTTTTTATATTGCTTAATGCCATTTCTTCTATGATTAAAAGTCTAAACCGCCTTCGCGAGCACCTTCAGCCAAAGATTTGATACGGCCATGGTATAAGTACCCATTACGGTCAAAAACTACTTTACTAATTCCAGCTGCAACTGCTTTTTCTGCAACCAATTTACCTACTGCTTTTGACTGCTCAACTTTGTTGCCTGAAGCAGCAAAATCTTTTGAAGTGCTAGAAGCTGACACTAATGTCTTTCCTGCAACATCATCAATAATCTGAGCGTAGATACCTTTATTACTTCTAAAAACTGACAAGCGTGGACGCTCTGTTGATCCAGCCAGGTGTTTTCTGATTCCTTTTTTGATTCTCTCTCTACGAGATGCTTTATGTCCTGCCATGGTTATTATTTTTTAGCTGATTTACCTGCTTTTCTTCTTAATACTTCACCTACAAACTTAATACCTTTACCTTTGTATGGCTCTGGTTTACGGAAACCGCGGATTTTCGCTGCAATTTGACCGATTAATTGTTTGTCGATAGATTCTAAAGTGATAGTAGGATTTTTACCTTTATCTGCAGTAGTTGTTGCTGTAATTTCCTTTGGCAACATAAATACAATCTGGTGAGAGAAACCTAAAGTTAACTCTAATACATTACCAGTACATGCTGCACGGTAACCTACACCGACTAATTCTTGAGTAGTTTTGTATCCTTCAGTTACACCGACAACCATGTTGCTCAATAGAGAACGGTATAATCCGTGTAATGCTTTGTGTCTTTTTTGATCTGTAGCACGAGTTACAACGATGTTACCATCTTCTTGAGCAACTGTAATGTCACGATCAACTTGTTGTGTTAATTCACCTTTAGGGCCCTTTACCGTAACTAAATTCTTGTCAGATACAGTCACCGTTACACCAGCAGGTATAGCGATAGGCGCTTTTCCAATTCTTGACATTTCTTTGTGATTTTCCTAGATTAATAAACGTAACATAAAACTTCACCGCCAACATTTTGTAAGCGAGCTTCTTTGTCTGTCATAACTCCTTTAGAAGTTGACAAAACAGCGATACCCAAACCATTCAAAACACGAGGCATAGTCTCAACACTTGCATACTTTCTTAAACCAGGTTTACTCACACGTGTCAACGTACGAATAGCCGAGATCTTGCTAATAGGATTGTATTTCAAAGCAATTTTAATTGTGCCTTGAACTCCAGTCTCTTCAAATTTGTAATTAGCAATGTAACCTTTATCAAAAAGAACTTTAGTAATTTCTTTTTTAAGGTTCGATGCAGGAATTTCAACAACCCTGTGGTTGGCCTTAATGGCATTCCTTACTCGTGTAAGGTAATCCGCTATTGGATCTGTATTCATTATATATAAAATTGTGACAACGGTTTCCTTCCCAACCTTTGGGACAGACCTTTTATCGATTAATAAATTTTAACGTAAAAAACCCTAGCAAATCTTATATAAGATTTGCTGGGGCAAAATTACTTATTTTTTTGATATTACCAAGAAGCTTTTTTAACCCCCGGGATCTTACCGTCTAACGCCATCTCACGGAATGTAACACGAGAGATACCGAATTGACGCATATATCCTTTAGGACGTCCTGTTAATTTACAACGGTTGTGTAAACGAACTGGAGAAGCATTCTTAGGTAATTTATCTAATGCAGCATAATCACCAGCAGCTTTTAACGCAGCACGTTTGTCAGCAAATTTAGCTACTAATTTAGCGCGTTTTACTTCGCGAGCTTTTAATCCTTCCTTAGCCATTGTTATTAGTATTTTGATTTTTAAATGGTAAACCGAATTGTTTCAACAATTCTAAAGCCTCAACATCGTTTCCTGCGCTAGTCACGAAAGTGATGTCCATACCTTGAATTTTGTTGATTTTATCAATGTTGATCTCAGGGAAAATGATTTGCTCAGTAATACCTAAGTTGTAGTTACCTCTACCGTCGAAACCTTTATCATTGATACCACGGAAGTCACGAATACGTGGAAGTGATACAGCGATTAAACGATCTAAGAACTCATACATGTTGTTATCACGCAAAGTAACACGTGCACCAACAGGCATACCTTTACGTAATTTAAAGTTTGAGATATCTTTTTTCGATTTAGTTGCAACAGCTTGTTGACCAGTAATTAATGTTAACTCTGAAAGAGCATTATCAATTAATTTCTTATCTGAAGTAGCAGCACCTACACCTTGTGAAACAACGATTTTCTCAAGCTTAGGAACCTGCATAACACTTTTATACTGGAATTTTTCTTTAAGTGCAGTACGGATTTCCTCCGCATATTTCACTTTTAATCTTGGTACGTAAGTCATTATTTAATTTCCTCCCCTGATTTTTTTGCTACACGAACAATTTTACCATCTTCGTTAACTTTACGACCTACACGTGTAGGAGCTCCTGTTTTAGGATCAATGAAAGCTAAGTTAGAAATATGGATAGCTGCTTCTTTTTCAATAATACCACCATTAGGATTAGCCGCACTTGGTTTAGTGTGTTTTTTGATGATATTAGCGCCTTCTACAACAGCTCTATTAGCATCCACTAAAACTTGCAATACTTTTCCTTGAACACCTTTAGAGTTACCAGCGATAACTTTCACTAAATCACCTTTTTTGATCTTGATTTTGTGTGTAGTTGTTGTTGTTTTTTTGTATGCCATAATTATAAAACCTCCGGTGCTAGTGATACAATTTTCATGAACTGTTTCTCACGTAATTCTCTAGCAACTGGGCCAAAGATACGTGTACCACGTGGTTCATCATTATTATTTAATAATACTGCAGCATTGTCATCAAAACGAATATAAGAACCATCTTTACGACGAATTTCTTTTTTAGTTCTAACAACTACAGCTTTAGAAACAGTACCTTTTTTTACGTTTCCTGAAGGTAAAGCGCTTTTGATGGTAACAACAATTTTATCACCTATCGAAGCATAACGCTTACCTGTGCCACCTAACACACGGATTACTAAAACTTCTTTAGCTCCGCTGTTATCAGCAACATTTAGTCTTGATTCCTGTTGTACCATGTTATTTAGCTCTTTCTAATATTTCTACTAATCTCCAATTCTTAGTCTTACTCAGCGGACGAGTTTCCATAATTAATACCGTATCGCCGATACCACAGGTATTAGTTTCGTCATGAGCAGTAAATTTAGTAGTTTTTTTAACGAATTTACCATAGATAGGGTGTTTCACTTTACGCTCAACCTTTACTACGATAGATTTCTCCATTTTATTGCTAACTACTAAGCCGATTCTTGTTTTTCTTAATTGTCTTTCCATTTCGACTTTAATTTATGCCTCAGAGGCTGTTTCTTTTTTAGCTGCAGCTTTACGAGCAGTCAACTCCGTACTAAGACGAGCGATTTCTCTACGAGCCGTTTTGATTACATTAGGGTTCTCAATTGCAGAAACAGCATGTGCAAATTTCAATTTGCTAAGGGCAGCTTTCTCTTGTACTAAACGAGCAGCTAGATCCTCTGTTGATAATTCTAAAATTTCTGAATTTTTCATTTTATTTCAGTTGTTATATTGGGTTATCATTAGTTTATATATAGCCTTAGGAGTAACGGTCCTAAGGCTAAAAAAATGATATTACCAACGATTTATGCTTCTACGTAATCTCTACGTATAACAAACTTAGTTTGAACCGGAAGTTTCTGAGCAGCAAGGCGTAAAGCTTCTTTAGCAATTTCTAAAGATACTCCTTCTGCTTCAAATAACATACGGCCTGGGCGGACTACGGCAACCCAGTATTCTGGAGCTCCCTTACCTTTACCCATACGTACCTCTGCAGGTTTTTTAGTAACAGGTTTATCAGGGAAGATACGGATCCAAACTTGACCTTCACGTTTCATGTAACGTGTCACTGCAATACGAGCTGCCTCGATTTGACGGCTTGTGATCCATGCTTCCTCCAATGATTTGATACCGAATGAACCGAAAGCTAACTCTGCTCCACGAGAAGCGTTACCTTTCATACGTCCTTTCTGCATCTTTCTGAACTTTGTTCTTTTTGGCTGTAACATGTTCGTTATCTATTTTAATCCCGCCAGAGACGGGATATATTAAAATCTTATTATTAATTAATCTCTTTTTGCACCACGGTTGTTTCCACCACGATTATTGTTTCCACCACGACGGTCACCACCACGACCACCTTTACGGTTGTCACGGCGATCAGCACCACCTTCGTTTCCACCACGCGTTTTCACACCAGAAGCTTGACCAATGTTTGGAGATAAGTCACGTTTACCGTAAACCTCACCTTTACAGATCCAAACTTTGATACCGATTTTACCGTAAGTAGTTAATGCTTCAGCTAATGCATAGTCGATATCAGCACGTAATGTATGTAAAGGAGTTCTTCCTTCTTTGTATTGCTCAGAACGTGCCATTTCAGCACCACCTAAACGACCAGAACACATTACTTTGATACCTTCAGCACCCATACGCATTGTCGAAGCAATTGTAGTTTTCATTGCACGACGGAATGAAATACGAGCCTCTAATTGCTTAGCGATACCTTCAGCTACTAATTTTGCATCTAACTCAGGACGTTTGATCTCGAAAATGTTAATTTGAACATCTTTCTTAGTGATTTTCTTTAACTCTTCTTTAATCTTATCAACTTCCTGACCACCTTTACCGATAACGATACCAGGTCTTGCTGTATGAATAGTTACTGTGATACGTTTTAAAGTTCTTTCAATAACAACTTTTGCTACACCACCTTTTGCTATACGAACAGAAAGATATTTTCTAATCTTTTCGTCTTCTACTAATTTATCGGCATAGTTTTTTCCTCCGAACCAATTAGAATCCCAACCTCTGATGATTCCTAATCTGCTACCTATTGGATTTGCTTTTTGTCCCATTTCTCAATAAATTAGTTTTGTTCAACGTTAGATTTACTGTCAACGATCAAAGTAACATGGTTCGAACGTTTACGAATTCTGTAACCGCGACCTTGAGGAGCTGGACGTAATCTTTTCAATTGACGACCACCTGCTACTGATACTTCTTTAACGTATAATTGACTATCTTCAACTGATTTACCTTCGTTTTTAGCTTCCCAGTTTTTAATTGCAGATAATAATAATTTCTCTACACGGATTGCTGCTTCCTTGCTTGTATGCTTCAAAATATATAAAGCATTCTCTACTTTCTCGCCACGAATTAAGTCCACTACTAAACGCATCTTACGAGGTGAAGTAGGGCAATTTAATAATTTGGCAGTAGAAGCTCCTCCTATTTGAGCTTTCTCTTGCTCTTTGCGCTGTTTTATTAAAACAGACTTTTTAAGTTTTTTTGTTGCTTCCATTACCTATTATTTTTTCTTTTCTGCGTGGCCTCTGAATGTACGCGTAGGAGCGAATTCGCCTAATTTGTGACCTACCATGTTTTCCGTTACATAAACAGGGATAAATTTATTCCCGTTGTGCACTGCAAAGGTATGACCAACAAAATCAGGAGAAATCATTGATCTGCGAGACCATGTTTTGATAACTGACTTTTTGTTAGTTTCATTCATAGAAAGAACTTTTCCTTCTAAGTTGTGATCGATATAAGGACCTTTTTTAATTGAACGAGCCATTATTTTTTCCTTCTCTCAATGATGTAACGATTCGATGTTTTCTTCTTGTCGCGTGTTTTGAAGCCTTTAGCTAAAACACCTGTGCGTGAACGAGGCTGACCTCCTGAGGTACGACCCTCACCACCACCCATAGGGTGATCGACAGGGTTCATAGCTACACCACGAACTCTTGGACGACGTCCTAACCAACGGTTACGACCAGCCTTACCTAACACTTCAATTCTTCTATCGTGATTAGATACCGAACCGATTGTAGCCACGCAAGTCAATAAGATCATACGTGTTTCACTTGAAGGTAATTTAATAATAGCGTATTTACCATCACGAGCAGACAATTGCGCATAAGTACCAGCCGAACGAGCGATTGAACCACCTTGACCAGGGTTCAACTCAATGTTATGGATGATAGAACCCAATGGAATATTTGCTAATGGAATAGTATTACCTACTTCTGGGGCAACTTTTTCACCTGCTACTACAGTCATTCCAACTTTTAAACCAGCTGGAGCGATGATGTAACGTTTCTCACCATCAGCATAATGCAATAATGCAATACGTGCTGTACGGTTTGGATCGTACTCAATTGTAGCTACTGTTGCAGGGATATCTTTTTTATCGCGTTTGAAATCTATTAATCGGTATACTTTCTTGTGTCCCCCACCGATGTAACGCATAGTCATTTTACCGGATTTATTACGACCGCCCGATCTTTTGTTGCTTCCAACTACTAATGATTTTTCAGGAACATTAGTTGTTACGTCAGAATAGTCAGCGCCTACTCTGAAACGAGTACCAGGGGTTACCGGTTTGAATCTTTTAACTGCCATCTCTAATTATATAGTACTGTAAAAGTCAATAGTTTCGCCATCTTTAATTGTAATGACAGCTTTTTTATACTTAGGAGCTCTACCAGATACGAAACCTGCTTTTGTGTAACGGCTTTTTGCTTTACCTGCTACTACTGCAGTATTAACCGCAAGAACAGTAACACCAAACATAGCCTCAATAGCTGTTTTGATCTGAATTTTGTTAGCTCTGTGATCTACTTTGAAAGCATAACGGTTTAATTTTTCCGTTAAAAATGAAGCTTTCTCAGTTAAGATAGGTTTTTTAATAATGTCCATATTACTTAGCTAATGCCTCCTCCAAAGTTTTAAGCGAACCTGTAGTAAATAATAACTTAGCCGCATTTAATACATCATATGTATTTAATTGATCTACAGTTGTTACTTTTACTTTTTTCAAGTTTCTGCTTGATAAATAAACGTTATTATCTTGCGCTGATAAAACCAATAAAGTTTTCTCATCTGCTACATTCAAAGCATTTACAAAAGCAACATAATTTTTAGTTTTGATTGAGTCAAATTTAACTTCATCCAATACTACAACATTGTTATCAATTGCTTTGTAGCTTAACGCTGATTTACGTGCTACTTGTTTCAATTTTTTATTCAATTTGAAACTGTAATCACGTGGTTGAGGACCGAATACACGACCACCACCATTAAACAATGGAGATTTGATAGAACCCGCACGAGCACCACCAGTACCTTTTTGTTTGTGTAATTTACGAGTTGAACCCGCGATTTCATTACGTTGTTTAGATTTGTGAGTTCCTTGGCGTTGATTCGCTAAGTATTGTTTCACGTCCAAATAGATCGCATGATCGTTAGGCTCTAACCCAAATACCGACTCAGGAAGTTGCACCTTGGCACCTGTTTCTTTACCTGATAAATTTAAAACTTTAACTTCCATTTCCTATTTGTCTACAACTACATAAGAACCTTTAGCTCCTGGGATGGAACCACTAACAACGATTAGGTTTTGATCAGCATAAACTTTCAAAACTTGTAAGTTTTGAACTTTAATTCTGTCACCACCCATACGACCTGCCATACGCATACCTTTAAATACACGTGAAGGCCAAGAAGCCGCACCAATTGAACCTGGAGCACGTAATCTGTTGTGCTGACCGTGAGTCGCACCACCTACACCACCAAATCCATGACGTTTCATTACACCTTGAAAACCTTTACCTTTAGAAGTACCGACTACGTCAACATACTCCCCTTCTTCAAATAGTGTAACGTCAACTACGTCACCAAGTTGTTTTGCATCTGGGAAAGTTTTAAACTCTACCAGCTTACGCTTAGGCGTTGTATTTGCTTTCGCAAAGTGCCCTTTTAAAGAATTCGTTGTGTTCTTTTCTTTAGCTTCATCGAAGCCAAGTTGAACAGCAGCGTAGCCATCTTTCTCTTCCGTACGTATCTGCGTAACCACGCACGGACCAGCTTGAATAACAGTACACGGAATGTTTTTTCCCTCTGCATCAAACAGGCTTGTCATTCCTACTTTTTTTCCAATAATACCTGACATGTTGTAAATTAATTAATTAAAAGTCCATCGAAGCAGTAGGGCTTCGCTCAAGACGTATTTCCCCCAATAAGGGATTGCAAAAGTACGAAGAAATTTCTAACTACCAAATTATTAGCACATTATTTTTTTATTTTTTTGTCTAGATCGAATATTTAAAAAACTAACTAATCGAGATATTAAAATAAATTGAGAAATAACAAGAACAGTAAGTGAGCATCCGAATTCAATAATATATAATAAGAAGATAAATTATCAGAGCTTAATGGGAAATAATAAGATATTATACAACCAATACAAACATAAAAAACTCAAAAAAACTATCCATAGCATATAAGCTGCGGATAGTTCATGTGCCTTTTTAAATTAACAATAATCTACATTTTAATGACAGACTGCCCATCCAACAGTCTTTTATATCGGACTAAAGCTTCTACATAATAATAGTCCGCATAAGTCAAGGGAACGTCAACTTCTGTCTCATGTGGAATAGATCCCACACTATGTTTCAGTATATAACCACCAGCTTCCTTATACTCCGCCTTATAAGGTTTAGAAGATAATGATCGCAACATTTGTTCTGCTTTGACAATATATAATTGACTTTCAGCCCCATCAGTATATTGAGCAAGTTCCAATAAAGCAGAAGCCATTACAGCAGCAGTTGATACATCACGCAGATCTTTCTGTTTGTAATATTTACTTGAAGCACTTAATTTATTTTGATCCATGTCCCAGTACGGAATTAAATCTTGGGGCAAATTTGGATGATTCAAATAAAAATTTGCAATATTTCGTGCCTGTCGTAGATATTTTTGATCCTTAGTTTCTCTAAACATCATGGTATATCCATACAAACCCCAGGCTTGGCCTCTAGACCAAGCTGATTCATCAAAAGCCCCTTGCGCAGTCTTCTTCGAGATTATACTTCCATCCTTACTGTTATAATCAACAACATGATAAGAACTATAGTCTTTTCTATAATGATTGATCATTGTTGCATCCGCATGTTTAATTGCGATGTCAGCATAACTTGAATTACCTGTCATCTTGGATACCTCAATTAAAAACTCTAAATTCATCATATTATCTATAATAACCGGATAAGTCCACGATTGCCCATCCCAATTCTTACCACCATCCCATGATCGAATAGTTTTTGTCGCATCCTTATAACGTGTAGCCAAAGAAGCAGCACCTGTACTCAGCACATTCTTATAAGCACTAGAATCATTTGTCAATCTTAATGCATTTCCAAAACTGCAGTAAAGCATAAAACCCAGGTCATGCGTACCTTTATTATTCTTTTCTTTTTCTAAATATTTCAACTTTCGTTTAGCCTCATCTAACAATTTCGTATCATTCGAATATTCGTAAAGATACAATACAGTACCTGGATAAAAACCAGAACACCACCAACTAGACCCCCAATTCACATATTTACCATTTTGGAAAGTCGTAGGAATATCGGCTTCTTTAACAGAAGCAGCGAGGTAACTAATTTGTTTTTTTGCATCTTCCAGATTTTCATTCACAAAAGCTGAATCAAGGTTTAACTTATTCTTGGCAAGCCCTCTTTTAGTCTGGCACGAAACCCCTTGAAGAGCAAATCCTACTATTCCAAATAGGATTAAATAATTTCGAATGTTCATTTAAAACGTTATTTTTTTGAGTTTTTAATAATTTACATAATAATCTTTCGGAAACTGTTCCGCATTCCAGCACTTTTGCGAAGTCCACTTTTCTGGACTACAAGTCCAAAATTCATCATTAGCCGGCAATCCGAGAGGAAGGAAGGATAAAGAAGCTACATACATAGAGCCAGCATTCGTATAGTAATCTGCCAAATTCTGCTGCTGGTCACCAACTACTCCCATACTAAGCCATCCAGAAGGTGAAAAAGTCTTATCAATATAAATAT
This sequence comes from Sphingobacterium sp. UDSM-2020, assembly GCF_016132525.1. Taxonomy (NCBI): domain Bacteria; kingdom Pseudomonadati; phylum Bacteroidota; class Sphingobacteriia; order Sphingobacteriales; family Sphingobacteriaceae; genus Sphingobacterium; species Sphingobacterium sp. UDSM-2020. The sequence continues at coordinate 1,059,556 of NZ_CP066166.1, forward strand.
GTCTCAGTATTGCAGTTAAGGCAGCTCGCACCTGACCCTTAGAAATATCCTCTGGCAGCCTATTTTCAAGAGCCACTGCAGCCAGGGGTTGAAAAGCAGCATTCTTATATGTTGAAGAGCGACCAACTACCATATAATAACCTTCTGGGGAAATCATGCGTTCCAAGTGATGTGCATATCGCTGCATCCTTTTATAAGCACGATCAAACATTTCTTTGTATTTCTTATCTACGTTTATATTATGGCGCAGTGCTTCAACCTGCATATTGTGAATAACGTAACCATTGTAATGATCGAAACTAAAGTGAGCACCATCACTATACCACCCATCGCCCACATACCATTCTGTATCAAATTTATTTACAGCATAATCTATTTTTTCTCGTGCGCACTCCTCACCGGTATAATGTAAAAACGTCTCAGTCATGGCCGCAAAAAGCAACCAGTTACTTTCATTAGGTTTAATTTTACGTAGTAGTTTAAATTCTTCGACAACCCTTTTCTTTGTTACCTGATCCAATGGTTCCCACAGTGCCTTGGGTGCCCTTAGAAACGCAAGGGCGAGATGTGCTGCATCTACCAGTGTTTGCGATGAAGGACCTCGCCATGTAAAATAATCCGGGGATTGAGGATTTACACCATATTGAATCCCCAATAAGGCCTGATCACGTAATTTTTTACGTAGCTTTCCTTCTTCGGAGCTATCATCAGGTAAAGCCAGCCAAGGGGCCATACCTGCCAGCAGTCGACCGAAAGCCTCGAGGTATCCAACGCCCGGATCTCTACTGTCAAAAGTAGGACTTACCTCCATCGGCATCTTTTTGTGCCATTGCTGTTTACTGATATTATCCAATATAGGTGTAGCCATCTTGCTTAGTATTGAAACCCAATAAGCACGATCATTCCCTGCATAACTTATGCCTTCATCAGATAAAACACTTGCCTTCGCCCCCATTGGCAACGATGCCGTCAATGCACCAACGCCAGCACCGCCTAACAATTTTAATACAGATCTTCTCTTCATCGATAATGGTTTATAAATAATGTGTGCTCAACAAGCACACAAAACATGAAAAATCTTTATTTTAACACAGAAAAACAAACTAAAAAGAATCAATCGCTCGTGCAATCGTTTGCTAGAGCGATTGATAACAAGTTCTTTACAAGAAAAGAAAAATCTTTCTTTATTTCTTAATCATCCCAGCCACTGTTTTGTGTCAATGATGTGTTTCGTTCCCGTTCCACTTGTGGGATTGGCCATGTATAAAGTTGATCACCTCGCCAGTCATACGGCGAAACAACTCCTCCCCATGCCTGTTTAATACCATTTCCTGTGTAAAAAGATGTTTCTTTCAATGTTTTCCATCGCAACTCGTCAAAGTAGATAACACCTTCACACATCAATTCACGACGGCGTTCTTCACGAATTTCTTTTCTGAGATCCTGCTCACCTATCCCTAATAGTAATTCTCCAACTCCGGCACGTTTTCTTACCTCATTTACTTTTAACACAGCTTCACCAGGCTTTTTCGATTCATTCAATGCTTCTGCCCATAATAAAAGAATATCTGCATATCGCATCACAATATAATCATAAGCCCCTGCCTCTCTATTGGGAATACCTGGGTTAGCTCCCTCATAAACAAACTTACGTGGGTAATAGTAGAAATTAGGGACAATATCCGTTCTCAAGTCAAACACACCACCAAATTCTTGCCGATATGGCCATCTTGAAGTGAAGGTTTGGTCTGTCGCACCGTTTGCTCCTACAAAAGTAGAATATGGTAAAATCACGTTGCTTACTAACCTCGGATCTCTATCTTCATAGGCTTTCTTAAGGCGTTCTTCATTACCCGTAGGCAAATACAAAGACATATCAAGCTTATTTGTAGTCCGTTTTTCAATGTTCGATATTTCAGCAGGGGTTAAATTATTCCGTAAGAAAAACACCTCCCTTTGGCCCGGTGCCATCTGATTATAACCTGGTAGGTAATCATCCCAATCAAATTTAGCACCATCTTTACGTTGATAGCGATCTACCGCATCGGGATGTACCAAATAGGTATTCCAATTGGATCCAAAAGCTGATCGTGATCCAAACCTGAATTGGTAATCTGAACCATATCCTGCCAAAGCGATATTCTGGATACTAAATATAATTTCAGGACTTTGCTCATTATCACCTTTAAACAGATTGGCATAATTACCAAATAAGGTATGTCCCATATTTTTGACTTGCTCAAAGTCGGCAATGGCTTTTGTCCATTCTTGCGTATACATATACACCTTACCACGAAGCGCATATGCTGCAGATTTAGTCACTCGCCCAAACTCGGCCTTTCCTTTATCATAACGATTTGACAATAAAGGTTCATTGATACAATCTGTTAGATCTTTAATAATCAAATCCCAGACTTCTTTTTCTGTACTTCTTGGTTTATCCACCTTATCCCACTCGATTGGTTCAGTGTAAATGGGGACTCCTTTATACAGTTGATTTAACCGATAATAATAGAACGCGCGCAAAAATTTCATCTCTGCAAGCAATCTTGCTTTCTTTTCAGCACCTACAGGTGACACATTGGCGATACCATAGATCGCATTATTACTTCGGTGAACACCCTCATACAAATTTTGCCAGGTAGATGAAAAAATACCCGATGACGCAGTAGCCGTTGCGTTCATCAAGGTTGAATTGTCCCTCCCCTGAAGAGTCGCGTATGTGTCATATACATACAACATCTGACCTAAACGCAACCCATGATAAACACCATTTACACCTTGGTCGGTAAGATTTTCTGTTAACCACATATTATTGGTTAATACCTGTGTTTTAGGGACAGTATCCAATAAATCCTTCTGACAAGAAGAAAACAATATTGCAGAACCGATAGTCACGCAAAGCAGTATTTTTTTACTCCACAAATTATATTTTTTTATATTATTTTTCATGATATTTCTATTTTAGAATCCAATATTCAAACCAAAAGCAAACTGTTTCATTGTTGGATATTCTGCTCCTGCACCAACTTCTGGATCTAACCCTGGAAAGTCCGTAACCATCAGTAGATTTTCACCTGTAAAAAATACCCGTAAGCTCCGTACTTTAATTTTTTCAGTTAGTTTCTTATCAAACGTATAACCTACTTGTAAATTTCTAAGTTTTAAAAAATTTGCCTTATATAACCAATAATCGCTTGCTTGATTATTGATATTTTCCGCTGAAGTGCCATATTTCAATCTAGGGAAATATCCATTTTGATTGGTACGTGGATCATTTGGTGCCGCCGGGTTATAGAAATAATGATCATCTGCAATACGAGTGGTCACTTGGTTACCAAGAATCAACACATTATTATTATAACCAATATCTGTCCAGTAATACTGTCCTCCAGCCTCTCCTGCCCAAATCATAGACATATCCAGACCTTTATAAGAGAACCCAAGATTGAATCCATAGATATATTTAGGACTTGTCGACGTCCCAGTAAAGTACTGATCGGCATTATTTCCATAAATACCATCTCCGTTCCGATCGGCATAGACCAAGTCTCCATAATACATACGTGCATTCGCACCATAACTATCCGCAATAGCTTGGGATGAGGTTATAAAAGAATAGCCAGCAGCTTTCATTGCTTTTGCCCATTCGTAATCCTGATCCGTACGGATCATCCCTGTGGTAGGTCCACCATTGATATTAACCGAACCATCGGCATTAAAAGAACTTCCATCACCTCTATATACTTGGCGTAGATAGAATTCATCCAGCTGGTATCCCTCAAGTCTCCGGTTTACACCGCCTGTGGATACATCACCCAAGTTAGTATTCCAGACCATTTTTCCCGTTCCGTCATCAACCATACCTTGAACCAGCTTACCCTCATATTCCGTGACTTTATTTTTATTATATGAGAAATTACCACCGATGTTATAACTAAAATCCCCAATCTTATCCCGCCAGTTTAGATTGAGCTCAATTCCTTTATTACGCATAGCGGCTTGGTTGTAATAAGGGCCACTAGCGGTACCAGCCGTAATTGGCATTTGTGCTGTACGAATAATGTTTGAAGTTTTACGATCGTATAAACTTAGTTCCACAGATGCACGACGGTTTAATGTTGCAAATTCCAATCCAAGCTCTCTATTTTCGGAATCTTCCCATTGCAACAAGTTATTGCCAAAACGTGACAATGCTAATCCGTTGGCTTGAGCTCCATTAAATGAATACCCCACCGAACCATATACTCCGTGCCAGCCGTAAACATTCAAATCATCTCCGCCATCATTCCCCAATTTACCCCATGAAGCCCGAAGTTTAATATCCTGTACGTAAGGATTAACGGCTTCCATAAACGACTCTTTAGATAATATATAACCAACAGAAGCAGAAGGGAATGTACCGTATTTTCGTCCCCGTCCAAATTTTGAAGCCCCATCCCGACGTAAACTGAATTCTGCTAAATATTTTGCATCGTAGTCATAGCTAGCACGACCAAAAAAGGAACGCATGGAGTTATCAGATTCCCCTCCAGAGATACTGTTCATCTCCGTTCCTGTACCGATATTGGTAATGGTCGCATCGATCAATCCTTTTCGAGAAGCACTAAATCCGGAATCGTTGTAATAAAATTCATTATGACCAACTAATGCGCCAATCGTATGTTTACCAATCGTCGTATTATAACGCAATACGTTATCGAAAGATTTTCTGTAAATTTTACCATAAGACTGTCCAGTCGTCGAAGTCGCAAGATTAACAGGTGTCGATGTAATCGTCATGGTTGAAAAGTCATAGCGTGGTGACGGATCAGACCAGGTTTTCACTTCATCAAATCGGCTCTGATAGTTAAATTTCGTTTCAAATGTCAAACCCTTCCAAAGTTTAACATTAGCAAATAAGGTCGTGTTGAATCGTGTACGCTCATTGCTTCCCTTATTATCGTAAAGATAGGTCATTAAATTGTTCAGCTGTGATGATTCACCTGAGCTGAGTACAGCACTTCCAAACTTACCGTCATACATTGGGTAAATACCCGGTGTCGTTTGCCGTAAGAAATTATACAGATTGGCATCGGAAGCCATAGAACGATCTTCTTTCAGAATAAATGTCTGTGTACCTACTGTAAGGAAGTTGGTAATATCGGTCTCCAGATTCACACGCCCTTCGTAGCGCTTCATGCCTGTGTTGTGCATTATGCCTGGGTTGTCTTGTATTCTTCCAGATAGGTTATAGCGGATATTTTCACTACCTCCTAAAACACTGACATTATGACTCTTTAACCACGCGTTCTCATAAATCCAATCTCCCCAATTGGTATTGGGAAATGCGACGTAATTTGGTATGCCCTGAGCGGTCATACCATTTGGATCAGCATTTGCCGCTGTCCAGGTATCAATAGCACTTTGCGTATATGGACCTTTCTCGCCTATATTTTCTGCAGCTTCCTGAAACAAGCTCATATGCCTCAAATAATCGCTTAAAAATTCAGGCTTCGCGCTTGGTGTCGTTCGCGAAAATAAACCTGAATATTTTATTTGCGGTGCTTGTCCGACTTTTCCTTTCTTTGTCGTAATGACAATAACTCCATTAGCAGCCCTCGCACCATAGATCGCTGCCGAAGAAGCGTCTTTTAATACCGATATTGTTTCAATATCTTCTGGATTTACAGCATCCATTACCCCTTGAATACCGTCAATAATCACCAAAGCATCATTATTGTTCATGGTACCTGTACCGCGTACGCGAATGGTTGCTCCATCACTACCAGGCTTACCATTGCCGACCTTCACCTGAACACCGGCAGCCAGCCCCGACAAGGCCGAGGATACATTCGTCACAGCCCTGCTTTCCAGTTTTTTTCCATCGATAGTTGCAACAGAACCCAATAGTTTGGATTTCTTCTGTTGCCCATACCCCACAACAACAACCTCATCAATCGCCGAGCTGGCACTTTCCAACGTTACATTAATGGCATTGCGGCCATTTAGCACAATCTCTTGATTTTGGTATCCTACATAAGAAATTACTAGCGTTGCGTTAGGGTTCACAGATAAGGAATATGTTCCCGATCCATTTGTGGAAGTAGAGAGCGTCCCCCCCTTCTCACGAATTGTTACACCTGATAATGGTGTTCCTTGACTGTCTTTGATTTGTCCCGTTACATTTACTTTCTGCTGGGCGTGAACTGTACCTACAGAAAATAGTGTCATCGCGGACAATCCTATTGCGTAAAACTTAGCCATACTTTAGGAAATTGGTTTTATAATTAAAAATTGGTTATTTAACAAGCTCAAAATTGATTAAGTGCGGTCATTTAATAGGGTGATTTTTATAAATATTAAGGGGTAAAATCTTAAATTTGATGGTATAACCTTTATTCATCTATGAATTTCCTTGTAAAACAGATCCAAAACATGATCATTATCGCATGGCTACTTTGCCCATTTATGTCTTGTTTGGCCCAGAATTTCAGTTTTGAAACACTAACACAGGACAATGTATTAGATAAACAGGCGGTATTGAGTATCGCTCAGGATAAAAATGGAAAACTTTGGTTTGGAGGAGGTCCAAATCTGTTTATTTATGACTCACAGAATATTATAAACCTTCGAGTTCAGGATAGCGTATTCAACAAATTAGATTATATCAACAAGATTTGTATAAACGACAATAATGATCTTTTTATAGCTACCTCTACTCAGGTATTTATTTTCAATATAGACAAACGAAAGCCTCTCCTAAAAAGAGGAAAGCCCTTTATCGAAAAAGTCCTTATCTCAGACATACAAATTCTATCCTCCCATATTTTCTTATGTACAAATAGGGGTCTATATATAGCTATTCCCGCCTCAGGCTCTTATGATTTTAAATTAATTTTAGACCGTCCTCATACACAAACTATTGTTCAAACAGGAGCAGACTCCTATACAATAGCTAGCGCTAACGGTATCGAATCATTTACCTATAAAAACAAGCGGCTATCTGAAACCCGCAACCTGGGCTTACCACAGTTACCACTAAAGGAACGAATCTTTAGTACGATGTATGTGAAAGATAACACGCTTTGGGTAGGGACAAAACTACATGGTCTATTTCTGTTTAATTTTTCCAGTCAAAATTGGAAAAATCTAACGGAAGGAAATAGTAATCTCTTAAGCAATAATGTTCGTAAAATCATTAAAAATACAAATGGAGAACTATTAATTGGCACATTGAAAGGTCTTTCCGTTTTCAATGGATCCCCTGTTTTCACAAATTACAAACATAATACATCCATCAAAAACTCCCTCAGCCAGAACTCGATTTATGATATCTTTGTCGATAATCAAAAAGTAGTCTGGTTAGGAACATATTTTGGGGGTATCAACGCAGTTTATCCTGATTTTATCCCTATACAAACCTACTCTACACGTTCGCTATTAAGTCAACAGTTAAATAGTGATATCGTGGGTAGTTTTGCCGTTTCCAAGAATGCTGCTTGGATAGGCACTGAAGAAGAAGGAATCAATAAAATTGATAAAATTACGGGGAATACTAGTCCACAACCCCAATTTACCCGATCAAACCTGATAAAAGACCTCTATGTCCGGGATGAAAAATTATATGCCGCACAATATGGTGGAGGCTACTCCATCATTGACCTAAAATCGGGCAACACCAAAAATTATCTCCTCGAAAAGGATCTCTTAAACCTGAAAAACAATATTTATAGCATTTACGTAGATCCAGCACAACGAATCTATCTAGGCACAAATAAGGGGCTTTACATTGCGGAACAGGAAAAACCACCACAGTTTGATTCCTCACTAGCAGCAAACACAATAGATGAGATACAGGCAGATGATAAACAACAGATTTATTTCCTGCAATCAGGAAAGCTATTTCGAAAAAAGACTTTTAGCGCTACTGTCCGATCCATAAAGCAAATTGACTCACTGTACATCAATGGATTTTATGTCGCGCCCGATGGCAATATCTGGCTTACCTCGAAAGGGGATTTATATCATTTCGATGTTAAGGATAATGTGGCCCTTAAAGCCCATTTTCCCAATAACACCCTAGGTTGGCCTGTCATGATCGACAAACATTTCTGGATCAGCAGCAAAAATGGACTGATTTTCTTCGATCCAAGCACAAAGTATCATACTGTCCTTAATCAGTATGATGGTCTCCCTGTTAAGAATATGCAAGGGGCTAAGGTCTATAGCAGCGAAGCCGGATTTTTATTCGTGACTACATTGAATGGTTTAGTTTCTATCGACACCCGAAAAATCACTTTCAATCAGAAAAAACCGAATGTGCTTTTTAGAAATATATTCCTTCAAGATACACCCTTAAACTATGGTCGCATCCAGCAAAGTGATCAACCCAATAACTATACGTTGCAATTACTTTATGACGAGAATTTTATAACGGTCAATTTTTCGAGTTCCAATTTTATCAAACCACAGAAAAATAGATATCGGTATAAGCTCGAAGGTTTTGATAAAGGTTGGATAGAAACCAATACACCAAGTGTCAGATATACCAATATTCCCGAAGGACAGCATACACTCAGTGTATATGCCAGCAATAATGATGGCATCTGGAGCAGTACCCCACTACAAATACACATTGATATAAAACCTCCGCTCTGGAGAACATGGTGGGCCTACCTCTTATACGCCGGACTATTTACACTCGGGGTACACTTTGTCATTAAATTTGTTGTGGAACGCGAGATGCTGATCAATTCCGAAAGAGAACAGGAAAAGAAAATCAAATTCTTTACACAAATTTCGCATGAGATCCGGACTCCGCTTACCCTGATCATGTCACCTCTAGATGAAATCATTACCGAAACAGCCAACTTATCGACTACCCAATCTAAGATAAAACGGATTAAAAACAATACAGCTAAATTATTGGGGGTAGTTAACGAGCTACTTGATTTCAAAAAATTTGATGACAAGCACTTCATCTTGAAACAGAGCGATATCCCCTTCAGGGAATATATTGAAGACACATTCTATCTCCTCAATGATCTTGCCCAGAATAAACATATCAATTATTATATCCGACAATTGGATGCCGTAGGGTTACAATCCATAGATGCTGTTCAATTTGACAAGGTCATGTTCAATCTATTGTCAAATGCCATTAAGTATACACCCGCGAATGGCACAGTTTATCTTGAGCTTCTTGAGAGCGAAGACAACATCATTATCAACATCGTTGACAACGGGATTGGCATCGCAACGGACAATCAATTCAAGATTTTTGAAGAATATTATCGGGAGGAACAAGCAAATGACAGTATAGGTACTGGTATCGGACTAGCCTTAACCAAGCAGATTGTTCTACAGCATCAAGGAGAGATCCGTTGCTTTACCATGAAAGATGAAAAAGGAGAATGGACGGTTTTCAACCTACGTTTACCGAAGCTATCAAAAGTCAACATGTCCCCTCCTACAGACTCCCTGATGACCATTATAGATGAATCAAATTCAACAACTCCGACCGTATTGGGCAGATCCTTGCAACAGACCATTCTGATTGTCGAAGACAATAGAGAGCTTTTGGATACCATTGTTCATTTATTTCAGGATAGCTATACCGTCATCACGGCTGTCAATGGAGAAGATGCCTTATCGAAAGCGCAAGAGTATATTCCCGACTTGATCTTATCTGATCTGATGATGCCTTATATGAATGGAGCCCAGTTATGCCGGGCAGTAAAAACAAATATCGCAACCAGTCATATTCCTGTTATCCTGTTGACTGCAGTGACAGACAGTGAATCACAGACACAGGCCCTACAATATGGAGCAAACATCTATCTAACAAAACCTTTTGACAATAGGCTGTTGTTTCTATCTGTGCAGAATCTCATAGCAATCAGTCATAAAAAGAGCAAGGAATTTCAGGTCAAAAAAACAGATTTCGACAATGAACTGGATGCTAAATTTATTGCTACATTAGATCAACTGATCGAAGATAATATGCAGTCGGATGACTTTGATGTTAATTTTATCTCCCGAAAGATGGGTATGAGCACACCTATTATTTACCGAAAGCTCCGGGCGATATCCAACCTTTCTATCAATAATTATGTGAAGATGTACCGGCTTAACAGAGCGAAGGAGTTGCTAAAATCTTCGATGAATGTCAGTGAGGTAGCCTATGCAGTCGGATTTTCTGAAAGAAAGTACTTCAGCAGAGAATTTAAGAAACAATTTGGGTATAATCCATCACAGCAAATAGCAGACTCCGACGAAGATAATTAAAACACAAAAGGGATTAAATATTTGAAAAAAGATTGTAGGCAGGGTACGAATAGATTTAAAAGTAACAAAGGCGCCTAAATGGGGGCCTTTGTTACTTTTATCTTTACTGTATTTACTTCGCGATTTCATTAATCATTGGTTCACCATCCAAGAGCCTTTTATAGCGCACTAATGCTTCTACATAATAGTAATCAGCATATGTCAGTGGTACATCAATCTCCGAATTTAAAGGAAGTGCCCCCACACTATGTTTTAATAAATAACCGCCATTTGTCCCATAAACTGCTTTATAAGGTTCTTTGGATAAATTAGTAAGCATTGTCTCTGCATTAGAAAGATAAAGGGCAGATTCTTTACCTTTTGTATATTGAGCCAATTCAAGTAAAGCAGATGCATACAATGTGGCTGCCGAAACATCCCGAAGATCTTTTTTAGCATACATCTTACTAGATTGATCAATCTTATCTTTATCAAAATCCCAATAAGGAATTAAATCTTGAGGCATATTCGGATGATTCAAAATATATTTCGCAATATGTCTAGCTTGATTTAGAAATTCCTTTTTATTTGTTTCTCGATACATCATCGTATACCCATAAAGCGCCCAACCTTGGCCTCTAGACCATGCGGATTCATCATAAGCACCTTGGTGCGTTTTTTTTCCAATAACTTTGCCGCTATTCACATCATAGTCAATAACATGATATGAGCTATAATCTTTCCTAAAATGATTTTTCAATGTTGTTTCCGCATGCTTTATAGCCAAGTCATAATATTTCTTATTACCAGTCATTTTTGAAACCTGCGTCAAAAACTCTAAATTCATCATATTATCAATGATAACGGGATAATGCCAAGGTTTGTGATCCCAAGACCGAATTGTTTTTGTTCTCTCATTAAAACGAGAAGCAAGAGAAGCAGCACCTGTAACTAATACATCTTTATATTTCGCAGAATCGCCGGTCAGACGTAAACCATTGCCGAAACTACAAAACAGCATAAAACCTAGATCATGTGTACCTTTATTATACTTTTCTTTCTCCAAATTAGGTAATTTCTCTTTTACATTTTTTAATAATTCCTGATCTTGAGTCCCTTCATATAAATACCAAAGTGTACCAGGATAAAATCCAGAACACCACCAACTGGATGATGAAAAGATCTCTTTATTATTTTCAAAAGTTTTAGGAAATTTTCCATTGGGTGTTGCATTTGCCAAGACTTTAATTTGGAGAGCTGCGTCATTCAAATTCTGCTGAATAAACTCTTTCGATAATTTCAGATCCCGGGATTGACCTTGAACAGTACATATTCCTAAAACAGAACATAATACCATGATAATCTGTCTTTTCAATTTCATCATAATTTACAATAATCTTAATTCGCTATTATTTTATATATCACTTGATTCCTTAATTCCATACTTTTAATTAAAACATTCATTTTATAAAGCATTCCACCCCACACTTTAATCAATCGTGGATCCTCGATTTCCTTATTTTCTAAAGAAAAAGTAACAGTTTCCCTTTCGAAATTTATAAAGACTTTTTTCCCATTATCCAATTGTAAGAAAAAGCCATCCTTTACTAACTGAGGTTTTATTTTAGATATGAAACTAATCGATTGAGGTTTTTTAAATTCCTCCAATTGATACTGTTCTTCTACCCTGATTTCATTATTTCCTGCATGCATCTTGATAGTTCGCATCCAAGATTGTACTGCGGCTTCTTTAGGATAAGCCTTCGCAACATTGACACGGTATTGAGCAGTTTCATTATTAGTTATATACTCGACATCCTCCGCATGATAAGACCTTCCATCCTTTTGCTGTATTCCATTTATGATAGGAAGATTATGCCATTGCGATTGCATATTCCACAATGTATAGCGATTCCTACTAAAAGTTTCTTTGGTATAAGTTCCCACACCTACATCAATTAAAACTGGCGTCGAATCCAAATAGAGCATATAGCTTCCAACATCATTATGATTATGGCTTACCCCATTATTACTTCCTATCGTAGCCAAGAATAAATTACCCTTTTTATTTAAACTCCGCATAGTTGCCTGTCCCAAACTCTCATAAAAATGAAATTGGGGGGCTATAAAGTCTTTTCGATGATTACTTAATTCATTATAAATAGACGCATGCATTAAAAAATCCTGTACTGTTCCTAATGACATACTTGGTGATTTTAGAGTTGTCAAATAGCTTGCATATGCTTTTAGATTATCATCATTATATAAAGTACCATAAGCCCATATTTTAGCAGGATCGGGTACTTGTATCGCCTCTGCATCTGCGAAATTGATGTATCTATTTCTGTAAATGTGAGAATTCAAGATATAGTTGCCAATATTAAATAATTTATGTTCCTCCTTAAATGTCACCTCTCCATCCGACACATCCTCTAACCACAACAACATCTGTCCAAGTTCACCACCAGCATGTAGCCAATAAGAGGGCCCCTCTTCACACGCACCATCTTCAGCGTAAGAGTCAATAAATTTATCCGCACTATGAGCCAATTTCTGAATAATCATCTTCAATCTAGACGCATCTTCTTCCACTAATAATGCTACTTTAAGAACATTGGTGTTGATCCAAATATTCCAGTTATTAACCATATTTTTTGACTGAAGCGCCATCCACCAAAAATCATCTCGGACTAAATAAGGATTTAAAATACGGCTCTGTAAGACATCTTTCAATTTTTTAGTAATCATAGGAGAAATTTGGTTTAATTCATCTCCCAACAATAAATAAACCATCGCCAGATCAGCTGCTACCCGACCTGCTCCTAGATCAATATAATCATCCAGTGGATCAGGCAAACCAATTCCAGATTTTTGCACTACAATATGTGCAGGACTTACCCAAGTACTTTCTTCCATCATTAACCAGAGGCCATTAATAATCTGCGGAATAAAACGTCCCTTTCCCTCAACCAATTCTCCTATAACCAAATGCGATACGATACTCCTGCGTGTATTAATATCATCCTCGTAGCGAGTTCTGTTTCCATCAGTCTTATATTCAAGATATTTTGTAGCTAACAATGATGGCCAAGTAAATGAATTCGCATCCTCTGCAACTTTCATTATGTGAGACTTTTCCAATATTGATAGCGCTTGAATAGCTTTGTTCCATTCATTTTTCTTTTCCAACCGCCAGTCATCAATACGATTAACGGTATTTGTCAAAACTTCACCTGAAAGATGCCGCTCTAAGGTGTGTTGTCCAAGTGCATTAATTTGCAACATAACAAAAAAGAGAAACATTAAAATTTTATAGCACTTTCTACTTCTTCTCATAAACTACTGCTCGAGAGCCCTTATTAAGTGTAAAAACAATTATTCCATCAAGATCTATTTCATACTTACCCTTTCCTTTAATCACAATCATTGGAGTCGATATCCCCGATTCAACTCTAATTGTACCCGTATGTTGACTTTCGATCTCCACAGTTTGCGTTATACCATTTTTCCTCTTTGCAGAAACCAGAAAAGCTCCATCAGTCAAAAACCTTTTAAAAGAAATATCTTTCCAGGAAGTAGGTACAGCGGGAAAAATTCTTAATTTTCCATTCCAATATTGTAAGCAAAGTTCTTGGATGCTTGTCATTGCTGCTAACGGGGTTTCAATTACTGGTCCCGACTCGGCATAAAGCGTATTCTTTTTAATATAAGATTTTAATAAATTATCAAGAGATGCTAAGGCATCATCTCCCCTTCCCATCATGGCATACATCGATGCGGCACCAGTAAATGAATAACCTTGCAAGAACTGATTTTTACTCTGCCAGTACTTGATTGAACGCTCAATCAAAACTCTATTTTCCTTTTGATCCCAATTAATTTCATAAAAAGGATAGATCATCATTAAATGCGAATAATGTCTATGTGACTCACCATAAGGAACATCCTTAGCTATCAAATAACCGTTTACCCCTTGTGGAAAATCGATCAAATTTTCGAGTACATCGAACCATCGATCATATAGAGGATCTTTCCTATTCTTTTCATCATCTAGCTCGATGAGTGATCTAAGCCCCCATCTCAGAATAGCTAGATCATAATTCGTATCATAAGCATACCCATATTTATATTCTGGCGAATAAGTTTTAACAGCGATATGATATTTTCCTGATTCATTTTTTTCTAATAGATGCAAATAATAATTAACAGCCTCTTTAAGTAAGGGAAATAAGCGGTCATATACCTCTTCCTGCATGCCATAGCGATAGTAAGAATAGTAGCTATGCAATAACCAAAGCAAGTTGCCAAGTTCTTTTTCACCATCAGAAGCATAGGAAATTGAGACTCCCTTCTCTAAGAGAACAGGACTCCAGAGATCGTTCGCAGATGAGCGCCCAATAGCAATGCTATTATAACGATAAGCCACAGGAACATTTTCTCTCAAATTGGAGACATTCTGATCAATCATTTGAATTAAAGAATTCGCGATATCAAGATGGTTTGACGTGAAAACAGGAGAATATGTCAATTGCATATTTAAGTTCATCCAGTAAGCTGGCCAAGGAGTAACGCTCGTCCATGGTCCCTGCAAATCTATTGCTGGCTTATTTGTTCTGGTGGCACTTGCTAATTTATACAACTGCATATCATAAAAACGCTGATAAATTTTATCTGGTAATGACAAAGAAGAAGCACTATAATAATTACGCCACCAATTTTGGTGTTTTTCCAAGGCTATAGTAATATCTTTAGAATCAAAATGATCAACATAATCAATTGTTTCTTTTAGATAGCTCTTGTTAACCTGATTATATCCAACCGAGACAACATAAACATCATTGTCCATACCGAGCATTTTCTTATATACAGTTGCATAGCCACCGCCAGCTAATAACTCTTGATTATAAAAAGAAAATCCCTTACTAGTGCCTGATTTTCCCTCAGGATTGCGAGTATAATAAGTTGGTTTTTGTGTATAATCAAATTTCATACGGGGACTGATAGCAGAATCCGGACACCAGTCAAAAGAGTAGTTCCCATGGTAGTCCTTTTTAATGACTTCAATGAGTATAATATTATCATCAGACAGTGTTGTCGTTTTAATATGCAACATACCATCCGAAGTCTTAATATTCGTTTGAGAATAAGCTTGCTGAATAAAAATATCACCACCTATACTATCAATGTCCACATTAAGGTTTATAGAAAAATGCCCTAGTGACAGACGAGCTTTATCAAAAAGCTTTTCACGATTTTTTTCACGATGATCATAAATATCCGTTCTACCAATATCTATACGTACAGCTTGTGAAGATTTCAAATAGGTCATCGTTCCTAATAAACCATTCCCCGTGAATACCCCTTCGTAAATATTTTTACCCAACTGAGGAATATGAAATATTGGTTTGTCTTGACCCTGAGCACGACAAATAACACATAAGATTGAAATAAAAAAAATATATAAATTCCGCATAAATAGGGTTCAATTGGGCTCTAAAATGTACTTTTTTTAGTAGACACACAAGAGAAACTTACGAAATCGTTTGAGAAGAAAATCATGAAAAAAGGGTAATAATGGTTTCAGAAACCATTATTACCCTTTTTTCATGAAAACTTAATAAGGATGATAGATCCAATAATAAAACAACTAGATCAATCCACTTAATACTGTCCTGTACTTAAAAGAACCAATGTACAAGCATTTTCAGTATCAATACCTATTGCACCTGCAAGTGCTGCTAATTCCGCATTTTCAGCTCCAGGATTAAAAATAATCCGCTTTGGCTTTGTTTCTAAAATATAATCAAAATAGCTTTTTTGATTTGCTGCGCCAACATACATAGTAATGGTATCAATATCCGTATGAATAAGTCCCATAGGTTCTATTTCGACACCAGCAACTTCACCCTTCTTAAGCCCAACATTCACAATATCATGTCCATATTGCTTCAATTTATAGGCTGCTTTATACGAATACCTTTCTGGATTAGTACTCGCTCCTATTATTAGCGTTTTTTTCATAACTACTTATTTTATTAAACATCATCAGCCACATTACCAGCATCATTATATATTCCCTTTCTTAAGATAGGCATCCCTAAAATTTTATACAATTCATCCAATTTAACTAAGCTACCATTAGTCATATTCGATAAAAGTACAATCGTAACGTTATTTTTTAGATCCCTAACATACAAATTGCGAAATCCGTGCCACCATCCAGTATGATAGATTATTAGATCATTATTTCTGTGAAAAGTGCGCCAACCTAATCCGTATCCAAATATTCCATTTTTAGATTTTGCACGATCGACATAAGCAGAATCTAACGTTTCTTTCTTTAATAACCTACCTTCATTTAATGCTAAATCTAATTTATACAGATCCCGAACTGTACTATAAATTCCCTTATCGCCCAGAGGGCCATCTTGAAAATTCTGAACAACAGATCTTCTCCAAACCTTATCGTGACCGATAACATCTGTCGGAATTTTTTCATAAATAGCTTTTGACAATGCAGCTGTATTAGTCATTCCTGCTGGATTAAAGACATTTTCTTTCATCCATTCCGCATAACTTTGATTAGTTACCTTTTCAATAATAGCGCCTAAAACCATGAAATTCGAATTGTTATAAAAGAATTTACCGTCAGGTTTACCATAGCGATTCGGTTTAAACTCAATCAGCATATTCATGACATCTTGATTGGTCATACCCTTCTTTTTTTCCTTCCAATGCTCTTCCGAAAAATAAACATAATTTGGCAATCCAGAACGATGAGACAATAATTGCTTTATTGTAATATCTGGATAGGGAAAATTAGGATAAAAATCATTAATAGTTTGATCCAATTTCAATTTGCCCTCTTCAACCAATTTCAAAATACCAATACCTGTAAGTGGTTTGGAAACAGACGCTAATTCAAATTTCGAATCAATCTTCAAACTATCTTTTAAAAGATAATTTGCCCAACCAAATGAATTCTGATATAAAATCTTTCCATTTTTTGCAATCAGTACATTACCATTAAATCCTACTCTTTTATGCAAATTTTGCATAAAAGCTTCAATTTTAGGATCTGCTTCAGATGGATTGTATATGAGTTTTAAACTGTCAGTCTTAGCCTGTTCAACTAATGCTTTTTTTTGCTTTTCTTCTTTCGAACTACACGATACGGTTGCTATGATAAGAACAGCAACTATGCTTTTTAGTATATATAATTTCACTATTTAACGGATTCTATTTCTTTTCTAATGTATTAATGCTAAAATGCTGATTTTAGTACTAAAAAAAGAAAAAAACAATAAAAAAAGGTCACTTTATATAAAGTGACCTTTTGAATATACTTATTCGAAGTAAGATTACGCTAATAATCTCACTGGATTTTCTAATAATGCTTTTAATGTTTGCAAGAATTGAGCACCAGTAGCACCGTCCACTACACGGTGGTCACAACCTAAAGTCAACTTCATCACATTACCAGGAACAACAGTACCATTCGTAACAACAGGAACTTGTTGAATTGCACCAACAGATAGAATTGCACCATCCGGAGAGTTGATAATTGATGTGAATTCATCAATACCAAACATACCTAAATTAGAAACTGTAAATGTTGAACCTTCCCAGTCAGCTGGAGTTAATTTTTTAGTTTTCGCTTTTTGAGCGAAATCTTTAACTTCTGCAGAAATGTGAGATAATGATTTTCCGTCAGCAAAACGTACAACAGGAACTAATAAGCCATCTTCAACAGCCATTGCAACACCAATATTTGTATGCTCATTAAAACGAATCTTATCACCTTTCCATGAAGAGTTTACGGCAGGATGCTTTTTCAATGCAACTGCAACTGCTTTTACAACGATATCATTGAAAGAAACTTTTACTGGAGCCACTTCATTGATTTGCGTACGAGCAAGCATTGCATTTTCCATGTCGATACTTACCGTTAGGTAAAAATGTGGAGCAGTAAACAAACTTTCACCTAATCGACGTGCAATTGTTTTACGCATTTGAGAAACAGCAACTTCTGTATATCTCTCTTCACCTACAAAAGTAGGTAAAGTGATCGCTTTTGTTTCAGTAGCAACTGGCACAGCAGTTGTTGAAGCAGGAGCAACTTTAGTAGCTGGAACGTAAGATTCAACATCTTTTTTTACAATACGGCCACCATCAGCAGATCCTTTAATCTCATTCAGGTTGATTCCTTTATCTTTAGCAATTTTACGTGCTAATGGAGATGCTTTCACTCGAGAATCATCGGCTACATCAGTAGCTTTATTTTCCGTAGTTACATTAGCCTCTACCTTTGATTTATTTGATTCATTTTTTACTTCGGCAGGAGCAGCTTGAGATGTAGGAGCAGCTTTTTGATTTAACAATGGTGTTACATCTGTTCCTGCAGGACCTACAATAGCAATAATATCATTTACTTTAGCAGCTTCACCTGCCTCAAGACCTACATATAACAATGTGCCATCAGCATAAGCTGTAACCTCCATCGTCGCTTTATCCGTCTCTACATCCGCAATAGAATCATCAGATTTGATTGTATCACCAACTTTAAAATTCCATTGCGCAATTACACCTTCTGTCATCGTATCACTTAACAAAGGCATAGTGATAACTGTAACACCTAAAGACTCCGGTGTTACATTAGACTGAGGAGCTGCTTCAGTCCCAGATGAATTAGAACCTTCTACTTCCTTTTTCTCCGTCACTTCTTCAGCCTGAGGAGCGTCATTTAATAATGCTTGAAAATCTTCTCCAGGTTCTCCAAGAATGGCAATAACAGCATCAATAGCAACTGCTTCACCTTCTTTAGGTCCAATATATAAAAGTGTTCCTTCTTGGTATGATTCAAAATCCATCGTCGCTTTATCAGTTTCGATTTCAGCAACTAAATCACCAGAATTAACTTTATCACCAACTTGTTTGTGCCATTTTGCGATAACCCCTTCGGTCATGGTATCGCTCATTTTCGGCATTCTAACTACTTCAGCCATTGTATTTTATTTATCTAGTTAAAGTAACTTATATTAATCTAATATAAATGGATAATCCTCTTGAACGTACACATCTTTGTACAATTCATCAGCTGTAGGGAAAGGAGATTCTTCAGCAAATTTCACAGATTCATCTACAATACTTTTCACTTCAGCATCCACTTCAGCAAACCAAGCTTCATCAGCATAATTGTTTTCAACAATAGCATGCTTTGTCGCCAATAATGGATCACGTCCTTTATATTCTTCTAATTCTTCTTTCGTACGATATTTCGCAGGATCGGACATCGAGTGACCTTTGTAACGGTAGGTACGTATTTCCAAGAAAGTAGGTCCTTCCCCAGCACGAGCACGTTGAACAGCTTCATCCATCGCATTGTGTACAGCTACGACATCCATACCATCTACTGGTGCACAAGGCATATCAAAACCTAGGCCCATTTTATAAATATCTTGCATATTGGTTGTACGTTGTACGGAAGTACCCATTGCATAACCATTGTTTTCACAAACAAAAATTACAGGCAATTTCCACAACATGGCCATGTTCAAAGTTTCATTAAAAGCACCTTGACGAACTGCGCCATCACCCATGTAACATACGTTAACATTATTTGTACCCAAATATTTTTCAGCAAAAGCGATACCAGCTCCTAATGGAATCTGACCACCAACAATACCATGGCCACCCATCATCTTATGTTCTTTCGAGAAAAAGTGCATAGATCCACCTTTTCCTTTTGAACAACCTGTTGCTTTTCCAAACATCTCAGCCATACATTCATTCGCTGACACACCTTTTGCTAAAGCATGTGCGTGATCACGGTAGGCTGTAATTAAAGAATCTTCAGGTTTGATAACAGACATTGTACCTGCTACTACTGCCTCTTGTCCAATGTACAAGTGACAGAAACCACGGATTTTTTGTTGTCCATAAAGTTGACCTGTCTTCTCTTCAAACTTACGCATAAGTAGCATAGATCTATACCACTCTAAATATGTCTCTTTTGTTATAGGTGTTGAACTCATTTCAAAGTTTTGAATTTCTTACTAATCTTGACTACAAATCTAATCAATTTGGGTGATATTTTGGTCAGAAAATCAAATTTTCTTCTTGTTTTAGACAGTTCTAAGACATTTGATTTAAACGACATAAGAAGATACCCAAATAAATGACTGGCTTAATTTAGTAAATTAAAAAAAGAACAAACAAAAAAGCCAAAAGACATATTATTCTTTTGGCTTTTTTGTTTTGTAACAAATATGATTTTAGCTCAATTCAACAATCAAACTTGATTCATCTATTTTTCTTTGATCACCTGTTTGCATATCTTTCAATGAAAGCTGGCCTGAAGAAACTTCCTCTTCACCAATTAATAAAACAAATGGAATGCCTTTACTGTCGGCATAACTCATCTGTTTTTTCAATTTCGCAGCTGTTGGATAAAGCTCGACTGCAATGTTCGCCTTACGTAGGCGATTTAGAAGAGGTAATGTAAAGGACTCGGTTTCTTTATCAAAGTTCACAATCAAAAGCTTAGTGTAATCTCCCTTAGCCTCAGGGTAAAGATTTAATTCTTCTAGAACGTCATAGATACGATCGGCACCGAAAGACACACCTACACCGGTCAATCCTTTCAAACCAAACATACCTGTCAAATCATCGTAGCGTCCACCACCACCGATGCTCCCCATAGCGACTTCATTCGTTTTTACCTCGAAAATGCAGCCCGTATAATAATTCAACCCACGCGCTAGGGTAATATCAACCTCTACAAATTGGTTTAAAACTTCATTTGAAGAATCCAACTTAGAAATATAATCAAACGATTCTTCTATTTCTGCTATTCCCTTTAATCCTATTTCCGAATTTGATAATACGTGCTTTAAGGCAGACAATTTCTTTAGATTTGATCCCTCTAATAAAATAATTGGACGTAAAATTTCTAAATCCGCTGCTGTAAAACCTCGTTCTAATAGTTCTTTATTTACACCTTCTAAACCGATCTTATCCAATTTATCGATCGCAACTGTCATATCGACAATAAGTTCCGGCTTGCCAATAATCTCAGCAATACCTGAAAGAATCTTACGGTTGTTAATTTTAATCGTAAAATCTTGCAGTCCCAAATTTTTCAATGCTTCATGATAGATTAAAATAAACTCAGCTTCATTCAATAGGCTTTCAGAACCCACTACATCTACATCACACTGATAGAATTCGCGATAACGACCTCTTTGAGGACGATCAGCGCGCCATACAGGTTGAATTTGAAAACGTTTAAAAGGTAAAGAAATATCATTTTGATGCATGACAACATAACGAGCAAACGGTACAGTGAGATCATAACGAAGTGCCTTTTCAGAAATAAGAGAGATTAATTTAGTTGAAGACTTGGATTCAAGTAAATCATTGGGAGCTTTACTCAAATAATCTCCAGAATTCAAAATCTTGAAAATTAACTGATCCCCTTCATCACCATACTTTCCCGTAAGTGTCTGCAAATTTTCAAAAGAAGGAGTTTGAATTTCACTGTAACCATACTTTTTAAAAACACGCTTAAGTGTATTGAAAATATAATTACGTTTAAGCATTTCGGCAGGTGAAAAATCACGTGTGCCTTTTGCTAAAGAAGGTTTTACTGTTGCCATTTGGCAAAGTTAATATTTAAGAAGGATTTATTGGAACTTAGAAGAAAAAAGCTTAGTCAAGCTCTAAAATTTTCAAATACTCACAAGCTTTTTCTGCAGCTGTTTTTTCAGCGCTTTTTTTATTGAAATCTTGTCCTAGGCCACAAACTTCACCTTGTACAACTGCTTCAATAGAAAACATTTTATTCGATTCACCAGGAGGATTATCAATTTGATTGAATACAACCTCTTTACCATTATGCTGGCACCATTCGATCAAACGACTTTTAAAATTAGTTTCCGTTTGTTCCAATAAGTGAATATCTACATGTGGTTTAATAATACGGTTTAATAGAAAATTTTTAGTAAACACATACCCTTTGTCCAAATATACGGCACCGATAAGTGCTTCAAAAGCATCACCTAGCAAAGAGCCTTGTTTATTGGGAAAGCTAATCATTCTCGCGTCAAACTGAATAAGCTCATTTAATCCGAGCTTCCGAGAAAGTTGATTAAGATGTACACGACTGACAATTTTAGATCTCATTTCAGTCAAAAAGCCTTCGTCTTTATAAGGGTATTTTTTAAATAGTAGTTCAGCAACCACTGAACCTAAAATAGCATCTCCCAAAAATTCCAATCTTTCGTTGCTATTTTTGGAACCTTCCTTGATCACAACAGCTACAGACTTATGCCTAAAAGCCATTTGATAAAGTCGTATGTTTCCAGGGACAAAACCTAACAGGTTCTTGAGCTTTCTAACATAAGCTTTGTCAGCAGAAAAATATAATTTATAAATCCTTGAAAAAGGCATCTTAGTCTAAAAAAGGGACAACAGGTATAAAGCACCTGTTGTATCCCAATTATTTTAATAACTTAAATAAAGTAATATTAAGCTTTGTATTTCTTCACAACAATAGTTGCGTTATGACCACCAAAACCAAAAGTATTACTCATTGCAGCATTTACAATACGCTTTTGAGCTTTATTAAATGTGAAATTTAATCTGTTATCCAATTCCGGATCATCTGTAAAATGATTAATAGTAGGTGGTACTATATCATTTTGAACAGCTAAAATAGAAGCAATAGTTTCAATCGCACCAGCAGCACCTAAAAGGTGTCCTGTCATTGATTTTGTCGAACTAATGTTCAATTTATAAGCGTGCTCACCAAATAAATCTACAATAGCTTTAGTTTCACTAATATCCCCTACCGGAGTAGAAGTGCCATGCACATTGATATAGTCAATATCTGTGAAATCTAGTTCCGCATCATTAACCGCCATTGTCATCGCAAGTTTAGCACCTAAGCCCTCTGGATGAGAAGCTGTGATGTGATGTGCATCAGCACTCATACCCCCACCTCCAATTTCAGCATAAATTTTAGCACCACGCGCTAATGCGTGTTCTAAACTTTCTAATATGATCGCACCAGACCCTTCACCAGAAACAAAACCATCACGATCCTTATCAAAAGGACGTGAAGCTGTTTTAGGATCATCATTTCTAGTTGACAATGCATGCATTGCATTAAATCCACCGATTCCAGCTTCATTAATAGTTGCCTCAGATCCACCAGTTACGATTACATCAGCTTTACCCATACGGATATAGTTAAAAGCATCAATCATCGCATTGGTTGCCGAAGCACATGCGGAGACAGCCGAAAAGTTAGGTCCACGAAGTCCGTGACGCATAGAAATATGTCCCGGAGCAATATCGACAAGCATTTTTGGAATGAAGAAAGGATTGAAACGTGGTGTTCCATCCCCTTTTGCGAAATTTACAACTTCATCTGTGAAAGTTGTCAATCCCCCAATTCCTGATCCCCAAATAACTCCGATACGATTTGTATCTAAATTTTCAAAAATTAAACCAGCATCCTTAATTGCTTCATCAGATGATGCAATAGCATACTGTACAAAAGGATCTACTTTGCGAGCTTCCTTGCGATCCATAAATTCATGTGGATCAAACCCCTTCACTTCACAAGCGAATTGGGTTTTAAATTTTGACGCATCAAAATGCGTAATGGGAGCAGCACCGCTTACACCATCTAGTAAACTATTCCAATATTCTGAAACGGTATTACCAATTGGTGTAAGTGCGCCTAATCCTGTTACTACTACTCTTTTAAGCTCCATTTATACGATTTGGCCCAATTAAATTAGTTAGTTAACGTTTTTTTCTAAATAAGTGATTGCTTGTCCCACTGTACCAATAGTTTCAGCTTGGTCATCAGGTATTGCAACGTTGAATTCTTTCTCAAATTCCATGATTAACTCTACAGTATCAAGTGAATCTGCACCTAAATCATTAGTGAAAGAAGCTTCTGGTGTTACCTCGTTTTCGTCTACACCTAATTTTTCAACGATAATTGCCTTTACTCTTGAAGCGATATCTGACATGATTTTATAGTTTAATTGTTTAATAAATCTGTGCAAAGAAAAATAAATTTCATCAAATATAAAAATCCATTTGATTTTTAGATTGTCAAATTATTTCCCAACCCGGTACAGCTACACCCTTAACTCGCTATAAACTAACCGTATTCAAGTATAACAATAATTCCTAATATGTACAAACATAGAGGCAATTAATTGAAATTTTACATTAAATTCACAGCATTTGCATCATTTTTTTGTATTTTCGTCAAGAACACAAGCTTAAATTTTCACTTTGAATAACAAAACGATACTAAAATGGGACCTAGAATTTGATGCCGAATTAGACTTCGTCCTTATTGCCATTTCATCTCCTTTAAAAGATTACCGTCTCTGCCATTTTATTAATAAGCTAACGCTCCTAAATTTTGTCAGAGGAAAAGAAGATAAATTTGACCATAATCAAAAGTTAAAGCAAAAAACTTCTGAAGAATTAGAGTATCATATTGTTTTTGACAATGCTAAAAAATCGAAGCAGCACTTTACTACCTTCTGGTATATAAATACCAAATTTCAAACAGAATATTATTTAATTAACAATAAAAGTATCGAAGGTAATTTATTAATACCGGAGCATCCTAATTTCGATTATTTTATAATTATCAAAAATTATATTGATGATGATGACCTGGATCGTATAGTAAAAAATATAAACAAAATACCCGAAGTTGTGTTTGTAAAAGAAATATCACCAAAAATATTGAAATCCAAAGAAAATCTGATATTTTAGCAAACTATTTAATAGTGTACAAGATACACCCCTTAAATCTAAATTATCCTCGTTAGTAAAACGAGTTTTATAATTTCACAAAAAAAATGAAGTTATATAAAAATAAAAATACATAGTAATAAAAAAATTAGAATGGAAAAAGTTCAAAAAAGGACTAAAATTGTTGCAACACTAGGTCCTGCATCTGCTGATAAACAAGTGCTAACAAATATGATTGCTAAAGGTGTAGACGTATGTCGTTTAAACTTTTCACACGGTAGTCAAGAAGATCATTTGAAAGTAATTGAAACCATCAATGCGATCAATGAAGAAACTAATTTTAATGTCGCTATTTTAGCCGATCTACAAGGGCCTAAGATCCGTATCGGTAAAATGAAAGAAGGTGGCGCTATATTAGTAAATGGCTCACAAGTTGAAATTACTACACATGAATTAATCGGTGATGAAGAGAGAATTTACATCACTTATGAAAATTTCCCAAATGATGTTGCTGCTAATGAAATCATCTTATTAGATGATGGCAAATTGCAATTGCGTGTTTTAAACACCAACTATAAAGATACTGTTACTTGTGAGGTTGTACATGGAGGTGTATTAACTTCTCGTAAAGGAGTTAATTTACCAAACACAAAAGTTTCAATTCCTTCTTTAACAGAAGAAGATTTAGATAATTTAAATTTTGCACTTGACCATGGTGCAGATTGGATCGCAATGTCATTTGTACGTTCAGCAGAAGATATTTACCAATGTAAAAAAATCATTGCTGAAAAAGGAAGCCACGCACAAGTAATCGCAAAAATCGAAAAACCCGAGGCTATCGAAAATATTGATGCTATCATTGAAGCAACTGATGCAATTATGGTTGCACGTGGTGATCTAGGTGTTGAAATGCCAATGGAAGAAGTACCAGGTTTACAAAAAATCATCGTTCAAAAATGTCGTGATTTATCAAAACCGGTTATCATTGCAACTCAGATGTTAGAAAGTATGATCACAACTCCACGTGCTACACGTGCTGAAGTTAATGATGTTGCTAACTCGGTTATTGATGGAGCTGATGCAGTGATGTTAAGCGGAGAAACATCTGTAGGTGAATTTCCTGAAATCGTTATCGAAACAATGAGTAAAATCATTATCCACGTGGAACAAACATCATATCCATATTATAATGAGAAAGTTAGTGAGATTAGCGATGGAACTAAAATTCCAGATGCAATCTGCGCTTCTTCGGTATATTTAGCAAAGAAAACAGATGCTGCCGCAATTGCTGTTTTAACATCTTCTGGTGCTACTGCATTTGAAATCGCAAGTTACAGACCGAACGCTGATATCATGGTTTTTACAGGAACTAAAAAATTGTTACGTCAATTAAGTTTATTATGGGGTGTTAAAACCTTTATTTATGACAAATTTGACAGTACAGACGGTTCTATTCATGATGTCAATAAATTTATTGTTAAGAATAACTATATCGCTCCGGGTTCGATTGTGATTAACACTGCATCGACACCGTTAATCGAAAAAGGAAAAACGAACACAATTCGTGTTTCCCAATTGTAATCAGCATAATATTAAAAAAATAGAAAAGCGCTTTTCCAAGAATAATTTGGAGAGCGCTTTTTTTGTTGCAATATACATTTAGAAGTTATTGTTAAAAATGACATAGTTCTCATATACAAGACATTTAAGGCATTTAATAAAAAAAAGTAACCTGATTTAAGCCGATATTTACTACAGAATCAATTAGCTAAATTGTCTCTACCATATTCCTAAATTAGTAAATATGTACCTTCGCAATCGTTTATTCTTGTACATATTATTTTTTATTAGAGTAGTAAAGATGTTACACAGCAGGACAAAGAGCATACCCCTGAAGAGAATATAGAAATTAGCGCATTTTACTTTCGCGTCTCAAACGATCCGTCATTGATAAAAGAACTAACACCATTAAAAGATGGCGACAACTACTAAGCAACCTTACCCAAATACAGTATACCCAAATTAATAGCAACCTTTTCAACTACCGCTGAAAAGGGGTTTATTGATGGACCACAACAACAAAGTGAGATTACTGTCAAGGATTTTAAAAATAAAGTAAAGTTCAGTTTTAAGCTATGAAAATCAGTAAAGATTTAGAGGTACCTTTCTAAATACTATTATTGCAGTAGGTTTTTTTTAACCTTAAATGATGCCTTTTAAGGTAGCTATGTTCTTACCCAGCAAATCGAAATTAATGAAAATAGGGTTGATATCGGGAATGATGGACACCTACTTGAACTAGACACTTATTGATAATTTTGGCAATTAAGCAACCTTCTTCATTCCGGATTGGCCAACAAGTATTATTTAACTCTAGAGTGAGCTAAAAGAAAATCTAAATCATCTATAAATCCACCATTTTCTAATTTATACCCAACCTACAGTTAGATATAAATTAGAATGCCAAAACAAGTACAAAATAAATGCTCAAAATCATTAGATAAAATTTATAATAAAAAATACCAAGGCAAGGAATTTTAAAAAATAAATCATTATATTTCATAATATTTACAGCCAATTAAATAATATAGAAAAAAAATGCTACCAACTCTTAACCACAACATTGATTTTACAAAGGCTAGCTTTAAGGAATTTGAAAATATTCCAAACCATGACATGGTCCAATCAGCTACTGCTTTTCAAGAATTTACTGATTACATGAGCGAAAATGATCATATGAATTTTCGGTTCGTTACCAAAGGGTGTGGACCAGTCGTTCAAGTGAAAACCTCCTTCATGAAAAACTCAAAGGAATGTATCAGTTTAGTCTCAAATGACTACCTAAATTTCACCCAGCATCCGAAAGTGAAGCAAGCAGCAATTGAAGGTATAATGAAATATGGAACAGGGGCAGGTGCATCTCCTCTTATTGGAGGCCATCATGAATATCATGTTCAACTTGAAGATAAAATATCTGATTTTTTCAATAGACCAACAGGCTCCTCAATTGTCTATACAACAGGATATACAGCAAACACAGCAACGCTACAATCATTACTAAAAGAAGAAGATTGTGCTATTGTTGATATGGAAGTACACGCTAGTGTTTACGAAGGTTTAAATAGCACAAACACAAAACGTTTTCCTCACAATAGTATGATTCATTTGGAAAGAGCTTTGGTTGATGCTCAAAACAAATTCAGGACAAAACTGGTCATCATTGATGGTGTTTACTCACAAAATGGAGATCTTGCAAAAATGGATGAAATATATGATCTCTGTGAAAAATATGGTGCTTATTTAATGGTAGATGATGCACATGGCATCGGTGTAATAGGTGAAAAAGGACGAGGATGCATTGAAGTTTATAATTTATTAAATAAAGTTCACATCATTTCTGGCACTTTAAGCAAAGCATTTGGACATATTGGCGGTTTTATTGTGTCAACTCCAGAAATTATAAATTATTTACGCTATCAAGCTAGGCAACAAGTATTTTCTTCAACATCATCACCCGCCGCCAATGGCTTAATTAAAGCGATCGCACTCATTGATGAAGAACCACAATGGAGAACCAAATTAGCAGAAAACATTGCTTATTTTAAAAACGGACTTCTTTCACTGAACTTAAATATAGGCACAACACAGTCTCCAATAATTCCTGTGAAGATTGGGGATCCACACAAAACTGCGCAAGTAGCACGAATGCTACTAGAGGCCGGTGTATATGCAAATTGCATTGTTTATCCTGGTGTTTCTAAAAAAGATGCACGCATCAGAACCAGCTTAATGGCTACACATAGCAAGGAGCATTTAGACCATGTTTTAAATGCTTTTGAACATATTGGCAAAAAAATTGATCTTACTAAAACAAGATAAAAGCATCTAATTGAAAGAAAGCAATATATTTAATTAACTTTGATCCTAAAGTTTAACTAAATATATTACGGCAGTGTCTAACTAAATATATTACTTCAATGGCCAGAAAAACGTATCAAGGAGAAAAGAACGATAAAAGTAGAACGATGACCAAACTTATCCAAGCAGTGGGTGCAGTTTTGGAAAAAAAAGGATATACAGGACTTTCAATCGCGAATATTGCCAGTACTGCTGGAGTAGACAGAAAATTAATCTCAGTATACTTTGGAAGTGTTGATAATCTTATCGAAACATATATAAAAGGTAAGGACTACTGGGTAGAAGCAACCATTGCTGCTGAGGAAACACTTGCAAAAGCCTCAGGTACTAGCTCTCGCCTTTTCCTTGAAAACTTATTACTGGAGCAAATTGATCAATTCACATTGAATGAAGAAATGCAAAAAGTAGTACTTTGGCAAATCAGTGAAAAATCTGATATTATGTCCCATGTTACGCAGACTAGAGAGAAGATGAGTGCCCTATTTTTCCCATATTCGGATAAAGAACTCGCTGGAAAAGACGTTGATCTTAGAGCCGTCTCTAGTTTACTAGTAGCTGGTATATATTATCTTGTATTGCATACAAAAACAACAGATAGTACCTTTTGTGAGATAAATTTAACAACAGAAGAAGGTATAAATCGAATTAAAGATGCTGTTAAATTCATTTTAAAACAGACTTACGGGGTAAAGTAACGTCAATAGCTTAGTTGTAATTGACCTATTTTTATTTTCTAAATGTTAATTAAAACACAGTTTTTACATCTAATAAGGAATATCGTAAAACTTAGGATTCACTTTGCCACCATAACGATATAAATATTATGGCTTGCAAAGAACAATAGCATTTAAAAGGTTGTATAATAAATAAACCTCTTGTACAGCAAAATATGATAAGTACAATTACTGAGCATTATTAAATTTTAGATGCTGATTCTCAAGATTTACTGAAATTCCTTTACTTCAAAATCTAGGCAATAGCCAATATATAGCAATTAGCGACTAATTAATTGCTGTTATTTGCCCATTGCCTTGTATGAACCTATATTTTTAACTAAAAACCAAGTAAAATAAAGCTCCGTCAAAATTTAAGCAACACCCATAAAATATGGTTTAATTATCTTCATTTAGCTTTATATCCATTACGTTTGAGTGGAGAGTCATGACGATGCATCAGGCTATCGGGTAAAAACTCTAATTTATATAAAGGTTGAACAGGGTTATTCTCTAGTTTAGAATTGCCACTGTCCCCTAAAGGAATAGCATTCTTAAAAGAATTTGGTATCGGAGCAGCATCGTCAATGTCAGTTTTTTTATGTTGCATATGATAATGAACATTTGGATCTGTCGGAATCTTTAACACCGGAGTATTGGACTTGTAGCGACTTCCTCTCATATTCAAATCAGCACCCTCCCTATCTATTGGCAGACTATTCGATTTTACTACATTAAAACGTTCATCCGAATTGGGCTCCAATTTTAAATTAAAATTTTTCGATCCGTATTTATTACCCTCTGTACCAAACTTAGCACTTGATGTATCTCTGGATACACTAGATGCATGTGTTGCAAAAAATGAAATACAGAAACAAACTAAACTTAATATCTTTTTCATATCGAGTATTTTTATAAAATATTTATCTAAAATAAAGCTTAATCCTTCATAATGAAACATTAAGCTTGTTAAACATTGTTAAAAGCAATTAAATCAAATAAAGCATACCTATATTTGTAACAAATGAAGAAAAGTAGCATAGTTTT
Source organism: Sphingobacterium sp. UDSM-2020 (assembly GCF_016132525.1). NCBI lineage: Bacteria > Pseudomonadati > Bacteroidota > Sphingobacteriia > Sphingobacteriales > Sphingobacteriaceae > Sphingobacterium > Sphingobacterium sp. UDSM-2020. Next base: position 1,090,272 of record NZ_CP066166.1, read on the forward strand.
AATTATTAGCTTGATGACCCTAGCATTACTGGGAGTGGCAGCTATGCAATTTTATTTTATCAGAGAATCCTATCGTCAAAAATCACAATTGTTTGACGAATCGGTCAATGCTTCCTTAACGGCAGTCGCAGGTAAAATAGAACGTCGGGAAGTAATTGATTTTGCAAAAGTACAACAGCAAACCAATATCAAAAAATATCAATTTGAACAGGAGAAGCAAAGGCATCTTGCTGAACAATTGAAAATGCAAAGAGATCTGGAAAACTTACGAGCTGATCAATATGCCATAAAAGAAAAATTTAAAGAAGCTGAAGATCAACTAAAAGAAACATTTCCTAGTGTTGTATCTATTGAAAATTCATTTTATGAGACTTACATCAATAGAAAAAGTAAAGAAAATGTATTAAGCATTGACGTCATCAAATACAACAGTCCTGATCATGTCATAAAAGAATATGTAGAAATTGGAGCAACCAAATTTCTACCAAAAGAAAATGCAAAAGATGATAGTGCAAGATTCGTTATACCAACAATAGATCCTATCTTAAAGCAAGCAATTGAGTATAAAATTGCGACTTTACCTCCAAGATTCAATAAACAGATTGCTAAGAAAATAGTAGATCTTGAAAATAAATTGGAAAATATGAGCGGTCAGAATTTGATTGGAACTGGTAAAAATGTATTTGATACTATCGCAGCTATCGGCGGGAAAAGAAGCGGTCTTATTGAAGATGTTGCTATTGGAATGGAGCTATCCAAACGCCCATTTAGAGAGCGCTTAAATATTAATCTCATTCAAAACTTATTAAAAGAGGAACTTGCAGAAAGAGATATCAATTATCCTTTTAATATTGAAGTTCGCGATAGCAGTAATATTGTTTTCAGTGTACAAACCATCGATAATATTATTAAACCAAATAAAATAACTCGTTATTCAACAGCTCTATTTAAAGGAGATATTGGTTCTCCTCCAGGAAGATTAAGCGTTTATTTTCCTAGAAAAAGTACTATCATTGTTGATAATATGAGTTATCTATTGCTCCCTACAATAGCTTTGCTTTTCCTATTAATTGGCTGTTTTGCATATACCCTATTAATCATATTCAAACAGAAAAAAGTTTCAGAGATGAAAACTGATTTTATCAACAATATGACGCACGAATTTAAAACACCTGTTGCTACAATTATGATAGCCAGTGAATCCTTGCGAGATCCAGAGATCATATCTGATGAGCGTAGAGTAAAGCGTCTAGCAAATATTATATATGATGAAAATGTGAGATTAGGTAACCATATCGAACGAGTATTAGATATTGCCCGTCTGGAAAAAGAAACATTAAAGTTAGAAAAAACACCTATTCACATTAATGATCTGCTTTCAGCAGTATTAGACAGCATGCAACTTCAAATACAAAAAGTAGGTGGCAAATTTGAACATCACTTTGATGCACAAAATGATATTGTAGTAGGAGATGAACTTCATTTGTCAAATGTATTTTTCAACTTGGTAGATAATGCTATAAAATACAGTAAAGATAATCCACACATAATTGTGAAAACCAAAAATACAAAAGAAAGTATTCAAATTACAATTATTGATAATGGGATTGGAATGGCAAAAGATCATTTATTAAAAATATTTGATCAATTTTATCGCATTCCTACAGGAAATGTCCACAACGTAAAAGGTTTTGGATTGGGACTATCATATGTTTATGATATTATTAAAAGAATGAATGGTAAAATTCAAGTAAAAAGCGATAAAGATAAGGGAACGCAGTTTGACATCCTATTACCCATAAAAAATTAAATTTAAAACGATATTAATTTCGTATATTATCATCAATATTCGAACAAAACCATAAGAATATGCAGAAGATATTATTAGCAGAAGACGATCCAAACTTAGGAGATTTATTAAAAGATTATTTAGAGCTTAAAGGAAAATTTGATGTCACCTTATGTACAGATGGTGAAGAAGCTGTCAATCAATTTCGCAAGAGCAGTTATGATCTTTGCATCTTAGACGTCATGATGCCCAAGAAAGATGGCTTTACAGTAGGCCGAGAAATCAGGAAAATAAATACAACAACCCCCATCATATTTGCTACTGCAAAAGGTATGATGGAAGATAAAACAGAAGCATTTGAACTTGGTGGCGATGATTATATCACAAAACCATTTCGAGTGGAAGAATTGCTCCTTCGCATAAATGCATTGCTTAAGCGTGTTGTAAGAGAGAAAGATGATCAGGTTGTAAGCGATAAATTTGAGATTGGAGAGTACTTCTTCGACTATACAAGTCAACAAATTGCGCATAAAGGTGTGCAACAAAAACTATCAACGAAAGAAGCGGAATTATTACGTCTACTTTGTCTAAAAAAGAATGATGTACTGACTCGAGAAGAAGCCCTTTTAAAAATTTGGCATGATGACAATTACTTTACAGGCCGGAGTATGGACGTTTTCTTAAGCAAATTGAGAAAATACCTACGAGATGATCCCAAAGTTGAAATTGTCAATGTACATGGAAAAGGCTATAAATTATTGGTTAGCTAATACACAATTACTAGAATAATAAAGAGATGTTAAAACATCTCTTTTTGTTTATCTTGCAACAATGAAACTATCAATTCGATTTTTTTTAATCCTTTCAATCTTTTGCTCTTCTACATCGCTTTATGCGCAAAAAGATACTTTACAAAATGATAATCAAGATTTTGAAACCAATGCTAAGACAATAAATTATAAGCAATTAATAGTTCCTGTGGCTTTAATGACTTACGGAGTAATCTCATTAAATAGCCCATACCTCAAACATAAGGATCAACAAATAAACAATTCAATTAATAATGATCCGTCCAAAACTTTTAAACTTGATAATGTTAGCGTTTTCATTCCTTCTGCCGCTGTCTTTGGGCTTGACTTACTCGGAATACCAAGTAAGCACAATTTAAAACAACGCTTAGTGGTAAGTTCGATTGCCCATGCAATCACCTTATCAGCAGTTTATACCATAAAAAAAACGACACCTACTTGGAGACCTGATCGCGCAGATCAAGAATCTTTTCCTTCAGGACATACTGCTGTACCTTTTACCGGTGCAGAAATTCTATGGCAAGAATATAAAGATCAATCCATTTGGTATGGTATTGCAGGCTATACAATTGCGGCGGGAACAGGTTACCTGAGAATGTATAATCATAAACATTGGTTTTCTGACGTCGCCATGGGAGCTGGTATTGGTATTATGGGAACAAAAATTGCATACTGGCTATTACCATTATTTGATAAACACTTGCAATCAAAAAAAACAAGTTACCTAACGATGGCAACACCGTTTTACAATGGAAAACAAATTGGTTTGTCTGCTAATTTCCAATTTTAAACCTTGGTTTATTATCATTTTTATATAAAAGTTACAAAATATTTGTTTTTATAAAACTAATTCCGATATTTACAGCGCTTATAGAGAAAGGCAGAGGGAATAGACCCAATGAAGCCTTAGCAACCTGTCAATTGACAAGGTGCTACATTCTACCCCATCAAAAAGTGGGAATGATAAGCTAGACACAAAATATATCTTGTGCCCTCCTCTCTAAAAGCAATCAAAAAATTTAGTAAATAGATTCAAGAATTTTTGATCGTTTTTTATTTCGAATAAAAAAAATCCTTCTAATTTCTTGCTTCGTTAAGGTTGAACAAATAAAATAATTTTATATTTATGTTACTAACGAACAACTTAGGTTACCCACGTGTAGGTGCCTTCCGCGAGTTGAAAAAGGCCAATGAAGCATATTGGGCTAAAAAAATCAGCGCGCAAGAATTATTGCAGGCTGGACTGAAAATCCGTGAAGGCAACTGGAAAACTCAAAAAGATGCTGGCATCGATTTGATTCCTTCCAATGATTTTTCATTTTATGACCAAGTTTTAGACTTGACATTAACTGTAGGTGCAATCCCTGCACAATATCAATCACTTTTAAATAACGAAGATAAAGGATACAATTTGGACCTTTACTTTGCAATGGCGCGTGGTTTCCAGCAAGATGGCGTTGACGTAACGGCAATGGAAATGACAAAATGGTTTGACACCAACTACCATTACATCGTACCTGAATTCGTGAAAAATCAAGAATTCAAATTGACTTCAGAGAAATTCTTAAATGAATATAATGAAGCAAAATCTTTAGGTATTGAAACGAAGCCTGTGTTAATTGGCCCGATCTCATACTTATTATTAGGTAAAGAAAAAGAATCTGGTTTCAACCGTATCGATTTAATCGATAAGTTGGTTCCTGTATATGAAGAAATCTTAACTAAATTGGCTACCGCTGGTGCAAAATATGTACAAATTGATGAGCCATTTTTAGCTTTAGATATTGATGATGCAACACGTGCTCTATACACGCGTGTATTTACTAAATTAGCTGCTGCTGCTAAAGACATCAAAATTATTGTAACGACTTATTTCGAGGCTTTACGTGACAACGAAGAAACAGCTATAAACTTACCAGTTTACGCAGTTCATGTTGATTTAGTAAGAGGTGAAAACCAACTCGACACTATATTAGCCAAAGTTCCGGCTTCATTAACACTTTCTTTGGGTGTAGTTGAAGGTCGCAACATTTGGAAAAATGATTACGTAAAATCATTAGCACAAATCAAAAAAGCTGTTGATGCTTTAGGCAAAGACCGTGTATTAGTAGGACCTTCGAGTTCATTATTACACGTACCTTTCGATTTAGACAATGAAGATAATGAAGAGTCATTGCCTAAAGAAGTTAAAAATTGGTTGGCATTTGCTAAGCAAAAATTAGCAGAGGTAAAAGATTTAGCGATCTTAGCTGAAGGCGAAGTAGATGCAAAAACAGCTGAGCGTTTCGAAGCCAATAAGGCTGCTGCGGAAGACCGTCGTACATCTTCTTTAATCCACAAGCCTGAAGTTAAAGAACGTACAGCAAATATCACTGATGATGATGCTAAACGTACATCTACTTTCTTAGCTCGTAAAGAAGCACAACAAGCGAAATTTAATCTTCCAGCATTTCCAACAACGACAATTGGTTCATTCCCACAAACTAAAGATGTTCGTAAATGGAGAGCTGATTTGAAAAAAGGCGCAATTTCTCAAGAACAATACGATAAAGAAATCGCAGAAGAGACAGAAAGAACAATCCGTCTTCAGGAGCAATTGGATATCGATGTATTAGTTCATGGTGAATTCGAACGTAATGACATGGTTGAGTACTTCGGAGAGCAATTAGCAGGTTATGCCTTCACTAAAAACGGATGGGTTCAATCATATGGTTCACGTTGTGTAAAACCTCCAGTTATTTATGGTGATGTTTACCGTCCTGCTGATATGACCGTACGTTGGTCTTCATATGCTCAAACCCTGACAAACCGTCCAGTAAAAGGAATGTTAACGGGGCCGGTTACGATCTTACAATGGTCATTCGTACGTAACGATCAACCACGCTCTACAACAACTTACCAAATTGCATTAGCGATTTTAGATGAAGTACAAGCTTTAGAAAAAGCAGGTATTAAAATTATCCAAATCGATGAACCTGCAATTCGTGAAGGTCTGCCATTACGTAAAGCTGATCACCAACAATATTTAGATTGGGCTGTACGTTCATTCCGAGTTTCATCTTCGAATGTAGATGACGATACACAGATTCACACCCATATGTGTTACTCTGAGTTCAACGATATCATTGAAGATATTGCTGCAATGGATGCTGATGTAATTACTATCGAGACTTCACGTTCGCAAATGGAATTATTAGATGCATTTGCTGCAGATTTTAAATATCCAAACGATATTGGACCAGGTGTATATGACATTCACTCTCCTCGTGTACCGAGTACAGAAGAGATGGTTGAATTATTACGTAAAGCAAAAGCTGTAGTTCCAGCTGAGCAACTTTGGGTAAATCCTGACTGTGGTTTAAAAACACGTGCTTGGCCAGAGACTAAAGCTGCCTTAGAAGCTATGGTTGAAGCTGCTAAAATCTTGCGAGCTGAATAAGTTTAGATTTTTAGAATTATAAATATAAAAGATCCTGAAGTTAAATCACTTCAGGATCTTTTTTTTATAAAAAGATTAGTTTGACCTAAATAGGTTCATTAAGAGTAGATTACAAGAATGGAAAATGCTATCGGTAACGATTTAGTAATGGTGCTTACTGCACTTGCTTTCACTTGATTACCTTGTAAATCATTAATGCAAATGTAATAAATTAATGGGTAAAGTACATTACTGCTTTACCCATTTTTTCATCTAAGTTCTATGAAAAAATCCCCCCATAGGGTGTAATCTGTGATATTGGTTTCAAGATTATTTCCAAATTTTGGCTTATATACAATAATTGTAACTCCGAAACAAATAGTGCTAACTTTTAAAATGATTACGCTATGGAAATCGTATTGAGTAAAATATTATCGCAAATTAGGTATCAGGAAGATAAACTTTCATCTCAAATGTTGCCAACATCGGAAGAAGCATATCAAATGACCTTATTCCTTAATGAAATGTTGTGTTCCATAAAAACCCAAGTCGTACAGACTGGATTTACAGATGAACAGCAAGAGATAGAATTTTTCAAAAATATCAAACCGCAAGTTTTAGGTAAACTCATATACTATAACAAAGTATTCCGTATTGAAACAACTTGTCCGGTGAGTAATGGGGAAATACACCAAAGCTATTATGAGAACCTATTAAAATCGCTGAAATCAGAATATAAAGAGAGTATATGCAATGAAGATTTTTACAGGTACTATCGTACAGGAAGGACTGACCGAGATCATTCTTTTTTCAGGCTCGGGCAAATCAATTACCACGATGGCTTAAAGAGTGGCGTATTTGAAATCGACCTTAGTTTTTCAACATACTATGATAACAAGATAGCTCATATTATAGCGAACGAATTACTTTATACTTATATGATTGCTAAAATAAATCCTGAAGAAAATCCAGATTTGATTTTAATAAATGGAGATGCAAATAAAGATATTTCGTGGACAAATACTCAAAATGCCCTTATCGAACTTATATATGCTTTATATGCTTCAAATTCCATTGCTTATGGAAAAATAGGTATTAGAAAATTAGCTTTGATTTTCCAGGTGTTATTCCGAACGCCCTTAAACGATATACATCATTCTTTCCATAGAATGAAAACAAGAGCAGGTTCTCGAACGGCATTTTTAGATCAGCTCAAAATATCCCTTGAAGAGTATATGGACAAAGACCTTTAGTTGTTTCATTACAGTTTTTAAGAGCAGAACATTTTTTGTACTGCTCTTTTATTTGCCCATAAATGCCAATTGGCAAATGTCAGTAAAACTCCATTAAGAAATATCTTAAATGCTCCAAAACCCTTATTAAACAAGGGTTTCTCATAATTGTAAAAATTTTCAAAAAACCGCCTAACCAATTGGCGAGGGTTGGCGGACAAACACTGCCACCTTTGAGAATTTTGCATTGTAAACATTAAGGAGCAATGCGATGAAAATAATCACAATCGAAGAAGAAGCGTGGCAACAGCTCAACAGCCGTATTAATGCCATTGCTGATTACCTGAAAAGATTAGACAACACAAGCTATGATGACTTGTGGCTTAACAATCACGAGGTATGCCAATACCTGCACATCAGTGAAAAAACTCTATGGCGTATGCGGACCAAAGGCGAGATAGCATACTCGAAAATCTACGGTCAATATTTCTACACTATTGGAGCCATTAAGGATATGCTCAATGCCAATGCTATACAAAGCAGTGATGAATTTGTACAGGAATTAATGGCAAAAGGCAAAAGCTATATGGAAAAAGGCAGAAGACTAAAATCCGACAAACCCTAAAAAGTGTGGCTATGAATATTGATAGAATGGAATTTATAGCGTGGATGGAACGCTTAATGGGTCGCCTTGATATGCTGGGCGATAATATAGATGAACTGCAAAGGAAACGCAACAGCATAGACGGCGAAGAATTATTGGATAATCAAGACTTATTGCAAATGCTGAAAATCAGCAACCGCTCCCTGCAACGGTATCGCTCCATTGGCAAGCTACCCTATTATACGATAAGCGGAAAACTGTATTACAAGTTGTCCGATGTGCATCAGTTCATAAGAGAGAGCTTTAACCCTCCTCCTAAGAAATGAAAGCCAATGAACGCCAAATACTGCCTTTGAGTGCCACATCGGGCGAGGCAGTGAACGCTTATTTTACTTTCGGCGATGAACTTTAAATTTTTCAGATTATGACCGAAGAAACAACAAACAAACAGGAAATGCCCGAACAACTATCGGACATATTATTGGTGCTGGATAAAGATAAAATGAAAATCCAAGCAGTAAAGAGCATTGACAAAAACGGGAAAATGGAAACTGTTGACCCCACAAAAAAGAACCAAAATCAGTTTATGCGTGTGGACAAGCACGGCGATTTCTTTTCAAATTTCTTCTCCAACTTTATCAGCCAACTGAAAAACCCGACCAACTTTTCATTTTTCAAAGTACCCGAACCTATCGCCGTAGAAAAGGCAAAGGAAATGCAGAAACAAGTTGACAAGCCTACACCGGAGGGCGAAAAAGTGATGAAAGAACACGAAATAAAAACCGACACACAAGAGAATAATAAACAAGAAAATAAAAATGATATGGCAACAGCACAAACAACACCGGAAACAAGCGAATACCGCTATAAGCCGGAGCAGATTGATTGGGACACAATGAAAAATCTCGGATTGAGCAAGGAATACCTCGAAAAAAGAAACCTGCTCGACCCTTTGTTACGAGGTTTTAAAACCAACGAACTTGTACCAGTAGGCATTAACCTCGGAGGTTCTATCCTCCGCACAGATGCCCGTCTGTCTTTACAGCAGGGCGAAGGCGGAAATGTTATCGTGGCAATACACGGTATCAAAAAAGAACCTAATCTGCACTTTGAGTTCTTCGGACATAAGTTTACGGATGAAGACAAGAAAAACCTGCTCGAAACAGGCAATATGGGGCGTGTGGTTAATCTAATCAATTCTAAAACAGGAGAACTGATGCCATCCATTATCAGTGTGGACCAGCTGACCAATGAGCTTATTGCACTAAAGACAGATTTCATAAAAATTCCTGACGAAATTAAGGGCGTAAAGCTGAATGAAAAGCAAAAGCAAACCTTAATGGAGGGTAAGCCGCTTCAGTTAGACGGAATGATTTCTAAAAAGGGAACTGAATTTTCGGCAACCGTACAGTTCAATGCAGACAAGCGCTATGTTGAATTTATGTTTGACAGAAGCAACTCTAATCAGCAAGCACAAAGCAGGGGGCAGAATAACCAACAAAGTCAGCCGCAGGAAGCTCCAAGAACATTCAGAGGTAAGGAACTGACAGATGAGCAACATAAGGATTTTAAAGCCGGACAAACCGTCTATATTGACGGATTGAGGGATAAAAAAGGGCAGCCATATCAGGGTTACATCACTTTCAATAGAGAAACCGGAAAAACCAATTTTGAATTTCCTAATAAATATAAGGAAAGGGTTAAACCCACCGAAGCTCATAAAACGCAAACTGCCGTCAATTCGGAGGGCAAGACCAACGAAGCGACCAAAAACATCAAAGAGCCTTTGAAGTCGGAGCAACAAAGACCGAAAAACAAACAGCAGCAGGAACAACAGGAAAAGCTCAAAGCTCCTGCAAAGTCCAAAGGCAGAAAAATGTAGTAAAGTATGAAAACAATCATTGCAGAAAAACCAAGCGTAGCAAGGGAAATAGCCGGACTTGTGGGAGCATCCGAGAAAAAGGACGGCTACCTGACAGGCAACGGCTATTTTGTTACGTGGGCATTCGGACACCTTATCGGGTTGGGAATGCCAGAAGATTATGGAATATCAGGATTTGATAAATCAACCTTGCCAATACTGCCCAATCCCTTTTTGCTGACCGTTCGGAAAATTAAAAAAGACAAAGGTTATACAGCCGATACAGGTGCATTAAAGCAGCTGAAAGTTATTGAACAGCTTTTTAACCGTAGCAACAGTATTATAGTGGCTACCGATGCAGGACGTGAAGGCGAACTCATTTTCAGGTACATTTATGAATACCTGAAATGCAACAAGCCCTTTGAACGCCTTTGGATAAGCTCACTAACAGAAAAAGCCATTAAACAAGGTTTTGATAATCTTAAAGACGGGACAGCATTTGACGGATTATACCAAGCAGCACAAGGCAGGAGCCGTGCCGATTGGCTGGTAGGCATCAATGCTACACAGGCATTGAGCATTGCGGCAGGTAATGGGATTTATTCGCTCGGAAGAGTGCAAACGCCTACACTCGCTTTGATATGTAAACGCTATCTGGAAAACACGAGTTTCTCGGTAAAGAAATATTGGCAGATACAGTTATCGCACAACAAGGAGTTCATTGATTTTAAAAGTATCGCCACAACCAAATGGGAAGACCAAAAGTTAGCCGATGATACGCTGAAATCTATTCAACGGAGTGGAATGGCAACGGTTACATCAATGGAAACCAAAAGCGTTACAGAGCAACCACCTTTGCTGTTTGATCTTACGGGGCTACAAAAAGAAGCCAACAAAAAACTCAACCTCTCTGCGGAAGAAACGCTCAATATTGCCCAAAGCCTTTACGAAAAAAAGTTTATCACTTATCCACGTACAGGAAGCAAATACATACCCGAAGATATGTGGGCAGAGATCCCTAACCTTGTGAGGGCTTTGCAGGACAGAGAAACCTGTAGGCAAGCCGTATCAAAAGTGAAATGGGGACGGTTCAATAAACGCATCGTAAACGACCTGCGTGTTACCGACCATCACGGATTATTGATAACGGATAAAATCCCGTCTGCATTATCTGCAAAGGAAAATGCAGTTTATGATATGGTTGCCTTTCGGTTGCTCGAAGCCCTTTCACAGGCCTGTGTCAAAGAGATAGCCGATGTCGGTTTGCAGGTGTCGCATTACGATTTTGCGGCAAAAGGCTGTAAAATCATAGAAGCGGGTTGGCGTGGCATCAAAGGTAGTTTCTCCGATGATGATACCGAACCGATACAAGATTTGCCCGAACTGAAAAAAGGTGATGAACTCAAAATCAAGGAAGCTGCCGTTTTGGAAAAGAAGACAAAACCGCCAGTACTTTATACTGAAGCCGGGCTTTTGTCGGCTATGGAAAGTGCAGGAAAGGAAATCGAAAATGAAGATGAGCGCAAGGCTTTACAAAATATCGGTATCGGTACTCCGGCTACAAGAGCTGCAATAATCGAAACCCTGTTTACCCGCAATTATATCCAACGAGAAAAGAAGTCCTTAATCCCTACCGAAAAGGGATTGCAGGTCTATGAATTGGTCAAAGACCGAAAGATTGCGGACGTGGCAATGACTGCCGAATGGGAACTCGCATTGCAGAAAATTGAGAACAACGAAGCGGATGCAGATGCATTTCAAAAGGAAATGGAAAATTATGCTTCATCTATTACCAATGAATTACTGCAAACTTCCATCGCCCAAAACCACCTGCCCAAATTGGTTTGCCCGAAATGCAAAAGCCAACAACTCATTATCCGTGATAAAATCGTGAAGTGTCCAGATGAGGGTTGTAATTGGGTGCAGTTCCGCAATGTGTGCGGCGTACAAATTGGTCTAGCCGATATTGAAAGCCTTGTCAGTAAAGGAAAAACTTCACTCATAAAAGGAATGAAAAGCAAGGCGGGTAAGAAATTCGATGCTTTCATCGTGTTGAATGAGGATTACAATACCTCCTTTGAATTTGCTAAAAATAAAAGCTACAAAAAGTAATGGAAAATAAGCCTGCCATTAGTCCAAAGGAAATCAAGAACCTGATTTATACCATACGTGACAAGCAAGTGATGTTGGACAGCGACCTTGCGGTTTTGTATCAAGTAGAAACAAAAAACCTTAATAAAGCTGTAAAACGGAATATTGATAGGTTTCCTGAAAAATTTTGTTTTCAACTGACCGTTGAGGAAGTCGATTTTTTGAGGTTCCAATTTGGAACCTCAAACGTGGGGCGAGGTGGAAGACGTTATCTTCCCTACGTTTTCGGCGAACAAGGAATAGCAATGTTGAGTACTGTGCTTCGATCCGATGTGGCTGTAAAGGTCAGTATTGAAATTATGGATGCGTTTGTAGAAATGCGTAGAATGCTCATCAGCAATGCTTCCCTCTTTCATCGCTTGGATAAAATTGAGCTGAAACAATTAAAAGCCGATCAGAAGATTGAGGAGATTTTCAAGGCTTTGGAAAGCGACAAACTCTACAGCGAAAAAGGTGTTTTTTACAACGGGCAGGTCTTTGATGCCTATACCTTTGTTGCGGATATTGTCCGAAGTGCCAAAAGCTCCATTATCCTGCTCGATAATTATGTAGATGATACCGTACTGACCTTATTGGGGAAACGCAACACTAATGTGACCGCAACTATCTACACCAAAACCATCAGCAGTCAGCTACGGTTGGATGTACAACGGTACAACAGCCAATATCCCCCTATCGACGTAAAGATTTTCTCCGATGCACACGACCGCTTTTTGATAATAGACCAAACAGAACTGTACCATATCGGAGCATCGCTCAAAGACCTGGGCAAAAAATGGTTTGCCTTTTCGAGAATGGATATTGAGGTAGGCAGGATGCTCCAAATTCTCAACAACACATAAAACAAAACCCTCCGAAATTCAAGAGGGTTTTGCTTTAGCCTTTAGATGCTTCCAAAGATGCCTTTCTGAACTCCTTTAAAAGTTTTTCCAATTCAAGAGAAGCCTTGCGTGCTCTTGTACCTGCCGCTTTGTTTCCTTTTCCTGCCTGTAATTCAGCATCTGCTTTCAGTGTTTCAAAGCTCGCATTGATTTTTTCGATTAGTTCATTCATTATGGTAATGGATTAAAAATTTCAACACAAAAATAGAAAAAAATAATTTCACTGTCTTGCTATGTTAATTCGGACTTGTATGTTAGCGGAAGTTTTTATTGTTCGCCTTTTAGCTCTTCGATGAAATGTTCTCCTAATGGAGAAAGCCGGTAACCTACATTGTGGCTTATGGTCAAGCCTAAATTTTTCAGTTTTCGGATATTTAGTTTTAGCCATTCTTTTTCAAAGCCTGTCAATTTTGCAATACCTATGGCGTGTAAATTGGGATTGTCTTTTATCGTCAACAGGATTTTTTCAGTCCAATGACCTTGTTTACTGTAAAGGTCTAAACGCTCTAATCTACCTTTTAACTCTTCAAATTGCTGTTCTGACAATCCTGTTTGCTCCCTCAACTTAATTCGTGGGTCTTCGGCATGATAACGAACGGATATTTTAAAAATAGTTCCTGTGCTGTTGTGGGTAAATGATTTTAGCAACTGCTTTTTTTCCGTAAAGCCTGCCTGTACTGCTTCTTTGTCGCTTATATCATTTTCGCTTACAGCTTCAATCTTGCCGATTTCGAGCAAACCAACAGATGTATGCAAAAGGCTTCCGGTTTTAACGGAAACCTTTTGCCACTTACGAAATGCCAAAGTGATTTCTCCCGATTTAATACCTTGCAGGTGTACTCCCTTAAATAGCATAATTATAATTCTTTTACATACTTGTTCAAATCAAATGACTTTCTACCAAGCAATTTTTCAAGTGTACTGTCCACATGTGAAAATTCGCCTATCTTAATCCCGTTGGCCATACTGACCAATAAATCCACGACTTCGACAGGTATTTGATAGCTAATCAGTTCTTCTCTGAAAACTTCATCCGAAATATCAACGTGGTTTACGGTTATACTTTTTTCTTTACTTATCACCCCTGCCAATTCATCAAATGAATATGCTGTGTTACCTGTTATTTCATAGGTCTGGTTTCCATGTGCATTTCCCGTTAATACGTTTGCAATGGCTTCCGCTATGTCTGTCCGTGATACAAAACTTACTTTTCCGCTTCCCGATGGATAACGGATTTCGTTCGTTTGCAAGGCATTTCCAATCAGTTCGGGTATGGCTTCCATATACATGCTGTTTCTGAAAAAGGTATAAGGGATATTTGTTCTCCTTATCAGTTCTTCCGTATAGTATTGTGTTTGCGTTCCTTGAAAAACGGTATTTGGTCGGGCTTGCACCATACTTGTATAAACAATGTGCTTTACGTTGTTTTCCACGATTGCGTTTACTACATTTTTTTCCTGTTGTTTGGCTGTTTCTGTATCCACCCCAATAGTAGATATTTGCAATACTGTCTCTACGCCTTTGAAGACCTCTTTAAGTGTGTTGTAATCGTTGTAATCCGCTTGTCTGGTGGTTACGCCCTTTTCCTTAAATTCATTTACCGTTTCGGGGTTTCTGACAATGGCAACAATATCGGTCGGTGCGACTTTCTGTAACAAAAATTGAATGGTCGATTTGCCTAAATTTCCGTTTGCTCCTGTAATGGCTATCATAACTTTAATTTTTCTGTAAAATTAACAGCCTTGCTTTACTGAAAATTGGATAAAACCGACAACCGGAGGAATTGCGAGGAAGAGGAGTTTAGTAAATTTGAGTACGACAACTTCAATCGTCATTTTCGAGGATATCCGTAAATTGCTTATATTCGCAGTATGGAAAAGTCAGATTAGCATATACAAAGAAAATAGTTTCTTATTGAGGCAATATCTTATTGCCCTGTTTTTCTATTGTATTTATTTTTAAAAATATGCTAAAATGATGAATTTTTTCGAAAGCCCTTTTAAAGGCAAAATAATCAAAGACCACATCACGAACCCGAACATTATTGCCGGGAAATATTCTTACTATTCGGGTTACTACCACGGACATTCTTTTGATGATTGCGCACGTTATCTATTCCCTGACAGAAGCGATATTGATAAACTGATTATAGGTTCGTTTTGTTCTATCGGAAGCGGAGCCAGTTTTATCATGGCGGGAAACCAAGGTCATCGGTACGATTGGATATCCAGTTTCCCTTTCTTTTACATGATGGAGCAGGTCGATAGTTTCAAAGGAGCTGTTGATGGATTTGCAGGTGTCGGGAACACGGTCGTCGGTAACGATGTTTGGATTGGTAGTGAAGCCATGATTATGCCCGGTGTGACGATTGGGGATGGTGCAGTCGTTGGTAGCAGAGCCTTAGTTACCAAAGATGTTGCCCCTTATACAATAGTCGGGGGTAATCCTGCAAAACCAATAAAAAAGAGATTTACAGACGATGAAATCGAAATGCTCTTAGAAATTGAATGGTGGAACTGGGAGGAAAAAGTTTTGGCAGAAGCTATTCCTTTAATCTGCACTGGGGATGTAAAATCGCTTTATGAGTTTTACTACAAACAGGTGAAATAGCTATTTTAAGTCCCCTAAGCGGGGACTTATTATTTTAAAATCGGAACTTTTTCACTTTACACCTGCTTAGCAGAACCGAAAGGCGATTAAATCTTCCATTCGGGAAAGTTCGCTACCTGCTCGTTCGCCTGACGTAAGAAGCGTTTCGGACTTGTTCCCGAAAATTCTTTGAACTCTCTGATAAAGTGCGATTGGTCGTAATAATTGCATTGATAGGCAATGTCGGTCAGCTTGTCAAATTGGGTTTGGCGTATATTTTCTAAAGCTAATTGAAAGCGGTTTATCCTTGCATATAGGTTGGGGGATATACCTATATGCTGTTTAAAATACCGTTCTAATGAACGTTCGGATAGGTTCAGTTCACTCTGTATTTTTGGTAAACTCACTCCTTTTTGAAGCTGTGCGGTTGCAAAATTTACTTTTTCATTTTCGGTACTTCTTTGTTCAGCAAGATGTATCAAAAAGGAAGACAGCAACTCTATCCTCTGGTTGGAAGAAGTCGTATCGGAAAGCTGGTCAGTTATATTGGTATTAACCAGTTCGTCTATGCTAATATGTTGATTTGTCAACTCATTAGCATCTACTCCAAAAATGGATTTTAATGCGGTCGGTTCAAAATAAACGCCAATGTTTCGGAAACTTTTTATTGCTCTGTGTTCTGTGTATCGTGTAGTCTGCCCATATAAAAACAATTGCGGTAACTCTTGATTGTCTTTATCATGGAATGCTTTTTTGCTTTCCTGAAAAATAAGTCCGGGCAAGCCGTCCGACATTATCTTGAACGTTTTTTGAGAAAAGTCTAAACTATCGTCTTCCAATATCCAAAAATAGCGAACGTATTTCCGCAGGGGTGCTGTTGGATATATTTGTTGATAGTTCATTTTACCTGTTCATTTTGCTGCATCATTACAATTATACTAAATAAATCCTCCAGATTTAGGAGGGTTTTGTTTTAGCCTTTAGATGCTTCTAAAGAGGCTTTTCTGAACTCTTTTAAAAGTTTCTCCAATTCAAGGGATGCTTTGCGTGCTCTCGTACCAGCCGCTTTGTTTCCTTTTTCTGCTTGTAATTCTGCATCAGCTTTCAACGCTTCATAGCTTGCATTGATTTTTTCGATTAGTTCATTCATTATGATGGTGAATTAAATTTTGTAAGGCACAAAAATACTCTTTTAACGCTATAATATACTATCCATTACGCCAAATACCGCCCCTCAAAGCCAAACCCTGCCACATTCATAGCTTCTCTTTTTCCCTTTGATACTTTAGCCATCGTAATTGAAAAAGTATCTATTAAAGTTGGAAAGCAATGCATGTGAAAGCAAAGAAATACGATGTCATATATGCCGACCCACCGTGGCAATACAAGGTATGGAGCAAGAAAGGAGCCGGAAGAAGTGCGGAAAGTCATTATCAGACCCAAAGTCCTGAGTTTTTAAAGGGGATGAATATACAGGCTATTGCCGGAACCAATTGTATACTTTTTATGTGGGCTACTTTTCCCTGTTTGGAGCAGGCATTGGAACTCGGAAAAGCCTGGGGATTTACCTACAAGACCGTCGCTTTTACGTGGATAAAGACAAACCGGAACAATGCAACCATTTTTGCCGGAATGGGTTATTACACCCGTGCCAATGCGGAAATAGTTCTGTTGTTTACCAAAGGTAAGCCCCTTACCCGTCAGGCAAAAGATGTCCCGCAGGTACTTGTATCTCCACGGGGCAGGCATTCAGAGAAGCCCGATGAGATAAGAAAACGTATTGTCCGCCTGTTTGGAGAAGTGGACAGAGTGGAGCTCTTTGCAAGGCAAAGCCCGATGCAGGATAACGATAATACTTTTGAGGGTTGGGACGTATTCGGCAATGAAATAGATAATTCCATAGAAATCCCCGAATAACCATTACGCCAAATCCTACCTCTCAAAGCCAAACCCTGCCACATCTTTAAAGGGTCTTACCTACTGCTATAATTTTAGGCTTTACGCAAAATTCAAAACAAAATTATAGTATGGATACACAGCAAAAAGACCTATCGTATTTCAGATTACGACTGCAAGAACTACTAAACAGCAGCTTCCCCGAAAAGGCACACGACCAGAAATTTATTGAGCAGCGTTCATCGTGGGCTGCCAATGCCTACGAGGGTGCGTTCCGCTCCGGAAATGCTATCGACCAATGCAACGAAATAGCCAATTACATACTTTTCGAGGGGCTTCACTTTTCCAAGTTTGATACGGTTTTCCAAGTGGTCTGCAATGAGTTTGATACCCTGATGGCAGACGAGGAATTGCGACCGTTCGCCCTTAATATGCTCCCTGTCTGCGAGCCTGTTTTTTTAAGATATACACTAACCGATGATTTCGCCTACGGTTATGAGTTTGATTTACTCTATACCGAAATAACCGGAACCATCGCAATATGGATAACCGAAAATGGGCTTCAGTAAAAAGCAACATCTCCAACAGAACATTGATGCCCTGCAAATTGCTTTTAAACTGGAAAAGGAGAAACGACAAGCCACCGTAGGCGAAAGATTGCTAATGATGCAATACAGCGGATTTGGCGGTCTTAAATTCGTGTTGAACCCCATAGCGAACGAAATAGACATCAATAATTGGAGAAAAACAGAACACGACCTTTTCCCGATTACGCAGGAACTCCACCAACTACTCAAAGAAAATTCAGAAGACGAAAAGCAATACCGCAGGTATGTGGACAGTATGAAAAGCTCCGTACTGACGGCTTTTTATACACCGCCACAGGTCATAGATGCGATTTCCGCAACTTTGCGTGAAAGCGGTGTGAAGATTGATAAATTTCTCGAACCCTCCGCTGGTATCGGCTCGTTTATACAATCCTTTTCGGAAAACCAACAACCCAAAATTACTGCCTATGAAAAGGATTTGCTGACAGGTAAGGTTTTAAAACAGCTTTATCCCGAAAGCACTATCCGTATAAGCGGTTTTGAGGAAATCCCCGAAAAGGAACAAAACAGCTATGATGTAGTCGCAAGTAATATTCCGTTTGGCGATACCTCCGTATTCGATTTATCCTTTTCCCGAAGTAAGGACAATGCAAAAGTACAGGCTTCCCGAAGCATCCATAACTATTTCTTTCTGAAAGGAAATGATATGCTCCGTGAGGGTGGTTTACAAGCGTTCATTACCTCGCAAGGCGTTTTAAACAGCCCGAAGAATGAGCCGATACGGAGGGCGTTAATGGAGAACAATAATTTGGTTTCGGTTGTGCGGTTGCCCAACAACCTGTTTACAGATTATTCTGGTACGGAAGTCGGAAGCGATTTGATAATCCTGCAAAAGAATACGGAAAAACAAAGTCTGACTGAAACAGAAGAACTGTTTTGCCAAAGCAAACAGACCAAATACAATACGCCAAGCAATGCTTTCTTTCGGAATGGAACGAGAGTAATCCATACCGACCGTAAAATTGACACCGACCCCTACGGACAACCTGCAATCATCTATACCCATAAAGACGGTGTGGACGGCATTGCCAAAGATTTGAAGCAAATGCTTTCCGAAGATTTTGGAAAGCACCTGAATTTGGCTTTGTACAAAGGCGAACGCAAAAATAAACCTATAATACAAATTCCGGTTGAGCCAAAGGTAACACCTCCGGTTGTTGAACCCATAATCATTCAGCAAAAGCCACAACCTGCACCAACTGCGACAATTCATCAGGAAAGTCCGCAGGAACTGAAACAGTTAAGCATCTTTGACCTGTTTGAAAATGCGGGTGATCCTGTAATGGTGGTTGCTCCCCCCAAAAAAGCCACGCAAGCCAAAAGACAAACCGCTAAAAAAAGAGGTGGTACAATAGGTCGCCAAACTGACCTGTTCGGCGGTGGGATGCAACAACCTTATATACCGCCAAAATCTAACGGTACACCACCAGTAAATGGCAAAAAACAGGAAGCTATCGGCGATTTGTTTTCACAAGCAAACGGGAATGTCCAAGCGGACACGCCAGCCATTCCCAAAATGCCAATTAACACCATTCCCGAACCTGCTCCGTACAGTGGCGAACTGCAACCGTTCCACCGAAACGACTGCCTTGTCGTGGATAACGGTTGGGTCGGTCATCTGCAAGAAGTAGATACCGCAGACGGTACGGCTGTTTTTCATCCCTTGCAACTGTCGTCCTTGCAGAAAGCAAGAGCCGAAGCGTATATCGGAGTGCGTGATGTTTACCAACAGCTTTACAATAAAGAAGCGGAGCTTCAGACCGAACATAAGGAAGAAAGGGAAACACTTAACCGCCTTTACGATGCCTTTGTCAAAAGGTACGGAAATCTCAATAGTGCGGATAATATCAAGCTCATCAAAACGGACAGTGCAGGTAAAGAAATACCCTATCTGGAGCGTGTCGTTGGCGGTGTAATCCATAAAGCAGATATATTCAACCGTCCTGTAAGTTTTTCTACCGCAACCATTGCAACGGACAATCCCGAAGAAGCGTTATCGGCTTCACTGAACAAATATGGAAGCGTGGATTTGGACTTTATGTCCGAAATCAGCGGTATGCCTGCTGATGCTTTGAAAGAAGCCTTACACGGTCGCATCTACTACAATCCATTGCAAAAGGAATATGAAATATCTGAACGCTGGGTTGCGGGCAATGTAGTGGAGAAAGCCAATGAATTAAGAGATTACCTCGAAAGCAATCCCGATGATACCGAAGCCAAAGAAAGCCTTATCGTATTAGAGGAAGCCCGACCAAGACGTATCGAATTTGAGGAACTCGATTTTAATCTGGGTGAACGCTGGATACCCGCAGGTATTTATGCCCGATTTGCATCGCACCTGTTCGATGCGGAAGTCCGTGTACATTATTCGGATAGTGCCGATGACTTTTCCGTCACCTGCAAACAGAAGAACGTACATATCTGGGATAAATATGCGGTCAAAGCCAAAAGCCGGACGTATGACGGGATTGCTCTGCTCAAACACGCCCTTGTCAATACCACGCCCGATATTTCAAAGACAGTAGATGTAGATGGCAAAGAGGTCAAGGTGCGGGATATGGAAGCCATACAAATGGCGAATACCAAAATAGACGAAATCCGAACCGCCTTTACCGATTGGCTCCACGCCCAAAACGATGAGTTTAAAACAAAGCTTACCGAACAATACAACGATACCTTTAACTGCTTCGTCCGACCGAACTATGACGGCTCACATCAGGAGTTTCCGGGATTAGACCGTAAGGGATTGGAAATTGAAGACCTGTATTCGAGCCAAAAGGATGCCGTTTGGATGATAAAGCTGAACAACGGTGCTATCTGCGACCACGAAGTAGGTGCAGGAAAGACGTTGATAATGTGTACGGGTGCACAGGAAATGAAGCGTTTGGGCTTAGCCCACAAACCGATGATAATCGGACTGAAAGCCAATATACCCGAAATTGCCGAAGCCTACCGCACCGCCTATCCCCACGCCAAAATTTTATACCCCGGCATTGATGATTTCACGCCCGAAAAACGTCTGCGGATTTTCGGCGATATTAAGAACAACGAGTGGGATTGCGTGATACTAACACACGACCAATTCGGAATGATACCCCAATCGCCCGAAATACAAAAGGAAATTCTGCAAATCGAATTGGACAGCGTAGAGGAAAACCTTGATGTTATGCGAAGTCAAGGCGAAGACATAACGCAATGGATGCTAAAGGGAGCGGAAAAACAAAAGGAAAACCTCGAAGTAAAGCTGAAAACCCTGCAACACGACATTGAGAACCGCAAAGATGATATTGTGGACTTCAAAATGATGGGCATAGACCATTTGTTTGTGGACGAAAGCCACCAATTCAAAAACCTGACGTTCAACACAAGGCATTCAAGGGTTGCGGGATTGGGCAATCAACAGGGAAGCCAAAAGGCACTGAACCTGCTGTTTGCCATACGTACTATACAAGAGCGTATTGATGCGGATATGGGTGCGACCTTTCTTTCAGGTACAACCATTAGCAATTCGCTGACTGAATTATACCTACTCTTTAAATACCTGCGACCACGGGCATTGGCAAAACAGGGCATTAATTCCTTTGATGCGTGGGCAGCGATTTATGCCAAGAAAACAACCGATTATGAATTTTCGGTGGCTAACAATATCGTCGCAAAAGAGCGTTTCCGCTACTTTATCAAAGTGCCGGAACTGGCTCAATTTTACTCCGAAATTACGGATTACCGTACTGCTGAAATGATTGGCATAGATCGCCCCGAAAAGAACGAGATATTCTATAACATACCGCCTACGCCTGACCAGGAAGTGTTCATTCAAAAGCTGATGGAGTTTGCCAAAACGGGCAAAGGCGAATTATTAGGCAGGGAACCGCTATCCAAAAAGGAGGAAAAAGCAAAGATGCTCATTGCTACGGACTATGCCCGTAAGATGTCTTTGGATATGCGAATGGTAAGCCCCCATTACAAAGACCACCCCGATAACAAGGCTTCGCATTGTGCCAATAGTATTGCCAAGTATTACCACAAATTCAACGCACAGAAAGGAACGCAATTCGTTTTCTCTGATTTGGGAACGTACAAGCCTAACGAATGGAATATCTACTCCGAAATCAAACGTAAGCTGGTAGAAGACCACGGCATACCTGCACACGAAATCCGCTTTATACAGGAAGCGAAAAACGACAAGCAACGAAAGGCACTTATAAAGGGAATGAATGACGGTACAATTCGTGTGCTGTTCGGTTCTACGAGTATGTTAGGCACAGGCGTAAACGCACAAAAAAGAGCCGTTGCCGTACATCATCTGGATACGCCGTGGCGACCGTCTGACCTTGCCCAAAGGGACGGTCGGGCTATCCGTAAAGGCAATGAAATCGCTAAACATTTTAACAATAACAAAGTGGATATAATTATATATGCAGTAGAAAAATCATTGGACAGCTACAAATTCAACCTGCTGTACAACAAACAGCTATTCATTAACCAACTAAAATCCAACAATCTCGGCAAACGGACAATTGACGAGGGCAGTATGGACGAAAAATCGGGTATGAACTTCTCGGAATACGTGGCTATCCTTATGGGAAATACAGACCTGTTGGATAAAGCTAAAATAGAAAAGCAGATTGCGGGATTGGAGAGCGAACGGCAATCGTTCAACCGTTCAAAATCAAGTGCCAGATATAAATTGGAAGATTATACGGCAGAATTGAACAAAGCCCAATCCCGATTTGACCGTATGAGCCTCGATTGGAATAATCTACAAGGGCGTATCCAAAAACGTTATGATGGCACTATTGCCAACCTTATTAAATTGGACAGCTTGTCACCCAATGCGGATATAAAACAAATCGGAGCAAAACTCAATCAGCTTGCGGACAAATCCCGTACAGGTGGGGATTATGAAGAAATCGGAAGCCTTTACGGTTTTCAGCTTTTGGTAAAAACGGAAATGTCGCAAAAAGAGGGCGTGGATATTCGGGTAAACCGTTTTCTGATACAGGGCGAGGGCAATATCAAATACGCCTACAACAACGGTATCATCGCTAAGGATGAGAAATTGGCATCTATGAATTTCCTCAACGCATTGGAAAAACTGCCTGCCTACATTGAAGAGGAGCAGAAGAAAATTGCCGAAATTCAAAAGGATTTACCTGTTCTGCAAGAAGTGCTGAACGGTGCGTGGAGCAAGGAAAGCCGATTGAGCGAATTGAAAACGGAGCTGGCTGCTGTTGAGCGGAAAATACAATTATCGCTCACGCCCGAAACAAAAGGAGAACCTGCGGAACAAGCCGAAGAAAAGCAAGAAACGCCAAAGATTTCAGAAAGTATTGTCCGTACAAAAGGTGTTCATATGCCAAGAGGGATATTGTAAGGATCTTAGTTTATCCTTTCGTCATCTTCATCCATCTTTCTGATCAAAGCGTCACGTAAGCTGTCAAGGAATTTAGTCCGGTTTATTTTTCGGGATTTAAGTTCCATAAATGTATGATAGAAATCGCCCAAACTAATATTGAAAGTGTTTTCAAATGTTTTGGCGATAGCTATTATATCTGCATTTCCAAAAGCACCTTGTGAATGCAGTGCATAAATCAATTCGGTTAATGCAGTTTTGCTTTCTGTCCAATTTAAGGAAGAACGGTAAAGTGATTTCTGCTGATTGTTATTATTCAGTTGGTCTTCAATATAAACTTGTATCAGGTCATTAGCTATAATCTTTGCTGCCTTATAGTCGTGAGAGGTGGAAAATCTATGATCAGTTTCAAAGTAAACCGTATCCAATGTCAGTTTTATATCGTGTCTGCCCCGAAGGAACAGCTTTTCATCAATAAATGAGTTGTTAGTGCGGTAATATTTATAAAATTCAAGATTATTGTCAAAATACCTTTTTAGCTTTTTCAATTCTTCATTGAGGTATTTCCTGATAGCTTTTGTATCGTTTGGTTTCTTTGTTTCGATTTTGTAAATGGCATTGTAGTAGATGAGCTTTGCTACAATAGCAGGTTTTTGATGTTTGAAAAAATGAATTTCAACGTCAGTATTCTTAAATCCGTTCTTCAAAACGTACTCTTTTACTTCAGACAAAGAGCCAACAATAAGTTCTATGATGATTTCAATACGTTGTATGGAATAATCCGATTCAATTTCAATATCCTGAATATCGTGTTCAAGTTTGTGTAGTATTCTGTTATAGGTTATATCCATAGCTTTTATCAAATGTGAGAAAATAGACCAATGCATTTAAGAAGCTTTATCTGGACTCTTCAATAGCTTTTAGTAATTCCTTAATCTCTAAAGGCTTTAATACTCCATTATATCTGAATAGAACCTGATATTTACTATCCAGTAAAACCCAGGTCGGGAAACCTATATTCTCTGATCCGTTCAGGGCAATAGCAAGTTCGTGAATACCTGATGATAATCCTGTAGCTTTGTATTGAAAGGTCTTTTGGTTAAATACAATAGAGTCCTTACTTTCGGCATTGAATATTATATAATAGAAGTTATCCGCTTGTTTCTGAAAGTCTTTGTTTTTTGCCAATTGGTTTTTCTGCATCTGGCAGTATTTACACCAATCGGTGGAAAGCAGTATAAGTATTGGTTTCTGCTTGGTTTGCATAATGCTATCGACATCTTCAATAGCAAAAGATTCTGTTTGGGCGGTAGCGATACCACCCAAACAGAAAATCATAATAATAACTAATCCAAATCTCTTCATTCTTGAACGCTCAATTAAAAAAGGTTGTAGCGGAAGCCCAAAAACCCTCTTATTCCTTGGTTGGGACCATATACATAAGATGGGTCAAATGTTAATCCGTAAGGATTATCCGGTGTTACCATCGCCTGTCCGTTACCATCAAATTGTACATTTTGGTCAAAAGGATCATTGGCTCTTGCTATGATAAACGGATTTCCTTTGTTGGGAGTCCAGTTCAAAAGGTTTTTAACACCACCATATATTTCTATGTTCTTTCCGATTTTCTTGGTTAATTGAATATTCTGTATGCTCCACCAAGGAGAATATTCACTACGTGGATCAGTATCGCTTAACAGTGGTAAACGCATCGGGCCATATAAGTTTCCTGTATAGTCAATCGTCAATCCGATATTTCTAAAAGTATAACCAATGTTCCATGTTCCTGTAAATTTCTCTGTAAATAATTGTCTTACTTTTTCACCTTCTTCTTTACTGTACACATCCATTGCCGTGGCTCCTGCTAAAATTTTTAATCCATTAGGAAAAACAACATCAATGTTTAAGGAAATACCTTGAGATACAGCGTGTCCGTCTAAGTTATCATAGATGATCTTATTTGGATCTGTATCATAATCAGCTATAATCTTGTTGGTAAAATAGGTATAGAAAGCAGTAGCATCTAAACCGATAAAGGTGTTCCCTGCGTTTATCTTTTTTACAAAGTTCAGGTTACCATTCCAGGAAGTTTCCGGTTTAAGATCGTTGATAAAAACTACTTCCCTTGCACCGGTCAGTGCAGCGTGATCTTCCGTAAACACATTGGCTACACGGTAACCGTTACCAAAACCTAAGCGTAAAACATTGTTTTTATTTTCAGAACTCCATTTATAATTCACACGAGGGGTAAGGATACTTCCGTGAAGCGAGTTATAGTCATATCTCATCCCCAATAATACCTTGTTATTGTCATTAAATGTTATCTCATCCTGTATAAATATTCCTGGCAGATTGGTATGTGTCGGTTTGTTTTTGTCTAAATCTGCTGCATCAGCGGTTGCTGGTGTATTATCATCATAATAAGTGTAACGGTATGCAAGACCTGTCAATAAATCGTGTTTTCCCAATGTTTTAAACCACGTCAACTGTCCAAAAGCTATTTTCTGGTCAGCCATATAGGGAGTGTTTCCATAAACTGAATTTTGATCGTGTCCGTTAGCACTGAATTGGAAAAATATCTTTTCACTTACAGGAAGCTGATAATTTCCCATAAGCTCCCAACGGCTGGTATAAATGCTTTCTCCATACACTTCATCACCACCTCTGTATTTCTTTTCCCAATTCATTTCTCCACCCCAACGGTCTTCATATACGTATCTTCCTGCCAGAGTAAAAACCCTATTGTCTTTTCTGTCAAAGCTCCATTTATTGAATACTGAAATTCGGTTTTGCAAGGTAACATCCGTAAAGTTGTCATTGTTATTGTCAATAGGGTTGCTGTAATTGAAATAGTTTACGCCTAAAAGCGATTGAGCTTTTTTCCCTACGGAAAATTTGGCTGCTAAATCTGCATTTACCTCTGCCCAAGTCGTACCAAATACATCGGCTGAAATGATAGGAGCATTACCCGGTCTTTTTGTAATAACGTTAATCAGACCACCAACAGCCTCACTACCGTACAGGGTAGAAGCGGGTCCTTTTACTACTTCGATACGGTCAATCAGGGCTTGCGGTATTCCGCTTAATCCGTACACAGTTGATAGACCACTGACAATAGGCATTCCGTCTATCAATATCATTGTGTAAGGTCCTTCCAATCCGTTGATATGAATATCGCCCGTATTACAAACATTACAGTTTAGCTGCGGACGTACACCATTTATATTTTGGAGTGCATCAAAGAGCGAAGGCGTAGGATTAGCCTTGAAGAATTTTGAGGTATAAACTTCTACAGGCACAGGGCTTTCCAGTTTGGATACTTCTTTCATTGTTGCTGTAATAACAACTTCTCCTAATTCACTTGATTTTTCATCAAGCGTAAAGTCTTTAGAAACAGATTCACTGTTTACTGTTATAGTTTCTTTGTAAATACTATAACTGATATGGTTTACTTCAATTTCCCAAGTTCCAAAGGGTACGTTTTCCAAAACATAATTTCCCTGATTATCCGAAGTTGTTCCAATTTTTAATTTTGGAATACGGATAGATGTTGCGTCGAGAGATGTACCTGTTACATCTGATATTTTACCGGATATTTTACCTGTTTGGGCTATTGCACAGACAGAGAATAGTGCAAAGACTATACTGAGTAAATGTTTCATTGATATTTTAATTATTAAATGATTATTGAAAAGTTTAAAAATGTTAAGAGTAGGATTACGTTTATGGGCTATTGGGGTAATGGAAAAGGTTTGTATCTCTCATATTGTTTTGACTATCTATATTTAAAATTTAGTCTTGCAAAATTAGTAAGTTAGATGATACTAACAAAATAATTTCTAACTTTGTTGTTAGGTAGCACTAATATTTGATACTTTTGCCTTATGATATCACATACGGAAGAAAATTACCTGAAGGTTTTATATAATTTGACCAGCTTAAAAGGAGAAGCGAGTGTCAACGACATCAGTAAGCAGTTGGATATTAAAATGCCTACGGTAAACAGTATGATGAAAAGGCTGGCAGAAAAGGAATTGGTAGTTTATGAAAGTTACAAACCACTGAAACTAACTGATGAAGGAAAAAAACTGGCAGCACTCATTATAAGAAAACACAGATTAACGGAAATGTATCTGGTTGAAAAGATGGGATTCGGCTGGGAACAAGTTCATAATATAGCGGAACAGATAGAACATATTCAAGCACCCGAATTTTTTGAAAAGATGGATGAATTACTCGGCTTCCCGAAAGTAGATCCACACGGTTCGCCTATCCCCGATGCCGAGGGTAATATTGCATCAGATAGTTACGTTAAATTAAGCGATTGCAAAGTTGGTGATACGGTTACTTTTATGGCAGTACAGCCGTCTTCTGAAGATTTATTAAAATTCCTGACCAGCCGTGAACTTTCTTTAGGGCTTGAACTCAAAATAAAGCAAATTGAACCTTTTGATGGTAGTATGGCTATAAGCTATGGTAGTAAGGAAAACGAGATGCTAAGCAGCAAAGTTTGCGATAAATTACTTGTGAGTAAGAAACGTAAAAAGAAATAGCTGAACCTCATTTGTAATTTCGGTTCAGCTACGATTCAATGCAATAAGTCAATCGGTTTATTTCTTCAAAACAACTGTCCTTTCAATCGAAGTATTTTCGCCCATTAAAGCATTTCCTGAAGCATCCACCAAAGTCAGCTTTATCCTGTTTTCGCCAAGTGGTAAGCCCTCTATTTTGTATGGTTGCCAGTTGTCCAACATAAACGATTCGCCGTTGATTTCCGCCTTGACTTTATTTCCATCTTTAGAAAGTTCAGTGTTCAGTATATAAAAATCTAAAAGCACAGCTTTGGTGTCGTTTCCTGTATATTCACCTTTCGGACGGCTGTAAAACAACATAGGTGTTTTGGGTAATTCCAATTCCTGAAACTTACCGTCTTCGGTTATTTTAAAACGTTTCAATACGAAAGCACCGGATTCTTTTATGGATTCGTGGTAAGATCGGGAAAGGAAAGACAGCAGGTAATGTTCTGTACCTTTTTTCAATTTCACATCGTGTGCCGGTTTGTACAAAGCTGTATAAGGAGAGTTGTCCAAAATAAAATGGATATGCTGTCCGTCGTGCGAATTTGCCAGATGATGTGTGTTATGGTCTTCGGTAGCTTCGGTAAGCGTAAAGTTTTCGATACCATAATTCACTTTGAATAAAACTGAATCAGGAGAGCTTGTTTCTGTTGTTTGAATATCCGATATTTTCAGTGTTGCTCCCGGAAAGGCTTTGGAGTGTTCCACGGGAGATACCAAAATGCTGTTTTCTTTTATTTCTTCAGAGGTTTGATTCTTGTTTTCTTTTTGTGTTTTATTGTTACATCCCGCCAATAACATTATTCCAATGGCACTTATTCCTATAAATCTGATTTTGTAATTCATTTTCAAAATATTTTAATTAAACATTGCTTTCCTGTAATTGAGAAAGTTCATTTTCAATTAGCTTCCTTTTCTTATATTTTACCACAAACTTCGTGTAAACAAAAACAACAGCAAACACAACACCTGTCATTAACGCCATACATCCGGCAATGGAAGCATTGAGCCAATACGCCAGCCAATATCCGGTAAATGAAACCAGGATACCGATACCGACAGTAATAAAAAGCATTTTCTTTAAGTTTTCCGTCAGCAAATAAGCCGTTGCAGGCGGACCAATAAGAAACGTAATGACCAATATCGCACCAACGGATTCAAACGCACTCACAGTTGTAAAAGACACAGCCGCCATCAGCAGGTAGTGCCATAATGCAGTAGAAATCCCGATCGCAGATGCAAATGACGGGTCGAATGAAGTCAGTTTCAACTCTTTGTACCCGAAATAGATAAACAGTATAACGAGCAATAACACTACCGAAAGTATGTACACAGGTTTGGGACCAATACTTGTGCCATCTGGAAGTATCCAAAGATTAATGGGAACATAAGCGAGTTCTCCATAAAGAACACAATCCTGATCCAGATCAATTTTTCCGGCAAAGGTGCTGATGAGTATAATGCCCACGGCAAACATAAAAGTAAACACAATCCCGATAGAAGCATCCGTCTGTAAACGGGCTTTACGGTGTAGGTATTCAATAATGAAAGTAGCCAGTAATCCCGTGGCTCCCGCACCCAAAAGCATCGGAAGCGTATCTCGACTGCCACTCCATAAAAAAGCAATGACAATACCCGGCAATACAGCGTGGCTAATAGCATCGCCTACCATACTCATTTTGCGAAGCACCAAAAAACTACCCAGCAATCCGCAGGAAATAGCGACCAATGCCCCCGTTAATATAATCCAAAACGCTATCATTTTTTCAGTTTTCTATTATTTCGGAATTACAGTTCCGTGCGGATCTGTTTCCGGGTTCTCCAAATATTTTTCTAATTGTTTTTCCAGTTCGGGTGTGATGTAATGCTCCATTTCTTCGGCATTATTGTGTACGTGGTCAGGAGCTATGTCCATATAATTGGTCAGATATAATTCCCATAAGCGATGCAACCTTACTATCTTTTTTGCTTTTTCAAGACCGCTTTCAGTCAGTTGCCAATTTAAACTATCCTTTACCACCAGATTTTGACGATTTAGTCTGTTCAATCCCGATTTCAATTGAGCCGGGTGCATTTTTCGGAAATCCAACAGTTCATCTACAGTTCTTTTTTTGCTAAAATCATTTCCTTTTTCACCGATTTGATAAAACAGTTTCAATATATTTTCATCCATCATTGTACGACTGTTTTTATTTCGCTTCATTGTTTTGGGAACAATTCCCAAGGGAGCAAAAAAGAAAGAAAAAAAGGCAATCAATGACGAAACTACTACCATCCACGGTCCTGTAGGCATCGCCGGAGCGATATAGGAAATATAAGCTCCAGCCAATCCTGATACAGCTCCGAATATAGCTGCCAATCCAACCATCCGCCTGATATTATGTGTCCAGTATCGTGCGGCTGCGGCTGGTGTAATCAACATCGCTGCCATCAAAACCACGCCTACAGCAGTAATTCCCGTTACCACAGCCAACACGGTAAGGCTGGTCAATAAAAGGTCTAATTTCCGAACGGGCAATCCCAATACTTCGGCATAATGTTCATCAAAAGCGATAATGGTAAATTCTTTGAAAAAAGCAAGTGTAGCCACAATCAACACTACGGCAATAATGGAGAACGTTATCAAATCGCTACCGACCAGCGTAGCGGCTTTCCCGAATATAAAACGATCCAGACCACTCTGTGCAGCATTACCTGATTGCTGTATGTAAGTCATCATAACAATACCCAGGGCGAAAAACACGGAAAGCACCAACCCGATGGCGGCATCTTTTTTGATTTTTGATTTAGCGGTAATGTAGTCTATAGTAACCAATGATAGCCATCCCGATGCAAATGCACCGATAAGCATCACGGAAATATTTTTAGTCCCTGCAAATAGAAAAGCGGCACAGATTCCCGGTAAAACCGAATGCGAAACGGCATCACCCACAAGAGATTTTTTTTTCAATACAATAAACGAACCTACAATAGCAGCACTTACCGAAAGCAGAATGCTCCCGAGTACAACGTAATTGATGTTAGGGTCATTGAAAGAAAAGAAGTTGATTAAATTATCCATTGCCTTGCGTATTATCCTTTTTCGGAAAATTTATCTTTAGCCAATAAATCACCGGCTTCTGCCAATATAGACAAACGTGTTCCATACGTTTTTTTGAGCAATTCGGGGATATAAACCTGTTTTACAGGACCAGAAGCCACCAATCGCATATTGAGCATTACGAGCCAGTCAAAATATTCGGTAATGGTATCTAAATCGTGATGTACTACAATGACGTTCTTTTTAGCATTGACCATCTCACGCAGTAACGTAATAATAGCTTCTTCAGTAGCCGCATCTACGCCTGCAAAGGGTTCATCCATCAGGTAAAAATCGGCTTCCTGTGCCAAAGCACGGGCAATGAATACCCGTTGCTGTTGTCCACCCGAAAGTTGTGAAATCTGCCTTTTGGCAAAATCGCTCATTCCCACCTTTTCCAGACATTCCATTGCTATTTTTCTGTCCGAACTGCGTACGTTGCGAAGCATTCCGATCTTGGCATAGCGTCCCATCAGCACTACATCGAGTGCCGACACCGGAAAATCCCAATCTACCGACTCCCGTTGGGGAACATAGCTTATACGGCTTCTTATTTCGTCCAGGTCTTTTCCGAATATTTTCACGTAACCACTCGACAACGGAATTAAACCCATTATGGATTTGAGCAAAGTGGATTTACCGGAACCATTCGGACCAATGATACCCGTAATGCTACCTTCGGGCAAACTAAAATCAACACCCCAAAGGGCAGGTTTGCTGGAATAACTTACGGTAAGGTCGTGTACTTCCAGTACAGGATTTTCAGATTGAATAATCATTTTATTTACTTTTTTAATGCGGTTACGATGGTGTTCACATTGTGTTTCACCATTCCGATGTAAGTGCCTTCGGGTGTGCCTTTTGCACCCATTGCATCTGAAAAGAGATTGCCTCCGATGGTCAGTTTTTTCCCTTTATTATTCACACCTTCCACCACAGCTTTGAGTGATTTGTCCGAAACGGAACTTTCCACAAATACTGCGGGAATATCATTTTTGATGATGTAATTGACTAAATCGGTCACATCCCGCAAACCTATTTCGGACATAGTGGATATACCTTGTAATCCTCTAACCTCAATTCCATAAGCCTTTCCGAAATAGCTGAATGCATCGTGTGCGGTAATCAGCACCCTTCTGTTTTTTGGAATGGTTGATATTTCTTTTTTTACCCATTGGTCAAGTTCGTCCAATTCTTTCAGGTATCTATCCGCATTTTGCTGATAATAAGCGGTGTTTTCTGGGTTAAGTTTCATCAGGCTTCTTAAAGTTACTTCCGCAGCCTCTTTCCAAAGTACCACATCAAACCAGATATGTGGATCATAGGTACTCTCGGAAACCTTTAATACTTTGGATACTGTGATAGAATCTCCCAATGCAATCACAGGTTTTACGTGTGTTTGCTTTTCTAATATTTCTCCCATTTTACCTTCCAGATGCAGACCGTTATAAAAGATATAATCTGCATCCATTATTTTTTTTAGGTCGCCCTGACTGGCTTTGTACAGGTGAGGATCTACTCCGGGTTGCATAATGGCTTCAACTGTTGCAGAATCGCCGGCTATGTTCTCTACTATATCGGCTATCATTCCTGTTGTAGTCACAATGTAGGGTTTTCCTTTTGTTGCAGATTTTTTGGAATCCTCACAGGAAATGATGGTAACCAACAAAGTAAAAATGCTTAAATAATATGCGTATTTCTTCATCTATCTGATTTTTAGACTCAATTCTTTAAACTAAAATTTAGACAAAGTTAATAAAAAAGTTAGACTGATATAACAATTAGGTGCTAATATTCTATATTTGCTATTCATAAAATCAATTCCCCAGACTCTGTTTCAAGAGTTGTTCAATTATAATATGCTGATACTATATGGAAGAAAAAAACGAATTGACAACTGCCGAAAAAACGTATCTGTTAAAGATGTATCGGGTTTTAGCAACAGATAGCAAGCGTATTTCCACCTCACAAATGGCAAAACTGCTCGAAGTAAAAGCTCCCTCTGCTACCGATATGCTGAAAAGACTGGCTGCAAGGGGCTTGGTATCGTACAGCAAATATTATGGCTGTGAAATGACGGAGGAAGGCATCCGAATAGCTTCAGTTATTTCGAGGCAACTAACATTGACACGAAAATTTCTAATTCAAAAACTGGATATGAATGAAGAGGACAGCCAGCGTATTGCAGAAAAAATAATTACGCTGAATGAACCTGTATTATTTAAAAAGATAAAGCGAGCACTAATTCTTTACAAAAGATAGATTAAAGGGATATTTAGCCCCATCCGAACCAACGTTTCTTTTTTACATTTCTGTAATTGATATGTGCATCTTTATTCTTCAACTGATGGGCATAGTCGCCGCTTTCAGGGTGCAATGTCTGCCAGATAACATCCCATCCTAAAAAGCCGCCTACATTTCTGTCGTCTATAAAAATGTCGGCATTAATCTTTCGGCTGAAATCTCCCTCGACTGTTTCTCCGGGAAAGTTTTCATTGACAGCATAAAATACCATTCCGTTTTGCCTGCAAAACTCAACTGCTTCCTCCAGCTCTTTTCCTTTTCTGTATGTCCACAATATCAACCGGTGTCCTTTTGACTGGAATGCTTTTAGCGTAGCAAATGCAAACATCATTTCGTTACCGATGACGGGGTATTTATGCTCTACAATAGTACCGTCAAAGTCAACGGCGATTACTTTTCCTTTCGTGTCAATAAGGTTCATTTCTTGCTGTATTTTGCTCTAAGTTTTATTTTTTCCGTTTCCCGCTCAATTAGCAGACGGGCTATTGTATGTCCTGAAGACTGCTTTCCTGCATCCAGTGCCAGTGCACTTTTTACATTATCTTCAGAAACATCTATGCGGTACAGGATGCTCAGCAACCTGTTGAAGTCCGATTGTATCAGATGGTTTAAGTAAAATACCAATGCTTCAAACTGTTCCTCTTGGGAATGCTTCGCAGAAACTTCATCAATCTGAAGTTTATCGGCAATTAAAAGGATTGGATAATCGTTTTTTGTCATTTTTTGTCTTTGATAAATTTATAGGTTCTTGACGGGCAGTCAAACTGCTTCAATTTCATTTCAGTACCATCAAAAAAACCGAATGTGAAGTGCTGTATCCAATCTCCGAGGTTGATGTATTCAGATCTGGTATTGAGCTTTACCTGTAAAGGAAGATGCCTGTGTCCGAAAACAAAATAATCGTAATGTTCCATTTCCAGTTTTCTTTTTGCATACTGAACCAGCCATTCCTTTTCTTCTCCAAGAAACTTTACATCTTCGTTGCCTGAAATGAGCTTGTTCTTTACGGACAGGTATTGAGCTAATCGAACGCCTATATCGGGGTGCAACCAGCGAAACAATCTGATGCAGAACGGATTTGTAAATACTTTCTTCAAGCGTTTATATCCTTTGTCATAGGGACCCAAACCATCTCCGTGACCGATGAAAAAACGTTTTCCGTTAATAATAAATATTTCCGGTTTATGAAAAACTGGAATGTTAAGCTCTTTTTCAAAGTAACCGTCCATCCACATATCGTGGTTGCCCGCAAAAAAATATACAGGTATGCCACTGTCAGTTATTTCTGCCATCTTTCCGAGCAACCTTACAAAGCCTTTTGGAATGACCGTTTTGTACTCAAACCAGAAATCAAATATATCCCCCAACAGGAAAACAGCTCCTGCATCATTTTTTACAGTATCCAGCCAGTCAACAAAAAACAGTTCCCTCCGGCGGCTTTCCTCATAAGATGGTGCTCCCAGGTGAATATCCGAAGCAAAATATATCTTTTTGCCATTTCCTAAAATGATGTGACGGTATCCTGTTTTCAAACATTGTTCTTTTTTAAACTACCGTTTTGGGTTGTATGTATAAACTCTTGCCCAGCTTCACGGCATTCATCTGATCGTCCAAAGCATAGGTTAACGGCTCGCCGGTTGCGATTTCCCTTTGTAAGATTTCTTCAGGTGAAAGATGTTCCAGGTACATTATTAAAGCTCTCAAACTGTTTCCGTGTGCAACAATGAGTACATTTTTATGCTGCTGCAACTGTGGCTGTACGAAGTTTTCAAAATACGGTATTACACGGTCGTAAGTGTCCTTTAGGCTTTCTCCGCCGGGCGGGGCTATATCAAAAGAACGCCGCCATATATGTATCTGCTCGGCTCCGTATTTTTCGGCTGTTTCGGCTTTGTTAAGCCCTTCAAGCATTCCGTAGGAACGTTCGTTCAATGCACCGTCGATAATAACGGGCATATCTGTTTTACCTGTTTCATTCAGAATAATTTTTAAGGTATGCTGTGCCCTGATGAGCTTTGATGTAAACGCCACATCTACTGTTTCATCTTTTAAAGCTATTCCTGCCTGTTTGGCTTCCTGTTCCCCAAGTTCCGTGATGTCCACATCCTGCCAACCCGTAAAGCGGTTTTCCAGATTCCATTGCGATTGCCCGTGTCGGACTAAAAATAATTTTGTCATAGTCTGTTTGATTTATTGATACTTAACTAATGCCTGCCCCTTTATTTCTTCATAAAAAGTTCCGTTTTCATACACAAGATGCCCGTTTACAAATGTGTGGGTACCCTTGATTGAAATACAGTTCCCTCCATTGGCGACCAGCCACATTTATACAAAGTATTATCTCTGCTAACTTTCCACTTGCTGTCCATATCCACTATCACCATATCTGCGGCATAACCTTCCCTGATAAAGCCCCTGTCTTTGATCTGATAAAGAATAGCAGGGTTGTGGCACATTTTCTCGGCAATTTTTTCTATCGGGATAATTCCCTGCATATAAAATTCCAGCATAATGTTCAGCGAATGCTGCACCATTGGAGCACCTGACACTGCGGTAAAATAGTTGCCATCTTTATCTTCAAGTGTGTGCGGTGCGTGATCGGTGGTAATCAGATCAATGTGGTCATCCAAAAGAGCTTGCATCAAGCCTTTCCTGTCATTTTCAGATTTTATAGCTGGATTCCATTTTATCAATGCCCCTAAACGGTCATAATCCTTTTCCGAAAACCACAGGTGCTGTACGCAGACTTCGGTCGTGATTTTCTTGTCTTTCAGAGGGATGTCATTTCGGAACAAGCGTGCTTCTGCCGATGTGCTCAAATGCAGGATATGAAGGTGTGCTTTGTATCTCTCTGCCAATGCGATAAAATCTTTGGTGGCTTCTATACAGGCGTTTTCACTTCGTATGAGTGGGTGCAGATGAAAAGGGATCTGTTCTCCATACTGCTGTTTATACACTTCTTCGTTTGAAGCAACGATGGTTTCCTTTTCGGCGTGTACGGCAATGATACATTTGCAGTTGGCAAACAACTTGTCCATTACCTGCGGATTATCTGCAAGCAAATTCCCTTTCTTTGTAAAATACAAGCCGTCGTCTGACACCGCTAAAAACTGTGCGATATCCATCTGAATTATATCATCAATATTATCTGCATTCACGCCCATAAAAAAGCCGAAGTTTGCCAGGGATTTACTTTGTGCTATTCGGTATTTTTCTTTCCAAATGTCCAGCGTAAGCACATTGGGTTTCGTGTTGGGCATATCAATAAAAGAGGTTACGCCACCAGCAATTGCTGCCTTACTCTCGGTGTAGAGGTCTGCCTTGTGCGTAAGCCCCGGATCACGGAAATGAACCTGTGCATCAATAATGCCCGGTAACAGATATTTACCGTTGCCGTCAATGGTTTTTATATCAGGAAAGGCAGTTGCAGAACCTATCTTTTGGATTATTCCATTTTCAATGAGTAAGTCAGCAATAGTAATCTGACCTTCATTGACAATACTTATATTTTTTATTATCGTTGGCTGCACAGTCTTAATCTTCTATAAATTCCATATTCCGTTGGCTTCCGTCAATATTACCGGTGCACCATCCGTCACGACAATGGTATGTTCGTGCTGGGCTACATAGCCTCCTTTGTTTCCTACCAGTGTCCATTCGTCCAGTTTTGGGTTATCCAATACGGCTAATGTTGAATGCGTAGCTATGAAGGTTTCCACTGCAACGACCGAATTTTTCCTGAAACGGCTGAAATTCATTTGATCCCGATAATTGGGTATGGACGGCTCTTCGTGCAGTTTTTTTCCAATGCCGTGTCCAGTAAGGTTGTGTATCACTTTGTAGCCCCGTTTATCGGCTTCCTTTTCTATGATATACCCTACGTCTTTTATCCGTACACCTCCTTTGATATTACTAATGGCTTTCTTCAATATCTGCTTGGATGCCTCTACAAGGGAATTGTGATTATGAATATCTTGTCCCAATACAAATGAGCCTCCGTTATCCGCCCAAAAGCCATTCATTTCGGCAGATACATCTACGTTCACCAGATCACCGTCTTTTAATATTTTTGATGCTGAAGGGATACCGTGTGCCACTTCGTGGTTGACACAGATACAGGTACAGCCCGGAAATTTATAGGTGGAGTATGGAGCTGATTTAGCCCCGAAGCTGTAAAGCATCCGTGCTCCGAAATCATCCAGCTCTTTGGTGGACATTCCCGGCTTTGCGTAGCTCTGCATCGCCCTTAAAGTAAGGGCAACCGCTTTGCTAACCGCCTGCATCCCGATCATATCGGTTTCTGCTGTTATTGACATAACTTATTGTGTTAATGGTAAAAATTTATAGTCGATAGTGAACCATTCACTATCAGCTTCCGCAAGCGATACATTCCTCCGGATTGTCCAGCGAGCAGGAAATATCTGCCTGTTTCTCTTCTGCCGATTGCACGCTTTCTACAGTAAATTTGATAGCGTCTGCCGCCGCTTTGGTACGCAGGTAGTACATTCCTGTTTTCAGACCGCTTTTCCAGGCGTGAAAGTGCATTGAGGTGAGCTTCGCCATATTCGGTTCCGCCATAAACAGGTTCAGTGACTGTGACTGGCAGATAAACGCACCCCGGTCTGCTGCCATATCCACAATGGTTTTCTGCTTGATCTCCCATACCGTTTTGTATAGCTCTTTTAAATCATCCGGAATTTCGGCGATGTTCTGTACCGAACCATTTTCGGCTATCAGCTTGTTTTTCATTGCAGGACTCCACAGCCCAAGTCCTGTAAGGTCATTAAGCAGATGTTTGTTCACCACGACAAATTCACCTGAAAGTACACGCCTGTTGTACACGTTGCTGGTATAGGGTTCAAAGCATTCGTTGTTGCCCAATATCTGCGAGGTAGAAGCCGTTGGCATTGGGGCAAGCAACAACGAATTGCGTACGCCAAATTCCATTACTTCTCTCCGCAATCTGTTCCAGTCCCAACGTTCCGAAGCTGTTACGTTCCAAAGGTCAAATTGGAATTTGCCTTCGGACAAAGGCGAACCTTTGAAGCTCTCGTAAGCACCTTGCTCTTTTGCCAATTCCATAGAGGCTTCCATTGCGGCAAAGTATATGGTTTCAAAAATGTCGATATTCAATTGCTTGGCTTCTTCACTTTCAAATGGCAACCGCAACAGGATAAATACATCTGCCAATCCTTGTACACCCAAACCTA
This sequence comes from Sphingobacterium sp. UDSM-2020, assembly GCF_016132525.1. Classification (NCBI taxonomy): domain Bacteria; kingdom Pseudomonadati; phylum Bacteroidota; class Sphingobacteriia; order Sphingobacteriales; family Sphingobacteriaceae; genus Sphingobacterium; species Sphingobacterium sp. UDSM-2020. Next base: position 1,128,633 of record NZ_CP066166.1, read on the forward strand.
TCGGACGGTGTTTGAAATTGGAGTTTTCGGTTTCGGGTACGGGATAGTAATTGCCGTCTATGACTTTATTCAGATTTCGGGTAACGATTTTAGTTACCTCATACAGTTTCTGAAAGTCAAAACCATTTTCGGAAACATAGCGAGACAATGCCAGCGATGCGAGGTTGCACACGGCTACCTCATCTGCATTGGTGTACTCCATTATTTCCGTACACAGGTTGGAACTGCGGATGACACCGATATTCTTCTGGTTGGATTTTTCATTGACGGCATCTTTATAGCACATATAGGGCGTACCTGTTTCAATCTGGGCTTCCAAGATGGCATTCCAAAGTTCACGGGCTTTTACCTGTTTTCGGTATTTCCCTTCAGCTTCATAATGCTCATAAAGTTCTTCAAAGGCATTGCCGTACACATCGTATAATCCGGGCGTTTCATTGGGGTCGAACAAAGACCAGTCGGCATTGGCTTCAACACGCTTCATAAAGAGGTCGGGTATCCACAGTGCAGGAAACAGATCCCTTGCCCGCATTTCTTCCTTGCCGTGGTTTTTGCGGAGGTCGAGAAAGTCAAAAATATCGGCGTGCCACGGTTCCAGATAGACCGCAATCGCTCCTTTGCGTTTGCCGCCGCCCTGATCCACGTACCGTGCCGTATCGTTAAACACACGGAGCATCGGGATAATGCCGTTGGAAATACCACCCGTTCCTTTGATATAGCTGCCTGTTGCCCTTACATTGTGAATGCTCAGACCGATGCCTCCGGCAGACTGTGAAATCAGAGCACAACGTTTCAAAGTATCAAAAATTCCTGCAATGCTGTCCTCGGTCATACTCAAAAGGAAACAGGAAGACATCTGCGGTTTGGGTGTGCCAGCATTGAACAACGTGGGCGTGGCGTGGATAAACCATTTCTCGCTCATCAGGTTGTAGGTTTCTATGGCAGCTTTGATATCCTCTTTGTGAATGCCGATGGCTACACGCATAAAAAGATGCTGCGGGCGTTCGGTTACTTTGCCATTGGTTCGGATAAGGTAGGAACGTTCGAGTGTCTTAAATCCGAAGTAATCAAAATTGTAATCCCGGTCGTAAATGATGCTGCTGTCGATCTCATCGGCATTTTTGCGAATGATGTCGTACACTTCTTTTGATAACAGCGGTGCGTGGCTATCCGTTATCGGATCTTTGTATTCATACAGCAGTTTAACCGTTTTAGAAAATGACTTTAAAGTATTTTTATGCAGGTTACTCACGGCAATACGGGCAGCAAGAACTGCAAAATCGGGGTGTACCGTGGTATAGGCAGCCGCAGTTTCGGCGGCAAGATTGTCCAGCTCGGTAGTGGTTACATTATCATAAATGCCCTGGATAACCTTTTTGGCTATCTCGATAACATCTTTTTCTGTTACAGAAAGCCCGTACACCAATTTATGTACCCTTGCCGTTATCTTGTCGAAATGTACGGCTTCCTGTTTTCCGTTTCTTTTTATTACATACATTGAGTTGCGTTGAATTATGTTGTTACCTAAATTTCATTTTATAGTGCGTGTTTACCTTGCCTTTGAGTACCTGTTTTAATTTGGCTTCCATCAGCTTTTTACTCAAAGGCTTTACACGGTCTATATAAAGTATGCCCTGCGTATGGTCGTATTCGTGCAGGATGACACGGGCGGTCATTCCGTTGAATGTTTTTCTGACGGTTTCAAAATCCTGATTTTGATATTGCAGTTCCACCGACCACGAGCGGATTACTTTTCCAGAAAGAAAGGGCAGGCTCAAACAGCCTTCGGTTTCTTCCCATTTGTTTTCAGAAAGACGAATGATTTCGGCATTGATAAAAACTTCCCTTATGCCGGTATCGCCTTCTGTAAAAATTGCTTTGCGTTCGGCTTCATCCATATTATCATACAAAACCTTGCTGTCTGCTACGAAGAGTTGGAGTGATTTTCCGATTTGCGGTGCAGCCAATCCGCATCCCTGGGCTTGCTCCATTGTTTCCCACATATCGGCAATAAGCTGATGGAAGTCAGGAAAGTCTTTCCCGACTTTCTCTGCCTCGGTTTTCAATACCGTATTTCCATATCCGTAAACCGCTAATTTCATTTTTATATATACTGTTAAAAATCCTCATCCAGTGAAAAGCTGTTATTTTCTTTTGCTCCCTGTGCTACGCCTGTCTTCTGATATTCACCCACACGGCGTTCAAAGAAGTTGGTTTTGCCCTGCAAGGAAATGAGTTCCATAAAGTCGAACGGATTGGTCGCATTCCAAACTTTTTTACAGCCCAATGCAACAAGCAATCTGTCCGCTACAAATTCGATGTACTGGCACATCAGCTCTGCGTTCATACCGATCAATCGAACGGGCAAGGCATCGGTCACAAACTCTTTCTCAATGGCTACCGCATCTACGATGATTTCCCTTACGGTTGCTTCCGGCAATTTGTTTTGCATATGATTGGTATAGAGCAGACAGGCAAAATCACAATGCAATCCTTCGTCACGGCTGATAAGCTCATTGGAAAAGGTCAACCCCGGCATCAATCCCCGCTTTTTCAGCCAGAAAATGGAGCAGAAGCTACCTGAAAAGAAAATGCCCTCCACCGCAGCAAAAGCGATCAATCGCTCGGCAAAGTTTTCGCTCTCAATCCATCGTAAAGCCCAATCTGCCTTTTTTCCTACGCAGGGTATAGTTTCAATAGCGTGTAACAGGTAATCTTTTTCCTTTGGGTCTTTTACATAGGTGTCAATCAATAATGAGTACATCTCTGAATGGATGTTCTCTATCATAATCTGGAAGCCGTAAAAGCAGCGTGCTTCTGGATATTGTACTTCCTGTATGAAATTGACCGCAAGGTTTTCATTCACAATACCGTCACTTGCTGCAAAAAATGCGAGCACGTGCGATATAAAATAGCGTTCGTCTTTGTTCAGCTTGTTTTGCCAATCATTCATATCCGGCGACAAATCCACCTCTTCGGCAGTCCAAAAGCTGGCTTCAGCTTTTTTGTAAAACTGCCAGATGTCATCGTGCTGAATGGGAAAGATTACAAAACGGTCTTTGTTATCTTGTAATAGTGGTTCAATCATTCCTGCTCATTCTTCTGACAAATTCATACAACAGACGTACAGGTACAGCAGTAGCCCCGCTTTGTCTGTAACCTTTAGCTTCTTTGACAAATGCTGCTCCTGCAATGTCCAGATGTACCCACGGATAATCCGTAAAATGTTCAAGGAAAATAGATGATGTACTTACTCCGCCAATCGGACCGCCAAGATTGCTCATATCGGCAATCGAAGATTTTAATAAGTCTTTGTATTCTTTCCAAAGAGGCAATTGTAGTAGGCGTTCGTAAACCTGTTCGCCGACTTCTCTTAGTTCATCTATTTTCTCCTGATTGTTTCCCAATACGGCTATGCCGAACGAACCCGTAATGGCAGCCGAAGCTCCTGTTAAAGTTGCCATATCAATGACCAGTTCCGGCTCAAATCTTTTGGCATAGGTCAAAGCATCTGCCAAGACCAAACGCCCTTCGGCATCGGTATTCTGCACCTCAACTGTTGTACCGTCCATCATCGTAATCACATCATCTACCACCAAAGCATTGGCTGAAATTTTATTGTCTGTGGCAGGCACAAGACCAATTACGTGATAAGGCAGTTTGTTTCCGGCAATAGCAGCCACTGTTCCTAAAACGGCTGCTCCACCTGCCATATCGCATTTCATTGTAAGCATATTGCCACTGATTTTTAGCGAATAACCACCTGTATCGAACATCACGCCTTTGCCCACCAATACCAATGGCTTTTCATTAAAGGCATTTTCGGGCTTGTAATGGAAAATATTGAACGTAGGTGGTGTTTCCGAACCTTTGTTGACTGCCAACAAACCACCCATTTTCAGCTCCTGTATCTTTTCTTTGTGCAGGATTTCTGTTTCAAAACCGAACTGTTTTCCTACATCGGTGGCTACCTCGGAAAACCGCAGGGCATCCATATAGTTGACAGGTTCGTTCACTAAGGTTTTTGTCAGCGAAACGGCTTCTGCAAGCATTTTCAGTTCTTCAATCTTGACTTCGGGAAATGAACGCCTGCGGATATAAACCGCTATCGGTTGTACTTTCTTCTTTGCTTTGTATTTGTCAAAATCGTAGCTACTCAAAAGCATTCCTTCCAGAAAAGCATATCGCTGGTCTTCTGTAAGCTCATCCAATCCCCGCAGCCTTGCTGTCTGGCTTTGTTGCTTATTTAGGGAAGCATACACAGAGGCTCCCGCCAAGCGTAATGCTTCTTTTTCTCTGTCTGGTGCTACGGCGATAAAGTTTCGTTGTTCTCCAAGTGTGGTAATGACAGTCGTTTTGTTTTCAGAGAATGCCTTGTCTATATTTTGTGCTAATGAGCTTTGAAATTCAAATCGGTCTGCCTGCTCTTTGGTTACAATAAGTACAATGTTATCAGCCTCGTCGGGGACATCTTCTTTTTTTGCGTAGGGTATAAAGTTTATATATAAGTAATTATCCTGCATTTTGTTCTTTCAATTTTGCCGTTACCGTTTGTTGTCCGGGTGTCCAACCACAACCTGTCAATTCTTCTGTCTGCAAGGCATCCAATACACGGATTACTTCGCTTACATTTCTGCCTACATTCATCGGATATGCACTTACCCATTGGATAATTCCTTTTGGATCTATAATGAAAGTAGCACGGTAGGCTACCTTTTCGTTGCAGTCCAAAATGCCCATTTCTTCAGCTAATGATTTGGAAGTGTCTGCCAGCATTGGAATGGTAAGGTTTGCCAAGCCAGGGTGATTTTGTCGCCATCCTAAATGGACAAATTCGGTGTCGGTGGATGCACCTATTACTACTGCATTACGTTCTGCAAATGCTGCGTTGCTGTTGTCGAACTCGATGATCTCGGTTGGACAAACGAATGTAAAATCCTTTGGCCACCAGAACAGCACGGTCCATTTTCCCTGCTGTGATGCGTGCCCTTGGTTAATATCCGTAATTTCAATTCCGTTATCGGTGGTCACTACGGCTTTCTTTACAAAATCAGGTAGCTTATCGCCAATGGATAGTATCCCTTTCTGTACCAATTGCATCTGCTGATTGTTCATTAATTTCTTTACTGAATTGCACATAATCTTTAATCTATTTTTATTAAATTGTTTTCTACTAATTGTTCTTTAAGCGTTCTGAATAGCTGCTCCTGCTTTACTTTTCCGGAGTTGGTTTTTTCTGCAAACCGTACGTAACTGAGGGTGGCTCTTTTCAGTTCCGATTGTATCTCATCCATATTCAGTTCTTTATTACCTGCCAGATGCAAGAGGTAATAGACCGTCCGTTTGAGCATATTTTCAGCTTCTTCAAGCTTTCCCAATTCCTCATAGGTGTTTGCGAGGTTATTGCAGGAAATGATGTACACCTGTATGAACGGGATTTTCAAACGGATGCAATCCGGAATATGATTATTCAGTACTTCTGCCCTGTACAGAGCATCTTTGTAACCGGATAGTGCTTTTTCAAAATCTCCTTTATTAAAAAGTTCATTGTTGGCGACGGTTAACGCTTGCCAATATCGTTCTATGTGGCTCATACAGGTATCACTCATTTATTTTAAATTTTGATTGGCAAAATCCCAGTTTACGATTTCCCAAAATCCTTCTACGAACTTTGGACGGGCATTTCGGTAGTCTATATAATAGGCGTGCTCCCAAACATCCAGCGTAAGGATTGGTTTTTTGTTTTCGGTCAGTGGCGTGTGTGCATCTTTCATCGGCACTATTTCCAGTATGCCCTGTTCATTCTGAGCAAGCCAAGCCCACCCGCAGCCGAATAGCTTCACGGCTGTTTCAGAAAATGTGTTTTTAAACGTTTCAAAACTGCCAAAATCACGAGTTATAAACTCTGCAATTTTCCCATCGGGTGCTTTTCCGCCATTCGGAGAAAGGCAGTGCCAGAAAAAACTGTGGTTCCAGTGCTGGGCAGCGTTGTTAAATAACGGAGCGTTGTTTTCCGCAAACCCTTTTTGGATAATTTCCTCAATGGATGCACTTTCCAATGGGGTGTCCTTTACCAAGCCTGAAAGGTTATTGACATAGGTAGCGTGGTGCTTGCCGTAATGGTAATCAAACGTTTCCTCCGTAATAATCGGGTTAAGTGCGTTTTTGTCGTACGGAAGTTCCGGTAATGCTTGTGTAATTCTCATCTCTTATTGTTCTTTAGTTTTAAAATTTTTATTGCCCGCTTTAATTGACTGACGTGGCTCAATTCCTCGGTAGCTTTCTTCATATTGTTCTGCATAAGGTTACTATCTCTGATATGTCTTTCAAGATACCTTTGGTTCTCTTCTAATAATTTTATCACGTAGTCCATAGTCTGAATTTCTATAAATTAGATTAGCAAAAATAATAAGTTAGAATGACCTAACAAAATAATTAGACAAATTGTTCTTAGACATTAGAAATATACAAAAGCAAAAAGCCGAAGTTTTTATAGCTTCGGCTTACACTTTTGTAGTTTCATTTAGTATGTATATTGTTAGTTAATCCTTTTGCACCAAATGCTGTAAATCGGGGTCATTTTTAATCCGCTCCAATTCACTTTCAACGATGTTCAGAATATCAGTTTTTATATTGCGGTAGTTACTTTCAATTTCTTGCTTCATTTTGTTCTCGCCTTGCTCATTTACAAAGGATAAAATTTCCGGAATATTTTGGTAGGCTTTGGTTTCTGCGGCTACTTTCTCATTATCCACTACGATTTCAGCGTGGAAAATCTTTTGATCAATGCGTTCATCGAAGTTATCCGATACAGATCCAACAAACATACCCTGTGTAAGTGTTGAAATTTTGGAAGCCGGGATAAGACTGTCTAATTGTGTGGATATGGAGGTTGATTTATCATTACGATTGATGGTCATACTTTGGCGTTTCTGCAACACTTTTCCAAAACGTTCCGATAAGCTTTTGGCAGTTTCGCCTACAACCTGTCCACTGAAAATATTGCCTACAGTGTTCTGAATAACCTTGCTTTCCTTATCGCCGTAATCACGCGTTAATTGCGAAAAGTCCTGAAAGCCCAAGCAAACCGCCACCTTATTACTTCTCGCAGTTGCGATGAGATTATCCAGCCCCCTAAAATAAATTGTGGGCAGCTCATCGATGATTACCGAGCTTTTCAATTGCCCTTTTTTATTGATGAGCTTTACAATTCGGGAATTGTACAAACCCAAAGCTGCGGAGTAGATATTTTGGCGGTCTGGATTGTTACCTACACATAATATCTTTGGTTCTTTTGGGTTGTTGATGTCCAATGAAAAATCATCGCCTGTCATAACCCAATACAACTGAGGGCTAATCATTCTTGATAATGGAATTTTAGCCGATGCAATCTGCCCCTGTAATTGGTCTTGTGCTCCGCCTTGCCACGCATCCATAAAGGGTGACAAATAATTTTCTAAATCAGGATAGGACGTTAATATAGTGAAGACATCCGAGTACTTTTTATTCAATAATTCAATAGCGTGTGGGAATGTACAATACTTGCCGTTTTCGTAGATTTTCAGATACCAAATAATGGCGGCTAACAGGATAATCGGACTTTCTACGAAAAAATCCCCCTGCTTCTGTATCCACGACCTGTTAAGGTTCAACATTATCGTATAAGCCGCTTCATAAGCATCGGATATGTCCGTCATAAAGTCGGGATTAAGTGGATTACAACGGTGGCTCTTGCGTGGGTCGTCAAAGTTTATAACATAGAATTTCGGCTGTACCTTATACTTATCCCTGTTCTTCAGTAGGTGATTGTAAGCAATCGTTGAAAGGTCGTCAAACTTAAAATCGTATATATACATACTGAAACCTTTCTCAATCTGCTGCTTAATGTAGTTGTTCACGATAGCATACGATTTACCGGAACCAGGAGTACCCAATACGATTGATGCCCTGAAAGGATTTACAATATTTATCCACCCGTTGTTCCATTTGCCTTTGTAGTAAAATTTGGTGGGCAGGTTAACGGAATATTCATTTTCCATCAGCTTTGTTTCCTGTTGAAAGCTCTCGTTCTCGTTGTTGAAAACATCGTCCATTAAGTTGGTACGAAGCAAGCGGCTCATCCATACGCCCGCCATCAGCAAAGCAATATAACCTAACGAGATAGTAAGGATATACAGAAATGTGCCTATTACCGGAGATAGCTTTAACAACGGCGTGTTCAGAAAGAACAGCACAAAACCAACGCCCAAAGCCACGTAGATTTTAGCCCAGGTTATCTTCTCATTCTTTACGCCTTTCGTTCCCAAACAACTCAAAGCAAGCAAAACCAAAGCGAACGCCTTGGTATAAAGGGTATGTGAAAACAAGCCCGCCGTCCGGTCGAAATTGCCTAATATCTTGTTGATTATTTCCAACGTCCAACCACGTTCTAAAAAGAACCCGTAGCAGAACCAATAAAGGTGCATCAGCACCAAAAGAATACTGACTGCCCGCATAAAAGCCATTATTTTGGCTAAACCTCTTAAATCGTCTTCTCCCTGCATTCTTTTTTAGTTTTAATGTTCGGGCGTGAATTTAAAGACTCTACACAGCGGCTATAAGAATGTGGCAGTCAATGGCGGTGCGTGGCAGTGTTTGGCGAAGTGATAAGAGTTGTAGCTTCTATGATCCTTTTGTATCGTAACATTTATGAAGCATCCAAATAAAAAATACTTTTAGTTGCTCTTCTGTTTTCTGTCCGTCAGCAACATTTTTTGTCCTGCTGAATTGGTGGACAAGGAACACTTCCGTAACTACAATAAACACAACAGTCTCCTTGTTTTGGTTTAAGAACTTGTTTGCATTTTTCACATTCGTAGAAATATTGGCAAGCGTCTGTCGGCATTGTTTCTTCTTTCTTGTGTCCGCAGTTGGGGCAAGTAATTGTTGATTGCAATATGATTTCCATTTGGTTTTATTTTTTGTCGGTTACAGAATATCCTGTTGAGTTAATTGCTTTTTCGACCTCAGAAATATTCGTTTTTGAGTTGTCAAATTCCACGATTGCGTTTCCTTTTTCGTATGAGGCGTTTGAACTTATTATTCCTGTCAATTTATTTACTTCGTGATTTACGTGTTCGCCACAACTTGCACAAGTCATTCCGCTAATCGTAAATTCTACTTTTTGAATATTGGATTTGTCCACCGCTATAATTTGCTTTTCTGTCTTTGGGTAGAAAATGCTTGAGTAGTATGGAAAGGCAAGCATTACGATTGCAAATGCTGTTACAATTCCTAAAAACATTTTTGACTGAATGAATTTTGGTTTTTCTTCTGTCTCACAATTGCAATCTATCTGCTTTTTGGGTTTCAACTTTTGATACCAAGCAAAACCAAGAACCAAAATTGTCAACCCGATAAAATAGGGTCGAAAAGGTTCAAGCCAAGAAAAAGTGGAAGCAAGACCGCTTGTTCCTGCAATAAGAGCCAATACTGGTGTGATGCAACAAAGAGAAGCTGCAATTGTAGTCAAAAGTCCTGCACCAATTAATTTTTTGTCAGTTTTCATATTGTTTCTAATATTTTGTTTTCGTCAAGTATTTTGAAAAATGGTTTCAGCATTTTTTCATACTCTTTAGTCAGTGAGTGAAAAATAGTTTGAGCTTCTCGTTCGGTTTCAATAAGTTTTCTGTCTTTGAGTTTCCGCAAGTGTTGTGAAACCGCTGAAATTGTCATACCAAGAATATCACTTATATCACAAACACAAAGTCGTTTTTCTTCATAAAGTAGAAAGAGTATTTTCAGTCTTACATTGTTTCCCGCTAATTCAAGTCCGTTCGATAAATAGTCAAAAGAACCGTTGAGTTCTGAAACTCGGTCTTTACAGCGGTTTATTTGTTTAATGTCTGCTTGTTGTCGTATGCAAGAATTATTGTCCATAGCACAAAGATAGTCAATTTGTTTATTTAAGCAATTACTTAAATACAACTCAAATTCTTTCAGAATTATAAAGTGACAGCTCAATAAATCTTTTTAAAAACAGATTTTTAATTCCAAAATCTGACCTCTTACAGTCTTCTTTTTTTTTTCTTCTTCATTTTGTTAGCAAAATCCTGTTCCTCGTAATCATCGCCCTGTGCTTCGGGTAACAAACCGCCAAATGCCTCAATCAAACCGTCTTCGTTTTTTTCAGTAGTATTCAGGAAGTCGAACAAATGATGAGGTTCTTCCGCAGGAAGATCTGCATCATTTGATGTGGATGTTTTTGGAAGTTGTACGACAGGTTCTTTAATCTCCGGTTTGATATTATTGTTCCAATAATCATTAAAGGTATTGGCAGAAAGTTCCTTTGCTAAGCGTGAACCGTTCCAAACCGCCTTTGAATTGTGGTCTATGAAAGTGATACCATAAATACGACCTGTATCGTTCCGGCGGACCACTACATTAATGCCCTGTTCACTCAACTGCTTTTTAAAAGCCTGCTCATCATTTGTGGATTTCAGAGCAATAGAAATTGCAGCTTTTAGGGTCTGCTTACTTGGGTGGTCTTTTAAATCCTCTTTGCATTTTGCAAAATGCAGTTCCAAAGCCGGAAGCCCTGCATTTTTACCAAACAACGAAGCCTTGAACGGATGCCCGGCTCTTTCGCCTTTCTCGTTTAAAGGAATATATAATAAGCCTTGCCGCATTTTTCCCTGCAATTCGCCCTCCACTTTTTCGGTGGTAACATTAAACAGGGAAAGCAAGGCATTGTATTCGCCCAAAGTCTGAAACTTATAATAATTCGGTAGGTGGCGGACAACCGAAGCGATTTGGCTTTTCACATCGCCTGCCCGATAATCTACCGGACGGAAAATCTTGTCGTTCTGCTTGTGTTCTTTATCGGTTGCGGGTATCAAGCCGTGTTGTCTTTCCAGTTCACGGCACACATTCATAGACCGCATTTTCTCGAATTTGTCCGAAATCTTTTTGCCCTGCTCGTCCACGCAAACCGATACAATGTGTATATGGCTGCGGTCGATATCGGTATGTTTGAATACCACAAAAGGCTGTTCGCCGTAGCCCATTTCCCGCATATATTCTTCCGCCATTTGCCGAAACCTGTCATCGCTAACCTTATCTTTCGGGTCGGGATTGAGCGAAATATGCAACGTATGCTTTTCCGTATTGCGGTTGGCAATCAGGTAAGGTGCAAAAGATTGTGCTAATTGTGCAACAGTATATGCTCCAGTTGGCGTTTCGATTATCTTATTTGCGAACAGAATTTTCCCGTTTTCATTCTCTACTTTGAGCTGATTGTACGCCAATGCACCGTATAAATTCCCGCTTCTGCCAATCTTTGCTATCATCTGTACTGCTATTTTTTCAGGTTCTTTGCTTCAAATTCTTCGGTTATCTGAATGATTTTTTGGCATAGCATCGCCATTTCAGCCGTTTGTTTTTCCAATTTGTAAAGGAACGCTGCGGCTTTTTTCTCCGAAAAATTCTTGTACAACAGCTTTACAATCTGGTTATAGTTTACACCTATGGAGCGAAACTGGCTGTGAAAAGAAGTCAGTCGCATATAAAAATCAACTGTTCCTTTGTCAATTTTAACCGATTTCATTTCCTTACTAAACAGCAGGGAAATAATAAACTTTGCTTTATTGGGCATTCCCGATGCTTCAAAAAGCGATAAAAGTTTGGCGTTTTCTTCGTCTGTAAGGCGGAAAACGTGGCGATGGATGCTTGGGTCGGTCTTAGCTCTCCGTCCGCCCTTATTCTGTTTTTTGTTATTGTTCTCGTTCATCACTAATCCATTTTTAAATCCACACAAAACGCTGACTTCGGAAGACGTTTTTTAAGCTCCCAGCAGGGCAAGTTGTTTTGAGGCACTAACTCGGTTTCGAGTGCCTCAAAACACAACTTGCCGTGTTCTGTTGAACACAAAAATCCGCCCTGCGGGACGGATTGGATGTAACAGGGAAAAACGGATAGAAGCCGTTCCCGTTACCCTCCATTTTGTCAAAAGACTTTTGCATAAATCCGTTAATAAAAATCATTTTACAAAGTAAAGCCCTGTTTACGAAAGCATTGTACTGTATAGCAGTACCAAACACTGCCTTTGAACGCCAAACACTGCCACAGCTCAATCAGCGGTTAAATCAATCGCTTTATTTGCCGTAGAATTTTAGTGCAGGTAGTAAAAAATGTATCTAAACAAAGAAGAAAATCAGGTTTGCAAACAGATAGTTTGGAATAAAAGCATAAGGTTTTAAAAGCATAAAACAATAAAAGTGTAAAAGCATAAAAGCGGTAAAGCAATTTACCTGTTGCAAGTTTTTCCACTTGCCAAAGAATGTACCTAACAAGGCAAAAATGAAAGCAAATACCTGTGCAGGAAAGCACCCAAAAGGGAATGCAGGAATATATGAACGAGGTAATAATCAGATAAACCAATATTCAATCCTACAAAACAGATAAAGTGTGTAACAATAAATTTTTAAATAATGGAAACAACAAAGAAAACTTTAAAAATCAGCTTCTCCACCCAAAAGGGCGGTGTGGGAAAATCCACGATGACCACCTTGCTGGCAAGTGTGCTTCATTACCGTTTAGGTTTTAATGTACTGGTGATGGACTGCGACTTTCCACAACACAGCCTGACAAATATGCGTGAAAGGGATAAGAGAACCATAATGCAGAACGACTACCATAAAAAGGCAGCAATGAAGCAGTTTCAAACCATCAACAAAAAAGCGTACCCGATTATTAAATGCAAGGCTGAAACGGCTTTGGATAAAGCATCGGAATATACAAGCCAGTCGGCGGTTGAACCGGATGTGGTTTTCTTCGATCTGCCCGGAACAGCCAATACCAAAGGCGTACTGACTACCTTGAAAAAAATGGACTTTATCTTTTCGCCCATTACTGCCGATCGTTTGGTAGTGGAAAGTACATTGGGCTTTACCAAGGCCTTTCTCGGACTTCCCCAAACGGACGAGGGAAATCCCGAACAAGAGATGTGGCTATTTTGGAACCAAGTGGACGGGAGGGAAAGAACAGGATTGTACGCGGCATACCAAAATGTCATCAATGCACTGAATCTGCCCATAATGGAAACAAGGATAATGGACAGCAAACGTTTCCGAAAGGAAACAGACGACACAGGCAGTTATGTGTTCCGATCAAGTTTGCTGCCTGCTGAACCACAGTTGATGAAAGCAACGAAAATGGATTTGTTTGTCGAGGAATTTTTAAAAATCACTCATCTATAAAAACAGTAAAGTATGGCTTCAAATAACAAAAACAACGATTTTGAAAAGCCCAATGTTGATGAGGAATACCTTATGAACATCATAAGCGGCGATGAGCTTGTAGCTCCACCGAGCAATAACAAAAAGCAGGATGTACCAAAGGAAACCAAGCCAAGGGAAAAAGCCCGTAACAGTTCATCAAAAAAAGTGGACTATGAGGAAACGTTTTTGGTCAATCGGTTTCCATCGGGGCGTAACGGCAAGGTCGTTTACATACGCCCTGAATACCACGAAAGATTGCTCCGCATCGTTCAACTGACAAGGGAAGAAAGAACAACGCTCTACTCTTACATTGACAACATTCTCGAACATCATTTCAGGGAGTACCGTGAAGATATTACCGATTATTTCAACGAACATTTTAAACCTATTCTATAAGCTATGGAAATAGTAATTGTGATATGCCTACTCATAGTCATTGTCCTGCTATTGCAGGATAAAATTGTAATTCATAAAAGGTCGAAACAAGACCCTCCGCATAAAAAAGTCAACCCGAACTTACCCGATATTATGGGACAGCCCAAACCTGTAGAACGCCTTTCCCTGCCAAACACTGCCACTGAACGCCAAATTCAGGAAAACGAAATAAACCCTGCTAATTTAGACATTGAGTACGACGAAAATGAAAACGTAAGTGTTCAAATTCCGCAGGAAGAGCTGGACGAAGTTTTCAGAAATATGCCTGATTTGGATGAAGAGGAAGAAGAATGGAACAGGTACGGAATATCCGGTGGTGATAACGGTTTTGCCCAAGGGGTTACCTTTGAAGAACTAAGCTCCGTGGGGGTGTTGCTCCAAAAAGAAGAATTGGAACCAGCCCAAAAGGAAACAGCGATAGCGATAGTTCAAAAAATACAGGGAACTGAGTTATTCAACCTATTGGAAAATTCCATGGAAGATGCTTCCCGAAAAATAGCCGAGCTTTTGGATAGCACCCTTTCATCTGAAACGGAAGCCGGTTCTTCCACTTTGCGGAAAAGTGATTTGAGTGATTTTGACATTGGGGAGTTTGTGTAAAAAAATAGAAGATTTTAAATGAGCCTGAAATTTAGTTTTTCAGGCTCAATTTTTTCTCACTCATTTCGCCAACTTCAATATTCTGTATGCCCCCCTTGCCACAACTAAGAATACAATAGCTCCGATAATCAAATCGGGATAGCTTGAATTGAGCCAATGAACCAAAAGCCCTGCAACGATAACACCCGAATTGATAATAACATCGTTTGATGTAAAAATCATAGTTGCCTGTATGTGGGCTTCTTTGCTTTTGTTCTTTTGCAACAGGTAAAGACAAAATATATTTGCCATTAGTGCCAAAACAGAAACGATAATCATAGTTTGAAAATCGGGCATTTTTTCAAAGCCTAAAAAACGCCTGATAACTTCAACAAAACCAATAACAGCCAATAGGATTTGAAAGTACCCTGCAAATTTGGCGATGTTGTTTTTCCTTGCTATTGTTCCACCCACAGCGAATAAAGCCAAAGCATAAACGATACTGTCCGCAAGCATATCCAAACTATCAGCTACCAAACCCATTGAATTGGAAAAAATGCCAAACACCATTTCCAATCCAAAGAAAACGAAATTAATAATCAGTACAGTCCAAAGTAGTTTCCGTTGGTTATTATTTGTATCTGTTTCAAAAATTGCATTGCTTTCTTCAGTTGAAATCAATGTAGTATTCAGGTTTAGTGTTCCCAAAGCCGTTAAAATCGGGTCGGGATTTCCATTGTGATAAACGTTCAGCTTTCTGTTTGGAATATCAAACTCTAATGATTTTACCGTATCAAAGTTTTGCAGTTTCATACGGATTAACTGCTCCTCACTTGGGCAATCCATTTTTGTAATATTGAATATTGTTTTGTTCATCTTTTAAAGTTTAAATTTTATTCCTCCGTTAATTACAAATCCGTCCAATGGTGCATAAATATCTTTAAAAACAGGGTTGGTTATAGTACCTGTATAAATGTTATCAAAACGTGTCTGTCTTGTATCAAGGAAGTTTTCAAAGTTGATATATAAAGAAAATCTTTCCCAAATCTTTTCAGCCATAAAGCCACATGTCCAATAATCGTTTCCTATTGTTCCGTCATTGAGCTTTTGCGGACTGAAATAATAGGCTTCTAAACCAATCTTCCATTTATCCTCAATTTCATACATCAGTACAGAGTTAATACGGTGTTTTGGGGTTAATGGATTTTCGGTAGTTGTTCCGTTTTCAATCAATCGGGTATCGGTAAAGGTGTAGCCCAGAAACAGTTTCAAATCATCATATCCTATTTTTACGTTGGTTTCTGTTCCTTTAGTATGTATGTAGCCCGATGAATTGATGAACTGATAAAGATTAGCAGATGGATTTTGAAGCAACAAAGGATTATCCAGATAAGTATAAAAAAACAATTGGTTTATGCTGAATGTCCAATCATCGCCTATATTAGTACGGTAGTTGATGTCTGCATTTGCTCCGTAGCTCCTTTCTAATTTATTGGTTTTATCGTTAATAGGCATTACGTTTTGATATTGTATGCGTTCGCTTTCTTCGGTAAAAATGGTTGGTGTTTTGTAGCCAAATCCGCCCCCGACACGTGAAGTCAATCCATTTGCAATCTTAAACAATGCCGATACTCTTGGCAAAAAAACAGCTCCATAATCAATCACATAATCCGTCCTTAAACCTGCTTCCAATTGAAGCCAATCGGTAGCCTTAAAAGAATTTTGAACGAAAGCCCCGAATGTGGTATGAGTATAATCCCTCAACGGAAATGCAGTAATCTGTTTTTCTTTAAAATTATCAGTCCAAATATTAACGCCTGTTACCCATTCCGATTTTTCTTTGCTGTGCGTATAGCTTGCTTCCGTAAAAGTAGCGGTCTGCGTTCCCTCAAATTCGTAATTCGGAATAGCCGTATTGCGGTTAAAATAACTTACGCTGTTTTTGAATTGTACAAAACTGTTTTCGTTTACAGTATGGTCAAAAACAAATTGAGTGGAATAACGCTGTGTTTTGTTTTCTTCAAAATATTGATGGGTGTTATCTCCTTTGCCTTTGATGTAGAGCATATCGCCACCCAAACGGTTTTCAATGGTGGTATTGATACCAAAGTTCATTTTTGTTTTATCATTGAAGTAAACAAATAATTTAGGGTTCAGTACATACCTTTCAAATTGGGGAATGGCAGAAAGCCCGATTTGTGCAGGGTCGTAAGCTCCGTTGCGATTGTGCGAAGCAAATATTGTCGTTCCGATTTTCTTAAACTTCTGTCCGTAAAAACCGTTGATGTCTAAACCTCTGCCCGATGTTCCGTTTAAATGAAAGCGTAAATCCCTTTCTTCCGTTGGTGTTTTGGAAATCAGATTGACCAGACCTGCTATTGCTCCACCACCATACAGCGTGGAAGTTGAACCTTTGATAACTTCCACCTGCTTTAAGTCAAGGGGTGGGATTTGCAACAAACCTAACCCACTTGAAGCACCCGAATAAATCGGGAAACCGTCTTTTAAGATTTGCGTATATCGTCCGTCAAGCCCTTGAATACGAATACTTGCGTTGGCACTTGTGGGCGATGTGGTTTGTACATGAATACCTGTACTCTCACTCAAAAGCATACGAATATCCCCTGCTTTCATATTGCCTTTTTCGTCCAATTCTTCACCTCCGATAAATTCAATTCTTGTAGGGATATTTTGGATAGTTCTTGTACTTCTTGTTGATGAAATAACGATTTCTTCCAAATCTTCCGATTGTTCAGAAAGTAGGATTTCAATCGGGGTTGTATCTTTTAACGGAAAATTAAAGCTGTCGGTACGTTGGGCAAAACCAACATAACTAAATTGAATTTCCTGCAAACCGTTTGGAATACCTGTTAATATGATTTGTCCGTTTTCATCTGAAGTTGTTGCGATTGTAGTTCCCGTAACCTGTGCGGTTACGCCCATTAAAAGCTCTTTTTTTTCACTGTCTTTAATTACAGCTTTGAACGTATTTTGTGCATATACACAAAGGTTTAGTGCCATAAAAAATGACACAATAAGTATTTTTTTCATTGTAAAAATGATGCTTAATATGAATAAATGGATTATAGCGGTGCTAAGCACCGCAGGAAATAAACTGTGCTGAAAGCACTAGATATTAAACAAGCTGTGGGGGATGCCAAACGGAAAAGGGAAAATCAGAAACAGGCGGTGTTGGCATTGTTCCTAATTTTCTTTGCGGTTCTTTTACTGAATGTGTAACCGAAAAATGAAAAGTAATTAAAACAAATCCCGTACAGGTATTACAGCTAAAAAATGGCGAACAACAACCCTTATTGCAATCTTGGTCTTCCTGTCCGTTTTGTCCTTGCTCGGTTGTATGCTCCTGCATACATTTATCCTCAATAAAAGTCGGTACTGCTGATAACAGCAATACATAAACGGCTAATATTAAAGATATAAATTTCATTTTGCGAAGATAGTAAATAAACATTGTCCAATAAATATATATCCTCTTTTTTTCATCTCTATAACGCCACCCACCGCCAAACAATTCCACTGACTGCCACTTTCTTATAACGCTCTAATTTCTGAAACACCTTTGTCCCGAAAGCCCGCAAGGTGCGGGATAACAATAACAAATTAATGTGTTTCAGTTATGGAAAAACAGAGAAAAAAAGTTTTGCTGGCAGCCGTGGCTATGCTGTCAGGAATTGGTGCTTTCGCACAGGGAAACGGTACAGCAGGTATCAACGAGGCTACCCAAATGGTAACGTCTTATTTCGACCCCGCAACCCAATTAATCTACGCCATAGGTGCAGTAGTCGGGTTAATCGGAGGCGTTAAGGTGTACAACAAATTCAGTTCGGGCGACCCCGATACATCCAAAACTGCGGCAAGCTGGTTTGGTGCGTGTATCTTTTTAATCGTGGCAGCTACCATCCTGCGTTCATTCTTTCTTTAATCCTCTAGTTTATGAACAATTACAACATAAACAAAGGCATAGGAAGAACGGTGGAATTTAAGGGTCTGAAAGCACAATACCTGTTCATTTTCGCAGGTGGGCTGCTCGGCACGCTCATCTTCGTGATGATACTGTATATGGCAGGAATAAACTCTTACATCTGCCTGTTTCTCGGTGCTGGTGGTGCTTCGCTGATTGTATGGCAGACCTTTTCACTGAACAGGAAATATGGCGAGCACGGGCTAATGAAAATCGGGGCAGGAAAAAGACATCCCCGATACATCATTTGTCGCAAGCCTGTACACCGCTATTTAAAATTCACTCCTAAATCGAATGCCCTATGAGAAACGTTGCAAAGACAACAACGCTGGAAAACAAATTTCCTTTGTTGGCAGTAGAAAACAACTGCATCCTTTCCAAAGATGCGGACATTACCGCCTGCTTTGAGGTTCGTTTGCCGGAACTGTTTACGGTAGCATCGGCGGAATACGAAGCTATTCACTCCGCCTGGCATAAGGCTATCAAGACCTTGCCGGATTTTACGGTCATCCACAAACAGGATTGGTACATCAAAGAAAGCTATGCTCCCGATTTGGCAAAGGAAGACCAAAGTTTTTTGGCTAAATCCTACCAACGCCATTTTAATGAGCGACCATTTCTGAACCATTATTGTTACCTGTTCCTGACCAAGACCACTAAGGAAAGAATGCGTATGCAAAGCAACTTCAGTTCGCTTTGCAAAGGTACGCTCATACCAAAGGAAATCAGGAACAAGGAAACGATACACCGCTTTATGGAAGCCGTGGCACAGTTTGAGCGTATCGTGAACGATAGCGGTTTCATAACCCTGCAACGCCTTACCGAAGATGAAATCATCGGAACGGACGAAAAGCAGGGATTGTTGGAACAGTACCTAACCCTGTCAAGGGAAAGCGGAACACCGATGCAGGACATCGCACTCGGAACGGAAGAAGTCCGTATCGGAAACAAAAGGTTGAGCCTGCACACCTTGTCCGATACAGACGATTTGCCCGGAACGGTATCGGCTGATACCCGTTTTGAAAAGCTATCCACCGACCGGAGCGACTGCCGTTTGTCGTTCGCTGCTCCTGTGGGATTACTCCTTAGCTGTAACCATATCTACAACCAATATTTGTTTTTGGATAACAGCGAAGACAACCTGCAAAAGTTTGAAAAGTCTGCAAGGAATATGCACTCTTTGGCAAGGTATAGCAGGGCAAACCAAATCAACAAAGAGTGGATAGAAAAATACCTGAACGAAGCACATTCGTTCGGTCTTTCTTCCATAAGGGCACACTTCAACATTATGGCGTGGTCGGAAGACCCTGCGGAGCTGAAACAGTTAAAGAACGATTGCGGTAGTGCATTGGCATTGATGGAGTGTAAGCCTCGCCACAACACTACGGACGTAGCCACTTTGTTTTGGGCTGGAATGCCGGGCAATGCAGGCGATTTTCCGAGCGAGGAAAGTTTTTACACATTCATTGAGCCTGCTTTGTGCTTCTTCACGGAAGAAACCAACTACCACAATTCGCCCTCTCCGTTCGGTATCAAAATGGCTGACCGCCTGACCGGAAAGCCTATCCATTTGGATATATCGGATTTGCCAATGAAGCGTGGGATTATCACGAACCGCAACAAATTCATTTTGGGGCCATCGGGTTCGGGAAAATCGTTCTTCACAAATCATATGGTAAGGCAATACTACGAACAGGGTGCTCACGTCCTGTTGGTGGATACAGGGAATAGTTATCAGGGCTTATGCGAACTCATCAAAGGAAAGACCAAAGGCGAAGACGGCGTGTATTTTACATACACCGAAGACAATCCCATTGCCTTTAACCCTTTCTATACCGATGATGGCGTGTTCGACATTGAGAAGCGTGAAAGTGTCAAGACTTTAATACTGACACTCTGGAAACGTGATGATGAACCGCCAACCCGTTCTGAAGAGGTTGCTCTTTCCAATGCCGTAAGCGGCTATATCGAACGTATCAAAACGGACGATGTTTACCCATCATTTAACGGTTTCTATGAGTATGTACGGGGCGATTACCGCAAGGTACTCGAAGAAAAACAGGTAAGGGAAAAAGACTTTGACATAGCAAATTTTTTAAACGTTCTCGAACCCTACTATAAAGGTGGAGAGTACGATTATCTGTTGAACTCCGATAAGCAGTTAGACCTGCTTTCCAAACGCTTTATCGTGTTTGAAATTGATGCGATTAAAGACCACAAAATCCTCTTTCCCATAGTCACAATTATCATTATGGAAGTTTTTATCAACAAGATGCGGAGGCTGAAAGGTATCCGAAAACTCATCCTGATTGAAGAAGCGTGGAAAGCGATTGCCAAAGAAGGAATGGCGGAGTATATAAAATATTTATTTAAAACCGTCCGCAAATTCTTCGGAGAGGCGATTGTCGTTACGCAAGAGGTAGATGATATTATCCAGTCGCCCATTGTAAAAGAAAGTATCATCAACAATTCCGACTGTAAAATCCTCTTAGACCAGCGTAAGTATATGAATAAATTCGATGACATACAGGCAATGTTGGGGCTTACAGATAAGGAAAAAGGTCAGGTACTTTCTATCAATATGAACAACGATGCAAGCCGACTGTACAAAGAGGTTTGGATTGGCTTAGGTGGTACGAACTCGGCAGTCTATGCCACCGAAGTTAGTTTGGAGGAATACCTCGCATACACGACAGAAGAAACCGAAAAAATGGAGGTAATGCAATTAGCTTCCGAATTGGACGGTAACGTAGAACTCGCCATTAAGCATATCGCAATGCAAAGGCGTGACAAAGCAAATCAATAGTCATTAACATTTTAAAATTCATAAAAATGAAAAAGTTCCTTTTTATGGTGTGTACGGCACTAATGCTCGCCGTAGCACCGTCCGCAAAAGCACAATGGGTAGTAACCGACCCCACAAATCTGGCATCAGGTATTCTCAACAGTGCGAATGAAATCGTACAGACTTCTTCCACGGTATCCAATGTAATTAAAAATTTCAAGGAAGTGGAAAAGGTGTATAAACAGGGTAAGGAGTATTACGACAAGCTACAAGCTGTAAATAATCTTGTAAAAGATGCACGTAAGGTACAGCAGACTGTATTGCTTGTCGGTGACGTATCCGAAATGTATGTTACCAACTTCGGTAAGATGATGAACGACCCGAATTTTTCTGCACAGGAATTGGCAGCTATCAGCAATGGTTATTCGGCATTGCTGAATGAAAGTACCGAACTGCTGAAAGAACTCAAACAGATTGTAACCTCATCAAGCCTTTCGCTGAACGACAAAGAGCGTATGGATATTATTGATAGAGTGTACAAAGAAGTAAAGGAATACCACAGCTTGGTACGCTACTATACCAATAAGAATATCTCTGTAAGTATTCTAAGAGCAAAAAAGCAGAACAATACCAAAAGAGTGCTTGACCTCTATGGAACTCCTAACCAAAAATACTGGTAGTTATGGAATTTCAAAATCTTCACGAAGTCCTACGCTCATTATATGATGAGATGCTCCCACTGTCCGCCGATATGGCGGCAGTGGCTAAAGGGATAGCCGGATTGGGGGCTTTGTTCTATGTTGCCATAAAAGTATGGCAGGCTTTGAGCAGGGCTGAACCCATTGATATGTACCCTTTGCTCCGTCCTTTCGCTTTGGGGCTTTGCATTATGTTTTTCCCAACTATCGTATTGGGAACAATCAATGCCGTGTTAAGTCCGGTGGTACAGGGTACTCACACAATCCTCGAAAATCAGGTGCTTGACCTCAACGATTTGCAGGCGAAAAAAGACCTGCTCGAACGGGAAGCTATGCTACGAAATCCTGAAACAGCCTATCTCGTATCAAATGAGGAATTTGATAAAAAGCTCGAAGAATTGGGCTGGTCGCCCGGCGATTTGATTACGATGTCGGGAATGTATATGGATAGGTTTGCCTACCAAACCGAACAAGCTATTAAGAATTGGTTTCGCAATCTGTTAGAGGTACTGTTTCAGGCGGCAGCTTTGGTTATTGATACCATAAGGACGTTCTTTCTCATTGTCCTGTCCATACTCGGTCCGATAGCCTTTGCGATAAGCGTGTGGGACGGTTTTCAGTCCACGCTCACGCAATGGCTGACCCGATACGTCAGCGTTTACCTGTGGTTGCCTGTGGCAGACCTGTTCAGCTCTATGCTTGCCAAAATACAATCCCTCATTATCGAAAAGGATATAGCAATGCTTGCCGACCCGACTTACATTCCTGATACCTCAAATACCGTGTACATCATCTTTATGATAATCGGTATCGTGGGCTACTTCACTATCCCAACGGTAACAGGCTGGATTATTCAGGCAGGCGGTGCAGGGAACTTTACCCGTAACGTAAACCAAGCCGCAATGAAAACCGGAAATATCGCCGGAGCAGGAACAGGTTCGGCAGTTGGAAATATCGGTGGCAAGTTAATGGGGAAATAAAAACAATCAAATCATTTAAAAATGGAATTTAAAACATTAAGAAATATCGAAAACAGTTTTAGGCAAATACGGCTGTATGCCATTGTATTTGCCGTTCTCTGCCTAAGCGTGGTAGGATTTTCACTTTGGAAATCTTACAGCTTTGCAGACGAACAACGCCAAAAAATCTATGTGCTGGATAATGGAAAATCGTTGATGCTTGCCTTATCGCAAGATGCAAGTATCAACCGACCTGTGGAAGCAAGGGAACACGTCAGGCGTTTTCACGAACTCTTTTTTACGCTTGCTCCCGACAAGAACGCTATCGAAAGCAATATGAGCAGGGCATTCAACCTTGCCGATAAATCAGCTTTTGATTATTACAAAGACCTGTCGGAAAAGGGCTATTACAGCAGGATTATTTCGGGGAATGTACAGCAACGCATTGAGGTGGATAGTGTCGTGTGCAATTTCGACACCTATCCTTATGCGGTGCGTACCTACGCCAAACAATTCATTATCCGTTCGAGCAACGTGACCAGGCGTAACCTGATTACTTCCTGCTATCTCGTGAACTCTGTCCGTTCGGACAACAACCCGCAAGGCTTCAACATCGAAAAGTTTGCAGTGATAGAAAACAGGGATATAGAAGTTATCGAACGCTAAAAAAACAATCTTATGGAAGCATTATCAGATTTAAACACGTTTGCAAAAATCCTTACCGATAAAGGATATAACGGCTATTTCCATACGCAGGGAGCGTATGCTGGAAAGTTGAAGGAAAGTATCGGCGAATACCTCGAAAACTGCCAAAAAGGTACAGATAGTTTGCCTAAACAGGACTTGTTGCTGACGGGCTACCTGCAATGGTCGGGCGAAGACAAGCCAAGTGTAGAATGCAGTATGTGGGTAAAATACCTGAACGGCAAATTCTCGCTTAACAGAATGGAGGTTGCAAGGAAAGACCAATTTGGGCAACTGCTGAAAAAATCGGAACTGACAAACCTGTCAGTCATATCCGCACCCAAAGCGGTTGAGGCAGTCGCTTTGGTCAATGAAGAACCGAAGCAAAAGGCAGGTCAAAGTCCTAAGCGTTTCAAGCTATAACAACAGAAATAGTAAGGTTATGAAAAAACTAAGAGCAAATATGGACAGGTACTTTGACAAGCTGGACGAACGCTGGCGGGCATTGCCCTTGCGGAAACAGCACCAATACACACTTTACTTTTTTGTGGGGTATCTACTGCTTACGGCAGGTGTCATTTGCAAAGTATGGTACGATACCTCAAAGTCGGGTAACGATATGGTCATCGAGCATATCGAAAACCCTGTCCTCAAAAAAAGTGAAAGTCCTGCAAGATTGCAGGACACATTATCAACAATTCTAAAAAACAAGATTTATGAAAGAAAATGAGAACAAAAAGTCGGTTGTTCGGGTAACCGAGGGTAGCCCGGCAGCAACCACTGATGGACTGCAAGACGGTACACAGAACAAAGCCGAAAAGCTCAAAAAGCCACTCATCTTTGGCTTAATGGGAATTGTCTTCGTAGGTTGTATGTACCTCATATTTAAACCATCCGCAGACAAAAAGGAAATTGAGAACATTGGGCTGAACGATGCAGTACCGGAGGCTACCGGAGCAGGAATGCCTGCCGACAAAGGCAAGGCTTACGAGTTGGAAATGCTGGAACGCAAAGAGCAAGAAAAACGCAATGCACTTACCACGCTTTCTGACTATTGGAATACTGAAGACAAAAAAGAGCCTAATGATGAATTTCCCGAAGAAGACGAAAACAGCAGCTATGGCGTTGGCAGAGGTTCGGGAAGAAACGGCAATCCTGCATTGAGCAGTTACCGCAATGCACAAAGCACATTGGGTTCATTTTATCAGGATAACAACTCTGAAACAACAGAACTCCGCAGGCAATTGGACGAACTAAAAGAACAATTAGCCGAGAAAGATGTACCTAAATCTGTAACCGTTGATGACCAGCTTGCCCTAATGGAGAAATCCTACCAGATGGCGGCAAAGTATCTGCCAACAGGTACAAATTCGACAGAAGCCCCACCTGCTAAGGATGCAGGTACGGCTACCGCAGGTTCAACTCAAAAGGAGCATTTTGTGGCATTCACACCTACAAGAAAGAACACCGTTTCCGCTTTGTATCGTGAGCCTACGGACAGTGCCTTTTTAGCCGATTGGAGCGAAACAAGAAACCGGGGCTTTTATACCGCAGGTTCTATTGAGCAAACGGCACAACCGAAAAACAGTATCAAAGCCTGTGTACACGATGCACAAACGGTTATCGGCGAAACAGGGGTACGATTGCGATTGTTAGAGCCAGCCCAAACGCCTCAACGTACCATTCCAAAAGGAACGATTGTAACAGCTAACGCTAAATTTCAGGGAGGTCGATTACAGCTAAAAATTACCTCCGTAGAATTAGAGGGCAACATCATTCCGGTGGATATAACCATTTACGATTTGGACGGACAGCAAGGCTTGTACGTTCCGTATTCGCCCGAAATGAACGCCCTTACCGAAATGGCGGGCAATATGAGCCAGACTTCGGGAACAAACATAATGCTCACGCAGAATGCAGGACAACAGGTTGCTGCTGATTTAAGCCGTGGCGTGGTACAGGGTGTTTCGGGCTATTTCGCCAAAAAGGTAAGAACCCCAAAGGTTACGCTAAAAGCGGGGCATCAGGTCTTCCTTGTATCTAAAAAATAATATTGAACTCAAATAATTTAAACAATGAAAAATCATTTAAAAACCTTTTGGGCATTTGCCCTGATACTCGGCTTTGCCGTACAGTCTTACGCACAGGATAGTGCAAGAACTAAACTTGCATTGGGCAAGATACAACCGTATAGAATGGAAGTTACCTATGATAAGACTTCACACCTGATTTTTCCGACCGCTATCCGTTACGTGGATTTAGGCAGCGAATATCTGATTGCAGGAAAAGCAGAAGATGCAGAAAACGTGTTGCGTGTAAAAGCAACGGTAAGGGATTTTGAACCAGAAACCAATTTTTCAGTCATTACGAATGACGGACGTTTTTACAGCTTCAATGTGTATTATAGTTCCTATCCGGAGGCAATGAGCTATGACCTGCTCACGATGCAAAAGGCAGTAGATAAAGCCAATGGTAACGATGTGCTTTTTGAAGAATTGGGCAACAATTCTCCGTCATTGGCAGGCTTGCTGTTGGAAACGATTTACAAGAAAGACAAACGTATTGTAAAGCATATCGGGGCTAAGAGCTTCGGTATTCAGTTTATCCTCAAAGGCATTTACATACACAACGGCAAATACTATTTCCATACGGAATTGAGAAACCGTACCAATGTGCCATTTCAGATTGATTTTATGAATTTCAAGGTAGTGGATAAAAAGGTAGCCAAACGTACCGTAGTGCAGGAACGCCCGATGATACCGCTTAGGACTTACAAGCCACTGGACGACATTGCTGGAAAAACAATCGAACAAAACGTCTTCCTGTTAGACCAATTTACCATTGCCGATGACAAGGTACTGCTGATTGAGATTTTCGAGAAAAACGGAGGCAGGCATCAAACGCTCCAGATAGAAAATTCCGACTTAATCAAAGCTCGTTTGATTAACGATATGCACCTGAAATTTTAATAACCTTTTAAAGTAAATAATATGAAAAAGTATATCTATACCGTGATGCTCATCTTTATGGCCATCACGGTCACACAGGCACAAAGAATGTTACCTAAACAGAAAGGATTGGAAGTGAGTACGGGTGTGCTGTCCGATGATAAAATCGGTAACGATTATTATATCAATGTAGCAATGACCGTAAACGGCAAAAATGGTAACTATCAGCTTTGGGCGTTGGAATACACTCATCAATACCACGATTATAAAGACCTCCGCATACCGCAGGAAACTTATACCGCAGAGGGCGGTTACAGCTTCTTCCTCTTGGGCGATGCCCGTAAGAACATCACGCTGAACTTCGGAATAACAGGTGTAGTCGGTTACGAAAGTATCAACCGTGGCGAAGCAATGTTGTATGATGGAGCAAAAATTTTGAGCGAGGATAATTTTATCTACGGAGCTGGTGGACGGCTCACATTTGAAACGTACCTGTCCGACCGTTTTGTGTTAGTCCTGCAAGGGCGTACAAAGGTTTTGTGGGGTACAGACTTGGAACAGTTCCGACCGTCCGCAGGCGTGGGATTAAGGTTTAATTTTTAAAACGTAAAAACAATGATAGCAATATTCAATAAATTCAGGATAGGATTAAGCTCAATATATGTACTCTTGGCAATCCTCACAGCTTCGGTTACGTTGGTATCTTGTAGCAAAGACGATGAACTCGAAATACAGAACGATTTCCCTTTTGAGGTCAAAGTAATGCCTGTACCCAAAGATGTTGCCAGTGGGCAGACCGTAGAGATACGGATTACCATACAGCGAACAGGCAATTACAGCAACACGCAATATTTTCTCCGCTACTTCCAATTTGACGGTCAAGGCACATTGCGGTATTATGACGAACCACCGTATTTGCCAAACGATTTGTATTCGTTGCCAACGGAGCAGTTCCGGTTGTATTACACTTCGTCATCTACCGTATCACAATCCTTTGAGGTTTGGATTTCGGATAACTTCGGTAACGAAAAGCAGTTGAGCTTTCAGTTCAACAGTAGTGATTAATGCTACTTATATAAAAGCAAAACCGACTGTTACAGGTCGGTTTTTTGCTTTTCAGCTTTCGGTGTACGTTGTTTTTTGTTTAAATTTACTTGAATTATAATCTTAACGGGTATGGATACAGTTACGGCTCAATTGGTGTTTGGTATTATTGTTATCGTTATTGCGATAGTGCTTATTTATTGGATAAACCGCAGGAAATTTTACAGGCGTAATGGTATGGGTGCAGAGGGATTTTCGAGTTTTGAAGCATCTGTATTTACCCGTTTTATAGAACGTATCGGCAAATGGATTGCCTATGCTTTAATTGTTGTCGGTATTGTCTGTATATGGACTTACAGCCAAATGAAAAAGGATAAGGAAAAACAGGAAGTAAAGACAGAGCAACCTGCTCAACACTGACTTTTTTCTAACAATATTTTGAATAAATCGGATAGCCCAAAAGGTTATCCGATTTTTCGTTTGTAGCAAACGTAAAACGCCAAACACTACCTTTCAACGCCAATCAATACTACATTTTCCAACCCTGTAACACCCCTTAATATCTTCGACTTCCACAGAAAAAATGAGCAAAAAATGGAAGTTATCGCAATACAAAAGTCCGTATTGGACGGGATGAAAATGGAACTGAAAGCACTTTTGGAATTGACCGAAAATGCCACTCGGAAATATGTACCGATTTTCAACAAAGAAAAGTGGCTGGATAACCAGGAAGTGTGCCTGATGATGGGTATTACCAAACGGACATTGCAGACCTATAAAGACAAAGGATTGTTGCCTTATTCCAAACTGAACCGCAAGAATTATTACAAACTCTCGGATGTACAGGCTTTACTCGGAGTCGGACAACCGTATAATATCAAATACAATGGATTTACTGACGAATGAAGCTGAAGAAGTAATCGAACAACAGCAAATGATAATGCTGTTGAGAAACCGTATTGAAGAAATATTGAAAAACTATCGTCCTGTAATGAATGGAGAAATCTACTTGTCGGGCGAAGATGTGTGTAGGCTACTCCATATCAGCAAAAGGACTTTACAGCAATATCGTGATGATAATATCCTGCCATTTATACAAATTGGGGGTAAGATAATCTATAATGAAACAGATCTGGTAAGGATACTGGAAGAGAACTATACCGGGAAGAATACGGTCAATGATGGTTTCTGAACTTTCTTTTCAGATAATAGTACCGAAACAATAACCGGTCATACCATAAAGCGAAAATTAACAATCCTACCGGAAGCAAAAGAGTTCTTAATTCAAGATATGAATAAGTAAAGCCACCTATTATACAACCCAAAAAGAAACAACAGATGATTGCCAGCTTTAAGAATATACTTTTATTCAACTGTATCCGTTCTGGCCGATCTCTGTAAAAGAACAGCTGTGACAGTTCTATTCCCAGATCCGTGAACAAACCCGTTAGGTGGGTAGTTCTTACCACCGATTGGGATACCCTCGTTACCAATGCATTCTGTAATCCCATAGAAAAAAGTAGAGCTGACGATAATAGAATTGAAAACCTGGCATATTCATTCGGTAGTAAAAATGCTGAAAAACTCACCGCCAATAATATGATTATTTCAAGGAATATGGGTATAATATAAGGTGTTTGTGGTTTGTATTTTGAAACCCACTCCATAAGAAGACTTGAAACAAACGCTCCAAACAGAAAAAACAAAATGTAAAATAAATATGCAAAAGCCATTCTGTAATTTCTTAAAACAAGTTCCTCAGAAAAAAAAGCAAAATGACCTGTTACATTAGTAGTTAGCGTATGTAATTCTAAAACACCGGTAATGTTTACGACACCTGCTACACCGGATAATATTGAGGCTAATTTTAGGTTGTGCGTATAAGTACGACCTTTGCCTTTATGTCTAAACATTTGCTTCCTTTTGTTGTAAATTTACAAAATTGCTGTTGCCCCTTGTTCATAATTGTATATAATCTGTAACATTCGTACATTTGCTTTATTAAATATAGAAATACTTAAAGTGTTTTTGCTTTAAGTCCCACATTGAAAACTGGTAATTTTTAGACAACGGGACAATAAGGAAGAACGCTCATGCCATAGGCGTGGGCGCTCGCTTATTCGTTGTCGGGTATACCAGTACCTCAATGTGCGGTAAGTGTAGTTGCCTGCGCTTTCTTTTTGTGCAGGAAACTCCATTAACTCAAAATCTGACAATATTATGGAAACTGGTACAGCACAACAAAAAATCACTCTCGCATTTATCAACGACAAAAGCCCTATTTTAGATGGTATCTGCCAAGACCTTGTCGCTTCAGGAACTGAAGTCTTATTTCGTTCGGAAAGCATTGAAGATGGACTATCGCAATTATCAGAATTAAATGAACCTCCCAATGTTAGTATTATTGACCTTGATTTTTACGACAGGAATGTGCTGGCACAGATTCAAGAATTAAGGACAGAATATCCAACAATAAAGCTTATTGCTCATAGTGATATTGATGCTGAAAAAGTCGTAAAACCTCTTTTTGAAATTGGTTTTACAGGTTATTTGCTCATTGGTAGCGATGCAGACGATTTCAAGAAAGCCATTGAAGTTGTTATCAATGGCGGAAGATATTTTAGTGTGGGAGTAGCAAATATTGCACAGGAATATTTTAATAATGATTTTCATAGTGAATAAAGTAATTCATTCTACTAACTTATTAATAAGTTTTATTTCAGCCATATTCTTCATAATAGGAAAAGATTTATTCTGTAATTTAAGCAGTAATTATCCCTTTTGCTAGCTCATTCGCAACATTATTGGTATATTGCGATATTTAATTTTTACAGATAAATATGCCGAAAAAAATCAATCTAAAGGTTTTTAAAGACTTTGTACAATCAAGCAATTTTGGAGGTTTTCTCCTTTTTTTATGCGTAGTGATTTCATTGATAGTAGCAAATACATCACTTGCTCTCCCATTACAAAATTTATTGGATACAAAACTGGGTTATGAAAATGAAGCCATACACCTCAATTATTCCGTAAGTATGTGGATCAATGACGGATTGATGGCAATCTTTTTTCTGTTGGTAGGTCTGGAAATTAAAAGAGAAATTGTTGAAGGAGAACTTTCTTCTCCCAAGAAAGCTATTTTGCCTATCCTTGCTGCTATCGGTGGAGCAGTAATACCCGCATTGATTTATGTAAGTTTTAATTCCGGTAGTGAAACAGCTTCCGGCTGGGGTATTCCTATGGCTACGGATATTGCTTTTGCATTGGCCGTAATTTCGCTGTTAGACAAAAGAGTACCAACCAGTTTAAAAATATTTTTAGCGGCTTTAGCGATTGTGGATGACTTGATTGCAATTTTAGTCATTGCAATTTTCTATTCATCCGGAATTGAGTTAGGCTATCTAGGCTATGCCGGAATTGGAATGCTAGTACTGATTTTGATGAACCGTTTTAATGTTAAAAATCCCTATCTATATCTAATACCAGGAGTCTTTATATGGTATTTTGTGCATCATTCTGGCATTCATGCCACTATAGCAGGTGTACTGGTAGCTATGACCTTGCCAACCAATGATACAGAAGTTGAATCTCCGTTAGAGAAACTAGAACATGCACTTGTAAAACCGGTAAATTTTCTAATTATTCCCATTTTTGCATTCGCCAATACAAATATTACAATTCATCAGGAAATGATAGAAGGACTGACTTCCCCGTTAGGTTTAGGTATTTCACTGGGATTAATTTTTGGTAAGCCCATTGGCATTGTTGCAACCTCTTTGATATGTTCTAAGTTAGGGATAGGTCAACTTCCTGCAAACAGTAACCTTATTCACATTATTGGCTTAGGATTATTAGCTGGAATAGGTTTTACAATGTCCATATTTATATCTATGCTTTCATTTGACAATCAGGTTTTCATTGAAGAGGCCAAGCTATCTGTTTTAATAACATCACTCATTGCGGGTATCTTAGGATATGTAATTTTGAATTTATCAAGTAGAAGAAAGGGTAAAAAGACTGAAATTTAAATTCAGTCTTTTTTACTATAATATTTCTCCTTTAACCATAAACTTGCCCTTACCAATAATATGAGTACAGGAACTTCTACCAGTGGGCCGATAACACCCACAAATGCCTGTGGCGAATGAATGCCGAAAATCGATATTGCTACGGCTATTGCCAATTCAAAATTGTTTCCTGTGGCTGTAAATGCGATGGATGCGTTTTTGTCGTAAGGAACTTTAAGAGATTTATTGATAAAGAAGCTCACGAAAAACATCAACACAAAATAGATGATTAGCGGTATGGCTACTTTTACTACATCCATTGGTAATTCCAGTATTTTATCGCCTTTCAAGCTGAACATTAATACTATCGTAAACAATAAAGCGTATAAGGTAATTGGCGATATTGCGGGGACGAATTTTCGGTTATACCATTCTATACCTTTTGATTTTACAAGGAAGTAACGGCTTAAAAAACCTGCCAGGAATGGAATACCTAAATATATCAATACGCTTTCGGTAACATCTTTCATGGATACGCTTACATTGAAATTGGCTAATCCTAATTTTGCAGGTAATACGTTGATGAATAACCAAACTAAAAAGCTGTAAGTAAATATCTGGAAGATGCTATTTAATGCAACTAACATAGCTGTATATTCTCTGTTTGCTTTAGCTAAGTCACTCCAGACGATGACCATGGCAATACATCTTGCCAAACCTATAAGAATTAAGCCTGTCATATAATCGGGTTCGTGACGTAAAAACAAAACCGCTAATCCAAACATCAATACCGTGCCGATTACCCAATTGAGCAATAAGGATATGCCAATTACTTTTTTATCTCTAAATGCCTTGGGCAATAAGGAATAATCAACCTTTGCCAAGGGGGGATACATCATCAATATCAATCCTATTGCCAATGGAATATTGGTAGTACCAACAGATAAGCTGTTGGTTACATTGGAGATATTGGGAAAGAAATGCCCCAAACCCACGCCAATTGCCATTGCAAGGAATATCCATAAAGTAAGGTATCTGTCTAAGAATTTTAATTTTGGTTGCATGGCTAATTTGTAAGTTCTTTATATTGGTTTGATGTCAATAAATCTTCTAATTCTGTAATGTCTTTTATTTCAATTTTAATCAGCCAACCGTCTTTATAAGGATTGTCGTTTATGAGTGTGGGTGCTTTCAAAAGTAGTTCGTTCGTTTCAGTGATTTTACCCGAAACAGGCATAAATAAATCACTGACCGTTTTAACTGCTTCAACAGAGCCGAATACTTCGTCCTGCTGAAAACTATATCCAACGTTTGGTAAATCCGCATATACGATTTCGCCCAATTCACTTTGCGCAAATTCTGTAATGCCTATTGTACCTGTGTTGTCCTGTATGCTTATCCAGGTATGTTCTTTTGAATACTTTCTATCGGTTGGAAATTCCATTTTTATAAATTTTAGATTAGTAACCTCTTCTTAAATTTTCTGCGTATTCGTTTGGTAAAATGCTTTCTTCAACTGCTTTTGCAGCCCTTTCAATATCATAATCAAAGCGTATAAATTCTACACTGATACTATCTTTATCCAACACAGAACTGTTTTCATTAATCGTAAGCATTACATAACCGCCTCTTACATCGCTGTCCTTCGGTTTACCAACCGAACCGATATTAATGGCGTGTCGGAAATGATTTTGACCGTCAATACCCGAATTTAAAACTCTGTGATAAGGTTTGTGTGTGTGTCCGAAGCACATAATGTCTGCATCGGCTTGCTCCATAATGCGAAGCATACTTTTTTCCTCACGGTCTTCAAAAAGATATTCGTTTATTTTTCTCGGACTTCCGTGTACCAACAGCAAATTCAATTTATCTTCATTCAGTTGAAATTCTACTTTGATATGGGCTGGAAGTGTACGCAAATACGCTCTTTCTTCATCTTTCATCAAAGAATTTGTGAATGAAATAGAAATATTTCCGTTATCTTTTTCACTGTCTGTTTTGTAGGCACAACCGCATTCGTTGCTCATTCTGCCAATGCCAAAATCGTAATTTCCGGCAATGGTTGGTATTCTCCTTTTACGGATTTCGTTTACCACTTCGTTTGGCCAAATATTATAGCCCACCAAATCGCCCAAACAATAAATACTGTCTGGTTTTCTTTTTTCAACATCTTCAAAAAATGCTTCTAATGCAGGTAAATTGGCGTGAATATCACTGAATAATGCTATTTTCATTTTGTCTAATTTTTATTGTTTAAATATTTTGTTTAAGATAACTTTAGATAAGATTAAATAAATACCCTAATAATGCTCCTCCAATAACCACAAAGGCACTATTTATTTTTTTGAATTTGAAAACTACGATCGCACTTATCATTGCAATTAATATCGTCCGCCAATCAGTAATAGTTTCTTTGCCAATTGTAAGACAAATAGCGGCTATGATTGCAACAGATGCCACATTGACCGCATCGAGAAAAATGGACAGTCCTTTAGATTGGCGCATTTTTTTCATCAAGGGATTTAGCAATGCTACTAAAATAAACGACGGCAGAAAAATAGCAATCGTAGAAATAACTGCTCCGGATAGTCCGTTGATTTGATAGCCAATAAACGTAACTGAAGAAAAAACAGGACCTGGGGTAAACTGTCCAACAGCAATAGCATCCATTAATTGCTGCCGGGTGAGTAAGCCCGTTGCAACTAATTCCGTATCTAAAAAGGCGAAAAGAACATAACCGCTTCCGTAGAGGATAGCACCAATTTTCAGGAATATCCAAAATAATTTGGTATTTGTTTCAGACAGTAAGGGGCTTTGTGCGATTTGTAAGAATGCGAGCGGGATAAAACTTTGGAGCGTATTTTTTGTATCCTGAAGGTAATACAAGGCCATTGCCAGCAATCCCGCTCCAAACATCAAATAGATTTCACTAATGCCGAATAATGACAGTACCAAAACAAGAATACCTACAACCGCCAAGAATGTGGACTTGACAGATTTCTTTGCTAATGGAAAAACAGCTCCTATGATAATAGCGATGATTGCAGGTTTGATACCGTAAATAAAGGGCTGTACTTCGGGCAATTGTCCGTATTGCTGATACAACCATGCAAATATCCCGGTAATGAAAACCGCAGGTAAAATAAAGCATAACCCTGCAAAGATTAATCCTTTCCAACCGCCTTTGTCATAGCCGATGTGTATCGCCATTTCTGTACTGTTGGGGCCAGGAATGAGATTAGTAGCTCCCAACAAATCCAAAAAATGCTGTTCGCTCATCCATTTCTTTTTGACAACAACTTCCTGCTGCATCATAGCAATATGAACCGCGGGACCTCCAAAACCAATAAAACCGAGCTTGAGAAAGAGCTTGGCAATTTCCTTTATTTGAATATCACGCTCCATTTCTCATTACGATTTTATCAATAGACCAATTACCTCCACCTTTGATTAACAAAAACATACTTCCCAAAAGCATCGCCCAATCCGTACGGCTGCCGTGCAGCAATTCCCAAATACCCTCATTAGCCAAAATAGATGTTTTGGTCGTGGCAATGGCAACAAGCATAATGATGATGAGCGGAATACTTGCTAACCTTGTAAGCAACCCGAGCAAAATAAGTGCTCCGCAAAGGATTTCAAATATGCCTACAAAACTTCCAAGAAATTCAGGAGATGGCAAGCCAATTTTTTCAAACCGCCCGGCTCCCCGAAAAGCAGGAAACAGCAATTTTTGAATGCCCTCCGATAAAAAAACACCTCCAACAATCAGTCGGATTATGATTGTTGTCTTTGAATTATCTGTATGAATGATTTTTGAAAACATAAAAATTCAATTTTAACAACATCCGCCACCTGGAGTACAAGCATTAGCATTATTTACAGGCAGTTCCGCCAAATTTTTCTTTACTTTTTCGGAAGGAATACCGCAGGCATCTTGAGCCAAACAAGCTGTTGTTTTATTTTTCAGTACAAATGTCTCTCCGTTGAAATCCAAATCATACTTACCAATCGTTTCGCTTTGGTATTCCACTTCAATTTCCGCATCTTCTATGCCCAATTTTTCTTCGGATAGCTTGATGATGTTTAATAGCTTAGCTGGCTTTAATTTGTGCTCGAAATCGTCTGCATTCCATAATTGGAAGTTTACAACTTTTTCCGAACGGATTACGCCACCACAGTCTATAAAGTTTTTAGTAATTTGTCCCACTTCGGTAACGTGGAAATGTTCTGGAACTAAGGTTCCGTTTTCTAATTGAAATCCAACATTTACTAATGTTGGCAGGATTTCTTTAATTTTTGATAGCTTCATATTTCTGATATTAACTCAATAAATGTTATATTGCAATGTTACGATGATTTGGTGTTAAAAAAAGCTTAACAGCATTCTTTACTATTTACATTCTCGACAAAAAAGCTATTGAGTTCCTTCTTAATCTCATTCCAGACTGTTTCATTAATACAGTAACATACACTAGTTCCTTCTATATTTCCTTTAATGATACCAATATTTTTCAGCTCTTTCAAGTGTTGTGAAATTGTCGCTTGTGCCAATCCCAATTCTTCTACAAGATCATTACAGATGCAGGCATTTTGTTTAATGATATGTTGCAGTATAGCTATACGGGCAGGATGAGCCAGTGCCTTTAAAATACTAGCTAAATGGTTCTGCTGTTCTGTAAAAATTTCGGTTTTTGTGACACCCATCAGTTTTATAAAAATAAATATATCGCAATATTACGATAATAAATTTAAACAGCAATAATTTTAAAAAAAATTATTGCTGTAGTTGTAATATTAAACTTGGGTATTCCGATGCTATTTATTAGTCATTACTTTGTAGGTAGGATCTTCAATAATATTCACATCAATAACTGTTTCTGCATTTTTAAGTAATTGCCTGCAATCTTGGCTTAAATGACGTAAATGTAGTTTTTTACCTTCCTTGTGATACTTCTCCGTAATTTTATTTAAAGCTTCAATAGCAGACATATCAACTACTTTACTTTCCTTAAAATCAATTACAACTTCATTCGGGTCATTTAGTAAGTCAAATTTTTCAATAAATGCGGCAGTAGAACCAAAGAAGAGCGGCCCAAAAATTTCGTAATGCTTTACACCATCTTCATCTACATATTTTCTTGCACGTATTCTTTTAGCACTCTCCCAGGCAAATACTAGAGCCGAAATGACTACACCAATCAAAACCGCTAAAGCTAAGTTGTGCAATACTATGGTTATAACTGCTACCAACATACCAATAAAAATATCGTGACGAGGCATTTTATTAATAATTCGAAAGCTGACCCACTCAAATGTGCCTATAGCTACCATCATCATCACCCCGACTAATGCCGCCATTGGAATTTGCTCGATTACAGGACCTGCAACCAGAATGATTAATAAAATTGCTATAGCTGCAACTATTGCAGAAAGTCTGGCTCTTCCTCCAGCTCCGATATTCACTAAAGTTTGGGCAACCATTGCACATCCACCCATTCCGCCGAAGAAACCGTTGGTGATATTGGCTATACCTTGCGCCGCAGTCTCACGGTTAGATTGTCCTTTTGTGCTGGTTATTTCATCAACCATATTAAGCGTTAACAGACTTTCAATCAATCCAACCCCTGCCATTACCAAGGCATAAGGGAAAATAATTTCCAATGTTTCCAGACTAAAAGGAATAGCAGGGATATGAAATGAAGGTAAAGAACCTCCTACAGAGGCGATATCAATTACTTTTTTAGTATCGATGCCGAAAAAATATACAATACCAAAGACAACTATTATTGCTACTAAAGATGCAGGAACTGCCTTTGTAAATTTTGGCAATATAAATACGATGGCTATAGTTAGTAATGTCAGTCCAGCCATTAGATAAAGCGCCGGCCCCTGCATCCAACCTTCTATCCCGTTTTCTACAACTTTAAATTGAGCTACCTGTGCCATGAAAATGATTACTGCAAGACCGTTTAAAAAACCATACATTACTGGTTGTGGGATCAGGCGGACAAATTTACCCAGTTTAAAAATTCCTACTGAAAATTGCAGTACACCTGCTAATATAACCGCAGCAAATAGATATTCCACACCGTGTGATGCTGCCAATGCGATAAGTACTACTACCGTTGCTCCGGCTCCCCCAGAAACCATTCCGGGTCTGCCTCCCAAAATTGCAGTAACAATACCCATTAAAAAAGCTGCATAAAGCCCTGTCAAAGGCGAAAGCCCTGCCAGAATAGCAAAGGATAAAGACTCAGGTATCATGGTCATAGCCACCGCAAGACCCGCAAGAATTTCGTTTTTGTAATTAATTTTCTGTTTGAAATCAAACAAATTGATAATTTTCTGCATAAAAATTTATGTTTAAAGTGGTAAAAATGTAAATAGAAAAGTTTGTACACGAAAGCAAAACCTTCGGGTACGACAGAGAAGCCAATAAATTAAAATTGGGAAATATAACAGTTAGCCTAAGATCAAGGCGGAGTAACTTGGGATGATATTTGTACTGTTCTTTTCATTGAGTGGTGCAAAAGTACAATTTATAGTTATTGTACACAATTTAACACCAAAAAAACTAAAAAAAATTGTTTTACAACACAGAATCTTTTCTTTGATGGCTATGTGAAAAGAAATCGTTACTAAATACAACAAATGGGATAATGAATATCCCACGCAAAAACTCGCAACCTGTTTGGTAAAATGTAAGGAAAGGTAATTGTGAAATGGTACATTTTAACAAAGGGGTTGCATCCGCTTTAAACCGCAAAAATGCGTTTCCGACCGAAGCGAGGAATTGCATTTTTGCCCGCCGATTTAGGCTTTTAGGCAACTTTTATCGGGTGGGTGCGGAAATCTTTCAGATTGTGAAAAAATCCTTTGTATTCGGTCATTCCCCTGCGAAACAAGTTCCATAGCAAAGAACAACCCATTTGGGTCAATGATGAATTGATAAACAAATCTCGGTGTTCCAATGCTTCGGCAAGTGAGCAACTTGGCGTGTTATCCTCTTGTTCGGATTGCTTCAGCAATTCGCCAAACTCATCAGTAACAAATGGCAGGCTTGCCACTGTTTGGTATTTCTCTGAATTGGGTTGCTTTATCTCTCCGATAGTAGATAGTATTACTTGTCCTGTATCTTGGCTATTGTCGGGTAGGTCAGGATTATTACTAATCCCTTCCCCCCTCAGAACCGTACGTGCGACTTTCACCGCATACGGCTCAAGCAAATCATAAAGCAACTCAATATAATAACTCATTGTTCCTATTTTTAGATGAATGCACTTGCTGATGACAATAAAGGTGCAAGATTCTACGGTTTTTCCATAAATTACGGTCAGGATTATTCCTATCCATAATAAGGTGATGGTCATGGATTTCCTCACCGTTAGAAATGGATTGTTTGCATACAGGGCATATATAACCTTGAGAAGCAGCAATTATCCGTAGATGTTTCGCTAATGAAGAAGCCTTTTTAGCCTCTCTTTTTAACCAATAACCATTCAGAGAAGGGTCATCCATTGAAGCTTTTCCCTTGACCATCACATGGCGTTTTATGTTGACCCATGTGAACTTACAAAGATGAAAGCCTGTCTCTTCGTCACCAAAGACCCAATTATCTTTTCTTTGTTTATTCCATTGTCTCCAATATTTCTGTGTGATGTATTTCCATGACCTGCCTGGGTGCTGTCTTTTTGCCCACCTGACGGCTCGTAGAAACATAAACATATCAAGATGTTTGAACGCATCAACGGAGTTGCCAATCCTGTAATAGTTTGCCCATCCCCGTATGATAGGGTTAAGTCTATGGATTACAGCGGTTGCATTAGCACCCCGTAACGACATCCATTCCGTTTTTAGACGGTCTTTGAATGACTGCACGGATTTCTTGCTCGGTTTGATTAGGAGCTTGTAACCTGTAGGGGTTGATGGTCTATTGTATAATCGGACATTAAAACCGAGAAAGTCAAATCCTTCCGTAAGGTGGACGATTTTGGTCTTTTCTTCCGACAGTGTTAGTCCACGTTCTGCTAACCATGTCTGTAGTTCACAAATTGATTTTTCTGCATCTTCTTTAGTCTCACAAAAGACCACAAAGTCATCGGCATATCTTACGATTCCTCTTGTTCCTATCACGACACCCGAACTGTTTGCTCGCTTGATTTTCAAGGCATCTTCCATACCATGAAGTGCTATGTTTGCTAACAAGGGACTGATTATTCCCCCTTGTGGAGTACCTGATTCCGTCTCATGGAATACGTTTTTGTCAACGTAGCCTGATTTCAACCATTTCTTTATGAGTTGACGTGCAGGAAAATTTCCGACAGCCTTCAATAGAAAATCATGGTCGATATTGTCAAATGCTCCTTTTATGTCGGCATCAACTACCCATTTCTTTTTCTTGTTGGGACGTGAGAAGCCATAAATTGCTAAAATAGCATCATGACATCCTCGTCCTGGTCTGAAACCATAGCTGATACCTTCAAACTTTGCTTCCCATTCGGGTTCCAATGCATTCTTGACTCTTGCCTGATGTACACGGTCAAGAATGGTAGGAATTCCAAGAGGTCTTTGTTTGCCGTTCGATTTTGGTATATACACCCTACGGGTGGGTTTGGTTTTCCAAGGTTGGAACTGTTGAAT
Organism: Sphingobacterium sp. UDSM-2020; assembly: GCF_016132525.1. Classification (NCBI taxonomy): domain Bacteria; kingdom Pseudomonadati; phylum Bacteroidota; class Sphingobacteriia; order Sphingobacteriales; family Sphingobacteriaceae; genus Sphingobacterium; species Sphingobacterium sp. UDSM-2020. The sequence continues at coordinate 1,168,653 of NZ_CP066166.1, forward strand.
TTCGTCAACAAGGATGCTCCTTGCTTCTGGTGTCTTTACAGTTACCTTGTCCACTCCGTGAGTATATTTACCTGCATTCATCTGGGTTACTCTTCTTACGCTGACAAGCGTATTAGAGTAATTTCGTAACATAAGTTTTTGCAACTGACGGACTTTAATAAAGTCGCCAGCCTGAGTTGCCTTGAAGATACGCTGTCTCAGGTTTTTTACCACACGATTCGCCTGATTCCAGTCTATGGAATTCCAGTCTGTATGGCTCATTGTTCCGTTTGCTAAGTTGTCTTGCATCTAACTTTCCTTTGATTAAAAAACTATTACTTTGCTCTTCAAGAGATTCACCAATCTCACGTCTGCACCCTTTAAGGTTGAGTATTTCTGTCTTTTGACAGCCCTATCCGTCAGGTTATGTATTCCCTTTGCCTTTCGGCTGACGACATTCGCTTCTTGAGATTTCCTGTCCCCGCTGAAGATTTCAACATTCCTTACGGTTTGCCTACCCAATTGCTCGGGACTTCATCGGGATTCCACGTTCCACATTCATAAGATGCGACTGGGTGTGGGTGCCTCCTATACCCCGGGGTCTTGGTATCCTAATATGGCTGTTCGGCATCTGCCATATCTTTAAATGCTTCTTCGGAATAAAACATTTCTATGACCCGATACATCGTAATTCCCATCCACCGATGTTGCATTTGTGACGGAGCTTACGGAGATTCACTTGCGTTCACCCGTCCAGTCTTTCCCTTGCCCGATTGCCCCTGATGGTTAGGGTCTTTCTTAGGCTTTCATCCAAGCTTCGCAAAGGTCAATTACTCAACCCCCACGTGGGAAGTGGGAACCAGTCTTGGACACTGACTGGGAAGAACTTCTTACAGTTCTTCACTTATTAAATGCGACTTTCGTGTCGCACGCCAAAATCCAACCAATATTTTGGCACATCTTGATAGTATCTGCGATAGCTTATTTCTTTAAGAATTTCAGCAACGCCAAACCTCGCCTGTACATTATCCACGCACGTAATAGTAATGATTGCCCTTGCGTCTTCGGGCAATCTGCCGAACTTATCCTTTTCAAATTTTACTGTTTTAGCTTTCCAATTTGTACCTGCCCAACGGTTGCAACGATTGATTAAAGCAACGGATTTGTATAATCCTATTTCACTTTCTGCAAAACGCTGTCTGCCCAAATTGGCACTCGTGATAACATCATCATCCCAAAGGCGGACTTGCAACCCTGCGTGTCCTAATGCTATCAAACTTTCGTTTATTTCCATTAAGGCGGTCAATACTTTTGAGCCTGTACCACCTCCTCCGATAAGGTTTACCGAAATCGGATTGGTAGGATTGAGTAAATAGTTGTCCGTAAAATGAACTGCTGTTTTTGTCGTATTCATCACAATAGATTTTTAAGGGTTTTGTTATTCTTTTTTAATACTTCTTTTGGAAAGGGTTTATCCGTACCGATAAGGTCTTTCCATAGACTTACGATGTTCTTTTTTGTCAAATTTGCACTCAATGAATGACTGAAATAGGAATTGAAAAAATAATGTTCCCACGCTTGCATAAATTCCTCAACCGAAGCAGAATTTTTAATATCAATACTTACCGTACCCATACATACATTGCCCTTTTCGTAGATATTGAAGAAAGGTGCGTAATACAATGGCGTTTTCTCGGTGGGTCTTCTATCATTTGCCAAAGCAAATACGGTAAGACTGTTTTTGTTCGCTAACCAAAGCATTGGCGGTACTTGTGCCATTCCGTTGGGTATGCCCAAACTTTCCACAAAATACAGTTTCCGTTGCTGTGCTTTGGTGTACCAAAGCACAGTACCTTTTTCAGCATTCGGATTGATATGCAGAATATTGGTCGGCAAAATTCCTTTTGGCTTTAAAAAAGCTGCGTTCTTTTCTTCATCGGTCTTTAAAGCTTTTGCCAATACATTGGCTTCTTTTACCGTCAATGGGTGGGCATTGATAGGCGTTCCGTTGCTATCCATATCAAAATGCTCCACATACACATCGGTTTCCGTTCCTTTGGTTTCATAGAAAACCAAAGCGGATTTTGGATAGTACATACTGCCAAAATGGTTTGTTATATCTGTTGTTGTGTTCATTTTTCTATCGTTTTGTATTCGTATAATAATCCACTCAAATCATTCAATAAATCAAACAAACGGTTCTCAAAATCAAGGTCGGTTGTTGGTATTTCGCTTCCGTCAAACCGCTTGGAAATAGTTGGTTCTTCCATTGCTCCGTACTCGTTAAATTCATTGTTGATGGTATCTGAAAGGTTTTCGTATAACCAACCTTTAGTGTCTGCAATAAATGAAATGTATTTTTCCATTCCGATTATTTCATTTTCGTAATCATCATTATAAAGGTCTTTTTCGGGCAATGTGGCGTTTCTGAAAATAGTTGCGTTCGGATATTCTGTACAAAGGGCAAACGCATTACAAGCCACTTGCCAACATTCCTTATCGAACGTATCAACACTTTTAAATCGGTTCAAACGCTGTTCAAATATCTTTAGATTGATGCGGTTGAATAACTTCTGTTCTATCTTATCGCCAATGTATTCGGCTTTTCTCAATTCACGTTTGTTGGTTTCTGTTTCTTCCGTTTCCTCATCCTGTTCCACCCAATCATTCATCGTTTCGTAAAGCCAATACAAATAACTTTCTTCCTGCCTGTAATAGGGAATTAGGACGATGTGGTACAGATAACTGCATACCGACAGTAAAAGTTGTGCGGTCTTTTTACGCTTCGGGTCTTTGAGCATTTTAAACAGTGGCTTAATGGGAATATAGTACAAAGTTGTACCTGTATTGTATCGTTCCTCACTCACAAAATAGGTTTTACCGCTATTCTGTATCAATTTGAAACCATCCCAATTGATATTGGTACGCTTCAATTTAGTTTCCATATCCCACATAGACAATGTTATATTGTAGGGAAACTCAAAATCTTGGGTTTGCATTGGCTCAATGCTGTAATGCTCGGCAAGTCGGGAAAGGGACTTGTAAAAATCCCTCTCCGTTTTCTGACAAGCCTGTACGGATTGTGCTGTTTTCAATTTAGGCAGAAATGTACATTTTAGAATAGCATTGGCAACATTGCTATCGGTACGGATTTCTGTTTGTCTTTCTGCACTTGGTTGGCGTCCTTTGGTCTTTGCATCCAATTGGCGAACTCGCCCAACTGTCGGTGTAACTGCTGTTGTCGTTTCTGTTCGGGTATGTTGATTATTCCCGATATGATATTGCGTTGCATAATTCATCGTTTTAAAATTTTGGTTTAACCTTTCGTACCCATTACGCTCTCAAATTTGTACTCGACTGCATCATCTTTTATCTGTGGTGCAGATGCTTTTGCAGTTGTCAAAATCGGGTACATATTGGCGTAAAAATTCATTACGGCTTCCACGCTCCAACGTGGTTCGGGGTCGGTCAGCCTGATGTCCTGTCCTTTATCTTTGAGTATGAAAACTCGTTCTAACTGTGTTGCTAATAACATAACTTTCTAATTTTTGGGTTAACACTTTTATTCTTCCTCGTCCGCTTCATCAATGGGATAATCGGCAGTAAGTTCTTCCACCTTTGGCGGTTCGGGCGTTGCTTCTTCCATTGCTCCGAAAAGGCTCGGTGTTGCGAACTTGTCGGACAATGATGTTTTGCGTTTGCGTATCTCGTCCGCTTTTTCGGAGAACTCCGTTATATCGGGAACTTTTATCCACGCTTCACGGAATTTGCCCTCTTTTTCCAACTCATCCGCCTTTGCCATTGCATCTTTAAACTTCTTGTCTTTGGCTTCTTTTTCTTTTTTCTCTTTTTCGGTTTTTGCTTTCTCGATTGCCGATTGTGCTTTGGCTTCATCAAGTTGCTTTTGAAATTTTTCCATATCCACCATTAAGCCCGATACCTTTTGTATAGGTGTTGTTATCTGCTCAAAAAATCCCTCGTCAAACTCTTGGGGTGTGGCGTTGAATGTCAATGGGGGAATACCGTTTTTGGCACTATCTCCGCATTGTTCGTTGTTAAGCAATACTGTTACAATTAGGTTGCTTTCTATTCCTTTTGAAATGTTCAGTTGTAAAACTCCTGTAAAGTCCAACTGCTGTATCTGATTGAAAAAATTTGTATTCATCGTTCTTAAATTTTAATTGTTGAAGATTGTTTTTTGATTGCTATCAATTTCTTGTGTATATCCGTCCAATAGGCATTTTGCCTTTTATCGAAGTCTGAAAAACTTTTGTCCTCGTGGCTATATCCTGTATTTCGCTTCGCAATACGGATAGCTTCTTTTAGGTCGGTTACTTCAATTTCGTAACCGTTCAAATCCGTTACTTTCATAGTGTTACAATTTTGCGTTCCAAAAGAGTTTCCAATATCTCATAATCACTTTCGTACTCTTCTCCCTCAAAGTGGTAGAGGTCTGTTTCTTCATCCTGTTCGTAGGCTTCAAAATCATCATCGCCCAAAAATATATCGCTGAGTATGCCATCCCGATAAGTTGCTCTCCCGTAAACAAGGTTTCCCATTTCTTCATAGTCCTGTACAAAATCCACTTGGTAGTATTCTGCTATCTTTTGAATAATTTCAATATTGGGCGACCATTTTGTTTCATATTGAAATTGCCCTTCATCGCCCTCGTTCCAATAGATATTGAAGAAATACCCACCGTTGGTATCTTCCATAAATTCGGGTAGTTGCCCTTCTTCGGTTTTTTCTTCCTTTTCCTTCATTGATTGGAAAAGTTCTTGTATTGCTGTGATTGCTTCGGGAGTTCCCTCGAATACAACCGTGTTACTGCACCAATTTGCCATAATGAATATTTTTAGTAGGCTACCACCGATTAAGGCGGTAGCCTGTTGTTATTTAATTAAGGTTTAGGATTTCCGCACCGTCCAAAGCAAATGCGGTACACAGTTCAAATGCTTTTTGCGATTTCAGTTGGGCAGTACCACCCAATACAATGCTCTGCAATTTGGCTTCGTCATTCTTGTAATTTCTCACGTTCTGATAGTAGCCTGTGACAGCGTTATACGCTCCGAACAAAGTGCCTTTTGTTGTGTCCATTTGTTGTGTATCGCTTATCATTGCGTATGCAAATGCGTCCTCAACGGTATTTTTAAAAAGGGTTGAAATTTCATCTTCCGCACCTTTTTTGATTAAATCAAAGGTTTCCTTATTCGGGCAAAGTGCCAATTGAATTAGCTTTTTTACCTCTCGGTCTGTGACCTTTACTTTTGCCCATTCATTGAAAATTCCCTCTAATTGGTTGCTAAATGTATTGGCAAGTCCCATAATCTTATGGGCATTCTCAACACGTTGTTTTGCTCCCGAAGTGTGTTTGATGCGGACAACATTTGTCATACTGCGTAACGAAGCATTTAAGGTGTTTTGGCAAACAATTCTGATAGGTGTAAATGCGGCTGTGATACTTCCGCTACCATCGTGCGAAGTGGTTAGGAAAATGTATTTTTCCGTAACGTCATCGCCATTCCCAACTCGGATATAGTCGGGTAATTTGGCGGTGATAAAAATACGTTCTCCATTGCCTAACGCTCCTGCGGTTTCATAGAGAATGCCCTCACCACCGCCTACAATAGCATCAAAGAAATTAAAGGCTTCACGGTTTTGTACAATGTGGTAATCCTTGCCAACCACGCCCAATACGGCATTGTTATCGGTGCGGATGTTGGCGAAATAGTTAGGTACTTGTAATTCGCTACTGCCTATCTCTATGCTGTTGGTGGTTTCGATAATGCCCGAACCTTTTGTAAATAGTGGGGATTTTACGACTTCGTAATCTAACCCTGCGTGTTTGATAGCTTCCTCGCTTGTCGGGTACTGTTCTACGATTTGCCCCAAACCGTGCCACGCTTTTTGTTGTACACTAAAAAATGAATAACGTCCTGTTCTCTCGTTGAAATTGATATTATGTGCCATAATGCTTAAAATTTGATGTGAAAAAAATGATTGAATACTCGTTGTTAAAATGGGAGGTCGTCTTCTGTCGTGTTATTGTTTGTGCCTGTGGTAGTTAGTACCGTTTCCTTTTTTTTGCTACCTCCGTGCAATTTGATTTGTGAGGTATGGAAATTCAGACCTGCTCTTGGCTCTCCGTCATTACCTGTCCACGCTCTGGTACTTACTCGTCCCGATAGTTCTACCAAAGTGCCTTTTGTAAGTAGCTTGGCTACATTCGGGGTTATCCAATAGGAGCAGTCGAAATAGGTTGTTTGCTCAATGCGTTCGCCCTGTTTGTTACGGTAGCTGTCGTTGGTCGCTACTGAAAAATTTACTACTTGTTTGTCCTGTGACGTTGTGCGTACTTCCGCATCTCTTGTCAGTCTTCCTGTAATGTTCATGATTTCTACTTTTTTGCGTTATTAATTTTGTTCTGATTTTTCCCTTGATTTATTCGGCAATGAGAGGAGGTGCTGAAGTTTCGTTTCACTCTTTTGCCATTTTCAATGCTGTATTTTTTCATTTCTGACATTTTTTTTATTCGTCTAAAGAGCCGGAGTATGCTTTGTTTCGTTTCACGAGCATAAAAAGGTTAGTGTTTAGCAGGAACAAGGTTTTGTCAAAAAAATACGACCCGAATGGGTGGAGATTTTTTTGCAAATCTGGAAGGCACGACCTTGTTCCTGCGTTAAGAACACGGAAATACCTTTGCTCTTGAAATGGAACAAAACAGCATATCGGTTCTTGAATAAAAATCATGTGGAAGCACGTGAAAAAGGCATTGAGTAAATGGCCTTGTGATTACAAAACCTGCAATTACATTTTGCAGAATTTATAAATTTGGAGTTTAGTATCTTAAAGTATTGTGGCTTTTGGAAGCCACGTAAACGGTACTGAAAAATATTTATTGAGGATATATTAGGAGTTTTTCAGTATGGTTTATTAACTCATCCTGCCAAAGCTCTTTTATTGCATGGGATGGGCGCTGGAGGAATAAATGTGCTTTGAAGATTAGTATAGGCTAAAAAAAGCCGAGGATTATTTACCTCGGCTATCTGTATAATATTATATGCAATTTATTTGGTGACATTGAAAAGTTTAGCCATATAAGCTACGGTAAATTCAAAAACCTGCTGTTTTGAGTATTTAATTAAGTTATTGTCATCACCATTGATAAGACTCTGGATATACCTTTCTTTTTGTAGCACCGGAGCGTCGACACCAAATAGCTTTCTCCAGAACATATCAAACATATCTCGGTAGTATTGTATTGTTTTCTTAACCTTTTCATTGACGATTACCGTATTGAGAAAAACCTTTCTTTCTGCATTGTCAAATATTTTAAAAGCAAAAGATTCTTCGTTGATGTTTATAGCAGAGACAAAAGTTTCTTGTTCATTTAGTCCATGGAAAGGTAGAAATTTTATTGCATCTTCATTCTCGTAAACCTGTATAACAAAATCATTCATGAAGACAATAAAAGGGTTTTTATCATCAGTAAATCCAATGTAGTTTTCTGTATATATCGCGTTTCCTCCAAGAGTTTGGAGATGTGTCACCGAAAGGGGGATGGATGTGTCACCATTTTTTTGGAGGATACTGTGACGTAACTTCTCCTTAAACTCAGGTGAAAACGCCAAAATATCTTCACAGACTGCACTTCTGTACAACTGTATGTGAAAGAAGTTACGAATTGTAACATCATCAGCTTCGCTCACTATTTTGAGACCTGAAAGATCTGCTTGTCGGAAGTGTGGTAGTATGTTTTGAATAAATGGTGTTTCAATATCTGTAAACAGGTTTTCGCAATCACTACAAAATACGTAATCCACTGAAAATGGAATGGATTTCGCATTTTCAATTTCTTCCTCTGTTGGTTTTCTTCCAATTGTAGTCTCGAGGGTCAGCTCATCAAGACGTTGGAAATTAAAGTCTATAAATGGATTGGTATTATCCAGAGCAAAATATAATCCTTTCTCGCGTTCATTACTACCTTCTATGTTAAGACAGGTGCGGATAATTGCATCAGTAAGATAGTGAGTATTCTTTTTGTTTGCTTCGCGTTCAAGACACAGTTTACATAAAGACATAGTTTTTTTGTTTAAAGAATTGTTGTAAGTAAATTTAAAAAAAAGAATTTTATTAAAAGCACCCAGCTTCTCGAAACAAACAAAGCAGGAAATCATCCTGCTTTGTTTAGTAAGCAATAATTCTAAACGAGAACTTCTTTCTCCATTTCTGCAAATGATGCTTCCATTCCAGCAAATTTATGCGATACCAAATCCATATCTTTACTTATTTTCTGGCTTGTAATTTTAGCATAAATCTGTGTGGTAGAAATATTTTTATGCCCCATCATTTTACTAAGGCTTTCAAGTGGTACGCCTTCAGTCAAAAACATTGTTCCAAATGTGTGTCTTGCGGTGTGAAAGGTTACTTTTTGTTCTGTAACAATACCTAATTCTTGAATTAGTTTGTCTATATGGCTGTTACAAATTTTGTTTGTAGGAACAGGAAAAATAGAATCATTTCGGGTGGTACCTTTATATTTTTCAATAATTCGTTTGGGTATTTCCATAAGCCTTACATTAGAAGCAACATCAGATTTCTGTCTTCGGCTTATAATCCAATCGTGACCATCAAAAAAGGATTGTATGTTAGTACTTTTAAGTTGTTTAATATCTATGTAAGATAGTCCTGTAAAACAGCTGAATACAAAAAGATCCTTTACAATTTCATAATTTTGTTTTGAAGGATTGTGTAATAACAGGGATTCAACGTTTTCCTTAAGTAAATAGCTACGGTCATTTTCCTTCATCGATATTTCATAATCTTCAAAAGGATTTTTCCTGATAAGACCGTTTTTGACAGCTATTTCCGCAACACGATAGAGTGGCATAGTATATACCCAAACAGTATTGTGTGTGCACTTTTTGTCTATTCGAAGGAAGAAATCAAACTCTCTGATAAAATCACACGTCAATTCCCTGAACGCCATGTCATCACGATGATACCTGCTTTTGATAAATTCAGCAACGTGGTTATAGACAATTTTGTACTTGTAGTAGGTACTTTCGGAGCGTTCTCCTTGTACTACCATTTTCCCAAAATCATCATTGTTCTTTTTAAATACTTTCAGCAAGGAATCTTCCATAATACCAACACCGAGAAATGCAAGTTTCAGCTTTTGTGCCGTTACAAAACCCTCGTGTTTCAGCATATCTTCATAAAGGGTATCGATACGTGCCCTTATATTATCCAATTTTTGGTTAATACCTAGTGCTTTTGCACTCTTACCTTCAACTCTTCCATACTTTAAATCCCAATTCTTTGGATTGATCTCTAACTTTGTTCCTAAAGTCTTAGGTGTTCCATCAATAGTAATACGTGCCATAATCGGGGCATTACCGTTCTTTTTCGGCTCGTTCTTTTTCAGGTAGAAAAGTAATTTGAACGTAGATTTTTTTGTCTGCTCCATAACTCAAATGTTTAATGTTTAAAATTAAATTGTATTGAGTTACAAGGGAATATGAAAAATAGGGCAAAACACTGAAATATAACCTGTTACATCTTTGATTACCTTTGCTAATCGGTAACGAATTAGTAACCTATCTTTGTATTTTTAAGACCAAAACCTATCAGACACCGAGTTCCAAACTAAGACTACTGTTTTATAAAGCATTGTATATAAACGGTTTTAACCGTTTTGCTTATTTTTGCTTTATACTAATCTTTTTTTGTAAAAAAATAATAGTTTCTATTTAATACTTTAATATAGAAAGTTTAAATTTACTCTAATCAAAAAAGTGTATATCATGAAAACTTTCACTTGTCTTTTATACTTTCTGTTTTTTGTATCAATCTATACCTTTGCACAAGAGGGCTATCCCACCCCACCATTCAAATCAAACACTCTTTTTTATATACAACATAGCGAAGGTCATAACACCTATGTTTATGAGGCAAATATGAGTTATAAACAGCATTTCAATAACAAGAATCCTATCAATAACTATCGGATTTTATATGATAAAGGAGGAGAAATTAAACCTTTAACTGGTATCCAACAAAAATTTGCCTATGGTATTATAACAAAAGAACTAGGCAATAATACATTTGAGTTTGAGATTGTGTCTTACAAAAATCAACCCTTATATCTCAAGATGGATAAAGCAGGAAAGCCTTATGTGGAAACCACATTAAATGGTCACAAATTTAATCTCCATCGTATTTTCATAAAACAAAAACAGGGAACTTCAGGCTTAGGGACGCAAGTTGAATATCTCATATTTTACGGCACAGACCACAGGGGTACCAAAGTACGAGAGAAATTGATACCGTAGTTGACATTAGGCGCCAATCCCGTTGCCTACTGTTATATTCAACTCTTTAATGCATTAGATTTTTTTATTTAATTAGTTTACATCATTTGATTGAAAAAGAAAATGAGGCGTTTATTTGACGTTGTTGCATCATAATATTTAAACGTATACCCTTCTTTAATTCAGGGGAAGGATATACGTGTTATTCATTTCATTTCAGAAACAATCTATTGAGTTTATCCTCAATTAGAAAGAATAAACTGTCAATTAGTTATTTTTTGCTTTTACGTCCTATTTTCCGTTTTCCTTTTATTCGATCTTCAACGTCTTTGATCGTGGACAACATCTCACTATCTAAATTTTCCAATCTAACCAAATTTAATACTTTTAAGGCTTTTTTAAATTTTTTAAGTTTTTCCAATATAAGTACCCTTTTTAATAGAAATAAAGAAGATGAAACTCCGGGTATTGTTAAAGCAAACTCAATTGTTTTTTCTGCCTCTTCATATGCATTGGTATCAATCAAGGTTTGTATATAAGGTTGATAAATTTCCAAAGCATATAAATTATGTACTAACGCTTCTTGAAAATATTTCTTTGCTTGTTCAAAATCAAACAACTGTTCCGCATGAAGTCTCCCCATCAGACATAGTGCCATCGTATTTGAATCATCATAAGACAAGGCGTATGACAAAGATTCTAACGTATTTTCTAGGTAATATGGATAACTATCCAATGCCTGTAACACATATTTATTCATAAAATATATTGCATCAATTCTCAAAAGTTCCTTAAATAAGCGATGTCTATTTAAGGATCAATAATTAAATAAAAGATTATCTTAAATACCTCGACTCACGAAATACCAAAGAAATCATTAATTGCTCGAACATTGTCGAGACCAAAATAAAGTCAAAAGAGGAGTAACTACGAGAAAAAAGTATTCTGAAGAATATACCCAAGATCCTTCTTTTGGATTGAAGTAGGGTTATTTAATATAGCAAACATATTCTTCTATTATTAATTGTGAATACCTAATTGATTTTGCAAATATTTAAAACAAAATTGAAATTTCAAAATAAATTTATCAAAAACTATTTAGGTATACGTTTCACGATCAACAGCAAATTATTTTCCAGAACCAAATAGCCATACTCATAAATAAAATAGTAGGTCTGTCCTTTAGCATTGATGAAATTATGAGTATGATATTTTAAATCAAAGCCTTGCAGCAACATCTTTTCCTTGCTTATCTTGAGTATACCTTCATCTCCCAGAACTTCTTGTAGAATACGCCTGTTCTTACGCAATGTATGATTGATCTTTCTGATCAAGTTCGTTTGATCACTATTCTGTTTATAGTTATAACTATTGCGACAGGCATCATCACAAAATCTTTTATCAGAGCGTCCCCTTATTGACTTTTTACAATCTAGACATTTTTTTAAATTAATTTCTTCTTCCATAAATCATAAAATAAACGACAACAAACGCTTACAAACGGTTATAGTCGATTACAAACGTTTATTAACCGATTAAAATCTCAATTACTTTTCACTTTTGTTTCTGTTTCCTAAGCATAATTCGAAAGGATGCATTTATTGAAGTTAAACAATTTTACAAACATTTAAAAGCAAAGTTATGAGCAGATTAAAAAACAGAATTCAATTGATTGGACACTTAGGTTCTGATCCCGTGGTAAAAATTAGCACAAGCGGAACTAAAGTATCAACCTTACGTTTAGCTACCAAAGATCTATTTAAAAACAAAGCTGGTGAATGGGTTGATGAAACCCAGTGGCATACTTTAGTGATCTGGGGCAACCTTAATACTACTGTAGAAAAATATTGTCTAAGAGGTTCAGAGTTACTAGTAGAGGGAAAACTTACCTACCGCGAATACGAAGATAATAATGGAAATAACAAGACAATTACAGAAATCAAAGTTGACAGTTTAATTGTTATGAATAAATCTAAATTAAGGAAACGAAATGAAGAAATTTCTAGTCAAGAAATTACAGAAGAAGACTTACCATTTTAAATAAATAGTAGTAAAAACAAACATTTCAATCCAGATGATTGTTTCTTATTTAAACTCAATATCATATGAAAAGAATATTTCCAATATCATTAATCGTGTTAACTTGCCTTTCTTTATCGAGCTGTTCGGTCATTGAAGGTATTTTCAAAGCAGGAGTTTGGTCAGGTATAATCATCGTTGTGGTCGTTGTTGCTTTAGTAATATGGCTACTAGCTAAACTTTTTGGTGGAGGTAGTAAAAACTAACATAACTTACAAGATATGCCTAAAAATATTTTAGGCATATTTTTTTAATTATATCTATGTTTCATTACTATTGAACTACTAAACTTTTTCAAACTTTCCATACAATTTCCAATAATATCGAATATCAGACAAGGAAAATAAACTTTTTTTCCAAGAGCTAAGAATCAGCGATATCTGTTCCCCATTTTGCTCATACTTCCCTACAAAAACTTCCTCTTCAGACAAAAACAAACCCAAGTTATTGTGAAGAAGATGCAGATATTCCATTTCAATACCTTCAAAAATTAGTATACTTTGCTCTTTAACTTCCAATTCCAATGGAGCGGCAATCAATTCTGAAAACTCAATGGCTAAAAACTTATGCTTACTTTGAATAGGAAGCTGAAGTTGTGGTGCGCCCTCTATTTGCTTTAACAAATCAGTATTGTTCATCATAACTTCTCGGGTCAATAAGGGAATACCTGCTAATTTTTTTGTGCTATTTGTTACAATAGCTGGTTCAAAATAATCACTGAAATTTAAAATTTGATTAACAGAAAGATTTTCTTGAATTAAACTCTGCAAAGGAATGCCAAAATAATTAGCAATTATCATTACTGTTTCTATTTTAGGCTCAGCTCTTAATTCTTCATAAGACGAAATATTACCTCTGCTTAGATTAAATAAATCAGCAAATGCTTGTTGGCTTAACCCTCTCACCTTTCTTAATTTCTTTATATTATTACCAATATTTGTCATTTTTAAAAAAATTAAAATTTTTTGCAAAATATTTTTGCAAAAATATTATCTTTATGCAAAGAATATATGCAATATATAAAAAACTAAATTATGTACTTCTCAAAAATTGAAAATTTTATTAGCAATATCGGATACGATATCTTTTATAAAGATGAGAAAGAAGGCGTTTTCATCATTCAAAATGAATTAGATGGCATTCACAATTTGATTGTAGGTATAGCTAATCCAATTTTAATTTTTGAACAATATTTATTTACAATTTCCAATGAAAGTATGGAATTGTTTAAATCACTACTCATTAAAAATAGGGACATGATCCACGGTGGTTTCGCGTTAACAGAAGACGGTAAAAAAGTAATTTTTAGATACACACTACAAATCAGCAATATTGACCAAAATGAATTTGATGCAGCCATCAATTCTTTAAGCTTATTAATCAGTGAGTATTACAATCAATTAATTAACTTCTCTAAATTATAGTAATTATGAATATTTTTAAAAGAATTTTCAGGATTGGTCAAGCGGAAATACACGCTGTCGTTGAAAAAATGGAAGATCCAATCAAAATGACGGAACAAGGTATCCGGGAAATGAAAGAAGATTTAGAACAAGCCCTTGAGGCATATGCTAAAGTAAAAGCATTAGCAATTCGTACCAAAAGCAATTTTGAGAAAAAACAAGAAGAAGCAAACCTGTTTGAAGGAAAAGCTATTCTCTTATTAAAGAAAGCACAGAATGGAGAACTTCAAGTTGATAAAGCTGAAAACTTAGCAAAAGAGGCTCTCTTATTAAAAAAGCAATTTATAGCAGAGGCGATAGAATTAGAAAAACAAAGTATAATTCATCTTCAGTCAGCAGACGAATTACATAAGAATGTAGATGTACTCAAATTCAACATTACGAAATGGGAAAGCGAATTAACCACATTAAAAGCTCGTGTAAAAGTGTCTAACGCCGCTAAGATGGTCAATAAGCAATTGGCGAATATTGATTCAAATAGTACCATATCTATGCTGGAACGAATGAAAGTTAAAGTAGAGGAAGATGAAGCGTTAGCAAAAGCATATGGCGAAATTGCACATGGGAATAAATCGATCATTGATGAAATCAATGAAACAATTTCAAATAAGGACTCCATCAATGCCGAACTAGAAGCTTTAAAATTAAAACTTAATAATGATGAGAAAATTTGAATACAAAACAATTAAAATCGAACCTAAAGGTTTTTGGGGGACAAAACTTGATGAAGATCGCATAGATGAAATACTTAACGAATTAGGTGCTCAGGGCTGGGAACTTGTATCGATGCAAGATTTAGAGATCGGCGGAAGTTCTTGGTCATTTCACTATACATTCAAAAGAGAATTATAACAAAACCGACCCCATTATGAGCGAATTATTCAACCTCCTTTTCAATCCAGTATCCAACGGTATCATGACTGTACTGACAGGAATTTCGCTGTTATATTGGATAATTATGTCCTTTGCGGGGGATGGATTACATCTCTTTGATGGCGATGTGGACCTGGATGGTCACCTCCACTCTACTGCTGATGTAACAGACGTAGACAGTTCACAAGATTTACATCACCATTCGGACGCCGATACACATATAGAGCCATCTTTTTTCGCAAAAGCAATGGATTTCATTAATGTTGGCAAAGTTCCTATTATGATCATCGTTACACTTTTCAAATTTATTGGATGGATCATCACGATCATTTCTTCATTACTTTTAAATACCGCCACCTGGGGACTGAAATCCCTTTTTATTTTAATTCCTATATTTTTCATCACTTTTATATTAATGCATTTTTTCACTAAACCTCTTGCAAAACTTTTTAAAAACATTGGATATCATGGGGAAGAACCGATTGATTTCCTTGGGAGAATAGGAAAAATGAAAGCAACAATAGAAGGAAAAAAACTGGGATCAGCAGAATTTTTGATCGAAAGAGATCCTATACGGCTTTATGTAGAAAGTCTAAATGGAGAAAAAATAGAATATGGAGATGAAGTCATTATTGTTGATGAATCAAAAGACAAAAAAATATATTACGTAACCAAAGAAATAACCATTCACAATATTTAATTATTAACCATGCAGTTACAAACTCTTTTATTTATAGATGGGATAACAGGTCTCATCCTCTTGATTGTAGGAATTATAGTTTTACTAATTTTTGCATTTTTCATTGTATTAAGTGCTTTCTACAAAAAAATTCCACAAGGAAAAGCAATAGTAAGAACTGGGATTGGCGGGACAAATGTTGCTTTCAACAAAGGGATGTATGTCATTCCAGTTTTTCACAAAATGGAGATAATGGATATTTCAGTAAAAAAGATTGAAATATCCAGAATGCAGCACGATGGATTAATATGTAAGGACAATATTCGTGCTGATATTAAGGTCGCATTTTTTGTGCGTGTTAATAAGTCTGTTGATGATGTAATCAGTGTAGCACAAAATTTAGGATGTGAGCGCGCGAGTGATCCAGATACGTTAAAAAGTATTTTTGAATCCAAATTTTCAGAAGCACTAAAAACTGTAGGAAAAAAATTCGACTTTATTGAATTGTACGAAGCTCGACGGGAATTTAGAAATGAAATTCTAAATATTATTGGGACAGATTTGAATGGCTATATATTAGACGACTGTGCAATCGATTATTTAGAACAAACAGAATTGAAATTTTTAAGTCCAGATAATATTTTAGATTCACAAGGTATCCGTAAAATCACTGAACTAACTGCAGCTCAGAATATTCATGCCAATTTAATACGTCGTGATGAAGAAAAAGTAATTAAAAAACAGAATGTAGAAACGCGTGAGGCAATACTTGAGTTAGATCGACAATTAGCTGAAAAAGAAGAGAAACAACGTCGCGAAATCGACAATATTAAAGCTCGTGAAGATGCTGAAATAGCGAAAGTTAGAGAAGAAGAGCGTCTAAAATCCGAAACTGTCCGCATCTCTACAGAAGAACAGTTAGCTATTCAAGAAGAAAATAAGCTTCGTCAGATTATCATTGCAGAGAAAAACAAATTACGTACTAGTGCGGTTGAAACTGAACGTGTGGAAAAAGATCGTGCACTGGAAGAGACAGAGCGAATAAGAATTGTCACATTAGCACAAATTGATAAGGAACGTTCAATTGAAATCGAAAAGAAAAATATTCAAAATGTAATCAAAGAGCGTGTTCAACTCGAAAAAGGTGTTGTAGAAGAACAACAAGGTGTCAAAGATATAGAGGTATTCCGTGAAGTTGAACGAAAAAAACAAGCAGGTGTTATTGCGGCATCACAAGAAGCCGAAGAGCGTCTAATATCAACTGTCAAAGCTGCTGAAGCAGATAAAATAGCTTCTGAACAAAAAGCTGAGCAAGATGTTATTTTTGCGGAGTCCCGCAGAAAAGTTGCCGAGAAAAAAGCGCAAGAGTTATTAATCGATGCTGATGCGAAAAAAGAAGCATCAGTAAAAGAAGCAGAAGGTCGTAAAATAATTGCCGAAGCACAAGCGAAAGAGGATGCTACTTTAGGTCTATCTGAGGCAGAAGTTATGATAGCGAAAGCAGAAGCAATTCAAATACAGGGTACTGCAGAGGCATCTATCATCGAGAAAAAAGCTGAAGCAAGCCGTAAGCAGGGAATAATGGAGGCAGAGGTAACGCGAGAGAAAGCAATTGCTGAAGCCACGGGTATTCAAGAAAAAGCTGAAGCAATGAAAAAGTTAGATGGTGTTGGAAGAGATCACGAAGAATTCAAGCTTCAACTACAAAAAGAAAAAGATATTGAATTGGCTCAAATAGGCATTCAAAAAGATATCGCAGCTTCACAAGCATCTGTATTGGCAGAAGCGTTAAAAACTGCAAAAATTGATATCGTTGGAGGTGAGACTATGTTCTTCGAAAACATTGTACGCCAAGTTTCTAATTCCAAAGGATTTGATCATTTAATCAATAATTCAAAACATGCAACAGACATCAAAAATTCATTGTTAGGTCCAGACGGAAAAGGTGATCTGGCAGAAAAAGTACGTGGCTTAGCCGATAAATATGGTATTTCATCTAATGATATCAAAAATCTAACTGTCTCCGCTGCCTTGGTTCAATTACAACAAGCAGCCAAAAATGCGGATGATAATGAAGATACTAATTTCATCAACTCGTTATTCGGTTTAGCCAAAAACTTAGGAATATCAAACAAAAAATTGATCTAATTTTTACACATATGTCAACTTGATAACGGATTGTTTTCAAGTTGACAACGATATAATTAGCTTTATTACACTGTTCATAATATAGTATTTTCCAAAGATGATTTAGATTTTCACCATTGTAAATGTAACATTGACTTCACCAAATGAAAATCATAAAGTCAATACATTAACTATATACTAACACAGGTAGAAAGTAGAATTCAACACGGATTAAATAGTCCACGATTATTTTCGAATTATGCAAGAAACACAAGCGAACAACGATACTTTAGACTCTGGATCTTACGAAATTATCAGAAAACGTCTTCAACATCAAAAAGAAACGCTTTCCGATAAATTACAATTATTAAATACCGCCAGAAAAGAAATATTTAATTCGACCAACTTTATATTAAAGGCAAATCAACGTATATCAACAGATAATAACTGCGTATCAAGAGGTATTTTAGCAATTGGTAATATCTGCATATTCGGATATAATGTACATTTTGGATTACGAACCGAAATTCAGTTACAAGACGTATTTAGCATCTATTTATTTGAAGATAATCAATTTATTCCCCAAGATCTTGATTTCATAAATGATATAAATTTTGTTAATGATTACCAAAATCTATACAAATATTATAGAGATTCA
Source organism: Sphingobacterium sp. UDSM-2020 (assembly GCF_016132525.1). Taxonomy (NCBI): domain Bacteria; kingdom Pseudomonadati; phylum Bacteroidota; class Sphingobacteriia; order Sphingobacteriales; family Sphingobacteriaceae; genus Sphingobacterium; species Sphingobacterium sp. UDSM-2020. The sequence continues at coordinate 1,186,824 of NZ_CP066166.1, forward strand.
ATTTTTTCCAAATTTAGAAAAACAGAGAACTATTTATATATGATCTTTCAAACCACCAAGAATGAACAAGATCTAAAAGCATTTAAATGGTTGATTAAAGATGGAAAATTAACTTATTTAGATGATCGAAGTATACATGAAGTTAAAAAAGCAAATCAACATGAATTTGATTGGACAAAAACTACCCTTGAAGATCGAAGATTGGGTCGGTTTCCCCATATTTCTATCTTAGATAAGGTATTTATTGAAGCAATTCATGGTGATATAACATTTAAAATTGAAAATAATACAGAGTCAGGTAAAGGAATTTATTCTGAAAAGGTTAGTAATCTTGATCAACAGCTAGATGATGCAGAATACCATTATGCTGACTTAGGTAATATGATTGCTCTTAGGATCAAACCCTTTCAAGAAGAATTTCGCGCTTACATTTTCAACATCAGAACTAAAGAGGTTGTCAACCTAAAAACGCTCAATGAATCTGCTATTTTGCTACCAGATAATCAAGGAATTATTTTCTCAAATGGATATTATCTTCAAAATGGCACACATAAAACCTTTGAGAATAACCTTGAAAATGTTCAGTTTCTAAAAAAAGTAATCTCTCCTAACGGAGAAGACTACCTATATGTTTTCACACATGAGCAGTCGAATACATACATTTTAATGTCTTACAATATTATTCAACAATCTGTAGAAACCCCAATCGTTTGCAATGGATTTACCATATTTAAAGATGGAAGCTTAATCTATTTTCGTACAGAAAATGAAGCGACGCGCCACCATCAAGTACAAATATGGGAGACTCCATACATGGCTGTTCTGAAAGAAAATGCATCGCGCAGAGATGATCCCTTATACAAAATTGGCAATAAAGATATTGTCCAAGCGATGTCTGAAGTTCAAGAAGTCATTCAACTGATTAACAAAGAAGATTCCTATGAAGGCCTATATGAGGATATTCTAAAAAAATCAAATTCCATCATTGATTCGTACTTCTGGGTCCATGATGAGGCTCTTCAAAATCTTGGTACACCATTACAACATATAAAAGAAATTGCGAACACAGCGATCGACGAGTTCGTTAAGGTACAGATTCAGCGTAAACATGCGGAAGAGATTCTAACAGCAATAGAAAAAAAAATAGAAGATCTTGTTTTTAAAGTCAATAGTTCGATTTATGAACAGTTAGATCAACTGGTACATAATTTATCACATACACGTAAATTACAAGGTGAGGTCATTGACTTGCGCAATGTAAAGTATATTGAAAACAATCGGATAAATGAACTAGAGGAACAGCTTCACCACATAGCGACTAATCTTTCTGAGAAAACAATACAGTTCTTATTACAGGAAGCTGCACTTACATCATATGAACAGAAGGTTGTCATCCAAAAGAATGAAGTCGACAAAGTAACAAAAGCTATCGATGCCAAAGCCATAGAGGATGGATGTAAAGCTATTTCTAGTGATTTGGAATTATTAATTGATATACTTCATAGCTTAAAGATTGATGACACAACACATACAACAAAGATAATTGAAAAAATATCAGTTATTTTCGCTTCATTAAATGAGGTTCGAGCCCAATTAACACGTAAATTAAATACACTAAAAAGTTCTGAAGCCATTGCAGAATTTTCGGCTCAACTCACTTTGTTAGAGCAATCAATTGTTAACTACTTGGAATTATCAACTTCGGCAGAAAAAGTTGACGAGTATTATACTAAGATTGTTGTAAACTTAGAAGAACTCGAAAGCAAGTTTTCTGAATTTGACGAATTTGCTTTAAAAATCGCTGATAAGCGCGATGAAATCATTAAAGCTTTCAACGGGAAACGCGAATATATTATTGAACAAATCAATAAACGCGCCTCTTCTCTTGAACAGATAGCACTGCGTGTCCTTAAAAACATCGAAAATAAGGCAAAATCTTTACTCACGAAAGAAGAGATTTTAAGTTTTTACTCGACCGACTTAATGATCGACAAGATTCGTCATATTATTTCAGAACTGAAAACAATACAAGATGTATCTAAAGCCGAAAGCCTTGAGAATTTACTTAAGAAATCACAAGAAGATGCGTTAAGAGTTTTAAGAGATAAGTCCGAACTATATGTTGAAGGTGAAAATATAATTAAACTTGGCAAAAACAAATTCACAGTTAATAACCAACGCTTAGGTCTAACATTAATACGGCGTCAAGACGAACTATATTATCATTTGACAGGAACTAGTTTCTATCAAAAAGTGACCGCCCAAGAGATCAATATTTATAAAGATATTTGGGAACAAGAAATTATTTCTGAGAATAAACTTGTGTATCGTGCCGAATATTTAGCTTATAAAACTTTCCTAGCATCACAATCCAAAAGCAATTTTAATGCAGAAAAATTCATTAATCAAGCTGTAGAACAAAACTATGTAGAATCTTATATCAAAGGTGTTCACAATTTTGATGCCCTTCAGATCTACGAACAACTTCACACCCTAGGGGAAAAATTAGATGTATTAAAGTTTGATCCTGAAACAAGAACATTAGCCCATTTTTTTTGGCAGCAATTGGACCAATCCGTTCGTTCTAAATTAATAGCTCTTATCCGATCATCTAATCAAATCCTTAAGAATTTTCCAAATTCAAATCGATACGAAAGTATACTAAAGGAAATGAATGATGAGGTCAATCGTTGGGAAACACACCTGGATCTATCGCAAATAAACAAAGAGAACATTGCAAAATACCTTTTTAAAACATTTAGCAAATTCAATAAATTATCATTGTCCGACTTTGCCGATCATTTAAAACAAGAGTTTACGCGTTACCTACATGATAGAAAGACCTTAAAAGATTTTGAAGGAGATATAAACAATGAAGGTTTCAGTCTTATAGATCGTTATTATTTAATTCAGAACTGGCTATATGCTTTTATTGAGAGCAATGATCATTTAATTAAATTTGAAAAATACATTAATGAAACCGCAGCATTAATCTTGTTTGATCAGATTGATTACGAACTTATTATAGCCAAGGATCAACTTTCAGTAGCGAATTTGAAAGGAAGTCATCCAGTGATCACAAATGAAAGTTATCAAATAGATTTTCACTCTTTCATTCAAAAATTAGAAAAATTTCACGATATAGATATACCTCGTTTCGAGTCATTTAACATATTAAAAGAAAAATTAAGCACAGCCTATAAAAAAGAACTAAAAATAAACGAATTCGAACCAAAAGTATTGAGTTCGTTTGTTCGAAATAAATTGATTAATGATGTTTACTTTCCTTTAATAGGAACAAATTTTGCAAAGCAATTAGGTGTGGCTGGAGAAAATAAACGTACAGCAAAAATGGGAATGCTTCTTCTCATTTCTCCTCCCGGGTATGGTAAAACAACATTGATGGAGTATTTAGCAAAAACAATGGGGCTACACTTTGTGAAAATCAATGGTCCCACAATCGGTCACACCATTACATCGATCGACCCTTCTGAAGCTAAAACATCTGGTGAACGAGAGGAGCTTAAAAAAATTAATCTAGCCTTTGAAATGGCAGACAATGTGATGCTGTACCTGGATGACATCCAACATCTCAATCCTGAGTTTCTTCAAAAATTCATATCACTAGCCGATGGACAAAGAAAGATTGACGGTATTTTTGAAGGAGAAAGCAAGACTTACGATCTTCGCGGAAATCGATTTTGTATCGTAATGGCGGGAAATCCTTATACAGAGAGTGGCTCAAAATTTAGAATCCCTGATATGCTAGCCAATCGAGCTGATGTATACAACTTAGGAGATGTTATAGGAGATACAGATTACTTATTCAATTTAAGCTTAATTGAAAATGCTGCTGTTGAAAATCCTGCAATTGACAAAATTGCAAGTAAAAGTTTCAAAGATTTTTACGCGCTCATACGGTATATAGAAAATAGAGAAGAACAATTACCAGAGTTAGAAGGAAACTATTTGAAGCAAGACGTTGATGACTTCCTTGCAGTCTTGCAGCATCTTCTTAAGATTCGTAATATCGTCATAAAAGTAAATCAAAGCTACATCAACAGTGCTGCTATGCAAGATAATTATCGAACAGAGCCTCCCTTTAAATTACAGGGTTCTTATCGAAATATGAGCAAACTGGTCGCCCAAGTCGTTCCTATCATGAACGATCAAGAAATTAATCAGCTTATTTTAACACATTATGAAAGTGAATCACAAACGCTTACTGCAGATACAGAATCAAATTTATTAAAGCTTAAAGAGTTAACAGATATCTTAACAAAAGAGGAAAAAGAGCGCTGGGAAGCAATCAAAAAGGTTTTTCAAAAAGACAATAAGCATGGTGCTCTAGGTAAAGATGATAAAATGTTTGCTCAATTATTGGAATTTAATGAAAACTTACAGGGCATAATCAATGCTATCAGTAAGAAATAAAATCGGTAACATAATAAAGATTAAGATTATTCTATCTTCTTAAGATAAAAGAGGCAATCATTAAAAATGAATGCCTCTTCTATTTTATTGCTGTAAGATTTACTTAGTCGCTGCTCCAGTAATTTCAGTAGCCAATTTTTGAGTATACTCAGCCCACAATTTAGCATCATCAGCTGTAAACTTACTCGCAGCGGTAGCTGTTTTAGTAGCCCACTCTTGTTGTTTAGTTGCTAATTCTTGAAGCTTAGTCGCATCACCACCTTTAGCGGCAGCAACATACTCATTCACAAATTTTGTATAATCATCAGCCAATTGCTGTACTTCCGGAGAACTAAATTTAGGTACTGTAGTTGTCGAAGTAGTCTCTGTAGTAGTTGTTGTCGCAACACCATTATCAGTGTTAACTTGAGTAGTTGTATCTTTTACTTCTACTTTTTTGCTATCCGTATTATTACATGACGCAAAAATAATGACTGCAGCTGCAGCAGATAAAATCAATTTCTTCATAAAATTATAAGTTTAAAATAAATAAAATTACGTTAATTTAAAATAAAGATCAGACAATATATTTTAAAATATAACAAATGCTAAAGCATAAAATAAAAAATCAGAAAGAAAGATCTTTTATACCCCTAAAGCACAATAAAGAGCTTTGAAATTTAATTTGAAATATTGGATAATTGTAACAATAATATAGACTTATAGATCTATATTATAGGAAATCCCTTTTATTTAATGAAATACGGAATTCACCTATCATATTAATGGACAATGCTTTACCATCGCCCTCCCGCGCCTCCACCTCCAGAAGATCCTCCACCAAAACTTCCACCACCCGAACCACTAGACCTGCCCGATCCACCACTTGAACTGCTTGATGATGACCTCACCAATCTCGGCGTACTCTGAGTTCCATGAGAGATTGTATAACCACAATATTTACATAGATCATACTTTTCTTCCAATCCACCAGAACTATAGGTCGCCTTTGTAATAGTTTTACGTAAATCTTTTTCAAATGTTTTATAATGGCATTGTGGACATAGTTCGATAGTTTTATTTTCATCCCAGGGAATCAATTTAGTCTCATTAGTTTTACTATTAACCCAGACTTCATAATCACGGCTATTAATTTTCTCTTCCATTAATTGACCTGCATCCAGGTAATTTCTCATTTTTGAATCCGCATTATCTCTATTTATACGCAACCAATTACCAGAATTATCTGGGGGTAATAACCGTCCTTCATATTTATATAATCTTTTATTTGACTTGCCAAAATCTATCCAAGCCAAAGGACTTACTAATATTGGAAGAAAGTTCCATCTCAAAAATTTACGAATTGCTTGCTGAATATTTTCCTCATCCTTATAAGAATTCATAACAGTCGTTACGCCCGCATTATACTTCATAGCAAGAGTTATGATACCGAACACGAGAATGAAATAAGGTAAATTCCTAACTTGATAAACTTGTTCAAAATTTTCAAAAACAAATGCAAAAATAAAAGACGTAAAAAACATCAGCATACCCATACACCCACAACCGCTTACTAACGGAGGAAAATAACTACTTTTTTTTGTAATCTTTCCCTTTGTGATTTTAGTCACAACTGATATCCAAACATATAAGATTACAAAAGCAAAAAGAACTAGTAATGAATTTTTTAAATGTGGATTTTTAAAATTCCAGAAAGGTATTGTTTCTGGCATTAAGCGATCCAATTCTGTTCGTGCATCTGGAGCAGTCAGGATAGTCTGGATAAATCGTGAACATTCTAAAACGCCACGATCATAATCCTCCGCTTTAAAATTGGGAACTAAAAACTTTTCACCTATCCGCTTAAGATAGGCATCCGGCAATATACCCTCCATACCATATCCAGATATAAATCGATACTCATGTCTGTTTTTAGCAATAAAAAGAAGTAATCCATTATTACTCTCTTTTTTACCAATTCCCCAAGCACTAAATAAATTTAATGCAAAATCAAAATCACTATCTCCGACATAGTCATTAACTATTACAATCGCAAATTCACATTTTGTGATCGAATCGACCTGCCAAGAAATAACATCTAGTTCTTCTACTACATGATTAGAAATAATTTGATCCGGATTTGAAACAAAATAATTTTGTCCCTTAATTTTAGGATTAGGAAGATCTTCAATGCCATATTGAGCAAAAGAAAATGAGGGCCCATGAATTAATACAAGGGTAAGAACTGTGAAAATAATTTTTTTAAAAATTCTTGACATAAACTAAATTTAGTATTTTAATTTGAACCAAAAAACATTTAATATTCTTCATAAATAAAATATCGCAATGAAGGCTACTCGATATCAATACATTCAAAAAAAAGAGGTAAGTATTTTGGATACTTACCTCTCAATTAGCGATTAAAAGATTAGAAAAATTATTTTTCGATATCTTTTAAGCTATTCATCTTTTTATATTCTAGGAAACCTTTAATATCTGTAAAGTGTTCACGAACACGTTTATTTCCAAATTCAAAGACTTTATGAGCTAATCCATCTAAGAAATCTCGATCGTGAGACACCAAGATCAATGTTCCATCAAAATCTTGAAGAGCATCTTTAATAATATCTTTAGTCTTCATATCCAAGTGATTGGTAGGCTCATCTAGTATAAGAACATTTACAGGTTCCAATAGCAATTTAATCATGGCCAAACGAGTTTTTTCACCTCCTGACAAGACTTTTACTTTTTTTGTAGTATCATCTCCGCTAAACATGAAAGCGCCGAGCAAATCTTTAATTTTCACGCGGACATCGCCTACTGCAATCTGATCAATCGTGTCGAAAACAGTAAGTTCTCCATCCAATAACGCGGCCTGATTTTGTGCAAAATAGCCAATCTTAGCATTGTGACCAATTTTCAAACTACCTTCGTAATCAATCTCTCCCATAATTGCTTTAATCATAGTTGATTTTCCTTCTCCATTTTTACCCACAAAAGCAACTTTTTCGCCACGTTCAATAACCATATCTGCTTTTTGAAAAACAACATGTTCATCATATTTTTTTGTAAGCTCCTCAACCATAACAGGATATTGTCCTGAACGAGGTGAAGGTGGAAATTTTAATCTCAAAGCAGATGTATCAACCTCATCGATCTCAATTACTTCCAATTTCTCTAACATTTTAACACGTGATTGTACTTGGAGCGTCTTTGAATAAGTTCCTCTAAAACGGTCTATGAATTCTTGATTATCAGCAATAAATCTTTGTTGCTCTTCATAAGCCTTTAATTGGTGTAGACGACGATCTTTACGTAACTCAAGATAATGACTGTACTTAGCCTTATAATCATAGATACGACCCATCGTTACTTCAATTGTTCGATTTGTAATGTTATCGACAAAAGCTCTATCATGAGAAATAACAATGACAGCTTTTGCAGAATTCATCAAGAAATCCTCTAGCCATTGAATACTCTCAATATCCATATGATTGGTCGGTTCATCCAATAAAATTAAATCTGGTTTTTTCAAGAGAATCTTCGCCAGTTCAATTCGCATGCGCCATCCTCCAGAAAATTCAGAAGTTTGACGAGTAAAATCTGTGCGTTCAAATCCCAATCCTTTTAGTACCTTCTCGACTTCAGCATCGTAATTAACCTCTTCAATTGAATAAAACTTTTCACTTAGTTCAGACACTCTTTCAATCAGCTTCATGTAATCATCAGTTTCGTAGTCTGTTCTTACATTAAGTTGTTCATTTAGTTCCTCTAACTCATCCCGCATCTGATAAACTTCTCCAAATGCTTTAGATGTCTCTTCAAAAACAGTAACATTATCTTCTGTTAATAAATGTTGGGGTAAGTATGCAATAACTGCATCTTTCGGTCCCGAAACATTACCTGTTGTAGGTTTATCTGCACCAGCAATAATCTTCAATAATGTTGATTTACCTGCACCATTTTTTCCCATTAAAGCAATCTTATCATTTTCATTGATTGAAAATGACACATCACTAAAAAGAGTTGTTCCTCCGAAGGAAACTGAAATATTATTTACGTTAATCACTTTTATTCGCTTATATTTTCCGCAAAGATAAGCGAATCAATCTTATAAATATAGTACCCACCATTTTTATGGATGATTATACCTAACAACTACAAGAAAAAACAAGAATTATGGTCAATAATTTTCAGCATATATCTTTATTGATAATTGAATATCATTTCCTATAAAAGAAATAATAATAGTAATTTTCAATTTTGTGTATCTTTGCCTCATGCGATTTGATATAATTACCGTACTTCCAAGTCTATTAGATAGTCCTTTTGCACATTCTATTTTGCAACGGGCACAAAAAAAAGGTTTAGCAGAAATTGTTGTACACAATCTACGTGATTACGCGACAAATAAGCAGAAAAGTGTTGATGATTATCCCTATGGAGGAGGTTCTGGTATGGTTATGCAGATCGAGCCCTTTGCGGCTTGTATAGAAAAACTACAAGCAGAACGCACGTATGATGAAATTATCTTCATGTCTCCTGATGGCGAAACACTCAATCAAGAAATCGCGAATAATTTATCTACAAAAGGTAACATGATGATTCTTTGTGGCCACTACAAAGGTATTGATCAACGAATTAGAGACATCTATGTTACAAAAGAAATTTCTGTGGGTGATTATGTTTTATCTGGAGGAGAATTACCAGCGGCAATTTTAACAGATGCCATTATAAGATTAATACCTGGAGTTTTATCAGATGAAACTTCCGCTTTATCCGATTCTTTTCAAGACGGATTACTTGATGCGCCCATTTATACGCGTCCTGCAGACTGGAAAGGACATAAAGTTCCAGATGTATTACTTAGTGGACATGAAGCTAAAATATTGCAATGGAGAGACGAACAGCAGCTTATCCGCACCCGAGAAAGAAGACCAGATTTATTAAATGACTAATAAATTTCAGATTTTATTGATTATTTATCATAAAAAGTTTGCTTAATCATTTTTTTTTATAAATTTGTGATACAATGACGACAGTTAGAACATATACAAATTGGTGGTGGCCTGAAGCAATAAGCATCGGGGACTAATTGGTATTGTCAAAATATTTCATAATCAACCAAAACCATTTATGGAAGTTCAAACCCGATGCGACTCAGTATCGGGTTTTTTTATGTTTAAAAAATTAAGAATAAAATGAAATACACGTTTAAAACAAATCTCAAAAAATTGCTTGCTGATACGACAACTCCGGTTAGCATCTATCTCAGATTACGTGACGTCTTTCCAAATAGCATTTTACTAGAAAGTTCGGATTACCACAGCAGAGACAACAATATAAGTTACATCTGTTGCCAGTCCATTGCGCATATCAAACTTGATAATACGCAATTAGAAATTGCATATCCGAACGAAAAAGTCATCCTTAAAAATAAGGAAGAAATTAATTTAAAAGAGGAGGTTGCTACATTCAGAAAAGCATTTGGCGAACCCATTTCAACAGAACGTAACATTATTTCAAATGGTCTTTTTGGTTATTTCACATTTGATGCCATCGAACATTTCGAAGATATCAAGTTAACTACGGCTCCAAGTCCAAAACTGGATATTCCACATTTACAGTATCATGTTTATAAATACGTGATAGCAATAGACCATTTTAGAAATGAACTATTTGTATTTGAACATTTATTAAATGATGAAGAATCCGAATTAGATAAACTACAGTATTTAATACAAAATAAGAACTTTCCCGAATATACATTTCGTAGAACTGGAGAAGAGGCGTCCAATAGATCAGATGAAGAACATCGCGAATTGGTCAAAAAAGTAAAAGAACATATTCAAAGAGGTGATGTTTTTCAAATTGTTCCATCACGCGCATTTTCAACGCCTTTTCTAGGCGATGAGTTCAATGTATATCGTGCTTTACGTTCCATCAACCCCTCCCCCTACTTATTCTACTTTGACTACGGAAATTTCAAACTATTTGGGTCTTCTCCAGAAGCACAATTGACCATTAAAAATGGAGAAGCAACAATTTATCCAATTGCAGGTACTTTTAAACGGACCGGTAATATGGAGGAGGATATTAAAATAGCCGAAGAACTTAAAAATGACCCTAAAGAATCCGCTGAACATGTCATGCTCGTAGATCTTGCAAGAAACGATTTAAGCAGACATTGTAACCAAGTTGAGGTAAAATCTTATAAGGAAGCACAATACTATTCCCATGTAATCCACTTAGTTTCAAAAGTTTCAGGCAAATTAAAACCAGGAGTCAATCCTTTTGATGTTGTGGGTGATACTTATCCGGCAGGAACACTGAGTGGTGCCCCTAAACATATGGCGCTTACTTTAATAGATCGTTATGAAGGCCAACAAAGATCATTCTATAGCGGTGCAATTGGATATATGGGTTTTAATGGCGATTTTAATCATGCTATTATGATTCGTTCATTTTTAAGTAAACAAAATCTATTGAATTACCAAGCAGGAGGAGGAATTGTATTAGATTCAGATCCAGAGATGGAATTACAAGAAGTAAATAATAAAATAGCAGCTTTGAGAAAAGCATTAGAATTAGCAGAAACGTTATGATTAGACCTTTAGAATATTGTGACAATCTATCACACATTCGTAGTTCAATTGACTGTATCGACTATAGAATCATTGAACTTATTGCACAACGGGCGCAATATGTACAACAAGCCGCTCAATATAAATCTTCATTAGAAGAAGTTAAAGCGGAACAAAGAGTAATTAACATGTTCGAGCAAAGAAATGATTGGGCAACTAATTTTAAAATTGAAGGAAAACTCGTAGAAAGTGTATTCCAATCAATCATCAATCACTTCATTAATAAAGAAACAGAAATTTTCCATGAGCAATCATAAAATATTAGTAATCGACAATTACGATTCGTTCACCTACAATTTGGTTCATCTATTACAAGAATGTGATCAAGAATATACAGTATGGAGAAATGATAAATTCAAATTAGAAGAGGTAGCTGCTTTTGATAAAATTTTATTGTCGCCAGGTCCAGGTATTCCCGAAGAAGCCGGTCTGTTATTAGATGTCATCCGCACATATGCGGATACAAAAAGTATATTAGGCATTTGCCTTGGCCAACAAGCCATTGCCGAAGTTTTTGGAGGTAAACTTTATAATATGCCGAGACCGCTACATGGAGTGGCAACAGATCTAATTATTACAGATCATTCAGAAAAACTATTTGAAGATTACGCTAGTCACAGTAAAATTGCACGTTATCATTCCTGGGCTGTCGAAACTTCATCTCTTCCTGAAACCTTAAAAGTAACCGCAACAGATGAAGATGGTGTTATCATGGCACTGTCCCATAGGACCCTTGACGTAAAAGGATTACAATTTCATCCAGAATCTGTTTTGACAGAGAATGGGAAAAAACTAATTGAAAACTGGTTAAAAAAATAGAAATGACAATTTTAGATAAAATAGTTGAACGAAAACGAGTAGAAGTCTCAGAAGCTCAAGCAAAAGTTTCTATCGAAGAACTTAGTGAATATCCGCTCTTTAGTAGAACTTGTTATTCGCTAAAAGAATCCGTTCTTGATCCACAACGTACGGGGATAATCTCAGAATACAAACGCGCCTCCCCTTCCAAAGGCGTCATCAACAACATTAACACGGTATCAGAAGTTGTCAAAGGATATCAAAATGCAGGCGCTTCTGCAATATCAGTATTAACAGATGCTGATTTTTTTCAAGGAAGTTTAAAGGATCTGGAAGAAGCCCGATCAGTATTAACCATACCTTTACTTCGTAAAGAATTTATAATCGATAAATATCAGATCGCTGAAGCAAAAGCCTATGGTGCTGATATTATTTTACTAATAGCGGCATGTTTGACCAATGAAGAGGTAAGCGAACTCTCCAATTACGCTAAAACTTTGGGTCTGAATGTACTTTTGGAGGTTCATAACGAAGAAGAATTAAAAGGAAACCTATTTGATACAGTTGATGCCATTGGCGTAAACAACCGTAATCTGAAAGACTTCTCCGTATCATTAGCGCACTCTTACGACTTAGTCAATAAAATTCCAGATACTTATATTAAAGTTTCAGAAAGTGGAATTTCAGACCCTCAAACAATCCGTGAATTAAAAAGCATTGGTTATAATTCATTTCTTATTGGCGAAAATTTTATGAAAACAACTGACCCGGGGAAAGCATTATTGGAATTTGTAAAAGAAATATAAAAACTATTTAAATCCAATCTAAATAAGAGTATATTTGCTTCTTAAAATCACAGATTAAGTAGCCGCTTCTTATTTTGGACACAAAAATTTTTATCATAAATAAAGATAGCTTTGAGCAAATATACCTTCAATATTGGGAAGGTATGTTTGCATTTTGTATCAAAAATATCCAAGATGAAGAAGTTGCAAAAGAAATCGTTCAAGAAGTTTTTAAATCATTATGGGAACGGCGTGATGATCTTCGTCTTCTAGAAGTTGAGCGATACTTAATCAGAGCTGTTAAACTCAAAACCTTTGAATATATACGTAATAAAGTTACGCGCCAACATCATTTAGAAAACATAATTAATACAGCGGAAAACCACTATGTAGAGCATCCCTTAATTGCTCAAGAACTATCGGAGAAGATTTCATCATTAGTCAATAAATTACCCGCTCAATGTAAAAATGTTTTTCAAATGAGCAGAGATCAAGGTTTAACAAATAAAGAAATAGCCCATAAATTATATATATCAGAGCGAGCTGTAGAATATCACATTTCCAAAGCTTTAAAAACGCTAAAAACTGAATTAACCGAATATATTAATTAAATAAAAAAGAAATCCTGTATTTTTGCTATTAAGGATATAAGCCGATGAAAGTTGATCAAAAGTTGATAGAGAAATATCATTTAAACCAATGCACTCCAGAAGAAAGAATTCTTGTGGAGGAATGGCTTGTAGATGATAATTTGGACTTTTCTCCACTATCACTTCCTCAATTTGACAAGTCCCATATCCAATCACAGATCTGGGAAAACATTGCCGCTAATATAATTGAACCAGCCCCGATTAAAGTTGATAATAATAGAAAAAGACTAATACGTTACATAAGTATCGCTGCTTCAATCGTAATTTTATTCGGCCTCTTTATCTATAAAAACAATATAGATAAAGAAATTAGTTATGCCATTTTTGATAATAGCACAAGTGCAAATTCAAAGTATTTTGAAAAAAATAGTTATGAACTAATTTTAGGAAAGCATGCTACAGCAAAAATTAATGTAGAAACTGGAGAATTTTTTTCAATGGGTACAATGGTTATTATTCCAAAGAAAGATTTCGAATTTAGTTTTATTGGAACTAGAGAAAAAAAGGAATTAAAAAATGGAGAAACATATTTCATTCTAAACTCCAAAAATACAGGCAAGCAAATTATTCTCTCCCAATCGGAACTCACTTTTTTAGCACCAACAATACAGAATCAGCTTAAATTACAGTTTAACATTATATAACAAGCCTCTATTAATAACTTCAATTTCCATGCAATTAAAACCTATTTCTAAAACTCTTCTACTTTTATTAATAGTTTTCTTTATTGGTTGTTCGAGTAGAGACCAAAGTAACAGTAGTTCCAACAACTACAGCTTGTATATTATGAATAAGAATTTGGGAAATACCATTGTAACAACTAATTCTATAGATTCGGGGACAATAAATATTCTGAAAGATGGTATCGACTTACCAACACAATATTTTGATCGAAGCATCATCGTACATAATGGCTTTTTCTATCATATAAAAAGTGGAAAATTCATAAAATTCGAAATGCAAGAAAATGCATTAACAGAAATAGCTGCGATTCCGATGTCCAATCAACATATAGAAAATATGAATTGGCAAGGAAAAGATACGTTATTACTTTTTACGCTTGACAATAAAACATATAGTAAACTGCACTACTATAAAATAGATGTAAAGAAGTTCGAGATCCTACAAAAAGAAGAAATACATTTACCAGTTGCTCCAAGTAAATTTCCGATAGTTTCAATAGGATTCAGCACATTACATCAGAATAATCTCATACTGGGATATACATACAATAAAGTAATCAACGAAACAGATTTTACGACTATTGACACCATGTATTTTGCAACATTAGACCCACAAACGCTAAAGATAAAAAGCATACAAAAAGATAACCGATCCACCTACCCAGGAGGAGTCAATACAGTACAGTCTTACAGTTTTCATGATGAGAGAGGAAATTTCTATTTTATGAGTTGCCCAGGAATTGCTTTAGGAAACAATCTCAGTAAACCTACCGCAATATTTAGAATACCAAATAATACAACAACAGTAGATTCAAGCTATTTCTTTAATCTTACCACTACAAATCAAAATCATGCCTATGGCATGTGGTACTTAGGGAATAATGAAGCAATCATTCGTAGTGAAAGAAAAGACCTTTATAACGATTTCAGCGATCATCATTCAACTTATCAATTTGAATATTATGTTGTAGATTTATTAAAACAAACAGCAACAAAGCTAACCCTACCCTACGATAAAGGAACTCGCAAAGAATCTGTTCTTGTGGAGAATGGTAAGGCATATATTACCATTGACGATAAAGATGATAATCATCAAGTTTGGATATACAATATTCAAACTAAAAAGATAAGTACCGGACTAAAATTAGACAAAGAGACAGATTTCATTGTCCGTATAGACAAACTAAATTAGTTTTTATAACTGAAAATAATTCGCTCCGAATATCTTACCACTTATCATTTGAATATTGTTAAATAAATCAATTTAAAATCAACTTGATTTTTGCTTTGAAACCTCTTCGACCAAGAAATATTGTCTCCATACAACAGTATTAAACCTTTCTCTTCTTCTTGCTAACTCCCTAATTCGCTATCTATCTTTTTATGCCGCTAATCAATGATGATATTTCAATTTGACATTATCTTCATAAATCTATTCCAAAACTGAGTAGCCTAAAAACTAAATAAATTTAGATGTATAAATTTTATTAGCCTAAAAACTAAGCAAATAGCACATTTTATAATCTTTTTCTCACTCTGACCTTCGGTATATTTGGAGTTACGCAACATCTCTATGTATAATTAATCTAAATAAAGGGATGTCGAATTTAAAAATAATATGGTTAAGTCTATATGTAATCATATCGTTTACTGCTTACGCACAACAGAGAGGAGAAATAAAAGGAAGAATAAGTACCACCTCAAATACACCTATTGAGGGTGCAACTATTACAATTCTTGAAACAAATCAAGTGACCCAAGCTGATAAAAGCGGTTTATTTTCAATAAAAAATATCGCTTTTGCCAACTATACTATACGAGTATCTGCTGTTGGATTCAAAGCCAAGGACAGAACTTTTCTTATTAGCCAGAAAAACACTGAAGTGCTATCTATAAAATTGGCTTCAAAACAGACAACAATGGATGAAGTCGAAATCGTTGCAAGATCCGAAGCAAAAGAAATACAAAAGCAACCATTTAATGTTACAGCAATCGATGCGAAGAAATTGTACAATACAACAATGGATATTGGTCAGGCATTAAATCGTGTTTCGGGTGTTAGACTGCGAGAGTCGGGTGGTGTAGGATCAAACATGAATTTTAGCTTAAATGGTTTTTCGGGCAATCAGGTTAAATTATTCGTTGATGGAATTCCCATGGATAATTTCGGATCGTCCTTTCAGTTAAACAACATACCGATCAATTTTGCAGAACGAGTTGAAGTCTACAAAGGAGTCGTTCCCGTATGGCTAGGCGGCGATGCATTAGGTGGAGCAGTCAACATTGTAACCAAAAACCAGCCGGGAAAATATTTAGATGCTTCATATTCATATGGCTCATTTAACACCCACAAAACTTCAGTTAATGCCGGATACATTGCTAACAACGGTTTTACAATGATGCTTTCTGCTTTTCAAAATTATTCGGACAACAATTACTTGGTAAATGTAAGATCATACAATTTTGACACTGGAAAATTTTACCCCGCCGAAAGAAGAAAACGTTTCCACGATGCATACAGAAATGAAACATTAGTATATAATATGGGCGTTTCTAATAAAAAATACGCTGATCAGCTCCTTTTTGGTATTACCCTCGGCCAGAATAAGAAAGAAATCCAAACGGGTAATCATATGGAAGATGTATATGGAGGTCGAGAAAGCCAAGGAAACATTGTACAGCCGACTTTTAAATACATCAAGAGAAATTTATTGACAGCAGGTTTAGATGTAACGATAAACGCTCGATACAATTTCGGTACGGAAAGAAGTTTGGATACCGTCCCAAGAAGATTCACTTGGACAGGAGAAAGTATACCTAAAAATCCAAAAGATCCGAATGCTCCAGGAGGAGAAAATGACTTAACAGATTACCGCTACAAAAACAACAATGGTAATCTTACGGCCAATATCTCTTATGCAATTAACAAGAATAATAGCATTATGATCAATCATTTGTTGACAACATTTGACAGAAAAGGAAAAGATCATTACTATCCAGATTTAGAAGTTAATAAGCTCCCACGCAAAACAATAAAAAACATTACAGGAATCGGCTATAGAACCTCCATACTTGATCGTTGGGATGCTAATATTTTTCTAAAAAACTACAATCAAAATGGAAAATACTTCAATGAACTTGAGAAGGAAACTTATGAGAATGTGGAAATATCAATCAATAAAATTGGATATGGCTTAGCTACTTCCTATTTCCTGAATCCAGACATTCAACTAAAAGCTTCCTATGAGAAAGCATACCGACTTCCCGATAATACCGAATTATTTGGTGATGCCATCAATATTAGTGGTAATCCTGGTCTAAGACCCGAGAGTAGTGATAATATCAACTTAGGTTTATCATATGCTTTAAAATTACAAAAAAACCAACAAATTATCATAGATGCCAATTACATATTCCGCAATGCTAAAGATTTTATACGCCAGTATGTAGGACCATTAAGCAGCAATAATAAAAGAGAACTTAAAAGTGCTAATCTAAGAAGTGTACGAAACAATAGTGTTGATATCAACTTAAAATATTATTTCAAGAACCTGTTTTCAGTCGGAGGAAATATGACTTACCAAAACCTGATCAACACAACTAAAGTTGAACCTTCGCAAATTATACAAAGTAGTATCTACAAAGATAGAATGCCAAATATGCCCTATTTATATGGTAATGCTGACGCGGCTTACTATTTTCACAACGTCGGTAAACAGAATAATACTTTAACGGTAGGATATAATCTTCAATATATACATGAGTTCTTTTTAGATTGGCCAAGTTTAGCGACCCCATCTCAAAGATATAGAATCCCAACACAAGTATCACATGATGTAAACATCATCTATTCTTTAGCATCTGGAAAATATAATATCGCTTTAGAATGTAATAATCTAACCGATGCAACACGTTTCGACAATTTCGAAATGCAAAAGCCAAGTAGATCTTTCAATATTAAGTTCAGATACTTTATACGTACAAAATAACAATCACAATTCAATAAATAAATACAATGAAAAAGTTAAACACTTTAAAAATGCTGACCCTAGCATGTGGCGTTTTAGCCATCACTGCATGTTCAAAAGACAATCCTTCTGATGGAGGAAGTGATACCGGAAATTCCGGAAAAAGAGAAAAATTTGTTTTTATCGTAAATGGACAAGGTAGTGGAGAAGCTGGAACTTCAGGTAATTATATCCTGTCAACAGATAATGTAAGCGATGGAACACTCAGTATTGTAGGTAACGGTATGCCAGCGACAGAACAATCCTTTATCAATCAGAACAACTATATCTTTGGACTAACATATGGTGGTCAAGGACCGATAACCCCTTACAACATTGATAGTAAAGGTGAGTTCCAGAGACTTAAAGATGAACAAGTAAATGCTGAGACATCAGGTATTTATGGACATTTTGGAGACAAAAATATTATATTAGGTACCACAAATAGAAGTATTGTTAATCCAGTGGCAACCCTAAGAAATTACGATGCTCAAAATTTCTCTATAGCAAATAAAAACACCGTTGATCTATCCAAAGTTTTAGGCGGAAAAAGAATGGCCATCTGGACCGGCGTGTTTCAAGTCGGAAATAAAATATATGTACCTTTTCAATCTGGAGACGGATCAAACAACTGGGGCGGTAATTTCACAACCACCGACACTACTTACATCGGTATCTTCTCTTATCCTGAGCTAAAATTCGAAAAAACAATTAGAGATGGACGTGGTTCACATATTGGAAATTGGTGGGCACAACAAGGTCTTGCTGTAGACAACAAAGGTGATGCATACGTTTGGTTTTCAGCAAATGAAGCATCTTTAGCTTCTAAAAACAAATCAGGATTTCTTCGAATTAAGAAAGGAACGGATGAATTTGATAAAGACTATTATTTTGATATTGAATCATTAGGAAATGGCAAAATTGCAAGAGGAAGTTATCTTAAAGATGATAAATTCTTAATGACAGTTTATAATAAAGGCGAACAAGCTGAAGGTGTAGGAGGTGGATTAGTAAAATTATACATCGTCGATATTCAGACAAAAAAGATGACTGAGATCAAAGAAATTCCTGCCCATGAACAACAAGGATATAAGGACGTCGTATTTGTTGAAAAAGATGGCAGTAAAGCTTACTATGCATGTCAGAGTTTAGAAGACAAACAATATTATACCTATACAATTGACATCAATAATGCAACAGCCAAAAGAGGTTTAAAATTTGTCGGTGTATCTGGTGTTTCGTCCATGAGTAAAATCAATTACTAAAAATAAAAATCCATTTATTCTGTCAAAGAAATACTTTGACAGAATAAATTTTATCACTTTATAAATAGCGCTTTAAATTATTATGCTCAGCAAAATTAATGCATGGCTACATCTTTGGTTAGGACTAGCGGCAGGCATACCTGTTGTTATCCTAAGTATAACCGGCTGTGTACTTGTCTTCGAACATGACATCAAAGAATTCACTACAAATTATATTCGCGTAGAAGCACAAAGATCAGAAGATCAGCTTCCTCCATCTGCAATCTACAAAGCTGTAAAGACAGCCATTCCAGACAAAGAAATAGCTAGTTCCTGGTATTATGGTTTAGATAAATCAGTTAAAGTAAGTTTAGACCACTCCGATAGTTTAGTCTATGTCAATCCTTATACAGCTGAGATCCTAGCTGTTGTTAATCATGAAGATTTCTTTCATTTCATGGATGAGGGGCACCGTCATCTATGGATGCCGAACAAGATCGGCCGTCAAGTAGTCGGCTGGAGTACTTTTATATTCTTTTCACTACTAATCACTGGTCTTATTTTATGGTGGCCAAAAAAATGGAACAAAAGATCTCGTGAGCAGAGTTTTACCATCAAATGGAAAGCGCGGTTCAAACGAGTAAATTATGACCTGCACAATGTATTAGGATTTTACGGACTAACCATAGCCTTAGTTATGTGCCTTACAGGGTTAATCATGAGCTTCCCGTGGATGCGCAAATCAGTAGTTTGGCTCAGCGGAGGATACCCGAATAAACCTAAAGTAGAACAAGTTGAAAAAGAAATACCTGATGATCAACCCTTGAATGATGCATTGGTTGTTGCTGATCAAATCTGGTATAAAGTGCGCCATGAATATGCTCGCCATAACAAAGAAGCCGTTATCGTCCACTACCCTGAAGCCGAGGATAAATCCGTATATGCATGTACAGATATGGAAAACGGTATATGGCGTGACTTAAATTTTGATCGTAATACGCTAGAATTAACAGGCAGAAAACAAGGTCCCATTGATGATGCCAATACCACAGAATGGCTAATGCGCGCAAATTATGCCTTACATACAGGATTCATTGGGGGAATGGCTACTAAAATAATATATTTTTTAGCATCACTTATTTGCGCAACATTACCGATTACTGGTTTCTATATCTGGTGGGGGAAAAAGAAAAAAAAAGTAAAAAAATCAAAATCTATTCATCCAATAACATCTTAATCTTGCAGACATGTTTCATCATTGCAACTACTTACTTAGTTTATTTCTAGTTTTTACTTTATTTGTTGCCAGTGCTCAAAATTCTGCTAAAATCATGGGCCGTGTCCTAGATGAACAGAACGAACCTGTACCCCATGCACAAGTAACTTTACATCGCGTTCATGATGGAACTGTCGCAAAAATTATTACTGCCGATAGCATAGGGAATTTTATTTTCCCTAATGCACCATATGGAAATTACTATGTGCATATAAAAAATATGACACACGAAGATTTTAAAACATCTCAATTCATATTAAGCGAGCACGTGAATGCATATGATTTTGGGAAAATTGTATTGCTTCAAAACAATGCTTATCTGAGTGAGGTTGTCATCAATAAACGCAAGCAATTTATAGAACAACATCAAGATAAAACCATTTTCAACATAGAAAACTCTGCATTAGCAGATGGTAACAGTGGATTAGAACTTTTGACCAAAATTCCAGGTATAAGTCTAGATGATAATGGAACCTTCAGTTTAAAAGGAAAATCTGGTGCTTCTATCATGATTAACGGAAAACTTACCTACCTCTCCGCAGATCAGCTAGCCAATTTGTTAAGAAGCACATCCTCAAACGATATAACAAAAATTGAAGTTATGACTAATCCTAATGCCAAGCAAGATGCGGCAGGAACATCAGGGATAATCAATATCGTATTAAAAAAAGGATTGAAGCAAGGGTTGAACGGATCTGTTTCCGGAAATATGGGAGCAGGTCGCGGATTACACCTAGGCGGTAGTTTAGACCTAAATTACAGAACAGAAAAAGTAAATATCTTCGGAAATTACAATCAATACTTTCAAAATTTAGAGTATTACAATTCATTAATACGCTACTTTTATAAAGATGCGCAAGCAGAACCAGAAACCTTCTCCCAACAGGAAAACAAAATTCAACCGAAACTGCGTTCAAATAATTTCAGAGTTGGTATGGATTTTTATTTAAGTTCAAAACAGACTTTGGGATTTCTAGTAAATGGAGGCTTTGGTAAATATCCAAAATATGAACCAACCACCAATCATTTTAGAAACTATGCGACAAAAGATCTCATCTGGTCGGCTTCAACCATAACCGAAGGAAAAGAAAGATGGGAAGACATGTTATATAACATCAATTATAACCTGAAGTTCAACGAAAATGGACATGAACTAAAAGTGGATTTTGATATGATTGACCATTATTCCAAAATGGATCAAACACTGAATACTAAATACAGTAATGAAAATCAAAATAATATACGCCCCTTATCATCACGCACTGGCGATATTCCCTCAGACAGTAAGGTTTATGTTGCAAAAATTGATTATACCCTCCCTTTTAATGACACTTTTAAGCTAGAAACTGGTTGGAAAGCAAGTCATATCCGGACAGAAAACGATTTGCGGTATGATACATTGCTAAATGAGAGTTATGTTCCAGATCTATCGACAAGTAATCACTTCATTTATAAAGAAACGATACAAGCAGGTTATGTGAATCTATCAAAAACTTGGAGCAAATTTTCAACACAAGTAGGATTACGAGCAGAGCACACATCTACCGATGGTAATCAAATAACTTTAAATGAACAGTTCTCTAAAGATTATTTAAAGTTTTTCCCATCAGCATTTTTATCTTATAGTATCAATAACAATCATAAAGTACAACTAAGTTATAGCTATCGCATCGAGCGTCCATCCTTCTGGAGTCTAAACCCATTCCGCGTCTATACAGACCCCTTCTCCTATTCAGAAGGAAATTCAAAACTAGATCCTGCTTACGAGCACGCTTATGAAGCTAACTATACGCTAACTAACAAATATATATTTACGTTAAATTATGCAGACAGATCTAATGTCGTAAATGATATTATAGGATTAGATCCTACAAACAAACAAATCACTTTTGAAAGACCCGAAAATATCGGTTCATTCAAAAATTTTGGCGTATCATTCATGGCTCCTACACAATTATTTTCCTGGTGGACAGCTACACATTTTGCAAACTATTACAGAAACGAATATGAGATTCCACAAGAAAATGAACTAATCAAAAGATCAGGCAATACGTTATCATTAAATACACAAAATACTTTCAAACTACCCAAAGATTGGTCTGTAGAGATTGGAGGAAATTATAATTCTGGTCTGACCATTGGTTTAACGAATATCAAAAGTTATGGACTTATTTACAGTGGAATACAAAAGAGCATTTTAAGTAAAAAAGCAACGATTAAGCTGGTCGTTAACGACATATTTCATACCAATAACCGTCGATATGAAACAGTATCCAATGCAGTGAGATTAATAGGAAAATCAAATCCAGATAGCAGAACAGCAATTTTATCATTCAATTACCGATTTGGAGGTTCAGATAACAGAGCAAAAGAACGCTCAACAGGTTCGGAAGATATCAAAAATAGATTATAAAAATCAACACGATGCAGAGGTGATATTCCACACCAGTATAAATAGAAAACAGCTATCAAAAGAAATTGATAGCTGTTTTCTATTTATACTTATTCGAGCGTTGTAAATACGAACAACTTTGAAAACTTCAGAACATATATCCTTACTAATTAATCTCTTTACGAAGAAGCACATTTTAGCAAGAAACCTGCCCTGCATATTAATAAACAATAAAACATGAATTTCCTAAATCATCATATGACATTCATATCAAAAACACCATAAATAGAACTATCTCAAAATTGTTATCTTTGTAAAAAAATCAAATATGTCTGTTAAGATTGGCGAAAATATAGATTTAGGAGACTTTCCATTATTGCTAGCTCCAATGGAGGATGTAAGTGATCCGCCATTCCGTTTTGTTTGTAAGCAAAATGGGGTAGATATGATGTATACGGAATTTATCTCTTCAGAAGGATTAATTCGAGACGCAGCAAAATCACGTAAAAAGTTAGATATCTTCGAGTATGAAAGACCAATAGGTATACAAATCTTCGGTTCCGAAATCGAACACATGAGACAGTCATCCGAAATCTGCACATTAGCAAATCCAGATCTAATCGATATTAATTACGGTTGTCCAGTTAAAAACGTTGCTTGCCGTGGAGCAGGTGCTAGTTTATTGCAAGATATCGATCGTATGGTCGCAATGACAAAAGCAGTCGTGGAAGGAACACATCTACCAGTTACTGTGAAGACCCGCCTTGGCTGGGACGATGATACCAAAAATGTTTATGAAGTGGCAGAACGTTTACAGGATATCGGTATTAAAGCTTTATCAATACATGGACGTACACGCGCACAAATGTATAAAGGGCAAGCAGATTGGTCTATGATTCGTGATATTAAGCGTAATCCACGCATTAAAATTCCAATTTTTGGAAACGGCGATGTAGATTCTTTAGAAAAAGCAATTGCATGGCGCCAGGAATATGAAGTTGATGGTATTATGATTGGTCGCGCCTCAATTGGATATCCTTGGATATTTAGAGAAATAAAACACTTTTTCAACACAGGAGAACGTTTAGCCGGTCCAACAATTGCTGAACGTGTAGATGTGTGCAGAACACATTTGGTTAAATCAATTGAATGGAAAGGACCTAAAACAGGTATTTTCGAAATGCGTCGTCATTATTCAAACTACTTTAAAGGTATACCAGACTTTAAAGAATACAGAATGCGATTAGTCAGTCTTCAGACATTCGAAGAGATCCAAGAAGTGTTAGACGAAATACAACATAACTTTGCAGAAGAAGCTATTTATTAAAAATAGCTTCTTCTAACTTTTAGACTTCAACATCTTCATTACCGTTTTCCTCTCGACAAAAACGGTTCCCAATAAGTAAGCAATCAACATCATATTGCCAATCCAAAAATTCCGGTCAAATACTATGTAATGGATATAAACGATCATAGTACCAACCAACATATAAGCCCCAATTTTAAAGATCTTATAAGGAATTGGATAATTCTTTTGTCCCCAAAAATAGGATAAAAATACCATTACACCATAAGTTATGGTCGTCACATAAATTGCACCGACATAGCTGTAGCGCGGAATCAGGATATAACACAATATAATTGTAATTAAAGCCCCAATACCTGAAATATAGAGACCGTATCGTGTTTGATCAGAAAGTTTATACCACACAGAAAGGTTCATATATATCCCAAGCATCACATAGTTGAATAAAATAACAGGAATAATAAATAGACCCGACCAATATTCTGCACTCTCTGAAGCAGATCCTCCTTGAATAAAATACTTAAGCCATTCAATATTGACAGACAATCCGATCATGACAACCATCATAGCAATCACAAAATATTCCATGATCATTGCATAAACCTTTTTCGAATTATCATTTTTGGCATAGGAGAAGAAAAAAGGTTCGGCTCCTAAACGAAATGCCTGCACGAAAATGCTTAAGAAAACAGCAATCTTTGCAATAGCACCATATATACCAACATCTCGATCAGCAATACTTTTCGGTAATAATTCAGGCATTAAAATCTTATCTAGGTTTTCGTTTATGATAAATGAAATATTAGCGATCAAAATAGGAAAGCTATATCGAAACATATCACCTAACAACACCCGATCAATTTTAAAATTAAATGTTCTAATCTCGGGCAACAGCATCAACAATGTCACTGCACTCGCTACAAAATTAGAAATAAACACATAACCCAACCATGAATCTATATACCAGCTAGAAAAATATGGTTCATTATCCGGAAAATGTTGAAGTAAATAAGGTATGAAGACAATGAATGTCAAGTTTAAAATAACAAATGTGATGATATTGACTAACTTCAATACGCCGTAGCGCAATGGCCGACCATTAGCACGAACTTTGGCAAAAGGAACAACAGCAAGTGCATCAACGACTAAAGTAAGTCCAACAAAGTAAATATAGCTTTTATATTGACCTACAGAGTCAATATTTTCTTTTGCAAACCAATGCGCAATGTCATTAGAAAAAATAAGAATAGTTAATAGAAAAATTAAAGAAGTAAAAATGGTGACAACAAAGCTATTATTGAATACTTTAGATTTATCCTTCTCCTCAACTTTCTGTAAATATCTAAAATAGGTTGTTTCCATCCCAAAAGCTAGGAATGCATTGATCATAGCTGCCCAAGAATACATATTCGTAAATATTCCATAGGTGGAAGCTTCAAATTTACGAACGAAAATTGGCGTTAAAACAAAATTCAGTAATCTAGAGATGATAGTACTGAGACCATAGATCAAGGTTTGACCAGCAAATTTCTTAAAAACAGACAAGATATTAAGATTTATTTAGACGATTTTTTTAGCACTTCAAAATTCTTAAAATCTTCCCAGACGCCCTCTTCACAAATCACTTCTTCCACTACTGCGCGCTCAGGTCCCTCTTCACAGAATTCTTTTAAACAATCTAGAGCAAAATCATCACCCTCTGCCTCAATATAAACAGAACCATCCGCTAAATTTCTAACAAACCCTTTAATACCCAATTGGTCGGCAACTGCTTTGGTAGATAACCTAAAATAAACCCCCTGTACTTTTCCTTTGATAGAAATATTAACATGTTTCATATCAACAAAAGTACAGAAGATTTTGAGTATTTTACTATGCTAATCTTTGCACCGTAACTTTATCAGATAATCTAAAATGTTCCATATTTTTCAATAGAACAAGACCTGGTTTTTTACCAACTTCAATTGAACCAAATTTATCATCGATATTTAAAGCCTGTGCCCCATTAATAGTAGCCCACTGGATAGATTGCTGAAAATCTAAATTATCAAAATGTTTATGTAACACTTTTAATTCATCTAAAATTGAAAGCTTATCATTGGATGCTAAACTATCTGTACCGATTACAATTTTTTGATTATCGTTTACAAAGTTCATTACTTTTGGCAATTGACCTTCAATATAAAGATTCGCCTTCGGACATAAACACCATACGATATCACGGCCCATTCGGTCCACAAAATCAAGGTCTTTCAATGACGTATACGTATTGTGAACCAAGATCAACTTATTAGGATGAGGTAAATATGGTAAATATGACTGAATTGAATTTCTAGCCTGAGCTTTAAACAAATCAGGATTTTTCCCTATTACTTTAAAGAAATCGATAAATCCTCCCGTTTTATAACGAAATAATCTATTTTCTTCATCACTCTCTTGATTATGAATACTGATAATATTAACATCAGAAACCGCTTTTTTAAATTTCTTCAGAAGTATTTTCGAACAAGAATAAGGAGCATGTGGTGTAATTGAAGAATGTGCTGGATCAAATTCATGAATCAAATCCTTAGCCTCCTGCAATCGACCATCAGCTTCATCCGGCTCTACTCCGAAGACTTCAACAAAAGTGTGGTAAAGAATCTTACTAGACTCCTTAATGTTAGATGTGTTATCAGAATTCACGTGATCTCCAACTGCCACAATACCATTATTGTACATTTCTTCATCAGCAGCAGCCATCGCTTTATCAATCACTTTTAAAGAAGTGCCACGACTTGTCATAACCGAAGAAAGAAAAGCTGGTAATCCAGTTTTTTGCGGAATCGTACCCTTCATATGGGACAATTCTAAGTGACAATGCGCATTAATAAATCCAGGAACAATAACTCCTTCAAATTTTTCAATATGCTGGCCGCTCAATTCTACGTCTTTACTTTCATAAATCCCAAGGATTTCACCATCATCATTAACTTTTACCACTCCATCTTTAATAGGTAAAGATGTAATTGGTAAGATATAGGTAGCGCTAAAATATTTCATTATTATAAAAACTTTAATAGTTACTTAGCATTCAGGTCAACGCAAAGGAACTGTGGTTATTAACGTTAAAATTCGTGCCAAAATTTAGTAAAAAAAATATTACCATTAAAAAAAACAAATTTACACAATTAGTTTAATTATTTAATCGTGATAAAAATCAAAGACTTTTAGATAAATTAACTTATAAGAATGTAACATAAATTTAAACCTTAATAAAAACTCCCTTGTTGCTAAAAATAATTAACATGAGCTAAAAGTTTGAATTTTAGCATATTTTTTGAAGGTAGGGAATAAGTTTAAATTCAGCCAATATATTATCTAAAAACCACAATTTTATTCATTTTTGTAGCGATTCAATGACGTTATGTCAGTGAAGCATCGATAAATCATGGAATTATAAATGGACATCCTTTTAGTTATTAAAAAAAGAAACTGGATCAATACAGCTACTTTAAAATCCGAAAGAAGCTAAAGATAAAGCAACACAACATTCATCATAATACAATCCTATAAACGAAAATCTATTCCACTTATTTTTACGAGCAAAACAAATTGATATTCCAAAACTCAATTCCTCAACATCCATTTTTACATTATATTTTTAGTACAGATTTTATTTAATACCTTCGCATTATCAATAAGGGGTGCCTTGTTCTACGAACACGAATAAAGGCTGAGATTATACCCAACAATACATTTATGTGTTGTGCACCTGATCCAGATAATGCTGGCGGAGGGAAAAGGTTAGTTAAATAAGTGAAAAACTGTTGTAACCCCTAGCAATAGTTTGTTTAACTCAAAATTCAATTAAAAAACATGATTAAAAATTTAATCAGCACAGTGCTATTTCTAGGAATAACATTATCCGTATCAGCTCAAAACGCTTTATCCATCAAAGTGTTAGACAATGAAACAAAAAAATCGTTACAGGGCGCAAGTATCGTTCTGACAAAAAATCAGAGTAAGAATTTAACAACTGATCGAAATGGCACTTCAAAGTTTTCAGGATTACCTGATGGACAATACGCCATAACAATCTCTTACATAGGCTATAGTACAGAAAAGAAGCAGATTGATCTGGTACAAAATACTGATCTTGAAATCTTTCTAAAACCACGTGCTATAAAAACAGAAGAAGTCCTGGTCATGGCAACACGTGCCAAAAACAACTCTTCTACAACCTATAAAAATATTAGCAAACAAGATATCGCTAAAAACAATTTCGGACAAGATATTCCATACCTACTAGATCAAACACCATCTGTCGTCATAGGATCGGACGCAGGAGCAGGTATAGGATATACTAATATGAAAATAAGAGGATCTGATAATGCCCGCATAAATGTAACATTGAATGGAATTCCGTTGAATGACGCGGAAAGTATGGGCTCATTCTTCGTCAATCTTCCCGATTTTGCATCCTCTACCGAGAGTATCCAGATTCAAAGAGGAATTGGAACTTCTACAAACGGGGCGGGATCATTCGGGGCATCACTAAACATACAATCCAATACACTCGAAAAAGAGCCGTACGTAGAATTCAACAACTCTTTCGGTTCTTATAATTCTTGGAAAAATACTTTGAAAGTAGGTTCAGGACTACTAAATAATAAATTTGCCTTTAATGTTCGTCTCTCACGTATCTTGAGCGATGGCTATATCGACCGAGCATCTTCCGATTTAAAGTCTTTTTATGTAGATGGAGGTTATTATAGTGACAAACATATTTTAAAGGCCATTGTATTCTCTGGCAAGGAAAAAACATATCAATCTTGGTACGGAACACCAGAGCCAAGATTAAATAATGATGTAGAGGGGATGAAAGATTATGCCGTCAATGATGGCTATACACAGCTAGAAACAGAAAATCTACTAAATTCTGGTCGCACTTACAACAAATACCTATATAAAAACCAAACAGACAACTACACGCAAACACATCACCAGTTACATTACACCAATTTTATCAATGAAAAACTAATTTTTAATGCGGCATTACATTACACCAGAGGTGCAGGCTATTACGAAGAATTCCGACCTGAAGACGACTTTTCAAAATACAATTTACCACCAGTCATTTCAGGAACCGATACCATCAAACAAACCGATTTGGTAAGGAGAAGATGGTTAGATAATTACTTCTATGGGACTACCTTTTCCTTCAACTATAATCCTTCACAGGCAATAAAATTGACATGGGGTGGAGCTGCAAATCAATATAAGGGAGATCATTACGGTGAAATAATCTGGGCAAAATATGCTTCCGCCAGCAACTTAGGGGATAAATACTATCTCAATGATGCTAAAAAAGATGACATCAGCACATTTCTGAAAGCAGACTTTACATTCGAAAAATGGTTATTATTTGCGGATATACAGTATCGTAATATTAATTACCAAGTAAAAGGTGATGACGATAAAATCAAAGGAATGGATTTTAAAAGAAAATTCAATTTTGTAAATCCAAAATTAGGAATTACTTACCTCATCAATGAAAATTCAAATTTATACGCCTCATATGCCTATGCTAGTAAAGAACCTGTCAGAAATGACTTTGTTGATCTAAAAGGAAACAATCCCAAACCAGAGAAAATGCAAGATATCGAAGCTGGCTACCGCTTCAATAATGAAACATTTAACATCGGTACGAACTTTTATGGTATGTTCTATAAAGATCAACTTATTCCGACCGGAGCACTTAATAATGTAGGTTCTCCATTGAGAATGAATATCCCAAATAGCTATAGAATAGGCTTAGAAGTAGATGCCGCATGGAAAATTTCAGCGTACTTTGGTTGGAAAGCAACAGCGGGACTAAGTCAGAACAAAATCAAAAATTACACGGATGAAACGAGTGGAGAATTCATTAAAAAAACAGATATTGCACTTTCTCCGGCAACTATTTTATCAAGCGAGTTCACTTATCGCCCTCTTCGTTCAGTAGAAATTGCACTATTATCAAAATATATTTCAAGACAATATCTGGACAATAGTTCAGCCAAAGTAAGAAGTATAGACCCTTCATTTGTAAACAATATTAGAGCTATTTATAATTTCTCCATATTAGGTTTGAAAAATATAGACCTTGGACTTACTGTCAACAATATCCTAAATGAAAAATATCAAACCAACGGATATACTTGGGGTTATATGGACGGTACATCTCGAAAATATTTTAATTTTTACTATCCACAGGCTACAACAAATTTTATGTTAAGCCTAAACGTAAAATTCTAATAAAACAACTTGCGCCTTCAACATTATTTTAAGGCGCAAGTTGTTTTACAGCATTTTCAAGATCCATGACGTCAACAATACTTAATCAGATCAAACTCAATAGTTGGCATTTTTTTCTTAATATTGTCCTATGCGTGCAGTAATACAACGAGTTTCCAAGGCGAGCTGTTCGGTCGATAGCAAAATAACAGGTCAGATTAAAGACGGCTTACTAATCCTTATTGGGATCGAAGAGGAAGATACAATTGAAGATATGAAATGGATGGCACAAAAATTCGTCAATCTTCGAATATTTAATGATGAAAACGGTTTAATGAATAGATCGGTGCTAGACATACGTGGTGAAATATTACTTATATCCCAATTCACATTATTCGCACAAACAAAAAAAGGAAATCGCCCCTCTTTTATCCGTGCAGCCAAACCAGATAAAGCACAGCCAATGTACATACAAATGGCCCACTATCTTAGCACTTTAATAAACAGCGAAGTGCAAATGGGAATATTTGGTGCAGATATGAAAATTGATTTATTAAATGATGGGCCCGTTACCATCATAATGAATACACAGGATAAAGATAATTTCTAATACTATGACAATAAAAGAAGCACAGGAGACCATTGATAAATGGATCAATACAACAGGTATTCGCTATTTTAATGAATTAACAAACACAGCAATGCTAATGGAAGAAGTTGGAGAAGTTGCTAGAATTATGGCAAGACAGTATGGCGAACAATCATTTAAAAAATCTGATAAAGAAGTAAATTTAGCGGATGAAATGGCCGATGTTCTCTTTGTATTAATGTGCCTGGCCAATCAAACCGGTATTGATTTAACAGATGCGCTAGAAAAAAATTTAGAGAAAAAATCAATCCGTGATGCCGATAGACATAAAAACAATGAAAAATTAAAGTAATACAACATTACTATAATTTAGTTCGTTATATAAGTATCAAATTAATTTTAATACAGTTTGCATGCAAACTGTTGAAGGGCTGTATCAAGAAACTTGATACAGCCTTTTAATTTCTTTATCTTTAATGCAGATCATTAATTCCCTCTGGAAATGAATTTAACACATTACGTCCATACATTAAAACACCATGTGCTTTTAGCAATCTTACTTACAGGATTAACACACGCTTCAGCACAAGATAGAAATAAAGAATTTACCTTTCAATATGACCCTCAGGAAATCGTTAATGGTAGCCAATACCAAAAGATCCAGATCCTGGATTCAAGAAAAGATACAACTCATTACGGAATCATACAAAAAGGTTTATTAGGAAAATCCGCTACTGTAGTTGCAAATCCAGCTCTTGAAGATCAATTGCAGAAATATCTAGAAACAATCAGTAATGGAAATACGCAGAGAGATACATTGCTTTTGCAAATTCGAAGATTATCATTTTCTGAAATTGGTGGTGGAATCAAAGAAAAGGGCTTTTTTGATTTCAGAGCAAATCTATATCAAAAAAAAGGGAACAATTATTTCCCATTAAATCATATCGACAGTAGCTTTCAAGTTTCAGGAATCGATGTCTCCAACAAATTATTAAAAAAAGGAAGCCTCATTATAGATTCATTCATTCGTAAAAATTTAAAAGTAAAAGACATATCGTCCGAATCATTAACCTTACAGGATATCCAAAACATTGATTACAAGGAAAAAGAGAAATTACCATTATATGCCGCAGAACATCTCGTTGACGGGATTTATATGAGCTATGAAACTCTAAAAAACCAAAAACCAGATTATCCGCTAGTTGATGAGAAAGATAAAAAAGGCAAAATCAAATACTATTATTACACCAATGAAAAAGGGAAAAAAGTAAAATTAAAAGATTCACAGATATATGCCGTGGTAGATAATGACGAAACCTATGTCTCCACAAGTTTTGGATATTATCCACTTGTAATGGAAAATGACGAATACTATTTCTATGGTTTAGCAGAAGAAAACAGTACGAGCTTCTCGATATCAGCAGGCATAGGATCAGGTTTTGGATATGGAGGTGGAATGATTGGAATTGGAGTGGGATCAGCACCTTCAAACATTAAGCGATACAAAATAAAAATTGACCATGTAGATGGAAATTTTGAAAAAATAGAACAACTACCTAATTAAGATTATGAAAAAAAGCAAATTCTATTTGTTTATTATTACGGCGGCGCTGTCAGTACAATCGTGCACAGTTTCGTTAGAACTTGATAAAAAAGCCAAGACCTTCAATAAGGCGGCGGTTGTTACCGCGCATCCCTTAGCTTCAAAAGTTGGTGTAGATATCCTAAAAATGGGGGGCAACGCCATTGATGCCGCTGTCGCAGTACAATTTGCATTAGCAGTAGTTTACCCTAATGCTGGAAACATAGGTGGTGGTGGGTTTATGGTCTACAGAAGTAGTAAAGGTGAAATCAATGCTTTAGACTTTAGAGAAAAATCACCAGAAAAAGGACATGCTAATATGTACCTAGACAAGCAGGGAAATGTAATAGAAGATCTAAGTGTATATGGCCATTTATCCGCAGGAGTACCAGGATCAGTTGACGGAATGGTTGAAGCTCACAAAAAGTATGGCAAATTAGATTGGAAAACTTTATTAAATCCTGCTATAGCATTAGCTGAAAAAGGCTTTCCGATTACAAAACAACAGGCAGAGGAATTCAACGAATATAAAGAAAGCTTTCAAAAATATAACCCAAGTGGCGCCCCTATACTGAAAACCACCAGCTGGAAAAAAGGCGATTTATTCCAGCAACAGGAACTGGCTAACACAATTAGAAGAATTGCTGATCATGGTCGTGATGGCTTCTACAAAGGCATAACAGCTGACCTAATTGTTAAAGAAATGCATAAAGGCAATGGCATTATCAGTTATAATGATCTTGAGAATTATAAAGCAGTATGGCGACAACCCGTTACAGGATATTACCGTGGACATAAGATCATATGTATGGCACCTCCATCTAGTGGTGGACCAGCCTTAGTTGCACTATTACAATCAGTAGCACAATATCCATTAGGAAAATGGGGATTCCAAAGTGATTCCGCTGTACGTGTAATGGTTGAAGCCGAACGTCGTATTTATGCAGATAGAGCAAAGTATTTAGGTGATCCAGACTTCATAAGAGTACCTGTCAAAGAATTGACAGACTCTATTTTCAACAGTGAAAGATTAAAAGCCGTAAACTTAACCAAAGCAACCGCAAGCAGCGATGTAAAGGCTGCGAAATTTCCAGGATATGAATCAGAAGAAACAACACACTTTAATATCGTCGATTCCGAAGGCAATGCCGTTTCTATTACGACAACACTTAATAATTCATATGGATCACGTGTCTTTGTATCTGGCGCAGGCTTTATATTAAATGATGAAATGGATGACTTCTCAGTTAAACCAGGAGTTCCAAATATCTATGGCCTCGTTGGCGGAAAAGCGAATGCCATCGAGCCAAACAAACGTATGTTAAGTTCAATGACACCAACTATTGTGGAAAAGGATGGAAAGCTATTTATGGTAGTAGGAACACCAGGGGGATCAACAATTATGACCTCCGTCTTCCAAACGATAGTCAACGTAATTGACTATCAACAAAATGCACAGCAATCCGTTTCATCCCCGCGTTTTCATCATCAATGGCTACCCGATCAGATTGATGTAGAAAAAAATGCAATAACTCCCGAAGTAAGAAAAAGTCTAGAAAATGCAGGGTACAAAATATCACCTAGAGGTAATATAGGCAGAGTGGAAAATATCATAATATTACCCAACGGAAAACTCCAGACAGGTGCCGATCCGAGGGGTGATGATACCGCTTCAGGTTTTTAGTATATTAAATTTTAAATAGTATAGATTATTTTTAAAACAATTAAACTTATACAAACATATCAGCTCTATATAACAAACACTGATTTTATGATTAAAAATTATACGTATCCAATCAGCAGAACAATGATGATGCTATTTTTTGCCACTTTAATCGTGAGCTGCACCATGCTAAAAGGTCCTGACTTTACAAAAATACAAGTTGGCATGACCAAAGAGAAGGTTGTTCAGCAACTAGGAAAGCCGGATGCCGTAGTAGCCTCAAAAAAATATCAAGACGGTATATTAGAGATTTATGAATATGGCACTGCACAATTAGAAAATGCGGCAGATTCAACTTCAGGATATAGAATCTACTGGCTATACTTTTTCAACAATGAACTTCAAGAATGGGGAATAAAAAGAAACTATTCACCATCTGATTACGATGGATATTACGAGAAGTATAGACGCCGTCATTAATTAAATAAACAAAAAAGCCCTGTTGCAAAATTGCAACAGGGCTTTTTTATTATATTTAGTAAAGAAGAATGATCTTACATCATTCCGCCCATGCCACCACCCATTGGAGGAGCACCAGCACCATTATTTTCTTCTGGCTCATCAGCTAATACACATTCAGTTGTTAACAACATAGAAGCGATAGAAGCTGCATTCTCTAAAGCTACACGAGAAACTTTAGTTGGATCGATAACACCAGCACCAATTAGGTTTTCGAATACATCAGTACGAGCATTGTAACCGAAGTCCCCTGTACCTTCTTTCACTTTCTGAACGATAACAGCACCTTCAATACCAGCATTGAAACAGATCTGACGTAAAGGTTCCTCGATAGCACGTCTGATGATCTCGATACCGATAGTCTCATCTTCATTAGCACCTTTTAATCCTTTTAAAGCGTCAGTAGCACGAATGAAAGCAACACCACCACCTGCAACGATACCTTCTTCAACAGCTGCACGAGTTGCATGTAAAGCATCATCAACGCGATCTTTCTTCTCTTTCATTTCTACTTCAGTAGTAGCACCTACATAAAGAACAGCAACACCACCTGATAATTTAGCTAAACGCTCTTGTAATTTCTCACGATCATAATCAGAAGTAGTTGTTTCGATTTGAGAACGGATTTGAGCAACACGAGATTTAATATCTTCAGCATTACCGGCACCATTAATGATTGTTGTATTATCTTTATCAACAACAACTTTTTCTGCTTGACCTAAGTAAGATAATTCAGCATTTTCTAATTTGAAACCTCTTT
The DNA here is from genome assembly GCF_016132525.1 of Sphingobacterium sp. UDSM-2020. Taxonomy (NCBI): domain Bacteria; kingdom Pseudomonadati; phylum Bacteroidota; class Sphingobacteriia; order Sphingobacteriales; family Sphingobacteriaceae; genus Sphingobacterium; species Sphingobacterium sp. UDSM-2020. The sequence goes on from NZ_CP066166.1 coordinate 1,222,393, forward strand.
CTTCAGAAATCACTGTACCACCAGTTAAGATAGCAATATCCTCTAACATTGCTTTACGACGGTCACCAAACCCTGGAGCTTTCACTGCTGCAACTTTCAGTGAACCACGGATTTTATTAACAACTAAAGTAGCTAATGCCTCACCATCTAAATCTTCTGCAATAATGATTAATGGTTTGCCAGTTTGTACTTGTTTTTCTAAAATCGGCAACAACTCTTTCATGTTACTGATTTTTTTGTCATAGATTAAAATGTACGGATTTTCAAGTTCCGCTTCCATTTTATCAGAGTTTGTAACAAAATATGGAGATAAGTAACCACGGTCAAATTGCATACCTTCTACTGTTTTAACTTCAGTTTCAGTACCTTTTGCTTCTTCTACAGTAATAACACCATCATTACCTACTTTTTCCATTGCTTGCGCAATTAAAGCTCCGATAACTTCGTCATTATTTGCAGAAATTGATGCTACTTGTTTGATTTTATTATTGTCTTGACCAACAGTTTGAGATTGCGATTTTAAATTCGCAACAACTGCTGCTACAGCTTTATCAATACCACGTTTCAAATCCATTGGATTAGCACCTGCTGCTACAGATTTAATACCTGGAGCTACGATAGCCTGAGCCAAAACAGTTGCAGTAGTTGTACCGTCACCTGCTTGATCAGCAGTTTTAGAAGCAACTTCTTTCACCATCTGAGCGCCCATATTTTCTAAGGCATCTTTCAATTCGATTTCTTTAGCAACAGTAACACCATCTTTAGTGATAACCGGAGAACCGAATTTTTTTTCAATGATTACATTACGTCCTTTAGGACCCAAAGTTACCTTTACTGCATTTGCCAATGTGTCAACACCCTTTTTAAGTGCTTCACGAGCTTCAACGTTATATTTTACTTGTTTTGCCATTATCTTTAAATTTTTGAAATTTTCACTTGATCCCAGAAGAGACCAAATTTATTTACATTTGGATACTATATAAAAAAATTAAATAACCGCGTAAATATCAGCCTCACGCATAATTAAATACTCTTTACCTTCAACAGTAATTTCAGTTCCAGCATATTTACCATATAAAACTTTATCACCAACTTTAACAGTCAAAGGTTCGTCAACTTTACCCGTTCCAACTGCTACAACGATTCCTTGTGATGGTTTTTCTTTTGCTGTATCAGGGATGTATAATCCTGAAGCTGTTTTTTCTTCTGCCTGAGCAGCTTCAACTACTACTCTGTCACCGATAGGTTTAATGTTTAATGCCATAATATATTTTATTTTTAGTTCTATTTCAATTATATCTAAATGTCATCAGCAATTATGCCAAAGAGCCAAGAGCAGACTTTTGAGACAAATTTGCATCGAAAAAACAAGGCACTGGCAGATTTCATTCACATTCTGTCAGGCTGTCACGCTACAAAACTGACAATACAAAAAAAGCCCCCAATTACTTGGGGGCTTTCAATTTCTATACAACAACCTATTTAGTTGAATCTGTTACAGTTTTCTGTGCCGGAGCTTGTTGAGCTGGAGCAGGTTGTTGTGTATTATTTAAATTCAATGGACTAGTTTGTGCAGGAGTTTCAATTTGATTACCCAAACCACCACCCACAGTAGCTGTTGTAGTTGGAGCTACGATATTAAATGCTAAACAAAAAACCATGATCGCAATCACTAATCCCCAAGAACCTTTTTCTAAAAAGTCACCTGTACGTTTTACACCCATAATATTAGTTCCACCAGCAAATCCTGATGATAAACCACCTCCTTTTGGATTTTGTATTAAAACTAAAAATGATAATAAAATACTTGCCAAAATTATAAGAGCAATTAATATTCCTTGCATTTCTCTATATGTATTAAGTTAATTTCTTTTCTAAATTTAAAATTTCCGACGCAAAGTACGCATTTTTTTCTGGATATTTCAAAACTAATTTTTTGTAAACCTCTATAGCCTTAGGATATAATCCTTGTTCGATATAAATTCGGGCCAAAGTTTCAGTCACCAGCGAATACTGATCTTCCGAACTTTTCCTTGCTTTATTTTCCAGATTAATCTTATCAGCAGGAGGAGGTTTTATCTGCGGATCCTCTTTGATAAATCGTTCGATCAGATGATCCGTATTTTTCTTCTCTACCTGAAATGGTACCGTATTTTTAAATTCCTCACTTAACTTAACCTCAGGAGACTGTAGATGAAAAATATTCTCCTTAATCTGTTGATCCAAAACTTGAGCATCAATCGTCTGTTTAAACCGAGTCACATGCTGTTCTGCAGAATGGGCATGATAATTTGGGGCCTTCAAAAATGGCTGGTAAGTATCTGCATGCTCTAAACGAGTTTTATGTAACCACCATAAAAAACTATAAGGCATCAGCTCATCGTCATACACACTGATCCGCTCTTCCTCACGCACTTCTTCATCCACAGGACCTATGACAAAGGTCGACTCCACAGATAACATTGGTTCATTAGAAATATCATCTTTAATCTCCTCCAGAATATCATCGGTTTTTTCCAATCGAAAAAAATCATGCGCTACACCGGATTGAATCAAAGCATTTAGTTCCTCTCTTCCATTATCAAGATCTGCAGTTGAATCCTCCTGTACATCATCAATTGTATCTTCGAAAGCAATATAATCATCCGATTCAACTTCAATAGGTAATTCAACAGGAACAGCTTTATGCAGATACTCATATAACCAATTTGGATTAGCAGCATAAAGCAATGTCGAAGAAATATTATGAACTTCCCTATTTAGCAAGTAGAGGTGTCTTTCATAAGCAAAACGAAGAGACTGCGCATATGGAAATTTGGCAATCAAGGACAACAAATCAGATTCCGAAAGAGATAACGGATTGTTGATCGCTTGATGAAACAAGTTTATATCGTCTGAAATTCGTCTATTTTCCATATCTCAAACCACTACCAATTAGCAAATGCTTTATTGTAAACATCTTCTGTCAACATTAGAATAATTTCTTTATTTAATGTTTCCTCTTGAGCCGATTGCAATTGACCAGAAAAATCTTTAAACCTTGTGAAAGATTGTTCAAAATTGTCCTTCTCAACGATTTTATTATGATAATTTACTTTAATCGTTATTGAAAGGCGATTTAATGCGGCACGATCCGTTCCTGCCTCAACAGCAGCGGGACTAATCGTATAATCCGTGATAAAACCCTCAAAAGTTGCATCAGCATTATCATTAACCTGACTCAACCGCGATTGATTACGTATACGCTCTTTTAAGGCTTCTGTAAAATTCTGACTTAAGGTTGGATAAACCATTGATGCAATATTCTCAAAGTACAATACGCTCACTGTTTTCATCCCATCAGGAATAGATCCACCGGTAAAACCATATTTTACACCACAGCTTGTTGTAAAAAACAACATCGCTATCATGATAAAACCCGGTAGCAAACTTGATCTAAGCTTCTTCATAAACGAGATTATAAATCTAAATTTAAGTCTTTAATTTTTCTGTACAAAGTTCTTTCGGAGATACCCAACTCCTGCGCTGCCGCTTTACGTTTACCACGATGCTTCTTAAGCGCTTTTTTAATCAAATCGGATTCTTTCTCTGTTAAAGATAACGATTCTTCAACTTCTTCGGCATCTTGTGTATCATAATTTAAATATCCATCTTGACCCGGGTTACTTTTCAGCACATTAGGTTGATGTATAGTCAATGTCTGTGAAGCGGCCAAATGATCTTGAAGCCGATCAGCACTAGGTTCAACCTCTTGATACAATCGATTAATATAGGGAGAATTTTCATCAAACGTGGAAGGATTAACTCCATTTTGAATCAATTCAACAACCAATTTTTTCAAATCAACCATATCTTTCTTCATATCAAAAAGAACCTTATATAAAAGATCGCGCTCTGAAAAATCATCCTTTCCACTTTGATTAGCAACTACTGCTGGTAAAGTAGAACGGCTTTCAGAAGGAAGATAATTTTGTAAAATTCGCGCATCCACAACTCGTTCTTTCTCAAGAACGGCAATTTGTTCCGCAATATTTTTCAACTGGCGCACATTTCCTGGCCAGCTGTATGTCTTCAATAGTTGTTGTGCATCGTCAGTCAGCTGTATGCTTGGTGAGCGGTATTTATCAGAAAAATCGACAACAAACTTTCTAAATAACAAATAAATGTCTTCCGCACGTTCACGTAATGATGGAATACGAAGGGGAACAGTGTTCAATCTGTAATAAAGATCTTCTCGAAATTTACCATTTTGTACAGCATTAAAAACATCAACATTTGTCGCAGCAACTACGCGAACATTAGTTTTCTGAACCTTAGAAGAACCCACACGGATGTATTCACCAGACTCTAAAACACGTAGCAAACGAGCCTGTGTACCTAAAGGTAACTCCCCTACCTCATCTAAAAAAATAGTACCACCATCGACAACCTCAAAATATCCCTTTCTTGCTTCATGTGCCCCAGTAAAAGAACCTTTCTCATGACCAAACAATTCCGAATCAATTGTTCCTTCAGGAATAGCCCCACAGTTCACAGCAATAAAAGCACCGTGTTTACGCGCGCTTAATTGATGAATAATATGTGAAAACACCTCCTTACCACTACCACTCTCCCCTTGGATCAAAACTGAAATATCAGTAGGAGCCACTTGACGGGCAATATCTATAGCCCTATTAAGTAAAGGTGAGTTACCTATAATCCCAAATCGATTCTTAATATCTTGATTATCCATCCTCTAAATTTAAGAATAAAGACCTCTATTATATTCTAATTAATCAACTATTTTACCCAGTAAAGTAGCCGAAGTACAAGACTCGATCATTACAGTAACGTAATCACCAGCCTGATAACGTTCATCTACAGGAAAAATAGCCATTGCATTTTGATCATTACGACCAGCAAAATCTTTATCCGAGCGTTTTGAAAAACCCTCAATTAAAACACGTTGGTTTTTACCTACAAATTGCTGTAAACGTTCAAAACTATGTGCTCTTTGTTTCGCAACAATTTCTGTTAAACGACTTTTCTTAATTTCTTCTGGAATATCATCAGCATAACGTTTAGCAGCTAATGTACCCGGACGTTCCGAATACGCAAACATAAACGCATAATCATACTTCACGTAATCCATCATGCTCACTGTATCTTGATGCTCTTCTTCCGTTTCTGTACAAAAACCAGTAATGATATCTGTTGAAATACCACAACCCGGAATAATCCGGTTGATTGCATCAATACGATTGATATACCAATCTCTATCATAAGTACGGTTCATTAATTCTAATACTCTAGAATTTCCAGACTGTACAGGTAAATGAATGTATTTACAGATGTTATCATAGCTTGCCATTGTATGCAACACCTCATCAGTAATATCTTTTGGATGAGATGTCGAGAATCGAACACGTAATAACGGGTTCACTTCAGCCACCAATGCTAATAAGTTCGCAAAATTAACAGGAGTACTTGCTTCTTGCCCTTCAATTGTAGGGGCAGTATATTTATATGAATCAACGTTTTGTCCCAACAAAGTAACCTCACGATATCCTGCATTGAACAAATCATGCGCTTCCTTCACAATAGATGCAGCATCACGACTGCGTTCTCTACCTCTGGTAAATGGAACAACACAGAACGAACACATATTATCGCATCCGCGCATAATCGAAATAAATGCTGTGATACCGTTCGAGTTTAAACGAACAGGACTTATATCAGCATATGTTTCTTCACGCGAAAGCAATACATTAACAGAACGATTTCCATCGTCCACCTGTGAAATTAAATTTGGCAAATCACGATAAGCATCAGGACCAACAACAACATCAACTAACTTTTCTTCTTCCAAAAATTTAGCTTTCAATCGTTCTGCCATACATCCCAACACACCCACGATCATACCAGGGTTGCTTTTCTTAGCAAATTCAAATTCTTTCAAACGATTACGTACACGTTGCTCAGCATTCTCACGAATGGAACATGTATTGATAAAGACAACGTCTGCCTCTTGATAGTTTTTCGTTGTTTCAAATCCTGTCTCCAATAAAATAGAAGCAACTATTTCACTATCAGAAAAGTTCATTTGACAACCATAACTCTCAATATATAACTTACGTCCATTACCTTTGGAAACATTATTTTCAATCAATAAGGCTTCACCTTGACGCGTCTCGTCGTGTTCCTTAGTTGTATGCGCAAAATCTAACATAGCTCAAAATTCAAAGACTACAAAGTTAGGAATAAATATTGAATTGATGACAGTTTGTCATATTAATATTGCACCTAAATGAATATAAAAACCAACAAAAAAGCGCTGATGATACATCAGCGCTTTTTTAAATATAAAATATTTTTCAGACCTACTGAGCTTGGCTCTTAGCTTCTTGTTTCATTTGATTACCAGCAACGATAACAATTTCTACACGACGGTTTGCTGCACGACCTGCTTCAGTATCATTACTCTCCAAAGGCTCAGAGAAATTTCGTCCTTCCGTACGAATACGAGAAGAAGCTAAACCTTGAGAAACTGCAAATGCACGAACCGCATTAGCACGGTTTTCAGAAACTTTTTGATTGGCATCTAAAGATCCAACGTTATCCGTATGACCGATAACCAAAATATCAGTACCTTGCTCTTTATTTAAAGTCGCGACTAAGTTTTTAATATTTTCTCTCGCAGAAGCTTTCAAATCAGATTTATTAAAATCAAATAAAATACCTGAATCAAATTTAACCACGATACCTTCACCCGCTTGAGTAACTTCAGCACCCTCAACAGTTTTAGCGATCTCGGCGGCTTGTTTGTCCATCTTCTTACCAATTAAGACACCTGCAGCACCACCGATAGCAGCACCAGCAATAGTACCAATAGCGGTACTACCAGCCTTGTTGCCTATTAAAGCTCCTAATGCACCTCCTGCAACCCCACCAATTACGCCACCTTTTGTGGTATTATTTGTATTTTGAATTGTTGAACAACTCCCAAATAACATTGCTGATGTAGCCACTGTAAGACCAAAAACAGCTAACTTCTTATTCATTTTCATAATTATAATATCTTAAATAATATTTCCAGTGTGATTCCACAGCTATATGAAACAAACCGAATGCCAAAAAATAAATAATAGCCGATAAAGACCAATTTTAGTAACAAAAATATCGACAATAGTGAACAGATAGAAAATTGAATGGATTATTTCTCTTGTGTTTTTACTTCAATATCTGGAAGAGTAAGCCCCTCTGGACGGCCATTTTTATTAAAATCAGCAAGAGAACGTTGTACATACTCCAAAAAATCATAATGTTGCCAATTTGCAACCATATTCGGAGATGGCCTATAAATGCGCATAAAAGAATCTAAATCTTTATCATCCAATTTTGTTATTTCTCGGACAGCGTCCTTAGAAAAAACCTTATCCACCTGCAACTGTTCTTTTTCACTGTCTAGAAAACGACTGAAACGCTTTGCATTTTTAGCCTCACGCCCAAAAAGGTTATAAAGAGCAGTGGCCGGGCTGGCCAAGTAGGTTCCAAACTTATTACTACCACCATTATAAACGCCCTTCTTTCCGTAGTCACGCATGGCTTCATTTAATTCCGCTTCCTTAGTTTTACGTTCTATAATAACGGTCTCTAGTCGAATTCCTGATTGCAATTCAACATAGAAATCTTTAAGATCACTAATTAAAGTTTTCGCCTCAGCGTAACCGATTTTAGAAAAAGATAAACTATCTCCAATAGATGCTTCAATTACAAATACACCAAATGAATTGGACACAACAGATTTATTTGTCCTCAAATTACGAACATTCACCTCCGGAAGACGCAATGAAGTCCCTTTTTCGAACACCATCCCTGAGATACGCTGTATTTGTTGTGCCTGAACATTTGTGCCTAAAAAAAACAGGAACACGAAGCTAAGCAAACTGATATGGCAAATTATTTTTCTATACATATTTAAATAAAAGTAATAATAGTTTGACACATCAATTGTTAAAAAAGTTTAAATATTTAAGAATTCCTATTTATAAGGATAAAAGACAAAATTTGCACCTTCAGGAACAATAACTAACAAACACATAAAATCCTGTGCACGCTTAAACTTTTTGATAAACGCGTCTTTCCTATCCTCTTTAATTATATTTGATTCAACAAGCTCTTCAAATGTAGAAGCGTTAATACTCCAGTTTGTTTTTAGCTCGACATGATCTAAAATCAATTCACCGACATTAACAACATGTTGGTGCGCTATAAAAATTGGATACGCAGATAAGCCCTCAGCCATAATTTCTAAAGATATCTCCTTAATCGAATCACTATAATAATCTAAATCGATCTTTAAACTCTTTAGGGGACTTGATTTTTGGCTATCATCTTCATTATTTTTCGATGCCCCAAACCACTCTTCTATTTCCATAACTATCCCTTTAATTTTAATAAAACAACATTTTCAACATGCTGTGTGTGCGGAAACATATCAACAGGTTTAATACGAACCACATCATATTTTTCAGCCAATAAAGTCAAATCACGTGCCTGAGTCGCCGCATTACAACTTACATAAACAATTTTTGGAGATTCCATTTCTAATAGTCGTGCAACAACATCGGTATGCATACCAGCACGAGGGGGATCTGTAATGACTACATCAGGTTTGCCATGTTTAGCAATAAAGCTTGCCGTTAGCACATCTTTCATATCTCCTGCATAAAATTTCGTGTTTTTCACGCCATTTATTTCCGAATTGATTTTCGCATCTTCAATTGCCGACGGCACATATTCAACACCAATAACCTCCTTAGCATATTTAGCAACAAAATTTGCAATTGTACCGGCGCCTGTATACAAATCATATACAAGTTCATCACCAGACAAGCCTGCAAAATCTCGGGTTATTTTATACAGTTCATAAGCTTGCGCAGAGTTCGTTTGATAAAATGATTTTGGTCCAACCTTAAATTTAAGACCTTCCATTTCCTCATAGATGAAATCGCGTCCATTATAAATCTCTATTTCCTGATCAAAAATCGTATCATTCTTTTTCTGATTAATAATATAAAGAAGAGAAGTTATTGACGGAAACTTATCCTTAATGAAAGACATTAATAGCTCAACTTGTCCTTCTTCTGGATAAGCGAACACCACGATCACCATCAATTCTCCTGTTGAAGAAATACGAATGATTAAATTACGTAACACGCCACTATGATCACGTAAATCATAAAATGATAGCGCATTTGCGACAGCAAATTCTCGAACACTATTACGCAATACATTAGAAGGATCTTCTTGCAAATAGCAATGACTAACATTAAGAATCTTATCAAATCTTCCCGGAACGTGGAAACCTAGAGCATCCATATTCATATCTTCCACATTATCATCCAAAGTCGTCAACCATTTCTTATTAGAAAAAGTGTACTCCAATTTATTCCTATAATATTCCGTCTGCCCAGATGCCAATATAGGCTCCATTGAAGAAGTATCAACTTTGCCAATACGTGTGAGCGCATTTTCTACAGACTGCTGTTTAAACAACAGCTGTGCATCATAGGTCATATGTTGCCATTTGCAACCACCGCATACTCCAAAATGCTCACAAAAAGGTTCAACACGATATTCAGATGCTTTCTTCAAGGTCTGAATACGACCTTCACCAAAGCTTTTCTTTTTGCGCATCAATTCAACATCAACCACATCACCTGGAATTGCCTTTTCAACAAACAATACCAAATCATCTGTTTTTCCAACACCCTTACCTTCTTCTGCAATATCAATAATCGCGATATCGTTGAAAACTAATCTTTCTTGTGAATTTCTTCTTCTCATATTGGCGCAAAATTACGCTTTTTTGATCAGAATTTTAATGAATAGTTGCGTGAACTAAATAAGGAAGAATTTCCTTTTGAAAAGAAATGAAATTTTTACGCACATCTGCTTCTGTAACCGCTGTAAATGCAAATGAAAATACAATGTTTTTGCTCGTCTTAATAAGGAAAGTCAGCTTCTTTTCGGAGATAGAAGCTGCAATGGTATCATTTTGAATAAAAGAACTCAGCAATAAAAATTCTAAATCATCGGAGAGCGTTTTTAAATACTCCTGCGCATTAGCAGATTCACGAATAAATTCCCAACCTACAAATTCATTACAGACTGTATAAGTAAGGCGGCTAACTTTCAAAATTGTATTTCCCAGAAAAACTGCCAAATCCTCTTCTCCGACGTTCTTTTTCAGAATATCCTTCACATTCTCTTGAATATACTCCATTAAAATAGCGTGAAGAATCAGCTCTTTACTATCAAAATATTTATAGAATGTCGCTTTTGCTATATTAGCTCTTTTTGCCAATTCATTAACGCTGGTTTTATTATAACCGTACTTACGAAATAGCTCTCGAGCAGATCTTTTGATAGATTCAATAATTTTATCTGCTTCCATAAATTTATCTTGAAAATTTAAGTACATGAACCAAACGTCGAGCAACCACAACGTTTAAAATACGATTATTCATCAATAAAATTTCATTATCAAACACATATTTATTTGCATTAATGAAAAAAGAAATCACATTATCTATACCTTTTAAAATCAATTTCTTGATTAAAAGTATAGATAATGTGATTAAATAATCTATTCGTTCTATCATTAAATGATTTCGCTTTCAAATTGAGATAAAAACCTCACATCATTTTCAGAAAACAATCGTAAATCTTTAATCTCATATTTTAAATTGGTGACACGCTCAATCCCCATACCGAAAGCAAAGCCAGAGTATTTTTTACTATCGATACCACAGTTATCTAAAACGTTTGGATCTACCATACCGCAACCTAAGATCTCTACCCAACCGGAGTATTTACACAATTGGCAACCTGCACCTTTACAAATTGTACATGAAATATCCATCTCAGCAGATGGCTCTGTAAACGGAAAGTAGGAAGGGCGGAAACGCACCTGTGTACCTTCACCATATAATTCCTGCACAAAGTGAAACAATGTTTGCTTCAAATCCGCAAAAGAAACATTCTCATCCACATACAATCCCTCCACTTGATGGAAGAAACAGTGTGCACGAGCAGAAATCGCTTCATTACGATAAACACGACCAGGCATAATAGCGCGGAAAGGTGGCTTACCAGCTTCCATTAAACGAACCTGTACCGATGAGGTATGCGTACGCAATGTAATATCATTCCCTTCTTGTTTTTTAATAAAGAAAGTATCCTGCATATCACGAGCAGGATGTTCCGGCGGAAAATTTAAAGCCGAAAAGTTATGCCAGTCATCTTCAATTTCAGGTCCCTCAGAAACGATAAAACCCAATTTCTTAAAAATCTCAACAATCTCTTTACGTACCAAAGACAGTGGATGACGGGACCCCAACTTTAAACCCTGACCAGGTAAAGTAAGATCACCTTCACTCTTTTGAGCCTGTGATTTATTCGCACCAAATTTTTCGTGAGCCTCTTGGTATGTTTTTTCAGCAAATTGTTTAAACTCGTTCAATACCATACCCAAAACACGCTTCTCTTCTACAGAAACAGTTTTAAATTCATCAAACAAACTTTTAACAATACCTTTTGAAACTAAAAATTTCAATCTGAAATTTTCTACATCAGCTGAAGAAGTTGGAGCAAATTGCTTAATTTCCTCAGTATACTGCGTTATTTTATCTTGCAACATAATTATTCAAAGATACACCAAAATATTATAAAAGATAAAGGGTTTTCGTAAGTGAAGTTCAAATTTATGTAACAAGAGCAAAAAAATAATCACAAAAAAAGAGCATCATTAAAAAAGATGCTCTTTTTCGAAATATATTCCAGCACCTAAAACGGTAATGGATCACTATCATTCTCATTCTCTGTAAAATCGACTTCAACCTCCTTATTCTCAATCTTATCTGCATGAGATTGAGCAGGGGGAGCTGTAGGAGGTTCAAAATCAGATTTCCTTCCTAATAGGGTGAAGTTCTCAGCTACAATTTCAGTAGAATAACGTCTTATACCCTCTTTATCTTCATATGAACGCGTTCTTAAGCGTCCTTCAATATAAACTAACTTTCCTTTTGTCAGATACTTTGCTGCGACATCCGCCAATCCACGCCAAAGAACAACTGTATGCCACTCCGTTTGCTCTACACGTTTTCCATCTCGATTAAAATTTTCTGATGTTGCTAATGGAAAACTAGCAACAGAGACATTATTGTCTAAATATCTAATTTCTGGATCTTTGCCTAAATGGCCTACTAGAATAACTTTGTTGACTCCTGACATAATATTTAAGGTATTTGGTTATAATTTAGCTGTTTCTAAAAAAGAAAATATGAGCTTATGTTTAGCTAATTTATCCAAATCTTTTAATAAAACATAATTCCAATTTACTTTTTTTTGCTCCAAATCCCTAGAGCTTAACACGCTATAGAAAGTCGCATAAATATTTTGATGGCTTAAAACATGTTTTTTATTCCGTTGCAACAAACTTATTGTAACTTCTGGCCCAAATAAAGCTAAAAACTCTGGATGAGCAGTTATTTCCAACCCTTCTAAAGCCTCAGAAGTTTCAATCATAGGAAATTCATACAAATTCTCCCAAACATCAGATGCGCCACGCTTAGACATTAAAATTTCATTGTCCTTTTGAATAATAAAGTAGTGAAAATAACGATTTCTGCTTTTCTTAGCTTTAATTTTCACAGGTAAATCAGCCACCATTCCATGCGTATAGGCAAAACAGTCCAATTGCAATTCACATTCACCACATAATGGAGCCTTTGGCTTACAATGTAGAGCACCAAAATCCATAATCGCTTGGTTATACAATGCCGGATAGTCTCGATCAAGATTATCCTTTGCCAATTGCGTAAAGATTTTTTTACCCGCAGGAGTATTAATAGCCGTCTCTACACCAAAATAACGAGATAAAACACGAAAAACATTTCCGTCTAACACTGCTTGCTGTTCATCATTCGAAAAAGAAGAAATCGCCGCTGCAGTATACTCCCCAACTCCCGGCAGTTTAATTAATTCTACATACGATTTAGGGAATTCACCTTGATACATATCACGCACAATTCCTGCAGCCTTATGCATATTTCGGCCACGGGAGTAATACCCAAGTCCCTGCCATAAATGCAAAATATCATCTTCAGAAGCGTTAGCAAAAGCTAAAACATCAGCATATCGATCCACAAACCGCAAGTAATAAGGCATGCCCTGCTCTACACGGGTTTGCTGTAAAATAATTTCAGACAACCATATTTTATAAGCATCCCTTGTATTTCGCCAAGGCAGATCACGCTGATGATCATGATACCATTCTATTATTTTTTTTGCAAATGACATCCTGCAAAAATGCGTTTTTTTATACCAGCTATCAAATTAATCCCTGTCAATTATTTATTCATTTCCTTTTCAAGAATCGCTTTCAGCTCATTGACTTTTTCAGGATTATTTTTTGCAATGTTGATTTTTTCTCCTTTATCTGTGCGCAGATCATACAATTGATCAACCTCGTCGTTTCCAAGCTCAATATTGACTAGGCTATTTCTTTTTGCGCCCTTACCAGCCTTAATATATTTGTAATTATCCTTTAATACACTCAAAGTACCTGATGCTTTTATTAGATAAGGTCTTCCTACCAGATCTTTACCCATAAAGCTTTCCCAAGTATTTTCACTATCAACAGCCTCCCCTTTAGGATATTTAACATTCAGAAAAGAAGCAAAGCTGCTCAATAAATCAACCTGACAAACTAAAGCATCCGATGTAGTACCCTTTTTAATCATTTTTGGCCAGCTGATTATAAATGGAACACGCGTCCCCGCTTCAAATGCAGAATATTTCCCACCACTATAAGGTCCAAATGGATTATGTCCATTTAACTGACTAACAGCACCGTCATCATAACCATCATCCAGCACAGGTCCATTATCACTAGAAAAAATAATAATCGTATTCTCGTATACGTTATTATCTTTTAATGTTTTAACCAGTTGTCCAACAGTATAATCCAGTTGCAGTATAGCATCTCCGCGATAACCCAATCCACTTTTACCCTTAAACATTGTCGCAGGCATACGAGGCACATGTGGTTCGGTGGCATTATAAGTAAGGAAAAAAGGCTTTTGATAATGATCTTGTATAAAACGGATCGCTTTATCTGCAAATGTTAACGTTAATTCTTCATCAACCCACTTAGCCTCTTTGCCACCTGACATCCATCCGATTCTACCTATGCCATTCACAATGGTATTATCATGACCATGATTAAGAGAATTTTTCATCTTCAGCAACTCCGGATTTTCTTTACCAGTAGGCTCACTACCTACTTTTTTGTTATAAGAAACCATTATCGGATCTGCCTTATTAACACCAAGTACATGATGATTTTCCAAGAAAACAGTTGGCACACGATCGGCAGTAGCTGGAAAAATAAAGGAATAATCATAGCCAACTTCCAAAGGACCTGGTTTGACACTCCCATTCCAGTCCTTATCCACTTGATTTCCAAGACCTAAATGCCATTTCCCAATCACAGCGGTTTGATACCCCGCATCTTTAAATACTTTGGGTAACGTTATTTTATCCTGAGGAATAATCAATTTAGCATCACCTGGTAAAATACCTGTACCTGTCTGTCTGAATGGATAATTGCCCGTCATTAGAGAATATCGAGACGGCGTACAAGTCGCTGCCGTAGCATGACCATTTGTAAATCTGATTCCTTCCGAAGCCAAAGCATCCAGATTGGGGGTATTTAATTTTGTAGCGCCATAACTTCCTAGGTCGCCATATCCAAGATCATCAACATAGATCAGAACAACATTAGGTTTCTGTTGCTGTCCCGCTACCTGAGCAACAGAGCCAACTAAAGTCAGCAGACTAATAATATAGTGGTTTACCAATTTCATTATAATTTTTTATTAAAGATAGTTAATGCATCATGATCCTCCACTTTCATGATTTCACGTTTTAATTTCTTTTTCAGATCCTTCACAATCTTTGCGGGAGCAGTAGTATAAATATTTTTCATTTCAGATGGATCTTGAGTAAGATCATATAACTCCCAAGAATTGACACGTTTATAAAAACGGATCAGTTTGTAATGTCCATCGCTCACACCAAAATGAGGTGAAACAGCATGTTCTCCATTTTCATAATAATGATAGTACAAATTTTGACGTCCCCGTTTATCTTTTCCAGTGAGCACATCAACAAATGATTGACCTTGCATCTCCTGGGGTTTCTTCACTCCTGCCAACTGCAGCAACGTTGGAGCAATATCAACATTCATAATCTGAGCGTCGGATACCGTCCCTTTGGCAATCATTTCAGGAAATTTAGCAATCATCGGAGTCCTGAAAGACTCCTCATACATAAATCGTTTATCAAACCATCCATGCTCGCCCATATAAAAACCTTGATCCGACAAATAAATAACAATTGTATTCTTCTCCAAGTCATGTTCCTTCAAATAATCCAGCACGCGACCAATATTACGGTCCATAGATTCAGCAGTATTCAAATAATCAATCATATAACGACGATATTTCCATTCTGCCAAAGCTTTTCCAGAAAGTTGTTTCATATCCAGTTGCTCTTTGATAGGCTTATAATAGGCTAAGTATTTGCGCCACTGATCGTCATTCATACGGGAAAAATTGCCTTCCTTCTTCATTGCCGCTACAGAGTTATACATTTTAAGATCATATCCCATCTGCATATCTTTGTCAATTGACATTTCTTGCCCCCCGGCAGACAATCGTCCCTCATAATCATCATAAAAATTTGCAGGAAGAGGAAATTCCTTTTCATCATTTTTGCCAAAATCTTGCGGATCAGGCATCCAGGTACGATGGGTAGCCTTGTGGCCTATAACAAGACAAAATGGATTACTTTTATCTAAAGAATCCAACCAGTGAGTTGCCTTATCCGTAACAATATCAGACACATAACCATTAACGGTCTCTCTTTGATTATTTGCGTTCACAAAAGTCGGATTAAAATAATGTCCCTGCCCCACCAACACGCTAAAATAATCAAAACCCTGAGGTTCATTACCTAAGTGCTGTTTTCCAATCCAGGCCGTTTTATAACCTACTTTTTGCAAGTCTTTAACAAACAAATCTTGACTATGATCAAAGTTTGATGTTTCATTATCCTTAAAGCCGTTTTTATGACTATATTTTCCCGTTAATAAAGTAGCTCTACTCGGTCCACAGATCGAATTCGTTACATAAGCCTTGTTAAAACGGATACCTGCTGTTGCGATTCTGTCAATATTTGGCGTATGTCCCAAGGTAGAACCATAGGCACCAATTGTCTGGTACGAATGATCGTCCGAAATGATAATAACAATATTTGGCTTTTGTTGAGCAAAAGCGAGCACCTTCGCTACACAGAGAACTATTAATAATGCGGTCTTCTTCATGAATTGTAAAAGAATTAGTTTTGGTTGAATTTCAAATATACAGAAACGATTTAAAACAGCAATTTGAAGAAATGCTGTAACGAAAAAATCACAGCAACAAACTTTACCCCTTAAAAGAATTTAGAAAATGCATAATTTCGCAGTTCATAGAAAAAACAATGAAAAGTAAACACTTTCAAACACTTATCCTGCTATTAATTTTTGTTAATATCTCCAATGCACAGGAGAAAATGTATAAAATTCAATTTGCTCTCCATATGGGCGGAGTTGCAGAGGCAGAATCTGTAGCAGATCTTTATTCCACTCGCGACTTCCTACGAGTAGAAAATAAATTTATGGATAAAACAGTTCAGATATCTGACTTTAACAAACACAAAGCCTATACATTAGATTACGATAATGAAAACTATTATGAGGAGGAGCTGTTATCAGGAAAATTAACTGTCACTGATACTGAAGACCCCATCTCAACAGCTGATCTACAGGTTGAATTTATAACAGGAGAATCCAAATCAATTGCAGGCTACAACTGTAACAAAGCCATCATCACACTTCCAATTGAAACAGAAGAAGGAAATCCAATTATTGAAGTCTGGTATACGAAAGCTCTCCCAAAAATGTACTGGGGAGAATATGGTTATTTAGAGAAGATCCCCGGCGCGGCATTATCCATATCAGCCTATGAAATGGGAATTCAAGCTTTTAAAGTTACAGCATCAGAAATAAATCCTTCATTATTTGAAATCCCTGCTGATTTTGAACTTATCGAAAAAGCTGAAGAACAATTCACATTTGAACCTACTCAATTAGATGAAAACAGAGTATCCTATTTTGACGAAAACACCGGATACATTGGTATCTCCGATGAGGATGGCAATCAAGTTACACCTGCTAAATATAGCATTATTCACGAATACATTGCAGGATATGCCGTAGCTGTAGATTCTAATAATAGCTATGGTCTATTAAATCTTGAAGGCAAAGAAGTTATCCCATGTCAATATGAACACTTAGCAAGAACGGAAGATGGTCCATTATTATTTTCAAAAAATGACCAATACGGATTTATGGATACGAATGCTCATATCATTATTCCTGCATTATACAGCTATGCCCGTGAATTCGACAATGAACATGCCATCGTAACAACAAAAACTGGATCAGGTGTCATTGACAGGACTGGGAAGATAATCATTCCTACTAAATTTGAACTCATTCACGAATTTCAAAATGGAACAGCTGTCATATCAGAAGAAGAACTATATTACCTAGTTGACCATCAGGAGAAAAAACTTAGTGCAGCTTTCGAATTTATAACAAACGGTGGGGAGAATCTCTGGCTTTGTATGCAGACCGAAAAATATGGATTCATTGATTTAAAAGGCAAACCTGTCACGCCCATTAAATATCAGTACGCAGCTCCGTTCGATTCTGGGTTATCTTTAGTCTCAGAAAATGGAGAAGATTTTTTTTATATCGACCATAAAGGAAAATTCGTCCAAAAGATGGAAACAGAATAATAATAATAAAATGAGGCAATTACTTGTCTCATTTTTGTTTTAGCTCAGGTTTCTGTTTCTTTGCATTAAAAATATAACATGGAAAAATTGAGCTTTAAGATTGCAACATTACACCGGGGCAGATATATGTTGCTCATGATGCTATTTGTCCTAGCTCTTGTTTACATCGTATCGAGACTGCCTTTATCCGAAGTAGTAAAAATAATGGGCTCCTTATTTTCATTGCCTCTTGTCTTGTATATTGCCGTAAAATGCTCAAGAAAACCAACAGTTTGGACTATTGATAATGAATCTCTAACAATAGAAGATCCCACTTCTCATAAAATCATACCGCTCAATACCATAGACTATGTGCGTAATTTAAGACGATCGGGAGGCAATCTTATCATCATTAAATTAAAAACCGGAGCGCACGTCAGAGCTTGGAGAAATAAGTTATTCGAATCGGAAGATGATCTCAAGAATCTCTGTCAATCACTAAAAGACATTAAAATAGAATATTACGACATGTAACAAATACATAAAAAGAGAAAGATTGTAACTAAAGTTACAATCTTTCTCTTTTTTCTTCCTTTACTTTGTGTCACATTAGGATTGATTATTATGTATGAAATTATTCAAAAACCATGGCCTTGGTATATATCAGGTCCATTGATTGCCCTTATCATGTTTTTATTACTAAAACAGGGCAAAGATTTTGGGATGTCCAATAATTTAAGAACAATGTGTTCAATAGCAGGGGCAGGTAAAACAAGCTCTTTTTTCCGGTTTGACTGGAAATCACAGATTTGGAATCTATTAGTAGTACTAGGCACTATAATCGGGGGATTCATAGCGCATTTCTATCTAAGTGATGGGAGCACACCTGATATTAACAGCAAAAGTGTCCTTGACCTTCAATCGTTAGGTATTATAGAAAATCTACAAGGATATATGCCCGACCGTCTGTTTCTATTTGATGGCTCACTTTTTCAATTTTTACTCTTAAGCATTGGTGGCTTATTAATCGGTTTTGGGACCCGTTATGCTGGAGGATGCTCGTCAGGACATGCCATCTCCGGATTGAGCAACTTTCAATTGCCCTCATTGATTGCCGTTATCGGTTTTTTTATTGGCGGGATCATCATGGTTCAATTTATATTCCCACTTATTTTCTAAATCCTTATGAAACAGTTAAAATTTATATTAATTGGAATACTCTTTGGTATCATCATGTATAAGTCAGAGGCCGCTTCCTGGTACCGCATATATGAAATGTTCCAATTCAGATCATTTCACATGTATGGAATAATTGGTACAGCTTTAACCACAGCAATTATAATTGTACAAATAATCAAACGTAAGAATATCAAAGATACGAGTGGCCAAGATATTCAATTCATAGATAAAAACAGGAGTATCACACGCTACCTTCTTGGAGGAACAATCTTTGGGTTAGGCTGGGCGCTCACCGGCGCATGTCCCGGACCAATGTTTACACTCCTAGGAGCAGGATATTGGACGATGGGAATTGTACTGGTATTTGCACTCCTGGGAACGTGGTTATATGGCCTTTTAAGAAATAAGTTACCTCATTAAACACTAACAAATGATCACAGTTCAACAAGCATTTTCTGGAATTTTTGAGAAAGAATTGATCGTAGAAATCGAACAAGTTGCCATCGTCAAAAAATTTAAAGCAGGCGAAGTAATCATAGACATTGGTCAGTATATTAAATTTATGCCACTTCTATTAGATGGCGTCATCAAGATTATTCGAGAAGACAAAAAAGAAGGTGAACTGTTATTATACTTTTTAGAAAAAGGAGATACTTGCGCCATGTCTATAGCTTGTTGTGTTGGGGCAAAAAAAAGTGAAATCAGAGCAATTGCTGATACCGACACTATAGTTGCTATGATACCCAATCAATATCTAGATGGCTGGATGGGGCATTATAAATCCTGGAGAAATTTTATTTTGGAGAGCTACTCCAATCGACTCAATGAGATGCTAACAACCGTCGACAACATCGCTTTTTTGCAAATGGACGTTCGGATCATGAACTACTTAAAAGAAAAAGCAACAATCATTCAATCACAAGACATTGACATCACACACCAAGTAATTGCCAATGACCTCAATACATCTCGTGTAGTGGTATCGCGCATATTAAAATCATTAGAAAACCAAGGGAGGATTCTATTGCAAAGGAATAATATCCGGCTACTTTAATGAATAAAATAAAACACTCAAAGGTAACTTATGTTACCTTTTATGATTTAATAAGGCCATACCTTTGAAAAAAAAGGAATAATATGATGGAATTATCACTCATTCTCGGATACACATTAGCAATAGCTGTAGGTCTCACAATGGGTATTATGGGCAGTGGCGGCAGTATTTTAACACTACCTATATTTGTTTACTTATTTCATATAGAGCCCATCCAGGCACTTGATTATTCTTTATTTACCATTAGCATAATATCACTAATAGGCTCCATTGGACACGTGTACAAAAAAGAAATTGATTTTAAAACAACAACATTATTTATTCTTCCATCGCTGCTAGCGGTGTACATTACGAAGCAATATATACTTCCAAATATTCCCAATAGTATCCCTATCAATCAGAGTACTATCTCGAAAGATCAGATTATTATGAGTTTCTTTTCAGTACTGATTTTAGTCTCGGCATTTGTAATGCTTAAAAGAAATAATAATAATAATAATAATAATAATTCTGGAAGAGTACGCAATACTATAGCTCATTTAATAACCATCGGATTTATCACTGGATTATTAACTGGATTGGTGGGGGCCGGAGGAGGATTTATCATCGTACCCGCACTCGTATTATTAATGAAAATTAACATTAAACAAGCCACGGCGGCATCCCTATTCATTATTACCATTAACGCCACATTCGGTCTACTCAGCAATTTCAGACACTTAGATCAAATCAATTGGGCAATATTAATTATCTTTACAGGAATCACACTGATTGGATTGATGATTGGATTCCAATTGAAAACGAAATTAAAGCCAGAAAATTTAAAAGTAGTATTTGGATACTTTCTTGGAGCAATAGGCATTGCCATAGCAGGTACCGAAATCAGTCAGTTTATAAATTTATAAAGAAATAAATTATGTTTTTCCAACACATTTTCGAATCATCATTAGCACATGCAAGTTACCTTATTGGCTGTCAAGCCAAAGGCGTAGCAATTGTGATAGATCCTAAAAGAGATGTAGACACATACCTATCAATTGCAGAAAAAAACAATTTAAAAATAACTCATATCGCAGAAACCCACATTCATGCCGACTATCTTTCGGGATCATTAGAATTAGCATCGCTAACAGGAGCTCAACTCTATCTATCTGATGAAGGAGGGCCAGAGTGGCAGTATGATTTTGATCATATCGGGTTAAAGCATCAAGATGAAATAAAATTAGGGAATCTTATTTTCAAAGTACTACATACACCAGGACATACGCCTGAAAGTATCAGTTTCCTATTAACCGATACTCCAGCAACGAGCGAACCCGTCATGTTATTTACAGGAGATTTTGTCTTCGTTGGCGATGTGGGTCGTCCAGATCTATTAGAAAATGCGGCAGGACTTATTGGCACAAAAGAAATTGGAGCACATCAAATGTTCGAATCCTTGAAAATATTTGCCAACCTTCCCGAATTCGTCCAAGTATGGCCTGCACATGGAGCAGGATCAGCGTGTGGAAAAGCTTTAGGCGCAGTCCCAAGTACAACTATCGGATATGAAAAAGTAAGAAACTGGGCATTACAATTTGGAAATAATGAAGTGGGGTTTGTAGAAGAACTGTTAAGTGGGCAGCCAGAACCACCAAAGTATTTTGCAATGATGAAAAAACTCAACAAAATCAAGCGTCCATTATTAACATCCGTACCCAATTACAAAGAATTAGAGACGAATGAATTTGTATCGCATTATCAAAATAATGTAACAGTTATTGATACACGCCATAAAATAGAGTTTGCAAAAGGATTTATCCCAAATAGCATTAACATTCAAAATAACAAAGCATTCAGCAATTGGGCTGGCTGGATATTAGATTATAATAACCCTTTTATACTCATTGTTTCAAAAGACCAATTAGAAGACGTTACACGAAAACTAATGCGCATAGGTATTGATCAGGCGATTGGTTTTATCACTCCCGAAACAATAACGACACTTGGCTTACCTCTTGAAAAGCAGAAAATTATTGATTTCGAAGAAATGAATAATGCTTTAAATAATCCTAATGCACAAATTCTAGATGTTCGCAATGAGAATGAATTTAAAACTGCACATCTTCCAAATGCAACACATTTATTCGTGGGAACTTTAACCGAAAATCTTCATAAAATTGACACCAACAAAGAACTTTATTTACACTGTCAGTCAGGAGATCGTGCTACTATAGCCACTTCACTCCTTTATAGAGCAGGGATAAAAAAGATTAAAAATTATAGTGGTTCCATGAAAGATTGGAAAGAAAAGAATGGCCAGCTTATTAAATAGAAAAAGCGGATTAATCCGCTTTTTCTATTTTTAAAGACTACGTTCAGGGATCTTGAAGTATGTAAGGACATTCGTCTTATTATCAACAATATCGCCCTTTTTATTTGTGCCCAATTTATGATTAACCACTGAAATATATTGATAATTATCAGCGTCAGATTCATAAATCGTGACAGTTGCAAACGTAGCACCCAAATCATCACTTTGAAGATACGTTTGTAGGCTTGTAAAATCTTTTTTTTGCAAATTCTGTTCGAGTATCTGCTTATCTTGGATATAAGCAATTTGTTTTTCCAGTTCCCTTTTTCTCATCCATTCATTACCCCTCTCAGAAAAAGGTTCAGTTGTCTTACCCGAAAAGGCTAATACCATAGGATAGATAATAATGGTAGCCGCCTCAATACCCCATAAAATCCACAAAGGCCAGCCACTCACAACATTTTTCTGTAGAGAAAAAGTTCCAACTGCATTTAATTCTTGAATCCCGCTAAAGGTATCCGTTGGGTGAAATAGAAAGTATAAAAAACCATCCAAATTAAAGGAAGACTTCACCCATATATCGCCTCCCATTGTACCTTCCGCATTAAACATCAAAGAAACAAATAAGCACCATTGCGCATAACAGGCAACTAAAGTACAGACCAAAGTAAGCAAAAGTGCAATCATCCTGTTCCTAACTTTTCCTATCTTTAGAAGAACATCAATGACATAAAATAAACCATATGCTAATCCAAATGTGATTAAAAAATTGAAATACACAAGTGGTATAAACCATTGCAAAGCAATATAAACAATAGCTAAAATAACAGAAGCACATAATCCAGCAACAATAGCAAATAGGACTCCCCCAATCGGAGCTTTTCCTGAAGATTTATAATAGGTTTCCTCCATATAAATTTGATTATATATATATCTAAAATAACAATTGAAAGATGTAAAAACAACCCTTTATCAAACAAATATTACAAAACAGCACTTCTTTAAGTTCCACAAATTCCTAATCATTTTTGTAAATTTGGACCATGA
The DNA here is from genome assembly GCF_016132525.1 of Sphingobacterium sp. UDSM-2020. Classification (NCBI taxonomy): domain Bacteria; kingdom Pseudomonadati; phylum Bacteroidota; class Sphingobacteriia; order Sphingobacteriales; family Sphingobacteriaceae; genus Sphingobacterium; species Sphingobacterium sp. UDSM-2020. Next base: position 1,245,897 of record NZ_CP066166.1, read on the forward strand.
ATTTGAAATACCTCTACACATTAATCGTAGGATTGTTCGTCTTTCAGACAGCAACAGCACAACGAAAAGGCTATTGGCAACAGACCGTAGATTATAAAATGAACATTGATGTGAATGAGAAGACATATCAATATGACGGAAATATGCAATTGAAATACAGTAATAATTCAGGACAATCACTCAAAAAAGTGTATTTCCACCTGTATTTCAACGCCTTTCAACCAGGATCAATGATGGACAACAGACTGGCAAACATTGCCGATCCAGACAAAAGAATGACCACTAATCTTGGAACAAAAGATAAACCCAAATACCAGAGCCGTATTGCTACATTAACAGCAAAACAAATTGGTTATCAAAAAATAAAATCATTAACGATGAATGGTAACAACACCAATTTCAAAGTTGATGGTACCATTTTAGAAGTGACCCTTCCTAATGAAATTGAAGACGGCGAAACCGCAATATTTGAGATGAACTGGGAAGCCCAAGTCCCTGAACAAATCAGAAGATCGGGACGCAATTCTAAAGAAGGAGTCGCCTTATCCATGGCGCAATGGTATCCTAAAATGGCACATTTTGATGAATTTGGATGGCACTTAGATGAGTATATTGGACGCGAATTTATCGCCCCATTTGGAGACTTTGATATCACCATCAATATCAACAAAAATTATATTCTAGGCGCATCCGGTGTTTTACAAAACCCTACAGAAGTAAAAGGCTATGTTGGAAAACCAAGGATTAAAGCAAAAGATAATAAAGTCCAATGGCACTATGTTGCTAAAAACATCCATGACTTTGTTTGGGCTGCAGATCCAAAATTTGTTGTTGACTCCGCGAAGAGCAACCAAGGAGTGCATGTTTATACAGTATATATTCCAGAAAGCGATTCTGTCAAAACAAATTGGAAAACAGCACTTGGATTAGCAACAGAGTTTTTTGATTTCAATTCTAAGACATTTGGAGCTTACCCTTGGCCAAATTATACCATTATCCAAGGAGGAGATGGAGGAATGGAATATGGAACTGCAACGTTGGTTACAGGTGGCCGTAATTTAAAAAGCCTAGTTGGTGTCATCTTCCACGAAGCAGCCCACTCGTGGTACCAGCACTTATTTGGCATTAATGAAACCGTAGACGAATGGTTTGACGAAGGTTTCACTTCTTATGTAGAAGAACTTGCCATGCAAAATCTATTTGAAAAACGTGGAGCCATTGAAGCTAACCCATCAATAGAAGCTTATCGTGCATATTACAAACTAGCTTTATCAGGAAAAGAAGAACCTGCAAGCCTACTTGCCGATTATTACAACACCAACTATGCATACAGTAATGAAGCTTACAACAAAGGCCAGGTACTAGCAGTACAGTTGGGTTATATTATCGGTAAAGATAACTTGGACAAAACATTTTTAGAATTCTATAAACAATGGAAATTCAAACATCCAACACCGAATGATTTTAAAAGAATTGCAGAAAATATATCAGGAATCAATCTGAAATGGTACTTCAACCTCTTTATAAACACAACTCGTAAGATTGATTATGCAATCAAAACGGTTACCGATAAAGAAATTATCTTACAGAACAAATCCGACTTTGCAATGCCTATTGATCTATTAGTAACATATGAAGATGGCACAAAAGAACTTTTCTATATCCCATTACGTGAAATGAGAGGCGAAAAGCCATCGGAAAACTTCAAGATATACGAAGGTATTAAAAGAACAACATTGGAAGACTGGAACTGGACACAGCCATCCTATGAGATCAATTTAACAAAAAAACCAGCAAAAGTAATCATTGATCCATCGCTACGCTTAGCAGATATTGAATCCAACGACAATATCTGGGAAAAGAAATAACATAAAAATAAGAGGCCGGTTAATAAACCGGCCTCTTATTTTTATGTTAATCTTCCCGACTTCCATCATCAGCCATGCGCACAATCTTCGGAGAGAAACTCGCGATAATATCTACCAGATCTTCTTGCGCAGCCATCACCTCGTGAATATTTTTATAAGCCATTGGTGCTTCATCCAATCCGGCACCGATTAAAGTGATACCATTATCCGACAACATGGATTTTAGATCTTTACGGGCTATGGTTTTTATAGCTTTCGTACGACTCATCAAACGTCCAGCACCATGAGAAGCCGAATGAATTGCCTCCTCTTTTCCTTTCCCTCGTACTAAGAAACCTGGAGTGGCCATCGATCCAGGAATAATACCCAGCACCCCTTTCGCGGCAGGAGTTGCTCCCTTCCGATGCACAATCACCTCCTCGCCTTGGTGTAACTCCTTCCATGCAAAATTATGATGATTTTCGATCATCGCCAATCGCTCTGCACCTAATGCCCTACCGATTTTCTCATGTATTACCTCGTGGCAAGCCGAAGCATAATCACCAGCAAGATTCATCGCTAACCAATACTCTTGCCCTTCCGCAGTATCTAAACTCATATAAGCCAAATTCTGAGCTTCATAAGGTAAAGAACAAAGCTTTTTAGCCAATTTAGTATAATGATCGGCAATAGTTGCGCCCAATCCCCTAGATCCCGAGTGCGTCAATAAAGCCACATATCGACCTTTCTCAATACCAAGTGTACGATCTGTTTCTTTAAACTCCATGACCCCAAATTCAACAAAGTGATTTCCCCCACCAGAAGAGCCTAACTGCGTCCAAGCCTTATCCTTTAATTGACGAATAAAATCATTCGCTTCAAAAGCTTTATTCGCTAATACAGCGTGGTCAACACGTTCATGTTTTAAATAACCATGTCCAGCACCAAATTTGGTATTATCCATAATCACTTTCTTATATAAATCATGATGCAGATAAAGATGCTCTTCGGGTACATCAAAAATTGACAATGCCATTCGACAACCGATATCAACACCCACACCATAAGGAATGACAGCATGATGAGTAGCCAATACCCCACCAATTGGCAAACCATATCCTTGATGCGCATCGGGCATTAATGCTCCTGCAACTGCAACAGGAAGCTTCATCGCTAGATCCATCTGGCGCAATGCCCCCTCTTCAATCTGTGACTCACCATAAATAGTGTATTGTTGTTTCCCCTCCTTTAAAGAAATCGTAGCTTTAGCTACTTCATCAACATTTAAAAGTGCTGACGCTAGCGACTTGAATAGCCCATCCTCCAAATAGCTATCCGGAGTGGCCAATACTTCTGCAAACTTCAACAACATCTCTTCACGGGTAAACCCTAATCTCTTTTTATTAATTTTCAATGCTTCACCTAAAGCAAAATTCTCTTCATAGCCTAAAGCAATTAAGTCATTGCCATTTATTCTTTTATTTTCCATCATGATCTTACTCAAATCCATTGTACTGAAACCATTGCTTACAGATTGACAATCTTTCACATCGGTTATTCATTTCTCTTAAGCAAGGAACAGCACCTCTTTACCGCTGTCCCCTGCACCTCTTTATTTATACCTCCGTTTTACGCTAAAATAAAACGATAACTCTATCATTTCACAAACAGCTGCTTCAGCTGATCCACAATCTGACCATTACCCGAAACCGAAATATTGTTTATTTTTTCTGCAATCTTCTCCACATATTCCATCTCTTTCAATTTAAACAACATCGCGTTATCTTCCATTAATTTCGCTGTATTCAACAAGCTTCTTGTAGAAGCAGTTTCTTCACGCCGCGTGATGATATTGGCTTGAGCTTTTTTTTCCGCGACCAGTACCTGATTCATTATCTCTCGGATATCGCCTGGCAAGATGATATCTTTAACACCGGCATGAAATACCTTGACACCCAGCAATTCAACCTGTGAAGCAGTCTCCTCTAGCACATGTGCGTTGATTGCAGATTTATTGTCCATCAGTTCATCCAAAGTCATTCGACCTATATAAGAACGTAATGCCAATTGCATCAACATATACAACTGCTTCTCAAAATCTTTGTTTTCAAGCATTGCTTTCAGTACATCCACAACTTGGTACTGTATCGAAAAATTAATCCTAATCTGCGCCTTGTCTTTAGTCAAAATCTCTTGACCAGCAATATCCATAGTCGTCAATCGTATATCTACTTTTGAAATACTGATGGATGTCGCATTTTTCCACCAGTAATATGTACCCGCTTCCAATATCTTTGAAAATGCTCCATTAAGAAATAGTAAACCTTTTTCCGAAGGCTCCAACTTAAACTGCCGTACGTAGTAAGCCAGCGTCTGCTTCTCCAACAGTTGCTTATGTACTGTCGTTCCTATTTCTATATCAGTAATATCCTCCTTTTGAAAATGATAGGTTAATAAACCCTTCCAGAAAACATGCCTGCCCGCTGCTAGTACCTGCTTATAGTTGTTGTTAACAAAAACCAGACAGATCTCATTATCGGAAACTTCCACCAATTCCACATGCTCCGAAAAACCTGCAAGCTGCATCAATACATCGACATCCAAGCTACCTGGAAAAGGCTTCGACAAATCATATAATTCCAGTTTTTCACCAAAACCTAGCCAGTATTTTCCAGCAGGCACTACGCGGATATAACGATTTTTTTTAACAACTAATCCCAATTGATTGATATCTATACTTACTCTTTTCATTTCTAATTTTATTTTTTATTATACTCTTCCCCAACACAAAACACTGTGTTTTATCAGAATATACTATTGTTCTAACATTTTCTCGCGATCAAAAAGATCATCCTATTATTTATAAACGCTTCGATTCCTGTTTATTGAATATGACCGGAATATAAAAGTGGGCTAAAAGAAAAATAAAATGATGACAGCTTATCCCTAAATAAAATACAGCCCATTCCTGTATTACTTTTAAGTATTCCACTATCCTCAACCCTATTGTTGCCTTTAGAACCTATTTTATACTACAAAGACCCCATTCAATTGTCTGCCCTTTTCACAAAAAGAGAAAACCAAACGAGAGACGAAGCGCTTATTAAGTGGAAACTTTTTTAAAGAAAGTTTAAACTTGAACATGGAACTTTCGTTCCTCCAACCGATGGACACACTTTTGAGATGTGCGTGGGATTCGAACCCACCTTTTTGTTGTACTCTACCCCCTGAGTTACTCCGTTCGAGATGGAGGTAGGATTCGAACCTACGACCCCAACATGAGACAATAGTAGTTTTTTAAGTCAGCATATTATTTTCAACTGAAATAATACTACCCTGCTATACAGAAACAGGAGACGAGGACTTTAAAATAATCCACTATGTCATACACCTTTTCAGGTATATATCTTAAAAGCTATTCGCTTAATTTCTCAAAGAACTATTTGTCTTGATCGACATTACAAATGTGCACACCTAATCACGCAACCTTACTGCGTAGCAAAAAATACTTTTAAAAAACAATACAAAAAATACATATATAACTGAAAATCAAATTTATAAATTTGAATATATATAAAAAAAATCTTAACAAAAAACTTCATGCGCAAATACATTGCGCAGTAAAAATGAATTTTGTACATTTAACTTTGTAAAATTTCATCAAAAAGAAGATGTCCACCAATAAACTTGCATTAATACGCTACAAAACCATAGACAGTTGTTTATGTCAACGTCATCGCAAATGGACGTTAGAAGATCTCATTGAAAAAGTATCCAATGCCCTTTACGAACTGGAAGGTATCCATAATGGGATAAGTAAAAGAACGATTCAAGGAGACATACAGCTTATGCGTAGCAATAAGTTAGGATATAATGCTCCAATCATTGTGACAGATCGGAAATTTTACAGCTATAGTGATCCAAAATATAGCATCAGTAATTCACCCATCACCTCCTTAGATATGAAGAAGATGAAAGAAGCCGTGGATTTACTCAAGCATCTTAATGGATTTTCTTATTTTGACGAGATGAGTGATATGATCTTACGTTTAGAAAATACACTCATTAAATCCGTAGGAATTCAAAAACCTGTCGTGCAAATGGAAAGTAATAAGCTACTGAAAGGTTTGAACTGGATCAGTACCTTACATCATGCCATCCTCGAAGAAATACCTTTACTTATCACCTACAAATCATTTAAGTCGCTTGCACCAACGCAAGATGTTTATTACCCATACCTTTTAAAAGAATACCGAAATAGGTGGTTTTTAATCTGTAAACCAAAAAAAGGAAAATTATTACTCAACCTTGCCCTTGATCGTATTGTAGATATTGATGAAATGGCAAAAAATGGTTTCATAGCCTATGATGGAATTGATTTCGATCGTTACTTTGCCGATACAATCGGCGTAACAAAAAGCCACAAAGACCGAGGGCAAAAAGTAATTTTAAAAATTGACAGTTTCAATGCTCCTTATGTAGAGACCAAACCATTACACAGCTCTCAACAGATCATCGATAAAAATAATGATGGTAGTATCATGATTCGTCTTGATGTCGTTTTAAACTTTGAACTGGAACGAGAAATATTGGGCTTTGGCGAGAATATAGAGGTTATTGCTCCCCGTAATCTACGCGATCGGATCAAAAGAAGAGTTCATAAAAACATGCAACAGTATACCAAAGAAATAGAATAAATCCATTTAAATATGGATTTTCCTTTACCTTTGCCTTCATATAAAACGTACCCATGATCTACTTTCACATTCCATTCTGTAAGCAAGCCTGTCATTACTGTGACTTTCACTTCAGCACGTCACTGAAATATAAAGACGAAATGCTCAGCATGCTATACAAGGAAGTGGAACTTAGAGCTGATTATCTGGAATACAAAAATATTCAGTCCATTTACTTTGGCGGTGGCACCCCCTCTATACTAGAAGCGGAAGATATCTCCAGACTGATTGACAAAGTATCGCAGCATTTCGAGATTGACACCAATGTTGAGATTACCTTAGAAGCTAATCCCGACGATCTTAAGCGAGAAAAAGTAGCGAAACTGCGGCAAACAGAAATCAATCGTTTTAGTATCGGCATTCAATCATTTTTTGAAGAAGATCTAAGATGGATGAACCGGGCACACAATCAAGAAGAAGCCGAATCCTGTATTATGCGGGTTCAAGATGCTGGATTCGAAAATATAACCTGTGACCTGATCTATGGCTTTCCATTATTAACCGATGAAAAGTGGAAAATGAATATGCAAAAGCTACTGGATTTTCAGATTCCACATATCTCATCCTACTCGATGACTGTAGAAAAGAAAACAGCGCTCGATCATATGATCAAAACAGGAAAAGCAACAGCAATAGATAGCGATCAAGCGGCTGATCAAATGTTGATGCTGATTGATCGATTAACAACTGCAGGATTTGAACAATATGAAATTTCCAATTTTGCTAAAAATGGGATGTATGCAAAGCATAATACGAACTATTGGAAAGGAAAGCATTATTTAGGTATAGGTCCATCTGCACATTCATTTAATGGTACATCACGTTCATGGAATATCGCGAATAATGCCAAATATATACACGATATCTCCCAAGGAGTACTTCCTTTGGAAACTGAAGAATTATCAGCCTTAGATCGTATCAATGAATATACGATGACCTCACTAAGGACGATGTGGGGTATTAATCTCACAATAGTGGAAGATAAATTCGGAGCAGAGGTCAAAAAACAATTATTGAACAATGCTGAAGAGTTCATCTACAACAAGCAGTTAACTCAAGTGGAAAATCAACTGACCCTTACAGATACAGGAAAACTCATGGCCGATCACATTATGTCAGAACTGTTTATTGTAGACTAGATGATCAAAGTTCGATCATATTTCTCATAATCACCTTACTTCAATAATTTAGAAGAATAAAGATATTTCATAATAATTGCAGTAGCACCAGCATGCTGCTGCACAAAACATTTTGCTTGTTTCCCGGAATATTCTCTTTTTACACTATCCTGCAGACATGTAAACACTTTATACAGTTCTTCCCGATTTTGAATTGAAAACCCAGCGCCTTGCTCAATCAGATCTTTAGCCTCTTGAAATTTATGATATTTAGGACCAAATATAACGGGAATACCATAAGTAGCAGCCTCTAATGTATTATGAATACCAATTCCAAAGCCTCCGCCGATATAACTCATCTTTCCATAACCATATAGCGACGACAACATGCCAATATTATCAATAATCAACACTTGAGCATGTGCTACTCTTTCATCAGCATACGAAACATATTTAGAGAATTGTAAAGCATCAGGAAATAACGCTAAAATTGCCCTTATATGAGTATCATGAATTTCATGTGGAGCCAATATCAGCTTCCACTTCGGAAATTCCAACATTAAATCTTTTAATAACTGCTCATCTTCTTGCCAAGTACTACCCGCAACCAAAACTGGATATTCTGCGACAAATTGCGTAACCTCATCGATCTGTTTTCTCTGCTTAGGCAATTCAACTACACGATCAAATCGCGTATCCCCTGTTAACCCAACATTTCTAAATCCATGCTCTTTCAATAAATGAACACTTTCTTCATTCTGCATGAAAAAATAAGTCACAGCACTCAATATCTCTCGAAAAAAACCGCCATAAGGCTGGAAGAAAATTTGATCAGGCCTGAAAATGGCAGAAATCATCAATAATGGTATCTGTCTATTTTTCAGCTCAGAAAAATAATGATACCAATACTCATATTTTGTAAAAACTACAAACTCAGGATTAATCAGATCAATAAACAGTTTTGCATTTTTTGCTATATCCTCAGGTAAATAAAAAACGTAATCTGCTAAATTTGTATTTTTACGAACTTCATATCCCGAGGGAGAATAAAAAGTAATAACAATTTTTTTTAAGGGGAAATCTTTTTTTATCCCTTCCAAAACAGCCCTTCCCTGCTCAAATTCACCCAAAGAAGCAAAATGAAACCAGATGTGATTTTGACCCGTTTCAACCGTTTGATTCATGCGTGCATACCAGTCCCTACGCCCCTCTACCCAAAGCTTTGCTTTCGGATGAAAAGGCGCTATTAAGCGTAATAAAAGCCCATAAAGATGGATTCCTAAAGAATAAAGAAGACGCATGTTCGTAAAATAATACTTATATTCGTCAAAGATATTAAACCCGTTTCTAATTGTTGGAAATAAGTAGAAAATAAGGCTGGGAAACGAATTTTAATAACCGAAGTGGTGAGATTAAAAAAACGATGACATATTATCGATAGGTATCAACTGAGCATTTAGATCACAAAGACTTTACATATTATAACTATAAACAATGAGCAAAATACTTGTAACAGGCGGAACAGGATATATTGGTTCGCATACAGTTGTTGAATTACATAATGCAGGCTATACACCGGTTATCGTTGACAACTTATCTAATTCTAGCATCAAAATGTTAGATCAAATTGAAAAAATCATCGGTATAAAGCCTGAGTTTCATCAGTTTGATCTATGTGATGACACCAAAGTTTTAGAATTTGTTAAAAACAATCCAGATATCAACGGTATCATTCATTTTGCGGCATCTAAAGCAGTAGGTGAGTCCGTTCAGAATCCATTAAAATATTATCACAACAACTTCTTTTCCCTAATCAATCTTTTAGAAGCTTATCGTGAAAAGCCGATAAACTTTGTCTTCTCTTCCAGTTGTACAGTTTATGGAGAACCTGATTACTTACCTGTTGACGAGGCTGCCCCAGTAAAAAAAGCAACTTCTCCATATGGTAACACCAAACAGATTGCAGAAGAAATATTAGAAGAAACTGCAAATGCATATGACAATTTTAATATTATTGCATTACGTTATTTCAATCCTGTAGGAGCACATGAGTCAGCATTAATTGGCGAATTACCATTAGGAGTTCCTCAAAATCTTCTCCCATTCATTACCCAAACAGCTATAGGAAAACGCGATAAATTGACTGTTTTTGGAAATGACTTCGATACAAAGGACGGTTTCTGTGTACGTGACTTTATCCATGTTGTAGATTTAGCAAAAGCACACGTTGCAGCAATCAAATTATTGGAAAAAGGAAATCCTAAAGGAAAGTACGATGTATTTAATGTAGGCACAGGAAATGGATATTCTGTTTTAGAAGCTATAAAAGCTTTTGAAGAAGCTTCAGGCCAAAAACTAAACTATGTCGTAGGACCACGTCGTGAAGGCGATATCGTCAAGGTATATGGCGATGTCACAAAATCAACCAATGAGTTAAATTGGAAAGCACAATTAGGCATCTTCGAAATGATGGATAGCGCTTGGAAGTGGGAGAAATACCTGCAGGAAAATCCAATCGATTAAAAAAATAAAAGGAGTTAACGTTTAGTGTTAACTCCTTTTATTTTTTATCCATAAACAGATATTTGACTTTGAAAGTGGAGATCACCTATGACAGCGCTACGATTTTAAATTCGAAGACAATACGGTGTAACGGTCTTCCCCTATTTTCTTCTTCAATCTCTGTTTAGCTTTCTTCACAGCATCCTCAGTCACGCCCAATAAATTAGATATCTCGTTATTTTTTAAGCCTAACTTACCTAAAAATATGAATCTCAGATTTGATTCAGTCAATTCTGGAAATTTTCTAAGGATATCATTGTAAAAAAGCGGATACTCCTTCACAAAAGCTTCCTTAAATAAACTCCATTTATCTTCAGTCATTAAATGGGATTCCAACAATGCTTGTAGTTGCCCCCTTTCATTCTCAATAACAGAAAAAGAAGTTTGTTTTACAGTTTCTATTTCATCTTTCAAATTAGCGATATACTCATTCTTCTCTTTTAGATATATAGTAAAAGAAGATAAATTATTATTTGCTTCCATTAGCTTTTGGTCAGACAAATACTTTTCCATCTGCAGGCCTAATACACGCCTCTCATAGATAATTCTACGCACCTTCAGTTTTCTGTTAAAAAGAAAATACAAACTTATCGATAACGCCAATAATAATACAACAACAATACTATACGCTCTCTTTTTAAACAATTCTTTCTCGAATTGTTCTTTGCCCAGTTCTATTCTATGAATATATTTCTGTTTATCCGCCAGCCATTTTAATTGTTGCAGTTTCTCATCGCTATTCCACAGCTGTAAGCTATCATTAATCTGAATCAGTCTCCTCCTGGCTAAAAGTTCGCTATGGTCATCCTGCCGCTTTACAGCAATTTGTAAACTAACTTCCGTAATCTCCTTTTCAGATTTTTTCAGATACACTTTTTGAGTAGCGTAATTACTAGCTCGCTTGATCGCGTTCTCAGCGAGGTCTAATTTACCCTGATCGACATAAATCCGAGCCAATAAGATATAAGCGTACATGGTATTCTGATTACTACTATTGCGCTCAGAATAAACAAGGTCTTCCAATACTAAATCGACTGCTTTTCCGAAATCCCCTTTCCCCCGATAAATGAGTGCCTGATTACCAAGTGCCTTACCCAATCGAACTTCGTCACCATTAAGTTTAGACAGTGACTCCACTTCTTTAAAATAACGAAATGCTGTTACAGTATCTGCCAATTTCAGATATGCCGTACCTAATGCATCAAGGATACTTCCCATTTCTCTGGATTGAGGTGCTGCATGTTTACGGGCAAGATTTAGATATTCCATATTAGCCTCAGCATCACCGATACTACCAAAAAAATAAGCCATATTACGTAGGGAAATATCAGGATTAGGAAGTTTTTTCAGAGATATCTGAGGCAGTAAGTCGCGTAGACCTAAGAAAACTGGAAATGCGTCCGTATAATTATGCAAATCATACAGATAAAACCCATAATTGACTTTTGTCCAAAATTCAAGTTCTTTATCTTTGCTATTTTTTGCTTTTTTTATCGCAGTTAAATACAGATTTGTACTTCTAGCATTGGCCGAATCATAAACATTGGCAAATCCTCTTGCAAGCATATTATCGTATGCAATGAGCAAGGACTCATCATCATATATCTTCGAATAAGAAATGATAGGCTTTAAAAAATTTTTTAAAGCAATAGTATCAGTCCCAAAATCCCGCTCTTGTTTGATTAAATATTCAATCCGACTCTTACTGGAAAACAAATCCTCAAGCTTAATAGAATCCGCAAAAGCCGTATTCGCAAAAACTAACGTACAGAAAAATATATTTAGCAGTTTCAAATCAATGGAAGATTATTAGGATGTAGGTATTTATCTACAAATATAAATAATTTTAGATGTAGTACGTCAAGAAGGTCTATTAAAATAATGTTATTAAAATTTTGATTTTATAGTAACATCAGGATGAACAATTAACCAACCGCTTTTTAAGGAAGGGCATACATCGTCGTTACTAATTTTAAAAATCATTAATTTTCACCTATCTTTAAATCATGTCAATTCATCAAGATCCCGAATTAAAAAAAGCTGTACTTAACCTTCCCTTAAAGGAAAAAGACAAGTTATTACTCCGATTGATTAGTAAAGATAAAATGCTAATCAAACAACTACATTTTCAGCTTTTAGAAGATGAATCTGACTTAGAACAGCGCATTGAACATCTGAGAAAACAGCTACAGAAACTTTTTGACATAGGTGAATCACAAGTGTACAATACGCCAAGTATGAGTAATTTCGTAGGATTAAGCAAATTGGTAAAACAAGCCAGCGGCATGGTTAACGAGCACGAAAAAATTACAAAAGATAAATTGAGTGAAGTAGAATTTCGTATTTACATTTTAGAAAGAGCCATCATGATGTACCCATCGTTATTTGGTTCATCTTACCAATCTGCCGCACATAAACTTCAAAAATATATAGCTGGCAGAATAAAACATGCTGTGTCAAAATATGAAAAAATTCATGAGGACCATCAGTTTGACTATAGAGAGCATTTCCAAGAAATACTTGATGCAGCAAATGCTACAGCATTAAAAGACTATATAAAAGTATTAAATGTAAATACAAACTTATAATACAGTTTTACAACACCGTCCAGTACCAATGACAATGTGACCTTACTAATTTTTTTGGTTATTTATAGCAGATAGCAAAAGCTTATTTTGTAACAACCCATCATTTTAACTAAATTCGCAATATTCCAAATTAGTGAACGCGTGGGAATTAAAGAAATTATAGAAAAATACGGTCAAAGTGAGTTGACACAAACTTTGACAAAAGCGATACAAGCTAAAAATCCAAAAGTCCATTTAAGAGGCCTTATCGGTTCATCTGATGCCGTTGTTGCAGTAGCGAGTTATACCCTACAAGAACGCCCCTACCTCTTTATCCTTCCAACACATGAAGATGCATCTTATTTCTTAAGTGATCTGGAAAGCCTTCTGGATAAACAGGTATTATTTTTTCCCGCCTCCTACCGTAAACCTTTTGATTTTACACAACTTGATGCAACACATGTTTTACAACGCGCAGAAACATTAAATGTACTAAATCATACTTCCGAATTACCAAAAATGGTTGTTACATACCCAGAAGCAATTGCTGAAAAGGTAATTAATAGAAGTGATCTGGAGAAAAACACGTTAGAAATAACCGAAAACACCAAATTAAGTATAGACTTTATCAATGAGTTTCTATTTGAATACGATTTCGACCGTGTAGATTTTGTTTACGAGCCTGGACAGTACGCCATTCGAGGAGGAATTGTCGATATATTCTCTTTCTCTAATGATCTTCCCTACCGAATAGAATTTTTTGGAGATGACATTGAAAGCATTCGAACATTTGAGATTGAATCCCAACTGTCTGTATCAAAAATTCATAAAGTAACCATCGTCCCCAATGTGCAGGCTAAATTCTTAAGTGCGCAAAATATTTCCCTTTTGGAGTATATTGACAAAGATGCAGTTGTTTGGATAAAAGATGTTCAGTTCACATTGGATACGATAAAAGATGGAAATAAAAAAGCAACCGAGTTTTGGAATGCTTTATCAGAAAAAGAAAAGAAAGACAATTCAGAGTGGATAAATCCCGCCTATGGATTCTCTGACGAAAAGAATTTCAATGCACTCCTTTTTGATTTCCCAATCGTCGAATTCGGAAAACAATTCTTCTATAAAGCCGAAACGACAATCAAATTTGATATCCACCCACAACCCTCATTCAATAAAGATTTCAATCTATTGATCCATAATTTTAAAGAGAATGAGAAAAATAAAATCGAAAATTTAATCTTCTCAGATTCGCCTAAACAAATAGAGCGGATATATAAAATCTTAGAAGATCTCGACAAAACAGTTACCTTTATTCCTGTCCATAAAGGATTCAGAGAAGGATTTAGGGACGATGATGTCAAATTAGCCTGCTATACAGATCATCAAATTTTTGATCGATATTATAAGTACAAGCGAAAAAAAGGTTATGAAAAAAGTCAGGCCATCACGTTAAAAGATCTGCGAGATCTTAAACCAGGTGATTATATTACCCATATCGACCATGGTGTCGGAAAGTATGCTGGACTTGAGAAAGTGGAAGTCAATGGCAAATCTCAGGAAATGATCCGATTGAGTTATGCTGACAATGACCTTCTGTACGTAAACATCAACTCCTTAAATCGGATTTCCAAGTATTCAGGAAAAGAAGGTTCTATTCCAAAAATGAATAAACTGGGAACAGATGTATGGGACAAGCTAAAGAAAACCACAAAGAAAAAAGTCAAGGACATTGCCCGAGACTTGATCATGCTCTATGCGAAACGTAAAGCACAGACCGGTACGGCCTTTAGTCCGGATTCTTATTTACAGAATGAGCTGGAAGCTTCTTTTATTTATGAAGACACACCAGATCAAGAAAAAGCTACTGCAGATGTAAAACGTGATATGGAATCGCCACATCCGATGGACCGTCTAGTATGTGGTGATGTTGGTTTTGGAAAAACGGAAATTGCTATACGAGCAGCATTTAAAGCTGTTGCAGACAGCAAGCAGGTTGCAGTACTTGTACCAACAACGATTCTTGCACATCAGCATTACCGAACTTTTACTGAACGCCTCAAAGATCTACCGTGTACCATAGATTATATCAATAGATTTAAAACAGCAAAACAAATTAAAGAAACATTGGCAAAATTAGCTGAGGGGAAAATTGATATTATCATCGGTACTCATCGCCTAGTAAGTAAGGATGTTAAATTTAAAGATCTGGGCTTGATGATCATTGATGAAGAACAAAAATTTGGAGTCTCCGTTAAAGAAAAATTAAAACTATTACGTGCCAATGTCGATTCACTGACATTAACCGCAACCCCTATACCCCGTACATTACACTTTTCGCTGATGGGGGCGCGAGATTTGAGTTTAATCAACACGCCACCCCCCAATCGTCAACCTGTTCAAACAGAATTGCATGTATTCAATGAAACATTGATACAGGAAGCAGTATCCTTTGAACTGGAACGCGGTGGACAAGTGTTCTTTATTCACAACCGTGTTGCCGATCTTAAGCAACTAGGTGCTATGATTCAAAAATTAGTCCCTAATGCACGCGTAGGTATAGCGCATGGACAGCTTGAAGGTGATGATCTCGAAGATGTTATGCTTAAGTTTATCAATCACGATTTTGATGTATTGGTTGCCACAACCATTATCGAAGCCGGATTGGATATTCCCAATGCCAATACCATCATCATTAACCATGCGCATATGTTTGGTCTAAGCGATCTTCATCAGATGCGTGGACGTGTAGGTCGCTCAAATAAAAAATCATTCTGTTACCTACTTAGCCCTCCATTATCGACACTTACTCCAGAGGCTTATAAACGATTATCAGCAATCGAAGAGTTTTCAGAATTAGGGGCAGGATTTAATGTCGCTATGCGCGATCTTGATATTCGTGGCTCAGGAAATTTATTAGGTGGAGAACAATCTGGGTTTATTGCCGAAATTGGTTTTGAGATGTATCATAAAATTCTTGATGAAGCAATTCAGGAATTAAAAGAAGACGAATTCTCAGATGTCTTTGCCGATGATAAAGACCACAAATATGTCTCCTTTACGCAGATCGACACCGATATGGAAGTATTGATACCTGATGAATATGTAACCAATATTAGTGAGCGATATAACCTATATACGGAAATATCGAAACTCGAAAATGAAGACCAACTGACAGATTTCGCAGTATCATTAGAAGACCGATTCGGTCCGATACCACATGAAGTCTTTGAATTGTTTAATACTTTACGCCTACAATGGTTTGGAAAGCAGATTGGATTTGAAAAAATATCCTACAAGAAAAACACTTTAAAAGGATATTTCGTTAACAATCCAAAATCAACTTATTTCGAATCGGATCAATTTGGAAGAGTGCTTGCTTTTGTTCAGCAGCACCCAGAGATTAGTAATTTAAAAGAAATCAAAAAGCAACTTAGGCTGGCTTTAAGTAATGTGAATAGTATTAGTTATGCTTTAAAGCTTTTAAAAGAAATGGTATAATAGCATTTGCCATATGAGTACACGATCTAAAAAAAGGTATCTATCATTAAATAGAAACCTTTTTTTTGATTATTGATTACAAAACAGATGTACCATCATCTGTTTTCACCTGTATTACGGTCAATTCCTTACCAAATTTCGCGAAATATTCTGGTGAGATCTTCTCGATAAGTGCGGCAACAAAATTATTTTTCACAAGATTAATCGTGCAGCCACCAAAACCACCCCCCATTTGTCTTGCCCCCAGCACCTCAGGAAACTGTTTGATAAAATCCACCAAATAATCTGACTCAGCACAGCTCACTTCATATTCTTGACTCAAACCATGATGTGACTCCAATAGATTTTGTCCTAATGCTTTTAAATTACCAGCTTTCAGATGCTCACATGCCTCATGCACGCGTTCGCTTTCTTCAACGACAAAACGTGTTTTTGTATATACTTCAGCATCTCTATCTTTCACCATTTCATCCAACATCGAAACCGACACATCACGCATATTGACAACCTCAGGATATTTTTCCTTAACCCAATCAATAGCTTGCTTGCATTGTTCCACACGCTTGTTATACGCAGTATCTCCTAATGCATGTTTTACATTTGTATTCAGTAAAATGATTGTATAACCATCCAATATCAGAGGAACATATTCATATTCTAAAGAACGGCAATCGAGCTTTAATACCTGATCCTTTTTACCAAACGTAGAAGCAAACTGATCCATAATACCGCATTTTACTCCTGCATAAGTATGCTCGGCTAATTGTCCAATTTTTGGAATCTCCAAACGTGGAATATTTAACTCAAAAAGCTCACTTAAAGCTAAAGTCGTAGCACATTCTACAGCGGCAGAAGAAGATAGACCTGCTCCTAAGGGAACATCACCATCGATATAAAGATTAAATCCACCAACCAATAAACCCCTTTTCTGGATTTGATCAACAACCCCCAAGATATAGTTGGGCCAATGTAAATCTGTTGGTGCAATAGCATTTAAACTGATCTCGTAGACGGCCTTGTAATCTTCGGCATATAAAGAGATCAACTCATCATCTCTTTTAGATACAGCAATATATACCGCTTTATCGATAGCCGCTGGCAGCACAAACCCGTCATTATAATCGGTATGCTCTCCTATGATATTAATTCTACCTGGGGACCGTACAATAATAGGCTCAGCTTGAAAAATGGATGTAAATTTATTCTGTATAGATTCTTTAGTAATCATAAATTAAACGTTTTTATAATGAGTCGTTGAGCAGTTTCTTAATTGTTGAGCTGCAAATTCAGGCGTAATATCACGCTGTGGATTTGCCAGCATTTCATAACCTACCATAAATTTCTTAACCGTAGCAGAACGTAACAATGGTGGGTAAAAATGCATATGCCAGTGCCATTCCGGAAAGTCTCCACTATTCACCGGAGCTTGATGCATACCCGCAGAATAAGGAAATGATGTATTAAATAAGTTGTCGTAGCGTGTTGTCAACAATTTCAAAATTGAGGCCAGCTGTTCTTTCTCCTGATCTGTGAAAGCTAATATATTCTGTACAGGTCTTTTACTTACGATCATCGTCTCATACGGCCATGATGCCCAAAATGGAACTAACGCAACAAAACTGTCATTCTCTTCTATAATACGTTCATTTTTTCTCAATTCTGCTTGAACATATGCACTTAGCATGGTAACACCATGATTGTCAAAATATGTCTTTTGATTTTTCGACTCCTTCTGAAGTTCCACAGGAACATGATTTTGTGACCATATCTGACCATGTGGATGCGGGTTGCTACACCCCATTATAGCACCCTTATTTTCAAATATTTGAATATACTTTATCCACTCATGTTCAGCCAAAGCAGCAAACTCCTTTTGCCAAACATCTACTACCGCTTTGATTGCCGGAACTGACATTTCTGGAAGTGTCAGATCATGTCGTGGAGAAAAGGCGATAACTTTACAAATACCTTTTTCAGATTCCGCAATAAAAAGCTCATCTTCATTGATATCTGCCGTAGGCGTATCCTTCAAAAGTGCAGAAAAATCATTTACAAATACAAAACTCTCTTTATAATCGGGATTAACATCTCCATCAGCCCGTTCGTTCGTCGGACACAAATAACACTTCGGGTCGTATGATGGTCGTTGTTCTTGATTGTCATCTTCGACTTGTCCTTGCCATGGCCTTTTACTTCGATGTGGAGAAACGAGCACACGTTCACCAGTAAGTATATTCAACCGGGTATGAGGATCCGAATTAATTTCGAATGTTTGTTGCATGGTCTAATTTTTATTTCATAATTTTTGATCGTTAAAGATAGTAATTAGACTGTTAAGAAAATGACAATGACAATAAAAAAATAAGCACTCGATTGAGTGCTTATTTTTTTATTGTCATCAGCTAACATGTAGGAGAAGCATATTTAAATACCACATCCCTTATAAATGTTATTCTTTAATTATACGCGTGCTTTCGGATCATTCCCTTTTATAAGTTCAAAAATGGTGATCTCAGGCAATATTCCTACTCGACCCGGGTAACCTAAGAATCCATAGCCCACATTTACATAAAGTTGCTTATTGTTTTTTTCTCTATATAACCCGGCCCATTCTTTATACACATACTTTGCAGGACTCCATTGAACATTCTTAAGCCGAACACCAAACTGCATACCGTGTGTGTGCCCCGCGAACATGACGTCGATATCTGTATCTAGCACCTGAGCCCGCCAGTGCGAAGGATCGTGGGAAAGAAGTAATTTAACAGACTGTTCTTCTGTACCCAACAAAGCTTTTTGCAAATCGCCGTGCTTAGGGAATCGGCCGGTACCCCAGTTCTGTACACCAACAATAGCCAATTCTTCATTGTTAACTTTCAAAATCCGATTCTCATCATTCAAAAGATCCCAGCCCATTACTTTATGTGTCTCAATCAAGTCCTGAAGATTTTTTCTTTTAGCCGCTGAATCCTCTTTCCCAAAATAATAATCACCATAATCATGATTTCCTAAACTTGAGAACACACCTAAATCAGCCTTTACCCTTGAAAATATATCTTGATAATCGCGCATTTCTGAAGCGACATTATTAACTAAATCACCAGTAAAAAAAATAGCATCTGGTTTTTCATTCAGTAATAAGTCAACTCCACCATTTACGGCTTTTCTATTATAAAAAGAACCCGAATGCACATCAGAAATTTGTCCAATCTTCATCCCGTGAAAAGCTGCCGGCAAATTTGGCAAGTATAACTTTTGACGACGCACACGATAATCATACGCTCCCGAAATAATTCCCCAGCTTAAAGGCACCAATGGCGACGCACCAACCAAAATCCCCGCCTTTGTTAAGAAATCTGACCTTGTGATCCCTTTAACTGGCTCTTCAGCTATTGGCATTTCCAACACATTGACCGCTTGTTTGATCGTTTTTTTCGGGGTCAACAGTCTCGTTAGCCAAAGTCCTCCTCTCCTCAAATCATCCAGAATGAGAACAAAGAAAAAGAAGAATTTAGAAGCTGCTGTGAGAAAAAAAGCTACTAAAAAAACGGAACGAACTAGTAGTGGAATATTAAATTTAAAGGAAATGATAACTCCTAGAGAAAGCAAAATTGAATAACCCCACCAAAGAATCCCAAAAGTTTTAGTCTTTGCAAACTTGATCTTTGTTGCCTTTAATGCAAAAAAGATATAAAAGTCCAATAGAAGAAGTACAATTACATTTACTATTAACATCGTATTTTTAAGTTAGTATTAAGCATTCAAAGCCAAGTGCTTCAATGCTTCAATCCACTTAGGATCACCGTTTAGACTTTCAACCAATTGAACCTCTTCACCTCCCAAATGCTTAAACTCATTAGCATATTCCACGCCAATTTCATCTATTGTTTCAATACAATCGGCAACAAATGCTGGACTAAATACCAATAATTTCTTCTTGCCTTTTTGTGCCAAGTCCTCTAATAAACTTGACGTATAAGGTTGAATCCAAGGTTCTTTGCCTAATCTCGATTGAAAACAGATGCTATATTGTTCCTTTTCAAGACCTAATTCTTGCGCAATTGCTCTTGTAGTTGCATGACATTGTGACAGATAACAAAAAGAATTGACCGTATTTTTACACGAATCACAACCATCTTCCGGACAACTTAACTGCCTGGTTGGATCAACTTTCCCCAATTGACGTACAGGAAGCCCGTGATAACTAAATACAATATGGTCAAAATGAGCAATATCATGCTGTCTTGCATGATCTGCAAAGGTTTCAATCATGAGTGGCTCTTGACAATAACTACTTACAAAACTCATATTCGGTAAATAATTCCATTTACGAATCAGTTCCATCACGCGGTCAATAACAGATCCACTGGTCGCAGATGCATATTGCGGAAATAAAGGAATAACACGAATCGAATCCAGAAGCATTCCCTCCATATTTTTCAAAGCATTTTCAATAGAAGGATTCTGGTAACGCATGGCCAATTCGACATGATAATCCTCCCCTAAAGACTTCTGCAAGAGATCACGCTGTATAATGCTGTAATGCATCAAAGGAGAACCTGTTTCCTTATCCCAGATTGTTTCATAAATTTTAGCAGACTTCGGAGCGCGCGTAGGAGCTATGATTCCCCTAACTAAAAGTGTTCTATTGATATATGGAATATCAATTACCCTTCCGTCCATTAAAAATTCTGTTAAATATTTTCTTACATCTGATGTGGCAGGACTATCCGGAGTCCCCAGTTGAACTAATAAAATTCCTTTGGTAGCTTTCTTACTCATTTGAAACAAAAGTATGAAAATTAGATCGTAGATATTGCTATCTACGACAATATGAAATATTTATGACGCGTAATTGTGAGGTTATATTGCTTCTAAGTAAGCTTTGACTTCTTTCATCAGCCACATAGGTGTTGAGGTCGCTCCACAAATACCCACACGATCGCCTTCTTTGAAAACTGTTACATCAATCTCTCCAACTTCTGAAACAAAATAAGTATCAGGATTTTCTTTTAAGCAAACTTCAAAAAGAACTTTACCATTGGAAGATTTTTTACCCGAAACAAAAACAATTTTGTCATACATCTTGGCGAAGTGTACCAGATCTTCGTAACGATTAGAAACTTGGCGACAAATTGTATCGTTTGCTTTTACTTCATAGCCTCTCTTAATCAACTCATCTTTGATCTGATAAAACTTATCTACACTCTTCGTCGTTTGGCTATAAAGTGTAAAGGATGCTGGCAAGTCGGCATCATCCAGCTCAGCAATATCCTGAAAAACTAAAGCTTCATCATTAGTTTGTCCCTGCAAACCAACAACCTCAGCATGGCCATGCTTCCCAAAGATGAGGATCTTCTCATCCTGATCAAAAGAAGTTTTAATTCTATTTTGCAACTTAAGAACAACGGGGCACGATGCATCAATTAGCGTAATATTATTCTCTAGAGCGATCTTATAAGTTTCTGGAGCTTCACCATGTGCACGGATAAGGACTTTTTCATGTTGTAAAGTGGGAAGAACATCATGAGCAATGATCCGCAAACCCTTTGCTTTTAGTCGAGCAACTTCTTCATCATTATGTACAATATCGCCTAGACAGTACAAATAACCATCTTCCTCAAGAATTTCCTCAGCCATGTCTATTGCATAGACTACACCAAAGCAAAAACCGGAATCCTTATCAATATCAACTGTTAGATTTAATGCCATAATAGTACAAAGTTAATCATTTCTAGACACGCAAAGAAAATACTTTTTATCAAAGAAAAAGTTACATAAAAATAGTCGTAATGATAATATAATATGCTTATCTTTCAGTTATTGGTGGAAATCATTACTTTTGCAAAAAAAATAACATTAATGGCAACTAACAGAACTTTTACGATGATCAAACCAGATGCAGTAGCAAATGGTCACATCGGCGCTATTTTGAATGATATTATTGCTGGTGGTTTCAAAATCGTAGCAATGAAATATATTCAATTGACTACAGAAACAGCGGGTGCTTTTTACGCAGTACACAGCGCGCGTCCTTTCTACGGAGAATTAGTAAACTTTATGACTTCAGGTCCTATTGTTGCTGTTATCTTGGAGAAAGAAAATGCAATTGAAGATTTCCGTACTTTAATCGGTGCTACTAACCCTGCTGAAGCTGCAGAAGGTACCATCCGTAACAAATATGCAAAATCTATCGATGCTAATGCGGTTCATGGTTCTGATTCAGATGAAAACGCTCAAATCGAAGGTGCATTTTTCTTTTCTCAATTCGAGAGATTTTAGTCTTAATCAAATCATATAAAAAAGGCTTGCAATAGTATTATTGCAAGCCTTTTTTATATCTAAAAATCTCGTTTCCCAAGATACTCATTCTCTTTAGCCGTCATCAACGTTTTATCTTCGGGTTTTTTATCATGGTATCCACATAAATGTAATACGCCATGCATAATCACGCGCTGTAACTCATCTCTACTATCAACTTTAAATTTAGCAGCATTTTCTGTAATACGCTCAACACTGATAAATATATCACCAGCAATCACATCATCATCTTCCGAGGAGTCAAAAGTAACAACATCTGTATAAGTATCATGATTCAAATACTGCTTATTAATTTCCAATAAATAAGCATCTGAACATAAGATAAAGCTTAGTTCACCAACACGCTTAAATCCTTCAGCCTTGATTGTATCCACAATCCACTGACGAATTTTTGCCTTTTCCTTTAATTTAAAATCAATATCTTCTACAAAGAATAGAATATCTTTTAATGCCATATTAAAATGCTTTAGTTTCCATATATGTCTGCAAGATCAAGGTTGCTGATATGGTATCCACAATACCCTTTTCTTGTCTTTTATTTTTTTTCTTACAGCTTTGAGCGATAACAGCAGCGGCCATTTTTGACGTAAACCGTTCGTCTATTTCAATAATAGGGATCAAAGGGTATGTTTTCTTTAACCGTCTTGCAAATCCTAAAATATGAATCGCAGACTCCGAATTCGTCCCGTCCATTTGCAAAGGCTTGCCCAATACAAACGTCTCCACCTGCTCTGTTTTAAAATAATCTTCTAAGAACTCCCAAATTTTATCCGGATGCACCGTCGTTAATGCTGTTGCAATTATTTGCATCGGATCTGTCACTGCAATACCGATCCTTTTTGTTCCATAATCAAAAGCCATTAATCTCATAACGATGCCTATTTTAAATATTTTGACAAAAATACGATTCTGTTTCTGTAAAATAGATTCCCTATTGATCAAAAAAAATCTATAAATTTGCTAGACTTTAAATTAAAATGAATGAAATACACCATATTAATTGGGCTTTTCTTAATTACTGTAAGTATAAAAGCAAATGCTCAAGATTACCAGGCGCTTATTCTAAAAGATCGCCAAGAAAAAGCTTTGAGTCTCTCCAAGTCAAAATTCGGTCCTTTACCGGCAGACCAGGTACAGTTTTTAGATTATTTCCCAGTAGATAAAGCATACCAAGTGACGGCGGACGTTACCTTATTAATAGGAGAAGAAACGTTCAAAATGCCCACTTACGATGGAACTAGCAACCCCTATAAACGTTATGCTATTTTAAATTTCACTTTAAACAATAAACCCTATCAACTGACAGTTTATCAAAGTGCGGCGCTATTTCAAAATCCACAATACAAAAACCACCTCTTTCTACCCTTTTTAGATTTAACAAACGGTCAGGAAAGCTATAGTGGTGGACGTTATATTGATTTATCAACGGAGGACATCATAAATGGCAAAGCAACTATAGATTTTAATACCGCTTACAACCCTTACTGTGCGTACAGCAATGGCTATCGCTGCCCTGTACCACCTCAAGAAAACATTTTAGAGACAAAGATTATGGCAGGAGAAAAAGCTTTTCATAAACAAAAAAACGAAAGACCAGTAGATATTCAGGCAGGACAAAATTTTAGCGCAGATGATCTTAAGATCATCAATAATGGTACAGAAACAGAAAAATTACGTGTGCTACAAATTACAAATGAGAAAGATCTGACTGTATTAACGACCACTTCTGTTGACCTTAAATTTGATGACCCATCGATCGCAATCTTAGAAAAAAGAATGTTTAGCACAGTCCAAGATCCAGAGCATGCTGGCGTTGGCATCGCGGCCCCGCAAATAGGAATAAATAAAAACTTAATTGTTGTACAACGATTTGATAAAGTAGGTGAACCTTTTGAAAGTTACATTAACCCTAAAATTATTTGGCGATCAAAATTCATCAGAAAGGGAGTTGAAGGATGCTTATCAATACCTGATCGTCGGGAAGAGGTACTTCGCAGTAATACCATCCGCTTACAATATATTAGTAAAGAAGGCAAAATAAAGGAGGAAAATATTGAGGGGTTTACTGCCGTTATTTTTCAGCATGAAGTAGACCATTTATATGGAATACTTTACCCAGACCGTGTGGAAGAGGCTCAAAAAGAAGAATTTGAACCCCTAAGTGATAAAATGCAGTTTTATATTAAGCCAAATACGTTACGCCCTTAATAAAAAAATGGATCGCTATGGATGTTATTAAAAATATCCATAGCGATCCATTGTTACTTGAGCATCACCGATTGGCATACAATCATAAATTTCTCCTTTACCATCGAGATCTGCTTGATAAAAGAAAAATATTTTGCAAAATGAATTAATTCAATAGCTATGACTTATTATCCCTAGCTATTAATTCAAACGATCTAAGTCCTGTTAGAAAAGGCAATGACCCTATAGCAACAAATACATTTCCTACCACCTGTATTTGGTAAAGCGTAAACAAATGACCTCCCTTCATGGCAGTTGAAACAACTTACTATCTAATAGGGATCATCTTATAATTTCCTTAAGTTTTTATAGTGTGATAATAGAGGGTTTGTAGAGGGTTCATAGAGGTAAAGCTCTATAAATCCTCTACAAACCCTGCCTTTAGGCTATTAAATATTCCTACTAAAATCTAACAAGATTCAAAGGTGTCTCTCATAAGATTCCCAGCAAATCTATATGTCTATCTAAGGGAGGTAATGCGTCCAAAACTTAAGACAAAAAAAAAGAGCATAAAATCTATTTATGCTCTTTTTTCAATCTTCATCGCATCAAAGCTACTGATTGAAAATAGATATTTTTTAATGTGACAAGGTAGGTAGCCTAACGGGCGATCATCTTGATTTCAAATAAAGTATTCCAAAGTTTTCCAGTGACAAACAATCTTTTACCTGCTTGATCATAGGCGATACCATTCAACTCATTATCGTATTGTGCATGCTGATAGATCCCAACTAAATTAATTCGACCTTCTACGATTCCAGTTTCAGGATTTATAATAGCAATAATATCCTTTTCATATACATTCGCATACACTTTACCATCAATATACTCCAGTTCATTTAGAAAATTCACCTGACCATTTTCGTCATAAACATCAACAGAACTCATTTCTTGCTGTGTATTCGGATCTAAAAAATATAATTTATTGGATCCATCAGACTTAATTAATCTTTTGCCATCGTAGGTTAAGCCCCAACCTTCTTTACTATCCTTATAAGGAAAAGTTTTCTCCAGTTCAAAACTTGATTTATTAAGAACAAAACCTTCCATATTTTTCCATGTCAACATCACGATTTTATCTCCCATGATGGTCATTCCTTCACCAAAATATTTTTCTGAATCAAACTCTTTTTTCTGTAGCACTTTACCCGTTTTTAAGTCAACGCGTCTCAAGGAGGTAAGTGTACCTCCGCCACTACCTGTTGACTCATACAAAAACCCATTTTCATATTGTAACCCTTGGGTAAATGCTGTCGTATCATGTGGAAATTTATTGACAATTTCGAACCCATATTCTTTTGGAGCTGGTGGTACAATAGTGATGTATGCGTTTGCACTATCAATACTTGTTCCTTGATATACCTTTGCAGAAATATTGCGTGTACCCAAGGCTAAGTTCTTACTGTCTACCTGCACTGCAGAAGTATCTTTTCCAGAAGCAACCATCTTATCATCGATATAATATACAACCGAGTCCAGATCAGGTGAATTAAATTTGAGCTGAAATTGAATTGGATCACCTAGCTGAATTGATTGGCTAGCATCGGGTTTAGCAAACTCCAGTTTACCTGACTTCTTCGTTTTACAGGCACTTAAACCAAGTACTAAACCTAAGAGGATATAGGTTGTTTTTTTCATATTAAATCTACTTTTATTCATTCCAAAACGCATCTTTGATGTGTTCTAATTGTATGTTATCTTTATCTGTGATGAGAACTGATATAATGTCAAAGCGAATTTCTCCAGTCACATCATATTTTTTCAAATATACATCTGCAGCTCTTGTCAATTTTCGTTTCTTCTGCCAGTCAACAAACTCAAACGGTTCTCCGTAATCAAGCTTACGACGAGTTTTTACCTCAACAAAAACTAAAATACCGGCATCTCTGACTATCAAATCTACTTCTAAATTCTTATATCGCCAATTTCTTAACAAAATTTCACACCCTAAATCCTGCAGAAATTTTTCCGCATAAGACTCTCCTAATTTGCCGAATTCAAGATGCTTGGCCATACTTTACTTGACTACGGTATTTCCGAGTAATCCTCCTAACATCTTCTCGGCATCTTTAAGTTTTTGATATTTGAAAATTAAAACTTCGACATTCGCGTCATCCTTTTCCGTCTTTAGCTCTTCACGGATCTTGACCATTTCACGGGTTATTTTACGTTTTTTGATACGGTAAATCGAAGTGACAACAAGCACTTTTAAATGCTCATATTCTTGAGTTACATAGATTTTACGTTTATCATCATTCCAGTTTTCACTCAGATTGTACTTGGACGCAACACAGTTAATAGCAAGCTCAGCAACAGCAGCGTCTTGATTAGAGTAAAACTGCTTAGCCTCCGGTATTTCAAATTTTTCAACCGCCTCACGATAAACATTTAAGATAAAAGCTGCGGCCTTGTCCTCAAAATTGACATCAGCGATATTACTTAGTAAAACCCCTGCTACTGGTATATCTCCGTCCCCTTCCCAGGTCGCCAGATAGTCGCCATAATTGATAAGAATCCGTATAATTTCACGTTCTTGAAGTATTTCTGAAGTAATCTGCTGCGCAGATGTCTCTGGTGCCAGCGGCGCGGCACCACCTCTTTCTTCATCGGTCATGAAAAAATCTGCAGGAGGTCCATCCATTGGTGGAGCCCCTGCCCCCATAACCGGAGTACTCTTCTTACCGAAATCCTTATCTGCTTTCTTAGATTTTGAAATTCGGATCTTATTTAATTCTGAAAGTAAGATTCGCTCTTCAATATCCAATAAATTACTGCACTCCCGTATAAAAACTGAAACTTTAATTTCATCCGGAATCAATGCGATACTCTCAACGACATCACGGATCACCTCTGCCCTTTTTATCGGATCATTATTGGTATCGCGAAGTAAAATTCTAGTTTTATAAAAAATAAAATCTTGTTGATTCTCTTTGATATAGGACTTAAATACGGAAGAACCATAAGTCTTTACATACGAATCGGGATCATTACCATCTGGGAAAAGCAAAATCTTAACATTCAAACCTTCCTCCAGCAACATATCCGTTCCCCGAAGAGAAGCTTTAATTCCAGCTTCATCTCCATCATAAAGAATTGTTACATTTTTTGTGAAGCGCGCAATAAGTCGAATCTGTGCTGTCGTCAATGATGTACCTGATGAAGATACCACATTTTCTACACCTGCTTGATGGGTAGATATTACATCTGCATATCCTTCTACCAAATAGCAGTTATCCTCCTCCATGATTGCTTTTTTCGCAAAATTGAGTCCATAAAGCACATCTGACTTATGGTAGATATCGCTCTCTGGTGAGTTTACATATTTGGGAACTTTCTTATCTGTCTTTAATGTCCTTCCTCCGAAACCGATTACTCTTCCAGTCAAATTATGGATAGGAAACATAACACGTCCGCGGAAACGATCGTATAAGCTTTTATCATCGCGCTCGATCGCGAGCCCAATTTCCTTCAGATAGTCAGGATGAAAACCCGCTTTGGTCGCTGCATCAACAAGTGCAGTCCAATTATCGGGGGAATAGCCCAATTCAAATTTTTTAATGATATCTTCCCGATAGCCACGTTCCTTAAAGTAGTGCAGGCCAATAACCTGCCCCATCTCTGTGGTCCACATTTCATCTTTGAAAAATTTACTGGCCCATGCACTCAACACATATAAACTTTCTCTCTTATCTTGAGCCGCTAACTGTGCTGGCGAGCGTTCAACCTCTTCAACCTCTATACTGTATTTATTAGCGAGGTATTTAATGCCTTCCGGATAAGAAAATTTCTCCAGTTCCATCACGAACTTCAACGAATCTCCTCCAACCCCGCATCCAAAACATTTATAGATTCCTTTGGAAACAGAAACGTGAAAAGATGGCGTCTTCTCATGATGAAAAGGACAGTTACCAATAAGCGATGTACCCCTCTTTTTCAAGTCTACAAAATCACCTACAACCTCCTCTATTCGAGCAGCATCCAACACCTTATCTATTATCTCTTGCTTGATCAATTTCGTATCCTTTTATAATCAGTAAATTTAATAAATATATAAGCAATTACAACATCAAATTCATCGGCATTCCTGCTATCCAAACTAAATATTTTACTATTTTTGCAATACCATAAGAATGCTGAAATAGAAAGCTATGTCATTTAATATCAAAAAAATCTGTTGTATCGGTGCTGGATATGTAGGCGGACCGACGATGTCTGTTGTTGCTCAACAATGTCCTCATATCCAAATCACCATTGTTGATGTCAATGTCGAACGTATTGCGGCCTGGAATGACGAAAATTTGGATAACCTTCCGGTCTACGAACCAGGGCTAACACAGATTGTCGCTGAGGCAAGAGGTCGTAATCTATTTTTCTCTACTGATGTCGATAAAGCTGTAGATGAAGCAGATATGATTTTTATTTCTGTCAATACCCCTACCAAAAACTACGGAAAAGGAAAAGGGATGGCTGCTGATCTCAAATACATTGAATTATGTGCGAGACAAATTGCTTCTGTTGCAAAAACAGATAAGATTATTGTCGAAAAATCTACTTTACCTGTGCGTACTGCAGCAGCATTAAAAAGTATTCTCGACCATACAGGCAATGGTGTTAATTTTCATATCCTATCCAATCCAGAATTTTTAGCCGAAGGTACTGCTATTCAAGACTTATTAGCCCCGGACCGCGTGTTAATTGGTGGAGAAAATCAAGAAGCAATTGATACGCTCGTAAAAATTTACCAAAATTGGGTTCCTGACACTAACATTTTGACGACTAACTTATGGTCTTCGGAATTATCTAAATTGACGGCAAATGCCTTTTTGGCACAACGCGTTTCATCGATAAATTCGATCTCTGAACTCTGCGAAAAAACAGGTGCCAATGTGGATGAAGTTTCTAAAGCAATTGGCATGGATACCCGTATTGGTTCAAAATTTTTAAAGGCATCTGTTGGGTTTGGCGGTTCCTGTTTTCAAAAGGATATTTTAAACCTTGTGTATATTGCAAGAAGTTATGGTCTGAATGAAGTCGCAGATTATTGGGATCAGGTCATCATCATGAATGATCACCAAAAACAGCGCTTTGCAGATAATATCATCCAAACTTTGTACAATACAGTATCAGGAAAGAAAATTACATTCTTGGGATGGGCTTTTAAAAAGGATACAAATGACACTAGAGAATCTGCAGCTATTTACGTTGCTGATTACTTATTAAGTGAACAAGCTGAAATCACGATATACGACCCTAAAGTCACAGCCGAACGTATCTACGCTGATCTCGATTATTTAAATACAAGAAGTCCTGAAGAAAATAGAGCACTTGTAAAGGTCGTAAATGATCCCATTCAGGCATGCCAAGACGCCCATGCTATTGCTGTGTTAACGGAATGGGATAAGTTTAAAAACTATGACTGGTACACCATAAAACACCAAATGAAACGACCCGCTTTTATATTTGATGGCAGAAAACTGTTAAACAGAAAGTACCTGGAAGATCTAGGATTTAAATATTATGCTATCGGCGAATAAGTCTATGCATTTCTGTAATAAAAAAAGGGTTGTTTTCAAACAACCCTTTTTTATTTACCAATTTTTTATGTATTGGGTTCGAGAGAAGTCCGAATATTATTTATTTGATTCGTATATAAATGAACATCGGACTTTAATAGTGCCTGTAAAGCCTTTTAAAAGAATAGAAGAAGAAAGTGGAAAAGGCCTACAGGACTTTTTATCTTTAGCTGGACATCATCTGATATATTTCGCTCATGTAAGTGGATTCTGACAGTGCATCCGAAAAATCATTCCATTCGGTTTCATTAAAAACAAAAACAATTTCTGGACAAGGTGTATCAATCAATACGCGCATATCACCATCAGGAAAGCTAAAATAGTTCCCTTTCACATTACTTCTCATCGTTGCGGAAACAAAGGACTCAAACTGAAGATAACCTAAACTTAATAGGAAAGAGTCTTGCCAGATATAAAATGTTTTACACTTCGTGCAATAACTGATATGAGATTTGCCTTTATGGCTGAGAACGACTGATTGACACATATGATTCGCTTTTATTTAAAACATGATACCTTGTGTGTATTTAGACTAATTATAAATAATAATCAAATGTAAAGATTAATTCCGAATCTGACGAATAAAAAAACAAAAAAAGGAGCAAAAATAATTTTGCTCCTTTTTTTTGTTTTTTTATGTGTTTAATTCAAGCCACGCTTAATTAACAAATATTTCGGATCTGGCTCCGCTCCTCTGAATATTTTGTACATCTGAGCAGGATCTCCTGTACCACCTTTTTCTAAGATATTACGGCGGAATGAATCTGCTGTTGGCTGATCATACAATGACTTTTCTTTAAAAGCTGCAAAAGCATCCGAATCCAATACTTCGGACCAGATATACGCATAATATCCTGCAGAATATCCTCCTTCAAAAATATGTTTAAAATAAGTACTTCTATAACGCGGAATAATAGCATCAATCAAACCTATTTTCTTCATTGATTCCTTTTCAAAGGCATTGATATCACCTTTTATAGGAGTAGTCGCAGCATGATAATTCATATCTAACAAAGAAGCTGCAAGGTATTCAACAGTTGCAAAGCCTTGATTAAACGTACCTGCTTTCTCCATTTTAGCAATTAAAGAATCTGGAATTGCTTCTTTAGTTTTATAATGCTTAGCATATTCTTTCAATACCGCGGCGTCTGCTGCCCAGTTTTCCATAATCTGAGATGGAAGCTCTACAAAATCTCTAGAAACGGACGTTCCGGCTAAGCTTTTATATTTTACATTTGATAATAAACCATGTAAGGCATGTCCAAATTCATGAAACAAAGTACTCGCTTCATCAAAAGTTAATAATGCCGGTTGGTCACCAACAGGTTTTGTGAAATTACAAACGATCGAGATTACAGGTGCATTACGTTTTCCCTCTTTCTT
Source organism: Sphingobacterium sp. UDSM-2020 (assembly GCF_016132525.1). Classification (NCBI taxonomy): domain Bacteria; kingdom Pseudomonadati; phylum Bacteroidota; class Sphingobacteriia; order Sphingobacteriales; family Sphingobacteriaceae; genus Sphingobacterium; species Sphingobacterium sp. UDSM-2020. Next base: position 1,277,749 of record NZ_CP066166.1, read on the forward strand.
ACTTTGATTACGGTAAGATGTCATCCAAGCACCGCTACTTTTCGAAGCGCGAGGAAAGAAATCGGCATATAATAATCCTAAGTGAGAACCATCTTTGTCCTTAACTTCATATACCTCAACATCCTTATGGTATACTGGCACATTATTTAAAGCAACAAAAGTTAATCCATATAATTTATTAGCAACAGCAAATGCGCCTTCTCGCACAGTCGGTAAACTAAAGTACGGTTTGATTTCATCCTCGTTTAATGCAAATCTATTCTTACGGATAATTTCAGTATAGTAACTCCAGTCATAAGGCGCTACTTCAAAATTTCCACCTTCAGCTTTAATTTCTTTATTAATATCAGTCGCTTCGCCTTTTGCTTTATTAAGAGCAGGTGTCCATAGTTTGTTTAATAATGCATATACATTAGTAGGATTTTTGGCCATTGACTCTTCCAATACATAAGCTGCGTATGACGGATATCCTAGTAACTTAGCTTTTTCTAAACGTAGGTTAGCTATTTTTCTAAGGACTTCCTTATTATCATTTGCGTTATCGTTATTACCACGCATTTGATATGCTTCCCAAATTTGCTTTCTTAAATCTCTGTTTTTAGCATATTGCAAGAATGGCATAACAGAAGGATTCTGCAAAGTAAATAACCATTTCCCATCTTTTCCTTTAGCTTTTGCTTCTTCCGCGGCCGCAGATTTCAATGATTCTGGTAAACCATCTAATTGGTTTGCACTATCAATAATCAATTCAAATGCGTTAGTTTCGGCCAATACATTCTGTCCAAAATCAACAGTTAACCCTGCTAATTCGGAATTGATTTTTTTTAATTTAGTTTTATCAACATCTTTTAAATTTGCCCCTGAACGCACAAAATTCTTATAAGTATCCTCTAATAGTTTAAGATCCTCAGCATCCAATCCCAATGATGATTTCTTATCCCAAACTGTTTTAATACGATTGAATAATTTGCTATTCATTGAGATCTCATCGTAATGACCCGTTAATATAGGAGCCATTTCTTTATCTAATGCATTAATACTATCATTTGTATTAGCCTTGCTTAAATTATCAAATACACGCGAAACGTTACCTAGTAAACTTCCTGCATTTTCGATTGCTAAAATTGTATTCTCAAAAGTAGGTTCTTCTGTATTATTTACAATTGTATCAATTTCTAAATTATGAACTTTAATAGCTTCTTCATAAGCTGGTTTGAAATGTTCGTCTTTGATTTTATCAAATGGAGGAACATTAAATGGAGTATCATATGCTAATAATAGCGGATTATCTGTCATTTGTTTCTTTTCCTCGCAACCAACAAAGGCAGTTGCCACAATTAAAAAAAATGGCAAAAGTCGTTTTTTCTTCATTATATATCTTTTTATTCTCGCAATAATTTGGGCAAAGTTACAAATATTTGTGTAAGTAATACTTTTTAGAAAGATCAAAATAAGTATTGTATATTTATCACAATATTGTAATAACCAGAAAAGTACTGAAACTATTTTATAATTTTGTTGTCTCATAGCATAAATCTTCATTAATGAATAATATCAATCATTTTTTCTTGTACTGCGCAGGTGTACATGAAGAGACATTAAAAAAATATCCGCAAGAACATAATAAGTATGTGGCTATTGGTGCTACTATTTTCTTCACGGGTCTTTTTGCCTCCCTTTCTGGTGGCTATGCTATGTATTTTGTTTTTAGTGGAACCTATCTGGATTGGCTTTTAGCAATTGTATTTGGTATCATATGGGGTCTAATGATCTTCAATATGGACCGTTATATTGTATTGAGTATTAATAAATCGAAAACAGGTGGCTTTCAATTCTTACAGGCTTTACCGCGGATATTACTTGCCATATTAATTGGTATCGTTATTTCAAGACCTTTGGAGCTTAAAATTTTCGACAAAGAAATAAGAGAAAATTTAAAGACAACCTATATTGCCAATGAACGGGCTAAGATAGACAGTCTAAATATTATTTTTAACAAAAAATATACCCTTGATCTTACTCAACTTAAATCACTTACCACAGAAAGGGATTCCCTTGATGCAAGAATCAAAGCCGATCGACAAAAGCTCAACTTTGAAATCTTCGGTAATAAAACAACCGAAACATCTGGTGTAGTAGGATACGGACCATATGCAAAACGAAAAGAACTTGAATTAGAAAAATCAACAGTATATCTTGACAGTTTACGTAGCTCAATTATAGCTAAAGAGCGCTTAATACTTGACAAACAAAAAGCGGAAGGTATATTAAATCAAAAAGGGCTTTCAAATGCCAGTTTGGATAGCGCTGTTAATCTGGCTGGATTTGCTGATCGAAATTCAGCCCTTGGAAACCTTAAGTTTAAAGCTAACGGACAAGTGGATGAAGCAACTGCAAATGCGGTTACTTTCATCGGATTACTTTTTATTTTCCTTGAGTGTTTACCGGTATTCGTTAAGCTTCTTTCAGGAAGAGATGCTTATGATAAGGCGATCTACAATCAACGCATAATCGATGAATATGAATCGGATGCTTATACCGTTACGGAGAAAGCTGCTATAGACCATTTAAAGGATGCTTCTATCGATATATCGATCAATAAAAGGCTTAAGAAAATGAACGAAGAAATAGAAGAAGAGGTTTAATCCTCTTCTTCTATTTCTTCATCCAAATATTTGGAATCAATTTGCTTATTTGCCTTAGCACCTAATTTCTTCAGATTCTCCACGCGCTTAATCACATTACCAGCGCCGAAAGATAGTTTTTTAGAAGCATCTTCATGGCTTTTCAATGCTTTTTGCAATTGTGCCTGTACTTGATCCATATCTGTTAAAAATCCGTGGAATTTGTCATAAAGTGCTCCGGCTTCCTTGGCAATTTCAATAACATTACGTGTCTGTCTTTCTTGTTTCCAGATACTAGCTATGGTACGTAAGGTTGCTAAAAGCGTAGATGGGCTTACAATTACGACCTTTCTATCCCATGCATCACTAAAAAGATCTGGTTTTTCGGAAACCGACATACTCAAAGCAGATTCTATCGGCATAAAGAGTAAGACAAAATCTGGAGATTCAATACCATACAATTCATGATAATTTTTTGCAGAAAGGTCTTTGACATGATTTTCCACAGATAAAATATGCTGTCTTGCGAACACTGCACGATCGATATCATCTTCTGCATTTACCCAACGCTCGTAAGCTATCAAAGAAACTTTTGAATCGACAATTAGATGTTTATTTTCGGGCAAATCAATAATGGCATCGGGTTGCATTCGTCTCCCATCAATATCTGTAAATGATGCCTGCAATCTAAATTCACGATCCTTCACAAGCCCCGAGCGTTCCAGAACACGTTCTAAGATTACCTCGCCCCAATTTCCCTGTTTCTTTGCGTCACCTTTAAGAGCACGCGTCAAGTTGGTCGCTTCATCCTTAATCCGCAAACTTTGCTCCATCAGCTGTTGCACCACACCTTTCAAAGAGTTTCTTTCTGCGGCTTCCTGCGAATAAGTTTTATCCACTTTCTCTTCAAAAAGTTTGATTTTTTCTTTTAAAGGATCTAAGATCAATCCAATGGACTTCGAATTGGTTTCTGTAAATCGAAGTGTCTTTTCTTCTAAAATTTTATTGGCAATGACCTGAAACTCGGTATTAAATTGGCTTTTAATAGCAGCAATCTCCACTTTCTGCTCCTGAAACTTATCTTGCTGCGCCTCATAAAAAGAACGTGTGCTCTCTAAAGAACGTTCAACGATCAGTACATGCTCCCGTTCTTTTTCCAGTTCATCACGCAACATCGCCCGCTCTTGCAATAAACTCTGTTCACGTTGCTGCACTTTTGCCAGTTCTATTGCCATTAATTCCTTCTCCTGTCTCCACTGATTATCATCTTGATGTGAATCCTTCTTTTTCAAAGAAATTACAATTAGAACAACTAATAAAATGATAACGATAATAATATACACTGTTTCCATAAATTCACTTAACTAAATAAAAAATGGTCTTTTCAGACCATTAAAACTACTGTAACTTTTGATGAGTTCGCCACCAAAGGTCAGGCATTTCACCTGTAACAGCCATCTGATAGTCCTCATATCGACAAGGAACTAGATGATACCTTTCATTAACAGAACGTGACCCAAAATATGGAACTTGCATCCACCAGCGATCTGATTTTTTACTTTTAACAAATACCAATTCATGTTCCTCATTTTCCAGGGTCGTTCTATAGATAATATAAGACGATTTTGGTAATAAAGGGGTATCTTGCTTACGGTTATAAAAGCCATCTATAAAGCACCAGATCATCTGGGATACCAACATGGCTGTTTGCTGCATGGGATCATAAGATGGGTTAAATTCATAGAACCCGATTGAAGAACATTTATCTGACATCCCTGCGTAACGTGCAATCTGGCAGGCTTCATCGCCAAATAAACCATTTGGCATTGCATTCGCATTGCCCGAAGCTTCAGAAGCACGGATAGCTCCAATATCAAAACTAACCATATCAGCGGCTCGCACCAGCGGTTCAGATTGATCCATTCGACCGGCTATTGCCCCGAGCCTAGTAGCATTGAAGAATAACTTATCGTACATATTCAGCGATTCTTTACTTACCAAATAGGTCTGATATGCAATATTATTTAAATTAAATAAGTAATCGGGTTCGTGCAGAATAATATGGTTCAAATATGATCTTGAATCCAGTGCAACCTGTTCACCACTTTCCTGGTTCAGATCAAATCGACCATCTATTACGGCCACTTCCACCTTTTGCCCCAGATTTTGATAGCCTAAGTATTGTGCGTAGGTCAGATCCTGACCACCACCAATTATTATAGGAAGGATATCATCGGCTAATAATTCTTCAACAACTGCTCTAAGTGCTGCGTAAGTATCTTTTATCGTTGCCCCCTCTTTAATATTACCGAGATCAACAGCGTTGATTGCATAATCCCCTTGGTAAAGCTGATACAAATGTTTTCTTATCGCATCAGGAGATTTTGCACAGCCCTGATTATTAACAGCAGCACGATCTTCTTCTACGCCAATTATAGCCAATTGTGGCTTATCGTCTTTATCCCAAGTCGGAAATTGATTGTCATAAAAACGAACAACATTGCCAAGTTGCGAACGAAAAAATCCTTCTTCAGGAAATAGCTTTAGGGTAACAATCGGACTAAAAAAAACGGATAATGACATATGATGAATTTGTATTGACGGTAATCAAAAATTAAAACCTTGCCTTAGACAAATATCCATTTATTAACTTACTTTTGAAAACATTATTTTTAACGTTATCTTTAACATGTGATATTAATAACAGGAGGAACCGGATTTTTAGGGGCTACATTGATCAAGCAATTGATCGATTTAGGAATTGATGTGATAGCTACGAAACGCTCAAACTCGATAATTCCAGAACAGCTATTATCATCGTCTTTAATCCAATGGATTGACGCTGATATTTGTAACTACTTTGATCTTGAAGAAGCATTCCAAAATATCACTGAGGTGTACCACTGTGCCGCTGTCGTATCTTACCAAAAACAAGATGCGGCGAACATGAAAAAAGTAAATGTTGAAGGGACCGCTTATGTTGTCAACCTTTGTCTAGCACATCAGGCCAGACTTGTTCATGTCAGTTCTGTTGCTGCATTAGGATCCAGTAAAAATCAAGCTCCTGTTAGTGAAAAAGACTATTGGGAATATGAGTCTTCGTTATCCAACTACGCAATTTCAAAATATGAAAGTGAAATGGAAGTTTGGAGAGGTATTGCAGAAGGTTTAAATGCTGTTATCGTAAATCCATCTGTTATCATTGGAGCTTCCTCTGGTGCAAAAGGTTCCGGTGCGATATTTTCATTAATCAAAAAAGGATTAAAATATTACCCAACAGGTACAGTTGGTGTGGTTGATGTCGAAGATGTGGCTTCCATTATGCGCAATCTAATGGCACTAAAAAATATATCAGGAGAACGTTTTATTATCAATAATGTGAACCTCAGCAATAAAGAACTACTGGAGAAGGCAAGTGCCTTGATGGGTAAAGCAGCTCCTAAAATAGCAGTCCCCCCTGCTGTACTCATGATCGCAGCTACGCTAGCGACTGCAGTTGCATCAATAAAAAAGGAAAAATCGACACTTACAAAAGATAGTGCTAGGGCGTCTAGCGAGAAGCTAGCCTATACAGATGCAAAATTACAACAAGCATTAGCTTTTGAATATAAATCTTTAGAAACGACCTTAAAAGAGATAGCTGTACGCTATAATTGACAATAAATAATCTAATCCTAAACTCAAACTAAACCGTGAAAAATTATTACATCATTGATTTTGACAGTACCTTTACGCAAGTAGAGGCTTTGGACGAATTAGCAAAAATTTCGCTAGAACATCATCCTGACAGGGAAAAGATATATCTTGAAATTGAACGCTACACCAATCTTGCAATGGAGGGTAAACTTTCATTTCGTGAAGCATTAGCTGGTCGTGTCCAATTACTACAAGCAAATAAAAGTCATCTCGACAAACTTATTACACACCTGAAAAAGAAAGTCTCTACTTCATTCTCAAGAAATAGAGAGTTTTTCAAAAAAAATTCGGACACCGCTTGGATTGTATCTGGAGGATTTAAAGAGTTCATTACGCCAGTTGTTATTCCTTACAATATCAAAAAGGAAAATATCTACGCGAACACCTTTATATTTGATGAGCATGATAATATCATCGGATTTGACGAATCAAATCCTTTATCAGATGAAGGCGGTAAAGTAAAATTACTACAGGAATTAAAAATAGATGGTACTATTTACGGCATTGGTGATGGGTATTCTGATTTTCAATTAAAAGAATCTGGGCTTATTGAGAAATTCTTTGCATTTACTGAAAATATTTCCAGAAAAACAGTCACTGAAAAAGCGGATTTTATTACACCTAGTTTTGATGAATTTCTATATGTCAATAATTTACCCCGCGCTATTTCCTACCCTAAAAATCGGATTCTTTGTCTGATCGTCGGAGAGGTTCCTGAAATTGCTTCTCATATATTAAAAAGAGATGGATTTTCTGTGCGCACGAAAGACACTTTTGAAGAAAAGTATACAAAAGACGTCGGCATGCTTTTACTTGGAAAAGATATCTCTGTTTCTGAAGATCAATTATCCCGTGCCGATAAGCTCAAAACGATTGGCGTTTTAGGTGATGCAAAAAATCATCTTAACAAAGATATTTGCAATGCAAAAGGCATTGTTGTTTTTGATGACAAAAAAGACAAAAAGAGAAACGCCGAATTTATTCCGAGAAGAATGGCCGACTTCATTAATAATGGAGATACCTACATGAGTCGCAATTTTCCAAATCTATTGCTTCCTAAAGTAAAAGATGTTACACGTTTACTTCATATTCATAAAAATGTACCTGGTATCATGGCGCAGATTAATCTTGTCTATGCTCAAAATGATATCAATATCATTTCTCAATTTCTGATGACTAAGGCTGATATAGGTTATGCTGTCACGGATATCAAAGGTGAATATGACCGGGATTTAATCAAACAACTTAAAAAAGTTCAGAATACCATAAAATTTCGAATTTTATATTAAAATAAAAGCGGGAACTTATACTTCCCGCTTTTATTTTAATAATAATATATTGTTTTTGGTGTCACACAGACATCCAAAGGAATATCGTGAGGATCGATATCCTCGATTATCGCTATAGGTTCAAAAAATGAAAGACCGACCTTTTGAACATCAGGTCTGCATAAAGATAAAAAGCGATCGTAATAACCTTTTCCATATCCAATCCGATTCCCAGCCTTATCTGAAATTAATAAGGGAACCATTACCATGTCAATACTCTTTTCGTCAACATAAACTCCTTCTACAGGTTCGAGTATGCCCCATTGATTATGAGCTAATGCCAACTTATCATCATAAAGATAATGACTCATCACATTAGACTGTAAATTCGATTTGGAGATAACAATCTGAATCTCCGGAAACTTATCCTGCAAATATGAAATGAGTAGCAGCGTATTAGGTTCATGAAATTTCAGTATTGGCAAAAAGACATGACAAAATTTCACGTTTTGCCATTCCAAACGCTTTAAATTTTCTAACAGACCCAAATTTAGATCAATCTCTTCCGACGGAGCTAATTGCGATCTTAAATGCCGATAATATGTCCTGAGTTCATTTTTGGTCATCATAATAGAAAAAAAAACGGCCTTGCAGCTGGGTGCTAACAAGACCGAATAATCAACCTAAACCTAAATCTTAATATTATTTAACACGCTCGATGTAATCACCTGTTTGCGTATCAATTCTTACTTTATCTCCTTGATTAATAAAAAGAGGTACTTTAATTTCAACTCCAGTTTCCACTGTTGCATTTTTTAATGCATTTGTTGAAGTATCTCCCTTTACTGCAGGCTCTGTGTATGTTATTTCTAATTCAACACTTTTAGGAGCATGCGCCATAATTGCTTCATCACTTTCAAATGCTACAATTACGTTCATACCCTCTTTCAAGAATCGTGCCGAAGTTCCAAACAAGAACTTAGGGATATTAAACTGTTCGTAAGTGGTATTGTCCATTACAACGAAAAAGTCTCCCTCCTCATATAAATATTGATAATCGTTTGTTTCAACACGAGCAATCTCAACACTTTCGTCAACTCGAAAACGGTATTCTACTAATTTACCAGTTTTCACATTACGCATTCTCGCTTGATAGAAAGCACGTAAATTACCTGGTGTACGATGTATAAATTCCTCAACAGCGACTAACTCACCGTTGAATCTTAAAACATTTCCTGACTTAACGTCTGATGCTTTTGCCATGATTTAAACTTTTATAATTATTTTCTGAGTCACAAAACTACAAAATCTAATCTTTTAATAAAAATCTAATAATTATCAACTTTTATAATCGGAAATAGACAGGGTCTGGTCACAAAAATTATGTTCCTTCTCTTGGTTGGAGCAAATGATAAACAATCGATCTGCACGCTTTGTTTTATCAACCAATTCTAAGTACCATCCTTCACCAGCGGTATCCAAATTACTAGTTGGTTCATCCAATAACACGAAAGCAGAATCACTGCAACAAGCTAAAGCCAATTTGACACGTTGCTTCATTCCTGATGAAAAAAATTTCAGTTCTTTGTCTATTGCATTTTCCAGACCTAATAATTGTACAACCTCAGGTTCACTATATCCGCTTAGATAATTCTTAAATTTAAAATGAAATTGTATTTGCTCTCGTAACGTAAATTCTTCTATTAATTCTACATAGGGCGTAGCGAGCGAAAGATATTGAAAAACAGACTCAACATCCACTGCTTTATCACTCATTTCATAATAAATACTTCCAGCAGAAGGCGCTAAACTTCCCGAAAGCACTTTTAACAAAGTGGACTTTCCTGAACCATTAGGTCCAAGTATGGCGTATGACTTTCCGGATTCAAACTCATATGTAATGTGTTTAAAAATCCATTCCCGATTATAACGCCGACCTACATCTGTTAAAATAATTTTCAAATGATCTAAAATTAGACAGCCCTTTGATTAAATCCTTTAATAACACCTCGATTAGAGTTGCGGATAAAACCTAATATCTCGTCACGAATTTCAGTTGCCTGAAATTCAGCCTCAATGATCGCCGCCGCTTTTGTTAAATTTCTATTTTGAACAAATAGAACACGATAAATATTTTGAATTTCAGCAATTTGCTCTTCTGAGAAACCTCTTCTCCTTAATCCAACAGAGTTTATACCTGCATAAGAAATAGGCTCACGTGCCGCTTTGATAAACGGAGGTACATCTTTTCTTACTAATGTACCACCTGTCACGAAAGCATGTGATCCAATGGTACAGAATTGGTGAACTGCTACCATACCTGCCAAAACTACATAATCTCCTACGGTAATATGTCCCGCTAGTGTACTGCTATTTGAAAATATGCAGTAATCACCGATTGTACAATCGTGTGCAATATGACTATACGCCTGAATAAGGCAATTTTTTCCAATTACTGTTTTAAATTTATCTTTTGTTCCTCTATTGATAGTAACGCATTCGCGAATAGTAGTATTATCCCCAATCTCAGCAGTTGTAATTTCACCGTCGAACTTCAAATCTTGAGGTTCACCTGAAATAACTGCTCCTGGATAAATTTTACAATTTTTACCAATACGTGCCCCATCCATAATTGTCACATTGGAACCGATCCACGTTCCCTCCCCAATAACTACATCCCTATGGATAGTAGCAAATGGTTCTACAACAACATTTTGAGCAATCTTTGCTTCTGGATGTATATAAGCTAACGGCTGTATCATCTCTACTATTATTTTACTTTCACAATCTGAGCCATTAACTCAGCTTCGCAAACAACTTTTTCACCTACCATAGCTACACCTTTCATTTTAGCAATACCTCTGCGGATAGGTTCCGTCAAATCGCATCTAAAAATAATCGTGTCACCTGGACTTACCTGCACTTTAAATCGTGCGTTTTCAATTTTTAAAAATAACGTCAACCAGTTCTCCGGGTCAGGAACAGTATTCAATACTAGAATACCTCCGGTCTGTGCCATCGCTTCAATTTGCAATACCCCAGGGAAAATTGGCGCCCCAGGAAAATGCCCCATGAACAAGTCTTCATTCATTGTAACATTTTTCAGGCCAACTACATGATTTTCTGTTAATTCTAATATTTTATCAACCATTAACATCGGTTGACGGTGAGGTAAAATCTTCATAATCTGCACTGTATCATACACAGGAGTCATATTCGGATCGTACACCTTAATCTTTTTTGTATTTTTATCCTTGCGGATTTGCTCTTTGATTTTCTTTGCAAAAGCAACGTTAGCGGCATGACCTGGTCTTGCTGCCATAACATGTCCTTTCAGTGGTCGACCTACTAAAGCTAAGTCACCAACCATATCTAATAACTTGTGACGTGCAGGCTCATTTTGATGACGAAGCTGAATATTGCTCAAGATACCTTCTTTTGCAACAGTAACATCATCACGGTTGAACAAATGTGATAATTTCTTCAATTCCTCAGGAGATGTTTCTTTATCAACGATAACGATCGCATTGCTTAAATCGCCACCTTTGATCAAACCATTATCAACCAACATTTCTAATTCATGTAAAAAACAGAAAGTTCTTGACGAAGATATTTCTTTTGAAAAATCTTCAATGGTATTAATAGCAGCATGCTGACTTCCTAATACAGGCGAATTAAAATCAATCATACACGTTAAACGGTAACCATCTAGTGGCATTGCCATGATTTCTACCTTACGTTCAGACTCTATATAATGTATGGCATGCTGAATTTCAAAATAATCACGATCAGCTTCTAACTCTTCGAAACCAGCTTCCTCAAATTTATCAATAAATATTGCTGAACTACCATCTAAAATAGGTACTTCGGGTCCATCAATTTCAATTAATACGTTATCAATCTGTAAACCTACCAGAGCAGCCATTAAGTGTTCAATAGTACTCACACTTGCCCCATTTTGAGAAATCGTTGTACCTCTCGATGTATCTGTGACATTATCAGCATCAACCAGTATTTCTGGCTGACCTTCCAAATCAATTCTTTTAAACTTATACCAATGATTTTCAGGAGCTTGCTTTATTGTCATAGATACAGTTTTACCTGTATGTAAACCGACTCCAGATATGACCACATCTTGCTTGATGGTTCTTTGTTTTACATTCATTTCTAACATATATTTAATCAAAAACGACCAAAAGGTTCTTTTAAGATTTCAAATTTTCCTTTAATAATCGCTCCAACTCCCTGACACGTTTTTCAAGATCAGGTAATTTCGCATAAATGACTTGCGATCTCATATTGGATTGAAAACCCAATACAGGGCTCCCCGCCCACTTTTTATTCGCTTCGGTAATCGATCTATTGATTCCGGCTTGAGCCTGTACCTGACTTTTGTCAGCAACAGTAATATGGCCTACAATACCAACCTGGCCACCCAAAATTACGTTTTCACCGATCTTACTACTTCCAGAAACACCCGTTTGAGCGGCAATTACAGTATTCTTTCCTAATTCTACATTATGGGCTATTTGAATCAAGTTGTCCAGTTTAACACCTTTATGTAATATTGTAGATCCCATTGTAGCACGGTCAATAACCGTATTGGCACCAATTTCGATATCGTCTTCAATAATCACATTACCAATTTGAGGAACCTTAGCATAGGTACCATCATCCTGCGGAGCAAATCCAAAACCATCAGAACCAATTACAGTTCCAGAATGCACAGTAACATTATTTCCCAGCACACAATCTTGGTATATCTTAACGCCAGGAAATAAGGTCGTATTGTCACCTATAATCACATCATCACCAATATAAACCTGCGGGTAAATTTTAACATTTTTACCGATTTTTCCACCTTTGCCAATATAGACAAAAGCTCCGATATAACCATCCTCACCGATGGTAGTAGTATCATGTATATATGACGGTTCTTCTCTGCCTTTTCTATCCAGGCGAACTTCATTATAGATGTTCAATAATGTAGAAAATGCCGTATAAGCATTTTTTACGCGGATCAACGTTAAAGTTGATTTGGGGGCTGATAATAATTGTTGATCTTCATTAACAATTACAATAGAGGCATTAGTCTCATATAAAAATTGCTCATATTTAGGGTTCGATAGAAATGAAAGATCCCCTAAAGAAGCTTCTTCTATTTTCGCTAAATTTGAAACTTCTACATCAGGATTCCCCTCTATCGATCCATTTAATAAGGATGCTATTTGTTGAGCAGTAAATTGCATGCTACAAAGCTATGTTTTTTTATTATATTTTAATTATTTTTTAGCTGGAATTGCTATATATCCAAGCTCTTTGGGATAACACAGTACAAACTTCTGCACTTTTTTTGCTAACGCCTCTAAATTCGACAAATCTGATGCTTCAGCAATATCGCTAATCTCACCTGTCTTCATCAATATCTTAATCGGGTCATTGTGGCTATCATAAGCACTGTTCTGAATCTCCTGGGTGAAAACGTAATATTGCAATTCGTCATCACTTACCTGAAAATATTCTTTAACGCGACGATAAACCTCATCCATCAATTCTTTTGAGAAAGGCATATTACTCATAATGGTCCGATACAATTCACGGCTCATCAATTTCTGACACATCATACGCAAAATAGAATCTTCATGATGGGCCCATGTCTTAATACCAGACATAATATCAGTATCATCCAAAAGTGTAAACCAGTCCAAGTGTAAAGCATCTTCTAAAAAATTGTTCTTATCAATTTTTTGAGTCAAAAACCAGTTAAATGCTGGTGTCGCAAACAATGTGTTGCCACTACTTGCTAATTGCTTTGCCCGTTGCAGTATTTTGATTAATAACTGTTCTGCTCCCACTACGGTTTTATGGAGATATACCTGCCAATACATTAATCGACGCGCTATTAAAAACTTTTCAACCGAGTAAATTCCTTTTTCTTCTATAACGATCTGATCATCAACCACAGCTAACATAGCTATAATTCGATCATATGAAATAACGCCTTCTGATACTCCTGTGAAAAAGCTGTCTCTATTTAGATAATCCATTCTGTCAGCATCCAATTGACTGGAAACTAACTGATGGAAAAATTTTCGGTGATATTTATTATTAAAAATAGTAATGGCCAGATCAAGCTTTCCTCCGAACTCATTATTGATACGGTCCATTAAAAGAGAAGATAGTAATTCATGCGAAACCCCATCTATAATCGTATGTTCTAAAGAATGAGAAAAGGGACCATGGCCAATATCATGCAGCAAAATAGCCGCAAGTGCCGCCTCTTTCTCTTCCTCACTAATATCGACACCTTTACCTTTTAGCGTATCAATCGCCAACGACATCAAGTGCATAGCCCCTATCGCATGTTGAAAGCGGGTATGCAGCGCTCCAGGATACACCAAATGGGTCATACTGACTTGCTTAATATAGCGAAGTCGTTGCAGATAAGGATGCTGTATAAGCTCAAAAATCAATCCCGATGGAATGGAAACAAATCCATAGACAGGATCATTTAATATTTTTTTCTTATTCAATTTATGAATGCATTTCTTCTAACATATAGCGCTAAAACAATAGCTAACTTTAATTGTTCATCAAATGAGTTAAAGATGAGCCAGTTTATTTTCCTGTCCTAGGAGTTAAATTATAAATACAAATATAATTAGTTTAAGTGGTTAACAAGTGTTAAAAATAATAGGTAAAGCTCCTTTTTTATTTAAGTTCGTATAGTTTAAATGAAAATATCAAAAAAAGTGATTATTACTCCAGCTACCTAAACACTAAAACAATTGGAATTTAATCGATTTTGATTATAGCAAATATTACAATATGCAAAAAACACATATACTTTGGGCTGATGATGAAATTGATTTTTTAAAACCTCATATACTCTTATTAGAAGAAAGAGGCTATAAAGTCAAAACAGTAAATAATGGAAATGATGCGGTGGATGCTTTTAAAGAAGGTGTTTTCGACCTAGTATTTTTAGATGAAAATATGCCGGGTTTAACAGGTTTAGAGACATTAGCAATCTTAAAATCCATTAATCCTACCGTACCTACTGTACTGGTCACAAAAAATGAAGAAGAACATGTCATGGAGGATGCCATAGGCTCTAAAATTGACGATTATCTTATAAAACCCGTTAACCCGAAGCAAATTCTCCTGACTATCAAAAAACTGACGGAAAACAAGAGACTTGTTAACGAGAAAACATCGATGGCATATCAACAGGACTTTAGAAACCTTGGTATGGTATTAAATGATGATCTGAATTATCAACAATGGTCCGAGGCATATAAAAAGCTGATCTATTGGGAGCTTTCGCTCGAGAAACTCGAAGATGCGGGCATGCATGAAATCTTGACAATGCAAAAATCGGAAGCAAATGTTCAATTCTGCAAATTTATCGAAAAGAATTACTTGAATTGGATGAAAGCTCCAGATCAAGCTCCAATACTTTCGCATCAATTATTTAAGAAAAAGGTATTTCCGCAATTAACGGAAGATAAACCTACATTTTTCTTTTTAATTGACAATTTGCGTTACGATCAATGGAAAGTGATCAACGAAGTAATCACCGATTATTTTAGACTAGAGGAAGAAGATACTTACTACAGTATTTTACCGACCGCGACTCAATATGCCCGAAATGCGATTTTCAGTGGACTGACGCCTTTAGAAATGGAAAAGCGATTTCCAAAAATGTGGCAGAACGATGAAGATGAAGGTGGTAAAAATTTATATGAAGACAAATTTTTAGAAGACCAAATCCAGCGTGTCTACCGGAAGCCTATAAAACACTCCTACACAAAGGTCTTAACCTTAGATCAGGGGAAAGATGTCGTGGACAATCTGAGCAATTTAATCCAGAACAATCTGAATATATTAGTCTACAACTTTGTCGATATGCTTTCGCATGCAAGAACAGATATGGCTATGATTCGCGAGTTGGCAAACAATGAAGCGGCTTATCGTTCTTTAACCCTTTCTTGGTTTGAACACTCGCCCTTATTTGAAGCCTTGAAATGGCTGTCCCAGCGTAATGTTCGCGTGATCATCACAACAGATCATGGAACAATTAAAGTAAAAAAACCGAGCAAGATTGTTGGGGATCGTAATACAAATACCAATTTACGCTATAAACAGGGTAAGAATCTAAATTTTATTGACAAGGACGTCTTCTTAATTAAGAATCCACATGACGCTCAATTACCAAAGTTGCACATGAGCTCCTGCTTTGTCTTTGCAAAAGAGGATTCATACTTCGTATACCCGAACAATTACAATCAATTTGTCAATTATTTTAATGAAACTTTTCAGCATGGGGGTATTTCATTGGAAGAAATGATTATTCCTTTCGCTACTTATACTTCCAAATAAGTAATTTTGCAGCATGATAATCGAAGTCAATCAACTTTCAGAATTAGATCATGCTGCAGAACTACTTTTAAAGTCTTTTCCTGATGATCGTGTATTTCTCTTTTACGGTCATATGGGTGCGGGAAAAACAACCTTTATAAAAGCACTTTGCAAAGCATTGCAAGTACAAGACAACACCTCAAGTCCCACATTTTCAATTGTAAATGAATATAGCGCACCACAGGGCACAATTTTTCATTTCGACTTTTACAGAATAAAAGAAGAAGAAGAGGCCTATGACTTTGGCTATGAGGATTATTTTTATTCTGGAAATTATTGTTTTATCGAATGGCCGAATAAAATCCCAAACTTACTGCCTGATGATGCAAAAACAATTAAAATTGAGATTACATCACCTACAAGTCGAAAAATAATTATAAAATAGTTGCGCCCCATGCAACCTTTCCTAAATATCTTACGTCTTCCTAATATAAACTGATTAAATTTTGGAAAACGTAAGTATAGATTCAACATGGAAAAAATGTCTCACTGGAGATAGAAAAGCTCAGTACCATCTATATCAATTTTTTTCTAAAAAAATGTTTGTTGTTTGCTTACGCTATGCAAAAGACAGCTTAGAAGCGGAGGATATACTGCAAATCGGATTTGTAAAAGTCTTCACTAAAGGACACCTGTTTTCAGAAAATGGGTCTCTCGAAGGCTGGATACGAAGAATTATGGTCAATACGGCTATTGAAATACAGCGAAAAAACAAAATTGCTTATGTAGAGTCTCTCGATAACGACATTATTCATGAAATTCCGAATAACAACGCTACCGATCAGATACATTACAAAGATTTAATGTCAATCGTTCATCAATTACCCATTGGTTATCGTACAGTCTTTAATCTCTATGCTGTAGAAGGCTATACACACAAAGAAATTGCCGAAATGCTCAATATAAGTGAGGGAAATTCAAAATCGCAGTTATCAAGAGCAAGGCAGTGGCTGAAAACAAGATTATTAAAAATTGAGGCATTTACGTTATGAAAAATGAAGAAATCGACAAATTATTCCGCGATCATATTGACAAACTTGATATACAGCCTAGCGCTGATATCTGGAATAAAATAGAAGCGGATCTTGATGAACAGAAAATTGTACCAATCAAGAAAAAAATAAAGTGGTTAAAACCGCTTGTTAGCATCGCCGCGACCCTCATTTGTATTGGGATTTTTAGTCTATTGGTCATGAAGCAGTCAGCAAGCACCGTGGAAACCACAAACATTGTTAATCGGAAAAAAGATACAGCTACCCAAAAAGAACAAAAGGAGCCAGTAGAAGATTTGATAGAAACTAAAGAAGAGCCTGTCCAATTTGCCGTCAAAACTGTAGCCGAAAAAACTCAGGATACGCAAACTGATTATCAAATAAAATCAATGCCACCGAAAATTGCACAGATCAATGAAGCGGTAGCGCTTAAAAAACTAAAAATAACAGCAGAACAACCGATGCTAGTAGTTGTGGATTCACAAGCACAAATAGCACATGCAATGGAATACATCCCGATCAAACCCATTATTGAAAACCCGGACGAAGAAGAAAGTATGATGGCTTCAACCAGCGAAAGCAAACAGAATGTTGTTACTAAGGTGCTCAACATTTTGAGCAAAACCATCAATCAAGGGAATAGTTCAGAAGTTCAGTTCAGCAATGATGACGAGGGAACATTACAGATTGATCTACTTAATAGTCTCGTTAAAAATAAAAAAAGAAAAAAGTAAAACCTAAATAAACTCTTTCCATATGAAAAAATATTTTCTATCGTTCGCAATCATCGGTATCCTAACATCCTGCCTTCTAGTAAAAGCATATGCACAACAGGACAGCACTAAAAAAATTAATATTTCAACAAGCATTTTAGGCAAAGAAGACAGTGATAAAATTGATGACAAAAACACACCTGCTGTTTCAAAGTATCCAAAAATATTTGGTGGTATTACTTTTTCTCGCATAGATTGGGGATTTTCAAGGTTAATTAATGATGGTAGCTTTACATTAAATGAGAATAACGAATTTTTAGAATATAAAAAAGCCTCAAACTTTGGTTTTGATATTGCTCAATTTGGCCTTAGGTTCAATGATCGATTCAAAACGTATATATCGACAGGTTTTGAATGGAACTATCTGAGATTGAAACATAATGTTTTGCTGGATCAGGACGCTACTCCTTTGGACTATTCCTACCCGGATGACATCACTTACAAGAAGAATGTATTTACATCAACCTACCTACGCGTTCCGTTAACATTTGAATTCAGAAGTAAAAGGTTTAAAAATGGTGAGCGTGCGAAACTTGCTGTCGGCGCAATGACCGGAATTTTAATAAAAGGTAGTCAACGTTTAAAAAGTAATGAACAGGGCAGCCAAAAATTTAAAGATAATTACAATTTGGCCAGCTTCCAGTATGGTGCCTTTGCGCGACTCGGATATGATTCAATGGGCGTTTTTGTCAAATATTATTTCAATGATATGTTCGAAAATAGTCCTGATCAACAGGGTTTAAATAATTTTACTTTTGGCCTGACGCTAGGTTTTTAGGGTAGAATAATATTAAAATGCTTAATTTTAAGCCGAATTATAACATTCGGCTTTTTTTATTTTGCAAAATATGTCACAATCTTCTTGTCAGTATGTTCCCTTTGATAAAGAGGTCCTTGGACTTCCTTACATCCATCTTGAAAATCTTAGTTTTTCATTTTTAGAAAATTCGGAAAGTTTAGCCGTACAGCAAGCAAATATAGGAATCCAAGAAGGTAAAATCACGGCTATTATCGGAGAATCTGGCAGTGGGAAAAGTACATTACTTCGTCTCATCTATGGTCTATTAGAGCCATTAACCGGTGAAGTTCGTTACAAAGGCTGGTTAGTTCCAACAAGAAAAGATAAACTTATCCCAGGGCATCAAGACATGAAGCTGGTTTCCCAGGGTTTTGATGACTTAAACACATTTGCAAATGTTTGGGATAATGTCGCTTCCCAATTGCCAAATACAAATATCGAAGCCAAACAAACTAAAACTGCTGCAATCCTGAAAAGACTGCGGATTGATCATCTTGCAAAGAAAAGAATTGCTGACATCAGCGGTGGAGAAAAACAACGTGTTGCGATCTGCAGAGCATTGGTAAATGATCCACAAGTACTATTGATGGACGAACCCTTCAATCAGGTTGATGCCTCTTTCCGAGACACATTGCAACAAGACATCAAACAAATTGTGGTCGAGACGGGCCTTACGATCATACTTGTTTCCCATGATCCGACAGAAGTATTGGCACTGGCCGACGATCTTATTGTAATGAAAGATGGTAAGATATTGGATCAAGGCCATCCACGGGAACTTTACGAAAGACCAACTAATCCATACACAGCACTTTTATTAGCTAAAAGCAATATTCTGAGTAGCACAGATGCGAAATTGCTTCAAATACAAAGTGATACAACCGTCATCATTCATCAAGAATGGGTATCTATAACGGCATCGGAGACAACGCATGATTTCACATTAACCGATATCCGCTTTAGAGGTTTTTATTATGAATTAGTAATTACAAATAATGCCTTACAACTACATGCCATCAGTACGACTCCTGTTTCAATCCAAATAGGACAACCTGTAACCGTCAAGATCGCGCAATATATCAGTCTTTAAGTAAAAGACGATCAATAAGAGCAATCAATTGATCAAACTCTTTTTTCTCATACCCAAGGGACTGGTAAATAACATTGCCCTGGGCATCGAGTACGACATTGCGTGGAATACCTTGGTCTGCAAATAAACCAAATACATTTCTTTTCAAGTCCGGATAAAATGGTAGGGAATATTTGTGTTCGGCAACAAAGGGATCAATTTTATTCCAATCCTGCTCACGCGCCAGTACCATTAATTCAAATTTGGGGTTATCTTTATATTTTTCCCATATTTCCTTCTGCAAGCGAGGCAATTCCTCTCGACATGGAGGGCACCAGGTTGCGAAGAAATTAAGCAACACTACTTTTCCTTTCAGATCGGAACTGGCAATAGAAGTTCCATCTTTCTTAGGAACTGCAAATGCAGGACTTGCTGCATTTAGAGGCACTTTCCACCCTCCATCAGAGGTTTGTGCTTCGGCTATTAAAAACAAAAAACTAAAAATAAGTCCTAAAATATGTTTCATTTCAATAATATATTATAAATGATTTACCCAATCTACAAAACTATCTAACCAAGCTACTGAACTTGTCTTATTAATCAAACCAAAACCGTGCCCCCCCTCCTCATAAGTCAATAGCTTATTTTTAACATGAGCTTTATCCAGTGCTTTGATCATCACATAACTGTTTTCAATCGGAACCGCTTTATCATCCTTTGCGTGAACAAAAAATACAGGACAAAGATCTGAGGTCACATGCTGTTCAGATGAAAATTTGGCAATCTGCTCTGGAGATGGATTCTCTCCGAGAAGGTTGATTCTAGAACCATTGTGCGTAATAGCGTCAGTCATGGAGATAACGGGATAAATCAATCCGGCAAAATCGGGCGCTAAAGATAACTGTGACGGATTAGAAATGAAACCACGTTTTGAACTGATAAGCAAAGTAGATGCAAGGTGCCCTCCTGCTGAAAAACCGATAACTCCGACTTTATGCAATAAAGGAAAACCACTACGGATGAACTGCATAACACGCTGCGCATCTTGTATTGGTCCAATGCTCTTATCGACCATGATATTGGGCGAAGGTAATCGATATTTAAGAACAAAAGCCGTAAAACCAGCTTTGTTCAACTCTTTTGCAACATCGTGTCCTTCATGATCCATAGCAATATGTGCATAACCACCGCCTGGAATAATCAACACACCCATACTCTTATCTAAAGCTGCATTTGGCTTGTAAACAAATATTTCTGGAATATTTCGATTGTATCTGGCCGTATCTGTATTGATAGAATTTGGGATCTTGTCATTATATAAGGCAAACTTTTCTTGCGCTGTTGCTTGAAAAACAACTGAAAAAAGAATAATCATTAAAGTAAGTTTCATGAATTACAAATTGGTCACTATAATTAAATCCAGATCTTTGGCTGTCATTTCAAATTTTGAAGCAATATCCTTATTGGTCAATATTCCCTGGTATAAGTAGGTTGCACTTCTAATTCCTGCACTTTTCCAAATGACATTTTTGACACCTCCCTGCTCAGCAATATCAAGTAGTATTGGTGTAAAAATATTTGTTAATGCATAGGTTGCAGATCTCGCCACCCGAGAAGCAATATTAGGGACACAATAATGAATGACATCATATTTTCTAAAGGTCGGTGTATCATGTGATGTGATATTTGAAGTTTCAAAACATCCCCCTTGATCAATGCT
Organism: Sphingobacterium sp. UDSM-2020; assembly: GCF_016132525.1. Taxonomy (NCBI): domain Bacteria; kingdom Pseudomonadati; phylum Bacteroidota; class Sphingobacteriia; order Sphingobacteriales; family Sphingobacteriaceae; genus Sphingobacterium; species Sphingobacterium sp. UDSM-2020. Next base: position 1,299,111 of record NZ_CP066166.1, read on the forward strand.
TACATCTATAATAACAGAATTAGGTTTCATTTCTGAAACCGTTTCTTCAGAAATGACACAAGGAGTTCTCCCATTTTTTGAGCGTAAAGCACCGATGACCACGTCGCAGGTTTTCACAGCTTTGTTCAAAATTGTAGGTTGGATAATAGAAGTGTATACCCGACTTCCTAGATTATTCTGGAGACGTCTTAATTTATAAATGGAATTATCAAAAACTTTCACTTGTGCACCCAGTGCAATAGCTGTCCTTGCCGCATATTCTCCAACTGTTCCGGCACCAATAATGACCATTTCTGTCGGCGGAACACCTGTAATACCTCCCAACATTAAACCTTTACCACCAAAACTATTGCTTAAATATTCAGAAGCGATTAAAGTTGAAGTAGCACCAACAATTTCTCCCATTGCTCGGACTACTGCCAAACAGCCCCCCTCATCGCGCAGATATTCGAAAGATAAAGCAGTAATTTTTTTTTGAATAAGTGCTCTCAGAACAGGTAGCTCTAATAATGAAGGCTGTAGTGAAGACATCAATATCTGATTTTGCTTCATCATTCCAACTTCCTCAAAAGTGGGTGCGCATATTTTCACAATACAATCCGCTTGATAAACTTCCTCAGCAGATGAGACAATACGAGCACCTTGTTCACTGTAATGATGATCCAAAAAATTAGATCCTAAACCGGCACCGGTTTCCATAATAACTTCATGGCCATTTTCTACCAAAAGACCGACTGACAGTGGTGTCAAACAAATCCTTCTCTCCTGAAATGCAATTTCCTTGGGTATACCAATAAACAATCTTTTTTCCCTAGAAGCAGTCGCTGATAAAGTCTCTTGTGGCTGTATCATTGCTTGACTTGCCAATTTACTTAAGTCACTCATTTATTTTCATGCATTACTTTTTAAATTTACTACTTTTATTTAAGCTAAGCAAAAGAAATTAAGCACTTATATGCCTACCTGTTTAGAAAAAAAGTTACATTTGTCCAACTAAGCACTAAAACAAAACTATGTTTAATAAACTTAATATTGTTCCACGTTGGATTATTTTTGTATTAGATATCTTTACGGCAATATTTGCCTTTACCTTGGCAAATATCATCTATTACAGTTTTGATTTTGCTTTCATAAATACATCTGAATTTGCGATCAGACTGATTTATGCAATGGGTGTCACAGCAACTTCCTTTTATTTATTTAAGATGCACACGGGCATTATACGCTATACCAGTGCTGTTGATTCCATTCGAATTCTTACAGCAATTGTATTTGCAGTACTTGTTTTCTTCGTTATCAAAACGGTATTACTCGCAACTGGAGATCAACACACTCTACCTGGCTCACTCATTATTTTATATGCCTTATTTTGTTTCTTATTGCTCACGACATACAGAACATTTATTAAAATATTCTTTGTTTATACAAAAAATATAAGAAGTGACAGACGCAATACGTTGATCTACGGCGCTGGCGACCTTGGTATTGCCGTTAAAAGAACGTTAGATCACGATACCCGTTCCAAAAATGCCATTGTCGGTTATCTAGATGACAATGAACAAAAAATAGGAAAAGTAATTGATGGAATTAAAATTTTTGACCCGAAGAAACTAGGACAGGTTATTATCAATCTGAACATTGAAGAGGTCATCATTGCTTCTCACAATATCCCCTTAGAATCTAAAAATGATATCATTGACATCTGCCTTGAGAAGAAGGTGACCATATTGACTTTACCTTCTGTCAAGAAAATCATGAATGGGGAGTTAAATCCAAATCAGATTCAAAAAATAAAAATTGAAGACCTCCTTGAACGAGCTCCAATAAAGATAAGCAATGACAACATTTTATATCAGTTAAAAGGCAAGCGTGTTCTGGTAACTGGTGCTGCTGGTTCTATTGGAAGTGAAATCGCGAGGCAGTTGGGCAAATTTGAACCACAGATGATTATTTTGTGCGATCAAGCAGAATCACCTTTGCATAACTTACAGCTGGATTTACAGGACGAGTTTCCATTACAGGTTTATCATTCATTTATTGGTGACGTACGTAGTATTGACCGTATGAAGCTCATGTTTGAAACTTTCAAACCGCATTATGTTTATCATGCTGCAGCTTACAAGCATGTTCCGATGATGGAGAACCATCCTTTAGAGGCAGTACACACAAATGTTGTTGGCACTAAAAATATCGCAAATCTTGCGGTTGAATATGGTGCGGAAAAATTCGTGTTTGTGTCAACAGACAAAGCGGTAAACCCGACAAATATAATGGGTGCAACGAAAAGGATTGCTGAGATATATGTTCAATCCTTCAACCACTTTTTACAAAGTAATGAGCATGTCAATGCTAAAACCAAGTTTATTACGACGCGCTTTGGTAATGTATTAGGCTCAAATGGCTCTGTTATACCCCGTTTTCGAGATCAAATTGAAAAAGGAGGTCCCGTAACCGTTACACATCCCGAAATAACGAGGTATTTTATGACAATTCCAGAGGCCTGCCAATTGGTATTAGAGGCTGGATCGATGGGAGAAGGTGGTGAGATTTTCGTTTTTGACATGGGCAAATCTGTTAAAATCATCGAATTAGCGAATAAAATGATCAAACTTTCTGGTTTTATTCCAAATCAAGATATCGAAATTAAGTTCACAGGCTTACGTCCCGGAGAAAAACTTTACGAGGAGCTTCTGAATGATTTAGAGAACACAATGCCAACGCATCATAAAAAAATTATGATTGCAAAAGTTCGGGAAAACGATTTTCAACAGGTTAATCATCACCTTGAGAACTTAGTAACCGGTATTAAACAGCAAAATAAGCATAATGTTGTTTTAGAAATGAAAAGGATTGTGCCAGAATTTAAAAGCCAAAATTCAATCTACGAACAGATAGATAAAGAAATTGAGGCAGAGAAAGACTTAATTAATAGAGTTTAACGTTTATTATAATTACAAAAGCTTGCATATTTACCGTAAAATTGTATTTTTGCAATCTATATTTTTTCATTGAATCATAATGTCTAAAAATCAAAACCAAAATAACGCTGGACAAGCGAATAAACCTTCACAAGGTTCATCTTTTCAGGACAATCAAAAAAGCATCACTTTTATCGTCGGTGGTATTTTTGTGTTAATTATATTGTATTTTGGATATCAAAAACTTTATCTACAACCGAGAGCTGAGAAAGCAGCGAACGAAATATTTAAAGCTGAAGAATATGCTGCAATAGATTCATTACAAAATCGTGCTATTGAAGGAGACGGTTCTTTTGCAGGATTTAAAGAAATTGCAGATGAATATTCAAATACAAAATCTGCAAACATTGCGAATGCATACCTAGGTGGCTTATATTTACGTCAAGGAAAGTATAATGAAGCGATCGAAGCTTTAGAAAATTATTCGGCAACCGGAAGTCCAATTCTAGACCCATTGGTTACTGGATTGAAAGGTGACGTACATTCAGAATTGAAAGATTATAAAAAAGCAGCTGGATTTTACAAAGAAGCAGCTGATAAATCGGCTAACTCGTATACGACTCCATTATTTTTGAAAAAATTAGGTTTAGTTTACGAAGCTCAGAATGAGTTCAAGCAAGCTGAAGAAACGTATAAAAAAATAAAGACTGATTTCCCTGAAAGTCAAGAAGCAGCTATGATCGATGGTCTTATCGGTCGTGTTCAAGCGCATTTGTAGAATTGACTCAAAGCATAAAAAAAGGTTGCCCAAAGGCAGCCTTTTTTTATGCTATATATTTCTCATATGAGCTATTATTACAGCTAAAATACGTTGCAATAACGTCACTCCAATTATAATTGAAATAACTACAAAGCATTTCCTGGAAACAATTCCCAATGCATAAATTTACGTTGATATGAGCGCAATTATATTGTGTTTCTAAGCAAATTTATCTAAGTTTGTTCTACATATGGCAAGTAGTATTAAAAATTTATCGGACTTTTCACACATTACAGTTGCAAACGCAAATCCTTTTAAATTTGGAATTGTTGTTGCACAATGGAATGCGGAAATAACTGGGGCTCTTTTAAATGGTGCAATTTCTGGTCTAGAAAAGCATGGAGCACAAGAAGAAAATATAAAAATCATCGAAGTACCGGGTAGTTTTGAATTAATAACGGGTGCAGATATTTTGTTACGCGATGATTCATTTGATGCAATCATTTGCTTAGGCTGTGTGATTCAAGGAGAAACACGTCATTTTGATTTCATCTGTGACGCGGTTGCCAATGGCATCAGTAACGTCGCATTAAAATACAACAAGCCTGTTATTTTTGGGGTATTGACAACTGACAATCAACAGCAAGCATTGGACAGAGCGGGTGGCAAGCATGGGAATAAAGGTGAAGAAGCAGCAATCACTGCTATTCAGATGGCACATATTAGTGCGCAGTATTAATATGTCTTTTTTTTAATTTAAAAAAATAAGAGCTCTAAACACGAGAGCCAGACAAAAGCTATTCAGATCAAAACTTGGCTAGCGAAAAGCAAACAAGAATAAGATAATATTGTTATCACTATAGTATTTAATCGACTTCAGTGTCTTGTATAAGATATTGAAGTCGATTTTATCTTTTATAAAGATCTATATTTTATATAATGAAGACTATACTAAAAATTGCTTTCTTATACATCATCATGCAAATGAATGCTGTCTTGGGAATAGCACAAGAAAGTAATATACAAATGAAGCTGGAATCCTCCATAGGAGGAATTGAAAACTGGCAGAATACTAAATTTCTCTTATTCTCCTGCACAGGGAATGATAATGCGAATCTGCTTAACAGCTCTTCCGACAGATCACTATTATGGAATAGAGAAACTGGAGAATGCCGCTTTGAAGGACAATCAACAAAAAATGAGAAGCTGGTTTATTTATTCAATTTCAAACGCAAGCAGCCCCTTAAACTCTTTGTTAATGCTGTTGAGATTAAAACCATAGAGACGGCTCTGCAACGCGACATTCAGCAACAGGTCAATGAAGACCTAAAGCTCTTGTTATTGCCGTTAATAACAGAATTAAAAGGTATAAACTTCACTGATATAAAAGTAAAACTTTTGAATAATGAGAAATTGTTGAGCACGTTTGTTAGCTATGATGGGAGTTTCTATGACGGTCCTATAAAAGGAAATTTACTCATCAATGAAAATACAGGTGAAATAAAAGCTTTTGAAAACACAATAAGTTTAGTCAATTATCAGGTTGATCAATATAAAGACGCAGGTTCTGGCCTAAAGCTTCCAACTTCGTTTATCGCACTAAACAATAAAAAGAAAAGCTGTACATTTACAACTGTTTCTACATTCGAACACGTAGAAGCTTCAAAATTTACTGAATTATAATATGATTAACTGGATTCCTCTTAATAGTTTAGACCAACTACAGGAAATATTGGGTAGTGAGCAGGTCACTGCAATTTTTAAACACAGTACTACCTGTGGCATTAGCGGCATGGCTAAGAAAAACTTTGAACGCTTTGCTAATTTAACAGATAAGTCTTACGATGTTTATTATTTAGATTTATTAGCTTTCCGAGAAATTTCGAATCAGATCGCTTCCATTTGGCATATCGAACATCAGTCGCCGCAGCTTTTGATTATAAAAGGCAAAGCATGTCTTTTCAATGCATCGCACGGAGATATTGATTTCGATGATCTTGTCACTTATATAAAATAGAAAAAGCTACTAAGTAGCTTTTTCTATTTTATATGTATTTATTTACTTTGTCCATCATCTTCCCACCAATCTTCTTTCAAATCATCAATCTCACGACGGTCTCTTTTAGTGGGTCTGCCAGCTCCCCGATCTCGTGTTAAAATTGGAGCATGGAATGCCGATTTATAAGCGGTTGTCTCCTCTTCCGGAGTTTGATCTTCATAAAACTGTACGGCCGTCTTCGCATCAACTCTTCTTTCAAGAAGTCCTAGAACTTTTACGATCTTACGTTCGATTCCTTTTTGAACCTGATAGATATCCCCTACTTTAACAACGTAGGAAGGCTTAATATTCTGCCCGTTCAATTTTACCCGCCCAGCCTTACAGGCCTCAGTAGCCAGACTACGTGTTTTAAAAAGACGTATTGACCACAAATATTTATCGATTCGAAGTTTTTCAGTTTCTGTTGCCATTTGTACAAAAATAGTCATATTGACTTAAAATCTGCTCATTATCCATTATAAATTGAACAAATTTTAACATATTTGTCTTCAATAAAAAGAACTGATAATTTTTGAATTATAAAAGATGCCTGAACAATTAAAAAAACTTATCGAAGATGCCTGGGAGGATAGACAACTTCTAGAATATAAAGAATATGCGGAAGCAATTCGTACTGTGATCTTAAAACTTGATGCTGGTGAATTGAGAGTCGCTGAGCCAATCGGTACAAGATGGCATGTTAATGACTGGATAAAAAAAGCTGTAATCTTATATTTCCCGATCCGTGAAATGAGTGAGTCTTCTGCAGGTCCATTCGTTTACTACGATAAAATGAAATTAAAGACGAACTACAAAGAAATTGGTGTTCGTGTTGTACCTGGAGCATCTGCTCGTTTAGGTGCATATCTAGCTAAAGGTGTAATTTTGATGCCTTCGTATGTCAATATCGGAGCATATGTTGGTGAAGGCACTATGGTCGATACTTGGGCTACTGTGGGTTCATGCGCACAGATTGGCAAAAATGTTCACTTAAGTGGCGGTGTAGGTATTGGTGGTGTATTAGAGCCGGTACAAGCTGCTCCGGTTATTATCGAAGACAATGTTTTTGTTGGTTCTAGAGCAATCGTTGTAGAAGGTATCCGTGTTGAAACTGAGGCTGTTTTAGGTGCTAATGTGGTATTAACGGCATCCACTAAAATTATTGATGTATCGGGCCCTGAGCCAGTAGAATACAAAGGTTATGTACCTGCTCGTTCGGTTGTTATTCCTGGTTCTTACACAAAAAAATTCCCTGCTGGTGAATATCAAGTTCCTTGTGCACTTATCATTGGTAAACGTAAAGAGTCTACAGACAAGAAAACATCTTTAAATGATGCTTTACGTGATCACAACGTAGCTGTATAATTTTCTAATTAAAATAAAAAATGAGTCAATTTGTAGATAGAAACGATATTAATCAAGCTTTAGAAGTTCTCAAAAATGGCGGTTTGATTTTATACCCAACAGATACGATCTGGGGTATTGGTTGCGATGCCACAAATCCTGAGGCTGTGGAGAAGGTTTTTCAGTTAAAAGGAAGAGCAAAGGAAAAAAGCCTTATTATTCTACTACATAATGACAATCAATTGGCAAGTTACGTTACTGAAATTCCAGAAGTAGCTTACCAATTGATTGAATACACAGAGAAACCACTAACTATCGTGTACTCTGGAGCTAAAAACTTAGCTCCAAATGTTATTGCAGAAGATGGTTCAATCGGAATTCGTATTGTTAATCACGACTTTTGTCAACAGCTTTTACAACGTTTTAGAAAACCGTTGGTATCTACTTCTGCGAATATTAGTGGCGAAGATTCACCAAAATGTTTTGATGATATCTCTGAAGAGATTAAAAATCAAGTGGATTATGTTGTTCAGTTTGGACAACATACTAAAAGTGACGGGAAGTCATCAAGTGTGATGAAGTTAGATTCTAGCGGGAAGTTTGAATTTCTACGAAAATAAGATCATTATGAAAAAATTACTATTACTTGTTGCTTTAGCCTTTGGTATTTCTTGGAACGGTCAAGCTCAACAAAAAGAAATTATTCCTGCAGAAATTGGTGTACAATATGGTAAAAAAGTGGATAAGTCCAATGCTATTACAGTTGACAAACTGGAAAAATCATTAGAAAAATCACCTAAATTCACCGGTAAAGTCACTGGAAAAGTTGTTCAGGTCTGCACAAAAAAAGGGTGCTTCTTGACACTTCAAAGAACGGGTGACAAAGAGCCAATTACAGTACGCTTTACCGATTACAGCTATTTTGTACCTGCTGATTTGGTTGGTAAAAATGTGATTGTAGATGGTTATGCAAAAGTAAAAGATACGACAAACGAAATCACTTTTGTTGCTGATGGCGTATTAGTTGTTAAATAGATCGTTTAATAAATTAGAGGAGGTCATTTTCATTAACGAAAATTGACCTCTTTTTAATTTTAGCATTTATTAAATAAGCTTGATACATTTGTACAAGATGAAAATGATCAAAACTACCCCTGCGCAATCCATCAATTTAAAAGGTCGCATCATGACATTTGACCGTCCCGTCATCATGGGAATTTTAAATGTTACTCCGGACTCCTTTTTTGATGGTGGGCAAAATAATAAGAATATTGAACAAATACTGATCAAGACTCAGGCCCTTTTAAATGCTGGAGCCGACATCATTGATATCGGTGCATATTCCTCTCGACCTGGAGCCACGTTAATTACTTCACAGGAGGAACTAGATCGAGCACTACCTGCTGTCCACGCTATTTCAAACACATTTCCTGATGCGATACTTTCAATAGATACATTCCGTGCCGATGTTGCTGCGGCCTGCGTACATGCCGGCGTACATATGATCAATGACGTCTCGGGAGGTACAATTGATCCGGAAATGTTCCCGACAGTTGCAAAATTGCAAGTGCCTTATATCTTGATGCACATGCGTGGCATTCCCGAAAATATGCAACAATTAACTGCTTATCAGGATATCGTCACAGATGTCGCTACATATTTTGGTGAGAAGATTGCTACATTAAGAAAATTGGGCGTCAAAGATATTATACTGGATCCGGGTTATGGTTTTGCAAAAACAATTGAACAAAACTACGAGTTGCTTTATCGGGTAGATGAACTTCACTATTATGGGCTTCCTATACTTGGTGGTATATCCCGAAAGTCAATGATCTATAAAAAACTTGGTCTAACTCCACAAGAAGCGCTAAATGGAACAACAGTTCTCAATACACTTCTCCTGACTAAGGGTGTACAGTTACTTCGTGTGCATGATGTCAAAGAAGCCAAACAGATTGTCGATCTATTATTTCAATAGTAAATTGATTAGAAAATAAAAAGGAGCCGATCAGCTCCTTTTTATTTTCTAATATCTTTTCAAAAATCTATAAAACATCCATCAGCTTTTCAAAAGCCATTCCACGGGATGCTTTCAGTAATATTGTTGCATGCGAAATCGGATTGCTCAATAAAGCGGCTTTCGCATCACTTGTTGTTTCGAAAAATTCTCCACCTACATCTTGATGCTCATAAAATGCTTTACCGACAAAGATCAAACGCGCTCCAGAAATGGTTTTCGCCAATTCCACCACTTTTTTATGCTCATGAGAAGATTCTTCACCTAATTCAAACATATCTCCCAGTATAACAACTTTATGAGTAGCCTCAATGATACGCATATTTGTTAATGCCGCTTCCATACTCGTTGCATTAGCATTATAATAATCACAGATCACTGTATTACGATCTGTCTTTGTTATCTGAGAACGGTTATTTGTTGGTTTATATTCTGAAATAGCGTTATTGATAAGGGCAAGAGGCACATGAAAATAATGTCCAAGAGCTATCGCCGCCAAAAAATTCTCCGTATTATAAGAACCTGCTAACTGCGTATCGGCATGAAAGATCTCTTCAGATTGTTGAAGATGCCATTCAATCTGTAATAATGGATCAGCTTTAATCAGGCTTCCAATAATAGCGTTTGACTCGGAAAAACCATATTTAACCACTTTATCAATATGCCGTTGCTCAGCCATTTCTTTAAGAAAAGGATTATCTCCCTGTAAAAATAACGTTCCTTGATTAGCTTCCAACCAGTCATAGAGTTCACCTTTTGTTTTCTTTACCCCTTCAAAGGAACCAAATCCCTCTAAATGTGCTTTACCTACATTTGAAATCAGACCATGAGTGGGTTCGGCAATCCTACATAAAAAATCAATTTCACCAATATGATTAGCACCCATTTCGATGATTGCCATTTCAATACTATGGTCTATCGCCAACAAAGTCAATGGAACACCAATATGATTATTTAAATTTCCTTTTGTAGCATAAGTTTTATATTTTTTGGACAAAACGGCATGCAGCAACTCTTTCGTCGTTGTCTTACCATTAGTGCCCGTTACACCAATAAAAGGAATATTCAATTGTTTACGGTGAACATGTGCTAACGCTTGGAGAGTTTCTAAAGCATCTTCTACAAGTATAAATCGATCATCTTTTTTATACTTCTCTTCGTCAATGACGACATAAGCAGCACCCGAAATCAAGGCTTGCTCCGCAAATTCATTGCCATTGAAATTTGATCCCTTTAAAGCAAAAAAAATCGAATCAGGTAGAATATTTCGTGTATCCGTGGATACACTGGGGTGTTGTTTGAATAAGTTATACAGTGCTTGCAGTTCCATTCTTAAAAACTTTTACTTGATTACCTCAATAGTAGCAATCATCAAACAAATATAATAATTTAGAGTTCTATAAATCAGCACAAAAATTTCAAATAATCCGTAATCCCAATCAACGTAGACTATTGAGTTTATTACAGCATAAACATGCGCATACTCAAAAGAATGGAGATCCAAATAATTACATGTATGATGTATTGTGGGACTACTTTGTAAATATATGGGAATGTCAACTGATTCCTTGTAATTTATGCTGATATAACAGTGAAAATGAGGATGTCGAAAAGATCCAGATGAATTGACACAATTATAGTACGCAACCGCAAGACAATAGCTGATCATGCTTTCTGTTTTTACCATTAGGCACAAAATGCTAGTATAAATCTAATCAATCTCTGAAAACGTTTGCGTAAAAATAAGATGCTGATTTTGCTCTACCTATTATTATAAGCATTAACTTTAAAATATATCTATTATAATTCTTCGACACATACAGCACTGATCCAGTTGCATAAAGATGATCATATAGATTCATAAAGTTACAGTAACAACAAACTTATATTTCTATTATCAAAATAGAAAGAATAGAGTAAACCAAATATGAACAATAATAAACCAACAAAGTACCGCTGGAGTGTTTGTGCTCTCCTATTTTTTGCCACCACTATAAATTATTTAGATAGACAAGTCTTATCCTTAACATGGAAAGATTTTATAAGCCCTGAATTTCATTGGACAAACAATGACTACGGTAATATAACAGCACTTTTCTCAATCTTTTATGCCGTAAGTATGCTTTTTGCAGGTCGGTTTGTCGATTGGATGGATACAAAAAAAGGCTTTCTTTGGGCGATCGGCATTTGGTCAGTTGGTGCTATTATTCATGCTTTTTGTGGTATCGCTACTGCGGGCCAGTTAACAGGTAACTGGTTTCTAAATTTTGAGGAGTCTAAAGCAGTAATTGGAACAATTAATGATGTCGGTTTAGTAATCAGTACGAGTGTTACCCTATTTATTTTTGCCCGCTTTGTATTAGCAATAGGTGAAGCTGGAAACTTTCCTGCCGCCATAAAGGCAACTGCAGAGTACTTTCCGAAAAAGGACCGGGCTTTAGCGACCAGTATATTTAATGCCGGTGCAACTATTGGTGCACTGGTGGCCCCCATCACGATCCCAACAATTGCAAAGTATTATGGATGGGAAATGTCTTTTATTATTATTGGTGCTTTGGGTTTTGTGTGGATGGGATTTTGGGTATTCATGTACAAAAAACCAGAAGAGCACCCTAAGGTTAATGAAAGTGAGCTACGCTATATTCTGCAGGATTCAGCTCATCATACCGAAGAACAAAAATCTAATGAGAAATTAAAAGTATCTTTTTTGGAGTGTTTTAAACATAGACAAACTTGGGCTTTTGCCTTTGGAAAATTTATGACAGACGGTGTCTGGTGGTTTTTCCTATTTTGGATGCCAGCCTATTTAAGTGCTGTTTATAATATAAAATCATCTGATACAGAAGGACAATTAGCAATTTTTGTTTTATACATCATTACTTTATTCTCAATCTACGGAGGTTATCTTCCAACCCTATTTGTCGAAAAAAAGGGCATGAATCCATATGAAGGTCGAATGAAAGCGATGTTAATTTTCGCATTTATTCCTTTGATCGTTTTATTTGCACAGCCCTTAGGTTATATCTCCTATTGGGTTCCTGTCATTTTTATTGGAATTGCTGGTGCTGCACACCAATCCTGGTCTGCAAATATCTTTTCTACTGTTGGAGACATGTTTCCGAAAAAAGCTATTGCCACTATTACCGGTATCGGAGGATTGGCAGGAGGCTTAGGAGCCTTTATTATTAATAAAATATCAGGTGTTCTTTTTGACTATGCTAAAGAAACTCAGCTGAAATTCATGGGATTTGAAGGTGAACCAGCTGGATATTTCATTATCTTCTCATTTTGTGCGGTCGCTTATCTTATTGCGTGGGCAGGAATGAAAGCGTTAGTTCCTAAAATGAAAATTGTAGAATTATAATAAATAACACAAACAGTGGAATCAACATCGAAGGAAACTCCGTAACTTCAACGTTAGAATATTATTTACAGGAAGGGATATTCTATCCCTCCTGTATTTTTTTCGGTCTGGAATAAGTCTACCAACACGAACTCCATACAGATCTTAAATTGACCATGTATCAAGCACACAGCTGCTCATTAATTTTCTCTCAAAATAGCAGCAAGCCATCTTATATTTAATAGCGAGATAAAATAGTGAGATTATCCGAATACTGTTGTAAACAAGTATGATCTGAGTGATGATATTGCAAAAAAACCGCAAGTATTTTCATACTTACGGTCAACATATTACATAAACATTGAAACTATCTATTATTGGGCACGCTGTTTTTCTTCATTATCCGTGCTCTTTTTCTTAGCCACATTTTTCAAATTTCCAAACTTATAAGAGTAGGTTAAACGTGCCACTCTTCGGTCCTGATTCTGTCGGATCTTTGTATTGAAAGATGAGAAATTAGTTGATAGGTTTTGATTACTGGTATTAAATACATCGGAGACTGCGAGTTTAAGCGAACTTCTTTTGTCTTTAAAGTTTTTAGTAAAGCCAATTTGTGCATCCCAACGACTTTCCAATTTATAAATGTTATAAGTAAAAGGTGAAAAGTAGCGCAGATTCATCTCTGCAGACAATGAAGGTGACAGCTTAAATGTACTCATTGAATTCACCTGAAAAAGGAAACTTGAATTGTTAACCACCGCTCCTGCAATAGCTCCGTCAAAATTCATGTATACAGCCGTGATATTGTTGTAGGAAGACCAGAACTTTGCAATCTGAACTGGCATACTTAAATTCAAAAATGCCGAATTATTTTTTCCTAGATTTTCACGCGTTACCCAAGTTGTTTTCTTAATTGAATCTTGGCCCATACTTTCCACGATAGCATCGGTCTGCGCATTGTAACCTAATGTAACCGTATATTTCTTATATAAAGTATAATTCAAATTCAACTCATTTGCATACTGTGGATTTAAGTAAGGATTACCACGCTCAGAAGTGTACTTATCGATAAAGTAATCAAAAGGATTGAGTTGTCGATAATTAGGTCTTGTAATCTTACGTGAATATCCCAAAGAGAAAATATGATTTTCATGCGCATCGTAACTCAAATTAGCTGATGGGAATAGATCAAAGTAATTACGTTTAACCTGTTTATTTTCTGTAATGGAGTGTCCATCAGACAGTGTATATTCCCCTCTTAAACCGGCCTTAATACCCCATTTACCAATCTGGTTATCATAATCAAAGTAACCTGCGGCAATTTGCTCTTTATAAACAAAATGATTTGATCTATTGACGATATTTGTCCAGACATTATCCAGTTGCTCTTCAAACAGAAGATTATTATCAGATTTCACATTTGAATACTTCACGCCGGTTTCTATATTCGAGGTTTTATTCAGCGGTTGATTATAATCCAGTTTTGCGACGTAGATATCGATCCCTATTGGCATCTCACTTCGCAATAGTTCTGGATCACGTATCAATTGATCGTTTTGATTAAACAATCTATTATCATAATCAGCCTTTTTACTATTTTTGAATTTACTCCAATCTAAATCCAGTACCAATTTTTTACCTGTCGAGTCGATCTTAAACTCATTATTGAAATTAAGTGAATAACGATTAAAACCCTCTTTGAACTGTGTCATAGAGATCAACGTCGAATCAATTGTCGTTAAAGGTCCAATGAGAGATTTACTATCATTATCATTAAGCTCCACATTATTGCTTCCGTTAAATTGTAAAGACATCACATTCCGATCGGAAGTTTTCTGCTCTATGCCAAATTTGTATGTATGCGTACGATCTTTAATATGCAGATTTGATTTTTGATCAAATAAAGTCTCGATGCCGTCATTAGAAATGATACGCTCTATATTTAGTCTGTTGACATATTTATCATCACTATAAGAATAAGATCCAAAATAGGTTGTATTATTCTTTTTGTAATTTAAAGATAAGGCCGAATTACCTCTAAACTTCTGTCCTAATCCTGCTGTGGCAGAGAAATTACCATTAAATCCCTCCATCTTATTTTTTTTCATCACGATATTGATCGTTCCCACGGCACCTTCTGCATCGTCCCTCGCACTACGTGATTTGATTACTTCAACAGATTTGATCTGATTTCCATCAGTACTTTTCAAAAGCGTGGTCAATTGTTCTCCAGTCATATAAGTTTGTCGGCCGTCAATAGTAACCTTTACTCCAGACTGCCCCATTAACTGCAGATTATTGTCGTTGTCCAAGCTAACCCCAGGAGCACGCTGTACGATATCGAGTCCATTATTACCCGCAGCTAAAGGCGAATTCTCGACATTTAAAATCAATTTCCCCTGTTTATTTTCGACTAATGGCCTTTTGCCTTCGATCGTCACCTCAGCTAAGGCATTTGTACTGGGACTCAATTTCAAATCTGCAATCTGTTGCTGTGTTTTATTAAAAGCAATTACTGCAGATCGGGATACACTGTACCCGATCATTCTTGCTTCCACATAATAAGATCCTGCAGCAACATTTTCAAAAGCATATTGCCCATCTTCTTTCGTAATTGCTGTTTTTAAGATAATATCATTAGTACTATTGATCAGATAGGCTGTAACTGCGCCCATGGGTTCATTTTTTTCATTTACGATCTTACCCGATATTCCAATAGCAGCCCAAAGCAGTTGGCTACTGATTGCAAATAAGATTGTTAATAATAGTTTCATTTTCATTGTATTGTTTAGGTTGTTATATTCAAAATAGGTGTAATGAATAATTAGTATGCGGTTATCGTATAATGTTACAGTTTGCGAGTTTTATTAAAATAATAGGTGCTAAGCACCTATTATTTATTTTTTCTTTCCTTTTGTTTCAACCACCACACCAGTAGGAGAAATACTGATAATGGTATCTTTTCTGCTCACTACAGTATCTACAGTTACCACATTTTCATCCGTCTCATCTTCCGCTTCAGGTGCAAATTCAGATTTTTCAGGTAGAGCACATTTCAAACCCAGATTTGTCATTACCCATTCCGTTTCTTTAATGTCATCATTTTCATAACGCTCATAGCATTCCCAGTAAGATATATCTGCATAATTGCGCTCTAAATCCCTGTTCAGCATTACTTTTCCACCAACTGGAAGGTAGATCGTAACATTCACTTTTTGATCTCTATACAATTCTTTCTCACCTAATTTAAAGTGACTATCAAAAATAATGTTCGCGCTATCCTGAACGGCTTTATAATTAATTGCAGACGCACGTTTAGTCGCCAAATTATAATTAGCTCCTTTTGCCGAATACTCATATTTGATATAAGGCATTTGCGTTGAATCTATCCTTTCAAATCGAATTCGGATATCATCCTGAAGATATTCGGATAAGTTAGTACCTCTGATTTTTAGATTTGAGCGGCCGTGATCTCCATTTATTTTAATGACACGCACATCACGGGCATTGATACGATAGATAGATCTTGGAGCTAAAGGTTTTTCTTCTACGATCATACTTTCTTCTCTAAAATCTTTAGCCACCGAACCTGCATAATAGATAATACTACCTAAAGAAATTAACCATACTAGAAATAAAGAAGTCGTTAAGTAATTATTCATCGGCTTGCGGTCAAACAACAAGCGAATAATGAGGTAAAATAAACCTGCAAATGGAATTGCAATAGCCAAGAATGCTGCCGTTAATGCCCATGGAGCCTGCAGAGGATCGATTAAATTTAATGGTTCAATAATCCCGCGGTCCGTTACGCCTGCTATACCCAAGCTAAAAAAGATCAAGGCAATTAACAGCGATATTAAACTTAAGCCTATTGAAAAAGCAACGATCAGACCGATCACTTTTGCAAAGATTTTAATGATCTCTCCAAATGCTGTTCCAGCATTTTCTACACCTCTATTGAATGTATTGCCGGCACCAGAAAAATTCTCTTTTAGACCGCTCAATTCCTCTTCAAAACTTCGTTTAAAATTCTGGATATTAGGCGACTCTCCGCGCATTTCCATACGATCTGCTCTGGTAATTGCGATTGGCATTACAATCCACAAGATAATATACACCAGAAATCCTGAACCGAAGATTACAACGAATAACACAAATAAAAGTCTAATCCATCGAGCCTCTATGCCAAAATAATGTCCCAGACCACTACACACACCACTGATTACCTTATCTTCTGGATCACGCATCAACTTTTTACCCGTACGAAAAGTGCTGTATGCCTGATTTGTTTTTTGATCTGAATACTGTTGATCCGTATCGTTGATCTCAAAATCACTCACACTTCCCATCTGTGCGATGACGGCATTGACATCATCCATATTCAGTACTTCTTTGATTCCGAGTTGAATCTTCTCTGTAAACATCTCTGCAATACGATTTTCGATATCTTCCAAAATCTCTTTGCTGTCTTCCGAACTTCCGAAATGCTTTTTAATATCAATCATATAATTGCGCAACACATCATATGCGTCCTCTTCTATATGAAAAACGATACTATTTATATTGATAATTATAGTCTTGTTCATGGTATTTATAGGTTATATTGATTTGTCAATTGTATTAATTCTGTCCGCTAGAGATGTCTCCACTGCAAAAACCAGTTCTTTCCATGTAACATCCAATCGCTCAAGAACCTGGATTCCTTCTGCTGTGATTTCATAATATTTACGTGGAGGACCAGAAGTTGATTCCTTCCATATATAACTCAGCAAACCGTTATTTTTAAGCCTCGTCAACAAAGGATATAAAGTTCCCTCTACAACCAAGAGCTGTGCTTTTTTCAGTTCGCTGATGATATCCGATGCATATATTTCCCCTCGGGAAATAATAGAAAGAATACAATATTCCAGTATTCCTTTCCGCATCTGTATTTGTGTATTTTCAGCTATCATAACAATACAAAGATATATGTTTTATTATGTACTATGCAATACATAGTACTATATAAATTTCAAAAATAAAATTAAAACACTGTAAATCAGGTAAATAATTTTTATATACGTCTAAATACATTATTTCACTTTTCTTATATTTATCACTATTTTAGCACGAAAATTGATTATAAGGAGTGCATGATAAGATTATTATTAGATTATAAGTGGGTAATGCTTTGGGCTGTAGTGGTTATAGCACTGTGTTGTATGCCAGGACAAAGTTTTGAAAAAGTTCCTTCCTATCCAGGGATGGACAAGCTCGTTCACGCAGGTATGTTTTTCGTATTTTGTACGTTAATTTATAATGGTGTATTGGTTCAGTTCAAAGGTCGCCCTACAAAATGGCTTCCCGTTATTGTTGTAAGTATTTTAGGTATCCTTTTCGCATTACTGACTGAAGCATTGCAATTATATATATTCACCTATAGATCTGGCGATTGGTGGGATCTCTTTGCAGATAGTGTAGGCATTGGTATGTCGGGTTTTGCTTACTTGCTTTTTTACGTGAGACGTAAAAAGTAACAGATCAAATATTTAACATTCTAGATCAGATACTGTTTAGAAATTAACTGTGAAGTAGTTATCTGAAGTATGCTAAGCCCTCGCTAAGGTCAGAACAGAAATCCGGCAACCCGCCGCAATAAGTTTTTCCGCGGCGGCGGTTAATGTAGCTCCTGTGGTCAGTACATCATCTACCAAGAGCACATGTTTATCTGCTAAAATAGTTTCATCTGGACAAAAAAACACATCTTGAACGTTGTCGTATCGTTCCAATCTTGATTTTTTAGTTTGACTTGTCCCTTCGCCAACTCGCGTTAATCCATGTTCCAAAACGGGTTTTGACAATGCAATACCAAGACCTTTTGCTAAATAAAAGGATTGATTATACCCCCTTTTCTTCAACTTCTTTTTATGCAAAGGAACGGGCACAATGACATCAACATCCTGAAAAGTATGACTGTTAGACAGCGTCTCACCATATTTCCTTCCAAGGAAATATGCAAGTTGAGGTTGATTGGCATATTTGATTTGATAAAGTATCCGCTCTACCCGCGAGTCCTGCCGTAACAGAAATAGAGCCGATGCATGTTCAAAATGAAATTTTCCCCACAATTGGCGCGCAACTTGATTATTAAGATCTAAATGAAAATCTGTGATAGGTAAATGAAATAGACAAGAAGTACAGATATACCTTTCTTGACTAACTAAAACATGGCCACAGCCTGCACAAATTTTTGGGAAAAATAAGGCTACAAAGTCTGATAAATAAAGAAATAATTGGTTTCTCATTTTTGATTATGCCTATACTAACTTAAGTAAATTTGTTCTATTTACAATTAAAATTATAAATAAAACAAATTTATCACAGTCTCTATCATCAATTAGTATATTGAGAAGAGGTATAGTCTAATCCCTTATTATTAAGCTTCTTGAGCTTCTTTATCTTTAATTGCTAACTGACCACAAGCGGCGTCAATATCTTTACCACGGCTTCTACGAACATTTGTTATAATACCTTGATTTTTCAGATAATTGGCAAATACCTCAATCTTATCGGCATCGGCATTGACAAAACTTGCTAAAGAAATAGGATTGTATTCAATAATATTAACCTTACAAGGAACATTTTTACAAAATCTTGCTAACTCTTTAGCATCCTCGAGCTCATCATTAAAATTATCAAAAACGATGTATTCAAAGGTTATTGGGCTTTTTGTCTTCGCATAAAAATACTTCAATGCATCTGCTAATGCTTCTAATGTATTTTGCTCATTGATGGGCATAATCTCATTACGCTTCTTATCATTTGCGGCATGTAAAGACAATGCTAAATTAAATCGGACTTCGTCATCCCCTAATTTTTTAATCATTTTAGCAATACCAGCGGTAGAAACTGTGATCCGTTTTGCCGCCATATTCAATCCATCTGGCGAGGTAATACGCTCTACCGACTTCATCATATTCGCATAGTTCAAGAGTGGTTCACCCATCCCCATATAAACAATGTTGGTCAATGGTTGCTGATATTTCTCTTCGGCTTGTTTTGCGATCAAAACAACTTGATCATAAATTTCATCTGCATTCAGATTACGTTTACGATCCATATAACCCGTGGCACAAAATTTACAGGTCAAACTACATCCAACTTGAGAGCTCACACAAGCAGTCATACGTTCTGGAGCAGGGATTAATACACCCTCAATCACATTTCCATCATACAAAGTAAAACTACTTTTGATCGTTCTATCAGAACTGACCTGTGATTGTTTGACTTTAACAGCACGAATAACAAAATTCTCTTTTAGCTTTTCCCGTAAAGGTTTACTTAGGTTGCTCATCAAATCAAAATCCACACAGGATTTTGCCCAAATCCATTCGTAAATTTGCTTTGCACGGAACCCTTGCTCACCCATTTCAGTAAGCTTCTCTTTAATCTGATCTATAGACAGACTACGAATATCAATTATTTTACTTTTCTCAGTCACAGCGCAAAGGTAAGGTTATTTCTACAAAAAACTTATTTTTATAATGTCATAAAAATCAGAACTCGCTGAATTATAAATTATTACTTGCGATCAAAGGGATACAAATGCTAACGGAGCCAACATCGTTCTTGACCAACTTTTAAAAAAATTCTTCTTAACTAAATGAAAAACAAGTTTATAATGCGTTCATACGAGATTTAGATAACAGATAAAATATACATTCCCGCTCGAATGGATGCAAAACTTTTCCTAGTTTTGAATCATCAGTTTTGATCAACTTCAAAAGAAGTATCAGAATATAATACCTTAAGCTCACGCTACAGATGGAAATACAGAAACTCGAACAGAAGCATTATCCCGATGTTGCCCGCATTTACCAGCAGGCAATCGATGCAGGAAACATCACTTTAGCGACAAAAACTAGTTCTTGGAAAGATTGGGATAAAGATCATCTCGAAAATATGCGCTTTGTTGCCATTGAGAACAATACTATAATCGGTTGGGTAGCATTATCTCCTGTACTACAGCGAACAGGCTATCATGGTGTAACCGAATTAAGTATTTATATCGATCAGGATCATCAAGGCAAAGGAATTGGCAAAGTATTGATGCAACATATTATTGACACTTCTGAAAACGCGGGCATTTGGACGATCATGTCCTTTATTTTTCCTGAAAATGATAAAAGTATCTTGTTGCACAAAAAATTCGGATTTAAATTATTAGGCACGCAGCAAAAAGTTGCCCAGCTAAACGGAATTTGGATGGACAACTGCATTTTAGAGCGGCGGTCAGCACTAGTATAAACGTAGAGCCCCATTTTTCTAATAAAAATGGGGCTCTTGCACAATAGATTACTATTTATTATCCATGTATGGCTTCTTTCGTTCCATACGATTGGATCAAATTTCCTTCAAATTCCAACCACTCTTTCCAACGCTTATCGACATCGACATCCGTTGAGAATTGACGTGCGAAATTAAGAAACGTTGTATAGTGATTTGCCTCAGAAACCATTAGATCATGATAAAACTTCGCTAATTCCTCATCCTTTATATTTTGAGACAATACTCTAAAGCGTTCACAGCTTCGAGCTTCAATCATGGCTGCAAATAACAAACGATCTATAAAAGCCATGTTACGGGAACCGTCCTTTTTATTGAATTTCATCAGTTGTCCCACGTAATCATCTTTACGTTCTTTACCCAACGTATAGCCTCTTTCTTTAATAATATCAATGACCATTTGGAAATGTTGCATTTCTTCAATAGCAATCGCTGTCAATTCATGCACCAATTCTTCATGTTCCGAATTGTACATAATTAATGAAATAGCATTTGAAGCTGCCTTTTGCTCGCACCAAGCATGATCAGTCAGAATCTCTTCTAAATTTCCTTCTGCAATATTTGCCCACCTCGGATCCGTTAACAATTTCAATCCTAACATTTTGTCCTCTCTATTTTTAAAACACAAAGTTAAGCATATCTCTCCGATATAAAAATGTTGAATACTACTTTAACCAAGGTCTTATTATCCCTTATTAAGGGCAGCTCTAACCTGAGGAGCGATCTTTGTTCCAAAAACCTCAATTGCTTTCATCATATCAATATGATTTGGTGCACCAAC
Organism: Sphingobacterium sp. UDSM-2020; assembly: GCF_016132525.1. Taxonomy (NCBI): domain Bacteria; kingdom Pseudomonadati; phylum Bacteroidota; class Sphingobacteriia; order Sphingobacteriales; family Sphingobacteriaceae; genus Sphingobacterium; species Sphingobacterium sp. UDSM-2020. The sequence continues at coordinate 1,320,637 of NZ_CP066166.1, forward strand.
ATCCATATGTGCAGAAAAGCGCGTCAAACCTAAAGATTCCTGTATTTTTAAGATTTTATCTACAGCATAGTCCGCATCTCCAATAATTAAATGACCATGTGATGAACGTCCAAAGTCATATTGAGTCCGTTGGTATGGTGGCCATCCACGATCGCCGCCTATGCGGTTCATTTGTGCTGCATAAATAGGATAGTAAGCATCTGCAACTTGTTGTGAATGATCCCCAAAAAGAGCATGCATATGTACACCTACCTGAAAATTAGCCATATCATGACCGTTATCGGCATAAGCTTGTTGGTACATTTCTACCAGTGGCTTAAAAGCTTCGTACGTTCCTCCAATAATAGCAAACATAACGGGTAAACCTAATTTCCCAGCGCGAATAACAGATGAAGTTGTACCTCCTACCGCAACCCAAATTGGTAATTTAGGTTGAACAGGTCTTGGAAAGATCTGTTGATTTACTAATGTAGGACGAAATTTACCTGTCCAATTAATCGTATCCTGATTATTTAGTTTGACCAATAGGTCCAATTTTTCTTCAAATAATGCTCCATAATCATTTAAATTATAACCAAACAAAGGGAATGATTCAATAAATGATCCTCTTCCTGCCATAATCTCCGCACGTCCATTTGATAAAACATCAACTGTCGCGAAGTCTTGAAAAAGTTTAACAGGATCTGCAGAACTTAACACGGAAACTGCACTCCCTAATTTTATATTTTTAGTAACAGAAGCGGCTGCCGCTAATATAATTTCTGGAGCTGAAACAGCATAGTCCGGACGGTGATGCTCACCCATTCCAAAAAAATCCAGCCCTACTTCATCCATCAATTTTATTTGTTCAATAATCTGATGTAACTTTTCCTGTGAAGATTGTATTTGCCCTGTTTTGGGATCAATATGCAAATCGCCAAACATTCCTATTCCTAATTCCATATTATTCTTTTTTTAAGATTAAACAAACTTATCGATTTTCTATCTCTTAAAAATTGATCTACAACAAGAAAAAACTAGAAAATACTTTTTTGAAAACATGATGACAGTACAGCCATCAAACTAAAAGAAAATGAGCGTACATGTTCAACAATCAACTACAAATAAATCCAGAAGCTAACTGAATAATACTACCATGCCTTTAAAGAAGATCGCAGAACAATCTTTGTGGATCCATCTAAGCGACAACACTTAAAAAAATGAATAAGCATAGCCATTGTATAAGTCATTTTTTAGACAGATTACTTTAATGCAAAATGCTTTACTGTTGCTTTTACGACATCTGCCACATGACCATCAAAATGATGATTCCCCTTCATATAAATAGTTTCTAAATTTTTTAACCGAATATTCTTAATCGGGAAACTCACTCCATCTTCACCAAGCAAAATAGCCGTTCTAACATTGACCATTTTATTGATCTCGGCAACAACATCCATACTTCTTTTAACCTCGCTCCTCCCAAACAGGTCTGAAACATGAATCTCCAAATCAGTAGAAGTTGATGGTTCCAGAAGTGCCACAGCCTGCAATCGCTCCTTCCATTCTGCGGTTAATTTATTAACCAAAAAAGGAATAACATCCGCACCAAAGGAATATCCGACAAAATAAACGAGGTGATTCTTTTTACCTACCAATAATTTTTCAAGAGTGCTGCTTAGTTCCTTCGCAATCTGATCTGCGGATTTCTTATCCCAAAAAAAGCTCTTCGAGTTTACAGCACCTACTGTATATCCCTGTTTCCCCAAGAGCTCGCAGTAACTTGTTGAAAAACTATTAAGACCACCATCACCACTTAGATAAAGGACAATAGGGCTATTTGCATTACTGTTCCAAATCTTAAGCGGGATATCTTTCTGCTGTCCCATTACTGTTAATTTTAACAAAAACAAGAGGATAAATAACCCTAATTTATTGCGTACCATCTGTATCCTATTCATTATCTGGCTTCATTATTTTAGACAAAGCTTGAGGCAACTGTAATAGGTCAAAATCATTGCCAAAAATTAAATACTTATTTTCCCAGATCGTCGCATACTTTTCTTTAAAATCTCTCAAACTCTGATAGTGTTTAAAAGAGCCCACTTTGTCGGCTGCAAATTTCATAATCTGCTCTGCAGGGTTATCTGGAGATTCAATACCGCTCATCGGTACCATTCCCAGATTGATATATTTAGCACCTTTTTTCCGGGCATAATCAACCAGATTTATAATTAGAGCATCCATACATCCTCCGGGAGCATGCTCCACTTTACGGATAAGATCATACGTACACTCCCCTTCAGTAAAATCTGGTATAATATTCAAAAAGGCGACAATCTTATTTTGATCATCTTTTACCGCTATAACATCTTGTTCAGCAATTGTTGCTGCCTCAAACTGTCCTTGCGAAAAGATCATTTCTTTCTTATCGAACACCGTAAGCCATTCATCAGAAACAGCCTTCAGTTCAGCTACAATCGCATCCGAATGCGGGGCGGTTAGCAAAACAGTCGCATACCCTTTTTTTTCTAAGCTATTTAAAGAGTTTCGAAGCGATTTTCTATTCTTACCTTCTAAAGAAAATGATGCAACATCCATCAAGGCCTCCTGCCCTATAATGATCTTCCGTTTTCGAAGCTCCAGAAAATAAGGCAAGCTGTTTTCATCAACGCGGTAATACACGGACTTTAACCCCAAAGAGGTACAATAAAGTTCGAACTCTGCAATTACTTCATCTTTATCGTCAAATGCACATACAGGTTCATCTAAAACAATCGCGAAAGCCTGACTGATACGGTAAGAGACAAAACCATCTGTCCGCTCAGAAAAATACAATTGTTTATCTGGAGCAATTTTGAAATAATCCATCGGCGACCCTCCATACAATTTGAGTAAACGCTTCGCCTTATCCAGCACGTTCTGCTCATGATCTTCTTCATGAATAATCCTAGGACACAAGAAAGTATAGATCAACAACATCCATGAAAATAGACCCAGAAAGTGTGTAATATTCAAAAACTCCTGACCAAAAGTTGTTAACGGGTTGAGTTCGTCATTAAATAACAAAAAACTCTGCATGGTATGATATATAGACTGCTGCCAGGTAAAATCAACGCCAAAATGCTTTTTGTCAATCACATAAAAACAGACAAACCCAAACAAACACACCCCTGTCAAGGCAATGAAAAAGGTCGCAAATCCGATACGCATCCAATTTTTATTGGTCTTAATCCGGTACTGCTTTTGGTTCGTAACCAGTAAAACAATAATAAACAAGGACACCAATGCTTCTTCATAATCTAGTGCCTTACCAATATGTCCCAGTAAGGATAGAAAAGAAAATATGAGAGCAATCCAAAAAGCCGATCTGTAGCCCTTAATCAGATAAGCGGCACTGACCATCAACCCAAGTCCTAAAACCAATACCATCAACTTAGATGCATGCATCGCTTCGATAGGAAGGTAATATTTTTCAAGCCGCATCCGCTCCACCAATGGCGGGGTTGCTACCGAGATGAGGTTGATGATCCCTAAAAAGAAAATGGCAATGGCGGGTAAAATTCGTGCAATGATCTGCCTTCCACGCCAGATAAAAGAAAAAACTCCAAAAATTAAGGGCAACCAAAATTCAAATGACCGATAGATAATTGTCAGCCCTAAGCCTTCTTCTTTACTATAACCATAAGAAGTAAAGATATATAACATCGTAAATTCTACAGCGCCTAAGCCTCTCAAAAAGGGAGAGACCATCATCAGGACGACTGTAATGGTATAGGCCACAGCTGCAGCTTCAAACGAAACATGTGTCTGCAGCGCATACATGCTAATAAATGCATGGGCAATACCACAGAACTCAATAGCGACAGAAACCAGAATGGTCATCCATAGATATCCTTTGTGAATATGTGCCGAAAACAGCTCATGAATATTACCGATCAGCTTCGGAAATTTAATCTCCAGCCATCTATACAATCCATTTTTTACTCTAATCGACCAGAAAAACAGAAAGGATAAACCGAGTAACAAACCAAGTACCACCAAAGATATCCAGGCATTATCAAAGTTTTTATGATCAAAAACAGTATACAGAATAATAGGGACGCCAATAATAAAAACAGTCAATAACCCGACATACCCATATATGGCGCCTGATTGATGAATTTTGGTCGAGTTAAGTTGTTTCTTTCGTAACTGCGAAGTGGTATAGGCCAATGAACTGACCCCTCCGGCCGGAAGGAATACACTCAGTAGATTCCTTTTTAAAAAGAGTTCAACCGCATCCCATAGATTCAGTTTCAATCCGATAGATCGGAAACTAAAAATATACATCACTCCTTGTAACAAAATATATAATAAAGTGATTCCAAACCCAACTATTAACCAATTAAAATCTGCTGAAGCCAGCTGGGGACCTATGGAGGCTATTTCTTTACGTTCGCTTCTAAAAAAAACAAAGGCCAACAATACAATAAAAATAGCCAATAGCTCCTTCCAGTACGTTTTTGGAGACAGCTTTTGGATACCACTTAGCAATGATTTCTTCATATGAGTATGCTATTTTACCTATGATAAATATAACGAGTATTTACTCTCTTTAAATAAATAAATTGTGACCATTGTTTTAAACGTAGATAAATTTATCTCCATATCACAACAGATAGCCTGATAACGGCAAGAATCAAATTGTAGAAAAAAATGTATTCAACACCATGCTTTTATTATCCTTTTGAGCTAAGTTTCTTTTTGTAAATAATATTACAAGATGAAAAACAAGCAATTGAAAATATAATGAATAGAGTATTGTGCTTTTTGCGTAAATTTCCATCGATGGAAAAACAAGAAATTCTTTTTATAGGTTTAGTCTGGCCGGAACCAAGTTCTTCTGCGGCTGGATTTCGTATGGTACAGCTACTAAAAAGTTTTCAAAAAAATGATAACACCATCACCTTTGCAAGTGCCGCATCTAAATCTCCATATAGTGCCGATCTAGTCGCTATGGGTATTAATGAAGTGGAGATCAAACTCAATGATGCTAGCTTCAATGATTTCGTTCGAGATCTTAAACCTCATATTGTTGTTTTTGATCGCTTTATGACCGAGGAGCAATACAGCTGGCGAGTAGCACAAGAGTGTCCAGATGCTGTCAGAATACTCGATACCGAAGATTTACACTTCTTAAGACACGCCCGCCAGTCCAATGCTAAAAATGGCGAACAGTTTGATCAAACCTTATTGTATTCCGATATTGCGAAACGGGAAGTTGCCGCAATCTTACGCTCGGATATCTCGCTCATTATCTCCGAACTTGAGATGCAATTATTGACGAATCAGTTTGCGATCAATCCATCCATCCTCTATTACCTACCCTTTTTGGAAGAAGAAATTGATGAAGCATGTATAGCGAGCTGGAAGACTTATGAAAACCGTGCTGACTTTATGTTTATCGGCAACTTTATACATGAGCCGAATTGGAACACCGTCCAGTATTTAAAAACCGAAATTTGGCCCTTGCTCAGGAAGCAGCTTCCTAAAGTAAGTCTGAATATCTACGGTGCCTATCCAAGTCAAAAGGTACTTCAACTTAACAACCCTAAGGAACGATTCTTTGTTCATGGAAGAGCAGACCATGCTCAAGATACCATGTCCAGACACCGTGTCCTATTAGCTCCTATTCAATTTGGTGCCGGTGTTAAAGGTAAATTTATAGATGCTATGCAAACAGGAACCCCCTCCGTTACAACAACTATTGGAGCTGAAGCAATGTCGGGAGACCTGCCATGGAACGGGTTTATCGCAAATGAACCGCAACTATTTGTTGAAAAAGCAATCGAACTATATAACAATAAAACAATCTGGTTAGAAGCACAGCAAAGCGGTATCACCATCATTAATCAGCGCTATTCACGCACGAGGTTTGAAGACGATTTTCTAATGACCATCCGTTTCATCAAAGCACAGCTTCAGGCCCATCGACAACAGAATTTTATGGGACAGCTGCTGCTCCACCATTCTTTATTAAGCACGAAATACTTATCCTTGTGGATCGCTGAAAAGAATAAGAAATAAGCTTATTTAAGCCCTTCCCACCATTTATCATATCGTTTATCTAGCTGTTGCAAATAAACAATCTCCCCCATTTTGGGTGTTAACACAGGAATATCTGCTTCTTCCGCATACTTACTGACTAGAGAAAGCGGTTCCTTCCAGTCGTGCAGTGCCAATGCAAACTTGCCAGAATGTACTGGTAGAAAATGTTTAGCCTGAAGATCAACAACCTCCTTTAAAAGTTCGTCGGGCATGGAATGGATATAACGCCATGTTTCATTATACTGACCGTTTTCCAGGATCGCTAAATCAAAAGGGCCATATTTATCGCCGATAGTCTTAAAATGTTTCCCATAGCCGCTGTCTCCACCTAAAAACAGCTTATACTTTTCTGTTTGTAAAACAAATGATGCCCAAAGTGTTGTATTACGCTTAAACTTTCTTCCTGAAAAATGACGTGCAGGTGTCGCTACTATTTTAAACTCCTTTTCAAAAGATGTCTCATCATACCAGTCCAATTCCGTAACCTTATTTTCAGCAAATCCCCATCGCTCGAAATGGGCGCCAACGCCAAGACCACAGATCACATTTTTAATTTTTGAACGTAACTGTATCATGGTTTTATAGTCCAGATGATCATAATGATCATGGCTAATTAACAAAAGATCAATCGGCGGAAAATCATCAGCCTGATAAACATAAGATAGATTGAAAGGCTTATTGCTCCCTGGAACAGGAGAAGCATTATCCGAAAAGACGGGATCTACAACAATGATCTTACCGTCAATCTTCAGGAGATAAGAAGAGTGTCCAAACCAGATAAGCAAATCAGCATCGGGTAAATTTTTAAGATCCTGCTTCATAACCGGAAGTGGCATCTTAGGGCTTCGAATAGCACGATCTTTAAATAAAAAAGCATACATCGCTCCGATAAAGCTCTCGCCCTCTTTCAATGATGGAGTATGTTCCAAATTTTGAAATTGCGAATCCCTAAAATTCGGAGACTTCATAACACGTTCCAGACGTGTTCCGGTGATTTTTCCTCCAAAAAGAGGCCTCATTAAATAAACATTACCCATTACAATTAATATAATTACACTAGCAAGAACTATCTTTAAACGTTTACCGATCTTCATTTCAACCAAACTTAGATAAATTTGTATTATTTACTGTTATTATTAAATGACACGATACAAATTCATTTACTGGAAACTTCCTTATTTGAAGTCATGATCGTGATCCACTTATAAATCCAGCTACCACGATCTAGAATGATGATAAAGCGGAAATATAGAATCTGAAATTCAATCTTTGACTTGATATCATGAATAAAATCCCACAGCATATTAAACGGATAACCCTACATTATACTTTATCTCGAAATCATAAGATTATTTTTTTACAAAAAGCTGACAGTTAAAAAGTGTTAATATGGTGTAACATGTCGTTCTTGATACTACTTTTACTGCAAATATGAGAGCGCTGTATTTACTGGTCCTGATCTTCAATTTATTCCTATTACAGGGAGATGGAATTGTTTTGACCAACAGTCATTTTCATAGTGGCACAGGCTCTGTTTCTTCCTTCCTAGGTAAGTCTCCTGAAACAAAAATAAAAAGTTCACATATCCATTCTATCTTCAGTAAAGCGTTAAATGAACGCACATATGAAATGACAGAAGATGATGTCGAAGATGAACTTGTTTTTGAATCGCATACGATTACTGTTTTCAAAAACATTGCTTTGCTCAGTTATGCACTGGCACTAATTTTTGTTCTTAAAAATTTAAAGAACCTCCTATCGGTTTTTAAGACACAGCATTTTACTTCTACAAACAAATACATTTTACAGCGCGTCCTTCGCCTGTGATATCTCCCACTCTTCAGCATTAAAAAAATAGCTTAAATAGGCATGATAGCATGGTATATTTTCCAATCGCTATCTGTACTGTTGTTTAGCATTGTGTTCTGAAGAGCCTCTTCCGTCCTGGAATATTACCCAATTTATTACAATATATTAATAACTATTTCATCCATGAAAAGAATTAGCACAGGCATGCTTATAGGTCTGTATGCCTTATTGGTCCTAACAAGCTGTTCCCAAAAAAAAGAAGAAAAGATTGAGAACGTCCAGTATCAAGTAACCAATCCAATATTAATTGATACCACCCTCTCTAAAAACTATGTCTCACAGATTCAATCTATCCGTAATATCGAGATCCGAGGTCTCGAAAAAGGATACTTACAACAGATTTATGTCGATGAAGGCCAGACAGTAAAAGCGGGTCAGCTTTTATTTAAAATAATGCCTAAATTCTACGAAGCTGAGTATCTCAAAACGCAGGCACAAGTTAAAGCGGAAGAAATAGAACTTGAAAATACGAAAGCATTAGCAGATAAGAACATCGTTTCTAAAAATGAATTGGTGCTGGCACAAGCGAAAGTTGATCAGGCCAAAGCAGAAATGTCATTGGCAAAACTTCATGTAACGGCAACCGAGATTCGGGCTCCTTTCGCAGGAACTATCAACCGGATTCCCTTGAAACTTGGTAGTTTGGTCGATGAAGGTGAACTTCTTACCAGTTTATCCGACAACAGTCAGGTGTATGCTTATTTTAATGTATCGGAATCTGAATACCTCGACTACCAGACGAATACGGAAAATAGAGCCAACAATGAAGTGAATTTACTTCTTGCAAACAATCAGTTACTGAAATACAAAGGAAAAGTAGAAACCATAGAGAGTGAATTTAATAATGAAACAGGAAGTATTGCTTTTAGGGCACGCTTTCCTAATCCAGATAAACTTCTTAGAAACGGTGAGACAGGGCGCGTACAAATGCTTGTACCGCTGAAACATGCCTTGATAATCCCACAAAAAGCTACTTACGAGATTCAGGATAAAACCTATGTCTTTGTCATTGACAAAAATGGAGTTGTTAAATCTAGAAACATCACCATTAGCAATGACCTTCCTGATCTGTATGTTATCTCTTCGGGACTAGCGCCCACAGATAAAATATTGATTGATGGCGTTCAGAAGGTTAAAGATGACGATAAGATAAAATTCGAATTTGTATCGCCACAGGAGGTTATGTCCCATTTGCAAATACACGCTCAATAATTCACCTCTAAAAAATTAACGATGTTTAATAAATTCATTCATAGACCAGTTCTGTCCATCGTCATTTCCTTGATTATTGTGTTTCTTGGAATATTGTCGATGCTCAAACTGCCCATCACGCAATTTCCGTCCATCTCTCCACCTAAAGTAAACATAACGGCGGAGTATCCCGGAGCAAATGGCGAGCTGATGGTAAAATCGGTATTGATCCCCCTAGAGCGTGCGATCAATGGTGTACCCGGCATGAAATACATTACCTCAGATGCAGGTAATGACGGAGAGGCTTCTATTCAGGTTATTTTCAACCTGGGAACAGATCCCAATCTCGCTGCGGTCAATGTACAAAATAGGGTTTCCTCTGTTATCAATAAATTACCGCCTTTAGTCGTTCGAGAAGGTGTAAAAATAACCCGTGAAGAGTCTAACATGCTCGTCTACGTCAATTTATTCAGTAAGGACCCCAAAGCCGATCAAAACTTCCTCTTCAACTACGGTGATATCAATATCCTATCCGAGCTGAAACGGATTGATGGTGTTGGAGTTGCCGACATTCTAGGTAACAGAGAATATGCCATGCGTATCTGGTTAAAACCAGATCGCATGCTCGCTTACAAAATATCTGCTGATGAAGTATTAAAAGCACTTGATGAACAAAGTTTAGAAGCTTCTCCTGGTAAAACGGGCGAAAGCTCTGGAAAGAGATCACAAGCTTTTGAATATGTACTCAAATATCCAGGTCGATTCAATACCAAAGAGGGTTATGAAAACATCATTCTGAAATCAAATCCTAGCGGTGAAGTACTGCGTGTAAAAGATGTTGCTGATGTCGAATTTGGAAGCTCGATGTATGATATCTATTCTACGCTAAATGGTAGACCTTCCGCAGCTATTGTTATTAAACAGTCTTATGGAAGTAATGCGAATGATGTTATTAAAAACATAAAAAGCAAATTAGCAGAAATTAAAGAAACGAGCTTTCCAAAAGGCATGGATTACGAGATCAGTTATGATGTTTCCAAATTTCTTGATGCATCAATTGAAAAGGTCATCCATACCCTTCTTGAGGCCTTCGTCCTCGTTGGTATTGTGGTATTTCTCTTTTTAGGAGATTGGAGGTCTACCCTTATTCCTGCCATGGCAGTTCCAGTTTCTTTGATCGGCACATTTGCGTTTATGTCCATGTTTGGAATTACCCTCAATCTCATTACCCTATTTGCACTGGTCATGGCTATTGGGGTTGTGGTCGATGATGCCATTGTTGTCATTGAGGCTGTACACGCCAAGATGGAGGAAAAAAATCTGTCACCTCTCAAAGCGACGGAAGAAGCGATGCATGAGATAAGCGGGGCTATCGTAGCGATCACACTTGTTATGGCGGCAGTATTTATTCCAGTAGCATTCATGTCAGGACCTGTTGGTATCTTTTACAAGCAGTTCTCCATTACCATGGCCACAGCCATTATTTTATCTGGTGTGGTTGCGCTAACACTTACACCTGCGCTTTGCGCCATGATCCTAAAAAATGAACATGGACATCCAAAGAAAAAAACGCCATTAAATAGGTTCTTGACAAGCTTCAATAATCTTTTCACAAAAGGAGCTAATCGTTACCAAGATCTACTTCGTAAGATCGTTAATAAAAGATTGGTCACATTCGTACTCTTGGCAGCATTTTGTTCTGCGATCTTCTTTTTAAACAATAGCCTACCTTCTGGCTTCATTCCAAATGAAGATCAAGGCATGTTTTATGCCATTATTCAAACTCCTCCGGGGTCTACTCTAGAACGTACCAATCAAATTGCCGAAAAACTTCAGGCAATAGGTATGGGGATTGAAGGTGTAAAATCGATTTCTTCTCTGGCGGGTTATGAAATTCTAACTGAAGGTACCGGAGCTAATACTGGAACCTGTCTGATCAACTTAAAGAGTTGGGAAGACCGTAAAAACTCTGTTCAGGACGTGATGCACGAACTCGAAGAAAAGTCAAAAGATATTACCGGAGCTACGATTGAATTTTTTGGACCTCCGGCAGTACCCGGATACGGTGCCGCAGGTGGATTTGAATTGCGCCTTTTGGATAAAGCAGGTTCTGGTGACTTCAAAAAAATGGAAACCGTAAGTAAAGATCTTGTAAAAGAATTGAGTAAACGCCCCGCTCTGGCATCTGTCTTTACCTTTTACAGCGCTAGTTTCCCTCAGTTTATGTTGCATATCGACAACGAAAAAGCCGAACAAAAAGGAGTTACGATCGACAATGCGATGAGTACACTGTCCACATTGGTAGGAAGTAATTACGAAACCAGTTTTATCAAATATGATCGGCAGTATAAGGTCATGGTACAGGCATTGCCGCAATATCGCGCACAGCCGGATGATATCCTGAAACTGTATGTGAAAAATAATCGGGATGAGATGGTTCCATATGCGGCATTTATGACATTGGAAAAAGTATATGGTCTTTCCGAAATTACAAGACACAACATGTACAACTCTTCAGAGATCAGCGGTTCTGCGGCCCCTGGATATAGCAGTGGTGAGGCGATTAAGGCTGTTACTGAAGTAGCCAAAGCATCCCTTCCAAGAGGATACGGTATCGAATGGGCAGGGATTTCAAAAGATGAAGTTTCCCGCGGAAACGAAGCGGTCTATATCTTTCTGATCTGTCTTACTTTCGTTTACATGATCTTAGCAGCGCAGTACGAAAGCTTTGTCTTGCCACTTGCAGTTGTACTTTCTTTACCTGCCGGTATTTTTGGCGCATACTTCTTACTGAAAGTATTAGGTCTTGAAAACAACATTTATGCGCAGGTAGCCATGGTTATGCTCATTGGTTTGCTCGGTAAGAATGCGGTACTGATCATTGAATTTGCGGTACAAAAGCACAATGCCGGCAGTTCGGTTCTTGCTGCGGCAATCGAGGGAGCTGGGGTGCGATTCCGTCCGATCTTGATGACATCCTTTGCATTTATTGCGGGTCTTATTCCGCTGGTATTTGCTACAGGACCTGGAGCTATTGGAAATAAAACCATAGGAAGTGCTGCCGCCGGCGGTATGCTCATAGGAACCGTATTTGGTCTACTCATCATACCTGGACTATACTATATTTTCGGAAAAATTGCGTCGAAAAGTAAATTAACGTCTTACGAAGACGAGAATCCATTATCAGAAGAAATCGATCACAATGTATAATATTAAGATAAGAAAGTGGATCGGAATAGCCGTTATGTGCTTTATAGTCGCAAGCTGTAAAGTACCCGCTATTCCAATTGTAAAAGAGAACAAGGTACTTCCTGTAGCGTTTAATGACTCGACAGCTTCATCTCAAGACAGTTCAAACATGATTGTTACGCCATGGCGTGACTTCTTTTCAGATCATTACCTGAGCAGTCTGATTGATACAGCTTTGAAAAACAATCAGGAGCTTATGATCACTTTGCAAGAGATAGAAATTTCGAAGAGCGAAGTTCGGTTTAAACAGGGACAATTACTTCCTACTGTTGAAGCGAGAATCGGAAGCGGTGTCGAAAAAGTTGGACGCTATACAAGTCAGGGTGCAGGGGATGCGAGTACTGATATCGCACCCGGAAAGAAATTCCCTGATCCGCTCATGAATTATGAAGCTGCTCTTACCGGAAACTGGGAAATAGACATCTGGGGTAAATTGCATGATCAAAAAAAGGCCGCCATAGCCCGCTACCTCTCCACGATGGAAGGGAAAAACTTTGTTTTGACAAATTTAGTTGCTGAAGTGGCCAACAGCTACTACGAGTTACTTGCTTTAGATAACCAACTCGACGTCGTACAAGAAACTATCAAGCTCCAAAAAAGTGCATTAGAGGTTATCCAAGCACAAAAAGAGGCCGCAAGATCAACCGAACTTGCGGTTCAGAAATTCAAAGCTGAAATGCTCAATTCGCAAAGCTTAGCGTACGAGATCAAGCAGGATATTCAGGAAACTGAAAATAGGGTTAATCTTTTATTGGGACGATTTGCGCAAAAGATCCCACGGGATAAGAACAGCTTTCTAACGATGATATCACCTGCAGTTCATAGTGGTATTCCTTCCCAGTTATTAGCCAATAGAGCAGATATCAGAAAAGCAGAATTGGATCTAGCGGCTGCAAAATTGGATGTTAAAGTTGCCCGTGCAGAATTCTATCCATCGTTTAACATTTCTGCAACATTAGGTTTAGAGGCCTTTAAACCCTCCTATTTTGTAAAAATGCCGGAGTCTATGTTATACTCGCTTGCTGGAGAACTTGCCATGCCTTTGATCAATAAAAATGGTATTAAAGCTGAATTTAGCAAGGCTAGTGCACTGCAGCTACAAGCGATGTATAACTATCAGCAGACGATATTAAGTGCTTATGCCGAGGTTTCGAACCATCTTTCCAAGATCAGCAATCTGCAAAAAAGCTATGATCTTAAATCACAGCAGGTAGACGCTTTAACAAAATCAAACGATATCTCTAATGATTTGTTTAAGTCTGCCCGAGTTGATTATTTCGAAGTACTGATGACCCAGAGAGATGCATTAGAAGCAAAGTTAGAGCTGATTAAAACAAAAAAAGATCAGTTGAATACTGTCGCAAATACCTACCGTGACCTTGGCGGGGGGTGGAAATAAGAAGAATACTTAAGGTAAAAAAGCAGACATTAAGGGGCTTACAGTTAATCTGTAGGCCCTTTTGCTTTATAGTTTTTTATCATGAAATTAAGAGCCACTTCTCTTCTCCAACTACGACGCTGTTTTATTGTGCTTCAGCCATAATTTTTAAAACTTTAAAAGCAAAAAACAGTTTATAGTAGAAACTATTGATTAAATTCAATAAAGGTTTAGAAAAAGTTAATTTACTAATACTAACGCTATGTGGAAGAAATACAATATAAACATCATCTTTTTTGCTTTGATCTTTACAGGTTGTAAAAGCACTAAGAATGATGCGGACATCCTCTATTACGGAGGTCCCATCTTAACGATGGAAGACGGTAATCCTCAAGTGGAAGCACTTGCTATTAAGGATGGGAAAATTCTTTTTGCAGGTACGAAGAAAGAAGCCATGAATTATGCTGGTTCTAAAACCGCTGAAGTAGACTTAGAAAACAAAACGTTAATGCCCGGATTTATTGATGCACATAGTCATGTTACTTCGCGAGCAGGCATGTCTCAGGCTGTTGACCTTTCTCCAACTCCTTACGGTACTGTAAACAGTATTGCAGAACTGCAGACCACACTTAAAGATTATATCAAAAAACATCAGCTGGATCCAACTACTCCAGTGATGGGGAATGGATATGACGACGCGATTATTAGTGAGCATAGACATCCGACACGTGCTGAACTGGATGCTGTAAGTACAACAAATCCCATAATCGTGATTCACACTTCAGGGCATGCCAGCGTTATCAATACGGCTATGTTCAAGTTACTACAGATTCCTGAAGATGCTAAAGATCCGCAGGGAGGACATTACGGACGCGATCCAAAAACCCATCGTCTAAATGGGAAATTGGAAGAAAATGCCAGTTTCACGGCACTAATAAAGTTAACTTCAATGCTACCAAAACCGACCGAAACAGATGGTTTATCACAGTCCCTTAAAGATTTTTTAGCGGCACAGGATGAATGGTTTAGTTATGGACAAACCACGATATGTGATGGTCGAACTATGGGTGTAGGACTTACCTTACTTCGAGAAGCAGCGGCCAAGAAGCTAATAAAGGCAGATATCGTTTATTTTCCTGATTTTGAAGCCAACAAAAAGGAGTGGGAATCATTTTTACCACATTACATGAAATATGAAAATAACCTCAAATTTGGAGGTTTCAAATTTTCGGATGACGGCTCTCCACAAGGTAAAACAGCTTGGTTGACACAACCCTACTTAGTTCCTCCTGAAGGACAAAACAAAGATTATAAAGGCTTCCCAATTTTTACGGATGAAGTTCTTTATGAAGATTTAAAAACGATTTTCTCAAAAAACATCACCGCTCAGCTACATGTGAACGGCGATGCCGCTATTGATCAGGCACTGCGTGTAATAGGAAAATTAAAAGAAGAAGGTATTTATAAACCGGAAATCCGTGCCACGCTCATTCATGTGCAAAATAGCAGACCTGACCATATTGCCAAAATTAAAGAAGTGGGTGTCATACCTTCATACTTCTCTGGGCATGTTTATTTATGGGGTGATTGGCATTATAGCAGTGTCTTCGGGCCTGAAAGAGCTGCTTTTATAAGTCCTGCAAACGCTGCAAAAAATGCTGGGATCACATTTACCATCCACCACGATGCTCCTGTCACGCCACCGGATCTGATAACAGGTGTGTATTCTGCTGTCAATAGAATAACACGATCGGGTATGGTACTGGGTGCAGATCAACGTATTCCGGTTATCGATGCGCTAAAAGCGATCACCATCAATGCCGCTTATCAATACCATGAAGAGGATATAAAGGGTTCATTAAAAGAAGGAAAACTTGCAGATCTTGTGATATTAAATAAAGATCCATTAACCATTGATCCGAAAGAATTACGCTCTGTTCAGGTCTTAGAAACAATCAAGGAAGGTAAGACGGTTTATAAAAGATAAACATTCAGTAAGGATCTGTATAAAAAAGATAAAGAGAATATGTAAGGTAAAAAATCTCTTTAGCTTTTATCTTACATAACCTAAAACTCCAATGTTTTATCTCCATACTCATTTTAAAAATGACGTTAAATATCCAACGCGAACTATAATCGTAAACGGAACCCGCAACTATAAAACCTACCAGTAAATTTATTGCGAAATAATAATAAAATAAACATTTTGATCAGTTCTCTGTTTTCTCTAAATAAAACATAAACCAACAAATTATGCCTGATTTCAACCTGAACCGTAGAAAATTTATTCAAGGTGCTACTGCTGTTTTAACTTTATCTGCTCTTCAAGCAAAAGGGGTTTCCTCTACAAGTACACTTAAAAATATGCGGGTCGGATTGATTGGAGCCGGTTGGTACGGGAAAAGCGATCTATTTAGACTCATGCAGGTACGAGATATTGATGTTGTAGCAGTCTGTGATGTGGACAGCAAACATCTGGCAGAAGCTGGAAAATTGATCAGTGAACGCCAAATATCCAGAAAAGTACCAAAACTTTACAGTGATTACAGAGCAATGCTCGACGCACATAAACTGGATCTGGTACTCATCGGAACTCCCGATCACTGGCATGCGCAACAAGCTATCGACACCATAAGTTCTGGTGCACATCTTTATCTCCAAAAACCCATTAGTATTGATGTTCTTGAAGGCGAAGCGATACTGAGCACAGCAAGAAAACACAATAAAAAAGTACAGGTAGGTACACAGAGAAGAAGTACAGCCCACCTTATAGATGCTAAAAACAGAATCATAGATCAAGGACTGCTTGGTAAAATATCACATGTCGAGATGTGCTGTTATTATCATATGCGTAAAAATGGAAATCCTCCAGTAGAACCTGTCCCTGACTTTCTGGATTATGAAATGTGGACAGGCCCGGCTCCATTGCGTCCTTATGATGGTTTACCACATGGTGGCTGGTGGCGCACTTTCATGGAGTATGGTAATGGCATTACCGGCGATATGGGTATGCATATGTTCGACACTGTTCGTTGGCTTTTAGGACTTAAATGGCCAGAAAAGATTACTTCAACAGGCGGTATATTTGTGCAAAAAGGCGGAAAATCCAATATTGCGGATACACAGACTGCTATATTTGAATATCCTGACTTAAATTGCGTTTGGCAGATGCGGTCCTGGGGAACTCCTGCAGATCCAGAATACCCTTGGGCATTTGTTATCTATGGAGAAAAAGGTACTTTAAAAGGCAGTGTCATGAAATATGAGTTTATTCCGGTTGGTAAAGGAGAGCGTATTGCGATGGATGTGATTTATGAGAAAGAAAAATTTCCAGCAGATCTCAATGAACCCAGAATCGAACTGCACACCGCTCCTGCTACCCGCCAACATATGCTGAATCTTTTATCTGCGATTGAAAATGACCATCTCCCTATTGCTGATATTGAAGAAGGACATATCTCAACGGCAAGTTGTATTCTGGCCAATCTATCCATGTTATTGAACAGACCATTGGTCTACGACCCTATTAAAAAAATATGCATTGATGATCCTGAAGCAACCAAATTATTAAGAAGACCTTATCGGGCACCTTGGAAACATCCGTTTTTGGGATAATTAGAGAAATCTAATCACTGGAGGTCTATAGATTTTTTGATCTGTTTGTTAGATTCTATTAAAATTGAATCTACGTTCGTATAATTGTTTTCTTTGAAAAATTTGTTATTATTTATCAAATCTTTTTGAATTAATTCGTAATATTCAACAGGAATTCCTTTAGCTACAAACTCTTTTTCACTTAAGTTGAAAACCATTTTGTTGTCTTTTACAGCAAGATTTTCATAAAGCACAATCGAAAGCTTTTTTAGCAAAGCATTTTGTTCTGGAGTTCTTAAACTATCAGGCGTCTGTTGAGCATAATGGTAATCAGGTCTAAAATATGGCTCTTTCTCTTTAGTGATTTCTTTACTTTTTACTGTATTATTACTATTCCGACAAGAAAATAATATGAATACCATAATAGGAACAATAATAAATCTCTTCATCTTAACAAGATAGCAATTTTATATAGCATTGATCATTAACTCCTCCAAATCACTAGCAATAGTTTCAAAGGTAATTAAGTATCTGATAAATAAGATTATAAGAAAAACAGGCGAAAAAAATATCCTTGCCTTCTATATTGGTTTTAAAAATATAGAAAGCAAGGATTACTAAGGTAATCGGTTCCTGATTAACTTAAAAGATGTAGGATACCCCTGTTCTGATATATAGCGATGGGTTGTGTCCGGTAAAGTCTTTCATTGCCAGAGATGGTCCTGCAAGAAAATTCACCTGAAAACCGCTTTCTTTGATCTGCTGACGGATTCCCCAAAATACAGCACCCCCAAAAAGAAAGTTTTCGTTACTCGACTGCTCCAAATTATTAAGAGGAAAAAGGTCAGAAAAAGCAGTCGCTCCGATAAAGGAAGCACTATTGCCCTTTATATTTTTACCTTTTTCGTTTCTACGGTCAATATTATAGTAAAATTTATAATCTACCGATATTCCAGCTCTAAATTGCAAGGCAAAGTCATCTACATAATAAGTAGAAGATATTCCTACTGCCCCCTCTATTGTTGATTTATTAGCAATGGGCATTTCTTTTGAATAGTTTATTCCTGTCGTAAACACATTTAGATTTACCCTGTCCAAAGACTGTACAAGTTTACTCTGAGCATTAGTTACTATAAAAGTGAACAACGATACAACTGTCAATATATAAATCTTCATAAATATTAATTTTTCGCTATTTTTTATTTTTAACAAGTACTCCTGTTTTCCATTGACCATTTAATTTCCCAGCGCCAAAAATGGCACCTGATATTATCTTTGGATTTTTTGATGGTGCACCACCAACACTTGTATTATTACCATTTGATTTGATACTAACAATTGCAGTCTGAACCTCTTTCAATTCAATAATTGCTCCTCGGGATGTTTTTCTCTTTTCTAGAAGTGGAACAGTAACTAAGCTATTATTTTGCGGTATAACAAAGCTAAAATTATTTTTACTAACCATCGGATCTATTTTAGTTTTCATATAATTAGTAATTTTGCTCACTAATTGGTTTTTCTGCTGATTCAGAATATTAGAATAAAAAGATTCTGGACTTTCAAGCAGATTTTCTATTTGACCTCTTAAGTTGAAAGGGAGATCAGGTAATCTTAAAACATCAGTAAGTCTGTACAGATCAAAGTAATCATCATCCAGACTAACATTGCCAATAGTTTTTAAATATGGATTTACCCCATTATCAATAGGATCTGGAGCTTTCCCTTGATTAAGGAACGCATCATTTAAGTGAGGAAGATCAAAATCTAATACGAGATTAACAAAACCAGCCCTTAGATCATCGTAATTTTGTAATGTTCTCCAACCAAACCATAAGCTCTTTTTATGGTCGATCCTTACTACTGTTTTCATGTACGAGAAAATAACGAAATTCTTTGATTTTATCTGTACCACTAATCGATCTTTTTTACCAAAATTATTTAAGACTTCACCATTTTTATCTGTGAATTCTTTTGTAATAGCATTTGAAAAACTTACCCCATCAAATACATCTGGAATATTATAATTATTTGCACTTGATCTAAACATTGGAGTTGCCCCTCCCGACAACATACTATTTTTATCAGCATCTAACTCGTTTTCTTCCGTATCTTCTATACCATCTTTAAAAAAAACTCCTTCAGCCAGACGATAGATATTCAACTTTTCATTTACTAACACTGCTTTGCTCAAATCCGGTTTATTGACATAAAGGATCTCAGGGACTGCTGCATCATCTTCCTGTTGTAATTTATTACGAAGTGTAATGTCTTTTTCGATAAAATGAGCTACTTTTTGAAAATCTTCATTTTTAGCATAAAAAGTACCAACGTTAGTGATTTTATATGTGATGTCGGCAACTGTTACCTCTCCATTTTCATTGAATATTGATGCTCCTGCAGCATCTTCAACCAACGTCATTACTGGAGTATTAAAATCAGCATCATCGCTACTTCTAAATTTAATAGAATCTCTTTTAAAAGTGTCAAAATAATTATTAAGTTCAACTGCAGAAGAAAATATCTTTCTTTTCTCATTTAGCGTCAACTCTTCTTGCTTTTCCCCAGACAAGAATTTTTCCTTCCCACAAGACCCCAGGGTAATAGCCAAAGCCAATAACGCAAACTTTATCTTCATAATATCTTTATTTAATTGTAAGTTTGCGCAAAGTAAACTATATTCTTTCATATATGCAAAAATTAATCTTATTTATAATTTTATTCCTCTGTATAACTTCTTGTGATAAATCAGAAGATGCACAACCGCAAATAGAAAAAGTAGTGATTACCTACATGGCTGGGAATAACAGTTTACGACAAGATATTGAAAATGCAATCATTCGGATGGAAGAAGGGTATACAAAAAAGGAGAATCAGAAGCTACTTGTTTATGTCAAAACAGATCGACATAAGTCGCATTTAATAGATATAAATAGTAAAGGGGATGGTAAAAGTGATACCTTAAAAACTTATTATGATATGAATTCGTCTTCTCCAAATACTTTAAAAAACGTTATCAATGAAGTAAAAAAATTACACAAAGCAAAAACATATTCACTCGTAATGTCTTCTCATGGCACATCTTGGTTTCCCGAAAATGATATAAAATTTAGGTCATTCGGACAGGATGAAGGAAAAGAACTTTCAATAAAAGATCTACGAATTGCTCTATCAGATATTAAATTAGATTTTATATTATTCGATGCATGCTACATGTCAAGTATAGAAGTACTTTATGAATTGAAAAATAGCGCAAAATATATAATTGCCTCACCATCAGAAGTTATTTCTTTCGGATTTCCTTATGAAAAGGTAGCAAATCTATTCTTTGAAAATGAAGAAGGGCTTATTAAGATCTGTAAAGAATATATATCCTTTTATGATAAACAGCATGGTAGGTTTCAATCCGCAAATGTTGCAATGATCAAAACCGAAGCTCTTAACCAAGTCATTGATGATCTTAAAAGAATTTTAATAAAAAATTCTAATAAAGATCTAAGAATAGATAACGTTCAGCAGTTAGTCTTTGACGATAATGTCGACTACGAGGCCTATGATCTATTAAGCTTTATAAAAACTAATTTTAATGCAGATGAAGTAAAGTCATTCAAAAAAAAACTAGATGAAAGTCTCTCCTATATAGGCAATACACCCTCATTTAATGGTAAAACTGTCAATGATTTTTGCGGTATAAGTATTTACTATCCACAAAAGAACAGAACCAATCTGTTATACAATTCATATTATACTACTTATTCTTTTTACAGAGACAGTGGTATAAAAATATTATATGGGAAATTAATAGGTTTGTAAGGAATAGTATCCTAATATGACTCACCTCGACCTTAGAAAGGATTCAATGAATTAACTAAAAAAAAATCGATTAAAATGTAATTAGCTGTACTAGAACTTAATTTGCTATATTTTTATTCATTGCTTTTATTAACTTTTCTTTCATTAAAAGTTCATACTCATATGAAGACTGTATGTCGACAGTATACATTAACAGATCATCATACAGGTTTTTATACTTTTCTTTTGAATAAGCTATTTTAAATGTTTCAATGGTCGCCGGAGGAACAAGTTTTACCAGCTCATTCCCAAGAACTGCACCTGCCATCATAGCGCTCCCCACTAATAATCTATCGCCTAATGGAGTTTCCTGCTCATCAATCACTATCTGATTACCATATATATTCTTTCCAGTATTATTTACTGTGTTTGTATACTTTGGATCAGCGATTACGTCAACAGCCGATTGTGCAATATGCCGAAAAACGGGAACATTTTTCTTTTTATCAAATTTAATTTTTAAGGACTTAAGGGACTCTGGCTTAATTGCATTGATCCCTTTATCAGTCATTATCTCAACCTGATCGGGTGTAGCTTTTTGCAAAATACCTTTGATAATTCCATCAGATGTCTTAGCTATAACTTTATAAACTGAAATCTCCCGCTCTCCAACTAGCTTAGCATTTTGTGCTCTTACTGACATTACGGAGAAAAAAAATAGACTTATAAGTACTAAATATTTTTTCATTCGATAAATATAAGCTTATTTAATATGATGGCAATATTTATTTGGTCACTGTATAATCCTATAATACCCTTTAAAATTAAATCCCTGATAACAATCAAATATAAGTTTGGCAACTTACGCTATTTTTTGCCAAACTTATAACACAATCCCGCTCACAAAACTATTCCATTAAATAATTCCAACTTCCATGAATATCTTTTATCTCCCAAGATTCAACTTTAGTTTTATAATTATTAAAATGAGTTGTATCCCATTTGGTGATGTGATATCCCCTGCAGAGCTTGCAATAGTAAGCTCTCTTGCAAGCATATTTTCCCATCCGATGTTTGATACGCTTTCCGTCCGTCTTGTTTCTAATCCGTGATTTGAATTTAAATTGGAGCATTGCCCCCTGTGCTTCGATCATTGATGGAAATCCAACTTTTCCAGTTGCACGGCATTTCCATCTTCTCCCCTTTAATGTTTCCATAATCCGTTATTTTAAAACGTTTATATTTCAGTAAATTATTCCTTTTCAATAGGCACCTGAAGCATGACCCAGCCCTTGATACGTCTAGCAATTTTTGCTGATACCTCAAAATCGACCTTCCCTTCGAAAGGAACTTTCAGTACAATCCGAAGCCTTCCCCCTTTTAAGAGATTGCAAGATTGAATCATATCGGCAGCTACTGCATGATAGCGGCCTATCTTCTGTACAAATCCATTTGTGTCACGTACCACTTCATTTAAGCTCCGTTGCTCACAGGCAATACGCTCACCCATATCCGTCTTTAGGTAAAGCTGTACGATCGGCGTATTATTATTGTTTTCAAATGCAAATAGACCTAGTTCGGAATACATAATTTTTTGAGTGAGAAATCTGTTGTTGAGTAAAAATTCCTCCTGCTCTGGATCGATTGATTTTACACGAGAAAGATCTATTTCTTCCGTTAGATCCGTTTCCTTTTCAGCCCCCTCTGCCACAGTAATTTCTTCGGCCTCATTTTCAATCGATGACATGCTTTGTAACTGTTCATTTAGATTTGAAATCTTTAGATCCCGATGCAGTACCATCCGCTCTAATTCAAGAATAGAGCACCTCCTTTTATGATCGAGAGCAACAAAAAAACAGCTGGTATACAAGATATTCAAGAACAGGACACCGCCAAAAATCACCAATAGCGGAAGCCAGAGCCACTCATCCTTCGGTATAGCCACAGGTCTAATCACCCCAAATAAAAATAGTGTAGGCAGTAAACAGCAAGTGAAAAGTTGGGTAGCAAAACGTTTTTGTGGATTCAGTAACCAGTTCTGCTTTCTATCAAGTACGATGATCAATGCCCGGATATAAAAGAAAGCTAGGAATACGATCAATACATAAAACAGATAGCTGACAACGACCGAGGTGTTTTCAAGCCAGGCAGCAGCAGCCCCAAGGTAACCCAGATACCAGCATACACCGCCAAAGGCAAAAGAAGCAATACATAACCAAATAAAATCTGGATAATGCACGTATACTTCCGTACCCTTGGGATACATGATCAATTGGCTACTTTTCATAATTAATAGTTTTAATAGCACACTGCCCCATAGCTGCTAAATTATTAAACAGCTATGATATCAGTGTATTATGAAATTTCTTGTTAGTAAGAATTTTTCGTTATCTAAATTTAGCCAATATTTCGATAAGCAGTATACTTAATTAGGAAAACGTAGCAAACCTATTCATCAGAAAGTGGCAATAAGTATCTTAAATCAAAAAAATAACTCCCTTCGTTGTTGTAATTCCGGTTCTTATTGGGAAAAGAAGACTCTTAATGTAAAAAATATGCTCCTATTGAAATATATATAACATTTAGACATAATAGCTGTGTTTATGGGTAATTTTAATTCACAATAAACAAATGATATAAATCGCTGCATATGAGAATAATAAACAAAAATTTCAGCTTGTTCAGTCGCAATTATATACTTATCATACTAGCAGTCTTAGTCACATTGTATGGACTTTTTTTAGCATCAACATTCTATTTACAGGTCTACAGTATTGGCATCCTTGTTTTGCTGATTCCTTGTTTGGAGATTCGCAGTCATCAGGTCGTGATGCAACTTTTCTTTATTTTTTTTATCTGCATGATGATCAGCAGTATTTCAGTTTTTGATCGTCTGCCCTATAAGTTGCTATTGGTTTCACAGCCGTTTTGGAAAGCTTTACAATACGGAATAGCCTTAGCTTTAGGTCTATGTAGTCTTGCATATTTGTTATTTTATAAAAATACAAACCTGATCAAGATCTGCTGTATTCAATTTCCGATCATGATTATTACCTGCACCTGGTATATACGTATGATCCTGATCTTGAATAACTGTCAACATATACCAAATGCAAAATCGGTACACATTCCAGCAGTCGTGATCCAAAAATGCCCAGCCTGTTGTGATATTCATGAACTATGGTTTTCATTCCATCTTGACGGTAAAGATCACCATGTTTCTATGGATGTCAATCCCAGATTGCATGAGCGCAGCAAAGAAGGTGATACACTTATACTGCAGGTGCACCCAGGTACATACGGCTGGCCTTGGTACCATAAAGATATCAAAAGGAGGTATAAATGATCGTAAGTCTACAGTCCCTTACAATACAGGTAGAAACCCTCGAACGTCTACACGCGAAGGAAATACCATCTCGGTTATATTCCATTTCAGTAGCCTGTTCCGATAATTTTTCTGAGTCCTTGCACGCCTATCGTCAGGCGGGTAGCGTCGATACCGGTCGTCAGGCGGTACGCTTATACCACACGCAATTACTTCGTCTGCACCAGAAACTCAATGGCTTCTGTTTGGATCGAAATATAGAAGATCGCAGTGCTTTATCAGCCCTAGAAGAACTGCTCGAGCGGATTGAATTTCTGTTTAAAAACGATATCGATCCCAGTACAGCGCTTCCTAGTCATTATCGCAACAAGATCAGGACATATGTCGATAATCATATCCAAAGCATATTTGACAGATTAGCAAATAAGCAGATCCCTCAGGTATACCTGGACGAAATCCTTTCCGCGATTAACAGTCTTTTTGAAGAAGGTAAGATCCCTTATATCCAATATCGGCACCAAGATTATATCATCCAGTTTGTGGATGCACTGCACCAACTGGCCAAAGACGACCGCAACAATAAAAACTGGCAATTTCGCTTTTTGGTATTGATGATCAACTTCAATTTTAACCATATGGGATTTTTCAACCGCTGGAAAGAAATGTATATGGACGATCCATCGTTTATGGAGGGGATGTTGCGCTTTCCCAAACATTTCTCCTGTATTCGGGGCTTTGCTTACAATAACAATAGCACCAGTTTACTCAAACTGATGTGCGAATATGTACAAACAGAAACCAGCCGGACAAACAATTTAGCTTTAGATCAAACAGAACAATACCTCCATAGCAACTTGAATGGCAAAGAACTTAAGATCTGGATGCATCTCTGTGTCAAAGCCAAAATCACGCAATCACCAGAAAAAAAAGAAGTTGCCAGTGAATTTTCTAAATTGGTTAAAACCAGAGAAGGAACATTACTATCTCCCCATAGCCTGACCAAAATGGATAAAAGTGCCGAATATGATGCAGCGGTCAGCGTACAACGAAGATTAAAAGCGATGCTGAAGGAATTGGACGATAGTTTTCCAGATTTAAACAGATAAGTATAAAAAAGTAGGGGTATACCCCCATTACCCCTACACCAACCGGTCAGCTAATCCTTAAAAACAAGCTCCAGCTGTCTGTAGAGCTGATTATAAAATACAGGGTAAAAAGCCCCGTTTCCTACACACTACCCCTCTACCCCACTTTAAATACCATTTGAGCCCTATATCGGGTATAGAATACCCTATTCACTGCCCCTACGCAACGCCATTATCCGATTTATCTTTGTTTTGAAGCGTACGAATAAGCAGAAGCTGACGCTTAAACAGGTCGCCCCGTCACAACGGGGAGTAAAGGACAGTGGCGCCCTGTTTTTAAAAATAAATAGTAAAACGCCTGCTATAAATAGTAACGGTTAGGAAATAAATAGTAAAACAGCATAAATAAATAATTGATGCTATGGACACTAATAAAAACATCAATATAATATATGGGCTACTACGGATAGTGATGCTCCTTTTTTGGATCTATGTCGGTATAGACAAAGTATGGCAGCTCAATGCTTTTAAGATCGCACTAACACAGCAGCCCATTATCAGCTATTTTGCACCTGTACTTTTCTGGTTACTGCCGGTATTAGAAGTAAGTCTAGGCTTATTGTTAGCATTTCCATCACAGAAAGTACAGTCTTGGGGCTGGAAAGCTTCAATCCTACTTATTTCAGTCTTTACAGTCTATATCGCGTTAGGTGTATTAAATGTATATGAGCAGAAACCATGCATGTGCAGCAGCTTTTTGAGCAACGTCTCTTGGAACACACATCTCGTGATCAACAGCGTTATCCTAGCTTTATCGATACTTGGATGGGTAATAAATAAATCTTCCATTAAACACACGCAAAAGACAGGCTTAGATGGTAAAACCAGCATTGCGCTACTACTGATCGGCTTTCTTGCCATTGGTTCCTATACCTACAATAGTGCAACCCGTATCCGAACAATAAATCATTGGCATACACCAGACAGCCTCTATGATCAAGAGCATAATACCGTCATGAGCCCCTTAAAAGGCTTACTGGCGTCCACATATGATTGGTACTTAGAACCGTACCGACAATTTTTTACCAAAGGTTTGCAGGCCGGTACAATTACTAACCCGTTATTGGTCTGCAATACAGAAAGGAGGATAGCAGTATGCTAACCAAATTTTTAAACAATTATGGCTACATGATATTAGGAGGAGCCATGATTTTCGGTTTTTCAGCATTTAAAAGTGCTGAGGTTTATTCAGGGAAAAAATTAAGCCCTGTAATGGTTTATTTTCATGGTGATGTAACCGACCCAGCTGAGGTTGCGGACGAATCACTTTGGACAACTACGCCAAATGAAGGTAGTTGTAACAATGTAAATCAGCAAGCTTGTTCACAAGAAGTAGATGAGCTTGATCTAAATTCAAATGACGAAATAAATCCGTCGAAAATTCAACTTGGAGCTACTTCTACTCCACAAGGCTATATCCCAACTAGAACAGGCGGGACGAGCACATCACTTTTCAAACCTATCAATAAAGGAGCTACTCCCTAAAAGAATAGGTAAATAGAAGCGGCCCATCTGGGCCGCTCCTTATTTTGGGTTTTGTGGCATTCCCGTCTCTGCTATAATATCCATAGGTAACGGCAATGCAAATCTATTTTCGTTAGCTTTTAACATATAATCCTTTCCGGCTATACTCCTTTTTATACTAATATCAGCCCCTTCCTTATTCAATCGCTTGATATCAATCCACCTCAATCCTCTAAATACCAATTCCTTTCTTCTCTCATTTAATATGACCTGCAATACAGCCTTAGTATCTTCTAACATTATTGGTATAAATGTTCCTGTACTAAAACGGCTCTGCAACAATTTATTTAGATCCAACAGTGCGTCACTTGCACGTCCTGCTCTTGCCAGGCATTCTGACCGTGTCAACAGCATTTCATCCGTTGCAATACCTGCAAATAATACTGATCCGGAAGAATAACTTCCAACGAAAGACATATAGTCATCTGACATACTTTTAAAGTAAGCCTTTTTTCTTAAATCATTTTCATTATAAGAACGATACAATAAAGTATCAACTAAAGTTGAATTCTGAGCAATCAGACCGTTAGGACTCATTTCCATATAACTATCTGTTTCATGATTAAACTGTGAAAATGAATACTGCTTACTCCAATCTACATGAGACTGATCATTAAAATCGAGTAGACCGTTCTTTTGTAAAAGATATAAATCAGCATATTTCAATGCTTCATCGTACTTGCGCATAGAAAGAAAAGTACGTGCCAGCATACCGTTAGCACTTATTTTACTCGGTCGCATCACATGACTTGTATTATTGGGCAGCAACCGTTCTCCTTCTATTAAATCTGCTATTATCCGATCGTAACATTGTTGAACAGAGGCTCTAGATGAGAGTTCATTAAAATCCGAGGAGCCCCGCAGTACAATACCCAGTTCATTAACAGCTGTATTAGGGTCATAAGCTTTCGCAAAGGTCCATACCAAACTGAGATATTGAACTGACCTAAAAAACAAAGCAGTTCCCTTTATGTTATCGTACATGATTCCATTTTCGGGTTTTCTTTCAATTTTCTTAAGCTCATCAAGTACCAGATTGCAATTATATACTGTTAAATAAGCTCGGTCCCAATCATTTCCATACGTGTACTCATAGTTGTCCCATAGATAAAACTTTCGCCAATCTTCACTCATTGCATTAAATGTACCTGCAGTCAAAAAATAATTATCAGAAGCCGCCTCGCCCATTGCACAGATATTGCTATTGATGTAATTGGATCCATCCAATATCTTCTGTAAACTTTCTAAATTGTTGGGTACAACAAAAGTACCGTTTGATTTAACATCAAGATATTTATTGCATGAAGCAAGCAGGGACAATAATATTATTGCGTTAAAAATCATTAATCGGTTCATCTTCTATATTATTATGGTTAATAATCTACTTTAAATCCAATGGAGTAAACAGCCTGAGGAGATAATTTATAGGGGAACTCAGGATCTATCCCCAATTGGTTGGAGGTCCACAGGACACCCAGATTAGACGCATTGAAATATAACATCATTTTAGACTTTCGGCTATTGATAGTAATTTCTCTGTTCCAGCCAAGAGAGATATATTCCAAACGCAAATGATCAGCTTTCAGAATATTGATATCTGCGCCTTGATAGAATGAATCTGAACCGGATAATACAGGATAATTCATTTTGGGAACATTTGTACGCTGCTCATCTCCCACCTGCTTCCACCGATGTTCAAAATCAGGATAAGCCTGTCCCCGTTGGAATAAACTGGCATATGATGTAACAGGCTTACGGAAATAATAGTCACCCATATAGCTCATGTTAAAAGATACTTCCATATTCTTCCATGAAACGGTATTTATTATATTGCCAAAAAGTTGAGGTTTTGCAGAGCCAACAAACACGATACTATTGTTATCTTCAGGACGTAAAGAAATTGAGTTTCTGATCGCCGAATAATTTGTACTTGCGATACCATCCAACAGTCCTTGTCCTCTCCCTTCTGCATCAAGCCCCATCCATTTGAAACCTCCGAGTCCATTTAACGGATAGTCCACCATCGGTGTAATTTCACTTCCGTCCGTCATCAGGTTTAACAGACTATTTCCATTGGCATTAAAATATTTAGTGGTTTTATTCTTGTTTATACTCAACAGTACCCGCGATGACCATTTTACAGTTCTATCTATATTCAGGGTATTCAAAGACATGTCCAATCCTTTTCCCTGCATAGAAGCAACATTCTTGGTTATAGTACGCTGATAGCCCCAAGCGGTGTAGTCGTAATCTGTGAGGCCATAAAGATCTTTACCCGTTTTGAGGTACCAGTCCATTGAACCATTAATTCTTCTATTGAATAACGCAAAATCAATTCCCACGTTAAATGTTGCAATTTTCTCCCATCGCAGTGAAGGATCATTCAGTGAAGCAATAACCACTGTCGGAAAACGGGTATAAGGATCCACTGCAACCGTACCAACAGGATCACGTGTTTTTCGAAGGTCTACATTCCCACTGGTACCATAAGTTGTCCTCAGTTTTAGCTGGTCCACAGTATGATTAATATGTTTAAAAAATTGTTCCTTACCCAGATCCCAAAAGATGCCCGTGGACCAAAGAGGTGACCACTTATCATTTGTTGAAGCACCAAACACATTTGCACCGTCCTTTCGAAAACTTCCTGAAAGACCATACCTATCTTGCCACGTATAACTAAAATTAGCATATACAGAGACAAATCTATTATTACTGTATTCGTAAGTAGGTGCTCCTGTTATTGTCCTGCTTGTATTGGTAGGAACGATTTTAAATCGGGTCACATAATCGACCGGATTGGACATCAACGGATCATCATAATATCCATATGAAGTTGACGCATTCCCTTCAATCTTATTTTCGCGTATTTCTGCCCCGATCACACCGACAATTCGGTGCTTATTTATTATCTTATTAACATTTATCTGTGACCGCAAGGTATAAGATGTCCCATTGGAGGTATTATTGCCCAAAATTCCGCCCACAGGAACATTGTATTTAACAGTTCCCGTCTGTTGGTTTACTTCACTGTACTGATTAATGGCTCTTCTAGCAAGATAACTATGCTCATCATCCAGATTTCTTTTGTCTATTCGCTGATTTTGGTACTGACCTGTCAGATTTAACGCTAAAAATGAGGATAATCTGTATCGAATTGCCAATGTGGAAAATAGCTCCCGCAACTTGGCATTACTTGTAGCATGTTTATAATCAGATAAGGGATAATATGACCAGTCCAGATAGCCTTTATGATAATTTTGATCCAAAAACAATTTTCTGTATTCTTTTTCAAGAGGAACCTCCTCTGCATCGGGTCCATAAAAACTCAGGTAAGGTACAGTCTTACTATTATAAGTAAGCGTGCTCAATGCAGGTTTTCCAGACTCCGAATGCTGGTCGGTTAAAAGTAACGAAACATCAACCTGAAGCCGGTCTGTTGGTCTGAAACTATTATTCATCTGAACATTTAATTTCTTGTTCAGCGCTTCAAGTTCCGTTGATTTATGCGTATAACCTAAGCCAAATCCATAACTATACAATTGATTCCCACCATTTACGTTCAAAGCATATTGCTGAACAATTGGGTTAGAGAGAAAACTGTTGCTATAATGCTGTGTTCCATTTTGTCTTTTATAATAATCTGTCCACCTTAGTGAATCACTTTCTGTGATAAGCCCTCTGCTTCTTTTGTCCAGAAGATCCACATATGGAGTTACTGCTATATACTTAGTTGTATTTAAAGCATTTTTATAATAACCATTTTGATACAGCATCTTTTCAATGTCCATAAAAGTGCTATTGTCTACTGTGTAAAGGCTCTGGTAATCAGGTTTATTTTCAATGGAAAAGGTCGAATTAAAAGTTGTTCTCGTACTCCCGTCCCGCGATGCCCCCTTCTTAGTTGTAATAACAATAACACCATTTCCAGCTCGAGCTCCCCAGATAGAGCTAGCTGCCGCATCTTTGAGAATAGAGATCTGTTCGATACTGTTCGGATCGATGTTATCCATATTACCCTCATAAATAAACCCATCCAATACGATTAAAGGATCCAAACTACCATTGATTGTGCTGAGGCCACGGACAGAAATATTCAATTTATTAAGATCGGAATTTTGAACCGGCTTATTGTCATATCGAAAAGCCGGAACGATATTACGGAGCCGCTGTAAGATATTTGTTCCTGTCTGTTGATTGAGCATTTTGTTCGATACTACATCCACAGATCCTGTCAATTCATTCGGTTTAAGACTTTGATAACCGGTATTCACTACCGCCTCTTCTAAATACTGATCAAGCCTTTCCAAGAAAAGTTCATTTGATTTTTTGAAATAATCGGATGGTATGGTCCTTCCTTTATAACCTACAAAACTTACGACTAAGGAATCTACATTTTTAAATAGTGATAAAGCTATCTGCCCCTTAAGGTCAGACTTTGCCAGGAATACGCCTCCTTTGGCCCTGAAAGTAACACCGATCAAAATTTCACTACTTTCTTGATCTCTCACCGACCCATATTCGCTGGAATTATTCTTTTGGGCCATGGAAAGATTTGTCAACAAAGTAAGCATCAACACAATTATACTATATACCGATTTCATATTAAGCGTTATTTAAGTGAATAGATATATGGGAACTCCCTTTTCTCTCTTACGCGCGTCAACACTATTCCCCGTTCCTTAAGAAATGCTACTTTTTGGCTTTCCGTCCAATTAATAAAACCTTTGGGCAAAGTGATATCAATCTTGAAAGATTCTTTCGAAAATTTATACATTGGAAGATCCAGATAACAGAATAGATTTCGCAGGAAAAAGTCAATCGGGACATTCTGGTACACACTTTCTTCGTCCAGCTCCTGAATCCGGATTATTCTCATTTTCCCTTTTGTCTGAATCTTATTTATTGCTGTGTTAAAAGAAATCTGATAAAGGGCTGCCGTATCTGTTTTACGCTGTACCCCCACTTCGAAATATCGCATGAAATCTTGCCTGGCAAACTTTTTAGCTCGATCTTCGGAGATAACAGCATTCTTGTATAATTGGTACCAATACGTATTTTCAGATGAAGTTGTGAAAAGCTTCTGTTTAAAATTTTGCCCAAGCTGTGGATCAAAAACATAATCATTCCAGGAGAAACCGTCCAGCTCCTCCATAAAAAGATAGCTTAGAAAGTTTTGTAATGATAAATTTCCCATCTGCATCAAGGAGTTTTCATTAGGATGGCTTATCCCGGGGCCGACCGGTAGATAATGTGGTCTCTTCTTCGAAAGGGATGAACTATAACTTAAACCCACTGTATCTGTTATCACATCATTATAATCTCTCGATAAATTGACATATGAACCGATATGTTCGAATGGATTACTATTTTCATAAAGTACTCTGTTTAAGTTTCTGTCGGTAAGCGCTCCACCGGTAGTTGCTAAAAACTTTCCATCGCCGCTTAATATCGCCTGCGAGGGAAGCGTGTTATGTTCAAACAACCTCGTAAACACGGTGTCATCCAATAGTGTAGCCAAGCGGGGCGTATAGTTAAAATCTTCTCTATATTTTTTAAAACGATTTTTAATTCGCTCAGGTGTATCCCTATTTCGCTTACTATTGACCATGATGATTTCGACCTTACCCTTAAATCGATCCTGTATCAGCTCCATATTTGGTATACCTTCTATACAGGCCGCGCATCCCGTAGACCAAAAATCCAATATGATCAACTTTCCTTTCAGATCTGAAAACTTGATTGTTTTCTTTTTACCATCAAAATAGTTTAGTTCCAATGTTTGGTTCCAAACAGCATCGGGGATCTTGTCTCCGGGCTTTAGCGCCATAAGATGAGATAACCCATCAGCCCCGCTGTCCTTGCGGGGCGTCTGAGCTGATAAACTAAACATAGAAACCATCAGGACTAATAGCGAATAAGTTCTGATGCTCTTCAATTCCATTAAAAAACAATCAAGAAGATTGAAAAACATAAGGACTAGTAAAGAATAAATCCTTATATTCCTCAATGCGTTGAAAGAAATACCCATCAATTTTCGAAACTCATAAACAACCCACTCACTGCCAGTATCGTGAACACTACTTAACATGTTATTTAACAGGAGTTTTAAGCGATTTACAGGGCTATTAAAGCAAAAGCACATCTTAACCCAGCTTAATAATTTTAGATGCTTAAAAACGCTCGTTTGAAATGAAGCACCTTTAGCGTATAGATCAAGTATGGATGAAGCAGGTATAAAGTGTTGATAGTGCGTTATTAGTGTGTAAACGGATACCGTTTTACGCACTATCCATGCTTTATCTATGCATATGCAACGCATTACGGACGCTTGATCTACGCTTCGCCCATTGAAGTACGGGGCTTCACCAGATGTCGCCTTCAAGACGGCATTCAAGCTACTGCCGTTAGTATCTATTTGGTAGCTCTCCAGTACATCTCCAGTACCTTTCCGGTACCACTTCAGTAGGGCGTTAGTGAATAACCTGTAAACTGACCGTACCTTCAGAATGATTTTAGCAAGTACATTATTAAAAAAAATCATAAAAAAAGCAAAGCCATCTGTTCGAACCTTATTCGCACTTTCTTTTAACCTTCTTTTACCCCTGTAGTAAGTTTCCCTGTAGTTGCAAAGTACTTGCAAAGCAGCTGCACCGTCCTTTTCCTGGTGCAGGGACGGGAGAGGTACGGTGCACATACGTTGCAACGACGGCCGGAGGTAAAACAAGGTCCGAACCCGGTTAGGAGAAAGTATATAGCGGGCATTGAACACATCGTCAAATTGGTTAGCCTTAGTACC
This sequence comes from Sphingobacterium sp. UDSM-2020, assembly GCF_016132525.1. NCBI lineage: Bacteria > Pseudomonadati > Bacteroidota > Sphingobacteriia > Sphingobacteriales > Sphingobacteriaceae > Sphingobacterium > Sphingobacterium sp. UDSM-2020. The sequence goes on from NZ_CP066166.1 coordinate 1,354,566, forward strand.
AATCTTGAGATCTTGTGTTTGTATTTCTAAAGGTATTCCTGTATTAGGAATACCTTTCTTCACCTTTTCTTCTAACCATTTTCTCCTTCCACTTAAGTTTTCATCGACTTGGCCTCGGGATTTCATCGACTGGGCCCGATGAAATCCCGAGGCCAAGTCGAAGCCCAGTCGAAGAAACTTAGAAGTTGGTGTCAATTTGATTAGAATAAAGTTTCCAGAAAGTAAAGAATTCTGTTTTAGCACTTGGCTAGTACACTTGCGGTATAAGTTGCAAGCGTACTTGGCCAGTGCCCGGTAGATGGAGGGTACATATGTTTTGACTTGCGTCAGTAATTTTAGTGCTTTCATAATTTATTTGTTAATGGTTTTTTGAAAACAGCTTAAAAACATCGAAGATTTTTAAGCTGTTTAAAACCGCAACCTATAAGCATAGCATCCCCTGTCCGATAGAAATCAGATGCTTCAGGGTCTAGTATGACTCAACGGTCACAAAGACTAGTAAATAGTTAATAAAAGATTCAGATCGCGTTTGAAAGAAGAAATCATAAGGTTATATATCGGCATCACGCAATCCGCAGTTGTAAGGGCCAAATCTTATCTGGCGAAGCCGGCCGAGCTACTCGGGGGCGGTGATAATGTTTTTGATTGTTGTTTTTTTCATGTACTCGTTTTATGGGATAACGAGTCTATCTGTAGATATAGAAATCAACAATGGCGTGACATCCAACCTACCGCTTATGAGGCCCTGAGAAGCCCTTGGAACGAGTAAGCGGACGCCACGCCATTACTGACGGGCGTTTGATTCCACTTAGCATCTTGTCCAAATTTGAAATTTCTCAGGTTTCATAAGCAAGACTCATAAATGCATCCACCGATTATGATGGTGCAAATCTATTATATTTTAACTTCTTATACAATCTTATATTTATGTCTATTTTAGTATATTTGGGTTTATCTTTACAAAGATTTAAAATTTAGGTTAATAAACAAACACTATTTAGTTATATTCACATAACTGGAAGTTATAAATAGTTATATTTAATTGTACTATGACAACAGGGACAAAAATAAGGTTACTAAGAGAAAAAAACGGCTGGGGACAGGATGTATTGGCCAACAAACTAAATATCTCACAACCTGCAATTTCTAAAATTGAATCTGATCAAACTAAACTTTCATGGGATCATGCTGAAGCCTTAGCAAAAATTTTTGAAGTTGATCCTGAGTATTTTTTTGACTCAAAGGTTAGTAATTTCATTTCTAACAATCAAAAAGTAAATCAATTATATAATTCTGAATATCATGATAATAATATAGAGTTTATTAAAGGACTCTACGAAGCGCAAATAAATTCAAAAGATCAATTACTTGAAGAACGCTATGAACGAATAGCTGACCTAAAAAAACAGATTGAGGAGTTAAAGGCTGAATTGGTTATTTTAAGGAAGGTATAGTGTATCTTTTTTTATGAAATATTACAATATTCCCCCTATATCACAACATTGGTCTGACTACATAAAATAAAAATGATTGTAAAACAATAATAAAGAAATCATCTCAGATTTATTACTAAACAAATTAAAACAAGCTCTGTTTTGAGAAAAATGAGACGATACCTTGATTATATCAATGAGATATCTCCTGCTGAACTATATGAAGGCTTAGTTGGATTTGGTCTCTTCGCAGAAAGAATTCCCAATTTCCTTGCTAGCAAAGCATTTTTAGATTATACTAGAACTTTAAAATTGCCTCTAAAAATTAAATCTAAAGATTATATTAGATTTTCTAGCATGAGAAATATTAACGTTCCGCGATCTATGGCAATACCAGAACCTTTCGCATATGCTAACCAATGTCATGCTCTTTCAGAAAATTGGATAGAGATACAAAATCATTTCGAAGAAAAGACTAAAAATGATGGCTATAAGATAAGTAGAATTCATATAAGAAAACTTCACAATAAGTCGCCATTGTTTGAAATGAATTATAAAAATTTTGATAAGGATGGTGCTCCTGAACAAGATATATTAATAAAAAGTAAATATATAGTAGAGGCAGATATTTCAAATTGTTTTCCGAGTATATACAGTCATGCGATCTCTTGGGCTTTGATTGGAAAAGAGTCTGCCAAAATAAATAAAACTGATAAAACACAATGGTATAATAATTTAGATTATCATATCATGAATGTAAAATATGGTGAAACAAGTGGATTACTAATAGGTCCACATTCATCAAATCTTATTGCTGAGATAATCCTTGTTTCAATTGACAGTGAAATGATAAAACAAGGTTTTAAATATATTAGAAATATCGATGACTACCAGTGTTACGCTGAAACTCATGAACAAGCTGAAAGATTTTTAGTTAGCCTCTCAGACGAATTAGCAAAATTCGAATTGTCATTAAATCATAAAAAATCGAAAATATGTTCTCTTCCAAAGGCTAATGTTAGAAATTGGGTAACTAAACTTAATCATTTCTATTTTACCAACACATATAATTTCGAAGAAAAATTGGGTTTGAGAGTTAAAGAACTTAAAGGCTATCTTGATTTTGCAGTAGAAGTAATGCTTGAAAATAATAACGATGCTGCAGTTTTGAATTACGCAATTAAGAGTCTTTCAGATAAATATCTTGGGGCAAATGCTAAAAATTATTTTCAAAAACAGATACATCACTTGGTGTTATTATATCCTTATCTAACAGGCATATTAGAAGAAAAAGTATTTGATCCTCATTCAATACCTAACTGGGTAATAAAAAGTATTGCAAAAGACTTATTTGAACTAGGAATCAGCAAAAGGCTTTTCGATGCTTGCTCATACGCTGTTTTTTGGGCCTTGAAGTATAATTTTGAATTAGGAATAGATAATTTAAAAAATTTAGCAATTGATTCAAATGACTGCATCTTTCTACTTATTTGCTACCAATATGATAAAGCAACTCAAAAAAAAGGATATTTAAAAGAATATAAAGATCATGCTATAACTTTGAAAAAATTGGATTTTGACAGATATTGGTTATTTATATATGAGGTTCTACCATGGTCAGATCTGACAGATAATTACAGGTTAATGAAAAAAGAAGGAATTTCCTTCTTAAGAGATCTATAATTATATTTTTTAGTATCGTTCGCTAATATATTTTCTAAAAAACAGATTTGAATATCATTCTTTTTGATTTATTTTTTTCGAAATTACCTAATACTTATATCGCTAATCAAGTACATTTTCATAACCTCAATATCCTCAACCTATATTTTAAGAAAAAATAAGTTAAAGATATTAAGGTTATTAGATTTCGCACTTTACATCAAAATTTCCACAATTTATCTCTGTTATAATTTATTCTTACTTTCCAGAAAGTACTGAAAATTTCTCTTTGCAAAATCATTTCCTGATCTTTAAAAAATCAACAATTATGCTTCCCCTTCATTCTTAAATCCTCCAACTACTATCTCTACTTGATAATTTGTAGCTAGGTTTTCAAATGTTGATCCAAAATTTAAGCTATCACCTTTACCGCCGGTTTGAGGGACAATACGTCCCGCGATGGACAAGTTATAGAAATTATTTTCAGCATCATATTCCTCTATCTCTAAGATCTCTTTATTGTTATGAATGTTCCTAACCAATGATCCTATTGATAATTGATCTCTACTTACAATTCTTTCATACATAGTTCAAAAAATTAAAGTTAATAATATAAGATGCATTTATTTATGAGATCGTTGGTAAACCTAACTCTTTCAAAAATGCATTATGTTTAGCAGTAGCTTCTTTTATTCGTTCATCTATTTGGCCTAATTTATCATTCACTTTCTTCAAGTCAATCTGCTCTTCCGCCACCGATGTGCTAACATAACGAGAGATATTGAGGTTATACCCATGCTTCTTGATCTCTTCCATCGGGACACGACGAGCATAGCGTTCAATTTTTTCAGGGCGAGTGATATAAGTGTCCACTATCGTCCGTATATCATTAGGTTCACCATTTTCACCTTCACGCAAACGATTTTGACGCTTGCCCTTAGCATAATTTTCACTGGCATTTATAAACAGAACGTCATCGTATTTTTTACACTTCTTTAAGATGAGGATACACACAGGTATACCAGTAGAGAAAAACAGGTTAGACGGCAAACCAATCACCGCATCAATATGATTATCCTTCAAAAGCTTGGTACGGATACGTTCCTCCGCCCCTCCCCGAAATAAAACCCCATGCGGGAGGATAATAGCCATCGTCCCCTCTTTTGACAAGAAATGAAAACCATGTAATAGAAACGCAAAATCAGCGGCTGACTTCGGTGCTAGACCATGGCTCTTGAAACGGAAGTCGTCGGCAAGGGTGTCATTAGGTTCCCAACGTAAGCTAAACGGTGGATTTGCGACTATCGCATCAAACTCCATTTTCTTGGCTGGATTCATCTCGTTCAATAGATCCCATTCATTCAGTAAAGTATCCCCATGATAAATTTCAAACTCTGTATCCTTTACACCATGCAGAAGCATATTCATACGGGCAAGGTTGTAAGTGGTGATATTCTTTTCCTGCCCGTAAATTTTACCGATACTTCCTTCTTTCTTTGGTCCCTTGATCTTTTCCCGTACATTGAGCAACAATGAACCAGATCCGCAGGCAAAGTCCAACACATTATCTAGTTTTCTCTTCTTTCCCTTTGTAGGATCTTGGCTATCTAAAGCAACTATTTCGGACAGGATGGTAGAAATGGGCTGTGGTGTATAGAATTCTCCGGCCTTCTTACCCGAGCCTGCGGCAAACTCACCAATCAGATATTCATACGCATCTCCCAACGTATCTGAATCACTAGAGAAATCAGCGATCCCCTCTGCGATACGAGTGATAATTGTGCACAGACGTTTATTCCGGTCGGTAGCTGTTTTCCCAAGCTTCTCTGAATTCAGATTGATTTCTGAGAACAAACCTTGAAAAGTACTGTCAAACGATTCGTTTTCGATATATCGAAATCCCTGATCGAGTGTTTGCAGCAACTGATTATCCTGCGTCCGTGCCAGTTCATAAATATATCCCCAAAGGTGATCTGGCTTAATCACATAATGCACCTTACGGCGCATCTGCTTTTCAAATTCCTCAACATCATTCGCATTCTGTTCGTACCATACAGATAGAGGATGTCGAGTATCATTTTCAACCATTTGTGGATAATCTCGGCCAAGCTCCTTCTTTACTGCTGTCTCGTAATTGTCTGACAAATAACGCAAGAAGAGAAATGAGAGCATATAATCACGGAAATCGTCCGCATTCATTGAACCTCGTAATTGATCCGCTATATTCCAAAGGGTCTTACCCAGCTGTTGTTGTTCCTTGTTTGTCATCTTGACTTTTTACTGTTTTTTCAACTAACATTTCCGGTAATTCAAATTGATATTTATCCAAAAATGCTTTTAATATCTTAATAAAAAGGTCCTTTGTATCGGGGCCCATTTCCTGTGGCTCGTATATAGAATACTTACCATGGCTCAGCAGATTCAGTGCGCGTGAATAGAGCACCTCATCCTCGATACCATATATACATTTAGAAAAATCATCGTAGCCAAAAAAGGTTCCTGTTTTCTCTAGAATGCTACGGAGCATATTGAAATGATATGTATTAATCTTTCCGCTTTCCATCACTTGCTTCAATTCGCTCAATATAGCGACATGATGAAAGAACGGAGTATCATCCGTGGCACGGAGGGTAAGTCCATCGTTACCGTTTTTGAGCAGAAAGTGCCTTTTACACCCATCATTTTTAAGTTCGTTACAGATCACATTGAAAAATAGGGCATGATGTGAAGATATGACCACTTTAACTTTGCCTTTTCCTTTTTTTAGTAAATGAGCAAGATCGCTTGCTACGGCGATAGCGTTATTATCGTCCAAAGAGGATATCGGGTCGTCTATATAGATGTATTTTACCCAGTTATAAGCTTCTGCTCCATCGATCGCCAGCTCACAGATCGAAAGAAATAAACACCAGATAAAGATGTTCTCCTCGCCACGAGAAATTTTGATATGCGTCGTCTCTTCCTTATTGAACGTTACCGTCCATTCGTCATAATCGATTTTAAAATCAAATTCGGCATAGCGCTCGAGATAAGCAAAAATTTTCTCTTCTAAGGCGAGCTCACGAAGGCCATTAAAAAATTTAGACTTACTATTAATCTCCAGCACTCGTTCTGTGTTATTGTCCAGATCGTTGTCCCAGGAAAACAGATCTTCTGTAAAGGCGTTGAAATAAAGCGTATCTGGTCCTGTACTACCTTTAAGCCTTTTCCCTCGTTCTTTAAACTCCATCGACAGACGTGTCTTCCCTGTACCGTTATAGGCGTACAACAACACGAAATGATTGTCATTGAGATCGTCCCGCAATCGTATAGCGAGTTTGTCCAGCGCTTTATACTTTGCTATTTTAGGTTTGGTACTCATTGACTATTCATTTAATAGCTGGAAATAGTTTCTGCATCAGTCCTTTTTTATGGATTTTTAGCTGTTCGATTTTGTCAGATTGCGCTACAATTAGCTCATCGAGTGAAGATAGGGTCTCGGCTATTCTTTGTTGTTCGTTAATTTCCGATGGTAAAAAGACTTTTATATCTTCAATTTGAAGAAAAGACAAATTAGGTGGTTCTTTACCTGCAATATTCTTATTAATGGTCTCCACCATTTTTGACATTTGTAAAAGATAATATACAAAACTGCTATTATTAGACGTTACGATTTTTCCTACACGTTGGTTTAGTAATGCATCATGAAATTTATCATCAACTTGCGCTAATTTAAGCCTCATATTTAAAATCGGTCGTGTTAAAGCTAAAACATAATCTCCTTTTTTGACTGTGAATTTTCGAAACTTTTCGATATAGATTTGAGGTAAATATGAAGGAACATCATCCTTCATTTGTTGAACACCCACGTCTGCAATTTTCAACCATCGAGCCCCAGATGAAACACTATCATCGCTTGAAAATGCAAAACCCTGAAAAATTGAAAAAACTTCTTTTAAAGGTTTCTCCTCCCACTCCCCGTAATCTTTAATCTCTGGAAACCGAAATTTTGGCACCTTCTCTCCTTCCTGCGGAAAAAGAACTTGCATCAATCCCTTTTTATAATCTTTAAGTACTTCCAGTTTTTCGGTATTTGCCGTAATCATTTCATTCAAAGATAAAAGGATTTCGGCGATCTTTTGTTGTTCAGATTCTGATGGTGCTGGTAAAACTACACTAAAGAACTCGTCTGCTTTAATGTTCAAAAGACCGTCCATTCTTGCACCACTTGTGATGAATTGCATTAATTGAATGCCGTGATAATTATTATCAAAATAGCCTTGAAAAAAATCACCAACGAAATTTGGCTTAAATCTAAAACTGATAAAAGCATTTGGAACGGCCACTTGTTTGAACTCTTTTAATTTGTAGATACAACCTTGCGGAAATCTTTTTGAATTCCCTTTGTTGTATGAGAATTCACCTTCATTTAGTACAATGTAATTTTTGTACTGGGCACCAGAAATATCTCGACTAAATTTTTCTGCTTGAGACACAAAACCAGTTCCTGCACTAATACTTGCAGTAGTAAGTTTTTTGCCGTTAACTTTTTCTTCTATACGTTCCGCGACTTCTCCCAATGTTTTCTCCTCCCACTCTCCATCATCCTTAAATTCCGGAAAGCGTAGTTCAGGTATATTTTTATGTTCGTTATGTTTAGTCATTATCCTCTATTGTTTCAATCAGTTTACGATTGCGTATCGCAATCATTTCTGCCAGTTCCTCTTCATTAGGCAATACCATTTTGTACTTCGAAGCAAACAGTTGCTTATTCTATTTTAAAACAGAATATTTGACAATGATTTCATCCTTCTGGGCACAAAGTATAATACCGATAGTCGGATTATCGTCCTCGCCTCTTTTCAATGCATCAAAAATACGAACGGACATATCCATCTGCCCAATATCGCCATGACTGAGCTTGCTTGATATAATAGTCCCGTTCGATGGGATCATCGATCCGTATAATAAAGCGGATATTTGTCCAGCTAAGATTCGCTACGCACTGCGTAACGGATTGTGAATTCTCTACGCGCTGCGTAGAGCATTGGCCAAACTCAGGGAACACTTGGTAGAATTGCCACATGTTCCACAAATTGGCTTCTGAAAAACCTTTACCTAATGCTTCTGACAAATACTTAGAAAGACACGCCACTATGAAATCTCCATAGCCTGCACGGCTATTGCCTTGCTGTTCTTGCTCCACAATACGCTTACCAATCTGCCAATAGGTTTGCACCATAATGGTATTGACCGCACGATAGGCTTGGCTCCGTGCCTGTGTAAGCAAATTTCTGATTTCGCTATAGAAGTTATGTTCGTTATTCGAAAGTTCCATATTCCGACGTGTTAAGTCTAGCCTTATAATGTCTATTTTTCGTAAGCAACTAATCCTGCAATTTCTCTGCCTTGTGCCTGCTGCCGAAGCAATGGCAACAGATCTTCCATTAATTCTAACTCCCTCACTCGACGCTCTTTCCAACCCAGTTCTAAAGGCTCTAATAAATCTGTCAGTTTCTCGCCATCAAATATCATCCGATCGAGTATATCTTCAACAAAGGTCTTCAGATCAGCGACCTCCAACCCATTTTTCTGGGCGACAACAGCTAGTTCTTTTTCCTTTTTCTCAGTCTTGAACATATCGTATCCTATACGGATCTCTTTTTCGGTCAGTCCCTGATCGGAACTCAAAGTCTTGATAAAGGCAATCATATCTTCTTGCTCTTCCATCAGATTGGTATGTGAACTGAGCAAATCAATAAGTTGCGCCTTAGTCATCTTCTGCCGTGCAGGTTTCTTCTGCGTGTAATCCGCAATCAAACCCATGATATAATCATAGTCAATAATGGCAGACGAAAATAGCACAAATTCAAAATCCAATTGTTGAATTTCCTCCGGTGCATCATCGCCCTCCTGTTCTTGTATTTCCTTGAGTTGCTTAGCTGTCTCGATATACGAACTTCTAAAGGATCGCAATCTATCTTCAGGAAGAATATCTTCAATCTTGATACATTGCTCCTCGTCCAGATCTGTATACTGGTCGAGCTGCGTCTTAAGTCGCTGTATCTCTTTGAAATGTTTAATAAAATTAATACGTGCGGTATCACCTCGAAGATTGTACACTTCTTCGGGTTCTTGGGCCAGATTGCTCTGCGTCATAAAATCGCCCAAAGCCGCAACCGCTTTTTCAAATTTTTCGATGACTATAGGTGCTGGGTCAACCAACCATATTTCTCGGGCTTTACCAGAATCCTCACCTGAGAATAAAGCAATCGATTCATCTACAGCACCTTTTTGACCACGAAAATCCAAGATATTACCATAAGGCTTTGTATCGTTAAGCACACGGTTGGTGCGTGAAAACGCCTGTATTAAACCATGATGCTTAAGATTCTTATCAACATAGAGTGTATTGAGAAACTTAGAATCGAAACCTGTAAGCAGCATATCAACAACGATCACGATATCGATCTTATTTTCATGCGCATAGTCGCCATTGCTGTATTTCTGATATTTGATACGTTTCTGCACATCTTGATAGTAGAGATCGAACTCATTAATGGAATGGTTGGTACCGTACTGCTTATTATAATCAGCAATAATTGTCTTTAACGCTTTTTTCTTCTCGTTCGGATTGTGCTGATTGTCTTCTTTTTCCTGCTCCAGATCTTCCTGTAGTTGCTTGATATCGGCTATATTTTTATTGCTCTTATCCAAAACCTGTACAGGAGGTGAGAAAACACAGGCTATATTTAATGGAATGTAGTCTTTATATTGAGACAGCTTCTCCTTCTGTATCGCTTTGAATAATAGATAATACTCGATTGCATCATTGATCGAAGCCGTAGCAAATACAGCATTGAACTTCCGTGAATTCGTAGCGGCGTTATGCTTCTCCATTATAGCCTCCACGATTGCCTGGCGGGTAATCGTCTCACCCGGTTTGGGATTACTATTTCCCTGGCCCTTATAATAATCAATATGAAAACGCAGAACATTCTTGTCGTCTATGGCATGCGTAATGGTATAAGCATGTAAACGTTTTTCGAAGATATCTTCCGTTGTTTTATAAGATCCTTGTTCACCGTCCTTTTTGATATAGGTTGCATTAGTATCGAAAATCGGTGTCCCTGTAAAACCAAAAAGCTGTGCTTTTGGAAAAAATTCCTTAATGGCTTGGTGGTTGTCGCCAAACTGTGAACGGTGGCACTCATCGAAAATAAACGCTATACGTTTGTTGCTTAAAGATTGTAAGCGTTCCTTATAATTTTTCTTGTTATTGGGATCTAATGCTATTCCTAACTTTTGGATCGTGGTTACGATCACTTTATCCGCATAATCTGTAGATAATAAACGTCTCACCAATGTCTCTGTATTGGTATTTCCCTCAACGCTTCCTTCCTGAAATTTATTAAATTCTTCCCTCGTTTGGCGATCAAGATCTTTACGGTCGACCACAAAAAGACACTTTTCTATGTCGGGATTATCTTTCATCAAAGTAGAAGTCTTGAAAGAGGTCAGCGTCTTACCGCTACCTGTTGTATGCCAGATATAACCATTGCCCCTATTTTGGTGGATACAGTCCATAATCGCTTTGACAGCATAAATCTGATAAGGGCGCATCACCAACAGTTTTTGCTCGCTTTCGACCAATACCATGTATTTACTAATCATTTCGCCAAGAGTGCATTTGGAAAGAAACTTTTCAGCAAAGGTATCGAGGTGTGTTATCTTTTTGTTTTTTTCATCCGCAAGTTGATAAACAGGTAAAAACTGCTCGTCAGCATTAAAACTGAAGTGTTGATTTTTATTATTTGCAAAGTAATACGTGTTTGTCTTATTGCTAACGATAAAAAGCTGCATAAAACAAAGCAAACTATTGGTATACCCATTCCCTGCATCACTTCTATAATCAACAATCTGTTGCATAGCTTTGCGCGGCGTAATCTCCAATGACTTCAATTCTAACTGTACCAATGGCAATCCATTGATCAATAAAATCACATCATAGCGGTGATTGCTATTTCCAGTATTGATTCGCAACTGACTGATGACCTCATAATCATTCTTACACCAGTCTTTTATATTGATCAAGGTATAATGTAGCGGAGTACCATCTTCCCGTTGTAAATAATTGACTTCACGCAAGCGTTTAGAAGCGACAAAGACATCAGGCGTTACAATTTCGTCCCGTATACGAGAAAACTCCGCATCAGTTAACCTGACGCGGTTAAGCGCCTCGAATTTTTCCCGGAAGTTTTTCTCTAAACTGTCCCGATCACGAATATCAGGTCGCAATGTATATTTTAAGTCTTCCAACTTATTAATCAGACCTTCTTCTATCTGTTTTTCTCTCGTCATTTTCAATTCCTAGTAAGAATCTATGTTGCAAATCAATAAACCAGCTTGTAAAAATCAGTTTAAGCAAGTAAATATAGCAAGTTTAAACTACAATAGCCTGCTTGACCAAGCTCATAATATACTCCAAATTTTTGGTATCCCCCACTATAATCTCATAATCACCATTGCCCCAATGTCCTATGGATGACACATCTCTAGCAAGCCCCTTAGGATCGTCTAAAGCTCCTCTTTTTAGGTTAATCCAGATTTTCAAACTGGATTTAAGGATACAGATATCCGTAAAAATCTTACCCTCTTTGGTGAAACCAATCTCCATCTTTTTAGGCCTAACGTCTATGTTACTATCCAAATTAAAAATAGATTGTTTGAACGTATCATAAAGCTCTCTCGTATAGTCTGGTTTTCCTTCCAAATGAGTATCCTCTGTATAAACCTTCACCTCATTGGAAATCTTTTCCAATTCAGAATTCGAAGCAGTCTGTATGGTTTTGATTGTGGGTGCTGATTTGGACTTCTTAACAGGATTCACGACAATAGTATCGCCTTCGTATTGTTTGATCTCCCATAACTCAATCGGAAGATCTTTAAAGTTTGAAGCTTGTTTTTGAAAATCTGTGAATGAGGGTGATACAAAGATAACTTTTGACTGTGACCAATCCACCTCCGATCGCTTAAGGTTTTCTTTTTGGGACTCATTATATTCAACAATAAACTCAGCTTTATTTTCCAGCATGAGATTAAGATATGATACACCTTGGTCTACAACTGAGAAGTTACGTTCTCGTTTGTATTCAATGATTACAAAAGACTTGTTGTCTCGGTCATAAGCTAAAGAGTCGAAACGCTGTGCTTTTATGATAAATTCAGACTTAATCAGCTTCAATCCGGTTATCACCTCCAGATTGTTTTCAAAGAGTCTTTGTAAGTCCTTTTCGAACTTAAACGGCTTCTCTTTTAATACAAGTAGTTTATTCTTTGCCTGGGTAAATAATTGCATAGACTAAGATACGAATATTCTAAGCTACATTCAATTTTATGAATACTCAAGTCCAGCCGGATACCAGATATTAATACTTTAAAAGTTCTATTTTTTTAAATCCATAATTTGGAAATGAACTGTTGAGTGTGCCATGATTGCCTCTTCATCTTCACTAAAATCTGTTTTATAGACTTTTTTCTATGATCTTTCTTACGGTCTGCGTCAAATTTGATAAAATTGTTGCAATACGACCGAAGGAAAAATCATCAAAATACATTAAATCCTTTAGGTCGAGTCCCTGTATAGCGGGGTAAGCCTTTGCTCTGGCAATAGCATTTTTAAAAAGCAAATTATAGATAAGATTGGTGAATATTGCGACATATAGAGGTTTGGTCTTTTTTAATTTGGGTTGACCTCCAGTATGACTTCTGCATTAATCTTTCTCCAGTTTCTTTCCCTAATCTTTCTACTAGTTCTTCTACTTATCTTTCTACTAGCTCTTCTACTTATCTTTCTACTAGCTCTTCTACTTATCTTTCTACTATCATCATCTCACTAATTCCCACATAGAATATTTGAAAGATCCTTTATTAACAATTTTATTACGGTTTTTAAGTTCCGTTATTAAATTGTTGACTTTCCTTTTCCGTTGCTCATCCGACATCCAATCCGGTAACTTATTTCATAGCAACTCATCAATATCTTTTCGGGACATAGTACTATGCTGTGATAAAGCTTTTAAAATAAGGTCAAGATAATACTGATCATCAGAGTAATGAACAACTTTTTTTCTAGCCCAAAATCATAATGCACAACGGGTTTCTTTAATTTATTAAATCTGTTTCAAAGGTCGTAACTCCAGTTTACATTCACCCTGGAATAATGACACATGATACCGCTCAAACCTTTATCTTACCCAAGTGCATACTGTCTGTATTACCACCACCATAGCTCTCTACAAAAAAGGTAAACACTTCATACGTCACTTCCTTTTTATGTTTCGGGATTTTAACATTCTGTTTGCCAGATATTAAGCTGTCTTTTGAGTCGTTCATCAAAAGTGGATATTCAGCCCCATTATCTTCTGCATTATACAGGATTAAGAAGGAATCGTAAGACCTGGTGTTAAACTTCTTCTCCAGATAAACATCATATTCCCAAGTAACCCGAATCACTTGATTTTCTTGATCGAAATCCATCGTATAGGAAGTGATGGGATTCGGGCTTCCTTTGGCAATCATAAATTTCTGCCAGTCAACTACAAAATCGTCTTCTTTCTGAATAAGTGCTTCGTTCAAATTATAAGACATCGCCACATCATATGCCCGCTTAGGATAGCTGTATGCCTTATAACCAATATTGATAACGGAATTTAACATACTAATATGCGACCTCACAATTTTGAAGCGTGTTCTACTGAGCAGTTGCTCAGGTGTAGGTGCCCGTTTTTTAACGCGAGGGAGAGAACGCACATAATTTCCTGTTTTCGTTAAGACAAACACAACAGAACCTACTTTCCTTGAAACAGTCCCATTAACGCCATTTTGATGTTTTCCATAATTACCTGATTAGTTTATAGATATTTAAGATAAACATTAAAACGGAAACATCCTAATACCAGATTTTAATTAATAGCAATTTTTAATCAATTTTTATACAGTAATCAGTCAATATTGATACAGTCTACACTGAGTGATCACTGAACAAGTACTGAACAAACACTGAACAAATAATGTTAAAAGTTATAATTTGGTAATCATCTGATCTTCGTTTGCTGCACTTAAAATTAAAGAGAGGAACCTCCGTTTGTGTAACAAAAATATTCTGGCTGAAACTCATTGCACTTAGTAAAACTGATGAAATGGAAGAAATAGGCATGAGCCTGCTCCGGCTCGCATGAAAAAACAGTTTACTGATTATTAGAGCAATGAACAACTTATTTATCTTATTTATAGCCCTAAATCATAATGCGCAACGGGTATATATAGTAAATTTATTCATGTAGCTAGTATCTTTGTACTAGCTCTTCTACTTATCTTTCTACTACTATCAACTCACGAGTTCCCACATAGAATATTTGAAAGATCCTTTATTAACAATTTTATTATGGTTTTTAAGTTCCGTTATTAAATTGTTGACTTTACTTTTCCGCTGCTCATCCGTCATCCATTCTGGCAATTTATTCCATAACAACTGATCAATATCTTTTCGGGACATAGTACTATGCTGTGATAACACTTTTAAAATGAGGTCTCGATAATACTGATTATCAAAGGCCTTATTTTTTGTATAGCCTGCTTTGTCTCCCGCTTTCTGAGCGACATGCAATGAAATAAAATAATTAGGTTTTCTGCCTTCAATTAGCTTTTTGCGCCTTAATTCCTTCTCCTCTTGATTACTTAAGGGCTTTCTCCTCTGCACTTTATCCAATGCCATAATATCTTCAAGGGAAAGAGCTTTATTCTTATTGAAACTAAAAAAGCGTATTGAGTCATAATTAGTACTAAAGGATTACTCAATATGAATCAATGATCAAATTGGAACTCTTTTCAGATGAACGATTGGTGAGAATAGTGAGTTTATATCAACTGTGGCCTTTTTGATATAATATTCCCGTTCTCTGGGTTCATCGATACGCATAATCAAACGGATATTTGTCCAGCTAAGATTCGCTACGCGCTGCGTAGAGAATTGGTCAACTTTAGGGAACTGACCATTATTAACTGGGTTATGATATTCCGAGCATTGACTTATTTATTAATCCGCGGTTTCGGTTCTACGGGTTCTGAAGATTTTTTGTAATATTTTTTGATAAGCTTTTATTTCAGTAAATTCACATATAAATATAAACGGATTATGAGAAAATTAATTTTAATGCTATTCTTGGTTCCATCATTACTATTCGCTCAGAGTGAGGGTGTTAAATTTGAGCATGGGCTCAATTGGAATCAAATTAAAGAAAAGGCAGCCAAGGAAAACAAATTTATTTTTGTCGATTGTTTCACCACTTGGTGTGGCCCCTGCAAGTACATGACAAGCACAATCTTCCCACAGGCGAAGGTAGGTGATTTCTTCAATGCCAAATTTATCAATGCTAAAATCCAAATGGATAAGACCGAAGTGGATAATGAAGAAGTAAAATCATGGTACACTGAAGCAGATCGTTTTGCCAAAGATTATAAAGTAGTAGCATATCCTACTTTCTTGATCTTTGATTCAAAAGGCAAGCTTGTACACCGCATTGTAGGGGGCGGTGATGCGGATGGATTTATTGCTAAAGCTCAAAAGGCATTGGATCCGAACACCCAGTATGAAACCCTATTGGCAAAATTCAATGCTGATCCACAAAATACAACGATTGCAAAAGCTATGGCCCAAGTGGCAAAAGAAGCTTATGATAAAGAAACACAGGCAAAGGCTGAGAGCATTGTATTATCTTCGCTATCAACAGATCAGATCTTTACAAAAGACAATTTAGAGTTATTGATTTCTTCTGCGAGCATTAAGGATTCGAAAGCATTTAACTTAATAAAAGATAACCCAACCAAGTTTGATGCCATCAGCGAGAAGGTTAAAGCAAATGATTTCTTAGCTAAACTATTGATCAGTGAAGCTGTCAATACCAAAATACAGGCTAAGGAAGATGTAGATTTTGCTGCTATAGAAAAAGAACTGGCTCAGAAATACCCTACGATCAATACCGAAAAAACGAGTTTGGAAATGCAACCGCGTTATTTCTCTTATACTAAAAACTATCCTGGATTGAGAGACAGTTTTAATAAGTATATTGCCAAATACGGTTCAACGGTCACAGCAATGGAATTAAACCAGATGGCTTGGTCTATCTTTGAAAACTGTGATGACCCAGCTTGTTTAAAAGCAGCTTCAGAATGGAGCAAATTATCACTGGAGAAGGAGAAAGATACACCGATGTATCTAGATACCTTTGCCAACCTTCTTTATCGTCTAGGTGACAAAGATCAAGCAATCAAAACACAAGAGAAAGCGATATCACTTTTGACTGCAAACGATAAAAAAGAGGATTATATAGCAACGCTTCAAAAAATGAAAAAAGGCGAAAAAACTTGGGAATAAGCAATATCCCAAAACAAAAAGTCCAGATCGACGAAGTTGATCTGGACTTTTTTTATTTCAACAGGAATATTTATCTATAACTATTTATTTATCAAATAATTGTAGGATTATTATATTCGTGTATCACTCTGAATAATCCAATTGGAACCTAAAATCGTGGTAAGGATCATCAAAAAATGATCTGCAATCTAAATTTTATTTGTCAATATTTGAGATGAAGTCTACTTCCGAATAATTATTTATATCATGAGATTTTAGAAAAAAACTTTTAATAAAAAAATTCCATGGTCAATTTCGCGGTATGGCGAAAGGAATCTCCGGACGCACTTGACCATTTCGCCACGTGGCGAAATTATACAGCCACCCTTCCGATGCATTTTCCCGAGTATCCATATTAATCCGTCATCTCGGTGAATCACTTAGTCCTTCCTCCTCCCGCTTTCATGAACCTCAAAAACTCTTAGACATATTGCGAAGCCACAAAGTCACCATTGTTTCTCACTTCCCCGAATGTCCAAGCCATTTCCTCTCCCCTCTAAATCACATCCACCTAGGTATAAATGCTTTTCTCCATCGTCGAAACAGCTCCGCTATAGCGCGAAGACATGCTCCATTGCACACTCCCCATAAAACTGACGACTACCTAGCTTCCCTGAAATGCGCCAATTCTTCATTATTTGACACTTCACCAGACTCCTTTTTATCGCAGTTTAATTACTGAACATCTCGTTGTCAAGTCATCATTAGTTTATTCTTCACCTGTGGCCTCCTTTATATAATAGTCCTGTTCGCTGGGTTCATCGATATGCATAACCAAACGGATATTTGTCCAGCTAAGATTCGCTACGTAGAGAATGGGGCAAATTCAGGGAATACTTGGTAGAGTTGCCTCATGTTCCACAAATTGGCTTCTGATAAGATTTTTAAGAGTTATTCCAATGGCCGGTAAATGCCCCATGAGAAAGATAAAACAAATATATGTTCACTATTTCACGCATGTTCATGGAACGTGAACATGCGTGAAATAGTGAACATAAAGTATGATCTACTTACTACCTTTTGCTATATAAAGTAATTTGGGTGCATCCTTAATAAATACATCCAATACTCCGTCTGCAATTTTAACTGGCCCTTCAAAGCGAGTCGCACCTGGTGTTGATGGAATAACCGCCGCCTTTTTAGCGAGTTCATCAGCTTTATCAAAATAACCGATACTATTACTTTTACCCATTTCTATCTCCTGCAAACCTAGGACAACAGATTCTAAAGCCTCTCCCCATATTGCCATCGCATCTAACCACGGTCCAGCTTCACGGACAAAACCTTTATCAATTGTTCCTGAACGAATAATATTTGGAGCATTTCTAAATTCTTGAGCATGATTTAGTAGACTTTTAATAGCCTGCGCACGGTCATCTTTATTACCATAGGAAAAAGCATCTCTAAACTTATCTAAAATTGACTTTAATGCTGGTGCTTGCACTTGCCAAGGGTGTGTTCCAAATGTTGGGGCTAAGTGCTGGGTATCGAAAAACAGCAATAATGCCTGAGTGGTTTTTGGATTATTTCCAGCTAATTGACGCGCAGCAAATGTCCAAGTACGAGAAGCATCGTAATCTTGATCATTCCAGGCAAAAGCAGCCACTCCCGATATTGCCACTCTACTAGCAGCTTCCTGATTCATTGGATTGGACAAAATGCCGGCAAGCTGTTTTGATAACCCTGCTTCCCTTCTATCATATGGTGCTAAAAGAAGCCTTCCTTTAGATTCTGCATAGTCATTTACAGGATAATTATCCCAGAGCAATGTTGGTTTTCCAAAAACCTTAGTAGCCGCTTTTGCATCATTTATTGAAATTGATGGCGGAACGACATCTGTTCCTGTCCATTGAACAACGATATCTTGATTTAAATTTTTACGTAATGCGGCTTTATACGGGGTTTCTTTGGCATCATAATACTCGGTGGGAACCATAATTAAATTTGGCGCCTCAGGATCTACTCCCTTGATATAGTCCTGCAATTTATTTAATAATGAAGATTGTGCTACCGCGGCAGCTTCGGGGCCAGATTTTCCAAAAGTGATGGAGTCTTGATTACAATTCCATTTTTGATACTCAATATCATCTAATGCCAAATAAAAACTACGCACACCCACACTTCTTAACGCATTTACTTTGTCTTTTAATAGATCAAAATCTGTTTTACATGAAAAACAAATCGTTGGACCAGGCGATATTGCATAAACAAAGTTGATATGATTATCGGTTGCAATCTTTGCTATACGGCCAAGTTCTGATAATGTGTCCGCTGGATAAGGCTGTCTCCATCTATCTCTAGCGTAAGGATCATCTTTTGGCGTATACACGTAGGTATTGGCTTTAACAGAGGATAAAAATAATAAATGTTGCTCGCGCTCTAACATAGTCCAGGGTTTCCCGTAGAACCCTTCCACCGAACCGCGGATAGGCTGAGCGGGGTAATCTTGAATCAATAGTGATGGAAAGAAGGCGCTTGTGATTAACTGTGCGAAGCTTTGTGTGGCATGAAATAGACCATGCGCATCATGCCCCATTAGTGATATTAAAAAACCTTGATCTTTTTTTCCACTAGAAATTACATAACCTTCTTTATGAGAATCTAAAATTGCCTGGTTGTTGCTAAGAAGTGCTGTTCCGTCCCCATTTTTGCTCTCCCCTAGAACCACTACTGTACCTCGAATTGACTTTGGAATCTTTTGGGTTGTATTCACATTCTTCACTCCTGCCTTGTTCAGCATCTTCTCTACTGTGGTCTTAGTATACTCACTAACCTCTGGTAATGCAACTAAAGTAATGGTCTGTCCAAGAGGAAAGCTCTCGCCTTGAAGTTCCATAAACACAGGTGAGGGAAATATAGAAGGAAGGGTTGATACCGTAGCGGTTTCAAAATTCTTTTGCTGAGCATACCCCAATTTTAAACTTCCGCTGAAAATAACTGCCCCTAATAAACCGTATATAATTCTTTTATTCATCATTAAATTAAGTTTAATTTGTACGCTAATTAATAGCATAAATTCCAAAAATAATATAATTCACCCATATAACTTCCATGTATGTGATTTATTACATAATCAAACTCCCCGTACGCGCATCTTAAATTTAAAATGATTAGTATGACAACGATGTGCTACATATATGACATCGCATAATGATCTAATAAGACTAAGCCAATCTCAAATAATATGAATTCATCCCAGAATACCTAAAGAAGCGTTCAATAATTAAAAGTCTTTTGCACATCAAACTTTTTGTCGCAACCTGATTTTTTATATCACTTTTAAAGTTCCTTATCGTGCAGACGTTGAGATTAGGATTTATCAATATAGCAATCTATTATCAGAAAGTAACATTTCCTCTTCGCTACAAACGCGGGGACACAGTGTAAGTCATGATTTCTGTACCGTTAGACTTTTTCACAATTTCTTTTGTATTTCTAAGTATTAATGTGTGGCTCCCAAGTTTACTATATGATACAAATTCTCCATCCGGAGTTTGTTTGCAGATGATAAACATATGCCAACCTTCATCCGCCGGAAGTGAAATAATGACTTTTTTCTCAGACTTCAATTCGTTTTCTATCGTTTGAAAAAGGCTGTCTATCGGAAAGTTCTCATCGCGAGGCAAAACAAATTTTTGGGAGAAAGTAATTCCGTATAATTCTTTATTGTCAAAGTTGCGGAAAGAACCATCGGTTTTATTTTTCCATTCATTTTGTAAGTCATAAAAATCAAAATCTACAACTTTATAATACTTCAGTATCATTTCCACAGCTGATGGAATACAAGACAATTGAAAGATCTGATCGTGGTTGTTTATAACGGCATCAAAAAAATCACAATTATCATTTTTTTGGGTTTGAGCCTTCGAATGGAAGCTAATAGATGTGGATATAAATATAACTAAACTAAAGAGTATCTTTTTCATATTCAAAACTTATTTTATAATTCATATTTTCATCAAACACAATAAGACTGTGCTAAATAGTCGAAATCTTGGTCTAGTAACATTTTGTAAAATATATCTGCTTTTATTTTTTGTTTAGATCAAGCTGGCGACAAGTATATACTGTAAAAGATGCTTACCTCTCACTTCAAAGGAAGAGTACTATAAGTCATGATTTCTGTACCGTTTGACTTTTTTATAATATCTTTTATATTTCGAAGGATTAATGTGTGGCTTCCAAGTTTGCTATATGAAACAAATTCTCCATCTGAAGTTTGTTTATTGATGACAAAAATAGGCCATCCCGTCTCCACCTGCAGTGCGATAATTACCTTTTTTCCAGACTTCAATTCATCTTCTATAGTTTGAAAAAGACTATCTATCGGAAAATTTGCATTTCGAGGTAAATTAAATTTTTGGGAAAACGTAATTCCATATAATTCTTTATTGTCAAAGTCACGGAAAGAACCATCAGTTTTGTTTTGCCATTCATTTTGTAAGTCATAAAAATTAAAACCAACTGCTTTGCAATGCTTAAGAACCATTTCGATAGCGGAGGGAATACCTGAAGACTGAAAAATTTGGTTGTGGTTGTTAACTACAGTATCAAAAAAATCACAATTATCGATTTTTTTTGTCTGAGCTTTCGAATGAAAAACAGTAGGAGCGGATATTAAGAAGAATAAAAGTAAGAGAATTTTTATCATAATTATTAAATTTACAAAATATAATCGATTATATAGATTTGATTATTAAAACATTATAATCTAAAACTATCCTATGCTGTTTATTTTTCCGATCTGTAAATTTGCTATTATTTTATTAATTTCCTTATGTTCTTCTACTATCTCCGGGTCAGCAATGCTGATAGCATCAATTGTGTAACTACAATAGACTATCTTATTAACATCTGCGAAGATCCAGTTAAAAATTTTTAAATCAGGATCATTATTTTTCGATGGAGAGATATAATAAAGATATTTGTACCCGACATCATTTTTCAGTATAGTCCCATTATTCTCTTTACATAAATCAACTAAATAGTCGTCCGTGTTAAAATTAATAGATTGTATTTCTAATGGTGTGATTCTAAAACTTCCTGTTTGTTCAGTATAGAAAAGGTAAGTTCCCTCTACCTCTTCAACATAAATCAAATTACTAGGATAACTAAATTCTATCCACCCTTGATTAGAAATAAAATAATTATATTCCATACATCTAAAATTACATTGAAATTGATGATTTAAGATAAATAAATTTCGCTCTACTTCCATCTGGAATCATAAAAAATGTTTATCTTATCTTATACAGCTTGTCCTATAATTGTGAGAAAGATATTTCCAAGAATTGGATGGAACATGTTATCAATCATATAGAATAGGATGAAAAACTGATTTTAGAGAATTTCCTTGACAAAATTCAAAAGAAAGGGAGCGTCAGAAGAAATTAGCTCGATTAATTTATATAGATGCAAAGGAATTTAAACAATTATAAACTTTATACCTTTTAGGGTATAAAAAACATCAAAACATAAATATTATACCTGATTTGATATAAAAACAAGATTTTTCTTATATTTATATCAGAAAAGGTATAATTATGGATTCAATCAGACTATTTGTTAAACAAAAGCGTAAGGAGTTAAAGCTTACTCAAGAAGATTTAGCGTTGAATGCTGGAGTAGGGCTACGTTTTGTACGTGATTTGGAACAAGGAAAGAAGACTCTTCGTTTAGATAAAGTAAATGATGTTCTTGCGCTATTCGGGATGGAAGTAGGGGTTGTAGATAAAAGTAGAGAATAATGGCACGTCAAGCTAAAATATATTATCAAGATCAATTAGCAGGTTATCTTCTTGAAGGTGATGGAGGGTATGTGTTCAAATATGAGACGCAATATTTAAAACCAGAAAATCCTAAACCAATCAGTTTAACATTACCAATTTCAGCGTATCCTTACTATAGTAATGTGCTATTTCCGTTTTTTGACGGTTTAATTCCAGAAGGGTGGTTGTTAGAAATTGGGGAGAAGCATTGGAAATTAAATCCAAGAGATCGATTCGAATTATTAATCAATTTGTGTAGAGATACAATAGGTGCTGTATCTGTATATCCGATGGAGGCGGAAGACAATGCCTAATTGCTTATTTTGCTATAAAGTAGTTGAAACAGGTGAGTATCATCCATCTTGTTCTAAAAAATTCTTTGGTACAGCTGAGGCCCCACAACTAGAATTAGATCGTGAGAAATTAAATAAGTTGGCTCAAATAACTGTTAATGAACGATTAGCTTTGACAGGGGTTCAGCCCAAAATATCGTTGACAATAAATGGAGAAAAGGGGAATAAAAGATTAACCTTAGTTGGGCTGTGGGGAGATTATATTCTGAAGCCTCAGTCAGCTGATTATGATTTTATGCCTGAAGTGGAGGATTTGACGATGCACCTCGCTAAGTTGTTTAAAATTGAGACCGCTAGTCATGCCCTTATTCGTACTTCTGAAGGTGAGCTGGCGTATATTACGAAAAGATTTGACCGTGTAAAAGGAAAAAAAGTTCACGTAGAAGATTTATGCCAATTGTCCGAATTACTCACCGAACAGAAATACAAGAGTTCATACGAGCGCGCAGGGAAGATTATTAAGCAATATGCAACTAACTCTGGTTTGGATGTGATTAGATATTTTAGATTGGTGCTGTTCTGCTTTCTAACAGGAAACAATGATATGCACTTAAAAAACTTTTCCCTGATGCATACTGACAAGGGAATCTTACTCGCTCCTGCTTATGACTTGCTAAATGTTAGCCTTATCTATCCAAAAGATAAGGAAGATTTGGCGTTAACTTTAGGTGGTCGTAAAAGAAGGGTTAAACGATCAGATTTTGATCAGTTCGCTGTGACTTTAGGGCTATCCGATTTGGTGCGAGATAATATCTACAAAGATTTTTCAAAACAAACATCGAAGGTTGCTGAACTCATTGAAAGAAGTTTTTTAACTGATGAATATAAAGAACGATATTTTCAAATTTATGAGAACAAATTGATTGATGTAAGAGTAAGTGAACAGACAATTAGTTAAGGGAATTTAATTTATAGAAATCACACAAAAATACTTTAGCATAAAATAGAACATATGCCAAATATAGTGCATAAAAAAAGCGACTCTTTTGAAGTCGCTTTTTTGTAGCCCGTAGGGGAATCGAACCCCTGTTTCTAGAATGAAAATCTAACGTCCTAACCCCTAGACGAACGGGCCTTTTTGTGTTTCGGTGTGCAAATATAGAAAGGTTATTGAATATTTCAAAATAAAAATGAAAAATTATTTATTTCTCTAAAAATTGTATCTTTAGATCACACAACAAACTAAACAACTTATAGATTCATGAGTTATCAACCGTATAAAAAGTCCATTTGGCTGTCTACTACAATGGCATTGTTGACAGCAAATCTCTTTGCCCAGTCTCCTGCAAACATTGAAAATAAGATTTCAGTACGCTGGGAAGTTCCAACAGGAATAAGTTTAAAGAAGAACCCGACGTCTAAATTAATCATTAAAAATACAGACAGTCAGCAAATTGCACTTAAAGATTGGTCACTATGGTTTAATTTCATCCGTGGAATAGACGCAAAATCTGTTGATTCCCGTTTTAAGTTGTCACACCGTAATGGAGATTTATTCCAGATCGAATTTGCAAAAAACAATTTAACGTTACAGCCCAAAGATACCATTGAAATCAATTTTACAACACTCGGTGGCCTGATAAATTATACAGATGGACCAATCGGGCTTTACGTAAGCTATGATGGTAAAGACACTTATGCGGACATCAAAAACTATGAAGCGCAACGCAATACCTTTACAGCAGAACAGCGTAAAACCTATTTAGAGCAGAAGTTTGCGAGCAATGAGCTTCTTTCTAAAGGTTCGCAGCAAGATATTCTTCCGCTACCGGCGCAAGCAAGCTTTGATAAAACAAAGTCATTTAAATTGACAAATACCGTTTCAATCAATAGCAATAATGATTTTAATAATGAAGCGGGTTTATTCATACAGTTCTTAAAAGAACAAACAGGAATACAGGCACAGAAAAGCACGAGTAAAGACGCTCAAATCAAGATCGTTAAAACTGCAGGCTTTGAAGACGAGGCTTATACATTGAATATTGATAGCAAAGGAATCGAAATTAAAGCAAGTACCGCAACGGGTGCATTCTACGGCTTACAGTCATTAAAATCTTTAATTCCTGCCGCAGCATGGAGCACGACGAATAAATCATTGAATTTCCCATATGCTCAGGTAAAAGATCAGCCCCGTTTCCCGTATCGTGGTCTCATGCTGGATGTGGCACGTAATTTCCATAGCAAAGCTGAGGTACTTCGTATTTTGGATGCAATGGCGCAGTACAAACTGAATAAATTTCACTTCCACTTCATCGATGATGAGGGCTGGCGTTTAGAAATTCCAGGACTACCTGAATTGACTGAGGTCGGTAGTGTACGTTCTGCCAATTTTAAAGATGGAAAAGCCATACAACCGGCCTATGGATCTGGAGCGGTAGCAAAAGAAAAACAATATCTAAGCACGCAGGACTATATTGAGATTTTACGTTATGCCGCGGCAAGACATATTGATGTCATTCCAGAAATTGAAACTCCGGGACATGCACGTGCTGCTATAAAATCAATGGAAGCGCGTTACAATAAACTTAAAAAAGCAGGAGACCTTAAAGGTGCGGAAGAATATTTATTACATGATCCGGAAGACCTATCGGTATACAACTCTGCACAGAACTGGAACGACAACGTTTTAAATCCTGCCTTACCTTCTTCGTACCATTTCTTAAGTAAGGTAATCGATGAAGTGAAAAAAATGCATGAACAAGCCGGCGTACCTTTAAAGATCATCGATCTAGGTGGTGATGAAACCCCTGCTGGCGTCTGGGAAAAATCTCCAAAGATCGAAGCTTTCATGAAAGAAAATAACATCACATCCGTGCATGATGTGTGGCCATATTACATTAACCGTATTAATGAATTATGCCACTCTAAAGGTTTGATCATGTCAGGTTGGGAAGAAATGGGGATGAAAAATTTCGGAAAGGGAATGGATGTAAATCCAGCACTGGCCGATCATAACATCAACTTAAACGTCTGGAATAACCTGATCGGTGGTGGACAGGAAGATTTAGCGTACCGCCTAGCGAATGCAGGTTATAAAGTTGTCTTTACTTCTGCTTATAACAACTATCTGGACATGACCTGGGACCATAACTTTGCTGAGCCGGGACATAGCTGGGTAGGATTGGTTGATATTAACAAAACATACTCGTTTGCTCCGGAAAACTATTTTATTAACCTGTTCAAAGACAATTCAGGAAACGAGTTACCGAAAGATTTCGCAAAAAATAAGGTGCATTTAACGGAAAAAGGCAAAGCAAACTTCTTGGGTGTTAAAGCTGGACTTTGGTCTGAAAAAATAAATAACGATACGCGTCTTGAAGAAATGATTTTTCCACGCTTATTGGCAGTTGCCGATCGTGGATGGGCACCAGAACAAAGCTGGGAAAATGGCGAAAATTTTGATCATCAGACTTACCAAAAAAGCTATGCTGGATTTATGCAGAAGTTAGGTAATGATGAATTGAAGAAATTAGATAAATTAAATAAAGGGTATCATTATCGTGTACCTGCTGTCGGAGTAAAATTGATCGATGGAAAGTTAACAGCCAACACCGACTACCCTGGTTTTAAAATTTACTACAGTGAAGATAACACGGAACCTACTTTAAAATCAAAAGAATATAAAGGAGCTATTCCTTTTAATAGCAAGTCGACCTACAAGTTTAGAGTAATCACTCCGATCGGAGACTTGGGGATTGTTTCGACATACTAAAATAGAACGTTCACAGAACAAAAGAAGAGGCTTAACGCATGATGTGTTAAGCCTCTTCTCTTATTACAATAAGTTCAACTGTCTTATTTCTTATCAACAGAATACTTTCCCGGACCGATAAATAATAGACCAATAAAAACACAGCATAATTCAATGGCATGAGAGGCTCCTTTAATGCCATCTCCTTTTCCGAAATGAACAAGAGCCGCAACAATCATCGTGAACGCTAAAAAAAGTAAAGTAGGTCTAGTCCAAAGGCCGATCAATAAAAACAGACCTCCTACTCCTTCGGCAACTGCGGCCATAAATCCCCAAAAAATGGGTAAGAAATGAATGCCTAATACTCCCATAGAACCCCCAAGCTTAGTCCATGTCTCTACTCCGCCCATCATTTTTGGGAAACCATGCACAATCATCATCACGCCTAAACCAACACGCATGATCAATAAACCGAAATCTTTATATTTTCCTAAATTTTGAAATAGTGCCATAATATTTAATCGATATATGTTAATGAAACCTTATTTTTTGTGGTCTTTAATTTCACCTTCTTCCCAAAAATTAATGCATGATTATCATCAATATGACCGGCAGGATAAGCGAATGCTACTGGAAAATCTGCATCCCTTACTTTGTCCATCACAATTTCAGAGACAGACTGTCCAAATGAAGGATCAGCATCTTTCATTCCGGAAAAACCGCCGACAATCAGGCCTTTCAATTTTTTAAATTTCCCGGCCCGCTTCAATGCCCATAACATACGGTCGACACTGTAGAAAGTCTCTCCAACATCTTCGATAAACAAGATTTTACCATCGTAATTGACATCTGACTCAGATGCCAGTACGGATAGTAGAATAGCTAAATTTCCTCCAACAAGTATTCCTGTTGCTTCTCCTACTCTATTTGGAAATTCTTTCTGCTCATAGCTGTAATCTACCGACTGCCCGAAGAGAGCGGCCTTCAAGGTATCTAAAGATGCTTTGGTACCTGCTTCAAAAGATTTTGGCATTTGCCCATGTATGGTAGGAATGGCAAATTGCTGTTGAATATGACTATGTAAAACAGTAATATCACTAAATCCAACAAGCCATTTAGGCTGTTTTTGAAAAAGCGAAAAATCAAGTTGATCAATAATCCTTACGCAGCCGTATCCACCTCTTGCCGCAAAAACAGCTTTGATCGTCTCATCGTCCAAAGCCCATTGCAAATCGGCAGCTCTTTCATGATCATCTCCCGCAAATTGATGGTAAGTGGCTGTGACAGTCTTTCCCAAAAGGACCTCCAGGCCCCATGATTCCAAAATTTTAACGGCGGCATCTATATTTCCACGAATAAAACTTGCAGGACAGACAATTGCGACTTTATCGCCTGCTTTAAGAAATTCAGGTATTTTCGTCATAATCTTTATTTTAATACCGCAAATTGAATTATCTTTGTCAAAGAAACAAACATTTATAGTGTTTTTTTATTTCGCTAACTACTAATTTACTGTATAGCATTGAGTAATTTATCCAAAAAACGTTACACCATTACATCTGCATTGCCTTATGCTAATGGTCCTTTGCATATTGGTCACTTGGCCGGCGCATATATTCCTGGCGACATTTTCGTGCGCTATTTACGTCTTAACGATAAAGACGTTGTCTATGTCTGTGGTTCTGATGAACATGGAGCGGCGATTACCATCCGTGCAAAAAAAGAAGGTATCACACCACAGCAAATTATTGATAAGTACAATACACAAATTAAAGAGAGCTTTGAAGAGTTCGGTATTGCATTTGATATCTATCACCGCACTTCCGAACCTATCCACCATGCGTTGTCTCAAGAATTCTTTACGAATTTGTACGATAAAGGTGAGTTCGTTGAGAAATTCTCGGAACAATACTATGATGAAGATTTTCATCAATTCTTAGCTGATCGTTATATTGTTGGTACCTGCCCTAACTGTAAGTCGGAAGGTGCGTATGGTGACCAGTGTGAGAAATGTGGTACTTCGTTAAGTCCAACAGACTTAATCAATCCAATATCGACATTGAGCGGAAAAACACCGGTATTAAGAAAAACAAAACACTGGTACTTGCCCCTAGATAAATACCAACCTTGGTTAGAGAAATGGTTGATCGAAGGTAAAAAAGACGTTTTGAAATCAAATGTTTTTGGTCAATGCCAATCTTGGTTAAAATCAGGTTTACAACCTCGTTCTATGACCCGCGATTTGGACTGGGGAGTAGATGTTCCGCTTCAAGAGGCTGCTGGTAAAAAACTTTATGTTTGGTTAGATGCTCCGATAGGCTACATTTCTGCTACCAAGCAATGGGCTATTGATCATGGTAAAAACTGGGAAGATTATTGGAAAAAACAAGAAAATCCTGAAGATGACTCTTGCTTAATCCATTTTATTGGAAAAGATAATATCGTATTCCACTGTATCATCTTCCCCGCAATTTTACATGCACATGGTGAATATATTTTACCGGATAACGTACCAGCAAATGAATTCTTAAATCTTGAAGGCGACAAATTATCGACCTCTCGTAATCATGCTGTTTGGTTACATGAATATTTAGAAGAGTTTCCGGGTAGACAAGATGAATTACGTTATGTATTGACTTCTATTCTTCCTGAAACATCTGATAGTGAATTTACATGGAAGGATTTCCAAGCTAGAGTTAACAATGAACTGGTTGCTATCTTTGGTAACTTTGTCAACCGTGTCATGGTACTTTCTCACAAATATTTTGATGGCAAAGTAGTTAGCGGTTCTCCGTTAAATGAAGTTGATCAAAATGTTTTTGCTGAATTAGCAAAATTCCCTGATGCGATCACTGGATCTATACAGCAATATCGTTTCCGCGAGGCATTAGCACAGTTTATGAATGTTGCTCGTTTAGGAAATAAGTATTTAGCAGATGAAGAGCCTTGGAAAGTAATCAAAACGGATGAGGAACGTGTAAAAACGGTTCTGAATGTGGCCACACAAATAGTCGCAAACTTAGCGGTATTAGCACAGCCTTTCCTTCCGAAAACTGCTACAAAACTTTTCGAAATGCTTGATTTTCCAAGTACGAATTGGACAAATGCAGGTAAAGCGGATTTAATTGCTGATGGTCACCAATTGAGTGAAGTACAGCTATTGTTCGAAAAAATCACGGACGAGCAGGTTGAATTTCAATTGAACAAATTGGCTCAGGCAAAAATTGCAAATGCAGCGGCAAATGTAAAAACTGAACCGGCTAAAGCTAATATTGCTTTCGAAGATTTTACGAAACTTGATATTCGTGTGGGTACGATCTTAGAAGCAGAGAAAGTTGCTAAAACGAAGAAATTATTAAAAATCAAAATTGATACTGGAATTGACCAACGTACGGTTGTATCTGGAATTGCAGAATTCTTCTCTCCTGAAGAAATCATCGGTAAGCAGGTATCTATTTTAGTGAATCTGGAGCCTCGCGATATCAAAGGAATCACCTCTCAAGGGATGATCTTAATGGCTGAGGATGCTGATGGCCGCTTGGATTTTGTGAATCCAACCTCGGCAATCAAACCGGGTAGTACCATTAGATAAAGAACTATATTTAAACAAGAAAGGGAACTCATCGTTCCCTTTCTTGTTTAAAATAATATCGCTTTCAGCTTTTTATTGAATTCCTTTTCGTCCATCCAATCGTAGACAGAAGTTTTTAATTTTGCGATAACCGCGGCCTTTGGCTCGGCCACCACTTTCTTTTTCTTTGTCAGCACATTGGAAACTGGCGTATTGGTTAATTCAACCTTTGTTGCAAATATATTAATGTTCATGCTCGGTATGGATACGCCCAAAATCATCCCTGGTAAACCATGAATAAGTTCTGGACCTGTTGGAATGGGAATCTGCCCAGCAAAAAATGCCACCACATAAATAGAATCTTGAATAATCCCGTTTGCCCGACGACAATCGTAACCTGCGATATTACGATATTCATCCGTATACTTCCACTTCACATTGGGCAATGAATCTTTCATTAATAATTCTTCATCTCCAAAAGGAAGTAGTTTTAAGAAACTATTATCTTTAACATTGATATAGGTCTTAGAATCATTTATAAACGGACTGTACCAGGAGTAATTACGATAATTCGGCGGGTAATCCTCTTGAATAGTTTCAAAAACGGTTTCATCATCAAAGAATTTCAAACTATGATGCGTGATGATTTCTACTGGCCCGGATTTTATGGCAGCATCTACACTAATTTTATCCCAACCATCCAGATCGGGTTTATTCAAGAAATTTCGTTTCAAATAGTTATGTAAATGAAATTTCCGCTCAAAAGTTACGGTACCACTGCTCGGAAAAAAAGCGTATTGGGCAGACGCATGCATCATAAAACCCACAAATAAAAACATTACTACAATATACTTTTTCATCTTATTTTCCTCCTTTCATAGTTGTAAAATTATAAATCACTTTCAACATGCCATAACGGTGCAACACTTCATTACTGGACTGAATAAAAGAGGATCCATTCTGATAGCGGTTTATACCACTATTCTTATTCAAGATATCGTTAACATAAATCTGTGCTTCTAACGATTTATCTTTAAAGAATTTCTTTGAAATATATCCATTCATATTGACAATATTAATAGACTGTAAGGTTTGAGTCGAACTCTGATAGCTTTGATTAACGTTAAGCGCTACTTTAAAATCTTTCGGCAGGTAATAAGTTACATTGCCATAAGAATTCATTGTAAAAGTTGTTCTACTCAATTGAGGCTGTAAAGAGGAATTTAGTTTTTCAACACCCGGAGTAATATTTACGTAGAAATCCAACTTATTTGCCTTATAACGACTTAATCCGATACTAGGGGCTAAACTCCAAGTTTCATTCTGATTTAAACGCGGTTCCTCTATTACTAATGATAAGTAACTATATTGACTACTGTATTCCACATTAGCTCCTAAATTTAGGTTCAGTCCCCATTTTTTCTGTACAACAAATCGGTATCCAGATTGTCCATATATGCGCCAGTTTGTCTTGTCGATGTTGACATACTGAATATCTTGGCGGCCTTCCTCATAATACCTCACCCTGCTGGATATATTATTGATTCCCTGTGTTGCACTAACATATGCATAGACACTTTGATCTTTCAGCTGTTTATAGGAATTGAAACTTAAACTGTAATTATTACTAAAACCAGCTTTTAAATCAAAATTATCAAGATAGGTTACCAATTGTTGTGAGTTTTGCTTTAATGGTTCGATTTGCGTCAGTGACGGTTGCAATGTTCTTCCCGAGTACCTGAAATTTATACTTTTACTTTTCGTAATCTGATAATTAGTCGATAAACTTGGGCGAATTGACGTTTGATTACGCTGAAGAACAGTTTCCAAATTATTGTACTCTCGCTTCACATGTTCAAAATCCAGTTGATTACTTAGATTGACCGTCAACTTATTATCCTTATAATTGAGTGAAGTACTCAATCCATTTTTCATACTCGTAAAATCAAAATCATTCAGGATTGCCTGATCTAGTATCGTATACTCGCCTGTCAACGAATCTCTATCGAAAGATTGATTTAATGTTTCCGACTTATTATTTAGGAATGAATATCCCAGAGCAGCGGTCAACCTTTTAGAAATAGGTTCTGTAAAGGTCATCGAAGCTCCTAAATTCGTATTCCTATTCATATTTTTCTTATACTGATCTATGGTATCGGTAAGATTGTTTTTAAAGAAATGGGTACTTGAGAAATAATTTATATTGCCATCATTTTTATCCGAATTCGTATTGACCGCTAAAGTCAATGATCTTCTTACTTTCTTAAAACGTCTTGTGAGTAAAACGTCCAGATTGTATTGTTCCTGATCAGTTCTCGAATTGTTTTTAGAATATGTTTCTGTGATTCCCTGTCCTTCCAAAGTTTTTTGGTCAGCAAATGTTTCTGAAAAATTATCCCTTTGCGACTTATTGAACCCCATTTTCACAGTCATATCGGTTAAGGAATCCAATTTATAATCATACCTCAGGTTGGCTGCATTTGTCTTAGTCTCGTTGTCCGAGCTCGTTACCGAATTATCAATACGTGCTTGTTCTGGAATGTTATTTTGAGCAGAATAAGTACTCGTATTATTTACGTTTAGTTGATTCCTTCTATAGTTAACGTTAATTTTGTGCTTATCATTTGCAGTTTTATCTGAGTAGCTGGCCCCAAAATTTAAAGCTTTGGGTACTCCACCTCCATAAAACCTTCCGTCAAATCCACCGTCGGAGCCGTCACCACCAGAAGAGATCATAATACCGCCACCATCCATAACTTCCATGTTCCCCGATCCACCTACACCATATTTCTGCCCATCTTCAAATCCAAGCCCAACCATACCATCATTGGCAGCAATACCATAAACAGCTATTTTCTGGCTCCCTTTAAATTTATTGACCATCACTTTGCCCCCGTAGTAGTTATCGGTACCTCCACCAACGGTAGCTTGCCCAAACATTCCTTTCTTACTATCGGCCTTTAACTTGATATCAATAGTCTGTGTGCGTTCGCCGTCATCAACACCTGTGCGATCTGCCAGGTCTGATTTCTTTTCATACACCTGTACCTTACTGACCATATCCGACCGAATATTTTTGGTAATGAGCGTCGGATCATCACCAAAGAACTCTTCTCCGTCCAATAATACTTTCTTCACTTCTTTTCCATTAGCCGTAATCTTTCCGTTTGCATCCATGGTCATACCGGGCAAGACTTTTAAAAGATCTTCCACTTTAGCATCTTTTTCGACTTTAAAGCTTCCTGCATCATATTCAATGGTATCCCCTTTCATGACAACAGGGATTCTACCTGTCACTTGTGCCTCTTCCAAAAGCAATGCTGCTTTTGATAGTTTAATAGTTCCAAAAGCAATGGGCTCTTGACCTACAGTGACATCCTTGACAACATCCACATATTGAGGAAAGGAGACAATGAACCGATAAGTTCCTGTATCAATTTTAGGAAAGGAAAAGGATCCATTTTCATTTGTTCTCACGAACTTGACAAGAACGGAATCTTTCGCATTTAATAATACAACAGCCGCTTTACCGAGTTTCCCCCCATCCTTCGAATCTACAATCTCTCCCGATACTTTTGTTTGTGCATGTGTTGAATTGGTCAGCATAAATGAGCATAATAATAATATGCTCCAATAGAATTTGGCCATTAGGTACGGTTTATAATGATATTAAAAACTAAAGATATAGTTTTAATACGATAAAGTCGTATGCTTTTTGTTAAATTTTCGTTAAAAATAAAAAAGGCCGAATTAATCAAATAATTCGGCCCTTTTAGTAAAAAGTTTAATTTATCTAGCTATCTTCTGTAGTGTCTAGGTTTAATTGTTTTTCCTTGTTTATTAGACTCGCAACACTCGTATCGTTTAGTATTTGTAACATTGCATTACGAACCTCAACAAAAGTGTCGCGTATACCACAGGCATGCTCAGTGGTACATTCATCACATGAACGATAGAAATTGAGACTGACACATGGCAATAAGGCAATAGGTCCGTCGATCAATCGCATCACCTGAGATAAATAAACATCTTCTGGTGCTTTATTTAGACTGTAACCCCCTCCTGCACCTTTCTTGCTATACAAAATCCCTGCATTACGCATTTCCAACAATATCTGTTCTAAAAATTTCTTCGGAATATTTTCTTCCTCTGCAATTTTTACAATCTGCATGGGATCTTTACCGTAGTTCCTACCTAAAACCATTAAGGCTTTAATGGCATATTTTGTCTTTTTAGAAAGCATATTATTTATTCAATTTTATCTACAAACTTAGATAAAATTGTTTTATTTACAATCTTATTGCATTGCTTATAAAACAATTTTACCACCCTCTTCTCTTCACTCAGTAAATTTATATAGCAGAAATCTAACAAATTTTACCTTTAATATAGCATTTAAAAGCGATATTACTGTCCTAACACTTCTACTATAGGAGTACCGATACTGCCATTTGGCTCCATAACATGCAACAACGCGGCTAAAGTTGGAGCAATATCAGTAACGTTTACAGCTTTATTAGAAACGCCATGTTTGATACCCCATCCCATAAATACTAATGGTATATGTGAATCAAAGCTTGACCATGTACCGTGCGTTGTACCTGTAGAACGAGGAGATCCCTCATACCATTGTGGTTCAACAACAATCTGAATAACACCACTTCGCTTCATATGATATCCGTTAATTGCTTTTTCGCGGATCGCTAGAGGAGCTTGAAGAACATCACCTTTGGACATATCAAAAACAAATGCAACACCATCCTGTTTTTTCAAATACTTGATGATATCCGTTTTGATGGCTTCTTCATCTAGTTTTAAAGTTTCAATCTTCTCATTGTCTAAATGTACTTGATAGTTCATTAGACTCTTAACCAATTTTTCTTGACCAAACTTAGCTTTCAAATTATCATTCAATGCTGTTAAGATCTGTCTGCCGGGAAAATATCCCCCGTTCCCTTTCATGTCCATGAAATAACGTGAATTATAAGATGCGGCATGATCTGCTGTTAAAAAGAATGTGTAATTACCTTTACCAACTGATTTATCCAAATAGTTGAAGAGATCCGCAAGTTCATGATCCAGCTTTAAATAGATATCTTCAATTTCTACAGAAGAAAGGGAATAACGATGGCCCACATAGTCAGTAGCAGATAAGCTTACACAAAGAAAGTCCGTACTTTTCGTTGGGTTATTTCCAAGTTTTTCATTTTCTATAGCCGCTTTTGCTAAATCTAATGTTAAAGTGTTCCCCATAGGCGTCGTCTTAATCAACTCGTACCCTTCAGTAGCCATCAATTTGGAAGTTGCTCTTGGTAATGTTGGACTTGCCTCTCCAGCAAATTTTCCTTCATAAATATTATCATCAGCAATACTTGATGTATAGGTCGATAACGGATAAGATGGTTTCCAATCTTGTTTTAAATATTTTTCAGCAAGTTTTTTCTTATTAAAATCTGTTACCCAGTTTGGTAATTTATCCATGTAGAAATTGCTCGTAATCCAATTACCTGATTTAGATTCAAACCAGTAGGCTGCATCAGCAAAATGGCCTGCAGGTAGAATCCCGCCACGATCTTTAATGGCAATACCGATAACCTTTGATTGAAAATTGGTCGCCAATTTCAATTGATCTGTAATGGTTGAAGCGAGTAAATTGCGTGGAGACTGCTTTCCTTCAGCCTCTGTTGTACCTACCCCAACGACATTGTCATCCTGAGTACAGTACATTGGTTTACCAGTTTGCTCCATAATCCAATCATTACCCGAAATACCATGTATAGCGGGTACTGATCCTGTGTAAACAGAGCTATGTCCGATAGCAGTATACGTTGGAATGTAGTTGATCAGCGTATTTTCACATGAAAATCCCTCATTCAACAATCTTTTGAAACCACCTTCGCCATAACGTTCAGCAAATCGGTACAGGTAATCCCAGCGCATCTGGTCAACCATAAGACCCACGACTAATTTCGG
Organism: Sphingobacterium sp. UDSM-2020; assembly: GCF_016132525.1. Classification (NCBI taxonomy): domain Bacteria; kingdom Pseudomonadati; phylum Bacteroidota; class Sphingobacteriia; order Sphingobacteriales; family Sphingobacteriaceae; genus Sphingobacterium; species Sphingobacterium sp. UDSM-2020. The sequence goes on from NZ_CP066166.1 coordinate 1,390,470, forward strand.
ACGTTCTGGCGACTGTGCAAAGGTTGTCAAACTACTCAACCCTACGCACATCATTATTAACATTTTTTTAATCATGTCTTTTATTTTGTTTAGGCTATAAATGTAAAATTAATTCGTTAAATGAGTCTGCAAATATTGCCCTGTATAAGAATCTTTACATTTGACCAAATCTTCAGGAAGTCCTGCAAAAACTAATTTCCCTCCTTTATCTCCCCCTTCAGGACCGATATCTATCACCCAATCTGCCGATTTGATCATGTCCATATTATGTTCGATAACCAAAATACTATTCCCTAAATTAATCAGTGCCTCAAACGATTTCAAGAGCTTCTTAATATCATGAAAATGGAGACCTGTTGTTGGTTCATCAAATATAAAAAGTGTTTTCTTACTATTATTTCCTTTAATTAAGAATGAAGCCAGTTTGATACGCTGTGCTTCTCCACCAGATAGTGTACTCGATGATTGTCCCAATTTCACATAACCTAGTCCAACATCTTGTAAAGGCTGAAGTTTAGATAAGATTTTAGGTTGATCAGCAAAGAAAACAATAGCCTCATCAACACTCAATTCCAAAACATCTGAAACCGACTTACTTTTATACTGGACATCAAGCACATGCTGTTTAAAACGTTTGCCTTCACAAGCTTCACAAGGAAGCACAATATCGGCCATAAATTGCATCTCAATCTTGACCTCTCCCTCGCCTTGGCATACGTCACAGCGACCACCTTCCACATTAAATGAAAAGGCGGCGGGTTTTAGTCCTGCGGCTTTAGCAGCCGGTAAATTTGAATATAAAGCTCTAACTTCATCCCAAGCTTTTACATAGGTAACCGGATTGGATCGTGAAGAACGACCGATCGGATTCTGATCAACCATTTCAATTTGTTCAACGCGATCAATATCTCCTTCAATTCCATCGTAAACTCCTGTCTGCTCACCGGAATAATTCCCGATCGCTTTTTGCAGAGCCGGATATAAAATCCGTTTTACAAGCGATGTTTTCCCAGAACCGGAAACACCGGTTACAACAGTAAAATTATTGAGTGGAAAAGTCACATCGATACCCTGCAGGTTATTTTCATGCGCTCCTTTAACGGTAATGGAATTGTTCCATGTACGGCGTTGAGCCGGAATGACGATCTGATCTTGTCCGCTTAAATAACGACCTGTTAAACTTTTTTTATCTTTAATGATATCATCGTAGTGACCTGCAAATACCAATTCACCACCATTTATTCCTGCTTCCGGGCCAATATCGATCAGATAATCGGCAGCCTCCATCATTTCCTGTTCATGCTCGACCACAATAACCGTATTGCCAATATCCCTTAGCGATTTTAAAACTCCTATAAGTCTTTGTGTATCGCGAGGATGTAAACCAATACTCGGTTCGTCCAAGACATAAATTGACCCAACCAACGAACTTCCTAAAGAAGTCGCTAAATTGATACGTTGCGATTCACCTCCAGAAAGAGAGTTGGATAAGCGATTTAAAGTTAAATAGCTCAATCCTACATCACATAAAAACTGTAACCGGCTTTCAATTTCAGATAATAACCGCTTCGCAATTAAAAGATCATTCCCTTTAAGTTCTAATCCTTTGAAAAACTCCAATGCTTTATCCAAAGGCATCAGTACGATATCTGTAATGGATCTATCACCAACTTTTACGTAGGTTGCATCCTGACGAAGACGGGAACCGTGACATTCTGGACAATCTGTCTTACCACGATAGCGGGATAACATGACCCGATATTGGATTTTGTAGGTCTGTTCTTCAAGCTCTTGAAAAAATTGATTTAAACCTGAAAAATACTTATTACCCGTCCACAGCAATTTCTTTTGTGCCGCTGTTAGATCAGAATAGGAACGATGGATAGGAAAGTCAAACTTTAACGAAACTTTGATCAGTGCCTGTAACCATTCGCCCATTTTCTCACCTCGCCAAGGTGCGATAGCACCATCGTATACCGATCGGCTTTTATCAGGAATAACAAGATCTGGATCAATACCAATCACTTTCCCATATCCTTCACAACGACGGCATGCTCCATATGGATTATTAAAACTGAAGAAATTAGCTGTTGGTTCTTCAAACAAGATCCCATCAAGCTCAAAACGATCTGAGAAATGATGGAATTCCTCTCCTACGGCTATGGAGCAATTACCTTTTCCTTCAAATAAAGCTGTTTGAATAGAATCCGAAAGACGATTTAAGGTATCGTCATCCGAGTCGATACGAAGACGGTCCGTTACGATTTCTATTTCACCTTCTTTAATTACTTTATTATCGACTTTCTTGTCATCGATGATCGTTTCTATTTTCTGTAGCTCACCTTTATACTTGATACGGACAAAACCTTTCTGTAATAAAAGTGAAAGTTCCTCTTTTAACTTACGGTCGTTCGTAGGAATTAGTGGAGCATAAATGGTAATAGATGTTCCCTCCTCTAAAGCCGTTGCAAAATCTACAATACTGGAGACCGTATCTTTTGTAACAAGTTGTCCAGATACGGGAGAATAGGTTTTGCCTATACGTGCATATAATAGTTTCAGATAATCATAAATCTCAGTCGATGTACCGACAGTAGAGCGAGGGTTGCTCGTAATAACGCGTTGTTCGATCGCTATCGCCGGTGCTATACCTTTAATATAATCAACTTCAGGTTTATTCATCCTTCCCATAAACTGACGGGCATAGGACGAGAGACTTTCGACATAACGACGTTGCCCCTCGGCATAGAGTGTGTCAAATGCTAAGGAAGATTTGCCCGAGCCTGACATACCTGTAATAACAACCAGTTTGTTCTTAGGGATATCGACATCAATATTCTTTAAATTATTGACTCTTGCCCCTTTTATTTGAATATAATTTTTCGGACTATTATCCTGTGTCTTCGCCATTTATAAATTCCAATCTAATTTGTTTCAATCTGACATACAGATAAAAACAAAAATAAGGATTTAAAAATCCTTATTAATAACATGAACTAAGAAAAGCCCAATATTTTACAAATTCTTAATAAAGAATCTATTTCAAATGTTACCTAATATCCAACTCCTGTTCTCCTTGGCTGTCTAATAGGAGGCCAAATACCCGGTTTACCGTCAGTTCCCGCTGGGAGTACCCGTTGCTCCCGATTAACCAACTTAGCTTCCTCAGAGGCTTTATATGCCATTACAGCAGTAAGAATTACATTATACTTGAGATCATCAAACACTAACTTATCATAAGTATCCAAATTGGTATGCCATGTATTTGAAAAGTAACCCCAAGACAATGAACTTAACATAAAAGCAGGTACTCCAGCAGCAACGAAAGATGAGTGGTCTGATCCCCCACCTCCTGGTGATCCCGGAAATTCTGTTTTGATATCTTTTGTAACATGGGCAGGCACAGCAGACATCCAGCGGGATACAAAGTCATAAGCATGTACAAAGCCTGAGCCATTAATTCGCTCGACACGGCCTGTACCGTTATCTAAGTTGAAAACAGCTTGTGTATTTTCTATAATCTCTGGATTGTCCAAGACAAATGAACGCGAGCCGTTTAGCCCCTGTTCTTCACTTCCCCACAAACCGATTAGTATAGTTCGCTTAGGATTTGGCAATATCTTTTTCAAAATACGTGCGACTTCCATCATAGCGATAGTTCCGGTTCCATTGTCTGTTGCTCCTGAACCTCCCTCCCAGGAATCAAGGTGAGCTGAAAGAATAACGTATTCGTTCGGAAATTGACTTCCTTTAATTTCAGCAATAGTATTAAAGGATGGTACGTTTCCTAGATCCTTTGAAGCAGTCTCGACACTGATCTTTGTACTGATTCCCTTTTCGGTTAAACGGTATAACATACCATAATCTTCTAAGGAGATATCGAGCGATGGCGCCTTATATGACCGTGCTCCAAATATTTTATTCGCTCCAAATTCTTTTGACCAATTGCTGGTCAATATCCCTACGGCACCTGCATCTTCCAACATGGCTGGAATAGAATTTGCAGATACTCCAGAAGCTTTGATACGGTTGTTCCATAAAACTGCAAGAGAGTCCCGAGAAACTTTCATCCGTTCAATGGATTCCTTGGTCCCATACTCTTCCCAATTATGATCCGGACGACCGGTTGGCTGTGGCATTGAAATCATCACAAATTTACCTTTAACAGATGGAAGCCATTTATGAAATGACAAGGAATCCTTTACATCTGGTAGGCTAATAACTTCCGCTTGTATACTTTTCCCTTTTGTACTCGGACTCCATGCAAGCTGTGTTCCGGCCAATGATTTGACACGGGGTGCAATCATATCGATATGTGAAATACCGCGTTCCCATCCTCGCCATTCACCAAATTTTTGATTTTGAGCTGTAATGCCCCAACTTTCAAATTTAGCAATTGCCCATTCATTTGCACGGGTCATGCCGGGAGTTCCCACTAAGCGGGGACCAACTACATCTAACAGTTCAAACGCGAGTGATTCCAGCTGAGAATTATGATTGGCTTCTGCTACGATTTTTTGCACAATAGGCTCTAATACCTGCGATCCCTGCTGTGATCGATTTTGTGCAAATCCATGATCTAGCGTAAAAAAGCTAAAAAACAAGGTATAACCTAAGACTCTTTTTGAGAAAATATACGTGAGATAAGTTCTTTTCATAAAATATAATATGTAAGGATTTTTAATAAGGCCACTTAAAAATCGAAATTTATATTGACATTCACGACTTTGCATTGATTTTATTACAAAAAAGACAGATTACTACCGATCTAAATAACCCGGAAAATCGAGAAATAATTCACGAAAGAATTCTTCAAAACAGATAAAGGAGAATTTATAATCACTGTATGAAAAAGGGATATTACAAAAAAAGCCTCCGATAAATCGGAGGCTTCTATATTATTTTAAATCTAATGAGATCATTAAACTTTTTTGTTCACTTTACGTTCACCTTCTGTTAAGTAGATCTTACGTAAACGGATAGACTGAGGAGTAACCTCAATATATTCGTCACCTTGGATATACTCCATTGATTCTTCTAAAGAGAATTTGATCGCTGGTGCAATACGCGTATTATCATCAGTACCAGAAGCACGCATATTCGTTAATTGTTTCGCTTTAACGATATTGATTGTTAAATCGTTATCACGGATATGCTCTCCTAAAATTTGTCCTTCATAGATATCTACTCCTGGATCAACGAAGAATTTACCACGATCTTGTAATTTATCGATAGAATAAGCTGTTGTAGTACCTTTATCTAAAGAGATCAATACACCATGTTGACGTCCAGGGATTGTACCTTTCCAAGGCTCGTAACCTTTCAAACGGTGGGCCATAACAGCTTCACCAGCAGTAGCAGTCAATACGTTGTTACGCAAACCGATGATACCACGAGAAGGGATTTCGAACTCTAAGTGTTGCATTTCACCTTTAGTCTCCATAATCAATAACTCACCTTTACGTTGTGTTACCAATTCGATTACTTTACCAGAAACTTCAGCAGGAACATCTACGACCAATACTTCGACTGGCTCACATTTCTTACCGTCAATTTCTTTCAAGATAACTTGTGGCTGACCTACTTGCAATTCGTAACCTTCGCGACGCATTGTTTCGATCAATACAGATAAATGGAGAATACCACGACCATATACTAACCATGCATCAGGAGATTCAGTAGGAACTACACGTAATGCTAAGTTTTTCTCTAATTCTTTTTGTAAACGATCATGGATGTGACGAGAAGTAACTAATTTACCTTCTTTACCAAAGAAAGGAGAGTTATTAATCGTGAACAACATGTTCATTGTAGGCTCATCAATATGAATAACCTCTAATTGCTCTGGGTTTTCGAAATCAGCAATAGTATCACCGATATCAAAACCTTCGATACCAACTACAGCACAGATATCACCACAAGCAACTTCTGTAACACGACGACGACCTAAACCTTCAAACGTATGTAATTCTTTTACACGAGATTTAACGATTTTACCATCGCGTTTCATCAATGAAATAGGTTGGTTTTCTTTGATTGTTCCACGTGCAACACGACCAATAGCAATACGACCTACGAAAGTAGAGTAATCTAAAGATGTGATTTGCATTTGCAAAGTACCTTCATTAAAAGGAGATGGCGGGAAGTGAGAGATGATAGCATCTAATAATTCAGATACATCTTCTTTAGGCTCTTTCCAATCTGTTGACATCCAACCATTTTTAGAAGAACCGTATAATACTGGAAACGCCAATTGCTCTTCAGTAGCATCTAAGCTAAAGAATAAATCAAATACATTTTCATATACTTCTTCAGGACGACAGTTTTCTTTGTCTACTTTATTAACAACTACCAAAGGTTTCAATCCTAAAGCTAAAGCTTTTTGTGTAACGAAACGAGTTTGAGGCATAGGACCTTCAAAAGCATCTACTAATAACACAACACCATCAGCCATCTTCAAGACACGCTCAACCTCACCACCGAAATCGGCGTGACCAGGAGTGTCAATAACGTTGATTTTAACACCTTTGTATTGAACAGAAACGTTTTTAGCAACGATTGTAATACCGCGTTCACGCTCTAGATCGTTATTATCTAGAATTAAATCACCTGTACCATCATTATCTCTAAAAAGATTTGTGAAGTGTAAGATTTTGTCTACCAACGTAGTTTTACCGTGATCGACGTGAGCGATAATCGCTATATTTCTAATATTTTGCATCCAGCAAGTAAATTTGTTTTAAATTCAGGGTGCAAAGATAAGTATTTTGCACCATAAATTCATATAACTATGTGTATTTTATTTGATTACAGCTAAATCTTTTCCAACTTTTATGAATGCTGCTATTGCTTTATCCAAATGACTGATCTCATGACCTGCTGAAATTTGAACACGAATACGTGCTTTTCCTTGTGGAACTACAGGGTAATAGAAACCAATTACATAGATTCCTTCTGCCAACATTCTGGTTGCAAATTCTTGTGCTAATTTTGCATCATACAGCATAACAGGTACAATAGGGTGAAATCCCGGCTTAATATCAAAACCTGCTGCTGTCATTTTTTCACGGAAATAAGCTGTATTTGCTTCTAATTTATCGCGTAAGTCTGTCGTTTCACTTAGCATGTCTAAGACTGCTACAGAAGCTCCTGCGATAGCTGGTGCTAAAGTATTGGAGAACAAGTATGGACGAGAACGCTGACGTAACATATCAATAATTTCTTTACGACCAGAAGTAAAACCGCCAGATGCACCACCTAATGCTTTCCCTAATGTTCCAGTAATGATATCAACGCGATCAATTACATTATATAATTCATGTGTTCCACGGCCAGTTTTACCAATAAAACCTGTACAGTGTGACTCATCGATCATCACTAATGCTTCATATTTATCTGCTAAATCACAGATCTGATCTAATGGCGCTACCGAACCATCCATAGAGAATGCTCCATCTGTAACGATAATACGGTGACGCGCGCCAGAAGCCGCTTGTAACTGAGCCTCTAAATCTGCCATATCCGCATTTTTATAACGGAAACGTTGTGCTTTACATAAACGGACACCATCGATAATAGATGCATGATTTAATTCATCTGAAATGATCGCATCTTCTGCGCCTAATAAAGGTTCGAATACGCCACCATTGGCATCAAATGCAGCCGCATATAAAATAGTATCTTCTGTTCCTAAAAATTTAGAAATTTTTGCTTCCAACTCTTTGTGAATATCCTGTGTTCCACAAATAAAACGTACTGATGACATTCCATATCCATGTGAATCAATTGCTTTTTTTGCTGCTTCAGTTACTTTAGGATGTGATGATAATCCTAAATAGTTATTTGCACAAAAATTGATGACTTCTTCACCAGTGCTTACTTTAATATCAGCACCTTGAGGCGTAGTAATTACGCGTTCTTCTTTATACAAACCAGCTTCTTTGATAGCTGCTAATTCTTTCTGCAATGCAGGTTGAAGAGTTTTATACATAATAATTCAAAATTTTCTACAATAATAAGATTTTATAAGAGCATTTACTCCACTTATAAATGAAGTTTATGTTATTAATGCCTCAAAAGTATGTGAAACCGTTTGCACAATTTTACTATTCATAACGTAATGCTTCTACAGGATCTAATTTTGAAGCTTTTGATGCAGGATAATAGCCTGAGAGCATACCCACCAGAACACATACAGTAAAACCTAATATAATCCAATTCCAAGGAACAATAAATGATGCACCCAATTGTAATGCTAGCAGGTTGCCGATAACGATACCCAATATAATTCCTGCTGCCCCACCAATTAAACAGATAACAACTGCTTCTATTAAGAACTGTTTACGTATCACCGAAGGGGTTGCCCCAATTGCCTTACGGATTCCAATCTCACGTGTCCGCTCTGTTACAGAAACCAGCATAATATTCATTAAACCGATGGAAGCTCCTATTAATGTTATTAATGCAATCACGATTGCTCCCATTGTAATGATAACCATATTTTGAAGTAAGATCTGTGCAACCGCATCAGATTTCGTGATTTCAAAATCCGATGTTTGTTTAGCCGTCAACCCACGTATATTACGGAACACAATAGTAGCCTCTCCCACTCCGGCCTCTAAGCGAACCGGATCATTAACCGATATCGTAATGGTATAAGAAGGCTCAACACCCCCCATTACCGTTCTTGCTTTTACCAACGGTATCAAACAGGCTTTATCAGCGCCCATACCAGCGCTTGATCCCTTATTTTTTAATACTCCGATTACTTGATAACGCACCCCACCGATTGTCATAAATTCACCTATGGGATTGATGGTGCCTTTAAATAATTTTTGATATATTTCATCACCGATAATGACGACAGGACTTCCTTTATAAACTTCCTGATTCGTAAAATTACGCCCAATAGACAAGTTATATCCGGATGTTTTTAAATAGGATTCATCAGATCCGATGACACCGATATTAGGATTTGTTTTTTCTGATTTATATTTTGCTGTTGCTGCCCATGAAACATTAACATTGATCGAGGTGACCGCGTCAAACTTATATTGTTCTTTAAAGCTGACCGCTTCACGGTATGTAATGGAGGAATATACCTTCGACTGCTCACCGCTATTTCCAATACGGACATTCAGACCGCGATTCCGAATATTAAATGAATTGGACCCCATTGAAGAAAAGGAATCTGTTAAAGACGATTTAATCGCATCTATAGATGTTAAAACACCTATAAGTGCCGTAATGCCTATTGCGATAATCAGTGCTGTCAGAAATGTGCGCAACTTATTGCCTACAATGGATTGGAGAGCAAGTTTTATATTCTCTGAATAGGACATTTTAACAGCCATAGCAATTCTATCGTTAATATTTAGATTGCTGAAATTACTGCTATTAAATTAATTATACAATGTTTTTAATAATTAAAGACCCTAAAATAAAAAGCGCACTTAAAAAATAAGTAGCGCTTTTTATTTTTAACCACAGCTTTAGTTCACCCTTTTCCATGATTCGGTACGTCCGAATAAACTGACGCCCACATAGCCCCTGATATCTAACTTATCTGTTCCCTGTAGGGTCATTTTACAGCTATAGGTTTTTCCTGTTTTTGGATCATATATTTTACCGTCTTGATAGACATTACCATCTTTTGAAAAGTTGGTCAAAATCTCTAAGCCCTGAACCTGTCTGCTTTGCAAACTTTTATCAGGATTTTTAATGTCCTTTTTAATATTTCCCTGTGCATCATTTGGCTCTTTCAACCAGTATAGTTTACCAAAATACTTTTCACCCTTTTTGTAGATTTCTATTCTACCCTCTCCACTGGGATTCTGCCATTTTCCAATAATAGGGTCAGATTGTGCAAAAATTAATACTGACGTAAATACCAGCATCAGTGTCATGATCATCTTTTTCATATTGTCTCTGTTATAATTGTTTATGTGAATTTACAAAATTTATATTATGCAAGCATAACATATATGCAATTAATTATATTAAACACAATAAAGTACCAAAAGTTTAATTTGGGAGAGACGAATAGCAAACGATTGTTTGGGAGTACAATTTGGCACCGCATTTGATGATAATTTTGTAAGATTAACTTAAAATTATAAATATCATGAAATTCATTATTAGCCTACTTATTACAGGTGTAGTGATTGCGTTAGCAGCCTACATATCTCCAGGAGTACATGTTGCCAGCTTTCTTTGGGCTATCATAACAGGTCTTGTTATTGGATTTGTTAATGCCACTGTTGGTTCAATTTTAAGGTTGTTCACTTTTCCATTAAATTGGTTAACACTGGGACTAGTTTCTTTTATCATTACCGTACTTATGATATTATTAACTGATTCATTACTCGGATCTAAATTTGATGTTTCCGGTTTCTGGACAGCGGCGCTCTTTGCAATTGTAGTAGCGGTGCTAGAAATGATCATTGGAAAAATGTTTCCTAGCAAAGATTAACATAAAATTCTTTTCAAAATACAAAAAAGCCAATCTTTTTCGATTGGCTTTTTTGTATTTATGATGAAGTCTTTTGTTTTCTTATGATTCTTTAACAAAAGAACTCAATTAGCATCCCACCATACTCTATTGGTTAAAACTCCATTATCACCCTGGCTTACCACATTTTGGTTATTCGTATTGATTTCTGTTTCAGGATACATAAACCGCAATGGATACCCATTAGGCACTGGAGAAGACACAGAGTTAGGGAAGTTAGGGTATCCGAGTCTTCTAAAATCATTCCATGACTGAATGTTATTAATATTATTTAGAGCTAACCATTTCTGTGTGATAATACGCTCAATCTTATTCGTTGCAGTCGCATAGTTCACATTAGTCTGGTTGATATAAGATTGTACATTATAATTATTAACATTGAACAAATAATTAAATGATGCTTGTATCCCACTTTGATATAATTGACTTGCTATACCTGTTATCCAATCTCTTTCAACTGCTTCTGCTCGCAAGAAATTAGATTCTGCTAATGATATTAAAACAATAGATTGATTGAAAGATTTAATTATTCCTGCTGGTTGGTTCCCATTCTCATTTGGTCCTTTTAAAGACGAAGTATTAACTGCTGCATACTCATCTTTTATCATATTTTCTCCCAAAATAACCCCTTTAAAGTCTCCGTTTATACTCACATAATTTTGAGCCAATCTCGGGTCATTAAATTCTTTATATTTTCCAATAAGATATTGAGTAGGGCGTATATTAGCATAATTAGCTACAGCTACTCCAGAATTATTACGATAGTAGGTTTCGTAGAATGGATTAATCTTAGATGCTGTATTCAAAAAACCTGGGTTTACACTAGCATCTTCTTCTAAAAAGCCAGAACCTTCTTTTGTAATTTTAGCAATTTCCTCTGTAATATAAGATGCTTGACTCGAAACTTCAGACTGTCTTAACAACGCTCTTAATTTCAACGTATTTCCAAATTTTGCCCATTTCGTTTTATTTCCTTTGAATACAACATCATCATTTGCAGGAAGCAAAGAGGCAACTTTAATTTCTTCTATACCTTGAGTAATCAGATCTACAGATTTTTTATATACATCTTTTCCGGACTCATAACTTGGGTGCAAAATCTTAGACCCTTTTAGGGCGTCCTCATAAGGCACATTGTTATAGAAATCAACAAGTATAAAAAAATGGTATCCCATCATAATCTTTGCTATTCCTGAATAAAATTTAGCATCTTCTACTTCCGCCTGTTCTAATATTTCTTTATAATAAAACAAATTATTATAAGTCGATTCCCAAACAGCCAATCCATCACGAGTATCTCTAATTCCTGGGCCATTATATATCTTGAGAGCTCCAAAAGAATTAATTCCTTCATTTGAAGTACCCCAATATCCTCCCCAAAGACCTCCGATTTGGTTTAACTGAGTAGCTTCATATGCCGCTGATGTCACCAGTGCTGCAGGAAGTTTAGCATTCAAACTTAAATTTTCCTTTATTGGGGAATTCGGGTTAACATTTACATCTAAAAAATCTTTGCAAGAAGTCAATGTGAAAAATGCAAAACCCATTAATCCTATTTTTCTAATATTGTATTTCATTACGGTATTTTTAAAAAGTCATATTAATATTGAAGCCCATTGACCTTGACGTTGGGATCTGTCTGAAACTCGCATAACCATCCGTTTGATTGTACAGTGCTTCGGGATCACCAATTTTATTGGAAGAATGTCTAATAATGAACAAATTATTGCCAACAAAACCGATGCTTGCTTTTTTAAACAATTTCTGTCCTGCCAAAAACTTTGCAGGCAATTCATACCCAACATAAAGTTCTCTTAATTTTAAAAAGTCTGCTTTTGCAGCAGTAGTTGTCTGAATATTTCCATAAGCGGTCCACCAAGCTTTGTCTCCTTTAGAATATACATCGGTATTCTCTACAACGCTTCCATCCGTAAGTCGAACCATCGAATTTGGCATAATAAACGGTTGTCTATCATATTTCACAGTCTCAATATGTGTTCCTGCGGCATACATTCTTGGAAATACTTCTGAGTACATCCAGCTTCCTAATCTTGAGTCTATTTGAAAACCTAATGTAAAGGACTGATAGGAGAGTTTTGTTGAAAAACCAAAAAGGTATGGAGGAACCATTGTACCCAATACAACTTCTTCTTCTGAAGGAATAACATTACCATCTTTATCTAGTACTATTTTACCTCCTTCTTTTAAGAAATCTGTCATTCTAAGCGTCGGATATTGATGATCTTTAAGCGCATAAGCCTGTCTAAAGATGTTAAATTCATCTCCTGCAAATAGGTCTTTAGCTTTAGTGTCTGTATAACTGAAGTTAAAACCCAAATCCAACTTCACTTTATCATTTTTAATTACAGTTCCATTGATCATAACTTCGAGCGTTTTATTGATCATCCGTCCTGCATTAACTATTGTAGAGTTAAATCCCGTTGCACTTGATATCCCGGCATTAAAAATCTGTCCATCAGAATCTGAATGTGCATAAGCAATATCTGTACTCAATCTATTATTAAAGAATCCCAGCTGAAGACCTACCTCATAAGATTTTACAAATTCTGGCTTAATTAATAAATTGGGTTCTGATAGAGAGGGTGTAAATCCAACCAAACTTCCATACGGAAATCCTGCTGTCTGACTATATGTTAAATTTAATCTGTAAGGATCCAATGTAACATTCCCGGTCTTATTATAAGATGAATAAACACGTCCATAATTTAATACGCTGTTATTTTTCAGACTTTCAATTGCATCTGTAAATACAAAGGAAGAACTTATACCTGGCGAGAAGTAACTATTATTATTGGGGTCTAACACAGAAACTTTATCATTTCTACCAGTCAAAGTCAAAAACAAATAATTTTTATAACCTGCAGTAAACTCTCCATATGTAGCCAATGATCGGTATTTTGTTATTGTAGAGCCTCCTGTCAACTCTCCTGTTCTAGATCCTTGATTAAAAATATCTTCAAATAATAAGTTTGATGCACTTACATTTATTTGTTTTCCTTCATCCATTCTGATATTTTGACCTACTAGTAATTTAGTAGTGAAATCACCAAAATCCTTATGGAAATTTAAAATCAAGTCATTATTAAATCTTGTAAATCCGGAATGAGTATCATTAACAGATCCATTGATATTCCTTGTTGCTACGCTAGATGTTAATTTCCGATTTGTTATACGACCTGGCTCAGATTGGAAATAAAGGCCTGTTCTATAAGTCGCATCAAACCAATCTGCAAATTCATAATTAAACTCTAATTTTGAATTTAAGGTATGTTGATCGGATGTATTTCTGTTGTTATCAGCCATGAAGATTGGGTTTCTCGTACTTGCAACAGGATTATACCAATTTAAAGGATGATTTGGAGAACTTGGATTTTGCCAATTTCTAGCGTCCTTATAGTCAATATTTGCTGGCTGAGTATAAACAGAAAGCCAAGGTCCGTCGCTCGTAGTATTGTTCTTGAAAAAAACATAGTTTACATTAAATGAAGTATTTAGTTTGTTAAAACGACGAGAACCGTTAAATCGGGCTCCAGTACGACTTGATTTATCTCCTGGAATAATTCCTTTAATACGAACATCCTGTAAGGACATAAAATATGAGCTTTCAGTATCTCCACCCGAAAACGATATGTCGTTTTGGGTCGTTATACCTGTATCAAAAAATCCTAAACGATTATCTTTACTTGGAGCTTCATATCGCTTAGTCGGTTGTACACCATTGATTGGAAGACCAAAGTCTCTCTCTTCTCCATTAAACTTATCACCCCAAGATTCATTAGCTACTGGACTGTAAATCCCATTCTGTCCTTGTCCAAATTCCACTTGTGCCGGAGGTAATAAAAATACATTAGAAAAAGTTGTGCTATTGCTAAAATTAATTTGACCTCGATCTGATTTTCCAGATTTTGTCGTGATCATAATAGCACCATTTACACCTTCAGAGCCATAAAGTGCCGCAGCATTTGCACCCTTAAGAACAGTAATATCTTGTATATCATTTGGGTTAACACGTGTTATATCTGGTAAAGGAACTCCATCTACAACATATAAAGGATCATTTTTAGATCTGTTTAAAGACCGTGTACCTCTTAATCTGATCTGAATTCCTGGATCAGTTTTACCAGTTGTTAAATCTGTTGCATTGATACGCAACCCGGCAACTTTACTAGACAAAGCAAGTAATGGGTTTACAACTTTACCTAGATTAAGCTCTTCATTACTGACAGACTGAGCAGAAGTACCAAGCTCTCTGGACTGTCTTTTAATACCAAGTGCTCCTGTCACAACTACTTCTGAGAGTTGTTTGTTATCTTTTGCTAGGTAAATAACACGATCTGACCAATCTTTATCAATAAAAATTTCGGTCGGCAAATATCCTAAGTGGGAAACAATTAATTTTTGTCCCTGATGTGCCTGAATCCTAAAGCTACCTTGGGAACCTGTTATCACACTTCCTGAACGTTCATTCCCTTTTACAGAAACAGAAACGCCCCTAATAGGCTCGTCACTTTCGTGTTCTAAAACACGTCCAGCTAATGTAACATGAGTCTGTCCCAACAAATCCAAAGAATATGTGGCCAGCAGCAATAGCAGTAAAATTGAAAAGTAATTTTTTATCATCCTTCACTTTTTAGTTAATACATGTAAAAATTTATATCTTTGTCTTTAGAACCAGTCTAAATAACTGAATGCAAAATTAGATTAATTATAAATAGTGGAGTGACGAGATCCGAAAAACAAGCTTAACAATCCGAAATTAAGTGGCAACTATAATAATAAGCACAATATGAATCAAGAGGATAGAATCATCTCCTTATACAATAACATAGATTATGAAGTAAAGCTTATAGCTTTAAATGATGAATTTTCTCGTCTCAAAATTGATGACAACAGTTCGGTTCTCATTATTTCTATGGCTAAAACCAGCACTATAATTTTGGACCAACAAGAGATTGAGCTTAAAGAAAAACATTCTTGCTTTTATTATTCACAAGGTTTAGATCTCTTTCTGATCGCAAAAAATGAGAAAGCAAAAATTTGTATACTGACATTTAAGGCTGGGTTTCTGAAGCACAGTGAAATTGAACTTGGTAATCAAGAAAAGATAGAAAAACTCTTTCAATCTTCATCAACATTGAGATGTTTTCGTGTTCCATCCATTCATAGTAATGCTCTAGGTCTTATTCATACTCAACTTCCAGAGTCTCTCCTATCTACATTCTATAAAGGGACATCTCTAAACATATTCTGCAAATTGGTCGCCTACTTAGAATTATCTACAAAAACAGAAAGTACAAGATTGAGAGATATTGATATGGAAAAGATAAAGACCGCTAAAGGATTGATCGAGTCCAATTTGAGTCAGAATTTCACGATCTCTCAATTGGCCAGAATTGTCGGAACTAATGAACAATACCTCAAAAAACATTTTAAGCAATTTTACGGAATGACAGTATTCAATTTTATAGTTGATTGTAAAATGAATAAGGCGAAACTGATGCTTAAAGAAAAAGATGTCAAGGTAAGCTCAATTAGTCAGCAGTTGGGTTATAGACATGCGACTCATTTTACTACAGCTTTTAAGAAATTTTTTGGATATACACCCAATGCATTAAGATATTTATTTGCAGTTTTCATAGACAATTATCTCGCAATTAAAGATATTGCGATGATTTATATTTAATTCAAAATTGTGGAAACACTATAGAATACAATACTATTATCTCCTTAGATGCCATAATTCTAATAGCCAGTAATAGAACAAAAAAGGCTCTCCTAAAACGGAGAGCCTTTTATTAGTTATTTAATATAATTAGAATTCCCATCTTACGAAAGCTTCGATTGCCTCGTAATTAGCTAATCCCAATTGATCATATAATTCTGCAGTTTCGCTGGTACGATCTTCTGCACGTACCCAGAATTCACGAGGATCATCTCCAGGGAAAACTGGAAGATCTTTCTGTGATTGGTGCTTAAAGATAGCCAAACGCTTGCGGTACACCTCTTGTGGCGATAATGGAACAGCCATTTCAATTTCATGAATTGGGTATTCATGCCAAGCTCCACGGTACAACCATAACCAACAATCTTTAGTCCACTCATCAGTCGCTTTTAAACGTCTTAATGCTTCAAACAAAATATCAAAACATACTTTGTGTGTTCCATGTGGATCCGCAAAATCACCAGCGGCAAATACCTGATGTGGCTTTACCTGACGTAATAATTCCATTGTTTGCTGGATATCATCTTCGAAAGAAACATCTTTTGAGAATTTCTGTCTATCGTAAAAAGGTAAGTCTTGGAAATGGATATTTGTATCTGGTAAACCTACAAAACGAGCGCCAGCAATAGCCTCTCCTTTACGGATTAATGCTTTGATCTTACGAACAATCTCTGTATCGATCTGGTTTGGTTTTTTAGTTTCAAAAATCTCACGGCTTTCTTTATACAACGTTGAAATTTTTGATGCATCAATTCCCATCTCTTTTGCAAAATCTTCTGCAAATTCTAAATAGCGGATAACATCATCATCCCAAACAGCTGTATTACCACACGTTTGATAAGCAACATGTACATCATGTCCTTGATCTGCTAAACGAATAAATGTACCACCCATAGAGATTACATCATCATCAGGGTGCGGAGAGAATACAATTGAAGTTTTCTTAGCCGGATTAGCACGCTCAGGTCTTTGTGAATCATCAACATTTGGTTTACCACCTGGCCAGCCAGTAATGGTATGTTGCAATTCATTAAAAATACGGATATTGATATTGTAAGCAGGACCTGATTGGGTTACCAACTTAGCCATACCATGATTATTATAATCTTCTTCTGTCAGTTTCAGAATAGGCTTCTTAATTTCCAAAGACAACCAAACAACTGCTTTTTTAATTAAAACAGGTGTCCATTCAATATCTTCAGCCAACCAAGGCAAATCGAATCTTGTTAATAACGAAGCTGATTCTGTGTCTAAAATGAATTCTACATTATCAGACAGTTGCAAATAAGTTGCTGGAATCTCTGATGAGATTTCACCTTCTACAGCTTTCTTAATGATTTCAGCTTTATTACCACTCCAGGCCATCAAAATGATCTCCCGAGCTTTAAAAATAGTACCGACACCCATCGTAATTGCTTTACGAGGTACATTTTCTTTACCACCAAAATCACGAGAAGCATCACGACGTGTCAAATCATCTAATGTGACAACACGTGTACCCGAATTAGGAGCAGATCCCGGCTCATTGAAACCGATATGACCTGTACGACCAATTCCTAAAATTTGAATATCTAAACCACCTAAGTCAGTAATTTTTTGCTCATAAGCTTCACAAGCGGCATTGATCGCGTCTACTGCTAATGTTCCATCAGGAATATTAACGTTTGCTCTTTCAATATCAACATGATCAAATAGATTCTTATTCATGAATGTCACATAACTCTGTGCGGCATCTGGCTGCATCGGATAATATTCATCCAAGTTAAACGTGATGACATTTTTGAAACTTAAACCTTCTTCTTTATGTAAACGGATTAATTCAGCGTAAACTTTAACGGGTGTTGCACCAGTAGCAAGACCTAAAATTGCATTTTCGCCATTCTCTTGCTTTTTGCGAATGATGTCCGCAATACGCTTTGCAACAACTTTGGAAGCTGTGCTTGGATCAGGATACACACTTACAGGAACTTTTTCAAAGCGTGTTTCTTCCAATAAATTTAATCTAGCCATTATTAGAATTAGTATTGATAGGGTGAATTACAAATTTATAAAATATTGTAGCTTATTCACCATATTTTATAAGATTTTAAATCGTTTATAGCAAAAATGCAAATGCACACGATTGCTAAAACGTTTATTTGAAGTATTATCTAATATTATTAAGTAAATCAATGGCTTGAATGAGCGTTTCAGATCTTTTAGCAAAACAAATCCGCAAAATATACTGATTTGGATCTGCCGTATAGAACGCTGAAATCGGAATTAATCCGATCTTATTTTCGACGATCATACGTTCAGCAAATAAGAGGTCCTGTTCCTCCGAAATTGAACTGTAATCAACATTCAAAAAATAAGTACCGTTGCTCGGTAATACGGTAAATTTGGAAGATGATATTCCAGCAATCAGGAAGTTTCTCTTCTGTTCAAAGAAATCTCCTAAACCTAAATAACTTTGTGAATCTTCCAGATACTTGGCAATAGCCATTTGAACTGCACCATTGACACTAAAGACATTGTATTGATGGATCTTTCGAAATTCTCTCGTTAATTCAAGGGGTGCTATACAGTATCCCACCTTCCAGCCAGTTACATGCAGTAGTTTTCCAAAAGATGCAATGACAAAGCTTCTTTGCCTTAGAAAGGGATGCGCTAATAAAGAATAGGGCTTTCTGCCATCATATACGAGGTGTTCATACACTTCGTCGCTCAATACAAATACTTGTGACGACGCTACGATCTGAGCTAATGCTTCGATATCATCCAGTTCCAGTTGTCGACCAGTTGGATTATTAGGGTTGTTAATAATAATCAGTTTAGTTCTGGCATTCACTAGACTTTTGACATAATCCCAGTCAATAGTAAAATCAGGTGCCAAAAGAACAACAGGTATAACCTTTCCTCCAAATAATTCAACAGTTGGGGCATAACAGTCATATGCTGGTTCAAATATAATGACCTCATCATCTTTATGAACAACTGTAGCTATAGCAGTGAAAATAGCTTGAGTCCCTCCCGCTGTTACAGTAATTTCATCCTGAACGTCTACCTCTATCTGATGGGTATTCATAACTTTCAAGGCTATTTTTTCACGTAAGGGTAAGGCTCCCGGCATTAATGCGTATTGATTAAACCCATCGTTCATATAATCCTTTACAAGAGTGATTAAATGTGGATCAGTATCATAATCAGGAAAACCCTGTGCCAGGTTTAGTGCACCATACTGTTGCGCGAGCGCAGACATTTTACTGAAAATTGTTGTTCCCACACGTGGAAGCTTAGATTGAAAGGTTGAATTCATTATAGTCAGAATAAACAAATGCTAAGATAATATTTTGGAATAGTTCACAATCAATTGCACAAATTAATGTACAACAAATATAATCTACAAAAGCAATAGATTATATTTTTTTATAATCTAAATGTTCAAAATAATCCTAAGAAAATTTTGAGACACGAACCTATCCGACTGATAGGAACAACAGATCATCGTCAGATAAGATTTTAAAGTTTGCGAAAGCTATTCCAATGGATAATTCCTTTACGTCATTCAAATGGGTACATCGTATGTCATACCCAACATAATACTATCTGAGCAATGTATTCTGTAAGTTTTTAAGCCAGTTGTAGCAACTAAAATTTACCTGTACAGTGTGGTAGGAAAGCTGATGATTCTTATTGGGATAGTAATCATTAGAATAATCCATTTCAACTAAAAAATCATTTGTAAAGGCATATCCACAACCAATTGTTAACCTATTGCTTCCAAACCTTGGATACTCAAAAACGTCCGCGGCCGTCTGGGTAAAAACTTCTTCAGATGCCACGAGATAAACTGATCCTTTTGCAATCTCTGTTGCATTTAGTGTTTTTGTCAATTTCACCTGACTTCTTACCCTGAAACTTTCATCAAATCCCTGTTCAATCCTTCTATCAAGATGATCTTCTATCCTAAGCCGCCCTGATAATGTAAATGGCGTCTTTTTAAAATAATAAATCCCTTGCACTGCAGACCTGATTTCCGGAAGTCCATCCTGCCCCATAAGCTTAATCTCCGGATTATGGTTATAACCAGTAAATACCGAAAGCTTAAACTTTGAAAGCGAGTAATGAAGCCAGACCCTGGCATATAATTGGGCATTGGAGTGAAAAGGATCATCATCTCCTGAAAGGCTAGTCCATACCTGTCCAATATTTATTTCATTACTCCACTTTCCCTTTATTGGTGTCACAAATTGAAAATCGTTCCAAAACTGATTATAACTTTTAGTTTGGCCGTAAACAGCGACTGGCAATGTAATTATATGGAACATAACCCAAACAAATAGTAATCTCATCATATAAGCCATTGCATTTTTGATAAACCTATTAAAGCTTTCAAGAGCTATGCGGTGCAGGCTTTTATTTATCTTTGACTTTAAAATATTTACATCACAATCCGCTGCACATTCACCGGATCGCTGTCTATAATGGAATACATATATGTTTTTTATAAATAAGCAAGGTAACATAATACGGTGCAGAATTTGATAGATTAAGGTTCTAATTAGTGAAAGCAAATATATAGAATTGCTAAACAATGTTTAATTAAATTAAACATTGTTTGTATATAAATTTAGTTACAAACGCTTCCAGATTATTAAAACACCAGCAACCTCACCATCAATAAATTAACTGACAGCCTTTATAAGCAACGCATTAGGCAAAAAGTATTTAGCTCGTAAAGAACGTTTTTCCGAAAATATCTTACTAAAAATTTAATCATATGGGTTACTGACTATGAAAATTCAGCAATGGCTATGGCAACATTTGGATAGCTAAGCAATCAATTGTAAAAAGAATGTATAAAAAACAAATATAATCTACCTAAATGATAGATTATATTATATTTGTAATCAAAACGCTCAAATAATGATGAAAAAATTTTTTATATACTTCTTATTTTGCTTACCCCTAATAGTGGTCGCACAGAAGAAAGAGTTAACTAAAGAGGATTATATCGCTCGTGTAAAAGCCAATCCAGATTCTATTTCTACATTGGTAGATTTAAGAAGAGTTGGTGGCTATACGCCAGAATATCAAGAATTACAAAGCTTATACAACACCTTAGGCAAAAACGTTAAAAATTCACAAGAAGGTCAGGAATTTAAAACTTATCTTGAAGCACTTTCGAAAGTCGAAATCGGAAAACAAGCTCCCGAGTTTACGCAAAATGATACCACGGGAAATCCTATTAAATTAACCGATTTCAGAGGGAAGTTTGTGCTACTAGATTTTTGGGCTTCATGGTGTCCTGATTGTCGGGTGCAAAGTCCTGACTTAGTCAAAACCTATGCGACCTTTAAAGATAAAAACTTCGAAATATTAGGAATTTCTTTTGATAGAGACAGAAACTCTTGGATAAAGGCCATTCATACCGATAAGTTACATTGGAAACATGTTTCGGACCTAAAGCGTTGGCAAAATGATGTGGGAACATTATACGGCGTCAAAGCTATCCCACAAAATGTGCTGATTGATCCTTCTGGAAAAATCATAGCCAGAAATATACATGGTGAGGAGTTGAATAAGAAACTGAAAGAAGTATTAAAATAAATAGAAAAGGGAGCGATTAATAGTCGTTCCCTTTTCTATTTATAGCTCATGTTAACCAAAAAGAGCTCGGAATACATCCTCAAGAGTTGCAACCGGACGAATAGCGATATTATACTTTTTAGGATCTAACCCCTTTGTATTAAACTTAGAAATAAAGATTCCTTCAAAACCTAATTTCTCAGCTTCAGCGATGCGCTGCTCGATTCGATTTACAGCACGAATTTCTCCAGAAAGCCCGACCTCACCAGCAAAAGTGATGTTTGTTTTTACAGCAATATCCTGTTGTGACGAAATAATAGCGACGATGACTGCTAGATCTATAGCAGGATCTTCCACTCTTAGTCCACCTGCAATATTTAAGAAGACATCTTGTGCACTCAATCTGAAACCAAAACGTTTCTCCAAGACAGCAAGTAACATACTTAATCTTTTAGTATCAAATCCAGTGGATGTACGTTGTGGATTTCCAAAAGCAGAATTACTAACCAAGGCCTGCACCTCAATCATCATAGGACGTGCTCCCTCCAGCATTGCTGCGATAGACACCCCACTAACCGGAGCATCGCGTTGCGAAATCATAATTTCAGAGGGATTGGAAACCTCTCTCAGACCTGAACCCTGCATTTCATAGATACCCAGCTCTGAGGCCGAACCAAACCGATTCTTCACAGCTCTCAAGATACGATAAACGTGATGCCGATCGCCCTCAAACTGTAAAACAGTATCGACCATATGCTCTAAAACTTTAGGTCCAGCAATAGATCCATCTTTAGTAATGTGACCAACAATTAAAACTGGAGTACTCGTTTCTTTGGCAAACCGCAACAACTCTGCTGTACATTCCCGAACCTGAGACACGGAACCCGGCGCAGATTCTATCTGCGACGAATGCAGGGTCTGAATGGAATCGATAACGATTACATTGGGTTGCACAACTTCTATCTGTTTAAAAATATTTTGTGTAGACGTTTCTGTTAAGATATAACAATTCGCATTAGATGATTGCGACAACCGTTCCGCCCGCATTTTAATCTGTTGCTCACTCTCTTCTCCTGAAATATACAGCGTCTTTACCTGCGGAATGGATAATGCCAGTTGCAACATGAGCGTAGATTTCCCAATACCCGGTTCTCCACCGATTAAAACCAAAGAACCTGGAACAATCCCTCCCCCCAAGACACGGTTAAACTCCTGATCGGGTGTCAGGATACGTGATTCATCCTGATAGACGATTTCATGAATAACAGCCGCTTTATTTGCGCGCTTGGGTGACGATGTTACCGATGTACTGCGCCATTCAGGGACTTTAGATCCTGATTTCTCTACCACTTCTTCTACGAGAGAATTCCATTGCTTACATGAAGGACATTGCCCAAGCCATTTTGCGGATTCAAATCCACAACTTTGACAGAAATATGCTGATTTTGTCTTTGCCATTGTACGAATTTACCACTTTTTAAACGGCAACATTTAGGTTATTAAAAAATCTTACAATATTTTGTAACAAGAATCAGAAGTTATCGACTTATCGAATATGAATTTGGAACAGGAGTTTATTATCCTTTTAGAAAAAAATCAAAATATCGTACATAAAATCTGTAAAATATATACGGATCAAGAGGATATGCATAAAGATCTTTTTCAAGAAATAACGATTCAGCTTTGGCATTCTTATCCTAAATTCCGAGGCGAGGCAAAATTTAGCACCTGGGCATATCGAATTGGGCTAAATACAGCGATATCCCTATTTAGAAACAAAAAAAGGACTTTACCAATTATTCCCTGGGACCAAAATTTAGAAAAAATATCATACGAGGAATACGATCCAGAAAAAGATGATCAGCTCAAATATTTATATGAGGCGATACACCATTTGAATGATATTGAAAAAGCACTCATATACCTTTATCTGGAAGATAGGGATTACACAGAAATCGCTGAGACACTTGGCATCAGCGAAGTGAATGCTCGCGTTAAAATGAACAGAACAAAAACAAAATTGAAAGAGATTTTAAAAAAGAAAGGAGCTTTGTAATGGATGAGTTAGATCAATTTAAAAAACAGTGGAAGGAAAACGAAAATTTCATGAAACTCAATCAATCTGAGATCAAAGCTATTCTTCATAAAAGCTCTAAATCGATTGTTAAATGGATATTTATTATAAGTCTTATTGAGCTGACTTTAGGCATTGTCATATCTCTACTATTGCCCGAATCAGATCGAGAGCACTTAGCATTCTTTAATTTTATAGGCTATGCTTCAGATGTCGTATTTTATAGTGGAATAGCTTATTTCATTTATAACTTTTTTAAATCCTATATCTCGATATCAAGTACAAGCAATACCAAGAATTTATTAGTCAACATCATGATGACTAGAAAACATGTTGAAAAATACATAAAATTCAATATTTATTTTATTATCTACTCCTTTTTGATAGCCTTTATAGAATTAACAATAAGTAGAATGGATGTAAGTACAAAATGGGGAGCTAATTTCTTTATGACCATTGTCTTTGCTGTTTGCATAACTTTAGTTGCCTATTTCTTTATTTCCATATTTAAATTTTACTATAAAATCGTTTACAGAAGATTGCTCAAAAAATTGAATCATAACTACGAAGAGTTAACACGCTTAGAAGAGGAATCTTAGAAAAAAGAAATCTATTATTACCTTTACAAACTATGCAGCAGACTATTATTTTCTATCTTGTATTCGTTAATCTTCTTACTTTTTTACTTTTTTATCTTGATAAACGAAAAGCGGTAAATAAAGCCAATAGAATCTCGGAGAAAACACTGCTAAGCTTTTGTGCCATTGGGGGTAGTTTAGGAGGGTTTCTTGGCATGCAGCTATTTCGCCATAAAACTAAAAAGAGAAGCTTTCTGCTTCCCTTTTTTATTATTGTTATTCTACAGGTAGGGGGTGTCTATGGATATGCTAATTATCATCATTTGATCTAGTTTTCATTTTCTTTTAGTATTCTTAAAAAGTTTAATCCCATAAGCTTTTCAAGGTCCGACTGATCATAGCCCCTTTTCAGTAAAGCCTTTGTCAAATTCGGTAATTTACTTACATCTTCTAATCCTCGAGGGGTTGACTCTATACCGTCATAGTCAGATCCGATGGCAACATGATCAATACCAATTTTTTGCACCAGATAATCAATATGATCCAAAAGTAAAGACAAAGGCACATCTGCAATATGTTTATTTTCCACAGACAATATCCCATATTGATCAGAAGCAGAGAGGGTATAATCGCCTTGAAGACCAAATTGCTTCTTGTACAATTTTTTGACACGCTTTTCATAATTTTTATCCAGAAAACCAGAGTAAAAATTAACACCTACCACTCCCCCATTTTTCTTCAGAGCTTCCAACTGGGCATCTTTTAAATTTCGGAAATGAGGAGTTAATTTGTAAGCATTACTGTGCGACACCAGTACCGGTTTGGTCGCGACATCCAATACATCATAAAAAGTCTTTTCACCAACATGTGATAGATCTACCATCATGCCCAGTTTATTCATTTTTCTAACAACATCCTTACCTAAGGATGATAAACCCTTACCATCCTGTGATGTCGTTTTGAACTCTTGAGCGGCCGCAGTAGCCCAAGATAAATTATAATTCCAAGTGAGCGTCATGTACCGGGCCCCTCGATGATAAAGAGCTTCTAAATAATCAATATTAGCCTCTATCATATTTCCGCCTTCTATACCGATAAGCGCTGCTACTTTTTCATTTTTTGTAATACGCTCAATGTCATCACTATTTTTAGCAAGCTCAATCTTATCGGGGTTTCTGTTCAGCACTTTTTCAAGAGCATCAATTTGATCATTAGCATGTTTAAATGCTCCCGATTTCCATTTTTTATCATCCGACCATACCGCAAAAACCTGTACATCGATACCACCTTCAATCAATCTTGGAATATCAGTGTGGTTTACCGTTAACCGCTGACTGATATCAAGACCGGGTAAGACCGATGTAATAATCACATCATTATGGCCGTCAACAACGATCATCTTTCGATGAATAGTTTCATAATCCTGTGCCTTCACAATTTCAATCCCTGATAACACGATTGCCAATGGTAAAATGTAATTTTTCATAAGAACTATTTTTTACCTGCTGCTATGGCTTCATAAATAGCGTCTTGAATCCTGCTTCTGATATTGAGGTTAAATAATTTAGTCGAAACCTGAGGGTGAACACGATTTGACAGAAATATATAAACCAGCTGATTAGCAGGATCAATCCAAATACAAGTACCTGTATAGCCCGTATGTCCATAAACAGTTGCATTTGAAAGTTTTGACGGATACTCATTTTTCAGATTCGGATCCCAACGGTCAAAACCTAAACCTCTCCGACTTGTTAAGGATTGTTTTGATGTGAACAGATCCACTGTCTTTGCCTCAAAATAACGTTCTCCGCCATATTCACCTCTATTTAATAGCAGCTGTCCGTAAATTGCCAAATCATTTGCAGTAGCAAATAGACCAGCATGCCCCGCCACTCCGCCGGCCATTGCCGCTCCTTGATCATGAACATATCCCTCCAAAAGCACTTTTCTAAAAGAAGTATCCTGCTCCGTCGGAATAATGTCCTGTTTTGCAAAACGATCCCTTGGGTTATAACCAGCTGTCTTCATACCTAATGGGCGATAGAAATTATCCTGCACATACTTTTGCATCGGTATAGCAGTTTGATGCTCCGCAACCTCTTTCATCACGTACATACTGATATCACTATATACATAATTTCCTACAGGTTTCACCTCTGAATGTAACATCTCAGGCCACATGACATCCCGGTAATAATTATTGACCAGATAACAGCTATCAGCCACTTTTACATGATGAGTCGGTGAATCATAAGATTGTAAATCGCCAGGTTTCAAATTTCTATAAAAAGGAATAAAAGACGTAAATCCGGCTTCATGTAACATCACACTCTTTAATCGGATATCCTTTTTATTTGTAGCCTTAGCTTGCCAAAGGTAGTCCCCGATAGGCTTATCTAAGTCAACAATTCCCTGTTCGGTCAAACGCATAATTACAGGAGTAGTACCTGCAATTTTACTTACTGAAGCCAAGTCAAAGATATTATGAATAGTTGTTGGTTCTTTTTTACTATAAGTATGATATCCGTAGCCTTTTTCAAATATTACCTGACCATTCTTAATGACCATGACCACAGCACCAGGTGTTGCCTTTTCAGCGATTGCTTCCGTTGCTATTTCATCAATTTTTTTACTTAATCGATCGATGTTGATCTCATCATTCGCGTGCACTCCATATTGGATACGAGTCTGACTAGTCGCTTCACCCATACCTTTCATAAAACTGCTGGAATAAGTTTTCTGTAGTTTATTAAAAGCAGATAGCCCCCCGAAAATTGTCATAGCTGCATTATTCTGCGTTTCGCGAGAAAAATGATCATTCCACAAAATTGGGACTTTCACATTATTCAGCAAAGACAATACATCCCCCTTTCCAAACACAGCAAGAATAATCTTCTTATTATTCATTTTTGCTTGAACAAGCTGTTCTATAAATGGAAATGTTAATGCTTCAGCATTAACAGCCACTATAACAAGGTTACTATATTTAATTTGTTCATCAAAACTCCCCAAACCTGCATAAGTTACAGCAGCATAACGGGATATCTGATCATTAAAATCACGGAATAAGCTAGAATCCTGTGTACAAACAGTAATCGTATACTTGTCCAATTTACCTAAAGGAAGTACAGCATCGATATTATTAAAAAGAACGGTTTCATTTTTAATAGTCGATTTATATTGCGCATTTACAAGATTCATTTGGAGAAATCCTACTGCAAAAATCCCTGCAATTAGAAGTTTTATTCTACTTATCATCATCTGTTTAAAAAGGGTTTATATGTAAATGTACAAATAAAAGAAATACAATCATGCACAAAAACGCATGATCAAAATATTTACATTTAATAATCTTATCTTTGATATATGCCGGAGGTAGTAGAAAATAGAACCATTTTTTCATTGTTAGAAGTAACGCGTAGCATCCAAAAAACTATTGCTGAGCGTTATAAGAGTTTGTATTGGATCAAAGCAGAAATGAATAAACTCAATCATTACTCTCATTCTGGACACTGCTACCCGGAGCTTGTCGAAAAGACAGAAGGAAAGATTGTGGCCGAGATCCGATCCATTTTATGGAAAGCAGACTACCAAAGAATCAACACGCAGTTTCTCAAAATTGCGCAGGAACCTTTGCGAGAAGGAATTACCATATTATTTCAAGCTAGTATTTCTTATGATCCGATGTATGGTTTAAGTTTACGAATTGTCGATATCGATCCCACTTTCACTTTAGGAGAACTAGAAAAAGAAAGAATAAATAGTATCAATAAACTAAAAGAAGATGGGATTTTTGATTTAAATAGAAATCTACCTTTTCCCACTTTACCCAAGCGGCTAGCAATTATTTCTGTCGAAACTAGTAAGGGTTTATCCGATTTCTATAAAATTATCAATCAAAACCCTTGGGGATATAAAATAGAACAAACCCTTTATCCCGCCTTATTACAGGGGGACAAGTCCGTTCCGTCAATCATCAAACAATTATCAGTCATTGCAGAGCGCTCCGATGCTTACGATGCGGTTGCCATTATTCGTGGTGGCGGAGGGGAAGTTGGCCTTTCCAGCTACAATAACTATCTATTGGCTAAAGCGATTGCAATCTTTCCACTTCCCGTTTTAACTGGCATCGGTCATTCTACCAATCTAACTGTGAGCGAGATGGTTGCTTATAAAAACGCCATCACACCAAGTGAATTAGCTGATTTTCTAATTCAGAAATTTCATAATTTCGCCATTCCTTTAGATCAACTGACAACGCGGATACTGCAAAACACCACAACGATTTTTAAAGGTGAAAATGAAAAATTAAAATCGCTTGCATCAGATATTAAATGGTCTTCACAGCGATCAATTCAGCAATCGAAAGTCGATTTAAACTCATTTGAAAAGGATTTAAAAATAAATATTGCCTACATCTTCCGTCAAAAATTTACCTCCCTGGATCATCTTGAAAAAATGATCCAATTGGCAGATCCAGTCAGACTTCTAAAAAAAGGATATTCCATTACACAGGTGAATGGAGAACTTCTTGTATCAGTCGATCAGATTAAAGATAACGATATATTGACAACGCAGGTTTGGGATGGTGAGATTATCAGTGTAACTCAAAAAATTAACAAAAATGGAAAATAAATATACATATACCGACGCATTTGCAGAATTAGAAAAAATCGTCCAGGAAATTGAAACAGGTAATACAAATATTGATGCGCTTTCCGAAAAAATTAAAAGAGCATCAATATTGATTCAAATTTGTAGAGCACAGTTAACATCCACTGAAGAAGAGGTCAATCTTTTATTAAAGAACCTGACCCCTATCGAAAATGAAGAAGAATAACTAGTGTTTCAATAAGCGATGATAATGATTATCGAGATGTTTTCGCATCCCATCTTTAAAGGAGGAAACATCTCCTTCTTTCAGCAATACAATCAATTGCTTATGCGAAATAAAATCATTGGAAAAAAATTGTTGATTCAATAAACCACCATCGTGTACGTATTGAAAAATTGGCAGTAACAACTCTTGGAATTCCATGAGCATCTTATTGCCTGAAATCTTATACAGCTTTCCATGAAAAGCGACTTCTTCGTGTATAAGGAATGATCGTCCATCACTATTTCCCATTTCCATTTCAACAATTTCTTCCAGCTCAGCAATATCAGCTACCGTTACTCTGTCAAAAATTAATTCCGCCATTCCGACCTCCAAAGCGAGGCGCATTTCAAAAATATCTTTCAACGTATCATCATCCAGCATAGCCGGATGAAAAACTTTTTTTAAAGGAGTCAATAAATTAGGATTCGTCAAAACCGCTCCCTTATTTTTTCGTGACTCAATTAACCCCATCATACGTAACCGTAAAAGAGCCTCTCTAATAACAGTTCTAGATACACCAAAACTTTCAGAAAGCTCCAATTCCTTTGGCAATGACTCTCCAATCTGAATATTACGAGCTCTAATTAAATCAATAATATGATTTTCTACTTTGTCTACTAAACTTGATGTATCTACGGTCTCAAATTTCTCTAACATCGGACTTTTTGTTATAATTTATCACCTTTTATCTTGGTATGTACAAATGTTACATTTTTTTTTATCATTTACTTGCTATAGTAGAGATAAAAGAATAATTTTAAACTTTATAATGTATGACATAATGCTAATTTATATCACTAAGCAGAATAGCACCTGTTGCTAACAACGTAAATAGAACCAATAAAGTGTGTACACTTTCAAAAAAGTTTAAATACATTGTTAACTAAGTCAGTAGAATATGTCAAACAAATAATAAAAGGAAATAATTTAAAGACCAATTATAAAAAAATATTTACACTCATGAATAATCACAAATTACAGGGCTTAATTGCGGCGCCTTTTACACCAATGCTGACAAATGGAGAAATAAACCTTGAAGCC
Organism: Sphingobacterium sp. UDSM-2020; assembly: GCF_016132525.1. NCBI lineage: Bacteria > Pseudomonadati > Bacteroidota > Sphingobacteriia > Sphingobacteriales > Sphingobacteriaceae > Sphingobacterium > Sphingobacterium sp. UDSM-2020. Next base: position 1,420,866 of record NZ_CP066166.1, read on the forward strand.
ATCCCTGCTTATTATCAATTTCTGAAACAAAATCAGGTAGCTGGTGCATTTATCTGTGGGTCAACGGGCGAAGGTGTTTCATTAACCTTTGATGAAAGAGTAGCTATTATGCAAGCTTGGGCAGATGCAACTGCCGGTGATAAAGAGTTTAAAGTACTTACACTAGTAGGTGGAACAAATATAAGAGAATGTTGTTTACTTGCCACAAAAGCTGAACAGATCGGTTTGTTTGGCATTTCATTTACTTCACCTTTCTATTTTAAACCTGCCAATGTAGAACAGTTAGCGAAATGTTGTGAGGAAATTGCATCGGCTGCGCCTAAAACAGCATTCTATTACTATCATATTCCAGTATTAACAGGAGGAAATTTTGCAATGATCGATTTACTGAAAGCAATTGATGGTAAAATTCCCAATTTTGTAGGAATAAAATATACACATGAGGACTTTATGGATTATCTCTCATGTCTAAATTTTGCCAATCGCAAATATGATATGCTATGGGGCAGAGATGAAAACATGTTATCAGCACTAGTCCTTGGTGCCAAAGGAGCTGTGGGAAGCACCTATAATTATGCTGCTCCTCTTTATCGAGCATTAATTGATGCATTTGATCAGGGAGATTTTGAAAAAGCAAATGCCTTACAGCAACAGTCAATTGATATGATCACTTTATTAGGAAAGTATGGTGGTATTGCTGTCGGAAAATCTTACATGAAACTCATAGGTTTAGATTGTGGAGCGTTTAGATTACCTGTCCGCAATATGACAGAAAAAGATTTTGAAAGATTTAAAGCCGATGTTGCATCGCTAAATTTTTCAAGTTTCAAATCAACTTTATAACATGATGAAAACTATTCCTCTTATCTTAAGCACACTCTTATTTATGCAATGTAGCACAACAAAAAATGTAGAAGAGATCACTTGGTCTGTTTCGGACTCTCTACCCAAAACGATTACCGGTCAAGTGCAACTTGGTGTTGCAGGACCTGTTGTAGGAATCCACAGCGATCATTTACTGATCGCTGGTGGCGCAAACTTTCCAGAAAAGATGCCTTGGGAAGGAGGAATAAAAAAATACCAGCATACAGCATATATTTATGCCATAAAGGATCATAATTTAGAGTTAACAAACACATATTCACTTAATACTTCCACTGCATATGCCGCAAATTGCAGTCAAGAAGAGGGAATTTATACCGCAGGTGGAGAAAATGAAATGGGCGCTTCGTCACAATTTCAGATCTATGCCTGGAACGCACAACAGAATAGCTTCCAAGTAAATCAACTCCCCGATCTTCCAGTTCCTTTAAGCAACGCAAGTCTGGTGGCAAACGACAACAAACTCTATTTAATAGGTGGAGAGAATGCAACGCTTGTTTCAGATAAAATATACCTATACGATCAAAAATGGCAGGAATATATGCAACTTCCATATCCATTAACACATACGGTAGCCCTTGTTAAAGATCATTTTCTTTATCTATTTGGAGGGCGTACCAGACAGCTTAATGCGATCAGTACATTATATAAAACCTGTTATAAAATTAACTTAAAAACAAAAGAGATTATCCAGATCACCGATTTGCCAGAAGCTCTTTCCGCAGGAACAGGATTCGCAGATAATAAAGGTAACCTATTCTTAATTGGCGGTGATAATGGTTCAACGTTTCACAAAGTTGAACAGTTAATTCTAGATATAGCACAAGAAACAGCTCCAGATCGAAAAGAAAAATTAATACAAGATAAAGCAATCGTGCAATCCAATCATTCAGGTTTTACCAAAAATGTTTTGCAATATGATGACCAACTAAACAAATGGCATGTCGCCAGCACTTTACCGACAGGATCACCTGTTACCACAACAGCTGTCTTTCATGACCAACAAGTTTATATTCCATCGGGGGAAATTAAAGCAGGCATTCGATCTGCAGGAATATTAACAGGTACCATTAGATAACATCTAAATATAAACCAAATCATGATACAAAATAAAAAATATTATCCTTGGATTGTTGTTGGCCTACTTTGGGTGGTCGCATTACTCAATTACATGGACAGGCAGATTCTATCGACCATGCGTCCGACGATGCAGGTCGATATCACTGAATTACAATCAGCAACTGTCTTTGGACAATTAATGGCCATATTCTTATGGATCTATGGACTGATGAGCCCTGTTTCAGGGATACTGGCCGATAGACTTAATCGCAAATGGCTTATCGTAGGCTCTTTATTTGTTTGGTCATTAGTCACCTCATTAATGGGATATGCTACAACCTATCCAGAATTAATGATACTTCGTGGTATTATGGGCGTTTCCGAAGCCATCTATATTCCAGCAGGACTATCACTCATCTCGGATTTTCATTCTGATAAATCGCGTTCATTAGCAATTGGTATTCACATGACTGGTTTATATACAGGCCAGGCATTAGGCGGATTCGGGGCAACATTAGCAAGTTCTTATTCTTGGCACAGTACATTCAAAATATTTGGTTTAATAGGAGTATTATATGCTATTGTCCTCATGTTCTTTCTAGCAGAAGCTCCGGTAAGAACGAAAAAATCAGAACAAACAGAAAAACCCATCAATAGTTTCAAAGCGATAGGTATGCTCCTGAGCAATATATCGTTTTGGGTCATCTTGTTTTATTTTGCGATACCAAGCTTACCAGGCTGGGCGACAAAAAACTGGTTACCCACTTTATTTTCAGAGAACCTCAATATATCAATGTCGCAAGCGGGCCCATTATCAACAATCACAATCGCGATATCCTCTTTCTTAGGGGTTATTTTTGGAGGTATATTATCTGACCGTTGGATCCAAAAGAATGTAAAAGGCCGTATTTATACATCTGCAATTGGTTTATTATTAACAATTCCGGCTATGTTCTTAATCGGATATGGGCAAAATATCTACCATGTTGTAGGCGCAGGATTAATGTTCGGTTTTGGCTTCGGCATGTTCGACGCTAATAATATGCCTATTCTTTGCCAATTTGTTCCGAGTAAATTCCGCGCAACAGCATATGGGATCATGAATATGCTTGGTGTTATGGCCGGTGCATTTATTACTAAAGTATTGGGGGCGTCCGCTGATGAAGGTAAACTAGGAAAAGATTTTGCGCTTTTGGCTGTCATTGTATTTGTTGTTGTCATCATTCAACTTGTTGTATTAAAGCCAAAATCAAATGCTTCGCTGGACTAAAAAAATAATTTTAATCACATCTATTATGGTGTATTCCTCCATCGCATTGTATGCTCAGAAAAGAGTGGCATGCATTGGCGATTCAATCACTAAAGGATTAGGATTAAAAAAGGAGAATAAAACATATCCCCAACAACTTCAAGAGTTATTAGGATCAAATTTTAAGGTCCAAAATTTCGGGTTTAGTGGTGCCACGTTATTGAGCAAGGGACATAAGCCCTATGTCGAAACCCAGGAATATAAACAAGCACTGGCATTTCATCCTGACATTGCGATTATAGCATTGGGCGTAAATGACACTGATCCTCGAAATTGGCCCAACTATGGCGATGAATTTGAACAGGATTACAGTACACTTATCAGTAATCTGAGAAAATCAAATCCCGATGTCTCCATATATATTTGTACCCTTACCCCTATTTTCAGCGGTCATACACGATTCTTATCCGGTACAAGGGATTGGCATCAAGCCATCACTGCGTTGATACCAAAAATTGCCAAAAATAATCAAGTTAAACTGATCAACATCAATGAACAATTAAAGAATAGAATCGATTTATTCGAAGATAATATACATCCAAATGTTGAAGGAGCGACCATAATCGCCAAACAGGTAAACCAAGCGATACAGGGAATCGTGCAACCTCTCTCCGTTAAGGCTAACTTTGGAGATCATATGGTCTTACAACGAAACAGAGAAAACCCTATTTTAGGAAAAGCATCATGCAATACAAAAATAGCGTTAAAATTCGATCACAAAACCTATGAAACTCAGTCCGATGAAAATGGTGATTGGTCAATTCTTCTTCCCAAAAGAAGTGCCGGAGGTCCATATGATATTCAGATCCAAACGGAACACGAAGAGTTAAAAATTAAAGATATACTTTTTGGCGATGTATATCTAGCATCTGGACAGTCCAATATGGCATTTGAACTAAAAAATGCACGCGGAGGAGACAGTTTAATTCAAATGAATGCACCAAAAGTAAGGTTGTTTAAAAATAACAATTTCGTTCAGACCAATCCGACATCCTGGGACTTAAATACACTTGAAAAGATTAATAAATTAGACTTTTTCAGTGGAAACTGGACTTTACCAACACAAGAAAATAAGGCAAATTTCTCTGCAATAGCTTATGCTTTTGCGCTCCAAGTATCTTCTAGAACCAATGTTCCAATTGGTATAGTCGAACTGGATGTTCCTGGATCCAATACCGAATCATGGATAGACCGTACAACATTAGAGCAAAATAATCTACTAGCAAGCTACATCCATAGTTGGAGGAAATCCGATTTTATACAGGATTTTTGCCGCAATAGATCTGATCAAAATCTGGCACTGTCCTCCGCAAAATATCAACGTCACCCTTATGAACCCGCCTACAATTTTGAAGCCGGTATATCGCATTGGTTACATACGCAATTCACAGCTGTTTTGTGGTATCAAGGAGAAAGCAATGCCCATAATATTGAACTACACGAGCTATTATTTAAAACACTTGTCAGTTCATGGCGCCAAAATTTTAAGCAAGACCTACCTTTCTATTATGTGCAACTGTCAAGTATTGAACGTCCTTCATGGCCGAGATTCAGAGACAGTCAGCGCAAATTGAATACAGAACTTGAAAACACCTATATGGCTGTTTCATCAGATGTCGGTGATCTTTCGGATGTCCATCCTAAAAATAAGATCATTATCGGAAACCGGTTGGCGAATCTAGCCCTTGCTCACGAATACAAATTCAAAATCAATGCAGATTATCCAACATTCGACCACTATACCATAAAAAACAATATGGTCAAGGTCTATTTTAAAAACTGTAAATCACTTAAAACAAACAATAATCAATCTTTACAGGGATTTACCCTGATCGATGAAAAAGGATATACCTTGCAGCCTGGAAAAATATCAATTCAAAAAAATTGTGTATCGATTGATTTGCCAAGCGATAAAATCATAACTGAAATCCGATACGCATATTCACCCTATAGCACCGCAAATTTGCAAAATGAGGCAGAAGTACCAGCTTCAACATGCAGTTTTAAAATTGACTAAAAACGATGTATACTTTAACACAACTCGAAGAACTCGAAAAATTTTATAAAACACAGCTTCTAGAAGATACTGTTCCATTTTGGTTCCCAAAATCATTTGACCATGAAGACGGTGGATTTTTACTCATGCGCGATCAGGACGGAAGTTTAATTGATGATGACAAAGCAGTTTGGATTCAGGGACGAGCAACCTGGTTACTGGCAACACTCTACAACACAGTAGAACCCAAACAAGAATGGTTAGATGGGGCTAAGTTAGGCTATGATTTTATCCAAAAACATTGCTTTGATACTGACGGACAAATGTTTTTCCATGTCACTAAAAATGGTGAACCAATCCGTAAAAGAAGATATTATTTTTCAGAGACTTTTGCCGTTATTGCCTTTGCTGCCTATGCAAAGGCCTCAGGCAGTCAAGAAGCTGCGGAACAAGCTCGTGCTATTTTTGGGAAATGCATCCAATATGCTTCCGGAGAAATCAAATTAGCTCCTAAGTTTACAGACACAAGGCCTTCAAAAGGTATCGGAACGCCGATGATCATGATCAATACGGCACAGCAACTACGTGACACAATCGGTGACCCTCGCTGTGATGAAGCCATTTCCACTTGGATCAAAGAAATTGAAACCAATTTCGTAAAGCATGACCTCAAGGTAGTCATGGAGCAAGTATCACCGAAAGGAGAAATCATCGATCATATAGATGGCAGAACCTTAAATCCCGGCCATGCCATAGAAGGAGCTTGGTTTATTCTGCATGAAGCGCAATACCGCAACAACGATCCAAAGCTAATCGAGTTAGGCTGTCAGATGCTCGACTATATGTGGGAAAGGGGTTGGGATAAAGAATTTGGTGGTATTTTATATTTTAGAGATTTATATAATAAACCTGTACAAGAATATTGGCAGGACATGAAATTCTGGTGGCCTCAAAACGAAACTATCATTGCCACGCTGCTCGCGTATTTATTGACAGGAAACGAAAAGTATGCCGAGATGCATCAAAAAATACATCAGTACGGCTATGAAAAATTTCACGATCAGAAGCATGGCGAATGGTTTGGATATCTCCATCGGGATGGTTCAATTGCACAGACTGCGAAAGGAAATCTATTCAAAGGACCATTCCACCTTCCACGTCAGGAATGGTATTGTTGGACAATTCTTAAAAACTTCTTAAAAGATAAAAATGAATCTTAAGCTCAAATACCTTAGCATTTTACTTGTTAGCATCAGTTTTTTTTCAATTTCGTCTGCACAAGAAAACTTAATTCCATTACCGATCAACATGGAATTGGGGGAAGGTATGCTTGATCTGAAGAAGGGGATTGTTGTAAATGAAAATAATACAGCACTAACGAATGAATATCAACTGGCCAACACCATTCTTGCAGATTGGAAAATAGGAACTAAAAAAGCTGGTCATAACAACAGTCTGCCACTCCTAACACTTGAGCTATTAAGTGGTTTATCCGAAAATAAGGAAGCTTATCATTTGAAAATTGATGAGAAAGGAATCCACATAAAAGCACACAATAGTGCAGGCATTTATTACGGACTACAAACATTAAGACAATTTTCAATTCAACAGAAAAAGCTTTCATTTTGTGAGATCAATGACAAACCGGCATTCTCATGGCGGTCCTTTCTCGTTGATGTCGGACGTAATTATCAACCTCTTGCTATGCTAAAAGAGCAGGTTGATATCATGGCACGTTATAAATTAAATGTTTTACACTTTCATTTTACAGAAGATATCGCTTGGCGTTTAGCCAGCAAAAAATACCCGGATCTTACCGATCCATCTTACATTACCAGAGGTAAAGGTGAACATTATACAGAAAAAGAGTTCAAAGAACTAATAAATTATTGCAAACTACGCCATATCTTGCTTTTACCTGAAATTGATATGCCAGGACACAGTGATGCTTTCAAAAGATATTTTGGAGTAGGCATGCAAACGGACTCTGGTATGGTATATATTAAAGAGCTTTTAAAAGAATTCTCAGAAACCTATACCGATCTCCCCTATCTGCACATTGGAGGTGATGAAGTAAAAATCAGCAACAAAAACTTCATTCCTGAAATCACAAAATACGTTGAAGAATTAGGTTATAAAACAATTGGCTGGGATCCGGGCAGTAACCTGATGCCACAGACCATTCGACAACTGTGGATGGGTGGTCCAAAAAAAATTCTAGAACAAGGGAACCATGTATTTATCGATTCCAAACATCTCTATATAAATCATATGGATCCTTTGGAAACTGTAACGACCTTATTTCATAGAAAAATTGGCGAACAAGATAAGGAACATAAAAATCTGATCGGAGCAACCTTGTGTTCATGGCCAGATCGTGCAGTAGCCGAACCTCAGGATATGTTTGTCCAAAACGCCATATATCCCGCTCTTGTCACATTTGCAGAACGCAGTTGGCGAGGTGGTGGTATAGCTGGCTGGACATGTAATATTGTGCAAGAAAGTCTTCCTGCTTATCAGGAGTTTAAAGTATTTGAAACTAGACTGCTCCATCATAAAAACAGCTATTTTTCTGATAAACCATTTCCCTATGTCAAACAAATAGGATTAAAATGGGAACTGATCGGACCCTTTCAAAATGAGGGCAATCTTGCAAAAACATTTCCAATAGAAACGAAACCATTTGCACCTGATATAACAGTTACAAAAACAATAGCGGGAGGTACCGTGATCCTAAGACATTGGTGGGCAGATATCATACCTGGTGCCCTTAATAATCCACAAGAGAACACAACTTGGTACGCACGTACCAAGATCTGGAGTGAAAAAAGCGAGCACAAATTATTCTGGATCGGATTCAACAATCTATCCCGATCGTATGCAAGCAATACACCCCAATTACACACTTGGGATGATCTTGGAAGCCAAGTCTGGGTCAATAATAAAGCGATCGAACCGCCTATTTGGAAGCATGCCGGTGCAAAAGGAGATTTAGAGACTCCTCTAGTAGATGAAGGTTACACCTATAGAGCGCCAACAAAGATTTTATTGAAAAAAGGTTGGAATGAAATTTTAATCAAATTACCGATCAGCGATTTTAAAGGAACCGATTGGCAAAATCCAGTAAAATGGATGTTTACATTTATACAGAGTAATTAATAACCAAAACATTATATCATGCAAAAATTATTTTTAACGCTTTCTATCCTGCTATCATCGACGATGATCCAAGCACAAGAAACGACCGTTTTTAAATCGGGAGATGACGGTTACAAAAGTTACCGTATTCCAGCGATTGTCAAAGATAAAAGTAACAATCTGATTGCATTCTCCGAAGGCCGTGTTGAACATGCCGGAGACTATGGAAATGTCGATATCGTTTACAAAATCAGTTCTGACAATGGAAAAACATGGGGACCTCTGCAGATAGCTGTAGACCAAGATAAATTACAAGCGGGCAACCCCGCACCTATCGTTGATCTATTAGATCCACAATATCCAAAAGGACGAATTTTCTTATTCTACAATACAGGAAATAATCACGAAGGAGATGTCAGAAAAGGAAATGGAATTCGCGAATGCTGGTATATCACTTCTACAGATGGAGGAAAAACATGGGCTGCACCGACAAACATTACAACTGCAGTGCATCGTCCAAATCAACCCGGGTTCAATCCTAATTATACTTTTAAAGAGGATTGGAGAACCTACGCGAATACGCCTGGTCATGCTTTACAATTTGATTCCGGAAAATATAAAGGCCGTATATACATTCCTGCAAACCATTCAGAAGGAGACCCAAAACCTGCAGGAAAAGATTATTTTGCACATAGTTATTATTCCGACGACCATGGTAAAACTTTCAAAATCGGAAATACAATAAGCTTTGAAGGTGGAAATGAAACGATGGCCGCACAGATCTCCGAAACAGGATTGTATATGAATACTAGAAACCAACAGGGAAATGTACGAAACCGTATTGTTTCTTATTCGAATGATGGTGGAGCAACATGGGATACCACTTTCTATGATAAAAATCTACCAGATCCTGTTAACCAAGGTTCTACCCTATCTTGGAAAAAAGGTAAAAATTATATTCTAGCTGTTTGCAATGCTGCCTCTCAAAAAGATAGAGATAATTTAACATTACGAATAAGTAAAGATCAAGGAAAGACCTGGTATTTTAACCATGTAGTGGCAAAAGCACCTGTAGGCTATAAAGATTCTTATGCCGCCTATTCAGATATTATTCTGATCAACAATAAGAAAATCGGCGTGCTTTATGAAAAGGATAATTACGAAACGATTGTTTTTGATACGGTGTCAATCAAATAGCAACCTGCTGAATCGAACTAAAAAAGTGTCTGTATCTAAAGATTCAGACACTTTTTTACTACGTATCTCAAAATTTAAAACATGGGTACTTCAATCAATAAAACTTGAGCATCCGATGTAGCACGCATATCGATTTCGTTTATTTCCCAAATTCCAACCGCATCTCTGCGATTTAACTTCTCTCCAGCTATTTCGATGGCCCCCTCTAAAACAAATACGTAAACACCATTTGCTTCACTATGCAATTGATAATTAACGGTAGTATCCACCTCGATATCTGCTAAATTGAAATAAGCATCTTGATTAATAAAGACCGCTTGGGCATCTGCTGTATTGGGAGAAACGATCGTCGCAAACTTATTTTTTCGATCTAAATCCAAATATGACTTCTGATCATAACTTGGGGTCAACTGTCTTTCATTCGGGATAACCCAAATTTGAAGAAATTTAACAGGATCTACTTTACTACCATTAAATTCAGAATGCGTAACGCCAGTTCCTGCGGACATAATTTGCACATCACCAGTTTGGATATCACGACTGGTTCCCATGCTGTCTTGATGAGCCAAAACACCCGCTAACGGGATACTGACGATCTCCATATTATCATGGGGATGACGTCCAAAACCATTTCCTGCTTCAACAAAATCATCATTCAAAACACGTAATGCTCCGAAATTAACCTTATCCTGATCGAAATAATTTCCGAAACTAAAAGAGTGGGCACTTTTCAACCATCCAAAGTCAACATGACCACGTTTTTCTGATTTATGTATTATCTTTTGCATTTGATTATAATTATATGTTCAAACATACAAATAACATACCAAGCTAGAAATCAATAAAATAATGGACTATTTAACATGACAGATTGACAAATCTGCTCCTAGAATTTCTTTAAAAGACGCAGGGAAAACTTCCGTACTCAAAATAATAAAGCATTATTTCAATTTATCCGGTGAAAAAGCATAAATAAGTGCTCTTGCTAATATTCGGTTTGGATCAATTAAGGTCATGCCATTATGATCATTTTCTGGAAGAGCAAGTGGCAGTTCAGTACATCCCAAGACAATAATTTCTGCTCCTCCTTTTTTTAACTCGTCCATGGCACTATGCAATTCCAGACGGACTTTGTTGGTCACAGGAGTTGACTGCGCTTTGATTCCATATTCCTTATCATATATAGCAGCATGTATCCGCTCTTGCCAATCTTCACTTGGTTCTACAATTTCGAATCCTTCTTTCAATAATAGGTCCCGATAAAGCCCGCTGTTACGCGTACCAGTGGTAGAAAGGATACCAACTTTTACTTTTGGATATAACGCCTTCATGTAAGAAATCGTCTCTTTAACGAGATGCAGTATTTTAATCTTTTGGTTCGTTTTAGCTAATTCCTGTTCATAGACCCCATAAATTGGATCTGCATGAGCAGTATTACACGGAATACCGACAATAGTAACACCCGCACTTTCCATCTGTCGTGTGATTGCTGCTAAAGCTATAGCTGGATTAACAGTTGAATTTCCCTTTAAATATTCCGAGCGATCACCAATTAAGTTCGGAAATGAATAAAGCATAACAGGTAAATGTTCCTGATCTGATAGCGCTATAGTTTCCTCAATAATTTTTTTATACAAGTCAAGCCCTCCTAACGGACCAACACCTCCTATAATACCGATCATATTTCCTCCTTATCTAATCTAGCTCTCCCTTTCGCCATTCGTATGACCAAAAAGTTTGATTGTTTTCCAAAAATAATTCCATTAAATATTTCATAGCATCCATTCCCGAATCCGAATTATTAAATGCTACGACACTTTCTCCTGACTCCGGATAAACAATAAAAAAAGCTCTAAATCCAGGATTTGAACCTGTATGCCAGTATGCTATACCACGTTCATTCTTTTGAATACGCAAACCAAGTGCCAAAGGAACATGTCGATCTATCTCTTGAACATCAACATCATTATTTGCTAATGCACACTCTTTAAGCATTAATTTATGTGTTGATTTTTTTAAGCCTTTGCCTCTAACTAGAGCCGCCTGAATAAAGGTTGTGTAATCTAAAGGAGTGCTGTAAAGACTATAGGCAGCATTTGCCGGAAAATACGTTCCCAAACGATCACGTGGACTTATACTATCGTTATGTCCCCATGCTGTATTTGTCCTTAATTCTTCCTTCCAAACGATTTGAGACCGTTTCATTGCAAAAGGAATGAATACCTCTTCCTCAACCAAAGTCTGAAATGCTTTGCCAGTAAGATGCTCCAATACACGTTGAAGATAAAAAAAGCCTTCACCAGAATAAAGGTAATCTTCACCAGGAGTAAACTGTGTATGAAGTGGCGTCTTGTACCACGTCGCAGTTCCCACATCTCCTTCCCAATTCAATAGTCCGCTATGGTGCGTCAAAACCATTCTTGCCGTTATTTTATTTCCATCTTTCGTGTCTCTAAGTCGATCGTAATCAAAATATTCAGAAAGAGGTGTATCCAAATTAATCAAACCTCGATCGTAAAATCTAAAAAATACATACGCAGAAAGAACCTTAGTCAAAGAAGCAGCCTGAAATGTCGTTTCAGCATCAATAAGTGATTTTTTTCCAAATTTCTTGACTCCGTATACATAGGAGTTAACTTTACCCTCTTTATCGACATGTACTACCGATAATCCAGGTACACCAATTTTGGAAGCAATTACCGCTATTTCATTTTGTTGAGCAAAACCCGATTTTACAATCATCAAAATAATAAAAAGAAGAAATTGCTTAATCCCGCATTGCTTTAGGTAATCGATCATAATTTAGTGCATTATATTTATTCATGATTTCAAGCGTTTGTTTGATCGGTAAGGCCGGTAAAAACGAGTTATTAGCACCTTTCATATCCGTTGCCATAAACATCGAATTTAGAATAGCCTCTTCTGTTGCTTCCCAGACCGCCATAAAGAGAGGAGACATCGCGTCATTTTTCAGTTCTGTCAAGCTCAGGATCTGCCCTTCACTTTCATGAGAAATACGATTGCCCGCATAAGTAGAAAAAGCAACTGAATAATCTCCACTGCCGTTAGAAGAAAAAGACCCCACATTTCCGAACGCTAAATAAGACCGTTTTGCTAAACGTTCTAGATTGCGCGCCGATAAAGGAGCGTCTGTCGCAATGATAATCATACAAGACCCATCCGCCTTATAATTATTTTTAGGATCTCGCATATAAAAATTATTCAACTCTCGTCCTACTGGCGCCCCGTTAATATCCAGTACTCCTCCAAAATTTGTTTGTACCAATACACCAACTGTATAGCCACCTTTAGATATTGGCAGTCTCCTGGAAGATGTCCCAATGCCGCCTTTAAATCCCAAACATTCCGTTCCAGTACCCGCACCGACATTACCTTCCTTAACCAGGCCAGAATGTGCATTTCGGATCGATTCAATAACATGTTCTGCTGTTACATGACGCCCTCTGATATCATTCAATCCACCGTCATTGGTTTCACCCACCATGGTATTTACAGACTTCACTTTTTCATTTCCCGTTTGAGCAAGAACATAGTCGATAACAGCATTAGCCACCAAAGGAGCGTTCAATGTATTGGTTAATAAAATTGGGGTTTCAATATTGCCTAACTCCTTGATCTGAGAAAGTCCCATTGATTTCCCAAAACCATTTCCAACATATACCGCAGCTGGAACCTTATTTTGAAAAATATTTCCACCATGTGGAATAATAGCAGTTACCCCTGTCCGAATATCACTTCCTTCAATTAATGTTGTATGCCCAACTTTCACCCCCTGTACATCAGTAATTGCATTGTATCGACCTGTTTCCAAAATCCCAATCTGGATTCCAAAATCACGAACGCGTCCCCTTGCTTCTTGTATAAACAGCAACCGATGCAAATAAAAAACTAATGGCAATAATAGAACATTTTAATATCATGGTATATTGATCCTGTGGTTTATCTAGTTCTAAAATAGTACTTTTTTACCTGCATTTCATCAATTTTAACCAAGAAACATCTAGCGATGATAAAAAATAGCGCCATAAAAAAAGCGACTTAATTTCTTAAGTCGCTTTCGTAGCCCGTAGGGGAATCGAACCCCTGTTTCTAGAATGAAAATCTAACGTCCTAACCCCTAGACGAACGGGCCATTTGGCATCTCCAATAGGATATTTCCCTGTTTGGAGATGCAAATATAGATATTTTTATTAATCTTCCAAAAAAGAATTGAAAAATTTTTTAAATCAAATCAAAACCGATGTCTCTGCGGAAATATTTACCATCGAAATAGATTCTTCCTGCATCAGCAGTTGCCTGTTGCAAAGCATCAAACAACGTATCCTGCAATGTCGTTACTGCGATAACACGACCTCCTGCAGTCACAACATTACCGTCTTGCATGCTGGTACCTGCGTGAAATACAATCGACTCTTTTACATTTTCAATATTTGAAATCACCTTACCAGACTCATAGTTTCCAGGATATCCTCCAGCAACCAGCATAACAGTTACTGCCGTTTTTGGAGTAACAGTATAAGAGCGTGTTTCTAGATTACCTTGAGCAACACCTTCTAATAAGTCAATTAAATCGGACTCAATACGTGGCAAAACAGATTCTGTTTCCGGATCACCCATACGCACATTATATTCGATCACTAATGGTTCGCCGTCAACATTCATCAAGCCAATGAAAATAAATCCTTTATATGGAATATTATCTTTCTTTAATCCTTCAACAGTTGGCTTGATAATACGCTCCTCAACCTTACTTATAAAAGCCTCATCAGCAAAAGGAACTGGAGATATTGATCCCATTCCCCCTGTATTTAAGCCAGTATCCCCTTCTCCAATACGCTTATAATCTTTAGCTGAAGGCAATACTTTGTACGAGTTACCATCTGTTAAAACAAAAACAGACAATTCAATACCTTTCAAAAACTCTTCTACAACAACAACATCACTCGCTGCACCAAATTTAGAATCAGCGATCATCGCCTTCAGTTCCAACTTGGCATCTTCCAATGTTTCACAGATCAGCACCCCTTTTCCAGCAGCTAAACCATCAGCTTTCAATACAATTGGTAACTTTTGAGTTTCCAGATATGCAAGACCCTCCTCCAAATTTGTTTTATCAAAAGAACGTGAAGCGGCAGTAGGAATACCATGACGGTCCATAAATTGCTTAGAAAAATCTTTCGATCCTTCTAGTTGCGCACCTTCTTGCTGTGGACCGATAACAGGTATATGTTTTAAATCGGCACGGTTCAAGAAATAATCATGAATACCTTTTACTAGAGGCTCCTCAGGGCCTACCAAAACCATGTTGACATCATTTTCAAGAACAAAACTTGCGATACCGTCAAAGTCAGTCACTTTTAATGCTACATTTTTACCATACGCACCTGTACCTGCATTTCCAGGAGCAATAAACAAATTTTGAAGACGCTTACTTTGCGAAAGTTTGTAGGCGAAGGCTGATTCACGACCGCCAGAACCAATGATTAGGATATTCATAGCACAAAGATATTTGTTTTAAGCTAATATTGATAGAAAATTTCGAATTGCATTGATATCAAATTCGAAACAACGGATTATTTAATAATTTTTCGTAATTTATTCCAAATTATTGACCCTCAATGTATGAATCTTAAGGCAAGCTTGTTTAGTTTATTATTCATAATTCCTTTTATGTCATTAGGACAAACGGATATCCGACAGTTCATCGATAAATTAGGAAATTATGCTGCAAGAAATCCAAAAGAAAAAATCCATGTTCATATGGACAAAGAAAGCTATTCCGCTGGTGAAAATATTTGGATGAAGCTTTACTGCACACTTACACCAGACAACCTCTTATCCGGAGTAAGCCAAGTTGCCTACATTGATTTAATATCTCCAGATAACAAAACAGTGAATACCTTAAAAATTCCCTTAACCGCTGGTTTAGGAATTGCTGATCTGACCTTATCAGACACGCTCATAGAAGGCTCCTATCGTATACGCGCTTATACACAATGGATGAGAAATGATAGTACAGCCTACTTCTTTGACAAAACAGTGCCCATCTATAACGGTCGTTCGGATAATATTATGACCGGTGATGAAATCATCTACGATGGAGAGAAAAAATACTATGCAATAAAACTAAAAACATTATCAGGAGTTCCCCTGCCAGAAATTAATATTAACTACAAAACCCATCTCAAGAATGGAAAACAAAGAGCATCACGCGAAAAAACAGATCAGCAGGGTCAGCTATTGATTGATCTTAAAGATATACCCGCAGGTGAAATCATCAATTTGTCTTTTAAATCAATAGACGGAATAATAATTCGTAAAACATTTACCGTTCCAGCAGATAAATCAAGTAACAGCCTGCAAATACTACCAGAATCAGGCAACATTATAAACCAACTACACACTAAAATAGGCTTTAAAGCTCTTAATAGTAAAGGACTGGGAGAAAAGTGCACCATTATCATTATGGACAGCAACAAGGAGAAGATAGTCGAGATGGAAACCAGTCCGCTCGGTATGGTCAGCTATCCTTTTGTTTTGGATGCAAAATTAAAATATACAGCCATAGCGACATTTACCGACGGCACTAAAACAGAAACACCTTTTCCGACAATCAGCATGTCAGGACTAAACATGAATGTGGGCAATCTTACTGAAGACAGGGTCTTTGTACAGGTTAATGCTAGCCCTGATCAAATCAATCAGCAAGAAATCTATCTTATCGCCCAATATAATGGAAACACCTTTCATGTTTCCAAGCAAAAATTGAATAAAAACGAAGTCCTTTTTTCCATCCCCAGACAAAATCTGCCTCAAGGAGTTATACAGTTATCCATATTGGATGCAACCCTAAAGCCTTTACTAGAACGAATGATTTTCAACTATCGGTCTGATAAGATTCTTCCTATCGAAGCAACCGCTGATAAACCCACTTATGGAACCCGTCAAAAAGTAAACATTAGCGTTTTAAGCGGAAACACCATAGACTCCATTCGGGTTGGTTCATTATCAGCATCAGTTGTTAATAGCAATAAAACCCAGATTGATACTCCCTATAGATCCAGCATATATACGTCCTTGCTCTTAAGTTCGGAAATAAATGGATTCATAGAAAACCCCAACTATTATTTTTCAGATAGTAAAGACATTAAAAAAAGTGATCTGGATAATCTGATGCTGATACAAGGGTGGAGAAAATTAGACTGGGCAAAAATAGATGAAGTATCTGATCCAAAATATAATTTTGAAAAAAATATATCCATATCAGGAACAATAAAAAAACTTGGTAGAAAAGCGGTTGTGCCAAAAGCAACAGTTACTCTGATCCCTACAACCAACATGACTGCCGCTATTGATACGCTAACAAACGAAGCTGGAAAATTTTCTTTTGATGACCTGTTATTTACCGACAGTATTAAATTCATTATGACGGCAAAATCCGATAAAGATAAAAATAGACTGGACATTGAGCTTGATGAAATCGAGGAACCAGCAACTGGTGTCAATAAAAATTTACCTGAAGTACTGAACAATATTAACACCAAATACTTAGGAAATATAAAAAATGCACAAGCCTACTTTGCACAGCTAGAAGCCGCTGGACTCAAACAGCGCTCCATACAACTCGAAGAAGTTAAAATTACTCGCACAGCAATAAAAAAGGCCGTTGCCAATTCAAGTAACTTAAATGGACCAGGCAATGCCGATCAAGTACTTACAGAAGAGGATCTGTCAAACTGCAGTACATTAGAACAATGTCTAGTCGGACGACTCACAGGTGTGATGTGGAGGAACGGTGTACCTTACAATACCCGAGGCAACGGACCTATGCAGGTTGTCCTCGACGGCATGTACATCGAAGGTGATCAGATCTCGATGTTAAGTGCCGCGGATGTAGGGAGTATTGAGGTCCTGAGAAACATTAATCATACTGCAATCTATGGTTCATATGGAGGCAATGGTTTAATTGTAATCACAACAAAAAGAGGCAATGGCGCTACAACTGCATTTAAACCAACAGGCATTCGTACCATTATACCGAAAGGCTTTAACCTGAGTCGAACATTTTATAAACCGAGCTATGAAGCAAAAGATGTATCAAAAATAGTTTCAGATTTAAGAACGACAATACACTGGGAACCCAACATCATTACCGATCAAGTTGGAAAAGCAAGCTTCGATTTTTATACTTCGGACGAAAAAGGTCCATATACAATAATTTTGGAAGGTATTGACTTCAATGGAAAGATAGGCAGGAAAGAAATTAATATAAATGTGGTTGAATAAATTTACAAGAACAGAAATCTTATGAAATATCCATGTAGTACAAACTGCACAAACACCAATGAAAATACTTTGGATATTCCATATGGCCTTTTTAAAAAAAATAATTACATATGAAACATATACAAATCAAAACGGAAGACCGTATCGCGAACATATTTTTAGACCGAGGAAAATCCAATGCAATGGATACGGTGCTGCTTGAAGAACTAAATGCTTGTATACACGATTTAAAATCAGATGTGGCTATTGAAGGTGTTATCATTCATGGCAAAGAAGGTTTTTTCAGCGCCGGTTTAGATCTGATCACATTATATGAATACAATGAAACCGAAATCAGAGCCTTCTGGTCACTCTTTTTCAAAACAACACGAGATCTGGCTTCGTTTCCAAAACCAATTGTATCCGCAATTTCCGGCCATAGCCCTGCAGGAGGATGTGTTATCGCAATCTGTTGTGATTATAGGATCATGGCAGAAGGAAATTTTATTATCGGCCTAAACGAAATTCCAGTTGGATTAATTGTACCAGAAAGTATATTTCACCTTTATAGCTTTTGGCTAGGGAAAGGGAATGCCTATCGCTTTTTACTTGAGGGAAAATTACTGTCACCACAAGAAGCCCTTACAGTAGGTCTTGTTGATGAAGTCGTGCCAGCAAATGCAATTCACACCGCCGCTTTACGCAAGATCAAATCAGTAACCCAGTTTGATAAAGAAACATGGAAAACCTGCAAATTGAACTTCAGAAAAGAACTTCTAGAAAACCTCGGCGCAAAAGAGGAAGAAACGATTGAAAAAATATTAGAGCAATGGTGGAAGCCCTCAACACGTAGTATTCTAAAAACAATCATACACAATTTAACGAACAAAACTAAATAAGTCAATTAATTTAAGATTAACGTACAACGTATTTGAATAAAGCAACCGTTGTTCTATTTTTGTAATTAACTCGGATTAATAAAAATCCGCTCAAGTAGATGATAATAACCATGGTGAAAAAAATATTGGGAGTCTGGCTCATTGCAGTTTTTCTTTTCAGCAGTTGCAATAGAACTGCTGAGAAAAAGGAAAGTCAACTGGATTCTATCGATACGATAGCAAAAGATACACTGACGATCCCATCAGATTCAACAGATACGATCCAAGAACAAGCACCACAGGGCGAATCATTAGACGCGGCCATAATGAATATTATTCAAGCATTTAACAAACAGGATTCCAAGGCGTTAAACAATTATATTGAAAAAACGATCGGTTATTACACCATCTATAGACCTGGAGTGCAAGCCATCTATACACATGCTGTGGCTTTTGATTTCAATCATCCAATACCCGATTATTACCCTTATCCGCATACCAATTTCTTAGGAAAGGTTACGATAGGGCAATTGCCGGTATATGACTGCGGAAAAGAGGCCTGGAATAAAAAGGGGTTATTTTGTAATAACAAACAACATCCAACAGAACTATCGCATACCGCAAAATTCATGAACGAGATCTCGGATGCTAAAATATCAAATGCTGAGATTCAAAAACTAAAAGCTTTAGAAGCTAAAAGTTACCGCGTCATACTAACCGATAAAAACGCTCCACTTATCTTCCACATCACAAATAAAAATGGTAAGTGGATATTTACGGTACTTGATCGTGCTTATGGTGGATGTGATGCCTAACAATAACGATTTATTTCACATTAAAAGCATTACATTCCTAAAAAATATTTAATTTGACAGTTTAAATTCACAATAACAATGAATAGTCTGGATCAGGAATTACAAGCAAAAGTCAACCAATGGCTTAGCTCAGAATACGATGAAGCAACAAGAGCTGCTTTACAAATTTTAATTGATAACAACGAAGTAACTGAACTAACAGATTCATTCTATAAAGATTTAGAATTTGGTACAGGAGGTTTACGTGGCATCATGGGTGTAGGATCCAATAGGATAAATAAGTATACCATCGGTAAAGCAACTCAGGGGTTGGCAAACTATCTAAAAAAGCAATTTCCAAATCAGGTCATTAAAGTAGCTGTAGCTTACGACAGCCGCAACAACTCGCAAAGCCTAGGAACACTGGTGGCTGATGTATTTGCGGCAAATGGAATCCAAGTATATTTATTTAATGAACTGCGTCCAACACCTGTACTATCATTTGCAATCCGTCACTTTGGCTGCCAAAGTGGTGTCATGCTTACCGCCTCACATAATCCAAAAGAATATAATGGCTACAAGGCCTATTGGAACGACGGATGCCAATTAACAGCTCCGCACGATACAAATGTCATTACAGAAGTTAATGCTATCCATAGCGTTTCGCAAATATCATTTCAGCCAATTCCAGAAAATATTATACCTGTAGGAGATGAAATTGATGAAATTTACATTAATGAAAATAAAAAATTAAGTATCCACCCGGAGGCTGTAGAAGCTCAAAAAGATCTTAAAATCGTATTTTCTCCTATTCATGGAACAGGAATTACAATTGTTCCAAAATTATTGGAAGCGTGGGGATTTAACAATGTTTCCATTGTAGAAGAACAAGCCACTCCAGATGGTAATTTTCCAACAGTTATTTATCCTAATCCAGAAGAAGAAGATGCTATGGCATTGGCCAAAAGAAAAGGTGAAGAGCTGGATGCTGATCTCGTACTCGCAACAGATCCTGATGCTGATCGCGTTGGAATCGCAGTTAAAAACGATAAAGGTAATTTTCAATTACTGAACGGTAACCAGATCGGTAGTCTACTAGTTTATTATGTATTAAGTTCTAAAAAAGAACAAAATCAACTTAATAACAATCCTTATGTTGTAAAAACAATCGTCACAACAAATCTTCAAGCTGAAATTGCCAACCATTTTAATGTACCTTACTATGAGACCTTAACTGGATTCAAATATATTGGCGAACTAATGACCAAATTAGGCGATTCAGCGACATATTTAGTTGGCGGAGAAGAAAGCTATGGTTACTTAGTCGGAAGTCTTGTGCGTGATAAGGATGCCCCAAATGCATGCGCATTCTTAGCAGAGATGACCGCCTATTACAAATCGAAAGGCAAATCTTTATATGAAGTTCTCCTTGACCTGTATCAAGAATTTGGATGCTACCAAGAAAAATTAGTTTCATTAACTAAAAAAGGTAAAGCTGGTGCAGAAGAAATCAAAGCAATGATGAGTAACCTGCGTGCCAATTTGCCTAAATCTTTAGGAGGCATAGCTGTTGTAGAAGTTCGTGATTATGAAAATTCGGTCGCCATAGATATAGCCACCGGTACTAAAAAAGTCATTGATCTCCCGAAATCGGACGTCTTACAATTTATCACTGTAGATGGTGATGTTATTTCTGCGAGACCATCAGGAACAGAACCTAAAATAAAATTTTATTGTTCAGTAAAAGCACCATTAACAGCTAAATCACTCTATGAACAGCTCCAAAAAGAGTTAGCCACAAAAGTGGACCGAATGATGGCCGATATTATTTAATCGTACGAATGGAAAAGTGGAAATTACTATCATCAGAATATATCTCGAAAGCACCTTGGGCTACCTTACGAAGGGATACCTGTGAGTTGCCTAACGGCAGTATTAATGATCATTACTATGTGCTAGAATATCCAAACTGGGTCAATATGGTCGGTATAACGGAAGACAATAAGTTGATCGTCATCAAACAATATAGACACGCTGCCGGCGAGGTTATTCTTGAAATACCGGCAGGAACGATGGAAGAAGGAGAAGATCCACAATTTACAGCGGAGCGAGAAATGCTTGAAGAGACAGGTTATTCTTTTACCAAGATTGAAAAAATTGCGGAACTCTATGCCAACCCTGCTACAAGTAAAAATATTACACATACTTACCTCATGCAGGGAGGAAAGAAGATCCAGGAGCAAGACCTAGATGAAAGTGAGCAAATAGATGTTTATTTGATTTCTATCGAGGAAGCAAAAGAATTGCTGTTGCAAAATAAATTTGGTCAGGCACTTCAAAGTTCAGCCTTATTTTATGCCTTTCACAAATTGAAAATATTTTAAGCATATTTAAATTAAAATTTCATACAGACCAGTAACAAAAGGGTTATTTTGATATCAAAATAACCCTTTTGTTATAAATTGATCAAATATCATCTTCCCTCCCATTCCTTTTCTGCAGGCTATCATTTTTTGTACCTTTGTACCATGGTAAGAGAAATATTTGAAACCAAAAGAAAAGCACTGAAAATAAATCTGAATCCGGAGATTTACGGCACCTTTGCTGAAATTGGAGCGGGTCAAGAAGTTGCACGTAACTTTTTCAATGCAGGGGCGGCATCTGGAACAATCGCCAAAACAATGTCGGCTTACGACATGACTTTTAGCGATGCCATCTACGGAGAAGAAGAGGATGGCAGATATGTAAGCCGCACGCGCTTAACGAAAATGCTAAAACACGAATTCGATTTATTAACCAAGCGCTTACATGGTGAAAAATACTGTAACAAAAAGTTCTTCGCTTTTGCCGATACCGTTACTACGCTAAACTTTACAAAAACAAATGAACCTCATGGTTGGATTGGTGTCAGATTTCAACACGAAGTCGACGGCCCTACCAACGATATCATTATACACGTAAGACTGCTAGATAGCGACAACCAGCTACAACAAAAAGTATTGGGTATCATTGGAGTCAACCTCCTTTTCGCAGCCTATTATTATACCGATAACGTGCAGACGATGATTGAGTCATTAGTCGACAATCTATCTGTAGGCTCTGTAGAAATTGATCTTGTAAAAGTAACTGGCCCGTTGTTTGAAAATGTCAATGAAAGATTGATCAATTTATACCTCATTGCTAAAGGTTTTGCAAAGGCCGCAATCTTTAAACCAGATGGCAAAGCCGCACAGATAAAAGATTACCTTTACAAAAAGAATATCATTCTTCTAAGAACAAAATATAGACAAAAATCTCTTCCTAACTTTGATCTATTCAATCTTGCTGTAGATCAATTTAAGAAAAACACAGGCGCAACATCAGAAAACACAGTAGTCCTGATAGAGGTATTAATGGGCAATGTACTTGAAGAGGATCATATCATTACGGATAAAGATCTGGAAGAATTTGCACACCGTGCCGAAGAGCTATGTTCAACGGGCAATAATATCATCGTCAGCAATTTCAGAAGAAATAATCATCTTGCTGAGTTTATCAATAATTTCAAACCAAAAAATATTGGTATTGCGACCAACGTTTCCAATTTAAGAAATATCTTTAATTCGGATAATTACAACAAGGAGCATTACACCAATGAACTTCTTTCCTATATTTCGGGAATGTTCAATAAGAATATCAAGCTATATGCATATCCATACTTATTGAAAAAAGAAAATAAGATTATCACCACAAAAAATATGGCCGTTTCTGAAGAAGCCAAACCATTATTTGATTTCTTAATTAAAAATGGCTACATCATAGACATTGAAAATTACGATATCAAATATGTTAAGACGGTATAGATGTCACAATAACAATAAAGAGCTCCAAAATTTGGAGCTCTTTATTGTTATAAGAACTTTTTATAGATCGAATACAATATCTTCAGATCATTTTCCTTCAGCGTAGCGACATTTGCATTCGTCTGGATGTAATGCTGTTTAAAAGCCTTAATAGCTGCATCCAAATTCTTTACATCGTAACCAATAATTCTCAAAGCCAGTTTTGGATTAAAATCAATTGGTGGAGTTTCCAGATATTCTTCGTACCAGTAACCGAAACCCTTATCTGCTAATACCTTCCAGGGAAATCGTGATGGATCATTTTTACGAGTTGGAGCTAAGTCCATATGACCAATGAAGTTTGCTTGAGGGATGTTATATTTCACTTTAAGATACGAAAGTAACTCGGTCAGCGCATTAATCTGTGCATCTGTCCAAGGATCTGTTGTTCCATTATTATCTAATTCAATTCCAATAGAAGAAGAATTTAGATCCGTATCATTACCCCATTTACCAATTCCTGCATGATGTGCACGATAATAATCATTGACCATCTGCACCACTTTACCGGTACGGCCAACAACATAATGAGCACTTACACCCGCTTTTTCAGAATGAAAGGTACGTATGGTCTGTCCCAGTGAATCCTGAGCAGTATGATGAATCACAACATAGTTTGGTTTGCGAATCCCAAAGTTTATCGATGAGATCCATTCTTTTTCAACCGATAGCGGTAATTTACCGATAGCTTGGTTGATAACAGGACTTGTAGCATATTCTTTGGCAAGTAACTTTGCTTTTTTCTTATAGACTTTCTCAGTTGCGGCATACTTACCTGTCGAACAGGAAGCAAATAGCGCTGTCATCACTAAAAAAGTTATTGTTGATTTTACTTTCATTATTAATATAATTACTTCAGAAGCACTTCATCTCATTTATGCATGATAAATACGTATTCCAACATCTTGCCTTTCCGTCCAGTAAATATTCCGTCAGCAAGCTATTCACAAAAATGATATCATCATTATTGATGCTGCACAAAAAAGACAATCCGCGTCGTTAGTTAAGTCATGTAAACTTGAACTTGGATTTTCATTAAAACACAAAACAAACTTAGATAAATTTGTTTTATTTACAATTATAATTGCATCATATATCAGACATCTTCTTTCTTTTACCTTTTTTGAGATTCATCATTTAGCTATGACGATCCTCTCTCTGCTGCCGCTACAAATGAATTATATTTAATCTTACTTCCTCAAAAAGTTAAGGTATTGAACTGTCCACCATCCATCATGAGCAAGATCCTAAAGATGACATGCTCAATATTACCTTTTACAAAAAAAAGCCTTCATCTGTATTAGATGAAGGCTTTTTTATTTTATTATATTTTTGATTAAGCTTCTGCGTACTCTTCAATAGAAGGACATGAACAAATTAATGTTCTATCTCCTTGTGAATCGTTTACACGGCCAACAGAAGGCCAGAACTTACGATCTTTTAAATAAGCTAAAGGATACGCAGCTGTTTGGCGAGAATAAGATCTAGTCCATTCGTCAGCAGTTACAACAGATGCAGTATGAGGCGCATTTTTCAATACGTTATCAGCCTGATCTACATCACCCGCTTCAACCGCAGCAACTTCTTGACGAATAGCGATCAAAGCATCACAGAAACGATCTAATTCAGCTTTAGACTCAGACTCAGTAGGCTCAACCATCAAAGTACCCGCTACAGGGAAAGAAACTGTTGGAGCATGGAAACTATAATCCATCAAACGTTTTGCGATATCAGCAACTTCAACACCCACATTTTTATATGCACGGCAATCTAAGATCATCTCGTGTGCACAACGTCCATTTACACCAGAATATAATACTGGGTAGTGGTTTTCCAAACGAGCTTTAATATAATTTGCATTTAAAATTGCAGTTTTTGTAGCGTTCGTTAATCCATCTCCACCCATCATTGCGATATAAGCATGCGAGATAATTAAGATAGAAGCAGAACCAAATGGCGCCGCAGATACTGCAGTGATACCCTCTTGACCAGAAACTTCAACCACTTCGTGATTAGGTAAGAAAGGTACTAAGTGTGCTGCAACACCGATTGGACCCATACCAGGACCACCACCACCGTGAGGGATACAGAACGTCTTATGTAAGTTCAGGTGACAAACGTCAGCACCGATACGACCAGGGCTTGTTAAACCAACCTGCGCATTCATATTCGCTCCATCCATATAAACCTGTCCACCATTTGCATGGATAATTTCACAGATTTCAATAATAGGTTCTTCAAATACCCCATGCGTAGATGGATAAGTCACCATAAATGAATTTAAATTCGCGGCATGCTCTGCTGCTTTTACTTTTAAATCCTCAACATCAATGTTACCACGATCATCACATTTAACAACCACAACTTTCAATCCAGCCATAGAAGCGGAAGCAGGGTTTGTACCGTGAGCGGAAGCAGGAATTAAACAGATGTTACGGTTATGGTCTCCACGACTTTCATGGTAAGCACGAATAACCATTAAACCGGCATACTCTCCTTGAGCACCAGAGTTTGGTTGGAAACTCATCTTAGCAAAACCTGTAATTTCAGATAACCAATCATTCAACTCACCGATCAACTGCATATAACCAGAAGTTTGATCTGCAGGAGCGAATGGATGTAAACCGCCGAAGTTAGCCCATGTAACTGGAGTCATTTCAGCAGTAGCATTCAATTTCATTGTACATGATCCCAATGGAATCATAGAATGACATAATGATAAATCTTTTGCTTCCAAAGATTTGATGTAACGTAACATCTCACTCTCTGAGTGGTAGCTATTGAAAACTGGGTGTGTTAAGTAATCAGAAGTACGAACCAAATCAGCAGGAAGAGCTGATGTTAAAGATGCCTCGATAGATTCGAAATCAACATCAGCCAAATTTTTAGCTTTTACTTTAGCAAATACTTTTACAATCGTTAAAATGTCTTCATAAGTCGTTGACTCATCAATAGAGATCCCTACAACAGAACCTACATAATTGAAGTTCATTTCGTTATTTAAAGCCTCAGATTTTAATCCAGCAACTTCACCACCTAATTCAAAACGAACAGTATCAAAGTAGTTTTTGTTCAATTGCGTATAACCCAACTGTTGAACAGCTTGGTCTAACAATTGAGCCAAATCGTGAATACGGCTAGCAATATTCTTGATTCCCTGAGGACCATGATATACGGCATAGAATGACGCCATAATTGCTAATAAAGCCTGTGCAGTACAGATATTAGATGATGCTTTATCACGACGGATATGCTGCTCACGAGTCTGTAATGCCATACGCAATGCGTAATTGCCATTAGAATCTGTCGTAACACCGATAATACGGCCTGGAATATTACGCTTAAAAGCGTCTTTAGTTGCGAAAAAAGCAGCGTGAGGACCACCGAAACCCATTGGTACACCGAAACGTTGCGAATTACCAACAACAACATCAGCACCCCATTCTCCCGGAGGAGTTAATAACGTTAAACTCATTAAGTCTGCAGCGGCACAAACAGTAATGTTTTTGGCATGCGCAGCAGCAGTAAAAGCTTTATAATCTATAATTGAACCATCTGCAGCAGGATATTGAACAAATGCAGCGAATACATCATCCGTTAAACTGTCTTCAGAAATAGCTTCAATACGAAGTTCAATTCCAAAAGATAATGCACGAGTTCTTAATACATCGATCGTTTGTGGATAAGCATTTTCAGAAACCAAGAAAACATTAGCCGCTTTGTTTTTACGAGCCGAGTAAAGCATAAACATACCTTCAGCGGCAGCAGTAGCTTCATCTAATAAAGACGCATTCGCGATCTCTAATCCTGTTAAATCACAAATAACCGTTTGAAAATTTAACAAAGCCTGAAGACGACCTTGTGCAATCTCTGCCTGATAAGGTGTATACTGTGTATACCATCCTGGATTCTCAAAGACGTTTCTTTGAATAACACCTGGTAAAATCACATCAAAATAACCTTGTCCGATATAAGACTTGAAAACTTTATTTTTTTCTGCAATTTGTTTTACCCTTTTCAAATAAGCGACTTCGCTTAAAGCAGCAGGCAATTGTAAAGCTTGTTTTGCACGAATCTGTGCAGGAACAGTTTGCTCAATAAGTTGGTCAAGCGAGTCAACGCCTAAAAATTCCAACATTTCTCTCGTTTCAACCGATCTTGGTCCGTTGTGACGATCTTCAAATTTTTCTTGAAAATGTATGTTACTCATGTGTGCAAAAAATTAGTGCCTTTCGCTAGATTCTTACCTTTTTTGGTTTTATTAAAAATAATAGCAAAACAGCTGCTTTTTGGATGTGCAAAGATACATTTTTTCAAGTCCTAAAAAAAGCAGATTATGTCTGTAAAAATAATTATTAGAATACCCATACAAAACAATCGTTTGCGATCTCATCTGCACACAAAATTTAAGCTCAATTTCATCATCTAGAACAAGATTCTATGTTACCCGACATAAATCCTGATAACAAGTGCTCGTTATGCACGATGTCAGTTCGCTTATCACCCATATCAAAATAAAATCATAAAAATGGGCCTTTTCTCATTTTGAAAAGACCCTCATATAAGTTGAAATATTAGAAAGAGTAACGTAAACCTAATTGAAATTGATATGGATTTCCAGAAGGGTTTACAACCCCTGTATTGTTAAGGTTATAATTAAACTGTTGCTTCGCCGCATCAAATGCAGGTAAAGCAGGATTTCCGTTCGCTGCTTTAACACCCAAAGAATACAACGCTTGATTCCCTAAAGATTCATTGATTCCCCAAGTTTTCTTAAATAAATTGGCAACGTTAAATAAATCCGCAGATACTTCCAAGGCATGAGATTTATATAGGTTAAACTTCTTTGCAATACGTAAATCAATTAGACCATAAAAACCATTAATTCCACCGTTTCGTTGAGCCATTGCTCCTTCATATTTTTTAATGTAATCCTTTAAACTCTGGCTCGCATTCGGGTTATTCAATAATGCCTGTAAACCATCAACCAGATTCGTCGGAGTCTTCGTGTTATTAGGATCAAAAATATACGCTAGATCATTATCACCTGCAACAAAATCGCCATTGATATTACCCCCCGCAAGCAAACTATAACGTGTTCCACCGATACCTGAATAACGTACGCCTACACTAACTCCATAAAAAGTAGGCAATGTTCCATAAATAACCACCTTATTACGGAATTGATTGTTCGAGTACGTCATATTGCTCAAATCTCTCGGATCATCTTTCACGGCCAAAGATAGTGTCGCAGTATTCGCCACATTACCATTGTAAGATGTGTTATCTTTTGCATCGTTCCATGTATAGCTTACCGAGATAGAACCATCCTTATAGTATTGGTAACTTGCGTCTAAAACCACTGCAAACTGATTCACCTTACCCTCCGAATTTAACTCCAGAACACGACCAAATTTATTAGATATACGTCCCTGCTTCCAGTCCGATTCTCCATTTACAATAGCCGATACCGGCACAAAAACTCCCCGGTTATCTTCATTCGCTAATCTAAAGAATGGATCCTTCACCATATTACGATCCACATACATATAATTATTACGGCCGAGGTTCATGTAGGCCGAAATTCCTGCTTTCAATTTTTCAGTAAAGAAATGCGTGTAAGAAGCATTTGCTTTATAAACTACGGGTATTTTAGCATCAGGTCCATAGGTATTAATAGTTGGGACTTGAAATTGTGCTAAAGTGGGAGTCGAAGAAGGATCTTTACGGTATTGTACAAAATCCGGGGTAGGTACATCATTTCCACGGACATCAACAGTAGCAAAGTGCTTACCGTCAAATGTTAGGTTATTGATCGTCATGTAATTGTTGATGTCCGATGCGAATATACCTGCTCCGATTCGGAAGAAATCCTTATGTCCTTCATTCACATCCCATGTCATCTGAAAACGCGGTTGTATCACAAGAGACTTTAGTTTATGATCTGTACGTACACCAACCTCTTTCAATAGTTCTTCATTTAAAGGTGATGTCGGATAGTGACCGTAATCAAAACGTAAACCTGCAACCAAATCTAAACCTGCCGCCAACTTGGATTGCATCTGTCCATACAATCCAGCATTGAAGATCTTGCCAACGACCATAGGATCCGAAACTAACGGCACCTCTCTATAAAAGTTATAAGCTTTCTTGTCTTGAAAATTTTGTAGTGCCGTTCTAGTATCACTGGCTCCAAAATGAAAACGGCCATTTACTTCACTTCCGTAAACAGAACTAGCATGCGTATACATCAGGTCAACACCGAATGTATAATTGATCTTATCCGTGTTATAATATAAATTATTGACTAACTGGAAGACATTATTTTTAAAAGATTCCTGTGCAAAACGATGTCCCCCTAACTGAACGGTTGTTTTGAGATCATTATTTCCAACTTTAGAAACAATATTCTCCACAATCGCTCTTGGAATATTCTGGCTAGGCAACTGATCTCCAGGACTACTGTTTTGATACGTATATAAGTGTTGTAATTTCAGTTCATTAGTAATATTTGACGAAACAGACGTTCTTAGCGTAGCCAGAAAACTATTATCAATATTCTTGTCATTACCATAAGACTCGTATAGCGTAATCGGTTTATTATCCTGTAGACCCAGTTTATTGATATCGCTGGTAAAGTTATTACGGATCGTTAACAAATTACTATTATTAATCTGCCAATCAATCCGACCAAATACCGCGTCTGAATTTCTTTTCTTGTCAAAAGAACCAAACTGACGGTCATTACTCAATCCATATTTTTCACGTCCGATATCAACAAATGCATTTAAATTATCTTGGGTGATTTTAAATCGCTCCTCATCAAGAGTCGAAGTAATATCTGCAATAATTAAAGGTCGTGCATCCTTTTGATGATCCCAAGCAACAAAATAATGTAATTTATCTTTTATGATAGGCCCACCTAATGTAAAGCCATACTGATAAGTCGAAAAATCATTGGTCCGTTTTTTACCGTCAATCGTGTAGGGGCTGGACAACCAGTCAGCTCGAGAATAAATCCAGGCGCTACCCTGTGTTTTATTGGTTCCCTGCTTCGTAACAGCACTAACTGTACCGCCGCCAGCTCTACCATAAGTCACATCATATTGGTTGGTCACCACCTTAAACTCACGAACTGCCTCTATAGAAATCGAAAATGGTGCGCCACTTCTGCTTGTTGTCGAACCTGCAGATGTCGGATTCTTTGCATTCATACCATCTATCGTAAAGTTTGTGGAGGAGCCCAGTTGACCACCAATATTATCACCTTTACTTAAGGGGGAAAGATCCATTAATGACGTGAAATTCCGCCCGTTAACCGGTAGCTTCGCGATATCTTTTGCCGTAACCGAGGTCGCTGCACCCAAATTTTCAATTTGATTTTTTAATGTGTTTGTGCCTTTAATCTCGACTGTCTCCAGAACATTTGAAGAATTTTGAATGGGAATATTAACTCGGATAAGATCTCCCTGATTTAAATTATATCCGGTCCGAACCTGTTCACCATATCCAACATAGGAAACTTTCAATATATAAGGACCGCCCAATGGCAGCTCTTTAAAATTATAATCGCCATTTGCATTGGTAGATGTTTTTGTGGTGAAGCCTGTCGATTCATTTCGAACCTCTACAGAAGCGCCTTGAACACCTTTAGCGTGCTCGTCTGTAATCTTTCCAGCAAAACCAGCCTGAGTTGTCTGCGCATACAAACCAGTACCAATGACAGTTAAACATGTTGTGAGTAGAAATTCTTTCATCTAGTATTTTGTTACATTGTTATGCAACAAATCTAACCACCCCCTGTTAACTAGAACTGAACTGTGTGTTATCAAATTATAAATGAAAAAAGTCAGCTTTGAGCTGACTTTTAATAGAGTATCGTAAACTTAAAATCCAATGGATTAAAATGCTTATAAAGTTCATCGAATAAGGTATCTCCATATTTAACATAGAGAAGACCAAAATTCTCAGACCGTTCCTGCAATCCACCACCGGGAAACAGACGTTCTTTGATATGGTCGATATTAGACAATGCATCTTTATGATTCCGCTTTTCGGCACGCATTAATTTCTTTTCCAGATTATTAATAGCTTTTTTTAACCGTGCTTTAATCGCTTCCGTACTTGGTGATAAACTAGAATCTATCTTGTGCGTACGAAGCTTTATTTTTCCGAATATGGCATTTAACTCCATCCATTCATCATTTAGATTTAAACGATGTTTCGTTTGCCGACGCACAAATTCCTTCTTTAGAATTTCACTATCCCGGAATATACTTTTAAAAGTAAGATCCTGTCTAAAAATCTTAGACACCACATTATCTTCAGTAATCATGGCAGAATTACGTGGTATTAAAATTGGAAAATCAATTCCATATTGATCAAAATTTGCTTTTAGCTGCATCCAATAAACCATTTCTGCCCCACCACCAATATAAGCTAAATTAGGTAAGATGATTTCCTGGTACATAGGACGCATAACCACATTCGGACTGAATCTTTCTGGGTATGTATCTATTTCCTTTTCAAGCTCCGCTTTTGTAAAGTAAATATCCTGATGTAAAACCTCATAACGGCCATCAGCATTTAAAACAATACGTTCGCGAAATTCATCTGTCAGATAGAAAAAATTGATTTCACGAGCATGCACCTGTGTGGCAAAACCGGCTTTTTCCAAAGACTCAGAAGTCTCTTCTATTGCTTTAAAGCTTTTTTCAGTTAAAATATCTTCTGTTATGATCGGTTTAAAAACGGTTTTTAACGCCTTGTCATCAGCATCAATAATAAGCAGGCCAAATTTCTTAAACAATTCATGTACAAGATATCGGGTAGCATCGGCTAAATTATCATGCTTGAGATAAGCATTCTCAACAATACAGGCAAGTTTACAAGAATGCTCAGAAAGCCCTAAAACACCGGTATACTGCTTCACCGCCTGAACAATAGAATCCGTATCCATTCTTCCTGTAGCTGAAACAGCGGGAGTATCCCAAACAATTTTTTTACCTGACAATTTCGTATGGTTTATTTCCGCAAAATCATGATCTTCCGTAGCCATCCAATAAACAGGAACAAATTCTTTCTCTGGAAACTTGACTTTAAGATCATCTGCTAAACGAATAGCTGTTATGATTTTAAAGATAAAATATAATGGACCAGTAAAAATATTGAGTTGATGTCCCGTTGTAATGGTATATGCGTTATCAGCAAGTAATTTATCAATGTTTGCTGCAACGTGAGGAGCGGATTCTAGTAAATCGCCATATTGTGCTTTTAATCGATCAACTAAAAGCGTACGCGAAAGAAAAGGTTTTTTTTCATTAATTTGCTTTTCAAAACCAGCGAAAGTTGGCCAATTCCCGATAAAGGGAACTAAAGCTTCATCCTGATTTAAATAAGCAATAAGTGTCTTAGAAAAGCTGTTGGTTTCGCTGTAGTCTATATAAGTTGCTTTCATTCGTGATTACATTAGCACTAAAAACAGAGTAATATACATAATTGCTATACAAAATAAGCAATTAATATTTTCTCTGCGCACAAATGTAGTGTTTACGAATAAAAGCAACGATTGGATCGCTATTATTTGACAATAGATCCATATAAATCAAAGTCTTCAGCGCGGTCCACTTTAACATTTACAAAATCACCGATTCGGGCATAGTTTGTTTTTGCATCAAGTATAACCTCATTATCAACTTCTGGAGAGTCATATTCTGTTCTGCCAATAAAGTAATCGCCGTCCACACGGTCAATTAATACTTTATAGGTATTTCCTATTTTATCTTGATTGATCTCAAAAGAAATTCCTTGTTGTACTTCCATGATCGCTTCTACACGCTCCTGTTTTACTTCTTCAGGGACATTATCTTCCAATGAATGCGCATGTGTTTTCTCTTCATGCGAATAAGTAAAACATCCTAAGCGGTCAAAACGTGTTTCCTCAACCCATTCCAACATCTCTTGAAAATCTTGCTCAGTTTCATCAGGATAACCACAGATTAACGTTGTACGCAAAGCAATATTAGGAACTTTATCACGGATCTTATTAACCAAATCAATCTGTTTTTGCTTACTTGTACCGCGACGCATTGAAGTCAACATACGATCAGAAATATGCTGCAATGGCATATCTAAGTAATTACAGATATTTGAACGTTCATTCATCGCATCAAGAATATCCATTGGGAATCCAGAAGGATAAGCATATTGCAAACGGATCCAATCGATACCATCAACATCAGATAAATGACGCATCAAGTCAGAAAGGTTACGCTTTCCATAAATATCTAATCCGTAATAGGTTAAATCTTGTGCGATCAATATCAATTCTTTCGTTCCATTAGAAGCTAAGAATTTGGCTTCTTTCACTAAATCATCAATTGATTTTGAAACATGCTTACCACGCATTAACGGAATCGCACAGAATGAACATGGACGGTTACAACCTTCAGCAATCTTAAAGTAAGAATAGTGCGAAGGTGTGGTCAGCATACGCTCACCCAAAAGTTCATGGCGATAATCTGCACCAATAGATTTTAATAAATCAGGTAAGTCATTTGTACCAAAATAACCGTCTACGTTTGTAATCTCAGATTGTAGCTCAGGTTTATAGCGCTCAGAAAGACAGCCTGTGACAATGACCTTATTGATCTTGCCCTCATCTTTCAACTCTGAAAACTGTAAGATCGTATCAATAGACTCCTGTTTGGCATTATCGATAAAACCACAGGTATTGATAACAACAATATCGTTCTCCTGAATATTAGTAGCCTCGTGTACAACTTCTATTTGATTACCTTTTAATTGTCCCATCAATACTTCACTATCGTGAATATTTTTAGAACAACCCAATGTAACCACATTCACACGGGGTTTTGACTTTGGCTCTACAGCCTTACTATATTTTGTTTTCATATAATGGATGTGGATTACTTGAACAGCGAATCCACAAACTCTTTTTTGTTGAATAACTGTAAATCGCCGATTTTCTCACCGACACCAATATATTTTACAGGTATTTTAAATTGATCAGATATACCGATAACTACCCCACCCTTTGCGGTACCATCCAGTTTAGTCAATGCTAAGGCATTGACATCAGTTGCTTGTGTAAATTGAGTACATTGTTCTATGGCATTTTGTCCTGTAGAGGCATCAAGAACCAATAGAATTTCATGTGGAGCACCAGGAATAACCTTTTGCATGACATTTTTTATTTTCCCCAACTCATTCATCAAGCCAACCTTGTTATGAAGACGACCTGCTGTATCAATAATACAGACATCATCACCGTTAGATAAGGCCGATTGGACTGCATCATAAGCAACAGAAGCAGGGTCAGATCCCATCGCCTGTGCAACAACACGAACACCTACACGTTCACCCCAAAGCTTGATTTGTTCTACGGCAGCAGCACGAAAAGTATCAGCAGCACCCAAAACAACTTTATTGCCAGCTGCTTTCAACTGATGTGCTAGTTTTCCAATTGTTGTTGTTTTTCCAACTCCGTTTACACCGACCACCATGATAACATATGGTTTGTGATTACCGTACTCAAAGTTTTCAAAATCAGAACTGTTGTTTTCCGCTAATAATTCCTGAATCTCTTCCTTCAATAACGTATTTAACTCTGAGGTTGAAACATATTTATCACGTGCAACACGCGACTGAATACGGTCAACAATTTTCAGCGTTGTTGTTACACCCACATCCGAGGTCACCAATATTTCTTCCAAATTATCTAAAACATCATCATCGATAGTTGATTTACCAACAACTGCTTTTGTAATTTTAGAAAAGAAACCCTCTTTAGTCTTTTCCAAACTTTTATCTAAAGCTTCTTGGGCTTCAGGAGTTTCTTGTTTCTTCTTGAAAAAATCGAATAATCCCATTGATATATGTTCCGCTTATGAATTCATTATTATTTATCTTCCGACCAGTATAAAATACCGATTGCCAAAGATAGATATTTGAAACCAACAAAAAAAGCCCTTTCGGTGTATACCAAAACGGCTATTTTTTTGAATTCTTTTTAAAGAAAAACTTTAAAAAAGGAAAATTACTAGTTATTTTTTGCAGCCTCTGCTAAAGTATCTTTTACTTTATCATTGTGAATCATCGCCTCTTTGAAAGTATAAGCTCCCGTTTTAGTCGATTTAGTAGTAATAATAACCTTTGTATATTCTTTACCGCCACCTTTTTGTAACGATGCAACAGATTTCTTTGCCATGGTATTAATATTTTAACTTAGTGCTTACACAGCAACTAAGATGTGAATTACTTAATTTCTTTGTGAACAGTAACTTTTCTCAATACTGGGTTGAATTTTTTCAATTCTAAACGCTCAGTTGTATTTTTCTTGTTCTTAGTAGTGATGTAACGAGACATTCCCGGAAGACCACTTTCTTTGTGTTCAGTACATTCTAAGATAACTTGTACTCTATTTCCTTTTTTAGCCATTGTTTTACTTTATTTTGAATCCTATAAAATGCTAGGATTGAAATTCATGAATGATATTTTATGCAACAGGCGAAAAATCAATTAAATTGATCCTTTTTTTATGAACTTACCGATAGCATTAGTGATACCGATTTTGTTGATAGTTTTAATCGCCGAAGTCGAAACTTTTAATGTAATCCAACGATCTTCTTCTGGAATGAAGAAACGTTTTGTTTGCAAATTTGGGTAAAATTTACGTTTTGTTTTAGCGTTAGAATTAGATACATTATATCCATTCATTGCTGTTTTGCCTGTTAAATCACAAATTCTTGACATGATATTATGTTATTTTGTTGTCTTAATTTAAATATATCTTTTCGCAAAGAGTGTGCAAATATCTATATTTATTTTGTTAAATGCAACAATTTTAAGGATTTATTTTTAAAAAAATAAATATCCAGGCCTTGGTAAAGGCAAAAATAATGTATTTAATTATATTATATTTGCTTAAACATAGAAAATAGTTTTCAACAATTCACACTTGTAAACATCATGAATAAATATTTACGCAGAGGACTATTAGAAATTATACTTGCTGTTATACTCATCCTGGTCAGTTATTATCTAATGAAATTACAAAATAATTGGTATAAACCTATTATGATTTTAGGGGTAATTTCTTTTGGAGTCGGGTTTCTTCGTATTATTTATCGCCTGATACGCAAGATTGATAGAAATGCATTGATAGAAATGCGAAAAGAGAAAAAAGATAAATAAATATGCTTCATAAAACTAGAGGTATTGTATTAAAAACCACCAATTATTCTGAAAGTAGCGTCGTATCTCAAATTTATACGGAACACTTTGGCTTGCAATCATACCTTGTGAATGGCGCCCGCAAACCCAAAGCTAAAATTAGATCGGGGTTCTTACAGGCCTTACATCCTTTAGATATGGTTGTAACCTTTAAAGATAACAATTCCCTGCATCGCATAAATGAAGCAAGGCAGGTACCTCCTTTAAAAAGTATACCTTACGATATTGTCAAAAGCTCATTAGCAATATTTCTCAATGAAGTGCTCTATAAAATCTTAAGGGAGCAATCTGGAGATCCATTTCTATTCGAATATTTGTATCAAGCGATACTATGGCTTGATAACTCTGAAACAAATCTTGCAAATTTTCATTTGGTATTTCTTATTAACTTAAGTCGTTTTCTGGGTTTTTACCCTGTTGAAGCTTCGAAAAACTATCCCTATTTCAATTTGGAATCTGCCACTTTCTCCAATCAGCTTCCCGAACATCCCTATGTATTACAGGAACCTCACACCACGCTTTTTAGAAAATTGATGGCAACAGAATTCAACTCCTCCGAAGATATCAAAATGAGTACTAAAGACCGTCAGATACTCTTAGAAAAAATAATCGACTACTACAGACTACATCTCACGAATTTCAGAGAAATAAAATCGCTCTATATCTTAGAAGAAATCTTTCATTAAAGGGCTGTTTGAACAATCATAAATGTGTATCTCTTAAAAAATACCACCACCAACAGCCAAACGAAACCCACCAAGTACAATTGCAATGACACATAAAATAATGCCAGTCTTTGGCTGGTTATTTGGTTGCACATTGACATCATTGTAAGCAATCAAACTAACGATCAAACCTACTACAGCAAAAGGAATATTAAGCCAGTTTAACCAACCTAAACAAGGGATAAATGCCACTAACATCCCGATTAAGGATAGAATACCCAATAGTAATCCTGCTATTCTCATAGTTTCTTATGGTTTATAATTTTTTCACTTATAAAGATAATAGAATTTACGATAATCAATGAAAACAAAATTATGCTTCCACGATTAAACTGATGAGCCAGTGAGAAATCACCTTCTTTAATTTTTAAAAATGCCCTTGTCATACCACATAGCATACATTCCGTCCCTTTTAGCTTTGATGGACAAATCGGCGCAGCTACAAGTAATAAAGAACTATCTAAAACAAACAGTACTACTAAAAAAAGAAGCATACAAATGGAAATTAGATTCCATACAATATAAAAAGGCTCCCGAAACTCATTAAATTTCATAATTAGAAGTGTATAAAAAAGCCCGATTTCGTTCTGAAATCGGGCTTTTCTACAATAAATATATCTTAAAATCTGATTAGATAACTTTTACATTTACCGCATTAAGACCTTTACGACCTTGTTCTACTTCGTAAGAAACGTTGTCATTTTCACGAATTTTGTCTACTAAACCAGAAACGTGAACGAAGATTTCGCTCTCGCCTGAATTTGGAATGATGAAACCGAAACCTTTGGTTTCATTAAAGAATTTTACTACTCCTTCTTGCATTGTTTTATTGTATTAAATTTCTTAAAGATATTTAAAAAAAATTAAAATCCTTTATCTTTTTAATTTTTTTTCCATTAAACTACTTGGCTCAAACTGCGTCTACATCAATAGAAACAAACAATGGTTCGATTTTTGAAAACAAGTATTAAAATAGAAAAAGTATGAAAAATTTATTGTTAGGAATAATGCTATTTGCATCTGTACACACTTTACAAGCACAACAAATGACAAATAAAGATATGGTAACAACCATCGGAAGAGCGGAAGAAGAAGTAACACCCGATATTATTTATATAAACGTTACTTTAAAGGAATTTTATCAAGACGGAAACACAAAGAAAAAGGTTTCAATCGAAACTCTTGAAAAGCAATTATTTCAAGCAGCAACAAATGTAGGGGTTGAAAAAAAGGATTTTACAATTCAAAATATCTACAGTACGAACTATGCTACAAAGAAGAAAAAAGAAACTGAAATCTTACTTTCTCGTCAATACCGTATTAAAGTAACGCAATTGAATAAATTAAATGATTTGTTCGATGGTGTTGATGCTGCCGGAATACAGAATACAGCAATCAGCGAACTTGATTATTCAAAAAAGAAAGAACTTGAAAAAACATTAAAAGTTAAAGCGGTTAAAGATGCGATGGAAAATGCGAAAATTTTAGCTGAAGCTGCTGGTCAAAAAGTTGGAAAAGCAATTCTATTGTCTGAAAGTCCACAAATGATTTATTTCAATTCACCACGTGCCATGGCTTCATTCAAATCAAGTAACATGGAAGCTGCAGATGTAGCTGATGATCTGGACTTGGATATTAAACCGATCAAAATTACAAGTGAGGTAAATGCATCCTTTGAAATATTATAATGAAAAGAGATTTATCTTTAGCTGACAAAGAAAAAAGAAGAGATCATGATTTCGGTTGGGTTGAAAGACTCTCCTGGCTGATGGATAATAATTTCCAGATAGCTGGATTCCGCTTTGGTCTTGATCCACTTCTTAATTTTGTTCCTTTTGCAGGAACAATTGCCAGCTTTGGAACGTCATTCGTTTTGGTAATGGTCATGTGGAGAAATGGAGCGAGCTCTAAATTAGTCGTCAAAATGCTGATTAATATTTCAATTGATGCAATTTTAGGAGCAATTCCACTTTTTGGAAATGTATTTGATTTCTTTAACAAGGCAAATACCAAGAATATCAAATTGATGAAAGAGCATTACTACGAAAACAAACATCAAGGTTCTGCGATTTGGTTACTACTGGGTATTCTATCGATCATTGTCCTCTTTTTTGTCGGCACCATCTATCTTTTATGGATTGCCGGAGAATGGGTTTGGCAATTACTTTTTTAACCGAATGTATATAAAATCATAAAATAGCGTTTATATGGATGTATAAACGCTATTTTTGTATACACAATTTCTTAAAAATGAATAAAAAAAGAATTTTTGCTTTAGT
Organism: Sphingobacterium sp. UDSM-2020; assembly: GCF_016132525.1. Taxonomy (NCBI): domain Bacteria; kingdom Pseudomonadati; phylum Bacteroidota; class Sphingobacteriia; order Sphingobacteriales; family Sphingobacteriaceae; genus Sphingobacterium; species Sphingobacterium sp. UDSM-2020. Next base: position 1,460,544 of record NZ_CP066166.1, read on the forward strand.
AATCATTTTCATTGTTATTGCAGCAATATGGACAAATCCGAAAAAGGAACAACATGAACTTGTTGTGAAAGAAAAAGCCGAATATTTATTAAAAAATCAATTAGGTAAAAAAGAACAGAGCTTATTTGATATCGGCATGCAGTTATTCGGAAATAATGCAGTCGAAGATTTTGTTTCGAAGAACGTTCTCGTTGAAAACTTCTATCTTTTTTCATTAACAAAAATTAAATGGCAAGGTAAGGAGAACCCAATAGGTGTCGGTGCTTTCGGAAAAATATGGTTAAGCCCTAAGATTGACGAAAAAGCGACCGAAATAATCGATGCTATAAAGAACAATTAATCCAACATGTTAGAAATATTATATCAAGACGAAGATATCATTGCGATTAATAAACCACATGGTTTACTTGTACACCGTTCATCTATCGCGCGCGATGCTTCCGAATTTGCCCTTCAGCTCTTGCGTGATCAAATTAATCAAACGGTATACCCTGCACATCGCCTTGATCGAAAAACAGCTGGAATCCTCTTATTCTCTTTAAATAAGGATATGGATAAGGAATTGCAGCAGTTATTTCAGAACCAACAGGTCGATAAAAAATATCTAGCGATATTACGTGGCCATGCGCCCGAGGAGATGCACATTGACTATCCCCTGAAAAAAGATAACGGGGTAATACAGGAAGCACAAACCGATTTCAAAACAATCGCTCATACAGAACTTCCTTTTCCATCAGGAAAATTTCCAACATCCCGCTATAGCTTAGTTGAAGCAAATCCTACAACAGGAAGGATGCATCAGTTAAGAAAGCACTTCGCACACATCTTCCACCCGATTATAGGTGATCGTCCTCATGGTTGTAATAAACAAAACAAGTTTTGGAAAGAGCATTTTGAAATGGACACCATGATGTTGCATGCCTCGGAAATAACATTTAAGCATCCCAAAACACAAAATAATATCATCATCAACGCAGGACTACAACCGGAATTTAAACGTGTCCTCGAGATCTTAAACATGGAGAACTCAATATGAAGAACATCATACTGGATTTTTTCCTAACCATCACCGGTATCAGTGCCGCATCAGGGTTAGTACATCAAAATAATCACCTTTTTCTAATCGCTGATAATAGTCAATACTTGTACGACTTTGGACTAAATGATCGACTTCTAACAAGAATTCAACTTGACAAAAACACATCAGATCTAGAGAATATAGCGAAAGCTAGAAAACCAGATTTTGAATCCATAACTTTAGATCAGGATAAATATTATATTTATGGTTCAGGATCAACGCCAAACCGTAACCTTCGCATTACATACCAAAAAGAGGTTCTAACCGAAGATTTTTCCAAAATATATCATCGCTTACAGCAGAAATTTCTAGTCGATCAGGACAATTTTAATATTGAAGGTGTTATTCATACGGAAGATGAGATTTGGTTATTCAATAGAGGTAATGGTCAAAAAGCTCAAAACGGAATCTTCAAAATCAACAAGTTCAACACTGAAAAATCCAGTTTTGATGCGATCAAATTACCGCTCATAGATCAAGTACAAGCAGGTTTTACCGATGCCATTCTGGTGGGTGACTTCGTTTATTTCATTGCTGCGGCCGAAGCATCAAACTCAACTTATTTAGATGGGGAAATTGCGGGCACAATACTTGGAAAATTTAATCGTAAAAATTCTCAAAGTATTGAAACTATCCGTATTCCGGGAAAGCACAAATTTGAAGGCATTACCTTAAAAGAGCAATCAGGAGATCAGATCACTTTTTTTCTTTGCGAAGATAAAGATGATGATAAAATGGAAACCACGATTTATTCTTTGACAATCGATCAGTAAATCGATTGCATAAATGCTAATCTTTAGGCTAAAATCCATGTTTATTTTGTAAATTTGTAAATAAATAAAACTTATCGTATTATGATCAAAAATACTGCCCTTACGGATACGCATATCGCTTTAGGAGCGAAAATGGTACCTTTTGCAGGTTTCAATATGCCTGTTCAATATTCGGGCATCAATGATGAACACGAAACTGTTCGTACAGGTGTAGGTGTGTTTGACGTTAGTCACATGGGCGAATTCATTCTAAAAGGAGAAAAAGCGCTAGACCTTATTCAGATGGTGTCTTCAAATGACGCATCTAAATTATATGATGGTAAAATACAGTATGGTTATCTTCCAAATGAAACTGGAGGGATAGTAGATGACTTTTTAACTTACCGCATCGACGAAAACACATATTTCTTAGTTGTCAATGCTTCTAATATAGAGAAGGATTGGAATTGGATTTCCAAATACAATAGTTTTGGCGTTGATATGAAAAATATTTCAGACGAAACTTCACTATTTGCGGTACAAGGGCCTAAAGCAGCTGATGCTTTACAATCTTTGACAGATATTGAACTAGCATCTATGGAATACTACTCTTTTGCTAAAGGTACCTTTGCTGGAGTAGAAAATGTGCTGGTATCAGCTACAGGTTATACTGGTGCTGGTGGTTTTGAAATCTATGTTGCTAACGAAGATGCTCAAAAAGTTTGGGATGCTATATTTGAAGCTGGAGCAGCTTACGGTATTAAACCAATCGGTTTAGGCGCGCGTGATACGCTTCGTTTAGAAATGGGCTTCTGTTTATATGGCAATGATATTGATGATACAACTTCTCCTTTAGAAGGCGGTTTAGGATGGGTAACAAAATTCACGAAGGAATTTGTTAACTCGGCGAATCTAAAAGCTGAAAAAGAAGCTGGTATCAAGAAAAAACTAGTAGGATTTGAAATGATTGACCGTGGTATTGCACGTCATGATTACGAAATCGTAGATGCTGAAGGAAACAAAATTGGTCGTGTAACTTCAGGAACACAATCTCCAACATTGAAAAAATCAATCGGTTTAGGCTATGTAGATAATGCTTTCGCTAAAGAAGGCACTGAAATCTTCATCAGTATCCGTAACCAAAGTATAAAAGCAAAAGTGGTAAAACCACCATTTGTTAAGTAAAAATAAAAAGGGGGCAATTGAAAAATTAGCCCCCTTTTTATTGCTTGTTCTTTTCTAATCTTCTTCGCTCTTCCTCTTTCTTTAAATCAATCCTAACTTTCTTAATTAGTACACGTTTAAAGAAAATAAAGACGACCAATAGCGCGATCGAAATACCACAGACTAAAATGTTTCCTGCTTCATAAGACTTATAGCCATAATAAACTGCACCTACTATCAGTAAGTTGATTAGAATATTTAAAATAAAATTTTTTGTCATAAGATTACTTTTTACCAATTACCTTCTCCCTAAATTTGAAGAAATAAAATAGACCCGCTACTATATTGAAAAATATAATAAATAAAGCCAAGAGCATCCGCTCTGTATTTGAAATTCGACCAGAAAAAATGATTTCTCTCAGTACCAATACGACCCAGATTAAAGAGAGTAACAAAGATATACTAAAGAGAATAGGAAAAATTTCAAAATAAAAGAATTTTGATATTATTGAAATGCAATAAAAAGCAAGACTAAACAAAAAAGCTTGTTTAGTCTGATGCTCTAAGTTTTTCATTAAATACGATTGTTTATTGTAAACCTATTCGGTTATTGATTATCGATATGAAAAGTATAACCTTGATGGATGTATATTAATAAACATCAATCTCAGGATCGATCTCCTCTTTCCAAGCAAGGATTCCGCCTTTTAAATTTGCTAAATTATCAAAACCTTGTTGCTCTAACATCATTACTGCTTGCGCAGAACGTTTTCCTGAACGGCATTGTACCACGACAGGTTTATCTTTAGCGATTTTATCTACTTCAATTAAGATTCCAGATAAAGGAATATTTAATCCTCCTAAATTAGAAACCTCATATTCAAATGATTCACGAACATCAATTAATTGAAAATCTTCGCCATTATCAATTTTTGATTTAAGCTCTTCTACTGTTACTTCTTTCATGATGATTACTATTTATATCAAATATACTACTTAATTACGAAAATAAACCGTTAAAGCGTGAGGTCTTTTTGCATAACATAATCATCCAAAATATAACCATAATAAGGGATGTCAACTACTTCCGTTACAACAAAACTCTGCTTTAAATAAAAATGATAAGCCGGATTACCCCGATTTACATTTAGCTCTAAAAGCTTTAGATCTCTTGATTTAGCCAGATCAGCTACAAAATTTAAGAACATCGTTCCATAACCTTTTCCCTTATCTTCAGCTAACAGATAAAGTTTTTCTATTCTCAAAATCGATTGTTCCTTATTTTGAACAGCAACAAATCCTTTGGGTACAGCATCTTCATACAGTAAATAAAAATCTTGACCACTGTCCATTAAAGCCTGAATAGCATCAACAGTGTAATTTTTATTCAACATAAAATCAATTTGTTCTTGCGTTAGAATAGCAGGATAAGTTTCATTATAACTTTGCTGTCCAATTTTACTAATAAATGCCGCTTCATCTTTTCCTGCGGATTTAATAATTACTGCGCTCATAGTTTTTCTGTCAATAAACAATATTTTGGTGATGAAAATTCTAACCTAAAAAAACCATCTTCAATTGTTCTAAAATGATTTTCTCCGATCGCTTGCAAACCACTTGTCTCCAAGTCATTCAGTACAGACCCTATAAAAAGCTCATCCCCAGCAGGCATCCATTTCTCAAATCCCGATTGAACAAAGATAGTTCTCGTTTCGTGATGCAACCATACAATATCAATCATTGGTGCAAAATATTCCAATACTGTCTGATCAAATCCAGATCCTAATATATTTACAGCTTTGTACCCCTCCTCAATAAGATAACTCAAAGCACTGGCTATAAAATTTTTTTCATAAATAACAGCCTTTACATGCTCCTGCGGGAAATCCATGAGCCCCGGAGTGAAGATGATATCGACCTTATAGGCCTGAGAAGTAACAGCTTCATAAGAGTTGACATCCGTAACGATCGTTGGAGACCACTCTAAAAGCTGTCCAACCAACTCTTTGTCAATACTATAAATATCCGTTATCAGTAGTGCCGGCTCTTGCCTTTCTCGAACAATATGATGTGACGACATAGACTTTACTGACCTAAACGTCTTAATGTCATATAAGCCATAAGACCAATGCTCAATTTTAATGCATCCTCATCAATATCAAAAGATGACGTATGAACAGCAGACTGTATACCCTTCGACTTATTTCCTGTCCCTAAACGGTAGAAGCAGGCATTTACTTCCTGCGAGTAATAGGAAAAATCTTCTGCCGCAGGCCAAAGATCTAAATCTAAAACATTTTCTTTACCGAGATATTCTTCAGCATAACCTCTTGCTGCTTTTGTCAGTTCAGGATTGTTAATTAAGAACGGGTATCCTTTACGTACATCAAAATCACAAACTGCACCCATACTCTCTGCAATACCTGTTGCCATTTTAACCATCTTTTCATGAGCCTCAGCACGCCAATCTTCATCAAACGTACGAAAGGTTCCTTCAAGATAAACTTCGTCAGGAACGATGTTTGTAGCTCCATTTGCAATGATCTTTCCGAAAGAAAGAACTGTAGGGGTTCTTGGGTCGGCAAATCGGCTCGCAATCTGTTGCAGTGCCGTTATGATATGCGCTGTGATAACAATTGGATCAATATTTTGATGCGGATGGGCACCGTGCCCTCCTTTACCTTTTACTGTCACAAAAAGTTCATCACAAGAAGCCATATACTTCCCCTCTCTAAAGCCAACTTTACCTGCCTCAATAAAAGGCATAACATGTTGACCTATAATAGCTGAAGGAATAGGATTTTCTAAAACTCCTTCTTTAATCATGAGGGATGCTCCACCCGGAAGACGTTCTTCTCCTGGTTGGAAAATCAATTTTACAACTCCTCCAAATTCCGATTTCAATGCGTGCAATATTTTGGCCACACCTAACAAAGATGAGGTATGCACATCATGTCCACAGGCATGCATGACACCTGGATTTTGAGAACCGTAAGTCCTGCCTTCCACTTCTTGGATAGGCAAAGCGTCCATATCAGCGCGTAAAGCAATCACTTCATCAGACACGATGTCACCCGTTAAATAGGCAACTACACCCGTATCAGCCATTTCTTCAAAGGGAATTCCAATAGCATTCAAAACAGACTTGACATATGCCGAAGTATTATACTCTTCAAAAGAAAGTTCAGGGTGCTGATGAAGATGTCTCCTCATTTGAACTGTTTCTTGAAAAAACTGTTGGGCTAAGGCATTAACTTTATCTTTAATACTTGCCATTTTAATAAGATTATTGGTAAACAAAAACGTTTTCAGAGAATACGAAGACGTTCTTAAATTGTTGACGCAGCAAATTCATAAAATTATTTGCTTCAGATCGACTCCTAAAATCTCCTACTTTAACCCTATAATTAGGTTCATCGTAATTAATATAGGTATCAATATCTTTATACATATTTCTAAATCGCGCCTGCTCTGAGAAAGCACTGTTACGATCACTGCCTGCAAATATCTGAACCCTAAAACCACGAACCGTAGTACGCGTAGCCGCGCTTCTTACAGTCGGTTTAGTAGGTACAGCAACAGGTTTGCTTTCGACAGGATTGATACCCATATTTGCCCTAACGTGTTGTAATAGCGTAATTAATGTATCTTTTACGACAACTACATTTTCATTTTGTTGCGCCTTTACTTTCGAAAAAGTAAAAGCAACTAAAGCAAAAACAACTATCAATCCTCTCTTAAGCATTATTATATTTTTTTAAAACACTGCCTAGCTATTAACGCCGTGACAGTTTTTGTATTTCTTACCAGAACCACAAGGACAGTCATCATTGCGGCCAATTGCATTTTCATTGCGGATAGGCTGTGTAGGGCCCAAATCACGGGTATCTACATCCTCAGCACTTACTCCAATTGGAGATTCCAGCTCTGCTTTTGTCGCTTTAACCTGTACCGGAGCAGCTTGAACAGAACGTTCTGGAACACTTTGCATATTTTGTCCAGGGATCTCACCTTTAAAGATAAAGCTTACAATATCCTTATTCATGGTCGCCAGCATCGACTTAAATAAGTTGAATGCTTCCATTTTATAGATGATGATCGGATCCTTTTGTTCGTAAACAGCATTCTGAACAGATTGTTTTAAGTCATCCATTTCACGTAAATGCTCTTTCCAAGCTTCATCAATTAATGCTAAAACAATACCTTTTTCAAAAGATTTGAAAACTTCTCTTCCTTCTGTTTCTATTGCTTTCTTCAAATTTGTAGCAACTTGAATGCCACGAAGACCATCGGAGAAAGGAATAACAACATTTTCGACAACATTACCACGCTCTTCAAATACATTTTGCAATACTGGCATCGTATGTGCCGCTACCGTATTTAATTTAGTGTGGTACGCATTGATTATCTGATCAAACAAACGATCTGTTAACGCTTCGATTTTTAGACTTGTGAATTCTTCTTCCGAAATCTCTGGATTTACAGCAAATATACGGATTACTTCAATTTGAAAATCTTCATATGAACCGCCTTCTTTAGCATCAACAACAATTTCTTCAACAACATCAAAAATCATATTGTTCAAATCGACGTCTAAACGTTCTCCGAACAATGCATTCTTACGCTTTGTGTATATAACTGTACGCTGTGAGTTCATCACATCATCATACTCCAATAAACGCTTACGAATACCAAAGTTGTTTTCTTCTACTTTACGCTGTGCTCTTTCGATTGACTTTGTCAACATACTATGTTGCATCACTTCACCTTCTTCAACACCCATTTTAACCATGATGTTAGAGATACGCTCAGAAGCGAAAAGACGCATTAAGTTGTCTTCCAAAGAAACAAAGAACTGCGATGATCCCGGATCCCCTTGTCGACCAGCACGACCACGTAACTGACGGTCAACACGACGAGATTCGTGACGTTCTGTACCGATGATCGCTAAACCACCTGCAGCTTTCACCTCATCTGTTAATTTAATATCCGTACCACGACCAGCCATGTTTGTCGCAATAGTTACCTGTCCAGGTTGACCTGCTTCCGCAACAATATCGGCCTCTTTTTGGTGTAATTTTGCGTTTAAGACATTATGCTTTACCTTACGTAATTGAAGCATACGGCTTAATAATTCAGAGATCTCAACAGAAGTTGTACCGACCAACACAGGTCTTCCCGCTTCAGTTAACTTTTGGATTTCTTCCGCAACGGCATTATATTTTTCACGAGCAGTACGGTAAATAAAATCTTGACGGTCATCACGTAAAGCAACGCGGTTTGTAGGAATTTCTACAACGTCCAATTTATATATTTCCCAAAGCTCACCAGCCTCAGTAGAAGCTGTACCCGTCATACCCGCAAGTTTGTGGTACATACGGAAGTAATTTTGTAAGGTAATCGTCGCATAAGTCTGTGTAGCATCTTCTACTTTCACATTCTCTTTTGCTTCGATTGCCTGGTGTAATCCATCTGAGTAACGGCGACCATCCATGATACGTCCCGTTTGCTCATCTACTATTTTAACTTTGCCTTCGTCAACAATATATTCAACATCATTTTCAAATAAAGTATATGCCTTTAACAATTGATTGATTGAATGAATACGTTCAGCTTTGATAGAATAATCACGTAATAATTCCTCTTTACGAGCAGCTTTCTCCTCTAAAGGAATATCCGCTTTTTCGATATCCGCAATTTCAGAACCTACATCTGGCAAGATAAAGAATGAAGGATCTTCTCCCGAAGCAGTAATAAGCTCAATACCTTTTTCCGTTAATTCTACTTGATTATTTTTTTCATCAATTACAAAAAACAATTCAGCATCAGCTTTAGGCATATTTTTATTCTGCTCTTGCATATAGTAGTTTTCCACTTTTTGCAAAATCTGACGGTGATTATCTTCACTTAAGTATTTGATCAAAGCTTTATTTTTCGGCAAACCGCGATAAGCTCTAAATAATGCTAAACCACCTTTTTCTGGATCGATATCTCCAGCTTTTACAGCTTTCTTAGCTTCATTCAATACCGTATTGATATATGCTTTTTGTGCATTTACCAAACGTTCGATACGTGGTTTTAATTGGTAGAACTCATGTTGATCACCACGTGGGATAGGACCTGAAATAATCAATGGCGTACGCGCATCATCAATCAAAACTGAATCGACCTCATCCACCATTGCAAAATGTAACTTACCCTGTACCAAAGCATCGGGTGTCTGCGTCATGTTATCACGCAAATAATCGAAACCAAATTCATTATTCGTACCGTAAACAATATCAGAAGCATAAGCTTTACGTCTTTGCGGCGAGTTTGGTTGGTGTTTATCAATACAATCTACGCTCAATCCATGAAATTCAAAGAGTGGTGCATTCCACTCCGAGTCACGACGTGCCAAATAATCATTCACTGTAACAATATGCACACCATTACCAGCTAATGCATTTAAATAAGTAGGAAGGGTTCCAACTAATGTTTTACCCTCACCAGTTGCCATTTGTGCAATTTTACCCTGATGCAAGACAACACCACCAATTAATTGCACATCATAATGCACCATGTTCCAAGTTACTTCAGTTCCTGCAGCTAACCATACATTTTTCCAAGTTGCCTGATTTCCTTCAATAACCACATTTTGCTTTTGCGCAGCAAGTTCTCTATCAAAATCTGTCGCAGTAACGACTAATTGTTTATTTTCTGCCAAACGTCTTGATGTTTCTTTTACCACAGCAAATGCTTCTGGTAAAATATCCATTAAAACCTCTTCTAATTTTTTATCACGGTCTTTCGATAATTTATCTACACTTTCGTATATCGCTGTCTTTTGTGACATGTCCAAATTATCATCTTCAGCTTCAGCCTTTAGAGTAGAAATCTCTTTATCAATATCTGCTAAATATCCTTTTATTCTATTTTTGAAATCAGCGGTTTTGCCACGCAATTCATCATCACTTAACGGCGAAAGTTGTTCGTACTCCGATTTGATTTTTTCTACAATTGGCTGGACCGCCTTAATATCTCGCTCGGATTTACTTCCAAATAATTTACTTAAAAATTTTAACATAATATTCTTTTCTATCTCAATTTATGACTTTCATTCAATAATGACTCCAAACTAAAATTGCAGACAAATTGACACTAATCGGGCAAATTTAGTTATTAGATATCATATCTAACACACTATATCTATATTTTTTACTATTTTTTATGACAAAAATAAATTCTTTTCCGTTTTAGGGATAAAGCCCATATCCTGAGCCTTCTTAAACATGATTTCAATCGCCGAACGCCCCTCTTTTCCAAGTTCTACAGAGTACTTATTGACATAAAGTTCAATGTGTTTATACATCACCTCGATGCTCATCTCCTGAGCATGCGATTTGATAAACTCGAGACCTGATGTCGGGTTTGCAAAAGCATATTCGACACTCGCTCTCAAAACGCGGTTCAATTTTTCTTTAATATCTTGAGGAATACTTCTTTTAACAACAATACCACCTAAAGGAATAGGACAATTTGTCGTTTTTTCCCAATAATCGCCCAAATCAACCACTTTAAATAAGCCCTTTTCCTGATAAGTAAAGCGGTTTTCATGAATGATCAATCCCAAATCTATATCGCCGGCTAACAAAGCACCTTCAATTTCTGAAAAAACAAGTTCCTTTTTATTTTTCAATTCAGGAAATGCCAAACCCAATAAAAAATTAGCTGTCGTATATTTCCCGGGATAACCGACCCGTAATTCTGCTAGTGCTTTCGTTAATACCGTTTTGGATGACAATATTTCTTGAAGCTCTTTAGCCAGCTCTTCATCTTTCGTAATTAACATGGGTCCTACTCCAAAACCTAATGCACTACCGGCGTCCAATAGCTCATAATCTTCAACAGCATAAGCAAAAGCGTGGTAACTTAATTTTGTGACGGCCAAGTCTCCCTTAAAGGCTTTTAAATTCAAGGTTTCGACATCTTCATATACAATGTCAAACTCTAGTCCTTCTGTATCTATTTTATGATGAATAAGTGCATCAAAAATAAACGTATCATTCGGGCATGGTGAAAAACCCAATGTCAATTTCATATGGATAATTTATGTGTAAGAATATAAAGTATGGTTGCTATAAATGTAGCGACCAAGACTCCTTTTGCTAAGGCACCTTTTTCTCCTTTAAACAAAAAACGTATAACCAATAAGTTGATAAATACCGCTATGGCATAAATTAACATCGGCTTTTCCGATATCGTTTTCTCAAAAAGCGTTGTATAGGTAGAAACTAAATAAGCGATCATGGGTGCAATAGCACCCAACAAAATCCCTATGCCTAAATTGTTTTTCATATTAACTATCGAATCCCCAAGAATTTAATTCAGGAATAACATGATGGGCAGTCATATCAAACTGTGTGGGTACGATAGCAACATAACCTTTGCTTAATGCGTATGAATCAGTATCCTCTCCACGATCTTCCAACTCAAACCTGCCAGTCATCCAATAATAATCCCGATCTCTAGGATCGACACGCTCATCAAACTCTTCAACATAATGTCCACCTGCCTGACGACAGATCTTTATACCTTTGGCTTCATCTTTAGGAAAATTAACATTCAACAAAGAACCTTTTGGAAGACCATTTGCCAACACCTGCTTGGTGATTGATACCAGGTAGGATCTACAATGAGAAAAATCTGCATCGTAATCAAAATTATCTAAAGAAAATCCAATAGACGGAATTCCTTCTATTGCTCCCTCAACCGCAGCGGACATCGTTCCTGAATATAAAACATTGATCGAATGATTGAGCCCATGATTAATACCAGAGACACATACATCAGGCTTACGCCCCTTAAAGATCTTATTTACGGCCAATTTGACGCAATCTACCGGAGTTCCAGAACATTTATACATCTCAACCCCTTCATACAGATCAATACGGTCTAAACGCAAAGGTCGCCCGATCGTAATGGCATGTCCCATACCCGATTGCGGGCTATCGGGAGCAACGACCACCACATGGCCAATTTTTTGCATTTCTTCAATTAAAACTTTAATCCCTGGAGCTGTAATGCCATCATCATTCACAACCAAGATGGTTGGTTTCTTCTTTGTCATGATGCTAATTTAGGAAGAAAAAAAGAAAAGCGTTAGCTTTTAACCTATTGCTTTTTCTTTTTATACATTAAAAAGACCTTAACTCATATTTTTTAAAGGACATCTGATGCACATATAGGTATCTCATTAAATATTTTAGGAGATTTATATCAGATATTATTTAGGTTTTATAGAGGGTTTCTATAGATTTACCTCTACGAACCCTCTAGAAACCCTCTATTACTCCTACAGTATCACTACATGAAATTATAATATGTTCAAAATATAATTGCCCTATATCTACCAGCAGAACTGCATTAAAAAAAGATGATTTTTATCCGATATATATTCTAAAAAATATAAAGTCAATTTCTCTTTTGAGTAACTTCGACCATTCATATCGTTTTCCAATTTAAAATGGTCAATTTTATACTTATTATATTCTGTGTCTGTGCTGGAATGCTATTTAAGCATTTTAGATTAATTCCTGAAAATGCTTCAAAAAGCATTAATATATGGGTTTTATATATCGCCTTACCTGCCGTATCTTTTAAATATATTCCCCAGATCACCTGGAGTACGCAACTTTTTTTCCCTGTCCTATCCCCTATACTTGTTGTTGCGGGGAGTTGGCTCTTTATGGAACTGTATTGTCGCTATAAAGGCTATAGTCAGCGATCAAGAAGTACGCTGGAATTGTCGTCGGCATATAGCAATACCTCTTTTATTGGTTTTCCTTTAATTATTGCCTATTATGGGGAGCAGAATCTAAGTATTGCTATTATTTGCGATCAGGTAAATTTCATGCTATTGTCTACCGTTGGGATTATTTGTGCCATCAAGGGAGACCGGAGCAATAATGAAGGGATTAAGGTTGGTGCCCTATTAATAAGACTTGTTACTTTTCCTCCTTTTATCGCCTGCATACTTGCCCTCGTATTGGCACAATACGTGGATTTGAGTATTACCGAACCATTTTTTGATAAGATCGCATCTACAGTCGCGCCCTTGGCATTATTTTCTGTGGGGTTGCAGTTGCAATTTAAAGGCATGAAGAGAGAGATTTCTCAAATTTCGATGACCTTATTGTATAAATTGATGTTAGCGCCTGCGATTGTTCTTATCGCCGCATTGTTACTCAATGTTAAGGGGGATATCGCCCGTGTGAGTATTATGGAAGCGGCTATGCCGACTTTAATTACAGCCAGTATGGTGGTACAACAATTTAGGTTAAACACGAAATTAATCAATCTCATTATTGGCTTAGGAATTATCTTAAGTCTATTGACAACAGCCATCTGGTCTTATATCATTTCAATATTTATTTAAAGTCTCCGATATCGATTGCGAAGATTATTGTGGCTTATGATCTATTTATATGTTATTTTTAGCATGTTTCTTAAATACGCTAGAATATGAAAATGAATTATGAGTCGCGCTACGCAATTAGCCCAAATGAATGTAAAACACTTGATACAAAGTCTTTAAGAGAGAACTTTTTAATAGAAAATATTTTTGAAGCAGATCAGATACATTTTACTTACTCACACTATGATCGCTACATGGCTGGAGGTGCCATGCCGGTTGCTGAAAAAATAAAATTGGAAACGATTCCAGCATTGTTGAAAGAACCTTTCTTTCTCAGCAGAAGAGAGCTTGGAATTATTAATGTTGGTGGAGCTGGAAAAGTAGAAGTTGATGGTACCACCTACGAATTAGGCTACAAAGAGGCCTTATATATCGGAAAAGGTGTAGAAGATGTTTACTTCAATAGTAATGATGCCTCGAATCCAGCAAAATTCTATCTAAATTCAACTCCTGCTCACCATACCTTCCCCACAAAAAAAGTAACGGAAGAGTCGGCTAATAAAATTGAACTCGGATCTCTTGAGACAGCAAACCATAGAACAATCAATCAGATGTTACTGAATAAGATTGTTGATACCTGTCAACTTCAGATGGGTATGACAGAGCTAAAACCAGGATCTGTTTGGAATACGATGCCCGCACACACCCATGACCGTCGAATGGAAGTTTATTTCTACTTTGAAGTTCCCGAAGGTCAAGCGGTATCACATTTTATGGGTCCAGTAGATGAAACACGCCATATTTGGATGAAAAATGAACAAGCTGTGATTTCTCCCCCTTGGTCAATTCACGCTGGAGCAGGTACCAGTAACTATACTTTTATCTGGGGAATGGCAGGAGAAAACCTCGACTACGACGATATGGACAAATCTGCAATTACAGATTTAAAATAAATACTATGAAATCATTATTATCGGTGGCATTATTACTCGGTATTACATCTAGTTTATCTGCCCAAAATAAGAGCTCATTACTCATCCACAATACTTCTTCTTTTGAGAGAAAAGAAGTCGTGAGTATTCCTTACGAAAAATTTAAACAGCACTTTGAACTAAAAGATACCGTTTTTTCGATTTTGGAAGAAGAATCGAAAAAACCGGTCATCTATCAACTGGAAAAGCGCGGAAAATCAACACCTCAAAATGTACTGATTGCGGTTCACATTGCTCCGAAAGCAAAAATTGAACTTGCTGTTACCGCCACTGCACCTGTAAAGACAGCAAGCAAAACATATGCGCGCTATGTCCCTGAACGAAAAGATGATTTTGCATGGGAAAACAATGTTGTAGCTTTTCGAGCATATGGTAAAGCTTTAGAAGGGACTTCTGAAGATGCACAAGGTTTTGATTTTTGGTCAAAACGGACCAACGATCTAATTATTGATGAGTGGTATAAAACAGGTGATTATCATGCCGATCACGGTAAAGGTCTCGACTATTATTCTGTAGGACAAACCCTTGGGGTAGGTGATATGGCACTATACTTTAATGGTCAAATTCAGTACACAAAACACTACCGTCGATCAGAAGTCCTGGACAATGGTCCTATACGCAGTACTTTCAAATTAATTTATGAGCCTCAAGAAATAGAAGGTCAGATGATCAGTATTGAAAAAGAGATATCAATTGATGCTGAAAGTCAGTTAAGTAGAATTAATGTGAATATGCATAATGCAACCGCTGCTGAGACACCTATCGTATTGGGTATCGCCAAGCGAAAAGAAGCAAATCCTAATTACACGATTTATAAAAAAGAAAACTTCTTTGCTTACTGGGAACCAGAGAATAAAGGCAATATTACGGGAACAGCGATCATTTTACCACATGTAAAGAAAGATTTTATTGATACTCCAACTCAATTTTTATGGAATATAGCGGCTAAAAATAATCAGACCCTGACTTATTATATTGGCGCAGCCTTCAACAAAGCCGGAAAAATTGAAAATATGGATGCTTGGAAAGCTTATTTGCAACAAGCATCAGAACAAATACAAAAACCATTAACCATTAGCTATAAAAAATAATGTCCATACTACAATCATTTGATTTAACAGGGAAAATAGCCCTTGTGACAGGTTGCAAAAGAGGAATTGGCAAAGCTATGGCCGAGGCATTAGCTGAGGCTGGAGCAGATATAATTGGTGTATCTGCAACATTAGAACAAGAAAATTCTGCTGTTCAAAAATCTATTGAATCTTTAGGAAGAAAATTCCATGCCTATCAGTGTGATTTTTCAAAGCGAAATGACTTGTATGCATTTATTACTAAGGTAAAAGAACAACATCCTGTCATTGATATATTAGTCAACAATGCCGGTAATATCTTACGCAAACCCGCAGCAGAACATCCGGATGAGTATTGGGATGAAATTATCGAGATCAATCAAAATGCTCAGTTTATCTTAACCAGAGAAATAGGTAAAGACATGATTTCACGTGGAACAGGAAAGATCATATTTACAGCATCTTTACTCTCTTTTCAAGGCGGAATCAATGTACCTGGATATGCGGCTTCAAAAGGTGCGATTGCATCGCTCACGAAAGCTTTTGCAAATGAATGGGCCTCCAAAGGTGTCAATGTGAATGCTATTGCTCCGGGATATATTGCAACAGATAATACTGAGGCATTGCGCGATGATCCGGAGCGTTCTGCTTCTATCTTAGGTCGAATTCCTGCCGCAAGATGGGGAGAACCTCAAGACTTCAAAGGACCTATATTATTTCTGAGCTCTGAAGCGTCTAACTACGTTCATGGAACAATTCTGACCGTAGATGGTGGCTGGATGGGTAGATAACAAATAGATGTAGAGAGATTCCTTTTTATTAGATCTCTCTACATTTTCTTGACTACTCGAAAGCCAAGATTACTAAAAGATGCATTTGGATTGACCGAACCTATGTATTGCGAATTAAAGGATGCGCAACTATTTTTACTGCACCACCACGATCCCCCGCGTGCATGGGCAACTTTCCTACCTTTATCACGTTCTAATGTGCCTTCACAAAATTCAAACACATTACCATATACATCATATAAACCTAAAGGATTTGCTTTAAATGTTTTAATCGGTGATGTATAGAGATAACCATCCGTGGTATCGGCTACCAAATGATTTCTGCCATGCCATATATTGGCATAATTGATGATTTTTTCTAAATCTACCCCTTCAAAATACTTTGTCTCCGAACCGGCTCTTGAAGCCACTTCCCATTCATCCAATGAGGGTAAACGAACCCCTGCCCATTCGCAGTAAGCGACTGCATCCCGATAGGATATACAGGTAACAGGATGATTCATTTTATCTTTAATCCCGCCTCTACTTATTCCGTTTGGAAACCGCCAATATGCCGTACTATCCTGTATCCATCGAAATTCTTCTAATCCGGGTTCAAAGATCATTGCATTACGAAATCGTTCTGCCAATGTGACATAATGCGTAGCAGAAACAAATGCAGCAAATGCTTCATTTGTTAATTCGGCTTCAGCAATAGCAAAAGCTGGAATTGAAACGGATCTTTTAGGATTATCCAAACTGATTGTATCACCTAAAATATAAGTACCTGCCTCCACCGCAATAAACTTTTGTTCTTGGGCAAAAGAAGTATTCATGTATAAAAAAAATCCAATCAATAATATCCGAATGCTCTTCATCATTTTGAAATTTTCTGATTATAATATTCCTGTGCCGTAGATAAGAGAAATTGTTCGTTTGCTGTATTGAAACGAACTGATGTCATATAATTAGCATCGCCCAAATACAATTTTCCATACATCTTAGATTTCAGATAAGGCGTGTACTGTTCTTTTTTTAATATTAAAGATAATACCGTCAAAACATCCCTATCTTTCCTATTTGTTTGATAATAGCGAATCATAGCCGGGATACTTTCCCATGCAGAAATTTCGACAAGGGCCGATTTTAAATTGACACCCATATGTTTCTTTACAGCTATGGTTTCAAAAATCAATGTCTGTACTGTATCGCGATTCTGTTTGAGAAATTTATATTGATCCGCGCTCCAGTCGACTCCTGAAAGACGAAAGGTAAGTAACCCAAAGATCTTTTGATCTTCACCCCGACTTGTCATATCATCTATACAAGCCTGACTATATACTTCTGGATGAATCATAACATAGGTAAACTGTTCTTTTAAATTCAATCGCTTAAATTCGTCCTTAGAAATAGCCGCGATGTAATCTGCAATCATGCCATCATCTTCTGGTTCTTTAATTTTTTTGATTAAAGATTCAACTTTTCTCAAACCAAACTCAAGCTTTGTCTCCTGCTCGCGGTATGCCCTATAGTTTCGATCAGCCTGCGTCGGTTCAACATAAACATGCTCTTGTGCAACTAATGTTGTACATAGACAAATCATAAAGAGACTTACACTAATTATTCGCTTCATATTATTTCTTTTTTACTTTGTAGTAACGATTTGCCCGCTCACAAATTAAATCCTCATTTGCTTTATTATAGTTCAAGTAGGCATAATAACCAGCATCTGTACCATACAATTTCTGATAGGATACTGAATTGAGGAATTCTTCATATTCGCCACGTTTCATTAATAGCATCAGTAAGGTTAGTGCATCTTTATCCTTTGGTGTATTTTTAACATACGTAATGATAAAAGGAATCATGTTCCAAGCATTCATTTCTAAAATTGCTTCTTTGTAGTTAATGCCCATCCATTTGCTCCGTCCAACTGATTCTTGAATGAGTCTCAATACCGAGTCTCGATTTTCAAGAAGAAAGTCAGCTTGTCTCTGGCTCCAGCTCGCCTCATTAAATCCCGTTTCAAGCTGTCCGAAAATGCGTTTCTGAAGATCATTTTGATATTCTGGAATAGCACAATTCTGTTGAGAAAGTTCTGCATGGATCATTACATAAGTAAATTTCTCTCTTAGGCTCAGTCCATTAAACTGCGAAGCACTTATCGCCTCAAAACCTCCATCAGAGCTTCCTTCTGGATCTTCTTTAAATGTAATATTTGATATTAACGTCTTGATTTTCGTCAGTCCGTACGGCGGTATAGTCATTTTAGTGCGCAATTCGTATCCTTTTTCATCCCTAGTATAAGAACTTCCATCATCCTCGTTCGTCTGAGCAAATGATTTTATAAAGCCTGAAAAAAGGAGAATCAATAATATTAAATGATGTTTCATTGTTTTAATATAAGTTAGTCCAGTTGTCCATTTAAAATTTATTGAAGATATGAATAAACTGTTATATAAAAATACAGACCATAGTACTAGTCATTTCTCTTCTATTTGCAGTAAATACTAAATTATGATTATCTTAAAATAATATTTCTAAGCTAATACAAATAAACAAACAATGCTACATTCAAAAAACAGTCCAATTTTCAAGTTTTTTTTATTACTCGTACTTGTATCGTTCTCATTTATTTCGTGCCAAAACACGATTAAAGACAAGATAAAGAATGATGATGTCATCGAATTCAATGGTGATGATCAAGCCATGAATCAGGCCATCCTCGAAGCAAATAAAACGTTTCAGAATTTTGAAACTTCTTTTAAAGATCCCCAGGAAGGATACGAGAGTTTTGCTATCAAAGTAAGATTCGATACAGAAGATGGGGGTGGTGAACATATCTGGGTGGATAATCTAACCTCAGATGGAAAATCATATCTTGGTACCGTTAATAATGAACCGCAACTAACTAAGGTTGTAAAATATGGTGATCAAGTAACAATAGATCCGCAACGGATCTCTGATTGGATGTATCTAGATAAAGGGGTCCTAAAAGGTGGATATACCATCCGTGTTATGAAAAAGAATCTATCTGAAGAAGAAAAAAAGGCTTTTGATCAGGAAGTTGGATTTATTATAGAAGATTGAAGTTCATAAAAAAGGCGAAACTTAAGTTTCGCCTTTTTTATGAATATAGTCCTTTTTTTTCGATAAACTCAATGACTTTATCCGGAGTATAGAATTTGATATTGCTCCCCTCTTTCACCGCTTGTCGAAGAAAGGTAGAAGACAATTCCATCATCGGTGTTTGTGTCAGGGTTATTGACGGATGTTCTTTCATTGTACCGCCATTATATCCAGGTCTTGGATAAACATAGATATGATAATCCCTTAAAATAATATCGTGATTCTTCCACTTTGAAAAGGTCTCTAAAATATCTTCACCCATAATTAAAACAAATTCATGCGTGGGATATTTTTCTGCCAGATGTGTTAAAGTATCGATGGTATACGAGGGTTGCGGTAAACTAAATTCAATGGAACTTGCCTTTAAATTTTCGGTCTCTTCAATTGCCAGATTAACCATCTCTAAACGGTCGTACATATTACCTAGGCTCTCTTTCTTTTTAAATGGATTTTGTGGAGATACCACAAACCAAACTTCGTCCAGCTCAGTATAGTTGGCCATATAATTGGCAATAATCAAATGCCCAACATGAACTGGATTAAAAGACCCGAAGAATAATCCGACTTTAGCCATTACTTTTTATTCAGAAAGTCCATTACCAATTTCTCTGCTTCCACAACAGCAACATCCAAATCATAATTTTTTAAAATCACATCAAACTTATCTGCATAGGATAATTCGGATTCAGCTTTTGCAAAACGTTCCTGCAATTTTTCTTCAGAGTCTGTTCCTCTACCACGCAGGCGTGCTTTTAAAACTTCTAAGGAAGGAGGTTGCACAAAAATAGATAAGGCTTCGTCTGGAAACTTTGAACGCAAACGAAGTCCTCCAATCACATCAATATCAAAAATAACATGTTTACCCTGTGCCCAGATACGTTCTACTTCAGAACGTAATGTTCCATAAAATGTACCTGAATATACTTCTTCGAATTCGATGAACTCTTGTTTCGCAATCTTATGTAGAAAGTCTTCTTTTGATATAAAGTAATAATCTTTGCCATCTATTTCTTCACCGCGCGGTTCGCGTGTACTAGCAGAAATAGAAAACTCCAACTTATCACCATGTTTACTTAATAGATTCTTTACGATTGTTGTTTTACCTGCTCCTGATGGTGCCGAGAATATAATTAACTTACCTGCCATTCCTATAATACGTTGAGCAATTGCTCTTTAATTTTTTCTAATTCTTCTTTCATTTTTACCACGATCTGCTGAATACCAGCGTGGTTGGCTTTTGATCCTAGCGTATTGATCTCTCTACCCATTTCTTGAGAAATAAATCCTAATTTCTTACCATTAGAATCAGATGCTTTCAAAGCTTTTTGAAAATAGGTACAGTGAGAGCGTAGACGAACTTTCTCTTCTGTTATATCTAATTTGTCGATATAATAGATCAATTCTTGTTCGAAACGGTTTTTATCAACGTTTTCCTTACCTACAGTTTCCTCCAGGTAATGGCCTATACGTTCGCGTATTAAAGGAATACGGTCCATTTCAACAGCTTCGACTTCTGTTAAATAAGTTAAGATCAATTCAACACGATCAGTCAGGTCCTGTGAAAGAACTGCTCCTTCATCTGCTCTGAAAATATTAAATTGCTCTACTGCCGCGTAAAATGCTTCTAATAATAATCGTGATTCTTCTTCATCAACTTCATTATCATTATTAGCAATTACTTCGGGCATATTAAGAGCCAATTCGAAAAGAGAAACTTGTTTATCTCCCAGTTCAAAAGCAATTTGTTGTAATTGAGTATAGTATTTTTTTAGCAAATCTGCATTAATTGTCGATGCTTTTGCCGTTTGATCAGAATATTCAACGTTTACAGAAAGGTTCACCTTACCTCTTTCAATAAGTTTACTGCACTCTGTACGTAAAGTCAATTCCTTGTCCGAAACTGCTTTTGGTAAACGCAGATTTAATTCAAGAAATTTAGAATTCAAGGATTTAATCTCGACGCTGTACTTAACTTTTCCATTGTCTTTTACAGCTGTGCCGTATCCTGTCATTGATTTTATCATATGCAAAGGTAAGAAACATTCCAATAATGCATAATATCAAGACTATAAATTGATTAATTTACCAATCATGCTTGGCAATAATGACACATAAATAACTTTTTTGATGTCCTTTCTTTCCTGTAGTAACAAAACCAATACCGATATCATATAAAGAGGCATTCCATTCGTCCATCCCTAATAGATGTTTTCGATGATGATAACCGGGCGCTTCTTTACCAATAATTAAACCTTTTATTGCGTCTGTGGCACTTGGCCAATTCCAGGCAATAGACTCAAAATTATTTGCCCGCTTATTTTTTAGCCATTTGGCATTCAAATCATAACCTGCTTGCTGCATATAATAATTAGGACCTATACCATCTGGATTGACATGGTCAAAATAATTTCGCTTTGCCATATCCTTGGCCCGCGATTCGGCAACCTCAGCGAGCCTCTTATTCCAATTCAGTGACTTTCGTGTCACTTTATTCAAATTGAATAGACCGAGCTTCTTTTTATACCGTTCAGGATTTTTACGGATTTCATTAAGAAGATGATAGGCTTCTTTTGCCTGCTTTTTTTCGACTCTTACTTGTGCTGATGATAATGAAAATAGTAGACTTAAACTGAAAATTAATAGGTACTTCATGTAAATAAATAGATGCTTCGTGTGAAATTCTTTCACAAAATAGACTCAAAAAAGGATCTTAGGTTTAGACCGTAGAAGATTTTTTATGATTAAAAAACTGTACCAGCACAGGTACAGCACTAATGATGATAACCAGGAAGACGACCAAAGAGAAATTATTCCTAACCATTGGGATTTGTCCAAAAAAATATCCTCCTAATAAAAATAAAGTGACCCATAATAGCCCTCCAAAAATATTATAGGTACCAAATTTAACATAAGTCATATGGCTAACTCCTGCAAAAAAGGGTGCAAATGTGCGTACTATTGGAACAAAGCGGGCATAGATAATAGCTCTATTACCATGTTTAGTATAAAAAGACTGGGTGTTAATTAAATATTCGGGTTTAAATATTTTAGACTTTGACCTGAAAACTCGATGTCCCCAATATTTTCCAATTTCATAATTAACAAAGTCTCCTAAAACTGCCGCTGTCACTAACACCAACCAAAATAAAGACAAAGAAAGATCACTTTCTGGAAGAGCAATAATAGCTCCTAATGCAAATAATACCGAATCTCCTGGTAAAAATGGTGTTATAACAAGACCTGTTTCAGCAAACACAATTAAGAATATAATCAGATAAGTCCATCCTTGATAATCATGAACAATTTGAATAAGATGCTTATCGATATGTAAAATAAATTCAATGAAATTTGTGATAATATCCATTTAAAATGCATGTTTAATAAAATCAAATACTTACTGTTTTGATCATCGAACCTTATTGGGTTACAAATACCTTATTTTATGATATGATACTAAAAAATTGCCTGTAATAAAAAAGGAAGCTTTTAGGCTTCCTTCTTACTTTTAAATTTTTCTTTTAAGACTTCAAAGACAATCGGCAATACTGATAATAAGATAATCAACAGCACTACTTTTGAAAAATTATCTCTGATGATCGGTATATTACCTAAAAAATATCCTGCTAATGTAATCCCTACGACCCAGAGAATTGCTCCAATAACATTATAAGTTATAAAAGTGCCATAATGCATTCTTCCAATTCCTCCAACAAATGGAGCCAGTGTTCTGACAATAGGCACAAAGCGTGCAATTACAATTGTTTTACTACCATACTTTTCATAAAAAGTATGTGTCTTTTGAATCTGCTCGTCTTTGATTACCTGCTTACCAAATAGTTTAAATTTGGTCATCTGCATTCCAAATCGCTTCCCGATGGCATAATTAAGAGAATCTCCCGATACCGCGGCTACTAATAAGATAGCAATCATCAACCAGACATTAAGTTCATTTGGCTGTGCTGCTAGCATTCCTGCTGCAAATAGTAAAGAATCGCCTGGTAAAAATGGCATCACAACAACTCCTGTTTCAACAAAAATGATCAGAAATAAGATGAGATATGTCCACGTTTTATAATCATTTACGATCTCAAGTAAATGTTTATCAATATGCAGAACAAAATCAATGATATGCGCTATAACTTCCAAAACAGTGCGATTAACCGATATTATTTAACATAACTGGCATAACCAGCATTAAAATATCTTCATTTTCTTCTGCTACTGCTGGAATTAGCAAACCTGCACGATTGGCTGTACTCATTTCAATGACTACTTCTTCGCTAGCTAGATTGTTTAACATCTCCACTAAAAATTTAGCGTTGAAACCAATTTCCATATCTTCCCCTTCAAACTGACATCCTAAGCGCTCATGAGCTTCATTAGAAAAATCAAGATCTTCAGCAGAAATATTCAATTCACTACCTGAGATTTTCAAACGTACCTGATGCGTTGTTTTATTCGCAAAAATAACAACACGACGTAACGTATTTAAAAATAGTAAACGGTCAACAGTTAACTTATTTGGATTCACCTGCGGAATTACAGCTTCGTAATCTGGGTAACGCTCATCAATCAAACGACAAATTAAATTGATGTTACCAAAACTAAAAAATGCATTTGTCGAATTATATTCAATCGAAACATTGATATCTTCTGATGGCAAAGATGATTTTAATAAAGACAATGCTTTTTTTGGAAGAATTAATGAAGCAGGCTTTTCTACGCCAATATCAGAACGTCTGTAGCGTACCAGTTTATGTGCATCTGTAGATACAAACGTTACGGCCTTATCTCCCAATTGAACTAACACACCTGACATTGCCGGTCTTAACTCATCATTACTAACAGCAAATATTGTTTTACTAATTGCCTCTGCTAGTATTGGAGCAGGCATATGAACAGTATGCGCATTGTCAATTACTGGAATTTTAGGGAAATCCTCAGGATTCTCACCACTCAACTTATATTTACCGTCACCGGCACTGATCTCGATCGCTAGCGTATTATTATCAACAAAAAAAGCAACTGGTTGATCTGGTAATGTTTTTAAGGTCTCTATTAAAATTTTAGAAGGCATCGCTACTTTTCCTTCTTCTTTAGCCTCAATTTGCAATGACGTAACCATGCTTGTCTGCAAATCTGTCGCAGATATTGTTAACGTATTGTCTTTTATTTCAAAAAGAAAGTTCTCTAAAATGGGTAGAACTGTACTACTACTTGAAGCGCCATTAATAGCTTGAAGTTGTTTTAATAAAATCGATGTGGATACTATAAATCTCATTTCCTAAAATTATGAATTATATCTGCAATATTACGCAAAAGAATCTACATTTTTAGAAGGTGTATATCCAAATAGCGGAAAATTAACTGTATAAACTTTATCCTACTACAGGTTAGTAAATAATTGAATTTCAATAAAATTGACATCATATATCCCATTTATATTTTGAATATAAATAAATGCTGTCTATTATTTATTACATTTGTATAGACTAGGAGTAGTATATGCAATTTAGGGATATTATTGGACATGATTTAGTTAAAGCTCATCTGATCAGCACAGTTCGTGAAAACCGTGTGAGTCATGCGCAATTATTTCTTGGACCAGAAGGTTCTGGCTCACTAGCTTTAGCTTTAGCTTACGCACAATTTATTAATTGCGAAAATAAAGCCGAGTTTGATAGTTGCGGTATATGCTCATCCTGTAGGAAATATAATAAACTTATACATCCGGATCTGCATTTTTCTTATCCTTTTATTGCGAAGCATAAGGAGGATAATGCTGCGACATTTATTGAGAATTGGCGAAAAGCATTTTTGAATAATCCGTACCTAAGTTTAGAAAATTGGCGACAACAACTTGATGCCGACAATAAGCAGGTTAATATCAATATTGCTGAAGCGCATGAAATAATCAAAAAATTAAGTTTAAAGTCTTTTGAGGCTGAATTTAAAGTTTTGATTATGTGGCTACCTGAATATTTAGAAAAAGAAGGTAACGCCTTATTAAAATTGATTGAGGAACCACCAGAAAAAACATTGTTCCTTTTGGTGGCTGAAAATCAGAATAAAATATTAAACACGATTATTTCGAGAACACAGCTCGTTAAAATTAATAAATTGAGTCATCAAGCGATTACATCGTATTTAATAGAAAATAAAAACCTCGAAGAATCTGAAGCAAGAGATATTGCTTTTATAGCTGACGGTAACGTACAGGAAGCTATAAATATGATCGATACGCAGACGAACAACCATTTCAATTTATTGGTTAAATGGTTACGGCTTATTGTTCAGGATTCTGGTCTAAATATCATCAGCATTTGCGAGGAGGAATTGGCTAAATTAGGTCGTGAAAATCAAAAAACGTTTTTGATGTATGCTATTAATATCATGCGTCAGATTATTTTAATTAAACTCGATCTTTCAAACTTAGTATTTCTATCCGCGCATGAACTTGATTTTGTAAACAAGTTTGCTACTCATTATACCATCGAACAAATTGAAGAAACAATTAATTTGTTTGAAACAACACACTATAGTGTGGAAAGAAATGCAAATCCTAAAATATTATTTTTAGATTTATCTTTGCAATTAGTATTAATGTTTAAATACAAAACGTTTCCGAAAGGAACTCAATATATATAGAAAACTATGGGATGTGGCAGTTGCTCATCCGGCGGAGGTTGTGGAAGTACGACGACAGTGGGCGGTACTCCAGCAGGTTGCCAAAATAATGGCTCTTGCATGACTAGCGGATGTAATAAATTAGATGTATATGACTGGCTATCTGATATGGATATGCCATCCAACTATAAACCTTTTGACATTGTAGAAGTTCGATTTAAGGGATCCCGAAAGGATTTCTTTGTCAATTCAGACAATCTATATTTAGAAATAGGTGAAATGGTTGCTGTAGAACCTACTACAGGCGGATATGATATAGGACACGTTTCTCTAACTGGCGAACTCGTTCGCTTACAGTTAAAGAAAAACAATGTGAGTTTAGAGAGTGTTACCAAAAAAATCTACCGTAAACCTACTGAGGCCGATGTTGAAAAATTCAATATGGCAAAAGATCTGGAATGGGAGACGATGCATAAAGCGCGTAATTTAGCTTTAGAGTTGGGACTTTCCATGAAAATTTCTGATGTAGATTATCAAGGTGATAAAACAAAGGCAACTTTCTACTATACAGCAGAAGGCCGTGTGGATTTCCGTGAGTTAATTAAAAGAATGGCGGAGTCATTCCGTATTCGAATAGAAATGCGACAGATTGGTATGAGACAAGAAGCAAGCCGCTTAGGTGGTATAGGTTCTTGTGGTCGCGAATTATGTTGTTCGACATGGTTAACAGATTTTAAAACTGTTTCAACTTCTGCAGCTAGATATCAAAATCTATCGCTTAATACGCTAAAATTAGCGGGTCAATGCGGTAAATTGAAGTGTTGCTTAAATTACGAATTGGATAGTTATATGGATGCTTTAAAGGATATTCCTAATAATGTAGACCGTATTGAAACTTTGAAGGGAAATGCATATTTGCAAAAAACCGACATTTTCAAGAAAATGATGTGGTTCTCTTATCCTGGAGCAGAGAGTTGGATTGCACTTCCTGTGGATCAGGTCAAAGAACTAATCGAGAAGAATAAACAGGGCATTAAAGTTGAAGAGTTGATCACAACTGTTGATACTGAGATCAAAGAGGAAAAAATTGTTAATTATGATTACGAGAACGTAGTCGGTCAAGATAGCTTAACCCGTCTGGACGAAAAAAACAAAAGAAAAAGAAATAATAAAGGTAGATCCAAACCTAATAATCGTGCAAAAACTGTTGCGGAACCTAATGTAAAAACGCAACCGGTAAAGCTGGAGAAACCGCAACAAAAGCAGGATAAAAATACAAAGGTTTTAAATGTAGACAAAACTACTGCTTCTGCCCAAAGTAAAGAAGGTACAGGAAGTAAGCCAAAAAGACGTTTCAATAAGAATCGAAATAATAGAAATAAAGGCAATAACACTGATCCTTCAGCTGAATAATAAGTTATTGCATTAATTGGCGAGAATAGCTATTCTCGCCAATTTTATAGACTTAAATAAGAATGAAAAACAACGCGTTTCTAATTGGCTTTATACTGATAATACTATTGGGTGCTTGCGATTCCAATACCATTATTGATAAAAATGTCAATATTAACAACAAAGAATGGCTCCATTCTGATAAACCAAGCTTTAACATACATATTTCAGATATCTCTAAAAAATATGACGTTTGGTTAAATGTTCGACACACGGCAAAATACCCTTATTCTAACCTTTTTGTTTTAGTACATGAAAAAGGTCCCAAAACTAAAGAATACAGCTATAGAAAAGCGCTCAAATTAGCAGAAGCTGATGGAAAATGGACAGGAAAAAGCGCAGGTTCTTTATATACGCAGCGTAGCCTTATTCATCAAAATTATACGTTCCCAGATACCGGTATTTACCAATTCACTTTTGAACAGAATATGCGCGACAATCCGCTTGTAGAAATAAGTGACGTTGGATTAAATATTATGAGCAAATAAAATGAATTCTCTTCGATTACTATTATTCCCTTTTGCAATACTATACGGATTTATCATCTGGATCAGAAATCGATTATTTGACCTCCAGATACTAAAATCTAAAACTTATTCCATACCGACTATCGTTGTTGGCAACCTTGCCATTGGAGGTACAGGAAAGAGTCCTATGACGGAGTTTATTATTAAAATCCTTAAAGATAAAAGATGTATCGCTACCTTGAGTCGGGGATATGGACGTAAAACCAAAGGTTTTAAATATGTTAACGTCTCTTCAACTACTGATGAAGTAGGTGACGAACCTTTACAATTCAAAAATAAATTTTCAGATATTACAGTTGCTGTTTGTGAAGACAGATGCTTAGGGGTTGAAACATTAATGGATAATCATGATGTTATTATTCTAGATGATGCTTTTCAGCACCGTAAGCTAAAACCTACATTTTCAATACTCTTATTCGACTATCATTCTTGCCTCAATCCCATGTTTGTACTTCCCATGGGTAATTTTAGAGATCTTCCGGGAGAATCTAAACGCGCAGATATGATTATGGTTACAAAAACTCCTGCTTCAGTTACGTTTCAAGAGAAAGCAATTATTAAAAGAAAACTAGAACGTAAAAGTGGTCTTTCAAATATTTTTTTCACTTCCATACACTACGGTGAGCTAGTATATCTGAATACAAATAGGATTGAAATGAACGCCAATACGACAGTATTATTACTTACAGGTATAGCGAACCCAAAACCTTTATTAGATTACCTTACAGGGCTTGTAAAAGGGATAGAGCATCTTGGTTTCTCTGATCACCATGCCTATACATCAAATGATATATTGACAGTCAAACAGAAGTTTAATCAGATCAAAAATCCTTCTAAATTAATTATAACTACAGAAAAGGATGCACAAAGAATCCGTACTCCTGAATACTTAGCTTTAGTAGAGAGCTTACCTATAGCTTACATTCCCATCGAAATAGCATTTGAAGATCAGGAATATCGAAATATTGTTGAACAACAACTTCTATCTATCTGTGACAGAAGTGTTAATGAATCTTAAATTTTTAATACACTTAAACTTTACTAAATATCATTTGTCTTCTTATTGGCGACTAAACTAGTTGACATAAAAAATAAGTAAACTAATAAAATGATATGAAAAATTTAAAATCAAGTTTAATGGGAGCTTTTATGTTATTGGCTGTAACAGCTATGGCACAAGAAAGACAACGTAATGGTGGTCAGCAGCGATCTCCTGAAGACCAAGCTAAAAATATGGTAGAAAGATTAGATAAGCAATTAAAATTATCACAAAATCAAAAAGATTCAATCTATGTATATAGCTTGGAACTGTCCAAAAAGCAACAAGATATTTTTAAGAATACAGATGACCGTAAAGCAGCTTTCGAAAAATTGCAACCTCTTCGTTTTTCAACCGACGTAAAAATCAAATCATTTTTAAATGCTGAACAAAGTAAATCTTACGACGCATTACAAAAAGAAATGCTAGAACGTAGGCAACAAAGACAAAAATCAAACTAATTTGGTTATAATTATTGATAAAAGGTTCAACTTCACAGTTGAACCTTTTTTTTTATTAAAAACTGATTTTCAATAATTTAAAACGTTAATTTTGTTAAAATTTTGTTAAAGTAACAGATTTGATACAATAAAAAGCAGTAGTTTTTAGTTTTAGTAGTAGAATTTAAGAATTGAATATTTACACTAAAAATAACAGACATGAAAAAATTATTTTTAACAGGGATCGGGTTTTTATTAGCACTCAGTTTAACATTTGCCCAACAAGCTAGTCCAGAAGAAACAGCTACTCAGGTAACGACGGAATTAACGCAAAAATTAAGTTTGACAGACGAGCAGAAAACTGCCGCTTATACAATTACGCTAGATCAGGCAAAAGCTGAGGCTGCTTTACTGCAGGATACTACGGCTACTAAAGAAGTATTAACAGAACAATTTACTAAATTACAAGCTGATGCAGATGCAAAGGTTGATGCATTACTAACAGAGGATCAAAAAGAATTATTCAAAAAAGTGGTGGCAGAAAGACCTGCTAAAGTTATTCCAGAAGTAGCACCTAAGCCGGTCAAGGAAGAGCAAAAAGAAAATACAGAAGAAACAACACAATAGTATAAGAGCTTGTTCATAAACGTTATCCAATTTGGATAAAAAAAGGGATTCTAATTAGAATCCCTTTTTTGTCTTATATCTTTATGTATGGATGATATTAAGCTTTTAGCTTTTTCATAATATCATTTACATACGTTTTAAACTTCTTATCTGTCTCAATTAGATCTTCTACTGTCTGACAAGCATAAATTACCGTAGAGTGGTCGCGACCACCGAAGAATGAACCAATTGTTTTCAATGACGATTTTGTATGGTTCTTAGCGAGATACATTGAAATCTGTCTGGCTTGTACGATTTCTCTTTTACGAACTTTAGATTTAACCATTTCTACTGGAACTTCAAAATACTCACAAACGAGCTTTTGAATAAATTCCATTGAAATTTCCTTATGCGTGTTTTTAACAAAGTTCTTAAGCATTGATTTAGCTAGATTTAAATCAATCTCTTTTTTATTTAATGTTGACTGCGCTAATAAAGAAACCATAGCTCCTTCTAGTTCACGAACACTATTGTCAATTTGATTTGCAACATATTCTACAACATTTTCTGGTAATTCAATTCCATCAGAATACATTTTCTTTTTCAAAATAGCCATTCTTGTTTCCAAATCTGGAATTTGAATATCTGCAGAAAGACCCCATTTGAAACGGCTTAATAAACGTTCTTCTAATCCTGCTAAATCTTTAGGAGCTTTATCAGATGTTAAGATTACTTGTTTTCCAGACTGATGCAAATGATTAAAAATATGGAAAAATATATCTTGTGTTTTCTCTTTACCAGCGAAGTTATGTACATCATCCATGATGATCACATCCATTGCCTGATAAAAATTCACAAAATCATTAATGGTATTATTTTTAAGTGAATCTACGAATTGTTGGCAAAATTTCTCACAAGAAACATAGATCACCAACTTATCTGGTAGATTTCTTTTGATTTCATTACCGATAGCTTGTGCTAAGTGAGTCTTTCCTAGTCCTACAGCTCCATAAATCATCAATGGGTTGAATGAGGTACCTCCAGGTTTATTTGCCACAGCAAAGCCCGCAGATCTCGCCAAACGGTTACACTCGCCTTCAATAAAATTATCAAAGGTGTAATTTTGATTTAATTGAGGATCAACCTGTAGTTTCTTTAATCCTGGTATTACAAATGGATTCTTGATATCTTTATTTAAAGATACAGGAACAGGTATAGATTGTTTCTTACCTTCTGCACCATTGCCATTGGAAGGGATATTTGTTGTATAAGGAATTGAAGCTGATGACTTCTCAACCACGATATTGTATTCCAACCTACCAAGCTCACCTAAAAACTTTTTAACAGTCTTACGAAGAATACCAACATAGTGCTCCTCCAACCATTCGTAAAAAAATAAACTAGGTACTTGAATAGTCAAAACGTCACCCTCCAAACGTACTGCTTTCACAGGCTCAAACCAGGTTTTAAAACTTTGCGCTGGTATATTGTCTTTGATGATTGCAAGACAATTATTCCAAACACTTGTACTCGTTTTTTCCATTCTAAAATTCTTAATAAGTTGATTTCCAATAAGCGACCAAAAAAATGTTGATAACTTTCTCTTAAGACGAAGATGACAAAAAAAAATCAGCTAAAAAACTAAAATTTAAAATTAATTTAAATTCATTATTAATCAACTAGTTACATTAAAAAAATCGCTTTTTTTTGCAACTAATTTTAGCCTTATTTTTTTTTATTAACATTCCAAATTTTTTGTTATTTTTTTTAAAAAAAAGTAGTTTTTGGTCTATAATTCATGCAATATTCCATCCGTATAACGTTGCAAAATAATGATCGAATCTAGTAAACTATAAAAAAGGGAACTGCTGCCGGATGAATCTTTCTAAAGTTAAACAAAAAAAGAGGAATCATGATGATATGATTCCTCTTTTTTATTTTTTTTACCAAACGAATTTAGCTAACCATCGTATCCGTTTTTATACCTTTTACTAATTTTCGACATTCGGCCATTATAGCGGCACTGTCGTAGTATGCTATATTCCATTGATCTTTCTGTTCGGCATGCTCGATGATAGCATCAGGGATACCTAATCTTACAACTTTACGACTGTATTGATGATCGGCCATAAATTCTAGAACAGCAGACCCAATTCCACCCTGCAAACAGCCATCTTCAACGGTAATGATATTTTCAAATTTTTGAAAAACTTTATGTAACAATTCTTCATCCAAAGGTTTAGCAAATCTTAAATCATAGTGAGCCGGATATATTCCTTCTTCAGCTAATTGCAAAATTGCTTTACTGGCTTCGTTACCGATTGCTCCAAAAGTTAAAATGGCAACAGCTTCTCCATCCTGAATTAATCTGCCTTTTCCAATTTCAATTTCTTTAAACGGTTTTTTCCAATCGACCATCACGCCGTTACCTCTTGGATAGCGAATTACAAAAGGACCTTTATTTTCTAATTGAGCAGTATACATCAAATTGCGTAACTCCTCTTCATTCATTGGAGCGGAAACCGTCATATTTGGTATACAGCGCATAAAAGCAATATCGTAAGCACCGTGATGTGTCGGACCATCCGCTCCTACTACACCGGCACGGTCCAGACAAAATACTACATTAAGATTCTGTAAGGCTACATCATGAATGACTTGGTCAAACGCACGCTGCATGAATGAGGAATAAATATTACAGAAAGGCATTAGCCCTTGGGTTGCTAAACCGGCACTGAATGTAACAGCATGTTGTTCTGCTATTCCTACATCAAATGATCGTTCTGGAAAAGCTTTCATCATAATATTCATAGATGATCCAGAAGGCATAGCAGGTGTAATACCCACTATTTTATCATTCTTCTCCGCAAGTTCTACCAATGTATTTCCAAAGACATCTTGATATTTCGGTGCTGTAGGTTTATCATTGACAGATTTTTTTATCTCGCCTGTTATTTTATCAAATAAACCTGGGGCATGCCATTTGGTTTGATCTTTTTCTGCTAATGCATATCCCTTACCTTTAACAGTTACGCAATGTAACAACTTTGGCCCCGGGATATGGCGCAAATCTTCCAGTGTCTTTGCTAATTTTTTGACATCATGTCCATCAACAGGTCCAAAGTATCTGAAATTTAAAGATTCAAATAAATTAGCATTCTTGAGTAATGTCCCTTTTATGCTTTTTTCCAGCTTTTTAACAGCTCCTAAAGCATTCGGTCCCATCTCTGATATCTTGGATAAGACAGATGCAATATCGTCTCTGAAACGATTATATCGTTTTGAAGTTGTGATACTGGTTAAATACTCTTTTAATGCTCCTACATTAGGATCAATGGACATACAGTTATCATTGAGAATAACCAAAAGATTTGATTTCTCTATACCTGCATGATTCAAAGCTTCAAATGCCATACCTCCTGTCATAGCACCATCGCCAATAATCGCAATATGCTGACGATCTTTTTCTCCTTTGATCTGAGAAGCAACCGCCATACCTAATGCGGCAGAGATTGATGTTGACGAATGTCCTACTCCAAAAGCATCATAGATGGACTCTCCTCGTTTTGGAAAACCGGAAATACCATCGACAATTCTATTCGTATGAAAAGAATCTCTACGTCCTGTTAATATCTTATGCCCATAGGCCTGATGACCGACATCCCATATTAATTGATCATAGGGAGTATTCATGACATAATGTAATGCCACAGTCAATTCAACTACTCCCAAACTAGCTGCAAAGTGACCACCATTAACCGAAACTAAATCAATGATATATTGACGTAATTCCTGGCTCACCTGTTCCAGTTGGTCATCCTTGAGTTTTTTCAGATCAGAGGGATCATTGATTTTACTTAATAATTCTCCAGCATCAAACTGCATAGTATTGCTAATTACTTTAAAATATTGATACAAAATAACAACTAATTTATCACAACTTTCGTATTTATCATACTTTTTGTATTAGAAAATGAACAGTTGCAGAAGCTTTTAGTTTTAATAGTTTGAAATAAAAATGTTTGTATTATTATGTAAATTTGCTCTTGATATGCAAGTAGAAGAAGGATACGAAATAAAGTTACCCCAGTTTGAAGGCCCATTTGACCTTCTCTTATTTTTTATTGAAAGGGATGAATTAAATATTCATGAGATACCAATCTCAAAAATAACCGACGATTTCCTGTCATATGTCAACAAATTACAGGCATTAGACATGGAGATGGCCAGTGAATTTATTTTTGTGGCTTCGACCCTGATGCGTATAAAAGCTAAGATGCTCCTCCCACGCCCGGAATTGGATGATGATGAAAATGAAATCGATCCTAAAGAAGATTTAATCCAAAAATTAATTTTATACAAGCAGTTTAAGGATACCTGTGAGGATTTAAAATTATTGGAAGATGAGCGGCTTAAACTTTATAAACGGGGTAATATCAATTACGATATTAAACTTGCTAGGCCGGAATCAAATACAGGCGAAGAATTAAACAGTTTTGATCTGTATAAATTGATGATGGTATACGAACGTGTCATGTTTCAATATGCTAATAGACCTGCGGAAGTAAAACATACTGTTATAAAACATCCTTATAGTATAGATCAACAAAAAAAGGCAATTGCAGATTTGATAGAAATAAATAGGCAACTCGATTTTCAATATATTCTAAAAAACTCTGAAAATAAGGTACAGTTCGTTTACAATTTCCTCGCGATCCTTGAAATGCTTCAACAAAAATTATTGCAAATAGAAATAGGTTTCGGCTATAACGAATTCAGTATCCGAAAAAGACGTGAAGATGAATTCGATCACATCGATATTGAAGAAGAATTAGCATTATAAATAGAAGAGGCGATAATCTGGATTATCGCCTCTTCTATTTATAGTATACAATACCCTTAGTCTTTAAATGCATTCCAACCTTGCGCCGTTATTGGATAGACCTTTCCAGATTTAGAAATCATTTGACATCCTTCACTTGCTTGTGTAATATGCCCAATAACAGTAATATCCATCGATCCTTTTATTTTATCATAATCAGCTTGTGGAATCGTGAACAATAATTCATAATCTTCTCCTCCATTCAACGCACAAACGGTTGGATCTATTCCAAATTCACGAGCTGTCTCATAAGTCATCGAATCCAGCGGTATTTTATCTTCGTAAAGTTTACAACCTTTATCAGATGCCTCACAAATATGTATAATCTCTGATGCCAATCCATCTGATACATCAATCATTGCATTCGGCTTAATACCGATTTTTGCTAATAATTCAACAATATCTCTTCTAGCCTCTGGTTTCAGCTGGCGCTCTACGATATAATCCTTACCTTCTAGATCTGGTTGTATATTTGGGTTCTCCAAGAAGATATTTTTCTCACGCTCTAGTAATTGTAGCCCAACATAAGCAGCGCCCAAATCACCTGAAACACATAACAAGTCGCCTTCCTGTGCACCTGATCGATAGGCAATCTGATCTTCATCAGCAAAACCGATACTCGTTACCGAAATAACCAATCCTTGAACTGAAGCTGACGTATCCCCGCCAATAAGATCCACATTATACTTTTTACAAGCAATCAGTGCACCTTGATAGATTTCTTCAACTGCTTCTAATGGAAATTTTGAGGATAACCCGATTGAGAATGTAATTTGCGATGCTGTTCCATTCATGGCATAGATATCACTCAAATTCACCTGTACAGCTTTATAGCCTAAATGTTTCAAAGGAACATAACGCAGATCAAAGTGGATACCCTCCAACAGAAGATCTGTTGAAATTAAAGTTTTCTTATTTGAAAAATCTAAAACAGCGGCATCGTCCCCGATACCTTTAAGGGTACTGGGTTCATTAATCTCGACAGCCTTCGTTAAATATGAAATTAAACCAAATTCACCCAACTCTCCTAAATTTGTTCTTTCTGTATTATCAAATTCTAACATATCTGTCTTTGTTTTTTATTTTATAATCCTAATTGTGCGGATATTTCCAACATACGTTCAATAGGTCGTTGCGCACGGGCAATCACGGAATCCTCTAGTGTTATTTCCGGACTTTCATACTTTAAGCAATTATAAAGCTTCTCCAACGTATTTAATTTCATATGTGGACAATCATTACACGCACATGCATTATTTGGAGGCGCAGGAATGAAAGTTTTACCTGGACTAGCCTTTTGCATCTGATGGATAATTCCCGACTCTGTAGCGACTATATATGTGGTCGCAGGATCATTGATTGTAAACTTCAGCATTCCAGAGGTAGAACCTACATAATCTGCATTTGCTAAGATATGATCTTCACACTCCGGATGAGCAATGAATTTTGCATCGGGATGTTCAGCTCTTAAACGATCTATTTTATCCTGAGAAAAAATCTCATGCACCATACATGCACCATTCCATAAAATAAGATCTCTTCCTGTCTTCTTCTTTACATAGGCCCCAAGATTACGATCTGGTCCAAAAATGATCTTTTGATCTTTCGGTAGACTCTCCACAATCTCAACTGCATTACTAGAAGTACAGACAATATCAGATAGCGCTTTCAATTCTGCAGTACAGTTTACATACGTGATGACCAGATGATCGGGATACTGCTCCTTAAACTTAGCAAATAGATGAGGTGGACATGAATCCGACAATGAACAGCCTGCTTTGGCATCTGGAAGTAAAACTTTTTTTGATGGTGAAAGTATCTTTGCTGTTTCAGCCATAAAGTGCACTCCAGCGAAAACAATCACGTCAGCATCGGTCTTTGCTGCTTCCTGAGATAAACCTAAACTATCACCAATATAGTCAGCTATATCTTGTATTTCCGCTTCTTGATAGTAATGTGCTAAAATGACGGCGTTTTTCTCTTCCTTAAGACGTTTGATCTCTTGTATCAAATCTAAGCTAGGATCTATAGGAGCATCAATATAGCCCTTAGCTTCAATATCGTAATTTACTAAATCCATTAATTCTTCTTCTTAATTTGATTTACGTTACAAAATTAAGAATAGTTCTTCAATAAATCTTTCAAATAGAAAATGATGTTTATAATTCCAACTGTAACTAACTGATAGTTATAAATAGTATATTAATATTCAGCTAATTAACACACTTATCAACATTTCAATAAAGCGTATTTTTACTATGTGTTAATAACAGGTGAAACTCAGGCTAAAAACCTAATTTAAATACTTGTAATAAAGCTAATTAACAGACTTATCAACATTTCTTAAAAGGTGAATTTTAAGACTACAAAAACCTATCTAAATAGCACTGTATAGCAATATGAGATTTAAATATTCAATATAGTTGTCCACATAAATATAAATATCGAATTGTAAAGGCCTCAAAATTCAAATTAAAGGCTCTTAGAATCGAATATTTGGAATTTCACTTCTAAAATTATCAAATATCGCAGTATTGATCACAATATAGAATGGTGAGAATATCAAAGAATTTTAATGAAATGCTATAAATTAAAAAATCAAAGATGATTTTAATGCAAATCAATAGGACAAAGCTAAACTATTTTGAAGCTATACAAATAAATTACAGCAAAATTTATTCACAAAGTTTTCAAATATTTAAATGTAAGGGACTTAATTTTTAATATAAACGCTTGAGAAAACCTATACATCAACAGAAAAATTTTAAAAAAACAAATATTGCAAGTAAAGCGTTTTTAAATATAAAAGATAAGGTTCGAAAAAAAAAAATTACTGAAAAGTGGAAGCGGCTATGATCATCGGCCATTACGATCTGAAGATGATATAAAAATATTTGACTGCTAATTTTTAAAAAAAAATAAAGCGACCATAGATAGAATTTTTTGAAAATAAAATTCT
Organism: Sphingobacterium sp. UDSM-2020; assembly: GCF_016132525.1. Taxonomy (NCBI): domain Bacteria; kingdom Pseudomonadati; phylum Bacteroidota; class Sphingobacteriia; order Sphingobacteriales; family Sphingobacteriaceae; genus Sphingobacterium; species Sphingobacterium sp. UDSM-2020. The sequence continues at coordinate 1,498,427 of NZ_CP066166.1, forward strand.
GATGAAGTAAATAAGAGATCCTCAAGGCGCCTAAAATCAAATTAAAGGCTTTGAAATTACAATGTAGAATAATTCATTTTTTATAAAAAAGTATATTCAATTCTAAGCGAGCTTATTTATAAAATAAACCACTTTAAAAGATCAAATTTTTACAAAATCCAAAAAATTTTATAAAAATTCAAAGCTAAACGACTTTAATCGTAATAACATTTTCAAAAAAAAACTGAAAAATTTATTTTTTCAATCTCAAATTTCAAAAATATGATTTTTAAGAAGATGGTATTTAAGATCGCCAGGGGAGATTTCAATTAAAAATTTTGAAAATGCTGTATACACAATTACAAAAAAGACTGACCAAAGGGATCTCAGTGTAAAATGACCTAAAATTTTTCGTTTTAAATCTAGACCAATTTATAAAAAGCAAATTTCAGGTATTTAAGATTCAATACTTAGAATAATAAAAAAATAAAATCAAAATATTGAAATCTAAAGCCACTAAAATAGGTGATTAAGCTGTTTAACAGTTCATTATTTAGATTTTTAAATTTAAAAATAAGATTTATCGCATTCTAAAGGGGTTTAAAAATATTTTGAAAAGAAATAAAGCCCTTGAGAATTGAATATTTGATTTCAGTTTCAATACCTAATCAATAATCAAATTCTCAAAGCCTCAAATTCAACTTGACAAAACTAAACAAAGAAAATCAAACGTATTCCACATTCTTTTTTTTTAATAAATAATAATCTTTTTTATATAAAAAGGTCTTATTGTTTATTAGTGTGTGGAAAATGGGGATAAAAGTGTGATTTTTTATTTTGATATGAAGATTTTATAAAGTTATTAACAATTTATTCACATTAATTTCATTTTAAAGGCCTGATTTTTAATTATCTGATTTTTCCTTGATTTTGTTTTCAATAAAAAAATGTGAATTTTTTTGATGTTAATTTATGTTGATAAACGAGCAGTTTTGTGCTAATAACTTTTAAGAATTTTGTGAGAAATAGGAGATATCAACAATAAAAAAAAAGTTATCATTTTTATTTAACCTTTTATTTACACGTTTTCCACATTTTTTGTTAATTTGAATAGTCAAAATGTGCTGGTCACATGTAATATTATTTTATGTCAGAAAAAAAGGTAGATTTCCTTGTAATTGGGTCTGGAATAGCGGGATTAAGCTTTGCTTTAAAAGCTGCTGATCATGGTAAAGTATTGATTGTCACAAAATCTAACGAAGATGAATCTAATACAAAATACGCACAAGGAGGAGTGGCCGCAGTTGTGGATAAGTCTGATAGCTTTGAGCAGCATATAATTGATACTCAGATTGCTGGGGATGGTTTATGTGATGTGAATATTGTGGAAAACGTAGTTCGGGAAGCTCCAGAACGTATTAACGAATTGATTTCATATGGAACTTCATTTGATAAATCGGACAGTGGATTTTATGATCTTGCGAAGGAGGGAGGTCATTCTGCCAATCGTATCTTGCATTATAAAGATATCACGGGGTATGAGATTGAAAGGTCTCTTTTGCAGAAAATACACGAGCATCCAAATATCGAAATGTTGACCCATTATTTCGCTATAGATTTAATAACACAGCACCATTTAGGTGAATTTGTCGATAAGCAAAGGAGCGATATTAAGTGTTTTGGCATCTATGCATTCAATACAAATACGCATCAGGTTGATAAGATTTTGAGCAAAACTACGGTGATGGCTTCTGGTGGTGCTGGCCATATATATGCAAGTACAACCAATCCAACTATTGCCACAGGTGACGGAATTGCGATGGTTTACCGTGCAAAAGGTAAGGTGCGAAATATGGAATTTATGCAATTTCATCCTACTGCTTTGTATAATCCGAGTGACTCACCAGCGTTTTTGGTTTCGGAAGCTGTGCGTGGTTTTGGCGGTATTCTAAGACGTATTAATGGGGATGATTTCATGGCTGAATACGATGAACGAGCTTCATTGGCACCTCGGGATATTGTGGCTCGAGCAATCGATGCCGAGATGAAAAAGTCAGGAATTGATTATGTTTATTTAGATATAACCCACCGTGAGAAGGAGGATATTATTAAACATTTTCCAAATATTTATGAGAAATGCTTGTCTATTGGACTCGACATGAGTAAGGATTTTATTCCTGTTACACCAGCTGCGCACTACTTATGCGGGGGTATCTATGTTGATGATTTTGGACGTAGCAGTATTCAAAATTTATATGCTTGTGGCGAATGTTCATCGACAGGTTTACATGGCGCAAATCGCCTAGCTTCCAACTCCCTGTTAGAAGCATTGGTATATGCGCATCGTATTTACCTGGATGCTACAAAAGTGATTTCTACAGCCGATTATGCGGTAGGAGTGCCAGAATGGGATGATTCAAAAGCAAAGCTTTCCAATGAAGATATTTTGGTTACCCATAATCTGCGAGAGTGTCAAAAAGTGATGAGTGATTATGTTGGCATTGTACGTTCAGATTTTAGATTAGAACGAGCACTCAATCGATTGCATTTATTGTATGGGGAGACTGAAGACTTTTATAGGCATACAAAATTGTCAGTTAAACTATGTGAGCTTAGAAATGTGATACAGGTGGCTTTCATTGTGACAAAATCTGCTTTATTAAGAAAAGAAAGTAGGGGACTGCATTTTACAACAGATTATCCGCAACATGCTGATACTTTAACAGATACTTTATTTTAGAACAATTATGGCCTGCATATTACCAGTAAAGGGTATTAGCCCTAAATTTAAAGATAACTGCTTTATAGCGCCTAATTGTACTATTGTAGGTGATGTTGAGCTGGGAGAGCATTGTTCAGTTTGGTTTAATGCTGTCGTAAGAGGAGATGTAAATTATATCCGTATCGGTAATTATACCAATATTCAGGATGGGGTTGTTATTCATTGTACCTATCAAAAGGCTGGTACAACGATCGGTAACTATGTGAACATCGGCCATCAGGCGATGGTACATGGTTGTGTTGTACATGATTATGTGCTGATAGGTATGGGGGCCATTGTTATGGATAATGCTGTGCTAGAAAGCCATGTTATTATTGCAGCAGGAGCTGTTGTTTTGGAAAATACAGTATGTGAATCGGGGTATTTATATGCTGGAGTGCCGGCTAAAAAAATAAAAGCGATAACTGATGAACAAAGGTTATTGTTACAGCAGTTACCGCATAATTATGTGCTTTATAGTTCCTGGTTTGATTAATTCAAGTCGTTCAGTTCCTGTAAACTGAACGATTCATTTTGCTCCCAGTTAGCACGTATTGTAAAGGTTTTGTTTAAATATACTAGGGGTTCTGGTTGCGTTGATTTATAAACTTCTCCAGGATCCCAAATGCCATTCTTGTTATCGTCGCGTATTATTCTGATGGAATATTTACCACCGGGGAACTCTTTATAAGCTACTTTCCCGATTGAATTATTGAGAATATCTCTTCGGAATACTTTTTCTTTTTTCTCATCAATAAGTTCTACGATGTACTGTCTTGCACTGTCAATGGCAGTAAAAGTAAACGTTATATCGCCGTAATTATCACTATCATCATAAGCAAGTGTCAGCTTTTTCTCTTTATTTTTTTCACCGAAATAGCCTTGCATTGCGCCTTCTTCAAGAATAATTTCATAGTTTTTTTGCTTTCTCCAATTGTATCTTAAGTGATAAAGATTGGCAACATTAGTATCCAATTGGAGTTGAAAATTTGTTTTAGCAATGCTATCTTCTATCAATTTTACTTTGCTTTTATCTATTAATTTTATAGGTGTTAAAGATGATATTGTTAGATGTTTTACGCGGTCAACTTTACCTGTAGATGGAGAAGTTGTTGGAACAATTGATCTATCTAATTTCAGATTCGATTTCTTTACCAATATGGTATCAAGTACTGTATTGTTTTCTGATAAGACAAATTTTAAAGAATCTCTTTCTAGGTTATTAATAAAAATTAACGCTGAATCCTGTGCTTCCGAGTACTTAACAATTTTTGATTTATCATTTTCATCATCATTTAGTAGCACTAAGTTTGGCTTTTTTATACCCCTATTGAAAACTAAATGTATCCGTCCTGTGTTTTCAATTTTCTTGTCAACTACTCTAAATTTAAGTGGTGTACCTTTTGATATTTGAAGATTAATATTCGTTAAGTCTTTGTCCAATACAATGGAGTCTTTTAAGAAACCGATTAGTTCATCTGCGCCGTTATAGATACGGTCATTATTTGTTTCCTTTAGTGCATAAATGCGATAGGTATTAGCTCTTAGATTACTGATTTTAAAATTACCAATTGTATCTGTTTGCGCAAAAATATTGGCTTTCTTTTTGCCAAATATAGAATCCTGACTGACTGGAATTAGTAATACCCGGACTTCCTTTTCTTTCTCCTTTGTCAAAGCGTTGGTTACATTTCCTGATATTGATAATGAATCAATCTGATCTCCTGTTGCAAATACATAACTGTAATTGATGATTGGATTACTCGCATTATAATCAACGAGACCCTTTCCAAAATTGATGGTATAGGTTGTATTCTGTTCTAAAGAATCTGGTAAGGTAATTTCGAGTACTTTCTTTTTAATTTTAAATTGTGGTGGCTTATCCATATCAGGAGAAACACTGATTTCCTTTTGCTGATTATTGAGTTTAATATACTCATCTAATGTGATGCTAATTTTTTTCTCTTTGAAATTTTTTGAGAAATTCTTAGGAAACTCATTGAGTACAACCGGTGCAATTGAATCTTTCGGTCCACCTGTTGGCTGCTTTATGCTTGCACATTGCACAGTTAATAAAATTAGAGAAGAAAACAAGCTTAAAAGCACTGACCTTGTGATTAGTGTGCTTTTAATGCTTTTTAAGCTTGTTTTATTTTTTTTTGAATGTTGACTCATAAATGAAATAATAATACTTTATATCGCTTTATTTTGCATTGATAATATTTATTATACAAGTAACTGTAAATCAGATTATTATGACATATGTACCATTAAAACACTGATATCAGATGGTGATACACCTGATATTCTGGATGCCTGGCCCAATGTTCTTGGTTTTACCTGAGCTAGTTTTTGTCTTGCTTCTATCGACAACGAAACTAAGGAAGAATAATCAAAATCTGGATTGATTTCTCTATCTTCCATTTTTTTCATTCTGTTTACGATTTCCATTTCTTTCTCGAAGTAGCTTTCATATTTGACTTTGATTTCCGCCTGCTCTATTGTCTCTTTGTCAAACTGGTTTAAATAGGATCCAAAATCTGAATCACCTTTCGCGAGGTCATAGATATTGATTTGTGGTCTTCCTAGTAAATTAACCAATTTTGTTTTTTGTGAAATCAAGCTTGATCCAACTTCGTCTAAGATAGGATTCATCTTATCTACTGTTGTTGAATTTTGTTTAAGATACTGAATAATATGATCTGAATTTTTAATTTTCTCATTTACTTTATTCAGTCGCTCATCTCCTACTAATCCTAATTTATGGGCAATCGGTGTTAATCTGATATCTGCATTATCTTGTCTTAGCAGTAAGCGGTGTTCTGCTCTGGAAGTAAACATGCGGTATGGCTCATCAGTTCCTTTTGTTACTAAGTCATCAATTAGTACGCCTATATAAGATTCAGATCTTTTTAAGATTAGTTCTTTATCATCAGTAATGCGTTGGTGTGCGTTGATACCTGCAATGAATCCTTGCGCTGCTGCTTCTTCATAACCTGTAGTACCATTAATCTGTCCTGCAAAAAAGAGATGCTTTACAATGAGTGTTTCCAAAGTTAGATCAAGTTGCATAGGTGGAAAGAAATCATATTCTATAGCATAACCTGGTCTGTACATTCTTGCATTTTCAAAACCTGGTATCAATTGTAAAGCTTTTTGTTGCACGTCTTCCGGTAAAGAAGTGGAGAAGCCATTAACATAAATTTCATTCGTAGTCCATCCTTCTGGTTCTACAAAAATCTGATGTCTTTCACGTTCTGCAAAGCGATTGATTTTGTCTTCTATCGAAGGACAGTAACGTGGCCCGAGACCTTTAATTCTACCTGTGAACATAGGCGATCTTTCAAAACCTGTTTTCAACATTTCATGTACCTTATCATTGGTATATGTGATCCAGCAACAGCGTTGCTCTGTCGGTAATGGAGTATCTGTATAAGAGAACCGACCTCGATTATCATCGCCCCATTGCTCTTCCATCAAGGCATAATTTAAGCTTCTTCCATCGATTCGCGGAGGTGTTCCGGTTTTCATTCTACCGGACTCGAAGCCTAGTGATACAAGTTGTTCAGTTAAACCTGTTGCTGCCTTCTCTCCTGTTCTCCCACCACCGAATTTCTTTTCACCAATGTGAATGACACCATTTAGAAAAGTTCCATTTGTTAGGACTACTGCGTCTGCTTCTATTTCTATTCCTAAAGAAGTGATGACACCGCAAGCTTTTCCATTTTTAACGATCACTTCTTTCACAGTATCTTGCCACATGTCTAATGTTGGCAGAGCTTCCAGTTGTAATCTCCATTCTTCCGCGAATCGCATACGATCATTCTGTGTTCTGGGACTCCACATGGCAGGTCCTTTCGACAGATTAAGCATTCTAAATTGAATAGTTGATTTATCTGCGATGATACCCGTATAGCCACCCATAGCATCAATCTCTCTTACGATTTGTCCTTTTGCTACTCCACCTATTGCTGGATTACAACTCATCTGTGCGATTACTCCCATATTCATTGTAATGAGAAGTACAGATGAACCTAGGTTTGCAGCTGCCGCCGCGGCTTCACAGCCGGCATGTCCTGCACCAACTACGATAACGTTATATTTTTTAAACATCTTATTTTATTTCAAAGTTCCACGTGAAACGCCGGAATTGATTGTTTAGTTTTTTATTATTTATTACGCTACGTTTCACGTGAAACGTAGCGTGTTGTTTTTACATCAGTTCTGCTAGACTTAACCATCTTTCAGATTTTACGTCTATACTATTTTGTATATCTTCTATTTCTTTTGCTATACTTGATAGTTGTACATGGTCCACCGTAGAATGAAGTGTATTGTTTTTTTCTACCAAGAGTTCTTCCAATTGCTGTATTTCTTTTTCCAGTTTATCATACTCCAATTGCTCTTTATATGAAAGCTTTTTCTTTTCTTCCTTTACTTCTTCTTTCTTTTGAACAGGAATATCTTTTTTCTGTTTTTGTTCTTTTAGTAAGATATCCTGCTCTGTTTTATAATCGGCATAATTACCATTATAGATATCAATTTTTCCCTCTCCCTCAAATATGAATAATTGCTCTGTCAATTTATCGAGTAGATACCTATCGTGAGAAACTAATATAAGTACGCCATTATAGTTCATTAAGAAATCTTCTAGAACATTTAAGGTGTCAATATCAAGATCGTTTGATGGCTCATCGAGTATTAGGAAGTTCGGGTTTAACATCAGCACGCGCATTAGTTGTAGACGCTTACGCTCACCCCCACTCAACTTGCTTACAAAACCAAATTGTTTTTCAGGAGGAAACAAAAAGTGTGTCAATAATTGTGAAGCAGTGATCACTTCACCATTTGCCATCTTGATATATTCTGCTACATTTTTTACAACATCTAGAACTCGATCTCCTTCACTTACTTCTAAACCACCTTGTTTGTAATATCCATAAACGGTCGTTTCACCTACAGCAATACTACCACTAGTCGGTACTTCATTTTTGGTAATTAGATTTAGAAAAGTAGATTTACCTGTTCCATTCTTACCGGCTAATCCAATACGGTCACCTTTTTTGAAAACATAAGAGAAATCACTGATGATGACTTTATCTCCATAATTTTTAGAGATATGTTCTAATTCTAAAATTTTAGAGCCTTGTCTACTTATTTTAACACTTAACTGAACAGAGTCATTTGCTTTTTGAGCTTTGGATTTATCTTCAAGCTCATAGTAAGCATCTATTCTAGATTTTGATTTTGTACCACGTGCTTGCGGTTGTCTTCTCATCCATTCTAGTTCCCGACGTAATAGATTTCTACTTCTTTCTACCATTACTGCGTCGATCGCTTCGCGATCAGATTTTTTCTCGAGGAAGTATGAATAGTTTCCTTTATAAGTAAATAGCTTTCCCCTATCCAATTCTCTGATCTCTGTACAAATGTTATCTAAAAAATAACGATCATGGGTAACCAGTAATACAGTTTTATTTCCTGTTGTCAAAAGTTTTTCAAGCCATTCTATTGTTTCAATATCCAAATGGTTGGTAGGCTCATCTAGAATGTAAACATCCGGTTCGTCTATTAAAAGTTTTGCTAGAGCTAGTCGCTTACGTTGTCCTCCCGAAAGACTCTTTATATCTTGATGAAAATCGACAATATTAAGTCTATTCAAAATAGTCTTAATATTATACTCATACTCCCATGCATTGAGGGTTGTTATTTTTTCTGTCAGCTCTTCTAATTTATTCTGATCAATTTCTGGCATAGCCAAAAGCTCTTCATAATCTCTAATTAATCGCTGTTCTTCGTTGTCAGTTGAATATATAAAATCGTTAATGGAGGTTAATCCATCATATTTAGGATCTTGATCTAAAAAACCAATCTTGATACCTTTTTCTTTAACAACTTTTCCTGAGGTAGGCTCTAATTTGCCACCTAATATGGAGAGAAGGGTTGATTTTCCTGTTCCGTTAATACCTACTAAGGCTACTCGATCCCCTTTTAGAAGTCCAAAATGTAAATCTTTAAAAAGCCATCTATCATGAAATGAATGACTTACTTGTTCAGTTGCTAATATACTCACGTTAATTTCCTAATTTTTCTTGTTCAATAAATTGCATAATTTATACATAAGAAAAACATAAACTACTGATTATAAGTGTTTTGTGTTTTTCTTGTGTTTTTCAATACACCTCTATGTATTAAAAACTATGAATGTCTACCCTCTAGTATAAATAACTTTGATGGTAGTAAATTATATGCAAAAGTTAGCACATTGCTAACGTATTATTTTATTAAGAATAAATGACAGTTGGTCATTTAATAGGAGATTTTAAATGTTGGTCCCTAGCAACAGTATGTCCAAGTTATTCAAGCAGATTTTATCACATGTAAAATCAATCGCGATGAATAAGGAAGATATATGAATTTGATTATTTATAAAATAATTTCCACTCACAAATGTATCACGCAAAAGTAAGTAATTTTCGCCTTTTATATGTAATCTTTGGAGAAGATCTGGATAAGATGAAATGCAGGTGATAATGATCTAGTTCAATACGTAATTTGCAATCAAGTTAAATCTAGGGATGTTAACTTTGAATGAAGAGTCGTCTATCAATTTGATCATATTAAAGTAACCTTCCATATAGCCCATCTCACTTTTTAAATTGCATCCTGATGTATATTGATGCATTTGACCTGGTTCAATAATGGGCTGTTCTCCGACCACACCGTCACCATATACTTCATTATGATCTCCGATTGAATCGAAAATATTCCAGTAGCGGCTCATGAGCTGAATACTTGAATCACTTAAGTTTTCTATACTTATTAGATAAGCAAACATAAAATGATCTCTTTCTGGATTAGAATATTCAGGTTGAAAAACGCATTCTACTGAAATTTTTATTCCTTCTGTTATTTGAGTTGTCATATATAGTTTTTTTGCTATGCAACTAAGTTACTAATAATGAGTTTAAATACTCAAAAAAATGATAAGGTTTTACATTATATTGAAAAATGCATCTGTTATGAAAGACAATTTAGTAGGTTTGTAAATATGCAAAAAGGTACACTATTTTTGATTCCGGTTCCTCTTAGCGAGGAAGCATCAGCAAAATCTTTCACTTCCTATTTAGTGGAGACAATAAATAGCTTGGATGAATATATTGTAGAGAATGAGAAGACAGCACGTAAGTTTCTTAAACAAGCTGGTCTTAAGATTCCTCAAAAGGATTTGATCATTTATGATTATGGTAAGCATGCAAGAGATAAAGGAAACATTAAAGATTTTTTCAAGGGCTTATTAGCAGGTAAAAATGTCGGTCTCATGTCCGAAGCTGGTTGCCCAGGTGTTGCTGACCCCGGTGCTGATATTGTGGCTGAAGCACATCGTCAAGGAATTAAGATTGTGCCATTAGTTGGGCCTAGTTCTATTTTATTAGCCTTAATGGCTTCGGGTTTTAGTGGACAAAAATTTGCTTTCCAAGGATATCTACCTATTGATAAAACAGATCGTTCAAGACGTATAAAAGAATTGGAACTACAGGCATCAAAGGAAGATCAGACACAAATTTTTATAGAAACTCCTTTCAGAAATAATCAATTACTGGCCGAATTATTAAAAACATGTAAAGGACAAACTAAACTTTGTGTTGCATGTGATCTCACAGATGATGCTGAATTTATTAAAACATTGACTATTGATCAATGGAAAAAGAGATCCGATGATTTTCATAAAAGACCTGCTATATTTTTGCTTTACTAGTAATGGTCTCCCCTACCCTAGTGTGGTAAGTTCGCATACTGAAATTAAAAACCTCACTGAGGTGTTTTAAATGTGGTGAAATGTGGTGAGTAAGTACTTATTTACTCTGTTGATAACGAATAGTTTTTGAAACGCGTTGTATTAAATGATTCCATGTAGATTGCAATCATTATTTCAGTTGTATACGGCATACTATGCTTTTTAAATACACGTCTGATTATTAATTAGATATATTTTTTATATGAACTTTATTTTTCATAAAACTTGCTAAGTTGCAGGAATACAGTCGGATAATAATCTAATAAATCCCCCACTCTTTCACTATTTGGGAATAGGTTAAAGCTTTTAATATAAATATCATTTTAAGGGTAATTGATCAAAATCGACGAATAAAGAATTTAAAAGAATTGGTATCTTTACTGCATAACGAGAATTAGCACAGATGGATCAAGTAGAATTACAAGAACAGTTATTGAAGGAAATTTCAAAGCCGGAGTTTATCTATACAGTAATTGCAATTTATATTATTCGTATTGTTATTTGGCTGTTTTTAGCCAATACGATGAGAAAGACATTATTATTGGTGTCAGAAGAAAATCAATGTATAAAACCTAATCAGGTATTTGGTATCGCTATTCCTTTATTTAATATTTATTGGAATTTTGAAGTAGCAAGACGTTTACGGGATTCGTTAATTAATGAATTTTTTGATCGTAAAATCGCTGTAGATGAATCTCCGACATTTAAGAAAGGTTCACTATATGGCTGGATATATTTGGCGACAAATATTCCATTACCCCCATTTATATCTGTTGTTGCTATTATTTTTCATTTTGTAACCATGATTAATTATTGGGTTGATATCAAAAATTATAAGCGTATATTAGAGCAACATAATACTTTTAGGGATCAAGAAGAATTAGAGAATAAACATGAAGATTAAGGAAATTACTGCTTATCTGGAAAGGATAGCACCATTAGATCTACAGGAGTCGTATGACAATTGCGGTTTAATCGTGGGAGATCCGGATCAAGAACTTTCAAAAATATTGATTTCTTTAGATTGTACTGAAGAGGTAGTTGATGATGCAATTGCTAAAGGATGTAATTTAATTGTTTCTCATCATCCCATTGTTTTTAAAGGTCTGAAGAAATTTAATGGAAACAATTACGTGGAGCGTACTGTTATAAAAGCAATTCAACATGATATTGCGCTGTATGCTATTCATACGAATCTGGATAATATAACAGGTGGTGTTAATTCAAAGATAGCCTCCCTGTTAAATCTTCAAAATCAGGCTATTTTAGAACCTAAATCTAATCTTTTGTATAAACTTGTGGTCTATGTCCCACGAAGCCATGTCGAATTGGTTAGAGAAGCTCTATTTGATGCTGGCGCAGGTAAAGTTGGGACCAAATACGATCAATGCAGTTTTAATACTGCCGGTTATGGTACATTTAGACCTCATGGCGAAGCACAACCAACTATTGGGGAAATTGGGCTACAAGAAAGAGTGGAAGAGACCAGAATTGAAGTTGTTTATACAAAAGCTATTGAACGTAAAGTTCTTTTGGCTATGTATGAATCACATCCTTATGAAGAAGTTGCTTACGATACGCTTAAACTGGAAAATAAAAATCAAGATGTCGGAGCTGGAGTTATTGGAAATTTAGAAAGTCCTATGTCTGAACAGGATTTTTTAGCCTATTTAAAAAATAATTTAAACCTGCAGGTTATTAGACATACTGCTCTACAGGGAAAACCTGTGTCAAGGGTTGCCGTATGTGGTGGTGCCGGTGGATTTTTATTAAATACCGCAAAGCGGTCTGGAGCGGATTTTTTTGTTACAGCCGATTATAAATATCATGAATTTTTTGATGCAGAAAATCAAATTGTGATTGCAGATATCGGTCATTATGAAAGCGAACAATTTACGCAAGAATTATTGTTCGATATAATTACAGAAAAATTTCCTAACTTTGCAGTCCTAATAACAGAAGTAGATACAAATCCTATAAAACACTATTGTTGATGGAACAAACCGTAGAACAAAAATTGAAAGCATTATGGTTATTACAGGCCATACATACTAAAGTAGATAAAATTCGCCAAATTAGAGGAGAATTACCTATCGAGGTTGCAGATCTTGAAGATGAAATTGCGGGTTTAGAAACACGTATCGAAAAGATCAGAACAGACTTAGATGAGTTAGAAGATTCGATCGTTAAGCGTAAGAACATGATTAAAGACGCTCAATTGGCTATCAAAAAATATGAAAGTCAACTGAACGAAGTAAAAAATAATCGTGAATATGATGCTATTTCGAAAGAAATTGAAATTCAAGGATTAGAAATCCAAGTTTGTGAAAAAAGAATTAAAGAATTCGAATTCGAAATTCGCAATAAAACAGAAAACTACGATACGACAGTATCTAATTTAGAGTATAGTAAAGGTGAGTTAGAAGGTAAAAAGAAAGAATTGGAAACAATTACTTCTGAAACTCAAAAAGATGAAGATGATTTGTTGGCTAAAGCCGAAAAAGCGGAAGCTAACATTGATGAACGCTTAAATAAAGTTTATTACCGTTTACGTAATTCATTCAAGAATGGTCTAGCAGTTGTTTCAATTGACCGTGATAGCTGTTCAGGATGTCATAATAAAATTCCTGCACAACTACAATCTGAGATTCGTCAACGTAAGAAAATTATTATCTGTGAACACTGTGGACGTGTTTTAGTAGACGAAGGTGTTGTTTTAGAAATAGAACAAGACTACGGTTTCTAAAAAACAGCCTTATATTGATATTTAAGCCCCAATTTTTTAATTGGGGTTTTTTTATTGCAACTTAATTGATATACATAATTTATTGATGAATTATTGGTTATTTTTACAGCACAATAAAAACCCTATTTTATCTTTAAATATATGTTAAAACCTAAACTTCGATTTTTAGGATTAGTAATGGCTTTATCGGGTGCTTTTTCAGTAGAAGCACAAGAAACTTTGTTATTGAGAAGTCCTAGTATTAGTGCCGAAAATATTGCTTTCGTATATGGAGGTGATATTTGGATCTCGGATAAATCTGGAGCAAATCCAAGAAGATTAACGACAAATCCTGGTGTTGAACAAAACCCCATCTTCTCACCGGATGGAAAACAGATTGCTTTTACGGGTAATTATGATGGTAATACAGACGTTTATGTCATGCCGATTGAAGGTGGTGAACCTAAACGTATTACTTTTCATCCCGCATCTGATGTGCTGCGAGGCTGGCTAAATAATAATGAAGTATATTATACCACAACCCGCGAATACAATTATGCATTAAGTCCACGTTTATATTCTTCATCTGTTACTGGATTGACATTGGACAAATCGCTTCCTATGCCAGAGGCTTATCAGGGCAGCCCTTCTAAAGATGGACGCTATTGGGCTTATATAAAAAATACAGATCCTACGGAACGTGACCGTGTTGCTTTTAAGCGCTATAGGGGCGGTGGTATGCCATCCATTTGGATTTTCGATACAAAGAGTAATCAAATCGAAATAATCCCTGGAGAGCGCTGCAATGACGTTAAGCCGGTATGGTTGGATAATAAGGTTTACTTCCTTTCGGACAGAGATAAAATTGTCAATATTTTCTCGTACGATGTCAAATCAAAAAAAATCGATAAAATTACCAATTTTACTGACTATGACGTCAGAACATTGACGGGCAACGGATCGGAATTGACCTTTGAACAAGAAGGAAGAGTACACATTTACAATATCAATTCAAAGTCTTCTACAGCATTAAAAATTAATGTGAGTAATGATGCGTTGTATAAAAGACCACATTATGATAATATGCGTGATGATATTCGCACTTTGAACATTTCCCCTACCGGGCAACGTGCTCTTATAGAAGCGAGAGGAGAAATATTCTCTGTACCTAAAGAAAAAGGCGAAGCGCGCAATATTTCAAATTCTCCAGGCGCACATGACCGCTTTCCAAGCTGGTCTCCGAACGGGAAATGGGTTTCCTATATTTCGAGTGAAAAAGGGAAATATGTACTTCAATTACGCGATCAATTTGGAAAAGATGAACCTCTAATGTATACTTTAGGTGAATCTAATTTTTATTTTGAACCTACCTGGTCTCCTGATTCTAAGAAATTGTTTTATAACGATTCTCACTTGAATTTATTTTACATTGATATCGATAGTAAAAAGATAGTCAAGGTAGATTCGGATAGTGAAAGTGCTCAGACTGGACGTGTTTTTAATCATTTCCAACCAAGTTGGTCACCTGATTCGAAGTGGATTTCTTACATTAAAACACTTCCAAATTCCGTTTCGGCAGTATTTTTATATAATCTTGACAGTAAAAAAAGCACACAGATTACCGATGGTATGAGTGCGGTTCGATCGACTTCATTTAGTCGAGATGGTAAGTATCTTTTTTTCACAGCAAGTACAAATGTAGGACTAACAAATTCAGGACTGCATATGTCAGCAACGGAGCGTCGTGCTAATTATGAAGCATATGCATTCATTTTATCCAGTAAAACACCATCTATTTTCAAAAATGAAAGTGATGAAGAAACGATAAAAGAAGAGAAAGAGGAGTCTGAAAAGCCTAAAGAAACAGCAAAGGCTAATAAAAAGAAAAAAGACGAGAAGAAAGAAGAACCAAACAAAGAAGCTTCAAAACCTGCGGTACAGCCTACAGAAATAGATTTTGATAATATCAATAATCGAATTGTTGCGCTTCCATTAGGTGATGGTATTTATGGTATCAATGGATCTGTCGTCAATCAATTGACATATGTCAAGAATGGGACACTCTATGCTTATGATTTTACAGATTTCAAAGAAAAAGATCTTGTCGCAGGTATCCGCTCATATGCTATCAGTGCCGACGGTAAGAAAATGATTATTCAGACCAGTACAGGTATTAATATTGTAACAGCAGGTCAAAAAGTGGCAAGTCCTACAACTGGTGTATTGAAATTGGATAATATCAAACAATTAGTTGATCCTGTTGCTGAGTGGAAACAAATATTCGATGAAGTATGGGCAATGCAGAAAGATTATTTCTACGTTGAAAATATGCATGGAGCAGATTGGAATGCTGTAAAAACGAAATATGAGAAGTTCTTGCCTTATGTAAGTCACCGTTCTGATTTAGGTTATTTATTGAACGAAATGATGGGCGAAATGGTTGTTGGACATAATTATATTTATCCAGGGGATCAACCTAGTGGTCCTTCGGTTAGTGTGGGTGTTTTAGGAGCTGATTATTCTATTGATAAAGGTTTTTATAAGCTTGATAAAATTTTTACACGCTTAGATTGGAATCCATCATTTAAAGCGCCTTTGTCTGAACCAGGATTAAATATCAAATCGGGAATGTACTTAGTAGCAGTAAATGGTACAGCAGTTACTGCCGATATGGACTTGTACAGTTTATTTGATAATACTGTCGGTAAACAGGTAAGTATTAAAGTCAATACAAAACCTAGTTTAGTTGGAGCTAAAGAATATGTGGTTAAACCAATATCATTTTCTGATGAGATGAGTTTAAGAAGCACAGAGTGGATGGAGCGCAACAGAAAGCGTGTGGAAGAATTAAGCAAGGGTCAGATCGCGTATATTTATATGCCTAATACCGGTGGAGAAGGATACACTGCTTTCAATCGCTATTATTTCTCGCAGATGGATAAAAAAGCGGTATTAATTGATGAACGTAATAATGGTGGCGGTTGGGTTGCCGATTACGTTATCGATTTATTATCCCGTGATTTAATCGCTGGATGGGGAATACGGGACGGAAAGGGATTCAATACGCCAGGTAATGGAATTTATGGGCCAAAAGCAATGATTATTAATGAAAATGCGGGTTCCGGAGGAGATATGATGCCTTATATGTTCCGCCACAAAGGATTAGGAAAATTGGTGGGCCGTACCACTATGGGTATTTTAGTTGGTATCAGCGGTTATCCTCCTTTATTGGATGGAGGAAGAATCACTTCACCAAACTTTGGTGTATACGATTTGAAAGGCAATTATATCATCGAAAATGAAGGTGTTGCTCCAGATATTTTCGTTGAACAAACACCTAAGGATTTGATAGAAGGTCGTGATCCACAATTGGAAAAAACG
Organism: Sphingobacterium sp. UDSM-2020; assembly: GCF_016132525.1. Lineage (NCBI taxonomy): Bacteria > Pseudomonadati > Bacteroidota > Sphingobacteriia > Sphingobacteriales > Sphingobacteriaceae > Sphingobacterium > Sphingobacterium sp. UDSM-2020. The sequence continues at coordinate 1,515,071 of NZ_CP066166.1, forward strand.
GTTCAGATCTTGTTGGAAGAAATGAAAAATTATCCCTACAAGAACATGAAAAAACCGGCTGATCCAATTCGGGTTAATTAATTGAAAAACATGGAAATCCCGTTTCATTTTAAATGAAACGGGATTTTTTTTGTTTACAGGTTTCTATATCCAGATAAACGTTGTTCTAGATGTAGCATGATAGCTTAAAGTAGATCTTTTAGAAGATTTAGAGGTAATAAATTTTAATTGTAATATATTTATAGAATAAATTAAAAGTACTACATGGAAGAATTAGTGACAAAGATAAATCCCGGAAAATCTTTATTTAGATTATTGCTTTACATGATCGTTTTGGGTGTAAGTATTCAATTGGTATTGATGGGATTATCACTATTGGTTATGAAGATTTTGTCTCCCGAGAGTCCGTTCAGTTTATCTTTTTTTCAAGAAAATACAGTGGCACTCAAAGGGATGTTGTTGATCAGTAGTGTTACAACATTTATTTTACCAGCTTGGATCTTATATCGTAGCGAATCAGGCATTCACCCCTATTTTGAAAGAATAAATAAGGTTTCATCATTACAATATCTTTTTGTCTTTGCGGCCATGCTATGTTTCATTCCTATGATGTCATTGCTTGCGTATTGGAATGAATCTATGCAATTGCCCGATAGTCTTCAAGGTGTACAGCAGTGGATGCGTGCTAGTGAAGATAGTGCCGCTGTAATGACTAAACAAATTGTAGAGGAGTCAACTTGGGGCGGTTTATTGATCAATCTGATCATTTTAGCAGTGGTGCCGGCCGTAGGTGAAGAAATGGTTTTTAGAGGCTGTCTACAAAACATTTTTGGACGTTGGATATGGAATAAGCATGTGGTCATTTGGTTAGTAGCAATAATCTTTAGTGCATTTCATATGCAGTTCTTTGGATTTATTCCTAGAATGCTTCTTGGTGCCTTTTTTGGATATCTCTATGTCTGGAGTAGAAACATATATTTGCCTATTTTTGGTCATTTTATTAATAATGCAAGTGCCACCATTACAGCGTTTTATTATACAAGAAAAGGGATACCTTTCGAAGAAATGAATAACTTTGAACAAGAACCAATTTGGGTTTACCTTGCAAGCTTAATATTTACTGTTATTTTTGTAGTATTATATTATCGTTCAACTAAAAAAATCCCATATGGAGCAAGGCTGGAAGAAGATTAAAGTTTATACTAATGCAATAGAAGCTGAGATCGTTAAACAAATGTTAGAAGAAAGCGGGATACCTGCTATTGTATTAAATAAGCAGGACTCATCATACCTTGTATTTGGTAAGATTGAGCTTTATGTGAATCAAGAAGATGAGCAACAGGCATTAGTTTTAATCGAATCTACGACAGAAAGCGAAGATTAGTATGAAAACTAGAGCTATTACAGGATTTTTCTTTATCATCGTCATGGTTGGGGCTATGCTTCTGGGCGACGCAGTTTTCCTTGGATTTTTTTCTTTATTAAGCGCCTGGTGTCTGTATGAGTTTTATTGTATTGTAAGCTCAGAAGATCGTAGACCAAGTAAAGCTTTAGGTATATTGACTACAGTTGTTTTATTTAGTACAACAGCGTTATATAGTTTAGGCATTTTTGAGGCGAAGTATATTTTGTTATGCATCCCTTTTCTTTTAGCGATCTATATACAAGCTCTTTATCAAAAGCGTGATTTCCCCTTTAATGATATCGGCTTTACCATTTTAGGTATTCTGTATGTTGGATTTCCTTTTTATTGTTTTACAAGATTAGGCTATATAGGTGGCTCATTTAATCATTTTTTACCTTTGGGCTTTATGATTTTGCTTTGGACGAGTGATACAGGGGCTTATTTAGCTGGGAGATCCTTGGGAAAACATAAACTTTTTGAGCGAATTTCTCCAAATAAAACCTGGGAAGGTTTTATTGGTGGTATTGTATTGGCAGTTCTTGTATCTTTATGTTTAGCACATTATTTTGAAACAATACCGCAATGGCAATGGATTATTGTAGCAATGATAATTGCTGTATTTGGTACATTGGGTGATTTGGTAGAATCGATGCTTAAAAGAAGCTTAAATGTGAAAGATTCTGGACATATATTACCTGGACACGGAGGTTTATTAGATCGATTCGACGGTTTATTAATCGCTGGACCTTTGGTATATTTATTTTTGTTTTTAGTAAATTAAGATCATATTTATGGGACATATTAATCAAAATACGTTTAAATTTTTAAAAGATTTACAGGATAACAATACCCGTGAATGGTTTGCAGAAGAGAAAGAACGTTATGAAGCGGCTTTAGCTGATGTTCGTCTGTTTGTGGCTGATTTGATTAATAGCCTGTCTCAATTTGATCCTCATATTACGACCGATATTCAGGCCAATAAATGTTTGTTTCGTATCTATCGTGATACGCGTTTTTCAAAAGACAAAACACCCTATAAAAATTGGTTCGGTGCAGGTATTTCCAAAGATGGCCGTAAATTGGACGGACCAGAATACTATATCCACATCTCTCCAGATAATTCATTTATTGCCTGTGGTTACTGGAGACCAGAAAAAAAACATTTAGATGCTATTCGTCAGGAAATAGATTATAACGAAGAGAAATTTAATGCAATTATAGCAGATTTACAGAAAAAAAGTGGTCTTACTTTAGAAGAAGAAGACAAACTAAAACGCCCCCCTGCTGGCTATGAGGCAACACATCCTTCAATTGAATTTTTAAAATTAAAGAGCTTTGTTGCACACAAAAGCTTATCCAATAGCGCTCTGACTGATAAAAATGCTTTGAATAATATCATTGCCTTATATAAAACAATGCTTCCTTTGAAGCAGTATCTACACGAAGCTATTGATAATGATTAGTTGTTATTGAGGTAAGCTAATTTTACCCATACAGACTGCAGGAGAATCTTTTATTTGACTTACATTGTCTCTGTCGCCAACCAATGTTTCATTAGCCAGTAGAGCAAATAACACTGCTTCTTTAGCGTCGGGATCAATGCCTAGTATTCCAAATGAGGAGACTTTATGATGAGGCAATCCTGCTTTGATTTTAGCGACCAATAGCGGATTGTGTAAACCTCCCCCACTGATGTAGATATGTACATTGCTTAATGTTTTTGACAGCTTATGGATTGCGTCAATGATGCATGTTGCAGTAAATTGATTTAAGGTGGCCATGATATCTTCAGGAATCATATGAAGATTATTGGATGCTATCTGACATCTTTTTAGATAATCCAAATTAAAGAGCTCCGGACCAGTTGTTTTAGGGAATTCATCTTGTAGAAATGGTTCTTTTAAAAGCTCATTTAAAAGTCCCTCATTGATAATTCCTTGTGTAGCGATGTTTGCATCCTTATCCATCTCTATATCAAATTTTTCTTTTGCAAACTGATTCATAATGGTATTTCCGGGGCCAATATCTGTTGCAAAAGCTTTCAAATCACTTTCTTGGCTAGGTATAAATGTATAATTAGCAATGCCACCGATATTCAATAAAAATCGATTTTCTTTCCTATCCGAAAACAATAAGTAATCGCCGTAGGCCGCCAGAGGTGCACCTTCACCACCTGCAGCGATGTGTTTTTGTCTAAAATCTGATAGTGTAATAATACCAGTTTTTACAGCAATATGATCGCCATCCCCGATTTGAAGAGTGCTGTTAGGCATTAATTGATCATCTGTAAGGCTTTGTGAAGCGTGGTATACTGTCTGCCCATGGCTAGCAATACAATCAATTTCTGTATGCGGAATCCCCCATTTTTCAAGAGCCTGATTAATGAGTGCTGCATGTACATTTCCGACGTAAGCATGAAGTCCGCAGAGCAACTGTTGATCAATTGTACGCTTTGCAAAAACACCTCTTACGTATTTTCTAAACTCATCCTGATAGTCCATTGTAATAAAATTATCCACGCTAATTTGTGTAGACTTACCACTATTACTTATTCTACAAAGTGCAATATCAAGACCATCCAATGAAGTCCCTGACATAAGTCCTATTATAAAACGACTATCTTTTTTTGCGATTTTGTAAAGCTTTTCAATCATTGAGTTCATACCTTAAAAGTAGGAACAAAATATGATAGAGTACACAAGATTTTTGTGATATAAATATATTTTGTAACTTCATGGCGTAATTAAATAGAAGATTAAAAAAAAGTAAAATGAATTTTCCAGCAGAATTAAAATACACTAAAGATCACGAATGGATTCGTGTTGAAGGTGATGAGGCCGTTATTGGTATTACTGATTTCGCACAACGTGAGTTAGGTGATATCGTATTTGTAGACATCAACACAATTGGTGAAGAAGTGGCTGCAAACGAAATCTTTGGAACAATCGAAGCAGTAAAAACGGTTTCTGATTTATTCATTCCTGTTACAGCAACAGTGTTAGCTGTTAACGAGGCAATCGATGCATCACCAGAATTAGTAAACTCAGATCCTTATGGAGAGGGTTGGATTATTCGTATCAAATTAAATGATGTAGCTGACGTTGATGCTTTATTAACTGCTGATCAATATAAAGAAGAAATTAACGCGTAATTTTAACATTTACGTTCAATAAAACCACAAAAGAGCTGTCATTGACAGCTCTTTTGTGGTTTATAGGATTTCTATTTTGCTGGTGACTTCAACCTCTTCATTTTTTACTTTTGTTTCGAGCGTAAGCGCTTTTAAATAATGAGTTTTAGGATTTAATAGGTATTGGCCAGTGATTGATCCGACAGTTTGGCCTTCTGCCGTTATACTTCCTTCCGAAGTAATCGATATACCCTCTGCTGAGATACTTTTTAGGGTGTATGTTTGTTCTATTGGGCCTAGAGACTTATTATTTGCTGTTGCTTTCCATTGTTCTCCAACTTTTAATTCTCTATTTGGGTATTCAAACGCTGCTTCTTTGAGCATATTGGCATCAAACAGATCATTATCATCAGGTAAATCTTCGACATCTTTTATTTTTCCATTTAAACTCATCACAGCCACGATAGGGGTTTCCAGCAAAGTTTTAACTTTTTCATGGATCTGTTTGGAAAGTTCATTGGCTTCCGGATTCTTGGAATCATAGTTGACGGTCATCATTCCTGCATCCATTGCCATGATCATTTCTGTATATTTCGTTGCATAGGTCAATGTACTGTCTGTAGCATTGGTGTTTGTTGTTTCGCACAACATGGTTGCATCGATCATAGTACTTTGAGCACCAGCATTGACATCTATAGTCATGTGCATTTTTTGTGAAAAGGGATTATTAAGGTCGGGTTTCAGCTTTAATAAAACTTTGTCTTGAGCAATTAATGTCGTAATAATAAAGAACGACAAAAAAGCGAGCGATAGGGTCTTGATCATTTAAGATTAGTTAGTAAAATATCCCCTAAATTAAAAAAGACCTTTGGTATTACCAAAGGTCTTTTTTGAATTAAGCAATTAGATGCCTTTATTTTTTGATGTAAGCAACTTCTTTTACAGCTTTTACAACTTTAGCAACACTTGGAAGAGCTGCTTCAATTAATGTAGCTGCATATGGAAGAGGAACATCTGCTGCTGTAATACGAACGATTGGAGCATCTAAATAATCAAATGCATTACGTTGTACAGAATATGTTATTTCAGATGAAATAGACGCTAATGGCCAAGCTTCTTCCACAATTACCAAACGGTTTGTTTTCTTAACAGACTCGATAATAGTTGGGTAATCTATTGGACGAACAGAACGTAAGTCAATTACTTCCACATTGATACCTTCTTTTGTCAATTCTTCAACAGCAGGTAATACAACACGTGGAACCATTTTACCGAAAGATACGATGGTTACATCAGTACCTTCTTTAACAACATTTGCTTTACCTATTGGTAAGTAATATTCTTCTTCAGGCACGTGACCTTTATCACCGTACATAACCTCAGATTCCATAAAAATAACTGGATCTGGATCAATCATAGCAGATTTTAATAAACCTTTCGCATCATAAGGATTCGAAGGAACAACAACTTTTAATCCTGGAGTATTTGCATACCAGTTCTCAAAATTTTGAGAGTGCTGTGCTCCCAATTGCCCTGCATTACCAGTTGGACCACGGAATACTATTGGAATAGAGAATTGACCTCCACTCATGGAACGAATCTTTGCAGCAGCATTGATAATTTGGTCAATCGCAACTAAAGAAAAGTTGAAAGTCATGAATTCAACGATTGGTTTTAAACCGTTCATCGCAGCACCGACTGCTATACCTGCAAAACCTAATTCTGCAATAGGTGTATCTATCACGCGTTTAGCTCCGAATTCATCCAGCATACCTTGGCTCACTTTATAAGCACCATTGTATTCTGCAACTTCTTCTCCTAATAAAAATATTGTTTCGTCTTTACGCATTTCCTCGTTCATCGCTTCACGAAGTGCTTCTCTGAATTGTATCTCTCTCATCAGTTGTAAAATAGTGTCAAATTTTAGATTACAAATCTACTATTTATTATTGATATTTTGAAGGTTATTCATCGCTAAATATCTGCTTTTATGTCATTTTTTAATAACAGGATGGCGAAAACAGTAATAAAATTCAAAAATTAAACTTTATCTATTTTAGACAAAATTTCGAAAAGAACCGCATTGCTATTGTGGATAGCGAGCGGTACGTTCCACGTGGCACGATTTCGCTTCTCTACATAATTAGATATTCCACGGATCTGTATGGTTTGAATTTTTGCTTCAGATGCAGCTAAAAAAACAGACCCTCCTTCCATGGATTCAATCAGAGCATTGGGTATTTGTATCAGTAATTTCGAAATTTCTAATTCATTTCCATGCACCTTATTAACTGTTACACCTAGCCCTGTTGGTAATGCATGCACCAGTTCCTTAGTTGTCTTATTTTGTGTGGCCACATAATGAGCGTTACCAAATCCAAGTTCATCAATCGGAATGAATCGCTCATCATCTTCTGCTCCTAATTCTGAGAAGATCTCGCGATCGATTGAAACGACCGCCCCTATTGGTAATGATCGATTAAAGCAGCCACCAATACCGATATTAATGATAAGATCATATTGATTATTTACAAGATGTTTTCCAAGCCGATAAGCTGTTTGTACCATACCCACTTCCGTTATTAAATAGTCGGTATTCGGATATGCAGCAATACGATCAAGGAAGGGTTGAATTTCGAATCGAGTTGCTGCTACTATAAGTGTTTTCATGTGGGATAACCTTTGTACAATATTAATCAATATTTACGCAAATGTGATGGTAATCATTTCGTTGAAAGCGATATTTTGGTTGCAAACACGTATCTTTGTGGTATTATGGTATATATCACTCGTCGTGAGCGCTTTTGCGCTGCACATAAGCTTTACCGCGAAGATTGGAGTATTGAGAAAAACGAAAATGTTTTCGGAAACTGTTCAAATGTTAATTGGCATGGTCATAATTATGATTTGTTTGTGACGGTCAAAGGTGACGTAAATCCAACAACAGGTTTTCTGATTGACTTAAAATTGATGAAAACCATTATTTTGGAAAATATCGTAAGTAAAGTCGATCACAAAAATATTAACCTTGATGTTGATTTTATGAAAGATAAGATGGCTTCTACAGAAAATATAGCAATTGCTATATTTGAGGTATTGAAACCATTATTTGAAGAACAAAAAGTGCAGTTGCACAGCATTCGCCTTCATGAAACAGAAAATAATTACGTCGAATATTTTGGCGACTAATCTTATACACTAATTTATTTAATTACTATGAGTAATCACTCATTTGAAGAAGAAGAGTTAGACGGCTACGTGAAAATTGATCAATATAATCAAGAAAAAGTTGGTCGTATTGCCGCTCATTATACAGATATTTTAGAATCTCTAGGAGAAGATCCGAATCGTGAGGGATTATTGAAAACACCAGAACGTGTAGCAAAAGCTTTGCAGTTTTTAACTCATGGATATGATATTGATCCTGCTAAAGTATTACAAGGTGCTATGTTTGAGGAAGACTATAGCCAGATGGTTGTGGTGAAGGATATTGAAGTGTATTCGATGTGCGAACACCATATGTTGCCATTCTTTGGTAAAGCACATATTGCTTATATTCCCAATGGTCATATCGTCGGATTGAGCAAAATTCCACGCGTTGTAGATATCTTTGCACGTCGACTACAAGTTCAAGAACGTCTTACCAATGAAATCCGTGACTGTATTCAAGAAACCTTAGGAGCAAAGGGTGTGGCTGTGGTGATCGAATGTAAGCATATGTGTATGGCTATGCGAGGCATTCAGAAGCAAAATTCTGTCACTACAACATCAGCATTTACAGGAGCTTTTCAAAACGATGTAACGCGTTCGGAATTCTTAAAACTAATTACTGCAAACTTGACGTAATTCAATAAAAAAATAACAAAATTTAAAGTCCAATCTTCCTATGATGATTGGACTTTTTTTTCTTTAAAAATTCAAAGAATTTAAAAAATCACAATTTTTTAAAAGTGTCATTATGCTTCATAAAGGCGGATGCGATTTTTTATGTAACATTTGATCAAATATTAATTACCTAATTATCAGCAGTTTGTATTTTATTTTTTCTGATTATAAATCATGTTCAGTAATTTTGTTGTTATGGACATTTGTAATGAGCATTTAGAATCTTACTTAGAGCGCACATGTGACGAAGAAAATCCGTTGCTAAAAAGCGTCAATAGGGAGACCTATTTGAAGGAAACAATGCCTCATATGTTATCCGGACATTACCAAGGAAGGGTGCTTGCTATGCTTAGTAAATTAGCTGCTCCAAATACTATTTTGGAAATCGGTACGTTTACTGGATATGCTACTTTATGCCTTGCAGAAGGCTTGTCTAAAAAAGGGATTTTACATACGGTAGATGTTAATGCAGAACAGGAGGAGCGTGTACAGGGATATTTTGACAGATCTGAATATGCGTCTCAAATTAAATACCATATTGGTGATGCTGCAGAAGTAATTCCGAAGATCGAAGGTAGCTTTGATCTGGTTTTTATAGATGCTGATAAAAAACGTAATCATTATTATTACGAATTAATTTTAGATAGAGTCCCGTCTGGAGGGCTGATTTTAATCGATAATGTCTTGTGGAAAGGCAAAGTATTAGATGAAAATCCAGACAATCAAACAAAGCAAATCATAGATTTGAATGAACAATTAGCTCAGGACCAGCGCATCGAAAAGGTTTTATTGCCGATTCGAGATGGACTTTTTGTATTACGCAAAAAGTAATTAGTGGACTAAATGATTCTTTATGAATTTTAAAACATTAAAAAACTATGTTGCTGTATTAATTTTGATCGTCAGTAGTTATGCTATTGCATCCGCTCAAAGCAATCAATTTTATATTGATAAATACAGCCCCGTAGCACAAGAGATGATGCAAGAACATGGTGTTCCAGCATCAGTAATTTTAGCTATTGCAATGCATGAAAGTGCACATGGAAATAGTAAGATTGCAAAAAATTTAAATAATCACTTCGGTATTAAAGGAAAAAATAATAGCAAAGTGATTAATTCAGCATATAAAGGTTATAAATCAGTACTTGATTCTTATAATGACTTTATATCGTTGGTTAAAAGAAAGAAAACCACGACTCCCTTATTTGAGGAAAATCGAGGACACAACTACAAAGCTTGGGTAGGTGCTTTAGCAAAAGCAGGATATTCAAGAACTAAAGATTGGTCTGCTAAGGTTATCAAAACAATTGAAATGTATGATTTAGATAGTTTTGATAAAAATCCGACCACAATATCTAGGAAACTCACCGCTTCTAAGTAATGCTACTCATCCAATGAAAAAAATTGCTTTTATCCTACTTGCCCTTACTGTTTTTTTTAGTTCATGCTCATCCAAAAAAAACACCGTCTATAAAAGCAAAAATCATCAAGGCTCTACCTCTTCCAATCGTCCTAGTAAGTTAAGACCAGCTGTTTCAGGAAATGCTTATGTTGAGAAATATAAAGATATTGCTATTTCAGAAATGAATAAGTACGGTATTCCTGCGAGTATCAAATTGGCACAAGCATTATTAGAATCTGGAAATGGCAATAGCTATCTCGCTACAGAAGCCAATAATCACTTTGGAATCAAATGTGGAGGAGTATGGAAGGGAAAATCCATTAATCGCCCAGATGATAATATCAATGACTGCTTTCGCGTTTATGAAAGTCCGGAACAGTCTTTTAGAGATCATTCTGAATTCTTGTTGCGTAAACGTTATTCCGATTTATTCTTGCTCAATAAGAACGATTATAAAGGCTGGGCCAAAGGTTTGAAAGCCGCAGGCTATGCCACCAACCCGCGATATCCAGATTTATTGATCGATATGATTGAACGGTATGAACTCTACCAATATGACCGTGTGGAAACTCGTGTTGAGAAGGAGAAAAGAGAAGTTGTTGTTGAGCGGGAGATTGTACACAATGCAGTCGAAGCTCCTGTGGTACAAACAGAGCAAATCAAGAGTCCTGTAGCAATGCGTATTCATGAAGTACAAGGGAAAGACACATTATACTCGTTGAGTAAACAATACGGTATCACTGTTGATCAAATAAAAGAGTTAAATGGCTTGATTGACACAAACTTAGCCATCGGGCAGCTATTGGTAATTTCAAAGTAAATCATCAAAAGATGTTAAATATTTCTATTTTGATAAGCTAAAACGTAGTTTTACGAGAGTGAAGACTCTGCAAAATATCGTAATACTCATTCTTTTGTTTGCACTAGCACCCGATGCTTTTGCACAAAAGCGTATAGAGGGTATTGTTTCTGATTTTAATACCAAACAACGTATATCAAAAGTAACAATCCGCAACACCAGGACCAACGAAGAAGTCTTTAACAATAGTAAGGGAGAATTTTCGATTATGGCCGACAAAGGAGATGCATTGATCGCGACTTCTCGGGAATACTATCCTGATACCGTCATTGTAAATACCTCTCCTGTTATACTGTTCCATTTGAAGCGTGAATCGATTTATATTGATGAAGTCTCTGTAGTTGCAAAGAAAGATCCGGATGAGATTTTAAAAAAGGCAAGAAATGATTATGAGAAAGCCTTTCGGCTTTCTGATCCAGGAGATCTGTTTTCAGTTGGGCAAAATGGTGCAGGGCTCAGTATCAACTCCATCTATAGTCTGTTTAGCAGAGAAGCTAAAAATGCAAAAAGATTAAAGAAATTGATTGAGAGTGATTATAAAGATAATGTTATCGAGTATAAGTTTTCAGAACAATTGGTGAGTCGTACAACTGGTTTAGAAGGAGAAGAGCTCAATAAATTTAGACGGATCTTTAAACCAAGTTACTTTTTCATCATTAGTTGTACACAGTATGAACTGACAAATTATATCAAAGAATGTTATGAAAAGTATCAAAAAAATCCTTCTCGATATTTTATTGAGCCATTACCAACAATAAATCCTATTTTAGTACCTTAAATTAAGAAAAGAAAAAAAAGAGTTGCTTGATATGAAGTTACAATCCTTATTTGCCTTATTAATTATTGGCTTATCGTGTGGTACGGTTAGCGCTCAGGTTAATTTGAAAGACCTTAGAGTAAAGCCAGATTCAGTTATTTCGGAGAATAAACAAGAAAATATCTCCTTAAAAAATATTCGTCCAGTAGTACCAAAATTAGAATTACAAGTTGATTATTGGAAGCATTGGACTCGATTTGGCGTAACTGCAAATCAAGCTTATTTTAATGAGGATTGGCAAGGCGGGGGGGTAAATTCACTTGCAGTAGGTTTTAATGTTTATCATAAATCAGACTATACCAAAGATAATTTTAATTTCATAACAGAATTAGATTTGAGATATGGAAAAGTGAAGAATAGGGACCAAATGTCTAAAAAGAATAATGATCGTATTTTTTGGGATAATAAAATATCTTATAAACTCTCAAAAAACTGGTCATTATTTACATCCCTTACTTTTGAATCTCAATTTGATGTAGGTTATACTTATGAATTTAAAAATGGGCGTGATTCAATTACAGCAACAGTTTCAGCTTTTATGGCACCAGGTTATTTTACTGAGTCCTTGGGTTTTGAATACAAACCAAGTAATGAATTCTCATTACGTTTAGGAACAGGTACCGCTCGTCAGACATTGATTTTAGATGATCGTATCAAGCCCTTGACAGTTGAAGAATATAAGCAGAAATATCCAGATCGTAAACCAATAGATAATGATCAAGAACGCTATGGCATTGAGGCAGGTAAGATGTTTAAAAATGATCTAGCTTTCCAAATCACAGCTAATTTAGATAAAAATATAGCCAAAAATTTAAATTTAAAAAGCAGATATAACTTGTTTGCTAACTATAATAAATTGTCTGATCCAGCTCATCGTTTGGATGTTACATTAACAGCTAAAGTAACATCATTGGTTAATGTCACTTTAAATGGAATTGTTTTATATGATTCTGAGGTAGTTTCAAAAGTACAGGCGAGTGAAAGTTTAGCATTAGGTATTACCTATAGTTTACCTCGATAATGTTTGAAAAAAAAAATCTTTGGATTCCGTTTATACTTTGTTTTGCTCTATCCATTATTGGATGTAAGAGTAAGTCAGGCATGGCTAAAAAGGGATCTATAGAGCAAATTGTACCTGTAAAGATAGATACGATCATCCAAAAGGTGATCGTACACGATACCGTTCCCAAATTAAGCCCGGGAGAGCACAAAGTATGGACATTGGGAAAGGCCGGCATACATGCTAATATACGTCAGGAAACGGCCATACACTTTGATGTGCGCAAGCCAAACTACGTTATTATCCATCATACAGCACAGAATAGTCTGGATCAAACCATCAGAACATTTCAGGTAGAGCACACAAAGGTAAGTTCACATTATGTGATTAGCCGGAATGGTGTAATCGTTCAGATGCTCAATGATTATGTAAGAGGTTGGCATGCGGGACTCTCCAAGTGGGGAACGATCACAGATATGAATTCGATCTCCATTGGAATAGAACTGGATAATAATGGAAAGGAAGCATTTCCAGATGCCCAGATTGAAGCGTTAATGGTTGTCTTGGATACATTAAAAGCTAATTACGGTATTCCCGCAGCAAATTTCATTGGTCATGCTGATATTGCTCCAGCTCGTAAAAATGATCCAAGTGTATTTTTTCCTTGGAAAAAATTGGCAGATCGCGGTTTTGGTATATGGTATAATCCTGCAGAATTGGTAACAGCTCCAGAAACCTTCAACCCAATTGATGCCTTGAGAATCATTGGTTACGATACACGCAATTTGAAAGCGGCAATTATTGCATTTAAAAGGAAGTTTGTTGTCAACGATGTGAGCCCAGAACTCACAATTTATGATAAAAGTATTCTTTATAATCTATATCAAAATTATTAAGCTATTCGATTGAATGGCTTTTTTTTGGTATCAAGTTTTCTAATAAGTAAGCGATGAACATGACCGAGATACAGCCAATGACATTGAGCCATAAAAAGGCTATGACATCCATTTTCCAGATCGTAAAAATAATCACTTCAGTTATTATTGCAGCATAAAACACGGCTTTCCCTCCTATCCTCTTCATATAGAAGGCGACAATAAAAATGCCCAAAATAGTACCATAAAATAATGAACCTAGAATATTAACCGCCTCTAGGAGATTGCCCAGTCTACTTGCATATAAGGCGACAGCGATAGAAAATACACCCCAGAAAAGCGTGAATATACGTGACCAGAATAGATCCTGTTTATCGCTAGAATTTTGGTTTATAAATCGCTTGTAAATATCAACGGTGCTTGTAGAAGCCAAAGAATTGATCGCACTTGCTGTAGATCCCATAGATGCAAGAAAGATAACAGCGATAAGTAGACCTATTAAGCCCTTAGGGAAAGTATTATTTACAAAAGATAGAAAGATGTAGTTATTGTCATTTGTTTCGGCAGCGGGATTATTCTTCTTTATTAATGCGACAACTTCTGTACGGATACCGTTTAGTTTTTCATTTGAATTCTTGAGTGTAAGCCTTGCTTCGTCTATTGTAGACTGATCCTCATCATCAATGGCTTTAGTTAAGCGATTAATTGTTTCCTTCTTTTCATTACTAATAAAAGCCTGTTGCTTTTCCAGAGCCGTATAAGTGCTGTTATATTCACTTTGTTTTAGCTTATCTACTTCAACCTGGTTGAAAAAGATTGGCGGTGTGTGATATTGATAATAAACAAAAACAAGAACGCCTATGAGCAGAATACAAAATTGCATAGGTATTTTGAGCAAGCCATTCATAAGTAGACCAAGTCTACTTTCTTTTATAGATGAACCCGTTAGATAACGGCCTACCTGACTTTGATCCGTACCAAAATAGGATAGCTGTAGGAAGAAACCACCAATAATACCTGTCCAAACAGTATACTGGTTATTCAGGTCAAATGTAAAGTCGATCGCATTTGTTTTTCCAGATTTACCAGCAATATGAAGCGCTTTATATAAACCAATGTCTGTAGGTAAGAGTTTGACAACAAGTATTCCGGCGACAAGCAACACTCCAAATATGATGCTCATCTGGAGCATTTGCGTGTGTGAAACTGCTTTAGTACCACCATATGTCGTATAGATCACCACGATACTACCGATTAAAAGCGTGGTGAGAGGAAGGTTAATATGTAAAATGCTGGCTATAATAAGTGCCGGAGCAAAAATACTGATGCCTGTTGATATACCGCGCTGGATCAAAAACAAGAAAGCCGTTAATCCACGGGTCCGAATATCAAACCGTTTCTCTAGAAATTCGTAAGCTGTAAAAACGCGAAGTTTATGAAAGATTGGTACAAAGGTGATACAGAGTACAATCATGGCCAAAGGAAGACCAAAATAGAACTGGACGAAGCTCATTCCTGAACTGTAAGCCAGGCCTGGCGCAGAAAGAAAGGTGATGGCACTCGCCTGAGTGGCCATCACCGAAAGTCCGACATGGTACCAAGGTAAGGATTGATTACCAAGTAAATACCCATCAATATTTTTAATTCCTCTACTTTTGTACATGCCATACAGCACAATAATCAAAAGAGTCAGAATAAGAACTATCCAATCAATCGTACTCATGAAAAATAGCTCGTGAATAGATAAAGGAATAGTATGACCACAAGCAGGCTACACGCTACTAAAATATAAAAGCGCTTCCATTTTTGTGTTAAGGGATTATTTCCCCTATCTGTCATGCGGTGTTTGAGCGTAAAGGAAGCTATTGAAGAAAGCTGCGATAATTAAACCAACAACAGCTCCACCTATGATACTTAAAAAAGTCTCGTTTGCAGTGAATGAAATTAAAGCTCCAAATATCACACCGATTAATACGATTAATCCTTTTGGATTAGGTGCGCATGCGTTGTTTTCAACTTGATTTTCCATTGAATTGTATGTTTTATTTTGATTTTGATAACAAATTTACAAATAATCTGTAAGCTCCAGGAACTCCTGCAGGCAATTGTCTGAAAAATGACAATGATGTATAGACAAATCTACCACTTCCATAGTTAGTAATCAATAGCGATCCATTGTGAAGGGGTTCATTTTTATCCTGCATCTGTATAGGTGTCTGATAACGACTGTCGATATCTTCCGCAAAATACAGACCCCGTTCTTGTACCCAGTTGTCGAAATCAGATTTGATGATTTTATTTGGATAGTTAAAAATTGGATTTTGTTCATCAAATTTTACTACAGCAAGTTCTTCCGTCACCCTGCTGTTGCCTAAACGGAATGGATATGGACCAAATTGATTAGAGAGCAACTTGTTGTTTACATTATACTGTTCCAAAACTGAACCGCCATTTTTAACATATTCATTTAGTTTAGCACTAATCTGATTCATCGATTTTAAGACGTTAAAAGCCCTTATTCCTACTATGACGGCATCATATTGTGCGAGATTTTGATGCAGAGCCTGTGTTTCATTTAGAAGATCTACAGAAATACCAATTGCTCTTAAAGACTCAGGAATTAAATCTCCCGCTCCAACCAGATATCCAACTTTTTTGATAGGAACTTGAAGTTGCAGATTGCTGACTTTTATTGTAAGATCAGGAAACCACGTGATGGCTGGTATATGGTCATAATGTATATCGCGGTTTATTTTGACTTTTTCATTTGAGCCATAACGGAAGGAAAGTGTATCTAGGCGTGTATCTCTGGTCTGTGCCTGAACGGTAAATTCCTGACTTATTTGTTGCTGGTTTTCTGAATATTCGAGCTTAACCAGATTTGGAGTTACGATCCAATTTTTGTTGACAACAGGAGAAACATTTTCTGTTCTATTTTTTGTACTGCCTTCATTTACAAATGTTACCCTTACCTTTTGTGGGGTGTTATTTTGACTTAGTACGATCGTCTGGTCCGCAGATCCGGTTATGGCTGGTGAAATCACGATAGGATTGTAGATTTCTCCCCTAACAGCATCTGTAAATTTATATTGGATGGGTTTTTTATAGTTAAGCGCCTTTCCATTGATGACCAGTTCATAGTCAACAGCTGGATAGTCTGGATTTTCAGGGGCTCCAGTTTTATTAAAGTCTGCGAATTGGAATCGACCTATAAGATTTGGAGCATCCAACCAGTACGGTTGTGTACTAAACCGCGCAGGGTAAGAACTAGTAAAACTTGTTAGGGTATTATTTTCGAGATTTTGATTGATATTTTTTCCATTGATCTTAGCAACCTGTATCGCAGGAACATCAGCTCTTACAATCAGTTGATTTGTAACCTTTATCGTGTCTTCAATAGCATAATGCGGCTTTGCTGCGATGCTTTCTATTCTTACTCCAGCACAGGCAAGGATTAAATCATTGATTTCATTTGTTTTTATTTCTTTCCAGTAGTTATCCGCTATCGCCTTGACCAGTGTCAGAGCTTCGAATAGGTCAGGAATTGATTTTTCCGGGTGGTCGAGCTGAAAGGAAGCATTAATCTGTTTTATTTTCGTACTGATAGCAGCGGTATGAGGGATTCTTGACCAGGTATCATCAATATTTTCGAAAAGATCTTTATTCGTTGCTTCTCCTGCTATGTATTCAAAATATTCTGTAGACTTTCCAACCTGAGCAGCACTTCCAAATCCCTGACTTTTATGAGATGACCTACTTTCGGCAGCAACTTCTCCATAGGATTTGCCTATCAAGGGATTGTATTGGCCTATTTCAATCTGTATTTGATCATCACTAATCGTATTTTGATTGCCAAAATTGTACGTATTCCATAGCAAACGAGTTGCTTTCCATGGTTTGACCTGTTTCAACTGTTCTGGAAACCGTGTTGGGTCTGCAGCGGCAACAAATGCATCTTTTGCTAATATTGCAGAAGCTTGGTGATGACCATGTCCCCCTCTCGCATCAGGTGGAAATCGGGTTATAATGACATCAGGTCGGAATTTTCGAATGATCCACACCGCTTCTCGAAGTACTTGTTCTTTATCCCAAAAATTAAAGGTCTCTTCTGAAGTTTTAGAAAATCCAAAATCAAAAGCAGAAGTAAAGAGCTGCTCTCCCTGATCGATTCTTCTTGCTGCTAAAAGTTCCTGTGTCCTAATCAGACCAAGTTCTATTCCCTGTTCCGTACCGATTAAGTTTTGTCCCCCGTCTCCCCTTGTTAGGGACAGATATCCCGTTTTATAATGTTTTTCCTGAGCTAACCATGCTATTAATTTAGTGTTCTCGTCATCCGGATGGGCTGCAAAATATAGAACAGACCCTAGAACATTTAATTTTTCTAATTTTGATTTTATGTCAGCACTGTTCCAGCTATTTGTTGCCTTTTGAGCTTGAGCCTGTGGCAGAAAGGTTAAACAAATGAATATGTTGGTAAATAGGATTGATTTTAACATAGATTAAAGGTAATTAATATTGTGGTTAAATAAAAAACGGAAATTCTGTAGGGAGAATTTCCGTTTCTAACAATTAAAATATTATCTTAAAATCTACCCTTTTATAGTTTGTTCATCAGGATAGCAAATTCTTTAAGTGGTAACCTTTATTACCGCTAAAGATAGTACAATCTTTATTGGACTTTAGCATTAAATGAGAACAAGTTTTCCACAAAAAGCGGATTATACACATTCATATTAAAAATGAAGTTCTTGTTGCAGTAATTGCTATTGCTAAAGGCTAAAAGATTTATTTATCAATTGAACCTAAAACACGTTTCATAAACATGTTCATAGCGTCCTTTTTACTATTTCCTTCTTTAATTAGTTTATCAACCTCAACAGCGCCATAAAGATTTGAAATCAATTCACCGATTACATCAAGCTCTTCATCTTTTAAAGGAGCTTCTACCAAGGATTCTAATGTCTCGATGGTCTCTAATACATAGTCAACATCGTTCTGTTCGATAAACTCGGTGATATGTTTAATTACTGGAAGCTTCATTGAATAAGTCGATTAAGGCGTCAAATTTATTTGTTTGTACTTGATTTACCAATTTTCCATTCTTGAAAGCCGCAAAAGTAGGCAAGTTATTGACATTTGCGAGTTTTCTAGATTCCGGAAATTTTTCTGCATCAGCGATTACGAAAGTTACATTTTCATTTTCAGTCGCCAATTTTTTGAATTTCGGTTTCATAATTTTGCAGTTACCACACCAAGTAGCTGCGTATTGAACCATTACAATATCATTACTGTTTACAATTTCTTGTAAATTATCGTTTTCTAATTCCTGTACCATGATTTTTTTGTTTATTTATTGAGAAAGATGAATAAACAAAGGGGGTAAGGGATTACCCCCTTTGTAAAAAGACCAATGTAGTCTTTTCAGTATTGTTTTTAGTTACCAGCTAAATAGCTAGCTACACCGTCACGAGTTGCGTGCATTGCTTCTTTTCCTTCTTCCCAGTTAGCAGGACATACTTCACCAAAATTCTGAACGTGAGCATAAGCATCGATTAAACGTAAATATTCTTTTACGTTACGACCTAATGGCATATCGTTTACAGATTCGTGGAATACGCGACCTGTTTCATCGATCAAATAAGTAGCTCTGTAAGAAACTGCAGAACCTTCAACTAAAGTACCGTACTCAGGGTGCTCTACTTCTTTAATGTCTAAAATACCTAATACAGAAGATAGGTTACGTGTAGTATCTGCTAAAATTGGGTAAGTTACGCCTTCGATACCACCGTTATCTTTTGCTGTATTTAACCAAGCGAAGTGAACTTCGTTTGTATCACAAGATGCACCGATAACGATTGTATTACGTTTTTCAAATTCTGGTAAAGCTTCTTGGAAAGCATGTAATTCTGTTGGGCAAACAAAAGTGAAATCTTTTGGGTACCAAAACAATACTACTTTTTTACCTTCTTGAACTGCTTTTTCGAAAACGTTAATTTGTAAATTATCGCCTAAATAATCGATTGCATCTACTGTGATGCTTGGAAAACTTTTACCTGTGAAACTCATAATAATATCTTTCTTTTTTTGTTGATACAAAGATACCTCAAATAAGGTTAAAAAAGTATTGATTTTTTCAATGAGCTATCGTTAAAATCTATTTTTACATTAAGGGTACAATAAGTTTTCTCGATAGGTTTATTTTAAATAAATTTTGCATTTATCAGACAAAATTCTACCTTTGTAGCGTTCCACAAGGAAATTGAGATACAATAAATCTTAATTCTTTAGAAGTCAACAAATTATACTGGGGGGGTTCCAGAGCGGTCAAATGGGACGGACTGTAAATCCGTTACTTCGGTTTCGAAGGTTCGAATCCTTCTCCCCCCACAGTATTTTTTCTCTCCTCTTTTTTCAGTAACATTTTAATAAATAAGTTTGGGATTAAGCAATATATTTGAAATATTTGCATACGCTTTGTCGGCCCTGTAGTTCAACGGATAGAATAGATGTTTCCTAAACATTAGATAGCAGTTCGATTCTGCTTGGGGCTACAACAAAAAATGCGAGACTGTTAAATAGTCTCGCATTTTCTTTTTTTATCACATCTGCCATATGGTTAATGAATAATCTTTCTTTTACCTGTTATCCCTCCCTGAAAACTTTCAGTTTACTTACCATAATAAACATGAGGACACCGAAGAAAGCAAATACACCGTAAGAATATCGTAAACTTGTCAGCTCTGCAATATAGCCGATTAAAGGAGGGCCCATTAAGAAGCCCAGAAAGCTAATGCTAGATACCATCGCCAAGGCTACCCCTGGAGTAACCTTTTTGTTCTGGCCAGCAACACTATATACCGTCGGGACATTGCACGCAACACCGATACCCACCATCATAAAAGCCAATGTGCTAATGTAAAAAAGAGGGAATATAACAGAGGTCATCATGCCGACAAACATTAATATACCGCTAATTTGTAAGGTTCTTTTTCTACCGAGCCTACTGATGACCGCATCACCAATAAATCTTCCCAGCGCCATCATGACCATGAAAGACGCATAACCAACAATAATAAATTGTTCTGGAGCGTGAACTATTTCCTTAAAATAAACGCCGCTCCAGTCAAACATAGCACCCTCGGTGGCCATGCTGAAAAAGCCGATGATACCCAGTTGTACTAAACTGCTTTCTGGTTTGGAAAAAAATGATGTTTTTTTAGCCTCTGTAGCGACACCAGGAATCAAGTAACGGTAGTTGATGGTCGTATTAATCACAATGAGAACAAAAATAATGATAAAATGAGGAATGGTGTCTACAGCTATATTCATAGTGAGTAACCCGATGAGGGCACCAGTAAATCCGGCGATGCTCCAGGCTCCATGAAAAGATGACATGATTGATTTTTTGAAAATCTTTTCTGCAGCAACCCCCTGTGTATTGACAGCTATGTTGCACATGTTTCCAATTACCCCAAAGAAAAATAAGATTGCTCCTAATTCCCATGCGTTTTGTGCAAAACCTATTAAACATAAAATAAGGGCATAAATAATCGCGACTATTCGTAGTACTCTAGCACTGCCGTAAGTGGTAACCAGTTTCCCGGATAACGCCATGGTGACCAGTTGACCGACAGGAAGCATCAATAAAATTGTGCCTAATTGACCTTCTGTAAGATTCAGACGTTCTTTGATAATTGGAATACGGCTTGCCCAAGAAGCAAATGCCAGGCCCTGGCAAAAATAAAATAAGGATACAGCAATCCGAATGCGATTACGGTTTTGGTAAAGCTCTTCTTCAGAGTAGGTTAAGGATGCGTTCATTGTTGTAATGATGTGTCAGCAAAGGTACATGTAAGAAATTAATAATGACAGTGATGATGTTTCATCTTTTGGTATTTATGCAAAAAATATTAAAATTAATGGGTGCACATTGATAAAGAACACGTGATATTGAAAACTGTTTTTAATGCTGGGGTAGGTTTTTTTAATAACGATTGATTATTTCATTGTTTTCTAACGAGTAGCTGATTAACTTTGGCATACAGGTATTTAATCGATTAGCCTCCTTGAAAAGTATGATTAGAAAATTGTTATTGGGCACTTGTCTTGCCTTAGGTGGAACCATGCATGCTTTTGCGCAGCAACAACCCACATTTTTATCCCATCCGACTTTAAGTCCTGATGGAAAAGTCCTTGTTTTTAGTTTTGAAGGTGATCTGTGGAAAGTTGAAAGTGAAGGTGGGGTTGCAGTGAGATTAACAGGTATGGAGGGCAATGAAATCAATCCACGGATATCGCCTGACGGCAAACAGCTTGCATTCTCAGCAAATCAGAATGGAAATATGGATGTATATATCATGCCTTTAGCTGGTGGTGATATCCGTCAAATTACACATCACGATGGTGCTGATGAAGTGGACAGTTGGAGCTGGGACAGTAAAACGTTATATTTTACATCAACCCGCTACAATCGGATGAGTAGTTATCAAGTTGATGCTACAGGGGGGACTGCAAAGCGACTATTTCCACATTATTTCAATTATATAAGTCAAGTTGTAACCACACCATCTGGAGAACTATTGTTTAATGATAGTTGGGAAGGATATAGTTCAACTAACCGTAAGCGATATAAAGGAGCATTCAATCCGGATATAAAATCTTATAATCCTAAAACAAAAACATTTAAGCAATATACCGATTACAATGGTAAAGATTTCTGGCCTACTGTTGATCAAAATGGTGTGATCTATTTCGTATCTGATCAAGGAAATGCCGAATATAACCTGTATCAGATGAGCGGTGATAAACCCGTGGCTTTGACTTCATTTAAGGAATCTATCAAGAGACCTGCTGTAGCTGCCAACGGGAAAAAGATTGTTTTTGAAAAAGGATATCAATTGTTTTTATATGACGTTGCATCAAAGAAGGTTACACAGCCAACTATCGCATTGAGCAGAAATCAGGTATTAGGCAAGAGCAAGGAATTTAATGTAAATGGTAACATCAGCTATTTTGATGTAGCACTTGACGGTAAAAAGATGGCATTTGTATCGAGAGGCGAGCTCTTCGTTTCCGATAGCGAAGGTAAATTTATCCGTCAGATGCCTAGTCAGGGACAGCGCGTTATGGAGGTGAAATGGTTAAAGGATAACAAAACATTACTTTACAGTCAGACCCATCAAGGTTACCTGAACTGGTACACCCGTAGCGCAGACGGATTGGGCGAACCAAAGCAGTTGACACAAGATCTTCGCAATAATAGAGAGTTAACTTTCAACGCTGATAAATCACATGCTGTTTATTTAAGTGGGCGAGATGAAGTACGTCTTTTAGATCTGACAACTTTAAATAGTAAAACTGTTGTTAAGGATGAACTGTGGGCATTTCAAAATTCCTCTCCCTCTTTTTCTCCAGACGGGAAATATATTCTTTTTACTGCTATTCGAAATTTTGAGCAAGATATTTTTGTTCATCATATCGGTTCAGGTCAAACAACAAATCTGACCAATACTGGTGTCACTGAAGCCTCCCCATCGTGGTCACCAGATGGAAAATATATTTATTTTGCCAGTAACCGCACAAAGCCGTCCTTTCCTACCGGCATGCAGAACTCCAGTATTTTTAGAATGGCATTGGAAAATTTTGACGAACCTTATCGCATTAGCAAATTCAATGAACTCTTTAGTCAGCCTGCAAAGAAAGACACCATTACGGACAATAAGAATGACAATAAAACAAAGGCGAAGGATAAGAAAGAAGAAAAAGCAACAAGTTCTTCTACCGACAAAAAAGTGCTGGTTACAATAGATGTTAAAGGGTTACGTGACCGTATTGAACAAGTAAGCCCTGCTTTTGGAACGCAATCAGATCCCATTGCTATCCTAAAAGGAGAAAAAAACTATGTTTTCTTTTCATCCAATCACGAAGGAAAGTACGGATTATACAGAACGATCTATGAACCTTTTGAAGCTGTTAAAACCGAAAAGGTTGTTGACAATGGAATTAACCAGTTTATCGAATCTGGAGGTAAGTATTTTATCCTTAATAGAGGGGTAATTCAAAAATATAACCTTGACCAAAATAAACTCGATGCGGTAACAATCAATTTTAGATTTAACCGTGATCTGGAAAATGAGTTCAAACAGATGTTCTATGAGACTTGGGCTGGACTAGAAGAAAACTATTACGATAGTACTTTCCACGGTATCGATTGGACGGCGATGAAGAAGAAGTATGAACCGTATCTTTCTGGTATTAATGACCGTAGTGATTTACGCATATTATTAAATGATATGTTAGGAGAGCTAAACTCTTCACATTTGGGCTTTAGTTCGATGGGAGCAGAAGAGCGCAAACCATTTGGGGACGTAACTAATGAAATTGGTGTTTTATTCAATCAGGATAATCCTTATCAAATAGCACAGATTATAGACAACAGTCCAGCTTCCCGTAAAGGAGTAGATCTGAAAGAAGGCGATGAGATCATGGCTGTTAATGGAAATAAAGTAAATCCTAAAGAAGATCGGGATCAGTATTTTACATGGCCGTCCCTTGCAGAGGAAATACAGTTGACTATACTACGTGGCGGTAAAGAAATTTCAGTTTTTATTCGGCCCTTAACCAGTACCGCTTTTAAGGACCTGATTTATGACGAATGGATGAAAGGCAATCGAGGGAAAGTTGATCAATGGAGTAATGGCAAAATTGCATATTCACATATGAAAAATATGGGAGGGCCGGAGTTGCAACGCTTTTTGATCGATATGGCCGAGCAAGAGAATAATAAAGATGGTATTATTTTGGACCTGCGATACAATACAGGAGGTAATGTGCACGATGAGGTGTTACGTTTTCTGTCACAAAGACCTTATTTGAAGTGGCAGTATCGTGGCGGTCAGCGGGCTCCGCAAAGTAATTTTGCACCAGCATCGAAACCTATTGTACTTTTGATAAATGAACAATCTCTGAGCGATGCAGAAATGACCGCAGCAGGGTTTAAGGAATTGAAATTAGGTAAGATTATTGGAAATGAAACCTATCGTTGGATTATCTTTACATCAGCAAAAGGTTTAGTAGACGGATCTAGTTATCGCGTGCCAGCCTGGGGATGTTATACTTTAGCTGGTCAAGATTTAGAGTTATCAGGTGTAGCACCGGATATTGTGGTTAAAAACACAATCGCAGATCGTACGAATGATAAAGACCCGCAACTGGAACGCGCAGTGCAAGAAATATTGAAAGACTTGAAATAAGAAATTTTTAATAATAAACCAGATTCAGAGATGAATCTGGTTTATTATTTTTGAACAGTACCTTGATTTTTATTCAATTATTCTTTAATGATAAACATTAGAAATCAAGATTAGAGTAGGATAAAATAATGACTATTTCGTTTCTTTTATAAAGAAAACAGTCAAACTTCGTGCTCCCTGTGCGCCGCGTACCAAGTAAGCTCCAATATCTGCGGTAGCTGAAGGGCCCATAACAAAACAACCATAAGTAGAGGCTTGAAAATCAATATCGCTGTATGCTGTATGCATATTTTCTGTAATCGCATCTGGATCAAGTAATATAGCAAGATGCTGTGATAGAAATCCCAGAGAGTTTACCTTCAATGAATTTTCAGTAAGCCATATCATCCCCATTTCTGCCACTCCAAATTCTGCTCTTATAATTCCTAAATCTACGTCGTCTAGATCTCGAGGATGTGCAATAGCATTAAGCGATTTGGTACCCTCCCATTCTGGGGCTGCAGAACAACTAACCCGTGTATCAGGAAGGTTTTTGAGCATGATTTCTTGCGCTTCTGCAATACTTTCTACGTCATAGCTCTCTCCTCCGGCAAGCCCAAGGTTTACTTTAAATTGATCTTTCAGATTAGTTCCCTGTTTCTCAAAAGATGGCAACTCAGGATAAGCAACCTTTTGAGCAGGAAGATTTTGACGGATAGCCGCTAATATTTCGTCTAGTGAACTCATTTTTTCAATCTATTTTTAATATACCAATCGCGGAAAGTCTCTTTTTTAATTTCCGGCAATTCGCGGTGTTTACCCCAAGCATTTAATTTGGTGTTATATAATAACCAATTTGGTGTAAGTTTCATACCATAGTATGCCGCCTTCTCTGCCAATCGGAATAATTTGGGATTAGCAAATACTTTTTCTACCGCTCCAAACGCATAGTGAAGTGCTTTGGAAGATTCATTGATATTGACCATGCGCTGTCTCCATAATCCAATTTGCTCAGCAATATTAATCCGAACTGGACAAACCTCAGAGCAAGAACCGCAAAGTGATGAGTGGAAAGGAAGCTCACTGAATTTTGATTCATCAAAAGTCGGATCGATAATGATACCGATCGGCCCCGAATAAGTGGCTCCATATGCTAATCCCCCACTTCTACGGTATACCGGACAGGTATTCATACATGCTCCACAACGAATACATTTCAAGGATCTCCAGAAATCCTCCATTCCTAAACGACGGCTTCTTCCATTGTCCGTTAGTACAATATGCATTTCGGTTCCTGTTTCTCTAGGTCCCATAAAATGAGAAGTGTATCGAGTGGCTGGAGTGCCTAGAGCACTGCGTGACAGTAAACGGATAAATAGGGCAAGATCTCTCGTTTTGGGAAGAATTTTTTCAATTCCAATACTGGCAATGTGTAACGGTGGTATACTTGCTGTAAGGTCGGCATTACCTTCGTTTGTACAGACTACAAAAGCACCTGTTTCTGCGATAGCAAAATTTGCTCCCGTTAAACCTGCATGCGCTTCCAAAAATTTAGGACGAGCATTGTTTCGCATAGCTTCTGTTAATTGTGTAGGATCATCCTCATCTGGATTCGTACCGATTGTTCTTGCAAAAAGTTCAGCCACATCTGCCGTCGTTTTATGAATAGCGGGCATGACAATATGGCTTGGCATTTCCCCAGAAAGTTGTTGTATCCTTTCGCCAAGATCTGTTTCGATCATTTCGATACCTCTAGCCTCAAGAAAAGCGCCCATTTCACATTCCTCCTGGAGCATCGATTTACTTTTGACTACTTTGGTGGCATTGTGACTTTTTAATATGTCGTATACGGTTTGATTATGTTCTATATCGTCTTTCGCAAAATGTACAATTATACCACGTTTGGTCGCTTCGGTCACAAACTGTTCTACATATTGGTCCAGATGGGTTAGTGTATGCTCTTTTATTTGTGAAGCAAGATCACGCATCTGCTCCCATTCAGGAATTCCAGATGCGGCAAGATCCCGTTTCATGCGGGCATTCCATAAGTTTTTATCGTGTGTAGGCTGGTGGATGTCATCCATGTAGATGAAATCTGCCGCATTTTGGTCAACTCTAACTTTACTCATTTTGATTTTCTTTTAAAAAGGACCATTATTTAAAACTTGAGCGATGTGTACAAATTTTAAAGGTGCTTTTCCGCGTTTAGCAATCCCTTCCTGATGCATCAAGCAAGACATATCAGGTGAGACGATACAATCTACTTCGTGATTCAGGTAATCAGCAACTTTATCCTGCCCCATTTTGACACTGACAGCTTCATCAGTAACACAAAATGTGCCCCCAAATCCACAGCACTCATCTGGGCGGGTAATCTGTTTAATGGTCACCCCCTCTACCATGGTTAATAGCTGCTCCGTTTTATTAAAGTAGGGTTCTTGCCACTCAGAGCGAGATTGTATATGTAAACCCCGTATAGCGCTGCAACTATTATGAATGGCCACTTTATGTTTGTAAGAAGCCCAAGGGAACTCTTTAACCTTTAATATATCTGTTAGAAACTCAACAAGCTCGTAAGTTGTTTTGCGTACATGCTTTACTTTTTCGGTTTGTGGGATAGCATCGAAGTGCATGCGTACGTGTTTTACACAGCTTCCTGCCGGACCAACGATGTAATCAAAACCTTCAAAATTATTGCAGAAAAGCTGCTCTGATGAAGCCGCATTTTTTTGATCACCTTCATTGCCCATCGGCTGGCCGCAACAGGTTTGATTTAATGGCACTACCACTTCCACTCCGAGGCGCTCCAAAAGTTCTAGTGTTGCAATTCCTACTTCGGGATAGATCGCATCGATATAACAAGGAATAAATAATCCTACACGCATATTGTTGATTTAAATTGATGGGCTAAGTTTACAAATAAAATTCGAATTTACTGTTCTTAACTATCATGGAGTAGCAATAAAATTACTTAATTGCTTGAATTTTTATAAAACACTATTGGTAACAATTGAAAAAGGTATCTGTATTTTTTGCCAATGCACAAATATTTTTAAGAAACGATGAAAAACTTAAAAGAGCTTTTTTTCAAAATAAAAAAGCTCTTATCTTTTTTACTTGTTTGCTAAAAAAAATAGGAATCTATTTTTTCTGTGCGAGCAATGCTTTAAGAACCGCGATCGTTTCATTTTTTGCTTCGATCGTTTCTTTGAGCGCTAGAATGGTTTCTTGCTGTCCAGAGTTGTCAGGAATTGTCGCTGAGGTTAATTGTGAAGTTTCGTTAGCCGATAAATATGGCTGATTACTTGCTCCGATCAGGTAGTCTGTATTGATGTAATTGTATGATATTTTCATATCATGAATATGCTGAATACTCACTTTTTTTCGTTCGGTTTTTAAATCATTGATTCCAACTTTCGATTCATTGATTAATTTACCTAGTTCTACGTATGTTTTTAATTCGCCTTTTTTCTTTAGATCCTCAAACAAGAGAAAGAAACGTTCGTTGTATGTAATGGACATGCTGTTTGGGTTGTTTTATGCTTTTGTTAGGGGATAGATGATATACTCATACTATCGCCTTTTTATATGCGTGCAAACATACATTTTTAAGTTTATAATAGTATGAAATATTATAACTTATTTTTGAAAATTAGGATTCATCAATAAATTAGCTGACAAAAGCATCGGTTATTCATACCATAGTTAGCAGTGCATCGCATGGAACTATTTCTTGTGCAGACTAAGAATGAATTGATACGATCTGTGTATTATCGGTATATGATCAAAATAGATAGAGCTATTAGAAGGTCTTTATATGCCATATTCGTAAGATTTACTTGACGATACTATTCCAATATTAATTGGCTTTTACTAGAGGCAGAAGGACAAATTGGGATTATATTTGTATAAGAAGGTGAAAATTTTCACCTTCTTATTTATCAAAATTTGGACATATTGGGAAATAAGTGACCCAATTTATAAAGATAAAGCATCGGTAATGACTTCATAAATATAATCAAGATCCGCGTCGCTAATGCAGTAAGGAGGAACAAGGTAAATAATATTGCCTAATGGTCTTATTAATATACCTCGCTGTAAGAAATAGGGATATACAATTTCATTTATATTACTAAAATAAGATGTTTCTTCACGCTGTTTTAATTCGATAGCCATTATTGTTCCCGTTTGTCTAACATGCTTAATCTTAGGTTCATTTTTGATCTTAGTAAGAAAGATGCTGTGTTTCCTTGTGATGTTTGCAATACGGGCTAAAGTTTCTTTATTTAATAATAACTCCATGCTTGCCAGTGCCGCTGTACAAGCTAAAGGGCTGGCGGTAAAAGAATGGCCGTGAAATAAGGCCCGTTGTTTTTCATCCGAATAGAAAGCTTCATAGATCGTATTGGAGCAAGTTGTTATGCCCAATGGCATAGTTCCACCTGTTAAACCTTTGGAAAAACACATTATATCTGGTGATTCAGACAGATAATCTGCCGCAAACAGTTTTCCTGTGCGGCCAAAACCGACAAAAATTTCATCTTGAATCATTAAGATACCCTTAGAACGGCAATACTTCATTAATGTACTCAAGTATTCTGGTTCATGCATCAACATTCCTGCTGCCCCCTGTACCAGCGGTTCGTAGATGAAACAAGCGACCTCTGTCGCGTGTTTATCAATTTCCTGACGTAGGAATTCAATATTTTTATTTGTGGGAACGTCTATAAAAATAACATCAAAAAGCAGATGTCCGAATGGCTCTGTCCATACCCCTCTGGCACTCACTGACATCGCTCCAAAAGTATCACCATGGTAAGCATTGCGGAAGGCTAGAATTTTTGATTTCTTTTGACCTTTGTTTGCATGGTACTGTATGCACATCTTTAAGGCAACCTCGACAGCAGTAGATCCATTATCGGTATAGAATACTTTTTGTTGATTATTAGGAAGTAGTTTTAGTAAGTTTTCAGCTAATTGAATAGCTGGTTCATGTGTAAATCCTGCAAATATAACCTGCTCCAGCGTATTTAACTGTTTAGAAACACGGGCTGCAATATAGGGGTGGGCATGCCCATGTAAAGTTACCCACCAGGACGATACAGCATCAATATATCGGTTACCTAGATCATCATATAGATATGTCCCTTCGCCCCGAATGATAGGGATGATGTCCGATGCACCCTTCATTTGAGTGTAAGGATGCCAGTTAACGTTCTTGTCCCGTTCTTTTAATGTGCTGTGCATGCTTCGTCCATCATGTGTTTGACCATCGGTTTCAATCCCAGTGTCTGGAACATTTTCATGTCATCAGATACTCCTGGATTTGGAGTCACCAGTAATGTCTCTCGCTCACCTGTAAAAATGGAATTGGCACCCGCCATAAAACACCAGGCTTGTTCTGTTTCATTCATCTCTATACGGCC
Organism: Sphingobacterium sp. UDSM-2020; assembly: GCF_016132525.1. Taxonomy (NCBI): domain Bacteria; kingdom Pseudomonadati; phylum Bacteroidota; class Sphingobacteriia; order Sphingobacteriales; family Sphingobacteriaceae; genus Sphingobacterium; species Sphingobacterium sp. UDSM-2020. The sequence continues at coordinate 1,545,101 of NZ_CP066166.1, forward strand.
GGCACTTAACCTAACCATTGATTTTGGCATCACTATACGGGCTGTGGCGATCATTCTGACCATATCCCAGATATCAACTTTGGCATTGTTTTCCAATGGGGTTCCCTTAACACGTGCGAGTGCATTGACTGGTACAGATTCAGGATGCTTGGGCATAGTCGCCAATGTTAAAAGCATTGCTATCCGGTCTATGTGTGACTCACCTAGACCTATGATACCCCCTGAACAAACGGTTATTCCAGCCTTACGCACATGGTTGATGGTATTGATGCGGTTATCAAACGTGCGGGTAGAGATGATCTCATCATAATACTGTTCAGATGTATCTAGGTTATGATTATAGGCATGTAGGCCTGCCTCCTGAAGCCGAATAGCCTGCTGCTCCGTTAACATTCCCAGTGTACAGCAGACCTCAAGACCTAGATCATTTACGCCTTTTACCATGTCTATAATACGGTCAAAATCACGATTGTCACGAACTTCTCTCCAAGCGGCCGCCATACAAAATCGGGTAGAACCATTATTTTTTGCCTTTTGAGCATGCTCGATCACGGTTTGTGTGGGTAAGAGGGCCTGTACTTTTATATCGGTGTGATAGCGTGCGGCCTGGCCACAGTAGGAACAATCTTCTGGACATCCGCCTGTCTTTACAGATAGTAAGGTGCACACCTGTACTTCCGCGGCATTATGATATTCGCGGTGAACCGAAGCGGCGTGATAAATGAGCTCCATAAGAGGTTGGTCATAGATCTGTTGAATTTCTTCCTTGGTCCAGTTATTTCGGATTGTAGTTTTCATCTGTTATTAAATTGCTTTAAGAGTTAAATGGATCGGTTATTTTTCGTACAGCTTCTGCCGTTACTGTTTCTAGCTGCGGGATATGAATAATTTGTGTATGTTCAGGTATTTGGAGGGAGATCACCCTTTCGGTATCGGTATCGATACCACCATTAAATATCAAGTATTTTAAATCTATATTTCTTTGCTTTATGGCATTTATTGATAGTAAACTATGATTAATGCACCCTAAATAATCTTTGATAACCAGCGCGACTGGAATTGTTAAGGCTTGTATTAAATCAATGATATAACAGGTGTCACTGAGTGGGACAAATAAGCCACCAGCACCTTCTATAACAAGATTATTTGTCGTCTCAGGAATTTTAAAATCTTTGAGCGATATCGATGTGTTTTCTAATAAAGCGGACTTATGTGGAGATGCAGCAAGTTGTAACTTATATCGTTCGGGATGGATACGGACATCACCTTGAAGGAGATCATATATGCGCATGCTGTCTGTGGCATGTAAATCTCCAGATTGGACAGGTTTCCAATAATCCGCTTTTAGATGTTGAGTTAATATAGCGGAACAGACAGTTTTGCCAATTTCTGTTCCAATTCCCGTTACAAAAATCTGTTCTTTCATATTGTTTTTTATTTTAATTCTATCTGGTTTGGGACTCAAAACGAGTATTTTGATATTTTTCTTTCTCTATAAGTCAAGACTTGATTTTATGCTTTGTGTTAGCAAGAGAATATCGTTTTTCTGATTAAATGTGTGTAGGCAAATACGTAAACGTTCTGTTCCTAATTTTACTGTTGGTGAAAAAACAGCATAGGTTTGTAACCCCTTTTCAGACAGGGAGTTCTTTAAGTTCAACAACTGTTTGTTGTCACGAACTATAAGCGATTGTATCGGACTATCTGTGCCTGATATTGTGGGTACCTGCTGTGTTCGGAATAGGCGAATGTTGTGCCTTAAATTTGAAGCTAAGGCAGGGTGATTGTCAAGAAATTCATATCCTATACGAATCTGTCTCCAGATAAGATCTGGAAGGGCTGTACTGTATATAAAGGGAGATCCAAAATTGATGAGGTAAGTTTTGATAAGTTTACTGCAGAGTAGTGCTGCCCCATGTGATCCCATAGCCTTACCATAAGTGATCAAAGTTGCAAATACGCTATTTTGTAAACCCAATTGATGGACAAGGCCATAGCCAAATACACCAAATGCATGTGCTTCATCGACGATGAGAGATGCTCCATATTTATCGGTCAATTTGGCGATTTCTGTTAAAGGGGCAAAATCTCCTTCCATAGAATATAGGCTTTCAACGGCCACAAAACACAGTCCCCTGGCTCTTTTTAACTTGGCTTCTAGATCTTCAAGATTATTATGTCTAAATTTCCATTTTATAGCTTTAGACATAACACAGCCGTCGTGTACAGAACGGTGTATATACTCATCTACAATAATGGTGTCTTGCCGTTGCGGTAGACAAGAGAATAAAGTGAGGTTGGCAGCATATCCCGATGCGAATAGTAAAGCTGATTCGGTACGATGCTTTTGTGCAAGAATGGATTCTGTTTCATGCACCTCTGTCGAGTGACCGCTAATGAGTCTTGAACCAGTGCTACCCGCAATTATTTTGGGGTCTGACTGTATGGTTTCTAACATCATCTTATGAAAAACTTTATTCCTGGCCATGCCCAAATAGTCATTGCTCAGGAAATCGGTCTCACCGGCATTTATGCTGAGCTTTCGAAGTGATGCGGACTCTTTTCTTTGCAATAGCAGTTTATCCCATGTACTGTACATCGCCGGACATTAGTTTAATTGACTTGCTATTGCGCTGATCCATTCCGTATGTAAGGCCCGCTCTATAGCCTGTATATTGTTGGCATACTGCTCCCATTGAGGAGAAAACTGTGCCAGTTGATCAATCATTTCCTCCAGATGCCCTTCCTCTTCAAGAATTATAGATTTGACCATAACCTTGCTTTTCATTGTATCAAGCGTATGCTGGTATATGGGATATAGCTCGTCGGCACGGACCTCAATGGCGTAAGTAACAAATAGGTAAGCGGCATGCTTAAGAGCTGCGCCGCTTAGATTAAAAGTTTCTTTGAGGTAGCGACAAGATTTAATATCCAATTGATGCAGGTATTGTTTTGTGTATACTGGAGCGATTAAATATTTATCCTCATAGGTCGAGCAGATGGCTGTTCCAAGTTTACCGATCTGTTTTTTTAGATAATAAGCATGCCTATGCTCTTCTGCCGCATGTTTGAGCTGTATGATACTAACTTCTGTAGGATGTTCACATTGCGATATTTTTCTAGCGCCAGCGTTTTCCATAAAAGAAAGTGTATTCAACCATCTGGCATGCAGTTCATCTTGCTGCACTATACAACGAAGCACATTTTGAATATCCATAGCTTTAAATTTTGAAACAAAGGTATTGTCCCGCATGAAGCTCATCGTGTACCAGTTTTCATATTTTGCCTAGTCCGGTAGCATTTTCACAGTAAGTTTTTATATTTCTAAATTGTACTTTTCTTTCTTTTTTAATGTACTGTAGGCTGTAAACTATTCTATAATAACATTAATACCGGCCATTTTAGCTTTATATTTGATCTTTTCAATAAGGCCGTAATAGCTCCAGTTGCGGAGTAAGAATTCATCCTCCTTGGCGATCTCCTCTTTGTTGGATTGATTGACTAGAAGAAGTGTTCCTGCCTGAGATTTGATACAGATATCAATGAGTCTTCTGCTATAGAGATGTAGTCTACTATCAACATAATTCTTTTCTTTCTGATTATAATGATCTAGACTTTTGAGTTTTCTTTTACGGCCATTGCCACCTCTATTATAAGTTATGGCTCTTTGTAGTCTATGTCTTGCCGCTTGAATAGCAATACGACGGTATAAAAACTCTTCTTTTGTCCCGATTTGGTAGCAATCATTATCTATACTCACTGAAATAGGATGTTCAATAGATAGCGATGCCTCTGCAATAAGATGCTCCTGCAGAACATGGTCTTTTTGGGGCATTTCTAATGATAATAGAAGAAATATTTTACCTTTTATAACCTTGATAGCGCTAGAACAAGCCTTAATCTGCCCGACCAGTACCCTTTGTAACAGTACGCGTTTATCAGACCTATCTTTACCAAGATAAGTTCGAAAAGGAAGTTTAAATAAAGAAATTTTGAAATCTCGCCCTTGTTCATCATTACTTAATTTCATAGATTTTGAAGAAAAAGGAATAGGAATATCTTTTTTGTAAGTTCTTAACGAGCGCTCTCCCTTCCAGTAAGCTTTACGATCCGATTGAAAATTTTTGTATAATGTTGTATTGAGCGTAGATAGGATATCGGTTGGTATTTCACCTTTAAAATAGGCTGAAAGAAGCCGATAGGTGGTATTCATTCTTGATGTATTCAATATTCCTTCTTCATCGGTATTACGGTCTGCTAATTTTACTTTCACTTCAGTAGTTAGATAAATGAGATCTTTTAAGCTATCCTGCAGAAATTGATGGGAGAGTACAATATTGGATGCTCTAAATATTATATTTTGCCAATCGAATAGCCTATCGTAATATGTCGCTCTTTTCTTTTTATCATCACAATCGATATAAATCTGTATTTTCCGGGTTAAAATAGTTGTGTTGTTTTCCATAACAAAGGGGTTTTAAGCAGTTTTCTTGTGGGGTTTTATTTTACTGTGTGCCTTGATAAATATTTTTTTGACAGCTGTAGTGTTTAAATGCAATTGTTTTGATATTTGTTCAAAAGAGAATTGCAATTCATAGCGCATGCGGAAAATTTCTACCTGTTCGTCTGTAAGTTCTACTTGTGCAATAATCTTTTTATTTGAGATTGCCTTATTTATTTTTTCATAACTATTTAAAATTGAACGAAGAACTGCAATCGTCTTTTCTACTTTTAGACTCACTTCATAGTCCGATATTCCGCCTAAGTAATAGGCAATACGCTCATAATTGAAGCTGTACTGAAGACTGAGTCTGATGAATAGTTGGTGTTCGAGGTTTAAAAATGGCAGTACTTTGTTGAGTTTATCTAATTGATGCTGCTTTTCATTGTCTAATTTATCAAGATAAACTAAGTCTTCATGAGCGTCATCTTCTTCTTCATATCCAGCAAGAAATTCCTGATAATTTTCTATAGAATCTAATTGGAGGAGGCTACGGTGAAAGCGGCTCCGGGGGTTGCTATAAAAAATATGAATAGCCTTTTTAATTTGCATTTTTAGGAAATGCAAAAGATCTTCTTCAGAATGAATATTTTCCCGATATAGCCATAACCTTATGAAAGCTTCATGTGTAATACTAGCTGCAATACAGGTGTCCCGTGTCGCACGGTTAGAGCGGAGGTAGAAATACGGATAAAACTTCTCATAGAAATAATTTAATCCTGCTTCAATCCCTTTGTTGAGTTGGATAAGTTGTTTTTTAGTGTTTTTTTGACTGTAAAGTTTGTTCATATTTCGTTTTATTTAGTGGGTAAACTTTTGAAACAACTTCTTGCAGCTTCTTTTCTGGCGATTTTAACCATGAAGCTGCCTCAGTTGAAAGATTTATGAATAGAACTTATTGGTATTGACGGTAATCTTGTTTTAGTCGTTTTGCGATTTTCTTAAAGGAATTTGTGAAGACCTTATCATGTTGAAAGCGTTCGTGAAAAGATGTTTTAACTCAAAATTCAATATTGTATAAACGCTCCAAGAAGATATTAATGAATAAACTGGTTCAAATTTAGTGTAATGGCAGACCTTCAATTGTATATCCCTAGCAACATGTCGCTTTATATTCGTTGAATAATTTAATTCTTGGTAGGTATTTAGTGAGCGACAAGTGTCCTCACCCTACGGCTGTACAAGCAGCCTCGATAAATATTTTAATAGCTGATTTGTATATATAACCTGCTTATAAGCTGATATTCTTACCTCATAATTATAAATAGTGCATGATTGTATATACGTAGTAATTTATTCATTTTGTTAGTCCAGCTTATTGTTTATACATAACCAATAGTCTTGTGTTCAGGAGCTAATGATTGAGTTAACCTTAATATATGGGTAGAGAAAAGATGTTAATCATTATAAAAAGCGGATGAGTAACCCGTAAAGATTGTTAACCCATTATTGTTCTAGCAAGTTACAGTTGATACAGATTGTAAAGCTTGAAAAAAATAAATTGGAAAGTATTTAGTGAGTAGCTTAAACCCTCACCCTACGGCTTTACAAGAAGCCTCATTGTGTCTTTAATATCTATTTTATTATGGAAGTGATTTCGCAGTGCTTCTATAGGGCTGCTTTTATAAAGGTTATTTACAGCTATAGATTTTACGTCTCCTTATCTTAGTAAGAACCTAATTGTGTACTACTTTTATTTTTTCTCTTTAAAATACTTCGTGTGCAATAAAAAGAGCAGCTTTCTCCATATTGTAATCCAACTGTAGTAAGAGCCTTTGCATGTAATTTTATAGTCCTTTGCTGTATGTACAATTCAGTTTGCAAAGTTGACGAACAAAGGTTATTGCAAGTTTTTTGTAGACCATGTACTTAATGAGCAGCATTTGCTCTCATCTTGCGGTTTCACAAGGAACCTCTTCTCTCGGGCTACTAAAGGAGTGTAGGTCGTGAGCGTAATGTTTACCAAGGTAGATGATGGGTACGTAAACTTATGATATCTTTCTAAATCTATTATTAAATTATAATGTGCCCTTTAAAAGCAATAATAAGAAAAATTGATTTATAATCTTAATGAACCCGTAGGATAAATAAACATAAACATAGTTGTGTATCACTTAAAAATTAGGGACAACAAACAAGACCAAATATGAGAAGATCCCTAACCATGTATTAACCAAGTATGACTTTGGAAAACAGAAATTGGCAACATATTATTAATATCTTTTTTTAATGAAGAAAAAATACGAAATTGTTTTCAGTGTATTTGGCAAGTGGAACTATCCCTTGCCTTACGGCTTCACAAGAAGCCTCTTTTTTATCAATACCAATAAGTCAAAGAACAAGAACGGTGAATATATCGCTGTGCTGATATCACCTTAGAACACTTAATTTTTGAGAATCCTAGGTTTTGATGAATATTTCATATCGATCATAATTGGTTACATATACCATAGGACGAAAGGTAATTTCTCCCTTATATACACAAAAGTAATATTATAAAAGGAATTGCGCAAATTAAATCAGCTTTTTATTTGTATTTATTTTGCGCAAATATTTACTCTATTTGTTACGTGTCAAGAATAAATGAAGATATTATCCTGAATATTGGTCAAAAATTTCGAGAGCGTAGAGATGAATTAGATTTTACGCAAAGGGACGTTGCACATATGACTGACCTTACCATTAATACCATTGCTGCGGTAGAAAAGGGAAAAGGTACGACTATGTATAACTTCTTGCTAATTTGTCGCGCACTGAATATCCAGCCCAGAACATTGTTTGAGAAGAACATGGATCTGACGCCACTATATAAAATCGAACCTGAATCTAAACGACGTATAGAAACAACACAAAAGTTGGATCATTTAGTTTATCACTCGGATTTTTTTAATACACCCAAACGTGTGGCGGAGGTATTGGCAGAATTGAATTTGGATAAAAACGATAGCAATAAATTTTCCGTTTATTTAACGGGATATTGTAAAGAGCATGTGTTAGAATATAGAAAAGAAGGAAATTTTAAGCTATATAAGAAAAAGACGAATAAAATATAGAAAACACACAAAGCTGATACTTCCTGTGTAATTTGGCTGATTGAGTCTAGCGATTAAAAACAGCAGTTTGAGTTCATGTCAATATTTGTTATCGAATTCATATACTTCATTTATGGATTTTCAATTTGATAATGAATGTCTTAAAAAGATTATATTAATATATCTTGTTTTTTCATTTTTATGTTTGATATAAAAAAAATCTAAGTTACATTTGAGTATAGACTTGACTTTGTAGCTCAGTTGGTAGAGCAATTGACTCTTAATCAATGGGTCGAGGGTTCGAGTCCCTCCGAGGTCACCTCCTGTAAAAAAGCCATTTTTCTTTATGAAAAGTGGCTTTTTCAGGCTTTAAGGTATCCTGAGGCTGTTTTTTACACTTATGATGTGCGAGAAATTATCTATTTGTGTTAATTATCTCTTATACTCAAATATACAAAATTAACGTCAATAATAGCCCGTTTTGTCTCGCATTTGTCTCGCAAAACTCATAATTTAAGAGTATCAATTTTATAAATTATTACCTCGCTTACCAGACTTAATTACTATACATTATTTAGAGCTTATTAAAGCTATCTAATACCTCAGAATTAATTTCGGATATTGTGGTATAAAAAATATTCGAAATGATTTAATCCATTAGAGAAGGGGTACAATGAGACATCATTATTTTCAAGGGTATATAAAACAAAATTTTCATGCCTCAACCCTATTTATTGAAAAAACACTCTCATATCAGCACACTTTAATCGCTCGCCGTCCTGCGAGTTGAGCGAAGGTCGTTGAAGAGAAATGCGTAGCATGATTCAACGATATCTATGAAATAGACGAAGCTGTTGGCGGTATTTTTGAAAAGGGATTGTGTGTGATGGGTATATCAAAAATAGTGACAACAGCGAAGCCAGAGCGACTAAGCAGGCGAGCCAAACTCGAAAAGCATGAAAATTTTTAATGTGTGCGCAGCACTTATTAAAAAGATTTAGGTGCTTTTATGAAGTGAAGGAATTACCAAAACATAAATAATGACAAACTGAGAAGCATTGAAAATGAAATTATATGTAATATTATTTCGTTTTCAACTTGGTTTGGCATATATTTATGACGGTAATTCCATAACGGAATGCCTTATTTCCTGTCTAAATAATTAATTATATTTTATTCGTGTATAATATTAGAAATAATCGCTAACTTAACCGCTAATTATAATACCCAAAAACACCAAGGATTTAATAATCGAAAAAAGAAAACAAAATTAACCAATTAGGATTATGATATATAGATTCTTTAAATTGTTAGCCATACTGATTTTTTTATTCTCCTGTAAAAATACAGAAACCTATGATGATATAACTGGCGATGAAATTATCTTGTCATTTGATAAGGTGAAAAAGACTTCAATTACAAGAGATATTAGTTATTTACCAAGGTGAGGTGGCAAGAGCGAATTGAGTTTGAGGGTAGTTTTTATATTCCATTAAGTACAGACAAGCAAATATACTCCTTTACACCGGATAGTGTAAAATACTCTTTGATAGGTCGTATTTGGCTTAAAGCAAAAAAGCAAGGAGATTTTTGGAATTTTACAAAATTGACCGTATTGCCAAATGATATTAAAGAAAGTAAAAGTTCAGGTTTGTTTATTTATGAGGATTGGATAACAGGAAAATTAAGTTATGATGGATATATAGAAGATAAACTATTTAGCCCCATCACCTATAAAATTAACCTAAAGATGACAGCATTTGGTAAGAAAGCCATGAACAATCCAGACATTCCTTGCCAAACTGTGCCTTATCAAATTTGTGCCGGAGACTATCCTTATACATCATGTACCACTCGTTATGAAACTATTGGTAATTGTAATGGTGGTGGGGGTGGCGGAGACACAGGTCACTATGGCGGAGGGGGAAGCGGGGGAGGTAATCACGGCGGTGGCGGAGGGAGCACTCCACCAATAATTCCACCAGACCCTCCTAGCGAAGAAGATAAAGAAATCATTGATTCTTTGCAGGGATATCCTTGCGCACAAGAAGTTTTAGCCAAAATACCTAATTTAGAGAATAAGATTTCTAAATGGTTGAATAAGACCTTTGCGAATAATGTAAATTACAATATTATGTTTAGAGCAGATCCTCAAATGTCAGATTCAACCGATGGATTTTTTAACGGGTATCAAACGAATTCAAGGAGTAACTTTACAATCATGTTGAATGGAAAAATGCTTAAAACAGCATCACAAGAATATATTGCAGTAACCATGTTTCATGAAGCCTTACATGGATTTCTTGGAGCAGAAATGTTTAGACTAAGACAAGAGGGTAAACCCGAACAATTTGCTATTTTATATTCAGGTTGGTCGACGATAAACGTTCATGGACAGGACAGATATATAAACAGTCATTCAAACTTTGCATCTATACTAAATGATCTCGCTGATGCAGTGAAATCATTGAATCCATCTATAAACAATTATGATGCTTTAGCGTTGGCAAAAGGCGGTGTAGTTTCCAATATGAGTACAATTGAACAAAGTATAAATCAAAATCATAAAAATGGTAGCAGCGGCACAAAATGTAGGTAAGATTACCTTATTGTTCAGTATTTTTCTATTTTTCACTAGCAATATAATAAAGGCTAATACTAAATATTATATGCTTGAAGAGGAAACAGAGCAATATCAACTATTCAAATATGATCTCTCGACAAAGGCTCTGTATGGTATTGACAGAAAAATCACACTTTTTAATCTTATCTTAAAAGAACGCAGATGGGCAAATGACGTAGGGGAATATTATAGTGTAAAAGTTGATAATCCAAACTTAATTTTATTTTCGTCACTTCCTGATTTGAATGGAAACAGTGACTGGATTGAGGTATCATTAGATACTATTAAAAATGATTTGGTAACCACTGATCAATTAATACATGTATTCAACGAAAATATAATCTCGATATCAAACGAAAAGAATAAAAGTGTAACCAAATACTTTAACTCATATAAGCCTATTGTAAAAAAAGGAAACCATTATTTTGTGCCCAAGAATTCTTTATTAGAGTTTTATGTGGTAAGCAATAGACCGGAAGTCTTTGCAAATCCTTATGGTACAATAAATACACAGCTATCTCCACTCACAATTGTTGAATTCAAGAAAATTTTCAAAAAAACATATCAACATGATATATTTCCATTAGATAAAATATGGGAGGACAAAACATTTACTTACTTTGATAAGATCCGTGATCGAAGAGAATATATGTCACGAAGTTTGACGGTAGCTGGAGGAGCAACAGCTTTCCAATTTTGGACCTATACCGATTGGTATGGGAAACCTAACAGTTATATATATGATCGTGGTATAGATCGTTTTGTTTACCTTCCCAGTAAAGGAATTATTGGCGGATCTTTCGATTTCTATTTTTATTTTAATCGTAGCAAACTGCCGATAACTTCTAATGATTTCCTCCAAAATATTAAGGAAGAAAAAGTTATGATTGCAGATATTTATAAATAAAATATTAATCACCCTCACAGAAACCCAAAAAGGTTTCAAGTGAGTGGTGATGGTTAAAGGTGAGACACCAAAATTATTGAGGGGTATAAGAACTAAGTATTCATGTCTTAAAAATCTCCTTCATCTCTAAAGCTGTAGTACCCATTAACCCCTATTATCAAATGGTCAGCCACCTGTATATCCAAAAACTTACCCGCCTCAATAGCTTTCTTCGTAATAGCGTGGTCGTGAGAACTTGGAATAAGTTTACCTGATGGATGATTATGGGATAAGATAATTTTGGATGCACAGCATTTAAGTGCTATAGAAAATATAGTTTTCATATCCACACTTACGGAGGCTCTCCCTCCCATTGCAATATCTGATATGCCAAGTACATGATTTGCATTATTTAGATAGATGACCTTGAATTCTTCCAAAAACTGCATCAATCCTTCGTCCCAGAACTCTTTTAATATTGTATGAGCTGTAGATGAGTCAGAAATCTGAGGACATTCAGAAAGCTTAAAATTAGGTTTAAATTGGACGGTGATTTCAGCCACATTTGATAGATTTTTCATATTGTTTGTAAATTAAAGTGCATAAAAAAAGCCCCTCCGATATGGAGAGGCTAACATTGAGGTAGATTAAGAAATGATTACTATATAACGCCCGCAATCACATCATAGTAAGACCTTATGTAAAGAGTTGTAAATTCTTCCAGATTGGGATTTTCAGAAACGCTTTTATATTGATTAAGTGAATCCATAGTTCCCCAGTGGAACATACCGTTAAATGTTGGGTCACTATGAAAAACGACTGTGTTATCATGATTTACGACCTCATTAATTTCACAGTTATCATTAACACCATAGGAACGCAAGTATGAAATTATTTGTTTTTTCATATGTTTGAACTCCTTTTCAGGAATATCTGCCCCAATGTCTGGAAAAAAATCATTTAGAGTGCAGGGTGTGGATTTAGTATTTTTCTTACGATAAAAATAAACAACTGGTATAAGAATAATGACAAGCATTACAGCAACAATGACTCCCCATGAGAGAAACTCTAGTATTTTAATGATCCCTAGAGTAATAGCAAATATTAAGATTAAGAAGAGCCACATGCATCCACTTTGTTCATCATTCACGTGCTTCTTATTCTTTTGAATTTTACCGAAATCACTATTCCAGGTATAGTATATAATAACTCCTATAGCTAATACCGCTCCAAATATTAAGCATATTTTAATAACCGTTGCATAGATATTTCACATGATAGTTTTATAAAATTTTTCGAGGTTGAAATCACCTAAACGTTGATCTATATATTTTCTAGCGGCGTTATGCCCCTTCTCAATATTGGGTGCAAATGTTGTAAATATCCCAAAAACTCTTACCTTTTCTTTAAAGGAATATGTATTTGTCGCATTTATTTCCATAAATCTGTAGAACAATTCTATTTCTTGTTCATAATTGCCCGAGCTTGCACTGGGTCTGTCCATTGAGTATGGAGAGGTTATTATAATTCGCAAATCATTGTTTGAATCTGCCGTCACGCTATAATTCCAACCTCTATATGTTGAATTATCACCAGTTCTGATTTTATACCACATCGTTAAAATACTATTTACACTTATAATCTATTGTATATTCACTTGCCCCGTCGGTCTTTTCGAATTCTTTAACATTAGTTATTAAACCATAATTATTAGTGGTGTAAGTAAATGACCAATTTGTTTCATGAGGAGCACCATCACTATATAGACTTTTTTCAGAGCTTATTGCATTTTTTGATTTTTTACCAAAATAGCCCTGTTCAAGCAGAATTGATTCTGAAAATTCAAAAGTTGAGGATAATCTTGAATATAATGCAGAATAAGGGACATTATTCTGAGGTAAATCATATTTGAACTCAAAATTGTTTTTATTTAAAATTCCATTTTCTGAACCATAATTTTCATTGGTTTTAACCAAATTGCCATTTTTGTATTCTAAAACAATGTCACGATGCCATTTGCTTTTACTTTTTGAAATAATTTTGTTCAAATATCCATTTGCATCATAACTGTAGTTCTTTTCGAGATCAACAGAATTGTAAGAATCTAATTTTTGGGATTTCACAACATTATTTGATTTATCAATTTGGTAAATAACAGTATATGACTCATAGTCATTCTTGAATTTAAGTGTAATTGTATTTAGCTCGTAAACAAAATTGTAATATGAATACTCCAATTTGCCTTGCCAAGGTCTTTCATCAAGTTCATTTACAATATTAATAACACGTTTCTTATCATCGTGTGTAAATTTCACAAGTCCACCTTCATAGGTTAATTGTTCGACAAGACAATTTTTTTCTGTTTCACCAGTGTCATTACCTGTATTGTCTTTTTTTGAACAACCTGCTAAGATTGCCAATGTCATTAAAAGTAAGATTACTTTTTTCATAAATCTAAAGTTTGATTAATGTCGTTTTAATTCCAACGACGGTATAAGATGTGATTTTCAAAAATACGGAGAGCAATAAATTGCTGTATACGGTAATCCGTAATAGATTTTACTTTATAAACATGTTATAGTAATTAGGTATCGATAAATCCCTATACGATTGGTTAGTAATACAAAAGCGTGGGACTATAACCTAGAACTGCTGATAGTGGCACCTGAGAAGGCCATGCACAAACAGGAAGATTACGCCCCACGCTTTTATGCGTAGAACGTTACTCTAACTGTCCTTGTTGTGCTTTGAAATTTCTCAGGTTTCCTATCACAAGAACTTTTAGTTAACGCTTAACTTGATATTTTAAATTCTTTTTATTCTATAGCTGTAATTATTTATTGTCCAAAGATAAATATAAAAATTTGACTTTAATAAATGCTTCTTCCTCAAATCTAAGGTGGGGGTTGTTTAATTTACACCCTTGTTGTTCAAAAAATGCTTAGGTGGGGGGTATTTCAACACCAATTGTCAAAAATTTCTATATAATTTTATTTTCTTGTGTAAGGTGAGCTGACTTTTTAGAAACAGAAACCATTTGTTAATGCTGTGTTTCTATATTTAAATTCCTGGAGCCCCATATTTATCAGTTTTTAATGTGCAATTATTGTTTATAATATTTTATAAATAAGATGTTTGGTTATTATTTCCATTCTCGGCTATATTAATAATATGGTATAATTAGTAGGTATTTGTTTGGATTATTAGATTGTGGGAAATACATTGGTTATACGGTTGATGTGATGATTGATGAATATGATTTTTAAATAGGATAGTAAATTTCTTACTGATCCCATTTAATTGCATCTTTTTTATACCCCTAAGGGGTAATATTTACTGCAACTATTATTTATGCATATACCCACTAACTCTATATCCCCACGAACCGTCAATTAGCTGTGTTCTTTTCAAATCTATAAAATTTTCAAGTTGCTTCTTAGAAGGTGCTATTTGTAAACCATGCCTATTTATAAGGTCGCTAAACCTAGATATTATTTCCTCTAGGCTGAGTTTTTCACCAATAAGAAACTCCACTTTCAAATCATTTATAAAATCAAAATTTGATTGACTGGACGCAATGATTGCTCTCTTTATCTCTCTTTCTAACTCTCTTGGTTTTTCTATTATCTTAAGTAGATCTCTGTCAATCAAATCGTAACCATTAACAATATTTGGATAGGTTACTCTAAGTTTATTTTTAAAGTCATTGTAAGCTGACACTTCGAACTCAGATGTGGGTTCTAACTCTTCTAACAGAGTTATCACTTCTCTGACTATAGTTGAGAATTTTTGTCCAACCGCAATAAGCAGTTTTTGAGATGAACTTGTAATTTCACTTTGATTATTCTCTATGTATTTAATATTAAAAAAATGCGTGTCAGTATTTTCAATTTTTAATGACCTGTAACATTCAATAATATTTTCAAAACTTTGAAATAGATAGTTGAGCAGGTTCTTTAGCAAGAAATTATCAACCTTAAAATAATCCACTGTATTGTCTCGATTTAGAAAAAAATTATATCCGAATTTTGATTGTAGTTCGTCAATAAAAGACTTGTATTGACCAACGCTGAGAGTTGAACCAATTTTTAATATCTCATCATATGAAAACTTATACTTATCTATTAGTTTAAGACAAGCCTCTTTGTCTAACGAAGGGAGGTTCGTGTCCTCGGTAAATAGAATCTTAATGTTTTTTGTAATGCTCTTGTTTCTAAATCTTCCAATGATTTGAATAGCATCTGTTGCAGGATCGATCATGGTGTACTCGGCGATACCAAGGTCTGTGATTATATACACTTCGATGTTCTTGTCAAAGTAGATATCTAAAGCAGAGAAAAAACGACTAGTAAAGAAATTATAGGTTGAAAATTTACTTTCATCTAATTTATGACTTATGTGGTTGAATTTTGCTCCTTTTAGCCTCTCAGCGCTTGTTTCAGAACAGAAAATAGTACTGCTATTGGCTAAATTATTGGCGTTTATCATGTGTGTTATCATGTTTAAGGAATTACAGAAAATGAAATAATTCTTCTGCGATATGTCTTGTTTTATCAAATAGCTGAAAGTACTTAAGGTATTATTGCATTTATATAATTTGACATCCTCTTTAATTTCGTAATTGGGAATGATATTTATAAACTCAAATTCTTGTTGAACGAACCTCGGATCTTCTGGTATGATAGCTGTTGCGGATATAAATGCCTTGTTTTTGAAGGAGAAGAAAATATCCATTGGCAAGCTTATTGTTTTTCTGTAGTCAATATCTTTGGATATTTTGTCACATTCATCAAAAAGTAAGAAGTACTCATTTCTATAGTTTATCCGCTGATTTATAAATGCAGTTATAATCTTATAAAATGACTCGGGTGTTGTAAGTATTTTCTTGTATTTAACATTAATATCGCTGAGGTATTCTATAATATCGAGAATAGTTATACCAGAATGCACGCCCAACACATTTAGATCGGCATGTGCATGCTCTTTAAGGTATATCACTGGTAAATTAGGCAGTATCACTATGGAGTTTCTTTCAGCTAATATCTCAAGAGTCGTAGCACCGATCCCTGTTACATTCTTTTTGATAACTGTATTTGCAGGGATTTTCCCGAAAATTCCTGCCATATATTGACCTTTGTTGATGTAGATATTTTTCTTTTTCATTTTTTTAAGATTAAGGGGGAGTTAATCCCCCATTGTTATTATTTTATGTTTTCAATTGCTTTGTTAATTAATCCTTCTAGAGTTAATGAGATCTCTGATCGTCGAGAGGTTTCAAGTAGTTTTAAGAGACCTTCAAATTCAGGAACCTTTAAATTTCTTCGTATTCGACCTTTGTAATAACTAATCCAGTAGAAATTAATTCCCTCATCATCTTGTTTAGCATCACTCAATTGAAAGTAGTTTCCAGCTGAGCTAGCTTCAAGAAATTCCTCAATTCCTCTTTTATAGGTTATGTTCTCTGGAAATTGCATTAGACTATTCAAAAACCTATTTGAATCCGCATAACCGTTAGGGTTATTTTCTAAAAAGAAATTGTTAGCATTAATCGCTGCTTTTATCTTTTGTACTGGCTCATCATCCAAGTACTTTGCTCTAAGCGCATCTATATTAATTTTTGTCATTTTAAATTGTCTTAAGAGGAGTAAAATTCACTCCTCGATGATTAATTATTTTGTTAATTCTGCTTTAATATCTGCCAATGAATCGAAGCCAATAGTTTCGGTCATTATTCTTTCAAGAAATAAATCAAACCCTTCTAGAATTATGAGCTTATATCCCGATCTTGCATTTCCATTTAGTAATTGGTTTATGAAGTAGTACGGTTTCCCAGCCCTATCTATCATTTTACGTTGATTGAAATCGATAGGGAGCCCTGATTTTATATGTCGAATAAACTTATCAAAGTTTGCTTCTTCTTCCTCTGTGAGGGATTCTATGTAGCTGTTCATTTTATCTGAATAGAAAGGTCCTAAAGAAGATTTTTCTATTAAGAGGTTTTCGGGGGTAATTGTATTATGTGTTTTCATGTTATTTAAATTTGTTTGTTTATTAATGACTTGTACTGTTTTTTGTACTTGAACTTGTGCTTGACTTCCTGTAACCTTGTCACCTAAGTCTTGGTTGGTTTTGTTATTCATGTTGTGATATTTTATCACGGAGGTTTCTAATATTAAGATTTATATCACCTTTTGATTTTTAGCAGTATACCGCTAGTCGCTTAGGAGTATTTTTGTTTTATAATTCGATAATTTCAAAGAACGATTGTCAACTGCTAGGCTTATCTTAACTGCCGTTCTCCGCTGTTGACAGTACAAAGGTGCACACGCAAAAAAGGGGGATATAATAAGGTTTATTTTCTATCGCCCCCTTTTTACAATAAAGGTGTATGTTGTTAATTATCAATGCGTAAAAGTTCTTTTTGGATTAAATAAAAAAGGACAGAAAACATTCAAGTTTCTGTCCTTTTTAAAATGGAGGGTTATATATTGTCTATTTCTTTATGAGTTGTTTTATAAAGTCTTCCTTAACATCATCAAGCCCATTGACATCCATAGTCTGTTTTTTTGGTACTAAATCGAATAGTCTAAGAAAGGAGAAAATTAGGAAGTGCTTATCCTTTTTCTTGTATTTCTCATGAGCATGGTCACGTATGAAGTTGTTTAGCGCAGGTACCACTAGTTTTAAAAACTCGTATAAGGGTGATAACTTAGGATTGAATGACATATTAGCAACTAAGTTATCAACTAGCTTTTCGAAAAAGTCTATAGTGCAGCTCGGAGTAACACCTGAAAACGTCATAAAGTCAATCAGTAAAGAGATTTCTTTATCAAATTCCCAGATTGTATTTGGAGTTTCCTTCATAGGGATATTTAGTGATTTTTCCTCATCTGTGAGAAATCTTGTCAATTTAAACCTATGTAAGAGGTTTTGATATTTTACCTGCGCGTAATAATCGAATACCTCTTGTTTATAAAGGTCATTTACCTTTGTCGTTTCATCAGTGATAACTGATCCATATTTGTCTTTATGTCTAAATACAATTTCGGAGTTGATGATATCCTCTCTCATTTTTAGCACATTAAAGATATCTCTAACCTCTTCTATAGCCTCTTGAATAAAAGGATTTGAGCTAAAGTCATCATAATTTTCATAATATGATTGCCAATAATCTTCTTTGTAAAGTGCTATAATGCTGAAAAGATTGTTTAAAAAATGTTCAAGTGTTTCTGCATCTTGATGTAAAAGTTCTGTTTCAGGCTTTTTAAATAATACTCTTGAGCTTAAATCACGGTAGCTATAGTCTTTATGGTAGAAAACTTCTCCCTGTTCGGAATAACTCCGTTGGACTCGTAGTTTATATTTAAGATTTCGTGTATTGGCTAGTTCTTTTTTCCGTTGCTTTAGATACTCTTCGGAATTTGTTCCTTGTCTTGTAATTATTTGTGAAGCATCAATCTCCCTTGTGATTGGCATAAAATAATTACAAATTGTCTCAGTAATTTCGATTGTTTCATCGAATTCTAATGTTTCCCAAGAGGTTGTAATTTCCATTAAATATTGATCTGTTAAATAAAAACTAATTATAAGCAAAAACAAATGAAAAAAGCCCATCCCCAATAAAGGGAAATGGGCGTATTTTTATTTTTGATGAGACATCATTTTCATTAAGGGGTATAAAAACAATATTTTCCGTCTCTCACTCTATAGTTCAGGCATCACATGTTTCAATTCATCTGCATTATGAACACCTAAACCTCGCAAATACTTTAAGGTGACTATCATGTCCGAATGGCCTAGCAATTGCTGTAGAATATGTAGATCCTTTGTTTTCTTATATACGTTTACGGAAGCAGTATGACGAAATGAGTAAATGGTTTGATTCTTTTCAATAATACCCGCTTTCTCCATTAATTTAAACATCCGAGTCCAAGCGGTGCTAAAATAATATGGATTATTTGCATCAGGTCTTTGTGTAAAAATATTGTCGTCATGAGACAAGCCTTCTAATCGTTTTAGGAGTAATTCTCTAACATAATTCGGTATCGGAACTGTTCTGATTTTTTTACCCTTATTCTCATTTCCTGAAAGATGGATTTCTGTTATATTGTTTTTGATATGATGACGTTTTAGTAACCTGATTTCATTATGAGGACGCAGTAGACAGCCATAACTCATTAGGCAACATAAGTGCAATTCTTCATGGTTGTTTTTTAAGAACTGTAGTACGTTTGTGAGTTGTTCATCAGAATAGATTTTATGCAACTTTGGAGTTGCTTTCCGTTTATCAGTCTTTGTAATTATAGATGTATCATAATCAAGATCTTTATTGATCTCTGCAAATACCGCTTTTATATGACGACGTGAAATCATATAGTTAGAAGCTGTAGAATTAAATTCATTCATGAAATCCTGAATTCGGCCTCTTTGTAAATTGTTAATATTGCCATTTAACTCATCAGTTGTCAGAAATGCTTTTAGTTTTTCTGTCAATCTTTCAAGATGCTTAACGTAGTTACTTGTAAGATTTGCTTTTTTCTTGTTTGATATAGCTAAGTCTAGCAATTCTTTTACTGATAAAGGTTTTATTTTTTTTTCATGAATGATAGTTTCATTGTTAGGATACTTGTTAAATTCAATTGCTTTTTTGAACTCATATTCCAATAATGTGAGAAGTTCATCTCTTTGCTTAATAGAATTTGCAGAATTAGGTTTAATGTTTAATCCTAATTTGATCCCTGTGTATTCTTTAATTCTTCTGCCTTTTACATAAATCGAAATGTATGCTCTTTTCTTTAAATCGTTTGACTTTTTAATTGTGACTAAATGATCATTCATGTGTCTCGCTTTTGTCTCGCAGTCACTATAAATGGTGAAAAACAGCTCTTAAGGATACGTTAATCCATGTGACAATTGACTCTTAATCAATGGGTCGAGGGTTCGAGCCCCTCCGAGGTCACCTCCTGTAAAAAAGCCATTTTTCTTTATGAAAAGTGGCTTTTTTATTCTTCGCGACTTTTGATACTTGAGATTGATTCGTTTTTTTTATCCTCAAATGATTTGTTTTACATTTTTTGCAATTCATAAACTTGGACATTTGTGATTGAATCAATCATCCTGTTAAAATCGTTTTTTCGGCTAAATTAAGACCTCTAGTAATCAATTAACTACAAAATTTTGATAGTTTCATCGATTAAAAGTCATTACTAAACGTTCATTAATCTAAATTTATTAGCCATTTTCGCCCTAAAATTAATACTTACTATATTTTAGGATGATTAAAAAAACCAGAACTACAAAGACCAAATTTTTAAAGAAGGTAGTTTATTTTATTATAACATTTTTGGTTGTATACGCATGTCGTAAAAACCAGATCAGAATAGATCAGAACGCTGTACACTTTACAGCAACGATCGTTGAAGAGAATCAAAATAGAGCAATAGGTACTACATGGCAAAAAGGAGATGAGATCGGTATATTTATGATCGAGTCAGGAATGCCATTATCGACTAGTTCCATTGTCAACGGTACTAATAATCATATGTTTTTTATAAACGGATCACTATTTCAAACTACAGAAGAACTTTTCTTACCTGAAAAATCGGTAGATTTTATTGCCTATTATCCTTTTAAAATAATTAGCGATTATCAATACATACTTGATATAACGGATCAGTCTAATCAGGCGAGAATAGATCTCATGTACGCAAAAAATGCGAAGGCAATCAATAAAGGGAACAATAATATTCCACTTATATTTGAACGTCAATTATCAAAAATATCCATTAAATTAACGGTAGCCAATATAGATGAACATGGGTATGAAGAGATGAAAGTCGTAATGCCGAAACTAAACACGCTTGGCTCCTTTGATCTGGTAACAGGCAAGTTAGCAGTTAACAAGGACAGCCAGAAAGATATTGAGGGAAAAGTCATAAACAACCATGATGGGACTGCTTTTGTCGAATTCTTCCTTTTTCCAGGAGAAAATATTACTGGAAAAACCATACAGTTTTTAACTTCAGACAACACGAAGTTTACTTGGAAGCTACCAAAAGTAAATAAACTGAAAAGAGCGAATCAGTATTCTTTTGATGTAAAAATTGATAACGGTATTTCTGATGGAGGCATTGTCGCAACGCAACCTTACTTAGAAATTCCAGAAATAACGAAGTTGAAAAAGGACGAGGTTTTTATTCAGCACTTTTTACCTGATGATCCGAAACGCCGTAATTATACCATGCTGTACGATAAGGTGAAAAAAATGGCCTATTGGGTTGCCTACCCCTTGCACAGTAGTTATCTCGGTAATGCCAAACGTACCGATGACTGGCAATACGACCCGGCTATAGCAATGGAGTTTCAGCCCACTTTATTTAAAGGTTTTGGTACTTCAGGTTACGATAGAGGGCATCAGTTGCCTAGTGCGGACAGAAATTTTAATAATGCTCAGAATAAGACTACGTTTTACTTTTCAAATATGACCGCACAGGTATCTAAACTGAATCAGGGTGTATGGGCAAACCTAGAAAATAAAGTGCGTACATGGACGGCACAATGTGATACGCTATATGTGGTAACAGGAGCGATGCCAAATACAAAATCTAACACAGCGATTGAATATATCATCGATAATAAAAACATAGAAATCGCCAGGCCCAAGTATTATTTTAAAGCGCTAGCAATGAAAAAGGGAAAGAATTATTATACCATTGCCTATAAGATGGACAATGAAACACCAAGTTCTAAAAAATTTGAAAAGTATCAAATGACAGTAAGCGAATTAGAGAAAGTGACAGGATTTAATTTGTTCCCGGATTTAAATGCAACGCAAAAACAAAATATTGATGCAAACATTTGGAGATAAATCTTACCATTCATTGCATTGTAAAACACACACAAGACCTTGAACAGCACCATATATATTGGTGAGTTGTTTGTTAGAAGATTGCTTTTAAAAGAAATATCAGGGGGATCTAGGCAAAATTAAGCTCAGATTCCCATTCTTTTTTAATGATAAAACCAAACGATTTTAGACATTAATTGTTTTGGAGGTACTGATTAATGGTTATACTTTGTATTTTAGCTAGATGAATATAAAAGGATTTGCTTTCATTCTTATTGGGGTATTGTCCTGTCTAAGTGTGGCAGCGCAAAAGAACCCATTACCGGCACATAACAATTGGATATTTGGACCTTCTATTGGTTATCAATATCAAAGCGGAAGTTTTTTGAAAGCATCTGCCTGGGGGTTATTTGCACCAAATGAGTCGCAGTATATGAAAATTGATGCTGGCGCAAATTTCACTTGGATGGGCGGTAAAACAACTGTAATTCCCGAGTTGGGATTTACTTATTATGTCAATGATTTTGTTCTATTACCTTTTGTCAAAGCCGAATTGACCCCCTATACGGTAACGCCAAAAGTTGGTCTCAGTCTTTTCTCTCTCATTGATCTGGGAGTAGGTTATGGGTTTGATATTAATACCAAGAAAGATTTTAAACAAATTAAAGGAGTGAATTTATCCTTAGGAGTCAATATTCCTTTAAACTTTCATTTATATTAGACTCTATGAGAAGAAATATTGTTGTTAAATTGATCTGTCTTGTGCTATTTAGCTTCAGTATGCAGGTAAAAGCTCAGGAGATCTTATATGGTCCTACAATTAGTTATCAATATCAAAAAGGAAGTGCTGTAAAAACAGGAGGGTATTTTGCATTTGCTTTTCTCGGTGAAAATATTTTAAAAACAGATGTTACCGCTAATTTTACATGGACACAGAAAAAGTTTGCGGTAATTCCTGAGCTGGCGCTGTCTTTCTATCCTGAATCCTGGGTAGTTGCTCCTTTTGTACGGACAGAATTCACTCCATATACCTTTACACCAAAAGTAGGTGTTACAATGGCCACTCTTTTGGACTTGGATTTTGGATATGGATTTTCAATCGCTGACAAGCAGGATTATCGTCCACTGAAGGGTTTTACGGTTTCGCTCAGATTTAATATCCCGCTCAACTACAAACTCAATATGTAGTGTTTTTTGTTATTTGAGATAATAACCTATTATTTATAACAGAGTCTATTTCCCGGTAATTTTAAAGTGTAATATTGATAATGAAAGATTTTACCCATTTGCATCAGCCAACAGGTCGGGTGATCAGTGATGAAGAAAGGACGTATCTCTTTTTTGGCGGAACTTCCTATCTGGGCTTATTGGTTAATGAGGCTTATATCGATGTATATAAACAAGGAATTTCTATTTATGGATTGAATAACGGAACCTCCCGTAATAATAATATTCAGCTTGGTATTTTTGATATTGCCGAGGAGGCTGCAGCTTTACGATTTGGCTTTGAAGATGCCATGCTAGTTTCAAGTGGTTATTTGGCGGCACAATTGGTTGTGAGGGTACTTGCTTTACAAGGAACACTTCTATATGCTCCCAATAGTCATCCAGCATTGTGGTTTGATGTCAATCCCGGAGTGAGTGGCCTTATGGCTTCTTGGCTGGAGGATGTGGTAAAGTATATCAATGCCTCTAAAGAAGAGTCTTTCGTAATTGTGAGTAATGCACTGGATAATTTAACACCCCAGCACTATGATTTTAGTCCATTACTAAAAATAGATCCCAATAAAAGGATCGTGCTTTTAGTGGATGACTCGCACGGAATCGGTGTGGTTCGCAAAAATAAAGTTTCTACGGAATTGTCTATGTTTGATAATACAGGAATTGATGTCGTAGTAGTTGCATCTTTGGCAAAAGGTATGGGAACAGATGCGGGTATCATCTTGTCATCCAATAAGTGGATTCAAAGGTTTCGTAAATCATCTTTTTTTACTGGAGCCTCCCCTGCTTCTCCCGCTTTCATGTACGCTTTTACAAATTCACAGGAAATATATTCGGATGAATTCAATAAACTCCAACAGAATGTCAAGCTATTTAGCGACTTAATCGGCAATAGCCTAAGTCATATTCCTAATTTTCCTGTTTTCAGCTCAACGAACCCTGAACTTTATCAAAAATTAGTAAAAGAGGGATTTTTGATTTCAAGTTTTCCTTATCCTCTGGAAACAGATCCACCATTAAACAGAATTGTGCTGAGCAGTCTTCATAATGCCGATGATTTAAAAAAAATAGCACAGGTAATTTGTGATTAAAATTTAAGTCATAGGCTTATCATTTGTTTCACGTGAAATGATAAAAATAAAATTAAAGGTTTGATTTTCAGTAATAAAGTGTATTTTTGTGCTTCTTTGAAAAATGAGTTTAGCGATGCAATATGGCTAAGCTGTTGTAAATGATCTCTTTTGGAATAATTTTAAAATAAAAAAAATGTTTAAATTATTTCCAAACGTCATTTTAAAGAGATACTTTTGCAACCCCAAAGTATATTTGGTTAAAGGTTGAGAAATAAATAATTACAGTAAAATTGATATGACTAAAGCAGAAATTATTGCAGAAATCTCTAACAAAACAGGCTTAGAGAAGGTAGATGTTCAAGAGACCGTTGAGGCATTCTTCAAAGTGGTTAAAAACGCAATGGTGGGTGGAGAAAATGTATACGTAAGAGGTTTTGGTAGCTTTGTTGTTAAAAAAAGAGCTGAAAAAACTGCTAGAAACATTTCTAAAAACACAGCGATCATCATCCCTGAACATTTCGTTCCTAGTTTCAAACCGGCAAAAGTATTTGTTGAGAAAGTAAAAAACGGCAATAAATAATCTTAAAAACAGATTAAAAATGGCAAAAACCAAACAGATTATAGTAGTAGGCGTGGTTGCAGCATTAGTTGCGGTACTATTGGCACAACCTATCAAAGGTTTGGTGAACGAGAAAGAAGAATCTGCTCAAACGGAGCAATCTTCTTCCGAAATTAATTTGGAAAACATATCGTTAATGACAAAACAAGGATTAGATGCAAATTTAATCAAAGATATTTCCGATATTGAGACCCAAATTGCAAAGGCATCTGGAGAAGAAAAGATTTCTTTACTTCAAAAGTTGGCTGTAAAGTGGGATGATTTGGCGAAGCCAGCTCCGCAAGGATTCATTTATGAAGAAATGGCTAAAATTTCTCCAAAATATGAGTACTGGTTGAAAGCGGGTAACTCTTATCGTACTGCTTACACAAATTTACAAGACTCTACTTTAGCTCAGGCTTTAACACAAAATGCAATTCGTTCTTACGAAGCTGCGTTGAAATTAAATACTGCTAGTTTAGAAGCGAAAACAGGATTAGGAGCTGCTATGGTTTCGGGTACTAATAACCCGATGGCAGGAATTGCTTTACTTCGTGAAGTGGTTCAAGCAGATCCAAAAAATGTAGAAGCAAACAAAACTTTGGGATTGTTTTCATTACAATCTCGCCAGTTTGATAAAGCGATTGATCGTTTCAAAACAGTTATTGAATTGAAACCAGATGCGGAATCTTACTTTTATTTAGCCACAGGCTATGAAAATATTGGGATGAAAAGTGAGGCGGTTGCTGCTTTTAAACAAAGTAAACAACTAGCTGCTGACCCTTCCCTTTCACAATTTATCGATCGCAAGATCGCTGAGTTGAGTAAGTAATTAATTTAGTTTATAATCATTTAAAAAAAATTAGCTATGCCAAGCGGAAAAAAAAGAAAAAGACACAAAATGGCTACTCACAAACGTAAAAAACGTTTAAGAAAAAATAGACACAAGAAAAAATAGTCTTTCTTGTATAAGACTCCAATAGGTTGTTGAGACATGAAAATAACGCAATAATCGCATTGAAGTTTGATGATCTACACGTAATTTATTACGTGTAGATTGTTTTTTTTTATAAAAAAA
The DNA here is from genome assembly GCF_016132525.1 of Sphingobacterium sp. UDSM-2020. Taxonomy (NCBI): domain Bacteria; kingdom Pseudomonadati; phylum Bacteroidota; class Sphingobacteriia; order Sphingobacteriales; family Sphingobacteriaceae; genus Sphingobacterium; species Sphingobacterium sp. UDSM-2020. The sequence goes on from NZ_CP066166.1 coordinate 1,570,959, forward strand.
CGTTCTTTAAGGTTTAATCAGATACAACAAAGTTAGCAGGGTATGCTAATTTGTATCGTAAATATGTAGCTGTTGGTAAAGGAATTAATTATCGATTCTACTCCTGAAAAAGGAGTTACTATTGCTTTGCTACAGGATAAGCAGCTTGTTGAACTAAATAGGGAAACGGTTAACAATAATTTTTCAGTTGGAGATATTTATCTTGGGCGAATCAAAAAAATTATGCCGGGATTAAATGCAGCATTTGTAGACGTAGGATACGAAAAAGATGCTTTTCTCCACTATTTGGACTTAGGTCCTCAGGTTCAATCTTTGCTAAAACTTACTCGAATAGTAAAGAATGGCAGTTATCAAGAGAAACTGCTAAATAGTTTAAAACTTGAAAAGGACATCGATAAGGCCGGTAAGATATCTGATATCTTAAGCAAAAACATGCTTTTACCAGTTCAAATCGCAAAAGAACCAATATCAACAAAAGGACCTCGATTGAGCTCCGATCTATCTATTGCAGGTAGATTTGTCGTATTGGTACCTTTTTCAAGCGCGGTTTCCATATCCAAACGAATCAAAGGAAGTAATGAGCGGACACGTCTCAAGAAGATTGTCGAAGGAATAAAACCTCCTAATTTTGGAGTTATTATCCGAACGGTGTCTGAAGGTAAAGGCGTAGACGAACTACAAAAGGATTTATTGGATCTAATCTCTAAGTGGGAAATATTTACCAAGCGACTTCGGACAGCAGAACCTCCTCAAAAAGTATTGGGTGAAATGGATAGAGCTTCTACCATCTTACGCGATTTATTAACAGATGAATTTACACATATTCATGTAAATGATCCTGTGATATATGAAGAGACGAAATCTTATGTCCAAGATATCTCTCCTGATCTAGAAAAAATTGTAAAACTTTATAAACATAAAGAACCAATTTTTGACCATTTTGGGGTTGAGAAACAAATCAAGGCTGCTTTTGGAAAAACTGTTACATTACAAGGTGGTGCTTATCTCGTAATCGAGCATACTGAAGCACTTCACGTCGTTGATGTTAATAGTGGTAATCGTTCTGCTAATAAAGAGAACCAAGAGGATAATGCGCTCCTGGTTAATATGGAAGCAGCAAAAGAAATTGCGCGTCAATTGCGCTTAAGAGATATGGGCGGGATCGTTGTTGTCGATTTTATCGATATGCATAAACCTACTCATCGCAAAGAGCTGTACAGCTTCTTGAAAGAATGTATGGCCACGGATCGTGCGAGACACACAATCTTGCCTCCAAGTAAATTTGGATTAGTGCAGATTACGCGTCAACGTGTTAGACCAGAAATGAATATCGTTACAAATGAGAAATGTCCCGCTTGTGATGGTACTGGTGAGATCCGGTCAAGTATTGTCCTGATGGATGATATTGAAAATAATTTAAGTTTTATTCTTCAAGAACAAAATGAAAAAGGAATATCACTATGTGTACATCCTTATATAGCCGCTTTTATTAAATCTGGCTTTATTTCAAAAAGAATAAAATGGTTTTTGAAGTTTCAAAAATGGATCAAAGTTGTTCCGGTTACTTCATATTATTTAACGGAATTCCATTTCTTTAATGCTAAAGACGAGGAAATCAAGTTATAATCGAAAGAAATTAAAAAGGGTTGATCCATCTGGTCAACCCTTTTTCTGTTTATAAACTCTGCTACTTTTAATCCAACCAATTGATGACAATGCCATCTTTTTCCATCTTACGGAAATAAGTCATCTGCCTTTTTGCATAGCGATGAATTTCTGTTTCCAATTTTTTATAGAACTCTTCGTAGTTTAATTCGCCTAATAGGTATTTAGATATATATTTATATTCCAGACCATAATATTGCAGTTCTGTATGACTAACACCAGATTCCAATAATGCCTGTACCTCCAAAATAAGTCCTGCCTCTATTCTTTGATCCAGTCTTTTGGAGATCTTTTTTCTTCTTGTTGATACATCAGGATTTAAGCCTATTACAAAGGAATCTAAACTTTCATTACTAAGTATCATTTCTGGATTATTCTTAAGCCATTCTAAAATTTCTATCCCGCGAATGATTCTCTTTTTAGTGGATAAATCAATAAATAGATCATTGGGTTTGTTATACTTGGCTAATCTATCGATAAGTTCATCCTTTTCAAATTGATATAGAGCCTCTTTAAAACCAGGTTGACTAGGAATTTTAACATATTTACTGCCTTGAATAACACTTTGAATGTAGAGCCCAGTGCCCCCGCAAAGTATGATACGTTTTTTTTGTAGCAATAGGGATTGATAGATTTGTTGGAAATCTTCGATAAATTGTCCTAGATGATATTTTTCTCCTGGATCACAGATGTTGATGAGATGATAAGGAACATCGCCGTATTCGGATAGATCTTTACCAGTACCTATATCCATTTGACGATAGACCTGGCGGGAATCTGCACTGATAATTTCGGCACCGATTTCTTTTGCTATTTTGACTGCTAGAGCTGTTTTCCCAGAAGCTGTAGGGCCTAAAATAACGATGACTTTCTCCCTTGGCAAAGATGAGATTGCCAAAGAAGAAAGTAATGTTTGTTGTTTAGTTATCACACAACAAATTTAGTCCATTTTTCAGAACCATTGTTGTTGTTGACAACATTTTCTATAAAAGCCATGCCGCGTACACCTTCGTGTACTTGAGGGAAATCCAACATTTCTGCCGTTGGTGTCTTACCTTCTAATTTCGCAGATACAGTTTGAGCAAAATTGCGGTAAATATTACCAAATGACTCTAATAGACCTTCTGGATGCCCAGATGGGATACGCGTATTGTGTGTTGCAAATGAACTGAACTGATTTGGAGCATTGTACGCATTTCCGGTACGGAATACTTGACGAGGTTCGCCTAACATTTTGATTGTTAAGTTATTCGGATCTTCGTTAGCCCATTCTAACCCGCCATTTTCACCATAAATACGAATGCGTAAAGCATTCTCTTCTCCGGCTGCTACTTGTGAAGCCCAAAGCATTCCTTTTGCTCCTTCTTCAAAACGCAATAAAACAGAACCGTCATCATCTAGATGTCTTCCCTCAACGAAAGTCGTTAAGTCTGCACATAATTCTGTAATTTTTAATCCTGTGATATATTCTGCTAGGTGAGCTGCGTGTACGCCGATATCGCCCATCGCTAAAGATTTTCCAGATTTAGTAGGATCAGCACGCCACGCCGCACCGGCATTTCCTTCACGCTCAGTCAATTTACTCAACCATCCCTGAGGATATTCGACAACAACTTTACGGATTTTACCAAAGTGACCAGCTTTAACCATTGCTTTCGCTTGTTTTACCATCGGATAACCGGAGTAAGTATGTGTTAAGCAAAGTGTTTTATTCGTGCTTTTTATTATTTCTTCTAAAGATTTTGCTTCTTCTAATGTTAAGGTCATCGGTTTTTCAATGACAACATTGAAACCATTTTCCAAAGCCATTTTTGCAGGAGGATAATGCATGAAATTGGGCGTAACAATCGTTAAGAAATCCATGCGCTCTCCTTCGGGAAGCTGGCTTTCTTTTAAAATCATTTCCTCATAATTTGCATAGCAACGATTTTCTGGAATGAATAGATCTTCAGCAGACTGTTTGTTGATTTCAGGATTGATGCTGAATGAACCACATACAAGTTCGATTTTACCATCCATATTTGCCGCGATACGGTGTACAGCTCCGATGAAAGCATCGTTGCCCCCTCCGACCATACCCATTCGTAGTTTTCTCTTCATGTGATATATTTTATTATTTACTGTTTAGATTAATCGACAAGATACAAAAAATGATTTTATTTTATAGATAGAATCAGTTTAAGACTGCCCAAGTTTTCTTTTAAGTAGCCATCAGGAAATTCTTTTTGTAGGTTCTTATATTGATCTTCATCTCTAATGAGCACTCTTGATGTTCCATTTACCCAAAATTTAAGGGGTTCGAGTTCTGATTTTTTGACAAAACCAATTTTTTCTAATGAAGAATCTTGATTCCAATCCTTATCCGTATAGGTCATAATATCCTGGGGGTTGAAATCGTTGATAAATGCTTTAAGCAATTTGCTGATTCCCCCTACTACATTATAACCAAGTTTATTGCAAAATCTAATTAGTTCAAATGATCGATAGTTTTCAATATTTAATTCAGGCATTTTTCTTCCTCCGCTAAATACGGCAAGAGAAACTAGTTCACCCTCTAAAAATAGACCATACCGATATTTTCCTGGCATTGCCCCCTGCAAGTGGTTTTCTTCCAAGAATGCGATTGTATTTTTTTTATCGACACGAGCTACAACGGTATTTCTAGCGTAAGCTTTTTTCTGATGTAAGGCGATTGCCAGTATTCTTTTTAGAATGATAGCATATTTGCTAAATAATATATCTTCATCAATATGTACGATTTTTTGATTTTCTTCTGAAACCCGCTTCGTGATATTAGATCCGTAAAGATGAATTTTAAAAGGAAGCTCCTCCCCTGTTATTACTGTAAATACGAGGGATTTTTCGGAGACTAAAATCTCTGAATCGAAGCTCTTTCGTAATGCATTACAAAAGCGTTCTACTATTTGATGGTATGAATCTGTCATTTTCGAATAACAAAAATATGATTTATTAGAAACAAACTGTGGTTTTCGATTGAATTTTAATACGTATCTTTGTCCTTCAAAAAAAAATAAAGTATGAAACTTCCAATTGTGGCTTACGGAGACCCAGTTTTACGTAAGGTAGCAGATGAAATAGATGAGGATTATCCAAACTTGAAACAACTTATTGCAGATATGTTTGAAACCATGTATGCAGCAAGTGGTGTTGGGTTAGCAGCCCCCCAAGTTGGTTTGCCAGTTCGTCTTTTTGTAATCGACGCAACTCCTTTTGCTGAAGATATTGAAGAAGAAAAAGAAGTGTTGACAGCTTTCAAGAAAGTTTTCATTAATCCGATCATGGTTGAAGAGTCTGGTGAGAAATGGGCCTTTAATGAAGGATGCTTAAGTATTCCTGATATTAATGAGGATGTTTTGAGGCACCCGAATATTAAGATTAATTATCTGGATGAAAACTTTGAGGAGCACGAAATTGATTTATCCGGTTTAGCAGCGCGTGTTGTGCAGCATGAATATGATCATATCGAAGGGAAATTGTTTACTGATAAATTGTCTACACTGAAAAAAACAATGTTGAAAGGAAAACTGGATACAATTTCTAAAGGGATGATCCGTGTTGGATATAAAATGAAATTTCCATTTCAAAAGAAAAAGCGTTAGTTATAATTAACGCTTTTCTAATTATTTCTCCACCTTATCCACCCACTATCGGAAGGGAGAATTTATATTTTACGGCTAAGATCCGAACTGTAAAGATCAACAATGCACTTAAAAAAGCATTTATGCCCTCGGAAAGTCCAAAATAAGGTAAGGTTACGTAAAGTATAGCCCCTGATAAACAAGCTGTTGCGTAAATTTCTTTTCTGAAAATTAATGGCGTTTCATTCATAAGAGTGTCCCGGATGACCCCTCCCATTACAGCCGAAAACATGCCTAGAATTACAGCCGCAATTGTAGAGCTTTCATAGGTAATGGATTTCTGTAAGCCAACAATAGTAAAGAAAGCGATCCCCATGGCATCAAAAAGTGTTAAAGTTCGGGAGAATCTATCTAATTTGTCGTTAAGGACTGCTGATAGAAAAACCCCGATTAGTATAGCAATTAAATAATTCCCATCGTCAACCCAAATGGGACGAAGGTTTAGAAAAACATCCCGGAGTGAACCGCCCCCTATTGCTGTAACAAATCCTGTAAAAGTTGCACCGAAAATATCAATTTTTCTCCGATTAGCTGCCATGGCTCCTGAAATGGCAAAAAGCATTGTGCCCATTAAATCAGTATAGTATATATAATCAGGTCCTGTCATTTATGCTTATTCTATTGTTTTGGCGCTTAGTTGTATAGGTTGATTCGTATTTAATATACTTTTTTATCGTTTTATGATCCTGATTTTAAAAATGATTTTCCGATCACTTAATCTAATGTTTCGTCTATTCCAGCAGTAAATATAGTTTTTTATTTTACATCACGATAATGCTTAGCGCTAGTTCTGATCAATTTGTCTACAGCATGGTAAGAATCAATATCTTCTTTTTTGGAAGTTTGGAGATACCGACTATTACATAATCTGACTTTTATAATATAGTTCATAGATTTTATTTTTAAAATCTATGAAAGAAAAAATTACGTATTCGATGCAAATTGATTTTCCATTAGCTGTTTGAGCGTGATTATAAAGCAGCTCTTTAAACCAATTGAATCTGGAGAAACCTACTATTATTGTTGTTAGCAGGGTGATACCATGTTATAAGCAACTGGGTACCTGGTTCGCATATAATGGAGGTATAACAGAGGGATAAGAGGGGGTTTACAGGGGGTTAGTAGGGGTAAAGCTCTATTAACCCCCTATAAAATCTCAGTAATCTCTCTATAAATCCCAGCCTAAGTAATAATCAGTTCCCTTTCAGTTCCCGAGCAGGTTATAATATGCCTTATTCCGGAGTATTTTAACGGAGGATAGCTTGGCTATATCAAAACACAACCACCTTTTTGGCTCCTTTTGTAGTATATACTTTATAGTATAAAGTAGATGTCGACCCTGCGGGCAGCATGAGCAGACATGAATCACCTTATCAGCTATAGTGATAGTGTCGATGATGCCGCTGTACTGAAAAAGATATAATTTCTGCGGAACCATTTCCTAAAAGCATACTGCATCCATAAAAGACGGTTCAGGACGAACAATCCCCTGCTACCCTTTTTTACAGTTCATAGCCAGGATTGTCCGTTTCTCAGCCCCTGTAATAGGTCGTAGGTAAATTTATTGGTCAGGTTATAAGCTGTTTACCGGTTTACGGCAAACTATTTCCGGAAAAGATTAGGAAGTGATTATAAAAAGTCCCTATCTTTGCACCACTCCGCAAGGGAGGAACGGCTGATCCGAAAGGGTAGGCACTGAAAAAAGAAGGGTTTAATGAAGATTAAACGCAGAAACAGGAGGAAAACAAAAAAAAATAAATTTTCACATTTATTTTGGAGAAACCAAAAAGATTTCTACCTTTGCAGTCCCAACGGAAACGAAGGGAAACAGAAACAAGATCGATAACGGCGCAATGCCGACATCATAAAA
>NZ_CP066166.1:1578252-1786368 GCF_016132525.1 Sphingobacterium sp. UDSM-2020
TTAGGTGCCTATATCGGCGGTGTCTACCTCTTCCCATTCCGAACAGAGAAGTCAAGCCCGCCAGAGCCGATGGTATTGCCGTAACAGGTGGGAGAGTAGGTCGGTGCCTTTTTTTATACAGAATAGCCTTTTAACAAGGCTATTTTGCTTTAATCTGATTTGTTTACATCAACATTGTTGATTCAAAATATTTTAGGTGTCTATATCGGCGGTGTCTACCTCTTCCCATTCCGAACAGAGAAGTCAAGCCCGCCAGAGCCGATGGTATTGCCGTAACAGGTGGGAGAGTAGGTCGATGCCTTTTTTTATACAAAGCCTCTAGAATTATATTCTAGAGGCTTTTTGCTGTATAATGCTTTTTTATAGATCTGTAATTGTACAATTGGAATTTATAATGGTATTATTTATTCTGTTATTATCATAACAATATTACGAAGTTCTACTTATTTAGTCGTTAAATTTTTATAAACTTGAATATTGAAATGTATTTTACGCATTTCTATATGCTATACTGGATTATGAAAATTAAATATATTGTCATTGCGCTACTAATTCTTGTATTTGGATACTTGATCTGGCAAAGAATAACGACAAATAAAGAGAAGAATGAAGTTCCGACAGCCGGAAAAGGAAAAGCGGCTACCATGTCTGTATATGGTGCTGTTATTTTTGCTGAATCGTTCGCTGATAATCTTAATCTGACAGGTACCATTGAACCAGATGAACAAGTGGAAATTCGTTCTGAGGTTTCTGGATTAATAGATCAATTAAATTTTTCTGAAGGAAGTCGCGTAAACAAAGGTGCTATACTTGTGAAAATCGTTGCCTCAGATTTATTAGCACAATTAGAGCAAGCTAAAACAAGAACGCAATTGACTTCGGAAAATGAACGAAGAGCAAAACTGCTACTGGAGAAAGAGGCGATTAGTCAAGAGGAGTATGATATTGCAAGTGCTGATTATAGAACGGCGAAATCGCAAATCGCATATATCGAAGCACAATTATCTAAAACATACATACGGGCACCATTTTCTGGAATAATTGGTTTGCGATCTGTATCTAAAGGCGCATATATCACTCCTACTACCCCTATTGCGAAACTTGTAAAGTCAGATCGTGTTAAATTATCATTTGCGATCCCAGAAAAGTATGTAAGCAGAGTGTCGGTGGGTAAAAAGATTTCATTTACAATTCCTGAATCTAAGGAGGTTTTTGCAGCAGAAATTTTTGCTATTGATCCTGCTGTTGATTTGACAACTCGAACTTTACTAATAAAAGCTCGTGCTGATAATTCAAATAATAAATTTGTTCCTGGTGTCTTTGTGAATGTGATCTTACCACTGGAGAGCATTGATGATGCTTTAATGGTTCCTTCCGAAGCACTAATTCCTATTCAGAATGGAAAGAAAGTATTTGTTGTAAAAGAGGGGAAAGCAAGAGAGGTGATTGTAGAAACAGGAGGAAGAACTAAGGATAAGGTGAATGTATTGTCTGGTTTAATGAACGGTGATACTGTTTTGACTACAGGAGTAATGTCGCTGAAGAATGATGTTAAAGTGAAGGTTACATTACGTTAATCGTGTTATATGAGTTTATCTACAACAAGTATTAAACGCCCAGTATTAACTATTGTACTGAATTTGATGTTGATCTTATTTGGTATCATTGGTTATTCCTACTTGGGTGTACGAGAATTCCCTTCTATTGACCCGGCTCAAATATCGGTTAGGACAAGTTACGCTGGTGCTAATGCCGATATTATCGAGTCTCAGATTACGGAACCTTTGGAGAAGGCTATTAATTCCATCGATGGGATCCGAAATATTTCCTCATCGAGTAATCAAGGTACTAGTAATATAACGGTGGAATTTAATCTAGGTAAAAACCTAGAGGAAGCGGCAAATGATGTGCGCGATAAGGTGTCACAGGCTGTTCGAAGTCTACCTCAGGATATTGATGCAGCACCTGTGGTATCAAAAGCTGATGCAGACTCTGAACCTATTATTACCATGACAGTGCAAAGTTCTGAAAAGAATATTTTGGAATTGTCTGATTATGCTGAAAATACGATTTCACAGCGTCTTCAAACAATTCCAGGGGTTAGTTCGGTACAAATCTGGGGGCAGAAGAAATATGCTATGCGACTTTGGCTAGATCCAGTCAAATTGAATTCTTATGGTGTTACTGTTCTGGATGTGCGATCTGCTTTAAACCTACAGAATGTTGAATTACCTTCTGGTAAATTAACGGGTTCTAACACGGAGCTGACAGTAAAAACCATCGGTAACTTGGCTTCGGAAGAAGAGTTTAATAATATTATTATTAAATCGACAGGAAATAGTATTATCCGTCTGAGTGATGTTGGGAAAGCTGCGCTAGAGGCTGAAAATTTCGAAACTAAAATGTCTGACTCAGGATTACCCATGTTGAGTATGGCTGTGATCCCACAGCCCGGCACGAATTATCTGGAAATTGCAAAAAGTTTCTACAAGGAATTTGATCAGTTGAAAAAGGACCTCCCTGATGATATTGTCATGAAAATAGCACTTGATAATACGCTTTTTGTTAAGCGTGCTGTTCTAGAAGTCGCGGAAACATTATTGATTTCTGTTGTACTGGTGGTCCTCATCATTTTCCTATTCTTTCGGGATTGGTCGATTGCATTTCGACCTTTAATTGATATACCTGTTTCATTAATTGCTACATTTTTTGTGATGTATCTCTGTGGGTTCTCGATTAATGTGTTAACGTTATTAGCGATCGTTCTTGCCACAGGACTTGTTGTTGATGATGGTATCGTCGTCACAGAAAATATATTTAAGAAAGTGGAAGAAGGTATGTCTCCTATTCAGGCGGCTATTAAAGGTTCTAATGAAATTTTCTTTGCTGTTATATCGATTTCTATTACACTTGCCGCTGTATTCTTACCTGTGGTTTTTTTAGAGGGATTCGTAGGTCGGCTTTTTAGGGAGTTCGGAATCGTTATTGGAGCTGCTGTACTTATCTCAGCATTTGTCTCCTTAACATTGACTCCGATGTTGAATGCTTATTTAATGAAGGGCGGAGAACAGAAGAAAACTAAATTTTATGATCGGACAGAACCTTATTTTGTGGCGCTAACAGATGGATATGCAAGTTCTCTGATAAAATTTTTGAAAAAGAAATGGATCAGTTATCCAATTGTTTTAGCTTGTTTTGGTCTTATTTATCTTTTCTTTAGCTTATTACCAAAGGAAACGGCTCCCTATGATGATAGAAGCTATCTGACAGTGCGAGTCACTGCTCCTGAGGGTGTATCTTATGATTATATGGATCGTTTTATGACTGAATTAACAACTCTTGTCAATGATTCAGTTCCTGAAAAAGATGTCAGTTTGGTGATTACTTCTCCCGGATTTGGGTCAGCCGCGGCTAATAGTGGTATGATTCGTCTTGGTCTTGTACAGCAGGAGGACCGAGAGCGTACGCAGGCGGAAATAGCACGTGATTTGTCTCGTTTAACGCGATCTTCTTCTGAAGCTAAGGTTTCAGTTATGGAACAACCGACTATCTCTGTGAATAGACGAGGGGGGCTACCTGTTCAATATATTATACAGGCTCCTAATTTTCAGAAGTTGGAAGAGAAAATACCTGAATTTATGGACGCGGTGAATGATGATCCAACTTTTTCAATCTCTGATGTTAATTTGAAATTCAATAAACCTGAGCTTTATGTCAATATTGACCGTGAAAAGGCCTTAAGTTTAGGTGTTTCTATATTAGATGTTGCTCAAACATTACAAATGTCTCTTTCTGGACAGCGATTTGGGTATTTTATGATGAATGGGCGTCAGTACCAAGTTATTGGTCAGTTTGATAAAAAAGATACGAGTACGCCACTCGACCTTGCCTCGATCTTTGTTAAGAACAAGGATGGACAATTGATTCAGCTGGATAATATTGTAAAGATTGAGGAACGGAGCAGCCCTCCTCAGCTCTATCATAATAATCGCTACATGTCTGCTACTGTTTCTGCTGGTTTAGCCCCAGGAAAGAGTTTAGGAGAAGGAATAGAAGCAATGGACCGGATTAAAGCCAAGGTACTGGATGAGACTTTTACGACAGATTTAGGTGGTGAGTCGAGAGATTTTAAAGAGAGTGGATCCAATACAATGTTTGCCTTTGGTTTGGCTTTACTTTTAATTTATTTGATTTTAGCAGCGCAATTCGAAAGTTTTATTGATCCTTTCGTCATTATTATTACAGTACCACTAGCCGTTGCGGGAGCATTATTTTCACTTTGGTTATTTGGTCAGTCTTGGAATATATTTAGTCAGATTGGAACGATTATGTTGATTGGACTGGTAACGAAAAATGGTATTCTAATTGTAGAATTTGCCAATCAGTTAAGAGAAGAGGGGAAATCTAAATATGATGCAATTGTTGAGGCTTCTGCTGGGAGATTACGCCCGATTTTAATGACGTCTTTAGCAATCGCGCTTGGAGCCTTGCCGATTGCCTTGTCATTGGGAGCAGCCTCTACAAGTCGTATAGGAATGGGCGTTGTTATCGTAGGAGGAACTATGTTTTCACTCGTATTGACTTTATTTGTGATTCCTGCAATCTATTTAATGTGGTCTAGAATAAAGAAACACAATCCTGAACTGACGAATATTGAAGATTAATATGAATAAGATTTTTTATCTACTAGCCTTGCTTTTTATTCCTGTAGGCAGTGCTTTCTCACAAAATGTACTTACTGCTCACGATGCAGTTGCTATAGCTATGGAAAATAACTTTGATGTATTGCTGACAAAGAAGGATGTGATCATCGCTAAGGAAAATGCAACATATGGGAATGCTGGAATCTTACCAAATATTACTGCAAATTTTAGCCAGAGCAACAGTAATCAGAATTCCAAGCAAACACAAAGTACAGGTGAGGTGAGAGAGTTGGAAAACGCAAAAAATAACAGCATGAATTATGGTGTTAGTTTAGGCTGGACCATTTTTGATGGCTTTGGTATGTTTGCGCGGTACGAGAAATTGAATCAACTGAAAGCAAGGGGTGACCTCGAGTTGAAATCGATCATTTTAACAACTGTTGGCGATGTGCTGAATATGTATTATACAATTGTTCTGGAAGAGAATCTTTTGCACACCATAGATTCTTCAATAGTTATTTCCACTGATCGTTTAAAAACGGCAGAAAATCGTTTTCAAATTGGAAAAGCTTCTAAATTGGAAGTTCTCAATGTACAGGTGAACTTAAATGCGGACCAATCCTTGCGATTAAAAAAATTGGAAACTATTGCCAATTTGAAAACGGAGTTAAATAGATTGATGGCTCGGGATTTAACGATAGATTTTGAGGTTCAATATGAGTTTCAATTCAATGAGAATTTGGAAATTAATGCTTTATTAGAACAGGCTACTAATCAAAACATCGAGCTTCAATTAATCAAATTGGATAAACGTTTGGCCGAGCTGGAGCAAAAGGATGTCCGCTCGAAACGCTTACCTGTTGTTCGTCTTAATTCTGGCTATAACTTTTCGTCATCAGAATCTAGTTTGGGATTTGTTTCTCAATCTAATGCAAGAGGTTTGACTTATGGTGTAACGGCATCGATGAATATTTTTGATGGTTTTAATCAACGGAGGAGTGAGCGAGTGGCTAAACAAATGGTGGAAAAAGCCTCGATTCAAATTGAGAGATCCAAAGAACTCATTAATGCCACTATTTTGAAAGCATATCAAAGCTATGTGACAAATATCAGCTTAGCTAAACTGGAAGAGCGAAATGAAAAAATCGCAAAGCAAAATTTAAATATAACTTTAGACAAGTATAAGATAGGTACGATAAGTGCAGTTGAATTTAGAGATGCTCAAGAAAACTATGTAAATGCTATGAGCAGGCTTAAAGAGGCTAGCTATCAGGCTAAGCTGTCTGAGATAGGTTTAAAAGAATTAGTCGGTAACTTAGACCTCTAACTCTTTTATAAATAAGCTAAGAGCCTTAAAAGGGCTCTTAACGTCCATCTTCTGTATAGAAGTCTAATAAAGAGCTCATGTATGGATCATCCCATCCATCAACAATATCATCATAAGCTTCATCAGGTATATTGACGTGGTTTATCTCGACTGAAGTTCCTTTTTTGTGTTCATGTAGTTTGATGGTAACAATGGAATCAGCCTCTTCTTCTCCAAAATACCATTGCTGAACAATCGTTTTATTGGGAACCAAATCGATAAATTTTCCTGTGATAGCACCATCCCACATCGAGAACTCACCACCGATAACAGGATCGATTTCTACTAAATCACCTGTCCAAAGACGTATGGTAATGTCCGTCGTCAGTGCTAGGTATATTTCTTCTGGCTCTGCAGGTATTATATAATATTTTTTGAAATCTTTCATAGCACAAAAATACGTTAATTATGAAAGAGTGCCTTCATCTATTTTAATCTTTTCTTGAATGAAAAAGGCTCTTGGAAAATATTTAGAAAACTGTTATTTGTTTTATGATGGGGTGATCTAACAGGGAACAGCTTGGTAAGAGATCGTGCAATATCTGATCAGTTTTAATTATGATGGAATAGTATCTTGTTCAGCTTTTGAGGAGAAGCTATAGTTAATAGTACTATTTTTGAGTTAAAATAGGGTGTTGTACGATCAGTTGACAAATATCTTTTGCAACATCTTCTTTTGATTTTAATGTAAATTCTTGAATATGCTGAAAACGGTCAATTACAGTTACTTTATTGGTATCTGTTGCAAAACCTGCTCCTTTATCCTGCATTGAATTTAAGACAATGAAATCCAGGTTTTTACGCATTAATTTATCTTTTGCATGCTCAACTTCGTTATTTGTTTCTAAAGCAAAGCCGATTAAGAGCTGTTTTTCTGTTTTCTTAGTTCCGATAGATGCTAGAATATCTGTCGTTTTCTTGAGTGCAATGGAGAATTGATCTTCTTTCTTTTTTATTTTCTGCGAAGCAACTTCGATCGGAGTATAATCCGCAACAGCAGCACTCATAACAATAATGTCTGATTGTGAAAAATGTTGTACGACAGCTTCAAGCATTTCATGTGCAGAAGTAACTTGAATACGATCTACGTTTTGCGGGGCATCTAAAGCGGTAGGTCCACTGATTAAGGTTACCTTAGCACCAAGAGCTACAAGCTGTTTTGCTAAAGCATAGCCCATTTTTCCACTAGAATGATTCCCAATAAATCGTACAGGGTCTATCGCTTCATATGTAGGTCCAGCAGTGACTAATGCATTCCTTCCGCTTAAAGGGAGTTGAGGAGAAAAGCTTTGCGTAATAAAATCTAAAATTTCTTCAGGTTCTGCAAGTCTTCCTTCTCCAATTAAGCCGCTAGCTAGTTCTCCATTACCGGGATGAATTATTCTGTTTCCATAGGATTGGACTAAGCGGATATTGTTTTGAGTCGAGGGATGTTTCCACATGTCTAGATCCATCGCAGGAGCTATAAACACAGGACATTTTGCAGATAGGTAGACCGCAGTTAACAAGCTATCACAGATTCCATTTGCGAGTTTTCCAATAGTATTGGCAGTTGCTGGTGCAACCAGTATCAGATCAGCTTGTAATCCGATATGGACATGATTATTCCATTCCCCTGTTTTAGGATCGAAATAATCGATTAAAACGGGGTTATTTGAAAGGGTTGACAACGTGAGTGGGGTAATAAATTCAGCCGCTTCTTTTGTCATAATGATCTGAACATTCGCTTTTTCTTTAACTAGCAGTCTAGTCAAATGTGCAATTTTGTATGCGGCAATACTACCGCATACAGCAATCACAATATTTTTTTTAGCTAAGCTCATATCAACTAGGATGAAGCAAATTATTCTTGCTCTTTAGCGGGATTTCTGAAATAAACCTTATCATGTAAGAATTCATCAATCGCAATAAGGGTAGCTTTTGGCATACGCTCATAGTGTTTTGAGATTTCAATTTGCTCACGGTTTTCGAATACCTCTTCTAAGTTATCATTGTTAGTAGCAAATTCTGCAAGTTTGCTATTCAACTCCTCTTTGATGTCAACAGAAATTTGATTAGCACGTTTGCTGATCACTACGATTGACTCATAAATATTGTCGGTAACGGTGTCTAATTGTCTTAAATCACGAGTTACAGTTGAAGTTGCTACAGTGCTGTTATTTTTTTGACTCATTTTTTTGGGTATTATCTTTATTATCTTTATTTTCTTTAGCGGCTATTGCTGCTTTTCTTTCTTTTTCTTGCTCAGCTATGGCTTTATTAACAGTTGCCATGTAGTTCTCAGCAGTTTTCATTTTTTTCTCGGCGCTATCGCGAAGAGATTCAACTTCCTTCATATACTTGCTATTCGGGAACGACATTGCAAATGAGCGATAGTAGTCAATAACTTCAGAAAATCGATCTGCTTGCTTAACAGGATTACTCTGAGTTGCAAGATTATATTGAGACTTTAAGGTAAGGTACTCAATTTCTTCTGCATACTTCGTGTCAGGGTAAGCTTTCAATACGTTTTGCAATGCAATCACAGCAGCTCTATAATCATCGTTTAATCCCATGTCATAAAGTAGTTTAGCATTTGAAAACGCTTTAAACTCTAATTTATCACGCAGCTTTTGAATTAAATCTCCTGCTTCTTTTGCCCTTTCAGATTCGGGATACAAATTGACAAATAACTGTAGTGCATCGATTGCTTTCCTTGTATTCTCTTGGTCAAGACTTGACTTTGGAGAATCTAGATAATAACAATATGCAGACATAAAACGACATTCTTCGGCTCTAGGACTGTTGGGATATACATCTGCGAAATCTTTAAAATGATAACGTGCAGAGGTGTAATCCTTTAGTCTGTAGCTTGCAAAAGCTGTGAAATAATATAAATTTTCTGCTTCGGCCTGTCCTCTAAATTTAGTTCTTAAATCTTCGAACAATATTAAAGCCTTGCTATATTTTTTGTTTTCGTATAGTTTCACCGCTTCTTCGTACTTCTGAGCGATATTATTGCTTGCTCGCAACTTCTCAAACTTACTCTTACAGCTACTGAACGATACCAATAACAAAATTCCGGCACATAAAGCCGCTATACGCCTATTTAAAAACATTTTACAAAGATAAGTGAATTTGTAATACTAATCAATTAAATTTTTATGTTGCAATATAGTGCAATATTGGAAGCTATACAATGAATTTAATCATATTAACTTTTTTTAACCATAAATTCTGGAATGTTTATGCTATTGTCATTTGCTTGTTTAAAAACAGTATCAATCGGATAGTCTTCTTATCATTTTAGTAAATTTTGATTATATTTACATTCAAATTGTTTTTAGTATGACATTAAAAGAAAGAGTTGAACAAGCATTGGATACAATTAGACCGTATTTGGAAACTGATGGTGGTGATGTTAGTGTGGAAGAAATCACTGCAGATAATGTTGTTCGTTTGAAATTATTGGGAGCATGTGCTTCATGCTCTATGAGTATAATGACTTTTAAGGCTGGTCTTGAACAAGCCATTAGAAAGGCTGTACCTGAAATTACTGCTGTGGAAGCGATTAATATTACGGACATGAATGACCCTAATGCTAGTTTGCCGACACCTAAGGCATTATAATTGACCGCTTTAATTAACACAATTTAACAGCAGTGTAACTGTTAATGTCTTAGATTTGTGCTATGAAATTCAACTACCACTTTATTTTTGTTCTATTTTTCATCCTCTCTGGGTATGCTTCATATTCCCAAGAGCGCAAAATCTTGCAGTTTAGTGGTATTGTAGAAACGATTAGCTCTGGTCTTCCTGTGGGCTATACAACTATAACGAATGAAAGCTTTCGCAATGAAGCCTATATGGCCAATAACGAGGGCTTTTTCTCTTTTGTAGCGCATGTCGGAGACACGCTCCGTTTTACATCTGTCGGTTATGAGACCTTAAGGTATGTTATTCCAAATATTCAGGGTGATCGTTTGTCCACTGCGATCGTTATGAAAAATCTGATTACGGAGTTACCGATGGTGACACCTTATCCTTGGGCAAGTATTGAGGAATTTAACATTGCATTTATGAATCTGGAGGTTGATTCAGACAATATTATTCGTGCGAAGCGAAATTTGTCGAAGGAATCTTTAGATGCTTTGGCAGCTAGAGTACCTCGAACTGCCGATGAGATGCATAATTATAATGTAAATGATAATCATCGCAGTATGAATAATAAAGTTATTAATCAGCGGTATGCGAATCCTCTATTAAACCCTTTTGCTTGGGGCAACTTAATTCAACAAATTTCCAAAGGGAAAAAAGGGAAGTAAACTATCCTTTATTCTGTCGCTTCTAATTTATTTAATTCCAGTACACTTATTTTCGAAGTAAAATAGGCAATCAATCCAGCTATGCTTGTTATGGTAAAGAAGACGATGATAAAATCTGTCCAACGGATCGCAATGGGGTAGCTGTCAATTAACATATTAGCTCCCTCTTCCACTTTTATGATACCATAGTTTATTTGTAAATAACAAAAGATGTAACCAATTAGCAAGCCCGTGACACAACCCACTAAGGATATCATTAGTCCTTCATAGAAAAATATTCTTTGTATTAACGAGCTGTTAGCACCGAGATTCTTTAAGATGATCATATCTTCTTTTTTATCTAGTACGAGCATGGTTAATGATCCTACAATATTGAAAAGGGCAATTATACTGATCAATGTCAAAATAAAAAATACGGCCCATCTTTCAACGCGAACATTTTTATAAAGAGTCGGATTTTGTTCTTCCCTGTTTTTTACAATATATTTTTCTCCAAGATCCGTCTGTAGTTTCTTTTTGAAATGTTGAAGATTTGCTTTGTCTTTTACATAAAATTCAATTGCTGAAACGCGATTATATTCTCCAAGCACTTCTTGTGCAAAGGAAATTGGGGTGATAATTAAATTGTCAAAATCTTGTTGACTTTTTAATATTCCTTTTGGCTGTATAGATCTGATATTAAATTCATCGGCAGGATTTGCTGCATTTTTAACCCCCTTTCTAGGTGAATATACATCAATATTACGGAGGCCACTGTGAATGGATACGCCCAAGTTTGCTTGAACACCGGCTCCAATGACCGCAGATGGAATACTGTCAGTTTGCAAGTTATAACTTCCACTTATTAGTAAACTATCTTTCCTTTTATGGTCTATTGAATTTGCTTGAATACCTTTAATAGTACCAATATACTGACGGTTATCGTATTCCAATAGTACCTTTTCCTGCAATACTTCGGTGTAATCGATTACATTGGAATCTTTTTTTAACGCAAGGATAGCAGGTTGATTTGCATCAAACAGCTTTCCTTTTGCAGGTTCTATCTTTATTTCTGGCACAAACTGGCTATACATGGAAATTATCAGGTTTTCCATACCGTTAAATGAAGACAGTAAGATAATGAGTGCTGCACTGCTTACCATAACACCAACGATGCTAATACCAGATATAATATTGATCGCATTAACAGATTTTTTTGAAAATAAGTATCTTTTAGCAAAAAGGTATGGTAAGTTCATTTTGATTAGCCTCTAATAAATGGGTTGGTCGCTTTTTCAAAACCGATGGTCGTAGTCGGTCCATGTCCAGGATAAATAGTAACTTCATCGGGAAGTACATATATTTTTTCCTTGATATTCTTTAATAACAAGTCATGATTACCTCCTGGAAGGTCTGTTCTACCAATGCTGTTTCTAAATAAAACATCGCCGCCAATCAGAAATTTTTGTGGTTCACTATAAAAACATAAATGCGCAGGGGAATGACCGGGAGAAAATATAATTTTCAATTCGTGATCACCAATCTTTACCACGTTTTCTTCAGTAAGAAATGTTTCTCCAATCGGGGAGATATCATACCTGAAACCCATTTGTGGAGCATAGTTCTGTACCTCGATCAATACCGGAAGTTCTCCCTCATGAAACTGGGGATAAAGATCATAAGTGTCAAATATGAATCTATTACCTAGAACATGGTCAATGTGACAATGTGTATTTAATAAGATCTTTGGGTTTAAACTATTTTGCTCAATGAAGTCTGTCAACATTCTTTCATCAGCGGGTCCATACATACCGGGGTCAATGATGATACAGTTTTTTTGTTCATCATATATGAGGTAAGTATTTTCTTGGTACGGGTTAAAGGTAAAAGTCTTGATCTGCAACATAATTTGTAAAATTAAAGTTTTATTTCGGATGTAGGGTATTCAAATTGTTTTCTATAAAACCATTGTAAATGAATATATTAAATTACAATTCATTCCAAATTTCCCAATTTTTCTCCGCCTGAAGCTCAAGCATTTCCAGTCCATTCTTAATTTTTGCGCCGTTCTCTTTGCCTTTTTTAAGAAATGCGGTTTCTGCAGGATTATAAACAAGATCGTATAATAAATGTTTATTGCCAATATATTCATAAGGAATATTGGGTGCATCTTCGATATTAGGAAAAGTTCCAACAGGCGAGCAGTTAATAATAATGTAATGTTCATTGAAGATGTCGGCATCAAGTTCGCTGTAAATCAGATTGTTTTCACTTTTATTGCGGCTAACAAATTTATAGCTAATACCAAGTTCATTTAATGCATACTCCACAGCTTTGGCCGCACCCCCATTACCTAGAATCAAAGCTTTTGTATGTTGCTCTTCCAGCAGTGGTTTCAGCGATTCCTTAAAGCCATAAACATCCGTATTGAAACCTTTTAAGAAGGGACCTGTCGGCGTGTGTTTAATTTGAATACAGTTTACTGCCTGAATTGCTTCGGCCTCGGGAGATAGCTCCTGAAGATAAGGTAGCACATTGATCTTATGTGGTATTGTTACATTAACACCATAAAAGTTTTGATCGTTAAAAATCCGTTCAAATTCCCGAATGTCTTCTATACTATATAGATCATAATTAATATCTGTAATAATTTCTTTATCAAATTTATCGAGATAGTATTTTTTAGAAAATGAATGTCCTAATGGAAAACCGATGAGTCCTAATTTCTTCATTTATTTAGGAGTATATTTTTTTATGATTTCTGAAATAATATGATTTCCTTGCAATTGCGGAAGATAGTCAAAAAGAATATAATGTTTTTCAGGGTCGGTTGCCAATCCTAATTCAAGAAACACAATAGCATCATTATACTTGCCATTAGCAAATAAATAGGCTACCATTCTAAAATATAATTCGGCAGCTTCTGGATTATTCGTAATAGCCTCCGATACAATTTCTATTGCTTCATCTACTTTATCTTGTTCAAAGAAGATAGAAGAATAATCTAACCAGGCATCAACATCTAGTGGATTTAATGTGACAACCTTAGCATATGCTTCTTGTGCAAGATCAATCTGTTTTAATTTATAGCGCGCATCCGCGATTGCAAACCAGTAATCTGGATTAGCATCGTCAAGTTCAAGTGCTTTTTTATAAAAATGGAGTGATTCAAAGTGTCTTTCTTCAAAGTCTAGTGTAACGCCTATCCCAAACCAGGCATCTGCTAAATCACCGTCCATTTTGACTGCTTTTTTATAGAAGACTCGAGCTTCTTCCATTTGCTCTAATTTTTCTAGGCACTCCCCTATAGCACAATAGGTGTCGGCGCTAGGTTTTTCATATTCAAAAGTTTGTTTATAAACCTCTAGAGCCTCCTGGTAGCGATCAAGGTTTACTAAAGCATTGCCTTTATTGAAATATGCTGAAGAAAAATTTTCTTTAATTAAAATAGCATAATCGTAAGCATCAATAGCTTCCGGATATTGCGTAAGCTTGTGATAAGCGTTACCTAGATTATACCAGGCATAATAAGAGTAAGGCTCAGAATCGATGTATTTTTTATAAAACTCTACGCTCTCCTCTTGTTTGTCCAATATGTCATAGCAGTAAGCAAGTTCATAAAGTGCTTCTTGATTTTCCATATTGAGTTCAAGCGTTTTCTTTAAATAGTAAATCGCTTTTTCAAAATCACCTTCTCCCTGATAAACTACGCTAATGTGGAAATAGATTTCATCCTTATTGTCTGAAAGGCTCAATGCTTGGAATAATTGTTCCTTGGCTTCATTAAATTGTCCTCTAGAACCATAGACTCCGCCTCGGATAAAAAAAATATCTCCTTCAGAGGGTTCTAGCAATTCCGCTTTTGAAAGTGCATGCAATGCTTTATCAAATTGCTGTGTTGAAGAATAGAGTTGTGCCTGTTTGAGTAAAAATGTAATATCAAAAGGGTGCTGATTAATTGCGTAATCGGCAACCTGTAATGCTTTTATAGGATCATTTTTTTCAATGTAATAGTCTATAATCCCTTCAAATGCTTTGGAATCAAAGAAATATTGGTCTTCGTTCCTAATCATTTCTTCGTACCGATCCACCGAGATTTTTCTTTCCTCAGGGGATTCAAAATCAAATTCCTCTTCCATCATCCTTGTTTAATCTATCAATAAACCCAACTTAGTTGAAAATAGTGATTTTTAATAACTATGTCTAATTAATTTACTAATAAAATTAATTTAACAATACAAAGATACGGATTAAAGTATGCAAAATAAAAAAGCCGATTCTTGCGAATCGGCTTTCTAAATTATATGTTAGCTATAATTATTTTTTGATCTCAACACGACGGTTTTGAACACGACCTTCTTCAGTTGCATTAGATGCTACTGGATTAGCCTCACCGTAACCGTTAGCTGTGATTTTAGAAGAAGCAACACCAGCGTTAACTAAGTATTGTTTTACTGCGTTAGCACGGTCTTTAGATAAAGAAACGTTATAAGCTTCAGAACCTTCAGCAGATGCATAACCATCTAAAGTAACAGATGAGTTGTTATCACGTACTTCTTTAGCAACTTTGTCTAATGTAGCGTAAGATT
Source organism: Sphingobacterium sp. UDSM-2020 (assembly GCF_016132525.1). Classification (NCBI taxonomy): domain Bacteria; kingdom Pseudomonadati; phylum Bacteroidota; class Sphingobacteriia; order Sphingobacteriales; family Sphingobacteriaceae; genus Sphingobacterium; species Sphingobacterium sp. UDSM-2020. Next base: position 1,593,134 of record NZ_CP066166.1, read on the forward strand.
GAGTTTTCAATACAGAGCTATCAAATTCAAATTGAATAGGAGCAACGTAACCGTTTGATGAAGTGAATTCATTTGCAACTGGCTCAGGGAATTTGATTTGACGACCAGATCCATCAACTACTGCACCTGCAGGAGAGTTAGGCTCTTTATCGAATTTATCAGAAACACCGTCACCGTCAGAATCAGTATTTAAAGCATTAACTGTACCTTCTAAAGTAGATACGCGTTGTTTTAAAGCTTCAACTTCGTTACGTAATGAAGGATCTTTCAACTCATCATACATTGTAGCAACTGGGTTAGCAAAAGTCAAGTTTTGTTTGTCTCTTGAACCTAAAGTGAATTCTAAACCTCCGTATACGTTAGAGAAACGTTGTTTGCTAGTTCCTTGTCTGCTTGGTCCGTATAATAAAGCCTCATCCGTGAAGTTCATTGTGTAACCTAAGTTTAAAGCAACAACTTCAGATAATTTGAATTTAGCACCAACTCCAACTGGAACGTACATACCTAAACGGTAATCTCTATCACCTTTGTATTCTCTATCGCCAAATACAGCCTCACCAACTTTACCTTTGTTGTCATAAACAACAGTTCCAGTGAAGTCATTGTTAGCATATTGAACAGGGTTATAAGCCATAACACCTAAACCAACTTTAGCGTAAAAGTTTACTGAATTTTCTCTTCTCAAGAAATCGATAGTACCTAATTGGAATACACCATTTAAGCTAGCAGCCCAGTTAACTTCAGTTTCAGCAGATTTAGCACCACCTTTGTTCTCTACAGCAGGTCCTGACTCAGCATGGTTAAAAGTTTTGATTTTACCACGGTTACCTTCAACTTCTAAACCAAATAAGTGAGAAAATTGTTTACGAACTGTTAATCCGTAGTACTCACCTACTTTATTTTGGAAGTAACCAACTTTCTGACCGAAAGCATTGTTACCACCGATCAAAGCGTTAGGTGTAGTGATACCACCTTGAACACCGATTGACCAAGTTCTGTATTGTGATCTTCCACCAAATACAGTTTGAGCTTGTGCTACATCAGCGAAGCCTAAAGCGGCAACTAAGGAAGCAGCAACAGCTGTTTTTTTAATTGTAGAATAGTTCATACTCTTGTTTTAAGGTTATTATTAAATTTTAATTGTTCTTGTTTTGTATGCAATTGTTTAAAGTGCAATCACGGTTTGAAATAATCAAACACCGTGCCGAAATTAAAAAAGGATCAATTGTTTTAATTCTTACTATAATAAAAACTCATTTTTCCCGCTTTTATTGCAAAGCAGTAAAACAAAAATCCGGACGAATGTACCAAATTTTTGTTTTACTTTATATTTTTTTGAGAAAATACTTTAAATTATTACAATATGTAGTGTATAATAAACAATGTGATCGCGCCAAGCAATGCAGAGACAGGAATAGTTAATACCCAGGCCCATAATAAACTAATGGTAACCCCCCATCTTACTGCCGAAACTCTTTTAACAATACCTACCCCGATAATTGAACCGGTGATGGTATGCGTAGTAGAAGCTGGAATACCGAAGTGTTCAGTAAGTCCTAAAGTCAAGGCACCTGCAGTTTCTGCTGCTACACCTTCCAGAGGAGTCACTTTCGTAATTTTAGTACCCATTGTTTTTACAATTTTCCAACCACCACTCATTGTTCCCAATGAAATTGCTAGATAACATGTTAATGGAATCCACTCAGGCATATGCTCTGTGTTTGGTAAATAACCTCCTGCAACCATAGCTACTAAGATAATACCCATTACTTTTTGTGCATCATTACCACCATGAGCAAAACTTAATGCTGCAGAAGAAACAAGTTGTAATACTTTAAACCATTTCTCTGCCACTGCAGGTCGTGAGTTTTTGGCAATGTTAATAATGACAAGGGTGATGATAATGGATATGATCATCCCAATAATGGGGGCGAGGACAATAAATGCAATGATTTTTAATGTTGCATCAATATTAATCGCATGGATTGGATCTCCACCTACAATGAAAGCATAAGCCATACCTGAACCTGCAAATCCACCAATAAGTGTGTGAGAAGAGCTAGATGGTACACCATAGTACCAAGTGAAAAGGTTCCAACCTATTGCGGCTAGTAAACCAGCAAAAATAACTTCTAATGTAATATATTCTTCTAATACAGTTTTTGCAACCGTATTGGCCACTTTATGGTCGGTAAAGTAAAAGTAAGCTGCGAAGTTGAAAATCGCGGCCCACAATACTGCCATAAAGGGGGTTAGTACTTTTGTTGAAACAACTGTAGCAATTGAGTTGGCCGCATCATGAAAACCATTAATGTAGTCAAAAGCAATCGCTAGTATAATTACAACAATTAATAATGTTGACATCATAATATGAATGTGTTAATATGCTAAATTCGCAATTATGCGTTTTTAACCAAGATGCTTTCTAATACGTTTGCTACGTCTTCACATTTGTCTGTAGCGTCTTCCATTGCAGATAATACTTCTTTGTGTTTAATTAAAGTAATCGCATCTTTTTCGAATTCGAATAAGTCAGCTACCGCTTTGTCAAATATATAATCAGCTTTATTTTCAACACTGTTGATACGAACACAAGAATCTGTGATGTTACGAATATTTTTTAAATCTTTTAATTCAAAAATTGCTTTTGCAACATGGTCAGTAGCCTCAACGATCAGATCCGCCATTTCTATCATGGGCTCAGTTGCTTTTTGAACCTTGTATAGATCCATTTTATTAGAAGCACCATTAATGAAATCAGCAACGTCGTCTAGTGAGCTTGCTAATGCGTGGATATCCTCACGGTCAAAAGGAGTGATAAAATTTTTACCTAATTCTAAGTGTATTTGGTGTGTGATGTTGTCACCTTTATGTTCTAAATCTTCGATTTTGCGAACGATTTCTTTACGTTTTTCCGCGTCACTAGCGTTAACGGCTTCTTTAAGTAGCTTAGACATTTCTATCAAATTACTACCTGCTTGTTCAAATAAAGGGAAAAACTTTTTATCCTTAGGAACGAAATACTGAAAAATGCTATTTAAAGACATATCATTATTAATTATTTTTTGCGAAATTACTAAGTTAATGTTAAGTTAATGTTAAGTTTTGAGGAATGTTAAGTTGCGTTTTGTTAACATTAGATCTGCGAAACTTTTTCTAAAGTAAACCCAAATGTTGTACCTATACCTTCTGTACTTCTTACATTTACATTTTGCTGATGGGCTTCAATAATGTGTTTAACAATGGATAAACCAAGGCCAGAGCCACCTATTCCCCTAGATCTACTTTTATCGATTCTATAAAATCGTTCGAAAACACGGCTTAGATTTTTCTCTTCAATTCCATAGCCATCATCTGTTATCTCCACCAAAACTTGTTCAAATAGCGGGAATATCCTGATTTGGCTTTTGCCCCCGTTCTTACCATATTTAATGGAATTCTCAATTAAATTGACAAGTACTTGACTAATCTTATGCTTGTCGGCTTTCACCCAGTAGGGAGTACCAGGTTTAGTTTTTAGTTGAATCTCTATATTATGTGCTTTTGCTTTGTCATCCAGAGATTCTTTTGTCTCTTTAATAAGTTCTACGATATCAAATTTTTCGATATTTAAAACCATTTTACCAGATTCAAGTTTTGAGATTTCGTCTAAATCTTGAATGAGGTAATTCAAACGATCTACATTTTTAGATGCTTTGTTTAGAAATGTCTTAGCCATCTCGATATCCTCTTCCATCAGCCCATCCTGTAATGTTTCTATATATCCTTGTATGGAGAATAAGGGGGTTTTAAACTCGTGTGACACATTTGACAAAAATTCTCTTCGAAACTTCTCCTGTGATCTAAGTTGTTCTATTTCTATTTTCTTTGCTTTTGCCCATGCCTTGACCTCATTTTCTGCATCTCCGATAGGATCTGCTGTAACATGTTCACCCAATGCGTCCTTTAGATCCTTACCTAATTTTAGGTTATGAATCAGTTTGTACATGGTATTGATCCTTTTATAAATATAGCGTTCAAATACAAAGTTGAACATGAGAAAACTGATCAGCGTAGAAACGGCGAAAATAATGAGGAAAGATTTCCAGTCCGAATGATAGTAAAAACTAACAGCAGAAATAGCTAATCCTACGGCTAATGAACAATTTAAAACAAGCTGTCTAAAATTCATGTATGTAATAAAAAAGGCTTTAGTAAAAATACCAAAGCCTAAGTTAGTGATTCCTTTATTAATAAATTGTTATAATTTTCCTATGATTGTTTTACCTCCCACTACTTTATCGCCAATATTGACATCGATCTGTGTTCCCAGGGGGAGGAATAAATCTACTCGTGATCCGAATTTAATAAAGCCAAATTCCGAACCTTGTGTAACAGCATCATTTTCTTTTAAATACCAAACAATACGACGGGCAAGTGCTCCTGCAATTTGTCTAAAAAGAACCTCTACGCCATTAGCATTTTTAACAACTACTGTTGTTCTTTCATTGTCTGTTGAAGATTTTGGATGCCAAGCGACTAAAAACTTTCCTGGATGGTATTTGAAATAGCTGACAATTCCAGAAATCGGGTTACGATTTACGTGTACATTTATAGGTGACATGAAGATGGAAACCTGTAATCTTCTGTCATGAAAATATTCGTTCTCTTCTGTTTCCTCAATCACAACAACTTTTCCATCTGCAGGACATAAGATCGTTCCTTCCTGTACAACGATTTGTTTTGTTGGACTACGGAAAAATTGAACAATCGTAATAAAAAGAAATGCTGAAAGGATGTAAATTATCCATTTAATAACTTCAGGAGCATCATAGTAGTCCGCGATTGCGTTAGCAATAAATATTACTAAAACAGTAATTGCCAGACTTGTATATCCTTCTTTGTGAAATTTCATGTCTATAAGTTTTTTGCAAATATAATCAAATAGTCCTATTGTCCTTTTTCTCGATGAATTATTATCGGTAAGACTTCAATTTTACCTTCCGAATTTTTGTACATTTTACCTGTCACTGTAATCATATCAGCTATTGGTTTACCATTTTCTAATGATGGATAATAGAAGCTGATATCCGCAATTAATTGTTCTAGTATGTTATTAAGATTTTCAGAGGATGTCTTTTTTATAAAATCTACTTTTGAAGGATTCCCTTCTTTATCTAATTTAGTTTTGTATTCAAAACTCTCTTCTGTAAAGTTTTCAGCACTGATTAGGATCATTGAATTGGTTAGTTCTTTACTAATGAGCATATTGAAGTTAGAGAAATCGTCAAAATTACATGCTTTGAATGTAAGAAATTCTCCTCTAGAAAAATTATCATAGGGAATAATGCCAAATTTACTATTTCGGTAATTATTGTCTAAAAAGTAATCCTCTGCGATTAGTAGATTGCCGTTTTGATATTTTTCTATAGCTATTAACGTTTCCTTTCCTCCTCTATCATGACCCAATATTTGCCAATTTCCATCCTGTTTGCCGTTTTTAATTTTTCCTTTTCCAAGATAATATTCGAAACCATATTGATTGTAACCTTCAAATGGTATTGAAAAGGAGTAGTTTCCTTCCCCGTTTTTTACTTTCTGTGTTCCATCTGGAAGCCAAAAATCCTGAATCAAGATAACGCTATCGGTATACAAAAGCTCCATAGCCACTTTATCACTTGGGTAACGATGTATAACGTTACCCATCGGCATATCATTCTTAAATATCGCTTCCCATTTTACGATCCCATTTGGATGATAAGCTTTAAAAGGACCTTCTTTACTTCCGTCAATATAGGTTCCCTCTAGAATTAAGCGGCCATTGTTATTAAAGTCTTTAAATGCACCGTCAAATTTTTGCGTCTTCGGATTTAATGTCGCAACACGTTCTATGGATTTGAACTCACAAGATTTGTCAGCTAAATAATAATTCTTATCAAAATAGAATCGGAACATATTGCTATCTAATTTTTCATAATAGATTGCTTTTTCTTGTCCAAAGGCAAAATTTAGCAACAAAATCAAGGATGATAATATGAACAGAAATTTTTTCATAATTCTTGTTTACAAAATGTTATTAATGTGCTTCCAGCCAGTTTTTACCCTGTCCAATCTCTACTACCAGTGGAATTTCTGTCTTAATCGCGGTCGTCATTTTTGTTTGGATGATTTCTTTAAAAATTTCTACCTCATTTTCTGGGATATCAAAAACAAGCTCATCATGTACCTGCATAATCATCTTGCCGGATAATCCCTGCTCGGTAATCGCTTTCTGGATTCCAAGCATGGCTATTTTAATTAAATCTGCTGCCGATCCCTGAATAGGAGCATTAATGGCATTTCGTTCAGCAAAGCCCCTAACAGTCATATTGGCCGAGTTGATATCTCTTAAATAACGTCTTCTTTTGAGGATTGTTTCCACATATCCATTTTCTTTTGCAAAGTCTAAAACCTCGCTCATGTATTTTTTTATCCCGGCATATTGACTAAAGTACTGATCAATAATTTCTGCTGCTTCTTTGCGGGGAATAGCAAGACTTTGGGATAGCCCAAATGCAGATTGCCCATAGATAATACCAAAGTTTACTGCTTTTGCATTTCTACGTTGATCTGATGTTACCTCCTCTAGCTCTAAACCATAAACTCTGGCTGCTGTGGCGCGGTGAATGTCATGACCGGAAGTAAATGCTTCCATCATATTTGGATCTTTACTCAACTCTGCAATGAGACGCAGTTCAATTTGAGAATAATCGGCAGAGAGTATAACATTATTTTCATGACGCGGAATAAATGCTTTTCTAACCTCACGGCCTCTTTCTGTGCGAATCGGAATATTTTGCAAGTTGGGATTGGTTGAACTTAAACGGCCGGTCGCAGCGACAGCTTGATTGTATGAAGTATGAATTAAACCGGTATCAGGATTAATTAAACCAGGGAGTGCATCTACATAGGTCGATTTTAGTTTTTGTAGCTGTCTAAAACTTAATATATCTTGTACGATATCCGATTTATAAGCTAAAGCCAATAAAACATCTTCGCCTGTTTTATATTGACCTGTTTTGGTCTTTTTCGCTTTTGGATCTAATTTTAATTTATCAAAAAGCACTTCTCCAAGTTGTTTTGGTGAAGCGATATTGAAATTAACACCTGCTTTTTCATAGATAGTCTCCTCCAATTGTCGGATATCTATTTCAAGATTTTGTGAGAACTGTTGTAATGCATCGGTATCGATCCGAACACCGTTTCGTTCTATCTCTGATAAAACATATACTAATGGAAACTCGACTTCATTTGCTAAATTTAGCGTATTTGTTTCCTCCAGTAGTGGTTTGAAGATTTCTTTGAGCTGTAAAGTAATATCGGCATCTTCGGCGGCATATTCCTTGATGATCTCCAGCTCAACATCGCGCATATTACCTTGTTTTTTTCCTTTGCTACCAATTAGTTCTGTGATAGAAAGGGGCTTATAATTAAGATAGTTTTCGGCAAGTACATCCATACCATGTCTGGTGTCCGGATCAATTAAATAGTGCGCCAGCATCGTATCGAAAATAGGGCCTTTTACTGCTACCTGATATCTCGCTAATAACAAAATGTCGTATTTGATATTTTGCCCTATTTTTTCTATTTGTTCATTTTCTAAAACAGGTTTAAAAATATTGATCACCTCCTGCGCTTGGTCACGATCCGCGGGGGTTGGCACATAATATGCCTTTCCTTTTTCAAAAGCAAAAGAAAGACCTACAATAGCGGCCAAATTAGCATCTAAACCCGTAGATTCAGTATCAAAACAGAAGCTGGAAAGTGTTGCTAGTTGTTTTGCTAGTGCTTCTTGCTCCTCTTTGGTATTCACTAAAATATAATCATGTGGAGTGTTCTCAAGGCTATTGACTGGCCCTGTGTACGGTACTCCTTCTTCTGTATCTGTCTGTTGTGGCAATGAAAATAAATCCATTTGACCATTTGTACTTCTAGGAGCATCTGCTACACTATTGGTTTCTCCAAAAACACGTTTACCTATTGTTCTAAATTCGAGTTCGTTGAATAAGGGTTCTAGTATTTCTTTATTAGGTTCTTCTATTAATAAGTTTTCTTCTTCAAGTTCTACCGGGACATCCAGCAGGATGGTGGCTAATTTTTTTGAAATCAAACCTTGTTCAGCATAATTTTCAACGTTTTCACGTTGTTTGCCTTTCAATTTATCTGCATTTGCAATGATATTTTCCATTGATCCAAATTCTTGGATCAATTTTTTAGCTGTTTTTTCACCGATACCCGGTATTCCGGGTATATTGTCAACAGCATCACCCCAAAGACCTAATATATCGATCACCTGATTGACGTCTGTTATTTCCCATTTTTCAAGAATTTCTTTTACCCCTTGTATTTCAGCACCATTACCCATACGGGCAGGTTTGTAGATAAAGATATTTTCAGACACAAGCTGTCCAAAATCTTTATCTGGCGTCATACAGTAAACGGTGAAGCCTTTTTTTTCTGCTTTTTTTGCAAGCGTTCCGATGATATCATCGGCCTCGTAACCGTCCTTTGTAATAATGGGGATATTAAAACCGGTGATTAATTTGAAGATATAGGGGATTGATGCTGAAAGATCTTCAGGCATCTTTTCGCGGTGTGCCTTGTACGATTCAAATTCAATATGACGTGCTGTGGGTGCTTCAGTATCAAACACTACTGCTAAATGAGATGGTTTCTGATTTTTTAATATTTCTAACAAAGTGTTAGTAAATCCCATTATCGCACCGGTATTTAAACCATTAGAGGTAATACGAGGTGTTTTGTTTAATGCAAAATAGGCTCTGTAAATCAGGGCCATTCCATCTAGAAGAAATAGTTTTTTCACGAATGCTAATTTTAAGGTAACTCTTACAAAGATAATAAAAACGATAAACCTTAAGTTTAATAAATTTTTACGATTTTTGTAAGATGATATATGCACAAAAGGAACTTATATGAGAGGATTAGTAACCAAATCTACGGGTAGTTGGTATCAGGTGCTGGGTGAGGATGAACAACGTTATGACTGTCGTATAAAAGGGAAATTTCGTACCAAAGGTATTAAAAGTACTAACCCTGTTGCTGTTGGAGATTGGGTACATTTTGAAGTAGAACCGGATCTTGAAAGTGCTGTTATCAATGAATTGGAACCTAGACGTAACTATATTATCCGTAAATCTGTCAACCTTTCGAAGCAAACACAGATTATTGGTGCGAATCTGGATCAAGCCTTTTTAGTTGTAACATTGGCTTCTCCTCCTACTTCTCTTGGTTTTATCGATCGTTTCTTAGTTACTACAGAAGCATATGGTATACCTGCTGTTTTGATTTTCAATAAGCTGGATTTGTTCAGTGATGAGGGACTAGCTATTTTACAGGACTATAAGAGTATTTATGAACGAATCGGTTATCCATGTTACGAAGTTTCAGCTTTGAACGGCATGAATATAGATCAATTAAAGGAAGTGCTTAAAGATAAAACCACTTTAATTTCTGGACATTCGGGAGTAGGAAAATCTACATTACTGAATTCAATTGTTCCAGAATACGCCGTTAAGACAGGTGATATTTCAGACTGGTCTGATAAAGGAAAGCATACCACAACTTTTGCAGAGATGTATGACCTTCCTTTTGGTGGAAAATTAATCGATACTCCTGGGATACGTGAGTTAGGAATTGTCGATATCGAAAAGCAGGAATTATCACATTTCTTTCCAGAAATGCGAGCGCTAATGAACCAATGTCGATTTGACAATTGTCGACATGTGAATGAACCAGGTTGTGTCGTTATAGAAGCTGTAGAAGAGGGAGAAATCGAATCCTCTCGTTATGATAGTTATTTAAGTATCTACCATAACGAGAACAATCGGATGTAAATGTATTATTTACTGGCTATAAAGTCTCTTAAATAAGTACATTCGTGGACTGCAGTTTGGTAAAATGCAGTCTTACTGTATTGTGATTTTAATTGATGAAAGTATTTATTATGTAATGAGAACTTGTAAAATGGGTTTTCACTACTATTTTCATAGTATGTCCATCTCATGTCGTCTTTTAACTCGAAGTCTTTCTGTTCGCACTTTGCTAGCATAAAGGTACACTTGGCTTTAAAGTCCAGGCTTGTAGCCAATTCTCGAGCTTTTAGGTACCACTCTTTTGCAGTTTTTGCCTGTTTGTAGTTTCTTTCCCAATACCTGTCTGGTTTGGCATTGTTGTCATATGATGACCAACTGTACGATACTAAAGACCAGGCATTACCATAGGTGCTTGTTTGATATATGCCATTAGCCATATGAAAATAGTAATCGGCTTTTTTACCATTGTTTTGTTCATCCTTTATTAATGTCTGGTACTTGAGCATTCGAGCTGCATATTCAAGTTTTGTCATACTTGATTGTCCAATCTTTTTAGGATAATCATTGATCGTAACGATAAATGGATTTGGAGCAATTGTTTCTTCCGCATACCAATTGCTGTATTCTTTTGATTTATAGGTTCCTGGTAAATTTTTGAAAGTTTTTACGGCATTTGTAAAGTCTAATTCTCTTAAATATGCTGTCCCTATCAATTCAGTTAAATAATTACTGTTTACTTTTTTAATATCTTCAAGTAGAAACTGGACCATTTTCGTCTGTTTTTCAGGAGACTGTATATACCTTTGAACTTGTATTAAGGTTTTGGGAGTTAAATCTTCTTGCCAAAACCGAATGGTACTGTATTGCATGTTGTTTTCAAGTGTGTCATTAACGTATCCATGGTTATAAAAAATATCTCCCTTTACTGCTGCTAAACTTGCCAGTGCGGTATCTCCTTTGGTAAGGTATTGGTTAACAACGATATTTTGTATGATGTTTTTTGAAATGAGACTGTAAGAACCATTCTCAAAAGAACTCCATGAATTATTGTTTTCCATGTTTTTTTCCTTCTTAGCTTTTTCCTGCAACCACTTCAGTGTTGCAATCAATTGATTTTCATCTAAGGATTTTTCTTTTTCCCAATCTGTCAATAAGGTTAACATTTCTGTAATGCGTAACTGATCTTTCAGATTTTCATTTAAAGATTTGGGCTCTACCATCTTTAAGTATTTTTTTGCGAGATCATTTTCGGCATTGAGCCAACTCAAGTAGGCCGCTGTAACTAAGCCTATTTGTGGTTGAATATATTTTTTATCCTTATACATGGTTAGCGCAAGTTCTCGGATGTTTTGGAGGTGTTTTTGAATTTCTTCTTTGTTTTCATCATGATACCACTGCGATATATTATAACCTAATGTATGGTCTTTAATGAAGAAATTTTCTATTTTGTTAACCTCCCGTGTGAGGAGTACGGCATTTATAGTATTAGCAGGATCCAGCTTATAACAGTTTTCGAGATATTCAATAGTACTATTTGGGTTATTGAAACCAATGATTGCATTGATATTGAATTTGTCTGCTTTAGTTTTGGTATAGGCAGAAATTTCAGCATCAGTTGCTTGTATATAATGAAAATTGTTGTACGCGAGTATTCTTCTTTCGGGCGATAGCGTAAATACGCTAGAAAATAAAAAGGCAGCTTTTGCAGGTTCACCATTTTTCCTGACAGCACCTGCATAATTGGATAATGCCCAACCTAATACGGGAGATTTCAGTTTTGACCGAGCGATGTATTTATCATAAACGGTGATGCTTTTTTCATATTCTTTAGCAAAAAGAAATAATCTTGCCGCTTGATATGCGTAACGTAATAATAAGAAACTATTGTTCTTATGGACCGAAATTTTACTTTCTGCCTCAAGCGCAAATTGCTTTATTTCATCGAAATTACGCTCATCAGGACTCCAAGGGTCTTGTGCAATATTGGTGACAGGTTCTTGCTCTTTTGTAAAATGAAAGTAAGCGAGTTCCTTTTTATTTTTAGGAAGAAATAGACTTTGAATAAATGTGTTATTTCGAAGTGAATCTGGAAGATTATCCAGGATTGCTGTATTCTTTAAAACCTGTATTGTTTCCGGGTTTGATTGGTACATGACTGCGTATAGATCATCTGGTTTCACATTTTTTCCTAAATGATTTACCCAGTCTGTAACATTTACAGACGCTTCCAGTACAGGTTCCTGTTCTGTATATAGAAATTGATAGGGAATAAACTGAAAAGCGGAGTAGCTATTATCTTCCAGATTTGGTAGGAAATAGGTCTGTTGATTGTCATAAGGGTCTATTTCGGGACCACAAGCGATATTAATCGCAATTTCACTGAAATAGAGCATAAATGTAGCGCTAAAAAGCAGCAATAACTTCTTGTAAATCTGCATAATTATAGTTCGATAAAACTTCTGGGGCCAAATGGTAGAAGATGATTCTTTTCTCTTTTCCTTGAAGTTCTTTATTTAAAAATTTGGCGGTTGCAATTAACTGTTCCTTCGTTATAAATTCATGACGGATCACATCTCCTTTTTTTAGATTCGCTTTTTGTAAGTCCTGGTTCAGAATAAATAATTCCGTCTTTGGATTTCTTGTAAAGAGTGATTTATCATCCAAATCGCTCTTGTCGATATACTTAGAAATACCAATATATTGATGATCGCGAAAGGCTACATACCAATCGAATAGGGGTAAAGCAATATCTAATTCTAAAGGATAGTCTTTAAGAGTTCCACTCAGGTAAGTTGTTAAATCTTGCTGATTTAAAATAGAATTATGATCTCCAAATTGTCTTAAATTTCCCATATTATAGCACATCAGTGTTGCTCTTTTTACAGGAGGTATACCACTGGACTGAATATTTTTAACTTGATGAAGCCTTAATGTCGTGGTTATCGTCACTTCATTTAATTCAGGTATCTTTTGTAGGTATTCTAGCAGATAGAAAAATTTATCACGGGAGCTTTTAGTCCAGTCGCAATCAATCTGTAATTCTTTAAAGTCTTCTTTTCCGGATTGTTTAGCCTTTTCAGATACAAAAGGTATCATTTTATGTGCAAGTCCTCTAATCTGGAGACTATCTAATTCTGTAAATATTCTTTGGTTGATAAATACAACAGGCACAAGTGTTTGATTTGATGGAAGAGTTTTTTCAAAAGAAATTGGAGAGATGGGAACGGGCTCAATACCCCCATCAGTAAAATCAATATCCATTATACGAACGAATAATGTATTTGATTTTAGATCTTGTATCATCTTTTGTGATAAGGTGTCGGACTTATAGTTTGTCTTCCAATAATAAAAGCCTACGGAGGGTTCTTTTTTTTGACAGGAAATGTGTAATATTATACTAAGCGAGATACAGAAGAACAGCTTTATTTTATATGGTGTCATGAATTTGGGACCAAGTGAAAGAATCGATACTAATCTACTTTTATTGAAAATCAAACAAAAGTATTAATAAGTTGTTTTGTATTAGATAAAAATAACCAAATAAATTTACTAAAAGAGGAGCGCGTTTTACATGAAGGCTGTTTGGAAATGGATAATCGGTATTTTCGTAATACTGTTGATTGTGCTTGGTGGGGTTGTTTGGTATTTTAGTGTGCATTGGAAGCCAATTGTAGACCAAAAATTCAGAGAAATAGTGCTCGCATCTACCGATAGTTTGTACACGGTTGATTATGATGACTTGGATATTAATCTTGCTTTAGGAAATGTAACGATAAGCAATCTGGTTTTACGCTCGGACAGCAATGTTTATGCGCGACTAGAAGGAATAAATAAAGCTCCTGATAATCGTTTTCAAATCGAAGTCGCCAAATTAAAATTTCGTAATTTCTCTATACGGGATATGCTGCTGAATAAAGAGCTTTATTTAAAGAATGTCGTTTTAGATACTCCGAGTGTCCATATGATCAATAAGTATCATTCCTATAATGATACAGCATCTACAGAAAAGAGTAAACCCTTATATGATAAAATAAAGAATACCCTAAAAAGAATCCGCATAACCGGAATCGATTTGAATAAGGTCAATTTTAAATATTCGCAGATTCAAAAAAGTATCTACCAAGATTTTGAGATCAAGAAAGTCAATATAAAGATTCAGGATGTTTTGGTCGACTCGACATCAATTTCCGATGCGACACGTTTCTATCATACCAAAATGGTTGATATAGAAGTTCCTGCATTTACTTATAAAACTCCTGATGGATTTTATAAGGTTGATTTTGATCAATTAAAAATCAATACTAGGGATCGTAATATCATGTTGACAAAGGTGGCTTACCAACCTATTTTGGGTAAGTCGGCCTATTATAAAGCAAAGGGTAAAGGAGGAAGCTATGTTGTCATGAAATTCGACACGGTTCGTTTTGAATCTTTTGATTTTAATAGTTTGTTACGTAATAAGAAGATCTATGCAGGAAAAGCGCAACTGAAAAATGGACTCTTGGATATTTATTCGGACAAGCATTATAAATCAACACCTGTAAATAAAGTTGGAAGATCTCCGCATCAAGCTTTAATGCATATGAAAACGCAATTAGCAATAGATACGGTATTGGTACAAAATGCTGATATAAGCTATTCGGAGTTAAGTGGTAAATATAACCAGGTCGGGAAGATTACCTTCGATAAGAGTTATGCGACTATTAGTAACATGACCAATGATGTTTCAAGTCTGGCTAAAAATAAGTGGATGCGTGTCGATGTTCTGACAAAAGTGATGAATAGTGGGCGTTTACATGTTTTATTCGGATTTGATATGACATCGAAAACAGGTTTTCATACTTATAAAGGAACAGTAGGAGCAATGCAGGCACCAGCCTTTAATAAAATTTTAAAGCCGCTCTTAAATGTAGAAATAGCCTCGGGAAATATCAAAAAAATAGCTTTTGATATGGAAGCAACCGATCACAGAAATTGGGGAAAGTTTAATTTTGATTATGATGATCTAAAAATCACCATTTTAGAGAAGAAAGAAGATGGGACTGTTAAAAGAAAAGGTTTTATCTCTTTACTGGTGAATGAACTTTTGGTTAACGGTAGTAATCCAAACCTTTCTGGAGAATATATTATTGGAAAGGTCAATTGGCATAGGCATGCTGACCACACTTTTTTTAAGACCCTTTGGCAAAGTCTATTGGATGGAATAAAGCAATGTGTGGGGCTTAGCAAGGAGCGGGAAGCTAAATTAATGCGTACTGCTGACCGCGCACAACATACAGTAGAGAAAGCCAATACTGTTGTTGGCAAAACGAAAAGTTTTGTATCGAAGCTTTTTAAGAAGAAAAAAGGTGACGAAGAGAGCAAAGTCGCCGAATAAAAAAGAGGGTTTCACGTGAAATATGATCATCGGGGCAGGAAGTTCTGTTTTTCCTAAGTTATCAGTATGTTTGTGACAGATGGGGTCAATATTGAGTTTTTTAAAATTCGTCTTTAAGTATAAGAATAGCATTGTAGATCAAATCATGTTTTATGTCAGCATGATCTGTGCTTTTGCCGTTATTTTCAATGTGGGCTATGTAAGAGATCCAAATCTTGCAAACCTCCTCGATCATATCATTAATGCAATGTTCTATGTTTTGTTCATCATGACAGGACTTCGTACAGCTTCTTCTATTTTTGCGTTGAAAAGAATTGAAGTAGAACATTATTCAGGGCTGGTGATCCTAAGCTATTTTGCTTTAATCATAATAGCGCGATTTGCAAGTGTTCCCGCAGTTGATCTTTTCGGTAAAGATCAGTGGATCTATCTAGGTATTTATCTGGTGTTTATTGCAGAGCTTTCCAAGAGTACCTTGTTTTTTGATAACTTCTATTTTAATCCCACTATTTTATTTGTTATCAGTTTTTTTGCATTGATTCTTATCGGTACTGTTTTGTTGATGTTGCCCCGAACAACAATAGAAGCCCCTTTGAGTTTTATTGATGCACTATTTATGGCGACAAGTGCTGTATGTATTACGGGACTATCGGTGACAGATATTTCAACTAACTTTTCTCTCTTTGGACAAACAATTATTCTGGTGTTGATCCAGATTGGTGGATTGGGAATTATGACTTTTACCGGTTTTTTCGGATACTTCTTTTCAGGTGGTTTTTCGTTCAAGAATCAATTGATGTTTGGCGAAATTCTTGGTGAAAATAAAGTGGGATCGGTGGTTAAAACACTTCTCACGATAATTTTTATTACATTATTATTTGAACTTCTCGGTGCTTTATTAATCTTTAGCACGCTAGATGCAACTCTTTTTCCTTCTCTGGGAAATCAGGTATTTTTCGCTATTTTTCATTCTGTATCTTCTTTTTGTAATGCTGGTTTTTCGATCCTAACGGATGGAATCACCAATGATGGCTATAAATTTAATTACAACTTCCAATTGGCTTTGTCTGTATTATTTATACTAGGTGGATTGGGTTTTGGGATCGTATTGAATATTTATTCCTATGTAAAAGATTCTTGTATTTACTGGTATCATCGGTTGGTGACGAAGAAGAATTATAAGCATAAAGCTTGGAACTTCAGTTTTAATTCAAAATTAGTGCTGGCGTGTAATGCGGTTGTCGTTGTGTTGGCAACAATATTCTTTTTTCTGTTAGAGCGGAACAAGACTCTTTCTTTGGAACAGGGGCAGATGGGCGAGTGGATAACCTCATTTTTTATGGCCAATGCTTCGCGTTCGGCTGGATTTAATAGTGTTGATCTCTCATTTGTATCCATGCCCACAGTCTTGTTAATTATCCTACTCATGTGGGTAGGAGCATCTCCTGGTTCCACTGGTGGTGGTGTTAAAGTTACGACCATTGCGGTGTCTATAATGAATATCATTGCTTTGGCAAGAGGAAAAGAGCATATTGAACTTTTTAAAAGACGGATCGCAGGCGAATCTGTACATAAAGCATTTGCCATTATTCTATTGTCGCTATTTACGATCGGTGTGAGTTTTATGCTGCTGGTTTTTTCAGATCCTGATAAGAGTTTTAAAGCATTGTTATTTGAGGCAGTATCTGCCTATACGACCTGTGGGCTGAGCTTGGGAATTACACCATCTTTGAGTGTTGCAGGTAAATTTATTGTAATGATGACGATGTTTGTCGGTCGTGTCGGTACATTGACATTATTGGTGGCTTTTATTAAAAATATAACACGAAGAAATTACACTTTTCCAGAGGAAAAGATACTCTATTAATCGAATTTATATGAAATATATCGTTTTAGGACTAGGGCATTTTGGACGATCACTTGCAGTTCATTTGACAGAATTGGGGCATGAGGTGATCGGGGCGGATAAAAGTCTGATTATTGTTGAGCAATTAAAAGATAAAGTAACACATACGGTCTGTCTGGATACAACAGACCGGGAGGCAGTATCATCTTTACCGCTTAAGGACTGCCATGCCGTTATTATTGCTATTGGAGAGGATGAAGGAGCTTCATTGCTAACAGTAGCTTTAATGAAACAATTAAAAGTAAAGCGAATCATAGGAAGAATTGTTTCGGATCTTCAGAAAACAGTGCTTGAAGCAATGGAAATCGCCGAATACATTATGCCAGAGGAAGAGGCTGCAGAAAGGCTAGCGATGCGTTTGGACAATATTGATATTGTAGATTCATTCAAAGTATCTGAAAAATACAGTATTATTGAGACAAAAGTTCCATCAAAATATGTTGGAATGACCCTTCGTGAAGCTAACCTAACTAATCTTTTTAAAGTGATCGTCATGACAACACTCAAGATAACCGAGGTAAAAGATAGCATCAAAAAGAAAGAAATTAAGGAGGCTTCGGGTATAGCGACTTCGGAAACATTATTGGAAGAAGGGGATATATTGGTTCTTTTTGGTGAATTGTCCAATATTAATAAGCTTATCCAAAAAGGGGAATAGGAGAAATAAGTCTTGGGTTTGGAAAATAATATAAATTGTAAAATCAAATGTATATTTTTGATTTTCGTAAGTTTTAATAACCTAATAATATAAATGAAAAATTGGTTTAAGGAAAATTCAGCACATCTTATCGTGATAGCGATTTTTGTAGCGCTTGTATTCTTTTATTTTACTCCAGTGTGGCAAGGGCAGACTTTGGCACAAAGTGATGTTGTGCAGGCTCAAGCTGCACAGAAGGAAATGTTCGATTATAAAGCTCAAGATGGAAAAGCTCCGTTGTGGACAAATTCAATGTTTGGTGGCATGCCCACTTATCAAATCTGGTCTGCAAGTGAAAATAATATTGGAACCTATATCTTAGCGGCGGTCAAAACCGTTTTTCCACAACCCATTGATATCGTTTTATTTTATTTATTGGGAGGGTATTTCTTATTGAGTGTATTACGTGTTCGACCATGGCTAGCCGCATTAGGCGCCGTTGCTATTGCGTTTACATCTTATAATTTTATTTATATCGAAGCTGGACACGTCACAAAAGCGTATGCTATTGCTTTTATTCCTGCTGTCATAGGAGCGGTGATCATGTGCTTTAGAGGGAGCAGAGTTTGGGGCCCTGTTCTGTTGGCCTTATTTATGGCTCTTGAGATCCGTGTCAACCATTTACAAATGACTTATTATATGCTTATCGCATTGATGGTTTATGTAATCTTTGCCTTGGTATACGCCATTCGTGATAAAAAGATCAAGGAGTTTTTTATTGCTTCGGGTTTACAGTTGGCTGCAGTAATTGTCGCTATTTTAGTGAATGCTTCGATTTTAATTCCGACTTATGAGTACAGTAAATTAAGTACACGCGGTCACGCCAATATTACTAAAGTGGATGCCTCGAAAGAAAAGGGATTAGATAAACAATATGCTTACGAATGGAGCCAAGGTGTAGGAGAAACATTGACATTTTTGATTCCGAATGCGTATGGAGGAGGAAATAGTGGTATTTTGGATGAAAAGTCTAATGTCGCAAAGTTTTTGCAGTCTACTTTTGGAGCACAGGGAATGAGCACTGTTCAGGCAGGTGAATTCGCAAGTAGAATGCCGGTTTATTGGGGAGACAAACCATTTACTTCTGGTCCATGGTATTTTGGAGCTGGTGTATTGTTTCTTTTCATTTTAGGTCTATTTATTGTCAACAATAGACTAAAATGGTGGATTCTTACAACAACTGTCCTAATTTTATTGCTGTCGTTCGGAAAGAATTTTACATTGGTTTCAGACATATTCTTTGACTACTTCCCGATGTACAATAAGTTCAGAGCGGTCGAGTCGATATTGGTGATCGCGGCAATTTTGATTCCATTGATGGCGGTGTTAACGTTGAATGAGTTGATCACAAAGGCAGATAAAATTGAGAAATTAGATAAGAAAGTACTGTATACTTTTATCGGATTAGGTGCTATTTGTTTACTTGTTGCTTTTGTACCAGATCTATTTTTAAGTTTTAAAAAGAAAGAGGATGTGCAATTGCTGGAGCAACTGACAAGCCAGGTCGGTGATCAGGCAGTTGCAAATCAGTGGTTAAACAATTTAATAAAAGATCGTTCGGCAGTGGCGAGTGCAGATGCGTATCGTTCTTTTGCCATCGTTTTGATTACCTTTTTAGCAGTATGGTTTTTTATTAAGAAGAAGCTTTCTGCAAATGTTTTGATTATTGGATTGGCGGTTGTTTTTCTGTTTGATCTCTGGAGTGTCGATAAGCGCTTTTTAAATGACAAATCATTTGTAGAGAAACGCATGGTAACAGGTCAGGCTTTTCAAGAGCGGGAGGTCGATCAATTGATTCGTATGGACAAGGATTTGAGTTACCGTGTCATTGATTTAACCACAAATCCATTTTCAGATGCCCGTGCGTCATATTATCATAAATCTTTAGGTGGTTACCATGCTGCGAAATTGATGCGGTTTCAGGAGATTTTGGAGAACCAATTTAATGGAGCTATAAACGAAGACGTGTTGGATATGTTTAATGTCCGTTATGTCATTACAGGAGATGAACAAAAGGGGCAACGGATACAACGTAGAAGTTCTGCTGCTGGAAATGCCTGGTTTGTTGATCAAGTAACATTTGTTAAAGACAATGCGCAGGAGATGCAGGCGATTGGTAGTTTCACTCCTTCAAAAGAGGCTTTTGTTAGTGAAGAATTTAAAGATAAATTTGACGGTAAAAGTTTAGGTTTGCCCGTTAATGCATCGATAAAGCTGACTTCTTACCATCCTGATAAAATGGTTTATGAATATTCTACTCCTACAGATGCATTTGCTGTATTCTCTGAGGTATATTATGAAAAAGGCTGGAAGGCTTTTGTTGACGGTAAAGAGGTGCCAATTATACGTGCTGACTATATTCTGAGAGCATTACAATTACCAGGTGGGAATCATAAGGTCGAGTTTATTTTCGATCCGGCATCTCATAAGCTCGGTAATATATTGACATTAATTGCGTCCATAATTTTAGGATTAGGGATTGCTGTTGCAATTTACTTCTCAATCAAAAAGAATAAAAAAGCAACAATCTAGAAAGATTGTTGCTAAAAATAATTTTTTAAAAACCTTTAGAATAACTTGAGCTGTGGATCAGTTATTCTAAAGGTTTTTCTATGATGTGGTGTTATTCCTCTGGCAAGTACTGCACTTCTGTGCTTGACTGTAGGGTAGCCCTTATTGTTTAGCCAATCATACTCAGGATAATCTTTTGCAATATTGTCCATATAATCATCACGGTACGTTTTAGCTAAGATGGATGCTGCCGCAATAGATAAATATTTTCCGTCACCTTTAACAATACAATTATGGGGGATTTCCTGATAGGGAATAAATTTATTACCATCGACTAAAATGTACTCGGCTTTTAATTTTAATTGATCCAGAGCTCGATGCATGGCGACATAAGAGGCATTATGAATATTTATCCGATCAATCTCTTCTGCGGAAACGCTAGCTACTGCATATGCTAAAGCCTCCTGCTCTATAATACTGCGCAATTGCATTCTTTTTTTTGCACTAAGCTGCTTGGAGTCATTTAATACTTCATGATGGTAGTCTTTTGGGAAAATCACTGCAGCAGCAAAAACTGGCCCCGCCAAACAACCTCTCCCAGCCTCATCACAACCCGCCTCTATAAACTCATCTTGAAAATATGATAATAGCATTTTATTTATTTTTGAGTAGCAAAAATACAATATATTATTAATAGCAAAAGGATGTGTTTATAGTAGCTTTATATATGAATTGTGGTATTTGATTTTTTGAACAAAATGCGAACGATTTTTTATACTTCGATTCATCTTTAAAAAGTTTTTATTAGCCCGCCAACTGTCGTGAAATTAGGTTTTATTGTAACTATTATGTTAAAATTTAGGTTTTACGTTTATTAACACTACTATTTTCTTCTTTTGTATAAGTATCAAATGAATATAACCCTGTGCTGTATACGATCGTTGTTTACCTGTTGGCTTTATTCTTTATGTTAGAAAGATTCAGTACAGCGTATCATGAGATGAATGGGAAGATTGGGTTGATTTATTTGAGCCTGGTGGGATTACCACACAGAATAAGAACCGATAATTACAAAAAGATGTATATGATGAGGATTACTTTCCTTTTATTTTGCAGTATGTTATTGAGCTGGGTTGCTCAAGGACAGACGAAATCCGTTCAAGGGATGTTGAAAGATGACAAGATTCGTGTTGTCGCTGGAGCTTCAGTAAAATTGATTTCAGATCAAGATTCCCTAGTAACCAGTTCTTCGATTGCCGGTATATTTATTTTTAATAATGTAAAGGCGAGTAAGTTTAAAATTTCTGTTTCAAACTTAGGTTTTGAAAGATTTGAGCAAGAGTTTACCTATCCGGAAGGAGAAAGTAAATACATTATTCCAAGCTTTACATTAAAGCCGGCCTCAGAATTATTGGAAGAAGTGGTTATTGATGGTGTGCCGACTATTGTTGTTAAAGGTGATACATTGGAATATACCATGAAGGATCTAAAATTACGAGATGGATCTGTGGCCGAAGATGCGTTGAAGAAATTACAGGGAGTTGAGGTGGATAAAGACGGTAATGTAACTGCTCAAGGTGAATCCGTGAAACGTGTACGCATTAACGGTAAAGATTTCTTTGGTGGGGATGTCAAAACTGCAACACAGAATCTTCCTGCCAATATCATTGAGAAGATGCAGATTGTTGATGACTATGGAGATATGGCCAATATAACAGGCAACAAAAATGGTGATTCGGAGAAAGTTTTGAATATCCAGATTGATCCCAAATATAATAAAGGGCAAATGGCAACTTTACGTGCTGGTTACGGTACAGAAGACCGTTATCAAGCTACCGGTATGTGGATGGGTATGAGAGAAGGAGAGCAGATTTCTATTTTAGGAAATCTTAATAATACAAATGCACCATTATTTGATTTTAATACTACCGGTGGGGGAGCTCGCCGTCAACAAGGTGGTGGAGGTCGTCGAGGTGGCGGTATGTTTGGTGGATCAGATGGTTTGACAAAATTGGGCTCAATTGGTTTGAATGCAAGGAAAGATTTTTCGGATAAGCTGACTGTTTATGGAAGCTATAGCTACAGTCATAGTGATAATACTACTTTGTCCGAGCAATTTCAAGAGATTACCTTGAGAGGTATCACGCAAAATGATAGTATAAAGTCAAACTCAAATAATATTGGTGCCAGTCATCGTTTCGAGGCCAATCTGGAATGGAAACCATCGACAAAGGATTATATTAAAATAACACCTCAGTTTGGATTTGATGATGGTGATGCGAATACAGTAACAAATTCGATTACTTTTAGAAATGAGGAATTTAATAATTCGCAAGATCAAAGTATTTTTTCAAATTCAACGGCCCCGCGTTATGGTATAAGTGGTTTATATAATCGTAAGTTGAATGAAAATGGCCGTAATATTTTCATGAATATGAATTATAATAACGCCAAAACAGATAAGGATCAAAATGCAATATTACAACGATTATTGGAAGATCCTAATAATGCTGATGCCTCTTTAAATTCAATCTACGAGAAAACTATCCAAGAAGCAAAAAATAAGAGTTGGAATGCGGGAGGTTCATTGAACTACACAGAACCTTTGTCAAAGAACGGTAAATTAGAATTTACATATGACTTCAATAAGAATAAATATGATAATTCAAACCAACAACAGGGTTATGATAAAGATGAAAATGAGATTCTTAACGATCCTAAATTGAACTTTGATTATAATTATGACTACTCGTTCACAACGCATAGAGTTGGAGCTAATTATTTGTATAGTGGAGAAAAAGTAACTTATTCCATTGGTGCGGCCGCGCAACCGTCTCAATTAAGAGGTAGTGCCTTGAGTTCAGATTTATCTGTACCTATTCATCGTAATAACTTGAACTGGATGCCAATTGCACGGTTTGAATACAAATTTTCGCGCCAATCTAATATTTCCCTAAATTATAGTGGATCAACAACTGAGCCATCAGTAACACAGATTCTTCCGTTTGATATGAGTACCAACCGTACCAGTATTGTTATGGGTAATGCGAATCTAAATCCCGAGTTTAATCATCAAATGAATATTAGATTTCGTAAAAATGATTTTCAGAAGGGAAATAATTTCTTTGCTTTTGTAAATGCAAATTTAGCAGAAAATAAAATTGTAAGTTTAAATAAATCATATTTGGGCCGTTTAAAGAATAGTAATACAGGAGGAGTCGATACTACTTTAATTTCTGAGACGCGCTATCTCAATGAATCAAATGATCATCCATTTGGAATTAGTTCCTTCTATCATTATGGTAAATCTTTGAAAGAAAAGACGTATAACATCATGTTGATGGGAGGTGTTTCTTATAACAAAAGAATAGGCTATTCATCAACAGATAGTCTTGATAATATTGGTTTGAAAAATGTGTCTAGAAATATTGTATTCAATCAAGGATTAATGTTGCGATATAATCCTTCAGAGAATCTGGAGATTAATCCTGGAGTTAGGTATCAATATAATCATACTGAAAATTCATTAACAAATAGAACCACTAATATTTCATCTTGGACACCAACCTTAATTGGTTCTGTAAATATTACCCCTACCACAATTTTCGGGGCAGATTTGTCAAAACAATTCAATCAGGGTTATGGGGATGGTATAAATGCTAATCCATTTATCATCAATACTTATGTGGAACAAAAGTTTTTAAAAGGTCAGCGTGGAACAGTGCGCTTACAGGCATTTGACCTCTTAAATGAGCAAACAAATGTTTCCAGAACAGTTAGTGAATCTATGGTTGTCGATAGTCGTACTAATAGATTGGGACGTTACTTTATGCTATTATTCACATATAAATTTCAAAAATTTGCATTAGGCTCTCCGACAGGAGATGGTGGCGGTCATGGAGGCATGCGCCCGCCACGCATGTAAGCTTACCACCTACCTATCGAAAAACAAGTGGATAAAATGGTTCTGATCGTAAGATCAGAACCATTTTTTGTTTGGTGATCTATCCCATCCACGTCATTTTTCGACTGTTATAGAATTCGACTGTTTTTATTTAGTTATTTTTGCCACTAAACGAATGCATTATGATCACATTTGAAAAATTAACGTCTGAAAATATTGATATCATTGTTGCTATGATGCAAGATTTTTATGCAATTGATGGATATGATATCGATCCTATTGTAAGCCGAGAAAATTTTAGAATTTTTCTTGACGATGAAAAGCTGGGGCAGTCTTGGCTAATTAAAGAAAATGATTTAGTCCTGGGGTATATTATTGTTGTTTATTTCTTTAGCTTTGAATTTAAGGGAACGGTAGCTTTGCTGGACGAATTATATTTAAATGCTGATGCAAGAGGCAAAGGTTTAGGTAAAAAGGCTGTTGAGTTTGTCAAAGAATATGTTCAGGACAAGGGCTGTAAATTGGTTCTGCTAGAGGTTGAACCGCATAACTTACCGGCACAAAAATTATATGAAAGTCAAGGTTTTGGTTTTCATCCTAGAAATATAATGCGATATGGCATTAAAAATAATTAAATAGAATCTCCAAATTAATATATGGAATACGAAATAATACGCTTATCCAATGGTATCCGTGTGGTTTTTCAACCGCAAAACCTACCGATTACACATGCTTGTATGTTAATCAATGCAGGGTCAAGAGATGAAAAAGAAGGTAAATTTGGCGTTGCACATTTTATTGAGCACCTACTTTTTAAAAGAACTGAACGTAGAAGTACGAATCAGATTTTAAACCATTTGGAAGCTGTTGGTGGAGATCTTAATGCCTATACGACAAAAGAATATACATGTGTACATGCATCATTTTTGACCCCGTATTTGGATAAAGCTTTAGATCTATTTGAGGATATCTTTTTTCATTCGACTTTTCCTGAGGAGGAATTAGATAAAGAGAAATCGGTTATTGTCGATGAAATGGCTTCTTATCTGGACAGTCCTGAAGAATCTATTGTAGATGATTTTGAAGATCTATTATTCAAAGGAGCTGGTTTGGGGCATAATATACTCGGTCTTGAGGATCAATTGTTGGCACTTACAAAAAGCGATATTCATGATTTTATTCAGTCAAATTACGATACAAATGAAATCGTGATTTCGATTACAGGAAATTATACGGTTAAACAGGTCGAAAGGCTTGCCAATAAAATTTTTGCATCCGTTGCTGAAAATAAAATTCAGCGGGAGAGGAATGATGTTGTTGCGGTGCCTGTATCGCATGTCGAGATTCCTAAACCAATTAATCAGGTCCATTATATGGTCGGTGCACATGCATATAGTTTTAGAGACGACCGAAAAACAGGTTTATTGTTATTAAATAATATGCTGGGAGGAATGGGGATGAGTTCGATATTGAATCTTTCCATTCGTGAAAAATATGGAATAGCTTATACAATCGAATCTAATTATACCATGTTTTCAGATTCGGGCTTATTTAGTATTTATTTGGGAACAGATGAAGAAAAGATAGAGAAAGCAAAAAAACTTGTTTTTAGGGAGCTTAATAAATTTTGTGAAAAGGAGATGAGTGCTGTACAGCTTCAGAAAGCAAAACGCAAATTTATCGGTCAGATCGCACTTTCAGAGGAAAACAGGATGAGCATGATCATTGCTGCGGCAAAAAATGTGATGGACTACAACCAGATTATTGAACTAGATGTTATTATTGATAAAATAAAAGCGATTTCAACGACAGAATTATTGGAAACATCACGGGAGATTTTAGATCCCGCTCGCATGACATCACTGAGTTTTGTTCCTGAATCTTAGTGTTTAATTTTTTTATTCCTTAAAGGAATTTAAGAGATGCATAAACGGATTGACTGTATACGATTTCATGAATTAAAATATTAAAGTATAGGTAACGCGTACAGCTTCTGATATTCGACTTTATGATATTGTATATAAAAGACAATTTATCTAAGTTTGTGCATTAGAACAGATAATTTTAAATATGAAAACAGCATATGTATTTCCTGGTCAAGGCGCTCAATTCGTAGGAATGGGGCAGGACCTGTATAATCTGAATGAAGAAACAAAAGCTTTATTTGAAAAAGCAAACGATATATTAGGGTTTCGTATTACCGATATTATGTTTGCAGGAACTGATGAGCAGCTGAAACAGACCAACGTTACTCAACCAGCGATTTTTTTACATTCAGTGATTTTAGCGAAAGCCTTGGGAGATCAATTTCAGCCTGATATGGTTGCAGGTCATTCTTTAGGTGAGTTTTCTGCTTTAGTATCAGCGGGAGCTTTGTCTTTTGAGGATGGATTGAAATTAGTGTCACAACGTGCTAACGCGATGCAAAAAGCTTGTGAATTGGAGCCTTCCACTATGGCTGCGATTTTAGGTCTTGAAGATGCTGTTGTGGAGGATATTTGTGCAAAAGTGGATGATGTGGTGGTTGCGGCAAATTATAATTGTCCAGGTCAATTGGTAATTTCTGGCTCTATCGCCGGAGTAGATAAAGCTTGTGCGCTTTTGACCGAGGCTGGCGCTAAACGTGCTTTGAAATTAAATGTTGGCGGTGCTTTTCACTCTCCATTGATGGAGCCGGCTAAAGTTGAGCTACAGGCAGCAATCGAAGCGGTTGAAATTAACACGCCGATTTGTCCTGTTTATCAAAATGTGGATGCAAAGCCATATACAGATGCAGCAACGATAAAAGAGAATTTGATCGCACAGTTAACTGGTGCAGTACGTTGGACTCAAACAGTTCAAAATATGTTAGCAGACGGAGCAGAAGCTTTTGTCGAAGTAGGCCCGGGCAATGTGTTACAAGGTTTGGTGAAAAAGGTGAACCGTCAGGTACAGACTTCTGCAGCAAGTATTGCGGAGTAATTACTTTAAGAATAAATAGAAAAAGTCGCCCATAGGCGGCTTTTTCTATTTATTACGGAATAAGATATAATGATCTTTCATGACTTGATTGACAAAATCATTAGGATGCATCGTTGATTTAACATCCATAATGTTTTCTAGTTTCTGAGTAAGGGCTAAAAGAATATTGTAGTCTTTCCTTCTGACAGCGCCATCGTAAATATCCTTTACCTTATTTGCATCTTGATCGCTCAATTTAATTACTTGCGGAAAGATGATGTCTTTTTCTGATGGGACATCCTCAAAGATGGTCTGTTGTAGGTTTAATTTTGCTTTTAAACTAATGACAGATGTCTCACCGGATAAATCGCCAATACGTTGTCCATATTTGGATAGGGCAATTGAAGTAATTGCAATCCCGCCCATACACATCCAGATATCAACCAGAGAAAATGTCCAACGGGCAAAATATTGATAAAAGTTGGCGCGGGTTCCGTCGATCTTAACCACTTTAATTTTCATGATTTTCTTTCCTATGCTTTGTCCTGACATTGCGGTTTCCATAACAAGAGGATAGAAGAGGGCGGGAAGTGTCAATAATGATAGAATACCAAAGAATAACCAGGAATCTCCCATATTAATATGGAAAGAGTCAAGAATGACAATTATTAAGATATAATAAACAAGAATAATAAAGTAATCAATAGCAAAAGCAATAATTCTAGAACCTAATGAAGCTAAATTGTATTCTATTTTTACGTTCTGTGGAGTATTTATTAATAGTTTATTCATATATTTGAAATAGCCGGTTTAAAATTTATATTCATGAGAGAAGCATCATTCATCGAGCGAAATAAGGAAAAATGGTTGTCAATTGAAAATAATTTATCCATTCATGTTGATGTTAATCCCGATGAACTGGCGTCAAATTATATTGAACTCACCAATGACCTAGCCTATGCACAAACTTTCTATCCAGAAAGTAGGACAAAAGATTATTTAAATGAGTTGGCCATTTTAGCACATCAAAAAATATATAAAGATCAGAAAGCTTCTGAAAATAAACTTAAGCATTTTTTTTCATATGAAATACCTTATGCTGTTTGGCAAATGCGGCGGCCGTTGTTGTTTTCTTTTTTGATTTTTCTTTTGGCGAGCATTATTGGTTTTTTGTCTGCTCACTATGATGAAAATTTTGTGAGGTTAATTTTAGGAGATGCCTATGTCGATCAGTCCATTGATAATATCCGAAAAGGGGATCCTGCTGCCATTTATGCATCAGGGAATAATTTTGGATCTGCGCTAGCGATCACCATTAATAATGTACGGGTAGCTTTTTTAGCTTTTACGTTTGGTGTTTTTTTTAGTGTGGGAACGGGTTATATTCTTTTCTCTAACGGTATCATGTTAGGTGCATTTCATTATATGTTTTATGAATACGGGGTTTTACAAAAGGCGATGTCTGCCATATGGATACACGGAACTATAGAAATTTCTGTTATTATCATAGCAGGAGGTTGTGGTTTGATGTTAGGTAATAGTTTCTTGTTTCCAAAATCCTATAGTAGAATGGAAGCCTTTATTCGAGCGGCAAAATTATCAATGAAGGTTTTAGCGAGTACAATTCCATTTTTTATACTTGCTGGTACATTGGAGGGGTTTGTTACCCGTTACTATCATATTTCTATGACCATGTGCTTGCTGATCATAATAATTACATTGGTGATGATTTTATATTATTATATTCTCCGTCCTTTTCAATTAGCTAAAATCAATCAATGGAAATAAATTTCGAATTTCAGAAGGAACGTAAAATTGGCGATTTTTTACAGAGTTTTATCGATTTGTTAAAAATTGTTTTGGGTCATTTTGTCGGAACAGTTTTTAGTGTTTCTATTATACCCTTGAGTATCACGACAATCCTCTATTATTTCCTGTCTACAAAGATTACGTTTTCATCCGAAAGTGATTCGTTTGAAGATCTTAACGTGTATTTATGGGTAAGTCTTCTGTGTGTTACTATCTTATTATTAGGATTATACATTTACGGTATCTGCATCGAATATTTTATTTTATTGAAGAATCAAAAAAATACGGACTTTACAGGTAGAGATTTATTGAACGCATTTCGAAACCACATCGGTATGTACGTGAAATTTTTCTTCGCTTCTTTGTTGGTCGTCGTAATAATTGGCATTCCCGCAGGGATAGCCATGATTATTCTGATGTTTATTCCTTTGTTTGGCAGCTTTGCTATTGGAATCTTATTTTCAATAATTGGATTGTGGTTTTTCTGCTCGTTCTTGTTTTATCGGGAAGGATATTTTTCTTTGACGACGACTTTTTTAGAGACATTTAATGTCATTCGAAAGAATATTGTTCAATATGGTATTGCCACTTATATTGTTAGTTTCATTTTTCAAGTAGTAATGATGATGTTAACTTTCATTCCAGGTTTAATCATCGGACTAATTTCCTATAATTTCTTAGAATTTGATAGCTCTTTTTTCGATGGATCTTTTGGGAAAATGTTAATGACCATAGGAGCGCTCCTTGTAACTCTTCTGACAATTTTTTTATATATGGGAGGTGTTCTGGCAAATGGGATTATTTACGAAACGGCGAAAGATTTTAAATATGGCGATCGTATCTATGCGATGATTGCAAATTTGGGAAGGAAAAATGATGAATAGATATTTTTTTGTTATTCTTTTATTTTTCACGACAGCTAGCTATGCAAATAAAGACTCTACGCGTATGGCTATGCCGAGTATAGATACAATAAAACAAACACGCGTCGATATCTGGAACAAGAATTTGTTTCAGGAAATTCCGAAAGATAATCGTGCTGCTACAGTAACGATTACAGATTATAAAAGTGTCTTGGATCGCTATCAATCCGAAGAGTTTATCTATTCTGAGAATATTAAAGATAAAATTGGTTTTTTTGATCGTTTAATGACCCGTTTCAATCGTTGGTTAAGCAGTTTGATGCCAAATTCTTCTTTTAATTATAATGAAGAGTTTTTCTATTTCTTAGGAATATTAGGTTTAGTGGTATTGATTTATATCTTTTATAAATTAATTTATTCAGGCAACAGTTTCTTTAGAAAAGACAATAAAGAGCCTGAAACAGAAGGTGTTCAAAATTTGGGGTATGTAGAAAAGAATTTGATGAATACCGATTTAAAGCCCTATCTCGTTGATGCGATTAAGGACAGAAATTATACTCTCGCTATTCGTTATATGCAATTGTTAAATATTCAAAAACTAGCACATGCTCATGTGATCAAGTGGAAGTATAGTAAAACAAATAATGATTTTGCAAATGAAATTTCAGATTCAGTTTTAAAAAATGAGTTTATTAAATGCACTCGGGTGTTTGAATATGTTTGGTTTGGTGATTTTAATTTAACTGCTACCGATTTTGAGCGTTATCAACAAGATTTTAAAAATTTTCAATCTAAAATCTCATGAAAGGCTCGTTAAAATTTAGCGTATTTATTTTTATAATTGTATTCGTTGCAATCGGTATCATTGATCTAACGAGTAAGAAACCTATTATTTGGGACAGAACATTTGATCAAAAAGATAAAAATCCCTTCGGACTTTATGTGACCCATGAAGAGCTTCCACATATGTTTGACAAACAGGCGAAGGTTATCGATATTAAAGAAGATCTATTTACCTACTTTGAATCAGACAATAGACTTAATGCTCCAAAAGAACAGCTGTTGTTTATTTCAGAAGCGTTTGACCTTGGTGATGCTGTTAATAATCGCATATTAAAATTCGCGACAAATGGCGGCAAAGTTTTTATTGCTGCCGAGCAGATCAATCAAAAATTATTAGATACGTTACAGGTTGATTATGAATACTTCTATGATAATCAAGATGATATTGAGGAAGAAATAAAAGTTGAGCTTACCCAAGATGGGATACCTATTTCTTTTAATAAGAGTACTTTGGATTATTCGTTCACCAAACTACCAAAGTCTGCAACGATCTTAGGTGGTTTGCGCTATAAGGAACATTTGTTGCCGAACTTTATTTCTTTGAAAATAGGTAAAGGGAGCATCATGCTACATATTACACCCGAGTTATTTGGTAATTATTATTTGTTGAACAATCAAAAGCAATATCAATATGTCGCCAGAGCTTTTAGCTATTTGGATGGACAGACTATTGGGTGGTATGATTTTAAGAGTAAATATAATGAATCGAAAACACCGCTTCGTGTTCTGTTAAATCATATGGGATTGAGACAAGCATGGTATTTACTGCTAGTCAGCTTATTATTGTTTTTAATTTTTAAGAGTAGAAGAGAGCAGCGCGCTGTTAAAACAGTTCTTCCAGAACCTAATTTGTCTAAGCAGTTCTGTGAAACCATTGCAACATTATATTATGAAAATGGTTCTCCGGAAAATATGGTTCACAAAAAGATTGATTATTTTTTACATGATATTCGCAAAAAATTTCATGTTGATACATTACTTATTCATGAAGAAGAATTTTTAGAGAACTTGTCTGAACGCTCTGGTGTATCAAAAGAAATAACAGCAGAAATGATTCAATTGATAACACAATGCCAAAAAGGAAGTCATTTTACAGAACAGGATTTAAGAAATGTCAATACTAAAATAGAAGAATTTAAAGTTAAAGCAGAAATGTAATGAGTGAATTTGAAAAATATATGCCTTTTGAGAATCGTTTAGATTTGACGGTTCTATATGAAAAAATGGCAGCTGTAAAAGCTGAAGTAAAGAAAGTGATTGTTGGTCAGGATCAACTCTTGGATATGCTATTGATTTCGATCCTAGCATCAGGTCACTCTTTGATTGAAGGTTTGCCAGGCGTGGCAAAGACATTATCTGCTAAATTGGTTTCAAAAACAATTGCTAGTGATTTCAAACGAATCCAGTTTACACCCGATTTAATGCCCTCAGATGTCACAGGTTCTTCTATTTTGGATTTAAAGACGAATGAATTTATTTTTAAGAGAGGGCCTATTTTTGCGAATATCATCTTAATTGATGAAATAAATCGTGCTCCTGCCAAAACTCAGGCGTCTTTATTTGAATCTATGGCCGAACGCCAGGTAACAGTTGATGGAGAAACTTATTTTTTACCAACCCCGTTTATTGTATTTGCAACACAAAATCCAATTGAGCACGAAGGAACTTATCGACTTCCAGAGGCACAATTAGATCGTTTTCTTTTTAAAATAGATGTTCATTACCCTGATCAAGAACAGGAGTTGTTGATTTTAAAGGAGCATCACTTACAAAAGGCGCAAGATAAAGAAGCGTTGGTTCAACAGGTCGTGTCTTCGCAAGAAATTGCTGATTTTCAGCGTTTGATCAAATCCATATATGTACATGATGAAATTTTGGTTTATATCGCTCATTTAATTTCTAAGACCAGAAACAATCCTAATTTGACATTAGGTGCATCACCTCGAGCTTCAATTGCTATTTTGGAATCTGCTAAAGCTTCAGCAGCACTAAATGGTCGTGATTTTGTCACACCTGAAGATATTAAAA
Organism: Sphingobacterium sp. UDSM-2020; assembly: GCF_016132525.1. NCBI lineage: Bacteria > Pseudomonadati > Bacteroidota > Sphingobacteriia > Sphingobacteriales > Sphingobacteriaceae > Sphingobacterium > Sphingobacterium sp. UDSM-2020. The sequence continues at coordinate 1,625,863 of NZ_CP066166.1, forward strand.
AAGTTGCTTTTGCGGTTTTAGGACACCGTGTTATGCTGACTCCTGAGAAGGAAATGGAAGGTTTCACAACAGATTACATTATTGATCAAATCATTGCTAGTATAGAAATTCCGAGATAATGAAGAAGCTCAAACAACTGTATTTCACAAATCGATTTTTTTATGGTCTGCTGACCATTGCAACATTTTTTGTTATTTCATTTTTTGTGAAAGTGTTGTTTATTCCTGTAGCTATTCTTTTTTGGATCTTAACTGCCGTGATGATCTGGGATTTGATATTCTTATTTTCTGATAAAGGGAATGTTTCTGTGATACGGAATTATCCAGAAAAATTTTCTAATGGTGACGACAACCCACTTATTATCAGAGCCGAAAGTCGGTATCCCCGTCGGATATTCGTTCGTATATTAGAAGAATTTCCAGTGGAATTACAGGTTCGAGATAAAGATTTTGAAATTACATTATCCCCTTTCTTAGAAAAGGAAATTCATTATAGTCTGAAATTGACACGTCGGGGTATTTATTCTTTTGGAAAATGTTGTGCTATGGCTCGTTTTTTGGGTTTTTTTGAAAGAAGGTTTGCAACAAATGATACCTTAAGCATTCCATGTTATCCTTCTTTTATTCAATTACGTAAATATCAGCTTTTAGCCACGACCAACAGGTTGAATGAAATGGGTATTAAGCGTATTCGAAGAATTGGTGCAGCCATGGAGTTTGATCATGTGCGTGATTATGTGCAAGGAGATGATTACAGAAGGATGAATTGGAAGGCTTCAGCCAAAGTTAAGAAATTGATGATAAATCAATTTGAAGAAGAAAAATCACAACCCATTTATAGTTTCATTGACACTGGACGAGCGATGCGTATGCCGTTTGAAGAGATGACATTATTGGATTATTCCATTAATGCTACTTTAGTTTTATCAAATGCGGCTATTCTGAAACATGATCGTGCAGGGATGCTTACTTTTTCAAAAGAGATCGGTAATCAGGTTGTTGCAGAGAAACGTAATAATCAAATGATGCGGATTTCAGAGGCACTCTATCATATTCAAACCGAATTTCAGGAGTCTGAATTTGGCAATTTATATACTTACGCGAATAAGCATATTAATAAACGTTCTCTTATCTTTATTTACACAAATTTCGAGACTTTGGACGCTCTTAATAGGCAGTTAGCTTATTTAAGAATGCTCAATCGTTCCCATATCTTAGTGGTTATCGTATTTCAAAATACAGAATTGGATGAACTCGCGAAAAGTTCGCCTCACAGGACGATTGAAATATATAACCAAATTATTGCGGAGAAATTCATTTATGAGAAAAATCTCATTATTCAAGAATTGCATAGAAACGGAATTCAAACAATTTATACAGCACCAGAAAATCTGACCATTAATTCCATTAACAAATACTTAGAGATTAAAGCACGAGGTCTTATCTAATCTGTGTGTTGAGATATTAAACTAACGTATCATAAAAAGACAACAGGCCCATCAAAGATGGGCCTGTTGTCTTTTTATGAGTGTAGCCAAATTTAAATGACTATAAACCAAAAGCTGTCTTTACTTTATCAATAAAGTCTAGTTTTTCCCAAGTAAATAACTCAACTTCAACTGTTTTTTTATCACCGTTAGAATTTTCAAATTCTTTCGTTACAGTTTTTGGGGTTCTACCCATATGTCCATATGCTGCAGTTTCCGAATAGATTGGGTTTCTTAGGCCTAATCTGGTTTCAATACCGTAAGGAGTCATGTCAAAAATTTCAGTGATTTTATCGGCAATTTGACTGTCGTTTAATTCCACTTTGCTTGTTCCATAAGTATTGACATAAATTCCCATTGGATCTTTTACACCAATTGCATAAGAAATCTGAACTAAAATTTCATCTGCAATACCTGCGGCAACTAAGTTTTTAGCAATGTGACGTGTTGCATAGGCAGCAGAACGGTCTACTTTTGACGGATCTTTTCCTGAAAAAGCTCCACCTCCATGTGCACCTTTACCACCGTAGGTATCAACAATAATTTTGCGACCTGTCAAACCGGTGTCACCATGTGGTCCACCAATAACAAATTTTCCTGTTGGGTTAATATGAAACTTGATATCACCATTAAATAATTCTTGCAGTTCTGGTTTTAATTGTGCTTTAACCCTTGGGATTAAGATATTTTTAATATCAGCTGTAATTTTTTCACGCATCTCTTCTTCTGATGAAAAATCATCGTGTTGTGTAGAGATCACGATGGTGTCGATACGTGCTGGTTTATGATCTTCCGTATATTCTAACGTTACTTGTGATTTAGCATCAGGGCGTAAATAAGTAATTTCCTTATTTTCACGACGTAATGCCGCTAATTCATAAAGTAAGCGATGCGATAAATCTAAGGCCAGGGGCATATAGTTATCCGTTTCATTGCTTGCATATCCAAACATGATTCCTTGATCGCCGGCACCTTGATCTTGCTTTGCCTTACGGTCTACACCCTGATTAATATCTGCCGATTGTTCATGGATAGCCGATAATACACCACATGAATTTGCTTCAAACATATATTCAGACTTGGTATAACCAATGCGCTCTATTACTGCACGTGTTATTTTTTGAACATCTAAATATATTTTTGATTTCACTTCACCTGCAAGTACAACCTGTCCCGTTGTTACCAAAGTTTCGATTGCAACGCGTGCATCTTCGTCCCAAGCTAAAAAATTGTCAATCAGTGCATCTGAGATTTGATCAGCAATTTTGTCTGGATGTCCTTCTGAAACAGATTCGGACGTAAATAAGTAAGCCATATTACCTTTTTTAATATTATATTATAAGGATTTGCGAGGAGAGGTTGTTTCAATAGAAAAGTACTAAATAGCCTTGCTATATGATGGTTTTAGCACTTTTTTACTGTGGTTGCAATCTCCTGTTATATTCTCATTAAGAATATACTACGCAAATCAGTCCACATTTTTTATTGTCGACACAAAACTACAATACTTTCTGTTAAGTTTAAAGATTTCTTGTAGAATAGTTTAAAATAGCTGGATCAATCTTTATGGTATTTAAGAATTTTGACATTGTTTCAAGAAATTAGTGAATAAGCGTATATTTGATTTATGGGAAAACGTAAACAAATACTGTTTGTTATCAATCCGATTTCGGGAGGGAAGCGCAAAACATCTTTTAAGAAGCAGGTGTTGGATGTGCTTGATTTACAAAAGTTTGATCCTACTTTTCAGGAGACATCCTATGCCAATCATGCGTACGAAATTGGTTTGCGAGCTGTTGAAGAAAAGTACGATGCAGTGATAGCAGTAGGTGGCGATGGAACAATAAATGAGTTAGGATCTGCATTAGCAGAGAGCGGTATACCCTTAGGTATTGTTCCTGAAGGTTCAGGGAATGGGCTTGCCTTATATCTTGGTATTCCCTTAAATGAGACTGCTGCAATTCGTCGCATAAATCGATTTGAATTTGTAGAGGTTGATTGTGGCACGATAAATAATCGCAAATTTTTTAATATTGCTGGATTAGGTTTTGATGCATCCGTTAGCGAGAATTTCGCTAATGAGAATATTCGTGGGCCTTTGGGATATTTGAAATCGGCAATAAACGTACTGAGTAAATATAAACCGTGCGACTATAAACTATGGATTGATGGTAAAGAATACGAGCGTAAAGCGTTTATGATTTCTGTCGCCAATTCACCACAATATGGTAATAACGCTTACATCGCACCACAGGCATCTGTTAATGACGGGATATTAGATGTGTGTATTGTTCATCAATTTCCAATGTATATTTTACCAAAAATGTTGTTTCATTTGTTTAATAAGTCTGCGGATCAGTCCGACTACGTCGAAATAATTCCGGGAAGAAATATTAAGATTGAAGCGATTGTAAAATCGGTAGTTCACATTGATGGTGAGCCAGTTGACTTGGGTTCAAGTCTTGATATTGGCATTATTCCTAAGGCATTGAAAGTTATTTGTTAAAAAAAGTTATGAGTAAAAATAAGAAACAGCAGTATGAAGGCGTTGTATATTCAACAGATAACAGTTTTGAATATCAATTTTCAGAATTATTAGAGGACCTAGAAACACTTCCTAATCAACAGCAACAGCTCAAAGTTCAATTGGATCGTAAGATGCGAAAAGGGAAAGTTGTCACACTAGTTACCGGATTTAAAGGTAAACAAGAAGACCTGGAAGCGTTATGTAAATTTTTAAAACAGAAATGCGGTGTTGGAGGAAGTGCTAAGGATGCTGAAATAGTTGTACAAGGAGACTTTAAACAGAAAGTTGCTGATCTGTTACTTTCTGAAGGATACAAAGTAAAATTGGTGGGAGGTTAGTATTCCATTATTTTAGCCCCAAACAGGTCATATTGAACAGGGGTGCGCGTTGTAAATGGTTGAAAATTAATAAGTAATATCCGTTTAAACATAGATTGAAAGTTTTTTGATAGATGTAGATAGGTGAGTGAGCGGTTACTTGAATTTGCAATTAAATCGTTTGTTTTCTTGCATATCAAAAAAAAAATGGTTTTCATTGTAAAAAATTTATTGCTTTCTCCTGATAAAAGGGATTAGTAGCATTAGATTGAAAGTCGGAACCGCTGAGGTGATAACTTAATATTAAGGAATTGTAAAGGGAATTTAAAGTCTCTTTTATATTTCTAATATATTTCGCTTTAAGATTTTAAATATGGCATAAAAGACTATATTTGCTTGACAAATTTTAAAACGAATACATACAACAAGCATATAATTAAAAAAAACATATTATATTTAACAACAGTAAAAAACTAAAAAATTAGAAAAATGGCAAACGCACCTAAAACAAGTCCTGCTGCAAAACAAGAGAGCAATAATTCAGGTTCTTTCTTTGCACAAGCTGCAATTATCATTTGTTTCATTCTCGGTTACCTTTTATGGAAATTTGTGATGGGTAGTCCTTCAAACTTTCTTGATAATAATCCAGAGAACCAACCTTTACCAGGTAACTATTTAGGAATGGTTTATCACGCAGGTGCTGTAGTACCGGTTTTATTAGGTTTATTCTTCATGGTATGGGTATTCTCTATTGAGCGTTTCATTGTAATTGGAAAAGCTTCTGGAACAGGAAATGTTGGTAATTTCGTAAGAAAAGTACAAGTATTAATTAATGGCGGTAATTTAGATTCAGCTATTGCTGAGTGTGACAAACAAAAAGGTTCTGTTGCAAACGTAATCAAAGCTGGTTTAGTAAAATACAAATCAGTTTCTGCTGATACTGCTGTAGATACTGAGAAAGCAACAATTGCAATTCAAAAAGAGATCGAAGAAACAACAGCATTAGAAATGCCGATGTTAGAGAAAAACTTAAACGTAATCGCTACATTAGTTTCTATCGGTACATTAACAGGTTTATTAGGTACAGTAACAGGTATGATCAAGGCCTTCAGTGCGTTAGCAACAGGTGGTACTCCTGATTCAGCTAAATTAGCAAATGGTATTTCTGAGGCCCTAATCAATACAGCGACAGGTATCGGTACTTCTACAATTGCGATTGTAATGTACAATATCTTAACAGCTAAAATTGATAAATTAACTTATTCAATCGACGAAGCTGGATTCTCAATCGTACAAACATACGCTGCGAACCACAAATAGTAATTATATGATGTTTTTGAAAATTATTTTATGGAATAATTGTTTCATTAGCATCATATAGAAAGAGATTGAATAATTAATTTATAAAGAAGTTTAAAATGGGTAAAGCAAAAATAAAAAGAGCCAGTACATCCATTGATATGACCGCGATGTGTGACGTATCATTCTTGCTTCTTTCATTCTTCGTAATGACATCTACAGCGAAACAACCGGAAGCATTCGAGGTTGATACGCCGGCGTCTACCACGAAAGATAAATTACCAGATTCAAACGTAGGTATTATTACGGTTGGAGATAAAGGTAAAATATTTTTTGGTGCGACAGACCGCGATGTTAGGGTTAAAACTTTAGAGAAAATGTCATCAAGATATGGCGTTAACTTTTCTCAACAAGATTACGACCAGTTTGCGTTGATGGAAAATGTCGGTACTCCTATGAAAGCGATCAAGCAAGTGTTGGCAATGGAGCCAAGCAAACGTCTTGAGCCTGGTGTTCAGAATGGTATTCCTGTCGATAGTACAGAAACATTATCTAATGAATTATACCAATGGATACAAACAGCACGTTTAGCTGCAGAAGAGGTAAATAAGGCAAAAGAAGGGGAAAAGGATTTTGTTTATCCAGGACCATTGAAAATTGCTATCAGAGCTGACGCAACGGAAAAGTATCCTTCAATTAATGCGGTAATCGAAACATTACGTAATCAAAAGCAAAATAAATTCAGTTTCATTACTGGTTTACGTGCTGAAGATAAATAATGTTGATTTAATAAAAAGACATAAATGGCAGAATTAAATCAAGACAGTGGTAAGGGTGGCAAAGGCGGAAAAGTAAGATCTAAGAAAAACGGTGGTAAAGTCGATTTGACAGCCATGGTAGATTTAGCATTCTTATTAATTACCTTCTTCATGTTAACTACGTCTTTAAATAAACCACAAGCAATGGACGTTGCGATGCCTGATAAAAATAAAATTAAGGATGAACAATCTGAAGTACTAACAGCAGATAACCGTTCCGTAACGATTTTATTAGGATCTGACAACAAAGTTTCTTGGTATTATGGACAGGTAAAAGCACCTATTGAAGGTCCAACGGTTACAGGTTTCGGAGCAGATGGAATACGCAAGGTTTTAATTGAGAAAAAAGCTTACGTTCCTCGTGTTTCTGGCGGAAAAGATGTAATCGTGATTATCAGACCTAGTGATATGTCTACACAAAAAGATCTTGTTGATATTCTTGATGAGATGAAGATTGTAGATATTAAGCGTTATATGATTGCGAAGATTAGTCCTGAAGAAATAGATGTTTTAAAACGTGATAATATTTATAATGACTAAGTTAGTTATTATAGAAATCACGAAAACTATAGAAATATGATTGGGTCAAAATTAGATATTTTTAAAAAGGAATGGCTTGATGTAGTATTTCAAGGCAGAAACAAGGAGTATGGTGCTTACGAACTTCGTAAGCTTGCTCCTAAAGCTACAAACGTAGGTTTGTTGGCTGTAGTTGTTGCTGTGGTACTATTGAGTCTTCTTAGATTATTTGGAGGTAGCTTATTTCCTGATAAACCTGTTGAAGCCCCTCCAGTTGTTACTGAAGTGACTTTAGAGGATTTGGAGGAAATTAAACCACCTGAACCAGAAGAAGAAGAACCACTTCCGATTGAGGAGGAGAAGCCTCAGCAAGTGGCTATGGACATACCAAAAGAAGATTTGGTACGTTTTCCAGAACCAAAAGTAGCTCCGGCTGCACAAGTGAAAGAAGAAGTTGCTGCTCAAGAAGAGTTTAAGGATGATAAAAAAACTCCTGCTCGTTTAACTTTAAAAGGTAGCGCAACAGGTTCTTCAGTAGCTCGTGGTGAGTTCGGTACTAAAAAACAGGATGGTGCTATTACAGGTGTTAAGAAAGGTGATCCAAATGGTGATCCAGATGGATTAATTTCCTTCAATGCAGTAGAGGTTCAACCATTGCCTCCTGGAGGTATGGCTGCTTTTATGAAGTGGGTAGGAGAAACTTATGAATATCCTTCTGGAGCTTTAGAAAATGGTATCATGGGTGTAGTTGAAGTATCTTTCGTTGTTGAAAAAGATGGTAGTTTAACAGATATTTCTGTAAAACGCGATCTTAAATACGGAACTGGTGATGCTGCAGTTAGAATGTTGAAAAAAGCTAAGAAATGGAAACCAGGTATTCAAAATGGTCGTCCTGTTCGTGTAGCTTATACATTACCTATTCGCTTAAACACACAAAATCAGTAATTAGTGGCGAACTTTAATTCGAATAATACAAATTACAGACAGAAATCGCCTATAAAGCGATTTCTGTCTATTTTAGGACTATTTATGTTTGGCCTATATTTTGGGCTGGGCTTACTGGTTATTTTTTGGAAAGATTTACCCTTGGACATCAATCCAACATATAGAACATTGTTTGGAGTTGTTCTGATTGTTTATTCTTTCCTTCGTTTCGTCAGATTGTGGCAAAGTAATTTTAACTAGTCTCATTACGAAATTAGAATTGCTTTAATTTTTGCAACCTATTTATTAAATGATTGCCCTATGAAAAACAGCTTAAAAATAATTTTATTTTCAATTTTTGGAGTTTTAATGTTAGTGAGTTGTAATCGTAATGGGAAGCAAGCTCCAACAGCTCCCAGCGAGGATATCTTGCGTGGTAAGGTAAATGTGCTTGTTGATGAGACCTTGTATCCAATCATTAAAGAACAGGTTGATGTATTTCAAAGTTCATACTCAGATGCTACTATTCAATTGTTGGCCAAACCTGAAATTAAAGCCATAAATGCTTTGTTGGCGGATACTTCAAATGTGATTATTTTAACACGTAAGTTGACAGCAGCTGAGGGGAAAAACTTTAAGGACCGAAAAATTGTTCCAAAGGAATATCAAATTGGGAGTGATGCAATCGCTTTGATAAATAATGTTGGTGATGCAGATACTATCATCACACTTTCTGACGTTAAATCATTGTTAAACGGCACACTTAAAGGTAAGTACAAAGTAGTTTTTGATAATGCAAACTCAAGTACTTTACGATTTTTAAAGGAATATCTATCTATCGATAAAATTGATCCAACAGCGATTTCTGCCTTAGAGAATAATACTGATGTCATCAAATATGTGAGTGAGAATAAAGGAAGTATCGGAATTGTAGGTTTCAACTGGATATTGGATATGACTCAAAAAAAATCTGAATTATTGAATAAAATTCGTACATTGAGCGTAGAAAATGCTTTAGGAGCTAAGAAAGACGGTTTGTTCTACAAACCTTCGCAATCCAATATATCTTTAGGTGTATATCCTTTTACAAGACCTATATATGTATTGAATTATCAGCCGAACATGGGCTTAGGCCTGGGCTTTAGTGCCTTTTTGACAGGAGATAGAGGTCAGCGTATTTTTTTAAAAGCTGGACTTTTACCTGCAACAATGCCAGGACGTGATATTATTATTAGAGAAGAAAACAGTTTAAATTAGAGTATAAAATAGTACAACAATAGATTATGACAAACAGTAAATTATTATTTAGTCTGTTATTAGCAGGTTCTGTTGGCACAGCAAGTGCACAAAGTTTAAAGGATGCTAGAGCGGCTATTGAAACAGAAAACTACGGTAAAGCAAAAACAATTTTGCAACAATTAGTAAGTAAACAAGCTAAGGTTGGTGATAATTACTTCTATTTAGGTCAGATTTATTTAGTCAATGATAAGCCTGATTCTGCGGCAATTTTCTTCAATCAAGGTTTGACTGCTGATCCAAAATCACAGATTAATAACGTTGGTTTAGGCTACATTGATTTGTTGAAAAAAGATAAGGCTTCGGCTGAAGCTAAATTTTCTGCAGCTAGTGCAAACTTAAAGAAAAAAGATTACGAAGAATTGTTGGAAATTGGTCGTGCTTATATTAAGGCGCCAGAGCCAGACTATGCAAAAGCTTTGGATTATTTAACACAAGCTAAGGCAAAGAATGCTAAAGATGCCGCTATTCCGTTGGCATTAGGAGATGCTTATAGAGGATTGAAGGAAGCAAGTAGCGCTTACTCAAGTTATAGTGAAGCAACTGATTTGGATCCGAATTCAACTCGTGCTAAAATTGGACTTGCAGTAATTGTTCGTGGTGCACAAGCTTTTGATGAGGCAGTTGCTCAATTGACAGAGATTACTACAGCGTCACCTACTTATGCTCCGACTTACCGTGAATTAGCGGAGACTTACAATATGTGGTCAAAAGCACCTGGTACATCTGACGAGAAGTATGTGGAATTAAATAAAAAAGGTGTTGAGCAATATAAAAAGTATTTAGAAGTTAATGGTGATAACTCTTTGGAAGCAAAGATCCGTTATGCCGATTTCTTGGTTTATGCTAGACAATATGATGAGTTAGGAGCAGTTTCTGAAGAATTAGCGAAAAATCCAGATGTAGATCCTAAGATTTATCGTTATTTAGCATACAATGCATTTAGAAATAAAGACTACGCTAAAGCATCTGAGAATATCCAAAAGATGTTTGCAAAAATGGATCCTCTACGTGTAATTCCTTTGGATAATATGTATGCAGGTTTATCTGATGTCGCTAATAATAAAGTGGAATCGGGTATTGTATTTATTCAAAAAGCAATTGATCAAGATAAAGAATTGTTAGCAGAGGTTGCTGAAACAGCATTTGCAAAATATCAAGATCAAGAGACTGCAACTGCAGTAGCATTATTTGAGATTATTGCTAAATATCCTGATACTGATTATTACTTCGATTCTAATTATTATGCTGGAGAAGGTAATTACCAAATTGGTTTTAAAAAGGATCAGGAAAGTAAGGATGAGGAAGGTAATGTAACTGATCAAGCTCTAAAAGATCAAGCTGTTGCCGCTTTTGTAAAATCGCAAGCACAGTTAACTGTTATCGAAAATGCGAATAAACCTGAGGTATTAGAGAAATACTTGGTTCCAGCGCTATACTACAAAGCTTTTTCTGCTTTAGGTACGGATAATTTGGAAACTCCAAAGGGTGATTTTGTGGCTCCTTTCGAAAAATTAATTAAGGTTATCAACGAAAGAGGAACACAAGAGAAAAATAAAGCATATTTAATCGATGCTTACACTTATATTGGTTTCTTCCAATATAGTAAAAATGAAATGGCTAAAGCAAAAGCTAGTTTCCAAGAAGTATTGAAATTAGATCCTGAAAATGAGAATGCTAAATCTTATTTAGAAGGTATTAAATAGGCTTACTATTTTAAAGTAAAAAGGGGAGAACATTTGTTCTCCCCTTTTTTGATTTTAGGTGATTTTTTCGTAAATTTAGGTTTTACCAATATAAACATTTTGATATGGAGCAAGTTAGTGCGAGTGCACCTATTGACTATCTACCAATTTTATTTCAGCTCATTGTTGCTGCTGGATTTGGTATTGGAACGATCATCATCACACATCTCATTGGCCCAAAAGTAAGAACTGCAAATAAGCTTAGTTCATTTGAGTCGGGTATTGAAGTTGTTGGAAATGCAAGACAGCCTTTCTCGATTAAGTATTTTCTTGTTGCTATTCTGTTTGTCATTTTTGATGTCGAAGTTATCTTTATGTATCCGTGGGCAGTTAATTTTCGAGAATTTGGATTTGAAGGTTTGATCCAGATGTTTATTTTTATGGCCATGCTGCTTTTAGGCTTCATTTATGTCATTAAAAAGAAAGCTTTGAGCTGGGATTAGAATAGTTCTAAATTGCGCTAACAGCTTGATTTTTATCTAGAAAATGTTAGTTTTGATATGTGCGACAGCACACAACTGTAAACCACTTTAAATTATATTTCCATGAGCGATATTAAGTTGGCCAAAGCACCTCCGGGAGTTGAGGGCGCTGGTTTTTTTGCCACGAGTTTAGATAAAGCGATTGGTTTGGCGCGTTCAAATTCTTTATGGCCTTTGCCTTTTGCTACTTCTTGTTGTGGGATCGAATTTATGGCTACAATGGGTTCAACATATGATCTTGCTCGTTTTGGCGCAGAAAGACCAAGTTTTTCTCCTCGCCAAGCTGATATGTTATTGGTGATGGGAACCATTGCTAAAAAGATGGCTCCTGTTTTGAAACAGGTATATATGCAAATGGCTGAACCTCGTTGGGTGATTGCGGTTGGTGCATGCGCCTCAAGCGGAGGGATTTTTGATACGTATTCTGTCTTACAGGGAATCGATGAAATTATTCCTGTTGATGTATATGTGCCTGGATGTCCGCCGAGGCCAGAAGCAATATTAGACGGCGTTTTACGCTTGCAGGATATTGTTAAAAATGAATCATTGAATAGGAGAAATACACCTGAATACCGCGCTTTATTAGAAAAATACGGAATTGAAACTTATGAATAAGCTAGATAATACCTATTTGTGGGAGAAGTTAGGGTCTAAATTCGGTGCTGATGTGTCACAATTGGCTGATGACTATGATCTATTAACAGTGAATGTACATATTGATGCTATTCATGCTGTGTTGACTTTTTTGAAACATGATGCGGAATTGCAGTTTATTCACTTGACAGATATTACGGCTGTTCATTATCCGCAGCAGAAACAGTCATTTGAAGTGGTGTATCATCTGAATAGCCTCGTGCATAATATTCGGATTCGGATTAAAGTGGCGATAGACGGAAAAAATCCGGAAATTCCTACGGCTACTACCATTTGGAAAGGTGCAAATTGGATGGAGCGAGAAACGTATGATTTTTATGGTATACAGTTTTTAGGACATCCAGATTTAAGGAGGATATTAAATGTAGACGAGATGGAGGTTTATCCTATGCGGAAGGAATACCCTTTAGAAGACCCCAACCGTGTAGACAAGAAAGATCTCTATTTTGGACGCTAACGTTAGAAAGGAAACCAGTTATGAACGATTATATTACCAAGATATCCCCAAATAAACCTGTTTACGATGATAATGATCCCCAGGATGAGTTGATAACCTTAAATATTGGTCCTACACATCCTGCGACTCATGGTGTATTTCAAAACGTAGTCCAAATTGATGGTGAACGTATTGTTAGCGGTGTTTCAACAATCGGTTATATCCATCGGGCGTTTGAAAAAATTGCTGAACATCGACCATTTTATCAGATTACCCCGCTCACCGATAGATTGAATTATTGTTCTGCCCCCATTAATAATATGGGCTGGCATATGACCGTTGAGAAATTATTAAAAATAGAAATTCCAAAGCGTGTCCAGTATATGCGAGTTATCGTAATGGAATTGGCTCGTATTGCTGACCATATTATCTGTAACGGTATTCTCGGTGTTGATACCGGGGCATTTTCAGGCTTTTTGTATGTTATGCAGGAGCGGGAGTTTATATATGAAATTTTTGAAGAAATATGTGGAGCCCGTTTAACGACTAACATTGGTCGTATCGGTGGTTTTGAAAGAGACTTCAATGCCATTGCATTTGCAAAGATTGAAGAGTTTTTAAAAAGATTTCCTCCGGTTCTGACAGAATTTATGGAGCTATTTGACCGAAACCGAATTTTTATAGAGCGAACATCTGGAATTGCGGCCGTTACGCCGGAAGAAGCTTTAGATTATAGCTGGTCTGGCCCTATTTTACGTGCTACAGGTGTGGATTATGATATTCGTGTTCAAAACCCCTATTGTTCCTATGATGAATTCGATTTTGATATCCCTGTAGGTACAAAAGGAGATGTTTATGATCGCTATATGGTGCGTAATGAAGAAATGTGGCAATCTTTACGCATTATTGAACAGGCTTTAGCTAAAATAGAGAAAGAACCTAAGGGAGTTTTTCATGCTGATGTACCGGAGTTTTATTTACCTCCAAAAGAACAGGTGTACACCAATATGGAAGCATTAATCTATCATTTTAAAATTGTGATGGGAGAAGTCGATACCCCTAAGGCTGAAGTTTACCATGCTGTCGAAGGTGCCAATGGAGAATTAGGATTTTACCTGGTGCACGATGGCGGACGTACCCCTTATCGTTTACATTTCAGAAGGCCTTCCTTTGTCAATTACCAAATGTTTGCTCCGATGAGTGCAGGAATGTTGCTTTCGGATGCGATTCTTAATATGAGTAGTCTTAACGTTATTGCAGGAGAATTAGATGCTTAGTATAAAAAATAATGAATATGTTGAATTTTCTTCAACATTGCTAAATCAATTTGCTGAAGTAGTGGGACGTTTTCCGGAAGGGAGACAAAAATCGGCATTGCTTCCTATACTGCATTTAGTACAAGCGGAGTTTGGGTGGTTAAGTCCTGATGCTATGGATAAGGTCGCTTATTATTTAAGTATAGAGCCTATCGAAGTTTATGAAGTTGCTTCTTTTTATACGATGTATCTATTGCAACCACAGGGGAAATATGTTTTGGAAATATGCAGAACTGGTCCCTGTTGCCTGGTCGGAGCGGAACGTATTATGAGCCATCTTGAACATAAATTGGGTGTTAAAGAAGGAGAAGTGACGGCCGATGGATTGTTTTCATGGAGAGGAGTCGAGTGTTTAGCAGCCTGTGGCTATGGGCCTGTCTTACAGATCGGACCTGAATACACTTTCTACGAGAACTTAACCGAAGATCGTGTTGATCAATTAATAGATGATTTAAGCTCAAAAACTAAGTAATATGGCGCGTAAACTTTTGTTAACACATATTGATGTTCCAGGGATTCAAACTTTTGATGTTTATCGTCAACATGGCGGATATCGTGCGGTTGAAAAAGCACTTAAAACGATGTCCCCTGATGATGTTGTTGAAGAAGTTAAGAAATCAGGTCTTCGTGGAAGAGGAGGAGCTGGTTTTCCTACTGGGATGAAGTGGAGTTTCTTAGCAAAACCGGAGGGTGTTCCTCGTTATTTAGTGTGTAATGGAGATGAATCTGAACCAGGTACTTTCAAGGATCGTTATTTGATGACACATATTCCTCACGCTTTGTTGGAGGGAATGATCGTCTCTAGCTATGCTTTAGGAGCTAAGACTTCTTATATCTATGTTCGAGGTGAAATGATGCCTCAGATCCGTATTCTTGAACGTGCTATTGAGCAGGCGAAAGCTGCAGGTTTTTTGGGTAAGAATATTTTGGGGTCAGGTTATGATTTAGAGATTTATGTACAGCCGGGAGCTGGAGCTTATATCTGTGGTGAAGAGACTGCCTTATTAGAGTCTTTGGAAGGTAAAAGAGGAAATCCGAGAATAAAGCCCCCTTTTCCCGCTATAGCAGGATTATACGGCTGTCCTACAGTAGTCAATAATGTTGAATCGATTGCCGCTACTGTTCCGATTATTAATGATGGTGGAGAAGAATATGCGAAGATCGGTATAGAGCGGAGTACAGGAACAAAATTAATATCGGCCAGTGGAAATCTATTAAAGCCAGGTGTATATGAGATTGATTTAGGCTTATCTGTAGAAGAATTTATTTATTCAGATGAGTATTGTGGTGGCATCGCAAATGGGAAAAGGTTAAAGGCGGTAGTCCCCGGCGGTTCATCGGTTCCTATTTTACCAACGAATTTAATTTTAAAAACAGCAAATGGCAATAACCGCTTAATGACTTATGAATCATTGGCTGATGGAGGTTTCCAAACAGGAAGTTCCATGGGATCAGGCGGTTTTATTGCTTTCGATGAGGATCAGTGTATTGTGCGCAATACGTGGAATTTTAGTCGTTTTTATCATCACGAGAGTTGTGGACAGTGCTCTCCATGTAGAGAGGGAACAGGATGGATGGAGAAAGTGTTGCACAAGATCGAGATGGGACATGGCAATTTATCTGATATTGAATTGCTTTGGGATATACAGAGACGTATTGAAGGAAATACGATCTGTCCGTTAGGTGATGCTGCGGCATGGCCAGTGGCTGCGGCCATACGACATTTTAGAGATGAGTTTGAATGGCATATCAATCATCCAGAGGATGCATTGACTCGTAATTTTGGATTGGCGCATTATGCAGATCCTTTAGTACCGATTGTTTCTTAATTAGATTGTGATAAACGCGATACGAAGATGGCAGAAGAGGTAAAATTGAAAGTTATTATAGATGGTATTCCT
This sequence comes from Sphingobacterium sp. UDSM-2020, assembly GCF_016132525.1. Lineage (NCBI taxonomy): Bacteria > Pseudomonadati > Bacteroidota > Sphingobacteriia > Sphingobacteriales > Sphingobacteriaceae > Sphingobacterium > Sphingobacterium sp. UDSM-2020. The sequence goes on from NZ_CP066166.1 coordinate 1,641,583, forward strand.
GTAGAAGTAGCGCCAGGAACAACAATTTTGAATGCAGCACGTGAAATTGGTGGCGATATCGTTCCTCCAGCTATGTGCTATTATTCTAAGTTGGAAGGTACAGGTGGTAAATGCCGTACCTGCTTAGTTAAAGTTTCGAAAGGATCTGAAAAAGATCCACGTCCCATGCCTAAGTTGGTCGCCTCCTGCCGTACGACTGTGATGGATGGAATGGAAGTAGAGAACATCACTTCTCCAGATGTTGTGGAAGCAAGAAAAGCGATTGTGGAGATGTTGCTGATTAATCATCCTCTAGATTGTCCTGTTTGTGATCAGGCTGGCGAATGTAAATTGCAAGATTTAGGTTTTGAGCACGGCTCTGCGCAGACGCGATATGAGTTTGATCGAAGAACATTTGAACGTATTGATATAGGAGATAAAATTCAACTACATATGAATCGATGCATTTTGTGCTATCGATGTGTGTTTGTTGCAGATCAGATTACTGATAGACGCGTGCACGGTATCATTGGTCGCGGAGATCATTCCGAAATCTCAACTTATATTCAAAATGTTGTAGAGAATGATTTTTCAGGAAATGTAATTGACGTTTGTCCTGTGGGGGCTTTAACAGATAAAACATTCCGCTTTAAAAATAGGGTTTGGTTTACAAAACCGGTAGATGCTCATCGCGATTGCCCAACGTGTTCGGGCAAGGTGACTTTATGGTACAAAGGACCTGACGTGATACGTGTCACTGCACGCAAAGATGAGTTTGGAGAGGTAGAAGAATTTATTTGTAATACCTGTCGGTATGATAAAAAAGAAACCATCGACTGGAAGTTAGAGGAACCGACCCCAATTAGTGACCAGTCTGTGATTGCATCTAATCATTATACACGCTTTAATCCACCAGCTGTTATCAAAATAGATCCTGTACTGCAGGAACAAAATTTAGAACAGTTGGCCAGAACAGAAAAATTGAAATAATATGGAGTTGTCATTTGTCATAGAAAAATTCGTCCTTGTTACTTTGGTTTTTGTGATCACGCTTGTGATTGCGATGTACTCAACATTGGCAGAACGTAAGATCGCCGGCTTTATGCAGGATCGTTATGGTCCGGATCGAGCGGGAATATTTGGTTTATTACAACCTTTATGTGATGGTGGTAAGTTTTTCTTTAAAGAGGAAATAATTCCCGCTGGAGCACACAAAGCCTTGTTTATTCTTGGACCCACAATCGCTATTATTACTGCCTGCATTAGTTCTGCGGTGATACCTTGGGGGCAATCGTTAACGATCGGTGATCGCGTTATCTCACTACAGGTTGCTGATGTGAATGTGGGCATTCTTTATATGTTCGGCGTTATTGCACTTGGCGTGTATGGTATTATGTTAGGTGGCTGGGCTTCCAATAATAAGTTTTCGCTTATGGGAGCTGTTAGAGCAGCTTCACAAAGTATCAGTTATGAGATTGCAATGGGGCTTTCGATTATAGCACTTTTGATGGTGACGCAATCGCTATCTTTAAGAGATATCGTAGCCCAACAATCAGGTTTTTTGAATTGGAACATTTGGGCGCAGCCTTTAGGATTTATCATTTTTATGGTTTGTGCTTTTGCTGAGTGTAACCGTGTTCCTTTTGATTTACCAGAATGTGAGACCGAATTGGTCGGAGGTTATCATACTGAGTATTCTTCCATGAAATTGGGGCTGTACATGTTTTCAGAATATATCAATATGTTTGTGTCTTCAGCGTTGATGGCCTCATTATATTTCGGAGGATATAACTTCCCTTTCATGCACGACTTAGGACTGTCTGAAAATTGGATAACGATTATAGGCGTTCTCGCATTTTTCGTCAAAATATTTGCATTTATCTTCTTCTTTATGTGGGTGCGTTGGACTTTGCCAAGATTCCGATACGATCAACTGATGAATTTAGGATGGAAAATGCTGATTCCTTTAGCAATTGCAAATATTGTGTTGACGGGAATAATTACATTGATTAAGGATACATATTTTTCATAGAAAGGAACCGTTATGCAACCATTAAGTAATAGAAAAAAAGTTTTGGCGCAACAACCAATGAATTTTATGGAGCGGATCTATTTTCCAGCTATTATAAAAGGTTTGTCCATTACTCTAAAGCATTTTTTTAAGAAAATACCAACTGTTAAATATCCAGAGGAACAGCGTCCTTATTCTAAGAACTTTCGAGGACAACATTCTTTAAAGCGAGATGAAGAGGGACGTGAAAGATGTACAGCATGTGGTTTATGTGCCCTATCTTGTCCTGCGGAGGCCATTACTATGACTGCTGCCGAGAGAACTAACGAAGAAAAGGATTTGTATCGTGAAGAAAAATATGCCGCCGTGTATGAAATTAATATGTTGCGCTGTATTTTTTGTGGTCTATGTGAAGAGGCGTGCCCTAAAGAAGCCATTTATTTGGATGGTCCACATGTTACTGCCGATTATCTTCGTAAAGATTTTATTTATGGTAAGGATAAATTGGTAGAGCCAAAATTTGATATTACAAAATTGAATAGTTAACCACAAACCTATGACTGTTTTTTATTTAGTTGCTTTCTTATCGATTTTTTTCGCGCTGATGACCATCTTCACGAAAAATCCTGTGCATAGTGTTTTATATCTTGTGATTACGTTTTTCACGTTTACCATTCATTATATTTTACTTAATGCACAATTCCTTGCTGCGGTTAATTTTATCGTCTATATGGGGGCTATTATGGTTCTTTTTCTATTTGTGTTGATGTTACTGAATCTGAATAAAGATACGGAACCCATGAAATCAAATCTTGTAAAAATGATGGGTGTTATTGCAGGTTGTTGTCTTGTTGTTGTTCTTTTTGGTGCATTACGAGTTTTTGACATCTCCAATCCATTGGTCGCTAAAGATCCTGATATTGGGCTAGTGAAAAATTTGGGAAAAGTATTATTTAAAGAGTTTTTGCTCCCGTTTGAATTGTCTTCAATTCTTTTGTTAACGGCTATTATTGGAGCAGTATTATTGGGGAAAAAAGAACCAAAAAAAATATAATGGAAACAGCAGTTCAACAATTACAAGGTGTTCCTATAAATCATTATCTGATTTTTTGTGGATTGATTTTCGCCATTGGCGTGATCGGAGTATTGATACGTCGTAATGTTATCATTATGATGATGTCAATTGAATTGATGTTAAATGCAGTAAATCTCTTATTAGCGGCATTCTCTGTTCATCATGATGATGCTTCGGGACAGGTTTTTGTATTTTTTATTATGGCTCTGGCAGCAGCCGAAGTCGCGGTGGGTCTAGCTATTATTATTATGGTGTATCGAAATACGAAGTCGATAGACATTGAATCACTACATAAACTTCGTTGGTAATTTAAAGCATTAAAAAAAGAAAGATATTAGCTATGCGTGATTTAATTTGGTTAATTCCTTTATTGCCGTTGATTGGTTTTGTCATCAATGGAATAGGACGACAGGTGCTTTCAAAAAGTTTAGTTGGATTTATCGGTAGTGGTACCGTATTTATTTCGTTTTTATTGAGCTGTACTCTTTTTGTATCAATTTATGAGGCGCGTGCACTTGGTGAAACAGGTAAGATTAGCCAACATATTTTTGATTGGATTAAAATCGGGAATTTGGAAGTCTCACTTTCCTTTTTAGTGGATCCTCTAAGTGCGATTATGTTATTAGTAGTAACAGGAATTGGCTTTTTGATACATATCTATTCGATAAGTTATATGCAACATGATGGAGGATTTGCAAAGTATTTTGCTTATTTAAATCTCTTTATCTTTTTCATGTTGATCTTAGTCATGGGATCCAATTATTTGGTCATGTTTATTGGTTGGGAAGGTGTTGGACTTTGTTCTTATTTACTGATCGGGTTTTGGTATAAAAACAGTGATTATGGTGCCGCGGCTAAGAAAGCATTTGTGATGAATCGTATCGGAGATTTAGGCTTCCTAATTGCGATCTTTTTTATCTTAAATAATTTTGGATCCTTGGAATTTTCCACCGTGTTTGAGTCAGCAAAAAGTTTCCCAATAGGAGATGTGACGATCTTAACGATTACGCTATTACTCTTTGTAGCAGCAACCGGTAAATCGGCTCAGATTCCTTTATTTACCTGGTTGCCCGATGCGATGGCTGGTCCAACTCCCGTTTCTGCTTTAATACACGCAGCAACGATGGTCACCGCAGGGATTTACATGATTGCCCGTTCAAATATCTTATTTGTATTATCTCCTTTAACGCTTCAGATCATTGCGATAATCGGCGTTTGTACCGCTCTATTTGCTGCAGCAACTGCGCTGACACAGAACGATATTAAAAAGGTGTTAGCCTATTCTACAGTTTCACAATTGGGTTATATGTTCTTGGGATTAGGAGTTGGTGCATTTACAGGTGCTTTCTTTCATGTTTTAACACATGCCTTTTTTAAGGCTTTACTCTTCTTGGGTGCAGGTTCTGTGATACATGGTATGAGTGATGAGCAAGACATGCGAAAAATGGGCGGTCTTAAAAAGGCTTTACCCATCACGTATATGACCATGCTGATCGGTACCATTGCCATTTCAGGTATACCTCCATTTGCTGGTTTTTTCTCTAAAGATGAGATTTTAGCACATGCTTTTGCTGCTAATCCAGTTTATTGGGTATTGGGGTTTATTGGAGCATTGATGACTTCTTTCTACATGTTTAGGTTGATTTATTTAACTTTCTTTGGTTCTTTTAGGGGTACGGAGGAGCAGAAACATCATCTTCATGAATCGCCTAAATCCATGACTTTACCATTAATCGTGTTGGCTGTGCTGTCTATCTTTGGTGGTACGCTTAATCTTCCTGAGGCATTGGGAGGTCAGGCTTGGCTCGCAACATTTTTGTCTCCTGTATTTGCTGATGGAGCAAGTTTGCAACACATGCATACAATAACCCACAGTACTGAATATATGTTAATGGGAGTTTCTGTAGTAGGAGTTTTGGTTATGGCATTTGTTGCCTATAACAAATATGTGAAACAAGGATCGGTTCCTGAGCATGATCAGGTGAGCAGAACAGGCCTTGCAAAACTTTCTTACCATAAGTTTTATGTGGATGAGATTTATGAATTATTAATTATAAAACCGATTAATTGGCTTTCCGTATTTCTAGCAAGAATAGTTGATAGCTTAGGGATAGACGGTTTAGTCAATGGAATTGGTAAATCGTCCTTTATGACTGGAAAAGGAGTTCGCCTTTTACAAAGTGGAAATGTGGGTTTCTATCTTTTACTGATGGTCGTTGGAGCGATAGCCATCTTTTTATACGGTTTATTGAGTTTTTAACATTGTAATAGCTATTTGATCATCAATGGATAACCTATTTTTACTTATTCTAACTCCTATTATCGGTGCTATTTTTTTGTCCTTTGTATGTGAACATACATTAGCGAAAAGAGGAGCACTGGTATTGTCTTTGATTACGCTGGGTCTGACTATTCCTTTTATCTGTCAATTCAATCCTGAAGGCGACTTTAATTATGAACAGTCTTATCCTTGGATAACTGCTTTTGGTGTTAACTTCCATATTGGGGTTGATGGTATTAGCTTGCCTTTGTTAGCACTAACTAATTTTTTAGTCCCACTCATTGTTCTGACCACTTTTAAGAAAGCCTTTAAAGGCAATTTCTATGCTTTAATGTTTTTCATGCAAAGTGGTTTGATGTTGGTTTTTTCAGCTATGGATGCTTTCACATTTTATGTGGGCTGGGAGGTTGCCTTGATTCCGATCTATTTTATCTGTGCTCTCTGGGGAGACGGGGACCGTATCCGGATCAATTTGAAATTCTTTATCTATACTTTCTTTGGCAGTTTATTGATGCTGGTAGCGATTTTATATCTACATCAGCAAGTCGCGACCAATGATTTTGAATGGCATTCATTTGTTTCCTTAGATTTAGATGCCTCGACGCAAAGGTGGATATTTTGGGCCTTCTTTATTGCTTTTGCAATAAAAATTCCAATTTTTCCTTTCCATACATGGCAGCCGGGAACTTATACTCATGCTCCTGCGGCGGGAACGATGCTCTTAGCCGGAATTATGTTAAAAATGGGTATTTATGGTCTGATGCGCTGGCTTTTACCTGTTGTACCTGAAGCGGTTGCTATTTACGGTCAGCTAGCAATGATTTTATGTGTTTTTGCAGTTGTGTACGCGTCTATTATTGCGATACAACAGCAAGATTCGAAACGACTGATTGCTTATTCTTCTATTGCTCACGTTGGACTAATTAGTGCTGGGGTATTTACTTGGAATGTGACCGGAATGAGTGGTGCCATGATCCAAATGATAAACCATGGAGTTTCTGTCGTCGGATTATTTTTTGTGCTTGATATTATTCAAGATCGTACCGGATCAAGAGATTTGCGAGACTTAGGCGGCATAGCCAAGAAAGCGCCGCGCTTAGCGATCGTATTTTTAATTATTATCATGGGAGCTATCGGTTTACCATTGACAAATGGTTTTATTGGAGAGTTTTTGCTTTTGAAGGGGATCTATGAATATAGTGTTTGGTTTGCTGTTTTTGGTGGATTGACACTAATTCTTGGAGCTGTTTACATGCTTCGTTTATATCAAAAAACAATGCTTGGCACCACGTCCGAAAGAACAGCGCATTTTGTTGATATTTCTGGTGTCGAATTGTATACTTTGATCATCATTTCAGCAGTGATTATTTATTTAGGAATTTTTCCAAACAGCTTATTGCATATTTCTTCAGCGTCTGTATCCGTTTTGGCTACGTTTCTAGGGAGATAATTTTAGACTTAAACTTTACGAATAATAGATTCGATTATGGGGGCGATTATTACATTATCAATATTAGCATTATTGGTACTTTACTTAGGATTATTTAAGGCAAATAAATCATTATTACCGGTAGGTTTAGTGGGCCTGCTTGTTGTCATTGGACTATTAATTAAAGATTGGAAAATAGATGCATCTCCATTATACAATGGGATGATCTTATTTGATCACTATGCTATTGCTTTTTCAATATTATGTACTTTCGTGACAATATTGGTTTTTATACTATCTAAAGGATATTTCACGTCTTCAAGTGATCATGTGGCTGAATATTATACTTTATTGTTGTTCTCATTGCTTGGGGCTGTTCTGGTTAGTAGTTATCACAATTTAGCCTTATTGTTTCTAGGGATAGAGATCATGTCTGTTGCGCTTTATATCTTGGTCGGAATACGTAAGAAAGATCCAGCTTCCAATGAAGCGGCGATCAAATATTTTATCATGGGGGCATTCTCTACGGGATTTTTATTATTGGGAATAACCCTCTTGTATGGCGCATCCGGATCTTTTGATCTGATGATGATCAGAGACTATGTAACAGCGCATCCGGGTGCCATATCACCTTTATTTTACGGAGGAGTGTTGTTGATGATTATCGGTCTGACTTTTAAAGTTGGTGCAGCTCCCTTTCACTTCTGGACGGCAGATGTATATGATGGGGCACCGATCTTAATTACGAGCTTTATGAGCACAGTGGTTAAAGTAGCATCCTTCGCGGGCCTATTAAGATTATTTACCTTTTCGCTTTTGCCACTGCAAGATTTTTGGACACCTATATTTTTAGGAATTGTCGTGCTTACATTATTTATTGGTAATCTTTCAGCTTTAATGCAATCCTCATTTAAGAGGATGTTAGCTTACTCAAGTATTTCACATGCTGGTTATATGCTTTTTGCGGTGATTGGTATTGGAGCTAGCTCTGCGAATTCAATTTTTGTTTATGGAGCTTCTTATTCTTTGGCTACTGTTACTGCCTTTGCAGCTTTGATTTTAGTAAAACGAGCTGTTGGCTCAGATCATTTCGAATCATTCAATGGGTTGGCGAAAAAGAATCCTTATTTAGCAGCAATCCTCACTATTGCCATGTTGTCTTTAGCCGGTATTCCGTTAACAGCAGGTTTCATCGGCAAATTTATGATGTTCAGTTCAGTGATGGCTCAATACCATATTGTATTACTACTAATTGCGGTTTTAAATGCTGCGATTGCGGTGTATTATTATTTAAAAGTGGTTGTAGCGATGTATTTCAGGACTGCAGAGGGGAAAACTATACTAATAAATGCCAATTACGTTATTCTATTTATTGTTACTACTGTTTTAACGATTTTAATCGGAGTCTATCCGAATTGCTTTATGGAGTTAATTTAAAGGGAGGTTAATTAATATACTTAATGCATAGTTTGTAAAAACTATGCATTTTTTATTTTGATTTCATGCCTTATAATTTAAAGACAAATTGTATATTGTCAGTAGGAATAAGTAATTGCTGATATTCATGAAGTTTTTAATACCGATTATAACTATAATAAAAAGACTTTTTATTATTGCTGTTGTGCTGGGTATTTTAACAAGCCTAGGATTTGCGCAGCGAAATGTTAAAGGTCGTGTCATTGACGGTAAAACTGGAAAAGGAATCCCTTTAGCTAGTATCTCCTGGAGCGGTCATAGTGGAGGCACTTCGGCAGATACACTTGGTAATTTCAATATTGTGCTCCGGAATGAATATGACCAGATTGCCTTTCGGGCAGTTGGTTATGAGATTAAATTAATTGATCTTAATGAGGTTCAAGATTCGGTATTAAATGTATTACTATTTGGCAAAGACAATAAAATCGGGGAGGTTGTGGTCAATGCTAAAGGGCGAAAATATAAAGACCCTGCCTTAGCACTGATTGAAAACGTCATTTCTCATAAGGATGCAAATCATATCTCCAGATTAAATCATATTCAATATGAGGAATATGAAAAATCACAATTTGGTACTGTAGATTTTAAAGTAAAGCCAGGAAGATTGCCAGGTAAATTAAGATTTCTGTTTGAAAATAAAGATACAGTTAGCATACCCGGGAGTTCTATTTTACCTTTTTTCTTAGAAGAAAGTGTCTCAGAAGTCTATTCTACCTTTAAACCTTCGCGGAAGAAAAAGATTATTACAGGACATAAGGTTACAGAATTAAACAAGCGTTATATCAATAATGCCAATATCCAAAGTTATTTTCAAGATCAATTTCGAAATATTGATCTCTACGAGAATAATATCCAGCTGATAAGTAAAGCCTTTTTAAGTCCGATAGCCGGTAATGCTCCTTCTTATTATAAGTATACAATTAGGGATACGTTAGTTAAAGATGGTGTACGCTATATCGAATTGCATTTTGAAGCAAAATCAAAGATGGACGTGCTGTTTAAGGGATCAATATGGGTCTCCGATGATGACCGTTATGCCGTTTATTACGCAGAAATGGAACTTGGTGAAGAGGCCAATATTAATTGGGTTAATGGAATTAATATAGGTCTTGAGTTTGAAAAGCATCCTGCGGGACAAATGTTGCCTAAACGCGCTAACCTACAGATTTTATTTGGAACAGATAAGGGGAATGCGCTGTACGGGAAAAAGGAAACTTATTTTTCGAAATATAAAGATGAAACGATAAGTGATGACCTATTTAAAGGTATTCCGATTGAGAAGCGTTATCTTGAACAAAAAGATTCTGTACAATGGGATCGGGTTAGAGTAGTGCCGCTTACAGAAACTGAAGCTAAGACTTACGTCAATATTGATTCTCTTTCAGAAATGAAATCGATTAATCGATTAATCTCAATTGGATATTTTTTAGTAAGAAGTTATTATAATGTTGGAAAATTTGAGTTTGGTCCTTTAGAATATACCTATAGTTTTAATGAAATAGAAGGAAGCAGAATTCGATTAGGGGGTAGAACAACTGAATTGCTTTCGAATAAATTCTTTTTTGAGGGTTATGTTGCCTATGGTACACGAGATCAGGAATTTAAATATTACCTCAATGTAGCGCAGTCTTTAAATGGAAAATCTATCGTACAGTTTCCTGCCCATTATCTATCGGCAACGATTCAACATGATGTTATGGAACCTGGTCGAGGTTTAAGTTATCTGAAAGGCGATGGTTTTTTTCAGTCCTTTCGAAAGAATAAACCAACTAAATGGTTATGGAATGATATCTACCGTCTTGAGCATTTAATTGAATTTGGAAATCATTTTAGTGTGAGTACCATGTTGACAAGACATGAAAGACAGGCCGCTGGGACCTTGTCTTTTGTGACAGGAAACGCTTCGCCAGATACGATTGCAGCGATCAACACAAATGATATACAGATCAAGTTACGTTGGGCACCTGGAGAACAGTTTTATTATAGAAATTTAGAGCGAACGCAGATCAGGAATAAATTTCCGATTCTGACTTTGCAATATAACAAAGGACTAGATGGTTTCTGGAATGCAAATCAACGTTATGATGCTTTGAGGTTTAAGATCTTTAAAAAGATATTTATGTCTCCTGCAGGAACAGCTGATATCGAATTTAGTGCTGGTAAGATATGGGGCTCTATTTATTATCCATTGTTAGAGATGCCAGATATTCAAACGGATAAATCGGGTCCTTTGCAAAATTTTGATTTGATATCAAATATGGAATTTGTTGCAGATCGTTTTGTAAAGCTTGCTTATTATCACCATTGGGATGGCTACATATTCAACAGGATACCTTTATTGCAACGTTTAAAGTGGCGCGAAGTAACAGGTTTCAAGTTTTACTATGGACAAATCAGTGATCGAAATAATCCGGAATTTAATGAAAATCAGATTCAGTTTGACCGTGATGACGATGGTCTTGTTAAAACGCGGGTTATGGGCAATCAACCTTACATGGAAGGAATAGTAGGCATTGACAATATTTTTAAAATTTTTCGAGTTGAATATAAAAGAAGATTAACGTATTTAAATTATCCAAATTTATCCCGTGATACCTATGGTGTATCACTTCATTTAAATTTTTAGAAATTATGGAATATCAACATCTCTTATATCAAGTGGATAAGCATATTGCTTATATTACAATCAACAGAGCATCAGCGTTGAATGCTTTGAACCAACAAACATTGAGAGAGCTAGAAGCAACGCTTGTCGAAGCAAAGAAGGATCATGATGTCAAAGGAATTATTATTACAGGCGCAGGTGAAAAAGCATTTGTAGCAGGAGCTGATATTAAAGAATTTATAGATTTAAGTGAGGCCGAAGCGAAACTTCTATCACAAAAGGGGCATTATATTTTTACGGAATTGATCGAACAATCACCGAAACCTGTCATCGCCGCAATAAATGGATTTGCGCTAGGCGGTGGTTTAGAATTAGCGCTTGCCTGTCATATGCGCTTTGCTTCAGCAAACGCAAAATTGGGTCTTCCAGAAGTTTCTTTAGGTCTTCTTCCAGGTTATGGCGGCACACAACGATTGACGCAATTGGTAGGACGTGGACGTGCATTACAGATGATCCTGACAGCCGATATGATCAGTGCTGAAGAAGGACTGAGAATCGGGCTTATTAATGAAGTACTGGATGCTGCTCATTTAATGAATCGAGTGGAAGAGGTTTTGGAACGTATATTTTCAAGATCAGGAACGGCGGTAACAGCAGCAATAGATGCGGTTAATGCATCAAACGAACAAACAAGGGATGGCTATCAGGTGGAGATTAATCATTTTGCTGAACTTTTTGTAACGCGTGATTTTAAAGAAGGTGTTGATGCCTTTTTAACCAAGAGAAAGCCAAACTTCTAGTTATTATTTGTACTTATAGCCTCTTCTCTACGAATGGTAACATGGTTTTACGGTAGAACAGTAGCGATAAAATTTGTCCAAAAAAAATTAATTTCCTATTTATATGCTGTATATTGTAGAGAGGAGAAATTGTACTAAGCCTTGAAATGTCTAAAGTGCCCAAATTGTATCAAAAATAATCAGAATGGAAGCTCATAAAACACTAAAAAATACGCGTCCGGATTTTTTCTACAAGGTAGATATTGTTGTTATTGGTGCAGGGCAGGCGGGTTTATCTGCGGCCTATTATCTGAAAAAAGCAGGAATCGAACCTGGAAAAGGTTTTGTCGTTTTGGATGATGAGTTTGCTGCAGGTGGCGCTTGGCAACATCGCTGGGATTCATTAACGCTTGATAATGTTAATGGGATTAATGATCTTCCAGGAATGGGATTTTCAGATGCTGTAGATACCATGGATACTACACTGCAAGCGAATACCGCTATTCCGAAATATTACGAGCTGTATGAAAAAAAGTTTGAACTTCCGATTATTCGTCCTATAAGGGTGAGTGAAGTAACAGCGCGTAATGGACGATTTATGATACATACAAATGGTATTCAATTTAGTGCTCGCGGATTGATAAATGCAACCGGAACTTGGAAAACTCCCAATTGCCCCAAGTATCCGGGCTGGGAAAAGTTTAAAGGCAGACAGCTGCACACTGGAGAATATATAAATGCGGATGAGTTTATTGGAAAGCATGTTATCGTTGTAGGTGGCGGAATCTCAGCCATTCAACTGCTGGGTGAAATTTCTCAAGTTACCCAGACCACATGGGTAACCCGTAAACCTGTAGATTTTAGAAAAGATGAATTCACTCCCGATGCGGGAAGGGAGGCTGTTGCTCTGGTAGAAAAAAGAGTGCGTGAAGGTTTACCTCCAAACTCGGTTGTATCGGTCACAGGCTTGCCTCTTACACCAGCTATTGAAAAAATGTTACGTGATGGTGTTCTGGATCGTAAGCCGATGTTTAAAGAGATCACTGAAACAGGTGTCAGGTGGGAAGATGGAACGACTTTGGATGCTGCTGTTATTTTTTGGAATACCGGTTTTAAACACTCTCTGGATCACCTTGCTCCACTGGGTTTGATCAACGATAAGGGTGGTATCGAGCTATCAGGAAAATTGGCCACGCAGGTTACAAAAGATCCACGCATTCACTTAACGGGCTACGGTCCGTCAGCTTCTACAATTGGAGCTAATCGTGCTGGAGGGGCAGCTGCAAGAGAGTTAATTGCATATTTAAAGTTGTGAGCGACTATTTGACCTAGCAAAGAGTAATACAAGATGTTATGAAAGTATATACCATCTAAAAAAAGCGACGGCTAGGTCGCTTTTTTTAGATGGGCAAGTTGAAGATTGTAACTTCTTTCCTACTATTATCTTTTGTTGATGCGGCCTTTAAATTGGCTAATACCATCCATAAAGGCTTCTAAAATTATTCTTCCTGAAGGGAGGTGTTTAAGATCATAGTCGAATGTAGCATTTTTAATAGCTTTATACTCATGTTTCTGCCATACGGTGCCATCAACAGTGATCTGCACGGTCATATCGCTTGGTTTATTGGATACGACATTCAATTGCGTATTGTCGACCACTGATCTTGGATAGAGAGAAAAGGCGTATCTGCCTGTTGTGGTATTGAATTCTAACCCCTTCACAGCATTGAAACTGAACATTTCACCGATCCCGCAATCGCTTTCGAATGCATGGATCAAATTTCCTTTTAGATCAAATATGCGAAGATGACCATCTCCATTTGCCGGCTGTGCCCAGAATTGTAATCCATTGCTTGCAGTATCGATGAGACGTAGTGAATGTTTACCTTCCGAGAGGTGTATCGTATCTGTGTATAAGGTCACAGGTTCTAATTGCGTTGCGGTTTTTTGAAAGATTGTATCTTGTTTAGCATTTAAAAGGAAAATGCTGTTGTCTTTAGGCTTATTATTCGTTAAAAACTGTAGAACAAAAGTTGCTGGAAATTTCTGTGCAGCAGTAAAGGTGGCTTGCATGTTATTGTCTCCGGACCAAGCATCTTTCTTTCCGTTGGGTTGATTAAGCGTGACAAGAAATACATTTTCGCCATCTTTTTCCTGAATCTCCCCGGGGAGTATCACTTCGGCAACTTGATTGAAAGGAAGATTTCCTTTCCAATGGAATGTTTTAGTCGGAAAACCCTGTGTTCCATATACAATAGTGAGTGAACGAACAGGGTCTGAACCTAAGTTTCTAAACATTATCCGAGGGCCTGAGCTAGCCGGATTTAAACGGGAAAATCGTTGTTCATCATTGGGAACCATTATAGCTTCCACAGAGACATCTGTTTTTTGATTCGGGGCGGTGTACTCAAACAAATACGCGGCTATATTTTCAGCAGCCTGTATGTTGTCGGTGGCTGTATAAGGCTCCATTAATAAAGATACTTGATGACTGCCTGGCTTTGTCCATACATCGATCACATCAGGTTGTTGTAGGTCGCCCGGACACCAGTACGCCCGGTCAAATATCCAGGTACCACCTTGTGGGTAAAGTGGGTTGTCGCCACATTTTTTCCACATATCACGTTTATCAACGATTTTTCCGTCTACAGAAATTTCGCGCCAGCGGCTGCAAAACTCACTGCAGCCACGTGGTTTGTCCATTCCATGACCGGTATGCTGTATGCGTATTCTGCTTAATGCCGTTCCAGCTGTAGACTCATAATTTACCGGTAAAAGGTTATCCTCAATCTTCTCGTTGGGATCTCCATATTTATAGGCCTTATTCCATAAAGGTTTTATACCAAGTGGTGTAACAGCGGGAGGACCTGATAAGATTTCAAAATCTATCGTAAGCGCCCAACCGACTGTTTTATCTTCAAAGCCTGAATGCACATATACAATTTCCACACTATCTCGGAGAAACGGGGCGAAGTCTGTGACATCGACCTGCCATTTCCAATTCCATCCTTTGTTGTAAATACTGCCATATGGTGTAAGCATCCTACCCAGTTCATAGTTAAGTTCAGAACCATTTGTACCGCCTTTGCGACGCAATATAATATGATCCAAATAATCCCAGTGGGCAGTATGGAGACTATCGGGGCTTCCCAAGGTAACGTGCATGGTTATTTTTCTGATGGAAGCATCTGTTTTAGGAAATAGACCCCATGCAGGGTATGGCTTTTCTCCTTTAATGGGATCGCAAATAATAGTCGCACGGTTATGCGTAACAATGTGGCTTATCGCTGGCTTTTGAGCAACGGCTCTATAACAGATGATGAGACAAAATAGGGTTAGGAAAGATTTTATGTTCATTAATTTGAAAAAATATTATTTAAGAAACTGCATAAAGATAAGATGTTTTACGCAATCTTATCATGAGGGAGGTGTGGCATTATTTGCATCTCAAATTTTGATCAATAAAAAAAGCGACTCTTTTGAAGTCGCTTTTCGTAGCCCGTAGGGGAATCGAACCCCTGTTTCTAGAATGAAAATCTAACGTCCTAACCCCTAGACGAACGGGCCATTTGTTTATTAATGTGATGCAAAGATAAGCGCATTTTTTACTCTTGCAAAATAAATGTACTCTCTTTTACGTAACTCTTTGAATTTGAATAAAATTATTTTTTTACAAGGTCTTTATTTGAGGGTAAATCAAGCTTATTCGACCACATAAGCTAGTAAATACGCATTGAACTTCTCATAATGAACATCGAAGTGACAATCGTGATATTCACTTTTTAAATGTAATTTCAAAATTCCTTCATCCTGATATTGAAAAGGAGCAATGGTCATATTATGTAGAAAGGAGACGCCACTATTACCCTGCAATTTATACACAGCCTCTTTAGCACTCCAACAAGCATAGAGCTGCGCTATACGGTTTTCGCCCGAGGTGATAAAGTCCAGTTCTTCTTCTTTTAAGAATTTATGTGCAATGCGCTCCACTTTAGATTTGATAAGCTCCATATCAATACCTACCTCGCCCACCGAACTGATGATCGCTCCTGCATAATCAAAAGAATGAGTGAGTGATATTTTTTGAGGAAAATTAGCTAGGTATGGTTTTCCATTTGCATCAGAAGGACAATCAATATAAGCAGTCGTGTTTAATAACGTGCGTAAAAGGACGCGTGTAGCGAGCCAATGTAAACGACGTTTGCCATTGGATAGGCTGATGAGTTTCTGTTCTTCTAATGCGTCTAATTGCAGTTGATTAGACAATGTTTGTTCATCTTCTTCAATACGCCAAATTGCAAATTTGGTATGCTGATCCAATTCTCGTAGGTATACTAAGCTCATAATCAAACTTAGTTAAATTTGTTTTCATTTAAAAGGAGCTTCGTCTGTAAATAAGCGGTTTTTCAGCTTTATTTTTTGATATGAACTTACTATGACCTGAAGAAGTATGATAAAAATTAATTCCTAATATTTCCATAAGAAATATTAGGAAATGCTGTAAAATATCAACGATTACCGTATTTTTGAAAAAAATGGTTGCTGTTCACTTTTCTAAACGATTGGGAGTCAGCTTTAACCTATACAAATATTGAATAATCATGATTTTATCGGATAAACGTATACTAGAAGAAATAGAAAATGGCAATATCGTTATTGAACCATATGATCGTAAATGCTTGGGGACAAACTCGTACGATGTTCACTTAGGTAAACATCTGGCGACCTATAAAAACCGTGTTTTGGATGCGAAACATCATAATGAGATTGATCATTTTGAAATTCCGGAAGAGGGATTTGTTTTAGAGCCTAATACATTATACCTCGGGGTTACGTTAGAATATACCGAAACGCATAAACATGTTCCCTTCTTAGAAGGAAAATCGAGTACGGGTCGTTTAGGTATCGATATTCATGCTACTGCTGGAAAGGGTGATGTTGGATTTTGTAATACGTGGACATTGGAAATTTCATGTGCACAGCCTGTTCGCATCTACGCAGGAATGCCAATAGGACAACTTATTTATTTCGTAGTTGAGGGAGAGGTGGAAACTCTTTATAATACAAAGGGAAATGCAAAATATAATACCAAGACGACCAAGCCTGTGGAGTCTATGATGTGGAAAAACTCATTTTAAAATAAAAAAGAGCAAAGACTTTAAAATCTTTGCTCTTTTCGTTTGAAATCTGCTTAACCTCCAAATTCCATTAAATAGGCTTTTAAGAATTCGTCCAAGTCACCATCTAGCACAGATTGTGTATTAGAGGTTTCGTAATTGGTTCTTAAATCTTTAATTAATTTATAGGGATGTAATACATAGTTTCTTATTTGAGATCCCCACTCGATTTTCTTTTTATTACCCTCGATTGCGTCCGTTGCCTCTTGGCGTTTCCGCATTTCGATTTCATACAGTTGTGATTTCAAAAGTCGAAAGGCATTTTCTTTATTTTGTAATTGTGATCTAGATTCCTGATTCTTAATGATAATACCAGTTGGCTTATGGTGTAATCGTACTGCAGTTTCTACTTTATTTACGTTTTGACCTCCAGCACCACCTGCACGGAAAGTATCCCACTCAATTTCAGAATCTTTGACCTCGATTTCAATGTTGTTGTCAATTAAAGGGTAGACATAAACAGAGGCAAATGAAGTATGACGCTTGCCGTTTGAATCAAAGGGCGAAATACGAACTAAACGGTGTACACCATTTTCACCTTTTAGATAACCATATGCAAAATCTCCGGAAATTTGGAGCGTGACAGTTTTTATTCCTGCAACTTCTCCTTCTTGCGAATCCTGTTCAGTTACTTTATAACCATTTTTCTCACCCCACATGATATACATACGCATCAACATGGCCGCCCAGTCACAACTTTCTGTTCCGCCGGCTCCAGCAGTAATCTGCAGAATGGCGTCTAACTGATCTTCTTCGGCGCTTAGCATGTTCTTGAATTCTAATTCTTCCACCGCTTCTAAAGCAATATGATACTGTTCATTGAGCTCCGCTTCCGTAGCGTCGCCGGCTTGATAGAATTCATATAATACACCCGTATCATCGACAGCTGCGGCGACCGAATCAAAGTGATCCGTCCATACCTTCTGTACTTTGATAGACTGTAATATTTTTTCTGCAGCTTTTGAGTCGTCCCAAAAATTAGGCTGTAAGGTAATTTCTTGGTCTTTTTCTAGCAGTTCTTTTTTGACATCGATGTCAAAGATGCCTCCTCAGGGAAGTTACACGATCCCTCAAATCTTGAATTTGTTCTTTGGTCATAATAACAAAGATACGGCTTTCTGAAGGAAATGCCCAAAAAGCTGCGGTATGAACTTCGGTTATCGGAGTAAATTTTTATATTTCCTCAATAGTATAGTTTTTAATGGAAGAGGAGAAATCAATAACTTTGTTTATAGATATGGTACAATTAACATTGTAAATAAAACAAATTTATCTAAGTTTGATTAAAATAGAAAAATATGTTACCAAAAATAGATTTTACTCAGACAGCGGCTTACCGCTATTTAGCCGATCATTATATTCGTATAAACGAGCATAGCTTAAAAGATTTATTTGCTGCAGATGACTTTAGATTTGAGAAATATAGTATAGAATTTAATGATTTGCTTTTAGATTATTCAAAAAATAGAGTGAACGATGAGACGTTAGCTTTGTTACGCCAGTTGGCAAAAGAGTGCCAATTAAGCGAAGCTATAGAAGCAATGTTTCAGGGAGAAAAAATCAATGAAACAGAAGGCCGTCAGGTATTGCATACGGCTTTGCGCAATCAATCTGGAAAAGCAATATTTGTTGAAGGTCAAGACGTCATGAAAGATGTAAATGCTGTTTTGGCACAGATGGAGTCATTCACGAACCGCATTCTATCCGGTGAATGGAAAGGCTATACTGGAAAAACGATTACCGATGTGGTGAATGTAGGTATCGGAGGATCTGATTTAGGTCCAGTAATGGTGACGGAGGCTTTAAAGGCTTATCGCACACATTTAAATATGCATTTTGTATCTAATGTGGATGGAACACATATTGCAGAGGCTATTAAAAACCTTGATCCAGAGACAACCTTGTTCCTGATTGCATCAAAAACTTTTACAACACAGGAAACGATGGCAAATGCAAATACTGCTCGGGATTGGTTCTTAGAGAGTGGGGCACAACAGACCGATGTTGCGAAGCATTTTGCGGCTTTGAGTACAAATACTGCTGCTGTTGCCGCATTTGGTATCGATACTAAAAATATGTTCCAATTCTGGGATTGGGTTGGTGGACGTTATTCGCTATGGTCTGCGATCGGTTTATCGATCAGCTTAGCTGTTGGTTTTGATCATTTCAAAGAATTATTAACGGGCGCATTTGAGGCCGATGAACATTTTAGAACAGCAGCTTTTGAAGAGAATATTCCGGTTACTCTAGCTTTGTTGGGTATTTGGTATAATAATTTTTTTGAAGCAGAAAGTCACGCAATCTTACCATATGATCAATATTTACATCGCTTTGCAGCGTATTTCCAACAGGGAGATATGGAGAGTAATGGTAAGTGTGTGGATCGTAATGGTAATGCTGTGGATTATCAAACAGGTCCAATTATCTGGGGTGAGCCTGGTACAAATGGACAGCATGCTTTTTATCAATTGATACATCAAGGAACTAAATTAATCCCTTGTGATTTTATTGCTCCTGCCATCAGCTTAAATCCTATAGGCAAGCATCATCAGATGCTACTTTCTAATTTTTTCGCCCAAACAGAAGCATTAATGAATGGAAAATCTGAGGAAGTTGTTGTTGCTGAACTAAAAGCTGCGGGTAAATCGGAAGAAGAAATTGAAAAACTGAAAGCATTTAAAGTGTTTGAAGGAAATAGACCGAGTAACTCTATATTACTTAAAAAAGTAACACCACGTTCTTTGGGTACTTTGGTTGCGCTCTATGAGCATAAGATATTTGTACAAGGGATTATCTGGAATGTCTTTAGTTTCGATCAATGGGGGGTAGAATTAGGGAAGCAGCTTGCGGGTCAGATTTTACCAGAATTAGAGTCAGAAGATATCATTACGACACATGATTCGTCGACAAATGGTTTGATTAATCAATACAAAGCTTGGCGCGTATCATGCTAACAACATAAAAAAACCGGGGTTAATATTTTAACTCCGGTTTTTTTATGTTGTTATCTTTTTATAAAGATAGAATTTCAACTATCCTTAATAAATCCTGATTGATTGAATCAATGTGTTTAATTGCTTTTTTGAACGATATAAATTGCACTTCGCCATGCACTAAACCTGCCATTTCACCTTTGCGTCCCTCTAGCAGGGCCTCTACAGCTGCAACACCTAATCTACTGGCCAATACTCTATCCATACAAGTTGGGCTTCCGCCACGTTGTATATGACCTAATATCGATAAACGAACATCATATTTAGGAAAGTTTGCTTTGATTCTTTCTGACACAACCATTCCACCTTCCGAATCGCCTTCGGCAACAATGATGATACGTGAAGATTTGCTTTTGCGTGTTTTATCTAAGCGTTTCATGATGGCGTCGTAATCCACATTAAACTCAGGGATTAAAACGGCTTCAGCACCTGTGCTGATACCCGATCTTAACGCAATCAATCCCGAATCTCTACCCATCACTTCAATTACAAAAAGACGGTCATGAGATTCTGCTGTATCTCTAATTTTGTCAACAGCCTGTATAACGGTATTTATAGCCGTGTCGTAACCTATTGTAAAGTCAGTACCAGCAAGGTCATTGTCAATTGTACCTGGAAGACCGATGATAGGAATATCAAATTCCTCTAAAAATTTGGATGCACCTGTAAAAGTTCCATCGCCACCAATGACAACAAGAGCATCAATACCAGCTGCTTTTACATTTTCATAAGCTTTCTGACGACCTTCAATAGTTCTGAATTCATCACTTCTTGCTGTTTTTAAAATGGTACCACCGCGTTGTATGATGTTCGCGACAGATTTAACGTCCATGGCATACATATCGCCACTGACCAGGCCGTCATAACCTCTTTTAACACCAAAAACATTTAAACCATTATATATACCTGCTCTAACTACCGCGCGAATGGCAGCATTCATTCCTGGAGCATCTCCTCCAGAAGTTAATACTGCTATATTTTTAATATTACTCATAATTCAAACTTAATAAATCTTATTTCGGTTTGCAATATAAACCAGTTGAATGAAAAAAACAACTTATTTGGGTTATCTATTTGTAAATTGATCACCCAAATAAGTTGCGATTGCTTTTATTCTTTGCTCGTAATGGATTCGATTCAACAAAATCAACGCCCCATGGAGTCTTTATTTTCTTGCATGGAACGCATCTATACCACTTTGTAAGTATTGCGCATAGGCAACAGGATCGTAATTTGCTCCTGAAGGTGGAACCAAAACGTTTCCTTGCGTATCGACAATCACATAAAGAGGCTGTGAATTACTATTAAATTTCGAAGCTTGAAAATCTGAATTTTTGTTTCCGATATTCTTGATTCTCTTTCCTGAATAAGTTGAAATAATTTGTTCTTCTTTAGGTAATTCAGTACGGTCATCCACAAATAGCTCTGCCATTACAAAACCTTCTTTTAATAATTTTGCCACTTTAGGATCTGTCCAGACGTTTGCCTCCATCTGTCTGCAATTAACGCAATTCCATCCTGTAAAATCAATTAGAACTGGTTTGTTCAATTCTTTAGCAGTTTCTAATGCTTGGTCGTAGTCATAGTAAGGATCAAATCCTTTAGGAGTACCACGTTTATGGAATATCTCCGCATATTTTTTCACTTTACCATCCGAGTGTGCCGGAGCACTTGCTATTCCTGCAGATAAATCAAAATCCTGAGTTGCAGATGGTGGTAAAAATGCGGATATAGATTTCAAAGGAGCTCCCCATAGTCCCGGTATCATGTACATCACAAAAGCAAAGACAGTTATCGCTAAAAATGTACGTGGTACGGATAAGAATTTGAGCTCACTATCATGAGAAAACTTAATTTTACCAATCAGATAGAGACCCATTAAACCGAAAATAACGATCCATAAGGAAAGGAACACCTCACGATCAAACCAATTCCAATGGTAGGCAAGATCAACATTTGATAAGAATTTTAATGCTAAGGCTAACTCCAAAAATCCGAGGACGACTTTTACACTATTTAACCAGCCTCCTGATTTTGGAAGGGATTTTAATAATGAAGGGAACATTGCGAATAATGCAAATGGAATTGCTAAAGAAATAGAAAAACCAAGCATACCGATTGCTGGTCCTAAGCGCTCGCCTTTAGAGGCCGCTTCCACCAACAACGTACCTATAATAGGTCCCGTACAGGAAAAGGAAACTAAAGAAAGGCTAAATGCCATGAAAAATAGACCTACCAAACCACCTTTGTCTGATTTTGCATCCATTTTATTGACAAATGAACTTGGTAGCGTGATTTCAAATGCACCAAAAAATGATGCTGCAAAGACGACTAGTAGAAGGAAGAATAAGAAGTTAAAGATACCATTTGTAGAAAGTGCATTAAGAGCATCAGAACCAAATAAAATAGTAATGATCATACCCAGTGCAACATAGATAATGATGATAAATAATCCATATAGTAAAGCTTTACTTACTCCACTGGCTCTTGATCCTGATTGTTTTGTAAAGAAACTGACAGTCAACGGTAACATCGGAAAGATACAAGGCATCAATAATGCCATAAAACCTCCTACTAAACCTGCGATGAAAATACCCCAAAGTGATTTTTTTTCTTCGGGAACTTGATCAATTGCTGTTTGCGTCAGGGCTTTAGTTGTATCCTGACTGAGGGTATCAGGACTTTCAGAGAAAACCAAATCCTCTGTCACTTCAACAGGGGATGTTGTATCAGCAGATTCTGAAAATTCGATTCCTTCTACACTAAGTAAAGAGTCTTGTGCTGTTGCAAAAGAAAGAACAGGAATAAATAAACTGAAAATAACGAAGTAGATTAAAAATAGTTTCTTTTTAGCCATTATATATAGAGTTCTAAGATAATTTGTAAAATTAAAAAAAGACATTGAGAATCACCTTATTGTTTAGTAGTTGTAAAGTCAATTTTACTTTCTAAAGGCAATCTTACAGGCGTTTATACTTCATTACAAGGGTAATTATAATAAATCGCAGAAAATTAACATTTCATGAAGTGATTTTGAATTCGCACGCTAATAAGAAAACGCTATTCAACTAACCATAATGAATTAGCTGAATAGCGTTTTGTTCAAATATATGTTGCTAATTTTTACTTGATTGCTACAGAAAATGCATAATCTGTTGGTGGAAGACATTGTGTTTTATCGCAAGCTTGGTATTCTACACTTCCTTTTACAGTTGTTGTTCCTTTATTTAATTTTACTTTTTGCTGAAAAATTACCTCTTTTTTAAAGTAGCCTACATTCATTTTAAAGACTTCTTCGTATTTTGTTGCTGCTTTAGGTTCAGCTGTTTTACCGTTTAGCGCGTAATCTTTAGATGCAGGGAACGTAAATGAGGTTGGTATAGGACCATTTTCACCCACATTTTGAGAATAAATGTGCCAACCGTCCTGAATAGTGGCTTTGATAAAGATAACTGCTTCCTTATCATTTAATTTTTTTGAAGCAACAGTCCATTTAACAGGATCGTGGATTTGAGCTACTGCTCCTGAAATAGCAAAAAATAATACTGCTATTAATAATGTTAATTTTTTCATGGAATATATTTGTTTTTTTATTGTTACAAAGCTATCATTAGCATATTGATTGTTTTTAGTAAACGATAGGCATTGATGGTTTCATCAGAATATTTTAATATTAAAAACTTTCTATACAAATCATGCTCTTGCTATAAGACCGTCGAAAATAGCTAAAGTTTAATTTCTTTTAGCAAATTTACTTTTTTGGTATAATATATTTATCGGAGCAGGGTAAATATTTTGTTGCTTAAAGGACATATTTAATCTGCTGGAGATTGAACTCTTTTATTTCATTTGCGATCTGAATCTGTAATAGGCCATTTGAAAGTACTTGTATTATTTTCCCTTCAATTTCTGTTTCATTGATCAGATATTTTTTCATCTCATTTCTTCTAAAAAGATTTTGATTGAATGCTAATAGTTGCTGATCTTGATCCAGATTTTTTAACCGATTGTACTCTGTATCTAAAAATTGATAAAGTTCTGTCGCTAGCGATCGTATGTGATAGGGTTCTTCTTGTTTGGTGAGCGATTTTAGTGAGGTAATATGTTGCGTATCGCCAAATGAAGTCTGATTTATATTAATACCGATCCCAATAATACTTGTTGCGATTTTATTTCCTTTTATCGTGTTCTCAATTAGTACACCCACTATTTTTTGGTCATTTATATAAATATCATTTGGCCATTTGATTTGCACTTTTTGGTTCGTTTTTGTTTTTAACCAGTTAAATATTCCGAGACATATGGCGCACGATAAGGTAAATTGTTGATCTATTCTTAAAAAATGCGGGTAAATGAGGATTGATGTAATGATATTTTTACCAGGTTCGCTTTTCCAAATGTTACCCCTCTGCCCCTTCCCCGCGAATTGTTCTACTGCTAAAATGGCAGAACCTTCGTCCTGTGGCTTGAATTTTGACAAGTTTTCTTTAAAATAATCATTTGTGGATGCCACTCGATCGACAGTAATTACATTTTGACCGATAATAAGTCCTGAAAATGTGTTATTTTGCAAGGTGATAATTTTTTAATTGTATACAATAGTCAAAACTATAATTTTTTTTAATGGATAAAAATAAAAGTTCAGAATTGTCAACGCGACTGTCAGAGGTGGTGGTATATGGAATGCAAGAGAAGAAAGCAAATGAAATAGTGCGATTGGATTTGAGAAATATTAACAGTTCTGTTTCCGATTATTTTGTAATTTGTCATGCAGATTCCCATATTCAAGCGCAAGCAATTGCGAAAAGTGTAGAAGATGAAGTCTATAAAACATTTGGTCAAGATCCACAATATAAAGAAGGCCAGAGTCTTGGCGAATGGTTGATCCTTGACTTTGTAGATGTAGTTGTTCATATCTTCAAGAAAGAAAAAAGGGCACTCTATGCGATCGAGGATTTATGGGGTGACGCTCAAATTCAAGACTTTCAAAGTGCTTAATTAAGATAGAAAAAATAGAATTAAAACGATATAAATAAGAAAGAATGAAGAAAATACCAACTGGTAAAATAACCCCAAAACCGCCCAAGTTTAATGTCATGTGGCTTAGTTTTGCTTTGATATTGGTTTTTTTTGCCCTACAATACGTTTTTAGTGATAATTCGGCTAAAAAAATCACGTACAGTGAATTTGAATCTACCATTTTACCAACAGGTGATGTAGAAAGATTAGAAGGTACTAAGAAAAATGATCTTGTACATATTGATGTTTATATCAAGAAAGATCGTTTAAAAGATGAAAAATATAAAAATGTGGCTCCAGGAGCAAATGCATTGTCATTGAACCCTGAAGTAGGCCCTCAATATTACTTCACTGAAGCTTCAGCTGATATTTTGGCTTCAAACTTAAAAGCGGCGCAAGAGAATCTTCCTGCAGGTACACCGCGATTGAGTGTAAGTTATGAAGATCGTTCTAACCCATGGGCTAATTATTTTGTGACCTTTATTTTACCACTTGTTGTGATGGTATTATTATGGTTATTCTTGATGCGCCGTATGAATGGTGGTGGCGCTGGCGGTGGCGGTCAGATATTTAATATTGGTAAATCTAAAGCACAGCTGTTCGATAAAGAATCTTCTATTAATATTACTTTTAATGATGTTGCAGGTTTGGAAGAAGCCAAACAAGAAGTAATGGAAATTGTGGATTTCTTGAAAAACCCACGCAAATACACAAACCTAGGGGGTAAAATTCCTAAAGGGGCATTATTAGTAGGCCCTCCGGGAACCGGTAAAACGTTACTTGCGAAAGCTGTGGCAGGTGAAGCACAAGTTCCTTTCTTCTCTTTATCAGGTTCTGATTTTGTTGAGATGTTTGTGGGTGTCGGTGCTTCTCGTGTTCGTGATTTGTTTAAGCAGGCAAAGGAAAAAGCACCATGTATCATCTTTATCGATGAGATTGATGCTATAGGCCGTGCACGTGGTAAAAACTCCATGATGGGTGGTAATGATGAACGTGAAAATACTCTAAATCAGCTTCTTGTTGAGATGGATGGTTTTGGAACGGATTCAGGAGTTATTATTTTAGCAGCGACCAACCGTATTGATGTATTAGATAGTGCATTGTTGCGTCCAGGACGTTTTGATAGACAGGTTTCTATTGATAAACCCGATTTAATCGGTCGTGAGCATATTTTTAAAGTTCACTTGAAACCATTAAAGTTATCGGAAGAAGTTGATGCTAAAAAACTGTCTGCACAAACTCCGGGATTTGCTGGTGCAGAGATTGCCAATGTTTGTAATGAGGCGGCTTTAATTGCAGCACGTAAGAATAAGACAGAGATTGATATGCAAGATTTTCAAGATGCGGTAGATCGTGTTATTGGAGGTCTTGAGAAAAAAAATAAAATCATTTCACCAGAAGAGAAGAAAATTGTTGCTTACCATGAGGCCGGCCATGCGATTGCAGGTTGGTTCTTAGAGCATGCTGATCCATTGGTGAAAGTGTCTATCGTGCCTCGTGGAGTTGCTGCACTGGGATATGCGCAGTATTTACCAAGGGAACAGTTTTTATATACTACTGAGCAGTTAGTTGATAGTTTGTGTATGACGATGGGTGGCCGTGTAGCTGAAGATATTACATTTGGACGTATATCTACTGGTGCACAAAATGATTTGGAAAGAATCACAAAATTAGCATATGCTATGGTTGCTATCTATGGTATGAATGATAAGGTTGGTAATGTTTCATTCCGTGACGGATCTGAACAATTTCATAAACCTTATTCTGACAAAACGGCAGAGTTAATTGATTCTGAGGTACGTAATTTAATTACTGACGTTTATGCAAGAACAAAACAGTTATTGTTAGATAAACAAGAAGGTTTAGTTGCGATTGCCGAAAAACTATTAGAGAAGGAAATCTTATTTCAAAGTGATCTGGAAGAAATATTGGGAAAACGCCCTTTTGATACAAAAACAACGTATGATGAGTTTGTGAATAGTGGAGATGGTGGCGGTGTTCCGCAAACAGATCTTCCATTAGATGTGTTACCTGAAGAGGCGAGCAGCGCAGAACCAAAAGTAGGTATTAAAGAAGAGGATAATCCAAACACATAAATTTTTAATTCTACAGCGCTTCTGAAAAGAAGCGCTGTATTTTTTATCAATTCCACCGAATGAATGTTAAAAATAGCAGCAGCAAAGAGCAGATGCTTAGCAAAATAAGAAAAGCTCTGTTAGAAAAGACAGAAAATCCACATCCCAAATTTCAGAAGACACCTTTATATCAGGAGGAAGATGAGCTTGTGGATGTGACCTTTGCACGCGAATTAACAGCAGTAGGGGGGAAGTTTTTGTATTGTGATGGCGAGATTGAACTGATTGAGAATTTGATTAATCTGACGGAGGAAAATAATATTAAAAAGATATTTACCTGGGAAAAAGGAGTTCAAGACCTTTTAAACCCTTACGGTTTTCCTATACATACGGATGAAATTGAATTTGATGCAGCCGATGCAGGGATAACTTCTTGTGAAGTTATGATTGCGCGTAACGGTAGTATCATGGTCAGCAATGCTAATGCATCAGGACGTAGATTGGGAATCTATCCGCCCATCCATATTGTTATTGCAAAAGCCTCGCAGATGGTCTGGGATATTAAAGATGCATTATCCTATATGCAGCGTCGCTACGGTAATGAAATGCCCACAATGGTTTCGACAGTCACTGGACCTTCCCGTACAGCAGATATCGAAAAACGCCTGGTCCTGGGGGCTCATGGACCAAAAGAATTATATGTTTTATTATTAGAGGATCGTTTTTAATTATATGATACAGGAATACCTTTTTTTAACTCCAGTTGCGAGTATTATCTTTGCTTTGACAGTGGCTTCAAGTATCTATAGTTTTTCAAATCCTCAAGTATTGGGAGAGATGATGTTACATCCTTATAGTATATATCGTAAAAAACGCATTTATACTATTTTAACCAGTGGCATGGTTCATAAAGATTGGGGGCATCTCCTTTTTAATATGATCACATTTTATTATTTCGGATTTGGCTTAGAAAAAATATTGATCCAGGTCAGTGATTGGGGGCACCTTCAATTTGCAATCATTTATATTTCCAGTTTAATACTGAGTGATATTCCTACCATTTTCCAGCACAAAAATAATCCGGGCTATTATAGTTTAGGTGCTTCGGGAGCAATCTGTGCCGTTTTATTTAGCTATATCATGTTTGATCCTAAAATGATGCTCGGTATCTTTATGATCATTCCAATGCCAGCTTATATATTTGCCGTACTTTTTCTTGGTTACTGTATTTGGGCATCTAAAAATTCAAAAGACGGTGTCAACCACGATGCGCATTTATTTGGAGCAATCTCTGGAGTGATTATTACCTTGTTGCTCTATCCATGGATTTTTAAACATTTTATAAGTCAATTTTAGCATTATCCTGCCCAGTTCTCGCGGTCTAAGCTTCTATATTGTATTGCTTCAGCGAGATGATGATTCTGGATGTTGGTTTCTTGTTCCATGTCGGCGATTGTTCTAGCTACTTTTAAGATGCGGTCATATGCTCTTGCTGATAAACCTAATTTCTCCATAGCAACTTTAAGGAGCTGTGTTCCCTGCAGATCTATCTGACAGCGTTCTCGAACTTGGGTACTGCTCATTTGAGCATTATTATGGATTTCACTATACTGTTTAAAACGTTCACTTTGAATTTTTCTAGCAGCAATGACCCGTTGTCGGACCACTATGCTTTTTTCGGATGTTTCATTAGATACAAGCTCTTTAAATGCCACCGGTGTAACTTCCACATGGAGATCGATCCGGTCCAGTAGTGGTCCTGATATTTTGCTTAAATAACGTTGCACGGCATTGCTTCCACATATACATTCTTTTTCGGGATGATTGTAATATCCACATGGGCATGGATTCATGGCAGCAATTAACATAAAACTTGCTGGATAATCGACCGAAAATTTTGCTCTTGAGATTGTAATATTCCGTGACTCTAATGGTTGTCGCATCACCTCCAATACAGTTCGTTTAAACTCAGGAAGTTCGTCCAGAAATAAAACACCATTATGTGATAATGAGATTTCTCCAGGTTGAGGAGTTGCTCCACCCCCGACCAGAGCAACATCAGAAATGGTGTGATGGGGAGACCGAAAGGGTCGAGTTGTCATCAAAGATTCCTTGGCCGAAAGCTGTCCAGCCACAGAGTGAATTTTAGTGGTCTCTAATGATTCTTCTATTGTTAATGGTGGTAAGATCGTCGCTAATCGCTTTGCCAGCATTGTTTTACCTGCTCCTGGCGGACCTATTAAAATAACGTTGTGACCGCCGGATGCCGCAATTTCTAAAGCTCTTTTAATGTTTTCCTGACCTCTAACATCACCAAAATCAGTTTCAGCATGATCGATTTTGTTTAAAAACTCTTCTTCAATATTGATAGCAGTTGGCTTAAGGTCATACTTGTCGTTAAAAAAATCCACTACTTCCGTCAGATTATCAACTCCGAATATTTTAAGATTTGATACAATTGCGGCTTCTCTTGCATTTGTATTCGGAAGAATAATTCCTTTAAAATTATCCTTAAGCGCCTGAATAGCGATTGGTAACACTCCCTTTATAGCTTGAATCTTACCATCTAGTGATAGCTCTCCCAATATCAGATAATCCGTTAATTTGTCCGCATTAATTTGATTAGACGAAGCCAGTATTGCTGTCGCAATTGCAAGATCATAAGCTGAGCCTTCTTTGCGAATATCTGCTGGGGCAAGATTGACAACGATTTTCTGTCTGGGCATGCGAAGACCGCAAGACACAATGGCACTTTCTATACGCTGTAAGCTTTCTTTGACAGCATTATCGGGCAATCCAACAATATAATATCTTGTTCCTGCTGTTATATTTACTTCAACAGCGACACTGGTTGCTTCAATGCCATATACTGCACTACTATAGGTTTTTGTTAACATATAATTGGTCTAACTGATCATTAAAGTTAATAAAAAGGTTTAACTATTTCTTGAGAATTATTTTTTTCCTTTGAGGAACAGCATGAAGTTGTGGTTTTAGATAAAATACATTATATTGTAGTAATTGATATTTATCATATGTCAAAAAATAATTGGTTTTGGCAAACGATTTGCTACTCTATTTGTATTATTAATGAATAGAACGGATTGCAAAGAATTAACATTTAAAGTTTAAGAATATGAATGATACTAGTAAAGTAGTAGTGGCATTATTGGCAGGGTTAGCTGCAGGAACCGCTTTAGGAATTTTATTCGCACCTGATAAAGGAACAGAGACAAGAGACAAGTTAAATGAATCATTAGCAGATTTGGGAGATGCTATCCGTGAACGCGCAGAAGAGCAGTTTGATCAGCTAAATGACTTCAAGGAAAAAATAGTTTCAACCCTCAAAACAAAAATCAATAAAGGGGAAGAAATCTTCGAAGACGAAATAACAGAACACGCATAGGTGGCTGTTGGTTTAGAGCTTAAAAAAATATTATAGATCATATTATCAGAGGCTAAAAAGCCTCTGATTGTTAAAATAAAAATAAATGGAAGAAGAAAAATTCTCGCTTAGTGGAACATTCCAAAAGACCAAGGAATATTTAGATTCGCAATTAAATTTAATTCGGCTAAAGACCGTTGAGCGATCTTCCCGTTTGATCGCAAGCTTGATTGTCGATGGAGCAAAAATTATTTTAACCTTATTTATTATATTTTTCCTTTGTCTTGCCCTTGGTTTTTATTTGGGAGAAGTATTAGGTAGTAATTCTTTAGGATTTTTAGCTACAGCAGTAATATTTTTGGTGATATTGTTACTGATTCGTGTATTAGAACCAAAATTGGAGACTAAATTTATGGATTTGTCTATCCGCAGATTCTCTGCAAAATGGGATGATGAAGCAGATGAAGAAGAAAATAATTTGAAACAAGAAAACTTAGAAGATGACGAAAAAAAGCAAAATTCATAACCTCGCAGAGCTTAAGGCTGAAATCGCGCGTCTCAAGATTTTAAAAAACGAACAGGAAGCGTATTTAAAGTCTCAAGTTAAATTATTGAATCATAAAATAGAGACGCCTGTACGTATTTTTAATGCGCTAAAATCTAACATTCCAGGTGCAAATATCATAACAAGTCTATTTGCTTCAACTAAAAGTAGTGGTGGCACTAACTCAGACTGGGTAACAAAAGCCCTGCGCATTGGTGTACCTTTTGTTATGAATAGATTTTTCTTTAAAAAAGCTGGTGTTTTGAAAAAAGCTCTTCTTCTATTAGCTTCGGAAAAAGCTCTTGGTCAGGTTAATCAAGATAAAATTTCAAGTATTATCGAGAAGGTGACAGATTTTATTAAACCTAAAAAGAATAAGAAAAAAAAGGTCGATGTGGAGAAGCTTCCCGTAGTTGAAGATCAGGTGAATGAATATGGTATACCTTCCTATAGTGAAACTTATTAATGAGGATACCTGTTTCCTGCAGTGCTCTTAACCAAAGCCATATGTTGGCTTTATTAATGAATTGCTGGCGACGGTTATCTTTTTTTGATCATTTTTATTGCTAATAATATTTAGCTATTTCATCAAGCTTATTCCTCTTTATTTTATAAGATGAATTTTTGAATGTTGCAATGACATTTACGATTTCATGACCTCCTGGCTAAACTTTGATTGGTCATACTCCCCACTTAATTTTACTATACTATTGATTACTGCAAGAATAAGATTATTTTTGCAGGATATTTTATTATAATGGGTAAAGACAAACTTAGAAAATTTGCAGAAATTGGTACTTTTGACAACGTCGTAGAACTTGATGCAGGTAAAGCGCTTAAAGGTCAATGGGCTAAAACGCATTTTAAAAATGATAATCCAATTGTTGTAGAGTTGGCTTGTGGAAAAGGTGAATATACTGTCAATTTGGCGAAGCTTTTCCCTGAAAAGAATTTTATTGGTGTTGACTATAAGGGTAACCGGATTTGGAGAGGAGCAAAAACTGCTATTGAAGAAGGTATTAGTAATGTTGGATTTCTACGTATTCAGATTGAAACGATTTTAGAATATTTTGCAGAAAATGAAGTTTCCGAAATCTGGATTACATTCCCAGACCCACAACCGCAGGATAGCCGTGAGAAAAAAAGACTGACCAATCCAACTTTCCTAGGCCGTTATAAGTTTGTTTTAAATGATGGTGGATTTATGAACCTGAAAACGGATAACGATGGTTTTTATAATTACACATTAGAACAGATTGAAATCTTAGGACTGCCTAAACATGTCGAAACAGCAGATTTGTATCATTCTGATTTAGTAGATGAGGTTCTGTCTATTAAAACATATTATGAGAAGAAATATTTGGCTGTTGATAAAAATATAAACTATGTTAAATGGTCATTTGATCAGATATAATTCTTTTCTGAAATGCATTTCATAAGTAAGAAGGCTCCATCCTAATCGGATGGAGCCTTCTTACTTATGCCTCTACTTGCGCTTTAGGCGGAAAGTTTTTATGTTTTCTTTTGCTTATTTTTTCGATGTTGACCGGTTGAGGTATCTTAACATAGTAGCCTGTGCCATCATAGGTACGCTTCAACGGATCTTCTTGGCAAGCCGTAGAGCAACAGCCCTCAAGTTTTTCACCACACTCATCACATTGTGTGAAATGCTCATTGCAGATCGGGCTGGCACAATTAATCATCTTCGGTGTTTCTTTTCCGCAGTTTTTACATTTTGAAACCACTACTGGGTTTACAGAGTTGACATCAACAGTAACCCTGTTATCAAAGACGTAACATTTACCATCGAAGTCTTTACCTCCGGCCTCTTTACCATATTTGATAATACCGCCATGTAGTTGATAAACATCTTCAAAACCTTCTGCAAGTAATAATGCTGATGCCTTTTCACATTTGATACCACCAGTACAGTAGGTTAAGATTTTTTTACCTTTATATTTTTCAAGTTCTTTAACTTTTTCAGGGAATTCTCTGAAATTTTC
Source organism: Sphingobacterium sp. UDSM-2020 (assembly GCF_016132525.1). Taxonomy (NCBI): domain Bacteria; kingdom Pseudomonadati; phylum Bacteroidota; class Sphingobacteriia; order Sphingobacteriales; family Sphingobacteriaceae; genus Sphingobacterium; species Sphingobacterium sp. UDSM-2020. The sequence continues at coordinate 1,674,414 of NZ_CP066166.1, forward strand.
AATGTCTAAAGTAACGGCATTTCTAAAGTGACCAACATTATGTTCATAATTAGAGCGTACATCAAGAACAACAACATCATCTTGATCTTTCATTTCCATGAAGTCTTTAGGTTCAAGATGTATTCCTGTTTTCTGAGTGGGGTCAATAATTTTTGGATCCCGTAAACCCGAGTGAACAATTTCAGTTTTGTAACGGCAGTGCATCTTAATAAAAGATGGTTCCGTAACATCGTCTATTTTAAACTCGGTATGATTAAATCTTCCATCGGCATAAATGGCATCCATATACGCTTGGCAAGACTCTGGTGAACCCGAAACCGTTCCGTTAAGACCTTCGTCTGCAACGATAATACGTCCAACTAAATTTAATGATTTACAAAATTCTAAATGATCTGCCGCAAATTTTTCAGCGTCAGCGATAGGACTGTAGCAATAGTACAGTAAAGTTTGATATTGTGCCATAGTTTTCATTGATACCGCTGCAAACGGCGTTTAATGCAAATGAATTATAGGGCAAATTTAGTTAAAAATTGGAAATTATACAATTTTTAACTTTTTCTCATATACCTACGAAGGACGATTATTGGGATGGAACATAAAGAACTACAACCTTTACATCCATAATATTCACTTTTTCTTCAGGGGCTCTAGTAAATACTCGAGTCCATTTAATTTGATTTCATATAATGTACCCAGCTGAATCCCCAGCTTTCCTGGTGGAAAACCTTTCTGGTGGAACCATACCAGATAAGGTTCGGGTAGGTTACAGAGTGTGTAGCCTTGGTATTTTCCAAAAGGCATTTTAACTGTTACAAGTTCCGTAAGTATTTCTGGGTTCATCATTAGTCTTCGGGATTACCATTTTTGATACGGTATACAATCATTTTCAGTGCAATTATAAAATGGTTGAACAGATTGGGAATTCTACCGTAGTATTTTTGAAAAATGTCATAACGCTCTTTCAAGGATTCGCGATGTCTTTGTTTCGACATTCCGCCAACTAAATAACGCGCAACATGTTGATGGGCATTTACAGTGATAGATGATTTTTTTGCGGCCTTGATGACCCAATCTATATCTGCACATAATTTATACTGTAAGTCATAAGGTTCTGCAATAGTGCGTTTGATATAGATTGCCTGATGACAGATATTCATGCCATAGCGAAAGCTTTTCCAGTTAAAATATGCAGGAACCTTATGCCGGCGTTCACCAATTATTTCTCGTTGTTCGTTTATTAAGAAAGTTTCACCATAAATAATATCAGCTCCTTCACTTACTTCAGCGAGGTTTGCTAACGTTTCCTTACTGTACAACTCATCTCCAGAATTCAGAAATAAAACATAATCACCTGTGGCCAGCGCTAGACCTTTATTCATTGCATCGTAAATCCCGTTATCCTTTTCGGATAAAATAACCGATACCTGTGGTCTATATTTTTCGATCACATCCAAAGTTCCATCTGTAGATAAACCGTCAATAACAATGTACTCTACATGTTTATAGGTTTGACTCACAACAGATTTTAAGGTATGTTCAATATCCCGCACATTATTGTAAACGACTGTAATGATGGAAAACGTGGGATTATTATACATGTTATTTTTTTAATTCGTTGAGTTTCTTTTTTGCAAAACGGATCCCTCTTTGTAAAAGTGAACCTTTTCTATGGGCATAAAAATACTTAATTGATTGATATGCTTGGGCATGCTCTTGAATTTCTTGCGGAAATTGTGTTATTTTTTTATTCGCAAGTACAACTTGATAGGTCGTCTCTGCTGCTGTATGTGTTCCGGATCCATCATTACCGATATTCTGTGTCAATGAATTTCGCGGATAGAGCACTAATCCGTTGTTTTTAAAAACAGATGCATACCAGCGGATAGCCCAAGAGTTGATTTTTCCAGCTTTAAATTCTTTCACCTGCTTCCAAAAATTCTCTTTGCCCTCTATACTAAATTGGTGAATTTGATCAGCTGTAAAATCATCTGTTAGGTTATTAATATCGCTATTGAAATGATTCCAAGCGCGATCCCATGTTGCCCAGCCCCAACTATTTGCTACTCTAAAGAAAAACGTTTCAGGTAGAGTTTCAATATCTTTTACGGGATAACCATAGCCAGATATCTGCATGACCTGATCTTGATGTCGGTAAAGTTCTAGAGCATCATTAAAGTATTGCAAAGCAAATGGGGAAGTTACTAAATCATCTTCTAGAACGATCACTTGACCATATTGTTTTACAATTTTAGTTACACCGTCGATGACATTTGCTGCTAATCCGCAATTCGATTCCCTTAAAATAAGGGTAACAGTTTTGAATTTCCAATTTCTACTGATAATTTCCCGTACTTGTTCTACTGCAGCCTTTGATTGCTCATTTTTAGCAGCATCCGCGTAAATAAATAATTCAGACTCGGAAGCCAGATTATTATTTTCCAGTGCCTTTAACGTACGTAAAGTGTGATCTGGTCGATTGTAAACGAATAAGATAATGGGAGCTGTTGACATTATGGTTATATTCCTAAGCAGTTATTTTCTTTGTAAAATAGGGATGTCGCTTTTCGATGTATAGCACCGATTGCTATACCTGAAAATGGGATATGTTTAAATCCTTGTTGTAAAAGAAAGTCAATAGCAGGTTGGTAGTGTGCTCTTTCTGAATCGTCCAATATCAATACACCGCCAGTGCTCAATTTTTCAATGGCACTTTTACAGCAGGCAACGCGCTTTCTGCCATCAACAATAACAATATCAAAAAGCTGGTCTTCCTGATTTATTGCGTTGATATAGTCGTCATTTTCTAAAGAAATGTTCTTAATATCGACATTGGCAGGCATTTGATTTTTGATACGTTCAAACCAATTTTTATCATGTTCTACAGCAGTTACTTTTTTGACATGTTTTGCATAGAATAAGGTTGAATTCCCTGCTCCGTATTCAAAAAGTAATAAATCTTTATTTAAGCGACCATCAATAAAATCTAAAAAGGAGTAAGTGAGCCAAGGGATCGGATTCCCATTCGGATCTAATGATTCTTTGTTTAAATAGGAATTGATCCAGCCTGTTTGAACGAAATATCCTTTAAAAGCCAAGGATAATAGTCCCTTAATTAATTTGCTATTGAATAATGATTGGTAGCTACCTGTTTTTTCCATTTTTTAGATTTTATTAGTGGAAATAAACTTAACGATTTATTTTCGAAAATCTTTCTTTTATCGTAGATAAAAGCCCCAACAGGAAGAGGGATTTTATCATTAAAATAGCATTCGGACGAGTCCTTTTAATGAAAAGAAGGAAAAAAGTCGAAGCAAAATAGGCGATCAGGGTTGCATAAGCAGCTCCAATAATTCCAAATTTTGGTATGAAGAAATAATTCAGCACGACATTAACAATTGCACCAAAAGCTGTTCGGTATAAGGTGATCTTTGTAAGTCCCTCAGCAATGAGATATTGTGCACTCGCTGTTCCTAAGAAAGTAAATACACCTGCCCAAATATGCACTTGAAGCGTATGCAGTCCTGGTGCATATTCTGGCTTATAATATTTAAAAATAAAAGGGGCGAGAAATGTAACAACCAAAGCAACAGATACGCTAACAAAAACCATAAGCTCATATAAGTTTCCTAGTCTTTTTTGATATAACTCAGGACTCCCTTTTCGGGCATTCATTATGGCGGGAAATAATGATGTGGAAATAGCAACAGGTATAAAATACCAACTTTCGCTAAAATTTACCACAACCGTATAAACTCCTAATGCTGATTTACCCAATATCGCGTCGATCATCAATTGGTCGATCTTCATGTAAAAGGTAATAAACAAAGAAGAGAAGGCTAATGGCCAGCCTTGTTTGATCAATTCTTTAGCGGTAGTGGCATCATATTTCCATTTGGAAATATGATGTCCCAGTTTACGGTAGAGTGCTAAATACCCGATTTGTAAAATAAGAACATCAATAACTAAAGTCCAGATGAAAGCATCTAATGGGGCTTTTAACAGAATTAATATCAGTTTTATAGCAGCAGAAAGAATGTTTCCTCCTACCTGTACGATCATAATCATCTTACCCTTCACCTTCGCTTGAAAGAAGCTATCGATGATCTGAACGGCCTGTATGATGCATATAAAGGAGACAAGTACAATCTGTTTAAAAGTAGCAGCTGGGGCTTCTGGTGCGTACTGAGCGATGAAAAAGTAAGTGATGTAAATAAGCGGCAAGACGAGTAAACCCGTTATGATACGAATGCGTAATGCCGAACCTAAAAGCTCATTTTCCTTTTCAGGATGCTGAATGATTTGTCGGGTGATGAGGCCATCGGTACCCATTGTGGAAATGCCTGTAAAGAAAGCAAGCAAAACTAATGGATAACTGTAAGTACCGAAATTTGCACTCCCTAAGTAGGAAGGTAATGCAACAGTTGTGACCAACATCTTGATAAACAGGGATCCTACACGGGCCATTAAAAGCCAACCCGTGTTTTTGAAATATTTTTCGAATGCCTCTGGATTAAATCCTGGTAATGCCGGTATTTTCATTATGATGCAAACCTACTGATTTTTTAGAGGTTTGCATGAGAATCCCACCGTATTATTACAATACATTAATCGTCTTGGAGAATTCGATTAAGCTCGGGTGTGTTGGATTAAGGTCTGTTACAAGGTAATTGACATCATGAATTGGAACAACTTTCATCTTCTGCACTGAGTTTAATTTTTCGGCAATGCTTAAGATAACTAGTTTGCTTGAACATTTAATCATGGCCTTTTTAATTTGGACAACTTCCCAATCAGAATCTGTAACGCCATCTTGAGTGGAAAGACTGTTTGTCCCTAATAAACAAAGATCTACTTTGATATCAGAGAGCTCATTAGTTACTTGAGATCCCGATACGATATTTGTATTCCTGGAAAGTTTTCCACCAATTAAAATAACTTCTAAATTTGGTTTTTCAGCTAATTCTAATGCAACAAGGGGGCTGATCGTAAATATGGTACATTGTAGACTGTCAGGTACTAGTCGAGCAAGTTCAATCATCGTTGTACCTCCGCCAGCAAGAATGGTCATGCCATTTTGAAGTAAAGTAATTGCTTTTTTAGCGATTTCCTTTTTAGCTTCTTTCGCATAAACATTTCCATCTTGAAAAGGAAATTGAAAAGATTTGGATAAGGCTCCACCGTAAACCTTTAGTACTTTGCCATTTTCCGCTAATTCATTTAAATCACGACGTATCGTGTCTTCAGAAACATTGAGCTGAATGCTTAAATCTGAAGATAATACTTTATTGTGCAGATTTATTTGGTGTATAATAAAAGCTTGTCTTTCCTCTTTTAACATGACAGATAGTTTATATAGTCGAAATAATTTATATACAAATGTAATTAAATGAAGGTATAAAAAATAAAAGTATTTTAACCGTTATCTTTATTTTTTATCTGCGTTACTCCCGCTTTAAATCGCGGTTTAAAACCAGTCGGTTTGCTAGCAGGTTCAATGGGATCCTCTTTAACAGTTTGATCCTTTTGCTCTTCTGTTTTATGTTCCGTATTTATCGGTTCTGCTGTAGTAGCTTGTTTTGTTAGTCCTGCTTTAAATCTAGGTTTAAATCCAGCAGGTTTGTTTGCTGCTTCAGCAGGCGTGTCCTGTTGGTCCGTTTTATCAAGCTGTGCATCTACTTTTTGTTCCGCATCTGTAGGTTCTGCTGCAGTCGCCGGTTTTGTTACTCCAGCCTTAAATCTAGGTTTAAATCCAGCAGGCTTTTTTGCTGTTTCAGCAGGCGTGTTCTGTTGATCCGTTTGATCAAGCTGTGCATCTACTTTTTGTTCCGCATCTGCCGGTTCTACTGTAGTCGCCGGTTTTATTACTCCAGCCTTAAATCTGGGTTTAAATCCGGCAGGTTTGTTTGCTGTTTCAGCAGGCGTGTTCTGTTGATCCGTTTGATCAAGCTGTGCATCTACTTTTTGTTCCGCATCTGCCGGTTTCACTGTAGTCGCCGGTTTTGTTACTCTAGCCTTAAATCTGGGTTTAAATCCAGCAGGTTTGTTTGCCGTTTCAGCAGGTGTGTTCTGTTGATCCGTTTGATCAAGCTGTGCATCTACTTTTTGTTCCGTATCTGTCGGTTCTACTACAGTCACCGGTTTTGTTACACCGGCCTTAAATCTGGGTTTAAATCCAGCAGGTTTAGTCGTAATATCTGCTGGAAGATCAACTTGTTCTTTTTTATCGTCGGTGTTTTCTGTACCGGAAGCGGGCTCGGATACAGGTGACGATGTTACTACGGCCTTAAATCTAGGTTTGAATCCGGCCGGTTTTGCTGTTACTTCTTGTGATATGGCAGCATTCTGCGTTTTTTCGACATCCTCATTTTTCAATTCTGTTTCAGTAGCAGGAACTATGGCAGGTTTTACCATTGTTTTAAAGCGTGGTTTAAAACCTGTAGATGGACTGGACGTTTCAGCCGCGACAACTGGTTGTTCTTTTACAATTGGAGCAGGTTGTTGTATTTCTTTCTTGTCAACTACAACCTCTTCTAATCGATAACTTTTTCGTAGTCTATTGAACCAAAATTTCTTGGTATGGTCAAAACTTTTTGCACCCATAGCCCTATAGTGCTTTTTAAATTCTTCATAAAGTGAGTTGTCTGCTTTTTTTAAAGCAGTTAAATCAATCTTTTTTTTAGCGAAAAATTCTTCAAAAGTCATCCTGAAAATATTTAGTCTATTACAAATGTATACTATTTTATTAAGCTTTAATAGCTTGAGTGCTATTTTGAGATAATTTCGGGTATAAAAAAAGAGCGACTAGCGCTCTTTTTTTATGTTGTCAGAAAAATATTAAGCCATGTTGTGATATACAGCTTGTACATCATCATCTTCTTCAATCTTGTCGATTAGTTTTAATACATCTGCAGCATCCTCTTCCGAGATATCGGAATGTGATAAAGCAATACGTTCAAGTTTTGCTGAAGAAACTGCTATTCCTTTTTCCTCCAGTAGACGTTGCATATTCCCAAAATCTTCAAATGAAGTTTGGACAACAACTACATCATTTCCCTCTTCATCAGATTCGACGTACAATTCTTCGAGACCGCCGTCAATGAGTTCTAATTCTAATTCCTCTACATCCAGATCTTCTGTTGCAGGAAATCTAAAAAGAGATTTACGGTTGAAAATAAAGTCCAAAGATCCTGTTTTACCCAATGTGCCACCAGCTTTAGTGAAATAGCTACGGATATTTGCAACAGTTCTATTTGTGTTATCGGTTGCTGTTTCAATTAAGATAGGCACTCCGTGAGGACCGTATCCTTCATATACATATTCTTCATAGCCCTTAGAATCTTTTTCAGAAGCTCTTTTTATAGCTGCTTCTACACGATCTTTAGGCATATTTACAGCTTTCGCATTGTTTATCGCTGTACGTAATCTAGAATTTGATTCTGGGTGAGGACCACCTTCCTTCACCGCAATTGCAATTTCTTTTCCTAAACGCGTAAATTGGATTGCCATTTTGGCCCAGCGTTTAAACTTACGTTCCTTTCTAAATTCGAAAGCTCTTCCCATGTTATATTTTGTTTGTTTTAAGATTCTCTATCATTTCGACAGTAAGCTTTGCTAAATCAAAAGCAGGCTTCCAGTTCCAATCTGCTCTTGCTGGAGAGTCCTCAATACTAGCTGGCCAAGAATCTGCAATGGCTTGTCTAGGATCATTCTCCGAGTAAGTGATTGTAAAATTAGGAAGAATTTTTTTAATTTCTTCAGCTAGTTCTTTTGGCGTAAAACTTACACCGGTTAAATTATAGCTTGAGCGAATCGTTAAACTTTCTTTTGGTGCATCCATCAACTGTAAAGTACCGCGGATAGCATCGTCCATATATAACATTGGGAGTGCTGTATCTTCAGATAAGAAACACTCATACGTTCCTTTCTTAAGTGCGTCATAGAAAATATGAACGGCATAATCTGTCGTACCACCTCCTGGTTCAGCTTTCCAGGATATAATACCCGGGTAGCGAATGCTACGGATATCTAATCCACGGTTTTCCTGATACCACTCTACCAGTCTCTCGCCAGCCAGTTTGCTGATTCCATAAATGGTATTTGGATCCATCACACAGTATTGATCTGTATTCGTTTTAGGCGAATGAGGTCCAAATACTGCGATTGAGCTCGGCCAAAATATTTTTGACACCTTATATTCAACTGCAAGATCAAGCACATTGAGCAGACCGTTCATGTTAAGGTCCCAAGCTTTTTGTGGATAGATTTCGCCAGTCGCCGATAACATGGCCGCTAATAAATATACTTGTGTTGGTTTATATTTTTGGAAAAGGGATTCTATTGCACTTTTGTCAAGTACATTAAGGGTTTCAAAGATTTCCCCGTCCTTTAAATTTTGAGGTTCTCTAATGTCGGAAGTAACGACATTTTCAATACCAAATTTTTCTCTTAAAGCTGTAGCCAATTCAGTTCCGATTTGACCATTTGCACCGATTATAATAATGCTTTCTTTCATCGATGCAAATATAGTATTTTTATTATCCTAATCAATGTTTTGGAACCATTGAAATGAATAACCGCTATTCTTTTTTTAGTTCTATAAAGTCTTTACAATCACGATATTCGGTCCATTTGCTGTTTCGTTTTAGCGCTTTTTTAGCAGTTTTTTTTTACGTTTATTTTTCATTAAACATGGTTTTGTTTGAGAGCAATCGATTGCTTATTTTGCAGTGTTGATCGTGGCATCAGTTTGATTTATTTTATTCTGAAAAGTTGTAATTTTAGAATAGCTCAGTGGGGTATTATTTTAAGATATTTTATTAGAATAGCATTACCCTATTGATATTACTATTAATTAATCTATTTTTTTGCAATAATCATTAAATATTAGCCCTTAATTTCGTAAGTTTGAGAAATAAGAGTGTTCTCATTAGAACATTTATAATACATTTTATAACAATTTAAAGAAAAAGTAGCAAGATGAAAGTCGCAGTAGTCGGCGCAACAGGCCTTGTAGGTACTGAAATGTTAACAGTGTTAGCAGCGCGCAATTTCCCAGTTTCAGAATTAATTCCAGTAGCTTCAGAGCGTAGTAAGGGTAAGGAAATTGATTTTAAGGGAAAGAAGTATAAGGTGGTTACTCCATCTGAAGCTATTGCCTTAAAACCAGATGTTGCTTTGTTCTCTGCTGGTGGAGGTACTTCTTTAGAATATGCGCCATTATTTGCGGCAGCTGGAATTACAGTTATTGACAATTCTTCTGCTTGGCGTATGGATCCTACTAAGAAATTGGTTGTTCCAGAAGTTAATGGAGATGTGTTAACTGCTGAAGATAAAATTATAGCTAATCCAAACTGTTCAACCATACAGATGGTAGTTGCTTTAAAGCCGTTACATGACAAGTATAAAATTAAGCGTGTTGTCGTTTCTACTTATCAGTCTGTTACTGGTACAGGGGTTAAAGCTGTCGAACAATTGATGAATGAGCGTGCAGGTATTAAGGATGGCGAGAAAGCCTATGCTTACGAGATCGATTTAAATGTTATTCCTCAAATTGATGTATTCCAAGAAAATGGTTATACAAAAGAGGAAATGAAAATGATCTTGGAAACAAATAAGATTATGGGTGACGATTCTATTAAGGTGACTGCGACTACCGTTCGTATTCCTGTAATGGGAGGGCACTCAGAATCGTTAAATATTGAGTTTGAGCGTGATTTTGATTTAGCAGATGTTCGTGAAGCATTAGCCGCTCAAAGCGGAGTTATTGTTGTCGATGATCCGGCTAATTTACAGTATCCGATGCCAAAAGATGCACACGGTAAAGATGAGGTATTTGTAGGCCGTATTCGTCGTGATGATTCACAACCTAATACGTTAAATATGTGGGTGGTTGCAGATAATTTGCGTAAAGGTGCAGCAACTAATACGATTCAAATTGCAGAAACATTAAAAGAAAAGGGATTAATTTAATCTCAATTATATATGTAAAAAGAGCTATATCATTTTTGATATAGCTCTTTTTCGTTTTGGGCCTGCTCTAATTTCAATTTTTTGTCTTGAGGGCTAATCCTCCTTGAACTGTGTTTGTCATTAATGTCATTAATGAACCCTTCCTCGTTGTGGTAGACTTCTTCTAATGCTTAGTTTTTTCTGTCTTATTAGAAATATTTGCCTACATCACACTGATATATTCCCCATTCTTAACACTTCTGTTTTTCATTTGTATTCTTGAGTTTTGGCTATGTATATTCGACATTTACAGGTTTTTTTAGCGATCAACGAGGAGCATAGGATGCATATGTATATACGCTATGTATATCGTGTTATATAGAGAAAGCAAAATATGGGACATGGATTTATTGCGCTTAGAGCTCAATAGGGTTCGCATTGGGTCGTACTTTATTATACAACTTAGTTTGGAGGATCTAGCGTTAAGTTGAACGATTATATGCTGTTTACGGTTCATGATTTGAAAGTAGTAAGGTCATATTCAGCAAATAATTTTTATATATAAAAAGTAAAGGGGCTGTATTACGATACAGCCCCTTTACTATGGTATTTTTTTAAACTATTTTACTGGAACAAATTTCCAAGTATCGTAGTATTTGTTTGATCCATTTTGACCAGTAGTAATATAACCTACATTGTCGATTCCAAATCCAACAGCATCTTGTCTAACTTGACCTTGGAAACCTTGGTTGTCATCGTTCCAAACATCAGTTCCAGGGTTATATTCCCAGATCGTGTTGATTGCCGTATTTTTTCTACCACCTACTACATATGCTAGATTGTTCAGTACAAAAGTAGATGCGCTTGAACGTGTTAAGTTGTATGTGTAAGAGTTATCACTACGATCTAAATCATTTAATGGAGTCCATTTGGTACCATCAAATTTAAAGAAATCTTCAGGGTATGAGCTATTATCGATACCACCACCTACGTAAGCGATGTTATTGATAACAAAAGCAAATCCATATCTTCTGTTCGATTTTAATGGACTTTCAACAGGAGTCCATGAGTTATCTGTAGGATTGTATTTGTAGAATGATTTAACGTTAGTATTGTTATCGTTTCCTTTAGAACCTGTACCTACATAACCGAAACCACCAATTGAAAAAGCAACTGCACCATAACGAGCTGCGTCAGCAGGTAGGTCAGCAATTTTAGTCCAAGTGTTAGCTGAAACATCATATTTATAGAAATCTGATAATGCATTTGCTCCATCATAACCAGACCCTACATATCCATTGTTTCCAATTGAAAAAGCAACAGCAGCGTAACGAGCTGATCCTGGGAATTCAGCCTTTTGCGACCAAGTTCCTGAGCTTGCGTTGTATGCCCAAATATCTTTTTTAGGCACAGATACTTGACCTTCTGTCGCAAGACCAGTTGCTACATAAGCGATATTGTTAATTAAGAAAGATACTGCCCCACTTCTTGCGCCACCATCGAAAGCAGAACCTTTAGTCCATTCTGTTACTTCTTCTGTAGTATCATCATCCTTTGATTTACAAGAGTAAGTAGAGAAAGTAACGACGCACGCTAATAATATTAGTAGCCAATTTTTCTTGTTCATAAACTGTTAAAATTTAGTATATAAGATGTTTAATTTTATTCTTGGTTTGTTATTTGCATCCTTTGCAATAATAAGTCGATCTGTAGTTGCGAATAAACTACTTTGCGGCACACTCAAGAATAAAGATGTGTTAAAGTAGCTATCTTTTTTTATATTATTAACATATTCGATCATATTAAACGTATATTTTGCATTCCCACCAAACTCATCACCTCCCGCTAAAATCCCATATTGCGTAGGATCCTGCTGCCCTTGTTGCTGTAAAAAGGGAGGCGTAGTAATAATACTTACCGGATTTCCACCAGCGTTTGCGATCATCAACACGACGCGAGCAGGCGGGATAAAAAATGAATTACGATATTTGTTTTCTGTTTCTATAACGAGTTCAACCTTATTAATCGCTACAGTTGGATCGTTAACTAAATCCAATAATGTTGGAAAAGTTAATTTAACGACTGCTCCTGTGCTACCTTCCACAAATACATCACCGTTCGTCGTGGTGCTTTTCAATTCTGGATTTGTAACACTTAAAGTGTTGAATGCTGTACCTGAACGGTCAGCTTCTACATTATTAAACTGATAGGCTTTGTTACCCAAATTAAATGAAGTGGATTTACTCACTTTAAATCCTTCGTCGTTTATATAGTTATAATGCACCTGCATACTCACGGTATCTTTAAAACCGATCATTGCCGTGTTATTATTTCCAGCAACAAGTGCTATTCCTTTGAAGTATTCATTGAAATTGTCATTGGATGCAATATTTCCATGACCATCTTTGATATAAGAAAATAGCGTGTTTCCTAAGTTGTCATTTAGTCTGATTGCGATTGAATCTAATTTTTTGACAAAAGGTTTGAATGACAAGGACCCTAAAGCTGTTGGTTCGTAAGTGAATTTTTGATTATTATAAACAGCTGCCCCATTGACATAATACGGTAATTCATTTGTACCGGATCCCGTACTGACTTCTTTTAATGTAATCTGCTGCGTTAATTGGTGAACAGATAATGTTTGTGTTTTCGTTGTATCTCCGTAGAAATATTTGTTCGGCTTTAATACAAACGTAATGGAGTCGTATTTTGCTGCTGTTGGGATTGAACCGGCTATAATGTTATCGATAGCCATGCGCATATAAGACGTCGAAAGAACAGATCCTGTTGTAGTATTCGAAATTTTTCCGGCTAGAATCATTCCTGTTCCAGACGTTGGTACATCATCTAACAGATAAGTAGATGCATTCACCTGAAAGGTATCAATAGGAACTAGCCCTATGGATTCATCTCTTGAATTGTCTAAAGAGAGCGAAATATCTTTATTACAAGCTGAAATGCCTATCAGTAATAACGCTGAGAATAAAAATTGAATACTACGTCTCTTAAAATTTCTTATCATGCTTAAAAATTGAATATTGCAAATGTAATCAATGCGCATTGTTAATCAGTGTTATATTTTGTTAAATATGGTTAATTACCAAGGCGAATGCAAATCTAGTAATTTAAATTTGTTTTTAATTATGGCAAATAAGTTTAAATTATTGATAACACTTTCGGTATTAACAGGTATCGGGATGATTAGTATCTTGGGTATATGGCTCTACGGAAGTTACAATAACCGGCTTGATCTGTTCCTTTCTTCAGCAGAGCGGAGTATGTTTAATGTTGTGCAAGATGTGTATCAAGCCCATAGCAATGATCTAAAAAGTGATCAGGGAGGGGCATTGGGGAAATTACGGAAAGAATTAAAAGCAAAGTATACAGATGCTGAAATTGATACGCTATTTAAAGATTTTGGATCCTATTACAAACAGTCAAAAGCGGGGTCATCTCGAGGAGGAAAGACGATGGGATTATCTTATCCGCACGGGAAATCTGGAGGAGAAATGATGGCGCCTTATTTATTTTCACAGATCGGTGTCACTCCAGCGATGATCGAAGAAATAAATGAAAAATTTGCCACCGCTTTAGAAGCTAAGGGAGTCCGTGCAGAATATGATGTTACGACCGATATTTTTCCGAGGGATAGTCTGTTTGCTATCCGTAAGGAGTATAGAGCAAAAAAGTTATCGTGGACAAGACCGATATTGATAGACGCTTCGGACAGTCGCTTTTTAATCGTCAAATTTAGGCAGGTATGGAAAAATCTCTTGTTTGATTTAGGATGGCAGCTGGGCATTGCTATACTTTTAATCAGTATTTTTATCGGTTCCTTTCTCTATCTCTTTAAAACAATCTTTCGACAGAATCGATTAGCTGAGATGCAAAAGGCATTTGTTAATAATATGACGCATGAGCTGAAGACCCCTGTCTCTACTGTCATGACTGCTATCGAAGCGATTCAACTCTACGGGGTAAAAAATGATCAGGTGAAGATGGATCGTTATTTGGCCATTTCCCGACGTGAGCTTGATCACCTTTCGGATATGATTGATCGAGTTCTTCAATTGGATGTTGATGAACGAAAAGGTCTTAAACTTGACAAAAGCGAGATTGATCTGATGCTCGTTTTAAACAATGCGGCAGACACCTTTCGAATCAATGTCAGTAAGGAAGTGAAGATTTCAGTGAACAGTTCCGTTCCTACATTAAGGTTACATGCCGACGAATCACATCTGCGCAATGTTGTTAATAATTTATTAGAAAATGCTGTCAAGTATTCTGGAGATGTGGTTACTATCACTATTGATGTCTGTGACCATTCCGATTATATAGAGTTTAGTGTTTCCGACAAAGGAAAGGGCATCGCTTTGGAGTACCAGAAGGAGATTTTTGGTATGTTTTTTCGGGTTCCTGAAGGCAATCTACATCCAGTCAAAGGCTTTGGAATCGGCTTGGCGTATGTTCGTCAGGTAATACTGCAGCACGGAGGTAAAATTACAGTGAAAAGTAGTCCAGGTAAAGGTAGTACCTTTACTATTAAAATACCTAAATAAGCAGATTTATGATTGATATCTTATATGTTGAAGATGAAGCGAGCCTGGCACTTATTGTTGCTGATAGTCTGGAGATGAACGGTTTTTCGGTAAGACATTGTCATGATGGGCAGGTGGCTCTTCGTTTATTTGAAAAGCAAAAGCCAGATATCTTGCTTATTGATGTGATGATGCCAGTGATGGATGGCTTTACGTTGGCTACACATATAAGAGCCTTAGACAGTCAGGTGCCGATTATTTTCCTTACCGCTCGTGTGCAGACAGAAGATGTTGTTAAAGGCTTTCACTTGGGGGCGAATGATTATGTAAAAAAACCTTTTCGTATTGAAGAGTTGGTCGTTCGTATCGAATCACTGGTTAAGGGCAGTCCTAAAATGCAGCTTAGTCAAAATCTCATGATCGGAGATTATGTCTTAGACAGCTTGAGACAGACACTTAGCTATAAAGGCGACAGTATTAAGTTATCTTACCGGGAAAGTGAATTGTTACGCAGCCTGTATGAAAATAGGAATCAGGTAATTCCTCGTGAAGATATCATGAAAGCCTACTGGAGTTATGATAAATATTTTTCTGGAAGAAGCTTAGATGTATTTATAAGCCGTATCCGAAAATATTTAAATCAGGATCCACGTATCAAAATTACCAATATACGGGGTATAGGTTATATGCTTTCTGTTGAGTAATTGATTTGAAAGCTATGAAGTGCTATGTTTTCTGGACTTTTGTCACCTCTTGATAATATTATTTTCAAGTTACAAATGATGGTCTTTCGAAAAGAAAAGAATAAGTATATTTAAAGGAGTGATATGAAAATTGCGCCCTATTGATGCGTGTCAATTATGAAGAACGAAACAAATAATTTGCTTTTATATTTAGGAAGATTATAATTGGGTATAAACGCAAATTTATCTAAGTTTGTACGCTGTAAAAGGGAATAAAAAAATGAAAGATAGTGTATTGAGTAGAAAAGAGAAAATTGTTCGTGAGGCATTGAATTTGTTCTCAGAACAAGGTTATGCAGATACCTCTACCAAAGCTATTGCTCAAAATGCAGGTGTGTCTGAGGCTTTAATTTTTAAACATTTCGGAAATAAGGATGCTTTGTTGGTGCACCTTATTAAAGCGGGCTATCGGAAAGTGCTGACACATCATAAAGGTATGATGACTTATCGTGATTCGAAGGACTTTTTACGTAAGATGATCAATTTACCGAGTAAGCTGGTCGCTGATGAGCCTATCTTCTGGAAATTACAAGAACGTCTTTCCCATCATCCTTTTTCAAGACAGCAGCATGAACAATTTATGAAACCGGTGCAGGCAATTATTGTGCGGGCTTTTAAGGAACTGGGATATAAAAATCCGGATCTGGAAACGGAATTTTTGTTAATTGTTATTGATACTTTATGGAAAAAGGAAGCTAATGGTGAACTTGATCATGCGATGGAACTAGCCATATTATTGGAAGAGAAATATAACTTGATATAAGTTATATTTTTTTGATCGACAATGCAAGTTTATGCATGTTTCATAAAATTGTTGCACAAACTGTTTTTTATTGTGTGAAAAATATCCGTTATTCGTATTCTATTTTAAACAAAAAATTATGTTAAAAAAACTAGCTTTGGGTGTTGCCATATTGGCGTCCTCCATCTCTTTTTCACAAGCTCAAGATAAAAAGGATTTTGTGAAATATATTAATTCTCCCCATGTTTGGGTTGATTCTGTATTCAATAGTTTGACACCTAAAGAACGTATCGCTCAACTTTTTTTGGTGCGTGCACATACGAATTTGGGACAGCGTTATATTGATTCTGTAGCGCAGGTTGTTAAGGACGAGCAATTGGGTGGCCTTGTTGTATTTCAGGGCGGACCTGTTCGTCATGTGGATATGTTCAATCGTTATCAGCATCTGTCAAAAGTACCTTTATTGATCACTTTTGATGGGGAATGGGGTTTAGGTATGCGTCTTCCCGATTCAACCTTATCTTATCCTTATCAGATGACCTTGGGCGCTATACAGAATGATCAATTGATTTATCAAATGGGCCAGGAAGTTGCAAAAGATTTTCATCGGATCGGCATGCATTTTAATTTTGCCCCTGTTGTTGATATTAACAATAATCCTAAAAATCCAGTTATCGGATTCCGATCTTTTGGTGACAATAAAGAGAATGTCGCAAAAAAAGCTAAAGCATATATGGATGGTATGATGAACGGTGGTATCATTTCATCACTAAAGCATTTTCCGGGGCATGGTGATACTGATGTTGATTCACATCATGACTTGCCTCAATTGACCTTTACAAAGGATCGTCTAGAGGCTTTGGAAATGTTTCCATTTAAAGAATTAATTCGTGCTGGTGCTCCTGCTATTATGGTCGCACATATGAATATTCCAAGTTTAGACCCTACTCCCAATATTCCCTCTTCCATTTCAAAACCTATTGTGACAGGGATACTACGCGAAGAATTAGGTTTTCGTGGTTTAACAGTAACCGATGCAATGGATATGAATGGTGTGAAAAAATTTTTCCCAAATGGTGAAGCTGACGTGATGGCTATTATTGCAGGTCATGATTTGTTGGAAGTATCTGAAAATAGTAAACGCGCTATTGACCTTGTATTGAAAGCAATCGGGGAAGGCCGAATCAATCAAGCGGATTTGGATGCACGTGTTAAAAAAGTACTCGCGTCAAAGCTATGGTTGGGCTTAGATCAATATCGTGATGTGAATACCGGAAATCTATATGCGGATCTGAATAGAACTTCTTCAAAGCAGCTGATAGACCAATTAGCCGCATCATCGGTCACGGTTTTGAAATCTACGGATAAAATAAAATCATTTAAAAATTCAGAAAAAACGGCAATTGTCAATATCGGATTAAAATCCCCAGGTACTTTCCAGCGGATAATGGACGATGCCCTCGCCAATGAAACGCAATATTTTGTTACGGATGAAACCAGTGAGGCTGATTTAAAAAATATCATCAAAGAAGCAAAGAGAAACAAACAGATTATACTTGCGATCCATGATACACGTTCACGTCCAAGACCTGAAGTGCCAGCAAATGATGGTGTAAAGCATTTGATTAAAAAATTGGCTAAGAAATCAATTGTTACTTTCTTTACCAATCCTTATGCATTGGATGGTTTTAAAGGCGTCCATAAAAGTAAAACCATTTTAGTTGCTTATCAAAATGATGATTTTATGCAACGTGCTGTAGCAAAAACAATTTTAGGACAAAATATTGCTACAGGGAAATTACCTGTTACCATCAATAAATATTTCAAGTACGCGGCGGGTAAATAACTGGCAGCAATTCTTATAAACAAAGAAGGGGCTTATTATTGATAAGCCCCTTCTTTGTTATGGATAGAAATATATTTATTTTTTTTCTTGGATGATCATATCTGTCATCACTTTAGCACTTTCATCCTGTACAAAGTCAAATTCCATTTTAGGTTGTGGTTTCCCTTCTTCCCATAGAGGTAGGCCTCTTTGTTTCAGTAAAGCATTGACACGATCTCTATTTTTCTTCTGAAAATCATCACGTTCTTTTTTGAACTTATCAAGTTGTAAAGGAATTTTAGTTCCCTCATCGCGTTTTTCGAAGGTTGCAATATCTTCTAGCAAGAACTTGTATTCTGTTGAGTTTTTCATTCTTGCTTCATGATCTTGTTCTAACTTTTTATTTAATGTCGTTAGATCTGCGACCTTGTTATAAGTACTCGATTTGATCTGATCCCAAGGTAATGCAGATGGCTCAGAGCTCTCGCCAAATTTCTCTGCAGAATACTGCGTCGGGAATGTCACATCTGGGCTTACACCTTTATGTTGTGTGCTGCTACCATTTACACGGTAGAATTTCCCTAATGTAATATTGATCTGACCATATTCTGGCGCACCATTTGGGGTGTCAGGATCTTTTTCGTTTTGTGCTTTTAATAATAATTTACTTGTAGGGCTGATCACGCGTGCCATATCAACAGCAGATTGTACCGTACCTTTACCGTACGACTGGGAACCTAAGATAACACCACGACCATAATCCTGAATTGCACCGGCAAAAATTTCAGACGCTGAAGCAGAGAAACGATTAATCATGACGCCTAGAGGTCCATCCCATGATACTCCTGCATTTCTATCTTCTTCCACATCAATGGTGTTACGGACATCCCGTACTTGTACTACTGGACCTTTATCAATAAATAAACCTGTTAGGTCGATTGCTTCGGGAAGTGACCCTCCGCCATTGAAACGTAAATCTATTAAAACAGCATCAACTTTTTCCTGTTTTAAGGTATCCAGCAATAAGCGCACATCGCGGGTCGTACTTTTATAGTTTGGATCACGCTTACGGTATGCTTCAAAATCCATGTAAAATTTTGGTATGTTGATGACACCAACACGATAATTCTTGCCATCAGCACCTTTAACAGTTAAGATTTCTTTTTTCGCAGATTCTTCTGCTACTACAATTCGCTCTCTTGTTAATGAGACTATTTTCGGGTGAGACCCAACTGGCTGACCAGCAGGTAGAATTTTCAAACGAACAATTGTTCCTGCAGGGCCTTTGATTTTAGCCACAGCCGCATCTAATCTCCAGCCGATAATATCCTCAAATTCGCCATCTTTCCCTTGTGCCACACCAACGATTTTGTCATCAATGGCTAAGCTTTTATCTTTAAATATCGGTCCGCCAGGAATGATTTCACTAATAGTCACCATTTCATTGTCTATTGTCAATCGTGCACCGATACCTTCAAATGTATTAGCCATACCTTCATTGAAAGCCTGTGCAAATGATGGGTTGAAATACGATGTATGTGGATCAACCGCATCAGTTAATGAAGTCATGATTACTTGGAATGCATCATTTGAATTTATTTTCTTTCCCTGAGAAATTAAATTGTTATATCTTTTGCGAAGGGTTTCCTTCTGTTTAGTTTCTGTACTATCTGTTTTTTTAACAGTTGTCATTTCCAGATTCAGCAAATCATATTTCACACGGTGTTTCCATTGCGTATCAGCTTCTGCTGTGTTTTTGAACCAGCCTAACTTCTCACGGCTTGGTAAATAGCTTTCATCGATCGTGAAGTCTTGTTTTACATCTACTTGCTTCAACGCATATTGCATGCGTTCTAAGTAGCGTTTAGAGTATACATTGAAAATATGAAAAGGAGCAGATAGGTCACCATTACGGAAATCCTGTGCGATTGAATTTCGGTATTGCTGAAACTCGTCGATATCAGATTGCAACAAGTAGTTTTTCCCCTGATCTAAAGATTTAATTAAGTTATCAAATACGATTTTAGATATGGAATCATTCAGCTGTACTTTTTTATAACTGGTCGATTCTAAAAGTCCAGCAACTTCTTTTGCTATGACTTCGTGTTGCGCGCTAGGCTTTAGACCTCCCTCTACTTCGCTTAAATTAACACGGGGCTTCGAGCCACAGGAGACAATTGAAATAACAAAAAGGGTGAATATTAGCTTTTTAAACATATTTTCTATAATTTTAATAGTCATTTTTATATATTGAGATAGCGCTTTAAATCCAAAGAGCTAAATTTAAATAATTTCAGTTCATAAATTTCAACAAATCAACAAATTTATTTGATATTTTAATTGAAAAATATGTACTATTTTATATTTCTTTTAATAATAACTCATTTTAATGAAGTTAAGTATGTTTTCTGAAAAACCAACCGTCCCTGTAATAATAATGTTATCTAATCAATCATTCCTAAGATAGCATCATTATATCTTGCGAATGATCGATTCAGTCTATACATAAAACTGTTTAGGAAGGCCCATTTATACCATTGAAAACTAACACTAATAAATAACCGAGTACAACGAGCTCATTTATACCATTGAAAACTAACACTAATAAATAACCGAGTACAACGAGCTCATTTATACCATTGAAAACTAACACTAATAAATAACCGAGTACAACGAGCTCATTTATACCATTGAAAACTAACACTAATAAATAATTTTTTCTTATGAAAGCCTTAATAATGACAATCATATGTTTTTGTGCCACAGAAACGAGTTTCGGTCAGCTTAAGCCTGTGCGTTACTCCGACGGAGACCAGGCATTAGCTGGTTTAGTAAATACAGATGCAGGCGAGGGTGCTCCTGGAGTTTTGATTCTCCCTGCTTGGATGGGTATTGACGATGAAGCGACACAGGCGGCAGTACAGCTCAGCAAGGAAGGTTATATTACATTTGTTGCAGACATCTACGGAGAAGGAAATAAACCCACTACTGGTGCTGAAGCGGGGCAACAGGCTGGAAAGTATAAGAACGATCCTGTAGCATATCAGAGAAGGATCCGTTTAGCACTAGAACAACTTGTAAAAGCTGGAGCAAGTCCACGTCGTTTGGCTGTGATCGGCTATTGTTTCGGTGGTACGGGAGCGCTTGAGGCGGCTAGGGCCGGTATGGAAGTGCAAGGTGTTGTTTCCATACATGGCAACCTTGGTAAAGGTAACCGTCCAGATGGCCCCATCAAAACCAAAATACTGGTTCTACATGGCGCTGCAGATCCTCATGTATCTCCGGAAGAGATCGCTAATTTCAGAAAAGAGGTGGAGCATGCAGGAGCAGATTGGCAAATGATCTATTATGCGGCCGCAAAACATGCCTTTACCAATCCTGCCAGTAGTGATTTCGAACCTTTAGCAGCGCAGCGTTCGTGGAAACATCTACTCATATTCTTACAGGAAATATTGAAATAAAAGCTTGAAATCTATTCAGATCATTCAAGCAGGTTACAGCTTCATTTATAAATCTTTAACCTGCTTGAATGTCGCTTTTAAGGTTGTGAAGTTTTGATAAGTTTTATCAGCCTCTTCAAAGTCTTTTAGATGTATGTACACTTCACCAAGTTTATCTAATACAGCGAGCTCAAGGGGTACATTTTTCCTTTCGCGGGCTAGTAGAAGCGTAGATAAAAATTCTTTTTTGGCTATTTTAAAGTTTTTATCTAACAATTTTGATGAAGCCAGCAGATATTCAATTGCCGGTAACTCATTTGTGATCTTTTTATTTTCTGCTAGTTGCTGTGCCTGAAGTAGAAACCATTGTGCCTCCGTGTATTTATTTTGCTCAAAATAAACCTGTGCTAATTGCTCCCAGGCAATTATTTTATCTTCATAAGCTTTCGCTTTATTATAGAGTGGTATCGCTTTTCTGATGATATTTTGTTCAGCTTCATGATAATTTCTCCTGCCACTTTTGGCCAATGCTATTTGCATCCAGGCATTTGCTTGGTCATGATAGTCTTTAGATTGAACTGCCAGATTTAAATTTTCCTGAGCTACAGCACTAGCTTTTTCAAAATTACCGGAATAAAGTAGCACTGCCGCTAAGTTTTGATGTAAGACAATACGATCCAGTTTATTGCTTTCTTTTGCCGCAATCAGGATTGCATTTTCAAAATAGGAAATTGCTTGATCGGGTAAATTATTATTGATTGCAAATAGCCCTGCTTCATTTACTAGCGCGAGGTTTACTTGATCATCGTAATTTTGTCTGATGCGGTTCAAGAGTTCATTCCATGTTGCTAAGTCCGTAGGTTCTGGTTTCATTAAATATTGAAACCGTCTTATATTCGGTAGACTATTAACTTGGGTGAGTAACGTTTTATAGCGAAGTTCTTGAGCAATCTTTTTCGCATAATCTTTTCTCATATTGCTATCAAATATGTCAATCAATTGCTCCGTTCTTGACTTAGGTGGCGGGACAAAATATACCTTTGGACCTATTCCTTTGAAATTACTGTTATACTTTGTTATTGAACCAGTATAATCTTTGGTTAATTCCTGCGCATAAGACACGAAGCATAATGCCACTATATAAGCACTACTGAGAAAGGCTATTTTCCAAAATTTCTTTTTAATCATGTATAATACCTGCTGTTGGTGAGGATATTGCAAATATGACGAAAAAATATGTGAAATATTGTTAAAGTGTTGTTCAGAATAGGTTTCAGTTTCTTTTTAAAGATACTCCAAACGGTCTTTAGCTTGTTTTAGTTATAATAATGAAAAAGTCCTTAAGTAAAACTTAATATGATTTTTTCTCAAATCATATTAAATTGTAACTTTTTGATGGATAACCGCAATTTGTAACGATCAAATTTTAAGCTTTCAATTGTGTTCTTTAATTTCGGATCCGGATCACCCATATGAACTATTAATCTGTATTGATGATTTGCAATCTAGGCGAGCAGTATGGCTTTTGCTCCACCATTTATCTATGTCTAAGATGTCCTCTTTTTTTCTGTATTAAACTAAGGACATGAATTATAAAAAACCACTAAAATGAAAAAACCAGCACTATTTGCGTTATTTTTTGCACTGAGTAGTATCGCAATAGCACAAAAGAAAACCGATCGCCCCAATATTGTATTTATAATGGCAGATGACCTGGGTTATGGTGATTTAGGAGCTTATGGACAGCAGATTATTGAAACGAAACATCTGGATGCTTTAGCAAAGGAGGGGATGCGTTTTGATAATTTTTATGCAGGAACTTCAGTTTGTGCTCCATCCCGATCTGCATTGATGACAGGCCAACATACCGGTCATACGCCTGTCCGAGGCAATAAAGAATTGGAGCCAGAAGGGCAGCTACCTTTAGCTGATTCGGTGCAAACGATCGCCATGTTGCTACAAAAAGCAGGTTACGCAACTGGTGCATTCGGAAAATGGGGCCTCGGTATGGTGGATACCTATGGATCGCCTCGTAATAAAGGTTTTGATGAGTTTTATGGCTACAACTGCCAACGTCAATCGCACCGTTATTATCCGACACACCTGTGGCATAATCAAGAACGTATTGAGCTTGAGGGTAATGGTTTATTGGCAAAAGGACAGTATGCTCCTGAATTGATCCAAGAAAAAGCATTGGAATTTATTGATAATAATAAGGATAAACCATTTTTCTTATATGTACCCACGGTCTTGCCTCATGCCGAGTTATCCGGGCCTAACGATCAATATTATGAGCAATATGCCAACAAGTTTGAAGAAAAAGCACATAAAGGAAATGATTACGGACTAAAAGCTACGATTCCAGGATATGCTTCTGTTGCTAAGCCAAGGGCTACTTACGCCAGTATGGTGAGCCGTATGGATGCACAGGTTGGACAGATTGTTGCGAAGCTGAAGGACTTAAATTTGTTAGATAATACGATTATCGTTTTTACAAGTGATAATGGTGCGCATCGTGAAGGTGGTGCAGATCCCGATTTTTTCAACAGTTCGGCAGGTTTACGGGGTTATAAACGTGATCTATATGAGGGTGGTGTAAAAACTCCTTTCATTGTTTATTGGCAAGGAAAAGTTGCTCCTGGCACTACCTCCAATTATTTAGGAGCATTCTGGGATGTCCTGCCGACTTTAGCTGAAGTGGCAAAAGCAGGTAAACCACAATATACAGATGGTCTTTCTTTTGTTCCGACATTATTGGGAAAACCTAAAAAGCAAAAGCAGCATGATTACCTATATTGGGAATTTCATGAAGATGGCGGCCGCCAAGCAGTGCGTCAAGGTGACTGGAAATTGATTTTGCAAAAAGTGAGAAGTGGAAATCCTGTTGCTGAACTGTATAATTTAAAACAAGATCCTAAAGAGCAAAATAATTTGGCGACGAGTAACGCGAAAAAAGTAGAAGAATTACGTAAGATCATCGCGAAAGCACATGTGGAAACGCGTGATTTTCCTTTAGTTTCGAAGTAACGAAGTAAATCGTGAAGTAGTAACGAAGCAATTATCTACTTCGTTACTACTTTACTTGTCACCTCTTTACTATCTAATCATCACATGTGGCTGTTGATGATAGGTTTCGCTTTTATAGAAACGGATCAGAAAATCAATCGTTTCACTGTTTAGTGGATAGAAAAACTGCTCATTGATTTCCTTTTCGTATAATTCGTAATAATGTTGTACAAGCCCAACGGAGTAAAATTTCTGAACCAGGAGCTGCAATAGATTCTGCGCATAACTGATCGGTTCGTTTTCATTTTCGACAAAATATGGATTATTTTGAAGCGGGAAAAGCGTTTCGATTCCACCGAAAAATTCCAGACCTATTTTCGAATTATAGAATGCTGTAACAGGAATAGCTCTTTCCTCATTCGGATTTGCAACCTCTTCGATTGGCGGTAATCCCACCTGCTCGCGGTACGTATTGGTCAGATCGCGGATATAGCTGCTGATTTCAGATTCTTCCATAAATGCCAGCTGACCCTGATGTTTTTTAACAAACAGTTCCTTGAGGTCAGCAACTTGTTGTGCTGCCTTTTCGATAAGTGTTGTTTTTTGATACAAAGCTTCGACAACATATGCTTGATCCATTTCTTGGTCTGAATTTAAGTCAATCTGATCCCTTTCGACAGCAGACATCATACCCGATAGGTTCCAGGTCCCTTCCCATGGCACGATCTCCATATAGAAGAGTTGATCAGCAGTAGGTTCCTGAAAGTTCTGAATCGAATTTTGATTGACCAAGAAAATTTCTCCAGTTGTCAGGTGTTTCAATTCTAAACGGCCCTCTTCCACTTTTTTAAATTCAAAAAAGCTATCAATTCTGTTGCCGATGGTTCTTAGATTCTCATGTTGCGGATGGTTAGTGTCTACAGTAGCAGCAACAAATTCACAGGATCTCAGCGCTAATAAGTGTAGACGGAAAAAAGTGAAATGATTGTCACGAACACGGAAAGTCATTTGATTTAAGTAGGCCGGGTCGTGCTGATAGCGTCCTAAGTCAGCGATATCCATATGCTGCATCAAACTGTTATAATAATAGCCACCGGTGATGTAATTGGTCGCAATTACCTTCTCAGCATAGTTGCGTACTTCAAGATAATTGGCATCTGTAGCTAGCGTATACTCTTTTTGTAACAGCGTATTTTCAGGTGCAGTCTCATAATATTCTTCCAAAACAGCATAAGCAAGATCGGTCACCAAAGCTAGTAAACGGCCTTCTTTATCCAAGAAAAGGTGCGGGTTACGCTCACTGAAAAACAACCATGAAAGGACCAATACATCTTGCGGATTGATATCTTCCGGGTAATAGTCTGTCAATGCCGCATCTTCGAAAAAAGGGAGCATCTTTCCATAAAGTGCCTGGTGCTCTTTTCGGAAAGCATCGAAAAGTTTTGTTCCAGAAACCACATCCTCCAGATAGCAGGTCAAATAAACACTGAGTGTTTTAATCATTTCAGGTCTGATCAGGGCATCGGTTTCTTCTTCATCAAACCAAAGTGTATTTAAGGCATCCTGTATATCATTGGCTACTTCTAAATAAAAACGATCGGCATCCGATCTTCCTTGATAAGGGTGCTGTCCTAGCCAATCCTGTATATAAATGCGGTTTTTTTTCATTAAAATTAATCATTAAATGAGCTCGTTTCACTCGGTTTATTTTTCGGGCAATGAAGCTATCCTAAGCCAAGTATTAAAGAGCTGTTTCAGCTCAAGTGGGTTGTATCGATTCAATGCTCATTCAAAAATAACCAAATTTTTGAATTCCATAAATTGATTGTGAAGTAAATGGACATTTGGCAATATCTTCTTACTTTTGATCTATGGCTACACGAATTCCACTGGCAGAGCGCATGCGTCCCAAGAAATTGGAAGATTATGTTGGACAGCAACATATTATCGGTCACGATGCGGTATTATATCATGCCATCCAGCAAAAAAATATTCCCTCCATGTTACTTTGGGGACCTCCGGGAGTTGGTAAGACCAGCCTTGCACTCTTGATGGCCAAAGAATTGGGGCGTCCCTTCTTTTCCTTAAGTGCTATTCAGGCCGGAGTGAAAGATATTCGCGAAGTTATTGATAAAGCAGAGCGACTGATGAATTTAAATCAGGAACAAGCGGCTATGAATTTTAATCAGGAGCAACCCATTCTGTTTATTGATGAGATCCACCGTTTTTCTAAATCACAACAGGATTCTTTATTAGGGGCTGTTGAACGGGGCTTAGTGACGCTTATCGGTGCAACTACAGAAAATCCATCTTTCGAAGTCATATCTGCGCTATTATCGCGTTGCCAGGTTTATGTTCTTGAACACTTAAGTTCCGAGGACCTGATTGGTTTAGTGGAGAAATCCTTACATGAAGACGAATACCTAAAAGCATTAAATATTGAGATTGAAGAGTATGAAGCTATTTTACGTCTTTCAGGTGGTGATGCCCGTAAGCTCTTAAATGTGCTCGAACTGGTCAGTAATGCTGCGGTACTGCATCATGAACCGATTACCAATTCATTTGTGCTGAAGCAGGTACAGCAGAATATGGCTATTTATGATAAGACAGGTGAGCAACATTACGATATTATATCTGCTTTTATTAAATCGATCCGTGGATCAGATCCCAATGCGGCAATTTATTGGCTGGCACGTATGATCGAAGGGGGGGAAGATCCTTCTTTCATTGCGCGTCGTCTTCTGATATTGGCTTCTGAAGATATCGGTAATGCCAATCCCAATGCGTTACTCTTAGCGAATACCTGCTTTCAGGCTGTTAATGTCATCGGATGGCCCGAATCGAGGATTATTTTAGCGCAGGCCGTGACTTACTTGGCGAGCTCTCCCAAAAGCAATGCCTCTTACGAAGCAATCAATAAGGCACAAGCTATCGTGAAGCAAACGGGAGACCTTTCCGTACCCCTTCATTTGCGAAATGCGCCGACTAAATTGATGAAAGAGCTTAACTATGGAGCCGAATATAAATATGCGCACGCCTATCCTGGAAATTTTGTTCTGCAGGAATTTTTGCCAGATCAACTGAGCGGTATGACCTTATACGATCCCGGTAAAAACCCACAGGAAGAAAAGTTAAGACAGGGATTACGGGATAAGTGGAAGGAAAAATATCGGTATTAATTAGGGCGTTATCGGAGTAAGTTGAAACTGTTTGTTTTCCTTAAGGAGTCTTTTGTAGTATTTCTGTCCACATTTTAAATCTCAGCGGATATTGTTTACCTTTGCTCGGATAGGAGTATAGCATGACATCAGATTTAACATTTACAGCGATCGATTTTGAAACAGCAACAGGGCATCAAAATAGTGCCTGTGCAGTTGGTATTGTGACAGTGGAATCGGGTATCATTACAAATGAGTTCTATTCCTTAATCCAGCCACCTCGCAATGAATATATGTGGCAGACAACCCGTGTTCATGGTATCAAGCCTAGGGATACGCAACATTCTCCTACTTTTAAAGAGTTATTTCCCTCTATTCAGTCCTTGCTTACCAATAAATTGATGATTGCGCACAACGAATTGTTCGACCGCAACGTTTTACGGAAAACAATGGTACATTATGGTTTGTCTTACGAGGAACTGCAGCTTGCCGAGATGTGGGAATGTACTTATAAGATCTATCGTAACAAAGGTTTTAAACCTGCTCGCTTAAATGCCTGCTGTGAAGTGTTGGGAATCAATCTCAATCACCACGAAGCATTATCCGACGCGAAGGCCTGTGCTGAATTATATCTGCGCCATCCTTTTGTAGCAACATTGGTGGAGGAGGGTAATTAGTACTTAGAAGTTAGTAATTAGATTTGAGAAATTACGACGTTACTCCGTCACTACTTTACTCCGTTACTTGATCACTGCGTCATTCCTTCACTTAATCACTGTGTCACTCCGTTACTGGTTACTTCGTTACTTTATATTAGTATCACATCGATTTTAATTTGTTATTATTTATTTTATTGATAATAAGCTTGTTGTGTGTTTTGTCGTGCGATGTCTCCCTATTTGTCCCCTCTTTGTCCCCCCTTAAAACTCGCTCTTGCAGTAGCTAAGAATTATCTTTGCCTTTGTCAATTCAAAAACGCTTAAAAATTGCCTTTTGAAAAGATTTGTCGCAAATGGTTCTTATTTTTTAATAATATGTTTTACGTCTATCTTTTACTTACTGCTTTAATTTTAGTTTCTGGTTTTTATTACTGGCGCAGATCGCGCTTGTCTGCTGAGTTTTTAAAACGCGCTGTTTTACAGGTGCACTATCGCTTTCACCACTTAGAAAATGATGAGCGAGAATACGGTAAATCAAAAAACGGGGCATTATTACTTAAAGTTGAAAGAACAGATCAGGACACACGTAATATTGTTGTGAAAGATGTGATCATGGATCATGCTTGTCTCAGTGTAAGCTTGGATCAGATCATTATGATCACGTTTCCTGCCGATTCAAACCAGGCCTATGAGGCTTCCGTACGTTTTAGAATACGGGGTGCAGTGCGTAAACCTGATTTCCTAAGCCATCACCATGCAACTGTTATCGGTTATATTACTTCCGAAAAATCAGGACGTGTGCCTTTCCGCATTAAAGTTGGGATGCTTGAGGCGGAGCAGGTTAGTCAAGTTTGATTTTAGTAGTTAGATTTTAGAAAGTGAGTGGGTTAGAAAGTTAGATGAAGGTTAGTTGGTTATAGAGTTAGAAGTTTAGAAATTTTTACTTTGTTACTCTTTCGTCACTTGTTACTATGTCACTCCGTCACTACTTTATAGGTTCGTTTTTTTTGTTACATTCATACTTAAGAAGGGGAGACACACGGTAATGCACGTGCTCCCCAATCTTATTATTTATGGATTGGTAAGTTATAAATAGTTATTGGGTGAGCATGTTAGTGAGTTAGATTGTTCATATCACCCTTGTAACTCTGTTACTTCCCTCACTTGTCACTTCGTTACTGGTTACTCCGTCACTTCTTCACTCCGTTACTCCATCACTTCATTAGCCGATAAAATAATTGTATTATAATCAGCATCATGTTATTGTTTATGAGATACTATTTATCTAAGTTTGTTTAATATTATATTAAAAAATATGAAGATAGCGCTACAGCAACCTTTCGGAAAGTGGGTTGTTTTTATTCTGGTTGCATTTTTTTTCGTTAGTTGTAAAAAAAATACACCAGATCCAGAGCCAGAACCTGAACCTACTGTACGAACCACGGATCAAAAAATTCGGGATAGTATCTATTATTATTATAAACTGTACTCCATATGGGAAGAGAAATCCATTCCAAAATATGAGCTTCCATCCGAATTCACAGATAAGTACAATTCTGCTAGTAGTGTTCTCAATGCTCTGAAAGGTATGACTCCTGCCTATGCGAACTATGCCCAGTATGGTGGTGTGTATGATCGTTTTTCTTTTATCGATGGACTTAATGGTTATAATATCAATGCTACGGCGAAGTTAAAAATGGATCGGAATGATGGTTATGGTTTATATATTTCCATGGGTACGGTTGATTCTAAAGTCGCAAGACCTGTTATCTATTTTATTGAAGGAGGTTCACCTGCTGATAAAGCTGGGTTAAAGCGATCGGATATGGTAACGGCTATCAATGGCGAGACCGACTTTACTGTTGCGATCAATTGTGATGCTTCAGGCTGTAAGCCTGTAGATCCCAATGCGCTTAATAATATGAGAAACCGTGTAGCCAATGCACTGGAAGGTGGCGGTCTTCAGCTAGCGCTCTTGCGTCAGGATGGGACGACTTATAATGTAAGTCTTTCTTATGGATCCTATACCATCGATCCTATTTATCAAGATTCCGTATATGAATATGCCACTAAGAATGTGGGCTATTTTGCGCTGTCTTCTTTTGAAGAGATAGAACGTAATAATTATAACCAGCAACGGGTAGATGCTTCTTTTAAAACGTTTGAAGATAAGCATATTGAGGATTTGATCGTAGATTTACGCTATAATACAGGTGGTTATGTTGATGCTGCGGTATATATTGCAAACAAGATTGCAGGAACAAAAGTTTCAGATAAGAAGCTGATGGTGACCTATATCTGTAACGCTTATATGGAGCGAACTCAGAAAGGTACCAATGGTATGTTCAGAGATACATATTTCAGTCAGACAAGTACGTTGAATCTGCGTAAAGTGTATTTTTTGGTAAGTGAAAAAACGGCTTCAGCTGCAGAGATGCTGATTAATGTCTTAAAACCTTATATGAACGTGCAGATTATCGCGACAGGAACACATACTTACGGTAAACCTGTTGGTTTTTTTGAACAGATTATTGAAGACCGTGTTTCCTTTTGGCCAGCATCTTTCCAGTTGAAAAACGCTGATGATTTCGCAGATTACTGGGATGGATTAGTGGCAGATAAACCTAATGTAAATGATTATATCTTTTTGCCGACAGGTGATACGCAAGAGACGATGTTAGAGACGGCTTTGGAAGATGCCGTCCCGGGAAGTACAAAGAAAATGTCAGCGCGTGTTCGTGCAAGCCAACATGCCCGTATGTCAATCGGTGGTGCTGTCAATGCTCTTCCTGAAAGAGGTCTTTTGAAAAACTAGTCGTGCTGTAACATATAGGGAGTGATCGATTGATCATTCCGATTTTTAAAATAAAAAGAGCGGGATCCATCTATATCGATCCCGCTTTTCATTTATAGGGATGAAGCAGATCACCTCATTCAATGTTCAATTGTGATACAGCAAGCTGGTACTAGTGTGAGGCATTATGACTTATGACGGCGTCTCAAAAATACGTTGATGACAGAGTTCTGCAGCCGCTTCATCCGGTAAGCATTTTAGAAAACCAACAGGAACCTGGCTGATTACTTTTTCCAATGTACTGTTCATCATTGCAAAAAGATCTTTATTCCATCTAATAGCTGTACAACTTGGCAATACAGCAATGAAACCTTTCAAGCCAGATAATTGTTCAAATATATTTTCTGGTCCCTGTTGCAGACGTACAAATGCTTTTAATGGTATCGCTTCATTTTTATAACAAGGCGTTTTACCGCTCCAAGGGGTACCATAAATAATCACGCCATTATCTGTCATCCGGATCGCCGGATTATCATCATTGAGCAATGAAGTATCTGGGATATGTTTTAACCACAGACGGCTATGCGTACTTTTTCCTGTACCGCTTTTACCCAGGAATGCTATGCCCTGACCATTTCGGTTGATGACCGATCCGTGGATCATAATGACATCGTGTAGCAGGGCGGCCTGACCAAAAAGCATCATCAGCATCCAGCAGATAACTGCACTCTGTTCTGTTTCGGTACTTTCTGGGATATAAATGGTCGACTGAGCAAAATCTCTTTCACTGTACAGATACCAAAAGTCGTTACCCCGATCATTGGCTATTGTCGTGATAAATGTGTTTTCTTTTTCATAAAAACAGAAGCGGTCTCCCCATGATATGGACTGATCACTTAAGAGTTGCCCGAGGTCTTCACCTTGCGCAGCTTGCTCCATACTCAGGTTCACCTGGATGGTCCTGTTTTCTTTCGTTGTATTGTATTGAAAATCACGGAAAGAGGGTAATAATTTTTCCAGATCTAGGCTAGCCGGATAGTTGATCTCCAGTATTAGATCTGCTATTTTATAGCATTTTTTCGATATTTCAGTAGGGTTTGTTAAAGTCATAGCGCGTTCATTAGTCGAGATAGATACGCTGTACGCATGTATCGGCCAAGTTTAAGTCATGTGTTACAAAAAGGCATAATTTATCTTGCCCAAATTCTAAAAGTCTTTTGATCAGTGTGTCGGCCGTATTTCTGTCCAGTGCCGAAGTCACTTCATCAAATAACCAGATATCACCATTATGCATCAGCGCTCGGGCAATCGCAATGCGTTGTGCCTGTCCTTCGGATAGGCCCATTCCCGATTCACCGACCACGGTATCGACACCATCAGGCAGTTCCAGTACAAATTCTGCACAAGCAATCCATAGGGCTTTTTCTAAAGCAATATGCTCGCCTTCTTTAACATGGAGCATCAGGTTTTCCCGAATAGTTCCACTGAAGAGTGAATTTCCCTGTGGAATATAGGCAAAATTGATGCGGTGTGCAGCAGTTAAGGGTCTGGTACCCTCGTGGTCCGTGAGTAATATCTGGCCTTTTTCTGCTTTGATCAGCGATAGCAATAAGCGTATCAGGGTTGTTTTTCCTTTACCGCTGGGACCTACGATCGCGGTAGGCTGACCCGCCATCAGGTTTAAATTCAGGTTATTTAACACCCATTTATCTTCATATCTAAAAGATAGATCCTGGATTTGTAGCGCTGTTGTTTGCAGTAACCTTTGCTGTTCGATCTGCGGTTCTATCTCACCTTCTTTAAGTTCTAAGAGGCGGTCGGCAGAAACTCTGAACCGTACAAAACCCGGTATATAGGTGATCAGTGCGAGAATCGGTGTTTGTATCCTTGCCACCAATTGCAAAAACGCTGTCATGGTACCAAATGAGATCTGTCCACTATGCAGTCTATAGATTCCCCAGATAAAGGTGAGCAGATAGCCCGCATTGATACAGATTTTCATGGCACTCTGGGTATAGGTCGAAAAATTGAGCTGTTTCATTTTCAAAATGAAAAGCTCCTGCTGGCTGGCGGTGAGTTTTTGCCTTCTTTTTGGAAAGATACCCATAGCCCGGATCAAGAGTCGAAAGCGAAGATTTTCTTGCAGAATGTTAGAGAAATTACTCTCTTCACTTTTTACTTCCCTGCTCAGCTTGCGCATTTTTTGGAAGTATATTTTCGAAAATAGGAATAGGGGCGATATGGCCAATATCATGAGTGCCAGCATCGGATCCATATACCATAAAAACGCCAGTGAAGCAAGTAATTGTATTACGGTAAGCAGAAATGAAAGTGCCGATTTTGCGATCATAGTGGCCACTTCTTCGCAATCCGTTTGGATTCGGATCTGGATATCACCTGTATGCCAGTTTTTGATCAGTTTCCAGACCGAGAGCATCTGTGCATCGAGCATATTCCGTTGCAGCTGAAAGGTCATCATCATTTTGATCCTTTCATTAAGCCAGCTGGTATATGCCCGTATTCCGATGCCAATAGCAACACTTGTCACAATTCCGATCAGTGTCCACTTCAACGGAAGGTCTTCCGGAGAAATGGCCATGTCTACCGCTTTTTTGGAGAGATACACAAAAAGTAGGGAGAGCACAATAGCAATAAGCTCCAATATAAAATACAGGAGCAGTTTCGATCGGTATCCCTGGCTTATCGACCAGGCCCAGCGGATATGCTGTTTCAAGTTATTATTATTGGTCACAGCTAGTGGTTCTTTTGGGCATTTATTTTTGCAGCAAACCTTGTTTTTCGAAATCCTGAATTAAAATTTCAGCATCAGCTTGTGCCTGTGTTTCCGTTACATCATAGTGTTCGCAGAGTAGCTCAACTACAGTAGCACTTGAGAATTCTATTCCTTTCAACTGCTCCCAAAGCCATGCTGCAGAATCATTTAATGTATATACTGTAGAAAGATCGACCATATCTTGACTAGGATCCACAATCATGTGATCCGAACCTATTGTTCTTAAAACTAAATCTGTTCTTAATTTCATTTATGTTAAAGTTAAAAAATTAGTAAAGTCAAAGTTAATCAATCCTTCGCATTCTAAGAAATTAGGTCAGAAACCTTCTTTTTAGTGCACTGATTACCCTTCTAACGATTCTTAGCCGGTACCAGCTCATACCCCTAAATCGTGGCCAGGTGCTGCTGATATCTTTTGCAAAATCACTGTCTCCTGAATAATGTTTTGTAGCAATCGCTATAATATCGGATGATGTTACATACTCATGCAATGCGATATTTCCATCCCCCGCAAGAACAATGTTTCCATTCTTTTTACCCACATAGCGATGAAAAACAAACTTTCCTTCATGCTTAGCCAAGATATTTGCTCCCAAAAGTAAAGGCGTATCGGCAGATGCTACCAGCAGCACCCGGTCTCCATTCTTGATAAAAGGTAACATGCTATTGCCTTTTATGCGGATGCAAACTTCTTTTCCTTCGTGGAGTAAACGTTGTACTTCTTCAAAATACAGCTCATTCGTGATGATACGTGGTTCTGTTTTATCCATCTTTCCTAACTTAGGTGAGCTGGACCACATATTGAAGTGCCTGTTGCAGTTCGGTATCTTTTAAGATCACCTTTTTTTCCGCATCTAAAAGATAGATTGTCGGCGAAGCTTTGGTATCGTAAAGTCGTTTTTTCTGAATGACAGATTCGGTATCAAAACCATTGATCCAATTTTCTGCCAGATGCGTTTGAAAGTTTTTCCATTTAGTACGGTCACCCCAAGGTTCGATGGTTACCATTTGGATCTGTTTTTTTTCAAAAAGATCGACAACTTGTGGTGTATCTTTAAGCGCCGTAATCATTTGCTTACAGTGTGGACATTCCGTATCGTAGAAAAACAGTAGTGTATATTTTGACTTCACATCCGACAGCTTTTGGGTTTTGCCATCGCTGGTTTCGAAACTAAAATCTTCTGCTAATAGACCTACTTTATTCCGCTGTACCAATTTATAAACCGGGCGGTAGGCCTCTTTTTCAAGGTCTGTCAGCTGATCGGTTTTTATGAGGTAGCGCAGTACAGATTCGTATCGGTTATCATTACGCATAGGCGAATTGCCTTCGTAAAGATAGTGTTCATATAATTTAATAAAATGATCAAAAGTTACTTTGTTTCCTTTTGCTTTATCCAACATGCGTGCTACAGCATGATCCGCTACAGTATCTGATACCGAGTTGAGTGCCGAGATAAAGTCAGCTAATTTCTGCTCGCCAATATTGGGATCTTTAATTTTTGCGGTATCCTGCATATCAATTTTATCCCAGTAGCTTAATACAGCACTGTCCGCACCGGTGTAGACGATGGCTTTCTTGTCTTCTGCATGATCCTGTTGATCAGACTTCGGTTTCGGATTGCATGCTATGGATAGCAAAGTGATTGCTCCACCTATACACAGCACTTTAAAGGGTACACATTTCATTATAATTAGCTTAATGATAACAAACTTAGCGATATTGTGATTGATATACAATATTATTGAGGTGAAGTTAAAAACAATTGCTTGATTTTTTTCATCTTTAGAATTTAATTTTAATGCTGGTTTAGCGTAATACCGCAAGGATTTAATGGCTGATGTTTTTTAATGAATTAATAACTTGTTAATTGTATAGGCTGGAATATGGATAATCCGATGTTTTGTGTTAGCATAATTCAATATTAAATTTTTATGAACTTTTCGGAATGGCTTTTGTATTACAAATAATCTCTATCTTTGAGATAGTAATAAAACTGTACTTAATTCATGTTATTATAATTTTAAATATGATTACAATACCTGCTAAAGAAATGCGTATCGGCATTACTTTCAGTGCGTTTGATCTGTTGCATGCAGGTCATATCAAGATGCTGGAAGATGCCAAACGTCAGTGTGACTATTTAATTTGTGGCCTACAAACTGACCCAACCTTGGACCGTCCTGAGAAAAACAAACCGACACAGACTGTTGTGGAGCGTTATATCCAACTCAAAGGCTGTAAATATGTGGATCAGATTGTGCCTTATGCGACAGAACAGGATCTGCAAGATGTACTGCGTTCGTTTAAGATCGATGTGCGTATTGTTGGTGATGAATACCGTGAGCGTGATTTTACGGGGCGTGAATATTGCGAAGAATCTGGTATCGCATTATATTTCAATAGCCGCGATCATCGTTTTTCAAGTTCAGGTCTGCGTCGTATCGTTGCCGAACATGAGGTGGAAAAAGGTTAGTAAGTATCAGAGTAAAGCAGTAACAGAGTAACGAAGTAACCAAGTGAAGAAGTAACGGAGTACTGAAGTAACAGGTTGCATATAACTCGTCACAAAAAAACTAGTCACTAGTTCACTATCGTTACTACGTCACTAAAGAACTCGTCACTCCAAAAAGAAAGAGCTGCGTTACTGATCACTAGTCACTACGTCACTTAAAAACTACGTCACTAAAAAAAGAAAGAACACATTACATGAAAATAGGAATTACATTTGGTGTATTTGATTTGTTGCATGCCGGACATATCATGATGTTGGAGGAAGCACGCCGCAATTGCGATTATCTGATCGTTGGACTCAATACCGATCCTTCAGAAGTTTCACCAGAAAAATCTGCACCTACACAAACTGTTGTGGAGCGTTATATCCAATTAGAAGGTTGTCGTTATGTGGACGAGATTATTCCTTACGAAACCGAGCAGGACTTGATCGATATGATCAAAGCTTTGCCTATTCAGGTGCGTATCATTGGAGAAGAATACCGCGATATGGATTTCACCGGAAAGAAATATTGTGTGGAAGAAGGTATCGACATCTATTATAATAAACGTAGCCACCGTTTTTCAAGTACAGGTTTACGAAAAGAAGTTGCTGCGAAAGAAGCGGAGAAAGTTAAGTAATCGAATAACGAAGGTAACAGATAACTTGTCACTAGTTCACTATCGTCACCACGTTACTAAGAAAAGATTACGTTACTACTTTACTAGTCAATACATCACTAAAAAAGAAAATAATTTATAAAAATAGAATGAGCAATATCGTACATGTGATTTTATCGGGTGGAGTGGGTAGCCGCTTATGGCCACTGTCGCGTAAAAGTTTTCCTAAACAATACCTTTCCTTGTTTAAAGAAGGATCTTTGTTTGAGATGACTGTCAACCGTAATCGGGATTTATGTAACCAGGTTATTGTTGTGGGGAATAAAGATAATAATCAATTAAGCCGAGAAGTTATGGAGAACGGCGGGGTGGAATATATTGATATCGTGGAGTCTACTCCTCGTAATACAGCTGCAGCGATTGCATTTGCGGCATTTGCGGCTAATGCTGATGATATTTTGGTTGTTACTCCTTCAGACCATGTTATCGTGGGCGACGAAAGCTATAATAAAGCGATTCAAGAAGGAATTGAAAAGGCAAACCAAGGATATATTGTTACTTTTGGTATTCAGGCAACTAAGCCGGAGACGGGTTATGGTTATATTGAATATAAAGGTGATCAGGTACTGTCTTTTCGTGAGAAACCTAATAAAGAAACTGCAGAAGATTTTATAGAAAGGGGTAATTTCTTATGGAACTCGGGTATGTTCTGTTTTCGTGCGGACACGTTATTGCACGAACTTCAACAGTTTGAGCCCCGGGTTTATGCAACAGCATTAGCCGCATGGCAACATAAGAAAGATGGTATTTTGGATGAGGCATTATCCAAAGAGATTCCCTCGATCAGTATTGATTATGCTGTGATGGAACGATCCAAAAAAATTCGCGTTGTTGCAACACATTTTAACTGGTCCGATCTGGGTTCATTTGAGTCGATGTATGATTATCTGAAGCATACCGGTCATCCTACGGATGAAAATGGAAACATGGTGATCGGAACGGATGTTTACAGTGCATTCGTTGGTTTAAGAAATACGATCCTGGTTTATACAAAAGATGCCTTCCTGATCTTACAAAAAGAAAGTTCTCAGGATGTTAAGAAAATCTACAATACACTGGAACGACACCAGTCCAAACTGATCGATTAAAAATATACAACAAACTGAAAAGCGTTACGTGTTTTTTTGTAAGATTACGTTTTATTAAAAAACATACGGCTTTTTATATTGTATGCATTAATGGGAATTCTACTTGTATGTGGATTCCCATTTTTTTTAGCGATAAAGTACCTATATATGCTTGTGGTGATTTTGTGGATCGCTGATTATCAGTTGTCTGCAAAAATCAAAAATATCAATTTCGATCTGTAACTACAACAGGGACCGGATATCTTTTTTGACGTGGATATTATGAAACGAATACTCCGAAATCTGTTGATCAATGCGGTTAAATGCAGCCATGAACATTCTGTTGTTAAACTGACTTTACATCAAGATGGGAATTGGTCTGTTTTAGAGGTTATCAATTTTTATGTAAAAGGTGCCCGGTATTTCAAAAGAAAAACGGTGCAATCATATTTAAGACAGATTTTTAAAATAAGCAATGGTCTTTATAAGTCCTTCTTCCAGTTGGATTTTAGGTTCCCAGTTTAATTTTGCTTTTGCCAGATCAATATCCGGTTTCCTTTGTTTAGGATCATCAGAAGGCAAAGGCTGAAAGATAATTTTAGACTTGGAACCTGTCAGCGTGATCACCTTTTCTGCCAGTTCACGAATGCTGAATTCATTGGGGTTTCCCATATTAATGGGACCTATCGTTTCAACAGGGCTTTCCATCATTTTAATCATACCATCGATAAGATCATCTACATACTGAAAGCTTCGGGTCTGCGAACCATCTCCATAGAGCGTAATATCTTTATTGTTTAGCGCCTGAATGATAAAGTTCGATACGACCCTGCCATCATTCGGATGCATATTTGGGCCATAGGTATTAAATATTCTAATGATTTTTATCTTAACATCGTTCATGCGGTGATAGTCCATAAACAATGTTTCTGCGCATCTTTTGCCTTCGTCATAGCAGGAGCGGATACCGATGGGGTTGACATTTCCCCAGTATGATTCCGTTTGTGGATGGATGATCGGGTCACCGTAGACCTCACTTGTAGAAGCCTGCAAAATTTTAATGTTTAACCGTTTTGCCAGTCCCAGCATATTGATGGCACCCATCACCGAAGTCTTGACCGTTTTGATCGCATTAAACTGATAATGTATCGGCGAGGCTGGGCAGGCTAGATTATAAATTTCGTCCACCTCGATAAAATAAGGCATAGTCACATCATGCCTGATCGCTTCAAAGTACGGGTTTGATAATAATGGGGCTATATTTTCTTTAGATCCTGTAAAATAATTATCCAAAGAAATCACCTCGTTGCCGGCATCCAGCAATCTTTTGCATAAGTGCGAGCCGATAAAACCTGCTCCGCCTGTTATCAATATTCTCTTTTTCATGGATCTCTTTTCTTCTAAAAAGTTGAACATTACGAAGATATAGATCTCACCGTTGTCTGACAAATTTATTCCGCTCCGTATTGAAATTTAGTAAATAAATGAGTAATTTCGACATCCATATAGCTGCTTTAATATCCTTATATTTTGTTGGTTAAGACTTTTAGGTCGTTGTATGCTGTATTACATATATATAAATGAGAGAAATTAAGAGAATAGCCTGTGTCGGGGCGGGTTATGTCGGTGGGCCGACGATGTCGGTTATTGCGCAGAAAAATCCAAATATCACGATTACAGTTGTTGATTTAAATCAGTCTCGTATCGATGCGTGGAATGATCCAGATTTAAACAATTTACCGATCTATGAACCCGGTTTAGATGCGGTTGTTGCTGAAGCCAGAGGGCGCAATCTTTTTTTCTCTACTGATGTTGACAAAGCGATTGCAGAGGCAGATATGATCTTTATTTCGGTCAATACGCCTACCAAAACATATGGTAAAGGAAAAGGGCAGGCTGCCGATTTAAAATATATAGAATTATGTGCCCGTCAGATTGCACGAGTTGCAAAAGACGATAAAATTGTTGTTGAAAAATCTACTTTACCTGTACGCACGGCCGCAACATTGAAGAGTATATTGGATAATACCGGAAACGGTGTCAATTTTCATATTCTCTCCAATCCTGAATTCTTGGCAGAAGGTACAGCAATACCCGATCTGCATCATCCCGACCGTGTACTGATCGGCGGTGAAGATGCCGGAGCTATTGAAGCTCTGGTACAGATCTACGAAGCTTGGGTACCACGGGAACGTATATTGACCACTAATCTGTGGTCTTCCGAATTATCCAAATTAGTGGCCAATGCCTTTTTAGCACAGCGTGTCTCTTCGATCAATGCCATTTCCGAATTATGTGAAGTGACAGGGGCCAATGTCGATGAAGTGTCGCGTGCCATTGGTTATGACTCCCGGATTGGGCCTAAGTTCCTGAAGGCATCTGTCGGGTTTGGTGGTTCC
This sequence comes from Sphingobacterium sp. UDSM-2020, assembly GCF_016132525.1. NCBI lineage: Bacteria > Pseudomonadati > Bacteroidota > Sphingobacteriia > Sphingobacteriales > Sphingobacteriaceae > Sphingobacterium > Sphingobacterium sp. UDSM-2020. Next base: position 1,714,699 of record NZ_CP066166.1, read on the forward strand.
TGTTTTCAGAAGGATATTTTAAATCTCGTGTATATCGCCCGTTCCTACAACTTAACTGCTGTGGCCGATTATTGGGAGCAGGTCATTTTGTTAAATGATCATCAGAAAGAGCGGTTTGCACAGCATATCATTAAGACCATGTACAATACGGTCAATGGTAAGAAAATCGTGTTTTTAGGCTGGGCCTTTAAAAAAGATACCAATGATACCCGGGAGTCTGCAGCCATTTATGTGGCCGACCATTTATTAGAAGAAGAAGCGGAGATTGTTGTTTACGACCCTAAGGTGTCTGCAGAGCAGATCTACCGTGATCTGGATTACTTGGGCACGCGTTCTCCATCGGAAAACCGTCGGTTGTTGACTGTTGTCAGCGATCCTTATGAAGCATTGGCGGAAGCACATGCTGTCGCGATATTGACCGAGTGGGATGAATTTAAGCATTATGATTGGAGTAAAGTAAAAGATAAAATGAAAAAACCATCCTTTGTATTTGATGGACGTAAGATTTTGAATAGAAAAGAGTTGGAGGATCTAGGTTTTCAATATTATGCTATTGGCGAATAGCAAATTGAAAGTTGTTTCTGAGCTATTCTAAACAACTTTCAATTTTCCAACATGTGCTGATATTTGATTGCCCAGGTGAGCAGCGCATTATTTTCTTCTCCTAGTGAAAGCTTGCGACAGATACGGTGGCGCGTATTTTTAATCGTGTATGGGCTTAAGCATAGTTTATCTGCGATATATTTGGTCGTATACCCATTGGCGATTAATACTAACACCTGTTTTTCCGCAGAGGTCAATCCAGCTAGATTCAGGTCTGCGTTATGATCGGTATACGTGCTGAGCAGACGCTGCATTATGATATGCGTTCCGGCATATAGGCGGCTTTCATTCAGTGGTTTTATAATATAATTGTCCGGATTTACAGCCGTTGTCCGATCGATACTCTGCTTGGATTCAAACGATGTGATAAAGATGAGGGCAAATTGCTTTTCAGCTTTATATTTCACCATCAGATCAATTCCATCACAATGATCCTGTAATTGAATATCGCACAGGACCAGATCCGGTTGTTGTACCTGCATGTACGTGTCGACCTCTTCAACAGAAAGTGCAATATTAATCTGTATATTCTCATAAAAAGAATAGAAATGTTGCTCTATAAAACGCGCGATTATCATTTCATCTTCGATAATTAATACTTTTATTTCCATAAACCTTTTTTAAATTCAAATTGATAGTGATACCCATTTTTATGATCGATGGTGACCTCTCCCTTGATTTGTCGTGTGAGGTCTCTGATCAGTGCGATTCCCAAAGACGAGCCGGCCACTAACGTATTTGATCCGATGCCATTGTCCCGGCATTCTATCATCAATTTGTCCGTAGACAGTTTGATGCCTAGCGTGATTTTAGCAGACACCTTCCTTTCATCCGGAAACGCATACTTATAAGCGTTGGTTAGAAGCTCCGTAATGATTAAACCTAAAGATGTTGATATATGCGTGGGGATCCAATAATCGGGTGCACCGTATAGGTCGATCTCAATCTTTTTCTTTGGATCATAAAGCATTTGAAGGTAGCTTATGATTTCTACCACCAGTTGATCTAATTTTAACTTATTCCCTTTATTATAGACCAGGAGTTGATTAACGAGCATCATGGTATGGATGCGGCTTTGCATCTCCTGAATGGCGGGATTGTTGGCCAAGCTGTTTTTATTTCCTTTTCGGTAGAGACTTCCCAGACTATATAAAAGCTGCAGATTGTTTTTAACCCTGTGGTTGAGCTCGTCAATTAAAGTTTCAATGTATTTATTTTTTTCTAAGAGCTCCACCTGTTGTTCATTTAGAACGATATTGGCCAAATGCAGTTCAGCTGTTCGTTCTTCCACCCGAATCTCAATTGATTTGTGATATTCGAGTTCCTGCTTGCGGATTCGTAATCTGATCGCAATTAGAAAGATAATGGTTATGCTGAGTATAAATAGTTGAATCGCGGCCGGGATATAAAGTAGTGATTTTTCATCCATCTTGATCAACAAAATCACAATTAACCCGATTCCTAATGAAAAACAGGTCGCGCCATAGGCCAGGAATCGCTGTGGTTCGTCCACCTTTTTCCAGAGATAAATAAATAGAGTCGACAAATAAGCAATGTGTATCGCTCCTAAAATAAAATTAATGCGGTTGGAAAGAAAGTAATTGGAGGTTGTATAGCAATATATAAAGCTGAAAACAGCAAACGAGATCACCAATAAGCAGATGAGGATTGCCAGTTTATAAAATTTTGAACTCAGTTCTTTGAGGTTTAGAAAATCCAGGAGCAACAGGTAAAAGCTGATCGTACCGAGCCGATAAAATAATGGAGCGATGGTCCAGCCCAATCGCGGATTTTCAGCAAAAAACAAGTCTATAAAGTCTTTCTGCAAGGCAAAGCTATACAGGCCTAGCGCCATTAAAAAGGTAAAGATCCAGATATAAGGTCGGTAGCGTGACACGATCCATGTTAGTGCAATATACAGGAGCAATATGATGATGGCTCCCTCCAAGAAGGCATAGATATTGGATTCTTTTTGCTGCCTTTTGAGATAAGCCAGCTGATCTTCGATATAGAAATCCAGCTGGGGGCTGTAGCCTTTGATATGATGGATTTTCAACAGGCAGGTGTAGGTTTTGGTGACATCGATCTCCAGTGTAAAATGATTCCGGTCATCGCCTGGGGTGATCTCTTTGAGAGGTCTGAACAGTCCCGCTTTTCGGCTATCGATCGCGACACTGCTGCGGTCGTCGATCAGGGTCAGGTCCACATAGGTCAGGTTGTTAAACGAAAGAACATAAGTTTTCTTTTTATAGTCTTTACTGGCCGGGATATGGATACGGAGCCAATAGGTACCTTTCGCATCATAATCATCCTGCTTGATTTTAGGGTTTTTGAAAATGGATTTATTATGGTAGTAAAACAGCGGACTGTCTTCGTTCAGCTGCTCCTGGGCAATGAGTACCGTTGGAATTTCATTTGTGCGCTGTATTGCTGCAGACCCTTTTAAAGATACTACAAGTAAAAAAAACAGCAAAAAAGGGGCAACGAGGTCAGGTTTCATTTGTCCCTACAAATGTGCATTATTTACCTGAATATTGAGGTTTATTACTGTGATTTTTTTTATCTAAAGTTAAATAAGACCCTGGGGTCTCTGTTGTAACATCAATTTCATCTGTATTTTTGACTAAAATTAGGAACTGTTGTAAAAGTCTTGCAAAAGATCATGTAAAAGGATTTATTTCATTTTTATAACGACCTGATAAGCTATTCTTTGAGTTCGCTCGAAGTTTTCTGAAAATTAGTTTAATATTTAACATATATATATATGATGATTTATATTTTTATTTTAGTTTTTCTTTCTGCTTTTGTGATGTACTATTTATACAATCGGAAATACAGACGTTCACCATTTGAGAAACAGATTACACTAAATGCCCTTTATCGTATCCAAGATCACGCAGGTCAGTATAGTGGGAATCTCAAAAGCCGCTATGGTTCCCTTATTTTTAGTGCATCTTGTCAAAATGAGCAGCTGCGGGCTATTGTGATTCGAAAAGTTAAGATTTATCATTCAGGCGTGTCGGTCAAATTAAATCAATCTGCTAGTATTCCATTTGTGGAAAATAAAGATCAAGGATTAGCGATTTCGGTCCGTTTTCGAATCAATTCAGCCCAGCAGGTCATAGATTTAACGGGTTGTAAAGTCAGGCTGATCGGGGTATTAAATTTAAAAGGTGGCGATAGGCTCCCCTTCAAAATGAGTATTCCAATTGAAAACATTTATCAGCATCAAGAAGAACAAAATGTCCAGCAATTGGATCTACCCGTATTTCAGTAGCCATATTACTTTCCAAATTATAAATTAGTTTCTGGTACCTTGCTTGTCAAGGTACCTTTTTTATATGCTTATGGCCAGTACCACAGCGGTATAATGAGAAAAGAAAAACAAATGATCTCCTGTTTATTTTATAATAAATTAATAGTAAAGCAGTATCTGCTTGATCTTCAGTAATTATATTTGTGATCGACGGACAGAGCCTGTGTAGGACGTTGATGATCAGTTAAAAACTGATGAAAGATTTCGAATTCATACGATGTGGCTTTTGATTACGTTATTATATGCAAATCATGTTTACTATATGCAAAACCATTTTGAGCATTACAGTGTTACTTAGTTACTATTAACAATTTTAGTATTAGCCATGTAACTATTAGCGATATTACTTCGTTACTATTGACAATGTCACCAAGTCACTTGTTACTGGTCACTACTTACTTCGTTACTACGTCACTGGTCACTACGTTACTGATTACTATAAATGCTCTTTTATTTTACAACCCTTAACCTTTACCCACAATGATTATTGTAATTATTTTAATTGTATTATTTTTATTTGGCAGTTATTACTTTTGGACAGCACAGCAGGCAAAACAACGATTAGCGCAGCACGGAGCTTTATCGGTCAGTTATCTTTTTCAAGAGCGGCCTGGGCAGTACAGTGGCGATCGCAGTGTGAAGAGCGGCGTGATTGTGATCCATACCAACAGCAGTGATCAAAAATTAAAGCATGCTACAATAAAAAGTGTCAATTTAAAACACCCTGATGTCAATATACAGCTTGATCAGTCTTTATCACTTCCTTTTCAGTATAATAGTTTTACGCAACCTGAGGTATCCATCCGTTATAAAGTATTGGATAAGGATATTAGCAACCTAGATCTGACCGGAATACTTACTGTTATTTCCGGGAAATTGCATTTTGAAGGCGGAAAGACGAAACCCTTTCGCGTTGCCATACCGATATCTGGACTATATCAGGAACATATGGAAAAATAGATTTTTGACAAAAAATAAGCTGAAAACCGCATTTTAGCTTGTTTTACTCGCTTACCTTGGTTGATTGTTCATAAAATCTTATTACTTTTGATGCTAATCCCTTAATTATCGTTAAGGGGCTTTAAGCTGTTAAGAAATATTTTGCTCATATTATGAATAAAACAATCCTAATTACAGGTGGAGCGGGTTTTATAGGTTCGCATGTAGTACGAAATTTTGTTACTAAATATCCTGATTATCATATTGTCAATTTAGATGCCTTGACTTATGCCGGTAATCTCGAGAACTTACGAGATATAGAAGAAAAACCGAATTACACCTTTGTTAAGGCCGATATTACCGATGCCTTGGATATGTTTCGTGTTTTTGAAGAATATAAACCGGACGGTGTCATTCATTTAGCCGCAGAATCTCATGTCGATCGTTCCATTGCAGATCCTACCGCATTTGTGATGACGAATGTAATTGGTACCGTCAATTTATTGAATGCCGCCCGCCAGATCTGGAAAGACGATTTTACAGGTAAACGTTTTCATCATGTTTCTACCGATGAGGTATTTGGCGCCTTAGGAGCAGAGGGGCTATTTACTGAAGAAACATCTTATGATCCGCATTCACCTTATTCCGCATCGAAGGCTAGTTCCGATCATTTTGTTCGGGCTTATCATGATACCTATGGTTTGCCTATCGTATTGACCAATTGTTCCAATAACTATGGTCCCAATCATTTTCCAGAGAAATTGATTCCCTTATGTATTCATAATATCTTGAACAATCAACCATTACCGATCTATGGTGATGGTAAATATACACGTGACTGGTTATTTGTGATCGATCATGCAACGGCAATAGATCTTGTTTTTCATGAAGGTAAGAATGGTGAATCGTATAATGTTGGCGGATTCAACGAATGGCAGAATATTGATTTGGTCAAAGAGTTATGCAAACAGGTAGATGAGAAATTAGGCCGTCCAGCAGGTACAGCAGAACAGTTGATTACTTTCGTTAAAGACCGCCCTGGGCATGATCTACGTTATGCTATTGATGCCTCCAAGATCAATAAGGAGCTCGGCTGGTACCCTTCTGTAACGTTTGAAGAAGGTCTTTCCAAAACAATCGATTGGTTTTTGAACAACAAGGAGTGGTTAGAAAGTGTCACCTCAGGAGATTATCAAAAATATTACGATAAACAGTATAAGGATTAAGAAGTGACTGAGTAACAAATAACGAAGTAACAAGTAAAGAAGTGACGAGTACTAGGTCACTAAAAAAACTGTGTTACTAGTTCACTTTCGTTACTATGTCACTAAAAAAATAAACCATGAATTTTACCGAAACAAAATTAAAAGGCTGTTTTATTTTAGAACCGACGGTTTTTGAAGACGAAAGAGGATACTTTTTTGAGGCCTTTAATGATCAAAAGTTTGAACAGATTGTAGGGGCAAAACCAGCATTTGTTCAAGATAACCAATCTCAATCGCAGTATGGCGTTGTTCGCGGATTGCATATGCAATCCGGCGATCATGGGCAAGCTAAATTAGTGCGTGTTTTGGAGGGGAAAGTATTGGATGTTGCTGTCGATGTACGTCCAGGATCAGCTACTTATGGTCAATATGAAGCAGTCGAACTATCTGCCGAAAATAAGAGACAACTGTATGTTCCACGTGGATTTTTACATGGATTTTCGGTATTATCAGAAAATGCTGTGTTTTTCTATAAGTGCGATAATCATTATCACAAAGTAGCAGAAGACGGTGTTCATCCGTTAGATAAAACAATAAGTATTGATTGGCAAGTTCCACGGGAAGATATGATTCTTTCCAAAAAAGATGAAGAAGCACAATCCTTTACGGCATTTAAAGATAAAAATGGAATTGGTTAATCAAAAGCAACGGATCGTAATTACAGGAGCATCAGGGCAGTTGGGGCAGGAATTGAAAGTCCTCTTGGAGCATGATGCTGAAAAAGAATGTTTCTTTTTAGATCGCAAGCAGCTTCCGCTGGATCAGACCTTTATTATTCAAGATATTTTGGGGATGTATCAGCCCGATCTGATTATCCATGCTGGAGCTTATACCGCTGTCGATCAGGCCGAGTCAGAATCTGATCTTGCCGATCTGGTGAATCATTTGGCAGCAGATGAGATTGCGCAATATTGTCGTTTACACGGCACACAATTGATCGCCATTTCAACCGACTATGTATTTGATGGAAACAGCCGTGCCGCTTTGACAGAAGATGCACCCGTCAGTCCCATTAATGTTTATGGTGAAACAAAGTTAAAAGGAGAGCAAGCGATACAAAAATGGTACCCCGAAACGATTATCATCCGTACTTCATGGGTATACTCCACTTTTGGGAAAAACTTTGTCAAGACGATGTTACGTCTGCTATCCGAGCGCGATTCGATATCTGTGATCAACGATCAGATCGGTTCACCGACCTCAGCAGCAGATCTAGCAAAAGCGATCGTCCATATTGTTGATGGAGAAAGTTGGCAAGGTGGGGTTTATCATTATAGCAATGAAGGCGAGATCAGCTGGTATGATTTTGCTGTTGCCATTCGCGATATTAAAGGTTTGACCTGTGAGATACAGGGGATACCGACAACAGCATACCCTACACCTGCAAAAAGGCCTCAATATTCGTTGTTAGATAAAACGAAAATCAAAGCAACATTCGGAGTGGAAGTACCATTTTGGAAAGATAGCCTAGTGAGATGTTTGGATAACGAAGTGTTAAAGTAACAAAGTGAACTAGTGACGGAGTAACGGAATTATCAAGTAACGAAAGTAACGATGTGAAGAAGTAATCGAAAGATATAATCACTAAAATATAAGAGATGAGAAGTCATAAAGATTTAATTGTATATCAACGTTCACTTTTATATGTTAAAAGTATATATGATTTATCTCATGATTTTCCTGAGGTGGAAAAATTTGGTTTGACCAGTCAAATTCGAAGAGCTGCCGTTTCGGTTCCAAGTAATATTGCAGAAGGAGCTGCGAGAAGATCTGCTAAAGAATTTCTCCAATTTTTATATATCGCTTTGGGTTCATTGAGTGAAATTGAAACCCAGATCGAAATAGCTAAATTATTAGGGTATACAATTGTCATTGATTCAGCTTTAGATGAAAATGTTCAGATAAGAAGAATGCTGTTGAAATTAATAGAAAATATTAAAAATAAAATATAAAAGTACTACGTCACTACTTTACTAGTCGCTATGTTACTAAGAAAAACTAAGTCACTAAAAAAAATGCGTTACTACTTTACTAGTCACTACGTCACTAATTACTACGTAACTAAAATTAAAAAAATGAAAGGAATTATATTAGCAGGAGGCTCAGGTACACGTTTACATCCCATGACATTGGCTGTGAGCAAGCAGTTGATGCCTGTATATGATAAACCGATGATTTATTATCCATTATCCACCTTGATGTTAGCGGGAATCAATGAGATCCTGATCATTTCGACACCACAAGATCTACCGCAGTTCCAAAGGCTACTGGGCGACGGTTCACAGTTGGGATGTCGATTTGAATATATCGAGCAACCAAGTCCAGATGGTTTAGCACAAGCATTCATTTTGGGCGAGGAATTTATTGGAGATGATAAGGTAGCGTTGATCTTAGGGGATAATATTTTCTATGGCTCAGGGATGTCTAAGTTACTGCAATCCTGCGTGGATGTTGAGGGGGGGACGGTTTTTGCATATCAAGTGAACGATCCCGAGCGTTATGGCGTCGTGGAATTTGACGAGAATAAAAAAGCAATTTCAATTGAAGAAAAACCGTTTGAACCGAAATCAAATTTTGCTATTCCAGGCTTATATTTCTACGATAACGATGTTGTCGCCATTGCAAAACAAATAAAACCATCTCCAAGGGGCGAATTGGAGATTACTGATATCAATAAAGTCTATTTGGAGCGTGGAAAGCTCAATGTCGCTGTTTTTGATCGGGGCACAGCTTGGTTAGATACAGGAACAATTCAATCCCTGATGCAGGCAGCACAGTTTGTTCAGGTTATTGAAGAAAGACAGGGTATGAAGATCGGAGCGATTGAAGAAGTAGCTTACCGAATGGGGTACATTAATAAGGACCAATTATTAAAGATTGCCGAACCCTTGCGTAAATCAGGGTATGGTGAATACCTGAGTCAGTCAATTAAATAAATTTACCTACTTTTGTGAAAATTTTGGAGTTTATAATGAAAAGAGTAATATTGTTGTTGTGTGTAATGAGTCTTTTTGGGTCTTTATATGCGCAGATCAATCCAGCAAATATAAAAGTTGATGATTTAACGGATGCTCAAATTGAGCAATATGTTAAGCGAGCTGAACTTATGGGGTATGGTGAATCACAGTTGGATGGATTTGCACGTGCGCAAGGCGTATCTGCAGTTGAAACTCAAAAGTTGAAAGATCGTTTGCAGAAAATCAAGAAAAATAAACAACAGCCTAAGCAACTGAAAGATAAACAAAACAATACAAGTTCATCTTCAGGTCGTCAGGTCAATGGCAATTTACAGGTAGATTCTTTAAAAAGTAAAAAAAAGGATCAAGACTCTTTAAAAATTGATGAGAGTAAACTTAAAATTTTTGGTTCAGACTTATTTAAGAACAGCGAAATCACTTTCGAACCCAATTTACGGATGGCTACACCAAGTTCGTATATTATAGGACCCGATGATGAGATCTTATTGGATATTACCGGGGATAATGAAGCATCTTACCAACTTCCCGTAAGTCCTGATGGTACCATCACGGTCGAATATGTTGGCAAAGTGGCTGTTTCTGGGTTATCAGTTTCGGCTGCAAAAAGTAAAATACAACAACGTTTAAGCGGTACTTACCCAGCTATCCGTTCGGGTAATACACAGGTTGATGTTAATATTGGTAATATCCGGAGTATTCGGATTACACTAACCGGTGCTGTGACAAAACCAGGTACCTATACTTTACCTTCTTTAGCGACTGTATTCAATGCGCTATATGCATCAGGTGGTCCTAGTGAAAAGGGAACTTACCGTCAGATCCAGGTGGTTCGCAACAATCAGGTTGTTACGACCATTGATTTATATGACTTTTTAGCGAATGGCATTCAGCGCGGTAATATCCGTTTGCAAGATCAGGATATCATACATATCCCTGTATATGGTAGCCGTGTCCAATTTGAAGGTGAAGTGAAGCGTCCAGCTATTTTTGAAACAGTAGCAGGAGAGTCGCTATTGGATTTAGTGAAATATGCTGGTGGTTTTAGTGAAAATGCATATACTGCCAAAGTTAAAGTATTGCAAAAAACAGATAAAGAGCGTAGTGTCAAAGATATTTACGCAGATCAGTTTGCGGATTACACTCCAAAATCAGGTGATCAATTTATCGTGGAGCCAATTTTAGAACGCTTTGCAAATCGTGTCAGTGTTCTGGGTGCAGTATTCCGTCCGGGTTTATATGGCATGGAACCGGGAATGACCCTTAAGCAATTATTAGAGCAGGCGGATGGTGTACGTGAAGATGCTTTTTTAGAAAGAGGAATTATCAATAGATTGAGAGCTGATAACTCGGCAGAGCTGATTAATTTCAATGTTCGCGAAGTATTAGCAGGAACAGCAGCTGATATTCCACTGAAACGAGAAGATAAGATTGAAATAGCCTCTATTTTCGACTTAAGAGACGAGTATAAGTTCACGGTACAGGGTGAAGTACGTTTGCCAGGTGATTTTCCTTTTGCTAGTAATGCAACGCTAGGCGATTTGATCCAGAAAGCAGGAGGTTTGAATGAATCCGCTAAAAATGCACGTATTGAAATTGCCAGAAGGTTAAATAATCGCGATGTTACAGATCCAAGTTCATCAAAAACAATTCAGGTAGAAATAAAAGATGGTATAGTTTTTAATCCAAATATTACCTTAGAACCCTATGATGTGATTACTGTTTTAGGTGATGCCGGCTTCCGTACACAAAGGCAGGTAAAGATTGAGGGAGAAGTCTTATTTCCAGGTATTTATACAATTTCTAGAGAAGATGAACGTATCTCTGATATCATTAAGCGTGCTGGTGGATTGACTTCTTATGCGTATACCGAAGGAGCGTCACTAAAACGTACCGGTCTATCCAAACTGAAGGCCGAAGAGAAAAAAAAGAAAGATAAGTTGGCAAAAGAGTTAAAGATGAGTCGTCTCCAAGATGATGAAAGTTTAGAAGGAGATACTTTAGATGAATATGCTAATCAAGATGAAGAAGCGGATTCGAATGTTAAAACAAAAAGTAAAGCATTAGCGAAAGTTTCGCAACAAGGCATATCAACTTCTGAAATTGAACCGAGTGATTTAGTGGGTATTGAGTTAAATAAAATTCTTGCCAATCCTTATCAACATGGTGATCTTTTAGTTCTTGATGGTGATGTTATTTTGGTGCCTAAAGAACTGGAAACTGTTAAAGTAATGGGAGAGGTTTTAAACCCTAATAATGTGGTATATGTGAAAGGTAAGAGCTTAAAATACTATGTAAATCAAGCAGGAGGTTTTACAGATAATGCTCTGAAAAAACGTGTTTTCGTTCAATATGCCAATGGAGCCGTAAAAGGGAAAGATGGTGGTTACCCTGATATTAAACCGGGAGCAGAGATTGTAGTTCCAAAACGTGCTCCACGTGAAAAAATAAGCTCACAGGCATGGATAGGGATCGGTACTGGAGTTGCGTCAACATTAGCAATTATTATCAGTTTGTTTAAAAATTAAGTTATTATGGATAAGCATTCGGATCAAATTGTTTTTTCTAATAATGAGATTTCAATCAAAGAAATAAAGAAACGATTAAAAGATTGGCGCAATTTTTTACTATCAAAATGGTATTTCTTTTTTGTGTTAATTTTGATAGGAGGAGGTTTAGGATTTTGTTACGCTAAATTTAAAGCAACTATTTTTACAGCAACAACAACATTCGTTTTAGAATCAGGTGAAAGCCCCGCAGGTGGTGGCTTATCCCAATATGCTGGTATTGCTTCTATGGTTGGCGTTGATCTTGCAGGTGGTGGGAGTGGAATTTTTCAAGGAGACAATTTATTAGAGCTTTATAAATCTCGAAAAATGATAGCAGGAACACTTCTTTTACCATCAATAAATGATACTTCAAAGTTAATAATCGATCGATATTTCGAATTAACCGATGCAAAGGATCGATGGAAGAAAAAAGAACCAGATTTATTAAAAATAGATTTTTCTGTAACATATCCCAATCAATTACAGCGAAAAAAAGATAGTTTGATTTCGGATGCAGTTGAAAATATTAATAAGTTTAATTTAGTTGTTGATAAATTAGATAAGAAATTGTCAATAATTAAGGTTGATGTCAGTTCTAAAAATGAAATTTTTTCCAAAGAATTTAACGATGCTCTTGTACAAGAAGTGAATGATTTTTATGTACGCACAAAAACCAAAAAATCATTAAGCAATATTGCTATTTTACAACATAAGGTAGATTCAGTAAGGTCAGTTATGAATGGTAACATTTCTACAGCAGCTATTGTAGCAGATGATACTCCCAATTTAAATCCAACGAAAATGTCGCGTCGTCTTATTCCTACACAGCGATCTCAATTTTCAGCGGAAACTAATAAAGCTATTTTGACCCAATTAGTACAAAATTTAGAATTATCTAAAATGTCTTTATTGAAAGAGTCACCATTAATACAAATTGTTGATCAACCTATATTACCGATTAAAAAACAATTTATTAGTGTTTTTAAGGGATTAGTGGCAGGTCTTTTCATTGGCTTTTTTGTTTTTTTAGTGTGTGGAACTATAGGATTTTTACTAAGGGTTAGATAATGCATAAAAGAACTCTTCAGCTTAAAAGCAATATTATTTACTCTCTTTTATTTAAAGGCTTGAGTGTTTTAGCCACTTTGTGTATTGTACCTATTACCTTAAACTATGTAGATAAAAATCAATACGGTGTTTGGTTGGTTTTAAGCAGTATCATTGGATGGTTCAGTTTTTTTGATATTGGATTAGGTAATGGTTTGAAAACAAAGCTTACCGAATCATTAACTGACGGAGAGCTTATTAAAGCAAGAAAATATATTAGTACCACTTATCTATTGATGTTTTTTATATCATTAGCAATAAGCATTGTTTTCCTTATAAGTCAGTATTTTATAAAATGGAGTGAAATATTAAATACTGATATTTTGCCAGAGGAGACATTAAAAAAAGTTGTATTTATAGTATTTACCTCGTTTTCAATTCAATTTATACTAAATGTCATCGTAACTGTTGCCGCAGCAAATCAGAATACGATAATTGGAGCTATCATTAATTTTTTAATAAATAGTATAACCTTACTTATTATATACATATTAACATTAGCGTTTGTGAACGGCACTTTGGTAGATTTGTCTTTACCGATGGCCCTGACACCTGTTGGTGTTTTGATAATCGCAAATATATATTTATTTTCTACTAAATATAAAGATATTTCACCTCGTTTAACATTTTTTGATGTTACACTATTAAAAGAAATTTTTGGATTAGGATGGAAATTTTTTATTATACAATTGGGGTTGATATTGGTTTATAATATTGACAATCTTATTATTGCACAATTATTTGGCCCCGCAGAGGTCACTACATACAATGTTGCTTTTAGATATTTTAGTATTATTACAATGCTTTCAGGTATAATTATGGCTCCGCTTTGGGCTGCTTTTGGTGAAGCAAATCGTATTAAAGATTATCAATGGATAAAGGGAACGATAAAAAAGCTTCAATTTGTGATATTAATTCTAGCATTACTATCATTTTGTATGGCTGTATTTGCTCCCTGGGTATATAAATTTTGGGTAGGAAAGGAGATACCAATACCTTTGTTGTTATCCATTATCTTAGCTGTTTATACCGTCGTGAATGCTTTTCGTACTATTTATATTTATTATATGAATGGAGTAGGAATCATTACGCTTCAAGTAATATTGGTTGGTCTTACAGGGCTTTTAAATATTCCCTTGGGAATATTTTTAGGGAAATTATTGGGTGTCCCTGGTGTTGTATTAGCCACTTTAATTTTAAGTGTAATTTCAGGAATAATTGAATATATACAGTTTAGGAAGATAATCTCTGGACAAGCTACGGGAATTTGGAATAGATAAGTAAGAAAGATTAATTTATGACTATTTTATTATTGACAGGTTGTATCAATCCAGATGGAATGGTTTATACTGCTTTACAAAACGTAGAAGTTCGAAAAAGACAATATATTGAATCAATAAATTTTTATTTAAAAACAACTTCTCTCCAAATTGTGTTTGTTGAAAATTCTAATACTGATATTTCAAAATATTTTAGTGATACAGATAAAACAAGGGTTGAATTCATAACTTTTTCAGGGAATGATTTTGATAAAACTTTAGGTAAAGGTTACGGGGAGATGCAAATTCTATTTTCAGCATTTAATAAGTCGTTAAAAATAAGAGAATCTCAACATGTTTGTAAAATAACGGGAAGATATCAAATTCAAAATATAACTAGATTACTAGCTTCTTACGACAAGAATGATGCTGTTATTTATGGGCATGTAAAGGAAAAATTCCATTTTATGGATTCTAGAATATTTTTAGCAGAGACTGATTTTTTTAGACAGTATTTACAACCTTATATGAATATAGTTAATGACAGTAAAGGAATTTATTTTGAACACTGTTTATGTAAAGCAACATTGACATCCATGGGAGATAATCATATTTTTTTACCGTTTAAATATCTTCCTAGAATTTCTGGACAGTCGGGAACTGATGGCAATTATTATAAAACATCTTTTTTACACTGGTATCCTAGAAATTTAATCCAGAGATTGAAATATATTTTATTTAAACTTGATCTTTAAAATAATGAATGAAGAATTTAAAATCTCTATTGTTACAATTGTTTATAATGATGCGAATCATATTGAAACCACAGTCCGTAATATATTGTTTGAACAAGAGTATGGTAATATAGAATATATTGTTATTGATGGAGGTTCTACCGACGGTACATTAGATATTCTTCATAAGTATGAAGATCAAATATCTATTATATTGAGTGAACCTGATAAAGGAATAAGTGATGCATTTAATAAGGGCGTCCAACTTGCAACAGGAGATCTCATAGGCCTGATTAATTCCGGTGATTACTATGAACCGGGTATTATCTCAGAAGTGGTAAAGGCATATGACAAATATCAGGATTGTAATAAGTTTAATGTCATACACGGTGATATCCACATGTTTGATAAGGTACATTCAAAGACTTATAAACCTTTTCCATTAAAGACATTTGCTTATCAGATGCCAATTTGGCACCCTACTTGTTTTGTATCTAAAGATGTTTATAGGGATTTTTCGTATTCATTAAATTATAGAATTGCAATGGATTATGAACTGTTTTCACGATTATATAAAAGAAATGCTAATTTTATTTATATAGATCAGGTAATCTCACATATGAATACTGAGGGAATAAGTAATTCAAATGCTCAGAAAGGATTTAAGGAAGTATATACCGCATCGATTGCTAATTTAGGATTACAGACTTGGAAGGCCTCTTTATATTTTTTTAGAAGGGTTTTCTTGCTTAAATTAATGGAATGTAAACGCAAATTATGGTAGGAATCATATTCTATATACTTTATTTTTTACTTATATTTTCAACAGTATATTTTTTTAAACAGAAATCTGTATATGTTATCTATCCGCTTATAATAACTTCGCAATTTAACGTTACATCTTTTTTGAAATTAGGGATTACTATCTCTTATTTTGAGGCGAACTTATTTTTGTTGACTTTTCTTGTGCTTTTTTTTTACATCAAGGATATCCATAGATTTTTTGGAGATATAAAGCTGTATGCTAGTGATGGTATCTGGATTTCGTTTCTGATTTTTGGTATTATTTCATTATTTATAGGATTACTTCGTGTATTTTTTGATGATCTTCATCCTGATCCTTATATCAGTCCGTCCCCTATCATTCGAGGTTTTATGTCATTAAACAAAATATTTGTTTTTCTTCCACTATTTTTTATTATCCGTAAATATTTAATTGATAATTTTAGTTTGCAAGAGATCAATAGACATTTTATTAAAGCCATGGTTTTAGCGGGAGTCTTACCTTGCCTCGCTGTTATTGTTCAATTTTCAGGAATTGGTTTTAATCTAATTCATAATAATCCTTCTTTTTCGGAAACTTTTCGTATTGAAGACTATCTAGGTGCTCGTCCAGCAGGACTTACAAATGAGGCTTCTTTTTTTGTTTATCAGCTTTTTTTTTCAAATCTTGCTTTGTTTTATGGATATAAAAAGAAATGGTTATCTAGAAATATAACGGTCATTATAGGAACATTATTTTTTATATGTGTAGTACTATCTATTTCACGACTTGGCCAGTTATTATTTGTCATGTTTTATGCCATTGAGTTTGGACGTTTCATCAAGATCTTTAGTATTCGTGGTTTTTTAAAAATGGTTACAATTTTACCTCTTCTTATTATATTACTTTACTTCATAAGCACATTAAATGTTGGAGGATTTAATGTTGGACAACGATTTACAAGCTCATTTCAGGTTGATGCTGATTTATCAACTATCGAGCGTTATGGCAGTTCAGAAGCCCTGTTCAATATGTTGGTCGATAAATCATTATTACTTGGTATTGGTATTTATAATTTTCAATATTATATAAAGGATTATCTACCATCATATATGGATGTGCTTTATTATGGTAAGGGAGAGGGACCTGCCTCATTTAATTTTGTACTACAGATGATGGTGGAGTACGGTTTAATTGGATTTCTAGTGTATGTGACCTTAAATTTTACTATAATAAAAAAGACTAAAAATTTGTTTGTTCAAGACTGGTATTTATATTTATTGATTTTTTCACTATCATTTCAAGTGCTTAATTTCGCTATTCCGTTTGTCATTATGTTTTTTATAACCAAAGATGAAAAAGATTCTATATATTCTTGACCAACCTAATTTGTACGGAAGTGAAATACACGTATTGAAGTTAATTGATATGTTAAAGCATAATTATGATATTACATTGTTATGTTTTAATAATGGACCTTTATTAGAGAGGATACCTAAAGAAATTCATGTAAAAGTATTTCCGATGGGTTGGTTGTCGATTGGAACTTTTCCACATTTAATTAATTTTATAAAGAATGAGCGTTTTGATTATATTCATTGCCATCAGCCCAAAGCTATGTTGTATGGTTCTATGATAGGAAAGCTATTAGGGGTAAAAACCTTTGTAACAGTACATTCATTACCAGAGAATAATAGAGACTCCTATCGACATGTATTTAAACGTTTTCTAGTTTATGCATTTCATACTACTGTTTTATTTTTATCCGAATTAGTATCATCAAAAATTATTTACTTAACGCAATTTAGTCTTAAAAAATCTTTTTTTCAGCATAAGGCGATCTGTATTCCTAATTGGATAGATGTAGATACAGAAGTTAGAATATATAATAGTAGCAAAACTTTAAAGCTAGTTAGTATCGGCAGCGTGAGTTATCAAAAAGGTGTTGACCGGTTGATCGAGGCTTTATATTTGGTCATAGATTTACCATGGGAATTAACGATAATAGGGGATGGTGAAAAAAAATATTTATCAGAACTTCGAGAGAGAATAGATTTGCTGGGGTTGACGAAGCGTATTAATTTTTTGGGATATAAAGAAGATACCGAAAGCTATTTAAAGGTATCCGATTATTTTGTATTGTTATCCAGAGGAGAAACATTTGGGATGGTATATTTAGAAGCGATGAGTGTTGGACTATCCATAGTTGCATGGAATATTCCTGCCGTCTTAGAAGTTGTACCATCATATAATCTCATTATTAATAGTATAAGTCAGTTGAAGAATATATTTACCAAAGAGTACGCTAAAGATTATCAACAGAGAGCAGATCTTAATATTTCATATGTTAAAGAAAATTTTTCGACTTCTTCGGTTTTGAAATCTTATTTAATGATTTATGGTTAGATTTTATTGTTATATTATATTAGAATATTTGTTATATTTCTTATTTGGGTCTCCGAAAAAGAAAGTGGTCAGATGTAAAACACGTCAAATAGTTAATTCAAATGAAGTCATTGTACATACACATGAATGGGCAGGCTATGAATTTGAAAGAAAAAAAGTAATCAAATATATTGAAAAGGAATTTGTTTGTGGTCTGAGGTTTGCTATTAAAAGATTGACAGCTTATACTGGAGGTTTCAAACTTAGGAAAATATTAACTATTTCTGATAATAATACAGATTATATTTCTAAACTTGAAAATTCTGACTTTTTTGATTCCTCTTTCGAAATTTATTCTGTTCCTAACATAGGAATGGATTTTAGTGGCTATAATTATATTTATAGAAACTGCCTGAGTGAAGATAATCAATATTTATTTCTGACTAATACCTCTGTCAATGGAGAATCTCAACCATTTATTGATGAGTATATAAAAATTTTAAGCGATAACCCTCAATTAGGTTTGTTAGGAATATCCTATAGTTCTAAAATTTATCAAACTTTAGTAAAGTCTAATTATACACCTCATGTTCAAAGTTTTTTCATTTTGACAACGACTGATGTGTTAAAGGAGATCGTTCACGCTAATGATGGGATATTCCCTGGCGCAGAAGAAAATTATAAATTAAGTATTATACGATTTGGTGAGGCTAAGCTATCCCAGATAGCAAATTCTTTAGGATATGATATCGGAATTGTTAATGAAAATGGTGCTTTGCAGATATTGCCAACTATTAATGACTCAAGCTTGGTGGATGGAGATTATCGTCTGTATGTTAAGGAGCCCAATAGAATAAATAGAATAAAATAGAACATGAAGAAAGCATTAATTACAGGGATTACAGGACAAGATGGAGCCTATTTAGCAGAATTATTATTGGAGAAAGGATATATGGTTCATGGTGTCAAAAGACGAGCATCATCATTCAATACCCAACGTATAGATCATCTGTATCAAGATCAACATGAAAATAATGTAAATTTTAAATTACATTATGGCGATTTGACAGATTCTACAAACATTATCCGTATTATCCAAGAAGTTCAACCAGATGAGATTTATAATTTGGGAGCGATGTCGCACGTAAAAGTATCGTTTGATTCTCCAGAATATGTTGCTAATGTAGACGGAATTGGTACTCTTCGTATATTGGAAGCAGTGCGCATTTTGAAACTAGAGGAAAAAACTCGTATTTATCAAGCCTCTACATCTGAGTTATACGGAGGAATGGCAGAAAATAAAAATGATAAGGGCTTTTATGATGAAAATTCTCCATTCTACCCTCGTTCTCCCTATGGTGTAGCTAAAATATATGGATTTTGGATTACTAAAAACTATCGTGAGGCGTATAATATGTTTGCTTGTAATGGAATTTTGTTTAATCATGAATCTCCATTAAGAGGTGAAACATTTGTCACACGAAAGATTACAAGAGCTGTTTCGAAGATTGCTTTAGGGATACAAGATAAATTATATCTTGGTAATTTAGATGCGAGAAGAGATTGGGGCCATGCGAAGGATTATGTCGAAGCAATGTGGTTGATTCTACAACAAGACCAGCCAGAAGATTTTGTTATTGCAACTGGAGTAACAACCACTGTAAGAGATTTTGTGAAAATGTCATTTTTGCAAGTTGGAATAGATCTTGAATTTAGAGGTGAAGGTGTGGATGAAGTGGCTACAGTGAAACAATGCAATCATCCAGACTATCAAATTGCTGTCGGAACTGATGTTGTTTCAGTTGATAAAGCATACTTCCGCCCTACTGAGGTTGACCTTTTAATTGGAGATCCTACAAAATCTAAGACAAAATTAGGTTGGACACCAAAATATGATCTACCTCTTTTAGTACAAGAGATGATGGAATCAGATCTTAAATTGTTCGAAAGAGAAGCTGCCCTAAAGGAACTAGGTTGTCAAATTAATAATCAGTAAGAATAGATAATGCAGAAAAGTGATAAAATATATATAGCGGGGCATCGTGGGATGGTGGGGTCTGCAATTCTACGTGAATTAAAAAATCAGGGCTATCATAACTTTATTTTAAAAACTTCTGAAGAGCTGGATTTAAGAGATAGTCATGCTGTGATGAATTTTTTTAAAGACGAGCGACCGGAGTATGTATTTCTTGCTGCGGCAAAGGTTGGGGGGATTATTGCAAATAACTCCTATAAAGCTGATTTTATATATGAAAATTTGATGATTCAGAATAATGTTATTCATCAATCTCATATCAACAACGTCAAGAAATTGATGTTTTTAGGTTCTTCATGTATTTATCCAAAATTTGCTTCTCAACCATTACGTGAAGAATATTTATTAACAGGTGAGTTGGAGCCAACAAATGAGCCATACGCCATAGCAAAAATTGCTGGTATTAAGATGTGCGATTCTTATAGAGACCAATATGGTTCTAATTTTATATCCGTGATGCCAACAAATCTTTATGGACCAAATGATAATTATGATTTAAATAATTCGCATGTACTTCCAGCATTGTTAAGAAAGTTCATTACTGCTAAACGACTAGGTGATCGTGAGGTAATTATTTGGGGTACAGGAAAGCCACTAAGAGAATTTCTGCATGCAGATGATTTAGCTAATGCCTGTATATTTCTAATGAAAAATTATGATGAAAAAGGAATTGTTAATATTGGTGTAGGCGAAGATATTTCAATATCTGATTTGGCAAAATTAGTGAAAAAAATTGTTGGATATGATGGTAATATTGTTTTTGATGAAACTAAGCCAGACGGTACACCGAGAAAATTGATGGATGTTTCTAAATTAAATGCTCTTGGATGGAATGCTAGGATAACATTAACTGAAGGAGTCAGTGAAGTTTTTCAAGCTGTGAAGGACAAGTTTTAAATTTATATTTTTTTCTTCGGTATAAAACTGATTTCATTAAAATTATTGATGATACGGATAGGAATTATGAAAAGTACGTTCCTTTCCATCTAATAAGCATTACATTTACTTTTTTATGAAAATTGAAACATTAAAAATATCTGGGTCCATAGTATTATTCAAGAACGAAGAAAATATTCTTCAAGACGCTATAGCTTCATTTCTCAATACAGATTTAAATGTTTTACTATATTTAATTGATAATTCCCCTACAGATATTCTTAGGAGAATTTGTGAAGACAGGAGAGTCATATATATTCATAACCCTTCCAACCCTGGTTTTGGAGCTGCTCATAATATTGCTATTAAAATGGCAGCAAAAGATAATGCTGACTACCACTTGGTTTTAAATCCAGACGTTTACTATAATAATGGGGTTTTAGAGGAGTTGACGCAGTATATGGAAGATAATCGTGATATAGGCAATATTATGCCTAAAGTATTGTATCCAAATGACGATACTCAGCACCTCTGCAAGCTTTTGCCTACTCCATACGATTGGATAGGTCGAAGGTTTAATCCAATAAAGAGTATGGTAGCGAAAAGAAATGATTTGTTTGAGCTTCGGTTTACTGGTTATGACAAAATTATGGATGTTCCTTATTTATCCGGATGTTTTATGTATTTGCGAATGTCTGCTATAAACAAGGTGGGGCTTTTTGATGAACGGATTTTTATGTACGGAGAGGAAACTGATTTGTGCCGTAGATTGATTGATGGAGGGTACCGTACTGTATTTTATCCAAAAGTGCATATCTACCATCATTTTGACAAGGGATCACATAAATCATGGCGATTAACGAAAATTGGTATGCAGTCAGCCCTCTATTATTTTAACAAGTGGGGGTGGTTCTTTGATAAAAAGAGAAGTTTGATTAATAAGTCAATCTTATCTAAACTAAAATCATCATGAGTGGAGCATTAGTTTTTGGAGGTAGTGGTTTTATAGGTCAAAATTTATTGAATATTTCTAATCAATATTCCACTGTTAGCTTGAGGGATCCGAATTGGAAGGAGCAAGTAGATGGATCAGAAACTTGGATAAATCTTGTTGGTAAAGCTCATGATCATAAAGGAGAAGCAAGAGAAGAGGATTATTATTATGCAAATGTTCAATTAGTTAAAGAAATATTTGAAGCTTTTGTTTTATCTGAAGCGAAACTGCTAATTCATATCAGTTCGTTAGCGGCAATAGAAGAATTTGAGTCTGATAAAGCTTTGTCTGAGACTGATGACTGTTCTCCTGTCTCTTGGTATGGAAAGTCTAAACGAGCCGCTGAAGAATGGCTACTTAGTCAAGAACTTCCAAACGATAAGAAATTGATTATCCTTCGACCACCAATGGTACATGGTCCTGGTGATAAGGGAAATTTAGGATTATTATATAAGTTTATTTCAAAGGGAATACCTTATCCTCTTACCGCATTTGATAATAAGAGATCACTCATTTCAATCCAAAATTTCTGTTATTTTATTGAACAAATAATTACTCATAACCATAAGCTAGAGACTGGTATTTATCATATTTCAGATGATGAGCCTATGTCGACGAGAGAGATTATTAATGTTATTAAGGAGGTAACGGGTAAAAATATCATGAATCTCTCTATCCCAAAATTTTTGATAAAAGGCATTGCTAAAGTTGGAGATGTAATTCCTATACCACTAAATACCAAACGGCTTAAAAAGTTAACAAGTAATTTGCTGATTTCCAATCAATATATAAAAAACACGCTTACAATCAGCAATTTACCTTTAACTGCTAAAAAAGGATTAGAAACAACTATCAGATCATTTTGGGAAAAAAAATAATCTTTAATCTTTTTCTCAAGAAGAAATGTTATAGGTTTTTTAAAAAGATTATCCATTTTGCAATGGATGATCTTTTTTGAAGAATTTTTAATGTCCCATCAATATAAAATTCCTGATCAATTATACTAATTTCTATTTATCCAAATATTTTGAGGCAATCGTTTGTAATAGGATGTTGAGCTTGGTAATAAGTCGCTATTTATTAAATTTGCGTGAAAATACCTAACTTGAATATGAATTGTTACAAAATTGATATTGAAAAATATAAGCCATAGCACTTTAAAATCGCGTAATTGAGAATTTTTTCATTTTAGCTGTAACGTTTTAAATAGATTTAACGTTAAGTAAATATATAAGACAATAATGATTATATTTGGATCTTTAAATATTAACGATATTCATGGCATATATCTTTACCGTTATATTATTATTTGTGCTCGAGCTTTTTTATTTTAAGATAGCCGATAAGTTCAATATCATTGATAAACCAAATGAGCGTTCTTCGCATAGTACTATTACTTTACGAGGCGGTGGTATTATTTTTTATATTGCTACATTGATATTTTTTATTCAATCTGGTTTTTCGTATCCTTGGTTTATGCTAGGCTTGACGCTAATGGCTACTATTTCTTTTTTGGATGATATTTTAGAAATTTCCACTCGATTGAGATTGGGTATTCATTTTACATCTGTTTTATTGATGGCTTTTCAGATGGGTATATTTTCACCACCTTGGTACTATATTATCATCACCTTTATTATTGTTGTTGGTGTCATCAATGCTTACAATTTTATGGATGGCATAAACGGTATAACTGCGCTCTATAGTTTAGTAGTGTGTGCACTTTTATACTATGTGAATCAAACAGTCAATTTTATAGAACAGGATTTCTTGATTTATGCATTGTTAGGAATATTAGTTTTTGGCTTTTTTAACTTTCGTAATAAAGCCAAATGTTTTGCCGGTGATGTTGGTTCTGTTGGTATCGCATATATTTTATTATTTGCATTAGGCAGTTTGATTTTCAAGACCGGTGATTTTATTTATATCTTATTTCTTGCGGTTTATGGTGTTGACGCGATCTGGTCTATTGTACGTCGTTTATATCTTGGCGAGAACATTATGGAGGGACATCGTACGCACTTGTATCAATATCTCGCTAATGAAGCGGGTTACAATAGATTGTTAATTTCGAGCATGTATGGATCGCTTCAATTGCTTTTAGGTATTTTAGTAATTTATTTTGCTCAGTTTGACGGTAAGATAAAATGGTTTTTTGCAGTATTAATTGTCGTATCTCTAAGTGCAGTATATTTAGCCTTGAAAAATTATATTATCAGACAGTATGTACTCAAATTAGCTAAATAACTGTTAGAATTTTTTATCGTTTTTTGTAGCATTAAATGTTGCAGTTCGTTTTGATAAGAAACAATTATTTCTCAAGCTATCTTTTATTTAGATAGCATCTTTTTAATTAAATTATGATTACAAATATTAAAGGCGGTATTGCTCAAGATGAGCGGGGAGGGATTCGATTTGTCAATGATTTTGATATGACACCTATAAAGCGGTTTTATATTATAAAAAATATAGATACATCACTCATCCGCGGATGGAGAGGTCACCGTATTGAACAAAGGTGGTTCTATGTTCTAGAAGGTTCTTTTTCTGTTGATATTGTCAAGATTGATAATTGGGACAATCCATCTTCAGACTTACCAGTTGAAAATTTTGTTTTAAGTGCTCGTGATTTAGAAATTCTTTATATTTCTGAAGGATATGCAACCGCTATTCGTGCACTAGAGGAACGAAGTGAATTATTGGTTCATTCTGACTACCCACTTTCTCATGCGCCAGAAGATAACTATACTTATCCAATAGATTATTTCGTCAATATGAAGAGATAAGGATTTACTATATATCCTTATTTAAACTGATAAACAGCTATTATAATGATAGCTGTTTTTTTTATTTAACTTGGCTTCGCTCTTATTCTAGATTTTACCCTAATTTCAGTACATCAGCAACATTGCTTTTTCCTGTTATTATGGAGCTTATATAGTTGGCAAGATACTGTAGTTAATATCCATTTCATAACGAACTAATATAAGGTTTTCAATTGAGCACATGAATTGTTAGGAGTTCAGATTAAAAAATGCAGATTTTCTTAACAAATTTTTAATTTGGAGATTTAATTTCTGTTGAGTACTTTTGTTGCTCAAAGACTAATCAACCCTATGCTGGATTCGCTGATAACATCCAAAACAAGACTGAAGCTTCTGATCAAATTTTTTGTTTCAGCAAGCAATCAGGGTTATTTGCGAGGGCTGGCCGATGAATTTCAGGAATCGACCAACTCAATACGGAAAGAGCTCAACCAATTGGAAGAAGCAGGATATCTAGAAAAGAATTCAGAAAAAAATAAGATTTTTTATCGTGCCAATACTAAACATTCGTTATTTCAACCACTTCAAAAGTTAATTCATACTTTTTTAGGTATTGACGAGATTGTCGATCATATTCTTGGTAAAGCAGGTGATGTACAGTCTGTAAGTCTTATTGGTAACTATGCCAAAGGCTTAGATTCTGGTCATATTGAAGTTCTTATTTTAGGTGAAAATCTAAACGAGGCATATTTATTGCAGTTAGCGGCAAAGGTTGCTCTAAAATTGAACAAAGAGATCCAACTTTATTTCAATGAGCCTCAGAAGGAGGCGCATCACATTAATTTGTATATAAAAAACGTAGAAGTATAAATATTTTCAATAACAATGAGTAAAATATTAATAACAGGCGGAGCCGGATTTATCGGATCCAATTTGACGGAACATTTCTTAGGTAAAGGCTATCAAGTTGTTGTTTTGGATAACTTTGCTACAGGACATCGTCAAAATTTGGCGCAGCACGCTGAAAATCCTAATTTTTCTTTAATTGAAGGCGATATCCGCAATATTTCTGATTGCGAGTTAGCTGTTCAAGGTGTAGACTATGTGTTGCATCAGGCCGCATTAGGTTCAGTTCCACGTTCCATTAAAGATCCGCAGACCACTAATGAGGTCAATGTTACCGGTTTTTTAAATATGCTGGTTGCCGCGCGTGATGCAAAAGTGAAGCGTTTTGTTTATGCAGCATCTTCATCTACCTATGGCGATTCAGAAAATCTTCCTAAAGTAGAAGATATTATTGGCAAGCCGTTATCACCATATGCGATTACGAAGTATGTTAATGAGTTGTATGCTGATATTTTTTCTAAGACCTATGGTTTAGAAACAGTTGGTTTGCGTTATTTTAATGTATTTGGCCGTCGTCAAGATCCAAATGGAGCATATGCAGCCGTTATCCCATTATTTGTAAAGAAATTTATGAATCATGAAGGTCCTGTGATCAATGGCACCGGAGATTACTCACGTGACTTTACCTATATTGACAATGTGATCCAGATGAATGAATTGGCTATGAGGACGGAAAATCCTGATGCAGTTAATACCGTTTATAATACCGCAGTAGGCGATCGTACAACATTGACACAATTAGTTGGTTATTTAAAAGAATATTTAACCGAGTTTGATGCCGATATCGCTAAAGTAAACGCTACATATGGTCCCAACCGTCAAGGTGATATTCCACATTCGTTAGCTTCTATCGAAAAGGCAAAGACTTTGTTAGGATACGAACCAACACATACGATCGACAAAGGCTTGAAAGAAGCAGTACAATGGTACTGGGACAATTTGAAGTAGATCAAGTGAAAAAAGATATTTATTA
This sequence comes from Sphingobacterium sp. UDSM-2020, assembly GCF_016132525.1. Classification (NCBI taxonomy): domain Bacteria; kingdom Pseudomonadati; phylum Bacteroidota; class Sphingobacteriia; order Sphingobacteriales; family Sphingobacteriaceae; genus Sphingobacterium; species Sphingobacterium sp. UDSM-2020. The sequence goes on from NZ_CP066166.1 coordinate 1,741,143, forward strand.
AAATCTAAATACCAAAATATAAATTAGATGAAAAAAATTGCTGTTATAGGTTTAGGATATGTAGGCTTACCATTAGCCCGCTTGTTTGCTACAAAATTTCCAGTAGTAGGCTTTGATATTAATCAGAAGCGTATCGATGAATTACGTTCAGGAAAAGATTTAACATTAGAAGTTGAAGATGATATTTTACAAGCTGTTTTGGCAGAAAATAATCCCTTTACTACAGGTCTTAACAGTTTATGGTGTTCCAATCAATTAACCGATATTGACCAAGCAAATTTCTATGTAGTCACGGTACCTACACCAGTTGATAAAAATAATCGTCCAGATTTGACCCCTTTATACAAAGCTTCAGAAACGGTGGGTAAAGTTTTGAAAAAGGGCGATATCGTCGTTTACGAGTCTACGGTTTATCCAGGTGTTACGGAAGAAGAATGTATTCCAGTTTTAGAGAAAATATCGGGATTAAAATTTAACGTTGACTTCTTTGCAGGCTATTCACCAGAACGTATTAATCCAGGAGATAAGCAACATACAGTAGAAAAAATATTAAAAGTAACAGCAGGTTCGACACCGGAGATTGGTTTAGAGGTAGATGCTGTTTATAAACAAGTTATTACAGCTGGTACTCACTTAGCACCATGTATTAAAGTTGCTGAAGCGGCTAAAGTTATTGAAAATTCACAACGTGATATAAATATAGCATTTGTCAATGAGCTGGCTAAGATTTTCAATATTTTAAACATTGATACCCATGCCGTTTTAGAAGCTGCAGGTACCAAATGGAATTTCTTGCCATTTAAACCCGGGTTGGTTGGAGGCCACTGTATTGGAGTCGATCCATATTATTTGGCTCAAAAAGCACAAGAGCATGGTTACCATCCAGAGATTATCCTAGCAGGTCGTCGATTGAATGATTCAATGGGTGAGTATGTCGCTTCGCAAGTGATCAAGACGATGATCAAAAAAGGTATCAATGTCAATGGAGCTGAGATCCTGATGTTGGGTGTTACCTTCAAGGAGAATTGTCCAGACGTACGTAATACTAAGATTGTTGATGTTATTGCAGCACTTGAGGACTATGGTGTTCAGGTGACGGTATACGATCCATGGGCTAATCCCGCAGAAGTAGAACATGAGTACAAGCTTGTTAGTACAAAAGATTTGCCAGTGGGTAAATTTGATGCCATTGTTTTAGGCGTAGCCCACAAAGAATTTTTAGATCTAGATTTTATCGCATTAAAAAAGGAAAATGCTATTGTATATGATGTGAAGGGCATTATTTCGGATAAAGCGGATAATAGACTATAATACTTTATGTCTGCTTCCAAGTCCATCGCTAAAAACACGCTTTTTCTATATGTTAGAATGTTTTTCATTCTGGCAGTCTCCTTATATACGTCTAGGGTCATTCTACAATATTTAGGAGTAGAAGATTTCGGGCTTTATAATCTTGTAGCTGGGGTTGTGGTTCTATTCTCATTTTTGAATGGTGCCATGACCGCCGCAACACAACGGTTTATTAATTTTGAAAAAGCAAGTGATGACGTTATCAAGATAAATCACGTTTTTTGCATCAGCATGAACATTTATTTTCTCATCTGTGCTATTGTTTTTTTGCTGGGCGAGACTGTTGGACTCTGGTTTTTAAATGCAAAACTAAATATTGCTGCAGATCGTTTGTTTGCTGCCAATGTTATTTATCAGATTTCTTTGATAACTACTGTTATCAATATTCTAAGGGTACCTTATAATGCTGTTATTTTAGCTTATCAAAGAATGTCATTTTATGCTTTTTTAGGTATTGTTGAGACTGTTGGAAAATTGTTAATTGTGTTTTCTTTGGCATTATTTAGTTTTGATAGACTTATTGTCTATTCGATATTATTAGCATGTTTAACATTAGCGATTAATGGTTTTTATTATTTATTCTGTGTAAGAAATTTTAAGGATCAGACAGCATATCGTTTTATCAAAGATAAAGTCTTGTTTTCAAAGATGACTGTATTTTCGGGATGGAGTTTATTTGGTAATGTTGCTCTTATGGGGACTAATCAAGGTGTAAATATTATTTTAAATTTATTTTTTGGGGTACTTATTAATGCAACGATAGGGATTGCAAATCAGGTAAATACAGCTATTTATTCATTTATATCTAATTTTCAAACGGCTTTTATGCCTCGAATTACACAGTCTTATGCTGAAAATAAGATGGAAGAGCATCAAAAACTGGTTTTGCAGACATCAAAAATGTCATTTTATTTATTGATCTTGATTTCATTACCCATATTAATAAATACGGAGTTTGTCATGACTTTTTGGTTAGGTAAATTTCCCGATTATGCAGTTCAGTTTACCAAATTAATAATTGTTTTTTCTTTATTTGATGCGCTTTCAGGTCCATTGTGGATGTCTGCTAATGCTGTTGGTAATATTAGGGTTTATCAGCTAGTGATATCATGTTTATTGATTCTGAATCTTCCTTTATCTTATTTGTTATTACATCTAGATTATTCCCCTATTTCGGTGATGGTTTTAAAGGTGGTGGTTAATTTTTTGGTATTTATATTCCGAATAGTATATGTCAACTTAAAGATTCAGTTTCCCAAAAGGATGATGTTTCAGTATGTAGCGCAACTTTCGCTTATCGTTGTTTCGTTATATCTATTGTATTATTTATTTGATCAATCTGGAAAAATCAACAATATATTAAATGCTGCTATTGTCAGCATTATATCGGTGCTTATTTTGTCACTTTGTATATTTTTTCTTGGGATGTCGGTAGGGGAGAGGACATTTGTTAAGAATCAGATTAGTAAATTGAAGAAGAAATTTTTTTCTTTAGGGAAGTAATGTGTATTTTTTGTTATAAACAGACTTATTTATGAAGCGAATATTTAAAAGATGGTTATATAGGTTCAAGTTGAATTTAATCTTAGAACACACCATTGTAAGCAAGTTTTTAATTGCAAGAAGTTTATAATGATGAAGATATTAAAGTATATTACAGGTTATGATATTTAAAAAGGGGTTAGTCTCCGTAATTCTGCCTTGTTATAATGTGGAGCAGTATTTGACTCGTGCCATTGAATCGGTATTGAATCAAAGTTATAGCAACTTTGAATTGTTAGTTATTATTGATGGGTCACCTGATAATAGTAAATTAATAGCTGAGGAATATGCAAAAAAAGATGATAGAATTAAAGTGTATGAAAAGCCCAATGGAGGTTTGTCCGATGCGCGCAACTACGGGTTGTCTAGAGCTGAGGGTGAATTTGTATATTTTATGGATTCTGATGATTGGATTGAGACAGATCTTTTGATGGACAATGTGAAAGTCTTGGAAAATGAGGGGTTGGATTTTGTTGTATTTGGCTATATACAGGATGATGAAGATGCGACAGGAAAAGTGACGCATTCTACAGTGGTTGTGCCAAAAGATCGATCTTATCATAAAGATAACAAAGATTTAAAGATCGATAATACATTATTGGGTTTATTGGGATATGCTTGGAATAAAGTATATAGACGACAGTTTCTGGAGACATTTTCTCTGCGATTCGATAAGGGTATATCTTTAGTTGAAGATATTCTGTTTAATGCTCAAGTTTATACGCATTCATCGCAATTAAGGACAGTGGATAAAGCCTATTATCATTATCTTAATCGTCAGACTATAACGTTGGTGAAGACATTTCATCAAAGTTCCTTTGAACTTGTGAAAATGAAGATACAGGCTCTTGATAAGTTTCTTATAAGCTGGAATGTAGAATCGCCAGATCTTGTTTTATCGCAGAGTTTAATGGTTGGTATTCGGTATTGTTTTAATAATTTATTTGCGTATAAAAATCAATTGACGTTTCTTCAAAAGGAGAGTTTAGTGCGTCAAATTTTGAAAGATGATAAGACTGTATATTTGATAAAATTTTATATTCCACGATCCTTTAAGGATCGTATTTTTAAATTTTTAATTAGCATTAGGTTTTCTTTGGGTATTTGTCTAATTATGAAAATAAGTAAGTAAGATATGGTTAGTAATTTATTAGATTTTAGGGCGAAATATGGTATTTTGCTGTTTTTGCAACAATTTAAAAGTTTTAAGTATTTTAAAAACACGAAGCTTGATTCCTCCAAAAATCAAGTTTATATCTTTTTAGCAGCAGATTATGGCAATTTGGGCGATGTAGCAATTACATTTGCACAAACAAAGTTTCTGAAGGGAAATTCCAATTTCCAGGTTGTGGAAATTCCGATCAGCCAAAGCTTGGAAGGTCTTTGTTTTGTACGTAAACATATTAAAAAAGGGGATGTCGTAACTACTGTTGGCGGAGGGAATATGGGCGATCTATATGATCAGATCGAATATATCCGTCAATTAGTGATTGGTTTCTTTCCAAATAATAAGATTATTTCTTTTCCCCAAACGTTTGATTTTTCTGAAACTGAAAAAGGTCACAAAGCACTTGATCGTGCTAAACGTGTTTATAATAGTCATCAAGATCTACATATTATTGCTAGAGAGCAAACTTCCTTTGGGTTGATGAAAAAACATTATACAAACGCAAATGTTTTACTGACACCTGATATTGTATTGTCTTTAAATGAGATCGAGCCAAAGCAAGTGCGCAAAGGAGCAGTTATTTGTATGCGTAAAGATGCAGAGAAATCTTTATCACAAGAACAAAATGACTATATCATTGAGGCCATTCATCAGCAGTTTGACGATGTCGCCTATTATGATACACACATTACTCGAGGTGAACTCACTGTGGCAGAACGTGAAGAAGAGCTATACAAAATATGGAATAAATTTAAGGGCGCGGAGCTGGTCATTACAGATCGTTTGCATGGCATGATATTTTGTTATATAACTGGTACCCCATGTTTGGTTTTTCAAAATAATAATCATAAAGTGCGTGAAACGTATGATTGGTTAAAGGACACAAGTTATGTAACGCTAATGGGCAATTTTTCAAAAAGCAACATAGATGATTACTTGAGTAATCAAGTGTATAGTAGCCCTGTGAACTATAAGAGTTTGACGGTTCAATATCAGGTTTTAAAAGACATCTTAGCATAATGAAAAGAATACTGCAAGTAGTGGGTACTATGCATCGTGGCGGAGCCGAGACGATGGTCATGAATTTTTATCGTGCTATTGACAAGAGTAAGTTTAATTTTGACTTTGTTTACTTTACAGATGAGAAATGTGATTATGATGAAGAGATCCTATCTTTAGGAGGTAAGATTTATCGTATACTGGATAAAAATCCAGTTAAACGAATAATTGCTTTAACTACACTTATCAAAAAAAATCCGCAGTGGGATACCGTACATGCACATACTTTATTCAGTATTGGTTTTCATTTACTAGCAGCAAAAAGAGCTGGAATTAAGAAAAGAATTGCTCATGCGCATAGTACAAATGATGCTGCAAATCAATCGCTTGTAGGAAAGATCTATCAATATATTGCGCTTAAGTTCATCAATAAGTATACTACTATTCCATTAGCTTGTGGAGCGGCGGCTGCAAAATATTTGTATCCGTACGTTAGCAATACAACGATAATCGCAAATTCTATAGATGTGCATCGTTTTGCTGATATTGCAGAGCAAAATGGAGATTATCTCAGAAAGGAATTTAATTTAAAACCTGAAACCCTAATTTTATTACAATTAGGACGGTTAAATGGTATTAAAAATCCTTTTTTTTCCCTCGCTATTGCAACGGATTTAAAAAAAAGAAATATTAATTTTAGACTTTTTTTTGTAGGTAAGGGTGAAGCCAGAGAAGAATTGATTAGAAAAATAGGAGAACATGGTTTAGCAGAGGAGTGCTATTGCCTTGGTTTACGTACGGATGTTGCAGCGCTTCTGGCTGGTTCAGATTTAATGTTAATGCCATCCTTATATGAAGGTTTTCCAATGGTTCTCGTCGAAGCCCAGGCTTCAGGCACACCAGCTTTGATTTCAGATGGAATTTCACCAGAAGTTGATCTAGGAATTGGTTTAATTGATTTTCAATCGTTGAAAAATTCACCTGCACATTGGGCTTCCGAAGCACTAGAAATTGTAAAGCGTAAAAAGAGTAATGCTGTCGAGCGCGTACGTATTTTAGAACATTTAGGTTTTGACGTTTTGAGTAATGTAAAACGTTTAGAAGAATTATATAAAAAGTAGATGAGTATTGATTTTATCCCTATAGCTTCCTATAGTCCGATTTATTATCATGTTTTATTGATAATAACCTTAATTACATTTTTGTATACACAAGGGAGAAATATTGATGATGCCAATAATTTGCTTTACATCAAGATCGCTGGATTTTTGCTATTTTGGTTTGTATTGCTGTATATGGGACTAAGACCCATAGATGGTGTTTTTGCAGATATGAAGACCTACGCTCGAATTTTTGATAGATATGAGCAAGGTGCCATTATTCGTTCTGATAAGGATCTTTTCTTTCACCTTTTTATGAAAGCAAGTAGTGGTATAATGTCTGCATCGGCTTTCTTTTTTGTTTGTGCTCTTTTCTATGTATACCCCTTATATTTTTTAAGTAAACGTTGGTTTGGGCAGTATTGGTTTTATGCCTTTTTGATGTTGGTCGGTTCATTCTCCTTTTGGGCCTATGGCACCAATGGAATACGAAATGGAATGGCTACGTCATTTTTTTTAATGGCTATGTGTCAAACTAAAAAGCCCTATCAGATTTTTTGGCTATTTCTATCTGTCAATTTCCATGGATCCATGTTTTTACCAGCAGCGGGTTTAATCGCGACATGGTTCTATAATAAACCTAAGGTCTTTTTCTATTTTTGGTTACTTGCTATACCCCTCTCTTTATTATTACCTGGTTTTTGGGAAGGTTTGTTTGCTTCTTTAATAGAAGATGATAGGACTGTTTATCTCAGTGATGATAAGTATGCAGACTCCTTCAGTAGTACTGGGTTTCGTTGGGATTTTTTATTGTATAGTGCGACCGGTGTTTTCGCAGGCTGGTATTATATTTTTAAACGAAAATTTAATGACCCACAATATATTCGGTTGTTCAACACTTTTTTGTTTGCCAATGCTTTCTGGATATTGGTTATTCGCGCGTCGTTTTCGAATCGTTTTGCCTACCTAAGTTGGTTTATGCTGGCTTTAGTTATTATCTACCCTTGGTTAAAGGTCTATTTCGTCAATAATCAGGTGAAAAAAATGGGTTTGATTTTGATTGCATATTTTGCCTTTACTTATCTGATGAACATTTTTATATATGGATAAAAAGATACTTACGGTGTTTACACCGACCTATAATCGTGAAAGTTTATTGCCTAATCTCTATAAAAGTCTGTGTAGTCAGACAAATCATGATTTTCTTTGGCTAATTATAGATGACGGCTCTCAAGATCGTACTGGAGAATTAGTAAAAAAATGGCAAGCGGATGGTTTAATTACCATTCAGTATCATTATAAGGAAAATGGCGGTATGCATACTGGACATAATAGCGCTTATGAGCTGATTCAAACAGAATTAAATGTTTGTATTGATTCAGATGATTATATGCCTGATAATGCGGTTGAACTTATTTTAGAGAAGTGGGCTTGTGTTGTATATAAAGATAAATATGCAGGGATCATTGGGCTAGATGCTTTTACAGATAACAGTATTGTCGGATCAAAAATACCTGAAAATCTGTCTGATGGGAGTCTAAGCGATTTATACAAAAAATACGGGGTAACAGGAGATAAAAAAGTAATTTTGCGAACTGATGTTGTCAAAAAGTATCCTGCGTATCCCGAATATAAAAATGAGAAATTAGTTCCATTGGGGACGCTATATACGTTGATTGGTGCTGACTATTCATTCTTATATAGTAATGATATTTATTGTATTGTTGACTATCAGCCTGATGGCTCTAGTCATACTATTTTTCGTCAATATAAGCAGTCTCCTAAAGGTTTTGCATATGCTAGAAAGATTCATATTAAATATGCAGATAATCTTTTAACAAAACTCAAAGGTTATGTTAATTTAGTGTCATCGGCTTTGTTTGCAAAGGACATATCTTTAGCCTTTAAAGGTGTAAATCCTATTTTAACAATTTTAATGTTTCCTTTTGGTACTTTGTTATATTTATATATCCGTTTTAAGATAAAGAAATGAATCAACCTATTCGTGTATTGCATATATTTACCATTTTGAACCGTGGTGGCGCTGAATCCATGGTGATGAACTATTACCGTCACATGGATCTGGAAAAGGTTCAATTTGATTTTTTGGTACATCGAGAAGAAATCGGGGTATTTGAAGATGAGATAATCAAAATGGGAGGTCATATCTATCGATTGCCTGCTATTAACCCTTTATCTCCGCAAAAGTATAATCAGGCGTTTGCACATTTTTTGACACAACATCCGTATCAGATAATTCATTCGCATATCAATACCTTTAGTTTTTATCCGTTGAAAGTGGCTAAAGAAATGCATGTTCCTATTCGAATAGCGCATGCACATACTACAACCCAAAAACTTACTCCAAAATTTGTATTCACTCGCCCTTCAGAAGCGATCAAAATTTTATTTAAAGATCTGAATAAATACGCAGTTAAAAAGCAGGCAACGCATTTGTTCTCTTGTGGTAAACGAGCCGGAGATTGGTTGTTTGGAAATGATGCTTACAAAATCATTCCTAATGCCATTGATGTGGCCAAATATGTCTATCATCAAGATCGTGCTTCTGCTGCTCGAGCTCAATATAATCTTGATAACCAATTTGTTGTTGGACACATTGGCAATTTTACCCACCCCAAGAATTATCCTTTTATTTTACACGTATTTAAACAAGTAAAAGATCTTCATGTTAATAGTAAACTCGTATTAGTCGGGGGAGGGCCTTTGGAGACAGTTGTAAAAGATTTGGCCAAAACTTTGGGCATTTTTGATGATATTCTATTTCTTGGTATCCGTAAAGATATACCCGATTTACTTCAAATGATGAATGTTTTTATTTTCCCTTCTCATTATGAAGGACTCCCTGTTACCTTAGTCGAGGCACAGGCATCTGGCCTGAAGATTTTTGCCTCCGCTAATATTTCAGATGAAGTCGCAATGACCGATGATGTTACATTTTTATCATTAACAGATTCGGCTGAATCATGGGCACATCAAATGCTTAGCCGTATGGATGATGTACGCCACGATAATACTGAGCGATTAAAGAAACATGGTTATGATGTCGTAACCAGTTCAATAGCATTGGAACAATTTTATCTCACTAATTATTCTAGCAATGAAAGATAAGATATACAAAATATTGCCCGATTTCATGCAGGGAATATTAATTTCTCTATATAATTATCTCGCCTATAAGGATCGCTACGGTTTAAAGTATAAGGAGTACTTTGAACTATTTAAAAAGAATAGGCATTTAAGTTTGGACGAACTTCAAAAAAATCAGCAAGAACGATTTCATCTTTTCTTATCCGATGCGATCAAGAATGCACCTTTTTACAAAAACTATCCTTTGATACGACTAGATCAGCTAGCTCAATTGCCTATTATTAAGAAGGAAGATTTACGTCAGCATATTCATCAAGTGTATACGGTATCCAAGGCAGAGGGCGTGGTGTCAAAAACAGGTGGGACAACCGGAAAATCTTTGGAAGTTCTTTTTACAAAGGAAAATACGCAAGAGCGCTTCGCGCTTTTAGACGATTTTAGAAATCGTTTTGGATATCAATTGGGAAAAAAAACAGCTTGGTTTTCGGGTAAAGATTTGTTGACACAAGCAGATGTTGAAAAGCATCGATTTTGGAAAACAGATTGGTTCTATAAGGTGAGGTATTACTCAACATTTCATATTAAAGAAGATTATCTTAAATATTATATTGAGAATTTAATGCACTATAAGCCTGAATATTTTGTCGGCTTTCCTTCAACCATCTTGGAGTTGGCAAAATATGGACTGAAAAATGGATATGATTTCCCTGAAGGTACAGTAAAAGCTATTTTTCCAACAGCGGAGACGATTACTTTGGAAATGAGAAAAACGATTGAGTCATTTTTTAAAACCAAGATGTACAATCAATATGCATCTTCTGAAGGGGCTCCTTTTATTTTTGAATGTGAAAAGGGAAACCTACACTTAGAATTGCAAAGTGGAGTCTTTGAAGTGCTTGATGAAGATGATCGAGCTTGCAATTCGGGAAGACTTGTGATTACGTCATTTACGACGGCGGGTACACCGCTTATCCGATATGATATTGGTGACTCTATTTCCCTTGAAGACGCAGCGCTAACGTGTACTTGCGGTAATCATAATCCCTTAGTGAAAGAAATTTTGGGACGTGTAGACGATTATATTTATTCACCTGAAAATGGTAAAATTAATTTAGGAAATGTCTCTAATACCTTAAAGGATACTAAAGGAATTATTCGATTTCAGGTGATTCAAAATGAATTAAATAAGATTGATGTCCTGGTGATAAAGGATGATCGCATATATACAGATGTAACGGAAAAAAAATTCCTTCAAAACTGGAAAGATCGGGTTGGTAATCATATGATTATAAGCGTAAAGTATGTGTCAGAAATTCCTGTTGAAAAAAGCGGTAAATACCGTCTTGTTAAAAATAATATAAAACATCTTATCTAGATTATGACGAAGGAAAAACTGATTCGTATTACGACTGTTCCTATTTCACTTAAAGTTCTACTTAAAGGACAGCATCGCTTTATGAAAAGTAAAGGTTTTGATGTTTTAGGAGTCTCTTCTGCTGGAAAGGAGCTGGAAGAAGTGCATGTGGAAGAAGGGGTTCCAGTCGAAGCATTGCAAATGACGCGGACGATTGCTCCACTGCAGGACTTAAAGGCCTTATGGGCATTTTATCGCCTATGTAGGAGGGAGAAGCCAGTCATTGTACATTCGCATACCCCTAAAGCGGGTATCGTCGGTATGCTCGGAGCTCGTTTGGCAGGAGTGCCTATTCGTCTGCATACTGTAGCAGGTATGCCTTTAATGGAGGCTACAGGGTTAAAACGAAAAGTTTTGGATTGGGTCGAAAAATTGACATATGCTGCCGCAACTGGAGTTTATCCAAATTCCAAGGGATTGTATGACTTTATTGTCCAACATCACTATACGGCTAACGAAAAATTAAAAGTAATTGGCAATGGATCTTCTAATGGTATCGATACTTCTTTTTTTTCAAGAGAAAAATTGGAAGAGGCTGATTTGATTCAATTAAGAACATTTTTAAATATTAAAGAAAACGACTTTGTTTTTGTATTTGTAGGGCGTCTGGTAGGTGATAAAGGGATCAATGAATTGGTATCTGCGTTCGTTCAGTTGAATCAAGCAAATGTCAAGTTATTGTTAGTAGGGCCCCTAGAGTCCGATCTGGATCCCTTAGCACCTGAAGTACAACGTGAGATTGATACGAATCCCAATATTATTGCTGCAGGATTTCAGAAGGATGTTCGGCCCTATTTTGCTATTTCCAATGTTTTGGTATTTCCGAGTTATCGCGAAGGTTTTCCAAATGTTGTGATGCAGGCTGGTGCATTAGAGTTACCAAGTATTGTATCCAATATAAACGGCTGCAATGAGATTATTATTGAAGGGCAAAATGGTACTATTATACCTGTAAAAGATTCGGAAGCAATCCAAATCGCCATGGCGAGATTTGTAGGTGATGTGGAATTTTACAATCAATTAAAGGTTAATGCAAGAAAAATGATTACTGAACGCTATGAGCAAAAGGTCGTTTGGGATGCATTGTTAGCAGAATATAAACATGTATTAAAAAACGTATAGGTTATCTGCGGAATAGTATTTAAAATACATGAAAGTTTAGTTTTATTAGAAATGAAGAATCAAATTGTTTTTCTCCCAGGACTTAATGGTATAAGAACCATAGCGGCATTGGGCGTATTATTTTCACATATTAATTTAGCATTGCTAGATTTTGGAATTGATAATTTTTCTTTATTTGGTTATACAAATGAAGGAAAGTTGAAGGGGTGGATGTTAGGTGGACACGGAGTTACTATGTTTTTTGTATTAAGTGGCTTTTTAATCACATATTTATTGCTAAAAGAGTTTGAAAAAACCAATACTATAGACATAAAAAAATTCTATATGAGGCGAATTTTACGAATTTGGCCTTTGTATTTTTTTTATGTATTGTTGACACTGGTTGTGATGTGGAATCAGATCAATATTGATTTCAACTTGGTATATTATTTAACTTTTTTTGCTAATATTCCATTTATTCAAGAGCATGGATATATGGGAATGTTACATCTTTGGTCTATAGGAGTAGAGGAACAGTTTTATCTGTTTTGGCCGTTGCTGTTTGTCTTCTTTATTAGAAGGAATATTTTTATTAGAATAACATCTATTATAATAATGTTATTTCTGATTTTCCGGATTATGATGTGGTATTTTTTTCCTTTTTCCGAAATAGCACTTTTTTCATCAGTAAATAGATTTGATTGCATGCTTTTTGGTGGACTAGGTGCATATTTGTATTATAATAAAGTAAAATCATTGATATCCTTAATTCATATATGGCGCAGTATATCAGTTGGGGTATTATAGCTTTGCTCATATTAGGAAAGTTTCAACTTATTAATACTATTATTGAGATGTTAGTTGTTGTATTAATTACTTTAATTATAATAATTGGCCAAGTAAAAGTTCAACATCGAGTAGTAAACTTAGAAAATAAGGTTTTTTCATATATTGGTAAGCTCTCTTTTGGTTTGTATGTATATCATCCTTTAATTATACTTATTTTCAGTAAATACTTAAAATTCAATTTTTTTGATTCTGATACACTAAATGCAGTAATCGTGTTTATTACTGTTTTAGGATCTTCTATAATCATCTCTCATTTGAGTTATTATTACTTTGAGAAGAAATTTTTAAACAGGAAAGTCAAATTTTCTATTATTGAATCTTCAAACGTTAAAGAAGTATAATTATTATGTATAAGCATTTTTTAAAGAGAGTGATTGATTTTATTGCGGCTTTGATTGGCTTGATTTTGTTATCGCCTATATTTTTGGGGGTTACCATTTGGTTATATTTTGCAAATGCGGGTAAACCTTTCTTTTTTCAAGCTCGACCAGGTAGAAAAGAAAAGATCTTTAAGATTATAAAGTTCAAGACCATGAACGACAAGAAAGATCAAGAAGGTAATTTACTGCCTGATGCAGATCGTTTGACAGCCATAGGTACTTTTGTAAGGAAAACATCATTGGATGAACTACCTCAATTGATCAATGTGCTAAAGGGTGATATGGCACTAATTGGTCCCAGACCATTATTGCCTCAATATCTGCCTTTGTATAGTAAAAATCAAGCACGTCGCCATGAAGTTAGACCTGGTATTACGGGTTGGGCACAGGTGAATGGAAGAAATGCAATTTCGTGGGAACAAAAGTTTGATTTTGATGTTTGGTATGTGGATAATCTTTCAGCGATTATAGATATAAAAATATTATATTTAACAGCAGTAAAAGTGGTAAAACGAGAAGGTATTTCTGCCGAGGGCGTTGTTACTGCCGAAGCATTTAAAGGAAATAAATAACCATATGGGAGCATCAATTAAAGCAATAGAGTTCTACTTACCAGAGAACAAAGTTAGTAATGAGGATCTTTTAGCGAAATTCCCAGATTATGATTTTGCTAAATTTGAAAAAAAAGTTGGTATTAAAAACCGTTATTGGGTATCTGAAGAAGAGACCGCATTAGACTTGGCTGTTAAGGCATGTCACAAGCTTTTTTATAAAATCGAAAAGGAACAAATTGATTATGTCATTTATTGTACTCAAAGTCCAGAATATTTTTTACCTACTACAGCATGTATCTTGCAAGAAAGGTTAGGCTTATCAACAGACATTGGTGCTTTTGATTATAATTTAGGTTGTTCGGGTTATGTTTATGGTGTGAGTTTAGCGAAAGCTTTAATCGAGAGTGGTCAAAGTGAACATATTCTCCTTGTGACAGCAGAAACATATTCCAAATATTTGCATCCTGATGATAAATCAAATCGAGCTATTTTTGGAGACGGTGCCACGGCTACATTAATATCTAAAGATACTATAGGTGGTTTGAAAAACTTTTCGTTTGGAACGGATGGAAGTGGTGCGCAAAAACTAATCATCAAGAATGGAGCAGGTCGATATCCTGTTGACGTAGATGCTGCTTTGTTAACTTATGGAAGTGATAATCAGTATACCGATAATCATCTGTATATGAATGGGCCGGAAATTTTCAACTTTACAGCTGAAAACATACCCAATTTTACGCAAAAAGTCTTGGATAAAAATAATCTGCAGATTGATGATTTAGATTACTTTGTGTTTCACCAAGCAAATGCTTTTATGTTGGAGTTTTTGAGAAAACGCATTAAAGCAGAAAAAGAAAAATTCTATATTGATCTTGAAGATGGTGGGAATACCGTTTCGAATACGATTCCAATTGCATTAAAACGATTGGCAGATAAGGGAACGTGGGATGGAAGAGCAAAAGTAATGATTGTCGGCTTTGGTGTTGGGTTGTCTTGGGCAGGAGGCGTAATTGAAATCGAAACAAATATATAAAATCTTGAACATATGAATACTGAAAAATTTTTGGAATTATTAGTAGAAGAGTTAGAATTGGAAAATCCATTAACATTAGCTTCGAACCTAAAAGAATTGGAAGAATGGGATTCGATGACCGCTATGTTGTTAATCGGAGTTGTTTCTAATGAGTTTGGAAAAACGTTGTCAGCAGAAGATATCAAGGAATTGACAACTGTTCAATCTTTAGTTGATAAAATTGGAGCTCAACAATTTTCATAACCATGATGCAAGAATTAAATAAAAATATTCTTGTAACTGGTGCAACATCCGGAATTGGGAAAGGAATTGTTGAAGAATTGGTGAAAAATCCTACCAATACTGTTTATGGTATTGGTAGAGATGCTTCTAAAATAGTCGAATTACAAAAGTATCCTAATTTTAATTTCATTGCATTTGACTTGTATCAAGTAGAAGAGATCGAAAAATTATTTAAAAATCAGTTCTCTGACATTAAATTTTCTGGATTTATACATTGTGCGGGTATTGAAGAAACATTGCCAGTTACCCTTTACACTCCTCAGAGGGTACAAAATATTTTTCAGTTAAATGTTTTTTCAGCAATTGAAATATTGCGTTTTCTTTCAAAAAAGAAGCATGCTGTCGATCAAGCTAGTTTTATTTTGTTATCATCGGTAATGGGCGAGTTGGCAAAACCTGGTATAATAGGTTATTGTGCTTCTAAGGCTGCTATTCTTGGTTTGGTAAAATCTCTTGCTTTGGAGTTATCCAAGAGGAAAATTAGAGTCAATGCTGTTTCACCCGGAATAGTCAATACCCCGCTTACTCAGCGTCTATTTGAACAATTAGATGCAGATAGCATTGCAAAATTGAAAGACATGTATCCCTTGGGTATAGGAGAAGTTGCCGATGTAGTGGGTATGTTCATGTTTTTATTATCGGATCAGTCAAAATGGATTACAGGACAAAATTTTAAAATAGATGGCGGATATTCTATACAATAAAACTGATGTTACAGTTATCGGTGCAGGTGGCTTAGCGCGCGAAGTTGATTCTTGGATTGCAGGTGATCGTACAACGAGTTATGAAATAACCGGATTTTGGGACGATAATTTAACTGCATTAGATCATTATGCGATGGAAAGGAATGTTTTAGGCAGCTTAAACGATGAACGACTATCTGGATTGGTATTGATCGGAATCATGGACTGTAAATTTAAGCAGATTATTTATGAAAAACTCGAATCAAACTCAAAGGTGACAATAAGCTCTTATGTGCACGAATCTGTTTTGTTTGGTTTAAGATCTCAATTAGGTGAAGGTGTCATCTTATTTCCACAAGTGATCGTCTCCTGCGATGTGCATATCGGGAAGGGAAGTTTTGTGAATTTAGGTACTCAGATTGGGCATGATGTCATTATTGGCGATTTTGTGAGTATTATGGCAAATGTGGATCTCGGAGGAGGAGTTGAGATTGGTAATAATGTATTTATCGGTAGTGGTGCTACGATCTTACCCGGTGTTAAAAT
Source organism: Sphingobacterium sp. UDSM-2020 (assembly GCF_016132525.1). Taxonomy (NCBI): domain Bacteria; kingdom Pseudomonadati; phylum Bacteroidota; class Sphingobacteriia; order Sphingobacteriales; family Sphingobacteriaceae; genus Sphingobacterium; species Sphingobacterium sp. UDSM-2020. Next base: position 1,757,252 of record NZ_CP066166.1, read on the forward strand.
TGCAGCAAATACACGAATTGGAGCGGGTTCAGTTGTAATTAAATCTATAAAAAAAGAGGGTACCTATTTTGGGAATCCTGCAAAAAATATATTTTAAGATGTCAGATAAAATTTGGCTTTCATCCCCGCATATGGGTGGCCGCGAACTACAGTTTATTCATGAGGCTTTTGATGCAAATTGGGTTGCACCTCTAGGACCAAATGTGAATGGTTTTGAAGAGGATTTAGAAAAATTTTTAAATGCAGATGTTAAAGTCGCGGCTCTGTCTGCTGGTACAGCTGCTTTACATTTAGCACTAATCGAATGTGGTGTCGGTCACGGTGATGAGGTAATCTGTCAAACGATGACATTTTCTGCATCAGCAAATCCAATTGCTTATCAAGGTGCAATTCCTGTTTTTGTAGATTCTGAAGAAGATACCTGGAATATGTGTCCTAAAGCGCTAAGAGAGGCTATAACTGATCATGTTGCTAAAGGTCGCGTACCAAAGGCAATAATTGTGGTTCATCTCTATGGGATGCCTGCAAAAATGGATGAGATCTTAGCAGTAGCACATGAATTTGATATTCCGGTTATTGAAGACGCAGCTGAAGCTTTAGGTTCAACTTATAAAGGTAAGGCATGTGGTACTTTTGGAAAGTTTGGTGTATTGAGTTTTAACGGAAACAAGATCATTACTACTTCTGGTGGTGGTGCATTGGTTTGTCACAATAAAGTAGATAAAGATAAAGCTGTTTTCTTATCAACTCAAGCACGTGATGATGCGCCTCATTATCAACATTCGCATATCGGTTATAATTATCGTATGTCAAATATCTGTGCAGGTATAGGTCGTGGACAAATGGAGGTTTTAACTCAGCGAGTTGATGCACGTCGTGCGATGACTGCGTTTTATGTAGACTTGTTTGCTAATTATCCGGGAGTAAAAGTATTTGTAGCACCTACTTCAGATTTTTATTCAAATCATTGGTTAGCAGCAATTACAATTGAACCTGATGAGGCAGGTATTACAAGAGAAGACTTAAGATTGGCTTTACTTGAGTTGAACATTGAATCCAGACCATTATGGAAACCCATGCATTTACAGCCCGTGTTTGAAGGTACATCTTATTATGGAGCTAAGGTAGCTGAAGAATTGTTTGATAAAGGATTATGTCTGCCGTCTGGATCAAATTTAACAGATATAGAGCTTGAGCGAATTAAGTTGGCTATTGATCAGGTTTTTTCTAAATAGCGTTTTAAAGTTTTTATAGCTATTAGAAGCTCTATTTATTAATAGTAGAGCTTCTTAATAATTCTGATGACTGAATTTTTAATTATTTTGAAGAGGCTAAAGAAAGTTTGTAAAAGTGTAATTAGAAATATTTGGTTGATTAGGCATTATCTTTGCTATGATGCTACGACTTTCCTAATTATCTTTTTTAATATCATATTAAATAGGGTAGTTTAAGTAAAATAATATATTTTTGTCATAATTAAGTAGAATAAATTTTTTAAATTTGAATATAACATGCGATTAATTTCAAAGTGTGGTTTTGTATTAGGATTGTTTATAGCTATCCTGATTGTTTTTAGTTCTTGTGGATCCAGAAAAAATATGGTATATCTGCAACCAGATTCTACTCAATTGAATTCGGTCTATGATCAGCATATCCCTACCATTCAGCCTAATGATATTTTAACGATAGTTGTATCGGCTGCAGATCCCAAAGTAACGGCACCATTTAATCCTATAAGTACCTTAGGTGTAGGGGCAACGGCCCAAAATTCAGATCTGGCTCAACGTCCAACTTATACGGTAGATGCGAAAGGTATTATAACCTTACCCATGCTCGGTCAAGTTCAAGTTGCAGGTTTAAAGCGTTTACAAGCTATCGATAAATTACGTGCTGAGTTGAGTCAGTATATCAAAGATCCTGTTGTGAATATAAGTTTCAATAATTTTCGTATATCAGTTTTGGGAGAAGTAGCACATCCGGGGTCATTTGTGATGCCTACAGAGCGTGTGACCATATTGGAGGCACTGGGTATGGCTGGCGATTTAACCATTCGCGGGGTTCGTGAAAATGTGTTATTGGTTCGCGAGGTCGGTGGACAAAAATCGATGCATCGCTTGGATTTAACTAAAGAAGAGACGTTAAATTCACCGTATTATTATTTGGCACAAAATGATGTCATCTATGTTGAGCCAAATAAAGCACAGATCAACAATTCAAAATTAGGCGCGAATACGAATATCATTGTTTCGATAGCAGGCCTTATTATCACCGTAATTTCAGTATTGACACGCTAATATATCCATGGAACAACAATTGAATAAGATCAACGACAAGAAAGAAGAAGAATTTAACTTAAGGCAGCTTTTTGAGCAATATGCCTTTTACTGGAAGTGGTTTGTGCTGACTATACTACTTTCCGTGGGTATCGCCATGGTTTATCTGCGTTATGCACAGCGTACTTATAATACGACAGCAAAAATCTTATTAAAAGATGAACGTAGTGCTTCTGCGGGAGAATTGGCTGGAATTGCCGAGTTAAGTAGTAGTATGGGCTTAGGTGGTAGTCGGGGTGCATTTGTGAGCGATCAGATTGCGGTTTTATCTTCCAGAAGGCTAATGCGGAAGGTGGTAGATCTTCATAATTTGCATATTACTTACGCAAAAATGGGACAGATCCGTTCTTCGGAAATATTGGAGCAGGATATGCCTTTTGTCTTACAGCAAAAAGGAAATCAAGATACTGTAAGATTACACTTGAAAGTGAAATTGCATGATGGTAGACAGCTCGAGATAACGAATGTCTCTACTAAAAAGGTATTGATTTCGGACTTTGATAAATTTGTCAAAATTGGTAAGTATACATTGGCTTTAAAAAGAAATCCTGCAAGAGAATTTGATGTAAATGGTGAATACGAAATTACTATCGTCCCTAAAAGTAGAGCTGTAGATGCCACGATTGGTGCGGTGAGTATCTCACCGGCGAAGGATGTGCAATCGTATATTGTTAATTTCTCGATGGTATCGACATTGAGTAAAAAATCGGAGTTGATCCTCAATAGCTTGATCGATATTTATAACAGTGATCTAACCAATGATAAGCTACGTATGACTCGTGCAACCTCTGACTTTATCAATAAACGTTTAATATTGATTTCTCAGGATCTTTCAGGTGCAGATGAGCAAGCTGCAGACTTTAAGTCTGCCAATTCGATGGTGGACATGGCTACTGAAGCGGGTGTATTTCTAAATAACGCCTCTGAGAATGATAAAAAGGTGTTGGAATACCGGACACAATTACAGTTGGTAGATCATATGAGCGACTTCCTAAAGGGAGAGACGTCAGGCAAATTGTTGCCATCCAATATCGGTTTACAAGATGCTTCCATTGGCACTGCAATAGAGGCCTATAACAGGTTAGTACTGGAGCGTGATGATTTGTTAAAATCAGCTTCAGATCTGAATCCTACTGTGATCGGTCTTAATGAGAATATCGCTGAGAGTCGTAATAACATTCGTCGCTCATTAGAGAATTATCGCCAGGTAACTAAGTTGGCATTAAGTAGTATCGAGCGTAAATCCAATGAGATTAAAGGTAAGATCAACTCTATTCCTAATCAGGAGCAAGGATTTAAAAAGATCTCAAGACAGCAACAGATTGTAGAATCACTTTATTTGTTATTATTACAGAAAAGAGAGGAAAGTGAAGTTAGAGCCGCTGCAACGCCAGACAATCTTAAGGTTATCGACGCAGCTTATGGTAATGGGACACCTGTGTCACCAAATAGAAATATGATACTTCTTGGTGCATTATTCTTGGGTTTTCTTATTCCATTTGGTATTTTATATATTAATTTCTTATTGGATAATAAAATTCATTCGCGAAAGGATATCGAAGATGTTATTAAAACACCTGTTTTAGGAGAAATCCCTAGTGCTGAAGATACCGTCATCCATCTCAATGACCGTTCTTCTTTAGCAGAAGCTTTCCGGATTTTGAGGACCAATATGACTTTTATGTTCAGTGCAGACAAGAAGGACCTTTCGAAAGTTGTGTTTGTGACTTCCACTATAGCAGGAGAAGGAAAAACTTTTGTAACTACAAATCTTGCGCAAATTCTTTCTATGTCGGATAAAAAAGTCTTATTGGTCGGGGCAGACATCCGGAGTCCAAAAATATTGGATTATTTAGGTCTATCCCATATGCAACATACTAATATCGGAATTACACAGTTTTTGATCAATCCGGAGATGGATGTGGATAATATTATCATTAAAAAACCTGGAAATTATGATTTTGATGTGGTTTATTCGGGTTATATAGCTCCTAATCCTGCAGAGCTTTTAATGAATGGACATTTTGATGATGTAATCAAATATGCACGTGAGCATTATGACTATATCTTAGTCGACACAGCACCGGTTAGTTTGGTAACCGATACCTTGTTAATCGCGCATAATGCCGATTTGACCTTGTATGTATCTCGTGTCAACTTCTTGGATAAACGTTTGCTTCAGATACCACGTGAATTATATGTTGAAGGAAAGTTGAAAAATTTAGCTTCAGTAATCAATGATGTTGACTTTGCCCGTGGCTATGGTTATGGCTATGGTTACGGCTATGGTTATGGTGACAAAGGAACTAAGAAAACTGGCTTTTCAAAATTTTGGCAAAATTTGAAAACTAAGTTTGGAATGAAATAAATCGTAAATAACTTTTAAATTGGCGCTTTTCTCTTAAAGGAAATGCGCCATTTTTTTTATCATTTTATCAATATTTCATTTTGTTACATCGATAGAAAATGGCTTACTTTGTGAAAGATGGCTTAAAAATTGCTCATGCATGCTCGTGTGATACAATTGCGAGTATATTGGATATTCTATCAATTGCAACAACAATGTGACTGATAAATCGTTTCTTTATAAGGTGTCTACAATAAAACAAATCAATTAATATAATGAAAAAGCTATTTTTTACGTTTATTTTACTTAGCTGTCTGGCGACTGCTTCAGCGCAGTTCTCACGTCCTATTACCATAGGTGCTGGAGCTGGAGCAGCTTATGGTATGACCGATTTCAAAAATTCAAAAGCACATTTTACATGGTATGGAGAAGGGGATTATTTGTTTACACCCTTTATATCAGTTGGATTACGTGCAGAAAAGGGTACGGTGAGTGGTAATAGTACGGAAGAAACTTATAAGAATAGCTATTACGCTGGAAATGTGAATGCGAAATTGCGCTTGGGGAAATTTATGAATCTACCTGATAATTATAGTTACTATACTTTGATAACGAGTGATTTTCAACGCATATTGAGTAATATTTATATCGGTGCAGGAGCTGGTCTTATCAAGAATAGGATTGCTACTAATTTCTCTCCAGCATTTCAAGAGGGTGTTGCAGCCATTGGAGGGGAGATTGCTCAGGATCGCTCAGGTATTCATTTTATAGTGCCCCTTAATATTGGTGTAGATATTCCGTTTGGTCGCACACTCTATGGGCCGCAATGGGCAGTCAATGTTAACTATCAGCATACGTTGACCACGAATGATAATTTGGATGGAGTTATCAATAAAAATAACGACCAATATGGTTTTTTATCTGTTGGTGTTAAATATGCGCTATTCAACCGTAATTAATTTTTGATCGTAACGAACTCTAAAATAATAATAACAGCGACTATGAATAATATGAAAAAATACGATCCGACACTGAAATTCGGGCTGGTTTTTTTAGCAGTTTTGATGTGTATGCAGGCTTGTAAATCTAGCTCGTCAATATATAAGGCTCCTAAAGTTTCTGCTTTTCGTGCAGGAGAATTGCCTGCGCCTCCAGGAATGGTATACGTACCTTCGGGAACGATTTTGTTTAAAAGCTCATTAGATTCTGCTGATACCGGCAAAAATGTGAGTCTGAGTGCATTTTTTATTGATGAAACCGAAGTGACCAACAAGCAGTACCGCGAGTTTATCAACTGGGTGGCCGATTCGATTGCGGTAACGGATTATTTGAAAGATGATCAGTATTTCTTGAATACCGCTGATCCTGAAGGTGAACGTCCAATAAATTGGAAAAAAGTAAAGAAAGTTTCGCCATTATGGAAAAGCAACGACCCAAGTATCCGCGAGCAATTAGCACCGATGATCTTGATGAAGGGGTCAAAAAGAACACTTAATCCAGAGGTCCTTAATTATCAATTCACCTATCAAAAAACGAGAGGTAATACGAAGAAAGAATATGTGACCGATGCCGTATTGGTGATGCCTGTTGAGGACATCTGGTCTAATGATTTCCCTAACGCACAATTAGCATCTCTTGATGTGAATTACTTTTCGCATGAATCTTTTGATTATTATCCTGTAGTTGGTGTAACCTGGAGACAGGCAAGAGCTTTTACAGATTGGCGCGGAAAAGAAATCATGGCAACGTTGATCAAAAACTCTTATCTGAGTGGTTTTCAACTGGCACTGAGCCTTCCAACTGAAGCACAATGGCAATATGCCGCAGAAGGGAAATTGGATCCTCGTGATACAACGGCAAGCACTCGAATGACAATCGATGGTTTAGAAGGTAAGGAAAAGTTAGCGGTTAACTTTAAGCAGGGTGAGGGTACTTATTCGCGTGATGGTGCTACGTTTACCCTTCCGGTAAAGTCATATACCCCAAATGCATTTGGAATCTATAATATGGCTGGAAACGTGTCGGAGTGGACATTAGATGCTTTCAGCCCTTCGGCGATGGTATTTGTCAATGATCTGAATCCCGTTCTTTTGTACGATGCGAATGAAGAAGATGCAGATGCTTTGAAAAGAAAAGTAGTGCGTGGTGGTTCATGGAAGGATAATGGCGAACAGCTTAATAGTGAAACCCGTAATTATTCAGTGGATTATGAACCTCATTCGTATATCGGTTTCCGTTGTGTGATGTCTGCTTTTGAGATGCCAACAGTACAAAGCAAAACTAGAAAATACTAAGTAACGGAATAAAAATATTTATATCGATAGCTGTGGTAGTTCGCACTGTCCGGCACCTGTAAAGCAGGTTTAGGACTTGTAAAACTAACTTCGGCTATGAAAAAAAGATTAGCTAATGAAACTTTTGATAACAATTGCAATGGCTATCGGATTTATTCCGGCCTTTGCTCAGGAAGAAGTATTAATGGATACGATTCCGACTACGGATGGTTTTTACCAGGCCAGTAATTTGGAAGATGCAGTACCGTTTGCGTATCCTGAAATCAATATGAAGAACATCCGCTTTTACAAAAGAGTATGGCGCGATATCGATCTAAAAGATGAAAAAAATGCCTTGCTCGCTACACCGGGAAACTCCTTGATTGAGATTATCATGAAGGCAATTGAAACGGGTAAGTTGTCGCTATATAGTCCCGATGACGATTCTTTTAAAGGTAGAATGAGTGCCAATGAGGGTATTGCTCGTTTTACAGATAGTGTATTGGTCCCGATTTTTGATGATGAGGGTAACCAAATCGATTCAAAAATGGCGCTAAATGAATTTGATCCTACTCGCGTCACCAAATTTCGTATCAAAGAGGATATCTTCTTTGATAAGCAACGTGGCCGTTTGGAGAGCCGTATCATTGGTGTAGCTCCGCTAATGGATATCACGACTTCAGCTGAGCTGGCCGAATCGGTAGGTTCTACTCCTGCATTTTGGTTGTATTTCCCACAATTGCGCTATAGCCTTGTGAAGGTAGATATTACCGATCCAGATAAAGGATTATACGATATGACCATGGATGACCTGTTCGTACAGAAGAAATATGCAAGTACCATCATCCGTGAATCTTCTGCTGGTGCGCTAAAAGTAGCTGATGAAGCACAGCAATTGCAAGATGCAGCGCAGATCGAGGAAAAGATCGATGCTTATAAAAAGAAATTATGGACGAATCCTAAGGGTGTGAAAACGGAAAACTTAGAGGATTTTGTTCCTAATGTTCAGAAAAAAGGAAAGAAAAAATAAGTGTAGTTTATTTTTGCTATCATAAAAAAAAGCATTCTCATCTTTTGAGAATGCTTTTTTTATGCTTATTCTTACAGAAGAAAAGAAATGACAATTACATTCCTTTTTACATGATTATAAACCCCGTATAACCTCCTTTTACCAAATAAAGATTTAAAAGAAATTCAGGTTATGTGGATGATCTCATAAATATGAAAACAGTCAAAATTATCTTCAGCTTTTGCATCGTCCTGTTACTCACCTATCCTCTTGTTGCACAAATCCGTACAGGGGCTGATCAAACCTCCGAATATCTCAGTTATTTGAAAGGAAAAAGAATTGGGATGGTGGTTAATCCTACATCACGAATCGGAGATGAATCCAGTGTGGATAGCCTGATTGCACTTGGTGTTAATATTGTCAAAGTTTTTGGCCCGGAACATGGTTTTCGTGGTGACGTAGGTGCGGGGGTAAAAGTTACGGATGCCATTGATCCAGCGACAGGTGTTAAAATAGTTTCTTTATACGGCAAGACCAATAAACCCACAAAAGAGATGTTGGCAGATGTCGATCTGATGATTTTTGATATTCAAGATATTGGTGTTCGCTATTTTACATATATCGCGACGATGCATCGCGTCATGGAAGCTTGTGCGGAACAGGGAAAAGAACTTTTGATTTTAGATCGACCAAACCCCAATGGATACTTTATCGATGGACCAATATTGGATATGGCGTATAAATCGGGAATCGGCATGCACCCTGTGCCCGTCACCCATGGTATGACGGTCGGGGAATATGCGCAGATGATCAATGGGGAAGGCTGGCTCGCAAATGGTGTTCAATGTAACATCAAAATCGTTCCCGTAGCAAACTATAGCCATGAGATGGAATATATACCACCTGTAAATATGTCCCCGAATATCAATACCGATCAGGCGGTTCTGTTATACCCCTCGACTTGCTTATTTGAAGGTACCGTGCTCAGTGAAGGGCGAGGCACATTGTTCCCATTCACCGTTATTGGTGCTCCAGAATTAAAGGGGAAATATGATTTTACGTTTACGCCAGTCAGCATCCCAAATATGAGTGCGACACCAATTCACCTGAATGAACTGTGCTATGGCTTGGACTTAAGAACTGTTGATCTACAAAAATTAAGAGCATCAAAGCAGATTGACCTTTCTTGGTTGATCGAGACGTATCAGAACTATCCGAATAAAAAAATATTTTTTGATGCCAAGCAAAGTAAAGAAATTGTTGTATTTGATAAGTTAGCGGGTGGACCTGCGCTACGGGAGGCCATTAATGCGGGGATGTCGGCAGATGAAATTCGTAAAAGCTGGGAACCAGGACTCGAGACCTATAAAGAGATGAGAAAGAAATATTTAATTTATCAATAAGTTTAGCAGATTAGGAAGTTAATGTGTAAGATTTAAATTCGCCATTGTAAAAATCGAAATACTTATCATAAAAAAAACCTTCTCAACACATTGAGAAGGTTTTTTTATGTGCTTTTTTTATATTAGTTCGCGGTCAATGCGATTGCATTTAACTGGCGAGAGGTACCATCAGGACCTACAACGACGATGTTATCGAAAATAACACGTGTGCCGGGTACGATGCCGTTCAGCGCAGATGCCATACTTGAGCTCAATTGATTACCTAAGGTGGATAAAACAATTGCATCAGCGCGTGGCTTAGCCAATATCATCGTAAATTTGGTGACCTTAAATTTAGCGTCAAAATCAAAGTTCTCCAGAGTGGCAAATACGGCATTTTGCGCTTTAAGGGCTACTGTTGCCATATTACCGCCTGTTTTACCTGCAAACTTAGCGATAGGATCTGGAATACGTTTTACACGAAATTCGGTCGTACTCAACGTTTGCATTTTTCCTGGTGCTACTTCAGCAGCAATAGTGACACGTGCTGTTCCTGGTGATGAAACTCGTGCGTTATATTTACCGCCAGAGCCTGAAAGGCTACCACCTGTTATGTCCACTTTTACTTTATTTGTTGGTGTACCTGCAGCCGAAACTGAAAGTGGATTGTCTACACCGATATACAACACATTCATCTTGTCTGGTGATACCACCGCCGATGGACGGGCTACCTGATAGGTCTGTGTGGCTGTACGGTACTCTTTCATAGAACCATCTGTCTGCTTGACCTGCACAACTCCTGTCCAAGAAAATGTACCTTCTTTATTCGTTGGTACTGTGTAGACTCCTTTACCGTCGACAATTTGTAATGCCGATCCATTCACACTGATCGCTGGTTGTGACTTTGAGTCGGATGCGGTTAAGAATACTTCAGCTTTATAGGGTTGTCCTTGTACTAAATACGAAGTTGGGGCAACCGCAACTGCTGCAAACTTATCCAGATTGACAATTGCTTGATCCATTTTTCCCAAGATCAATTTTACAACATCTGATTCTGCATTTTGTGCGTCTGTCTGGATTTTCGTAAGAATGGTCATGGCTGCTGTTAAGGGTGTACCATTACCGAAATTGATTTCTTCCCAGGTTTTCTTCCCATTTACTGCTTTTTCAGGGTCCGAAGCATCAAGCGAGAAGGAAACGCTTTTTTGCCCTTCAGGACCTAAAAGTGTAAGTAGTTTGGTGCGGGTTTCATTGATTTTGTCTTTCAGAACAACACCTTTTTTCTCGTTGATCATGAGGTTGGGAGAGATGTCTTCGTTCTCCCGCATCACTAGATCTCCGGTTTCGCTGTCGTAACCGCCACCTTGTTTGGACAATTCCTCTTTCAGGCTATTGATATAGGTATTCAGGTCGCCAATGATGGCCTGTGCCTGTTTTGCTTTATCGTATATCGGCTTAGCGCGTGCTGGTTCTTCCTTCATTTTGGTGTTTTCAAATGACGTAAACAATTGCTGCACCGCATTGTTGACATTCGACCGGGAAGTTTCCAGGCTATTGTTGATGTTTTTAAATGCATCCAAGATGGTATCGGGTACATTCAGCGCGAGTAGCGCCAATAATACCAGATAAAGAATGCTAATCATTCTTTGTCTTGGAGTTTCTCTTCCTAATGCCATTTTTATTGAATTAAATTATACAAGGATGAATTATACTCGAGGTTGGTTCATGGCACTTAACATATTGCCATAAATCGCATTCAATGCGTTTAGGTTTTTTGCAAGCTTGCCCACTTCTTCTTTAAATGCCTTGGAATCGTCCAAAGATTCGTTGAAGTTTTGCATCGTATAACTTAAATTTTCATAAAACTGATTCATGGATTTGAGGTGTGAAGCAGAGTCTTGAAGCTCACGCTCGTACATCCCGTTCAACTGTTGCAAATTGCCGGTCAGTTTTTGAACCTGATCATGGTAACTTGTCGTATCGGCTGAAGAATTGGACATTTGAACCAAATTAGCAGATGCTTTTTCAAATGCTTGGCTCATGTGGTCGAATTTTGAAGTTGCCAATTTTAGCTTTTGAGTAAAATCTTCTGTCGCCAACGATACATCTGAAATCTTGTTGATGGCTGACATCTTTTCGCTAAAGTCACGTAAGCCTCTTCCTAGATTTTCAATCGATGCGGGTTCTATATTTGCATCAGCAAACATTTTATCTAACGCTGCAGTTGCTGATGGACCTGATTGTTGGTTGACAACTGCTGCGCCACGGACTGGGCGCTCACCTGTAAAATTATCGTCCAATTCCGGATAAACACGACTCCAATCTGGTTCTTGCGGAGGAGGATTGAACCCCATCAGGAAGAATAGGAACGCCTCTACGCCTAGACCAATACCGATCATGTAGTTGGCATAGGAACCTCCTATGTGTAATATTTTAAATAATACCCCAATAATGACGATACTCGCCCCCCCAAGAAATAGCGACATTTAGCCATCTTGAATTGTCTTTTCTTTTGCTCATAGTTTTAATATTAATCTGATGTTTCGAAATTGGTATTATAAAATTAATAATTATTATTGTCATTTGTTATGACAATATTCAAGCCTAAAATAGTGATATTGTAAAAAATATAGCGATTTTTATACATTTATGCTAATCATTATCGATTCCTAAAACTTTGGAATAAAGTTGTACGAATGGATAAAAAAATACTTCTTGTGGCGCATATTTAAAATACCGTTTCATGTTAGACCATATCCGATGTGCACCTGCTGGACGGGCTGATAAAGGAGAGAAAGAACTATCTTTATAGCGCTCATCATGATAACCGAAATTACCTGAATAAAAAATCTCATCCATCATCCAGTCCGCATCCCATTTTTCGGGGTAAGGGAAAGGGACAGATTCTTCGGGTAAACCTAGATGCTTGACAAGGATGATATGTAATAAATGTGTCCAACCCAGAATACCGGTATGCATATAAATTTCTTTCAAGGCTTGTGAATCAACCTGGGTAGAGACAGTGTGATAAAGTCGTGCTGAATCACAAAGTTGTCGTAAACCTATACCGAAAGAGAGTAAGTGTTTGAATATATGTACATTTACCTGTAATAACTGTAATTCCGGAGCCAAAGTTTTAATGGGAATGCCATTTATAATGATTTCTTGCTGTTGTTGAAAGTATTTTCGTTCAAGTTGGCGTAAATAACGATACTGAAATGGGTTGCGTATATGAAAAAGCCGTTTATGATGCTCAATAGCAATTCCTTGCCACTCATAAAATAAGCTAAATCCTGCAGTATCTTGGAAGTTCAGTTGCTTTTCTTTAAGAATTTCTCTCGCTTTGGCATAGCCTTTTTCTTCGAAATACCAATCAATATCTCCTGACATTCGATGATGAGGGATTTCATAGCATGCTGCAACGCCTTGACCTTTCTGTAAGATAGGACGCAAACCTTGTTTGGTGAAAGCGGTATATTGGGTGGCGATAACTTCGTTCATCTTCGCATTACGGCGCTCGATTTGATCCACCCGTACTGTCCATTTTAATCGAAGGGATTTTGAGGGTAATTGTTGTTCTTCTAAAAACGAAAAACTGTCATAGATAAGTCCTTCGACGGTGTGGTGAATTGCAAAAGCGCGTATTTGCAACCAATCGGCCTCTGATAATGGTGTATCAAGTACAAGTGATTCCTTGTTCCATAATCCGATGCGCACTAATTGAAAAAAAACGTCCCTGAGCCTGTTGTCCATAAATTGTGATGTAGTTGTCCTGTCAAAAATAACTATTTTTTTTACCATTAGTAGCATAGCAGCTCTTATTGATAGAAAATACCTGACTCACGATATAGCCAAAAAATCCCCAACGACGAGCGACGTTGGGGATAGCCATAAATTCATCCAATTATGAAAAAAATTAATACCAAGATACAAAAAATTGTCATAGGTATGCTAAGAAATAAACTAGCATAAATTAGAATGTTTAGTACTAATACTTCATCCTATTTTTTTACAGTATCCAATTCATTGTTTTTAGCCATGGAGAGGCTGTTTTATACCGATACACAAAACAGTTGTTCAGCTTTGGTGGGAAATAAATAATTCATTTACGGTGCATAACCCGAATATATACGTATAAAATCAAGTATTAAATCGTTCAACATTCGTGGTGCCAAGATGTTAATAATTAGCGTCTTCTCTCGAGTAAAAGCCCTCGAACACGATGTCTTTTACAAAGCTGGGGACAAATTGATTATTAAAAACCTATAGATAATAGCGTGTAGGAAGGTATTATCAAAGGATGATGTGCTTAGTAAGAAGATAGATCATCTATAAATGCTAATAAAATTTTACAATTATGAACAGTGAAGAAAACAAAATCAGCCGTCGTATGGTGATAGGCGGGCTAGGTGCAGGAATTGCGACCATGGCCCTAGCACCTGTTGTTGGGTACTCTAAAAGCACGCTGGGACAAATGGGGATCCTCCCAGTAGAAGATCCAAGAATGAAATACCCCAAACCTCCATTTAAAGAACAGAAACAACCATGGCCGGGGCTAGTGAGTAAAATGGATCCTCGCCCTGATCATGGAGAAACTTCTTATAAAGGGTCGGGTAGGCTTGTGGGACGTAAAGCTTTAATCACGGGAGGCGACTCGGGAATGGGCAGGGCTGCTGCTATTGCCTATGCTAGAGAGGGAGCAGATGTTGCCATAAATTATTTACCTGCTGAAGAATCTGATGCTAAGGAGGTGATAGACCTGATTAAAAAAGAAGGCCGTAAAGCTGTGGCCATTCCGGGTGATCTGCGCAATGAAGACTTTTGTAAGCAACTGGTGGAAGATGCAGTGACGGGGTTAGGTGGTCTTGATATCTTGGTAAACAATGCGGGAAGGCAGCAAACAAGGCCTTCAATTACCGATATCAGTTCCGAAGATTTTGATGCAACGATGAAAACCAATATATATGCGCCTTTTTGGATAACGAAAGCCGCTTTAACGCATCTTCTGCCTGGATCGGTCATTATTTCCACTACTTCTGTTCAAGCAACAGACCCTTCTGCCGATCTTTTTGATTATGCGCAGACAAAAGCTGCAAATACAAGCTTTGTAAGATCGTTGGCAAAACAGCTAGGACCAAAAGGGATACGCGTGAACGGTGTAGCACCTGGCCCGATATGGACTGCTCTGCAGGTGAGTGGAGGAGCCACCATGGACAAACTTGTAAATTTCGGCGGAGACACTCCGCTGGCTAGACCTGGACAGCCGGCGGAACTGGCATCCATTTATGTGCAATTGGCAGCCAATGATGCCAGCTATGCAACAGGACAGATCTACGGGGCAGCTGGGGGTGGTGGTCAGCCTTAAAAAGGTTATAATGTTAGTAGGTTATGAGGTGAGTAAGATAGACTGATCGTTACTGCGTTAGTCGTCACTGTGTTACTTGGTTAAAGTTAGAACCTAAAGTCTGCTGACAATTCATGATGCCAATAAAGAACAAAGCTTATCTATCATGAACTATTCGAAGAGTTGGCGAAGGCTGAAAACGATAGCCAAACCGTTAACGTCTTCTGGATAAGCATTTTTATATTCACCATTAAATAACTTTGTCAACCGGTGGGGATATTCATTCCAATAAATCCTATCTAGATTATTAGCAAATTGCTCATTCAATATTTTGTCTTGGGCTTGATAATATATGTGTAGTTGCTTAAAATGTAGGGTTTGTTTAGGAGATTTTATTTTTCTAATTCCATTTTCGCACTCGATTACTGAATAAGCGCTCGATTTGAACGCTTGGTATTGGCTCAGAGGAACTGCCGATAGGAAATAGGGTTCCTTTTCATGAAAGCTTTTTTTGGTTTTATTACCAATGATTAAAAGTTTACAAATAAATAACCAGGTCAGGTGTCCTGACAGTGTTTGGACATTTGGGTATTCGTAGTAAATCCAATTTTTTAGACGTAAAACATAGTGTTTATCTGAGGTGTCCAATTTGATTGCGGAGATTAACTAATTTATTCTCCGCTTTTTATGCGGTAAATAATTGCTATATTTACCGCATAAAGGATATAAAGTATGGCAGTCTATCTACATGAACGGCACAACTGGACAGTATTTATGTTGGACGAGGAGAAAATTCTGAATCCACTAAGTGAAGTAAGATATCTCCAAGGGAAGATTATTGGAAAAGTGGAGTTATTAGGCTTTGCGTTAAAAGACGAAGCTAACTTAGAAACACTTATCCAAGATGTTGTTCAATCTTCGGAAATAGAAGGAGAGATATTAAATCCAGAACAGGTACGGTCTTCAATAGCTATTCGACTAGGGCTAGATAACTCTGGTTTGAAACATGCTGATCGTCATATCGATGGAGTAGTAGAAATGATGTTAGATGCTACACAAAACACGGATAAAACTTTGAGTGACGAAAGGTTATTCGGCTGGCATTCTGCATTATTTCCGATAGGGAGAAGCGGGTTGTATAAGATTGATGTTGCACAATGGCGCAGTGGTGATATGCAAGTGGTTTCTGGAGGAATAGGAAGAGAGGTCGTGCATTTTGAAGCACCAAAGGCTGAACGACTCTCAGATGAGATGACGAAACTAATTGATTGGTTTAATTATGATTCAAATATCGATCCGGTATTAAAAGAAAATCACCTTTTAAAAGACCGTAAAAAGAACAGCGGTAATAGTTCGGTTGGTATATTATAGGATTAGAAGAAAACATCGTGGTAGCTGAGATTGGATACGGGATTAAAAATTATATGATTTTTTTCCAAAAGTTGAGCAAACCTCTACATGCAGTATGTTCAAGATCAAAACTAGTTGGTATCTCATCCCATCCACTCCAATAGGAGACAATTCGGGTTCCTATTGGTAATTGTCTAAGTTGTTGTCTAAGGTATTCGGTATATGAATAATAGAGTTCTTGGTTTGGTAATATCGAATTATCTATCGGACAACTTGTATCTATATTTTCATAGAAAGAATTGTAAAAATAAAATGCATCATAATCAGAAAAAGTGATTTGATCAATATTGGCATGAATAAATTCTATGTTATTTATTTGATGTTTTTGGGCTATCTCAGTAGAAATTTCAACAAGTGATTCCCGCTGTTCAACGCCATAAAAAATACCTTCCGTACATGTAGCACCCACAAGACAAAATTTACCAGCACCAGCACCAATGTCCAGTATCTTATCATTGGGATGTTGAACTAAATAGGTGGCAGCCATCTTTGCGACATCGACAGGAGTCCAGTGACGGTGTCCCAATATTTTTATATTTGAAGGATACAAATCGTCAAATGTACTGTCGTCAACACGTATGTTGGACCTTAATGCTTTAAAAATCATTTTTTCTTTTATGTGGTTATCATTAAATGGATAGGCTAATGTTTAGCAAATAAAAACGAGCTATTTAATTATATACTCCAGCACGGTTAAAGTTCTCTTAGAAAGTGGATCTTGCCTGATTCAACATTTATTTCCACAAGAACCTTGCGGTGATTTCCATATTCGTAAATGTACCAATTGGGATGATCTGGATCTTTCGCCGAATATGATTTTAAAAGCTCATCATCGATCTCTTCTGATATTTTAATAGACTTATTTTCCAACATGATTTTTTTTACTAAATTACAATAATCTATTTTTAAATTATAACTGCTCGATGGAATTACGAGATAGAAACATTTTAGTTCGTAACGATTAGTTTTATTTTCCCTTATTTCAATTGACACATCGTTTTGAAATCACGTTACGGTACATCCATACCTACAAGATAGGGATTGCTGAAATTTTTCGATACTTTCAATAAAAGGTCATGCGAGACAAGGAAATTGATCTTGACTTAAATTATTTTTGGTTTTTTGAATAAGATTTGTCCGTTTTAAAAAGTTTGAATAACTTCCTTTTCTTAAATATAAAAAATGAATTTGCTTAAAATTGTTGATTATAAGTCTAATTACGCTCCTGTATTTAAAGAGTTGAATGAAAGGTGGATAAAAAAATATTTCACCATTGAACTGCAGGATATAGAAACTTTAAATAGCCCTCAGGAGATTATCGATCACGGAGGATTTATCATAGTTTGTTTATATGATCATATTCCTGTTGGAGTCTGTGCCGTAAAAAAGATCACTGATATCCGTTATGAACTATGTAAATTTGCTGTTGATGAACAGTATCAAGGTATGGGTATTGGAAAATTAATTCTTGAACATTGTATTTCTGAGGCAAAAATTAGAAATATTCCTACATTGTTTTTGGAGGGTAATACTAAATTAGGATCTTCCATTCATTTATATGAAAAGTTTGGATTTAAAAAAATTTCTTTGGCAGAACATGCTCCACATTACTCTCGCGTTGATATTATTATGGAATTAAATCTAATTTAACCATATAAATACTTAAAGACTGGGACGATTTACAGCCGATATTGATACAAAAACTATACTTTGTATCTATTTTGACTATGTCGCTCAACTCAATTTACTTCAAGTTGTATATAATGAGCTATGAGAATATTTTTATTGTTGTATTTCTTTCATGCGAAAAGGCATATTGGCAAATTTAATAATGTTCCATTTAATTGTGCTAGAGCTCTACCAGCAGTAATTGTTTTACGTAGAACTATTTTAGTTTATATATCAACATTTGGTTGTAATAGAGGTAATGCGTTATAAGGTTTTTTGATATCGAATGTGCTCATAACTTAAAGGTAAATCTTACTTCCGTAATTAATAAGAGTAAAATAGCGAAAATTTACTCTCGTTTATCAATCACCTTATCCTTCACTTTCATCTCCAACAGCTTATTGCGGTAATAATAACAAATCAACTTATCATGAACGACTCCTCTTTATCACCAACATTAAATCCTATCTTTTTCCTTTCTTTTGGGATGGGTCCTCTATTTCCTTCGGAGAGTGCTTCGCAGTTTTATCTTGGCTACTAACTCGACAATTCGACTCTTAAAATTAAAAGTTGACTTTAAAATTTCAAAAAATAATAAGAAAAATAGCTCTAAGGGGAATCTTAGCGCTATTAACCAATATATATTTGTGATAGCATGCTCATAAGAGCAACACTAAAAAATAAATATTTCTAGTAGATTTTCAAAAAAAAAGGCTCTCTCAAAAAAATGAAAAAGCCTTCAAAACCAGATAAACATGATAAAATTAAATTAAATCTAATATGAAGATAATATAAATCTTTCAGATCTAATTAGAAAAAATCAAATCCAGTGTTTTTACTTGGTGATAGTAAGTACTTTTTACTTTGATTTTATGGCTTTTGCAGGAATTATAAACGAGCTTAATAACTCGAGGCTAAAGTATCGCTTTTTTTTATTTCGGTATGGATAGGCAGTTTCAACATTTGTTTGTTGCATTTTTTCAACAGCGATGATTTCTCTAATCTTTATAGATTGAAAAAAAGAATGAAGTTTTAAAAAAAGCGTATTATGGTATTGATATCTTCTTAATTTACAATTCGAAATGATCGATATTAAGCTCATTATTTGTTTAAGTAAATTTTAAATTATTATTTGGATTGTATCTAAATAAGATTAAATTTGTCCAGTAATCATACGATATGGACGTTCAAAAGAATTTAATAGATTGTCAATCAATTGATGAGAAATGTTTCGAATTGATTTATAAACGCTATTGGGATCAGGTGCTAGCATACGCGACCTGTATTGTCCATGATCAATCGTTAGCTGAAGATATTGTACAACATGTGTTTGTCTCCCTGTGGGATAAAAGAAGTGAACGACATATTGAAAATATCGAAAATTACCTAAAAAGAGCAGTAAAATATACTGCTTTCCATGAAATCAAAAAAAGACTTAATATAGACGATAATACGAATCTTAGTGATGTTGATATTATCGGTGATCAGGAATCCGATCAAGACATCCTGTATAAAGATTTACATCAGCGACTAGATGAAATCATTACAAAACTTCCTTCCAAAAGTAAAGATCTGTTTGTACTTAAATTTAAAGATGGGCTAGACAATAATGCGATTGCATCTGCTCTGGATCTTTCCGAGAAAACAATTCGTAATAAGCTCTCTATCAGTTTAAAATCAGTAAGAGTAAACCTTAAAAAAGTTGGTTTTTAAGCACTTTAATTTTCTTATTTATATTTAGTATAAATAAATCGGGACATTTTGTATTAAAACTACACTTAGTACTATGGATGTTCATATGTAATCCTCAACAGACATCCTTTTTCTTCTTATGATAATGAACAAGAATATGCAATGTGCTATTCAAGAATTCAGCTAAAAAGATAGTTTAGATGCTGATATTATAGTAATGAGATTACTGAGTGAGGTGTTTTTAATATGGAGGTTTGAAAAATTAAGAACCTTTTAAAGTGATAATAAAACAGTAAATGCAATCTAAACAATTATTTTTAACAAGTTTTTTTTTACACATCTCTCTTTTGCTATGTGCACAAAAAATAGAAACGTTTAATCTATCTGGTTACGTAAAAGATACTTTTGGAAAACCTATCTCTGGGGCGACTATCTATATAAGGGAATTGGATAAGGGAACGACAAGTGATGTGGATGGATCCTATCAATTCTTAAAATTAAAAAACTCTAATTTAAATGTACGCGTATCAAGTGTCGGTTACCATTCGGAAACGAAAACCTTAAATCTTTCCACTAATGAAAATTCTTTTTTGGATTTCCAGTTGCGCCGTGATGAGAAATCACTCGCGGAGGTTTCTGTGGTTGGACAAAGCTTAAACCAGCGAAAGGTACAGGAAATAAAACAATCGGGCTATGCTGTCAATGTCATTGACCTGACTACACAAGTAGATAAGGTTGCAGATCTGAACCAATTATTAAGACGATCTCCTGGAGTAACTATTCGTGAAAATGGTGGAATGGGATCGGATTTCTCGTTTAAAATTAATGGTCTGGATGCGAAAATATTTATTGATGAGGTGCCCATGGAAAATTATGGAAGCTCCATGACCTTGAATAATATTCCGATCAACTTAGTTGACCGTATTGAAGTTTATAAAGGTGTTGTGCCAGCCTATTTACCTACAGACGTACTGGGAGGTGCTGTAAATATTATCACAAAACGTAGAAACAAACAGTTTTTTGATTTCAGTTATGGATATGGTTCTTTCAATACACACCAAGCATCATTGATCGCAAATATGAGAGATGCCAAAACGGGCTTGATGGTCAAAGCGGATGCTTTTTTTAACCATTCGGACAATAATTATATGATGTACAGTAATCCCAAATATGGTATTAATCTGGACGGATATTTTAAATCATTTGTCGATGAAGAAACTGGAATTGTGCAGAATCAATTGGTAAAAGTAGATAAAGCCCGCCGTTTTCATGATGCCTATACTTCGGGAATGGGAAAATTGGAGGCTGGATTTGAAAACGTGAAATGGGCAGATCGATTACTTTTTGGCCTAAGCTATTCTGAAAATAATAAGGAAATACAAATGGGCTCAAATATAAAATCGGTATACGGCGGTCGATGGTCCGAAAATAAATTCCTTACACCTAGTATACAGTACCGGAAAAATGGCCTATTTCTTCCGGATCTTTATGTTGATGTTTTTGCGAGCTATGGTGATAGTCGTACAGAGGTACGTGATACTGCAAAGTATCTCTATTACTGGTCCGGAATACCGCAAAGCAATGGCACATTCAAAGAAGAGGCTTACGATCAGATTATTAATAAAAGTTATATTGCAAAGACAGATTTTTCTTACAATCTCAATAAGAAAAAATCGCAAGTAATCAACTTGAGTTATAACCTCAGTACCAATCAGCAAAAGAATTTTGATATGATGAAAACTGAGGAGTATCGAGAAATCAATAGCAGGCCAAAGCGTCTAAACAAACACCTGATAAATTTGGCTTGGCAAGGGCAATGGTTAGATGAAAAACTAAGTTCTGTGGTATTCTTTAAATATTATGGGATGGATAATAGCTATACTGCAGATGAACGAAAATACGATAGCGACGGAAAACTTATATCAGGAGATGTGGTCCAGTATAATAATTATAAAGACTACAAAAGTGGTGGCTTGACCTTAAGATACCTTTTAAAGAAAGATGTAGGTATCAAAACCTCGCTTGAGAAGTCATATAAATTACCTTCCGTAGAGCAGTTATACGGAAATGTCGTGTATGTATTACCAAATGTTGATCTAAAGCCTGAAGAATCCAATAATGTCAATCTAGGCATGTTTTATAACGTATATTTTAATGATCAGCATTTTATCAATGTAGATGTCACCACTTTCTTACGTAATACCAATAATTATATACAGATGGTCAGTGCCGGGAACTATTATCGATACTCCAACCTCGATGGAGCAAGATTATATGGAATCGAGTTTGATGCGAAATACGGCTATAAAGATCTGTTTCGGGTCAATGTGAATGGTAGCTATGATAAAGCAATTGTAACGAAATTACAAACAGGAGAATCTGTTGATAAGGAAGGATCGATCTTGCACAAACAACTGCCCAATAGACCTTATTTATATGGAAATGTGGATGTTTCAATTGGGAAAAATGATTGGTTAGGAAAAGGAACCCGTATTGAATTGACCTATATGAATCAATATACCCATAAATTTTATATGAGCTGGGACAATTTGGCATCTCAAGAGACAAAACTATATATTCCCAGTCAAGACGTTCATTCTGCAATCCTTTCCTACTCTTGGAAGCATAATAAATACGGAATTTCTATGGAAGCAAGAAACTTTACCGATGAAAGACTTTACGATAATTTTGGACTGCAAAAAGCAGGTCGTGCATTCTATACCAAATTAAGAATGTCCATCTTTTAATTTAAATTTTAACAATATATACTATACAAATATGCGTTTTATGAATACTTATTTTAAAAAATCATGCCTGATGGCCGGTGTGGCTTTGAGTTTTGCGGCCTGTAAAAGCTCTTCTGATAATACAAATACAATACCTGATGAAATAGCTAAAGCTTCAAAATATGGTATTACGATTCAGGTGGAAGCTGCAGGAGAAAAACATGATTATATTTTGCCGGTTGAAGACCTGATGAAAGAAGGATCGGTATCTCCTGTAGGATTCGGGATTGACGTGACTGGAAAGATAGATCAAACTTACGGGGTAAGAGAAGGGTCTAATATTTTTATAACAGAGGGTAATGCTGTATTTAAATACTCAGTAGCAACTGGCGATATCGTCGAAAAAGGGAATGCTGTGGTGTCTAATCCAGGAAACTATTTGGGGATGATGAAGTCGGCATTTGTTGATGGACGCGTAAATTTTATCAATTGGTCGGCATCATATAATGCTGCTACAGAAGCTATCGATAAACGTTTATTTATTATCGATACAGCGACCATGATTGTGAAAGGTGAATCGGCATTAAATTTTAAAGTTCCTGCAATCGCTAAAGCTGGTAAACCAAATGAATTTTATGACAAGTCAACGATTCAATTATCTCCAACAAGTTTAGGAATTAGAAATGGTAAAATCTATGTCGGATTCTTGTATCTAACACCTGAGTGGGCCTCTCCAGCAAAGCAAGTCGCTTATGTGTTGACTGCGGACTATCCAAGTTTACAAAATCAAAAGATTGCTTCTAATGATAAATATGGACATACAACAGGTACCTGGTATCAAACAAAATCGAGCTTTTTCGACGAAAGCGGAAATTATTATTTCACGACTATCCGTGAAGGAAAGTATTACACTTTATTGCGTATGAAGGCTGGTACTACAGAAATAGATCCAGATTATGCATTTGATTTGTCAAATTATAGCTTATTCTCTGAAGGTTATATGGGACAGCAGTCGGATCAGCACACCTATTTAAAAGATGGGAAAGCATTATTGGGCGCTTATGTTTTTGACATCAATAATAAAGTGATGGTCAAAAATCTAAATGATTCTGGATTAGGGAAAGTTCAGATCGTGCCTTCAAATGGCGTATTAGTCGATGGTGGTAAAGCTTATGTATTTGTGAAAACTGTAGATTCTCAGTGGTACATAGCTTGCTATGATACCGATAAAAACGATTTTAAAAGAGGTATCCAAATCAAAGGTGGAATTACTTCTGCTTATGGTGTGGTTAAATATTAAGACCGCTGTACTTTTCTTTTTTATATTTCATTACTCTTAGTGTTATGGAATATAAACTAGGTATTCTAGCTTAAACAGTTGAAAAATGAAAAGCGTGAATGATAATTATGGTTATTAGCAACAAATTAAAGATCATTTAAACAATAAGAGCCGTTTCAAATTGAAGCGGCTCTTGTTGTTTATGTAATTCTTAAAGCTATTGTGCTTTTAAAGTATTCTTTTTCGTATGCATAACTATCCATTTTCTGGATGATCACCATCACAGTAGAATTGTTGGTGCAGATCTTCTTCCTCCCCAACTTGAGGTCGCATTTTACGACTTCAAATTCTCCATTCTTCATGGTTAGGTAAAAACATAAATTCTGAGTTTCATTAATTAATTTTTTTATATAATATTCTTTCACGATATTAAAATTTAAAAATAAACCTCCTTATATTTTGAGGCAGTAAGCTCACCTATTTAATCGAATTTTCAAGTAAACTATATTTAAATGGCTAGAAGGAAAGTATCTAAAAAATATGTATCACCCGCAGGAAATGAAATTTTGGCTCAAAAGGCCTTTTTTGAAAGATTACGAATAGCCTTGGAAAAATTGATAGGGGCTGGATATTTTGAGAAGATTCCAAAAACAACTTTGCTTAAATGTTATAATGTAAGATATCCTACAGTGAAGATTGTAGTGGATCATACGATCATCGTTGATGAAAAAGAGCGTAAAAAATATAAAGAAGATTTTAATAACAGACTAAAGACATTTCAACTGAAAACGATGACAGGTGAATCAATCAGTTATGCTAGTTTCCTTACAGAAGTCTTACTTCTTATTCAGGTATTTAATTTTCTGCCTGAAAATGAATATAAAAAAGAAACAGATATTAAAGCTTTATTGAAACCTTATTTTGAAGGCGAATGGTACAACAGAAATGTTTCGGAGGTCTATTCAAATCTGAATTTTTACAATTATGAGTACTTTGATTTTTACAAAGGATCAGTTCAATTTATTCTTTCAGAATTACGTACTATTAAACCGGGCGGTAGTAATGTGTTGCAGTTATGTAGAGTTCCGCATCAACTTGCTTCAGAGGAAATAGATCATGCCATTCGCCCCATCTCGCGACTAGGCTATCTACCACCAAATGGTACTGATTGGAATAAATTAGCCTTGATATCTGCAGAACAGTTAGGCCTTGAGAATTTTGAAATACAAGAAAAGTTACCTATCTATATACAACACCATGCTCTAAGACGTTACCAAGAGCGGAGTCTTTCTTCCATGGGGCTTGCTTTTATTCATCTAGGCCACATATTGGTTTTTGCGCAAAATCATACTACCGTCGTGCGCAATTCTCATATCCTATTAGCATATTATGCTGGGAGACATAAGATCGGTTATTTTGTGGTTACTCATCATCTCGACAAATGGATTGTGCGCACATTTTTATTATTGACAAACGAAGGAACGCCCGAGGGCGAAAAACTGAAAGAGCTTACGGCAATAAATAAAATTGATGCTCAATATTTGAAAATAGATACTATGGAGGCCTTTATTAATTATGATATTGAAGGGAATGAGAAGCTGTTTGCTATTTTCAAAGAGGCAGGTTGTGCCTCCTTATTTGAATATGCTAAATTCTTTGATCGCACAAATAAACAAATTAAAAATGCAGATTTTATATCTAAATATTTGTCTATTGCAGGAGATCAAGATGAATATTAAAATTACTATTTTTCCTAAACCAGGCTTGCTCATGAAATCGTAACAGCCCTGATTACGCCATTTTGCTCAATAGCTTTCCGGATATTAGTATTTAGTAATTAGACAAGGTGGACTTTTTCCTTACTTCGCCACTGCCCCAAGATCGGATTGTTGTGGATCTAATTACGTGATAAATGTTTGTTATTTCAATCAAATTGATTAAATTTGTCTATAATATCAAACAATATTGAGGTATGAGTATCAAGAAACAAGTCGTTTTTCCTAAGTTAGCCAAACTTATGGAGCAAGTAGGCGAAAATATAAAATTGGCAAGAAAGCGTCGCAAACTAACAACTATTCAAGTTGCAGAGCGGGCTGGAATTGCGCGCTCAACTTTATACCTTATTGAAAAAGGAGATACAAGTGTCGCATTTGGTGCGTATTTAAATGTGCTCCGAGTATTAGGTTTACAAGATGATGTCTTGCAATTAGCATCAGACGATGATTTAGGAAGAAAATTGCAAGATCTCGAATTATTAAAGTAGACAATGGCACAAAACAAATTTGACATATACGTATATGCGCATTGGAAAGGAATGATCTTATTCGTGTTTTAAATTGATATTCCGTTAATCTAACGCTCCAAATTTAGTCATTGTATATTTTTTCATTTCTTTCTGCTCTCGACTACCAATAGCCTTATCCTTCACTTTCCTTTCCTTCAGCTGGTTTCGATAACAAGCCAATTACTGGACGCTCGCCATCTCTATAGAATTATTTTTATACTATCATGATACGGCTTGAAAGCAAAACTACAATATCATGAACTATTAGAAAAGTAGAGTAAATCTTGTGTACACGAACCACTCCTCATCGCGCAAAGACTTATTGTACTTTTTTATCTTCAAGAATTGTTATCAATTTTTTATTTAGATAGAGTTTTTCTTTACCAACTTTGACAGATTGAAGGATATCTGCTTTTTCTAATGCTATTAAATAGTTTCCCGCTGTTTTTGCATTTCCTATATTTTCATCAATTAAATTTTGTCGCTTCGTATATGGCAATCTAAATAATATTTCTACAAGATCTTTTGAATACAATTTGGGAAGTTTCAATTTGATTTCATCAGTCATTTCTTCCATTGCCATTGTAATTTTTTCTAATCTTTCCAATCCCTTTAATGAAGTCTGTTCAATCATATCTAACATATATAAGATATAATCCTGCCAGTTTTCATTTTCCGTAACCCCTCTTAATTTTGTGTAATACTCTGTTTTATGTTGAATGATGTACTCACTTAGGTATATAGCTGGCATTTTAAGTAAACCTGAAAGATTCAGATATAATAATATTAATATTCTTCCTGTTCTTCCATTACCATCTGCAAATGGATGTATTGCTTCAAATTGATAATGCATTAAGGCCATTTTTATTAAGGGATCGATTTCAATATTATTATTATTATTATTATTATTAATGAATTTTTCTAAGTTTGCTAGCTTTTCTCTAATTACTTCTTCACCAGTGGGAGGAGTATAAATAGTATCATTTTGATTATTTGTTAAAGCTGTACCAGGAATTTTTCTTATTGAAGCATTATTCTGTTTAATACATTGTACGATCTTAATACAAAGATTTGTTGTGATAAATGGTTTTTTTTTGAGTTCTTCTAATCCAAGCCATAATGCCTCCTTATAGCTTAAAACCTCCTTAGTTGCAAGATCTTCGTTCTTTTTGTCAGAGACAAATGATTTGTATAATTGATCATTTGTTGTTATAATATTTTCGACTTCTGAACTTGCTTTAGCTTCTTGCAGATAAATTGTGTCTAAAAAAATTGTGGGATTTGGCAAATTTAATAGTGTTCCATTTAATTGTGCTAGAGCTCTACCAGCAGTAATTGTTTTACGTAGAACTATTTTAGTTTCTATATCAACATTTGGTGGTAATAGAGGTAATGCATTATAAGGTTTTTTGACATCGAATGTGCTCATAACTTAAGGGTAAATTTTACTTGTGTACTCTTTATAAGAGTAAAAATAACAAAAATTTACTCTCGTTTATCTAATGGAGGTAATAATTACCCTTGTTTATATTTCAGTTAATTAACTTATGTTTGTATTATCTTATTCCCGTTGGTCCCTGAATTAATATTCAAACTAGCGGATTTTGTTTTTTACAGCCTTGATCTTCATCTATTTTTCATAGATAAATTGAAGCTTTCTACCATTGACCTTATCCCTCACTTTCCTTTCGTTCATCTGCTACAGGTAATCCTATTACTGGCGTTCGCAAGTTTTGAACAGGCAGAATGTTATCAAACTGCATTTTTTTAAATACTATTTTTTGGTTATGATTTTTTTCGATGTTGGCGATAGTAAAGATTATCTAACGACAGGATATTTCCATTTTCATCCCTGCTGTAGTAGATCACCATTTTTAGTAGGTATACCACGGGTCTTCCTGCTTGCAAGGCGGGCTTCCACATGCAGGCATTTTTTTTGATTGCATGCAGTATGACTTCGTGACTAGGGGTATTTGGTTCTGTGCTTGTTAAAGCAGCAATCCAACCATTCTTGAATATAAGAAACTCAACACTGATCGAGTCAGATCTTAGCCCTATATTTCGTTTAACTGCAGGCAGGCCCATTGTTATAGCTAATTGCTGGAGGTAAACATTTATTCCCTTATTTGGTACGGGTGCTATTGTTGTGATTGTAAAAACACCATCCTCTTCTTCAGGATCAATATTGACTATGTAACAGGGAGAAATTGAATCACTAATCAAAGGTCTTATAGAACGCTTCTTTTTCGTCTCAGTGGGGCGAGTGGAGAAAACCATACTCATTGGTTGCTTAGCCTGTGGTAATGCCCGCAATCTGTTTACATCTATCTGAATGGCTGTTGGAGCAACTGGACTGCTGGATTGTCTAGTCTGTGGTAAAGCTGGTAATCCAAATTGCATCAAAAGTAAAAGTAGCAAATAGCCACGTATGGCAAATCTGTTGCACAGTGAGTCTCTTTTCAAAATTGTAGGATGGTCTTTAATTTTAGCAGTTTACAATAAGATTAAATTTAAAAAAATTATCTGTAATCTGTTGATATATTCTTGTGCTTCTCTAAGATAACTATCTTTTCCTTAATTTTTGTCAATTATAATGTTCGTTTGCGCATTTGAGTTGTGGGATTTTTTTGTTGCCGACTTTAATTTTCCTATGTTTGGTAAAATTTTACAAAACTAATTTTAGTTTATCCTATAGATGAAATTTTCATTTTTAACAATTTCTTTTTTATTGGGATTCACCTTATGTAATAAAGTATAAAAACTTTAATAATAATATTGAGATTCTAATATTCCTAGTATATAAATGCGATATGGTGAATACTAATTTTTTTTAATAAATATAGCTTATGAATAGAAATATACTTCTATCCTTTTTTATGGTTTTTGTTTGTTTTTTAACAACAAAAGCACAAATTTCAAAATATTCTATAGGTGTCTTTAGTGACATAATGCTGGAAGCTCCAACCTATGATACTTTTTATGGTATAAATGGTAAATATGACCTTAATAATCACAGTGGAATACAGGTTTTTGGTGGCTATAGTAATGTCCATATGACAACAGTTGGGGCAGATTATATTTACAATATAAAGGACCAAACGAAAAGTAATTTTAATATCTATGGTGGAATAGGTTTATCAGGAGACTTTTATAAACAAAAGATTGTGGTTGAATCTGAAGATAAAAAAATATCAGGATATGCGAAGAAAAATTATGTAGCTATAAATCCAACAATTGGAGTTTCGTAGGGAGTGTAAAATAAACTGTGTCAATGGTTCAATTACCACCCCGCTGGGTGGTAATTGAACCATTTTGCTTATTGCAAATCTAACACCATTCTTCCGGGAAACCAAATAGCTAATTTTTGTGC
>NZ_CP066166.1:1786468-2525687 GCF_016132525.1 Sphingobacterium sp. UDSM-2020
CTGTTCCAGCGCTTTGTCCTTCATGGACTCAAAATCAAAATCGTTTTCCTTAATACTCATAATTACTATGTCAAAAATAATACTTCTGTTTATTATCCTTGACACAGTTTATTTTACAGTCTCGTTTCGTATCGTTTTGATCCCGTTAAAAGTACGGTCTTTGCAGGTTACAAAGTGAAATATTATCCATTTGAGGATGCTATGGATATCAATTATCTTTCTGTAGGGATTCGTTATCACCTGTAATACTGCTTTTTATCACCAATATTAAATCCTATCTTTTTTCTTTCTTTTGGGATGGGTTCCTCGATTTCCTTCGGAGAGTGCTTCGCAGGTTTATCTTGGAGACGATCAATGTATTCAAATACTAGGTCAATATTTTTATCTTGACCTTCCTGTTTTTTAGAAATCTTTTCAACCGTTTGTTTTATTTCAGCGATTTCGAGGCGTAGATCAGTGTTATCGATTAATAACTGACGCATACGCGTAAATACACGCATTATCTGTATGTTTATTTAGATAGCGATGTCGCTTTTTAATACGGAAGATAGCATTGCGACTCCCTGTTCTGTGAACATCATTGGCAAATATCGACTACCACCTCTATTATCTGCTTTTGAGGTCACAATTTGTGACCTCAAAAGTTCAAATTCATTTTCTAATAACTCAAACATAAATTCCTAAGGGAATCAATTTCACAATAAATTTCAAACAATTAAAATTAAATCATCAGGGAAACGGGTTATATTTCTTCGTACTGCTTGCTTTAAGACTTTAGTTTCAATTCCATATAATTCTGCGAGATCACTATCCAGCATTACTTTATGCCCTCGGAATACATAAATTTTATTCAGGACCACCTCTTCGGGTAGAATTTATAGCGTTTCTTGTTCACCCTTATTTTTTTGTTTCCGCCCCATCACCAGGTTTCGGTGATAAGTCAATAACTGGACCCGTCCACTATCTCCGTAAAATTGTCATGAGTGCAATCTATGATAACGATAAAGATAAATCAAAGCATGATAACTATTTGTTTAATCGACGGTATTTAAATCCTCGCCTAGCTGGTTTTCTAATTGTTCGACAGTTGGTAACTTGCTTTGAAAATCTTTTGGTAATGCTTGTGTTAGTATGTATTCACTGATCCCAATAGGCTTGTTAATATCTCTGAGGGCATATTCTGCTTCAACTTTATCTTTATCCTTACATAATATGAGGCCTATAGAAGGATTGTCGGACGAATGTTTTAGTTGACTATCTATAGCTGATAAATAAAAATTTAGTTTTCCAGCATATTCCGGTTTAAACTTTCCAGATTTCAGTTCAATAACTATAAATGACCGCAGTTGTAAGTGATAAAAAAGAAGATCGATATAATATTCATTGTCACTTACTATTATTTGATATTGACGACCTACAAATGAAAATCCTTTTCCAAGTTCAATTAAAAACTGAGTTATGTGTTCTATCATTGCAGCTTCTACTTCTCTTTCTAGAGCGTGCTGTTCTAGTCCAAGGAAATCAAAGTTGTATGGATTTTTTAATGTTTCTATTGCTAACCCGGATTGATGTTGTGGTAATATACGTTCAAAGTTAGTGATAGATTTACCTTTTGTTTCGAAGTAGTTATTTTTAATAGCTAATTCAAGATTGTCCCTTGTCCAGCCATTTTCGACTATTGCTCTGCAATAAAATATAGCTGTTTCAATATTTTTTATTTTGGTTATAATAAGTCGATTATGTCCCCATGGTATTTGTGCCACAGGGTGTGGCACAAAGTCATACTGTTGATTATAGAATAAGTACCATTGACGTATAGCATAAAGATTTCGTCTGGAAAAACCATTAATATTTGGGAAATTCAGTTTTAAATCAATAGACAATTGTTCTAAAATTGCATCACCCCAATTTGATTCAACTTGTTTTCTTATAATGTCAGATGCTAGGTCCCAATAAAGTTCGATTAATTGAGAATTGGCGCTAATAGCGACTTTAAGTTGAGTTGTTTTTATTTTTAACTTAATTTCTTCCAGCCATTTTTTATAAGAATTCGTATTGATGTCCATTCTATACTATTTATGATTTGAAATTTATGATATAATTGGTTCACAATACCTAATATAGTGAAAAAAGTAATGATATCCCTAATCACTCACTCTCATTTCCTTCGGCTGGTTTCGGTAATAAGCCAATTACTGGACGATCACCATCTTCGTAAAATTGTACGGAGGTCAATCCATGATTCCGATAAAAAATAAATTCTATACATTAATGAACTATTCGAAATTTATATGGAACTAGGCCGAGTGCAAAAGTAAGATTCTGAAATTTTGAGCTGTCCTCATTTAACCAAATCATTTAAATAATAAAGGACTTCAAAAATATCGAAGTCCTTTCTGTTATTATTATAGGTAGATGAATAATCAAGTGAATAGTAACTAAGATTTACATTTATTCAATCTTACTTAGTAGCTGATAAATCTGTGGAAATAGATTTTTTATTTAAAAGCCTTATCCTGAAAAAAAGGGATAACTTGACTGTTAAATCTCCAAATTTGAAGCGCTACACAATCTTGTACTAAGATACTAAAAAGATTTAGTTTTCAAAGGAAGGGCTTTTTATGATAGACCTTATTGCTCATTCTCATTTCCGTCACTTGGTTTCGGTAATAGGCCAATAATTTGACACTCTCCATCTTAATAGTATTGTCCTTTGGACAATCAATGATGTCTGTTGCCAACAATACTAAAACATCATGAGTTATTCGAATAGTTGGTTTAAGACTAAAAGCTACAGTTCAACTTTAGTATAAAGGTATATTGTTCGGCTCGATGCTGTGCTGTCGTTATTGAAGCGAATTGATTTTTATTGGAAATGAGTTGAATGCGCACTATTTATTATTTAATATAATAAACATACATTCTATCAAGAATTATCTTATCAGAAAAGAATAGGTTGTATAGATAGTTAATTGTATAAATTAATTAATTTCTACAATTAACTGATAAAATATAGAGATCAGCGTTAGCTTTGCATGCTAATAACAATGAAAAATATACAGCAGGCTCTAATAAAATCGAACTTTTAGAAAAACTCTCGACAAAAACCAATAGTATTGATATTATTAATTCACTTGCTCAGGAAAACATTATAACTTTGGGAGAGAAAGAAATTTTTATAAATTTATCTAATGAAATTTCTTATTCAAAAAATCCAGATGAGGTAGTGAAAAGATACAGTGAAATTTTAAAACAAAATGGAATATATAACAAATTTGAAGGTGTAATTCTTGCAATGGCTTATACAGCAAAAGAATATCCACAAATTATTTCTTTGCAACAAAAGGATCAATATATTAAGCTCCATTCAAGTAATAAACAAGCAAGATTTTTAACATCTTGCGCAGGGGCATCAGTTGGTTTAGCTTTAGCATTTGTTGGCTTAGCCGCAAGTGGAGCAAGCGTGATTGGAGCAGGGATTGGAGCAGCGGGTTTTATATATGCAAGTGCTCAATGGGGAGCTTCTTGTCGATAATTTTATAAGATATGTTTAAAATAAGTAAAAAAATAATCTTCATCGCTTTCGTTATCTGCCTATTTTGCATCGGACTAGGCATAAATGATATTATTGAAGATTACAGAAAAAATCACAATTTTTTGGTTAAAGACTTATTTATTTTTATTCCCTATATAATATCGGGGGGAATTTTCTTTTATATTTTATACATAAAAAAAGAAAAAGATACTAAGTCTCATTCTAACTAAACATTACAACAACAGTTAATCAACCATCATGATTAACTGTTGTTTTCAGGGGTTTATCCCATTCCGATACTTCTTTTTAATTGCTAAATCTCCTGATCCCAAAGATAAGTCATATTTGTTTTTGATAGGTTGATGAGAGAACGTTAAAATTGTTTTTTTATTCAATTTTTAACTAAGTTTGAACAAGAAATTGAAAAAAAATTAGGGAGGAACAATATTATGGGCACTCACGAATATTTATTAGATAAGGCGGAAAAACAAGGCATTGAAAAAGGAATTGCTAAGGGACGTTTAGAAGAGCGCGCTAAGCTTAAGGTAGAAAAACAGAAAGCTGAGCATGAAAAAGTGATTTCCGTTGCATTAGAATTTAAAAAAATGGGTCTACCTATAGCTGATATTGCTAAAGGTACTGGACTTTCTATTGAAGAAGTCGAGAAATTATAAAATTATTATATATTATACAGATAGCCGATTGACCTTTCGGCTTTTTTTATTATAGCTTAATCTGCTTTACTTTCATCGGTACCATTTCAACCCTTATCCTTCACTTTCATTTCCCTCAGCTGGTTTCGGTAATAAGCCAATAACTGGACGCTCACCATCTCCGTAGAATTGTCCATAAGACAATCCATGATGCCTATTGAAAGTAAATCAACTTATCGTGAATTATTCGAAATTTATATGGTTCTAGACCGCGTGCAAAAGTAAGATTGTGAAATTTGAGTTGTCGTTATTTAAGTAAACCTGTTTTGAGAAAAAAGGACTTCAAAAATTTCGAAGTCCCTTCCCTAATTATTATTGGTAGATAAATCTTTATCGATAGATTTTTTATTCGAAAGGTGCTTTCTGACAAAAACACAGCTTAATGCTATTTTATATACAGATCTAACGTAAACCGTTATACGAATATAAACTAAATATACTAAAAAGTTTTAGTTTTCAAAGGAATGGATTTTTATGATAGACCTTCTTCCGCACTTTCATTTCCTTCGGTTGGTTTCGGTGAAAGGCTAATAACTGGACGATCACCATCTCCCTAGAATTGTCGTTTCGGCAATCCATGATTCCGATAAAAACAAATTCTACAAATCATGAACTATTCGAAGGTTGGCTTGGGTTCGATATTGTTCTAAAGAATTTCTTTTTGAATTAAAAATTTTATTTTAAATATTGTGTATTTGATTTGTCTTATTATTGATATTGTCAATTGCTGTAAAAAATGGTACTAATTCAGGATCTATCCATTTGATTAAATGATAAAGAATTTGTTTGATATCTGTAGCCTCTGTACAGTCAATATGTTGTCCATTGAAACATATTGGCTCACAATGATTGACTCTATTTCTAAAATCTTTGATTTTTTCTAATTTGGCATGTATACTAGCGCGGTTTTCATTCGTAGGTTTATGAGGGAAAATTTGTATTGGTTTTCCGTTCAACAAGGAATAATGATGTGGTAGAAATAGTGCTATCCAAAAACCAAATGTTTGGTCTGCTAATAGCTTACCATTAGTAATGGTTGTATTTCTTCGGTTGAACTTACGTTCGGATTTTATAATGCATTCTTTTAGATAATAACGTGATTGTCCAAGAGAGGGATTGCTCATGAATCCATTTTTTTGATTAATAATCCAATCTGGATCAATGAAATGTGCCGCTAGTATGTTACTTAAGGAATTACGAAGGATTACTTCAAATTGGGTCAGTAATGGATGAAATGCTTGTGCCAATCTAATATTTGCATTATACAGTCTTTTTGCTTTTTCTTTATGATTATGGGTGGCATACAAATACCTATTGTACCTTGATCGGGAAAGATATTTATGTCTAAGATTTATTTTCATTTTGGTAATTGGTTTAAAAATTACTATATTTGCACTGTAAGACTTGGTCAAGCCTCTTTCATTTCTGAAATGTAACCAAGTATAAGATATAAAGGGATTCTGTAAGGATCCCTTTTTTTATTGTCTTATTAATTCAGTTATCAATGCCCGCCATTATTTCTTATCTCCATCTGCTGGTTTCGGTAACAAGCCAATAATTGGACGCTCGACATTTTTTATGTTATGAGGTTATTAGGTTAGCGAGTTAAAACTTAAAGTTCACAGATAATATATGATGTGGATATAAAACAGACCTTACACGTTATTAATTATTGGAAGAGCTAGTTGGGATGTATCCTATGGGCTATTTCTTCCTGTATGGAATATGAGTGTAGTTTGTCTTTTTATTTAATTTTTAATTCCATCAATGCCGATGGAATTAAAAAATTATTGGAAGTCGTGTGGTTATGCTAATTAGTTACTTTAACGAATATTTTTCTGATTACGCCATTTTGCTCAATAGCCTTTACACTCAATAATAAATTTGGAGCTTCTTGAAATACTCGACAATGTATTCTTTTTATATATCCAAGCTTGGTACCGTTGAATGTTACAATTACAGCTTCTTTATCATGCTCATTATCTTTATCCAACGCATATTGGAGTAAGTCTCCGTTCTTTACAAAGTTTCGAGGAATCTGAGCATAAGAAAGTCCTGAAATATCGGTTAAAAAATGAAGATCTGTTGTATTATGGTATTCTGCAAGAAATTCAAAGTTGTCAGTTGCCGTTAAGCCCTGAGTTTTGCCAAGTAAATAAAATTTGTCATCTGCCTTATCAGCAGGAACTTCCCAAAAGTCTAAAAAATTTTGAACATCAGGACGATCCGTTTTTATTAATCTATGGGAGAAAATAGAAAGTACATTGACGTCATATACCTTGTCTAAGTCTTGAAACTCGAAATAGGGTATAAATCCTTCTGTCTTTCTTAATGTTTTGGCTTCAGGTAAATATTGAAATGTAACATTATTATCGTTGTCTTTTTCCAAAAGACCAACAATATGCCTACGGGATCCCGACCCCTTACGCCATGCAAGATAAATTTTTGAAAACTCACTCATTGATAATAGATATAATGTTTTTGTATCGCAAAGTTAGCAATTTTAATAACAGCCGATTACTGGACGCTCGCCATCACAGTAGAATTGTCGATAAGACAATCCATGATGTATATTGCAATAAATTGTTGACTCTGCTATCAATGTTCGTTTTTATACGAAACTACTTGTTCATCATCAAACATAATTTTTAAGGCCATTATTATTTAACGCTTTCAATCCTGTTCTTTAAATATAATTCTTCTTTCATTTCTTACGCTACATCGACATCCGTGGAATCGTGCACCAATTGGAAACTGCTGAAAAGTACTCCTTCTAAATCAAAAATACATATCTGGACAACTAGATTTAGATTTAATTTGACGTGTGTAAGCTTTTGATCGAACTTTAGCACTTTTGTTTGATCAGGATCTTCAATAAAATATTTAAATGCATCTGTACTATCTATCCTACTTGATGCAAATGAAAAATTACCAGATTTACGTAGGAAATCTATTACATGACCTACAGTTGTATCCTCGGTAACGTAGCCATTATTTTTAAGCTCGTTAAATAAATCACTAAAACCATCTCGATGTTTAACATTACCAACTAAATCCAAACAATTATCATCGTTAATTAAACATTCTGCTTTGCAAATGATGTAATCAGATTTTAATCTATTTGTTCCCCAATAATGTGCAGCCTTTATTGATTCTTCCCAAAAGTAATATCCAGGAGATAGCCATGCGTCATCACGATCGCATATATAAGGACCATGAGCTAACACTTCATCATTATTGCCTCTGAAAGTTAATGTGTGGAAAATATCCTTTACCATTACCTAAATTTCTAATCTATCTCGTTAGTATGTTGCTTTAAAGGCTCATTTAAATCTGACAAATTCAAAGTTGGAAGAATTATGGGACGGATATTTGATTGCACAGTAATTGTACTTACATAAGCCCTTAAGTATGGAAAAAGAATTGCTATACTATTTGTGTAGAAATAATCTGGGACTTCCGCTAGGCTTGAAACATTAGTAAACTCGAAAATACTTTCGCAATCAACTGAAACAAAAGCTTCAGTAATACCTTCACTTTTTGCGATTATTGCAAACCTTAATTCAAAAATAGATCTTGATTTTATAAAAGTGCCTGATACAGCAAAAGAAACATCGATTTCACCTTCTTTATAAAAAGAAAAATCTAATAATGTTTTAGTGAACTTGTAGTTCGAAATTTTGAAAGATGCTGATTGCATTGGATTGAATTAAATAAAAAAGGTTCGAATATGAATTCGAACCTAAGTTATTGTTAATCTTGAAGCTTTCAAAATTATTTTTTTCATTTGTGAAAGTTATACTGCATCTTTTACTTGATAAGAACTCAGTAACTTTGAGCCCTCCTTTATCTAAATAGTTGCCGGAAGACCAAATTTCCATCACTTCCTCTCTACTTTTAGTAGCGAGAAAATTTTTTAGACTATCTAACATCTCTTTCATAATATTATTATTTCTTCAATTTTCATACCAATACTACATGTAAAGTGTTCCTCAGAAATTTCAAGGATTGGACTCTAATACAGTATTTCAAATGTGTACTATTGGCGGTACTTGAACGTTTTATTTGTACGTATAGAACAAACATAATCACGAAAAGTTTAATTTCCAAATTGATGGTGTTACTGATGGTACAGTTTGTAGTAGAAATGTTGTTGTAGGTGGTGTTGTAGATTATAGGCTTAAAATTCATAGGATTAAAGCTCTATGTGAAACGAATAACATCATATTAATGGCACGGTTCATTTATAGAATAATTCTCGCTTAGGTGAAGAAAAAGCTCAAAATAACTGCATATTTTTTTTTATTTCTTTTTTTAAAATATATAATATTGTTACACTTAGACAATTAAATTGCTCTTATCTGATATTAGATATTGCAGTTTATCAAATAAAGGAACGAACTCTTTGAAATGAACCGGATCGAGTTCCTTTAGACTTTCTGCAAATTTTCGCTTTTTCCCTTTGAAAAGATATATTGTTCTGGACGCTCACCATTTCCGTAGAATTCATAAGACAATCCATGATGCTTATTGAAAGTAAATCAACTCATCATGAACTATTCGAAGAGTTGATGAGATCAAACTTCAGTTGTTAGGCTCTACTATATAAAAATATTGTTCTTTTTGACTTTGAACTATCGTTATTGATGCGTAAGACCGGTTCTTTCTTTAGTTCATTTCCAATATATTTTTTCAATAAGTTATACAGGCGTCCAGATTTAAGAGTAAGACCGTAGTCTTTGCTAAAGTCAAGTGTCATTTCTGCAATAGACCTTGCTGTCGTGAAATAATCTGTTCTTAAAATTATGTATTTAATCATTTCTCGTTCCCATTTAATACCTGAACCGACTGGTTTTGAGCATCCTGTTGATTTAAAATAGATTGGAAGATTAACTACATTAAGTGTTTTAAAGTTTTCTATTACCAATAAAGCTTTTGTGCTAAGTATTAAATTGGTTTCAAAATCGAAAAAGTCTTTAAGTTTAATAAAAAGTGGTTCACAAATTTTGTTTACAGTTTCAACTGATATGGGGATACTTTTGCTGTGATAACTAGATATTGCACTTTTACCTACTTTTGATAAAACAGCTAATCCAATTAGGGTTAAACCTGATTCTTTCAGTATTGTATCCATTCTTTCAGAAATTTTTTCAGCAAGTGTATAATTAATTACTTTTCCCATTTTGATATTTCTGTGAATATTTTATTTAAATACTTTTGTTTATTTGATTACAGTTTGTATATTTGTATTACAGTCAGTTAACTGATTGTAGTCTCGGAATCGAAACGGCAAATTTCAAAAGACACGAGATGTAGGGTTTGCGAACCCCCATTCTTTTTGTATTTTAGCAAAAATGAAGGGGCAAGCTCCCCTATTCGAAACTGTGTCTTGGGTTCTTTGCCGTACCCGGTTCTAGGTGGAGAATAGCGGGGCTTGCCTTTTTATATAAAGCTTCCCCTTTTCTTCCGCACGAGACTTATTTTCATTAACCAATGTTTTATTAACCAAATAATGATGAAAAATAGAAAGTCCAGAAATCCAATATTACGTCTGCCGATCCAGGATCGGGCAGGGCATAGCGCTATCAATGCGTTGATAAAAAACAAGCTCCGACAACCGGAATAGCTTGTCATCCATTAAAACCAAAAGGGCGTATCTACCTGTGATGGGCAATGAAAAATGGCGATAATAATACAGAGCCATTTTAACTGTCCGATCCCTTGTTGGTTTTACCGATTCATAGCTTCACAATCAGCGCAAAAGCAATAGGATTT
The DNA here is from genome assembly GCF_016132525.1 of Sphingobacterium sp. UDSM-2020. Classification (NCBI taxonomy): domain Bacteria; kingdom Pseudomonadati; phylum Bacteroidota; class Sphingobacteriia; order Sphingobacteriales; family Sphingobacteriaceae; genus Sphingobacterium; species Sphingobacterium sp. UDSM-2020. Next base: position 1,796,492 of record NZ_CP066166.1, read on the forward strand.
CGATTCCTTAAATTTTCACACATTAAAAGTAACGAATATTTTATTGCTAAACAACGATTAAGCTTTTATTTGTATAGATTTTCTGTATAATATGAATCGGTTTTTATTCGAATTATATAAAATGCAATCACGAAGAATAATTTTAATACGTACTGAAGACATATTATTGCATTTATTCCATCTTATTTTTTAACTGTTAAGCTATTAATAGCAGGTTGCTGGATTTCTAGAGTCCAGCCCACTAAACTAAGCTTAACGTAATACTTAATCGAATGCTAAAAAATAGCAAAAGGGAAAGCTATGCGCTGTCCCCAGAGGAAGAAATGTTTTCGTACCAGTCTAAAAAACGTGTTCCAATCCTCAAAAAACCTGTTATGATAAGCCTTTTACCGGAAGGAGCTTTTAAAAAGCGAGTAGTGGTGTCGACAAAAGAGCCACTCCGCAACCGACTTAAAGATAGAACTGACGAGCGCCCGAATGATCGCTACTATTCGTATGTGATTGCTTCTAAAAAGGAGCACGACTCTTACAGCGCGGTGGTGCGTGATGAACGTAAGGATGTGCTCCGGATATCACTGGTGAATATGGCTATTTATGAATGCTATTTGTTTGCACTGGGATTGCCGTTGAGTTTTCCTACGGAACAGATCATCGTGCACGGTGAAGATAAATCCAAATTGGTACGGCGAAGAACCAATAACTATCGCCAGGTGTCTGCCAATAATGATTTTTACGATTATGAGCTCACCGTACCTGCAGATACGGAAAGAGAGCAGTATGGTCAACGGATATTGAACGATCTGAACGATTACTTTCAACTGGAAGTACATGTCGAGAATCTTTCGGTCGTGAAAGACAGTCGGTCATTTATGACAGATAAAGGTGAATCAATCGAGCTGATGTGGCAAGAACAGCCAACTATGATCATGAAAACGAAAATAGGAGGTAAAGTAGGGAAGACCTATCCAATGTTAGCGGAGAACAATTAAATAATCAAGTTTCAGTGTTTATCAATTCCCTTTCTACCGAGGGCTAAGAAAAGACTTTAGAATCAAGTCTCCCTCGGTATGAAATGGAGTATGGGCACATTATGTCTAAAAATATGATCAAAATACATATAAAATATATAAGCAAGCTTTGGAGCTATCTCCAAAAGCTGATGCGATCTAAGGGAGAAGGGTTCTTGTTGGTGGGTAAATTTTTTGTGGCTGTTTTGTTGGTGATGGGGTCGGTAAAAGTGGGTAGAGGGCAGGAGATTAAAGCTTTAAAGAGCGGTGAATCTATTCCAGATTTCGTTTGGGAAATGCCCATGGAATTAGAATATTTCAATGGAAAAAAGGAAAAGGTTCACCTCTCGGACTATAAAGGCAAAGTGATAGTGTTTGATTTCTGGTCGACTGGATGCAAAAGTTGCATTGAAGGAATTCCAAAATTGGAATTGATCCAGGAGCGGTTCAAGAACAATCTGGTAGTCATTATGGTCAATAGTAAACGAAATAGAGATACAGCAGAACGTATCGCAAAGCGATTTCAAAAGTATAAGAAGGATTTTAATTATACGCCTTCATTAGCTACGATAACTGATGATACTGTTTTTACAAGCTTGTTTAAGCATAATGTATTGCCGACCGTAGCTGTTATAAATTCTAAAGGTGAATTTGTGGCGACCACAGGTGCAAACAATTTAACAGATCGTAATATTGAGAGTTGGATACAAGGTGCCAACGGAAATATAAAGAATACAGGTTATTATATCAATGTTGGAGATGAAGGAAGAGGAGGAGGAGGTCCATTATTTGATACGATAAATACTTATCAATATTCTGTTTTTGCTAAACAGAGAGATCATTTTTTAGATAGTTATCCAAACTTTATTTATAGAAATGGAACTACTTACCTGAGGATAGGTAATCAGACGTTAAGTTTTCTGCTCAACTATGCGTTTCCATTTGAGATGCAGGGGTACGATGCTCAAAGTGCTTTTTACGAAGCGGGATTGGGAATTGAATTTAAGCTGGATTTGATAAACAATAATAAGGATGAGAGTAGGTATTGGTACGAGTTTTTCTCTAGAGATTCGGTTTCAAAGATGGCTTTCCGAAAATTATACACAAAGGATTTTACGCAGTATTTTAAGATTGCTGTTGAGAGAAGAAAGGATACTGTTGAATTCTACACGGTGAGCTTTAAACCCGAATTCGATAAAATTAAAACCAAAAGTAACATCATGATATCCAAAGCAAGTTCTGTGAATAATGAATCTTATTCTCAAAATATACCCATATACAATATCATATCAGGACTATCTTATGCTTTTGAAGTTCCTATTGTCATCGATAGGTCCGAAATGACACGGGTCGACATGACAATTCCGGCTGGATTTGTATTTCGTAGTGAAAAGGAAAAATTAGATTTTTTCAAAGAAAGGGGTATTATTCTCACTAAGGTCAGAGCGTATAAGGAATATCCTTACATCTATTTGTTCAAATAGTTATGAAAGTATTGTTTTTCACACTGCTTTTTAGTGTAGGCTTCTATCTGGGCCAGGCTCAGGTGGAAAAGAATATAGTTGTGCGTGGCGTAATACAGGATGCGGTCACAAAAGTGTCGATTCCGGATATAACCATTCGTTCTAAATTACGGAAATCGGTTGGTAAAACGGATCAGAATGGGAGATTCACACTTACGGGTTTAGTTAATAATGACTCTCTATTGATATCTGGTATTGGTTATTCGAGTATGACAGTTTCAGTCCAATACTTTGAGGGTAATACTGTATTGAATATGATACAATCTGAAAATTATCTAGATATGGTCGATGTTAATACGGGCTACCAAACATTGAAAGCGAATGAAGTAACTGGTGCTATTGATGTGGTTTCACAAGAAATGTTGAATCAACAGACCGGAACAAATATTATGGGAAGACTGAATAATATGGTGCCAGCCATTCGATTTGATAATCAACCTATACAAAATCCTGTTTTGCAAAAATTAAATGTATCCATTAGGGGATTAAGTACCATTAATGGTCAACTGGATCCTTTGATTGTTTTGGATGGTTTTATTTATGAGGGAAATATTTCAAATATTGATCCAAATGCTATTGAATCGGTATCGATATTGAAAGATGCAGCAGCTGCGGCTATATGGGGGGCGAGAGCTGGTAATGGAGTGATTGTATTGACTACTAAAAAAGGAAGTCTTCAAGACCATCAACGTGCTAGAATTTCTTTTAATAGTACTTTTTTGTTTAAGCAAAAACCTGATCTGACACAGATTTATAAACTGTCAAACAAAGACTTTATTGATATTGAAAAGATGTTGTATGATAAGGGATATTATAATGTCTATCTGAACAGTATTGGTTATGTAGCCATGACTCCAGTTATTGATATCCTAGATAAGCGTAAAAAAGCTTTAATCACATCTCTTGATTCGAGTAACCTCACGAATAAGCTTTTACAACAAAATGGACTTAAGAATTATGCGGACGCTTTTTACGAAAATCCTTTTGCCCAACAATACAGTATGAATATTTCGGGAGGAGGACAAAAGCATGCCTATGGATTTGCGACTGGATATACCACAGATCAATCGCACTTGGATGAGCGCAACAGGAAATTGAACTTAATGTTTTCAAATAGCTTTAAGCCAGCGGATAAGTTGCAGATTGATTTTGGGGTAAATTATACCAGTACAAATAACAAAAATGGTAAGCCTGATTATACATCTTTGACATATGCAGGTAAAACTGTTCCTTATCTTCAATTTTTGGATGAAGTGGGAGCGGAACTTCCATTTGAGAAGAATTATAGAAAATTATATCTCGATCAAAAATATAATACGGGCTATTTAGATTGGTCTTACTATCCATTATCGGAATATAAGTATAGCAACACTGTTTCAAAGTTGACTGAGCTGTTTGCTACTTTTGGACTTGCTTACCAATTGAAGCCATTTTTGAAACTAAGTTTATCTGGTCAATATCAAATTCAGTCTGTGAGACAGGAGGTACTTAGTACCCTAAATAGTTATGAAGCAAGATCTATAATCAATAAATATACGCAAATCGATGCTAATGGTAGGGTGACTAATCCAGTTCCTCAGTCTGGAATATTGAAAAATTCACAAAATGATGGTCAATCTTATACTGTTCGTGGACAAGCAAATCTCGATAAACGTTTTGGTTTGCATCATCTGGTCGGGATTGCGGGAGTTGAAATAAGAGAAAATATGGTAAAAGGTAATTCTTTTACAGCTTATGGATATAATGAAATTCCGTTGGCTTATGCAGCCATAGATTATGTAACGCTTTTCAGAACAAGTCCTGATGATCTGAATCAGAGTATTGTAGGAGTTCCCGATTTTTCTAAAACCATTAATCGTTATGTTTCTACATTTGTGAATTTGTCAAATATTTGGAAAGATAAATATGCGCTTTCAGCCTCTTTCAGGCAAGATGGAGCGAATATCTTTGGAACAACAACAAATGACAAATGGTCTCCTTTATGGTCCATTGGCACATTTTGGGATTTAGGTAAGGAAAAATTCTTAAATAGTAAATGGATAGATCAATTAAAACTAAGAGCGACATATGGGTATAGTGGCAATGTCGATGTTTCAAAGACACCAGAACCTGTTGCCAATATATTAACGGATTCTTTCACTAAATTTAAAGTTTTGAATATTTCGAAACTCAACGATCCATCGCTACGATGGGAGAAGGTGGGTACATTTAACGTTGGTTTGGATTACAATCTCTTCAAAGGACGTATCATGGGTTCGATAGACTATTACCTTAAAAAAGGTAAAGATCTATATGGTTCTATGGAATATGACTATACTGCATGGGGTGTAAATAGTTCTATTATCAAGAACGTCGGAGCGATGGAGGGACGAGGGGTGGACTTTAGTATCAGTTCAAAAAACACGCTCGCAGTTGTAAAATGGGATACGCGATTGAATCTTAGTACAAATTCAAATAAGACTACTGCATATTATCAGCCTCAAAATCAGAGTGGTGCTGGCTATGTAGGAAATGGAAATAAAATAACGCCCTTAGTTGGAAAACCGCTTAATGCCGTTGCTGCATATCGATGGGCGGGATTGAATGAGCAAGGTTTGGCACAGGGATATATAAATGGAGAAAAAAGTACTGATTATTCTAAGATAAGGGCTGCCTCTATTGAAGAATCAACAAGTGATGGAAGCATTAATTTTTATGGGTCTGCAAAACCACAGTTTTTTGGCAACTTGATTAATAACTTCTCCTGGAGAGCGTTTTCTTTTGGATTTAATATGAGTTTCAAAGGCGACTATTATTTCTTAAAACCTGCTACATCCTATTTTACCTTGTTTCAAAGTGGAAATGCATATCCTGATTTTGAAAGTAGATGGCAAAAAGAAGGGGATGAAAGTAATACGAATACACCAAAAATGCATTATCCATTAGTGTCCTCGGGAGATTCATTTTATACGCAATCTGAAATTCATGTATTGAAGGGTGATCATGTCCGGCTGGAGTATATTAATATCTCTTGGCAAAGACCTTTAAGCTTAAAAGGAACCAGTTCAAGTATTAAATTTTACGGAAATCTGTCTAACCTCGGAATTTTGTGGAGAAGTAACAAGCAAAAGATTGACCCGGAGTTTGCCTATCGTTTGACCCCTCCTAAAGTGTTTTCTTTGGGAGTACAATTAAATTATTAAAATATGAAAAAGGTTGTTTTAATGCTATTATTATGCCAATTTATATTGCAATCCTGCAATAAGTATTTAGATGTACAGTCAAATAATAGATTGGTGGTGCCAAATAGTTTGGAAGATTTACAAGGACTGTTGGATTATTCCAAGAATATGAATTTAAATTATTGTGGCAGTGGTGAAAGTTCATCTGATAATGCGTTTATCCCGATTGAAAATTTAAAAACGCTACCCACAGAACAAAAAGAGCAGTATCTATGGCAGGAGTCAAAATATGGTTTCCCGAATGATTGGTCAACGATGTACACTGCTGTTTATAATGCCAATTTGGTTTTAGAAAAGTTAGATAAAATTCAGCGAATTAAAGAGAATGCAATAAACTGGGATAGGGTAAAAGGTTCGGCTTTATTATTCCGATCTGCGGCTTATCTTAGTTTATTGTGGAATTACTCAAAAAGTTTTGATGCGCAAACAGCAAAGTCGGATCTCGGAATTGTATTGCGCGAATCCTCCGATTTTAATGTTAAATCTACCCGTTCGTCAGTTGACCAATGCTATGCACGTATTCTCACTGACTTAAAGTCTGCAGTAGATTTACTTCCATCCGAAGCAAGTCACATGATGCGTCCAAGTAAAGTAGCAGCTTATGGTTTACTTGCACGAACTTATCTCTCCATGAGGGAATATAAGGAGGCTTTAGTCTATGCCAATGCTTATTTGGAAAGTAAGAATGAATTAATGGATTATAACGACGCGACTTTAGTAAAACCTTCAGCTAATTATCCTTTCACCATATTCAATAAGGAGACGACCTTTTATATGCAACTCGGATCATCAACGTTAACAGCTGCTTATTCAAGTGTGGATACGCTTTTGTATCGTACATACGATGTTAACGATTTAAGGAAAGTTGTATTTTTTAAAATGACGAATTCGATCATAAATTTTAAAGGGCAATATACGGGTTCTAATAATTTGTTTGGCGGTATCGCGACTGATGAAATGTATTTGGTCAGGGCTGAGTGTTTGGCTAGAGAAGGGAAGATAGCTGAAGCGTTAGCGGACATTAATTTACTTTTGAGCAAACGTTATAAATCAACTAGTTTTATGCCCCTTTCTGAAACTAATATCTCGAATTTACTGGATTTAATTTTGCTCGAAAGGAGAAAGGAACTATTATTTAGAGGGTTGAGATGGATGGATATTAAAAGACTCAACCTAGAGGGAAGAATGATCAGTTTGATCAGAGAAGGTGCGGATGGTAAGGTGGAACTAAAACCAAATGATAATCGTTTCGCTATACCTTTGCCAGAGGATATTATTCGGTTGGCTGGTGTTGAGCAAAACCCAAGATAAGAAGTAATAATAGACGGCTCAATTTGACGAGCCGTCTATCGTTTATCAATTTGTAATCTACCATTTTACTGTGGCAATTAATTATTGATAAACAGGGGAGACCTTTATTCCCTATAATGTTCTATTAATAGGATTAAATTGCGTAGCATTTGAACTAGGCTCTTCACTTGGAATGAAACCGCTTCCAACTTTATTAGCTTTAATTTGAACTTTCATAGCATCTAAAGTATTGCCATTTAAGTCTGAGGCATCTACTTCTAGCGAACAAGCTGCTTCTTGTGTGTTATTACAATTCTCTCCATTTGGAGTTGTGGTCCAAAGAGATTCATCTTCCACTTCTGATGCAATCGTAGGATCTCCATGAAAGTATAAAGTGGGACTAAATAGTTTTCCTGTATTTACACCGCTTACTTTAAAAGCAGAAAATGTTGTTATCGTTGCGACAGCTACCATAGCCAGCGCATATTTTTTGAATATGTTTTTTAAGTTCATGGGTCAGGTTTTTATTTCACGTGGTGGAAAAAAAACACGGTAAAAAAAAGTTATGTTAAAAATTGTAATTCATAATTGTTGCCTCTGTCGGTATATGATTTTGGCGGTTTTAATTGGTGTCAAAATACTTTAAATTGATACACCTGACTACTGGGGAAGGTGTTCATTTTCTGGGCCATCACAAATGCATTTGTTTTCACCCCGAATGGTCTGCTCTGTACTGTGCCGATTGAGATTAGGACTAGATACATGAAAAACAACCGCACGCTTTTGCTGTATCCCTCGCTATCACCTGGGGATAATAAAGCAGGACGAAGTATTAACAACCCGAATATAGATATGCTCAATAAGACAATGTTTACAACCAGATGCCACTCCCAGGACATTTCATTAAAGATGGACGAACAGGTACATGGACGCTTTTCATAAACTCCAGCTACGCCCAGACCGATAAAGATGGTAAAAGCCGATAGAAGTAAAATAGAACCCCAATAACCTAACCGCTGCATTTTGTTACTTCGAAAAGCCAGCAAGATACCGGTGAGTATTTCTAGCAGTGGTACCAGCCAAAATATAATGCCTATCGACCAGTCAGGCAATGGTTGCTGCTGCAAGGAAATCCTAAAGTTCTGCCAGCTCCATGCTTTCTCCAAACCAACAAACAACCAAAAGATGATCAAGAAAATACTGATGCTCTTACCGATGATATTTTTTACCTTGTTGTTCATGTTTCCTTATTTTTATTTTCGCTTAACAGCTTCCTTGTTTGTGATTTGGTACGGTGCTATTTTCTATATAATACCACTGTGGTGTTTTCAGTAAATCCACAACTGCTTCACGCATATCGTGAGCTTGATTTTTTAATACCTCTTGTGAGAAACGATTGATACTAACGGTTGAAATAACCAAATATATCAGTCCAATGGCTACAATTATGTATGGGTTATATCGTTTGATTAGAATTTTCATGACCACTTTGTTTTTGTTTACATCTTTACTCAAAGGTAGAGCGTATCTCAAAATTCTATTTCGGCGATTGACGTATTCTGATTTCGGAATTTTTCTTGTAAAGGTTAAGGGGTTAGAAGATTATTTGGTTAGAAATGACCGTCACTTGTTTACTTGTCACTTCGTTACTGATAAGTTGTTAGAAGGTTAGTTCATAGTAGTTAGATTGTTAGTATTGAGTAGTTAGACAGGGTTGGACTTTCCGTAGTAAAATATTTGGGAGATGGCGATCAGGTGATCCAATTTTCAGATCAGGACCTTGTCGATCCAAAGGGTAATCTATACAAAAGCTATAACGCTGGTCCACTAAATGAACCGACAGGAACGTTGCATATTGCGCATGCTGTTAAGGATATCAATTATGGTTTCATAGTTATATTTGATGAGATAAAAGAAAAAGTACCCGATATCAGCTTATTAAGTTTAAGGCTGATCGGCAGAGGTGCCAGCGGAATACCCTTTAACTTTAAAGGTGTAACTGTGAAGTGGTAGCTCAATTTTAAAAGCTGCAAAAGAGCCAATTATTGATCGTAATTGGCTCTTTTGCTTACTTTATTTTTTTTCTGTCAATATTTGTTGCTGATAAGCGCTCGGTCGTATGCCCACCCTCTTGAAGAAAAAATCGGAAAAACTGCTTACCTCGCTATAGCCACAATAAGTGGCTGTTTCACCTACAGTGTACAGGGCTAACTTTTCTTTCGCTTTGATAATAATAAGCTCGTGCAGGTACTGTTGCAGAGTCTGTTTGAAATACTCTTTGTGTACAGCAATTAGCCGTTTGTGTCCGATACTGAATTTTTCAGATAATCCACTTAGTGATAGATTGCTAAATTCTTGACTAACGAGGTCTTGTATAGCGCCTCGTACACGTTTAGCAAGATCTTCATTTGGATCAAGCCATTCATAACTTGTAAATTGTTTGAACTTAGCAATGTCAAATAGGATATAGAGCATTTTGATTATCTCGGCTTCATGACCGGAATGGTAATGAAAAAAAATCTCTTCTAATCGCTGGATCTGATAACTCGTTTTTTCTTTGATAGGCCAGATCGGGGTCTGGAATAATTTCTTTTTATCCCGTAATCGTGCGGTTCTAAATTCATAGAGAAAGCTATGTGAGGGAAAGATGTTAGCTCGAATAAAACCTACATCAATTAATAAACCATAGACAAGATAATGACCGTACTGAAGGTGGACGGAAAATTTTCCTTTTGGTACATAGGCGTACGTGCCATGTCCACCTGGTAGCTGAATATGATCTTCGCTTTTGTTGTTTTTGATAATAATTTGACTTGGGGATTTGAAAGCATAAAGCAGATGAAAATCTGATTTTTCTGTTTTAAGTGGCAAGATACAGTCTGCTTCAGCATATGCTTCAATACGGTATAAGAGTACTGAATGATAGTCCAAATAGGTCTCCATAAGCTGTATGTTTTCGGCTTCGTGCCTAACTGTAGTAGCATCGGGATGCTGTGGCAGAAAGTTGTGCATTGGTCCACTGAATTGTGCAACTTGGGGTATTGGAAAGTGATAGGTTTTGATCATTGATTAGGTGGTTAGATAGCTAGAAGGTTAGTTGGTTACTTCATTGTAATTAGATTATAGTAATTAGATAAGCGTGTCATGGTTTTTACTGCGTTACTTGTTACTATGTTACTGATTACTGGGTTAACTGGCTAGACTATTACGGGTTAGACTTATATGTTACTTATTCTCTCGATATTAAAAGAAAAATTAGTCTATAATAATAATTACCTGTTTAATTGATAAAAATATTTCTGAATAGGTGTTTTTATAAGGTGAATGTAGGGGTTTTAAGAGGTTAAATATTTTATGGCTTTTAAAAGCGTGTAAATAGAGCTGTTATGTGTATTGGGAAATTATTTTCATCAAGTTGGATAGTAGTGCGATTTTAGGGTAAATGTAAGGGCCCTAAATGAACGGTTATCGGCGCCAGATAACTGATGGTATTACTATTTATAAATGAAAAATCATGAAAAGAGACGAATCACTTATTATGGAAATTAAGAAATTGCCTCAAGAAGTAGGTCAGCCTTTTGCGGAGATTAAACGCTATTTGGCCTTCCTGGGCGACGAAAAGAAAAGCGATATTATTTGGCTGTAAAGTTTATTTGGCTGTCTATTATTTATAGACAGCCTATTTATCAAACCTTCAATACTTTGTTTATGAACCTAATCACGCATTCGTGCAGAGACAGTACTGCTTTTAAATTCCGTGAGATTGCACATTATACAACCAATATATATGGGGTGTTCCCAGAACTGACGACTGCACAGTGTTATGAAATGATGCAAACGCAGCAGTCGTTGCAGCGTCTCGTTTTGACCAAAAAATACCGTGAAGATCTGAACAGACAATTACACGTTATTATTTCACAGCTCGATGTAACGCAACAGGGCTGTATCTGGTTTTCTTTTCATATGGGACCTTACCATTTATTGCCTCATCTATTGATCCGGTTAAATGTGAAGCTCTATGTCTTGGTGAGCCAACAGGTATATGACGACTATAGCCAAGAACTTAGTTTAACGCAGTATAGTGAAAACATCCGTTTAATTAATGTGCAAGATAAGGCTGCCATCTGGCATATTAACTATGCTCTGAAATCGGGGCTGCAACTACTCGTATATTTAGATGGAAATATGGGCGTTGGACAACAGTTGAAACATAGCATACAGTTTCCGTTGGGAGATCGATGGTGGTCATTAAGTTCTGTACTGGCAACACTGGCTCAATATCATCAAATACCGGTCGTACCTATTTGGCTACTCGTTAAACCGGATGAAGGCATACAGCTTAAACTTGGCAAAATGCAGATCATTACTGATGCAACAGTATTTTTACAGGACCTCTTTCTGCAATTTTACCATGATCTGCTGTGTTATCCAGCGCAGTGGAAAGGCTGGTTATTTGTGCATCATGATATCCGATCTACCCCCATAAAGTTGGAAAATACAAATACACCACATAGTTACCCCGAATTTATTCCTTATCCGATTTCAGATCAATATTTTTTATTGGAACGGGCGACAGGACTTTTTTATCCTGTGGATGCTTTGCTTTACCAGCATATTATGAGGAAAATGAAAACCGAATTAAATCTGAATTTTGAATTGTTTTAAAAAACAAGTATATTAATGATTTGTCAAGTTAATTTCTTGCGATCCTGTAAACCTAAATCTTACTTTTTGATATGCACGAAAAACGAATTGTTTATCGCTTACCTGGGTACGGTATATTTTTCTTATTAATAGGCTACAGCTTTTTATTCTATCAGGTAAATCATGCTAGTTTTGTTGATCTACCCTTTGTGCAGTTTATCTTTATTGCTTTGGCTTACAGCGGTGTTTTTCTAGCTGTTAGACATTTTATGGTTGATAAGTCGGGATATTTTCGGCGAGGTTTGAAGATACTATTTTATATATTCTGCTTATACATGCTGTATTTCCTGCTGGTGGTCACTATACTGTTTTTACTTCCCAGACAGTGGACAAGTTCTATTTATAAACCTCATCTCCCTATTTCTCTATTGCAGGTGGGACTGGGGCTGGCTGTATTCTTTTTTAAATATAGCTTATATGCTTGTCTGCTCGTGTTGTTCGAGTCGCGGATAAGTGCTCTGGTATGGATGGGAAAACGGTTGCTACTTGTCAAAAAGTTACAGATCCGCAATAACATGTTCCGTCACGATGCGTCGCAAGGGAAGGTTCGAGCTCTTGTACGTGAGGAGGTGGCACACCTGTTACGCAACTTACTGCAACAGTTATATGCTTGGAAAGTTGTTTCTCAAACTGAAAAGCAACATGTTGATCGGTTGCTTCATTATGTGTTAGATGGCTTGTCGGATGAAAAACTGCAGTTTGTTACTTTGGATCAAGAGATGGAAGCGGTCGAACGGCTTAATCAGATCTACCACGATAAGCAGGTAGATCTGCTGTATCCCGACCGTTTGGGAGGCCACCTGGTACCACGTTTTATGCTTGTATCGCTCTTGCAAAACAGCCAGAAACATGGGGTGCATGATAGTTCCGCGCTCTTAGAGATACAGCTGAGCAGGTACATGATGCATATAAAGGTATATAATAAGATCGCTCATGATAAAAACTGGCAGATCGGAACGGATGGAACAGGTATGGACCGATGGCGTGATATTGTAAGGTATTATTATGCCGATGCGGCGGAGGTTCTCACTGAGATGCAGGATGAGCATTATTTACTGACGATTACGATTGACTACAAAAAACAAATTTGATAAATTATGCTGAAGAAAATTAGAGTTGGAATAATCGATGATGACCAGCACGCTATTGATTTTTTAAGTGCCTATGTCGCAAAGACCGATGGACTGGTAAAAGTTTTTGAAACAGTTGATCCACAAAAGGGATTGACAAAGGTGAGGACAGGTACCATCGATTTATTGATAGTGGACATGGTGATGGCTAATCTTTCAGGTATAGAATTGATTGCTCAGATCAAAGAACTGCAACGGCCAAGCCGAAAGTCTAGACTGGGGATGCAGGTCATCATCTGTTCCGGTACGGATAAATATGCCGCTGCAAGCTATCATTATGATGTGACCGATTACCTGCCAAAACCGCTGGAATATTTACGTTTTGTAGAAGCTGTCGACAAAGTAAAACAGTATTGGAATGAGAGGCACCCGATACTTATACCCAATGAACAGATTTTTCTGGTCAAAGTGGGAAATATGTATCATCATAAGCTGGTACGGATACCTGAAATTATTTTTTTGGAGGCCGATGGTATGGAATGTATTCTGTGGTTTGGAGATGCCATCAAGATTGTTGTCGGAAAACCAATGTCTTATGTATTAGAGCGGTTACCCCGTGAACGCTTTATTCAATGCCACCGTTCATTTGTGGTTAACACGGATTATATCGTTGATATTTTCAACAAGGAAATTAAGATGCGATATCTGGCAAATGAGGTGTCGGTCGGTGACCGAAATATTTATAAAGAATTTAGGTTATGGGAAGTGTCTAATAAACTGTGATGCAGTATTTTTAATTCTTCATCAGATGTTCAGGATGATATAATCATGAAGAAGCAGTCTGAGTAAATTAATACTAAATATTAATTTTCAAGTTTTCACTGTGCTCCCATCAGGAAGTACGCTAACCGTTTATGGTCTTGTTTATGCCCAGTAGCTATGTCAAAAATCAAGCTTATCGAACAGATGCAACAGACTTTAACCCAATTGATGCAATATGAGGTGCAGCCCCTGCTGTCCGATATTCCGTACGAATATTTACTGAAGGAGACCATCGCGCGTTTTCCTGCTGACCCGACCTCCCCTCAGGTTCTGTCGAACATATATGAATTTGTATGTCTTGCTTCTCCTCATCTTAAGGAGCAACAGGTACAACAAGAAAACATACCGCCGTATGTCGATATTGAATGGATCTGTTCGGTACTTGATATTAGTAGATCTACTTTTTACGAATCTGTCAACCGCATATTACTTTTTCCAGTCGTGAAAGTCGGAAGGCGGCCTTATTTTTTAAAATCGGAGGTCGCAGCTCTATTTGAAAGAACCAAAGGGATGGGGCCTCATATTTTGGGGAAATTAGCAAGTAAAGCACGAAAAAATTTAATCGATTGACTATTCCCAATTCTTTCTTGAATCACTCTTTTGCTTCGGCTATCCACAAATTGTGATTAAACAAGCACTAATTGTGAATGAGGGATTACTTATCCACAATTAGTAAACAGTTGTTGAAAAATAGGGAACACTTATTATAAAATAGCACTCACTAATTCTAAAACTTCGATCTAAGTTTCAGCAAAGTTATCCCCTGATTGTGAATAAGGAGATACTTATTGTAGAAAGATGCTCACTAGTTAACCATATTGTCTTGCTCATTCTTAAAAAGTGAACCTTCATCGCTAAACTGTATTCGAGTTTTTAAAATTATCATTTCTTCTTATTAAACGTTAAGTGCTGTCTTGTCGATTGGTAGCCGATCTTTCTAAAGAAGTGCGCCCTTCTTATAAAAGAGCATTTGCTTTTTATAAATTTTCTGATGATTGTTCTCAAGTACGGAATGCTAAAAGTTAAATAGTATCCCACTTTGATGTGCTACATCAAATATATGTCTTGATTATTGTTTGGAATCAACTTTTGTCACAAAGCTTTTGAATTTGTTTGTCCGGAAGTCCGCTCGGTCGTCCGTTAATGTCCGTTAGTGTCCGGAAGTTCCATTTCTTGCAGGTACCACGGCTATGTTTGCTTCATGATGTTCGTCCGGAAGTGCATCTGAAACTAATTTTTTAACGGAGCTAAAGCTCAATAATACCTAGTGATATGAGAAAGAAAAAAGTAATCCTGGACTATTCAGGAATCAGCGATCATGAATTCAATACCATGATCGGAAAGGTGCTGGACTGTTTGGATGGGCACACGCTTTTGACCGATTTGCCCATTCCATTAGCTGATCTGAAAACACAGGCTGATGATTTTAAACTGAAATGGCAGAAAGCGAGCCGCGGTGGAAGTCTTTTGGAAATTGAAGAGAAGAATGAGAGCAAGAAGGCGTTGGTCCAAAGTTTACGGAGTATTGCTTTTTATGTCAATACCGTTGCCGATGGCTCCCGCTCCATCTTATTGAGCTCGGGATTGATTTTGGAACTTGACCCTAGAAATGTAGAGGTTCCTGCTGTGGTTAAAGAGGTGGCATTGCTTGATGGAAAACAGCGTGATCAGTTGCAGGTCAGATTTAAGCCTCTTAAAGAGGCGATCCTGTATGAGTACCAGGTATCAAATGAACTGGATCAGTTTGAACAACCGATATGGGGAGAGACTTTTCAGGCCAGTTCCAGTTATGGGAATGTTTTTTCGCCTACCAAACCCGGTTATGTTTACTATCTAAGGGTGCGTGCACGTAACAGAAGGGGGATCGGTGATTGGTGTGATGTGGTCAGTTTAACAGCTCGCTAAAACGGTATGGGAAATGTGCTGGTGAAGCGAATCAGACAGGGGAAGCAAAGTACCCTGTCTCATCTCTATATCGATGGAGAATTTGTGTGCTATGTATTGGAAGATGCCATTCGCGATGTGAAAATCAAAGGTGAAACGGCAATTCCATCCGGCAAGTACTCGATGATCTTAAATACCTATGGCGCCATGAATGCGCGGTATAAACGCCGGTTTCCAGATTTTCATCAGGGTATGATCGAGATTAAAGAGATTTCCAATTATAGTTATGTCTACATTCATATCGGAAATAATATTGGTGATACTTCTGGCTGTATTCTGGTTGGTAATAGCTGGGAATTGGTCGAAGGGGATTATGAGTTGCGGAAATCGAGAAAAGCATATGTCTCTTTATATAAAAGGCTGATCGGCAAAATGGCAGATGAAGTGGTGTGTTTTGAAGTTAGTAACCAAATGCTAGATAGTGACGGAGTAATCTAGTAACATAGTGATGATGTTAGAGAGTGAGAAGGTTAGTAAGTGAGAAAGGTTTAACTAACTAACTAACTAACTAACTAACTAACATCTAGCTTTTTAACCTTTTAACCCTCTAACCTTAAAAAAACAATGAAAAAAATCATAAAAAAAATAAACGGTGCTATACAGATCATCTTGCTGGCGCCTGTGAAGTTGCCGGGTAAAGTCTTAAATATCATCAAGTATATCGGACTTGGATTGGGTATTATCGAATCGGTTATCGTAGAAGATAAAGAAGTCGAATCTGCGACTAAAAATAATTCGCAAGGACGTCCTTCAGATGGCTTGTTGGATGGTGTAGAAGATGATTCCGGTACTATAAAACCTTCGGACCGTATCGTAAAATATGACCTGGAAAGTGGAAAGGAGATCAGGGATGAAACTGAATGATATCCGGATCTCGGCACTTGGAGGAACCATTTGCTCTATATGGGCTAGTTTCTCCTTTGGCGATCTTTTACAGACTGTGATCTTGGCGGCTATTGGTACGCTAGTTAGTTTTGTGACGAGTCGCTTATTGGGAAGAAAAAAAAGTAAATAAATATATAAGTGCCTGTGAAAGCAGGTACTTGTTTGTTATATATGATATGCATGGGCTTTCGTTAATCCAACAAAAGACTGAGATTTCGTTACTTATTTCGACTTGTACTAAATTATAATTTTATGATCTGGTCAACGGTAGGAATGAATGATAAATTTTAAATCAGCGATTATTACACAAAGCGGTATTTCCATTTGCTAAAGATATCATTACAATGGGAAAGAAATCCGAATCTCGGAGAAAATCCTAGCTGGTAGAATTGATATATTAGTCATTTAATTACTGTAAACGACAAGGCTGCTTAGATGAAATTTAAGCAGCCTTTTGTGTGTTCAATTAAAACGATGAAGTAAAGTGGCAATTTTATGAAGCCAAGCAGCAAGTGGGTCTAGTTTTCTGCTTGGGTTCTATTCATAATTACTGAATATAATGGTACAGACCGATATTCTGTATCATCGGATTTAATCTGCTTTCAAGTATTTTAAGGCGAACATATTTTCCTTTGATGGTCTTAAATTGTAAAATTCTTCTTGAGCCTATTGTTGTTCCAGATACAATTTTAGTCCAAGAATTATTTTGTAGCACCTCCAGCTCAAATTTTTCTACACGCTGTCCATGTTTTATAAATTCTGAAATATCCAGCAGATTAAATTCTTGCTCTTTTCCCATATCAAAAACAAAGGTTGCAGTATCCTGTCCTTTTGTTGTCCAATATTGATCTGTTTTATCCTTTTTTGTCCGGATTTTCTTATTCTGATTTATTAGTTTCGCAGAAGATGTTTTCAACAAATTATTAGCAAAGATTTGATCTCTTAAATTCTTCCACCCAATAAGTGCCTGTTCATCCTTTTCGTGAATGAGACCATCTTTTGAAGGGGGGATATTCAGTAGTAATACACCATTTTTCCCGACAGAGTTAAAATAGATATCCAAGAGCTTTTCGGGGGTCTTTACTTGATCATTTTGATTTTCATGGAAAAACCATCCCGGTCTTATGGAAACGTCAGTTTCGGCAGGATACCAAACTAATGCTTCTGCTTTTTCGATCTGACTTCTTGATCCTAAATCGCTATTTCTCATGTCACCTTTAGGTTTTATAGTTATGTCCTGCTGCGAATCACCTGCTACGGCATCCTGTCTGAGCGCAGCAGTTGGTACGACAGACCACTCTGTATCTCTTCCATAACCGGTCTCTGTACCGACCCACCTTACATCTGGCCCCATCACGGCGATGACTGCTTCGGGTTGAAGAGCCCTTATCGTCTTATAATATCTTTCAAAATCGTATTCTTGTTTTTTGCCATTTGGACCTTCTC
Organism: Sphingobacterium sp. UDSM-2020; assembly: GCF_016132525.1. Taxonomy (NCBI): domain Bacteria; kingdom Pseudomonadati; phylum Bacteroidota; class Sphingobacteriia; order Sphingobacteriales; family Sphingobacteriaceae; genus Sphingobacterium; species Sphingobacterium sp. UDSM-2020. The sequence continues at coordinate 1,814,404 of NZ_CP066166.1, forward strand.
CGTTTGCACCGTCAAACCATACTTCATCGACTTGGCCATATTGTGTCAATAATTCTGTCAGTTGCTTGACAAAAAAATCATTATAAGCTTCTGTTCCGTAAACGGCTTCGTGTTGATCCCAAGGAGATAAGTAGACACCAAATTTTACGCCATGTTTACGGCAGGCATCGGATAATTCTTTCATGACGTCGCCTTGACCATTTAAATAAGGGGAGTGTTTAATGGAATGCTTCGTTGTGGCGGTTGGCCATAAACAGAAGCCATCATGGTGTTTTGCTGTTAAGATCAATAGTTTTATCCCGGCTTTTTTAGCAATTTTTACCCATTGTTCGGCATCTTGTTTTTTAGGGTCAAACAATTTAGGATCTTCTTTGCCATCTCCCCATTCTTTACCGGTAAATGTATTGATCCCATAATGTATAAATCCGGTTACTTCAAGCTCTTGCCATTTAAGTTGACGCTTGGTTGGTCTTACGTGTGCCGCTTTTCTGATGATGTCTTCTTTTGTATCTTCAGGTTTTAATTCCACATAATTCTGCTGTGCAAGTGTTATCGATGCCAGACAAATAAGCCCAAAGAGGGCAGACATCTTGATGTAATTCATTTTTATATTTTTAAAACCCCCCATATTGCATTTTGGCAATACGGGGGGTAAGTTTTAATTACTAGGGTTAGTTATTTGCTCCTTGATTGGCCATTAATGGCCAGCCCGGATTTTGGTATATACTGGACGATTCCGGTGAACCGTCTGGTGAAGTTATGGTAAAGTGGCTCATGGCAATTGGATTTAAATAATGTGCACTGATCCATTTATACCCGTCGAGGACTAAATTAGTTGCCGCTAAGTTGATGCGGTAAGGTCTAAGATAATTGCTTTCAGACTGCAGGGAAACATTAGCTGTTTTTCCTGAAGTATTTGGCTGTATTAACGATGAAACTCCTTTTTCATCTTTATACCATTCTTGCATTGGTCCCCATATTTTCATGCCTTCAACAATATAAGGTTTTGCCGCAAGTTGGTCTAATGCCCGCCAGCGTTTTAGATCTGCAAAGCGCATGCCCTCAGCAACTAATTCCAGGCGTCTTTCTCTCCGGATATTATATAAAACTTTATCCGATAATAATTGTCCTGCAGAATAAGCCCCGAAATCACCTTTTGCTTCCATATTCATATCGGTATTATTGACCGTATTCATATAGTCGGTGTTGACTCCAGCACGTTCCCTGATTTGCGTCCAGTATGCCTGCGCCTTAGCATTGACCGAACCATTTTTAAGGTAACTGGCTTCGATATAATTTAAGTAAGCTTCAACGGCTCTGAATACAATAGAACCGGTGGTGCTTGTTGCACCTTCGGATTGTGCAATCAGGTAATTGAACCCTTTCTTAAGGGCATAACCTGTTACATATCGAGTTTCAGCAATACCCAAAATATCCGGTTTTCCCTCTACGATATCTTGCCCATTGGTATTCTTTCGATCGGTATAGCTTAACTCTCCCGGAGCTTTCATAAAGATCTGTAAACGGTTATCACGGTCAATCTTTACATCGCTGATTAAATTATCGCCTTTATATCCTGAATTTGCGGCATAAATCGGTAATCCATTGGCCATGGTAAAATTTTCAACTAATCCTTTTGCATATCCTGAGTTACCTGCATTTCTGTTCATGTAATGGTTTACAGCATGTGTAACATTCAAAGGTAGGCTATATTGCCTCCAAAGAAGCACTTCACTATAAGCATTTAGGTCAAAATCACCAAACATCTTGAAATAAGGATTATTGGATGAATTAAAGCCATTATCTTTTGTATTGTTAACTAATGCTACTCCATCTGCTACCAACTGCGCAGACTCCATGGCCTGTGTCAGGAAGTAGTCGATTTCCTGATCGATGTTCATGGCGAAATTAGGATTTGATTTTGCTCCTGGCCATCCCGGTCCGCCGGGTACTAAAGCAGTTCCTTTATGGTATTTTAACCAAGTAGCTTCATGCAGTGCCACACGGGATTTTAACAATAGTGCTGCATTTTTGGTGATCCGAGTTTTTCCGGAAGCAGTTGTTGTACTGAGTAAAGTAGCCGCTGAATCCAGATCTGCGATGATAAAACGGGCAACTTCGTTTCGCGGTTTACGAGTAGAAATGACGGTTAATTCCTCCAGATTATCTTTTACGGTATTTTTTAAGATGGGGAAATCTCCCAATGCCTGTACTTTGTTGAAGTATTCATAAGCCCGTAAGAAATAGGCTTCACCGATGTAATGCTCAATATTGAGCTTATTGCCGGTTATGCTGTTACTTTTCCATTTGGGAAGTACCGATTCGAGGAAATAATTGACCTGACGGATATTCGTAAAATCCCAGTCTCCACCTGTAGCGCCTACCCGCCATTCGCCAGGTACCCAACGTGTCGCATAGCCCGAAGTCACTTGATTGTCTGTCCCGTTATCATTAGCAAATGTACCCAATCCCCAACCTCCATGTGTTGGGAAATTGTAACGGGTAATGGTATATGCCGCGAGATCAGCTTCTGTATTTAAGTACTCTGAGGGTGTTACCTCGGACAAAGGTGCTCTATCCAAATATTTATTACAGGATAATAATGTACTAAAGGCAAGTACCGCTGCGCAGAGTTGTTGTATCTTATTTATATAGCTCTTTTTCATTATTCAAATCATTAAAAATTCACACTTAATCCAAAAGAATAGATGGTTGAGAACGGGTATGATTTACCATCGTTCCATCCTCCTAAACCTACCGTCTCCGGGTCAAATACTTTTGCCATTTTTGTAAATGTCAATAGATTCTCTCCGGAAGCATATACACGGATTTTTGACAGTCCGATCTTTGATAATAAAGCAGGGTTGAAGGTATAGCCGAGCTGCGCATTTTTTAACCGTAGATAAGCGGCATTCTGTATATATCGTGTCTGGGTCTGCTGGTTCTTTTGGGTGTTGAAATAAGGTCTTGGTAGGTAGGCATCGGTGTTGATCCCCAGCACATCGTTCTGTACCATCACTGAATTCTCGTCCCTAAAGAAATCCATGTTTTCCTGGAAACCTGCCGATTGCCACATACCGCCATTGGCACCCCAGAAATAAGGTCCGTTGGGCACGTGATCCCGTTTTCCAATTCCCTGAAGAAATACCCTAACGTCAAATCCTTTATAATTGGCCGTAAGATCTAAACTGTATCTAAAGCGGGGTAGGCTATTGCCGATAATGCTCATATCACCTGGATTAGCCAAGGTACTTGCTCCATTATTTACCTGTCCATCTCCATTTTTATCCAAATACATAACATCTCCTGCTTGCCATTTGGTAGCGAAAGATTGTTTGGTATTGGCAATATGTGCATCCATCTGCTCCTGAGTCTGTGCGATACCTAGCGTTGTGTAACCCCAGATCTCTCCGTTCTTTTTACCGTTGTACCATTGGGTAAAATTTCCGGTTGAATTAGGGTATTTGGTGATGGTCTGTTGATCGTCTGATAATACAGCACGTACGCCATAGTTGAAATCTCCGATATCGTCTTTCCATGAAAGTTCAACTTCAAACCCTTTAGAGTACATTTCTGAATTATTGATGCGAGGTACCGCTGTTCCTAAAATCGCAGGTAGATCGGGTGCTGGACCAATCATGTCATAGGTATTTCTTTTATAGAGATCAAATGCGAGTCCTAAGCGATTGTTGAGAGCCGCGACATCCAATCCCAGATTCCAGCTGGAAACACGTTCCCAGGTTAAAGAAGAGGAGATTAAATTTGGAGCACTTGCCGAATTTGGTTTCACACCATTGAGTAACCAGCTACCCTGTCCAGCTGTAACCGGCATGATGGAATAGAAAGGATACCAGTTGTCTGTTCCTTGATTCCCTAGTTCTCCATATGATCCTCTAAGTTTGAATAAGGATATTTCAGATTTTAGAGGCCAGAAGGCTTCGTTGGAGATATTCCAGCCTGCAGAAAATGAAGGGAAGAGATTCCATCTTAGGTCTTTCGGAAATCGGGATGAACCATCATAACGGGCATTTAATTCCAAGAGGTAACGGTCTTTATAGCTATAATTGACCCGGCTAAAAAATCCTGCAATAGCCCAGTGCTGATAACCACCATTGGTTTTCGGATCTAATGTTGCGGTATTTAACGTAGGGATATCGTCTGTGATCAAACCGCTCATATTACCGCTTAGCGTTCTGTACTTATTCAATTCTGAATTGAATCCTGCCAGAACTGTAAACTGGTGGTCTTCGGCAATATTGAAACTATAGTCTGAAAATAAATTGGTACTGAAGTATTCATCTTTTCGAGCAGTTTCCCCGACACTGGTTCCGCCAGCACTGTTGTATCCGACCGGAACAAGGAAAGGTTCTTTGTTTACTGCATAAGCATAAGCTTTTAAGATTTCCCCGTGATCATTCCTATTGGTGATTCTGTAATTGACATTACCGGTGATATTCCAACCTTTGACCGGTTGATATTTTAACTGGATCTGCTGATATAAAAAGTCTTTTTGGTAGTTGGTACGTCCTCCGTCCAGTAATTGATTTATTTCTGAAGGTTCTGAAAAGAATCCATTATCATCGCGTACAGGAACTGTTGGCCAGCGTCGGGCTATATTATGATAATAAAGGTCATTCATATGCGTTGCTTTATCAAAATCTTCTCTTACAAACCGGGTATTTGTTAATAGATCTAGCTTATCGGAAATTTTGATATCTAATTTTGTAGCAAATGAAAAACGTTTGAAATTATCGTTTGCATATTTATTTAAACCATCCTGATCCATATAATTCAGTGAAGAATAATATTTAACACGGTCTGATCCACCGTTCACACTCATGGTATGTTCATGTGAAGTGGAGAAGTTTTTATAAAATTCTTCAAACCAGTTGGTATTGGCGTTCGATCCGGTATAGTACTGCCATTTTCCATCTGCACCCGCTGTGGAGACGGTACTGATTTCTCCATTTTGATAGGCAATGATTTTATCAAGGACAGTTTGTGAAAATTTGGCCGCTTCGCCATCATTCGCTGCGACTTCATTGTAATAATAAGCAAATGTTTTAGAATCCAGCATGGTTGGTAAACCTCGTGGTGCACTTAACCTGATATTGTTGTTGTAATTGACCACCGGTTTTCCGATTTTCCCTGCCTTGGTTGTAATTAAAATAACACCGAAAGGAGCTCTAGAGCCATATATAGCGGCTGAAGCGGCATCTTTTAAAACGGATATATTTTCGATATCCTGCGGATTTAGCGCATTCATATCGCCCTCCATTCCATCGATCAATACCAATACAGATGAAGAGGAACCAACACCAATTGTACCTGCTCCGCGTATATTGACACTCATGGTTTGGTTAAGTTCGCCACCTAGACCAGCAGTTTGCAGATTTAGTCCCGGTACCATGCCTTGCAGGGCCTGTCCCAAATTTTGAACGGGTCTGGATTCGAGTTGTTTGGCACTTACTGTTGATACAGCACCTGTCAAATTGATTTTTTTCTGTGTGCCATAGCCGACAACAACGACTTCATCCATGGCGGAAGAGTTTTCTTCCATTATGAAATTCATCTGAGAACCCGCGGGCTTTTCTGAAGTCCTATAACCTACATAGCTAAAAACTAGTATTGATGTAGCGTCTTTAACAGGTAATTTAAATGTGCCATTTTCACTGGTTATAGTAGCATTGCTTGATCCTTTTTCTTTGACAGTCACGCCAGCTAAAGGTTTGTTATCTGCATCTGTGATACGGCCTGAAGCAATGGTTTGCTGTTGAATAGAGACAGATGGCGTTGTCTTTGTATTTTCCTTCTTTGGCGTGATCAAGATTGTTTTTCCATTCAATTCGTAATCAAACGGTTGGTCAGTGAATAATAAAGACATTGCCTGTTGCAAGGGAAGTTTATGTAGATCTACCGTTACCAGTTTAGCGCTGCTTATTAATTCGGTATTGTATACCAAATGATATCCAGTTTGTTTACGTATACTGGATAAGACCTCTTTTAAGCGTGCATTTTTTACCTTTAAACTAATCTCTTGCGACATGACGTTCGCGGAGACTTGTAGACCGGCAATAATTAGAAAAGTTGTTATTTTCATTTTTAAGAAAAAACCATTACATAACATTGAGGAAGTTTGCTTCAAAAAAATGAAAAGCATTTCCCTACAATGCATCATAATATTCATACATTTGTTCATAAGGTTAGTGATTAATAGTATTTTAAGTTTAGTTCATTACCCTTTTTATAGGGTCCAGCTGCATGGCCGTGCGGCTGGATTTCTTTTTTAGGCTTGTCTGTTTAGTTGTTTTTTATCATAGGCGATTTTTGTCATTAGATTTTAACTGGTTCTTATTTTTCTGCAGCGAGCATCTGCTGTTGAAATTGAAATTTAACAGGTCCGGTCTTTTCTAGCATGGTTAACACATCAGAAAGTCTTACATGCTTTGATATCTGAAGGGTGTATCGTGTATTTGGCAAAGAATTGTAGTCAACGTGCACATCATACCATCTCGCTATGACGCGAAGGATAGTTGATAACCTTTCATCATCAAACTGAAAATAACCATTTTTCCAAGCCATCACCGATTCAATATCTGCTTCACTTTGTGTAGAGGTTCCTGAGGTATTATGCGTACTTAAACTAAAATTTGGTCTCATCAAAATAGGCTGTTCTCGGTCTTTATTCAAGGTGCTTATTGCTACTTGACCTTCCAGTAGTGTTGTTTGCGAATAAGCATCATCCTGATAGGAGTTGACGTTAAAATGTGTTCCTAATACGCGAATTTCCTGTATTGCATTCTGAACAATAAATGGAACTTTTTTCTTTGCGACTTCAAAATATGCTTCCCCTTTAAGGAGAACTTTTCGTTGTTTTTTAAAGTTTAGATTATAGGATAGGGAAGATTCTGAATTCAACCATACATGCGTACCATCAGGTAGTACTACCTCATATTGTCCTCCTCTAGGTGTTTCAATCGTGTTGTTACCCATTAAATTTGTGGTATGATCATCTCGCAGCACATACAAGAGTTGACCATCTTTGTTTTTTTGAATAGTCAAGCCCTTCTCTTCTAAGACAGTACGCGTATTGGGGTCACTATCATCCAATGTTATTATTGTCCCATTTGCTAATTTTAATAAGGCTTTATTTTTTCCTGGCAATACATTTTCAGCATTATTCGCGATTTGCTGGTGCGTTGTTGTATTCCATCTTTGATAATAATACGTGATACCCGACAGTGTGATCAATACAGCTGCTGCTATGGACGCCCAGTGCCTCCAGTTGTAAACCTTTACTTGATGAGTTCCTATACGACTTTCTATCTTTGATAAGATTTCAAGCCTACGGTCCTCAGTAAAAAAAGAATCATCCAAATGTTCATTATGGCGATATGTCGCATGAAATTTGGATAATAGTTCCTCTTCTTCGATGGATGTTTCGCCATTGAGGTATTTATCTAATAATGTTAGAAATTCTTGTTTTCTCAAAATTTAAGGTTATTTATATATAAGAGTAAATAATGGATGGCTATCCCTAGTCAATTATTTATTTTTTTTATCGATTGATTAAAAAAAGTATAAATAGCTCTATACTGAGTGTTTTTCCCAATTGACTACGCAAGTAAACTAATGCATTTGCAATGTGGTATTCGACAGTTTTAGTGCTTATAGCCAATTTTTCTGCAATTTCTTTATGAGTGAGATGCTCCAAGCGACTCAATTTAAATACTTCTTGGCAACGTGAGGGTAGCTCTTCTATGATCTGGTCTATTTGCTGTTGCAATTCTTTATATTCCATAAGTTGCTCATTGGAATTATCTTCCAACGTATCAATAAAATCTAAAATATCATCATTAATAACCTGTTTTCTTAGCTGGCGAAGTACTTCATATTTAACAGCTGCATAGAGGTATGATTTTAAAGATAGTTTTATGAAAAGTTTTGAACGGATTTCCCAAAGATTAACAAAGACCTCTTGTATTACATCATTGGTTTTGTCATAATCTTGGAGTATACGAAAGCTAGACTGGTATAAATATATCCAATACTTATTATAAATTTCAGTAAGTGCCGAATGTTCGCTCTCCCTTAACTGAGCTAATAGCTCGGCATCCCCATTTGGAGTATTTTTCATAAATTTGGTAGACTAATGGCACAAGATATATAATTAACCTGCTAAAAACAAATTATGTCATACATAATTTGTTTTTAATTCGTAATAGATATCTGTTTGATATATAGCTTTTTATGGAGAGTAGGCTTTTAAGCGAGATTATAAGATAAGAAGACAGAAAGTTAAATTTGTATATTAGATAGGTTAATTGTAACGAAGTGCTTGTACAATAATTAAGGATGACTTGGTTAGGAGGGCGAGACTATCATTAGAAGGTTAGATATTGTTAAAAAGTTTTGAAGGTAGTAGGTTAGACTATTATTACTGCGTTACGTGAAACTGTTTTAAAAGTTAGGTAGTTAATCTTTAATAATTATCTTAAAGCTAAGTATAAACTTTTTACCATCTCATTCGGATCTTTCTATTGTTTTAAGGGACGTGGCGGATCCTTGAACTGTGTCATGGATCAGTCGGTTGTACTTACTTAAACACTTTAGCATCATGGATAAATTGCCGTATTTTTTGGATAAGAGGATATTTGGCCTTATCTTTGAAATAGGAGAGATAGGTAAATTAACAGAGGAGGATCTCATGTCATACGAAGCAAGTTTGAAACATAAGCGTGATGCTGAGAGTGTATATAATTCAGCGTTGAAGGCAGGTCGAATATCTGGTCATGCTCAAGGAGTGATTGAAGGAAAGATCGAAGGAAAGATTGAAGGAAAGATTGAAGGAAAGATTGAAGGAAAGATTGAAGGTGAGCGAAAAAAAGCTATTGAGACGGCCATTAATTTGAAAAAAATGGACATTTCGATTGAAAAAATTTCTAAAGCCACGGGGCTTTCTATAGAAGAAGTTGAACAGCTTTAGTTGTCTTCATATTTTATAAAATGAGCTTGCTAAAGCTTTGTTATAAATATATTCTAATGACGAATAAAAAGTAAATTCGTAAAAATCAATATTAATTAAACTTTTAATAAAATAGAAAAGGCTGCAACTGTAAAAAGTTACAGCCTTTTTTTGAAATAGTTCGGTTTCGGATAATATCATTTGATACTATCAAGCGGTAAAAGATTATCATAAAAAAGCCTTCCCCGATCGAGGAGAAGGCCATGTGTATATAGGTATTAGTTTCTTTAGTTCGCAGTTAATGCTACAGCATTTAACTGTCTTGATGTTCCGTCTGGTCCTACTGCCACAATGTTATCAAAGATAACCCTTGTGCCCGGTGTAATACCGTTTAAAGCAGAGGCCATGCTTGAACTCAATTGATTTCCAGAAGTCGATAATACAATTGCATCGGCACGTGGTTTGGCAATGATCATCGTAAATTTGGTCACCTTGAAATTTGCGTCAAAGTCAAAGTTGTCCAGTTTCGCAAAGATCGCATTCTGTGCTTTAAGAGCTACGGTCGCCATACTGCCACCTGTTTTTCCTGCAAATTTTGCAATTGGATCGGGGATACGTTTAACACGGAATTCCGTGGTACTCAAGGTCTGCATTTTACCTGGTGCTACTTCAGCACTAATAGAAATGCGTGCAGTACCTGGTGAGGAAACACGGGCATTGTACTTCCCGCCTGATCCTGAAAGGCTACCGCCTGTCATGTTTACTTTTACCTTATCTGTTGGTGTTCCTGCAGCAGAAACGGATAATGGGTTATCAACACCGATGTACAATACATTCATCTTGTCCGGTGATACCACTGCCGAAGGGCGTGCCACCTGATAGGTCTGTGTCGCTGTACGGTATTCTTTCATCGAACCATCCGTTTGTTTCACCTGCACAACTCCGGTCCAAGAGAAGATACCTTCCTTGCTTGTCGATACATTATACACTCCTTTTCCATCAACAATCTGTAATGGCGAACCATTGACACTGATGGCAGGTTGCGATTTAGAATCTGAAGCGGTTAAAAATACTTCTGCTTTATAGGGTTGTCCCTGTACCAAATAGGAGGTTGGAGCAACAGCTACAGCCGCAAATTTATCCAGATTAACTACCGCCTGATCCATTTTGCCTAGGATCAATTTTACCATATCCGATTCTGCATTTTGAGCATCGGTCTGGATTTTGGTCAAAATAGTCATCGCGGCTGTTAGTGGTGTACCACTTCCGAAATTGATTTCTTCCCAGCTTTTCTTGCCGTTGACAGATTTTTCAGGATCCTTTGCTTCCAATGAAAAGGAAACACTTTTTTGTTCTTCAGGCGTCAATAAAGCTAAGAGCTTTGCTCTTGTTTCATTGATCTTATCCTTTAAGATGGTTCCTTTTTTCTCATTGATCATCATGTTAACAGAGATGTCTTCGTTTTCTCTTTTAACCAGATCTCCTTTTTCAGGATCAATACCGCCACCTTGCTTGGTAAAATCTTCTTTTAGTGAGCTGATATAGGTATTCAGTTCTCCGATGATCGCCTGTGCTTTTTTAGCTTTATCATAGATCGGTTTTGCACGAGCAGGCTCTTCCTTTAGTTTGGTGCTTTCAAATGCCGAGAATAATTGCTGTACGGCAGTATTGACATTTGAGCGAGATGATTCAAGGCTATTGTTGATGTTTTTAAATGCATCCAAGATCGTATCGGGCACATTCAATGCAAGTAATGCAAGCAGTACCAGATAAAGAATGCTGATCATTCTCTGTCTTGGTGTCTCTCTTCCTAATGCCATTTTTATTGATTTAGATTATACATGGATGAATTAAACACGAGGTTGGTTCATGGCACTTAACATATTGCCATAGATCGCATTTAAAGCGTTTAGGTTTTTTGCCAGCTTACCAACTTCTTCTTTGAATGCCTTAGAATCATCCAATGACTCATTGAAGTTTTGCATCGTATAACTTAAATTTTCATAAAATTGGTTCATCGATTTTAAGTGCGTCGCAGAATCCTGTAGCTCACGCTCGTACATTCCATTCAATTGTTGCAGGTTTGTTGTCAGCTTGCTCACCTGCTCGTGGTAACTGGCAGTATCTGCGGATGAATTGGACATCTGAACCAAGTTAGCAGAAGCCTGCTCAAAAGCAACACTCATGCTGTCAAATTTGGATGTTGCCAATTTCAGCTTTTGTGTGAAATCTTCTGTTGCCAAAGAAACATCTGAGATTTTATTGATCGCCGACATTTTTTCGCTGAAATCACGTAATCCTCTTCCTAAATTACCGATACTTGTCTCGTCAATATTAGCATCTGCAAACATTTTATCCAAGGCTACCGTGGCAGAAGGTCCCGCAGGTGTGTTTACGACAGTTGCACTTCTTGTAGGTAGTTCACCGGTATAGTTTTCATCCAATTCTGGATATACGCGTGTCCAATCTGGTTCCGGTGCAGGAGGATTGAGACCCATTAGAAAAAATAAGAATGCTTCAACTCCCAATCCGATACCGATCATGTAATTGGCATAAGAGCCACCAATGTGTAGAATCTTGAACAGTACCCCGATAATGACAATACTTGCTCCCCAAGAAATGGCGACATTTAACCATTTCGAATTGTCTTTTTTCTTACTCATAGTTTTTTGATATTAATATTGTATTTTAAATTGATTTCGATTTTAATTGTTGATTTCTAGTAAGTAAAACGTATTATTCACTTTTTTTAATATAAAATGATATAACGAAAGAAATTGTTTACGTGATGTTCAAATTTACTGTCATTTGCATTATAAAATAGCATAATACCATATGCGATCGCAATATTATGAAAATATATATACAAAAATCAAACCTTTGTTGCAAAAATCAAACCATATATAGTCTTTAAGTAAAAATTAAGTAGAAAGCTTGAAGATTTTTATTGTTTTAATCTTACCTTTATATAAGTTTGTCTAGTCGTTCTATATTCGGTGAAGGCCAAAAGTCTTTCTTGATAATGCGTCTTTTTAAAATAATTTAAATTGAACAATTGCGCTGAATTTTACTTTTGCCATAGACGTTCCTTTTAGTAGTACTTACATACAGTTTTTTATAAATTTATCATATCCATCCATGATCGCTCTTGATCGCTTTATTTTGTCGGTGCTTCACCATTCGCCATTAGCTACTGCTATTTATAATAACGGTGATCTGAATATCGTTTACGCTAATCAGGCAATGCTGGATATTTGGTGTGCAGATGAGTCCATTATCGGAAAAACTTTATGTGCCTGTTTCCCTAATTTCGTGGATGAAGGTTTTTCTGCTATACTTAAAAATGTCTGGAAGACCGGGATTACTTATAATGCCACCGAAGTTGCCGCAAATATTGTGGTAGGAGACAGAAAGATCAAACGGTATTTTGATTTCGAGTATAAAGCGATACTTGATGAAAAGGGACAGACGTACGCGATACTGCACACGGCAAGTGATGTTACTGAAAGAAAATTGACCAATAATCGAATGGAAAGACAGCGTGAAGAGCTTTCTTTAAGTTATAAATTGGACCGTTTGGCCAGTACCCTCTCACATGATCTTAAGAATCCACTCTCTGTTCTCAAGATGGGAAATGATTTTCTGATTAAAAATGAGTATGTTCCGGTTGAGATCACCAAGCGATGGTATAAAAATTTTTCTGAATCCATTCAGAATATTGAATCCATTATCAACCAGACTTTACAGCTTAGTAAAGTACGTGGATCAAAAAATATGACAGATTGCGTTGAGATTGATAAAAAGATCGGAGAATGGATTAATGAGGTGAAACTGAATTTTCCAGAACAACAGATCGAATTTCAGCTGGGACTTCTTTATCCATTAAATGCAGACAGTGGTGCGGTATATCAGATTTTTGTTAATCTGATTGGTAATGCTGTAAAATTTGCCAATAGTAAGGAGGCATATTTGTATATTGATAGTGAAGAGACAGATCAAGGTATTGTCTATATTTTTGAGGATAATGGAATTGGTATTCCTGAAGATGAATTAGGCAAAATATTTCTGATGGAGGTTCGTGGTAGTAACTCGTCACATATAACAGGTACGGGAATTGGACTATCATTGGTAAAAGATTTAATGGAATTTATGGGGGGCACCGTAAACCTGTCAAGTGCTATAGGAAAAGGAACGGTTGTCCGATTGTTCTTTCCGCAAAGTGTTGAGGATTGTTAGGAAAGGGTTAGTAGGTGAGAGGGTTAGAAAGTGAGAGGGTTAGAAAGTGAGAGGTTAGCAGGTGGTAAATAATCTACAAAAGGTAGTTAAATATCTTCTTTTGAAAAGTTGCTAAAAGTGACGAATAAAAAAAGCGCTTTCCCAGAGGAAAGCGCTTTATAATGGAATAAACCATTTTGACCAAAGATCAGGAATTTTTTACTTATGATAACTGATCAATTACCAAGTAATGGTACGGTTGTCATCATCACCATTATCCCAAGATTGCTCTACGGTACTCTCAGCTTGATTAGATCCAGCAGCGATACCTTGCTCCAATTCAATGGTAGTAAATTCTACCTTTGGAGTTATATATGTTTTTTTTAATTCGTTGTTCATCTTATTGTATTTTATTATTCTTCAAATTAATTAGCACAAGAACCTTTTTTCAAACCAGCTCCAAGTGCTTTCATACCAGTTGCATTTTCTATTCTCTGTGTTATTTTTACAGAATTTGAAGAAGCTCCACCTTGCCAGTTAATTTTATTGAATGGGGTGCCATCAAGCATTTTCATTGGTAATAATGCTCCATCTGCAGATTTCCTACCGAATACGCTTACATTTCCTTTTTGATCAATTTGCACTTGAATTAATGGATTTGTTCTATTTGTATAATCACCAGCCATTCCATTTGCCCACACCTGCGGTATACCTCCAGCGCCATGACGTGTTCCATCTGTAAATCCAATTGTTTGAGCAGTGCCCTTACCTTCTCCAAAAATCTCAAATTGAAGCTCTTGAGCTGATATTTTATCCCCATTCACACTCATGTTAAATGAATTATCTAAAGAGTAGATGTCAAATACAAAACCATAATCAGCACCTGGAGCAACAATCTCTTTAGAAATGATCGATCCGTTTGCCGCCTCAAAAGGTCCGACTTGGAACACATCGTTAACGATGAAATTATTGACAACAGCACCATCACCTGGCGCACCATATCTAACGAACGACCAGTCCATTCCAGTCGCAACAACTTGGTTTGTACAAACTTTATATTCTAAATTCAAGTTATAACGTTGTCCTGGTACAATTTTCAAGTTTGGTAAAGAGAAATTAGTTTGTGCAACTCCTCCAATTTCTAAGGTTGCAAAAGTGATCGTACCATTTGTTGCTCCCGAATGGATCAATAATGTTGGTGTACTTGTCGCTGAAAGAGCGCCAGGAGTGAAACCAGGGAATACTACCCTTTGAAATACATCAAGTCTGCACTGATGTTATTTAAAGAAGCTGTAGATAACTGGTTTTTACCAGTTACAGCGGTTACAGAAGTTTCATTCGTAGAGTAAGCGATGAATGTATAAATACCTGCATTCAAAGCAATCTCTGTATGAGTATCTTCAGCGCTATATGTTTTCTCTGATGCCAATGCACCATTTTTGTCATATACCAATACCGCATATTTTATACCATTTGCTAATGGAAACACATCTGTGACTGCTGCTGCACGTGTACTACTCGCACGTAGACCACTAGTTTGGCTTGTTGGGTCATTTGCTGTTAAGGTTGCTGTTAAAGAAGTTCCTTTAGAGAAAGGTACAGAAGAAACCTGTACATCTTGTTGATGAGATGCGCCTCCTCCTTTTGTTTTTATACCATTACTTGATGCTGGAACAGTAACACCTAGAAGGTTTACTTTTACGAAAGTTTCACCAGCTGCAACACTGTCTTTACTATCTTTACATGAGTAAGAAGCGAAGCATAAGAGAGCAACAATCGCTAAAAGGGCTTTAGCCCTAGATCTTTGATAAAAATTCAAAATCATAATTAACTATTATTTTATTAAAAAAATTCAACATAAAAAGTTCCTACACTGCTCTTAATGAACGTGTTTTTTTAACTATAGCCTTAACTCATTAACAAGATCGAGATGACAAATTCCTGTCCAAAAACAGATATTTTGTATTTACTCATACGTTTATAGAAGCTTAGGGAAAAGTAATCCCTTATTCTTGTGCTCCTATATCATGAACTCTAAAAGAGCTGATGATTAAAAGTCTGCAAATGTAATTAAAAAGAATTAAGTAGTACATAAAGCGTAAATAAATTTTTGCTATATAAGTAATGTTCCTATCATATTATCTTGTTTATAATATGATTTCAATAAAAAACAACTGATAGTTGAGCGTATTATGAGTCAATTTACCTTGAAGAATAAATAATATTAAAAATGAAATTTATCGAGGTTTATGCGTTATAAATCAGCGTAATTTCTTTTTAGTACCTCAATCTTTAGATATTAAAAGTTTAGATTTAAATATTTCTTTGGAAGCTTTAATTAGATATTTTACTAAGGAATTTACACGCTGTATCGATTTGTGATTTTTGTAGCGGATCAGCTACAGGAAAAGATCCAAGTACTTATAGAAGGGAAGACGGTGAGAGGGTTCTTTGTAGTATTTAGAGAATAGTATTTAATAATTTGGCAAGGTTACTGCTTACTTATTATTGTGCAAATGGTTTCAGTCGTTCCTGCTAACGGGCCAGTAGGAAACGGGTTTAGTTTTGTCACGATACTCCAATCTACCTGCTTCTATCAGTTTTTGGAGCTGGAATTCAAGGGTACGTACTTTGATATTCGATATTGTTAAATAAAAAGACAATGGTTGACCAGGATTATTCGCGATAAGGTCATACAATTTATCTATTGCTTCCATTTCTGCCTTTTCTTTATCGTTTTTTAATCTGGTGTTCTTATAATTAGTAAACTTAACTACTCGTGACCGATCTTCAGGTTTAATATAACGAACGACTTCGTTTATTGCCTCATGTTTTTTAGAGGTTTTGGTATAGATGAATTTTTCTTTTTTTGAGATCTCTCCGTCTGTTTTAATCGTATTTATTTTGATCCTGGTCAAATCTTTTCCCACGAATTTATTCATCAAGTTATTGATATGTAAGGGAGGTTTAAATTGCTGATAGTTATTCTCAATTTCCTTTGTAATCTCTACGGCAGTACGGTCTGTGAGAAAAAAATCTGTATAGTTGATCATATAGTCAAGGATACTGTAGAGCTGTCCTTTTTGTTCTTTAGATATGTTTTTTTTACGGATAAACTTCTGGACAGGTAAGTCTACTGGAATTATTTCGTGATCAGGTAGTGAATTGACCTTCTCTTTACTATTTATTCCATGATCAATAATTTCAAATCTCAATATGAGCTTCTTCTTTTTCTTGCCATATAGATAATCAAAAAGAATAGGTGTTTCTATTCCAACGGCAATAGCTAAAGCATATACTTCATAGGCCAGAAGATGGTCATAATTTTTATTAAATATTTCGCTTAATGGTGATTCTTCTATATGTGTTGATGCCGTAATATTTATATTGGTCTTCAAAAATAAATCAGATAGCTTTTTAATTTCATATTCCGGATATTTCAATCGGATAATAGGCATATCTTTAAAATAATGTTGACATATGAGCGCTAGATCTAATCCGAGTGTATGTATTATCGTGAAAAAGGCTTTTCCGGTTAATTGTATGTTTTCATTTTTAAGAATAATATCAACCTCCTGCATCTTCCGCTTGATGATGGATGGATCATAAAATAGCGCATTTAAAAGCTTATTTATAAAGGTATAGAAATTGGCTACATTGGGTAATTTTTCTTGATCTTTTTCCATTTGAATCTTCATAATTACATCTTTGGTGTTTTAAAATTTGCATTAAATGTTGAATTGAATGGGGACTTGCTTAGTGTTGTGTCAGTTTTATTCAAAAAAAATCACAGCGAAGTAACCGAAATAATTAAAGGTTTTTTTGACCCTGTATTATCAACGAAACCTATTTTAAACATTCCACCCATTTTGGATATCGTCTTGTTTGAGTAAACCTTTTGATCTCTTGCTGATGAACATTGTCGAGCAATAATCATTGTGCATGAATTATTTGGTATTTCTGTAATGGCTATACGGCTAAATTCCTGATCGTCACTGCTTCTCACTTCCATTTGATATGGGCCTATAGCGGTTATTTCTAATGGGGTATAGTTTTGCAGTTGTACATCAGTATTTTGCTCCTTCTTTTCAAATAGAATAGCTATGGATAAAAAAGGATTGAGATTGATTTTTATCGTTGCAGAGACAGATTGGGCCATAGCTTCTTGCATACCTAAAATAACCAGGGAGAAGTATATCCCTAAATGTCGCAGTAAGGTTTTATTCATTATTTAATCAGATTAGAAAATTATCTCTGTAGAGGTTTTCTACCATTAGCTAACTGTTTGCAGTTAAGAAGCGCTGTATTTGCTGTAACGTGATATTAATATTGGACTTATTGAATATCATTTTTACTCCGCTTTTATGGAATACCTCTATTTCGGACTCCTTAATTGAGCTCGTGTAACCAAATACCTTAATAGAAGGAAATTTTTCTCTAATTCTGTTAGCCGTTTCTATTCCGTTCATTAGTGGCATATGTAGATCAATAAGACATGCTTGAGGTAATTCAGTACCAGACTCCAATTGTTCAACCAGCTCTTTACCATCACTGCAGACAAAGAGCAGATGAAATATCTTATTATGATCAATTATGTTTCTTATTAAAGCACGTTGTAAAATACTATCATCTGCAAATGCAATCTTAATTTTTATAGTCATAACTGTTATTAAAAATTATAATCAGTATCCGAGAAATATATCAGTGAACGTCAGTGATTTACTGTACTAGGTTTAGCTGTCGTAATTGTTTTCTATTTTATTCGCGGTTAACGGACTCTTTATTTCAAGTTTATCCTCGTAGGATAATTTTTCTGGATAAAAACCAAAGCAACTTTCCATTTCTATTAATATCCACCCTATTTTTGGAGCTTCATATCGTTTTTTTTGTAATCTTTTCTCGTTCATCGTTGGTACGCATTAGTTTATTAACAAAATCTAAAATGGAGCAAATTATTAGTCCAATTCAGACTGCTTTTTATTTACAATTATCTGGTTTACAGATAAAATATTTTTTCAACATATTTTGGAGTGATGTAGGAGAGGAAGTTTAATTTCTGAAATTTGATTATTTTGTGTAGCTGATATAAATATCCATTACCTAAGAAAATAATAGATACTATATTGTTTTCTTAGGAAAAAGTTATTACATTTGAGTAGGGTGAATGTAGTCTGAATTGGACTTCTGAGAATATGGTATTATCTTTATTCACAGATAAATAACGAGACAGTTCAATGATTAATTTTGATTTTACCCTGCAGACTCCCAGCCCAACAGCCACTATTTTTATTCGAATTTTTGATGAGTTTCAGAAAGAACATCTAATGAAGACTCCACTAAAAATATGTCCGTCCATGTGGGACCGAGAGAAGCAAAGACCTACAAATATCTATTTAAAGAAATTTAAAAAATTGAATAATAAGCTGGACAATCTGAAAATTGCGATAGCTGAATATTTAAAAACTATTAAAAACTTTTTACAGCTTTCGTCATATAAGTTGCAGCAGCTTATAAAGAAATATAGTTCCAGCTCAAAAATTGGTTATCCGAAAGATAGTTTGCTGGAGCATATAGAAATCTATATCAATAGCCGATTACATTTAATTTCGGCCTCTACATCAAAACGTTATATGGTTTTTCTTCATTTACTTGAACGTTTTGAAGGTAATCGAAAGAGACATCTTCTGCTGTCAGAGGTTAATGCTAATTTTGTTAAAGAGTTTCTTGAATTTGGCGAATTTGAAGCCTATAATAGAAGTACCATTCACCGCACCATTTATTTTGTTAGGACGATCCTTAATTTTCTGGAAAAGAGAGGTGTTCGTACATATGTTTATGAACTGGAACTTCCTCGGGAAAAGAAAACAAACTTATTTGTCACGCTGAATGAGGATGAATTAATCAGGATCAAAGACACTGAGGTGCCAGACGATCTGAAGGCCGCAAAAGATTGGCTTATTATCAGTTGTTATACCGGCCAGCGTGTTTCTGATTTTATGAATTTCAATATGGAAAATATGGAAATTATACATGGAAAACCTTGTATGTCATTTGTGCAACAAAAAACGCAAAAAGATATCCTCTTGCCTTTACACCCTGTTGCATTGACAATCTTGTCTCAAAATGCTAATATTTTTCCAGAAAAACTCTCAGCCCATAAATACAACTGTCAGATCAAAGAGGTGGTTAAGTTGGTGGGGATAAGCAACCTTGTTAAGGTCCGGAAAAGATTGGGATTTAGATCTGTTGAAATGCTCGTGCAAAAATGGGAGGCTATTGCCAGCCATATCGGACGTAGAAGCTTCGCTTCAAATTTTTACGGTAAGATTCCGACATCTTTATTAATGGAAGCAACCGGACATACCACTGAACAGATGTTTCATCGCTATATTTCTACAATTGACACCGAAAGAACCCGGTCTTTAGGGCAATATTTTGAGAAATCATATAAAGAGAAATTTTTAGTAGCATAAGTGTTTAGGTTAGAAAGTTAGTTATTTAGTTAGTTATTTAGTTAGTTAGTTAGTTAGTTAGTTAGTTAGTTAGAGTTCATAATGTTTAGGTTAGAAAGCTAGAAGGTGAATTCGTTAGACTTTGTGTTACTCCGTTGCTGATCACTTGTTACTTAATAATGTTTAGATAAGGTTAGAGGTGACTCCTGTTACTTCTTTTGTTACATTGATATTTTTATTTTTTTTAGGCGAAATAGATGCTTTTTTGTGTTAAAACAGATGTTTTTTCTGATTTTTAAGTGTTTTTTCCCCGTTTTTAACAAAATGCTTAAAATTATTTTTTGTACATTAGTATAATATGGAATTAGCAAATATTACAAAAGAGAGACTTGTAGAAGCTCAAAAAAATGGATATACTGCAATTATTACGAAGTACAATTCAAATCCTTTAGATCCGATCTGGATCTTTGAAAAAGTAAAAAAAGATCAGTTTTTTCAATTTTCAGAAAACCTTCAGGATACCTATCAGTTATGCTACCAGATTTCGGAAGTAATTGATACAGTAGAGGAATACCCTTTTATCGGAAAGGTTACTTTGCCAGATTAGGATAGAGAAGCAAAAAACGAAAAATATACTTATTTAATAAAAAAGCCGAATAGGAAAAATCCTGTCGGCTTTTTTTAATTTCGATATTTGATTTTTAAAACATTTTGGATCTTGCTTATGAATTTAGGTATATCCGCCACACTACAATGTAAATAGTGTATAGAATCAGAAGCAAGGAGCTTTTCTGGATATTGTAAATTTAAACAGACTCCCGAACAGGAACGGGAGCAGTATTTTAGAGAAAAAACTTAAAGATTTAGGACTTGTATTATAATTTAAAGCCTCAATCCGCAGACTGAGGCTTTAAGATCTTAAACTTGATTTTATTGTTGATTTAACTCATTAAGCATTAATCATGGTGTATAACTTCCGCTATGGCTCGTCATCCCATCTTTACGCATCGCTTCAATAAGCAGACAGTTGTAAACGTAATCCCAACTTGAACTGATTTCTGAATTTTGATTCAGACCATATGGCCACCAATGCTGGCTATCGCCACTTATCACCGCATTTTGATCTGAATTGATCAATTTTAACATGTTGTTTCCATTAGCAAATTGGTATTTTCCAGCACTTATTGCTTGCTGTGACCACCAGCTTGTTGTGCCTGTTCCAAATGTATGGTTCATTTCATGTAGCATCGTTCGGATATTTTGGTAAGAAGTATTTGTTCCAAATCTCATCCATCCTTCATTATTCGCATCAGCGGTAGCAACCCCGGGAACATAATTGAGGTATACATGCTTAGTCGCTGATGTATATTGATTCGCATACCAAACAGCACTGTCAATCGCTACTTGCAGGCGTGAGTATGCTGCAAGCTCTTCCGCTGTAGGGCTACTTGCTTTGTTGAATGTATACGTGACGTTACCTTTCTTAATTGTTCGAAAGGCAATATTGGTTCCGTAGCTCACCCCGGTTTCATTGATAGCATATGCGCGAAGATGATAGTTGGTCTGTGGAGTTAAATTTGCTAATCCGATTCGAAATTTGCCAATACCGTTTGCTCCGTGTGCCGATTTGTTTTGCGTGATCGTCGGATTTTCTTCTGTGCCCCAACAAACACCACGCTCCGTGACCGCTCCTCCGCCACTGCTCAAAATTTCTACGTCGTAATACGCTTGCGATGACCCGATAATAAACATCGGTGTCTGGGCGAAATTGACAGATTGTATATCTGCTGTTTTTAAAATAATCTGATCTCCGTACGCAACACCACCTTTGTTTTTGGCATATGGTCTGATGTAGTAGGTTGTAGATTGTACGAGGGAATTGAGCTGAACACTAAATTCTCCTGATCCTTTACTTACCGTAGCTTCGTGCGGATTGTTTTCAATCGTAGGGTTGGGACTTGTGTTCCAGCAAACGCCTCGATTGGTAACTAGTGCTCCGCCTTTACTGGTTACCATTCCCTTAAGCATTGCTCCGGAGGTAGTGATATTGGAAAAGGTTAATTTTCCCAAGCCTGGAAGAGCAATTCCTTCCGGATTTTCGATTTGCTTTACAGGTAAGAGATCAGATGTTGATTTGGCGCATGCTTGCACGGTTAAACCGAGCATCAGCAGATAGAAATATCTTTTTTTCATATTTTCTTTTTTTATGGTAAAACATCAAAAGTCATATTGCCAGTTATCTTGATGTATGATCCATCACTCGCTGTTCCAGGCATGTTGCCCAACAGTCCGATGGTGACGGCACTTGCTTCGGATAAATTAAATTCCAATACAGCATCGGTTCCTGAAATAACCTTATAAGCTAAACTTGCAGCAGCTAAATTAGCCTGGTCAGGTAATTGGGTTCCCTTAGCAGCAACTAAATGGACGGTTCCGGCAGCTCCTTTGTCCAGTTTAGTAATGGTAAACCGATATTTTCCAGGTTGAAGGTTGGTCGTTTGATACATTTTTCCATTGACAATCGGAGCTAGGTTTGGCGATGGTGTAGCCCATTGCCACCATCCCGCTTCCAGCGATAAACAAGCTTGGTTGGAGCGGATCTCTATTCCGCCATAGAAGTTATTGTCGGTATGTTTAAAGTTTTTTGCGGCATCATTCAATTGCCAATCTGCTGGAGTACCCCATCTGCTGCCCGCCATGGCAGCAGTTTGAAAAGGGAAATTCATATTTTTTAGATAAATTTCTTTGGGCAATATCTGTGTGACATAGTTGGTGTAAAATGTATCAACACTTAAGGTGTCGGGGATAAACAGGGTACGATACCGGTACGGTTTTCCAGGAAGGTAGTTTTTTAATATACTTTCACCGATATGGATAGAATCACGCTGTATGACCAGCTTTCCTGCAGTATTGGTGTACTCGACTTCTGTAAATGTTGCTCCGCTGGTCAGATCAATGCCACCCCAAGCAATGGTGGTGTTCTGATCGCCGGCAAAATATCCGGTCGTGTAGTAAGGACGGTTGAGTAAACCTGATCCATACCGTTCACCATAGGAAATACCGGTTTTAAAAACGCTGAGTGATTTGTTTCCCTGTCCATCAAAAGTGATAAATTCAAAATTATGTACCCCTTCTCTGATGGGTAAAGATAATTTTAAAGTATCTACTCCCGATGTTCTATTGATCGTAAGCTCGGTAGAATCTTGTCGATTGTCCCAATAGACTTTCAATCGTTCGATTTTTGGATCAGCCATAAATAGACCGGTGATATATACCCTTTCTTTTCCAGAATAAACTTGTATTGAATCTATTTTTCCAGTATAGCTTATTTCTCCGTCCTTTATATATTTTTTATAATCATCACTTTTTGAGCAGCTGAAAAGATGAAGTAGCGCGACGCCAAGCAACATGCTCTTACCTATTATTTTAATGAGTTGTGTTTTCATAATTTTTGTCTTAAAAATAAATGGTGGTCCCCGTTAGCGAGGGTCTCCATATACCTGAACTTCTGCGATTGCCATAAATGAAGAACCTTGCCAGTTTTTTGAAGTTTTTATGCGAAGATAGCGCACCTTTGGAGCACTGACATCAAAATCGAAACTAAGTCCCGAATTGGCGAGCTGGTAATCTTCATCGGTCTGCTGACCCATCGGTAATCCTGAAGGCTTTTTGCTTTCAAAGTTTCCGAGCAGTTTCCAATTATTCCAACTGCCATCTGAAGGAGGATTGTCTGAACCCCAGATTTCGAAAGTTTTCACATTTCCACCGTAGTAATACATCCGGCCATTATTGGTGTATTCCGGATAATTCCAGATGACGATCCGACTCATTTTGGCTAAAGTTCCTGTATCAAAAGTGATCCATTGCGGACCATTGATTGTGACATCAGTAAGTGATATATTGGGCCAATTGATGATATCGCCATCCCACATTTTTGATAATCCTGTCGAGGTATACTGTTGTTTAGCATCAGTAGGTAAACTAATGGCATTATAACGGGATTTTGGCAATGCAGTTTCAAATAGGGGTGTAATGGTGGTCACCATGGTATCCGTAAAATTCATGTACTTATCGCGTATGGTGATCGCAAATTGTTTCGGATTAGGGGCAAATCCGCGAATGGTTCTATTGATCTGTTTTGTCGATGTATAAATATTGTCTACAGATGGAACCCACTCTCCTAAGGAATCCACCATGACCATAATGGTCAGATTTTTTTCCTTTTCATTTTCTGCAGTTATCCGTATTCCGCCGAAGGCTCCAATTGCTTCTAAACTTCTAAAAGTATCCCAGATCGGATTTTCCAATGGAGTGACCGGGACGGTTACCGGTGTTGAACTAATTTCGCTTCGGTTTACGGTAGAGAGCTTAATATCATGCGGTTTCATATCCGCGAATCCTTCTACAAGCAACGAGTTGTTGTAATAGGATGATTTTACCTCCATTTCTTGTCCAGATGCCAACGTGTAGGTCGCGCGTACATAAAGCAGATCCTGATCTTTGGAAAGTGTGTAATGGATACGGGCTGCTCCCGGTAAATTTTCGACCTGGACATTGCTTACCGGTTGTGGAGCAGCAGCATTAGTTACCTGAGCTGTCTTAAACTCCTCTTTACAACTACTCAATGCTGCTGTCAGCAGGAGTAATGTGAAAATATACAGTTTTGTTTGATTCATGTTCATAATTATCTTGTATCAGCTGTAATGAAATAAGGGCTACCAACCCAAATTTTGCATCAGTGAAGGGTTTACGGTTAATTCTCCTTGTGCGATCGGCCAAAAGTAATCACGTGGGGCGACGAATGTTTGTGCATATAGCGTGCGTAAGCGGTAGTAATCACTGGTCACCTCTTGGTTAACACTCCATCCCGTGATATTTTGGTTGAAATAATTTACCGCCAATTTCCAACGGCGGAGATCCCAATAGCGCTTTCCTTCAAATACCAGTTCGATCATGCGTTCACGCTGAATGATTTCGCGTAGACCATCTTTCGTATTTGGTTTGCTGGGATTGGTTGAAAATGAACTCCAGGATTCGACGATACCGGCCAATCCCGCACGTTCACGGATGCGGTCCAAATAGGTGTAAACTTCTGTAGATGGTCCATTGGCTTCATTTAAGGCCTCGGCATACATCAGGTAGATATCACTCAAACGGATCGTTGGCCAAGGGTATGATTTGTAACTCACGCCACTGCTGGCAAAAGCTTGTTCCCAGTTGACCAGTTTTTTTAAGAAATACCCTGTTTCATTGATCCATCCGTGATTATTTGCCCCTGCAGGTTGATTGAGTTTTGCCTGTACATAATAAGTATCTTCATCGGATAAGCTCTTGGTGTCAAATTTAAACCAGATACCGCCATCAAAACCTAATGATGCATAAAATCGCGATTCACGGTCATAATTTAGCCGAGCTGTCGTATAGCCTTCTTTAATATGAAAGCGTTCTTCATTCTTAGCTGTTCTTAACGTAAATCGATTGGTAAAGTCCAAGGTTTTATCTTCATTGATGGGTACGCCATTTTTGGTGTAAAACATTTCCGCAATTTTGATCGGTGCGCTTAAATGCTGTCTTGCAGTACCTACTACAGCATCAATGGTGAGTAATGGCATGGCATCACGCTGGATATTCCAAGCTTGATAATTAGGATTTGCCCAGATGTGCTCGGAAGACCAGCGCTCATTGAAACCTAAGTTTATACCCAGTACTTGTGCAGTTTCATCACTCATCTTAAACTGTCCATATTCCGTTTTCCGAAAGGGGAAAAATGTGATACCGGCTGATTCTGCTGCTGTAATTGCGGCTTTGGCCGCTTCGGCGGCACGCGCCCATTTAGAAGCATCATATACGGGATTAAAAAGAGGTTCCCCATCCTTGTTACGGACTGTCTGAAAGTCTGAATTACCATTGAATAATGGACTGGCAGCGGTCAACAAAACCTCTGCTTTTACCGCTTGAATAATGGGCTTGGTGACGCGGCCTAATTCAGAAGCCTGATCCGGAATGATCAAGGGAACAGCACTGTTTGACGCCGAGTCTAATAATGATACGATGTAGTTCACGACTTCGTCGACAGGTCGTTGTGTTACCCGTACTTCTTGCTGGTTTGCATCCAAAGGAATATTGGTACGTGCCAAGGGTATTGGGCCATATTGGCGCATCAAGATATAGTGGTAGTAGGCTTTTAAAAACATGACTTCTCCAATCCATCTCGAACGATCTTCACTGGATAAATCGGGTACTTTCGATGTGTTAGAAACATTTTCTAAAAAGATATTGCAATCACGGATAGCGGTCCACATGCCGCTGCGCCAGGTATCCACTAAGGGAGCATTCACATTTTGCCCTCCACGTGCAATCCGCCAATTATTGGCTGGATAGATCTCGCGCTGCGCTACAGGAATCCATACTTCATCGCCTGCTAAAAAACCTGTATTGCTCTGCGCATCGGCATTGTTGGGTAGCCATGCATAGCAGGTAAATAAGAATTTTTCAGCTTCGTTGCGCAATGAAAACGCATTGTCTATAGTCGCGACATTGTCGGGAACGACATCAATATAATCTGCACATGCGGAAAAACCGATGGTACTAACAGATAGATATATGAGGTAGCGTTTTATCTTTTTTATCTTTAAATTTTTCATTTGGATAATTTTTTATAAATAATCATGTGTTGCTTGTCTGCAATCGAAATGATTGCGCAGGGTTCAATTGATGGGATCCCGTACTGCAGTTCATGAGCGTTTTATCATTTTGTAATGTTTAAAAACCAAGCTGTAAGCCAATGTTATAGGTTGCTTGAATTGGATAACCGATACCTCGTCCACCCATTTCTACGTCCCACATTTTAAAGGAACTGATCGCGAATAGATTCATTCCATTGGCATAAATCCGCAGATTTTT
The DNA here is from genome assembly GCF_016132525.1 of Sphingobacterium sp. UDSM-2020. Classification (NCBI taxonomy): domain Bacteria; kingdom Pseudomonadati; phylum Bacteroidota; class Sphingobacteriia; order Sphingobacteriales; family Sphingobacteriaceae; genus Sphingobacterium; species Sphingobacterium sp. UDSM-2020. The sequence goes on from NZ_CP066166.1 coordinate 1,840,939, forward strand.
TGCTTTTAGTCTATTCATTAAACTTTCTTTGAACGTGTAGCCGATTTCAACAGTTTTTAATCTTAAGAATGATCCATTACGCATCCACCATGTGGATCTTTGGTTGTTGTTGGCAACAATATTTTCACTTAATCTTGGCCAGAAAGCATATAGATCTCGGTTTTCTTCACTCCAGTAGCTATCAGCGATCACGCTTAGAAGTCCATTTTGAGAACCTCCGTTGAGGTAGAAGGGAGAGATGTTTTCAGGATTGATAAAGAATGAAGATCTTGCTGAACCTTGAAAATAGAAACTGAAATCTAGACCTTTACCGCCCACTGTACCTCCAAACCCATAAATCAGTTCGGGTGTGGTTGGGTAGCCAATGGCTACACGATCTAAATCGGTAATTTGGCCATCGCCATTGATATCTCTGTATTTGATATCACCCCCTAAATAATCAATACCAGGTTTGCCAAATTGAACGGGAGAATTTAATACTTCCTGATCGTCTACAAAGAGTCTTTCAGCTATATATCCGAATTCTTGTGAGGCGGAGGTTCCGACAGTATAGCGTCCAGGCTCTTGATAAGCCGGTTCATCAACGATCAAGCGTTTACTCACGGCATAGGTTAATGTGCTTCTTCCCTGAAGATACCAACCGTTCATCAAGTTTTTATTATAGCTCAATGTCAGATCCATACCTTTGCTTTCTGCTTTATTGGTATTTGCCACAATAGGGGCTCTCAGACCCATTGTACTGGGGATATAAGACCGATTTGTGAGTATATTGCTGCGGATTTGTTTATAAATGTCAATATTTAATTCAACAGCATTAAATAGACTCAGATCCATACCGAAGTTGGTCTGACGAGATCGCTCCCAGGTGATGGCTTCATTGGCATATCGGTTGATCGCAATAGTAGGTCTCTTATAGCCCCCCAGTTCTCCGAAAGAAATTTCACCGGCATTCATGTTAACTTCTGAAAGATAGAAGAAACGGTCCTGTGCTCTACCGATCTGATCATTTCCGGAATATCCATGCGTAGCACGTAGTTTGAATTTATTGACCACGTCACGTAGTGGTTCAAAGAACGATTCGTTTGAGATATTATAAGATAGACCGAAGGAAGGGAAGAACCCCATGCGTCTTGCTTTTGCAAATCGCTCGGATCCATTATAACCGAAATTAAATTCGGCAATATAACGATCATCAAAATTGTAGGTAAATCTACCCGAAAGACCGATATTACGGGCTGGTAAAGACAATTGTAAAGATCCGGCATTGCCACTTAATGAATTTTGAAGCAATCCAATTAGGGTGGCTCCGACATTATGTTTGCCAAATCCGCGGTTGTAATTGGCAATAGCATGCGCATAAAACATTGAATTGACCTCTTTGTCAGACTCCGAATAATCGAGATATTCTGTTCCAACAGGGCCTATTGAACCTTGAGATCCGTCGTTCATGACACGCAGTGTCAGATCGCCATCAGCATTTGATGATGCGGAGTAATAAAATGGATTGTACCTTCTGCTCACTTCAAAATAAGCATAGCGTTTTAAGTAGGTCATCGCAGTTAAGTTCAGACCTGGTACGATAGCACTTAAGTCTTGACGTAATTCAATCTGTGGCATAATGGTCGAGGTGTTGAATTCCTGATAGCCACGTACCATTTCTGCATAAGGATTCACAAACAGACCTCCGTTTCGATTTAGTGCATTGCCAAATAGCGGATGGTTCATGTAAGGCATATACGAAGACGGATATAGCGCCGGAAACATCACGGGGTTTGACCATATTGCGCGTCTAAAGGTGACGGCACCACCATTGATACGGTTGTTATTCTCGTCCAAACCACCTATAGGGCCGTTATAATCATCAAATTGGGCGTAAACCCGTACAATCCCTGTAGTACTCGGAGTAAAGTTGATATCGACATTGGAGCGTACCGAATAATTTTTCAATTTAATGTTGTTATTGAAATTGTTGATGCCATCAACCTTCAGAATTCCGTTGTCGATATTGTACGTTCCTGCTAAGTAGTACCTTGCTTTGGCACCTCCTCCTGAAATATTTAAATTGTTTCGCTGATTGAGGGTATAATCTTTGATCAGCTGATCAATCCAATTATTATTAGGATAAAATAGCGGGTTATCTCCAGCGCGGGTATGATCGATTTTACTTTGCCAATAGGGCAATCCCTGGCCGCTCGAAGCATCTGCAGGTCTTGTCAGATAAGCTTCATTGGCCATTTCCATATACCGAATGTTATCGGCAAACTGAAAATTTCTGGTATTGGTGGAAATGTTGTTTTCTGAACGAAATTCAAATTTTGTTTTTCCTTCGGAGCCTAGTTTTGTGGTGATCAGTACGACACCATTCGCACCGCGTGCGCCATACATCGCGGCGGCATTGGCATCACGTAGGACTGAAAAGCTGGCAATGTCGTCCGGTTGTAAACGTGCCATATCGGTTGGGGATGATTCGACATTATCTATCAAGATCAGCGGATCTTGCTTACCAGTCCCAAATGTACCCAGCCCTCTGATAAAAAAATTGGCGTTATCAGATCCGGGTTCTCCACTGCGCTGAAATGCAATCATACCAGCCACACGTCCTGCTAGCATGGTCGTCAGGTTACTCGTTGGCCCTTTTAATTCTTTTGGATTGATCGTCGTTACTGAACCCACAACGGATGTTCTTTTTTCGCGTTGCCCAAAACCGGTGACAACTACATCTTCTATCACATTCTCATTCATCTGAAGTATGACATCCAGTAAGATGGTATTATTGGATTCAACTTTTTTTTCTGTTAATGCTATTTCTTGACGTGTATAGCCTACACTTGTAAAAACCAAGGTTGCGGTTTTACTGGCACTAATAGCATACATCCCCTGTGCATCTGTCAGTATTTTTGATTCGCTACCTAGAACTCCTACAGTAACCCCTTGTATTGGGGTGCCACTACCCGAGACCTTTCCCGTCACACGGACTTGTTGAGCGGTGGCAACATAGCAGCTTAACGTCATTAGAAATATCCAAATTCCAAGACGCTTTTTAAGCACTTTACCTCTTTTCATTAATAATTAGTTTGGTTATAAATTGGTGAGTATTTTTACTCGATGTACAATTATCGCAACTATCTTTTGATTAAATTGGGGGGGATTTGGTCAAAAATAAGGGGGGAAATCAGCATCATCGGTATGTTTAGATTTTCATATGAAGATTTTCTCTACCTCAATTTTACGTGCTAAATGGTTTTTTTAGCTGTTTAGAAGACTGGGGAGACCTATTTCTCTAAAAGACAGCTAAAATTGGTTTTATAATTATTAAATGTTAATTTAACACTTGTAAAAAGTCTGCTTTTTACACAGATTTATACCTATACAAACCAATCATTTACGCCAATAATTATGAGGTACAACTTATTATGCCTTCTTATTTTTTTATTGCTATGTTTTGATATGCGAGCGCAGTCATCCATCGAATATCTGGGGATTGATCATGGCTTGTCCAATGATTTTGTGACCGATATTTATCAAGATAGGGATGGATTTCTGTGGTTTGGAACTTTTAATGGCCTCAATCGTTTTGATGGCTATGAATTTAAGATTTTTAAAAATAATCCATTGGCGAATAAATCCCTTCCCGACAATCGAATCACCGATATTCTTGAGGATCAAACTGGTAATCTCTATGTTGCAACCAAGGGCGGATTGGGTTTTTTTGACATGGATCGCAACCATTTTACTCGGATAGATCTTGTTAGAGGCGGGGCGGAAGTGCAACCCATTGATTTTTCCATCCATCAGCTGGAGAAAGATCAGGATGGTCAACTCTTTGCGACTTCAGGAAAAGCGGGTTTATTGGTGATCAAGAAGACCGGAAAAGGTCTCAGGGCGCATACTGTCCCATTGTATATTTCAGGAAAAGTAAGTGATCAAGCATACAGTGTCAGTTCAATCTGTAAAACTTTCGATGGAAGATTAATGCTTATGATACATGGGGTGGGCTTAGCGATGTATGATCGTAAAAACAACGGTATTCAAGTTCTTGTACAGGGAGATTTTAATGCAACATTGATGACTGCTTCTAGTGATGGAGGTATTTGGTTTTCAAATGGCTGGTCGGTCACTCACTTTGATTGCCATGCTAATGCCTTTCAGTATTACGGTTTGGAAAATGGCCTCAGTAATAAGCGGATTGTTAATCTTTATTTTGGCCAGGATCGTAAAATTTGGGTATGCACGGATGGTGATGGCATTCAGAAGATTAATATGGACACCAAAAAAATCGAGAAGAATACGGGGTTTGATGAAAAAAAACTTGCGGGCAATGCTGTTGTTGCTATATACGAAGATACTCAGGGACGCAAATGGTTAGGTACGATTCGCGGGGGAGTGAATGTGATCGATCCGCAGAAGGGTAAATTTCAATTGGTTAAACATCATTCCCAGGATAACCAGACGAGTGCACGAGATTTTATTTCTGTGCTGGAGCAAGCAGATCATGATCATATTTGGGTCGGTACGGACGGTTCTGGTTTATTAAAGTGGAATATAAAACAGAAAGTGTTTGTTCCGTACCCCAATTCTTCACGGCTTTTATCAGAGCGTGCATTTGTCACGGGACTTATTCAGGATGATCATCATCAATTATGGATCGGGACATATGATTCCGGTATTTTTAAATTAGATATGACTAGCGGTCAAATCAAATCATATACCTGTTATTATCCTCAAACCGAATATGTCAATGCAGCCTCTTGGCGTTTGTTTAAAGATAGCCGAAAACGCATCTGGGCATCGACTTTAGGCGGAGGAGAGGTTTATCTTTTTGATGTAAGGGAAGATCAGTTTAAACCTTTGAACTTACCGATATATGATGTGCTTACTTTTTTTGAAGAAAGGGAAGATATCCTCTGGATGGGCTCCTGGTCTGAACTGATCCGCTTGGATCTGCAAACAAGACAATTTAAAACATATGCAGTGGGTACACCTGTCCGGTTTATCAAGCAGGCTGATCGTCATCATTTATGGATAGGTACCGAGGGGGGCGGGCTACGTTACTTTAATATAGCGACGGGTCAATCTAAAATTTACACAGAAAAAGAAGGATTGCCAAGTAATACCTTATTAAATGCATTAAAAGATGATTTTGGCAATTTGTGGATATCGACTTACCATGGTCTATCGAAATTTGATACCAAAACGCGCTTATTCCAAAATTTCTATAAATCCGATGGATTGCAAAGCAATCAATTTAATTACAATGCCGCGCTGAAACTGTTCGATGGACAATTGGTGTTTGGAGGTATTCGAGGATTCAATTTGTTTCATTCCCGTGATCTTTTGGTCCATGCAGTCTTTCCTCCACTCAAATTGACGCAACTCCAGATTAATAATAAACCATATGGTTCTGATAAGCATTATGGTACAGATCCGCTGAATGAGGTCAGTAAATTGACCATCCCTTATAGCCAGGCGGTATTATCCTTTTCATTTGCCGCATTAGATTATAGTTTTTCGGATCGGATTAAATATGCTTACTTTCTTGAAGGCTGGGATAAGGACTGGAATTATGTAGGTAAACAGCGAGCAGCATATTATTCGCACCTTAAAGAAGGAATTTATACTTTAAGGATTAAATCGACAGATGCAAATGGTAATTGGAATTCAAGTGAGCGCACTATTTTGATCCAGATCTTACCGCCATGGTGGCGTACAGGCTGGGCTTATGCAGGCTATGGAATGGCTGTTGTTGCCGCATTATATCTTTATTTTCTGTATGTACGGCATCGTGCATTGTTGTTAACCAAATTGAAGACTGCTGAATTTGAACGCGATAAGGAAAATGAACTGACAGAGAAAAAGGTTACATTTTTCACGCATATCGTGCATGAAATACGTACACCACTTACCCTTATTATAAATCCAATCAAAGAATTACTGAAGGATAACAAAGATCAGATAACAGATTATGAAGAACTTCAGGATGTATATCGTCATTCCAAGAGATTGCTAAATCTGGTTGATAAATTATTGATCTTCAGAAAATCCGAAGGAAACTTTGATGAATTATCTCTTGTTCATTTGGATATCGTACGTTTGGTTAGAGAAGTTTTTTTATGTTTTCGGCAGATCGCACATGCGCAAAATATAAGCTATTCGTTGGAAACGGATATCGAATCTTATCCATGTTATGGGGATCTTGAAAAATTGGAAATCTGTTTTTTTAATCTCTTGCAGAATGCCTTAAAATATACACAAGATGGTGGTATGGTGACCGTACATCTGAACAGGACGGTTACAGGTATTCGCATTGAAATATCGGATTCGGGGAAGGGTACTCCGACTTTGCTGAAGGAAGATATCTTTAAGCCGTTTCAGCGTGATTTCTCTTCTTCCAATACGGTAAAGGAAGGTTTTGGAATAGGCCTATTTTTAGTCAAAAAATTTGTGGAAATACACCAAGGTGAAATCAGTTATCACCCCAATGCTGATCGAGGTATGACTTTTTGTGTTGATTTGCCCCAGCATGCTATTCTGAATGATGAGGATCATATTTTAGAAGTTTCCAACAGCGCTTTTTCTTCCCGGGAAACGATGGGGCTAAATGATCCGGTTATGACAGAAAAGGCCGACCGTAAAAATAGTCATTATGTCGAGGTTTCAGATCGATTGATCCCGATAGAACGAGAAATCATCCTATTGGTAGATGATCATGCTGATATTCGAAATTATATCTATAAACTGTTTCAAGATAGGTTTCATGTCGTACAGGCTGAAAATGGTGAGCAGGCAATAGCAATTTTACAAAAAATAGAACCGCATATCATCATCAGTGATATTATGATGGAAGGAGGTACGGGGATTGATCTTTGTCATAAAATTAAGAAGAGCAATCAATGGAGTCATATCCCTTTAATTCTTTTGACGGCAAGTTCGTCATCCGAAATAAAGCTGAAGGGGATTGAAGGGGGGGCTGATGATTATATTACTAAACCTTTTGATAAAGATATGCTGGTGGCACGTGTGGACAATCTGATTCAGAATAGGAATCGTCTGCATGAATACTTCCATAGCCATATAACGTTGCAATCGAATGACCACAAAATTCCGGTTGAATATAAAGAGTTTTTGGAGAAAGTGATCCAAGCGGTTGAAGCACACTTGCTGGAAGAAGATTTTACGGTAAAAGTGCTCGCCGAAACAATGGGTATGAGCCATTCAAATCTCTATAGACAAATTAAAGCGATATCAGGAAAATCTGCTAACGAATTTATCCGGTACATCCGACTTCGTAGGGCGGCACAACTTTTAATTACGACCAAAGCGAATGTCAACGAATCTGCTTATCAGGTGGGGTTTCGGGATGTTAAACATTTTAGACAACAGTTTACGAAGCTTTTTGGCTGTACACCATCAGAATATCGAAAACGCTATCCTCATTTAAAGAAATCCTATGCGCTAGATGGACTACTGACTCATTAAGATCTGTGTCGATGAGAAAGGTCGACTGTGGAAATATATGGACCATCAAAAGTTCAGATGGTTCATCATGAGAAAGATGAGTCAATGTTCATATCTCTATTAATTTCTAGAGATACCGTCTGATATGGATTGTTATAATCAAGTTAATAATTATCCATCGTCTCCAGGTTCTTTTTGCCTTTATGGTCAAACATAATGTTATGTTAACACAGTCTTAACCCGCAATTGATCTTGCATGCGTAGTATTGCAACAGTTTTAAACAACCCTGCAATTGCTTGCTGTGTTTTGAAGACTTATGAAGAATGAAAAATAAAAAAACTAGATTTTATCGGTATCCTGTATCTAAAGCAACCTCTTTGCTCTTGATCGCAGGATTAGGAATGACTACTGCTGAAGCGAACAACAATTTCTTTGCTAAACAGGAAATTTTAGCGATCAAGCAACAAGGTATAATCGTTTCTGGACGTATTGTGGATGCAAAAACCAATGTTCCTGTTATAGGCGCTACGGTATTGGTGGATGCTAAGGCGGTAGGTACGACAGATGCACAAGGAAAATTTGAAATTAAAGCCCTGCCGAATCAACAGGTAACTTTTAAAAGTGTGGGCTACCAGCAGGTACAGCGCATTTTTACCTCTAATTCACAGCAAGTTGTCATTGCTTTAGAATCTTCAGATGTTGCAATTTCTGAAGTAGTCGTGACGGCTTTGGGAATTAAAAGAGAAGCAAAATCACTAGGTTATGCAGTCAGTACCATCAGTAGTAAGCAGATGACCGATGCCGCATCTAGCAACTGGGTGGATGCGATGAAGGGCAAAGTTGCGGGTCTTAATATTACGCAAGCGAGTTCCGGACCTTTAAATACGGCAAGAATTACACTGCGAGGTGATCAATCCTTAGATCCGACGAAAAATGAGGCTTTGATTGTTGTTGATGGTGTGCCTATGGTAAATGGTCGCTTTAGTTCTGGCGTAACGGATGCTTATGGCGCCGGATCTAGCGGAGCAGATAAGGATGTACCGGTCGATTTTGGGAATGGTCTGGGTGATATCAACCCAGATGATATTGAGTCGATCTCCGTGCTAAAGGGGGCAGCTGCGACTGCATTATATGGAAGCAGAGCTGGTAATGGTGCTTTGATCATTACGACAAAATCTGGTAAGCGCAATGGGAAGGGGATGGGCGTTACGGTCAATTCCAATACGAGTTTTCAAGATATCTTAAAGATGCCCGACTTGCAGTATGAATATGGTCAGGGAAACTTGAATCGGAATGCAGCGGGAGAGCTTTACTATTCGTACGGACTCAGCGAAGATGGCGCGAGTACGGGAGGTACTTCCAGTGCCTGGGGACCTAAATTTGATGGACAGCTGTTTTATCAGTACGATCCTACAGTGGAGGGACAGGGTGCTACACGTACTCCTTGGGTGCCTTATAAAGATGGTGTAAGAGGTTTTTTTAAAACCGGAGCGACTTACATGAACAGTGTGGCATTGGATGGGGGAAATGATAAATATTCGGCCCGCGGTTCCATCACACATACCAAGAATAATTGGATCATGCCGAACACAGGCTTTGAACGTCTGGTAGCATCGTTCAATACAAGTGCTCAAATTAGTGATAAATTGAAATTAAATTTAAAAGCTAATTACACGAATAAGACGAGTGATAATCTGCCTGCAACGGGGTATAATAATCAGTCGATTTCCTACTTTATGATCTTTCAAAATCCAAGTATAGACTTGGATTGGTATCGCCCGATGTGGCAGAAAGGTCAGGAGAATATTAAACAGATCCATCCTTTCAGTTCTTATATTGAAAATCCATTTGTTATCGCAAATGAAATGACCAATAGCCTAAATAGCAATGGTTTTGATGGAATGGTACAAGGTGTATATACGTTCAATCCGAAATGGGAATTGATGGTACGTTCTGGTATGAATATGAACTCTAACCTGCGCGAGCAACGCCGTCCTTGGGATACAGCAAATTTCCCTAAGGGCTACTATAAACAGCAGGATATCTTCTATTTAGAGTCGAATACTGATGCCTTATTGACGTATAACGATCAACTTACTCCGGACTTTAAGATCCGTGCTACGATGGGTGGTAACTTGATGAAGCGGAATATCAAAGAAGCTGTAGGGGTAGCTCGAGGTTTAAATTTACCTGGTATTTATAAATTGAGTAATGCCCTGACGAATGCATTAGCCGACGGTAATAGTTTAACACGCAGAGAGATCCAAAGTATGTTTGGTTTGGTGAATTTATCATGGCAAGATAAAATTTATGTGGATGTTACCGCTCGCAATGACTGGTCTTCAACATTACCTGCGGAAAACCGTTCTTACTTCTATCCTTCGGTGAGCAGTAGTTTTGTCTTAAGTGATCTGATGACTTTACCAAAGGCGATTTCTTTTGCCAAGTTGCGTCTATCCTGGGCACAGGTTGGTAATGATGCAGATCCTTATCAAACGAGTAAATATTACTCAAGTTCTATTTTCCCAGGGTCAGCAGAAGCTCCTTCAAAATTACATAATGCGGAACTGAAACCCGAAATTTCGACTTCTACGGAGGCTGGATTGAATGTTGCATTCCTGAACAATAGATTGACGGCTGATATCAATTTTTATTACAACCGCTCTAAGAACCAGATCTTAACGGTGCCATTAGATCTGACGACGGGATACAGTTCTGCCATCATTAATGGCGGTTTAATCCGAAATCAAGGTCTTGAAATCAGTTTAACCGGTACACCGGTTAAAAATCAAAACTTCCAGTGGAATACGACCTTGACCTGGTCTAAGAATGATAACAAAATCTTAGAATTAAGTGAGGGAGTAGATACACCGCAGCAGATTATTGCTTCTAGTGGGTTTGGCGCTGCACAGATTATTGCAACGGTTGGTGGATCTACGGGTGATCTGTGGGGTTACGGTCTGGTACGTAATGATGCTGGACAGGTTCTGATTGATGGAAAATCAGGACTTCCTGTTCGACCATCGGATAAGGTGAAGATAGGAAATGCCTATGCCGATTGGCGGGGTGGATTCAGCAATGAATTCCGATATAAAAACATCAGCCTAAGTGCTTTGATTGATGGACAATATGGGGGTATAGTATATTCCCAAACGCACCATAAAATGTCGGAACAGGGTAAACTGACCAACACATTGAAGGGACGAGAGACAGGAATGATCGCTGGTGAAGGTGTGATTGCTAATGCTGACGGAACTTTCAGCCCAAATACAAAAGAAGTGCCTATCAATACCTGGTATGGTGATTATTACCGTCGTGCGAATGTCGAGACGAATAGTTTTAATGCTTCTTATTTAAAACTTCGTGAAGTACGTTTTGAAGTGGCATTACCCAAAAATTTAGTTTCCCGTTGGAAAGTGAATAGTGCTTCGATCGCCTTTTTCGGAAGAGATTTATTTATGATCAGCAATTTCCCAATGTTCGATCCGGAGACTGCCGCGCTAAACGGTGCTACGATTATGCCAGGAGTGGAAATGGGACAAATGCCGAGCACAAAAACATATGGTGTTAATTTGAGAGTGAGCTTTTAAGGAGGAATTTAGAGATGAATAAAAAATATATCGGTATCGCATTTTTAGCTGGACTTACTAGTCTTGTAAGCTGTACCAAGAATTTTGATGAATTAAATACAGATCCCAACAAAATTGAACAGGTGACACCCGGTTCTTTAATTACGCCAACTGTTTACGGCATGAGTACGTATTTTACGGTACGAAGTAATGACTTTACCTGGGAAATTATGCAAACAGGTTTGGCCAATCCCAGCGCTGCGAATGGCATCCACCGCTACTATTTTACAGAACAGTCGGGCGATGGCACTTGGAATACAAGTTATGCTTATCTGCGTAATATCCGCGAAATGGAAGCAGCTGCGTTGACAAGTAATAATGAGGCTTATCAGGCTGTTGCTAAGACTTTGAAAGCCTATATCGTAGGTATTTTAACCGATAGTTTTGGAGACGTTCCTTTGTCTGAAGGTCTACAGGCTGAAAGTGGCATAACAAAACCGAAGTTTGATACCCAGGAACAGATTTATGCGGATATGGTAAAGGGATTGGAAGAGGCAAACAAGCTTTATCAGGGTGAGTCTGTCATGAACGGGGAAGATATCCTGTATAAGAATGATAAAAAGCTATGGCGTAAATTTAATAATTCGTTACTACTACGTTATTATTTACGTCAGTCGAAGCGTATGGATGCTTATGCAAAAATTAAAGTGATGCTGGACAATCCCGCCGATTATCCGATCTTTCAATCAAATGCGGAAGCAGCGGTGGTACAGGTGACGGGCTTAGCTCCTTATGATTATGCTTGGGGAAGAAGACAGGATTATGTGAATTTTACGGCAATGGCTGAATTTTTTGTCGACAATCTGAATGCTTTGAATGATCCTCGCCGTCCCTTTATCATGAAAGAAGCGACACGTTTAGTAGATGGTAAAGTGGAGAGCATAGGCTATCGTGGAATCCCGGCAGGGCATTCCGGCGATCTTTCTGCCTATAACTTCAATCCGAGCACACCGAATGGAGATTTAGTATATCCAGAAGCGGTGGGTACTCCTGTTAAAGAACTGATCATGCCTTATGCTGAGGTTGAATTTATCAAAGCAGAAACTTACTTAGCATTAGGATCGACAAATGAAGCTAAAACGGCGTATGAGAAAGGTGTAAAAGCTTCGATAGAACAATATGGTGGTGTTGTGCCGGTAACTTATTTTGAGAATGAATCCGCAAAATTTGATGGTACTCAGGAGCGCATCATGATGCAGAAATACCTAAGTTTATTTATGGTGGATTATCAGCAATGGTTTGAATATCGTCGCACGGGTTTTCCAAAACTGCCTAAAACACCTTATATGTTTCATGATGGGGTAATGCCATCGCGGTTTATGTATAAAAATGAGGTCAGAAGGTTTAACCCAGATAATTATGCAAAGGCTGTTGCGCAAATGGGGGGAGATACTTACCACACGAAAGTATGGTGGGAAAAATAGTTTTTTAGAGCGATATCATATCGTTTTATTTTATGAGCCGATTACATCATGTAATCGGCTCATTTTTTGTGATGGATGGAAGGTTAGCGTGTGAGAAGATTAGAAGTTCAGGGCTTTAGACTTTTAGATTACTCATTCACTATATGACTATTCGGAGGGGAGAAAGTGATTGATACACCTGTTCCGATGTGAGCGATAAGCTGAAATTTTGTGTATAGTGTTTGCAATTGGTTTAGGAGTTGCTACTTTTGCAAACAAATTAATCTTTATTTAAATTAACATCCCTTTCATGATCATACGAATTCTGATTTTTATCATGCTCACCTTTAGTTCCTTTGCCTTAACGGCGCAGGTCAGTCCCCGCATTTCCAGCTCCTTGGATTCCAGCAAATCAGTTGGTTCTGGAAAACCGCGATTGATCTTTCAGCTTGAACATGAAAGTGGCGGTGAATTGAAGATGAATGAACGTACAAAGGAAACGCTTGCAGATTCGTATTACAGTGGTATTAATTTCCGCGTTGGCTTTCAGAGTCAGTACCGTGACTCTGTCACGAGTGTGTACAATGAACTATACAATTACCCGATCTATGGTATTGGAGTGTATAGCAGTACTTTTGGACAGGAGCATCTGGGTAAACCTTTTGCAGTCTATGGCTTTGTTGCCATTCCTATTAAACCAAAAGTAGATAGCAAATGGAATTTTAATTACCGAATTGGTCTGGGACTTTCTGGGCGGTTCAATCCTTATAACGAAGAGGATAATCCTTTAAATCTGATTATTGGCAGTAAGAACAATGTTTACATCGATCTTGGGGTACAGGCAAATTACCGGTTGAGTCAAAAATTCCAACTTGGAGCAGGAATTGCTTTTCATCATTTCAGCAATGGTGCCCTGGCATTGCCCAATACAGGAATAAACTTACTACCGCTCAGTCTTTCTGTGGCATATAGCCCTTCAAGCAAACCTTTTGACTTTAGAAAATCGGCAATTCCCCCAATGGAAGATAAGCAGGAACTCCATTTTAATTATGCTTTTGGATTTAAGCAGATTGATCGTGAAAATGATAAGCAATACTTTAAATCAACACTTGGCGCTTACTATAGTAAACATTTGGGTTATAAATGGCGTATCGGTGCCGGAATGGATGCTTTCTATTCCGCTAGCGGTAACGATAAACAAGTTGCAGGCGATAAAGCGGGGTCATTTTCAGCGTTATTTTCTTACGGACCGGCATTTTACATTGATCACGTTCTGAATTCAAGATTATATCTTAATGGTAATGTTGGAGCCTATTTACACCGTAATAAATTTAATGGTGAGAGTAGCCCGATCTATCTGAGAGCCGGGGTTCGGTACAAAGTTTATCGCGATATTTTTACAGGTGTTTCTATTAAAGCCCATGCCGGAAAAGCGGACTTTATCGAATGGACTATGGGGTATGGATTGCAGTTAAAAAAGAAAAAGTAGCATTATTATAAAAATACATCATAAAAAAGAGCATCTGAATAGCATTCAGATGCTCTTTTTTGTGGAGACTACTGGGTTCGAACCAGTGACCCCTACCTTGTCGAGGTAGTGCTCTAAACCAGCTGAGCTAAGCCTCCATTGTTGATCCTATAGGTCACGGAAACGGGTTTGCTTCCCTATGCCTGAATGAACTGGTGCAAATAAAGCAATTTTATTTGTAAAATAAAAGTTAGTTATCTAAAAGCAGTTCGTTTTTAGTATTTAGATGGTAGTAATTAGTATTTAGATACTAGTAATTAGTAGTTAGATGGTAGTAATTAGTATTTAGATGCTAGTAATTAGTAGTTAGATGGTAGTAATTAGTATTTAGATGGTAGTAATTAGTATTTAGATGGTAGTAAGTAGTATTTAGATACTAGTAATTAGATAGTAGATGGTTAATCGATTAGAACTTTTGTTGACGGGTTATTTAATAGTATTTAGACGATATAAGATTACTCGGTCACTATTTAAAAGTTTTTTAATTATTTTTGAGAGAATTGACATTTGAGAAACTATGAAACAAACAGCTTTACCTCAGAATGTGAAAGGACTTAATGCGGTAGTATTAATCATAATGGCTTTGGTTACTTTAGGTGCGATTGAACCTTGGACCGCCTGGAATGTGGATCCGACATCTCCTGGTTATGGCTGGAACAGATTCAGTTATTTTACAATCCAGAGTAATTTTATTGCGATGGTTACTTACCTGATTGCGGCTGTGGCAATTTTTAGAAATAAGCAACTTGGTGAATGGTTCAGGTATCTTCGCGCGGGAGCAGTTCTTTATATGATGGTAACCGGGATTGTATTTGCCGTTCTGCTTCGTAACACGCAACTTGACCCAGACCATTTTAGCTGGAGCAATTTTATTCTGCATGAATTTGGTCCATTTTTTATTACTGTCTGGTGGTTGTTATGGCCTTCACGAAAACCGATTACATCCGGCAAAGCCTTTTATTTATTGATATTCCCGTTTTTGTGGGTCATCTACACGTTTATCCGAGCTTCGATAACGGGTTGGTACCCTTATCCGTTTTTAGATCCCGCAACTGCCGGAGGTACAGCGGGGGTTATGACCTACGTATGCGGTTTAACAATATTCTTTGTCGTTCTCTGTCAACTGCTTGCATGGATTAGCCGTGCAAGGGAAAATAATAATACACTTTATTAAATATTGAGATAATAGTAGTTAGTAACTAGACTAGAGCTGATTGCTTCGAAGAAATTGCCTATTTTTGTAAGTTGTGAGATCCTTCTTATTGCGATGTTTAATAGAAGGTGAGATGGTTAAAAAGTTAATGGGTTAAGAAAGTATATCACTTGTGACTGTTTTACATTAAAATAAAAAAGAATTGGAAATCCTACTAGTTGAAGATGAGCCATCTGTAATTTCGTTGATTGAAAGGGGATTGAAAGGAGAAAACCATTCAATCAGTGTCGCTATGGACGGATTTACGGGGTTAAAAATGGCAGGTCTTAACCAATATGACTTGATTATTTTGGATGTGATGCTTCCGGGGATGAACGGATTGGAGATCTGTCGAAATATCCGGAAGACGAATAAAGACGTGCCCATTTTGATATTAAGTGCATTAAATCAGACGGAAGATATTGTTGAAGCATTTAATCGTGATGCTGATGATTATCTGACGAAACCTTTTAAACTGGACGAACTTCGTGCGCGAATCAATCGGCAGTCCCGAAAGGCCAGACAGCAGACCACGACCAGTAACACCATTACTATTGATAATCTCGTTATGGATAGAGACAGTAAGAATGTGCAACGTGGAGGTAAATCCGTAATTCTGACGGCTACTGAATACCGATTACTGGAATATCTAATGGTCAATAAAAATAAGATTTTATCCCGGGTTGATATTTTGGAAGAGGTATGGGGTATGGATTTTAATATGAGTACCAATGTGGTGGATGTTTATGTCAACTACCTGCGTAAAAAAATAGATCATCCTACAGAAAAGAAACTTATCCATACTGTTATCGGTATGGGCTATATACTGAGAAATGAAAATTAGAACGAAGGTCATTGTACTTTTTTCAGCGATTTCGATTGCCTATATTGTATCTTTCGCCCTATACGTTTCTTATTTTACGAAGGACAGTCTGCAGACCAAATTCTATCACCGGCTGGAAGAAAATGCCACTATTGTCGGTAATCATATCATACAGAATGATGCGTATAATAATAAGGTGTACTACGAAGTAACCCGAAAATATCTACGCCAGCTTTCTGAGGGTAAAGATTATCTGTTGCGAATTGTTAAAGGACATACCGATCTCCGCTATAAACCCGATCTGCCTTTACCTGATGCTTTCTATGAAGAAGCAATCGTAAAAGGGAAAGCGCAGTTTCTGCATCATAAAACCTCCTATGTAGCCCTATTTTTTGTCGATTCTCTACACAAAGAAAACCTATTGGTTATTTCTGCGGGCGTTGATGAGTATGGACATGATGAACAACAGATACTGGATCACACTTTGATTTCAGGTGGATCATTAGCGATTATCTTGGTTGTTCTGCTGTCTTTTTATTTCGCCAATAGACTGCTTGCACCTATCAAAGCCATCAATAAGGAATTAACTCAGGTGGATATATCAAATCTGAACAAACGGGTTAAAAATAACTATTCGAATGATGATGATGAAATCGGAATATTGATTTCCAATTTCAACGCCATGATGAAACGACTGGATATTTCGGTCAAATCACAGCAGAGCTTTATCGGCAATGCATCCCACTCGTTACGTACACCTTTAACGATTATTGGTGGGGAAGCTGAGCTGGCTTTGCATCATCTGGATAAAAATCATGAAGCGTATTATTCGGTCGAGGCAATTGCTAAACATGCTTCAAAGATGAATCTCATCATCAATAATCTTTTGCTCTTGTCACGTACCGGATTTGAGGGTAAGATCGAAAGCAAACAGTGGATCCGGATCGATGAACTCTTATATGATGTACAGAAGAGTGAAAAAAGCATGAACCCGGACTGTGAGATTTTTTTGGATTTCTCGCATATTCCTGAGGATAGCAGTGAGATGAATATCTTTGTGAATCCGGATCTCTTTTATATTGCCTTCAGTAATATTGTTTCTAATGCCTGTAAGTACGGGGATAAAAAAATGGTCACGATTTCACTGGTCTGTCATGAAAATCTTGTCGTAGTAAAAATTTCAGATCATGGTATCGGTATCCCGTTACACGATCAGCCTCATATTTTTGATTCTTTTTATAGGGCCTCCAATGTGGGTGCGATCTATGGAAACGGATTAGGATTAGTGCTGGCCAAGCATATTTTTGAATTGCATCATGCCATACTTTCGGTTTCCTCGATTGAAAATAAGGGGACATCTGTAAGCGTCTATATCCCTAAGTAAATTTTTCCATTTAGTTCTCCGAAGAGGAAATTATTTAAAAAATTTTGTTTTCATGCGCGTTTCATCGGCATAAAAAAAGATCGGATGAAGTAATTTTTCGTTATTATTCACCTTCTTTAAACTTGTTGATTTATAGGTGTTTAGAATTATTATGTTTGTTTAAACTAATTACACCCTCAAAAATTACGAATTAGCCCCTCTCTTTCATTAGCCCCCTTTCATAATATTGGACTGTTTAAAACGAACCAATTATAAATTATGAAAGAAAATGTACTTTTTTGGAAAGGGAAAGGTTTTTTTATCTTTTTTTTTCTGTTGCTAGGCTTTAATTATGCCTCTGGACAAATCACCAAGATCCAGGGAATAGTTAGAAATGCCACAGGTATTTTACCTGGAGTGACGGTTGCAGCCGAAGGATCTTCATTAAAAACGCAAACGGATGGAAATGGTCAATACAGCTTAAATATTAATGGTGCCAACGCTGTTATATTTACCTTTATTGGTTATGAAAAACAACGTATTGTTCTACAGGATGTCACCGATTCAAAGAATGGTATTTATACTTTAAATGTGACATTAAAGGAGTCTGAAGGAGACCTTTTGGATGAAGTTGTTGTTGTTGGATTTGGAACACAGAAAAAAACAAATCTCACAGGGTCGGTTGCTGTTGTTGATGCGAAGCAATTAGAAAATAGGCCGGTGAGAAATGCGATTCAAGCGTTACAAGGTCTTGCTCCCGGATTAAATATTTCGCAAAATGGTGGAAGTCTGGAAGCTAACCCAACGATAAATATTCGTGGTGTAGGGACGATCGGAACTTCTTCTTCTTCACCCTTAGTCTTGATCGATGGATCAGAAGGCTCATTAGCTGCCCTCAACCCTCAGGATATTGAAAGTGTATCTGTCCTCAAAGATGCAGGCGCTGCTTCTATTTATGGCTCTAGAGCCGCATTTGGTGTTATTCTGGTTACAACAAAATCGGGAAAGGTTGGAAAGACTACTGTTAATTATAACAATAGCTTGAGAATGAATAAACCGACCTTGATGCCGAAGATGATGGATTCCTACACGTTTGCCCAATATTTTAATCAGGCGGAAGTCAATGGAAATGGTACGCCTCATTTTTCTGAGGAATACCTGAAGCGCATTTTAGATTATCAAAACGGATCAAATAAAAATTCAATTATTGTATCACCGGACAATCCGCAATATTGGGCAGATGGGTATGCATACGGAAATGATAATGTAGATTGGTTTAAGGCGATGTATCGGGATCAAGCCTTTTCACATGAGCATAACTTAAGCCTGAACGGAGGATCGGATAAAACAACGTATTATCTGTCAGGAAATTTTATGAAACAACAGGGTTTGATGGCCTTCAATACAGATCATTATGATCGGTATGCGATTTCGGCAAAGATAAACTCAAAAGTATCCGACATTTTTCAAATTGGCTATAATGCGCGATTGGTAAGAGAGGATTATGAACGGCCAGCCGCACTGACCAATAGTTTTTATGATGATTTAGGCCGTCAAGGATGGCCCACGCTCCCGTTATACGACCCGAATGGATTTCTATATAGTTCGCCTTCACCTGCTTTGGTTATGAAAGAGGGCGGGGTGGATAATTCAACCAAAGATTACATTTATCAGCAATTGCAATTAACATTGGAGCCTTTAAAAGGTTGGAAAACGATTGCTAATCTCAATTATCGTACGACAACACAATTTCGCCATTGGGATTCTCAAAAACTGTATAATCATGATGTCAATGGTAATCCTTATTTATATAAAAATACGTCGAATGTCTACGAATTTGGATTGAAGGAGAATTACTACAATATTAATATTTACTCAGAGTATGATAAGCGCATGGGCGATCATCATTTTAAAGGGATGGTCGGATTTCAAGCGGAACAAACAGCCTTCCGTAATTTAGGCGTGCAACGGGATGGAATTATCCTGCCGGATCAACCGGTTATTAATATTGCTTCAGGAACAGATATCAATGGCAATCCTGTAGTACCATCGGTTTCTGGGGAATATCAAAAATGGGCTTCTGCAGGTTTTTTTGGTCGATTAAATTATGATTTTAGGGATAAATATCTTTTCGAAGCAAATTTGCGCTATGATGGATCTTCTCGATTCAGAAGTGATAGTAGATGGGGATGGTTTCCTTCTGTTTCTGCTGGTTGGAATGTGGCTAAAGAGACCTTTTTTGAAGAGGCTTTACCCTATATCAATATGTTTAAGTTCAGAGCTTCGTATGGAGAATTGGGTAATCAGAATACAGAAATATGGTATCCAACTTATGTGGTGCAACCTACGGGAACAAACAATGGCGGCTGGTTAATCAATAATGCACGTCCTAATACAGCTTCGGCTCCGGGATTAGTCAGTGCGCTATTGACATGGGAGTCTATTAACACCACCAATATTGGTGTTGACTTTGCCGCTCTAAATAACAAACTTTCAGGTTCATTTGAAGTATTTGATCGTAGAACTTACGATATGGTAGGCCCAGCTCCGCAGTTGCCTGTTACATTGGGTACTCAAGTACCAGAGACCAATAATACGGACTTGAAAACACAGGGCTTTGAAGCGACTATTGGCTGGAATGACCGGACAAAAGGCGGATTAAGTTATGGTGCTAAGTTTTTGATTTCGGATAACGTGACAACAATAACACGATATCCAAATGAGATTGGTGTATTAAATAAATACCGTAAAAACCAAAGGTGGGGTGATATCTGGGGTTTGCAGACGCTTGGGATAGCAAAATCACAAGAGGAAATGGATCGTCATCTGGCATCGCTTCCTAATGGGGGTCAGACCGCTATCGGTACACAATGGGCGGCAGGTGATGTGATGTATAAAGATATAAATGGAGATGGGAAAATTGATAAAGGTGGTAATACCGAAGGAAATCCAGGTGATTTGAGCGTCATCGGAAATAATACACCAAGGTACACTTTTGGTTTAAATCTAAATGCAGAGTATAAGAATTTTGATTTCAGTATTTTCTTTCAAGGTGTCATGAAACGTGATGTATGGCAAGGAGGCTATTATTTCTGGGGAGCGACAGGTAATAAATGGTGGTCTACGGGTTTGGTCGATCATTTAGATTATTTCCGTACTGCAGATAATGTACTTGGTGAAAACCTGGATGGATACTATGCTCGTCCGACTTTTGGTACTTCTAAAAATCAAGAAATACAAAGCCGCTACCTGCAAAATGCTTCTTATATCCGAATAAAAAATGTGCAATTGGGATATACGATTCCTAAAGCGACGACCAATCGTATCGGTGTCGAACGTTTACGGGTGTATATCGCAGGAGAAAACGTATGGACGGGATCGAAGGTGGCGGGGATGTTTGATCCTGAAACCATTGACGGAGGCAGTAACGGTACTGTGTACCCTTTAACAAAAGTATGGTCAGCGGGCTTAAGTGTAACCTTTTAAAAATAATTCATCATGAAATTCAAGCATAAAATTTTTAATATATTTCAATTGGGATTGATAACTGCGGTCGGTCTTTCTTCTTGTAATAAATATTTGGATATTAATCCACCTTCCCAAATCATCCCGGAAGTTTACCTGACAGAAGAATCTCAATTAGCGGCTTATACCATTGCACGTTATACGGATGTATTTCCTTCACACGGTTCCTGGTCATTTGGAACATTTGGCATTGATGGTAATACGGATAACATGGCCATGCCAAATCTAGATAACCGTTTTATTCCAGGTCAATGGCGGGTTGGAGCGGAAGGTGGAGATTGGGATTTTTCAAATATTTACCAGATGAATTATTTCATAAACACCGTGGTGCCAAAATGGAAGGAAAAAAAATTACTGGGTAATGCATCTAATGTGGAGCATTATATAGGAGAAGCTTATTTTCTGAGAGCTTATGTTTACTTTACAAAACTGCAGGCATTGGGTGATTTTCCGATCATTAAAAATGTCATGTCCGATAAGGATAAAAATATATTAATCGAAGCGAGTAAACGAGCGCCTCGAAATGAAGTAGCACGTTTTATCCTGTCTGATCTGGATTCCGCAATAACTTTATTGAAGACAAATTCTCCCGATGGAAAGAAACAGCGAATATCACAACATGTTGCACAGCTTTTAAAATCGCGCGTTGGTTTATATGAAGGTACCTGGTTGAAATATTTTAAAGGAACTGCTTTTGTACCTAAGGGTGCGGGTTGGCCAGGGGAATCGAAAGATTATTTGAAAAGTTATACGTTTCCTTCTGGAAGTATTGATGGGGAAATTGACTTTTTCTTGTCAGCATCCATGACTGCTGCCGCCGCGGTTGCGGATGCGGTTGCTCTGGTCAATAATACTGGAATCATTGAATCGGCCAATAATGAAAATCCTTATTTCAGCATGTTTGGTGCGGTGGATATGTCCAACTACAGTGAAGTATTGTTATGGCGCCAGTACAATCAAAATCTGGTTACCCATAATGTTCCGGTGTATCAGCAACGGAGTAATTATGCGGTTGGTTTAACGCGTAGTATGGTCGAGAGTTTCTTAATGAAAAATGGACTCCCGGTATATGCTTCCGGTAGCGGATATCATGGGGATGATTACATTGCAAATGTGCGAAAAGACCGTGATGGTCGATTGCAGTTATTTTTGAAAGAACCGGGACAGAAAAACGTGCTGATCAATGTTGGCGCAGGTACACATTATACTTTGGTGGAACCGTATCCCAGCATATGGGAAACAGATTGGGAACGTCGTTATACAACAGGATACACCATCCGTAAAGGTATTTCCTATGATGGTCTACAGACAAATAATAATGGCGGATATACCGGAAGTATTACGTTTAGAGCTGCGGAAGCTTATTTAAATTATATTGAGGCTTCTTATGAAAAAAATGGTAATCTGGATGGAAAAGCGGAGGCTTATTGGCGAGCAATCAGAACCCGGGCAAAGGTGGATCCTGATTTTAATGCAACTATTGCGGCAACAAATATGAGTTTGGAAAAGAAAGACTGGGGCGTTTATTCTGCTGGAAATTTTGTTTCACCGACCTTATATAATATCCGCAGGGAGCGCAGAAACGAATTGATGGCCGAGGGTTTACGATTAATGGATCTAAAACGCTGGAGAGCAATGGATCAGTTAATTACGACTCCAGATCATTATGAAGGGTTTAAACTCTGGGGGCCTATGAAGGAATGGTATACGGCGGCACAGTTGAAATATGGTGCTTCGAGTGATCAATCTGTTGTCTCCGATCCGGCTTTAAGTATTTATCTGCGTCCTTTGGAAGTCCGCAGTAATGCGTTGTCATATGCAGGAATTAAATTTGCGATGGCGCATTACCTATCTCCTATAGCCATTGAGCATTTTCAACTTACTTCGGTAGACGGTAGTATTGAAAATGCGGTTATTTACCAGAATCCGGGATGGCCTTTGGTTGCCGGAAATGGGGCAACAGGCTATTGATAGGTGAACCTACTTGTAGACATCAATTAAAGAATTGTTTTTTTTGCCTAGTATCCCCCTCCATGACACGATGAGATGGGGGATCTTTTATGCAAAGCGCGATCTTAGGAGAAAGAGGCTTAAAAGGATTTTACTAAATAACGTATTTTATTCATGAAAAAACTATACTACTTGATTTTTCTATTGCATCTTACTATACAGGTAAATGCACAACATGTTTCTAAGGCAGGGTATACATTGGTCTGGTCTGATGATTTTGATGAAAACGGATCTGTGAATGATCAAAATTGGAAATTTGAGGAGGGGTTCATGCGTAACCAGGAAGACCAATGGTATCAAAAAGAAAATGTATCCTGTAAAGACGGAATATTGACTATCGAAGCTAGACGAGAGATTAAACCTAATCCTACTTATAAACCGGACAGTCCACATTGGGCGCTTTCGCGACCAGGTATCAGCTATACGTCTGCATCGATTAATACATCTGACAAGCATAGCTGGAAGTATGGCATCTTTGAAATGCGGGCCCGTATTCCCGTGGGTAACGGGTTGTGGCCTGCATTTTGGACGCTAGGAATCGAAAAAGAATGGCCTTCTAACGGGGAAATAGATATTATGGAATATTATAAAGGTAATATTTTAGCAAATATTGCTTCTGGCACGGAGAAGAGATGGCAGGCAAACTGGCATAGTCAGAAAAAAGCGGTTTCTACTTTAGGGGGAAAAGAATGGGCCGAAAAATTTCACGTTTGGACTATGTACTGGGATGAACATGAGATCGCTTTGTATGTGGATGATATACTGATGAATAAAGTGAAGCTGGCTAAATTGACAAACCGTGACGGTACAGGATTTAATCCTTTTAAACAGCCACATTATATCTTACTTAATTTAGCTTTAGGCGGTATCAACGGAGGAGAAGTTGATGAAAATCTCTTACCTGCCAAATATGAGATTGATTATGTCAGGGTATATCAAAAGATTGATAAACAGCAAAAGAAAGAAAAATTCGTACCCGGGGAACTTTGGCAGGATAATCAAGGCAACCACATAAATGCACATGGTGGTGGAATTGTACATCATAATGGTACTTATTATTGGTATGGTGAGAAAAGAGGGGGAACTGAATCACAGGGCGTCAATGTTTATTCTTCTAAAGATCTCTATAACTGGACTTTTGAGAAATTGGCCTTTTCTCCGTCAGATGATAAGGAGAGTGATATTGCTTGGGGTTGTATCATAGAACGACCAAAGGTTATATATAATAAAAGGACTAAAAAATTTGTGATGTGGTTTCATCTCGAGTTAAAGGGTCAAGGTTATGCCGCGGCGCGGGCTGCGGTTGCAATTAGTGATTCTCCCACAGGTCCCTTTAAATTGGTAGACAGCTTTAGACCTAATGGTCATATGTCTAGGGATATGGGACTTTTTGTGGATGAAGATGATACTGCATATCATATCTATTCTTCAGATGAGAATTACGAATTGAGATTATCAAAGTTGACTCCTGATTATTTGGCTCCTACAACATCAGATAAATTATTGTTCAGAAATCATCGCGAAGCTCCTGCATTGTTTAAATACAATAAAAAATATTATTTGTTTACAAGCGGTTGTACAGGTTGGGCACCCAATAAAGCGGAATTGCATGTTGCAGATGATCTTTTTGGCCCCTGGACTTCTTTAGGAGATCCGATGCGTGGCCACGACGCGCAAATTACCTTTGACGCGCAATCTACTTTTGTTTTACCTGTTGCGGGAAAGAAGGACGCCTTTATTTTTATGGCGGACCGCTGGAAGCCTAAAAATTTGTTGGATAGCCGCTACATCTGGCTCCCGATTGATCTTAAGGATGGTCAGATAACCGTTTCGTGGAAAGATCAATGGAAGCTTGATGTATTTAAATAAAAATTTGACGTTCATCAACCGCATTGCTTTGAGGTTTAGAAAATTGATATCAACCAATCAGCCTGTCTGGAACATTAAAAGTCTGTTTTAAATGTGTTATAAACAATTTGAAACAGATTTTTTCACCTTAAAAGTCTGCTTTAAATTGAATTGTCTAATCGGGTAGCCGATTTCTATTTTGAAATGCTTTTCGGTATTTTTTTACATAATCGGAAGGATTTGATCCAAATAGCTTTTTGAACTGTTCTCGAAAATATTTGATGTCGTAAAACCCAGTCATATCAGCAGCTTCATTAATTTTTGCGTCCGTATTGATTAGTATTTCTGCCGCTTTTTTGAGTCTGACCGATCGGATAAATTCATTTATTGTTTGTCCGGATATGGCTTTTATCTTTTTGTAAAAATTGGAATGGCTCATACCAATTTTTGCAGATAATGATGTTACATTCAAATCTTCTAATAAATTCTCTTCGATGATGCGAATACACTTTTCAATGAAATCTTTGTCTTTGTCGGTTATTTTTAATGCATTGGACTGAAGGGTAATTGCATTGAAGAAAAACTCTTGTAGATGCTGACGATTTTTGACTAGCGTATTGACTCTGGCCCGCAGTACAGCCGCATCAAATGGTTTGCTCATATAATCATCTGCCCCAAACCGGATCCCCTCTAGTTTAGTGCTGGAAGAAGCACTGTTGGTGAGTAAGATAACTTGAATATGACTGGATAATGAATTGGATTTTATAGCTTGACAGAGCTCTATACCGTTCATACCATCCATCATTACATCGCTGATCACAACCTCGGGCTGCTTACTTTTAATGGTAGATAATGCATCGATGCCGTTTGCTTCATGATAGACCATATAATCATTTTCAAAAAGCTTAACCAAGTAATCTCGTAGCTGATCATCGTCATCAACAACTAATAAACCTACTTTAGGACTAACAGAATGAAGCTTATTAGACGAGTTTGTTGTTTCTGTTGGTGAAGAGATCCATGTTTCCATTAGCGTTGCGGTATAATTACTAGCTGGATTGGATGAATGGTCCTGTTGATAGTTTTCGTTTAGTAAGGGAAGCTTTAGCTCGAAGACAGTTCCTTGTTCCTGCGAACTTTGATAGGAAATTTCTCCTTTGTGCATCGCTATAAAAGTTCGGGTCAAATACATGCCAATTCCAAATCCAGTCTGTTTTTTTGTTCCATTGCGGTTGTCGGAATAAAATTTTTCAAAAATCTTATCGCCGATATGATCCGGAATTCCGATGCCGGAGTCTTTGATCAATATTTGTATATGCTGTGGATGACATTTTATAGTAAAAGTGATTTGACCATGTTCTGGTGTAAACTTAAAGGCATTTGAGATTAAATTACAAAGTACAATTTCTATTTTTTCTTTATCTGCTTGGATGATAATGTCGTTATGATCTGCAGAAAATTGATAATCAATATGCTGTAGTTTTGCTTGTGCAGAGAAATAGAAATAGATCTCTTCTGCAAAGTGGTGTAAGTTAAATTGACTAATGTGAAGTTTCTCACCCTGTTCCTCCGCTTTTCTAAAAATTAATAATTGATCGACAAGACTTAGAAGGCGTTTGGCATTCCGGTGCACCACTTGTAATGTGGCTGAATTCCGGTTATCTTCATCGCTTTGCAACAGGTCTGTTATAGGATTAATAATTAAAGTAAGTGGCGTCCTGAATTCATGTGATATGTTCGTGAAAAAGGCTTGCCTTTTTTCATAAATTTCCCGTTCCTTGATGACATGCAATTGCGAAACTTCAACCTGATATTGGAGTGCCGTTTGTTTGTTTCGATAGCGATTGTAGTAATAAAAGGCACATGCTATCCCTGATAAATAAATGAGATAAGACCACCAGCTGCGGTACCAAGGGGGTAATATACGGATCGTTAGCGTTACAATGTTTTTTGTCCACTTGCCTTCAGTATCTGTTGAATTGATCAGTAATGTATACTTTCCTTCGTATAGATTATTATAATTAATGGAACGGGAGACTCCTGCATCATTCCAATTTTTATCCCAACCTTCCAGCATATACCTGTACTTGATCTTGTGGGGTGAGGCGAACTCTAAGGCTACATAGTCAATGGATATTGATGATCCATAGGATAATGTTATTTGGGAAATCTGATGTTTATCATTGAGTTGAACCTGATGAGTGGAGTCATTCAGTTTAATATTATTAATTTTGATGGCAGTCAATGCCAGTGATGGTATGTGTTTTCTGGCTTGGATCTTGTCAGGATCAAATAAGTCAAATCCATTGATACCGCCAAAGATGAGTTGTCCGTCACTTAGTTTATGAGCGGCACTATACGAAAATTCATTGTTCAGCAGACCATCTGTTTGATCGTAATTTGTGAATGTTTTTGTCGCTGTATTAAATCTAGACAGACCATTAAAAGTACTTAACCATAAATTTCCTTTCCGATCTTCTAAGATATTTAAAACAGAATTGTTCGAGAGTCCATTGCTCTGGGAATAATTAACTTTTATTTTTTTGATGTTTGGATCAAATTCAATCAGTCCACGACCTTCGGTGCCGATCCACATACGACCTTTGCTGTCGATATAGATTGAACGGACGGGTTTTCCAATGTCATAAGATTCAAAAGTTTGCGATTGTTTATTAATCTTTATTAATGTGTTATAATTTCCAGCCCAAAGACTTCCTGATTTATCTTCGATTAAGCAGTTCAGATCGATTAAGGAATCATTGAATTGCTCGAATCGATCTGTGATTGGGTTATATTTGTAGAGGTATCCATTTGAAAAAGTAGTTGCCCAAATATTTCCTGCAGCATCTTCTAATAGAATCTGTACGCTACTATTGATCAATCCACTCTTAGCAATACAGCTGTAGGTTTTAGATTTACCATGTTGCTCATATCGGACAATCCCATTGTCGGTTGCTGACCAGATGTTACCCTTACGATCTGCTAAAATATTATTAATAACATTGTCCGTTAAGTTCTGATCCCCTTTTTTTATAGTTCGAAATAGGTTTGTGGAACGGTTCCATATATACAGTCCATTTCCTTCTGTGCCTATCCAAAGTGTGGATGGATCAACTTGAGCAAAGGAGCGTACAAATTTTGGATAGTTAGTACTGTTTTGTAATGATATATCCTGCTGTGATTGGAAATTCAGTTGCTGATCATCAATCAAATGGATACCTCCCTTAGCAGTTCCAATCCATTTTTTGTTGTCTTGTCCTACATAGGTCGTATAGATCGCATTGCTCGTTAAGGCATGCGGAGCTAAGGAAGACTGATTCAGATAGCGCACATTATCGGTTTTTAAATCGATGATGGATATGCCATTGTCTTGGGTAGAAACCCATAACTGATTGTCATTGACTAGGGTTATTTGATTGACCTGATCTGAACTTATTTTTTTTTGAAATACTTTTGATATTTTTCGAGATGCGTTATGAAAAGTGTATACACCGTGGTAGTTTGCTATAAAAATATCGCCTGTTTGATTACTGGCCATACTTGTTGCTTCTAGAATATCATGATTGATAAGTTGTAATTCTTGACTTTGAATATCGAATCGATATAAACCTCTGTCACTAATAAATACCCAGATTTGATTTTTTTTATCAATATGGATTACAGGAACGGAGTAATCCACTACCGATTTTTCTTTGTCAAATTTTAATGGAATACGGATGGCATTATCCCGGTTATTTTCTTTGAGTAATAGTCCTAATCCGTTTGTCCCAATATAAACATTGTTTTTTTTGTCAACTTGAATCGTCTTTGTGTCAACATTCATGATATATTTCGTTTCAGGATTGTCATAGTCTAAGAAAGACAAAAGGGAAAAAGTATCAAAATTTCGGTCATAAATAGCAACGCCTTGTCCTGTGCCGATCCATAATTTTTTTAATTGATCTTCTACAATGCAATAAATATAATTGTGGGGAAGACTATTGGTCTGATTCAGCTGATTGCGGTATGCTTTGATTTCGTAACCATCGTAACGGTTTAATCCATCAAATGTGCCAAACCACATGTAGCCTTGGCTATCTTGAAAGATTGATTTAACCGAACTGTTCGATATTTGCTGATTGATATTCGAATTCGTGATTTGACTTACTGCACTCCACGGTTGTGTACAATACAATAGAAGCAGTATTGAAATTAATAGTTGATGAAATTTATGACTGTTCATTGTTGTGATTTTTCCATTCAACAGCATTTATCTTGGTTAAAAATGGCTTTTTATTTACCAAAACAAATGCTGCTATTTCCCTTGTCATCAGATTTTTAAATATCAAATATTTTTAAATATCATTTATTTATAGATAGACATTATACGCTAAACGACACCTCGTTTGGAGACATATTTTATATTTAAAACCGGTGATTTTTTAAAGATATAGAATGTTTAATAAATAATAAGTGTTTGCTTTACATTTATCAAGCTAACAGATCTTTTAAAATGAAGATACAGGTGGGTAATAGATAGGTTTTTGTAAAACTCATCTTCGTAGGAAGAATGCTTTATTCGATGTGAAATAATAAATATGAGTATGACTCAAAATTGAGGCAGAAATTTGAAACACTAAAAAGCCCTGTTTAATTCTAAACAGGGCTTTTCTGCAAGAAGATAAATGACCTTGCTATTACTTTATTTTTATAAGTTTCACGGTATTCGTATTTGCGGGTATATGGTAACGGTTGTATTTATCCTTGTTAAATCCTTCAATTTCATAGCCACTTTCCGGATTGATATTCAGCAAAATATTTGGTACTATCGCGGATTGACTTGTATTAAAGTTTAAGAAGACAGTTTTATCTTTTAGATTGTAGGTGAGTGTTTCAATTTCTCCGGCATCGGACGTTAACCATAAATTTTCTTTGGCAAGAAAAACACGGCCTTTTGAAGCTGTTTTTATTGCGACTTCGATGTTATTTTTATTGGCTTTCAGGTTACCACTAAATGCCAACCAGCCAAATTCTGGATGTTCTATGATGTAAGTGCCTGAGTTTACGGCATAGCCATAAAACCCAGTCCCGTAATCGCCAGATATACCATCATTAGCTAAAGTAGAGGGGTAAGAATGGAATGCTGCGGGACCAAAACCATCTGCAGTTACATTGGCTAATGCTCCCATCATACCTGCATGACCTACGCGGAGCAGGTAGAAATCATCAGGGTGATCTCGGTATTCTGTTAATACAGGGATAGCATTTAATGCGGAACCATAATGATGAAGTTGACGCTCGATGCGGGATAGTTTTCCCCCATATACAAAATCCCAATACCGGCGCGCACTACCGTTGTATCCCCAATGTGGTACTGTAGGCATATAAGCAAGAATGGCATTTAAGGTAACTTGAGTTTTGTCGTCAAAACCAAAGTATCGAGACCATAAATATACTTCTTCTTGGCCTGTAGAATCCCAGGGCATCTCACTTCCAAATGGATAATCAAGACTTTTCCAATGTTCGGCACGTTTACGCATCGCCGCTTCCAATTTATTGGCCGCATCTGTTAATCCCTCCCGACGCAAATCATGGAGAATAAGCAAAAATATACTGCCTTCCATCTGACCAAATTGTGCATAGTAGGGGGCTTTTTCAATCATCGCCATGCTGGTTTGAAAAGCTCGGTCTAAATAGACATCCCAGTTTTCTTCTTGCACCAGATTGTGATAATCGCGAGCGAGCCGATACATGACCCAATGTGCCGCCGCAACATGGGGATAGTTATAGGAGCGTCCAATGTTATCCGCTTCTTTTTTAGGCCATGCCGACCAAGTCTTCCAATTGATATCTGTTTGGTAAGTACCTGCTGGCAGGGAATCTGGTTCGTAGTAAAATAGACTTTTGACCACACCATATTTTTGATCACCTTCCTTATGTTGAATACGACCGTACATGGTTTCATTGACAAAGCGTTTTAACTTGGCGATCTCTTTGGCATTAGGCTGTAAGACCTGCTTCATGATTGCAGCTAGCCAACTAGCTGCTCCGGCCTCATCACTCAAGCCCGCATACCAAGCTCGCTGTTCTTGCGTGACTAGTTTCTTCTCTTCATAATCGTAACTGATAACTGCGGGAGACCTTCCAAAAAGATCGTTATCATTTTCGTACCACTGTGCCGTCGTTAAGAAGTTGCCAAGATCATTGACCACATCTTTTTCTGACTTGATGACTTTATATTGGATGGTTTGTTCGATGCCATCCTGGTAGGTAATGGTCAATCGTGCACGACCCCATTGTTGACCTTTAACCTCATATTGATGCCATTTCTGAGGTGTATCTTTTTGCTTAGTAACAAGTAAAGAGCCCTCAGGATAGACCGAAATGTTTTTAATGGCTTTGCTATGTTTGATAAATAACTTGACCGGATTATCTAATGGAACGACATACCCGGGAGCTCCAACTGCCACAGGTCTGTTATTTTTTAAAAGCGTATTTTCGATTTCTTTGATACTTGGCGCGAGTACAAACTTGAGTGCAAATGTTTTGGATTCATTCGGTTTTAATAGGGTCGAAGTTGGTGTATTCCATTGTTCTACTCCTTTCCACTCTGTTTCTGCAAGTGCTTTACTATGGATCATCCATTCATGGAAACCTTCGAAAGTAATACTTTTTGGTGTAGGATCAGTGTTTAAGGGGTTGTATGCCTCAAATCCTGCATTGGCATATGGTAGAACCAATAGGCTTGGGCCATTTCCATGTAAATGGTTCACTTGCATATAACCTGCATCTTTTCCAATGTAGGGGTCGAAAAACACATTTTGTGCATGCGCCTGATTCAAGTTTTTCCAATCCATATTGTTATTGAAGGGTAGCGGTATTCCTAAAGCACCGATTTCAATAGGTTGATCGGTAGAATTGGTGATTTGAAACTTTAAGATCAGATCGCCGTTTACATTTTCCCAACTTCGCACAACTTTTAAAGGAATATCTCCTAATGTCGGAGTGATATCGGCAGCAGCCAGAACTGTTTTTGAGGGCGTTATTTCAATGACTTTTTTACGGTCTTTAGCCGAAGAATAACTTGACCAATGGGTCTCTCCTTGTCGTTTAAGACTGATGTTGATATCGCCAAGATGGAAAAAGTTATTACGGTCACGTTTATGGAGCATTTCAACAGGAGTATAATCGAAAGCATCATCACCATTTACTTGTTGGAAGGCTGATAAAGTTTGTGATGTACGGAGCACTTTAATTTTTAGCCCATCTAAGCCAAAGCTTTTGGCTCCCTGGTCTATGCCTAAAGTCGCAGGCTGACTTTTTGTTGCCTTCCATACCGGATGTTCATCCTGCTGACTGAATGCCGGAATACTATATTGGAGGTAAAATAAAGTAAATAGGAGATAACAACTTTTCTTTAAATTCATTTTGCAAAGTTTAGAGATTCATTATTCTTTAATAGGGTATCAGGTGAACTGTTACAAATTTGACTTATTAAGTCCTTTATTTATTACCAGATTTTAACAATGTGTAGCATGTTATTGATATAAAGCAACAAAATATTTGTTTTGTCAACAAGTAAACCATAAA
The DNA here is from genome assembly GCF_016132525.1 of Sphingobacterium sp. UDSM-2020. Lineage (NCBI taxonomy): Bacteria > Pseudomonadati > Bacteroidota > Sphingobacteriia > Sphingobacteriales > Sphingobacteriaceae > Sphingobacterium > Sphingobacterium sp. UDSM-2020. The sequence continues at coordinate 1,873,285 of NZ_CP066166.1, forward strand.
TTTAATGTACAAATGACATTTATTACAAACCAATCTATTTATGAAACCAATTCAATATCGGGTTCCTGTTCCCAAAGATAGGAGCGTTTTTATTCAGGAAGATTTTTTGGATAAGTTTTACCCTCATTTGCATTGTCATGAGGAGTATCAGTTAATTTGGATTAAGGCGGGAGCTGGACAATTGCTAGTAGATGATAATGTACATTATTTTGAAAAGGATGATATCTTCCTTTTAGGGTCTAACCAAGCACATGTGTTTAAAAATGATTTGTTACACGGGTATGTTCAATCTATTTCTATTTTCTTTAGTTTAAAAGGAACATTGTCAAAGATTTTGAATGTCCCCGAATTAAGCACATTACTTGATTTTATTGACAATAACTGCCGGGGTTTTAAAGTTCCTAAAATATACTTGCCACAAGTGAGCCGAAGAATAGAAGCACTCAAGAATTCGGATAGTTTGGGACAGCTGGTCAGTTTTTTTTATTTGTTGAAATCTTTGAATAAACTTTCATTCAATCTTAAACCACTTTCGGGAATAGCATCTAATGGCTTGGGTGAAGTTGGATCTTTTAGGATCACAACCTTGTGCAATTTTCTTGAAAATAATTATAAGAATAACATTTGCTTGAGTGAAATAGCCGAAAAGGCTAATCTGACACCGCAGGCCTTTTGTCGTTATTTTAAGAAAAGTACAGGCAAAACGTTTATTTCTTATTTGAATGAATTGCGGGTAAGGGAAGCCTGCCGTTTACTTGGAGGAAAAGATTATGACTGCATTTCGATCGTTGCTTACGACTCGGGATTCAATAGCATTACAAATTTTAACCGCGTTTTTCGAAATATACTAGGAATCTCGCCCAAGATGTATGTTGCTAATTATAGGAATTTACTTTACGGGTAGTTCAAAATGTTAATATCCAATAAGTAATTATTAAAACCCGGTTAGTTTACTTCTTTAATAGTTGGTTTCTTTGATAAAAGAAAATATTAAACTAATTAAGTAAAAACCAACTATGGCTGAATTAAATTGGAAGGGTGTTTACCCAGCAGTATTGACCCCCTTTAAAGAGAATGGTGAGATTGACTTTGATATGTTTGCTAAGAATACCGAAGCACAGATTAAAGCAGGGGTGCACGGAATTATCATTGCAGGATCATTGGGTGATGCAGCAGTTCTGGATACGGATGAAAAATTTGAATTATTGACTTATGCAATCCAGGTTATTGCAGGCCGAGTACCTATTATATTAAACATCGCAGAAAATACAACTGAACATGCTGTTAATTTTGCTGTTAAAGCAAAGGAATTAGGTGCAGACGGTTTAATGTTATTGCCTCCGATGCGCTATAGAGCTGATGACCGTGAGGTAGTTACTTATTTTAAAGCAGTAGCCAATGCGACAGATTTACCTATTTTGATCTATAACAATCCTGTTGATTATGCTGTGTTTGTGTCAACAGTAATGTTTGATGAATTGAAAGACTGTCCAACGATCGTTGCGGTTAAGGAATCTACTCGAGATTTGACTAATATAACCCGGATGAAAAATAAATTTGGAGACCGGTTTAAGATATTAGGTGGTGTGGATACCATCTCGTTGGAGTCAATTTTAGTGGGTGCTGATGGATGGGTCTTTGGATTAGTGGATGCTTTTCCAAATGAAACTGTTGCGATGTACAATTATGCCGTAAATGGCGAATACGATAAGGCATTAGAAATTTATCGTTGGTTTATGCCTTTGCTGGAACTGGATATTCACCCTAAGCTTATTCAATATATTAAGCTTGCGGCAACAGCTGAAGGAATAAGTACGCCACACCTTCGTGCACCTAGACTTCCGTTGATAGGTGAGGAAGCGGAGAGAATCAATAAAGTTATTGCTGATGGTATTGCTAATCGTCCTCAGTTAAATTAGGATCTGCTCGTTGAATAGCGTTAAAGTACTGTGGGCGATTGGTGAATACTATTCGCCTACAGTTCGTTTTTACATAAAAAAATTGGATTAAAAAAAATGAATCAATCACAAGTTTATTTGGATGAGCGTATTCGCATAGCGGCAGAAGCATTTCAATTTTTGAAATCTACGACGATTGCACAACGGGCAGCATTTATGCATGCCGTTGCAACTGAAATTGAAGAGTTAGGCCCAGAACTTTTGGAGACTGCTCATGCGGAGACGGCATTGCCGTTGCCTCGTCTTACAGGAGAAAAGGCTCGGACAGTAGGGCAATGGCGCAGTTATGCCAATGCGGTTGCATTGGGTATTTATACGGAAGCCCGTATCGATTTAGCAAATTCTGAAACGGGTAAAAGTGATATCCGGAAATTCAATTTGGGTATAGGACCTGTTGTTGTATTCGGGGCCAGTAATTTTCCATTTGCCTTTTCTACGGCTGGAGGTGATACGGCCAGTGCCATTGGTGCAGGTTGTCCGGTGATTGTGAAAGGTCATTCGGGACATTCCCAAACATCGACCATTATGGCCGATACCATAGCTACTGTTATTAAGAGATTCGGCTGGCCTGAAGGGGTATTTAGCCATATTCTCGGAGCCAATATGGAGGGTACGGATACTAAGATAGGCGCTTATCTGACTGCCCATCCTCTTGTGAAAGCCGTCGGCTTTACGGGCTCGTATTGGGGTGGAAAAGCCCTGTTTGATATCGCTAACCAACGGGAAGAACCGATACCGGTATTTGCCGAGATGGGAAGTATCAATCCGGTATTTGCCTTTACCCATCTTTTAACTGACCGTGCGGAAGCGCTTGCAAAAGAATACGCCGCTTCACTGACTTTGGGTGTGGGCCAGTTCTGTACCAACCCTGGGGTATTTATAGCTGTAAAAGGTGATGCTCTAGAACGGTTTAAAAAAGCATTGGCATCGGAAATAGCTGTTATAGCACCGGGTACCATGCTCAATAAGGGGATCTATGAACATTTTGAAAAAAATAAAATAACGTTAAGCAGCCAAAATGCGGTAGCGGTAATTGCCGAATCGCGTATTGAAGCTACTCTAGGTCAGGGACGTCCAAGAATTATTAGGACTACGGCAAGCAATTTTTTGAAAAACCAGGTATTGAGTGAGGAAGTATTTGGTCCTTTTGCGGTATTGGTAGAAGCGGAAAATAATGCAGAGGTATTGGCTATTGCGCAACAACTTAAAGGGCAACTGACCATTACAATTGCAGGGACTACGGAAGATGTGAAGGAGCATCAAGATGTTTTCAATGTGGTAAAAGATAAAGCGGGACGTCTGCTCTTTAATGGTATGCCCACTGGAGTAGAGGTTGTTTATGCTATGCAACATGGCGGTCCTTTTCCTTCTTGTACTGATCCCCGGTTCACCTCTGTTGGACCAGATGCAGTGAAGCGTTTTGTACGCCCATTATCTTTTCAGAATTGGCCCGATGAATTTTTGCCAGAGGAGTTGAAAAATGAAAACCCATTAGGCATTGCACGTATCGTAGATGGTGCTGTGGTAACAAAAACAAGTATTTAGGACAATTTTGTATAGCAATTGATGAAGAAAACATTTTTTTGTATTGATTCCCACACCTGTGGTTGCCCTGTGAGGCTGGTAGCAGGAGGAGGACCTGTGTTGCGTGGAAACTCAATGATGGAGCGTCGGCTGCATTTTATGGAAGAATATGACTGGATTCGTAAAGGACTGATGTTTGAACCGCGAGGTCATGATATGATGAGCGGTAGTATTCTGTATCCGCCTACAGACCCCAATAATGATACCGGTGTACTTTATATTGAAACCAGTGGTTGTCTTCCGATGTGTGGTCACGGAACCATTGGGACTGTGACGCTTGCGATCGAGGAGGGCTTGGTCATTCCAAAAGTCCCGGGTAAGCTGCGATTAGAAACTCCGGCCGGTTTAATCCTGATCGATTATGTACAAGAAGGTCCGAAGGTTAAAACGGTTAAACTGACGAATGTAAAGTCTTTTCTTTATAAAGAGGCGCTGACCGTACTGTGTCCAGACTTGGGAGAGATCGTGGCCGATGTCGCCTATGGTGGAAACTTTTATGCCATCATAGATCCTCAAAAGAATTTTAAAGATATCAGCGATTTTTCGGCTAGTCAGCTCATTCATTATGGAAAGATTATTCGTCGTCTCCTTAATGAGAAGACAGATTTTATTCATCCTGAAGATCAAAATATATATGGTCTTAGCCATATACAATGGACGGGAAATCCCACTAAAAAAAATTCTACAGGAAGAAATGCGGTGTTGGTCGGTGAAAATGCACTGGATAGGTCTCCTTGCGGTACCGGAACCTCTGCCCGTATGGCACAATGGTATGCTAAAGGGAAGTTGAGCAGGGGGGAGGAATTTGTTCATGAGAGTTATATCGGTTCGCAATTTGTCGGTCGTATTGAAGAAGAAACGAAGACAATATCGGGCCAGCCAGCAATCATTCCTTCGGTAGAGGGATGGGCAAGAATTACGGGCTATAGTCAGATCATTATTGATGACGAAGATCCGTACAAAGAAGGATTTCAGGTTATGTAATTATTATTAAAATATCAAAAACGTGTCAACACATAATAAAGGAAAAGTTGCTATCATAGGAGCGGGGATTGCAGGCTTATCCACCGCTTATTACCTCTTACAGGATGGTTGGGAAGTTCAGATTTTGGAGAAGGGTGACGGGCAAGATAATTGCTCCTATGGCAATGCAGGAATGATCGTTCCCAGCCATTTCACCCCATTGGCAGCACCGGGTATCGTAGCACAGGGTGTAAAATGGATGCTAAACAGTAAAAGCCCGTTTTACGTTAGACCCTCATTGAATTTTTCATTGATAGACTGGGGTTTGAAGTTTTTGAAACATGCCAATGAAAAACATGTAAACCGAAATGCAGCAGCTATACGTGATTTGAATCTTGCAAGTAGCCGCTCATATGATGAATTGGCGCAACAGGAAGGTTTTGATTTTGAGCTAAGACAGAACGGTATTATGATGCTTTATAAATCAAGCCATGTCGCACATGAAGAAATTGAATTGGCAGAAAAGGCTCAAAACTTGGGATTGGATGTGGAAGTTTTTGATCAAGCAGGGATTCAGGCTTTAGAACCTAATCTGCGAATGGATACGATCGGTGGTATTTTATACAAATGCGATGGTATCTTGTACCCCCCAAAATTGATGAAAATATTGACCGATTACCTGCTCGCTCATGGGGTGAGATTCAACTATCAAACAGCGGTGTCAGGATTCAAGTTTTCAGGTAAAAAGGTGTCTGAAATCATTACTTCAAAAGGGACATTTCATGCGGATGAAATTGTCGTAACAGGTGGAGCTTCTCTCCCTGCATTAGCTTCTAAATTACAGTTAAAGTTGCCTTTGATGCCTGGAAAGGGATACTCCTTCATGCATAATACAACGGGGAATAACCAGATGGTGCATGCTGCGCTGTTGCTGGAAGCACGTGTGGCGGTGACGCCTATGAATAATCAAATCCGCTTCAGTGGAACCATGGAATTAGGTCCGGCTAATGATAAAATATACAGCAACCGGGTAAAGGGCATCGTCGAGTCAATACCAAAATATTTTCCTGATCTGCAAGTTGATTATCCGAAAGATATTTGGTTTGGCTACAGACCATGTTCACCAGATGGGCTTCCATATTTGGGCAGGACTTCCAAATACAGTAATGTCAGCATTGCTGGTGCGGGTGGTATGATGGGGTTGAGTCTAGGACCTGCTTACGGAAAAGCGATCACGGCCTTACTGTCCAACAAAGCCACCGAAACAGATATCACGGGCTTTAATCCGGATCGGTTTCAATAGACAAAAATAAGCCTAAATGATGAAGAAAAACAACAATTACCCTAACGTAAAGAAATTTATAGTCCTTGGAGTGCTTTGTATGGCTTCTTCGCTAACAGATGCCCAAAATATGGATTTGTATCAGCACACAACACCTATTGAGCCTTATATCATACAATATCGACATGATCTGCAGGCTGTCAATTATTTTTATGGGCCAATGCCTAAAAATTGGGGATTTCAGCAGTCGGTAGCCTCTCCCGAGCAGATCAATAGACTGGTCAAAATCGATGAAGACTATTTAGCTAAATTAAAACAATTTGATTATAATAGACTGAATACAAACGGTCAGGTTGATTATATTCTGCTGAGCCAGAAAGTGCAGCGGCATCAAGAAGAGCTGAAAGAAACATTCGCTTCTTACAACCGACTGAAGGCCTATTTACCCTTTGCCGAAAATATTCTTCAATTTGAACAGAAACGTCGTCGCGGTGCCGCAGTGGTCGGAAAGGATGTTGCCATAGTGTTAGAAAAAACGACTGATCAGGTTTCTGAATCGATTCAAAAGCTAGAAAATGTGGCCGCGATTGAATCTGCTGATGTCAATTTTTTGGTCAATATGGTGGAGTCATTGCGAGTCCGTTTGGAGAGTGCGTTCGATTTCTATAATGGATATGACCCGATGTTTACCTGGTGGGTCCCTAAATCTTATGAAAGTTTAAATGAAAAACTGATTCAATATAAAACTGCTTTGCAGGGAAAGAGCAACTGGAAAGTCTTTAATGATGGCAGTAATATTGGTGGGCAACCGATCGGAAAATCTGCACTCAACAAAAAGTTACGTGAAGAAATGATTGCATATAATGCGGATGAGTTGTTGCGTATCGCTGATCAGGAATGGGAATGGTGTGTGGCAGAGTTATTAAAAGCTTCTCGTGAGATGGGATTTGGAGACGATTGGAAGGCCGCGCAGGAAAAGGTTAAAAACACCTATGTGCCAGAAGGGCAACAACCTGGTCTGATCAATGAATTGTATGATCGAGCCCAAGCATTTATCAAGGAGCACGAGCTAATTGCAATTCCTGAATTGGCGGATGAGACCTGGGGAATGATTATGATGACTCCTGAACGGCAGTTGGTGAATCCATTTTTTACCGGAGGACGTGAGATCAGTATTTCGTATCCAACCAATACCATGACTTATGATCAAAAAATGATGAGCATGCGCGGTAACAATCCACATTTTTCTTTGGGTACGGTGCAACATGAACTCAATCCGGGGCATCATCTACAGTATTTTATGAATAAAAGGTATAAGCCTTATCGGGAGGAGAATTTCAATACACCATTCTGGACCGAAGGCTGGACCTTATATTGGGAATTACTGCTCTATAGAATGGGATTTGCCAAGACTCCGGAAGAACGTATCGGGATGTTATTTTGGCGAATGCATCGTTGTGCGCGGATTACTTTCAGCATTAAATTTCATTTGGGCGAATGGACACCACAACAATGTGTGGATTATTTAGTCAATCAGGTCGGTCATGAACCTGCAAACGCACATGGAGAGGTGAAGCGATCATTTGAAGGTTCTTACGATCCTTTATACCAATTGGCTTATTTAATCGGTGGTTTACAGCTATTGAGTATCAGTGATGAATTGGTAGGATCGGAGAAAATGTCCTACACTGAATTTCATGATCGGGTCATCAAGGAAAATTACTTACCGATGGAGATGCTGAGGGCGATATTGACAAACCAAAAGCTTGAACCTAACCATCAAGCAAAATGGAAATTTTATGATTTTAAATAAGTGCAATCCAAACTTTAATCTATGAGTAATCAAGAAAATAGTCAAGATTTCAAAAAGTCACTAGGTTTGTTGGATGCAACAATGCTCGTTGCGGGAAGTATGATCGGTTCGGGGATCTTTATTGTGTCGTCGGATATCGCCCGAAATACGGGGTCTGCTGGCTGGCTGATGGTGGTTTGGTTGATCTGCGGATTTATGACTTTAGCCGCCGCTTTGAGTTATGGCGAACTGAGTGCTATGTTTCCGAAAGCTGGTGGTCAGTATATTTATCTCCAAGAAGCCTATGGACCGGTTGTCAGTTTCACATTTGGATGGACTTTTTTTGCCGTGATCCAAACGGCTACGATTGCAGCTGTGGGGGTTGCTTTTGCTAAGTTTACCGCTTATTTATTTCCGGTACTGGATGAAGATGTGTATTTGCTGGTACTGGGTGACTATCATATATCATCTGCTCAAGTGTTAGCTATCGCTGTCATTGTGCTGCTTACCTTTATTAATACAGGCGGTGTAAAGAATGGTAAAACAGTACAGACAGTGCTGACATTGATCAAAATATTAAGTTTGGTGCTGTTGGTTATTTTTGGTTTTGCAGCTTTCGATCTGGAGGTGTGGAATCAAAACTGGTCTTCAGAGCATATGTGGAATCTACAACGATTAAATACGGATGGATCGACGGCAGATTATGCCACTTTTGGGGCATTTGGAGCTATATCTGCGGCATCGGTAGGCGCATTGTTCAGCAGCGATTCCTGGCACTCATCTTCTGCTGTAGCAGGTGAGATCAAGAATCCGCAACGCAACATTGGTTTGAGTTTAGCACTGGGAACGCTAATGGTAACAGTGATCTATATTTTGACCAATCTGATGTATACAGGTGTGTTGACAATAGAGGAGATGGCCAGCGCTCCTAAGGATCGTGTTGCCATGCTCGTAGCGCAAGAAATTTTCGGTCCTGTTGGTATTGCCATCTTGGCGATTATGATTATGGTCAGCACTTTTGGCTGTAATAATGGGCTGATTTTGGCTGGGGCAAGAATCTATTATTCTATGGCTAAGGATGGTTTGTTTTTTAAGAAAACGGGCACCTTAAATAAGAATGCCGTACCGGCTTACGCGTTATGGTTACAGGCGGTGATAGCTGCAATATGGTGTTTAACAGGTAAGTATGGCGATTTATTGGATATGATAACCTGTGTGGTTGTCATGTTTTATGTTTTGTGCATCATCGGAATTTTTTGGTTGCGATATAAGCGCCCCGATGTACCGAGACCTTATAAGGCCTTTGGTTATCCTTTTATACCAGCTATCTATATTTTGATGGGGATCTCGTTTATTATTCTGTTGGTGATCTATAAACCGCAATTTACCTGGCCAGGTATTATCATCACACTTTTGGGGATCCCATTATACTATTTTGTGAAACAGAAAGATGTAAAGACCTAGTCTTACTTAATTTTTTATCCTGTCTGTACAAATTAAAGGTAGATCAACACATACGATATAAAAAAATAAAATACATATGAAGATAACATTAACAGCTGTTTTATTACTGATATTTCAGCTTACGACATTGGCGCAAGGGACATTGGAGGATTATAAACGTGCCAAAGAGATCAGAAGCTCATTCGGCAAGGTGTATCAAGTGCCGCAACAGATTATTTGGTCTGAAAAAGGAGATAGTTTTTCTTATCGGCTGCATAAAAAAGACGGCAAGAGGAGCTTGTATCTGGTAGATGCGGTTACGCATAAAAAGATAGATACCGATGTTGATGCAATTGAAAAACAGCTATCCGCTCAATTGGGTAAAGAAGTGAAATTGGGTGTTTTGTGGGGGAGAGATCTGAAAGTATTGACGGCAAATGAAGTTGAATTTACGGAAGAGAAAGTGATTTGGAAGTGGAATGCACAGGAAAATAAGCTGAGCAAAACGCGCGATATCGCAACGACAGGTATGGATCGTAGATCGGATGGCTACTGGGGAGCACGTTGGGATGATAGTAAGGGGGAATCTGTAGAGTCGCCCGATAAGACCTATACTGCTTATATTAAAAATAGTAATGTATACATTAGCAAAAAAGGGGATCCAAAGAGTGAGCGACAGTTGACCTTTGATGGAAGTCCCGGGGAGTATTATAGCGCTCGTATCCAATGGTCCAATGATTCAAAGAAATTGGCAGCTTCAAAAGTGAGAAAGGCTGAAATCAGACAGTTGACTTTATTGGAGTCCTCTCCAGTGGATCAATTACAACCTAAGTTACAGACCAGAGACTATAACAAACCTGGGGATGCTTTATCACAATATTATCCAACGATTATTGATGTCATGGGGGAGCGGGTGATAACAGTAGATCCTGCTCAGATACCCAATCAATTTTCACTTTCTGCACTGGTATGGAAGGCGGATAATAGTGGAATCACATTTGAATATAACCAACGTGGCCATCAGCGGTACGATGTGATAGAATTGAGTGCTGTGGACGGGAAAACGAAAACCATTATTTCAGAACGCAGTGCTACATTTATTGATTATAGCGGAAAGAAATACCGCAATGATCTCAAAAAAACAGCGGACATCATATGGGCTTCGGAACGTGACGGATGGAATCATCTGTATCTGTTTGATGCAAAAACAGGCGCATTGAAACAGCAGATTACCAAAGGAAATTGGGTAGTACGAAAAGTTGTTCATGTCGATGAGGATAACAAAAAGATTATTTTTGAGGCGAGTGGCATGAATAAAGAGTTGGATCCTTATTTAATCCGTTATTACACTATTGGTTTTGACGGTAAGGGCTTGAAAGAACTCACTCCAGAAACAGCCAATCATCAAGCAACATTTAATCCTGACCATTCTTTATTTGTAGATCTTTACTCGCTGGTTGACCAAGCTCCACAGGCCGTATTGCGACGTGCAACAGATGGGCAGATCGTGATGGATTTGGAAAAAGCGGATATTTCGGATCTGGAGGCTACGGGATGGCGCAAACCTGAAGTGTTTAAGTCGCTTGCTAGAGATGGTAAAACAGAGATCTGGGGTATTATTGTCCGTCCACGAAATTTTGATCCGAATAAAAAATATCCTGTAATTGAGTATATCTATGCAGGCCCACATAGTGCTTTTGTCCCTAAATCATTTTCAGCTAATCCGTCAGGACTAGTTGAGCTCGCTGAACTGGGCTTTATAGTCGTGCAAATCGACGGAATGGGAACATCCAATCGTTCGAAGGCATTTCAAGATGTGGCATGGAAAAATCTAAAAGATGCCGGTTTTCCCGATCGCATTGCCTGGATGAAGGCAGCTGCGCTTAAATATCCTTATATGGACATCGAAAAAGTCGGTATTTATGGTACTTCTGCCGGAGGACAGTCTTCTGCTGGCGCTCTTTTGTTTCATCCTGAATTTTATAAGGTAGGGGTTTCGTCTTGTGGTTGTCACGATAACCGTATGGATAAAATATGGTGGAATGAGCAATGGATGGGCTGGCCGATCGGCCCTGAATATGCCGCTTGTTCTAATATCGAAAATGCGTATAGATTAGAAGGGAAGTTGCTATTGATCGTTGGTGAATTGGATGACAATGTGGATCCTGCTTCCACTTACCAGTTCGTCAATCAGTTGATCAAACATGGTAAAGATCATGATTTCATTATGGTTCCAGGAATGGGACATGCTTCTGGTGGTGATTTTGGAGAAAAGAAGCGTCGCGATTATTTCGTGAAACACTTGTTAGGGGTAGAGCCTCCTGCTTGGAATGCTTATTAACGAAGGTATAATGATGAGCAAGAGTTCTCAAACTGAAGCAAGAACACCGTACAGTCATGCCGATCGTTTAGGAAGATATAAACTGTTCAAATCTTCTTGCTTGCCGTTTAAACTAAAATAGAATTTAAACCGAGCTCGCGAGCTCACAGTAATGATATATCAATGAAAAGTTATAGAGTTTTTTTACGTTTTATCCTCATTGCCACGCTACTATCTAAAGGGGGCAGTACCGTGCAGGCGCAAAGTGGTGATCAGATATTGGATGGAATCGGAGAAACGGGAATGATCGCACGATATGTATTTGATGGAAATCTGAAAGATTGGTCTCGGAATAATTTGCATGCTACTGCTGGTCGGGATGTTACTTTTATCAATGACAAGCGGTTTGGAAAAGTGCTGTCATTATCGGGTGAGAAAAATGATTTTATCCAAATCCCTGCTGATGCATTGACCGATATGGAGTCATTGAGTATTTCGGGCTGGGTGTATCTTCGTTCGGAAAAAAAAGATCAGGTTTTTTTTGACTTTGGAAAGGATGTGCATAAACATTTCTTTGCTGCTCCTTTTGGAACAAACCTTCAAGATGGTTTTCAAAGTTTAATTACTGCAGGTAAAAATAATCAAAAAGGTGCTGTTTCTCCAGCATTACTGTTGAATAAGTGGGTTTACTTGACCATTGTGGTGGATATTCCGGCTAAGAAGATGATGACTTATGTGGATGCTGCACTCGTTGGTGAATCGCAGCAGATACCGCGTGAGTTGACCGAAGTGTTTGGATCTTCTGGAGATAAGAACAAATTATATATTGGAAAATCACTGCTGGCAGGATCGCCGACATTGGATGGCTTGTTGTATGATTTTCGAATCTATCGTGTTCCGTTAAGTAAAAATCAGCTTACTGGAATTTATACCAATTCGCAACGTGGAGTAAGTAATCGCTCCGTAAATGTGACCAAAGTGGAGGATAATCTTCCTGAGTTTCCATTGACCCAAACCCAGCTCTATAATGCTTACTTAGTTGCTGTGCCAGATGTGCAGGTGGAAACCACATTGGGAGATTTACCACGTTTACCAAGTTATATAAAGGGAATATATAAAGAGGAGATGGTTGGCCCTAAAGTCAGGGTATTGTGGCCTTCGCCAAACGACAACAGTACGGTCTTGGAAGCTGGCCGATATACGATTACAGGAAGAGTTCCCGGAACAAATTTACAGCCTAAAGCGATCGTAACTGTTAAGGGAGGCAATAAGGCTACAGCACCAAGTTTGAAATTAGCAGCTTTTGATCTTAGTCAGGTTTCATTGCAAGCTGATGCGCAGCACCAAGAAACAAAATTTATTGAAAATCGGGATAAATTTATCAACACATTGGCGTCGACTGATCCCAACTCTTTTCTCTATATGTTTCGTGATGCATTTGGTAAACCACAGCCTGAAGGGGCAAAACCTTTAGGGGTATGGGATAGTCAGGATACCAAACTTAGAGGACATGCTACAGGTCATTATTTGACGGCTATCGCACAGGCTTATGCAAGTACCGGATATGATAAAACTTTGCAAGCTAATTTCGCAGAGAAAATGACCTATATGGTCAATACACTTTACGAACTGGCACAATTATCGGGTAAACCGCAGCAAGCAGGAGCTGTGGCAGTAGCGGATCCGACAGCTGTACCTTATGGTCCGGGCAAATCAACCTATGATTCAGATCTGAGCCACGAAGGTATCCGTACGGATTATTGGAATTGGGGTTTAGGCTATATCAGCGCTTATCCGCCCGATCAATTTATAATGTTGGAAAAGGGTGCGAAGTATGGAGGCCAGAAAACGCAAGTATGGGCTCCTTACTATACCTTGCATAAAATTTTGGCCGGATTAATTGATATCTATGAAGTAAGTGGCAATGAAAAGGCACTGCAAGTGGCAACAGGAATGGCAGACTGGGTGCATGCGCGTCTTAGTCAATTGCCTAAAGAAACCCTGATACAAGTTTGGAATACGTACATAGCCGGTGAATTTGGAGGGATGAATGAGACGATGGCACATCTCTATCGCATCACCAATAAGGACCACTATTTGAAGACAGCGCAATTGTTTGATAATATTGATATGTTCTTTGGCAATGCGCAGCATACACATGGATTGGCGAAAAATGTCGATACTTTTCGTGGATTGCATGCCAATCAGCATATTCCACAAATTGTGGGTAGTATCGAGCTATACCAGGTTTCTAATCTTCCGGAATACTACCGTGTAGCAGACAATTTCTGGTACAAAGCTGTTAATGACTATATGTACAGTATAGGAGGAGTTGCGGGCGCTCGAAATCCGGCTAATGCGGAGGTGTTTACAGCAGAACCAGCAACCTTATATGAAAATGGTTTTTCTGAAGGGGGACAGAATGAAACCTGTGCGACTTACAATATGCTTAAATTAACGAGCAACCTGTTTCTTTTTGATCAACGGGCTGAATATATGGATTACTACGAACGTGGATTGTATAATCATATTTTAGCGTCTGTTGCTGAAAATACTCCGGCTAATACGTACCATGTGCCACTAAGACCAGGATCAATAAAGCAATTTGGGAATCCCAATATGACGGGCTTTACCTGCTGTAATGGTACCGCAATTGAAAGTAGTACCAAATTGCAAAATAGTATTTATTTTAAAAGCAAGGATGATCAGGCTTTATATGTCAATCTATTTATTCCTTCTACTTTGGAATGGACAGAGCGCGGGGTAACTGTGGAACAGAAGACGAGTTTTCCAAAACAGGACGACACGGAGCTGACCATAAAAGGAAACGGCAAATTTGACCTTCATGTCCGTGTACCGAGTTGGGCAACCAAAGGATTTTATGTGACGATTAACGGTAAAGATCAAAAAGTACAGGCAGCGCCCGGTTCTTATTTGAAATTGAGCCGTAACTGGAAGAATGGCGATCGCATTACGCTGAAAATGCCTTTCCAATTTCATTTAGATCCGGTCATGGATCAACAGAATATTGCCAGCTTATTTTATGGACCTATCTTGTTGGCAGCTCAAGAACCGGAAGCAAGAAAAGATTGGCGTAAAGTGACGTTGGATGCGAAGGATATCAGCAAATCTATATCAGGTGATCCACAAAGTTTAGCGTTCAAGATTGATGGGATTGATTTTAAACCATTCTATGATACTTATGGACGGCACTCAGTTTATCTGGATGTTACATTAAAATAATTACAATAGGTGCTAAAAATTTTGAGGGGTACTTTGCTTGGCGAAGTACCCCTTTATTATTTCTTTCCAATTCTAATTTTTGGTCACAATCGAAGTGCGATTGGTTAAATTCGGACTGAATTTGGACCTCATTCTACTTTATCTTCGGTTATCTATTAACAACTAATATTAACTAACCAAATTAATTTATGAAAAACGCAGGTCTTTTATTAGTCCTCGTGGTTCTCCTTTCGTTTGACTCATTTGCTCAACAGGTAACAGGCGTAGTTCGGGATGTTTCAGGAAGTGCAATGGTCGGAGCTACGCTGAGAAATTTGTCTACGCAGATCAGTGCACAAACCAATAGCACAGGAGAATTTACGATGGTAGCAAAGCCGGGAGACGTTATCGAGGCAAGCTTGCTTGGATATGAATCAAAGAGATTAAAATTCAGTTCGGAGTCTCCGCTCAATTTCGAATTGAATACGACATTTTCCACCTTAGATGAAACCGTTGTCATTGGTTATCAAAAAATCTCCCGAAAGAAATCTACCGCCGCAATTTCGAGTATCTCCGGAAAAGAATTGGCAAATCTGCCAGCGGCCAGTTTTGACCAACTCCTGCAGGGACGTTTATCGGGGGTAAATGTGCAGAATTTTACTGGAGAGCCGGGCGCATCTCCCACGGTTCAAGTACGGGGCAATACCAGTTTGAATAGAGAGTACGATGAGTTTAGTGTCGGAAATGCACCGCTATATGTTGTAGATGGAGTTCCTCAACCACCACAACAGTATACTTCTCCTGTAACAGGCACGGGTACAAATTTTATAGCTGGAATAAATCCGCAGGACATTGAAAGTATTGATGTACTGAAAGATGCTTCTGCCGCTGCTATTTATGGATCAAGAGCTTCCAGTGGTGTGATCCTGATCACAACAAAAAAAGGCATCAGTCGAGAGCCACAAGTAATGGTTTCGGCGTATACCGGATTGACACAACGACCTGAATTGCGGGATGTGGCCTTAGGAGCAGAAGAGAGAAGGCAAAAAATGCGCATCTTAGAAGAATTACAGCAATATCGGCCTGATATCGAGAATCGAAACATTTCTTTTCTGCTTACGGATAGTTTAAATCCGGCTTTTAACGGATCTACCGATTGGCAGGATATGTACTATCGGAAAGGAATGGTTAATAATGCAGATCTGAGTTTAAGTGGAGGAGGAGCAGGAGGTTCTAATTATCGTTTCAGTGCCGGATTATATGATGAGAAAGGGATTGTCAAGGCTACAGGATTTAAGCGCTATTCAACCCGATTGAACTTAATGTCAAAAGCGCTGCATGAACGTTTGATGATCAACCCGATTGTTGCTTATTCGCGTACAGAACGTACTCGAGCGGGTGGCGGCGGAGTTGGTGTGACGGCTCGATACACGCCGGCATCTTATTTCAACCTAAGTGAGACACGAAAAAATTATCTTCTTGGGATGTATAATGATGATTCGGATGTGAATACGGGTAATCAATTTACATTTAACTTAAATCTAGGGTATGATTTTTCAAAAGCGTTGAAATTTACGTCCCAAACGTCATATATCTATTCAAACAGTAGACGTGATGTAAGTACCCCATCTTCAGTAGCAAATTTTACAGGTAACAGACAGGATGTGTTTTCGGACAATCAAGTCAATGTATTGGCTTCTAATTACTTTAGTTATAATAAAGAATTTAATAAACATAGCCTGAGTATGATCTTGGGAAGTGATCTGGAATATAATCAATACCGGTCAGTAGGGGCTGGAGCTTCGAATGGTGCTTCAGACCAAATCAAAGTGATACAAGGTTTTCAGCAACGCTATTTGACTGCTACTTCCGATTATCAAGCTTACAGTATGGCTTCTTTTTACTCACGGTTGGCCTATGACTATGACTCCCGGTACTTACTGTCAGCCAGTATACGTGGCGATGGATCATCTCGTTTTGGAATGGGTAATAAGTGGGGTTATTTTCCTTCGGCATCGGTAGCATGGCTCGTTTCGGAAGAATCTTTTATGAAAGAAGAGGAGTCTCCGTTTTCAATGTTAAAACTCCGTGCTAGTATAGGCACAACAGGTGGATTGCCAGGAAATAATTATCTACAGTACAATCTTTACAGGGTCAATGCTGGAAATTTCTGGGGAAATGACAATGGGACTTCTTATAATGGTGTTACGGCGATAACACCCAATCTGGTAGATGGTGTGGCGCAACCTAATATTAGCTGGGAACGCTCTATGCAATGGAACATAGGTTTGGACGGTGAGATTGCCAACGGTCGTTTTTCTTTTGCACTGGACGTTTTTAATAAGGAAAATAAACAATCTTTATTTGACGTGGCACTGCCTGTGACAACCGGATATGACCGGGCATTGACCAATTCAGTCGGCGTACGTAATTATGGGGCTGAAGTGGTTTTGATGGCCAATCCGCTTCCAAGGACCAGTCCTGTTCAGTGGTTTAGCCGGTTGAATGTTTCGTATGTGAGGAATAAAATTATGAACCTTCCTAATTCGGGACGGGACTTAGTGGTCGCGGGTTCGCGATTTGATAAAACACATATTCTATCGGTGGGTAGCCCGATTAATACCTTCTACTTGTACCAAACTTTAGGAATATACTCAACACTTAATGATATTCCGATAAATCCCTTAACAGGAGACCGTTTTAATGCTGGAGGCAGTCCCTATGCTCCGGGTGATATGTGGATCAGAGATGTGGACGGAGATTACATGATCGATCCTTTTAATGATGGTATAAACCCGGACAAACTTCCGCTCGGTGATCCAAATCCCAAATTCACGGGTGGTTGGACAAATAATGTGACCTGGAAGAATTTTAATGTTGGTGTGCTCTTCACCTTTTTGTTCGATAGGGATGTGCTCAATCTGTATCAATCGGATCTATTTGAGAATGGTGCAGCAACCAATTCAACCAGTGGTTTTGCGCAGTATGCAACACCAGATTTTAGTAAGATCAATATCTGGCGCCAACCGGGCGATCGAGCAGATTATCCGGCTTATCCTTTAGGGTCTTGGCGTTATTATACCGTTGCTGGTCAAACATTTTTCATGGATAAAGGTGATTATTTCAGAGTGAAAAGTGTGAGTCTTTCGTACAGTCTGCCTAATCGTTTAGTGTCGGGATGGGGAATGAAAAGTATTCGGATGTATGGTATCGTTGATAATTTAATGATGTTCCAGCGTTCGAAAAGATTACCGGATGCCGAGGCTGTAAATTATTATGGTGAATATGAAGGTAATGGTTATCCTATCCCGCGGAAGTTCACGTTTGGTGTAGAGTTACAATTTTAATTAGAGCATCATGAAAACATTATTTATAATCAATTATTGGAAATGGGTCCTGCTTGCAGCTATCGGCTTGAGCACGATGTCATGCAACAAATTTTTGGAAGAGGAGCCTCGAAATTCGACCTATAAGGAGGTGTATTGGAAAGATCCAAAGGCAGGAGAAACTGCGATAGCGGGAAATTATGCGCTGTTAAGAAATGCCTTGATGGATGGTTTCTATGGAGTTGGAAACCGTTATTATATCTATGGGGATATGACTCCGGATATTTATATCGGCATCAATCGGGATAGCTACAGCCATCCAGAAATTGGAAAAGGAAATTGGACCAGCAATTATTTTGCACAGTCTTATGGCAATTGGACCGTGTTTTATAAAACAATAGCGATGTCCAATATCATTCTCAAAGAAATGCCTTTGGTATCGAATGATATTTTGATTTTAGAACAGGCAGATCCGGAGGCTTTCCGAAAGAAAATCATGGGACAAGCTTATTTTATTCGTGCTTTTTCTTATTTCATGTTGACCAAAATTTGGGGAGATGTGCCCCTTGTTACGGAGGCATATGATGATCCGATCAGTGCACCTCATCTGGGAAGAACCGCTCGCATAGACGTGATGAAGCAGATCGAGGAAGATTGTCGCCATGCTATAAATTTTTTGAGCTGGGGCTATAAAACAGCAGCAGAACGCGCTGTTACAGCAAACAGAGGTTCGGCTTATGCTCTAATGGCACACCTGTATCTGTGGCGGGCGACGACAACTGATTTAACATCTAACAATCCCATTTTGAGCGATGTCCATAGTGCGGATACGACCATCAATACCTTGCTTGCGCAAGGTGGCTACGCGCTTACTGATACCGCAAAATATGGTGATATTTTTAAGGGCAGATCGAGCGAGGGTATTTTTGAATTGAATGTCAGTGAGAATACGTTAGAAGGATCGAGCGCACATATCGGGATGAAATTTTTGAATAATAACTATATCCCAACGTACGGTGCAGCGGCCGATTTTTTCACCAAACCAGCTTATTTGAGTAGTCATTTTTATAAGATCGAAGAAAAAGAGGATTGGGTATGGCATGAAGATATCAGACAATGGGTCTGGGAGGCTGTACAATCTCGGGGGCTAGATACATTGGATGTGCGCTTCAAAAATAATTTTGTCAATTATACGACGGATAAACCCGTATGTGTTAAGTATAGCAATATAGTTTTTAGGAACCCGGGACAGCAGCTTGAACCCTATAATAGTAATAATTTGATTTTGTTTCGGTTGAGCGATATCAAATTGTTGCAGGCGGAAATAGCGCTCTACCAAAATAATCCTAGTCGAGCGATTACCATCATCAATGCATCAAGAACACGTTACGGAGGTGATCCCTCAAGTTTATTAAAGCCGGGGCTGGCAAAAACGGAAGTGATGAAAGAATATATGATCGAACGGGGAAAAGAGCTGTATCTGGAAGGTCATCTATTTTTTGATATGATCCGTACACGAACTTACTCGGACCATATCACTTGGCTGACAGAAGCTCGCTTTAAACAAGGTGGTTTTTTCTGGCCAGTAGATCCTCGTTTATTTAGTGAGAATAGACTTTTGGTTCAGACAGAATACTGGCGAGGAAAGATTTAATGACATATTTTGAAACATAAATTCTTTAGAAATGATGACTAAAATAATAAATAAAACTTGTGCACACCTATTATTTGCTCTACTGTTTTTTCATCTATTGACCTCCTGCACGAAAGATGATTACATCAACGATGGGGGGATACATCAGGCGAAAGTGAATATGACAACTTATGATTTTCTGGCATCGCATCCAAAATTTGATTCTTTGGTACGGATCATTGACCGAGCAAATTTAAAAGAGCTGGTGAACAGTGATATTACCTTTTATGCGACAACAAATTGGGGCGTAGCGGAATATGTAAGTGCTAAAAAACAGCAGCGTATCGCAGAGGTTGGCGATGAGAATATTTCTTTTACGATTGATGATATTGACCCAAAACGATTGGATTCGTTGAAGATATATATGTTTAATGGAAAAATAGAGCGTGCTCAGCTGGATGTGAATGGAGCCTATTTTACCAATTTGTATGGTCCTATTCCTGGTGTGCGATTTCAGTTGGGGTTGAGACGAACAAGAGATTACAGTTCCTATGTCGATTATGTTGATTATTTATATTATACGAGAGTACGTGGAACGCTGGATTCGGAAGAACCAAACCAAAATGCGATCCCGGAAGCAGAGCGTGATGAACGCATTGATGTACAGACTTCAGGAATCATTACGACAACGGGTGTCATACATGTATTGCACGGTGATCATCGGTTATTTTTTAATAAAGAAAGAATGGCTTCCAATTAATTCGGAGGGATTTTAAAAAATATAGGCTAATGAAAATGAATAATATAACAAGGTACGCGATCTTATTAGGAATAATGATCGGTATAATTATATCTTCCTGTTCCAAAATAGAGGAAGGTTTCTTGAGTGATACCATTCGATATCGGGACAGTGTGATCTACTGTAAGCGAGGGATGACGCTCACACTTTCGGATCGGATCAATGCAGATGGATCGACTCCACCATTTGAATTTAAAATGTTAAATCTGCGGAATAAGTTGACGGGAGAGCCTGCACCTGAGGAATTTACTAAAATGTACGAAATTGAAGTTTTTAAGGAAGGCATGACTTTCAATGCGGCAACGGATACCACTGTTGCACTTCTGAAAGCTAAGCGGGAAACGAAGAAGGTGACGCCAATGGAATTTAGTCCGATCAGTGGACAGATCAGTTTTAATCGCGCATCTGCAAATCTACCTTTAGGTATCTATACGTTTGATTTGCAGGCAACGAATCGCAAGGGTACTAAAATTTATAAATCATTTGCCGAGATCCATGTCATCGAACCTTTTTTAGAGGATGTTTTCGAGTTGACTTATGCTTCATTGACAGGGTCTAATGCATCTGAAACATTTACTCCGGCTTATAATAGTAATATCAAATTAACCTGTACAAAAGTCTCTGACGAGGGGGCACGTGTAATCTTAAAAGTTGTTGATAAAAATGGTCGTGCATGGGATCCAAGTGCTGGGCAAGTGATCAAACGGGGAGATCGTCCGACGTTTGAATCGCATGTTCGTTTCAATCCGGTTGTTGCCACCAATACAGCATTAGTATGTGATTATGAAGTGGCTCCGTTTCCGTTAACAAAATTCAATGACGGTAAGACAAATTGGGATTATAATATTTATTACCGTATCCCGATGCGCTTTGCCGCGATGGATGGGCATCCCAATCATAATATCAATCCTGTTTTTGGCTTTCGTGTCCTGATGGAGGGAACATTTGAGGTGGAAGTTAAGCTCACAAACGTGGCTGCAATAAACTCATCTGGACCACCTACAACAGGACTTTAGATCGGGGTATTGTAGGTTTTATCGTGATAATTACAGTTGCTGATTACCCAAAGCGTTAAATGCTAATTAGGCACTTATGGCGCTTTGGGTAAAAAACGGTGATGAATGGTTAGTTTATAAGGATCTGACGCGCTAATTATTCGCTATGTTTATGGTTTTACCAAATGCTGTTGAAAATATGAAAATCATTGATAAAGAAACGATTGAATCTATACTTAAATATGATAAATTGATTGAAGCGCTGCGCGAGATTTTTCAATCGTCATTTACGATGCCTGTTCGGCACCATCACTTTTATCAAAATGCTGAGGGAATTGAAAATACGCTTATTTTGATGCCTTCGTGGACGGACAATTATATCGGAATCAAGCAGGTTGTTGTCGCTCCCGAGAATCACAGAAAAAACCTCCCGGCTATTCATGCCTTGTATACGTTGTTGGATGCGGTCACTGGAAAACCTTTGGCACAGATGGATGCGGCAGGGTTGACTTCCCGAAGAACAGCCTGTACTTCTGCTTTAGCGGCTTCTTATTTAGCTCGAGATGATTCAAAAATCTTACTGATTGTCGGAGGAGGGAAAGTTGCGCAACATCTTGTGCAAGCGCATTCGGCTGTGCGTGCGTATGACCAAATTTTGATCTGGACAAGAAACGAATCGAAAGGTGGAGATCTGGTATTGAACTTACAGCAGGCGGGATTTCGTAATGTTGTGTATGCCGATAAGCTGGAAGAGGCTGTGCGTAGGGCAGATGTAATCTCCTGTGCGACGCTTAGTCATGAACCTTTGATAAACGGGGAATGGATTAAGGCTGGAACACACTTGGATCTCATTGGATCACATACGCCTAAAACGCGTGAAGTAGATGATAGCGCCATTCTTAAAAGTAGCATTTTTGTGGATTCGCGCGCGGGAGCGCTCCACGAGACGGGAGAACTTGCGATCCCCATTGCAACCGGTGTACTGGATCCTGCAAGTATAAAAGGTGATATCAAAGAACTTTGTTGTGGTGAAATTATGGGAAGATCATCATCAGATGAAATCACTTTATTTAAATCGGCGGGATTGGCAATTGAAGATTTGGCGGCAGCTTTGCTCGTGTATAGGAATGTGGGAGAGGAGATGACATCGGTTTGATCATTTCAGAAAATGAAAAAGAGTAGGGCTTTGTCAGTCATCATACCTCAAAGAATATTTTTTGATTCTTGGGGAAGCATAGTAGGTTGATTTGGATTTCTGTCGAAATAATACTCGTTCTTTAGATAGATTTTGTATGACCATAAATTGGAATATTAACTAATATTTCCTACTTTCAAGGCTACTAAAACCTTTTAATGATGAAAGTATTTTTTTATTTCCTTGCAGGCTTCGTCCTCTACATTTCACAACCTGTCTATGCGCAACAAAATCCTGTATTTCCAGGTTGGTATGCCGATCCTGAAGGTATTATATATAACAATGAGTATTGGGTTTTTCCGACCTATTCTGCGCGATATGAAGATCAGATATTCTTTGATGCGTTTTCATCAAAAGATTTTGTCACCTGGAAAAAGCATCACCGTATCATTGATACGGCTGAAGTAAAATGGGCTAAAAAAGCGATGTGGGCACCAAGTGTTTTTCAGAAAGACAAGAAATACTATTTATTTTTTGGTGCGAATGATGTGCACAAAGGCGAAATTGGCGGTATCGGCGTAGCTGTTGCTGACAAGCCGCAAGGTCCTTATAAAGATCTGCTTGGGAAACCGTTAATTAATGATATTGTGAATGGGGCACAACCTATTGATCAATTTGTTTTTAAAGATAAAGATGGACAATATTATATGTACTATGGTGGCTGGCAACATTGTAATGTGGTCAAATTAAGCCCTGATTTTAAGAGTTTAGTTCCTTTTGATGATGGAACGATCTATAAGGAGGTAACTCCTGAAAACTATGTAGAAGGTCCGTTTATGTTTATTCGCAATAATAAATACTACTTTATGTGGTCTGAGGGAGGTTGGGGTCTTCCGAATTATAAGGTAGCCTACGCTATTGCGGATTCTCCTTTTGGTCCCTTTAAACGAATAGGTACCATTTTGGAACAGGATCCTGCAATCGCAACTGGGGCGGGACATCATTCGGTGATCAAGGTACCAAATAAAGATCAATATTATATCGTGTATCACCGCAGGCCATTAGGAAAAACGGGTGCGAATGAACGAGAAACTTGTATCGATGTGATGACATTTGATGCGAATGGTTACATTAATCCCGTAAAAATGACTTTCGAAGGTGTGAAGCATAAATTGAAGTAAGTTCAAGCAACCTCATTAAGAAATTTCTAATATAGAATCCCGGTAGTGCCTAACATCGCTATCGGGATTCTGCATTTATAGACATTTTTGTCTCTTTTTTGTAACAATTTGTGCTCTTAATCAAATAAATAGTCGAAAAATGAGGGTATAGACAGCGAATGGAAAGATTGATTAAGTTTTCTAATCTCGCTCTAATTTCGCTCTTATCACATTTTTATCTCTTTGTGATATACTTGTGCGAATGTACAGATAATGAACATGTCATGAGTACGCTGTTATCCTGCAGCATTTCATATGCTCATGCATCTTCATTGTTATTGAAAAACAAGTTATTCTCATGAACATAAGAGCATTAATCGCGACGACGTTATTTTTTTCCCCTGCTATCTCGTTACTGGTCACAGCACAGGAGAGGCCTGCGGCATTGCTTATACAACAAGAGGCTGACTCCTTGAAAAGCAAGGAACCTGCCCGTGCAGATCTTTTTAAACTGGATGTGCTTTTACGCGCAGGATTAAATGTTGAGTCCATGGGCGATAATGAGCGCAGTAATAAAGTTAATTTGGATGAAGCCCGTATTTTGCTTCACGGTGATTATAATGACCAACTCTCTTATCGTGTTCGTTTTCGTTTAAACCGTCCGTTTACACCTACAAGTCAGGACAATGCTTCGCGGGCATTGGATATGGCTTACATCAAATATAAATTTGGAAAGGATTATAAATGGTCTGTTACTGCCGGAAAGCAAAGTGCTTTGGTCGGAAGTTACGAGTTTGAAAATAATCCGATCTATGAATTTATGTTCACGGATTATGTGGACCGTATTCTTAATCTTTTTGTGGTAGGGGGAACGCTTTCTTATGAGCTTAATCCTGACCACTCGCTAAACGTACAGGTTTATAATACAATCAACGACAGTTTTGTGGATCTGCATACCAAAAACGGTTATGCAATGGGTGACTTGAAAGCGTCTAAAACACCAATTGGGGCTTATGCTACCTGGATCGGATCGTTCTGGAATAAAAAGATCAGTACAAAGTGGTCTTATAATATTTCGCAGTTTGCTCAAAATAAAACCAATCACGGGATCTCTTTGGCTAATAAATTTAAAACAGATAAAGACATGCTGTATGTGGATCTGCAGTATAGTTATCTGGCGGTAGATCATGCTTTGATCGCATCTGCTGCGATGAATGACTTTTATGCGCGCACGAATTCCGATCGTGTGCTGGCTCAGGATGTGACTTACAAGTCTATTGTGGTCCGTTACGATAGAATGCTTACGGATAAATGGGAGCTTGCTCTGAAAGGAGCAGATGAAACAGCTGGAATGGATAAGGATGCAAACATTGATGCTAATTTCCGTCAAAACTGGACCTATTTTGCGGCTTTACAGCATAAACCGTTTAAAAAACAGGATTTACGGTTTTATCTGGGTTACGTCGGCAATACGGTGTCTTTTGATCGTCAGTTTGATCGCGCTCAACAACAGTTTAACCGCCTTACATTAGGAACTTATTTTACGATACCGGCACTATAAATTTTTTACACATCGATAGGGTGGGTTCAGGTGATAGGTAATGCTATGCTTACTGTAATTGAACATATCCAAGATGTTTTTATTAATAAAAAGCTTTGAATTTAAATCAATCAATATGCATTTAACACCGAGAGAAACAGAGAAGCTCTTGCTCCACTTGGCAGGGGAACTTGCTGCCAAGCGATTAAAAAGAGGGGTAAAATTAAACTATCCGGAATGTATCGCTTACATCAGCGGACAGATTATGGAAGAAGCACGTGACGGTAAGTCTGTGGCATCACTGATGCAGTATGGTACGACATTATTGAAGCGTTCCCAGGTGATGGAGGGTGTTCCGGAAATGATTCACGATGTACAAATTGAAGTAACCTTTCCGGACGGAACGAAATTGGTTACGGTTCACAACCCAATCCGTTAATTTAATAACGTATACGATATGATACCAGGAGAATATATCCTTAAAAAAGGAGAAATAAAAGCGAATGTCGGCTATAAAACGACAAGTGTTACCGTGAAAAATGTAGGTGACCGCCCGATTCAGGTTGGCTCTCATTATCATTTTTTTGAAGTGAATAAAATGTTGTCTTTTGACCGTGAGGAAAGTTTTGGAATGCGTTTAAATATCCCTGCGAGTACAGCGGTACGTTTTGAGCCCGGAGAACAAAAGAAAGTGATCTTGGTCGAAATGGGAGGTAACAAAGAGATCCACGGGTTTAATGGCTTGACCAACGGTAAATATACCGATCCAAAGGTTAAGAAAGCCGCATTGGAGAAAGCGAAAAAATTGGAATTTAAAGATTCGAAATAGTTATGGCAGGTTGGAATAGAAGAGAGTGGATTAAAGTAGTCGGAATGGGTACTTTAGGTTCGATTGTAGGACTTGACGCTCTTGGTTTAGATAAACTGGGTTTAGATAAATCGTCGGTTAAGTATATAGATGGGGAGCTTTATATCCCTCGTGATAAATATGCTGCATTATTTGGTCCAACGACGGGCGATAAGGTGCGTTTGGCAGATACAGAGCTTTTCATTGAAATCGAGAAAGATTTTGGTGTATATGGTGAAGAAAATAAATTTGGTGGCGGTAAAACAATCCGTGATGGTATGGGCCAATCTGCCCGTGCGATGCGCGATGAAGATGTACTGGATTTCTGTATCACCAATGTAATTATCATCGATCACTGGGGTATTGTGAAAGGTGATATCGGTATTAAAGATGGTAAGATCGTGGGTATAGGTAAAGCGGGTAACCCGGATGTTCAAGATGGTATTACCAAAGGCATGGTGATCGGCGGGTCTACAGAGGTGCATGGAGGTGCGGGACATATCTTAACTGCAGGTGGTATTGATACACACATCCACTTTATTTCGCCACAACAGGTAGAAACAGCACTTTATAGTGGTGTCACCACTTTTATTGGTGGTGGAACCGGTCCTGCTGATGGTACCAATGCAACCACGGTGACTTCTGGTAAATGGTATATGGAGCGTATGTTTGAAGCTTTTGAAAACTTGCCGATCAACGTAGGTTTCTTTGGTAAAGGTAATATATCGACTACTGGACCTATTATTGAGCAAATTGAAGCGGGTGCACTGGGGGTGAAAATCCACGAAGATTGGGGTGCTACTCCAGCGACAATTGATGCCGCGCTTACTGTTGCGGATAAATACGATGTGCAAGTTGCCATCCATACGGATACGCTGAACGAGGCGGGATTCTTAGAAGATACAGTTGCGGCTATTGATGGCCGTGTGATCCATACCTTCCACACGGAAGGAGCGGGCGGTGGTCACGCGCCGGATATCATCAAAATTGCGATGTATCCTAATATTTTACCCGCATCGACCAATCCAACAAAACCTTTTACAGTAAATACGGTAGAAGAACATTTGGATATGTTGATGGTTTGTCATCACTTGGATAAAAACGTGAAGGAAGATGTGGCGTTTGCCGATTCACGTATCCGTCCACAGAGTATTGCGGCAGAAGATATTTTGCAGGATATGGGGGTGTTCTCGATTATGAGTTCAGATAGCCAGGCGATGGGACGTGTAGGTGAGGTAATTTCACGTACTTTCCAGACGGCACACAAGATGAAAATTCAGCGTGGTGCATTAGCGGAAGATAAAGGAAAAGACAATGATAACTTCCGTGTGAAGCGTTACGTTTCTAAATATACGATCAATCCTGCTAAAGCGCATGGTATCGATCAATACATCGGTTCTGTTGAACCGGGTAAGATTGCCGATTTGATATTATGGAAACCTGCAATGTTTGGTGTGAAGCCAGAAATGATCATTAAAGGGGGTATGATTGTGGGTGCTAAAATGGGTGATATCAATGCGTCTATCCCTACACCGCAACCTGTTTTATACCGCCCGATGTTTGGAGTGCACGGTAAAGCATTACAGAAGTTGTGTTTCAACTTTGTTTCCAAAGTTTCTTTGGAAAATGGCAACATCGCGAAATTAAACTTGTCACGTGTGAGTCTACCGGTAGAAGGTTGCCGTACAGTACGTAAAAAAGATATGGTGCATAATGATGCAACACCAAATATCGAGGTGAATCCAGAAACTTACGAAGTGTCGGTAGATGGTGTTTTGGCCATCTGCGAACCTCTACATGAAGTGCCAATGGCACAACGTTTCTTCTTATTTTAAAGAAAATCGGATTTATGCTACTGGCAAGAACAATCTTGGGCAATATCGCTAGCGGATCCTTCCAACTGGAGGTGGACTTCCTTCAGTTGGAATGGTTCGACACCACAAAAAAAATCATTCGGGCAATTACAGTAGGGGGACGTGAAATCGGTTTCAAAAATTTATCCTCCCGGCAACTGTCGGATGGTGATGTACTCTACCGTGATGAAAAGGCTGGTTTTTGTATTGCGGTCAAGATATTGCCCTGTTCTTGTCTTGTATTTCGAGCAAATGGCCCAAAGCAGATGGCCTACGCTTGTTTTGAAATCGGAAATCGACATGTTCCCGTTTTTATCAACGATCGGCAAGAAGTTATAACAGCATTTGAAAAACCTTTGTTTGATCTGCTCTGCCGTAGGGGGCTAGAGCCGACGATCGAAACGCGGGTGATAGAAAAAACGAGTACTCTGGTGATCCATCAGTATACTTCAGGAAAAATGAAAATAAAACTAGGACTATAACAAGCATATGAATCCATTATTAACGCTGTTGCAGATCAATGACTCGGTATTTCCTATTGGAGGATTTACGCATTCATATGGATTGGAAACCTACATTACAAAAGATATTGTAAAGGATAGCAAATCTGCCGAAGAATATGCAAGAACCATGTTGGAGCATAATTTTTATTATAATGACGCCGCTTTTTTTTCAAAGGCCTGGACACTCTGCGTGAAGCGTGCTTCTAAGCAGAAAATCGCAGCGCTTGATGAATTGGTTACGGTGCTAAAAGCGCCTTATGAAATAAGGGAAGCCAGTAAGAAACTTGGAATTCGCTTTTTGAAATTGACGGAAAAACTACATCCTGTAAAACGCTGTTCTAATTACCTGCAGTCGATCAGCAGCAATGAGCTGCATGGTCATTATGCGTTAGCATTCGCCATGTATGCGCATGCGTTAAAAATAAGCTATCAGGATGCGCTCAGTGCATTTTACTATAATGCACTTAACGGCATGATGACCAACTGTGCGAAACTTGTTCCGATCAGTCAGATGGATGCACAACAGATTCTTTTTAAACTTCAGCCTTTAATTAACCGTTTGGTTGCTGAGCAACCGAATATGGATGAGGGGCTTATCGGTAATTGCTGCGTGGCGCAAGATATACGCTGTATGCAGCACGAAAAATTATATACACGAATTTATATTTCATAATCATATGGAAACAAGAAACTACGTCAAGGTAGGCGTAGGCGGACCTGTAGGGTCTGGTAAAACTGCCTTGATTGAACGACTGGTAAGATCGATGTCTACTGATTACAGCATATGTGTTGTGACAAATGACATCTATACGCGTGAAGATGCGCAATTTCTTCAAAAAAATTCGGCTCTTCCGGCAGAACGTATTATCGGAGTGGAAACAGGCGGTTGTCCGCATACCGCGATCCGTGAAGATGCATCGATGAATATTGAAGCAGTGGAGGAACTGGCCACCCGTTTTCCGGATACAGAACTGATCTTTGTGGAGAGTGGAGGTGATAATCTGACTTCTACTTTTAGCCCAGATCTTGCTGATGTCAGTATTTTCGTCATCGATGTAGGTGAAGGAGAAAAGATGCCCCGTAAAGGCGGTCCGGGTATTACACGTTCCGACTTATTGATCATTAATAAAATCGATCTGGCTCCTTATGTACATGCCGATCTGGAAGTGATGCGTCAGGATACCTTACGCATGCGTGGCGAAAGACCTTTTATTTTTACAAACCTCATGACCTTGGAAGGATTGGAAGATGTAAAAGGCTGGTTGAAAAAATATGCATTGTTAGAGCAATAAGAATAAGATGGAAAGTGTAATTCAGCTAAACGTAGCTAAAGAGGGAACCTATAGTGTATTGAAAGAAAGCTGTCACAATGCTCCTTATAAGCTCACACATTATGGTGCCCCAAAGCTACAGGAGCATCTGGAAATGATTATCATGAGTGCTTCTCCCGGTATTATGGATGATGATACTTTGGATATTGAGATCAATATGAAAGCTGACACGCAATTGAAGCTTTTTACACAGTCTTTCAATAAACTTCATCCGATGAAACGCGGAGCCCGACAGACAACTGTTGCACGTATCGCACACGACGCGGTCTTTCATTATATTCCACATCCAGTTACTCCTTTTAAGGATTCGATATTTAAAAATGAAAACAGTGTCTATCTTGAAGGTAATGCAGTTTTGATCTGGGCGGATGTTGTCGGTGCTGGGCGTATACACATGAATGAGGCTTTTTTGTTCAACAGCCTACACAGTACGACGAAGATATACCGCAACAACAAGCTGATCCTGATGGACAACCAGTTCCTGTCACCTGCAAAACAACCGATAACAGGCCTGTTATTCTTTGAAGGATATACGCATCAGGCAACTTTTATTTTTTCGGCCCTATTTGCGAAAGAACTGAAGGAAGAGCTGGATGAAATTATGACTTTGGATTACAGTGATATTACGTACGGTTTCACAAAAGCTGCGGATGATATTGTCATGTTGCGGGCTTTAGGAAATGATGGCGAGCTGCTTTACGATTTTATGGGTATGCTCGGACAATTATGCTGGGATTTTACACAACATATCAAGGAAGAGTCTAGACTTGCAGGTATTGCTGAAGATCAACTTGAGGAAAGTACTAGGGAAGCTGCTCCAGTACAGGTTGTTAAAGAGGTGAAAAAACGGCCTGCTCTTAAAAAAACGAATGCGGTTAAGGCTCGTCCTAAGACGAAAAAAAAGGAGGTTGTGGATGCATGAGCTATCGATCGTAAAGGATATCTTTAGCACCTTGGAGGAAGCTTATCCGGGTCGGATGCAAGATATTATCAAAGTGGAGATAGAGGCTGGATTGTTATGTAATATTCAGCCTATCCTGATTCAGAATGCTTTTGAAGCCTACGTGTTTGATGAAGCGTTGTTTCAGGATCTGGAGCTCGAGGTGAAATTATTACCCATCATTGCTTACTGCAAAGTATGTGCAATGAATTTTGAAGTACATTATCACCGGTTTGTATGTACTTGTGGACAGCCCTCTGACCAGATTATACAGGGGGAGGAACTGCGCATCAGTAAGGTGCTGTTTAATAATAAAACTGGTCATTAAAAATCAATGATATAAAAAACAGATGGCTGTCTTGATTAAGGGAAAAATCTTAAAAATTGCGATCTGTTTATCCGATATGATATGCTTGTTATAGAAAGAAATTTAATCACTCCATCTGAAATTGATCCTTCGGTCATAGACCTACTGGCGATTGACTGGTATGAAGTCAACAAGACTGTTTTGAGTCGTGAGACAAGGGATGGCCGATTTGTGCGCCTCCATCGGACAGGCGGTACTGCTCTTGATGATGGAGAGTTTGTGTATTCTTCTCCAGAGGTCGCCATACAGATATATATCAAACCATGTGCTTGTATCGTTCTTAAATCTACAGATCTTAATGCTATCGGTCATTTTTGTTTTGATGTTGGCAATCGGCATTTACCTCTATTTTGGTTTGATGATGGGCTAGCACTTGCGTATGATGGACAGCTCTATCCAGCATTAAAAGGGCAATATGGCAACAATGTTGTTATAGAAACGCGCACACTTTCACCAGCCTCTGCTTTACAGGCGTTTGGCGCATCATGGTTATTAAGTTAGAAGGTCAAATGGCCTGACTGCTATCTACATGATGTTAAGCTGTCCCTCCGCTTACCAGCCCCAGCCGTTACTTTCGTATCAGGTCACTTTATGTGAGGTTGGAAAATAGAAAGTTAATAGTTAAGATTCTTTCCGATTAAAGTTTTCATTTGTTGCTCAGGCAAATGATTGATATTTGCTGAATATAAGTTAAGTAATTCTTTACTTCTGAAGAATTAGTTTGCGGAAATACTGATATGACAGCAGTATTTATACTTAATATTGAAAAAAATGAACTATTTTATCCTTATAAAAAGTTATCTTTAATCAATAGTATAGATGTTCAATAACAAGTTTAAGTTTTGAATATTTTTATAAACCGATCACCTAAATTTTAAGTACAACTGTATTATGATTAAAGTGGGAATTATTGATAACAACGCACATACTCGAGAGGCTATTAAGCGTATTCTTGTGACACACACGTTGGGTGGCACCGCTATTCCTATAACAATTCTTTTTGATTTGGAATACTGCAATTTAACCCGGGAGGAAAAATCTCCAGTTCCTGATGTGTTGCTGCTCGATATTGAACACCAAGATACCTTGATCATGGAAAAAGTAAAAAAGCTTTTTCCAATGTCTGAGGTGATCATATTGACTAATCTAACGGATGTAAAAATTGTTCGTAAATGTTTTCGAAACGGAGCCGTCAGTTATCTGCTGAAGGGTACGTGTATGCAGGATCTTGTGCATGCCATACTTATTACGCTTAATCAAGGTTCTTTTATCAGTCCTACTATCAATAGGGCACTGATCAACCAGGCTTTTAGTTCAAAAAAATACGAAGATCTGCTCACGGCGCGTGAGCTTCAAGTAGCCAATGGTATCGTTGAAGGATTGAGTTATAAGCTGATTGCGGAAGAATATAAAATATCATTAGATACGGTACGTATTTATATCAAACGTGTATATCGAAAATTAAATATCAACAGTAAAGGCGAACTGATTGCGCAATTGTCGATGTAGAGATTATTTCGTAACATGAAGATGTGACTTTATATATTTCTCACTGACCGAATTAAGACTGATTTTTGTTATAATTTGAATTTCCTGATATGCGCATAAAATGTCTGTGGAGTTTCTTGTTTCTGATGTGTTGCTCATGTGTTTTCTTATCCGAAGCGAAAAGTCAACAGGTTGCTGATGTGGCCATAAGCTTTGATCAGGATACAGTAAGCGTAACAGGAGGTCAGACATTTTCTAATAAAATCAGTATCCGTAATTTAACGGATAAAACCATCGAACTGATCCCTTCAGCTGTTGAGACGATGTCTTTATCGGGATTAATAAAGCTGCCGCAGCGAATTATATTACAAGCTCGGGAGCAAAAAAGCTACCCATTAAAGTATATGGGTGATCGGAATATCTTAAAAAGCAATCATCAATCTTTTTCAATCGGTTTTTCTAGTGATGATCAATCCATCCGTTTACCCAAACCGGTATCTTTTTTCATCAAATTGAATGATGAAAAAACACTTGTGTTACAAACGGAACAGCCAGCATATTATTTGGATCTTTCCACCAATCAGGTACAGTTGCTCGTGCAGGCATCAAATTTTGGACTTGTACCGATTACATTTAAGCTTCTTTTTTCAGGCTATCCTCAAGGCTTTACCATTACCGGAGACGTTATGCAGGTTACCTTACAGCCCGGGGGGCAGACACTACTTCCTTTAACGGCTACTATGCGGTATAAAAGTAGTTTTCAGGATTTTGACTTTGTCATGCAAGGGATTGATGAAGAGGGGCGAATCTTAGCGGCTAGTCGTGTCCGAATTATGCGGGTTGGAAGTGTTAAGCGGTTTGGAGCTATTAACAATCTTGAAAGTGATTTTAATAACAATACGGTCGCCTTGCAGTACCTCAGTTTGGGACAAGGAAATTCTATTTATCAGTTTCAGGCTTATGGAGATCTGGAGCTCGAAGAAAACAAAAATCTGAACTACAGACTGAATATCGATTATTATCAGGAACAAAAGGCGTTAAATGCTTATGACACCTATATCGATTATCAAGATAAAGACTGGGGCGTTAAAGTCGGGAATATTTATGAAAATCTGGATCAGACGATTAGTGGAAGAGGAGTTAAAGCGAGTTATAAATTTAGTAAAAATCGCTCGATCAGTCTCTACGGAGTCGAAAATAATTATATGCTATTCAGTCAGCTGCAGAATTTGATTCCTGGAGCGAAAATTATCGGAGCTAATTATGCTGTTCGATCGGAGGATAATCAGGAAAGTTACCTCACCTATTTACATCGTGAACACAGTTATCGTGAGATCAAGAGCGATCAGGTAAGCGGAAAGACTGCAGTCCGGTTCAATGCACAGCAACAATTGGGGCTGGAAGGAGGGTACAGTATGGAGCGTACAGATTATAATGGAAGCAAGCATGCTTTTGCCATGGGCATTAATTATAACTATAGCACAGAACAGTATCAGATAATGAGTATGAATTATTACAGCTCTCCCTATTATACTGGTTTGCGGAGGGGTTTAATACAGAGTGATACCCGGATCAGTAAGGTGTTAGAAAATAATCAAAGTATCGCTGCCCGGATCAGTTATCTGGATAATAATCCCAAATTTCAGGAAAGGTATAAAGATTATTACATTAATAATCCTAGTCGGATCCAGATTTATGAGCTTGGTTATCATACTGGTCTGGGCAAATTTCAACTGGATTTTAGGCCTTATTTTATTTTTCAGGAAGTGGATTATCAAGGCTTTGGAATTCCAGGTATCGGTCCTGCAAATTGGAAATCAAATGCCATTAGAGGAATCGGTGATGTCAATTTTTTTAGTACGGGACATCGGTTTTCCCTGCGCACAGATTATGGCTATACGTATAAGAATACTTCCAATAAGCCGCTTTCTCCCTTTCATTCGTTACGTGTGACGGGTACCTATGGATATCGCTTTATCGGTTTTAATACCTATATCCAAATAAATCCTTACTACTTAAACGATTTGCTTGCTACGGCATCGGATGCAAATTTTAGAATTTATTCTTTTGGACCCAATATGCAGATCAATAGTTTTAAGGGAACGCTGCAGGCACAGGTCGCGGGTATGTACAGCTATTATGGATTTTCCCGAAGTAATAATTTATCGGTTAATGGAAATGCCAAATGGCATTTAAAAGGGAACTGGAGTCTCACTGCTGACATCTTTTATAATTTTATGCGCAACCGCCTTCCTCTCAATTATCTATCTGAGGCAAATGCTGTAGAAACCATATCGTTTAATAACCGACAGTTTCGAGTAGGTATTGAAAAGAAATTTTCTAAATTTAATAGTGCGAAAGGACATATGTTGCAGTTGTCTTTTTTTGACGACAAGAATAAAAATGGCGTTAAAGATCCTGATGAAGCAACTCCCGAAGCAGTTGTGGTTAAAATTGCCGAAGATGTAGCGAGTACCGATGGAAAAGGACGGGTGAAATTTTTAAATATGGCTAAGGGTTCATATGCTGTCCTTGTTGAAAATAATCAAGGCTGGGTAGCTCAGGGACCCATCAGTATTGTTCTAACAAAAAATCAACGGCTAGCTATTCCTTTGGTGAAAACACGAATTTTAAAAGGTAGAATTAAGCCTATAGCAGGTAAATACCTGCAAACAAATCCGGAGCTATCCGGTATTCGGATTAATGCAGTCGATAAGGAAAGTAATACGTTCACGACATTGAGTGATGCTGATGGCAACTTTACCTTTTTCCTGCCATTGGGGAATTACAATGTCACAATACCGACGGCAGGTATGCCCTTTTCGATTGAAAATCCGAATCAGGAAATTGATCTAAGTGAAAAAGGAACTGTTTATCTCCAAGATTTTAATTATAAAGATGAGCGTAGAAAAGTGGGTATTAAACGTTTTTAAGGAGCCACAAAACTAAAGATAATATTCGTTGTATATGTTCCTGCCGGTTTGTTGAGCAATTTTGAAGTTTCTGATGCAGGAATGCTGTATCTGATATTTAAGGATCTGTCGATTACAGGGTCAGCTCCATTAATAAGTTGCTGTGGGGTGGCAGACAAGGTTACGGTCTGCATACCGGTTTGACCTGGCATCGGTCCTATCCGCATGACATTTAGTGGAACGCTATTAACTCCAGAGGCAAAGTTTGCCGAAGTGGCTCTTACATACACGTTATAAGGCGTGGTTTTACTCAATTTTAAGTGCGCTGGCATATCTTGGTTAACACCGTTCTGGTAATGACTAGCTGTTGAAAAGGTTAAGTTAACTGTTGATTGGTTTGCTATTATTTCACTTAAATCGCTGACCACAATCTCCAGACTGCCAACACCCTGCGCTTGTAAAGTTCCTGTAGGATAGGTAGCAGTTGGCTTGTTCCAGGTGTAAGTGATCGGTACTGAATAGGTTCCTGCCTGTAAAAATCCCGCTTTAAGTTTTGTTGCATCTATTGAGAATGCGTAATTCAGTGTCTGCGAATTATTCGTGGGTACAGCAAGTCCAGCAACGGGGGTTAATCCCTGAGCTGTGGTTGATAGTGTTATAGGCGTTGCTGTAGGGATTGCCGTTAGAGTAGTTGCCACTGAAGAAACAGGAGTGACTGGCAGGCTATTGTACGGTAATGTGGTGCTAAAACTGAAATTTGAATTACCTGTCTGTAAACTTGGTCTATAATTTACGGTGTTTGTAAGATTAATGGCTTTACTTGCACTAATACCTGCGGGTGTACGATAAAAACTCAAATTGTTAACTAAAATGCTGGTCGTTCCTGCGGTGGTTAATGGCGTTATAAAAGAAGGAACAATAATATTCATCGTATGGGTTGCTGGAGTGATCACATTCCCCCCTAAAAGACCGGGAGCTAAAAAAAATAGCTCAGCAGTATATGTTCCTGCCACCCAAGTGAAGCCAGCTGTAGCCAAGCGTAAGTTGTTGAGGACAGTGCCGGAAGCAACACTGGCAACTGCTGCAAATATATTTTGATTGGTCGTGGAAAGGGCAATTTCTGTAAAAGTACCCAGAACCGTGAGATTATTAATAGAGACCAGCTTGATATGTGCCAAATTGAGTGGAGCAGGACCATTACCTCCAAGCGTATTATTGAAATTAGCGGTATTGGACTTGACACCGATTGTAGGTAATAGGCCGAGTGCAGAGGCATAGTTTCCGGATGTGAAATTTTGTTGATAATCTGTTCTTGCGGTGATATTTGCTGCTGGTAGATTCACATTGATTTGAGCCTGTACATGTATGGTGTACAGGCTTGCTGCTAATAAAAGGGCGCTCTTAATATGTAATTTCTTTTTCTGCAATTTTCAAGTCATATTGAGTTCCGGCATCTAGGATAGCTACAGCGAGGTAGCGTCCTTTGAGTGTTGCTGGTAAATCCAGTTGAATCCATTGTTCTGCCTCGGGTAACATTGCTATTGCAATTGATTTGACCGGGACCTCTTCTCCAGTCTCGATATTGGTCAGTTCGAAACGAACGTAAGCATCTTTATTGATCTGACCCGTGTTTTTCACTTTAACAAGCATTTTCCGGACGCTATTGCCGCCTTCCGGCGTGATGAGACCTTTATCTTCAAAAGCTAAAAATTCCAGATCTCCAGTTGGCAGGCCAGTAGGGACATGATAAATCTGGATGCCCATTTCAAGGAGGACGTTCATGTTCACGCCCTTTTGAAGTTCACCTTTCTGTTCTTTCACCTGTGTGAAAAATAGCATGCTATTGGTTAATACAAGCGAGGTGGCTTCAGGCGGAATGGTCATGTTGAGATTGATATTTTTAGTCTCGCCCGGTGCTAACCTGACAGAGTTTTCCGATAGCAATAACCATGTGGCATTGGATTGCTTGCGCTGGCCTACAGGGTAATATTTTTTGACACCTAAGGAATCACGATCCCAGTCTTTCATATTTGCTACAAAATAGAATTCGGATGTTGAGGTGTTGCTAAAGGAAATGGTTTGACTGACTGTCTGCCCAGGTTCTCCCTTAAAAAAAATACGGGAAGGCGAAACAGAAATACCCTGAGCATAGGTCAGGGTATTTAGGTATAGAAAAACTAGCGTTAAATAAAATTTCACAGATTAAGATAAAGTGTGCTACTGATTTGTTTACAATTGTGTTGCGGTATACGTTACCGTTGTGGTGTAAACCTCTAAAGGTAAAGAAATTAATGAACTTGGATCTGCTATAGTATAGCTGATATTATAAACTGCATTTATTTCTGCATTGGCCGCCGATATAAATTCTTGATCAACCTGTGTTAGTGCCGTTACGGGGGTCAGAGTTCCTCCATGTAGGGTTGCGGCATCAACGGTTATGCCCACTATGCCCAGCGCAGGAAGATTTGTGGTATTAGTTGAGTTTGACGAGGTAAATAGACCGTCGGCACTTACTGCTAGATCATATGGTTTATTACTGATCACCGTGAGATGTCCCGGTTTTGTCACTGTTTTGGAAGCCGTATATTCTGCTGCTGTTCCATAAACAAAATTGACCGTTGGTGCTGCATCTAAAGCAATGGACAGGACGGCTGCTTGCAAATCAATGTTGACCGTTACGGGGGCTGTACTTACTTGAGCTTTGGCTTGTTGTCCCAGACATAGCGCGACCAGGGCAAATAAAGATAATATTAGGTTCTTTTTCATAATTCTCATAATTATTATATGCTTAACACTGATTAAAATTAGTGATTATGAGAGGTATATCCAATGTAATGAAGTCACATAATGATGTTATAAAGAACGTGATACTGTTAGGTCGTTGGAGCGTGAGTAGGTTGGAAAGTTCGGGTTGTGCTCCGTCACTTCGTGACTTGGCCACGTTAAACTATGCTATAGATATCTTCTAATATTTTTTTTATTGTTGTTTTAATTCTTCCCATTCCTTGGTCTGTTGTGAGGTCTATTTCGCAAAATGTGCTATTAGTTGTTTTAGTATGCAGGACAAGATAATAAATGCCGGCAACCAAGATACTGGAAATCGCTCTTAAATCTACTTGTTGATCTTTTAGTTCCTGATCGGCTTTGGGAAAAAGCAAGGGGTAAATTTCCTCTCTGTTTGCTGTTACGTGAGCCATGAGCTCTGTATTTTCACTAATCTGCCAGAGCACAACTTTTTGCATTTCTTCGTCGTTCGTGAAATGTTCAAGTTGAGTCAATAATAGATTTTCAAGAATGAGGCGTGTACTTGTTTCAGGAGCAGTAGTTAAAAGGTTTATCGCACTTTCGTTAATGGTATCCCAATAATTTTTTCCTTTAATATAGGTTTCAATGAGATTGTTTACGGAACCAAAATAAACAGAGACGAGTTTTCTATCTACACCAGCTTCGGCCGTAATGTTGCTCACGGTTAATCCAGTATATCCTTTTTGTTTCAGAACAATTCCAACAGCTTGAATCAGCTTATTCATCGTTCTACTTTTGTTGTTTTTTTCTCCTTGGTAAGTTTTTCTAGCCATTGAAATATCTTAGGTCATCAACATATAGCTATGCAATATAAGTATTTTATCTGTAGAAAAGTTAACCAATGGCTAATTTTTTTTGACTTAAAGCGTTTAAATTCTCGTAAAAGCGTCTATATGCTCAAATAAGGCAGTTTATATGTGGTAACATGAATCTTGATGTTTTTAAAAATTATTGTAATTCAATCAGAATTATCCTTTATTTGAGATAATTTCGATTGTCGACCCCGATCCATAAGCACAATAAATTCTTTTTACCGATCTGTTTTTTTAGTGATTGCTTATTTTATACCGATCATCATGCTTTAAAAAAAATGCATTCGATTTTATTTTTGGATTATACTAACCTTATATCGGGTATACGTTGCTATTAGTTGAAAATTTCTTTTTTAAATTTTATACATCTTAAAGCTGGGGAGAATACACTATTTAGTAATGTTAATTACTTTTTCCACATGCTGTTCACAAAATGGTTAATTGACCCCTAATTTTCATTTTTTTGAATACCGTTATTTTTATTTTATAAAGGATGTTTATAAAATGTGGATAACATGTTAATATAAGTGGAAAAATTGTACGACACAGGTGATAAATAATTTTGAGAGCCTTTAATTGTAAATGATAAATGCCAAGATATCCACATATTGTGAGTAATAGTTGTTTTTGTGTGAATGAAATTGGATGTTGAATAGGTGTGGATTACTTTTTCCACATAATATGCACAATGTTCGATTTTAGTGTTATTTGCGCATATTTTTGACGAATTCAAATTTTTCAGTAATTAGATATCGCTAATGTGTGGATAACATGTGGATAACTCAATAAATTGAAATTTGGTGTTCGGTGTAAATAGTTTGAATCTCATCTTTTATATGTGTTTTATGTTCATAAGTGCATATCTTGTTGATAGAAATTGAATTTTTGTTAATTAACATTATTGAACTAACAATGTTAATTACTTTCTCCACATATTGTCAGTAAAACTGTGGAAAGCGGTTTTCTGAGGTTGTTTTAGTGCAAATTTCCATTTTGTCTTTCTGTGTTGTTAACAAAATGTGGAAAACGTGTTGAAATGTGTGAATAAGTGTGTCGAAGGAGACTGTATACTTGTTTAAATGTTAGAAACTTATGTGGTGAGTAGGTTTTAACAATTTACTACGTCGCTGGATTATTGTGTCACTTGCTAAGAGGTTAGCAAGTTAAGATGTTAGTAGGTGAGAAAGTAAGTGAGTTGGAAAGAAACCGTAGATAAGAAAATATACGGTTTCTTTTAAAGAGCTTTATCCGTGGGCTTCTTCGATTTTTAGATGGCCACTGATTGCAATTCTGTTCCAGGCATTAATCACTACAACTGCCATGATGATTTGAGCGATCTGATTATCGGAAAAGAACTTTAAAGCTTTGTCGTAGGTTTCGTCAGTTAATCCGTTTTTATGGATTAGTGTTACTTCTTCTGTAATTTTAAGCACTACCTTTTCCTCTTTGGTAAAAATATCATGTGTTTCATGCCATGCACTTAGCAGAAAAATACGTTGGTTTGTTTCTCCGTTTTTCAACGCATCCTTGGTGTGCATATCGATGCAATAAGCACATCCATTAATTTGAGAAGCACGAATTTTAATAAGCTCTTTTAGCGATTTTGAAATCGGAGCTTGAGCGATATACGTTTCAAGGCCCATCATTGCCTTTAATGCATTGGGTTCTACGGAACCGATATTAATACGATTTTGCATAGTTTTATTTTTTAATAATTATTGTTAACAGTACAAAAATGGGTATTGTAAAATTTTAAAAAGTTAAACTGGTTTAAGAAACACTTTTCTTCCGGATTTCACTTAAATATTCTGGCGTAAAACCAAGAAAAGAGGCAATAAGATATTGAGGTACTCTTTGTACAAATTCAGGGTGTTTATGCGCCAAACTTAAATAAAACTCCTCTTTAGATAATGAAAAAAGATAGTGTACGCGCAACTGTGCGGCGGCATATGCTCTTTGATAGATAAATCGAAAATAGCGTTCCATAACCGGAAATGCAGCTAAAAGTTTTTCTTGACTTTCCTGATCTATATATAGCACTTGCGTTTTTTCTACTGCTTGAATGTAACAGGACGTCGTTTGTTTATGCTCATATGCAATATTATCGGTGAGCCACCAGGTTTCGATAGCAAATTCTGTTGTTTGTTCGGTACCTTTTTCATTGATAAAGAATTTACGGAGTAAACCATGAACAACAAAATAATGATGCTTGCAAACTTGGCCTTCCTGCAGTAAATTTTCTTTTTTGGCGACCTGTTTTGTGTTAAAATACGTCAATATTTCATGAAACGTCTCATCATCAATCGTGACGAATTTTTCTAAATGTTTTCTGAATAACTCCGACATGGTATGCTTATATATTTTATATTAAAGTTAGGAATTTAAATATGTACTCTTGCTTCTCGATTTGACCGAGCATTATTTTTTATTAAATATCTTTTTTTGATGATTTCATATAAATGTCCTCATCTACCCATGCTACACAAGAGGTTTTTGACGTAAAGAAATTGTGTTACAGCAATACCATTAATGATGAAGCAAATTGGCCAAATTTGTCTTATATTGTTATATTTCATTTATAATTTTATATTTTTGAGATAAGGCATAAACCAAATTGTGAAAGGAAAATCAAAACATTTTCTACTATTTCTATTATTCATACTGATCTATCAGATTGGATCGGCGCAGTATGGTTTGGAATTTTCCAGTCATAATATGGAGGCTGATAAGCGTACAGGTCTGCTTATTGGATCAAAAGAATATATTTCCTTTCAGCATAAAGTTTCTGTATCATTTGACCTATCTTTTTTGCCATTTCAGCAAGATTATTTTGGATATATCTTTCGGTTAATGACTGAAGATGGTCTGAATATAGATTTAATTTATGATAGGCGTCTTGATCAGGGTAATCATTTTAAGCTAGTGGTTGGAGAGGATTTTACACCCATCTCTTTTAATATTGCTCCCCTTGATTTATACTACAAATGGACATCTATGCGACTGGATCTAGATGTGGATAAAAAAGAATTAAATTTTGAAGTAGGGGGTAAGTCCTATCCTTATAAATTGAAAAGAAATATCAAGACACAGTTCAAACTGGCATTTGGCGCCAATAGTCTGAAAAGTTTCAAAACGATGGATGTACCCCCCATGCGTATAAAGGATATTCGGATAGCTGACAATTCAAAACCTAAGTTTTATTGGCCTTTGGATGAGTATTTCGGTATAAAAAATCTGGATATTTATGCGAAAAACCCTGCAGAAATCTTAAATCCAATCTGGATAAAACAGTTACGTAGCGAATGGAAGATGCAATCTTCTTTTAAATTAGAAGGACAGGCGAGTGTGGCTTTCGATGCTGATGAGGAAACACTATTTTTTGTTGGAACTAATCGTTTAATTGTCAATAAGGTCGGAAGTGACTATTTGCGTTCTCAGGAATATACCAATGGGGAACTTCAACTTGTTAATGGGAGCCAATCTCTTTTTGATCCTATTCGGAAAAAAGTACTTAACATCTCGGTGGATCAAAAAATTGTAGCAAGCTATGATTCAATAAGTCGAAGCTGGGACAGACAGTTTGACTATCCAGCGGTTGGAACAAATTACTGGTGGTTCAATAAATGTTATAATATAAGCGACAGCAGTATTTATATGATCGGAGGTTATGGTCACTTTAAGTATAAATCGAGTGTACTCCGATACCATGTCCCAAGTCAGCAGTGGGATAGTGTAGCTTTAAGTGGCGATGAGA
The DNA here is from genome assembly GCF_016132525.1 of Sphingobacterium sp. UDSM-2020. Lineage (NCBI taxonomy): Bacteria > Pseudomonadati > Bacteroidota > Sphingobacteriia > Sphingobacteriales > Sphingobacteriaceae > Sphingobacterium > Sphingobacterium sp. UDSM-2020. The sequence goes on from NZ_CP066166.1 coordinate 1,916,049, forward strand.
TTTTTCCGCATTATCTTGCTGGTATGGGGCAAGATAAAGATGGAGTTTATCTTGCTGGAGGATATGGGAGCTCAACGGGTAATCAGATGCTCAATCCACGGGTCTCCAATGAATTTTTAAAACTAGATTTACAGCACAAAAAGATCATAAAGCGCTATGAGTTCCCTAATAGCCTGGCAGACATGGTATGGGCAAACAGTTTGGTGGTTGATGAACATAATGGGCTGTTTTATGGATTAGTATTCTCCAATTCTAGATTTAAGTCTAAGTTGCAATTGGTCGCGAGTAATTTGAACAAAACACAAAGCCAATTTTTAGGAAACAGTATCGCTTTCCCTTTTCACGATATCCGATCATTTGCAGATCTCTATTTTGCGCCAAATTCAAAAACTTTTGTGGCTGTCACTTTACTGTATGATGATAAGACGGATCTGACCAATGCTACAGTATATACTCTTATGGCACCACCCTTGCCATTTGAACCACAAATCTCCTTAACATCTAAATCTGTCGTATTAAACTACATACTCGCTTTTGGGACAACAATAGCACTCTTGCTATTGTCTTGGTTCTTATATCGTAAAAAAATATCTAAAGGGGTTAAAAGTAATACGAATGTTAGCCCAGAAAAAGAAGAGAAAGTCGTTGTGACTGGTGAAATCATATCTATTCCCGCTACACTAAAGGAGCCGCATAAAACAATGGATACTGCTGGTATTTATCTATTTGGTGGAGATCTGCAGGTTTTGGATCAGAATGGGAAAGAAATTACAAAAAAGTTTTCACCACTGCTAAAAGAATTGCTTCTGATTTTTATTCTGTATACTGTCCGTTGGGAAAGAGGGATCAGTTCGGAAAAATTAACTGAATTATTTTGGTCAGATAAGACACAAGCGAGTGCCCGAAATAATAGATCAGTCAATATTGCCAAATTGAATAGTTTGCTGGAATTGCTAGGGGATTTTAAAGTTTCCAAAAAAAGTGGCTATTGGTGTTTTGAACCTTTGGATAGCATTTATATCGATTACTTAAGATTCAATCATCTCGTATCAAATAAAAAAGTTTTCAGTGAAACTGAGATCAGGGAGCTGCTTGACATTATCGATAAAGGAGGCTTTTTGTTTGAAGTAGATTACGAGTGGCTTGACCATTTTAAAAGTGAAATTTCTATTCAGGTATTAACCACTTTAGGAAATATTATAGAACATATCCAGATTTCGGACAACGCCTCGTTAATTATCGAGATCTGTAACAAGATTTTTTATTTTGATGAAGTCAATGAAGAGGCCATGATTTTTAAATGCCGTTCTTTACTTCAGTTAGGATATTATAGCGTTGCCCTGCAATGTTATGAAAACTTTTGCCAAGTATATGCCCGTATGTACGGGGAGCCTTACCCAAAGAGCTTTAAAGAAAGTATAAAATAAAAATATTTTATAGCGCTGATATACAGTTGTTAATGTTTGTTTTGGCCCGTTGTTAATGTTCTGTTAATCTTCTATTATACCCTCCAATTCTATATTCGTTCTCATATTTAATAACCAAAATTATGAGACCGAAAATACCACTTAGATTTTTCCTAAGGGAATAATTGCTATGGGTTACTTTTCCAAGTGACCACCCCTTTGAATACACCATTATGAGTCATTCTATAACCAATTAAAAACCAATTAATGAAAACAAACTTCATTTTTAGAGGAAATGTGGCGCCTTGGTGCAGGCTCCGTAAATACCCTTGGCAATGGGCACTTTCCTCGCTTATTTTACTATCGCCCATGGCATCAGTTGCGCAGCAAAAATCTATTGATGGTAAAGTACAGAGCTCAAACGAAAAACCTATCATTGGTGCTTCGATTACAGATGTACGGACTGGCCAGACCACCTCAACAGATGCTCAAGGAAAATTCAAGATTAATGCTTCACCTGGTGATAAATTGATCATCAGTTATGTGGGCTTTCGGAAGTCAGAAATTATTGTTGGCCAGCAGTCTCTTTTAGAAGTACTGCTCGATGAAGACAATACGAGGCTTGATGATGTTGTCGTTGTCGGTTACGGAACGCAAAAGAAAGCATCCCTGACAGGGGCGATCTCCTCAGTAAGTAACAAGGAAATTGCTGTTACTAAAAATGAGAATGTGGTCAATATGCTTGCAGGTAAATTGCCGGGAGTGCGCATTAGCCAACAGTCCAGCCAGCCGGGATCATTTGAATCTAATATTGATATCCGTGGTATGGGTGAACCGTTGATCGTCGTGGACGGAATCCCGCGCGATAAAGATTATCTGTCGCGTATGGATGCTAATGAAATCGAAAGTGTCTCTGTTTTAAAGGATGCTTCAGCTGCGGTATATGGCGTACGTTCAGCTAATGGTGTACTACTGGTGACCACGCGCAGAGGAAGTAATGCTGAGGGCAATTTTGAAATCAATTATTCTTATAATCATGGCTGGCAGAAGTTCCTTTATGTACCCAATACGGTAGATGCTCTTGCCTATATGCAACTTAAAAATGAACAGATAGGCCGTGACTTCAATAGTAACTACCCGGTAAAAATGCCTAATATTTTTGGCGAATCGGATTTTGAGGCATATCGGAATGGTACCAAAAAAACATCGAATTATGTCGATGCTGCATTTGATCATGTATCGCCTCAGTACCAACATAATTTATCTGTTAATGGAGGAGGAAAGAAGGTCAATTACTTTTTTAATCTTGGTCATATGGATCAGATGGGGGCTTATAAAAGTAAAAGTCTCAACTATAACCGTTGGAACTTCCGATCTAATATAGATGCCCAAATTACGGAAAGATTAAAGGTTTCTTTGGATCTTGGAGGCTATGCCGACGAGACAAACCAACCCAGAACGGATATCTGGGCTGTATACAAACAGGCATGGCGACAAAGACCTATTGTACCGATCTATGCCAACGATAATCCGTTGTATCCCAACTTTGAGATGATTGATAACGAAAATCCAGTTGTTGTAACCGATTCCAAGCAAACAGGATACCGCAAGTTTTTGAGAAAACAATTTAATGGTATTCTTTCCTTAGATTATAAGATCCCTTTTGTTGATGGTTTAAATGCAAAAGCTACTTATAATTATGATTTTAAATACAGCGATAATACTGATTTTAAAAAATCATATTTCTTATACAGCTATACACCGCCTGTATATGACGGAAATGGGCAGATTGTTACTCCTGAAAAATATAATACACATGAAAAGAATGCTCCTACGACGATAAGAAGAAGTTCTTATCCCGATACCCATTCACTGATGCAATTCTCGCTGAATTATAACCGAAAGTTTGCCGATAAACATCAGGTATCGGGCTTGTTGCTATTCGTGGAGGAATATAATAAATGGGATAGCTTTTATGCCCAGCGTGAGATCATGGTCAATTCGGAATACTTATTTGCCGGAGAAGACAAAAATCAATTGGCCAATATGGAGGGAATCGGAGAGCGGACTGCACGTGGTTTAGTTGGTAAGTTTAATTATGATTACTTGGGCAAGTATTTGGCAGAATTTAGTTTTCGATATGATGGTTCTTCCAAATTTCCAAAAGAATCCAGATGGGGATTTTTTCCGGCCGCATCAGTTGGCTGGCGGATGAGCGAGGAGTCTTTTATTAAAAACAATTATGCTTTTATCAATAATCTGAAAATAAGGGCTTCCTATGGTAAGTTGGGAGATGACCGTTCGGCAGGTAATTATCCTTCTACTATCGTCGGTTATGCGCTTGAACCTAATGAAACGGGATGGATTTTTGGAGGCAATCTTGTTAACGGAGCCTTACCTACAGCTATTCCAAATCCCAACTTGACCTGGTATACGTCTAAGACTGCAGATGTGGGGTTGGATCTGGACCTGTGGAATGGTAAACTGGGAGTAACGTTTGATTATTTTAACAGAAACCGTTCAGGATTATTGGCGACAAGTCTTGATCTTATTCCAGGAACGGTTGGAGCCAACTTACCTCAGGAAAACTTAGAAAGCGACCGTACTTTCGGGTACGAAATTGCATTGACACATCGCAATAAAATTAATGAATTCAATTATTTTATTAATGCTCAGGTGTCCTCGACCAAAAGTCAATTTGTAGATCGCGTAGAGTCGAAAGCAGGCAATTCTTACGACAATTGGCGAAACCGGAATTCAAATCGGTACAAAGATATCTGGTGGGGCAAAGATTATGCAGGGCAGTTCGGTTCCTATGATCAGATTTATAATCACCCGACTTTGGTTACTAGCGGTACACTTCCAGGAGATTATTATTATGAGGACTGGAACGGAGATGGTTTGATCAATGATGCTGATAATCATCCTATTGCAACTTATAATATGCCTTTAATTAATTACGGTTTTAATGTGGGTGGTTCGTGGCGCGGTTTTGATGTAGCTATGAATTTTCAGGGAGCTGCCAAAGTCTATGTACAGTACACAGAAGTCTTGGCTGGACCATTGCAATTTGATGGTGGTGCACTGACACAGTTTTTGGATCGTTGGAGACCTTTAGATGGTACTGCAGATCTTTTTAATCCGCGCACCCAATGGACTTCAGGTTATTACCCTTCTACAGGTTCACCCATGGCCGAAGGAACGCGTGCTGTTCAAAATGCTTCTTACCTCCGTCTGAAAACTTTGGAACTGGGGTATTCCTTTCCAAAAGAATGGTTACAGGCTATTAAAGTCAAAAATTTTAGAATTTATGCAAGTGCCTATAACCTCTTTACCTGGACAGGTCTGAAATATTCAGATCCAGAGCATCCAGGTGCGGCAGGAGGCTCTTCTTCCGGTGAGATTGATGTGTATAAGTATCCCATTAACAAAACTTACAATATCGGGGCATCCATTAAATTTTAATTTCAAAACGAACAAAACATGAAAAAATCAATTGCTATAATAATCATTGGCCTTTTCCTGTGCTCGAATATGCAATCTTGCAGGAAAATGGATCTAGATCCTCTAGGAGTATTGGGTGAGGATGCGCTTTTTGGAAACGAGGCTGGAGCACGAAAATATGTTGCTGGTATGTACAGCTTCCTACCAATAGAAGATTTTGTCTATCATCCAGAACGTGGATTCAGGTGGGACAATTACTGGCAGAATTCTGAAACTTTAGCTGCAATGAGCGGCGAGATGACGGGACAATTTTGGGGAGTGGCAGGTGCGCAGGGCTTCGGCTATTGGCCTTATGACCGTATTCGGAACATTAATACTTTGATCGCCGGATTGCCCAAATATCAAACGAATTTTAGCGAAGAAGGCTATAATCAAATATTAGGAGAAGCACATTTCCTGCGGGCTTTCTATTATTTTGCACTGGTAAAGCGTTATGGTGGTATACCCATTATTACAGAAGTGCAGGATCCTACAGGTGATAAAGCGCAGCTTTTAGTAAAACGGAATAAAGAAAGTGAAGTCTATCATTTTATAAATGAGGATCTTCAACAGGCAATTACGAAGATGGCCGCCACTAGTGAACGTGGTAGAGCCAATAAATATGTTGCGGCTTCGTTACTTTCCCGTGCTATGTTGTACGCAGGGAGTATCGCAAAATATAGCGGTTACGGTAATCTAGCCGGAGATGCTACAGATCAGGAGTTGGTAGGGATTAAAAAAGAGGAAGCCGAATGGTTTTTTAAACAGTCTTATGATGCCTCTACCATCGTACTGGGAGGTCCATACAGTCTGTATAATAAAAATCCGCAGGATAAGGAGCTTAATTATGTTAATCTATTTCTGGATCTGGATAGTCCCGAAGATATTTTTATCAAAGAATATAGCATTACTGCACCGCATAACAACCGCTTGAAGCATAGTTACGATGCAACCCATTTACCCAACCCGACTTTTTCGAGTGACAATGAGTCGGCCGCATATCCGGTGTTGAATGTTGTTGAACTGTTTGACGAACTCCCGATAACGGATGCCATAACAGGAAAACCGATCCGTTATACCGATCGTAAACAATTGTATGCGGAACTGGAACCCAGACAACGTGCTACTTTTTATTTCTCAGGTATGGAATTACGTGAAGGTGCTGAACGTCGTAGTTTTGATATTCAACGCGGACTTTATAAAACTTTTCCTGGAAAGGCTACTGATGCACAGATGGGATCTGGATCTGCAACAGTGAACAGCGAGTCAAACCGTATTTTGGGTGGACCTAAAAATAGTCAGTACGATTATAACGGTACGAAGATTAATATTACGGGTGAACATGGTATGTGGAAGGATGGTCATGCTAATAATACACGTACGGGCTTCTTTATTCGGAAATACATCAATTACAAGATGTCCACTAAGGATGTAAAATTGTACAACAGTACACAGCCTTGGAAGATTTTTAGGCTGGCAGAAATCTTGTTGAATAAAGCAGAAGCAGCCTATGAACTTGGAGTGATCAAAAATGATGGATCTCTGAAGCAGGAAGCTTTCCAATATATTGCTCAGGTTCGCTTAAGGGCAGGAGCAAAACCTTATGTATATAACGGCGCTCCGGCTAATCTTTCGGGAAAATATGGTTATCCTTTGGATGGCAATATGCAGTTTATCCGTGAAGAACGTGAACGTGAACTTTGCTTTGAAAACCACCATTGGTGGGATATACGCAGATGGCGTATTGCAGATGTTGAATTAAACAACTTTGTGCCTAATGCGTTGATGCCTTATTTGGTATTGGATGAGCTAAAGTATAGTCCTACTGGCCAGCGAATCAACTCTTTTATTTTCATCAAGGAAAAAGAACCTTGGAATAAAACCTTCAATTTTGAGAAAAAATGGTACTATGAACCTATTCCAGGAGGGGAGTTGAACAAGAATCCAAATTTATATCCACAAAATCCTATTTATTAATTCAACAGCAATGAAAACGATAAATTTATTGATGGCTTTAGCAGGTATGTTTTTTTTGAGTGCCTGTTCAAAAACTGATAATTACGAAGGGCCAAATGCCAGTATGAGCGGCCAGGTAACTGATCAAATTACCAAAGAACCTTTTCTGACAGGCCAGGGTGAATTTAGTATCCGGTTATTGGAAACAAGCTGGAGCGATAATCCAGCTCCGCAGGATCTGCAAGTCAAGCAGGATGGTTCGTACAGTCATACCAAACTGTTTCAAGCCACTTACACACTACAACCTTATGGTGGTGCTTTTTGGCCTGCAGATAAGATAGAAGGATTTAAGTTGGGGGCTAATGCTGAGCAGAATTTTGAAGTAACCCCATACCTGCATGTAAAAAATGTAAAATGGAATCTGAAGGCTGAAAACAAATTGGATATTTCATGTTCATTGGCAGCTCCGGTTACCAATGGACTGCCACAGGTAATTGAGGTTAGGCCATTCTTTAGTCTAACACCTTATTGTGGTGCAGGAAGCCGGATTGATGCGTACTATAAAGATGAATATCGGGTATTGATTAATCAAAATTGGGAGAATATCGGAAGTATGCAGACCGGTGAAGGAAAAGAGACGTACACCATTAAAGATATTCCTTTAAAATCTGGTTATACCTATTACGTTCGTATGGGCGCAAAAGTGCGCGATACTTACGAGAAATTTAATTATTCAAACGTTGAAGTGATAACAGTCCCATAGTGGTAAACGAAGGCTATCGTGAGTTTAGTTCTTTTAGAAAATAAAGGAAAACAAACTCACGATAGTTTCTACTTATGGGGAATACTTTTCATGTATCAAAATGAAGATTTTGTGCTTTTAATCTCAAGATGAATGGAAGAATATCTCTAATAAACAAACATAAATACATAATTATATTCTGATGAAAAAACTATTTAAAACGGGTTACAGAGCCCTATTCTTAGGTTTGACTTTGTTTTATAATGCGTCTTTGATGGCGCAGGACAATCCATTTATTAAACATATGTATACCGCCGATCCGTCAGCACGTGTCTGGGCAGATGGACGACTTTATGTATATGCATCTCATGATATCGCTCCGCCTCAAGGTTGTGATCTGATGGATCAATACCACGTGTTCTCTACGGCTGATATGAAAAACTGGACAGATCATGGAGAAATATTACGTGCTTCTCAGGTTCCATGGGGCAGAAAGGAAGGGGGATTTATGTGGGCTCCAGATTGTGTATATAAGAATGGTGTCTATTATTTCTATTTTCCACATCCAAGCGGAACAGAATGGAATAAAACTTGGAAAATCGGAGTGGCGACAAGTAAATCGCCGATCAAAGATTTTGTTGTACAGGGTTATGTAAAAGGTGCAGAAGCTCTGATTGATCCACATGTCTTTATCGATGACGATGGACAGGCCTATTTTTACCAAGGCGGAGGCGGTGTATGCATGGCCGGTAAACTCACGGACAATATGATGGAAGTAGAGGGGCAACTCCAGAAAATGGAAGGACTGGAGGATTTTCATGAAGCATCTTGGGTACACAAATATAAGGGTAAATATTATCTTTCTTATTCAGACAATCATGATGAAAATTGGAAAGACGGTGTAAAGGGCGACAATCGAATGCGTTATGCCATCAGTGAGAGTCCTCTGGGACCATGGAAATCAATGGGTATTTATATGGATCCGACCGATAGTTATACTAATCATGGTTCTATTGTTGAATTCAAAGGTAAATGGTATGCTTTCTACCACAACAGTGAGCTCTCTCGAAAAAATGGAGAATTTAATGACTGGTTACGGTCAATAGCGGTGGATAAGCTGGAATATAATAAGGATGGCAGTATTAAAAAAGTAAAACAAACGGGACTAATCACAGTTTCTAAATAATACTGCTATAAATAGACCCTATATTGTCAAAATAAATTATCTTTAAGATCTTAAATGTTATTTTTTCCTTAAACCGTTGATTCCTTAATTGTTTACCATGTTAAAAAAGATTATTAAACATAAATCGAATACATTATTACGCACAATATACTGCTGTTCTTTTCTTTCGATTTTTATGCTAAAAGGTTTTTCTCAGACCCAAAGCCCCAAAGAATATGTGGATTATGTCAATCCTTATATGGGAAACATCAGTCATTTATTAGTACCGACTTACCCGACCGTTCATCTACCAAATAGTATGTTGCGGGTATATCCTGAGCGAGCGGACTTCACTTCAGATCGCTTATTTGGTCTTCCGCTTATTGTTACGAGTCACCGTGGAAAATCGGCTTTTAACTTGAGTCCGATGATAAAATTACCATCCGATCTGAAACCTGTGCAACTGTACAGTTATGATCAGGAAGAAATAAATCCCTATTCTTATACGGTACAGCTGGATCAGGAGGATATCAAAGTAGATTATGCGGTATCACATCAGTCGGGTATGTACACCTTTACTTTTCCTACCAAATCAAATAAGTATCTGCAGTTCAATTCACATGAAGGAAAATTGCAGTGGGATGGTCAGGGGCTTTCCGGTTCCCAGGATATCGGGAATGGCACCCGTGTCTATATTTATGCTGTTCCCGAATCAAAACCGATAACAGTGAGTCTTTTGAAAGGTAAGCAATTGGAAAAAAGTACAGAAGCAACAGGTAAAAATGCCTGTCTAGTTTTGCAATTTGATCAATCTGGATCAGCCTTACGGATGAAGTATGGTATTTCTTTTATCGATGTTGCGCAGGCAAAGGCCAATCTGAAACGTGAGATTACGGATTTTAACCAAGAAAAATTAGCAGCCAATGGACGAAAGATCTGGAATGAGGCTTTAGGGAAAATTGCTGTAGAGGGTGAAAATGAATCGGATAAAAAAGTGTTTTATACCTCTTTATATAGAACTTATGAGCGTCCTGTTAATATTTCTGAGGATAATCGCTACTACAGTGCATTTGACGGAAAAGTACATGATGATCAAGGGAAAGCATTTTTTACAGATGATTGGATATGGGACTCGTACAGGGCGCATCATCCGCTTCGGGTATTGCTCGATTCGGATAATGAAGCCTTGATTTTGAACTCCTTTGTTCGGATGTCTGAACAGATGAAGGAACCATGGTTACCGACTTTCCCTGAAATAACCGGTGATAGCAGACGCATGAATTCCAACCATGGCGTGGCCACATTGCTAGATGCTTACCGAAAAGGAATACGTAATTTCGATATTAAGAAAGCTTATCTGGCGGCGAAAGGTGCTATAACTGAAAAGACTTTAGCACCATGGTCAGGTAAACCTGCCGGAAAATTGGATGCTTTTTTTAAGGAAAATGGCTATATACCGGCACTGTATCCTAATGAGAAAGAGACAATACCTGAGGTGAACAGTTTTGAAAAAAGACAACCTGTGGCAGTTACTTTGGGTACTTCCTATGATCTTTGGTGTTTGGCTCAATTAGCCAACGAGCTTGGTATGAAAGCGGATTATGAACTGTTTATGAAACAGTCATTCAACTATAGGAATCTATTCAATGAGCAAACTAAATTTTTCCATCCAAAGGACGATAAAGGTAAATTTATTATGCCTTTTGATTATGTGTTTTCAGGAGGACAGGGGGCGCGTGAATACTATGGCGAAAATAATGCCTGGATATACCGCTGGGATGTACAGCATAATATTCCGGATCTTATCAAATTGATGGGTGGTAATGAATTGTTTATTCAATATTTAGACGATATGTTCCAGCAACCTTTGGGCAGATCTAAATTTGATTTTTATGCACAGCTTCCTGACCATACCGGAAATGTAGGACAATTTTCTATGGCCAATGAACCTTCGCTCCATATTCCATATCTATACAACTATGCGGGACAGCCTTGGATGACACAAAAACGGATTCACAAATTGGTGGGAGAATGGTTTAGAAACGACTTGATGGGAGTACCTGGAGATGAAGACGGAGGCGGTATGTCAGCGTTTGTTGTTTTTTCACAGATGGGATTCTATCCGGTAACTCCTGGACTTACTTCTTATAGCATAGGTTCTCCATTCTTCTCAAAAGCGAGTATACAACTTCCTAATGGCAAGTCTTTTGTTATTATCGGAAAAAATGCTTCGGCAAAAAATAAATATATTCAGTCTGCCAAATTGAATGGCCAACCTTTAAATACACCACAATTAGATCATGCGGATATTCTTAAAGGGGGGATACTTGAATTTGTGATGGGTGATAAAGCCAATAAAAACTGGGGTAACTAAATCAGAATATTAGGTCTAATCAAGAAAGATTTGACTCACAATAAGAAAGCGCCGGTATTTATGCCAGCGCTTTTTTTGTTGTTAGTACTATATCTTTTAATTATTGTTTTGAAATATCTGTGGCGTAATGATCACAGCTTTTCCTTGGGTGCCCATGATTTCAATCTGTTTACCGGCATAGCTTATGCAGAGTGGTCCTGTTCTGTTTGGTAGTAGCTGTGCTTTTTGTAAGGATCCATTATTCCAGTGGACATTAACCGTAATTCCACCTCTTGCTTTAAGTCCTTCAATACTTCCACTAGGCATATTTTTACTTAATGCGGGAAGTAATTCGATCAAGTAGTTGTTATTTTTATCACGAACTTGACTTTGAAGGAGCATCTCAGCAATTGCAGCTGTAGCTCCAAAATTTCCATCAATCTGAAATGGAGGGTGATTATCAAATAAGTTAGGTAAAGTTTTATCGCTGATGAGGTTATAGAGTAACTGATAGGAGTGCTCGCCGTCATGCAGTCTATTCCACATATTGATTTTCCAGGCCAAGCTCCAGCCAGTTCCATGATCGCCTCGACTTAGTAACGTTTTTTTTGCAGCTTCGGCTAGATCTGGTGTATTAGCGATAGATATTTGGCTACCCGGGTGCAATCCAAAAAGATGTGAAGTATGGCGGTGGTTTACTTCAGTTTCTTCATAGTCCTCTATCCATTCCATAATGCGTCCCGTTTTGGCACTTATTTGTGTTGGTATAAGCTTTTGTAAAGTCTCTTGGCACTGCTGTCTAAAAGTTTCATCAACTTGGAGCACGGTAGAAGCCTCAATACAGTTTATAAGTAAGTCCCGAATAATTTGGCTATCCATAGTCGCTCCATAGGTAAAACTTGAAATCTCTCCATTAGGCAGTTTGAAACTATTTTCTGGAGAATGGGAAGGATTAGTGGTCAAGTAATTGGCAAAAGGTTTATTTTTTGGAATTTTTACCATGAAATCCATTATAAAATTGGCTGCTCCTTTCATGATGGGATAGGCTTTTTCTTTTAGAAACTGACGGTCACCTGTAAACGTATAATGTTCCCAGGGGTGCTGCGCTAACCATGCCGAGCCCATGGGCCAAATCCCCTGTACTCCGTCTGCAGGGGCGGTATAGCCCCAAGCATCGGTAAGATGATGCACGACCCAGCCTTTTGCACCGTATAGTGTGTGTGCAGTTCGCTCTCCAAAAGGAATGAGAGCTGTAGTCAGATCAAATAAAGGTTGATGTAGCTCAGATAGATTGGTCAATTCGGCAGGCCAATAATTCATCTGCAAGTTTATATTGGTATGAAAATCTGCATTCCATGGCGGATCCATCTGCCAGGCCCACATGCCCTGTAAATTGGCCGGCATATGACCCGGACGCGAACTGCTGATTAATAAATAACGACCAAACTGGAAAAATTTTGTAATCAGTTCACTCGGTATTTTTTGATGCTCTTTTGTAAGTGAAATGAGAGCATCTGTAGAAATGCCCGATCTGTTGTGTTGATCCGGATCATCCAAACTTAGATTTACCCTGTTGAAATAATGCTGATAGTCTTGAATATGTTGACGTTTTAATAGCGGATAATCAACATTTTTGAAAGGCTTTAGCGTATTCTTACAGCTGGATAAAGGGTCAATATTACTTTGTTGTGCAGGATAACTGATATGTTTTAAACCTGGATAATTTGTTGCCGCAGTGACCAGTATCGTAATCTCGTCGGCATCAGTAATCATTATTTTTCCATTTTTATTTGAAAATTGACCACCTTTTAGATATATTTTTGCAATTGCTGCAAAGCGCAGTCCTTTTTCCTGTTTAGTTTCAGCTTGTCCGATCTGTCCTTGTAAAATTAACTGAGATGGATCCTTTGGGTCGGATATGCAACTGAAATCCTGTGCTCTTTTCCATGTGAAATTAAGGTCTAATGATTTTTTTTTACTGGCAGTGTAATGGATAACCATGGTGTTTGCAGGAGCCGAAATAAAATATTGGCGTGAATAGTTGACACCTTTATGCTGATAGCTGGTCTGCTGAACAGCTGTCTTTAGGTCCAAAGAGCGTTTATAGTTCTCTACATGAAGATGGGGCATGTCCAGCCACAATTCACCCAGGGACTGGTAAGGTTTGATATGCATAGGTTTACCCATCAACGTACTGTCTGCAAGCTCAATGGCTTCTTTATTCTTTCCTTCGAAAATAAGGTTTTGGATAATTGGGAGTGCAGTTTTTCCTTTGGGATTGTTTGGATTTTGTGTATTTCCGGCCCAAAGTGTACTTTCGTTAAACTGAATTCGTTCATCGGCTACACCACCAAAGACCATGGCACCGATTTGACCATTACCTAAAGGTAATGCTTCTTCCCATACCGATGCTGGACGTATGTAGGTGAGATTTAAAGGTGCAAATGGGATCGTCTGGTGCGACTGAATTGCAGCACGGTCTGTCCAATATTGATCGATTTGCTGTTGCCGATCACTGGCAGGGATTGCGTTAGAGCTGGTCTTATTTTGGGCAGTGCTATGCGCTAGCCCTAAAAATATGACGAAATAGCTGATTATGAATTTATTTTGAATCATTTCGTTTTCTTTTAGGTTGATGAAGCGGTATTGCCGTCTTGTTTTTTAGGTATTTGCTTGCCTGTCCGGTTAACCAAAGATAGTGATCGTTCGGAAGATGATCCTCTATGCCGACAAAAGTACCCGTTCCATTTAAGGGTACATCTTTCTGGTGAAGTGTTTTGAAGATTGCTGTACCTTCATCTACTTCATCAAACATGGCAATATAGAGCATTTCTGCACCTGACGTAAGATTATACTGCAATTGTGTCCAGAAGAAATTGCCTGAATCCCGAGGTACAAACGCCTTTGAACTACCGGTCATATTCGTCCACGAAAATCCAGGAAAGCAAAGCGGAACATAATCTACCTGATGTTGTTTGCACCATTTCATATCCGCCTGGATCAGGGATTTGAACTGGTCAAATCCGACCTGATTATACCTTCCTACAAACCAAGGCATGATAATATCTGATTTTTTAATCAGTGCATGCAGCAAAGGATCTGACTCTGTATCCTGACGTTGTTCGCGCCAATAGGTGGGAACACCCAAAAGTACACTGTAACCATTTTGTTTCAGGTAGTTGACGATACGCTCGGCAGTTTTTAAATTATACTTGCGGCCATCATTAAATCCGATTCCCCAAACCGCAATCAGCGGTTTTCCATTGTGAAATAGATAAGTTTTTGCATGCTCTCTTTTTTTTAGATTCCATTTTTTTTCGAGTGCAGCAATATCATCCATCAGTATCTTATCGTCACCATCTTTTATACCGCTAAGATCGTACATAACGCATATTGCACGATCGAATTCATTAGCAGATTTGATGGCAGAATTTAATACGGTATTGAATTGGTTTAAGCCACTTGGATTAGCAATTTCTCCGACAAATCGTTGCATAAATACACCGTCTACTCCATAGTGTTGCATCCATTTGAAGTGGAGATTAACCGACGAGTAATCATAAGAACTATAGAGTTTAGCGGGCTTTCCTTCCTTTGTTAAAAAGGGACTATCGTAGGTAATGACATATTCTGTTACGTCTGGCCAGAAATCAACATTTGTAGAGCCGGGGTTAAATCCGTATTTACCTTTGTAGTGATACCATCCCCGATTAGCTCCGTCATCCGGACTATTAAACCAGCCTTGGTAGCCTGCCATAACCAAGCCTTTGTAGGAGTTGTACTGCTTTTGTGCAAATAATAGACTTGTTGAAAAGAATAAGAGCATGCTTAGGACATGAATTTTACATGTTTTAATCATCATACAGATTTATATTTAGTTTATAATTTCTAAATATCACGGCGAACCATTAATAGTATATTAACAAAAGTATTAATAGAGGTAATTTTATGTTTTTTTTAATTTCAAGATGCAGATCCTTCGTTATACTGTTTTCATGAAAGCAGTTGATGTTCCTGTATAATGATAATCTTTTTAAATCAGAAGAGGGGCATGTATTCAATTTCGTATAATAATCTAGCCTTTTGGTATAAAATTCAAATCTGGTAAGTCCATATCGAGTAGATTTGTTTAACAATGCTCTATTCCGGTTTGATAGAGTCAGAATAATTTGGTTAAAACTAATTCAAAGAACATGGTTAAGCAGGTATTAATTTTTAAGAGTTCAATAAAAACAGTAGAGAGCAAAATTTTTTTGATGCAATTATTGCAATTGAATATGCCGGAAGTGTTTTCTCCTACAGTAGATCTTGACGATGAAGATTCGATTTTTCGAGTAGAAACAGCTGGCTGTTCTATTGATCGGTTAACCAATTTGTTGGACAGCCATAATATTCGAGTTGATTTATTGGAACGCTTTGATGTTGCCTAATCGGATGAACTCTTATAAAAGACCGCTTGTATATTTTTGGAAAAAATCGTTGCGATAGATTTCTCCTATCGGTATCTCTGCGTCGTCTATGTAAATGGTATGACTATCAAAAGAATCGATAAATGACATATTGATCAGGTAAGATTTACTTACCCGGATAATGAGTTCGGAGTTCAGTTTTTGATGGATTGTTTTTAAGTTCATGGCTGTGATCAGTTTGTTGTTGCGAGTATAGATCACGACATAATCTTTTAGGGCTTCAATGAATTTGATTTCATCAAAGGTGATTTTATAATATTTTCGATCTGATTTTATCAGTATAGAATTATCATTGCTGGCTTCAAATGTGTTTTTCTGTTCATGAAATGTCAACAGTTTTTGGTAAGCGATTGCTTTCGTTATCGCTTTTGCTAGTCGCTCCTTTTTGATCGGTTTTAAGAGATAGTCAATTGCGTCAAGTTCATACCCCTGCAATGCATACTGACTATATGCTGTCGTTAAAATCACTAATTTATCTGTAGGCAATGACTGTGCAAAATCAAGACCATTGATGGTCGGCATTTCAATATCCAGAAATAGCAGATCAACAGCATTATTTTTTAAAAATTCCATTGCCCCAATAGCGCTGGAAAATTCCCCTACAATCTCAAGGGCTGAAATTTCTTGTACCAGATTGCTCATTTCTTCACGAGCGAGAGGTTCATCATCAACTATAATACACTTCATATTGGGATCGTTAGTTTTACGCTATATTCCGTTTCTTGAACAGTAATATTTAACTGATAATCGTCTTGATATAACAATGCTAACCTACGTTTAGTATTGGTGAGGCCCAGCCCACTATATTTTTTGTTAGGATTGAGGGCAAGTTTTGGATCTTTGGAATTGCGGCATTCAAAGTGAAGCTGCCCATCACTTGCCATGAAGGAAATATGAATAAAGGACGTTCCTTCTGTCGCACTTAAACTGTATTTTATAGCATTTTCGATAAAGGCCGTAAAAATATGCGGAGGTAAGAAAATATTTTTTTTAACGAGTTCAGGTTCACATTGTATGGTCGTTTTCAAGTGATCTCTTCTTATTTCTTCCAATTTTAGAAAATTGGTTATAAAGTTTATTTCTCCAGTTAAAAGTGTTTTATCGTTATCATTTTCGTAAAGCTGGTATCTTAAAAAATCCGATAGTTTGATAATGACTTCCGTTGCCATTTCAGGATCTTTACGTATCAGTGCTTTGACATTATTCAACATATTAAACAAAAAGTGTGGCTGTATCTGGTTTCTTAAGGAAGTTAACTCAGTTGTTAGGGCCAGATTTTTGAGTTCAGATATTTTCTTATTGTCTTTGATCCAACGATTAAAAAGTTTCAGTGTTGTGGTTGTCAAAATAATGGGAATACTGACTAAGATCCCGTTGAAAAAATTCATGTTTTGCCGCTTATCAACTTTTAAATTTGCAGCCGTTATAACATGCATATAATTGGAAACATACATGACGATCAGTAAACTTCCAATAACCAATAAGATTAATAATATTATATAGATCTCATACCTTCCCTTGAAAAAAAAACGTGGTATCAGCAGATACATATTGATGTAGAACATACATACAAAAACGATCCATACTGATAAATGTAGATAGGTTTTATATGGATCAGATAGCTCTGTCTTCATGTCTGAATTGAAAAAAAGCAAAAGGAGTCCCACTATAAATACGCTGTGGCGGAGGACCCTATATTTTTTTTCGGTCAAGTAACGTATGATTATTCCATTTTTAAAATCTTGCATCAGTTCTTAGTAATAATGTTACTGTATAGGAACAAAAGTAATTTTTTTTGAGCCTACTCTAATTTCTTTTATACCAAGAGTGCTTTTTTTTATACCAAAGTAATTGAAGTAGTATGGTGTGCGTTCTATATTATTCTAAGAAAGGATCTTTTGTATAAAATAAAGGGCGTTTCGTCTAAAATGTATTTTTCATATCCACATTTAGGATATTCTTGTACCGTTTTATCAACCATTTATCCATTGTTATATGTTAAAAAAGATTTTGCTCATATTTGGAATAGGCATTTACACTTTTATTACCAAAGCCCAGACAAAAGACAGTATCCCAGACAAAGTCCGTGCTATTATTGCGGATAAATTTCCGGCGATCCGCGTACTGAATCTGGAGTACGAAATTGTTGGTGGGTTTAAATATGCTTCAAAGTATTTAAAGAATCCACTTCCTAAGGGAGAGGTTCAAAATATGCATCAAGCGAATGCCATTATGAATGTCAACTTGATGAAGAGAAAAAATTGGACTTTAGGAACGCTTGTGGGGTATCGGCATTTTTCTGTAGAGCTGCTGCAACCTGATTTGAGTACGCGGCAAATATATCAGGAGAAGCAAGATTATCACTATCACCATGAATCATTAAATTTTACTTACTACTCAAGATTATTTGGAAAAATGGCTATTTATAGCGCGAGTTTGATGACTGATGGAAGTGAGAAAGGCTTTGAACGTGTTCGTGGTATGCTGATGGGAAACTTGGTTCTAAAAGCTACCCGTGAGGTGCAGATGACCTTAGGTGTGGTCGGTTTATTGGATCCAAGTGCCCTTGTACCTGTGATACCTACTTTTACATATAAGAGACAGTATCAACAGGGCTGGGTGGTCGATGTCGTGTTGCCGAAAGCCGTTTATCTTCGTAAAAGTATTTTGGGTAATGGACGTGCATCTTTTGGATCGGAGCTTGATAATAACACCTTCTATATCTATGATTTTGCTGGATTATCGAGCGTCCAGATCTTCAATCAGATGAACTTGAATTCAGGGTTGCTTTATGAACACAATCTGGGACGTTCTTTTATAGCTATGGTCAAAACCGGGATGAGAAATTCGTTAAGATCTCGAATATCAGAGAAAAACAAATCTCAGAACGATTTTATTTATGAAGCATCTACGGATCCATCTTTTTATTTTAATGCTGGTTTATCGTTTAATCCTTTTGCAAAAAAACGCGTTAATTAACACGAATAATCCGTGAATGATATAAATGGAGCATCATATGCTGCCTTTTTAAATCAAAGAGCGCTATCGTTTATAATCTGAGGTAAGCTGCGACCTGTATGATATTATTTACAGTCTTATTATTTCTTCCTAGGCTATATTGATTCATGTAACCTGCTTCTATATCAAATTTTGGATTTACCCGCCATCCTAATGCTAGGTAAGCTCTGTTTTGGTCAAATAACTTACCATTGGTGGAATTTTGAATATGTGCAAAAATTTCATTTTGCAGTGCAATGAAAGCACCATCAGTAAAACTAGTGTTTTCAGAAACAGGGACAATGGCACGGGTGAAATAGCGCAGTCTTTGGGCAAAATCGTAACGGTCCGTAACCAGCTCGTTTTGCTCAACAGTAGGTTGGCCCATAAAGCGCTGTTCTAATCTAAAACGGTGCTGTAGTGTGGAAGGACGATTTAGAACGGTAAATTTTTGGTTTATAATAAATTGCTCCCATATGCGGTGTTCTGGTACCCAGCCATGGGTAGCGCTAATATTTCTTTGGTTTCCGATGTAGGCATACCCTAAAGTGGCAATCATATTGTTCTTGATATGATAATTCAATCCCGGTCGGATAATAAAGGATTGTATGTCTTTGAGTTGATCTGTACTTCGAGCTTGTCCATCAAAATGTATGCTGAACCGGGGATCTATTTTGTAAGTGAAAAATGCGGCACTCCAACCTGTAAATGTCTGCTGTGTCTGTGCTTTTAAAGGACCACTAAATATGAACAGGAAGATCATGCAACTCTGAAGAAGAAATAATTTAGATAGCATTATTATAAAAGTTTGAATTGGTTTATTAAGTTTAATATTTAAATCTGTTAAGTATCCTTATCCTGAATGGAAAAATAAACAAATTTATTTTACATCCGATTGAAAACAATCACATTTAGATGAACTTTAACCGAGAATTTAGACACATCTTTTTATAAGGCTTCTAGAAAAGGTTCCATTTAACGCCTATTTGATATTGCGAAATACTCGTATTCCAGTTGTGGTATACACCGGTTTTTCTTTCTACATTTCGATATCGGAAATACAATTTTCCCAATTCTAATCCAAAAGTGTAACCCATTCGGGAGCCTCTATTAAATGCCTCTTCTCCATTATTCAGTAGATATTTATCTTCATTCAACAGTTTATTGAATTCGAGGCCACCTAATAATGCAAAATTTGATGTTAGGTCTAACTTAAATAATACAGGGAAATCAAAGAACTGGAGGGCCTTGTTTCCTTTTGAAATACCGTTAACCTGATCCACAGTTTCAGCATTTGTTCTGACACGTGTTACATTATAGGTGGGCTCTACTTGGATAGCCATGTTAGGTCTAAAATGATAACTTAGTATACCTCCGACTTGAAAACCTATCCGATTTGCTGAACGAAATGATAGTCCATCTGCATGAGATAAATTTCCACCTAATTTTATTCCTGCTCCAATTTGGGAAAAAACCTTCGCAGTAGGTACTAAAAGTATTAATAGGAGCACTAGTAAAGTTAATCGTATATTTTTACACATATACAAAAGTACCTTTTCTAGATAGCTCAGCTTACTGACTTTTGTAAAGATTTGGTCAATAAGTTGGGTTTTTAATAGGTTATTTTCATTTTTTACAGTTAATAAAACTACAGTAAGACCAGTTTAGTCACATGGAAAAACAACTGGATGACTTTGGATAACTGTTGGCGCTTTAGGTATTAATTTACTTCCCTTATAATCAATATAGTCTTACTGATAGGTATCACTTTTGTCGATAGGAGACCAGATCATGTTTAAACTTTCCAATTATGTGCTCATCTTCATTTAATTTCAACAATTTGTATTGTTTATTTCTTTCGTATTAAATACATGCTCTGACTATTGGAAGAATAGAATGCGAACCCATGGGGTGAAATATAAAATGTTGGTCTAAAATGGAGTGCTGAATAATTTGCTTCTAACACCGTATAGAATCGATTTTTGTAATCGTCAAATCTTTCTTTCTCTACAGCGATATGGGGCTCAAAAAAATTAAAATCACGATCTCCGATCTTTGTTTTAAAGAAAGCTTTCCCGCGCCAGTTTTTAACACTATATCCCGGACTTCCACCACCAATATTGTGGCTGTATTTTAATTTTTCCTCAGGGTGAAAATGTAAAAAAGTAACGTTTTCGGGTAAATAAGGATCTTGTTCGCCAGTCCAAAAAACATCGTCACGGTAACGACCGGCATCTTCACTGCTATCAATGCTTCTATATGCTGGTATTTCTTGCCATAGCATCTGCCATTGTTCATCCTGGTAAAAGAAAAACTGCATGTAGTAATGATCATTTCTAGTTACATTTTTTAAAAACCAATATTTGCCATCTTTTTTCGCGCTTGCAATTTTTTGATTTATTTTTTCTCCAGTCCAACTCAAATCTTCATTTAAAACTTTAAAAGCACGTGTGGTGGTATCGCCATCCTGTGGCCAAGTGGTGTAATAGGCTTTTTCGTCATTGGTGAAAATGATGAAATCATCAATAAATTCTGGCCAATATTTATTTTGGGACAGGTGTAATGTATCTTCTGTAATTCCTTTACTATTTATTTTATAATAAAGCATATCACCTTGGGTCTCATCATTTTTTTCTGCATCGCAGGATACGATCAGTTGGTCATTCACAGATGGAAAGATGCGAATGGGATTAGGTGAACTGGAACGAGTGACTTCAGTTTCACAGAACAGTTTCACTTCGAAAATATCGGAATGATACTTTTCGTTAATTTCTTCAAAATTAGCATATGCCGCATCTAAGGGTTCGTTGTTCCGCTCTATAATTCCATCGCAGGAAGTTAAACTGGATATGAAAAGGATCGTCGTGCTTAAAATTGAAGTGAAAAGGGTTGTTTTATTCATGTGATTTAATTTAATCATTATACCTGTCATTTAAAATGAAGCCAATGGTAGAAAAGAATTTTTTGGTTTTGTAAATTCGTTGTTCCCGCTGTCGCAATTCACCCCTTATAATGTCGTTTTTGTAATCTGTTAATTTAAGCAAACCCTTGCATCTTTGTCATATCAATATAAACAATTTTGCAATATAAATAATTCATAAATCTTCAAAAACATGAAAAAGAATAAATTAATCTTTTGGATAGCTACAGCGATCCTTATTATCTGGGAGGGTGTCATGCCTCTTGGTACGCTTTTATTTGCGCCACAGTATGTTAATGCTGGAACTAAACCGTTAGGATATCCAGACTACTTCGCTTATGCACTTATTATCTGCAAAATGCTCGGAGTAATAGCCATTTCTTATCCTAAAACTCCAAGTAAATTGAAAGAGTGGGCCTATGCCGGATTAACATTTAACCTAATTTTTGCTTTTATTAGCCATGCAATGGTCGATAAAAATATTGGATTTATGCTGTTGCCACTTGTTATACTTGCTATACTTATTATTTCTTATGTATATGGCAACAAGACGTATGGTCTTGTAGTAAGGTGATAAATCTTATTACACGATGTCAATAATAAGTGAGAACTGTATTTTCTTCAATAGTAGATAAGCCGATTCAAGTAATCGGCTTATTTATTATTGTCGGTTAATGCTTTTCGGTGAATTGAATATATTCGTTGCGGTCTCTAAATCAGTTGGTTTTGTTCCTTTTTTAAAATAAAACAAACGTTAGGCCAAGCATACCGTTATACTTATAGTACATAATAATGGTAGCATAAAAAAAGAAAAATAATGATGAACGAAGAATTAATTCAACTTTCACAAAAATTTCCGGCTTGGATATGGAATACTGCATTTATACTGTTTTCCTTTGCACTCGGGATCCTCATTAAAATTTTATTTATCCCGATTTTGCGTTATCAGGCGATTGCACAGTCATCTTATTCCCTCTTTCGGTCTTTTATACGGCGATTTAATAAGATTTTGAGTCTTTTTATTCCCTTGGTTGTTTTTAACAGTTTGTTACCTTTTACGCGTTTCAATACCGCCACATTGCATATTGTCGGTAAAATAAATGAAATCTTACTGATCAGCTTTTTTGCTGTTGTTCTGATTCAGGCCATAAAAGTTTTTGAAGATTATTTATATCATCGTTTTGATATCAATAAAGAGAATAACCTGCGTGAAAGAAAAATTAGGACACAGATTGTTTTTATTCGAAAGGTCTTCATTACTATTATCATCGTTGTGTCTTTTGCCATTATTTTGCTAAGCTTCGAAAGTATGCAGAAGATAGGTGCTGGACTGCTTACGGGTGTCGGAGTTGGTGGTATAATCATTGGTTTTGCCGCTCAGAAATCTCTTGGAAATTTATTAGCAGGTTTTCAGATTGCTTTTACACAGCCCATTCGGATGGATGATGTGCTGGTCGTTGAGGGCGAGTGGGGTAAGGTCGAAGAAATCAATCTGACTTATGTCGTGGTTAATATCTGGGATAAACGCCGTCTGGTGCTGCCGATTACCTATTTCATCGAAAAACCTTTTCAGAATTGGACGAGAACTACGGCAGAGATTTTAGGAACTGTTTTTATTTATGTTGATTTCGCGATTCCTGTCCAACAATTAAGAGAAAAATTAGGCTCATTGCTTATGCATCATCCTTTGTGGGATGGTAAGGTCAATGTCCTGCAGGTCACTGATCTGAAAGAGCGAACGATGGAGATTCGTTGCTTAATGAGTTGCCGAAACTCGGGACAGGCTTTTGATCTTCGCTGTTATGTAAGAGAAGAGATGATGAGTTATATAAGGACAAATTTCCCAGATTGTCTTTCTAAATCGAGAATTGATTATGGCGCTGAAGTTAATAGAAGTGAACTAAGAGGAATGTAGCAGTTTCATTTTCTAATCTATTCTCTTTCGTGTAAGTAGACTATGGATTACGTATAAATATTTGCGAACTGTATTAAGAAGGGTTATTTAATTGATGAGCGGTATACCTAGATCGTATACCGCTATCCATTGACATGTAATTAAGGTAGGTAATTTTTTATTGAATAAGCTCAGCTAAAGCTTGGTCTAAACTAGCACCACGCATAGCATGTTTTACGATACGTCCTTCATTATCAATTAATAATGCATAAGGAATTCCTTGGATATCATAACTTCGGGCGATTTTGCTATCAAAACCTGCAGGGGCATTGTATTGATTCCAATTCATATTTTCTTCAGACATCGCTTTTTTCCAGTCTTTGTCCTTTTCGTCAAGTGAGATACTGACAATGTCAAAACCTTTGTCTTTCCATTCTGAATAAGTATGTCTTAAATGAGGGATTTCGCCACGGCACGGACCACACCAAGAAGCCCAAAATTCTAACAAAATGTATTTCTTATCTTTTGGAAATACAGATAACAGCTGTACTTGTTTACCTTCCTGATCCATAAGCGGTCCATCGATAATTTTAGAACCTATTGCAGTTGCTCTAGCCTTTGTGATCATTTCTTTTAAATCAGTATACGCCCTTTTACCATTCCAATAGGGGGCGAAAATAGTAATCAGCTCATCCATCTGATTCCGGGATAAATTATCTTCCCCATAGCCCATGATCATATAGCTGGCCTCATCTAATGAAACCCGGGCCTCAGGGTTGTTTTTGATAAAATTCCATTTTCTTTCAAAAATATTCTTTTTAAGAGGGGCGATCTCCTTTAAGATCGCTATACCGCGTTGGGTGTTAAACTTTTCTTCCAAGGATGGTGTATAATACTCACTCATATAGGCTTGATCAAGACGACTGATTTCTTTTCTTTCGTTTTGGTTCAGGTTGCTAAGTTGATCTGCAAGGCTCTGTGCTTTTGAACCTTCGATTACTGGTTTAACCTGTGGAAGATTTGGTCGGTAGTAAAAAGATGGTAAACTATCAATATCTCCCGTTAAATTAATACGGCCTTGATCTAGATAAAACATACTCGCCTTCCAAGTCGATTCTTCAGCTTTTGCGGTAGGGGCAATAGTCATTCGGATCAATTCGGCTTCTGGAATTTCACCTTTGATCTGGAATGTATTATTTTTAATGACCGCAGACCCGATGATGCGCTGGTCACTGCCTCCTAATAATTTAACGAGTTGACCATTGGCTTTTTGGCCTTTAATTTTTCCTGTTAGCGTAAATTGTTTTTGAGCAATTGAGAGCAAAGTCAAACTGCTCAAAGCAAGGGTTAATAATGTTTTTTTCATTGTTATAGTTTATTTTTAGAGATCATCATTTTATTGAAATCGCACAACGCCACTTGTTATAAAGGGTTTTGTTTTAATAAATTATTTCCAGCCAATGCGGATTGAGGTATCGGTAAAACCAATTGTGAATCGGTTTTAATACTGGATTTTATGGTATTTAATGCGAGGTTTTTTGCTTTGTAAAAACGAACAAAATCAAACCAGTCTTCGCCATTTTCAGCAAAAAGTTCGAGAATCTTATGTTTGAAAATGTGATCTAACAGGACTTCATTTTTTAATTTTGAAACATAATCTGGAGGGTAGCCTGCACGTGTTGCCACTGTCTGGAAGCTTTCCCGGCATAAAATGTCATTGCCATTGCGAATTGATGCTTCGGCAAGTATAAAATAAATCTCACCTAATCGTAAGATCATCTGGGTATTATGTTTTCCAGCTCCATTTGATGAGTAAGGGTATTTTCCATTTCCCTGGGCTCCGGCTAGAGTGGGATTAAACATGAGGTAAAAACGTCTGTCATAGCCATTTCCTGTTGTTAGATTACCGTCAGATTCTGATCCTTGAAGAGCGTCAGCCATACGTTTTGTGTAGTCGCTATATGTTGTTCTGGATACCTGATCAGAGACTGTTTCTGTTGAACCGGATGTGTAGGTTGCAAAAAGTGCTTCCGAAGATTCAAACCCATTCGTAAATATGTGGCTAAAGTTTTCTTCCAATAAGTATCCTTTATTTTGTGCCTCATCGATCACTTCTTTGGCAAAATATGCCGCTTCAGCATATTTTCCCATATGCAATAATACTTTTGCTTTAATGGCCTTGGCCGTTGTTCTGGTTACATAATAATGTAGTTCTTGATGTTCTGGTGCCTGGTTTATAGCGTCGTCAAGATCCTGCATAATAAAATTGTAGCTCTCCTGAACATTTGCTCGTGGAGCAGTTTCTGTTCCTTCGAAAGGTTTATTTCTCAGTACAATACCATAGGGTGAATTCAGATCAAAGAAGTAGCCGAAATGACGTAAGAGCTGAAAATGGGCAAGCGCACGCTGCACCTTACATTCAGCGATAATTTCATTGGTACGTTGTGCCGGCATCCCCTTGGCATCGCCACGTTCCATTAACATAATTAAGTTATTGGCCGTATTGATAGTCAGATAGGTGCCCTGGTAAATATTGGATAATGCTATATTGTTGGCCTGGATACTGTTGTTGATAAATTCTTGTCCACCTGTCACGCCCCCACCTTTACTGGCTGTGGTTCCAGATAAAATAGACATATAGGGACGAAATGACGCTATATTAAACGTTCTCCAGCTTTTGTAAACACCTCGGAGTACAGCTTCGGCCGATTCAGAATTGTAAATCACATTGTCCGTTTCCATCTTGTAATAGGGTTTGATATCGTCAATGTTGCCAACCATTGAGCAGGCATTTAGACTGCTAACAGCAGTAATAAAAAAGGCTAAATATTTGATGTTCATATCGATGTTGCTTTAAAAGGATGCTTTAAGACCTAGTGAGAATGTTTTAGACATGGGATAGCTATCATTGCTGGAAGTATTGGAGACAATGGAACTTCCTACAAATTCAGGATCTAGACCGGGCCATTTTGTACCGGTCCATAGATTTGATGCTGATGCGGATACCGTGATCTGGTTCATCTTCCATTTTTGTAAACAGTCATTTGGAAGTGTATAGCTTAAACTGATATTTTTTAGACGTAGAAAAGAAGTTTCATAAACCAATCGATCTGAAGTACGGGAATTTGCGGCCGGATCATAATAGGTTATTTTAGCAAAATGAGCATCCGTATTTTCGGGAGACCACATGTCGTTATAGATTTCTTGATTAAGATTTTGGCCTAGTATGCCGAATAGACTGTTCTGGAAATCATCCATAATCGCTTTTGCTCCTTTTGAATATTGAAATACAAACGATAAGTTGAAATTTTTATAGTTGAGGCGGTTGTAGATACCTCCAAAATATCTGGGTTGCGCAGTAGCAATGACTGTGCGGTCATCTGTATTGATAACGCCATCATCATTTAGATCCTGGTATTTGTAGTCTCCAATGCCCGTCGCGATATTTTGATAATAACCTGTAGGAGATTGACTGTTAAGAAGATCAATCTCTTCTTGGTTATTGAATATTTTCTCGACCAAGTATCCCTTTCTTGTACCCGCGGGATAGCCCTCTAAATAAGAATCGACAGCATATTGATTAATATTGGCACCGTGTAATTTTTCAATTTTGTTTTTATTACGTGCAATATTAAAAGAAAGTTTCCAGTTGAAATCTTGTTTTTTAATGATATCATAACCCAATTCCAGCTCAAGACCGGTATTGCTCATGTCGATGATGTTGGCATAATAAGTATTTGAACCTGCCTCAAGTGGTACAGGTGCGGGAGCTAATGCCCCGGTTGTATAGCGGTCATAGATATCAAAGCTACCAGTGAGACGATTTTTGAATAAAGAAAAATCTAACCCGGTATTGTATTCACGTGTTTTTTCCCATTTTACGTTCCGATTAGGCACATTTGGGTCGAGTACTATGGCGGGTTTTCCACCCCAGAGGTCATTTGAACCACGTACAAAAAACTGACGGTATAAAAAGTTAGCAATATTGGTTGATCCGGTATTTCCCCAGCTGAGACGTAATTTTAAATCATTCACCCAGTCTATATCGTACATAAACTGCTCTTTATTGATTCGCCATCCTAATGAGAGCGAAGGGAAATATGCGCGTTTATTTCCGGGGCCAAATTTAGAGGATTCGTCTGTTCTGAAATTGGCCTCAGCTAAATATCGATCCTGGAATTTATAGCTTAATCTGCTATAAATGGAGTTTAGGCCCTGGTCTGTACGGAAATAATTAAAATAAATATCTCTTGCCGCTGAACCGGGATCCGTCAAGATTTCATTGTCAGGGAATTCCTCATAACTGTGCGACTCGCCGCTGTTTTTGTAACGGTCGAAGCCCATACCGACCATTATATATAGCTGGTGTTGCTCCTTTTTCCAATCGTAATCGAGGCGAAAATTGAGACTTGTATTGCTGTTATTTGATGTATTGGTGTTGAGTGTCGCATATAGGTTGGATCCGTATGCCGAAAAATCATCTTGAGCATATGTCGGAGAGAATATCTGTGCTCCACCATTGTAGGATGCTACACTGATATCGGTATGGAGTTTTAAATTTTTAACGAACTCATATGTCGCGTAAGCAGCTCCTAAGAATTGATTGATATGATTTGCACCTCTATTATTGAGCTGTGCCAGTGGATTGGCCAATAGGACAGGAGCACCATACATCAATGTCCCGTCTATGGATGAAAAGTTTCCAGCATTGTCGTAAGCCGAAATGTCAGGCCTTACAAGCCATGGTTTTGTTTGTCCTTCCGAGAACAACTGCTGACCATATTTTAATCTGCTGTAAGCGTAACTTAATGAGGCGCCTACTTTCAGTCGTTTATTGATGTCACTATCAAAAGCGATACGGCTACTATACCGCTTTAGACCATTATTAATGTATAATCCTTCTTGGTCAAAAGCGTTAAAGTTGAAGGCTAGGTTACTGCTTTCAGACCCGCCATTGAGCGAAACGTTAAATTGAGAGGTACGTGCATTTTTGTTACGAATTAATTTGGTCCAGTCGGTATGGCCATCATAAAATGCACCTTCGTTTAATCCATCAAAACGATAAGTAAGGGGTGTACCAAAACCATCATCCTCCAGAGGGGTTAATTTGCCCATGATCTCCATTGCGGGTATCTGGTTGTAATAGGCCTCATATGGATCTATTTTTCCATTATTAATCCCATCTATGGTATTTTGAATGATTATTTTCTGTGCTTCTTTAAAATGTTCAACGGATAATGGGCTGTACATCTTCGTTGGATTGCTAATGGATTGTGTATAATCGGCAGCAATAATAAACGGTTTGTTTTTCTTGCCTCGATTTGTTTTGACAATAACAACACCGTTAGCGCCACGGGAACCATAGATAGCAGTGGCTGCGGCATCTTTCAAGATATCAATACTTTCTATTTCTGATACCGGGATATTGACCAGAGGATTGATGGTTGGAAAATCGGCAGATGGCTCAATAAAAAATGGAACTCCATCAATGACGTACAGCGGCTCATTGGTACTCCCTGATAATGGTGATGTAATACCTCTGATATTCAATTTAGCTGTCGCTCCTGGTGCTCCTGAATTTTGCGTTACCATCACGCCCTTTACGGCTCCGCCTAAGACTGATTCAAAAGTTGCCGCATTATTACTGAAATCGGCTAACTTTTGCTGATCAATCGACGATACTGCACTGGTGATGTCTTTTTGCTGTTTGCTACCATAACCGATAATGACTACCTGATCCAATTTAGCATCTGCAACAGTCATCTTCATCATCTGGTTGACATTTGCTCTATCGAGAACAATCAATGATGCGGTTGTGAAATAGCCGATATAGCTATAAGACAGTTGGTAGGTACCATAAGGCAATTCTGCAAAGATAAAACTTCCTGTATCGTCAGACATCGTGATGAGATCCAGACCTTTTCCAACAATTTTCACGGTTACTCCACGCATCGGCGCATTGTTTTCGGACTGTCTTATATTTCCTGAAACAGCTCCCAATTGCTGTTCTTTAGATTTAATGATGATGGTTTTATCTTGAATCTGGATCTGTAGCGGCTGTGTCTCAAAGATTTCGTTTAATACGTCTTTAAAATTAATCCTTTGACGAGAAATGGTTACCGGAATTGTGTTTTTTAAAACCTCATCTGCATATAAAAAGCGATATGAACTTTGTCGTTCTAATTGCTGAATAACCGATTTTAAGGAGCTGTTATGAACCTCAATCGTGACTTTCTGAGCATAGCCTGCAAGAGAAAACTGGATAAAAAAGGCTGTCAACAGCAATAACGTAAGATACCATCTTACATGATTGAAGTAATTTTTATTCATAAGGTTAGTATTAATTATTTTGTTTTTACATAGATCGTTTGATGCTCAATGGCAAATTTCACTTTATCGGTCATTTCCAATAACTGCAGTACTTGTTCGATATCTTGGTATTTTGAAATACTTCCTGTAAACTGGATCTGAGCGAGTTCTTTATTTTCAAAGGTTACTTCGATATTATACCATCGCGCTATTTTTTGCATGATGTTACCTAGCGGTACACTCTGGAAAATGAAGAGGTTGTCTTTCCATGCGGTACTTGAGGCGATCTTGGCTTTGGAGATTAGGATTTTTTCGCCATCAAATATGGATTGCTCTCCAGGTTTGAGTAAAACCTGCTCTTTTTCGGATGCTACGCTGACTTTTCCTTCAACTAGGGTTGTCGTGATATATTTATCATTGCGGTAGGCCTCGATGTTAAATTTCGTTCCTAGAACAGTAACTTCCTGTTCTTTTGACTGAACAATAAAGGGTTTGCTTTTATGCTTGGCAACTTCAAAATAACCTTCACCAACCATCTTGATGCGTCGTTCTGTTTCATTAAATCGGGAAGGAAACTCGATTTCTGACTCTGAATTTACTAAGATAACCGAGCTATCGGATAGGATGATTCGATATTGTCCGCCACGGGGTACGATGAGTTTATTATGTAAACCTGTTGTCGATGCAGTTTGCTTTTCTTCGTATGAAATCGTACCATCTGCAAGCTTTTTGATTTTGATACCGTTTGACTCCACAACACTACCGATTTTTAATTGGGTTAGATCCAATGAATCTTTTTGTCCAAGGATTAAAGTGGCCCGGTTGGTTCCCGGTTTGATTCGGGAGAGTTCCACTAAATTCGGTTTATTCGTTTGGGATACATAATAGATCAACACGGAAAAAGATAGAAATGCTATCAGTATAGCAGCATAGCGGTACAGGTTATTTTTTTTCTTTTGGATCGGATTCACACGATTCCAGCTCTGTTCCTTTATCGATTCATATTCGCCACTTGTTATGGCGTGTTTAAAATCTAAAGTGTTGTACCATGATTCTACGGTACGTTTTTCAGATTCCGTACACGTACGGTTTTTATAGCGTGTTAGTAAATCTATTATTTCCTGATCTTTCATCTTTGTTTATTAGGTCTTCTATAAACAAGACAAGACTAAAGTGCAAAGGGAGTAGATGAAAATCAAATTAAAGTAAGAAGTACATAATTAATTTTTTTCTTTAGGATCTTGAGTGCATTTGCGACTTGTTTTTTTACTGTCAGTTCGGAGATGGCCATTAGCTCTGCAATTTCCTTATGTGATAGTTCCTGATTTCTACTCAACAGATAGATCTGCTTCATCTTAAGCGGAAGTGCATCAACCTCATTTTGTATGATCTGCTCAAGTTCATTTTTATGGATGGTGCGGTCAGTTGTTTCTTCACAATAGCCTTTAAAATATTGAAACAGTTCTTCTCGCTCATCCTGTTTTTTGGTTTTGATATAGAAATTGATCACACTATTGCGTAGTGAGGTAAATAGGAAGTTGATGACTTTACCTTCGATATGAATCGTATCCCGCTTGTTCCATAAGTTCATGAAAAGATCTTGTGTCAGATCTTGAGCATCCTCCTTTAATTTTACTTTACGTAGTGCTTGTCCTAATAGTGGATAGAATAACCGGTCGTACAGGAATTGAAATGCATTGGCATTTCCGAGCTTGATAAGCTCGAAGAGTTGTTCATCGCTGCAGTTCTTGTATTCCATGAGGTTCATCAACAAATATAATATTTATTTGTATTACATAATGTAATGTTTCCTAAAACTGTAAATGGCATATTTTTAGAGCCTTATGATAGCTGTTGATAATAATATTGGATAAATACGTGAAAAAATCATCGGTAGTAAGTATTATAGATTTTTATTACGATCAATCCATTTGCAATGATTGCATATAATGGATCCATGATGACAGCCAGAGTAAGTACACTCAAAATTTTCCTGGCTTTATGTCTAACAGTTATGGGTATTACGAGTCGAGGCAGGTAAAGTAAAGTTTTTGCTACCGTTTTAGTAGTGGAACAACGAAAGTGCAAGGTACGCGAAAATCAGTACTTGAGCACGAAAGTGGAAGAATATAATAGTATTTACTTTGAAGAGATCGCTATTTAGATTGAACAATTTTTATGCCATCAAAGTAATTTCCATTTTGTAATCCAATCTGTAAAATCCTTTCACTATTTGAATTATTTCTTGTGAGACTAATAGTGATTTTATTACCCTCTTTTCTTTCTATTTGGAAATCTAGATTATTTACAACAAAATTTTTTGCTCCTACTTCGATATTCGTGATGTCCATACTCTTACCGTTGATGGAGATGTCATTTAGCCACCAATTTGTGGATTTAGTGGTAATGATGATGGAGCTTGCTTCAGAATCAAAATTTACTATTTTTTGAGAGAGTTTAATATTATCGTCCCAATCACCATCTATCCTATTTTTTTTACATGATATGGTACAAAATCCTACTAATAGGATCACTAAATAGAAGATAAAGTTTTTCATGTTAATTTTAAAATTCTTTTAATGTATCTAGTTTGCTGATTAATATTTTTTTATTGCTGGTGTTCTTATTAGAAATCTTCTTTCTAATCACTCGGTAAAACTGGATCAGGTTTATCACGATCACAATCCCATAAATTAAATGCAATATTATCATGTAGCTAAATTTAATGAAAATTTTCCTCATTTCTATTTGAAAATATTTTTATAGAGAAATATATAGATAATTTACTTGAAATTATTCTCTTCTAATGTATATTATTTGTTATCCTGGTAATTTATAAGAGTATACTGCCTATAAACCAGTTCTTCTATGGGGATGTGGTGTTGTTATTATTTAAAGGCATATATGTTCTGTTTAGAGATAGTTCCCTGGTGTCTTATAATATGCCTTTAACACATTTTACACGATGTGATGATCGATCTTTTTTGTTCTATGATGTTAAGTGGCCGTGCATGTAATGTGATTTAATATTCTGTTAACATGCTTCGTGTACATTTGCACATCAACATCAATTAGTTACTTGAATATGAGGATTTCTGATAAAATTATATTTTTAATACTATTTATAGCACAGGCATTTATCGTTGACACCGCACATGCACAGGTAGAATCGTTTAAAGATATTCGGGTGTTAAGTCAAAACTATCCTGATTCTGCGATTACGCTAGTCAAAAAGCGGTATGCTGAGGCGGTTGGTGATAAAGACTTGTTATTACAAGCCAATTGTTTACAGGCAATAGGGTGGTTATGTGTTAATCAAGGGCATTATGGACAGGCGCAAGATTATTATTTCCAAGCGGACCGTATCTACACCCAATTAAATGCGAAACAATTACTCGCATCTAATTGGAGTGATATAGGTGAACTCAATATTTTTAATAAACAGCATGATCTAGCTAAAAATTACTTTAATAAAGCGCTCCATTCTTTCAGAGCCGAGAAAGATAAAAATGGTGAAGCTGGTGTATTGGGCAATATTGGTCATCTATTCGAAAAGGTCGCTGATTATGATTCGGCATTCGTATACCAAATGCGGGCCTTAGCGATTTATAACGAAGAAGGAAATAAAAATGGCGAAGCTAAGATTCATGAGAATCTAGGTAGTATTTATGAAGATTTGGAACAGTATGATCGGGCATTTGATCATTTTGAAAAAGCACGTGACTTATATGATGAAACGCAAGACAACTACGGAAAGATTGTAGTGGTGAATAATATGGGTGATATTTTCAGGAAGACCGGCAAGTTTTCGGAAAGTATACAATTAACAAAGTGGGCTTTTGATATGGCAGAGAAATTGGGAGATGTGTATCAGATGTCGGCAACGACTAAAGATCTAAGCAAAACATATGCATTAAGCGGACAAATGGATAGTGCTTATGTTTATGCAGAGCGAAGTCGGAAGCTTGTGCTGGAGTTATATAGTGTAGATGGGGCTAGGCATACTGCTTTTTTTCAGGCACTTTATGATATGAATCAAAAAACAGAAGAAATTGAACAATTGCAGGTCACTAAAAAGATCAACTCCATTTTGTTGCTGGGAACTATTGTTTTTTTGATCTTGTTAATTATTTTATCGTATGTGCTGTATAGTCGTCAAAAAATAAAAATCAATAATCAGATGACCGAGTCGCGAAAGCAAGAAGCGGAAAGGGAATTAGCAGAAATTGC
Source organism: Sphingobacterium sp. UDSM-2020 (assembly GCF_016132525.1). Classification (NCBI taxonomy): domain Bacteria; kingdom Pseudomonadati; phylum Bacteroidota; class Sphingobacteriia; order Sphingobacteriales; family Sphingobacteriaceae; genus Sphingobacterium; species Sphingobacterium sp. UDSM-2020. The sequence goes on from NZ_CP066166.1 coordinate 1,949,973, forward strand.
ACTTAAAAATCAGTTGCTCGAAGATAAACAGCTTAAGCAGGAGCTGACGCTCAAAGAGAAGGAGTTGACGTCGCATACTTTGAATTTAATCCGTAATAACCAATTTTTGGAACAGCTCCGAGATGAGTTAAAAGTAATGGTTAAGGATGAACGACGGGATCAAAAAAAGCAAATGCACGATCTGGTTTTGCAGATCAATGAAAATATTACACAGGGTATTCATTGGAAAGAATTTATGGTGACTTTTGAAAGAGTACATCATAGTTTTTTTGAAAAACTAATACAACGGTTTTCAGATTTAACTGCTGCCGATATGCGCTTGATCGCATTGCTTAAAATAAATTTGAACAACACGGATATTGCTGTGCTTTTGGGGATATCACAAGATAGCCTTCGTGTGGCTAGACATCGCCTGAGAAAAAAGTTAAAATTGGAACAAGGTGAAGATCTTACAGGTTACCTACTCAGTATTTCATAATTTCTTAACATAACGATAACGGAATGGTAATGGCGTTTATTTTCCTATTAAACGTTTGATTAATAGTTGGTTGGTTGGTTTTGTTTCCTTGTTGTATAGTCCGTAAATCTCCTTGTTTCCTTGTTGTAACGCTTGCTATTTTGTGAAACTGAAATTGGATGTCATATTTGCTCAACGATCAAAGATTCATATATAATCTAAGCAAAATGAAAAATTTTTTAACGGTATTACTTGCCTCCAGCATTTCGGTCAGTGCAGCATATGCAACCAAGATCAAAGGTAAAGTATTGGATGGTCAAACCGGTGAAGCCATAGCTGGAGCCACTGTTTTTTTGGAACAAAGCGGACTATCTACCAAAACACAATTGGATGGTTCATTTGAATTAAAGGGATTGTCCGCAGGAAAGGTCAAAGTACATATTAGACATATGGCCTATGCCGAATTTACCCAGGAAATCGAAATTAAAAAAGAAGATACTCCCCATTTTATTTTTCAACTTACTTCTACAGATCAAAAATTGATGGAGGTAACGATCAAAGGACAGCGAAACGGCGGTGATGATGATCCCAGTGCGAGACGGCTGGAAAAGAACGCATCGCAGATCATGAATGTTGTTTCGGCTAGAGCTATTGAGATTTCTCCAGATATCACGGTCGCAAACGTTGTGCAACGCGTATCGGGGGTTTCTATAGAACGGAATTCTAATGGAGAAGGGCAGTATGCCATTTTAAGAGGTATGGATAAGCGTTATAACACGACCTTGGTTAATGGTGTAAAAGTACCAAGTCCAGATAATAAGTATCGCTACGTACCATTGGATTTGTTTCCTTCAGATATGTTAGAACGTCTGGAAGTATACAAATCACTTACACCAAATATGGAGGCAGATGCTGTTGGCGGTGTTGTGAATATGGTTATGAAAGCTGCGCCAAGCAAATTATTACTACAGGCTAATTTGGCGACGGGATATAGTCAACGTTATTTTAATCAGGACTTCGGAAGTTTCGCGGCCGGTGGAACTTCATCCAAATCACCTTATGAACTTCATGGTAAAAATTACAATGCGACAGCAGCAGATTTTAATAAAGGGGTATTAGACTATACCTATAAAAAACCTTCGCCAGATGTCGTTGGTAATTTAACTTTCGGGAACCGCTATCTGGATGATAAGCTGGGTATAATCTTGGGGGCAAGTTATCAAAATCTGCACCGCGGAAGCCGCTCTATTTTTTATAAATCTGCTGTGGTCGGCGTAAATCCGAATGCAGTTATTACTGAGCAACAAGATCGTCAGTATGATGAACAGCAGCAACGCTTAGGTCTACATAATAAAATCGACTATCGTTTTAATCCAAACCATCGTTTGAGCTTCTATCAAATGTATGTGAATCTGAATAATACGCAACTTCGTGATGCGGTCAATACCATCTATAATGGTCAATATGATCCTAATATTGGAAAGGCAGAATTGACCTATGTAACGCGAAGTCGAAAGACACAGCAACAGATCTATAACGGAACTTTGCAGGGTGATCATCGTTTTATGGACAATAGACTGAATGTAAGGTGGTCGGGTGCGCTGTCCTCTGCTAGTAATCAATTGCCTCAAAATACCACGATAAGTTTAGACGGTATTCAAGAGAATTTTGAGCGTAAGCGCACTTCTCTTGTTAATAAATCGCCTGTTACCTACCGTTGGGAAAGGAATACCGACAATGATTATGCGGGTTACTGGGATGTGGCTTATAAAGTGCCTATGGCAGATCGCAAATTGGAGTTATCTACAGGTGGGCTATATCGTGATAAACAACGAAGTAGTTTCTATAACAATTATAACCTTTCTCCTGCATCTGCGGAAGAGGCAAAGTATAGATATGGTGTAGATTTTCAAAATTATACGGACCTGAATTTGACCGTGACCAATCCGACAGGTGCCGTTGCTAATCCGTTGACTTATGATGCCAATGAGAAAACTACAGCAGTGTACGGGATGTTCAATTATGAAAGTGACAAACTCCAAATGATTGGAGGGATCCGTATGGAACATACCAATCAAGATTATAAATTACTGTTTCCTGCAGGGGAAAAGAGACCAGAAGGATCTCAAGTCTATACGGAATGGTTGCCAAGTTTGACCGTCAAGTATCATTTGAATGAGAAACAGCAACTTCATGCCGCTTATTATCGCGCATTGAATCGTCCCGGTTTTTATGAAATCGTTCCTTCCTCTGTCGTGAATGAAGAGTTCTTAGAAAGAGGAAATCCAGATCTAAAACATGCGCTTGCGGATAATTTTGATTTACGTTATGAATTGTTTCCTGAGGCTTCGTCACAATTTTTTGTTGGCATGTTCTACAAAAAGATTAAAAACCCGATCGAGTATACGTTTCAACCAGATGAAGTCCGCAAGCAGGATGTGTATTACACACCGGGTAACTTTGGTAATGCAAATAATTTTGGAATCGAAGTGGATTACATCAAGTACATCCAAAAGTTCGGGATAAAAGCGAATTATACCTATACACACTCGCGTATTACTACCGCGAAAATGTCACGTAGAATAAACGAAACGACACAAGATCCAGAACCTATTATTGTTGACCAAACACGTCCATTATATGGGCAGGCGGCACACATAGCCAATCTATCTTTACTGTATAAGGATGCGAATAAAGGCTGGGAGGGACAATTAGCGGGTTCTTACACTGGTGATCGCATCAATACTGTATCGCAGTTTTTGAATGATGATCTATGGCAAAAAGGATTTGTGCAGCTGGATGCTTCTATTGAAAAGAAATTTAAGGCGGGTTGGGCTATTTTTGCCAAAGCCAACAATATTTTGAATACTCCGATGGAACTGTATGTAAAGGGAGTGAATCCTGAAAATGAAAAGATTGCGGAGAAGCTAACGGAAGGTGGTAATACGCTTATCAGAAAAGATCTTTACGGTCAAAATTATATCCTTGGTTTGCGTTACTCATTTAATAAATAATCGGATAGCATCAATATTTTATTTAACAATCTTGACCTAATCGTGGTTAGAAAACAAATCAATTATGACAATTAAACAATTTGTTACAATGAAAAATAACATGATTTTATCGTGTCTAGCGTGTTTTTTTCTAATGCTAACGGCATGTGAAAAAGCGAATATTGACGTCGATACGAGCGAGGCTGATGGCAGTGCGATCGGCGAAGTATCCGGAGTATGGAGTAAAGGCAGTGTGCAACATATAAAAGGAGATATTATTATCCCAGAAGGCAAAACATTGACCATCGAAGAGGGGGTTACAGTTTTGATGGATACAGAGAATAAACCCGAAATTGTGGTCTTGGGCAATTTGTATGCACTCGGAACAGATGATAATCCAATCAGGTTTACCGTAGAAGATCAGTATAAAACTAAAACAAATGAATTTGGAAAACTTTGGGGTGGAATTTTAGCGGCTCCGAGTTGTCAAGAGCTGGTTTTAGATCATACCGTTCTGGAATATGGCGGTGCGATTACATCAGATGCTTCAACTTCTGTGAAGATGGGTATGTATAAGAAAGTATCGGGAGAGGCACTACCTGCGCTTTGGTTTTCCAATGCTGACGGGAAATTAGTGGTCCAGAATAGTACGATCAGTCATTTTCATGAAGACTGTACATATATTGAAGGAGGGAAAATTATCTTTGCTAATAATCGCTTTTTCTCAAATGGTGTGACAGGTGGTGAAGCGATGAACTTTAAATCTGGTTCTATTGCCGATGTCGCCTACAATCTGGTTTACAGTGTGAATACGAATGCTTTAAAGCTGTCCAATTCGGGTGACAAGACTCCCCAAGCATACATTATGGTGTATAATAATACAATGCTTAATACGGGATGGCGCAGACCTACTGCCAAAGGTGGTTCAATATGGATAGAGGCATCTGTAAGAGTGGAGATCTACAATAACCTTTTTGCCAATACCCGATTTGGCGTTAAGCGGGATCCTAAGAAACCGGAAGATAATCGTTCAATATTTAGCAATAACTGGTACTTTGGTCAAGATCAATTAACTGTAGATCAGTTTCAGGTTGGAAAGAATGATATTGTAGCAGGATCAAATGATGTTAGAGGTAAACTAGCAGGAGAGAACAATCCGAAATTTGTAACTTATCCTTTGGAAACTTCGGTTAATAACGATGTGTTTGATTCGGCTTGGGACTTTCACCTTCAAGGGAATTCTCCAGCCCTAAAATCGGGAACTTTATCTTTTAAACCACATTTCATTACCGGACTGGTCATGTCAAATGGATTAACCTACAACTCGCCTGCACCCGCAGTTTATGCAGGTGCTTTTGGAACAAAATTTTAATTACTCAACATGATAACTTTAAAAACAACACGATCTATTTCTTTGATCGTATCAGCGATAATTCAGGTGGCTTGCAATAATCCACAAACTAATGCTGTTGCTACAGATACCATTAAGCCCATTTTCGTGACCGATGCGGTGCGTTATGATTCCGATGATCCTGCGATCTGGATCAATAAAGCTGATCCAAGTAAGAGTTTAGTGATCGCAACGGATAAAGATGCTGATGGAGCGCTTTTTGTCTACGACCTAGCAGGTAAAATTGTAAAGGATAAGGTCGTGCCCAATTTGAAGCGCCCGAATAATGTGGATGTAGCTTATGGGTTGATCTTGAACGGTAAGCCTGTTGATATTGCTGTAACAACAGAACGTATGACGCATAAATTGCGGATATTTTCGCTTCCTGATATGAAGCCTATTGATCAGGGTGGATTGGATATGTTTGCAGGTGAAACAGCGCCTGATTTTAGGGATCTCATGGGCATTGCGCTTTATACTTCATCCAAAGGACAGATTTATGCTATTGTGGGACGGAAAAATGGTCCTAAAGATGGCTATCTGTGGCAATATTTATTAGTGGATAATGGTTCGGGTGCTATAAAGGCAACTTTTGTGCGCAAATTTGGTTCTTTTAGCGGGAAAAAGGAGATCGAAGCAATAGCGGTAGACAATGAACTTGGATATATCTACTATTCGGATGAACAGGTGGGAGTAAAGCAATATTATGCAGATCCTGCAAAAGGAAATGAGCAACTGGCTTTATTTGCAACTGAAGGTTTTAAAGAAGATCATGAAGGTATTTCTATTTATAAATTGACCGATAGTACGGGATATATATTGGTTTCGGATCAGGGGGCAAATCGTTTTCAGATTTTTAGCCGTGAAGGAACTAAGACAAATCCATTTGAACATAAGTACTTGAAAACGGTACCGGTCATGGCTACACAAAGTGATGGCTCGGAAGTTGTATCGGTTAAATTAAATGATACATTTAAGCATGGTCTTTTTGTTGCGATGAGTGATGATAAAACTTTCCATTATTATCGCTGGGAAGATATTGCAGGTACAGATTTGAAAATGAGGTAATGGTCGTGGTCGGCATAATAGAAAAAACTGATCTATAACGATTGGACTGAAAAGGTGAGTTGATATGATCTTAAAACATCTTTTTTTATCTTGTTTTTATATGGAAACCCTTATTTATTAATTTAGAATTCGGGGTATTTTACAAAGTGATAAGCAAAAATAAATATTAAATAAAATTGTGGTCTTAGTTGCAATAATGTTCTCTAAATTACTGTAGACTCATTAGAAAAAATGTTAATATTGCATAAATTTAATGTTTGTATAATTATATAAATATATTTTGAAATGATTAAAAAAACAAAGGGCTTGATATGGACTGACCCCAAAAAGCTGGACTAATTTACGCAGTGTTTTTGATATAATGAGCTCGGTATTCCACCGGGCTCATTCCATTTAAATTAATCCGTATCCGTTGGTTATTATAATACCTAATATAGCCTTTAATCTCTTTTGCTAGTTGTAAAATTGAAGTATACTTCTTTACATAAAACAATTCTGATTTTAATACCCCAAAGAAGTTTTCAATAATAGCATTGTCCAGACAATTTCCTTTTCTGGACATGCTCTGGGTAATGTTGTTTTCCTTTAATTTTTTCTGATACCTCTGTAACCTATATTGCCATCCTTGATCAGAATGCAATATAGTTTCTGTATGTTCTTTATTATCATTTTTCCTTCTTTTAAACGCTTTCTCAAGCATATCCAGAATTTGTTTATAATTAGCTGAGCTTGATAAATTATAGCTTATAATCTCTCCATTAAATAGATCCATTACAGGCGATAAATATAGCTTATTGCCTGCAACATTAAATTCAGTTACATCAGTGACCCATTTCTGATGTGGTTGTCCTGCTTTAAAATCTCGCTTCAGAATATTCTCTGCAGCTTTACCCACATCGCCTTTATAAGACTTATATTTCTTGACTCTTATTACACTTCTTAGCCCTAAATGCCGCATGATCTTAGGGACAGTCTTAAAGTTGACTGCAGCTTTGAATTTCTTTCTGAGTGTTAAAGTGATTCGTCTGTAACCATATAAGCCCTTGTTTTTATTATAGATCAGTTTAACATTTTCAACCAGGTCCGTATACTTGTCTAAAAAAGAGATACTCTGGGTATGATAATAATAACTACTGCGGGCTAGCCCGGCCAAGTGTAGTAGGTGTTCCAGTTTATGTTGACGCCTCAGCTCCGTTATGATTACGGCTTTTTCTTTTTGGCTTGTTTGCTTTGAGCCAAGGCTTCCAACTTTTTTAGGTAATCGTTCTCTGCACGTAAGTATTCCACTTCTATTCTAAGCTTTTCTACTTCGTTCATAGCGGGATTTATTCCAGGGATAGTAGTTTTCTTGGTCATCTTATTATTAATTGTATCTGACTTCCGCGGCCTACCTCGATTATCCGCTAACCCCGCAAATCCATTACGCTGAAATTTTTTATTCCATTGTAACAGTACAGAAGGATTTGAGATTCGATGTTTAACACTCGTGTCCGCCAAAGATAATCCACTCGCCTGATATTCTTGAATTATTTGGACTTTTTCTTCTTTCGTGAATGACTTTTTTGCCACTCCATACAAGCCTTGTTCACCATAGTATTCATAAAGCTTAAGCCAATATTGTAAATTGGATTTACTTAACCCTTAGTTCTTTGCAAGGTTGCAAATGCTCTCTTTACCTTGTAGAATAATAGTTACTAAGCGTAACTTAAACTCGAAATCATATTTCTGTTTTTTGCTCATAAAAATGCCCCAAATAAGTGTCTAACTTTTTGGGGCATGTCTAATATAATCAAGCCTTTTGTTTTTTTATATGAAAACTACTATTTCTTTATAAAGCACGAATACAACGTACATTTTTGAATGTAGTACTTAATACGTCAATACCCAATGCACTGACTCCGTTTAAAAGCTCGCCTGTATTGTTAGCCATATGGAATCTAGCGCCTAAGGTTATAGATGGTGGTATGACAGTTGCACTTATCCCTCTACCTGCATTACCAGCGTAAGCCCAGGTGCCTAAACCAGCTAGACCACTTAGTATATTTGTTCCTTGTTGATTTGTCCACAAGGCGGTCGATTTTCCATAAGAGTCAAGAAGGGGAATATTTAGGTTAATAAGATTTACACCAACAAGATCTGCTGAGATATCGTTCAGTCCTACATTAAGTAAACCATCGCCTTCGCCAACTGCTTGAAGTACGTTGATATTAGAAATCTGACCATTATAATAGAAACGAAGTCTGTTTGAAGAATTGTTTACATCTCCGAACGCATTTGTACCAGATGTTGGAGCTCCGGATGAAATACCATACTGTCCATAAGTATAAGGGGCATTAGGGTCAAGTGTAGAGTTGGGCGCAGGTGTATTTACGAGTACCGCAATTGTATTTCCTAATAAATTTGTAACTAAATTTAGTAGTCCAGTAGTACCTGTTGCATCCACCACTGTTCCTAAACCTCCTAAGACATTAGTCAATTGGTTTAACTCAATATCACCACGAACCATTCCAGTAAAACTGGCTTTAGTTGGTTGCTTCCATAGCCCAGCTGGATACACCAAGGAACAAGGATCTCCTTTTGTGGCAGTTGTTGCAAATTTTCCTGGAATAACACTACCAAAAGCGAAGTAACTATATCCTTCTGATCTGAGTTTGTTTTCAGCAAAGAAGCGATAAGGATTGTGCCCGGCTGCGTAATAGAGATTGGAGCGTGCCCATTTTACAGTTGAACCTGTGGCCGTTAATGGTGATTCTACAATATTGGCTAATAAACGATGACTTTTGCCCAGTTCAGGTGATAAATTAAAAGGTATAGAGATTGCTGTTGTAGCTCCAAATGTGCGATTTATTCCGTCACTATGTGTAATAGTTAAGTTTGATGCAGAAACATTTATACCATTTAATGCGCTAGTTCCTGCTGTGTAAGCATACGCGATTTTAGCATCTGAAAATGCAGGATCAATATTTGTAAAGCTATTCCAATTGATTGTAGGTGTGAAAGTATTTGTTAAAGGGGTTAATAATCCAGTTTTCACATCAATACTAGCTGTTTTTAAATTCAATCCTGTTACAGATATATCCCCTGAGTTCATATTTCCAAAAACCCCCATCGAGTTTAATTCGATTGCAATACGTGCAAATTTATGTCCAAAAGTTATTGGTAATGGTACATTTGCGTTTGGTGTACTTGGAATAGTAATAATGTTTGTAGCATAAAGAATATCTTTATTCTCAGGTAATGTTAAAGTAGTATTTGCCGATGTAATGTCAGTAATATTTGTATTATCATTATATGATAATGCAACCCATTTATAGGTTTGTCCTGGTGTTACACTGATTTTCGGCACTGTTGACTGTCCTACGGAGAACTGTTGTGAAGAAATTAATTGGGAGCCATCGGCAGTGAAAAGATATAAGCGATACGTAATTCCATCGCCAAGTGCAGCCGCACGTAAATTATTATTTGCAGAAGCCTTTTGACCAGAAACGCTATTTTTTTGTGTGATTGCATCTGAGCCCCCCAGATTTGGCACATTGTTGTCTATTAGAGATACGACATCCACATCTGAATAGGATTTTACTGTCATTTTTGTTGCATTTGAATTAACTGATCCTTTTTTGTCGATGTTATTAGAGCTCTGATCTTCGCTGGTACCTACTACCGAAAGAATTAGATTAGTACCTTCGATTTCATCTGTGTGCTCGAGTACATTACTTTTTTCTTTGGAACAGCTTGATACAAGTAGTCCAGAAGTCGCCAATAGAACAGTCGCGACTACCCAGTTAGCTTTTTTTATATATAATAATTTCATAAGTTTTTTAAAAAATGGTTAATAAAATCTTTTGGTTAGTGCTGTTGTTCAAAAAATTAGTCGCCTTCTCCATTTCCAGCACTACCACCACCTTCTATAAAGTCGTCTACAGATGGCGTGGGTCCTGCATTGCCTGAACCTGCAGCAATCCCTTGCTCTAATTCGATTACGAGCTCCTCAATAGTTGGCGCCACGTACATTTTTCTGTTGTTCTTGTTCATAATGTTATTTATTTTAATACACCATATTGTTTCCAATATTGTTGTTAAATTATATTTATAGTTAGTTGTATTTCTTGCAATGTGTTGTAACATTTATTTAAATTCGCTGTTATCACATGAAATTGTTACTTATCTAATTATCAGTCGCTTGTGTTTAATGACACTTTTTATTAATTAATATGTATATTATTATTTTTTATAACAATACATTTTATTTTAATAGGTGTAATGTTAAGAATTAATATCAACTTTGGCAAAAAAAATATTCAAAATATTTTTTTTACAGGTGTAAATAACTTAATATGATTTTTCTTTTTTTTTGTTTAAAAGCTTTATTTTTATTTTTTTTAGTGAAATAGTTGTTTAACTTATTTTATTTATGATTGATTTATAACTTTTTTTATTTTTTGATATGTAAATATCTTTTTTAACGATTGTTTCTTGATGGAATTTAAGTATTTTGTCAAATTTTTTATATTCCCTTTTATCACCGATGAAAATTTAACAATTAGTTTTTATGTTCTAATATTTTTTGTTTATATGGTTATTTAATTAGACTATAATTTGTAACAAACTTTGTAGGATAATTGTTTTAGTTAGTTTGGGTATTTATAAAACAACTTTCTTTATAACTTAAAAAGGTGTAATTAATAGGCGGTTAAGTATATGATGTAGTTAATACTGATCTTTTGATTTTTCATAACTTATGTATGATTAAAATATCTAATTGTATAGAAAATTGATAGATCTGAAATATTTAAATTTCAGGTTTTGCGTTAAAAGTTTTGAGTATTGGAGCGAACCAACCTTCCTAAGATTTTTAATAAATTAGAATGAGCTGAGTAAAATTGATTTTATCATATGTTGATTATGAAAAGTTAGCAACACCCATATGTGTTTTGAAAGAGCATCTACATTGGAATTTCGTGATAAAATTTTTAGATTAATTGTGCTTATCATCAAGCTGATATCATTAGGTATTAATTCTAATTTGGAACGGTTGGGTCGTCTATTTATATTGAATAATATCGCAATTCATTTACATCAATTTACCTTAGTTAATTATATATTAATTGTTTAGCGAACTATAACTTATGTGTTATTAATACCTGGATTACAATATATATGTTTGCGTTTATGTAGTTAGTGTTTTTTAATAGAAATGTAACGTCCAAGGATGTAGAAATAATATATGTAGAATCAGAGCAAGTTTTAGCTACTGGATCTAATATTGCTGAAAATACAATTGAACAGCTTTAAGATAATGATGAAAGATGACAAACGTAATATTTCCTTGTAGAAAAATAAAATCATATATAAAAAGCTTCCGGTTATAAATTGGAGGTTTTTTTTGTTTTTCAACCTTCTTTTTCTGATAAAAATTTGACGTTCGGATCTCTTTTGTAGACAGTCGGCTACAAAAGAGATTACCCTTGTAGTTGGTCATCTACAAGGGTGATTATTTAGTGTAAAATCCTATTTATGTCCTAAAATATTATCTAGTTTTGCTCAAATTAAAATCTGAAAAAATATTTTATAAGTCATTTGTAGATAATGTCTTAGGTGTGATTTATGGGGTTTCGGATTCTGATATTGTACTTAAAAATAAAGATTATAAAAATGAAAACTAACAATGTATTTTTGGCGAACTCTAAAGGCCAATTGAATTATGAGTCTCCTCGTGTTAGCATGCTTCAAGTAGAGCTTGAGCATTGTATTGCCGCCGCTTCAGTTGATAATAATTCGATCAAAGAATCTTGGGAAACTGAGACGCAACAGCAAGAAGTTGAGTGGTAATAGATATTCCTGATTTTTTACATATTTAAAAACTAAGAATGAAAAATTTTAAAATTAGATTGGCCTTAGCTTTGGCTGTTGCACTATTTATTTCTTCATGTAGTAAAGAGACTAGTGAAGTTGTGACTGAAGAAACGACGGTTAGATTGAATATTGGTCAGGCATATGCTAAGACAGATCCTGTTAAAACTGCCAGTGTAGGTCGTAGCTATGCGTCGGCTGTGCAGACAGTTGAAATACCTTTTGATAATGAATATACGTTAATTGCAACATTAGCACCAGAAGCTTCTTCATCTGTTAATTCTTTGAAAGCTACTAATCGTGCGGCTACTACTAGTACGGGTAATTCTGAACAAGTTTTGAAGCAAGGAACGGTTTATTATGTCGCTATTTTTGATGCCACAGGCAAATATAAGGAAACAAAATCTTTTACTCAAGGGGCTGGTGCGCAGGACTTCGCGATTGATAAGGGTAAATATACCTTTGTGATATATGCTTCTGGCACAAATAAAACATTACCTACTATTCCTGCAGGTGCAACATTGAGCACGGTGAAATTTGAGAATTTGACAGCAGATAAAGATTTTATGCTAGATCAAGTTGCTATTGAAGTGAAAAATGGTGAAAACTTAATAAATGCTGATTTGGACCATTTATTTACACAGGTTAGGTTAAAGTTTGATACTTCTGATATTGGTGCAGTGAGCAGTATTGTTGGAGCAACTATAACACCATCAAATCCTAATGTCGATGTGGCTTTAATAGACGGTGCCTTGACTTATAAAGGTACATCTGCTCCAGTATCTTTCAATTTGCCAAATAAAACGGGAAAAATGATTTTGTCTGATTCTACTTTTATTACAACTGCTACGACTGCAGCTGGTACAATTGCATTAACAGGAGTTTCAATTGATGGAAGCGTTGCGAAAAATATCAGTAAAGGTGGCTGGAATCTAAGACCAGGTGTGAAATATACATTGGAAATTACTCTTAAGAAACCTATCAGTGTAAATATCGGTGGTAAAGTTTGGGCTTTAGGTAACTTAACTTATAGTAATGGTGTATACGGTTTTGCACAAACGAATGATACTTATGGTAATTATTGGTTTCCTGGATTCCAAATTCCTAAAGTGTTAGATGGAAGTGTTAACAATCAAAAACCTTCAACTGCTATTAATGGTGGTGCTGTAGATCCTTGTTCTTTGGTATTACCATTAAATACATGGAGACTTCCGACTAAAGCTGAATTTGATAAATTAAAAATTGATACAGACCAAGGTGGAATAGATAATCCGATTAAAACAGGACAACCAAATGCTCAGAATCCGGCTCGTTGGGTGGATACTTATGATGGAACCGCAGGTACAAATTTAGGTATGTTCTTCGGGACTGTAGGTAATCCTGGAACTGACCGCTATAAAAAGTTCTATTTACCATATGGAGGTTCTTATAATGATAACAACACAGGTGATGCATTTGGTACGCAGGGTTTATATTTATTAGCAAACAAGCAACGTCTTCAGTTAACTGGAAGTAAAAACACTTTAGGCTGGTCAATTAATACAGCAGCAGCGGAACCAAACTTTGCATTGCAGATCCGTTGTATTAAGCAAGGATTGTAATAATTTAAACTTTAATCTACCTCTTTTAAGAGCGCTTTCGATAGAAAGCGCTCTTTTTTTTAATCAGCTTATTTTTATAAATTTAGTGCATCCATCAAATTGGATGTTAGCCTAAATGACGTTTCGTTATGATATTGGCCTTTTGCGGGCAATTGCAGTTTGTTTTGTTTTACTCTTTCATTATAATTTTCCATTTTTTGAGGGAGGGTATATAGGGGTTGACATGTTTTTCGTGATATCAGGATTTTTGATGACTAAAATTATCTTAACAGAGATTAAAGGAGATCGGTTTTCTTATTTTTCATTTATTGAAAGAAGAATAAGGCGGATTGTGCCAGCACTATTAGGTGTTTCGGTGGTAATGCTGCTGTTATTGCCTCTTTTGTATTTTGATGTCGATCTGAAGCTTAATGCGAAGTATATTGCATTGAGTCTCGCATTTATGTCTAATATTTATTATGGAAGTTTATCTGGCGATTATTTTTCACCCGATGCTCAGGATAATCTCTTTTTACATAGCTGGTCCTTAGCTGTTGAATGGCAATTTTATATAATCTATCCACTGGCTTTATGGATACTTAAGGATCGCTACCTACATCATTTAAAACAATTTCGCTTCATTTTAATTGTTTTAACGGTACTTTCCCTTTTTCTTTGGCTTGGTATGGGAAGTCGCAGTAGTTGGGCTTTTTATTTGATGCCGACGCGGATCTGGGAATTTTTAATTGGGGGTTTGGCTTTTTTGTACAGTCAAGAATTAAAAGAGAGGTTGAAACCATTCTTAACAGCACTAACCATTATGAGCTTAGTACTGATGCTTGTTTCCGCTCTATTTATTCGAGCAAATCATAGCTGGTCATCGACATTAGTTGTAATTCCTGTTTTGGCAACTGCTGTTTTATTAGCTATAGATCATCAATTGGTGTGGTTTCAAAATAGCGGAATTCAATTTTTAGGAAAAATTTCTTACTCTTTGTACCTGTGGCATTGGCCATTTTATGTGCTCTATCGAAAATTTGAGTTTTTGATGCAGTGGCGTTATAGTATTCTTATTCCTTTTTTGCTTTCTTTTATTTTTGCAATCCTATCTTTTTATCTGTTTGAGCAAAAGAAAAATATATTTGGCGCTAAGATTTTAACAATTTCTGGATGTGTAGTTGCTTTACTTGCAACAATGCTCTTTGTATTTCCTAAGCATATATTATGGGATAATATTCGTCTCGTTGATAATCAATATGTCAATTATTTTCAACAGGATGAACATCAGCATTTGAACCCATGTAATTGCTATATCACAAGAAGCCCGAATTACAACACCTATGATAAAGAAGAATGTTTGAAAATCGATGTGAGAAAAGAAAATATATTATTGATCGGGGACAGCCATGCGGCGCAGCTTTCTACGGCTTTTAGAAATGGCTTGAAACAAGATCAGCATCTGCTTGAGATGAGTTTAAGCCTAACTTTTCCTTTTCCAGATTCAAAAGGTTATGATAAGTCAGTTCTGTTATGGAAATATTTTTATACCGAGTTCCTGCCTAAAAATGAGAATAAAATCAATAAGGTGTTTATTTCTGTTCATTGGTTAATGAATACATATGAGGAAATGAACTATACACCTAAAGAAATAAAGCAGGGTTTAAGTCAGATGACTGCGCTCTTTGATAGTTATGGGCTACAGTATTATTTCATCGGACAAACCGAACTTTATCGGGTTCCTTACCGACAGGTTGCATTAAAGAAAATGTTTAACCCTGTTTTAGATGAGCAGCAATTTATTCTAGACGAAGGGAAACAAGTTAATGAATTTCTGAAACGAATTATTCCAGAGCAACATTATATTGATATTTATAAACATGGAGAAATAGAGCACAATTCTCAGGAAATGGGGATGTCTTACATGTTTGATAAACATCATCTTAGTGCATTTGGGGCTAGTCAGGTTGTGGATTATCTGCTCCGAAAGGAATATCTTTGATCGCATATACGCTGTTAATGAAAAGGAGCTTTATACACGTTAGTATAAAGCTCCTTTTTTACCTGCTATTCCGATTATTTATCCGGCGATGATATGCTGCCCTTTGCCTGCATTGATATGATCAAGTAAGGTCGGGTTTAAAATTGTACAGGTTTTCAGCATTTCCCGTACAGGATATTTTTCAACAATATCTTTTAATGAACGCAGATGTTTATCATGGTGAAGGTCCGTTCCGACAAAATCATACATACCCGATTTGACAAGTGTCATGGCAATGGCTTTTACATCGACACCGTAATATCTGCTCAGAGATAAAAGGTTTAATTGTAAAAAACATCCAGCATCTTTTATCTGTTTGTAAATGTTAAAATTACTATGGTAATAGTTATATCGTTCGGGATGTGCTAAAATAGGTTTGTATCCTAATTTTTGAATATTCAATATCGTTTGAAATAAAGCCTTCGATTCGGAGAGGTATGACATTTCAATCAAAACATATCCGCCAGGCATTAAGCACAAATCATTGCTCTCAACCAGTGCATGAAGACCGTCGTCGATCATGTGTTCTGCAGCTGCAAAAATTTCCACCTCGCTTCCTGAATTTTTTAACCCTTCGCTTAGCGCATTGTGAGCTTGTCCAATACTAAATTTAGTATTAGGATGTACACCCTCCATGATATGGGGAGTACAAATGAATTTTTTAAAACCAAGGCTGCTTAATTCCTTAATATAGCCTAATGATTGCTGTACTGATGTGCTACCATCATCAATGCCCGGTAGTAAATGATTATGCATGTCAACTTCAAGAAAATCCAATTTTGATATGGATCGGACCGAAGCTGCATTTTTATTTTTTGTGAATAGATTGCTAAAAAAAGACATCTGTGATTTTAGTAATAATTGTTTTTCGATAGTATAGATTAAAGTGCACTGTGATCTGACAAATATTCAAAATCGAAATATGAGCTAAATGCCTGTTTTCACAACGTTATTTCCTCCAATTTATTGTAATAAATGTTCTCAATTAGTGTGCCAACATTACTTGTGAGAAATTGTGTTTGAAAGGACGCTACTTTAACTGTTTAAACAGTTAAAGCCTTAACAAAGATTTTTTTAAAATTTTATTTACTAAAGTTCTTAAATCTAAAACCTTTTTGTAAGATTTTTGTTATTAACCCTGCCACTTCATTAAAAAGCATATTAAAAATGAAGGGGTTTTTATTAATAATTAATAAATATGTGAAAATTTATATATTAGAATTGCCAATTTTTTAGTAAATTGGTGTTGTGAATTATAGTGTTGAATAGGAGCCATTTAAGGGTCATCTAAATACCCTCTACTAACCATATCCTATTAAATAAGAGTGAACTGTTAGCAATAAGTTTATGATAAGTTTTTTTAGAGATTTAAAAAGACATTTATATCGAGACCATCCACGTTGGATTATTTTGATAATCGATATGTTTATTGTATTTGTCAGTTATATACTGTCTATTTATGTACTCTATGATATTAAGAGCTTTAGTGATGTTTGCATGGCGATGAAAAAGTTAATCGTTACTCTTCCCATATATTGCATATTTTTTGTTTGCAACAGTACTTTTAAAGGGATTGTACGCCAGACTGGAATTCAAGATGCAATTAAAATATTTAAAACTACAGCAACTGCTTATATTGTGCTGATGCTATTTATGATAGTCGTTAAATCTGTGGTGACAAGGGGAAGTGTGGTCTCCGATTTCCTAAGATTACCTTATGGACTGTTGACCATGCAGTTCTGTATGTTACTGGTTTTTATGATCGGTTCTCGTGTGGTTTATCGTACGGTTTTTGAATATCTCTCATTATCTGCTAGAAAGTTAGAAAACGTCTTGATTTTTGGTGCTTCTCGTCCCGGACTCTCAACTTATTCTCTTTTAAAAGAAGACCCTCAAGTGAACTATCATGTAATTGCATTTGTAGAGGATCAGTTAAATCGAGTTGGTAAACGGCTTGCGGGTTTAAAAATCCTGGATATAACTGAAATTACATCAGATTTTATTAAAAGAAACCGTATAACGGATGTGATTATTGCTGTAGAAAATAATGATCCAGAACGTTTGCAATATGTTTCGGATTGGTTCCATCAGCTTGGTCTTGAACTTAAAATCATGTCTCCTGCGCGTATTCTACCTAATTCAAGAGTGAATCGTGAGATCAGACCTTTAGAAATTGATGATTTATTGGGACGTAAGCCTATCAAACTGGATCACCAGGAGATAGAATCCGAGATGGAAGGTAAAGTAATTTTAGTGACAGGTGCAGCTGGATCAATTGGCTCAGAGCTTGCTCGGCAAATTGCACGACGTTCTTATAAAAAATTGATTTTACTAGATCAAGCTGAATCTCCTTTGTATGATATACAACAATCAATAAAATGCAGCTACCCTGAACATTTACATTGTGTTGTTGGAGATGTGCGTAATTATTTTTTTATGCAAAAGATATTTGCAGAGTATCAACCCGATTTGGTATTTCATGCTGCGGCCTATAAACATGTGCCCTTAATGGAGGCTAATCCATACGAATCAATACAGACAAATGTGCTAGGAAGTAAAAATGTTGTAGACCTCTCGATGAAATACGGGGTTAAAAAAATGGTCATGGTATCTACAGATAAAGCGGTCAACCCGACTAATATTATGGGTGCAACGAAGCGCATGGCTGAAATATATGTGAGCAGCTGCAGTGGAAAATCCGAGACCCAATTTATCATTACCCGATTTGGTAATGTGCTAGGTTCTAATGGATCAGTAATACCACTTTTTGAGAAACAGATGGAGCAAGGCGGACCATTGACATTGACCCATCCTGATATCACCCGATTTTTTATGACGATTCCTGAAGCTTGTCAATTGGTTCAAGAAGCTGGAGTGATGGGAAAAGGGGGAGAGATTTTTGTGTTTGATATGGGTAAGTCAATTCGTATCATCGATCTGGCAAAACGTATGATTAATTTAAAAGGTTATCGTTATCCAGAAGATATAGATATCAAAATCGTTGGGTTGCGTCCTGGAGAGAAGATCTATGAAGAGCTTCTTGCTAATAATGAGAATACGATAAAGACTCACCATCCCAAAATTATGATAGCGAAGGTAAATCACGACGATTTGCCGCAAAAAGTAGAACGAATTAATTATTTGTGTCAACATATAGTAGGTCCGCATGCTATTTTACCCGATTTTATGAATCTCGTGAGACATATGAAAAAAATAGTTCCTGAATTTAAGTCGCAGAATTCAGAATTCGAAATACTGGATAATGAAGTTTTGGACATGGAAATTATGGATAAAATAGTTTCTGAAGTACCGATCTATCCTATAGCTAGAAATGCTTGATGCGATTTCACTAACACAGGTTTATATACTTTTAAAAGAGGAAAAGATAAATGAACTATTCCCTCTTATTAATAAGCCCCAAGAAAGTAATTACTTTTTGGGGCTTTGCATTTTCGGTTATGTATAAGGAATGCGGGATAATTGAATTCGATGAGTTATCGTGTTCTATTGCATAATATAGGCTTCGTATGCATTCGTGAGAATATCTCCAGTTTCTGTGACACGATGTAATGTTCGGTTGTTTACTAATAGGTATCTTAGAGAGGTTTTTTGTTCATTTTTTTCTGTAGTGAGGATGACATCTTTATTATCTGTAAGGGTATAAGTACCTTCTTCTTGGAAACTACTGACTTTATCAGCTTTAACCCGAACAATTTCATAAAAATTATCTTTCTTAAATGTTAGTTTGAGGTAATTGTCACCACCACCATAAATGATTTCGGAAGCGATATCTTTCCTTAGCCAAAAAGTGCCAATTAATATATTTTCCTGTTCTGGTTCAATGGTTTCGCTAGAATTGCATGCTGTAAATAGTATGGCAATACTAGTCATAATGAGTAAAAAAAATATCTTCATATTTATTCTATAAGGTTAATGATAATAAATGATTTTTGTTATTTAACAAGCTATAAATACATAAGAATACAGTTTAGAATTGAAGTTTTTATCTTATTAAGAACAAATATAAGTGTGTTTAAGGCTTTTTTAAAGGGACCCTGGGGTTCTATTTCCTTTGTGTTATATTTTTATTAAATGAATACATCCATAAGTCTAGAAATATGAGGTTTTGCAAATTTTGTTCATCTTATTGTGTATGTAAAAGTTTAAAGTGATTTATTATTATGTAGCGGGGTAGCTACAAATTTATAAACAATCACTTTTTTATCCAACGATCTTCATATTTGTACAGTTATAATAGTTATTATTGTTACTATTTTAATGCTCACATAATTTGATGTCAGCAAAACATGTTGCATGGACTATCGATGCCTGCACTTGCCATACATCTAAAGAAAATATACTGAACTCTTGTCAACACTAAAAAAGAAAAAAATATTTCTCCTTCGAACTTTATTGATCGGAGCACTTATTGCTTCTTTTATATACTTAGGTGTTATATTTATTTACCAGTATTATGAGCAACAAAAGGTAAAAGAACGTCTCGATGCTGCTTATGCATCTTCATATCAAAAATCCTCTGGGCTTGATCGATTATTCTCCGCATATAGTGAAGCCGAGAATCTGTTTAGGTTGTATACCGTGAATTTTGATAAGAATACTTTTTTTGCATATAAAAATAAATTGGATACAATTAGGTACTCTGTAGACTCACTGTCGAAATTGCCTTTGAAGGAAAATTTAATGCAGGTGAGTGCAGAAGATATGGAGCAAAAGAAGTTGCTTTCACAAGAATTTGCAACATTAAAGCAGATAGTAGATCAACTTATATTCTTTACAAATGATTCCTTGTCTGTTTTATCTTCCTCCAATAAAACATTATTAAAGGACCCGAAGTTTGAGCAGGTCGATTCTATTGTGAAGAGGATAATGAGTGACACTTCCTTTAATACATTAACAAAAGATACGACGATCCGAAAAAAAGAAAACCTCTTTAAACGTATTTTTAAAGCTAAAAATGATACGCTTGTCGCTAAAACGATTACACAGGATTTTAATACGTTGCAAAAAGATGTTATTTCGCGTAATATAGCCTACCTGATACAGCAAAATAAAAAAGTTTACCGTCAAAATTTAAAAAATCTTCAAGAAAAGTTTGTTGCTCTTCAAGATAAAGAAAAGCAACTGGTGCTGACAAATAGAAGTTTACTGGATAATCTGAGGAAAGGAATTGATGTGATTAAAAGTCACGAGTTAGTGCTACTGCGAAAAGCAGAGGAAAAGGATTTAGCATTATACAAAGAAAGTTCACATAATTTTAGAAATCAGCTTATTGGATCTTTTATCATAATTGGACTGTCAATTATTCTGATTTTCTTCTATCAGTCGAATGCCGTTTCTTATGAACGTAAATTGCAGGAGGAGAAGGATTATGCATCACAGGTGGCGGCAGAGAAAACAACTATTTTAGCTAGTGTAAGTCATGAGGTAAGATCTCCTATCAATGCATTGCAGGGCATTATTAGCATATTGCGAAAAAATAATGATAGTAAGCTGATTCATCCAGAGTATCTTAACTCGGCCTCGCACGAAATTGATGTTATCAACAGTACTGTCAATGATATATTAAACCTGAGTAAGTTGGAAGCTGGGGCAATGGATGTACAATATGATTATTTTGCACCGCACCAATTATTATTAAATATTCTCAATTTACACAACCATCAAGCCCAAAATAAAAATATTTCTATTGTTAAAAAAATAGAAATAGACCCTACATTATTAATTTATAGCAGTGAGTTTAGAATGAAGCAGATCGTTTCTAATCTGATCAGTAATGCCATTAAATATACTTCTCAGGGGGAAGTTAGTATCACCGCTTCTCTGAAGTTGAAAAATGGAAAAACAATGCTGTTTGTGGCTGTTCAGGATAGTGGTATTGGTATTGTAGAAGAAGAGCAAGCGCTGGTATTTCGTCAGTACTATATGGCCGGAGCGAAGAAGCAAACAAGTAGTTTTGGGCTGGGGTTATATATATCGAAATTATTTGCACAACAAATGGAGGGCAATATTGATTTGGTCAGCACATTAG
Organism: Sphingobacterium sp. UDSM-2020; assembly: GCF_016132525.1. Classification (NCBI taxonomy): domain Bacteria; kingdom Pseudomonadati; phylum Bacteroidota; class Sphingobacteriia; order Sphingobacteriales; family Sphingobacteriaceae; genus Sphingobacterium; species Sphingobacterium sp. UDSM-2020. The sequence continues at coordinate 1,971,398 of NZ_CP066166.1, forward strand.
GAAAAGGATCTACATTTACTTTGGTACTTCCTGTCGAAAAAACGAAAATATTGGAAACCACAGCTATACATTATGCATTGGAAGATCTTCCTCAAGAAATGAAGATTGTGATCATTGATGACAATAGGATTAATGTTCTTTACTTGAATCACTATTTTAAAGATTTTCCTAATGTACATATCTTTGAGCAAGGTCATGTTGCTCTTGCATATATGGATGAAAATGACGTTGATGTCGTAATCACAGATTTAAGGATGGCTGATCTTGACGGTTGGGGAATTTTAAATAAGATACGTGCAAAAAAAGCATGGGAACTAGTTAAGGTATTTGTCTTTACGGCAGACAGTATGTATCTGGAAGCCGCAGAGCAAAAGCAAGTAAATCTTTTTGATGCAAAATTGAAAAAACCTTTGGATGCTCACGACCTAATTTCCTCTATTAAAAGGTCGATGGGATAATTAATGCGACTGCAAATAGTGTGTCCGGTAGCTTCTGAATTAAAATATAACGAAAGCTTATGTGTTTCCCATCACATAAAGTTGTGATAAATTTGGTGTGGGATTTCCACCCTTTGTTTCTAAGGTTATAGCAAAAGCTTGTGCTTTAGGTGTCTGATTCATACTGGTGATCTGGTCAGTATGATCCAAAGGAAATACACCAGCATTTACTGGTTTCCCATCAACGATTGCCCAAAGTTGGTACTGCATACCTTCTGGCGCAGGAGGTAAATTTTCTAAACTCAGATAAACATCTCTTGTACTTGTGTTCCAGAAAACATGTGCTTTGAGTTTTGGATGTTGCTCTACTCCGGCTAAAGTGATCGTTTTGATTGCAGGATCTTGCAACATAGCCCATTTTTCCTCTAAACTCATCAATGCTTTTTGAGTAGATTCTTGTTTTGAAACTGATTGTTCCAGCAGATTTTGATTAATAGTAATTTTATTTTGAAAATAGATATTAGCACCTATACTTAAAGCTAATAAGATAGACGCTGCAATACTCCAGTTTAGCGCACTAAATTTGCGCACAGAAGACGGTAGAGGAGATTGTGGGATCAACTCTTCTGTCTTTTTAATAGGTGCTACAGGATGATTAGTCTGATCGGATATTTCATCCCAGATTATCGATTTAAGCTCGGCGGGAGGAGACATAGCTTGGACAGTAGCAAAATCTTCTAAAGTTTCTTGTGCCTCTAGAATCGCTTGCTGTACTTCAGAGTTATGCTTACTTATGCACATCAAAACACTCACCTCTTCTTCGCTGGCGAGATTTAGCACATAAGCTTCGATAATTCCTGACGATATGTATTCTTTAATATCCACTAGTATTGGTATTCTTTAAGTATTTTTTTTAATTCTAAAAGTGCTCCCCGTGTACGCGTTTTTACTGTTCCAAGTGGGATGTTTAGTTTTTCTGCAATCTCTTGTTGTGTGTACCCTTCATAGTAGGCCATTTCAATAAGTTCCTTCCATTCTGCACGAAGTTCATTCAATACGTTTTTAAAACCAATATGATCCACCTGTGTAGAAACACTAAAGTTATGCTTTTCTTTAGCATCTACGATATCTGGAAGAGATTGGTTTTTTTGTTCATTTTGAACGCCTTTGGATTTGATATAATCAAAAGCAGCATTACGAGCTATATTAATGATCCAAGTGTAAAGTTTGCCTCGAGAAGCATCGAATGAATCTATATGTTTCCATATTTTGATGAAAACATTTTGAAGTACTTCGTCAGCATATTCCTTGAGTGTAACGATACGTAGCACTAGACCATACAGTGCTCCCGCATAATGATCATAAAGATAATTAAAAGCGCGCTGATCCTTTTTTTGTAATAAGGAAATTAAAGTATCTTCTTCTAAGTGGTGTATCGGGCTCAATTAATCAGTCTTTGAATTCAAAGATATAGAATAAGATTAGTAAGTTTTGTATTTATTTGAATTTTAATGTATTAATTGAGATAATTGCATCAGAAATCATTATTCATGTCTTAAAATAAACGCACGTGGAATTAAGTTGAGCATACCGAATTTTGGGAATATTGTGATGGATCAACCTGGCGCTCTATGATTTTATTTAAAATAATAGTTCACCTTTTTTAATTTCAAAATACAATCCCAGTGAAGCATTATTTCGTAAATGATAGAAACAAAACAAATTGAATAATCACTATTAAAAAATAAAAACGAAATTCACTTTTATGGCACTCAGTATGTTGTTAATGGGTGTTCTCTTTTGCGGAAATGTTGTTGCACAGCAATCAAATAAAACAAAAACAGTAATGGTAGGTGGTGCTGCAATGTATTCAACTAAAAATATTGTTGAGAATGCGGTTAATTCCAAAGATCATACAACTTTGGTGGCAGCTTTGAAAGCCGGAGGTTTAATTGAGACATTGTCTTCTAAAGAACCTTTTACTGTATTAGCTCCAACAAATGAAGCGTTTAATTTATTGCCGAAGGGTACGCTTGAGAAATTATTAAAGCCTGAAAATAAAGGTATGTTAACTAAGGTTCTGACTTATAATGTGTTAGCTGGTGAATTTGATGTTGCATCAATTTGGAAATCTGCTAAGGAAATGGGAGGTAAGACTGAAATGACTACAGTGGAAGGAGGGAAGATTAATTTTTGGACTAAAGGTAAAAATCTTTATGTGCGTGAGGCCAAAGGAAAAGATGCTAAAGTGACGATTTAGGATGTTGTACAGTCAAATGGTATCATTCATGTTATTGAACATGTGTTGATGCCTTGATCATGAATCAGATCGCTAACTGGTTGTATAATTTTAATTTGGTTCTTTACAGGTAAAACTTATATTTTATCGGTGGTCCTTTAAATTTGGATCATCATGACCGATAAATAATTGAACGTTTATAAATGAAATAAAAGCTGTAAATCTATTGCAAAGGTATGTTTACAGCTTTTCTTTTATTATGGGTATTACAATCGAAATTAATTGTTGAATTATTCCTTAAAAGCCACATGCTAGGGATATATCTAGAACTTATTGTCTGGTATTCTAAACATTTTTATAAAAATATTTAGAATAATAATGAACTATATTTTAATATTTAATTTTAAAAATGTACATTTATGAAAATAAATAGAATATTTTTATTCTATTTAGCTATTCAATTGACAATCATGAATTATAATTTATTAAGAGATACCATTGAACTACTCGAAAATTTTGAAAAATATAAGCAGAAAAATGGAGGATATAGCGAAGATAGTGAAGGCTTTCAACAATTTATAGTCGATAATTACAAAACTACAGCTAGTATTGAACCGGAATGGGAAGGCAAGGAAAACGGTCGAAATCCTGAAAGTGTCATCAATACGTTAATTGTACAGATGAACAGGTTTGCAAAGAATTACTCTAAAGCGGCTATACATGAATCAGATTTTTCTACGCAGGAAGATTTTATTTATTTAATCAACCTGAAAGTTTTTGGGCCAATGATAAAGATGGAACTTATAAAACGTAATATCCATGATAAACCTTTTGGTATGCAGATCATCAATAGGTTGATTCATCAAAAATGGGTAGGTCAGGTGGATTCGGAGGATGATAAAAGGAGTAAAGTTATTTCAATTACAGATGAGGGACTGCGCGTTCTTGAGAATCAGATGGATAAAATTCGTCAAGCCAGTCTAATTGTAACGGGAGATCTGACTCGTCCTGAAAAAATGGAATTGATACGTTTATTACAAAAATTGGAGAAATTTCATCAACCGATATATGACCAAAACATAGATGTTGCAGATTTACTTGTTTCTGTTGCTGAAAACTATTATTTGTCAAAGAATTAGATCCGTTAGCAGAAAATTGCTTAGGTGAATAAGAATGTTAAGATCATTGCTTGAGGTTGCTTTATACTGCTAAAAGATGTTTAGATATCAATAAAAACTTACACGCATTACTAATTATAATTTTAATGAAGATAGCTGTTATAGGTTCAGGATTTTCAGGTCTTTCGGCCGCATGTTATGCTGCCAAAGCTGGCCATGAGGTTCACGTTTTTGAAAAGAATGGTACTCCAGGTGGCCGTGCTAGACAATTTAAAACGGACAATGGTTATACTTTTGATATGGGGCCCAGCTGGTATTGGATGCCAGATATTATAGTTGATTTTTTTCGTGATTTTGGTCATAAACCCACAGATTTTTATAGTCTTATAGCACTCGATCCACAATTTGAAATGATATTTTCAACGGGTAATTTTGCCGTCCCTAGTAGTTATAAAGATCTCAGAGCCCTATTTGAAAGTATGGAAAATGGAAGTGGTAAAAAGCTTGATGACTTTATGCAGGCAGCGAAATATAAGTATGAAGTCGGTATGAAAGATTTTGTACATAATCCTTGTCATTCATGGTGGGAATTTCTTTCTCCAAAAATTGCTCAAAGTGCTTTGAAACTTGATTTATTGTCAAATTTCAGATCTTATGTAAAGAATTATTTTTCGCATCCTCAAATTATTGCATTAATGGAGTTCCCGGTTATCTTCTTGGGAGCTTCTCCTAAAAGGATACCAGCCTTATATAGCTTAATGAACTATGGTGGTTATGCTTTGGGAACGTGGTACCCTATGGGCGGTTTTTATGAAGTCGTCAAGGCAATGAAAGCTGTTGCAGAAAATTTGAAAGTTAAGTTTTACTTAAACCATAATGTAGAATCCATAGATGTAGCAAATAATAAGGTGAAGTCACTTACAGTAAATGGGGATCGCTATGAATTTGATGCTGTTATAGCTTCTTCCGACTATCATCATACTGAAACGCTGTTAGCTGAAAAATACCGAAATTACAGCTCTAATTATTGGGAAAGTCGCACTTTTGCTCCTTCTAGCTTGATTTATTATCTTGGTTTTACAGAAAAAATTGCTGGTTTGAAACATCATACTCTTTTTTTTGAACACGAACTGGATGCGCATATCGATACAATATATGAAGATAAGAAGTGGCCTGACAAGCCTTTGTTTTATGCATGTTGCCCTTCTAAGACTGATCCTACTGTAGCTCCTAAAAACCATGAGAATATTTTTTTATTAATGCCACTGGCAATTGGTATTAAAGATGATGAAGCTACTAGGGAACGCTATTTAGATGAAATGCTGAAAAGGTTAGCGAAACATACTGGTGTTAGTGATTTAAAAAGTAAAATAGATTATAAAAGAAGTTACTGTGTCAGTGATTTTGTAACTGATTATAATGCGTACAAAGGAAATGCTTACGGTTTGGCTAATACATTAGGCCAGACTGCAGTATGGAAACCTGCTGTGAAAAATAAAAAATTAGCGAATTTATATTATACAGGCCAGCTTACTGTACCGGGGCCAGGAGTACCTCCTGCCATTATTTCTGGTAAAATAGTCGCTCATGAAGTTCATAAACTTAATCTAAAATATTATGAAGAAACTGTTTGATGAATTGGCATACGAGGTAAGCGAGTCGATAACCAAGAAATATAGCACAAGTTTCTCATTAGGAATTATGGTTTTACATCCCTCCATTCGAAAAGCCATATATGCAATTTACGGTTATGTGAGGCTTGCGGATGAAATTGTCGATAGTTTTCATGATTATGATAAGTGCACATTATTGACTCGTTTTATGGAGCAGACAGATCAAGCTTTGGAGGAGGGTATTTCTCTTAACCCGATTATGCAGTCATTTCAGGAGACAGTGCATCGCTATGGCATAGACCGGTCCCTGATTGAGCAGTTTCTCAAAAGTATGGAAATGGATTTAAACCAAGTTTCTTATGATGAAGATCGTTATAAGGAATATATTTTAGGCTCGGCTGAAGTTGTAGGACTAATGTGTCTGCATGTTTTTGTAGAAGGTGATCAGGAAGTATATGAAAAATTGCGACCTTATGCCATGAAATTAGGGTCGGCTTTTCAGAAAATTAATTTTCTTCGGGATATGAAAGATGATTACCATCTTTTGGGCCGTACATATTTTCCGGATGTGGATATGCGTGTATTTGACAATACCATTAAAGCAACCATCGAACTTGATATTGAAAATGAATTTAAGGAAGCATTGTTAGGTATAAAAAAATTACCTAGTTCATCCAAATTTGGTGTTTTTTTAGCATATAAGTATTACTGGTCATTATTGAGAAGAATTAAACAAATCCCTGCTCAACGGATATTGAATGAACGTATACGTATCCCGAATACTCAAAAATTATCTTTGATGATGAGTAGTTATGTCCAATATAAGATAGATCTAAGTCGACCGTTTCGGATATTTGGGATGTAATTTGAATTTAAGATACTATAAACTTGGCTTTATAAATAAAATATAAGGCAAATAAAGATTTACGAATATGATATATCTATTGCAAAGTGAACAGCAATTGAATTGCGATATAGAAACAGCCTGGAACTTTTTTTCTTCCCCTCATAATTTGACTAAAATTACACCGCAAGACATGAATTTTGTAATTGTCAATAAGGTTCCTGATAAACCTATTTATGATGGTATGATCATTGATTATAAAATAACTCCGTTATTAGGGATAACCACAAAGTGGAGAACTAAAATAACAAGAGTTAAACACCATATAAGTTTTACTGATCAGCAATTAAAAGGACCTTATAAACGATGGAATCATTTTCACGAATTCATCGTAAATGAAAAGGGAGTATTGATGAAAGATATTGTTCATTATGAATTACCTTATGGATTTATTGGTCGACTTGTGCATACATTAGTCATACGAAAGAAGCTGTACGCTATTTTTAACTATCGCTATCTAGTTTTAGAAAAAATATTTAACTCTGAAAAGCAGTCATGATAAATCTAATAATTGTGTTTTCTACTTTTTTTCTGATGGAAGGAGCAACCTGGTTGATTCACAAATATGTGATGCATGGCTTTTTATGGATTTTGCATAGAGACCACCATGATCACAGTACAGAGGGACATCTTGAAAAGAATGATTATTTCTTCATCATATTTGCGATACCTGCTATCATCTTGATGTATTTAGGGCGTCAGGAAGGTTTTAATTACCTTTTTTATATCGGTCTGGGGGTTACACTCTACGGAATGGCTTATTTTTTTGTGCATGATATTTTTATTCATCAGCGTATCAGTTTTTTAAGTAATACCAAAAACCCATATCTATTAGCCATCAGGCGAGCACATAAGCAGCATCATAAACATTTAGGAAGAGAGAGGGGCGAATGTTTTGGATTTCTTTGGGTTCCAGTTAAATATTTTAAAATGTATTTTAAAAAGAATTAAGAATGCAAACATATACCTATATACTGATCAATTTTCTGACCATTGTCATTTGTTTTATTTATTCTTTTGATCGTCGAATACAGTTTAATAAATATTTTCGAGCATTTTTAAAAGCAAGTATTATTGTTTCAATTCCTTTCATTGTATGGGATATACAGTTTACTAAAATGGGTGTATGGTGGTTCAATACAGCTTATACCATGCCTTTACGATTATTGGGTTTGCCAATTGAAGAATGGTTGTTTTTTATTTGTATACCATTTTCCTGTGTTTTTACCTACTTCTGTCTCGACAAATTTTTTAATCTTAATTGGGCAAATCGATTCAACAATTTACTGGTATGGATTACTGTAGTGGTATGCATATTGACCGGTATTGTATTTTACAAGAAAATATATCCACTTGTTACGGCATCGATAACTGCTGGAACTATACTTTATTTGCACTATATAGCTAAAGTGAACTGGATTGGAAAAGGTTCCTTTGTTTATCTGTGCTTAATGCCTGGCTTTTTTATGGTGAATGGTGTGCTCACCGGAACTGGATTGGATTCTCCTATAGTCAATTATAATTCGGATCAAATACTCAATATTCGTATGCTGACCATTCCGATAGAAGACGCAGTATATGGGTATGCGCAGTTTATGCTTAACATCTATTTTTTTAAACGGTTTCAAAAAAATGATTAAACGCAATAATTAACGTGTTAAGGATTAAAAATAGTAAAGATGAATGATCAGATTGTTGTATTTTGGTTTAGACGTGACCTGCGCTTAGAAGATAATGTGGGGTTACAGCAGGCTGTTGCATCGGGTTACCTTGTGCTCCCTATATTTATTTTTGATTCGACTATACTTCAAAAGTTGGAAACTGACAAAGATCGACGAGTGGATTATATTCACCAAGCTTTGAATTCACTAAATAGTACTTTGCATAATTATGGATCAACGTTGCAGACTTATCACGGTAAACCACTTGAGATTTTTGAGATTATTACTAAAATTTATGATGTACAAGGTGTATACTGTAATAGAGATTATGAACCACAGGCAATAAAAAGAGATAAGCTGATAGAATCGTACCTGAAAGAGCGAGACATTCAATTTAATACTTACAAAGATCAGGTTATATTTGAAAAGTCGGATATTGTTAAAGATGACGGCAACCCCTACAGTGTATACACGCCCTATTCGAGAAAATGGAAAAACCTATTGGTTCCTCAGAATTATGCCTCTGTAGTAGTTTCTATAGAACATTTTTATAAAACTAATCCATTGAAAATTAAAGAGTTAGTGGTGTTGGGGTTTCAGAAAACGGATATAATATTTGAAAAGCCTAATTTAGAACTGGAAATTATAAGCGATTATGATAAAAACCGTGATTTTCCTGCATTAGATCATACAACACACTTAGGTATCGCCCTGAGATTTGGCACAATCTCAATCAGATCGTGTGTAGCGTTTGCTTTGAAATATAATGAGACATGGCTTTCTGAATTGATCTGGAGGGAATTTTTTATGCAAATACTGTATCACTATCCGCGCGTAGTCACACATAGTTTTAAACCAAAATATGATTCGATCGTATGGCGCAATAACGAAACTGAATTTCAATTATGGTGTCTAGGTAAAACCGGTTATCCAATTGTCGATGCAGGCATGAGGCAACTTAATGAAACAGGGTTTATGCACAATAGGGTTCGGATGATTACAGCGAGTTTTCTTTGTAAACATTTACTAATTGACTGGCGTTGGGGTGAAGCATATTTCGCTCAAAAATTAGTGGATTATGATCTGGCCGCCAATAATGGCAACTGGCAATGGGTGGCTGGATGTGGTTGTGATGCAGCGCCATATTTCCGTATTTTTAATCCCACAGCACAAACTTTAAAATTTGATGCTGATTTGACTTATATCAAGACTTGGAATCCGGATTATTGCATGAGTCTTCAAGCACCGATAATACCTCATGAAATAGCAAGGGAGAGAGCGCTTAAGGCATATAGACAAGCATTATAAATATATTATTTAAAAAATATGGTTAGAAATAAGGTTGTATTGGTTGATGAACAAGACCGGGCATTAAGTGAAATGGATAAAATGGATGCACATAAAATAGGAGCTTTGCATCGCGCATTTTCAATCTTTATATTTAATAGTAACGGAGAGATGCTCATTCATCAACGGGCGAATCATAAATATCATGGTGGTGGGTTATGGACAAATGCTTGTTGCTCGCATCCACAATGGGATGAAGATGTTGAGGAGAGCGCAAAAGAGCGCTTGCAATTTGAAATGGGATTACAATGTGAACTGAAAAGAGTGTTTTCATTTATTTATCATACCCCTGTGGAAAATAATCTCATCGAACACGAATATGATCACGTACTTGTGGGATATACGGATAGGGAACCTGTACCTAATGTCAATGAAGTCATGAATTATAAGTGGATCGATCGGTTAGATCTGCTTCAACAGATTGCTGCTGAGCCCGATGCCTTTACCTATTGGTTTAGAATAGCCTTGCCCCAAATCATAAAACATATATAGTGCGGTTTAGTTACTTGAATTTTAAAATTTAAGTTATTACTAAATCTCGTTTCTTCGGAGGTGATTAACTCTAAAATCTTAGCAGCACCTGAATATATGTTTCTTTTTAGATGTTGTGATTACTAAATAACTTTCTACTGGGATTATCTGAGATATGATATACCATATGTGTATAGTGCTTTTACCATTTTAATTTTCCTATATCGCAGTATGATGCAAAATTATACTGTGTTTATTTTTGTATGTTCTTGCAAAATATTTTAACACATCTTTTTTCTACATCGTTTTCGTATGCCGTGCAATCGATTGCTTAGTCTGAGCGATAGTATACGTGGTTTTTTTTTGTTTAGACTTGTTTCACTATAACTACATGTTACACGAATAAAAACCTAATACATAAAATATGGTTAAAAACAATTACTCAAATAAGAAGTAGTGGTCAAGATTATATTGTCATCTTGCACTTTTAACACCACTTTCGCTGACTATGATACCTAATCTGGCAAGTGGAAATATGCTTTTGCCGAAGGTATTGGTGTACACTCAATCTATAGTGCAACATAACATTTCTGGTAAAGTGGTTGATGCAATTGGTAGGTGTATCAGCGGTGTTACAGTGAGAGAAAAAGGAGGAAAAAGCTCCACTTCAACAGATAACAATGGAAGCTACACTCTTGCAGTAAGTTCCCTCAATCCCATTTTGGTATTTAGTTCGATCGGTTATATCAGTCAGGAAATTGCTTCAACAAGTGCCGCAATGGTAACTTTGAAACCATATCTATTTAAATTCTTAAAATAGTAAAACCTTTTCATCATTTCATGGAAATGATAGGATGACAATATCATATGTAATAAAGTTTCTCCTGTAAAAGTGTTTTTTCATTAGAGCTATTCTATTTCATGTTATTCTCAAGAAAGATAGAACATGTACAAGTTGGATTGCTAAAACCTTTATCGTAAAGTAATCTTTCAAAATGAATTAAAATTCAAGTAGAGCTTTTTTAATAGCCTGAAAATTTTATACTTAAGTGCTGTGATTTATTATTACTTTAGATGGGAATTGCTAACCATTCAATCTAATAAACCAAAACCATAATAAACACATGAAACCACTGAGCTTCATTACCTTTTTTAATTTAATTTTCGTTAACCTTTCCGCCCAGGCACAATCAATCTCAAAAATAGCGATACACTTGGATCGGACCGAGTATTTTGCAGGGGATACAATCTTGTTTAAGGGATATGTAGTGACGGATGGTGTTTTGGATAGTGCTACACGCAATGTCTATATTGATTGGGCTGATGAAAAGGGAGCGGTACTGGAAAATAATGTTTATGTTGTGGTTGATGGCGTTTTTGCAGCTCAATATTTGGTGCCTAAGAACTACACTGAACATCGGATTTTATTAAATGCTTTTACAAAAAACACGGTTGATTTTCCTAATCTGATTTATGATAAAAGTATTGCTATTTATCAAAAAGAGGAGAAAATTGTATTGAATGACGAAATGAGTCAAATACCCGAGTTAATCGTGTATCCGAAAATAAAACAGATGCTACTCCATGAGCCAGTTGGATTCCTATTTAAAAATCCAGCAAATACTTCATTTAAGGGACAAATCAAAACAGCCGATGGAAAGGTGGTAGAAGAATTTGAAAGCGGTGAAAATGGAGAAGCCAATGTATTCGTAACTCCTGAGGCCAACGAATATATTTTGGAATGGCAGATGGTAGGTGGTGGAAAAATTAAAACAGTATTACCTAACGTTGTTGATCATGGTTATAAGATAACTGTAGGAGAAAGTACAGATAAATATAAACTGACGATTTCTAAAGTTGGAAAAACTAGCGATGAGGTTATTGTTCAAGCTTATCTTGATCACCAGAAATTATTTGATGAAAAAGTAATCATACAGAATGGGAAAGATGTAAAAACACTGGTATTGCCAAAGGATGGATTAGTAAATGGTGTTTTACAATTTTTGTTGTACGATGTAAATGGAAATCTATTACAAAAAGAAGGTTTGATAACTAAAAGTCAAGAAACTTTTATAACGCCAGATGTTAGCTTTGTCAATCGTTCTTCGGAACCATTGGGAAAAAATTTGTTACGTGTTCAATTGCCAGAAGGTGAGCTGGCAAATGTTTCAGTTTCTATTATTGATGGAATTTTTCCATTAGATAGCACCGCTACGATGATATCGGATCTATTATTTAAGAATATAGCAAAAAAGCCATTTGAAAATCAATTTGTTCAAGACATTACTAAAGATGAGCGATACATTGCAGCATTATCCAAAGATGAATTTATTATACCAGATAATGGAACGAGGAAAACAGATGATATATTACTATTACATGGTAAAATGGAGTTAAAAGAAAAGGGTAAGAAAAAAATAGAAAAAACTTTAGACAACTTAGCTGAGGATGGAAAAACGAAGCGTGGTATTTCATTTGGGTATCAAGGTGAACTAGACCCGGTTATGCGATATATGGAAGTACCTTTTGATGGCGAGAATAGTTTTAAAATAACGGACTATGTTCCATTTGATACCGTACAGTTACGTGTGACGCAGGTGGAGGATAAAATGAGGTTCGTACCTTTTAAAGTGAATTATACTTTTTATGACCTGTCCAAGGTAGATACTTTGAGAAATATACCAAATGCAGGATCGTTATGGATCAATCCGGAAGTAGAAAAAAATCCGTTACTTGATAATTTTAGAACTCGGTATATGGCGACTTTGTTGAAAAGGGATATAACCAAACTTGATACAGTAAAGATTAGTGGTAAAATAATAAATGAACAAAGAGTAAAAGAGTTGAATAATAAATATGCTAAAAGTGGACTATTTTCAAAAGATGGAAGGGGCATAGATATTCAGGGCGACAAAGAGGCCAAAGGTAGTTTTAACCTGTTTACTTATCTACAGCTGGGTAAGATCGCGGGATTACAAATTATTAGTCAACCCATGACAAATGTGCCAATCGTGAAATTTAAAAGGGATGTTGTTGCATATTATATCAATGAGATCGAAACAACTGCGGAGGAAGTAAGCTATCTGGCTATGAATGAAATTGCTTATGTGAAGGTAATTGAAGGACCTACCCCAACGGTTAGTCGTGGACCTGTGGTCGCCGTTTATACGCTCCCGTCCTCTGAAGTAGTACGAGATAGGGGAAGGTTAGTTGATTTGCAGAAAGTTAAAGGATATACATCACTCCGCCCTTTTCAGAGTGTAAATGAAAATTTAAATTTAAACGGCTTTGGAGATCGTATTACCTTGTACTGGAATCCCATATTGGTTTACTATAAGAACGTTGCCACAAAAGAGATCGAATTTTTTAATAATAATCGAGCAGGAAAGGTTCAGGTAACAATCCAAGGTATCACAAAATCGGGAAGACTCGTGTATTTTCAAAAAGTAATGTAGATTGATAAGGATGTGTAAAGACTAATAGGAGATCGTTTGAAAATCTGTCTTCAAAATAAAATAGGGTAATGCATCAACTCATTGTGATGCACTACCCTATTTTGAACGTTATAAGAGGTCGTAACTATTTAACCTGTGAATGATTGGCTAGTAAGAAATCTCTTTTGACTAAAGCAACATCACATTCCATCATTTCTTTTACTAAACCTGCAAGATCGTATTTCGGTTTCCATCCTAATTGTGTGTTTGATTTAGTCGGATCACCTACCAATAAATCGACTTCAGTCGGTCTGTAATATTGAGGATCTACTTTTACAACAACTTTCCCGATTTCTAATTGATAATCGGGGTGATTACAGGCTTTTACTTTTGCAACTTCTGCAGCTTCACAACCGTCAAATTCGAGTTCTATACCTATTTCAGCAAATGCCATGCGTACAAACTCACGAACAGAAGTGGTTACCCCTGTTGCGATGACAAAATCTTCGGCTATATCTTGTTGCAAGATAAGCCACATTGCTTCCACATAGTCTTTTGCATGACCCCAATCGCGCTGTGCATTGAGATTCCCTAAATATAAGCATTCTTGTTTGCCGTATGCAATGGCAGCTGTAGCCATCGTAATCTTGCGAGTAACAAAAGTTTCACCTCTTCTTGGCGATTCATGGTTGAAAAGAATACCATTGCAAGCATACATCTTATATGCTTCACGATAGTTTTTCGTAATCCAAAAACCATAGATCTTTGCTACTCCATAAGGTGATCTCGGATAAAATGGTGTAGTTTCTTTCTGAGGAACTTCTTGAACCAAACCGTATAATTCGGAAGTAGATGCTTGATAAATCCTTGTTTTTTTCTCTAGACCTAATATGCGTACAGCTTCAAGAATACGTAATGTTCCAATACCGTCGACATTCGCTACATATTCTGGTGAATCAAAAGATACTTTAACATGTGACATCGCTCCCAGATTGTAAATTTCATCAGGTTGTACTTCTTGAATGATACGGATGATATTAGTTGAATCGGTCAAATCTCCATAATGCAACTTAAAATTGACATGGTTTTCATGTTGGTCCATATAAATATGGTCAATACGCTGTGTGTTGAAAGAGGAAGACCTACGTTTAATGCCATGTACCATATAGCCCTTTTCTAATAGTAACTCTGCTAAATATGAACCATCCTGGCCTGTTACACCAGTAATTAATGCAATTTTCATTTGATACTTAATTTAAGTAGTATTGAATACTTATAATTTTACTTCTTTGTAATTGTCCTGATTTTCTAGGAACCATTGATAGGTTATCTGAATTCCCGTCTTTAATTCAATTTGATGTTTCCATCCCAATTCATGCATCTTACTTACGTCCATAAGTTTGCGTGGAGTTCCGTCTGGCTTACTGCTATCCCAGTTAATTTCTCCTTGGTGACCGACAATAGATTGAATGAGAGTGGCTAAATCTTTGATACTAAGATCTACTCCTGTACCGACATTATATAGATACTCGGGAAGCTTATTTTCTAAGGCAAATGCAACAGCTCGCGCTAAATCATCCACAAACAAAAATTCGCGCATAGGACTTCCAGATCCCCATAAGTTGACTGTGGTATGTCCTTCTAATTTCGCTTCGTGAAATTTTCGAATCATCGCGGGCAGGACATGTGAACTTGTGAGATCAAAATTGTCATGTGTGCCATATAAATTTGTAGGCATAAGGCTAACATAATCTTTTCCAAATTGATTACGTATCGCCTGACATGCTTTAACCCCCGCAATCTTTGCCAAGGCATACCATTCGTTTGTTGGCTCTAGACTATCCGTCAATAAACTTGATTCTTGTAAAGGCTGAGGTGCAAATTTGGGATAAATACAAGAAGAGCCTAGGAAAATAAACTTTTCAACATCAGTTTGTAATGACTCGTGTATTAAATTATTCTGAATTTGCATATTATCCATCAAAAACTGATAAGGATAATTGTTATTGGCTAATATACCACCTACTTTTGCGGCAGCATCGATCACAATGGCAGGCTTTTCATTCCTAAAGAATTTCTGAACTTCGGACTGGTTTCTTAAATCCAATTCAGCAGAACTTCGTAAAATGAAATTATGATAACCTAAGTTCTCTAAATTTCTTTTGACTGCTGAACCAACCATACCACGATGACCTGCTATATATATTTTTTTGTCTTTCATGTTTACTTTTACTCTATTTGCAGATTATTTTTATGAAATTGGAAATCAATAATGCTATGTGCCGACTATTATATAGAAATAATTTTGACACATATTAGTTTCACTTCCGAATTTTATTTATACTGCTTGACTCCGACCATTTAATTTTTTAAAATAGAAAGTCGGATAAGTATATATGGGCAAATTACGAAAGAATAATTGGAATTGTAAGAGAAATAATTGCATTAAAGTATTTTCGTAATCCTTGTAGTGATTATCTGTTTTGTGTTGTGGAACAAATGAAAAAACTCTATAAATACTGTATACTAATTTTTCTGAAATAAAATCTGATTAAAGAAAGTAACCCGTTTATTATTAATACGAGTTACTTTATATTGATTGTCTCAGTACTTAATTTATCGTATATTAAGTGTTTAAAATAACTTTTTCTTCAAGATGTTCGTCCAAATCTTTAAATATCGAATTCTGTGACTTAAATTCTGGAACAATTTTCTTGAGCTGTAGCACCAATTGCATGTCATTGATATCTCTTTTGTCAAACGAAGTAATGTCACGGCTCAACTGCTCAATTAGATGACATTTTTCAACTATGTCTTCTCGATTTACTTGAGCGATCATAATTTTAGGATGATGCGTTTTTTGTGTATTCTCATCATTCGCTAATAATTCTTCAAATATTTTCTCGCCTGGTCTTAAGCCTACGATCTTAATATCAATATCTTCAGGATAACGGTAACCTTTCAGCTTGATCATGCGCTTGGCCAAATCTATAATTTTGACAGATTTACCCATATCAAAAACAAAGATTTCTCCACCATTGCCCATAACACCAGCTTCTTGAACTAATAGACAAGCTTCTGGTATAGTCATAAAATATCGTGTGATGTCTTCATGTGTCAGTGTTAATGGGCCTCCCTGCTCCATTTGTTTTTCAAACAATGGGATAACGGAGCCATTTGATCCTAATACATTCCCAAATCGTGTAACAATGAAATTGGTTTTTCCTAATGCGCTACAGCTGTTGACATATATCTCAGCCGCCCGCTTTGTTGCTCCCATGACATTAGTTGGATTGACAGCTTTATCTGTAGATACCATGACAAACTTATGGATACCATATGCGACAGCCAAATCTGCCATATTTTTACTGCCAATTAAATTGGTCCAGATAGCTTCATATGGGTTCTGTTCCATTAAAGGAACGTGTTTATACGCCGCCGCGTGAAATATCATCTGTGGGCGATAACGTTTAAAGATACGTTCCAAAAATAACTTATCACGAACGTCACCAACAATACATTTAACGCGATCGGGATGAGAAGCTTTTAGCGATTGTTGAAGATCGTAAAGTGGTGATTCGGCTTGATCTAGTAAAATAAGGTGACGGTAATTGCGTTGTGATATCTGACGGGATAATTCTCCTCCGATCGAACCAGCAGCACCAGTTATCAAAATTACTTTATTGTCCAATTCTGCATCAATTCCCGGATTTTCAATCTTAATCGCTTTTCTTCCTAATAAATCCTCAATCTTTAGTGGACGAATCTCACGTTTAGCACCAGAATTTAACATAACCCGTGAATTGGGCATGATCTTCAGTTCAAGATTCAATTGTTGAAAATGGTCTGTTACTTGTACTAATCTTTCGGGATCATTATTTTCCACTGCAATAATAACCTCTGAGATATTGAATTGGTCAATGAAAGCTTGATCTATTTTTTCTAGATAGAGTATACGTAATCCTGTAATACGCTTACCTACCCGTGAAACTTTATCTTCGACAAACGCAACAACATGATTTTTGATACGGCGGTCTTCACGTAAAAGTGAGTAAGCTACTAATCCTGGTCTGGAAGCTCCAAAAATTAATACATTTCGATTTTTCCGATTGGGAAGAAAAAGCATGTCATAAATACTCCGGTAAGTCACACGAGCCGCAACCAGCATCACCATCGTGAAAAAGCTGTGCATAAAAAGTATGATGTAAGAGAGACGTAAGAAATCGCCAGCAATTGTTCCTTTTGGAATATAGTAGCGTATAGCAATTGTTGGTATTGCTAACAACATAAAGGCTAACCAGACAGTTTTAAAAATCTTTATCGCATCTTGAATACCAGTTTGACGAATAATGCCCTTATAGGTTCCCATTATCGAGAAAGCAAAGCTGTACACCAGTAAAATAAGAAGACTTTTCTTCAGCATCATAGCCGTCGAATATTGTTCATGCATGCTGTTAAAAATGAAATTAGAAATAGCATAACAGACAAATACGATAAACAAATCAATTAAAAGAATAACCCATCTTGGATTGTCTTTTCGAAATTTTCTCTTTAGCAACGTAAGGTTAATCATGAAACATGTTTCAAATAGTAGGTGATTTTATTACAATATACTTTGACATAAGATAGATGTTGAAACAACTACCTAATTTTAAAAATTGTTGGTTTTAGTTGTCAGTAATACCCTATTCAAATTTCCCATCATGAAGTAAAAATCGTGCCAAGATATTCATGATAATAAAATATGATTTATAAAGTAATACTGCTTACAGCTAATTCCGCCGTTGGTCTAATAAATAAGTAAAAGGAATAAAAAATGTTAAAAACTGATTTGTTCCTATTTATTCGAGTTCTTTTCTGTTATCATTTATTGTAAAAATGATATATTCATTGTCCAATGGCTTGTAGCTACAAATCTACATAAATTTAATTGTTACAGTGATTTTTTTTTCTCTTTCAAGGGATAATTTTTGTTAAATATTCGAGGAATAACTGAAAAATAATTCATTATACTGATTTAAATAGTTCAGTACTTGAGTTAACATTTTATATGTTACTGAGGTGCTGTTTGATTTTCTGTTTGTATGTACAGTTTTATATTCATGGATTAATAATGGTAGCAGCTTAGATATTGCACAGTTTTTCTTGCAAATACTTGAATTACTGCATTTTTTTATGGTAGCTTTGCGCCAGAATAGGAAATCGATCATGAAAGATAAAATAAAACTGTACAGTTATTTTAAGCTCATGATAGGCAGTATTATTGTCGCTGTGCTATCTGGACTTTTGGCGTATACACTTAAACACCTCACTACCCATTGGCAAGATTATCTGTTTGAGCATGTGTCGCAAATAAATCATTATCTCTATATTATTTTTCCATCCATAGGTATTACCATCATCTATTTTTTACGGAAATACGTATTTCAAAATAAAAAAAATAAGGGCATTCGTGAAATTTACCGTTCACTGGATACACGTCAGGATCATCTTCCATTATATAAAATTCCATCACATTATATAAACGGTTTTCTTACGGTTATTTTTGGAGGATCTACAGGTATAGAGGTTTCTACGGTAGTGGCTACTGCTACATTGGGCAACCAGATGAGTAAAGGAGGCTGGGCACCGATGAAATATAAGCGCGAGCTCATCTGCGCAGGCGTGACAGCGGGTGTCGCCGTGTTGTTTGGGACTGTTTTAGGAGGTTGGTTTTTTGCCATTGAAGTGATCGCTCGAGGATTGAAGAAAACTGTTTTGTTCAGTTGTACTATAGCTGGAATTGTTTCTTCTATAGGAATTTATTATTTTGAGAAAGAACCATTATTATCCTTTCCTGTTGAGCAGTGGCATTGGTATGGACTGCCGTTTATGATGTTGGTTGCTGTATTAGGAGCTGTATTGGCTAATTATTTTATGAAGCTGGTTTTGACTTCTAAAAAACTTTTTGCTCGAATAGATAGTAATTTTTTGAGAGTTAATATTGGTGCAATTACTGTTGGAAGCTTTATTTTGTTCTTTCCAGCCTTGTACGGAGATAGTTATCACGGTCTTCAGCAAATGATCAAATTGTCTACAGTATCACAGGGAGCTGTGATGATTCCGATATCACTACTGATTCTGGTCATATTGAAACCCTTGGTCGCATCCCTTACTTTGGGCGCCGGTGGTGATGGTGGAGTATTTGCGCCAAGTATTGTTGCTGGGGCTTTTTTGGGTATGGCAGTGGCATTGTTTTGCAATATGATTTTTGGTTTAGATTTATTGATTTTAAATTTTGCCTTGGTAGGTGCCGCTTCGACATTAGCAGCTGCTATTCATGGTCGTTTCACTGCCTTGTTCTTGATCTGCAGTATGGCTCCGGGTGCATATATCCTACTATTTCCAGTGGCAATTGCAGTATTGATCGCTTATGCCGTAGCAAAAAAGATAAACCCTTACAATGTCTATACAGATCCTGAAATAGCAAAGTAGTGGCTATATTTCGTGCTTGTGTCATATTTTTTTAATAAAAGATGATAAAGTCTTTTATTGTTTTTATCTTTGTGATACTTAGAGATGAGTTTATTTATTTTAAGTTAATCATATAAAAATGATCAAATATAGCAATTAGCCGCGTTTCTAGGACTTTGTTTCATAAAGCATTTTTTTTACAATAATAAAAGATGTAATTATCTTTTATTTTCATTGATATAACATGACAGCAGATCAAAAACAATTAGTAAAGGCTACTGTGCCAATTTTAAAAGAGCATGGTGTGTTATTGACAACACATTTTTATAAACGTATGTTCGAGCATAACCCTGAATTGAAACATGTGTTCAACATGGGCAACCAGCAGAATAATAAACAGCAGACAGCGCTAGCAATGGCCGTACTGGCGTACGCAGAACATATCGAAAACCCAGGTGTATTGATGCCTGTTGTCAATAGTATCGGTCATAAGCATACCAGTTTATCTATCCGTCCGGAACATTACGTGATTGTGGGCAATCACTTAATTGCATCCATTGCTGAGGTTCTAGGCGATGCTGCTTCAGTGGAACTGTTAGAGGCTTGGACTCTGGCTTATGGGCAACTTGCTTCTCTGATGTCTGGTCACGAGCAGTCACTCTATAGCAAGCAAACAGCCAAAATCGGAGGCTGGTCTGGTTGGAGACCTTTTGTTGTAAAGGAAAAAATTAAAGAATCGGAAGAGATTACCTCATTTTATCTTTATCCGAGTGATCGCGGACCAGTGGCTGATTTTCTGCCAGGCCAGTATATCAGCCTACGTTTATTCTTATCAGAATTGGATCTTTTGCAACCGCGACAATATAGTATTTCATGTGCCCCAAATGGAAAATATTACCGTATTTCTGTGAAACGAGAAAACGGGACTAAACATCCTGACGGGATGATCAGTAACCATCTGCACAATCATGTGGAAATAGGTGACCTGGTCGATTTATCTGCACCGGCGGGAACATTTGTCCTCCAACCAGAAAATCAAAAACCAAAAGTATTTATAAGTGGCGGAGTCGGACAAACTCCTTTGATGGCGATGCTTGAAGAATTGGTAAAAGATAAAGTAGAATCACCTATTCCAATTATCTGGATACACGGTTGTAGAAATGAGTCAGTGCATGCATTCAAGGATAGGCTTGCAGAAATCGCTAGGGATAATAAGATCGATCGCCATATTTTTTATGATCATATTGAAAAAACAGCATCATTTGAGTATAAAGGCTGGGTAGAGCTCGCGCAAATAAAAAATCTGGTATTGCAACCGGAAGCAGAATATTTTATTTGTGGTCCGGCTCCCTTCATTTCAAAACATTATCATTTTTTATTGGAACATGGAGTCGAGAAGTCAGCCATTTATTTTGAAGAATTTGGACCAGCATCATTACAGTTGAATTAATCAAAAAATATTTATTACATCAGTGATTCTTTTCAAATCAAAAAGATAATAATCGATAATAGAAAAGACCAAGTTTCATTATGAAGCTTGGTCTTTTTTTTACATATTACCACGTCACATCAAAAATGAGTTTTCCTTTCATAATGTTAATCAATGATCATTAATTGCCTCTTTTTTCGAAATCGATTGCGATGATTTTAAAATTTTTAATGTTGAAATACCTTATCTTAGAAATTATAAAAGTAGTTAAATCCCACTCAAGGATATCTTTAATATTGTTTCAAATTATGGATAATGTAGAATATTCCGTTTAAATCTTCTTGTTATGATAATACACTTTTTAATTTCAAATTTGGCATCAATAGCTATGATGACTTTTTTTTATCAAGAAAAGTGAATACAGTATTTTAATGCTGGTGGCCAACCACTAGAGGAGTTATTTTGAGTAAATACATGAATACGGTTATTTCCAAATTTATATCAACATAGATCTTATGAAAAAGTTATTGATGTGCTTATTGCTTTTACAAATTTGTTTTTTTGCAATGGTAAAGGCAGATGAACTAAATTTATTAAGCGGAAAATTTAATCCGGCAGATCTCCAACGCGATCTGCTTCCGACTAAGCAATGGGTTCCCTTCCCAGAGTATCAGGATCGAGCAGCTTGGTCTGAGTTGACGAAAACAGTAGCTGGTACTTTATTAAATAATGGAAATAGTGATCTAGATTATCAATGGCAGGTTGTGAAAGCCTCAGATTATCTGGCCTATGAGCGTACAGGGTCACGTGTGATCATGGAGAAGCCGATGAATGAAAATGCGATCGCATTGAGCAACTTGTTTTTAGCCGAATTGGCTGAAGGAAAAGGACGTTACTTAGATCAGATTATCAATGGCATCTGGTATTTTACCGAGATGAGTACTTGGTCATTATCTGCACATCTACCCGCTTTTCAATCTTCAAAACGTACGCTACCACAAGAAGGTACGCACGTCGTAGATCTAGTCGCAGGCGATATGGGATCCATGCTTTCTTGGATTTACTATTACTTGCATCCTGAAATGGATAAGATTAATCCAGAGATTAGTAGACGTCTAAAAAAATCAGTTCAGGATCGAGTTATTACACCCTATTTGAACCGCAATGATATGTGGTGGCAAGCACTTGCGGGAAAACCGAATCAGATGGTCAATAATTGGAATCCTTGGTGTAATTTTAATGTACTGACCTGTTTATTGCTCATCGAAGATGATGTCGAGAAACAGCGCGCCGGTATATATAAAACGATGCAATCTGTCGATATGTTTATGAACTATGTCAAAGCAGATGGAGCTTGTGAAGAAGGGCCTTCTTATTGGGGACATGCGGCAGGTAAGCTCTACGATTACCTCAAGATCTTGGCAGATGCAACAGGTAATAAAATTAATATTTTCAATCAACCCGTGGTTCGAAATATGGGAGAGTATATTGCGCAGTCATATATCGGCGGAGATAATTGGGTTGTAAATTTTGCCGATGCTTCTGCAAAGGGCGGTGGTGACCCGTATTTGATATACCGTTATGGAAAAGCTGTCAACAGTACAGAAATGATCGATTTTGCACGTTATCTGCAAAACAAAAGAAAACTTTCTTTTAAATCAGATCGTGATATCTTCAGAAGTCTCGAAGATCTATTGAGTTTGAACGAAATTAAAAATGGGTCGGGAAAACTTCCAACAAATAGCTACAAGTGGTATCCGCAAACAGAATTCTTATACATGAAAGATGAGGATTTATTTTTTGCTGCGAAAGGCGGTTATAATAATGAAAGTCATAATCATAATGACATCGGAACATTTATTCTATATCGTGCTGAAAAACCTATTTTTATCGATGCCGGTGTTGGTACATATAATAAAAAGACCTTTAGCAGTGAACGTTACGACATCTGGTCCATGCAAAGTGGTTATCACAACCTGCCACAGATCAATGGTCATGATCAAGTATTCGGAGCTTCATATAAGGCGCAAGATGTATCATTTGATCCGAAGAAAAAGTTGTTTAAACTGAATATTGCAGGAGCTTATTCAAGTCAGGCCGCGATCAATTCATGGAATCGTAGTTATCAATTAAAAAAAGGTGTGCTGGAAATAATAGATAAATTTGATCTTAAAACACCTACAGGATCTAATGTAATTCATTTTTTATTGGCAGGAAAACCTGTTATTTCTGGCGGAAAGATTGCGTTGAACGGAGGGAAATATTATCTAGAATATAATGTTGCTGAATTTGATGCTGAAGTTGAAGCTATTCCTCAGTCTGATATCAGACTAAGTCAGGTTTGGGGTGATGCTATCTTTAGATTATCATTGAAAGCGAAAAAATTAAAAGAGAAAGGTACTTATATATTTACCGTCAAATAATTTTGAATGACTAGTATCCTTTGTGTTATTATAAAGAAAGATAGCACAGATTATATTGAGATGCTATTTAATTAAGAGATTTTATGTGTTTACTATTTATATTATGAAGATTCTTATGAAAAGAAAAATGTTGATTCCTTTATTGGGGCTTACAGTGGCAGGTTTAACACTAAGTTTTATACCTATAAAATTGCCATTTATCAAGAAAAGTTTTGAAGCTTCGGAAAAGCAATATATATACTTAGGAAAAGAAGCTGATAAATTGAGAAATTTTCCCAGAACAATAAATAAGAAAGGAGAGTTGGTCGTGACGAGTGAGTGGGATTGGACAGGAGGTTTCTTTCCTGGATCGCTTTGGTACATATACAACAAAACAGGTGACGAAGGAATAAAGAACGAGGCGATAAAGTGGACCGAGGCTTTAGAGAAAGCGAAAAACCTTGACCAGCACCATGATATTGGTTTTGTGATGTACTGTTCTTATGGTAATGCGATCAAATATCTCAAAGATCCAAAAAAGGTAGAAGCTTACAAAGATATTATTATTCACGCAGCTAATACGGCTTTAAAACGTTATAATCCAAAAGTAGGATTGATTAAATCGTGGAATAAAAAGAAGTCATGGGACGGCAAAACAACTTGGCAGTATCCTGTAATTATTGATAATATGCTGAATTTGGAGATGTTGTGTTATGTTTCGGATATTACAGGAGATCCTAAATTTAGAAATGTTGCGATCAACCATGCAACCAAAACAATGCAGAATCATTTCCGTCCGGATCACAGTACCTACCATGTTGTGGATTATGATGAAAATGGAAAAGCCATCCATAGGCAAACAAATCAAGGCTATGCTGATAATTCAACTTGGGCGAGAGGCCAGGCATGGGCAATCTATGGTTTTACGATGATGTATAAAGAAACCAAAAAGAAAGAGTTTCTGGAGACAGCTAAAGCTGCGGCAAGTTTTTATATGAATCATAAGAATTTACCTAAGGATAAGATTCCTTACTGGGATTTTAATGCACAGCAGGAAGGGTATAAGTCAGATCTTGACTTTGCCTACTTGAAGCTTGATTATATACCGAGAGATGCTTCAGCGGCGGCGGTTGTTGCATCAGCATTGGTGGATTTATCTACTTTTACTACAGGCAAAGAGAGTAGATCTTATTTAGACTTTGCTAAGTCAACTCTAAAAACATTATCTGGACCAGCTTATTTTGCTAACTATGGGACAAATGGAGGCTTTTTATTAAAACATAGTGTTGGAAGTATTCCTCACAACTCGGAGATTGATGTGCCACTGGCTTATGCAGATTATTATTATTTGGAAGGTTTGACAAGATTGTCCGAATTGAAATAAGAAAATCTGTAAAGGAAAATATATTTTATATCGTATAGTTATGCTCAAGTATTTAAGTGTTCTTGAGCATATTTAGGTTATCATTTTTTTAACGGTTGAAAAGAACCGTTAAAAAATCCTTTATGCTGGAGTTAAAAGATCGTATATCTGGATTTGAGTTTTTGCTGTTTGTAACAAAAAAAAGCAGCTTCCTGTGAGGAAGCTGCTTTTGCAAGAAAATATAATAGTAATTAGTTTATTCTTACATTAACAGCATTTAAGCCTTTTTTTCCGTTTTCAATTTCGTAGCTAACGCTATCGCCTTCTCTAACTTGGTCTTTTAAGCCTGAAATGTGTACAAATACATCGTCTCCACCATTTTCAGGGGTAATAAAACCAAATCCTTTAGTTTCATTGAAAAACTTTACAGTTCCTTTATTCATTTTATTTAAAAATTATATTGATACAAGGATAGGCTAAATATGTGATAATTTCCCAAAGGTGAGTAAAAAAGACTTTCAGATGACATTTCTGTTTTTTGTTATACCTCCTTTGTAATAAAGAAGATAGGAATTGCGAATTGCTGTTAATTTTATTTTTATTTATTGCTAAAAGGTTTTATCTTTAATCTCGTTAAATCAATTATTTCTTCGCTATGATGTTGAAATACCCAATTTATGTCAATTTAACTTACCACATATGATTTTTAAAACCCTAAAATGGGGGATAGCATGGAGTTTAAGCCTATCCTTATTTTGTACGAATACTGTTTCTGCCCAGAAATTAAATGGCAAAGCTGTTGATCCTGTTGATTTGGTCAACCCACTTATGGGAACAGATTCAAAACCTTCGCTGTCAAACGGAAATACCTATCCTGCAATCGGATTACCTTGGGGTATGAACATGTGGACTCCTCAGACCGGGAAAAATGGCGATGGCTGGCAATATACCTATGCCGCAGATAAAATAAGAGGATTGAAGCAGACGCATCAGCCGTCTCCATGGATGAATGACTACGGACAGTTTTCTTTAATGCCAGTAACGGGTAAAGCCGCTTTTGATCAAGAAGAAAGAGCCAGTTGGTTTTCACATAAAGCTGAAAAAGCAACTCCTTACTATTATTCCGTGTATTTAGCTGATCATGATGTAACGGCAGAATTAACACCGACAGAGCGTGCTGCTTATTTTAAATTTTCTTTTAATAAGACAGATTCAGCATTTGTTGTCCTTGATGCATTCGATAAGGGATCTGAAGTACAGATTATTCCTGAAAAGAATATGGTTATCGGTTATTCTACACGATACTCTCGTGGAAAATTGACAAATTTTAAGAATTATTTTGTCTTAATATTTGATCAACCTTTTGACAATTACTCAACTTGGGAAGGTAAGGAACGTTTTAAAGGTAAATTAAAATCCACTGCAGATCAGACCGGAGCAATTTTAGGCTTTAAAGTAAAAGATAAATCTAAACCTGTTCAAGTTCGTGTAGCTTCTTCATTTATTAGTGCAGAGCAGGCACTGCTCAATCTCAATGAATTAGGTAACCGTACTTTTGATCAAGTAAAGGCTGATGGAAGAGCGATCTGGAATGAAAAGCTAGGTCGATTAGCTGTAGAAGGTGATAATATCGATCAGATGCGTACTTTCTATTCGACCTTATACCGTACGTTATTCTTTCCAAATAAATTATATGAAATCAATGCCTCTGGAGAAAAGGTACATTACAGTCCTTATAATGGAAAAATATTACCAGGATATTTATATGGTGGTACAGGTTTTTGGGATACGTTTAGAGCGCTATATCCATTCCTGAATCTCATGTATCCATCCATCAATGTTGAAATGCAAGAAGGATTGAAAAACGCATATTTAGAAGGTGGATTTCTTCCAGAGTGGAGTAGTCCGGGTTTTGCAGATATCATGGTCGGTAATAACTCTGCTTCTGTAGTGGCTGATGCCTATATTAAAGGATTGAGAGGATATGATATCAATACACTTTATGAGGCTTTGAAGCATGGGGCTAACAATGAGGGACCAATGACTGCAGTAGGCCGTAAAGGAGTTGAGTACTATAACAAATTAGGTTATGTGCCCTATGATGTAGGAATCAATGAAAACGCAGCACGTACACTGGAGTATGCGTATGATGATTTTACAATTTATCAATTAGCCAAAGCATTAAAAAAACCGAAAGCAGATATTGAACTGTACGCAAAAAGAGCACAAAATTATCGTCATCTATTTGATTCTTCAACAAACTTAATGCGCGGAAAGAATAAAG
This sequence comes from Sphingobacterium sp. UDSM-2020, assembly GCF_016132525.1. Lineage (NCBI taxonomy): Bacteria > Pseudomonadati > Bacteroidota > Sphingobacteriia > Sphingobacteriales > Sphingobacteriaceae > Sphingobacterium > Sphingobacterium sp. UDSM-2020. Next base: position 1,998,553 of record NZ_CP066166.1, read on the forward strand.
ATGGCAAATTTCAGAGCCCATTCAATCCATTGAAATGGGGTGATGCATTTACAGAAGGCAATAGCTGGCATTACTCGTGGAGTGTTTTTCACGATATAGAAGGATTAATCGGTTTGATGGGGGGTAATAAACAATTTAATACGATGTTAGATAGTGTATTTACACAGCCACCAGCTTTCGATGATAGTTATTATGGGGGTACTATCCATGAAATTCGTGAAATGCAGATCGCAAATATGGGACAGTATGCGCATGGTAATCAACCCATCCAACACATGATCTACTTGTATAATTATAGTGCCCAACCTTGGAAAACACAATATTGGGTTCGTCAGGTCTTAGATCGTATGTATCAAGCTACTCCCGATGGTTATTGTGGAGACGAAGATAATGGTCAAACTTCGGCTTGGTATGTTTTCTCTTCACTTGGATTTTATCCGGTTTGTCCTGCTACCGATGAATACGTATTGGGGGCACCACTTTTCGCAAAAACAACATTAAAACTGGAAAATGGTAAAACAGTAGAGATCATCGGAAATCAAGCTAGTGCACAGAATTTCTATGTCAATGACTTAAAAGTTAATGGAAAATCCTACACTAAGAATTGGTTGAGCCACCAAGAATTAGTGAAAGGTGGAACACTATCCTTTGATATGACTTCTAAACCAAACTATAACCGCGGAGCTACATTAGACGCAGCCCCTTATTCGATGAGTACAGAATTAAAGACAGTTTTTAAAAAATAATGACAAATGAAATTTAGTCAGATAGTTGGTTGTGTAATAGGGTTGATTGCTGGTCAATCAGCCCTTGCTCAAGATAACTGGAACCATACAGAACATGATCGTAAGGTAGCAGTTGATACGGATAGTATTACAAAGAATGGTTACACATTGATTTGGATAAATAAGGATAAAGATTTCAGCCCTGTTTTGAAAGAAAAATTGATCCATACTTTTTTTGTCAATTACCCGAAGTTGGCAAAAACGTATAACAAAAAGACAATGAAAAAAGTATCTTTTGTGATCGATCCCGATTATAAAGGAGTAGCCGCCACAGCCGGTGGAATAGTAAGGTATAGTCCTGAATGGTTTGCGAAGAATCCAGGGGATATAGATGTCGTAACCCATGAAGTGATGCATATCGTGCAAGGCTACCCCAATGGCTCTGGACCTTGGTGGATTACAGAAGGAATCGCTGATTATGTCCGTTTTGCCGATGGTATAGACAATGCTGGTGCAAATTGGAAATTACCAGAATGGAATGCAAGCCAAAAGTATACAGACTCTTATCGTGTAACCGCCCGTTTTTTCTTTTGGATAGAGAAAAAGGTAAAAAAAGGATTTGTTAAAAATCTAGATTTGGCAATGCGGAATAAAACCTTTACAGATGGATTTTGGGAAAAGCAAACCGGAAAGACACTAGATGAGTTATGGAAAAACTATAGCCAGGCTCCAAGTCTTTAAAAATCTAAACTTATGAAAAGTAAACAACTCCTTTATTTAGGATTGTTCCTGTTTCCTAACCTGCTACAGGCGCAGTCCAATTTAATACAATACGTAAAACCTTTAATTGGTACAGCCCGCATGGGGCATACATTTCCAGGAGCAACAGTACCATTTGGGGCCGTACAGCTAAGTCCTGATACAGACACCATTCCATATGCTATGAATGGTAAATATAATGGTGATGTCTACAAGTATTGTGCAGGATACCAATATGATGATCCGACCATCGTTGGGTTCAGCCATACTCATTTTAGTGGCACAGGACATTCAGATCTGGGTGACATCTTAGTTATGCCCACACAGGGTAAAGTTCAGTTGAATCCAGGTACTGCCGATAGACCACAGGATGGATATCGTTCACCATATTCACACAGTAATGAGGTTGCAGAAGCAAATTATTATAAGGTACTATTAGATAAACATCAGATTAAAGCCGAGATGACGACCACAAGTCGTGTGGGCATACATCGGTATACATTTCCAAAATCTGATGCTTCACACTTGATCTTAGATTTAACCGCCGGTATTTATAATTACGAAGCTAAAAATGTTTGGACTGTAGTCCGTGTTTTGAATGACTCGACGATCGTAGGTTACCGTCAAACTAATGGGTGGGCTCGAACAAGGACAGTTTATTTTGCGATTAAAACTTCGAAAGCATTTAAAAATTATGGAGCTAAGTATGAAGATGCAAAACAGGTTTATGCGGGTTTTTGGCGAAAATTTGATCAAAAAAATAATTTTCCAGATTTAGCCGCACATCAGATCAAAATGAATCTGGATTTTGACACGAAGGATGGTGAGGAGGTTTTGATGAAGGTAGCACTAAGTCCCGTAAGTATGAAGAATGCGCTTGCGAATATAGAACACGAAGCACCAGATTGGAACTTTGAAAATTATGTGAAAGCGGGTCAAAAATCGTGGGAGCAGGAACTGAACAAAGTACAGGTGGATATGCTGAACAAAGAAGATCTGATTAATTTCTACACCGCCATGTACCATGCCAGTCTGATGCCTACAGTGTATATGGATGTGAATGGAGAATACAAAGGTTTGGATCAAGAAGTGCATCAGGCAAAAGGATTTACCAATTACACCTCTTTTTCGTTATGGGATACTTTTAGGGCATTCCATCCATTAATGAATTTAATCAATCCTACGCGCAATGCCGATATGGTATCATCCATGATGGCACACTATGATCAAAGTGTCTTGAAAATGTTGCCTATTTGGTCGCATTATGCCAATGATAATTGGTGCATGAGTGGGTATCATTCAGTCTCGGTGGTGGTAGATGCAATTTTGAAAGGAGTTTACAAAGGAGATGCTGAAGCCGCGTTGGCTGCATGCGTTCAAACAGCAAATGCACGTAAATATGAAGGAATAGGATCCTATATCGATTTAGGATATGTACCAGATGAAATTTCTGGGACTTCAGTTTCCAATACACTGGAGTATGCTTATGATGATTGGTGTATCGCGCAACTTGCTAAAAAATTAGGTAAAGACGACATCTACAAAGATTTTATAAAAAGAGCATCAAATTGGAAAAATGTTTATGATCATTCTATCGGCTTTATGAGACCTAAAGATGCAAAAGGAATATTTAGATCTAAATTCGATGCTTTGGAGACCCATGGTCAAGGATTCATAGAGGGTAATACTTGGAATTACAGTTTATATGTACCACATCAGCCAGTGGCTATGATGGAAATGATGGGGGGACCCAAAAAATTAGAAAACTATCTGGATTCCTTGTTTACAATGGAATTACCAGATAAATATTTCGAACATACAGAAGATATCACTCGCGATGGAATTATTGGTAACTATGTACATGGTAATGAACCATCGCACCATGTCGCATATTTATATAATCAAACCGCTAGCCCTTGGAAAACACAAGCTCGTGTACGTCAGATCATCCGGAATCAATATCATAATGGACATGCAGGCTTAGGTGGAAATGATGACTGTGGGCAGATGTCTGCATGGTATCTATTTACTGCTTTGGGCTTTTATCCTGTTGCACCTGGAGATGATGCTTACTGGATAGGGAGTCCATTGGTCAAATCGGCAAAGATTAACCTAGAAAATGGGAAAACGATTACAATAGATGTGAAAAATCAATCCGAAAAAAATGTCTATGTAAAAAAAGTAAGCTTAAATGGTCAACCTTTAGCTGATTTGAAACTTTCTTATGCTGCCATTATGAATGGAGGGGCACTGCAATTTGAGATGACTGATAAGCCAGGGAAATAGATTTTTATATTTACCTATCATGTAAATAAATCAAGTTTCATAAAAGCATAGATCACATTGTGTATTGTGGACCTGTCAATGATAAAGTTTATGAATAAGAAGATGAGTAAAATTAAGATCATTCAAGCAGTAGCCATTACCAGCTTTGTGGTCTTAATTTTACTTCAATTGAGACTGATATCGAGCGTTTATAAAATTGAACAGCTTGAGTTCCTGAAAAATGAAAAAGCAGAGATCAAATTAGCATATGAGGAGTCTATCATCAATGACAAGTTGTATCCAGGAGGGCAGGCAATTATTGATTCGATCTTGGTTCCGCAGTATGAAACATTACAAAAGCTGTATTATGAAGATCCAAAGCTTTTTCGCCGTAAATTAAAAGATCTGGGAAATGAAATTTTGGTAGAATTAAAAAAGAAAGCAGATTTTGAGGTTCAGTTTCACAATATCATTCGAAACCTAAAACTAGACTTGACCGAGTATGATTATGCTTTGTATTTGGATAAGCTTGCGCTAACGTTTGACGGTAAAATCTATTACTCATTGTTTGAAGTTAATTCGACAGATCAAGATGGAGTAATCGATGGAAATTTTGATGTCGTTCGTCCTCAAAATATTGTATCTGCCATTACAGTTACAGTTCCCTCCAATAATTCTAACTTGATTGCCTTTAAGTTATATGCCAGTAAGCATAATCAGGTAAAAAATATAGTTATGGCTATTGCCCCATTGCTGCTTTTATCGAGTAGTAGTATTTTAGTCGTTGTTTTTTTATTTTTCATTACTATGCGTAACTGGATAAGGCAAAAAAAATTAAATGAGATTTCCACCGATTTTTTTAATCATGTGACCCACGAATTTAAGACGCCTCTAACAACCTTAAAGGTCTCAGCAAGAAATTTAAGAGCAGACCTTGAAGATATAAAGTGGGAGGGTGGTTATAGAAGTTTGGATGTCATCAATAGGCAGATCCAACGATTAGATAAGTTGATTAATCAAGCAGTGGAGGTCTCTTCTTTCGATCCGCAGGCAGCGCAGTTTGAAAAACACATACTGGTAAAAGATTTAAATGATATTATTTTAGATAGCCAAATAAAATGGAAAAAAGAAGCAACTATCGTTTTGAATTTTGAACCAGATACAGTTGATTTATATGCTTATTATGATTATTTTATGCTAACAACTTTAGTCACCAATTTAGTCGAGAATGGATTGAAGTATAACGTGAGCGAACAGAAAAAGATACTGGTCAATGTTTTATTTATTTTTCCAAATTTTTTTATGATCGAAATTAGCGATAATGGATTTGGGATAGATAAACAGGATCGAAGTCGTATATTTAATAAATTCCAAAGAGGTAGGCATATCAGATCCTCAACAGGCTTAGGTTTGGGATTATATTTTGTTTATAATATTGTTGCAATACATAAATGGAAACTGGACTTGGATACTGTTCAAGATCAGGGAACCATTTTTAGGATAACAATTCCAATTAGTAAATAGTATGGAAGGAAAAATATTACTTATAGAAGATGATGCAGATCTTGGAGTAGAGGTACAATGGTATCTGGAAAGAAGTGGGTTTCATGTACAGCTAGTCGATGATGGGGATAAAGCTTTAATGTTGAGTAAAAAACAAAATTTCGATTTATTGCTAGTCGATGTTCAACTGCCATCATTTGATGGTTTTGAATTGGTGAAGCGAATAAAGGTTTTGAAACCTGAATTTCGTTTCTTGTTTTTAACAGCACGCAATGCAAAGGAAAGCTGTATTGCAGGACTCAAGCTAGGAGCAGAAGATTACGTCACCAAACCATTTGATACGGAAGAGCTCTTATGGCGCATGAACAATATTTTAGCGCGTGGCAAAGAGAAAAAGATAGAAGAACTAAAAATTGCAGATGTTGTTTTGTATTGCAGTGCTATGGAAGTACGTGTTAATGGAGGGAAAACATTACGTTTGACTGCACGTGAATTTGAAGTGTGGAAATATCTATTGCAAAATTTAGATCGTGTACTGACCAGAGAAGAAATACTCAATAAACTATGGGGGGAAAGTGACTATTTTATGGGACGCAGTCTAGATGTCTTTATTTCTAGAATACGGAAAGTGCTCTTAAATTCTAATCAATTAAAAATTGAAACAATCTACAAAGTTGGCTTTATCACCCGTTTAATCAGGAATTAATAGAAAAAGAATGATGTTAACAATTGATTAACAAGTTTCTAATTTCTTAAGTTTTATCTTTAGTAAATCGAATTAGTTTTGTTTTTTTTGCCAATTTGTTTTATGCAAATTTTCTTAAATAAGACACAGTAAAAAAATGTTGATTTTCTTTTTCTAACCAATTTTTAGAAATCAATATGTCGTAACAAACCTTTTCGTTTAGTCAACTGATTATAAAATTTAATTTATGAAAAGAAAAGTAATTCCATTATTTCTAATGCTATCCTGCTGTAGTTTGTATCAAGTTAAAGCTTCATTGCTTCATGGTATTTCTATATCTCCCGTTTTGCAGGAAGAGGGCTATGTTTCAGGGACTGTTCTTAATAATTCTACTGGACGACCAATAGAGGGAGTAACAGTCGTTGTTAAAGCTACGGGAAAGTCAACAAAAACAGATGTTTCGGGTAAATATCGGATACAAGTGCCCTATGGGGAGGCGGTAATCACTTTTTCATCTATAGGTTTTCAACCTCAACAAATTGCTCTGAATGGCAGAACTTTAGTACAGGTTAGCCTTGTGGAGGACGTTAAAGCTTTAGAGGATGTTGTTGTAGTTGGGTATACAACGCAAAAGAAGCGTAATATCGTTGGCGCAGTTTCAACGATCACAACAAAAGATTTGATTCAGAGCCCTGCAGCAAATATTAACAACATGCTTGCAGGGCGCTTGCCTGGTTTGATTGTGAATCAATATGCTGGTGGTGAACCGGGCGTTGATCGATCTGAACTTCTTATTAGAGGTAAATCAACTTATGGAAATCAATCGCCAATCATTATTGTAGATGGTATAGAACGCGATATGAGCTACTTGGCTCCTGATGAAATTGAAACCGTTTCTATTTTAAAAGATGCTTCAGCAACAGCACCTTATGGTATTCGTGGAGCCAATGGAGTAATCGTGGTGACAACCAAAAGAGGGCAGTCATCAGATAAAGCATCTGTTAATTTCAGAGCTTCTTATGGAATAAATTCAGCTGCACAATTACCAGAATTATTGGGATCAGCGGATTATGCGACACTTTATAATGAAGCTATGACCAATGATGCTAAACTGAATGGAAGTGATCCTTCGACATTAAAATTATTTAGTGCAGAAGCAATAAATAATTTTAGAAAAGCGAAGGGTGATAATAGTGATGGATTAGGTTATAATTGGGATTATTTTGATTATATATTCCGAGCAGCTCCCCAACATGAATATAATCTTTCTATTCGCGGAGGAAATGATGTTGCCAAATATTTTGTTATGGGCGGATTTATGGGACAAGATAATAATTATGATCATGTGGATCTTTCCAAATACAATGTTTCACCTAAATTTCAACGTTATAACTTCAGGTCGAATATTGATGTTAATATTACGAAGAATTTATGGGTGAAATTGAATTTAGGCGCCCGCATAACCGATCGTACTTCTCCGGGGACATCAGCGTCAAGATTAACAACTTTGGCTATGACGCAACCTCCTTACCTGCCTATTGTTAATGAACCTAATGCACAACCCTCTACAGAAAATTATTTATTGAACAACCCGTCAGGTCTGTTATTTGGAAATCAAATATACCGTTATAATGTTTTAGGTGAGTTGACTAGGTCAGGTTATCACACCGAAAAGAATACAGTATTGGAAGGAAGTTTTGCAGCTGGTTGGAATTTAGACTTTTTAACAAAAGGATTATCTGTTGATGGTGTATTTTCTTACGATGCTAAAGAACAACAATGGCTTTATCGACAGTTAGGGACATATAGTGAGGGGTATCGTGAATATCCGAGTTATGCAACCTTTCAACCTGTAGGTGGTATTGATGTATTCATGAATGGTGGTCATTATGAAGGATTATATACAAATGGTAATAAATTTACAATCGATCAGACCTTAGGTAATACTTTTACACAAAGTAGTCCCTTTAACCGTACTTTTTTACAGGCAAAGGTGAATTATAATCGATCATTTAATGATAAGCATACTGTAGCCAGTATGCTATTGTTTAATAGGTCAAGTCAGTCTATCTATGATGCAGCAAATTCAAAAGCGGGTGTTGATATTCGTTATCAAGGCCTTACTGGACAGTTTACCTATAATTATTCTGAAAAATATTTAGGCGAATTTAACTTTGGTTACAATGGCTCCGAAAATTTTATAAAAGGTAAGCGGTTTGGTTTTTTTCCTGCGGGGGCTGTTGGCTGGGTTGTCAGCAAAGAAAAGTTTATGGATGGTATGAAGGACTGGTTGAGTTTCTTGAAAGTGAGAGCTTCTATGGGGTTAGTTGGGAATGATAAGATGCCTGGAGATAGTAGATTTGGCTATTTAGCTTTTTATGGTGGTGGTAATGGTTATAGTTTTGGCGATCAGAACTTCAATAATTCGTTGGGAGGAGCACGTGAAGGACGTTTGGCAAACGAAAATATTAGTTGGGAAAAATCAAGAAAAACAAATATAGGTTTGGATATGGCATTTATGAGCAATAAAGTCAACCTAAATATTGATGTATTTGAAGATTATCGTTATGATATTATAACTGAATTGCAGTCTACTGATATTAGTTTTCCTGGTGTTGTTGGCAAATCATCTCCATTGATCAACATTGGAAAAGTAAGAAACAGAGGTATTGATATCGAATTGAGTTATTCAGATATGATTGGCGATGATTTTAGATTTTTTGTTAAACCTAATTTTACATTTGCTCGCAATAAGTTGATTTACAGACAGGAAATTCCGCGTGAATATTCATATAGACAGGCCACAGGAAAACGTCTTTATGAAAACTTTTTATACCAATTTGATCATTTTGTAAAGGATCAAGCAGAAGCTGATCAATTGAATTCGAACCAGTATCAACCTTGGGGTAAAGTAGGGCCAGGTGATGTTGTCTATAAGGATTTAAATGGCGATGGGAAAATTACAGATCTAGGTGATAGAACAGTTATGGGTAACCCAAGAAGTCCAGAGATTCAATTTGGTGTCCCAATTACATTACAGTATAAAGGCATTGATTTCAGTCTATTATTTCAGGGCGCATTAAATTCTTCTATTGTATTAAAAGATGCAGCAGCATGGGATTTCCCTAATTTTGATCAAGATAAGTTTGGATCTGTAAGACCAATACACCTAGGGCGCTGGACACCAGAAACTGCAGAAACGGCAACCTATCCGGCTTTACATATGGGAAATTCAGCTAATAATAAAAATAGTGAAAGTAGTCTCTTTTTATATGATGCGAAATATTTAAGGCTCAAGAATATTGAGATAGGATACAATTTTCCGAAGCAAATGTTGAAAAGAATTGGTTTGAACCAATTAAGAATTTATGCTCAAGGGATGAACCTATTAACATGGTCAGGTCTAAAGGATCTAAGTATCGATCCTGAAATGGGTAATGCCAGTGGATATTGGTACCCGATTTCAAAGATCTATAATTTTGGATTGAATCTTAATTTTTAATAGTGAGATTATGAAAATGAATAAATTTATTTTAAGTATATCAGTAATTACAGTTATTTTCTTTTGTCTTGGTTGTAATAAATACCTCGATAAATTGCCTGATGATCAACTTCGTGAAGATGAGATTTTCTCAAGATATGATAAAGTCAATCAACTGGTAACTGATATATATGCAAAAGCTAAAGGTGCTAATCAACCTATATCTTGGTTTTATCACTTTTCAAGTGCTGCCATTACTGATGAGGCTGAGGGCTCTTCTGTAGAAGGCAATATTACAAATCGATATAATACAGGCGACTGGAGTGTGAATGAATTGCCCGGTGATAATGGACAATTTTGGAATAGTTTATACGATGGTATCCGTCGTACAAACGTTGTATTGCAAGGCGTAACCAAATACAATACACCCGATGATATCCTTGAGCCTGGCTCTTTACCAATGCGAATAGGCGAAATATATTTTATGCGTGCTTATTTTCATTTGTTGTTGATTCGAATATATGGAGAAATCCCTTATGTGGACCACGTAATTACAGCAACTGAGAATATGAATTTTGAAAAACAATCTTTTCATACTGTGGTTGAAAAGATTGTTAAAGATGCCGAGGAAGCTTATAAAAGAGTGCCAGAAAAATGGGAAGGTCAAAATTTTGGACGCATTGACAAAGGAGCATGTTTGGGTTTAATCGCGCAGGCTAGATGGATGGCAGCTACTCCATTGTGGAATGGGGCCGCTACTAAAGGATATACCGGAACTAGAAAATTTGAAAGTGAATATGCCGCTGTAAGCCCTGATCGATGGGTAAAAGCAAAGGAGGCCGCAAAAGCTGTTCTAGATTTTACAATAGCTGGAGGAAAAAGATATAGTTTGTTTCAGAAGTATAGCAAAACTGATTTTGGAGATAGCGGTGGCCAAAATACAAATAAATCGACGGTGCCAACTCGGCTTTGGCAGATGTATTACGATATGGAAGCATTTAAAAATGAGTATGTATTGTTTTTTACAAAGTATAAAGGTGAAGGCTGGTTTGGAGATGTTTATCCACCGAGTCGGGGCGGAGGGTCTCGTCAAATGCCGGTTCAAGAACAGGTTGATGAGTATGAATATATTTCGCCAGATGGTTATGGATATCCGATCTATAGTGAAAAAGCAAAATCTGACGGGTATGATGACGCTAATCCATACGTTTCAGTAGCGAGAGATCCAAGATTTTATCGTGATATTATCTTCCATGGTGCTGCTTTTAGGGGGGGAGATAATAATCCCTCGCAAATGAATACTGCAGAAGGAGCGAATAGAATCGGATCTAATAATGCGACAAAAACTGGTTATTACTTGAGAAAATATTTGCAGGAAGCTTGGAATAGAAATGGTAGTGTCTCGATCAGTGCACCCCCAGTTTGGAGATTACCAGATTTTATCTATATCTATGCTGAAGCTGTAAACCAAATTGATGGTCCCACACAAGAAATCTATGATTTGATTAATCAGGTTCGCTCACGATCATTTATGGTGCCAATGCCTTTAGCAACCCTTAGTGACAAAAATTTAATGGATGAATACATTAAAAGAGAGCGAAGAGTAGAGTTTTTTTATGAAAATAAACGCGCTTTTGATTTTCGTTTATATTTAGAACCTAGCAGTTCTGTTGAAAAAGCTAAAAAGGCTTTGTTTGAGAGTGCAGGAGCTACTGATACGGAACGCAGTATTAATTACTGGAAAAATAACAGGTCCGCATATCCTAAGTTACAAAATATGATCAATGGCATGCGCCCAATAGAAGATCCAAATGGAAAGATTGAAATTGGAACAAAGCATTATAGAATGGAAAGGTTTTTTGTTGAAAATCGTGTTTTTGATGCACCTAAGCATTACTTGTTTCCAATATTAGATCCAGAATTACAGAAATCTCCAACATTAGGACAAAATCCTGGATGGTAATAAAACAAGAATTTTTAAAAAGCGGGATTATCTATTTCCAATTCCGAATAATGAAGTACTGAAAAATGAGAAACTAATTCAAAATGTAGGTTGGTAGTGTTTGTTTGTAATCAAATCGAGGTCTTTTTAAGACCTTGATTTGTTTTATGCCATTTAACCTAAAATTTTTGTAATTATAACAGTATCATATATTAAGTTAATGCAGGGATACGTAAATTTAACAAAATTTAAATATTAAGATTGAAACCTTGCTTCCTGCGGTTTCAATCAAAATGAAAAATACAATAATGAATTTTAAAAAAATTTTAGGAGCATTAGTTTTATTGCTCTCTGTTCAGTTGAGCAAAGCACAGTCATTTAGTCCTGTCGATTATGTCAACCCATTGATCGGGACACAGTCTAAGTACGAATTGTCAAATGGGAATACCTATCCAGCTATTGCAATGCCTTGGGGCATGAATTTCTGGACACCACAAACAGGGAGTATGGGTGATGGCTGGGTCTATACCTATACGGCCGATAAAATCAAAGGTTTTAAACAAACCCATCAGCCAAGTCCTTGGAATAATGATTATGGACAGTTTTCTATTATGCCAACAATTGGAGAACCAGTCTTTGACCAAGAAAAGCGTGCGAGCTGGTTTTCCCATAAAGCAGAAGTCGTAAAACCGTATTACTATAGTGTATATCTTGCAGATCATGATGTGACTACAGAATTAACACCATCGGAGCGAGGGGCAATATTTCGTTTTACCTTTCCAAAAACTGAAGCAGCTCAGGTGGTTATTGATGCTTTCGATAAAGGATCATACATTAAAGTAATTCCAGAAGAAAATAAGATAATCGGGTATAACACCCGGAATAGTGGTGGCGTGCCTGATAACTTTAAAAACTATTTTGTCATCGTTTTTGATCGTTCATTTGATTTTAAAGCAGCTGTAAAGAGTGGCGATATCAAAAATAATGTATTAGAAATGAAGGATAACCATGCAGGTGCTATCGTAGGATTTAAAAATTTGAAACGAGGTGAGCAGGTTATCGCTCGTGTTGCATCATCATTCATCAGTTTTGAACAAGCGGAGCTAAACCTTAAAGAAGTTAAAGGCAAAACTTTTGATGAGATATTTGCGGTAGGAAAAGTGAAATGGAATGAAGTATTGGGACGTGTTGAGGTGAAAGATCCAGATATTGATCGTTTAAAAACTTTTTATTCCTGTTTGTATCGTTCGACTTTATTTCCGCGAGATTTCTCAGAAATAGATGCACAAGGAAAAAGGGTGCATTATAGTCCTTATAACGGACAGGTTCTACCCGGAGAAATGTTTACAGATACCGGATTTTGGGATACATTTAGAAGCTTATTTCCCTTGTTGAATCTCATCTACCCTGAAATGAATGATCGTATGCAGGCTGGACTGGTAAATGCATATAAGGAAAGTGGATTTTTACCAGAATGGGCTTCCCCGGGGCATCGTGAGTCAATGATCGGTAATAATTCGGCCTCAGTGGTGGCAGATGCTTTTGCAACAGGAAGAAAAGGATATGATGCTGATCTATTATGGGACGCTGTCGTGCATGGGGCAAATAACGCTCATCCTAAAATTTCAGCAACAGGAAGGTTCGGTCATGAGGTGTATAATACATTAGGGTTTATACCAATTGATAAGAATATCAATCAAAATGTCGCCAGAACTTTGGAATATGCCTATAATGATTGGAGTATCTATCAATTTGGAAAAGCCTTAGGAAAACCAAATTCAGAAATTTCAATTTATGCAAAGCGTGCCATGAATTATAAAAATATTTATGATGCTGAGACAAAATTGATGCGTGGAAAAAAATCTGATGGTACTTTTATTACACCTTTTGATCCAAGTGCCTGGTCTAAAGAGTATACTGAAGGAAATGCGTGGCACTGGAGTTTTTGTGTCTTCCATGATCCACAAGGTTTGATTGATTTAATGGGTAGTAAAAAGGCTTTCAATGCAATGCTTGATACCGTATTTGTGATACCAAGCTACGAGGGCATGAAGAGCAGAAGTATGATCCACGAAATGAGAGAAATGCAAATCATGAATATGGGCCAATATGCACATGGTAATCAGCCAATTCAGCACATGCCATATCTCTATAATTATGCTGCTGAGCCTTGGAAAGCACAATATTGGGTGCGCCAAATCATGGATAAGCTTTATCTGCCAACTCCCGATGGTTATTGTGGTGATGAAGATAATGGACAAACATCTGCTTGGTATGTTTTCTCAGCTTTAGGTTTCTATCCCGTAGCTCCAGCTTCGGGCGAATATGTATTGGGATCACCACAATTTCAATCCGTCAAATTAAATCTACAAAATGGGAAAACATTGAAGATCGACGCGACTAATCAAAATAAAGATAACGTATACGTCAATGAAGTAAAGGTTAATGGGAAAATGTATACCAAGAATTTCTTTCAATATAAGGAGCTAATGAAAGGGGGGGAGTTGCAATTTGATATGGCTGATAAACCGAACAAAAAAAGAGGAATTAAAGATACTGATGCACCCTACTCATTCAGTAAAATGAAATTGTAGCAATAAATCAATTTTGAATATACTAACGAAAATTTTTAAAAGAGATCTTTAATGCCAACAAAGGTTGTTATTAGGCTGTTAAACAGGGGGCGACAATTTTTTGTCTGCCCCCTGTTTGTTTTTTATAGCTAAAATATGATATATTTATCTTCAACCATTGGGGAATTTAAATAATGACGAAACGTTTTATTACTCTTTTTTTATTCTATTTTTTCATTTTAACAGTCTTTGCGCAAGATTTGAGCGATAGTATAAGTCTATATCGCAAGCTTGATTATGTTATGGAAAATCAAGAACTCTATGTGAAAAAAAGAGAAGATCATATTGCTAAACTTAAACAGGAAGCCTCTTTGGTAAAAAAAGATGAACATGACTATCTAAAGAAAAATTACGAAATATTTAAAAACTATAAAAAGTTTCAATCCGACTCAGCATTGCATTATATTATGCTATGTCGACAATTAGCTTTAAAAAATTCAGATTCGTCATCAATAGCCGTAAGTCTAGATCTGGCTTGGATCTATTCTTCAATAGGTAGGTACATTGAGGCAGAACATGTATTGCAACAGTTAAATCCCACGACACTATCAAGTACATTATTACCGCAATATTATGAAACTTATAGCGCTTTTTACAGTCATTATGGCCAAAGCAATAATCATGAAAAATACTACCAGGCAAGTGAGCGTTACCGAGACTCCTTGTTAATGGTTCTTGATCCACAGTCTTCTCAGTTTAAAAGTGCAACAGCGATTAAAATCCTATTTCAAGGAAAGCGAGAAGAGGCTAAGACCTTATTTAAAGCCATGTGGAAGGAAAACAAAGAAGATTTAGAACAAAGAGCACTTATTGCCTATTTCATAGGACTAATCTATAAGCAGGAAAAAAATATAATCGCACAGCGTTATTATTTTGCGCAGTCAGCAATTGCTGATATTGAAATTGCTAATCGTGACAATGCCTCTTTGCAAGATCTGGCATTGACTTATTATGAGCTCCGCGACTTTGATCATGCATTTAAATTTATTGAAAAAGCGATCGATGACGCAATGGGTTGTAATGTTCGTTATCGTATAGTAGAAGGTACATCTTTTTATCCGATTATTAACGCAGCTTATCAGAAGAAAATCAATACCCAGAATAGACAGTTACAAGTGATGTTAATTGTCATTAGCTTTTTATCATTGATCTTGATTATCGGTTTGGTATTTATCTTTAGGCAGGTACAACGATTAAGGTTAACACGTGAAGAGCTTTCGATGACCAACAGCAATTTACTTAAACTGAATGAAGAGGTCAATGATAAAAACATGCAGCTCTTTGAATCAAATCACATAAAGGAAGAATATATCGCCCAATTTTTTGATCTCTGTTCCAATTATATTGATAAGATGGAAGACATCCGGAAAGCACTTCTTAAGAAAGCCAGTGCCCAACAATGGGATGCGATCAAAGATCAACTGAAATCCACACAGATGGTCGAACGGGAAGTGCAGCAGTTATATATTAATTTTGACCGCATTTTCTTAAATCTATATCCTTCATTTGTTACAGATTTCAATAAACTGCTTGCTCCAGATGAGCAAATCCTACCCAAGAAAGGTGAGTTTCTAAATACTGAGCTCCGTATTTTTGCCTTGATTCGTCTGGGCATTTCAGACAGTGTTAAGATTGCGAGTTTCTTACGTTACTCCCTTCGCACAGTATATAACTATCGGACAAAAGTCCGCAATAAAGCCGTTGGAAATCGAGATGATTTTGAAGATCAAGTCCGACAAATTGCAGTAATTGATCGCTCTTAAAGGTCAATTTAGTACTTTTTAACTCCCTGAATTTTATTTAACCGTCTTGTTTTAAGGTGTTTAAAAAATATGATCAGTACTTTTTAGATTTAGACCCTTTTATCCCGCTCAGCGTTCTAGTAGCTTTGTTTTTGTCATAGAGCTGGGGAATTCTATGGCTATTTGAGTAGTTCTCAAACTAAATTATTGAAACCATTTTATAAATGCTTATGATTTTCTTTACTAAGAAAGCAACTCTTTTTATGTGGGTAATTTATTTCTTTGCGATAGTCGGTACATCCGTCGCTCAGGATAAAATACAGATCAGTGGACGTGTACTTGATGTCCAAGATCAAAAGCCACTAGGAGGAGTTACAATTGTTCAAAAAGGAACAGTCAATGGCGTATCTTCTCAAGAAGATGGACGCTTTCAAATCTCGGTTCCATCCGGAACTACTTTGTTATTTACCTACGTTGGTTATGATAGAAAGGAAGTGGTGGTCAATTCCAGTAATCTGACAGTACAGTTAAGCTCGTCTGCCAATGTACTGGAAGATGTGGTTGTGATTGGGTACGGTAGCGTAAAACGAAAAGATGTAACCACAGCAATCTCATCGGTATCAACAAAAGATCTTGAAAAAAGACCAATTGTCAATGTCGGTCAGGCAATTCAAGGAAAAGCTGCAGGAGTTGCGGTAATACAGCCGAATGGTGCACCAGGAGGTCAGATGAACATTCGTGTACGAGGAACAACTTCTTTCAATGGGAGTAATGATCCGCTTTATGTTGTCGACGGTGTACCGGTAGATAATATCAAATTTCTGTCGCCCAATGATGTGACCGATATTCAGATTCTGAAAGATGCATCTTCTGCAGCTATTTATGGTTCAAGAGCCGCTAATGGTGTAGTTTTAATAACGACTAAAACCGGGAAAGTTGGCGAAGGAAAAATTACATTTGGTGCGCAACTTACATCCAATATTGTGAATAACACCGTCAATGTGCTAAACACCGCGCAATATCGAGATCTTCAGAATGAAATTGGAATGGTTAATTTACCTGCTGGATTGACAGATCAAACAGATTGGTTTAAGGAAACCTATAAAACAGGGGTTCAACAGAACTATCAACTAACAATTTCAGACGGTACAGAAAAATTAAGATATTATCTTTCTGGAGGATTTACAGATGATAAAGGAACATTAAAAGGTTCGTTTTTCAAACGCTATAATTTTAAAGCAAATATCGATAATCAAGTCCGTAAATGGTTAAAAGTTAATGCGAATGTCACCTATTCCGATTATAATGATAATGGTATTACTTCAGGTTTAGGTTCCAATAGAGGCGGCGTAGTTACAGCTGTGATTACAACCCCAACATATGCTCCAGTATGGGATCCAACAGCTCCAGATCGTTATTACAATAATTTCTATGGGATTAACAACATTACCAGTCCTATTGAAAACCTCGCAAGAACAAAATATAACAACAACCGCGAAAATCGGATCTTAGCATCAGGTAGTGCCTTGATCACATTTAATCCTGATCTAAATTTTAAATCTTCATTTACTTTAGATAGAAGGAATGGCGTATTGACAACCTTTCTAGATCCTTTAGCAACCACATGGGGTAGAAATCAATATGGTGAAGCATCAGATATCCGTAATATGAATACGGTATTGACATGGGATAATGTTTTGACCTATAATAAACGATTTGGAAAGCACAATCTCGAAGCAATGGCCGGTTCATCATGGACCGATTCAAAGTATACAAATAGCTATATCAATGGATCACATTATGCAAATGGCCTTATACAAACTTTGAATGCAGCAAATATGATTTCTTGGAATGGTACAGGATCTGGAGCCTCTAACTGGGGCATCATGTCTTATTTCGCAAGAGCTATGTATAACTATGATGGTAAATACCTGTTAACGGCTAATATGCGTGCTGACGGATCTTCCAAATTAAATCCAGACGATCGTTGGGGTTATTTTCCTTCTTTATCAGCAGCATGGAGACTTTCATCAGAAGATTTCTTGAAAGATGTCGAATGGATCAATGACTTAAAGGTTAGAGGAGGCTGGGGACAAACGGGAAACCAGTCAGGCCTTGGCGATTATTCTTATCTCGCATTCAACGGAATAGAGCGGATCGAATGGTTTAAGGTCGGACAAGAATATGCTGTACCTAATATTACCCAATCGAATACATTAAGAGCAACGGATTTAACTTGGGAAACGACTACACAATCCAACGTAGGCGTGGATGTTGCGGCCTTTCAGAATAGGATAAGCTTGACTTTAGATTATTATCATAAGAAAACAACAAATATGTTGATGGAAGTTTCCCTTCCGACAGGTTCGGCCGCAGCAAACGTGATCAAGCGTAATGAAGGCGAAATGACCAATAAAGGGTTTGAACTAACTGTAGGTTCGAAAAATTTAATTGGAACTTTTACATGGGGAACTGATTTTAATATCTCATTTAATAAAAATCGTCTGGATAAACTCGTGTTAAATAAGCTTTATAACGATGCAATGACCAACGACAATGTGCATGATTATGCAGTTCGAAACCAACCCGGACGTGCTTTGGGAGGTTTCTTCGGTTATATCAGCGATGGAGTTAATCCAGAGACTGGTCAATTGATGTATCGTGATTTGAATGGTGATCAAAAAATATCATCTTCAGATAGAACCTATATTGGTGATCCGAACCCCAAATTTACATATGGGATGACTAATAGTTTCTCTTGGAAAAACTTTGATCTAAGCATATTTATTCAAGGAACATATGGCAATGATATCTTTAATGCAAGCCGTATGGAAACAGAGGGAATGTATGATGGTCGCAATCAATCCACAGTGGTGTTAGACCGTTGGCGTGTGCCAGGACAGATAACCCATGTACCTAAAGCAGGATTTGATATGAAAAACTCGACTTATTTTGTAGAAGATGGAAGTTATTTGAGATTGAAAAATATTTCATTTGGTTATTCAATTGCTCCAGAACGATTGAAAAGAATCGGTATTCAAAAAATACAACCATATTTATCTGCTAGTAATTTGTTGACTTGGACCAAATATTCTGGTATGGATCCTGAAGTAAACCAATATGGAAACTCTGGACGTGTACAGGGGATAGATTGGGGAACTTATCCGCAAAGTAGATCATTTGTAGTTGGGGTAAATGTCGAATTTTAATGGAATAATCATGAAAACAATAGCTATAAAATTATTTTTCAACTTGTGTATAATATCTATTTTAGCCTCTTCTTGTTCTTTGAACAGGGATCCATTGGACGGTTATTCAGATGATAGTCAAGGAAAAACCGAATCGGGAACTCAGATTGTTTTTAAGAACAAGAGTGAAGTGGACAATTTTTTAACGGGTATTTATCAACAGATGCGCGACAGACAAGAACATTGGTATGTTGATTTATTACTCATCTCCGAATCGCATGCCGACAATGCATATGCAGGTACAACCGGAGCAGAAGTATTGCCCTTTGAGAACAATTCCATTGAAGGATCCAACTCTGTTGTTGACCGGGATTGGGGTCGTTATTTAGAAGATATAGCGCGTGCTAACCGTTTAATTATTAATATCGATAGTGTAGCAGATAAATCTGTAAATGATACGGATATTAAATCATATAAAGCACAAGCTAAAATCTTTCGTGCATTAGCAATGTTTGATATGGTAAGAATTTTCGGATCTATTCCGGTTATCACGACGCAAGCTGCAGATATTACAGCTGAAAATATTGAAGAAGTATATCCGCAATATTTCCCATTTCAAAGCACAGAAGAAGAAGCATATCGTCAGATTGAAAAAGATTTAGTGGAAGCATTAGCTGATGCACCTAATGGATCAGCAACGGATAAAACAAGGTTTACAAAATCTGTCGCAAAAGCTATGTTAGCTAAAATTTATGCTGAAAAACCGATTCGAGACTATGCAAAAGTAATCCAATATGTAGATGCACTTACAGCAGATGGCTTCGAATTGAATACTAATTATGCCGATATCTATGCCATGAATGCTGGTAATACAGATTTAATACAGCGTAATACGCGTGAGTCAATTTTAGAAGCACAATTTATACCTGGAGCGGGTAATTGGGCAACTTGGATGTTTGGTCGTGATCTTTCTAATTATGAAAATAGCTTTACATGGGCCAAATGGATCACACCATCTCGAGATTTAATTCAGACCTATCAAAATGAAGGTGATAAAATAAGGATGGATCAGTCAATCGTGTATTATGTAGCCAAATGGAGTAATTACTATCCGGCATCCCATTATCCCTTTATGTTCAAATTGAGATCGTCGATGAGTAGTATGGTGAAACTAAGATACGCCGATTTATTATTACTAAAAGCCGAAGCGTTGATTATGCAAGCAAGTCCCAACTTAACTGCTGCTGCAGATATAATAGATCGTGTAAGAGAAAGAGTAAAACTTCCGAAATTAGATAATTCAATACGTGTTGCTAAAGATCGTATGTTGGATGCATTATTGAAAGAGCGACGTTTAGAATTAGCTTTTGAAGGACAGCGTTGGTTTGATTTAGTAAGGTTAGATCGAGTCGAGTCTGTAATGAATGCGGTATATGCGAAGGATTCAGGACGCAAATCTCAGGTCTATCCGTTTAATCAGTATTCATATCGCCTGCCGATTCCACAAGCAAAGATCGATCAGAATCCAAATTTAGTGCAAAATCTAGGGTACTAATTAATTAAAAATTTTATGAAACGCAAAAATAATAACACTATGATATATACACTTCTGTTGTCCTGTTTAATTACGGCAACATCATGTAACCGAGATAGCTATAAACCTTCAGCTTCAGATAACATAAAAGACAAAGGCGATGTAACGATTTATACAACAACCAATACACGTTCCCAAGATTTTACAAAAGGATTTATAGATTTCAGCACGAAATTTAATATGTCACCAAACACGATCACATTAGATCCGAACCAAAAGTTTCAAACGATGGACGGTTTTGGTGCCGCTATTACAGGATCTACTTGTTATAACTTAATGAAGATGAGTAAAGAAGATCGTACCAAGTTTTTAACAGAAACTTTTTCAGATGAAAAAGGTATGGGAATGAATTATATAAGAATTGCTATTGGATGTTCTGATTTCTCTTTAAGTGAGTACACCTGTTGGGATAAAGAAGGGAAAGAAAATTTTGCCTTGCAGTTCGAAGAGAAGCAATATATCCTACCTGTGCTAAAAGAAATACTGGCAATCAATCCATCAATCAAAATCATGGGTTCTCCATGGACACCGCCCAAATGGATGAAAGTAAATAATTTGACAGATTTGAAACCTTTCGATTCTTGGACGAGTGGTCAGTTGAACCCTAAGCATTACCAAGACTATGGATGGTATTTTGTGCAGTGGTTGCAGGCAATGAAAAAAGAAGGCATCACGGTATCTTCGATTACAGTTCAAAACGAACCTTTAAACCGTGGTAATTCGGCTTCGTTGTACATGACCTGGCAAGAACAACAGGCTTTCATTAAACAAGCATTAGGTCCGCAATTGAAAGCAGCTGCGTTAGAAACTAAAATCTATGCCTTCGATCATAATTACAACTATGATAATATTGCTGATCAAAATGACTATCCTGTGAAAATTTATAACGATGCCGGCGCTGCTTCTTATATAGCTGGAGCCGCATTTCACAATTATGGCGGAGACAAAGCTGAATTATTGGATATTCATAATCAACGTCCAGATAAAGAACTGGTCTTTACAGAAACATCTATCGGAGAGTGGAATGAAGGTCGAAATCTTGAAAAGAGATTAATGGAAGATATGCGTGAAGTAGCGTTAGGAACGGTCAATAATTGGAGCCGGGCAGTTATAGTTTGGAATCTGATGTTAGACACCGATAAAGGACCAAATCGTGAAGGGGGATGCCAGACCTGTTATGGTGCTGTTGATATCAGTAAATCTAATTTTAAGAATATCACACGCAATTCGCACTACTACATTGTAGGACACCTTTCTTCAGTCGTAAAATCTGGTGCAGTGCGTATTGGAGCGAAAGGATATACAGCAGAGGGGCTAGTGTACACTGCATTTCAAAATAAAGATGGGTCTTATGCAATTGTATTGCTGAATGATGCCGAAGAAAATAGAAAGATTACAATAAGTGATTCAAAAAATCATTTCAGCTATGAGGTGCCGGCTAAATCAGTAGTTTCTTATCGTTGGGCCAATTAAAATCTAAAAAATATGAAAAGACCTATTTTAAATTTCCTATTAGGAACTGTCGCAGTTGCGGCGCTGTATTCCTGTAAAAAGGATGAAAAATATGTGTATCAAATAGGTGAGCCCAAATTGGAAGTGAAATCAGATATTTCAGCAGCTCACTTTGGAGACAGTTTAGTATTTCAAGTACATGCTTTGGATCAAGAGATTGCTTTATCGACTGTAAAAGTACAGTTGTTTTTTACAGATAACCAAGTGTCGGAAACCACTATACGAACAAAGGAAAATGGAGACTATTCTGGAAAGATCTTTATACCCTTCTATAAGAATGTGCCAAATGGTAAGGCAACGTTAAAATTTATTCTACAGAATATTAGTCAGAAAATGACTGAACAGTCTTATGAAATTGATTTGACTAGACCAGATTTTCCTTATTTGAATTTAGTAACAGAGTCCAAATCCTATAAGATGGAGAAAATAGGAACTAATGAATATGCGGTTACAGAAAGTTTTCCATCTTCAGTAAAGGGTTATATCCAGGCTCCAAAAGTAGGTGAGCAAGGAAATCCAATGAATTTTGGTTGGGTCAACAATACTGTTGAAATTGGATCTACGACCGAAATTCCTTTTACCAATTTAACTTCCGGTGTATATAGCATAAAGTTTAATACCTTGACTTATGAAGCATCGCCATTCATAAATATTTATTTGAATGGTAATTTATTAAGTCGCATGGATGATGATCATTTTAAAGGAGAGTTGGAGCTGAAAAATGGTGAACCGGTTACATTTGATGGTATTGACGATGTAAAAAACTGGTGGATTGATCCGGATTATTTCACACAAAAGTCAGATGGATCTATCAATTTTAACGGTATTAATGGAAAGTATCGTATAACGGTAGATTTTAAATTGAAGTATTTTCTTGTAGAAGCCATGGATGGAGCAAATCTGGCATCACTGAAAGCCGATGGTACAGGAGCTGTCTGGATTATTGGAGAAGGTATTGGTAAGCCGGGCATTGCAAGTAACCAAGTCGGTTGGAGCCCAGAGAAGGCTCTGTGCATGATGCCGATCGGAAACAAAAAATATCAGATTACCTTGAAGGCCGGAGAGTCCATTCATGCAAGTAATATCAACTTCAAATTTTTCCATCAAAAGGATTGGGGGGGCGAGTTTGGAGCAACAAGTATCAGTACAGATAATGATATGATTTTTATTGGTGACGGCAATAATGGCAGGGATTCGGGTAATTTAGGCGTAGTTTCTGGTAAATCTCTTGCTTTAGGAACTAGCTATATTTTGACGGTAGATTTGAGTCAGGGTAATAGCAAAGCTATTCTGACAGTCGTGAAAAAATAAACAAATTAAAGAAGTAGATGTAAGCCTTTACTCATAATTGAGTAAAGGCTTTTTTATTGAATAGGTAAGTTAAAAATCACGATAGGGTAAAAAAAACCTATCATTTTGATAGTAGCCGATCATTTTGATATTGATATACAGTCTTTTGATTATTTTATAATTCACTTAAACTGTTGTTTTATTGAATGTTCGGTCTGTTACGATTATTTGGCACAAATTTCGTGTATCAATAGCAAAAAGAGAAAGTGCTTTTAGTGAATAAGAAGTTTTTGGTTAGATAATGATTGCTTTGAAAGTGATTGTTGGAATCATATAACAAAACAGTGACAAAAATATGTAGAAACTGATCAATATTCTAAGGGTTTTGATCGTTTTTTATATGTTGACAAGATGATTTTTTAAGAAATTTAACAAGAAGATATAAATAAAAAAGGAATGGATACAATTAATGAAAATATAGCTACAGATTATATAACTGCTCATTATAAAGAAATAAATAATGAAATACGTCAGTTGTCCAATCATAAAAATTTCGCAGGGATTCTTCAGGCAGTCGTAAATTTTTTAAAGTCACAACTAACAAATGGACAAATACAAAAAATAGGTGAACGTATAAAAGTGATGGGCTGGCTTCATAAACGTGGAAATGATTATGTGCGGTTTATTATTGAAAACTTATTTGTGCGTTCTTTTGACAGTATGAAAAAAAGCTGTACACCGCCACAATGGGAGGATTTATATAGAAAATTTCCTCTGGATCTAAAAAAAGTTTATGCAGCACAAAAAGCAATGGCATACAGATAAAATCTACTCTTTAATAATAGAGAAGAATAATCAGATGCTTTACGGGTTGCATTGACTAAATACTTTGGATTGATTTAAAGATATACTAAAAATTGGGAATGTAATAGAATGCATTCCCAATCTTATTTACTAAGCTGTTTTCATATTTACAGATGTAAATTCCGATTTCTATTTATTCAAGTTCATATTTTGTGAGAAGAAGAACATTTTTATGCCGTGATATAGGACTTTAGGTCTTTCAATTGTTTGCGGTATGACCAACTAACAGCATATTCTGTCAGAATAAATAAAATTAATACAAAAACAAGACAAACGATAAATAAGTTTACTTGACCAGGGAATAATAATTCCATTTTATTTAGAGCTGGAATAATGCTTATTTTATTAAAATAACAATATAAAATGCCAAACCCCGATGCGATAAATGTAGTGATGTAATGAAAGCTTTTATAATTTGCTAGTTCTAATCGTAGCTCATGATAGAACCATCTTACATCTTGAATATTTTGAACATTGATGGTATTACATATTTTATAAAAAAAATAAAACCGGCTGAAGTAATAGCTGGTAAAAATGAACAAAATACTATAAAAGAAATAGTATATCAATGCTAGTTCTTTAGTAAATCCAAAATAAGTCGGCAAAAAAGCAAGTAACAACATAGCCAGAACTTGTGCCGAAAATTCCATTTTCATTTTTGATTTGATAGATTGAATGATGCTTAACGTTTCCATATTTTTGGTTTTAAATTGTTATTGTTTAATTATTATACAGTAAGTAAGAGAAAATTCTAAACGTTACACTTTTTTTTATTTCTTTTAAAACCTTGATATATAGGAGGCCCATTTTCGTCTTAAATTGTAAACTGCCATTGCTTTTATGAATTTATTCAGACAGTTCTATCGTATCATTATTCTTGTATCTTCTTGCTAATTCATACCTTTGTCCTTGAAAATGGAGAAAAGTAGATTTTTTATAGAAGTAGCTTATTTTGGGAAAAATTACCATGGCTGGCAGGTTCAAAATAATGCAATTTCTGTTCAAGAGCGATTGAATGACGCTTTAGCAATTCTATTGCGTGTGCCAACAGAAACGATTGGAGCAGGTAGAACTGATACCGGTGTTCATGCCAAACAATTATTTGTTCATTTTGATGCAGATTCCACTGGAATATTAGCAAATCCAGATCGTTTTCTACATGCTTTGAATGGTTTATTACCTCATGATATTGCAGTTAAATCTGTTTTACCTGTTCATCAAGATGCCCATGCCCGTTTTGATGCGGTGCGTCGCTCTTATGAATATCATCTTCATTTCGAAAAAGATCCTTTTATATATGCATACTCTTCATTTTTAAGAGATATTCCCGATGTAGAAAAGATGAATAAAGCGGCTGAATTTTTGTTAGGAAAACAAGATTTTAGTTGCTTTAGCAAATCTAATACACAAGTTTTTACCAATATCTGCACGGTATCGAGAGCCGAATGGATATGGGAAAGTGAAGCGAAACTTGTTTTTCACATTACAGCAGATCGATTCTTACGTAATATGGTACGAGCTGTTGTTGGGACCCTATTAGAGATCGGAATAAAAGGTAAACCAATTTCATTTATGGAAGAAGTCATTGCTAGTCAAAATCGTTCAATGGCTGGTACATCTGTACCGGCTCAGGGTTTGTATTTGACTGAAGTGGCCTACCCTTACCCTGTAAAATAGAAAAAGTGAGTCAAGAGAAAATAGTAGGAAAAACATATGACGTCAATCTGTTACGTCGGATGGTTAAGTATATGAAACCTTACGGAAACATATTCTGGATCTCCGTGGTATTGACCATCTTATTAGCAGCGGTTGCGCCAGCACTGCCTATATTAATCCAATATACTCTGGATAAATATATATTACAGTTTAATACATCGGGACTCAGTTTGATGTTTATTCTAATGATTGTATTGCTTATTGTACAAACATTGGTCCGCTACTACCATACCCTTATGACCAATACGCTTGGACAATCGGTAATTCGTGACATTCGTATTGAAGTTTTTAATCATATCACCAAGCTTAGATTAAAATATTTCGATCAGACGCCATTAGGAAAGTTGATAACACGAACCATCTCAGATCTGGAAACCATCTCCAATATTTTTTCTGAAGGGTTGATCCAAATTATTGGTGATCTATTGCAGCTCGTAGTTATACTCGGGGTCATGTTTTATACCGACTGGAAATTGACCTTGATTGTTCTCGTGCCGATGCCACTGATGATAGCTGCTACTTATATATTTAAAGAGGCTATGAAATCCGCTTTTCAAGATGTTAGGAAGTGGGTTTCCAATTTAAATACCTTTCTACAGGAGCATATCTCTGGAATGGGCATTATCAAGTATTTTGCCCGTGAAGAACAGGAGATGAATAAATTTAAAGATATCAATGGTCACCATCGGAATGCTCATATTCGTGCCAACTGGTACTTTTCAATATTTTTTCCAGTTTTGGAGATTATCATGGCTATTTCTTTGGGTTTATTGGTGTGGTTTGGAGCCAAGCAGATTTTAGGTGATGTCATCTCAGCAGGGGTAGTGGTCGCTTTTATCATGTATATCAATATGATCTTTCGCCCTATTCGCGAGCTAATCGATAAATTCAATACCCTACAGATGGGTATGGTGAGTGCAGAGCGTATTTTTGAAGTCTTAGATACCGACGAACATACGCCTAATGACGGCAAATTAACACCAAATCATATCCGTGGAGAAATCGAATTTAAAAAGGTATGGTTCGCTTATAACGATGAAAATTGGGTTTTACGTGATGTTAGTTTTAAAGTAGCACCTGGAGAAACTTTGGCATTAGTTGGAGCTACAGGAGCAGGAAAATCATCTACTATCAATATTCTGAGCCGGTTCTATGAAATTAATAAAGGTCAGATTTTGCTTGATGGTATTGATATTAGGGAGTATGAATTGAATTTTCTACGGAAAACAATTGCAACAGTACTTCAGGATGTTTTCTTATTTTCAGATTCTATCTTACATAATATAGATTTGCACGACGAACATATTACACGCGAATCCATCATTTCTGCAGCGAAACAAGTCGGGGCACATGATTTTATTATGAGATTACCAGGTGGGTACGACTATCAAGTGCAGGAAAGAGGGGCTACACTATCGTCAGGACAAGCACAACTGATTTCTTTTATAAGAGCTTTAGTACATGATCCACGAATTTTGGTATTGGATGAAGCAACTTCATCAGTTGATACGGAAACAGAAGAACTTATTCAACATGCGATTGATAATTTGATGGTGGGAAGAACAGCAATTGTGATTGCGCATCGATTATCGACAATTCAAAAAGCAAATAAGATCATTGTCTTAGAAAAAGGTGAGATCATGGAAGTGGGTACACACCATGAGTTACTAAATATCGATGGCTATTATAAAAAATTGTATGATCTGCAATTCCATTCTGCAGGAATTTAAAAAAGTAAGACCAAAGTAAGGGAAGCTTTCCTTACTTTGGTCTTATTGTGTAATAGATGCTTTGCGTCCTCGTGTAAAAATCACCAAAAGAAGACACTTATTGTACAGACATTATATAACTGTTTTTTTCGATTGTCTCTTCCGCACTGATATGTATATTAGCACTTATTTCAGAACCACTTCCAATTAAAACATTACTTCCAATACTGCTATTAGGGCCAATTGTAACAAAATCTTCAACAATAGTATTGCTGGCAATCACTGCATTGCTACCAATAACACAATGGTTACCAATTTGAACATCAGGAGCAATGGATGCTCCAGGTAAAATAAGAGTACCTTTACCGATATCCGCTCTTTTAGAGACATGCGCTTTAGGATGTATCAGTGAACAGTATTTCCAAAAACAGTTTTCGGAAACTATTCTTTGTCGTAATCCCGAATCGAGAATAGCTAGAAATACCATGTCTTCTTCCTGATTTATCTCTTGGTGAAGTTCAACCGGATAATCAAAGACATCAGTAATAAGTAATGATTTATCAATAAGACCTGCAATATCCAATTTAAGCTCTTCTGCAGTTTCGACAGCAACTTTAGCGTGTGCTGTAGCGCCATAAATATATAACATCTCGCAAAAGTAAAAAATACCAAATCAAAAGCTGGAATTAATTGTTATTGTTATGTAATGTGTTATTTTTAAATTAGCAGTTCGCGAATATAATAAGACAAGTGACCGTTAAGTCTAGTATAATCACATTGCAACACATTTGATTGTAACCCAAACAAAGACAATTTTCAATCTTATCTCCAGCTACGAAAGGCTGTTTGTATCGGAAATATATTGTGTTTGCAATCAAATTTATCTAAGTTTGTCATCAATCAATTTATATAAAAAATGATTCAACGTATTCAAACCATTTATTTGCTGGTAGCCGGACTTGTTTTGTTTGGCTTATTTCTGTTTCCATATGTTCATTATAATGATCTTGTAGGCCTTGGAAAAGATGTAAAAGTAACAGGTATTTATGGAACGTCGGCTGGTTTGCCAACACATGAAACTGGTTTTTATTATATCTTACAGATCATTGCAACGGTAATAGTGGGCCTGTTACCCCTATATACCATCTTCAAATTTAAGAATCGCAAAACTCAGATAAAATTGATTCTTCTGAATATTGTATTGATCATTTTATTAGGCATATGGTTGTATGCAAGTGCAAGTGGTCATTTAGTAACGGTAAACCAGTTTTTAGGAGCAGGGACAATTGGTGTTGGCTTCTTTTTATTGCCGATATCCATTATTTTTCTATCCTTAGCATTAGGAGCAATTCGTAAAGATGAAAAATTGATCAAGTCTGCAGATCGATTACGTTAAGAAGAAAAACAAGATTTAATATAGAAAGCTATGTATTCAGTACATAGCTTTTTTTAATATTTAAAAATGAAACCAGCATCTGCATATCCTTCACAAATAGTAGTGAATATGCTCATGTTAGTTTGATTACAGTTAAAAACAGATTGTATTCAATGAAAATAATAATAAAATACTTCGTTATCGTATGCCTGTTTCAGTTATTTGGACAATTTGTGTATGCACAGTCCGATAAGATAGAAAAGGAGCCATTAGTAGTAGATGAGATTCAAATTGACGTTAAAAGTGTCCAAATTGACGCTAAATTAAAGACTGCAACCGTTGAACTTTTTCTTACCTCTTACAACAGAAATGAACGCGAACTTAAATTAAACACTTATGGTACGCAATTGGTTGATGTAAAAGGGAGAAAATATCTATTCGGAACGTTAAGTCTAGGGAAAATTCTGGTAAAATTAGAGGACAAGCAAAACTACATTAACTATTTAATGAAAATGGATGAACCTGTATTGTTGACCCTAAAAGTTGCAAACTGGGGAAAAGATAAACTAAAAGAATTGATCCTTGTCTTTGAAGACAGTGAAGAAGAAGGTCACTATATAGAAACGGCTGTTCAATTATAATTGAACAGCCGTTTCTATATAAATTTAATAACTTATCTGCTGTATCGAATTTGTTGACGATCCATCATACCCATTTGATCTTTCATCATTTTGATTTGATCGGCCAATAATTTACTCTTATCTGCTTTTTTAGCTTCCTGTAAATATTTCTCTGCCTCACGCTTATTACGTTTTGCCATTGCGATACCTGCTAAACTAAGTTTTGCTAGTGCAATATTGTGATCCATATGAAGACCTAATGTCAATGCCTTTTTGAAATATTTCTCAGCTTGCATAGGAGCACGTTGCGATTCGATCAGGCCGATTAACATATTGTAATAGCCATATTGAGCCGGAATTAACTGCTTTTCATAGTTTGTGATTTTATTTAACCATTTTTCAGCTTTTGGCATATCTTGCTTGCGAAGAAACCATTGCGCCAATAACATATATTCATGGAAGAAAACTGTTACAAATCCGATTATTGTTAAGAATATTCCTAAAATACCCCATCCCCATTGGCCAATCCAAAATAAAGCAACTGTTCCGATTAATAGCACACTGCTAATAATAATTCTTACAAGATTTGACATAAGTCTATATTTAATGTAAATGTATATCGAGTTTAATTTTGCAAATATCCGTTAAATTGTGCGCTAAAGCAACTTGTTTTAGTTGTTATTTTGTAAAATTGTATATTTAGAATATGGGAAAACGTTTTGATAAATCTTGGGAACCGATTTTAGGCCCACTTTTAGGTCAGTCTTATATGGTTGATCTATCTTTTTTTGTGCAACAAGCAAGAGATAATGGACAAGTATTTCCTCCGCAAGATCTAGTATTCAATGCATTTCGATTAACCACTTTTGATTCGCTTAAAGTAGTGATTTTGGGACAAGATCCCTATCACAACGATGGTCAAGCTCACGGTCTGGCATTTTCGGTTCCAGAGGGCATTGCATTACCGCCATCCTTAAAGAATATTTTTAAAGAATTGGAAACAGATATTTTAGACTTTAAAATTCCGAAATCAGGAGATTTATCGTATTGGGCCAAGCAGGGAGTTTTATTATTGAATGCTACACTTACAGTCAATGCACATCAAGCAGGGTCACATCAGAAAAAAGGTTGGGAAAAGTTCACAGATCAGGTTATTCAGGCAATTTCAGAAAATAAAGAAGCTGTAGTCTTTTTATTGTGGGGTGCATATGCACAGAAAAAGGCGAGCCTAATAAACGCTCAGAAACATTTGGTTTTGACAGCAGTACATCCATCACCTTTATCTGTTTATCGTGGGTTTTTCGGATGCAGGCATTTTTCTCAGACAAATGTCTTCTTACAGCAACATGGAGAAAAATCGATTGACTGGAAATTGACCTAGTTATCCATCTCAAGCAGTCATAACTTCCGCGAGTAACGATTGCAGTTCTTGAGTAGAAATATGATGGAGATGATTTATTTTGATTTTTCGTTGCTTATAAAGCACATGTGTCATTTGAAGATGGCTGTCATAAGTTATTTTTAGATCTTGCAAACACGTTATTCTTTCTTCAATCTCACCGATAATCGCATATTCAAAAGTGCCGATTATGGTAAACCGCTGTATCAGCAACTGATTGTTTCTAAGCAACGATAGATCAAACCAGGCTCCTTCACCAACGCCACCGAGATATTGAGAACTCTCAGGGATATGAAGCGGTTTATGTTTAGATAACATGCTTCCGATACTTATGTCTTCAGGGAGTAAAGCAGCCTGTTTGCTGTATACGTTTTCACTTAGCTTTTTAATTAAGAATAAGAGTGATTGAACGCGAGACATTCTGAAATTCTGCAATCCATATTCTGGAGAATAACGATAAATCATTTTGTTCTCAGCAGAATTCACAATATTGCTGATCGGACTAGCTTTAATAGTTTCCGGAAAATTAATCGGATGGGACCAGCAAAATTGGCGTGAAGAAGCAAACAGTAGCCGTGTAATGAAACGAGAGCAGTTATTGTTTCCTTTTGCCACTGCTCCGTATGGATAGGAACCTTTCTGTACCCATTTATCTGCAAATGCTTTTGCATGGTCAAAGTTAAGTCCTTTGACGATAGAGAAGAAAAGTTCACCACTTCCCTGCATAGCAGGTTTCATATTTTCAAAATGAGCAACGATAGCCTCTAAGTTTGAAATCTCCCCATTTTTGAACGTCGCTTTGATACTGATTGATAAAAGAGGGTCTGACTCTTTTGATCTTGTTCGTCCATAACCTCGTGGAGAGATATATCTACCAAAATCATAATAAAACAAATCGCCTGTTTTTGAGGAGATGATAACAACACCAGTATGTCCAACCTTAAAATTTAAATTCTTAACGATCCCTATTTTTTTGAAAAACATCATCCATTTTTCATCACCTCTTATTGTGGCATCTGGCCAAGAAAGAATAAGTGCAAAATCAGGATATGGTGTAATACTATCTGTCATAACTGTATTGTAAAGATAATAAATATAATTTATTGCCTTCTCTAATGCTACCACATGCGAAAAATAGTAATTATGAATAACTATTTTTTCACACTTTTATTTATGATAAATTCATTATCAACACGTAACCTTAATCTACTTTTATCAGTCAAGTATATTAGAAAGAATATGTTATGTCAATTATAGTAGTTGTCAAGT
Source organism: Sphingobacterium sp. UDSM-2020 (assembly GCF_016132525.1). Lineage (NCBI taxonomy): Bacteria > Pseudomonadati > Bacteroidota > Sphingobacteriia > Sphingobacteriales > Sphingobacteriaceae > Sphingobacterium > Sphingobacterium sp. UDSM-2020. Next base: position 2,030,824 of record NZ_CP066166.1, read on the forward strand.
AATGAATGGAAAGCAAAATAACTGGTGCTAAAATCGAGCCGATTTTTAAGTGGGACAGCAGATTTTTCGCTAAAGTGAAAATCCCTAAGGCAGATCATAAAGGAAGTAATCCAAAATAGGGATGTATATATACGAAGAAGAACATTGCCCATCAGCAGGAAGCAAAATGGACAATGTATTTATTCATTAATATTCCAAAGGAATAATAGGTTCTTTTTTACTTGTGGACATTATCATCATGGTCTGAAAAGTTTTTACAAACGGAATCTTAGCTATTTTTTCCATAATTACAGCTTCATATGCTTTAATATCCTTAACATATACTTTAAGCATGAAATCACAGCTTCCTGTTACGTGATGACATTCAGTTACTTCGGGAATCATTTTAACTGCTGCTACAAATTCTGGGATAGCATTGTGGGTATGAAAATCCAACGATATTTGTATGAAAGATTTAATTCCTAATCCTAATTTTTCTTCATCAACAAATGCGTGGTAGCTCTTTATAAATCCCGAATTTTCAAGTTTTCGTACTCGTTCCAATGTTGGAGCGGGCGAAAGTCCGATGCTTGAAGCTAGTTGCAGGTTGGTGATACGTCCGTTCTCCTGTAATAATTTTAGGATTTTTAAATCTGTTTTATCTGGCAAAAATGGCATATTCAACTATTTTTATTGGTGATATTCTGTAAATATACACAATTGTTCCAAATTTAATTTGGTGTTGTAGTGTGTTTTTGATTTTTAATTTTTTGTATAATCAAAAACAATATTTTCGACAATATGATATAGATTTTTATTATGGTAAATCATTTGTTTGTAAAAAAAGAGCTACCTGTTAAGCTTAGAGTGCGTAAAAAGTGACATTCGTCACTTTTTTTATCAAAATGGGCGCTTAAACTACTAAAAGTAACGTTTTATTGGCATGTAAATCGTAACTTTGTCGTTCAGAAGATTGTGGGTTTTACCTGAATGCAATTTTTTAAACCGTGAGAGCGAACTATGAGTACTAAAGACGACGATTTACTAAAAGAGCTGGAGCTCGAAGAATATAAATACGGGTTCACAACAGACATCGAAATGGAATTTGCGCCGATTGGTCTTACAGAAGACACCGTGCGTTTTATTTCAGCTAAGAAAAACGAGCCTGAATGGTTATTGGAATGGAGATTAAAAGCATTCCGTCATTTTCAGACCTTAAAAATGCCGAAATGGCAAAATTTCGAAACACCAGAGGTTGATTTTCAAGGCATTTCCTATTATGCGGCGCCAAAGGCAAAACCGCAATTAAACAGTTTAGATGAAGTAGACCCTGAGTTATTGTCTACATTCGCTAAGCTTGGAATTCCTTTGGACGAACAGAAAATTTTGGCAGGTGTAGTTGCCGTAGATGCTGTATTTGATTCAGTATCTGTGAAAACAACTTTCCGTGAAAAATTAAAAGAACAAGGTGTTATCTTTTGTTCTTTTGGAGAAGCTGTTCAAGAGCACCCTGAATTGGTTAAAAAATATTTAGGATCAGTTGTTCCTCAAACAGATAATATTTACGCCGCATTAAATTCAGCAGTATTCTCTGATGGATCTTTCGTGTATATTCCGAAAGGCGTTCGTTGCCCAATGGAATTGTCTACTTATTTCCGTATCAATGCACAAAATACAGGTCAATTTGAACGTACATTAATTGTTGCTGAAGAAGGTGCGTATGTCTCCTATTTAGAAGGTTGTACAGCTCCTATGCGCGATGAAAATCAATTGCACGCAGCAGTAGTCGAATTAATTGCAGAAAAAGACGCTGAAATAAAATATTCTACCGTTCAAAACTGGTATCCTGGTGATAAAGACGGTAAAGGTGGTATCTTCAACTTCGTTACAAAACGTGGTATTTGTAAAGGTGATAATAGCAAAATTTCCTGGACACAAGTAGAAACTGGGTCAGCAATTACATGGAAATATCCCGGTGTCATCTTAAAAGGCGATAATTCAGTTGGTGAATTTTATTCGGTAGCAATGACACGTAATATGCAAGTCGCAGATACAGGTACCAAGATGATTCATATCGGAAAAAACACCAAATCAAAGATTATTTCTAAAGGTATTTCTGCAGGAAAAAGCCACAACAGTTACAGAGGTTTGGTGAAAATCGGACCAAATGCAGATAACGCAAGAAACTTTACACAATGTGACTCCTTACTAATCGGAGACCGTTGTGGTGCACATACGTTCCCTTATATTGAAAATCGTAATAATACAGCAACTTTAGAACATGAGGCTACCACTTCGAAAATAGGAGAAGATCAAGTCTTTTACCTAAATCAACGTGGTATCGATTCGGAGAAGGCAGTGGGCTTAATTGTCAATGGTTACGCAAAGGAAGTATTAAACCAGTTACCGATGGAATTTGCTGTTGAAGCACAGAAGTTGTTGGCGATTTCGTTAGAAGGTTCAGTAGGATAGATAAAAAAAATAGTTGCAACCAGAGTACTTGTTGAAAGTACCATGCGCAATACACAATACTAATAAAGAAATGTTAAGTATAAAAAATTTACACGCGTCTGTAGACGGCAAACAAATTTTAAAAGGTTTAAATCTTGAAGTAAAAGCAGGTGAGATTCATGCAATCATGGGTCCCAATGGTGCTGGTAAAAGTACTTTAGGAAATGTTTTAGCTGGTCGTGATGCGTACGAAGTGACAGAAGGTGAAGCTTTATTGGACAACGTTGATCTATTGGATTTATCTCCAGAAGATCGTGCTCGTGAAGGGCTGTTCTTAGCTTTCCAATATCCAATTGAAATACCAGGGGTATCGAACATTAACTTCTTGAAAACAGCAGTTAACGATATTCGTGCATATAAAGGTCTGCCTCCAATGGAAGCAAAAGAATTCTTAAAAACAGTGAAAGAAAAGCAACAGTTGGTAGAATTCTCTGCGAACTTGGCTAACCGTTCATTGAATGAAGGATTCTCAGGTGGTGAGAAAAAAAGAAATGAGATCTTCCAGCTGGCCATGTTAAATCCTAAATTATCTATTTTGGATGAAACAGATTCAGGTTTGGATATCGATGCTTTACGTATCGTAGCAAATGGTGTTAATCAATTGCGTTCTAAAGATAATGCTTTTGTAGTTATCACGCATTACCAACGTCTTTTAGATTATATCGTGCCAGATGTTGTTCACGTATTATACAACGGACGTATTGTAAAATCTGGTCCTAAAGAATTAGCTTTAGAATTAGAAGAAAAAGGTTACGATTGGTTAAAAGAATTAGACGCACAAAACGCATAATTACACAAATCTTGTGAAAGAATAGAGGTGTTAATTAGCGATTTGATTAAAATATAAAATGAATACATTAGTTTCAGAATCATTACTTCAACAAGTGTTGAGCAATTTTCAAGAGCAAGTAGCAGAGCCTGCTTTTTTGTCGGCAATACGTCAGCAAGCTTTTGATCGCTTCTCAGCAGTTGGCTTTCCAACGGTGAAAGACGAAGAATGGAAATATACCAATATTCATAAGCTTATCGATCAATCATATGTATTGAATTCGGATGTGGATATTGAAGGATTAGATTTTAGTGCCGGTGAAATTCCAAATCTGGATGCACACCGCATTGTGTTGGTTAATGGTCAATATATGCTGTCATTCTCTTCTTTAGAAGAAGAAAAAGGCCTCATCGTGAAAACGATGGAGGATGCTGTAGAAGAACCTGCTTTTCAAGCACATTTTGCACAACATGCAGACAAAACTAGTAATCCTTTCGTAGCATTGAATACAGCTGGTTATACCAATGGTGTTTTTATTGCACTTGCAAAAAATACCATATTAGCTAAGCCGATCCATATTATCCATGTTGCGACAGGTACAGAAGATTTCTTTTCACAGACACGTAATTTAATCGTGCTGGAAGCAAATGCTGAAGCAGAGATTATTGAGTCTTATATGACTGTTGCTGGTGCTGCTAAAAACATTCAAAATAAAGTATCAGAGATCATTGTCAAAGAAAACGCTAAAATGCAACATTATTATTTGCAAGTAGCGGAATCTGCGAGTAATTATTTCAATCATACTGAAGTATATCAAGAGAAGTATAGCTTATACAATAACTATAACTGTAATTTTCCTGGAGCAGCTTTTATAAGAAATAATATCAACGTACGTCTTGACGCTGAAAATGTGGAAAGCCACTTATACGGTATCAACTTGACAGATGATAAACAGTTGGTCGATAACCACACAGAAGTGGATCATATGAAACCATATTGTGAATCTTACGAATGGTATAAAAATATTACGCAGGGAGAATCTGCAGCTGTTTTTAATGGTAAGATTTTTGTACGTGAGGATGCTCAAAAAACAAATGCATTTCAGCAAAATAATAACTTGTTGATCTCAGATAAATCTGCAGTTTATACGAAGCCTCAGCTTGAAATTTTTGCTGATGATGTGAAGTGTTCACACGGTTGTACAATTGGACAATTTGATAACGATGCCCTATTTTATTTAAGAGCTAGAGGTATTGGTGAAGAAGCTGCTCGTATCTTATTGGTACATGCATTTGCATTTGATGTAACGACTCGTTTCTCGAATGAGGTTGTTCGTCAATATGTCGAAGAATTAGTTGAAGAAAACTTAACTAGTAAATAGGTTAACTTCCTAGGTGCAATAAAATACTAGGTGCAATAAAATAAAAGCGTTTGAGCTCTAATTCAAACGCTTTTATTTCTAAATAATTTCAAGATCTGGATTTACTTTTAGTAATTCTTGTATAAATGAATCCTCAGAACGAGGATTTACAAAAACATCATCATATTTATTGAAATGTATTACTAAACCCTTCTGGTAAGGATTTAAAAAAGGGTAGATTCCTCTGATTTGATTTCGCTCTATTTTTCTAATTGTACTAATGGGGATTGTTTTTTTTTCTAAAAAATTGTTTAGCTGAAGAAATTCATTTGTAATATGATATTTTGGAGATATAAACATAGCATACCAGATAAATCCAAGCAATGAAGTTGATAATAGTGCTCCCAGAAAAAGTCCTTTATTAATACTTCCGTAGGAATTGAAAACAAATAAGGTAAGGATAATAAGTAACCAGACATAAGTTCCTTTACCAATTTTAGGGTGATAACTTTTCATAATCATTGTTTTTTGGCTTTAATTCCTTTAATATAGTGATTTTTTCACTTTTCTACAAGTATTAGTATTGCGCTTGATGCTTCATATATAATTTTTAAGCTTGTTAAGCAATAATTTCTTTTTGTTGATGAATAAATATATAACTTCATTTTATTTTAAACGTAATCGATTTATAATCTTAGGGTTATCGCTATTTGTGATAGTTTCGATCTACGTCTTGATGTTTCGAGTCATTGACCATAGGTTACACACTTTAAACAAGAGGATTTTAAAAGAGATGTCATTTGAGAAATCACAATTAGTCCAAAAAGAATTCGATGATTTTGATCGTGTTTTCCATTTGATGGGGCTTGCTGCTGATGAAGGACAGCAAAAATTTATGAATAAACTGATTGATCAAGACAGTGTGCGACAGTTTCTCATTGCCTACACGTATTGGAGATCTGATGGTCTTAATTTTTCAAAAAGTCTGGAATGGTATGTCGATCCGAAGGCCGTAGATCCCGTGATTAAGAGTACAGTATTACCAGAAGATTTCAGAAAAACAAAATTTATTAAAAGTGAAAAAGGGATGTATTTACATGTTTATGTCCCAACCGATGAGGGAATTCTTCAGCTGACACTAGATCTGCATAAACTGAACGCTTATTTTTGGGCTGGAAATCCAGGAACCCGGGCATATTTTGAAGTATATGATGCCAATGGAATATGTTTGATTTATCCTGATGAAAAACAAATAGGAAAAAAAAGAATAAAGAGCTGGAAGCAATATCCAGTAAAAAATAATCTGGTCATGTCAGACTATATTCTGATGGAAGTTCTGTTGGATGAATATAAATTCAAAGGAACATTTGAAAATAATCGATTATTTGTGAATGTGCTATTGATGCTGACAGAAGATGATGTACGTGATATTAGTAACAAGACATTCCTTCTAGGTGCTATAGGTATTGCTACCATGTTATTTTTTATGTTTTTGCTTGACATTCAAAATAGAAAAGCGAAGCGATTGCGGCTAAAAAATCTGGAATATCAAAAAGAAGATGCTTTGCTTCGCTTTGAAAATTTGAAACGGAAAGTAGATCCACATTTTCTGTTTAATGCTTTGGGATCCCTACAGCAATTAATTGGCAAAGACCCGGCTCAAGCAAAAGTTTTTGTTGGGAAGATGGCAAAAGTATACCGGAAGTTTTTAAGTGGTGATGAGTCAGGTCTAGCAACGATAAGAGAAGAATTGGCACTTGCAGAGGAATATTTTTTCATGCAAAAAATACGTTTTGTAGATACCTTAAGTCCATTGAAAATCAACGTCACTCCAGAGGTCATATCTTTATTTATTCCGAAATTCAGTTTGCAGATTTTAATTGAAAATGCCATCAAACACAATGAACTTAGTAAGGAGCAGCCATTATCAATTACGATTGAAGAGCAGGAAGGAAGATTGGTCGTTCGTAATACTGTATTGTTCAAAAACCCGGATATGGACGCCGCAGGTTATGGAACCAAAATGATAGCACATGTTTACGATTTTTACCAGGTACAAGGGTTTGAAATCCAGTATCATGATGCTGATTTTACTGTATATCTACCATTCATCCATATTGACAGTCGATAAAGATAAAATAATAATTTTAGAGCACTGGACTATTTCTTCCAGTAAAACTGCGGATTCACTCCTGAAATTCACGCCTTCACTCGGATTCGCTTTTTGGAACCATAATATATTGGCATCTTCACCCCCCTATATCTATGAGTCCTATTTTAATTTAAACAAATGAATAATCTGCCTTTCAAAAGAAATTCAGCATTAGCAAGCTTTGGTTTCTTTTCTATTTTCATTCTCAATTCTTGTCAGCTGCTCAGTCCTCTAGGCTTAGGTAAAAAGAAAGATGTTGTCGCTGATTCCACAAAAAAGGATTCTGCTTTAGTTTACGACAAGTTTCTAAAAAATGCCAAAATTGATAGTGGAATTTTTAATGTGATTAATAAAGAGAAAGATTTCTTTTTCGAAATACCGGTTGAGAAACTGGACAAAGACTTTTTGTTGATCAATAAAATCTCTTCTGTGCCTTTAGCTTTGAATGAAGCGGGCTTAAATAAAGGCATGAATTATGAAAATAAAGTAATACGTTTCTCCCTAAAAAAAGCACGTAAAGAGATTTGGGCAAGTGAAATTAAACCTCAGGTAGAAGTACCTAAAGAAGATGCGATAGCACGCTCAGTCGCCGATAATTTTACAGCATCGTTTATTGAATCATTCAAAATTGAAGGCTATAATAAAGATTCATCATCAGTAATTATCAAGATAAATAAAGTATTTGATGGAACTGAGAAAAGTTTCAACGATGTATTTACCAATATTGGATTAGGTACTGCTCCTAAAACAGCATTATCATTGATCGATCAGATGAAATCATTTGATAACAACATTGTAATTCGCTCCATATTATCTACACGTGTCACCGAAGGAAATGAATCCATTCCAATCAGTTTAACCATCACTAGTAATATATTAGAATTGCCTAAAGATGCAATGAAGCCCCGTTTCTCAGATCCTAGAGTAGGTTATTTTACTACTCCTCGCTGGTATTTTTCAGATAAGCAGCAAGAAATGGAGAAAAGAGAACTGGTAACACGCTGGCGTTTAGAGCCACGCGAAGAAGATGTGGAACGTTATTTAGCGGGCGAATTGGTTGTTCCAAAGAAACCAATAGTTTTCTACATTGATCCAGCTACTCCACAGCAATGGCGTAAACAAATTATTGAAGGAGTACACGATTGGCAAAAAGCCTTTGAAGAGGCCGGCTTTAAAGAGGCCATCATTGCAAAAGAAGTTCCAAAAGGAATGGACTTTGATATCGATGATGCAAATACATCAGCCATCACTTATGCAGCTTCTCCACAAGCCAATGCGATGGGACCATCAGTTGTAGATCCACGTACCGGTGAAATCTTAGAAGCAGATGTAATCTGGTGGCATAATGTAATGACTGCCCTAAATACATGGATGCGTGTACAGACAGGCACGATCGATCCATCTGTTCGCGGTAACATATTCTCTGATGAGAAAATGGCACATGCCATCCGCTTTGTATCATCACACGAGATCGGTCATACATTAGGATTGAAGCATAATATGGGATCGTCTTTTAGTTTCCCTGTAGATTCATTGCGATCAGCTTCCTTTACACAAAAGATGGGGGGGACAGCAACATCCATCATGGATTATGCCCGTTTTAATTATGTGGCTCAACCAGAAGATCAGGTACAGGCTATTACACCAGTGATTGGTCTATATGATAAATATGCAATTGCCTGGGCTTACCGATGGTACCCGAACAAGACAGCATGGGAAGAACTTCCATTGCTAAAAAAAGAGATTGAGTCGAAGCAGGACAATCCTTACTATTGGTACGGAGAGCAACAGGACCCTAAAAATACAGTTGATCCAAGATCGCAGTCAGAAGATTTAGGAGACAATGCCATGCTTGCTGGTACATATGGTTTGAAAAATTTGAAACGTATCATGCCTCAGATCATTAACTGGACAACTACTTCAGGTCAGGATTACTATAAAGCAGGTAAATTATATATGGCAGTTATTGGTCAATGGTATGCTTATGCAGATCATGTTTCCAACAATATCGGTGGTATCTATCTCAATAACCCTGTTTTAGGTGACGGCAAAGACGCATATGCACCAGTGCCACGCCAGAAACAAGTAGAAGCATTAGCTTACTTAAAAGAAAACGTTTTTACTTTGCCAGAATGGTTGTTCCGAAAAGAATTGATGACAAAAACATTCCCATTAAAAGATAGTCCAGTAGGTTCTTTCGAGTATGCTCCGTATACATTAAAAAGAGAATTTCAATACAGCTTATTATATAATTTACTTCAAGATCAGCGCTTATTGCGCATGACCGAGATGGAACTACTTTTCGGACGTGCTCAAGCATGGAGCGTAGAAGAATTTCTGAAAACATTACGTCAGGAGATCTTTGCAAAAACTTTAAAAAAGCAGAATTTAGATATTGATGCCCGTATGTTGCAACAGAACTATATCGATATATTATTGGTAACCAATAATAAAAGTATGGATAAATTGAATACGAAAAAATTGTCTTTTGTAGATCAATTTATGAAAGCGGCTAAACCAGCGTTCTGTCCGGTACATGCAACAGCACATGCTAATTCTGATGAACATGATTTACGCAATGTCCATGTTTCAGGTCTGAGCAGAACATCTGAAATGCTGACCGTGAAACGAGCGGAATTAATCCAGATTCAGAAGTTGTTAAAAACAGCGCAGTCTTCAGGAGATTTCACCACTCAGGCACATTATCAGGACCTGTTAATGCGGATCAATAGTTCGTTAAATGTGAATAATTAACAAAAATCTATATATAAAAACAAATGAACAAATTCTTACTCTTTGTCGTCTTTTCTTGCGTGCAACTGACTTCGTTTGCACAGGAAACGATAACCCTAAAGGGAAAAGTGTTGGATAGCAAAACGCAAACACCGATATTAGGTGCTACCGTTTTTATTGAAAGCACAGCAGTAGGGGAATCTACGGGCGTAGTTGGTCAAATACAACAATCTGCATTGGGAGCAGTGACTGACAACGCTGGTAATTTTACGCTAACTGTACCGACGGACGTTAAATATTTTACAGTGTCCTTTGTTGGATACCAAAATAAGCAAGTTCAGGTAGCAAAGGTATACAATACGATCTTTTTGGAAGCTGCAGATAAGGCTTTGGAAGAAGTGATCGTAACAGGGTATACCAATATCAGTAAGGTCAAGAACACGACAGCTTATAACAAGGTGAAATTAGACGATATCAAGCAAACAGGTGTGTCTAGTATTGATCAATTATTGGAAGGACAGGTAGCGGGTTTACAATTAAGTAACCTGAACGGGGGGCCGAACAGTGCTCCAAAGATTCGTATCCGTGGTACTGTATCTTTAAACGGAACACAGGATCCTTTATGGGTAATCGATGGTTTACCGATTGAAGGAACAGCATTGCCAAATACTTTTGATAAAGATAATTTGAATAATCTGTCGAATTTACCGATTGCAGGGATCAATCCAGATGATATTGCGGATATCACCGTATTAAAAGATGCCGCAGCAACTTCAATTTATGGGGCTAGAGCAGCTAATGGTGTTATCGTCATTACAACCAAAAAAGGTAAGAAAGGACCTACGCAGGTTTCCGTATCCGCAAATAGTTTCGTTACGCAGAAACCTGATTTTACAAAACTCAACCTGATGAACGCATCAGAAAAGGTTGATTTTGAATTAGGAATGGCCAATCGTTCGGATTTGACATATCGTACTAATCAAGGTGCGATTGCGCGTTTATTGAGTGCGAATAATGAATTGGATACCTATCGTCAGTTTGGTTTGAGTGGTTTGTCGACAACAACCCAAGCTGCTATTAGTCAATTACGCAGTCAGAATCATAATTGGGGTGATGAACTGTATCGTACAGCTTTGAATCAACAATATACAGCTGCAATATCCGGTGGATCTGATGGACATGATTTTTATTTGTCAGGAGGATTTTATGATGAACAGGCAACTACAAAAGGTGTTGGTATGCGTCGTTATTCATTGACTTTAAATAATAACTTCAGAATCAGTAATAAATTGAAGGCGGGTATTAATCTACTGGGATCATCTACAGATCGTAATAACTTCATTCAAGATCGTGATGCTTTTACGAATCCCAACACCTACGCGCGTACAGTTAACCCATATTTGACACCAAGAGACGCACATGGTAATTATGTGTATGATCCAGATATCGTAGGGTACGAAAGAGATACGTATATTCCTTTCAATGCGCTTGAGGAACGAACAAATACAAACTATAATTTGAACAATAAGAGTTTAAAAGCAATTGCGAATTTGACATATCAGTTATTACCGTCTTTATCTTTACGTACGGAATTGGGCTTGCAGTTTGAAGAGTCTGGTACGGAAAGGTTTGCCGATAAAGAAAGTTATAACACAAGAAAGTTTAGAGCACAAACACGTTATTATGATAGTGCCTCAAAAACAACAAAATATTTTCTTCCAGACGGTGGTACGATTCAAAATGATAAAAACAGTATTTTTCAATACAACTGGAAATCTTTTGCACAGTTCACTCGCAAATTTAATGATCACCACGATATCGAAATTATGGCTGGTACAGAACTAAGGAGATCAAAAAGTACAGGTACAATGGCACGTGGCTTTGGCTTCAATCCAAAAACTTTAACGTCTCAAACAATTTTGTTCCCAAATAGTAATTTTGCTAATAATAAAATGTATCAGCAATATGCTAAAACGATAGGTGAATCTTCTTATGCATCATTTTACGCCAATGCTTCATATAGTTATGATCGTAAATACAATGCATATGGTAGTATCCGTTACGACGGTTCCAATATGTTTGGGGTCGATCCGAAGTACAGATTCTTGCCGATCTGGTCACTATCGGGATCATGGAATGCAAAAGAAGAGGATTTTTTAAAAGATCAGGAATGGATCTCAAATCTGAAATTCCGAGGATCTTATGGTATACAAGGAAATATTGATCGTAATTCTTATCCATTTATTATTGGGGATTATAGTACTGGGTCTATGTTGCCTGGAAATAGCGAAGAAAGCATTGTAGTTGGTATGCCCGCTAATGATAAATTACGTTGGGAACGTACGCAGTCTTGGAATGTAGGATTTGATTTAGGTATTCTAAGAAATAGAGTACAATTTACGGTAGATTACTATAATCGTACTTCAACAGATTTGGTTGGAACAAGTCAATTACCATTAGAAAATGGATTTCCGAATGTATCACGTAACTGGGCTTCTGTTAACAATGATGGTATAGAATTATCGATCAGTAGTCAAAATATTGTAACAGATCGTTTTACTTGGTCGACTGATTTTAATATTGCTCAAAACCGAAATAAGTTAAAACGCGTTATGGCTAATCCGACAGCATACAATGTAGATGCGCGCGCAGGTTACCCCATCAATGCCATGTATGAAATTGAAACAGCCGGTTTGGATGCCGATGGATTACCTCAATTTTACAATGATCAAGGCGCTGTTGTATCTTATGAAGATTACTTTCAACTTTTCGATCCCTACGCAGACATAGCGCCAGGTATTTTTGTGAATTCTACGATGAAAAATAATGATTATCAGGAAAAATTCAAATACAGAGGTAGTATGGACCCTAAATTTGTAGGGGGTATGACCAACCGGTTCCGATATGCTAATTTTGATTTAGCAGTTTCAGTTGTATTCAATATCGATCAATGGATGCGTCGCAGTCCAAGCTATAATCCAGCTATAATAGATCGCGGATCCAATTATACGAGAGATGTATTGCAGGCATTGACTCCAGGTTCGCAAGACTTTATCGCAATAGGCTCGACAAGTGCTGAAGCGAATGATCGCTGGATGGCGTATAGTTGGATGGATGGAAATGATCCCTCAAACTCTTTCAAGTATTTAGATATCTGGTCTAAAAAGATGAGTTATTTACGTATCAACAGCATAAGATTAGGATATACGTTGCCTAAATCGCTTTCCAGCAAAGTTCAAGCATCAAAGATTCGTTTTAACATTGAAGGACGTAATTTGTTCGTTTTTGGTTCGGACTATAAAGGTTACTTCGATCCAGAGACATATGGTAATAATTATGCGCAACCCATTTCCAAATCATTTGCTTTTGGTTTAACGGCATCATTTTAATTAAAAATCCATGAAAAAAAAATTAATATATATCGCATTGCTAGCTGTAAGTTTAACAACTGCTTCTTGCAATAAATACTTAGATATACAACCAGTAGGAACAGTAGTTCCTACTACGGAAGCTGATTTTAGAGCTTTGATGTTTAGTGGTTATAAAGTTTATCCAGAGCATAAATCATTCTTAACCCTACGTACCGACGAGTTGTTATTGGATGAATTTTCTACTGACTTAGCGACTCTGAAAGATCTTTATTTATGGAATGATCAAAATCCTGATCGAAATACACAACCAATGGCTTGGGAAACATTCTATAAAAGTATCTTCTATGCCAATCACATCATTGCCGAGGCTAAAGAAAAAGTAGGTGATACAGATGCTGTAAAGCAAATACGTGCGGAAGCGTATTTATTACGAGCTTATGCTCACTTCGAATTGCTAAATACCTATGCCGATAATTATAATGTCGCAACTGCATTAACAGATCGTGGTGTGCCCATTTCTATTAAAGTAGACTTAGAGCAATTGTTTGCTCCTGCCACTGTAGAAAAAGTGTACCAGCAAATTTTAGCGGATATGGAAGAAGCATCTGTTTTACTTCAAGTGACTGATCAAGTAACTAATGTAAAGTATAGATTCAGTCGTCGCGCTTATGATGCTTTTGAAGCTCGTTTAAGATTATATCGTGGCGAATGGGAATTAGCAGCGCAAGCGGCAGATCGGGGTTTAGCTATCAATGCAAACCTAGAAAACCTAAATGATGCAAATTCTAAATTGCCAAATGATTTTGAATCCAAAGAAATGATTCAGGCCTGGGAAGAAGTGGGAAAATCCAGTGTATCAAGTTCCACTTTGATCAGTCCAGTATTGTTGACGAAATACGACAGGGGCGACTTACGCCTTGTACGTTATTTTGAAAAAAGATGGGATGATAATATTGTATCTAAAAAAGGTGGAAATAATCGTTTTAATGTGACCTTTAGAAATGCAGAGTTGTATTTGATCAAAGCTGAAACAGCTGCTCGATTAGGTCAAACAGAACAAGCAATGGCTTCTTTAACAACCTTATTAAAAAATAGATTGACCGTAACGGCTTTTGCAACTGCTCAAGCTAAATTGGCTACGCTTTCAAATGCAGAGCTGATTACTTTTATCTTAGATGAGCGTGCGCGCGAACTTGCTTTGGAAGGGTTACGTTGGTACGATTTAAAACGTACGACAAGACCCGAGATTGTACATAGCTATCAGTCTAGGAACTATACGTTAAATGAAAATGACCCACGTTATGTCATTCGTTATCCGAAAGAAGCGATATCTAATAATCCAGATTTATAAAATTAGAGCAATTTCATAAATTCCGATCCCCATTCTCAAAAGAATGGGGATTTTTTTTTAAATTCAGCACATGTTTAAAAAGATATTAATCGTAGAAGATGAAAATTGGGCCTCAGAAAGTCTATTGGAGAAATTAGACCAAGTGATTGCTACGAAATTTCAATCTACGATTATAACAACAGTGCGTGAAGCTGCCGATTGGTTGCTTAAAAATGAAGTCGATCTCATTTTTATGGATGTGCAGCTCGGTGATGGATTGAGTTTCGAAATATTTGACCAAGTCAAAGTACAGGCACCTGTTATTTTTACAACAGCGTTTGAAGATTACGCCTTAAAAGCTTTTCAAAATCAAGGTTATGCCTATTTGTTGAAGCCGTATGACGACGACGAGTTGCAACAAGCACTTGATAAAGTCGTTCCGTTTATCGTCCAGGAGACCAAGGAGATTCAATACAAAACTCGTTTTCTAGTACGGTATGGTATGCGGTTAAAATCGATACCGACAACAGAAATTGCCTATTTTATGGCTGAAGATAAAATATTGTACGGCTACACAAAAGATGGAGATCAGTTTATTGTCGACGATACCATAACAGGGCTAGTGTCGCGCCTGGATCCAACATTCTTTTTTCAGGTCAATCGCAAATTCATTATCCAAATAGATGCCATTGTCGATATGCTCAAAGTAGCACGTAATCGCATAAGGCTCCAGTTACAACCAGCATTGCCAGCTGGTATCGAGGTTATCGTGAGTGAAGATAAATCATCCGATTTTCAGATGTGGTTGGACCGCTGATTAAGCAGGTCGCACGATTTTAATAGCAGGATTGTATTGCATTAATTCATACAAAAAATCATCATTACCATCTGGACTGATGTATATTTCTTTATATTTATTATAATGTACGATCAGCCCTTTACGGGCTGCCGCGGGCTTGAAGCCCACCCATAAAGTCTTTCCAACCTCTATTTTGTAAATTTTCTTTATGGCGATCTTTCCTCTAAAGATATCCGATTGATAAGTAAGATATTGACTGTCTATTGAATACCTCGGTCGTGGTAGTAATAATATGGCCATGAAGAATGTCGGGAGACCTATTATAGTCACAAATTCTATAAAAGTAGCTTGTTCAGTACGAAGTGTAACGATCATCATGATTATCATGGATAAAATAAGGCCAATGATCGTGGCCTCCATCAAAGGGTCTTGCCTGCTTCTGAAAACTTTCATAATTTATAGGATGTTGCTAATCTTAAAGTTAGCAAATTTTTGTAAATTTGCATCGTTATGAAAGTCGCTTTATATACAACGTTTTATTTTATTCCTTGATGATTTTAGCTCAGTCAAGTAAATAGTTTTTTTAGTAAATGATATTTCGCATCATTTAAGGTTGTATTTTACTTTATTATTTTATGGAAAAGAAAAATTGGTTTCAAACCTATATGTATATTTGGATTGGACAATTTGTGTCACTGTTGACGAGCTCTGCTGTCAATTTTGCTGTGATTGTCTGGTTGAGTTTAACGCATAAGTCGGCCGAGGTATTGGCTTTAGCAGGTATTGCAGGCTTATTGCCACAGGCACTTATTGGACCCTTTGTAGGTGTTTTAATAGATCGCTGGGACCGGAAAAAGGTAATGATTTTCGCAGATGCATTTATTGCTTTATGTACCTTAATGATGACTTTTGTACTGCAGGAGGCTGCAGTAGGACTATCGCTGATCTATCTGTTGCTAACTTGTCGTTCCATTGGAGCCGCTTTTCATGCACCAGCTATGCAGGCAATAGCACCACTGATGGTTCCGGAAGATAAATTGCTACGTGTATCTGGAATAAATCAGATGCTTCAGTCCGTCAGTAGTATTGCTGGGCCTGCATTAGGAACATTGGCGATTACTTATTTTTCAATCGCTCAAGTGCTTTATCTCGATGTTATCGGTGCGGCAGTTGCAATAGTATCGTTATTCTTTGTTACCATTCCTCATTTAAAGGTTGAATCTAAATTAACCTTTGGACAGGCATGGAGTGATCTAAAACAAGGTATGCAGGCCATCTACCATAATCGTGGTTTGAGCCTATTGTTTTTATACGCCATGATCGCTACTTTTTGTGTTATGCCGATCGCTATTATGTTTCCACTTTTGACAATCGATCATTTTAATGGCGGAAAGTGGGAGATGAGTGTGATTGAAATTATATGGGGAGTAGGCATGTTAATGGGAGGAGGATTATTGGGAGCATTTAAAGTGAACTTCTCGAAAGTAATCATGATCAATACCATGCATATTGTACTGGGATTGACATTTGCTTTTTCAGGTTGGTTCCCATCCACCTGGTTCATTCCATTTGTAATTGTGACTGGAATAGGCGGTGTATCCATGTCGCTGTTCTCAGCATCTTTTATGACGACCATACAAGAAGAAGTCGTACCCCAAATGTTAGGTCGCGTATTTTCGCTCTATTTTAGCCTTGCTATTCTGCCAAGTGTCATCGGATTGCTTTTTACGGGTATGATAGCAGATGTAATTGGAGTAGCCAACGCTTTTGTGATCGCAGGATTATTGATGATGATTGTAGGCGTATTGTCCTTTTTTACACCAGCTGTCATGCGACTGGGAAAAAAAGTGCCCCATAACGAAACAGTATAAAATAAAAAAGCTTCCAAATTTTGGAAGCTTTTTTATTTTGAGCGAAAGACGAGATTCGAACTCGCGACCCCAACCTTGGCAAGGTTGTGCTCTACCAACTGAGCTACTTTCGCGTTGGTCTTACAAAAATACGGCTTTATTTGAATTTTTGCAAGACCAATTTAATATTTTATCAATTTAATTGATCGCATTGGCACAGTTCATACCATCAATAGCAGCGGAAATAATACCCCCAGCATAACCTGCCCCTTCAGCACAAGGGTAAAGACCTTTAATTTCAGGGTGTTGTAAAGATAACTTATCACGGGGAATACGGACGGGTGAAGAAGTTCGGGATTCTACAGCAACAAGGATAGCCTCATTGGTATAGTAACCTTTCATCTTTTTACCGAAGATAGGCAATGCACCGCGTAATGCTTCGTACACAAATTTTGGTAACACCTGAGTTAAATCAGCAGAAACCGTACCGGGTTTATAAGAGTTTTCCGGAAGATCTTTGGATATCCGCCCCTCAACAAAATCAATCATCCGTTGCGCAGGAGCCACCATTTTTCCACCACCAGCTTCAAAAGCACGTTTTTCTATTTCACGTTGGAAATCCAACAAAGCAAATGGATCGCTTTCCGATCCCGGAACATCCTCCAGGTTGATTTGGATAACAGTACCCGAATTGGCGTGCGGATTATTCCGTTTCGATGGCGACCAGCCATTCACAACGATTTCATTGTCTGCAGTAGAACAAGGAGCAATGACCCCACCTGGACACATACAGAATGAAAAGACCCCACGGCCATTTACCTGTTCCACAAGACTATAATAAGCCGGTGGAAGATGCTCGCTTCGGACTTCACAATGATACTGTGCTTGATCAATAATCTCCTGCGGATGCTCAATTCGAACACCCAGAGCAAAAGCTTTAGCCTCAAGTAACCAGTTTTTATTACGGAAAAGTTCGAAAATATCACGTGCCGAGTGTCCTGTAGCTACAATGACATGATTTGATTTCAATTGTTTTCCACTTGCAAGTGTGACACCTGTAACCTGATTATTTTCCGTATTGATATCGACCACACGTTGTTCAAAAATAACCTCGCCACCATGGGCGATAATCGTTTCTCGGATGTCCTGAATAATATGAGGTAACTTGTTCGTTCCGATATGTGGGCGTGCATTGACCAAAATATCTTCATTAGCACCATGGGCAACAAAAAGTTTAAGTACTTTCTCAACATCACCACGTTTATCCGAGCGGGTATATAGCTTTCCATCAGAATATGTACCGGCACCACCTTCACCAAAACAATAATTGGAGTCTTCATCAACAATACCTTCGCGGTTTAACTTCGCAAGGTCACGACGGCGATCCTGCACAGCTTTACCACGTTCAACAATAATAGGTTTAAGCCCTTTTTCCAAACATTGTAGCGCGGCAAATAAACCTGCAGGACCAGCACCAATAATTAACACAGGTTGTGCGTTATGGACCGATTTAAAGTGGGTTTCAAAAACTTCATTTATAGGCTCTTCGTCGATAAAAAATATAATACGCGCTCTAAAAACGACATGTCGGCTACGGGCATCAATAGAACGCTTACGAATTTTAAATCCTTTAATGCGCTCACCATTTATTTTCAAGGCTTTAGAACCTTGAATTAGAATATAATTCTCGTCCTCGATTCTTTCCGGAGCGATAGCCAGTTCAATTTCTTTCTGCATAAATTTCTTGCTGGGTTTTTATCCCAAAAACAGCCCAAAGTTAAGGATAACTGCTGTATTTTTTTAGTTATAAATACTTAACGCCTAAAATTATTCTTATATTCGTAGGAGTGGTATGAGCTTTGTAGTAAGCTTTCCATCAAAATTTAATTTGAAATATATTAATTCAACAAAAAATGAAAAGATTATTAGTCGCATTCTTTGGTTTAATGGTCGCATTATCTTTCAGTTCATGCGGATACAATACAATGGTATCGCAAGATGAAAATGTAAAAGGAAAATGGGCTCAAGTTGAAAATGCATATCAGAGACGTGCAGATTTAGTTCCGAATTTGGTAAATACCGTAAAAGGAGCAGCAAAGCACGAAGAAAGTACATTAACAGCTGTTGTTGAAGCACGTGCCAAGGCGACTTCTATCACGGTAGATCCTACCAATTTGAATGAAGAAACAATTGCACAATATCAAAAAGTACAGGACCAGTTTTCAGGATCTTTAAGTAAGTTAATGGCTACAGTAGAAGCTTACCCAGATTTGAAAGCAAATCAAAACTTTTTAGAATTGCAAGCGCAATTAGAAGGTACTGAAAATAGAATTTCAACCGAACGTAGAGCTTACAATGAAGCGGTACAGCAGTTCAATACAACTGTAAGAAGTTTTCCTAACAATTTGATGGCTGGCATGTTTGGCTTTAAAGCAAAAGGAACTTTCACAGCACAAGAAGGTGCGGATAAAGCGCCAGCAGTATCTTTCTAAATACAGCGTATTAGTTTACTAGAAAAGATGAATGATGGCCGAAATTTGTGCACGCATTCATCTTTTTTTATTTAAAAAAGACTTTAGTAATGGGAACATTTTCATCAGAAGAGCAGGAAAAAGTAGTACATGCGATCAGTATCGCGGAAAATAAAACTTCCGGTGAGATCCGTGTGGTTGTTGAGAAACACTGTCCTGGAGAAGTTTTCGAACGTGCAACCCACTATTTTGAAAAGTTGGATATGCATAAGACCGCTTTAAGAAATGGAGTTTTAATCTACTTAGCACACGAAGACCATAAATTTTCCGTTATAGGAGATGCAGGGATTCACAAGAAAGTAGGGGACGATTTCTGGGAGAAAACGAAAGAAATTATGGTTCAGGAATTTCGGAATGCACAATATGTGAATGGTTTGATCCAAGGCATTGAGCATGCAGGCGAACAACTGGCGAAATTTTATCCACGAGAAGACGATGATATTAATGAATTACCGAATGATATTGTTTTTGGCGATAAATAAAAAATGGATAAACGAAAAGAATATAGGTCATTGACCAAAATTAGATTGTCAGCCATACGTATTTTTGTCATGACGGCAGTCGCAGTACTATTTAGTATTGCAGGTGTATTTGCACAAGATGATTTTCCGGCGACATCCAACAGATTGGTCAACGATTATACAAACACATTATCGCCCACTCAGGTACAGCAGTTAGAGCAAAAACTCCTGGCTTTTGAAGACTCTACTTCCATACAGATTGCGGTAGTCTTGATGAATTCAACAGGATCTTATGATATCAGTGATTATGCCGTAAGACTAGCTCAAAAGTGGGGCATAGGAAATAAAAAGTACAACACAGGAATACTGTTGCTTGCCGCAATTGGAGATCGTGCTGTCACTATTCAGACAGGGTATGGTATAGAAGGTGCTGTTCCTGATGCGATCGCACATCTCATCATTGAAAACGAAATAAAGCCAGCTTTCCGTGCGCAGGATTATTTTTCAGGAGTTAATAAGGCAACAGATGCTCTGATTTCCTATACAAAAGGAGAGTATAAAGCAGATCCTAAGCAACCCCAAGGAAAGGGAGGCACTTCAAAGATGTTGATCGTCATTGTTATTGTTATCATTGTCATCGCAGTGATTTCTAGAAAAGGAGGAAACGGTGGAAATGGTGGTGGTAAAGTCATGAATGGTACAGGAACTTCCGATCTGTTTTGGTGGACACTCTTAAATACACTTGGACGAGGTGGTTCCGGAGGTGGCGGCTTTGGTGGCGGTGGAGATAGTGGTGGTTTCGGCGGTTTTGGTGGCGGTGGCTTCGGTGGTGGCGGTGCCAGCGGCAGATGGTAATCCAACCCATGTAAATGAAGTAATAAATGTCAAATTATATACAGATGAAAAAAGGAATATTATTGGGATTAGGACTTATCCCGACTTTAATTTTTGCACAAGAGAATTTTACCGTAACAGGTAAAATACAAGGAGCGACAGATAAAGCAAAAGTGTTTATGCAATATGCTGAAAACAATGCGCGCAAAATAGATTCAACAACAGTAACAGGTGGACAGTTTAAATTTAACGGTACAGTTGCTGGACCTGTTAAAGCGTACTTAATTCTTTCAGCAGACGGAACTAGCATCAAAGAAATACAAAATCCTGATTTGACACAAGTATACCTGTCAAATGGAGTGATCAAAGTAGAATCTACTGGTGAGATGAAAAATGCAGTTATTTCGGGTAATGCGATCAATAATGATTTTGCAAAATACCAAACTGCTGTTAAGCCTTTCTCAGAGGGGTTTCAGGCATTAAATAAGCGTTATTCAGAAGCTACTGAAGAACAGCGTAATGACCAGACTTTTATTGCAGGTCTGCAAAAAGAAGCCGGAGAAATCAATGAGAAACAAGAATTGGTGGACGAGCAGTTTATTAAAAATAATAAATCAAGTTTCATTACATTGGATTTATTAGGAGATAAATTAGATGCTGAAAATGTCAATTCATTGATTATTCCAAGTTATCAAGCGTTATCAGCAGAGCTAAAAAACAGTAAAAAAGGTAAAGAATTAGCAACAAGAATTGAAAAGTTAAAAGCAGTAGCTATCGGAGCTGTAGCACCGGACTTTACATTGCCTGATACTGCAGGCAATCAGGTTTCTCTTTCTTCTTTAAGAGGTAAATATGTATTATTAGACTTCTGGGCGAGCTGGTGCGGACCATGTCGCCAAGAGAACCCTAATGTTGTAGCAGCATTTAATAAATTTAAAGACAAGAACTTTACTGTATTTGGAGTCTCTTTAGATAATCCAGGTAAAAAAGACGCCTGGTTGAAAGCGATTGCAGATGATCAATTAGGACAGTGGCCACAAGTATCAGATTTGCAAGGCTGGAAATCTGCTCCAGTAGGATTATATGAAGTGCGTGGTATTCCACAGAACTTTTTAATCGATCCGACAGGAAAGATTGTTGCCTCTAATTTACGAGGTGAAGCTTTAGAAGCTAAATTAGCAGAATTACTAAAGTAATAGCAGTGTAAGGATATCTTAAAAAGGGCTTTTCAATTCGTTGAAAAGCCCTTTTTATGTTTACTATTGTACATGCGTACTTTTTTAACCCTTATCGTAGCGACCGTGTTAATGGTCAGTTGCCAAAACAAACAAGAAGCGGGAGTACCCGTTCTGAACCTTGCCTCATTAACGGCAATCCCATTAGACAAGCCCATTGATACTTTAGCGAAAGGCAAAGCCTTTATAGATGTTAAATTGCCTCCTGGAGCTCGAATTGAAGAATTGTCGAAAGAAGATTTAGGACTATTAAAAGCCGCTGCTTATCGTTTTTTTGGACAAGTTAAATTGGTCGACAATCAATATATCGCAAATATCAAAGAAGGAAAAGAAATTGCGGTTTCGGATGCTGTGGTTGCAGCTTATTTGAAAGCAATAGCCAATACCAATGCATTTGCAGACTCCTTAAAAAAAGAAGGACAAGAAATCCAATTGCCGGCTATAACAGATGAATACCGTAATGCTTTATTAAAATAACAAAAAAGCCGATTATATACTAATCGGCTTTCTTTTTGTCATATTTTGAAACCAGTACTGTATAACTTTTTATTGTTGCCGCGTTACTTCTTGATTTGTACTATATAGATGAGTTTTTTGGGTACTTCTTATGTTAGATGGTTCACTCTCATTTTTCATTCGGTCCAGTGCCGTCACCATATAATAGTACTGTTGATTTATATCCAGGTCACTATCATCAAATTGAAGGTCATCCTCATTATAAGAAATATGGATGATATTCTTACTATTACTCAAATCAGGTTGATCCCCTTCTTTAAATCGGTAAACAATATAGCCATAAGCAGATTGACCATCAGACGCACGATCGGGTTTTTGCCAGACTAGGTGATTTAATTTTGTGTTTTCTGAAGACCTCAACTGTAATCCAAAAGGTGCATTGGGAGGGATACTGTCGATCCACGGCATCGTCGGAGGCAAAGCCGATGTTTTATACAAATTACGTTGCAAAGAATCCTGAAGACCGGCAAGATTGTCCGTTAAAGATTTTGAACTAAAGAAGATACTTCCCTGTACATTCTGTTGTTCTCTTAAAAAACGGATCTGACGCGGAATTTGGCTTCGGTCAGTCCATCCTGGTTTTTGCTCATTCACGCGATAAGCACCATGACCGATATAAAAGTGTCGTCCATAAGTATGATGTTGCCACCATTCAACCAGAATTTCATAAGCGGCAGCACGGTTTTGGAAAGGAAAATAAATCTGGGGATTGATGTAGTCTATCCAACCCTCTTTGATCCATTTCACGCCATCCGCAAATAAAGTCCGGTAACCACTTAAACCATGTGTATTAGAACCGTCACGGTTTGCATCCTTATTATCCCAGATACCAAAAGGACTAACACCGTATTTTACATAAGGTTTTTTAGCTTTGATCGCAACGCCCAGATCGTGAATAAGCACATCGACATTATTTCTGCGCCAATCCTCTATATTTGAAAAGTTGTTGCTGTATTGGCCAAACGTTAAGCGGTCCGGAATAGCTGTGTTGCGGCTGTCGGGGTAGGGATAAAAATAATCATCAAAATGAACACCATCAATATCATAATTGCTCACGACATCCATGATGACATCGATGATATATTGACGCACCTCCGGTATTCCCGGATTAAATAACTTTTTTCCAGCGTATGTAAAAAACCATTCGGGTTTCTTTTTCGTGATATGATCTTCTGAAAAATGATTCGGGTTTAGAGTTGTTGAAGCACGGTATGGGTTGATCCAAGCATGCAGTTCCATCCCTCTTTTATGGCATTCAGCGATAATGAAATCCAAAGGGTCATAAAAAGGTTCAGGAGCCTTTCCTTGTTTCCCCGTTAAATAACGGCTCCACCCTTCTCTACCACGACCATAGAAAGCGTCTGCGGCAGGTCGAATCTGAAAAAGAATAGTATTCATACCCGACTTTTTGTGCTGGTCAAGTATTTGTATCAGCTCTTGTTTCTGTTTTTCAACATTAGTGCCAGTGGCGACTGTTGGCCAGTCAATATTACCTATAGTGGCAATCCAAACACCGCGAACTTCTCTTTTGGGGCTAGGTTGAGCGAATAAAAGTTGTGCTGTTGATGCTATTAAAAAAAATACTCCAAGTAAGTGCAGAACGTGTTTAATTCTCATTTGTTTAATGATAAGTTAACAAAGATAATTAAGCTTTATTGATAAAGTATTAAATCTTTGTAAGAACTTTGTGGTTGTTTAATATTCTGTAAATTGCAATGTTTTTGGACTGTCCTAAAAACATTATTTTTATAGCGCTTTTATTAGTATAGCATGAGCAAAGAGCAAATTTCCGTTTTTGATATGTTTAAAATAGGTATTGGACCCTCCAGTTCACATACCTTAGGTCCCTGGCGTGCGGCACAGCAGTTCACAAAAGTACTGCAGGATAAGGATGTACTTAATAACGTCGAATCTGTTAAGATATTATTATACGGATCTTTAGCCAAAACAGGTACAGGGCACGGAACAGATATTGCTGTCATGTTGGGTTTAAGCGGAGATGACCCTGTAACTTTTGATGTCAATCAAGTAACACCAAAAGTAGAACATATCAAATCTGTAAATCAGTTGCGCTTGGCTGGTACACATACCATTCCATTTACATACAAAGAAGATTTACTTTTTTTATATAGTGAAAGCTTACCTTTTCACCCCAATGCGGTTACTTTTCAGGCATTTTTGAATAATGGAAAGGCTCTTAGTGAAACCTATTATTCAATTGGTGGTGGATTTGTTGTTCAGGAAAATGATGAGAGCAGTTCTTCAGCAGAGGTCGATCTACCTTTTCCGGTAGATACCGCGCAGGATTTATTGCATTGGTGCCGTAAGACTGGTTTGAAAATCTCAGAACTCGTATTAGAAAATGAACATGCTTGGCGTGAAGAAGAAGAAACGCGCGCCGGCGTATTAAATATCTATAAAACCATATACGAATGTATATACCGCGGGTGCCATACAGCGGGAACACTTCCAGGGGGACTTAATGTAGAAAGAAGAGCCGCAAAACTGAATCAGCGATTGCTTAAAAACCGAAGCTATCACGATTATGAAAGCTGGATCGCAGCAATAAAAGCAGGAGGGGAGAATTTTCAATATATCCTGGATTGGGTAAGTTGTTTTGCTTTGGCCGTTAATGAAGAAAATGCTTCATTTGGAAGAGTCGTTACCGCGCCAACAAATGGAGCGTCTGGTGTTATTCCTGCCGTATTGCAATATTTTATTACCTTCCATAATGGAGATTCAGAAGATAAAATTATTCAGTTTATTCTGACAGCTTCCGAAATCGGTTCCATATTTAAAAAAGGAGCAACTATTTCTGCCGCTATGGGCGGATGTCAGGCTGAGATTGGAGTATCATCAGCAATGGCAGCTGGAGCATTGACCGAATGTCTCGGCGGATCACAAAGACAGGTGCTTATGGCCGCAGAAATCGCCATGGAACATCATTTGGGCCTAACATGTGATCCTATTGGAGGTTTAGTACAGATACCATGTATTGAGCGAAATACGATGGGAGCTATAAAGGCTATCACAGCTGCGCAGTTGGCCCTGCAATCCAACCCGGATAAAGCCAAAGTCAGTCTCGACACAGTCGTGAAGACCATGTGGCAGACCGCGTTAGATATGAACGTTAAATATAAAGAAACGGCAGATGGCGGTTTGGCTGTACAGATTCCGTTAAGTTTACCGGAATGTTAATGATAAAGAATCCATTGTCATAAAAATATTTATGTTGCATGAATTAGGTCTGATCATGCAATATAAATGTCAATAACGAATAAATGAAATACATATGAAGTATTGTGCTATTGCCTCAGGCAGTAATGGAAATTGTTATTATATCGCGAAAGGCGATACAGCTATTCTAGTAGATGCAGGTATTAATAATAAGCACATTCATCTCCGTATGTATAATCTTGGGATAATTCCAACTCAGATCAAGGCTGTTTTTATTACCCATGAACATACGGATCATATTCGGGGTTTATCTGTGTTTGTCAAAAAATATAATATACCCGTGTATATCACTCAGGGCAGTTACGATGGAACAAGATTGCATCTGCCTGGTCATTTGGTGCATATCATTACTCCAGATGCCGTCACCGAGATCGGAGAGATGAAGATTTATGGTATACCTAAATATCACGATGCAAAAGAACCATGCAGTTTTTTGATTTCCGATGGAACGCATAATATTGGTGTGTTGACCGATATAGGCCGTCCGTGTTCAAATGTGCAGCATGTCATCAAACATGCAGATGTACTATTGCTAGAATCCAATTTCGATGAAGAGATGCTTAGAAATGGGCGATATTCCTATTTTTTAAAAAATAGAATCAGTAGCGGCTGGGGGCATCTTTCCAATGCAGTTGCGTTAGAGTTATTTAATAAATATCGGTCAGCCCGTCTCAAACACTTAATGTTAACACACCTTTCAGGCGAGAATAACACCGTGGAACTGGTGCATGAAACATTTAAAGCCCATTGTGAAGATATTCTTCTTTCGGTTGCGACACGCTATGAAGAAACAGAAATTTTTGATGTTTTAGACCTCCAGATACAACAAGATAGACACGTTATTAGTCAGTGTGGATAAAAAAGTATTCTTTCTTAAAGTACCCAATAGAAACGCTAAAGTTTACAACTTTGGCGTTTTAGTTTTTGCGCTAAAATTATTAATAATCTTAAAATCAGAGATGTTGTATTTGATTAAATAATTTCATAAAGTTTTAATGTTTAGCATTTGTTAAAAGTAGAACTTTTTTAAAAACTTAAGTTTAGTTGCGTAGCACATTAATCTGTTATTTTATAAAAACCGGATTAATTAGTCCGAAACAATAAACTGTAAAATAGTCCTAAAAAGGGGAAAATTTGCATCAAATAAATTTGTTAAAAATTGTAAAAATTTCCTGTAATTAGGAAAAAAATTCGTATAGATTGCGCAATCGATTGTTTAAAAATAGAACAAACGTTTGCTATGTTTTTAACTTAATTATTATTCCTAATAAGTAAGTTAAGTCAATGTAAAATTTGAGTTACCATTTCAATTGCTGTAAATTAACCTAAAATTTACTAACCAAATCAATTGTTATGAAGAAAATTTTACCAATTTTTCTCTTCTTTTTGATGTCATGTAATTTATTGTTTGCACAGGTAACTAATATTACTGGAACAATAAAAGACGACAAAGGAGGGGTACTACCTGGGATTACAGTATCCGAGAAAGGAACAACCAACCAGGCCGCCACCGGGAGTGATGGCGTATTTACACTAAAAGTCCAAAAATTACCAACAACCATCGTTGTCCGAGGTATTGGATTTAAGTCCAAAGAACAGCAGGTTCAATCTGAAAAAGGGATCAGTATTGTATTAGCTACTGATAATTCAGCATTGGATGAGGTCGTTGTAGTAGGATACCAAAGACAATCTGCAAAAAAATCAACCGGTGCAGTTCAGGTTATTTCCGGAAAAACAATCGAAGATCTACCTGCGCCAAGTTTTGAGAGTTTGTTGCAAGGTCGTGTAGCCGGTGTAAATATCCAGAACTTTACAGGTGAACCAGGAGCACGTAACACATTTACCATCAGAGGTAACTCAACCATTTCTCCTGATTTAAACTCCGAAATTGATTTGGCAAATACCATGAGCTCGCCTTTGTACATCATTGATGGTATGCCACTTTCGGTAACCGATTTAGCAAACTCGGGTGCTACAGGAACCAATTATGTAGCGGGTATCAATGTCAATGATATCGAGAGTATTGTAATCCAGAAAGATGCGGCAGGTACAGCTGTTTGGGGATCCCGAGGTGCTAATGGTGTCATTGTGATCAAAACAAAAAGAGGTAGATCTGGTAAAGCTCAAGTACGTGTCTCTTATTATAAAGGAATTACTGAACGCCCGCAATTGCAACGAACTTTAGGAGGCTCGGCAGAAAGACGTGCGAAAATGGATATTTTGTCGCAATATGCCACCTGGTCTCAAATGAGCGGAATTAGACAGCCTTTGACCGATAGTTTAAATCCAAGTTATAATAATGCGACCGATTGGCAAGATTTATTTTATACATCTGGAAATATTGATAATGCTGATGCAAGTATCTCAGGTGGAAATGAATCTGTGAATTACCGTTTATCAGCTGGGTATTACAATGAAGACGGTGTGGTACGCAATACCGGTTTTAAGCGATATTCTTTACGAGGTAATTTTGGATTTACCTTATCACCGATCATTAAATCTGATTTCATGTTTTCAACAGCACGTATCAATAGAAAACGGGGCTTAGGACGAGGAATTGATGAGGTCGTTCCTGTAAATCAGGGAGCTATGCCATCTTCTTTTGTTGGGCTAGGGCAGGCAGATTATGATTTTTATTACGGTCAGTTTGATAAAATAAAAGATGACAACCAAACGGATAATCTCAATATTTTTTCAAAAACTTATGTTGATATTATTAAAGGTTTGCAATATTCGCTTGAAGCCTCTGCACAGGTGAATATGGATAGCCGTAATCAATTTCAACCGAAAGAATTAAATAAAGGTGTTAGTTTCGCAGGATCATATGGTCGAAATGCCTACACCTATAACGTAGCGAATGTCTTAAACTATAATAAGACTTTCAATGAAAAGCATAGTATTATTTTAACGGCAATGCAGTCTTTTCAGTATGATAAGCAACTATCAGATTCGATAGAAGGTTATAATCTGCCAACAGATGATATTAAAGTAATACAAGGTGTTGCTCAAAAAGATCTATATGCCAATTCTAATCTAATTGAATCGGGGTTACTTTCTTATTTAGCACAGGTTTCTTACGATTATAAATCTAAATATATCGTTAATGCTTCTTGGAGAGCAGATGCTTCATCACGTTTTGGTAAAGATACGAAATGGGGTTATTTCCCAGCAATTTCAGGTGCTTGGATAGTGTCAGATGAGAACTTCTTGAAAAATACCTCATGGATTAATTTATTAAAACTAAGAGGTAGTTGGGGTTTATCAGGTACTTTACCGACAGATTTCTATGCACCTTTTAATATTTGGACTTCATCTCCAAATACTTATAATGGCGAAACATTTTCTTATCCATCATTTAAAAAACCATTAACATTGAATAACCTGACATGGAATAAGTCAGAGCAAACGAACATTGGATTTGATTTATTTACTTTCGACAATCGCTTGAATATTACATTTGATGCATATCGAAAGATTACGAAAGATCCAATCATGGCTTTCCCATTCCCATATTACACCGGATATACTAAACTGTCTTTCAATGTGCCGATGACGATTTATAACGAAGGGATTGATGTGACGATTGCGACAAAAAATCTTTCGAAAGAAAGCAAATTACAATGGAACACAAATTTCAATTTAACATTTAACAAAAATCGTATTGGTTCTCTACCATTTGATGACCGCAGTTTTTATGCTGATTCAAGAGGTTATAACCAGCAGTTGATGTATACAGTCGGAAGTCCAATTTATCAGTGGGCACAGATGAAGTATCAGGGGGTATATGAAAACCAAGATCAGATTCCTGTTAATCCCGTTACAGGAAAACCATTGACTTATTTTAAAGGAAATTATGTCGTAAAACCGGGTTTTCCAATATGGAATGATGTCAATCAAGATTGGGATGTATGGAGCGATGAAGATAAAGGAGCCGCAGATGGTGATTTAGTCCTAACAGGTAATCCAAATCCTAAATTTACAGGTGGTTTATATAATGAGTTTATTTATAAAAATTTCTCTATCAGTATGCTGAATACCTTTACGATCGGTAGAGATATTATCAATAATTTAAAAAGTAATCAATTCAATACAACTGGAGGTAATCTTACAAACTTTACTAATAATCGTTTACCTGATTTAGATGATGTAAATTATTGGACACCGGAGAAAGCGAAAGATCCAAACTACGTAGCTGATTTTCCAGCAATTTCTCCTTACTCACCGTACTTTTATCAATTTTTGCCGTTCAGTACCATGTTTAATGAAAATGGAACGTATTTTAAGATCAAAACGATTTCAATGGGTTACATCGTTTCAAAGAAAATCGTTGATCGTTTGAAACTTGGTGCGCGCACTATTCGCTTTTATGCCATGTTGGATAATGTGCATACTTTTCAGAAAGCCTCTGTTCCAGATGCGGAATTGGTATCTCCACAAGGGGAGTACAGTGGCGGTGCTTATCCACTACCTAAAAAATACACGATTGGTTTAGAAGTAAACTTTTAAAATATTGAATCATGAAATTTAAACATATATTATCAGTTATAGGAATTTCTAGTGCATTAATGCTCGGATCTTCCTGTGGAAAATATCTTAATCTATCTCCTCAAGGCAGTACATACGATGAAGTTTTTTGGACAGATGGGCCCAATGTTGAAAAAGCCACTTTAGGTGCATATGCTTTGCTGCGAGATGCAGTTCGTAATGAACGATCTTATTTTATTTTTGGAGATATTGGATCTGGAATGTTGAAATCTACAGAATGGAATTATGCAGATTTTGCTAGAGCAGGAGAATTTAGATTTGGCCGGGCGCCCTATTTAGAGAATAGTTTATGGGATTGGACACGTTTTTATAAAATCATCAATCAATGCAATTTGATTGTTGAGCACACAACTGCAATGGATGTAAGCTTATTTGAAAACGGTGAGGATGATAAAAACCAATACATCGCGAATGCAAAATTTCTGCGTGCATATACCTACTTCTATATGCAACGTGTTTGGGGGGATGTACTTTTGGTAAAAGAAACATTTAAAGATCCGCAAAATATTCCAGATATGGCTAGAAGCCCGCAAGCCGAGACTTTAAAATTCTGTAAAGAAGATTTGGTTTTTGCTGCTGCAAATTTGGGACAGGGACCTGCTAAAAGTTTTGCATCTAAAGGTGCCGCCAATGCGCTGTTAGCGGAAGTATATGCCTGGGAACATGACTATGTCAATGCTGAAAAATATATTGCGGAGACATTAAAAGGAGGCTATGCATTGGAGGATATAAAAGATTATAAAAAAATCTGGCAAGGGAACTCCAAAGAGTCTATTTTCGAATTGAATATGCTGTATAATGATACTGGACGCGAGTGGTCTACAGATTTTTTTAATGTATTTTTAACAGGTGCTGATGTTCCCGGTAAAGGTAGCGGTTCAGTTTGGGAAATAGATCCTACACTTTTAGAAAAGAAAACTTCAGCGGAGGACAGGATTGATGGACTTAGGGATGGTTCGGCTCGTTTTGATTTGATAACCACAGCATTTCCGGATAATTCAGAAAGATTAACACTGCGTAAGTATGACAGAGTCAATTTTTACAGTGCAACTGATTTAGGTGCATATGCTGTTGATAATAATTTAGTATTGATTAGGTTGGCAGATATTATCTTACTTCGCGCAGAGGCTTATTTTAAAAATGGAAAGCAGAATCTGGCATTAGAGGATTTGAATACAATAAGAAATAGGGCTGGTTTACCTAATATTACATTAGCAGGTGACGAACTATTTAAAGAAATTTTTCTAGAAAGACGAAGAGAGCTTATTGGAGAAGGTACCATACAATTCGATTTAATTAGAATGGAGTTACTCGAAGAAATGAATAATTATAATACTGATCGTATTGCACTGCAAGGTTATTATTGGCCACTGAATATGAGGGCCCTATTACCTCAAAACGAATCATTAACACAAAATCCTTATTGGAGAAATCATTAATTAAAAAGTCATGAAAAAAATAATTTTAAATATATGTATCCTTTTGGGAATTGTTGTAGCGATAAGCTCCTGTAAGAAGGATGGTTATTTTGTTGGAGGTGAATTGCACAATCCAAAAATCAATATGACCACTTACGATTGGATGAAAAGCAATAAATACGGTGTTTTTGATACGGTATTGATGTTGATCGATAAAGCAGGTGTTAAAGATAAAATCAATGCACAAGGCATTACCTTCTTTGCACCTACAGATTACGATGTTAATAATTATGTCATAACTAGAACATTGCAGATTCAGAAAGTAGATCCTAAGAAGATGTGGACCGTAGATTCAATTATAAAATATGAACTCCCGAGATTTGCAGACTCAATAGATATTTATATTGCTAAAGAAAGTCTTCTAAATAGTGTTTTGACAGCAAATGGGAAGAAATATAAAAATGCTAAGGGTGGAGAGTTTTTTGCATCGTATGAAGAAACGAGGGATCCGGAATTAGGTTATAATCCCAATTCGACTCAAATTCCAAAAATAGTAATGTTTACTTATTTGTTTAAACCAGTTCCAGATGACATTATTGTCTCTACTATTGCGCCACCATTGGGTATCAGAACATTGGTTCAGACTTCAAATGCGCAGACAACAACGGGTGTTGTACATGTTTTAAGTAACTCCCATACTTTATTTTATTATAGATAATCAAAATGAAAAAGAGTTTAATATTTACACTAGCTATCGGAATAGTAGCAGTGACGGCATGTAAAAAATTGCCGGATGGAAATCTAAGTGATATCATTCGTTACGAAGAAACACCTATGCAGATTAAAAAAGGTAGAGCTGAAGTCTCTACGGCTATTAATCCTGCAGGTTCCTCTAAACCAACAGAATATAAATTGTTGAAGATTTATGAACAAGAATCAGGTAAGGATGTAACAGATATTTTTTTAAAAACGTATCCAATAAAAATCTGGACAAAATTGTATGATTCAAAAGTGGACAATACGATTGAAAAAATTGATGCCAAAAGGAAAGATACAGTAATGACAGCCTTATCAATTAATAAATTATCTGGATCTATTGAATCTAATGAAAACACATTGCAGTTGCCTTCTGGGCACTATGTGTTTGATCTGGAAATAAAGAACAGTACGGGTACGCGTATTTTTCCTAAAATTGGTGAATTTAAACTGATTGATGTGCCTCTTTTCGAGGTGCCTGCTATTCGGTCTACCGTTGCAATGAAAGTTGGAGCTGAAACAACGACAAAATCAATACCTAGTGATGCTAGTCATATCAAAGTAGAGAAATTGGATGCAAAAGAGAATAAGATAATTGTGCGAATTGTGGATAAAAATGGTCAACCTTTTAATCCTAAAGCCGGCGAAGTTGATAGAAGACCACTTGCTGGTACAGCAGTGGGTTTTTTACAGACTATGCAAGACTATTCATTAACAACAACATTGTTTGATGACCGTATGGAGTTTACCTACGGTGTAGTGCCTTTCCCATTGGTTTCATTAGGAAATGGATTTAATTACTACTATAGAATTCCTGCGAAGTATGTTAAATTTGACGATAGCTTAGGATTACCATACAATACATATTCTTGTAATGCAAGGTTTTCTTTTCAAGCATTTGTTGGTGGAACTTATCAGGTGGATGTAATTATACCTCAAGTAACAAGGGTGAAGTAATTACTTATTCTTGAATAAAAGCCAAGACGCTTAACTAGTTTTAGTTAAGCGTCTTTTTTATACCCCAATTTTTTTCTCACCTCCAAACAAATGAAATCACTATCTTTATATAGATCACATTTGTAACCCTATTATGATGAATGCTAAACAATTAATCAGTTTTACGATAACCATTTGTATGATGCTTACGATTGGTAACGCACAGACAAATTTAAACTATTGCAACGATCAGATACGAACCGGAGCAGAACAGACAGAAAAATACCTACACTATTTAAAAGATAAACGAGTTGCCATATTAGGCAATCCATCAACAGTAATAAAAGAGCGCCATCTTGTTGATAGCCTTTTGCTTAGAGGAGTCAATATTGTCAAGATCTTTGGCCCGGAGCACGGTTTTAGAGGAAATGCAAGTAATGGAACTGAAGTATCGGACGAACGAGATCCAGCGACTCAGATACCTATAATTTCCCTTTACGGAAATAAGAAAAAACCAACAGCAAAAGATTTAGCAGACGTCGATGTCTTTATTTTTGATGTGCAGGACATGGGCGTCCGTTTTTATACCAATATCAATACCTTACGGGATATAATGGAAGCATGTGCCGAAAATGGTAAAGAGTTACTTATCCTTGATAGACCAAATCCCAATGCATACCTCATTGATGGGCCTATACTCGATATGAAACATAAGTCAGGAATTGGCCAATTTCCAGTACCCATTGCCCACGGTATGACCACCGCCGAATTTGCACAGATGATCAATGGTGAGAAGTGGATGGCAACAGGCCGTAAATGCAAGTTGAAAATCATTCCGATAGAAGGGTACAACCATAGTATGCTATATAGATTACCCGTAAATCCATCACCAAATCTCAATACCGAACAGAGTATAATTTTATACCCCAGCACCTGTCTCTTTGAAGGAACCAAACTGAATCATGGTCGAGGAACAGATTTTCCATTTACCGTCGTTGGCAGTCCAATATATAAAGACATCTTCACATTTTCCTTCACACCCGTCAGTAAAAAAGGAATGAGTGAAACACCATTATTTATGAATGAAGTCTGTTATGGATTAGATTTAAGAAATTATGACCTACAAAGTCTCGTTGATAGTAAAGAGATCAATCTTTCATGGATAAAAGAAATGTACAATAAATCCCCAGAAAAAGATAAATTCTTTGACCAGAGCTATTCCAAGCAAATCGGTAGTATAGAAAAGCTGGCTGGGGTGGACGAGTTTCGAAAGCAGATAGAGAACAATGTGAGCGATCAAGAAATAAGAGCAAGTTGGAAAGCAGGTTTAGAGAGTTATAAAAAGATGCGTCAGAAATATGTCCTTTATAAAGATTGATGTAATACAGGAGAAAATCACCCATTCTACAGTTGATACATCATTTTCATTAAAACCAATTAAAACACGCCATTAATCGGCAGTCGTTTGAAGTTAGTTTGGGAATCATTCGAGAAAAGTAGGAGACAAGGTCGGCGATGGTATGCCTCCGGTTCGACATTTGTTTGCCTCCTTGCCGAACCCCTCCCGAACAATAGGCGAAGGAGAGTCGAACCATTCCCGAAGGTGTTCCCTATGAATGTCAAGCCACTACCGAGTCAATCCCGAGTAAAGTATGGACTTTCACGGACTTCTACGGACTTGCATGGACTTTTACGCACTTAAATTTGCTTAATGTAGAGATATGAGCTAGTTGAATCATAAAGCTAAAAATTGTATTTATCCAATAAATAAACTATTTTTAATAAAACCAGTGTAGCATAAATCATGTTCGATTTCGAAAAACCTAAAAATCCATATCGAAAAAAAGGAAAAGATTATAATTTGTCAGAGAACAGCAAATTAGCAGGAGCAGATTTCGCATACTCCAATACATTAGCCAGCAGGATTTATAAGCAGATGAAAATCATACAGGATGATTCCGCTAAGTACGAATCCTTCTTACGTCTCAAAAAGAAGCTTTACATGGTCATTCGAAATGACCGTCAACATGATCTAGGACAATTGAAATTAGGATATGGGAACATAAATCCGCTAAAGAACTTCCGTTTTTCACCAAAGACCAGTTGGCAAACTTTCTTTATGAATTATCCCACAGCAAATTTTGATGCGGAGAAAGAAGAATTATGTCTAAGTACCCCACCGATTTTAGCCCGTGAACTTGATCCACTTCCTGAAAGAGTAAGAAAAGTTATTCTGAAGATGCATATCATTAAAGTGGCCATAGATGATGAAAATACAGTTGATATAATTTCAAGTAAAGAATTAGTCATCGTTAAGGGTGATGACGTGAAATCACGATCGGTCATTTTTTCCATTAAAGATAGACCCGATGTGCTAGTATTATGTGTGGCGACAGTAAGGATGTGGCTGTTATCCACAGATCGTAAAGACGAATTTATGACCCGAAACACGAAATATATGACTGCGGAAATATTTGATGCGATATTGATTCGTGATAGCCAGATCTGCCAGTTTGAAGAGGAAACAAATAAAGAAAGCCATTCTCCGGAATTTCCAGATTCAGATGAAGAACTAGATTGGGTGTAATAAAAACTATAATTTATAATAAACTCATAGGAGACTAATTCCTGTTTATTCAGAATAGACCAATATTCTGAGAAAATCGCAACTGTATAATGTTTAATATAGGTATACTTTCGCAAAGTTTCGATTTGAAAAATCAGCGAATATTTTGTAAGATTGTAATGATTAAATAACCATATTATTCAGCAATACGCTCCATGACTTCAATCAGTAATTCGGAATTAATAACGATGATCCGTACGGATGAGAGAGAAGGCTTTGCTCAATTATATGAACAATTCTGGGAAACACTGCTCAAGTACGTCATTAGAATATTACCCGATGAGGACGAAGCCTGCGATGTGGTTCAGGAAACTTTTTTGACCCTCTGGGAATTAAGAACTACAATTCCCAAACTTAAATCCATAAAAGCCTATCTTTTAGTTATCGCCCGTAATCTCGCATTTAAACAGCTACGTGCAAAATTAGCGAACATAGATATGATTGATTTCTATACAACGCAATATGCAGATGCATATCACAGCATCGATCAGCACTTGGAAAGTAAAGAACTCGGAGTAGCTCTGGAAGCCGAGATTCAGCAGTTGCCTCTAAAAATGCGCGAAGTATTCTTATTGAGCAGACAGCAGCATCTGTCTTATAAAGAAATATCCGAACGGTTGAATATATCTGATAAAACAGTGAAAAAGCAAATCCACAATGCCTTAAAACTGTTAAGAATGAAAGTGGATGAAGAGTATATTCCATATCTGATCCTCTTCTTAATATTTGATATCTGCCGTTGATTTTTTGATGTAAACTATTTTATACCTACTGACCCGAGTGACCCATAAATGTTTAGTGAAATATTTTTTTAATTGATAATCAGTTGTTTGTGATTATTTCATAAAATGATATACTACTCTGCATCCCTTAATGCCTCTTATCTATAATAACCAGTTATACTTGATGATACATGGACCCGCAAGACTTTAAAGACTTATTGAACCGCTACGCTGCGGACAAATGCTCTCCTGAAGAACAGCGGGAAGTAGAAAGGCTCATGCTAAAATATCCGCTTTCAAAAAATTGGAAATGGAAAAGTGAGCTGCATAAAAACCTGATAAAAGATAATATGCGGAAACAGATATTTAATCAGGTAGACCGCGATCTTGGAAAACATAGAAAAAGAAAAGCTTACTGGATGACTGCTGTAGCATCGTTGCTGTTGCTGATCGGAATAAGTACCTTTTTCTATCTTCAATTACATAAAACGATTAATGGTGAGCAAGTGATTGCAGAAGCAATAAATGAAATATATAATGACGTTACCCTAACTGATGCAACAGGTCGCGTTACAGTATTAAAGAATAAAGAACAAATACTTGATCTGCGGAAGCTAATTGCGAAGGATGCCAAGTGGAATTCTTCAGGATCATTAAATACGCTACGTGTTCCAAGTCAGCATCAGTTTAATCTGGTGCTGATGGATGGTACTAAAGTCCGGTTAAATGCAGGTAGCAGTTTATCTTTTCCGACACAGTTTACAGCGGTAGACCGCACTGTGAAACTGGAAGGCGAGGCTTATTTTGAAGTTGTGCCAAACCATAGTAAACCCTTTATGGTAAATGCTAAGAAAAGTCAGATTAAGGTAACTGGCACCAAGTTTAATGTAGCAGCATACCCTGCAGACCCACGCATTATTACATCACTGATAGAAGGTGGAGTAGCTTTTCACATGAACAAGAAACAGTATCCGCTTAAACCGGGGTATGAAATAATCGCTGATGGAAACAAAAACTCGGTAGAAGTGAAAAGCTTTGAAAAAGATCAGGTAATGGCTTGGATAGATGGCTATTTTATCTTTAACAATATGGATCTGGTATCGGTTATGAAACATGTGGCCAGGTGGTATAATATCTCGGTAATTGCTCCTGCTGTCGCTCCGACCAAGCGCATAGGAGGCACTTTTCCAAATACAGCATCTTTGGATGACCTGCTCAAAGATCTCGAATTATTGAGTGGTGTAAAGTTTATTAGAAAGGGAAAGGAGGTGCAAGTGGTCTACTAATACCCGATCATGGCGCCAAAAAACAAACCAGAAGTGCGACCAACACTTCTGGCTAAAAATGCGCATGAATGTGCATAGGCGTAACACTATTAAGTCTCTAAATCTTAAACCATTAAACCTATACAAATGTATAAAAATAATCGCGCATATCCTTCGTGGTGCGGTAATGAACTATTTAAGTTCCTGTTTATGTTAAAGTTGATAATATTAACTTCTATTCTTTCGATGTCACAGGTCAGTGCCCGTGTGCTGGCACAGCATGTATCGATCAATGTGAAGAATAAAACCCTGAAAGAGATCTTCAGTCAGGTTAGTAAAAATTCTGGCTATCATTTTTTATATCTGGAGGAAGACATCCGACATAAGAAGCCAGTATCCTTAGATCTCAAAAATGTGTCTGTTGATAAACTTTTGGAGAAGACCCTCTCAGGACAATCTCTCGCTTATATCATTAGAGGAAACCGCATCATCATTGAGAAAGTGGAACCACTAAATGTTAAAGAAAAAGAGATCCTGATCCAAAAAAGGGAAATATCTGGAGTGGTCACCAACGAAAAAGGAGAACCTATTTCTGGAGCATCCGTAACTGTGAAAGGCGAGCAAACCGGAGGAGTAACTGATGGTGCTGGTTTTTATAAATTTCAAGTCACAGCAGATGCGATATTAGTCTTTTCTTTTGTCGGATATCAAGCAAAGGAGCTAACTGTAGGTAACAGTACGGTGCTGAATGTGACGCTAGATCCACAGGTTAATGCTATCGACGAAATTGTTGTAACAGCATTGGGTATTAAAAAAGAAAAGAAAGCTTTGGGATATGCAGTGCAGGAGGTAAAGGGAGCTGATCTGGTTAAAGCGCGTGAGCCAAATGGTATTGCCGCACTTACCGGTAAAGTAGCAGGACTAACCATCACACCATCCAGCAACCTTTTTGGTGATCCAGGAATCTATCTTCGTGGGCGTAGCGGTGTATTGATCGTGATCGACGGAGTACCGGTAAGTTCAGACTCTTGGAATTTAAGTCCCGATGATATTGCTTCATATTCTGTACTGAAAGGGGCAAGTGCAGCCGCATTGTACGGACAGCGTGGTATCAATGGTGCCTTGGTGATCACTACTAAAAAAGGAGGTAGCACAGGAAAGGGATTTTCTGTCGAATTTAATTCTAGTAATCAG
The DNA here is from genome assembly GCF_016132525.1 of Sphingobacterium sp. UDSM-2020. Lineage (NCBI taxonomy): Bacteria > Pseudomonadati > Bacteroidota > Sphingobacteriia > Sphingobacteriales > Sphingobacteriaceae > Sphingobacterium > Sphingobacterium sp. UDSM-2020. The sequence goes on from NZ_CP066166.1 coordinate 2,069,954, forward strand.
TTGCAGACCGGTTTTAATGCAATACCGAAGGCTCAGACGACATATGGACCGGGAGATAACTTTGAATATGCTTTTAAAGACGGTCGCGGAGGTGGAATCAATGATAATGATTACAATATCTGGGGACCTAAATTTGAAGGACAGCTTATAACACAATACAACAGTCCGGTTGATGAAAAGACCGGTGAACTTATTCCTATCCCATGGTTAGCAAGTGGAAAAGACAATTTGACCAACTTTTTAAGAAATGGATTTTTAACGACCAATAATCTAGCAATAGCAACAAGTAGTGAATTAGGAGAGATCAGAATGTCGATTTCTCAGAATTACCAACGTGGACAAGTCCCAAATACAAGATTAGGAAGTACAAACTTTAATATGTCCGGAGGACTAAATGCAGGTAAAAAACTGCGCTTTGATGCTAATATTAATTATAATAAGCAATACACACCTAATTATCCAGATCTGGGCTATGGTCCGATGAACTTCATCTATCTCATGCAGGTTTGGGGCGGAGCAGATTATGATGTCAACGATCTAAAAAATTATTGGCAACCGGGAAAAGAAGGAATACAACAATATAACCGTGAATATACCATCTATAATAATCCTTGGTTTGTCGTGAATGAAAATCTGAGAAGTTATCACAAAGAAGATATCTATGGACACGCGCAAATGAATTATAAAATCAATGACGCGTTAACATTCAATATGCGTACGAGCGTAAGCAGCTGGAATCGTTTGCGGACAGTCAGATATCCAATATCAGGAGATTTTTATGAACCGTACAGAAGAGTAGGTGGATATTCGGAAACGTTTGATAAATTCTGGGAAAATAACACAGAGGCTTCTTTGAGCTATCAAAATAAATTTGGCGATTTTGGCTTTAAAGGTTCAGCATTTGCAAATTTACGTACAGTAGGTGTAAATAGTTTGACAGGAAGTACACGTGGAGGATTGATTGTTCCCGGAGTCTATGATCTGTCAAACTCCGTTGAACAGTATCTTCCTCAAAATGATCGGTCTATGCGTCAGGTCGGTAGTGTTTACGGTTTTACAGATTTTGATTATAAAAACTTTATTTTCTTAAACTTAACCGGCAGATTCGACCGCTCGTCAACAATGCCAAAAGCAAAGAACACATATTTTTATCCTTCAGCTTCATTAAGTGCAGTTATATCTGAAATGGTTGAGTTACCTAAAGTTTTTTCATTATTGAAACTAAGAGGGGCTTATGCGAATGTTGCCAGTGATCTAGTTTCAGAAAGCGATCCCTACAATATTTATAAATTATTTCCTACCTACAGTGCTTACGGTACAAGATGGGATAACATGGTGGGCGTAGGTTATGGCGGTGTCTTATATAATAACCAGATTTTACCTTCAAGGGTAAAAACGGCGGAATTTGGCTTAGAAACGAGATTATTTAAAGGACGTCTTGGACTAGATGTAGCATATTTTAGAAATATAGAAGGACCAAGTATAGTAGATGTTGCTGTATCAAACAGTTCGGGAGTAACGGGCATTCAAAAAAACGCATATACCTATCTACGCAAGGGGTTTGAAATTACATTAGAAGGTACACCTATTCAGACAACAGATTTTTCATGGAATGTCGTCGCCAATTGGTCAACTAATCATAGATGGCTAAGGGAGATTGACGGCGTATTACAACGTAATGGAATGACCAAATTAGGAGATCGGGTTGATGGTTATTTTATTACGGATTTTCAACGCGACAAAGATGGTCAGATGATTGTCGGAACCGATGGGCTTCCAGCATACAATCCATTTAGTTCTAAAATTGGGTATAGTGACAATAATTTTGTACTGAGCTTGAACAATAGTTTCAAGTATAAAGATTTTGGACTTAGTTTCCAGTTTGATGGACGTTTTGGCGGTTTAATTAGTAATTACGTTGATAGCTACCAATGGAACTCAGGTACAGCTGTTGAATCAGCAAATAATTACAGGGATTTGGACTGGAAAAATAGAGATAATGATGCCTGGAAAGGTTCTATTATGAGCGAAGGTTTAAAAGTCGTAAGCGGACAGTTAAATACAGATCAAGATGGAAATGTCATATCAGATACACGACAGTTTGCGCCAAATGACGTTCCAGTACTCTGGCAGACTTGGGCACGTAACTATTACAGATCGGGAGATATGTTGGCACGTAGCCGAACATTTGTTAAACTGAGAGAAGTAGTATTGAGCTATAATGTCCCAAAAACATTATTGGACGGATCTAAATTCTTTAAAACCGCGAGCGTGTCATTGGTAGGACGAAACCTCTTGTACTTTACAGGTAAAGGAACGAAAAACATGGATCTTGATCAATTCATTGGCGATGCAAGCTTTCAGACACCATCAGTAAAGAGCTTTGGATTGAATATTAATGCAAGCTTTTAGATCAAGGAATCAAAGTTCCTATAAATAATAAGATAATTGCTAACGATCATTTATGGGAACTTTTATCAGCATTTTTGAAAATATGAAATGAAAATATAATAAGATCTTTCAAATAATGAGCAGTAAATCTATGCTAGATAGGTTTATTGTTAAGGGAAAATAAATGGAGTGAAATGAGCTTATCTTATATAAATGAAAACATATTCTTATAAAACAGTACGCTGATGAAATCATTTAAGCATACTGCTTAGAAATAGCAATTATGCCTCTAATAGCTTGATAACAGTTAAAAAATAAATATATTTCAATGAAAAATATTAAAATAACATTACTCTTGATTCTTGTAGCTGCAATCTCTTCTTGTAAAAAGATAGATTCTTTACAGCAGGACTCAGCAGCTATATATAATGCCAAACCGCAACTGATCTTGACAGGCTTACTGTTGAACAGTTCAGATAGCCCCTGGTCTACAGATCAAAGACACAATCAATATATGGTACTCAATTTTGAACTGTATGGAGCCCAATCATACAATTGGACCACCGGTTCTTTTGCTGAGTATGATCAATTGCGAAATGTGGTAAGAATGGAGATAGAGGCAGACAAAGCTGGAGCTGTAGGCGCTCCTTACATAGCACTGGCCAAATTTTTTAGAGCTTATTTCTTTACAAGACTAACGGAAAGATTTGGAGATGTCCCAATGAGTGAAGCCTTACAGGGAACAAGCAACGGAAACTTTGTACCAAAGTACGATAATCAAAAGCAGGTGTATCAGCAAATCTTACAATTGTTGGAGGAGGCAAATACCTTATTGGCACCTTTGGTTACGGAAGGTAAGAAAGTAGAGGGAGACTTTTATTATGGCGGGAATTTGGCAAAATGGCAAAAACTAATCAATTCCTTTAAACTGAGAGTTTTGATGTCGCTAAGTAAAAGAGCCGATGATAATCCTGATCTGAATATTAAGCAACAGTTTGCCGCTATCGTCAATAACCCAGTTAAATACCCGATAGTACTTGATAATGCAGATAACTTCCAGCTCGTATACAATGGTAATAACCGAAATAATAATTATCCTTTATGGCCAGCTGATGGTGTGGTAATCAAGTATGATAATAGAAATACGCTTGCGGCTACTTATGTGAATATTGCGAAGAATACGCAAGATCCTAGACTAATGGTGGTAGCTTGGCCAACAGATTCTGCTAAAAATAGCGGCGATGCGAACTATGTCAAGAAATTTACATCGTACAGAGGTGGTAATACGGGTGATCTGCAATCGACACTGCAGAAACAAACAGTTGATGGAAAACTGTCAATGATCAATTTTGATTATTGGATGGCTTCTCCTTCAGGTGTACCGTGCGTTCAATTAGGAGCATACGAAACACATCTGACAATTGCAGAAGCTATCAATCGAGGTTGGTTGACTGGTGATGCTGCCGAACATTATGGTCTAGGAATTAAAAGTTCAATGCAGTTTTATGGAGTAAAGATTGAAGATATTGAAAAATTTATGCTCATTAATCCATACAAGGGAAACAGCACAGAAGGGTTAAAGCAGATTTTAAATCAAAAGTATATGGCATTTTTTCAAAATTCTGGGCTGGAAGCTTACTACCAGTTTAGAAGAACAGGTATTCCTGTTTTTAATATTGGGCCTTCAAATGCAAATAACAATGCCATACCAACCCGATGGGCATATCCTACATCTGAATATACGGTGAACGAGAAAAACATTAAAGACGCTATCGCAAGTCAATTTGGCGGTGCCGATACGCAAAATGGTATCATGTGGAAAACTAAGTAATTAAAATATATACAAATAATGAAAAGAATATCAATACAGGTGTTGTTGCTCTTAATATGCACATTCACTGCAGCGGCACAGTTTAAAAAAGTAAAGCATATTGTTGTTATTGGATGCGATGGTCTAGGCGCTTATGCCATACCAAATGCAGAAATGCCAAATGTAAAACAATTAATGGCAACTGGTGCTTGGAGTTTAAAAGCAAGAACGGTGCTGCCTTCATCCAGTGCGGTCAATTGGGCATCTATGTTAATGGGTAGTTCACCGACGATGCATGGTTATACAGAATGGGGAAGTCAGGAGCCAGAAATTCCATCTATAGTTAAGCATGAGAAGTATAATAAATTTCCTTCTATCTTCAGTGTGATCCGCGATCAAAAGCCCAAAGCGGTTACTGCAGCTGTGTATAGCTGGCCCGGTATTGGGTATCTGATCGAAAAAGATGCGATAACACATGTTTTACCAGCAGACGATAATGAAGATGTTTGTACAGAGAAAGCTGTTAATGTGATTCTGCAAGACAAACCTTTATTTACATTTGTGCATTTTAGTGAGCCAGATTATACAGGGCACGGCAAAGGACACAGAACGGAGGCATATTACGATATGCTGAAAAAAGTTGATGTACGCATTGGGAAAATAATTGATGCGGTTAAAAAAGCAGGTATTGCCGATGAAACCATTATCATGGTAACAGCAGATCATGGCGGCAAAGATAAAGGTCATGGCGGAAAATCTTTGGATGAAGTACAGGTACCTTGGATTATGAGCGGACCAGGTATTAAAAAGAATACCGAACTGAAAAGCACGATTATAACTTATGATACTGCTGCAACTTTGGCTACGATCCTTGGACTTGAGCAACCTCAGTCCTGGAGAGGAAAGGCAGTAAATGAAGCTTTTGCTAAATAATGATCTTTTAGAAGATATCTCCATTACTAGGCTAAATTAATAGTAACAGGAAGCCCTCTGATCTGCTCAGGGGGCTTTTGTATTTAAGAATCAATTTGATTAAAGAATAATACTTTGTAAATTAGAGCATATAAATCTAAACATGCTATTTAAAAAATCAACCTTCCTCCTGTTATTATTTTCTTGTGCAATCGGAAGTGGCGAAGTTCATGCCCAAACGAAAGAACGACCGAATATTATCGTATTTATTGTAGATGATATGGGATGGGAAGATACTTCGGTTCCTTTTTGGAAAGAAAAAACGCCGTTGAACAATTTTTATCAGACACCGAATATGGAACGTCTGGCCAGTCAAGGGATGAAATTTACACAGGCTTATGCCAGTAGTGTCTGTTCTCCAAGCCGTGTAAGTTTAATGAGTGGCATGAATGCCGCACGGCATCGGGTGACCAATTGGACATTAAACAGAAATGCTTCGGTAGATGCGAAAGATGATGAGTTGGATTTTCCTTTGTGGAACGTAAATGGTATGCAGCCTGTGGATACCATAGAGCGATCTATATTTGTCAATTCCTTGCCCCAACTATTAAAGGAAAACGGATATTTAACCGTTCATGTAGGAAAGGCTCACTTTGGAGCTGTAGGAACACCTGGAGCTGATCCTATAAATCTGGGGTTTGATGTGAATATTGCCGGTCATGCAGCGGGTGGTCCTGGTAGCTTTCTGGGAACAGAAAATTTTGGAAATAATAAAGATGGTACGCCCAAAAGTCCTTGGGGAGTACCGGGATTGGAAGAATATTACGGTCAGGATATCTTCTTGACAGAAGCATTGACGCAAAAAGCACTAAAAGTGTTGAATGACTCATTGTCAAATCAAAAACCCTTCTTTTTGTATATGTCACATTATGCAGTGCACGTACCTTTTAATTCGGATAAGCGGTTTTATCAGAAATATATTGACAAAGGAGCCACGCATGTAGAAGCACAATATGCTTCAATGGTAGAAGGTATGGATAAGAGCCTCGGCGATATGATGGATTTTTTGGAAAGTAAACATTTAACTGAAAATACGATCATCCTCTTTATTTCCGACAATGGTGGTTATGCGATACAGGATCGTGGCAGAACAGGTAAAAAACACAGATGGAATGAACCCTTAAAAAGTGGTAAAGGATCGGCATATGAAGGTGGGATAAGAGTACCTATGCTGGTTAAGTGGCCCGCTGTTGTTAAAGAAAACTCGGTAACGGAATATCCCGTTATAATAGAGGATATATTTCCGACAGTATTGAACATGGCAGGAGTTAAAAAAACAAAAACTGTGCAACACATAGATGGAGAAAATTTTGTTTCCGTATTGAAAGCGAATAAGCAGGTAAACCGTAAATCGGCCATGTATTGGCACTATCCAAATAGCTGGGGCGAGACTGGACCTGGAATAGGTGCAACAAGTACAGTGAGAGACGGTGACTGGAAACTGATCTATTGGCATAAAACGCAGAAAAAAGAACTGTTTAATATCAAGAACGATATCGGAGAAGAGCAAGATCTTGCGATGAATAATCCTAAAATCGTAAAAAGGTTATCAGATAAATTGGGTGCTTATCTTCGAAATGTAGATGCACAGATGCCAATTTTTAAAAATACTAAAGCTATTGTTCCTTATCCAGACGCAGTTTCAGATCGATAGTGGGTCGTAATAAATCTTAGTAAATGATATCTGAAAATAACAAAGCCCTCTAGCATATTTTAGAGGGCTTTTACTTTTTTAGCTATCTAATTTATTCCTGAGTTTAATTTATGGTCCATACATTTTTCTATTCCTCCCACAGCATATATCGTCTGCAGAGCAATGGGGAAGATTAGTAAGTAATGGAGAAATCTCGAATAATCCTTCATTGCATACTTCGGTAAATAGCTAAACTCTCTCTCTGTTAGTTTTTTCCTTTTCATGATTATAATATTGGATTATTATGCTATTGGGTAGCATTAAATAGGCTGTCTGAAAGGCTATATCAAGGGTTGTGTGTTTGTGTTCATTTGCTACATTTTAGTTTGTGTTATTTCTTGTCATATCTTTTTGGTGAGATATGGAGATGAAATGTAACATTGTATTCAGACGCCTTATTATTTATCGATTTTATAACATAATTTTTTCGTTAACTGCTCTGTTTTTTAAGATTATGGCGACTGTAAGGTTTGCTCAATACATGTAGTGTTATCTTCTAAATTGGTTACCGGATCAAGATGATCTACCACTTCCATATTGAGTATTGTTATTTTTTGTGTAGCGTCTTCTTTTAAATTTGCGCCTTTATTTTTTGTTTCCAGTTCTGCTGAATTCATTTCCGACATTTTTTCTTCATCTCGTATATCATGAGGACCGCCTAATGATTCATTTGTTTCATTATTGGATTCCGCTTCTTCATGTTGTTTTCTAGATTGAATATGAACATAGGTAGGAAGAGGAATAGTGATGCCTCCATTCTCATAGATGTAATAAAGTGCGTACGCCAGACGAATGAGAAACTCGCGAATAACGACAATTTTATCACCGAAATGTTCATCGCCGATAGATCTCTTTAAAGTTAGCTGTTCCATCAGGTCATCCATGGTTTTATACCATTTTGGTAAGGGCTGATAAGAGAAAAACTTACGAATCAAATCGTAGGGACTTTTTTTATTATTACAAGTGAATTCAGGTCCATACGAATAGTTGAAGTAATCTTTTCTTGTGTCAAATAATGTTAAGGGATTCTTATGTTTGTGTAGTCCACATTGTTTAAAAATAACATAAGCTATTTCCATCTGCTTAATCATTTGATGGCAATTGTAGCCATTTTCGGAATAACCACCGGTCGACATCGCTGGATAAGCTCCAGTTGTTACAAAGAGATTGATATCGTTTTGCCAGTTAATAATATCAGTTTGCTGTTGGAAAAAATCACGAATGTAGACCATGGGATTTTTGATATTCTTTTTACTTAAATAGCGAAAATGTTTCGCTTTTAGTTTCTTTTGCGTATTTTTCATAATAGAAATTTTGGTTTAAAATGGTTTTAATTATCTTCATAAAACTAATATAGGAACTATTTTAAATCAAAACAAATTATTTTAAGATTAAATTTGCATATATGAGTGATTATTTGAAGAGAATTAAGCTTATTGCTGATCGGGAAGGTATGAGTGTTTCTGCTTTAGAAGCTGCTATTGGGGCCAGTAAAGGCGTTTTCACAAGAGCCCTGAACAATGGTACAGATATTCAATCCAAGTGGCTAATCAGCTTGTTAGAAAATTATCCTGATTATTCAGCAGAATGGTTACTAAGAGGTGAAGGATCGATGTTATGTGCTAAATCAATCGTTAAAGAATTTAATGAGACCTACTTAACTGCCGAGCAAGAAGGCATTAATAATGCTGTGATTAATGCCTTACAGCAAGTAATCGCATCTCAAAATGCAACAATTAAATCCCAGGAAAAGATAATTTCCTTCATGGAGCGACAATTATCAGTTTACGAACAGGAAAATACATCGTCAAAAAAGGAGTAATCCATACGGTGTGATATTTAAGTAGGAATAAAGTAATATTGAAATGGCGTAAAATAACACGCAGAAATAGCGAGTTAAGAGGTTATAATGATGAGAGCGCTGTATTGCATCATAAAGTATAGGTTAAAAAAGAGAAATCATGTCGGGAGTTAAGGAACGTGTACTATTAATTGCGGAAAGTAAGGGGATCAGCAAAGCTATTTTTTTTGAAGGCTTGGGATTTTCTTATGCTAACTTTAAAGGCGTTCAAAAATTTTCAGCACTTAGTTCGGATGCAATGATAGCTATCTTAACTAAATATAATGATATATGTCCAACCTGGTTACTGATGGGTACAGGTGAAATGTATAGGAACAGTAACGGTGATGAAAGGGGGCCCCTTGAGCATTCCAAGCAGCGCCCAGATGATAATGCAATTAAGATGGACGAGGCAATGAATAAAGTCATCAATGCTTTGGAACAGACGATAAGAACACAAGAGAAGACAATTCTTGCCCTTGAAAAGCAAATTGGTTTCTTGGAAAAGGTATAGTATCGGGTATCATTGCACCTGCTTCTATAGATTAGGCCGATCTTGCCTCAAGAAAATTTGTATAGAACAATATTTCGTTATTATAATTTAAAAAATAACGGATTCTAGTGATTTTATTGCCGTGGTTTTCGTTTATTTTTGTCTCATGGAGGTAAACTGTCGAATAGAAGAATTATCATTCCTAAGATCTTTTAGTAATTAATAATACCATATTTATGTTAGGAAGACTATATCGTTTGTTTGCTGTGTTACTTTGTTTTACAACACTTGATGCTGTTGCTCAATCAGCCGGTGATCGTCCTGTTTACACTTCAGAATGGGGGCATCTCTATCGAACCGAAAATAACAAAACGGATTTGCTGGGGATATTTCCGACAGAAGCTCCTGTATATGTTCTGGACTCTACAAAAACACAATATAAAGTGCAGGTAAGTAACGGCGATATTGGGTTTATAATGAAGCAACCTCTCCAACGGGCAATGTTTGGCAAGCGATCAGCAGGTGAACCTGCGCAATATTTTTATCGGGGTACACAAGGAAGTCAATGTCCTCATTTTTTTGTTCAGGTATCGGAATTACGGGTACGTAAAGCTCCAGATGTATCAAGTACTGCAGTAAGAAGAGCAAGACTCAATGAGCTGATCTGTATCGATTACTTTCCGCTTTACACGGACGGTTGGGTATATGTGGGTGATCACTTTCATGAAAGACCGGAATTTATTCAGGCAAAATTTTTAGGTGCGGAATTGACCTATGATAAAGTGCTAAAAGACTACCTCAAAGTAAAAGGTAAGGATCAAAAACAGGAAATTTTATGGGTAGGAAGACTCCGGGAAATTGCCTGGACCGATGATAAAAAATTAAAACAGGCATTGACATTTTGGAAAGAGTCATTTGAAAATGCTGGATTACAGGACCCGAAAGTTGATATTGATTTTGAATTGTATTTGGCAGATCGGTTTCAAGTTCGTCCGGCATTCGATGTGGTGGAGCAGCAGGTGACATCTTTACGGATGCATTTCGATTGGAAGGGATTGCTTCTTTATGATGGGAAGATAACAGAAAGTCAGATGAAGCAACTTCAAATGCAAAAAGTATCGGTTATTCCGGATATGCCCGAATGCGGTTGGGAACCTGTATATTATTATCGATCTGATAATAATATCGTGGCATTTGAAGAAAATGTAAAGGGGAAAGTTTTTGGCTCTGTATATCAGGCTACCCTTAGCAATGAGCTTGCCTTGTGGATGGGAGAGGAGCGCATCGATATGAATTATGATGAAAAGGAATTTGTGAAACATTTTGGACATCTGGTTTCGACCGACTGGATCGGTGCCCCGCATGTTTATCGAATTCCCGATGGTGACGCAGGCCTATTTATGATCACTTTTGAAAATGGAAAAGCTGTCCGTTATGAATGTATGTTTTATTGTTAGAAAAGTCAATTAAGGATAAAATAAAAAAGGACCTGCAGCTTTTGTAAGTCCTTTTTTATTTTAAACCAGTTCCATAGCGAAGAGATTGGCGATATGCCCTTTTAGCTTATCTTTTACCTCGTTAATATTGGGTTTATAGCCCAGTTCTCGCTCCATAGAGGTAACATCTTTGTCGTCAATACCACAGGGTACAATATTTCCAAAATAGCTTAGATCGGCATTTACATTGAATGCAAATCCATGCATGGTTACCCATCGGCTTGCTCGGACACCCATCGCGCAGATTTTCCGTGCCTTTTCGTTGTCCCCATCGATCCAGACACCCGTAAAACTTGGGTATCTTCCTGCCTGAATTCCATAATCATTTAGCGTTAGGATAATCGCCTCTTCTAACGTGCGTAGATAAAGATGAATATCGGTAAAGAAATTATCTAAATCCAAAATTGGGTATCCAACGATCTGACCAGGACCATGGTAGGTAATATCACCGCCACGGTTGATCTTATAGTAGGTTGCTTCTTTCTCTTCGAGCGCCTTTTCATCCAATAAAAGATGTTCAGGTTTCCCAGATTTCCCTAAGGTATACACATGAGGGTGCTCGTTGAAAATTAAAAAGTTTTCCGTTGGAAGTTCTGTACTGTTAACACGGTTTTCATGTTTTACAGCTAAGGTTTTATTAAAAATCTCTTCTTGTCTATCCCAGGCTTCTTGATAGTCAACCAAGCCCCAATCGATAAAGGTTACTTTTTTATTTTGCATAGTGATGTGGCTATATGCGTTTTAGCCCAGTTTGAAATGATTAAAGCACGCTTGATTTTACATCGGGTATACTCTGTCTTTCAAGCGTACTTTAAGTACTTATAAATTCGGATTAGTAAAGCAAATTATTATAAGGATATCTTTCACGGTGAATTTCCACAATGATATCGTATAATTTTTGTTTAAATTCCTCTAAGTTTGTTTTATTTGTAGCTGAAATGAAGATTGCTGGATCAGCATTCTTGGCCATCCAGCTGTTTTCAAAATCTTCCAATGTTACTGTTTTTTCACCTTCTTCACCCTCTTCAACTGTCGGTACATAAGCATCAATTTTATTGAATACCGTAATGATCGGTTTATCTAAAGCTCCAATATCTTTCAATGTCTCATTAACAGCGATGATATGATCTTCAAAATTTGGGTGTGAAATATCGACCGCATGAATCAACACATCCGCTTCTCTGACCTCGTCTAATGTTGATTTAAAACATTCAACTAAATGATGGGGAAGTTTACGGATAAAACCTACAGTATCGGATAATAAGAAGGGTAAATTATCAATCACCACTTTACGAACGGTTGTATCTAATGTTGCAAATAATTTGTTTTCAATCAAAACATCCGATTTTGAAATCATGTTCATGATGGTTGATTTCCCGACATTGGTATAGCCGACTAAAGCAACACGTATCATTTCACCCCGATTTTTACGTTGTGTTTCATTCTGTTTGTCAATCAGTTCAAGACGTTCTTTTAAAACAGTTATTTTATTTAAAATAATACGTCTATCAGTTTCAATCTGACTTTCACCAGGACCACGCATACCGATACCACCACGTTGGCGTTCCAAGTGGGTCCATAATCTTGTCAACCTGGGTAATAAATACTGTAATTGTGCTAATTCAACTTGTGTTTTTGCTTGCGCACTTTTAGCGTGGCTTGCAAAAATATCTAAAATTAAATTTGATCTGTCTAATATCTTAACTTGAAGCTCACGTTCGATATTACGTAATTGAGAAGGAGATAATTCATCATCAAAAACGACCATATCTATTTCTTCTGCGATTACAAAAGCTTTAATATCTTCCAATTTTCCTGCCCCTACATAGGTGGAGCGATCTGGATAAGTTAATTTTTGTGTAATAATACCTTTTGTTATCCCGCCTGCAGTTTGAACTAAAAATTCTAATTCTTCAAGATACTCGTGTGCTTTTTCCTCGCTTAATCCCTGAGGAATTACACTCACGAGTAAAGCTGTTTCGGGTCTTACTGCGGTGTCGTATATTTTGATTTTTGCCATTGTTTTCTATTCTAATTTTGTATTGCTTATTAAGATTTTGCATGAGTAAGCCAAGGGGCACTGCAAAAAGACGTGAAAATGATGTGACGTCATAGTACGATGACTCAATAATAATACAAAGATAATCGTTTTTAGTTTAATTGTTTTATGCCAAAAGCGGATCCTATAATTTTATTAAAGAAGCTTACAGACTAATGCATAATGGAATAGGAGTGAGATAAGTACTTTATGAGATCTTATCCCATGCAATACCGTCCGTTTTTCTAGCGAGGTATTGTCTGAGTGATGCATGACGTTCTTCTGTCATTTCTGGATCTTGCTTGAAGATATCAATAACAGAATTTCGGGCTTCTGACAGAAGCTGTTGGTCTGTTGCAAGGTTGGCCAGTTTTAATTCCAGTACACCAGATTGCTGCGTACCTGAAATATCGCCCGGACCACGAAGTTCTAAATCAACTTCTGCGATTTCGAATCCATCATTTGTTCGTACCATAGTATTCAATCGCAACTTCCCTTCCTTGCTTAACTTATTACTTGACATTAAGATACAGAATGATTGCTCTGCACCACGACCAACCCGTCCTCTCAATTGATGGAGCTGTGATAAACCAAATCGTTCCGAGTTTTCAATAATCATGACAGAAGCATTGGGAACATTAACACCGACTTCAATTACGGTTGTTGCAACCATAATCTGGGTTTCATGTTTCACAAAACGTTGCATCTCAAAATCCTTATCTTTGACAGGCATCTTGCCATGGACAATACTGATTTTAAATTCAGGAAGCGGAAATTCACGTTGGATATTTTCTAGACCTGCTTCTAAGTATAATAAGTCTAGTTTCTCACTTTCCTTGATCAGTGGAAATACAACATACACCTGTCTCCCCTTTGCTATTTCTTCACGGATAAGACCAAACATGCGCAATCTGGAGCTCTCGAAAAAATGAACTGTCTTAATCGGTTTTCTTCCCGCAGGGAGTTCGTCGATAACCGAAATGTCCAAATCGCCATACATAGTCATTGCCAAAGTACGCGGAATAGGGGTAGCGGTCATCACGAGCATATGTGGAGGAATGCTATTTTTACGCCAAAGCTTAGCGCGCTGTTCAACTCCAAATCGGTGTTGTTCGTCAATAACAACAAAACCTAAATTCTTAAATTTGACTTTATCTTCAATTAAGGCATGGGTTCCTATCAGGATATCCAAAGTGCCATTTTCCAATTCTTCATGAATGATACGGCGTTGCTTAGTACTCGTAGAGCCTGTTAACAATTTAATATTGCAGATACCCTCTCCCAGTAACTCTTTTAGCCCCGTATAGTGTTGGGTTGCTAATATTTCTGTTGGAGCCATCATGCAAGCTTGAAAACCGTTGTCTATGGCCAAAAGCATAGTTAAAAGTGCAACCACTGTTTTCCCAGATCCTACATCGCCCTGCACCAAACGATTCATTTGTGCGCCGGTAACAGTATCCTGTCGGATCTCTTTGACGACACGTTTCTGTGCGTTGGTCAACGGAAAAGGAATTCGTTCTTTGAAAAAGGTATTGAATTTGTCGCCGACTTTAGAGAAAATCTGTCCCCTGAATTTTTTAGTATTGAGCTGTTTATTTTTTAGTAATTTGAGCTGAATATAGAATAATTCTTCAAATTTGATACGTTTTATGGCCTGCGTCAGTTCCTCTTGACTCTGTGGAAAATGAATTGCAACAGTGGCTCTGGCTTGGTCCATCAATTGATGCTTGGCCAATAAATAAGCAGGTAGCTGTTCAGTGAGTTGACGAAATACGGTTTCTAAAGCAGTCTGCTGTAATTTTTGAATCCCTTTACTGTCTAAGTTGAACTTCTTCAGTTTCTCAGTGGAAGAATATACAGGTTGCAAGGTCATGTTACCCAAGTTTTTTACCTGAGCTTGATAAGGTTCCATTTCGGGATGTGTGATCGATATCTGTCCATTAAATACAGATGGTTTGCCATAGAGCACATAGGCGGAACCTACTTTTAATGATTTCTGTAACCAGGTGATCGATTGGAACCATACCAGTTCGATGCTCCCTGTCTCATCTTTGAATTGTCCAACCAAACGTTTTGCTCTTTTTTCACCAACTTCTTTAAGCCCAATAAGTCTCCCTAATACTTGCGCCGAATACATATCGGCATCCAGTTGTCTTATTTTATGAAATACGGTACGGTCAATATAGCGAAAAGGGTAATAACTGAGCAGGTCACCAATGGTGAAAATCTGCAATTCTTTTTTAATTACATCAGCTTTCTGAGGGCCTACGCCTTTCAGATATTCTATTGGGGTTATTAAAGATAAATCAGCCATTCTTCTACTTTGCTAATTTAAGGATTTTACTTAAAAATTTAGCAAAATACTATAGATGATTGCTAAAGTTGTTGTATCGGTTAATTAAAAAGGAGTATTTAGTCCGGTGATGTGGTATCAGATATTTTTTCCGCATATTAATAAAAAAGGCTGCCCCTTTATTGAAGAGGCAGCCTTTAAATAGGATAAGATGTTGATTAAAAATTTCCTTTATTCACATCCCACCATAGACGTGTACCACCGTTATCAGCACCGCCAAGTAATGAAATGGCATTTTGTACCTCAGCTGCATTCGTGTTGTACTCATTTTGTGGAAATGGTAAACGACGGATCTGAATCTTAGTGTCAATAAGACCAGCGCTATTATTCACCGCAACAGGGAATAATTTTGGATATCCGGTTCTACGGAACTCACTCCAGGCTTCTTGTCCTTCTGGGAAGATCGCTAACCATTTTTGTGTAATAATACGTTCCAACTTTTCTTCATTAGAGGCTGCATCATTCCATTGAATAGTTAAGTTAGTTGGTGCAGCTGCATTATTGCTTGCATTGAATGGATCAACGTAAGCAGCAGCTTTACTCGTATTGTCTTGTAAATAGGCCGATAAACCACTTACGCCCCATTGTGCAAAAGAGGTCTCAACACCTTTTTCATAAAGTGATTTTGCTGTTCCACCAACATTTGCCCAACCTCTCAATGCGCCTTCAGCACGTAAAAAATAGACTTCAGCAGCAGTCATTAAAATTGGGGCAGTAGTTGCTGTGAATGACGGCGTACTTCCTCCCGTATTAAGCGCTGATAACATCTGGTATTTGTCTTTTTCAATACCTGCTGCACCTGTACGGATACCAATGTATTTGCCCGCGAAGCCGGTTGTCTGTTTGTCAACTGGTACTGGCTCCATATATTTGGAAATACGTGGATCACCGTAACCTGTCATGTATGACTGTAAAGAAGCATTCATACGGGTATCTGCCCAATTCTTTGAAATAAACCAAAGGGGATTGCTGAATGTACCGTCTGTAGGAACTTTTACTTTGAAGTTTTCACTATTCGCTTCAATAATGCCACCATTTGCTGGATCTAACGCTTTCTCTGCTTGTGCTTTTGCTAGTTGAGGGTCAACTTTTACAATACGCACAGCAAGACGCAAGCGAAGTGAGTTCGCTAATTTTAACCAATTCTTAAAACGTGTCTGATTATCCAAATTCGGATAAACTAAATCGATCTCTTCAATTTTGTCGGTCATTGGACTTTGAGCATTAAACGACTTTAAAGCCTCCGTCGCTTCATCCAATTCCTTGAAAAAAGCAGTGTAAAGATCAGCTTGCTTATCATAAGGAATATCTCCAGATGTGCCTACTTTGCTATATGGAATAGGTCCGTAAATATCAGTTACACGATTAGCAGCAGCTACCTTAATTACTTTTGCGGCTCCGCCAAGTGCTGGATAGTTTTTATCCAATCCATTTTTTTGTAGTTTATCAATAGATTTGATCACATCAAGGTAAAGTACTTTAAAGGGTTCACCATTCCAGCCATTTACCATAGCGTAATTCAGGTTATTTTGACCGCTATTGAAAGGTGTAGGGGACATGAAATAACCAGAGAATACGTCTGCATTCAGATTTTGTTGAAGTTGATATGAATTTGGATCACCACCTCCAGAAAAATTGTAGATGGCCATCTGTGCTGTTTTGAAGAATAGTACTAAATCTTTTCCATCGGCAGCCAGGTCTTCATCTGTCAGGCCGTTGTTGTTTTTGTTATATTCTTCGAAGTTTTTTGTACAGCTGCTCATGGCACTTCCAAGTACCACAAAAGCTAACATCAACTTACTTATGTTTTTGAAATTGTATTTCATCGTTGTTTTATTAAAAAGTTGCATTCAAAGTAAGACCATAGTTACGTGTTGGAGGCATCATGAAGATATCGACTCCACTTAATGTATTGCCGGTAGACATGGTCACTTCAGGATCAAAAGGTGCTTTCTTAGTAAAGTAGAATAGATTTCTGCCGACTGCAGAAACGCGGAGCTTTTTAAAGAAACTATCATTGAGATTAAAGTCATAGCCTAACACTAATTCGCGTAGTCGAACAACTGTTCCGTCATAGATATATTGACTGCTTACAGGTCCCATACCACCAACGGTTGTATACCATTTCTCTGCTGCAACATTTGTAACTTCAGCACCAGCAGCTGTAACGCCATTGATTGTTACACCCCCATTAGCACGGGCATCTCCACTTGCTTTTGAAACACCATAACCGTCAAGAAGCGCCTGTGTTATGGACATCACTTCGTAATCAAACTTACCGTCGATCAAGAAACTTAAGTTGAAGTTTTTATAACTAAAGCTATTGTTCAATCCCATTTGCCAAATAGGATTTGAATTTCCTAATTTGGTATAATTGGAATTCTTTTGAGGAGTACCGTCTGCCGAGACTAGAATACGGCCTTGATCATCACGAGCAAAATCTTGACCATAAATGTCACCAAAAGAACCGCCTACTTCAAATTTGGAAGCGTAATTGTTACGTCCATCTCCGGTTAATGCAAATTCTTTAATGCGATCATCTAATTTGATAATCTTATTTTTGTTATAAGTGAAGTTTAAACTTGTTGTCCAGGTAAAATTGTCATTCTTAATGGCATCTAATGACACTAATGCTTCAACCCCTTGATTTTGGATATCTCCAGCATTGATGGCATATTGATCATACAATGATGCTTGACTGGCAGCAATTTTGAAGAACTGATTCTTCGTATTTGTCTTATAGTAGGTTACATCTACGTTTAAACGGTTGTTCCACATACGCCATTCAGTACCAATCTCTAATGAATGTGTTTTCTCTGGTTTAAGACCTTTAAGAAAAGCAATATCATTGAGGTTGATAACACCATAAGCATTCAGATTATTGGTTAATAAGGTGGTGTAAGGAGGTAAATCATTACCAACGATAGCATATGAACCCCTAATTTTGGCCATGTTGACAAAATCAGGCATGTTCAATTTGTCGTTTAAGACAACACCTAAACCTACTGATGGATAAAAGAATGAATTTGATTCTGTGAAAGCAAGTGTACTTGACCAATCATTACGAGCAGTTAAATCAATATATAACCATTGATCGTATGATAGATTAGCACTGGCAAAAACAGATTGCAGTTGTCTTCTGTTATTTGATAAACCTGTCGGAGTAGGTGTAGTCGAATTCTGAATGATAAACTGATTTGGATATTGCAGACCTGCTGTTCCACTGGTGTAATCTACTCCTTCAGTCTTCCAGTCTGTAATACTTGTTCCCACGACACCGGTAATCTGAAGTT
This sequence comes from Sphingobacterium sp. UDSM-2020, assembly GCF_016132525.1. Lineage (NCBI taxonomy): Bacteria > Pseudomonadati > Bacteroidota > Sphingobacteriia > Sphingobacteriales > Sphingobacteriaceae > Sphingobacterium > Sphingobacterium sp. UDSM-2020. Next base: position 2,088,333 of record NZ_CP066166.1, read on the forward strand.
TATCGTTCACATTGAAGTTCATATTGGCGATTAGATCACCATATTGTTGTGTGATGGTTGTATTCGTGTAATTATAGCCGCCATTTGGTCTAGCTAAAATATTTTGAGTACCTGCATATATTTTTCGATCCCAAACTTCACTTGTACGATCTACACTTCCACGTGCTTGAACATTAATCCATGGTGCAATTTGATATTTGGCACTTCCATTTAATAATAAACGGTTTCTTTTAGAACTGTTCTGGTTTCTGTTTACGATCCACCATGGGTTTTGTTGGGTTGTAGGATCATCGGATAAAGTAAACCAGTTCTGATCATAAAGATTACGGCTTGGATTAAATTTCTCAAAATCTTTGTAAGGTGAAATATCAATACTACGAGGCAATAAATAAAGTCCTACTAGAGGATTATAATAAAAACCAGATGTTGGTGCATTATCCAATTTTTGGGTAATATAATTGGCACTTCCTTCAACCGTTAATTTGTCATCAAAGAATTTAGCGCTTTCTTTCAGATTGAAATTGTGACGGGTCATGTCATTATTTGGCGTGATTCCTTTTGCTAAGGTATTCGCGTAAGAAAAATAAGTCTGATTTTTCTCGTTTCCGCCCGATAATGTCAATGAATTTGTAAAATTACTACCTGTTCTTAAGAACTTGTCAACATTATTAAAATTAGCTTGATCGCTTTTCTCTCCCCAACTGGATACACTTGTTGCACTATTTTTTCCACCCGATCCCTGTCCATATTGATTTTGAAATTCGGGTAAAGATGTTGCTTGTTCGATTTGTGCACTGGAAGAGAAATTGACGGTTGTACGTCCTCCTTTTCCAGACTTTGTTGTGATCAAGATAACGCCGTTGGCCGCTTGACTACCATATAAAGCCGCAGCAGATGCTCCTTTTAGTACAGAGATATTTTCCACATCTTCTGGATTGATCATAGCAATTGGATCTCCGGGATCGCGTTGCCCACCAAATACGTTATCAGGTTGTGTTCCTAATGTCTGATTATTGATAGGTACACCATCAACAACATACAATACCTGATTGTTGCCTGATGCAGATTTATTACCTCTAAGCACAACTTTAGCAGAACCGCCGGGGCCCGATGAACTGGAAGCAATATTGACACCTGCAACTTTACCATTTAGATTATTGGCTAAGTTGGTGCTTTTTACGCGATTCAGTTCATCACCTTTGAGTTGTTGGGTCGAATAAGTTAAGGATTTTTGAGAACGGCTAATTCCTAGTGCTGTAACGACTACACTTTCTAATTGCTGTGTCTGCGGTACAAGACTCACGTTGATAGTAGTTTCATTTGGTCCTAATGTAACAGTTTTGGTTTCGTAACCAATCACACTAATGCTCAAAATACGATTCTTATCGTCAACGTTAATTTGAAAAACACCATTAGCATCTGTAGAACTAGCTTTAGATGTCCCTAGAACTTTAATGGTTGCTCCAGCTATTGCGGCTTTAGACTGGCTGTCCACAATAGTACCCTTTACTTGATTGTTTTGGGCATGGAGTAAAGAAGCTGAAAAAAGCATTGTCGGAACAATACCCAGTATCTTTAATGTAGTTTGTAATTTACTATTCATTCAGTAATATGTGTTATGATCTAATTATGTCTTTACACATTTCATAAGAATAGATTTATTGTAAATGGCTAATTCAATTTAGCACATTGGTCAGTAGATGTCTCATATTGAAGATAGGTAGGATACGCAATTTCGCAAATGTGAATAAATATCAATACAAGGTAAAAATAAGAAGGATTCTTATTCTAGGAATCTAATGTACTACTGTTCTATAAAATTTAAAAGAGTTTTATAACATATGTGATACATTTTAACATTTGTCTCCTGTAAATAGCTATTTATCAGGTTGTTTTATTTCAATGTTTTTTACAGGGAAATTAAGTTTTGTATCATAATTTGTTTTAATCTCAAAAAATATATGTTCAGACGTAGAGGGGGAGATCAAAAAAAATCGGCCAATACTTTAAGAGCTTAGCCGATTTTAAAAATACTGCTGTTTGTTTTATTATTCTGAGAGCTCAACAACGGGTTTGTTATTGACGCATTTTACTCCTTTGGGATATGTATATTTTCCTGTTGAACAATTCGGCTTTTCACGTTCTATGATATTCTTTTTTAAGGAATTGTAAAGTGCAATATCTTTCATGATTTCCGGACGTTCTGCTGTTCTAATATAAGCTATATGTTCAACTCCACAGTCTTTTAATAGTATTGTCGTACCCCAGTTTTCGGTTCCGCTACAAGTAAGATTATTCAGGTATTTGTCGATCTTTATTTTTAAAGGGGCAATACGTATTTTACTTTCTGATAAGCTTAAATCTTTTATGTACAGTAATTTGGCTTTTCCATTTACGCAGGAAAGTTGAGTGGGTTCACTATTAAACAAAATATACTCCTCACAGGGTTCGTAAATAATTCCTTCTTTGATACCGGCATTGACTTCGTTGGATCTAAGTGCTAAATATTCCTCCCATAGTTTGTTGAATTGTGATTTGAAACGTTTATGCACAGGGAAATAAACATGCCCACACCAAAAGTTGCTGACTTTTTCAATGTTCCATTCGTTCAAATTTTCACATTTTTCTGAAGCAATGAGTTTATCAATTTCGGCTTTCTTTTCTTCAGCTTTAGCAGACCATTGTTCAGAAGTAAAATCGTCTTTTTTGCAAGCACTAAAAAGTAACATAAATAGAAACAAATAGCTGATTAGTTTTATAAATTTCATATCGAGTAAGTATAAAGTCTAAAAGACTAAAATCGGTTTATTATTTTCACATCGTACGGATTTGGGGGCGGGGGCACTATTCGGAGTACAATTTTGTAGTTCTTTATCTAATTGTGTTAGATGGAAATATAATGTATTATATTCTGTAAGAATTGCATAAAATCCATTACGATATGTTTGATTAGCAATGGTTGGAATCCATATTTGGGAACAATCTTTTTTTATGCCAGTAACTATCCAATCACTCGCCGCGGTACATGGTTTATCTTTAAAGTAATGCTGCAGTGTTTCACTTCTTTCGTTTAGAGCTGTTCGTGTCTGTTCGGTATTGAAATCTTCGACAGTTTTTACCTTTGCAAATCCATTCTGACATATGATTCCGAAATGTACAGGCATATGTAGATATAAAAGGTTTAGGTATGGCCGATCATCAGCGTCCATGGCTTTTGTTAATAAATTAGTATGTTCTTTTTTTAGCAGATCATATTTGTTTTTTATTGTGAGAGAAACGGGTAAGTAACCTCGAGTATTTGGATCTAACAATAAGGTATCGACGTACCACTTGCTGATGTCTCCGCATGAAATACTTTGTGTAAGCAAGTGCATTTCTTGATATTTTTCTGATGCTTTTTTATAAAGCTCATCATAAGAAAGGTGATCTTTTTTGCACGATAATAGCGTGAGCACTAAAAAAGAAAGTGTAAAAAATCGATAGATTTTCATCGTATTAAGGTTACATGGTTAATATTAGTTTATTAACCATGTAAACGTAACTAAAACAGGTTGTGCTACATGTGTTTTTTCCTTTTAAAGAGAAATTTTATTTTATCAGAATTGAAGATCAGAATAGCAAGGAAAATAAGGCCATATGCCCAAAATTTGTAAGGATCTACCTGCTCCCGAAAGTAAGTAATAGCGAGTGCGAATGCAATGATGGGATTAATGTACAACATGATCCCCAATGTGGAAGAAGATATTTTCTTTAATGCATACATGCTCGAGAAGAGCGGTATGATTGTGAACAATAGTGCTATGGTTAAAGTAACGGTCCAAAATGTGCTGTCTTGAGGTATTGGACTTTGATCAACGAGCATTTGGGGTATAATGAATAATGTACAGATGGCAAGTTGGATTGCCAGCATATTGAGCTTGTCAAACCCCTGTATAATACGCTGTAATACCAAATAAAAGGCATATAGTGAGCCAATAGTTAAAGACCATAATACTTCTGTAAGTGATCCGGTTGCCAACATGCAAACACCAGTAATAGCAATAAGTAAAGATACCTTTTGGGCTATATTTAAGTTTTCTTTTAAAATTAAATAGCCTGCTGCAGTCGTGATTAATGGACATAAGATGTAAGCAAAGGCACCGGCCTGTACACTGATGCTATTAATGCAGTAGATATACGTATACCAGTTTGCAAATAAAAGTATAGCCGAAATAAGGGTAAGATAGGTAATCTTAGTTCTGTTATTCTTGGGCAGTTGCTTAAAATAATTATAATCAGCTCTAATGTCGGCCTTTCTGAAAACGATATTGAAGAGCCAAAGAAGTGAAACGGCTAATATGATGCGGTAATGGAGGATATCTTCTGCTGACCAATTTTTTAATAAGCGTATAGGGACAGCCATAAACCCCCAGATTAAAGGACCTAAAAAAGCCGCTAAGAAATACTTTCCGCGGCCTTCAGTATCTTGTTCTATGTTTGCCATTAATCTTTCCAAGCAATCACGGAGATTTCTACATTTACATTTTTAGGAAGAGTCTTTACAGCAACACATTCACGCGCAGGCTTTACTGTAGTGAAGTATTGTGCGTAGACTTCATTTACTGTAGCAAAGTCATCCATACTACTTAAGAAAATAGATGCTTTAACAACATCTTCAAATCCATAGCCTGCGTTTTTTAAGATGGCATCAACATTCTTTAACACTTGATGTGCTTCATCTGCAACTCCTGTTGTGATTAATTCCATAGTTTCAGGAATTAAAGGAATTTGTCCGGAAACGTATAATGTTTTGTCAGCTTTTATAGCTTGGTTGTAAGGACCAATTGCGGCTGGTGCTTTTTCGGTATTTAAAATAATTTTTTGAGACATATGCTGGTATTTAGGATGCAAAGAAAAACTTGTAAATCAGCGCCAGAATGAAAACGATGATGGCTATAGCATTAATAATATGCATAGCTTTTAGATTGCCGTTCGTTGGGCGATTGGGGTCTTTTTTTCTAAAAAAGTACATGGAACTAAGTTACGCTAGTAAATTGATAATCGCAATGATTATCTTTAAACAATCAAAAATAAAAGATAATGAATAAACTCGCTTTAGTTGGTGGAAGAATGTTTTCAGATTATAATCTTATTGAAGATAAAACATTGCTTATTGAAAATGGAGAGATTACTGGAATAGTAGAGCCTAATCAAGTCCCAGCTGATTTTGAACAGATTGTTGTTAATGGAGCTAATATTTGTGCGGGTCTCATTGATTTACAGTTATATGGCGACGGTGATGATTTATTTTCGGCGCATTTGACTTCAGCATCTTTACAGCGCATTTCTGATCGTTTGGTTCGAAAAGGAACGACTTCATATATGATGACTTTAGCGACAAATACGTTTGAAGTTTTTCAAGAAGCGATTCAGGTTGCTGACAATTTTAAACATGATGCATTATTGGGCTTGCACCTTGAAGGGCCATTCTTGAATGCAAAGAAGAGAGGGGCTCACCCGGCTGATCTCATTGTAAAAGCAACAAAAGAAAATATTAAGGATTTGCTTGGCGAGCACAATACTGTTGTGAAAATGATGACCATTGCTCCGGAATGTATGGACGATGATGTTCTTGAGTACCTAAAATCGTATGAACTTTTATTAAGTGCAGGGCATAGTGATGCAACATTTAAGGAAGGCACTAAAGGTTTTGATCTGGGGATTCTCACAAGTACCCACCTATTTAATGCGATGTCTTCTTTACATCATCGGGAGGTTGGTATGGTAGGAGCTATTTTCAATCATCCAACAGCATGTTCGAGTATAATTACAGATGGACATCACGTCAGTTTCGAGGCAGTTAAAGTGGCTAAAAAACAAATGGGCGAACGATTGTTTTTGATATCAGATGCAGTTGCCGCTTGTGCACAAGGAATCTATCAACATGTGTTGAATGACGGTTATTATTCACTGCCCGACGGGACGATTTCGGGAGGAGCCATTTCTTTATTTGAATCGGTTAGAAATATAGTGCAACAGGTTGGTATTCCATTGGACGAGGCGATACGGATGGGAACTACTTATCCAGCAAGACTGCTAAAGCGTACAGATATTGGAAACCTGAATATAGGAAGTATAGCTAATGTGATCATATTTACTTCTAATTTTGAACTTCAGGATGTTCTGGTTAAAGGAAAGTTAATATCGCGCTAGTGCTCTTGATACAAATTCATAATCCGTACATTTGTAACTTATTTTGAAATAATTCCTTAACATTTTTTAATGAAACATCACTTATTAATACTTTCAGTTGCTTTATTCTTATTTTCATGCTCTTCCAAAAAGAATAGAAAAACAGAAGAGGTAAAAGCCACACCTGCTGTAATTGTACAGCATCCGGATAAAAAGGATAAACCGCAACGTGAAAAGGTTAACATTAATATACAAGAGAAAAAGGTTGAAGCACCAAAAGAAATCGCTGTGGAGCTTCCTGAAGTGCAACGTGAATTTCGTGCTGCATGGATCGCATCTGTCGCAAATATAAATTGGCCAAGTAAAAACTTTTTATCTACGGATGAACAAAAACAGGAAGCGATCCAGATTTTAGAATTTTTGAAAGCAAATAATTTCAATGCAGCTATTTTTCAGGTTCGCCCCTCGTCGGATGCGATGTATAAGAGTGATCTCGAGCCTTGGTCATATTTTTTAACAGGAGAACAAGGGAAAGCTCCTTTTCCATATTATGATCCTTTGGAATTTTGGGTTGAAGAGGCACATAAGCGAGGGATTGAATTACATGTTTGGTTAAATCCTTATCGTGCTCACCATACTTCTGGCGGTAAGTTGACAGAGGCATCTATGGCTAAAAAGATGCCCAATTCCGTTGTCCGTTTGAAGCAGGGATGGTATTGGTTTGATCCATCAAAACAATCTACTCAAGACCATGCTGCCCGTGTAGTAATGGATATTGTAAAACGTTATAACATTGACGGGGTACATTTTGATGATTATTTTTATCCTTATGCGGAATATAATGGAGGGCAGGATTTTCCGGATAATGACAGTTGGAATGATTACAAAAAGAATGGTGGTACATTGGCTCGTGCAGATTGGCGTAGAAATAGTGTAAACACATTCATTGAACGGATCTATAAAGAAATAAAAGCTGAAAAGAATTTTGTGAAATTTGGTATTAGTCCTTTTGGGATCTGGAAACCAGGTTATCCGGCAGGTATTCAAGGATCTAGTCAATATGATCAATTGTATGCAGATGCAAAGCTATGGCTTAATAAAGGCTGGGTCGATTATTATACGCCACAATTGTATTGGCCAATACAGCCTGCTAAACAAAGTTTCACAACTTTATTGAAATGGTGGGAGAGCGAAAATACAATGCACAGACATCTTTGGCCAGGTATCAATACTGTCGGGAAACGTACAGCAGAATATTCAACTGAAATTGTAAATCAAATTGCTGCGATGCGTAATATCGTGCCAGATAGCAAAGGTATTGTTCATTGGAGCTTAGCCGGTTTAATTAAAAACCCTACGATGACAAGAGCAATTTTTGAAGGTCCTTACCAAAATAAAGTATTGATACCTAGAACGCCTTGGTTGAATGCAAATCCGATGCTGAAGCCAACTTTGTTGTTGACAGCAGAAAAAGATTTTGTTTTTGCAAAGTGGCAACATAAACAAGTAGATCAAGTTTATCACTGGATACTTTACTGCAACTACGGTGGTGAGTGGTCATATGAAATTTTTGATCCTTCGGTTACTGCCAAGCAACTTGCAAAAAGTAAGAATGGTAAAAAGTTACTGTATGTGGCAGTAAAAGCAGTGGACCGTCTGAGTAATGAGAGTCCATATATGGCGGAAAAGATTAAGTAATTTAAAATAAATCTATAAAAAGGGATATCTAAAATGGTATCCCTTTTTTTTGTTCTGGGAATTTGTGTTTTGATGTGGTAGCGTACATTATAGTCTCGGTGTATTAATTACATTGCTTGATAACAAGCGATTTGGAGTTCGTATTTATCTGAAGTATATTTAGATATGGAAGATACTTATAAAAAAGCTGGTGAATCTGTTATACGGATATCTCAGTTGATGTTACCCTCTAACGCTAACTTTGGCGGAAAGATTCATGGGGGCTATATTTTGTCATTGATGGATCAAATTGCTTTTGCAGTTGCCTCCAAGTTTTCCGGAAATTATTGTGTGACAGCGTCCGTTGGAAAAGTGGACTTTCTAAAGCCTATTGAAGTAGGGGAGTTGGTAACACTTATCGCTTCGGTCAATTATGTAGGAAATAGTTCGATGGAAGTTGGAATTCGTGTTGAATCGATGAATATTCAATCTGGTGAGACAAAACACTGCAACTCATCATATTTTACAATGATTGCAAAAAATGCTGAAGGCAAATCTGTTCGTGTTCCGCGACTTATATTGGAAAGTGAAAAGGAGATCTTTCGGTTTTATAAAAGTGTGATTAAAATAGAAATTGAAAAGGAGAGAGAGCGGGCTACCCTCGATCTGGAATTTGACTCTCAAGAACAACAGGAATATATCAAACAACATTACGATGTGAAAATAAATTTGTGATGATGGTGATAATAATTTAGTGGTGCGGTCTTTTGCATATTGTTTTTTTTGTTTTTAAGGTTTATCAATCGATTGTATGGTAACTTAATGATTTTCAAGTGTGTTTTATGGCATTTTTTGAAAATAATTACGCATAATCTTGCAAAGCTTAGAACCTTTTTATACTATTGTAAAGTAATTAGTATAAACCTGTCGGGATCGAAACATCCGATATAAACAATTGCTACTAACTAAATTATTATCATGAATAAAAAATTACTCTTATTCTGTTCGGGAGTGATGTTATCTACCAGTTTGTGGGCACAAACGAAAACTATTTCGGGGAAAGTGACCAATGCATCTGATGGGACATCCATGTCGAATGTGACTGTAAGCATCAAAGGCAAAGCAGTAAGTACGCAGACCAATCCAGATGGAAGTTTTACCATTAAAGCAGATCCTGGAGATGTGCTTATTTTTAGCACTATTGGTTCCAAACCATTGCAACAGACTGTTGGCTCAAGCTCTACCGTCAATATTGCCCTTTCCAACAGTGAAGAAGCATTGACCGAGGTAGTTGTAACTGCTATGGGGATAAAGAAGGAGAAAAAAGCTTTAGGTTATGCTGTTCAGGATATTAAAGCCGATGAGCTGATGAAGAATAAAAATCCAAATTTAATTAACTCTTTAAATGGTAAAATTGCGGGTTTGAACATTACAAATTCTGGAGGTTCACCGGGTTCTTCAGCTTCTATAATAATTCGTGGAGGAACATCACTAGAGAGAGATAATCAACCTTTATTTGTTATCGATGGTATGCCAATTGATAATAGTACTGGAGTAGGAGACATGTCAGCTTTTGATGGATCAACAAATATTTCTACTACTTCAGGCAATAGAGCAATGGATATAAATCCAGAGGATATTGAGTCTATCTCTGTGCTAAAAGGCCCCACAGCCGCGGCTCTTTACGGTATTCGGGCAGCAGCAGGAGCTATTGTGATAACGACAAAAAAAGGTAAGGATGGTGTAACTTCAATAGGAGTAAGTTCTAGGTTTGGAACCAATTGGGTAAATAAGCTTCCTGAGCAGCAGTCAAGATACAAGCAGGGTACTAGTTTAGCTGGAACAGTTGATGAGCAAAGTTATTTTTCGTGGGGTAGTGAATTTTCTAATAATGAAGTTGTGTATGATAATTTGCGAGATTTTTTTCAAACAGGCTATACTTACGACAATAATTTCAATGTAACAGGTGGAAATGCGAGAGGTAACTTTTATCTTTCAGGAGGTAATATAAAACAAACCGGCATAATTCCAACTACGGATTATGATCGAACTAATTTTCGTTTAAATGGAGAGCAGAAATTAGGTATTATGACTTTTGGTGGAAATGCCGCATATTCTCAAAGTTCTACAACAAAAACTTTGACAGGAACAGGTCTCTGGGGTTCTGGTGGTAATGGCTACATGGAATCAATTATAGCCTGGCCTCGTAATGTTAATATGAAAAATTGGCAAAACGCTGATGGTACTCAAAAATTATTGTTCCCAGATATTTCTTTAGATGCTAATATTGATAATCCATATTGGACAATTAATATGAATCCTCAAAAAGATAAAACGAATCGATTTCTAGGAACTTTTTATACGAATGCTAAATTTACCGACTGGCTAGATTTTACATATCGCTTAGGTGTGGACAATTATACCTCAACCTTTACGTCTAAAATCTCTGCAGGTTCTTCTGTTATTGAAAATTACCAGAAGGGTATGCTTTCTCAAAATGTTCGACAATATAATTTTTTAAGTCAAAATTTTTTATTAAATGCCCACAAGGTAGTTGCTGAAGATTGGGATTTTAATTTGTTATTAGGTGCATCTACCGAAGATCTATCTTCAAAAATAACTGCTACTAAAGCGCAAAAATTTATTATACCTAATTTTTATTCTTTTTCAAATGCAGCTGATAAAGATAAATTTGTTTATGATAATTTAACTCAAATAAGAAGATTTGGAATCTTCGGGGATGCTAAAGTTGGGTATAAAAATTTAGCTTTTATTGGAGCTACTTTGAGAAATGACTGGTCATCAACTCTTCCTGTTCAGAATAGATCATTTATGTATCCTTCTTTTTCTGCCAGTTTAATTTTTACAGAATTAATACCTAAAAACGATGTTTTAACTTATGGTAAGTTTAGGGGGTCTTGGGCAGAAGTCGGTAAAGATGCACCTGCCTATCAAACAAATTCCTATTTAGATCCTGTTCAGAATACAATTGGTGGAGGTTTTAGGAATTCTTGGACATTAGGAAATGCAAATTTGAAACCAGAGAAGACCCAGTCTTTTGAAATTGGAGCTGATTTTAGATTTCTAAAGAATAATATAGGATTAGAGATTACTTATTATAACAATAAATCCGTAGATCAAATATTGTCACCTCGTGTTGATAATGCTACTGGAGGTATTTTTCAATATGTTAATTCGGGAGTTTTGGAAAATAAAGGGATAGAAGTGACTTTGAATGCAACGCCTATAAAACGAGATAATTTCAAATGGGATATTTCCTTAAATATGTCTCATAATAAAGGGAAAGTAGCAGAACTTCCTGGTGGTTTAGCAATTTTGTATGTTACAGATGTTCAAGTAGCTGATGGTAAATCAGCATCATTTAACAATGGTGATTTTATGGGGATCAGTGGGAAGAAATGGAGAACAGATGAAAGCGGTAAATATATTTTGGATTGGACAACTGGACTCCCGTCATCAGATGGAACAGCTGGTTATCAAGTGGGAAATCGAGAACCTAAATTGATTGGAGGTTTAAATAATAGTTTCACATATAAAAATTGGAATCTTTCCTTTCTTTTAGATTTTAGAAAAGGTGGTGATATTTTGAATGGAACGGAATATTTAATGACTTATTATGGATTAAGTAAAAAGACTGAGAATAGAAATCAGAAGGTTGTATTAGAAGGTGTTTCTTTAAATCCTGTTACAAAAGTATATGAAGATGTTTCGAAAGAGGTTGTTTTAGATCAAAAGTATTATCAACAGTATTATGCACAGCAGACTGCAAATTTTGTAGAAAAAGTTAATTGGTTGAGATTACGATCTGTGAATTTGAGTTATGATTTACCTAAATCATTTTTAGAAAAATCTAAGGTTATTAAAGGGGTTAATTTGAATTTAAATGCTACTAATTTGTTCTTAATAACAAATTATAGCGGAATGGATCCTGAAACAAGTGCCGCTGGGGCTGGAGTTATTGGTTCAGGATCGGTAGGTATTGACTATGCCGGCGTTCCAAATACCAAGAGCCTAACCTTTGGTGTTAATCTAAAATTTTAAGTGTATGAAAAAGTTTTTTATTGCAATAGTAATATTACAGATGTTTTTTTTAGCATCATGTACAAAGGGGTGGTTAGATATAAATGACAACCCCAACAATCCTAATACTTCTGTTCCTACTGTAGATTTGAGATTGCCATCGATATTAGCTCAATTTGTAGATGGTTATGAAAGTGCTGGAACAAGAGGCGCTTTAGTTTCGCAACAATTAGTATCCGCAAATAACAGTGCGAATAACTGGAATTTGACACAGTGGAATATAACTAGTGCAGCAGGCAACTGGCCTTATCAGTCATGGTATGTATATTGTGGGGTTAATATTCCGGATTTATTGAAAGCGGCAGAGAAAGTTGGGGCAAACCACTATTATGGTGCAGGTAAAATTATTTGGGCATGGGGTTTTACTAATTTGGCTGACATGTATGGTATGGTTCCATTTGATGAAGCATTTGTTGGAGGAAATATGACGCCTAAATATAACCAAGGTGATTATATTTATGAAAAAGCTTTGCAGGAATTAGAAGTAGGAATTCAATATCTTCAAAAACAACAAGGTGAAAGTGCTCCAAGTCTGTCAAAAGGAGATTATTTGTACCAAGGAGATGTTCAAAAGTGGATTAAATTGGCTTATGGGTTGAAAGCAAGATTGTTAAATCATTTATCAAAGACTGATAAATATAATCCAAGTGCTATTTTAGAAAGTATTGAAAAGGCACCATTGCTAGCTTCTGAAAGTGCTATTTATCAGTATCAAGATGAGTTGGTGTCAACTAATGCTTCAACGAATTCTTTACAGTACGCAAATAATAATACAAATCGTTTGAGTCAATTATATATCAATTATATATTGAATAAATATACCGGAGCGCCATCGGGCGGTGGTAATGTGGAAGATCCGCGAGCTTTGTTATTAATCCCTAATATTATATCTAAAGGTGTTCAGAATAGAACCGTTGGTGTAGATCTTTCTACATTATCGGCAAATGGTTTTCCATCCTCCGAACCAAAGTATGCCGCGTTACGTGCTGTTGCAGAAACTGCAACAGTTTCTGGTTCAACTGGAACATGGTATACAACAAAAGGTGCAAAAGGATTGTTGTTAACAAATTCTGAAATGTATTTTATAAGAGCAGAAGTCTATTTTAAACAAAATAATAAAGTACAAGCATTACAAGCATATAAAGATGGTATTAAGGCACATTGTGAATTGTTAGGTGTTAATTCTAGTAATTTCTTAGGGAGTACTTCTGTTGTCCAAGATGCAAATTTACTTACTTTAAGCCAAATTATGATTCAAAAATATATTGCGCTTTCTTATTCTCCAGAAATGTTTAATGATGTTAGAAGAATGAATTTTTGTACGGATAAGGCCGGAAATTATGACGAATCTCAAGGTATTTATAAAGGTTTCATTCGTCCAAGTTTTGCTTATAATGTTTCATTTCCAAATCAAACAATGTGGCCAAGAAGATTTAATGTGCCTACATATGGCATACAGTACAATTTGGATCAGGTATTAAAGTCGGATCCTGATGCCCAATCGGTAACATACATGGCTAAACCTGTGTTTTGGGATAAGTAATCGTTGTAAATTTGGTGGTTATAAAAAAAAGTTAATATTTTTAATAAAAGAGAAGTCTTGTCTGTCTTCTTCTTTACCTTAGCAATATGAATAAAGTCTTCTTTTTAATATTTTTTTTACCCTTTTTAAGCAACTCTCAAACGCCAGTTGTCGTTCAAAAACCAATTATATGGAATGCAGAACGTGAGCAATTGTCTTTAGATTATTTGAAAAACAGGCATGGTATTGTACAGCAGACGGCTATTATTAAGCCAACAATGGTAGTGGTGCACTGGACTGCTAATAATAGTGTTCAGGCAACATTTAATACATTCAATCCAGTGCTGTTGCCAGGTAGGCCTGAACTTAGAAAAGCAAGTGCTTTAAACGTCTCTTCCCAGTATGTTATTGATAGAGATGGATCCATTTATCAGTTTTTACCCGATACAGTGTTTGCGAGACACACTATTGGTTTAAACTATTGTGCTATCGGTATTGAAAATATTGGAGGAGATAAGTATCCACTTACCGAAAAGCAGTTAAAAGCAAATGAGAAGCTGATCAGATACTTGAAAAGTAAGTACCCGATTGATTTTGTAATTGGCCATCATGAATATAGAACTTTTCGAAAGACTAAATATTGGAAAGAGACTGATTCTGATTATTTTACGTCTAAATCAGATCCAGGGGATGCCTTTATGTTAAAGCTGAGGGAAAATCTGAGTGATTTGAAGCTTTTATCTTTATAATAGATCGAATCGATCAATGAAATAAAAGGAGTTCGTAAGGACTCCTTTTTTTTGTTATTTATATTTTTTTGAGGATTTCATTGCATTTGAGGAGTTTTTTCGTCGCTTTTGATGCCCGAAAGATATTTCTCTTATCTTTTCCTTAAGAAAGTTTTATTTGCTGTTTTATGCTACATTTTGCATATGTATCAGTAATGTTACATTTTAGTGTATCTGTTACACTATTTGAACCAGCTTGATACCTTTAAATTTTATTTAATAAGCTGTTATTTAGCTAATTATGTTGTTGAAATGTTTTTTTATGTTAAAAAATGTTAAATAAATAGCAATTGAATTTGAATAAAATAAAAGTGATCACTTACTTTGTTTTGCATGTTTATGAGTTATTTAATTTAGAAAACGAAAACATCTACTTACATTTATTGACGAATTATCAACTATTTGGCAGTATGGTAGGTACGCTATCATCAATTTTAATTTAACTATGAAAAGACTATTTGCATTCCTTGCATTGACAAGTTTTCTTGCTTTCAATTCCTGTGCTAGTAAATCAGCAATTGTAAGCAAGACTCCTTCTTCTACTGTCGCTAATAATACAGATATTTTACCTGGAGCAGATCAACTTGCAATTTACTTACCCATGTTAAAAGGTAAGAAGGTTGGGATAATGGGGAATCAAACTTCTGTTGTTGGACGATCAAAGGAACATCTGGTTGATCTATTATTTCGGGAGAAAGTGGATTTAAAATTTGCTTTTGCGCCTGAGCATGGATTTAGAGGTGATGTCGAAAGGGGAGAGAAATTTGGAAATGATGTTGACTCTAAAACAGGATTGCCTTTATATACTTTATATGGCGGTAATCAGAAACAGGATTCAATCATAAATACAATCGATGTTATGATTTTCGATCTTCAGGATGTTGGAGCTCGATTTTATACTTATATCACTTCGTTACATCGTGTTATGGAATTATGTGCAAAACATAATAAGAAATTAATTGTCTTGGATCGACCTAATCCAAATGGAGATCAAGTAGATGGTCCCGTAAGGCACGATGATAAGTTTAAATCCGATGTTTCTTGGCACAAAATAGCGATGATTCACGGTTTGACAATTGGTGAATTGGCTAAGATGGTTAATGGTGAAAAATGGTTAGAAAATGGAAAGCAGTGTGATGTTACGGTTGTCCCTGTAAAAGGATATGATCATAAGATGATGTACGAACTGCAGGTTATTCCCTCACCAAGTCTTCCAAATGCGTTATCGGTTCGGCTGTATTTATCATTATGTCTTTTTGAGGGGACTGATATTTCCGTAGGACGTGGAACGGACTGGCCTTTTCAAATTATTGGTTATACCAATCCAGTTTATGGTTCATTTACTTTTACTCCAGGTGATCGCCATGGTATGACAAAACATGTGGAAGGTAAAGGTGCTGTTAATTATGGTCTTGATCTTCGAAATATAATTCCTTCGGAGCACAAGTTTACCCTGAAATATCTCTTGGATTTTTACAATAAAACTCCTGATAAATCAACTTTCTTTGCCCGACCTGCCTTTTTTGACAAGCTAGCGGGAACAGATCAATTAAGACTGCAGATTCTTGCAGGTAAATCGGAAGATGAAATTAGAGCATCATGGGCTAAGGATTTAGACGCATATAAATTGATGCGTAAAAAATATTTGATCTACCCAGATTTTGAATAAAACAAACAAACTAAATATCAATATAAGCAATCATTTATTTTAAAACGCTACAATACAATGAGAAAATTTATACTATTTTCTGTTGCGGTGGGATTAAGTGTGCCTTCTAAGTCTTTCAGTAATGTGAGCAAAGAGAGTATTCTAAATAATCCTAAAGTAACACAGTCACTTTTAGCTTCATCCAAATCTGTACTTCAAAATGCAGTTCAGGGGGTAGTGACTGGACCGGATGGGCCCATGTCCGAGGTAAGCGTAGTAGTTGTTGGAGGAACGGCATCTACAAAAACTGATAGCCAAGGTCATTTCAAAATTGCTGCTCCAATTGGAAGTAAATTAAGATTTACTTCTGTGGGTTATGCAACAAAAGAGGTGACAGTAACTTCTAATACAGTCAATGTAACCATAGAATCAAGCAATGAAGCTTTGGAAGAAGTCGTTGTGGTTGGTTATGGTACGCAGAAAAAAGGAAATGTAACAGGTGCTGTATCGACTATTAATGTCAAAGAAAATTTGCAGAGTAGACCAATTGCAGATGTTGGCCGTGCAATTCAGGGAACAACACCAGGATTAAGTGTTACAATACCTAGTGGAGAGGTGGGAGCTGATCCGAAAATTAGAATTCGTGGTGCAATTTCTTCAATCCAAGGGACATCTAATCCACTTATTTTATTAGATAATGTTGAAATACCAAGTATTCAATATGTCAATCCTGAAGATGTAGAGTCGATTACCGTTTTAAAAGATGCCGCAGCTTCTTCTATTTATGGAGCTAAAGCCGCTTTTGGGGTTATATTGATTACAAGTAAGACGGGAAACACAACCGAAAAAATCAATGTGAATTATTCTAATAATTTCTCTTTTCAAAATCCCTTTAAAAGATATGAGATGGGACGTTTGAACGCATTGAAATATACGGTAGACGCTATGGATCGAGTAGGGGAAACGGAGACTGGAGCTTTTTATAAAATCAATAGAGAAAGCTACGAGAAAGCTGTCGATTGGGATAAAAAATATGGCTCTACTATCGGAGCAGATGATCCGACAGTATACGGAAGGGATTGGTATGTGAATCCTACAGCTCCAACTAAGAAGTTTGGTATACGTACTTATGATCCATATGATTATATGATTAAAGAGTGGGCACCTACACAAACTCACAATCTATCCTTAAATGGTAGTGTTAATAAAACAAAATATACTGCTTCATTCGGTTCGTTAAACCAAAGCGGAATGTTAAAACCTGGAAATTCAGATAAATTCACAAGGTATAATGCTGCTTTACGCCTTAGTACTGAACTTAATAAATATATAACTGTTCGGGGTGGTGCTATGTTTGCTCAACGAAATAAGACATATCCATATGCCACAAACTCCACTACAGCAGATCCGTGGTTATACATGTATCGATGGAGTTCCTTGTATCCGATGGGCAATGATGAAAATGGAAACCCAATTAGAAGTCCTTGGAGTGAAAATAATGCAGCTAATGATGCATCGATGTTGCGCAACTACATTAACTTAAATGCAGGTGCGACAGTTAATATTAAGAAAAATTGGCGAGTAGATATTGATTATAGTTTTACGAATGAAGATTTTTCGTGGAGAAGAAATGGTACACGATATACAGCAGCAAATTCATGGGTAGCCGCGAAGAAAAGAGTTGATGCTAGTGGTAATCCGGTGTATGTTAATAGTGATGGTGCTGTTGTGTCTGCTACTGATGAAGGAGCTATACAGGCATATGATTTATCAAATGATATGTATACCGCGAATGGTTCTGCGCAAGATCATATTTATATGCGGTCTGAAAATGAGCAAAAACATACCTTTAATGCCTATAGTACATATGATTTAAATCTAAATGACGATCATGTATTTAAATTTATGTTAGGTATGAATCGTGTTGCTTCAGCCGGTCAATATCATTGGACA
This sequence comes from Sphingobacterium sp. UDSM-2020, assembly GCF_016132525.1. Lineage (NCBI taxonomy): Bacteria > Pseudomonadati > Bacteroidota > Sphingobacteriia > Sphingobacteriales > Sphingobacteriaceae > Sphingobacterium > Sphingobacterium sp. UDSM-2020. Next base: position 2,106,193 of record NZ_CP066166.1, read on the forward strand.
CAAAGAGCCGATTTAATTGATATTACAAATCCGCAGTTTGATCTTGCTGTGGGCACAATTACGGGTAGCGGAGGAGAGTACTGGGAGTCGCAATTAGGGTATTTTGGACGTGTTAACTATGCTTATAAGAACAAATATTTATTAGAAGCAAATCTTCGTTATGATGGCTCTTCTAAATTTCCAAAAGATTTGAAATGGAGATGGTTCCCGTCGTTCTCTGCAGGATGGGTGGCTTCGGAAGAAAGATTTATGGAATGGGCAAAACCCACGTTGAATCAATTGAAGTTTAGAGGTTCTTGGGGTATTATTGGTAACCAGACTGTACCTTCTGATTTATATATTTCCAATATGCCTGCTGGTCAAACGAATTGGGTGATTGATGGTACTCTAACTAATTCGGTGGGTACGCCAAAATTAATTGTACCTGATGTTACTTGGGAAGATTTGGAAACGTTGGATATTGGTTTAGATGCACGTTTTTTTAAAAATAAATTAGGACTGACTGTTGATTGGTATCAAAAGAAAACGAATAATATGTTTGCTCCGTTAGAGGGTACTACGTTGACTTTGGGCGCACCTGCTCCTATAGGTAATTATGGTACATTGACAACTAAAGGAGTGGAAATTGCTTTAGATTTTAATCATCGGTTTGAAAATGGTCTTGGTATTAATTTAAGGGCTAATATTGACGATTCTAAATCGGTTTTCAATGGTTATACAGAATCAAGAACTACAGGTGTAAATTATAATGGACGTGTTTATGGTGATATTTGGGGCTTCGAAACAGATCGACTGTACCAATATGATGATTTTGTATTGGATGGAAATGGAAATGCACAATTAGTTAAACTAACACCAGAAATGTCTAAATATTATGAGAATGGTGGTGGTCAAGCTTATTTATTGAAAGAAGGACCTAATGGGGAGAAAGCTGTCTATCAGCCTAGGTATCAAAATTCATCTAAGTTTTACTACGGACCTGGGGATGTCAAATATAAGGATTTGAATGGTGATGGAGAAATAGACAATGGAGAAGGTACAATTGATAATCCTGGAGATACGAAGATTATTGGTAATTCAACACCAAGATATCAGTATGGATTCAGAATCGGTGCAGATTTTAAAGGCTTTGATGTCTCAGCTTTCTTTCAGGGTGTCGGCCAGCGTAAAGTCTGGGGAACAGGATTTTTAGCTATTCCGGGCTTTAATGTTTCTGATGGGGCGATGCCAGCAAGTTTTGTTAATGATTATTGGACACCAGATAATCAGGATGCATTTTATCCTGCAGCGTTTAATAATGCTGGAGGTACTAATGTAAACAATATGCAGATTCAATCGCGATACTTATTGGATATGTCTTATCTGAGAGTTAAAAATCTAACAATGGGATATACAATATCTAAACATGTTTTGGATCGTGTGAAAATTAATAATTTACGGGTATACGTTTCATTGGAAAATTTCTTTACGTGGGACAAGTTAAATGGATTGCCAGTTGACCCCGAAGAGGTGGAAGGAGAGTCTATTTTTAATGCTACCAACTATAATGGCGGTCGCACAGGTGTAGGTACTCCAACATTCAAAAGCGCTTCATTTGGTGTTCAGTTAAATTTTTAATATTAGGAAAATGAAATTAAATAAACATATTATAGCAATTTTGCTGTCTACGGCAAGTTTAGTTTCTTGTAATAAGGACTTGCTCGATCGCTCAGAAACAACTAAAGTGAACGATGCTGAGTTTTGGAGAAATCAGACTGATGTTAGGTTGTATGCAAATGATTTTTACACAAACTTTTTTGTAGGATATAATTCTGGATTCGGTGTTGCATTTGCTCCGCTGAGAGGGTATAACTGGGCGGATGATTTTACATCTGAGGGAGCACAGGCGAGCTTTGAATCGACAGTTCCTACTACACGTGGTCCTTCTGCAACAGCCATAGCTTTGCCTATTACCGATATGCTAACACAATATTCAGGACCTTCCTGGAATTTCTATTGGGTGCGGAAAGCTAATGTAATGTTAAACAGGTTGGAAAATAAAGCAAAGCCTAATTTATCACAAGAGGAGTATAATCATTGGACAGCTGTTGCGAAATTTTTCAGAGCTTTTGAATACTCACGTTTAGTAGGTGTGTTTGGAGATGTTCCTTATTTTGATACCGAGGTTGATCCAAAAGATTTTGATACGATGTACAAAGCCCGAACACCAAGAACAGAGGTGATGGATAAAGTATACGATGACTGTAAGTTTGTTCTTGAAAATATGCGCATTGACGATGGTAAAGGCTATGTGGGGCGCTACACAGCCGCGGCTCTGATTTCAAATTGGATGCTATTTGAAGGTACCTGGGAGCATTATCATAATGTCGATAAAACAAGAGCAAAAAAGTTTTTGGAATTAGCGGTTGAAGCTTCTCAATATGTAATGAATTCAGGTAAATATACCTTTGGAAGTGATTTTAAAAGTTTATTTGCATCCGAAGATCTAACCGGAAATCCTGAGGTTATTTTCTTTAGAGCTTATAATGATGCTGTAAAAGTTACACATGCAATAGGTTCGTACAGTAATGGATATGAGGGGCAGGATAAAGCATCAAATCTGAGCTTACTGAAATCTTTTATCTGTAATGATGGTAAGGTGTGGCAAAACTCAACAGTGGCTAAAGCTAGTGATTTTTCATTAAAGGCATTGGCAGCATCTAGAGATCCAAGATTTGAAGCGACTTTCATGGATACTGTCAATACTGCTGCTGTAACTCTTGCTTATGTTCATAAATTTTCGAGTAGGGATGCGTTGACTTATATCGGTAAAACTTATCCTGCGAAATGGACTAGTAATACCAATACGAATGATGCTCCTGTAGCGCGCTTGGCAGAAGTGGTGCTGAATTGGATTGAAGCTAAGCAAGTGTTGGCTGAGAATTATGGTGGTGCTGCTGTGAGTCAGAATGACTTGGATAAATCAATCAATGCAATACGAAATCGACCATTAGATTCAGATGCGGTGAGAAAAGGTGTTAAGAAAACAGCGCCATTATTATTGTCTGCGATTCCAAATGATCCTTCTAAAGATGGTGATGTGTCTCCTTTGATGTGGGAGATTCGCCGTGAACGCCGTATGGAGTTTGTGTACGAGGGAGCACGTCTAAATGATATTAGACGTTGGAAAAAATTGGATTATATGAATTTTAACAAACCAGATTATGCTGCTGGTCCTTGGATCAATGCTTTGAAAGATTTACCTAAAAATACCTCGGGCACTAATTTGGCCGATTCATATAAGAATAAGTTAAAAGTAATGAAGGCAGATGGTACTATTGTAATGTTTACAGGTGCAAATGCTGCTGATATGGTCGGTTATTATGTAGTTGCAAACTTTGAAAATCGCGTAGCTTTCAAAGAGAGATCATATATGTCACCTGTTGGACTTAATCAAGTGCAACAATACGTAGACAGAGGATATACATTAACACAAACAGCAGGCTGGTAGTCTTTGACTACTGGGTTATTAGAGCCACTTAATTTAGGTGGCTCTTTTTATTTGGTCCCATTGATCATTTTGCAAAAGTGTTTGTTTGCGTTATTATTTTATATTATTGCACAAACATGCATGTTTGTGCATTTTTTTAAGTATATTTACGTTAATAACTGATTCCTATCATGATAAAAAGAACCTATACGATTATTTGCATAATGACTTTTGCCTTCAATTTCTTGCATGGGCAAACTTTCAAATTTGCCCATGTAACAGATACGCATGTTGGCGGTGCAACTGGAGAAGAAGATTTACGACGAACCGTAAAAGATCTCAATACATTAAAAGATATTGATTTTGTTATTTTATCGGGTGATATTACAGAATTTGGTGCAGATCATGAATTGAAATTGGCCAAGCAAATACTGGATAGTTTGTCATTGCCATGGTATGTAATACCTGGAAATCATGATGGTAACTGGTCTGAAAATGGGGCCAATACTTTTCGTAGTGTGTTTGGAGGTGAAACCTTCTTCTTTAAACATAAAGGATTTATGTTTTTGGGGACAAACTCTGGTCCTAACATGCGGATGAGTCCTGGTCAGATTCCGAGGGAAAACCTAGTGTGGATGGATTCTGTGTTTAGTGCTCATCCTGATCGTAATACCCCTCTCATATATATCAATCACTATCCGCAGGATTCTTCTTTAAATAATTGGTTTGAAGCGTTGGATCGTGTGAAATCTAGAAATGTACAATTGGCTTTTTGCGGACATGGTCATATAAATAAAGTGTACGACTGGGAGGGTATACCTGGGATCATGGGGAGGTCAAATTTGCGCGCGAAGAATGAATATGGCGGTTATAATATTGTGACGATTGACCAGGGTAAGGCTACTTATCAAGAACGTACAGTTGATGGAACTTCCTTGGATCCTTGGGCAGTGATCGCGCTAGAAAATCATCATTTTGAACTAGATGAAAAGAAATATCCGAGACCAAATTACGCTGTTAATGAAAAATTCGCCTCTAAAGTTGCAGTGGATTGGGTTTTTCAAGATGAGAGTGATATCGGTTCTGGAATGGCACTTTATAAGGATTTGATCATTACAGCAAATACTTCAGGTGATGTTTTTGCTTTGGATAATAATACGGGACAGAAAAAATGGTCATTTAAAACTGGTGGTAAAGTTTATTCAACACCAGCTGCATGGAAGGGTGTTGTCGTTGTCGGTTCTTCAGATCATTATATCTATGGGTTGGATGCAGAAAGTGGACTGTTAAAATGGAAAATTAAAACAGGAAAAGCTGTTTTGGGATCACCTTTGATTCAGAGTGGCACGGCATACATCGGCGGTTCGGATGGAGTTTTTAGAGCATTGGATGTACTGACTGGAAAGGAAAAGTGGAATTTTAAGGACGTAAAGGGGTATGTTTCTACGCTCCCAACTTATTATCAAAATCTAATTATTTTTGGTTCTTGGGGTAATGGTTTTTATGCCTTAAATGCGCAGTCAGGTAAATTAGAGTGGGAATGGAATAATGGACATGCTAATCGGATGTTTTCAGCTGCTGCTTGTTATCCCGTTGCGGTGAACAATGCAATTTATGTGGTAGCTCCAGATCGATTTATGACAGCTTTAAATGCAAAAAATGGAAAGGTTATCTGGAGAGAGAAGAAGGATACGATACGAGTTAGAGAGTCAATGGGTTTATCAAATGATCATAAATATGTGTATGTGAAAACAATGGATGGTGATTTACTTGGTATTTCCACCAAAGCTGATAAAATGGAAGTCTCATGGAAATCAGATTTGAAACTTCCTTATGAACTAACCCCGTCAGCGATCACCGCTAACAATAAAATTGTTTTTGTACCAAGTCATTCAGGTTTGCTGTCAGCTGTTAATGCCTCCTCACGAGCTGTATTGTGGCAATATAAAATATCAAATGGTATGGTCAATCCCCCGCTGATTATGGGTAATAAAGGGTTAGTTTGCAGTACAATGGACGGTAAAATTGTTAAACTAAAATTTTAACTTTATAAAAGTTCTAAATTATGAAATTAACTACGCAAAACTTATTACATTTACAGCGAGTTTTTATGCTTGTTTTTGCATGTTTTGTTTTTAACTTTGCGAAAGCGCAAGAACAGGCATGGATAAGAGTGAACCAATTAGGGTATACACCTGCGGGAATTAAAGTTGCGGTATTTGGAGCAAAGGAAAAGGCTGATTATACTCGGTTTGAACTGATTGATGCGAAAACGCAGAAAAGTGTATTTTCGAATATAATCGGTAAAGATTTTGGAACTTATGGACCATTTGTGCAAAGCTTTAGGTTTGATTTTTCAGCATATCGTGATACGGGTTCTTATTATTTAAGAGTTGGAAAAGTGAAATCACCAGTTTTTAAAATTGGAAAGGATGTCTATAAAGGAGCTGCCGATTTCGCACTTCGTTATATGCGGCAACAAAGAACGCTTTTTAACCCGTATCTAAAAGATAGCTGTCATACACACGACGGTTTTGTATTACATGCTAATAAGGTAGGTATTGCAGATAGCTCACGTATTGATGCAGGAGGAGGCTGGCATGATGCTTCCGATTATTTGCAATATTCAACGACTTCGGCAAATGCTACTTATCATTTGTTAGCTGCTTATAGAGATTTTCCAAAAGTATTTGGTGATCAAAAGCAGGCAAATGGATTGGATGGTCAGAATGGTCGCGCTGATGTGCTGGACGAAGCAAAATGGGGATTGGATTGGTTGCTAAAGATGCATCCTGCTCCAAACTTAATGTTTAACCAGATTGCAGATGACCGTGATCATACAAATATGAGAATGCCTGGTGAAGATCCTTTTTATGGAAGAGGTTTTGAAAGACCTGTGTATTTTATAAATGGCGAACCGCAGCAACGTGGTAAGTTTATGAATAATACAACAGGTACAAGTTCAACGGCAGCCAAGTTTTCGAGCGCTTTCCATCTAGGTAGTTCTTTGTTTCGAAATAATGATATTAAATATGCTAAAACTTTGGCTAAAAAAGCCAAAACAGCATATAACTTTGCATTAATAAAACCTGGGGTAACACAAACAGTATCAGTGAAGTCTCCTTATATTTATGCCGAGGATAATTGGGTTGATGATATGGAGCTGGCCGGAGCAATGTTTTATGGGGCAACAAATAAGAAGCGGTTTTTAAATGAATCGATAGCTTATGCGCGACAGGAAAAAATTACGCCATGGATGGAAACAGATACCGCAGCACATTACCAATGGTATCCATTTATTAATTTAGGGCATTATGAACTGGGAAAACAGTTAAAAGGCAATGATCGCGAGGAGATTGTCTCATATTATAAGTCTGGAATAGCGTCGGTCTTTGAACGAGCAAAAACAAATGCCTTTTATAGGGGTGTTCCTTTTATTTGGTGCAGTAATAATTTAACTGTATCGTTCGCTATTCAATGTTTATGGTATAAAGAATTGACACAGGATACACAATACGATGAATTGGCACAAGCAAATATAGATTGGATCTTTGGTACAAATCCTTGGGGCACAAGCATGGTTTATGGTCTGCCTTCGTGGGGAGATACACCTGTTAATCCGCATTCTGCTTTTACTCATTTAAAGAATTTTCCAATTGATGGTGGGTTGGTTGATGGTCCCATAATGACTTCGACATATCGTAATCTGATCGGAATTAAATTGCTGAATGAGGATCCGTATGCCGCATTTCAAAGTGATCTTGTTGTTTATCATGACGATTATGGTGACTACAGTACAAATGAACCTACAATGGATGGTACTGCTTCATTGATCTATTTGTTAGCTTCTCAAGAACAAAAGGCCTTAGAGGAGCCTCAAATAAAAAAGTAGTTAAAGATTCTTTTGGAGCTATCGTGAGAGGAGATAGCTTGCAAAAGCAACTAGCGCTGGTTTTTACAGGGCATGATTTAGCTGATGGTGGATTGACGGTGCTAAAAATATTGAAAGAAAAGGATGTAAAGGGTTCTTTCTTTCTAACAGGAGACTTTTTGAGAACATCGAAATTTCGTTCTGTTGTAAAGGAGATTAAAAGGAATAAACATTATCTTTCTGCTCACTCTGATAAACATTTATTGTTTAGTGATTGGGACAATAGACAAGGTTTATTAGTAACAAAGGATTCATTTATCCAAGATTTGGAGATGAATTTCAGGGAATTAGAAAAATTAGGTTTTCGAACCGATAACAAATATTTTATTCCTTCGTATGAATGGTACAATCAGGAGATTGTCATGTGGAGTGAGGAAATGGGATATGTGCCCATTAATTATACTCCTGGATTACGAACTGCCGCCGATTATAGTTATCCTGAAATGGGTAAACGATATTTATCTTCTGATGATATTGAAAAGGGGCTATGGGAACAAAATAAAAAGCTAAACGGATTAAATGGATTTATCATACTCATACATATGGGCACAGACTCACGTCGAAAAGATAAGTTTTATCACCGCTTAGGTAAAATGATAGATAAGTTAAAGAAAGAGGAATATCAATTTGTCGATATTCGTGTGTTATTACAATAGAATAAAGGATAATATAGAAGATAGGATGATAAATACAACCGAAAAAGAATCGCATTACCAGGATTTAGAAAAAATGACTGTTTTGGAGTTGTTGACGAATATTAATAACGAAGATAAGACCGTTCCGATGGCTGTTGAAAAAGCTATTCCGCAGATAGAGGCGTTGGTTAATGAGTGTGTATCTAAGATGAAAAATGGAGGACGTGTTTTTTATATCGGTGCTGGTACAAGTGGACGATTAGGTGTTTTGGATGCATCAGAATGTCCTCCAACTTATGGTGTTCCATTTGATTGGATTATCGGAATGATTGCAGGAGGAGATACGGCTATCCGAAAAGCAGTTGAATTTGCTGAAGATGATACAGAACAGGCCTGGAAGGACTTGACTGAATATAGTATTAATAAAACGGATGTTGTTATCGGTATTGCCGCATCAGGAACGACTCCTTATGTAGTTGGAGGTTTACAGGCCGCCAATGCCGCGGGATTAGTAACAGGCTGTATCGTTTGCAATAGTGGTTCACCTATAGCAAAAGAGGCGCAATTGCCTGTGGAAGTAGTGGTTGGGCCTGAGTTCGTGACAGGTTCTACACGTATGAAAGCAGGGACTGCTCAAAAATTAGTACTGAATATGCTAAGTACCTCCATTATGATCCAATTGGGACGTGTGCAGGGAAATAAAATGGTTGATATGCAATTATCTAATCATAAATTAATGGCTCGCGGGGTTCGTATTATTATGGATGAAACGAATGCAACGGAAGCTGAAGCAACAGAATTATTGGAAAAATTTGGTCATGTGCGCCAGGCAATAGAGGCATATCAAGAAACACACTAAACACTAAATCACCTATTATAAAACAAACTTATGTCACCAATAATTTTATTATCATTTTTGGTGGTCTACTTTGCTGTTTTACTTGCCGTAGCGCATTTTACTTCAAAGGGATCATCAGACAACTCCACTTTTTTTGTGGCTAATCGCAATTCGAAATGGTATATGGTTGCCTTTGGAATGATTGGTACTGCATTGTCAGGAGTGACTTTCATTTCAGTACCGGGAGCAGTTGGTGCTTCAGAATTTAGCTACTTTCAGTTTGTGCTCGGAAATGCCGTTGGTTTTATTATCATCGCGTATGTCTTGTTACCGCTATATTATAGGATGAACCTAACTTCTATTTACACCTATTTAGAAGAACGTTTTGGTCATACAACTTATAAAACAGGAGCAGCTATTTTTTTAATTTCAAGAACGATAGGTTCTGCCTTTCGTCTTTATTTGGTTGCTATTGTATTGCAACATTTTATTTTTGATGCTTGGAATATTCCTTTTGTAGTTACAGTTGTAATCTGTCTGTTGTTAATTTGGCTTTATACAAATAAAGGCGGGTTGAAGACAATAATTGTAACGGATACGCTGCAAACAACATTTTTGATAACAGCGGTCATTCTTTCCATCTACTTTATGGCTAAAGGACTAAATTTTGGAATTGTTGATACTTTCGAAGCAGTTAAAGAAAGTAGCTATTCTAAAATATTCTTTTGGGATGATTTTGTTGGTAGCAAAGCTAATTTTTGGAAACAATTTCTAGGGGGGATTTTTGTAACCATTGCCATGACAGGATTAGACCAGGATCTGATGCAGAAGAACCTCTCCATGGGAACAATCAAAGAGGCTCAAAAGAATATGCTTACCTTTACCAGTGTATTTGTGGTGATCAATATTTTCTTTTTAGCAGTTGGAGCACTGCTCTATATCTATGCAGAGAAAAATGGAATTGATATCAGTCAGCTCGCTACTCGTGATTATTTATATCCTGAAATTGCTTTAAATCATTTGGCTATTCTTCCGGCAATAATTTTTATGATGGGATTGACGGCAGCTACATTTGCAACTACTGACTCAGCATTAACTGCTTTGACGACTTCGTATTGTATTGATTTCCTAAATTTTAATAAAAAAGAGAATCCGAATGATCCAGTATTGGTTAAGCAACGTAATTATGTACATTTTGGCTTTTCTATTGTTATGTTATTGGTGATTTTAGTATTCAAATTAATTAATGATGATTCGGTCGTAAACGCAATCTTTACAGCTGCAAGTTACACATATGGTCCATTGTTGGGACTGTTTGTTGTAGGTATTGCTACAAAATACGCAGTTAAAGACAAACTAGTGCCTTTCATTTGTGTGCTATCACCAGCTATTTTGTATATTTTGAAAACTTATGTAATAGAAGTTTATACGCCGTATGTAATCGGTTTAGACTTGATCATTATCAATGGTTTTATAACATTCGTACTGTTGATTTTAACTTCTCCGGGTAAAGCCTCCGATAGAGCGCTTTCACATAATTAAAAAAAGTTAAGTGATTTGTACGTGCAAAAAAATTAAGTTAAGTTTGATTAAATTAGTTTTTTTGCACGTATGTATCAATTGATAGAAGAAACCGCTGGATTTATCCGCAAGAAAATAGGCGATTTTCAGCCTGAATTTGGAATAATACTAGGTACTGGATTGGGTAAGTTGGTCGATGAGATCGACGTCCAGTATTCATTGATGTATTCCAATATCCCCAACTTTCCCATTTCTACAGTTGAATTTCATTCCGGTAAATTGATTTTCGGTATGCTGAATGGTCGTAGGGTTGTAGCGATGCAAGGTAGACTTCATTATTATGAAGGCTACAATATGAAAGAAATTACATTTCCAATCCGTATCATGAAAGTCTTGGGCATTCAGAAGCTCTTTGTTTCAAATGCCTCAGGATCTTTAAACCCTAATATTCTTAAAGGTGATTTGGGTATTATTTCCGATCACATTAATTTGTTGCCAGATAATCCGCTCCGTGGTTCAAACTTAGCCGCATTCGGCCCACGTTTTCCTGATATGAGTCAACCCTATAACCGTGAAATGGTAAAGCAAGGTTTAGACATTGCTGTCCACAGAGAAATTAGGGCACATGAGGTTGTATATGTAGCTGCCCCAGGACCAAATTTGGAAACTAAAGCCGAGTATCGTTACATGAGATTGATTGGCGGTGATATTGTGGGGATGAGTACTGTGCCTGAAGTTATTGTCGCTAATCATATGGATATACCTGTTTTTGCGATCTCTGTGATTACTGATGAGGGTTTTCATGATAATCTGCAACCTGTTTCTTTGCAGGACATCGTAGATATAGCTGCAAAAGCTGAACCAAAGATGACGTTAATTTTGAAAGAATTAATAGCTTTGCAATAGTTTTTAAACAATACTAGTTCAAATATTAATGAAGGTGACCCTGCGCTTATTAGCGATTTTTTGTTGTATTCTTGGTTTTGTAAATCAAGTTCAAGCACAAAGTAATGATGAATGGAGTAGTGCTTTAGATTCTGCTCGGGCAAAAGAAGATGCGAAACAGGATTCTGTTATTTTGTCTGCTAAATATATTCGATATACAACATTGGATATGATGAAAAAAGGAACCTACACCGTTCAAATAGATACATCACATCGTAATTTTCAGTATTATAATAAACAGAATTTACCATGGAATCCCAGTATCAATTTAGGTTCCTATGGTTTAGCAACGCGTGACCTATTATTTCAACCTAGTAAAACGATAGGTTTTCAAAGTGGATTTCACAGTTTGGAGCGTACCTTGTACAGACCAGATTCTATTCAATATTTTAGGGCACGTGCCAGATTTTCGGAACTTTATGCTGTAGGATTTTTCTTTGATGATCAAGTATTTCGTGCTAGACTTGCACAAAATATAAATCCAAGACTTAATATAGGTGGAGAATTTCATGCAACAAGAGCAGATGGATATTATACCAATCAGAAGTATTCCGATATCAAATCGGCTTTATTTGCTTGGTACGAGTCCGAGAATCACCGCTATAATTTGTTGACAAATTTAGTGTTTAATAAACTTGATGCTTCAGAGAATGGTTCGATTTTGTCAGATAATATATTCAAAGATAAGGAAAAACAATCATCCGATCGTTACCCCGTAAGATTACAGGGGCAAGGAGACAATAGACCTCGAAATGAATGGCGTGATAATTCATTTTTCATTCGTCAATCGATGTTTCTTGGTCATCTCGATACCGTTGATGCAGGTAAGCCTACAATGCAGATTTACCCTACAAATAGCGTTGCACATAACAGTTCTGTACGGATTCAGAAATATAATTTTTTTAAAAATGAAACCGATGCTAATGGTGCTTTCCCATATGGCTCTTCCAGATTAACGCAGGATACAACGGAAATTACTTCTATTTCAAATGAATTTGAATATAGCTTTTACTTGAGGGGAAAATCCATTTTTAAAAATGAAGCGAAATTAAATGTTGCTTTTCAACATGATATGTATTGGTATTCAGATAGTGGTATCAATAACAGATTTTATCAAAATGGTATGCTAAAAGGGGAGCTGGGGTATAAGTTCTCAGATCGAGTAAATCTAACAGGTAAAGTCAATCAGATAGTGATGGGTCATAATTTTGGTGATTATCTTTATGAAGCAAAAGCCGACTTTTTATTAAGTTCGAATGTCGGTAAAATTACGCTTTCGGCTTATTCGCAGAATAAATCACCTGAAATGGTCTTTAATCGAATGAATTATACCTACCATCAATGGGAGCGAGATCTTAATAAAACAAAAACACAAAATCTAGCTTTTCAGTATAGCAATCCAAAAATTGGGTTCAATGGAAAGGTTGAATACTTTTTAATGGATAATTATCTTTACTTTAAAGAGATTGATAATCCGAAAAATGATTCACGCCTGGCTAAATTAATTGAACCGGCGCAATTGGGATCTGTTAATCTATTAAAGGTTTCAGTAGGACAAAAGTTCAAGTTTAGTAAATTTACCTTGGATAACTTAATTGTATATCAAAAAACAGATCAGCAGGAAACACTTGCAACTCCTGAAATATATACCTGGCATAGTTTGTATTACAGCAATGTGCTTTATAAGGTGGTTGATTTCAACATTGGAGTTGATGCACGTTTCAACACTCCGTTTACAACACCATCTTATTCAATTAATGCAAGTCAGTTTTATAATGATAATGCAGGGATTAAATTTTCGACTTATCCTATATTTGATGCGTGGGCTACAGCAAACATACAACGCGTGACACTTTTTATAAGTTGTAATTTTGTAAACCAATATTTGGGCATGCCAAAAGGCTATTATACTGTTCGTCGTTATCCGATGAATGATGCGAATATAAGATTTGGTGTTTCTTGGAAATTCTATGACTAAAAATATTGAAAATTATATGCGTGGCTTCTAGTGGATTGCGTTTTTAAGCGTAAAAAACTTTTGAAATAATTTTGAGAGTCGAAATTTTGCAGTACATTTGCATACGCAATTAGGGAAAGGCATTATATAGCGAGAACTAAAGCGGGAAATTAGCTCAGCTAATTTATTGAAAGTCTGAAAAAAAATGGAGAATTAGCTCAGCTGGTTCAGAGCATCTGCCTTACAAGCAGAGGGTCACTGGTTCGAACCCAGTATTCTCCACGCAAACAGAAGTGTTTCAAAAAACTTAACGGAGAATTAGCTCAGCTGGTTCAGAGCATCCCGATACATCGGGAGTGGTCACTGGCAAATGAGATGGTTCATTGAAAGAAAAAAGGAGAATTAGCTCAGCTGGTTCAGAGCATCTGCCTTACAAGCAGAGGGTCACTGGTTCGAACCCAGTATTCTCCACGCAAACAGAAGTGTTTCAAAATACTTAACGGAGAATTAGCTCAGCTGGTTCAGAGCATCTGCCTTACAAGCAGAGGGTCACTGGTTCGAACCCAGTATTCTCCACATCAAAGCATCGATTTATCGATGCTTTTTTTATTTACTCCTATTTTTATGTATTTCCTATATATTTTATATTCGTTAAGCTGTGATCGATATTATATCGGTGTTTCTTCAGATGTTGAGGGTCGACTTCGCAGGCATAACGCTGTTCATAAAAAAGGTTTTACCGGTAGAGCTCAGGATTGGGAGGTTGTATACCAGGAAGAATATGGCTCTAAGCATGATGCTTTGATTAGGGAGACGCTTATTAAATCTTGGAAAAGCCGTTTAAAAATCGAAGAATTGATTCGTGTGTAGTACGCTGGTTCAGATCATCCCGATACATCGGGAGTGGTCACTGGTTCGAACCCAGTATTCTGCACATCAAAGCATCGATTTATCGATGCTTTTTTTATTTACTCCTATTTTTATGTATTTCCTGTATATTTTATATTCGTTAAGCTGTGATCGGTATTATTTCGGTGTTTCTTTAGATATTGAGGGTCGACTTCGCAGGCATAACGCTGTTCATAAAAAAGGTTTTACCGGTAGAGCTCAGGATTGGGAGGTTGTATACCAGGAAGAATATGGCTCTAAGCATGATGCTTTAATTTGGGAAACGCTTATTAAATCTTGGAAAAGCCATTTAAAAATCGAAGAATTGATTCGTGTCTAGTACGCTGGTTCAGATCATCCCGATACATCGGGAGTAGTCATTGGTTCGAACCCAGTATTCTCCACATCAAAGCATCGATTTATCGATGCTTTTTTTATTTACTCCTATTTTATGTTTCCTTTATAATTTTATCGAAGCTAAATTGATCTAGCTGATTGCTTTCGGAATTGAAATTTACCTCATAGTACTGTTGTCATTTTAAAGATGTTCAAACACGATGAATTTTCATATAAACATTTATATATTTGATTGTATTATATAAACTTATTAGAAATGAATTTAAAATCTATTTCGATAATAGCTTTTGTGTTCTTATCACACGTAACAATTTTTGCACAGGTGAAAAAGTATGATTGGAAAGAAGCAAACGAGGGTGGGTATACGTATCGTTACGTAACCAATGATCCTACAAATTCGCGTTTTTATACATTAAAAAACGGTCTTACAGTTATTTTGAGCCCTTCTAAAAAGGTACCTCGTATTCAGGCCTATATTGCAACGAAAGCAGGGAGTAAAACTGATCCTTCAGATCACACAGGCTTAGCGCATTATTTAGAGCACATGCTTTTTAAAGGGACTGATAAGTTTGGATCAAAAGATTGGGCAAAGGAAAAACCATTACTGGATCAGATCGATGGTTTATATGAACAGTATAACTCCACTAAGGATGAAGCCAAGCGTAAAGAAATTTATAAGCAGATCGATCAGGTTTCTGGCGAGGCAGCAAAATATGCTATTGCCAATGAATACGATAAATTGATGAGTGAGATGGGGGCTGAGGGAACAAATGCCTTCACTTCTTTTGAACAGACTGTCTATACTGAGGATATTCCCAATAACGTAATCGATAAGTTCCTGGCTGTACAAGCAGAACGTTTTCGTAATCCTATATTAAGATTGTTTCATACAGAATTAGAGGCTGTTTATGAAGAGAAGAATAGAGGGTTGGATAATGATGGACGTAAATCAGTAGAGGCCATGTTTGAAGCTATGTTTCCAAATAATAATTATGGAAAACAGACAACTATCGGTACCGTTGAACATTTGAAGAACCCTTCTTTGAAAGCGATTCGTGAATATTTTAATACGTATTATGTCCCTAATAATATGGGGGTAATTATGTCTGGTGACTTTGACCCAAATGAAGTAGTAAAGAAAATCGATCAGGCATTCAGTTATATGAAACCGAAAGAAATTCCAGCATATACTTTTGATGCTGAAAAAGACATCAAACAACCAATTGTAAGAGAGGTTAAAGGGCCAGAATCGGAATTTCTATTTTTAGGTTTCCGTTTCCCCGGTGCATCTACAAAAGATGCTCAAATGTTGAATTTGCTTGGAAACATGCTTACAAATGGTTCAGCAGGATTAATTGATTTAGATTTAGTGAAATCTCAAAAGTTATTGGGAGCAGGGGCTTTTCCATATGTATTGAAAGATTATTCGATGTTGATCATGCAGGCTAATCCAAGTCAAGGTCAATCTTTAGATGATGTGAAATCTTTGATTTTAGGAGAATTGGATAAGTTGCGTAAAGGTGATTTTTCTGATGACCTAATTACTTCCATTGTTAATAATGAAAAGAAATCAGAAATTTCACGAAATGAAAGCTATAGTAATCGTGCTGAGGAGTTAATGGATGCCTTTACTTCTGGGGTTGATTGGTCGACAGAATTGAGTTATTCAGATAACTTAACTAAAATCACGAAGAAAGATATAATGGATTTTGCTACAAAATATCTGAATGATAATAATTATGTAGTGGTCTATAAACGTAAGGGCATTGACGATAGCATTGTAAAAGTAGAGAAACCTCCTATTACGCCTGTAGTTGTAAATCGTGACGATCAATCATTATTTCTAAAGACTATTGCTGCAATGCCTGAAAGCAAAATTGCACCTGTCTGGTTAGATTACACTAAAGATGTACAAAAGGCTACCTTAAAAGGTCTTGATGTGATCGCGGTGCAAAATAAAGATAACGCATTATTTAGTTTAACTTATCGTTACGAGATGGGAAAATGGAATAATAAGTTATTAAGTATTGCCTCAGATTATTTAGAATTCTTAGGTACTAAAGAAAAAACCAGTGAAGATTTCAGCAAAGCATTTTATAAGTTGGCCTCAGATTTTTCAGTGTCTTCAGGTAATGAAGAAACACGTATTAATATTTCAGGTTTAAATGAAAATTTTGAACAAACAGTTGCGCTGATTCAAGATTTATTAAAAAATAGTGTTGGTGATCAAGAAGCATTGGAAGCTTATATCGGTCGTTTGAAAAAATCAAGAACAAATGCTAAAGAAAATAAGAACTTGATCATGGAAGGATTGAGATCATATGCAAAATATGGAGCTAAAAATCCTTTTAATAATGTTTTGACAGATCAAGAGCTGGATGCTATCAAAGCATCGGACTTAGTTACTATTTTACACGAGCTGGCAAATACAAAACATCAAATTTTATATTACGGGCCTAAGACTACTAGTCAATTGGTTGCTACTCTTAAACCTTTAAATTCGAATACCAATTTTGCTACAGTTCAGAAAGCAAATACTTTTGAAGAATTGCCTACCCCTAAAAATCAAGTGTTGTTTACTAATTTTGATATGAAGCAGGCGGAAGTATTCTGGTTTAGAAATTCTGAAGTGTATAATTCAAAATATAGTCCTACTGTCGCATTATTTAATATGTATTTTGGTGGAGGTATGGGAAGCATCGTATTTCAAACGATTCGAGAATCTAAAGCTTTAGCTTATTCTACTTATGCTAATTTTGCTTCTCCTGTTAAAAAGGAAAATCATTATTCGGTAGGCGCATATGTTGGTACACAGGCCGATAAATTTAATGAAGCTGTTGTCGGTATGAATGAACTATTAAATGATTTACCTGATGCTCCAAAAGCTTTGGATATCGCTAAAGTTAGTTTAGTAAAATCATTGGCTAGTGACCGCATTACGAACGCAAATATTTTATCAAATTATCTAAGTGCACAGCGCTTGGGACTTACGGCAGATATTCGTAAAGATATCTATGAGCAAGCGCCAAAATTAAGTTTTACAGATCTGAAAACTTTTCATAATAAAGAAATGAGTCGTAAACCTTATGTTTATTGTATTGTTGCAAAAGATGAAAATATAAAAATGGAGGATCTGCAAAAACTTGGAGAAGTTAAGAAATTAACATTGCAAGAGTTATTCGGGTATTAAACTATTGTAAAAAAGAAGAGCAGGATTTCCTGCTCTTCTTTTTACAATAGTTTAATTTTGATGTTACGAAAAGAAACTTCATCAGTATGGTTTTGTAAGGCAATTTTTCCTTTTTGGAATTTAACGAAATCTGGATAGTTCTTCATATTGGTACCAGCGACAAGATCTTTCCATTCCTGGGTGTTGGTTTCGTTTTCGAATGTTAACTTCCCATTTAACCAAAAGCTTACTTTTCCCTTGTTCTGTACAATTCTAGATTGATTCCATTCGTTGTAGGGATTAGGTTTTGAATTGGATCCTATGCCCTTTATTGCGTATAACGATCCAGCCCAATGTGTTGAATCTGTTTGATGCCGCGGTTCCGCATTGGCATTATCTAAAAGTTGCATTTCAAGTCCTGTAACAAATGTAGCGTCATATTTAGGATCCTCTTGAACATCTATAAATACGCCGCTATTGCCACCTTTAGCAACTTTCCAATCAAATTTTAAGTCAAAGTCTTGAAAAGTTTCATTCGAGACTAAATCTCCAAATACACCAGTTTTAACAGTTGGGTCGCAAAGAATAGCATCATCTTTTACCACCCATTTAGAGGGTTGATTCCCTTTGTTGTAAATATGCCAATTGTTAATATCTTTTCCGTTAAAGAGAAGTTGCCAACCCTCTTCTTTTTCGATTGCACTTAGCGTATTATGTTCTGTAGTTTGTTTGCAAGACCATAGAAAGCCAATGGATAATAGGAGGTATGTAATTTTTAATTTCATATGATTTAGTTTTGGGCAAAATACAAATATTTGCGCTTTTATTGAATTAAAACACAAGAGCCAATGCGTGTAAGCATTGGCTCTTGTGTTTTGTAAATTTTTAAAAATGAATAAGTTCATCTATTTGTTCATGAATGGCATTCCTTGTTTCAATATGCACAAATGTATTTTCTTCGCTTATTTCATTTTGAATATGAGGTAAAAAAATTTTTAATGGTAAAACATGCATACGTAAGTAATTACATATTCCGGTTAGATGATCTATCCCTCTTAAATTACCATAGCGTCCCGATGAAATACCAACAAGAGCCGCTTTTTTATGGCAGAAGCTAATTGGGAAAGTACAGGCGTCAATGAAGACCTTGAGTACGCCAGGTATACTGCCATTATACTCTGGTGTGATAAAAATAAATTTATCGGCTTCAGATACCAGCTGTTGTATTTTTTTAAACTGGTCACTTCGTTGACCATATAAATCTGAGACGATAATATCTGCAGGAAGTTCTGTTAAAGGTAGTATTTGACAGCTTTCACCGCTTTTTTGTATGTAATCTTGATAGTATTTTGCAACTTTTAGCGTCTTACTTTTGGGGCGATTCGTTCCCGAAATTATTAAAATCATTGTCTAGTTGTAACTTATAAAAACCCAAGGAACAAAGTGGATGTATATCCTGATTTTTTGTATCTTAGCATCTTGAGGATCTATTCCTTTAGATACTTTCAAAAGTAAGAAATATGCATGATTTAAGTGTTTTTTTGCGTGGAAGAATTTATGAATGAACAGAATAATCCTTTTTTGTGACTTTAGGGGAACAAAATGACATTTTATAAAGAAAGAATTTCATTCGAAATGGGTAAAATTATATCAATTGCAAATCAAAAGGGTGGTGTTGGTAAGACGACAACATCAATCAATCTGGCAGCTAGTTTAGCTGTTTTAGAATATAAAACCTTATTGGTTGACGCTGATCCACAAGCAAACTCTACTTCTGGAATTGGATTTGATCCAAGAACCATTAAAGAAAGTATATATGAGTGTCTGGTAAATGATCTAGATCCACGTGATGCTATTCAAGCTACTGAAACTCCTAACTTGGACTTATTACCAGCTCATATTGATCTGGTAGGTGCTGAGATCGAAATGATTAATATGCACGAGCGCGAATATAAGATGAAAAAAATCTTAGATCAAGTAAAGGATGATTACGACTTTATCATTATTGACTGCTCTCCATCATTAGGTTTGATTACGATCAATGCTTTATCAGCTTCAAACTCTGTCGTAATTCCCGTTCAATGTGAATATTTTGCATTAGAAGGGTTAGGCAAGTTGCTGAATACAATTAAAATTGTTCAGACACGTTTAAATACTAGTTTGGAAATAGAAGGTATTTTATTGACCATGTACGATGTGCGATTACGTTTGTCTAATCAAGTCGTAGAGGAAGTTAAGACACATTTTACTGATTTGGTATTTGAAACGATTATCCAGCGAAATACACGATTAAGTGAAGCGCCAAGTTTTGGTATTTCTGTGATTATGCACGATGCATCCTGTAAAGGTGCAATCAACTATTTAAATTTGGCCAGAGAAATTTTACATAAGAACGGACATCTAAAAGAATTAGATTCAACAGTTACAATATAATATGGCAGCACAACAGCGAAAAACAGGTCTAGGAAGAGGATTAGGTGCCTTATTAAACGATAGTGCCGATATCCCTGAAAGAAATTCGGAGGTAGAAACATCCCGGGTAGAATCTGCTACAAAATCAAAAGAATCTGGCAATATTAGTACGGTTAATGTGGATACGATAGAAATGAATCCATTTCAACCCCGTACTGATTTTGATCCACAAGCGCTACAGGAACTGTCTGAATCGATCTTATTGCAAGGTTTAATTCAACCTATTACTGTTAGAAAAATTGGTGAGAATGCCTACCAGTTGATTTCTGGAGAACGCAGATACCGTGCATCAAAATTAGCTGGTATTACCGAAATTCCGGCATATATTCGGACAGCGAATGACCAACAGATGTTGGAAATGGCACTGATTGAAAACATTCAACGTGAAAATCTAAATGCGATTGAAGTAGCATTAAGTTTTCAACGGATGATTGAAGAGTGTAATTTGAAGCAAGAAGAATTGGGAGAACGTGTAAGTAAAAACCGTTCTACCGTAACCAATTATTTACGCTTATTGAAATTGCCACCTGTTATTCAAGCAGCGATCCGTGATGGAGAGTTAACGATGGGACATGCACGTGCGCTAATTAATGTAGGAGAGGTAGATAAACAATTATATATCTTTAAATTGATCGTTGACTTAGGATTGTCTGTTCGCAAGGCAGAAGAATTGGTGCGGGAGATTCAAAATGGCAATAAAAAGAAAGCACAAAAAGATAAGAATGTACCTAAATCATTTCAGTTTCAAAAGATTGAAGATGATCTGGCATCTAAATTTTCATCTCAGGTTAAGTTAAATTTAAAAAGTGCAAAAGGAAAAGGTGCGATCGAAATTCCTTTTGAGTCTGAAGATGATCTGAGCCGTATTCTGGAATTATTAGACTGGTAAGATGTATAAAATAATCAGTTTATTCTGTTCTATATTTATCTTTTTTGCTGCGCAGGCACAGAAAGTTGATACAAAAGATAAAGTTGCTTTAAAAACAGTTACTGCAACAGATTCAACGAAAAAAGTATCGGCAGTGCAGGATACAACAAAAAAAGAGAGCCGTAGAGAACGAAAAAAAAGAGAGAAGGCTGAAGAAGAAGCAAAAACACCCAAAATCTTTAAAGATTCAACACGTCTTGCTATTGAAGCCAAAACCGTTACCGCATGGAAGCGATCTTTAGTTTTGCCAGGATGGGGACAATATACCAATAAGGGGTTGTGGTGGATCAAGGTTCCCATAATTTATGGGGGATTTACATCTACCGTTCTTGTTTTTGACTTTAACAACCGTTATTATAAAGAACTTCTTGATGAGCTTGATTCTCGATTTAGAGACAATCAGAATAAATATCCGCAATATGCTAACGCTTCAGATCAAGGTCTTATTAGTGCAAAGGACTATGCACGCCGTAATCGTGATCTTATGGTACTTTTAACTGTGGGGTTATACGGGTTGAATGTGGTCGAAGCTTATGTGGACTCAATGCTAAAGAATCGATGGAGTGTAAGTTCTGAAAAGGTCGCATTTACTATTAGGCCAACTGTACTTCAGGGCCCATCAAATAATTTTGCATTTAATGCCGTTCCAACTATGGGACTTAAATTATCCATGAAAATAAAATAAAAATTATATAACTTAAAGCTGTATTTGTGCGCTGTCGCATAGATTTATTTGGTTTTCTTTATTTAAATATGATCTGAAATAGATATGAAAATAGTATTATTCGGCTACGGAAAAATGGGCCAAATCATAGAAAAATTTGCTCAAAAGAGGGGGCATGAAATTCATTTGATCGTCAATAGCGAAAATCGTAATCTCATTACAGTGGATGAATTGGTTGGTGCAGATGTTGCAATTGACTTTGGTGTTCCACAGGCAGCGATAGCTAATATGGAACTTTGCTTAGAAGCAAATCTTCCGATTGTAATGGGTACAACAGGCTGGTATGAACATCTTGATACGATCAAGGAGAAATGTCTCTCTGTGGATGGGTCTATTTTATATGGTTCTAATTTTTCGATCGGTGTAAATATCTTTTTTCATATCAATAAGATGTTGGCGAAAGCAATACAGCCTTATAAAGCTTACGATGTACAGGTTGAGGAAATTCATCATATCCACAAATTGGACGCACCAAGTGGAACTGCTATTACAATAGCGGAGGGTATCCTGAACAATAGCGACACTAAAACTTCCTGGGTTAATTCTGTCGTTGGCGATGGAGAAGAGGAGGTTATTCCGAAAGCAGATCAATTGCTAATAGAGAGTCATCGTATTGAAGAAGTTCCAGGAACTCATACTGTTGTATATAGTTCTGAAGTGGATCAAATTGAATTTAAGCATACAGCACACAGTCGTGATGGTTTTGCTTTAGGTTCAGTAATTGCTGCTGAATGGTTATTTGGAAAGCAAGGATTCTATCAGGTGACAGAAATGTTTGATTTTAATCGGTAACTAAGTTGCCGATTTTGCGTTAAAAAATAAGGATTCTGTAACGAATCCATAGTCTATTATACTAATTGAAATATTAGATTATTAAACAATAAAATTTTAAGAAGCTTATGTGGTATATTATTTTTGCGGTCTTAACAGTAGTTGCTCATTATGGGCTTTGGAAATTATTTGTTAAGGCAGGAAGACCGGGATGGGAAGCATTAGTTCCTTTTTATCGGGAATATGTGATGGCTCAATTGACTGGTCGTGCAAAATGGATTGTTGTTCTTTTGCTAGTCCCAATCGTAAATATTTTTATTTTCTATGGATTGTATTTGGACCTTATAAAGGCATTTGGGAAAAGAAGGTTCTGGGAAAATACGGCAGCAGTTTTAGCTCCTTTTATTGTATTGCCTCTTTGGGGAAACGATCCTCTAGTAAAGTATTTAGGAAACCCAAATTCAGAGGAATTTAAAAAGAAATATTTTTATAAAAAATCAATGGCCCGCGAATGGGCAGATGCGATTGTTTTTGCAACAGTTGCAGCATCTTTAATTCGTGGTTTTTTGATTGAAGCGTATATGATTCCAACTGGATCCATGGAGCGAACATTGTTAGTCGGTGATTTCTTGTTCGTTAGTAAGTTGAATTATGGGCCTCGTATTCCAATGACACCTTTGGCATTTCCTTTTGCGCATCATACGATGCCACTAACAGGCGGAAAAGCTTATTCCGAACTGATCGAACTTCCTTATAAACGTTTACCTGGTTTTCAGGATATCAAAAGAAATGATGTCGTAGTATTTAATTATCCTATGGAAGCCGATGCTCCTTACAACAGACCGGTTGATAAACGTGAGAACTACATCAAGCGTTGTGTAGGGATGCCTGGAGATGAAGTTTCAATGGCAAATGCAGTATTTTTTGTAAATGGTAAGCCTGGTTTTAATCCGCCAGAAGGACAATTAGATTATATTGTAGTAACGGATCAATCTGGTTTGGATCTGCGTGTGATGAAAGAAAAACGATTAGAAATGTCTGATACCGGACAACCTAACATTTATCAAGTTTTTATGACAGCAGATGAGGCTGCAATGGTCAAAGGTTGGATAAATGTAAAGGAAGTTGTTCCCAATATTCGTAAAGCAGGAGAAAATGAAGATGGAACTTTTCCTCATGTTGCATCTCTGAACTGGAATTTTGACAATTTTGGTCCTATTAAAGTTCCGAGTAAAGGATGGACAGTTCAATTAGATAGTGCAACAATGCCACTTTATGAACGTGCAATCACTGTTTATGAAGGTAATAAATTAGAAAATAAGTCTGATGGTATTTATATTAATGGTGTAAAAGCTAATTCTTATACTTTCAAAATGAATTATTACTGGATGATGGGTGATAATAGACACAATTCATTAGATTCTAGAGGATGGGGTTTCGTGCCGGAAGATCATATAGTGGGTAAAGCATTATTTACCTGGTTAAGTCTTGATGAATTGGGATCGGGACTATCGAAAATAAGATGGAATAGAATATTCAAAGGAATAGAATAAACATAACAACAAAAGAGGCTTTACATTTGTAAAGCCTCTTTTGTTTTATTTAAGTGCGTTTAAGTATCTTTTTATCGTTTCTTCTAAGCCTAAGTACAGGGCATCAGCAATTAGAGCATGTCCTATGCTTACTTCTAACAATCCCGGAATATGTTCGTTAAAGTAAGTTAGGTTATTTAAATCTAAATCATGACCAGCATTAATGCCTAATCCTACCTCTCCCGCTTTTAATGCGGCATGAAAATAAGGTTTGATCGCTTCATCTCTTTCATCTAAGAATGCTTGTGCATATGACTCTGTATAAAGCTCAATTCGGTCAGTACCCGTTTCTGCTGCTGCCTCAACCATATCTTCATCTGGATCCACAAAAATAGAAACTCGAATACCTTGATCTTTAAATAGTTTGCACATATCAGTCAGATATGCCTTATTTTTAATAGTATCCCAACCATGATTCGAAGTAATCTGTCCCTCTGCATCAGGAACTAATGTTACCTGAGCAGGTTTGTTCGCCAATACAAGATCTATAAATTTTTGTTCTTGACAATTACCTTCAATATTTAATTCTGTTTGAATATTGGCTTTTAAGTCAAAAACATCTGCATAACGGATGTGGCGTTCGTCAGGTCTTGGATGTACAGTAATTCCATTTGCACCAAAACGTTCACAGGCTAGAGCAGCTGCTAATACATTTGGATTATTTCCGCCACGAGAATTACGTAGGGTAGCAATTTTATTGATGTTTACAGATAATGCAGTCATGTTGATTTCAATCTTTTAAGTAAAAATACAAAACAATTTGCATGCTTACTCATATTAGCAACAATTTGCTTGATAAAGAACAGATTCTTAAATTGATTTTTTTTAACTTGCATCTATATGGAAGGATTTGATTACAGCCTTTTTAGAGGTTTCCGGTTGCTCGATGTTATCGATATTATTTTAGTAGCGATTATTATTTACTATGTGTATAGTTTGATACGCGGGACCATTGCTGTTAATATATTAATTGGTGTCGCATTATTTTACGGAATATATATAATTGTTAAGCAGATGCATATGCGCTTGCTGACGGAAATATTTGGGGGCTTTATCTCTGTTGGTTCTATTGCCTTGATTGTTGTATTTCAACAGGAGATCCGGCGTTTCCTGTTACATATAGGGAAAAACATTTCGATGAAGCGAAAGAAGATCTTGTGGTCTTTCCTAGTTAGTAAACGGACCGTTGCAAAAGATAATTCTGAACACATGAGACCCATTATAGAAGCATGTCGCAGTATGTCAAAATCCCGTACGGGTGCGCTATTGGTTTTTTCTAAATATTTTGATGAAGAATATTATCAAAGCAGCGGCGAATACATTGATGCACATATTTCAAAGCGCCTAATTGAAAGTATTTTTAATAAAAATAGCCCCCTACATGATGGAGCTGTAGTTGTTGTTGATTTTAAAATTATGTCAGCTTCTTGTATTTTACCTTTATCAGATAGCGAAGATCTGCCTTTGCAATTTGGCTTACGACATCGTGCCGCGATTGGGGTGACAGAGGTATCTGATGCTGTCGCTGTTATTGTATCAGAGGAAACGGGTGAAATATCTTTTGCAAAAGATGGCAATGTCAATATGAATATTACACATGAGGAACTCGCAGAATTGCTAAAAGAAGAATTATAAAAAAACGCCACTTTTTTCGAAGTGGCGTTTTTTATAGCATAATATTATTATTTACCAGCTTCTTGGATCACCTGGTTATTTAATTTAACGTACTCAGCATTATTCCCTTTTTGTGCAATTTCTACTCCTTTTTGAGCTGTTGCAATTGCACCTTTTTTATCGCCAGATTTTAATTGAATTTTAGCTTTCCAATAACGAACATATGGTGCATCAGGATTTTCTTTTTCAGCCTCATTTGCCCATGTTAATGCTTTATTAAGATCTAAATTATTACTTAGATAAAATTGTGCAGCTTGTAGATAAGGTTTTTTATCACCTTTCATTGCTTGATCAATATTAGCTAAAATCTCCTTCGTTTGATCGGTTTTAATTGTAAATTTCGTGTATGTGTTTTCCCAAGCTAATGATAGTGTAGCCGAATTAGTTGCTACATTTTCAAATTGCATGGTAAAAGTTTCTACCTTATTAGAAAGTTTTGTGGATTTTACATTAAAACGAACTAAATCATCTTTCTTATCGTAGGTATAGGCTCCCCACTGATTACTGTTTTTTGTTAATATGATTGTCCAGTCACCTTTAGTTGGGATAGTTAAAATACCATATGTTCCTGCAGGAACCTTATTTCCTTCTATTGTAACTTCTTCTTCAAATTTAATAATAGGAAGGTTATTAGCACCTGTTCTCCAAACTTCATTGTAAGGAACTAAATTACCAAAGATAACACGACCGTTTATGTTCGGTCTTTGGTATGTAAGCGCTATGTTTTTAATCCCTAAACCTTGAGTAATCGAAGTCGTACTACTTGCTTGCGGCAATTTTACTTGAGCAAAAGAAGTTGTAGAGATACTAAATGTGAGTACCGTCGCGGCGCACAGTGTTAAAATAGATTTTTTCATTTTGGAAACGTTTAATTTTTCCTAATTTACTCGTAAAAAATCAGAATAAAGAATTTTGATTATTAATAATAAGAGCCGGTAAATCATCTTTATCGGCTCTTATATTCTATATTTTTATAAACTGTTTAATAATTTTTGTGCTTCTTTCACTTGGTTTGGTATTGCTTTTTGATTGATGTTTTTATTTGTGAATCCAGCAATGGCATCATTTAATTTCTGTAATTGAGATGCTTTTAACTCTTTTTTCAAGATTCTTATTTTTTCAGCATCCTGAATCCCTTCAACTAATTTTTCGAAACGAATAGAAGTCATATTATCAGGATAAACAAAATAGGTATCGCCACCTAACCACGTTCCATAACGTGTATCTTGATTAGGATTTGAATTCCAGCAGTCAAATGCCCATCTTAAATAACCATCAAAACCTCTTTGAACACTGTGCCACGCTAACCACGTTGCTTCTTGATATCCAGAATTAGTAAAAGTGTTCGGGAATATTTCTGAACAGCAAGTGTAAACAGTGGTTTTGTAACCTTTGTCCTGACGGGCTTTTAATA
Source organism: Sphingobacterium sp. UDSM-2020 (assembly GCF_016132525.1). Lineage (NCBI taxonomy): Bacteria > Pseudomonadati > Bacteroidota > Sphingobacteriia > Sphingobacteriales > Sphingobacteriaceae > Sphingobacterium > Sphingobacterium sp. UDSM-2020. The sequence goes on from NZ_CP066166.1 coordinate 2,133,478, forward strand.
CATCTGGAGCCATATCTTCTCCTAGAGTAATACTATAATCTGCAAATTCATTCGAAATTTGTGGATGATATCCACCGGCAAGAGATGATTTGAACTGGGGATCAGCTTCTTTGATAATAGCAATAGCACGTTTCATATCTTCCTGGGGTCTTTCATCCATGGCAATGGTTGTCCATTCGAAGTATCCTTTTTGTTTAAGGTGCTTTGCGAAATCTTTTAAAAGAGGTAACCAATGCGCTCTATATTTTGGATCATCAGTTTTTATTTTTAAAATTTCATATTTTCCGGTGTTTTCATCAAAATATTGGAAATTCATATTCCATGGAATCATGCTATAACAATTGATATATTCTGAAATTCCAATTTCACGCATGAAACTTACCCATTTATCAAAAATACTGTAATCATATGACCAAGAACCGTCCTTCTTTTTAGTCCATTTGATCATAGCTTGGTATTTATCATACGTTTGACCATTCCAAGGATCGTTGATGATACTTGCAGTGATATTTTTCTGACCAGCATCGCGTAACCTTTCATAATATGGTTTCATGGCACTGAAGTGTGCAGGAGACCATAGCTCGACGTTATGATGCCGAGCAATAGAGTAGGGGTTTTGCCATAGATCTAAATGATAAGCCCAATCTTTTGCTTCAGGAAGTATATGTGATAATACCTCTACTGTATAAGGAATAGTGGTGTTGTAATTTGTACCTTTTAGTGTAAGTGATCCTTTATAGATTCCAGGAGCTGCATCACGAGGAACTTGAATACTTAACCAGAGGGGTCTGGTGGTATTTTTATCATATTCAAAACTTGATTGATTGGTGATACGGTCTGCAACTAAAGCCGAATCTAGTATTTTACTGATACCGCAACCATTTTTTAAATCTCCAGGAAGGTCTGTCATCACATAAGAAATATACCCAGTAGTAATATCTTTTGTTCCGATTTCCTGCCCTTTGCTATTTTTTAACGGTGAAGAATTCACTTCAATTTTATCGTGATTTTGGTTACTCCAAAAGACTAATTGTGTATGTACTTTCTCACCTCTCCAAGCTTTTGTAATCCATGATTTACTTAGTGTTTCTAGGGTGGGCGGGTTTGTTTTGGAATAACTATAATCAGCTGTGCTAAAAGAAAAATTATTATTCTCTTTTAGACTGTCCCATTTTTCAGTTGTTTGAGGGGCTTTTGGATCTTTCAGTTCATTTATTCTCTGGGAATAGCCCTGTTGTGCATAAACGAATAGACCAAATAGTAAACAATAAAACGATTTTTTCATATTTAGGTGGATAAGAAAATAGCGATTATTTCTTAAAAATAATCGCTATTTGATTGTAATTAGTATTTTTTATTTCTGTCCGACTCTGTGGCCCTTTGTTGCGAAGTATAAGATATACAGATAAGCAGGAACCATAGCATAAAGAAATGCATGTTGAAAGTCAACATGTAAATTATCTTTTAAGTAACCATAAATTAGAGGCCAAATAGCTCCTCCGGCAATACCCATAATCATGATAGCTGATCCTGTTTTAGTAAAACGGCCTAGACCTTTAATACCTAGTGGGAAAATAGCAGGCCACATTAAAGAATTGGCAATACCTAAAAGGGCAACGAAAATGAATGAAGTAATTCCAGTTGTAAATACAGAAATAACAGTGAATAAAATACCAACAATAGTACAAACTCGTAATGCTAATTGTTGGGAAACAAATTTTGGTATTGCAATAATACCAACAATGTAACCTAAAAGCATACATCCTAATGTGAATGTTGTCGCATAGGTAACTAATGCACCATGGATATTTAATTCTCTTGCATAAACACCAATAATATCTCCAGCCATTACTTCTACAGCAACACAGAAAAAGATAGCTAAAGAGCCTAAGAATAGGTGTGGGAATTGGAATACACTTGTTTTTTTCTCTTTAAGAATAACTGCCCCATTCTCATCAGTATGTTCTTCTTCTGCATTTACATCCACCTCAGGTAAATGTGTTATTTTAATAACGATCGCAAATAAAACGAAGATAACAGCTAACGTAATGTATGGTGTATGTACGCGTTGTAATAAAGAATCTAGAATGGCATTTTTAGCTTCCATATCTACCGCGGCATCCAATTTAGCTGTTATAGCAGAAGAATCTTTTAAGAATAATGTACCAAATATTAATGGAACAATAATACCTGCAGATTTATTGAAAAAGCCAGCAATAGATATTCTTTGTGCAGCACTGTCAATAGGGCCAATGATACTTAAATATGGGTTAACAGCAGTTTGTAGCAATGCCATTGCAGAACCTTGAACAAAAATTCCTGTTAAGAAAAGAATATAGCTTCTACCATCTGCAGCAGGAATGAAAATTAAAGAACCAACTCCAAGTAAAATTAAGCTGAGAACTAATCCATTTTTAAAACCAATTTTTTTCAAAATCCAAGAACTTGGGATTGCTAAAAAGAAGTAAGCGATGTAAGAAGCAAATGTTACAAAAAAGGCTTGTAAATCTGTTTCTAAATTACAGGCAATCTTTAAGAATGGGATAAGTGTTCCATTTGCCCAAGTGACAAATCCTAAAATGAAGAATAAGGCACAACACATAGCCATGGGGCGAAATGCTGTTTTTCCTGAATTTGGTTGAGAATTCATTTTTTTAGTATCAATTAATTGTTTTTTAGATTATAAAATTAGAAAATAATGATTTTTATAGTGTCTCTATTCAAGATGTGCTTACACAATCGATTGATATTGGTTTATAATAAAAAATCATGCTTTCCATTACAAGACTAATTAAATAAATTCAATATAGGAAATAAAAAGAAGTGGTTTTTGAGATTATTTCGTAATATTTTCATTAGAAAAAAGGAGCATTATACCTAGTATAATACTCCTTTCTTGTAAAAACCGTATTTGTAAACCAATCCAGTTGGCTTCATTTATATTTAAGACAAGTAATAAGAACAAATGTTTTAAAATAATTTTATTTTGGTATAATAGCGACTGTCAATCTGGAAATACAGTTTAAGTTACCCGATTCATCTGCAATTCGTACATCCCAAATATGAGTTTGTTTGCCAATGTGTACAGCTGTACAAACTGCGGTTACTAATCCTGTAGCAACCGGTCTCAAATGATTAGCATTAATCTCCAATCCCACGCCTTTATAAATATCTGGATCAATAATCAGATTGGATGCGATACTTCCTATTGATTCGGCTAGTACAACAGATGCTCCGCCATGCAGGATTCCAAACGGCTGTCTGGTTTTGTCATTCACGGGCATTGTCGCAGTAATAGAATGACTATCGATTGCCGTCGCTTTAATTTCGAGCAGACCGGTCATATATTGAGAGAGGATACTGTTTATCTGCTCAATGCTGTAATTCTGAAACCAAATCATGGACATTGTTTGAGTTGAAATAACGCTCTTGAATAATTATGCGGTGATGATTTAGGTGTCCGGCAATCACATATAATAAAGCTTTTACACTTGTGAGTCTTTCTGACGCCATTCCTTTTCTCTCCAATTCTGCCTCATTGAAGTTTTCGAAAAGAAACATATTTGCTTTTCTAAGATGTACAAATTCTTTACTTAGAGAGGCTAATGTGCGTTCGCTATATCTTGAGTTTTGGATAAAGTATTCTTGATCATACCCCAAAAGTTCTTTCATATCATTTCGAGAGAAGCGCAGGGCACGGTAAGCCATAATACGTTCATTATCCAAAATATGCCCTATAACCTCTTTAATAGACCATTTATCTTCAGCATAACGGTAATCGCCTTTTTCTTCAGGTATAGTATCTAGGAACGCTGGAAAGGATAAAATTTGTTCTTCCAGTACTTCCATGACATCGCCGACAACGGTCTCAATGTACGTGGAATACACCGCTGGGTATTCATCAGATTTCAGTGGGTTCATATGTTAGATTACTTTTTAATATTATTCTAAATGTTGTTCCTTTTCCTATTTCCGAGTCTTTGACAAAAATGTGGCCTTGATGATAATGTACCATTCTTTTGGTTAAACTCAGTCCCAATCCCCACCCTCGTTTGCGCGTGGTGAAACCTGGTTGAAATACCGTTTCAAAATTTGATCTGGGAATTCCTTTACCTGTATCACTAATGTCTATAAAAATTTCCTCTTTCGCAATATTTTCAGATATTTTAACAGTTATCTTTCCTTCTGATGCAATTGCGTTAACGGCGTTTTTCAGAAGATTCTCAATAATCCAATCAAATAAGGGAATGTTTAGTTTCGCTTCAACATGTTTGTCACCCGTGAGCTCGAAGAGAATCTTGTCACTTGTTCTTACTTTGAAGTAACGAATGTAAGCGGCTATCACCTCATAAACATTCGCATTGTGAAGAACAGGTGTTGAACCAATTTTGGAAAAGCGATCGGCGACGATTTCTAAACGTTTAATGTCATTTTCCATCTCATTTAAAGTTTCGTCATCTTCTGCATCGAACTTTAATTTAATAAGCTCAACCCATCCCATTAATGAAGAAATCGGTGTGCCGAGCTGATGAGCAGCTTCCTTAGTCAAACCTACCCAGACTAAATTCTGTTCTGATTTTCGAATAGAATTAAAGACGGTATATCCAATAATTAGAAAGATAGCGATTAATGATAACTGAATATAAGGAAACACACGAAGTTGTTGTAGAAACCAGGAGTCTTTGTAATATACCATCCATTTTGCTCCATTGTCTAAATTTAAAATAATAGGAGCATGGCTTTTCTTCATGAAATTGAGTTGCTTCTCAAAGTAATGTGGATCGTAATCCAAATGATGGTTCGAGCTATCTTTTGCTGTTGTTTTAATGTTGGTTTTGGTCGAATCTAAATCCCTCCAGAATACAATATTATCCTTTTCATCGGTAATGATTGCAGGAACTGCTAGACTATCTCTTACCGAGTAGACGAACGTTATAAATTCATCGTCAACATCTGGCATGGTCATAATACTTTTTGTACTCATTGCCCATACTTCTGCTTTTGTTCGCTCTACCTTTGATAAATTTCGAACAAGGTAATTTGTGTACAAAAGCGAAGCTGCCGCGATGATGGCCGCGAAAATAAGCAAGAAAAATTTCCAACGTTGTTGGTTGTATTGATACGGATTCATATAAGTGATCAGGAATCTTGTTGCCGCAAATTAAGTAATTAAATGAAATTTACCTTTATCGGCAACATTTATCTATTCATAAACTCCCTGTTTTATTATTTTATTGTGGTTATCAGTGCTATAGTTTCATTGAAATGAAAATTTTGTGGTAATTTTGTGTCATGAGTTCTGAAAGAAAAGTAAGAGTGCGTTTTGCACCAAGTCCTACAGGTGGATTGCACCTTGGAGGAGTTCGTACAGCTTTATTTAATTATTTGTACGCGCGTAAACATCAAGGAGATTTTATTTTGCGTGTTGAAGATACCGATCAGACACGATTTGTTGCTGGTGCAGAAGAATATATTAATGAATGTTTAGCTTGGTGTGGCTTAACACCAGATGAAAGCCCTCTTAAAGGTGGCGATTTTGGACCCTATCGTCAAAGTGAACGAAAACCTTCTTATCGCCAATTTGCGGAACAATTGATAGAAAAGGGATATGCTTATTATGCATTTGATACTTCGGCTGAATTGGATGAACAACGAAAAGAACAACCGAATTTCCGTTACAGCCATGAAAATAGATTGAAACTTAGAAATTCATTAAGTTTATCACAAGAAGAAACAGCAGAACTATTAGCCGCAGGTACACCCCATACGGTTCGTATCAAAGTACCAACAGATGAAACCGTTTCTTTTAATGATATGATTCGTGGACAAGTAAGTTTTGATACTAATCTTATTGATGATAAGGTTTTGTTAAAAGCTGATGGAATGCCTACTTATCACTTAGCTGTTGTCGTCGATGACAAAGCAATGGAGATTTCTCACGTTTTCCGAGGGGAAGAATGGTTACCTTCTGCTCCTGTACATGTTTTATTATGGGAATATTTAGGATGGAATGATGAAATGCCAAAATGGGCACATTTACCATTAATATTGAAGCCCGATGGTAATGGTAAATTGAGTAAGCGTGATGGTGACCGATTAGGTTTTCCTGTGTATGCTATGAATTGGAAAGATGCACAATCAGAGACTGTAACGCAGGGATTCCGTGAAATGGGATTTTTGCCGGAAGCATTTGTCAATATGTTAGGTGTACTGGGATGGAATGATGGCACAGAACAAGAATTGTTTTCTTTAGATGAATTGATCGCAAAATTCTCGGTAGAGCGTATTAGTAAAGCTGGAGCAAAATTTGATTTTGAAAAGGCGAAATGGTTCAACCATGAGTGGATCAAAAAATCGTCTAACGAGGATTTATTGCCACAGATTAAAGCCCTGTTAACATTGCATAACGTGCAAAAGGTAGACGATCATTTTGTTACTGAAGTTTTAAGTGCAGTGAAAGAGCGTTTGACTTTTGTTTCGGATTTTTGGGAACAAGCATCATTCTTCTTTGTACAACCAGAAAATTATGACCTAGCTGCTGTTAAACCTAAATGGTCTGCTGAGAAAACGGATTTCTTTCAGAAAGTTAATAGCGAATTTGGTGAATTTGAGTCTTGGGATGCTTCAGCATTGGAAGCGTACTTTAAAGGTGCTATTCAGGAGTCAGGCATGAAAATGGGTGAATTGATGATGCCTTTCCGTATTATGTTAGTGGGAGGTAAATTTGGTCCAGATGTGTTCCAAATCGTTTCATTATTAGGACAAGAAGAAGTAATAGCTCGTGTTAATAAAGCTTTAGTAGCTTTTACAGCTGAATAAGAGCACTGATATATATGATAAGCCCCCCATGCGTTGTATGGGGGGCTTTTTTTGAGCAACTAACCCAGTAGCTCTTGAATATCTTCTGAAGAGAGTGATTTGATAAAACTTTCTTCAGTGGTAATTAAACTTTGAGCAATGGAACGCTTCCTGTTTTGCATTGCAAGTATTTTCTCTTCGACAGTATCTTTTGAGATGAATTTGTATATAAAGACATTTTTTGTTTGTCCAATACGGTGAGATCTATCAACAGCTTGTTGCTCCACAGCAGGATTCCACCATGGATCTAAAATAAATACATAGTCCGCTTCAATAAGGTTTAGGCCTACACCGCCGGCTTTGATGGATATTAAAAACAGCTTGGTGTCTTTATCTTCTCTAAATTGACTAACAGCTTCGTCCCTATTTTTTGTGCTTCCATCCAAGTAGGCATAATTAATACTTTTTTTGTCAAAATAGCTTCTGAAAATATTCAACTGCTTGACGAATTGAGAGAAAATCAATACTTTATTACCATTTTGAAGTACTTTTTCAAGTGTTTCAATGACAGTATCGAATTTACCCGAATTGCCTGTGTATTCCTGATCAACCATTTTCGGGTGGTTGGCAAGTTGTCTCAATTTAATCAATCCTTGTAATAATGCGATCTGATTTGATTTTGCTTTTCCTGCGAGCTGATTGTCTAAAATGGCATTACGATATTCCGATTTAACCTTTTCATACAGTTCATGCTGTTTCTCTGACATTTCGCAGTAAAGGACCTGTTCCGTTTTTGGAGGTAATTCCGTTGCTACTTGATCTTTAGTTCTGCGTAAAATGAACGGTTTAACTATAGTTTGAAGTCTTTTTGCTTTTTCTTCATCCTTTTTCTTTTCGATTGGTTGAACAAATTCTTTTTGAAAATAAGTATAACTACCCAAGAGGCCTGGATTTGTAAAATGCATCTGTGTCCATAAATCAGAAACTGAATTTTCTACGGGTGTTCCGCTTAATGCTAATTTATGTTGACTTTTTAGACTTTTGATCGCTTTAAATGATTTTGATGTTGGATTTTTAATGTTTTGACTTTCATCAAGAATGATATAGTTGAAGTAAAACTGATTTAAAAATTCCTCATCAATACGAGTGATACCATATGTAGTAATGACCAGATCATACGGAGAAAGCAACTGTGGGTCTTTTAATCTATTATTTCCCGTATGCAGATAAATCTTAAGATCAGGAGCAAATTTAGTAGCCTCATTTTGCCAATTGTAAATTAATGAGGTTGGCAATATTAGTAAAGATGTTTTGACAGCATGGTCTGCTATTAATATTTCTTTTTGATGTTGCAGTAGGGCTAATGTTTGAATAGTTTTACCAAGACCCATATCATCTGCCAAGCATCCTCCAAATTTATATTGCTGTAAGAAATTGAACCAATTGTAGCCAGCCCTTTGATAAGGTCGGAGTTGACCATGAAAATTTTTAGGTAATGGTGCATCAGCGATTTCTTCGAAATCAGCTAATTTTTTTAATTTTCGACTAAAGGTAAGTTCTGTATGTTCACTGATTTCATACAGCAAGCCTAGATGAATTTTATTTAATTTTAATTCATTCTTATCCCTAGAGAATTGAAATAAGTGATTGTATTGTGCAAACCACTCTTCAGGTATCATCGCGATCTCTCCATTGGGTAAAGTAAATTCTTTAATGTTATGAAGAATATGATGACGCAATTGAATAAAAGGAATTTCAAAAGGACCAAATTTTGCGATCGCTTTGATATCAAACCAGTCGTTATCCTCATTGATGGATATATCAATGGAAGTTTGGCCGATGAAGAATTTCTTTTCGGCTACATCCTGAATGATTTCAAACCCTTTTTCCCGCAATACCAAATCATTTTGACTTATCCAATCAAAAATAGAAGGCCGTTTTCCAAGTATTTCTTTTGGCAGTAAATCATTAGAGTGGGGATATAGTTTTTCTAAACCAAGCTCAGTAATGATCTTTGCCTGATTTTCTTCCCAAATAATCGATCTTTTTATACGATGGAAAGTATACAGATCATTTTCCTCATCATATTCCATACGAACATTGACCTTATTGTCTTTTCCAGACGAAAAGATATAAGGCCCATATTGAAACTGCAATTCAACATGCGAATCACCTTCCTCATGATAGATTAATTTTAATATTGGGTTGGCATTATGTTGATGGGTTTTGATCTCAAAGCCTTCAGCATATACATTATATTTCTCTATTAAGCTACAAACAAAAGTTTCAAAATATTTTTTCTCGGTACTTCTGGATACAGATATGAATCTTTTATTTAAAAAAGGGCTGAGTTTTTTCCCCTCTAATTGTTGGTCGAAGTGGAATAGGGTATTGTTTAAAAGTAGCCAAGCTTGTTCATTGACAATGACTTGTGCGTTCTTAAACATGAATTCCATACGATGGTCTTCATATTTAATCGTTGGAAAATAGCGGGTTTCCTCTTCATTTCTTCTAAAATGGAAAAGTACGGAAGCGGGTTGAGGAGCAATCAATAGTTTTTGATCTGCAGGATAACCATCTTTGCTCATGAGGAATATAGGCTTCTCTCCAACAAGGGCAAAGAATTGTAACAATACCTGATCAATTTTTGTTCTTAATAATTCATACAGATTTTTATCAAATACTTTTGAAAAAAAGTCTACGGGTCTTATTGCTTTTTTATGGAACTTTTTAATAAGGCTTGTTTGCTCAATTTCATCTAATAATCGGATTAATTTATAATCCAATTCATCGACCGCTTGCGCATATTCATTGACTGTATTGCTAAATACGCGTTGATATCGAAGTGAATATGTCCCATTTGGATTTAACTTAACCACATGTGGTTCTATTAAATAGCCCAAGTAAGGATGTTCGCAGATTGAATAAACAATTCGGTGTGATGAAGATAACTTTGTTTGTTGCATTAATATATTCGTACCTCTAAAAAGGTTTCTAATATACAGATTAATCTATATGATGTGGCTAAAATTTGTTAATAAATTTATGCTCAATGAACATAAACGTGGATTTTGTTTATGTTCATCAAGTAATATTTGACTTTTTAATAAATTTTTTGGTCAGTCAAAGATGGGGAATTAAATCATTCCTTCGAAAACAAATGTGGCAGGGCCCTTCAGGTAAACTTCTGTAAAGGAAGTTCCGTCTTTAAGAAAGGAAATATACAATTGACCTCCTAATACACGGATAGGTATTGTTATTTGTCCATTTAGATTTTCGTGGAGAGCTATAGTCATCGCTGCTGCAGTTGCTCCGGTGCCACAAGCAAATGTTTCATCTTCAACACCTCGTTCAAATGTACGTAAGAAATATCCGGAGTCGCCTTCTTTTTCGATAAAATTGACGTTGATACCCTCTGTTTTGTAGATTTCATTGTTTCGAATCTCATAACCTGCCTTGAAAACATCTAAATCAACCAGATTATGCATAAACTTAATATAGTGAGGGGAGCCTGTATTGATGACGTATGCCTCTCCATCACGGCTTATTTCTTGTACATCAATCATCTGCAGGTCAATCAAATTATTTTCTAAATTGGCATGATGACTTCCGTCTACTGCCAAAAAGTCAGTTTTATCAGATATTAATTTGAGATCTCTTGCAAATGCAACAATACACCGGCCCCCATTGCCACACATAGTTCCTTCTCGTCCATCCGAATTGTAATAAATCATCTCAAAATCAAAGTTTTCTTTTTCTTGCAATAACATCAGGCCATCTGCACCGATACCAAATCTTCGGTCACAAAGCTTTTGTATCAAACCCTCATTCTTACTGTCGAAATGAAGCTTTCTATTATCTATTAGAATAAAATCATTGCCGGCGCCTTGGTATTTTGAAAATTTAATTTTTGATTCCATTTGAGTGATTGTATCTAGCAAAATTAACTTTTCTGTTACAGATAACATAGGGAAAGTTAAGTTTTGTTAAAATAGTCTTTTATAGTCTTTAATTAACATTTTTTAACGTGTCTAATTTGCAGAGAATATTGAAATGGTACTAGATTTGAAAAGTATCTGTTATATTTATGTAGAATAAATTTTCGGGATAAATATCAATTTGAAGTATATCATATTTAATAAAAAATTTAGAAGCTATAGTTTATGAACAAAGTAAGTTTAACTTTATTAACAGCAGTCTTCGGTGGAGCCGTAGCCCTTGGGGGTTATAAGCTTTTTGAAAATAAAAAGTTTGAAGGAATGTCTATCGAAGACAAACAGAAAGTATATTTTGCGAACAATCCAACTGGAGTGATGTCCTCAACAGGAAATCCTGATTTTACACAAGCTGCTGCTGTTGTGTCTCCGGGGGTAGTTCATATTAAAACAACATATACGAGACAAGCGCCTCAAGGTGGTGGATCGGGTTCTCCTTTCGACATGTTTGAAGAGTTTTTTGGAACACCGCAGGGCCGTGGTCGTCAACAGAGACAGGCACAACCTGTCCAAGCGTCAGGTTCTGGAGTAATAATAACAGAGGATGGTTATATTGTAACAAATAATCACGTTGTGGAGGACGCCGATAAGATTGAGGTTGTCTTGACAGATAAACGTTCCTTTGAAGCAAAAGTAATAGGTCGCGATCCAAATACGGATTTGGCCCTTCTTAAAGTGACGGGTAAAGGTTTGCCTGTCGTGAAGCTAGGGAACTCGGATAATGTCAATATCGGAGAATGGGTTTTAGCGGTAGGATATCCACTGGGATTACAGTCTACAGTAACTGCAGGTATAGTGAGTGCTAAAGGTCGTCAGATTGGGATCTTAGGTGAAAGTCAACAACAACCAAGAGGATATGGCAATCAGGACCAACCTCCTGTGAATTCTTCAATTGAGTCTTTTATCCAGACAGATGCCGTTATTAATAGAGGTAATAGCGGGGGAGCATTGGTTAATGCACAGGGTGAGTTAATCGGTATTAATTCAGCAATAGCATCACCAACAGGGGTTTATGCTGGATATGGTTTTGCAATACCAGTTAATTTAGTTAAAAAAATTGTTGACGATTTTATTGAGTTTGGAAATGTTAAGCGTGGATACATTGGTATTACCTTTACTGAAATTACACCAGAGTTAGCGAAAGAAAAAGGATTTACAGATGTGAATGGTCTGTATGTTCAAGATATCGTTAAAGGTGGAGCTGCTGAAGCTGCAGGAATTCAGAAAGCAGATTTGATTACGAAAATTAATGGTAAAGTGATTACTTCTTCGCCAGTTCTACAAGAAACAATCGGTAGATTACGTCCTGGAGATAAAGTTAAATTAACGTTTAAGCGCGATGGAAAAGAGAAAGAGGTGACGGTAACTTTAAAAGGCGAAGAAATTAATAAAGCTGCAGCTGGTGATAAATCAAGTAAAAGTGCTACCGAAATTTATAATAAGTTAGGTGCTAGCTTCATGCCTGCTTCTAGTGAGAAGAAAAAAGAATTAGGAATTAACTCAGGTGTTGTAGTGACGCAAATAAATAAAGGTGGTGTATTTGAATACTTTGGAGTAGAAAGAGGATTAGTGATAACAGAGGTGAATGGGGTTCCAGTTAATAATGTTGACGAAATTGAAGCGGCATTAGGTAAAACAAAACGTAATATTGTAAGCTTAAAAGGAGTTCCTGAGCGTGGAAGTACTGTTATTATTAATGTTCCTATTGAATATTAATTAGATTTTAGGTTGGTTATGGAAAGGTGGTTTCGGAATCGAAATCACCTTTTTTTAGTTTATATATACCACTTATAATAGCAATATTATCATTATTTTTAAGGCATGAAAATTTTAATGGTTTGTTTAGGAAATATTTGTCGCTCACCATTGGCACATGGTATTCTGAGCCATATGGCAAAGGAAGAAGGTTTAGATTGGACAATTGAATCTGCTGGAACAGGAGACTGGCATATTGGTGAAAGCCCAGACCGTAGATCTATCGCTGTGGCTAAAAAATATGCAGTAGATATTTCACAACAAAAGGCAATGCATTTTAATCCTCGTTTATTTGAAATCTATGATCATATTTTGGTAATGGATCACCAAAATTATAAGGATGTCGTTGCACAGGCATCAACAAAAGAAGAAAAAGATAAAGTTGCTTTATTTTTAGTTAATGATATTGTTCCCGATCCCTATTTTGATGAAAGCTTATTTGAACCTGTTTATAAGATGATCGAAGCTCGTTGTAAAGAATTAATCAAAGCGTGGAAGTAATAACATGAAATGTCTAGAACCCCATATTTTCAGGAGATAGGTACATCTTGCTAATCTCGCGCTGAGATCTACTTGAGGTAAAATTGATAATCTGAATGTATTATGTTTCATATTCACATTTATATATTAGTATATAAATTACAATTTATCTAAGTTTGTCTTTATATCTAAGATTGTCTTTATATGAATGCATCAGAAGTAAATAAGAAATGGGTGATTTTGCAACATGAGATTGCACAGTCATTTGATATGGATCTACCAGATTTAAAAGTGTTTTTATTTCTGATAGGTGTCCAGGAATTAGGGAAAGGACCGCAGACTTTTTCAAAAAGAGAAAAAGAAGAGTTGATGCATATAGCTAATTGCCGACTTTTTAGTGCAATGGGCTTTTATGAACTTAAGGGGTTGGACGAACAAGGATGGCCACATTGGGAATTGATTAAGCCTATTCCTAATTATACATTGCTTGAACAAGAGTTGATCATAAAATCATTGATCATTGATTATTTTCAAGAGCTAAATGTAATTTAATAAAACGTAATGAAAAGAATTGTTTTAAGTTTATTTTTTTGTGCTTTATCGATCGTAGTATTTGCCGCAAAGCCTGCGTTTAAATATGTACGTATTCAAACAGATAAAGGAGTAGTTGTTTTAAAATTGTATAATGAAACACCTAAGCATCGGGATAATTTTATAAAATTGGTGAAAGAAAACTATTTCGACAGTTTATTGTTTCATCGTGTTATACAGAATTTTATGATTCAAGGTGGAGATCCTGATTCAAAAAATGCCAAATCAGGACAACTGTTAGGTGATGGTGGCCCAAGTTATACAATTCCTTCAGAAATACAATCGGGATTATTTCATAAAAAAGGTGCTCTTGGTGCCGCACGTGACGATAATCCGGCAAAAGCTTCCTCTGCGTCACAGTTTTACATCGTACAGGGCAAGAAATTTACGAATGCAGGTCTGGATAGTTTAGAAACTTTACGAATGAAAGGCGTAAAATTTACTGAAGCACAACGCACAACTTATACAACCGTGGGTGGTACTCCGCATTTGGATGGAAATTATACGGTATTCGGAGAGCTGGTCAATGGAACGGAAGTTATCGACGCGATTGCCGCTGTAAAAACGGATAAAAATGATCGTCCTTTAACAGATGAGCGTATGTATGTTAAATTATTAACGAAAAGAGAAGCAATTAATTTGGAACGTGAATTAAAGGGTTTAAAACCTCAGAACGGTTTCTTTACAAAGATTGCAGATTTATTTTCTTCTCAAAATTATTAAGCTTCAAAAAAGATTACTGTGAAAATAGTTACTTATAACGTCAATGGTTTACGAGCGGCCATAAAAAAAGATTGGTTAGGTTGGGTAAAGGAAGTAAATGCAGATGTTATATGTTTGCAGGAGATAAAAGCGACTCCAGATCAAATTCCTGAAATAGCATTGCTGGAACAGCTCGGTTATGAACATTATTGGTACCCTGCTCAGAAAAAAGGATATAGCGGTACCGCTATATTTACTAGAATAACACCAAAACATGTTGAGTATGGATGTGGACATGAGGATTATGACTTTGAGGGACGAATTATTCGTGCAGATTTTGATGATTTGTCCATCATGAGTACTTATTTTCCTTCAGGCACCACGGGAGATATCCGACAAGATTTTAAGTATCGGTTTCTTGCAGATTTTCAGGATTATTCGAATCAGTTACTACAGGAAAAGCCTAATTTAATTGTATGTGGTGATTATAATATCTGTCACCGTCCTATTGATATTCATAATCCGAAATCAAATGCTAACTCTTCAGGTTTTTTACCAGAGGAAAGGGAATGGATGGAAAATTTTATAAACTCAGGATATATTGACTCTTTCCGTCACTTAAATCCAGATCCGCATCACTACAGCTGGTGGAGTTATCGCGCAGGAGCACGTGCTAGAAATTTAGGTTGGCGTATTGACTATAATATGGTATCAAATGCTTTAGCAGATCGAATCGAATCGGCTACAATATTAAATCAGGCGGTACATTCTGATCACTGTCCAGTTGTCCTTAACTTAAAATAATACTATGTCGAAGCAGTAGCTTCCATATTTAATGATGGAATAAGTTTATCGTCATTTACAACACAAAAGAAAAGGCCCTAATTCTTTATTAGGGCCTTTTCTTTTTATACGATATACGTTGCTATCTAACAGCTTGTATAATAGACAACTGTTGTGCTACTTTTTCAGCGATTGCTATAAATGCTTTGGTTGTTGGATCTTCTTCATCAATAGCGATTGGAAAACCGTTATCTCCGGCATCAGAAATCCCCTTTAATAAAGGAATCTCCCCTAAGAAAGGTATTTTGTATTCTTCTGCTAGCCTTGTTCCTCCACCTTTACCAAATATGTAATATTTGTTTTCAGGTAATTCTGCTGGTGTGAAGTACGCCATGTTCTCCACGATACCCAGCAATGGGATATTGATAGAGTCCATTAGAAACATTCCCATACCTTTAATAGCATCAGCTAGTGCTACATGCTGTGGTGTCGTTACAATGACTGCACCTGCAATAGGATAGTTTTGGGCAACAGTGATATGGATATCTCCGGTTCCTGGTGGCATATCGATCACTAAATAATCTAAATCACCCCAATCAGTGTCATTCAATAATTGTTTGATAGCCGATGTTGCCATTGGACCTCTCCATGGAATAGGCTGATTTGGATCGGTGAAAAATCCGATCGATAACAATTTGATACCAAACTTTTCTATAGGCTGTATTTTAACAGTACCATCTTCATGTTGTACAGATTGAGGTTTTTCACCTTCTAAGCCAAACATAATTGGAAGGGAAGGGCCATAGATATCGGCATCTAAAAGTCCTGTTTTTGCACCTTTAGCATGTAATGATAAGGCTAGGTTTGCAGCAACAGTCGATTTACCCACACCACCTTTTCCCGAAGAAACAAGGATGATGTTTTTAATTCCTAAAAGTTGATTTCCTTCTTTACCTAAGACACGTGAGGTCATGTGAACATCTACTACAATATTCTTGTCAATAAAATGCGCAATAGCATTGCGACAAGCATGTTCTATATGATCCTTAAGTGGGCATGCTGGAGTTGTTAAAACAACTTCGAAAGATACTTTTTGATCTTCAATCACAATATTCTGAATCATATTGAGCGTAACCAAATCTTTTTTCAAATCTGGCTCTTCGACATATGATAATGCTTCTAGTACTTGTTCTTTGGTTATCATCTGATATATGGATGCATGTATATTAAACTACAAATTTACTGAATGATAAATTAAAACTTGTCATAAAGATGTTTTTAATGATATTAAGATTTAATTTTTACATTTGAGTATTCAAAATCGAGTGTGATACGTTGTTATAATATGTCCAATAATCTTAAGACCCTTCTTCGCTCCAAGAAAATGCGAATCTTGTACATTGTATTAGGAGTTATTTCTATATTTATAGTAGCAGGAGGTGTATTCGCATATCAAAAAAGAGACGGTATCTTGTTGTCTGCAATCAACAAGGCAAAAGAAAAACTTGCGACCAAGTATGACTTGGACCTTAAAATCCAATATTATTCTTTTAAAGGCCTATCAGCTGTTCAGTTTCAGAATATTATTTTGCAACCTAAAGGTAAAGAGCAATTGGCCCATATTCAGGATCTGACTGTATCTATTCGAATATTTCCATTACTATTCGGTGATGTCAAATTAGGTCAGATCTTAATGAACAATAGTGCGGTCACTTTGATTAAGAAAGATTCGACAAGTAATTACGATTTCCTATTCAAGAAAAAAAATAGAGATAGCACAGCTAATGATAAAGCTGAAACTAATTTTGCAGAACTGGCCGATCGTATGCTAAAGAGCGTATTCTTTAAAATTCCAAAGGATATGGATTTACAGAATTTCGAAATATCCTATCAGGATGATAGCACTTCACAGCGTATCTCAATTCCTGAGGCAGAAATCTCAGGTGGAGATCTTAAAACAAAATTCCTGTTGAATGATCATGAAGCTGTTTGGAATCTAGAGGGCACAGTCAATCCTGATGGGAAGGAAATGTATCTCCGGTTGTTTTCTGATGCAAAAGATGTAGAGCTACCATTGTTACGACGAAAATTTGGTTTAAGAGCAAGTTTTGATGCGTTGACATTTCGTTTAAATAAGGTCGATCGTAAAAATAAAGAGTTATTGTCGCTATCTGGTGAATGGGGGTTTGAGAATTTGAAATTGAATCATTGGCGTATTTCAGATAAAGATGTTCTTTTTCCTGAAGGTTTAATGAGTGGTATTCTTAATATTGGAAAAACATCTGTTGAAATTGATAAGGAAAGTAAGGTTAAGGTTAAAGAGTTTGAATTTAGTCCTTATGTAAAATATGTACATAAGCCTGATAAACAATTAGAACTAGCCATTCATACCGATCGAATTGAGGCTCAAAAGTTTTTTGATGCTATGCCTCAAGGGTTATTTCATTCTTTAGAAGGTATACGTGTTTCCGGACATATGCAATATGATTTAAATTTTTCATTGAACTTTAAGAAACCGAATGAAGTGATCTTTACATCTAAAATGGATGATAAAGATTTAAAAATAGAAAAATGGGGTAATGCTAATATTCAAGAATTAAATACAGCATTTACCTACATTGCCTATGAGAAAGGAGAACCCATGAGAACGATAGTACTTGGCCCTCAGAATAAAGATTTTACACCTTTAGATCAGATTTCAAGGTATATGCAGATATCCTTAATCAATACGGAAGATCCATTCTTTTTTTCTCATAACGGTTTTCAAGAAGAGGCTTTTCGTTTATCAATTGCTACAAATTTAAAGGAGAAAAAATTTAAACGTGGAGCAAGTACAATTTCGATGCAACTTGTAAAAAACGTGTTTTTGAACCGTAATAAAACGGTAGTAAGAAAGGTAGAAGAGATTATTTTAGTCTGGTTGATGGAGTCTTCTAAACAAGTCAGTAAGAAACGACTTTATGAAGTGTATTTGAATGTCATAGAGTGGGGGAATAATGTTTATGGTATTACAGAAGCATCTCGTTATTACTTTGGTAAAAAACCTGCAGATTTAAATTTGGGTGAAAGTATCTTTTTGTCTAGTATTGTACCTCGACCTAAGACGGGTTTATATTCTTTTGACTGGACAGGCCATCTGAAGTCAAATATGATCCGCTATTTTAATACCTATGGCAACATCATGGTTAAGACAAAGCAGATTGGAGTAGACTCTACGGTGTCTAATTATGGTTTTTATCAAGTCGAGTTGGTGCCACATCTTCGATCGGCAAGACCTGCATTTGTTGATTCAGTACAAACAGATACATTGGATCTAGAAGAGGGAGAAGATAATTTTCTAAACTTAGATGAGACAACGGAAGCCCACAAGCGATCTCTTTTTGATAAATTATTAGGGCGAAATAAAGAAGAAAAATAAATGAAACAGATACAGATAGATGAATTGCACTTTGAATTGATGATTGATGAAAATCAGATTCAAAAACGGATACGTTTGATTGGCGTTGATATTAATCATCGTTATGAAGATAAAAATCCAGTATTTATTGGTGTCTTAAATGGCTGTTTCATGTTTATGAGCGACCTTTTGAAGCAGGTTGTAATTCCTTGTGAAATGTCTTTTGTAAAACTATCTTCTTATCAGGGTACCAGCCAGGGGGAAATGAGTGAGCTTATAGGTTTGGGTATAGATCTTAAAGGAAGGGATGTTATTATTGTAGAGGATATAGTAGAGTCAGGTAATTCATTAATGCATACCATAGCCTCCATCGAAAAGCAGTCACCATCCAGCGTAGTGGTATGTACGCTATTGTTAAAGCCTGAATGTTTACAAAATGATTTTGAAAACATTCAGTATGTAGGCTTTGAGATTGAAAAAGAGTTTGTTGTTGGCTACGGTATGGATTACAATGGTTTGGGACGAAATATCCCACATATTTATAAAAATATTGTTATTTAGTTTCTGAAAGTACAAGAATTAAGGTGATCGTTGACCATCCCTACAGCCTGCATATAGGCATAGCAAATGGTAGATCCAAAAAACTTAACACCTCTTTTTTTTAGGTCTTTAGAAATTAAATCAGATTCTAAGGACGTAACTGCGGTGTCCTTTTGTGTTAGGATGTTGTTTTCAATCCGCTCCCGATTGGGCATAAATTGATAGAGATATTCATAGAAGCTACCAAACTCCTCTTGAATTTTGATAAAAATTTGGGCGTTTGTTATTGATGTTTCAATTTTCCGACGATGGCGGACAACTCCCGTATTTGTTAAAATTTGCTCTACATCTTCAGGAGTGAACTTTGCCACAGCTTGTACATCAAAATCTGCGAATGCCTCCTTGTATTGGGGCCTTCTTTTCAATATGGTAATCCAGCTTAATCCAGCTTGCGCAGATTCCAAAATCATAAATTCAAAAAGGGTTTTGTCATCCTTAACCTGTTTACCCCATTCCAAATCATGATACTCCATATACAGCGGGTCGTTCCCGCACCATAAACATCTTGTTGTTGACATCTGTTCGTTTTTAATTTTGGTTGAAGTTAAGAAAAGCGTTTGTAATGTTTTTTTTCTAAGCCAATTTTTATCATAACTTTACAACTCTAAAGAGTTTCAAAGCGATGCAGGTGAAGTTAAGCTACATTATTCAGTTTATTTTTTTCATTTTTTTATCTTTTGCCCATAATGCAAAAGGACAGGAGACTGTTGATTCGATAAGCAAGATTTCCATTGATTCTGTAGCGATCTCAGATACTTTGGCTGTGAAACAAGTTCCAAAAGGACAGGAATTGCTCCATCCATCTTTAATACGGCCCTATCATATCGTAGAAATTGTTGGCGATGAAATTATTCTTCATAATTTGAACTCATATGCTGTTACACAATATTTTAAAACAAGTGATCTAAAAGGTAAAGATAAAGTACATGTTGGCATATTAAAATATGAACGGAAAAGGTGGGTATTATTTACAAGTCTATTTCTTTTTTTAGCATTTGCAATAGTTCGGTTTTTCTTCTCTTCAGATGTAAAATTAATTGTATCTGCATATTTTAATGAACGAATTATTGTACAAGTAAGTAAAGAAGATACCATATTAACCTCTTGGCCGTTTATCTTTTTGTACCTACTGTTTTCTTTAGCACTAAGCTTATTTGTCTGTATATTTTATGCATACATCCTACAACGATTTGACTTCTTATCTTTTACCAATTATTTAAAAATATCAGCGATCATAGCAATAATATTTGCTTTAAAAATAGGATTTATAAGGTTTATAGCGTTTGTTTTTGAAATACAGCGATTAGTGAAAGAATATGTTACAATCTTATATTTAATTTACTTTAATTCATTGTTATTTTTACTGCCAGTAGTGCTTGTAGTAAGTCTTGTACCTTTAGAATATCTGTCTTATATCTTCAGTTTCACGGTAATCATCGGTATACTGCTGTTTTCTTATCGTTTTTTACGGACAGCGCTAAATGTTGTCTCTCAACAGCAGTTTTCAGTTTTTTATTTAATTTTGTATCTTTGTTGCCTAGAAATAGCACCTATTTTAATATTGGTGCGACTACTAAGCTAATTAAATGATAATATGCAAACTTCCGACGTAGAAAGAGCGAAAAAGGTAAAAAGTATATTGGTAACCTTGCCAAAGCCTGAAAATGATAAGTCACCATATGCTGCATTAGCACTGAAGTATAATTTAAAACTTGATTTTAGAGGTTTCATCCACGTAGAGGGTGTTCCAGCACGTGATGTAAGAAAAGATAAAGTTAATCTTGCTGATTTTACGGCTGTTATTTTTACAAGCAGAAATGCTGTAGATCATTTCTTTAGAGTCTGTGAAGAAATGCGTTTTGAAGTGTCTTCTGAGTTGAAATATTTCTGTATTTCTGAAACGATAGCTTTGTACCTTCAAAAGTATATTCAGTATCGTAAGCGTAAAATTTTCTTTGGAAAGCAAACAGCTAAAGATTTAGAAGACGTTCTTAAGAAGCATAAAGACGAAAATTTCTTATTTCCTTGTTCAGATGTCGCAAATGAAGAGACAAGTAAGTGGTTGAAAGAAAATGGCTATAAATTTACACCTGCTGTTCTTTTTAAAACAGTGGTAAGTGATTTATCTGATCTGAAGGATGTTTTTTATGATGTAATCGTATTCTTTAGTCCTTCTAGTGTGCAATCTCTGTATGAGAATTTTCCAGATTTTAAACAAAATCAAACCAGAATTGCTGCATTTGGTGGAAGCACACAACAAGCATTACTTGAGCATGGCTTAGTTTTAGATATTCCTGCACCAACACCAAAGGCACCTAGTATGACAATGGCGGTTGAGGAATATATAAAAATGGTAAATAAATAAAAATATTATTATCTCAATTTGAGATGATGATCGAAATAAGGCTTAAGACGAAGTTTGATTGAATACTGAAAAGTTATTTGTACTTCTCTATATGTTTTTATTCAGTAATATTAAGATGATAATATAAAATTAAATGACAAGTGTCATTTAGTTATTTAGAATATTTCTACTAACTTGTGAGCTAAATTAGTACTTTAGCAGGAGTGATTGTTTTTAATCATGGCATAAGTTTAAGTAGAAATATTTTTTTTAAGTTTGTAGTAGTTGTAAAAACAGATAGCTTGTGAAATTAAAACCAGTTGATAGTATCTCAGGAATAACTCCAAAAGAATTTGTAAAAGATTACTTAAAAAAAGGTCAGCCTGTAATTATTAAAGACTTTATAAGTAAGGATAGTGCATGTTGGGATAAATGGAGTTACGATTATTTCAAGGAAATTGCAGGTCAAGAGCAAGTAGATGTGTATGGGCGTGAAGAAAATTCTCAAAATCATGCTGCAAGTCCTCCTGTTGGGAAAATGACTTTGGCAGAATACTTAGATAAAATAAGTGCAGAACCTACCGAGCTACGGTTGTTCCTTTTTAATCTGCTGAAGATTAGACCAGAACTAAAAAAGGATGTTATTTATAACGATGTGACCGGGGGTAAAGTGATTCAATGGTTACCTTACTTATTTTTTGGTGGAGAAGGGTCGTCAACAAGAAATCACTTTGATATTGATATGTCACATGTGTTTATTTCCCAGTTTCAAGGATCTAAGCGGATCTGGTTATTTCCAAATGATCAATCTGATTTATTGTACAAATTACCCTATAATTTTCATAGTATAGCCAATCCTAAATACAGTACTGAAGCTGAATATCCTGGATTACAATTTATAAAAGGCTATGAAGCGGTTATAAATCCTGGAGATACGTTATATATGCCGGCAGGGTGGTGGCATTATATCCAATATGATACGGAAGGTTATTCCATCTCAGTTCGGGCTTTAGCAAATACATTCTCTGAAAAGTTAATTGGTGCCCGCAATTTGTTCATCACCCGTTATTTTGATGATGCTATGCGTAGGATTTTTAAAAAGAAATGGTTGGATTATAAGATAGAAATGGCAATAAAACGAGCGCAAAAAGCGATTAAAAAATTAAAATAGTATATTTTAATTGATAAAAAGAGCTCCATCCGACACAAAAGGGTGGAGCTCTTTTTATGATATTGCATTTATTCTTCGTCTTCTTCGTCGATAGCGTTTTTGTAAAATAAAGTATAAGGATCCGAATCGTATATTTTTGCTTTTGGATCATGTCTAAAAGGAATTTCTGGATTGAAGATCTCTTCCAAAGTAGCTTTTAGAAAGGAAATAAATTCTTTTTTCACTTCTGCAAGATATACTGTTTCTAACACTTCTGATTTGGCGTAAAATAAAGTTCCTTCTTCCCTCATTTTTCGAGCAACATACAGATTAGGTTCTATTCCGATACGTCCTGTTACCTGCTCATAGACATACGTATAAAATAAAGTTTGCACCAATGCTTTATTCTCCGTGTTTTTGATAAACACTTTATCCAATGACTTAAAATTGACTTCGTCCGCGCCTGTTTTATAATCAACAATACGTATTTTGACTGTTTTATCTTTTAATAGCACTTCGTCCACGCGGTCAATAATACCGTATATACGTACATTTTCCTCTTTCCCTTCAACCTCGATAGGAAAATCCATGATATAGTCTTCATCATTTTCCAATTCAATGATTTTGATGCCAATAAAGTGATCGATGTCATGTTGAACCAGTAATCTGACATATTCAGAAGAAATCTTATGCATGATCCGCTGAAGACTATTTAGCGAATTTAGTCCCGTGCCTTCCAATTGATATAATTCAATTATTTCGGCAATAATTAAAGCATCTACTGTCTGTAATGATTGCTCTAATTTTCCTATAGGTACAAATTGTGCTGCACCTTTGAATGGTAGATAGACTTTTTCCATCACGTTGTGAATAACAGTACCCAAATTGTTCATTTCAAATTCTTGCGAGATACTGGGAGGTTCTTTAATCTCAGCTACATATTTCAAGAAAAATTGCAGGGGAGATTGTAAATAAGTCGTGAGCGCTGTTGCAGAAATTTTTTTCTTATTAGTAATGAAATCTGAGCGCAATTTATCCCAAACTTTTCCTTTTTTGTCAATGATAACTTCATCTTGATCAGGTAAAAAGGTAATATTTTGCTGTTGATTATGTTTTAAAAAATTGAACTTGCTTTCAAACTCCAGCTGTTTGATAAAGCGGCTTTCCTCTCCAGATGAACTGTCGCTAACAATACCATTATAGAGCAGGTGGATTTCGGTACTGTATTGAAAATGACGATAGAACAAATATGCGGAAAGCGCGTCCTGGTTCTCTAGAATCGGTAATCCATAAGCCTGTCTTAGTGAATTGGGGATGAATGTTGGAGAGCTAGATGTTTTAGGCAATATACCCTCATTTGCACCTAAAACATAAACGTGGTCAAAATTGAGACAACGACTTTCTAAAAGCCCCATGATCTGCAGTCCTTCAAGTGGATTACCCTCGATTGCCGAATTGATATTTGCAATTGCTTTACTGATCAGTCCAAATTGAAATGGTAGGCTTAGCGGTTGAAGCGATTCTAGACCTAAATTAAGCTGGTTTAACGTCTTTCTTACTTCAATCAATAAGTTGCTGTCAATCTGTTTTATTCGATCTTCCTGCGCTAGATTTTGCAGTAGATTATCAATGATATGAATCAATATAGCAATTGCTTCCTCTATCCTTACAATGGGGTGGAAGAAGTGTGTTAAACTTGAGCTTTTGAAGGAAAGCTCTTTGATTTCAACTTCGAAAAGCTGTTTATCTGATATAAGCTTTTGAATGTCCAACTTTTCCTCTTTAGACACATTGGTCAATGGGTGATTGATAAATGTCTCAATCAGTGTGTATGGAATTTTATTTTTTTTCTGATGTGTGATGAGGTGTTGTACCTCCATCCACAATTCTATAATGCCGTAGATGGGAGATTGAGTCAAAGGAAAACCGGTGGTAATATTAGGTTTCACATCTGGAAGACTTTGTAATAGCGATACTAGTAAAGATTCATCTGCCAATAAGATAGCAGAAGATTTGCCTTCCTTTTCATTATTTACTAAAATATCATGCAATAATTTGGTTTGCGATACATTTCCGGTTGCGGAATAAAGGTTTACATCTGAATACCGATTGCCAATAACATTTGAACTTTCACCTAATGCATTTTTCAATCCGCTTTCAAATATGTTACGACGAATAAATAATCCTGCCTCTTGTTGTTTGTCATCTAAATAGTAAGCATCTGCATCAAAATAGAATAATGCCAAACCTGCATCTTGCCACTTTTTGAATAAAGTAGCTTCTGCTTTGCTCAAAGCATTGAAGCCGACAAAAATGATTTGTTTATATTGTTGGTGGAATGTTTGGTTTTTTGCTTTTCCATCCACAATATCACGGTAGATGGTCGGCATATTTGTCATTTTTTTAACTTTTAATTCTTCTTTAAATGACCGATATAGCACCGGAAGACGTCGCCATAACTTTAAAAATCGTTCTTGTACAGCAGTATAACCTGCTATGGAAAATGATTGCCAAAATTGACGGATAAAATCCTGCTGTTCTGCAGTGAAATGTTGAAACTGTAAATCAATTTGGGTATTGTCAAACAATTCCATAAAGATTTCGTCTATGTCAACAAGATCATAATCCAGCTGTGAAAAATCACTCAATATGGTTTCTGCTATTGGGTAAAACTCTTCTAAGGTCTCCGCTTCATGACCTTCCTTGGCGAGGAGTTCATTGTGTAAATGATAGAGAATAAAAAATTGTGCAATAGGTGTAGCCTCAGACAAGTTAGTGGACAGACGAAAAAATTCTTGAATGGTAAAAAATTGTGGTGACCAAATTGCTTGACCATATACCTCAGCTAGATGTTGTTTGAGGTACGTAATCGGTCTCTTATTATTGAATATTATAGCAGTTTCGTGTAGATCTTCTCCAAAACGATTTTTCAAATCGATAGCGACGTCTTTTAAAAATGGATTCATTTCTTAGTTTTTTGCTTGTATGATAACCTCTACTAAATCATTTGACTTGGCGTAAAATAAAAATCCTTTCACATTTTTATACCCCAATTCTTCCAAAGTTTTGACATATTGTTTGACTTGCTTCTGATGTGACAGCGCTTCGCTCTGTGTAAATTTAAAGTCTAATACGATTGTCTCTTCTTCACTTGTGAAAACTTTATCAGGACGTAATGTTTCTCCTTTAGCAGTAATAATAGCCGATTCATTCCAAATTTTGAAATTCCCAGTTAACCATTTATTAATCTGTTGGTGTTGCCAAATTTGGTTGACTTCATGTAAAATCGCTGACTTTTCTGAAGGTGTAAATATTCCTTCAGAAATATATTGATTTATAATACCATCAATTTCGTCTTCAGAAGTTATGATCGACATAATTTCGTGAGCCATTACACCATATTGGGACGCTTTATCCAATAGCAGGATACTGGTGATAGTGCGTTGTGATGATTTATCAAAGGCTTTATCCAATTCTTTTGAAATCGGGTATTGCTGTAAGGCAATTTTGCCAACTTCAATCTTAGTGCTTTTTTCTCTACGAATAACATGGTCGATATGCAATTCGTTGTCGGTAAGTGTAAAGGCTCCATTATTGCTGTCAAGCACTTGATAAACAATATCACTGATTAAATCATTTTTTACATCCATTCCCATTATCTCTCCCGTTTTTTTGTCAACGATTTGCTTAAAAGCAGGAGCCGATATATAAAGATGTTCTATTGCTCGGGTTGTCGCCACATAAAATGTATTAAGGGCATCCATATAATTGAAAACCATCTCTTCATAATATTTTTGATAGAGTGTTGATTGCCCTAAAGAAGAGGTATATTTTATGGGCGCCTTTCCAATAATTTCAAGAGCTGTACCTTCCGTATCGATCCAGAAGTTTCCGTTGGTCATACCATCTAGTGTCCAACTGCAGAAAGGAATCATAACGACATCGTAAGCTAAACCTTTAGATTTATGTACAGTGGTTACCTCAATGGCATCCACTTTGCCCGAAGAAGGAAGTACCGCCTTCACCCCATCTTCATCCCAAAAGGTTAAGAACTGGTTAATTCCGCGTTCCCCATTTGCAGAAAAATTAGCGATCATATCTTTGAATGCAAGAATATAAGGCAAATGTGGGTTGTGTAATGAGGTTAAACCATAAACTTCTATAAGTTTTTCAACGAGGTGAACTAAGGGTAATTTTTGCCAATTTTCCCAATTTTCAATCAGATCCTTAGGGAGGTCCTCATTTAAATTAAGAACATCATTTTCCTTAAATTTCAACCAGACTTCGGCATTGAAATTTTGCTCTTTTTGAATAATATGATAAAGATGTGTGATTTTAGCTTTATATAAAATGTGCTTATCCGTATTAAAAACAAATGCTTTTAATGTTTCGATCAACAGCTGAATACCTTCGTTAGCCTCTAATGCCAGTGCGTCTCCAGAGATAACTTCAAAATGTAACTGTTTTTCATTTCTATAATTCATTAATTCGTGGATAATCAATCGCGCCTGTTTATTCGATCGTACAAGGATTCCGATTTGATTAGCTTGGTATCTGCCCGAAGTAATCCATTCTTCAATCTGTTCACATAAGGAAGATACAGTAAGACTTTCAACTTGTGAGTTTCTTCTCACGTTATTTTCTACATCAAAATATTTGATGGTAATAGAACCCTTTTGTGATTCATCTAAGACCTTTGCTTCTGGAACCTTTTGTGACGCACCATCGTAGGCTTTATTAATCATGTGGTCATATCCCATTTCCTGCCACCATGTTTGTCCTTCCGTAGTAAGATTAGTAGCAATATGTTCATTAAGTAACTGTTGGATATGATCAGGTACTGTCTCAAATAGGTAATTATTGAAATGAATAATATTTGGAAGACTTCTATAGTTTACATCCAGCGAGCCATTCTCAACAAGTTCCTGTAATTCCTGCTCGTTTGAAATATGAAAGGCATCTGCTACTTGTTTTTCAGCCTGTTCCAATAGTATTCGCCAATCTCCATTTCTCCAACGGTAGATACTTTGTTTAACATCACCAACGATTAAATGCTCGGATAATTCTCCCGATGCATTCCCAAGGGCATTAATCAATAAAGGACTGTAATTTTTCCACTGAATGCGGGAAGTGTCCTGAAACTCATCGAACAAGAAATACTGATAGCGATTTCCAATCTTTTCCCAAATAAAAGTAGGATCTCCATGTTGATCTAGCCCAAGCTTATTCAATTGGATCTGCGCATCGGAAATTAATTGTGCATTATTTTCCTTTCGCCATTGCGCTAACAAATCACTCATTTCTTTTAAAAGACGGAGGTAGTAGAAATTCTTTTGGAATGCCTCATATGTGATATAAGTACTTAATTTATCCTGTAATATTTTGAAATTTTTTAAGATAGGTAAAAGTGCCTGCTGTAGTCCGTAATTAACTTCTTTTTTGCCATCTAAAAATGCATCTTCCTTATCTAGGAGCTCTACATATTTACCAATGATCTCCTGTAGTTTAGAAGTACTTTGTTTGAATACGTTGTTCTTTGAATTAGAAAGCGAGTAAATCGGATTTCTACTTTTTCCTTTTAAGTCAGCAGAATCCATATTTAATGCCTTAAAAGTATTTGCAAAACTTTTTATTTCCTCATGAACTGCTTCTAGGAATATTTTTGTAAAGTTTTCAATTTCTTTATTTAAGGTATTGAACACTTTATCCGAATCTTGCGATAGGAGGTGTTTGTCAAACTCTTTAAAGTTTTCAGAAAATATCTCATTCGCCAGATTGGTTAATTCACGACGATAGTTCCAGTTTTCATTATTTAAAATTTTCTTTTCCGCATATTCAATAATCCATTCCAATAAATCAGGGCGTTGATCCAGAAGTTGATTTAACATGACAGTAAGGTCCTGCCGCACCTTACTTGTATTCATTTCAATCTTGTAAGCAGCATCTAAATTGAGTTCGTAAGTAAAGCTTCGAATCACTTTTTGCGAAAAACCATCAATGGTACTGATGGTAAAATGGCTATAATCATGTAAGATTTTACGATAAACACGATGTGCTTTTTCTTGAATTGAAGTCGTACTCCAATATGGAAATTGGGTCAACAATAAACGTCTATAATCATCGATTTTTCGGCTTTGGTCACCTTGTGCTAATCCTTTTAGAACAGATAAGATCCTTTCCTTCATCTCAGCGGTCGCCTTATTAGTAAAAGTGACGGCCAATATTTCACGATAACTGTTTTCTTTTGAAAGTAATAAAGTCAGGTAATGGACAGTTAAGCTGAATGTTTTGCCTGAACCAGCTGAGGCTTTTAATATTTTTAATGGCGCTATCGATGACATGAATTCAATTTGATTTGGAAGGATGAAAATACGCTTATTAATTTGAATAGACAAAATTGCTAATGCGTACGGAGCCTTTAGAAATAAGGCAAAATTACAAATTAATTCCCTATATAAATTTGTATCATCCAGATGGCATCTATGATTTGTTTCGTTGTAAGACTAAGACGGTGTGCATGAAATAATTTGGCCATAATGGTATATAATGACGCTTATTTGTCATCTTTCTTATTCTGTGGAAGTTGACTTCTATTTTTAGTTTTTAACTTCCAATAATCCTTTGTATCTTTGCGTCCCCTCTTGCATGTAGCACGGGGGATATGTTGAATACATAAATAACACAAAAACATGGCAACTAAAATCAGATTGCAAAGACATGGTAAAAAAGGACGTCCTTTTTACCACCTAGTAGTAGCAGATGCACGTGCTCCACGTGATGGTAAATTCATCGAACGTATTGGTTCTTACAACCCAAACACAAATCCAGCGACTATCGTTTTGGATTTTGACAAAGCTTTGGATTGGATGAATAATGGTGCACAACCTACTGACACAGCTCGTACTATCCTTTCGGATAAAGGTGTTTTATACAAAAAACACTTATTAGGCGGTGTTAAAAAAGGTGCATTTGATGAAGCAGCTGCTGAAGCTAAATTTGTAGCTTGGACTGAAGCTAATGATGCAAGAACTGCTGGTAAAAAAGACGGTTTAGCAACTACTAAAGCTGAAGCTAAGAAAATTGCATTAGCTGCTGAAGCTAAGAAAAAAGAAGAAAAAGCTGCTGCTATTGCCGCTAAAAATGCGCCAGTTGTAGAAGAAACTCCTGCTGAAGAAACTGAAGCTCCTGCTGCAGAAGAAACTGAAGGTTAATTTTTCTTTCATACAGTATCAAGAAAGCCGGTTCAATTTTGATCCGGCTTTTTTTTAAGAATGTAGTTGCTATACCTACGAAGTACTGTATTTATATATTTATATTTTTAAATTTGCACTTTCAAATTAGAACATGACCATAGAAGAAAGTTTTTACATCGGTTATATTAGCAAAACACGTGGATTAAAAGGTGAGCTTCAGCTTTTTTTTGAATTTGAAGATTATCAAGATTTAGACTTTGATGTTTTATTTGCTGAAGTGAATAAAAAATTAGTGCCTTACTTTGTCGACAATATCAAATACCAATCAAATAGTACAGCCTATTTAAATTTAGAAGACGTCGATCATATTGATAAAGCACAACCTTTAGTGCGTAAGAAAATATACCTTCCAAATGATAAAATGCCAGAGCGTGATCCTGATGATTTTAGATATACGGATTTAATTGGATACTTGGTGATTGATGAAGTTCATGGAGAATT
This sequence comes from Sphingobacterium sp. UDSM-2020, assembly GCF_016132525.1. Lineage (NCBI taxonomy): Bacteria > Pseudomonadati > Bacteroidota > Sphingobacteriia > Sphingobacteriales > Sphingobacteriaceae > Sphingobacterium > Sphingobacterium sp. UDSM-2020. The sequence continues at coordinate 2,163,767 of NZ_CP066166.1, forward strand.
AGGAGAGATTAAACATGTACAGGAAATGCCTCAGCAATTTATAGCAACAGTAGACTTTAATGGAAAAGAATTGATGTTCCCATTAAATGACGATCTTATGCTAGGAATTGATTCAGAGGATAAAGTTTTAGAGGTTGATTTACCAGATGGATTGGTTGAGCTATATAAGGAGATTTAAAGTCTTCACGATATACAGATTAATAAAAAGGAGTTACTGTAGTTATATGCAGTAACTCTTTTTTATTTAAAGAAATCCATTTTAATAAACGTTTTATTGGGGCATTTTTTTAGGCATGACCTTAATATTATTTTGATTATAAATTTCTATTGCCGATATTAGCCGATGCTTATAGAGAAAGGCCGAGGGAATAGACCCAATGAAGCCTTAGCAACCTGTTATTTTATAAGGTGCTACATTCTACCCCAACTCAGAGCTGGGAAAGATAAGTTGAAACAAGTCCACTTGTGCATTTCGATGTAAGCCAACCAAAATCACTTTAAAAAATATTAATGAAAATCGTTGATCATATCAGTAATGCCAAAGGAAAAACTTTGTTTTCTTTTGAACTGTTGCCACCAGCTAAGGGGCAAGGTATCCAAAGTATTTTTAAAACAATGGATGCACTTATGGAATTCAAGCCTCCCTTTATCGATGTGACTTATCATAGAGAAGACTACATGTATAAGAAGCACGAGAGCGGTTTATTAGAACGTGTGGCTTATCGTAAACGTCCAGGGACTGTTGCAATTTGTGCCGCTATTATGAATAAGTATAAAGTGGATGCTGTACCACATCTTATCTGTGGTGGTTTCACAAAAGAGGAAACTGAAAATGCTTTGATAGATTTGAACTTCTTGGGTATTGACAATGTGCTCGTATTGAGAGGTGATGCAAGAAAAGGCGATCCTGATTTCATACCAACAGAAGGTGGTCATGCATTTGCAACAGATCTTTTACAGCAGGTTGCCGATATGAACCAAGGACAGTACTTACATGAGGATATTGCGATTTCAGAAAAGACCAACTTTTGTATTGGCGTTGCAGGATATCCTGAAAAACACTTCGAAGCGCCAAATTTTAATACCGATTTTAAATGGTTAAAAAAGAAGGTTGAGATGGGGGCTGAGTTTATTGTTACACAAATGTTCTTTAATGTTGAAAAATATAAAGAGTTTGTCAATAAGTGCAGGGAAAATGATATTCATATTCCAATTATACCAGGTTTAAAACCATTGACAACAAAAAAACAACTGATTACGCTTCCGAAAATTTTTCATTTGGATATTCCAGAGGAATTGAGTGAAGCAGTATCCGGATGTAAAAATAATGCAGACGTGAGACAAGTCGGAGAAGAGTGGTTGGTACAACAATGTAAAGAATTAATTGACTTTGGTGCGCCAGTTTTACATTTTTATACCATGAGTAATCCTGGACCGACTAAAAGTATTGTAGAAAAGTTATTCTAAGACTTATATCGTATAAAAAAGCCTGCTATCACATTATAGCAGGCTTTTTTATGCGTTTCGATTTTTGTTAAAAAAAGTTAATCACCCTCAAATGAAATCTCTTTTTATTATATTTAATTGAAAATTAATTTGATTTATCAAATAATCAATTAAACCTGAATCATTCATGGATTATAAGAAAGTAAACAACGTGTTAGGTTGGCTATGTGCCATCATAGCAACATCCGTTTTCATTATCACAGCAGAGCGAACAACAAGCTGGTGGGATACTGGTGAATTTATTGCATCAGCATATAAACTTCAGATTGTTCATCAGCCTGGAGCACCTTTGTTTCTAATGTTGCAGAATATATTTTCAAATTTTGCTTTAGGAAATTTAGCTCAGATTGCATTTTGGATGAATGTGGGTTCTGCTATATGCAGTGGTTTGACAGTTATGTTTTTGTTTTGGACCATAACAGCATTAGCAAGAAAAATTATCCAATCTGATCATCAATCCAATGATAAAAATCACCTGATTAAAATAATGGGAGCAGGCATGGTGGGAGCTTTAGCTTACAGTTTCTCCGATACATTCTGGTATTCAGCAGTAGAATCTGAAGTTTATGCGATGTCATCCTTATGTACAGCAGTCGTATTCTGGGCAATTCTAAAATGGGAAGCCCGTGCAAATAAACCGCATGCAGATCGTTGGCTTATTGTCATCGCTTATATTATTGGACTTTCAATTGGAGTTCATTTATTGAATCTATTAGTTATTCCAGCGATAGCACTTATTATTTATTTTAAGAAAACTGATCGTACAACGTTTTGGGGAATTAGTAAAGCATTGTTTATTGGACTAGGAATATTGGCCATTATTCTGTGGGGAATAATCCAGTACCTTATTAAATTTGCTGCCAAGTTTGATTTGTTTTTTGTCAATACACTTGGATTAGGATTTGGCTCGGGCATATTCGTTTTTGTCATAATGATCTTATCGGCATTAATTTATGGCATATATTACTCCTTAAGAAAAGGGAAAGTTATTTTGAATACAGCGATTTTGGCAACTTGTTTTATTTTATTAGGATATAGCTCTTTTACTATGGTATTGCTAAGGGCTAATGCTAACCCTTCCTTAAATAATAATGATCCTGAAAACGTATTTTCTTTCTTGGGTTATTTAAGTAGAGAACAGTATGAATCAGAGCCACTCATAAAAGGGCAATATTTTGATGCAAATCCGATTGGTATCAATGAACGTATTGATTATAGAAAAGACAACCACCAGTATACTTCAATAAAAAGAGCAGCAAGTTATCAATTTGATAGAGAAACCATTTTCCCAAGGATTTACAGTCAAAAACCCTATCATCAATATTTTTATAAAGGTTATTTAGGTATTGAAGAAGGAAGAAAAGCAAATTTTGCTGACAACTTGAAATTCTTCTTTAACTATCAAGTGGGGCATATGTATGCACGTTATTTCCTATGGAACTTTGTTGGAAGGCAAAATGATCAGCAGGGACACGGTTCTTTAACAGAAGGAAATTGGTTATCGGGGATTAAGGCTATTGACAATTTACATGTAGGTGGACAATCTAAATTATCGGATGAAATGATCCATAATCCATCTCGGAATACCTATTTTTTCCTTCCGCTAATAATTGGATTCGCAGGTGCACTATGGCATTTTAAACGTAACAAGAAAGATGCAACTGTTGTTAGTCTCTTATTTATGTTTACAGGATTGGCCATCGTTATCTATTTAAATCAATCTCCTTTGCAACCACGTGAACGTGATTATGCTTATGCTGGATCATTTTATGCTTTCGCAATCTGGATTGGATTAGGTGTATTTGCTATTTCTGAATTTTTTAAAAAATATATTAATGAAAGAAATGCAAATCTGCTTGCTACATCATTATGTCTCATAGCTGGCCCATTGATTCTTATTAGTCAAAATTGGGATGATCATAATCGATCGGAGAAATCGTTAGCTCGGGATATGGCGAAAAATTATTTAGAAACCTGTGCTCCCAATGCGATCCTGTTTACTTACGGTGATCATGATACTTTTCCGCTATGGTATTTACAAGAAGTAGAAGGTGTTCGGCGGGATGTTAGAATAGTGGTGATCAGTTATTTGACTTCTGACTGGTATTTCCGCCAGGTGAAAAATGGTACCTATCAGGCCGCAGGATTGCCGATCACGATACCGAATGAAAAGGTGGCAAAAGGCCTTCGAGAATCTTTGCCTTACCATGATCTGAATTTAGCAGGATCTACAGATATAAACTTGTTGTTGGATTTTTTATTATCAGATAGTAATGATAACAAACTTCAAATGAGAGACGGACAATATGAAAACTTTCTGCCAACAAAAAGCTTGAAGCTTGCCGTGAATAAGGAAGATGTCATTAGAAATAAAGTCGTACCTCAAGAATGGGAAAGTGAGATCCCAAAACAAATGGAGTGGACTTTTGGTAATGATTACGTCACCCGCGCAGATCTAGGCTTGATGTCTGTTCTTGTGAATAATAATTGGAAAAGACCAATTTATTTTTCAGGAATGGTACCCGCTGAAAGTTTGATGGGATTGGATAAATACATGGTTAATGAAGGGTTTGCCAAACGGTTGATGCCTATAGAAGCAAAGCTTGAAAAAGGGGAGTCTCTAATTAATGTCGATAAATTATATAAAAATATTGTTGATAAATACGCTTGGGGAAACATACATCAAGCAACTTACCTTGATACGGATTCCTTCCGTTTTGCAGGTATGTATGCAGAGGAGATTTTCGGGAAAGCAGCGCGAACCCTGTTGGCAAAAGGGGAGACCGAAAAAGCAAGACAAGTGGCAGTAAAAGCATTTAATGAATTACCCCAAAGACTATATAGCATGTCTGATGTGACGAGTTATGGGGATGTTATTGATACGCTTTATAAAACTGGAGAAATAAAATTTGCAAACCAGCTGGTTGATCGTAATATGAAATTTTTAACAGAGCATATGGATTATTATCAACAACTAGCTATTGACAAACCTGAAAACGGGTTGGAAGTTCAAAATATAAGGATGGCTCTTGACTCGGTCGATCTATATGAACGTATACTTTCTAATACAAAAGAAAAGGACCGATATGCATATATTGCTGAGCTGAGCAATAAATATAAAAAGATGTATCTATCAGAATGATATATTAAAAAAAGGGAAGCAGCTGCTTCCCTTTTTTGTTAATATTAATATTATCCTTTTTTAACTTCCTTGGCCCAAGAGTCTTTTAGTCCGACCGTACGGTTGAAAACCAAGTGATCTGGTTTAGAAGATGTATCTAAAGTGAAATACCCTAAACGGATAAACTGATAACCTTTTCCAGGGATTGCATTTAACAAATCAGGTTCAATAAATGCTTTGCTGATTTTTAAACTATCTGGATTAATCGATTCTTTGAAGTTTTCTGAAGCAGCAGGATTCTCGTCGTTAAATAAACGATCGTACAATCTGATTTCTGTTTCTTTAGCATGTGGCACAGAAACCCAGTGAATAGTTCCTTTAACTTTCATTCCTGAAGTATCTTCGCCAGATTTTGAATTGGGCACATAAGTACAGTGTACTTCTGTTACTTGACCATTTGCATCTTTAACGAAATCATGACAGGTTACTATATATGCATTTTTTAGACGCACAGAAAGGCCAGGACCTAAACGGAAAAATTTCTTTGGAGCATCTTCCATAAAGTCATCACGTTCAATCCATAATTCATTTGAAAAAGGAATCATACGAGAACCTTCACCACCCTCAACTTCTGGGTTGTTTTCACCATGTAGTTCTTCCATGTGGTCAGAAGGAAGGTTTGTGATCACTAATTTAATAGGGTCTAGCACAGCCATTCTTCTCCATGCTGTTTTATTCAGATCCTCACGAATACAGAATTCCAACAGACTTACATCAATCATATTTTCGCGTTTAGCGACGCCGATCTTATCACAGAAAGTACGGATACTTGCTGGAGTATAACCTCTTCTACGTAAACCTGAAATAGTAGGCATACGTGGATCATCCCAACTTTCTACGAATTTATCATTTACCAATTGTAAAAGCTTACGCTTACTCATAACGGTGTAGGTCATGTTTAAACGCGCAAATTCATATTGCTTTGAAGGATAGATTTCTAGTTTTTCAATACACCAGTCGTACAATGCACGATGTGGAATAAATTCTAACGTACAGATAGAATGTGTGATTTTTTCGATAGAATCGGATTGTCCATGTGCAAAATCGTACATGGGATAAATACACCATTTATTTCCAGTTCGGTGGTGATGAGCGTGTTTGATGCGGTATAACAACGGATCACGTAAGTGCATATTTGGATTTGCAAGATCTATCTTAGCACGTAACACTTTTTCACCATCTTGATATTTACCATCTTTCATTTCTTGAAAAAGAACCAAATTCTCTTCAATGCTACGACTGCGATTAGGAGTTGGAACTCCAGGTTCAGTTGGCGTACCTTTGGCTGCTGCAATTTCTTCGGCAGTACTATCATCTACATAAGCCAAATCTTTTTTGATGAGGTCTACAGCATATTGATAAAGGGTGTCAAAATAATCAGAAGTATATAATTCCTGTGCCCAGTTGAAGCCAAGCCATTGAATGTCGTTTTTAATACTTTCAACGTACTCCGTATCTTCTGTCACGGGGTTAGTATCGTCAAAACGTAAGTTGGTCTGGCCATTGTATTTTTGCCCTAAACCGAAGTTTAGGCAAATAGATTTTGCATGACCGATGTGAAGATAGCCGTTAGGCTCGGGAGGGAAACGTGTCAATACACGCCCATCATGGGTCCCATTACGAAGATCTGCTTCGATAATTTCTTCAATAAAATTTAATGATTTCTCCTCGTTTATCATAATACAAAGTTAAGTATTACTTCGAATTATCCGTAGTAGTTCTTACATTTTAAAGTAAGTTGTTTCGAAAGAAAAATGAGTGAGTTGTAACGGAGAGAAGAGAGGGGGTAAAGAACTGTTTTTAATAGTAAAAGGATCGGTTGCCCGATCCTTTTATATGCTATCTATAAGAGAATACATCTCCAAGATCTTCGTTACTCGTGAACGTACAATCAAGATCTGTTAATTCACCTGTTCCAATGTTGATGACCATTCCGTGAACAGCTAGATCGTTTCTATCTTTCCAAGCATTTTGGATAATAGAAGTTGTACATAAGTTAAATACCTGTTCTTGCACATTTAACTCAATTAAACGATCAACTTTTTTATCATGTTCATCAATTGCATCTATTTCTGCTGCATGTAAACGATAAACATCTTTGATGTGACATAACCAGTTATCAATAATTCCAAATTGATTACGGCTTAATGATGCTGCTACACCACCACAGCCATAGTGACCAGCAATAATAATCTGCTTTACTTTTAATACATTTACAGCATAATCGAGTACTGATAACATGCTCATGTCCGAATGCACACACATGTTTGCGATATTACGGTGTACAAATACTTCCCCAGGTTTAGTACCTGTAATTTCATTTGCAGGAACACGACTATCAGCGCAACCAATCCATAAAATTTCTGGATTTTGACCTTTTGCTAATTGTTGAAAACGACCAGTCGTATCATTCTTAACAAAGTCCATCCACTCACGATTTCCTTGTAAAATTTTTTTAAATCCTATTTCTAAATCTTTTTCCATTTTATATATATATTAATACAGTTCATTCAGTCATGTGCTGTATGTTTTATCCCTTATAGGATACAAATCTCGTTAATTAATTGTTTTTATTTTATTATTTTTTCTTGTATTCAATATCTGTCAATTCAATGCGCTTTCCTTTGGTCAGGGCATTCTGTTCAAAATCTTTAATGACCTCGATAACATCTTTATCAATGAATTTACTACCTGTACCGTTAATAACAATAAGGCCAACAGATTTTGGAAGACTATAAAGCTTTTGTTGAATAGGAGCTTTGTTTAAAAAAGATACTTCTTCCGCTAAAGTGATTACAGCTTTGTCGTAATCATTTTGTTTGACGATATCAAATTTGAAAGCATTCTGCATATTAGCTTTTAAAATATAAAAAGTGGCTACCACAAGACCAATACCTACACCCATTAATAAGTCTGTCAATACAATTGCCACAATTGTTGCAAAGAAAGGAATAAACTGGTCAAGTCCTTTTTTATACATAGATGTAAATAAAGCTGGTTTCGCTAGCTTATAGCCAGTTTGCAATAAAATAGCAGCTAAACAAGATAGTGGAATAAAATTTAATACGTTAGGTATGATCAGAATCGCTAGTAATAACCACATACCATGAAGTAAGGCAGATTGTCTTGTTCTTCCTCCAGCATTTACATTCGCTGATGAACGTACAATAACTGACGTCATTGGTAAACCACCCAATAGACCACTTGTTATGTTACCAACTCCTTGTGCAATCAGCTCCCGATTGGTTGGCGTATTTCTTTTAAATGGATCAATTTTATCGACCGCTTCAATACTCAATAGTGTTTCTAAACTGGCTATGATCGCAATGGTGAAAGCGACAATCCAAACTTCTTTATTGATGATCTGTGTGAAATCGGGAAGCGTAAACAGCCCTGTAAATTCCGCAAAGGAATTAACAATAGGTACAAGTACAAACTGTGACTCTGCTAATTGAAATGCTGTTCCATTAAAGGCAAATGATAATCCGATACCTAAAGCCACTACGATTAGTGGAGCAGGAATGCTTTTCAATTTCGGTATGCTTGGCCAATAAATTAAAACAATCAGTGATAAGATACAGATAATCAAAGCCCCAGGGCCAATTGAAGATACCAACGTGTCTGTAAATGCGCCAATTCCATGGCCGTTATCAAGCTCAAAAGCATGTGTTTCCAACATACCAAGTGCCAAAGGAATTTGCTTTAATATAATGGTAATCCCAATGGCAGCAAGCATTCCAACAATAACCGAGGATGGGAAATAATTACCAATCATTCCCGCCTTTACAATACCTAGAATCAACTGAAGTATTCCAGCAATAACTACGGCTAATAAAAACGTTTCATAAGCTCCAAGACTCTGAATGGCTCCCAAAACGATAACTGTAAGACCAGCTGCAGGACCACTGACGCTTAAAGGTGATTTACTGATAGAAGAAACGACTACACCGCCAATTACTCCAGTTAACAATCCTGCAAACAATGGCGCACCAGAAGCCATTGCAATACCCAAACATAGTGGAAGTGCTACTAAAAACACCACAACACTAGCGGGTACATCATATTTTAAGTCTCTTTTCGATAGTTTCAGAAAAGCAGACATACGAGTTCCAAACATTAGTTTTTGTCTAAAATTTTACCTGTTTTTTTTATATAAGATTTTCCTTTAGTCAGATCTGACCAAAGTTGAGGTCATGCCAAAGCATGTACAGGAAGCCTAGCAGTTAGGAGGCGGCGTAGGAACAGATGGGTGGAATGCACGAATACTTTTTTCATTTTTCAAGTAGTGCTTTTGTTTTCCGTGGTTATCAGTTATGATCGCTAAAAAGTAAGATTCTTCAGTTTTGGCATTAAAAAACTTTGATCCGGACTCATTATGATCACTATGTGCTCCATTGTTGTTCTCAATTTCTAATTGAAGCACAATTTGAAGAATAGTATTTTGATCTAATAAAGATGAAAATATAGGTGTTATTGATATGCTCATCTTTGTGAAAAAGATTAAAGCACATAATAAAGCGGCTATATTTCTAATTTTTTTATTAAACATTTTTCTTCAAAACTGTATCTGTCCCCTATTTAGAGTATGTAAAAATACATTTTTCATGTTAAAAAATTGTGAACTTTTTTAAAAAAAATCCATGCTGACAAAAAAATTACAAAGACTCAATATTTCGTTCTATCTTTAATAGAGGAAATATAACATGTAAAAAGTGAAGAGATTTCTCAAGCGTTAACTGTTTGGGTTTTAAAAATTAGCAAATTAAGTAATGGAAGATCAAACACTATTTATTGAAAAAGTAAAAGCATCATACAATCCAAAGGGAGCCTATATATATTTAGGTGCAGGTATTTTGGACGGTAATATTTTATCAGAGGCTAAAGTTAACCTGGCTTTAAAAATGATGAATCGACATGGCTTAATTGCAGGAGCAACCGGAACTGGGAAAACACGTACTTTGCAATTAATTGCAGAACAGTTGTCTGATGCAGGAGTTCCCGTGTTTATGCTAGATGTTAAGGGAGATTTATCGGGCTTAGCTGTTGAAGGACAAACCAATCAAGCGCTTATAGATCGTGGAGATGCTGTGGGCGTTCCGTTTGTACCAGCGAGTTTTCCCATCGAATTATTTTCTTTGACAGGTAATAAAGGAACAACAATGCGGATAAAAGTATCTGATGTTGGTCCTATTCTTTTGTCCCGTATTTTAGAACTGAATGATACACAAACTGGAGTGTTAGCTGCAATCTTTAAATATGCACAAGATCATAATATGCCTTTGGTTGATTTTAATGATGTTAAAAAGTTACTGAGTTATCTCGCCGATGGTCCAGGAAGTGAGGAGATTAAAGATGATTATGGTAAAATAAGTACATCGAGTTCTGGAACTATTTTACGTAAGATAGTTGCTATAGAACAACAGGGTGTTGCTCATATATTTGGAGAGAAGGAATTTGATATCCAAGATTTATTTCAAAAAGTAGATGGCAGAGGTGTCATTAGTTTATTGAATATTTCGGATGTTCAGGATCAACCGGTGTTATTTTCAACATTTCTATTAAGTATATTAGCCCAGTTGTTTAAAAATTTACCAGAAGTAGGCGATTTGGATAAACCAAAGTTGGTATTTTTCTTTGATGAAGCTCATCTACTATTTAAAGATGCTTCTAAAGCATTTCTGACGCAGGTAGAGCAGATCGTTAGATTGATTCGATCAAAAGGTATAGGCGTATTCTTTTGTACTCAGTCACCAACAGATATTCCCGAGTCTGTGTTGGCACAGTTGGGGAATCGCGTACAGCATGCTTTACGTGCTTTTACTCCGAATGATGCTGAGAATTTAAGAAAAACTGTCAAAACATATCCTAAATCAGATTTTTATGCAATCGATCAAATATTAACATCCTTAGGAACAGGGCAGGCACTCATTACAGTGCTGAATGATAAAGGAATTCCTACAGAAGTTGTTGCCACACATCTGGTACCAGCAAGAGCTGTCATGGGACCTGCAGATGCAACAACTTACGATCAGCTTGTCAAGCAATCTGATTTGTATTTGAAATATCAACAACGTGAGGAAAATCGCTCTGCAGCTGAGATTGTTGATGAAAGAATGAAAGTGGCAAATGATCAGCTGATACAGCAAGATCGAGAAAAAGAAGAGGCTAAGCTTGCTAAGAGCAGTTCGAGAAGACAAACACCACTAGAAGCCGCTCAGAAAACAGCGACGACTACACTTGCAAGAGAAGGGGTAAAGTTGTTGGGGAAACTGGCAAGTGGTTTGTTAACAGCATTCTTTAAGAAAAAGTAATCTAATATTTATATATTTGCACAAATTTAAACTAGAAACGACCTAGAAATTGGATATGAGTAAACCAACTTTATTAATTTTGGCAGCAGGTATGGCTAGCCGTTACGGATCATTGAAACAGATTGATGCTTTTGGGCCTCACGGCGAAACTATTATTGATTATTCTATCTATGATGCTATTAATGCTGGATTTGGCAAAGTAGTATTTATAATTCGTGAAGAATTTTTAGATAAAATGAAAGAAGTCTTTGACGAAAAGTTAAAAGGAAAAATCGAAGTAGATTACGCTTTCCAAGATTTTGATTTAAAGAAGTATGGTATTGACCGTGAAATAGAGCGTGCTAAACCTTGGGGTACTGCACACGCTGTAATGAGTGCAAAAAATCACGTTGATGGACCTTTCTGTGTGATTAATGCAGATGATTTTTACGGTACGGATTCTTACGAAAAAATGTCTAAGTTCTTAACAACTGAAGTATCAGATAACCAAATGGCTTTGATGGGATTTCAAGTTGGTAATACGTTATCTGATTATGGTTATGTATCTAGAGGGGTATGTGTAGTAAGTCCTTCAGGACATATGGAAAGTGTTACGGAACGTACTAAAATCTACTATAAAGAAATTGAAGGCGAGAAAAAAATAGTTTTCGAAGAAGGTGATGTAATAACAGAGTTGGATCCGGAAAGTCGTGTATCTATGAATTTCTGGGGCTTTACTCCAAAAGTATTTGAAGTGGCTGAAGGCATGTTTAGAGATTTTGTTGAGAAAAATTCGGAAGATCCTAAATCTGAATTCTTCATTCCTTCTGTTGCAGATTATTTCGTGCAAACAAAGCAAGCAGATTTTAAAGTTATCCCAACCTCATCAAAATGGTTCGGTGTTACTTATAAAGAAGATAAGGAAATTGTGCAGGCATCAATCCTAAAATTGATTGCAGATGGTGCATATCCAGAGAAATTATTTTAAAATATTATCGTAGTATTTTCTAAACCCGCAATATTTGTTGCGGGTTTTTTTTATGTTTGAATATTAGAAGGTATTATCATTTTAAGATCAAGTCCATTATAAACATGAAAAAAATATTAAAAGTGCTCTTATATATTCTTATCACACTCATTCTAATTGTATTTATTTATTGGTTGTCAGAACGTGTCTTATCGCGAATAAGTGCACATAGAGAAAATTCTGTACTACCAAAAGATATAACGGTATATATTATGTCAAATGGTGTGCATACAGATTTAGTATTCCCTGTTAAAAATAATCTGATGGATTGGACGCATCTATTTCCATTAAGTAATAATAAGGGAAAAGATACCACATACAGTTACATGGGAATAGGATGGGGAGATAAGGGCTTTTATTTAAATACCCCAGAATGGAAAGATCTAAAAGCTTCGACAGCATTTGTAGCAGCAACTGGCATTGGTGAAACGGCACTACATATTACCTATCATAAATCTGTAGAGGAGAATGAGCTCTGTTACAAGTATATGATTGATACAGTACAATATCAGACCCTTATTGATTTTGTGAAATCATCGTTGGAATATGATACTGAAAATAAACCAATTGTAATTAATACCAGTGCACAGTATGGTGATTCGGATGCTTTTTATGAAGCCAAAGGATCTTACAGCATGTTTTACTCATGCAATACTTGGACGAACGAAGCTCTTAAAAAAGCGAATATGCCAGCGGGTATATGGGCAACATTAGATAAAGGAATATTAAGCCATTACAAAAAATAGCACTCCAGTATTCATCACAATAAAATACACAATAGATTGACAAGTATTTTTTACATTTTGTAAAAAATACTTGTCAATATGTATGATTAGTTTTACATTTGTCGTACCAACAATATAAAACTTAAAATCATTATGAAAAAAATTCCTTTATTACCCCGGTACTTCCGGTGGATTGGATTAGGATTAGTCCTCATGTTTTTAATTTCTAGCATCCTATATCCGCTGAAAGAAAATAATATTTTAATTACTAATTATCCATGGTTGAAAGGTATACCATTTGATTTTTCATTTTCTACTTTTGCAATTTTAGGTGGTGAAAATGGTCCTTTTGAAATTATTAATACAGAAATGTCACTAACATTACAGCTTTTATCGATCTTTTTAGGGTTGAGTTTTATTGCATTTACGAAGTATAAGTATGAGGATGAAATGATTAATTCTATTCGTCTTTATTCTTGGTCCTGGTCTATTATTTCTTTTGCTATTTTCAATGTATTATTAATTGCATTTGTTTATGGTAGTTGGTATATAAGCCTGGCATTTTTAAGTCCAAATATTATATTATTGCTTTATATTATTATTTTTCGGTTCCAGGTTTTTAAAATGAATAGGAGGTTAGCGCATGAAGAATAATATTAAAATCAATCGACTGATGAAAGATTATTCACAAGAACAGTTAGCAAATAAAGTCGGAGTAAGTAGACAGACAATCAATGCCTTGGAAGCTGCGAAATATGTTCCTTCAACTGTATTGGCACTTAAGTTATCAAGAGTATTGGATAAAAGTATAGAAGAATTATTCCAATTGGAAGATTCAGACTTGGCCTAATAATAAAAAAGCTCGAAGATTCATCTTCGAGCTTTTTATTATTTAAAAGGAGTGTAATTATTTAACTTCTTCGTATTCTACGTCAGTTACGTCATCACCACCTTGGTTACCACCATTGTTTGCTTGACCAGCATCACCTTGAGGTTGTGAACCACCTTGTGAAGCAGCATACATCTCTTCAGAAGCAGCATTCCAAGCATTGTTTACTTCTGCAGAAGCTGAATCGATATCAGCAAAACTTCTTGCTTCAAAAGCAGCTTTCAATTTTACTAAACCAGCTTCAATAGCCGCTTTTTTATCTGCTGAAATTTTATCTCCGTATTCTTTTAATTGTTTTTCAGTTGAGAAAATCAAAGCATCTGCACCATTGATTTTATCAGCTTCTTCTTTCATTTTTTGATCCGCTTCAGCATTTGCTTCAGCTTCTTCTTTCATTTTTTTGATTTCTTCGTCAGATAAACCAGATGAAGCTTCAATACGGATATTTTGCTCTTTTCCAGTTGCTTTATCTTTAGCAGAAACTTTAATGATACCATTTGCATCGATGTCGAATGTCACTTCAATTTGAGGAACACCACGAGGAGCAGAAGGAATATCATTTAAGTGGAAACGGCCAATCGTACGGTTTTGAGCAGCCATTGGACGCTCTCCTTGTAAGATGTGGATTTCAACAGATGGTTGATTATCAGAAGCAGTTGAGAACGTTTCAGACTTTTTAGTAGGAATAGTTGTATTTGCTTCAATTAATTTAGTCATCACACCACCCATTGTTTCGATACCTAATGATAAAGGAGTAACGTCTAATAATAATACGTCTTTCACTTCACCAGTTAATACACCACCTTGGATAGCAGCACCTAATGCTACAACTTCATCAGGGTTAACACCTTTAGAAGGCTCTTTTCCGAAGAATGCTTTTACTGCATCAACGATTGCAGGGATACGTGTAGAACCACCAACTAAGATGATCTCATCGATATCACCTGTACTGAATCCAGCATTTTTCAATGCAGAACGACAAGGATCAATTGTACGTTTGATCAAATCAGCAGCTAAGCTTTCAAATTTAGCACGTGATAAAGGACGAACTAAGTGTTTCGGGCCTGTTGCATCAGCAGTGATGTATGGCAAGTTGATTTCAGTAGAAGTTGTGCTTGATAATTCAATTTTAGCTTTCTCAGCAGCTTCTTTCAAACGTTGCAATGCCATTGGATCTTTTTTCAAGTCAAAGCCATTGTTTTCGTTTTTAAACTCGTCATTTAACCAGTTGATGATTACATTATCAAAGTCATCACCACCTAAGTGTGTATCACCGTCAGTAGATTTAACTTCAAATACACCATCACCTAATTCCAATACTGAAACGTCATGTGTACCACCACCACAGTCAAAAACAACAATTTTCATGTCTTTGTGTGCTTTATCTAAACCATAAGCTAAAGCAGCAGCTGTTGGCTCGTTGATGATACGTTTAACGGTTAAACCAGCGATCTCACCAGCTTCTTTAGTTGCTTGACGTTGTGCATCATTGAAGTATGCAGGAACTGTAATTACAGCTTCAGTTACTTCTTGACCTAAGAAATCTTCTGCAGTTTTCTTCATTTTTTGAAGAATCATAGCTGAAATTTCTTGAGGTGTATATTTACGGTCGTCAATTTCTACACGTGGTGTATTGTTGTCGCCTTTTACTACATTATAAGGTACATGTTGCGCTTCATTTACAGACTCATCATAAGATAAACCCATAAAGCGTTTAATAGAGTAAATAGTTTTAGTCGGGTTTGTGATCGCTTGACGTTTTGCTGGATCACCTACCTTACGCTCTCCACCTTCAACAAAAGCAACGATAGAAGGGGTTGTACGTTTACCCTCATTGTTAGCAATAACTACCGGTTCGTTACCTTCCATTACAGCAACACATGAATTGGTCGTACCTAAGTCGATTCCTATTATTTTAGACATATTATATATATTTATTTTTTACTAATCTGTTTGTTGTATACCTACCTAATCAACCCTTGTGCCAATCATTTTGTTTTGATGAAAATGAATAAAATTGACAAGTAAACGTCAGAATTGGTGACAAACTGTCATTTCTATGTTTCTTTATTTCGTCTGAATTGTGCAAATGGCAAAATTTTGTCATATTGTATCCCAAAATATAAAAGCTAATATATGCAGTTCGAAGAATACGTATCCTATTTTAAAGCTATCGTAGAAAATCCCGAGAATTATGAAGGTTATCAAGACGAAGAAATTTTTAATTACACCAAATTAAATTGGTCGAGGATGAATCGCTGGTTGAAAAAATTTGAACCCAATGCTGAAACAGCTTCATTTATGAACGGGATTGCAACCAAGCAACATTGGATCTTAATAACAGAACCATGGTGCGGTGATGCCGCTCATTCTGTCCCCATGATTTACCAGATGGTGAAGAGTAATCCATTGCTTGTTCTGGATATACAGTTACGTGATTCGGAACCTTATACAATTAACCAATATTTGACCAATGGCGGAAAGTCTATTCCTAAATTAGTGATTCGTAATGAGCAAGGTGATGACTTGGCTGTATGGGGACCGCGCCCTCAGGGCTGTACAGATCTATTTGTTATGATGAAAGGTAAAGGAGCTGAATTTAATGACATTAAAGAAGAGATTCAAAAATGGTATAATCAAGATAAAGGAGTTGCCATACAGGAGGAATTAGTTGACATACTTAGTCGATAACCGATTAGAGCAGATTCTTTAATAAAGAATCTGCTCTAATATTTGTCTTCTTTGTTGTGCATCACTGTTACCTCTTCCCCTAAACATACTGCCTGAAAGCAATTTAAAAAATTCGTTGGATGACATCTCTTTTGCCTTTTTATCTTTCCACGAACTTGATACCTGATCAGTGGTGAATTTTACCTCAGTCGCCCAATAATTGATATGCATTTCAGGAATAACAAGTCCCAAGATCATTCCGGGCAATCCTCCTGTTAATACCGGCCCTCCTGAGACAGGAATCTCTTCTGAATAAAAAGCGATTAGATAAAGTGAATCTTTCGTCGCCCCATTTACACGTCTACATTCATACCCTGCAATTGTTCTAAACTCATCTGTGAATCGCCATGTGACATCCTGAAGACTATCTGTTATAATAATTTTTTCGTCAATTTGAAGCTGTACTTCAGAAAGCTTAGCTTTAAGGTTCTGAAAATAAGTTTTATCGCCCATTCTGTTGTTTCCTCTGCCCATGCCACGCATACCGCCACCTCCATTTGTGCCTGTTCGTTGATTTGCTCCTGCATTCCCTCGCCCTCCTCCTGAACCTCTTCCAACTCTTGTATTTGCAGGTGAGGTATTGGGCTTTGTTGGCGTATCTTCTGCATTGGACTCCATCAATGTCTGGTTCTCATCAAACTTCAGAACAAAATTGGATGTAGAACTTTCTGGCATTTCATCAATATTTCCCATATACATCATACCGCCTCGATTGCCGCTATGCTTTGCCATCAATTCCCGCATTCTCGCTTTCGTATACACTACTTTCTCAAAATTGATGGTTCCTTTTGTTGCAAAGTAAGCATGTTGCGCAAATGCATCTGTGCCAAATAGCAAAAGAATGAAACCTATTAATAATTTAGTCATTTTTCTTTCCTAAGTTTTTGTTAAAATCCCATTTCAATCCAAGCATGAAATATTGAGTAAGCATCTGTTGTTGTGATTCCGAAAATTTACTGCTGTCAAATGAGCGATTGGTAGTATTGAATGTTTTAAAAATATCAAATGCTTTTAAGCTTAATTGTAAGTTATTGCTCATCAATTTCTTATTTAATTCCATATTCATATAAAATTGATTGATAGCTTTAGTGTATACTTTGTTCTTACCCGTATATCCATAATTAATAACCTGCACCAGATCAAATTTAAAGGGTAGGAAGTATTTGATATCCGTATTGATATTTGCTCTCAGACTATTACTGTTTAAATCAGGTTGTAAAAGAGTCTCCACACGATCAACACCTATATTCGTAAAGAAGTTGAAGTCAATAACCTTAGAATTTTGTTTATTTAATCCAAAACCTGCACTTGCATTGTAGTTCTTGGAATTGTTCAATACACCATTCAGAAAGTCGTAACTATTTCCATAGCTTACATTCGCATTTGGATTGAACTGAAGTAAATTATTAAATAAAGGTTTACTATAACCAGAGTATACTCTAGCGGACCAGTTTATTTTATCTCGTATGTTTTCATAATTACTGGTTGTCACCCCTTCAGAATCAAGGATTCTCTTATTTGCAATCGGATTATGTGTTGTTGTAATACCCGCATTGATATTGAAGCTCGAACTTCTTAAAATGCTAAAGGTATTAAAATTGAAATTATAAGAGTTTTCAGTTGATTTCTTTAAATCGGGGTTTCCTAATTGTACAAATAATGGATTTGTCTGTGGTTGTAAGGCTATCAATTGTCCGAACGTCGGAATTCTGTTTGATGTACCGTAGCTAAGCATCAAATTTTTGTTTAAAGACAATTTGTAATTAACATTCATATTCAGGTTATTATCCCAAAAGTTGCGATTGAGATTAATATCACGATAGCTGTCAATTAATTTTTGATTCCTATAGCTCATCGTATTTGATAGGTTAATATTGAGTTTGTCTTTAATGTTGTAGTTTAACTGAATATTTGCACCCTGATTGAAATTTTTGTTTTCTTCATTTTTAGAATATAATGAATCTAACAACGTATATTCACCCAGTCCATCGGCATTTAATGATCTATTTAGACTTTTTGAAACGCTACTGTTCATCGTATATCCTACAGTTAGGTACAAGTCTTGAAGTAATTTCTCATTTAAATTTAGAGAAGCACCGATTCGATTGTTTGTCGCTTCGTTTACACGTTTTTGATCTATAGTATCAGCTCTGTTAAGCGCGTTGTTTTTATAATAGTTTGTAATCGATTTTGTTTGACCAATAGATTCACTTTGTGATAATTGCGTATTAAACTGAACATTAATAGACCGTCCATTATTGTTTAGTCTTCTTCTATAATTAATACGGAAATCGGCATTATCATTATTTCCCTTTGAGCTGTTATTTTCATCAAAAGTGTTCGTTAGTGTAGTGTCATTAATGGTGATCCTACGGTTCGACGTACTTTTAGTATAGGTGTCTGATTTGCCTGCATTCAATTGAACGTCGAGATTTTGGATAGAATCGATTTTGAATCGTACCTGTGTTCTGACATTGTTATTTTTTGTATCGTTATCGGAGCTGTTACTTCCTATTGTTTCTTGTGTTTTGTCTTCAAATAATTCCTTAACGTTAGAAGTTCGTTCATTAGTAGCGCTGTTGTTGTTGAAATTATAACTGAAATTTAACGATAACCTTTTCTTTAGAAATACATTGTCATAATTTACGCCAATATTTTTATATTCAGGTTTACCTTGAATGCTGGCATTGGACCGGATCCTTGAATCATTTCCCCCTCCCATATTGTTCCAGTTTCCGGTTAGTCCTATGCGTTCAGAACGATTGAATTTAGCGGCAAATAAACCCGCATCAAATAAATGTTTAGTACCAATTGTAGCATTCGCATTTCCGAAAATACCTTTCCTAGCTTCTTCTTTAAGCACCACATTAACCGTTTTGATACGTACACCATCATCCACTCCCGTTAATTCAGCTTCATCAGATTTTTTCTCGTATACCTGTACTTTGTCAATAGCATCTGCTCTAACATTGCGAATCGCAATTTTAGGATCATAACCAAAAAATTCTTCACCATCTATCAATACCTTTGAAACTGTTTTCCCCTGAGCAGTAATAGTTCCGTCCGAAGATACAGTCATACCGGGTAACCTTCGGAGAAGGTCTTCCAATTTTGCATTTTTTTCAGTTTCAAAACTACCGGCATTATATTCTATTGTGTCACCTTTAATTTTTATTGGTAGTTTTTGCGTAATAACAACCTCTTCAAGAACATTGGCTCGTGAACTTATCTTAATATCATGTAAATCAATCTTGCTATCTTCTACATTTATGATGTCACTGTATAGTTCAAATTTTGGATAAGTCACAAGTACGCGATAAGCACCTTTTTCTGGGGGTTGGATATTGAAATTACCTTCCTCGTTTGTGCGTGTAAATACTTTCAAAATAGAATCTTGTGCCGTAAGTAAGATTACTGAAGCATTGAAAAGGGGCTTGTTTTCGCCTCGATCTATAACCTTACCCTTAATAGAAGTTTGTGCGTAACTTAATGATGTGCAAAAAAATAATAGGAGGAAAAATATCCTGTTCATAATGCTATTTAGGTGAAGTTATGTGTCAAATATAGAATATTAACCGGTTCTTAATATTTGTGTAATCAGAATGTTATAAAAACAGAGCATTATTTACAATAATTAACATTTTTTGTTTTTTTTATAATCTTTATCAGCAAGCTGTACATTGGGTAAAATAATAATTATTTCTTAACTTTCAGAAAAAATCCAAACATGAATATCGAAGAATTACGCGATTATTGCATAGCAAAAAATGCAGTAACTGAAGAACTTCCATTTGGTCCTGATACACTGGTTTTTAAAGTTGCTTCTAAAGTTTTTCTATTAGTTGGGTTAGATCAATTGGAGGGACTATCTTTTAATGTGAAGTGTGATCCAGAGTACGCTATTAGTTTGAGACAGGAATTTCTGCAGACAGTTTTTCCAGGTTATCATATGAATAAGAAACATTGGAATACAGTTTATGCAAATCGTGAATTAACAGACCAAAAGTTATTGGAATTAATTGATCATAGTTATGATCTTGTGTTTGCATCATTGCCTAAAAAGATAAAAGAAAATCTTTAATAACAGTTGAATTTCCTTTAATTGTCAAGTTTTAGAGACAAAGGTCTTTTTTCTCCACGAAATTTAAGTTGTTACCCCAACAATCTTAACTTTGCGGATTCTAGTTGGAATGGATTAGCAAGACATTCCTATTTATATATTCTCTCCAAATTAAATATTTGATGAAAAAAATAACTTTTTTATTCACCATGCTGTCTACTCTTTTGTTTGCCAGCTGTGTGAAAGATGAGGCTTTAAATATGGAAGCCGACATTACTGGGATTCATCTAAGTGATAATAAATTATTAAATGACGAAATCCTGCTGTTAGAACCATTAATTTCTAATAATGCTATAGTTTTATATGTGAGACCAGGTATTGACCTTACGGATTTAAAGATTGATTTTGATGTAACACCTGGAGCAACAGTTTCACTAATTACGGATTCATTACAAAAAGATCCGGAAGAAAGTGATGCAAAAAAGGCTATACTGAAGCAATATTTTGATAAAGGTGTATATTATAAAACGACTTCACAAGACGGTCAATTTTCAAAAAATTACCTCGTGAAGATGCGCCGTACTGAAGGAGGTTTGGTTCCTTTGAATTTTGGATTTGAACAGAGTGAAATAGATAAAGATAATAAGTATGTTACTTTTTATGATGTAATTGATGGTGTACCTTTTTATAATTGGGCATCTGGAAATGCAAGTTTTTCACTAACGTTAATGATTTCGCAAATTCCACCGACTCCCGAGGCCTATCCAACTAAAACTACCAAAGTCAGCCACTCAGGAGAACAAGCAGTTTTATTAGAAACAAAAACGACGGGTTCGTTTGGAGCAATGTTTGGCAAACCCATAGCTGCAGGCAATTTATTTATAGGTTCATTTGATACAGGTCCTGTTTTAACGGATCCATTGTCTGCAACCCGTTTTGGTATGCCTTTTAATAAGATTCCTTTGTCATTAGAGGGGTATTTTAAATATACCGCTGGAGCAGTTGTAACAGATGAAAAAATGAATGTTTTGAACATGACGGATTCATGTGATATTTACGCTGTTTTATACAATAGAAAGGAACTGATAGAATCGCAAAAAGCGATAAAAAAACCATTAGATTATTTGACTGGTCACAATATTCTTAAAGATCCAAGTGTTGTCGCAATTGCTAAACTTCAAAATGGTGCACCAACCGCGGGAAATGATTTTGCCAAATTCAGTATTCCTTTCATTTATTCTGCAACAGTAGATGACGTAGCTATCGCTAGCTTGGATTATAATATTGCTATTGTGATGTCTTCAAGTAAATATGGCGATCGTTTTATAGGCGCAGTTGGAAGTAAGTTAATCATTGATGATCTAAAAGTAATTACAAAATAATGAATATGAAATATTATATAATCGCTTTAGTGGTTTTTACATTTACAATGATAGCACAAGCGGATGAAAAAGTGAAGCAGGATACTGTCGGAAATAATTTTAGTATTGATATCATTGCGGGTGGTAAAATCGGAGGAGCTGCTCCTTTATCATTACCAAAGGAAATTCGAAAAATAAATAAATATACCCCAGCAGTGCCATTTCTTTTGGGAGTTAGAGCAAATTATCAAATTGATCAAAAATGGGGAGTAATCTTAGGTTTAACATTTGAAGGTAAGGGCATGAATGCTGATGCTACCGTTAAAGGATATAAAACAACTTTTAATGCGAACGATGATCCTAATGAAAATATGCGAGGTTATTATACAGGTGATATTACCACAAAAGTGCACAACCTTTATCTTTCAATTCCAGTTTTAGCTACTTATAAATTATCTGAAAAGTGGAATGTTCAAGCAGGTCCTTATATTGCTTTTGCTGTCAAAAGAAAATTCTTTGGTGAAGCTACAAATGGCTATATGCGAAATGAGGTTCCAACAGGAG
Source organism: Sphingobacterium sp. UDSM-2020 (assembly GCF_016132525.1). Classification (NCBI taxonomy): domain Bacteria; kingdom Pseudomonadati; phylum Bacteroidota; class Sphingobacteriia; order Sphingobacteriales; family Sphingobacteriaceae; genus Sphingobacterium; species Sphingobacterium sp. UDSM-2020. The sequence goes on from NZ_CP066166.1 coordinate 2,186,100, forward strand.
AGAAGCTAATTGTCGATGAGGCAGCATATGATTTTTCAAAAAGTGTTCGGAACATTGATGTAGGAGCGAGTTTAGGGACTTCTTATAATATCAATAAGAAATGGTTCGCTTTAGCACAGTTTGATTATGGCTTTAATAACATTATGAAAACCGGTTTTGAAAGTATTAGTTTTGGGATGCACAACATTTTTATGAATGTCGGTATTGGCTATAAATTGTAAGTAATCTGAGTATTGACAAAAGATTATAGTTTTGCTATAACAAAAATAAGGCGCTACAGATTGATCTGTAGCGCCTTATTTTTGTTATAATACACTGTCTTTATTATTACATCTTCAAACCGATCTCTCTCAAACGTTCATCTAAATATTCACCTGCAGTATAATCAGGATAAGCTTTTGGATAAGTTTCGCTAATGCAAGAATCTAAACAAGCTAAGCTCATTGATGCTTTAGGGTGTAAGAAGAAAGGAATAGAAAAACGAGAATTACCCATTAATTCACGCGGTGGATTAACGACACGGTGTGTAGTTGATTTTAATTTATTATTTGTTAAGCGCTGCAACATGTCACCAACATTGATTACGATATCTTCGCCTTTAGCTTTAATGGGAAACCATTCACCGTCTTTTGTCATAACCTCAAGACCGTCAGCACTCGCTCCAATTAATAAAGTAATCAAATTGATATCTTCGTGGGCTCCGGCACGAACAGCATCAGGTGCTAATTCATCAGGATTTTGGATCGGAAAGTAATGGATTGCACGTAAAATAGAGTTACCGTTGATAACGAATTTTTCGAAATAATCTTCTTCTAGCTCCAAATAAGTTGCAATTGCTTTTAATAATTCACGACCAGTATCTTCTAGTTTTTTATATACTTCGGCGGTGATTTCACTGAATCGGGGTAATTCGGCAACTTCCGGATTATCAGGAAAATCAGTTTTACTATATTCTTCACCAACGATTGTTTGTCCTCTTTGCCAAAATTCTTTCAAATCTGGAGTTGTGGAATCTTTTGCTTTTTCGCGACCTTTTGTTGTATACCCTCTTTGTCCGGCAAGTTCAGGAAACTCATATTTCAATTTTGTTTCTGTCGGTAATGAGAAGAATGCGGGTACGATTTGATACAATTCGTCTATTAGTTCTTTTGATAGACCATGATTAGCAATAGTAACGAAACCAGTTTCGTTAAAAGCTTTTCCAATGTCTTGGATAAATTGACCGCGCTGTTCTGAATTCCCCTCAGTAAAGTTTAACAAGTCAAGTCTCGGTATATTAACTAAAGCCATACGTTTATGTTTGTTTATACAAAGGTAACCGATTTAATTTTGAATATAAAAACACAAATGTGAATAACTGTGGGGGTGTTTTACTTAAGTTGTTGGTTTGTAGTTGTTAAAAGTTTTCCACATTTTGATAATATGGCATATTGTTGATTATAATCGGTATTTTAATACCTTGGTAAGGTACTATTCATTTCCGTCAAATATTTATTAAAAATTTAATATTAACTATTTGAAATCCAAAAAAAATAAATTAGATTTGTTATGCTTGCATAGTAAATAATAAAGCAAATTATGAGTCAAAATAAAACAATCGATTATTTTTTAAAAACAGGTTGGCAGACTATTGCTAATAAGTATAACCAGATTGCGACGCAGTATGGTTTTACTCAGGCTGCTGGTTATATTTTAATTAATATCCATAAAGAGGGAACCCCCGTGTCACAGATCGCCAATTTAACAGGTGTGAAAACAACTAGTTTGTCTCGGGTGTTAAATAATTTAGAGAAGTTGGGATTTATTTATAGAGAAGCGAGTGCATCTGATAAGCGATCCGTTAAAGTGTATTTAACAGAGCTGGGTAAAGAAAAAAGAGAAATGGCAAAAAACGTCGTTCGTAATTTTAATCATTATCTCGAGGAAAATTTATCAGAGAAAGAGCGGAATCAATTGATGAAATCTTTAGCCAAATTAAATGAATTGGCGACTTCATATCAAGAAGAAAATAGTACCATCGATCAATAATAAGCTTAGCAATTATTGATAATAAACAATTAGATAAATGAGTAGAAACATTAGAAAAGTAGCAGTATTAGGTTCTGGAGTAATGGGCTCTAGGATCGCTTGCCATTTTGCTAACATCGGTATGGAAGTATTACTTTTGGACATCGTTCCAAAAGAGCTATTGCCAGCTGAAACAGCAAAAGGACTTACTTTGGATAGTAAGTTCGTTCGCAATCGCATTGTCAACCAGTCTTTAGAAACGGCTGTAAAATCTAATCCATCTCCTATTTATAGTAAATCTTTTGTGAAAAGGATTTCAACAGGAAATTTTGATGATAATATGTCTGATATCGCATCATGTGATTGGATCATTGAAGTTGTCGTTGAACGATTGGATATCAAAAAATCTGTGTTTGAACGCGTTGAACAATACCGAAAACCAGGCACTTTGATTACTTCAAATACTTCGGGTATTCCGATACATCTTATGACGGAAGGTAGATCCGAAGATTTTAAAGATCATTTTTGTGGTACACACTTCTTTAATCCGCCACGTTATTTACAATTGTTGGAAATTATTCCTACCTCCCATACAAAAAAAGAAGTTGTTGATTTTCTGTTAGAATTTGGTGACAAGTTTTTAGGTAAAACAGTTGTTTTATGCAAGGATACACCAGCATTTATTGGCAATAGAATCGGTGTTTATTCAATGCTTGCTTTAACCCATCTCGTTGAACCGCTAGGTTTGACTGTGGAAGAAGTTGATAAGTATACCGGTCCAGCGATGGGTCATCCGAAATCGGCAACTTTCCGGACTGCTGATGTTGTTGGTTTAGATACTTTGGTAAACGTTGCTAATGGCCTCGCCCAGAATGCACCCAATGATGAAGCTAAGGGGGTATTTCAATTGCCTTCCTTTATAACTAAAATGGTTGAAAATAAGTGGCTAGGTGAAAAAACCAAAAAAGGATTTTACGAAAAAGTAAAAGATGCTTCTGGAAGTTCAGAAATTCAATCTTTAAATCTGAAAACTTTAACATTTGGACCTCAAGGAAAGGTGAAATCTGCTACCCTGGAAGCTACAAAATTGGTGGAAGATATTCGCAAACGAATGAAAGTATATGAACAAGGGAAAGATAAAGCAGGAGAATTGTTCCGTGCCATGCATTATCCTTTGTTTGAATACGTATCTAATCGTGTACCTGAAATTACTGACGATTTTTTCCGTATCGATGATGCGATGCGTGCTGGCTTCGGTTGGGAGATAGGTCCTTTCGAGGTTTGGGATGCTTTAGGTGTTCGAGAGACAATAGAAAAAATTAAGAACGAAGAGAAACGTCTCCCAGGTCAACGTGGTGAAGTTTCACAATGGGTTCATGATATGTTAGACGCAGGTTGTGAGTCTTTCTATAAAATCGAAAATGGCGTTCGTCAATATTATGATATTGCATCAAAATCATACAAACCTATTCCAGGAACAGAAGATCTGATTGTTTTAGATCACATCCGTGAAAGCAAAACAATTTGGAAAAATTCCGGAGTTTCCATTATTGATCTTGGAGATGGAATTATCAATTGTGAATTCCATACCAAAATGAATACGATCGGTGGAGATGTAATTCAAGGCGTGAATAAAGCAATTGATTTAGCTGAAAAAGAATATCGTGGATTAGTAATTTCTAACGAAGGAAAAAATTTCTCCGCAGGAGCTAATATAGGTATGATATTCATGATGGCCGCTGAGCAAGACTACGATGAATTAAATATGGCGGTTCGTGCTTTCCAGAATACTTCTATGCGGATTCGCTATTCGTCCATTCCAGTAGTAGTAGCACCATTTCAAATGACATTAGGAGGAGGCTGTGAATTTTCAATGCATGCCGATTTTGTGCAGGCACATGCTGAGACATATATGGGCTTAGTTGAATTTGGAGTTGGTGTAATACCTGGTGGCGGAGGTACTAAAGAATTTGCTTTACGTGCTTCAGATGAATATAAAGACGATCAAATTGTTCAAAATACTTTAAAAGATCGTTTTTTGACCATAGGAACTGCAAAAGTGTCAACCTCAGCTATAGAGGCCTATGAACTTGGATACCTGCAGCAAGGTAAGTATGCTATTACCATGAATAAAGCTCGACTTATTGCTGATGCAAAGGAAAAAGCTTTAGAATTAGCTAATGCAGGTTATATACAGCCCGTTCAAAGGACTGATATTAAGGTATTGGGAAAACAAGGATTAGGAATTGTCTATGTAGGAGCAAGTTCAATGCGTGCTGGAAATTATATCTCTGATCATGATAAAAAGATTTCTGAAAAATTGGGAAATGTTTTATGTGGCGGTGAATTATCGGCACCAACAGAAGTCTCAGAACAGTATTTATTGGATCTAGAACGTAAAGCTTTTCTTGAGTTATGTGCAGAACGAAAAACTTTGGAACGTATCCAATTTATGTTAACAAAAGGAAAACCGTTAAGAAATTAGAATATAAATTAGATTAGAGATTTGAGACATTAGATTTGAGATATGCATAATCTGAAAGAATTAAAGATTTGGAGTAAATCAATTGAATTAGCTACAAAAGTATATGAAGTAGTATCTCTTTTTCCTTCAGAAGAAAAATTTGGATTATCATCTCAGATCAAACGATCAGTTATATCGATTGCGTCAAATATAGCAGAAGGAGCAGGTAGAAATTCGGGAAATGAATTTATTTATTTTCTCGGGATTGCAAATGGATCATCTTTCGAATTGCAAACACAAATTATTATAGCACAAAATCTAAAGTTGTTAAAGGTTGAGCAAGCCGAACAGCTGTGTTCTCAAATTATAGAAATTCAAAAAATGATTTTTGGATTTTTGAATAAATTAAAAAATGATAACAAATAATATGTGAATTTTAATGATCTGATATCTTAAATCTCACATCTCACATCTAAAAATTATGGAAGCATACATTGTAGCAGGATATCGTACAGCAGTAGGGAAAGCACCTCGTGGAGGATTTCGTTTTATGCGTGCGGATGATTTGGCCGCTGATGTGATCAAGCATTTGGTGGCATCAGTACCCAACTTAAATAAAGAAGAAATTGACGATGTAATCGTCGGTAATGCAATGCCAGAAGCAGAGCAAGGATTGAATGTAGGACGTTTAATCTCGCTGATGGGTTTGCAAACGGATAAAGTACCAGGAGTCACTGTAAATCGTTACTGTGCTTCTGGGTTGGAGACAATAGCTACAGCCGTAGCAAAAATAAAAGCCGGAATGGCAGATTGTATTATTGCTGGCGGAGTAGAGGTTATGTCAGGAATGCCTTTTGGAGGATGGAAAATTGTTCCAAACCCTGAAGTAGCAAAAGAAAATCCAGATTGGTATTGGGGAATGGGACTTACAGCCGAAGCTGTTGCAAAAGAATACGGCGTATCTCGAGAAGACCAAGATGCATTCTCCTTAAAATCACATCAAAAAGCTGTTGAGGCTATTAAAAATGGCCATTTAAAAGATGGCATTGTTCCGATTACAGTAAAGGAAAACTACTTAAAGGATGGCAAAAAATTAGAAACAAGAGAATATGTCGTTGACACAGACGAAGGACCAAGAGCAGATTCATCACTTGAAGCACTAGCGAAGTTGCGTCCAGTTTTTGCAGCTGATGGTGTTGTCACAGCAGGTAACTCATCACAAACTTCAGATGGAGCAGCTTTTGTTTTGATTGTTTCAGAAGAAAAAATGAAAGAATTGAACCTAAAACCGATAGCACGTCTTGTCAGTTATGCCGTGGCAGGAGTTCCGCCACGTATTATGGGTATTGGACCTATTGTAGCTATACCAAAAGCTCTAAAAATGGCAGGATTAAAAAAAGAAGATATCGATTTATTCGAATTGAATGAAGCTTTTGCATCACAATCTTTAGCCGTTATTCGCGAATTGGGTCTTGATGAAGAAAAAGTTAATGTCAATGGCGGTGCCATTGCTTTAGGCCATCCATTGGGTTGTACTGGAGCCAAATTGACTGTTCAAATATTAAATGAACTGAAGCGTAGAAATAAAAAATACGGCATGGTAACCATGTGTGTCGGAACAGGACAGGGAGCGGCAGGTATTTTTGAATTACTATAGACAGCGCAAATTTTAAGACTTCGACAGGGCATATGAGATGTTCTTTATCGAAATCAAATCGCACATTTTGAGGATGACTTCAGCTTTTCATTCACATGTTTTGCAAATCGGACCATCTAAACTGATTTTTAATCGTAAAGATCAGTTAGGTGACTTATCGAGAGGTATTTGTTTTAAAAAATAGAATAATATTTAACAATAGAAGCAAAGAAATAAGGTTTTAGTCTTTATCCTTTGCACTTTAATCAGAAAAATTATGAGCAACACAATTAAAGGCGGAGAATTTGTAATTAAAGAGACATCTTATACAGATATTTTTATTCCTGAAGAATTTGATGAAGAAGCAAAGATGATTCGTCAGACCTGTATTGACTTTCTAGATACGGAAGTTCTAAACAAATTGGATCGTATTGACTCCCAGGAAGAAGGTTTGATGCCAAGTCTTATGGATAAAGCAGGAGAACTAGGAATGTTGAGTGTGTCCATACCAGAAGAATACGGGGGATTTGGTAAAAACTTCAATACATCCATGTTAGTTGCAGATGCGGTTGGGGGAGGATTCTCCTTTGCTGTGGCATTATCGGCACATACAGGCATAGGTACTTTGCCTATTTTATACTATGGAAACGCAGCTCAAAAAACAAAATACATTCCAAAATTAGCTACTGGCGAATGGAAAGCTTCTTATTGTTTAACAGAACCTAATTCAGGATCAGATGCAAACTCTGGTCGTACTGCAGCAAAATTAAATGCCGCAGGTACACACTATGTCATTAATGGACAGAAGATGTGGATTACAAATGGTGGTTTTGCTGATATCTTTATTGTTTTTGCAAAAATTGATGATGATAAGAATCTTACCGCTTTTATTGTTGAGAAAGATTTTGGAGGAATCAGCATGAACCCAGAAGAGCATAAACTGGGAATCAAAGGATCTTCAACCCGTCAGGTATTTTTCAACGATTGTGAAGTTCCTGTTGAAAATATGCTTTCTGAACGTGAAAATGGATTTAAAATAGCGGTTAATATCCTAAACATTGGTCGTATAAAATTAGGCGCTGCTACTATCGGTTCATCACGCATGGTGATTACACAAGCGATTAAATATGCCAATGAGCGCGTGCAGTTCAATTTACCTATTTCCAAATTTGGAGCCATCCGTTACAAATTAGCTGAAATGGCAACGCGATTATTTGCGACCGAATCAGCAGCATATCGTGCCGGTCAGAATATTGATGACACGTACGAATCATTAGTTGCAGGGGGGATGGATGAAGCTAAAGCAAAACTGAAATCTGTAGAACAATACGCTATCGAGTGTGCGATCATTAAAGTGTGGTGTTCGGAAATGTTAGATTATGTTGTGGATGAAGGCGTACAGATTTATGGAGGCATGGGATATTCAGCAGAAGCACCAATGGAACGCGCTTATCGAGACTCACGTATCAATCGTATTTTTGAAGGTACTAATGAAGTAAATAGACTGTTGGTCGTAGATATGCTTTTGAAACGTGCCATGAAGGGAGAGATTGATTTGATGGGACCTGCTACTGCAGTTGCATCAGAACTATTAGCTATTCCTGATTTTGGAGAAGAAGATGAAACACCATTTGCAGCAGAAAAGAAAATTATCGCTAATTTGAAAAAGGCAGGCTTATTAATTGCTGGCGCCGCAGTTCAAAAATTGATGATGTCTTTATCTAAGGAGCAGGAGATTTTGATGAATATTGCCGATATCATTGGTTATGTATACATCGCTGAGTCAGCGTTACTTCGTGCGGAGAAATTATATCATACAAAAGGAGTAGAAGCAAGTGCTGATGCAACAGATATGGCTAAAATTTATCTTTACTCAACCATTGATAAAGTGAATATTGCAGGAAAAGAAGCCCTAAATTCTTTTGCTGAAGGTGATGAGTTGAAAATGATGTTAGTGGGTTTACGTCGCTTTACAAAATCAGAACCATTTAATGTGAAAGATGCGCGTCAACGAATTGCTAAGAAGTTGATTGATGCCAATAAATATTGTTTTTAGGTTTTAAAAAGTGATTATAGGTTTAGAAGCCGAGATGTTTTCATCTCGGCTTTATTATTTGGTAACTTTTTCGTTTACTAGTTGCCGGCATGGATAATATTTCTAAATTTGGGGTTTCTAAATTAAAACCTGTTTACATGTCATCTTCGAAATCATTCTCCTTAGCTGAGGATTGGGTAGTTGTTATCTTAGGATTAGGAATTGTCTTTTTAGCAATTTTTGGGGTCATTGTTCCTCAACCAAGTTTCAGCTGGAGCAATTTTTCAGAATTAGGAAACCAAGTATTTTCCATTCATAACCTGCAGGCAATAGCGACCCAATTTGGTCTAGTCTTTATTGTCGCCATTATCGGAGCCTCCTTATTAGGTAAGTCGGTTAAAAGCTTATTAATAGTTTTTCCGTCTGTCTATGTGTTAACCATGCTCGCACTCATCTTTGCTGGAAATTCACTCGTAAAAGACTATAATCTAGAAGCTGTTATTTTCAGTTTGGCGATCGGCTTGGTCATCAGTAATTTTTTCAATCTTCCTGATTGGTTTAAAAGTGCATTAAGTACAGAGTTGTATGTCAAAATTGGATTGATTCTTTTAGGAACAACAGTTATTTTTGGAGATATACTCAAAGCTGGTTCACTGGGACTTATCCAAGCATTAGTAGTGGTCATTTCAGTATGGTATTTTGCTTTTTGGGTTTGTAAAAAATTAAAGATTGATAAAGAAATGGCTTTGATGCTATCAAGCGCAGTATCTATCTGTGGGGTATCAGCAGCAATTGCAACATCTGGAGCAATTAAAGGAGATAGTAAAAAGTTATCTTACATTATTTCACTTGTATTGATCACGGCAATTCCGATGATGATTTTTATGCCTTATTTGGCGGATAAAATGGGACTGTCTCAAGAAGTAACAGGAGCATGGCTAGGAGGTTCAATAGATACATCGGGTGCTGTAGCCGCTTCAGGTAGTTTAGTTGGAGAAGAAGCCTTAAAAATCAGTACAATTGTAAAATTTTCACAAAATGTATTATTAGGAATTGCAGCATTTGCAATTAGTATTTATTGGAGCTATTCAAAGTCAGTTGATGATGAAACAAAGAAAGAGAAACCAACTTTGAAAATTATTTGGGAAAGATTTCCAAAGTTTGTCCTGGGTTTTATATTTGCATCTTTACTTTTCTCATTTTTTATTTCACCAGAAACAAATGTTGCGGTTAAAGGAAGTTTGAAATTTATTCAGGGACTTTGGTTTACCCTGGCCTTTACCTCAATCGGATTGGAAACTAATTTTAAAGACCTGTTTCAACAGGATAATAAAAAGCCATTGTATGCCTTTTTAATTGCACAAACATTTAATATTATTGTGACCTTAATTATTGCACTCTTGTTATTTCAGTAGACTTAGGAATACAATGATGGATAAGAAAGACCGATAATATATCGTCAATATCAACATTTCAAATAATAAAAAAGGATAACCAGATTTAGGTTATCCTTTTTTATTATTTCAGAATTTTCGTAACCTGATCAAATTCCTCCGCAATGACAGGGGCAACAGGTTTGCTGAAAAACGAAACAATAACAATCGTTAAGAAACTCAAAATGAAACCAGGTATGATTTCATACACAGATTTGTAATCGTGAGGAATATACACCCATAAAAGTACAGTAGCACCACCCACCAACATTCCCAATAATCCTGCAGTGGCGGTTGTTTTTTTCCAAAGCAACGACAAGATGATAAGGGGACCAAAGGCAGCGCCAAAACCGGCCCAGGCATTTCCCACAAGATTTAATATGCTGTCTTTAGGGTTTAGGGAGAGCAGTAAGGCAATTATCGCTACAATAAGCACAGAAAGTCGACTTACAAGTAACATACGTTTAGGAGAAGCTGTTTTATTAAAAAAAGCTTTATAAATATCTTCTGTCATTGAGCTAGAGGTCACTAATAATTGAGAAGATATGGTACTCATGACAGCTGCTAAAATTGCGGATAAAAGAAAACCGCCAATTAAGGGATGAAATAATGCTCTCGAAAGATGGATAAAAATAGTTTCTGACAATTCCTTTGATTGATCAAATTGCAACATAGTAGCTTGATCAAACTTATATAAATAAGCTATTCCAAATAATCCCAAAAGTAATGCTCCACCAACAGTAAGAATCATCCAGCTAATGCCGATTCTTTTAGCTTTAGGGATATCTTTAACATCGCCAATAGCCATAAATCGCACTAAAATATGAGGTTGCCCAAAGTAACCTAATCCCCAAGCGAGTAAGGATACGATCGATACCGTGGTGGTACCCTTTAGTAAATCTAAATAATTAGCACCTTTATTATGTATGATATCCAATGTATTACCCAGTCCATCAAGTTGGAAAATCAGTACAATTGGAATGATGACAAGCGCGGTGACCATAATTGTTCCCTGCACAAAATCTGTTAAGCTAACAGCTAAAAATCCACCTAGGAAAGTATAAAGTACAACAACAAAAGTTGTAGCATACAATCCAGTATAGTAATCAATACCAAAAGCCGATTCAAACAATCTTCCACCCGAAACCATACCTGCAGAAGTATATAAAGTGAAAAACACTAAAATGAAAATTGAAGAGACAATTTTTAAGAGCTGGGTTTTATCTTTAAAACGATTCTCAAAAAATACAGGGAGTGTAATTGCATTTTGGGCAACTTCTGTATATACCCGAAGTCGAGGGGCTACAATAACATAATTGAAGTATGCGCCAATAGTCAGACCAATTGCAATCCATGCACTGGATAATCCTGAAAGATACATCGCACCGGGAAGTCCCATGAGTAACCAGCCGCTCATGTCTGCTGCACCTGCCGATAAAGCAGTCACAGCCGCGCCCATCTTGCGCCCACCGATCAAAAAATCATCGGAATTACTGTTTGACTTCCTCCAAGAGTAAATTCCAATTCCAATCATTAAGGCCATATATAAGCCAATAGCTATTAATTCATATTCATTCATAAGCATCTATTATTCTTTAAAATGTCATCAAATAATTGATAAAGACTATCAAGTTTTGATTGTACGAAGATACTACAATCAATTTGAAGCGATAGAATTTCAATAACTCGATATAAAAGTGAAACATAATATTAATCTTTTCTTGATTGTTTTATGGAATTATGTATCTTAAAGCATCAATTAAGCAAAGTAATATCCCGAGCATGACAGAAAAGGAATTATTAATACAATATCGAAGTACAGGAGATCTGGATCTTTTGGGTAAATTGTATGCTCCCTATATGTCATTGCTTTATGGTGTATGTTTTAAATATTTGCACGATGCCGAAAAGAGTCAGGATGCCGTCATGCAAATTTTTGAAGAATTGATTCGGAAATTGCGCATCCACGAGGTCGATAATTTTAAAAGCTGGCTTTACACATTTTCTAAAAATTTTTGCCTCATGCAGCTGAGGAAAGAAAAGGGAACGCAGTATGTTGATATTGATGAACAAGTTGCGGTTGGTCATGATTATTTAGATGAATCTGATCCCAAAGAATGGAGCGAAAGTCAATTTGAAAAATTAGAAATGTGCATGTTGACGCTAAAACCTGAACAGGAGCGTTGTATCAGGTTATTTTATTTAGAGCAAAAGTGTTATAAAGATATCGTAGCCCTTACCGGAATAGAAATGAATAAAGTGAAAAGCTATATTCAAAATGGCAAGCGAAATCTTAAAATTTGTATGGAGAGTAAGTAAAATGGAAAATAATTATCAATTATCCAGAATTCATAACTACATCAGTGGTCTGATGAATAAAGAGGAAATGTTTCAACTAGAGAAAGAAGCATTGGAAGATCCTTTTTTGCAGGATGCAATTGAAGGTTATCGTTTGCAAAAAGGAGTGGATGTACGACAATTGAGTTTGTTGCAACAGCGTTTAAACCGCCGTGTGGAGCAAACGATATCTACTCGTAATGCCCAGTTTTATACTTGGCAACGATTGGCAGTTGGATCAGCAGCAGCAGTCATTTTTGTCGTGCTTATCGCCTTTATTTATTTTAAGAATTTTAATATAAATAAAAGTAGAACGACAGAAGTCGAGCTGAGTTCCCCTGAAAATAAGATTGCGATTGAACCCCTCTTAACTGGTGGAGATGCCTCACCGATAGAAGGATGGAATGCATTTGAGCAATATCTGCAAAGAAATGTACAGGTGCGGGATTTAGGAGGTAAAATTATCCTGAATTTTGAAGTTGATAAAAATGGAAAATTAATAAATGTTAATTTTGAAGACGTACCCAATGAAGTTCTAAAAAAGGAGATATTAAGATTAATAGACAAGGGGCCCAAGTGGCATGGAAAAAAAGGTAAATTAATTATTAGCTTTCCTATAGAAAATCCTACCCAAGCTTTCAAGCCGACACATTGTTTTGGAATTGAAGAAAAAAGTAATTAAGAAAGACTATTTATTATTTTCCTGTACAGTATAATCCAAGGGGAGCATATTGCCAACTTTAGAATACCAGGCAAAAAAACCTTCCATTGACCATTGTATAGCAGGCGTATAGTTTCCTTGATAATTTATGACAATGGATGAATCGTCATCTATTTTTAAACGAGATGATTCATCATAAGCATTGTTAGAATTGAAATAATCGAGGTCTATTTTTTGGTTCCTATTTAAGATATGAATGTAATTTTGATGGTGAATTTCCTTTAATTGATTTCCCAAGCTTCCTTTTTCAAGATCAGATTCAGTTAACTGTTTTCCTAAGACGTCATAGAACTCAGGTTGCCGCATGATATTTTGATATTTAGTCACACTATCTTTGATGATTTCTGATTGCAGTATATAAAATGAGTTCCATTTACCTTCATATTTCGTATTGACCAGTGACGTTATTGTTTTCAGTTTTTCCTGGGCATCTTTTCTTTCTAGATTTTCTTTTTTAGTAAGCTCGCGGACTACATAACCATCCTCCTGCCATTTATGTTCATATAAACTTCGTATAAAGCGCATCATGGAAAGCTGGTAGGCCACTCTTCTTTGCTTCAATATACTCTTTGTAATCCGCTTATAATCTTTAAAATAGCTAAAACCTTCAAATTGAATTGTATTTTCAGAAAAGTTCGATCGAAAACTAATGAGATCGTATGAGATCATATAACCCAGTTCTTTATTGTCTATTTGTATTGGTTCGTTCGCTATTACAGTTAATATTTTTGATGATTTATTATATCGGAATCGCAGTATATCTGGATTTAATATTTTCGTTTTTTGAGCAAACTTACTTGTTCCGATAAAGCTTTCCGTAAAATATTTACCCCACTTTGCCCAACCATCTTTTTCAAACGGGATAACACTAACTTCTTCTAGAGTAGTAATCTTACGTGTTAAATAAATCTTTACCTTTTCATAATTATTAGTAGTAATTGTTTCAAATGCGGCCTCATATCCAATATTTGAAATGACCAGTTCTTGATTCTGGATAATTTTTTGGTGCAGTTGGAAACTACCATCCTTTGCAGTACTGGTTGCAGATGATGAATTATTGATATAAACAGTAGCTCCGTGAATAGGTTGCTTAGTTTCCCGATCCAATACAACACCTTTAATCACGCTTTGGGCGAAACTTGGAGAGAATGTAAAGATTATGTATAATAAGAAGGATATGATTATTTTCATAGGCCAATTTTGGTTTAATTTACGAATATATCGTAGACTGTGAAAATAAATTTTTAAAAATTTGAGATTAAGAAGTTTAATAATAAGCTGCAATAAAAAAGGTCGACTGTTGGGTCGACCTTTTTTATTAATTAAAGAATATTTTTATTCCTCCCAACGGATTTTGTCCGCAATAGGAGATCGAACAGGTTCTCTAGCTTCTGTTTCATGGTGTCCTAAATAAAACAACCCAATGCACTTTTGATTCTCTTCTAAATTTAAGAAATTGCTTAAGTGATTGATTAATCCTGGAGTAGCCCAATAACCTCCCAATCCTAAAGAATGTGCCGCTAACCACATATTTTCAATCGCACAAGATGTTGCCGCCAGTTCTTCCCACTCAGGAACGTCACCAGTATAATTGACAATTAAAGCTATTGCAACTTTGGATTGCGTAGCCTTTTCACCCATAGTGATTTCTGTTTTTTCAAAGTATTTTTCTGGAGGGGTGACCGCTTTATAAATACGCGAAAGTTCAGTGCCTAGACGTAAAAGACCTTCGCCTTTGAAAATAGTAAAACGCCAAGGTTGCGTTCTTTTATGAGTAGGAGCAGCATTCGCCGCTTCTAAAATCGTTAAGATATCTTCTTTATTAACATCTTGATCCGTAAAATTAGCTTGAAAAACTGATCTTCGGCTCTGTATTGCTTTTAAAACTTCGTTAGATTGCATATATGTTATTTCCTTAAACGCGTTGAATATGTATGAAGTTAATGATTATTTTTCTTCCCAAAGAGATGCTACATGCAAAATTGTTAAAACAGCTTTTTGCATATCTTGTTCAGATACCCATTCCTGTTTTCCATGGAAAGCGTGTCCACCAGCAAAAATATTAGGACAAGGTAATCCCATAAAAGATAAACGCGAACCATCAGTACCACCGCGAATACTTCTGCGTTCAGCCTTCATGCCAGCCCTTGTAATTGCTTCAATTCCAATTTCCATGATTTGAGGATATTGATCCAGAATTTCCTTCATGTTGCGGTACTGTTCCTTTACTTCGAACGTATAACTGCAGTTAGGGTATTGAGCGACTATAGATTTTGCAATAGCTTCAAGCTCAGATTCATGCTTTACTAAATTAGCTGTAAGGTGATCACGGATAATAAAATGGATTTCTGCTTTTTCCACTGTGCCCGAGATATTTGTCGGATGAACAAAACCATCTTTTTTATTTGTACTTTCTGGCGACAGGCGGTCCTGGGGTAAAGCCTCTATAATTGCACTAGCAATTTTGATAGCACTTTGCATTTTTCCTTTAGCAAATCCAGGATGAACGGAAACACCATGTATGGTTAATGTTGCACCATCTGCAGAAAAAGTTTCATCTTCTATCGTGCCCGCTTTTTCACCATCCATCGTATATGCATAATCAGCAGCTAGGCGTTTAAGATCAGCTTTGTCAACCCCTCTTCCAATTTCTTCATCTGGCGTAAATAAGATTTTTATATCCCCATGCTTGATCTCAGGATGTTTCATTAATAATCGAGCTGCATCCATTATTTCTGCAATTCCCGCCTTATCATCGGCGCCCAATAGTGTTGTACCGCTCGCTGTAATAATATTATGACCGATTTGATTTGCCAGATCAGGATGTTCCGAATATTTGATGATAATACTGTTATCATCCGGTAATACCAGATCCTGACCTTGATAATCATGATGAACCAAAGGTTTAACATCTTTACCTGAGGAGTCAGGTGACGTGTCCATATGCGAACAGAAACAAATAGTAGGTACTTTTTTAGTACTATTGGAAGGGATAGTTGCATATACATAGCCATTTTCATCCATGGCTGCATCAGAAATTCCCAATGCCAGTAATTCCTCCACAAGAAGATTACCTAAATTTTTTTGCTTTTCTGTCGAAGGACAAGTAGGCGAACTTGCATCCGACTGTGTATCTATCTGTACATAACGTTGGAATCTTTCAGAAACTGAAAAATCACTGATGTTATTGATCTCGAACTTACTCATACTTTTTATATCATTAATGTGATTATGCCCTGCAAAATTACAAAAAATGTGAGCATTAGCGAATTTTGACTTTTATAGTTTATTATTTGTAAAACAATATTTTTTTTGTAAATTTAAAAAACTTAAAATTTGATTTCCAGTATGTTGCGTTTATTAAAAGCAATGTTTCTCCTTCTTTTTATCGCTCAGTTATTTTTACTTTTTAGTATGGATAATTCTATTAGACAATTGATCTATATTAGTCAATTTATATACCTTCTAATTCCGTTTTGGATTTTAATCAAGACAAAGAATCAACGAATCTTAAGAAAAGCATTTCAAATTTATCTGATTATTTGTGGGTTATATTATATGTTTTTCGCTTTAATACTAATGGCGAAACATGTGCAAATCACACCTTATTTTGGAGTAAATTTATTTGTGAAGTCTATCTTATTATTGATCGGACTTGCTACTATATACCAGTATAAAAATTGGTCCAGGCTATATTTTAGCCATATTAACAAAAGAAACGTAAAGGTGTAGACAGAATTAAAAATTCTGTCCAATACCTTATTTTTGATTATCAGCCCAGCCGAATACTTTTGATAGTAAATCCGTGTTTCGCGATCCACCAATATTTTCTCTGATCTTTAACTCTTGATCTGCTACTTTTACAAATAATCCATCGATAGCTTTTTGCGTAACGTAACCTGTTAAATTGGTTTCTACCTTTTTTGAAAATGGTAAATTGTTATAAGCAGTCGTTAATTGATTCCAGTAACCCGATACATTATTAGCCCCCATTGCCTTGTCTATAACAGGAGAGAATTTTGAAGTCAGTTCGGTCGAAGTATTTGTTTTAAAGAAAGTCGTTGCGGCATTTTGATTACCACTTAATAAAATATTGTAAGCATCTGTAATCGTCATTTTCGATAAAGAGTTGACAAAAACAGTCCCTGCTTCACTAACAGCTGTTTCCGCAGCTCTATTCATACTGCTGATAAACTGATCACACAAAGAACCCATACCTACTGCGCGAAGTGCTTTTTCTACTTTTTGAGCTTCAGCAGGCATTAAAATTTTGACTGCGGCATCTCCTAAAAATCCATCTTTTACAGAAAGAATATTAACACTGTTAGTCAATCCTTTAGCTAAAGCTTCTTTTATACCCGAAGTAGCTTCTTTCTTTGTAATATTTTTTACGACAGCCTGATTAGAGGGAACAACTTTACTCGTAGTAGTATCGCTATTTGTTTTATTTTGAGCAGATGTAGAATTTAAGATATCCTTTAACTTAGAAAGCCCTTTGGACTGAGCTTGAGATTGAGTTGCAAAGAATAATCCTGATGCAATAAGAGCGTATGATAAGATACTTTTCATGTCTTTTTTTTTGTAAAACTACAAATTAGAACGCAAAAGGAATCTAAAGTTTAACGAAGAGTACGAATATTTACCGTATTTAGAAGGGTGAGTGGATCCCCAAATGATCGTCTAACTCTTGATAAATCAAGGGAAAAGGTAGTTTAATTGCGCCGGTTTTAGACCGGCACAATATAATTCTGTTTTATAGCGATAAATCTACAATAACAGGAAAATGATCTGACGGAAATTTTCCCTGATACGTATCAGTCAATATTGCATAGTTACTTACTTTTGTTTTAGGAACAACAAAAATATGATCTATCCTTTCTTTCTGTTTAATACTTTTACCCCAGCCATTAAAAGAAGAGCTTGGTTCATAGATTCGAGGACTAACGGTATAACTATCGACCACAGTTTTGCTATTTGCTAAAGTAAAATATGCTTCATTATGTTCATCAACATTGAAATCACCTGTTAAGATTAAAGGAAGATTACCGGCTAATTCCTTTGCCTTAGTTAAGATCAATTTAGCACTTTCTTTTCTCGCTTCAACACCAACATGGTCAAAGTGCGTATTCATAAAAATAAATGATTTTCCACTTTTTTTATCCTTTAAAACTGCCCATGTGCAGATTCGTGGCAGTGCAGCATCCCAGCCTTTATTGGGTTGTTTTGTATCTGTCGCAGACAACCAGAAAGTTCCGCTTTTAATAGCGTCAAAACGGTTCTTGTTATAAAAAATTGAAGAATGTTCTCCTTTTTCTGCACCATCGTCTCGACCAACACCTATCGATTTAAAATCAGGAAGACGTTCTTGAAGATCTTTCACTTGGTCAATAAATGCTTCCTGTATACCGAAAATTTCGAAATTATGGAATTTAATCAAATTGGCTACAGCATCTCTGCGTTCATTCCACATATTACCAATATCATGATCATTTTTCTGTCTTATATTGTAGGTGGCCACTCGCATTTGCTGTGCAAGAGCACTTCCTAAACCCACAAGTAAAATAGAGAAAGCAAGAATAATTTTTTTCATTAACTTATTTTTTTATAAATGTGTTGTTCATATCTATGAACTGCTATACAAGGTTAATTATTTTTTGAGTAAAGTCTTTAAAAGCTCAGGTTCATTCGTTGTAATGTAATCAATCTTTTGACTGATCAGAGATTTCATATCATCTTCTTTATTAACTGTCCAAGCATTTGTCGTCAGCTTTAATGCTTTTGATTCTTGTAACCAGGTTGGGTTTTTCGTGAAAACACTAAGATGATAATCAATACCCGTTAAACCATCTTTTTTAATTTGATCAGGAGCAATATCGCCATTTAAATAGGCGACCTTAGCTTTAGGATCAAGTTCATGGATCTTTTTACAAGCATCATAACTGAAAGCAATATATTCAGTTACTTTTTCAGCTTTTAATTCTTTTACTAAAGCGACAGCTTTTTCAGTAGCCTCCAAGGTACGTTCAAGTCCTAGTTTATTAGTCTTCAATTCAAGAATTAATTTTAAACCTTTAAGCTTTAACCCTGCTTTGATATATTCCTCTAAAGTAGGAATTTTCTCACCATTTGGATGGCTTTTGGCCAATAACTCCTGGTAAGTAGCGGTCGCAATATCTATTCCGTAAAAATCATTATCATGATTGACAACAAGTACATTATCCTTTGTAAGATGTACATCATATTCCGAACCCCAAAGATTTAAATCCTTAGCGGCTTTTAACGAAGCAATTGAATTTTCCGGAACTTTCGTGTTTTTAAAAGCTCCACGGTGAGCAATGATTTTGGTTTGAGCATTTAATTCAGTGATTCCCATAACGGCCATAGTGGCAAGGATTACAAAAACTGTTTTTTTCATCGGATATAAATATAAAGTAGTATTCATGTTTTCTGGTATAGACGAATACTTTGTTTTACTTAGGAGTCTACGAGCTCTTTTTGTTTTAAATATAAAAAATAAGCGATCATAACCTGTTCGCATAGATTGCAATTTATTACGGGCTTAGTTTTACAGACTAAATTTAAACAAAAAAAATGGTACCTCGATAATTATCGAAAGTACCATTTTTGTGTAATTTCCGAGTTAAGGAAATATTAAGTTTTATTATTGTTATCGTTTACCTTCCCACTCAGCATAAAATTCATCTAAAAAAGAAAGCATAAATTCATGTCTTTTTTCAGCGATAGCTTGAGCTGCTTTGGTATTCATTTTATCTTTAAGCAATAAAAGTTTTTCGTGAAAATGATTAATTGTCGGTGCTTCAGAATGTTTGTAGCTTTCCTTGTCCTGATATTCTTGAACAGGGACATTCGGATTATACATTTCTCTGTTTTTATGACCGCCATAGTTGAATGCTCGAGCAACACCAATTGCACCTATTGCATCCAAACGATCAGCATCCTGAACAATCTCAAGTTCCTTAGAATGAAAAACGATTTCGCCAAGACTTGCCTTAAAAGACATGTTTAAAATAATTTTTTCAACATGTTCAATTACGTCTTTATCAACGCCTATAGAGGTTAAAAATTCACCAGCAACACGAGGGCCTATCGTTTCATCTCCATCGTGAAATTTGCTATCAGCAATATCATGTAATAAAGCGGCTAGTTCGCAAGTTTGGTAATCCGCCTCTTCCGTTTGAAGAATTAATTTTGTGTTGTTCCATACACGTTGGATATGAGACCAATCATGACCAGATTCAGCAAATTTTAATCTGTCCTGTACAAATGCAACCGTACTTTCAATAATCTTATTCATAAATTACTTTTGGTTTTTCGCGAGTTCCCTCGTATAATTCGTATTCTAATAAACGACAATCTAATTTACCGTTATAAAATTCAACTTTTCTAGAAGCCCGTAAGCCTATCTTTTTGGCAAGATCCGGATTTCCAGTAAAAATGTAACCTTTATAACCCTTGCAGTTTTGTTTTAGAAAGTCACCTACACGTTTATATGTTAATTCCAATTGACTATGATTACCAAGGCGTTCACCATATTCCGGGTTAAATATAGCAATTCCTTTTTCTTCTTGTGGTACAGTTGTGTCAGCAAAATCACAAACTTGAAAATCAATAAGCTGATCTACACCAGCAGTCTTGGCATTCATGATCGCAATATCTACCGCCTGTTGCGAAAGATCTGAAGCAATTATCTTCGGATTTGCTTTCTTATTGACCTGTTCTTTAAGATTTCTTCTTTCTTGAAAAAAGACTTCTTCATCGTAACCAATGAAATGCATAAACGAATAGTTCATGCGGTAAAGGCCAGGACGACGGTTGGTTGCGATCAATGCTGCTTCAATAGCTAAAGTACCAGAACCGCACATTGGGTTGACAAAAGATGATAGACCATCCCATTTCGTTGCAAGAATAGTACCAGCAGCAAGCGCTTCTAACATTGGTGCCTTTCCAGGGTGTTTACGATAACCGTGTTTTGCTAGCGTCTCACCGGAAGAATCGATAAAAACTTCTGCGCGATCATCTTTCCAATACAGATGTATAACAGCTTTGTTTGCATCAGAACCCGAATTTGGGCGAATGTCCTTTTTTTCTTTGATACGATCAACTATGGCATCCTTAACTTTCAAATTCGCAAATAAAGGTGTCGTGATTGTTTCGTTATCGACATTTGAAGTCACAGAAAAATAGCCGTCAAAAGCAATAAGCTCTTCCCATGCGATGTCTTTCAGTTCATCGTATAGTTCCTGAGGGTTGGACGCTTTAAATTCTTTTATCGAATAAAGAATCTGAGAAGCAGTGCGCAAATTCAAATTTAACTTAATCGTTTCATTCAAGGTGTTAAATAATTCTACACCAGTAGAGAAAGAACGTTTGATCTCGAAGCCAAGTTCTTCGACTTCTTGTTGCAAATAAGGAGAAAGTCGCTTATTGCAAGTGATGATGATTTTATTGGGGGTGTTGAAAACTTCCATAATATTTGTACAAAGTTAGTTAATCTCTTACTCAAAAAATGCTTATTTTTACGGTTTAATATTTTTGATTATGGAAATTAGAGGAAAAGTACACGAAATAGGTGCTACGCAACAAGTAACAGAGTCATTTAAGAAGCGTGATATAATCGTGGCTTACGCTGAAAATCCGCAGTTTGTTGAATATATTCGCTTTGAAGCTACTCAAGACAGAACATCAATTTTTGATGGTTTGACTGTAGGTGAAGAAATTGAAGTTTCTTTCAATTTACGTGGTCGTCCTTGGACAAATAAAGAAGGTGTAACAACATACTTCAATTCATTAGTTGCTTGGAGAGTTACTAAATTAGCAAATACTGCTGCTTCAGCTCCTGCTCCAGGTTATGCTGAAATGCCAGCTCCAGTTGATTTATCAGGATCAAATGACGACGACGATTTACCTTTCTAGTCTTACGCGAATCTCAAATATAAAAAAGCTTCAATTAGCCCTGCGCTTATTGAAGCTTTTTTATTAACCAGAAATGTATTTGCCAAAAGGAATTTTACGAATACCGTATATAAGCATAGTACTGATGGCAAGTGTAACAAAAGTTGCTAAAGGAATCTTTAAAAATGTGCCCACGGGTAATATCGGATGTACATAATTTAAAATCAGAATATGGCAGAGATATATTCCAAAACTATATTGATCGATCCATAATGCCCACTGGGGAAGTTTTAGATCACGCGATATTTTTTTGATGAATATAAATATACCGGTAGCAATCAGGAATGTATTCGGTGACAAATAACCGTATAAAAGAGGACGAAATTCATGTGCGCTTAAACTCATTTCATAAGTAAAATAAGCTGTTCCCAATGCAGCCATGATAAATAAAAACAAACACCACCATTTTATCCCCCTAAAATCTTTCACCTTCAAATAATAGCCTAAGATCAAGTACCCTGTATAACTCGAAAAAAATGTAAGATCGAATTTTGGTAGATAGGTTGAAAAGTTTTTGTTGAATATAAACAGCGTTATAAACCATAAAACTAAAAAAATCTCCAGTTCTCTCATAGATGAATGCTTTACGATCTTTTGAAGAAAAGGAATAGCAAGGTATAGACCCATGATCATATAGAGATACCAAAGATGTGCGTTCGCACCGTTTTTGAGTCTATAGACCAATGTAGAGATCAATTGGTCTATATTTAATTCCAGCACATTCGTGTTATAAAAAAAGTAAATAATAGTCCAAAAAAGAAAGGGATAAAAAATCTTAAGGAGTCTTTTTTTATAAAACTGTCCTGTATGTTCTTCTTTCGTCAGCAGGAGAGCCCCAGAAAGCATCACAAATATGGGGACAGAGAATCGAGTGAAACTATTTATCAGATTTGCATATTTCCAGTCAAACCCAGCTATATCAGTACTATTTAAGTAACCCGAAGATGCGTGTATCGCGATGACCGCAATGGTAGCAATAATTCGAAGGATACTGATATAGCTAAGTTTTTCGGTCATATTATCTGTTAGTCTGCACTTGGGATTCTGTTCTTTTGTACAAATTGAACCAAGAATACACAAGCAAGTAAAGCGCCTATAGTGGCCATTCCAACACCTACTAGAGAAGGAGTATTATACATTAAGCCATATGTAATGGGTATACCTCCTAAATAAGCTCCTAAAGTATTACCCAAGTTGAATGCTGCCTGACCACCCGCTGCAGCCAAAGTTTCAGCACCTTTAGCAGTCCGGATCAACATCATCTGTGTAGGTGGACCTATTGTAAAAGAAACCAAACCCGTAATAAAGGCCATAATGTATGCTGACCATTGAAATGGTGAAACAAAATAAACAAAGACTAAACATATCGCCATAGCACTAAAACTAGCAATAGCCGCTTTTGTCGGAGAGATGGTATCAGCCATTTTTCCACCCAATAAATTTCCAAAAAACATACCTATACCGATTAAAATCATAATAATAGGCACACGATTAGGGTCAAGTCCAGATACATTTGTAACCAATGGAGCAATATAGCTGATCCAGGCAAAAAGACCTCCAGTTCCGATTGCAATAATTGCCATCAGTAGCCATGCTTCTTGCTTTTTGAAAAAACTTACCTGTGCTATAATATTGTTTTGTTTAGAAGATTCAATTTTTGGTAACCAAAGATAAATCATTAAAAATGTCAGAAGGCCTAGTACACTGATGACACCATAGGTAATGCGCCAAGAGTAATGATGTCCGATATATGTTCCTAAAGGCACACCTGCTAAATTAGCAATCGTCATACCTGTAAACATAATCGATATTGCCTGCGCCTCTTTACCTTTAGGAGCTAATCTAGCTGCAACAACAGAACCTACACCAAAGAAAGCTCCATGTGGCAAACCGGACATAAATCTGGAAAGTTGCATGGTAAAATGGGTAGGAGATATAGCAAATAACCCATTAAAAATGAAAAATAGAACCATTAAAAAAAGTAAAACGTTTTTAGGAGGGTATTTTCCAGATAATAGTACTAATGTAGGGGCACCAACAACAACACCGATAGCATAAAGTGCTATTAAATGGGCAGCTGTTGGAATATCGATATTTAAGTCTTTTGCGATGTCTGGTAAGATTCCCATCATAGAAAATTCTGTCATTCCTATAGCGAGACCTCCAAATGCCAATGCAATAATTCCTTTATTCATATTTTTTTGCTCAGATAGTGACGAGCGTGTCGTTAATGATAGAAAAAGCCATTTAAAAAATTAAATGGCTACACGTTTATTCTTTTTTATTGCCAGCGTTTCTGCGGGACACAAATTACATCCTTTGTTTTACGTAATATGATAGGACGCTGATCATATTTATTTTCTAATACTAGAGAATCTTTAGAGTGGAAAGCAACTTTAAACCTTGGTAAATATTGACCTTGGCGATAGCACCCAGATACTTTTTGTTTGCCATTTTCTTTGACGTATATACCATCGACAATGACACTGTCACCACGTACAACATAAATACCTTTAGCATATTCGATCCAAGACCCATTATTGTAACAGCTATCTGATATCTGCTTTGTTTTAGCATGGACATACATGCGTGCATAAATGGAGTCACAGGTAAAACGGAAATCTGTGAGCGTATATTGCAACATTTGATCTTGGTCGGCAATACTGTCTTGTTTCCATTCCCCTTGCAAATAACCAGCACCCTCAGATTGCATTTCCGAATTGAATTTGCAACTTCCAAATAGCAAAAGCATACCCATTGCTAAAAATAGGTATGCTTTGATATTTTTTAATTTATTTAAAAATGGAATCATAGCCTTATTTTAAGCTACCTACCATTTCTTCAGGTTTTACCCACTCGTCAAATTCTGCAGCAGTTACATATCCTAATGCAATAGCCGTTTCTTTTAATGTCGAGTTATTTTTATGTGCTGTTTGTGCAATTTCTGCCGATTTGTAGTAGCCTATTTTAGTATTCAAAGCCGTTACCAACATCAAAGAGTTATCAACTAATTCTTTAATACGAGCATAATTTGGTTCAATACCACTTGCACAGTGCTCTTCAAATGATACACAAGCATCTCCGATTAATCGAGCTGATTGTAAAAAGTTAGACGCCATTAAAGGTTTGAATACATTCAATTCATAGTGACCTTGAGTACCACCGATAGTAATAGCTACATCATTACCCATTACCTGAGCAGCAACCATTGTTAAAGCCTCACATTGAGTAGGGTTAACTTTTCCAGGCATGATCGAAGAACCAGGTTCATTTTCAGGAATAATAATTTCACCAATACCAGAGCGAGGACCAGAAGCCAACATGCGGATATCGTTAGCAATTTTATTTAACGAAACTGCTAATTGTTTTAATGATCCGTGTGATTCAACAATGGCATCATGCGCAGCTAAAGCTTCGAATTTATTCTCAGCAGTAATGAAAGGATGACCAGTAAATTCAGCGATATATTTTGCTACCAGAACATCATATCCAGCAGGTGTATTTAATCCCGTACCAACTGCAGTACCACCTAATGCTACTTCTGCCAAATGCGCTAAAGTATTTTTAACAGCTTTGATACCATAATTCAACTGTGCTACATAGCCTGATAATTCTTGACCCAATGTTAAAGGAGTTGCATCCATTAAGTGAGTACGGCCAATTTTAACAACATTCATGAATTCAGCAGATTTTTTTGCTAATGTATCACGTAGTTTTTCAACACCAGGAATTGTTACTTCAACAACTGCTTTATAGGCCGCTATGTGCATTCCAGTAGGGTAGGTGTCATTAGAAGATTGTGATTTGTTCACATCATCATTCGCTTTTAACACAGGCTCACCTTCTCCAATTTTGAAACCAGCTAATACCTGAGCACGGTTTGCAATTACTTCATTTAAATTCATGTTAGATTGAGTTCCCGAACCTGTTTGCCAGATTACCAATGGAAATTGATCGTCCAATTTACAAGCTAAGATCTCATCACAAACTGCAGCAATAGCATCACGTTTCTCAATAGGTAATACACCTAATTCAGCATTAGCATAAGCAGCAGCTTTTTTCAAGTAAGCAAAACCTTCGATAATTTCATGTGGCATAGATGCAGCAGGACCAATTTTGAAATTATTGCGTGAACGTTCTGTTTGAGCACCCCAGTATTTATCTGCAGGTACTTGAACTTCACCCATGGTATCTTTTTCTATTCTAAATGACATAGCGTTTGATTTTTTTTAATATAACAAAGTTAAGTAAAAATATAGAGAACAGGCATTCAAACACTTCATCTTAGTAAAATTTGAATGTCATAGTATCTTCAAATGTTGTTAACCATTCAATCGTTTGGTTAATTGTTCATTGATATGATGGAAAACTTGAATTGGTTTTAAGGTACGCCAAGAAAGATCATTGAGGTTTCCTCCAAAATTGATATAATAATCAATATTATTTTGCATAAATTCTGTGATGACATGTGTCCTAAAATTAACAGCAGCTATCCAACCATCATCAATATCCTGAAACCATTCTTCATAATAAGTATCATCTGAAGCATGAAAATTAAGAATATTTTCACCAATTAATATAAAATGATTAATACCCGAAGCGATCATCAGATCAATCACTTCACGCTTCAGGATCATAATGTCATTATCAATGGTATCATTCCATTCGCCAATCAGTTCGATGATGCAAAATTGCTTGTCATAGTCTACAAATAGGACTTTCAAATATAAAGTATGTGAACCAAAGTCGTCCCACTGGGGGTGTAAAAGGAAATTATAAATCTGTTTGTCGTATTCAAATTCATTATATATCGTTCCGTAAAAAGGAGACTGTTCATCTTCCGATGCGATATAATCATGTCTCCAATTGTAAAAAGGTTCAATTTCGTGCATTTTGGCAGATTATTTGATTGTTACAAACACAAAGTTGAGAAAACTTTCACATATTAACCACTTTTAACGACTTTTGTTTTAATCCAAAAATCAACTCATATATTGTGGTTTTAATGGATAAAACTTAGTATTTTTGAAGCATCTTTTCATATGCAAGGAAGTATAAAACGGAATATTTTTGTGGCAGCAACATACGCAGGAGTTTTACTCGTGGGGCTATTGCTTGGGCAAAAATATGCCGATGAACAAGGTAATAAACAATCAACTTCTATTCTAGCAGGGGGACTGACCGGTAATTCTGAAAAAGTTCAATATCTGGTTAATTTAATATCGGACAATTACGTTGATAAAGTAAGTTTAGATACGATTCAGGATGAAGCCATTCAGCATATCATTACCCGATTAGATCCTTTTTCAACCTATTTAAAACCCAATGAACGTTTAGCACAAGCAGAGGCTCTGGAAGGAACTTTTGATGGTATTGGTGTTGAGTACTTTAATCTTAACGATACCTTGCTTGTTGTCGGAATGATCTCAGCTGGTCCTGCAGAAAAGTCTGGAATGAAGATTGGAGATCGATTGGTCAAAATTGCGAATCGAAATATAGCTGGCGTACGTGTGACAGAAAATGAAGTAGACAAGTTGATTCGAGGTAAAAAAGGATCTACAGTAGACATCATTGTGAAACGAAATAACGAAATTTTGACAACTCCGCTCAAAGTTGTTCGCGATCAAGTATCTGTGAGTACATTGGATGCATTCTATATGATAGCTCCTAAAGTAGCTTACGTAAAAATAAGACGCTTTGGGCATCAGACTTCTGAAGATTTTAAAATCAAATTGCGCGATCTTCGAAAAAGTGGAGCGCAAGATTTAATTTTAGATTTGAGAGGCAATGGCGGCGGTTATGTACATACAGCTATTGAAATAGCCAGTATGTTTTTTAAAGATAAGCGTTTACTGATGTATACTGAAGGAGCCAATGAATTGCGAAGGGATTATTTCTCAAAAGAAGCCGGTGATTTTAGTGAAGGTCGCATCGTAATACTTATTAATGAAGATTCAGCTTCCGCAAGCGAGATCGTGACAGGTGCGCTACAGGATTTAGATAGAGGTACAGTAGTCGGTCGTCGTTCCTATGGCAAAGGATTAGTTCAAGAACAATTTGACTTTGCCGATGGCTCTGCCGTTAACCTGACAGTAGCACGTTATTACACCCCTTTGGGCAGATGTATTCAGCGCAAATATACGCGCGCAAATTACGATCAGTCTAAGTATATGACCACATTTGACCTATGGACGTTGGATACCGAATTTAATCCGCATGATTTATATACAACCAGTAAGGGGAAAATGCTATTTGGGGGAGGTGGAATTCAGCCCGACGTTCTCATTCCAATAGATTCCAATGAAATCAGTGCTAAATATAGAGAGATATATCATTCCAATAGTATACAAGAATTTGTTTATGATAGGTTTACAAAAAAATTGCCAGCTTATTCCATAGAAAATTTCTTGAGTGGTTACAATTTGCCTGACTCCGAGTTTAATGATTTCATTTCCTTTTTATTAAAAAAAGGAATAGCTGTGAACAAACTTGAAGCAGATCGTCTGCATCAAATTATTCAGTCAGATATTGAGGCACTAGTAGGACGTTATTATTTTGGTAGAGAAGCTTACTTTAAGATAAAAAATAGAAAAGATCATTTTGTTGCAGGAGCATTTCGTGCATTGGGAATTCAGATGCACTAAAGGTGCTTCAATTTCAAATCGCTCCAGATAGGGTAGTGGTCTGATAATTTTCTTTTAACCACATGATAATTTAAGATATCAAAATTGGAACTGGCAAAAATATAATCAATTTGAAAGATCGGCAATAATTCATAATGCGTCACTCCCCAACCCGATCCTTTTTCTTTAAATGCATTGTGGAGCCCCTTACTCACCCGATTTACTGAATAGCTCATAGGCGTATCATTAAAGTCACCCATTACGATAAAAGGGAAAGGACAAGCGTCCATATGTTTTTTTAAAGAACTCGCCTGTTCACTTCTAAATTCAAAAGCATTTTTAAGTTTTCGTCCAATGCGACGTGTAGCTGCATTATCAGTCTCCTTTTTGGATGATGGATTTTGAAAAAATTCCTTTTCATCATTTTGAAGAGCAAAAGATCTGAGATGAACATTGTAGACGCGGATAGTACTATCATTTTTTTCAATATCTGCGTACGAAATGCGGTTGATACCATAGTCATTATCTAAGATATTACCAGAATTTATAATCGGATATTTGGAGAATATGGTCATTCCATAAGCCTCATAATCATTTTTGGCACTTTCTGCAAAATAATGATAGTCATAGCCTAGTTTGCTCTTAAACTCATTAGAGATGACATATTTCCCTTTTATTTTACTGTAATATTCTTGGAAACAGACAATGTCTGGTTTAATACTGTCCAATATCTTTATCGCATCATTTTTGAAGTTTTTCTTTGAGTCGTTGATATCTTTAAAAAGATGGGCATTGAAGCTAAGTACGCGGATCTGATCAGATGCTTTTTGAGTTATTGGAGAGCTCGAACGTAAATTCCAATGTTTTGTTAGCAGTGGCCAGCCAAGTAAGATCGTTGCTAAAGAAAATACAATCATTTTAGGTTTTCTTAACAACCAATAAGCGATAAAACCAATATTGACAAGTAATATCGGTAAATAACCTAAACCAAAAAATGCAATAGGCCAAACTGTCTTAGGATTGATGAAAGAAGCAGAATAGCTAATCAATAAAGCAACAATAGCAAGAATGTTAAAAATGAAAACGGTCCTGCTTAAATAGCCCAATTTTTTTTTTAACAATACACGCTTAACCATCGATCTTATTATTATTGCTTGCTTTGAAAAGAATTTCTTTTTCGTGTGAACTTAGACTATCATAGCCTGTTAAGGATATCTTATCCAAAATTTGATCGATCTGATCCTGATTCGGTAAATCATAACGATGATGCTTTGATTGTTGTGCACCATTACCTACGACAACTTTCATTTTTGTGGATCTTTTCTGTTTTCTTTTAAATACTTTAGACCAGTCCATGCCCGATTGCAGTGCATAAATAAATCCCATTCCAAAGAGAATGGAACAAAAATAACTGATGGCCGCAGGTCTATTCGTAAGAATAAAGAACAAAAACTGGATTGCAAAATAAATGATAGCGATAGTCTTTAATTTAACATTCCCAAACAGCAATAGTCTAAGTTCATATTTTGGAACTAAGGTAGCTGTAGCAGCTAAAATTGCAGCTAATCCAAATGCTCCAGTGCTCAATGGAGGATTAATCGTATTGGAGAAAAGAGCAAGGTGTGAGAAGACTAAAAAGATCAGTCCCGACATGATAGCGGAGACAATGTAAATGAAAAGAAACTGTTTCCTATTTAAAAAATTAAAGAAAATAGTACCTAACCAATATAGCCATAAACAATCAAAAGCAACGTTGAAAAGGCCTGTATATAGAAAGTTATACGTAATTAGAGACCACGGTTGCTGGATGAATGCCTGAAAATTTGTTGGTAAACTTAGTTTATCTACGCTCCATTGAAAAAGAGGGAAAGAAATAATCTTCAGCTCAAAAAGGAGATCAAAAAAATAAATCAGAATAAATAGGAAAACCTGTCCACCAATAATAAATGGAATGGGAGAGCCTGAACCGAAGGTTGTCCTGATAAAGTTTTTGAACGAGTTTTCCCTCATCTTATAAAGTTAATTAATATAATCCTTTTTTTATACCCCAGACCTTTAATAGTATATAACCAAATAAAGCTCCACCGACATGAGCTAAGTGTGCAACAGAATCGCCCGGTCTAGATATACTCATATAAATTTCGAGAAGAATAAATCCCCCTATCATGTATTTGGCTTTAACGGGTACTGGTATAAATAAGAATTGCAATGGTAAGTTCGGAAATAGATAAGCAAATGATAAAAGTATTCCGTAAACAGCACCTGAAGCACCTAACATTCTAGTCGTGTATATTTCTTTAACAAGGTTTGGATTGCTAGAAGCTAAATTAGAAAGATCTAAACTATGATGCAGAGGAAAAAATGAACCCGTAGCATTGTACAGTTCAATGCCCTGCACACCCGATTGTAATAACCAAGCACCCAAACCCGAAAGTAAATATAAATTTAGAAAACGTTTAGGTCCTAAAACCTGTTCAATAAGGGAGCCAAACATCACAAGTGAAAACATATTAAAAAAGATATGTGATAGATCCGCATGCATAAACATATGGGTGATGACCTGCCAAATTTTGAAAAATGGTGAATCTGGATAAAATACTGGAAGATAATTGTACGCCATTGGACTTAGATTAGAACCAATAAAAAATACAATATTGACTATTAATAAGTTCTTGACAACAGGTGTTAATTGTGGAAACATAATTTTTATTTTCTAATTTTTACTAAACTTTTCTAATAGTTCCTGTAAGGTAATGGTAATAACGATTGGTTTCCCAAAAATAGAGATATTTGGAGACTCACAAGCGAAAAGCTGATCAATAAGTTCTGATATCGCATTATTATCCAGAAAAGTACCTGGTTTTATTGCCGCATTGCGCGCTAAGCTTTTTGCTAAATTCTCACGTTTCTCAATTTTGAAATCATTAAGATTGTTCTTATAATCTTCTAAGATCTGTTCAATAATTTTACGTTCGTCAATTCCGGTACCTAAATCTGCAGGTATTCCGTCAATGATATAGCTGTTTTTTCCAAATGAACGAATTTGAAACCCTAAACTTTGAATATCTTCCAATAAATCTTGCATCAATTCATTATCTGAAGGATTTAAATCAATACTTTGAGGAAACAGATTCTGTTGACTCAAACCTTTATGTTGATCAAGCTGTGATTTGAACTGTTCAAATAAGATGCGTTCATGAGCAGCTTGTTGATCGATCAGCATCACACCAGAATGAATTTGTGAAACAATGAATCGATTATGGATCTGAAAAAATTGTTTCGTTGTCGCTTGACTTTTTATACCTTGTATCTGATGAATTGGACCGTCTTGTTGTTCGTGCTCTAAAGGCAGTTGCATCGATTCATCCTGTTCAGTAATTTGATATAAAGTATCCCAATTTTGAGGAATGGCCGTTTTCTTTTCAAAACCTGCGAGATAATTATCTGATCGCGAAAATGTCGTCTTTGTAATCTGATCAGGTTCAAACGGATTAAAATCAGGATTAAAATTCACCGTAGGTACAATGATCTCGTCCAAAGGTTTTGGCGTGATCATGTTTGAGAAACCTGTTTCTTGTTCAAAATCCAAAGAAGGCGCGATATTATATCGTCCCAAAGACCTTTTAACAGCAGATCGGATGATCGCGTAAATTGCCTTTTCATCTTCGTATTTAATTTCCGTTTTCGTTGGGTGTACATTGATATCAATCTTTGAAGGATCGATGTCAATGAAAAGCACATATAAAGGAAATGTTTCTGCTGGCAGAATTTCTTCAAAAGCATTCATCACAGCATGATTCAAGTAATGGTCTCTGATAAATCGCTTATTAACAAAGAAGAATTGTTCCCCTCTTGTTTTTTTAGCAAACTGAGGCTTTCCTACAAAACCATTTACTTTTATGATCGTGGTATCCTCTTCTACAGGTACTAATCGCTGATTATACGTGTTGCCAAATAGATGAACAATACGTTGTTTCAATGTTTCCGCAGGTAAATGAAACATTTCATTACCATCACTATGTAACGTCAAAAAGATTTCAGGATTAGCTAATGCTATCCGTTGGAACTCTTCAATAATATGACGCATCTCGACCGAATTGCTTTTTAAAAAGTTTCGGCGTGCAGGTATATTGTAAAATAGATTTTTAATGGAAATATTGGTGCCAGCAGCGACAGCTTCTGGTGCTTGATTGATGATTTTAGAGCCCTCTATCTCTACGACAGTACCCAATTCATCCTCAAAACGACGTGTTTTTAAAGTCACATGTGCAATGGCAGCGATTGAAGCCATTGCTTCACCTCGAAATCCCATTGTACGAATGGCAAACAAATCTTCTGCTTTACGAATTTTGGAAGTAGCATGTCGTTCAAAACAAAGACGTGCATCCGTCACGCTCATTCCACAACCATTATCAATCACTTGAATTAATGATTTTCCAGCATCTTTGATGATCAATTGTATCTTGTCAGCCCCAGCATCAATAGCATTTTCAATCAATTCTTTGATCGCCGCGGCAGGTCTTTGTACGACTTCACCCGCTGCAATTTGATTGGCAACATTATCTGGTAATAATTGAATAATATCCGACATATGACGCGAAGTTACGAAATTAATGAGGAATGCTTTTAATTCCGTTAGAAAGTTGTCGTATAAATTACATTACTTATTAACTTTCATGAGTTAGATTTGATACGTAATACTTACGTATCAAATCTAACTGTTCGTTATTGCATTTCCAGTTTAAGGAATCGAGCCGTTTCGCTCTTTTTATTTTTGATTAACTCTTCAGGTATACCTGCAAATAAGACATTACCGCCTTCTTTACCACCTTCAGGACCAATGTCAATCACCCAATCAGCACATTTAATAACATCGAGATTATGTTCGATGATTAAGATCGTGTTACCACGGTCAACTAATCGGTTGATTACGCCCATCAATACATTAACATCCTCAAAATGCAAACCCGTTGTCGGTTCATCTAAGATATAAAATGTATTTCCGGTGTCTTTCTTGGAAAGCTCTGTCGCCAATTTAATCCGTTGTGCTTCCCCGCCCGATAATGTTGTTGAAGACTGTCCCAATGTAATATAACCCAAGCCAACATCCTGTAATGTTTTAATCTTACGATAGATGGAAGGAATATTTTCAAAGAAAACGACTGCCTCATCAACACTCATATCCAGGATATCTGAGATGGATTTACTTCTGAAGCGAACCTCCAAAGTTTCTCTGTTATAACGTTTTCCATGACATGTTTCACAAGGAACCTGGACATCAGGAAGGAAATTCATTTCCACAACCTTCATTCCACCACCTTGACAAGTTTCACAACGACCGCCTTTCACATTAAATGAAAAACGTCCCGGTTTATAACCCCTTATTTTCGCTTCAGGAAGTTGGACAAATAAAGTTCTGATATCTGAAAATACACCCGTATAAGTAGAAGGGTTTGATCTTGGCGTACGACCGATCGGACTTTGGTCTATTTCAATGACCTTATCGACATGCTCCAGACCTTCGATACTTTTGTAAGGAAGTGGAATACCTTTTGCACGGAAAAAATGTTTATTTAGAATCGGATATAGCGTACCGGTAATCAAACTTGATTTACCAGAACCCGAAACACCCGAGACAAGAATTAATTTTCCAAGTGGAAAATCAACAGAAACATTTTTTAAGTTATTTCCTGTTGCACCTTTTAAAGATAATGTTTTTCCGTTTCCAGCTCTTCGTTCTGAAGGAATAGCAACCTCTTTTTTCCCATTTAAATAAGCTGCAGTTAGTGATTTTGATTTCAGGATATCTTTCGGTTTTCCTTCAGCAACCACTTGACCACCATTGACACCCGCGGCAGGTCCCATATCAATAACATAGTCTGCATTTAAGATCATGTCTTTATCATGTTCAACAACCAGCACTGAATTGCCGATATCACGTAAATTTTTTAAAGAATTGATCAGACGCTCATTATCTCTCTGATGGAGACCGATGCTCGGCTCATCCAAGATGTATAGAACATTGACAAGTTGGGAACCTATTTGTGTCGCAAGTCGTATACGTTGCGCTTCACCACCAGATAGCGATTTAGAAGAACGATCTATAGTCAGGTAATTTAAGCCTACATCCAGTAGGAAACCTAAACGCGATTGTATTTCTTTTAATATTTCGGTAGCAATGATCTGTTGACGTTCATCTAAAGAAGCGTTTACATTTGAGAACCATTCATATAGCGATTTAATATCCATATGTGCCAGTTCATAAATGTTTTTACCGGCAAATTTAAAATGTAGTGATTCCTTTTTAAGCCTGGCGCCTTCACAAGTTGGACATACAATCTTTGATCTGAAATCATCTAAAGAAGACATATCATCACTAGATTTACCAGACTGCTCCTCTAGCATTTTGAAAATGCCAGAAAACTCAATGCGGTAATCACGTACATCGTAACTGCCGTAGGAAACAGCAACTGAAATAGGCTCCTCAGCACCAAATAGTAACGTGTCGATTTGCTCTTCTGTCAACTTCTCTAGCGGTGTTGTCAAAGAAAAATCAAGTTTTTTAGCCACAGCTTTCAACACTTGGAAGTTCCAGGTCTCCTTTGCAGGTCCTAAGGGAGCTAAGCCTCCTTTTTGAATGCTTAATTTTCCATCAGGGATAACTGTGTTTTTGTCAATTTCAAAAATATATCCTAGGCCATCACATTTTGGACAGGCACCGTATGGGGAGTTAAATGAAAACGTATTAGGCTGCGGTTCATCGTAAGAAATACCTGATTCGGCATCCATGAGATAGCGGCTGAAAAATTGCTCCACATTTTCTTGATTGGCTACCTTAATAATTCCTTTTGCTGTCTTCATCGCTTGCATAACAGATGTTTGCAACCTTTTTTTATCGTCGGCAGTAACCTTTAGGCGGTCGATCACAATTTCAATATCGTGTATTTTATAGCGGTCTACCTGCATTTTAGGCGTTAAATCTACGATTTCTCCATCTACACGGACTTTAACATAACCCTGTTTACGGATTTGCTCAAACAACTCACGGTAATGACCTTTACGCCCTTTGATCACGGGAGCTAAAATATTCAAAGCCTGTCCATCAAAATCGGTTAAAATACGATCAACAATCTGGTCGTCAGACATGCGTTGCATGCGATTGCCTGTAACATAAGAAAATGCTTCACTTGCGCGAGCAAATAGCAAACGCATAAAATCATACACCTCAGTGATAGTGCCGACAGTAGAACGCGGATTTTTGCTTGTTGTTTTTTGTTCAATAGAAATCACAGGACTCAAACCAGAAATTTTATCTACATCCGGTCGTTCCATACCACCTAAAAACTGACGGCTATAAGCGCTAAATGTTTCCATGTAACGTCTTTGGCCTTCCGCGTATATGGTGTCAAAAGCTAATGACGATTTACCACTGCCACTTAATCCTGTAATAACAACCAATTCGTTTCGAGGAAATGAAATGTCAATATTTTTGAGGTTATGTACACGTGCTCCAAATACTTGAACTTCACTTTGTTCACCTAAATCAGGTGTGATTTTCTTTGTCATGTAACCGCTGTTTTCTTCCAAACGCAGATGAATTTCTGCAAACATGCAAAATTACTTATTTTTAATGAACTTTAAGAGTGCTCATCTCTTTATTATTGTCACGCTATTGCAAATCTATACCCTAAGTAAAAGGTATAATTTGTATTTTGCCACCACAAAAGTTATATGAAGAAATTAGACGTTACCAAACAAGAAAAAGAATCCTTAGAAGAAGCAATACAATTTTGGGAGAAGGAAAATGTAATTGATACATCGACAGCAAAAGCTATGGTCGATAGCATTGATGTCAAAAGCTTTGATTGGAAGCGCCTAGCACGGTATGCATTTTGGGTTGCCTTAGCATCTTTGGTATTTGCAGTTTTTTCTTTAATGACTGATACTGCATTTCTCAAATTTGTAGATACACTGTACGAAGCGCCCAATATTTTATTCTGTCTTTTTTTTGGTGCTTTAGCCGTATTGTTTTATACCCTCGGCTTTCGTTACAAAACAAAATTTCCTAATAAAAATCTTTCTATTGAAACCATGATGTTGATAGGTGTTTTTTCGACAGCAGCATGCATCGGATTTTTAGGAAAGGTATTGGATAAGAATAGTATGCACTATTCTTTACTGTTTCTATTATCAGTCCTCATATACGGATATCTCGCGAACCGCTTAAAATCTAAGCTCATATGGGTATTTATGCTTGTTGCATTAGGAATCTGGTTTGCGACCGAAACAGCATATCATAGTGATTGGGGATTTAAGTTCTGGGGAATGAATTACCCACTACGTTTTACTATTTTTGGATTAATGCTGACATTAATTGCTATTTATGTGCAGCCACGGTTCAAAAAACTAGTAGAATTTCAACCGCTAAGCTACCTCATTGGCTTACTATACTTAATGATTTCATTGTGGTCTCTTTCTATTTTTGGTAATTATTCAGATTTCTATGAATGGACTTTAGTAAGACAGTACCACATCTTTTATTGGGGTCTGTTGTCGACAGCAGTAGCCGCAGGTCTCGTTATCTATGGACTAAAGATGAAAGACAATACTACAAGAGAAATTGGTTTTGTATTTTTTGTATTGAATGTCTACACAAGATATGTAGAATACCTTTGGGATAATATCAATCGTGCAATCTTTTTTCTTATTTTGGCAGTATCATTCTGGTTTGTTGGTCGTTGGGCAGAAAAATTATGGCAAAAAAGAGAAGATAGTTTAGATACCTAATATCACGATATAAGTACCAAGCGCGCATATTAAAAGGAAATGTTAAAGCCTACACCTCTTGAAGAAGTAATGTGTAGATTTAAATCATGTTTGAGGTACTTGCGTAATCTCGTAATGAAAACATCCATGCTGCGGCCATTAAAAAAGTCACTGTTACCCCAGACTTGCTGTAAGATTTCTTCCCTTGTCACAAGAGAACCATTGCGTTGACATAGAAACTGTAAGAGCTTCGCTTCTCTTTCTGTTAGTTTAAATTGTTCCAGTGGATGAGTGAGGAGTAATCGCTGAGGGAAAAATTGATAACTACCAAGTGTAATTGATGTGATCTGATCAGTTTTTTTATTACGCTTTAGGATATTTTGGATTCGTAATACTAATTCCTCTGGATCACAGGGTTTTGTAAGGTAATCGTCAGCGCCAATTTTTAAACCTGTTATTTTATCTATTTTTTGTTCTTTGGCGGTTAGGAAAATAAAAGGGACTTCAGGATAGTATTCTTTGATCTCCTGCGCTAATGTGAAACCGCTTTTAACAGGTAACATTACATCCAAAATTAACAGATCGTAAGGAAGTATATTTTCAGCAAGCAGTAATTCCTCTGGGCTTTGCATCCAGTGCACATCATATCCAGAAAGCTGTAAATAATGTTGCAACATAAATCCGAAATCAGCATCGTCTTCAATTAACAAAAGTTTATTCATGGGGAATTATAATATTAAAAGTAGTTCCTATATTGATTTTGCTAGTAACGTCTATTTTGCCTTGATGACGCCCTACAATCGTATTGACAAGATATAATCCTAGTCCTAAACCCTTGCTATCATGGATATTATTTTTTTGTATGCGGTAGAATTTCTCAAAGATATGAGGAATTTCTTTTAAAGCCATTCCTATCCCATTATCACGTACTTGAATTTCAAATAAATTCTTGTTCGTGGAAATTGATACACTCAGATGAGTAGCACCATACTTGATGCTGTTATTCATAAGATTGACAATAATGGTCGTAAAATCGGATTCGTTAATTGGTATTTCGATTGTTGAAAACTCATTTATATCAAATTTTATATGAGGATGAGCAAGTTTAAAATCAGCAAGTATCATCTTCACTTGATCAAAGGTAATGGGGATGTCTGCATCTGTTTTGTCACTTTCATGCAAGGGTTGTAAAGTGTTTTCCAGACGTTCCACTTGACGTTCCATAACGGCTAGAATGGTAGGATCAGGTTGTTTTTGAATTGTTTTTAAAGCTACTTTAAGCGTTGCAATGGGCGTTTTTAGTTCATGCGAAATATTGTCAACGGCATCATGCAACTGACTAATCTTTTTCTGTTGCTGTTTTAAATTCTGATATGTTCGATAAAATAAGAATAATAAAGCCACTAGAATCAATGTTGAATTGAAGAGTAGGAGTGCTAACTCCTTAAAAACAATCCAGTTGATATTGACCACCTCAAACGTTGATCTTCGAAGAACAAGAAAACTGTACTGTTTATCTTCCTGCTCAGCAGTGATTGTTGACTGTTCTTTCGTTAACTGTTTAACAGTTTTTTCAGTAGACCAGGTTCCAGAAGATAACTCCAATGGATGCGTCATTTCACCACTTGTTTTATAGACAATTATTGGCTTTTTGATCAGTTTTTCTTGAGCGTTTTGAAAGGTGATTTGTAGAATCTCTTTTTGTAATCTTACCTGAAAACCTAATGGGGAAAAAAGACTATCTACATAATGTGTCAACGCTTTCTCAGTTTTATTTACTTTATCAGCATAACTGCTTTCCAGCGTTGCAAGCGTAATTTTTTTCTGAGCTAGTTGTATGTAGTAAGAAGTTGCGTCTTGATTATTAAGGAGATCATTGTCGAATAGAGCGTCAGTCTCATCTATTTTTCCTAGTTTCTCTTTTGTTAGCGAATATATCTCCCTTTTCTTCAATTGAAAAGAATTCAAGAGCAAATAGGATTGAATGCCAATAAGGATAACAAAGAGGATTGTGAAAAAATAAATATAGTTTTTAGACTTAAGTTCCATATACAAATATAGGTTGCGATTTTGAATAAATAGAACCTTAACCTACCATTAACTCTTTATTAACCATCGCTCTCCACTACTTGAGGCAACTTTGTAGCAGCAATTTAATCAAGTATGAAGTATCTAATTATTCTATTATTATTACCTTTTCTTGGACAGGCTCAAGGGAAGCGTTTATCCGGTGGTGTCTGCGATCAAAACGAAATTCCTTTGAAAGGAGCAACTGTCATTTTATTGGACAGTATAAGTAAACCCATCCACACATTAAGACTCGACACTGCCGGTAGGTTTGATTTTGTAATAGAAGACAACTGGCTATACCGTATGGCAATATCCCATTTAAATTATCAGAGCCGAGAATTGAATTTTCGATCAGATACCTTACAAGTTCCATTATTAATAAAGTTAAGTCCTAATGAGTCGAAACTGGAAGAAGCACAAGTAACCGGTAAAAGACCAAGGGTTACTCGAAAAATTGATCGTTTAGAGTTTAATGTGCAAGGAAGTAACCTATCCGGATTGAACAGTTGGGATATTTTGAAACGGACACCTATGGTTATGGTAAGTGGAAGTAGTATAGCTGTACGTGGAGACAAAAAAGTAGTTGTCATGATTAATGAAAGAAAACTGATGATGAGCGGGGAAGAACTAAAAACGTTACTCGAAAATACAGCAGGATCGGATGTTCAATCTATTGAGGTCATTACAAGTCCACCTGCAAAATATGAAGCGGAGGGAAGTACTATTATTAATATAAAACTCAATAAATCGCAACTATTTGGGTACAGAGGTACGCTACTGGCATTGACAGAGCAAAGTAATTATGGTAAGCAACTATTTGGACTGACCCAATATTATAAAAATGAAAAAGTTAATGTTCGCGCCACTTATAATTTTGGAAGAGGGACATATGCGCGCTATGGAACCGATTTTGTCTACTATCCGAATGATCAAACTTCCTGGGAAAGTGTTATGACCCGTATCGATAAAAATAATAGCCAAAACAGTTACGTGTTTTCCTTTGACTATACGCCCGATACAACCTGGAATATCGCCATAGGCTTGAATGGGTATTATGGACCAAAATCAACTGGATTATATGAAGTGCCGACCTCCATTTACAATAAGGAAGGGCTAATGGAGTCCTATTATTTGACGAAGAACGATCATATAGAATCGCGTAAAACCAATAATTTTTATCTGCAGGTCAATAAAAAAATAAATTCCAACTGGAATGCAAATTGGTCTTCCTATTTTACAACAAATCGTAAATCTAATCTACAGGATGTATGGACAGATCTACAATTTAAGAAAAAAGATCCTAAAAGTACGCGCTTTCTGAGTGACAATGCTACACAGAACCAATTATTCACAACACAGCTCGATCTTTCTGTAAATATGAATAATATTGCCATTGAGTTTGGAGGTAAGTTTAGTGCTGTGAAAACGAAAAGTACCTTAATGTTTTCAGATGATGCTTCAGG
The DNA here is from genome assembly GCF_016132525.1 of Sphingobacterium sp. UDSM-2020. Lineage (NCBI taxonomy): Bacteria > Pseudomonadati > Bacteroidota > Sphingobacteriia > Sphingobacteriales > Sphingobacteriaceae > Sphingobacterium > Sphingobacterium sp. UDSM-2020. Next base: position 2,226,628 of record NZ_CP066166.1, read on the forward strand.
AAGTTTTGAGCCTCGATCAGATAAGAGTAATATTTTTGATTACGATGAACAACAGGCAGCTGTATATGGATCAATAGCTTATAAATGGCGAAAATGGAGTTGGAAAGGAGGTTTGCGTCTTGAAAATACGGCATTGGAAGGAGTCGTCTCAGAACCGGAAGACCGGAATAATCAAAATTATTGGGTACTCTTTCCAACCTTCTATGCTCAGTACCAAACAGATCAGGAATACCAATGGGGGTTTTCTTACGGTAAGCGTATCAGCAGACCTGCTTATTCGTGGTTAAACCCGGCGAAGTCCTATTATAATCTTTTTTCTTATTTTCAGGGAGATCCGCGGTTGAAGGCTACAATTATTCATAATCTCAATATTACGTTAACGAAAAAAGATTGGAATGTAGATTTATTTTATCGATATGAGCAATGGCCGTCCATGGAGATTGCTATTCAAGATAATATAAATCATCAACTGATCTATCATTACACGAATATTCGAAACGGGCAGGGAGCAGGTGTAGATTTGGGTAAAAGTTTTCAATTATTGAAAAATTGGAGTTTAAACGCACAACTGGAAGGGATGTACAATGTCAATAATTATCAAGGTAGCGATATGCAATTGTATCGTAATCGAGTGTGGATGGCCAATGGAAATTTTAGTTCAATTTTCGTGCTGAATAAAGAAAGCGATTGGAACCTTGAGCTTGGAAACACCTTCGAGTCACCTACCATACAGGGACCTTTTAAGATCACAGGTTATTCTAGTACCTATCTGATCACGAGCCGTAAGTTTTTTCGTAAACGGTTTGAAGTCAATCTTTCTTTTATGGATATTTTTAAATCGGAAAGACAAAGGGTATCTTCAAAATATGCGGACCAAAATAATTACTATAACGATTATCGAGATACACGCAAAGTCAATATAACATTACGCTATCATTTTGGCAATCAGAAGATAAAGAATAATTCCAGTATGCCTAAAAAGACGGAAGAGCAGGGAAGATTATAAGATTTAAGTATAAAGCGCCCTTTATTAAAAAAAGGGGAATCTCCCCAAGTACAAAAAACCAGATATCAATAGTTATCTGGTTTTTGTATGTTTTTATTTTACAATGCGTAAGTTCAGATTATGAGCTAAGCATTCCACTATTATTAATTGATTTTGAGTGAATAGGTGATATTGATACCACCTGCGGCAAGCATATCATGTACCGAACAGTATTTTTTGACCGCCAATTCTGCTGCCTTTTGAGCTTTAATTTCATCAATAGCACCTTTTAGATAAAAGCTAATGTGGATATCTGTAAAGATATTTGGAATTTCCTCGCGGCGTTTTCCCTCAACCTCAACTTGTACATCTTCAATTTCCTGACGCTGTTTCGTCAAAATAGAAGAAAGATCAAATACACTACATGAGCCTAGTGCCATTAAGACTAATTCCATCGGGCGAACTCCTTTGCCTTCACCACCAATAGCTTCTGAACCATCAATATTTACTTTTACATTGGATAGTTCACTTGCTGCTTCAAAGTGAACTGCTTTATTTTGACGATTTAGTGTTACTTTCATGATTGAATCTCCTTGTATATACAAATTTAATGAAATTTGCTTTCATTAACAATATAATTGCGCTGACACGTAAATAACATGACTTGTTATTACTTTTTTCTTACAAAGCGGTTATATACATAATAAGATATACTTATTACCCTAAACACATCTAATTGAGGATAAATATAAAAAGGGTGATCATAATTATGATACACCCTTTTACCAAACCATTTATTAATATTTTTATGGAAGTTTTACGCCTCTATAATCCGATATATTTAATCTAGGAACTTGAGCACCGTACGTTTTATTGATGGCTTCAATAAATACATTTGCCATTAAAGCATTTCCAATAGGCGTCAAATGAATACCGTCTAGCGAAAATCCATTTCCGGTGATATATTTTGCACTCACAGATAAACCATCGATACGGATACCATTTTTAACAGCTGTTAAAAATGCATTCACATCAGCCACCGCCAAACCTTTAGACGCGGCGACCGATTTAATTGCGTTATTGAAATCATTGACACGCGCCACAACTTCTGCCGCTTCTTTTGTATCCAAAACATATTGATCTGCAACAGGATTCAGCGGGTGTAATCCGTAAGGTATTTTGTTTTCATTAGGTACACCTAATAATCCTGCCGATGAAAAAGGGAGGACAAAGAAATCTTGATCCGTAGCAGCACGCGGGCCCGTCTTAGTTGCGATGTAAATATCAGTCACTTTGGTTGTGCTTGCCGCATTTACTGCAGCTAAGAGGGCTTGACGTGTTACTGTTGTAAAATATGGAACTGCTGTTACATCAGGAATCGTTGCTAACACACCTTTTTGTTTTTCTTTTGTAAGTTCGGTCACATATTTGTTTAAGAGACCTGTAAATGTTGAAACCTCTGTTAACACAGTTGTAGGGTCTACTTTTCCTGTTATCGGATTAATTTTTACAACACCACCATTTGTTGCCCAACCTAAGGCGTCATTATTTCCCAGAGAAAAAGTAAAGAACGTGTGGTTTTGCGTTGTAGAATACGTGTAATAATCCATTGTTGGTGGAGTGCCTTCTGGCAATAGACGTTCGAAGTACATATTTCCAGCTGCTGTTCCTATGCCAGGTGCAAAAGCCATATCCATACGCATACCCGGTACCCCTAAATTATTGATCGGATCAGTAAATTTCGTTAATAATTTTGGACTAGCTGAGCGGTAAGCTAATTTGTCTGTAACCTGTTCTGTTACTGGTTGACCATTGACCAATGCTTTAAGACGAATATAGCCCGATCCATTGGACTGCTCCTCGCTAAAAAATGGAGATTTGAACTCGCCTCCGCCTACTTTTTGAAGTTGTTCTGAGATGAGCAATGGAAAAGCTACTTTTTGACCATCAAGATATAGTCCCCCATCAGCGAATCCTGCAGAAAGAGAATTTCCAATGGCAATATATTTACTAAAGTCAGCTTTTGTTCCTGCTGAAGGTGTGAATTCGTCGAGAGATGGTTTACATGCTGTGATACTCAGTATCGCCAATGCAACTCCTATATATAAATTTCTTCTGTTCATGATAATAACATTTTTAATATAAATGCTTAAAATTTGTACGTCAATCCAATACCTGGTGCGTAAATATTCGTCGTATACGTTCCTGATAAATGGCTGTCTACATTATTTGCTTCGCGAGGTAATATTCTCTGGTATGCAAAAGAGCCTGTTAGATCAAACTTCTGATTCATTTTGTATGTGAAACCGCCAGCAATCAGTACACGGTTGTTATCTGGAGTTTCTGGATAGACATAATCTTTACTCACAGGTGTTGCGATATAACCACCACCGATACGGAGTTGCAATTTCTCTGATGGCAAGTATTCGATACCCGCTTTAATAGAACCTGCTTTTGTATAATTCTTAGGGGAATGCGTGTCAGGAGTATTTGCACCACTATAATCAAAGTTTAGTTCTTTATAAATATCGTAATTGATCACCGTTCCATCCACAGCCATTTTTACTTTGTCACTGATCGGGAATGTTACACCAACAGCAAAAGTAGATGGGAGAGGAAGTTCGGCGCTAAATTTACTATCTGGTGGAAATGTTCCTTGCGCCGCTTCAGGTACTGTGAATTTAGCATCTCCATCTTTTAATTTCGTAACAACTTTAGATCGGTAGCTCATGGAAATGGCAAATTCTTCATTTAAGTTGTAGTGAACACCGACATTATATCCTGTTCCAGTACCGGTTCCTTTTAATTCAGCCAACCCTGATGACCCATCTTGGAAATAAACGGGAACTGCACTTTGTAAATCCACAGAACCAATGTTATAGACAAAACCCCCACCGATACTGAAGTTGTCCGTTAATTTGACACTGACGGTAGGTTGGATGTATATAGCGCGTAACGACAAACTAACTAAACTGTATTTACCTGTCCATTCAGTGCCCCAGTCTACTGCACCTCCATAAGGTGTATATATTCCTATACCCGCTTTCCACCACGTATTTTTAGGTCCTACTGTGGCAAAAACAGAAAAAGGTGGCGTTATCTGATTTTTAGTATGATCCACCACAGAACTTCCTGTTGCTTGAAAAGCAGATTTAAACATAACACCATTTCCGTTTACAGAAACCGCATTGTGGCTCATTTTTGAAAGTGCTCCTGGGCTATAAAAGATGGAAGATTCATCTATAAAGTAGGCAGAACCTGCACCACCCATACCGACAGATTTTGGACTCTGAAGATTGACTTGAGATCCCTGTGCTAAAAGTAAAGACGGCGATACACAAAGCAAGGTAATTAGTAACTTCTTCATATACATCAAATTTGGTTTATCGTTTGTGTTTGAATTACAATGCTAACATAGTAAATTTTTGTGGCTTTTCGATATTATTTTGGCGAAAATTGATAAATATTTATTTTGAAAGAATGTGTATTAATAAATGTGATTTTTGTAGTAAGATTAACAGGAAATCATTAAATTGCTAAAAAAAATAATTATGGCAACAGTAGCATTCAAAGGTGGAGCAGTTAATACGGTTGGAAATTTACCAGCAGTAGGAAATCAAGCTCCAGATTTTAAATTGACAGCAGGTGATTTATCTGATAAATCATTAGCACATTATAAAGGAAAGAAAGTAGTTTTAAATATTTTCCCAAGTGTAGATACAGGTACCTGTGCAGCATCTGTTCGTGCTTTCAATAAAGCAGCGTCAGGATTAGAAAATACAGTGGTGTTATGTATTTCCAAAGATTTACCATTTGCTCAAGGACGTTTTTGTGCAGCGGAAGGTTTGAATAATGTGGTTACATTGTCGGAATATAAAGACAGTAATTTTTCAGATGCATATCAATTGCGTTTTTCCGATGGCCCTTTAGCGGGTTTATTGAGCCGTGTAGTCATTACATTGGATGAAAACGGTAAAGTTTTATATGAAGAGCAAGTTGCGGAAGTGACAGAAGAGCCAAATTACGAAGCTGCATTGGCATCTTTGAAATAAGCAGATCATAAATAAAGAATAGAGCCATCTTCTTGGAGATGGCTCTATTTTTTTTATTTAGTTTTTTCCAATGCCTGTAAGATATCCTGGATAATATCTTCCTGATCTTCTAAACCAACCGATAGACGCACACTACCCGGTTGAATACCAAGGTTTAGACGTTCATCTTCTGTTAATTTCGAATGCGTTGTAGAAGCAGGATGGGTAGCGATTGATCTTGCATCCCCTAAATTAGAAGTATATAAAATCATATTTAATTCGTCTAAGAAACGGAAAGCTCGCTCTTTTCCACCTTTAACAACAAAAGTGACAATACCACCACCGGCCTTCATCTGTTTTTTTGCTAGCTCATATTGCGGATGGGAAGGAAGAAATGGATATTTAACATCTTCAATTTCTTCGTTTGTTTCCAAAACTGTTGCTAATGCTAATGCGTTGCTGCAATGTCTATCCATACGTAAGCCCAGTGTATCTAAGCTTTTAGAGATGACCCAAGCATTAAAAGGAGATAAGGAAGGACCAGTATGGCGAATGAAAAACATTAATTTGTCAATCAATTCCTGTTTCCCTACAACTAATCCACCAAGGACACGACCCTGACCGTCCATATATTTTGTAGCAGAATGAATTGACAAATCAAAACCATACTTTAATGGTTTTTGAAGATAAGGTGTTGCAAAGCAGTTGTCAATGGCTAAAATAATATTTGGATATTTTTTCTTTAAAGAACCTAACCATTCTAGATCTACTAATTCCAGACCAGGGTTAGAAGGTGATTCCAGGAAAATAATTTTTGTATTCGGCTGAATGGCTTTTTCCCATTCTTCGGGATCGACCGCATCAACATACGTTGTTGTTACTCCCCAACGAGGGAATAGTTGCGTAAATAGTTGGTGAGTTGAACCAAAAATAGCGCGTGACGAAACAATATGGTCACCACTTTCAACAATACCTGCAAAAGAGGCAAAGACTGCTGCCATACCCGAAGAGAAGGACAGCCCAGCTTCTGCTTCCTCTAGGATACAAACTTTGTTAATAAGCTCTGAAGTATTTGGATTGGCATAGCGGGAGTATATCATTCCTTGCTCTTCATCAGCAAAAATAGCTCTTCCCTGTTCTGCGCTATCAAAGATAAAACTAGAAGTAAGATATAGGGGCACCGAATGCTCACGTGTTGCAGAACGATCGGCTTGTTCGCGGATGATTTTAGATTGATCTTTGTTCATGATGAGGTAAAGGTACAAGTTGTAAATTTTATTTTTTATATTTTATCAAATAATTTTGCGTAAAAAATAATCAGTAGAACAACTTAGGTTTTGTAAATTTATAGGATTTCAATCTCAAATAACAGCCTATCATACAGTTAAATCGGTTGCAACGCTATTCATTCACTTTTGTCAATATTTATTGAATCTTAAATAAGTACTATTAAAAAGCTAGGATAAGTGTGGTATAGGTAGATGTGAAGCTTTAAATTTTGATAATTATCATAGTTTATGATGTATTATGAAGGTCTAAAAGAGCGGAAGTGTATGGGTACATTTCCGCTCTTTTTATTATTGCCGAATGATTTTTTATTTTTGAGGCATATGTTTCGCCATTTCATCCATAGAGAATCCTAACCCTTTAGCAACTCCTAGTCCTAAATTCATGTCGGCTCTAAACCAATGGCACAATTGACGCATAACAATTTCATCTCGTTTTGGTCCTTCAATTCCAGACATAGCACCTACTATATTTTGAATGAGATGTTCTTTCTGTTCAGCATCCAATAAACGGTATAAATCACCAGGTTGTGTATAATGATCATCCTCACCAGGAGCGTTGCGGTCATAATTATCAGCCACTAGACTATCTACTTGCAATGCAGGTTCCTTGTAGGATTGATCTTCGTAATGACCATCAAAACTATTTGGATAATAATTTGGTGCTGCCCCTTGATTCCCATTGACAGTCATCTGACCATCACGTTGATAATTATTAGTCATAAAAGGACATCTGTTCACAGGAATCTGTTCATAATTTCCCCCTAGTCGATAACGTTGAGCATCAGGGTAAGATAATATACGTCCCTGTAGCATTTTATCTGGTGAGAATCCAATTCCATCTACAATATGTGCCGGAGCAAAGGCCACTTGTTCTACATGAGCGAAGTAATTATCTGGGTTTTGATTTAATTCCATTTCACCAACCTCGATGAGAGGATATTCTTTCTGTGACCATACTTTTGTTAAGTCAAATGGATTCCAACGGAATGTTTTAGTCTCCGATTCTGTCATGACTTGGATATAAAGCTTCCATTTCGGAAAATCACCATTCGCAATTGCTGTATGTAAATCACGTTGTGCATAATCCATATCTTTAGCGCGCATTTCATCAGCTTCTGCACCTGTCAAATTTTTTATTCCTTGTTGTGTTCTGAAGTGGTATTTGATATAGACACGTTCATTTTGCGCGTTGATCATAGAGTACGTATGACTTCCATAACCGTGCATATGTCTGAATCCAAATGGCGTTCCACGATCGGACATCAAAGTCGTTACCTGGTGCAACGATTCGGGATTGAGTGACCAGAAGTCCCAGACCATGGTTGGCGATTTACAGTTTGTATGAGGATCTCTCTTTTGAGTGTGAATAAAATCAGGAAATTTTTTAGCATCCTTGATAAAAAAGACTGGCGTGTTATTACCGACCAAGTCGTAGTTTCCATCTTCGGTATAAAATTTAACAGCAAACCCACGTGGATCACGTTCGGAATCTGCCGAACCTCTTTCTCCTCCGACGGTTGAAAAGCGAATGAATAATTTTGTTTGCTTTCCAATGCCGTTAAAGAGTTTTGCTCTTGTGTATTTCGAAATATCATTGGTTACGGTGAAAGTACCATAGGCGCCAGAACCCTTAGCATGTACAATACGTTCCGGAATACGTTCTCGGTTGAAATGAGCCAGTTTTTCATGGAGGAAATAATCTTGTAATAGCACCGGACCTCTTGGGCCAATTGTCATCGTATCTTCGTAGTTTACAACAGGAGCACCCGATGCTGTTGTAATTTTTTTGTTTCTATTGTCTTCCATTTTTAAAAATTTATGAGTTTTCCCCTATTGTTCTACAACAAATTTAAATGAAATGAATGAGCTTATCTTATTGATAATCTTGATGCCTTATCAAGATTAGTGATGACTATTTTGCATATGTAATATAAATATAATCAATCGATTGCTTGAGGAAAATGATTTTGTTAGATTTTTAATACCCTAAAATTAAACTATATTTAAAACTTAAAACCTTTATCTAATTATATGTTTACTTTTCTATTCTCTAGTCTTCTCTGGGTAAATGGTAGTTTTTTGCTATCTGAACCGGTAAATCCACCAAAGCCTTATGGAGCACTTCCTTCCGAACGGCAGTTGAAATGGCATGAAATGGATATGTATTGTTTAATACATTATACACCAACTACCTTCCAAAATAAGGAGTGGGGATATGGTGATGCAGATCCTGCCATCTTTAATCCTTCGAATTTTGATGCCAATCAAATTGCTAAGGCAGCGGCTTCTGGGGGCTTTAAAGGGCTCATCTCTGTTGCAAAACATCATGATGGCTTTTGTTTATGGCCTACGGCAACGACAACATATAGTGTAGCGTCATCTCCTTGGAAACAAGGAAAAGGGGATATGGTCAAAGATTTCATGACTGCGACGCATGCAAACAACATGAAATTTGGTGTTTATCTTTCTGCCTGGGATCGAAACGATACTAGATACGGGACAGCTGCCTATGCAGATGCATACCGGGCACAATTGACCGAGTTAATGTCCAATTATGGTGAACTGTTTACTTCTTGGCATGATGGCGCCAATGGTGGAGATGGTTATTATGGTGGTTTAAAAGAGAAAAGGACGATCGACCGCAATACCTATTATGCGTGGGAGGAGAAAACTTGGCCAATCGTTCGTAAACTGCAACCGATGGCCATGATTTTTAGTGATGTCGGTCCAGATATGCGTTGGGTAGGAAATGAAAGTGGATTTGCGGGAGAAACCTCATGGGCTACTTTTACGCCGCAAGGCCTAGATGGAAAAAAAGCAGTTCCTGGATTGGTAAATGAAAAAACACTGACTTCAGGAGTCAGAAATGGGAAATACTGGATTCCTGCGGAATGTGATGTACCACAACGACCAGGGTGGTTTTATCATGCCGAGCAGAATGCGAAAGTAAAAACACCAACTGAACTGTTTGAGATCTATCTGAAATCTGTAGGTCGTGGTGCAAATATGAATCTTGGATTGGCACCGATGCCATCAGGACAACTGCATGAAAATGATGTGAAATCACTTGAAGCTTTTGGAAGAAAGGTGAAAAAAACGTTTGAAAATAATTTAGCAAAAGATGCGCAGATTACGGCAACAACTACTCGCGATCATGAAACTGGAGAATACGGGACGAAATATATTATCGATAATGACCGCTATAGCTATTGGGCAACCAATGATGATGAGCATCAAGCTGCTCTGGAAATTAAATTGAAATCAGCGCAAACATTTGATATTATCCAGATCAGAGAAAATATTAAATTAGGACAACGTCTGGATAGTGTTTTAGTTGAGCAGAAAGTGAATGGGCAATGGACCTTGCTCACTAAAGCTACCAGTATCGGAGCAAATCGATTAATGAAACTGGCGAAGCCCATTACAACGGATGAACTACGAATTCAATTATTCGCACCCGTAGCGATTACAGTAAGTGATTTTGGTTTATTTAAAGAATTTGATGAACCTTTTGAATTTGAGGATACTGGATTCAAAAAATTAAGTGCAAGGCAGTTTACGGCAGCAGCTTTTACGGAATCGGCAAAAGCAATAGATAATAATGCGGAAACTTTTGCAACAGTCACTGCTTATGAAAAAGGATTTGTTTTTGAATTGAAAGAAGCGATTAACGGGTTTGGATACTTACCTCGTCAAGATGGTAAAACAATCGGTACAGCTACGAAGTACAAAATTTACAGCAGTCAAAATAAACAGCAATGGGAACTTTTGAAGGAAGGTGAATTTTCAAATATCAAAGCAAATCCGATTTTACAGCAAATCATTTTTGACGATGTTGTAAAAGTAAAATACATCAAATTTGTTCCAACGGAAACGTTAACCAAAAATGTATTCACAGTAGCATCCTTTGAATTATATTCTAAGTAAGAAATGAAAGGTATAACAAAATCAACATTATTTGCGCTTGCAGCCATCACTTGCTTGCAGGCGCAAGCGCAAAAAAGAGACGCTTTAACCATGTGGTATGACAAACCTGCCAACCGCTGGGAAGAAACGCTTCCTTTAGGCAATGGGTTAATCGGAATGATGCCTGATGGGGGTATTCAGTCTGAATCATTGGTATTAAATGAAATTTCCATGTGGTCGGGTTCTGCCGAAGACCCTAATAATTATAACGCATATAAGAGTGTCAGTGAAATTCAGAAGTTATTGATCGCTGGAAAGAACAAAGAAGCAGAAGAACTGGTCAATAAGAATTTTGTCTGTAATGGCCAAGGATCTGCTTTCGGAACCGGAGCCAATGCACCTTTTGGTTGTTATCAGAATTTTGGATTTCTAAAATTCAATTTTAAACTAAGTGCTGAAGGTGTTTCAAATTATGAAAGATCCTTAAATATTGGCAATGCAACCGCGCAGACTTCCTTTACTGTAGGAGGAGTGGATTATAAGAGGACTTATTATACTTCTTTTGATCAAAATGTAGGTGTTGTGCACTTAACTGCTTCAAAGAAAAAAAATATCAGTTTTGCTATTGCCTTAGAAAGAGCTGAAAATATTGATTCTTATCAAGTTAAAAATGGGGAGATTATTTTGCAGGGTTCTTTGCCAGACGGTAAAGGTGGCAAAAACTTACAGTTTGCGAGTAAAGTGAAGATTAGATTTAAGGGCGGAAAACTAACGGATGATGGTAAGCAATTGATCTTGACAGGTGCCGACGAAGCTACTGTTCTTTTTGCAGCGAGTACGAATTACTATGGAACTGATCCACAACAGGTGATCAGCCAGAATATCGCTACTGCTGAAAAAATAGCACAAGAAAAGCTCTATAGCAATCATAAAAAAGCATTTGCAAACAAATTTGATCGTGTTGCTTTAACCATCGCAGATGATCAGACTAAGGTGAATATTCCGACTGGAAAACGTTTACAGCAATTTTTTGAAAATCCAGCCTTAGATAATGGATTGGCCGCATTATATTTTCAATTTGGCCGCTACTTGAGTATTTCAAGCACAGCTCCCGAACACAAGAATGCATTACCTCCAAATTTGCAGGGATTATGGGCACATCAGATTCAAACACCTTGGAATGGGGATTATCACTTAAACATCAATGCACAAATGAATCACTGGGGAGTGGAAGTAAGTAATCTATCTGAATACCATACCCCTTTTATTGCCCTGATCAAGCGTATTGCAAAGACAGGTGAAAAAACGGCTAAAGCTTATTACAATGCGCCAGGATGGGTCGTTTATATGATGACAAATGTTTGGGGTTTCTCAGCACCCGGAGAAAATGCATCTTGGGGGTCGAGTACAGCTTCAGGATGGTTATGTAATCACCTGTGGGAGCATTATCAATTTACTCAGGATAAAGCCTATTTAAAAGAAGTTTATCCTGTATTAAAAGGAGCAGCAGAGTTTTACGATTATATTTTAGTTAAGGATCCTAAGACAGGCTGGTTGGTTACTTCACCTTCAGTTTCTCCAGAAAATGGATTTCGTCTTCCAAATGGTGAAGTCGCTTCAGTAGTGATGGGACCTACAATTGATAATCAAATTGTTAGAGAACTTTATGAGAACTTGATTCAGGCGGATAGTCTTCTGCAATTAAACGATCCTTTTATTCAAAAGTTAAAAGATAAGTTGACACAGATTCCACCAGCAGTAGTGGTAAGTAAAAGCGGCCGTGTGCAAGAATGGTTGGAAGATTATACTGAAATAGAACCAAAACATAGACACGTTTCACATTTATATGGATTATATCCGGCTCATTTCATTTCACCACAACAAAATAAAGAGTGGGCAGAGGCCGCGCGTAAAACATTAGAAGTAAGAGGAGATGAGGGTACAGGCTGGTCTCGGGCATGGAAGATTCTTTTCTGGGCAAGGTTGCAAGATGGTGACCATTCTTTAGAAATTTTAAGACAATTGCTCAAACCAGCTTTTGTGAATGAAACGACCTACCAAGGAGTCGGAGCAGGTACTTACCCTAATCTATTCTGTGCACATCCGCCATTTCAGATAGATGGTAATTTTGGCGGTTCTGCCGGAATTGCGGAAATGCTTCTTCAAAGCCATTCCGGATTTATTCACCTACTGCCGGCATTGCCAAAAGCATGGAAAGATGGCGCCGTAAAAGGATTGAAAGCTAGAGGAAATTATACGGTTGATATGACTTGGAAGAATGGACAGATCACCGATTATAAAATAACGGGACCAAATAAAACTGTTGTTAAAGTATTAAATGGATCGACATACGAAAATTATAAAATAAAATAATTTATAAATAAAATTCTGTAAATTGGTTGTAAATTCATGATGAGTTTACAACCAATTTTTTTATGAACCAACCACTTTACTATTGTCTGATATGTTTCGTCTTTTTTATAAGTTCATGTCAGTCCAATCCAGAAAAAAAGCAGGAGAAAAAAGGAACACCAATTGTCTATAAAATTACGGGGTCTTTAAATCCCGAAGTAAATGGTACCGTTTATTTGCAAGATCACGATAATTCCATGCAGCAGTTTCGTCGAGCTAAAGTAGAACAAGGCAAGTTCGTTTTAGAAGGCGAGTTGGTCATTGATGCATTTTATGATCTGATCATCAGGTCCGATTCGGGAGCTGTGAAATCCTTTAATTATAGCACGCCCCTTTATGTGGAAGCTGATGCTAATTATGATGTTGCTATCAAGGAAAAAGGCGATCATTTTAGTATTGAGGTAAAAACAAATTCATTGACGACAAATGAACTGATAGCATTCAATAAAAACAAAGAAAAAGTACAGCACGAATTAGATGAACAGCTTGCCAAATACAGCGACGAAACTGCTGCTTTGAATGCTAAACTCATGACCTTTAGCAGAGGACAAGAGTCTATCTATAATCAAACCATAGATAGACTTGAAGAAATAACAAAACAGTCGAATGAAATTCGGGCCAGCAAAGATGATAAAAGATTTTACGAAGAATATGTTTTGAATAGCAAACAAAAAGCATCATTTCTGATTCCCTATTCCTTTAAGTACATCAGCCTGAATAAGGAGAATTATAAAGATTATGATCAAATTTTAGCACATTTAGATCCTGTTATTCAGAAACACCCACTTGTTAAAGCAGCTGTTGCAAAAGTAGATGAAGTCAAGAATTATTATGATAATATGCCTGTTTTTCCGGCTATTACTCCTCGTAATCTAAAAGGTGATTCTTTGAAGTTTGACCAGCTAGTAGATAAGAAAATGATAATTGTTGCGGTTTGGTCAAGTAAAGGCAAAAATTCAAAAATGGATTTACCGGTTTTAGTACGCAAAGAAGCCGAATTGAAAAAAATGGGTGTTGAAGTTGTGTATTTGACCGATGATGAAGATTATGAACGTTGGAGGGCAAGCAATCGACAAATCGGATTAGGAATGAACAGCTATTTGTTAAACGTAACCGATCGTGATTTTATCGAAAATAGCTATAATGTTATTGGAACCCCAAGGTACTTATGGCTGGATCCAAAATCAAGAACTGTTATTGAACTGGCAGGTGCGGATCCAACGTTACCAGATTTTATTAAAAATGTCAAGAATAAATTATAATACAATTTACGTTTATTGTCCGCTATAATGTTTAAATTTGAATAATTAAACAATATCTGTTTTTTTGTAGCTATTTGTAAGAATGAAAATTGTTCAGTTTACCGTTCCTGTTCCCAATCAAGGTTCCGTTTGTGTACAAGAAGATCTGTTGGTTGAATTTTACAGCAACTATCATCGACATAAAGAAATCCAACTGACATACATTCTAAAGGGGGAAGGTACTTTTTTGATTGGCAATTTTACACATCAATTCAAACAAGATGAAATTTATATTGTAGATGCCGATGAACCGCATATGTTTCAACGATCTGAGCTAGTTCCTGATCCTGATTTAAAAGAGCAGATCCATGCGATTCATATATTCTTTGATTACGCCCGGTTTAAAGATTTCTTACAATTGCCGGAATTGACAGAAGTCCGTTCATTTCTAGAAAATATCAATGTAAGTAAAAAACTGGACGCTGCTTCAAATCCAGGGATCAAACGTAAGTTTTTACAGATTAATGAGACGGATGGGTTAGATCGTTTAACGGCATTTATGGGGCTTGTCGATTATTTAGCTGAAAAAGTAGATCTATGGACTTCACTTTATACAGGGATTCCTCAAAAAAAGTATTCTGACGCAGAAGGGATTCGCATTAATGATATTTTTCAGTATACATTTAAGCATTTTGAGAAAAAGATAGCCTTGGAAGATATCGCGGCAATTGCCCACATGACACCGCATGCTTTCTGTAAATACTTTAAAAAACACACCCGAAAAACTTATATTACTTTCCTCAATGAAATTCGCATTGAGCAAGCTTGTAAAATGCTGATACATGGTCTTTCTGAGAATGTATCGGATATCGCTTTTAAAACCGGCTTTAATAATGTGGTGAATTTTAATCGTGTATTTAAAAAAATCACGAAGGTATCTCCCAGTGAATACCTGATGCAGCACAAAATTAAAGACATGAACTAATACCTAATCAATACCTATCGTAATGAATATCAGATTACAGCATTTCCTTTTTAGTTTTATATTTTTATTTCTCCTGTTTCCCAATTGTTTTGCACAGCATTATGCGATCGATACGTTGCAATATCAAGGTACTGATCAAAAAATTGTTAATCTTGTGATCCTGGGCGACGGTTACACACAGGCGCAGTTGCTGGATTTTGAAGAAGATGCTAAACGTTTCACTGATTACTTTTTTCAAACAGAGCCCTTTCGTCAGTACAGTAATTACTTTAATGTATTTGCGATTAAAACACCGTCTTTAGAATCTGGAGCTGTACATGCTTGTACTGTCAGTGACTGTGTACACGGCAATACGGATTTGAGTCAATATCCAGCCCGCTTTAATAAGTTTACAAAAAAATATCCAGTTCCTATTGCATCACCTAATACCATCTTTGGAAGCAGTTTCGATAACGGAGGACTGCACCGGCTGGTGGTACCACAAAAGTACCAGGTTATAGAGCAGGTATTAAAGGAGCATATTCCCAATTATACACAAGTTGTGATTTTGGTAAATTCTCCCTTTTACGGTGGTTCAGGTGGTAAGTATGCGACAGCAACCGTTAACTTTATGAGTAATGATATTGCTGTTCATGAGATCGGTCATTCTTTCTCTATTTTAGCCGACGAATATTGGGCAGGTAATCAATATGCAATTGAAGGTCCTAATCGTAGTCAGGAGTCTGATCCGACAAAGGTTCCATGGAAGCATTGGGTCGGGACACAAGGTGTTGGTGTATATTCTTACGGAGGATCAGGATCAAAGTCGACTTGGTTTAGACCACATGAATTTTGTAAAATGCAATACTTGGTGGCTCCTTTTTGTGCTGTTTGTCAAGAAGTTTTTGTAGAGACCATACATCATAAGACAAATCCAATTCTAGCTACCCTGCCAGTCGCGAGTAAACCCCTAGATGCAGATAGCATGTCTGTTTTCTCTTTAAAATTGTTAAAACCATCCCCCAATACACTTGAAGTGAAATGGTATCTTAATAATCGGTTAATTGATCAAAATATTGACTCTATTTATTTGAATATGGGTATGCTTGAAGTGGGGGTAAATGTATTAAAAGCGATTGTGAAAGATACAACTTCATTAGTTCGTATCCATTCTCATCAACAGCATGTTTATGAAACGGTATGGTCTATTAACAATAAAATGGACCGCACACTTGCAATGCCACTTTCAAACTGGGGCGATACGCTCGAGACCTGTTATAATGGCGGACAGGTACTATCCATAAAACATGCAAGTCGTGGATTGACTTACAATTGGTATAGCGAACATCAATTAACAGTTCCTTTCGCTACTGGATCGAATGTGAGTGTCAATAATATCCATGAATCTACTGTTTATTTCGTGGAAAGTATGTGGCAGGGCAAAAAATCTGAAAAAAAGAGAATATTAGTTAAAGTTTTTGATAAAGTTGAAAAGCCAAAAGGTGCGAAAGTACGATTCGATAAGAAGTTGAATAAAATTCGTGTTACTTTGAACGAAAAGATTGATGATCGTTACAATTACTTGTGGTGTAACGAAAATGGTACATTATTATATGAATGGGATGAGTTTAATGGCGAATATGTTTCTCCAAAAGGAAATAAGAATGAATTACTGTTAAATAAATCGAATTCAAATTCAAAAATATATGTGCTAAAAGTTAATAAAACAACAACGTGCCGTAGTGAAAAGTTAGAGATTTTAATTTCAAAGTTTTAATACTTTACTTAAGTAGGTATCTTTAAGGTTATTTATATATTATAAACCATAGATATTTTATGAAAAAGAATGTTAAATTTAATTTTAACATATTTTCTCTCGTATTCATCTTTTTATTAGCCGTTGCTTCATCATGTCAAAAGAACAAGAAAATTTCAGATGAATTAGACGAAAATGTGTTCTCAGTAAAGTTCAAAATTAAAGATTTTGAAAGTATTGTATCGCCGCTTCAAAAGGCAAATGGCACTAGGAAATTAGTTTCTTCAAAAGCTTCTGTTAATTCTAAGGAAGAAACTTTATTTAAATGGGACTTCGATCTTGGAAATGCAGATCCTATTATTGCATTTAATCCGTTACCTGTTATTGATTATAATAATGGGAAAGTTGATTACGGTTTTACCGCAGGATGGCCTACTATAGGCAAATCAATTAGTTTTAGAGGGGTGGAGTCAATCCTTTTTAAACTTCCCGTACAGCAGATCGAATTGCTCAGTAATCTGAGTCTAGATGTGAATAGTTCTGGGACAGGTCCACGTGCCTTATTGATCGATTATTCGACCGATAAGGGTTCAAACTTTTCGAAATTGTCGGATACGATTCACTATCCACTGGATTTAACAAGCACCGGTATATCAAAGCTCCCAATCTCTCAATCTCTGAATGCGATACCGGTTATGGGTAAAGAGGCCGTTTGGATACGTATACGTTTGTATTCCGGTAAACGCCCGCCTGGAAGCATTTATAATCCGACCAGCAGTACATTTAAACTTGATAATGTTTTGATTACTGGAGTTGTGAACGATACAGCATTACAAAACAAATTATATTATCATATTTATAATGCTTCAGGTAATGAACTGGTCAAACAGGGCGGTATCTCAGCAGCGGAAACTTTTGCGGTTGATCTGCCATTGGGGACATATTATTTGAGTGTACTGACAAAAAATTCCAATAGTCCTATCGTGTTTGCTAATAGTACCAATCGCAATGGATTTTATATCAGTAATTCATTTATGGAGAAGGAAGCCGAGATTTATGCCGTTCGAGATACCTTTGAGGTTAAACAGTCTATAGAAAGGACATTGCTATTAAAACGTTTATACAGTGAGGTGAAAGTAGAGTTTACCGATATAGTTGATTTAAGTCATATTGATAGTATCCAAATACAGCAAAAGCATCCCGGCTTTTATTATTATCCCTTTAGTAACAGCAGCAACAGTCAGTTGGATGCGACTTTCTTGAAGATCGAACCCAATTTTACAGAGAATAATAAAAGTTTCTTTTTTAATCAATTTATGGGATTTCATGATACAAATAAAACGATCAAGTATGAACTCACCGTTTACGAAAAGGGATCTGTTATTCGATCATTTGAATTAAAAAGTGAAGTTAAGAATAATATGCAGGTTCTTTTTAAGGGCTTATTATTAGAAGAAATCAATCCTGGACAAGGATTTATAATACGGAAGAATGAAAAATGGGATGGAAACGTCGATGTTGATTTTTAAAGTTAAACATCGACAACCTACGTTATTTAATTAAATTTCGAAACAAAAAAAAGAGCTTGCCGTTCAACAGCAAGCTCTTTTTTTGTTTATTTAAGAGATTACAATACTTTTTTCAAAAGTGTGTTCCAACCAACTAGATCGGCAACAAATTTCTCTAAGTCTGCAATTGCTACACGTTCTTGTTGCATGGAGTCACGGTGACGGATCGTAACCATATTGTCTTCTAATGACTGATGGTCTACTGTGATACAGATTGGCGTACCGATTGCATCTTGACGACGGTATCGTTTACCAATTGAATCTTTTTCATCATACTGTACATTGTAATCCAATTTTAATACAGCCATAATCTCACGTGCTTTTTCTGGAAGACCATCTTTTTTTGTTAAAGGTAAGATGGCCGCTTTAACAGGTGCAATTGCAGGAGGGAATTTCAATACGACACGTGAATCTTGCTTTTCAGATGTTGAAAGATCTTCTTGAACCAATGAATTACATAGAACTGTTAAGAACAGACGATCTAAACCGATAGAAGTTTCGACTACGTAAGGGATATAGTTCTGATTGATCTCTGTATCAAAATATTGCATTTTTTTACCAGAGAATTCTTGGTGTTGTTTTAAATCAAAATCAGTTCTGGAGTGGATACCTTCAACCTCTTTAAATCCAAATGGGAAATTGAATTCAATATCTACTGCCGCATTCGCATAATGAGCTAATTTATCGTGATTGTGGTAACGGTAGTTATCAGGGTTGAAACCTAAAGCTAAATGCCATTTAAGACGGGTTTCTTTCCATTTATTGTACCATTCCATTTCTGTACCTGGGCGAACAAAAAATTGTAATTCCATTTGTTCAAATTCACGCATACGCATAATGAATTGACGAGCAATAACTTCGTTACGGAATGCTTTACCAATTTGAGCAATTCCGAAAGGAATTTTCATGCGGCCAGTTTTTTGAACATTTAAGAAGTTAACAAAAATACCTTGAGCAGTTTCGGGACGTAAGTATACTTGTTCAGCACCATCTGCCATAGCACCCATTTGGGTAGCAAACATCAAGTTGAACTGACGTACATCAGTCCAGTTTTTAGTTCCAGAAACAGGACAAACGATATTGTGATCTTCAATAATAGTTTTTAAACCAGCAAGATCATCAGCATTCAAGGCAACGTTCAATGCTTCTAATAGCGCAGTCGCTTTATCAGTTTTACCATCTGCTTCGTAACGCGCTATTTTATCTTCGATCAATTGATCGGCACGGTAACGTTTCTTAGAATCTTTGTTGTCGATCATGGGATCATTAAACCCGTCCACGTGGCCTGAAGCTTTCCAGGTCGTTGGGTGCATAAAGATCGCAGCATCGATACCGACAATGTTTTCATGCAATTGCACCATGGATTTCCACCAATAGGTCTTTAAATTATTTTTTAATTCAGAACCTAATTGACCGTAATCATAGACAGCACTTAAGCCATCATATATTTCACTTGATTGGAATACAAAACCATATTCCTTTGAGTGGGATACTATACTTTTAAAGAAGTCGTCTGTTTGTTTGCTCATAAGTAGCAAATATAAATATTAGTATTTAGATTTTAGATAGTCGTACTTAGATAATGATAATGGTGTGCAGGCCATGTATATAAATGCAAGTCCGCTAACTCTTTTATCATGATTCTAGTACTGTTAAGTATTATTTTATAAGATCGCGAATTTGTTGAGACGCATTCTTATTGTCCACCTTTTTAATGATGTGAGCAATATTTCCTTGTTCATCAATAACAAATGTTGTGCGTGCAGTTCCCATATACTTTTTACCGTACATGTTTTTTTCTACCCAAACACCATAATCATTGACAATTTTCTGATCTTCATCAACCAGTAATTGAAAGGGAAGTTCATGTTTGTTGATGAACTTTTGATGAGAAGCTTCTCCATCGATACTTACCCCGATAATTTCAAATCCATCTTTCTTTAAAGACTGATAATTATCTCTAAAATTGCAAGCCTCTGTTGTGCAACCTGGTGTATTATCTTTTGGGTAGAAATATAAAATCACCTTCGTTCCAATAAAATCTGACAAAGAAATACTTTCTCCATTTTGGTTCTTAGCCGTTATTGCAGGCGCTTTCTGTCCTATTTCTAATGTAGCCATATGTGTTATTAATTAATCTAATGAACAAGATACTGATTATCTGGTGAAACTTGCTTCATAAACTCTGACATTATCTTTCCAGTCTTTTACCTCGAGCTTAAAGCTATGTTTTCCGGATCCTAAAGTGGATTCGAAGTTATGCCAGATATGACGATTTTTTGGGTCATATTTCATCAGCACCCACTCGCCATCAATGTAAGCATTGAATGACTGTATACCGGATAGATTATCAGAAATGGTAAAGTCAATTTGCTTTTGTGCACTGACATTTTTATTGTTAACGAGATTACGGGCTGTTATGTTTGGAGCTATCGTATCAACGGCTACATAAAAGTCGCCAAAACTGCGTACCGACGCTGTTACTAAACCATTTTCATATTTTCCACCCTGTGCACCACCATCTGTTGAAACGAGAAGAGCCTTACTGTACAGTTCTTTCGTCAGGTCGGCAGTTGGCCTAATACTTAATGTGTAAGAACCAAATACAGGCGTAAATTTATTATGGACGCGATGTAATTGAGAATAACCGTTGGCTAGTTTTTGACCTTCACTATAAGTAAAGTTTAAATTGTCATAAAGCGTATTTTTGGGTATGCTTACTTTAACATTGTCTGCTTGGTAAACGTTGTCCAGTAGGAAGTTGAAGTATTTACCAGCGTTTGACGGATTGTTTTTGACTACATAGTTTGCATTTCGTTGCACTTCGAAATTTATTTCTGTGGCATTGCCCTGAACATCTTTGACAACATACCGAACCTGATGTACTTTATCATCTTTAAGTTCCATAACACCGCTGTTGTCCAATTGTGCATAGATATCGATTGGATTTCCGGGTTGCTTAAAACTCTTTTGTATACGTACATTTGATTTTTTCCAATAAGGATAATCGATATAGGAATGGATAGCACGGGTCTTATCAAAAGGAATGGCTTCGAAGAGTACTGTACTGATATTTTTATTATCTAAAAATAATTCTATTGAATATACACCGTAAGTAAAGGAGATTCCTTTACGCCTATCTACGGTATTGATCCCTAAACCAAATTTACCATTAACAGGAATCGGTGAGCTACCGGCAAGACTATAATTTCCATTGGCCAATGCTTTTACAGTCTGATGTCTTCGGGGTGTATTTTCATCAAAAATAGGATTGTCCAGATCATATAGTGTTACACCTCGTATTATAGGCTTAATACCATCTGGAAATGTAAGTCCAAAAAGTTGTGTGTTGAAAGGGAGCTGCTGTTTTGTATCGCGAATTTCAAAATGAAGATGTGGACCTGCAGATCCTCCTGTATTTCCTGAGTTTGCCAGAAGTTGTCCTTTCTTCAAATTGAACTGACCAGGTTTTAGAAATAGGTCGACGTCAAAACGTTTTTGTTTATACTGCTCTGCTTTTATAAAAGCATTGAGCTCATTGTTGAAGCTTTCTAAATGTAGGTATACAGAAGTATAGCCATTTGGATGATCGAGGTATACGGAATTTCCTCCACCACCGATCTGTACACGAATACGCGAAACAAAACCGTCTGCAACGGCATATACAGGTATGTTTATTTTTTGTTGTGTCCGATAGTCATCACCACCATGGAAATGTGTTGCTCTCAATTCTCCGAATGAACCCGAGGCTTGCGGAGCAATATCCATAGGTGGTCTAAAATAATTTTGAGGGTATTGACGATGTTTGATGATATCCTGTGCATGGAGTGTGTTGGAAACAAGCGCAAACATCCCGATTATTGCTGTTAATTTTTTCATAGACCTTACTTTATGGTGCAACTAAACATTTGTTTCTCACCAATAAAACCAACTAAAGTATCACCGATTACAACGGGACCAACTCCTGCTGGAGTACCTGTGTAAATAAGATCTCCCTTTCGTAAAGTAATGAACTTGGAGATATAAACGATCAAATCGTCATAAGAAAAAATCATATCTTTTGTATTTCCCTGCTGTACGGTCTCTTTGTTCTTTAGCAAGGAGAAATCAAGATTTTTAAGATCATCAATCTCTTCCTTTGGAATCAACGGGCTGATGACAGCTGAGCCATCAAAAGATTTTGCTAACTCCCAGGGAAGACCCTTCTCTTTGTGTTTTTGTTGTATGTCTCGCGCTGTGAAGTCAATACCGAGCCCGATGGCATCAAAATATGTGTTTGCGAATTTTTGGCTTACATGTTTTCCTTCTTTACAGATGCGTAATATGATTTCCGCTTCGTAGTGAATATCGTTCGAAAACTCTGGATAATAAAAGTCTTTGTTATCCTTCAATAAAGCGGTGTCGGGTTTCATGAATACAACGGGCTCTTGTGGGATAGGGTTGTTCAGTTCTTTAGCGTGGTCTACATAGTTACGGCCTATAGCAATGACTTTCATCTTGATCTTTCTTAAAGTAAAGCACCTGAATATATGCGTTGATGGTGCGGAATATACAAACTTAGCAAATGTAGAAAGTAATTCAAATTGATTCGGACCAGATACATACTTTATTCAAACTTAATGTAGGTATAACAGAGGGTTAAGAGGGGGTTAAGAGAGGGTTAATAGAGGTATAGCTCTATTAACCCCCTATAAATACTCACTAAAAGTTAAACAATACCTAAATTAATACTGAATATTGTATATATTTGGTATTGAGTTGGATAGGTGTGATTGGAAAACCAAGTTATCTAAAAATAAAACCAATGGCAATTCAAGAGAACGGTCCTAATGGACTTTTTAAAGGCAAAGTGGGTTCTATCTATGCTTATGAACTCAATGGAAAAAATATTATTAGAGGTTCGCGAAGAAAAAGTAATAAACCTCCTAGCGAAGCAATGTTAATGAACTGGCAGAAGATGAAAGTGGCTAGCACATTTGCTAAAGAAATGGTTGAATTGCTGAAATATGGATACCGCAATCTTTCTCCCAAAGGAAGTCGAATAGGTGCCTTTCAAATGGCACAGCGCCATATCTTAAAAGACGCCATGGAATTAGATGCCGATTGTAAATATTATGTCAATGTAGAAAAAGTATTTATTTTTAGAGGACCTCTGTCTTCTCCAGCAGGTTGCTCCGTTTCTAGGAAAGGTAATACACTATATTTGAAGTGGACAGTTATGCCTGAGTATAACACTAATTTTTATAAAATGAATTTTGGCCTTTTTAACTTGGATGGTTTATTGCAACTTGAAATTGGAGCAACGGAAGTCCATCGGGGAGCCTGCACAGTAACATTGAACAGCCACGCTGAAAATGGGGCGCCGATTCATATATATTTTGGAATTTGGAATTCTTTTAATGATTTACTTTCCGATTCGGTGTATTGCGGTATAGTTGAGTAGGAATTGCTCTTTGGTTTGACTATTTTTAAAGCATGAAAGATTTAAAAGCCGTATTTTTTGATTTTGATGGGACCTTGGTGGATTCTGAACGTTTTTATTTTGAAGCATGGAAGCCAATTCTTAAGTATCATTTTTCAATTGATTTAGATTTTGAGACTTGGATTCAACATTTTGCAGGACATACTTTAGCGCGTAATTTATTGACGATGAAAGAGCTCTGGGACGTAGAGGTAAAGGAAGAATTTATGTGGAAAACCACCAGGGAAAATTATGCGCAACAAGATATGCTGAGTATACCCTTAATGCCCCATGCAAGAGAACTGATTCATTTTTTGGTTGAACAGGATATTCAGATTGGATTAGTGACTTCTAATTTTAGGCCAACTGTAGATCGCATGTTGACACATTATGATTTACATGAGCATTTTTCCTGGTTTGTAACTCGGGAGGATGTTGTTATTCCAAAACCTAATCCATCTTGTTATGAAAAAGCATTACAGTTATCGGGCTTTAGTAAGGAAGAGGTCGTTGCTATAGAAGATACTGCAACAGGCGCGAGAGCGGCAATCGATGCCGGATTGAAGTGCATTGCTGTCACCAAACAAAAAGCTGAGCGTGATCGTCTGGATTTTGCAACCTATCTTTTTTCAGACTTAAAAGAGGTTAATGCTATCCTGAGGTAGCTTTTTGCATTTTTGTTACAAAAAATTAATCGTTTTAGCTTTGTTATTTTTAATATTATCTTTAATATTACAGCAGTAAGAACACCTTATTATGATGAATCGAAGAACCCTTGTTAAGCAATTGTTTATTATTGCGGGAGGAATTGCTCTATTGCCATCTTGCCTTCGTGAACAAGGAGGGGCATCTATTGTGCTCAAAAATATTAAGTTATCTGCAACAGATGAAGATTTCCTAGCAAAATTAGCTGAAATACTGATCCCTAAGACAGACTCTCCTAGTGGATTAGAGCTGAACTTACATCTGTTTGTAATGAAAATGGTTGATGATTGTGAAAGTCCAGAAAACCAACAGGTATTTGTAAAGGGCATGCAGGCATTAAAGGACAATTCCGAATCGCAGACTCCAGAGGAGCTTTTAACCTCGATAACAACTTTGGAGGGTCAAAAGGAGGGAGATGAAGTTGCTTTTTTTAAGATATTCAAAAATCGGGCTATTCAAGGATATTTAAATTCTGAATACGTGATGAAAAACAAGTTGATATACAAATTGATTCCTGGGCCTTATCAAGCTGCGGTAAAATTGAAAGCGTAAATGGCAAATATTAATATAGACAGTCAAAAAGATAGAACCTACGATGCAATTGTGATTGGATCGGGGATTAGCGGTGGTTGGTCTGCGAAAGAATTGTGTGAAAAGGGATTAAAAACTTTGGTATTGGAGCGTGGCCGTGATGTCAAGCATATCAAAGATTATCCAACAACCAATATGAATCCCTGGGAATTTGAACATCGTAATGAGATGCCTTATGCGATCAAACAGGAGAATCCGATCGTTAGTAAATGTTATGCTTTTCATGAAGATGCTGCTCATTTTTTTGTAAAAGACAAAGAGCATCCTTATGTGCAGGACAAACCTTTTGATTGGATTCGTGGTTACCAGGTAGGTGGCAAATCGTTGTTATGGGCAAGACAGACACAGCGTTGGTCAGACTTTGATTTTGAAGGCCCAGCCCGCGATGGTTTTGCTGTTGATTGGCCGATTCGATATGCCGATTTAAAGCCATGGTACGATTATGTTGAAAAATTTGCTGGGATTGCAGGAGATAAGGATGGTTTGCCGGAATTGCCTGATGGCGAATTTTTACCCGGTTATCCGCTTAATATGGTTGAAAAATATTTCAAACAATCCGTTGCATCCAAATATCCTGAACGGAAGGTAATTTCGGCACGTTGTGCACATCTTTCGAAGCCTAATCAGATTCATTTTGATCAGGGACGTGTGCAGTGCCAAAACCGTACATTATGTCAGCGTGGCTGTCCTTTTGGAGGCTACTTTAGTTCCAATGCGGTGACATTGCCATGGGCAGCAAAAACGGGTAATATGACCTTGCGTCCTTTTTCAGTTGTACATTCTATTTTATATGATGAGCAAAAAGGAAAAGCTGTTGGCGTTCGTGTTATAGACACCAATACGAAGGAAGAAATCGATTTCTATGCACGTGTTATTTTTGTTAATGCGGCAGCAATTAATACAAATTTGATTTTATTGAATTCTAAATCAAATCGTTTCCCGAATGGATTGGGTAATGACTCTGGTGTATTGGGCAAATATGTTGCTTTCCATAATTATAGTGCCCGGATTTATGCGGAGTATGAAGGATTGCAGGACTATACAACGGAAGGACGAAATCCTGCGGGCGGTGGTTATATTCCACGGTTTAGAAACTTGCATAAGCAGGAAACAGATTATCTCCGCGGATATGCCGCAGGTTTTGGAGCATATCGGGGTAAAGACAGTGACCGAAGCGGAGCAGGTGAATCGTTAAAAAATAACTTACTGAATCCAAAGCTTGGAAATTGGCAGGTTGGCTCTCACATGATGGGCGAAACTATACCAAAAGAGTCGGGACAGGTAACCTTGGATACAAAGAAAATGGATGATTGGGGAATTCCTCTACTCCATATTGCTGTCGATTACGATGATAACGATGCAAAGATGAAGAAGGATTATCTCGATACAATGGAGGATATGTTCCAGACTGCTGGGTTTACAAATATCCGACGTGATGACGGTAGCCAGGCTCCAGGTCTTGATATTCATGAGATGGGTGGAGCACGAATGGGATTGGATCCTAAAACATCGATGCTGAATAAATGGAATCAAGTTCATTCTGTACCCAATGTATTTGTTACAGACGGTGCAGCGATGACTTCAACTTCTACACAAAATCCTTCTCTAACATATATGGCTTTTTCGGCCCGTGCGGTGGATTATGCTGTAAATGAGATGAAAAAAGGAAATATATAAAAAATTTTAAAGATTAAGTTTTTTGAAAAAAAAACTTAATCTTTAAAATTAAAGCACTAATTTAAACCAATCTTAATTATCACAAATTAAGATAAACCAAACCAAATATCTTCACATCCGGTTTATGATACGGCTTAAGGAATGATATTTACAATTTATTTGCTAAAACGATTAAACAAATTATGATATGATGACCAATTTATGTTCGATACTAAAATGAAAAACTGAATACCCTTTTATCCATTATAATTAACAAACTGAAGTAATAATTTTGTCTGAGTGTCTTTGAAAGGGAATTCTAGTACAATAATTTTTTACTCTAAATAGCTAAAACGATTAAACTATTATTAAGCTAAGGATACCTATGCTTGAAATTTTAGATGTACTGGCTATATACGTTGTATAATTAAAAACCAATAAACAAACATGTTTCTTCTTTTAAACGGTTGAAACAAATAAATAAATCTAAAATCACTTTAAAAATTATGAACAAATTTGACGCAAGAACATTTTTGCAGTTGAAGAAAAATTCTAAATTGTTTTTTTCTTTAGCTGTTATTGCTGGATCTATGCAACAGGTAAATGCCTCGTCCGCTACTTTGTCGGGGTATGCGCATGTATCAAAAGCAAAAGAACTTGTTGCTAAGCAAGGACAGGTTAGTGGTAAAATTGTGGACAGTAGCGGAAACCCAGTTTCGGGTGTAACGGTTTCTGTTAAAGGAACTTCTGTAGGTACCCAGACTTCTGAGACCGGTAGCTTTAGTATTAATGCGAAAGTAGGGGATATGCTGGTCATATCTTCAGTTGGATTTAAGACCGCGGAGACAAGAGTAAGTAGTACCTCAGGTTTAACCATTCGATTGGAATCTGCCGCAGATGTGCTGGATGAAGTCGTGGTAGTCGGTTATGGTACTATGCGTAAATCGGATGTGACAGGATCTATTGCAATGGTGAAAGGTGCTGATATGATTAAAGATCAAAACTTTAGTCCATTGGACAATTTAAGAGGGAAAGCATCTGGGGTGAATATTTTCTCCAATTCCAGTCAACCTGGTGCCTATGGCAATAAAGTGATCATCCGTGGTATGGCTACGATTAACTCTTCATCAAATCCATTATACGTAGTGGACGGCGTGGTGATGGAAGATTTTCAATTATTGAATCCCAATGATATTGAAAGTATTGAAGTATTAAAGGATGCGTCTTCTGCCGCAATTTACGGTGCACGTGGTGCAAATGGGGTTATTTTAGTAACTACCAAACGTGGCAATAAAGATGGAAGACGTACCATCAGTTACCAAGGTTCGGTAGGGATAAGTACTCCACAGCGTTACATGGACCTTTTGAATGCGCAGGAATGGACAGATGCATTTATGATAGGTTTAGAAAATGAAAATAAATATCAGGGAAAAACTTGGGATTTGGATCGTTCAAAATGGTTTAATGATCCGGATTACTTTGACGCTGCAGGTAAACCACTATATGATACCGATTGGCAAAAAGAAGCAACGCGTACTGCTATATCGCAAAATCATCAGCTGAATTTGCAGCAAGGAGATGAAAAATCTTCAGTAGGAGCTTTTCTAAATTATACTGATCAACAAGGTATCGTCAATAGTACCTATAGTAAGCGTTTGAACGGAAAGTTAGCGTATGATTCTAAACCGACTTCTTGGTTGTCCACTGCCGTTAATTTAAGTGTGAATCATACTTGGGGACAATATACGCCTGAAGATGGTGGTGGTCAAGATGCTCGCCGTACTATGATTGAAATGTTACCGTGGTATCCTGTACGAGATAAATTGGGTGTGTATACGAATTCGGCTTCTTCTAAAATTTCTGATGTTTTGGGTTTTGAAGGTATGGCCAACCCTGTTTCTATTTTAGAATTGCAAAAGCGGGAGCGCTATAATACACAGATTTTCGGTAATGCTGCTTTAACATTTCACCTAGCCGATGGACTAGATTTGAAAACACAATTTGGTATTGATAATCATCAAAAGAGATATAAAGGTTACTCATCTATAACATTAAATAATATTTCCAGACCAAATGGTTGGGCTGAGAGAGATCATACCAATACCTTATATTGGCAAGAGGAAACGTATTTGACTTATAATAAGCAGTTTGATAAGCATCGTATTAATGCGATGGCTGGATTGTCATGGCAAGAACGTACCTATGATTTTGATAACTCAAGAACGGAAGGTTTCTTTGATGATTTTTATGAGTCAAATAATATGGGGATCGGAATTTTACCGGCTCCTCCGGGATCAAATTCAAATAAATGGGCGATGAACTCTTATTTTTTAAGAGCCTCCTATTCTTACGATAATCGTTATTCTGCGACTATTACAAGCCGTTATGATGGATCATCTAAATTTGGAAAAAATAATAAATATGCTTTTTTCCCATCAGCTGGTTTAGCCTGGAACGTATCCAATGAAGATTTCTTGAAAGGCAACGAGTCTATTAGTAACTTGAAATTTCATACAAGTTATGGTTTAACAGGTAATTCTGAGATAGATCCTTACGGATCTTTAGCTATTGTTGAGGCAGGAACAGTTTTATTGAACGGAAATAGAGCTCCTTCTTCTTATGTTAAGGCAATTGCCAATCCTGATTTAAAATGGGAAAGAACAGCGCAGTATGACGTTGGAGTAGAGTTGGGATTATTTCAAAATCGTTTAAATTTTGATGTGTCTTTTTACCATAAGAAAACAACTGATTTATTATTGGCTGCTCCCGTGCCAACAGCTACAGGTTTTAGTACAGTAATGAAAAATATTGGATCTGTACAAAATCAAGGTTTAGATATGATGATCACCGGAACTCTAGTTGATAATGATAATTTTAGCTGGAAATCATCTGTAAATATGAATTATAATAAAAATAAGGTGTTAAAATTAGGTGAAAATAATGCCGATATTTTAATGAATAATTGGGTCGGTGGTGCTAATAGTGTAATTCGTGTTGGAGAAAATTTAAATAGTTTTTACGGTTACCGTAGATTGGGTGTTTATACACAAGAAGATGTGGATGCTGGTAATGCTACACTAAGCCAAGTTGGTAGAGCTAAACGTACAACTGAGAAAGAAATTATTGGAAAGGGAATACCAGATTGGACAGGTAGCTTTATCAATAATTTAAAGTATAAAAACTTTGATTTTACGTTAGATCTTCAGTTTGTGAAAGGTGTAGAAGTAATGCAACAATTTTACCACTCTACTTATGATCGTTTTGGAATCACGAATGGCTTAAAAGAAATTTTGACGGATGCTTACAATGGTACAAATCCTAATACCATGCAGCAAGCGATTTACTTAACCAATGGGGGACATGCTGGTCAGGATACGAATGTCGACGATTCGTGGGTAGCGGATGGATCGTATATCAGAGTTAATCTAATTCAACTGGGATATACCTTTAATCCGGATGTATTGAAACGTGTAGGGATGTCTAATTTAAGGATATATGCAAATGCTAATAATCCATTCTTATTCACATCCAGTGATTTCAAAGGATATGACCCAGAAAGTACTTCTCAAGGGACCGGGAATTTTGGTCAAAACATGACATTTTTTGCTTATCCAAGAGCGAAGACTTTCTCTTTAGGTGTGAATGTAACTTTTTAAATCGTAGAACTTATCAAAATGAAAAATAAATTAGTAATGTTGTTATTGGCCGGAGTGACACTGACAACTTCCTGTAATAAATTTTTGGAAGAAGATCCAAAATCAAATTTATCGTTAGAATATTATTATCAAAATGCTGGACAAGCTGAAGGTACAGTAAATTCTCTTTATCGTCGTGGCGCTCAACTGCGGACATCTTATGCAAGTAGTGCTTACATTGGTCCTACGGCCTCAGTGAGTACTATGCTAACGGGATATTTTACCAATAGCTATGAAGGACAAGAACGAATTTGTTTATTTTCGAGGGAATTGACTCGTCAAAATAATACAAACTTGATTTCAGGTACTATGAATACCATTTGGGATGAAAGTTATACAGCTATTAATATTGCTAATGCGGGTTTAAAATATATTCCTAATATCAATATGGCCGAAGCCGCTAAAAATCGTCTAATTGGAGAAACTAAGTTTTTTAGAGCTTATAATTATTTCTATTTAGTGAAAACATTTGGAGCAATACCTTTATCTACGACCCCTATTGAAACTTTGAATGATAATCTCTATTTAGATCGAACACCTGCTGCAAAGGTATACGAACTAATTGAAGCGGATCTTAAAGAAGCAGTTGAGGCATTACCTGCAGCTAAATTTGCTCAAAATGGCCATAGAATCACTAAGTATGTTGCAGCAATGACTTTGGCGAATGTATATTTACAGCAAGGAAAATTTGCAGATGCTGCTACAGCAGCTAAAATTGTTGTTAATTCAGGCCATAGCATGACTGTAAATACTGATCTAGGCATGAGTAGTGCTTATAATCGCTTACGTACTACAGATGATTTGGATGAAGTGATCTACGCTCAGGAATATGATGCTAATATCAGTAGTGGTAGCTGGTGGCCAACTTATGCTTTTAATTCTTCTGCTGTATCGGTATTTGATAAATATTCGATCTTTGAACGTGTTTTTGGTCCAACAAAACAATTTTTGAATGTGTATGATACAAAAGATCTTCGTATTCAACCCAATCAATTTTTTCACTGGAAATATACAAATCCAATTAATGGTAAAGTTTGGGAATCTACTGATGCAGGTATTTGGTATTATTTTGATGAACAAGCGTTATTAACTACTGGTAAAGCAACAAAAGATTGGAACTTTTATCGTTACCCTGAAGCTTTGTTGATTGCCGCTGAAGCAATTGCTAAAAGTGGTAGTGTGACTGCTGAAGCAGCGGGCTACTTAGCGCAGGTTAAAGCTCGTGCAAATACAGAAGGTAAAACTGTTGCTCAATTTACTTCTGATTTACAAGGTTTATCTGTTGATCTTTTTGTGAAAGAATGTTGGATTGAACGCTTGAGAGAATTTCCATTAGAGTTCAAGATGTGGGATGATATTGTAAGGACGAAGATGTTTCCTGTTATCTCAACTACTGATGCTGGTAAAATAGATTTTGTACCCCTTATTGGTGCTAAAAATGCATCAGGTGCAGTATTTAAAGAGTCTGATCTTTTGTGGCCTATATCGCCGGATGAAATTCAAAGAAATAATAAACTAACGCAAAACGAAGGTTATAAATAGTATAATGAGGCTGTCCAATCAAATTGGACAGCCTTTTTTAAGGATCTAATTATGAAAATATTTAGTTTTTACCTACTTTTTAGTATTACACTTTTGGCGAATGGTTTACAGGCACAGGAAAAAGTACACTTTGATGTTGCAGCCGCGCAGACTATGAAACAGATTTATCATTTATTTGGAAATGTTGAAAACCAGCTTCTATTGGAAAGGTTTCCTTTTGATGAGGGTTTTAAAGCCGATTATTTGAATAACACCGAACAAGCATCGCAGCAAAAGAAATATGCTTATCTATGGCCTTTTTCGGGTAGTTTTTCAGCTGTTAATGCTTTGATGGAGTTGCCCAAGAAAAAAAGAGAATTTCAGAATATACTCGATCAAAAAGTATTGGTCGGCCTTGCGGGGTATCGTGATCAAAAACGCCTTCCTGTGGGATATGCATCATACTTAAATAACGCTCCTGTTTCCGATCGCTTTTATGATGATAATATCTGGCTCGGTATTGATTTTACGGATAGTTATTTGTCGACGAAAAAACAAGATTATCTTACTAAAGCGAAGGAAGTGTGGGCGTTTGTGATGAGTGGTGAAGACGACCTACTTGGTGGTGGTATCTACTGGTGTGAACAAAAAAAAGAATCTAAAAATGCATGTTCTAATGCTCCTGCGAGTGTATTTGCGCTTAAGATGTATGAAGCAACGAAGGATAACCACTATTTGGAAGAGGGCAGGAGACTTTACCATTGGACCAAAGAAAAATTAGAAGATCCTAATGATGGCCTTTTTTGGGATAATATGAGCTTAAATGGACATATAGATAAAGCAAAATACTCTTATAATTCGGGTCAGATGTTGCAAGCAGCGGCTTTATTGTACCGGTTGACTCAGGAGAAGCAATATTTGATGGATGCTCAAAAGCTCGGAGAAGCCTGTTATTCTTATTTTTTTCAAGATGTCACAGGACAAGAATTTAAATTGTTAAAAAACAGCAATCTATGGTTTCATGCTGTGATGATGCGGGGATTTATCAGTCTATTTGAACAAGATCATAATCCTAAGTATTTGGCAGTTTTTGCTAATAATCTGCAATATGCCTGGAACCATATGCGAGATGAAAAAGGTTTGTTCTATACGGACTGGACACTTAAAGATAGGAAGGAAACGAAAGGGTTGCTAGATCAGTGTGCATTTGTAGAGATGTATGCGCGACTGGCAAAACTTGGATACTAATAAAAAAATAGGCTGATATAATCAGCCTATTTTTTTATTAAATTATAATACATTGATTCTTTTTCCATCCCATCCCACAGCCTTGACCTGTGTTGTACCTTTTGGAGTATGAACGGTTGTGCTGGAGACGTCATTAGACCCAGCTCCTACAAATGCAATTTTTACAAGTTTATCACCTGCATAGGTTTCAAATGCTACAGCATTTTTCCAAGCGCTGTTTTGAACAATGATTTTATCTTCTTTTTTCTCGAAACCAGAACCTTCGATCCCGTTTAAGGGCAGTCTATTTTTATAAATTGAAGTGCTGTTTGCAGTAATATAATGTAATACCGGTGTGGAAGGTTTCTTATACTTAGATGCATACTGTTTTACGGCTGCAATATCAGCTGCTGTGATGGTCATCTGTGCGCAGGTATAATCATCTACCCAAAGGTCAATAGGGATAAGCATTCCAGACTGTTCAAAGAAATCTGTGAGATCTAATTTTGACGCATCACATGCGTTTTTGATAAACTCGAGCTGGTAGTATGCGTCTTGTTTAGTTGCTGTTGCTGGAGCATTAATTGCTTTCGTAAAGATATCACCATAAAAGTTTTTGTTCTCCCATGAATTTCCTTTTCCTGCGACATTGAAGTACAGCTGTAATTGCCAAAGTGGAACTAGTTTTACGAAGTGATCTCCGCCCCAATCACGTGGACGTTGGCGATCCCACCTATCTGGACCGGCTTGTGTTAACCAGGGTTGACGGTGTACAAATGCAGATTCCATATAAGCAGTGATACGGCCTCCGATTTTAGGTTCATCATAGTCTTTTAAGCGTTCTCTTTCTAATTTGGGACTATGGCTGTTATACGTATATTGTGTCCATACGGAATAGATGTTATTGGTTACCTCTGTTGTACCTACCCATTTCATATTAGGCCTTACTTGGTTGACATGACCAAACTCATGCGCTACTCCCCAAGAATTTTTCCTAAGATTAGCCACATTTGCGACATCTTTCATGGTATTATCGTGAAATGCAGCGCCGATACCATCAGCATGCATAAATCCTTGCCAGATAACACGGCCAAACATTCTGTTCTTCGGAACTCTTTTTGTTTGTGACAACCCCATGATTTGGTGCTGGATACCAATTATAGAATCATAAAGTTGGATCAGTTCTACGCCTTGATGGGGTGCATTTTCTTGTAATGATTTTACCGAATATGCAAGTTGTACTTGTTTTCCTACAATATCTAAGATGGGTCCAGAAGCATTTGCTAGCATACGATCCCAATCTTTATTGGTATGCTTACCTCGTTCAAATACATCATTCACTTTTCCACCAAGTATGTGAATGTTGATCTTTTTTGAAGATACTTTGTCTTCTGTGAAATATTGAATGTAAGCATTTCCTTTATTTTCAATTTTCAAAGCATTATAGCCTTCTTTTAGATTGTAGTCTTTTTGTTTGAAGTTTTTATCATCCCAGTTTGTTACGCGTAGCGCAATAGGGCTTCCAT
Organism: Sphingobacterium sp. UDSM-2020; assembly: GCF_016132525.1. Classification (NCBI taxonomy): domain Bacteria; kingdom Pseudomonadati; phylum Bacteroidota; class Sphingobacteriia; order Sphingobacteriales; family Sphingobacteriaceae; genus Sphingobacterium; species Sphingobacterium sp. UDSM-2020. The sequence goes on from NZ_CP066166.1 coordinate 2,261,162, forward strand.
TGGTTTTTCCAACCCATACAATAGCTTCATCTCCTGCTGTGAAGTAAATACCAGTAGGATTTTCATATTGGGAGTAAGGGCTTGTTTTAAGTCGCTTGCTTAGGCTATTGGGAGATTGATAATTTGTATAAGCGCGTAAACGTTTTTGAATGGGGTAAGATCCCTCTTTTAATTGTCTAGCAGCCTGCTTTAATATCAAATTATTGATATTTTCAATGTCCTGATCTCTGGCATTCTTTTTTAATTGACTGTAATCGTCTTTTGCAAATACTTGGCTATACTGTTTCTGAGCGTAAGACTGTACAGTTATTACAGTTATCAATAAAAAAGTAAATAGTTTATTCATCGTTATTGAATTGGTTTGAAGGTAATTTCAAATATAATCCAAAAGATAGCTTTATTTATGACCTTCATTTAAGACAAACGATTGTGTAATATAGGTTTTACTATTTATAATTTTTTCCATATTTCTTCGGTTACCCACACGGAGTTTGGAAGTTGATATTTCACTCTTATCTGGTGGTCTTTTTCTGTTTTGGAATAAAATAAGATATTGGTTATCCCTTGCAGTGATTTATCATATGAATAATCGATGTCTTCATATATCTGATTATTTAATGCTGTAAATCTACCTGATAATTGTTTGGATCCATTTGAACTGGTAATTATGAAGGATCGATCTGCGTTATATTCTTTTATATTGCCAAAAGAAGTTTTTCTCTTGATACTGTGCTCTGTCCCATCGGATAGAATCCGAATGTTAGCGATTTCAAGAAGTTTCCATTTACCGACTAAAAGTTTATCAAATCCTGCTGAAACAATGACTTCTTCCAGTTGGTTGGCGGGCCGTGGGATTAATTTTAAAGTTGTTATCTCGTGAGTAAGATCGCTGGTTTTTATAGTGAGCATGTTATAATTGAGATGCGATATTCGTATATTTTTACTTTGTGTATTTCCTAGACGTGCAATTCCATTTTCATCCGAAACGGTTCCATTATTTTCCTCTTCTAAAAATATACTTGCTTTGGGTATGGGGTTTGATGTTGTGGCATCAAGCAGAATAATTTTTTTTAATTGGGCTTGGCACAGATGGGTGCAACATAAGTATATAATTAAAAAGCTTAGAAATACAAGTGTGCCTGAAGGCTGTTTTTGCAATGTGGTCATAATCGTCAGGTTTAGGTTATCTACCTGTATGACTACGACGGATTCAATTAGTTTAAAATAAAAATTCCCTTTACATAATCTGTAAAGGGAATCGCTATAATGGAATTTAGATAGTTATACGTTGACCGTAGCATCCATTTTAAAATCGTCATCTTTCAGGTGTACGATTTCCATTGATTTTTCGTAGTTTGTTGATTTCTTCGAGAAGAAGTCATGTTGCGTTGTTTCTGTATTTAGGCCATTTAAAACAATTGGGTTCACCTGCTTCACTTCAAAGATCGGATCAAATCCAAGATTCATTAATGCCTTATTACCGTTGTAACGAACATATTCTTTTACCTCTGCTGTTAAACCAACTTCGGTATAGATTTCTTCTGTATATTTCATCTCGTTATCGAACAATTCGTTCAATAAATTGATGAATTTCTGTTTCACTTCTTCTTGATTTTTTAGTTTTTTGAAGACTTCTTGTGCCATTAATCCAACGAAAACACCGTGGATAGACTCATCGGCAATAATTTTTTTGATGATATCTGCTGAAGCAACCATTTGTCCTTGACCACATAACCACAATGGTAAGAAGAAACCTGAATAAAATAGAAATGACTCAAGAAGCACCGAAGCTGCCAGTGTCATAAATAATTCTTCATTTGTTGGATTCTTTTTGTCTAATACATGGTAATAAGAGTCAATGGTGGATGCTTTGAATTGCAAAAATTTATTTTGTTCAACCCAACCAAAAATATCATTGATTTCGTTTGTAGTAGATACCGTTGTAAAAATAGTCGAATATGATTTTGCATGGATCGCCTCCATCATACACATATACGATAATACAGCCTTATTTTGTAACGATTCTGTATGTTCGATGATTTTTGGCATTCCTGTATGGCTCTGTAAAGTATCTAACAAAGTCAATCCGCCCAATGCTTTTTTGTAGCATTCTTTCATTTCCCAGCTTAATCCTTTCCAACTATCAATATCTTTTGAAGGGATATATTCGGTATCAATCCAGAATTGTCTAATATTTTGCTCCCAAAACATCAAGGCATAATCATTATCTGGCGTATTCCAGTTTACAGCAGTATATTGTTTACTCATTATTTTACAGCGAGAATTATTGAATGTATATGTTAATAGCGCTATTCAAAAGTTTTAATAACTTTTGAATAGCTTATGGGTTTTATTTTAAATGAAGTTTATGCTGAACAAGAAACACAATCTTCAATAGATGACTTACGTGTACGCGTATAATACAATGATTTTAACCCTAATTTATGTGCATAAATGTAGTATCTAGATAGATCACGTGTATTATCTTTAGAATTTGTATGTAAAATAGTACTTACTCCTTGATCAATGTGACGTTGGATTACAGATACTAATTTAAGTACCTTGAATTGATCCATGTCGTATGCCGATTTGAAGTAGAAGTAATTATCATTTGTCAAATAAGGCATTGGGTAATAGGTTGTACTATCTCCATATTCGCGAACTTCGATGATATCCACAATCGGCATAACAGAAGCGGTTGCGTTCATGATATAAGATGTAGATTGGTTCGGTGCAATAGCCAAACGATAAGCATGATAAATACCGTGCTCTTGAACGTCTGCTTTCAATTTTTCCCAATCTTCAATTGTTGGAATATGGACTCCTTCAAATAATTCTTTAACCTTATCTGTTTTTGGCAAATAATCGCGTTCTGTATATGTGTTGAAATATGATCCATCTGCATAAGCTGACTTTTCAAATCCTACAAATGTTCTTTGACGTTCACGTGCGATTTCCATCGATGCTTCCAAAGAGTAGAAGTTCATCATCATAAAGAATGCATTGGCAAAGTCTAATGCTTCCTCCGATTCGTACATAATAAAGCTTTTCGCTAAATAACCATGTAGATTCATAGCTCCAAGTCCTACTGAATGTAATTCTTTATTTGCTTTGGCGATAGAAGGAACCATTTTGATATCTGTTACATCAGATACCATTGTTAAAGCACGCATTGCTAATTTAACAGATTCTTTAACACGCTTATTATCCATTACGGTAGCAATATTCAAGGAACCTAAGTTACATGAGATACCATATTTGATTTGATCTTCTTCTCCGTAGATATTTATTTCTGAAACTTCAGACACCTGCATGATCTCAGTACATAAGTTTGAGAATTTTACTTTACCAATGCCATTCAATGCATGAGCACGGTTGGTGTTTTCTTTGTAGAAGATATAAGGATAGCCGGACTCTTTTTGTGTCTGTGCAACCTTTACTAACATGTGACGGGCGTTGATTTTCTTTTTCTTGATATTCGGATTGGTAATCAACTCTTCGTACATCTTGTCCATATCCATTTCATCCAATGGAATGCCGTATTCCAGCATCACAGTATGTGGATATATTAAGTAACAGGCTTCATCTTTTTCAGCTAATTCCATGAATTTATCAGGAATAATGATACCTATAGAAAGGGATTTGATACGTACTTTCTCATCCACATTGATTTTTTTACAGTCTAAGAACTCTTCAATGTCAGCATGAAAAATGTTTAAGTATACAGCTCCAGCACCAGGACGCTGACCCAGTTGGTTGGCATATGAGAAAGTATCTTCCATGATTTTCATGATTGGAAGAACACCTCCTGCGCGACCTTCAACTCCTTTGATGGCTTCGCCACGAGCACGAATTTTCGAGATATTGAATGAAACTCCGCCTCCGATGGAAGATAATTTCATTGCTGAATCAACCGCATAGCCGATACCATTTAAATTGTCACCAATTTCATCTAAGAAACAAGAAACCAATTCTCCAGAACGTTTTTTACCTGCATTTAAGAATGTTGGTGTTGCTGGTTGATATTCTTGATTGATGAATAATTCGGCATAAGCAATTGCTTTTTCTACACCTTCGTGACGCGCTAAAAATAAAGCTACTGCTACGACACGGTCTTCATAACGTTCTAAGAACTTTTCTCCAGAATCGTCTCTTAACGCATAGCTCTGGAAAAATTTAAACGCAGCCATGAAAGAGGCAAAGCGGAATTTTTTTGCAAAAACAAAATTATAGACCGTTTCCATTTCTTCGTATGTAAACCATTCGTAGAAATTGATATAGTAATTTTGCTCAATTAAGTAATCGATTTTTTCTTTTAAAGTATAAAAGAACACCGTGTTCTTATTTACATACTCTAAAAAATAGGCACGTACGGCCTCTTTATCTTTATGTAAGCTAAACTCGTCATCATGTTTAATCATGATTTCGTTGTTAAGCAATATCCAGTTTTTTGCTACCTCGTTTGCTACCATCGCAGTTGTTCTTTATGATGTCAATAAATTGGTTAATATCCTCCATTGTACCAGACAATTCAAATTTGAAAGCCAATGGGATGTCAAAGTCAGCTGAAATTTTATCAGCGGCAAGTCCAAAGTTCTGTCCCCAGTTGCGGTTCCCGCTCGAAGTGACCGAATATATTTTAGACGCGTTTGCTGTCATAAATATGCGGGTCGTTTCGGGCATTTGTCCGAAATTAGTTGTGAACGTTACGAGATGCCCCGATTCTTCAGCAATAAGATCTGCGGTTATTTTATGAGCATGCCAGCCTGTGATTTGGGTAAGCTTGTCCATAAAACGTTGCACATTTCCAGTTTTGCTATCGTAATAAATATGTATCATGGATTATAAAAATTTGATACCAGATTATTATTATAATGCGATCGCTCCTAATTCTTCAGGCTTAAATCCAATGATACGGTGTTGAATTTCGTCATTTTCCAAAACGATTACGGTCGGAACTGTGCGAACTTTAAATTTTGCAGCTAAATCTGGTTGGTCAAATGGGTTGATAGACTCATATTTGATACCTTTTTGATCTAGATATGCAGATACTTGCGCACAAGGTGCACAATCGTTTTTCTCGAATTTGATGATTCTTGCCATGATTATACTTAAATTTAAAAATCGCGCTTCCTAAAAGAAGGCGAGTTGAGTTGAATGATTTTAACAAGTTTGAGAAGCCTAATTTCCCAACTCTAACAAATATCATAAATTTAATTTGAAGCTGTAATTTGACTTTTCCACATTGGTGGAAAAAAATGATCGATATAGGGCTTTGCGCATGCGGAATATTTGTATTCGCTTGGTTATCAATATTAATTTAATGTTGATAACTTTAGAAGATAGAAAATATCAGTATTTTAAGAATGTTTTTTTAGTCTAATATTTATGTCATAAAGTGACTACACTTTCTTGGTTTAATCTAATTATTTACTATATTTTGACAGCTTATTATATTAAAATATATATATGAAAAAATTACTTTGCGGTTTACTATTTTTATTATCTCTGGAAGCCTCTGCTCAAGAGAATGTCACTTTCCAAAAACCTTCTTCCGAAATTTTAGCCTTAGCTGATTTTATACGCCCTCCACAGATACGAATATCAAATGATCATAATTGGATCTTATTTTTATATCGACCTACTTATAAGTCTTTGGCAGAATTGGGGCAGGAAGAGATGAAGCTGGCCGGTCTTCGTATCAATCCCTCAACAAATGTTGAAAGTGCAGAAACCTTCTTTAATAAATTTTCTTTAAAGAAAATTGCTGATGATAAGGAGATTACAGATTTTAGAGGCATGCCTGCTAATCCTTCATTAGCAAATTTAACGTTTTCACCAGATAATACGAAATTAGCTTTTACCAATACAAATACTACCGGTACGGCTTTATTTATATTAGATTTAAAATCATTGCAGGTTAAACAATTGACATCATATGTGTTGAATACGTTATTAGATGCACCTTATAAATGGTTCCGTAATTCTGAACGTTTGTTGATTTCAACACTACCAGTAAATAGAATAAAATTAATTGACCAAACAAAAGATTTGCCGACGGGACCAGTTGTTTCGACAAGTGATGGACAGGTGTCGCAATTAAGAACATATCAGGATTTGCTGAAAAATCCACAGGATGAGACTAATTTTGAAACGTTGGTTCAGTCTGAATTACAAATTGTAGATCTAGAAGGTGCAGTTCAAAAGTTTAGTGATAAAGCAATTTTTGCCGGGACCTCTTTTTCTCCAAATGGCGAATATATTTTAGTGAATACGATTAAAAAGCCTTATTCTTATATTGTACCTTATTCTAGATTTCCCCAGGAAACAGCTATTTACGACCTGACAGGGAAATTAATTACGAAGGTGAATGATGTTCCTTTGATAGAAGTTATGCCTAAGGGTTTTTCTGCTACACGTACAGGCCGTCGGAATTTGCATTGGAGAGATGATAAACCGGCAACTTTAGCCTATGTTGAGGCTTTAGACGGTGGTGATCCTGGGAAGAATGTTGAATTCCGTGATGCTTTATATACATTGGACTTTCCTTTTACCTCATCCCCTAAATTGATCACCAAAACCAAAGATCGATTTGCTGGTGTCATCTGGGGAAATGATGAATATGCAATGGTCAGTTCGCAATGGTATGATACCCGTAATGTGAAAACATTTTTGATTAATCCAAGTTCTGGAGCGTCAAAATTGATTAATGACCGCAATAGCCAAGATATCTACAATGATCCTGGGGATGTGTTTAAGGCACGTAATAACTTTGGAACGTATCCGATGTCAATTCAAAATGATAAAGTGTTTTTAATAGGGAAGGGATTTACAAAGGAAGGGGAATTTCCTTTTGTGGATGAGCTGGATCTAAAGAGTTTAAAGAAAAAAAGACTTTACACCGCTAAAAAATCAGATCTTCAAGAACGTATTATTCAGCTTATTGATCCGAAAAAGGGAGACATGATGGTTTCTTTGCAATCTGCTTCGATGTTCCCAAATTATTTCAAAAAGAATATTAAAACAGGAAAACAAAAGGCATTGACACAGTTGGAAAATCCATTTACGAATTTAGAAAAAGTACACAAAGAGATCTTGAATTATAAACGTAAAGATGGTGTTGATCTTTCAGGTACGTTATACCTGCCTGCAGGTTACGATTTTAAGAATAAGGAAAAACTTCCTTTGTTGATCTGGGCTTATCCAAGAGAATATAAAGATAAAAATACAGCTGGCCAAAGTACTGCAAACCCGAAAGAATTTACCTATCCGAGTTATGGATCATTTATTTATTGGGTGTCTAAAGGGTATGCCGTATTGGATAATGCCGCATTCCCAATTGTTGGCGAGGGTACTCAGGAACCAAATGATACTTTTATTGAACAGCTTGTTGCGAATGGTGCAGCGGCAATCGATGCGGTCGATAGTTTAGGCTATATTGATAGAAAGAAAGTGGCTGTTGGAGGACATTCTTACGGTGCTTTTATGACCGCACATCTTTTATCTAATTCAAATTTATTTGCTGCCGGAATAGCAAGATCTGGTGCTTATAATCGTACGTTAACTCCTTTTGGATTTCAAAGCGAACAACGTAACTTTTGGGATGACCCACAACTGTATATGACCATGTCTCCATTTGTAAGTGCTGATAAGATGAAAACTCCTTTATTACTTGTACATGGGGGGGCAGATAATAATCCGGGTACCTTTACATTACAGACGGAGCGTTATTTCCAAGCATTGAAAAATGTTGGAGCTCCTGTTCGTATGGTTATTTTACCGCGTGAGGCACATGGTTATGTTGCAAAGGAGAATATTTTCCACCTATTGTGGGAACAGGATAAGTTTTTAGAAAAATATTTAAAAAACAAATAACCCTTAGTAAAAAGCCAGATAGAAATTATCTGGCTTTTTTAATACTTATGCGTTTTTAACGCATGTCAAATGTTATTTTACAGTTTGATCTCTTTTGAAATTCTTAATTAGCGTGCAGCTTTGACTTGTACTGGTAGTAAATGATCGCCCCATATTAATGCAATTTTACCAGATTTATCCACATCAATTTTAAATTGTTCCTGTGGTGTAGTGCTTGTTGAATTTCTAACATTTACGCGTAATGCATCTTGTGCTTGATCATATTTTGTTCCCCATTGATTCCATGTTTTATTGAAAATAACAATTGTTTCTTGTTCACCGGGAATAGTATATAAGCTATATTTTCCTTTTGTTAATTTTTTACCTTCAATAAGGACGTCTTTATCAAATGCTACTGTTGTTGCTTCATTTGCACCCGTACGCCATATTTCTCCAACTTTGACAATATCAACACCAATTTGTCTACCTTTTAAAGATGGACGGCTGTAGTTTACATCAATGTTTACACCATCACTAGTAGTGACTTTAACACTATCAGGTGGGCTAGGTCTCTTGGTTTTATCAGTTTGTCCAAATACAGTGGTACAAATGATCGTTAACATAAATAAGATAGCTGTTGTTTTCATAATATTTTTTAATTAAATATACATAAAAATTTAAAGTAAAAAATTGATAGTAAGCTTTTTAAAGTAATTTCTTGTATTTAGAGATATCGATGCCACAATTTTAGTTTTGTTGATCCATAGGTAGATCGTATGGTAAAGTTTTGGTGTAAATGAGGAATAGTTGTACTTGGAGAAGGCTATTAATAAATTTTAATACAAAAAGGGGAATATGTGTTTTGCATATTCCCCTTTTATTTTTTCTCATTAAGCACTTAAACGAGGTATTCAAATAGGGTTTGATCTTTATTTAATTCGATATATTCAAATTTGTTTTCCGTCATTCTTTGTAACAACGATTGGTAATCTGCCGGGTTGTTTAGTTCGATACCAATCAAGGCTGGACCACGCTCGCGTTCGGTTTTTTTGATAAATTCGAAACGGGTAATATCATCTTTGGGGCTTAATACCTCGGATACGAATAGTTTTAAAGCTCCTGGGCGATTTGGGAAACGTACAATAAAGTAATGTTTATATCCTTCATATAAGAGTGATAATTCTTGGATTTCACTCATACGGTTGATATCATTATTGCCTCCTGAAATAATACAGACAACTTTTTTTCCTTTTATTTCATCTTTATGAAACTCTAATGCCGCTACCGAAAGCGCTCCGGCAGGTTCTACGACGATTGCATCTTTATTATATAGCTCTAATATGCAGGTACAGATTTTTCCTTCTGGGATCGATCGGATATCATCTAAATATTCGCGGCTGATCTCGAATGTAAGGTCTCCAACTTTTTGAACAGCAGCACCATCGACAAATTTATTGATCTTCTCGAGTTCGACAGGTTTTCCCGCTGTAAATGCTGCCTGCATAGAAGCTGCTCCTTGTGGCTCTACACCATAGCATTTGATATTGGGATTTTTGTTTTTTAAATAGTAGCTCGTTCCTGCAGAAAGTCCACCGCCACCGATTGGAATAAAAACAGCATTAACATCTGGTAAATCTTGTAATATTTCTACGGCTACTGTTCCCTGTCCTTCAATAACCTTTGGATCATCAAAAGGAGGAATGAAGGTCATGTTATTTTCTTCAGTATAAATGCGAGCCGCTTTCTGACAGTCATCAAAAGTATCTCCGGTCAATATAATTTCGATATTGCCATTGCCCCACATTTCTGTTTGTGTTATTTTTTGTTTTGGTGTTGGGCCGGGCATAAAAATGACACCTTTAATATCGAGCTTTTTACAAGAGAAGGCAACTCCCTGTGCATGATTGCCAGCACTTGCACAAACGACACCACGCTGCTGCTCTTCTTGGCTCAGTGAAATTATTTTATTATATGCTCCTCTTAATTTGTATGATCTAACGATTTGCAGGTCTTCTCGTTTCAGATAGACATCTGCGCCATATTTCTCAGAAAGATAAGTGTTGTATTGCAAAGCTGTGCGATTGACGACGTCCTTGATACGATGGTAAGTGCTTTCTGAGTCGATTTGTAAATTAGAAAAATCTAAACTCATTTTGTTCTATTATGATTAGGTGATTGTTTTTTTTATTCAAATAAAAAAACGTCATTTCGACTTAGAATAAAAGTAAATAAGTTTTTTGACTTTTTACTTGCAAATTTATTCTTTGTCAAAATGACGTTTTAATAAGTTTTTGTGTTATTAAACGCTTTCTGCGAATAAACTTCTGAGATCATCGTCGCAAATATCTTTTTTGGCATCTGCTAGAATTAGGAAGCGCTCATATGTTTCTGCAAGGGCTTCTTTTTCTAAGGTGTAACCGAGACGTTCTAAGTGATGCTTTAAAGCATGACGACCGGAACGAGCGGTTAAGATAATACCTGCTTCTTCTAATCCCACATCTTCGGGACGAATAATTTCATAAGTTTCACGGTGTTTTAAGAAACCATCTTGATGAATACCGGAGCTGTGCGCGAAGGCATTACGCCCAACAATTGCTTTATTAGGTTGTACTGGCATATTCATCATTTCACTTACTTTACGTGAAAGGTAAGTGAACATCTTGCTGTCAATATTTGAAGTTAGGTTACCGAAAGACTGATTATGAACTTTTAGAATCATAGCCACTTCTTCCAAAGAGGTATTTCCAGCACGTTCGCCGATACCATTGATGGTACATTCTACCTGACGCGCACCATTTTGGATTGCAGCAATGGAATTGGCTGTTGCTAATCCTAAATCATTATGGCAATGTGCAGAAATAATCGCTTGATCAATGTTTTTAACATTTTCTTTCAAAAACTTTATTTTAGCGCCATATTGATCAGGTAAACAGTAACCGTTCGTATCTGGAATGTTGACAACAGTAGCACCTGCGGCAATAACTGCTTCGACCATTTGCGCTAAGTAAACTAAATCAGCGCGGCCGGCATCTTCTGCGTAAAACTCTACATCTTCAACATGTGATTTTGCATATTTTACTGCCGCAACAGCGCGATCTAATATTTCTTCGCGTGTGGAGTTGAATTTATACTTGATATGCATATCAGAAGCTCCGATACCCGTATGTATACGTGGTCTTTTTGCATATTTTAAGGCTTCTGCAGCAACTTTAATATCATTTTCATTGGCACGTGTCAAAGCACAGATAATAACATCATTTACGGCCTTGGATAATTCAACAACCGATTGAAAATCTCCGGGACTAGAAACTGGGAAACCAGCCTCAATAACATCGACACCCAGTTTCTCCAAATCTTTTGCAATGTCGATTTTTTCAGGAGTAGTTAATTGACATCCTGGTACCTGTTCGCCATCGCGAAGAGTGGTATCGAAGATGTATAGATGATTTGGATCGTGTAACATAGCTTTATGTTTATAATTTAGAAACTCTGTTCAGTCTATTTAATAAATTCTAATACTTTAGCACCCATTTCTTGTGTGCCTAATATTTTGTCTGCAGGTGTATTTACATTTGCAATATCACCTGTTCTCCAGCCAGCTTTTAATGTTGCTGCAACTGCTTCCGTTACTTCTTTAGCTTCTGCTTGTAAACCAAAACTAATATCTAACATTAATGCAACAGATAAAATCGATGCCAATGGATTGGCTTTATTCTGTCCTGCAATATCGTGCGCTGAACCATGGATAGGTTCAAAAAAACCTGTACCGTCACCAATAGATGCAGAAGCTAGCATGCCCATAGAACCAGCAATCTGTGAAGCTTCGTCTGTTAAAATGTCACCAAATAAGTTGGCGGTTAGTACCACATCAAATTTCTTTGGATTTTTCACCAATTGCATCGCAGCATTGTCAATAAACATATGTTCAGTTTCGACATCTGGATATTCTGTTGCAATCTCTTGCACGACTTCTCTCCAAAGACGGGATGTTTCTAATACGTTTGCTTTATCTACCGAACATAATTTCTTAGAACGTGTACGGGCAGCTTCATAAGCTTTACGTGCTATACGTTCTACTTCATAGCGGTTATAATTCATTAGATCTGAAGCGAAATTATTATCTTCAGAACGATTTTTCTCACCGAAGTATACGTCTCCTGTTAACTCGCGGAAGAAAAGGATATCTGTTCCTTTTAATACTTCTGGTTTCAGGCTAGATGCGTCTAATAGTTCATCAAATAACAAGATGGGACGTAAGTTTGCATAAAGACCTAATTCTTTACGGATTTTTAATAATCCTTGTTCCGGACGTACTTTAGCAGATGGATCATTATCGTATTTAGCATGTCCAATGGCACCGAATAGGATTGCATCACTTGATTTTGCTTTTTCTAAGGTTTCATCTGGCAATGGGTTTCCGGTAGCTTCAATAGCAACGTGACCCATGATCGCTTCATCAAAACTGAATTCATGACCATATTTTTGTCCGATTTTTTCTAGAACTTTTTTACCCCAAATAGTTACTTCTTGTCCTATTCCGTCACCAGGAATAACGAGTATATTTTTTTTCATCAGATTAATTATTTTGAGTGTATGTTTTCAATTGGATAATCGACTCCATTTCACTCGTTTTTATGTTTTATGATGAAACTATCATGCGCATATCTACTTGTATGTTGGGAGTAGCGTGGGCATGATAGTTTCCTGTTATGCGTACTGTAAAATATCTTCAATGGTTTTAACCATTCCTTTTTCTAATATGATTTTCTTTTCAAGGCATGTCGGTAGCTGTGTCTCAAAATGGCCAACATAAATTAATGTTTTTCCATAGGTGCATAGTTCATCTACAACTGCATTGAAATGTTGTGTTTGTTCGTAATCAAGACCCTGGCAGGGTTCGTCCAAAATTAATAATTCAGGATTCTTAATCACTGTTCTTGCTAGCAAAGCTAAACGTTGTTTGCCTAAGGGTAGTGTATTTAATAATTTATTTTTATCTTCTTTCAAATCAAAGAAATCCAATACTTGATCGAGGAATTGTTGGTTTTCAAAGCTGAGATTACGGAATAGTCCAACGGAATCAAAAAAACCTGAAGCAACACTTTGCCAAACTTTCGCTGACTGATCAAAATACCAATGCATTTCAGGTGAAATAATTCCTAAATGAGCTTTGATGTCCCATATACTTTCCCCAGATCCTCTTTGTTTACCGAAAAGAACAATATCATTGGCATAGGCCTGAGGGTGATCTCCATTGATTAAACTTAATAACGTAGACTTTCCAGATCCATTATGCCCCTGCAATAACCATTTCTCACCTGCTTTTACTTCCCAACTAATTTTTTTTAGTACCTCTTTTTCACCATACCTTACATCCACATTGGACATTTTTACCATGGTTTGGGAAGTAATACGTGGAGATTTCTGTAAAAAATGTGGAAGTGGTTTTCTTGCGCGCTCTTTTTCTCGTGAGAATGCTGCTTGTGAAGAAACCTCAAGTAACTGACCTTCCTGTATTTCTGCAAAATGATTGATACAGGTTGGCACTGTTTGATCATTACTGATTAATATCAAAGTCACTCCAGCGTGTGCTAAATCATCGAACGCTTGATTAAGTTCTTGGCGAGATTGACGATCCAGACCTGTATAGGGTTGGTCAATAATCAATACTTGTGGCTTTAGCCATAACGCTTTAATTAACTGCAGTTTTTTATGTTCACCACTGGATAATTCTATAAGCTGTGTGTTTTGAACATCTTCAAACCCAAAAGTTTGAAAGTATGGTTTTACCTCTTCAAATTGCAAATGTTTTTCTTTTGCAAAATGTAGAAATTCGGCCTGTACTGTTAACGTATCGTTGGTTTGATGTTTGTTGTAACGTTGCTGGTAATAGAAGTTTTTATCGCCTTCTAAATTGGTGAATTGATACCAATTTGAAACATATAAAACTTCTGCAGGAAGAGGAGAGCTGCTGTTAAAGTTAATTTTTAAAAGTCCACTGTATGGGATATGGCCTGCAATTGCTTGTGCCAAAGTAGTCTTTCCCGTACCGCTTCTACCACCGATTAACCAGTGCTGACCTGGTTCAATTTGCCAATTCAAGTCCTGCAGTACCACATGATATTGGTGCTGGACAGTTAAATTGGCAATATGGACGACAGGTTCTATCATTATCTTGTTTTTTCGAAAGTTTCGATTGCACTTTTGTTGTTTAGGATGAAATCAATATCATCATATCCGTTAATAAGACATGATTTTTTGTAAGGATTAATTTCAAAAGATTGTTGTGCACCTGTTTCAGATAATGTAACGGTTTGATTTTCTAGATCCACGATAATATCTGTGTTCGGGTTTTTAAATACGGTATCAAAAATAGTTTCTAAAAACTCGTCTGTTACCTGAATCGGCAATACGCCATTATTCAAGGCATTGCCTTTGAAGATATCTGCGAAGAAACTACTGATCACAACATCAAAACCATAATCCTGTATAGCCCAAGCGGCATGCTCACGACTGGAACCACAGCCAAAGTTTTTACCTGCTACAAGAACTTTTCCTACATAAGTAGGGTTGTTCATTACAAAATCAGACTTGGGTTGATTGTCGCTATCATAACGCCAGTCGCGGAATAAATTGTCACCAAATCCATCCCGTGTAGTCGCTTTTAAAAAGCGTGCTGGGATAATCTGGTCGGTATCTATATTTTCAATCGGTAAAGGAACTACCGTTGTTGTTATTGTTTCAAATTTTTTCATCTAAATAATTTGTTATTTAATGGTGATGAAGCTATCATGAGAAGAGTATCTATCTCTTTTTTGAGCCACTTTTGCCTCATGATGGTTTCCTCCACTTCATTATTTACGAGTATCTGTCTTTAACTGTATCAATGAACAACTCGTTTCACTTTATATGTGAGCTGTTTCAAGCTCTTGATATTTTTCGTGTTATGTTGCTGTCAGTGCAATGTTTTATTTTAAAACGGCTCTAACTTCTCTAAGCTTCATAGTCATGCTGACGGCTAAATTATCAGCCCAATTGTTGTAATCTTTAATAGCATCTAAACGTTCTTGATCGCTCACATATCCTTCTTCTACCATTTGTTTTGAGTTGGCTACCTGCGACCATATTTTTAATTTGTCTAGGTGTAATGGGTTGTTGCGCTCATAATGTTCATCGGCGTTAAAGACTTCGATTTGACCAAAACCATGTTCTTCAAAAATGTCATCCAGATCGTATCCGATCCTATTGTTCATACCAGCGTCATTTCGCCACATCAAAAACATGTGATAATAATGTTCCATACTTCTGGGTATTTTTGGAGTCCAATCGATGGCTTCATGATTATAATCTAATATCGATACTTGCCCATTGGGTTTTAATAACGTTTTCAATTTATCAATCGCTTTATCTAGTGTTGAAATCCATTGAAAAGTACGTGCTGAAACGATCAGGTCAAATTTTTCGATGCTGTCAAAATCTAGTAAATCACAATGAATCAATTCTAGATTCTGGATACTACCAAATAGATTTTTTCCTTCCGTAATAAAAGACTCTGTATTATCAATTCCAACAACAGCACCTGATGGGCCGACTATGGCTGCGATATCTTTTGTGATCGCACCTGTTCCACAACCGATATCCAAAACTCTTAATCCTGGTTTTAGAGCAGATTTCAATGTATGATAATCTTTTTCCAACGTTCTTTGATTAAAGATTGCGTTTGCACTTTGCTCTTCACGTTGAATCACTTTATTTTCGGTGACTGCGACTGTCTGACAAATTTGGCACATTTGTAAAAGTTATTTAAGAACAGCTACTATTAGCAATTAGATTATATCAACTCCCTAACATCGGTAATTTTACCTGTTACAGCTGCCGCTGCAGCAGTTAAAGGTGATACCAGCATCGTGCGGGCATCAGGTCCTTGACGTCCTTCAAAATTTCTATTTGATGTCGAAACACAGTATTTTCCTGCAGGAATTTTATCTTCATTCATGCCTAGACATGCTGAACAGCCTGGTTCACGTAATTGAAATCCTGCCGCTTCGAAAATTTTATCTAATCCTTCTTCGATTGCCTGTTTTTCAACTTGTTTTGAGCCGGGAACGATCCAAACTTCTACTTGTTCTGCTTTTTGTTTTCCTTGAACAAATGCAGCAACTTCACGTAAATCTTCGATACGGGAGTTTGTACAGCTTCCAATAAAGACATAATCTACTGGTTTTCCTAAAATTGGAGCATCATCAGCAAAGCCCATATAGTTGAGTGCTTTTTGATAAGATGGCTGTTCTGATTCAGGTTGTGACTGTGTAGCTGGAATACTTTCTGTAATGCCCATGCCCATTCCTGGATTAGTACCATAGGTGATCATCGGTGCGATATCTGCTGCATCAAATTCTAATACAGCATCAAATTGTGCGTCATCATCAGAATATAATGTTTTCCAATATGCTAATGCTTTATCCCATTCTTCTCCTTTAGGAGCGAATTCACGTCCTTTTACGTAATCGAAAGTAGTTTGATCGGGAGCAATTAAGCCTCCACGAGCTCCCATTTCAATACTCATATTACAAATGGTCATTCTAGCTTCCATACTTAATGAACGGATTGCCGAACCAGCGTATTCAATAAAATAGCCTGTACCACCTGCTGCAGAGATTTTTGCAATGATGTATAAGATAATATCTTTTGCGCCTACTCCTTTTTGCAAATCACCATTTACTTCGATTTTCATCGTTTTTGGTTTTTGTTGCAGTAAGCATTGTGTTGCAAAAACTTGTTCCACTTGAGAAGTGCCTATTCCAAAAGCAATAGCACCAAATGCACCGTGTGTTGAGGTATGACTATCTCCACATACCATAGTTTTACCTGGTAATGTAATCCCTAATTCTGGCCCAATCACGTGTACAATACCTTGGTAGGGGTGACCTAAACCATATAGGTTAATACCGAATTCAGCACAGTTTTTAGTCAACATATCAACTTGGTAGCGTGATAATTCTTCTTTGATGGGAAGGTGCTGATTTAAAGTGGGGACATTATGATCTGCCGTGGCAACAGTTTGATTGGGACGAAATACCGGTAAACCTCTTTTGCGCAGACCATCGAATGCTTGTGGGGAAGTTACCTCATGGATAAGGTGGGTGTCTATATAAATAATATCTGGAAATCCTTCTTCACGTTTGACGACATGCGCATCCCAAATTTTTTCTACTAATGTTTTTGACATTTTCTTCTCTAATGTTAATTTTTCAATTTAATTCGGTTGTTTTTTTGGAACTTCCTAAAAACAACCGAATTTTTGCAGTCTAAATTACGAAAATTTAAACAGTTTTTATAGCTTTCATTGCAGTCATTGCTTGACGTAATTTACGACCTACAATTTCGACTTCATGATTACGTAAAATATCATTAATTTCCACTAACTGAGCGTTATCTACTGAAGCGTCTTTACCAGCATTATAGTTTTTACCTACTAAATCAGTTTGTACTGTTTTCATGAAATCAGCTAATAATGGTTTACAAGCTTGATCAAATAAATAACAGCCATATTCTGCTGTATCTGAAATAACACGGTTCATTTCAAATAATTTTTTACGAGCGATTGTATTCGCGATTAAAGGAGTTTCGTGCAATGATTCGTAGTAAGCTGATTCTGGTTTAATTCCTGCTTCAACCATAGTTTCGAAAGCTAATTCAACACCAGCTCTGATGAAAGCAACCATCAAAGTATAGTTGTCAAAGTACTCTTGCTCTGCAATTTTCACATCACCTGCAGGAGTTTTTTCAAATGCTGTCTCACCAGTTTCAGCTCTCCATTTTAATAGATTTGCATCACCGTTAGCCCAGTCTTCCATCATCGTTTTACTGAATTCGCCAGAGATAATGTCATCTTGGTGTTTTTGGAATAGCGGACGCATGATATCTTTCAATTCTTCTGATAATTCAAAAGCTTTGATTTTAGCAGGATTGCTTAAACGATCCATCATACCACTTACACCACCGTGCTTTAGTGCTTCAGTAATAACTTCCACACCATATTGAACTAGTTTAGATGCATATCCAGCGTCAATTCCTTGTTCAACCATTTTATCGAACGATAAAATAGAACCTGTTTGCAATAAACCACATAGGATGGTTTGCTCGCCCATTAAATCAGATTTTACTTCAGCAACAAATGATGATTTCAATACACCAGCTCTGTGACCACCTGTACCTACACAATATGCTTTTGCTTCAGCCCATCCTTTTCCTTGTGGATCGTTTTCTGGGTGAACAGCAATTAAAGTAGGAACACCAAAACCACGTACATATTCAGCACGTACTTCAGATCCTGGACATTTAGGTGCTACCATGATAACAGTAATGTCTTTACGGATTTGCATGCCTTCTTCTACGATGTTGAAACCGTGTGAATAGGACAATGTAGCACCTTCTTTCATTAAAGGCATTACAGCATTGATCACAGCAGTATGTTGTTTATCTGGTGTTAAGTTAATTACTAGATCTGCAGTAGGAATTAATTCTTCATAAGTTCCTACTGTAAAATTGTTATCTGTAGCATTTTTCCAAGAATCTCTTTTTTGCTCAATAGCTTCTTTACGTAAAGTATATGATACGTCTAAACCACTATCTCTCAAATTTAGACCTTGGTTTAAACCTTGTGCACCACAGCCTACGATTACGATTTTTTTACCCTTTAAAGCATCTACACCGTCAGCGAATTGACTGTTGTCCATAAAATCTGCTTGACCTAATTGATGTAATTGATCTCTAAGTGGTAGTGTGTTGAAATAATTTGCCATTGTTGTTGTTAATTTCTTTATTGATGGTTTGTTGATTATTTTATTTACTGTTTCTAATTGCTTTGCGTTGTGCTAAGGCATATCCCCAATGCAAATTATCGTGCGATAGGGTTGCGATCAGTACTTCTTCGATTGTTTTCATCTCAGCACCATAGGTTGCTGTAGCGTAAGGAGTGATAGTCGTAAAAATACCTTTCTCATAGTCGCTTTGAATCTGATCGATGGTTGTTAGCGCTAATGCTTTCAATTCATCTACTTCTTCCTGTGTCACGTTACGTGTCGGTTTAGTATCTTTTTTATAGTCTTCATTGTACTTTACTGATGACGTATCTGCTAAGATACCGGTGCGAACATAACTCAACGTTTGTGTTGAAACGACGATATGCGCAAAATTCCAGAAGATATTATTATTGAATCCTTCCGGTATAAGATTTAATTCGTCTAATGTCAAATCATCTAGTAATCTTATAAATCCTTTACGGCTACTGATAATAAATTCAAATATGTGTTGTGTCATTTTTTACTTTTTTAATCGAAATTTTTAATGAGGCAATGATTTTATAGGACATTGCCTCATTTTTGAAAGTTAAGAAATGTTGCCATTACATGGTGAAAACATCATCTCCTTTTTCGAGATATTCGTTTTCAACGACATCTTCAGAAGGTTCTCTGCGTTCAAATTCTTTTAATTTAGCATGAAATCCAGCACTTTCTTTAATGATAGCGATACGTGCACCACGTACAAATTCGATTAAATTATACTTGGTCAACTCTTCTGTTAACTTATCAATTTCCTCACGATGACCAGCGGTTTCGAAGACGGTGTAGTCTTTGCGGATAACAACTGCAGATGCGCCATATTGACGTAACAGTCTTTCTACGTACACCTTTTCTGTAATGACTTCTGTTGGAACTTTGTATAAAGCCTGTTCTTGCCAGATTACTTCATCGTTAGTATTGTAGTATGCTTTGAGTACCTCTACCTGTTTTTCGATTTGACGGCATAATTTGCGTACTACTTCTTCTATTTCAGTAATTAAAATCGTAAAGCGATGAATCCCTTCTACTTCGGAAGGAGAAGTGTTTAAACTTTCGATATTAATTTTTCTTCTTGAGAATATGGTTGATATTCTACCGATCATGCCGATAGAATTTTCTGTATAAATCGTGATTGTATATTCTTGTTTTTCCATTTTACTTCAATCTAATTTCTGAAACACTAGTTCCCTGTGCAACCATTGGGAACACATTGTTTTCTTTTCCAACCATTACTTCTAAAAGGTAGGCGCTATCGTGCTCCAACATGGTTTTCAAAGCTGTTTTCAACTGATCTCTTTCTGAAACTTTTTGTCCCTCTATATAGTATGATTTTGCTAAAGCAACAAAATCTGGACTAGTAATATTCACGAAAGAATAGCGTTTTTCATTGAAAAGCTGTTGCCATTGGCGAACCATTCCTAAGAATTGATTGTTTAGAATCAGGATTTTTACTTTAGCACCAAATTGCATGATAGTACCCAATTCTTGGAGTGTCATCTGGAATCCCCCATCACCAATAATAGCAATAACATCGCGATGTGGTGCGCCATACCAGGCACCTATTGCTGCAGGTAGACCAAATCCCATGGTTCCTAATCCTCCTGAAGTAACATTAGATTTTGATTGATTGAATTTTGCATAACGACAGGCTACCATTTGATGTTGTCCAACATCGGTCGTGATAATCGCATTTCCCTCAGTCAGTTCATTTAAAAGATTGATCACTTCGCCCATTGTTAGTACATCACCTGTTGGATGAAGCTCATTTTGGATAACCTCTTTAATTTCTTCTTTTTCTAAGGTTCTGAACTGTTCTAACCAATCGGTATGTTCTTTTTTGTCGATCAATTCAGTGAGTTGCGGTAAGGTTTCTTTACAATCTCCCCAAACAGGAACTGTTGTTTGAACATTTTTGTCAATTTCGGCAGGGTCAATATCTAAATGTACTACTTTTGCCTGTTTTGCATATTTGTCAAGACGTCCTGTTACACGGTCATCAAAACGCATACCTATAGCGATTAAAACATCACATTCGTTAGTCATCACATTAGGTGCATAGTTACCATGCATTCCAAGCATACCAACATGTTGTGGATGATCTGTTTCGAGTGCACTAAGACCCATTACTGTGGCTGCAGCAGGTATGCCTGATTTTTCTAAGAAATCTTTAAACTCCTGCTCAGCTTTACCTAAAATAATACCTTGACCAAATAAGATAAATGGTTTTTGTGCACTATTGATTAGAGCAGAAGCTTCCTGTACATACTCTTTTCTTACAATAGGAGATGGACGGTACGAGCGGATGTGCGTACATTTTTCATAACCTTGATAATCGAATAATTCCATTTGTGCATTTTTCGTAATATCGATCAATACGGGGCCAGGTCGACCTGTACTAGCGATATGAAATGCTTTTGCTAATGCCATCGGAATTTCGGATGCTTCTGTTACTTGGTAACTCCATTTTGTGACAGGAGCGGTAATATTAATAACGTCTGTTTCTTGAAAGGCGTCTGTACCCAATAAACTTGCGAATACCTGTCCAGTGACGCAGACGATAGGGTTGCTATCGATCATAGCATCGGCTAAACCAGTAACTAAATTTGTTGCTCCAGGACCAGAAGTTGCAAATACAACACCAGGGCGGCCAGAGGTTCTTGCATACCCTTGTGCAGCATGGATACCACCTTGCTCGTGACGGACCAAAATATGAGTTAATTTTTCATTATAATCATATAATGCATCATAGATCGGCATGATCGCTCCTCCAGGATATCCAAATACGGTATCAACACCTTCACATAGTAAGGCTTCTAATACCGCCTGCGAACCTGTTAATTGACTAACGGGTTGAGGTTGCTTTGTACATTCCTTGCTTTCAGTTTTTTCCAGCGTACTCATTATTTTCAATTTATTCGATTTGTAATTCTTTTGTTTGTGTTGATTATTCGGTCTTGCTTTTATAAGTCTGTTACACAGCCTTCTGAAGCGTCAGCAACAGTTTTGGCATATTTGTAAAGGACTCCTTTTGTTACTTTCAATGCTGGTTGTTTCCATCTTGCACGTCTAGCAGCAATTGTTGCTTCGTCGACTTTTAAGTTTAGTGTATTGTTGACCGAGTCGATTTCAATGATATCTTCATCTTCTACTAATCCGATCAAACCTCCTTTATACGCTTCAGGGGTAATGTGTCCCACGACAAAACCATGCGTACCTCCAGAGAATCTTCCGTCTGTGATTAATGCGACAGATTTTCCTAATCCTGCACCAATAATAGCTGAAGTAGGTTTTAGCATCTCTGGCATTCCAGGTGCTCCAACTGGTCCTTCGTTTTTGATCACCACTACATCTCCTTTTTTGACACGACCTGAAGAAATCCCTGCGATTAAATCTTGCTCTCCATCAAATACACGTGCGGGCCCGACAAATTTCTCTCCTTCTTTTCCTGAAATTTTTGCGACAGAACCTTTCTCGGCTAAGTTTCCATATAGAATCTGTAAATGGCCATTTGCTTTAATAGGATCGGCTAGTTTATGAATGATCTTTTGATCATAATCTATTACGGATTTCACATCTGCTAAATTCTCAGCTAATGTTTTTCCTGTTACAGTCAAACAGTCACCATGTAGTAATCCCTCGTTTAATAAATATTTTAAAACTGCAGGGATTCCACCGTATTGATGTAAATCTTGCATTAAGTATTTACCTGATGGTTTAAAATCAGCTAAAACCGGTGTTTCATCCGACATACGTTGGAAATCATCCTGTGTGATATCTACACCTACTGATTTACCAATTGCAATAAAGTGTAATACGGCATTTGTACTTCCTCCTAGTATGATGATCGCACGGATGGCATTTTCAAATGCTTTGCGTGTCATGATATCTGAAGGTTTAATATCTTTTTCTAATAAGATGCGGATATATTTACCAGCTTCTAAACATTCATCTTTTTTATCTTGTGATACGGCAGGATTGGATGATGAATAAGGTAAGCTCATTCCTAATGCTTCGATGGCAGCGGCCATTGTATTGGCTGTGTACATTCCTCCGCAGGCACCTGCTCCGGGACATGTATTACGGATTACACCATCGTAATCTTCGTCGGAAATATTACCACATATTTTTTGCCCTAAAGCCTCAAATGCGGAAACAATATTTAGATCTTCTCCTTTATAATGACCGGGTGCAATTGTTCCACCGTAAACCATTATTGCTGGGCGATCTAAACGGCCCATTGCGATTACAGCACCAGGCATATTTTTATCACATCCAGGTATTGCAATCAATCCATCATAATATTGCCCACCACAGATTGTCTCAATGCTATCTGCTATGACATCTCTACTGACTAATGAATAACGCATACCTTCTGTACCATTACTCATACCATCACTGACCCCAATTGTTCCGAAGGTTAAACCAACTAAATCACTTGCCCATACGCCCTTTTTAACAACTTGCGCAAGATCATTTAAATGCATGTTACAGGTATTTCCATCATAACCCATACTCGCAATACCTACTTGAGCTTTTTCCATGTCCGCATCTGTAAGACCAATACCATATAGCATTGCTTTTGCTGCGGGTTGTGTTTCGTCTTGTGTGAATGTACGGCTGTATTTATTCAAGATTTGTTCTTTATCAGATGATGACTTCATAGTTCTCGTTCTCTAATACTAAATTTTTATATCGTCTTTGTATAGAAGCACCTATTGTATGCTCCCAATCTTCTTTATAAATAATGTGATCGACTTGTTTTATTCCTATTATTTCTGCTGCCGTTCCTGATAGAAAAGCTGAATCTGCTTCGTGGATATCTTGGACTGTCAACCTTTTCTCAATTAATTCAATTCCTAATTTTTTACAGATCAGAATGACGTTTTTTCGG
Source organism: Sphingobacterium sp. UDSM-2020 (assembly GCF_016132525.1). Taxonomy (NCBI): domain Bacteria; kingdom Pseudomonadati; phylum Bacteroidota; class Sphingobacteriia; order Sphingobacteriales; family Sphingobacteriaceae; genus Sphingobacterium; species Sphingobacterium sp. UDSM-2020. The sequence continues at coordinate 2,284,751 of NZ_CP066166.1, forward strand.
GTTATGCCAGGAAAAATATTCTGGATAGGCGGTGTATACAGTTTGAAATCTTTTTCAATAAATAAGTTTTCACTTGATGCTTGTGCTACATAACCATCCTGATCTAACAACAGTGCTTCGTCATATCCATTTTTTATTGCTTTACTGCTTGCTAAAATGGAGTTGATGTATTGGCCTGATATTTTTGAGGAAATCGGAAATGCTTTTGAACTTGGTCGCTGAATATCCGATATTTCAACCTTTAATAGATTTTGTCCTAAATAAGGTCCCCATTCCCATGCAGCCATCATGATCCGAGCTTCAGTTGATGAAGTGAGGTGCATGTTGGATCCAGAGAATACCAATGGACGAATGTAGGCTGAACGTAGATTGTTGATGGATAATAATTCATAAGCACGGTCAATCAACTCCCTATTATCCCATGTATATGGTATATTGATTGCATCACATGACTTCTCTAGACGCTCAAAGTGTTCCAGAGCTTTAAAAATACGAGGTCCATTGTGGGTGTTATATGCCCTAAGACCCTCAAACGCACCATATCCATAATGCAAAGCTTGAGTATACAGGTCAAGACCTGTAGCAAAAGCTTTGACGTACGATCCGTCTAAGTAAATTAATGTGTTCTCGTCGTAATATTTCATAACCTTGTTATCTACCCTCCCTATTAGTAATAATTAGAAAATGACCTGTTTTTGTTTCCCTTGGGTAAATGTAATTTAAGCGTAAACTTTACTGCTGAAATTATTTCTTTAAGTTACTCCGAATAAAAATAATTGGCAATAGCCTTATCTAACTTTTTTGATTAAGTATATAATTTTGATTATTTGTTTTTTGCAAAATTAAATTTTTATATTTTCAATATTAGTGATATTTTAGAATGCAGTAAGTAGACCGTATTTAAAATCGGTCTACTTGGCTCAAAAACTTTTTTTTTCATTTTGACCTCAAATTCTTCTTAAAAATTGATAATTCCTTATTCTTTTTATTTTTTTGAGTATTATTTCTTTGAAGTTATCCTCCGTTTTTTTTGATTCATGAGACTATTGTTAATGAACAATATGTGGGAAAAATTTTAAATGGGATGATGGGGGAGAGGTTGTAAAAACTGGAGAAATGGGAACCGATAAGTTACCTAGTTTTTAAACAAATTGTTGCTAGCTTTCAGATTGCTTGGTGCTAGATTGATGTGTCTTGTGGATCTGTGTAGGGAAATGTCAAGAATGGGTCAGCACGTTCTTATTATGATGGAATTTAAGAGTCTTCTAAAGTGTTTGTATGAGATGATTTTCTTGTCTTAGTATAAGGAGAAAAACTAATCTTGATGCATATGCACTATTTTGTCAACTTATCCACATTGTGGACAAATGATGTTTATTTTAGGTTGAAGGATATGCGACTATTCTATTGACATGTTAAGAGGGAAATCATTTTCAGGTTTTATATTATTTTTTCAACAATTTGTTTAGAATGTGTTGAAAAAATAAAAGCCTCTTATTTTTTAATAAGAGGCTTTTGAGATCATCGTATGATGATTATGCTTCAATAATTCCTTCGGCCAAAATGGTAACGACATTATTCTTAGCTTCTACAACACCACCTTTGATGTTTAAGATCTGCTCGTCTTTACCTTGCTGAACAATTACTTTTCCGTCTTCCAAAGTCGAAATGATAGCCGCGTGATCTTTCAATATTTGAAAAGATCCTGAAGTTCCTGGAACAGTTACCGCAGTTGCATCACCTTCAAATACTATTTTGTCTGGAGTGATTATAGATAATTTCATTATTTTTAGATATAAGATTTGAGATTTGAAATTTGAGAACTTGAGGTCTTCAAATAGATATGAGATAATAGCGTTTCCATTACCTCATATCTAATGTCTAATATCTAATTAAACTGCTTCAGCTAATAATTTTTTACCTTTTTCGATTGCTTCTTCGATGCTACCTACTAAGTTGAAAGCTGCTTCAGGATATTCATCAACTGCACCATCAAGAATCATGTTGAATCCTTTGATTGTATCTTTGATGTCTACTAATACACCTTTTAAACCTGTAAATTGCTCCGCAACGTGGAAAGGTTGAGATAAGAAACGTTGAACACGACGTGCGCGCTGTACTGTTAATTTATCTTCTTCAGATAACTCATCCATACCTAAGATAGCGATGATATCTTGTAATTCTTTATAACGTTGTAAGATTTCTTTAACACGCTGTGCTGTATCGTAATGCTCGTTACCTAAAACTGCAGGGCTTAAGATACGAGATGTCGAATCTAATGGATCTACCGCAGGGTAAATACCTAACTCAGCAATTTTACGAGACAATACTGTTGTTGCATCTAAGTGAGCGAATGTTGTCGCTGGTGCAGGGTCAGTTAAATCATCGGCAGGTACATATACCGCTTGAACTGATGTAATTGATCCATTTTTAGTAGATGTGATACGCTCTTGCATTAAACCCATCTCTGTTGCCAAAGTTGGTTGGTAACCTACTGCAGAAGGCATACGGCCTAATAAAGCAGATACTTCAGAACCAGCTTGTGTAAAACGGAAGATATTATCAATAAAGAATAATACGTCTTTACCTTTACCATCTTCTTCACCATCACGGAAATATTCAGCGATTGTTAAACCTGATAAAGCAACACGTGCACGCGCACCTGGAGGCTCATTCATTTGACCGAATACGAAAGTACATTTTGATTCTTTCATTAATTCAGTATCGATAGCATCTAAAGGCCATTGACCTTTTTCCATCTCTTCCATGAAATGCTCACCGTATTTGATAATGCCTGATTCCAACATCTCACGTAGTAAGTCATTACCTTCACGTGTACGTTCTCCAACACCAGCAAATACAGATAAACCACCGTGTCCTTTTGCGATATTATTGATTAATTCTTGGATTAATACAGTTTTACCTACACCGGCACCACCAAATAATCCAATTTTACCACCTTTAGAATAAGGCTCTAATAAATCGATTACTTTAATACCTGTAAAAAGTACTTCAGTTTCAGTCGATAAATCTTCAAATTTAGGTGGAACATTATGGATCGAACGACCATTTGTTTTATCTAAATTTTTGATCCCGTCAATGGCATCACCCACAACGTTGAATACACGACCTTTAATTTCTTCACCAATAGGCATTTTGATTGGAGCACCTGTGTCGACAACTTTCATTCCACGAACCAAACCTTCGGTTGCATCCATAGAAATTGTACGAACACGTTCCTCACCTAAGTGTTGTTGAACCTCTAAAACGACACGCTGACCATTTTCTCTTTCGATAATCAAGGCATCGTAAATTCTAGGTAGATTTTCATTGTCGGCGAAGTTGACGTCAACCACTGGGCCGATAATCTGCGCTATTTTACCAATATTGGGCATATTATAGGGACTAAATATTTATTAATCAATTTTATAAAGGCAATAAAAACCGCCTCTTTTTGGTCAGCAAAAATAAGCTTATTGTCGCTGAAAAACAAATAGAAATTTCAATTAAATTCTTTTTTATTTAAATATGTCAATTTGTTATTCATTCTAATTGACTGGGTTCGCTGAAAAAATCATCTTTGGCTCCATAATACGTGCCTATGCTTCTTAATGGCATTTTTTCTGGATCTTTTATTTTTAGCTATACAGCTTGAGGAGATCAAGAAATCTTTATTTTTAACAAATCATGATAGCTGATATGATCATAATTATTGTTAATCAGGTGATTTTAATTTTCGAAAGTAGATGATTGGGAGAAAAAACCTCCTTGTATTTTTTATTTCTATAATCGTTTTGATCTATCATCCAATAAAATAGGGGCAATTCACATCATGCGAATTGCCCCTATTTATCTATCTTAGAATCTTATGATTTCTTATTTAACTCGTCTTGAAGTTGACGTTTTAGAGCTTGTTCTTTTTCAAGTGCTTTTTTACGGAATAACGCAAGCTCTTCTTGTGCTTGATCTGCTGTTTTTTGATATTCATCAGTATTCACCTTAGCCTTGCGGTAAGAGAATAAAAATGTAACGGTACTGATTAAAAGTACAGCAATAATTATCCACACGATACTGCTATAAGCTGACTTTGTCGTATTGATACCTAAAAATGAAAAACTATCTACTTTTTCTTGCTCTTGTGCTAATTGATCTTTTAAAATTTGAACACTATCTTGTAAACCTTTTGTTGTTGATCCATAATTAGAACTAGCAGACTTTAAGGTGTTAATTTCTTTCTGAAGTTTACTTACAGTATCTACTACATTTTTTTTGATAATTTCAAGATTTGTTTTGCGCACCATCTTGAAATCATAATTATTTTTTGATATGTAGTTCAAATGGTCAAACTGATTTGCAAGACTACCTTTACTCAAACCTTCTGGGCCAAACTTATTAGCACTCGCTGTTGTTGGTTGAGCTACTGGAGCTTGAGCCGATGCGAATTGCTGTTGCGCACATAGAAGAGATACAGTGATAATTAATGATTTTAAAATATGCATATATAAATTGATGTTACAGATTTTTACAAAAGTAATGATTGCTTCTAATATATACTAAAAAGTTAAGATTTGAGGCTTTAAATTTTAAATTTATTATAAATTGCATATTCATGTGGTCTGTTTATAATAAATTAAAGAGATCTTTTAGTCTAATGCGATCGGAATTATCCTAAAAGGTTGTTTGTGAATTTAAATTTTATACCTAATTGAAAATTACTAATAGTTTTAAAAATTTCTTTTAATGTTGCTTTTTCTATTTTCGTTAGACTGTCAATTCGGATGTAATTATCGGGATTTGATTTTATTGTTATAATTTGATTTGCTTGATTTTTTAATCTAAGAGCCATTAAATAATAATAGGATTGACTAAGTTCTTCATATTGGGATTGTGTGAAAACTCCTATTTCTACTAACTTCTTAAGTCTAACTCCGGTATTTTCTTCATAGATTCGGTTTTTTAATGCATATACCCGTACGAGATCTACAATCGGATTCATTGCTTTTTTGATATTTAGAAATTCTGAAGTGCCAATAGTCTGTGTTTTGATGGCATTGAAGAAGGTTAGCGGTGGTTCATATTGCAAAGCATTTTTCGCTATAAAAGAAAAAAAACGTTCGTTGGGTTTTTGTAATTCGTGGTTGAGAAAAGATTTAAGTTCATCAATGATTCCCTGGTCACCATACAGTCTTCTACAATCAAAGAAGGTGGAAAATTTAATAGCATTTTCTGGTATGGTATCTTCGATCCAACTTTTGTAATTATTTTTCCAGTGTGATAATGAATGTGTCCATGCGGGATTACTGGCCATATATCCTCCTGTACAGTAGACAAATCCAATTTTATTTAAGTCATCTGAAACTTGGTTGGCGAATTTGAGGAAGTAGTCTCTCACATACTCACGTTGCTCATTGGCTTTATCTTCATAAATAATGGCGTTGTCCTGATCGGTTTTTAAGGTCTGCTCTTTTCTGCCCTCACTTCCTGTTACCATAAATACGAACTTAGCTGGGGGAGGTCCCATATTGTGAATCGTTTTCTCAATCACTTTTATGGCAATGGTATCAGCAATCATTGTAATAACCTGGTTTGCAACAGCGGCATTGACACCTCGGCCGAGTAATTGGTTGATGATTTTCGGTACATTATCCCACTTATCCTTAAGCTCGGTTAAAGACTCCGCGAGCTTTACGGATTGTATAAAAACTAAAGGTGATTGTCCCTGTTCGCTTAATAAGCGGTTACGGCTCAAGAAGCCAACGTACTCTCCATCTTTTTCAACTAATAAATACTTCGTTTTTGTTCTAAACATCATCAATACCGCTTCGTATAGAATTGCCTGGTTAGAAATACTAACGATAGGATTATCCATAACGGTTCCAATAGCTTTATCAGCCTGGATTTGTTTTGCAATAACGTTATCTCGGAGTGTTATATCTGTTGCATACCCAACAATTTTATCTTTCTCCATAATAAAAATGCAACTCACTTTATTGGATGACATTATTTTTGCAGCTTCATAAATGGGTGTATTGTAATCTGTTGAGACGATATCTTTATAAATGATATTATCAATCTTACGGGAGTAGAGTTGATCTGCTGCGTAATAACTTTCTTCAAATGATGCAGGGGATTTTACAAAATGTGAAAATTCTTCTTCCAGCATTTTACGGCCAAAAGCATTTGTGAAGAAATGAAAGAACTCCTCATTGGCGTTGCAAAGTTCAAAAAAATCTTTACGAGGCAATCGATATATGATTGTCCCCTTTTTTACCATTACTGATTTTAATGCTTTTTTGCGATTTAAAAGCACTGAAATTCCGCCAAAACAATAAGGATTTTCGTGGATTTCGATTGATCGTTTATTCTCCATGTTATCGAGAAAGAATGTTTCGTACTGTCCCTTGTAAATGAGATCTACTCCATCTATATCTGTTATTCCTTGTCGGTAAATAAGTTCTTCCTTTGAAAATGTGCATTTTGTCATCAGATCCACTAAACTTTTTTGTACAGATTCTTGCAGTACATGGAAAGGGGCTGTAGTTTTTAATAGGGATAAAATAATTTCAGAATTATGCATAGGTTCAAAATTAGATTTGAAATAAATTAAAGAAACGGGCCTGTTGATTTTCAATATCTTCGGACGTCAGTTCATTTCTGTTAGCCATCTCAAAATAACATTTTGCAGTTATTTCGGCGTCCGTTACTGCATTATGTAAAGACTGAGGTATGGTCGAGAATAATATCTCATGGAGCAGTGAAAGATTCAGGTGAACTCTATGGGGATTTCTGACATACTTTTTACTATGCCATAGTGTGCAGAAATAAATTAAATGGTTAAATGGCATGTTGAGTTTAGTTCTGACAAATTCAGCAGCAAGGACTTGTAAATCGAATGATAAAAAGTGTCCAACAATTAAGGGATTGTATTTTTTTAAATCATAAGCTAATTTACGTAATACATCTTTTTTGTTGACACCATTTTCTCTTAAAAACTGTGGTGTTATACCATGAATTTTCTCAGATTCTCGGCTGATAAAAATAAAGGGTTCATAAATATATTTGTTTGTGCGTGTAATTTCATTAAAATCTGAATCATATATTATCCATGCAACTTGAAGTACACGGGGCCAATTTTGTGTATTGTTATATTTTTTATCCCATTTTTCGGGTAACCCTGAGGTTTCTGTATCAAGAAATAATATGTATTTTTTCAAAAAGTATTTTGCTATTTATTATTAAAAATAAGTAAATTATCGATGATATGGATAGTTAAAAGATGAAAAAGACAGTTTGATCAAATATGTTGTGCAGTTGTATTTTTTTGAAACTCAGTAGGAGTTATCCCAAATGATGCCTTGAAGCAAGTTGCAAAGTATCTTGGGTCAGAGAAACCTGTCGCGAATGCCACTTCACTAACTGTAATTGATTTATCTTTTTCCATCATTTGATATGCATGCTTAAGGCGAATATTCTTTATAAATTCACTTGGAGATAAATCTAGCAAAACTTTGGTTTTACGATACAAAGTTGATTTGGATAGTGCCAGAATCTCACCGAGCTTGATAATATCAAATTGATCATCACTTAAATTTTCTTCAACAACTTTGATCATCCGTTGTAAAAACTGTTCATCAACAGGCGTATAATCCAAAGTAGCGATATTAATTTGTGTGTTGTTGTTGAAGTTGATTTGCTTCGTCCGTTTATTGATGATAAAACTCTGTATTTTGGCTTCTAAAACTTGAATGTCAAAAGGTTTACTGATGTAACCTTCAGCTCCAGCTTGATAGCATTCTATACGATCTTCCATACTATTTTTGGCAGTTAGCAACAATATTGGAATATGATTGATTTCCATATTTTGTTTGACAGCTCTGCACAGAGAAAGCCCATCCATTTCAGGCATCATGATATCACTAACAATGATATCAATTTCATTTTTATTTAAAAGATCGAGTCCTTGCTTACCGTCAGAGGCAACGTGAACATGATATTTTTTTGATAAAATGCTAAACATGGTTTGTTGAAGATCTTCATTGTCTTCTACTAATAGAATATGTAGTTGTTTTGAATTTTCATTCGTATCTTCAATGATAGCTGTTGTGAATTTGTCTGCTTCGTAAGTAATTTCGTCTTTTTTAGCAAAAGATTCGTTCCATATCTGAATACCATTTTTGACATAAAATTCCTGATCAACTGGTAATATGATTTGGAAGCAGGTTCCTTGATCAGGAACACTTTCAACAGTAATTTTACCAAAATGAATATCAACTAACTCCTTTGTTACCGAGAGACCAATCCCATTGCTTTCTTGATTTACAAATGACTTATTGTTATAAAATGGTTTAAATATTTTATCTAACTCATCTTTATCGATTCCAATGCCATTATCACGTACAAAAAGATAGAGCAGTTTTTGTTTTTTATCTTCTTTAATATAGTATGACAAGGTGATTTTACCACCTCTAGGTGTGTATTTAAAGGCATTCGAGAGTAAATTGAAAAGAATCTTATCCATTTTATCCGCGTCATAGTAGATATCTGTTGTACACTCTCCATGATTGATTTCAAATTCAATATTTTTTCGAATGGCTAACGGGTTAAAAAACACATGGCTCAATTGATTTATAAATGTGGGCAGATATTCTTGACTAACTTTCAATTCCATCAAATTATTTTCTATTCTTCGGAAATCCAAAATTTGTTGCAATAAGCGTTTTAGGCGATCTAGATTCAATCTCATTTTTTCAAACTGACTTAAATGATGCTTTGTGGTCATTTGAACATCGTCTACTAAACAAGAAATAATGGTTAGTGGTGTTAACAAGTCGTGAGAAATACTTGTAAAATAGCTGAGTTTGGACTGTGCCAGTGCATGTGCATTTTCTTTTTCTATTTGGGCTATTTTTAGATCATTTCTTAATTTTAAACGGTGTAAAGTAAAATTTATGAAATAGTAAAATATACCAATCAGTAGACACGCATATAAGAAATAGGCTAAGTTACTCTCATAAAATGCAGCCTTTTTGTAAATATTAATTTTAGTAATCGTCGTATTCCATTTATTATTTAAATCAGTAGATTTTATTAAAAAACGATAAGATCCTTTTCCTAAATTATTATATGCTGCAAAAATCCGATCTCGGGATGCATTGATCCAATCCTGATCAATACCTTCTAACTTGTAGGCATATCGAAGTTTATTATCCTGGGTATAGCCAAGGGATGAAAAGGAAAATTCTATATTTTGGTCTTCGGGTTCTAATGTTAGTATCTGTTGATTAAAATTAAATTTTTTCTGATTGGATTCAAGGACAATGGATTTATTATTAATCTTGATATCTGTTACTTGCACTTTAGCTTTATAATTTGGGATATTGCTATTATCGTCCAATCTAACCATTCCGTTATATCCTCCAAAGTAGACCGAGTTTGATTTTTTATCAATCGTAAATGCTCTTTTGGAAAACATATTGACTTGCAGGCTGTCAGTCGATGTAAATTCCAAAATATCTTTATTGAGTGCATTTATTTTAAATATATTTCGGGTGCTGGAAAGCCATACCGTATTATTTAGGCAAACGATATCCAATAGTTGGTTCTTTCCAAATAAAGCCGAATTTGCCAATTCCTCCATTTTCTTTAAATCTCTTTGATAATAGAGTAAGCGATTATCTTTGGTTCCAATCCATAGATTATCATTTTTATCAACATCTAAGGATTCAATTTGATTTGTTTTGAGAACTGCTGTTGATTGACCAATATGTTGGATGATCTGTTCAGGATTATTTTTATTGATGTAATAAATGCCGCTTCCTTTAGTAGCAATCCAGATATTTGATTTTTTATCTTCAGCAATGCTAACCGCTTGATCTTTTATTTTTGTGATGAGTTTTATTTTTTTGCTTTTTGGATCACTATATAATACACCTTGGTTGGTCGCTATCCAAGTTCTCGATTGACTATCTTGAAAAAAGAAGATGGGAACCCCGGAGTGATTGGCTTCACGTTTTAGATCAATCTTATAGTCTAACTTGATATTGTTATGCTGTTTTTTGAAAACGTTTATAGTTGCTTCATAAGCAGAACCGACCCACAGTTCATGCTGTACATCAATGGCGCAGCTGGCAGCTCTAATGGATATTAATTCGCGTAAATTGGCGTTACTATAGGTATTTAATAAACCATCTTTAGGATTTAAACTTCCAAAGCCAAAACGCTCTAGATTAAACCAAAAGATACCCTTTTTATCTCGATATAACATATTTACATTGGGCGCAATGCTATATCGACTTTTAATTTCTTTAAAGGTGTAATTTTGAATGAGAGGTTTATCAAAACTAATCGTAGATATTCCTTTCCCACCGATAGACAACCATAATGTTCCTGATCTATCTTGATAAATATCATTGAAGATATTGGTTGTATGATCAAAATGGGGAGCCATATTTACTTCTTGAAGTGCACCATCTATATATTGAAAAGTAGAGATACCAGAAAATGAAAGTATCCAAATATAATTGCGATGCCGATCTTGAACGATGTTATAGAATAAATCTTCCTTTCCAATATTTCGACGCTTGTTTTTGATTTCTATTTCTTGATATAAATTCTTTCTATTGTCTGGATTAAATAAATAAATCCCATCCCCCCAGGTACATACCCAGAGTTGTTTATTATGATCTTCAAATAATTTAAAAGGATTGTTACGTGTTCCAAGTTTTGGGTACGCAACGAATTGATTTGTTTGTATATCTAATTTAAATAACCCTTGTTCCCAAATTGCTATCCAAATATTGCCTTTTTTATCTTCAAATATGGTATTAACAGTCCTCGGTGGTATTTTGTAAATGGAATTATGATCATCTTGATAGTTTTGGATAATGGATAAGTCTTTGTTATATACCACAATACCATTGTCTGATCCTACCCATAATCTGTTTTTTTTATCAATCAGTAATGTTGTAATACGTGTTGCAGATTGGAGGTTATTTTTGAAGGGTTTGATCACATAGCTTTCTTTTTCTAATGTATATAATCCTTTTTCTGTACCTAGAATGAGGTAATTATGATATTCTACTAGTGTTTTAATGTTCTGGTTGGTAGCCGTTTTACCATCATTGGTCTTCAATTTGAAATTTAAAATATTATAGGCGTCATATCTGCTTAATCCCTGTGTAGAAGCAAACCAGATATACCCATCCTTATCCTGACAAGTTTGATTGATTGTCAATGAGGGTAATTCATTATTTTTGGTAATGGGATTCAATCCCATTTGTTGACCACTAACTTGGATATGGAAAAGTAAATATATAATGAAGAAGAAGGTTTGATATGTATTTTTCATAATCAATTGGTTTAATCTAATCAGATCGACAATTTGTTCTTCACTTATATCTCTTTTGCATCAACTTTGTCTAAAGAGCCAATGAATTAAATAACACAAGAAAAAAGGGAAACTTAATTTAATTCCTTAATCAATAATGGTTAGCTTTAAATAGCTCATTTTTTCCGTCTTACTTGAGCATCTAAATGGTTCAAAAAGTCAGATTCAAATTGGTATCTTCTTTAAAGATATAGAATGTTATTTAAAATAAATGTAATATAAACATTTATTTTAGAAATTGATTACTTTCTTGTTTGTGTCTCTTTTTTATCAAAAGCTCCTTAAAAATGCGTTTTTAGTCAAAAGAAACATGTAATCAATGGCTATAATCATAAAATGATCCCATTTTGTATGTTGAATAAACTAAAATTAAACATCGACTGTATTGATTTTATCTAGATTTGGATAACCAATCTTCAATCATATTTACATCTGCTAAACCCTGTTGATTGGATTTTTTAAACCTTAAAATTTTAAGATATGCACAAATACGTTCTTGTTTATTTTCTTCTGATTACTTATTCTGTCTTTGGACAAGACTTTAAAAAGAGTGATGTTTTGGCCCAATTGAATGTTGCGAATCAATATTGGCAGACCCATCATAAGCCTCAAGTTTGGGCATTTTGGGATCAAGCCGCTTATCACAGTGGTAATATGGAGTTTTATAAAGAGTTTAAAAATAAAAACTTCTTAAAATATACCGAAGATTGGGCAGATTTTAATGAATGGAAGGGTGCAAAATCAACTGATAAAGCGGATTGGAAATATAGCTATGGGGAGACCGATGACTATGTGTTATTTGGCGATTGGCAGATCTGTTTTCAAACGTATATTGATCTTTATCATATCGCTCCTAAAGCTTACAAGATAGCTCGAGCGCAAGAAGTGATGAATTATCAAATTCATTCCAAACATCATGATTACTGGTGGTGGGCAGATGGACTGTATATGGTTATGCCCGTGATGACTAAGATGTACAATTTAACTAAAAACCCGCTCTATTTAGAAAAACTTCATGAATATTTGGAGTATGCAGATGGTATCATGTATGATAAGGATGAAAAATTGTATTATAGGGATGCGAAATACGTTTATCCAAAACATAAGACTGCTCATGGAAAAAAAGACTTTTGGGCAAGAGGTGATGGTTGGGTATTTGCAGGATTAGCAAAAGTGCTACAAGATCTACCCAAAGACAATGCTCATTATAAACATTATGTAAAACGTTTTCAAGATATGGCCGATGCTATTGTAGCGTGTCAACAGAAGGAGGGTTTCTGGACGAGAAGTATGTTGGATCCAGAACATGCACCCGGTAAAGAATCCAGTGGAACGGCATTCTTTACTTATGGACTTCTTTGGGGCATTAATAATGGTATTCTGAACAAAAAGGAATTTGAGGGTGCTGCAAAAAAAGGATGGTATTATTTAAGTACTATTGCTTTACAGCGTGATGGAAAAGTAGGTTATATTCAGCCTATAGGAGAAAAGGCCATACCGGGTCAAGTGGTTGATGCCCATTCAACATCGCCATTCGGTGTCGGAGCATTTTTATTGGCAGGTGTTGAAATGTATAGATATTTAAGCGAGTAATGATGAAAAATGTATGGACATTATGGATATTCATATGCTTCGTCGCTGTTACATATGGACAGAAGAGAAATCCTATGGCATGGAAAGAAACTTCAAGAGGCTTTTGGCTAAAGGAGATGGATCGTATGGCAAGACCGGTTATGCGTAGTCTGGCTCATGACAGTTTAAAGATCAATATGCCTCAAATTACTTCTGTTGCAGTTGACAATAAAGAACATCGCATTCAAGTACAATATGTAGAGGTATTAGGTCGAGTTTTAAGCGGAATATCGCCTTGGTTGGCTTTGAATGATGGTTCGGAAGAAGAGCAAGCATTGAGAAAACAATATCGCAATTGGACTATTCAAGCCTTAAAAAATGCCTTGGATAGTAATGCAAATGATTTTATGCGTTTTGATCTAGGTGGGCAGCAATTAGTGGATGCCTCATTTATTTCAGTTGCTTTTTTGCGTTGTCCTTGGTTATGGGATCATCTGGATCCTGTAACCCAAGGTCATTTGATTGAGGCTATCAAAACGACACGTCAATTCAGACCGGTGTTTTCCAATTGGTTACTTTTTTCTGCTATGAATGAAGCTTTTTTAGCCCAGTACAGTACAAGTTGGGATGTTATGCGAGTGGATTATGCTTTACAACAACTGGAACAATGGTATGTTGGAGATGGGATGTATATGGATGGTCCTCATTACGCATATGATTATTATAATAGTTATGTCATTCATCCTTTTTTATCCGGAATTATGGATGTCATCGAGCAAAAGACTAAAAATTATGATAGCATGTTTGCAAAAATTAAATTACGAAACCAACGATATGCCATTATATTGGAAAGGTTGATTAATACAGATGGGACTTTTCCACCATCGGGTCGGTCAGTAATTTATCGTGGAGCAGCATTTCATCACCTGGCAGATATGGCATTGAAAAAGAGATTACCCAAAGAGTTAACGGAAGGACAAGTTCGCGCCGCTTTATCTGCCGTTATGAAGAAAACATTTGAAAGCCCATCAACTTATCATCAAAACTGGTTAACTATTGGTTTATATGGAGATCAGCCCGGATTAGGGGATTTTTATAACAATCAAGGAAGTCCATATTTATGCAGTACTATTTTTTTACCTCTTGGACTTTCTGAAACGGATAGTTTTTGGACTTCCAAAGAAGAAGAATGGAGTTCGAAGCGTATTTGGTCTGGACAAGACTGGAAAAAAGATCAAAGTAAGGTTATTCAATAATAGATAAGAGTCATGAGATTAATAACATTTTGTACAGTTGGAGTAATTCATTTTTATCTTATCCTTTCCTTAAATTTCTGTTTTTCGCAAAGCAAGCAGCTTCAGGTCATGGAAGTCGGAGACGGTTGGGCTAAGAATACGGTCAATACAGCTGTTTTTCGAAAAAATTCTCTCGTTAGTGACGCCCAGTTTCAATACATAGCCTACTATAACGACAAAGGACAGGTGGTATTGGGAAAGAGGAAACTAAATGAGAAGAGCTGGCGGCTACAGGTTACCGAATATTCGGGCAGAGCTCAGGATGCACATAATATTATCAGTATCATGATTGATGGAGATGGATATTTACATGTTTGTTGGGATCATCATAATGGTCAGTTGCGATATGCTCGGACAAAACAGCCGCATACACTGGACTTAGGACCTGAGCAGTCTATGATCGGGAAGGATGAACAGTATGTGACTTATCCTGAATTTTTTAAAATGCCAGATGGTTCATTATTATTTCTTTATCGTGATGGCGGTTCTGGATCAGGAAATCTTGTTATGAATAATTATGATCCCCAGAATAAAAAATGGACTAGACTGCATCGTAATTTAATCGATGGAGAAGGGAAACGAAATGCTTATTGGCAGGCATATGTCGACAACCAAGGAACGATACATTTATCTTGGGTATGGCGAGAAAGTCCCGATGTAGCCAGTAATCATGATATGGCATATGCTTGTTCTAAGGATGGAGGGCTCACTTGGGAGTCTACTACTGGAGCTCAATATACATTACCTATACAGGAATCAACAGCGGAATATGCGGTGCGTATTCCTCAAAACAGTGAACTGATTAATCAAACATCGATGGCTGCAGATGATGATGGGAATCCATTTATTGCGACTTATTGGCGGGCTGCAGGTTCTACAATTCCTCAATATAAACTTATTTATTATAGGAAAGGTGCTTGGGAAGTCCGTTCTTTTGATTTTAGAAAAATGTCTTTCAGTTTGAGTGGACATGGAACAAAAGAAATACCTATAGCGAGACCACAATTAATGGTTAAAGGGAAAGGAGACAGGGTTGCTGTCATGCTCTTGTTCCGGGATAAGGAAAGATTAGGTCGAGCTTCTGTCTTGAACTTAAATAAGGTGACGGATAACAATTATCAACTATTTGATTTGAATAATGAACCATTAGGAGCATGGGAACCCAGTTATGATACTGAGATGTGGCGAAACAAGGGGCGATTATCACTATTTGTTCAAGCTACTGATCAAAAGGATGGAGAAGGACTTTTAGAATCTGGTCCAAGTAAGGTCAGGGTTATTGAATGGACGCCTAGTCTCGAGGCAATAAAAAATATAATCAAACATTAATTATGAAAAAATACATGTTTGGGTTTATGTCCTGCTTCATATTCATTGTATCCTATCCCATGGATATGTTCGGACAAGGGACAAGAGATGCTGTTTTTAAAGTCAAAAATCCAGATCTGAATCTCAGTCCCTATACCGGTATGAACCGTCAACATTGGTTAGATGCAGCCGAATATCTTTTAAAGGGGGCCTTTAGTTACGTCAGTAATCTGGATAGCCCGATGGAGTTTCCTAAACAACCAGGACGTAGTTATCCTAGAGACGGCGGTCATACGGAAACAGAACGGTTGGAAGGACTTTGTAGGACTCTGTTTATTGCTTTGCCTTTGATGAAGGAAAATCCCGACTATAAAATTGGTGGTCTAAAGATTGCCGATTATTACCGGCATCAGATCACGCAATTAGTGAATCCAAATTCGACAAGTTTCATTCCACCTTTACCCAAAAAAGGAGGACCAAGTCAAAAGCTTGTTGAATTTGGTGGTTTGGCCGTATCTCTTATGGCCGCTCCCGAAATTTTATGGGATCCGCTATCACAGGAGAAAAAAGATACTTTAGCGCATACACTCTTAAGTTATGGTAACGGACCTACTATTGATATGAATTGGCGTTTTTTTAATGTCATGATTTTAAGCTTTTTTAAGAGTAAAGGTTACTCGATACGTGAAGATTATTTAAAGGAATTGTTGGAGAAATGTTTATCTGATTATAAGGGGAATGGTTGGTATAATGACCAGCCTTATTATGATTATTATAGTATGTGGGGATATCAGATGTACGGAACTTTATGGGCTACCTATTATGGCGATGAGCTGTATCCAGATTATGCGAAGAAGTTCAGAACTCATTTAAGAGAAATGGTCGGTCATTATCCTTATATGTTCAGTAAGGATGGCGAAATGATTATGTGGGGGAGAAGTATTGCCTATCGCATGGGAGCTGCTGTTCCTTTTCCACTGATGGGATTTCTTGAGGATCAAAGTATCAATTATGGATGGATGCGAAGAATTGCATCAGGAACACTGCTACAATTTCTGAAACAGCCTGATTTTTTATCTGAAGGTATTCCCACACTTGGTTTTTATGGTGCATTTGAACCTGCCGTGCAGGAATACAGCTGTAGGGGAAGTGCTTTTTGGTTGGGTAAAATATTTTTAGGATTGCTCATTCCTGACGATAATATATTTTGGACATCAAATGAAAATTTAGGTTCTTGGGAGAGCGAGATACCAAAAGCGAAGGTGTTGAATAAGCTTGCTCCTGGTGCTGAAATTTTGATTACTGATTATGCTGGAATTGGGGCATCAGAGATCAGGGCTTGGTGTGATAGTAAAACTATCGGCTATTATCAGGGAACGGAGAATTATAATAAACTGGCTTATAATAGTGCATTTCCTTGGCAAGCGGATGGAAAGAACGGTGAAGTATCAATGAACTATATGTTTCAAATTGGTGGGAATAAATGGGAGTCACTTCGCCGTTATAAATTCATAGGCTATCAGGATGATATTTATTACAGGGACGCTGTATTAGCTTCGGATTCTACCATCAGATTACAACTTGCAGATATTATACTTCCTAACGGAATCTTGCGTGTGGATCAGGTATATAGTCAAAAATCTATTGCGCTACGGTTGGGACACTACGCATTGCCACAATATGAAGATAGAGTAATTGTTGAGCATCAAATTAAATATAAAAAATGGACAGCAAGTATTATTGACAATGGGCAGTATCAGTTAGCTGTTGTTCCTGTTGAGGGCTGGGAAGAGGTGGAGATAGTAAGTGCAGCAGGTTTAAACCCAGTTTCTGAAACGAGTAAAGTCCTGAATTTAAAAGCAAACACAATTGCAAATCAAAAGCAATTGTTTGCGACACTTATGTTATGGAAAAAATCGGGCGAAAAATGGACTAATGATGAATTATTCCCAATAAAAAAATTGAACCAAAAGCTGAATCAAGTAGGAATTAGTAGGAAAAATGGTCGTTATCAAGCCTTGAATTTGATATCCACAGATCAACAATAATAACCTTATCAATATTTTGCAAGTGAAAAGTGTAATGGTGAATATAATGATCTATATTGAAGGTAGTTATGGTTAATAATCTATTTTAAGTATTTAGAGAAAAGAGATAATGCTACTGCGCAAGAGCTAGTATATATCGCAACAAAATTTTTAAAACCATTTTATTTAAAATGTCCCCAAGGCATCTCTTAAATAAAATGGTTTTTGCTTTTTATTGAGTTTTAGTGAATTATTATGACTCCTGAATAGATTTTCAACCTTATTGAATCGATTTCAAACCGTTTATAAGCGAATCCGCTATAATTTTGACCTAGAGGGAATTGGAAAATAGCGCAACAAGAGTGCTTCTCTTCCTAACCAATGGAATTTTAGCGAACGATCTTCTTGAGTTTGCTAAGTACCAATTATAAACAAAAATATAAACTATACGATGATGGGATCAAGTTGAAATCAACCTTTAGGGGGATTATAGGATAAAGGTATGGTCCTATAATAAATGGAATAAAATAGTAATTCTAATCTAAAAACCAATTGTAAATTATGTTAACCCACTATTGCAATAAATACGCAAAAAGCACCTTGCTATTAAACAGTTTATTTTTAATAGCGATGACTACTTATGGTCAAGCAACTTCCATAAAGGGAACTATTCGAGACTCTTCTACAGGAAAAACCATAAGCAACATTACCGTTAAAGTAAAAGGAAGTTCGGTCAGTACACAAACAAATACCGTCGGTAGCTTTACCATTCAAGCTAATCCCGGAAATACTTTGATCATTTCCTCGGTCGGATATCAGGAAAAGGAGGTTATTGTACCTCAGGGGGGAGTTGTTGAGGTTACGCTTGTTCCATTTGAAAATGTACTTGACGAATTAGTTGTTGTCGGATACGGAACACAAAAGAGATCGGATGTTACGGGTTCTGTGGCATCAGTGCCAAAAGATCGATTATCAAAAATTCCGGTAACAAATGTTATGCAGGCCATACAAGGAGCAGTATCAAATGTGACTGTTTCACAGGCATCTTCTATTCCTGGAGACGCACCATCTGTTCAAGTTCGTGGTAAAAATTCGATCACTGCAACATCAGAGCCTTATCTTGTTGTTGATGGCATTCCTTTATCAAGGACTGATGGCTCTATTAATGATATCAATCCCAATGATATTGAGTCGGTCGAAATATTGAAAGATCCATCAGCTGTTGCGATTTATGGTGTGAACGGTTCTAATGGTGTTATTTTGATCACTACAAAACGCGGTACATCTGGAACTCCCCGTATTCGTTATAGTGGATATGGCGGAGTCGAAAATGTCGCGCATATCCTTAAACCGGTGTCTGGCGAAGAGCTTTTAAAACGTTATGCTGAATATGCCCGCATTAATAATGGTACGCTATATAATGGTGGCCCAGTGCGCAATCAGTTTGAGTTTGATAACTATACCAATGGCGTGACTACTGATTGGTTGGATGCAGTGATGCAAACAGGTGTGATCCAGAATCACAATGTCAGCTTATCAGGTGGAAGTGAGAATGCAAAATACTTTGTTTCTGGAGATTATCTCGATCAAAAGGGTGTACTTTTAGGTTATAATTATAAGCGTTATTCGTTTCGGACCAATACTGATTTTAAACCGACAAAATATTTATCGGTAGGTACATCTTCTTTTATCGTTGCACATAATAAAGACGGTGGTCGTGCGAGTTTATTACAAGCAGCAGCAATGAGCCCTTATGCTAAGATGTATAATGAAGATGGTTCACTAACTCAGTTTCCGATGTATTCGGAACAGCTTTGGACCAATCCACTTTTGCCAACGACTTTAAATCCAGAACGTCGTCAATTTAATATCTCCTTAAATGGTTATGCAGATCTTAATTTTGGGGAGCTTTACAAACCGCTGGCAGGTTTAAAATATAAACTCAACGCCGGATATTCTTACGTTCCTATTCGTAATAATGAATATGAAGGTGAGAGTGTTTATAATTTTGCAGGCATGGGCCGTATCACCAACAGTGAATCGCAGTCCTATACATTGGAGAATATATTAACATACACGAAGGATTTTGGTAAGCATCATATTGATTTCACAGGATTGTATGCCTCAAAAAGTAAGTATTGGCAACAAGCTATTGCTACTGGAGAAGTATTTCCTAATGATGCTTTGGAATGGGGAAATCTTGGTGCAGCGACTACTCAAAAAGTATCTTCTCAGGCAGATCTGTATCGTTCCATCTCTCAGATGGGTAGAATAAACTACTCTTATGATAGCCGTTATTTATTTACAGCGACTGTACGTCGCGATGGCGCATCTGTTTTTAGTAAAAATAGTAAGTATGGCGTATTTCCATCTTTCGCCGCGGCTTGGAACATACACAATGAGTTGTTCATGAGTGGTGTCAAAGATGTGGTGGATAATTTGAAATGGAGAATATCTTATGGTATATCAGGAAATGAAGCTATTGGTATATATCAAACGCTTTCCTTGATGGATGCAAGTACCATCGCACTGAATGGCTTATCGAACACCGCTTTAAATATTCGTACGAGAATGGGGAATGATAATTTGGAGTGGGAAAAAACGAAGGGATTGAATACAGGTATTGACTTTGGATTATTCAAAAATAGGCTAAGTGGAAGTATCGATGTGTATAAAACCAATTCTTATGATATGCTATTATTACAACGCCTTCCAAGGCTTACTGGTTTTGCAGAGGTCTTCTCCAATCTTGGGAAAGTGTCTAATACAGGTATAGATCTTACATTGAACACTAAAAATATCGTTAAAAATGATTTTAATTGGTCTACTACATTGGTCTACTCCCGTAACAAAAATAAGATTGTAGAAGTTTATGGCGATGGTAAGGAGGATTTAGGCAATAGATGGTTCATTGGGCATCCGCTTGGTGTGATCTATGATTTTACTAAAGTGGGTATCTGGCAGGAAGATGAAATAAAGGCTGGAGCGAATAAGGGATGGGATGAACGGGCTGAAGCTGGAAGTGTAAAATTAGCGGATCTGAATGGCGATGGTTTAATCAACGAAGACGACCGCTCGGTATTGGGACAAACTGCTCCGAAATGGACCGCTGGACTTACCAATACGTTCGGATATAAAGCGTTTACTTTAAATGTTTTTATAAACACGGTTCAAGGTGCACTACGCAATAATCCACAGATCGGTTCGGCAGCAGATGAAATGGGACGAAAAAGTACACCAGCAGAATTGGGCTATTGGACTCCTGAAAATAAAAGTAACGAGTGGCGTTCCTTGAGTAACCGTTCCAATGTATATGGTTATGGATTTCCATCAAATGCAAGTTTTACGCGGTTGAAAGATGTGACGATAAGTTATAACATGCCGCAACATACATTCAATAAATTAGGCATTAATGGTGCTACGATTTATGTAAGCGGTCGAAACCTATATACGTGGACCAATTGGATCGGTTGGGATCCTGAAGCTCGAGATATCACCCGTGGATCTGCAAATGATAACCTGAATTATCCGATGGTTCGCACTTATGTACTTGGATTTAATTTAACCTTTTAATGAAATCATGAAACCATCATGAGTAAATGTGCACAAAGAAAGATGAATACTGCTCATGATAGCTTCATCATCGCTAATAAATAATATATACTGATGAAAAAAACAATGAATATTCAAAATAAGTTATTACCTGTAGTTGCAGTCTTTTTATTAGGATCGGCATCTTGTAGTAAGAATTTTCTCGATGAAAAGCCTTATTCTAGTTATGAAGCTGGAAATAGTGATCCCTCGACGATCGAAAATAGAGTTTTAGGTTTACATGCAACTTTTGGACAATTATGGGGATATAGTGGCCGTCAAGGTTTTTTATCGTGTTGGCAGATCGGTACTGATATTGCAAGTGCTGGTTCTACTGAAGGAGTAGAGAATCCTTTTTATCAATATGCTGATCTAAATCCAGAAAATGGCGGTGTGGGCTATTTATGGCAACGCTGCTATGAATTTATAAACAATGCAAATAGTATCATCGAGGCGGTTGGGGACACTAATCCAAAGGCTGCCGCAGAGGCAAGATTTTTCAGAGCTTATGCTTATAACATGTTGGTAACACTATGGGGTGATGTTCCATTATTGACAACATCTGTTAAAATTCCAACGTTCAATTATGTCCGAAATTCTACAGTAGAGGTGGATCAGGTTATTTCAGATGATCTTGAATATGCGGTGAAAGAATTGGCAGCTGTCGGACAAGCCGCTGCTCCGAGCAGGATCAATAAAGATATGGCTAGGCAGTTGGCTGCTGAAGCCTTCCTACGTATTGGAATGAGAGATCCTGCTTATTTTGCTAAAGCAGAAGCCATGGCAACGGCGATCATAGAGAGCGGTAGTTATAAATTGATTGATACGCGATATGGTAAATATTTAAATCAAGGTGGTGATGCTTTTCGTGATCTGTTTAGACAGGGTAATATGCGCCGTGCTCAAGGAAATACAGAAGCAATATGGACTTTCGAAGTTGAATTGAATCGTGAAGTTAACGGTGGAACCATCGATAATCCTCAGCATCGTAGAATATGGCAACCTTCATACCATAAATGGGATGGCATGGTGAATGCTGATTCTCTTGGAGGAAGAGGTAACGGACGATTGAGATTAAGCAATTTTATGAAATATACGGTCTGGAAAGGACTTCAGGGTGATATTCGGAATAGCAATTATAATATCCGTCGTACCACAAATTATAATCGGCCTAATATGACCGTCAATAATGCTGTAGTAACACCATGGAGTACAGAAATCGGTGTAGATGCAGATGGTTATCGTGTTGCTAAGGGAGCGGGGGTCAAAGATATTACTATAAAAACAGGAGATCGGGTTATTCCATTTCGTGCCGATAGTTTGGAAGTCTGGTATCCTTTTCCAACAAAATGGGGGGGATATGATCCGCTGGATGATTTTGGCTATGCATTGATCAAAGATTGGCCAGTAATGAGGTTTGGAGAAACTTATCTATTAAGGGCAGAGGCACGTCTTCGACAAAATAATCTCGGCGGAGCAGCTGAAGATATCAATAAGTTGAGAGATCGTTCTTTTAAAGATACGCGTATTCAATCTGGAAACACCACTTTAGGAAAGGTTCTCGCATCAAATATGACCATCGATTTTATTCTTGATGAACGTGCCCGTGAGTTGATTTCAGAAGAAAATCGTAGAATGACTTTGGTGAGAACAAATAAACTCAAAGAACGTATTGCTTTAAATGGTGATCAGGGACCGGCAAATAAAATAACCAGTGGTTTCCAAGATTATAATATTTTGCTTCCAATCCCATTGAGTGAAATTCAATTAAATAACAAAGAAGGGGAAGGACTTAAACAAAATTTAGGATATAAATAATCTAGTTTTATTATTTTAATAATAATATGCAAAAGGTCAATTTTCCACACATTGAAAATTGACCTTTTGCTTCTAAATCATGAAATATCTGTTGGCTATAATCTCTGTATTTATGCATAACAGTCCATAACAGTTTACCTATTTTAATCTTGTAATTTAGTTTATGTACAATACCTAAAAAGATAAATATGAATGCTGTTTTCGGAGTTTTATTTCATTTCATAGGCGGTTTTGCGTCAGGAAGTTTTTATGTGCCTTATAAGAAAGTTGAAGGATGGTCATGGGAATCCATGTGGATCCTAGGTGGTCTATTTTCTTGGATTATTGTACCACCATTTGCAGCATGGTTAACTATTCCTAATTTTTGGGAGATTATCAGCAATGCCCAGGCAGCTACTTTATATTATACTTTTTTATTTGGATTGTTATGGGGTATAGGTGGACTTACCTATGGTCTAGGGATACGTTATCTTGGTGTTTCCTTAGGCAGCAGTATTATTTTGGGCTTAAGTATGGTCTTTGGTTCGCTGATGCCAAGTCTTTATTATTTTTTTTACCCCACAGTGGATAAGCATGGAGTCAACTATTTTTTTACGACTCAATCAGGAACTTGCATATTGATAGGTTTATTAATTTGTCTTATGGGTGTTGTGCTGTGCGGTCGGGCAGGTGTTTCAAAAGAGAAAAGTCTTGCGACTCTTTCTAAGGACGCAAGGACTGATTACAATTTTACTCTGGGTATTATCGTTGCGATCATTTCTGGTGTACTTAGTGCTTGTTTCAATTTTGGTATCGAAGCAGGTAAACCGCTTGCTAATGTTGCAAATTCCATATGGAAAAATAGTAATTCGAACAGTGGAGAATTTCTTTATCAAAATAATGTGACTTATATCATTATCCTTTGGGGAGGTTTTACTACAAATTTTATATGGTGCGTCTATCTCCTAATTAAAAATAGAACTTTTTCAGACTATACTAAATCCAATGTACCAAAAGTAAAGAATTTACTTTTTTGTGCTTTGGCAGGTACAATGTGGTATTTACAGTTCTTTTTTTATGGTATGGGTGAGAGTCGATTGGGTAATGGTGCCAGTTCTTGGATTCTTCACATGGCGTTCATTATTTTAATTTCAAATGCTTGGGGAATTATATTAAATGAGTGGAAGGGCGTGAATAGAATGGCATATCGATCTATAATTGCAGGCATAGCGACAATCATAATTTCTATTTGTGTCGTAGGGTTTGCAAGAACTTTAGAAAATTAATTTAATATATATAGCAGTGAAAACATACAAACATGTAAATTATTTGTGGGACGATAAAATAGCGCAATCATTGCAAGGTGATGAAGTTGCTTTATTATTATATCGTTCAAATATTCTAGGCGCCGATCTAAGAATTACTAATTATGGAGGTGGGAATACTTCTTGTAAAGTTTTGGAGAAAGATCCACTTACTGATGAAAGTGTTGAAGTCATGTGGATAAAGGGGTCTGGCGGAGATATCGGCACGCTGAAGAAGTCAGGGCTTGCAGCATTATATCTTCAGCGCTTACGTAATCTTGAAAATGTGTATAGAGGAATCGAATATGAGGATGAAATGGTCGCACTATTTAATCATTGTATTTTTGATTTAAGCTCTAAGGCGCCTTCTATTGATACGCCCTTGCACGGATTTTTACCATTTAAGCATATTGACCATTTACATCCAGATGCCGCAATTGCAATTGCAGCTTCTAAAGATGGGAAAAGTATCACTGCTGAATTGTTCAAAGGATCGATCGGTTGGGTTGATTGGCAACGTCCTGGTTTTGATTTAGGTTTACAATTAAAAGCCTGTTTAGAAGCAAATCCTGGTATCAAGGGTATTATGTTGGGATCTCATGGCTTGTTTACTTGGGGAGACACTGCTTACGATTGTTATATTAATTCTTTGGATGTTATTGAGACTTGTGCCACCTACCTTGAACAAAGTTATGGTAAGAAGAATAACGTGTTTGGCAGCCAGAAAATGGTAAGTCTTAGAAAAGCAGAAAGAAATGCGCAAGTCGTAAAATTAGCTCCTATTTTGCGGGGATTTTGCTCAAGTGAACGCCATATGATCGGACATTTTACAGACGATGAACGTGTTTTAGAATTTATCAATTCAAACGATCTGGACCGATTGGCACCATTAGGGACAAGCTGTCCGGATCATTTTTTAAGAACTAAAATCCAGCCCTTAGTACTAAATTTAGATAAATCTGAATGTTTAGACAATGTAGCGGAGGTTAAAAGAAAATTGGAGCCTTTGTTTGCAGGATATCGAGAGATGTATGAACAGTATTATGACAGTTGTAAACATGAAAATAGCCCTGCTATTCGGGATAAAAACCCCGTTATTGTTTTATATCCCGGTGTTGGATTGTTCTCGTTTGCAAAGGATAAACAAACTGCTCGTGTGGCTGCTGAATTTTATATTAATGCAATTAATGTAATGAAAGGTGCTGAAGCGGTAAGTGAATATACTGCTTTGCCAAGTCAGGAAGCTTTTGATATTGAATACTGGCTATTGGAAGAGGCAAAATTACAACGTATGCCAAAATCAAAAGCATTATCAGGTAAGATTGTACTCGTAACGGGTAGTGGTGGTGGGATTGGAAAGGCGATTGCAAGGAAGATGGCGCAAGAAGGTGCTGTTGTTGTGTTAAATGATATCAATGCTGATCGGCTTGCATCATGCGAGGAAGAATTTGTAGAAGCGTTTGGTAGAGATGCGGTTATGACGACATTGCTCGATGTCACTAATGAGGAACAGATAAAACATGCGCTCAATGATGCTGTACTAGCTTTTGGTGGGATTGACATTGTCGTTAATAATGCGGGGTTATCCATTTCTAAAACGATCGAGGACCATACGCAAGAAGATTGGGATCTTTTATATGATGTTTTAGTTAAAGGTCAGTTTCTGGTAACTCAGGCATCAACAGCTATCTTAAAAGCACAAAATATCGGTGGTGATATCGTCAATATTGTAAGTAAAAATGCTTTAGTAAGTGGTCCAAATAATATTGGTTACGGTAGTGCAAAGGGGGCCCAATTGCACATGAGCCGTTTAAGTGCCGCTGAATTAGGGGCAGCAAAAATTCGAGTAAATGTAGTGAATCCGGATGCTGTAATTTCTGATAGTAATATTTGGGCAGGTGGATGGGCCGCAGGTCGTGCTAAGGCATACGGTATAAAGATCGAGGAGTTACCGGCGTACTATGCAAAGCGTACTTTGTTAAATGAGATTATTCTACCAGAAGACATTGCAAATGCTTGTTTTGCACATGTTGGTGGCTTACTAAACAAATCTACAGGTAATATTTTAAACGTTGATGGGGGAGTGGCAATGGCTTTTTTAAGGTAGGTTTTATATCTTAGTTTTTAGGTGATGAAAAGAAAGTACATGCTGTATCTAAGTAAATTTTAACCAATAACCATTTTTAATATGATTTTAGATCAACAATTGATAGAAAAGCACAATAATAAATTAGAAAAAAAACATAATCGAGCATTTGAATTTATTTCCCAAGATATTGATGATGTTGAGGAGCTTATTGCTAAACTTCAGAAATTTCAGATCGGGATACCAAGTTGGGCACTAGGGACAGGTGGTACACGCTTCGGACGTTTTTCTGGCCCTGGCGAGCCAGGGAGTTTGGAGCAAAAGTTTGAAGATGTTGGTCTGCTACATGCTCTTAATAAATCTAGCGGAGCTATTTCCTTACATATACCTTGGGATATTCCAGAAGACACCGCAAGAATGAAAGAATTGGCACGTTCTTTAAATATCACGTTCGATGCTGTTAATTCCAATACTTTTCAAGATCAACCACAGCAGGAACATAGTTATAAGTATGGATCTTTGCATCATGTCGATCCTAAGGTTCGCAAGCAGGCTATTGATCATAATATAGAGGTTATCAATTATGGAAAAGCTCTCGGTTCAAAGGCTTTGACTGTTTGGTTAGCTGATGGTTCATCTTTTCCCGGTCAATTGAATTTCCGTGAGGCTTTTCAGAATACGTTATCCAGCTTGCAGGAAATCTATAAACACTTACCCGAGGATTGGAAATTGTTTATCGAGTATAAAGCTTTCGAACCTTATTTTTATTCGATGACCATTGGAGATTGGGGGCAGTCTCTACTATTGGCAAATAAGCTGGGTCCTAAAGCATATACATTAGTGGATTTGGGACACCATTTACCAAATGCTAATATTGAACAGATTGTATCATTGTTGTTAATGGAGGGAAAGCTGGGCGGTTTTCATTTTAATGATAGTAAATATGCCGATGATGATTTAACAGCGGGGAGTATTAAGCCATATCAGCTTTTTCTGATTTTTAATGAATTAATTGATGGTATGGATCTGAATGGAATGGAACATGCTACTGGCTTAGGCTGGATGATTGATGCGTCACATAATCTTAAAGATCCTTTAGTGGACTTATTGCAATCTGTTGAAGCCATTAAAATTGCTTATGCACAAGCATTACTTATCGATCGTGTTGCACTCAAGGCAGCTCAACAAGCGAATGATGTTGTAAAATCACAAGAAATTCTTCAAGATGCATTTCGTACCGATGTAAGGCCATTGGTTGCTGAATCTAGGTTGAGGAGTGGTGCCGCTTTAAATCCAGTATTATTATTTGAGGAGGAAAAATTACGTGATAAGTTGATCGCAGAGAGAGGTTTACGAACTATTGCAACAGGGTTATAAAGTTTTAAGAATGAATAACGATAAAATTCCTGTAGTTGCTATTTTCGATGTTGGTAAAACCAACAAAAAGCTTTTTCTATTTGATTCTAATTACCAAATTGTATTTGAACGTTCAGCAAGATTTTTAGAAACAAAGGATGAGGACGGGGATCCGTGTGAAAATCTTGAAAGTCTTAGATTATCGGTTTTTGATTCACTTCATGAGGTCTTTAGAAAAAATGAATTTGAAATTAAAGCGATTAATTTTACATCATACGGGGCTAGCGTTGTATATCTTGACGAAAATGGTAGACCCTTGACTCCTTTATATAATTATCTAAAAGAATTTCCTGTTACTATTCAACAGGAGTTGCATAATAAGTATGGAGGAGAGGAACATTTTTCTTTAACGACTTCATCGCCAACTTTAGGTAGTTTAAATTCGGGTTTCCAAATTCTTCGATTAAAAAAGGAACATCCAGAAATTTATAAACATGTCAATTTTGCTTTACATTTGCCTCAATATTTAAGTTTTCTGGTTTCTGGAAAATTCTACTCAGATATGACCAGCATCGGTTGTCATACTGCTTTATGGGATTTTGAAAAAAATGAGTATCATAAATGGGTTCAAGATGAGGGTATTACAAAGGTTTTAGCTCCAATTGTTGAAGGAGATGAAGTTTTTGATGGTGCTTTTCCGGGTAGTTCTTTTAGAGTAGGGGCAGGACTTCATGATAGTTCTTCGGCATTAATTCCTTATTTATTCAATTTTGATGAACCATTTGTATTGATATCTACGGGAACTTGGTGTATTTCGTTTAATCCATTTAACAATAGTGCTCTAACTTCTTGTGAATTAAAAAAGGATTGTTTGTTTTATCAATCTTATTTGGGAAAGCCAGTGAAGGCTTCGAGGTTATTTGCAGGTTATGAACATGAACTGCAATCTAGGCGAATTGCTGATTTCTTTCATGTTACTACAGCAAAGTTTCGTAATCTTCAGCTTAATCAACGGATCATAGAAAAATTAATGAAAGAGCCTGTGGTTGTGGATTTAGTAGCATTTTCGACGATTGAGCTTGATCGTTTCCATAATTATGAAGAAGCTTACCATAGTTTAATTTTACACCTCATCAAAGCCCAAGTGGAATCAACAAAACTAGTTTTAGATGCTAATAAGATCTCTAGAATATTTGTAGATGGTGGGTTTAGTAAGAACCATATTTATATGAGTCTTCTGGCAAAAGAATTTCCTGAAGTCGAAGTTTTTGGTGCCTCAATGGCTCAGGCAACAGCATTGGGCGCAGCGCTAGCTATCCATGACCATTGGAATGAACTGGCGATACCGAATGACCTTATTGCATTGCGGTATTTTAGAAATAAATGAAATTTTAATTGTTTAAGATCTGAGCTGTGAATAAAAATGGACTAGTGTAATCACTTGCCCATTTTCTTAAACATAAAGGGTTTTTAAAAGGAGAACGTGAAAAGCCTTTTTAAAATGATTAGGTAAACGAGCTTGCAGGTTTTTAACTCATCATTAATAGGGTAACAGATTTTTTACTAGAATACGTTAAAGACTATTGACCATAATTTTGATCTTATACTGTTATGGTACAGAGTAACAAACATTTAAAAAAGTGAAATATTAAAAATATGAATGGTCTTTGAGTTTAACTTTTTTAAAATTTTATGCTAATTAATTGTTATTTTAGTGATTAATCTAAATTTTAAAATGACCAATTCAACTGCTCAGTTTCTAATGACACTGGAGATTAATGATTTTTCAGCAACTCCCAAATATCTCCAATTGGCGAATACTATCATTGATGCAGTAAAAAATGAGAGGCTTAAGAAGAGTGAAATGCTTCCTTCAATTAATGAATCCAGTGCTTATCTTGAAATATCTAGAGACACGGTTGAAAAGGCTTATCGCTATTTAAAAAAGCATGAAATTATTGCATCTAATCCAGGCAAGGGATACTATGTCAATAAAACAGATATTCAATCCAAATGTAAAATTGCATTGTTTCTGAATAAATTGAGTGTTCACAAAAAAATAGTGTATGATTCATTTGCGAAAGAGTTAGGCGATTTTGCTGATCTGGATTTATTTGTTTATAATTCAGATCTTTCCTATCTCAAAAACCTATTATCGAATCTGACCAAAACATATGACTATTATGTGTTATTTCCACATTTTAGGGAGGGACGAGACAAAGCGCCGGATATTATTCGTAGAATACCAAGCGATAAATTAATGTTATTAGGAAGATTTGTGGATGATGTACCGGGCGATTTTCCAGCAGTCTATGAGAATTATGAACAGGATATTTACTTAGCGTTGGAAAAAGCGAGCGAAGTTTTAAGTAAATATAAAATGATAAAATTGGTTTTTCCCGATCATAGTGATTTTCCAAAAGCAATTATAAAGGGTTTTTATAAATTTTGTCAGCAGTATGCTTTTGATCATGAGCTGGTATCGGAATTGAATAAAGAAAAAGTCGTAATAGGGACTTGTTATATCAATATTATCGAAGATGATCTAGTAAAACTACTGAATAAGATCCAACAAAAAAATCTGGTGATAGGTAAAGATATTGGTGTTATTTCATATAATGAAACGCCGTTAAAGAAATTTATTTTGAATGGAATTACAACCATATCAACTGATTTTGAAACAATGGGTAGGATGGCGGCAAATCTCATTAAAAATAACTCCAAAGATCGGCTTGAAGTCCCATTTAATATCAAGATTCGAGCTTCTATATAAAAGCGTATATTATATTATATTATATTATATTATATTATGAAAAAAGCCATGAGAAAACTCATGGCTTTAATACTTTTGATCACGATTACAGTGTTATTTTTTTAGGGTTAGAGGATATTGTTTAAATACTCCTTTAACAACCTTAGCAACATTAGTTGCCGCTTTTTCTGGACTATTAACTTCGCCAGAACCACGTGCTTGCCAAACAACTTTATTTGTTTTACGATCTACAGCTTCTATGATTAAGTGCGCATAGCGGTAACGTTCTTTGGCTACAGGATATGTTGAATAATAACCATAATAAGGAGAAAACCACGGTCTGTACCAACCCCATGGACCTCCATAAGCATATGAGGATCCATATACTAAACGACTTTTGTTATTGACAATTGTTATATAACGGAATAACAAATCTGGATTATCCTTACTGTAAGATAAGCCCCTTGCTTGTAATTCACTGTTGCTCGCGTCTAATATATTTGTTCTTGCAATATCATTATCAAAATATGATTTTGATAACGAATCGACAGGTGGCAACCAGCCATAAGTACGATACTGCGAAAAATCTACTTTTTCGTCACGCATCGTATTATATTGATATGAGGCACAAGATGCAAGAATTAGACTTGCAAATAAGAAATAAATTATTTTTTTCATGACCAATAGGATTTATATTATTTTCTTAATGTTAGACAAATGTAAATGTTAAAAGTTTAATTATATCAGTAAAAAAAATTATTGATAAAAGGCAACTAATGGCATCGAACGGCCTGGACCAAAAGCTTTTGGACTAATGCGCAGTATTGGAGGAGCCTGAAATCTTTTAAATTCGGCATTATTAACTAGTTTTATAATTTTTTCAACAATATTAAGATCATAACCTTGAGCTAAAATTTCCTCTTTTGATTTTTGTTTTTCGATATGTAGGAATAATATTTCATCCAGTAAATCATATGGTGGTAAGGAATCTGAATCCTTTTGATCGGGTCTTAATTCTGCAGAAGGTGCTTTTTCAATTGTATTAGATGGGATAATTTCCTTATTTCGGTTAATGTATCGGGCGAGATCATAGGCCTTTGATTTATATACGTCTCCTATTACTGAAATCGATCCTGCCATATCTCCATATAAGGTGCCATAACCTACTGCTGCTTCACTTTTATTTGAAGTGTTTAAAACGATATGACCAAATTTGTTGGAAATTGCCATTAATAATGTACCTCTGGTACGTGCCTGGATATTTTCTTCGGTCACACCCGCTTGTTGCCCTTCAAAAAAGGGAGCTAATGTTGTTTCGTAGGCCTGTGTAATATCTTTTATTGGAATGATATGATGTGCACAATTGGTGTTTTTTACGAGATCTAATGCATCTTGAATGGAATGGTCAGATGAATAAATAGAAGGAAGTAATATTGCAAGTACATTTTCTGAACCTAATGCTTCACAGGCTAATGCGGCAACTAGTGCTGAATCTAATCCACCGGAAAGGCCTAAGACTGCTTTTTTGAAACCAGATTTGTGAAAATAATCACGTAAACCTAATAGCAGGGCGTCGTGAATCAGTGCTATTTCTTGATCTTGGGGTACCGTAAATGCTGTTGTCGCTTTTATGGTTTGATCTCTATATTCTATAATCTGTAAATCTTCTTCGAATTTTTTTAATTCACAGCAAATTGTTCCATTTTCATCAATAGCCAATGATCTTCCGTCAAAAATTATATCCATATGTGCGCCAACTTGGTTGACATAGATGAGCGGACGCTTTGCTTTTGCCACTTGTGCTTTCAAAACAGCAACACGATCTTGATAATGGACATAAGAAAAAGGCGAAGCTGCAATATTGATCAGCAAATCTGGGTTTTCTTGAAGTAATTCGTTCATGGGGTCACCAACATAGGAATTATTTCCTTGATCGTCATCCCATAAATCTTCACAAATGGTCAATGCTATTTTTGTTTTTTTATAGGTGAAACATGAGAATTTTCTGCTAGGTTCAAAGTAACGATATTCGTCAAAAACATCATAGTTAGGAAGTAGTCCTTTTTTACTAATGTGTGTAATCTTTCCATTTTCTAAACAAACTGCAGCATTGTACAGTGCTTTACCTTCTGGATCTGTATTGGGGATAGGCGCTCCGATAATACATAAAATATCTTGACAATGTGATGCAATGGTGGTGATAGATTCGTTACACTGTTTTAAGAATGTTGCATTTTGCAAAAGATCCTTTGCTGGGTAGCCGCCAATTGCTAATTCAGAAAAAACAATAATTTCAGCTTGTTGTGCTCTTGCATTTTCAATAGCAGTAATAATTTTTGCAGTGTTGGAAGTGAAGTTGCCGATATGATAATTTAACTGGGCTAAAGCTATTTTCATTTTTGCGTCTTTGTTTTTGAATGGTATACTGATATGAAGAGCAAGATAAGAAGTTTTTTAGACTACTTTTTGATATGAATGTTTTTTTCCTGTTACGAGTTTGAAAAAAAAAGGATCCTTATTGTTATAAAGATCCCCTTTCTAGATATTATAGTTTGTATTTATTTAATATCAACAACTTCAATTGTGAAATCTAGCGGCGAGTTTGCTGGTATTTTAGTATTAGAAAGATTTCCATAAGCCCAATATGATGGTGTAACGATACGGATTTTAGTTCCTTTTGATAATCCTTTCACCGTTAATCCTCCTAGATTAAGATCCCCAATTTTTTTAGGGAAAAAAGCAATTTGCCAGGCTGGAATATATTGAGTAAGAAATCCGGTCATACCTTCTTGAGATTGATTTTGATCAAATACTGTCCCATCAAGTAACTGACCTGTGTAACGGACAGAAATTTTTGGCGCAACTGGAACTTTCTTTGTTACTCCATAAACAATAGAATCTTTTGCTTTGTATTCATAAGCTCCATCACCTTCAGCGATAATTTGGTACCAAATACCAGAATTGCTATCTAAAACCGCTAGAGGGAGCTTAGCATCCACAAAAGTTTTGATGTTTTGTGCGTCAAGTTCAAATTGTTTGTTTGCATCAAAATAATTATCATCATTTTTATTGCATGATGCGAAAGAGATTAAAGCTATCGCCAAAACAAAGAATTGTATCAGTCTATTTTTCATTTTTTAATTTGTCGAAATTTATATTTACTTTATGCTTACAACTTCAATAGTATATGCTATTGGCGTATTAGCTGGAACTGTTACATTTTCACTTCCTGTTTTATATTCATTAGCATCAAATCCCCATACAGATGGGGTTACAAATTTAATAACGGAACCTTTTTTCAAGCCCGTTGCCGTAAAGCCTAAGAATTTGATGTCATTTCCATTATAATTAATGGTTTTAGGGACAAATGCGTAGTACCATGAACCTCCAAATTTATTTATTGCGATTTGTAATGAACTGAAATTTGTTGTTTGATCAACAGCTGATTGGTCAAATACAGTTCCATCTAGTAATTTCCCAATAAATTTTACGGATATTTCAGGAGCTGCTAAACCATTTCCTGAGATTTTATATGTGTAAGATGCCTCATCTCCTGGTGTAACAATCTGATAATAGATACCACTTGAATCATGTAAAGTTGGAGAGGTGAAATTCGCTAAAGCATAGGCTTTTACTGCTGGTGCTTGCTCTTTCAGTATGCTTTGAATTCTTGCATTTTCGATGGAATCTTTGATTCTTTGTTCTTCAACTAATTTTGAAAAGTCGTCAGA
The DNA here is from genome assembly GCF_016132525.1 of Sphingobacterium sp. UDSM-2020. Taxonomy (NCBI): domain Bacteria; kingdom Pseudomonadati; phylum Bacteroidota; class Sphingobacteriia; order Sphingobacteriales; family Sphingobacteriaceae; genus Sphingobacterium; species Sphingobacterium sp. UDSM-2020. Next base: position 2,318,956 of record NZ_CP066166.1, read on the forward strand.
TTTACTACAAGATGCTAAAGCAATAAACATTGCCAACATTCCAAAAAAGATTTTTGTAAGGTTTTTCATAAAATTCTTTAATTATTTATTTGATTATGTAGATTAAAACGAGTTCTTTTCAATATACGCTACAAAGAAAGAAAAAAATATTAATTTCTGAGGATTTGAAGAGGAATAGATAAATACATTTTATTAAAAAAACAAAATATTGTGCACAGTATAACAAAAGGCGTATTATATTTTTAGTTCTCAAATTATATTAAATTATCTTAAAATATTCGTTAACTCTTTTGGGCTTAGATATTTTTGCTTAATACTTTTTAATTTAAATGTTTGATCATAACGCAGGAGACTCGGGAAAACCATCTTTTGGTTGGTTAATAAGAGTAATGCTAAGGGATGATATTGTCCGGTATTTTTTTTTGGAGTTTTTGATTTCCATACTTGCTGATCGAAAGTGATGTCCTCAACCGTCTCCGCATCTAATTCAACTAGATAAAAATCTTTGTTTAAGCGGTCATAGATTTCTTTTTTTGAAAAGACTTCTTTTTCCATTTTTCTGCAGTAGCTGCACCAGTCGGTATGAATGAAGATGATTGTTTCTTTTGGTGCTATGCTTAATAAAGAGTCTAATTGTTGAAAAGAGGTCCAAATTATCCGCTCTTGACCATAATTGCTGAGCGGATAAAGGATAATGGTCATTAATAAAACAAATTTGTGCATATGCTTCATCTTTCTTTAATAAATGGGATTAATGAAAATGGCCAATTTTTACTCCAAAGGTTATTGTGCGTGGTTTTGTCGGACCGTAAATATAATTTGAATCACGATTAGCGCCTTTATCGAAATCTTTTTGGAATGCGTTGAACATATTTTGTACACCTGCAAATAATTCAAGGTTAAAATCTTTGTGAACAGCAAAAGTGTATCCTAACCGTGCATTCAGCTCCATAAAATCCCTCGTTTTTTTGAGGCTCATGATTTCTTCTTGTATATGCGAGATCTTCATTTTTCCGGTGTAAACTCCTGTTAGGTCAACTGCGAATTTCTTAGTTGCTTTCCAATTGGCATTTAAGTAGCCATAGACATTTGGCGTACGTAAGAAATCTTTGGACAAAATGGCTTCTTGACCTGTTTTAGCTTCAGCTATCAGTTGTGCCGATTGGTATCGCGAGCGTTGTATCGTACCACCAGCTTGTAGACTAAATATACTTGAAGGGGCTACATTAAGTTCTAGGTTTGTTCCGTATACATAGGCATCTGTACCGTTTCGCATTTCTTCAATCATAATGTCGTTGGATTCGGATTTCAGGACTGTTGTAAATGGATTATTCAACTGTGTATAGAAGCCCTCCACTAAAAGGCTTGTTTGCGTATTGCCAAAATTTCTGCTGAAATTGAACGATCCGGTATAAGCATTTGAATATTCTGTTTTTAGGTCTTCTCCAATTAATACAAAAACCTGTTTTCCTCCGATGGAAGTCACATGCATATCTTCATTGAAAGCTTGTGGGGCACGGAAGCCGCGTGCATAGCCGCCACGAAATTGAATATTACTATTGATATCGTATAAGATGGTTAATCGTGGGTTCCAAGATCCAAAATTCTTCTGACTGCTACGTTCCACTTGTTGGAGCTGATAATTTCCGTCGACGAAGATGTAGTCGTATCGCATTCCTATTAATGCTTTGAAAGAGGATACTGGCTTCCATTCGTATTGGGCATAAGTTCCTATTCCTTTTGTTTTTTGATCGATGATACGTTGATATCCGGGAATCTGATCATTTGTTTTGTTGTAGTTGAACTCAATACCGCTGGTAAAGACATCATCCTCAAAATTGTTTGTGTACTGTGTTCCTGTAACAAAAGACAAATCATCTGTGTCTCCATAAGAATTTGCGGCTCTTAAACTATCTGTTGCAGTGGGCGCTTCGCCCAGTCCCCCGTAAAAACTTTTACGTTTTGTTTTTTGGCCGGAAGCATACACGGAGATTTTTTGTTTATAGTCTGCTAAATAATGATCGTAAGTGATACCACCAATCAATGAATTGGTTTCCAGTTGTTCTGTGATGGCTGTAAAATGGGGTGATTTGTTAAATTGGTCTCCTCCTCTTCTAAATTCCTGTATGGTACTGAAATCTACTGTTATTTTATTGACATCGGAAGGTTTGAAAAATGCTTTTGTTCCGAATGTGGTATTGTTAAGTTCTGTTATCTCCGAAAATCCGTCCTTATTTTTATCAAATGGTTGACGATTCCGGTGCATACCATAAAAGGTAACACCTGTTTTAAGGTCTTCATCTACGTAAGAGGTGTTGAAGTCTACCGTATTATCCCAACTGCTACCGCCGATTAACGAGTTGGTAGATTTAATCTGCCAATCATTTTCGACAGGATCTTTAGTAATGATATTAATGGTACCGGCAATTGCATTTGCTCCAAATAGGGCAGAACCTCCACTTCGAACGACTTCGATGCGGTCGATCATACTGGTTGGAAGTTGGTCTAAACCATATACACTGTTTAGTGCGCTAAATACGGATCTGCTGTTGATCAAGATCTGTGAATAGGCACCTTCTAAACCGTTAAGGCGGACTTGTGAAAAACCGCAGTTTTGACAGTTGTTCTCTACCCTTACTCCTGGTTGATAGTTTAGTGTTTCGGACATAGCTACAGATTGTGTAGCCTGAAAAAGTTTAGGGCCTAATACCTGCACAATAACTGGTGCTTCCTTTTTACTGACACCATATCGGGTTGCGCTTACAACGACTTCATTCAAATGCAGGTTGTCTGTATTTAATTTAAAGTGTACGGTGGAATCTGTCAGCAATATCAGCTGTTTGAGGGTTTGATAGCCAACAGCGGTAATCTGTATATTTTGTTTTTGTTTAGTTAGTTTTTGAAATTCAAAATAACCTGCGGTATCAGAAACGGTCGAGTGAAGACCATTTTCGATGTTGATAGTTGCTCCAACTATACCTTTACCGTCATTGTTACTGATTTTACCTTTTAATGTATGTTGCGCATATGTATGCATACTGATCATCATCATGATGATCAGTAGATTGATATTTCTCATTGGAGTGTATTTGTCCTTTTAATTGTAATGAACCTATCATGGGAGGTGTAAAATATCAGTACGAAGCAAGGCGAATGCCTGCTCCATGAATATTTTCATACTAGCTATGCCCACTATGGTTACATTATTTGCTTGAAATAATTAATAAATTACAGCACGACGCAATGCGATTTGCTATCGCACGGCGAATAGCATTCGTCTTGATAATAAGGATGAATGCAATAACTAATTTTATTTTAAGCAAAATCTGGGGGACCCCTTAAGAAAGCGTGATCGACGACACGATTGGTGACAACTGGTGTGTAGACTTGATAACTGTAGATATGAACGACAGTTCGAATGGGCTGTTCAAAAACGATAAATTCACTTTGAACAAAGTTTTGATTGTAGACGACATTGAGGAAATCAATTTGATCGTCGGATTCTTGCGGTCTGGGCTGATCGTTTGTAAAATCGTAAGGGTGATTGTGCATGACAATCTCTCCGTTTGATTTTACCTCTTTGTGCATGAAAATAACACCAGAAATAATGATCAAGCTGATCAATGCCAATTGCATTGATGCTAAGATTTTTCTGATATGTATATTCTTTGACATGTAGGTAATAAAAAAGCACCCGCTTAATACGAGTGCTAAATTATTGAAAATAAACGTAGCTTTCTATTGAAAGTGTATTATTTAAATATTATTTTATCAGTTGATTGTTGTCATCTGGAAAAACCAAGCTAGGAATATGTTTTTTAGCTTGCTCCATTTCCATTTGTGCATACGATATGATGATCACAATATCACCCACTTGAACTAATCTTGCTGCAGCGCCATTTAAGCAGATGGTACCGGAAGCTCTTTTTCCTGGAATAACATATGTTTCTAAACGAGCGCCATTGTTATTGTTAACGATTTGAACTTTTTCGTTTGCAATAATATTTGCTGCATCCATTAAATCCTCATCAATTGTGATACTACCAACGTAATTAAGCTCGGCCTGTGTAACCCGAACACGGTGGATTTTAGATTTCATTACCTCTATAAACATGTGGCAAAGTTAGATTTTTCTTGTAAAAATGTAAAGTTAATAAGTATAATGTGACATTTAATTCAAAATCATGTTATCAATAAGCCGTACATCTTCGACCCGCGCAGTGACAAGTGCTACATATTGTTTATCTTGTTCAATTGTTTTGATTTCTTTCAATGTCGTTGTTTCGCAAATAGCGAGATATTCTAAGGTAATACCTTCGCTGGAGTTCAATAGTTCTGTTGCCTGTTTATTTAATTGAAGTAAAGGTATCTTTCCAAAGTTATTTTTGATATACAGAAGTGTTTTGGACAAAGCTAACGCTTGTATTTTACCATTTGATGAGAGGCGCATGTTTCTTGAACTTAAAGCAAGACCATTTTCATCTCGGATGATTGGGCATAATGCAATGGTGATCGGTAATTGCTTTACCTTGATCATATGTTCAATAACCATGACCTGTTGGAAGTCTTTCTGACCAAAGCATGCAATATCTGGTTGCACCAAGGCGAATAATTTGTAAACGACTTGCGTTACACCTTGAAAGTGCCCCGGTCTCATTTTCCCTTCCCATATTGCATCTAATCCGTTTAGATCGATGTGCCATTTTTCATTTGGATCAGGGTACATCTCTTCTACGGTAGGTAAGAATAAGACATCACAATGAGCAGCTTCTAATAATGCGATATCATGCTCGATGGGTCTTGGATACTTTTCTAAATCTTTTGGATCGTTAAATTGTGTCGGGTTGACAAAAATACTGCAAACGGTGACATCTGACAAAGGTTTTGCATAATTCAGTAAAGAGATATGTCCTTCATGCAGTGCACCCATTGTTGGGATAAGAGCTATTTTTTGTTTATTGATTCGTGCTGTTTCCAGGTAATCTTGGAGCTCTTTTTTAGTCTCGAAAATTCTCACTTTTAGAAATTTTAATACAGGGCAAAAGTGGGGAATATATTTGTGAATATAAAACGATGATTTGTAAGGAATTGTATTGTCGGGATATTTTTTGTATCTTTGTAGACCGATTTTACTGTTCTAATAAAAATAAAATAAATAAAAACTGGAGATGGCAAAAACGAAGATATTGTTTATAACCCACGAGATGTCGCCTTTCCTCGAATTAACTAAAATTTCTGAAATCACGCGTCAATTGCCGCAGGCTATGCAAGAGAAAGGATTTGAAATCCGTATTCTTATGCCTCGTTTTGGTAATATTAATGAGCGTAGAAATAGATTGCATGAGGTAATTCGTCTGTCAGGCTTAAACATTGTGGTGGATAACAATGACAATCCGCTAATCATTAAGGTAGCTTCATTGCCTGCGGCACGCATGCAGGTTTACTTCTTGGATAATGAAGACTATTTTCAGCGGAAAAAAGTTTTTCGTGACGAGAATGGAGAATTTTTTAATGATAACAATGAGCGCTCTGTGTTCTTCTGTAAAGGAGCACTGGAAACGGTTAAGAAGTTAGGTTGGTCACCAGATGTGGTACATTGCCACGGTTGGTTTTCAGCATTAGTGCCGGCTTATTTAAAGACGACATATAAAGATGATCCTACTTTTAAAGGTGCCAAAGTGATGTATTCGTTGTATAACGAAGAGTTCTCCGGAACTTTAGGCGATAAATACAGAGAAATTGCCCCTGAAGGTGCATTGACAAAAGATGATGTTGCTAGTTATGGTGACGGTAGTTATGTCAACATCTATAAAGGTGCTTTGGACTTCACCGATGTAGCGGTTGTAGCTGAGGAGGGTGTTAATCCAGAAATTTTAGCATATGCAAAAGAAAAAGGGATTCAGGTCTTTGAACCTAATGGTGATGAAGATTATGAAGCTTTCAATGATCTTTTTGATCAATTTGCTCCTGTAGAAGAAGAAACAACGGTTTAATGTAGAAATTAAACGTATTTAAAAAGCGTCTAAGAAATTAGACGCTTTTTTTGTGATATATCATCAGTGAGGGCTTCTTCTATATTAGATTAAAATCTGATAGTTAACAAATAGGTCTTGCGGTGATTTAATGGCAGGATGATAATTTAAAATGTTACCTTAGCTTTATTATGAAAATTAAAGTTGGTTTTGGCTTTGATGTCCATCAATTAGAAGAGGGGCATCCATTTATAGTAGGTGGAGTGGAATTGGATCATCATGCTGGTGCATTCGGCCATTCGGATGCGGATGTTTTGGCTCATGCCATTTGTGATGCGCTCCTGGGGGCCGCAAATTTAGAGGATATTGGTTATCATTTCCCAAATACAGATGAGCAATGGAGAGGTATTAGCAGTCTTGTTTTACTGCAACATTGTGTTAAGCTAATTGGAGATAAGGGGTATACCATAGGCAACATTGATGCTGTGTTATGCCTGGAGGCTCCTAAAATTAAACCGTATATCGGACAGATGAAGGCTAAAATATCGGAGGCCTCAGGTTTGGACGTTGATGATATTTCGATCAAAGCAACGACCAATGAATCCATGGGATTTGTCGGAAGACAAGAGGGGGTAGTAGCATATGCTGTTTGTTTGATCGAAAAAGCTTAAACTTTCTGTTTCTTTTTAAAAAAGAAGCAGGCAACAATAAAACTGATTGCTGTAAGTACGAATCCTAGATAGAAAGGAGCTCCTGGTAAATAGAGAGCTTCTTTTTTATCTGTAAAGTGAGCAAACAGCCAGCTCATAACGGGAGGGCCTATAATGGCTGTTAAGCTAATAATACTTGTTAATCCACCTTGTATCTGTCCCTGCTCATTCGATGGTGTTTCGTTGGATACAAGGCTCTGGATAGCTGGACCTGCGATTCCCGCAAATACATAGGGTATTACGGCTAGGAAAATTAACCATGGAGCGTATGCCATCCCCATTAAGGGCATCGATATCACGTAGAGTCCAGATCCGATTAAAATACTTTTTTCTAATCCCAATTTTGGAATAATAATTCGAATCAATCCGGCTTGAACTATAGCCAACAACATACCTATAAAACCCAAAGAGATACCAACCATTCTTTCATCCCATTGATATCTTTCCATGGTGTAATATGACCAAGTACTTTGTACGGCATGAGAAGAGATGTTTATCAGAAAGATGCAAAAAAATAATTGTTTTAGATGCGGGTATTTCGCAAGTTGCTTGAAGGCACCTACCGGATTTGCATTTTTCCATCTGAAAGGTCTTCTGTTTTCTTTTTTTAATGATTCTGGAATGAAAAAATAACCATACAAGAAATTTAAAAAACTTAATAATGCTGCGGCGAAAAAAGGTATTCTAGCACCATAATGCCCTAATAACCCACCTAGCAATGGACCTACTATAAAACCTAAGCCAAATGCAGCTCCCAATAATCCGAAATTCTGAGCTTTTTTCTCGTGCGAACTGATATCTGCTATAAATGCAGCAGCTACTGTGTAGCTAGCTCCTGTAATACCTGCTATAAACCGGCCAATGAATAACCACAGGATGGTTGGAGCTAACCCCATGAGTAAATAGTTGATAGAAAAACCTAAGAGTGATATTAACAGGATGAGTCTTCTACCAAATCGGTCACTGAGATTACCTAACACAGATGCAAAGAAGAATTGGGTTAATGCATAACAAAACATGAGCAAACCACCATATCGCGATGCATCACTTAATGTGCCGCCAATCAATTCTTCAATTAATTTAGGCATTACAGGTATAATAATACCTAAACCAATGACGTCAATTAGTACGGTTAAAAAAATGAAAAATAGACTTTTTGAAGTGTTGACTTGCATATTTTACTGTTTTTTATTTTTTAGATAGGCTTTTAAACGATTTACTGGCCTATAGCTTTATCATTTATTTTAATAATCTATATGTTTTTGCCTGTCACGAATGACAGACAATTGATTTGTTTTTAAATCTAAACTAAATTTCTGAAATACCAAGCTTTAGCGATATTGAAAAATTAGGATCATACCCTAAGGATTGTTTTTGAACCAATCAAAGGCGATCTGTTTTATTTAGAAAATGGTTTTAAAGACTGAAATGTGCGATTGGTTTAAAGTTTCTTTTTTGTAGTAATTGATTCTTTTTCAGTGTTTTTTTAACGGATGTTGTATCGAATGAAGATTCCTCAAAATATTTGTAATATCTTTGTTGTCATGCACATAATCTTTGGCACATTATCTGATATTGTAGCGGAGGCATATGTCATCATATTTTATAATGATCAAATCGAGAAAGAATAAGGTTCAATGAAGAGAGAATCAAAAAAAAACCAACTGCAACCAGAAGATATTAAGCGGTACACACGTAATTTCTGGAAATTTATTATTGGAATAATAGCTTTTGGGTTTCTATTTATATTTAGTGTTCGCCTGGGGTTATTTGGAAAGTTACCATCTTTTAGTGATTTAGAAAATCCTAAGAGTAATTTAGCTTCGGAAGTTATAACGGAAGATAATAAGGTTTTAGGTACTTATTATATTCAAAATAGGTCAAATGTGAAGTATAGTGAGTTGTCACCTTACTTGATACATGCCTTGATCTCAACAGAGGATAAGCGTTTTTACGATCACTCCGGTATTGATTATACACGTACTTTTACGGTCATTTTCCACACTTTAACTGGAAATAAACAAGGAGGGAGTACGATTACACAGCAATTAGCTCTTAATTTATTTTCAGACGGTCGTGCTAAAAGTGCTCCTAAGCGTATCATTCAAAAGTTTCAGGAATGGATAACTGCTGTTCGTTTAGAGCGTAATTATACCAAAGAAGAGATTATCACTATGTATTTCAATACAGTGGACTTTGGAGCATATAATACCTATGGTATTAAATCAGCCGCACGTACTTATTTCAATACAACTCCTGATAAACTTACTGCAGACCAAGCTGCTTTATTAGTGGGTATGCTGAAAGGTCCGGGCGTTTATTCTCCTGTCAGGTATCCGCAAAACGCATTAGCGCGCAGAAATACAGTCTTGGACAATATGAATAAGGCAAATTTCATTTCTACAGAGGAAGAGGCTAGTGCACAAGCTAAACCATTGGGATTACAATTGAAAATCGCCAATTATGGGGAAGGTTTAGCACCTTATTTTCGTGCGGTATTAAAAGAAGAAATCAAGAAAGAATTTTCCAAATTATCGATTACCAAATCGGATGGTACACCTTATGATCTGGATCGTGATGGGTTGAAAATTTATACAACAATTAATATGTCCATGCAGCAATATGCTGAAGATGCGCAGAAAGAATGGATGAAATCTTTACAGGGGAAGTTTGCTGTACAATGGAAGAATAAGGATCCTTTTAAAGGAGATAAAGCCAAGTTACTGACGACAGGTATGCGACGTTCTGAACGCTACCGTGTTTTGAAGGAAAATGGACTTTCTGAAGATGAGATCAAGAAAGCATTTCAGGTAAAAGTTCCGATGTCTATTTTCACTTGGAAGGGTTCTGTGGATACTGTTATGGCTCCGATTGATTCTATCAAATACAATAAATTGATGTTACGTAATGCAATGATGTCGATGGAACCAAAAACTGGACATATCAAGGCTTGGGTCGGTGGAATAAATTTTGAGCATTTCAAGTATGATCAAGTAAAAATGGGGACGAGACAGGTCGGTTCAACTGCCAAACCATTTACTTATGCTGTCGCAGTTGATAATGGCTACTCTCCATGTTACAGTATTCCAAATTATCAACAGACTTATGGAAATTGGACACCAAGGGGTACAGCTGAAGGTGGGAATCCGATTACTTTAGCTAATGCATTGGCGTTATCTCAGAATTATGCGACTGCCTATTTGGTGAATCAAGTTACACCGGAGGCGGTTGCTGCATTGACGAAACGTATGGGTATTACCAGTGATGTCCCGAACTATCCATCCATTTCACTTGGAGCATATGAAGCTTCTGTATTTGATATGGTTGGTGCTTATTCGGCATTTGTAAATCATGGTACTTGGATTGAACCTAATGCGATCTTGAGGATCGAAGATAAGAATGGAACTCCTATTTATGAAAAGGCACCTAAAGTTGTTAAGGCTTTGAACAGTGAGTCTGCTTATATTATTGTAGATATGTTAAAATCTGTTGTCTCGAAAGGTACAGGAAGACGAATTCAATGGAAATATCATTTGACGAATCCAATCGGAGGAAAGACGGGTACAACCAATGATAATGCTGATGCTTGGTTTATCGGGATCACTCCTGAACTGGTGTCGGGTGTCTGGACAGGAGCTGAAGATCGTAGTATTAGTTTTGCGAATATGCAAGACGGGCAGGGAGCTGCAGCAGCAATGCCTGTATTTGCACTTTATATGCAGAAGGTGTATGCAGATAAAAACCTCAAGTATACGAAGGGAGATTTTGAACTTCCTGAAGGTGGGCTAACGCGAGTAGTTGACTGTTCTAAGTACTGGGGAGGAGGCGGAAGCTCCGGAGCAGATAGCACGGGTTCGGAATCAAACTTAAATGATGATCGATTAGGTTTTTAAATTTTATTAAATAAAGATATAAAGCCAGATAATTGAGTTTTTCGAAATTTGTTATCTGGCTTATTTGTTATATATGAGGGTGTTTGATTATAAAGAGGAGCTTAAAAGAATTCCACATAAGCCTGGGGTTTATCAGTATTTTGATAAACAGGATGTCCTGATTTATATCGGTAAAGCTAAAGATCTCAGGAATCGGGTTGGTTCTTATTTTGTGAATGAAACGCAACATAACGGTAAGACGCGTGTATTAGTTCGTCAGATCAACCGTATTTCTTTTACAATTGTAGATACGGAAATTGATGCATGGTTGCTGGAAAATTCATTGATTAAGAAACATAAGCCCAAGTATAATGTATTATTAAAAGATGATAAAACTTATCCTTGGATTGTCATTAAAAATGAACGCTTTCCCCGAGTTTTTTGGACACGTAAATATATTAAAGATGGCTCTCGTTATTATGGTCCTTATGCCTCTGTAGGGATGATGCACATTGTATTGGACGTAATCCGGGATCTGTTTCCGCTAAGGACCTGTAATTTGGCACTGACTCAGGAGAATATTGCTAGGGGTAAATTCAAAATTTGCCTTGAATATCAGATTGGCAATTGTAAAGGTCCATGTGAAGGTTATCAATCTGAAGAAGATTATGATCAGAATCTGAGTGATATTAAAGATATTTTAAATGGTAAAATTTCTGTTGTCACGAATAGGATTAAAGAGCAGATGTCTGCTGCAGTATCGGAAATGAATTTCGAAAAGGCACATTCCTTTAAGATGAAATTAGATAAACTGGATTTGTATCAGAGTAAGTCTACAGTTGTTAATTCATCTATCACGAATGTTGATGTTTTCAGTATTGCATCGGATGAAAGTTATGCTTTTGTTAATTATTTAAAAGTGATGAACGGAGTGATCATTCAAACGCAGACTGTTGAAATGAAGCGGCGACTGGATGAGACTGAACAAGAACTTCTTGCTTTAGCGATTCCTGAGATCCGGGATCGGTTTAAAAGCTTATCACGAGAAATTATCGTTCCATTTGAACTGGATATTCAGGAAAATGATCAGATCAAATTTACGGTTCCAAAACTAGGTGAAAAGAGAAAATTATTGGATCTATCGTTGAAGAATGTAGCGTTCTTTAAAAAAGAACGATTGCTACATTATGAGAAATTGAATCCAGATGTACGTGTAGATCGTATTTTAACACAGATGAAGAAAGATTTGCGGTTAAATGTCTTGCCTCAGCATATTGAATGTTTTGATAACTCTAATATTCAAGGTAGCTATCCTGTATCTGCTATTGTAGTCTTTAAAGATGGTAAGCCATCAAAAAAGGATTACCGACACTTCAATGTTAAAACAGTAGTAGGTCCAAATGATTTTGCCACGATGGAGGAGGCTGTATATAGGCGATATAAGCGGGTTTTGGAAGAAGATGGTGATTTGCCTCAGTTGATTATTATTGATGGGGGTAAGGGACAGTTAGGGGCCGCTTTGAAAAGCTTGCGATTATTAGGGATAGAGAAACAGGTTACAGTGATTGGTATTGCCAAGCGGCTGGAGGAGCTGTATTATCCGGGTGATCAATATCCTCTTTATTTGGATAAAAAATCGGAAACTCTTAAAATCATTCAACACTTGCGGGATGAAGCCCATCGGTTCGGAATTACTTTTCACCGAAATCAACGTAGCCGAAAAACTTTTGTATCTGAACTCGAAGATATTCCTGGCATAGGTAAGACTACGGTAGAGAAATTACTGACTACCTTTAAATCTGTTAAGAAGATTAAAGAGGCTCCTGAAGAAGAGTTGAGAAAAGTGTTGAACTTAAAACAGCTACAGGCACTTTTAACATATTTTAAGCGAAATTAAGCGCATTTGTCTTGCATTTTTTATTAAGAGAAAAGCCCCAATAAGTTGATCACTAATGGGGCTTTTGTATGCTGGTTAACATTTGTACTTAAAACTATTTTCTAGCATTAGTCGTCATAACCAAATCTTTTTAAGTAATTTTTCTTACTTCTCCAATCTGGAATTACTTTTACGAAAACCTCAAGAAAGACTTTTTTGTCAATAAATGCCTCAATATCCTGGCGAGCGTACGTGCCGACTTTTTTAATCATTGATCCACCGGTACCGATGATGATATTCTTTTGTGAATCACGCTCCACAATGATTTCTGCAGCGATACGAGTGATCTTAGGTTCTTCTTTATAAGATGTAACAACTACTTCAGTACTGTAAGGAATTTCCTTGTCATACAGTTTGAATATTTTTTCGCGAATCATTTCCGAAACAAAGAAACGCATTGATTTGTCTGTTAATTCATCTTTTTCATAGTAAGGAGCATGTACAGGAAGTTTTTCCTTGATATAGTCCATTACTCCAGTGATATTATGATTAAGAAGTGCTGATACCGCAAAAATAACTTCTGGATTGATCGTTTCTTTCCAGAACTCTACTTTAGCCATCACTTCTGCTTCGTTAGACTTGTCAATTTTATTGATAAGAACAGCTACTGGAGAACTTGTTTTTTTTAATTTCTCAATAACATCATTTTCATCATATTTTTCATTGATATCTGTAACAAGTAAAATAATGTCCGCATCGATCAGCGATCCTTGGACAAAATTCATCATTGATTCTTGTAACGAATAGTTTGGTTTGATGATACCAGGTGTGTCTGAAAAGACAATTTGGTGCTCCTCATCATTGACTATTCCAATAATGCGGTGTCTTGTTGTTTGAGCTTTAGGAGTGATGATAGACATCTTTTCACCCACTAAAGCGTTCATTAGCGTAGACTTACCTGCATTAGGTTTACCGATGATGCTTACGAATCCTGCTTTATGCGACATTTTTTTTAATTTAATTAGGATTACAAAGAAACAAAATATATCTTTGTGCTCCAATTCGGAGGTAAAGATATCTTGCTTTTTAACACAAAAAGGACGATTGAACTAAAAATATATTGCGGGATGGAGCAGTTGGTAGCTCGTCGGGCTCATAACCCGAAGGTCATCAGTTCGAGTCTGATTCCCGCTACTAAAAGAGTCTGTTGAAAGACACAGACTCCAAGACATTGAAAATACATTGCGGGATGGAGCAGTTGGTAGCTCGTCGGGCTCATAACCCGAAGGTCATCAGTTCGAGTCTGATTCCCGCTACTAAAAGAGTCTGTTGAAAGACACAGACTCCAAGACATTAAAAATACATTGCGGGATGGAGCAGTTGGTAGCTCGTCGGGCTCATAACCCGAAGGTCATCAGTTCGAGTCTGATTCCCGCTACTTGGTAACCCTTTAGTCAAAAGCTAAAGGGTTTATTTTTGTCTTTTATTTTTTCCACCTCCTTCCCAATACCATTCATTTAATCCTCTAATTGTTACAAAGATTCTTTTTTTAATAAATAAGGCTCGTTTTTCCTTATTGGAATATTAATTTCATCCTAAAGCATTTGATAGCTAGTTATTTACTGATTATCAATCAATTTATATGTAGTACTTATTGCTTTTTTTGTAAAGTTGTCTAAGCAATATATGCAATCGATTGTTCGATTTTTGCTCTTTTTTATTCGATAATATAGATTTAATATTGTGTTTACAAATAGTAAACAATTGACTTAAATACACTATAGAATCATTATTTACAATTATTATATTAACCTATGAAAAGAAGAGCTACCATACTTTCTTGTGCTTTATCTTTAGTTATGAGTGCAACTTTTGCGCAAAAGACTAAAGTGAAGGGTAATGTTACAGATGACAAGGGAAATCAGTTGTCGGGTGTAACTATTACAGAGAAAGGTACCGGCAATGCAACGGCAACAAATGTTACTGGAGGATTTGAATTAAGTGCAGAAACAGGAAAGATACTTGTTTTTAATATTGTAGGATACGAACCCAAGGAGGTGGTTTACACTGGCGGTAATCTCAATATTTCATTAACATCATCAAATACGGCCTTAGATGAAGTTGTTATTGTAGCTTTTGGTACCCAGAAGAAAGCAAATTTAACAGGATCTGTAGCAACGATTACTCCTAAGCAATTGGCAGATAGACCTGTAACTTCATTGCAGAATGCTTTACAGGGGATATCACCTGGCGTAACAGTTTTGAGCAGACCAGGCGAGGTCGGAAAATCTTCCAGTACAGGTGCTTCAAGTAATTCCGGCGGTATTACTGTTCGTGGTAGAACTAATTTAGGTTCACCTTCACCTATGTTTATTATTGATGGAATTCCAGCAACCAGTGCGGAGTTTTCAGCCTTAAGCCCGAGTGATATTAATAGCATGTCCGTTCTAAAAGATGCAGCTTCTGCTTCATTGTATGGTTCTCGAGCTGCTAATGGTGTTATTTTGGTGACAACAAAACGAGGTGGTGGTGATCGTGCAGTAGTTGGATTTAATGCTAATTATGGTTTCCAGAGTGCGACTTACCTACCTAAACTTGCGGATGCAGTTGGTTATGCAGAATTGCATAATAGGGCGATGCTCAATGCAGGTAAAGATGCAACGTTTACTCCTGATCTTATAGAAAAATTTAAGAATCAAACGGATCCAGATCTTTATCCAAATAACGATTGGTACAAAGAGGTTTTGAGAGGTTCAGCTCCACAACGTGATTTTGGTTTGAATGTGAATGCTCCTGGAAAAATTACGAATTACTATTTGGGATTAAACTATTTTGATCAAGAATCTTTAGTACCAGGTCGTAAGCAAGATCGTATTAATATGAAATTGAATACCAATACGACTGTTATTAAGGATTTGTTAACATTTAATACCAATGTTTCATTCTTAAAGCAAGATTACGATCGAAATGGCAGTCCTATAAGTTGGGTGGAAATGAATAGAGCACTTCCTTTCACCTCTATACGTCAGTCTAATGGAGCTTGGGGATCTGTATCAAATGGGGTCGAGGATGCAAACATTGCAAAAAATAACCAATTGAGAGCGATTACTGAGGGTGGAAGAGGGAATAATAGAGATAACTACTTACAAATGGCTGCAAATGCATCGTTGACTCCACTCAAAGGGTTGTCAATTGATGGAGCTATTTCATTGAAATATACCATTACGAACTCTTTTGATTTTATTAACCGAACAGATCCTATCATTGGTTTTATTTCAGAAAAACCTATGGATGGCTCATTTACTGCGGTCAATGAGCTTAAAGAGTTCTGGGGTAAGCGCCAGGAATTGTTACTACAAGGAACAATTAATTATGAGCGTCGATTTGGTGATCATTATGGAAAAGCAACAGTTGGAGCCTCTGAAGAGTCAAACGTTTACCGGGAGGCATTTTTAGGAAGACAGAATTTTGTTACCAATGATGCTTCTACCATTATTAACGGTAGTTCGGGTGATATTAGTAAAGATGATAAGGGTCTTGCCAATCGTACGACACAAGATGAGTGGGCATTACGTTCTTTTTTTGGTCGATTTAATTATTCTTACCAAGATAAGTATCTGTTCGAAGCAAACATGAGAATGGACTATTCCTCCCGCTTTGCTCCGGAAGTCCGAAGAGCAATCTTCCCTTCTTTCTCTGCCGGTTGGAACATCAACAAGGAATCTTTTATGGAAGATGTTGAATGGATTGATTTGTTAAAATTAAGAGGATCTTACGGAACATTAGGAAATCAAGATGCGGTTGCAATAGGTAATTATTATACGCTTTTGGATCGCTACTCGGCCTACAGTTTTAATGGGGTGGCTGTTGATGGATTGGAGCAGCAATATGGTGCAAACAGACTTGCGCTTTGGGAAAAGGTGACCATGTCCAATGTAGGGATAGATGCGACATTTTTAGGAGGAAAGCTTAATTTAGTTGCCGATTATTTTGTTAAGAAGTCTGAAGATGTTTTATTACAACCAGCAACTCTGTCTACCTATGGCTATGAAAAAAAATTCACGCCATATTATAATCAAGGAACTACACAAAATAAAGGGGTCGAAATTGCTTTGACTTATAACGGTAAGATCGGTGAAGAGTTTACGTATTCAGTGTCTGGTAATATTTCGAAGATCAACAACAAGATTATTTCTCTAGGTGATGTTAACGAGATTACGGACAGCTACTATATCAATCGGGTAGGTGGTTCAGTGGGTGATTTCTATGGTTATAAAACAGATGGTTTGTTTACCAATGAAGCAGAGTTGAAAACTCTTGATTACGGAGCTATAGGGGAACCTCAATTAGGTGATATCAAATATGTGGATATAAATGGTGATAAGAAAATTGATGCTTTAGACCGTACAATTCTAGGTAATGACGTTCCTTGGTTTAATTATGGTTTTAATTTCAGAGCAGCTTATAAAAATTTCGATATTGATGTGCTAACGTATGGTGTGGGAGGTGTTAAAACCTATATGGACAGCGAAGCTGTTCAGCCTTTCTTTAATGGTGCTAATATCAAGAAAAACTGGATCAATGGCTGGTCGAAAGAAAACAATGTTGCCGATGCGCCATTCCCAAGAATTACAACGACAGATGAGGCTCCACAAAACTACAAAGTTTCAGACTTTTGGTTGTTTAGCGGAAATTATTTTAGAATTCGCGCCATTACGGTAGGTTATACTTTTCCTAAGGAGGTACTGAACAATATCAAGATGTCTCAATTACGCTTGTTTGCTTCTTCTAACAACCCGTTTACTTTTATGGCAGATAAACGTCTGGGTGATTTTGACCCGGAAACAGGATCAGGAAGAGCTAGTTATCCAGGGGTGAAGACGATTTCATTTGGTTTAACCGCGAAGTTTTAATTTATTATAAGTAAAAGAAATGAAAAGACATATATTATATCCATTGCTAGCAACGACGCTTCTATTTGGAGCATGTTCAAAGGATTTTTTAGACCGTACGCCGGCGAATAAAGTACCCAATGAGGAATTTTGGCATACTTCAAATGATGTTAATTTGGCTCTTAATGCCATTTATAACAGACTATCAGATGCAACATATGATGATGGTGGAAGTGAGCTCGTGCATGTGAAAAATCCTTGGGAAAGCTGGACGACAGAAGTTTCATCTGGTAAAATAGGTACAGATATTGAAACTGGTTGGGATTACAAGCCTATTCGTGTTTGTAATTTCTTTCTGGATAATGTAGATAAGGCTGTCATGGACGCTGAGCTTAAAAAACGTTATATAGCTGAAGCTCGTTTTGTCCGCGCTTTTCTCTACATTCCTATGGTTCAGAAGTTTGGGGACATCCCTTTGGTGACTAAAGTGTTAACCAAAGAAGAGTCTAATGTGCCTCGTACAGCTAAAAAGGAAGTATTGGAATTCTTGTTTAAAGAGTTAGAAGATGTTGCGGCGGTATTGCCTGCATCTTATCCTGCTGCTGAAAAGGGCAGGATAACAAAAGGAGCTGCTTTGGCATTACAAGCGCGATTATACCTGATGGAAAATAACTGGGAGCAAGCTGCACTCACTGCACAAGAGGTAATGGGGTTAGGATATTCGTTGTTTAAAGTGAATACAGAATCTGAGTCAGACAGGAAGGATAATTACGCTCAGTTTGTAGATTTTCAGGGAGCTGAAGATGAGAAGAATTTCAGATTGGGACTTAGAAGTTACGAAGGAATTTTTCAATATGAGAATGAAGGTAATAGTGAAGTGATCTTGGATAGACAACATATTACAGTTACGCAATCTCACCTTACCAATACCTTGTTATTAGATGCTTCTGTAGGCGGTTGGAGTTCCATAACACCAACACAAAATTTAGTGAACTTATATGTTAATTACAAAACAGGAAAGCCCGTTGATACTGTAAGTGCCACAGTGCGTGCTGCAAATTATGCGAAGGCGGATAAAGCTGATTTTGTGAAGGAGTTTAAAAACCGTGATCCACGTTTCTATGCTTCTATATTGTTTGAAACTGCGCCTTGGAATTCCTTAACTAAAAATGGTGGCTATGTATTTAAATGGCCGAAGGGTAAGTCTAATACTTCCCTAACGGGTTATAATTTTAGAAAATTGGTGGATCCAAAGTCAAACCGTGAGCAAGTTGAATCATATGCCAATCTTATTTTGATCCGTTATGCAGAGGTTTTGTTAACTTATGCTGAAGCACAAAATGAAAAGTCAGGCCCAGATGCATCAATCTTTGATGCTTTAGATCAACTTCGCGTTCGTGTGGGAATGCCAAAAATAGATCGTTCGGAATATGCGAGTCAAGACAAATTGCGTCAATTGATTCGCAATGAGAGAGCTGTTGAGCTTGTATTGGAAGGTTTGCGTTTCTATGATATCCGTCGTTGGAAAACTGCTCCAAATGTCATGAAAAATATTTATGATGTAACGAATGGTTTAGCACAAAGCCGTGTTTGGGACGATAAGTTGTACTTAATGCCTGTTCCGCAAAGCCAAATTGATTTATCTTATGGAGTTTTGAAACAGAACACAGGTTATTAATTTATTTTAACCCGATTAATAAAAGCAGGTATCTCATCAGGTATCTGCTTTTATTGTTTATTGTGATACAATAGCCGAGCAGTTATTTCATTATGAAGAAGTTTGTATAAGCACTATTATCGGGTAGTTTCTGAGGTAACTATATTTTAGTTTTCATAACAATCGTTTGCGTGAATTTGTGCAATCGATTTCGTTACATATTAAATTTATATTAAGTAATCTTTACGCTATTTTGCACTGTATAAATTATGATAATTAACTAATATACTGATTATCTTGAAATTAAGTTTATGAATAAAAGATTTACAAAACCTTTTTTTACGACTAAATTTTACCCGATTACATCTGCCTTAATGTTTGCTCTTGTAGCTCCAAATATGGTGATGGCAAATGATTATGGTAATTTGATTAGCGTAACAAGTAATAGTATGCAGCAGAAAGTTTCTGGTACTGTTACATCAAGTACGGGCCCATTAAGTGGAGTGACTATTTTTGTGAAAGAAAAACCTACTCTTGCGACTTCAACTGATGCCAATGGACGCTATTCTCTTCAAGTTGAAGTTGGTCAAACTTTGATTTTTTCAGCAATTGGATTTAACAAAACTGAAAAACTAGTTGAAGGTGCATTTTTAAATGTGCAGTTACAAGAATCTAATCAAGCACTTGAAGAAGTTGTAGTTGTAGGTTATGGCACCCAAAAGAAAGAGAGTTTAACAGGAGCGCTACAAGTTGTAAAGGGCGATCAATTGAGAGGTACTACTTCTCCGAATGTGGAGAATATGTTAAATGGAAAAGCTGCTGGTGTATATGTTGCTCCAGGATCGGGGCAGCCAGGTGCAAAAGGAGGAGTCGTGATTCGTGGTCAAGCTACTTTAGGAGGAACGACTAGTCCGCTATGGGTAGTAGATGGTGTGATTCTTGGATCTAGTGCTGGAGATTTAAATCCAGATGATATCGCAACATTAACAATTTTGAAAGATGCTGCTTCTACTGCTATTTATGGTTCTCAAGGCGCAAATGGTGTTGTTGTCGTAACGACTAAGAATCCATCTGCAAGCGGCACTTCAATCAATTTTTCTACTAAAATCGGATTTAATCAGCTTACCAATGGTAATATGAAAATGATGAACGGTGCAGAATTGTATGATTATTATGCTTCTTTTGCTAACCAAAGTGCAATTAAATTTCCGCGGTGGAATGCAGATTTAAGAGATAGTAATTTTGACTGGTGGAAAGTTGCTACTCAGCATGGATTTACGCAAAATCATAATATTTCGATTCAAAGTGGTACAGAGAAGTTGCAGTCTTACTTGTCATTAGGTTATTATAATGAATTAGGTGCTGTGAAAGGTTATGAATACGATCGTTATAACTTCCGTATGAATACAGTTTATAAGCCTACCACATGGTTGACTGTTAAGCCAACTTTGGTAGGGGCACGTCGTGGAGTGGAAGATAGACAGTATTCTACAACTGCTATGTATTCAAACTTTCCATGGGATAATCCATATGATGCTGATGGTAATTTGGTTGGTCACCGTTCAAGTAGCTGGGTTAATAATGCGACTACCAATTATTTATATGACCTACAATGGAATCATAGTGCCAACACAAATTATGAGTTCAGTGGTAATATGGACTTCGATATTAAATTCACGAATTGGCTAACATTTTCATCCGTTAATAACTATCGCTATAATACGTATAGTGCTGCTGGCTATACTGATCCACGCTCTAATGGTGGAGAAAGTGTAAAAGGTCGTTTAACCGATTATCGTTCGGAATATGCACGTCGTTACACCAGTCAAATATTAAAATTCAATAAATCATGGGGTAAGCATGCTGTAAATGCTTTAGCGGCCTATGAATTTAATGACTATTGGGATAAAACATTAGATGTTTATGGAACAGGTTTCATTCCTGGTTTCGAAGTTTTGAATGTAGTTTCTAAACCAGAGAGAACTAAAGGAGCTATTACTGAATGGGCGATGCAATCCATGCTATCGAATGTAAATTATGCTTACGATGGAAAGTATTTAGGACAGCTTTCGTTCCGTCGTGACGGCGCTTCTAATTTTGGTGACAATGCGAAATACGGAAATTTCTTCTCTGTTAGTGGGGGCTGGAACATGAATCGCGAGAGTTGGTTCAATGCATCATGGGTTGATAATTTAAAACTCCGTGCATCTTATGGTTCTGTAGGTAACCGTCCAAGTGAATTATATCCGCAATACAGCTTATATTCTGTATCCTCATCATCGGGCTATAATGAAAACTCTGGAGCTTTAATTTATCGTATTGGAAATAAGAATTTGACTTGGGAGCGGACGTTTACAACAGGTGTTGGATTTGATGCGGCGATGTTCAATAATCGAGCTCGTGTAAGTTTTGATTACTACGATAAAAAGACCGATAATATCTTATACAATGTGCCAATTAGTGGATTAACTGGTGTTACTTCTGTGTATAAGAATATTGGAAAGATGCAGAATAGAGGGGTGGAGCTTACTTTAGGAGGTGATATCGTTCGTAAAAACGACTTGACATGGAGTTTAGATATTAATATTGGTCACAATAAAAATAAATTGACGGAATTGATCAAGAGTAAAGATGCTAGCGGAAACTATGTCGTTAGACCGCTTATCATTGGTGATGGTTTAGGAATTGCTGGTTCTGCAAGTCGAGTTTTAGAGCCTGGATTACCAGTTGACACTTATTATATGCCGATATGGGCAGGAGTCAATGTAGAAACCGGCGCACCTGAATGGTACAAAGTTGAAACCGATCAAAATGGTAATCAGACACAGGTAAAAACGTCTAAATATGCGGAAGCTACTCTGCAAAAGGCAGGAAAAGCATCTCCAGATCTATTTGGAGGATTCAATACTTCAATAACTTACAAACAATTTGATTTGAATGCTTCGTTTGGCTATTCAATTGGTGGTAAAATCTATAATTATTCTCGTCAAGAATACGATTCTGATGGAACATATACGGATAGAAATCAAATGAAGTTGCAAGATGGTTGGTCTCGTTGGGAAAAACCTGGCGATATAGCAACACATCCGATAGCAAAATATAATAATAACGATAAAGGAAATTCTACTTCTACTCGTTATTTAGAAGATAGTGATTTTTTAAGGTTACGTTCTTTAACCTTAGGATATAATTTGAAATTGCAACAATATCACTTGAAAAATGTACGTGTATTCTTTACGGGTGAAAACTTGTTCACCATTACAAATTATTCAGGTGTAGACCCTGAAATGTCTGTGAATGATTCAGGTGCTGTTTTGGGTTCTGCAGGTCCTGCAATTTATCCCGCAACGCGTAAATTTATGTTTGGTCTTAATGTGACATTTTAGTTAAAAAGTAAGAAAATTTTATGAAAAAGATACTATTTGTTCTCTTGACGGCAGTTACTGTAACTTCATGTAATATCGACCGCTTCCCTTATAGTTCGATGGATTCGGATGTTATTGCAAATAATCCAGATGCGATGATCAATGGTGCTTATGCACAACTGAAAGCATGGTCAGACCCTATGCATCGTGCAGGGGAATATGCAGGAGATAATATGATGATTAGGGGTGCATCAACGGATGCATTTTATGAGTTTATTTCTTATGCACGTACTCCGAATAATGGACGTTTGTCTAGTTTTTGGGATGCAGGTTATAAAGCGATTGCGCAGACTTCTAATGTGATGAAAATTATAAAAGAGGGGGAAAGTGCTGAAAAAGACAATCAATTGGGAGAGTGTTACTACATCCGCGGGATGATGTATTTCTATTTGGTTCGTGCATATGGACGTCCTTATTATCAAAATCCGGAAACAAATTTAGGCTTGCCCATTGTAAATGGGACACCGGATGATGTATTTGATAATTTACATTTACCAGACCGTTCAACAGTTAAAGAAACTTATGCGCAAGCGATAAGCGATCTGAAGAAAGCGGAGTCTTTGTTGACAATTAATAAAGGTAATATTTATGCATCTAAGGGATCGGCACAAGCGATGTTATCACGTGTGTATTTATATATGAGTGGTACATATCAATCACCTAATGCAGAATATGCAAGATTGTCTGTCGAGTATGCGGATAAGGTAATCAATTCTGGATCTTATTCATTGTTGGAAAGAGAGCGCTTTATGAAATATAATACGTTTACTCCAGAGAATAATAATGAAACTATTTTTGCAATTAAAAGAGTTGCTTCTGAATTCTCAGGTGATGATCATTACTATGGTATAGGTGGAATGTATTCCAATATTGGTGGAATGGGCTGGGGTGAAATGTATGCAAGTGCTAAGTACATCGATTTATTGAATGAAACCGGTCGTAACGATTGGCGTCCAGATAATTACCGGATTATTGATGCTCGTGCTTCTTTTATAGAGCCTACTTATGCAAAAGATGAAAAGACAGGTAAGTATTCTGAAGTATTTCGTTTTGTAAAAGAAGATGGAGTGAGTACTTTAAACTATGCTCAATTTGTTATTGAACGAGCTGGTAGCACAATTACTGCTGTAGAGGTTATACCTAAAACAGAAACTACTGCAGAACAGAGAATACCTTATGCATTAACAGTAATAAACTCAAATGAGGGAACTTATAGTATAAAATATAAGGATGGTAAAACTTACAAAGGTGTGCTGGACTACTATATTTCATTAAACCGTGTATATCCACAATTTTATATCACGAAATGTTCTAAAGAGGGCGAAAATTCTCAATTGCATTCTCCTGTAATCAGCCGTTTGGGTGAGATCTATTTAAATAGAGCAGAAGCTCAAGCAAAACTTGGTAATTACAGCGCAGCTTTAGCGGATTTAAATAAAATAAGAACACGTTCAATTACGAATGGAGCTTATTCTTCTTTGAATGCATCGAATGCAAATAAATTAATTGATAAAGAGCGTGAATTGGAATTAGCCTTTCAAGCAGAACGCAGTTATGATGTATTCCGTAATGGTGAGGCCTTGACACGTCAATATCCAGGACCGCACAATCAGTCTGAGGTTATTGCACCTACAGATTTTCGCGTAGTATATTATATTCCACAAAGTGCGATCAATTCTTACCCTGGTGTATTAACACAAAATCCAACTCAATAGTTTAAGTTTAGGTTTTGATGAATAAAGTAATGGCTTTGCAGTTTTGCAAAGCCATTTTTGTATGCATCTTAGATTATTCCATAATGTTTTCACGCAAACGATTTCATATCGATGCTATTTGCGACATTCGTTTGATAGCGTTATACTTGTTATTACTTTAACCTGATCTCAATTTCTAGAATAACTATGATCTCAAGATTTTTAATTTTATTCGGTGTAATGCTTACATTTTGTACAAATGGTATGGCACAGCAAATTTATCCCTTACCACAAAAAATAGTCTTGAAAGAAGGGAAATTGCCTTATAGCGGTATCCGTTTGCAAGGAAAATTGATTAAACATATTTCATCTCAACTCATTCCATATGTTGATAAGTCTGGTATTCCTGTACGATTTAATAGGTCAAAAAAAGTTGGTTTGGAAGGATATGAACTGTCTATCGATTCAAAAGGAATTCAAGTAAACTATTTGAGCGATCGAGGTGCTTTTTATGCAACACAAACTTTGAGACAGCTTTTGGACCAAGCTAAAAAAAACTCTTTACTGCAGAAGCAGATAATTTATGATTTTCCTGATGTGGCATTTCGTGGTACAGTGGAAGGATTTTATGGTGAGCCATGGAGTTTTCAAGATCGGGTTTCACAGTTGGAATTTTATGGGAAATGGAAAATGAATACCTATCTATATGGCCCCAAAGATGATCCTTATCATTCCTCTCCTAATTGGCGTGAACCTTATCCGCAGGATGAAGCGAAGCGTTTAAGAGATTTAGTGCGCATTGCAAATGAAAATGAAGTTGATTTTTACTGGGCCATTCATCCAGGGAAGGATATTAAATGGAATAAAGAGGATAGCTTGGCTGTCTTGCGTAAGTTCGATTTAATGTATGAGATGGGAGTGCGTCATTTTGCTGTATTTTTTGATGATATCTCCGGTGAAGGAACAAAGGCTGAAAAGCAAGCCGGATTATTGAATTATCTTCAAAAAGAGTTTGTAGAAAAAAAACACGATGTAGGTGCATTGATCATGTGTCCGACAGAGTATAATAAATTATGGTCAAATCTTGAACCGAATTCCTATTTGGATATTCTGGGTGATCAACTGAACAAAAAAGTGGAGATCATGTGGACTGGTAATTCAGTTATTCATGATATTACAAAAGAAGGTCAGGTCTGGGTCAATAATCGTATTAAACGGTCATCATTCGTTTGGTGGAATTTTCCAGTAAGCGATTATGTTCGTAATCATTTATTATTAGGGCCGGTTTATGGATTAGATAAAGATATTAAAAGTGATATGTCGGGTTTTGTTACTAATCCGATGGATAAAGCTGAGACTTCTAAAGTCGCTATTTTTTCAGTTGCTGATTATTCTTGGAATATCCGTTCCTTTGACTCAAATACTTCTTGGATACGTGCTATACATGAAATATTACCTGAAATAGAAATGTCATACGCATTGTTTTCAAAGCATAATACAGATCCAGGACCGAGTTATCATCAATATCGACGTATTGAATCTGACGGTATAAGTGGGGCGATTGATAGTTTATTAGTTGTAACGCCACAATTAACTGCTTTCCCAATAGTTTCATCGGGGGTGGATATCGCATTATTAAAAGCTGAGTTTTCTAAATTTGCGCCTGCTGTAAAGGAGATTTTGGATAATTCCAGCAATCAAAAATTAGTGACAGAAATAAAACCTTGGTTATTACATTTTTCAAGCTTAGGCAAAGCAAGTTTATCATTATTAGATATACTAAATTCGAAGGATGATCAGGAGGCTTACACGCATTTTCTGAAATTGCAAATAGAGCGTAATAATATGGTCGATATTGACAGAAATAATAATCGGAATCCGTATCAACCAGGTATTGTTACAGGAAGTCGACATATTTTACCTTGGGTGGAGAAATCATATTTTCATTTTGCACAATTATTCCGAAATAAAGGTTTTTCAGTACCGCAAGCTGTTGATCAAGCTAGTGGTAAAGTAATTGCAAGTTTAGCTCCCTTAAAAGCTTTACCTGTATTGAATGATGTGATCACAGGTAATAAGCCACAACAGTTACTGAAATTAAGTCCAATCTTGGAGGTTATTAAATTGAATCCTAAGGATGTTATAGGAATGGAGATTGTTTCTTCACAATTTATAAAAGAGGTACATTATGAAGTCATCCCGAAACAAGAATTTCTGAAATTAGAATTTAGTGAAGACGGTGAGAGTTGGTCAATATCTAAATCGGCTAAATCTAAATTAGCACGACTTATTAACTTGACAGATCATGTTATTGACATTAAGATTCAAAAATTTGAATTGGTATTGCAGTAATTTCATTTAAAAGAAGTTTTGATACAGACCTCTGTTATTTAGCTGGGGCTTTTCTGTTGAAACCCTATGCCAGATATAGTATAATAACGCTAGAGGATAAACGGAATTTCTACTCTAAAATTTTGTAATGGATCACAAGTCTGTTTAACCATAATACCGGATCGTTGTTGTTAGTTTGAAAAAATAGTAGAGATTACGATAAGATTAGATTGATTTTCAAAAATACCAGGTATATTGTGTAACTTTGCCCACTGAGTTAAATTGTATTTAAATAAGTTGCCGTGAGGTAACGAGAATAATATATAGTAAAAATATGGCAAATATTGTTGCAATTGTAGGTCGTCCAAATGTTGGGAAATCCACGCTTTTTAATCGTCTGACGGAGAGTAGAAAAGCTATTGTTGATGACTTTAGTGGAGTGACGCGCGACCGTCACTATGAAACGGCAGAATGGATTGGGAAAAAGTTTACAGTAATTGATACTGGTGGGTTTGTACATGGATCGGATGATGTTTTTGAAGAAGCAATTCGTGACCAGGTTCATATCGCAATAGAAGAAGCATCCGCGATCATTTTTATGGTTGATGTAACAACAGGTATTACGGATTTAGATGATGAGATCGCAGATCTTTTGAGAAGAAGCTCTAAACCGGTATATGTTGCTGCAAACAAAGTTGACCACGCTAAATTACACCATGACTCTGTCGAGTTTTATGCTTTTGGTTTAGGTGAAATTTATAATATTTCTTCTGCTACGGGGTCTGGAACAGGAGAATTATTGGATGCTGTAGTTTCAACTTTTGAAGACGAAGAGGAAGATGATACCACATTACCGAAATATACAATCGTAGGTCGTCCGAACGTAGGTAAATCTTCTTTAACAAATGCTTTGTTAGGTGTTGATCGTAATATTGTAACACCTGTTGCAGGTACGACACGCGATTCGATTCGTATTCATTATAAGCAATTTGGACATGAATTCTTATTGATTGATACAGCAGGTTTGAGACGTAAATCTAAGGTAAACGAAGATATTGAGTTTTACTCTGTGATGCGTACAATTAAAGCATTAGAGGATTCGGATGTTATCCTTTTAATGTTAGATGCAAATGATGGAATTGAAGCACAAGATATCAATATCTTTCATTTGGCAGAAAAAAATAGAAAAGGTATTGTGATCATTGTCAATAAATGGGATACCATTGATAAAGACAATAAAACGATGAAAGAGTTTGAAGCTCGAATCAAAGAAAAAATTGCTCCTTTTACAGATATACCTATTGTCTTTACTTCGGTTACTGAAAAACAACGTATTTTCAAGGCGCTAGAAGTAGCAGCAAAAGTTTATGAGAATAAAACGAAAAAAATACCTACTTCAAAATTAAACGAAGTGATGCTGCAGGTGATTGAAAATTATCCGCCACCAGCTTTAAAGGGTAAATATATCAAGATAAAATACGTAACGCAATTACCAGGACGTACACCTATGTTTGCATTCTTCTGTAACTTACCACAGTATGTAAAAGATCCGTACAAACGTTATATCGAAAATAAATTACGTGAGCACTTCGATTTTGAAGGTGTTCCAATTCAAATATATTTTAGACAAAAATAGAAACAGCTATTTTCTAGACATGGAAAACAATCTTCATTTATACAATACGTTAACACGTAAGAAAGAAAAATTCCAACCATTACATCCCTCTTTAGTAGGGATGTATGTTTGTGGGCCTACCGTATACAGTGATGTTCACTTAGGAAATTGTCGGACTTTTGTGTCATTTGATTTGATATTTCGTTATTTAAAACATCTCGGATTTAAAGTCCGTTATGTTCGTAATATTACCGATGCAGGCCATTTGGAAGGGGATAATGATGAAGGTGATGATAAGTTTGCTAAAAAGGCAAAATTGGAGCAATTGGAACCGATGGAGATTGTTCAAAAATATACTCTTGGTTTCCACGATGTGCTTCGTCTTTTTAATACTTTACCTCCAAGTATAGAACCGACCGCTACAGGACATATTTCTGAACAGATTGAAATGGTCCAAAAGATCATTGCTAATGGTTATGCTTATGAGGTAGATGGGACTGTATATTTTGATGTAGAGAAATATGTGAAAGATTACGATTATACTATTCTGACTAATCGTAAGCTGGAAGATATGTTGAATAATACACGTGAGCTTGGTGGCCAAGATGAAAAACATGGCCGTCTGGATTTTGCATTATGGATCAAAGCTAAGCCGGAACATATTATGCGCTGGCCTTCACCTTGGAGTGTGGGATTTCCAGGTTGGCATATTGAATGTTCGGCGATGAGCCGTAAATATTTAGGCGATCAGTTTGATATTCATGGTGGAGGTATGGATTTAGCCGCAACACATCATACCAACGAAATAGCCCAGTCTGAAGCATGTAATCATACTGCACCTGCCAAATACTGGATGCATACAAATATGTTGACGGTAAATGGAGCACGTATGTCTAAATCTTCAGGAAATGGCTTTTTACCTCATCAGCTGTTTACCGGTGATCACCCTCTGTTAGAACGTGGATATTCACCTATGGCTGTTCGTTTCTTTATGTTACAAGCACATTATAGAAGCACATTGGATTTCTCGAATGAGGCACTTGATGCTGCAGATAAAGGGTTCAAACGTCTTATGACAGCCGTTAATCTATTGGATAAGCTGAAACCTTCAAAAGGTAAGTCTGCTGTTGATGTAGCTGATTTACGGGCGAAATGTTATGCTGCTATGGATGATGATTTCAATAGCCCTATCTTAATTGCAGAATTGTTTGAAGTCGTTCGTTCGATAAATTCTATTTACGATGGAAAAGCCACTATCAGCACTGCTGATCTAGAAGAGTTAAGAGCATTTGTACAACATTTTGTTTTTGATATTCTAGGCTTACAAGATGATCAATTATCGAGCAATGATAATGTGGATGAAATTATGGCTATTGTGATCAAATTACGTGACGGAGCTAAGCAAAATAAAGATTTTGCTACATCTGATCGTATTCGTGAGGAACTTAATGCTATCGGTATTCAACTAAAAGATAGCAAAGATGGAACGCTTTGGAATAAGATTTGATAGTTAGTGTCCAATTAAAATAAAGACATTACATGAATATATGGAATAAAATGTCGGCAATAGTTTTCATGAGTGCCTTTTCAGCACAAGTGTATGCACAGATTCCCGATAAAGTAGGTAGTTTAATCAATGCCGACAAAGAGGCTGCATTGATTTCTAAGACAACTACTCCGCATCAGGCTTTTCTGTCGATTGTCGATAAAGAGTCTAAATTTTTTGTTCCTTCCGAGGTCAATGCTTTAGATTATCTTAATAACAGGCCGAATATACCCGATGTACTAACTTGGGAACCAGCGCTAGCTATGGTTTCGAAAAGTCAAGAATTTGGCGTTACTACTGGTCCTATGGAATTTCAGAAAGTAGGAGCGAGAAAGCGTTTTGGACAGTACTTAACGGTTTGGAAAAGAAATAAAAAAGGTAAGTGGCTGGTGGATATTCGTGCTGAAGTCGAAAATTTTGGCAATAAGGAAAATTCTGAACTGGAGTTTTATGAACCTAGTGAAGCTTGGTATTTGAAGCACCGTTCTCAGGTACGTTTAGATCAACGTAAAGAGATTGTTTTTGAAACCGACAAGCTTTTATCAACGGTTCTTAAGGCTGATAATCAGGCGGGTTATAAAGAGTTTTTGAATGAAGATGCAAGATTTCTTTTTCCTTGGATACAACCGATAGAGGGTAAAAAAGAAATATTAGCATATTTAAAGAAATCCCGTATTAATATTCTAACTACTCCTGAAAAAGTAGGTAGAGCATATAGCGGTGAATATGCATATTCATTTGGTACTGCAACTGTCAATATTAAGGATAAGGTCGTTAAATACAATTATATCCGTATTTGGAAGTTGAGTGAACTCGCAAAGGATGATGTATCGAAAGCAAATTGGAATATACTTGTAGAAATGATGTTTGAAAGATAATATTTTTTCACATTATTTATCAAATAGAAAGGGCTTCAAAATTAATTTTGAAGCCCTTTCTATTTTATCTTATCCGATCAACTATTTTTTAGAGATCCAAACTTTAAGTTCATTACAGTCTTTAAAGTCATCGGCAATATTGATATATGTGTTCTCTCTCTTAGATTCAAACCAGGTATTCAATTTGCGGTTTACTTTATCTTGACGTGCAGCTTCTTTGATTTTTACAAAATCCTCATCTAAGTTTGCTTTATGAGGAGCAATACGTGATTTTAAATAATTGAATCGTAGACCAATTTCACCTGTACGATCTGTAAATTGTGCCGGTTTAGAATATTCTCCAGGTTTTAATGGATCTATAGCTTGAAATACAGAAGCTTCTAATTTATCTACAGGTATTAATGTTGAACGGCTTTCCCCTTCTTGGTTAAGGACCATTCCCCCATTGAATTTAGATTCTTCACTGTCAGAGTTAGTTGTTGCTGCATGATAAAAATCCAATTTCCCTGTTGTCACTAAGTTGTAAATGCTATCCATCTTTGCTTGGGTACGCTCAATACTAGCAGCTGTTGGTTTAAATTTAATCAAAATATGCCTAACATGCACTTCTTCTCCACGTCTTTCTAATACTTGTAAAAAGTGGAAGCCATACTTTGTTTCAAAAACAGGAGAAACATCACCCGCTTTTAATTTAAAAGCCATTGCAGCAAATTCCTTAACCCAGTTATCTCGTGTATTAAAACCTAAATCACCACCGTAAGGAGCAGATCCATCTTCAGAATATAAACGTGCAACTGTACCAAAATCAGAACCATCTGTAACCTGTTTGCGAAGTCCCTCTGCTTTTGCTTTAAACTCAGCTTTCTCGTCAACAGTTAGTTTGGGGAACATAACAATTTCACCAATTTCTACTTCTGTATTAAAATAAGGTAGACTATCGGTATTTAATCCTTCAAAATAGCGTTTTACCTCTATAGGTGTAACGTCCACTTTTTGAACAATATTCTGACGCATTTTATTTGCTTTCAATTGCTCATATATACTAGGACGCATATCTTCTTTGTATTGCAACAGAGATCTGTTTAAGAATTTTTCTAATCTTTCTTGACCACCTGCTTGTTGAGACATATAGCGTAGTCGGCTGTTTAGGTTATCATCAACTTCAGTTTCGCCCACTTCGATAGAGTCAATTACCGCTTGTTGAGAAAGTAATTTCTGTGTTAACAACTGTTGCAGCATTTCACATTTGAAATCTGCATTTGGCTTATTACCCCCTGAAAGATATTGTGCATACTGCATATCAACATCTGATTGTAAAATAATACCAGATCCTACTGTCGCAACTACTCGATCGATTACTTGTTTTTGAGCAAATACTGTTTGTGCTGTCACAAATACCAATAATAGCAACGTATATAAGTTTTTTTTCATTAGAATAATATGTCTTTTAATGGTGATGAAGCTATCATGAGCTGGTTACTACTCGCGGTTTGTAAGCTATTGTAAGCCCATGATGGTTTCATTCGTGGAATGTAATTTAAATGCTTTTTAAAAATATAACTGTTCAAACTTAAAGTTCTGAAAGCTTGCACAAAATTATTAGAATATATTAATTATTCTTAATTTTATTTGAATATTATTTCCGAGGTCTTATCCCATTTATATGCTTATTATGAATAATAACATATTGAACGGCTCTGGAACAGCTAAAATAAGTATTTACAAGGTAGTAAAAGTAGTTTTAACCAAATTTAACACTACATTTTCCCACAAAATTTTAATTTTGAAATCATGAAAAAAATTATACTTTTTATTTTGACCTGTTTTCCTTTTTTTGGTTGGTCGCAAAACATTTCCATGTTTGTAGGTACTTATACCTCTAACACCGAAAGTAAAGGAATCTATGCATTTGATTTTAATGTAAAAACGGGTGAAATAGCGCTAGTATCGACCACTCCATTAGTGGATCCCTCTTTTCTAGCTCGAAAGGATAATATTTTATATGCCGTTAGTGAGCAGGGAAATAATAAAGGAAGTTTAACTGCGTATTCTTATAACAAAGGTAAATTTACAATCTTAAATACAGTTCCTACAAAAGGAGATGCGCCCTGTCATGTTTCGGTGAGTCCTTATAAAAACCTGATCACAGCTTCTAATTATAGTGGTGGCTCTTTTGTACTATACGGATTAGAACCCAATGGTGTTATCGGTAATCTAAAAGATTTTGTTCAACATGAAGGTAAAGGCGTTGACAAAGCTAGACAAGAAGGCCCTCATGTACATTCTGCGTTTTTCTCAAAAAAAGGAAATGAACTTTTTGTACAAGATTTAGGTCTAGATCAAATTTCGATTTATAAATTAATTGATCCAAAATCAAAGGATGTTAAATTGGGTACAGATCCTGCGGAAGTATTCTCTTCAGCAGGTGGTGGTCCTCGACATATTGCCTTTGATAAGAAAGAAAAGCATATGTATGTCGTACTCGAAATGACAGCAGACATTGCTGTATACAAACGGGATGGACAAGATTGGTTATTTGATCAATCTGTTAATATTAATCCTGATGGGTTTACAGGGAAAAATGGTGCCGCTGATATCAAAGTATCTCCGGACGGAAAATTTCTGTATGCATCAAACAGAGGTGATGCTAATACCATTGGAATTTTCGCTATTGCTAAAGACGGAAAATTGACCAAAGTAGCAAATCAGAGTACATCTGGAAAAGGACCGCGCAATTTTAATTTTAGCCCTGACGGTAAATTCCTATTGGTAGCCAATCAAACGAGTAACGAAATTATCACTTTTAGCAGGGATGAAAAAACAGGACTTCTAAAAGAGACTGGAAAACCACTTCGTGTTCCTGCTCCAGTTTGTATTATTTTTTAGTGATATCATCTGTTGATGAAGAGTCGTCAGAATTACTTTTTAATTCATGTGTCTCTTCATCATACATACCCTCTAATTCATCTGTGATTGTCCCTTTCCACAATTTAATGCCCGTTATATAGGCAACCCTTCCAATCATATGCGCCGCAACCGGAGCTGTTAGTACTAGAAAGAACGCGATTGCGATTGTTTTTGTTGTGACGGAGACGTCAGGAAAGACAATTGCGGCACAAAGCAAAAGCAAACCAACACCTAGAGTTGCAGCTTTAACCGTAACAGAAAGGCGTAAATAAAAGTCAGGCATTCTAAGGATGCCAATGGAAGCGAAGAGAATCGCTAAGGCGCCGATGGTACTCAGCACTGCAATAATAATATCAGTCATTATAGTCTTGTTTTTCTAAATAATAGGCAAAGGCAATTGTTCCTAAAAAGGCAATTAGGGCAAGTATCATGGCCACGTCAAGAAAAATTTCTTGAGATGTCGTGATACTATAGACAGTAATAATCCCAATACCTGTGGTAATGATTAGATCTAGAGCAATAACCCTATCGGCCACATCGGGTCCTTTGAAAAGACGTATAAATGTAATTACTGTAGACAAAATTAATATGGGAAGAATCACATAATCTAAATATTCAGTTAAGCTCATCTCAAAATTTCTAAAAGTTTGCGTTCAACATTGTTTTTCAACTCTGTCATGAATTTTTGTTTATCATGTAGGTACATGACATGGATATATAAAATCTTTTTGTCCTCGCTGATATCCAGGATTAATGTTCCCGGTGTTAGTGAAATAAAGGTAGAAAGTAAGTTGATCTCAAAATCAGACTTAGCATCCATCTTGTATTTCACAATTCCAGGTTTAAAAAAATACTTAGGTGTGATCACGTCGTAAGCAACCTGTAGGTTAGCTATAATCATTTGATATAAGAAGAAAAAGAGAAAGCTAATCGTTTTAGGGACACGGTAAAAATAACGCTGATCAACTTCATTTCGGTTCATGACCCATAGAATGAAGAAACCAAGTAAGAAGCCAAAAAGAAAATTCGTATAATACATTGAACCTGTTAATGCTACCCAAATAAAAGAAAGCAGCAGGTTCATTAAAAACTGTTTGATCATATTTTACTTTATTTGCCTAATACTGCTTGAATATAAGGTTTGGTGTTTAACATTTCTGATGATATGCGGTCCGCTACCTGAATGATACTTTCTGCATTGAGTCCGATATATAAAGAACTAGCTGCAAGTATACAGATCGGTAAAATCAATGCGACCTTTCGAATACCTATCAGGTCTTTAAATTTGTCCTCAATTGCATCGGGGTCTTGTGGTTTTTTCCAAAACACTTCCGACCAAAATTTTGCGAGTACAAATAAAGTCATGAAGCTACCTAGTATAAGGGCTCCTGCATAAAAGTAATGTCCTGTTTGAAAAGCACCCTGCAATAAATATATTTTTGGCCAAAATCCGGATAATGGTGGTATACCAGCCAGTGAAAACAGTACTATGGCAATCAGCAATGAAATTTTTGGATATTCAGCATACAATCCACCCAATTTTTTCATATCCATAGATCCTCTCATTTGACGGATCAATCCGGCGATTAAGAAGATGTTCGTTTTAACCATGATATCATGAATTAAATAAAATACAGCACCGAGAATTGCCAACTTGCTATAAATACCTAATCCCCCTATCATAAATCCGATATGGCATACGATTAGGTAAGAAAATAGCCGTCTTATATTGGTCTTGATCAATACACCGAATGCTCCTGTTAAAATGGTCAAAATTGCCAATATGACCAACAGATTCCGAATAAATTCATTAGGAATGAAAATTAAGGTAAAGACCCGGAATAAGGCATATATACCTACCTTAGTGAGTAGCCCACCAAATATAGCTGCTACAGCAGAAGGAGGTGTGTGATAGGATGATGGCAACCAGAAGTAAAGCGGGAAAATCGCAGACTTGATGCCAAATCCAATTAAAAAGAAAGTAGCAGTAATATCAACTATTGCACGGTTTTCAATCTTGGGAACGATGAGTGCTAGATCGGCCATATTTAAAGACCCCGATATACCATAAAGAATACCGATTCCAGTTAAGAAGAAAGTAGAAGCGAGTATATTCATCGCCATATACTTTACAGCGCCCTCTAATTGTGCTTTCCGACCTCCCAGGGTCATTAATACAAAGGATGAAATAATAATAACTTCAAAAAACACGTAAAGATTGAAAATATCTCCGGTTAAAAATGCACCATTTAATCCCATCACTAAAAAGTGGAAGATAGGGAAGTAACCGTAGAGTATACGTTGCCGGCCGATACCTGTTGCAGAGAAAATAGATACTGCTAAAGTCGCTATCGCTGTGAGCAGAACTAAGGTGGAGCTTAGTAAATCTGCTACAAATACAATTCCGAAAGGAGCCTCCCAATTGGCCGCATGCATAATGAGTATGTCTCCATTAAATACTTTAGCAAATAATTTGATGGCAAAAATTAAACTTATGAAACTGCCGCCAATGCTGAGGATACGTTGTGGACCTGTTTTTCTCCAAAAACCTAACTGTATGATTGCAGTAAATAAATGTACAAGTACTGTTGCTATAATTTGATTATCAATCATATATCTTCGTCTTCGGGTGTGTTTAAGTTGTCTAGATCGTCCGTGTTAATTAGTGCATAAACACGTTTTAATAGTACAATAGCAAAGGAAGTTAAGCCGAAGCTAATGACAATTGCGGTTAAAATTAATGCTTGAGGTATTGGATCTGCATATATATCTTGAAAGACTTTCAATCCATCTTTAATGATCGGCGGTTTTCCTTTGGTGATATTACCCAAGAGAAATATCAAAATATTGGTGCCGTTTCCAAGTAGCATAATTCCTAGAAGTAGTTTAACCATACTTCTTCTTAAAATAAGATATATGCCTGTCGCATATAATACGCCTATGAGTAAAATAAGTAGTATTTCCATTGCAATGTTAATCTGAACTGAGTGAAATGGTGAATAAAATGGTTAAAACAACTCCGATGACCACGAGGTAAATACCAAGATCGAAGAGTAGTGCTGTACCAATCATACCAATAACTGGGATTGGATGTTCCAGCCATAATCCAGTCATTACAGGCAGTCCGAAAAGTGCTGGCATAAACATACTGAATGCAGATATTCCTAATCCGATAGGAAGTAAGGATAGGGGTTTATAACGCAATATCTTCATTGTTTCTTCAGTACCATGAGCGAAACTGTGTAATACAAAAGCGATGGATGCAACCAAACCTCCGACAAAACCACCTCCAGGGTAATAATGTCCTCTTAATAAAAGAAAGAAGGAAAATAAAAGAAGTATGGGCAACAAATATTTTGAAGCTGTTTGTAAAATAGTACTTTTCATATTATTCTTTCTCCGATGATTTTAAACGTAATTTTAATAAGCTGTACACACCTAATGCAGCGATCGATAATACAACAACTTCAAACATGGTATCAAACCCCCTGAAGTCAACAAGTAGTACATTTACGACATTTCTACCTTTCGCTAATAAATATGCGTTTTTACCATAGAAGTCACTGATGGCAATATTCGTAGGAACATGTAGCACGCGAATGGCGACCATAGCTAAGATTATCCCAAATATGATGGCAACCACCGCATCCCTAATCAGTAATCTTTTATTGGCAAGATTTAGAAATGGAGGTAATTTAAAGAGAACAAGAACAAATAGAACTACTGTTAGCGTGTCTATTGTAAATTGTGTCATAGCCAAATCCGGAGCACTGTAGAATACGAAAAGTAAACAGATACCGTATCCAATGACACTAGTTGAAACTACAGCGGTTAGCCTTGAAGAAGTGCTCAAGGTGAGAGCGACAGCTCCAAATACGATCAGAATAGTAACCACTTCGTATACGCTTACTGCTGATAGTAGTTCCCAGTTGATATGTAGTGGGCCACCAAGGTAAAGTTGATAAGCTAAAAGAACCTCTGCAAATATGATGATCTTCAATAGGTAAGAGCGAAGATATCCGTTATGGAAATAATGCGAATAACTTGTCGAGAAATTGTAAATGGTCCGATAACATTTTTGAAAAATGGTAATCGGCGCTATGAAATTTAATTGTTCAATCCATTTTAATTTATGTTCACTTGGCTTATTGATAAAATAGATAACTGTGCCCAGTACTATAGTTATGGCACTTAATAGCAAAATAGTATTAAATCCATGCCATATCTTGAGTTGAAAATCACTTTTAACGGACATGATACTATTTACGGTGGGTTGTGCGATCAGATCGCCAATAAAAGTTGGGAAACAACCAAAAACGACTCCTAAGAGTGCAAGTATAAACGGAGGTATCCAAAGCGATTTTGCAGGAAGTTTTATTTTCTCAAAATTTTCAGGAAGTTTCCCAAAAAATGGTTTGATACCAGCCATGAAACCCGCAGATACCAATAGAATATTTGTTATTACTGCTGCAACAGTCAGGTAAATAGCTAAATGTTTTTCACTATGTAATGTCGCTTCATATATTAAATCTTTTCCAATAAATCCAAATGTTAAAGGTACTCCGGCACTGGATATAGCGGCTAAAAAACCAGCAATTGCAACAGGTAATAAAACCTTTCTCAATCCTTGCAGTACAGATAGGTCCCGAGTGTGGGTGGCGTGATCAATAATACCTGTAATTAAAAATAATGTTGCTTTATATAGTGCATGCACAACAATAAAAACAGAGGCAGCGATGATGGCATCTTGGGTGCCAAGACCTAACAAAAAAACTAAAATACCTAATGCCGATATGGTTGAATAAGCGAGTACGCCCTTCATATCGGTTCTAAAAAGAGAATGAAAAGCTCCATATAGCATTGTGATTCCACCAATAATCATGAGGCTATACGTCCACGCTGTATTATTGCCTAAAATGGGATAAAAACGTGCAAGTAGGTAGATACCCGCTTTTACCATAGTTGCTGAGTGCAGGTAAGCAGATACTGGGGTAGGCGCTTTCATAGCACCAGGTAACCAAAAATGAAATGGAAATTGTGCAGATTTGGTCATAGCACCTAAGATGATAAGACCTAATATATAAGGAAATAGCTGATGTTCCTGAATTAGTTGAGCCTTACTTACGAGCTCGGAGATGGAATAGGTATTGGCAATATTACCGATTAGAACAAGACCTGCCAATAAAAAGAAGCCTCCTAGTCCAGTTACGCTTAATGCTGTCAGGGCACTTTTTCTAGATTCTATTTTTTCATTATTAAAACCAATCAAGAAAAACGAGCTGATGCTGGTCAGTTCCCAGAAGGTAAATAATAGAAAGATGTTGTCAGACAGTACAAGGCCGAGCATGGCCGACATGAACATACATAAGTATCCGAAAAAGCGATCAACATACGGATCATCTTTTAAATATGATTTAGCATAAAAAAATATACAGGTTCCGATTCCGGTGATTAATAAAGAAAATAGGAGTGATAATCCATCTAGTCTAAAATCAAAATTTATACCTAGTGAGGGTATCCAATCAATATGCTGCACATATGATTTATCCCAATTTATTAATGGTAGATATTGGAGATAATAAAGAAATAAAAGTAGCGGTATGAATGCGAGAATAATTCCCCATTTAGTTTTTACGAATTTGCCAAATGGAACAATAAGGCTCGATGTTATTAGTCCTATTAGAACGGTAAATAGCATTTAGTCTTTGTTTTTAATATTTGTGAAAGGCTACAATATAAGAAAAATTGACGATTTTTTAGTCTTGAAATCTAAACTTTGACAAAAAAATAATTTAAAAAGACTATAGTATTTAACAAAATTTAACATTAACTTCGTTTTACAGTAACATGCTAATCCGTTTGCCGACAACTTAAATATTACTTTCTTACTTCACTAGATTTTGTGTTTTTAAATGAACAGTATCGTCCATAAACAATTATTTGAAGAACATTATAGAAGTCTATGCCATTTTGCATGGAAGCTATGTGGGGACGCTACAGAAGCTGAAGATCTGGCACAGGATGCATTCATTTCTTATTATAATCATGAAGATCATATTTCTACACATCAGGGTGCTATAAAGAATTACCTTTATACTTCTGTGCGGTATGCATTTTTAAATAGCAAGCGGAAAGAAAGGGTTGTTGAGAAGTATTGGTTAAATTCTCCATTTAACGAGTGCAGTCATGATTCGTTAGAATTAAGTATTATTCATTCGGAAGTTATTGCAGAAGTGTATAAAATAGTGGAAAGCATGCCGGCTGGTTGTCAGGTTGTATTTAAGATGGGGTATTTCGAAGGACTAAGCAATCAGGAGATATCTAAAGAATTAAATATAAGTATCAACACGGTAAAAACGCAGAAACAACGTGGGTTAAAAACAATTATGAAGAAAATGAATCCTGAATTGTTACCGTTAGCATTGATTTTCTATAGCATGCTCTGATAAATGGTTCTCGGTCTTTTATACAGATCCTCCTCAAATTGATTTTTTCATCCCGGTATTTTATTAGTAAAAAGCAAGTTATTTTGCTGATATCATATCTTTTATGAATCACCAATATACATTTATATTAATGGTGCTATAATCCTATTTTATTTTATTATTTCAAGAAATTTATTTTTTTTTCAAATTGTTGTCACCCATTAGGGCGGGCAAAGTTTCTTTATTATATATTATGAAGAGTAAACCTTTTATTATTGCTGAAATCATCAAA
Organism: Sphingobacterium sp. UDSM-2020; assembly: GCF_016132525.1. Classification (NCBI taxonomy): domain Bacteria; kingdom Pseudomonadati; phylum Bacteroidota; class Sphingobacteriia; order Sphingobacteriales; family Sphingobacteriaceae; genus Sphingobacterium; species Sphingobacterium sp. UDSM-2020. The sequence continues at coordinate 2,359,048 of NZ_CP066166.1, forward strand.
AAGTCTTTAGTCGGGGAACTGTCTAATGAAGAAAAAACTGTGCTTGAAAATTGGATAAACTTAACGGATGAAAACAAAAAATTGTACAATAGTTTTAAGCAATCCCATAAAGTTAAAGATGATTTAGAGTTTTTAAGATCAATTGATGTTAATCAAGCTTGGAATAATTTAGAAAAAAAGCAAAATAGCACGCAAAAAGTTGGAAATAATTTTAATCTTAAAATTTGGATCCCACTTATTGCCTCATGTTTTATTTTATGTTTTTATATTTTTTATTTTAAAGAGAGTTCAATACAGCCTGATACCAAGATTATAGCCATTCAATCAAACATTCATAAGAATGATGTAAATCCTGCATCCAACGAAGCGGTTTTAGTTCTAGACGATGGAAATACACTAGATTTAACGACCGTTCATACGGATTCCATTGGAACAAATATCAAACTTAAAAATGATCAGTTGGAATATGTAAAAGGAATGACTTCGGAAGTGGCCTTGAAGTATAATACCCTCATTGTACCCAAAGGAGGATACTATAAAATTGAACTTTCAGATGGTAGTAAAGTTTGGCTAAATGCAATGTCAAAATTAAAATTTCCAGAATTGTTTTCTAGTGGAGAGCGACGTGTTGACTTAGAAGGAGAAGCTTATTTTGAAATTTCAAAAGATGCCAATCGTCCTTTTATAGTGCATACTGAAGGAACTGATGTAAAAGTTTTAGGAACTCATTTTAATGTCGATGCATATGGAAGTGTCGTGAGAACAACCTTGAAAGAAGGAAGAGTAGAAGTTGCAAGTGCAAGTAGAACGATGATATTAAAGCCTGGAGAATTTTGCGAATCTTCGGATGGTTATCTGAAAAAAGGTTTTGCTGATCTTGATCGGGACTTAGCCTGGTATAATAACGAATTTTATTTCAAGAAGGATAATCTTCAGTCTATCCTCAACCAATTATCCAATTGGTATAATGTAGAAGTACAATTTAATAAGGCCGTTAACAAGAATAAAATGATCACAGGCTCTATAAGCCGTGATGTAAAACTCTCTCAAGTATTGGAGATGATAGAATATGTAAGTGATATTAAGTTTAAAATAGACGGGAATAAATTAATCGTAAACAATAAATAATGAATATGGAGAACTGATACTAGAATCAAAAAGTCAATAAAAGAGTACAGAGATGTTGCAGCATCCCTGTACCTATTCTTAATTAAGAAGCTAACCAGATAAAATTAACTCTTTAACCAAATGTAAATGTATGAATAACTTACCATTTGGCAAAAAACGACCTTGGGATTCTCAAGACTCGTTATTTTGCAAACCTATACGTATTATGAAAATTAGTACCTTTTTAATGTTTGCTTTTGTTACCGGTGTTCAGGCTAATGGTATCGCACAAAAGGTCAATCTTAACCTTAAAAATGTTAAGATTGAGGATGCGTTGTCTGCTATCGGCAAACAAACAAAGCATCGCTTCCTTTACAGCAATGATGTCACAAAAGGGGCAAAACTTATTAATTTAAACTTGAAAAATGTGAGTCTAGAAGACGCACTTGAGCAAGTTTTAAATGAAAACAATTACTCGTATAAGATTATTGCCAATACGATTTCTGTAAATACTGCGAGTATAAAGAATAGTGGTAATAATGAACTTCAACAATCTGTATCGGGTACCGTTCGTGATCAAGATGGAAAAGCTTTGGCAGGTGCTACTGTATCAGTAAAAGGAAGTAATATCAATACGCAAACAGCAAATGATGGTAGTTTTAGAATAAATGCATCGGCCGATGCTACTTTACTCATTCGCTATGTTGGATATGAAACTATTGAAATAGGTATTAAAGGTCGAAGTGTTGTTCCTGTTGTTTTGGCTTCAAATGAGAAACAAATCGAAGAGGTTGTTGTGACGGGTATGGGACAACGTGTTGACAAACGCTTATTTACCGGTGCTACTTCTCAGATATCTGGAGAAGCCGCGCAAATTGGTGGACAGATTGATCCAAGCCGTGGACTCGAAGGTCGGGTTGCTGGGGTATCAGTGCAAAATGTGACAGGAACATTTGGTACCGCACCAAAAATTCGCGTTCGTGGGGCAACATCAATCTATGGTAGTTCAAAACCGCTTTGGGTTGTCGATGGTGTAATTATTGAAGATGTTGCCGATGTAAATTCAGATGAGCTATCATCTGGTGATGCGTTGACGCTGATTAGCTCCGCTGTTGCTGGTTTGAATGCACATGATATTGAATCGTTTCAAATTTTGAAAGATGGTTCGGCTACATCTATTTATGGTGCTCGTGCCATGGCTGGTGTGATTGTTATTACAACGAAAAAAGGTACGGCAGGTCGTAGTTCACTCAACTATACAGGAGAATACACCATGCGTGCTACGCCGCTATATTCAGAATTTAATATCATGAATTCTCAGGAACAGATGTCTGTTTATGATGACATGTATAATAAAGGATATCTCGGTTTTGGAGCCGTTCCTGTAGCTAGTAATAGTGGTGTGTATGGAGATTTATATAAACGTATACAGACAGGAGAAATTCCGAACGATCTATTTACCAATAGGCATAATGTAAATGAATTTCTGCGTACTGCAGAGTATCGCAATACGGATTGGTTTGGCGAGTTATTTCAACCTAGCTTACAACAGAATCACTCTGTGAGTATGTCATCTGGAACAGAAAAATCACAGTATTATTCCTCTATCAGTGCTTTAGTTGATCCAGGATGGACAAAACGTAGTAAGGTAAATAGATATACTGGAAATCTGAATGCGAACTATAATATTTCTGATCGACTTAAACTCAATATTATAACCAATGGATCTTATCGTAAGCAGCAGGCACCTGGTACATTGGGACAATCTAAAGATGAAGTATTTGGTCAAGTAAAGCGCGATTTTGATATCAACCCTTATGCTTATGCAATGAATTCATCGCGTACTTTGGATCCAAATGCATTTTATACGCGTAACTATGCCCCATTCAATATTCTACATGAATTGGAGAATAATTACATGGATATCGATGTAGCAGATTTACGTTTTCAAGGTGACTTGAAATGGAAAGTAATTCCAGGTCTGGAATTAGGGGCCTTTGGTTCTGTGCGATATCAATCTACGTCACAGCATCATTACATTAAGGATCGTTCAAACCAGGCAATGGCATATCGAGCTGGAATTTCGGAACCTGAAAATACTACAATTAGGGACAAGAATCCATTTCTATACAAAGATCCAGATAATCCATATGCTCGACCAATTTCTGTATTGCCAGAAGGTGGAATTTATAATCGAACAGATTATACGATGTTCGAACAGTTATTCCGTTTTACTGCTCAATATAATAAAACCTTTAATCAAAATAATATCCTGAATGTCTTTGCTGGTTCAGAACTTACATCATCGACACGTAATAATACGTGGTTTAGAGGATGGGGGCTTCAATATGACTTAGGAGAGAGTCCTTTTACGGATTATAGGGTTTTTAAACGTGGACAGGAAGAAAACTCTCCATATTTCTCAGTTAATCGGAATAGTAAAAATGATCCTACAAATACACGGTATAGACAAGCTGCCTTTTTTAGTAATGTAACATACTCTTATGCTGGTAAATATACAGTGAATGGTACAGTTAGATATGAAGGCGCAAATAAATTAGGAGAAGCGACCTCTGCAAGATGGATGCCTAGCTGGAATCTTTCTGGAGCTTGGAATGCGCATGAAGAAGATTTCTTTGAAAATTTAAGACCTGCTTTTTCACATTTTACCTTAAAGGGATCCTATAGTTTAACAGGAGATCGCGGTCCTTCAAATGTAACAAATTCATATGCAGTTTATCGTTCTTATACACCCTGGAGACCTACGGCTGGAGATGGTGAGTCTGGACTTGAAATAGCTGACTTAGCTAACAATGGATTGACTTATGAGAAAAAACATGAGCTAAATATTGGGACGTCCATGGGATTTCTAGATAATAGAATCAACTTAGAATTTGACTGGTTTAAAAGGAATAATTTTGATTTGATCGGAGTCGTCAACACACAAGGTTTAGGTGGACAAATTTCGAAATTCGGAAATGTGGCAGATATGAAATCGCATGGAGCCGAATTAAGTTTGACCGGTCATATCTTACGAGATGGAAATTTTAAATGGACATCGAATTTTATCTATTCCAATGTGAAAACTAAAGTGACACGCTTGGATACGCGAAGTAAAGTGATGGATTTGATTACAGGAACTGGTTTTGCTCTTGAGGGAGGTCCTGTACGAGGATTGTATTCTATTCCTTTTATTCGTTTGAATGACGAGGGTTTACCAGTATTTTTAAATGAAAAAAATCAGGAAACGGTTACAGCTATTAATTTTCAAGAGCGCGATAAAGTTTCTTACTTAAAATATGAAGGACCAACTGACCCAATTCATACCGGTAGTTTTGGTAATATGTTTAATTATAAAAATTTTGGGTTGAACGTATTTATGACTTATTCTTTCGGAAATGTTGTACGCCTGAATCCAGTATTCTCTAATGAATACTCTGATCTTACCGCGTCGACAAAAGAATTTGCTGACCGTTGGATGGTGAGCGGTGATGAGGATTTTACAGATGTTCCGATTATTGCCACTACTGGACAAAACCGAGCTTATGGGAATGATTTAAAATATGGGTATAGTGCTTATAACTATTCATCTATACGTACAGCGAAAGGTGATTTTATCCGTATGAAAGATGTTTCTTTAACCTATGATTTACCTAAAAGTTGGGTTCAAGCATGGAAAATAAACTCTTTAGGATTGCGATTTAATGCAACCAATCTGTTCTTGATTTATGCTGATAAAAAATTGAATGGACAAGATCCTGAGTTTGTCAATGCTGGAGGTGTGGCTGCACCGATCGCTAGACAATATACGTTGACTTTACGCTTGGGGCTCTAATCGAAAATTTAATATTATAGCAAAATGAAAAAAATTAACAAAAAATATATAACGATTGCGCTGATATGTGGAGTAAGTCTATCTTCTTGTAATAAGTTTTTGGATGAAATGCCCGATAATCGTGCAAAACTCGATAATGAAGCAAAAATTGATAAGCTTTTGGTTTCTGCTTACCCTGAAGTTGCTTATTTAGTCACTGCAGAGCTTTCTTCTGATAATGTCGATAATTATGGGCCGACTAATCCTAACAGTGAACGTTTTATGGAGGAATTATTTAACTGGAAGGATGTGACGGATAATCAGGATGAGGGTCCTAAAGATGTTTGGGAAGCTTCTTATAAAGCGATTGCAAGTGCGAATGCCTCTTTAGAAGCCATTGAGGAAATGGGAAATCCAGCAAGTTTGAATCCGCAGAGAGGAGAAGCTTTAGCGGTAAGAGCATATAATCATTTTATTTTGGTTAACCTATTTGGTCAGCACTACAATAAAAGTCAGGCAAACACTGATCTTGGTGTTACCTATATGATGAAACCTGAGATTGAGCTAAATGTCAAATATCAGCGTAATACTGTACAGGAAGTCTATGACTATATTGTTCGTGATTTAGAAGAGGCAATTCCTTTGATTGATGATTCATCTTATGGCTCTACTCCAAAATATCATATGAATTCTCGAGCCGCTAACGCATTCAGAGCAAGGGTTGCCTTATATATGCAAGACTGGGAGAAAGCTGTTAGTTTTGCCAATGCGTCAATCGGTGCAAATCCGACAAGTCTTTTAAGGAATTACGTGAGAATTGCTAATGATGCAGTTGGCTCTAGTGGTTTTGGTAATGGCGCAATCTCATACAATAAGAGTGAGGAAAAAGCCAATTTGATGGTTGCGACAGCGGCGACACAGCACGGCGTTATCTTTGGTCCCTATAGTTTTGGGTCGAGATATTCTCATGGCGCTATGTTAAGTAATAATGAAACCTCCTTAGCGGCCGGTCCGTATGGAAAATTAGCTTCCAATGGTTATAAGCTCCGTGCCTTTGTCTATGCAGGTACAAATTTAGATAAGGTGTTGTTTCCTCGTGTTTCTTACATGTTTGAATATACGGATCCTGTTGCAGGTATTGGATATGCTCGGGGAGCATATGCACCATTTACGACTGAGGAGACTATGTTGGTACGTGCTGAAGCTCTTATTCACTTAAAACGCTATGATGAGGCCTTAGTTGATATGAAGCGATGGATTGGTAATACCTTGGTACGACAACCAGCAACTTTTACAGTTGAAAGTATTAATAATTGGGCTAATGGAATAGCATATTCTACTGCTTTACAATCAACGACTAAGAAAAAGCTTGACCCAAAGATGATCCCTTTTGAGATAGGTACACAAGAGAATATGCTCCAAGCTTTACTTTATATCCGTCGTGTCGAGACTTTACAAATGGGCTTACGTTGGTTCGATGTCAAGCGATATGGCATTGAGATCGAAAGACGAGTGCTGAGTTCAGGAACTACAGTAGCTTCCGTAGAAACAGCAACAAAATTAATTGCACGTGATAAGAGAGCAGCCCTACAACTGCCTGCTGAAGTTATTAGTGCTGGTTTAACTCCTAATCCAAGATAATTATGAAAATATTTAATAATATTAGTCTACTACTATTTTTTCCGGTTTTATTGTTTTCTTGTTCTGAAGATAAACTGGACCAAGAAAGTATCTTTGTTGATAAAAAAGTAGAACAAAATGAATTAGATAAGTATATCGAGAAAACTTATACCAACGATTACAATATTGCGATCCTATATAAATTTGTAGAAAAAGAGTCTGATTTGGATTATAATTTGAGTCCTGCAAGTTATGAGAGTTCAGTTCGAATGACCAAATTATTGTTTCATCTTGGTATTGATCCCTACAATAAAATTACAGGAAGCAAAAAATTTATAAAGTCCTATTTTCCAAAGTTATTAAATTATATTGGATCACCTGCTTATCGTAATAATGGAACATTTGTGTTAGGTACCGCAGAGGGTGGAGTGAAGATTACATTATACTTGTTGAATAAACTTGATGAAAGTACAGGTAAAGATGTCGAATTTTTAAACTTTTACTATTTCCATACTATGCATCATGAGTTTGCACATATTTTGCACCAAACCAAGGGATATCCCGCTTCTTTTGAGCAGATTACTGGGGCAGGTTATGTTGGGGATTCATGGAATGATATTTATGAAGAAGAAAGCGCAGCTGAAGCTGGATTTATTTCTCCATACGCATCCAAAGAACCCAATGAAGATTTTGTAGAAACATATTCATATTATATTACGTTGTCTCCAACACAATGGAATCAACGTATAAGTAGTGGTGGGGTAGAGGGGAAAGCATTGATAGAAGCTAAGCTCGATATTGTACGTACTTACTTCCAAAATATTTGGAATATTGATTTAGATGAGTTGCGTGATGAAATATTAGCGAGACAAGCAGATTTAGCCAACTTTGATCAAACATCTTTAAATTAGGAAATCATGAAATTGAAATATTTATTGATCTTATTTTTACTTCCCATTTTGTTGATTAGTTCATGCAAACGGGAAGAGGATAGGATATTTGATACAAATGCAACAGTACGGATCACTGAAGCTGTACAAAATGCATATACCGTTTTACAAGGTAATAAAGCGGGCTGGATGATGAAATTTTATCCAAGTAAAAATCAGGAATTCGGTGGCTATACAATTTTTACTAAGTTTATATCGAATGAAAAGGTATCAATAGCTTCCGATCCAATAGCAGGAGTCGAGACCAGTTCCTATGCTGTTGTTGCAGAATCAGGACCCGTGCTCACATTTAATGGCTATAATAAGAGTATACATTGGTTTTCGGAACCAGGAATGGATAACGGAGGTGTAGTAGGTGATGGAGGAATTGGTCCAGATGACAGTGGCATGCAGGGTGATTTTGAGTTTATTTTGCTCAAGGCAACAGCCGATTCAGTTGTATTGAAGGGAAAGAAAACTGGTAGTCATTTGGTCATGCTTCCGTTAAAAAATGAGGAGTTTGAAAGCCTATCTAAAACTTATCAAGAAGCAACTAATAAATTTAATCAATTCTTAGTTTATAAATTAGAAACACCTGGTAGTGAAGTTGTTAATTTAGATTTTGATCCTAGATACCGTGTATTTAGTAACCCTAATGATCAAGCTACAGGAACGATGTCTTTCCGCGTAATTCCTGGAGCATTGGAATTTTATAAAGAATATATAATAGAAGGTAAGTCTTTTGATCGTTTGAATTATGTACAACCTACAAGTGCTTATCCAAATGGTTACTATACTGATAAGAGCAATGCTATTAAGATTGTACCAGCTACTGCTCCGCTTAATATTTGGTTTAGAAATAATCTATGGTCCATGTCTTATAGCAATACAGGACCTACAGGTAAAATATATTGGGATAGAGCAAAAACAGCACTAAAGACAAACGGGATTGTTGTTAATAATGCTTTTATAGGCAAATTAACAAGTAATATTGGATTGATTTATGTTCTACAAAATGGAGCTGTTGTAGGTGGTGTTAGTCATTTTATTGATCCTGTAAAAGGGACTGAGGATCAAATTTATATTGAATTAGAAGGATATGTAATAGGAAACTTTCCTATTGCTTACTGGACAGGGGGTATAAATAACATAACGACACCTTTTAACGGACGGACGTTTAAAATTACTTCTGATGGTACTCCAAATCCTACTGCTTTAACTTTAACAGATATTGGAATCCCAACAAATACTTACAAGGTATTTTTAAAAGATATAAATGATCCTTTTAATAATTAAGGGTGAATTTAAATATTTAAAAAGGAGTTTCCTACAAATAAAGGAAACACCTTTTTAAATATTTTCCAGATTAAGATAGCTTAAATATACTTTCGGTAAAACAATTGTTTTCTAGAAGTAAATTTATACAATCTAGATAACACAATATACTTTACATTTCTCTCATTTTTTTGATTGGTTTATCTTGTGGTGTTATAATGTCTTGAAAAGTATGTCTAATGTTTAAATATTTAATTTAATAAAAACTAAACTAATTATATTATGATCTGTTATTTCAAAAAAATAGCTTCAAATTCAATCTTTTCTTTTTCGTTAATTATTTGCTTTTTATTTTTTAGTTGTGCTAAGGAAGGAGTGATTTCTGAATCTAAAAATAAAAAGGAATCGAAGTATTCGGGCGTAGATATTTTCAAAGGATTGTTTTTCTTTCAGAATGGGATTTCGACGAGTATTTCCTTTTTAAAAGAATACAACGAAAAGATTGATGGTTTGAGATCTAGTTCGGAGGTCCGAGCAGAACTTAAAAATATTTCTGATATTACTGCAAAATACATAGAAAAAAAATATCCTACATTTTTTTCTGATTTACAAGAGAAAATTTATTCAGGCGATTTGTTCGCAATTAATAAACAGCTTAATTTATCCGCTCAGCTTATTGAACAGGCATTATTGAGTAATGATAACTATGCTAATTCCGTTCGTGTAGGTTTAGCTATTGGTCAGGACAAAGTTCTTCTTAAAAAAGCACAATCTCTTGATCTATCAACTTTAGATGGTCAGAAGGAATTTAAACTTATAGCAGGATCTAATCCTAATAAAACTATGAATACAAAAAAGGCAGTGTTTTTTGCGGCTGCACTTGCAGTAGCTTATTTAGGAGCTGCAGTTGTATCCATTGCTGTTGCGGCATACAGTGTCGTAACAAAGGTAGCTTACTGGGATCCTACTGCAGAGATCGGTCCTCCTCCTGTTACTGTTGAGCCACTCCCAGATGAACCTGAACCTGTAATAGAGAATCCTGATCCACTTGGCAACGGTGCTGAGGTTTCAATAACTAAGGGACAGGCTATAGTGGAAATAAATTCTTATTTTCAAAATGTTGATTAGCTTTTGTAAAAAAATAATTTTGTTATTTTGGTTTGTTATGGTTTTTCTAATTTTCTTCTCTTCGCTGAAGGAACAACTTGTTTTATCCAAAAAAACACAAAAAATTATTTCTACATTTTTTCCTGAGGGTTGGAGTTTTTTTACTAAAAACCCTCAGACTCAATCATTAGCTGTATATCAGATTATTGATGGAAATTTAGTCTTAAAAACTGTGAATAATCATAATTCCCAAAATATGTATGGGTTATCTAGATATTCTCGAATCATTGGCTTTGAAGCATCAATGCTCGCAAATGAAGCGATGAAGCTAGTTTGGAAACAAGATGTCATGGGGCATTTGAGAAAATTAGACCTTAATAAACTATATAAAATAGAAGTTATGAATAATAGACATTTGACCAATGGTACTTTTCTTCTTGTATTATATAAACCAGTACCTTATGCTTGGGCTAAAGCAGAACAATTTAATAATATACCAATAAAATATATTACTGTACACATAAATTCGCCAAATGATAGATAAAATTGTTCAACAAAATACTTTAACTTTAGTACGCTCATTGCTTGCCCTCAATTTTTTTATTACATTATTGTTTACGGATGTAAATGATCTGATTCCTAAATATCATTTGGATAAGATTTCAGAAAGTGATTTTTGGTTGATGAAGTTGAATTATTTTACTTGGTTTGACAATGCTCTTTTACCTTATATCTTTTCAATCATAGTTTTAATAATTGTTATAGCGGGTTTTTATCCTAGAGTTCTCTGTTTTTTCCAAGTTTGGATAGCATATTCTATTTTTTATTCAACACTTATTGTTGAGGGGGGCGATCAAATAAATGTAATCCTGTCTTTGCTACTTGTTCCAATTACAATACTAGATAATAGACAAAATGGTTGGATATCCACCATTGGTCGAGAAAGTAGCGTTAAAGAACGAAAAAAAAGATTAATACATGATCTATTAAAATATAATGCTCAAATTGCACTTTATTTTATTAAAATTCAAATTGCCGTTCTTTATCTTAATGCAGGTGTTTCAAAAATATTTGCTTCAGACTGGATGAACGGTACTGCTGTATACTATTGGTTTTTTGACCCCATGTTTGGTGCATCAGAAAGTACACAACAGGTGTTCGGCTTTTTGTTTAAAAATGATTTAACTGTGTCTTTATTGAATTGGAGTGTTATTTTATTGGAAATTTTGCTTGCATTCAGCTTATTTTTTAAACAAAGGGAAAAATATGTTTTTTTTTGTTTAGGTGTAATCTTCCATTTCACTATCATAGTATTTCATGGGTTAGTCACTTTTTTTGTCGCAATGTTAGGATGTTTAATTATATATCTTTGTCGTATGGATTTGAGTATTAAGCAAAATTTAATAAAAATAAAGAATTCTTTTTTATGATCATTTTTAAGGAAAAACATAAACTTCCTAAATTTATTCTGATTATATATATGATTCAATATGTGGTATTAACACTATATTATTTAAAAATGGATGTGATGCCAGTGTACTATCATTTTCCAGCGATAATCATAGGTGTTTTGTTGTTTATTTGCAGATGTAAGTTAATCTTGAACGATAATGGTATTCTAACAAATTCATTTTTTTATTTTTTTAAGAGAAAGTATGATTTAAAAAATACTGACAGTTGCAAATTTGATAGCATATCTGCTTTAGGAGATTTTGGTGGCTGGGGAATAAGATATAGCAAGAAGTATGGTTGGTCTTACATTTTTAGTTCAGATGATATTGTTACTTTCTGTTTTGAGAATAAGAAGAAAGTCACTTTTTCAATACAGAATATAGCTAAACTAAAAACAGCGTTAACTAATTTGGATATTTATTTTGAATAATAATGAAAGATTTGTTTAGGACTAAATTCCCTCCTAAACAAACCTTCCATTACCATCCTTGGTACTTATCAATTTTGGATTTCCTTTTGTTCTGTTATATGCTTTTAATGCATTTGCAACAAATAGTGGGCGTACAGGATTTTACTAGTTCTTTCTCACAATCTTTTAGAATTTGTAAAGCATCTTTAAAATATTCATTGGCAAATTTATCAATTACCCAATCTTTAGCAGATTTTACAGAGATCGTACTTAAAGATTCAAGTAATAAATCTTTAGTTTATTATGAAAGAAAAGCAACAAGCCAAAATAGTCTATTACGCTTCCATAATTACATTCGTTTATTTTACGTGGGTAATTATTTCTTTTACATCTTATTCAGGATTTCCACAATGGCTTTCAGTTACATCCGGAGTATTGGGTAATTTAATGATGATTCCGGCAGTTTTAGCAGTCGTCGTATTATTAGGGATAGCTCTTTTTCAAATTTTTATTAGAAGATCATATCATTATCGATGGATAATGAGTGGTTTGTTTAATTTAATGAGTGTTGGAATTATGATTTTTGGAGATTACGTAATCACCCTTTAAATTGTAATTAGATTTATTGTCTTTCGACTTACTTATCCGTATCTTTAAAGTATGAATACTCAATTGCCCACAACATTACCCGAGCATAAGCTTAAGGAGATTGAAGCCATTAAACAAGTGATAAGTGACTTTGTGTCGCCAGATCTGATTATCCTGTATGGTAGTTATGCAAGAGGGAATTATAAAGATCAGGTTTATGTAAAGGATGGCATTCGCTATTTTTACATTAGCGATTATGATCTAATAGTTATTACCAATAAAACCAATATAAAGGAATATCAACTGGCAGAAGAGTTGGAGCGGAGGATTAAATCACGGCCTGATATTAACTTCTTCATGTATGATATTGATTATTTCAACCGTGAGTTATCAACTGGTAATTTCTTTTTTGTACCGGTGTATTATGAAGGAATTCTACTACATGATAATGCTAATAGTAAATTAGTCGAACCAACCCCCTTAAGTATTGAACAAATCAGAATCAATATTGAAAGTAACTATAAATTTTGGATAGGTAACGCCAACACTTTCTATGCTCATTTTCATTTTGATTATGATTTAATGCTACAAGGAAAATCTAGATCTGGTATGAATGCTTGGTTTTTGTTTCAAACTGTTGAATCAATTTATAGTGCATTATTATTGGTGTTTATGGGAATCAAACCAAAACTTCATAATCTATATAAATATCGAAACGCTGTAAATTCGATTTCTTCAGATTTGAATTTAATATTTCCCGAAGTAAAGGATAGTAATGAGCGTCGATTATTTGATCTATTGAATAGAGCTTATATTAGTGGTAAGTATAAACTTGATTTTGAAGTCGATTTGCAAGATATTCAGGAAATTAGTCATAGGTTGGAAAAGATGCTAGCTATTACGGATAGATTATGCAAAGAGCGAATTGAGAGCTTAAAATAATTAGTCTTCAAAACGTACTAAATCGGCCATGCTAATTTCTAAAGCAAGGGCTAAGGTCTTCAAGGTTAATAGGGAAGGAGAGCTCGTTCCCTTTTCTATTTTATGAATGTGGCTGTGATCTATGCCTGATAATTGATCTAATTTTCTTAAACTGATCTTTTTTCCAATTCTTATTTTTTTACCCTCACGGATATCCTGTAAGTGTCGTCCAAAATCAATTGAAAATTTTTCTTCATCAAACTCCATCTATCAAATGACAATAAAAATTAAAAATATTTTGTAGTGGTATTTGAATACGATTGTTTTATTTCTTATATTTGAATATACAATTATAAAACACATACTCATTCCTCGTTCTGAAGCCTGAAAAACATAACGAATAGAGGAAACAATGAAAAGGATATTTCTAAATAACATAAGCTCCTGTAATTTTAACTTCAAATCTGATGTCGGTTTTTCAGTGCTCAGAATTGAGTTAAAGGATGCCCTATATTTGAAGGGCGACTTTTTGTCGATCCAGTCCTTTATGGATTGGGTTGGCATTTTTTGTCTTCTTAAATCCCCTCCAGAATAATTTCTTTTTAAACCGCAATCTTTTATTCGATTTTACATAAACAGTGTAATTTAAGTATTTGGTCCTGGAAAATTATTATAATTTTCTACTACTGGGCTATTCACTTCTTTTTGAATTAATTAAAATATGGATTTAAACAAACTATTTATACCGTCAAATAAAATACCGCCTTAATCTTAAGGTTTATAAGTCATTCCGATGACTTAATCGATGAAAGCGTCACGAAGACTAATATATTACCTTTTTATGATGACCATTTAACGCTTTTCGATCCCTTTTTTTTTATAGTCTGAGCGCGAGCTAACGGATAGCTGATTAGTTTCATTTTGAAGCTAAGATGGACGTCTATTGCCCTCAGAAAACGCCAAAATTATAACCTTAAATACTTAGCGAAGCGATCTCTTTCGTGCCATTAAGTATAAATTAACTAACGATAAAATGATGAATTTTATTAGGGATGGGAGAGTACATGCCTATTTGGAGGGTATTTTCCAATCCGTTTATACGATAAAAAACAAGTGCAATAAGCAGCGTATATTACCTGCATATTCTATTATTAAAAATGCTTTAAAAAATAATATTGCACAAGCAACTAATGTTGATTTAAAGCTTCGATTATACTACGGTGAAAGTTCCGTTATCCTTTGGGGAAGCACTGTAGCTGACTCGGGACTGGATTGCCATTTCCTTGGCTTTTTATTGCTAAATAACCAAATAATAAGCAAAAAAATAGTAATAAAACAGCAGAGAATAAACAAGCAAAGTGCAACGCAGACCTTATGCAGAAGCCTAGAAATACAAACCAAAGGGCCTAGAAATGGCAATGAATCGGTAACAAATAACCAAAGAGATAGTAGAGAAACAGCAATCAATAGGCTGACAAAGACCATAGCAAACAGATCAAGAATAAATTCTGGTTTTTTCTTAACCAAGTTAACACCAACTTCTAATTTTCTTCAAGTCCGCTTCGACCTGGCTTCGGGATTTCATCGATCACAGTGCATGAAAAGTCGAAGCCAGGTCGAAGAAAAGTCGAGTAAAGGCAGAAGTTGGTTAGGAAAGGGTATTAATTTGATGTTTCATTTATTCACTATTGCTACACTGTTAATATACCGAAGAGGTACTGTTAAGCTACCGAGAGTGTACCAAAAAGGTACCGGGAATGTACTGGAGAGCTACCAAAGAGCTACTAAAGACAGTAGTTTGATGGCGGATATTCAAACAGCAAATAGTAAAGATTCGGAATTTAGTTGCTACAGGAAGAAGGTCGTATCTCAAAAGAGAGCATTTAAGCTGTCTAAAATCTTAAGCTTGGCTAAGATGGGTTTTCATTACGGTAGTTCGATAAATCGCTTAAAAAGCTTCTTTAATCAAACTCGGCGAGGCATTATAGATGTTGTTAATATAGGTATTGTGTATAAGGAATTGAAAACTGCAAGGGCAATACTTTTATTGACACTTACTGTTTTTCAAAATTTTAATTTTTCTTTAACGGTATTGAAGAACATAAGGACTTATTCTTTACTAGTTCTTATGTTTCATATGTTTAGTTTATCAGCTCAGACGCCCCGCAAGGACAGCGGGGCTGATGGGTTTATTAAGATCCAACCACTAAAGATTGGAGATTCTATACCCGAAGCGCTCTGGAATATGCCCTTGCAAGTAGTCAATCATCCTACAGGAAAGGATACCATGACGTTGAATGACTACAGGGATAAGAAGTTGATCATCTTAGATTTTTGGGCGACATGGTGCGGCCCCTGTTTAAAGAGCTTCCCAAAATTAGACTCACTGCAGCTTGGTATTAACGAAAAGCTAACTATTCTGCTTGTCAACAGTAAAGGATCACGGGATACACCGGAGAGGATAAAAAATGTGCTGACAAAAAGAATCTCTCCAGTACGGATGCCCTCTATTATTAATGATATTGTATTAACAAAATTGTTTCCTCCTCAGGCATTGACACACTCGGTCTGGATCAGAGATGGTAAGGTATTTGGCTTAACGCTGAGCAATAGTATAACCAAAAATACTCTTAATGATGCGATAGCTGGTATTTCTGATAGTATTTCCAACAACATCAATTCCATAGCTTTTACTGAGAAGAACCTATTTACTTCGGATCAATCGGAAGACGATTCGGCCGATATATACCGCTCGCTACTTCGGGGCTATGCTGAAAAACTAACGCGTAAATCTATCGTTATCCAGGATATTCGTGGGAATGTGGATCGGATTGTGTTTACTAACAGCCCCATTTTGGACTTCTATAAACTGGCCTACTATCCAACCTTTGCATCATATGGTCCTGCCAGAACGATAATAAATATAGCAGATCCGGAAAGTCTTCGTATTCCTGCAGATCTTTCCGTTGATAAAAAATGGATGGAGCAAAATACGTTCAATTATCTGGCGACTTTCCCGGCCCGTTCAAATGAAGAGGCAATGCGTTTATTTCGAGACGATATTGATCGCTATTTTGGCTATCAGGTCGAATTTACCGAAAAAGAGATGGGTTGCTGGATCATTTCGGCCCGCGATCCCACAAAAATCACGACGTTTTCTCTTGATCTTCCCAAGGAAACCAATATGTCGGATAATACCGGCCTACCGATTTTTGTGCAGAACTATCCATTTGGTTCTTTGGTTGGTCAGCTTGAACGGATGTACGAAATACCATTTATCGACGAAACGAATATAAGTAAGCCTGTATGTATGGAGCTCCCGGCTTATCTGAAAGATATGGTACAGCTGAAACTGTCCTTTGAAAAACAGGGACTGCGGTTGGTAAAGGAAAATAGAAAAATAAAAGTAGTTATCATCTCGAACCACAAGACAACTAAAAAATGAAATATATCTTACACCTATTGATTTTATTCCTTGCCCCTGATACTGTGCTAGGTCAGGTGATAACCGGTCTTGTGACAGACTCGCAAAAAAAGCCTTTACGGGCTGTGTCAGTATCATTGACAGGGGCAAATATGATAACCTCCACCGATAGTCGCGGACAGTTTTCCATTGTGATCAATGGAATTATAGATGACCCAAAATTGCGTTTTTCGGCCATTGGTTTTCAGCCCCGTGTGTTGCGTGTCGATGGACGGAGTAACTTATCTGTCGTGCTGACCACGAGTACCAGTGTGCTGGATGAGGTACAGGTAATCGCTTATGGAACAACCTCGCAACGCTTTAATGTAGGGTCGGTGACCAAAGTAAAGGCTGAGGATATTGCACGACAGCCGATTTCTAACCCACTCGAAGCCCTGCAAGGAAGGGTCGCAGGGCTGGTGGTAAATGCCACGAGCGGACTGCCGGGATCCTCGTTTAAAATTCAGGTCAGGGGACAGAATACACTGCCCAAAGCGACTGCTGCATTCGGGACTCCAGCGCCAATGGATAATCCATTGATCGTAATCGACGGGATTCCTTTTGCCCCACAGAATGAAAATATTAATCAGTTTGGTTCCTTGGCATCACCGGGTAATATTGCGCTGCTTAATAACCAGCTTGGTGGATTCAGTCCGCTCAATAGCCTTAACCCATCCGATATCGAAAGTATTGAGGTGCTCAAAGATGCAGATGCTACTGCCATCTATGGCTCTAGAGGAGGAAACGGTGTGATCCTGATCACGACAAAAAAAGGAGCAGGTGGCAGGACTCAATTTGATATGGATGTCCGGCAGGGTATCTCGTACATGGGGGAAACTATGCGGATGATGAATACAACGGAATATCTGACCATGCGTAGGGAAGCAATCATCAATGATGGGCTCTCTCCCAACCTTACTCTGTGGGATAGGGCCTTCGCACCTGATCTATTAGCCTTTGATCCTGCCAGGTATACAGATTGGAAGGATTATTTCCTGGGAAAATCGGCCAGTAATACGGCTTTCACCGGTGCTCTAAGCGGCGGATCCCAGAACACAAACTTTAGGCTGGGCATTGGGCTCAACAAGACATCCTACATTTTTCCAGGCGACTATGCTGATAAAAGAGCTTCATTGTCTTCAAACCTGCACCATAATTCGGAAAATAAGAAATTCAGTATAGACCTCGCGACAACTTATTCTTATGGCAAGAATAATTCTGCCGGCAATTCTAATGTGCTTACGGCCTATCGGCTCGATCCGAATTTCCCAGACTTGACTGATGCAGACGGAAATCTGGAATGGGATTATAACGGCATACAATTCGGAATGGGCATCCTCGACAATCCGATTTCATATCTGCGGAATACTTACCAGATGAAAAACACTTTACTGAACAGCAACCTCCTACTTGCCTATAAGCTCACGGATGAGCTGACGATGAGGTCAAGTTTTGGCTATAATGCATTTAACGGTGATGAATACTCGGGCAATCCCTTTTTGGCACAGAATCCTTACCTGAGCCCAGAGGCAACATCCTCATTTGGGAAGAACAGCTACGTGACGCTGATTGCCGAACCACAGTTGCAATTTAAAAAAACTGCAGGAAGAAATGCATTTGAAGTTCTTTTGGGAGGTTCTTATCAATATAATACAAACGAAAGAGAACAAATTACAGGGCGGGGTTATACCCATGATGGGCTGATCACATCCATCAATGGCGCTAGGAACCGCTATGCGACAGATGCCTATAGCGAATATAAATATGTCGGCGCTTTTGGTAGGTTCAATTATAAGTATCGTAACAGGTATATCGCCAATCTAAGTGTACGCAGGGATGGTTCCAGTAGGTTTGGCCCTGGGAAAAGGTTTGGGAATTTCGGATCTATCGGCTTTGGCTGGATTTTTTCGGAAGAGGATTTTGTGAAAAATAGGCTTGGTTTTTTGAGTTATGGTAAGATAAGGGCAAGTTACGGTATAGCAGGAAGCGATGCCACGGGAGATTATCAGTATATTTCTAGATGGGGCACTTCAAGTTATCCTTACGAAGGGGTGGTCGGCCTTCAACCTATAAACCTTTTTAATCCCGAACTGAGCTGGGCCTCAACAAAAAAGTTTGAAGTTGGATTGGAGCTGGGATTTATAGACGATATGCTATTTTTCAGTTCATCCTACTATCGGAACCGCTCAAATAATCAGTTGCTAAGCTATTATCTGCCATCACAGACCGGCTTTTCAAGCGTGGCAGAAAACTGGGATGCGACAGTCCAAAATTCAGGAATTGAGATCACGGTGCAGAGCAAAAATATAGCACGGGGAAGCTTTTCCTGGAATACCTCCTTTAACATAAGCCTGCCAAAGAACAAACTGCTTTCCTTCGAGGGACTGGAGACATCAAGCTATGCAACGCGGTATATGGTCGGTAAACCCCTGAATGCCATTTATGCATTCCAGTATAACGGTGTCAATCCAGAGACCGGGTTATTTGAGTTCAGGAATATTAAGGGTGAACTGACCAGTAACCCACAGCGACCCTCAGGAACAAGTTTTAACGATTTTGCCTATATCGGTTCCTCAGATCCTGTTTGTTTTGGAGGAATTCAGAATACGGTTACCTATAAAAATTTTCAGTTGGACCTGTTTGTGGAATTCAGGAAGCAGACTGGCTCCAATTACCTCAAGCAGGTTTACAACGGAGCTGTCGGCCAAGAGTACAATCTCCCGGCAAGTATGCTGGACAGGTGGCAGCAACCTGGTGACCGGGTGGAATTTCAGCGATATACGACTACGTTCGGGGGTGATGTATTCAGGGCAGGACAGAATTATGCGATTTCGGATGCTGTGTATTCGGATGCTTCCTATATCCGCTTTAAAACGCTCAATGTTTCCTACGCACTGGATAAGAAAATAGCGGACGCACTCCGGGTCAAAGCTATGAGACTCTATGGTTCCGCACAGAATTTATTTACAATAACTAATTATTTGGGAAATGACCCAGAGACCCAGGGTCTCTATACGGTACCCGTATTGAAGACTTTTGTGATCGGGTTACAGCTGTCCCTTTAAAGTAAATTATATACAATAAAATAGCCTATAATGATGAAAAAATCTTTAAAAATAGTATATGTGCATATTATGATGATGTCCCTGTGCTCCTGTGAGAAGATGATTGATATTCAGCTTCCTAGGAATGAACTGACCGAGGAAAAAGTATTTGGCGACAGTAGCTCGGCAAATGCTGCAATAATGGGAGTCTATGCCAGAATCCAGGGTGGGCTTGGTTTTCTGTCAGGATCGATGACGATTTATCCCGGTATGTCTGCCGATGAACTCGTGCAGCAGGCAAATAATGAAAATACGCAGTTCCAGCAAAATATATTGGTAGCGGACAATGGTACGATAGATGTACTCTGGACATCAGCCTATACACATATTTATAGTCTAAATGCGTGTATTGAAGGGCTAAACAAGAGCACCAGCATGAATGCATCAGTACGGTCTCAGCTTGTTGCGGAAGCGTTATGTCTGCGATCTTTGGTCTATTTTTATCTTATTAATCTCTATGGGCCTGTGCCATTGGTGCTGACGACAGATTACGGAACAAATAGAATCCTTCCGAGGAGTTCGAAAGCTGTTGTTTATGAGAATATTATCAATGATCTCCAGAAGGCCAAGGTGGCATTGCACAGCACTGCAGTTTCAAATCTGAGGGTTAATCGATTTTTTGCTTCGGCATTGCTTGCCCGAGTATTCCTTTTTACCAAAAGATATCAAGAAGCTGCCGATGAAGCTACAGCAATTATCGAAAATAAACAATTTCATTTAGCCGATACGCCGGAGAAAGTTTTTGCGGGTGGTAGCAGGGAACTTATTTCCGTGCTCTCAGTCGTATACCCAGGCAGGGCAACATGGGAAGGCTATACCTTTGTTCCTTCTTCCGTATCGAGTGTACCAGCCTACATGATTAGTGGGACACTTCTAGCTGCTTTTGAGGGAAAAGACCTGCGCGGACAGCAATGGATCCGCATGAATGAAATTAATGGTGTGAAAAATGCTTATCCCTATAAATATCAGTCCAGGGATCTGAACAGCGGTGCCCGTACAGAACAATATGCTGTACTGCGGATTGCTGAGCAATATCTGATCAGGGCAGAGGCTAATCTAAAACAGGGTAATATGGAGAAGGTTTTTGATGATCTGGATGTGATCAGAAAACGTGCTGGACTTGAAGAATTAGCACGTAATATGGATATGGAAAAACTACTTATGGAAGTCGAACGACAGAAGCGACTTGAGTTTTTTTGCGAATGGGGACACAGGTGGTTTGATCTCAAACGGACCGGAAGAGTTGATACTGTTATGTCCTCGCTAAAACCTGGTTGGAGTTCTGATGCTAATTTATATCCCATCCCCCGAACGCAGATAGAAAGAAATTCTTCTTTGACCCAAAACAAAGGCTATTAGTTTAGTGGTGGAGAGGTGCGCTCTAAATTCTTAACGGCAATTTTCGATCTGAAAATTGCCGTTAATTTGCTACATTAAAACCTGCGATTAGTTTTTGGTAATATGGGGCGCAGATGGATTAGGAGTCTGAGAAGAACCAGAAAGCACATAGCTGCTACCGCTTGTAGTTGTCTGACTCGTTAAGAATCCTGAAACACACTGATTATTGTTCCCTGTCGGACAATCATCCGATGGAGGAGTTGCAGAAGTACCCAAATAAACAGCATCACTTGATGAAACTGGATTTCCAGGGGAGTAATTGCTTGTAATCCTAAACCATCGGTATTCAGTTTGTCTCGGAGCTTTATCTACTCCATCTTTCTTGTCGATCGCCTTTACAACGAAAAATGTACAGATTATTAATAAGAAAGATAATATGATACCGGTACGTAACCGGTTTATTTTTAAAGTGCTCATGAGCAGTTCTTTTAAGTTTAAATATAATATTTGTTATTGGTTGCACATCGGTTTTGCCTCACAGCTATGCGATCGAGGGTTCCGTATCGGTCATGCATTTCTCCCCGTAATGCAGTTGACCATTGACTTAAATCTTCGGCTGTTCAGGCCGGAATAGTGCGAATTTACGGGGATACCACATTCTGTCCGTGACTCTCTTTAGGGCCAAGGATAGACAGATAGGGGTAGTGTATTGTTCTTTGAACGAAAGAACTTGACGGTACCTGAACTGAAGCATAAACCGCCTAGATAGCTTAGTCCATAGGGACAAGAATACTGACCATATTGATTGGCCAAGTGATTTGATTGTTTTGTTTGCTGTTCTTAGACTTTTCATCTTGATTCATTTTACCTATCCATAACCTGTTGCGCAGCGGCACATCCTTGGTGCGGCCTGCCCTGTGTTTCTTTTTGCACTTTATCACTGTACCCGCGTCCCTTTTTTATTTGCCCTAGATATCCCAACCGATCCTCTTCGAACATACCGAAGATATCTAGAGCGCTCCGTCGGGAAAACGGAGTGCATTTAACATCGGTACGTTCGCCATTTCTTTAAAAGCATATCATCATTTTTTATTCAACCTATTGCTGATCCTAGTTTCTATTATTTTACATTGCTTGAAAACAAAAGAACAGCAAGCTTCATCTTTTTCCATATCTTTTGGTATTTATTCATTTTGGTGATAGAAAAACATGAAAAAACTTGAAGAATATTGAAAATATTTGCTTTTTTAACTTATTTTTAATAAAATAGAGGTTAATATCAGTGTTAATTAACTAGCCAGTTAAACAAACAGACCTATTATGGAAGTAATAAAGAATAATGAAAATACGGACGAACTTTGTGATCTCTCGGATGATCACTGGAAATCGAGAACAATATGGGTTTTGATTTTTTCTTTTTTTAATGCTTATATAGGGCATCAAATAGGTGAAGGATGGAATGTTTTAAAATATTCTCTGGCCAGCCCTCATTTCTATATCGATTTTTTTTGGACTTTTATTTTTCTGTCGTTGATGGTTTATTGGACAGTACAGGTAACAGCATATTTTGATAAAAAGCAATCTTGGAAAAATGAATTTCTGTTACGATTACTCGTCCAGATTTTATTTGCATTCTTACCCTCAATCCTTTTCTTGCAAGTGATGGATCATCTTTATTTACAAATGACGGAGAGAAGTTTATTTCGGATTACACAGAATATAATGCAATTTCCCTTCTTTTTATGGCTATCGTTAATTTATACGTTGTTCTATAGCCTAATATCATTATATACTGAATATATGCTAACGATTAAAAGTTCTTTAAAATTTCAAGTTGAAAAGGATTTAAGTGATAGGGTTGTTTTCCAAGAGAATGAATCTAAAGACCTTACGCATGATATTTATGATGAAAATCCAGTTATTACCATTCGTGAGGGAAAAGATATTCGGCTATTGGATCTGGATATCGTGCTGATATGTAATAATAATGGTATGAATACGATCTATGAGCGCAATCCTAATACCACTCCAATTCTTGATAGTCATACTTTAAAATATCTGATTGAAAGGCTTGATGCTAACGAATATTATCAAATATCGAGATGGGAGCTAGTGGCTCGAAGCATAGTAAAAGGGTATGAATTGCGAGTAGATAAAAACTTTAAACTAGACCTAGATTATCCGCTGGAGCAACAATTAATTATCAATAAGGACAAGATTGATGATTTTGCCAAATGGTTTCTTAGCAAATAGAAAGCAAAGAAGCCTGCGCAGGCGCAGGCTTCTTCAGTTAGAAATATAATATAATTACTTATTCATCTTTTCTGCACCTTCAATGATCGCTTCAACGACAGCTGGATCTTGAAGGGTGGAAGTGTCTCCCAAATTGGATCTTTCACCCTCTGCAATTTTTCTAAGAATGCGACGCATGATTTTTCCAGAACGTGTCTTAGGAAGATCAGATACAAATTGGATGATATCTGGTTTAGCGATAGCACCAATTAATCTTGTAATCGTCTGCATGATATCTTTACGTGTACTTTCTTCATCAATATGATGATTGGCAATAACGTAAGCATAGATACCTTGTCCTTTTACGGGGTGCGGATAACCAACAATAGCTGATTCTACAACATCAGAGTGCATATTGATTGCATTTTCTACTTCAGCAGTTCCGATGCGGTGTCCAGATACGTTTAATACATCATCCACACGACCTGTGATTTTGTAATAACCCTCAGGGTTTCTATAACAGCCATCACCTGTGAAATACATATTTTCATAAGTTGCAAAATAGGTCTGACGGCAACGCTCATGATCTCCCCAAGTGGTGCGTAACATACCTGGCCATGGGAATTTGATACATAAATTTCCGGAAACATCATTTCCTTCAATTTCTTTTCCATTCTCGTCCATAAGTGCAGGCTGAACCCCTGGTAATGGTAACATCGCATATCCTGGTATAGTTGGTGAAATACCAGCCATAGGAGCGATTAAGATACCACCATTTTCAGTTTGCCACCAAGTATCAACAATTGGAGCTTTTCCTTTACCGACTTTGTTATTATACCAGTGCCAAGCTTCCTCATTGATAGGCTCACCAACAGATCCCAGTTTGCGGATACTGCTCAAGTCTTTTCCATCAATAAATGAGTCTCCAAAAGCCATCAATGAACGGATAGCGGTTGGTGCTGTATATAAAATATTGACTTTATATTTATCAACGATATCCCATAAACGGCCAGCGTCAGGATAGGTTGGTGTACCTTCAAACATCAATGAAGTAGCTCCCTGCGAAAGAGGTCCATAAACAATGTAGGAGTGACCTGTAATCCAACCAATATCTGCAGTACAGAAGTATACTTCACCTTGCTGATATTGAAATACGTTTGCAAAAGTATAACCAGTATAGACCATATAGCCACCAGTGGTATGGACAACACCCTTTGGTTTGCCTGTAGAACCAGAAGTATACAAGATAAATAATGTGTCTTCTGAATCCATTTCTTCTGCGGGACAAGCTGGATTTCCTTGTGTTTCTACTTTCTTAATTTCATCTTCCCACCATACATCACGACCTTTAATCATGGAGACTGGTGTACGTGTTCTTGTTAATACAATAACTTTTTCAACAGAATCACATTGCATTAATGCATCATCAACAATGCTCTTTAATTCTAATACTTTTGGACCACGGTAGCTACCATCAGAAGTCACTACTACTTTACAGGCCGCATCATTGATACGGTCAGCGATAGATTGTGCGGAAAAACCTCCGAAGACTACGTTGTGAATAGCACCGATACGTGCACAGGCTAAAGTCGCAATAACCAATTCGGGAACCATTGGTAAATAAATACATACACGATCTCCTTTGCGGATATTGTTATTTTTTAGAACGTTGGCAAATTGCTCAACTTTCTGTAAAAGTTGTTTGTAAGATAAAATACGATGCGATTCATTTGGATCATTTGGTTCCCAAATAATCGCAGGTTTATCCCCTAAATTATAGATATGGCGGTCAAGGCAATTTTCTGTAATATTTAATTTTCCACCTTCGAACCATTTTACATTAGGCTCTGTAAAATTCCAATTCAGAACATTTGTCCATTTTCTTTTCCAAAAAAAGTTTTCCGCTATCTCTCCCCAGAAAGTTTCCGGACTTTCTACACTTTTTTTATAAACGTCTTGATATTCTTCAAATGATTTGATTTGTAGACTCATATTTTGGTTTTATTAAATTCAATCCCTTAAAACTTATTTGGTTGATTAAACAAGTTCATTTGGAATCAGCTAATTTAGTTTTTTTTGAGACAATTGCCAATTTATAAAATTTATAATT
Organism: Sphingobacterium sp. UDSM-2020; assembly: GCF_016132525.1. Lineage (NCBI taxonomy): Bacteria > Pseudomonadati > Bacteroidota > Sphingobacteriia > Sphingobacteriales > Sphingobacteriaceae > Sphingobacterium > Sphingobacterium sp. UDSM-2020. The sequence continues at coordinate 2,384,517 of NZ_CP066166.1, forward strand.
TGAAATTTAACTTTTTTATAACACTATTGTTATATTGCTCATGATATAATAGATTGATCTATATGGATGTATTAAAAAAAATGTACTATTTTTTGATTTTTAGCAATATATTAATTGCGTTTGCGGCAGCTTCGCAGTGTGTGTTGACGTACATTATACTTGATCAGGAGATTAATGGTTATATCGCATTAATTGAGGGAGCGGCTACACTTGCGCTTTACAATTTCAGCTTGATTTTATCTAAACCAAAACATCCGGAGAAATCAATTTATGTCCGTACAAGGTGGGTTTTTAAATATGAACGTATCTTATGGATCAACACATTTATAGCAACAGGTATTTGCCTATGGTGTCTCTTTCATATTCACGTTTACTCTATCTTTTTCTTAGGTGTTATTGGATTGGTCAGCGTATTGTATAGTCTTCCTATTATTCCTTTAAAAGATCGATGGGGGGGATTAAGACAGATACCTGCCATGAAAATCTTTCACATTGCGTTGGTATGGGTATTAAGCAGTGTTTTTCTTCCCTATATAGAGCTTTACAGTAATGCTATTCCGGTAAACTTGCATTTATTGTATTACCTCGCTGGTTTGAAGTTCGTTTTCTTGATTATCTGTACGTTGCCATTTGACATTCGTGATATCAAGCAGGATTCTTATTATCATCTCAGAACATTGCCCAATATGCTTGGAGAGGGTAGAGCAAAGAGCCTATGCTACATATTACTGTGCATACATAGTCTCTTGATTTTATGTGCTCCTTATTTATTGATTATAAAAATTGGTCTTCTTTTTACGAATGCAATTATTTACCTCATTTTAAGATTTATTGTTTTCAGAACAAATGAACACTATCATTATGCTTATTTACTAGATGTAAGTCTCGTGCTCCAATTTTTAATCGTTGTGTTTATTAAAAATTTTGCTTGATTTTATCTTAAAATGATTACTTGTTCAAAAAAGAGATTATCTTATCCGCAACTACATCAGATAATTTATAGTAACTTTCAAATGTCCATCCTGCAACATGAGGACTTAAAATTACATTGTCTCTATTTGTTAGATCTGAAAACCAAGATTGCTCTTTAAGAGCAGGGAAATTTTCTACAGGAAGAACATCAAAAGCAGCTCCTATGATTTTTCCTTCATCCATTGCCTTTAATACAGCGGGAATTTGAACAATACCACCACGAGCTCCTAAAAGGAAAAATATGGGTTTACGAAAATGATATAAATATTCTTCGTTGATCAGTCCTTTTGTCTCTTTGGTTAGCGGAATGTGAAAGCTGAGTACATCTGCATGTTTTACAACTTCTTCCATGGAGACTTCCTTTGCGAATTGATCTGAAAAACCAGTTTTGTATTTGTCATATGCAATAACTTTTACACCAAATCCGGAGAGTTTCTTTGCCATAGCCTGTCCATTGTGACCATAACCAATAATTGCAACAGTTCGACCTTGTAATTCATAGCCACGGTTGGCTTCACGGCGCCATAAGCCTGTCTTAATTTCCTGATTGGCTCTGTTAAGGTGATTCATAAGAGAAAGCAGCATACCGATCATATGCTCACCAACGGCATCACAGTTTCCTTCATTTGCACTTATGAGTTCAATTCCTTTTGATTGTGCATAAGCCTCATCTATATTATCCATACCAGCTCCGCAACGTGCTATAAATTGGAGATTGTTTGCTAAATCTATAAAGTGCTGATCGACTTGAAATTTAGATCTGATGATTAATCCCGTATAATCAGAAATGTATTTTTCAGCATCTGCGCGGGTGAACTCAGGTTTGTAATCGTAGGTAATTCCAGTTTGATCCAATTTTTGAGTAAGCACTGCATGCGCGTCATCAACAATTAATACTTTTGTTTTCATAATGATTATTTATTTACATTAAAATAAATTATAGTTTAATGGCAATGAAGTGGTCATAAGCCACAGACGCATACTGATTTGTTTGATTCAATATAATTACAATTTCATAAAATCAACACTTAACAGTTTTTTCAGCTTATACTGTTTAACTTCTTCAGGTAGTATGCGCATCAATGTATCTCGGACAATAATACTTAATGGATTCTCCCATTGTGCCACCTTTCCGATAGACCATGATGTTTCTGTAATATAACGTGTTCTTTTTAACCTCCTCTTTTCAAATATTTGAAAAGCAAGAACAACATTAGGTGTTTTTTTTAATTCATCTATAAGTACGGCTACATCTTCGATTGCTTGGCATGCACCCTGACCCATATTGGGGGTTGTTGCATGTCCTGCGTCGCCAATAAATAAGATATTACCAAATGCTAGATTTTTTAGAGGTTTGATATCAATGATGTCATTCCAGATCAGTTGCTGGTCTTTTGTTTCAGCAAGAACGCTTGTAATCGGATCATGATAAGACGCAAAGTTTTGCTGCAGATCCTTGATTGTGTAACGACTGAATACTTTGTTATTAGCGGGAGAGTTTATACAAGCATACCAATAGATCTTATTTCCAACAAGAGGAGTCATGCCAAAGCGTCCTTTGTTCCCCCATGTTTCGGAACCGGTGCTGAGGTTTATATTAGCATTATCAATAGTTGCACGCCAACAGGTATAACCTGCATAACGTGGTGCTGAACCAGGAATCAATTGTTGTCTTAATCGAGAATTAACACCATCGGCAATAATCAGATAGTCCGTTTGATGTATAGTCCCATCTTCAAAAAAGATGTCAATTCCTCCTTTTTGGTATTCTATTTTAAGAGCTCTTTTTCCAAGATGTAAGTTTTTATGTTCAATTTGTGCGAGTAGAAATTGATGTAAATCTGCACGGTGTATAGCAAAATTATCCTGTTCATACTTGTCACTAATCGTTTTGGTTTCGGGAGCTGCAAGAATCCTTCCCCGCTTATCCAGAATATTATAGTTTTCTAAATAATGTCCTAAGGGAATGACACCTGCTTTAAGTTCCAAGTATTCTAATGCCTGAATGGCATTGGCGGCTAAACCAAAACCAGCCCCAATACCTTTTAATGCCTTAGCACTTTCAAAGATAGTGGCTTGTATACCAATTTTGTTAAGGCCAATGGCTGCAGTCAAACCCGCAACACCACCACCGATAATGGTAAAGCGTTTCATGTAGCTAGATCTTAGGCATTCGCAATTTCGTTTGTTAGAACGATAAAATCATTAACCGTTAATCGCTCAGCGCGCAATTCATATAATGGATTGTCCGACATTTTATCCTTTGTAACCACTGCAGACAGCGAGTTTCTTAACGTCTTACGTCTTTGGTTGAAACCAGATTTTACAACTCTCCAGAATAATTTCTCATCACACGCAAGTGCTGCGCGGTCATTTCTTGTCATCCGAATGACGCCCGAAAGTACCTTTGGTGGTGGATTAAATGCACCAGCCTTTACAGTGAACAAATATTCTACATGGTAATAAGCCTGTAAGAAAACGCTTAAAATACCATATTCCTTACTACCTGCCTTTGCTGTACAGCGCTCTGCAACTTCCTTTTGAAACATACCGGTCATCTGCACAACACGGTTGCGTTCATCCAATATTTTAAATAAAATCTGAGAAGAAATATTATAAGGGAAATTACCGATAACGGCCATCTTTTCGCCAAAATGTTGTGAAAAATCCAAGTTTAAAAAGTCACCATGAATCAAACGGTGCTCCAGCTGTGGATATTTATCTGCTAAAAATTCAATAGATTCATCATCCACATCGATCATCCATGTTTCGTAGGCATCATTTTGTAGAAGAAAATCGGAAAGAACACCCATTCCAGGACCGACCTCAAGCACCTGCGTGAATCCTAATTTTGGATCCAAAGCATCAACTATTTTTTTTGCCGCATTTTTATCATTCAAAAAATGTTGTCCTAAATGTTTCTTGGCTCTTACTGTACTCATATATGCTCGAATTTGCTACAAATATAGTTAACTTGTGTAGGATAATAAACAGGTATGGTAAATGAGTGGCAATTTATCATCTGTTTCTATTGTAGGTGTTTTATATGAATTGGAAATTAAACTGATGCTTGACTATTTCATATAATTTTAATTACTTTTGAGTCAATAATTTCATTTTTTACTATGGCTGACAAATTAAAAATAGGTATTACAGTAGGCGATATCAATGGTATCGGATTGGAAGTAATTATAAAATCATTATTGGACAATCGTGTTTTAGAATTTTTCACTCCGATTGTTTACGGTAATACAAAAGTTGCGTCATTTCATAGAAAAGCATTAGGTGTCAGCGATTTTAGTTTTAATGTCATCAATGATCCTGAACAGGCAAATCCTAAACGCGCTAACATGATTAATTGCTGGCAGGAGGACGTTAAGATAACTTTGGGAGAAGAAAATGAGATTGGGGGTAAATATGCTTTTATTTCATTAGAAAAAGCAGTTGAAGATCTAAATGCAGGAAAGATAGATGCTTTAGTCACTGCCCCTATAAATAAACATAATATCCAGCAGGAAGGATTTCATTTTCCAGGACATACGGAGTATTTGCAGGAAAAAACAAATGCGGATGATGTGTTGATGTTTATGATCTGTGATGAGTTGCGGGTGGGGGTTGTTACAGGTCATATACCTGTAAAAGATGTTTCCGATCATATTACAGAAGCAGCAATTTTAAATAAATTGGAGCTAATGAATGAGAGCCTTAAAAAAGACTTCTGGATTCAGAAACCTAAAATTGCTGTACTCGGATTAAATCCACATGCAGGAGATAATGGTGTTATTGGTATTGAAGATGATATGATTATCCGGCCAACGATAGAAAAAGCAAAAGAAAAAGGAATATTGTGTTTTGGACCCTATCCTGCAGATGGTTTTTTTGCTAATCATGCTTACGAAAAATTTGATGCGGTATTAGCCATGTACCATGATCAAGGATTGATTCCTTTTAAACATATTGCAAATCGTAATGGTGTGAATTTTACTGCTGGTTTGCCGATTGTTCGTACTTCTCCAGATCATGGAACGGGTTATGATATTGCTGGGCAAAATATTGCCGCTCATGAGTCTTTCATGGAAGCTATATTTCAGGCAGTTCACATTGTAAAACGTCGTCGTGAACAAGCAGAGCTATCTCAAAATCCACTAGCTTTCCGCAAGCTTTCTCGCGATCGCGATTAAATATAAAGAAGTAATATTATTAGTCTTGTGTGCTTATATCGCAAGACTAATATCTATTTTATAATAAATTCCTTACTTTTGCATCCTAGTGTTTTTTTAAGGACCTAGATTCATGCTATGAGTGATAATTTACAACATCCTATTTTCCCAATCATTAAAGAGTTAGCCGAAACAACAAATACGGAGTGTTACGTCATTGGCGGTTATGTACGCGATCATATTATGGGCCGGCCTTTTAAAAATGATGTGGATATTGTTGTTGTTGGAAGTGGAATTGAGTTTGCTACAGCTTTAGGAAATAAATTGAAAACTAAAGTTGCTGTTTACAAAAGTTTTGGAACAGCAATGTTAGTTTTTGAAGGATTAAATGTGGAATTTGTAGGAGCTCGTAAAGAATCTTACCGTGCTAATTCCCGAAAACCAATCGTTGAAGATGGCACTTTAGCTGATGATCAAAATCGACGTGATTTTACGATCAATGCTATGGCATACTCATTGAATAAGGATAATTATGGTGAGCTGCTGGATCCTTTTGATGGAGTAGGGGATATTGAATTACGTACTATACGTACACCATTAGATCCAATTGTGACATTTTCAGATGATCCTTTGCGTATGATGCGTGCTATTCGTTTCGCTACACAATTGAACTTTAAGATTGATACAAAGGCGATTCAAGCGATCACAGATACTAAAGATCGTATTCGTATTATATCAAAAGAACGCATCACTGACGAAATTAATAAGATTATCTTGTCAGAAAAACCCTCTATTGGATTTAAATACTTATTTGATACAGGGTTATTGGCTTTGGTTTTTCCTGCAATGCAAAACTTACACGGTGTAGAAATCATCGATGGAAAAGGACATAAAGATAATTTTTACCATACGCTGGAAGTTTTGGATAATGTCTGTGAAACAACAGATGATCTGTGGTTAAGATGGGCTGCTATTATGCACGATATTGCAAAACCTCCCACAAAAAGATTTGATAAAAAACTAGGATGGACCTTTCATGGTCATGAAGATAAAGGGGCACGAATGGTTCCTAAATTATTTGCTGAGTTAAAACTTCCATTGAATGAGAAGATGAAGTTTGTTCAGAAACTAGTTTTATTACATCTAAGACCAATTGTACTGGCTCAAGATATTGTTACTGATTCTGCTGTACGTCGTTTGTTATTTGAGGCCGGTGATGATATTGATGCATTGATGCAATTGTGCCATGCCGATGTAACAACAAAAAATGAATATAAAAAGAAGAAATATCGTCAAAATTTCGAATTGGTCAAGCAAAAACTAAAAGATGTTGAAGAACGTGATCAGATCCGAAATTGGCAACCTCCAATTTCTGGAGAAGATATTATGGAAGTTTTTGGTATTGGGCCAGGTCGTGAAGTTGGGAAAATAAAAAATGCAATCCGAGAAGCGATCTTAGAAGGTGAGATTCCTAATGCTAAGATGGACGCATATCATTTTATGGTCAACAAAGCCCAAGATTTAGGCTTGACTATTAGAAAGGCATGGGATTTGAATACAACAGTTAAATAAAAAAAGTAACTTTAATCGCTTCAATTCTTATTGAAGCTCATCTTGTTAACAAACAAAACGAATATTAGAAATGGCTATTTATAGATTCAGAATCACTTTTGAAGATTATGAGGATGTGTATAGAGAAATCGATATGCTTTCGAAACAAACTTTCTTAGAATTACATGAGGCTATTCATAAGACAACTGCTTATGAAGCTGACCGTTCATCTTCCTTTTATGTTAGTAACGATCAATGGAAAAAAGGAACTGAAATTGCTCTTTTACCAACTGCTCGTAAAATTTCAGATGGTGTTTTACTAATGGAAAATATTCGTTTAAGCAAGTTTATTGACGATCCTCACCAAAAGTTTTATTACATCTATAATTTTGATAGACCTTATGAATTTCATGTTGAATTGATTAAAATTTTAAAAGAAGAGGAAGGGAAAACTTATCCTACTGTTTTTAAAACGGTGGGTCAAGCTCCAAAATCTTTAGCAGCAGCGAATTTTCCTGTTGCAGATCCTTTGGATGATGATGACGAAGATGAAGTTTTGGTAGATGAAACGCAATATGGCGTTGATGATGACGAAGAATTTGATTTGTTTGACGGTGATGATGAAGAAGAAGAAGGGGGAGAAAAGTCTGAAGAGGAAAGTAATGGTTCGTTTGACGAATATTAATGTTAGGTACCACAGATCAACATAATAAAACTTTAATTGCTATAGTAGGACCTACCGCAGTAGGGAAAACTGCTATGGCAATTGAACTTGCACAATATTTTGATACGGAGATTATTTCAGCCGATTCAAGACAGTTTTACCGTGAAATGAATATTGGTACGGCTAAACCTACTGCATCTGAATTAAGTCAGGCACGTCATCATTTTATCGATTCACATTCTATAGAAGAGGATTATTCTGCCGGTGATTTTGAAAGAGAGGCATTAGAAACGATAAGCACTCTCTTCCAAAAAAAGGATATAGTCATTATGGTAGGCGGATCTGGTTTATTTGTGAGAGCAGTATGTGAAGGTTTGGATAATTTACCAAAGGCCCTTCCAGAAACAAGAGAACGGTTAAATAACAGGTTTGATAACGAGGGAATTGTGCCACTTCAAGCTTATTTAAAAGAAGTCGATCCTGTTTATTATGATCAGGTAGATATTTCAAATGTTCAACGGGTAATTCGAGCCCTGGAAGTATTTGAAACTACTGGATTACCATTTTCTAATTTTCTTCAAAAGACAAAAGCAGTGAGACCCTTTAAGATCATTACAGTTGGACTTACAATGGACCGAACAAGTTTATACGAACGCATTAATATGCGTGTCGATTTGATGGTGAAAGATGGTTTATTGGATGAAGTAAAGTCATTAATATCTTTTAAACATAAGCCTGCTTTAATGACCGTCGGTTATTCTGAGCTGTTCGATTTCTTAGATGAGAAAATATCTTGGGAAGAAGCAATAGATAAAATTAAGCAAAACTCGCGACGGTATGCTAAAAGGCAACTCACTTGGTTTAAGAAAGATATCAGTACAGTTTGGTTTGATCCTAAGGACAAAAACCAGATTATAGATTATATTCAATCATAATTTTATACGATATCAACAGAGTTATCCACATTATGTTAATAACTCTGTTGATAACATAAAAAGGGCTTGATTACAATGGTAATCAAGCCCTTTTTTCTACGAAATGAAATATAATTATTCCACGATCAAATTCCATCCAAATTCGTCAGCAATTCTGCCATATCGAAGATCATCTAAATAGGTTAATACTTTTTTAGAGAAATCGCGACCTTCTACAGGAGGTAATTGAAACAATTCACCTTCATAACCAATAGTGGCAATTGGTGTTAATGTTGCAGCTGTACCAGCAGCAAATGCATCTGTTACAATTCCTGCTTTGATTCCATCAATAAGTTCTTTGACAGATACTCTGCGTTGCTCCGTTTTATATCCCCAGCTTGCCGCCAGTTCCATAATTGTACGTCTTGTTACACCATGTAGGATCGTATCACCGTGAGGAGTAATAATACTGTCACCGATACGGAATATTAGGTTGGCTGTTCCAGCTTCTTCAATATATTTATGTTCCGAAGCATCAGTCCACATCAATTGATCAAAACCTTCATCATTTGCCAAACGAGTAGGGTATAGTGACAATGCATAGTTACCTGCATTTTTTGAGAAACCTACTCCGCCTTCTGCTGCGCGGGTATAATGTGTTTCTACCTTTAATTTTAAAGGATTGCTATAGTAAGCACCTACAGGGCTAGTGATAATTATAAATTTGTAGGAATTAGAAGGGTGTACTCCTAAAGCCGCTTCAGTACCGAACATAAATGGACGGATATATAAAGATGTGCCTGGAGCATTTGGAATCCATTTATTATCGGTGGCTAATAGTTTTTTTAATCCACCTAAAAAGATTTCTTCAGGAACTTCTGGCATCTCCAGACGAGCTGCAGAAGTATTGAATCTTTCCCAGTTCTTGTCAGGACGGAAAATACTAATAGTTCCATCTTGAAATTTGTATGCTTTAATACCTTCAAAGATTGCTTGGCCATAATGTAAAGCCGACATAGAAGGGCTTACATTAATATCACCATAAGGCACAATACTGACATCAGTCCATGCTCCATCTTCATAGGTAGCGACCAACATATGGTCGGATAATATTTTTCCAAATTTTAGATTGTTAAAATCTACTTGCGAGAGTCTCGATTGTTGTGTGGGCTCTACGCGAATTGAATAATTTTCTGTCGCGCTCATTGTATTTTAATTACAAATGCTAAAGTATGAAAAAAACCACGAATTTGAATGATAAACCTCTTGTTTATCAAATATTATTCTGAGTGAGAAAATTTTATTATTACACAGTAAATTTGTCTATTTTTTAGGATTTTACGTTTTATTTTATGGACAGATTATCATTTGAATTACTAGAGATTATCATTTTTTAGGCTTTTTTAGCTGTTTTGTTACCTTTTCCTTTATTCTGTGTTAATTTTAAATGAATTAACACAGTAATTGTAAAGTGGCATGTTATTTGGATTAACGGAAACACTAATCTATCATCAAAAATGGTAGGTTTTAAAAAGGGCTAACACTTCTAAACAGATATTCACTAATAAAAAAAAAACTAAACGATTAAAAACCATGCACCGATTAAACAGTAAAAACAATGCATTGGAAAATGATGAATTAGAGTTTGATCAAAAAACAGCTGTGGAGAAAAAAGGATTTTCACTAAATTTTATTTTAGGCTTTTTTGTTTTTCTTTATAAAACGGCTATCAAACCCTAGGGTATTTTATTATTTTTCAAATTTAGCAGGTACTAAAAAATTGAAATGAGATTGCTCATAAACTGATCAATCTCATTTTTTATTAAAATCTTTCCCTATCAACTTTTAAGATACATTATTTCTTTATTATGTCCAATATAGGCTCAAGGTAATCACGATTATTCGACAGTCGCGGTACTTTATTTTGTCCACCAAGCTTACCCTTTGATTTCATCCATTGAAAGAATGTGTATGCAGGGGCATTGTGAATAACCGGAAATTGTAATGCCATATTTTTATAACGTTTAGCATCATAATCCGAATTGATCTCTCTCAATGTTTGATCCAGTATCTTACAAAACGTTTCAAAATTATCAGGTTGTTGTTCAAATTCAATAATCCATTCATGAGCTCCAGCTTCACCCTCTTTAAAGTAAATCGGTCCAGCAGTATAATCTTTTACAATTGCACGTGTACTTTCACTAGCCTTCTTTATAGCATCCTCTGCATTATCGACGATAAGTTCTTCGCCAAAGGTATTGATGAATTGTTTTGTCCGTCCTGTTATTTGAATACGGTATGGAGATAGCGTTACAAATTTAATCGTATCACCGATCATGTACCGCCATAAACCAGCATTGGTCGAAATGATCAAAGCATAATTTTTATTTAATTCTACTTGATGTAATCCTAATGTTTGCGGATTCTCATCATATAAATTTTCGATCGGTAAGAATTCGTAATAAATGCCATAGTCAAGCATTAATAATAATTCTTCTGAGTCGGGCAGATCTTGAAGAGCAAAGTATCCTTCGGATGCATTATAATTTTCTAAATAATACATATTATCAGAAGGAATCAGTTTTTTAAACTGTTCGCGATAAGGTTTGAAACTTACGCCACCATGGGTATAAAATTCCAGATTAGGCCAGACTTCAAGCAAATTATTCTTACCTGTGATTTCCAATATCTTTTTTGCTAGAACAATATTCCATGTTGGAACACCAGCCAGATTGGTGACATTCTCATGGATGGTGATATTGGCCACCTTTTCTATTTTTTCCTCAAAATCAGGAAGTAAAGTTACTTCTAAATTTGGAGTACGCTTAAATTCGGCCCAAAAAGGGAGATTCCGCAATAGAATAGAAGATAAATCACCATAATAAGAGTCTGAACTAAAGCTGTTAATCTGAGAACTCCCTCCTAATACGACCGATTTTCCACAGAAAATCTGGCTTTCGGGTTTATTGTTGAAGTAAATTGTCAACATATCTTTCCCACCCTGAAAGTGACATTCTGTTAAAGACTCTTCACTGACTGGGATAAATTTGCTACGGTCTGAGGTAGTTCCCGAAGATTTGGCGAACCACTTGATGTCAGATGGCCATAGTATATTTTGCTCGCCTTTGATCATCCGATCGATATAAGGCTTCAATGAATTGTAATCTTGAATTGGAACTCTGTTTTTAAATTCCTCAGGCGTTAAAATACTGTTGTAATCGTATTTTTTCCCCCATTCTGTTGCTTCGGCTGATGATATTAAACTTTGAAACCATTCTTCTTGTACATCATGTGGATATTTCATGAATAATTCAATCTGATGAATCCGTTTTTTCATGAACCAAGTAAGTAGGGAGTCTAATATTGCCATATAAAGGTAGAATTAACGTTAAATAATTATCTTTTTGCGACGGAGTTCAAAATGTTGGCCTAAATAGAATGTACGGGCCATTTCATTACTGGCAATTTCTTCTGGAGTTCCAGCAAGCATAATTTTACCTTCTGTCAATAAGTAAGCCCTATCTGTAATGGATAACGTTTCTTGTACGTTATGATCGGTAATTAAAATTCCGATATTACGTGTTTTTAGCTTTGCGACAATTGTTTGAATTTCCTCTACAGCGATTGGATCGACACCCGCAAAAGGTTCATCTAACAAGATAAAAGATGGGTTTGCCGCTAATGCCCGTGCGATCTCTGTACGACGTCTTTCTCCTCCGGAGAGAAGATCACCTCTATTTTTACGAACACGGTGCAAGCTAAATTCGGTTAAAAGTTCTTCCAGTTTTTCTAAGCGTTCCTTTTTATTTGGATAATGGATCTCCAGTACAGATAATATGTTGTGCTCAACCGATAGTTTTCTAAAGATGGAAGCTTCTTGGGCAAGATAACCGATTCCTTTTTGAGCGCGTTGGTACATGGCATCCTGTGTGATTTCTTGATCGTCCAAATAAACATGACCCTCATTAGGTTTTATTAATCCAACAATCATATAAAAAGAAGTCGTCTTTCCTGCTCCGTTAGGTCCTAGAAGACCAACAATTTCTCCTTGCTCTACCTGGAAAGAAACATCGTTTACAACAGTGCGTTGCTTATATTTTTTGATTAGATGTTCTGCTCTTAGTATCATTTGATTCGTGTTTTAACTCAAAAAAACAATCTGATAATTACAAATATATTTAATATCGGATTCCTTTTATATTTAATTGCAAATTCTTTTTGCCTCGCCATACATTTTCTTCTATGCTATAACAGATGTCAAATGGCTTACCACTATTAATAGCCTGTATATGTTCAGATAATCCAAAACCAATGCAATCAAAAGAAGGAGAGTTTTCTTGTTTGATGGTCATTTTTAAGTGATTCGATCCTACTAAATAGGCCGGTCCAATTAAACTAACTTTTTGACTAAGGAAAATAGGGCTTTCGTTTTGAGGCCCGAATGGTTCAAATTGACTTAGAATGCGGTGAAATTTGGCATCAATATCTTGCAGGTTCAGTTTAGTATCAATTAAGATCTCTTGTATTAACATCTGAGGAGTAATGAGTTTAGAAACAACCTCTTCGAAACGATCCTGAAATAATTTGATATTTCCGATCTGCATCGTCAACCCTGCTGCATATTTATGCCCTCCAAATTGATCTAATAGATCACTACATTCACTTAAGGCTTCATATAAATCAAACCCAATTACAGATCTACAGGAACCTGCGATATGACCATTGGTTTCGGTCAGAATAATCGTTGGTCTATAATATTTTTCAGTCAACCTTGATGCCACAATGCCGATAACACCTTTATGCCAATCTGATTTATAGAGCACAGTTGATTTTCGTGTTTTTAGCGAGTCATTTTGATCTATAATCGCTAGAGCTTCTTCGGTTATTCTAAGGTCAAAATCTTTACGAACATTATTTTGATCGTCAATATTGATACTAAAATCTTTTGCTTCTTGCAGTGATTTTGATATCAATAATTTTACCGCATCTTTTGCATGATCAATACGACCAGAAGCATTGATCCGCGGACCTATTTGAAAAACAATATCATTTACTGTGAATGTCTTTGTTTTATTGGTGGATAGGTCAACCAGGGCTTGAAGACCGCAGCAAGGATTAGTATTTAATTTAATCAGTCCGAAATGAGTCAGAATTCTATTTTCCCCAGTTATAGGTACAATATCCGATGCAATACTTACCGCGACAAGATCTAAAAATTGATAGCAAATATCCAAAGACATATCATTTTTCATGACAAAGGCTTGTATAAGTTTAAATCCTATACCGCAGCCCGATAATTCTTTGTATGGATAAGCACAGTCTTTTCTTTTTGGATCGAGTACTGCAAATGCTTTTGGAAGTTCATCGCCAGGTAAATGGTGATCTCCAATGATGAAATCGATATTCTTTGAATTGGCATAGTCAACTTTATCGTTCGCTTTTATACCACAATCAAGTGCAATGATTAAAGAGAAACCGTTTTCTGCAGCATAATCTATACCCTGTGTAGAGATACCATATCCTTCAGCGTAACGGTCGGGAATATAAAATTCTATGCGCGTATGAAACTCTCGAAAAAAACTATACACAACAGCTACAGCTGTAGTGCCGTCTACGTCATAGTCTCCATAAATTAAGATCTTTTCATTCTGGCCAATTGCGGTAGTAATTCGAGCAATGGCTTTTTCCATATCTTGCATTAAGAATGGATTGTGCAATTGGTCTAGAGAAGGCCTAAAAAACTGTTTTGAAGTATCAAAAGTCTCAATATTTCTACTGACTAACAATTCTGCTAATACTGGATTAATACCAAGTTCATTGCCTAATTGATTAACTTTTTTGATCTCACTTTTAGATTTTAGCACCCACTTTTTTTGCATATCTTTGCATCGTAATTATGTGTAAATATACGTTTTGTCTATTGACTAACCTAATTATACACTAGGGTAATTATAGCGTTGTATCTAACACGCAAGTTTCCAATAAATTAAAGATGTTACAAGCGTATTCCTTATTCGAAGGCTCATTTTCGGTCGATATTTCCAAAAAATTTATTCCCTTTGATCCTGCTATTGATAGTAAAAAAGATCGTCCAGCTTCTATGTTTATTCAAGTGCATCCGTTTCTAATTGAGACCACAAATGGACTGGTTTTATGTGATACCGGACTTGGATTAACAAATACGGATGGGAAACTACTGCTTTATGAAAATATTGAAAAATTAGGTTATTCCCCCAAAGATGTGAAATATGTATTGATGTCACACTTGCATAAAGATCATGCTGGGGGTATGGTGAGTTTTGCTGATCGGGTCGGAAGGATTGCGTTTCCTGAAGCGGAGTATATAGTGCAGCGAGGTGAATGGGAAGATGCTTATTCCGGGATCAATAATTCGTACCGTACCGAAATTTTTGATGTTGTGCAAAGGAGTGGTAATTTAAACTTGGTTGAAGGAGATGGTAAAGTTAATGATGAAGTTGAATATTGTTTGACTGGCGGGCATACCCAACATCATCAGATCTTCCACATTGATAATGGAAAATATCATTATTTTTTTGGCGGAGACGTTCTACCGGAGCCAGAGATGATCTTTCAGAATCATAGCGCAAAATATGACTATGATGGACATTTGTCAAGAAAGTTACGTCAGAAGTACTGGGAAAATGGAGCTCCAAACGATTGGATTTATCTTTTTTATCATGCCACAAGTATAGCAATAGGAAAGCCCGCTATGCAAGTTGATGGAAGTTTTACAGTGATCGAAGCTAAATAAGAATCAAGAAAAGATGAAAAATACTACATCTTTTCTTAACTTACGGAATACCTATGTACGTTGATTTCATCGTATGTGATTCGAATTAATCCGATGGTCACGTCATATAAATTCTATTATGACTGGATTTTTGGTTAAGTTTGTATAAAGCTGTATAGTATGCCTTTTTACTTCAGCTATTGAAAAATTAAGTTTTATAATAAAGCAAAAAAATATGTCTATTGTAAGAGAGTCGGATCTTATTGGTATTGGAAAAAAGTATCAAATTGAAACTGAAGCTGGAGACAATATGGTCGTGGTTATTCATGACGATGGTCGAAGAGAATTGTATCGTTATGATGAGCAAGAGAGCGAGTCCCGCTGTGTCATGACCTTAAGCGATGAGGAATCCAGACAGGTTGCCGGTATTATCGGAGGATTGTCCTATAAGCCTAAAGCTTTAGAAACAATTGAAGTAGCTTTAGATGATTTAAGAATTGAATGGTATAAAGTGGAAGGCAAATGCGAGGGTGCGAATAAAACTATTGGAGAATTAGAAGTCCGTCAGCGTACAGGAGCATCTATCATCGCAGGTATATTGGGAGATAATACTGTGATCAATCCAGGGCCAGATTATACGATTAGTCCTGGCACCACCTTAGTTATTGCTGGGAAAAAAAATAATATTAAATTATTGAAAGAAATATTATTGTAAATATTGTAAACTAAATAAATATATATGCCATCACACACACTTATTTTAGAAATTGGAATCGCAGTTGGCCTTGTCGCATTTGTTGGTTTAATTGCCAATAAATTAAAGTTTTCAGTTATTCCATTTTTTATATTGATAGGTATGGTGTTGGGCCAGCATGCTCCGCAAATTGGTCATATAGATCTGACATTTACTGAAAGTAAACCGTTTATAGATTTTATGGGGCGCTTGGGCGTACTTTTCCTTTTGTTTTATCTGGGACTAGAATTTTCCGTTGGCCGATTAATTAAGTCCGGTAAATCAATCGTGACAGGTGGAACAGTATATGTTTTACTCAATTTTATATCCGGGTTACTTATCGGATGGATGATGGATTTGCCATTTAAGGAAATGATGGTACTTTGTGGGATTATGACAAGTTCTTCGACAGCCATTGTAGCAAAGGTATTGACAGATTTGAAACGAACTGCTAATCCTGAAACAGAGGTGATTATGGGAATGATTATGTTTGATGATTTATTTATTGCGATGCATATTTCTTTTCTTTCTGGATTGATTCTGACAGGGAGTAGCTCTTTCTGGACTGTTGCCGGAACTTCATTGCTAGCCTTAGGATTTATTTTAACATTTCTAATTTTAGGAAGGAAGCTGGTTCCTGCAATCGATAAGCTGTTGCAGGTTAAATCTTCAGAGCTATTTGTGCTTGTTATTTTTTCATTGCTATTTATAACGGCAGGATTTTCTGAAACTATTCACGTTGCGGAAGCCATTGGAGCGCTAATGGCTGGTTTAGTTTTAGCAGATTCACAATATATCAAGAAGATTGAAGCAATGGTATTGCCATACAAAGATTTTTTTGGGGCAATGTTCTTTTTTAGCTTTGGTTTATCCATAGATATCTTATCCTTAGGAGGCGCAGTATTATGGGCCTCAATTGCTGCTCTGGTTACTATCCTCGGTAATTTGGCTTCAGGATACTTTGCAGCCAGGTTTTCCGGAATGAAGAATAAAACAGCTTTTGATATCGGATTTACATTATCTGCTCGAGGAGAGTTTTCCATTATTATGGCCAATATTGGTAAAGCAGGAGGGTTATTGCCTGTTATCCAGTCGTTTGTTGTGGTGTATGTATTGATTTTGTCAATTGTATCACCTTTGTTAACAAAAGAATCCCGTAATCTATGGACAAAATTATTCGGTAAGGATGAAATTAAACCAAAAACAGTCAAAAGACTAAGTGATCTGGAGTCTGGTCAAACATTATAAAAAAGGGAATCTAGTATAGATTCCCTTTTTTACGATTACAAGAAGCCTAATTCTAATTTTGCTTCTTCGCTCATCATGTCTCTTGTCCAAGGTGGATCGAATGTTAGCTCAACAAGGGCTTCTGTAACACCAGGTACAGCAGCAACCTTGCTTTGTACCTCATCCATGATCTGGCCAGCAACTGGACATCCTGGAGCTGTTAATGTCATCACTATCTTAGCAGTTCCATTTTCTTTGGTTATGATTTCATATACCAATCCTAAATCGACAATATTTGCCGGTTTTAATTCTGGATCATAAACACTTTCTAATGCTTCCTGGATAGCGGGGGCAATATTTAACTTATCTAAAATTATAATACTCATTTTTAAGATCGTTTTATGTTATCTCGAATTGCTTCATTATATATCTCAAGCAGTTTCTTTTTATTCTCTTCTGGAGTAAAATTACTAAAATAGAACTCTTTTGTTGTTTGTCTAATGTTATATTTTTCTTCAATACTGTAATTTTTCCATTGCTGTACAGTTGTTAACATATTATCCACACTTTGTGGGTTAAATAGTAATCCTGTCTTATTTTGGATAATTAATTCACTTAAAGCCCCAATATCACTGCCGATCACTGGAGTTCCGACAGAGAAAGCCTCCAAGATCGTCATTGGCATCCCTTCAAACCATACTGAAGGCACGAGTAATGCTTCCGCTTTTTCAACTAATGGCAATATTTCTTCGCGCGATCTAAAACCTAGAAATTTTATATTGGTATGCTGATTTGCCGCATCGACTACTGTTTGTTTTAGAGGACCGTCACCTATGATGATGATCTTGCTATCTGTTTTTGAAAATACTTTCAATAAATTTACGATACCTTTTTCTTCAGTAAGTCTTCCGATGTATATAAAATAGTCTTCCTGAGTATCGCTTATACCTTTAATAGGGAAGGTAAAGTTTGGTTTGATCGTGAATTTTTGTTCAGGAACATGTAAAGTTGAATCTATAAATAGTTTTTTTGCGAAACTGGATAAAGCTATATATCGATCTACCATATTCCACGTTCCGATTCGTCGATGAAACCAATAGTTCAATGCTAGTACAAAAGTCTTGACAGTAGATCCGTCCAATACTTTCCTTTTAATGGCTGTCCACGGAAAATTTTCTTTTAAACTCGAAAGGAATAACTGCTGATCATGGTATAAAATAGCGGAAGGGCAAAGAATACGAAAATTATGCAAAGTCATGACCAATGGAATACCCAATTTATGAATTGTCCTTAAGATAATAGGACCACTAGCATAATGTGTATTATGAATATGGACAATCTGAGGTTTAAAACTGTTAATGCGCTTTCTTATGCGATAAGCCGCTACAATATTCCAAAAAGAAAAAAGTGTTTGCAAAGCGCCTTTCCATCCTTTTTTATTTTGGAAGGTAAGTATCTCAACATCGTGATCTATAGCGAGTAATTCTCTTTCCTGTTTAAAAACGGTGTCTTCACCTCCTGGTTCTTGATAAAAAGTATGGATGATTAGAATGCGCATATATGCTTGCTTTTATACAAACTTAGATAAATTTGTTATATGTGCAATTTTATTCCGGCGCGATAACAACAAATGTTATCGTTTCTCTGCAGGCTATCCACTTGTTGATGATTGATTAACTTTAAATATTATATCTTTTTGTCGATAAGAAAGTAAGTGTAGAAGATAAATACTATTTTAAATGAATTAAACTGTTTTCAACGGTACTTAGCAAAAGTTTGTTTTTATAATTCTTATCTTCGCGTATCATTAGGAGAAGATGACTAGATACTATGCAGCATTTACAAAAACTAATCTCTGACTCGATTCAAAACAGTCAATTTCCGCATCAACCGACTAATCTTTACGATCCAATTCGCTATTTTTTAAGTTTAGGAGGTAAACGTATTAGACCAGCATTGACACTGGTTGCAGCTGAAATGTTTGATATTCGGGAAATTACAGATGCCTTACCTGCTGCAAAATCAATCGAGTATTTTCACAACTTCTCTTTAGTTCATGATGATGTAATGGATAAAGCACCTCTAAGAAGAGGAAAAGCCACCGTTCATGAGAAATGGGATTTGAATGTCGCTATCCTTTCGGGAGATGGACTATTGGTAAAAGCTTATGATGAATTGGCTAATAGCAATCCGCTTTATATTGCAGATCTCCTTAAAACTTTTAATAGAGTTGCTATGCAAGTCTGTGAAGGCCAACAACTGGATATGGATTATGAGCATACCGATAAAATTAGTATGGATCAATATATTGAGATGATTAGGCTTAAAACTTCAGTACTGTTGGGAGGCGCACTGCAGATGGGAGCAATATTGGCCGAAGCAAATCTTAGTGATCAAAAATTAATTTATGAATTTGGAGAATATATAGGAATAGCTTTCCAGCTTCAGGATGATGTCTTAGATGCTTATGGCAACTCCGAAACTTTTGGTAAACAGATTGGAGGAGATATTCTCATTAATAAAAAGACCTATCTGTTGGTCAAATTGATGGAAATCATAAAAGAAGAGGATCTTGCAAGACTTCAGAATTTATTAAACGCAACAATTCAGGATAATCCAAATAAATTGCACGATATGTTATCACTATACCAAAATTATAACATTAAAGAATATGCAGACAAACTAAAAGATGCCTATACACAACGTGCATTTGAAAGATTATCGGCGATTAATATACCAAATGACAAGAAAGAGACGTTAATAACATTATCGACTCAACTCCTCATCAGGGAACAATAGTAATTGCTATTATTTGTCTATTTAATCTTTATTTATTTAAAAAATTCTTAATTTGTAGACTTAGGTCATCATTATTTACGAAACAACTACAATGGAACCGTTAAAAGTAACAACCTTTCAAGCATATATCTTTTGGGAAAATGTCGATAAGAACTTGAGTAACCTCGCGCTTAAACTCTCGAATTTAAGAGAAAAGACGGATCTTATTATTTTGCCTGAAATGTTCAATACCGGATTTACAAATAATGTAGAGAAGTGTGCAGAGCCAACAGATGGAAAAACCATGCAGTGGTTATTCCACATGTCACAAACCTTAAATTGTGTGATAGCTGGTTCATTGATTATAGCAGAAGACGGGAAATACTTTAATCGTTTTGTATGGATGTCTCCAGATGGAACCTACGTAAAATACGATAAAAGACATTTGTTTGCAATGGCAAAAGAAGACCTGTATTTTACTGCAGGGCGAGAACGTATTATTGTAAACATCAGAGGTTGGAATATATGTCCTATGATTTGTTATGATATACGCTTCCCCGTATGGTCAAGAAATATAGGTGGTGCTTATGATTTATTGATTTATACCGCAAACTGGCCAGACAAACGTTCTGCTCATTGGAGAACCTTAATTCCAGCTCGTGCTATAGAAAATCAAGCTTTTGTTATCGGTGTGAATCGTGTAGGTCACGATGGTAATGATATTTATTATTCAGGTGGTTCCATGTGTATCTCTCCTTTAGGAGATGTGGTTTATTATAAACCTGAAGACGAAGATCTATATACGTTTACTATTCACCCCAAAGATCTTCATGAAGCGAGAAAGTCTTTTCCTTTTTTACAGGATGCAGATAGCTTTACAATAGATTAATGTCTTTATTTGTACGGTCTATCAAGGATGATAGAAATAATCACTGCCTTTCTTAAATCAAAATCTTCCGTTACCATTGGTTCTCTTTGTAAAGATTGTGGTAACTTATTTTTTTTATTTAAAGCTAAGCGGTGCTCCTCTCTTGCTTTTTTAAATCGCTGAATTTCGTTAGTGTCTTGTATTTTTTCTGAATAAAAAGGTGGTGGGGTAGCCACATTTTTGTCTTTCTGAAAGGTCTGATATGCAGGTGGTTCTGATTTATTTTTACTAGGAATAGGGGTGTTTGCTTTTCTTCTTTTTAGCGCAGCCTCTTGCTCTTTCATATAGTTCTGATATGACTTAAAACCAAAGATTGCTAATGCAATTAAAAGGGGTACCAACTTTTCCATAGCATGAAGATAACAAAAAAAAACAATTTAATTTTTGTTATACCATGTAAAGCATTATATTTATAATATAAACCTATTTGGCCAACGAGTTATAGTTAATTTTATCTTTTTTGAAAATAAATATCCGTTGGCTAAAAAGTACGATATATAGTATAACCTAAAAAGACTTTGATTATTATGCTTAATGAAGATTTAATTGGAAAGATAGAGTTCTATGATTTTCTAACTGGAAAAGCGACTACAGCCATATCGCGTAGAATGCAGCGTAATTTAAAAGATGTGGGAATCAATATTACGGCTGAGCAATGGAGTATTTTGTACAATTTATGGCAAGAGGAGGGACTTACGCAACAGGAGTTAGCCATTAGAACCTTTAGAGATAAACCAAGTATTACACGTTTAATTAATAATTTGGAGAAATTAAATTTAGTAATCCGAGTAAATGATAAAGATGATCGTAGATCAAATTTGATTTATCTGACTAAGTCTGCCCGTAAATTAAAAGAAATGGGTATGCAACAAGCGAATAAGACTATTGCGGAAGCTTTAGATGGCGTATCTCCAGATACAATTGATATGGCGCAAGTAACGCTTCAACAAGTTATCTGTAATTTGAGAAAATAATAAGGAAGGGCTTTTGTTTTATGAAAAGCCCTTCCTTATTATTAAAATATTTTTGCTTCAAAATCAGTATGACTTTCGATTAACCGTCCTTCTCTTCCAAAATAGATGTCTTGAAAACTTAATGTGTTTACAGCATCAACTTTTCTGAAAAATTTATCGGCACTGACATCGGATAAAGTTTTGAAGCCACAAGCTTCCATGATCTCTACTGTTGCACGTAAAGTGTTACGATGGAATTGTGCGACACGTACATATTTATCGTTAACATCTAATCCTTTATACAAGTGGGGTTGTTGTGTTGCAACTCCTACAGGACAAGTATCTTCGTTACATTTCAATGCTTGAATGCAACCTAATGCAAACATCATTCCTCTGGCACTATAGCACGCGTCTGCTCCAAGAGCAATTACCTTTAACAAATCAAAACCAGTGACGATTCTACTCGAAACTAAGAGCTTGATATGTCTTTTAAGGCCAAATGCAATTAAAGTCTTTGTAACAAAAGCTAAAGCATCGTATAATGGCATCCCTAGATTATCTGTAAATTCGAGTGGTGCTGCACCTGTTCCACCTTCGGAACCATCAATAGCAATAAAGTCCGGGAATATCTGCGTTGTTTGCATTGCGCGACAGATTTCAATAAACTCTTGTTTATCACCAATACACATTTTAAATCCCACAGGTTTGAAGTCACTTAATTCTTTCAATCTATGAATGAACTCCATCATTTCAATTGGATTTGAGAATGCACTGTGAGCAGGAGGTGACATGACATCTGTACCTGGGATGACATGGCGAATTGCAGCAACTTCGGGTGTATTTTTGGCCGCGGGAAGTATACCTCCGTGGCCAGGTTTAGCACCTTGTGATATTTTCAGTTCGATCATCTTGATGTTGGGACGCGAAGTTTTTTCTCTAAAAAGCTCACCATCAAATTTACCGTCATGCGTACGGCATCCAAAATAACCCGTACCTACCTGCCAGATCAAATCACCACCACTGTTATGGTAGTCACTGATACCACCCTCTCCCGTGTTGTGAGCAAAATTCTGCAATTGAGCACCTTTATTTAATGCTGTAATAGCTGTTTTACTCAATGCACCGTAACTCATAGCCGAGATGTTAAATACACTTAAGCTATAAGGATGTTTACAAGCTCCATTCCCTACAGTAGTGCGTAAGTCATGATTATCAATGTGACAAGGAAAGACAGAGTGAGCCGCCCATTCATTACCCACTGTTTGCGGATCTGTCTGCATACCGAAAGCAACAGTTTCCCGCTGGTTTTTAGCGCGTTGATAAACGATAGAACGTTGTCTTCTATTAAAAGGACGTCCATCAGTATCAGATTCCCAAAAGTATTGACGTAATTCTGGACGAATGGACTCAAAGAAATAACGGAAATATCCTACTAAAGGATAGTTTCGTAAAATAGCATGTTTATGTTGAAAACTGTGATATATAGCCACAAATAAAAGAGGCATTGGTATGACTAATAACCAAAACCACTGTGGTGTAAAAATAAGCCCAAAAGAGATTATAATCAAATTGATTACAGTCATGGTGCCAAGAATTAATTTTCTAACGGTCATAATTTAAATAGTATTTAGACTCTTATTTTAATAAAAATTTGATCAAATATCAATCAAACGTAATCGATTGATCTGTTACAATTTTAATGTTTACTATGCTTTCAAATATTGAACCAATGTTCATTTTATACAAAGCAAAAGTACTAAGTTACTTGTTGTAAAAGAAAATTAATGGCCGTTATGAAGAAGTTTTAAAATCTTGGTAAAGAAATGATATTTAGCTTTTTCTTTTTACAATCTCTTGTGATAATAGTTGATAGATTTGTTTCCAATCATCATGTTCGCTGATAAAATTTAAATGCTTTTTTATCGTGATTTCGTCATTTCTAACAGCTGGTCCGGTCTGAACTTGACTAGGTAGCTTAGATTGTACCTTTTGTGCAGTTTCAAGAATAATTGGCCTAATTATATCAAACGGTAAATCGTGCTGCTGTAAGAGGTCATAACTGATTTGAAAGAGTGCGTTTGTGAAGTTATTCGCAAATACTGAGGCTATATGAATAGCTAATCTTTGACTTGAGCTACAAGCGATAGATTTTGGTGCTATAGTAGCCATAAGCTTCATCAGAATATTAAATGTTATGGAGTCATTTCCTTCAATACAAAACGGAATAAGACTGAAGTCGGATTGATCATTTTTAGAAATGGACTGCGGAGGATATATCACACCATAATGCTGAAATTTACTTAAAACTTGTATATCTGTAGCTCCAGAACAGTGCACAACAATGCCGGAGATAGCTGTAGATATGGTTTCAATAAGTGATGGAATAGCATGATCCGGAATTGCGATCATATAGAGATCAGCTTCTTTATTTATTTCTGATACCTTAGAAATAGCCTCTGCATTTACAGCAAAGGCCAATGCTTGAGCATTGACCTTCTGTTGACTGAATATTTGCAAGATTTTGTGACCTTTGTTATGGAAGTTATGTGCAAAGTGTGTTGCAACATTTCCACTTCCTAAGATGACAATATTCATTAGCTTTGTTTTTTATCTAATCTTTTTGCCTCACTATTTCTTCTAAAAATAGACATGAAAAATCCGATTGTCATGACAATAGTTCCACACCAGAAGAAATTAATATATGGAAATTTAATCGCTTTAAATACAATCCATTTTTTCTCTGGAAGTGGTTTTTGGTAAACCATAACTTCTAATTTATCTTTTTTAGGCAAGATATTTGAAAAACGGAAACGTAGTCCTTCTTCATTTACATCTTTATTAAAATCATATGAAGTACCATCTTTGATTAAAAACACCGGTTCAATGTTGTATTCTTTTTTATCAGAAGCGATAACTTTGATTTTTAATCCTACAATGACATCTTTCTCTCCCTTAGGGATGTTTTCTAAATGAGCATTTCTGTTAATACCTTCAATGACAAAGAAACCATTTCTATAACGAAGGGTGTCACCAACATTGACCTCATAAGTTGCCGGTTCTTCATAATCCTCAAAGCCTGTTTTCTGATCGGCAGGGATATTTGCATTTTTCGCCTGTAAGTCCGAAGCTGCCGCAGTTATTAGGGTGTAAATATCATGTGTGAAGTAGTGCTTTGTCGCAGGAGTACCGATCAAGCCTCCCATTTTCTCATTATTCTGAGCAAACGGCATAAGTACAAACGAATTTTTTACTTTTCCACTTTCCTCATCGATTGCTTCATATTTTATCTTATAAAACACATTGGGTTGTGCTACACTATCACCAATATAAGTGATGCGGTATTCACCCATCTGCACCGGTTCACCCTCTGTTAAGAACAGGTTGTCACCAGGTTTTTCAACCTTGTCAAATCCAGATACAGCAATATAACCCGTATTATTGATTGAAATCACTTCATTGGTAGATGCTGCTATCATGGCTCCAATTAATAATAATCCAAATCCAATGTGCGCAATAGCTGACCCCGCTAATTTCCACTTACCTTTTACGGCATCTGCTAATACGCGAATATTCGCGAGAATACAGAATAGGGAAGAGAAGGTTATTAAGATGAAAATTAAATTTGTGTATGTTTTCGTGATGTAAGAAACTGCAGCAGTTAATACAATAGCTACGATTAAAGAAGCGATGGTTGACGCGAAAAATTTTCTAGGATCTGTTTTTTTATACTTCAAGAATTGGGTGATTGAAGTTAAAATCATAATAATGACCGCAAATCCCGACTGCCATTTGTTATAATGTTGGATCGGATCTAAAGGTGGAGCAACCTTGGTTCCAAAAATAGCATTGAAGACTGGAATTGAAGTTGAAGTGATCATTTGAACGCAGGCAACAGTTAGAACCAAAGCGCCTATGAACAACCAAAATTCTCTTGAATAGATATCCTCCTCTTTTTGAGTCGTCGGCATTTGTTTTTTACGGACAACCAAAGCTACAACCATAATCACAAAGAAGGTCGCATTAAAGGCAATAAGTTGAACATTTAACCCCAAATCAGTAAATGAGTGCACAGATGTTTCTCCTAGAATCCCACTTCTTGTTAAGTAGGAAGCATAGATGACAAGAACGAAACTGATTAAAGCCAAGAATGTAGCTGTAAAGTAAGAATGCCCAGAGTTTTTATAAGCAATCATTACGTGAACAGCAGCAATTAAAGTAAACCAAGGAATAATAGATGCATTTTCTACAGGATCCCAAGCCCAGAAACCACCAAAGTTAAGTGCTTCATACGCCCAAAATGATCCCATAATTATGCCTACACCCAATATCATGACAGCAAAAAGTGCCCATGGTAATCCAGGTGTAATCCACTCTTTATAACGTTTGGTCCATAAAGCCGCGGCCGCATAAGCAAAGGGAACAACCATAGAAGCAAAACCTAAGAATAGCGTTGGCGGGTGAATAACCATCCAATAGTTTTGTAACAGTGGGTTTAAACCTTTGCCATCAGGAATTAAAGATAAATAGTTTGGATCGTTAAAAATTGGTCCCTCTATAGCCTCTCTTAGTAAGATGAAAGGCGAGCTACCTAGATGAAATCCAAAAATTTGTACACCTACGATCATAGAAGCTAGAAATACTTGACACAACATGATGAAGGTCATTACTGGACCCTCCCAATCTTTAGCCTTAAAAAGTAAAACTGATCCTAATACACTTTGCCAGAACATCCAGAGTAAAAAACTACCTTCCTGACCTTCCCAAAAACTGGAGATGATGTAATGTGTAGGCAATGATTTGGAGCTATGTGCCCATGCGTAATGGTATTCAAATAAATGAGTATGGATAATGAAAAAAAGCGTTGCAGCAATCGCAATGATTGAGGCTGCATTTGTCCAGAAAGCAATCCGGGCAATTTTTAACCAAGATTTTTCTTCTTTATTTGTTGTAGCAAAATAATAACTAATGAAAGATAGTAATGCTGTTCCGAATGAGAGAACAATAAAAAACTGACCTATTTTTCCAGGCAATAGATTCTCGCCTACGTAGTTTACGTCCATTTATTTGGTGATTATGAATATTAGTTATTAAATGCTGTAGCGTTAGTTTCTGTAACCTCGACTTTATCTTGGTTATATTTCGAAGGACATTTCATCAATATTTTTGACGCATGAAATACATTACCATCCATTTTACCTGTTAATACAATTTGTTCAGATCGTTCGATATCCTGAGGTTTTGAACCATTGAATACAATTTGACATTCTGTACTATCATTGTCATACATGTAAAATGAAAAGTGATTTGCATTAGTTTTTGGATCATAATGCAATGCTTTTTCCTTATTAAGTACGCCTACAACATAGAGTTCTGTTTTTTTCTCTTTCGCTTCTGTAAAAGTTGAATAGGTGCTAGAATCTGTGTAAATTACAAGAATCATCGCAATTGCAACAGCAATAAGGGCGATTAGAATAATGGAACTTTTTTTCATTAGAATAATTTGTTTAATAAATGAGCGTCAGCTTTCTATTTGTATTATTGAGCTCGCTAA
Source organism: Sphingobacterium sp. UDSM-2020 (assembly GCF_016132525.1). Taxonomy (NCBI): domain Bacteria; kingdom Pseudomonadati; phylum Bacteroidota; class Sphingobacteriia; order Sphingobacteriales; family Sphingobacteriaceae; genus Sphingobacterium; species Sphingobacterium sp. UDSM-2020. The sequence continues at coordinate 2,411,699 of NZ_CP066166.1, forward strand.
CACTCGGTTTTAAAGGCCATGAAGCTATCATGAGCAGTTATTCATTTTATTAATGAGCTGATTTAAGCTCATGATGGTTTCATTTTTAAAAAAAATTAACACTTTATCGAATACAAAATTACGAATAGATTGGCGAAGTAACTAAATTTGCAACCGGGATCGTTTATTTATAACCTTTCTAAATAAATTTATAATGCGTTGAAAATAGGTTTAAATCATTCTATACAACATACATTTAATCTTATTAAATATCTTTAATTTAGTTTATATCTTAATTTTTACAATCATTTGGATCGAATGAAAATAATCGTATTGCGTATTGTGTGTTTGCTCGTAGGTATATTGCCTTTACAACTTGCTTTATCGCAAAGCAAAATTTTAAAAAGTGAAATTGCTCTCCAAAATGATAATGATGTTTATTTATTAACATCTCAGGACCGTTATTATACAAATGGAATCAATATAAACTATAGATTAGGTTTAAAATCAGATACTTCGAAAGTTAAAAATCGTGTGTTGGATATTGAGCTTGGACAAAAGATGTACAACGGGGTTAATTTGTATAATAATAGATCATCACAATGGGATAGACCGTTTGCAGCCTATCTATACCTATCGGGTGAATTGAATCAGTATTATAGACAGGAACAGGTATTAAGTTTAAAAGTTGAATTCGGGCAGGTTGGACCACTTGCAAAAGGAAAGGAGGTGCAAAAAATTATCCATCAGGTATTCAATATTTATGAAGTATCTGGCTGGGAAGGGCAGATCCCAAATGCATTTGGTGTTGATCTAGGATTAAAGTATCAAAGGCTGTTCTATAGATCATCTGGCAGAAGTTTCGAAATTTCGGGTGTAGGTTCAGGAACATTAGGAATGAACCATGTAAATGCAAATATTGGTTTGCCTATCAGATGGGGGCGCTTACGGTCATTTTATCATTCTGCATTTACAAAGGGACATGTTCAAAGTACGGAGACAGATCGAGAATTATTTTTCTATTATATACCATCCTTATATTATCACGGCTATAACTCCACTATTCAAGGCGGGATTGGACATGATAAAACATTCAGAGATCAATATACGATTGAGAAATTCATGCCTAGCCATAAAGTTGGATTTATGCTGGCAAGTGGTCGATCAACCCTAGGATTATCCTATGTCTTTCAATCACGAGAAGCGAAAGAAATGCTTTATGGTACGCATCAATATGGATCCTTGTTTTATGGATTACGATTTTAAAACCTCCGCTGTAACAACCTGATATTTATTTCCGGTAAATTTTGTCACGAGCATACTTGCTACAGTGTCTCCGGTGGAATTTAAGATGGTCGCTAATGGATCAACGAGCGTTCCGATAATCATTACAGCAGGAACGGCTTCGATTGGAAGGTCCAGCACAGAGATCATTAACATTTCTCCAATATATCCACCATTAGGAATTCCTCCTGCTACCACACTAACTAGAACAGTAATTCCGAGTGACATAACGAGCGTCATAGGATCAAAAAAATCTTTTCCTATTAACAAAAATGCAACGTATATTTTAAAAATAGAAGATATACTGGATCCTTGTTTATGTAGCGTTGTTCCCAAAGGAATGACCACATTAGCGATAGTATCTGGAACTCCAATTTTTTTTGCAGCCAGTAAGTTAGCAGGCATTGTTGCCAAACTACTGCAAGAACCTAATGCAGTCAGCGTGGGAACAATATTATTTTTCCAATAAGAGGTAATTCCATATTTGCCATTCGCAATAAATGCAAAGACAGTGAAACCCACAAAAAAATAACAGGTTCCAAATAAATAATAAAGCCCTAAAGGTTTGGCATAGAAACCAAAAAGTTGTGGTCCTAAACTACTGACTTGATAAGCAAAATAAGCACCTAAACCGATCGGTGAAATTTTCATGATCAAAATCAACAGATTTTTCATGACTTCATTTCCAGCATTTAAGAAAGATAGGAATGGCTGTGCAACAGCACTTGATTTTCGCGTAGCGATACCCACTAAAAATGAGAAAATTACAAGAGCAAGCATATTCTCTCGTGATAGTAGTTTACCAAACTCTGAAACGGTTAAAAAGCGAACCATCTTATCACTCCAGGTGTCATCAGGATTATTGTCCAGAAGTTCTGAACCATTTGGTACTATGGGAGCGTCAAGAGGAAAGAAATAAAGGACGGCAATCGTAGCACATGCAGAGATGAGTACACCCATTAAAAAGACGCCGGTCATTGCCCCGATGATCTTGCCGAGTTGGTTTGTTCCTTCAATATTAGCTACAGATGATGAGATAGCAAAGAAAACTAGAGGAATGACAGCAACAAATAACAGGTTCAAGAAAATATCACCTATAGGCTTGATATATGGAACTATGTTAGGTAAATATATTCCTAAGATACTCCCTGCGAGGATACCTACAATAAGCAGTACGATGCTTCCATAATTTTGGAGAAATATATTGGTTGAGTATGTCATTATGGATACTAATTTAGTTTTTTTTATTTATATATCATTTAATATATGGTAAACGGAATTTATAATTCAAACTTTCAGTTTGCAATGCATTGATTTTGAATATCTAGTAATTAGATTTAGCTTTTGGTAAGTAGTAAATCAACAGTTTTCAATTTTAATATTGACTAAATGGTAAAGAGGTTTATACAACTTATCGGTGTTTTAATGCATTTGAACAGTTAACGGTATGATATGAGTGTTTTAAATAATTGTTAACAACTTGATATTCTAAAAAGTCTTTTCTATTTTAGTCCAAAATAGTGATTCTAACCTATGTATCACTTTAAAAAGATGCCTTTTCGTTTTTGTTGATAAAAATAATCTAATTTCACACTGCCTTATGACAGATTCACAATTGATAGACAGTTTGAAAGGAGACGATCAAACGGGATTTGTTATCATCTATCATCGATTTTATAAGCAATTATTCTTTTTTATACTGAAGTATATCAAGGAAGCAGATGTTGCGGAGGAGATCGTAGCTGACGTATTTGTTAAGGTATGGAATCGTAGGATGGATTTCCCTACTATGGAAAATTTACGTGCATTTGTTTATATCTCAGCAAAAAATGCAAGTCTTAACACGATCCGGGCAAAACGTTCGAAAGGTATTCATGAATCTTTATCAGACTATGAAGATCTTTTAGTTGATGACAAGGATGCTTTTTCAAATTTGATTCATGCCGAACTTGTTCATGCTATTTTTACAGAAGTAGAAAAATTACCTGAAAAACAAAAAGAAGTTTTTAATTTAACTTTCCTAGAAGATAAGACCGTTGAGGAAATTGCAGAAGAACTGGCAATGAGTCCTTCCGCCGTATACACTAACCGTTCTCGGGCAATTAACACAATTAGACACCTGTTAAAGACAAAAAATACATTAGCACTTTTTGCTTTTTTATCTTTTGTTGGCCAAAAGTAAATATATATTTTATTTAACTCATTCTTAGATATTTAGGTGTTTTTCTCAAATATGCTGTAAGATTGTTAAGTAACTCGTGTTTCTATTATCAAAATGAATAATGGCAAACACGAAGCATCATATAGACAACACCTTAATCCTATTGCAAGAATATTTGAAAGGGAATATTCATCCAACTACAGATAGAGAGCTTCGGATGCTTTTTCAGCAATATCCAGATTTACGAATCATGGTGGAAAAGTTGGAAAATGCTGATCATTTGCGTCAAGAACTAGAATATTATAGTGTGCACGTCAAAGATATCGAAAAAAGAGAATCTCGAGTACTCTCCAATATCATGACAAAAATTGAGAAACCATCTTTAAAGAAAACGACAAGTTATAAAAAATTACCACTATGGTATACAGCTGCTGCTTGTTTCATTGGATTAGCAATATTTGGTATTTGGACCATCAAAAGTAAAGATCACAATAACAATATTGATGTTACAAAATTAGCAGAAAACCTGCACCCTGGTGGAAACAAAGCAACACTTCATTTTTCTGACGGGAGCAGTTTAGGATTAGATCAAAGCCATAATGGAATCGTTATAGGCAGTAGTATCACCTATAATGATGGTTCCGTAGCCTTAGGTAGCTCGACGGATAAAAGACAGATGATGACCTTATCAACTCCGCGGGGAGGGCAATATGAGATTCAGTTGTCGGATGGTACAAAAGTATGGCTAAATGCATCTACAAGTCTAAAATACCCCGATAAATTTACAGAACAGCAACGTTTAGTGGAATTAGATGGTGAAGCCTTCTTTGAAGTAGCGAAATCGCAAGGTAGACCATTTATTGTTATTACTGCAAAGGAAAAAATAGAAGTGTTAGGAACTCATTTCAATGTCTATTCTTATCCAAATGAGAAAGAATCCAAAGTTTCTTTAAAAGAAGGTAAAGTTAAAGTTTCTGTTCCCACTGGCGAAGAGAAAGTACTTGCACCAGGCGAACAGGCAGTGGTCAATGGAGAAAACCTTCGTGTGCAACAAGTCTCTATAGATGAAAGTATCTCTTGGACAAATGATGAGTTTATGTTTAATAATGAACCTCTAGGTACAGTGCTGACCCAGGTAGCAAGATGGTATGATATAGATATCGATATAGACCCTAGTCTTTCAAAAATTACGCTATGGGGATCCGTTTCCCGACTTGATACTTTTGATAAAGTGTTAAAAATTATAAAAATGACTGACGATAAAATTAAAATTCAAATCGAAGGGAGGAGGGTAAAGCTTATGAAATAATGATTACACTCAGAATCTAATATTTCGTAATCTTAAGTAGCTGAGGAAGGTGGTACTTCCCCAGCAATTGGTTCGAAAATTAAAAAATACTTGCTAACTATTTATTAAACTAACAAAACCAACCAAATGTAATGAAAAAGTATAAATACCTCATTATTATGAAAATGATTATTATGCTTCTTTTGTTTACCGTGGGACAGCTTCATGCAGGAAGTTTTGCTCAAACGGTACGTATTAAGAAGAAGAATAGTGCTATTGTTGACGTATTCCGTGAAATCAAAAAGCAGACTGGATATACAGTTCTTTGTAAATCGGAAATTATCAACAATACGCCTTCTGTAAGTGTAGATTTTGATAATGTAACGTTAGACCGTGCCCTTTCCGAGTTGCTAACTCCACGTGGACTGACTTATATTAAAGATGGAAAGTCTATCGTCGTTAAATCGGGTAAACCTGATTTTGATAACAAACAAACTATTAAGAATTCCAAAATCACAATCTTAAGCGAACAAAAATCGGTACATGGACAAGTAACAGACCAAAGTGGACAGGTGCTTTCTGGTGTCAGTGTTTCGATTAAAGGAACAAAAAATACTGTAGGAACCGACCAAAATGGCAATTTTTCGATTGTGGCATCACGAGGATCTATCTTACAGTTTAACTTTTTAGGTTATGAAAGAAAAGAAGTAGAAGTTGTTTCTGAGACCGTAAATGTGAGCCTGCAGTTTAGTCAAGCAAATTTAGAAGAGGTTGTTGTAACGGGGTATGGTACGTTTAAGAAATCAGATTATACTGGATCTGCTTCAACAATCCGTACTGAGCGCATGTCCGACGTGCCTGCTGTCGATTTTTCGACAATGCTTCAGGGAAATGCGCCTGGGGTGCAAGTTAATTCACTTTCCGGTCAGCCAGGTGGTGCTACTGATATCCGTATTAGAGGAATGGGATCTATTAATGCTTCTAGCAAACCTTTATTTGTCATCGACGGTGTTCCGGTAATGTCTAATGATATTTCATCAAGTAGTTCAAATAATGCTGGATTGGATGTCATGTCTACTTTGAGTAATGCCGATATTGAGCAGATTACAGTAATTAAAGATGCCGCAGCAGCTTCACTTTATGGATCACGTGCTGCTGGTGGAGTAATTTTGATTACCACAAAGTCTGGAAAAGCTGGAAAGCCAGTATTCTCATTTAAGGGTGCTTATGGTCTTTCAAGTCAAGCAACAGATTTCCGTGAGGTCATGGATGGTCCCCAACGACGCGAGATGCTTTTGGAAGGACTTCGAAACCGTGCTCGTTACATCGATAAGGTGGTCGATGATAACTTAATAGAAGAATATGCACAAGCGAACATCGATAAGTATGCACCTAAACCTTGGAGTGGTTGGACAGATTGGAAGAAAGAATTGTTTCGCCAAAATTCTCCTTTTAGAAATGCAGATCTTTCTGCTTCAGGAGGTGATGGTAAGCTCTCTTACTACACATCGATGGGGTATGTCAATCAAACAGGTTTGTCTTATCAATCTGGTTTTGAGCGTATAACTGGCCGTTTGAATGTTAAATATAAAATGAGCGATAAAATAGAACTTGGAGCTAATATTCTATACTCAAACATTGCTCAAGATGTGAATTCAGAAGGAGGAGCTTATACTTCACCGATCTATTCAACTCGTCATAAGATTACAGCTTCGGAGCCGGTGTACAATGAAGATGGTTCATTTTTCACAGATTTCTTTTCTAATGGACCGCGTAATCCTAAAGCAACTTCCTTGTATAATTACCGAAGAGAACAGGGTGATCGTTCTTTTAATACCGTATTTGCCAATTATAAGTTCTTTGATGGTTTAGTCTTTAATACAACTTTTAGTTTAGACCATACCAATACCAAATATAATTCTTGGTCAGATCCACGTACATCAGACGGTGAGAAAACAAATGGTTCTTTAACTACAAGTTTTACAGATTATAATCAGATCGTATGGCGGAATAGTTTAACTTATAATAAGACTTTTGCTAACAAGCATCATTTGGATATATTGGGCGGATATGAGGTTAATAAATTTCGCAAAGATGGAATTGATGGTGCAAAAGATAATTTTCCTTCAGTAGATAAAGTTGTTCTTTCAAATGGTTCTGTCATTACAGATCTTTCTGGTTCCAATTCAGAATGGCGTTTGTTGTCTTACCTTTCCAGAGCAAACTATAATTATGATGATAAATATTTCTTTGGTGGTAGCGTTCGTATGGATGGTAGCTCTCGTATTCATCGTGATAGCCGTTGGGGGAAATTTTGGTCCTTATCAGGAGCATGGAAGTTTTCAAAAGAAAACTTTATGGAATCAATAGGTGACGTTGTAACTGACGGTAAGATTCGGGTGTCATATGGTACTAATGGTACTCTACCCAATACGTATTATACTTATATGGATTTGACCGGTTTTGGTTTTCCTTATCTTAATAATCCTGGTATAAGAGAAACTCAGATTGGAAACCCGGCTTTACAATGGGAGAAACAAAATAATCTAAATATTGGATTAGATCTTCGTCTTTTTGATCGTTTGGGAGCTACCTTCGAATGGTACAGACGCCAGTCGTCAGATCTATTGAACGATATGCCTACGTCCTATACAACAGGTTTTTCTGCTTATCTAACCAATATTGGAGCACTTCGTAACTCAGGAATAGAAGTTGATTTGAATGCAGATATTTTAAGAGATTCTGAATTTAAATGGACTTCAAATCTAAATTTTGGAATGAACAGAAATAAGACTATATCATTAGCTGATGGAAGTTCTGAGTTAAGGGACGGTACATTGATTCACCGTGTCGGCCAACCATGGTATAGCTATTATCTGATCGAATTTGCGGGGATAAGTAAGGAAACTGGTGTGCCACAATATTACATCAATGATCCAGCTAATCTAGATTCAAGAGATATCACAGAAGATTATACCAAAGCAAACAGAATTCTTTATAAAAGTGTCGATCCTAAGTTGATCGGTGGTTTTACTAATACCCTTCGTTATAAGATTTTTGATCTAAACTTTACATGGACATATTCTCTGGGTGGTTATTCATACGATAGCGGTGCGAGTAAAACAGAGCTTGCTGGAAAAACGGGTTATGATAATATTCCGCAATATTATGAACGCAGATGGCAAAAGCCAGGTGATGATACCGATATCGAAATGTTTATGGTTGGAAATACTTACGATATGAGCAGTGTAGCCAATACACGTCGTGTTCATTCAACAGATCATATCCGATTGAAAAACTTGACTTTCGGAGTATCTCTTCCGCAACACATTGCACGTCGTCTTAAAGTGAGTAATATCAGAGCATATTGTTCAGGAGTCAATCTTTTGACTTTTGCAGCTTATAATAATTATGATCCTGAGGTACCTGTAAATGGTACAGTATATTTTGAATCCCCAAAACTGAAGACGGTTACTTTTGGTTTGGATATTAAATTCTAAAAAAAGACTATGAAACTTATATTATCAACGGTTCTGATATCTTGTACTTTGTTAGTTGGATGTGGGGACCAATGGTTGGAAAAATCCCAGCCAAGTACTTCTACAGAAAGTTCTGAAGCAATTAAATCTGCCCGAGAAGCTCAATATGCTTTAAATGGCATTTACGATATTCTACGTGGTTCTGAATATTATGGAGCTCGTATGACTTATTATGGCGATGTAACTGGAGAAGATATGTTGTCGAACGGTGACACAAAACGTGCGGCAAAATATTATCTTTTTGATTTTAACAAGGACAATACTCCTTCATCACTGTGGTATCAGCCTTATCGTGTTTTAAGAAATGCGAATGGTGTTTTGGCCTTCGTTAATGGAGTTGAGAAAGAACAATTGACTGATGAACTCAATGACATAAAAGGACAGGCGTTAACACTTCGCGCGTTGGCACATTTTGATTTAGTTAAAGTGTTTGGAGATCCTTATACCAAAAACAACGGGGCCTCACTAGGGGTGCCGATTGAAATAGAAAAACATAATTCAACTAATAAACCTGCACGTAATTCAGTAAAAGAAGTCTATACACAGATTCTAGATGATTTGGAAAATGCTGTGACCTTATTGAGTACTGCGAAAAAAAATGGCAAACTTAATAAATTTGGTGCACAGCAACTATTAGCAAGAGCTTATCTTTATATGGGCGAAAATTCCAAAGCTTTAACTGTCGCGATGCAATTGATCAAAGAAGCGGAAACAACCCAGAGCTCGACTAAAGGTCAATATCTGTTATGGACAAATAGTGAATACGCTTCTGTTTGGTCAAAGGATTTTACAAATGAAGTTTTGTTTCAGTTATCTATTGTAAAGACTGAAAACGGTCCTGGAAAAGAAGGAATAGGGTACCTATTGTGGAGAAATGGATATAATGACATTATTTTATCGGACGATTATATGAAGTTAATCAAAGATGACTCCAATGATGTCCGCCATAAGGTCATTACAAAATATACCAGTAAACAGGTTGACTATTATTATTTGAACAAATATCCTGGAAATACTGCTGATGGTGAAAATCCTGAATTTGCAGATGTTCCTGTTCTTCGTCTTTCGGAGGGATATTTAATTGCAGCTGAAGCAGCAGTTAAACTAAACGACAATGCAAATGCTTTGAAGTATCTTAACGCTATAGTTTCTCGTGCAAATCCTGCAAAATCTGTTTCTGGTGTCGTGACTCTAGAACGAGTTATGGAAGAGCGCCGTCGTGAACTTGTAGGTGAGGGGCATAGACTATTTGATGCATTACGCAACAATATGCGCATAGAACGTAAAGGTAGTGCTCATAATTCGCCATCTTTAAGACCTGAAACTAAATCTTTTGATCGTACTTTTTTCAAAACATTGATGGCTATTCCACGAATTGAGATTGATGCGAATAAAAACATCGTTCAAAACGACGGATATTAAACTATATTATGATGTATAACTGCATTAAACAATATCTTAAAGTCAATTATACTGGTCCTTCTAGGATCAGTATAACTTGTGCTTTGACAGCTGTATTTGTTCTTTTTCAGATTGCCGATACACATAGTCAAACAACATTGGGAAATAACGATGGTCCCTATTTCTTTTATGAAAATGGAGGAACGAAGCTTGTGCGTGTCGAGAATGGTGAGATTCGAAGTGAAGTACCGGTTAAATCATCATTTAAAGTCGTGACAGAAGATGGTGAACATCAGTTTGAAGTAAAGCGACACCCGCTTAAGACCCCTAGCTGGAATTCTCCAAAAAGTAATAAGATCCTTGTTCTGTCAGATCCTCATGGCGATTTTCAATCTTTTTATGCTATTCTAAAAGCGCAGAAAGTAATTGGAAATCATTATGAATGGACTTTTGGAAAAAATAACTTGGTCATTATCGGAGATGTATTTGATCGCGGTAAAGACGTATTACCTATCTTTTGGTTAATCTATAAATTGGAAAACGAGGCTGAAAAAGCTGGCGGTAAGGTGCACTTTCTTTTGGGCAATCATGAAGAAATGATCTTACGAGGTAATTATAAATACACCCAAGATAAGTATAAAATGCTTGCTGACGCTATTGGAAAAGATTATCGTGATTTCTGGTCATTAGATACTGAATTAGGAAAATGGCTACAAAGTAAAAATACGATGGAGAAGATAGGGGATCATCTTTTTGTACATGCAGGACTTAGTCATACCATGCTAGATCCACAATGGACAATACCTGCAGTAAATGATTCTGTTCGTTTTTATTTGTTTCAAACCAAAGAAGAGAGACATAAGTCGCGTGCAGGTACTTTTCTATTTGGTAGTGAAGGACCTTTGTGGTATCGCGGCATGGTTCGTCAAGAAGAAAAGTATCACCCTTTAAGCGAAGCAGATTTAGAAAAAATACTGCAGATTTACAGTGCTAAAAGAATATATCTTGGACATACAATTTTTCCAGAAGTTACCTCTTTTTATAAAGGTCGCGTTGTTGCTGTAAATGTGAATAATGAAGCAAATAGATTAGGAGGCAAAAGTCGTGGATTACTTATTGAAGGAAATAAGACGAGCGTCATTTATGATGATGTAAAGAAGAATAAGATATTAGCACAATAAAGTACTATTGTTTTATAAATGAATGTTTAGGCTGGGACTTTCCCAGCCTATTTGTTAAAATTTATTTTTGACCCAATAACAGACGGACGTGAGAGCCCCATCCGCCGATCACCATATCAGCTATCCCATCAGCATTGACATCGTCAACTGCAATACCCCAGCTTCTACCACGTGTAATTTCAGGGATTGTTTTGTCAGTAACAAAAGAAAAGTGACCCTTTCCATCGTTTCTTAAAGCTTGCACTTGCATCTCTTCAAAAGGAGGAATCTTGATTGCACTCAGTATAATGTCTAAGTGTCCGTCATGATCAAAATCAATTGCAGTAGCCGCATACGTAGAAAATGTTTGTTCTGGCATTCTAGATTCTGTTTCATCTACAAAACGACGGTCGCCCTGATTTATAAGCAATCGGGCTCTGGGATCTTTATCTTTTGCGCCCCCATTACTTGTTAGATTGGCGAAAAGTATATCGGGTTTCCCTTCGCCATTTGCATCAAATACAATCACCTCGCGCGCGTGTAAGGGGACCATGAGCGGTAATCCTGCAGTATGTTCTATGAAATTTCCTTTTCCATCATTAAATAATAAACGATTTGGTGGAGTTTCGTTACCAATAATCATATCCATGTGACCATCTGCGTCCAAATCTGCAAATTTGACGGATTGAGTTTGATCTTCAACCTGTGGAAGTGAAATTGAAGTATGGTCTAAAAAATACCCAGGTCGCTTAGCATCATTTATCCATAAGAAATTTTGTGGTGATTTGCCCGAATTACCGATAACAATATCCATAAGGCCATCTCCGTTGATATCTGCTACATCCAGACCGTTAGCTTCGCTTTTGCCTAATAGCCGATCGGATACATCGATAAATGTGCCATCACCTTTACCTAGATAATACTCATGGTTCTGATCATCCTCAGCAACAAAAATTAAATCTATAAAACCGTCATTATTAAAGTCTGCTGCCCTTACATGTTCTGTATCATGTGGTTTTTCAGCAAAAACACCTTTCTTCCAAGAAAACTTACCACTTCCATCGTTAAGGTATAATCTGTTGGGTTCAGATTCTAGAGCCAGTACAAGATCAAGATCTCCATCTGCATCAACATCGATAAGGATTACATCCAAAGCATGTGCTTTTGCATCTTGAGGAATATTTGTTAACGTCACATCATTAAAATATTTCTGTTGTGCCACACTGCATTGCGTATTGCCAAACAATAAGCATATGCTAACGTAGGTTAGTGACTGTTGGATGTAATTTTTCATAATCGTTTTGTTTGCAATGTGTTAATATATAAATAATTATCCTTTTTTAAACGAAAAATTTTTAAATTTTACTGTTACGCACAAACAATTTTATGAGGTATTGTTTTTTACTTTTAATAACCGCAATGAAATATAAAGACTGATTATATGGATATCCATAGCAATTAAGTTCTTTTTATTCTATTTTTGTTATCTATGCGTGAAATGGAATTTGTAACAACAGGAGATGGTTCAAAAACATTGTTTAATGAACAAATAGGAGAGTGCTACCACTCCAAACATGGAGCTGTTCAAGAAAGTAAACATGTTTTTATTCAGACAGGACTTGATTATTACATTCAGAAACACTCCTTAAAGGATATCACTATTTTGGAAGTAGGTTTTGGAACAGGCTTAAACTTTACGCAAACGCTCGCTTATACATCTGGTAAAGAAATTTCGGTAGATTATGTAGGTATCGAAGGCTATCCATTGTCACTGGAGGTTATTCAGCAAATTGGTTATGATGCATTCGTTTCTGAAGAAAACTGGAATAATTATATATCAGGATATAAACAAGCTCTAAATGAAACTACGCAAATTGATTCAAATACAAATTTATATATCGATCATACCTTATTGAAGGATTTTAGTTCAGATAAAACTTTTGATTTGGTATACTTTGATGCCTTTGCTGCTATTCATCAACCCGAAATGTGGTCAGATGAGGCTTTGGCCCATGTTGCAAAATTTGTAAAACCAGGAGGTGTATTTGTTACCTATGCTATTACCGGCAATCTCAAAAGAAGCATGAAAGCACTAGGATTTACGATCGAAAAAGCTGCGGGAGCACCAGGAAAGAGAGAGATGTTGCGGGCTACAAAAGCTTAATGACATGATTCATAATAGTAGGTTGTAAACATGAAAGATGCAACAATATGATTGTAAAGACAATTCTTAAAAAACAGGATCCAATTAAAATTGCCCAAGCTCAAAAATTGATGGTACGTGAGTTGGAGGAGCATGATGGAGTGGGTAATTACATCGCATTTGTAGATGAGGGAGAAGAATCTTATGATGTCAATATTCTTTTGAAAGGTGATGATGTATCAGCGCATTCATGTGACTGTAAAAGAAAGGATAGCTATTGCGTGCACCAATTAGCCGTTATTTTGGCTTTATCTTCAAGTGCTAGTAGTAAGAATCCTCCTTCGGGAGCTAAGAAATTCGTTGCCAAAAGTAAAATGAAGGAAAGTGAGCAATTGCTATTGAGTATTGATCCGTTAGATATCAAAGATTGGCTGATTGAACTTTTTAAAACCAATAAGGATATCGAATTGCAATTTGTCCTTAAATTTTCGAAGCATGACCATGTCTATCAGTCAAAGGATATCTCCAAAATGTTAAATGATGTCGTTATTTCGGTCATCGGAAAGCGTAAAAAAATTGACGCAGCAGAAGTCAAAAAAATTGTACAATTGTGGGATAAGTCTATGATTCCGGTGTGGGAATTTATTCAATTAAATATCACAAAAAAGGATATACTTATTCTATGGACCGCTTTGGTTAATAGCCTGTACGATTTTCAATATAAATACAATTATGGAGGTACGAGGGTACGTACCTTTCTAGTCGGGTGCTATGAGAAATTGGGAATTGCATTCTCTTCCGTTCATTCTGATATTCAATGGCAATCGCATTTTTATTGGTTATGGGATGAAATGTGGCGTGAAGGAGGTAATCTTATTGGTATTCTTGATCCAATTAAGATTATGTATACCCATTTAAGTGAGCAACGAAAGGTTATATTTGCTAGCCGTGCAAAAAAACAGTTGGAGGATTTTCTCGATGAGGGTGTTATATTTCCAGTTGAGATAGATGATTTCTTTTTAGATGTCATGATCGATGCAAACCTGCTAGGTGATATTTTATCTTATTTTCAACCTAAACCATGGGAAAATAAGTTTAACCTTAAATTTATTTATGCTCTAAAAGAAATAGAACCACAAATTGCGATAGATTTCTGTATTAAAATAATAGGACAGAACGTCAAATTAGATTATAACTTACCCTATCTTGATGTTCTGGAAGAACTTTTTGTGAAGTTTAATAATCTTGATGGATTAGCGGGGATCAAAATGGATAAGTTTGGATTCTATCCCAATATTGCAGATTTTATTTTTATTATGGAGCATGTAGATGATGCAGAGATCAAGAACCGTTTTCGGAGTAATGTATTAGCACGCTATCGCAATAGTCTGAATGATCCACTTTATGTAGATGTTTATTTTGGTATTTTGGCATATGAAAAGAATTATAAAAAAATGCTGGAGGTTATCGATTATAATATTTGTGCTTATGCTTTGTTAAAATATTGGGATCTGATTTATGCTTACGATAAAATGAAATTTATTAAGGCTATTTCTAATAATTTTCATATTCAGTATGATACAGATATGGATGAAGTGGATTTGCTTATTGATAAAATAATTGAAAGCTACGATCATGAACTTTTGCGGTTATTATTTAAGCCAGACAGTCGTTCGATCTATTTAAGAACGCTGAAGGGGCACCTTTTTAATCGTTTAGAGCAGAAAAATTAAATTGTTTTCCGTTGATCATCTTTCGTTTAAAGAATGGGAAATCGTCTTGTATTAGGATTATATAAGAAACTCCTGAATCGTAGAGCGAAAGGAGTTTGTGCTTGGGACCTCGATCATTCAAGTCAAAATATGGACGAAGTGACTGTCATGACCATTTCATGGTTTGGCGACAATTAAGAGTCAGACTTCTTTGAAATGAATAAAAAGGATGTGTAGTATTCGCGGTAGCCATGCTGGAGAATACGCGATGGAGGCTATGGGCCACGCTTCATTTTAGTGTTATTGCAAAACAGGAGCGTGGTTCCGCGCTATGGCGGAAGGCTTTCAACAAAGGACAAAACGATTCCGCCACTTGGGAAATTGACAGAGACAGGCGACGGCATGAGTTCGCGACGTGGGGAAATGAGAGAAACAGACGGCAATACAATTTTGTCACGTGGGGAAATGATGCATACAAGCTACGACACAATTCTATAACATGTGAAATGTTGCAGCCATAGGACGAAACGATTCTGCCGCTTGGGGAAATGAAACGGACAGTTGTCAATACGATTCCGCCACGTGCGGAAATGTCATATACTGGCGACGAAATGAAGCCGCCATAGCGCGAAATCGATGAATAATTGCAATTTCTCTTCTAGCTGGAATAAATAAGCAACAATCAGAAAGTTAATTTCTTTCGTAATTTCAAGTGCATCTTTGCCTAGGATAGTAGTAGAGAGCTCACTAGTGGAATTTAAATCCTCCTTAAGTGATAGAACAAAAGAATCGTGATCAAGTGATGCGAACACTTCGGTAGAACAATATTTTATTGGTCTTTGCGATAAAGGTATGCTTGTAAACGGCTTGTTTTTACGTATTGTGTCTTGAAATTACTTTTGTAGAGTTTCCAAAATATTTAGAGCAATTTATTATTTTATAGACAGAAAAACTCCTGAACATACCTAGTTTATATGTTGAACATGATAATTATTTGGACTGCTCTAATAAACTATTGTACTTTTCTAAAAGGTCATAGTATTTTTCCTTCCATTTATTTCTATCTGCTTCTATGTCTTTAATAGATCTGATATTGTTTTCAGATTCGGGACTATAATTATATTGTCGCATTTCAGGAAATTCTATTGCGAAATCGTATGGAATTTCCTTTGCATATTTAGATAAAATAGAATAATCAAGTTCTGGTTGATTGATGTGGGTATAATAAGTAGTTCTATGATAGCCCATCCGCGTCATTAATTTTCCAATGTTTATTCCTTTTTGGGTGATTATTTTGTTTAAAAATTCCCCTCTATTTTTATCTCCTGCCATCCTATTTTTCTTTACATCTTGAAGATATTCAATATATTTTCTACAGGGAATAGTGGAATTCTACAAAATTCACTTGTTTATTATACATTTTTGTATATATTTGTATATTATTTAGGTTTTAAAATTCCTATTTTGTATAAAATAGTAGAATTTTTGTAGAAAAACCGTTAAAGTTTTACTAAATTTCTTGTTCCTCCCAGGCAAAATGAGTGACGCAAGAATCTGAGTGAAGCCCGCTTTTGGATTTGTATTTAAAAAAATATAGATTTGGGCGGGCGCTCACTCACTATGTCCGAACGTGCCTGGGAGGAGTAGTGAGTAGAGGCCCGCTTTTTTCTGATGCTCACTGCATATTAATTTAATTTTTATTTATGCAGTATATGAAAAAAACAACAATCAAAAACATTATCACTGCCCCCGAGTAGCTCGGCTGGCTTCGCCAAATATGATTTGGTCCTTACAACTACGGATTGCGTGATGCCGATATATAACCTTGTGATTTCTTCTTTCAAACGCGATCTGAATCTTTTATTAACTATTTACTAGTCTTTGTGACCATTGAGTCATATTAGACCCTGAAACATCTGATTTTTATTGGAAAGGGGATGCTATGCTTATAGGTTGCGGTTTTAAAACGCTTAAAAATCTTCGATGTTTTTAAGCTGTTTTCAAAAAACCATTAACAAATAAATTATGAAAGCACTAAAATTACTGACGCAAGTCAAAACATATGTACCCTCCATCTACCGGGCACTGGCCAAGTACGCTTGCAACTTATACCGCAAGTGTACTAGCCGAGTGCTAAAACAGAATTCTTTACTTTCTGGAAACTTTATTCTAATCAATACATGCCTTTCTTCTGCCTTTTATGCTACTGGCTTCGACTGGGCCTCGGGATTTCATCGGGCCCAGTCAATGAAATCCCGAAGCCCAGTCGATGAAAACTCAAGTGGAAGGAGGAAATGGTTAGAAGAAAAGGTGAAGAAAGATAGCCCTGATACAGGAATACCTTTAGAAACATATACTAATGCTCTCAAGATTGGTGCTAAGGCTAACCCATTTGACTATGTGTTCAATACCCGCTATATACCCTCTTTTAACCAGCTTCGGAGTTTGTTTTACCTCCGGCCGTCGTTGCACCGTATGTGCACCGTACTTCTCCCGTCCCTGCACCAGGAAAAGGACGGTACAACTACGGTGCAAGTACTGCGCAGTTACAGGGAAACTTACTACAAGGGTAAAAGAAGGTTAAAAGAAAGTCCGAACAAGATCGGAGCAGATGGCTTTGCTTTTTTTATGATTTTTTTTAAAAATGTACTTGCTAAAATCGGTCTTGCTGTACTGTCAGTGTATAGTTTATTCACTAACGCCCTACTGAAATGGCAGCAAAAAGGTACTGGGAATGTACTAGAGAGCTACCAAATAGGTACTAACGGCAGTAGCTTGGCAGCGGCCTTGAAGGCGACAGCTGGTGAAGCACAGTACTTCAATGGGCGAAGCGTAGATCAAGCGTCCGTAATGCGTTGCATATGCATAGATAAAGCATGGATAGTGCGTAAAACGGTACCCGTTTACACACTACTAACGCACTATCAACGCTTTATACCTGCTTCATCCATACTTGATCTATACTCTAAAGGTGATTCATTTCAAACAAGCGTTTTTAAGCATATAAAATTATTAAGCTGGGTTAAGATGTGCTTTTGTTTTAATAAACTGGCAAATCGCTTAAAAACCTCTTTAAATCGCATGCTAAGTAGTGCTCATGATACTGTCAGTGAGTGGGTTGTTTATGAGTTTCGAAAATTGATGGGTATTTCTTTCAACGAATTGAAGAGCATAAGGACTTATTTTCTATTAGTCCTTATGTTTTATATGTTTAGTTTATCAGCTCAGACGCCCCGCAAGGACAGCGGGGCGGAAGGGCTAATTCAGCTCATGCAAAACAATGAGTTACCTAAATTGATCATAGGAGACAGTTTACCATCGGGGTTTTGGGATCAGAAATTAATCTTTCACTATCGTGACGGGTCCAGTCAATCTATCGTATTGGAATCGTTAAAAGATAAGCTGATTGTTATCGACTTCTGGGCAACTTATTGCTCTCCCTGCGTTAAATCTTTGGATAAATGGAATGCTTGGCAGGCCGATCTTGCCGATGATGTGGCAATCATTCCTATACATCTCTATGATTTTAGTTCCAAAGCGTTACCTTTTGCTAAAAAAAGAGACTGGAGCTTACCTATGGTCTTCGGCAATGTGATAGATACGGCCATCAATCAGCTTTTCTATTATAATCGCAGTTATGGTCAGGTCTGGATCCGTAATGGAAAACTGTTTGCAATACCTGTCTCCTGGGAGGTAACATTGGAGGATATCCATCATGCCATACAGGGTATTCCGCCAAAGATGAATCTTTCACTAACACATAGCGAAAGATCCAAAGAAAGGGGGATGCAACAATGATAAGACTGCTTATTATTCTGTGCTGTCTTTTATCAATGGTTGATAGCGTATTCGGCCAAGGGACAATTGCTTTAAAAGGAATAGTCTTGAACCAGCATAATCGTCCACTTCCTGCTGTGGTCATTTCCAGGATCTCTGACCGCCGTACAGTGGGCAGATCGGATGATAATGGTCTATTTCAGGTCAATGTTACTGGGTCTGATTCGTTGCGATTTAGCCATGTTGGCTATAGGCCGGTTACGATAGCTGTCTCTGAAGATGCAAAGGAACAAATGACAGTACATATGCATCAGCTCGAAAATGTGATGGAAGAGGTATTGATCAATACAGGGTACTATTCGATTCCCAAAGAACGCGCCACGGGTGCTTTTTCCCATATTGATAATGAACTGCTCAATAGAACCAATGGGGCCAGCATTCTCGATAGGCTCGAAGGAGTAACCAGCAGTGTTTTATTCGATCGGCGTAATCTTGTTGGAGAGAATGTCAACGGCCGTCCCGAAATCCGGGTGAGGGGACTGAATACCATTGATTCAGATAGCTCACCGCTGATTGTTCTTGATAATTTTCCGTACGATGGAGATATCAGTACCATCAATCCCAATGATATAGAGACTGTGACCGTATTAAAGGATGCGGCTGCTGCGTCAATATGGGGTGCGAAGGCTGGTAATGGTGTAATTGTGATCAATACCAAACAGGGGAATTATAACAAACCGACAGCGATCAGTTTTACAACAAATCATAGTTTTGGGAAAAAGCCCGATCTATTTTATAACCAAAAATACCTGCCTTCTACTGCAGTTATGTCCATCCAAAAGGAACTGTTTGAAAGGGGTACTTATCTGGAGCAAAATCAGACACGCATCCCTGCTTATGTGGAACTGTTGATTGCACAAAGGGATGGAAAAATAAGCGAACAACATTTTGCGGATCAGGAAGCTTTATTTGTGCGCACCGACTTGCGTGAGCAATGGTCAAAATACCTATATCGGACACTGTATATGGGACAGTATAGTCTTGGGATCAATGGCGGAACGGGTAAGCACCGCTATTCATTCAATACCGGATATGACAGAAATGATGCAACTATCGTTGGTAATGAAAACCGTAGGATCAACCTTGGCTTTCAGAATGCTTTTAAAATTGGCAATAATCTTGAACTGAATGGTGGCATCTGGTATACGTCGCAATATAGCACGACCAACGGGCTGGGCTACAGTAGCGCTCTGAATACGGATATATATCTGCCACTGGTTGATGAAAACGGAGATCCAAGCTATCAGACCAGAACTTATCGGCTCAGGTATCTGAGGGATATTGCGACGAATGGAGGGTTCGATTGGCTGTACCGGCCTATTGATGAAGTAAGATTAACGGATAATGAAAACCGTGAAATGGAATGGCGAATCAATACAGGACTCAATTATCAGCTTCCGCTGGGTATACAGATACAGGCATTTTATCAGTATACACAGGGGACAGGAAAGGAGCAGACTTATCATGATAAGGATTCGTACTTCACACGCAATCTAGTAAATAGGTTTACACAAAGTAATGGCAGCAGGATAATACCTTATGGGGGAATTATGGAATATGAGCAGCCACGGGAGCATCAGACGCATTCGGGAAGATTACAGGTTAATTATAACAGATCGCTCGGCAGCCTGCATGAACTGTCCGCTCTTGCAGGAACGGAAATTAGGCAGACGGTTTTTCAGACAATTCCGGGGATGACCTTGTATAACTTTAATCCGGAGACCTGGAGTGCAGACTTTATGGTGGACTACAAAACGTTATATCCTACTCGGCCAACGGGAAGTAGTCGTATTCCCTCCAGAGCTTTGTCACCAAGTAAAAATAACGGACGAAATCTTTCCTACTATGGAAATGCGAGTTATGGTTTTGATAACCGATATGTATGGAGCGGCAGTATACGTTGGGATGGCAGTAATCTCCTCGGAGTCAAGTCCAATCAACGGGGCACTGTGCTGTGGTCTACAGGGATAAGCTGGAACATGGGAAACGAATTATTTTTTAAAAACGAAACCGTAAAC
Organism: Sphingobacterium sp. UDSM-2020; assembly: GCF_016132525.1. Lineage (NCBI taxonomy): Bacteria > Pseudomonadati > Bacteroidota > Sphingobacteriia > Sphingobacteriales > Sphingobacteriaceae > Sphingobacterium > Sphingobacterium sp. UDSM-2020. The sequence continues at coordinate 2,432,221 of NZ_CP066166.1, forward strand.
CAGCTTCGGTTGCGAGCGACCTATGGCTCTGCGGGTAACATTGACAAGTCGCAAAGCCATTATCCTACTATCTCCTATACTGTGGATGAGATCACGGGACTTCCGGCTGCCAATCTTAATCACCCCGGAAATCCCGCGCTCAAATGGGAGCAGGTCAACACACTCAACGTTGGTATTGATGCCGGATTTTTTGAAAACAGGATCACATTAGCGCTGGATTTGTATCATAAAAAAGCAAAAGATCTTCTGGGTAACAGGATCCTCGATCCATCCACAGGTGTGACAGCTATTTTTAAGATGAACTATGCAGGAATGGAAACACAGGGGCTCGATGTACAGCTCTCCAGCAAAAATATCAAAGGTACATTTGCCTGGAACACAGATTTACTGCTGAACTATACCCTGAATAAGATTACCAATTTTAAAAATATCCCGATTACCAACATTACAGAGTACATCAACAATCCACCACCAATGGAAGGTAAGTCTTTCGATAATATCTATGCTTACCCCTGGAACGGGCTGAGCAGCACGACAGGATATCCTATTGTTTACATCAACGGGAAAGAGACAACGGATTATATTACTTACGTAAATCAATTGACTTTTGATGACCTTGTAGAAGTGGGAACAACGGTTCCAAAACTATTTGGTTCGCTAAGAAATACATGGTCATGGAAGGGCTGGCAGTTGAGTACGTTACTGTCTTTCAAATCGGGATTTGTATTCAGGAGAGCATCCATGGGCTCAGGGCAGGAGTATGCCTCTACACCGTATTATCATATGGATTATTATAAACGGTGGTCTCAGCCGGGGGATGAGCATTTTACAAATGTACCTGCCTGGGCGAAGACCACCTCTCCCAGCACGGGCTGGACGCTCTATCGTGATTCGGAAGCACTGATTACCAATGGTGCATCACTACGAATGCAGGATATACAGGCAAGTTACCTGCTCCCGTTGAGATGGGCGAAAAGCACAGTTCGAAAAGCTGACTTAAAGCTATTTGTGGGTGTTAGAAATGTGGGCATACTCTGGCGTGCAAATAAGGAGCAGATCGATCCAGACTATGCACAGGCTTCTTATCCGCCACCTAGAGTGGTTAATATAGGGGTAAACGTGAACTTTTAACTTGAAATAAAAATGAAACTTGAACATCTAAAAAGTTTGATTCTCTTTGCTGTGGTACTGATGCAGGGCTGCGGCAAGGAGTTCTTGGAGCTAAAACCTAATCAGCGGCAAAAAGTTCCGACTACGATAGCGGATTACATGGCTATTTTGGATAATGCATCAAGCTTTATCAATCCTGTGAATAACCGTAGTTCGCATACACTGGGGATTATCGGTGCCGATGAATATGACATACCACCTGCGGTGTATGGAACTTTTCCGGCTGGACTGGAATATGATTACCAGAAGAACTCCTATAGATGGAATGCTCGGATATACCAGGGCGGAGAAGGGGGTATTGGCAACCCGACAGATTTTGATATGGGATACCAACGTATTTTGCTGGCAAATCTGGTGCTGGAAGGATTGGAAAAAATAGATCCTGCTCCAAATGACGCTCCGCTCTGGAATCAGACAAAAGGGACTGCTTTTTTCCATCGGGCCTGGAATTACTACTGTCTTTTACAGTTGTATGCGCCAGTTTACAATTCGCATAGCGCCAAAACAGATCTTGGTATGCCACTTCGCTTGGAAGTCGATCCGACGAAAAAGGTGGAGCGTGCGTCTGTCCATGATTGTTATCAACTGATTATTGATGATCTGACAAGTGCGCTGGTCTTATTACCGGACAATCCTCTAGTTAAATTTCGACCCGGCAGGCAAGCTGTTTTGGCCCTGTTGGCACGTGTGTATTTGCAGATGGAAGATTATGAAAAAGCGACTGTTTTTGCTAGCGATTGTATTGGTCTTGGTGGTAGCCTTTTGGATTATAATGGTATTAAAATCCATAATTATCCATTTCCAATCTATGGAGCAACCAATCCTGAGGTAGTATTTGTGATGACTGCACATAGAGCATTAGCTTATTCTGACGAATATTTAGCTATTCGGTCAGATCTCTTTAATAGTTACCAGCAGACAGATCTCCGAAGAACCTTATTTTTTGAATGGGACATAAATGGCTTTATACGTTATCGGGGTAGTTATTTTGGCGACCAACTGTTATTTACAGGCTTGGCTTTGGACGAAGTATATCTGATCAATGCGGAAAGCAAACTGAGAATTGGAAAACATGATGAAGCTCTTGCTGATCTGAATCAACTTCTAAAAAACAGATATAAAAAGGATGCTTTTGTAAGTCTGACAATTCAAGATGGGGATGAGCTTCTAGATCGAATCCTGCAGGAACGTAAAAAAGAGCTGCTGCTACGTGGAGTTCGTTGGGAAGATTTGCGGCGCTTGAATAAGAATCCAAAAACAGCTACGGTACTTAAACGTGATATAGCAGGCGAGATTGTGCGGCTATTGCCCAATAGTCCACGCTATATATGGCCTTTTCCAGAAGAAGCAATCAGTGTGGGAGGCTATTCTCAAAATCCACGTTAAAATAAAGGGGACTATCGCATTGCGTACAGTCCCCTTTATTAAAATATGATACCTGATATTTTACAACTTTTATGGTTTGTGTGATTTGGCACCTGTGGTAGCTCCTGCTGCGATAAATTCCTGAATTGTAGGAATATCGGTACCAGCATCGACACGGGCAAGCAAATCTTGAATTTCAGTATCATTCTCGTCATAATTTAACTGCCTTGCACATAATTCACCCGACGTTTGTGTACAAGGTGCAGACGGACTTGACGATAATTGTGCAGTGACATTTTGTTCACTATCACTAGGGTTGCTCGGATTAGATGCCCCAGAGGCATCAACCGAAAACCACATAGTGGCGTTGAATTTTTTTACTACAACAGTTTTAACTCCTTCCTTCTTATCCATTGCATTAACAAAGAAAAATGTACCGATTAACATAAGGAAAGATAATACAATACCGGTACGTAACCGGTTTATTTTTAAAGTGCTCATGAGCAGTTCTTTTAAGTTTATATAATGTTCGTTATTTGTTGCATGTCGGTTTTGCCTCACAGCTTTGCGATCGAGGGTTCCCTATTGGTCATGCATTTCTCCCCGTAATGCGATTGACCATTGACTGAAATCTTCGGCTGTTCAAGCCGGAATAGTGCGAATTTACGGGGATACCAGATTCTGTCAGTGACTCTCTTTAGGGCCAAGGATAGACAGATAGGGGCGTAGCTTAGTTCTTTAAATAAAAGAATATGACGAGACCTGAACCGAAAGACAAACCCTCCAAATAGCCTGGTCCATAAGGATAGGAATACTGACCATATGAAGTGGTCAAGTATTTTGATTGTTTCTTTTACTATTCGCAGACTTTTCATCTTAGTTCATTTTACCTATCCATAACCTGTTGTGCAGCGGCACACCCCTGGTGCGGCCTGCCCTCTGTTTTCTTTTGCACTTTATCGCTGTACCCGCGTCCCTTTTAATTGCTCTAGATATCTCTCCAGCTCCTCTTCGAACGTACCGAAGATATCTAGAGCGCTCCGACGGGAAAGACGGAGTGCATGCAGCCTCGGTACGCCCGACATTTCTTTAATTCCATTATCTTTTCCATTGAAACCATGACTGATCATGGTTTTGATTATTTCGTTGTTTGAAAGCAAAAGAACTATAAGATTCATCTTTTTCCATATTTATTGGTATTTATTCATTTTGACGATAGAAAAAAATGAGAAATTTTGAAAAATATCGAAAATATTTGCTTTATTAACTTATTTTCAATAAAATAGAGGTTAATATAAGTGTTGATTAATTAGCCAGTAAGCCAAAACAGACTCTATTATGGAAGTAATAAAGGATAATGAAAACACGGATCAAGAATGGGATCTATCAAGGAATCATTGGAAATCGAGAATAATATGGGTTCTGATTTTTTCTTTTTTTAATGCTTTTTTGGGATATCGAATAGGTAAGGGATGGAATGTTTTAAAATATTGCCTTGCTAGTTCTAATTTCTATATCGATTATTTTTGGAGTTTCATATTTCTGTCCTTGATGGTTTATTGGACTGTACAGGTAACAGCATATCTTGATACTAAGCATCCTTGGAAAGATGAATTTCTGCTGCGGTTGCTGGTTCAATTATTATTTGGATTCTTACCTTCAATTCTTTTTTTGGAAGTAGTGGATCATCTTTATTTACAGGTAACGGAAAGGAGTTTGTTTCGGATTACACAAAATATAATCCAATTTCCTTTCTTTCTGGGGCTATCTTTAATTTATACGTTGTTCTATAGTCTAATTTCGCTATACAACGAATTTACGAACAGCATCAATGGGGTGGCCGAAGATCTTAACTTATCACTGGATGAGAAAAGATTAGCACACACAGGAAATGATATTAAAAATACTTTTGAAAATAATCCTGTTGTAACTATTAGAGAGGGAAAGGACATAAGAATGAATGATCTGGACATTGTTTGGGTAAGCAATAGTAGCGGAATGAATCTCATCTACGAACGAAATTATGATAATCCACCAATTCAGGATGGTCATCCTTTAAAGTACTGGGTTGAAAGACTTGAGCCGAGAGATTATTATCAGGTGTCTCGATGGGATCTGGTGCATCGCGATATTATAAAAGGATATGTTGTCAAACCCGATAAGAATTTTAAAATTGATCTGGATTACCCTGGAGAGCATCAACTTGTGCTGAACAAGGATAAAATAGATGATTTCTCGAAATGGTTTTTAAAAGAGTTTTAAGTAAATAAGTGTAGCAGAAACTGCGTCATCTTATTCTCTGTGCTTGGTCATATAACATAAAAGTGAAAATTTTGCTTTACTATACAATGATGGATGATAAAAAACGGATGCTGATTCAAACCAGCATCCGTATGTGAAGAGTTTACATCAAGATTTTATTTTTTTATTAATCTAAAATAAATTACCCTCATTTGTTTTAATAATTTTAGACTTAAATTAAATATTATAAACCGTAAAACTCAATACGTTCAAAGACATAGTTATTAAAATTCCCTAATTTATCAGTATAATAGTGATCAATATTTTTTTGACTATAGTAACGATATATTGGTTTTAATCCAACTCCTTCTTTTGGGTAAACGTAATAAACGATTCCTTCTGCTTTATAATTACGTTCATTAAGTTGGAGTCCTTGAACTGTAAAAAAAATATTGTCAGACTTATCGTTGCTAAATCTATAAAGTGGTACGGTTCCTGGTTTTTGAGTCGGTAAAGCATAGAATAGAATTCCTTCGTTTACAAAAATTCCTGTCTCATTTTGTGGGTATGCTGATATTAAATGATTTAAAGACTTATGAGAGCCTGTGAAGGTTATCAGTTTTTTAATCTTAATCTGTTTTCCAATAATAATCCTTTATCTTTCAATATTAGGGAACTATTTTTTTCGCTAATAAATGGTTCTTTAAGTAATTTATTGCCTGCTTTCATTATTTTTGCACTTGTAGCTAGATCTGAAATAATACTTTTCAAACAAGGTTCTTGTGGATCACCTAAGTTTGGTTTTGAAGGTAATGTAACTGTAATATGTGGTTCCATTCCATTAAAATAATCAAACCATCCGGTTGCATTTTTGATTAAGAAACTACTCATATATATGGAATATTTATCAATATTGATAGCAAAGAATCCAACAGGTTTTCCATAGGTTTTTTGACCAACTAATTTCACGTTGAAGTATGGTTTGAATGCACTTATTAGTAGTTCGCTAGCCGATGCCGTTGTCCCAGAAGTTATAAAATAAATATTTTTGACACTTTCTAAAGTTCCTTGCTTTTTAAAAAAATAAGTATTCCCTTTCTCACTATAATCAACATCAGCCATTGTTGCCTGCCGACCATCTATATTGACATAGTTTCCATTATTGTCAAGATAAGGTTGATTCTTCAAAATTTTAGCATTTCCAGATTGTAATGTCTGATTAAAGTTTTCGGAATAAATCACCTTACCATTTAAGTAACTAGGAGCCATTAAATTTGCTAAATATTCTGCCGTTTCTATATATCCACCAGAGTTGTATCGTAAATCAATTACTAATGTGCTTGGATTTTGAGCACTTATTTCAGAAAATGTTTCATCAAGATCCGCCTTAATACTATTCAGTTGAGGAAATGAGTGGATAGCTAAATAAGATAGCTTGTGGATGTGACTTACATGAATTTTATTGATCTTTTTAGTATTAGAAGTAGCTTTTAAACTTTCTTTACTAGTTTCTTCAAGATAACTGTACTTAGGAGAACCATAATTGGTGAATTCATAAGGTAGTTTTGTACTTTCATTAATTTTGAATTGTGCAATATCAAATAATTCCTTTTTTAAAGCATTGTTTTCTGGTGTAATATTATTGTATTTATTTCTAGGATCAAATGAACTATAGTTTGGTAATGCGTCATTCCATAAATAAACTTCTTTGGCATAGAGGTATAATGAATCGATTGTTAATTCTGTACGTGTACCAGTTTTGGGTGAAACAGGTTCATCTTCCAATTTATTCTTTTTGCACGAAAATAATATAGACAATAGTACTGTGGCATATAAGAGCTTAAATTTTGGAACACTAAAATTTAACATTATTAAATTATTCATGGTGTAAAAGTATTTGTTTCAAACGATATTATTAACTTATGATATTAAAATATTTAATAATTTTAAATACATGCAATTTGATATAATGAAAATATTGTAAGAAAGTGAATCAATAAATTTTAAGTGGTTAGTAGAATAGAAATAATGTATCTATTTTGGGAGATACTATCTTTGACCAAATAATAAAGCTCTTCTGATAAGATTTTTAGAGTGTAATTTATATTATATGTCAGCTTTATGAATATAATGAGTATTACAAATTGAATTGATATAATGTAAAAAACGGATGCTGGTTTGAACCAACATCCGTTTCTTATAAATATTTTGGTCAGAATTAGTGACCTTGAGTACCATCTACACCGTGAGAGTGACCATGAGATAACTCTTCTTCAGTTGCAGGACGTACATTTAAAATTTCGATTTCGAAATGTAATGATTTTCCAGCCATTGGGTGGTTTAAGTCAGCAACTACAACTTCTGGAGTTACTTCTACAACTACTGCACGGAATTGGTTACCTTGGTTATCTTGTAAAGGGATAACCTCACCTACTGGAGGTAGACCAGTTTCTTTGAACATATCTGCTGGTAATTGGGCAACAGCACGCTCGTCTTTTTCGCCATAAGCATCTTCTGCAGATAATTCAAATGCAGTAGTGTCACCAACATTTAAGCCAGCGATGTTTTCTTCAAATTTAGGAAGCATCATGCCTACACCATATAAGAAGTCTAAAGGATTTTCTGTTGTTGTTTCTTCTACGAATACTTTTTCGCCGTTTTCGATTGTGTGAAGTTTGTAAGTTAACGCTACTACGTCATTAGTTACTATTGCCATTTGTTTTGATTTTTGGGATATCCCCCGTTATTATTCTATTATTTTTATAAGTTCTGCAATTGTATTCTGTGGCAGACTGCATGTTTTATTTCGACAAAGGTATGCTTTTGAATTTAAACCCTGTCTATTTAATAACAATGGCAGACTGCTTTTTGTTCCACCCAATACAATTTTATTCGGAATGTAATAATGATCTAGCTCCTTACGAAATGCATGTGCATCTTCTCCAGTTAGCGCAATCTCATTGCAACCATACAATTCTTCTAACAATAATATTGCCCAATTTGAATATGCAGAACCATATGTCTTGATTTGTGGGAATACATTGGCAAATAACTGATCTGAAATTGCTGTATACTCCTCATTGTCAGTTAGTAGTCCTATTTTTTTTAATTGATGACAAATTGCTGATGTAGATGACGGAATGACATTATCCATGACTTCACTTTTTCTGGCAATTAATTTTTCTGCGCTCGATGCACTGTAGTAAAACGTTTTTTCGTTGCTATCATAAAATAATTCGATTGTTTTATCGAGTAAAGAGGTTGCTATTTGTAACCATTTTTCTTCAAAAGTAGCTTCGTAAAGTGCTGTAAATGCAGTGATCGTAAAAGCGTAATCATCTAAAAAACCGGGGATACTGCGATTTGAATCTTGTGGCTGATGTAACATACTGAAATCGTCGGCAATCAATTCACTCTTCAGAAATTCAGCATTCAGTAAAGCCAGCTCTAAGTATTCCTTTTTATCAAAGATGCGGTATGCATCAATCAGCCCCTTTAATAGTAACGCGTTCCATGTTGCTAATTGTTTGTGGTCAAGTCCAGGATGAATACGATTTTTTCTGTAGTCAAATAGTTTCTTCTTTATTGACTGTAGATAAATTTCCCATTCTTCTGTGTTGTAGCCAGCTTCCTTAGCCATTTCATCAGCATCAATGTCACAAATCAATATATTAGTTTTTTCTTCTTCCCAGTTACCTTCAACAGTAATGTTGTAATAAGCTATAAATAAATCAGCATCTTCACCTAACACCGTTTTAATTTCGGCGATGTCAAATGTGTAGAATTTTCCTTCGACGCCTTCACTATCGGCATCTAAAGCTGCATAAAAGCCATTGTTCGGAGCTAATATTTCGCGTTGCGCCCAAGCAATTGTCTCTTCAACGACACGTTTATATAAAGGATGGGGTTGCTGTTGATAAGCTTCTGCATACAGGGAAATGAGTTGGCCATTGTCGTACAGCATTTTTTCAAAATGTGGGACATGCCATTCACTATCGACTGAATAGCGCGCAAAGCCACCTCCGATGTGGTCGTAGATACCTCCAGAAGCAATTTTTTGGAGCGTAAAATGAACATGGTTTAGTGTTTCAGTATCCTGCGCTAAAACAGCGTAACGCAATAAGAATAACCAGTTGTTAGGAAGCGGAAATTTTGGACTGCGATGATAACCACCGTCTCTTGGATCAAATAATTCTTTCCAAGGTTTTATAATATCGTTTAAATCGTCAAACTTATATTGCTCCGGTATTGCATTAATAGGTAATCGCTCACTCTGTTGAATGCCTTTTGTCAATTTGTCAGCATATTCCATTGCTACAGCAGGTTGTTCTTCCCACATGCGGGCAATCTGAATTAAAACGTTCTGCCAATCATGAGCTTTGAAGTAAGTACCACCGTAGATGGGTCTACCGTTAGGTAAACAGATGCAGTTTAATGGCCATCCACCAGCATTTGTCATCAGCTGTACTGCAGTCATATAGACCTGATCAATATCTGGACGCTCTTCTCTATCTATTTTGATCGGAACATAAAACTTGTTCATGGTCTGTGCGATCACATCATTTTCAAAGCTTTCGCGTTCCATCACATGACACCAGTGACAGGCAGAGTAGCCGATACTGATGATGATCAATTTATTTTCTTCCTGTGCTTTCTTTAATGCTTCTTCCCCCCATGGCATCCAGTGAACCGGATTGTGCGCATGTTGTTTCAGATAAGGAGAATTTTCAAATTGCAATTGATTTGCCATAACCCGAAGGTACAAAAATGAATTATACTATGGTATTTAAAAGCGTAGCAGTATTGGATGTTAGGGTATTAAAATCAAAACCTTCATCAAGAATGAGATGTACAACTTGCGATGTTGATAAAGGGACAGATTCATTACTCACATATTCAATAAAATCTGATAAACCAGGGTTATGGCCAAATATAAATAGTGTATGAATATGTGGTGGAACTTGGTTGATTAGTTTTAGAATATCCAAATAAGTAGCCTCATACAGCTGATCTTCTTTAATTAAAGCAATCTGAGGATATTTAATTGCTTTAATGAATATCTCTGCTGTTTCAGATGCTCTAATTGCAGAAGAGGAAATACAGAGCGTAGTAGAATCCGCTTGCATCTGTAGAGCAAGCTGATGGGAAACACGTTGTGCTCTTTCTATGCCTTTGTCTAATAATATACGGTCAAAATCTTTCTTAGAAAATGACTGTTCAGCCTTGGCATGACGGACGATATAGAGATTTTTAGACATATTCTGAAGTTATCCATATAAATATAAATAAAATCGATTTATTTATTTCAAAGATTAGGAAAGTTTAACATTAAATTAATGAAAACCCATGATTATCAGAAATAGCTTTAGGCTTTTAAAATATGATGATGTGTAAATTTTTTAGTTCTGTCCATATGAATAAATAATGTACAATTTTACCGGTAAATCGTTCGAGATGTTGTAAAATTTAATTTTAATAATATACTTTTGGACATTGAAAAAAATTGCGATAAGTAGGCTGTACTAAGTTGCTTATTATTGAATTTTTAATTAATCTTTTTGGTTTCAATTTTATGTTTAAAAGTATATTAACAGCTTTATGTCTGTTAAATTTATTGTTATCATGTAGCCGTTCTGATGAAAGTATATATGCAGAAGATGTTGATAGTATTGATTTAAAGGCTAAACCTTTAGATTCAGTCACATTTGATGATAAGAAAGGACTTATTAATATCCATACTACGGCAAATGCTAATTTTTTAGGTTTTAATGATACAAGATTTTTGCTAAATATTGCAAATGATAATCATAGTTATTGTCATCCCGATGTGCTGTATTTTCCTACCGGTTTGAATGGTTTTAAATATTGGATGGTATTTACTCCTTACTTTGGTGCGGTAGGAACAAATCAAAATTCTAAGCGTTTTGAAAACCCAAGTATTGTTGTATCTAACGACGGGATCAATTGGACAAATCCTCCCAATTTAATAAACCCTATTACTGCTGCTCCAAATCCGAATGAAAGCATCAAGGAAAATAATCAAGATCCAAAACAAGGATTTTGGTCAGATGTTGATTGGCTCTATGTAAATAATAAATTTTATTTATACTACCGAGCAAGTTTTATTTCTGCATCAGCACTAAGAAAGAAAGTCGAGAAAAATAATGAAAATTTTAAGAAGTTAGAAGCTAATGCCCAAAGAACAATAGTCCGACAAACTTCCGGAGATGGGGTGAACTGGTCTCCAATGAGCATAGCTTTTACAAGTAACCCTCCGTTTTCTCCCCGCAATAACCATGTTTTATCTCCATCTTTTATTTATGATGGAAGTAAATTTATGAGTTATGAAATTGAGTTAAATATGGGTAAAAGAAGTTTTAGAGGAAATAATCCTTCTTATGTAATCCGTAGAACCTCTAGTGACGGACTAAATTTTGATCAGTTTAAACAAAGTAAAATAGTAAATTTTCTAAATAAGCCTTGGTTAAAACTAAATGCTGCATATTCACCATGGCATATTCAGGCAACTTATGTTGATGGATATTATTTTCTATGTATAGCTATTGGAGATGTTAAAAAATACACATCCGAAGCACTCTATGTAGCCTATTCTAAAGATGGTATTAACTACCAGGTTTTTCCAAAAGCTATCCTTGAACAGAATGCCTACCGATCGGCAATTTTTCCAATGAAGACAGATGAGAAAATTATTCAGATGGGGGCCATGATCGCTACAAAATCAGGAGAATTTAGATATAGGGAATTTACACTTAGTAAAGAAAAGATTGATAACTGTTGGAAATAATTTTATCATTTGCCTATTTCTATTCGTTACCTTTACAAGCTATTTGCTAGTAAAGTAATAAAATGTTTTTATGCAGTCAGATAAATTATTGATATCCGTAATAATACCAATTTATAATCAAGAATTATTTCTTGAAGAATCAATTCAAAGTGTTTTAAAACAAAGTTATCCCTTTGTAGAATTAATATTGGTCAATGATGGTAGTACAGATAGGTCGTTAGATATCTGCATAAAGTATAGTAGTCAATATGGTAATGTACGCTATATAGAGCAGGTAAACTCAGGTGTATCTGTAGCACGGAATAGAGGACTACAAGAATCTACCGGAGCTTATGTGTTTTTTTTAGACGGAGATGATACCATTGCTACAGAATTTTTAGAAGAAGCACTTGCAATAGCACTAAATAATGAAAGTGATTTTGTAGCGATAGGAGAAGATTACTGTTTTCGCTCGCGCCATATGATGGCTCTACCTACCTGTGCTATGTTTTTAAAAACAGATTTTCTAAAAAAACATCCTGATATTAACTTTCCTATTGGCATTCAACCCTGTGAAGATGGATTGCTTTCGCATCAATTATTAGCATTAACAGACAAAGTTAGTCTGTATCCAGAAGGAAAATATCATTACAGACAGCATGATTTTCAAAATCACATTATCATCAATCAAAATACATCAAAGGTATTAGCTCAGATTCCCCAATGGTTGAGTCTATTAAAAGAATTTTATACAAGGAACAATTTCTATAAGTCACACGCGCTACATTTAGCATTATTTATTGAACATGAACCTTTTGAACTGCGTTATATAAGAATGCCGTTTGATGATGAGCAAAGAATGCAATTATTCGATTTAATAAAAGTTTTTATGCATGAACAGGTTCTCCCAAACCTAAATAGTGACGAGAAGGCAGAACTAAGTGTACCGTTTCTTTACTTCTTAGAATCTAAAGACTTAAAAAGCTTTGATACTTTTTATATTGACTATAAACGGAAGAAAACAAAAAAGTTTAAAACGCAGCTTTTTTTATTAAAATTTATACCATTATCTAAATTTAGAAGAAGTTTACGAAAGAAATTCAGTAGAAAGTTTCATCAGTTATGAAGATATTATTCGTTCAGCATTTATATTTTATTAACGGAACAGGTGGTACAGAAAAAATCTGTTCATTTCTTGCAAATAGTTTTGTTAAGAACGGTCATCAGGTTGAAATTGCTACGAATGAGCATGTTTCCGGAAAGGCCGTTTTTAAATTAGAAGACCAAGTTACTGTAACAAATATTTATGATGCATCTGTTCATCAAAAAGAGCTGATTCCGATTGTCAACTATATAGGAAGGAATCCATTTCTTTGGTTCGTCCATAAAATAAGGAAGAAGTTTGCCAAAGCATATAATACGCTTTTAAAAAAGAGCATGAATGGTGAAGAGAATTTATTTATCTATAATCTAGCAAATCGGGCAAAAGCATGGAAGAATTATATTGATCAGGTACAACCTGATCTTATTATTACAATGTCAATAGGTTCATTGCTTGAGATCACTTATCGAAATAATTTAAATGTTCCAATTATTGATTCTGTAAATGGAAGACCAGATTATGATTTCACAAATATTTTTGGCGGAAGGAAACCATTTGAAGTAAAATTATTAGAAGAATCTTTTCAAAATTTATCAGGAATTCAAATACTTTTTGATAGCTATCGTAACTATTTACCGTCAAGCTTTAAGGGAGATGTGGTCGTAATTCCTAATCCAGTTTCAAAAAATCTATATCAAGTAGACCATTTTAAAAGTAAAGAACGTTATAAAATCATTCATATAGCAAGATTGGATACAGGTTGCAAGCAACAACATCTGGCAATAGATTGCTTCTCAAAACTATCAAATAAATATATGAATTGGGATTTTGAGTTATGGGGTGTTGGTCCAGATTGGAATAGACTGGAGAAGCAGATTTCAGACCTTAAGATGAAGAATAGAATTTTTTTGAAAGGTTTTACTGAAAGTCCTATTGTAAAAATGAGTGAAGCTGATGTATTTATATTTCCAAGTAAATATGAAGGTTTTCCTTTATCATTGACCGAAGCTATGTCAGTAGGTCTTCCATGTCTAGGTTTTAAAAGTTGCTCTGGAGCAAATGAGTTGATAAAACATCAAGAAACAGGATTTCTTGCAGAAGACATGGACGAAATGACATCTCTATTAGGTAAACTTATGGGAGATGCCCACCTACGTGATCATTTAGGTACAAATGCAAAAAAAGCTGTAGAAGTTTTTAGTGAAAGTAAAGTATTACATGATTGGAATGAATTTGTAACGAAAATAGAAAGCTTATTCAAGCAGAATTGAGGGTTGTTTTATGTCAAAAAAGAAAGTTTTATATTATATGCCGGATAATCCCTTAAAAGGAAGAGGCGGGAATTTAACCAGGTGCAATCAAATGTTATCCTATTTCCAAAAGAATAGTGATTTATTAGATGTGCACTTTATATCTTCTATTGATTGGGATAACGAAAGTAAAGAAGAATTTCATTTAAGATATCCTGACATACAATTGAAAATATTTCTTTTTAATCTGCCCAAATCAAATATTTTAAAATATTTAATAAAGGACAAAATTCCGAAGCAAATTTCCAGAGCTATAAGAAGAAACCCCCTGGATTCTAGCACTCCTTATTTTAGAAATAAATTTAAGAAAGACATTCAGGAGAATAACTATGATATTGTAGTGATAAGCTATTCTACTTGGGGAAATGTGATTGAAAATATTCATGGTCCTTATTTTATTATAGATACACATGATTTTATGGCACTGCAATATAAAATTAGATACGAAGGTCATAAAAAAATAAATATTGGGAAACTTTTTGGAAATGAAATGAGTATACTCAAAAAGTTCAATGAAATATGGACATATTCCATTGAAGAGCAGTATATTTTTGAACAATTTACAAATAGAAAAATTACACTGATGCCAGTTTCTTTTCCAACAGTTCATCTGAATGAAAAGAGAACGATCAAGTATGATGTTCTGTATGTTGCAAGTGCTAATCCTCATAATGTAAATAGTTTCAAGTGGTTTTTAGATAAAGTTTTCCCCCTATTAGAAAATGTAAATATTTATATCGTTGGAAAGATTTGCAATTTTATTGAAGACAGTCCTAATATCATTAAATTGGGCATTGTGGATGATCTGGATGCGATATATCAAAATACACGAATTTGTATCTGTCCTATGATTACGGGTACAGGAGTTAAAATAAAAGTACTAGAATCCTTGTCTTATGGGTTGCCTATAGTAACAACGCGGCGTGGAGTAGATGGCTTGATTAATAAATCTCAAAATGGCTGTATGGTTAGTGATGATCCACTAAGCTTTGCAAATAATATCAAACAATTATTAAACGACCAACAGCTTTATTCAAAAACGTGTGCAGAAGCATTGTCTTATTTTTCTCAAAATTATCATGAAGATAAAGAGGATAAGATACTTAATGATCTGTTTATTCCGAGTTAGTAATTTTTATTTCTTTATGTTAAGGAAAAAATAGTAGAAAAGTTTTGTGATAGCACGATTGAAGTAGAAGGGTAAGCCTTTGATTATTAGTTGTTAAAAATTCTATGTAAAATAAAAGTTACTTTTATTTTACATAGAATTGACAGAATTGCTATCTTAGCTGAGAATTCTTTTGCCATAGAAGTAATGATGCGTTTTTAATAATTGATTAATATCATGAGTTTAATCTTAAGGGTGAGGCTCTATTCTAAATATAAAATAAGTATTATAAAGAGTGTTGTTAAATATGGTTTTATCACTTCATGAAAAAGATATGTAAATCTTTTAAGATATGTGTTACGTTTCGGTAGCAATTACCGTTATTATGTAGTATAGTGTAATCATTTTGAGATAGAAAAAAATAAATATTCTTTTGCTCAGGGCTAGTTTTAAGTATCATAGGCTAAATGTGATAATATTTATGATTACTTATTCGTTTGTTTGCTAGAGAAAATACTATTAATTGAAAATCTGACATTTAGTCAATGAGTCATAGAATTATATTTGATACTGAAAGAATGAAACACAAGCATACAGGCTTGTATTTCTTTTGTAAACATTTGGGATCCGCATTATTGGAAAATCGTTCAACCGATGCTGATTTGTTATTTTACTCTCCAGACCCGCTTTCTCAAGAATTTGGTAGTGAGGTTACATATGTTCAGCAAAAATCCCTTCATAAATTTTGGATGCCAAATTTTGAGGATATTTCTTTGTGGCATTCTACCTATCAATTAAGCTCTTATTTTCCAAGGAAAGGTAAAAAGACTAAGATCATCTCGACCATTCATGACCTTAATTTTCTTAAAGAAGGTAAAACTCCTGATAAAGAGAAGTTCTATTTAAAAAAACTGCAGGCTAATTTGGATAAAGCAGATTGCATTGTTGCTATTTCTAATTATGTTAAAAATGATTTAGAAGAATATTGTGATTTAAAAGGCAAGTCTGTACAGGTGGTATATAATGGAAATAATATTGATCATAAAATTGTTAGTAATTTTCAAGTAGAAAATCCTTTGAACAAAGGTGAAAGACAGTTTTTATTTACTATTGGTACTGTTAATAAAAAGAAAAATTTTCATGTTTTGCCATATTTGTTAGTTGGAAATGATCTACAGTTGGTGATCAGTGGTGTATTAGATGAAGTTGGATATGATCAGTATATATTAAGTATAGCCAAAGAATTAGGCGTATTGGACCGCGTTGTGATCACAGGACCTATTACAGAAGAAGTAAAATATCAATATCTAAGTAACTGTGCCATGTTTGTCTTCCCTTCAATTGCTGAAGGATTTGGTCTGCCTGTTATAGAAGCCATGTCATTTGGTAAAAAAGTCCTGTTGTCTAAATATACCTGCTTGCCTGAAATAGGAGGTTCAGAAGCTTTTTTCTTAGATTCAACGGAGAAGGATTATATGATGAATTTTGGAAAATCTCATATCATGAATTTGATTAACTCTCAAGATAGAAGTACTGAAATAAAAAATTGGTCCAGGAAATTTTCATGGGATATGGCAGCAAAAAGATATTGGAACCTTTATGAACAAGTTTTAAATAAGTAAACCAAGTTTCTTCCTGTGTTTTTTTGAAATATTTAGATCTTTAAGTAAAAGTAGACAAGGAACTAGCCTTTCAAAATATAATCTTCGAGGTTTTTGTAGATTATATTTTTATCAAAAGACTCTAGGATAAATTTCCGGCCTGATATACCCATTTCTTTTCGAAGCTTAATGTCTTGAAGTTTTTTGATTTTCTCCACCATTTGTGGAATACTATTTACTTCCGTTAAAAAGCCAGAAATGTTATCCTTTACTAATTCAGGATTGCTACTACTGTTAAAAGCTATAATAGGCTTTTCTGCTAGAGAAGCCTCTGCTAGTACATATCCAAAACCTTCCCATAGTGAACTTAATATAAAAATATCAATATCAACTAAAAAGCTCCTCGGGGAATCTGTGAATCCTAGAAAATGAACATTCTTATCTGTCCCCTTTTCTATATTATAAGTTTTTAATTCGCTTTCCAGTTCACCTTTTCCTGTAATGTAAATCTGATGTTTAATCTGTAGTCGGGTTAATTCTAAAGAGAGATCGATTAAAAACTTCTGATTCTTTTGTGGAGCAAGTCTTGCTAGATTTCCTATAATTAATGCATCATCTTTGCGATCGGGAACTATTTTTTTATAAACTAATTGATCAAATTTTTGAAAATCGATAGGGTTATAAATTACTCTAATTTTTTCTTTTGGAAACAGTTGAGGATTATTTGCTAATATCGTTTCTCGAGTTGCATAGGAATTTGCTAGCACATCAGTGATATAGTTTCCAAAAATACGCTGATTTAGAAATGTATTTTTGATAGGAATAGCAGATCCCCTTCGGTATATAATACGCGGAACTCCTGCACTATGAGCAGCGTAAGCGGCAATTTTTAAATCTCTAGGATTATTGATTAATACGATTTCAATCTGTAACTTTTCAAATGTCGAAGTCAAATAGCACCTCTTTACCGGATTTAGAAAACTAAGATTAGTTAAATGGACTTCAATATATGTGATTGCAGGGAATGCAAGTAGCTTTGTTTTTAATTTACTGTTCTTTGATCCAAAAAAATAAACATCATGACCAAGCTTTGCAAAATGTACTGCAGACTCAAAATGCCATTTTTCACCTCCGCCCCACGTCTCTATCGAATTAAAAAAACCTATTCTCATTTACTAATTTTTTTGTAAAGCTTCATCCATTGAGCAGCCAAGGTTTCATCATTAAACTGCTGTGCATATGCTAATCCTTCTTGACGCATTTCTTCCTGTTTTTCCTGAGAATTCAGGATGGCATCAATACTAATCGCTAATTGATCTATATCATTCGGATCAATATAGTGGGAAAATGGTCCTCCAGCTTCAGGAAAAACGCCAGAATTTGTTGTAATAACAGGGGTTCCACTATATAATGCCTCAATGATAGGTATTCCAAAACCTTCGAAAATTGAAGGGTAAACAAATATCTTAGCAATGCTATAGAGAACCGATAATTCATTCATTGTCAATCCTTGTAAAAAGATTACGCGATTTTCCATATTATGAGCCGCCACGAACGATTTTATTTCCTTTGTATAAGCTGTCTGTTTACCAACTATTACCAAAGGAATATCTTTATCTTTAATTGCTTGGACAATTGAAAATGCATTTTTTCGAGGCTCGATCGTGCCTACATTCAATATGAATTCCTGAGGAAGACCCAACTTCTTAATTAAGGTTTGCTTTTCCTGTTCCGATTTGACCGATTTAAATGAATCGTTGCATCCTTGATAAATGACTTTAACTTTCTCTTCAGGAATGTTAAAAAAATGAATAATATCTAATTTGGTCTGCTCACTAATCGCTACAATTTGATCTGCGTGTTCGCACGCATATTTAAATTTTTTATGATACAGAGTGCGATCTATTTTTTTGTAAAGTTCAGGATAACGAATAAAAATCAGGTCATGTATTGTTACGACCGATGTAATTGATGTTTTGTCCAAACCGATTGGAATTTCTCCAGAAAGGCCATGATAAATATCAATTTTGTCTCTTTTCAAATCATTAACAATACGATTCGTGCGCCAATTACTCGTTAAGATTTTGTTAAGAATACCAGAAGGACGTCTAATGACACTATTGGGTACAAGATTACTATATTGGGGTATTCCGGTTTGCGGTGTATACAATAAGAATTCCTGTTCAGGATAATTCGAACGTAATATGCGGATCAAATCACGGCTATAGTTTCCTAAACCCGTATAGTTATTAAAAAAACGTTTTGCATCAAACCCTATTTTTGACATTACAATCTTTTTAATTTAAATTTTTCAATCACAGCAAGTAGTTTATCAATAATCACATCCCATTGATAATTTTCAGATACATATTTTATGCCAGCACGACCTTTTTCCTCCATTAAAGAAGGGTTTTCAATAAGCTCTAATAAAATTTTGTGTAGGTTATTTTCTGATTTATAGCAAATTAAAGCGCCATTACTTTTAGCTTCATGTTCGATCATTACATTACATTTCTTGTTGGCAATGACCATTTTCCCTAAAGATAACGCCTCAAGTGCAATTAAAGAAAGACTTTCATATATGGACGGATTGACAACAGCAAAAGAGTTCATGATTAAAGCTGTCTTTTCAGATTCAGTAACAAAACCCGTATAAATAATATCTGGATGTTCTATCTTAGGCATAAATAGATCACCCGTTAGAACTAACTTTAGATCTGTATTGTACTTATTTTTGAATGCTAGAAAATAATCAAGAAAATTATTCAATTTTCCTTCGACAATACGTCCACAGAAAAGTAGATATTGCTTAGGAAAATGATCTTTTACTTTTTCAATTTCTTCTTTGCTTGCTGAAGTAATGTCTACACCAACAGAGACAACATCGTTCGGCGCTAGTTTATGCTGAAAGATTTTCTGACACATTTTTCGTTCAGTATCGGTATTAAATGCGATATAACCCACTTTTGTGAATAAATGAGAGTTAATAGAACGAAAAAGCATGCTTTCTAAATGTGCTGTTGGTATCAGAATAGTTTTTTCTGGCGCAATAAAATCTCCCAATTGTGTAAGAGCATTTTCATAGGTGATGAATATTAGCGCATCATATTCATCTTTATGTTCTTTAAGATAGTTGAGTAAATTATCTGAATAAAAGCCATAATTTTTCATGAGCTTATATTCAACATCTTTTTGATAGTTCCAGATGGGAAAAATAGGAAATATAATATTGGATAAATTTAAACGATAAATCAATCGTCTAATTTTACTTGCCTTTTTCGATTTTTTTTGTAATTGTTCGTAGTACGTTCTGTTAAAAGGATTATTATCGAAACGTCTGATTTTGACACCGTTCAATTCATAATTCCCTTCTTTTACTTCAGGAATAAATGTTGTATAATCTTTTACCGTAGTTGTTAATACTTCCACATCGTATTGACCTGCAATTCTTTCAGCTAACATTCTACAATGAAATTCAGCACCACCAGTTACATCCAAGCCATAACGTACGGTAATGAAACCGATTTTTCCCATTTATATTAGCTGTTTTATTTTGTTAATAATCATTTCCGAAGAGACTAAATCAATTGCTTCCTTACCATCACAATCACAGGGCTTATTCCCATATATTGAATTTGGTCTATTCGGATGTTCTACCTGAACACAATCTTCTATGGATTGTCCATAACCAAGAAATCCCGCAAAAGGGTGGGTAGCACCCCACACGGACAAGCAACGAACACCCATTAAAGAAGCCATATGCATACCTGAAGAATCCATACTGATCATTAAGTCTAAATTAGAAATAATAGCAAGTTCTTCTTTAAGATTGAAACGACCAATTGTACTGTGGACACTGGGATATAGTGCTTGCCATTTTTCAGCTTGTGCTTGTTCCAATTTCCCTCCGCCAAATATGAATGTGTCAAAGTTGTTCTGAGATAAGAAAGCAATTACTTCCTGCATTTTTGGAAGAGGAAAGACTTTATAGGAGTGTTGTGCAAATGGGGCGATCCCAATTTTTCTGCTTTCATCATCCGAAAATAAAGCATGTGCTAAGTTGGGTAATGCCAACTTAGTAGGCTCTAATTTATTCTGCAATATAAATTTAAAACCAAGATCACGAAATACATCGGCATAACGTTCAACAGTCGGTTTTAACGGTTTCAAAACCTTATTTTGAAATCGGGTAAGTGCTTTTTTTTCTTTTCGGCCTTTGTCCAATTGCTTGACCACAAGTCCCGATACCTTAAAAAGAACTGCTAAAATTCGAGATCTTAAATTAAAATGTAGATCAGCAACTGCATCGGCACCATAAGAAGTTAATTCTCTTTTTAGGTTCACAATACCTTTTAAACCTTTATGTTGTTCTTTGGGATTAAAAGGATGGAATTGTACATTCGGAATAACTTCAAAAAAAGCCTTAAAAGCTGGACGGGTTACCATAATAATCATTACAGCAGGATACTGTTGCACAAATTCCTTCAAGACTGAAGCAACCATGGCAACATCTCCCATGGCAGAGAAGCGCGTAACAATTATTTTGGATGGTAAAGACATTATTTTGATGCTTGATACAATACAGGATTTAAACTCGGATCGTTATACATTTTCATCTGTTTATAGACTTTCATGTATTTTTTTCCAGCTTGGATATCAGAAAGCAATTCATCAATACTCTGAGAGAGATCAACACGTTGTTCTAAAAGAATATTCAATTTAACTTGACAAGCATCGATATGGCTCGGTGCTACATCATAACGTAAAGTCTCTTGCTCCATATGATAGATTTTTAAAGCTAGTATCGACAATCTGTCAATTGCCCAAGCAGGACTTTCTGTATTGATTTTAGCATCTTCGTTTGGAGTAACATCTTGAAATTTCAATAGATAGTAGCTGTCTATATATTCCACAGTATCTGTACGATGCTGATTGGATTCGTCGATTCTTCTTTTCCAGTATAAACCTACCTTAGGATCGATTTCAGGATTTCTGACCACATCTTCCATATGCCATTGTACGGTATCAATCCAACATTTCATATACAGTAAATGTTCTAATGATGACGACTCAAAAGGGTTTTGAATAACTTGATCAATTTCGTTTTCAACGTGATAATCTGCGATTGCACGTTGAAAAATAGTGTTAGCTAATGCACTTATCATAGTACAAACTTAGATAAATTTGTTTTATTTACAATCTTAATTGCGTCATATCTAAAACAAATTTATTTGCCAGAATCTGTTTTATGAAATGCGTTTAGGGTATTAGCCGCTAGACCCGAAAAGAACTTCTTAATTGATGAAAGAAAATTGGGATGCCTATTTTAATAAATCTAAAAGCAGACTTGGATATATTCCGAGGAGTACAACCAAAATACTGATCGAAACAGCTATAAGAACTAAAAATCTGTTGAACTTTGGTAATGCTATAGCCGTGTCATTATCTCTTAAAAATGCAAATAGTGGAATTTTAAAATAATAGAATAACGAGATCACAGAAGTTAAGGCTCCTACAATAAGTAGGAATAATAAAGGTATTTCATTTAACGTCTGGTACTGTTCAAATACCTTAGAAAATACCAGAAGTTTTCCGATAAATCCCGCAGTAGGAGGGAGTCCGATTAGTGAGATCAACAGAATAGAGAAGCTCACAAATATCACCGGGTATTTTTTACCCAAACCTTTATAAGATTCAATAGTGGTACTTTCAAGACCTTGTTCCAGTTGATCAATAAATAAAAAGACTGCGATATTCATCAAAGAATAGATTGCCAGATAAAATAATAGAACATCAGGATCGTTGTCAATGTAAACAAGAGCCACCATTAAGAGTATACCCGTATGACCAATAGAAGAATAGGCCATCATTCTTTTAATATCTTTTTGCTTTAATGCGGCTAGATTTCCAATAAGCATTGTAGCGATTGCAATGATGATGATAACGGAGATTAAGAACTCTGAGTAGAAGAAAGGGCTAGCAGTCCAGCTCGCCAGTAAACGCGATAAAAGAACCAGTGCTCCAATTTTTGGTACTGTTGATAGATAGGCAGTTATTGGGGTCGGAGCACCTTGATAAACATCAGGACTCCACACATGAAAAGGTGCAAAGCTTAATTTAAAACCAATTCCGGTTAGTAAAAACAGAAATGCAATACAGGTCATGACTTTTGGAGCTTCAATAAGCCCCTGGATATGTTGCTGGCTATCAAAATTTAAGTTTCCCGTGAAACCGTAAATAAGTGATAGACCATACAGCATCACCGCTGCACAGATGGAGCCAAATAAAACATATTTCATAGCCGCTTCAGCCTCAAATTTCGTTTTAGAGAAATATCCGACCATGACGTACGAGCTGATCGATAAAGTTTCAATCGCGATAAAAATCAGCAACCAGTTGCTGCTTATTGTTAATAAGTGCAGCCCTAGTGTAGCTGTGAGCAATACTGCATAAAGATCACCAATAGGACGGATCTGATTTGAAAAACGTTGCTGGATGAATACAGCTATAAGTATAGTCGATAGCGATAAGATGATGCGGGATAAAATAGATAATTTATCAATTTTGATCATCTCAAAAAATCCAGATTCACCAGTAAATAGGCTATTCTGATCAAAAAGGAAATATAAACTAAGTAATAAACCGATTATGGTAATAGTAAATGAACTCTGTTTCCAAATTCGGTCTATAAATAAACTGCAAAATATACTGCATACAAAAGCAATCATGAGTGCAAGTTCCGGCTTGAATAAAGGAATACTTACTATGATATGGTCTAAAATTGACGAAATTGATGAAGCAAATGCGGCCATGTTTTTAGTTATACTGTTGAATAAAGGAAACCAAATTGATGACAGAAGCATTCATTTGGTCGAATATAATAAAAGGACATATTCCTAAAAGTAAAGCAAGTGCTAAAGTGGGGAACAAGATTAGCTGTTCCCTAACGGAAAGATCGACTAGGGCCTGTTGCCAAGAAACTCCACCTTTTAATCTTGTTTCTCCAAAAAACATTCTTTGTAATGTCCATAATAGATAGGCCGCACTCATTAGAATTCCAACAGATCCAGCTATAGCCATCCATCTTGGGAGACCAGTACCTAAACTTGCCGAATTAAATGTTCCGATAATCACAAACGCCTCTGCAATAAATGCAGAGAAACCAGGTAAACCTAAAGAAGCAAAAAATGCAATAGCTATATATGCAGTATATTTAGGCATAATACTGGCCAATCCTCTAAAATGTGGAATATAACGGTCATGTACACGGTCGTAGATAACACCGACCAAGAAAAATAAAGCTGCAGATAGAAAACCATGACTAATCATCTGAAACATTGCTCCAGAAATACCCTCTGCAGTAAAAGAAGCTAAGCCCAAGAGTACAAATCCCATATGGGATACAGAAGAATAAGCAATCATTCGTTTCAAATCTTTTTGTGCTAATGCATTAAAGGCACCATATAAGATCGAAATCACCCCGATAAGACCCAGCCACCAGTTACTAGTTGCTGCAGCATCAGGGAAGATGCTGAAACAAACGCGGATGATACCGTATCCCCCAATCTTTAATAAGATACCCGCTAGGATAATAGAAACTGGTGTCGGAGCTTCTACGTGCGCATCAGGCAGCCAGGTATGTAGTGGGACAATAGGAACTTTAATAGCAAAAGCAAAGAAAAGTACAATAAATCCAATCAGACGTGCTGATATACCAAAAATCTCCTGATAACCATCCAGTGCAAAAATAGAACCTTGTACATAATTGTCCGGATTCATCATATGGATCATGCTAAAGGTATGAGCACCTGTAACAGGATTGATCACCGAGAAGTAAAGACCTACTATGACCAAGAGCATGAAAACAGAACCGAATAATGTATAAATAAAAAACTTCATGGCAGCATATTCTCTTCGCTCGCCACCCCAGATTCCGATGAGGAAGTACAAAGGGAGTAACATCACCTCATAAAATAAATAGAATAAGAAGAAGTCTAAAGCACAGAATATGCCAATGACAGCCATATTCAGAAGCATAAGTAAGGCAAAATAACCTTTCATACTTTTCTGGATATTCCAGGAAGCACCAATTGCCATCAACATCACAAATGCGCTTAAAACCAATAAAGGCATAGAAATCCCGTCTACCCCGAGCAGATAGTCAATCTCCAGTTTACCAATAGTTCCAAGATCTAGGCGGATCCACGGCAGTTGCTCTACCAATTGATATCCTTCAAGTGTATTGATACCTGTTGCGGTTGGATTAAACGAGAAGTAGGCCATTCCTGCCAGTAGAAACTGAATAGCAGTTATAGCAAGGGCAATATATTTATAAGCATCCTTGAATCGACTAGGAAGTGCTAATATAATCGCTGTCGCTAGTAGAGGTAAAAAGATTAATAAGGATAGTGTAGGCATTTTCTAACGTAATAAAAGATAAATTAAACCAACTATAACAAGTAAGAATACAGAATATAAATAAGTCTGTAGTCTCCCATTTTGGGGTGAACGCACAAAAGTTCCTAACAGAAGAGCGAATTTTCCAATAGCATTAACTATACCGTCAACAATATGTTTATCAAGCCAATGACTCAAATGCGCGAGCTGCTGGATCAATTTTGTTAAGCTGTGTATAAAACCATCAACAATATTTCTATCTAACCAATAGGAAAGAGCACTTAATTTCAAAATACTGTTGACAATAATTGTTTCATTAAATGAATTCATATATCCCTGATGCAAGGATAACCGGTTTGCAAGACTATTTTCATTTAGTGGATATTGACCTTTTGCATACCATTTCCATCCTAATATCCACACTGATAATGCACCGACTGTTAGTAATACAGGAATGACAAGATGGGCAAGATGATTTGCTTCGTAAGGGTAATCAACCAGTAATCCATCCATTATCCACGAGTCATGATAGGAAATTGGATTGATCGAAAATAGAGGAAAGAAACAGCATATGCCCAGGAAATACATTGGCCAAAGCATAAGCTTAGGCGATTCACTCAAATGTATAGATGATCCCAATAGATTTTTGATACGCAGTTCCGAAAAGAAGGCCTTAAAAATTAGACGTCCAATATAAAATGAAGTCATAATACTGACGATAATCAATGTCACTGGCACGATCTGAAACAAAGCTCCTTTTGTTGATGCCCATTCGAATGCAGAAATAATGATACTATCTTTTGATAAATAGCCCGAAGTCAACGGAAAACCCGCAAGTGCCAAGGAAGCTACTGTCATCAGTACAAATGTTTGTGGCATATAGTGACGAAGTCCACCCATATTGCGCAGATCCTGTGGGTCGAAATCATGCTTGCTATGCGCTTTCAGATGTGCCATCTCATGGATAACAGCCCCAGCACATAAGAATAATAAACACTTGAAAAAAGCATGTGTCAATAGATGAAACATGGCCGCATCCCAGGTGCCTATACCTATTCCCACCATCATATAACCCAATTGGGAAATTGTCGAAAAAGCAAGTATTTTTTTGATGTCATATTGTCCCAAAGCAAAATATGCAGCAGTAGTAGCAGTGATGGTACCGATGATAGCAATAGTCAAAAGGACTGTTTCGTTAAATAAAGGAAATAAAGTACTCATTAAAAATACACCGGCAGCCACCATGGTCGCAGCATGTATTAGAGATGAAACAGATGTAGGTCCCTCCATAGCATCAGGCAACCAGACATGTAATGGAAATTGGGCTGATTTTGCCATCGCCCCTAAGAAAAATGCAAGGCCAGTAATCGTCAACCAGATCGCATCCATACTATTGTGTGGAGATATCCATAGGCCGTTTTCAATACTAGTATTAGCGATAAGTCCATCATTTCCAAATAGATTGACAAGATTGAGGGATCCAAATTGAGCGTAGACAATCGCTATGCCGATCAAGAAGCCCAGATCACCGATTCGGTTGACTAAAAAAGCCTTCTTATTTGCTTGCACGGCAGCATCCTTCGTATACCAGAATCCAATTAATAGATAAGATGCAAACCCGACAAGTTCCCAGAACACATACATAAGCAGTAAATTGTTCATGATGACAAGCCCGAGCATTGCGAAGCAAAATAGACTGAGATACATCCAATAACGATGTATGCCGGTATCATCGTGCATATATGATTTAGAATAAATATGCACCGGAACTGCTATTGTCGAAACTAACAGTAGCATCAAAGAGCTGAGGTTATTCAGCAATAGACCAACTGTAAAAGTGGTATTTCCTATTGTAAACCATCTGATCTCAGATGATAAAGGCATCGCGTTCCAGACATCCAGAAAGGTAATTAAACTAAAGATGAAGCTTAAAATAATCGCCGCTGTACCAACAAGGCCAGATTGATCTTTTTTACCAACAACAGCCTGATATAGAAAAGCCAGCAAAGGCATTGCCAAAGCAAACAATGCTGTATTAATGGGTGATATGTCAAATAAATAGTTCAATGCTAGTCTTTTAATTCACGAATTTGATCCGGATTAATGCTTCTGTATTGTCGGTATACATTTAAAATGATGGCTAATCCAACTGCAACTGCAGCCGCAGCAAGTACGATTGCAAACAGTGCAAATATTTGACCTCCATAATTAATTTTATCATATTTTCCGAAAGCTACAAAATTGAGAATAGCCGCATTGATCATCAATTCAATGCCAACTAAAATCATAATGGCGTTCTTCTTTGCGAGAACGGCATATAGACCAATACAAAAAATACAGGCCGAGACAACTAGAAAGTGTGTTAAGGTGATCATTTTTGTAAATCCTTTCGTGAAAGATGTGATGCTCCGATCAAAGCCATCATCAAAAAGATGGAAATAACTTCAAATGGAAGCACATACTGAGTCATAAACTTAATACCTAATTGATGAATATTATTGTCTGTACTTTTGATAACCGTATTATTTTGGATAGCTGTTGCCATCCAAGCTGGGAAAGATTTTTGCCATTCTACAATGCCAAAAATCATGACTCCAAAAAAGGCGAGAGCAACAGGTAGCACCTTCCATGTCGGTAGGGAGAATAAAGAACCTGTTGTTTGCTGTAAATCTTGCAACAGCTCTTTGTTAGAAAGCATAAATGCAAAAAGCAATAAGATTAATACACCGCCGACATATACCATGATTTGCGTAATAGCAACAAAGTCTGCTAAAGCAAATAAGTAAAGTCCGGCCATAGCAAATAAAACAACAAAAAATAAAAATAGCGCGCGTGCTATATTTTTTAAGCTTACTACTAATAGGGCAGAACCTACAGCTAAAAGTGCAAAAGCATAAAATAAAAAAAGCTCTAAAGTCATTATTTTGATTTTGCTGCCTCCTTTTCAGCTTGAAATTTGGTCCATTCAGATTTTCTTTGTGCAACTTGATCGTCGGTCATATCCGAAAATCCATAAATCAGATCCGTTAATTTCGTTGAACTGCGGTCATATTGATTTGTCATAGTGATACATTCTGTTGGACATACAACCGTACATAATCCACAGTACATACACTTTGCCATGTCAATATCAAACTGAGCCGGGTAAAGACGTTTGACACTACCATCTGAAGTTTTTCCGATTGCTTCCGGAGATTTGATCGCTTCAATTGCGATACAATCGACAGGACAAGCCTTAGCACATAGATCACAGACAATGCAGTCGTCGATCTCAACTTCAAGCTGATATCGCGCTACCTCAGGAATAGGCATTTTGACTTTCGGATACTGCACTGTTGCAATACCATCCTGTTTATCAAAATAATTATCTTTTGTAATATCCAGTTCTTGGCGTGCCTTTCGAGCACCAAACAGATGCTTTACTGTCAAAGATAGTCCCTTGAAAGCAGTTGTTAATGCATGAAAAGCCGTTTTGAATATCATATCGAATTAACCAAATTAAACAATTACTAAAATTCTCCAGATCGCTGATATAGCCATACATAAAAACGCGAGAGGTGTTAAAACCTTCCAGCATAAATTCATCAGTTGATCTGCACGTAAACGTGGTAAAGTCCATCTGATCCACATCTGAACCCCAACTAAAAAGAGGGATTTGGAAAAAGTCCAAAATATTCCCCAGCCAAAGCCTGTTGTCCAGTCAGCCAGTTTTAATGGGCCAATATTCGGAAGAGGTGTATTCCAAGCGCCTAAGAATAAAACTACACCCAACATGGATACCAGAAACATCATAGCATATTCAGCTAGAAATAAAAATGCAAACTGTATCCCTCCATATTCGGTATGAAAGCCTCCAACAAGTTCTGATTCTGCTTCCGGAATATCAAAAGGAGCACGGTTACACTCTGCTAAAGTCGCTATAAAAAATATAATATAGGTGACGATCATATGGGGTGCTTGAAAAATATTCCAGGCAAATATACCACCGACATTTTTAACAGACCAAATACCTAAAAACTTAATTTCTTCTGTTGATAATACACCTTGATTCGTCGCAATATCATTCAGATTTAGCGTCTGCGTAAGCATCACGGCTGCGATTAAGGATAATCCTACAGGAATTTCATAAGAAACCATTTGTGCAATTGCACGCATAGAACCAAGCAATGAAAATTTATTGTTAGAACCCCAACCGGCCATTAAGATACCAATAGCATCTATGGAGACTATAGCCATAATTAGGAATAAGCCAGTGTGTGTATTAACTGGAATAAAATCCTTAGACCAAGGCATAACAGAAAAACCCGTGAAAACAGCTACGAAAATAACAATAGGAGCCAGGCGGAATAAAATTTTATCCGCTAGTAGCGGAGTAATCAATTCCTTTTGCAGGAGCTTTAAAATATCTGCGATGGTCTGGAGAGATCCATATTTTCCCGTTTCCATAGGACCAAGTCTATCTTGAACAAAGCCAGCAATTTTACGTTCCGCATATACCGCAAACAACGTAAAAATTGCTATAAACATGAATATAGCAACAGGAACAAGGATATGGATGAATAAATCTAACAATTCTTATTTGTAATGATTATTAATAAGTGAAATTCTAGTAGGCAAATTTAATGAAAAGGTATGAATTAAGAGAAGGAAAAACAAATTATATACTGGTTTAATAGACATTTGTTTATGGAAATAAAAAAAGCATCTCGAAAGATGCTTTTTTATTAAAATATTTTAAGAATTAACGTTGTGTTATTTCAACATAATCACGTTCCGTCGGACCAGTATATACTTGTCTTGGACGACCGATAGGTTCTTTGTTTTCACGCATTTCTTTCCATTGTGCAATCCATCCCGGAAGACGACCTAAAGCAAATAATACGGTAAACATTTCCGAGTTGAATCCTAATGCACGGTAAATAATACCTGAGTAGAAATCAACATTTGGATATAATTTTCTATCGATGAAGTATTGATCATTTAATGCCGCTTCTTCTAATTTTTTAGCGATATCTAAAACAGGATCATTAACACCTAATTTTTCTAAGATATCATCACATGCTTTTTTAATGATTTTAGCACGAGGATCGAAGTTTTTATAGACACGGTGACCGAATCCCATCAAACGGAAAGGATCATTTTTATCTTTTGCTTTCGCTAAATATTTTTCAGCATCTCCGCCATCATTTTTGATCGCTTCAAGCATTTCAATTACAGCTTGGTTTGCTCCACCATGTAACGGTCCCCAAAGGGCATTGATACCAGCAGAAATAGAAGCATATAAATTTGCGTTTGATGAACCTACAATACGTACTGTAGAAGTCGAACAGTTCTGTTCGTGGTCAGCATGCAAAATCAATAATTTATGCATTGCATCAATCACAACTGGATCAAAAGTTTTATCCTGATTGACTTCACCAAAGATCATATTTAAGAAGTTGTCGATATAACCTAAATTAGTTTTAGGATATACAACAGGATGACCTAAAGATTTCTTTTGAATCCAAGAAACAATCGTAGGCATTTTAGCCAATAAATTGATAATTGTTTTGTCTTCTTCTTCAGGTGTTGGATTTGGATCTAAAGATTCAGGGTAAAATGCTGATAAAGCTCCAACTAGACACGATAATTGTCCCATTGGATGGGATTTTGAAGGAAAACCCGCAAAGAAGTTTTTCATGTCTTCATGAATCATCATCTGTGATTTGATGTCCGTTCTGAATTGTTCTAAAACTGCTTTTGTTGGAAGGTCTCCGTATATCAATAAATAAGCAACTTCCAAGAAAGTTGATTTTTCAGCTAATTGTTCGATAGGGTAGCCACGGTATCTTAGAATACCTGTCTCACCATCAAGGAAAGTGACAGCACTTTTTGCTGCACCAGTGTTTTTAAAACCTGGATCTAATGTAATATATCCAGATTGATCTCTCAATTTAGAGATGTCAACTGCTTTTTCGTTTTCTGTACCAGTAATAACTGGAAATTCGTATGACGAACCATTTAAAATAATAGATGCTGTTTCAGACATAAGCTTCTTATGTTATCATGTGTTTATGCAAATGTAATAAAATTGAGGGCTAATATACTAGGTTTTCGTAATAATAATGCCATAATCTAAGCATTTTTGACATTATTTTTAATTAAAAATCGGAGTTATTACTGATACGCGCCATTTGTTTATCCAAAAGTTTTCAATTGGCTGATAAGGTAAAAATCTAATTTTTTAAGCATAATGTTGCTTATGCACATAATACAAAAAAAGCCCTTCCAATTTGACTCTTCCATGAGTATAAAAGGAAAGACTTTTTTGATTTTTCCATGCAGAAACCTGAAACAAAATTTAGGCAATGCTAAAGCTTAATCTACCTGAAAACCATATTTTTTATAAATGTTTTTTGCAGAATCTGATTGGAGGTAAGCCATAAAATCACTAGCAGCTTGTTTATTCTTAGATTTTTTCAATTTACCAGCCATATATTTCGCCGTAATGTTTTCATTATCCGGAATGGTAATACTTTCTACCGGATGATTGATCATTTTTTGAAAAAATGCCTCTGAGTGCCATACTGGAGCAACATCGGCTTGACCTTCTAATATTCGAAGTGGACTCTCACGATGATGTATTTTAGTGAGATAAGTAGATTTATCAGCAACCTTGTCTTCCATAATGGTATGTACGAGTTCTTCTCCGCCAACTTTGCGATAAGCGGTTTTTATCTGCTCGCCAACACCTTCCCAAGCTGGATTAGGCATGCTGACACGAACATCCTTACGTTTTAAATCCTTCAATGATTTGATGTTTTTCGGATTACCCTTTGGAACCATTAAGGTAAGTTTGTTGGTTGCATAAGCAATAGTCTGATCAAAATAGTCAGCCATCTCTGTGATCCGTCTTTGACCCGCAGTGTAAATATCTGGCGTGTGCGTAATCTTCAAATTGCCGATTGTTAATGATCCGCCTTGAATTTGCTTTGCCAGTATTCCCGGAGGTAATGTTTCGACAAATATACGCTCGTATTGCGGATGTTCTTTTTTGAAAGTTTTGATAAGATCATCGATAACCATAAACTGGTTTCCGGCAAAGAAAATAACCAATTGTGGATTTTCAATTTCACCATAAAGATCAGGGATGTTGTCAATCCCAGGGATCGTAAAATTAACAGCAGATTCAGGAGGAGTATTCCATGGAGGATGAAATTGATGATCTTGTGCATAAGAACATGAGGTTCCAAGTAACAGAGCAAGTATAGTTTTAGCGAGTTTTTGCATGTTTTGTTTTCAAATTATGGTTTAACAATTGTCCAGCCTTGATGAGCTCTGATCACCAATTCACCATTACCGCTTGGAACATAACCGATGAAATCAAACAGTTGTTCCTTTGTCAGATTGCGTTCTTTTAACGAGTTGGTACATTGTGCTACTTGGACTCCTCTTGCGATTAGTTTTTTGAACTGTTCTTCATATTTAGAAGTACTTTTTAAAAATGCCTCAGTACCACCAGAAAAAGCAATCAGTTCAAGCGTTAATTTTCCTTTTAATCGTGGATCGTCCAACACATTGTTGATGTTGCGAATTGCTTTCTCAATTGTTTTTGGATCATTGCTATCCAATTGGTAGATAGCATGATATGATTTTTTTTCAGCAACAGCTCCTTGAAATGACGCATTTTTTACCAATGCTTCCTCTTGCGTTTGTGCCGCTAATTTACCCATGCTACAGATAGCAAGGATCATGATCATAATTGTTTTATTCATTTTTTAAAAATTAAAAGGACCGAATTTATGTTGTATTGCACTTATCTCGTCGTTATAAGGTGGATAAGGTGAGTCTTTTGGTTTCTTTGCTAAGTTAGGATAGTCATTTTCCTTATTTGCTTTGATTGGTCTAGAAAAAGAATTGATATAAGCAGCCACATCAAATGCCTGTTCATCTGTTAAAATTGGACTGTCGTGAGTAGCACCTAAAGGCATATTTGCTTTGATAAATTTCATTGCAGTTAACATACGTGCCATTCCTGCACCATCATTGTAGGAATCATTTCCCCATAGAGGTGGATATTGATATCCTTTAGTTCCAGCAAGTTTTTGGCCTTCTCCATTTGTACCATGGCAACTTTGGCAATGCTGTTGAAAGACAGTAGCTCCATTCTTTTGATCGGCAGCTCTTTCTGGAATAGTCACTTTGACAAATCCCTGGCCAGTAATTCGCTTTCCAATTGGCGTATCTTTACTGATATGTTTAATATAGGTAACAATTGCCCTCATTTCGGTACTGTTCACATCAATAGCTTTTCCGTTCATGCTACGTTCAAAACAACCGTTGATACGCTCTTCTAATGATTCCACTTTATCTTCTCTGCCAATGTAAATCGGGAAAACACCTGTAAGCCCTACATAGGGAGCCGCAAATGATTTTGTTCCGCCATTGAGGTGGCAATTGGTACAGGCCAGATGATTACCAATTTTACTTCCATCTTTTTCATAAAAATAGTTGTAAGTCTCCCTTATCAGTTTTTCACCATAGCTTGCCATTTTATCTTCGGCATTGTCAGCATAAGGTGTCAGTTTTAATTGATCAACATGGTTAATTATTTCGCTATGTTCAGATTCTTTATCAGGAGATTTATGCGCTAAAGCATTTGTCATATAAGCAGATAAAACAATGAAGCATAATAATATGCTCGTCACGATAATAATGGTATTGCTACTCCTCCTAATTTTTTTAATATCCTCTTCCATTCATACTAGGTTTTAAACAAATGTACCCTATTACAGAATGCTGTTATAATTCATAATTATTATCTGTTATAACGAAATGTTATGAGTAGATTTTACCCTTATGCTGTTGAATAAAGTTCATGAATTTTAGTGGAAGGCCAGCAAGTCCTCCAACCAAATGGGTGATGTAGAAATAACGCTCTATGCTAAAATCTTCTAACTCAATGATTTTTAAATCACCGTTTTTAAGCTCTTCTTGTATTGCATGGATTGAGAGAAATGCCGCTGTATTACTGTATTTAAGATACCTTTTAATACTTTCGGAGGATGATAAAATAATTTCTGTATGGAGATGTTGCAACGAAATTCCAGCTTCTTTCAATTTGCAATCGATGATATCACGAGTTCCAGATCCAGGTTCCCGGAATACGAATGCTAATTTATAGATGTCATTTAAGACAAATCTCTCTTCTTTACATAAAGGATTAGTATTGCGGGTGACCAAAACAATTTCATCTTTGATATAGGGTGTGAATTTTAATGATCTATTATCTGGCAATCCCTCTGTAATCCCCAGATGAATTTCGTTCTTGATGAGAAGTTGCTCAACCCGTTTTGAATTAGCCTGCGTGACTTTTATTTCATTTTGTGGAAAATGGAGATTAAACTCCACTAACATTTTAGGAATTACATATTGAGAAATCGTTGTGCTGATTCCCAGGAAGAGATTTCCATTTTGCTTTCCTGTTATTTCGTTGATTTCATAAGTCGCCTGATTGTATTGTTCCAAAATGACCTGCGCATGTTTATAAAGAATCTTTCCAGCAGGAGTAAGGGCAAGCCGGTTGCCTAATCGTTCAAATAACGGTGTACCAATGGAGTTTTCAATCTCCTGTATATTTTTACTTACAGCTGGCTGTGAGATAAAAAGCTCTGATGCCGCTTTTGTGAAGTTGAGCGTATTGGCCGCAACGTAAAAAACTTTTAACCTAAAATCGAAATCCATAAATGAAATACCCTTATCGTAATGAAATGTATAGAACCAAATCTAAAAAAAATTGAATGCGTTTTTAGCTATTAACAAAATTGTCACAATTATAAATGTAAGTTGTTTTCAAATTTATTGAAGATTTGAATAGCATGATAGAATATGGTTTGGATTTAGAATATTAATTCAGGCCCAGTCAAAGCATGTTTATCAGCCATAGATCTATTGAAAATTTACTTTTATCGGGAATTACTAGACAAGGCGGATATCTTGAACTTGATCACAATATTGACTTCTGATAATAATGCTCTTTATCTATAAGCAAGGACAGCTTTGGCATTTCGTGTTTCATTTTTTTCAATGGAGAAATAGTATTTGAAAATCCAGAGAATAAAAAAAAAGAATTATTAATTTGAATTATTACGATTATTTCGTAGACTTGTGTGTAATTAGTAGTTTAATAATCAGGTATGGAAAAGTTAACAGCACAAGAAGAACAGGCGATGCAGGCCATTTGGAATCTTAAGGCATGTTTTGTGAAAGAGATTTTGGACAATATCAAAGGCGAGAAGATGCCTTATACGACATTGGCCTCTACAGTTAAAAATCTAGAAAAAAAGGGATTCGTAAAGTCAGTTAAGTATGCAAATGCAAATCGATACGAACCGTTGATTTCTGAAGAAGATTATAAAGAGACATTTATGCACTCTTTCGTAGGAGACTATTTTAAGAATTCATATAAGGAGATGGTTACATTTTTTGTGAAAGAAGAAAAGCTATCTGCATCCGAATTGGAAGAAATCATGCAAATGATCAAGGAAAATAAAAGCTAGTAACCATGGAAAATATCCTAAATTATGCGATCCAGATTAATGTATTACTAAGTGTTGTATACTTAGGATATGTATTGTTATTAAAGAATCTGACATTTTACCTGCTTAACCGCATGTATTTTATTACAGGTATTTTATTTTCATTTACCTATCCGTTCTTAGATATTCAATCCTGGTTTAGAAAACCAATTCCATCCGTAGGGGAGATCGCGATGGATTGGTCAATGGATCTCGGACAAGAGGTGGACAAATCGGTCTTTACCTTAAATAATGTATTGATCCTTTTACTTTTCATAGGGGTAACGATTTTATCAATTCGCTTCTTAATTCAGATGATTAGCCTATTGCGAATTCATATTTATTCTGAACCTGCACAGTGGCAATCTTATCTTTTTAGAAATGTTTTTATACCCATTGTACCCTTTTCGTTTTTAAATAAAATATACGTTAACAGAGATCATCATCCAGAACCGGAGCTCATGGATATTTTTAAACATGAAGATATTCATGTAAAGGGTTTGCATTCTATTGATATCCTGATCAGTGAGTTTACTTTAATCAGCAGCTGGTTCAATCCTTTTGTATGGCTCATGCGAAAGGCAATCCGTGAAAATTTGGAATTTCTAACAGATCAGCAAGTACTCAATAATGGCGTAGATAGACAGACCTACCAGTATAGCTTGCTACGTGTCAATGCTAGCGGCGGGTCGGCGACATTAGGAAATCAGTTTAGTTTTAAGACACTAAAGCGAAGGATAATGATGATGAATAAAAAAAGATCTGCAAAAATACAGCTCGGAAAGTACGCATTTATGTTGCCTATTTTTGTATTGACAGCTGGTGCATTTACTCTAAATAAAGCAGAGGCTAAGATAACGCAAGCGACAGATTCGGCGAAAGAGATTGATTTAGAATCTGCAGTATCCGTTGGTCAGTCCGCGCAAAATACCATTGAAGAAGCGGGTTTAGTTCAGGATACGTTAAAAGGAAAAGTAATAGGTGTAAATGTAAAAGAGGAAGCCGTTTCAATTATTGGAATTAAGACAGATACCTCAAAGTTTACTGCTCATGGAGTAAAGGTTAAGCAGGGTGCGAAGATAAAGATTAAATCTTTATCTAAAAACGTATTATTTATATTGGATGGAAAGAAAGTTGATGATATTCATAGTGTAGATCCAAATGATATCGAGGCTATTACTGTGCTTAAAAATAAGGCTGCAATAGATCTGTATGGAGAGAAAGGGAAAGAGGGTGTTGTTTTGGTTACAACTAAATTCGGAGGGAAGACATCTTCAGAAATAAACACCGGAAAAAATATAGTGAGCGGAAAGGATACTTTTAATGATAAATCCAATAAAATTGAATTAACATATGCCCCAGACAAATCCGATAAGGTGACTTTAGGGAAGCTAAATCCTGATCAACCTCAACCATTATTTGTAGTTGATGGTAAAATATCGGAAAATATAAATAAGATTGACCCCAATTCTATAGAGTCCATGGAAATATTAAAAAGTCCTTATGCCCAAACGCTCTATGGTAATAAAGGTAAAGATGGTGTTATTTTAATTAAGACAAAATCATTTGCAGAGAAAAATCCAGATGCCTTAAAAGACAACGTTAAAAAAACAATTAATCGTGAAATTTCCAAGGAAAGAACCCGTCAGGATTCTGTTAAGATGCTAAAGGGTGGTCAAGTTAATCAAATAAAGGTTACGGGATACAAAAAGTCAGCGGATGATTTTTATGCGACAACGTTGCAACAGGAAAAACTAAAAAAGTTTTTAAATGATAATAAAGGAAATATCGATCCAAAAGACGGTTATGTTTTAGTAATAAATGGAAAAGTTGCCCGAGAATCGGATCTTAAGGAAGTCGACGCCAAAACAGTGACGAAAGTAATGGCTACAGATTTAACAGCAAAAAATAGTGAGTTGTCGAAAAATATAATAGGACTATTGGAATTAGAATCATCCACTAATAAAAAAGCAGTTCGGGGTGCAAGTGCCTCTGTAATTAAGAATGGTAAGGAAATTAAGTTGCTGGTCAATGAAGATGATCAAAATCCGCGTATTGTGATCAAATGACCCTGATGTTAATGGTTTATGAAAAAGGGAGTGTAACTCAAACTGTGTCAACGGATAATTAGCCTAATTCTAAAAGCCTCTATCCAGCTTGAGCCTATCTCCAAATTTAATATAAAGTTGAGAGATCGTCAAGCCCCAGTTGTGCATTGGCATTGTCCACTTTTTAGAGATGTCCTTTATTATCAAGAACATCAACTTCATAAGAGCCTGCTCAGAACTGAATGCACCTTTAGTTTTCGTGATTTTACGGACCTGACGGTGCATTCCTTCAATAGGATTAGTGGTGTAAATAGTCTTGCGGACCTGCTCATCATACTCGAAAAAAGTAGATAAGTTCGTCCAATTATCCAACCAGGATTTAGCAGCAATTGGATATTTCTTACCCCATTTCTCTTCGAAGATAATTAAATTTTCATAACCCATTTCTTCGTTAACAGCTTTATAAACGGGCTTTAGGTCTTCAATGACAGCTTTTTTATCCTTTTCTGTAACATAGCGCATACTTGATCTTATCTGGTGGACGATACATAATTGAACTTTAGTTTTAGGGAAAATAGCTTCAATAGCTTCAGGAAAGCCTTTTAAACCATCGATACAGGCAATTAAAATGTCTTCGACACCACGCTGTTTTAGGTCTGTAAGAACAGATAGCCAAAACTTCGCACCCTCATTCTCTGAACTATAAAGACCTATCAGATCTTTACGTCCATCCATTCCCACACCTAATATATTATAAATAGCTCTAGATTCAACCGTGCCGTTCTGACGGACTTTATAATGCATGCAGTCCAGGAAAACAAAGGGATAGACGGCCTCTAGCGGACGACTTCGCCACTCATTAACGGCAGGCATAACACTTTCTGTGATACGGGATATTTCGGTTGCAGAAATATCCATAGCATACATCTCACGGATAAAATCACTTATAGCACGTGTGCTCATCCCTTTGGCATACATACTCAGGACATGGCCTTCTAATTGTTCTGTAATAATGAGCTGACGCTTGGGAATTACCTTAGGCTCAAATGTACCGGATCTATCCCGTCCAGACTCCAGTTCAAAAGTACCTGTATTAAGGCCGCGGACAGTCTTTTTGGTCTTACCATTACGACGATTGGAATTACCTGAGGCCTTATCTTCCTGAAGGTGACTCTCTAGCTCGCCATCCATCATAGACTCTAGTAAATGCTTCATTAGGGGCGCCAGAACGCCGTCGTTGGGAGATAAACTCTTCCCGTTATAAAGACCTTGCATAGCTTCATCTTTGAAGCGTTCAAAGTCGAATGGGGTCTTTTCTTTCATGACCATGTCGTTTGAATAATTAAATATAAAAAATCTTATTAAATTATTCCGTTGACACAGTTTACGTTACAGTCTCATGAAAAAGCCTCAAAATCCATAAATTTTGAGGCTTTTTTGTGAAAGAACTTTTATCTCGGTTCAGCTACTGTGAAGGGTTGATAAGGACTTA
Source organism: Sphingobacterium sp. UDSM-2020 (assembly GCF_016132525.1). Taxonomy (NCBI): domain Bacteria; kingdom Pseudomonadati; phylum Bacteroidota; class Sphingobacteriia; order Sphingobacteriales; family Sphingobacteriaceae; genus Sphingobacterium; species Sphingobacterium sp. UDSM-2020. The sequence continues at coordinate 2,471,395 of NZ_CP066166.1, forward strand.
GGTTAAAAGTAAAGTTTCCATTAGAATCTGTACCACCAACACTTCTTACTTTAGCTCTGACGGTGTATTTCGCTTTGGGATTGTACTGTTTCACTTCAAAATTGAAGAAGAATGGTTTGATCTTATTTGTCCCTCTAAATTTATCTGCTAATGCGTGATGTTTGTCTGCGCTGATCACCTGACCATTTTCCAAAAGTTCGACACCATCTATTTCTAAAAAGTTTTTACCTGCTGTAAAGAGGAAGCCCGCCTGCACACGACCTGTAGTATACACCTTTTTAGTCACGTCAATTGTCATTTCTTTAAACTCTTCAGTAACTGTTGCAGGACTCCATTTAGCTACCGTAAAACCGCCCTTTTTATAGTAGTCGACTTTCAGTTCATCCAATCGATCATAATGTTTTTCCAATCGGGCTGTAAAATCTGCAAAATCTTTTTTATTTTTCACTGTCCATCCCGTCTCGGCTAGTGCCAGTACGCGCGGGAAGTTATGGATATTCATATCCTTTAGTTCTTGTGTTAATGCAGTCCATTGATTAGCCTGTACACCTAACACCAGTTTTTCCTCATCTTTAGTTAATCCTTTACTCGGATCATACTCGTATACTTTTTCAAGCGTATTGATATTACCGTAGGCTAGATCACTCATAGTACCGTCATTTCGATCTGCCTGTGTAATATCAAAATACAAAGGATCAGTTGGCGTTGCTACACTTTCAAATCCATTTTCTACAGCCTTTTTGATCGCATCAGCTCCGAGCCAGCTCATAATAGCTGTTTCTTTAGGTAGATTTTTAACATCTGTCAAGATATCATTCCATCCCAATGGTTTTCTCCCTTTACTCGTGATAATTTTAGAGACGCGGGTCACAAAGTAACTCTGTAATTCCGTAACCGTTTTAATATTATTCTTTTTCATGAAGTCGATCACGTGTTGTTCCTTTTCCCATAGGTCGTGTCGTACCTCATCACCACCGAAATGTATGTATTGGCCTGGAAATAATGCGGTAACTTCAGTAAATACATCATCAAGAAATTGATAAACAGCTTCTTTTGTTGGGTCTAAAGTATTCGGTGTAAATTGATTTCCCCAGTATCCCCAAGAAGAGACAAAAGGAAATACATGATTGGGGTAGCTATTATTATTAACGCCGAGTTCCGGATATACCAAAATCGTTGGCCAGGAGTGTCCCGGAACATCAATCTCAGGAACAATCGTGATATGTCTTGCTTTGGCATAAGCCACAACATCCTTAATTTGCTCCTGCGTGTAGAAACCACTCCTTTCAGCAGGTTGGTGAGTTGTATGGTGGAAAATTGTTGCTTTTTCAGATGTTAGTTTAGGATATTTTTTGATCTCTATGCGCCAACCCTGATCGTCAGTTAGATGCCAGTGAAAAGTATTCAGTTTATAGAGTGCCATTACATCCAGATATTTTTTGATCACATCCACGCTATAAAATGTCCGGCTTACATCTTGCATATAGCCGCGCCAGTTGTACCTCGGAATATCACTTATTGACACGTTGGGAATAGTCCACTGACCATTATTAACTACCGATTGGCTTTCAATCGTACTTGGTAACAGCTGTCTGAGTGTTTGAGACGCATAATACAAACCCGTAGCAGTTTTTGCTTTCACAATGATATTATCCGATTTAATATCCAAGGTATATCCTTCTGCCGAGCTGTTTTTTAAGCCTTTGTCCAAAACAAAGTGTATCCCTTTTTTACCGGTATTTTCCGGTTCTATTTTAAGATCAAAACCTGTAGCGATTTTTATTAAACCTGCCAGTTCCTGTATTTCAGTTTGATTTTCTTTATTGATGAATATCTTGGTATTGGAGGTTAAAGAAAACGCTCCATTTTGAGCAGTTAGCTCACTTGGTTTCGGTATAATAGAATAACGCGAATCCTGGGCCTCTACCTGATGAGAAAGCAATAAAATGGCTAATACAGTAAGACATTTCTGCTTTGTTTTTTGGAAATAAAACATGCTTTAGTCGGTTTTATATTGATTTAAGTCTGCTTAAAGGTAGAAAATCATTTTAAATTAAAACCAGGCTTTCGAATATCAAACGTTTGCGCTTTTTTGAGCATCGCTTTATAAAAGAAACAAAACCGTTAACAGGTTAACGGCTTTGTTTTATTTTGTATTCAGATTGGTCATGGTCAGTTCAATACCGATATTGACAAAGCTATTGATCATCTTTACAGCATGATCGATAAGCTGTGGCAGTTCTTTTTGCTCTTCAGGATCAAATGGCCCAAGCACATAATCCACCTGTCTGCCTTTGGGATAATTATCACCAATTCCAAAACGCAGACGCGGGTATGCTTGCCCGCCACATAGTGCTTCAATAGACTTTAAACCATTATGTCCGGCAGCAGAGCCCTTTGGCTTGATACGTAAGGATCCAAAAGGAATAGCAAGATCATCCACAATAACCAGCGTATTTTCAATAGGAACTTTCAGCAGTTGCATGTAATAATTCATTGCCTTACCGCTTAAGTTCATATAAGTAGTCGGTTTGATTACATATACATTATGGCCCCTTTGCTTATACTCCGCATATGACGCAAGTTTTAACGTTGAAAAAGAAGCATTAGCTTCCTTAACAAGTTGATCTGCGACCATAAAACCGATATTATGACGTGTGTCGGCATATTCCCTTCCGATATTGCCCAATCCTACGATAAGATAATTCATTGTTTAATACTTAGCCTGCAAAAGTAAGGAAACCTTTTCATATACAATAGTTCTTCCATGCTTTAACACACAAAATAGCACACTCAGTTCTTATCCAAAGTGTCCGCTAATATAGTTTTTCGTAATTTCATGTTGCGGATTGTTAAAGATATCATAAGTAGCACCCTCTTCCTTCACTTCACCCAGATACATGAAGATCGTTTTATCAGCCACACGTTGTGCCTGTTGCATATTATGTGTCACAATAACAATCGTATACTGTTCTTTTAACTGATGGATCAGTTCCTCTATTTTTAGGGTACTCACCGGATCCAAAGCCGAACAAGGTTCGTCCATTAAAATAACATCAGGACGAAGTGCAACTGCACGGGCAATACACAGACGTTGTTGCTGTCCACCAGATAAACGGGTTGCCGGTTTTTTAAGATCATCTTTCACCTCATCCCACAGATACACCTCTTCAAGAGCTTTTTGAATAACAGCAGGACTTGCATCTAGGTTGTTCAGCTTCAGACCGTAAGCGATATTTTCCTGGATACTTTTTGGAAATGGGTTCGCTTTTTGGAAAACCATGCCTATTCTCTTGCGTATATCCGTAACCGAGATACCTTTTTCATAAATATTTTGACCGTCGATACTGACCGTTCCTTCAATTCTAGCATCAGGAACGAGGTCATGCATGCGGTTAAAGGAGCGAAGTAAAGTACTTTTGCCACATCCGGAAGGACCGATCAATGCCGTTACTTTTTTCTCAGGAAACTCAATATCAATTCCTTTTAAAACATGTTTAGAACCAAACCAGATATTCAGATCTTTTGTATATAAATTATTGGTCATTTTTTCTGTATTTATAACGAATGTAAAATGCGGTTAAATTCATTAAGAAAACCACGATAATAAGTACGAGTGCAGTTCCATAAGCCAATGGACGCACTTCTTCTATAGATTGATGCTGTGTCGACAGCATGTAAAGGTGATAAGGTAAAGCCATAAATTCCTGACTAGTGTTAACCGACACATCTGTAATGTAAAATGCAACACCGGTAAACAAAATTGGCGCTGTTTCACCTGCCGCTCGCGATAACGTCAAAACAACACCCGTGAGGATACCGGGCAATGAAGCCGGAAGCACAACATCTTTAATCGATTCAAATTTTGTAGCCCCAACAGCAAGTGCCGCTTCACGCATACTCGCAGGAATACGTAGTAATGCCTCTTCCGTTGTCGTTATGATATAGGGCAAGGATAAAAGCCCCAATGTCAAACCAGCAGATAAAAGTGAAGTTCCAAAATGTAGGCCCTGCACAAATAATGCTAATCCGAATAAACCATAGATGATTGATGGTACACCTGATAAGTTACGTATAGAAGCTCTGATGGTACGTGTTAGCCATGTGTTTTTGGCATATTCATTTAAGTAGATAGCACAGCAGACACCAAAAGGAATTGCAAATAGCGCCGTTATCAATGTCAAAATAACTGTTCCGATTATTGGCGAAAGCACGCCACCTTTAGTCATACCATCGGTTGGTAATTCAGTGATGAAAGACCACGAGATCGCAGACCAGCCTTTTGAAAAAATTTCGTAAAGGATGACAATAAGGAAAAAACAGACTAATCCAGTAGAAAGTAATAATGAACCCCATTCAATAATGGGAGTTATTTTTTTAAAATTAAGCCGCATGATATTTTCTAAAACGATTAATAAAATATTCACCAACCAGATTGGCTATTAGAGTCATGAAGAACAATACAATTGCGATGGCAAATAAAGCAAAGTAATGTGTTGTCTGAAAAGGCACTTCCCCCATTTCTATAGCAATTGTTGCTGTAATGGTTTTGACCGAATCAAAGAAATCCTCAGGAAAAAGGGCTGCATTCCCAGTCGCCATTAATACCGTCATGGTTTCACCGATGGCTCTTCCAAGTCCGAGCATAACGGCTGCAATGATTCCGGGAGCTGCTGCTGGAATAGTAATTTTGATCAACGTCTGCCATTTACTTGCGCCAAGTGCATAGCTACCTTCACGATATGTTTTTGGAATAGCATGGATGGCATCTTCAGAAATGGTGATGATGGTCGGTAATGCCATAATAGCAAGTAAAAGAGAACCGTTTAAAGCATTTAGTCCATTTGGAAGATCTGTAAGCGATGCTATTTTGGGTCCTACCAATACAATTCCTAAGAAACCGATGACAACAGAAGGAATAGCAGCAAGCATTTCGATTAAGGGTTTCAATATATTTTTAACTTTAGGACTTGCATATTCCGAAATGTAAGCTGCTGTACCAATACCCAAAGGGATCGCAATTACCATAGCGCCAAATGCAACAATTGTTGTACTCACGATCAATGGTAAAATACCATAGGTAGGAGTTGCAGCTGTAGGGTTCCATTCACGTCCTGTTAGGAAATCCAATGGTTTTACTTCTAAAAAGAAAGAAATAGCATTGTAGAGTAACATTCCGAAGATACCACCTAAAAGTGCCAACACAAGATATCCTGTCAATTTGAAAGTGTGCTGGGCGACACGATCAATTAAAATTCTATTTTTATACTTCATAACCTTTATTAATGAATAACGTAATACCCCGACGATTCGATTAAAGCTTTTCCTTTCGCATTTTTTTCAAATGAAATGAACGGTTCTACTTTTTCCCATGATGATTCCGGAATAAATTGGAATAACGGACGCTGGAAGTAGTATCGATTTTGACGGATGGCCTCTTGGTCTAATGGCGATACAGCTGTATTCGTTTTATCAATGATTTTTAAAACTTTGATTCCTTGCTGAACATTGGTGTTTTGAGAGATATAACCTGCGCCAACATACCCTATACCAGATTTATCCAGTTTTACACTTTCTAAAATCTGCGAATTACCAGTCATCTCCTTCGCTGCTTGACTGAATTTGATTTTTAATTTTTTCTTGACAAAAGAATAAGTTCCAGAACTACTCTGTCTACCGTAAATGGTGATCGGTAAATTGCTGTTTGACAATTTAGACCAGGAATCCTGTTTCCCATCTAAAATTTCTGCTAGATCTTTTAGGTTGATGGAGTCAATAGGATTGTCTTTATTCACCACAAATGCCGTAGCATCTTCCGCAAACACAACCGTTCTTAAAGGAATATTTTTTTCTTTGAAGAGATCAATCTCGTCCTCTGTAAGTGGACGTGAAGAATTTGCAATATCAGCCTGCCCATTGAGGAGAGCAGTGATACCTAGACCTGAACCTCCGCCGGAGATAGCTATACTGAAATCAGCGTTTTCCTTAGAGAACTCTTCTGCAAGATTTACAGCTAAGTTCACTTCGGTGTCTGAACCTTTCATTTTGATCGCATGATCGGAATCAGCACAACTTTGAATCAAAATAAGGATGGAGAACAGGAATATCTGAGGATATCCAAAAATGTGTTTTTTCATTACTTTTATAAAACAAGTCGAGACCTGAAGATGATCTCAAAAGTAATGATACACTGTTAATTCGTGATAAAGTCAATGTTAAGATGGTGTTAAGAATTAATTCCCTAAACTTTTCTTAACAAAAAAAGGCATCGATAATTCGATGCCTTTTAATAAGCTGTTTAATAAATCCCGAAAGATTATTTTTTACCACCTTTAGATGCTTTCGCAGCTTCTGTTTCTGCTTGACGTAAAGCACGTGACATGATAACAGATACGATCGTATCGTCAGAGTTGTTTAAAACTTTAGCGTTTTCTAAAACAACTTGAGCTACGCGGAATGATTTACCAACCTCTAAAGATTCCATAGGAACTGCAATTTCTTGAGGCAAGTTTTCAGGTAAAGCTTTAACACGTAATTTACGTAATTTTTGAACTAATTTACCTCCTAATTTAACACCTGGAGATGTTCCAGTTAACTTAACAGGGATATTTAACGTAACTTCTTTCTCATCATTCAACTCTAAAAAGTCAACGTGAGTAACTAAGTCAGTTAATGGGTGGAATTGAGCGTCTTGAACGATAGCCTTTACAGTTTTTCCATCAAGGTTTAATTCAATGAAGATAACCTCTGGAGTGTAAAGAACTTGTTTCAAATCAGCTGCGGATACAGAAAGGTGAGTTTGTGTAGAACCACCATAAAGAACTGCAGGAATATTACCTTCGTAACGCAATTCTTTTGCATCTCTTTTCCCTACGCTCTGTCTTACAGAACCGCTAATAGCAATTGATTTCATCTTTAATTTGATTAAATTTTAAGGTGCAAAGATATGTTTTTTTTGTTATAATGTTACTGTCCTTGCTAATATTATAACAAAAAAACCTTCCTCTCATAAAGAGAAAGGTTTTAATATGTTTTGAATTCTAAATATTTAGCTTATTCAACTTCGAATAAATCAGAGATAGAACCGTGTTGATTAACATTCTTAATTGCTTTTCCAAATAATTCTGCAGTAGACAGCACTCTAATTTTAGTAGACTGTTTCATTTTTTCTGGATCCAATTGAATGGTATCGGTAACAATCATTTCAGATAATACAGAGTTTTCAATTGTTTCGTAAGCTTTACCTGATAATACAGCATGTGTACATACTGCTCTCACAGATTTAGCGCCACTTTCCATGATCAAAGCTGCTGCTTTTGATAAAGTACCTGCAGTATCACAGATATCATCAATCAAAACAACGTCTTGACCAGTAACATCACCAATAATAGACATTGATTCAATTTCGTTGGCACGTTTACGACGTTTGTCACAGATGATTACTTCTGCATTGAAGAATTTTGCAAATGTACGTGCGCGGTAAGAACCACCCATGTCTGGAGATGCAATCGTTAAGTTAGGAAGGTTTAATGATTTGATGTAAGGAACAAAGATAATCGAACCGTCTAAGTGATCAACAGGAATATCGAAGAAACCTTGGATTTGCGCCGCATGTAGATCCATTGTCATGATGCGGTGTGCACCTGCTGCGGTAATTAAATTAGCAATCATTTTAGCACCAATGGCTACGCGTGGTTTGTCTTTACGATCCTGACGTGCAAAACCGAAATAAGGAACTACAGCAGTAATGTAATGGGCTGAAGCACGCTTTGCTGCATCAATCATCAACAATAATTCAAATAAATTGTCTGTTGGTTGATTTGTTGATTGAACAATAAATACATCGCTTCCACGAACTGATTCATTGTAAAAAGGTTGGATTTCTCCATCGCTAAAACGAGATAACGTTTTATCTCCAAGAGGTTTCCCGTAGGAGGTAGCGATTTTTTCTGCTAATTCTGTAGTGCCAGAACCGGCGAATAACTTAACCGTGTTGAATTGCAAAGGCATGGTTTTTTATTTTTGATATAGTGGATTAGAATAGAATTTTCTGTTTGTATGTTGCCAATTACTTTCTAATGACTTAAAAAAAAAGGATTGTTTTTATAACAATCCATTTTTTTCTTTTTAAAGTTGCTCGACCTGGATTCGAACCAAGACAAACAGTACCAAAAACTGTCGTACTACCCTTATACTATCGAGCAATCTATCTTATAGATTCGATTGACATGTCAACCTTTATCCTTTCGATGGTGCAAAGTTAGATAAATGTTTTTAATTTCAAAATTTCAATCGAAAAAAAAATGTAAAAATTTAAATAATGCCTCATTATGAGCAGGAAAAAGTAAAAGTCGAGCAGATTGCATAATTTTGTTATTATAATAGTTCGACTGTTACCCATGATATTTTTAGTGTTAAACAAGTGTAGAATTTCAAAATCTTATCCCAAGCTGTATATTGTATGATAAACTCTTTTGAATAGTATCTACTAACAGGTGTCATATTTACTACTGGTGGAAATATTTATTGAGAACTATCTTTTTGGTGTAGTATACATTATGGACATACTCCCTTTAGACAGGATTGGATTAATACATCATGAAAGTATTTTTGAAAATGTATTAAAACAAAAAAGGCTTACCGAAGTAAGCCTTTTTTAATGTTGCCCGACCTGGATTCGAACCAAGACAAACAGTACCAAAAACTGTCGTACTACCCTTATACTATCGGGCAAACATTCTCAAAAGTGTAACACTATGGAAGCGTGTTGGTCACTTTTGATGATGCAAATATACGGCGCTTTTTCATTTCTGCAAATAAAAAATGAACGGCAAATGCCTTTTAATTGATTCTCAGGCTAATAATTTTTTAATTTATTCTGAAAGACCAGTTCTTTGCCTAGTATAGAGCCTATCTGGCAGTAACAAATTTGAGTTTAAGCGTATAAAAAAATATAATTTATTCGTTTCTTATTAAATATCCTTATTTTCGGAACGTATTATAATCTTTATACAGTATAATTATATGAACTATACTAAAATTAACAATGTTTTAGGGTGGGCCTGCGCAATTATTGCTACCGTCACTTATATGTTAACCGCAGAAAGGTCAACGAGTTGGTGGGACTGCGGTGAGTTTATCGCCTCAGCATATAAAATGCAGGTGGTTCACCAACCAGGTGCTCCGTTATTTTTGATGATTCAAAATATATTCTCGAACCTTGCAGGGGGAGATGTTACAAGAATTGCTTTTTGGATGAATGTGGGATCTGGAGTATGCAGTGGTATTACCATTTTGTTTTTATTCTGGACCATTACAGCATTAGCTCGAAAAGTGGTCACAAAATCTGTAGATGGAACATATTCAAGTGCAGATTTGATCAAGATCTTCGGATCAGGATTGGTAGGAGCTTTAGCATATGCATTCTCAGATACATTCTGGTTCTCAGCAGTAGAATCCGAAGTATATGCCATGTCTTCTTTATGTACAGCTGTCGTATTTTGGGGTATTCTAAAATGGGAAAACCATGCAGATGAACCTGGTGCTGACCGTTGGTTGATTTTTATCGCTTACGTAATGGGACTTTCCATAGGCGTTCACTTATTAAACTTACTTGTTATCCCTGCTATTGCAGTTGTTATTTACTTTAAGAGAGCAAAGACAATTACAAGCAAAGGAGCTATTCAATCATTCTTATTAGGAGTAGTGGTTTTAGCGGTGATCTTATGGGGTATCATTCAGTACTCGGTTAAATTCGCGGCTTATTTTGATTTATTCTTCGTCAATACATTAGGATTGGGATTTGGATCAGGATTCACATTTTTTGTTGTGTTATTGGTTGCATTATTAGCTTATGGTATTTGGTATTCGATCAAAAAAGTAAAACCGATCTTAAATATCGTAATGATCAGTGCTTCTTTTATTATTTTCGGATACAGCTCATTTGCCATGATTATGATCCGTGCAAAAGCAAATCCAACGTTAAATAATAGTGATCCAGAAAATGCCTTTACTTTCTTAAGTTATCTAGGACGTGAGCAATATGCAAGTGAGCCTTTATTTAAAGGTCCTAACTTTGATTCTAAAGTTACAGGAGTAGAACCTACCTATTCTTACAGAAAAGATAAAGATAAGTATACAAAAATCCAGACAGGATCTACTTACCAATACGATAAAGAAGTTTTATTCCCTCGTGTGTATAGTAATAGAGATGGTCATCCTGGCTATTATCAGGACTATTTAAGATTAGGTGAAGGACAGTCTCCAACATTTGGTGATAACTTAAAATTCTTCTTTAATTACCAGATCGGTCATATGTACGGTCGTTATTTCCTTTGGAATTTTGCAGGTCGTCAAAATGATCAGCAAGGACACGGCACTTTTACAGAAGGAAACTGGATCTCTGGAATTAAACCGATCGATCAAATGTTGGTAGGTGGACAAGATGCGCTTCCTGATTCTTTAAATACCGATCCATCAAATAATAAGTATTTCTTCTTACCGCTAATTATAGGATTAATAGGTGCTTTCTGGCACTTCGGTAAAAGACAAAAAGATGCTGGTGTTGTTGGATTGTTATTTTTCTTTACAGGCTTAGCAATTGTTCTTTATTTAAATCAAAGTCCTTTACAACCACGTGAACGTGATTATGCCTATGCTGGATCGTTCTATGCATTTGCGATATGGATTGGACTAGGGGTCTTTGCGATAGCAGATTTCTTAGGTAAGAAAATGAATCCTAAAACAGCGGCAGGACTTACGACAGTGGTTTGTTTACTTGCAGCACCCGTTTTATTAGCAAAAGAAAACTGGGATGATCACGATCGTTCACATAAATTAACGGCACGTGATCTAGCTAAAGATTACTTAGAATCCTGTGCTCCTAATGCTATTTTATTCACTTACGGGGATAACGACACTTATCCATTGTGGTATGCACAGGAAGTGGAAGGTATACGAACAGATGTACGTGTCGTAAACTTAAGTTTGTTAAGTGCCGATTGGTATATGGCTCAAATGCAGAAAAAGGCAAATGATGCTGATGCGTTACCGATCAATATTGATAAAGAGAAATTTAAAAAAGGAGTGCGTGATGTGATGTACTTTCAAGATGTTCAAATTCCGGGACATGCTGATTTAAATTTAGTTTTACAGTTTATGCTTTCGGATGATGCTAAAAATAAGGCACAGCTGAACTCTGGTGAATTTGAGAACTTCTTACCAACTAAAAATCTTGCTTTAGCGGTAGATAGAAATGCGGTTATCCAAAATAAAACAGTACCAAAGGAATGGGAAAATACGATTCCAGATACTTTAGCATGGACTTATAATAAGAATTATGTAACCAGAGCCGAACTGTCGATTTTATCTATTTTAGCAGATAACAATTGGAAAAGACCTATTTACTTTGCAGCTACAGTTCCAAATGATAATTACTTAGGTCTAGACAAGTACCTAGTGCAGGAAGGTTTTGCATATCGTTTGATGCCTATTCAGGTTGCAAAAGAAAATGCAGGAGCGCTTGTAAATACTGAAGCCGCTTATACTGATATTACCAAGAAGTATGCTTGGGGAAATATGGCAACATCACCTTACTTGGATCCAGAATCGTACCGTATGATTGGTTTAATTGTCAACTCAATAACGGGAAGTACTGCAACACAGCTCTTGGAACAAGGAAAAGAGAAAGAAGCGAAAGAAATAGCTTTGTTAGTGTACGACAAAATGCCGAAACGTGTTTTCTTGATGCGCGATGTTTTAAACTATACACCGATCATTAATGTTTTATACAGTGTCGGTGAAACTCAAAAAGCAAACGACATTGTTAAGCGTAATTTGCAGTTCTTAACTCAAAATATGTCTTATTATAATGCTATTGCGCAGACAAAACCAGAATTGGAATATTCAAATATTGAAACTGCTTTAAGAACACTGGGTGTTTATAAGAGTATTTTATCTCAGACAAAAGAGACGAAATTACTACAAGAAATACAACAGCTTGAAGAAAATTATAAAAAGCAGTTTGGAATATAGTAGATTAATAGACAAAAAAGAGGGGCTTGCAGTTTTGTAAGCCCCTCTTTTTTGTCTATTATTTTTGTTAGCAGACAGCTACTAGAACAAGTGATCAACCATGGAGGTATTTTTTTATAACATTAAAAATATTTGAATGAACAAGCATTAATACTGACATTTAAAAAACTCATTTTCTTAACTGCACCTTTATACTAACTTTATTTTAGTCTTGATATGGTTTATGGTTATAAAAAGGGGATGATGGGAGGGTAATTGTAAAGGCTTGTTTACAAAGCGCTAAAACGATAAAACGGTTTTGTGATTTTGAGTAATTTTACCTAATTTGTCCTTTCATCTATACAATTAATTATAACCAAACAGATTTGAAGTGCATGTTGTTTTATTTTTTTCAATCGTAAGATAAACGGCTTCTAAGAAAATTAAAAATTGATTATGGTAAATTATCAAATAAAGGAAAGTACAGAAGTCTATGATGCTATTGTCGTCGGTTCGGGAGCCGGTGGTGGTATGGCGGGTTATATACTTGCCAATGCAGGCCTTAAAGTGCTGATGTTGGAAGCTGGTCCTTTTTATGACCCGGCAAAAGATTCTCAACAGCTACGCTGGCCTTGGGAATCTCCCCGACGCGGTGCCTCGACGACCCGTCCTTTTGGCGACTTTGATGCCGCATACGGAGGATGGCAACTTGAAGGAGAGCCCTATAGTAAAGTAGCAGGTACTGAATTTGAATGGTTTCGTGCACGCATGTTAGGCGGACGTACCAACCACTGGGGCAGAATATCATTGCGCATGGGGCCCGATGATTTCAAACCTAAAGATGGTGTTACTGATGCATGGCCAATTACCTATGACGAAGTTAAACCTTTTTATGATCGTGTAGATCGTATGATCGGTGTATATGGTACAGTAGAAGGCATACATAACGAACCTGATGGTATCTTTATGAAACCACCAAAACCACGATTGAATGAACTATATATAGCCAAGGGCGCAAAGAAAGCAGGGGTACCTGTTATTCCTGGGCGTGGAGCAGTATTAACGGAAGTATCCAAAGAAATCAAAGGTAGAGGTACATGTTTTTATTGCGGGCAGTGTGGACGTGCCTGTAAAGTATATGGCGATTTTTCTTCATCTTCCTGTTTAGTGATACCAGCAATAAAGACCGGAAATCTAAAAGTAATCGATAATGCAATGGTTCGTGAAGTATTGACCAATGATGAAGGGATTGCTATCGGGGTTTCATATGTTGACACAAAAGATTTGCAGGAATATGCGGTGAAAGGAAAGACAGTCATATTAGGAGCTAGTGCATGTGAGAGTGCGCGCATTATGCTTAACTCGAAATCTAAAGCACATCCAGGAGGTGTAGGGAACAGCAGTGGTGTTGTGGGGAAATATCTTCATGATTCAACGGGAGCAAGTCTCTCCGGTTTTTTACCACAATTGTTAGACCGTAAACGCTATAATGAAGATGGAGTTGGAAGCGTACATATCTACTCACCATGGTGGGAAGATAATAAGAAGCTTAATTTTCCTCGTGGCTATCACATCGAATATGGAGGCGGGCTTCACATGCCTTCTTATGGTTTTTTAAACTGGGTGCCCAATGTAAATAACAATGCAAAAGGCCCTGATGGTAAGCAAAAGCCATTAGGTGGATATGGAGAATCTTTAAAACAGGATTATAACAGTTTTTACGGTGCTAATGTAGGTATGGCAGGAAGAGGAACGGCATTAGCCAGAATAGATAATTATTGTGAAATAGATCCCAATAAAGTCGATAAATTTGGAATACCTGTATTGCGCTTCCATTATAAATGGGCAAACGAGGAGATTGCACAGGCAAAGCATATGCAAGAAACATTTCAGTCAGTTATGCACGAAATGGGAGCTGTGATAACCTCAAAGATTCCGGGAGCGGATACATTATATGGTTTAGAAGCACCAGGAAAAATTATCCACGAAGGTGGTACCACACGTATGGGAAATGATCCTAAAACTTCAGCTCTGAACAAATGGGGGCAAGCACATGATTGTAAAAATCTGTTTGTTGTAGATGCCGGGCCATTTGTACAACAGGGTGATAAAAATTTGACTTGGACTATCCTGGCCCTGTCAATGCGTACAGCAGAATATATTTTACAGGAAAAGAAAAATTTAAATAGCTAGAACTCATGAATAGAAGAGAATCACTAAAAGCATTAGGGCTGATCGCTGCTGGGACTGGTCTATTGGCAGGCTCCTGTAAAACCGATAATAGTAAAACTGCTGTTGCAGATGCAGCAGACAGAATTCCCGGAATTCAGGATTTTGAATATGAACGTACTAAAGCATTACAAGAAGAAAAATTCTTTAATGAACATGAGTTTGCAACAATAACTGTTTTAGCAGATATCATCATACCGAAGGATGCATCTTCAGGAAGTGCTACAGATGCTGGAGTACCGGATTTTATCGAGTTTATCGTAAAAGATTTACCAGATAATAAAATTCCAATGCGTGGCGGATTGAAATGGCTGGATGTACACAGTCAAAAGAGATATGGACAAGCGTTTGTAAACTGTAAACAACAGGAGCAATTGGCGATTGTAGATGATATTGCATATCCCGAATTAGCAAGACCTGAAATGCAACAAGGAGTTGCTTTTTTCTCGCTGATGCGTAACCTAACTTCTTCTGGATTTTATACCAGTGAAATCGGTGTAAAGGCTATCGGTTTTAAAGGAAACACACCAGGAGTGTGGACAGGTGTGCCCGACGATGTTTTGAAAGAACATGGTTTTGATCCATCTAAGTTCTTTGGATAGGACTAAAATTCACTTTAATAAAGCGTTTAAATATACGCAAAACTGTTATGCCTTCATTTCTATTTTAGTTAGAAATGAAGGCATTTTTTATTTTTCGACAACCTGTTGTTTTTCAGGAATATTTGTAAGTTTGTTGTCAGGTAACCAACCTAAAATATATGAATCGACAACTCAAACTTTGGGATGCCATTATGATTGTAATGGGATCAATGATTGGAAGCGGTATTTTTATTGTTTCATCGGACATGATGCGGCAATTGGGTTCCGGATGGTGGGTGATTATTGTTTGGATTATTACTGCAATAATGACTGTATCGGCGGCAATCTGTTATGGTGAGTTATCAGCTTTATTTCCAAAAGCAGGAGGTCAATATACCTATTTAACAGAAGTTTTTGGAAAAATGACGGGCTTCCTATATGGTTGGAGTCTCTTTACCGTTATTCAGACAGGAACTATTGCAGCGGTTGCTGTGGCATTCGGTAAATTTACAGCCTATCTCATTCCTGAACTTAATAATGCCCCTCCCTTATATGAAAATGGATCATTTAAGATCACCTGGATTCAGGTATTAGCCATGTTCATTATTTTAGTCCTCACCTTTATTAATACGAAGGGAGTGCGAAGTGGTAAAATGATTCAGTCTTTTTTTACATCATCAAAAATAATTGCATTAATTCTGTTGATCATAGGTGGTATATTTATGATTAAAGAGAATCATTTTTCAGAAAATTTAAGTTATGGATTAAGTTCCTATCAAAATTTAAAAGGCCTTGGTTGGACGGATATCAGTGGTGGTATCCTTTTAGGAGGTATAGCGGCGGCAATGGTTGGATCGGTTTTTAGCAGTGTAGCCTGGGAAAATGTAACATTTATAGCAGGAGAAATTGAAAATCCAAAACGCAACGTCGTACGTGCAATGGTGATTGGAACTTCTTTAGTTATGGTATTGTATCTGCTATGTAACTATGTTTATCTTGCCGCTTTAAGCAGAGATGAAATTGCATTTGCAGTCAATGATCGGGTTGCAGTAGCAACAGCACATAAAATTTTAGGGGAAACAGGTACGATCATTATGGCCATTTTAGTCATGATATCCACATTTGGTTGTGTCAACGGTATTGTGTTATCCGGCGCAAGAGTATTTCAGCGTATGGCTAAAGATGGACTGTTCTTGAAACAAGCAATCCCCAATAATAAGTATGAAGTTCCCGAGCGCTCTTTATGGTTGCAAGGTATATGGGCATCCTTGCTATGTTTAAGTGGTCAGTATGGCGATTTGCTCGATATGATATCCTTTGTTATTGTGCTTTTCTACATGATCACGGTGTTTGCCGTTATTTGGTTAAGATTTAAAGCACCAACATTGGATCGCCCTTATAAAACTGCGGGTTATCCCATTGTTCCGGTTATTTATCTTGTTATTGGCGCCACTTTCTGTATTTTGCTCATCCTGTATAAACCACAGTATACCTGGCCAGGATTTATTCTTATTATTTTAGGACTTCCTGTATATTGGTTGATCAATAAAAAGAAAGCATCTCCGATTGAATAAAGATTAGGGACGTTGGATATATTAAATTCATCTTTTATTCGGATTTTTTCAAAAAAAGTGGTACGTTTGCTTAAACATTCCCTTAATGAAACAGTCGATTTTATTAGATGGACCAAAATTTCAGATTACCATTCAAAGACTTTGTCGTCAATTGATTGAGAATCATGGAGATTTTTCAAATACAGTTATAATTGGTATACAGCCTCGCGGAACTTTCTTAGCCAAATGCATTGTCAAGGAATTAGAGAAGATGTTAGGTACTTCAATTTTAAGTGGTGATTTGGATATTACATTTTATCGTGATGATTTTCGTAGAAAAGGAAACGATGGTCCCATTTTAGCTAACAGCACAAACATTAATTTTATTGTAGAAGGTAAGAAAGTCATTTTAATGGATGACGTCCTTTGGACTGGTCGAACCATTCGTTCTGCAATGGATGCAATCCAAGCATTTGGTCGCGCTGAACGTATCGAACTATTGGTTCTGGTTGATCGCCGTTTTTCGAGACAGATTCCGATCCAGCCCGATTACATTGGAATCCAAGTGGATTCTATTGATTCTCAGAAAGTCATTGTGAATTGGAAAGAGTTGGATAATCAAGATAGTATCATCTTGGTAACAGAAAAGAAATAGAATAAAGAAAATCTGAATACATTAAAAATGTCATCAACAGCTGAACAATTAAGTACACGTCATTTGTTAGGAATAAAAGATTTAAATGAATCTGATATTCAATTAATTTTAAATACAGCGAGTAACTTTAAAGAAGTTTTAAACAGACCGATTAAAAAAGTTCCTTCACTTCGTGATATTACAATCGCAAATGTCTTCTTTGAAAATTCTACACGTACACGTTTATCATTTGAGCTAGCTGAAAAAAGACTCTCTGCAGATATCGTTAATTTTGCGGCCTCCTCTTCTTCTGTAAGTAAAGGTGAGACATTGATCGATACCGTCAATAATATCTTAGCGATGAAGGTTGATATGATTGTTATGCGTCATCCTTATGCCGGAGCAGGTGTGTTTTTAAGTAAGCATGTTAACGCACAAATTGTTAATGCCGGCGACGGAGCACATGAACACCCGACTCAAGCTTTGTTAGATTCTTTCTCGATTCGTGAGCGCTTTGGAGATGTCGCAGGACGTAAAGTTGCCATAATAGGTGATATCACCCATTCACGTGTAGCACTATCCAATATTCTATGTTTACAAAAACAGGGAGCTGAAGTGATGGTGTGCGGACCAACAACATTGATTCCTAAATACATTACTTCATTAGGAGTAAAAGTGGAGCATGACTTAATGAAAGCTTTGAACTGGTGTGACGTAGCCAATATGTTACGCATCCAGCTGGAAAGACAAGATATCGCTTACTTTCCATCCCTAAGAGAATATACCATGTTGTATGGATTGAATAAAACGCTGTTGGATTCATTGGATAAAGAAATAACAATTATGCATCCAGGACCTATTAATAGAGGGGTAGAGATTACTTCGGATGTTGCAGATAGCGCGCACTCTATTATTTTAGATCAAGTAGAAAATGGCGTAGCAGTACGTATGGCTGTACTTTACCTATTGGCAGGACAGCGCGGATAGCATTAATTGTCGATATAGATCAATATGCCTGATTTTTTATTTTTAAATCAGGCATATTTTTTTTGTATTAAATACGTTATACTTTGGATAATGTTAACAATTGTGAATAACTTTTGAGGAAAACTCCTTATTTTAGGCTTAATTTAGTACTTTGAATATTACTATGAATTTTACTTCGCTTTTTTGAGCTAAGTACTTGCAATACAAAATAAAAACATATAAAATATTTCACATATTATGTATAAAAAGATTTACCAGGTAGGGTTTGCGCTAAGTTTGATGGCGACACCAGCTTTAGCACAGCAAACAGAATGGCAACAAATCAACAAAGCATACAAGTCCGGGATGGAGTTGTTTGAAAGAGGCAAATTTACATCTGCTTCAGAACAATTTAATCGTGTAGAAGCGTTACGGACAAAATCCTCTCTGCAATTGGATGAAACAGAAGAACTCACGCTGTTGAAAGAAAATGTACGCTATTATCAAGCTGTATGCGCTTTAGAATTGGGGGAAACAGATGCCGAAGCACAGTTTTTGAAATATATCAAAGACTATCCAAGTAGTGCTAACGCAAAAGCAGCATATTTTCAAATTGGAAAATCTTACTATGCTAAGAAAGATTATGTAAAAGCTATTGAGTGGTTTACCAAAATTGATAGTAAAAATCTGGCAGGTAATGAAAGTTTAGAATATCGTTTTAAATTGGGATATTCTTACTTTACAACAAAGAATTATACTGCTGCCAAACCACTTTTTGAAACATTAAAAGATCAAAAGTCTGAATACCAGGAAGCATCAATATATTACTACGCTTATTTATGTTATTTAGATGCGGAGTATAAAACTGCATTAAATGAGTTTGAACGTTTGAATGGTTCAAAAACATTTGAAACAAGTTATCCTTATTACATTACAGCTTTGTATTTCTTGGACAAACGTTACGATGACGTTTTGGATTATGCTTTGCCTATCATGCAACGCACGAAACAGGAGAATGAAACCGAATTGTTCCGTATTGTGGCGGCGACCTACTTTATCAAAGGAGATTTAAAATCATCCAAAAGTTACTACGATAAGTTCCAGGCACAAGATCAAGGAAAAACACAGAATAATCAAGATAGCTACCAAATCGGTTATATCGCTTACAAATTGAAAGATTATGATAAGGCAATAACAGAATTGGAAAAAATGACAGAACCTGATGCATATTATCAAAGTGCGATGATTACATTGGGAGATTCATTCTTGAAAAAAGGAAATAAGCAAGCAGCACGTAACGCATTCTTCAAAGCCTCAAAATTAGATTTTGATAAAGATCTGCAAGAAGAAGGATTATTTAACTATGCTAAGCTTTCTTACGAATTGGAATTCCATCAAGTAGCATTAGCTTCCACTCAGGAATACCTGAAAACTTATCCAAAATCAAAACGTCAGGAAGAAGCGAAAACTTTATTAGCTGAAGTTTTATTGAGTACAAAGAACTACCGCGAAGCTGTTGATATCTTAGAGACCATTCAGAAAAGAGGTAGAGAAGCAAATGTCGCTTATCAAAAAGTAACTTACTATAGAGGTTTAGAATATTATAACGAACGTGCATTTGAAAATGCAATTTCATTATTCATGCGTTCTGAAGCAAATCGTTATGATGAAGAAATCTATGCGTTAGCTACCTACTGGAAAGCAGAGGCGATGTATGAAGTTCGTAAATATGGAGAAGCCGTAACCAATTTTAATAAATTTTTACGTCTACCGGCAGCAGCTAAAACTGATGTTTACAACTATGCCAATTATGCTTTAGCATATGCTGCATTTAGAAATGGAAACTACAATACATCTGCAAATTATTTTGAACGCTTTTTAGCGACAGGTGGTTCAAAAGGAATCGAGTTGAATACCCGTAACGATGCTATTGCTCGTTTAGGAGACTCCTATTTCTCAGCAAAGAACTACGGTAAAGCAATGGAACAGTATGATCGATTGATTAATGGGAAAGCAGCAAGTCAAGATTACGCATTATTCCAACGTGGTATCATTCAGGGACTACAGGGAAATAATGAAGGTAAAATTGCCACGCTGAAGTCTGTAATTGCTAAATATCCGACATCAAATTATGCCGATGACGTTTCTTTTGAGATCCCATACACTTATTTCTTAATGGGACAGTCCGACCAAGCTATTTCAGGTCTGCAAACGATGGTGGAGAAATATCCACGTAGCAGTTATGTACCTCGTGCTTTGGTAACAATCGGTTTAGTACAATATAATCAAGATAATAACGAAGCTGCTTTAAAGACTTTCCAACGCGTAGTGGATCAATATGCAACAACGGATGAAGCTAAGCAAGCAATGCGTTCTATTGAAAATATCTATTTAGACAATAGTGATGCTACTGGTTATATCAAATATGCTACTGGTACCAATATTGGAAATTTAACAACATCTGAGCAGGATAGCCGTACATTTTCGACAGCAACAACACTATTCTCAAGATCAAACTTCCAAGGTGCAGTTGAAGCCGTGAATGCTTATTTTGATAAATTCCCTAAGCCTATTCAAGAGAAATATGCACGTTTTATCCGCGCTGAAAGTAATGCTGCTTTAGGTCATACCGATGAGGCCTTACATGACTATAACATTATCTTGAATGACTGGACAAGCGCTTATACAGAACGTACTTTGGTGAGTGTATCACGCTTATATTTGAAACAAAAGAAATATAATGAAGCAACACAACTGTTGAAAAAATTAGAATTGACTTCTGAGTATAAATCTAATTACAGCTATGCGATCAACAATTTAATGGTCAGCTATTTCGAGATCGGTGACTATAAAGAAGCATTGAATTATTCCAATGCAGTAAGAAATTACGAAAAATCATCTGAGGAAGAGATCGCAAATGCATCACTTTATGCAGGTAAAGCATATTTGAAACAAAGTAAGCGTGCAGAAGCGCTGAAGGAATTTAATTTAGCGGCATTGAAGAGCCGTACAGTTATTGGTGCCGAAGCACGTTATAATGTTGCCTTGATGCAGTATGAAAATAAAGAATACGAAGCCGCTATTAAATCTGCTTTTGATGTTTCAGATTCGTTTTCATCTTATGATTACTGGGTTGCAAAAAGTTTTATCCTAATGGCAGATGCTTACGTAGGAAAAGGAGATAACTTCCAGGCGAAATCTACTTTAGAAAGTGTGATTGAGAATTATGACGGTAAGGATGATATTTTGCCAACAGCAAAAGCTCGTCTAGAAAAATTGAACAAAAAGAAATAGGAAATAATGAAGAAGTTGCACAATACAACAGTGAAGAAATATACATTAGCAACCTTGTTATTGGGAGCTGGAATGCACTCCTTTGCACAAGAAACACCAAAAAAAGTTGATCCTGCTACACCAGTGACAATTGATTCTTTTGATGTCGTACGTGATTATAAACCTATTCTTGCAGATGCGGTAAAAATCCGTCGTAGCCCTGATATGACCAATAAAAGGGAGTATCAGCCTAAGTTGAGCTATAATAATATTTCAGATAAGAAACTCGATATCAATACTGGATTGCGTGAGTTAAATGTGAAAGAATTGCCTTTCTCACAACTTGCTGATCAAACAAGTAACTATGTTAAATTTGGTGTAGGAAACTACAATACCATCTTAGGAGAAGCATATTTGGCCGTCGATAAATTTGAAAATACACGATTCGGATTATTTGCCAAGCACTTAAACCAAAAAGGCAGTATTGAAGGTCAGAAGTTCGCTACACAGGATGTCGGTATTTTTGGCCGTCGTGTTTACGAACCTTTTACAGTAAATGGAACTTTAGGATATAATCGTTATTCGACAAACTTCTACGGACAGGTGTTTGATAACAGTTCTAATTTAATCAATACCACGCCAGAGGCACAAGCTTTTAATGATATCTATTTCAACGGTGAGCTGACAAGTAATGCAGATGTGGATAAGGCCGGGGCGGTAAGCTATTCTGCGAAAGCAGATGCTTATCTTTTTAAAGATAAATATGATGCTAAAGAAAATTCATTCGCCATATCCGGTTATGTGAATAAAAAAGTCAACACATTTAATGTGGGGACTAATCTAAGTGCTAGCTTTAACTCAGTTGAAGATGTTAAGGTGGCAACAAAAAATCATGTAGCATCGATCAATCCATACATTAAATTTAAAGGTGATAATTATAATGTTACTTTGGGTGCCAATCTCGTTTCTGAGTTTGGAGATACCAGCCGTTTTAATGTTTTTCCAACAGTGGAAGCTGATTTTGCAGTTGTACCGCAGTATGTATACTTATTTGCAGGTGCAAATGGAGGTGTTAAACAAGGATCATTACGTGGTTTTGCAAAAGAAAATCCTTACTTAAATAGCAATATTGATGTACGCAATACTCTTGAAAAACTAAATGTATATGCAGGATTAAAGGGTAATGCAGGAGCAAATTTTGGCTATAAAGTAAAAGCATTTTACAAGCAGATCGAAGGACTTCCTTTGTATGTGAATAGTAGAGAAGAATTAGGAGGCGGTTTTGTTCCCTATAAATTTGATGTCATTTATGATGGATATTCAAGTAAAGCAACTCATTTTGGTATAGAGGGTGAGATGAATGTCCGTGTTTCACAATTGGTTAATTTAAGCGGTAAACTTAATATCGATGATTACAAAGTGAAAGATAATGAAGAGGCATGGTCATTGCCGAAATTCCGTTTCTTAGCCAATGCAAGATTCAATATTTCGGATAAATTCTTTGTAGATGCTGAATTATCTACACAAGGGCAGACTTCCGCTTTAGCTTATACATATACAAGTGCAACAGTAAGATCTGAAAATCCAAGTAAAGTAACTATCCCTTCTTTTGCAGATTTTAATGCAGGAGCAGAGTACCGTATTAAAAAGCAATTGGGTGTTTTTGTAAAGGCTAATAATATCTTTGGAAAAGAGTACGAGCGCTATCAATACTACCCACGTTTAGGTTTTAATATAATTGGTGGTATAAACTTTTCTTTTTAATACAAGAAGATTATAACTTTGCGTTAGCAAATAAGGAACAAGAATGAATTTAGGTAAAAACATCAATAATCTATTAAAGCGTTACGCTGAAGTTTACGTTAAGGGCTTGGGGGTGTTCAAAAGAAAGCATTCCGCAGCTCAGTTCGATAAGCAGCGCGACCTGTTTTTACCACCTATTTCTTATGTGGAATTTGATTCTACAGCTGAAAGTGGTTTTAATTTTATTCATTACATACAACAACAGCAAAACCTGAATCTTGATGCCGCAACTCAGGTGTTGCAGGATGCTGTTGCTGATTTAAAGGATCAATTGATCCAAAATGGACAGGCTAAACTTGAAGACTTAGGACACATTGTGAGCTATGGTTCAAGTTTAGTTTTTAAACCATTAGATCTCTCAGGTTTTAATTTTGAACCGATCAGACATGTTATTGCTCCAGAAATAGAGACTGTTATTCCCGATCGTGAATTGGAAGAAAATATTCCATTTTCTCCGACTGAACGAGAGGAACCCGTGGAAGATATTATCGAGGATGAACCGGCAGATATAGATCAAGTAGAAGAGGAAATCGTACCTGAAACGGTAGTGGTAGCTCCTTCACCAGTTGAAACACCTGTAGCGCCGATAATACATGAACCTGTATCCGAAACGATTGACGAAAGAGTAGAAACTGATCCAGCGATATTTTATCAGGAAAGAAGTACTAAATCAAATACAGTTTGGTATTATATTTCAGCAGCGATCATTATTGTGGTATCTGTTATTGTTGCTTTCTTGCTTAATCCTTCATTGAAGGATCAATTGTTTGGAAAGAAACAAGCAACAGCACCGGTCGTCGTTCCCGCACCAGTGGATACACTACCTAAAATCGATAGTACACAATTGAAGCAAGATTCAACTGCAATAGTTGATTCTTTAAAAGTGGATACAGCAGCACTTCAAACAACACTAAAGGAAACGGTAGTCGTAAAAGAATCAGTACCTGTAGCACAGCCAAATTATCAATTGGTTATTGCCACGCCAAAAACAATGGAGTTGGCAGAAGAGGAAGTGCAGAGGTTGCGTAAAAAAGGTTATCAAACTGTGCGGGCAGTTGATAGCAAATTTAAAAGAAATAAAAAACGTGTGATTTGGGATACCTACATGACAAAAGAAGAAGCAGATCGGGACCAGGCAACTGTCGCGAAGACTTTTTCAGGAGCATGGGTAGAGAAAATAGCGAAATAGTCTAATATAAACAATTTTAAAATTATAAATTATTATGTCATTGATTCAAAGCGACAGCAATCTTTTGGACACCGTTAATCAAGCTGCACAGCAAGCAGTACCTGTAGTAAGAGACGAAAATTTGAGCTTAATTCAAATGATGATGAAGGGGGGATGGATTATGGTTCCCATTTTATTATTGTTGTTTATTGGTTTGATCATCTTCTTT
Source organism: Sphingobacterium sp. UDSM-2020 (assembly GCF_016132525.1). Taxonomy (NCBI): domain Bacteria; kingdom Pseudomonadati; phylum Bacteroidota; class Sphingobacteriia; order Sphingobacteriales; family Sphingobacteriaceae; genus Sphingobacterium; species Sphingobacterium sp. UDSM-2020. Next base: position 2,495,843 of record NZ_CP066166.1, read on the forward strand.
GAGCGTTTTCTGACTATTCGTAAAGCTGCAAAGTATGATGTTTCACTAATGTCACAAGTAAAAGCAAGTGTGCTTTCTGGTAAATTGGACGCTGCTTTAGCAGTTTGCCGTTCGAGTCACTCAGCATTAGGACGTATGTTGCAAAAGGGATTACTACGTGTAGGACGTCCAATCAAAGATATTGAAGGTGCTATTGAGAATGTAGGTAAACTTGAGGTTGCTAAATTGGAAAAGAACATTAATATTCTAGGTATTATTGCAGGTATTGCGCCGATGCTTGGTTTCGTAGGAACAATTTTTGGAGTAATTACAATTTTCCATGAAGTAGAGATGGCTGGTGGTATTGATATTGGTTCAGTATCCGGAGGTCTTTATGTGAAGATGGTAGCTTCGGCATCTGGCTTAACAGTTGGTATCTTAGCATATATTGGTTACCATATCCTAAATATGATGGTGGAGCGTTTGATCTTACGTATGGAGACAGATGCAGTTGAATTTATTGATTTATTAGATGAACCTGGCGCATAATCGCAGGGTCGTATAGCTAATTAATCAATTAAAATTTAGAATAATGAATCTAAGAAGTAGAAAAAATAAACCAGCAGCTGAAGTACATACTTCAGCATTGAACGACATCATGTTCTTTCTGATGTTATTCTTTTTGTTGGCATCTGCTGTTTCCAATCCGCAGGTTGTGAAGTTATTACTTCCAAAATCCAGTGCTGGAGAGCAGTCTGTATCCAAAAAAACATTGACGGTTTCGATTACCTCGGATTTAGCTTACCATGTTGAAAAGGCAGTTGTACCTTATGATGCATTAGAAGCAGCAATCCAATCGCAAATGAGGACAGGAGAAGAATTGACGATCATGATGTATGTTGATAATTCAGTCCCTATTCAGAATGTGATTTCAGTAATGGATATTGCCAACCGCTTGAAAATAAAAGTTGTTTTGGCGACAGAACCAAAGAAAGATTAAAGAGTTTTAAACCTTTTTTAAGGTTTAAGTTCTAATTTTAAAGAATAGGAGATAAATACATGGCTTACCATCTTCAACATGAGGAAAATAACTTCCCCAAAGCATTAGGGATTTCTACTGCTATAATGGGGATTTTGGTATTGATAAGTTTCTTTGTCATTTTTGGAACTAAAATGCCCGATGAATACGGTATGGGCGGTATGGTTGTGAATTATGGTACAGCAGAAGAAGGCATGGGCGATGATTACATGAGTGTTGAAGAACCTTCTGTAGATCCCAATGCTAATAATGTAAAACCAGATCGCGTCGTTCCAGAAGAAATACCGACACCTACACCTTCACAGCAGGTCGCTGACAAAGCAGTCGTGACACAAGATGTTGAAGATGCTCCCGTTGTTACGAAGGCTTCAAAGCCCGTAAAAACAGTTGCGCCTGAAACAACAAAAGAAGTGAAGGACAGTAAACCTGCAGTAAATTCGAATGCCCTTTATAAAGGCAAAAAGAATAACGGCACAGGTTCTGGTGATGGTACAGGAACGGTACCTGGCAATCAAGGTAGTAAATTAGGTGATCCTTTAGCCAGTAATTATGGTGAAGGTGGTTCTGGAAACGGTAATATGATGCTTTCAATTGAAAACAGAAGTTTTACGCAGAGACCTCAGATTGATGATAATGGACAGCAGGCTGGTAAAGTAGCTGTTGAGTTCCGCGTCAACCAATCGGGAGTGATCATTTATGCACGTGCCGGAGTGAAAGGTACAACCATCACGGATCCAAGCTTATTGGAAAAATGTGAAAGAGCTGTTCGTGGAGCTCGATTGAATCAATTGCCAAATGCGCCTGACTCTCAGACAGGCAGAATTGTATTCAATTTTAAACTAAGATAAAATTTATTGTCAATGCATAATTATAATGAGGTAATCGAGTATTTATATGCTCGATTACCTATGTTTACCCGTGACGGGGCATCCGCCTATAAAAAGGATTTAGATAATACCTTAGCATTACTTCATGCGTTAGGAAATCCACAAGATAAATTCAAATCTATTCATATTGCCGGTACGAATGGGAAAGGTTCATCCTCTCACATGTTGGCTTCTATCTTTGCAGAGGCAGGATATAAAACAGCCCTGTATACTTCACCACATTTATTAGATTTTAGGGAACGTATTCGTATCAATGGACAGATGGTCGATGAGCAATTTGTTATTGATTTTGTGAATAATCTGCATGCACTGATTGAAGAGATTCAACCCTCATTTTTTGAGGTTACGGTGGCTATGGCATTTGATTACTTTGCAAAACAGCACGTTGATATTGCCATCATTGAAGTTGGTTTAGGTGGTCGTCTTGATTCTACAAATGTCATCATGCCACTGGTATCCTTAATCACTAACATCGGTTTTGACCATATGAATATGTTGGGTGATACGCTTCCAGCTATAGCATCTGAAAAAGCAGGTATTATAAAAAAAGATACTCCTGTTGTCGTATCGGAATATCATAAAGATACTGCGCCTGTATTTCTAGAAAAAGCTAAGCTTGAAAATGCAGCGCTTGAGTTTGCATCCGACAAATTGCAATCAGAAATTAAAGCCATTAATGAAGATCATTTACTGATTGAAGCCAAGGATAAGGAAGGTCATATCGAGCAATACGAATTAGATCTAAAAGGAACGTATCAATCAAAAAATATATTAGGTGTCTTGCGGATTGTTGATCATATGCGGACACGAGGTTATGATCTGTCACAGGACGATGTAAAAAATGGTTTGCGAAAAGTACAGTCTTTTACCGGCCTTCAAGGTCGATGGCAGACACTTTCCAAAAAACCTTTTATCATTTGCGATACTGGACATAATGAGGATGGAATTAGGGAAGTTCTGAAAAATTTAGCCCATACAAACTATCGGCAATTGCATTTTGTAATAGGAGCAATGAAGGATAAAGATTTAGGACATATGCTCCCATTGTTACCTACAGATGCGATCTATTATTTTAGTAACCCTGATATGCCTAGAGCGATGCCTTCAGAAGAACTTGCAGCTGAAGCACATCTATTGGGACTAAAAGGAAATGCATATGGCCCTGTCGTAAAAGCTTTTGAAGCAGCAAAAAAACAGTATCAGGACGGAGATTTAATTTTTATAGGAGGAAGTAACTTTGTGGTATCAGAAGTGCTTGCCGCTATAAACTAATGTGCTGCCTGATAAGACAGCTATTGTAAAGTAAAGCAAAAAAAAAGAGCGAGCAGATCTTTAGATCTGCTCGCTCTTTTTTATGCCACAAGATTGTAGTTAAGTAATTACCCAATTTTCGAATTTTCTTCAAGTGCCGGGAATTTTATCCTATGTAAAATTTATCCAAATTCAATTCAGTTTATGAAAAAATTAATCGTTGATAGTCAATTCACCTCTGATATCCTTTTCGATCCAATAGGCAACATCTTTTTGATCTTCGCATTCACCCTGTAGGTACATGAGCTTTGTTACAGCAGCTTCAAAAGTCATATCATAACCATTGAGTACTCCAATCGCTTTTAGTCCAGTGCTCGTCTCATAACGCCCCAGTTCAACAGAACCAACCTTACATTGTGATATATTTAAAATATTCTTACCGTTATCAATGGCTTCTTTCAGCAAATCTAAAAACCATTGATCGGTAGTGGTATTTCCGGAGCCAAATGTTTCCATAACAATAGAACGGACATCCGAATTTAATACTGCTCTGATTGTGCTAGGACTTATACCTGGAAACAATTTCAGAACACCCACGCGATCGTCAAGTTTGGTATGCAAAATAAACTCTTTACCACTGTTGTTTAATAAAGCATCTTGATTGTATTGGAGATGAATACCTGCCTCTACAAGAACCGGATAATTGGGGGAACGGAAAGCTTCAAATTTTGCCGAATTATATTTGAAAGATCGGTTACCTCTAAATAATTTATTGTCAAATAGAATACATACTTCTTGAATCATGGAGACCCCAAAATGCTTTGTAGACGCAATTTCTAAGGCAGTCATCATATTTTCCCTTGCATCGGTGCGAATTTCTCCGATCGGTAATTGAGAACCTGATAAAATGACGGGTTTTTGTAACCCTTCCAGCATAAAGCTTAAAACCGAAGCCGAAAATGACATGGTATCTGATCCATGTAAGATGACAAAACCATCATATTCATCGTAATTGTCCTTAATGATCTGTGCCATTTCAATCCATATTTCAGGCTTCATATTGGAAGAATCAATAATGGGATTAAAGGAATGTACGGTTAATTTATAATTTAATCGACTTAGATCTGGAAGATTGCGCTTGATTAATTCAAAGTCAAAGGGAACGAAAGTTCCCGTTTCGTCTTTGACCATTCCTATGGTGCCACCTGTGTATATGATAAATATGTTATGCATGATGTGAGTTAGATTCCAAATATTCTTTTTGAGTTTTCAGTTGTTATTGCCGCTACTTGTTCTATTGGTAATTCTTTAATGTCAGCTATTTTTTGTGCTATATAGTACAGATAACTACTTTCATTTTGTTTGCCTCGAAACGGCATCGGAGCAAGATAAGGCGCATCAGTTTCCAGTACAATATGTTGTAGGTCTATCTGTTTAACCACTTCGTCAAGCCCCGCTTTTTTAAAAGTGACAACTCCGCCAATACCCAGTGCGAAACCCAGATCGATAGCATGTTGCGCTTGTTCAATGTTTCCTGTAAAGCAATGTAGTACCCCAAAAAGTTTTTCATCTTTTAGTTCTTCTAATAATTCAAATAATTCGTCAAAAGCCTCACGACAATGAATATCTATTGGTAAATTAAGATCTTTAGCCCATTGTACCTGCTGACGAAAAGCATCTTTTTGAATCTCCAAAGTAGATTTGTCCCAATACAGGTCTAGGCCAATTTCTCCGATAGCATACACTTTGTGTTGCTGCAGTGCCGCATAGATTTTTGTTAGTTCTTCTTGATAGTTTTCTTTTACATCACAGGGGTGTAAACCGAGCATCGGAAAACAGTTGTTTGGGTATGCATCAACAGTTTTCATGACTGCAGCTATCGATGCACTATTGACATTTGGAAGAAAAAGGCGATGAATATCTTTATCAAAGCAACGTTGCATTTGTTCTGCTAATGAATCGTTTTCGGTGTGGTAGTATATATGGGTATGGGTATCTGTTAGTAACATGGATTATAGTTATAGCGACGGTAAAAATAAATGTTTAGGATGAAACGACCTAATTTGATGAAACTTAGTCATTATCACGGTGATGGATATAGCGCCAATGCTTTGAAAATTAGAAACTCATATAGCTGTTTTATTACGAATATAAAACTGCACAGCTTTTTTTTTGATTTTTTGTTAAAAATGAGAAATATTTGATCAAAATTTTAACTGTTTTATTATTTAGAACAGGATAAAATTCCTGTATTTAAGAATATTGTAGCTAAATCACCTAAATAATGCATATTCCTTCCTTTTACTATGGGATTTATAGCACTCATCTATCCCGTCAATTAGAAAAGATGTAATCACTCATCCATCCATTTGATATAAAAATCAAACGCTTACTTATTCTTATTTCCTCTTTATTTGTTTAAGTACACTTTGTCAGGTCACCATTTCAAGCAAATTGCTAAAAGTTTTACAGATAATAAAATTCTGATAATTATGGACTTAACCAAGCCAATTTTGCGTAATGCCCAAGCTAATTATTGATCCTTATCGCATTGAAGGGTTTATCAACATTTGGAAATAGAAGACCAATGAAAAAGGGCTTATTGAATTACCAATAAGCCCTTTTTTCTTGAATATTTATGTCCTTATTTTTTTGCTGGTGTAGCAGGTGTCAATTTTGTTGCAGGAATTGTTGTTGGAGCAGCTGCAGGAGCTTTTCCAGGAATAATGTCAATAACTTCTACGTCAAAAATTAACGGCGAATATGGAGGAATCTCTCCAGCCTGACGTTCGCCATAAGCTAAATTAGAAGGGATAACCAATGTTGCTTTTGAGCCTTTGTTTAATAACTGGAAAGCTTCCGTCCAGCCTGTTATAACACCATCTACACCTAAATGTAGACGAAGAGGTTCATAAGGTCTTTGTGCATTGAATTTTTTATATTTTTTAGCAAGATCAGCTTGATTGGTATCAAATACTTTATCGTTTGCTAATTTCCCAACGTAATTAACAACTACTGTATCACCAACAGCGGCATTTTTACCTGATCCTGGTTTTGTAATTACATATTGTAAACCGGAAGCTGTTTTCTGAGTTGCTAATTTATTATTCTTTAAGAACGCTTCAACTTTCCCAGCTTCAGCCCCTTTTAACTTAGCGTTCTGTTCTTCAAAATATTTCGTAACCTGCTCGCTTAATTGCTGATCGGTAAGTTTACCTTTTTTGAAGTGTTTTTGAACTTTAATCGTATAGATGATGTATTTGTCAGCAAAATCAGGTTTTGGCTGCTTTGTTTTAGCCGTAATAGAATCTAAATTAATCTTAAATACCAAACTATCACCTTCACCTACAAATTTGAATAAACCAGTTGGATCTCCTGGGTTTTGTTTGATGATACTATCCGGATATAATTGTAGGATTTGTGGAACTCCTGCATCGTAAGTACTCGACATGACAGAATCTCTATCAGATTTTTGAATAATATCTACCGACAATAAATCACCTGCAACTGCCTTTTCTGCACCAGCATCCTTCACGATTTTGTATTCTAGGCCACCCTCAGCCTTTTTAAAGTTTTGGCAAGCAGTTAATAAAAGCCCTGATGCCGCGAATAGTAAAATTGATTTTTTCATTTAAGTTTAATTGCTTTCTTATTTTTTTTATTAATTCTTATAATCTGGTCATACGACTTTAGTCGTATTGAGATTCTGTTCCTTTTAAATAGTCTTCCTATTCTATGGAAGGAAACATCTCAGATCAAAGATAATTTAATTTGTTCAGTTCTGGCAGTAATTTTTACGTAAAAAAATGGAAAGATGGATATGAAAAATAGCTATGATAACTGCTTAAACATGGTTTTTAAATTATCATGGAAGGCAAAAGAAAACATTAAAAATTTTTAAAGAAAATCATGCGATTTGAATTTTTATTAAACCTAATTTGGATATAAAGGAAAGGTGATTCTTGTGAAAATATAGTATAAATTTTAAATTTAGGTCCGCCCAAAAAAAAGCACTTATCGGTGATCCGATAAGTGCTTTTCATTTTGATAATTTCTGTACTTATTTCTTTACAGGCGTAGCCGGTGTCGTTGTTGCAGGAATTGTCGTTGGAGCTGCAGCAGGTGCTTTTCCAGGGATAATGTCAAGAACTTCCACATCGAAAATTAAAGGTGAATATGGAGGGATTTCTCCAGCAGGACGTTCGCCATAAGCTAAAACCGAAGGAATAACCAAAGTAGCTTTTGAACCTTTGTTCAGTAATTGGAAAGCTTCAGTCCAACCTGTAATAACGCCATCAACACCTAAATGTAAACGTAAAGGCTCGTAAGGTCTTTGTGGATTAAATTTGTTATGTTTTTTAGCTAGATCAGCTTGGTTAGTATCAAATACTTTATCGTTTGTCAATCTACCGATGTAGTTAACAACTACAGTGTCGCCAACAGCCGCATTTTTACCTGATCCAGCCTTAGTAACAACATATTGCAAACCAGAAGCAGTTTTCTTAGGTGCTAATTTGTTGTTTTTCAAGAAAGCTTCAACTTTTCCAGCTTCAGCGCCTTTTAATTTTGCAGTCTCTGCTTCAAAATACTTCGTAACTTGCTCACCTAATTGTTGATCAGTTAACTTACCTTTTTTGAAGTGTTTTTGAACTTTAATCGTATAGATAATATATTTATCAGCAAATGCTGGTTTTGGTTGTTGTGTTTTGGCAGCTACAGAATCTAAATCGATTTTAAATACCAAACTATCACCTTCACCTACAAGTTTAAATAAACCTGTTGGATCTCCTGGGTTTTGTTTGATGATACTATCTGGATATAATTGTACGATTTGTGGAATTCCAGCATCAAAAGTACTATTTAATAATGAATCTCTATCTGTTTTAACAACCATGTCTACCGACAATAAATCACCAGATACAGCTTTTTCAGCACCAGCATCTTTAGCGATTTTGTATTCTAGGCCACCTTCAGCCTTTTTAAAATTTTGGCAAGCAGTTAATAATAGTCCTGATGCCGCGAATAATAGAATTGATTTCTTCATTTCAGTTTTATTGCTATCTTATTTTGTTAATATTTCTTTATAATTCGGTAAAGCGGATTTAAATGTATTGATAACCGTTTGTAGATCATCATGTGAATTTCCTCCAGATGCATTGAGATGACCACCGCCATTAAAATATGTTTTGCATATTTCATTGCATGGAACATCACCAATCGAGCGCAAAGATAATTTAATTTGTTCTTTTCTGTCAATAATTAATGCAGCTAATCGAATTCCTTTAATTGACAATGCATAATTCACAAGTCCTTCGGTATCTCCAGTAATCACTTCGAAGCTTTTTAAATCTTCTTGTGTAACGTAAATCATGGCCGTGTTGTACTCTGGGAATACTTCTAAACGATTGAGTAAGCAGTATCCTAAGAATTTTAACCTTCCTTCCGAAGAACTGTTATAGATCAGCTCGTGAATAGCCCAGTTCTCTGCGCCACAATCGATCAAGCTCGCGATTATACGGTGTATTTCTGAAGTGGTAGAACGGAAACGGAATGAACCTGTGTCGGTCATAATGCCTGTATACAGGCAGGTTGCCATATCTGCAGAGATACTGCCAGCATCTTGCATTTCTGTTGTTATAAATCTGAAAATTAGCTGTGCAGTTGCCGCAGCTTTAGGATCCCAATATTCATAATCATGAAAACCTTGAGGTTCAAGATGGTGGTCAATCATACATTTTATACCTGTCGCGTTTTCAACAGGAACTGCCATATCATGGATACGGGACAGTCCATTAAAATCAAGGCAGAAAATGATTTCAGCATCGGCAATTAATTTTTGATTTTCTTGTACTTCTTTGGTGTAAATGCGCACATGTTCTAAACCCGGTAACCAGTCTAAAAAGGATGGGAAATCGGATGGAACGATAAGGCTTACATCATGTTTATGGGCTTTTAGCCAATAAAATAGACCTAATGAAGAACCCAGCGCATCGCCATCCGGCTTGAAGTGCGTAGTGATTACAATTCTTTTAGGTTCTGATAAAAGTGTTTTTAGTTGTTCTGATGTCAGCATATTCGTATTAAGTCTGCAAACCTACTATAAAAAAAAATATTTATAGCATTTTTTTATAAACATTTGAGACGTTTTTGATTTTTGATTTTTGTTTTTAAATTTTTGAAATACAATTTGTTAAAATTTATAAACATAAATTTTGTGATCTCGTTTAGAGCTAATTAAATACGATGAATTATTCCCGAAATCGATAGGACCAAAATAGAATTTTGACATACCTTCTACAGGAAAGCCATTTCTTACAAGACCATCTTCATTGAAGATATAAATCATACGGTTATCTGTACCTACAGCAACAAGATCGTTATTGTTTGTCACTTTAAAGAATAAAGGTCTGTTGCTGACATCGTCCACAAATTTGTATGCAAAATATTTAGTGCTATCTTTCTGGTTATACACAGATAGATTATTGTCACTAAGAACAACGTAATCTTTATCCGCACTGCCACTCACATCTTCAAAGTTGAACGTAAAGTTTGTGCCCCAATCGCCAATTTTTAATTTGATCGGATCTCCCTCGAAAGGAACTTTAATCACTTCTCCTTTATCTTTCGGTACAATAACAAAGGAATTCTTCATATCCGAAGTTGTTATCAACCCAATTGGGTTCTTTAACTTTTGCCCATTGACATTAAGCTCTTCTTTACGGATAAGAGTACCTGCTTCATTAAAAAAGTAAACTGACCCTTGGCTGGTTCCTGCAATGATAAAATTTTGATTAGCAATTGTAGCTGCTTTCAAATCAAATAAAATTTTGCTGTCCAAGCTTGGATTTTTCCAATCTTCGATCTTTTTTCCCGTCAGATCGTATACAGCTATCTGGTTTGAGCACGGAATATAGATTCTTTTTTCATTGTTGAAATTTGTCAGTGTAAGACCTGCAGAGGCATTGCTCGGTAAACCCACAGAAAAACCAGGTATTAACTTTCCATCAGGAGAAAAACGATACAGACGACTTCTGGTATTCAACAGTATACTACGGTCCTGCAATTGAATCGGTTGCCCTAAAATTTCTCCCTGAAAGAGTGTTTTCCATAATTCTTTACCAGAAGGGCTGAGTGCATAGACCGTATGATCCTGCTCTTGTACTAAAATAAATTTGCTGTTTTCAGTCTGATTAAATACCCAAGGATTATTGATTAATTTTGAGTTCATTTGAAATGTCCATGCTGCAGTCCCTCCAAAACGATTTTTAGATTTGTATAAGGCATAAAAACCTGAAATAAATCCACCAGCATTTCCACTTACTTGCAAAGAAGTCGAGTAAAAATTTTGATAACCAAAAAGTTCCTTATCTCTGAAGTTTTTAGCATACTCCGACTTTAAGTTATTAATGATTGTATTCTTCGCTGTTTCAGGTTCGATATAAAACGTAACATTCGCTCTGTTGCTCTGAATGGCACTATGATTCTTGAAGATGGCTGTTCCAGACATCATCTGGTTATCGAAATAAGCCTGACGGTACTTTCGTAGAACACCGGTCTGATTTGCCACAACAAGTACTTTTCCGATTCTTGTAAAGTATGGACGCTGAAAACTTTTGAAGGGATCTCCGAAACTTGAATAAAGAATGTTGGAATAATCAAATTGGTAGATATCATCTCCTTGATTGCGGCTTATTTTTTTTGAAGTTTCTATAAATTTACTGCTATCAGCTAAACTAACAAGACCTAGAATATTCTCATTATCCAATTCCGCAATTGCAAATTCATCATTCCATAAAGGTAAAATATCAGTTTGAAAGATTACTTTTCCTTCATTCTCAATGAGCTTTTGATGGCTCTTAATTTTATCAGCTTCCTTTCGATAGGTAAATAAATCGCTAAGTGAGCGATGAAAGCTATTGATATCAGAAAGGCTATAGTTAATGTAGGAAGAGGTGTTTTTTGGTAAAAAATTAGCTAAAGTTTGCACTTGTGGTGATTGATGAGCAAAAAGTTGCAGATAGTTATGCTGATTCAGGTTAAGCTGCGTTTCTCCTTTAAAAATTAATGCATCATCTTTGAAGTTTAGATTCCAGGCTGTAGATCCTTGTAATGAATCAATTTGATTAAGATACATGCCAAACTTACTGCGCATGATTTTTTTTGCTAGAGCTGCAATTTGATTATTACTAAAATAAAGACTTAACGGAGTATTCTTACTGTTTTGACTGATGAAGAATTCAATTTGCTTATGATCTAATTTTTTAACCGATTTATCAATGACCTGATGGATTATTGAAGGATTATAACCAGCAAAAAGAATATTTTCATGAAGTGTACAGAACAGCACAGAATCTTTAATACCCTTATCAAAACTGTAAATGCGGTGACCTAGCGTGTCAGTTTGATTTTTCTTGTATTTTTTATCTACACCTTGAAATAAAGCTTCTAAGGTCTTATCGTTTATTTTTTCATTCAGACCGACCGTATATAATGATGCCATACCCGATTTTGTAGGGTGATAGGAAAGAATGACTTCCACATCTTGCACTTTGCCTTTAATCGATGCCGCACTTAAGAAATCCTGCTTAATTGTTTTGAGATTGTCAAAATCTTGTTTTCCCTGAATTGCTTCAAACAGTTCGAAATTCTGGAAAATTGTATCCGTTGTTTCGTTATTTCTGAAAGCTGCAATAAAGTAGGTATCAGCAGGTAAATACTGGAGTGTTTTTGTCGCAGTTTCTTGCTTGCTGCTGCTGTCGGAGAAGTAGTAGATGGAAGCCGCAACTACGGCTATAAAAAGTAGGACAGTAACAATAATCGTATTTCTCATATCTAATAACAAACGTACTAAAAAATATCTGGAACCTGAGTTGTCACAAATGTAAGTACTCCTTTGTAACAATAAATTTAACAAATATTCTCCTTTTCTGAGGAAGATTTGATACATTTATCCAGCATTAATAAAATATAGACGTAATTTTCGATTAATGAATAAGAGAATCATCCTAGTGGCTGCATTTTTTGGTGCACTAGCTGTTATTTTAGGCGCTTTTGGTGCGCATGGTTTAGAAGGTAAGATTAGTGAACAACATATCGAAACTTGGAAAACTGCCAATCAGTACCATTTTTACCATACTTTGGCTTTGTTGTTTCTGTCCACTTTTTCGCGGGCAAAAACTGCATCTATCCGTGTCTCATTTATAGCCTTTATAATTGGATTGCTTTTCTTTTCAGGTTCTTTATATCTGTTAAGTGTGCGCGAAATTACAGGTTTTGGAAATCCAGCTATTCTTGGCCCAATAACACCGCTGGGTGGGGTCGCCTTTATAGTAGGTTGGGCAGCACTTTTCGTTGCTGCATTAAAGAATAAGTCATAATTTAACGGTTTTATTACCGTAAGATGAGCCCTCGGAGAAATTAACGTTTTTTCGAGGGCTTATTTTTTAGTAATTTTACATGATACTTGAAATGAATATGCCAGAGCCTCAAAACTTATTTTTTACAGACCGAGCAACTGTTTTTGTTGATGTTATTTTGCCTTTAGCATTAGCGAATACCTATACTTACCGAATTCCAGTTGAATGGAATGATAAGATCCAGGTCGGTGTTCGTGTTATGGTCCAATTTGGAAAGAATAAAATCTATTCTGCTATTGTAAAACAAATAACGAAAGAGGCGCCAAAGCATTATGAAGCAAAGTATATTTTAGACATCATTGATGAAAAACCTATCGTAGATGGTGCACAACTACAGTTGTGGGACTGGATATCTGATTATTATATGTGTTCATTGGGAGAGGTTATGCAAGCTGCTTTACCCTCTGCTTTGAAATTGGCAAGTGAAACTAAGATCGCCTCGGCTATTCCAGAAGATTTCGACCGTTCGACTTTGACTGATAAAGAGTATCTGATCATTGAAGCACTTGAGGTGGCCGGTGAACTAAAAGTAAATGATATCGTTAAGCTATTGAGTCAAAAGTCTGTTTTCCCCATATTGAAAGCGATGTTTGATAAGGGAATAATATTGATTTCTGAAGAGATTACTGAACGATATAAACCAAAGACTAAAGTTTTTTTCTCTTTTGCTCCGGAATTTCGGGATGAAGATGGTAAACGGAACTTATTAGATGCCTTAAATCGAGCTCCAAAACAGCAGGATGCCGTATTGGGTTTCATGCAATTGTTGAAAAAAGGAGTGGATGTTACCCGACAGATGATAATGGAAGCATCGGGATGTGGTTCGGGCGCCATTACAGCATTAGTTGATAAAGGCGTATTTCAGGTTAAAGAGAAAGTCGTCAGCCGTTTTCAAGGAGAAGATCTCGAATTGGAGGCCAATTTTGAATTTAATGATAATCAAAAACGTGTTTTTGACGAAATTCATCAGTGCTTTGAAACTAAAGATGTCACCTTATTGCATGGTGTGACAGCATCGGGGAAAACACAACTCTATATCAGATTGATTGAGGAAGCATTGGCAAGAGGTCATTCAGCCCTATATTTACTGCCTGAAATAGCTTTAACATCACAGATTACCGCACGTCTCAAATTGCATTTTGGCGATAAACTTGGTGTATATCATTCGAAATTTAATGATAACGAACGTGCTGAGGTATGGCATAAGGTAATGAAAAACGAATTTAAGGTTATCGTAGGCGCCCGTTCTTCCGTGTTTTTACCTTTTCAAGATCTGGGAATTATTATTGTCGATGAAGAGCATGAGAGTTCTTACAAACAATATGATCCCGCACCGCGCTATCATGCCCGTGATACAGCGATATATTTGGGGTATATTCATCAGACTAAAGTATTACTAGGTTCTGCAACACCATCTATTGAAAGTTTCTATAATGCAAAATCCAAGAAATATGGTTTTGTACAGCTTTTAGAACGTTTTGGTCAAGCACAATTGCCAGAAATCCATATTGTCGATATACCGCAAGAAGGAAGAAAGGAAAATATGTTTTCATACTTCTCGGGTACTTTATTAAAAGCTATAGAAGGAGCATTGGAACGTAAGGAACAAGTGATTCTATTTCAGAATCGACGTGGACATACCACCATAATTCAATGTAACACCTGTGGTTTTGTAGCTAAATGTGTGAACTGTGATGTCAGTATGACTTACCATAAGAGTTCAAACATGATGCATTGCCATTACTGTGGCCACGTGGAACCTCCAATTAAAATCTGCCCCGCATGTGGTATGCCACATATCGAAAGTAAAGGTTTTGGAACCGAGCGTGTAGAGGAAGAACTGGAATTACTGATGCCTAATGTCCGAATAGGACGTTTGGATCTAGATTCTACAAAAGGGAAAAATGGTTTTGATAAAATTATAGGTGCTTTTGATGAACATGAATTTGATATTCTGATCGGTACACAAATGGTTGCAAAAGGACTGGATTTTGGAAAGGTCAGCTTAATCGGTATCATCAATGCAGATACCATGATTAATTTTCCTGATTTTAGAGCCTATGAAAGAGCTTTTTCACTTTTCTTGCAGGTCGCAGGACGTGCAGGAAGAAGAGAGGCAGGAGGACAGGTTATCATTCAGACTTACACACCAAAACACCGCGTGTTAGAACAGGTTGTTGCGCATGATTATCAAGCCATGTTTGATACAGAGATCATTGAACGTAAAAATTTCGCATATCCGCCGTTCTACCGTGTGATCAGAATCGATATTAAGCATATGGATATCCAGAAATGTTATGACGGAGCTAAAAAATTTGCGTCAGGTCTGCGCCAGCAATTAGGTTCACGGGTTCTTGGACCAGAGACCCCTTTAGTAGGAAGAGTACGTAATTATTTTATTCAGACGATCACATTGAAAATTGAACGCAATAACATCAGTATTGTTAAAGTAAAAGATCTGATTAAGATGTTGAAGAATGATTTTATTGCAGATAAAGCAAACACGGGTTCACGCATTGTGATCGATGTTGATCCTTATTAGAGGAATCGGTAGATGAAATTAGCCAAAAATTATTCTTTTCAAATGAAATAGCTTGCAGGCTAATTGATTAGTTATGAAAAAGTTCTTGTAGTGGTAATTGTTAAATAACAATAGTATTTTTGAGTCATAATGGCGTATAAATTTGTAGATAATTATAGAGAAAAAGGTGCTCGTAAGCAATTAGTGCAGCTGCTGAAGACAAGAGGTATTAGTGACCAGAATGTGCTGAATGCCATTGCTAAAGTACCACGTCATTTTTTCTTTGATGAAACCTTTTGGAATCAAGCATATAAAGATATCGCATTTCCAATCGGCGATGGACAAACGATATCTCAACCGTATACTGTTGCTTATCAATCGGAACTGCTGCATGTTAAAAAAGGAGATAAGGTTTTAGAAATAGGAACAGGTTCGGGATATCAAACTTGTATACTGCTGGAGCTGGGCGCTCAGGTTTATACCATAGAACGACAAGAAAATTTATATAATAGAACCATACAGGTATTGCCATATATGGGATATAAACCCCATTTTTTCTGTGGGGACGGTTCCAAAGGAATTGAACAGCATGCACCATATGATAAGATTATCGTAACTGCGGGTGCTCCATTTGTACCCGAGATTATGCTGAAGCAGTTAAAAATAGGGGGTATATTTGTAATACCGGTAGGTGATGAGAAAGAACAAAAAATGGTCACAATCATTCGGGTTGGTGAGAATGATTTTGATAGAATTGAATTAGATACATTTAGATTTGTCCCTTTGGTTGGGGATCAAGCTTGGTAATAACCAGGCTTTTTTTTAGCGATTTGGATTATGATCCCTTCTTACTATTAAATGTTCAGAGAAATGACGAATATAGGGCTGATGATAAAGAATAGCACTGTGATCTCAATGCATCAAATTAATGAGGCAGTTTTACTGCGTGCATCTAATAACTAATGATACATCAAACTGCTGGTAAAGAAGATGTGAATGCCTTAAATAATTAATAAAAAGTAAACAAAATGAGTGTAACGTGCCTATAATGCCGTTGAAAATGGATACTCATAAATAATTATATTCATAATGGAAGCGAGCATGAGCATATGTATTGCTTTTGGGGAGGAGTATGCTTATGCTCGCTTCATTACCGTTAAACAACAAATTATACTTCAATGAAAGATAAAATAATGGATTTATATCTTAGCAATAAGGAACAGATTGAACAGGAAGTAAAAAAGCTCGACAGAGTGATCAATAAGAATAGTTTTTATCGCCTCGGTGTTATTATTTTTGGTGGGGCAGCGCTATTCTATTCATTTCAGCTTGAAAATCTTGTTCTTGTATTGATTTTATTTTTTGCACTGATATTTCTTTTTGCTTTTTTGGTTAATAGACAAAGTAAATTAGAAAAAATAAGTGATTACCAGAAAGCGTTATTAGCGGTCAATGTCAATGAGCTAACGCTAGCAAATACAGGAGTCAATATCTACGATAACGGTATGCATCTGGAAGATGGTAAGCATCCTTACAGCTCCGATCTGGACATTGTAGGAAATCATTCGCTATTTGAGTTATTAAACCGCTCAACTACAAAACTGAGTATAGCGGTATTAGGTAGTTGGTTACTTAATGATGCAAAGCGTGGCGAGATTGTGAAACGTCAGGAAGCTGCAGCTGAAATAGCTAGTGATATGCGTTGGAGTCAGGATTTTCAAGCAAAGCTTTTATCAAATCTGAATCAGAAGCTAGATGTAAAGTCTTTTTTAGCAACCTATTTTGAGTCCGGAGATTTTACATTCGGAAGCGCAATTATGCGGATCTATGTTAAGCTTGCCCCTTTTATATTTATAGGATCGGTCGTTTTAGCCGTTTTTGTTCCATCTGTGGCATACCTCCCAGTCATCATAGGATTGATCCATATCCTTTGGTCAATGTTCAATGGTGGCAAAATTTCTTTTTTTTCCAGTCGGATCGATAAAGTAGGAAATCTGCTAGATTCATATGCCGCAAGTATGGAACTGGTCGAAAATAGGGCTTGGACAGCGAACCGTAACCAGGAATTACAGGAAAAATTAAAAATAGAGGGGTCATCAGATTCGGTTTCCCATGCGTTCAAGAAATTGGGTAAGCTGATCAGTAATCTGGATGCCCGAAACAACATGATGGTCGGGACAGTTTTAAATCTGATATTTTTATGGGATTTTAAGCAGGTATTGGCCATTGTAGACTGGAAAGCTAAGTATCAAGCTAATATTTTGGAAGCTTTTGATACTTTAGCTGAAGTAGAGGCTTTGGTGAGTTTAGGTACTTGGAAGCGTAATCATGCTGAATGGACTACCCCAATTATTCTTGACCATCTGGAGACACCCATAGAAGCTGTCGATTTGGCGCATCCCTTGATTGCATCTGATAAATCTATTGCCAATACCTATACCAATGCTGATCATGAAATCGCTTTGGTGACAGGATCTAATATGGCTGGAAAGAGTACATTTCTGCGTACTGTCGGTATAAATGCTGTTTTGGCTTATGCGGGAGCAGTAGTGCCAGCAAGATCTTTCAAAATTCCGATGTTTCATTTGATATCTTATATGCGCATTAAGGATAATCTGAATGAAAGTACGTCAACTTTTAAAGCAGAATTGGACCGGATGAAATTTATTTTAGAAACTGTAGCGGAACGCAACGATAGTTTCTTTTTAATCGATGAGATGTTAAGAGGAACTAATTCTGTTGATAAATACTTAGGATCTAGAGCTATTATCAAAAAATTGATTACAGAAAAAGGAAAGGGAATGGTTGCAACGCATGATCTGCAATTATCAACGTTAGCCGATGAATATCCGCAGGTTGTAAAGAATTACCACTTTGATATACAGGTGATCCAAGGAGAAATGCTATTCGATTATAAACTGAAAATAGGAGAGTGTAAAATATTTAATGCTTCAATGTTGTTAAAAGGTATTGGAGTCGACGTAGAACAAGGAAGAAATTAAACAAAAATGACATTACAAGAAAGAATTGAACAGTCGAGAACACATCATTTTATAACTGTTTTTCCGTTTACAACAAATCACCACGCAACATTATTTGGTGGTAAAGCCATGGCGATCATGGACGAGGTAACTTTTATGTGTGCAACACGGTTTTGTAGAAAAGCACTCGTAACTGTTTCCTCAGATAAGATTGATTTTGAAAAAGCAATCCCTGCAGGTAGTATGATTGAAGCTATTGCGGAAGTAATACATGTAGGAAGAACTAGCTTAAAGGTAAAAGTGGAGATCTTCTTAGAAGATATGTACAAAGATGGAAGAGAATTAGCGGTGAAGGGTGTTTTCTCATTTGTTGCCTTAGATGACAATAAAAAGCCGATACCAGTTTTACAGGGACTGGAAATCGAAGATTAGTATATCGGATATCCTAAATTGCGTATGGAATAACAGGTCGTGTTATTCCATACGTTTTATAGGAGATAGGTCGTTTAACTCTTCCTCAGTAAATAGTCTATAGTGTACTTTGAAAGTTTTCCCCAAAGAAGACTCTAAAGAAAATCCCCCCGGGCCAAACCCATCAAGTACATCAAGTGTGAAATGTGAAAATTTCCAATATTCAAATAAATCCCGATCGATCCAAAATTCATAACCTTCAGCAAGCCCGATCATAGCATCATTCATTCTGGGATAGTATCCACCTTTTTCAAAACATTGCGGCTGTGTGCCTTCGCAACACCCTCCAGCCTGATAGAACATCAGATCTCCGTGTTGAGCTACTAATTCACGAATCAGTTCTTTGGCTTTTTCAGTAACTGCTAAACGCTCTGTCATCATATATTGCTTTTATATCAGTATCATAAGAAATTAAAAAATGGGATTATATCGATAACCCCATTTTTGAATATTGTGTTTTGCTGATTAGAAAAATCCAAGTTTCTCTTTGCTATAAGAAATCAGCATATTTTTTGTTTGACGGTAATGGTCGAGCATCATTTTATGATTCTCACGTCCGATACCCGATTGCTTATAACCACCAAAAGGAGCGCCTGCAGGATAAGAGTGATATTGGTTGACCCATACACGTCCAGCCTGGATAGCGCGCGGGATTTGGTATAATTGATGAGCATCTCGTGTCCATACACCAGCTCCCAGTCCATAAATGGTATCATTAGCAATTTCTAAAGCCTCTTTTTCATCTTTAAATGTAGTTACTGCTAATACCGGGCCGAATATTTCCTCTTGGAAAATACGCATTTTGTTATGACCCTTAAATAAAGTTGGTTTGATATAATAACCATCTTCTAAGCCATCACCCAAATGGTTCTCATCGCCACCAGTTAATACTTCTGCCCCCTCTTCTTTACCCAATTTAATATAGGACATGATTTTATCCTTTTGGATTTTTGAAGCCTGTGCACCCATCATAGTCTCAGGATCCAAAGGATCACCAACTTTAATTTGATTCACACGGTCTATTACTTTAGCAATAAAGCGTTCGTAAATATCCTCCTGAATCAATAAACGCGATGGACAAGTGCAAATTTCACCTTGATTTAATGCAAACAGAACAGCTCCCTCAATTGCTTTGTCTAAAAATGCATCGTCGTGGTCCATGACAGAACTGAAGAAAACATTTGGAGATTTACCGCCCAATTCCAATGTTACAGGAATGATATTTTCAGTTGCATACTGCATTACCATACGACCTGTTGCGGTAGAACCTGTAAATGCAGCTTTAGAAACTTTAGGGTTTGTTACTAATGCGCGACCTAATTCACCACCAAAACCATTCACGATGTTAACAACACCAGCAGGAAGTAAATCACCGATTATTTCCATTAAAACAAGAATTGATGTTGGGGTACTTTCCGCAGGTTTTAGAACCACACAGTTACCTGCAGCTAATGCAGGAGCTAATTTCCATACAGCCATCAGAATAGGGAAGTTCCAAGGGATAATCTGCGCGATCACACCAATAGGTTCATGCACAATAAGAGACACCGTATTTTGATCCAATTCACTTAGTGAACCTTCTTCAGCACGGATAACACTTGCAAAATAACGGAAGTGATCAATGGCTAAAGGAATATCGGCATTTAATGTTTCGCGAACAGCTTTTCCGTTGTCAACAGTTTCCACTGTGGCAATATATTCTAAATTCTGTTCGATGCGGTCTGCTATTTTATTTAAAATGATGCTTCTTTCGGTTGCTGAAGTCTTTCCCCAAGTTTCAAATGCTTTCGCGGCAGTATCAACAGCTAGTTCTAAATCTTCTTTTGTAGAATGTGCGACTTGTGTAAATACTTTTCCATCTAAGGGAGAAATATTGTCAAAATATTTACCTAATGTAGGTGGAACAAATTCTCCACCAATGTAATTTCCATAACGTTCTTTAAACGATGGTCTTTGAATTGCTGCCATAATATTTATTTTTATAATGTTATACAAATTGTTGAATACCAAATTTAACGAAAACGATTGTTCTCGTATAGCATTATAGTTTCAAACGATAGCACTATAGGTGCAACACTGTCAGCAAATATTTCTATTAATCAAGTTAATACTATTGGATATTTAAGACAATTTGTCTAAGTTTGATTACCAGCCAATTATAATAAAAGATAGGGATATGATAAATAACAGGCTTGTAAATACATTACCATTTTCGTCGCGTCATGAACTTTCTACTTTGGTAGAAAATAGGAGAGCTTTTACGTTAGAAAATTTGGAGCTTAATGTCTTTGAAACATATAAAGCGTCAGAAAAAGTAGCGTTACAGTTTGATGATCTGGTAATGATTAATATGATTCAGGGTAAAAAAGTGATGCATTTGCAACAGGTGGATTCCTTTGATTATTTACCGGGTCAGACCATGGTTTTGCCAGCCTATAGTAAGATGCAGATCGATTTTCCAGAAGCGACTTTTACGGACCCTACGCAATGTACGGCGCTGACCATAAGTAAAAGTAAGATAGACGGTGTGATCAACCGTTTAAATGAGTGCTATCCCAAAGAACAACATTTAGCAGATTGGAAATTAGATATGAATTTATTCCATCTCTATAATACACCCGAATTGACAGATTTAATTAATAAATTATTTCAGACCATTACGGGTGATAATGTGTTGAAAGATGCATTAGCAGATTTAGCATTTAATGAATTAGTTATTCGTCTTCTACAGACGCAGTCACTATTATCACTTGATATTGCCAAGACAAAAACAAACACGGTATTACAGCATATTCGGAACTATATACATGCCAATCTTTCAGAATCCATTACTGTGGAAATTTTGGAAAAGCAGGCAAATATGAGTAAATCAAGTCTATTTCGCCTTTTTAAGAATGAGTTGGGAATAACGCCTATCGAATATATCATACGAACGCGTATGCAACAGGCAAAGAGCTTATTACGGAAAACAAGAAGTGTTAAAGAGACGTGCTTTAGTTTGGGATTTAATGATGTAAACTACTTCGTCCGTCTCTTTAAAAGCAGGGTGGGAGTGACACCCGGTGCTTATATAATAGGAGAATAAAATTTTATTTTTTCATCATCCTATCAAGCTCTCTTTTGCCTTCTCTTTCCTTGATTGTATCACGCTTGTCAAAGTCTTTTTTACCTTGTGCTAAGGCAATTTCGACTTTTGCAAATCCTCTGGCACTGATGAAAATACGTAAAGGAACGATTGTAAAGCCTTTCTCTTCACCTTTCACGCGTAATTTTTTTAATTCTTTTTTTGTTAAAAGCAACTGGCGATCTCGTTTTGCTTCATGATTGTAAAAAGATCCATGCGAATACTCGGCAATATGCATGTTCCGCAAATAAAGTCCATCATGGAAAAAGTTGCAGAAACTGTCGTTGATATTTGCTTTCCCTTCCCTAATTGATTTAATTTCAGTGCCTAGTAAACGTATTCCTGCAACATACCTGTCCAGAAGGTTGTATTCAAATGAAGCTCTTTTATTTTTTATATTGATATCTGATGATATTGCCATAATTTCTTAATATATTTATTCCTATTCCATTTCCAATACAAACCAGATTAAGTTTGTTAAATGTAATCACATAGGAAAGCAAATATAAATATTATAATGGTGTTTTTTTAGCATTGTTATTTTTGGATTTTAATTTAAGTGTTAAATTAAAATTATTTTTACGATATTTATATGTGAAAAATATGACTAACATTAAGTGAAAGTCAGCTTTTGTTTTCGTATGTTTGCATCGTTTTTGATTTAATACTGTTTTTCGTGCAGTATTATGAAGTCATTTTGTGTTAATCTATTTGGAAGTAGGAATTGAAAGTGTTGATGATGAAGCTATTATTTTGGTAATCATTACAATCAAAAACAATTATAAAATTTAAGAAATACCTTTTAATCGCATGAGTAAAGGAAAATTAGGCGAGAGAATATCGCAATTTAAAATCGTTAATGAATTAAAAGCTAAGGGCTTATACGCTTATTTTAGACCGATTCAGTCGAGACAGGATACCGAAGTGAAAATTGATGGCAAGCGTGTTTTGATGTTTGGTTCTAATTCTTATTTAGGGTTAACGACGGATGAACGTATTATCAAAGCTTCTCAAGACGCATTAGCAAAATATGGAACCGGTTGTGCTGGATCTCGTTTTTTAAATGGTACTTTAGATATTCATGTGGAGCTTGAAGAGAAATTGTCGGCTTATGTGGGGAAAGAGTCTACTATTTTATTCAGTACAGGTTTTCAATCAAACTTGGGCCCATTATCATGTCTTACTGGTCGCAATGATTATATCTTATTGGATGAACGTGATCATGCTTCTATCATTGATGGAAGTAGATTATCTTTTTCTAAAGTAATCAAGTATGCACACAATGATATGAATGATCTGCGTGCAAAAATTGCTAGATTACCAGAAGAAAGTGGTAAATTGATTGCAACGGATGGTATCTTCAGTATGGAGGGAGATATTGTTAATTTGCCTGAATTGATAAAGATTGCAGATGAATTTGATGCAACTGTTATGGTTGATGATGCACATAGTTTAGGTGTAATCGGAGAAAAAGGTGCAGGTACTGCCTCTCACTTTGGACTAACTGACAGTGCCGACTTAATTATGGGTACTTTCAGTAAATCATTTGCCTCTCTAGGTGGCTTTGTATCAGGCGATGCTGATGTTATCGATTACTTGAAACACTCTGCGCGTTCAGTTATGTTCAGTGCAAGTATGACACCAGCTTCTGTCGCTTCGACATTGAAAGCTTTGGAGATTATACAAACCGAACCTCAGCATATTGAGAAATTATGGTCAAATACAAATTATGCTAAAAAATTACTTTTAGAAAGTGGATTTGATTTAGGTGCTACAGAAAGCCCTATATTACCGATCTTTATTAGAAATAACGAGAAAACATTCTGGGTAACCAAAATGCTTCAAGACGATGGGGTTTTTGTTAATCCAGTAGTTTCACCTGCTGTTCCTGCAGAAGAATCATTGATTCGTTTCTCTTTAATGGCAACACATAGCTTTGATCAAATTGATGAAGCTATTGAGAAGATGGTAAAAGTCTTCAAATTAGCAGATGTTGAATCTTTAATCTAAGTGTCTATTATGATACAGGTTATTCCCGTTGAAACAAAGAAACAGAAACGGTTATATATAGATTTTCCGCATAGTTTATATGCGGAAAATCCTTATTATGTACCAGAGCTATATCTTGCTCAGTATGATTTGCTTACTCCTGGTAAGCATCCTTTCTACAAACATTCCTCCACACAATTATTTTTAGCATACAAAGATCAAAAACTGGTCGGTCGTATTGCCGCAATTTGGAATGTTAATCATAATGCATTCAATCAAGTGCAGGAAGGGCAATGGGGATTTTTTGATTGTATTAACGATCAAGAGGTTGCAAATGCTTTGTTTCAAGCAGCAAAGGATTGGGTGAAAGCTAAAGGTGGAACTAATATTGTTGGTCCAATTAATTTAACGACTAATGATACTTGTGGTTTATTGATCGAAGGATTTGATAGCCCACCTGTAGCGATGATGCCTTATAATTTTCCTTATTATCCAGAATTAGTTACTCAAGCAGGTTTTCAAAAAAAAGTTGATTTGCGTGCCTACCTAGTGATGGAAAATAAAGCAAGTAAACGATCTGTGCTGTTGTTGGAGAAACTGGAAGAACGATTAAACCGTTCGGGAATTAAGATTCGTCAAATGAACTTGAAGGATTTTAAAAATGAAACCGAGCGAATTAGGGAGATCTATAATAAGGCTTGGGATAAAAACTTAGGTTTTGTGCCTTTTACGGAAGATGAATTTAACTACGCGGCAAAGGAAATGAAAATGATCGTTGATCCTCGATATGCTTTATTGGCTGAAAAGGATGGGAAGGTCATTGGATTCGCTTTAGGAATTCCGGATATCAATCAGATTCTAATTAAAATCAAACGTGGTAGACTATTGCCAACTGGGATTTTTAAATTGCTCTTTGGATTGAAAAAGGTAAACCTAATTCGAGTTTTGATGCTTGGCGTATTGGATGAGTATCGTAAATTAGGAATAGAAGCCTGCCTTTATGGTAGGATAATTAAAAACTCTGGCGATGGGTTTACCGTCAAAGGAGCAGAATGCTCGTGGATGCTTGATACTAATTATATGATGAATCACGCCATCGAGCAAATCAATGGAGAATTATACAAACGCTATCGTTTGTATGAGCAAGCGCTATGAGAAAAAAAATCCTAATCACAGGCGCAAGTGGTTTTGTCGGTTATCATCTCGTTCAAGCTGCCCTTGAGGCAGGTTTGGAGGTGCATGCAGCTGTTCGGAAAACCAGTGATGTCAGTGAAATAAAGTCTTTTGTTGATCAATTTGTTTATCCTGATTTTAAAGATAAGGATTCATTATTGAAACTGCTGGAGCAAGAGCAATATGCCTATATTGTTCATGGAGCAGCTATGACTAGAGCGAAGAATGAGCAGGATCTTGTTGATGTTAATGTCGGTTATACTGAAGTTTTAGCAGATGCGGTATTTCAGGCTAATATTCCTCTTGAACGTTTTGTTTTTATCAGTAGTTTGGCAGCTATTGGCCCGGTGGCCTATGATGCACCAGCTATCAATGAACAAAATGAGTATCATCCTGTGACTGCTTATGGTCGAAGTAAGGTGTTAGCAGAACGCATGCTTGAAAAATATGCAGCTAATAAGCTTTCGATTATTCGCCCCACCGCCGTGTATGGTCCCAAAGAGAAAGATCTTTTTGTTTTATTTAAAACATTAAATGCTGGATTTGATGCCTATATCGGGAAATCGCCACAGAAATTAACGTTTGTCTTTGTGAAAGATCTGACAGATGCTATTTTAAATGCTTGTTTTCTCGATAATGGAGATAAAAAATCTTACAATATTACAGACGGTCAAGTTTATGGTCGTTATGAAATGGCGACAATTTTCAAGAAATACACTTCAAAATCATTATATAGATTTCATCTTCCATTTAGTCTTGTGAAAGGTGTTGCTCAGGTTATGGAGCGGGCTTATAAAAATTCCAGCACCATACCGGTATTGTATCCGGAAAGATTAAATGAATTGACAGCAGCCAGTTGGGCATGTGACATCAGTTCGTCAAAAGAAAATATTCAATATAGACCGCGTTATGATTTGGATGCTGGACTGAAGGTTACAATTCAGTGGTACCGTGATAATAATTGGTTATAATAAAAAGAGAGATGAGTGGTCAAAAAATAAATAAAAAACTTTTTCAAGATAGAAAAAGAACAAATATATTGAGTAATCCGGAACAGAAATTTATTTCATATTTAGTTCCACGTATTCCAAATTGGATTTCGTCCGATGGTTTGACAGCGATCGGTCTATTTGGATCCGTCATGATTATGGCAAGTTTTATCTTGGCCCAATATTGTGACATTAATTATCTACTGCTAGGTATTCTAGGCTTTTTTATTCAATGGTTCGGGGACTCTCTTGATGGCCGTATTGCTTTTTATAGAAATAAATCGCGTAAATGGTATGGATTTTCACTGGATATTGTAATGGATTGGATCAGTACGGTACTGATTGGTCTGGGGTATGTATTTTATGCAAAAGGTAATTTTGAATTAACAGGTTTTGTATTGGTAGCTTTGTATGGCTGGGCCATGATTCTTTCTTTGTTGCGTTATAAGGTAACAGATAAGTATACAATAGATGCTGGAATTGTTGGGCCTACAGAAATCAGGGTCATTATATGTCTTGTTTTACTTATAGAAGTATTTTTTGTAGGTGCAATTCATTACTTAGTGATGGGTATCTGTGCTATTCTTTTTGTTATCAATTCTATTGATACTAAAAAGTTATTAGATTTAGGCGATATCAGAGATGCTGAAGAGAAGAAAACTAAAGAGTCAGAAAATTTATAAGATATGAACCCAAAAATCAAAGAGTTCTTTAGGGCGCAGTTATCTGCTTTTGTAGGTGGTCTTTCCGATTTTGGTATTTATACTTTTTGTTATAAAGTGCTGAGTTTTTCTCCAGCATTCTCAAATGTAATCAGTGGCTCTTTAGGAGCCATTGTTAATTTCGTTATTAACCGTTATTGGTCTTTCAATAATACTGCCGCCCCATTGGGCCAGCAGCTCGGTAAATTTGTAGTTGTAGTTGCAGGAAGTATTTTATTAAAGTCGGGTGGTATTTATTTATTGGATGATATATGGCACTTACACCCATTAGTCTCCAAAGTGATAGTGGAGATTATTGTTTCCTTGGGATTTAATTATACACTTCAGCGATTTTGGGTTTTTAAAAAGTAGAAATCGGCTTTTGAAATATTTATGGAATAAGATTATTAAGGTCATCTCAACGGAGATGACTTTTTTATTTTTAGGCCTTTTCCTTAATAAAATGAATCAGAGCTTCTTTACGTATATTTTGATTTTTACTTCAATTTTATTTTTCCTTAATATTACGATGCTCATCGTAAGGACGCTATAGCTTTCATTTATTTAAAGGGATTTCAAGGTGTGATTGCTTCATGGAGCAGCATTGTTTTGATAAGATGATAGCACGACGTTAAAGTAATTAGTAACGTCATAAATCACACTGTACTTAAGTAAATAAAAAGAAACCTACTATTGTTAGCAGGGTGATACCATGTTATAAGCAAGTAGGGATCTTGTTCGAATATAATAGAGGTATAACAGGGGGATAAGAGGGGGTTTATAGGGGGTTAGTAGAGGTAATGCTCTATAAACACCCTATAAAATCTAAGTAATCTCTATATAAATCCTAGCCTAAGTAATAATCAGTTCCCTTTCAGTTCCCGAGCAGGTTATAATATGCCTTATTCCGGAGTATTTCAACGTAGGATAGCTTGGCTATATCAAAACACCACCACCTTTTTGGCTCCTTTTGTAGTATATACTTTATAGTATAAAGTAAAGATGTCGGCCCTGCGGAAAGCATGAGGAGACATGGATCACCTTATCAGTAATAGTAATAGTAATAGTAATAGTAATAGTAATAGTAATAGTGTCGATGATGCCGCTGTACTGAAAAAGATATAATTTCCATTTGGCTATTTCCTAAAAGCATACTGCATCCATAAAAGAAGGCCCAGGACGAACCATCCGCCCGTATACCCTTTTTATAGTTCAAAGCCAGGATTGTCCGTTTCTCAGCCCCGAGAACAGGTCATGGGTAAATTTATCGGTCAGGTTATAAGCTGTTTACCGGTTCACGGCAAACTATTTCCGGAAAAGATTAGGAAGTGATTATAAAAAGTCGCTATCTTTGCACCACTCCGCAAGGGAGGAACGGCTGATCCGAAAGGATGGGTACTGAAAAAAGAAGGGTTTAATTCAGGTTAAACGCAGAAACATCAGGAAAACAAAAAAAAATAAATTTTCACATTTATTTTGGAGAAACCAAAAAGATTTCTACCTTTGCAGTCCCAACGGAAACGAAGGGAAACAGAAACAAGATCGATAACGGCGCAATGCCGACATCATAAAAGCCGAAGCGAGATGCGGAAGCGACAGAAGTTCTTTAAAAATATAATCATGTAACGTAACGAGTAGTGTTGAGAAACGACGAAAGTTAAAAAAATCAACCTGTTCAATTTTAGAATTAGAAATTAAAATACAAGACAATTCTATTTATTATAAATAGTCTTGATCTTACACTTCATTTTACAATGGAGAGTTTGATCCTGGCTCAGGATGAACGCTAGCGGCAGGCCTAATACATGCAAGTCGGACGGGATTCAGGGAGTAGCTTGCTACAAACTGATGAGAGTGGCGCACGGGTGCGTAACGCGTGAGCAACCTACCCATATCAGGGGGATAGCCTCTCGAAAGAGAGATTAACACCGCATAACATCATTTACCGGCATCGGTTTTTGATCAAATATTTATAGGATATGGATGGGCTCGCGTGACATTAGCTAGTTGGAGAGGTAACGGCTCACCAAGGCTACGATGTCTAGGGGCTCTGAGAGGAGAATCCCCCACACTGGTACTGAGACACGGACCAGACTCCTACGGGAGGCAGCAGTAAGGAATATTGGTCAATGGAGGCAACTCTGAACCAGCCATGCCGCGTGCAGGATGACTGCCCTATGGGTTGTAAACTGCTTTTGTCAGGGAATAAACCTTTCTACGTGTAGGAAGCTGAATGTACCTGAAGAATAAGGATCGGCTAACTCCGTGCCAGCAGCCGCGGTAATACGGAGGATCCAAGCGTTATCCGGATTTATTGGGTTTAAAGGGTGCGTAGGCGGTCCTATAAGTCAGTGGTGAAAGACGGCAGCTTAACTGTCGCAGTGCCTTTGATACTGTAGGACTTGAATCTATTTGAAGTGGGCGGAATAAGACAAGTAGCGGTGAAATGCATAGATATGTCTTAGAACTCCGATTGCGAAGGCAGCTCACTAAGTTAGTATTGACGCTGATGCACGAAAGCGTGGGGATCAAACAGGATTAGATACCCTGGTAGTCCACGCCCTAAACGATGATAACTCGATGTTTGCGATACACAGTAAGCGTCCAAGCGAAAGCGTTAAGTTATCCACCTGGGGAGTACGGTCGCAAGATTGAAACTCAAAGGAATTGACGGGGGCCCGCACAAGCGGAGGAGCATGTGGTTTAATTCGATGATACGCGAGGAACCTTACCCGGGCTTGAAAGTTAGTGAATGATCCAGAGACGGATCAGTCCTTCGGGACACGAAACTAGGTGCTGCATGGCTGTCGTCAGCTCGTGCCGTGAGGTGTTGGGTTAAGTCCCGCAACGAGCGCAACCCCTATGTTTAGTTGCCAGCATGTAATGATGGGGACTCTAAACAGACTGCCAGCGTAAGCTGTGAGGAAGGTGGGGACGACGTCAAGTCATCATGGCCCTTACGTCCGGGGCTACACACGTGCTACAATGGACGGTACAGCGGGCAGCTACATAGCAATATGATGCTAATCTCTAAAAGCCGTTCACAGTTCGGATTGAGGTCTGCAACTCGACCTCATGAAGTTGGATTCGCTAGTAATCGCGTATCAGCAATGACGCGGTGAATACGTTCCCGGGCCTTGTACACACCGCCCGTCAAGCCATGAAAGTTGGGGGTACCTAAAGCATGTAACCGCAAGGAGCGTGTTAGGGTAAAACCGATAATTGGGGCTAAGTCGTAACAAGGTAGCCGTACCGGAAGGTGCGGCTGGAATACCTCCTTTCTAGAGCATTCGGAATTGAAGCTCGTTACGGATACACATGATT
>NZ_CP066166.1:2525787-2604909 GCF_016132525.1 Sphingobacterium sp. UDSM-2020
GAAGTCAAGCCCGCCAGAGCCGATGGTATTGCCGTAACAGGTGGGAGAGTAGGTCGGTGCCTTTTTTTATACAGAAGCCTTTGCTATACAGCAGAGGCTTTTTTGTGTTTATACCTTTTTTATCAAGATTATCTTATCTTTAAGAATAATTTTGATCAATATGTCACAACCTACTTTTTATAAACTCTTCGCATTATTTATACCCATATGGTTTTCATATGCTAGTCCAGCTCAGGATGTGAAACATAAGAAGCCGAATATTATTTTTATCTTGTCAGATGATCATACGAATAAAGCAATCGGTGTATATGGCAATAAATTAGCAAAAACTCCTAATATTGACCGGATCGCTAATGAAGGTGCTTTATTTAATAATTTTTTTGTAACCAATTCTATTTGTGGTCCCAGTCGAGCAGCGCTATTAACGGGTAAATATAGTTATGTGAATGGTTTTATTTCAAATGACAAAAAATTCAATATTAATCAGTTTATTTTCTCCAGATCTTTAGCTGAATCTGGATATCAAACTGCATGGATAGGAAAATGGCATCTGGAAACATTACCTCAGGACGCATTCAGTTATTGGACTATTCTCCCTGATCAAGGTCATTATTTTAATCCAGATTTTATTACACAGGCGAATGATACGGTTAATCATAAAGGTTATGTCACAGATATTATTACAGACCTTTCAAAGGACTGGATAGAAAAAAGAGATAAGGATAAACCATTTTTTCTTGTAATCGGTGAGAAAGCCACACATCGCGAGTGGTTGCCTGCATTAGAAGATCTCGGAGCATATGATGATGTTACTTTTCCAGTTCCGTCAACTTTCTACGATACTTATGAGAATAGGAAAGCTGCAGCTCATCAGGATATGAGTATTTCAGGAACAATGAAACTGGGCTTTGATCTGAAAGTAAATGTTGATTATGAAACCGACTGGATTTATAGCCGATTGGATAGCAAACAACGTAATGCTTACCGTGCTTATTACGGTGATCGGATAAGTAAAGAATTCAATGATAGAAAACTAACCGGTAAGAATCTCGCAGAGTGGAAATTTCAACGTTACATGCGCGATTACTTCTCTACAGCTAAGGCGCTGGATCGTAATATCGGAAAGATTTTGAATTTCTTGGATGACAATGGTTTGGCTGAAAATACGATTGTTATTTATGGTTCGGACCAAGGGTTTTATTTAGGCGAACATGGATGGTTTGATAAGCGCTTCATATATGAAGAATCTTTGAGAACTCCTTTTATGATCCGCTATCCTGGGGTTATCAAAGCGGGTACAGTCATTGAACAGCCTGTTTTGAATATTGATTGGGCTCCCACATTGTTAGCGATGGCAGATGCTCCTGCTTCAAAAGAAATTCAAGGAAAATCTTTTTTTGATCTTTTAAAAAATGATGAAGTATCTTGGCGCGATCGAATTTATTATCATTATTATGAATATCCACAACCTCATCGTGTGATGCCACATTTTGGTATCAGAACTACAAAGTTTAAGTTGATTCGTTTTTATGGAGAACAAGATTTTTGGGAACTTTACGATCTTGAGAAAGATCCTCAAGAATTGAATAATATTTATAGTGAGTTTGAAAATAGCGAACTATTAATTGCATTAAAAAAGGATCTGGCAATATCAATTAAAGAATACAAGGATGATCTTGCCGCAGAGATAATGAGTAAATAAAACATCTACCTTTTTTTTGTACTTGTATTGACTTTTTAGGTATATGTATGGTACTTTTAGAATTCCTATATCGGATTTATTTTGCCAAGATTATAACTATGACAGCATATATGGCTTTTGCTGGTTGATGAGTTCATCCAATTATTAAGCTTAATCTGATCTCCTATTTAGGTGTAATTTATTATGTCAGATTTATTTGTTGCATAAACTACTTTATAAACAGGTTGTTATGAGATGAAACAGCT
This sequence comes from Sphingobacterium sp. UDSM-2020, assembly GCF_016132525.1. Classification (NCBI taxonomy): domain Bacteria; kingdom Pseudomonadati; phylum Bacteroidota; class Sphingobacteriia; order Sphingobacteriales; family Sphingobacteriaceae; genus Sphingobacterium; species Sphingobacterium sp. UDSM-2020. Next base: position 2,527,735 of record NZ_CP066166.1, read on the forward strand.
GTAATTTTTATCGATGGACTCTTTTGGTATAGTATTTGGCTATTTTCTGAAAAGGATAGGTTATTTATGAAGGCAAAATTTGCAATTTTTTTGGGAGGGTTAATGTTATTGCTGTCTGTTAGTTCTTGTGTAGGATATTATCATGATCATGGTCATAGACCTCAACGGGGGCATCATCACGGTCACCATAAGAAAGGACATAATAAACATTACAAAAAGGGGCATAACAAGCACCATAAAGGTAATGGAAGAAATAGAGGAGGACATTAACATAATAAGGGGATTATATATCCCCTTATTATGTTATGACATAATGATCATTTCTGATTGTTTAGATAGATTCTCTAATGGTAATCGCGGCATCTAGTTCTATCGTTTCGTAGACAATTTCTCTCTTTTTTAATCGAAATTCTAGAATATGAATCATTTTTTCAAAAGCTAATTTTCCTATTCTTGTAGCTGGTTGAGAAATGCAGGTCAATGGTGGATTAAAAGAAAAGGCATAATTCGTATTTGAAAATCCAATAAGGGCAATTTCCGATGGAATTTTAATTTTTTGTTGTGCTAATAAACCTATTGTACGATTTGTCAATAAGTCTGTAGCAGTAAAAATGGCATCAGGACTTTTATTGTCATTTTTTAATTCTTCTAATTTATTTAGGATTTGCTCTTCAACGATTTGAATTTGTGATAGATCGCATCTCAGTAGTTTTTTGTCATCAAATGCGATGTTATTTTGTTTTAAAGCCTCCTGGAAACCTAGAAGTCTTTCATTTGTAACACCATTAGCAACTCCTGTAATGTGCAGTATCTTGCTGTAGTTTCTATCAATAAGTTCTTGCGTTGCTTTTTGTGCTGCTTTTTTATTATCAATTCCTATTTTGAAGGTTTGTAGATTATTATTGATACGATCGAAGATAACAATAGGACAATTGCCATTATGGAGTTGTTGTAAATAACTTAAGTTAGCACTATCTGATACAGGTGAAATTAATATACCATCAACGCCTTTTGAATATAGGATGTCAATACATTTTTTTTCTACTGCAGGGCTTTCTCGACTTTGCATAATAATGATATTGTATTTCTGAAAAAGCGAGGACTCTTCTATTCCTTCCAAAATTTGTGAAAAGAATGAATTACTGATCGTCGAAACAATAACTCCTATAATATTGGTTTTACCGGTTTTTAAACTTCTAGCTAATGCATTATACTGGTAATTATGTTCATGGGCATAAGCAATGATCTTCTCTTTTGTTTCTTTATTTATTTCGTAACTATCGGATAAGGCTTTGGAAATGGTGGGAGCTGATAAGTTTAGCGCTTTTGCGATATCTTTAAGAGTTAATCTTTTCATAATTTCCTAATATAACTTATAAAGATACTAAATTGTGTAAAGATTCGATCATTGTAAGGGACATAATGTGTTTCCAATAATTAAATCCTATGAAATCTTTCTATCTTTGTATTTATGAGTACATTATTAGATATAGGACAAAAGCCATATAATCATTATGGATCTTACTTGAAAAAGAAATATAATGGTCAACGCGTATATAAAGTCATTGTGGATGGGAATTTTACTTGCCCTAATCGTGATGGAAGTAAGGGGTATGGCGGTTGTTCATATTGTAATGTAGATTCATTTACACCTGAATCTGCACGAAAATTACCAACAATTCGTGAACAGGTGGAAGAAGGCATTAAAAGAGCGCGAGAAGGGTACAGGGCTGATAAATTCATTATCTATTTTCAACCCAATACAAATACTTATGCTCCTGCACATTTTTTAAAGGCTATGTATGACGAAGCTTTAGCTGTTTGTCCTGAAGATACTATTGGTCTTTCTGTTGGAACAAGACCTGATTGTATTGATTTTGAAAAGGTAGCTTTGTTAGAAAGTTATTGTGATCGTTATGATGTTGATCTGGAAATGGGGATGGAGTCAATTTATGATGAAACTTTGAATAGAATTAACCGGGGCTGTTCTCATGATGAATTGCAAAAAGCACTAAAATTAGTTGAAAATAGTCCATTGGAAATTTGTGTACATACTATTTTTGGTTTTCCTTGGGAATCGCATGAAATGATGTTAAGATATGCTGATGAAATAAATAAGCACCCGCAGATTAAATTTGTGAAGTTGCATCATCTGCATATTGTTGAAGGATCGATCATGGGCGTTCAGTACAAGCGTGAACCTTTTCATGTTTTCTCCATTGATGAATATTGTGACTTTCTAGCAGAATTTATTCCGCTATTGCGACCGGATATTGTTATTCAACGTTTATTTGGGTTGGCAGATCAAGATTTACTGATTGCTCCAAATTGGGGAATGAAGAAATCAGCTATTCAAACGTACATAGATAAGGCTTTGGAACGTAAAGAGGCCATACAAGGCTCGAAATATATAGGATAAAAAAAGGTTGCTATCATTATAGCAACCTTTTTTTTATTTTTCTATGATTGATTTTAAATCGGCCGGAGAGTAATTGATCGATTTTAATGTTTTGTTATCTTCTGTTCTGAATACTAAGAATAGACCATCTACTTCTTTATAGTAACTATCGACATCTTTTGAATTTTTGTAATGTGCTATTGTTGCTTCAGCCTCTTCAATGGATTGACAGGCTTTACTCATGTTGGAACGTTGCACTTCTTCGAATAGCTCATTAAATTTGTCTTTTAAACCAAATTCAAGTACAGCACCTGCTAACACATACTGTATATCACATAATGCATCTGCTACTTCTACAAGATCATTGTTTTGGATAGCTTCTTCCAACTCTTTTAATTCTTCAGCAATAAGAGATACACGTAATGCACTGCGTTTTTCACTTGGGATAGTTGGTTTTTCTAATATCGGATGCTGGAAAACTTTATGAAATTCGGCTACGGATGTTAATGTTTTTGGATCAGTCATGTTATATTTTATTTTTGCTAAATTATGCAATATAATCTAATTTAAAAATTGAGTCAAATAAAAAAAGCAGCTGTGAAGCTGCTTTCTATATAAAGGAGTAAATATTAAATTAAATGTTTCAATTGAACTAGCTCACGCTCTTCAATGTATCTCCAACGACCTCTTGGTAAATCCTTTTTAGTCAAGTTAGCATATACAACACGGTCTAGTTTTACTACTTCATATCCTAACGATTCAAAAATACGTCTTACGATGCGATTTTTACCACTATGGATCTGAACACCAACTTCTCTTTTACTTCCGCCAGTTACGTAGCTTAAATCATCAGGTTTTACAAAACCATCTTCCAGTTCAAGACCGAAAACAATTTTATTAAAATCACCTTGTGTTAAGCTTTTATTCAATTCTACGTTGTAGATTTTACTGATGTTATTTCGAGGGTGCGAAAGTTTTTCAGCTAAATTACCATCGTTTGTCATTAATAATAAACCAGTTGTATTTCTATCTAAACGACCTACTGGATAGATACGTTCTTTAGTAGCTTTTGAAACTAATTCCATTACTGTGTGACGCTCCTGAGGATCTTCGGTAGTAGTAATGTAATCTTTAGGTTTATTTAATAGGACATAAACCATTTTTTCACGTTTCAAACGCTCACCATTATATTTAACGTCGTCTTTAGCTGGATCTACTTTAGCACCTAATTCAGTAACGGCTTCACCATTAACACTAACAACGCCAGCTGCGATTAATTCATCTGCTTTTCTTCTAGAACATACTCCAGAATTAGCGATATAACGATTTAAACGAATTAGGCCGTCATTTTGAGAAGATTTTGAACGTTGAGGTCTTTCTGTTGATCTTCTTTCAGTAGAACCCTCTTTACGATCTTCGTCATTATTGAATTTTTTATAAGAAGATTTATATTGTCTATCTGATTTGTCTCTAGCTGGACGTTTAAAGTCAGTTTGATCACCATCAGATTTTTGAAAAGATCTGCCTTCTTTGTTAAAAGGTTTGTCAAAAGTTCTTTTTCTGTCGGAGCTATCACCTTCTTTTCTGAAAGGTCTCTCACCGCCAAAAGATCTGCTTTCTTTGTTGAAAGGTTTGTCAAAAGTTCTTTTTCTGTCGGAACTTTCACCTTCTTTTCTGAACGGTCTATCACCACCAAAAGATCTGCCTTCTTTGTTGAAAGGTTTGTCAAAGCTTCTTTTTCTGTCGGAGCTATCACCCTCTTTTCTGAAAGGTCTCTCACCACCAAAAGATCTGCCTTCTTTGTTGAAAGGTTTGTCAAAGCTTCTTTTTCTGTCGGAGCTATCACCCTCTTTTCTGAAAGGTCTATCACCACCAAAAGATCTACCTTCTTTGTTAAAAGGTTTGTCAAAGCTTCTTTTTCTGTCGGAGCTATCACCCTCTTTTCTGAAAGGTCTGTCACCGCCAAAAGATTTACCTTCTTTATTGAAGGGTTTGTCAAAGCTTCTTTTTCTATCGGAGTTTTCGCCATCAAATTTTTTGAAAGGTCTATCACCTCCAAAAGATTTTTTGTCGTTATTATATGGTCTGTCTGTGTTATCTTTATTGCCGAATGATGAACTTCTCGGTCTTTTGTTTTCTTTGAAATTAGAGGATCTATCATCCTTTGAACGATCGCCTCTTGGTTTGAAGTTTTCTGAGGTACTTCTTGAGTTTTTGGACTTGTCATCACGACTGTTCCTTTTATTGCTGAATGGCATCTTATTACTATAAAATAATGTGAACGGCAAAGTTACCCATAATTTTCTTTTTTTCTAGAAATAAATTTAATTTTTTTTTGGAGGGATGAAAAGTTACAAAAAAATCAAGCTTGAAACATGTTTAAACCTTGAAAAGGTTAAGTGTTTGTTTTTTAAGTAAATAGTCTTTATCTTTGTAGCCTTGAATTTGTACCAAGCTATTTTTTGATCGATTTTATCGTGGATAGGGTAGCATTAAGGGAGTGAATGTTTAGAAAAAAAGTATTATGTTGTAGTCTGATTTTGTCGGCGTTAGTGTTGTCAAAATTGTACTCAAACCCAAACACAATTGCTGCAGGTGATGATAAGATCATTACTGTGAAAGCGCCAAGTAATCTTTCTAATGGGGAAGATGAAAAGGAGAAAAATGAAAATAATGATAATAATAATGATCATTATTTGAGTTCGTTGACATTTGCCAATGATACGTTGCCGATAAATCGGCCACATGTTGAAAGCAAGTTGTTGCGATATTTTAAAAACTTCTCTTTCAAAAAGAGAGGCTCTTACAGTCTACATAAAAAAGCAGAGGCCTATCTGCCGCAGATTGAGAAGATTTTAGCATCCTACGGTATTCCTGAAGACTTTAAGTACGTTCCATTGGTAGAAAGTGGATTGGATCGAGGAGTCGTTTCTTCTAAAGGGGCTGGTGGCTACTGGCAGTTTATGCCTGCAACTGCTAGACTTTATGGATTGAAAGTGAATGGAAATGTTGATGAGAGACGAGATTTGACGAAGTCTACTCATGCCGCCGCTAAGTACATTAAATCACTTTATAAGCAGTTTGGAAACTGGACTCTTGTAGCTGCTGCTTATAATGTAGGTGGAGGAAGTTTAAAGGGTTCTATTAGACGTCAGAAAGAGGATAGTTATTACAATTTGAAATTGAATAATGAAACTGGTTCTTATGTCTATAAATTGATTTCGATGAAAGAAATTATTGAGAATCCTGAAAAACATGGTTATACGCGATATGCGAACCGAACGGATCAGAAAGATCCAAATGAGAATATGTTATAAAAAAAAGGCTTGAATTATATAATTCAAGCCTTTTTTTTCTAGTGTCTGTTCTACCTATCTTAGGTCTACAATTTCATAACCGCTGTATTTGCTTTTGTTAAAGCTAAATAAACTGTTATCCAAATTCTTATTGGGAACCTGACTCTTAATCGTGTAACTGTATTGACCACCGTTTTTATCATAGATAGTCGCATCATATATCAGTTTTGTTGCTCTATTGATGCGGAGTTTTATCTTAGAATAGTTCTTTTTGCTATCAGTTGGTGTTAAATGAACGACATTTAAAAGTGTGTTTCCAGATTTTTCATTTGCAACCAAGTTATATTTAAATCCGGTTTTATAAAAGCTAAAAATATTACTGGGATCTATTGCATCTGTGCTATTCTCTATTGCCGCAATCTGAACTTCTTTTTCTTCTTTCAAAATAGTATATAAGCTCTTTGCATCTGATATCATTTCTTGACTATTCATCGTAATATGATATCTATTGTTTTTCTTATCTAAATAGAGTGTCCCTGCGTCGGTGTAGGCAGATTTATTTGAACCCTGAATTGCTGAAAATGAAAAGTTTGCTTGTACCGTTTGATAACTATCATACTTTTTACTGACTTCTGTCAATATTTTTTTTGCAGCAGCATCTTGTTGTGCCAGTGCTGGAGTTGCGACTGCTAAGGTTATGAAACCTAGCATGATGCCCATTGTTTTTTTCATCTTTTAATCCTTCCTTAATGTTTCTAAAAACTGTTCTAAAGAATATTCATCGGGATAGAGTACTTCACGGGCCTTGCTTCCTTCAAAAGGACCAACGATTCCTGCAGACTCTAACTGATCAATTATTCTCCCAGCTCTATTGTACCCCAGCTTTAATTTACGCTGGATGAGTGAGGTTGACCCCTGTTGATGCATAACAATTAGGCGTGCCGCTTCTTCAAATAATTGATCTCTATCTGAGAAATCAAAATCTGTAGAACCTGAACCATCGCCACTTTCATCAACATATTCAGGTAGCATAAATGCGGATGGATATCCACGTTGACCTCCGATAAAGTCAGAAATCATTTCGACTTCTGGAGTATCTACAAATGCACATTGAATACGAATCAAGTCACTACCTGTTGATAAAAGCATATCTCCACGACCAATTAATTGATCTGCACCTCCTGAATCTAAAATAGTACGTGAATCTACTTTAGATAATACGCGGAATGCCAAACGTGCCGGGAAATTGGCTTTAATCGTACCTGTAATGATATTGACCGACGGACGTTGGGTGGCAATTACCAAGTGAATACCTACCGCACGTGCTAATTGTGCTAAACGTGCAATGGGTGTTTCAACTTCTTTACCAGCTGTCATCATCAGATCGGCAAACTCATCTACAATAAGAACTATAAAGGGTAAGAATCGATGACCCTCCTCAGGGTTTAATCTGCGATTGACAAATTTTGCATTATATTCTTTCAAATTACGTACTTGTCCATTTTTTAGCAAGTCATAACGTTGATCCATTTCAATACAAAGGGAGTTTAATGTGTTGATAACCTTCTTTGTATCTGTGATAATAGCATCTTCTTCTCCTGGTAATTTCGCGAGAAAGTGTCGCTCTATTTTTTTGAATAAAGAAAGCTCTACTTTTTTTGGATCGACCAATACAAACTTTAATTCTGCAGGATGTTTCTTGTACAGTAGCGATGTTAAGATTGCATTGATACCTACGGATTTACCTTGTCCTGTAGCACCGGCTACCAGTAAGTGGGGCATTTTCGCTAAATCGGCAATATAAACTTCATTCGAAATTGTCTTCCCTAAGGCGATTGGCAAGTCCATATCCGTCTTTTGGAATTTTTCTGTTGCAATAATTGATTTCATGGAAACCATTTCAGGATTGCTATTAGGGACCTCGATACCAATAGTTCCTTTTCCCGGCATCGGAGCAATAATACGGATACCTAAAGCCGCTAAACTCAGTGCAATATCGTCTTCTAGATTTTTGATTTTTGAAATACGTACTCCAGGTTTAGGAATGATTTCATATAATGTTACCGTAGGACCGATTGTAGCCTTAATATGTTCAATCTCAATATTGTAATTACGTAAGGTATCAACAATTCTGTTTTTGTTGGCCTCCAGCTCTTGCTGGTTGATCGTGATTTTTCCAGTTCCATAATCTTTTAATAGGTCTAAGGTTGGATGCTGATATCCTGATAAATCTAATTTAGGATCATACTGACCGAATTGTGCAACTAGATCATTAGCCGTAATCGTTTTTTCTTCTTTAGGTGATTCTACTTCTAATTCATGACTTTGTACCGGCTTTTCTTCTACAATAGGATCTATTTGAAGAGGTTCGTCTACCGTAAATGAAACGGTATTTTCATTAATTATATTCGTATCTTCTTCAGTTGGAGTTGGTTCTTCGATTTCGAATGGGATGAGCACTTTGTTCTCTGGTTTAATTTCCGAAACAGGTAAAATGATTTCTTTATGAGGAGGAGTGAATTCTTCATTTAATTGAATATCAGCATTTCTACTCGATTGAAATTTGTCATTCAGACTAGGTGCAGGTGTATAGGTTTCCCTTCTATTGATTAATGGTTCAGATACTGATGGTTCTGCTGTACGGATGGAGTTTGTGTAGTTTGTTTCTTCTTCTTCCGTATCAAAATTTTCATCTTCCTCCTCTTGTTTTTTACGCGAGTCGAAAATACTAAATTTTAGATCTAGGTTGTATACCAGTATCAATGTCGTCAAATAGGCAAAGATTAAGATTCCGGCAACACCAACTGTTCCAATTTGAGCTTCTAATAATTTATTAGTCCAGAAACCAAACTTACCTTCTAAAATGTGAGGCACTTTTGTAATGAAGCTATGCAAGAAACCTAGTGTAACAGATATAAATACGATTGCGATAAAAGAGTATATAATGGTACGATAAACTGGTAATATTGATTTTTTGTACAATAATTTATACCCGATTACAAAGAAGACCAGTACAAAGAGAAAGGACGCAATGCCGAACCAATTGTAAATAAATTGATTTGCAAACAATGCACCATATTTTCCCAATCTATTTTGTACTACAGGTAGTTCGATATCGGGATTGTCAATTTCTTCCGCTGTATTCATCACTACGCCCCAACCACCATTATTGGTTGCAATATAGCTTTGATCTTCAGACCAGGTGAATAAATATGAAACAAAAGCTATCCCCAATAATATCGCACATAGTATCAGGAAAGCCCCTAAAATTTTAATTAATTTTTGTTGCAGTTCTGATAAGTCTCTAGCGGGAGCTTCTTCTTTATTTTCTACTTTCTTATTATTGGGAGCTTCTTTTTTCTGACTCCTTTTAAATGTTGTATTAGCGCTAGATGGTCTAAATGTATTTCCTTTATTTGACATGAATTTTCACAGTTATCCTTCATACAAACTTAAGTATTTAGGAGGAAATTTAATTGGCTTACTAAACCTTTTATTTTTTCTTGTAGCATTTTGTTTCTAACATACGTTTTTTAATGAGACGATCGTTGAATTTTGTTGTAAATAAAAAATGAAAATGAAAAAAGCATTATTTTTTGGAATCAGTATAATGGTTTTTATGCTGACATTAAATTCATGTAATAAGCTGGATGATGATTACGCTTATGTGGAAATCTCGGCTGTGTCTGCTGTGAATGCTGTACCTGGATCTGAAGGATTAGATATTGGTCTCGACCAGAATAAATTGAATAATAACTGGGAGGGTGTTTTCTCCTTTAATCGCGTTTTGAGTTATAAAAATGCGTATCCTGGTAGTAGACTCGTGCGGGTATTTGATCCGAAATCAACTCCTGGTGATACAGCACTAGTGAGTAAAAAAGTAGATTTTACTCCAGGCAAATTTTACAGCCTCTATGTGATCGGTAAAGATAAAGTTGATGTATTGGCTACTGAAGATGATTTTGGAACTTTGAAAACAGGATATGCAAAATTTAGATTTATGAATTTGAGTCCTGAAGCATCTAAGTTGACGCTTACATTAAATGATGTTGATAGTTTAGCTGTTAAAGATAAAGCTTATAAAGAATTGGCCCCTTTTAAGAATATTAAAATTGCTGATGTATATAAACTGAAAATAAATGGTGTTGGTATGACTGAACTGTTGGGAGATTTTAAACCTGAAGATAAGGAAGTTTATACCATTTATGCCGCAGGTTTGAAGTCAAGTAGCGATACCAATAAAAAATATAGCTTCCAAATCGTTAAGCATAAATAAGTAGAAGATCTGGTTATAATTGTGGTTGATTATAATAACTAAGCCTGTTCTGAAAAGAACAGGCTTTTTTTATCTCTGGACTGTATTTAATCGAATGGGAAGTAAATATTTGACATTGACCGGTATACCTCTTTGTCTTCCTGGTTCCCATTTTTTCATCTTTTTAGCGACTCTCAGTCCTGCTTCTCCGGTTCCATAACCGAGATCTCTTTTAAGTTTGAAATCGCGGGGTTCTCCACTTTTATCGATAATGAATTCAATTTCTACGATACCATTTACACCAGCATATAACGCTTGAGCAGGATAATCATAATTTCGACCAATATACTGCATCAGTGTGCTAATACCTCCGGGATAAGCAGGTTCTTTCCAGCCTGTAATTGAATCATAAGGTGTTTTATTGCCTATTGAATCTGTGGTAATGCCTGAAATCAGTTTCCCTTCTGTGAAAGTTTCTGTAAAGGTATATCGCTTTCCATTAAAGTGCCCCTTCCAATCACCTTGTTTTTTGTGATCGACATAGTTACCTTCTTCGTAACTATACGAGTTCTCTGATACGGCGAAACCATTGCCATTTTTTAGCAGGATCTTTCCTGTTGAATCTGCGTAGGCTAAATAAAGTGGCTCTTCAATTTTATATTTACCTTTTTTATCGATCGAAAAGGGATAATATAGAATAGATTTTATTTTACCATTTTGATGATAGTAGAATGCCGTATCGATCTGTTCTGAAGAATTTGAATACATCTGCTCTGATTTCAAATTCCCATTTTCAAACATTTCGTATTTTTTACCCTTAAATTTTGTTCCAAAAAAGTCGCTTACTTTGCCCTGCAGTTTTAATCCATTATTAGAAAGATAAAATTCTTCTGCTATTGTATCTTTTATATTTTCATCTGGAAAGGTAACAATTTTAACGTAATATGCTTTATCAAGCTCCTTTGTTATACTTCCGTATTTTGTATATAGCGTTTGAAAGTTTACTTGTGCATAACTAAAAGTAAACGTTATAAGATACAGCAGGCTTATTAATACGATTTTTCTCATCTAACTTAATGTCTGTTTGGATATGTAATTTTTTTAAAGTGTAAAGATAGTAAAAGTTCATAAAATAAAAATGACCGATCAAGTCGGTCATTTTTATTTTATGTAATTAAAAAAGTTTATTCAGCAATAATTAAATAGTAGTTTTTCTTTCCTCTTTGTGCAATGATATATTTATCATTAATCAAGTGAGAAGCATTGATTACTTGTTCAATATCTGTCGCTTTTTCGCGGTTGATTGACACACCACCACCTTGTAGCATTTTACGCGCTTCACCTTTAGAAGGGAATACCTGCGTGTTGACTGCTAGTAGATCTAATATGTTAATACCACTGCTCAAAGTTTCTGGTGAAACATTGAATTGCGGAATACCTTCGAATACATCTAAAATAGCTTCATGATCTAATCCATTTAAGAATTCAAGCGTACCATTGCCGAATAAGAAATCAGAAGTTTTGATTGCTGTTTCATATGCTTCTTCCGAGTGTGTACGGATAGTAATGTCTTTTGCTAAGGCTTTTTGTACTGCTCTTGTATGTGGAGCTGCATCGTGCTCGGCAATGATGGTATCAAGTTCTTCTTTAGATTTTAAAGTAAAGATCTTAATCCAATTTTTAGCATCATCGTCCGAAGTATTTAACCAGAACTGGTAATATTTGTATGGTGATGTTTTCTTAGGATCTAACCATACCGCTCCGGATTCAGTTTTACCAAATTTTTGGCCATCAGCTTTTTTAATTAACTGTGTTGTGATAGCAAAAGCAGTCCCTTGATCTTGGCGACGGATAAATTCTGTACCCGTTACGATATTTCCCCACTGATCGGAACCTCCCATTTGTACTTTACAGTTGTGATGTTTCCATAGATAATAGAAGTCATATCCTTGAATCAATTGGTACGAGAATTCTGTAAACGAAAGGCCGTTTTCACCTTCCAAACGTTTTTTTACAGAATCTTTAGACATCATATAGTTAACAGTAATTAATTTACCAACATCACGAATAAAATCTAAAAATTTGAAATCTTTAAACCAATCGTAATTGTTAACCATTTTGGCATCATTTTCACCTTCTCCAAATGCAAGGAATTTACCTAACTGAGTTTTCAAACAATTCACATTGTGATTTAATGTGTGTTCGTCCAATAAGTTACGTTCTGCAGATTTGAATGAAGGGTCTCCAATCATTCCTGTCGCACCACCAACCAAAGCAACAGGCTTGTGTCCTGCATTTTGGAAGTGTATCAACGTCATGATTTGTGTCAAGTGACCTACGTGTAAAGAGTCTCCTGTTGGATCAAAACCAATATAACCAGATACCTTTTCTTTATTTAGTAAGTCCTCAGTTCCGGGCATAATGTCTTGAAGCATGCCTCTCCAGCGTAATTCTTCTACAAAGCTCATTGTGTAAAATGGGTTAAAAATTTTTAATATAAGCCACAAATATAAGAGATTAAGCTGTATATTGAGTGAATATTTCTCGTTAAATGACTACGGTAGGTATAAAAATGCTGTTATGAATTTTTTATCACACTTTTATTTTGAACGTTTTGCGACGACTCCTGAAAGAGTTGTTGGTAGCTTATTACCTGATCTATTGAAAAATGCCGATAAGGCCTTTATCCTCAAACCCAATAATTTTGAAGATCAGATAGGAGCCAAACCGTTACAATCGGAATTGCTTAAAGGGTGGAATGGGCATATTGAAGTTGACCGTCTGTTCCACAATTCGGATTACTTTTTCCACCATACACATGAGATCAAAGAATCTGTCAAGAATGAATTGATCGGACTTCCGATTAGGCCTTCTTTTTTTGCGCATATCGCACTGGAACTGTTATTAGATCATCTTTTAATTGAACATAAAGCTGTTTCTATTGCTAAGTTTTATACCGCTCTTGAGCGGGTAGACCGTAACTCTTTACGATTTTTTCTAGTTACTAGTGAACTAAAGGATGTCGCGAAGTTTGATGCTTTTTTTGATAGATTTATTGCCTCTCAATACATTTATGAATACACGGATCTGATACAGGTTACCCGTGCGTTATTTCAGATTTGCAAACGTTTATGGTCTTTTGATGTTCATGAAGATCAAGTTTTGTCGTTAAGCAGTAAATTGAGCCTTTATGTAAAAGAAAATATGAAGGATTTTCATGACATCTATCAATATATTCATTATGAAATGATAGATTTTGAATAGTATTTGTCATGCATTACTATTATCCGTATTATTTTTTTTTATTTTCGTAGCAAATTACTTAACATATTAACATAAACTACATGTTTAAAAGACTTTTTCGTAAGAAAAGTGTTGATCAGATTATCTACGACTCGCAACATGGTGAGGGTTCAGGACTTGCAAAGGTACTCGGTGTAAGAGATTTGGTTTCACTAGGTATTGCGGCTATTGTCGGTGCAGGAATTTTCAGCACAATCGGCCTAGCAAGCTATGAGGGGGGACCTGCGGTTTCACTTCTGTTTATTTTTACAGCTTTTGCCTGTGTTTTTACGGCTTTGTCTTATGCTCAGTTTGCCAGTACAGTTCCAGTTTCGGGAAGTGCTTATACTTATGCATATGTTGCCTTTGGGGAATTATTTGCTTGGATTATCGGGTGGGCTTTAGTTTTGGAATATGCTGTTTCTAACACCGTAATTGCAATTTCCTGGTCTCAGTATTTTGCTTCGATGCTGGAAGGGTTTGGGATACATATACCCGCTTGGTTATCGATGGCTCCTGGCTATGCATTGGAAGCATCAAAAAAGCTTGCTGAGCACGGTGCAAATGCGTTGACGGCAGCAGATAAGCATGGATTAGAAGCTTATTTAAGCGCTCCGCGAATCGGGGGAGTACCAATCATCTTTGATCTCCCTGCAGGTATTATTACTGTACTAGTAACTGCTTTAGTCTATATTGGGATTAAAGAATCACAACGTGCTAGTGCGATCATGGTTATGATCAAAGTCGGGATTATATTGGCTGTAATTTTTGGGGGTATCTTTTATGTGAAACCGGAAAACTGGACACCTTTTGCTCCAAACGGAATGCACGGTGTTATGGGAAGTGTTGCGGCTGTGTTTTTTGCTTTTATTGGTTTTGATTCGATTTCAACGACTGCAGAGGAATGTAAGAATCCACAACGTGATTTACCTAAGGCGATGATCTGGTGTTTGGTAATCTGTACGGTCTTATATGTCGCTATAACCCTCGTATTAACGGGTATGGTTAATTACACGGAGTTGAATGTAAAAGATCCTTTAGCTTTTGTGTTTAAGTATGTTGGGTTTGATTATATGGCTGGTGTTATATCGGTTACTTCCGTAATTGCCATTACAAGTGCATTATTGGTGTACCAATTGGCGCAACCGAGAATCTGGATGACGATGAGCCGGGATGGGCTGATGTCTAAACGCTTTGCACGTATACATCCTAAATATCGAACCCCTTCTTATGCAACTATAGTAACAGGTATCGTTGTGGGAGTTCCATCATTGTTTTTTAAGATGGATTTTTTTGTCGATTTAACAAGTGTAGGTACTTTCTTTGCCTTTATTATGGTATGTGCGGGTGTTCTTTATATGGATTATTCTGGATTATCTGAAAAGTCAAAATTTAGAGTTCCTTATGTAAATGGTAAATATTTAGTTGGTCTAGGCTTACTGGTTACTATTGTTTTGATGTGGATTTATGGACAGGCAATCCTATCAGAATGGAAGAACCTGACTTTTATGGAGATAATCGAACATAAGGTGTTGATCATCATTTTTTGGTTAACCTGGTTAGGACTTAGTATTTATAGTTTTAAAATGAATTTCTCTTTATTGCCGGTAACTGGTATTTTGATTAATCTTTATTTAATGACAGAATTGGGAGCGAGTAACTGGATTATCTTTATTATTTGGCTTATTGGTGGATTAGTTATTTATTTCCTTTATGGATATAAGCACTCTAAATTGAATAAAGAAAGTATTTCTTAACGTGCATCATGCTACTAGATATAAAAAAAGCTCTAAACATTGTTTAGAGCTTTTTTTATATCTGCTAGAATCTCCAGAGAAGGATTCTGCCAACTTTATTTCCCTGTTCCATTCGGATGACTTCCATTTCGGTTACATTCAGCTTTTTAAGCTTGTGTTGTAAACCTCTGATATCTTCGCGGTGAGCTACCAATGTCGAAAACCATTTTACTTGATCTTTATAAAATTGGCTTTCAAAAATCATTCGTCCGATAAAAGCTTTTTCGCCACCATCGCACCACAGTTCGCTTCCTTGACCTGCAAAACTTTGAACGATATTTTCTTGCTCAGCGGGCTTTAAACTTTTTATTTTGCGGTCTGCTTGTGCCAATGCTTCTAATTGAGAGGAAAAGAATGGTGGGTTACAGATCACCATATCATATTTTTCATCTTCGAGAATGATATCCTTGAAGATAGCTTTGGGGTTATTCTGTAATCTAATCTGCACATTGTTTTTAAGTTCTGGATTTAACCGAACGATTTCAATGGCATTTTTGTACGCTTTCTTTACAATTTCTGAACCTACAAATGACCAACCGTATTCGTGATGACCGACAATTGGGTAGATACAATT
Source organism: Sphingobacterium sp. UDSM-2020 (assembly GCF_016132525.1). Lineage (NCBI taxonomy): Bacteria > Pseudomonadati > Bacteroidota > Sphingobacteriia > Sphingobacteriales > Sphingobacteriaceae > Sphingobacterium > Sphingobacterium sp. UDSM-2020. The sequence goes on from NZ_CP066166.1 coordinate 2,543,336, forward strand.
TGCGCCAACTCCGATATCAAGGATTTTAACTTGTTTTCCTTTTGGAATTTCATTATTGTTGCCTTTCGCTAATATGTCAGCAACGTAATGAATGTAGTCTGCCCGCCCTGGAATAGGAGGGCAAAGGTTCTCTTTCGGAATATCCCAATATTGAATGTTATAGTATTGCTGAAGCAATGCTTTATTTAAATGTCTTACTGCTTCTGGATTTGTAAAATCTATTGTTTTTGTTCGGTAATCGTTAACAAAAATGAATGGTTTGAGTTCAGGAACGACTTTGATTAATTTCGCAAAATCGTATGCATCAAGATGTTTATTTCTAGGGTGAAGTTTTTTTGTGGGAGTTGTTGCTGTTCCTGCCATAATGTTGTATTTGATGCAAAAATAAGCTTTTATTTTAAGAGATCGCTGAAATAAAAAATAGCTGGTGGTAAATGCTCAATAAAAAAGCCTCCAAGCTGTTTTTAACTTCTTGGAGGCTTATGGTATAAACAGGATACTATCAGTTGTTTTTCCGCTTTAAATCTATGGTTGTTGTTTGCGGTAAACTTAGTGGTACGCGTTCTATAGTTACAAAACTAGCATCTAAACCAAATCCTTTTTCTTCGGATAGACTTAATTTTTTAAGATAACCATATATCTCCATGATAATACGTTCGGACCAACTTAATTGATTTCCTTTTGAGAGTACTTTTTCTAATACAACAAATTTAAAATCTCCTGGGATTTTGTGTTTCTTTAAAGTATCGTACTGGCTGGTAATATCAATTTCACCTTTTTGCACCATATCTTCCACTACTTTGCGGAATAGCAAACTGATACGTTGCTCCTCCCTAAAGCCTAGTTTGAAATCTATACGAATTAGTTTTCCAGGAATTAATTGATCGATTGTATACTCACGTGTGTGGGGATGATCCATAACATCAACGTGAACCAACCAGTACACGTCGGCACGTTTTGGTTTTTTATTTAATATCGAATAAATTATTTTGGATTCAATTTCTGATTTGAAGTTTGCACTTGTTAGATACACTAAATGTGAAGCGTATGGAGGTACAGACTTGTCTTCGCTCAATTCTGAAATGATCGGATAGTACTTATCGATATTGATGAAGTTAACAAATCTGTTTTTAATACGTCTGGCACTCCACCAAGCGTACATTATGAGAAATAGAAGCGATGCTAATAATAATGTAAGCCATCCTCCATGCGCAATTTTTACACCATTTCCGACTAGAAACATCAATTCTAATATTAAATAGAAGCCTGTAAATAATGCAATGAAATATTTATTGACTTTTTTAGCTGCAAGAAAGAAAGTCATCAAAATTGTTGTCGTTAAGAATGTCAAGTTGATGGCCAAACCATAGGCGGCTTCCATATTACTTGATTCTCCAAAAATTTTAATGATCAGCATACATCCAGCCCACAAAATTAGATTGATGGAAGGAACATATAATTGGCCTTTATGATCACTTGGATAGCGAATAGCAACCTTCGGCCATATATTTAAGCGTACAGCTTCCGAAATAAGGGTATATGACCCTGAGATCATGGCTTGACTGGCGATTACTGCAGCCATGGTTGCAATCGCAATACCGTAACCAAGAAACCAATGTGGCATGATGGCATAAAAAGGATTATTTTCTCCTAGTACTTTGCCTTCTTGTGTCAATAACCAAGCACCTTGACCAAAGTAGTTCAATACGAGTGTTAGTTTTACGAAAATCCAGCTGATGCGGATGTTTCCTTTACCACAATGTCCCATATCTGAATAGAGAGCTTCTGCTCCTGTTGTACATAGGAATACAGCACCAATGATGAAAAGGGCATTCGGATATGCTATGAGTAGTTTAATAGCATAATAAGGATTAAGCGCCTTTAATACTTCATATTCAAGATGAATATTACTAATACCTAATACTCCGATGGTGGAAAACCAAACGAACATCAGTGGACCAAAGATTTTACCAACTACCGATGTTCCAAAGCGTTGGATAGCAAATAATAAGGTAATAATTGTTACCACAATTGGAATTGTTGGTAGACCCGGATACTTAATGTCTAATCCTTCAATCGCCGAAGAGATGGTGATGGCAGGTGTAATCATACCATCTGCAAGGAGAGTAGCTGCACCGATCATTGCTGGAAAAATCAACCAAGGTGCTCTTTTACGTACCAATGAAAAAAGAGAGAGAATTCCTCCTTCACCTTTGTTGTCTGCCTGAAGGGTAATCAGGACATACTTAACAGTTGTTTGTAAGGTAACTGTCCAGAAGACACATGATAATCCACCCAGAACAAGGTCTTTGTCAATGACACCTTTGTTCATAATGGCTTTGAAAACGTAAAGTGGAGAGGTACCAATATCTCCAAATATGATCCCTAAACTAATTAGTAGACCAGCAAGACTTACTTTTTGTGCGGTACTTTGATGACTAGTCGTCATTTTTTTATTTGATTTAAGTAAAAAAACCTTCATTTTAACACGAATATGAAGGTTCGTTGCAATAGAAAAACTCGTGCCAAATTTTAGCAATTAGTTTGACAACGGCAAATCTTGTTAAAAATTGTTAAATGGCAAATTTTTATTCAATATAAGTTAATAATATCTAAACAAATAACCTACTTTTGTTGTTGATAAATTGATTGGGAAATATTATATTTGATTTAAACTATAACCGATCTAAGAAGTCCTATATACAAATGAAAATTATTATTAAAAAAATAGCTTATTTAGGCCTGCTCTGTGTGATTACGCTGACAGGAAGTTTAGGCTATGCATCTGTATTGCATACTTCGAATTCTACTGAAACGGCCAATAACGATGGACTATCTTATTTGGATAAGGCTGATCATCTGGCTTATTCTATGGGATTAACCGCTAATTCTGATAATACGAAGGAAGTAGATAAGCTGATTAATAATGTTAAAGTTTTTTATAACCCGATTTCAGAACAAATAAGTTTATCATTTAAATTAGGGAAACAAAGTTCAGTTGCGATTAAAGTGATGGACGCACTTGGAAATGAAGTCGTTCAGTTAATGAATGGAAGTTTAGATGCTGGTAATCAAAATCTTTCTTTTGATCCAACTGGTAAACTTAATTCAGGATTTTACTTTATCCGTGTTGTTTCTGGCTCAGAAACTGTTGTAAAGAGATTTTCTGTGCGTAAATAGAAATTAAACGATAAAAAATATAAAAGGCTTAAATGATATCATTTAAGCCTTTTTCGTTAATTAGGAATTTCACTTTCTTCTATCCACAAGCCATCCGATTTAATGATGTTGATGAGCTCGTCTAAAGCATGTGCTGAACTTACATTTTTCTTAACAACTTCTTGACCGCGATAAAGTGTAATCTTATCAGGTCCGGCTCCTACATAGCCATAATCGGCATCAGCCATTTCACCTGGACCGTTAACAATACAGCCCATAATGCCTATTTTTAATCCTTTTAAATGATTTGTTCTATTTCTAATCATCTGCGTGGTCTCTTGCAGATCGAATAATGTACGTCCACAGCTCGGGCATGATATATATTCTGTTTTAGAAATTCTAGATCTTGTTGCTTGTAGGATTCCAAATGATAAGGATACTATTTTGTCCAAAGGTGTTGCTGGCGAATCAATCCAAACTCCGGATCCAAAGCCATCAATTAAAAGTGCTCCTAAATCGGTCGCTGCGTATAACTGAAGTTTCGAAATTGGTTCTTCCGGATTCATGAAATCACCAATTGGTCCAGAAAATGCCACGGCTTCGTAGGTTCTTTTAATGATAACCGGGTTATCTAAGCCAATTTCTTGAAGATTTTTGAAGAATTGTCTTTGTTCTGCCATGCCATGAACTGCTGTTGTCTCTAAAAGAAACACAATAGTTTTATCAAGTGGTAGCGTTTCAAATAAACTTGTTACTAAATCTTCGTTTTTAATTTTTACTATATTTAAAGAAGCATCCTTCTCATTAGCTTGATTGAATTCTTCCAGCGTAAATAAAGGGTGTATATTGGCTTTATTTTGAATACTTTTCCACGTGTTGTAATTATACAGTTGTTTTAAATTTGCCGGCATGTTAAAAGATGGCAATTGATCGCCTAGATAAACAAAATCAACCGACTGCTCTCCCATGTGATATTTGTCTAACAGCATATCGTAGCGGTAGCCTGCTTGCGACAAGAAACCGGCATCTTTTAGATTTTGTCTGGAGATGTCAACTACTACACGTGGGACCAATGATCCTCCAATAAAAGTATTGACTTCTTTTGAGATATAAGGAGTAGGGCTGTTATTGTCTGTTAATTTTAAGATTGGAGGAATCACAGACGTATTGAAATCGTGCTGTCTTTTTGTATATCGATTAACTAAAGCAATAGCAACTGGAGCTTCTTTTTCTGGCTCTTCAGTCAGCGAAACACGTACTGTATCACCTAAACCATCTTCTAATAAAGTTCCTATTCCAACAGCTGATTTGACGCGTCCATCTTCTCCATCACCAGCTTCCGTTACACCTAGATGTAATGGATAGTTCATGTTCTCACTAATCATCTTCTCGACCAGCAGTCTATAGGCACGAACCATCACTTGCGGATTGCTTGATTTCATGGAGATACATAAATTGTAATAATTTAAGTCTTCACAAATTCTGATGAATTCCATAGCCGATTCAACCATTCCTTCTGGAGTATCACCATAGTGACTCATGATTCTGTCCGAAAGGGAACCATGATTGGTTCCTATGCGCATAGCAGTGCCATATTCTTTACAAATATTGACTAAGGGTTTGAATTTTTTATAAATACGGTCTAATTCAGCTTGATACTCACTGTCTGTATAGCTCAGTTGGTCGAACTTCTTCTTATCGGCATAGTTACCCGGATTTACACGTACTTTTTCAACGATTCTTGCTGCAACTTCTGCCGCATTGGGAGTAAAGTGAATGTCTGCTACTAGAGGAACATGATATCCTCGGGCGCGTAATTCTTGCTTAATATTAGCCAGATTATTAGCCTCTTTTATAGAAGGAGCTGTTATTCGTACATATTCGCAACCAGCATTGACCATTCTGATGGTTTGTTCCACAGAACCCATGGTATCCATGGTGTCGATTGTTGTCATACTTTGAATACGTATCGGATTGTCTCCACCCATGGGTACATCTCCAATTTGTACTTCTCTTGTCTTCCACCTTGAATAGGTGGTTTGCGAGTTGCAATAAATACCAGGTAATGTCAAAAGTTTACTTGTGTCCATATCTAATGCAAAGTTATGCATTCTACTGCACTTCTCTAGGGTCTTTTTAGTAGCGGCTAACTGTTACTGAGGTTATACCACCATCAATTGAAATTTTGAATTTATTTTTGGCATTTTCAAAATTAGGACTTGTCAGTATTCCTTTGTCTCCACCTTTTATAAAACTGTCATCAGCATCTACAGTTGACAGTGCCATTTCTGTAATAATCTGGCATGCGACTTCTCTTGGTAATGCTATTTTTATGGAAGAAGCACCGGCGTCAATATTAATATTAGAAATCATTTGTGGATTTCCGAGTTTAAGATCTAGATTACTCGCGCCAGCATCAACTGTAAGATTTTTAATTTTAAAATTTGATAAGTCACCTTGCATATCTGCAGCACCTACGTCAAAGTTTAAATCCCAGATGATATTTTTGTTTAGCTTGATAATGGTGGAATTTCCTTTTGAATCTATTCCTTTTTTTGTTTTTCCACTTAAATTAAGCGTTGCAGCCCCGTCGTTCTTAACATCAGTATTTAATGATAGAAAATATTTGTCAGATGTATTGGCTGCTTCAAAGAGATTTGCTACGGTTGTATCTTTTAATACTAACTTGGTAGCTCCTAAGTCAATATTGGCAGTCGCATGGCTGGTATTTATATTTTTCTTGGCAGAGACAGCGTTTGAGGTTCCGATGAAATCTTCTTCATTTTCGGAATCAATATCCAGATCTCTATTTTCCATGATTCGGGATAAGAAACTTTGGTTAGGTGTTGTGATGCCTATAAATGTGAATATTGCTAAAATGACGCATGTGGTTCCGATAGATATCATATATCCAATGTCTTTCTTAGGAACAAGAATATTTACGCCTACCAAAATGATTAATAATGGCCAATAGCGAAAAACTTCGAACCAATTAAACTCAATAATATCCATTTTACTTAAGAGTAAGATTACTCCGATGAATAAAAATATAATGCCTGTGGTGATTCTTTTTGCGTCCATAATAAAATTATTTGTTCGTTTGTTTTTAAAACTACAATACAAATGTAATCTAAAATAAATTTTTGATTTTATGAATTAGGTTATTCATGTACTAATCTCGGTAAAATATATGATTTCATCGGTAATTGAGAGATTGTATTTCTTGGGGACGATCTATTTTTGCTTGTTTTGAGGTTATGGTATTCTTATGAATCTTGTATCGCTATCGTAATGTTATGGCAAACCAATTTGTAATATATGGTGTTATAGTAGTATATTAGACGTTAAAGAAGAAAAATACTATTTATATATGATATTTCACCATATTGGTTCTTATTTGTTATTGCTGCGGTCGGTTTTTAAGAAACCAGAAAAAGGAAAAATTTATTGGAAGGAAACGATGCATGCCATGAACGAAATTGGTATAGGGTCTTTAGGTCTCATTCTTATTATTTCTACGTTTATTGGGGCAGTTATGACGATGCAAATTGCCTTTCAGTTGGTTTCTGATTTGATTCCAAATTCAATAATTGGTTCCATTAACCGAGATTCCAATATTTTGGAACTGGGACCTACGATTTCTGCTTTGGTGCTTATGGGAAGTGTTGGGTCTTCTATTTCATCACAAATCGGCTCCATGCGTGTGACTGAGCAAATCGATGCTTTAGAGATTATGGGTATTAATGCACCAGGTTACCTTATACTACCCAAAATATTGGCTGGAATTACCATGGTTCCTGTTTTGGTTATCTTAGCAATTTTTTGTGCTATTTTGGGTGGACTCATCGGAGGAGCTCTTTCTGGAGCAGTAACACCATCAGACTATATTATGGGAATTCAAGAGGGCTTTAATGGCTTTACCGTTACTGTTGCAATTGTAAAAGCATTTGTTTTTGGCTTTATCATCACTTCCATATCTGCATATAAAGGTTTTACGGTTCGAGGTGGGGCTTTAGAAGTCGGTCAAGCGAGTACTAAAGCAGTTGTTATTGGCTGTATTACAATATTGGCAGCTGATTATTTAATAACGGCTCTCATGCTTTAATTTCTTTTAAAATAATTATGATAAAAATAGAGCAGATTTATAAATCCTTCGGAAGTAACGAGGTATTGAAAGGTATTGATGCCACTTTTGCACCAGGTAAAGTAAGTTTAATTATTGGAGGATCAGGCTCTGGAAAAAGTACCTTGCTAAAATGTATGGTTGGGCTACATGAGCCGGACAAAGGTCGTGTTCTCTTTGATGGTAAGGATTTTTCAAAACTTAGTTTTGAAGACCGTATTCCAATTCGAAAGGAAATTGGCATGTTATTTCAGAATTCGGCATTATTCGACTCCATGACTGTGGAGCAAAATATTATTTTTTCATTGGATATGTTTACGGAGATGTCTAAATCTGAAAAATTAGACCGGGCTAATTTTTGTTTGGAACGGGTTAATTTGAAAGGAAGGAATAAACTTTATCCTTCAGAGTTATCCGGTGGGATGAAAAAACGAGTTGGAATTGCTCGTGCAATAGCCATGAGTCCAAAGTATCTTTTCTGTGATGAACCAAATTCGGGTTTGGATCCAGAAACTTCCATTTTGATTGATGAGTTAATCTTAGAGCTAACAGAAGAGTATAATGCGACAACAATTGTGGTTACGCATGATATGAACTCGGTAATGGGTATTGGAGAATATATTCTATATCTCTACAAAGGGCAAAAGTTTTGGGAAGGTTCAAATCAAGATATGATGCGGTCTGATGTGGAAGAATTAAATAATTTTGTATTTGCAAGCCCACTGATGAAGCGAGCAAAAGAAACGATGTAATCTATTCATCATTGCGTATTTGTTTTTAGATTTACGTATCTTTGCGCCAAATTATTGATTTTGACTACTACAGATATACAATTATTAACACCACAACATTGGAAAGATTACGAGTTAATCGATTGTGGTGATTTCGAGAAATTAGAACGCTTTGGCAATTTAGTTTTGATTCGTCCAGAACCGCAGGCTGTATGGCCAAAAACGCTATCTGCAGCGGAATGGAATAAACGCCATGATATTAAATTTAAAGGTCGCTCTGCTACTTCGGGAGAATGGTTGAAAAAAAATCCTAAAGCGCAGGATCGTTGGCATATTCAATATAAGAATGATGATGTTGCGATTAAATTCCGTCTGGGATTAACTTCATTTAAGCATGTTGGTATTTTTCCTGAGCAAGCGGTTAACTGGGATTATATTTCACAGTCAGTGCGTGCTTTTGAAACGGAAAATCCTAAGGTCTTAAATTTATTTGCTTATACAGGTGGTGCATCATTGATTGCGCGTGCCGCTGGAGCAGATACAACTCACGTGGACTCTATTAAACAGGTAGTTAGTTGGGCTAATGAAAACCAAGAGTTGTCGGAAATTGATAATATTCGTTGGGTAGTAGAAGATGCATTGAAGTTTGTAAAGCGTGAGGTAAAAAGAGGAAATAAATATAATGGTATTATTTTAGATCCTCCGGCTTATGGTCATGGTCCTAAAGGGGAGAAGTGGAAACTGGAAGATCATATCATGGAAATGATGCATGATGTGGTGCAATTACTAGATCCTAAAGAGCATTTCTTGATTTTAAATACTTATTCGTTAGGTTTCTCTTCTGTTATTGTGGAGAACTTAATTCGTACTGCGTTTCCAAAAGTAGAAAATCTAGAAGTCGGAGAGTTATATTTGCAAGCTACTGCGGGACCAAAATTACCTTTGGGTGTTTTTGGTAAGTTCAGAAAAGTTGCTAAATAGATACTATAACAAAATATAAATTAATAAAAGGATAGCCGATTGGCTATCCTTTTACTATTAATAAGTTTCTCTTTAATTCAGTATATTGTACTGTTGGAACTTATTAAAATTTTATTTCTGCGAGTTCTCTTTCTGCACTTTTGAGTTGCTCCGGTATACATTCTACAATTTGATCTGAAAACCCCTTTAGCTCATTTTTTAATCTGCTGTAATAAGCTATTCCTTCTATAAGTTGATTTTTGAACTTTTCGACATATTTTATTTTTTTGTCATTGACCGTGTCGGCATTCATTTCTACATATTTTTTGATGTGTGCTACATATAAGTATAGTTCACTAATAAATAAAAATGGCCTTTTATCATTTTTGATCAAATCGTCTTTGCCATAAATATGATTAATCATCTGATCAAGGGAGAACTTATTTTTAAACCAAACAGTATTTGGACCTGGACAAATGGATACAGCATCTTGTTCTTTATGTTTCAGGATGTTATATTTTAAATATGCCGGGGTAGCTAGTCCATCACATAGACATGTCTTTTCTGTAATAAGATCATATTCCATATTATAGGTTTTTTGATCTAATGATTTTCCCTGTAATTCTTTTATTTTTTTGTCTTGATATGCACGTGAAGCTGTACATAGCGGTTCATTACTGAAATCTAAGTTTGATACGAGATATTTCTTTTTACATGGACTTCCGGGTCTTCCGTCTTTTATTCTTTTTAAGCGTAGGCGTTCTGCAGAGCTTTTTCTGAAATTATTAAAAGGTACTCCGAGAGGAGAAGCTCCACTGATATAAAAGTCTTCTTCTTCCGATGTGGTCAGTGCTAATAATGTTTCATCATCGACTGTGGTTGCTTCGGGGACCAATAAAAATGGTGATCCCCATCCTACAGCATCAAATTCATAATGTTTCAGTAGGAATTGATGTTCACTTGATGTGCCCACACCTCCTTGAACAGTGTATTTAATCGGCGGAGCAGCTTGGAAGTTGCAACCTTTTTGTAACCAATAATTCTGATAAATGCTGAATAGTTCTTCCTGTAATTCGTGTTTTTTATTTTTAAATTCGGATAGGATAGGACCTAATAAAAATCCTTCTGTTGCAAAGGCATGTCCACCACAATTTAGCCCAGACTCTACACGAAATTCTGAAACCCAGATTCCTTTTTTCGCTAAAAACTTTGCTTGAATCAATGCTGATCTGTAGTCGCTAACTTTTAGTGTTATTTTTTTCTGAAAAGTTCCATCTTCTTGCTGGCAGAAAGCAGGCAACTCTGCTAAATAGGCGTATAGTCTTGGATTCATACCTGCTGATAAGATGACAGACGACTGCAGGTCTGATTGTGCAAAACCTCGTAAGGCAGCTAGCGCGTCTGAGTAAGTATCATCTAATGCAATTCCATCTTTATCATAATTAATTTTGTCGACTTTAGACATGATATTGACATCGATATCTCCAGCTTTGATAAAGGATCTAAGGATTTGCTTTTTTTTAGCCTTTTCTAAGATATCTGTTTCTGAAAGCATCGCATAATAGATATTTTTTGCGGGGTGGGATTCGGGGATGAGCTGGAAGTAGCGATCGATCTCTGATCCTTTTTCAAAAAACTCTATACGCATATGCTCAATTTGTTCTTGAACAATGTTGGAAACCAGATTTAAATAACTGGAAATACGATGAGCTCTGTAGTCAGGTTCTTTTTTTGTTATCGGATGGTATTCTTTTTTGTTTAGGGTACAATAGTATGCTCGAATACGCTCAATTAATTCATCATCTACAATGGATATCACAGATGAAATACCAAATCGAGCGACTTTTAAAGGGGAATCTATTGAAAATGCTAGACCCAAAACGGGAATATGGAATGAATGCGTCATATCAGTTTTATTTCAATACGAAATACCGAATAAAAAGGATATGAAAAAGTAATGTCTGTGTGTTTAAAAAATGATATGCGTCACTTTTATTATATCCCTAAAGAATCTTCTGCCCGATCTCATGTAATAGTTATGATTCTTTTACACCTTTAGTTGTAGTACAGTTTTACTGCAGGTGAACGAATGGGATTTCTAAAATGGCTGTATGGATAATATGAAAGAAAAACAAGCGGTCTTAACCCGCTTGTTTTTCTAATTTCGCCAGTTTGGCTAATTCTTCTTCTAGATCTAGTTCTACACGAAGATTATTGACGATATGTTTTTGTCTATCGGGAGTGTTTTTACCCATATAGTATTCCAAAAGTTGCTGTATTTTATTGTCTTTAGATAAGAAGACAGGGTCTAAGCGCATATCTTTTCCGATAAATAAACCAAATTCGGAAGGGGAAATCTCTCCAAGTCCTTTAAATCGGGTAATTTCGGGCTTATTTCCTAATTTTGCAATTGCGCGTTGTCTTTCTTCATCGGAATAGCAATATATGGTTTCTTTTTTATTCCGTACACGGAACAAGGGTGTCTGTAAGATAGACACGTGACCAGCCTTTACTAAATCAGGAAAAAACTGAAGGAAAAATGTCAAGAGAAGTAAGCGGATGTGCATACCATCTACATCGGCATCTGTAGCAAATACAATGTTGTTATAACGTAAGCCATCTAAACCGTCTTCAATATTTAAAGCATGTTGCAGTAAATTGAACTCTTCATTTTCATAGACAATTTTTTTAGACATGCCGTAAGAGTTTAAAGGTTTTCCTTTTAAACTAAAAACAGCTTGTGTCTGTACATCTCTAGATTTAGTAATTGAACCTGAAGCTGAATCCCCCTCGGTGATAAATAAGGTTGTTTCCTGATTACGTTCGTTTTTATCGGAGAAATGGACCTTACAATCGCGTAATTTACGGTTGTGTAACGAAGCTTTCTTGGCACGTTCATTTGCAAGTTTTTTGATACCGGCAATATCTTTACGTTCTCTTTCCGATTGTAAGATACGTTTTAACAGAGCGTCTGCTGTATCTGAATTTTTATGCAGGTAATCGTCCAATGCTTTTTTTAGAAAGTCATTGATAAATGTTCTTACAGTTGGACCATCTGGACCGATGCTTTGGGAGCCAAGTTTTGTCTTGGTCTGTGATTCAAAGACCGGCTCTTGCACTTTGATTGCGATCGCGCCAATGATAGATGACCGTACGTCTGATGCTTCAAATTCTTTTTTATAGAACTCACGGATTGTCTTCACTAAGGCTTCGCGAAACGCTGCTTGGTGTGTTCCTCCTTGCGTTGTATGTTGTCCATTGACAAAAGAGTAGTATTCTTCACCGTATTGCTGTCCGTGGGTAATCGCGATTTCAATATCCTCACCCTTTAGGTGAATGATAGGATAACGCATGGATTCGGTGTCAATATTCCGCTCTAATAAATCTTTTAGACCATTTTCAGAGATGAATTTCTGTCCATTGAAATTAATAGTTAATCCAGAATTTAAAAAAACATAATTCCAGATCATGTTTTCCACAAACTCTAAACGATATTTGTAATTTCTAAAGATGGTCTCATCGGGGTAAAATATAACTGCGGTACCATTACGCTGTGTTGTTTCTTTTTCTTCATCTGATAGTAACTCACCTTTACTAAACTGTGCGATACGGGTTACTTTTTCGCGGTATGATTGTACCGTGAACTGTCCAGACAAAGCATTGACAGCTTTAGTACCGACACCATTAAGACCTACAGATTTTTGAAAGGCTTTGCTATCGTATTTACCTCCGGTATTGATTTTGGATACTACATCTACGACAGAACCAATGGGAATTCCACGTCCGTAATCCCGAACAGCGACTTTATTGTCGTTGACCGTAATATCGATCGTTTTTCCAGCTCCCATCACAAACTCATCAATAGAGTTGTCGACTACTTCTTTTAATAAGACATAAATACCATCGTCGTACGCAGAACCATCTCCTAATTTCCCAATATACATACCGGGACGTAAGCGAATATGTTCTTTCCAATCGAGGGAACGTATACTATCTTCGTTATAAGTACTCATGTTTTTTAATTATTCTTCGGTGTGTAGCAAAAATAGCAAAATAAAGATTAAATAAGTGCAGTCACGATCTGAAAACATTTATTTAGAATGGAAGATCTCTCTAGAGGAGCGTTTGTGTAATTGTTCTCCAATAAATTGTATAAATATTTATATTGCATTCCCTATTATTTACTTAAATTTAGGAAACATTATAAATAGAAATTATGGGCTTATTTGATAAAATACGGAATGAGTTTATCGATATCATTGAATGGGTAGATGATAGTCCTGATACTATAGTCTGGAAATTTCCACGGTATCAGAATGAAATAAAAATGAATTCGCAGTTAACAGTACGAGAAGGACAAGTTGCTGTGTTTATGAATGAGGGGGTGATTGCGGATGTCTTTACTGCGGGTAGACATGTGCTGACAACTCAGAATATGCCTATCATGACGACCCTCCAAGGGTGGAAATATGGATTCAATAGTCCATTTAAAGCAGATGTGTTTTTCATAAGTTTGCGTCAGTTTACTAATCAAAAATGGGGTACTAAAAATCCTATTATGTTAAGGGATGCTGAGTTTGGTCCTATACGGCTTCGGGCTTTTGGATCTTACGCTTTTCAGGTTAAAGATGCTGCTGTCTTCTTAAAGCAAATTGCGTCGACTAATCCAACTTTTACGGTTGAAAGTATTAATGAGCAACTTCGAAATATCGCTGTAACCAGAGGGATGGATGCAATTGCAGAGTCAAAAATTGCTGTCTTAGACCTAGCTTCTCATTATGATGAGGTATCCAACTTTATACAAGAGAAAATACGTCCTGAATTTGAAGAGATCGGTTTGAATCTAAATAAATTTCTAATTGAGAATATTTCATTGCCCGAAGAAGTTGAAAAGGTATTGGATAAAAGAAGCAGTATGGGTATTGTTGGAAATTTAGGTGCTTATGCTCAATTTCAAGCAGCTAATTCCATGGAAAAAGCTGCTGAAAACCCCAATGGCGGAGGTCTTATGGGCGCAGGAATGGGTGTTGGATTAGGTGCCGGAATGGCTGGCCAGATGTCAGGTATATTTCAACAGAATAAATTTGAAGGCAATAATCCGACGGGTGCCTCTCCATCGGTGGCACCACCGGCGATACCACAAGCGGTTCAGTATTTTCTAGCGATTAATGGAGTTCAAGAAGGACCTTTTTTGATTGATCAGCTGAAAGACGAGGTAAGAAGCGGCAAACTAGTTTCTTCTACACTCGTTTGGAAAGCTGGACTGGAAAATTGGATTGAAGCGCGTGAAATTGACGAATTGACAAGCTTGTTTAATGCTGGCCCTCCGCCAATTCCGGGGGCATAGATTCTGTTTATGAGTTTTGAGGAAAAGACAACGGAAGTTAGTCAGAATTTAAAGTGTCAGGGTTGTGGGGCGATTTTAGCTTACCAACCAGGAACGTCATATCTAAAATGTGCTTACTGTGGTACTGAAAATCAGATTAAGGAAAGTGACTTAACGAACCAAGTTATCAGTCCGGTTGATTATGAAGAATTTACAGCAGCGATGCAAGATATTCATGACGCTCGGTTTACGGTTGCTGCTGAGGTGGTGCATTGTCAAAACTGTGGAGCCAATTCTACATTAGATCCGCATGTTACAGCAGATTTATGTGCTTTTTGCGCTTCTCCTTTGGTGATTGACCATCAAGAAAAACGTATTGTAAAACCACATGGGGTGATTCCGTTTTTTATTGAGGAGAATAAGGCATTTCCGCTTTTTAAAAAATGGGCTGGAGGTTTATGGTTTGCTCCCAATGATTTTAAGCGTATTTTTAGTGCGCAAAATAATAGGTTGAAAGGTGTTTATATTCCTTTTTGGAGTTATGATGCCGAAGCGAGTTCTTCTTATGAGGGGCAACGAGGTGAATATTATTATGTCACTAGAACTAGAAGAACTGCTGATGGCAAAACAGAGACCTATGAGGAGCAACAGACCAGATGGTATTATGCTTCTGGACGTGTTTTTAACCGATTTAAAGATGTTATAGTTAGTGCTTCAACGTCATTACCTAATAATTTTGCTTCAAAAATAGGTCCTTGGAATATGGAATATCTGAAGCCTTTCAATGATCAATATCTTAGTGGATTTATCGCAGAAACCTTTAGTATTGATCATGTGGCTGGTGCTCATGCCGCCAAAAAAATTATGGATGATGAGATCGCTGATACCGTCAGATCGGATATCGGCGGAGATACGCAAAGGATTGACGATATTGATTCTGTTTATAAGGATATCAGGCTAAAGTATATCTTACTTCCGGTTTGGCTGTCGGCTTATCGATATAAGGGTAAAAGTTATCAGATTATGGTTAACGCATTTAACGGTAAGGTTTATGGACAACGACCATATAGCTTTTGGAAGATTGCGCTCTTGATATTGTTTGTAATAATTCTAGTCGTTTTGTTAAGCCAAATGGGATAATCTTGTTATAAATAAAAAATGGTCTTATTGAAAATACAATAAGACCATTTTTTATGATATGATCGATAGCTTTATTTGTTTAAAGAAAGTAAGAACCCTATTGTAAAGTTGGCATCCCAGTCAAATACAAAGGTATCGCAGTTCGTAGCATCTTTAATTGCTTTATAGATATTTACCCCACTTTTGATTTTTACTTTATCGGTATTATAGGTTTCTGGATTATTTAATACGGTAAAACGTTCTTCGCCAGTACGTGTTTGTTGGGCCAATTCAAATGGCACTCCCCCTATGATAAAACAGATTTCTCTGTTGGCTGCAGGAATTTTTGCTGTTAACGTTTTTACTTCAGTATAAACATCTTCATCTTTTAAGTTCTTTTCGTAGTATTTCGCACCTGGTGCTTCAAGTGATTTTGTTTCACCAGCAACCCATGAAATTTTAGTATTACCTGAGCCAATATCTACGACAAAGGAATTGTCCTGATAAGAAGGAGGAAGTACGCATTTTAGTGCTAATTTACCTTCTTGTTCTGCTGTTACTAAATTAACAACAAATCCCATTTTCTTTAGTTCGGAAACAATAACTGCTGTCTTAGGTTCTTTTTGTGCGCCGGAGCTGATGACAAAGTGTATGTTTTTTGATTTAACACCTTTGTCAAACATAGTTCCAATGTAGTCTTTAAGTCCTTTCCGGATATCTTCTGTACTGGCTAGACCTTCATAGACAAATGATTTGCCAAAATCTTTGGAAATGATTTCCCAGTGATTCTGCTTATCGATATTTACGACAAAAGAATTGAAACCTGAGGCTCCGACTTCGATTACTCCTTTATATTCACCATTTACAGGTTTTTCAGGTTGATAGTTAAATGTTCTTTTATCGTCAGTTGATTGTTTCGATGGATTGGACGATATATTAATAGCTGTGGTATCGGAGGTGCTCGTTGATTGTCCATCAAATTTACCAGATTCGAAAGCCCAATAGCCCAGAGCCAGTAATGGGATTGCAATAATTATTGCTTTAATTGGCCAACGTAATCTAGCCCATGTTGATTTTTCTTCCATAATTATAGTGTATTTTTTTTAAATTGATTAATCTAATAATGTAAATCCCTTATCTATTTTTTCTTCCGGTTTGAGTTCATAACTTGCGTCTGCCATCTGGCTTACATTCAGTACTTTCAAATTTCGTTCATCTACTTTACGGATAAATTCTTCTAATTCTACTTGGGTAGGAGCTCCTCCTACTGTTATGTTATTGTTTTGATCTAAAAAGTCTAGGTTTGATCTGATGGAAGCAATATTTTGGCTGATGGCTCCTGTTGCGGCATTCATAGCTTCTTGGAAAGCCCAACCGTCTTTTATATTAAAGACATCGGCAAGCCCTTCTGTAGCATTTTTCATCTTTTGAGTAGCTTCTAGTTTTTTTGAGATAATCGAAATACTGCTGTCTAGAGTACTTACATAAATTCGAGCAGCACTTTCATTATCTTTTAGTACTTCTAGTACCTTTGCAAATTGATTAGCATACTGTACATAGCTTCTCGCATTTTGTTCTTCAGACTCTCCTTCTTTTCCTAAGAGAAATGCTTTTGTCCGTGTCTCTTTTGCATTTCGCATGTAAGCATTCGCTTTCTCCGTATTGTTGTTTTTCGATTCATTTTGGGCATTTTCATCTTGACTTGCCGCTTCTGCAGTGAAACGTTTTGCATAAATGTATTTTTCTTCTGCTGTTTTTTGTGCGGTTTCACCGCTTTGAATCATATCGATACGAACGCCATCTACATTACTTATTTTTTCTTTTACTCTTTTTAAGGTATCTTTTGCGTCTTTTGATAAAAGCTGTAAGGTCTCTATTGGATTATTACGAATAATGGCTTTTTCGCCTTTAAATAAAAGGACAGTGCCAAAGCGATGTAATAGCTGAATAATTTTTGGCGCTAATAGTAATAAGGTTATTAATAAAATACTGAATATTACGAACAAAATACTTTTAGCGGCATATTCAAGCATGACGGGTAAAAACTTGAAAAAAGCAATTGCTCCGCCAATAACCAATGCCCAAAAGAATATACTGGAGATTGTCTTTTTGGCTTCTGGTGTTTGCATCTGAGCAGGCAGATGGTCTCCTAATACTTGAAAAATTGGTAGCTGTGATTTTATTTCAGCTGGAATATTAATGTACTGTTCTTTCTTTTCCATTGGTTTATATCTTATGAGATTGACCTTTCTATAATTGCTAAGGTTGTTTGTATATCATTGACGACTTCATTGACAGCGGCGTTTCCAATTGATATCTTTTGCTCTATCTCTTTTAGTTTTGGCTCATATTTATCATTAATCTGGGCTAGGGTAATTTGTTTCTTTTTCAAATCATCCTGAAGCTTTGCAATGCTATCGGTCAATGTTTTTATTTCATTATTTAAGGTTGTCTTTTCAAATTCACGGTCTTGTTCTGCTTTATGCTTTTCCGATTCTTTTTGCTGTGTTTCTTTGGCTATGGTTTCTTTCAGTTTGTTAGCATAATTAGTGCCAGTTGTTTTTAGCTTGTCCTTTGTTAAAGTATTATCAACAAACTTAAGCGAAGTATAGGCTGCTTTCAGTGTTGTTTCGTCTACTTTTCCCATTGCAGCCGCAGCATTCCATACCTCAAAAAAGTCTAATCCTTGTTCATTGAGTCTTTCCAGTATTCCGAGCACCTTCAGTTTCATTTGTTTAATATCGGTGGAACCGTCATTGGCTGTAATGGGTATGGCTGGAGGCTGCTGGTTTGAAACTGTTTTTATTTCGGGGGCTGTTGAATAATCTTTTATTTCTGTAGCGGGTGGATTTTTTTGGATATCGGGAGACGGGTTTTTGAGCTGAGTCTCTTCCTGATCTGTAAAAATTAGCTTTTTAAGACTATCCAATATACTATAGCTTTTATTGTTTCCTTGATCAGTCATAATTTTTGTTAGTTAAGTATAGTAAAAATAATAAAAAATGGTAATCTTGATTCATATTACTACATTTTTAAAACATTTATTTTATATCACGATTGCCCTGTCGGGCAATCCGAAATTTAATTGTAATCTATTTAATGATAAGGGACAGGCTAGGAGGGATATAAATCAATCAATCTATTGAGTTTGGGATAAAAAAAACTCGGAAAGCTAATTTCCGAGTTTTCGTGATGATAAGAAATAATAATTTGAAACGATTATTTTATCTACCAAAATCATCTTGAACACGAACAATATCGTCTTCGTTTGAAGGATTTTCGATATCGGTATGTTGCCATATTTCAGCTAATATACCGTAACCATCTAATCCGATTAATCGGTGGCGCTGACCTTGACGAAGTTTGATGACACTACCTGCTGTTAGCGTTTGTACAACTGATTCGTCATCTGTATCCGATACCATAACGCCCACAGTTCCGTGAATTACTTTCCAAATTTCGGCACGACGGTGGTGATACTGCCATGATAATCTTTTTTCGGGAGCTACAACGAGAATTTTTGGACTTAATTTGCCAGAAATTTTTAGGTCTTTTACATCTAATCCGTCGAAATACTCATCGGCAAATTTTTGTGCTTGATCTTCGTTGATTACAAAGAAACCTCCCCAGGGTCTTGTCTGATCTGATTTATCAATTTCAAATCCTTTTTCTTTTAACGCTTTATCTAATTCCTCAAATAGCGTTGATTTATCAGTTACCATAAATATGTGTCTTAGTAAGAATGTACGGTTATTTTAGTGCTAAATATAAATAAAATCTTTTAAATAAAAAGTGCATAAACGTTTTAGCGATATTTTTTTTGTTTACAATTTATCTATTGTTTTTATTTCTAGTTACGTTTGGTTTCATCTGAATCGGATATTTATTAGAAGTTGCATACGTCCTATTTGAAGTGTGCTATGATTATATCCTCTCAAAATATTTGATTAGTTTTGTAATCCTATATTAAAATTATCAGTATGTCAGAAATTAAAATAGATCGTGAAAATACGTCTTTTATGCAAGCTGTTGCTTTTGTTAATCAGACAAATCAACATGTTTTTCTTACAGGAAAAGCAGGGACCGGAAAAACGACATTTCTGAAATATATACGTGATCATAGTTATAAAAAAATGGCGATCACTGCGCCAACTGGTGTTGCTGCTATGAATGCGGGAGGTACAACCCTACATTCACTTTTTTGGTTGCCTTTCGGAACTTTTATAGAAGATCACGAGCTAAAATGGGATGAACAGGATGGACATATTTATAATAAAAGCCGCTTATTCAGTACTATTAAACTAACTAAACAGCGTCGGACGATTCTTCAAGAATTGGAATTATTGGTTATTGATGAGGTATCGATGGTTCGGGCTGATACATTAGATGCTATTAATGTTATTCTGCAATCTGTGCGTCGTGATATGCGACCATTTGGAGGTTTACAATTACTTTTTATTGGAGATCTTTATCAATTACCACCCGTAGTGCGTGATCATGAGTGGCAGGTTTTGCGAAATCACTACAGCTCTGTGTTCTTTTTTAATGCCAAGGTTCTTCGTGACAATCCACCGATTTTATTAGAGTTAGATAAGATTTATAGACAGCAGGATGAAGGTTTTATTTCCATTTTAAACGCAATTCGAAATAATAACTGTGATATCGAAATGCTGAAAGAATTGAATACCTACTATAAGCCAGATTTTGAGCCAAAGGAAGGAGAGCAGTTTATTACGCTTACTTCACATAATCGAAATGCTGATGATATTAATGGAAAAGCATTGGCTAATCTGTCTGGTAAGATGCTGAATTTAAAAGCTGTTGTTAAAGATGATTTTTCTCAAGGATCTTATCCCGCAGAAGAGATTCTTTCTTTGAAAATTGGTGCCCAGGTGATGTTTATACGTAATGATACGGGTGAGGATCGGAAATATTATAATGGTAAGATCGGTACTGTGAAAGATATAAATTTGCAAGCTGGAACTGTGGTTGTTAAATTCCCCGATGGAAGTGAGGATGTGACGGCTAAGCGAGAAACTTGGGAAAATATCAAATACAACTATGATAAAGGGCAGGATCAGATCAAAGAAGAAGTACTGGGGACATTTTCACAGTTTCCGTTGCGGTTAGCTTGGGCGATTACTATTCACAAGAGCCAGGGTCTGACATTTGATAAAGCAATTATAGATGCGGGTACTTCATTTGCTGCAGGACAGGTTTATGTTGCATTAAGTAGATTGACGAGTTTAAAAGGGTTGGTCCTGAAATCCATTATACCGACCTACGCAATTAGAACAGATAGTCAGGTTGTTGATTTTGCATTGCGCTCTTCTTTTCAAACCGATATTAAAGAAATATTGGAACAGTGTCAGAGGTCTTATTTGGCACAAAACCTAATTCAATGTTTTCGCTGGGATTATCTAACTACTTCATGTCAAGAGCAAGTTATTGCATTAGCTGATCGTAATATCGATAATAAAGTGGAGGCAGAGGCTTTTTGGTCTACCATACAGTCAAATCTGCTCACACAAGAAAAAGTAGCACATAAATTCATTACACAATTATATGAGCTTTTAAAAAAAACAGATCAACATGTAGACTACGCTTTGATCTGTGACCGTACGACTTCAGCGGTCAATTGGTTCTTACCTAAGATGGATCATGATCTCGTTGATGCGTTGGAACAGCATATTAAGGAATGGCAGATTAAGAAACGAACTAAAAAATACATTGATGAGGCTAAAGAACTGTTGTTGGATTTTAAGCGTAAGCGTGAGCAACTTCGACAGTGTTTGATTATCGCAGATGCATTATCTAAAAAAGATAATTTTCAGGAAGCTTTGGAACAGGTGCAGGAGCAGTCAAAGACAAAAGAAAAAGAAGATTTAGTCGTGCAAAGTGAAGAGGGAGAGAGCTCTAAAAAGTTGGATACAAAGCAGGTAACTCTTGAACTCTACAAAGATGGTGCTAGTATTGAGGAGATCGCGGTGAAAAGAGGTATGGTAGCGGGAACAATTTATGGACATCTTATTCATTTTGTTGGGACAGAAGTGGAGGCCACAGAATTGATTGAACAGGATAAGCTGGATCTCATCATTAATACCATAAAAGCACATCCAGGTAAATCTTCGTCAGAATTAAAGATGATGCTGGGAGCGAGTATAGACTATCCGCATATTAAAATCGGACAAAAAGTTTTAGAAAATCCAGTTCATGATTAAGATGTTTCAAAATATGTGTATGTTTGTAAAAGTTAGCTATAAATAGCCATGGGAAAGTCTAATAAAAACCCAAATAAGTGGATGGTTTTTATCTCATTGCCTCTGCAAATGGGAGTCACAATTTATTTGATGTATATGTTAGGCACCTGGCTAGATGAGAAATACCATTTTTCTAATGGTCTTGCCATGAAAATATGCACATTTATAGGTATTTTCGCCTCACTTTATCATTTTATACGAGAAGCTAATCGATTGAACAGGGATGAATAATTACATTAAATTTATTGCAATACTTCTAATTTTTACTGCGGTCCTCTTTGGGGCGCACTACTTTGCACTACCCTCTTTTGGGATTGCTGATTTTAAAAGTTTAACTGGTTTTGAATTGTATAGTTTATACGCATTTGAATCTGTTGCTTCATTAGTTGTATTAATTGTTATCCTGATCTCCGATTCCGTAATGCCTAAAAATATAGGTTTCATTTTTTTGGGCCTAATTACGTTAAAAGCAGCATTAAGTTATGTTTTTTTTAGAGGGGGATTGAATCATTCGTCCGATGATATATTCGAATATAATTTTTTAATCGTATTTTTTCTATACTTGTTTTTTGACGTATTAGTTGCTTTTAAGGTCATTAATAAAGAAGTGGAATCAGTCAATAAGTAGTTTTAATAAAAAGTTCAAATTAATCGCAAAAAATGACAAATAATATTGTATTTTTGCGCAAAAATAAAAAACAGAACATGGGGAGCGTTAAGAAAGCATTTCTTTTTTTTGCAGTAATTTTATTTGCTGTTAGTCCATTTTTAGTAAAGGCATCTGAGTCTCATACAGCTGAGATTTCAACTCACGCAGAAGAGCCAAAAACTCAGCGGGAGGAAATAGATGAGTATATTGATCACCACTTACAAGACGATCATTATTTCTCTTTGTATACAGATAAAAAAGAAGGTAAGACTTATGGATTTCCTTTGCCAGTGATTATCATTGACGGGGGTGTTAAAATTTTTATGTCCTCAGAATTTGATTTTGGTAAAAATACCGTTGAAAAAGATGGACAGTTTTATAAATTATACCATGGTAAAATCTACAAAACAGATGCTACCGGTACACTTAATTATGATGAACACCATCACCCGACAAATGCTAAGGCATTAGATCTATCAATTACTAAAAATGTTGTGGGTTTAATTTTAGCAACTGTTTTGTTATTCTGGGGATTTATTGGCCTAGCAAAAACATACAAAAAGGGAGCGAATAATTTACCTAAGGGTGCAGGTCGCGTGTTAGAACCTTTAGTTTTATATGTACGTGACGAGATGGCGGTTCCAAATATTGGACATCGTTATAGAGAATTTATGCCGTACTTATTGTCTGTTTTCTTCTTAATTCTAGTTTTAAACCTATTAGGTTTAACACCGCTGGGATTCAATGTTACAGGTAATATTTCAGTAACGATATGTTTAGCAATCTTTACATTTTTATTTGTGAATATTAAAGCAAATAAGGACTACTGGAAGCATATTTTCTGGATGCCAGGAGTACCAGTTCCTTTTAAATTTGTTTTGGCACCAATTGAAGTATTAGGAATGTTTACAAAACCATTCTCTCTAATGGTTCGTTTGTTTGCCAATATTACAGCTGGACACACCGTTATTATGGGATTGATTGCAATTGTTTATGTATTGCAACAACAATTAACGTTGGGAGGTAGTATCGGGGTGTCTATGCTATTGACAACTTTCCTGATGGTAATTGAAATATTAGTAGCATTTTTACAAGCGTTTATCTTCACGATGTTGTCATCGCTATTTATTGGAATGGCTGTTGAAGAGCATAACGAAGCACATCATTAAGAAATTTTTTGTTTAATTATATTTAAATCATTTATTATGTACAATTTAATTGGAGCGGGTTTAATCGTTATCGGAGCAGGATTAGGTCTAGGTAAAATCGGTGGTTCAGCAATGGAAGCTATCGCACGTCAACCAGAAGCAGCATCTAAAATCCAAACTGCGATGATCATTATCGGAGCCTTATTAGAAGGTTTAGCTTTCGGTGCGTTATTATTAGGTAAATAATCACCCAATGAATTTAAAAGTATTATTTATGACGGTTGGTCATAAATAATACTTTCAATTAGACGAAATACAAAAAATATTATCATACATCAATGGAAAAATTAATAGAACAGTTTTCATTTGGTTTGTTTTTCTGGCAAGTCATCATCTTATTAATCATTATCTTTTTATTAGGTAAATTTGCTTGGAAACCTATCATCGCTGCTTTAGCAGAACGTGAACAAGGTATCTCTGATGCTTTGGAATCTGCTGAAAAAGCTAAATTAGAGATGGCGCGCTTAACCAATGAAAACGAATCCTTACTAAAGGAAGCTCGTGTAGAACGTGATCTTATCTTGAAAGAGGCTAAAGAAATGAAAGATAAGATTGTTGCTGAAGCAAAAAATGTAGCCCATACTGAAGGTGCTAAGATGATAGCTCAAGCATCAATTGAAATCAATGAGCAAAAAAACAAAGCAATGGCAGAAGTAAAGAATCAAGTTTCTACTTTGGCATTGGATATTGCTCGTAAAGTATTAAGCAAAGAATTTGAAGACCAAAATAAGCAAGAAACGTTAATTGCAGATTTGCTTAAAGACGTGAAAGTAAACTAATCGGTCATTCAAATTTTATCATTAAAGAAGTATGTCAGTATTTAAAGTAGCATCAAGATATGCGAAATCATTAATTGATTTGGCAAAAGAACAAGGTAGTTTGGACGCTATCAAAACGGATATGGATCAATTCATCGAGGTTTTGAAAGCTAATCCTGAGCTACGTGCAGTATTGTCTAATCCAATTATTAAATTGGACAAGAAAGTAAATATCTTAGAGGCATTATTTAAAGATAAAATCAATCCTGCTATTTTATCATTCTTCAAGATCATGATTGAAAAAGGTCGTGCTGAAGTGATCGAGGCTGCTGCTCATGAATTTGTTCGCGAGTACAATGAAGTAAAAGGAATTGTAAAAGCTACAGTGATATCTGCAGCACCACTTTCTGATACTAATTTATCAGAATTAAAAGCAACAATTGCAAATCAAGTTAATGCGCAGGTTTTGATTACAAATAAAGTTGATCAATCTTTGATCGGTGGGTTTGTAATCACGATTGGTGACAAACAATATGATGCAAGTATTGCAGGTAAATTAAATAGATTAGAAAGATATTTTGAAGGTCAACGCGTTTAGTGTTGATTTTAGCATTTAACAAAATCAAGAACCCCTTATAATAATAACAATGATAGAGGTAAGACCAGATGAGGTTTCGGCAGTTTTAAGAGAACAATTGTCGGGCTTTAAATCAGAAGCCGAACTAGAGGAAGTTGGTACCGTACTTAGTATTGGTGACGGTATTGCTCGTATTTACGGCTTAACTAAAGTTCAGTCCGGTGAATTGGTTGAATTTGATAACGGATTACAAGGTATCGTATTAAACTTAGAAGAAGACAACGTTGGTGTTGTACTTTTAGGTCCTTCAGACATCGTGAAAGAAGGTGATACTATTAAACGTACTAATCGTATTGCATCTATTAAAGTAGGTGAAGGTATGTGCGGACGTGTTGTAAATACATTAGGTCAGCCAATCGATGGTAAAGGACCTATTACAGGTGAGACATACGAAATGCCAATCGAGCGTAAAGCTCCAGGTGTATTGTTCCGTCAGCCAGTAACGGAGCCATTACAAACAGGTATCAAAGCGATCGATGCAATGATTCCAGTAGGTCGTGGACAACGTGAGCTAGTAATCGGTGACCGTCAGACAGGTAAGACTGCAGTATGTATCGATACAATCTTAAACCAAAAGGAATTTTATGATGCTGGTCAACCTGTATTCTGTATTTATGTTGCTATTGGTCAAAAGAACTCTACAGTTGCGAATATCGTTCGTACTTTAGAGGAACGTGGTGCGATGGCTTATACGGTTGTTGTTGCGGCTTCTGCTGCTGATCCAGCTCCATTACAATTTTACGCGCCAATGGCGGGTGCTGCTATCGGAGAATTCTTCCGTGATACAGGTCGTCCAGCATTGATCGTATATGATGATTTATCAAAACAAGCGGTAGCTTACCGTGAGGTTTCTTTATTATTGAAAAGACCTCCGGGACGTGAAGCATACCCAGGTGACGTTTTCTACTTACATAGCCGTTTATTAGAAAGAGCTGCGAAAATCAATGCTTCTGATGAGATTGCTAGAAATATGAATGATCTTCCTGAGTCTATCAAACACTTGGTAAAAGGTGGTGGTTCATTGACTGCTCTTCCAATTATTGAGACTCAAGCGGGTGACGTTTCTGCTTATATTCCTACAAACGTAATTTCAATTACTGATGGTCAGATTTTCTTGGAGTCTAACTTGTTTAACGCAGGTATCCGTCCAGCGATCAACGTAGGTATTTCTGTATCTCGTGTAGGGGGTAATGCTCAGATTAAGCCGATGAAGAAGGTAGCGGGTACATTGAAATTAGACCAGGCACAATACCGTGAGCTAGAAGCTTTCGCGAAATTTGGTTCTGATTTAGATGCAGCAACTAAAGGAGTTTTAGACAAAGGTATCCGTAACGTTGAGATTTTGAAACAAGCTCAATACTCTCCGGTTTCTGTTGAAAAACAAGTAGCAATTATTTATGCAGGTACTAAAGGTTTATTCCGTTCAGTTCCAGTAAATAAAGTGAGAGAATTTGAAGAAGAATACTTAACGTTGTTAGAGCAACGTCATCCAGAAGTTTTAAATGCTTTTAAAGCAGGTAAATTCTCAGATGAGTTAACTTCAGTATTAGAAACAGTAGCTAAAGATTTAGCATCAAAATATTAATTAGATATGAGTATAGAGTATTGAGTATAGCGAGTTATACTCAATACACAGTACTCAATACTCAAATCTCAAATTAAATATGGCAAATTTAAAAGAAGTAAGAATCCGTATCGCATCGGTAACATCAACACAGCAGATTACTAAAGCGATGAAAATGGTATCTGCAGCGAAACTAAAACGCGCTACTAATGCAATTGTTCAATTGCGTCCGTATGCGAATAAACTTCGTGAAATTTTGGCAGATGTATCTGCAAGTGTAGAAGGAAGTAATTCTCCTTATACGGTAGATCGTGAACCAAATAAAGTGTTGATTATTGTTGTTTCTTCTAATAGAGGTTTGGCTGGTGCTTTTAATGCGAATGCAATCAAAACTGCAAATAATTTAGTTGCTGAAAAGTATGCTGATCAATTACGTAAAGGTGATGTAAGTATCATTACTGTAGGTAAGAAAGGATATGATTTCTATGCTAAAAAGCCTGCTTATAATATTATTGCCAATCATAGTGATTTATTCGGTGCTTTAAATTTTGAGAATACTTCAAAAATCACTGAATTTGTAATGGAACAATTCAAAGAAGGTAACTTTGACCGTGTAGAAGTGGTGTATAACCAATTCAGAAATGCAGCGGTACAAATCTTGACTTCGGAACAAATTTTACCATTACTTCCTACGGAAGATACCCTTTCGACTAAGGAAAAAACTGCTGAGGTTGATTATATTATCGAACCTTCGAAAGAGAAGATTATTGAGGAATTAATTCCTAAAGCTATTAAAATTCAATTGTATAAGGCTATTTTGGATTCTCATGCTTCTGAGCATGGTGCCCGTATGACTGCAATGGACAAAGCAACTGATAACGCTGGAGATTTGTTAAAAGCATTAAAGCTTTCGTACAACCAAGCACGTCAAGCTGCTATTACAACAGAATTAACAGAGATTGTTTCTGGTGCAGCGGCATTATCAAACGGATAATTAAGAGTAATATCAATATAGAAAAAGGCGGTGAATTTATTTTCATCGCCTTTTTTATGCTTTACCTGATCATTTTTTCCCGCTCGTCATAAAGCCCGACTAACAAACTATTTCCTTTATTATCTACTCTGATCCCTCCGAACTTTGCTTGTTCATATTTTGTGGCATGCCCTTCTTGAAAAAAGAAGGATTCGGCACCAATATTTAAACTATGTCTATTAGACATAGTGTATTTGATTAAGAGTTCGTCTTTCTTTAACGGTGTCGTATTGTTTTGCAAGCGAACCCCACTTGCTATACCTTTAGTATTTAATTTGACAACAACGTATCCACGTGGAGGCACTTCTGAAGGCGTTATACTGTCTGCTATACTATATCTTAAGCGCATGTAATCGCCTTGCATAAGTGATCTCGGATCGACAGGTGCTAACTCTAAAAGAATCAGTTTACCCTCTTTTAGAATTTTTTCCTTCTGCAGGATCGTAAAAGCGAAATAAGCAATGATGGCCAATAAGTTCACTGCAATGATCCAGTTTTTATATTTTTTCATTGTTGATTTTGTTTGAATTTATAACAAAGTAAATGGCTAAAAATAACAGTCCGGAAATAACTAAAATCAATGACTTTACCAATAATGAAAAGGTTAGATTATAGTAAAAATGCCATAAGGAAAGGAGTAGGGAAATAAGACCAATTGATAGACCCATCCTATATTGATAATTAAAACAAGTTAAGATGAGTAGTATTGAACATGCGATACCAGGATTAATAACTGTTGAACCTAGCATCAGTATGAGAAGTGCATATGTAGGAAAAAGTACTTTGGATGTTGTGATCTCAAATTTACTTGTGATTTTATAAACCACCCATAAAATTGCAAATCCATATAGTACCGATAATATATATAATGCGAATGAGTTGTTATTTACTTGCTCATTGTAAGTCTCATAATGTGATAGTATAATGAATGCTGTCGTGGCTACTGTTGCAAGAATAAGCCCTAAGCGCAATGGATTATAGATTGTACTGATTAAATTTCGTTTGGATAGTACAGCTGCTTCATGTGATAAAAAATAGATCAATGTAATTATGAGAATAGCATTGATCAGTGTAATGAATAATATATTTTGATAATTGTGATTGATTAAAGCTATTATGGAATAAATAATGCCAAGTATATTTAACAGGGATAACAGGTGGCGTTGTACAATTAATAGTGTACATAAGCTGATGATAAAACAGAGTATAAATATGTAATTTAAATCATGGATATCGAAACCATATATGAGCATCCATCCTCCCGCAATATAAAATGCAATACTTGCAGTATCAATGATAATGGCGTTATATTTTTTAATGCAGTATAGAGATAGAATAAGAAAGATGGAACCGCAAATGATTAAATTCAACTTATCGTTTAAGATGTTTAGTAAAAATAAGGCTCCTAAAAAACTTAAAACACTTAATATAACTCCAAGTATGGGTAGTATTTTTATAGTCAGATTTGATCTGTTTTCCTCCAAATGTTGATACGCTGCCATTGTATCATTTATATTGATCTGAAAATTGGGCTCGTTGCCTTTGCTCAAAAGTTCTATTTTATTTAGTATTTCTTGTTTATTTTTCATTGGTCCATTTTCTTTGAAGATTTAACAATAATTTTATAATGGCTGTCACCGTTATTATCACAAAAAGACTGATGATGATCAAGACAAATTCATCTTCAAAGATTCTAATAAGCAGACAATTAGTGATAATTAAAATACTGAAAGCTATGGTTCCAATGAAAAATGTACTTTTTGTCTGTAAGGCATAATAGATATAGTAAGAGTAGCATGCTAGCGTACCAATAATTAATAATAATCCGTTTAGGAGTCTTGAGTCAAATATGAGGTAACACAAACCGATTGTTGCAATTGAGGTTACAATAAGAGTAAACGTATTTCTAAACCATAGTGGTATCTGGATTTTCCGATAATGATTTAGAGATAATAAGGCCGTTAACGCACTACCATTGATAAAGAATAGTAGTGTAGACATACTAACTGGGTCAAAACTATTTAGAACTTGATCGTTGAATAGGAAAATGGTTGTATTAATAAGAAGAATATGGAGAAGCAAAAGTGGATAAAATCGTGTTGCGATTACCCAAATCGTGATAAATATCGTCCAGGCAAGAAAAAAGTCATAGGCATTAGCTCCCGTTTGGTATATCTGTCCAAATACCGCAAATAATACACCGACTAACATGGAAGCAGCTGTCAATAATGTATTTTTATATACTTCATTTATTTTTAATAGAAGTGCACAAAGTACAGTTGCAGCTAGTAGAAGAAGTATAATTCCGATTTTAATGAATTTGTTTAAATCTGCCCAATTGAATGCAAAGAAAAATATAATGCCAGAGACAACAAACCCGATTCCTAATACAAGTAAGAATAAATCTAAGAATCGCTTCCAGTCTCTGGTATTTACGTACACATTTTCTTCTAAAAGATTTTCTATCTGTTCTCTTGAAAGATTACTATGCTTACTTGCAATCGATATGTCTTCACGATTTAGTTTTTCCATTACTAAATCTAACGAAAAATTGTGATAATTTTCTGGAATAGAATGGATCTGAAAAAGATTGAAGGTGGGAGATACTTCGGAATCTGATAGGCTATATGATGTTTTCCATAGGAGTTATTAACATAATGTTAATAACTCCTGTGGAAAACACTGTTTTAATTCTGAGGGCTAGCAGTAAATCTTAGTTTTTTTTAAAAAATTACCGTGTGTTTTCTACCAACGGATGAGGGCTGATCCCCATGTAAATCCTGCGCCAAAAGCAGCTAAACAAATAAGATCTCCTTCTTTAATTTTTCCAGCTTCCCATGCTTCACATAATGCAATTGGAACTGATGCCGCGGTTGTATTTCCATATTTTTGAATGTTATTAAATACTTGATCGTCATTTAGCTTCAATGTCTTCTGGATGAATTGCGAAATTCTAAGATTTGCTTGGTGGGGTACTAAGAGGGTAATATCTTGTGTTGTTAAATTATTTTTGGTTAGTGCTTCTCCTATTACCTCTGGAAATTTTACCACTGCTTTTTTAAATACTGTCTGACCGTCCATGACTGGAAATGCTGTTCCATTTTCTAGCATTTCTGCTGTCATTAACATTCCGCCAAGCTCTTGTTCCGGCCATTTTGGTTTTTCATCTAACCAGATCCCACCAGATGCACCAGGGTAATACATCGCTAACTTTTCAGCATCAGCACCGTCAGAATGTAAATGAGTACTTAGAATACCTTTACCTGCTTCATTTGTAGGTTGAAGAACAACAGCTCCGGCGCCATCTCCAAAGATTACGGACACACTTCTTCCGCGTGTTGAGTAATCAAGGGCAAAAGAATGTTTTTCAGAGCCAACGACAAGAATATTTTTGTACATCCCAGTTTTGATAAATTGGTCAGCGACAGATAATGCATAAATAAAACCTGAACATTGGTTTCGGATATCTAAAGCACCTACTTCTTTCATACCCATTTCCCGCTGTAGAAGTACGCCACAACCAGGGAAATAATAATCAGGCGAAAGCGTAGCAAAAATAATAAAATCAATTTCTTCGGCAGTCGTATTTGCGCGTTCAATCGCTATTTTTGATGCTTCAACAGCCATAGTGGTGGTTGTTTCACCAATTCTATCCGCATAACGACGCTCTTTAATACCTGTTCTTTCCTGAATCCATTCATCACTTGTATCCATGAAACGGGTTAAGTCTTGATTGGTGTAAACATTTTTTGGTACGTAGTATCCTATACCTGCAATTTTGGATTGAAACATATGATTGTATTTATGTTAAGTTCAAATTAAGTAAAATTACGTAATTTTTGAAAATTAAAGTACTTTTGTAGTATGAGTACAGAAACTGCACAAGAAACCTATTCCTTATCCGAAATTTTAGCTTCAGTTAAAGATTCCAATCGACTGATTTTGTGGAATGACGATATCAATACTTTTGACCATGTTATTTTTTGTATGATGCATCATTTGCAATATTCGGAACCTGAGTCTGAAAGAATTGCTTTTAAAGTGCATAATGATGGTAAATGTGCAGTCTTGGAGGGATCTTTGACTGAGATGGAGGTCTATAGAAAAATTCTAAAAGCAGAAGGTCTTACTGTATCTGTCGAGTAGATTTTTATTTCCGAGATAGGTCATTTTATTGAGTAATAAAGTGGTTACGAGTCGTTTTAGTTCAACAAAAAAATACATTTTTGTAGTATTACAGCTTATAACTTTATTATGTTCTCTAAAAATCAGACCCATTTCTTTACTTTTCTTATTACGTTTTTATTCTTTCCGATAATAGCTTTCGCTCAATCTGGTAAAATATCTGCTACTCTTATTGATGAAAAAACTGGAACTCCAGTCAATTTTGCTAGTGCATCATTACTGACGGGTAGTGCTCAAGCTTATTTAAAGGGTACCCAATCTGATGAGAATGGCGTAGTCATTTTTCAAGATGTTCCAAATGGTACTTTTACGTTACGTGTTACTTATGTTGGCTATTCCGACTTCGTGAAAACAAATATTGTCGTATCAAATTCTTCCAATCTTAATCTCGGTAAATTAGTTTTAAAACCTTCTGGTGAATTGCTTAGTGAAGTTGTAATTGAAGGAAGAGCACCGGCGATGCAGATTGGAATCGATCGTAAGATTTTTAATGTTGGAGAAAGTTTGGTGAGTGCAGGTGGTACAGCCACCGATTTATTAGCAAATGTGCCAACTTTACAAGTCGATCAGGATGGGACGGTTAGTTTAAGAGGATCTAATGTTAAGATTTTGATTGATGGTAAAGAATCTGCAATGGCAGGTAATGATGTGACGGCCTTATTACAGAGTTTACCAGCTAATTCAATTGATAAAGTCGAAATTATCACCAATCCTTCTTCCAAATATGACTCAGAAGGGCAGACAGGAATTGTAAATATTGTATTGAAAAAAAATATCCGTACGGGATTGAATGGTGCTGTTAATACATCTGCAGGTTCTTATGATAACTATATGGCTGGATTGACGCTTAATTACAGAGATAAGAAGTTCAACTATTTTGGTAGTTATAATTTTAATCGCCGTAATATGGTTGGGAGCGGGAAGGTGGATAACACTTTTTTAGATAATAACAGCCGTATCTATAATGAATCTGAGTCTTCCCGTAAAGGAAACGGACATAATATTAAGGCAGGAGTTGACTATAATATAACGGATCGTACTACTTTGGGGCTTTCTGGTAATATGAGTATCCGTAATAGTGATCGTTCTGAAGATTTGAATTACCAATATTCTAATCATCCTAAACTTTCGGGGACTAGTAATCGTAATTCACGTCAATTTGAAGATGACTTTGCTTATGATTTAAATTTTGATTTTAGACATCAATTTAAGCGATCTGGAGAAGAGCTGACTGCGAATGCAAGTTATGGAAATGATAAAGAAGATGGAACAAATGATTTTTTACAGAACTTTAGTGGTCCCATACCTGCTGATGGTCGTAAAAATGTGACTTCTGAAAACGGAAAGGTGATTAATCTACAAGCTGATTATGTATTGCCATTTTCTGAGACGAGTAAGTTTGAAGCTGGATATAGAACGCAGATTAGAAAATCTTTTGATACGCAGTTTTCTGAAATCTTAGTTGATAGCCTTGGGCTTTATTTCCCCGATTATAAGATCAGTAATGATTTTGATTTTACGAGTTCGGTTCATGCTTTATATGTTAATTATCAGAATAAATTAAGCAAAAGAATTGGTTATCAATTGGGGTTACGTGGCGAGCAATTTGAATTAAAATCGACTTACTTTTCAAAAGATCCAGAAGTACTTGTCAAAGAAGAAAAAGCTAATCAAAATTTCTTTCGTCTATATCCGACTGTATTCTTGACGTATGATCTTGATGACAGCGGTGATAAATTACAGTTGAGTTATTCTAGAAGAGTACAACGCGCTCGGGGCTGGCAAATCAATCCATTTCCAGATGTGACTGATGATATGAACCGACGTCAGGGTAACCCAAATCTAAAACCTGAAGATGTGCATGCTTTTGAGTTGAGTTATGCGAAAACTTATGG
The DNA here is from genome assembly GCF_016132525.1 of Sphingobacterium sp. UDSM-2020. Lineage (NCBI taxonomy): Bacteria > Pseudomonadati > Bacteroidota > Sphingobacteriia > Sphingobacteriales > Sphingobacteriaceae > Sphingobacterium > Sphingobacterium sp. UDSM-2020. The sequence goes on from NZ_CP066166.1 coordinate 2,576,943, forward strand.
TAAAGTTAATTTGGTCAGTTCAGCATATTTTAATCATACCAGTGAAGTGATTCAACCTTACGTATTCTTTGTAGATTCGAATAGTGTGACTTATAGTAAATGGGAGAATTTAACAAGCCGTACTTTATCTGGTTTTGAATTTATTGCCAAAGTCAATGCAACAAAAGATTTTGATTTTACATTCAATCTGAACTTGATAAATATCAATTATAAAGCTAATGAGCTGTACCAGTTGCCAAGTAGGAAGGGATTTTCTTATAATTCTAATTTAACCATGAACTATAGGATGACACCAACATTTTCTGCACAGGTTAGAGGCGAATATAATTCTTCTCGTGTAATGGCTCAAGGAAAGATGAATGCGATGAAAGGTATAGATGTAGCTTTGAAAAAAGATGTCTTTAATAAGAAAGCTTCTGTTATGTTGAATGTCCGTGACGTATTCAATTCTAGAAAAATGGAAGGGTATACGGAAACGCCGCAGTTGATTTCTAATTTTGAAAGGCGTTGGATGAAAAGAATGGTTACTTTATCAGTTTCGTATCGATTCGGAGGTCAGGATTTAACAAAGTCTAAGAAAAGGGAGACTAATACAAATGAAATATCCGGAGAAGAATATTAAGATATATTCTTGATTCCGATGATTTTTTTTTAAATTTAATCCATATAAATACTAGATATGAAATTAAGAACAATCGTTTTAGCAGCTACTATGCTCGCGGGTACTGCAAGTGTTGGTACTACTGTCGCTCAACAGAAGAAAGAAGTCCCTGCATATAAGGTTTTGGATCTACCTAAGGTAGATTTGAAAAATTTTAACAAAAATAAACAAGGTGCATATGTCATTTTTGATGGTACTTCTTTAACAGGATGGCGTGGTTATGATAAAGCTGTATTGCCTAAAAAATGGATCATTGATGATGGTGCTATAAAATTTGACAGCAAGGCAAATGTTGGAAATAATGAAGGTGGAGATTTAATTTTTGCTCATGATTTCAAAAACTTTGAATTGGAACTGGAATGGAAAGTGGCAAAAGGAGCGAACTCTGGTATTTTCTTTTTAGCAAAGGAAATTGAAGGACAACCAATTTATATTTCCAGTCCTGAATGTCAAGTGCTGGATAATGAAAATCATCCTGACGCGAAGATGGGGGTTGATGGAAATCGTAAATCAACGTCGTTATATGATATGATCCCTGCGAAGCCTCAAAATGCTAAGCCTTATGGTGAATGGAATAAAGTGAAAATTGTTGTTAATAAAGGTAAAGTTGAACAGTGGCAAAATGACGTCAAAGTTGTTGAATATACACTATGGGATCAATCATGGATTGATCTATTACAAAAAAGTAAATTTAGTGAACAAAAATGGCCTTTGGCTTACGAATTATTGAAGAATGTCGGTGGCAAAACTAAATCAGGCGTTATCGGATTTCAGGATCATGGTGATGACGTATGGTTCAAAAATATTACTGTGAAAAAATTGTAATTACCATAAAGCATAAAAAAAGCGAGCTTGAAAATCAAGCTCGCTTTTTTTATGCTTTATGATTCTGTTATTTCATTCCTTTATTTTATAGAATGGACTGTAATTCTTTTAAATTACTGATCATATGTATTACATCTTGTGGTCTTTCACCTTGATTAGGATTAAAGAATATGGCATCCATGCCTACATTCATTGCTCCTCGAACATCTGCATCAATATTATCACCGATCATGATGGAATTGTCAATTTTTGCGTCGGCTTTATCTAATGCGAAATTGAATATTCTGGGATCAGGTTTATTGACCCCAACCACTTCGGAAATAAAGATATTTTTAAAATATTTATTGAGATCACTTTTATCAAGCTTTACTTCGCAAGCTTCTTTGAATCCATTTGAAATCAAATGTAAATTGTAATTTTTATACAGATATTGAAGTGTTTCATGTGCATGTGGAAATAAATTGGTTTTCTGCGGGCACATGCGTAAATATTCTATTTCAAAACTAGAGGGAAATAGGGAAGGATCTACACCAAGTTGTGTAAATGTATCTGCAAAGCGGGCACGGCGTAATTCTGTTTTATCAATTTTACCATGATGATACAGATTCCATACGCGATGATTATTGACCGTATAGGTTTGGATAAATTGGGCAGAGCTTTCTTGCTGAAATAGCTGATCAAATTTGTAATGATAATATAGTTCGTCCAATGTCTCTTCTGCATTTTTATCAAAATCCCAAATGGTATGATCTAAATCGAAGAATATATCTTTTTTGTCTTGTTGAAACATAGTACAAATATAGCGTAATATGAACTAATGAAAGAAATAGGGGCTGTTCGATTTTCCTCTTAGTGTCATAAAGTCCAACACATTTTTTTATACCTCTGTTTATCGTTATTTTTGTTCTGTTGCAATATATCGTATGAAAAAAGCACTTGTTTTATTTTATTTTCTTGTTTTTTATGCCACCTCCCAATTGATCTGGTGGGGTGTTATGCTTGCTCGGTTTCAACCACAAAGGAAATCGATGATTATCGGTGAAGGTATATTTTTTTTACTGATCTTTCTTTGGGGCGCTTTACGTTTAAAAAAGCTTTTTGTTCGTGAACAAAAATTACAACAACAGCAACAAAACTTTTTATTGGCCATAACTCATGAATTAAAATCTCCGCTAGCTTCGGTCAAATTATATATTCAAACAATTTTGAAAAGAGATTTGGATAAGGAACAGCAACAAGTTTTTTTAAGGAATTCTTTGAAGGATATTGAGCGATTGGATGATTTGGTTGAAAATGTATTAATCACTACTAAGCTTGAAAGCCGCAATTATAATCTTCCGAAGGAAAAGTTTAATCTCACCGAATTAGTAGAACAAATTGTGGACCGCCTTCAAAAGAATGCTTGTAGAACGCAAGTGTTGAAACCTAATTTGGATTCGGATGTTATGATCTACGCTGATAAGTTTGCAATAAGTAATGTCGTGACTAATTTGATCGAGAATGCAATAAAATACTCTCCACCATGTGCAAATGTTGTGGTTAAATTAACAAATGAAGAGCATGGAATAATTTTTTCTGTTGCTGATCATGGAATTGGTATCAGTGATGTGGAGAAAAAACTTATCTTTAATAAATTTTATCGTGTAGGAAGTGAAGCGACACGTAAAACTAAAGGTACCGGTTTGGGGTTGTATATAGTGAAGACGGTCTTGCAAAAGCATAACGCGTCTATTAAGGTAAAAGATAACACTCCTTCGGGGAGTATTTTTGAAGTAACATTTGATAAAAATGCAAAGTAAACAACGCATACTGCTCGTAGAAGATGAAGAACACTTGTTAGAGGCTATCAAGTTAAATTTGGAGTTAGAAGGTTACCGTGTAACAACAGCTACAGACGGTAAAAAGGCTTTGAAAATATTCAAGGAAGAACGTTTTAATTTGATCATTCTGGATGTCATGATTCCTGAGATTGATGGATTCCAGGTTGCCGAAACTATTCGACTACAAAATACGGAAGTTCCTATTATGTTTTTAACTGCTAAAAACAGTAGTGAAGATCGTATCACTGGTCTTAAAAAAGGTGCAGATGATTATTTAATCAAACCTTTCAATTTGGAAGAACTTATCCTTAGGGTAGGTAATTTGGTGCGAAGAAGTTTAAAACCTGATGATTTGAAAGAATTAAACTCTTATCAAATTGGTGATAAAACAATTTATTTTAATTCATATGAATTGCATCATGCAGATGGTACTATTACTTCTTTAACAAAGAAAGAAACCATGTTGTTGAAGCTATTGATTGAACGCCGAAATGAAGCTGTTTCTCGCGAACAAATATTGGAAACAGTATGGAATTATGATGTTTATCCTTCAACTCGTACGATTGATAATTTCATCTTGACTTTCCGTAAATATTTTGAACCTGATCAAAAACACCCAATTTATTTCCATTCTATTCGTGGTGTTGGATATAAATTCACGGATAATAATGCATAACGTTTTATGATGACATTTAAGGCTCGTGTAGCTGTTATTATCATTGCATTATTGTTAATTGGATATGGCGTTTATGCTGGACATTATCAAACTTCGATCCTGATTGCAGGTGGTGTTTGTTATCTGGTGTGGAGTCATTTGCGCGAGAGCTCAGTAGCTATGGCTAGTGATTCATTTCATAAGCAGGACTATGCTAAGGCAAAAGTTTTACTGGCTGAAGTGAAAAATCCTGATCGCTTGAGGAAAGGACGTCGTAATATTTATGAATATATGATGGGTACTATTTCACTTCATGAGGATCGCATTGATGAAGCTGAATACCATTTCCAATTAGCATCAAGATTACCGTGGAAAAAAGATAATGAAAAAGGGATGGTCTTAATCAATTTATCGAATATCAGTTTAAGAAAAGAAGAGTATGAGCGTGCTCAAGCTTATATTGATGTTGCGAAGAAATTGAATTTAACAGAACGTCAAGCCATTATAATTGGCAAAATACAAAACGAAATTTCAAAACATATATAGTGATTACTACTTTACAAAACGATTTATTGATTAGAGCTGCACTTTCGCAGCAAACTGAACGCCCGCCTGTATGGATGATGCGTCAAGCTGGAAGATTTATGCCTGAGTACTGGGCAATAAAAAATAAATATTCCTTTTTGGAAATGTGCAAAACTCCGGAGATTGCTGCAGATGTTACCATGTTGCCAGTTGATTTACTAGGTATAGATGCCGCAATTTTGTTTTCTGACATTTTGGTTACAGCAGAAGCAATGGGTGGAGATTTAAGTTTTGAACAAGGAGTAGGTCCGCGTTTCGCTAATCCAGTGCGTTCTTTTGCTGATGCTGATAAATTAGCTACAGATTGTTTGCCTAAATTGGAATATGTAGCTGATGCTATTAAAGTAATTCAACAGCGTTTGAATGGTAGTATTCCTTTAATTGGTTTTGCAGGTGCACCATTTACAATTTTAAGTTATTTAGTTGAAGGGGCTTCTTCAAAAGATTTTAAGTTGACCAAATTGATGTTGAATAATGAACCAAAATTGGCTCACACTATTCTTCAAAAGATAGCTGATGTAACTGTCGAGTATTTAAACATGCAAATTGCTGCTGGTGTTAATGCTGTTCAGTTATTTGATAGCTGGGCTTTAGCTTTATCTTGGAATGATTATAAAGAGTTTGCTCATTATTATAATAATCAAATCATCTCTCGTTTGAATCGAAAAGATGTTCCCGTAATTTCTTTCTGTAAAGGATCTTCTGTGTTTGCCCCAATAATGGCAGAAGCAAAACCGGATGTGATATCTGTCGATTGGAATGCAGATTTAAAAAATATCAAACAATCGTTACCTGCGGGAATTGCTGTTCAAGGTAATTTGGATCCATTTGTATTGTATGCTGATAAAAAAGTAATCAAAGAAAAGATCCTTCAATTATTTGAACGTATGCGTGGTGAAAATGGATTTATTTTCAACTTAGGTCATGGTATTATGCCTGATATCCCTTTTGATAATGTGAAATACGCAATTGAAGTTGTTAAAGAATTTAAATATTAACAAGTATCAGTTTAACAAACAAAACAAGGAACAAATATTTGTTCCTTGTTTTGTTTGTAGTAAATAAGTTCTTCTCAATAACTCAATATTCAATTATCTTTGTATTCATACTTTTAGGATTATGATTTATCTTTACGCTAAAGCGATACATATCATATTTGTCATTTGTTGGATGGCGGGATTATTTTATATGCCCCGACTATTCATCTATCATACAGAGGCAAAAGATCAATCTAAAGAGGCATATACCGTTTTACATAAGCAGTTTTCAATCATGGAGAATCGATTGTGGTGGGTAATAACTACTCCTGCTATGTACATTACAGTTTTCTCGGCTTTAGTAATGCTGTATGTTAATCCATCATTATTACAAATGGGGTGGATGCATGTCAAGTTGCTATTTGTGGCAGCTATGATTGCTTACCATTTTATCAGTCAACGGATGATGTTTAATCTTAGAGATGAAAAATCAACGCTTAGTTCCTCAAAACTTAGAATGTGGAATGAAGTTTCTACTGTACTGTTGTTTTCCATTGTTTTTACCGTTGTTTTAAAATCTGCATTGAACTGGATCTATGGCGTTGTCGGTCTGCTATCACTGGCGATTGTATTAATGATATTGATCAAAGCTTATAAAAAATATAGAACTTCAAGAGAAGGCAAATAATGATTTTTTAATTTCTAAAAAATCGGAATCATTCCAAACTAATTATTACTATTAAATTCGGTTATTTAGACTAGCAGATGTTGATCTGATCTTTACTGGATAACTATTGAGAATAAATAATAGTGTACATTTGCAGTAAATAAAACATTTTATGTCATTTGAGTCTTTAGGTTTATCACACAATATTATCAGTTCTGTCAAGCAATTAGGTTATCTGAAACCTTTTCCTATTCAAGAACAAGCTATTCCAGTTATCTTATCGGGCAAAGATCTGATGGGTATTGCGCAAACAGGCTCTGGGAAAACTGCATGTTTTGTGATGCCTATATTAGAGAAGTTACAAATTGATGTTGTTAAAAGAGATCGAAATATTGAAGTACTTGTACTTGTTCCTACCCGAGAATTAGCCATTCAGATTGATGAAGTTTTTAGAGCCTTTACTGGTAATCTAAAGCGAGAGATAAAAACTATGGCGGTATATGGTGGTGTATCTATTAATCCACAAATGAAAGGTATGCTTGGGGTAGAAGTTTTAACAGCAACTCCAGGCCGCTTATTGGACTTAATTAAGAACAAGGCGCTGAGCATTAGTCATATTCAACATTTGGTTATTGATGAGGCTGATAAGTTATTTCAAATGGGTTTTGAAGATGAGCTCAGAGAACTTTTGGCTTTAATGCCTAAGAAGAAACAAATTACCTTGTTTTCTGCAACATTAAATGATAAAATAACTGAAATAAATAATCTTCTTTCAATCAAGCCTGTTGTTGTAGAGATTGAAAGTGAAGAAGCCAATATTGATCAGATAGAACAGATCGCTTACCATGTAACTGCGGAGACTAAAGGTCCATTTTTGCGTTATCTTATCAAAGAGCAAAAGATGAACCAAGTACTTGTATTTGTATCTTCTACACGTACGGCAGATAAATTGGTGGAGAAATTATTGAAAAATAAAATTAGAGCAATTTCTATCCACGGTCAGAAATCGCAAAGTAATAGAAAGGATCATCTCGATTATTTTAAAAAAGGAGATGCACAGGTTTTGGTAGCTACAGATCTGATCGGCCGTGGTATTCATATCGATTCTCTACCAGTCGTTATTAATTTTGAATTACCTCGTTCTCCGTTAGATTATGTTCATCGTATAGGAAGAACTGGTCGTGCAAATAATTTAGGAACTGCTATTACCTTATTAACAGATGAGGAGTTGCATCATTTTTCTGTTATTCAGAGGAAAATGGGCAAAAAGGTCGATATTAAACCAACAGATGAAGTAAATCTGCACGGTTATTAATTTAATTTATTAGCCCGCTTTTTTAGCGGGCTATTTGTTTAATGTGCAATTTCTGTGAAGACAAACTTGACACTATCATAGTTGATTGCAACATCTGGAGAGTAACTGGGAATATCCAGGAATCTTACTATCGCTCCATTTCCTAATCGTAGCGTTTTTCCATCCTGCAGTAGTGCAAATGGTGTTCTTTTTTTTACTCCTCCACTATGTGGCATATAAAAATAGTCTCCAATTAATGTGTCTCCCTTTATATTTCCTCTAATTTCTCCGGAGTCTTTACCGCTATTACCATATTGGATCGTATAGTGTCCGTAAAAATGGTTTTCATTTTTAGTAAGCTGAAGGTATGCTGTATCTCTTTTTGAAACTGCCCGATAATGTTTAGCAGGAAAATTGACCGCACTAGGCTGGCAACTTAAAGTGAATAATATTGTTATTAGGTAACAATATGTTTTTATGGAGTGAAAAATGCTCGGAAAAAAGGCTAGCATAGATTAAATCTGTTTTTTTGATAATCAAGGTTACTTATGCTTTATCGGAAATATAACATGAAACGGGATCTTGTATTTCTTCAATGAGTTCTTTATCCATGTACTTATATTCATCAGGTATTTCTAGTATTACGATTTCTATATTACTACATTCATTTGGAAATTGCTGAATGAGTTTCTCTTTGTGATGATTTTCCATTACAAATACGATATCTGCCCAGTTTAGATGTTTGGCATTCACTTTAATTCTTGCATTATTTTCTGTGCCAGCAGATTTAACACGAACAGTTTTATGTTTTTTATAAATTGTTTCTGCTGTTAAGCTCCTCCAGCGGTTGCGGCTGCAAATAAATAATATGTTTAGCATGATTATAGGTGAATTTTATGGAAAGGGGAAGATGATAGATTATAGATGAGCATGCTATTGATAATATTTTTTTCTTATTTAAATCAAAACTGTCTTAATCAGTGTTGGTTCTTCTTGTAAAAATGCGCCATATTTTTGTCCAAAGTCTTTGATATAGGGTTGGGCATTATGGGCATCAAGACCTGCTTGATCTTTCCAAATTTCATAAAATGTGAATATATTCGGGTCTTCTATGCCTTGATGTAAATTATACAGTTCGGCGGCTGGTTCAAGTCGTGTTAAACGAACCATTTCCTGCAGTGTCTTTTTTACTTGGTCGCGATATGCTTCTTTTGTTCTTAGTACAACAGTAAGGTAAATTTTCATTTATAATTATTAATGGATTAGATTTTATTATGCTTGTTTTATTGTATCCAACTGGATTTAGGGATATAACATTTTTCTAAAGTATGATTTTTCAATGAAATTTCATCCATCAATGTTTTCAATACGATCAATAAGCTCTTCAAATTGGTCTTTATGAAGTCCTTACTTTATTGTATCTGAGGAATTGATGTATTAAGGTTTATTTCTACCTATAGATGTGATTAGTAATCGTGCGATATTATTTATAATGATTGTACCTGAATTGTTATCTAAATTTTAAATGTTGTTGTTGTATTTTTTTGAAATAATGTATAATATTACATTTAATCTTCCGATAGTCTTTAATACTATTTACAATGAATAAACATTATTTAATAAAGTTCTATAATGTTTTTAAGGAAGGTTTTTAGAAAAATAAATTATGAAGAAATTAAAATTTTTAGTAGCTGTCCTTTTGATGGCAGGATCTAGTCTTACTGGATTCGACAGTGTTGCTCAAACATTGAAAAAGAAAGATATTGGCTTGCAATTGTATTCTGTTCGAAGTTTGATTAAAAATGATGAAGATTACTTTCCTGTATTGAAAAAATTGTCGGCGATGGGATATACGGCAGTTGAAGCCGCAGGATTTAGCGACGGGAAATTTTATAATAACTCTCCACAGGATTTTAAGAGTAAAGTTGAGAAGGCTGGAATGAAAGTTGTCTCATCCCATGCCACTAGAAATCTTTCCAATGAAGAATTAGCTTCTGGAGATTTTTTAAAAGCATTGGAATGGTGGAGTAAAGCGATAGAGGCACATAAGGCTGCTGGTATGCAATATATTGTTACTCCATGGATGGAAGTTCCAAAAACAATTAAAGATCTAGACACGCAATGTAAATATCTAAATGAGGTTGGTAAATTGTGTCGTCAAAATGGTCTTAAGTATGGCTATCACAATCATGCTCATGAGTTTCAGAAAGTGGAAGATAAAGTTATCATGTTGGACTATATGATTGAACATACAAATCCGCAAGATGTATTTTTTGAAATGGATGTGTATTGGACAGTGATTGGTAGATCTAGCCCTGTAGATTATTTTAATAAATATCCAGGAAGATTTACTGCTCTTCATATCAAAGATCGCCGTGAAATTGGTCAAAGTGGTATGGTTGGATTTGATGCAATCTTTAAGAATGCTAAAACTGCAGGAGTGAAACATATATTTGTTGAACTTGAAGAGGTTTCTGTTGATCTGGAAAAAGGCTTGAAAGAAAGTATCGATTATCTTTTAGCGGCACCATATGTGCAAGCTAGCTACGCTAAATAGTATATCAGGTCTACTGAATTATAAAAAAGAAAAGCACGGGTCATTTTGACTCGTGCTTTTCTTTTTTAATTTATTCGCCTGGTAATGTATTTCTTATTATTCAGCGATGCAAAGATATTTTATTTCCATGTATTCATCCAATCCATGTTTGGATCCTTCTCTACCGACTCCTGATTCTTTAACTCCTCCAAATGGCGCCGCGGCATTTGAAATTAATCCGGTATTAATACCGACCATTCCTGCTTCTAATTGTTCGGCAACACGAAAACAGCGGCTGATGTTTTGACTGTAGAAGTATGAGGCTAGACCAAATGGTGTGTCATTGGCTAATTGAATAACGGACTCTTCTGTGGTGAATTTAAATAGGGCGCATATTGGGCCAAAGGTTTCTTCCTGTGCTATAAGTGCATCATGAGACAAATCTGTAAGTACAGTAGGTTCAAAGAAAAGACCTGTTAAGGGGGTTCCTCCTGTTGTTATTTTTGCGCCATGTTTTAGGGCATCTGAAATGTGCTGTTTTACCTTTTCTAAACCTTTTTCATTAATTAGTGGGCCGACTTGTACGTTGTTCTCCAGTCCATTACCTACTTTCAATTCCTTCACTGCTGCTGTAAGTTTTTCAGCAAAAGCATGATATACTGTTTCCTGAATATAGAATCTATTAATGGATACACAGGTCTGACCTGAATTACGAAACTTACCTGCAATTGCGCCTTTTACTGCGGCATCTATATCTGCATCATCAAAAACAATGAATGGCGCATTGCCCCCTAATTCCATAGATACTTTTTTGATATTAGAGGCGGCTTGAATTGTTAATGTTTTTCCTACTTCAGTTGAACCTGTAAATGAGAGTTTTCGTATGGTCGTGTTGGTCGCTAGTTCTTTGCCAAAACCAGCACTGTCTTTACTTGTTACCACATTAAATACACCTTTAGGAATACCTGCTTCTTCGGCTAATTTTGCCAATGCAATTGCTGAGAATGGGGTTTGTGAAGCGGGCTTTAAAATAATAGTACATCCTGCCGCTAGCGCCGGTGCTACTTTACGTGTTACCATCGCTAAAGGAAAATTCCAGGGTGTAATGGCAGCTACAACACCTATGCCTTGCTTTATGGTCATCATTCGATTTCCATTTTGAGCAATTGGTATTGTTTCTCCATAAGCACGTTTTCCTTCTTCGGCAAACCATTCGACAAAAGAATTACCATAGTCAACTTCAGTTAAGGATTCCTTTAGCGGTTTTCCACTTTCTAGCGTTATAATTTCAGCTAGATCGACTTTATTTTTTAGGATTAATTCGTACCATTTTCTAACAAGGTTGCAACGGTCCACTGCACCTGTTTTACGCCAGGTCACCCAAGCTTTTTCTGCTGCGGTAATTGCTTTTTTACATGAAGCGACTTCTAAATCTGGAACGGTGTCTATAATATTTCCTGTGGCAGGATTGATAACATCGAATGTCTTTGTGTGGGAAATGAATTTTCCATTTATATATGCTTGATTAAGCAATAAGGGATTTTTCATAGCTTTTATATTTATGAGATGAATTTTTTGCGGTTGTGTTCTGTTGGTATTTCGCATTGATCTATTTTACCAAACCAGCGATACCTATTTTTCGCGATATAATCATAACAACTGTCTCGCCAGGAAGTTGGTATCAACTTGAAAATAGCAAGAATTTTAAAGGGATATCCTAAATCCATTGCGATAAATAATGCCGCAGTACTTTTTACTAAAACCTTTTGATTTCTAACGTATACAATGGAGTCCGTATTTGACGGCAGACCGCTGATAAAATCCTGTGCAATTTTCGACTGCAGGGAAGCAAATCTAAACTGATCTTTTTTGTCTTTCTTGATGATAAAATTGACTGTATTGTTGCAGAAATTGCAGACCCCGTCAAATAAAATAAGCTGTTTAATTTCTGCTTTCATCAATTGAAATTATAAATAAAAAGGGAGAACTTCCGAACTCCCTTTTACAAGTATGATTAAAGATTCTTCATAATGGTATGTCCCATTCGATCTCTTTTAGTTTTTAAATATTGCTCGTTATAAGGATTTGATTTGATTTCTATAGCAACATTATCCACGATTTCTAATCCATAACCTACTAATCCAGCTCTTTTTGCAGGATTGTTAGACATTAAACGCATTTTTGTTACTCCTAGATTGCGTAAGATTTGTGCTCCGATTCCATAATCGCGTAAATCGGCTTTGAAACCTAATTGTGTATTAGCATCAACAGTATCAACTCCATTTTCTTGCAGTTTATAGGCTTGTAATTTATTAACAAGGCCTATTCCACGACCTTCTTGATTCATATACACAATAACCCCTTTACCTTCTTTTTGGATCATTTCCATTGCTTTGTGTAACTGTGGACCACAGTCACAACGGCATGAGCCAAAGATGTCACCTGTAAGACAAGAGCTATGTACGCGTACCAGAATTGGTTCATCTTCTGTCCATTCCCCTTTATAAAGCGCGAGATGATGTTCTCCTGTATCTTTTTGAGTGTAAGCTTTCAATTTGAAATCACCAAATGCTGTTGGCATATCCACTTGAACTTCTTCGACGATAAGTGAATCATGTTTAAGACGATATTCGATTAGGTCTTCAATACTTACAATTTTTAAATCAAAGCGCTTTGCTACTTCCATTAATTCCGGAAGTCTAGCCATTTCACCATCTTCTTTTAAAATTTCGACCAATACACCTGCAGGTTCGAAACCAGCAAGGCGAGCTAGATCTACAGTAGCTTCTGTGTGTCCTGTACGACGTAAAACACCACCATCTTTTGCAATTAGTGGAAAAATATGTCCTGGACGGCCAAGCTCAACAGGGTCAATATTAGGATCAATAAGTGCTTTGATCGTTTTTGAACGATCTGATGCAGAAATTCCTGTTGTACAACCGTAACCTTGTAAGTCAACTGAAACAGTGAAGTTAGTCTCATAAACAGCGGTATTTTTACCTACCATTAATTCTAAATTCAATTCATCACAACGCTCTTTTGTTAAAGGTGCACAGACTAATCCTCTTCCGTGAGTTGCCATGAAGTTGATCACTTCCGGTGTTGCATTTCTGGCTGCTGTAACAAAATCACCTTCATTTTCGCGGTCTTCATCATCCACTACGATGATCACTTTGCCAGCTTTTATATCTTCGATTGCTTCTTCAATCGTGTTTAATTTGAAATCCATTGATATCTTAAATGTATTTATACAAAGGTAGTGTAGTATTCTCTTTTAATTATAATGAGCAAGTCAAAATGAGCTTATTATTGCAATTTTGCCTTCTTTTTACCAATCTTACTTTTAATCCAATTCAATCCAGCTTCAGCTTTTATTTTATACTGATCAATATCAAATAAGGCCGAGTCAGTGGTTGATTTATACGTTAAAAATCCAGCTAATGGCGATAATATGATAATGGCCATCCACATCCCTAAAATAGGTGAAATTGCACCGTCCTTTGCTGATTTCTCTGCTACGGTGGAAATAATGTGGTAAATAAGAAAGAATATAATAGCCATGATAACAGGTAGACCAAGCCCACCTTTACGAATAATAGCTCCTAAAGGCGCACCAATAGCAAATAATAAAAGACATGAGACAGCTAATGTAAATTTCCGATGAAACTCAATGCGGTACCGGATGTCTTTGCCATTTAAATCTTTGTAATCAGGTAATTTGTTACTCAAATCATCTTTCATGTAGTTTAACTGACTCAACGCATTTCCTGTAATTTGTGCACGCTGTTCGGGAAGAACAAGATCTTCTAATAAATTATTAAAAGGTTTTACCGAAGCAGGTTTTATCTTTTTGCCTCCTTCTTGGGTATTAAAATATGGAGAATATAGATTAAAACGATTATCTACAGTAAGCGAGAGAGAGTGCTTAAGACTGTCTAATTTCATTTTATTAGAATCGGTATACACTTTTAACTGTTTTAAGTTTAACATGGCATGATGGCTCTTAAACAAATTTTCATCTGTTCGCTGCATCTTATTCCATTCCATATCAAATTTTTGCTCAGTTTCTTTAAATTTAAATCTCGTGAACTGCTGACGGGGATCGTAGCTTTTAGAACTTTTTACGCGTGCATCTTCATAGCGAATACCGTCTTTAAGTTTTAAGATCATATAGCTATTATCAGGAGAATTATAAATAAATCCTTCTTTAGCGATTAAAACCGTATTGCCAGCATTTCCACCTTGATTATCGTAAATCATCAAATCGTACAGGATTGTACCATTTTCATTTTTACCTTTTGCTCGTATTGAATAACCTGGAATAGTATTATTGAAAATACCAGGTTTTATTAAAAAATCAGCTTTTTTATTACGGACATCATATAATAATGACCCCATCTTTAAATTTACGATAGGTAAAATGTAATCCGAAAAGAGAAAAGAGCTTAAACTGAAAAAACCTACTAAAATGAATAAAGGAGTCATGGCTCTTCTGAGTGAAACTCCTGCTGCTTTGATGGCAACTAGTTCGTAACTCTCTCCAAGATTACCAAAAGTCATAATGGATGACAATAGCATAGAAAGTGGCATAGCCATAGAGATCTGAACCGCACATTGATAGCCGATTAGTTTCAGTATGACATACCATTCAAAACCTTTACCTATTAAATCATCTATGTATTTAAATAAGAAAAGCATTAAAAGCACAAACATCACAATACAAAAAGTGACGAAAAATGGCTTTATAAAGGATTTAAGAATAAGTAAATAAATCTTTTTCATCCGATCATATGTTCCTTTCTAAAGCTATGATATTTTTGAAGCTTTAGAGATCTATTTAATAGACCTTATTAAGATGCAAAGATATACTTTTTTATCCTCCAATTACACTTTGGAGATACTCAATTGAATTATTCCAGATCATTTTGCGATTTTCTACATCTTCTTCTTTTGCAAAATCAGTAATGCGGAGTGCTACATCATTTGTTAATTCGTCCTGATCAATTTCTAGTTCAAAGTAATAAGGCTCGTCCTCAAGCCATTTATAGCGGATTAGTTTGTTTTCTTTAACATTTACAATTTTGGCTTTTTGACCTTCATCATCCCAAATAAATTCATAAATAGATTCGCGGTAATTAACATCATCGGCAAACCATTGTGATAAGGCATTTGGCTCCTGTAAATAGGGGAATAAAATTCTAGGTGAAGAATTTACTATATATTCTAAGTTCAATTTTATTTTTTCAGCCATATTATATGAATATTTATTTTTTATTTACTTAAAAAAATCTATATTTGCATTCCCAAAAACGGCGGGGTAGCTCAGATGGTTAGAGCGCAGGATTCATAACCCTGAGGTCGGCAGTTCGATTCTGCTCCCCGCTACAAAACTCTAACATACTTTCTAACTGTGCATTGGTTATACTTATATATATTATTGTAATAATACATATTTATTTTGTCTTTGCAATTATTTTACAAAAAACTTTTCGATTTTAAAAATTAAAAATATTGCATGCTTAAGCTGCTGATATTTTATGTTCTCACATTTGTTTTTTTTATGATTACTATTTGTTTCATTATAAAGTAATTGCGTTTTTTTTGTGCGCCAAGGCGCTAAAACAGTGAAAAAAAATAAAAAAAAGCTTTTTATTTGAAGGGTTATTGCTATATTTGCATACCGAAAAACGGCGGGGTAGCTCAGATGGTTAGAGCGCAGGATTCATAACCCTGAGGTCGGCAGTTCGATCCTGCTCCCCGCTACTTAAAGGAGACACTATATTAGTTGTCTCCTTTTTTTATGCCTAAATTTGGTGATACGATGTCTACTTCTTTATTGTTCTTAAAAAAATACTATTATATCAAAACAGTTTAACGTGGGAATGACTGGCGGTGCACTATAGCTAGGAGTATCATTTGTACAATGATCTTGCAAGCGGTAATAGTATATTTCCGGATCCTATTCTAGTTTCATGCTCTTTACCACCGTTAGTTCAGTCTTTAGTTAATTTTACTTCGTTTAAGAATTTAGTAATAACTTTTAGAAATTGCTCAGGATATGCGAAATGAATATTGTGATCCACATTTTCAAAAGCAATATGTTTGATGAAGTTGGAATGCTTTTCAGCAAGCATTTTGTTTTCTGCATAAATAGGCATAGGATCATGAACTGAAATTGCATCTAGTATGAGGACAGGAATGTCTACTTGTTTAAATATTTCAAATGGAGCTATTTTTATAATGGAGGAAGCATATTTACTGACATTGGGATTGCCGAATATTGCTTCTGACATCTGTAGACTGTCTCGCATATGATAGTATTCTTGTTGTCCGCGGTAGGTGATCCATTTTTGATCTAGCGGTTTCAAAAAACTTAAGATTTCAAATTGATCTGATTTATTGCTGTCATCATAAAGGCTTTTATAGGCAGCAAATTGATCGTTATAAAAGCCGAAATACTTTTCTTCTATGTCAGCAGGGAGATTGACTTCTTGTAATTTTTGTTCTAATTGTCTTTGATTCAACTTGAAGTAGCTGGTATTAAAGGCTACTGATCCGCCATCCTCCAGTATTAAACCTGCGACATATGTAGGAAACAGTTTATAAAAATTTGTTGCTAGGTAGCCTCCACGGGAAAATCCTCCTATAACAGCATGTTGAATTTCTAAAGTGTCCATTAATGATTTGATATCAATACATAGATCATCGAATGAAGCATCAAATGGTGGCAGAGGAGTTTTTCCGGCATTATATTGATCTATTGAAATAATACGGTAACCGATTTTGACAAGGTCTAATGCAAAAGGAGCAAATTCGTAAGCGTTACTTAGACTGCCATGGAGCCATATTAACACTTTAGTTTTATTTTGATTGTCGCCCCATTGGAGATAGGATAAATTTACATTTTTAGTCTTTGTAGTTCTGCGATGTTTTTGCTCATAAGTATTGAACTGTTTTGTAGCAGATTCATAATGAAGTTTAAGTTGAGTTTTATCTATTTCTTGAGCAAGCGAGGCTGTGCATGATAAGCAGCCGATAAGTAAAATGAAATGGAAAAGTACATGAATTGATTTATGGCACTTTGTGGGTACCATTGTAATTTTTGATTTTAAGAAGTTTAACATACAGGAATCAAAGCTAATTTTGACTGTTAAATATAGTGTATAATCAGCTCGTAAAAAAATAAGTGAATATTCTTATCCTTATCCTTACATAAATTTTCGAAGTAATTTCATCACCCATTCTTTTTTTGTATAAGGAGGATAGATAAGTTGCGACATGTTGAATGCTGATTGAAAAGCTACTGACCTTTCATGTGAAAATGTTTTAAAGCCGAAAATGCCATGACAACTTCCCATTCCGCTACCATTTACGCCACCAAAAGGAAGGTTTGGGTTAGATACATGGATGACAACATCATTTATACACGCGCCACCTGAACTCGTGCTTTTTAACAAGCGTTTTACGGTAAGTTTATTTTTACTGAAAATGTATAGGGCCAAAGGTTTACTCTTGCTATTGATGATATTTAATGGCATCTCTAGATCGTCATAAGGAATAACGGGGAGTATTGGGCCAAAGATTTCTTCCTGCATAATTTTGCTGTCTAGCGGTACATGAGATAGGAGGGTAGGATAAATGGTCAATTCGGGCCACAGTACTTTTCCTCCCCAAGCTATGGAGGCCCCATTGTCTACAGCATCAGTGATCAATCCCGCTAATCTTTCGGCATGTTGTCGATTGATGATCTTACTATATTGTGCCATATCTAGTTGCTGTTGGTCATTAAAAAACTGACTGGTAACAGCTTCTTTGTACTGCTGTATAAACTCTTCAAGTTTGGATCTTTGTATAAATACATGATCAGGTGCAATGCAGGTCTGACCTGCATTGATGAGCTTGCCCCAAGCAATTTTTGAAGCAGCATCTTTTATATCGGCGGTTTCGTCAATGATGACTGGTGATTTTCCTCCTAATTCGAGTGTAACGGTACTTAGATTTTTGGAAGCTGCCTGCATAACAGCTTTTCCTACCGTAGTACTTCCTGTAAAGAATATGTGATCAAAAGGAAGCTGGAGTAGGAATTCTGAAATAGCACGATCTCCTTCGAAGCAAGCTATGTCCTCTTCTTGAAAAGTATTTTTAATTAATTGTGTGATGACATTACTCGTTGCAGAGCTGATTTCTGAAGGTTTTAATATGATGCAGTTTCCAGCTGCAATTGCAGATATTAATGGACTCATAATCAGTTGAAATGGATAGTTCCAAGGTGCAATTATTAGACATACGCCTCTTGGTTGCTGATATATGCGATTTGTTGCCAATATACTTGTCAATGTCCTGCGGACCCTTTTTGGCTTCATCCATTGTTTTAAATTCTTGATGGCAAAATCAATTTCACTGAGTGCGAAAAATACTTCGGTAAGGGCGGACTCAAATTTACTTTTTCTTAAATCAGTCTGTAATGCATCGTAGATCTGTTCTTCAAATTCTTCAATTGCAGTTTTTAATCGACGTAATTTTAATATACGTTGTTGTGCTGTACTCCATTGGAGTACAGCTTTGTTTTTTTGCTGAAGTTCAAAAATGGTTTGGATATGATCTGTCATTAGTCAAGTATGTTTATAAGCTATGCTTCTAAAGTTATTTTTATTGTGGCAATTGCTGTATCCATTCTCGGATCAATGCAACTCCTTCTTTATGAATGATGGTACGCGCGAGTTCTGGCATTGCTGTTCCAGGTTCTACAATATTCATGCGATGTAGTAGAATAGACTGCGTTGGATTTCCCGGAATGATATCAAAATCTAATCCTCCAGCTCCTCCACCAGCTGAAACGGGTGCTTTTTTTATGCCTAAATGATTTGGATTATTTTCTTCATAATCCAAAAATAGACCAGTATTAAATGCATCGCCACCTTTTGTATGACAATGTGCACAATTAATATCTAAATATGCACGTGCCCGCTTCTCTAAACTGTAATGTTTACTATCTGTCCATACTGGTAACTGTGCTACTTTTGAAATTTCGGGTAAGCCAACGAGTTTACCTTCTAAAGTCCATTTTGTTAGCTGGTTGTTCATTTGATCTTTAGGAATAAAGTTCAAATTTCTTGCTTTTGGACCTATTGGTGTTAGTGTACCGTTGTTAGTATGACACCTTTTGCAATCATTTGTATTTGGAACCATATAATTAGTGACATGTTTATTCCCATTTTCATCAAGTAAAGTAATCGGTACTTTAGCTCCTGTAATGTGTCTAATGGCATCGGTCTGTTCTTTATTCCAAAGGTAATTCATGACTATCCATTTTTTATTTTTGGGATCTTTCACTAATAACCGGGTTTCAATCATGATCTTTTGGTGCGCCTCATTAGTATAAGCAAAATTTTTGATGATAATGCTTGAATCTGGAAATTCTAAGGGGCCACTAGCCCTATAGTTGATCTGCTTTCCGTGCGGAAGTACAATAAATCGATCTTTTATAGCATAGTCTGTAAATAAGGGTGTACTTAAATCATATCTGGTAACGCCTTTTACTGGTTCTAAATTTTTAAGGTTTCCTTTAAAAAATCCGTAATCTGAAAGTTTTTCCTTAAATGTAAACCCTTCACTACTATTATCGGATTTTGCTTTATTTGTGTTATTGCATCCTTGATGCATGAGCAAAATTAGGAATGTGCTGAGCAAGATGCTTATGGTTAAAAGGTAAGACTTTTGCATGATCATTTATATTGAAATGGTGCACTATCCGTATTTGGTTTCCAGTTTTCCGGCTTTGCAACATTTTGGAAGTCAGCGTTTACAAATAGATTTTCTTCAGGTTGATTGATGCAGATAGAATCTGGATTTAATGCTGTTCCTTTTGTTAATACATTACTACTGAAACCGTCATATACGATTAATGGAATTCTTTTAAATTTGCGATTAGGGTCCAATTTATTTAGTTGTTCTTGAGTTGCAACTAATACTTGTCCAATTCGATGTTCGAATGCGGGTTTTGGAAATTCTGGTCCCATTTCAAGTTTATTGCTGTGTATTTTAATGTTTTTGGAAATATGAAAATAGTTGGCATTAATTTTTTCTGCAGCTTTTTCATCTGTTGCAAAGCCTGATGCAATTGTAATTGCTGCGGTATTGTTTCCAGTAATTTTATTGTCGTAGATTTCAATATCTGAAGCTGCCAGGATGATAATACCACTTCCGGGCGAAGCATTTCCTGCTCCCCAAGAGGTACCAAAACTTCCGCTTTTAGCAAAATTTCTAAAATTGTTGTCATAAATGTTGTTGTTATAAACTTTTACTTTACCACCCCTTTTCGATAAGTCTGGCAAATCAAAAATTAGAAATCCTGCTGTATTGTTATAAAATTCATTATTATATACTTCTGCATTTGATGTATTTTCAATTTCACATCCGGCCACATTTTTGGCTGCCTTACAATTGCGAACAATTGCGCCGTCTGTTTGGCCTACATAGATTCCTGCATCTGAAGAACCTTCTGTATAGCAATTTTCAACAAGGACATTTTTGCAGAGCACAGGATAAATCGCATAGCCTCCACTTGTCGAATCTGCTTGACTCCATAGCGCATGTAAATTTGCAACTTTCACATCACTACTATTGCTGATTTTTAACAAATCACCTTTAGAGTCACGAATGGTCATGTTCTCGATAGTAAATCCTTTGACATCGGTAACTCGGATACCTTCTCCGCCTTGCGTTTGACTGGAAAAATTGAGGACCGTTTTATCATGGCCTTCTCCATGAATTAAAATATGTTTGACCTGTACGATACTTAAATTGTCAAATTTGTAATTACCTGCCTGAAGTAAAATACTTGTACTGTCTTTTATTGATAAGAATGCCTCTTCAATCTTTGCTTCTTCGCCAGGTTTAAAAGTCAAGATATTAGCATAGTTGTCCTGCTGTTCTTTTGTTCCTTTACAGGAGCTTATCATTCCTACTATCATAAATAGTAAAGTAAGCTTTAGATAAAATGATTGTTTCATAATGGTTATGGTTTATAAGTTTAAAGGTTAGGGTTGGTTATAATATATTATAAGCATAGGTGACATAATATACTGCTCCAATTCTGGGATTTGCGATTCCAGTTGAATAGTATTTATTGGTTATGTTAGTTGCACCGAGACGAATTCCTGAGCGTGCTTTGATCAACTTATAGCTAATTTGTGCATCTATTCCTGCAGAACTTGGTACTTCTCCCGAAGCTAATCCTCCCGATACGACATAATGATATCCGGGTTTGTACCGTAAACTGGTATTGAATGACCAAACTTGTTTTTTACCAAAGCCACTGTTTCCAAATTCCATATTGATATGATAATTTGGTGTATTAAAATTATTGATCTGACTATCATTTTTATTTTTCAGGTAGTCGGAATAGTAATTAATTTTACCCAAAAAGTTATATCCCATGTCAACACTTAGACTGGCGGCATAACCATAGGTATTTACTGTCTCACCTCCATTAAAAGCAATGTTATACTGTATGTAAGTGCTGTGATCTTTTAAGGCGTTAACATCATCAGTCCCTGGTGTGTTTGCTACATTGGCATAACCAATGAAATTCTTCCAAGTGGAGAAATATCCTAGGATATCAATCATAAATCTATTGCCCAATAAGGCAGCATAACCCAATTCAAAAGCATTTACTGATTGCGGTTTGATATCGTCATATTGAAATTTTTCAAGTACACCTGGATCACCTGTTTCTTGAAACTTGAGTACACTTTCATAGACATATGGTGGGTACTTGTCAAATTGATAATTATCGTTTAGTAAGCGTGATGAACCTCCAGATGAATAGCTGTTGTATCCATTTAAAGTATTTTGCAAGGCTTGTATATTGGAAGGAAAACTATAGGCATTTTGGTAGGAGAAGCGAATGAAATTTTGGTTCATTGCTTCGAAAACCAGGGACGCCCGTGATGTAACTTTTGGTGAGGAGAACAGCGTGTTTTTATCATATCTAAATGAAGCTGCTATGTTCAATCGTTCTTCGGCTACTTTTTTCGCCATTTGCACGTATGCACTATATTCATTTACATTTATGGGTTTATCTTTATCAGGAAATAGGGTGTTTTTACTGTTTAAATTATATAAACGCCAATTGATTCCGGCAATCACTGTCATAAATTTGATTTGATTACTGAAGTTGTATTGGGCTTCGGTATTGTATAATTTACTACGATCAAGAAAGAGTGTACCCCCTTCTGAAATAGGTGTACTTGTGATACTATCTCTAAGTCGATTGAATAGCGGAGTGCCTAACTCTGCTCGTCCCTGATCTGCAAATGATCGCGCAGCTAAGTGTGCATCATTGAGTGCTGCTCCTCCGGCAAGTGAATTGATCAGTTGGTATGTGTACTCAGGATACCAACCACCAGCTTCTCCATCATAGCTTGTTTTCCAAGACTCATTAATGTATTGTGCTGTAGGTCCTGCTACTAGTGTACGGCCAGAATTTTCTTGGGTAGTATAGGTTCGGACAAACCAGTTGTCGCTTTTTAATTCCAGTCTGTACTGTCCCACTTTGAAACCTTTTAGTTGATATCGGGTATCATTGGTGTAAACGATATTTCCAGTGCCGAAAGTTCCTGATGCTATGGCTTCTATTTTAGGGCTTATCTTATAACGTAATTCTCCATTTATTTTAAAGTTTTCAGGAAAAAGCTGTATCGGTTGAATACTAAGCTTTTATAAAGATTATCAAAAAAGTCAGGTAACGATTTGGTAACGGTGCTTATTGCTTTGCTTTTCAACGTGTTTCCGTTAGCTCAAGGCAAATATACAAAAATAGAAGGATAGGAAAATTAAAACCTATCCTTTATTTATTTATCACTCTTAAATATTTTTGATTCTTATGAATCCCTACTAGAATAAAACATTAATTTCCTGATATCCCATTAACAAAAGTATCTACGAATCCAATGATTTTATTTAGAATACGGTCTCCGATTTCCTTTGACTTTAATACACTTGGTCTTCCTTCTTTCCGTAAATCTAAAATTTCTTTTCGCAAAGGTTCACGTTCTGTAAACAAATAATTCTCTATAAGTCTTTCTGTTTTTTCTTCAGAAAGATTTTCTGTCTTGACTAGTTCCTGAAGTGCTTTTTCTTGCTCTACATTCCAGAATTTTTCGAACTCTTCAGGAATGGTATCCGTATCTTCAATATGGGGTAAACTTTCCTGAATAAATTTCTCAATCAATTCCCTTTTACTTCTTAATGATACTTCGGTGTTCAGTAAATTGAAAATATCCTTTTCGATACTTTCTTTGTCTTTTGCACTATGTTTCGAATTGAATTTAATCAATAACTGAAGTATGTAAGTTACATTGATTGTATCACGTCTAATCAATTCCAATTCAAAATCTATATCATTAAGAATAGACGCTTTTTTAGAAGGGTCAGTAGGATCAAGTCTTTCCTTTAAATCCAAATACTTGCTGGTATAATCCGCAAAAAGCTGTTCTTCCATTTGTAAATCAGACCAGGTAAACTCGGTATAATGGCTCATCTTTTTGTGCAAACGCATCATGGCACGGAAAGCCAAAATAAATTGTAGTTGATCTTCTTCCGAATATAAGCCGTCAACAGATACTACTTGTGGAACGATTTCTAATAATTTCTGCGTGCCTTCGTTGAACTTTTCTACATACGCTTCGTAGGGTTCCACTATGATTTCGTCAATTGCTTCTTTATTGCTGAATAAAGCGATGGCTTCGTCTGTTTTGTCTTTAAGATTTCGGAAACATACAATATTTCCTTGCGTTTTATTCTTATCCAGAATACGATTGGTACGGCTAAATGCTTGTATCAATCCATGATATTTCAGATTTTTATCAACGTATAAGGTGTTTAAATACTTGCTGTCGAATCCAGTCAAAAACATATTGGCTACCAACAAAATATCTGTCTCGTTTTGCTTTGATTTTTTAGCTACCGCATTGTAATAGTTGTAAAATCCCTCGGTATCTTTTACGTTCTGTTTCTCTCCAAATAATTCATTAAAGTCTTGTACATACGTTTCTAATAATTCTCTACGATGAGGTTTGTAGCCGTAAACTGCTTGTGGTTCAGCAACCATTCCTAATTGGGAATAAACAGCATCTTCCATTTCCTCTTCGTTTTGAGCAAAGCTAAAAATAGTAGCTATTTTTAAATCGTGTTGTCCCTCTTGTTTTTTACGCTTGAAAATTTCATAGTATTGAATGACCGAATCAATATCCTGTACACACATCATTGTACAAAATTTCCTGTTTTGGGTTTTCTGATCGTGGTATTGAATGATGTAATCTACAATGGCTTCCTTTCGTTCAGGAGCTTCAAAAACTTCAGTTTCATTGATTTGCTCTACTTTTAAATCAATGATATGTTCTTTCTGTTTGAAAGTCTGAATGTATTCTACCGAAAACTTCAATACATTCTCATCACGTATGGCATCTGTAATTACATATTTATGCAGACATTTTCCAAACAAGCTTGCGGTTGTTTTTTCTCCATCTGCATTCTCTGCCAAAATGGGAGTGCCTGTAAAGCCAAATAATTGAATATTGGTAAAATAATTGACGATGTTTTTGTGGGTATCACCAAATTGCGAGCGGTGACATTCATCAAATATAAAAACCATCCTTTCGTGCTGAATGGATTTCATTTTTGATAAGTTTCTACCTGAAATTGCATTATTTAGCTTTTGAATGGTGGTAACGATGATGAGAACATTCGGGTCGTTTAATTTACGAATAAGGTCATCCGTATTAGTTGCAGAACTTACCGAGCCCTTACTAAATTTATCATACTCTTGGTTGGTTTGATAATCCAAATCTTTTCTATCTACCACAAAAACCACTTTTTTGATAGCTGGAATTTTGGATAGAATCTGACTGGCTTTGAAACTGGTTAAGGTTTTTCCACTTCCAGTTGTATGCCAGATGTAGCCATTTTTTTCGATATTATAGCCATTCAGTATTTCGTTTTCTTTTACCTTTTTGATAATACTTTCTACCGCATAATATTGGTATGGGCGAAGTACCATCAGACGTTTATCAGTTTCATTCAGAACAATATACTTACAGATCATTTTACTGATATGACAAGGTTCTAAAAAAGAATCGGTAAAGCCATTTAAAATATTATTTAATGGATTATTTTGTTCATCTGTCCAATGGAATGTCTGCAAAAATTCCTGTTTGTGTGAACCGAAATTACTGAAATATTTGGTGTTTACACCGTTACTGATAACGAATAACTGTACAAAATGAAACAATCCTTTACCTGCTCCGAAACTGTGTTTTTGATAGCGGTTGATTTGGTTGAATGCTTCTTTCATTTCTAAACCTCTTCGTTTCAGCTCGATTTGCACTAAAGGCAATCCATTCACCAGTAAGGTGACATCATAACGATTTTCATATTTCCCTTCTTGTGTAATTTGATTGGTTACCTGATATTCGTTCTGACACCAATGTTCTACATTGAGAAATTCAAAATAGAGGTTATCACCATTATCCCGAATAATGTGATGTTTTTTTTCACGCAATACTTTGGCTTTTTCGAATACAGAACCTTTATTAAGTATATTCAATACTTTTTCAAATTCACTATCGCTAAATTGTATATGATTGTGCTTTTCTAATTGTGTTTTCAGGTTTGCCAGCAAAGCTTTTTCATCAGCAATAAAAGCGTATTTATATCCCAATTTCTGTAATTGGTCAACGAGTTGCTCTTCTAAAATTTTTTCGGACTGTTTGCTCATTACTCAGTATTAGGTTTCGTAGGATTATTGCTCTACAAAGAAATCTTCGTCTAAATGTTTTACTTCATAAGTTGCTTTTATTTGTACACCAACATTATATTCATGCATTAAATCAACTAACTTATTACCATCTATCAAGATGATTTTGTGATGTGCATTTTTAGCCTTTTCTTCTGCACCTTTATCAAATAAAGAAGTCGTCACAAAAACACCTTTGTTGGTATCACCGCTCATTGCCCCAATGAAATTTCTTATGTCTTTTTCACGGACTTTATTTTCTGTAAATCTTTTTGCCTGAATATAGATTTTATCCAATCCAAGTTTATCTTCATTTATAACTCCGTCAATTCCTCCATCAGAAGATTTTGTAGTTTCAATAAAATCTCCGTATCCCATTTTCTTTAACAGAATCAAAATAACTTTTTCAAAATAATAAGGATCGATCTCTTTCAACTTTTCAAGAAGCTCGTTCTTTGTTTCCCTCTCAATTTGGCTAAAGCCTTCATCAATTAAATCCTGCGGAGAAGCATTCGATATTTTCTTTATTTCTGTTGATTTTTTATCATTTTCAGTCTGATAAAAATCCATCAAAGAACTTTCCTGTTCTAAGTTATTTAAACTCAAATGTGTTTTCTGAGCAACCCCTTTTTCCGTAATTTGTACATTTCCTCTTGAGGGATAATGAATATATCCACCTTTCTTAAGATAAGATTTTCCCCAAGCAATTCTATTATTGATTAAGTTCTCTCCAGATTTTGTAGTTTCTTCAAGAAGTTCTTTGGGTAGATGAGCGTAATACTTTTCAATCACCCTCTTTTGCATCACCCTTGTATGAATTATTTCTCCGTTTGATAGAATGTCCAGAATCGGATTAAAAGTTTCATGGAATTTAGGCAGTTCTTGATGCATTTATAAATTAGAAATTATGAGTTATGATACTAACTTTCGTACTGAACAAATATAGCAAAAAATGCACTCATAACTCATAATTATCAACTCTTAACTACCTTAATGCTTTAAACATTTGCTCAATAGCTTTCTTCTTTTGTTCCATATTAGGATGTACATAGAGATTTAAAGTGGTGCTGATATTGGAATGTCCCAGAAGTACACTCACAGTCTTGTAATCACAATTACTTTCGATACATCGGGTTGCGAAACTATGTCTTAACCCGTGAAATTTAAGCTCAGGCATTTTTAATTCTTTCATTAAATTTTTGTAATAGCTTCTATAGGTTCTTGGTTCCGTAGGTTTAGCATCGTTTGTCAATACAAAAAACAAAGGATTCACAATCTTTTTAAATGGTTTCAATATTCTTAATAAATCCTTACTTATTGGAATTTCACGAATAGAATTTTTAGTTTTCGGGGTATCCAGAATCAATTCCGTTCTACGAGTTCCATCCTCTATTACATAAATACGCTGGATAGTTCTGTTAACACTGATAATTCCATTATCGGTATCAATATCTTCCCAAGTTAAGGCACATACTTCCCCAATACGCATTCCTGCACTTAAACATATATATACACCTAAATTTCTAAATGTAAAATGTTCTTGTATATAGTTCATTATTTTTTTCTGATCAGCCTTAGTTAGCACTTCAATATTATGCTTTTCTCGTTCAGTAGGAAACTGAATATCAAAAGGGGTATACTGTAACCATTTGTTTTTAGCTCCAAATTTCAAAATCATTTTCAGAACAATTAAAATATCTTTAACTGTTTTATGACTTAAACCCGTTTCCAATTTTTGAAAAACAAAGCTTTGAACATCAGCTTCCTCAATCGCAATTTTGTTGCCGAAATTAGGCAGTAGATGATTTTCAATCAATAGCGTATAAGCTGAGAAACTTGACTTTTTTACATACTGTTTTTTGTCTATTTTCCATAGATCGATAACTTCTGAGAGTTGTTTTTTGTTCATTTTATTTGAATTAAATATTTAAAATGACAAAGGAAGCAGAAAGGAATTAAATGCGTTAGTATTTCAATCGGAGGATAAAGCTCTCCTCAATCTGCATTAAAGAGATTTGTAATCCCGATGTTCCTAATTTGAGATTTCCTGAATTTACGGAGGAATGGGAAACTAAGAAGTTAGGAGATATTGCTACGTTTTCAAAGGGAAAGGGAATTTCTAAAAGTGATATAGAAGACAATGGAATTATT
>NZ_CP066166.1:2605009-2866315 GCF_016132525.1 Sphingobacterium sp. UDSM-2020
GCTTCATCTTTGAAGCGTTCAAAGTCGAATGGGGTCTTTTCTTTCATGACCATGTCGTTTGAATAATTAAATATAAAAAATCTTATTAAATTATTCCCTTGACACAGTTCACGTTACAATCTCCCTTCGTTTGTATGGTATCAAACCCAGGATTATTCTCGGTAATCATAATTCTTTTTCAGAAGTTTCAAAATATTTTATTTCTGATTTTGCATCAGATGCACAGGTGATGTTAAACGTACAGGAAGATAACTTTTTTAAATATATTTATTTGGATTCATCTTCTAACGCTATACTGCTGGACAGTTGATATGGCTCAAAGAACAGTTGCAAACAGTAAAAAAAATATTATTTTTTCGCATCATCCTATTTTAGAAATCAGTACTCCAATTGATTATCTAGGTACAGCTCTGAATAGACGGGACGAAATAAAATATGCTTTATTTCAGATTAACAATGAAGTAACTATCTTTTGCGGACATTACCATATGGAAGATATCACGTCTGAAAAAATATACTTCAATATTCAACCCTTGCTTGTTCCTGTCAGATAGAAAAAGATGTTGATACTGTCATTATAAACGATCAGATTTATGGATACAGCATCATAACAATCGAAAATGATCATATTAACAGAACCCTGATTAGGTTTAATAAGTACTATAATTACTGAGTATATCAAATAGGCTAATCGCTAAAGACAATTTTTCTTGAAAAAAATCATAAATAGATCGATCACAAGTCAAAAATCATTTCATTCACATCGCCCGATAATGTTCATTTACATATACGGCTACCATGAACATTAACTTATTACCTTTAATGTGGTAATAAGCTATTCACTTCCGAGATGATTTCGTTGAGATCAAAAGGTTTTGCTAGAAAGCTGTCAGCTCCCGCTTCCATGGCGATCTTATTTCCGTCTCCACTCGCAGATATCACAATAACAGGTAACTTTTTTATCTCCGGATTATCCCGGATTATTTTTAAAATCTCATCGCCCGGCAAGATGGGCATCCAAAGGTCCAGCAGTAGAAGATCGGGCGATTGCGTTAAAATTTCATTAATAATATGAATACTATTGATCTGCGGTAAAACCTCAAACCCCTCAATCTCCAGAAGCATCTGGAGCACATCAAGTATTCCTTGATCATCGTCACAAACCATTATCCTTTTCTTATCCATAGCATTAACTTTTTATGATTGGCAACGTAAAATTAAAGGTCGATCCTTCACCCACTTCACTTTCTACCCATAAGGTTCCTTTGTGATTCACAATAATTTCATGAGAAACATACAGGCCGATTCCTAATCCAGGGTATTTTTTTTGAATATCGCTTGCTCTGAAAAATCTTTCAAAAATCTTGATTTTATCTTGGTGACCGATACCCATTCCATAATCTTTAACAGAAATTTTTACAAAATTTCCTACTGTATTGATATATACTTCTATGTTTTTAGATTCTGGAGCATATTTTATTGCATTTGAAATCAAGTTGTTAAAGACCTGTAAAACCTGCATCTCATCACCATTTACAAGAGCATTCGTGCATCCTGTAAACGAAATCTGATATCCCGGTGTGGCAACAGATAGATTTTCAATTGCATCTTTAATCGTTTTATCAATTTCAAAAGGTTCTACATGTAGCTCGATATTTCCGGAATGAATCTTTGAAGTATCCAGTAATTTAGAAATAAGTTTATTTAATTTTTCTATATATAGCGCTACTTTATCGAGTGAAGTAGTAAAAAGATCCGGATTTTTAGCAGGATCCATACGCTGAAGCAACTGTATAAGACTTTTGATTGTTGTTAACGGAGTTTTCAATTCATGACTTGCTATAGATAGGAAATCATCTTTTCTACGATCCAGTTCCTTTTTATCCGTAATATCTTCTATAGCAATGAGTATCCTGTCTTTATATTGTCCTTCAAACTCTATTCTATAAGCATTTAGAAGCATCACTTTTTTTCCAATATGCTGAAAATGATGTTCCACTTCATAATCTGTGACCGGATTATTTGTCGGCAATATTTTCGTTAAAAGATCTTTTAACGTTTCAATGTCCCATTGATGGTTTCCGAGTTCAAAAAGTACTTTACCCACCGTTTCTTCCTGAGTAACTTTAAACGAACTCAGAAAGTGATTATTTGCACTCAAAACGACGTAGTTAGAATCGAGAACTAATAAACTTTCTCTTACTGTTTGAATGATACTGGATAAGAAAGCCTCCTTTCCCATCAGTTCTTTAGTGCGTTGCTGAATTTTTTCTTCTACAGAAGATTTCTCTTCACGCAATTCGTACTCTACCTTTTTCCGATTTGTTACATCATTTTGCACTCCAATAAAGTGCGTAATCAGTCCGTCATCATTTTTAACCGGAGATATGAATAATTCATTCCAGAACAATTGACCATTCTTTCGGTAGTTTCTAATTTCGACCTTACACTCTATGCCATCTCTTATACTTTCTTTAAGGAGTTGTCTTTCAGCTTGCGATCTGTCCTGGGCTTGAAGGAAACGACAGTTATGACCTATTATTTCATCTTTACTGTAACCGGATATTTTTTCAAACGCACTATTACAATAGATTATAGGATTATCGGGTTGTAAATTATCTGTGATAATAATACCCGAGTTTGCCGAATTTAAGGCTTGAAGATATATATGGAGATTCTCATTTATCATAAAATTTATTTTCGTTACATGCAGTCTTTATCATGATGTATAAACTGCATTTCAAAATATATTAATTATAGAATCAATTTTACAAATACTATGCCTTTACAAGCACTTCATCTTTTATAATTTTCTACAAGCGGATCGTTTACTGCCCATAAAACCTTCCCGATAATCATCTTATTTAAAGATGTCTTGCCATCATTTATTTGACTTTATTGTGGTTTTAACGGTTAAAAATAAATGAATTAAGTTTTTTATATCCATCGAATGGAAAGATAGTTTATAACAAATTAGCATTGTCGATCAAACGGTATTTTTTCGATGAATATAACGTAGTGTTGTAGTTATAAACCGTAGAAATTCGTGAAGGTCAGGTATTTTTTGATTGTTCTTTACATGCCATAAGGAAATTCGAATTTATTACATTTCGTTGCTAAAGATCATTTAAAAATGATGCTTTAATTCCGTTGTAAATTTAATTCTCTGCTATATGTAATTTATAAATCGATCTTCTTGTTTAACTTTTACGTTCAGCGAGCATCTCCAGGCCTTTGTTATAAATTGATTAAAATCAAAAGGGCCTAATTCTCATTAGACCCTTTATCTTGGCGTTCAACTGCACAGTAATTTTTATGTTTCTTATCGTTTCCTCTTTTTTGTTTCATCATCCAAATGGTTTTGGGACACTTGGATTTTATTACTGCACTACGTCATTTATCGTTTTATACTTAATAAAAAGTAATGTTGAGTACTGCTTTATATGAGATGAACACTTGGGCTCAGAAAAAGTTCATATAAATAAATATTTTTTTGATTTTTCGGAACTTTTTGAATAATTACCGCTATAACATAATTGTTTCCTGGTAAGCAGGTTTTATCGAAGGTGTTTCGGTTTTAAGTTTTGTTCTGCACTTTCGACAATTTCAGTGATTCTTTTTTGTCGTACCTGCGATTGTTTGGCAAGAACAATCCATTGTAAAATAGCTTTCTTTACCGATTTGCTTAAACTTACATAGAATGCTTTAGCATGAGGTTTAGTTGCAAATTCCGCTTCAAGATCTTCTGGGATAATCAATTCTTCCACCTCATCCAGTACTGTCCAGAAACCATTTTCCTTTGCAATTTCTATGCTCTTGTGACCAGCTTCATGCATGAGGCCGTTTTCAATGAGATGTATTATTTTTTGTTTATTGATTTTTGACCAAGTACTTTTAGGTTTACGTCTGCTAAAATATTGATGGGAAGTTTCACTATCGACAGAAATCCTTTTACTGTCAATCCAGCCGAAGCAAAGTGCAACATCGACTGCCTCACTCCAGGTAATCGATTTTTTTTCAGAACTTTTTTTATGAAAAACAATCCATACAGCCTGTTTTGTCTGATGGTTTTCCATTAACCATTCGCGCCAGGCTCTACTATCAATAGGATAAAATATTTCTATTTCTTGCTTCATCATTTAAAACGATAGTTTCAGGTTCTATTGTTCCAGTATCGAACGTCTTAATATATCGTAAATGTAATGATAAACGGAATGGTATTGATAAACTTCATGTGAAAAACAGGAAGCATTATGATTAGTTATATTCTTTTACATTAAAACTATTGTTGATTAATATTACATTAATCAACAATAGTTGTTTCATAGAAGTTTTTATTCCTCTAGCTAAAACAGTATTTTATATTGATTACAGCGTTGCCATATCAATCACAAAACGGTAACGAACATCGCCTTTTTCCATCCGTTTATACGCTTCATGAATATCTTTAATATCGATCAGTTCAATATCCGATACAATATTATTTTCAGCACAGAAATCTAACATTTCCTGCGTTTCTTTAATACCGCCTATACCCGAGCCGGCTAGACTTTTACGGCCATCTAATAGTGCAAATGGCGGTATTTGAGAAGGAACTGCAGGAATTCCGACACAAATATGAGTTCCGTTTGTACGTAATAGAGATAAATATGATGCGATATCATGTTCTGCACTAACGGTATCTAATATAAAATCAAATGTTCCTTTAGCCGCTTCAAACTGTTCAGGGTCTGTTGTTACAACAAAATGGTGGGCACCTAATTTTCTGGCATCCGCTTCTTTTTTAGGCGAAGTACTTAGCACCGTAACATCAGCACCAAATGCAACAGCAAATTTCACTCCCATATGGCCTAAGCCACCTAATCCTAAGATTGCGACTTTGTGACCTTTTCCCACTTTCCAGTGGCGTAGGGGAGAATAAGTAGTTATGCCCGCACATAACAAGGGGGCTATTGCCGCTAAATCTAACTTATCAGATACATGTAGTACAAAATCTTCATTAACGACGATTGTTTTAGAATAGCCGCCATATGTAGGCATACCATCCGTGTACGGATTCACACCATTGTAAGTTTGTACGTTACCATTTTTACAATACTGCTCCAGTCCCTCCTTACAATTTTCACAATCTCTGCAAGAGTCCACCATACATCCTGTTCCTGCTAAATCACCGATTTTGAATTTCGTGACTTCAGATCCGATTTGAACAACCCTTCCTACGATTTCATGTCCCGGTACCATGGGAAATAAACCTTCAAACCAATCATTATTAATCTGATGTAAATCCGAGTGACAAACCCCACAAAATAAAATATCAAACTGTACGTCCTTAGGCCCCAGTTCACGACGTTGAAAGTTCCATTCGGCAAGCTCAACACCAGCCTGCTGAGCCGCATATCCTTTTGTTGTAATCATAGATTCTGTTTTAAATAAATTAATTTTTTATTTGATAGCTTTTTCTAAATCCTTGCGGAGTTAGGCCTATATTTTTCTTGAAAAATTGATTAAAATTGGACTGATCTGCAAAGCCTATACTAAATCCGATTTCTTGTAAACTCCAGTCCGATTGTATCAATAAAGCTTTACTTTCTTCCAGTAAACGATTTTTAATGTGTGTGCTTACATTTTGCCCCGTATACTTCTTTAATATCGCATTTAAATAATTTGGATGTATAGCGAGCGAGTTGGCAAATTCTTTAGCCGTTTTAATGCGTACAGGATTATGCCTATTGATATTCGAAGCTTCTGCTTCCAGTAATTGAAAAAAATCATGAATTTGTCTATATTCATCACTAACAATATCTGGTTTTGGAAAATTAGCAACTTGTAAACTTTCGATCATCACCATTTGCATATACGTTTGTAAGCGGTCCTCCTTCATATCATCCTGATCTTCATATTGCCTTAGCATGATTTCAAACCAATGGTTTAAAGGAGCTAGATCATTTTCTCCCAATCGAATGACATTTTTCTCTATTTTACTAAACAGTTCATATTTTTCCATAGCAACTTTTAAGATCGGCTGCTCATCCAGATAACGCTTTTTAAACAGAACGTAATATCCGTCAGAATCATCAGAAAGATTTTTCCAGGAGATTATTCCGTTCGGATGCAGAAATATAATTGTCGGATTATCTATATAATAAGTGTGGGTACCAATAGTAAGAATACCTGTACCTTTAGAAATATATAATATTTTATAAAAGTCTCTACGATGTGGAGACAAATAATTTTTACAAGGATCCTCTTTTCGGCTCACCACACGAATATTCCAATTCTCAAAGTAGGCATGACTTATTGGTAAGAAATCCTCTGAATTTCGTAACAAATCTATTTTTTCGACATCCGAAGCTTTCAACATAATGAGATCTTAAATACTTTATTGGATACAAATGTACAGGTTGTCTTTTTCAAACTATTATGATTTACTTTCTGTTTTTTATGAAAATCAAAGGTCACACCCAATAAGAATATGAACCAACCTAGGTGGAAATCAATATAGATGCGCCATAGCTAATTTAAATAATATTTAAGATAGTTGCTCTATTTCATTATCGAGAAAGTAGATGCATAACTCCATTTTTTTCAACATGCTGGGGTTAATAAAAGCAGGAGGGTATGATGTTTCAGAAAGGAGTATAAAAAAATCCTCCTAAGGTTTTAAGCTCAGGAGGATATCAAGTGCGGAAGAAGGGACTCGAACCCCCACGCCTTGCGGCGCCAGATCCTAAGTCTGGTGCGGCTACCAATTACGCCACTTCCGCATTAGGATTTCTTTGATGTCGCAAATATAAAAACGAAACCTATACTTTGCAAGTATTCTGCTTTTATTCGTTATGGCAGATACAGATGATGCTGTTAATGAGTAGGATATTTTTTTAGCAAATTCATTTTTTTGTTTACAATTCTATTTTAGCTTCATGATAATAAACATCAAGCTTTGAAAATATGATTGTATGTTAAAGCTTTGCTCCCAAAAGCACCCAAATTAATCGAAAACTAGATTCATTTAATGTTCTGTATCCATATTGTTTTTTTATAAGGCTGTTATATATATAAAATAGCTAATGTTAGCGCGTCAAGAATCCTGGTGAATGGGTTGAAATATTCTGTTTTTTTATTTTAATTTACTCATTTGTAGTGTTTTATAATAATGTGATAGCAGTGTGAAATGTCTTTTTTCTTTGATTATTTATTTAATGTTAATCTTTACCTCAGCGATCATTAAGATATGTTTGTGCTTTGCTGGTGGTGACAATAGCACCATCGATTGGTAATGTATATTGCTTTTTTAATTATCAAATGGAATTTCAATTGTATGTTCATAATGGTACAGTTGAATTCATTCAACAGGGATTAACGTGATCCTTGTTGAGTTCATTTTCTTTCCATATTATTTAACATCGATATGTGTGGTAACAAAATATCCTCCTAGCATGTAGTTAATAATAGACTTCGGAAAAATATTATTACTGGATCTTTTGCATTGTCCATAATTAAATCCTTTGTATTGTTAAGGATAAATGATGTTTTCAATTAGCATTATTCCAAGGTTTAAAATCAGATGAAATCGGTTTTGTCAAATCAAATTCGACTGAAAAGACCCTTTCCGAACCTATTCGCCTCAAGTTGTACGAAAACTTAGTCTCATCAATTGTTACCCACCAGACATTATAAGCAGCGTAATCGATAAGTTCTTCAGTTGCTGCATCAGCAGGAAACATCTGCATATGAGCTGTTCCTTCGTTGGTAGCGGTCCCGCCATAAAAAGTAATTTTGTCAGGATTTCCATCCGGTTTTCTATGATCATGTTTTAGTTCTACAAGATTATTGTTCAAAGAGAAGATCCAGGTGCGTGATTTGTCATCCCCAACGAAGAAGGGAACTTTTATCGCACTGTCATTATAGCTCATTACCTGCATCAACAAGCGTTTGCCTGTAAATCCGTCGCCTTCCTTTCCACCAGCGGTAATAATTCCTTCATAATAATTACCTAAATGTGGTTTAAAAGCCTGCATAAAAGCTTTTGAATTTGATTCTTGAGCATTCGCCAAACTGATTACGAAGTATGCTATTATGAGTAACATGTATTTTTTCATATGTTATTAATTTTGAGATTTCAACCTTATTTTATGGCTTTACATATACTTATGATATGATAGCTTCTCCGGGAAATTGTAGTAGCAATCTGGGGTCAGATTCTATAAAAGTACAAAAATTACCTTATTCAAATTTGATTATTTACATTTTAGACCTTATAGTAGTTTATTAAAATTAATCGCTTTTTTATAACAATTAATAAATTTCCAATACCGCACGTTTCGGATTTTATAGCGTTCTCTTTCGCACTAGCTTTGTGTTAACCAAAAAAATAAAACACATGCAAATTTTTAAAGACAAGACCATCCTGATTACAGGAGCCAATAGGGGTATAGGCAGATCATTTGTAGAGGCTCTGCTAAATAATGGGGTAGGAAAGATATATGCAACATGCAGAGATGTAAATAAAATGCCGACATTTAATGATGACCGGATAGTACACTTAGCGCTGGACATTACAGATGACAAGCAGGTTGCATTGGTTGCATCTGCTGCTCAGGATACTGAAATTCTTATCAACAATGCAGGAACAGTAAACCCTGGAAATATCTTAGAAGGAGGTCTTTTAGGAATGGAAAATGATCTACAGGTTAATTATTTTGGAACAATAAAGATGATGCGCGCATTTGCGCCAATTCTGATCCGAAATAAACCCTCCCTTATGATCAATATAATTTCTATCGCCGCTTATTCTCCTTTGCCATCCATTGCAGGATATGCAGCTTCAAAAGCAGCTCTTTTTTCTGCTACCCAGTCTGTTAGAATAGAACTGGCTAAAAAAGATGTATCCGTTTATGCTGTTAATCCTGGAGCAATTGACACGGATATGAATAAGGGAAGCGATTGGAAAATGGCAGATCCAGATAGAACAGCAATAAAAATATTGGAAAATGTATCTGATGGGACACTTGATAGCATTCCTGATGAAATGGGGCAGGGGATGTATACTACGTGGAGAGAAGAGCCAGCTAAACTGGCGAAACTATTTTCTGATCTGTATTATAGTGAAAATACTAAATAAATGGTATTTAAATGTATGTTTCAGTTGTTAAAACATTTTCATGTTTAACAACTGAAACATGTATAGCGTGGAGATTTATTTGTTATACTAGGTTCTTTTGGAATAGAATGCTCTTTTAACTTTGGTGTCATCTATAAAAGAATTTTGTATGCTTTAAATCATAAAGGTCTGCTGAAATAACCTTGAGTGCTCAGCAGACCTTTTATTAAACCTATTTCTAAAATACCAGTACTCCTAAACGGGTATGCTTCAAAATCGAATACCCTTATAACTTGCACTGGACTGATCGGATGTACTTTCTTAATGCGGTATTACAGATACTAATATCTATCGTGGCCGAATAAAATAGTTTCGGCTGATAATGACGCTTGGTGCTTGAGCCAACCAGCTAAATTTCTTGTATCATATACATTTCCACCTCTATCATTTGTCCATTTCATACCCCCTTGCACACCTTTCATCTGTTCTTTGGAAAGCTTGGTCAATTTTTCTTTTAACAATTCTAAATTTTTCATATGCATAACGTTTTATCTGTGAAATTAAGGTACGGACAATTTACAGTAGGTATCGGCTTAAATGTATATTCGCTGGTTCTGCGTCAATATTTGCAATACTTGGTTTCAGGACATGACAGTCTTTAGTAATTTTGCTAAAACGTTTTAAATTTATTAGGTGAAATTAAAAATAATTTTCCCGATCGCTCCATTTATCTTATATTGGCTTCTTATTTTTCTTTATTAAAACATTTTTTAGGTTTATAGGATCATATTTAGGCCGATTAACGGGGACAATTTATAGGTAAATTGAATGAAAAATAGATACTAGAAAAGTGGGCAGGGATTGATCTTTATCAAGTTTGAAAGTAAATCAAATTCCTTTAGACAGTAAAGAGAATTTACTTCTAATAATGGAAATACGTTGTAAATAATATTTAAAAATCGATATATACAATGAAATATGTGAATTATATGGTTTGTGCGAGTCTATTGGTTACTTTAGGCTGTGCTTCCAAAAAAGATACTCAGCATGACTCGTATGCAAAATCTGTTAATCCTTTTATAGGGACAGATTTTACGGGGAATACCTACCCCGGAGCGCAGGCTCCATTTGGTATGATCCAATTGAGTCCTGACAATGGTTTACCAGGCTGGGACCGCATATCGGGATATTTCTATCCGGATAGCACCATCGCTGGTTTTAGTCATACACACCTAAGTGGAACAGGAGCAGGGGATCTGTATGATATCTCTTTTATGCCAGTTACGCTTCCTTACAAAGAAGCAGAGGCTCCACTCGGTATTCATTCCAAATTTACGCACAGCGATGAACAGGCACACGCCGGATATTACCAGGTAAAATTAACTGACTATGATATCAACGTTGAATTGACAGCAACTCCTCGTTGCGGTATTCAGCGTTATACCTTTCCAGAAGCAGATGCTGCCGTATTTTTAGACCTGAAGAAAGCCATGAACTGGGATTCGACAGTGGATTCGCATATTGAAGTTGTCGATTCGGTAACGATTCGCGGCTATCGATTTTCTGAAGGTTGGGCGAGAGGGCAACGTGTCTATTTCGAAACACGTTTTTCAAAACCCTTTACTGCTGTACACCTGGATAGTACTGCCATTCTATCCATTACAGACACCCTTACAAAAGCCACTAAACGTACCGGAACGGCTTTTAAAGCCCGTTTTGATTTTAAAACAGCTAAAGGAGATCAAGTTACATTGAGTACAGCACTTTCGGGAGTAAGTATGGAAGGAGCATCAAACAATTTAAAAGCAGAAGCACCAAAAGATGATTTTGACTATTATCTCGCGCAAGCCGAAAAACATTGGAATGATGAACTTGGAAAGATCGCCATTCAGACGGCAGATAAAGAGACCAATGTGAAATTTTATACTGCATTGTACCATAGTATGTTAGCGCCTACCATATTTGGAGATGTAGATGGATCCTACTTTGGTGCAGATCGAAAAATACATAAAGCCGAAAATTGGACCAACTACAGCACGTTTTCATTATGGGATACGTATAGGGCATCACATCCCTTGTTTACCATCACCGACCCCAATCGCGTAAATGATATGATAAAGTCCTTTATAGCTTTCTACGAGCAACATGGTCGTTTACCGGTTTGGAATATTTATGGAAGTGAGACGGATATGATGATCGGGCATCACGCTATCCCTGTTATCGTCGATGCCTATTTAAAAGGGATCGGTGACTTTGACGTCAATAAAGCGCTTGAAGCTTGTGTAGCTTCAGCAAATACAGATGAATACAGAGGAGTTGGTCTATATAAAAAGCTCGGCTATGTTCCATATGATGTTTCCGATAAATATAATGCCGAAAATTGGTCCTTATCCCGCACATTAGAGTATGCATTCGATGATCATTGTATTGCAGTGATGGCAAGTAAGATGGGGAAAGCGGATATCGCAGCGACATTTTTGGCGAGGTCAAAAAATTATAAAAATGTCTATAATCCAGCAACGTCGTTTATGCAACCACGTCATAGCAATGGTCAATTTATAAGTCCATTTGATCCTGAAGATTATAGCGAACATATCTGTGAAAGTAATGCTTGGCAATATTTTTGGTCGGTACAACACGATATTCCTGGCTTGATCAATTTGGTCGGCGGGAAAGAACGCTTTGGACAAAAACTCGATAGTATGTTTACTTTCCATCCATCAGATACAACCAAACTGCCTATTTTTAGCACCGGTATGATTGGGCAGTATGCACATGGCAATGAACCGAGCCATCATGCCTTATACCTATTTAACGCTGTTGGACAGCCATGGAAAACACAACAGTATGCGGCCGAAGTAATGGAAAAGCTGTATCTGAACAATCCTTCTGGTTTAAGCGGTAATGATGATTGTGGACAGATGTCCGCTTGGTATGTATTCAGTGCATTAGGTTTTTATCCAGTAGATCCGGTCAGTGGCCACTATGAAATTGGCACACCGCTTTTTGCACATAGCGAAATTATGCTTGCTAATGGAAAAAAATTTACGGTTAAAGCCAATCACGTCAGCAAAGATAATATCTACATCCAATCTGTTTCAATTGATGGTAAACCTCTTGAAACAAGTTATATCACACATCAGCAAATGATGTCTGGAGCAACATTGGTATTCGAAATGGGAAACAAACCAGGACCGGTATGGTATAAATAATAATTGCGTGTAGTAGCACCGTTTTCAATTAGAGCGTTGCAAAAAGTTACTGATTTTTTGCAACGCTTTTAGATGGTACAGCCCGTTTAAACATGAACAATCCTTCCACTTCCTCCAACTACTTGTATTCCACTAGGGAATGTTTTCCAAAAACGGATGTAATGAAACTTACTGTCAAAGTCTTGACCACTGTAATTTCCTTTTAATTCCAAGGTCAACGTAATCACTGCTGTATCATCTATGATGTTTAGATGTTCAACATGGGGAATAAGCTCACGGATTTTTAAATTACCGTCACGGTAACTCTGTAAATCCATTTCCTTTGTGATGACGTCTCCGCTTGGAAGGACAAAAAGCAGCTCATCGTGCAGCA
This sequence comes from Sphingobacterium sp. UDSM-2020, assembly GCF_016132525.1. Classification (NCBI taxonomy): domain Bacteria; kingdom Pseudomonadati; phylum Bacteroidota; class Sphingobacteriia; order Sphingobacteriales; family Sphingobacteriaceae; genus Sphingobacterium; species Sphingobacterium sp. UDSM-2020. The sequence continues at coordinate 2,617,695 of NZ_CP066166.1, forward strand.
GTTCTTCAAGCACGTTTATATTACTTTCCTTGATCGCTTCATAAAGCCTATTTTCCTGATCTAAAATATCTGTTTCTGTCATTAGTTATTATATTTTTAGCTTCCAACTTAATTGATTTATTTTTACTCCACTACTAATTTAATAAACTTTTAAAGAATAACTCTCCTCATACTCCTGTTGCATAAATGGATAATTGCTGTGTACCGAAACTGTTATTAAATGGTAGATTGATAATTTGAAAGTGGCAACTGCGAAAAAGATATTAATCCTGGACCTTCTAAGGCATTGTATAACCTTTGAATATCGCCTTCTTTTGCGATCTGGTGAATTAAAAGTGTGTTATTTTCGATGGAAATACAACGTACATTGTAACGATGTAAAATTTCCCAGATGTTTTCATTTGTGTCGAATGATATTTTAAATAAAGCAGCATTTAAAACAGAACCAAAAGTGATGGTAACATCCAGTACATCGGCTATTTTTTTAAGAGTGAGTATGGTATTGTCGATTAAGATTCCTGGCATAGCTACCTCAATCGTTATCAAAACTATTTCCGGAATATCTGTACGGGATTGTGAAATCGTCTCAATTTCTAATCCTAATTGATGCATTGTTGAAATGATTTCGGGTAGTAAATCACGTTGATTTTTGCAATTCAAAGTGAACAATTTAGCGGTCATATTTTTCTTTTTCATAACATGGAATCAAAAAAAAAGCTTCCCAAATTTTTTGGGAAGCTTTTTATAATATTATTTATTTTTAAATATCTTACAAAGTATTAACCTCCCATTTTGAACAAATAATGACGATGACCACGACTGTAGCGTTAATCAAGATGTTAATATTAATCTGTCCTAGATTGTTCATTATGAAAGTGTTTTCTTTTGTGTTTTTACAAAGAAAAGAAAATACTTTTATTATCCAATTTTTTGAAGAATAATAATTTTTTTGATCAGATTAAAATCACTGATCGTGTTCCATTGTCCATATTCATTTTCCAGGCTGCATTTATCTCTCTGAACAGTAAGGCAAAAGGATGGTCTTATCATTTATTAAAACAGTAAATTAGAAATAATTATTCCTGTACTGCGTCAATTAAAATGGCAAGTTGTATACATGGATGATCGGAGCGGTTGCTCCAAGCGTGGTTAGTGCCCCTCTGAATGACAATATCTCCTGCTTTTAAAAGCGTTTCACCTTCTTCCATGATCAGATAGAGTTCTCCTGAAAGGATAATGATGTAATCCAAGGTTGAGGTTTGATGCATCATCGGGTGGGGCTGTCCGATTTTTACATCCACCCCCAGTTCTTTATCAGGCGGGATAGAAACATAACGAAAATACGTTCCGTTTTTTGGCGTTTCGGGGAAACCTTTATTCGGGATCTGTACTTCATAGTCCAGGCTCGCGGGCATCTGTTGGGTATTCCAAACGTCTGATATGACCAGATTAGGGAAATGTTCTACAGCATTTGCCACAATTTTATCTTCAATGATTACAGACTTTCCGTTTTGGATTCCGGTGACGATTCTTCTTGGTATTTTATTCATGGATCATTATTAATTTATTTCCCTTTGTCTGGTTGTTTTTAAGTATGCGATGAGCTTCTAGTACTGTTTCGGTGGAAAGCTTGCCTACAATTTTATAACTTGGCGGACTTATCGTCCCATCCTGGATCAGTTTGGAAATATGTTGGAGATTATCTTTGTAGTAGGCGTAATTTTTGTTTACGCTGTGAGCATAATTGGAGATATTCACGATGCTTATTCCTTTATTAAAGAGCGTTTCACGGGATTTCGTGGTGTTCATAAAAGTAACATCAACATAGATTCCATTAATTTTTAGTAATTCCGCTGTAATTTCAGCAATCTCGTTTCCAACCAGATCGATTCCGATATCAAATGGTTGATTGTTGTTTGCTTTAAGCAGGTTATCTCTTAGATTAGGCAGTTTATAATTGACGATCTGATTTTCCTTTAGTCCCATATTCAAGAGAAGTTTAGTACTTTCCTCACTACCTACAGTAGCCATGATATTCTTAATTTTATGCGCCACTAATATCTTGACAAGAAACGAACCGACTCCTCCAGTAGCTCCCGTAATCAGTATTGTGTCCTTCGGACTGATTTGGAGCCGATTAAAAATTTGTAGTGCTGTCAGCGCTGCGGATGGTATTGCTGCCGCTTCCTCAAAAGAGATTTTCTTGGGTTTTAAGACAACGATAGCTTCAGGAACGGTAATAAATTCAGCATATGTACCATTACTTCCCATTGATCCACTAGCACAGAGAACTTCATCACCAATTTGAAATTCAAGTACTTGAGTGCCCTTGTCGACTACAATTCCTGCCAGTTCTCGTCCCAATATTGGTGAACTGATCAGTTTTCTTTCGTGTTCATTTTCCAACATCTGGTAATCGATAGGATTAAAACCACTGACTTTTATGTGAATCAGAACCTCATGGTCTTTAGGAATTGGTTTAGGAATGGATCCATCTTCTAGTTGGCCATATTGATTGATCGTTACTACTTTCATGATGTGTTGATTTTAGACAAAGGTATAGGTAGAATAGTTTATATTTGCTACTAGTTAACTGTTGGTAACTAGTAACATTAAGGTAACTATTATGGCAAATATTATAGAGAACGGTGTAGAAAGACCGGCGACATGTACAGAGGAGCTATTTGCAATGCGCGATAGTCTCGATGTGCTGGGCGGTAAGTGGAAACTGATGATTTTACGCTATCTAACCAACAGAACGGACCAACAGATTCATTTTAAGAAGTTACAACGTGGTATCGCGGGAATTTCAGCTAAAATGCTTACTAAAGAACTCCGAGAGCTTGAAATTAATCTTCTGATTACAAGAACCATTCAAGATACCAAACCCATTACGGTCATTTATGCTGTAACAGAATATGGGAAATCAGTATTTCCGGTGACCGAGACACTGGTAAACTGGGGTTTGATCCATAGAGACAAAATTAAAAATTCGTTGTAATAAAATATCCTATTCCCTTTCCCAGTCGAATGGATAAGGAAATAGGATATTTAAAGTTGTTAAGTGATCGATTTACTTATGGAGTAGCTGTCAACAAGATGACTACGCTTCTTCTGTTATTTTCTAAAACAGGATTTAAACCGATATTCATTAAGAAGTCTCCGGATAGAATCAGGTCTTCAGCGATTGTTTTATCATCTTGATACAAGTTTATTTCTTGAACCCTGTAAGATTTATTTGGGTCTAAACCTTGCCATTTGATCGGTTTAGTGGTTTTAAAAACATGGTTATAAAAGGTGAGGTAATTGAACATAACCGCTTTACTTTTATCGCTGTTGATGTATGCAAGACTAGCATAATTATTTTCTCTAGGATTAGAAAATCGATAAAGATCACCATGCCATACGATGTCTTTGATGTTATCGTATGTTTTAACCGCTTTTTGTGCGAAACTTAGTTCTTCCGGACGCAATTCTTCTAGATTGAGGTCAAAACCCATTTTTCCCATCATGGCTACATCAATTTTAAATTTAAGATCCTGCTTCCCAAAAGTGGTGACATGGTTAGCACTTCCTATTGCGGGGAAGAACAGCGAGTTTTCATATTGCATAAAGATCCGATCGTAAGGATCCGTGTTATCACTTGGCCAATATTCACTAAAGTAATTTAATGCACCGTAATCGATACGCCCACCACCACCAGAGCAAAGCATCATAGGAAGTTTCGGATACTTGGCGCGGAATCGTTCTAGAATCTTGTATAAGCTTAATGTGTAGTCAACATAGAAATTATTTTGGTCACTTTGGAAACTCGAGTATGCGTTGTATATAACAGCATTACAGTCCCATTTGATATAAGCTAAAGAAGGATTTTTCTGTAATAATTGATCAAGAGTGTTGAAGACAAAATCCTGTACTTCGGGATTGGATAAGTCCAGCACGAGCTGATTCCTAAAATAATATTCAGGCCTGTTTGTCTGCTTCACCACCCATTTTGGTTTCTTTTCATAAAGTTCACTTTTGGGACTTATCATCTCGGGTTCTACCCAGATACCAAATTTTACACCCACTTTATCGGCTTCTTTTGTGATTGAGGCAATTCCATTGGGCAGTTTTTTCTTATTCTCAGTCCAATCACCTAATGCAGACGTGTCCGCATTGCGGGGATATTTATTTCCAAACCAACCATCATCTAACAGGAAAAGATCAACACCTAATTTTTTGGTATTTTCCAGCAGATGAAAGATTTTCTTTTCATCAAAATCAAAATAGGTACTTTCCCAGTTATTGAGTAAAGTTAGGCGTTCTCCGTTTCCATCAACTAGGCGATTATTTTTTGCCCATCGATGGAAATTACGAGATCCTTCTCCTACACCTTTGGTGGAAAGTGTATAAGTAAATTTCGGAGTGACGAAAGGTGTTTTAGGCTTTAAGGCATAATGTGAAGCATAATTATTGATGCCCGCAATAATTCTCAAATTATCTTGCGGATCTTTTTCAAAATCAATTCTGAAGTTACCGCTCCAATCCAATCCTCCCAATAATACAGTTCCCTGTGTTTCATTCCATATCTTATCCATACCAATGGCAAAATAAGAGCTCATCAACAAGTTGGTCCGGGTACCCAGTTTACTGTCCAGTGTTTTGATGCCGTGGGTAAGTCTTTCTGTTTCAGGTTGCATTTCCGCTATCCAGTCGCCGTGATAGCTGCGCAAGTAGAAATCGTCTGATTTCAGGTTGAGGTTAGCCGAAGCAAATTTGGTTAGTTTTACATTTTTTTTCTCTTCATGCCGAATAACCGTCCATTGTTCAAAGATATTGTCCTGATAATTTGCCAGATAATGTAATTCCACATAAAAGGGATACAGATCATCTTTCATAAAGATGGTGACATGCTGTTTTCCTGCCGTACTGATATCATTTTTATGGTCGATATATTTAAGATCTAAAGATTGATTTCCGTCGGCATGCTCGACACTTATTGCGGGTTCAAGTAAGTTTCGGGTGCCCGAAGCTGCATAAGCAGATTGATACATACTGGTGTAGTCATGAGCCTGTTTATATTGTGTGGTTACTTGTGTATATTCATCCGATTTTGACAGCTTATTTCCAAGGTAAACCATATTGACATCTTTGTTTTCCTCTACATTCAGAACCAGTGCGATGTCAGCAGTTTCGAGGATGATATTTTTTGCGGTTTTGAGTTGCAATTGCGTTTGTTGTGCACTACTATCAATAAAAATAGGGAGCAACAAAAATAGGAGCATAAATTTTGTCATATTGTTGGTTTAGGGTTATGAAGTAATTAGTATTATTTAATTAAAGCCTAATGTATTCCATATCGTATTGATCGGATGCATCGGTCTCGACTATAATAAATAGAAACGGTTCAACTAAGATAGTGATTGCTAGATTGTTCTCAAAATCATCAATCGTTATAATCAGTATGGCAGATTACTTCTTTGATTTTTTTCTTTTTAGTAGCGGGTTGAAAAAGCTTCATATTGCAAGATATATGAACAAAAAAAATGCTTGCAAATCGTATATTTACAAGCATTTTATATTGTAATCGGCTTAGAACGTCTTACTTGATCTACTGATTTATTATTCCAGATTGAACAGAAATTCTCCCCCACCTTGTTTCAATTTCATTGTCTTATCTTCCGGGCTAAATTCTAAAACAATCCCTGCCTGTTCAAATTTGAATTTATCTTTTTCTGTTGCTTCAAGAGGAAATGCCGACTGTCCTGTTGCCTGAGCCATCAACGTTTTTTTGTCTTTTGTAATCGTAATTTTCAAAGGGATTTGTTTGGACGCATAAATGCCTAAATACTTTTCCAGATCTTCTGAAGATACTTCGTGGCTGGAAAAATTTGGAATATCATATGGTTTATTATAGACTGCACTTAATAGCGCAATAGCAATATTGTTATTATTAAAATGAGTTCCGTTTGAAGTTAAAGCAAAATCAATATTCTCGTCAGCAAAATGAGAAAAGACAGAACTAAAACCATCAATTCCTCCGGTGTGTCCATATCCAATTTTGTCATAAAAAGGAATTTGAAATAAGCCTACACCATATTGATCTTTGATGCTTTTCATGATTTCAAGATTTTCAGGATTCAACAATTTGCCATTAAACAGTGCATTGCTGAAATCGACCAAATCGCTTGGTGTAGAAACAACTCCTCCAGCTCCCAAAGGTATAGAAATATCTGTTTCAGGTTGAAGAATCCATTTCTCATTAAAGGTATATGACTTACATTCTTCTTTCGCCGGATTAATTTTTCCTCCCATATAGGTATTCTTCAAATCAAGAGGCTTTGTGATCAATTCTTTTAACAGATCTGTATAACTTTTTTTGAAACTTTTTTCAAGTATGTAGGTTAGAAGTACAAAATTCGAATTGCTGTATTGCGCTTTACTGTCGGGTACAAAATCGCTGCCCGCTTTTGCAATGATTGCTACCATTTCTTTTTCGGTCTTAGGTTGTGTATTCCAGGTCAGGTAATCCTTGTCATCTGTAAAATTATGTATTCCACTTCTGTGGCTTAATAAGTGTTTTATGGTTATTTTTTCGGCATTTTTAATCGTTGGAAAAAAGCTTTCGATCGTTTGATCTAGCTTTAGTTTATTCATTTCTACAGCTTTCAAAACCAAAACAGAAGTAAATGTTTTTGAAATGGAACCAATTCTATACTTAGAATTTGGGGTTGCTTTCTTATTGTTCTCAAGATCAGAAAAGCCAACCGATTTGGAATAGATAAGTGTACCATTTTTTGATATAGCCACACTTCCCATAAATTTGTTATTTTGCTCCAGTGATGCAAAATACGAATCGAGTTTTTGGGAGTCGAAATTTTGCGCATAGCTACCAGTCGAAATCAAAAGAAGTACGAAGTAACCTGAAATTTTTTTAAGCATAATAATTTGTCTTATGGTTTTTAATTTGATGGATAATGAGCTGATGTAACTTGCAGCTTCTTAGACTTTAAAGATAATTGTTTTAGTTTATATTTTAATGCTTCCTGAGTTCGATTTTCTTTTAATAAGATCCATTCGATCATTAGAATTATGTATTAGAAAATGGAGTTCAACGTTTTAAACAAGTTTTTGCGGTACATCCGACTGCCCAATTGTTGTGTAAATGATTTTTTAAAGGAATTCTTATATAAAGAAGGGCGTTTTCATTTTTAACTCTATCATTACCTTAAATGCTTTATATTTGAATTATGATGGTAAGTGATATTTTTTACGGTAATTTCGAACTTGAAGATATTCTTAGCGAGCTTATAAGCTCGAAACCCGTTCTACGATTAAAAAATGTTCATCAGGGAGGTGCCATCTTTCTGGTCTCTCCACATGTTGATCATAGCAGATATGAACATTCTATCGGCGTTATGCTTCTTGTGCGGAAACTTGGAGGTAGTCTGGAAGAACAGATCGCTGCGCTTTTGCACGATGTTTCGCACACTGCTTTTTCACATGTGATTGATTATGTCTTGCAGCATAAAGGCGAAGATTATCATGAGCAAATTTTTGAAACAGTAATAGGAAAGTCTACGATACCTAACATTTTCGCTAAATATGGATTCAGTACTTCCTTATTGGAAGATCCAAAGCATACCTTGCTTGAGATGCCGCTACCTGAGCTTTGTGCAGATCGAATAGATTATACCATTAGGGATCTATATCATTTTGGCCTGATCGATATTGTGGAGGCACATGATTTTATAAGCGAACTTGGTGTTCAAGATGGTAAGATAGGTGTCCAGAGTGAAGAAGTAGCTTCATGGATTAGCAGTAAATACCTTCAGCTCAATCATGCATATTTCAGAAAACCGGAACATATATTTGCTAATACCAAGCTTGCAGAATTGATTGCTTTAGGACTGGAAAAGTGTATCCTTGTTTTATCAGATCTTTGGCAAGATGACCCTGCCGTTTTATCAATAATAACGACCGATCCTTATCTCAATTCAGAACTTGACAAAATTAAAAACCTGGAAGGTTTTGAAAGTTTTTCAAAAACTCAATCTGGGAAAATTTTCAAGGAAAGGATACTAAAGCCTCTGGTTATAGGTACTTACTAAATAAAATCTTTTTTACCTCCACTAAATAATTTATATCTGCCAATTCCCCTCATAAATCGGTCATAATAAGTGTGTGCTTCAGAAGCCTTAAATACATTTTATAACAATAATGTTACAAAATGTATTGCTCCAGATACTATAGGTTTTTTTTCGTCGTTAATTATTTGATAATGCTTAAGTTTTAATGTAAATGTTTTCATTAAAATACTTTTTATTAATCGTTATCGACAATTTATAGATGATCTAAACTTAAAACCTTTGTATGAAATTTAGTGCTACCCAATGTAAACTATGGTTGTCATATTATGTACCATCCTTGTTCTTTTTGCATGTCCTATTGATTATTCCTGGCGTTGCGGCAGCGCAGCAAAAAACGATCCTCGGTAAAGTGATCGATGCGGTGACAAAGACACCTTTGTTAGGTGTTACGATAAAGCTTGACGATAAAAATGGTACGACCGTAACGACAGATAAACAGGGTGGTTTTGTATTAGACAATGGGGCAATAGGACAATCGCTAACTTTTTCATTTTTGGGATATTCCAGTCAGACGATAAAAATAGATACGCGCACAAGCTATACAATATCTTTAGCACCTGTTTCCAATGTGATCGAAGAAACGGTTGTGGTGGGATATGGCCGTCAGAAAAAACGAAATCTAACAGGAGCTATTGTTTCTGTGGGGGATGCTGAAATTGAGAAAACAACGTTGCAGGATCCGATTTCCATTTTACAGGGACGGGCAGCCGGCGTGCAGGTATCGTCCAATTCGGGAGCACCGGGTGGAGAAATGAGTATCCGTGTTCGGGGAAGTTCTTCGCTGAACTCGGGTAATAATCCGCTTTTTGTTGTAGATGGTATCCCGTTAGAATCCAATTCTATTTCTTCTTTAAATGGTACAGAAAATTCAGGTCTAAATCCAATGGCGGATATCAATCCAAGCGATATCGCCTCCATTGAAATACTAAAAGATGCAGCGTCAACAGCAATTTATGGTTCCCGCGCGGCCAATGGAGTTGTGATGATTACGACCAAACGTGGTGCAGCAGGTAAGCCAGAAGTAATATTGAATGCAAATGCAGGAGTGAGTTCCTTGACGCGAAAACTAAGTGTTCTTAATGCCAGACAGTATCGAGAAGCAGTGTTGGACTCTTATCGCGGCATGACAATCCCAGAAGACCCTTTCTATACGATTATCGACTCCCTAAACCCCATGAACAATGGTGATGTAGACTGGCAGGATGAATTGATGCGTACAGCAAAACAGTATAAGTTAGATCTCTCTGTAAGGGGAGGGAATGAAGGAACAAAATACGCCTGGAGTTCGTCCTATTTGGATCAAGATGGAGTCATATTGAATTCGAATTATAAACGGTTTACCTCCCGACTGAATGTTGACTTTACAATTTCAGATCGTGTGCGGATAGGGCAGAGCATTTCGTACACCAACGCGGTAAACAATCGAACGAATGCTGCTGGCTCCGGGAATTTGAGTATTATCAGGAGTTTATTGGTAAGGCCACCAAATATGTCAATGTACTTACCTGATGGATCATTGAACGGCTATATGATTGGTCAGCGGAATCCTGTCGGTATGGCTTTATTTTCCACCAATCTCAATAAGAGCAACCGTATCATTGGAAGCCAATATCTAGAAATTGATATTTATCAGGATCTTAAGTTCCGGAGCAATGTCAATCTGGATTATATTTCAATGAAGGAAGATGAATTTATGCCATCGATACTGGACTATCGCGAAGGATACAATAGCGGTGCTGTACGATCTTCTGGAAATCTTACATGGGGGAATGAGAGTTACTTTACATACACAAAAAATATAGCGGATAAGCACCACATTGGAGCGGTGTTTGGCATGAGCTTTCAGAAATGGCGTTATGACCGTACAGGTCTTGACGGACAATATTTTCCAAGCGATGACATACGTACACTCAATGGTGCATCTGTCATTTCAAACCAGGGAGTAAATGTCGCTTCCGAACATGCTATGCTTTCTTATTTTGGCCGGGTTACTTACGATTATGAGAGCAAATATTTGTTGGAATTCAATCTTCGTTCTGACGGTTCTTCCCGCTTTGGCCGTGATCGACGGTTTGGGTTCTTTCCCTCTGCATCTGCAGGATGGCGTTTTGTGGAAGAAGAAGGTATCAAAAATCTAGGCTGGCTGAGTGACGGTAAGCTCCGCTTTAGTCTCGGAAGTACTGGAAATGAAGCCATCGGTGATTACACATCAAGAGGAGAGTTTACCTTAGGAACAAACTATTTGGATTTTTCGGGCGCTGCGCCTACTGTGATGCCCAATCCGAGCCTCACTTGGGAGACTACCCACCAATATAATCTGGGTTTAGAGCTCGGATTTTTTAAAAATAGAATCCTATTTTCAACAGATGCGTACTTGAAGAAAACGAAAGATCTGCTGTATAATGTGCCTACCCCCGGAACTTCTGGCTTTGAATATATTACACAAAACATAGGTTCGATTGAGAATCGGGGCCTGGAATTTAGCCTACAGACCCGTAATCTAGAAGGCGCATTTCGTTGGAGCACGAATGTAAACATTAGCTTGAATAGGAATAAAGTGACCTCTTTACCTAAGAATTTATTGACCAATGGGCATATCCAAAACGGTAATTTCCATATACTACAAGAAGGTTTACCTATTGGCGTATTTTATGGCTGGAATTTTCTTGGCGTGTATGCGCGTGACGAAGACAATACAAACAAGCTCACTAATGGAGCCAACGGAGCAGTCTTTGTAGGTGGAGACCCCATTTGGAAGGATGTAAACAATGACAAAATTATCGATCAGAATGACCGGGAGATAATCGGATATGCAGAACCTAAATATTTTGGCGGGATCTCCAACGATTTTAGCTATAAGAACTTTCATCTGAATGTGTTTTTTCAATATGCTGTCGGTAATCAGATTTATAACGAATTGAATCATCAACGAAACTCAATCGTTCGTTACAACAATTTATCGACCGATGCCCTGAATCGGTGGCGGGAGCAGGGAGATCAAACAGATTTTCCCCGATTGATTCGGGACGATCCAAAACAGTCCGATAGCAGGGTCCAAAGTAGATGGGTTGAAGATGGTTCGTATCTCAAATTAAAGAACGTCAATTTAAGATATTCTTTTGATTCAGCTTTGAGCAAACGGATCGGTATGCGCAAGTTGGATGCATTTGTTACCGCTGCGAATCTGGTCACCTGGACAAAATATACGGGCTTTGACCCAGATGTCAATTCCTATTCCGGTCTTCGTGTAGGATTGGATGAAGGCTCTTATCCACAGAGCCGCACATTTACGTTTGGTTTAATCTTTGGACTTTAATAAATAACGATGAAAAAAATGTATAAATACATATTTTGGTCTATTCTTTTTCTATCTGCTACCAGCTGTTCTAATTCATTGCTGGATAAAGAACCTATTAGCAATTTTTCTGGAGAAGGGTATTATAAAAAGCCCAGTGATGCCCAAGCTGGAGTCAATGGAATCTATAATGGTCTACAAACTCTTTTTCGTCAAAATTATGCCCACTGGGGCGAGGGCCGGGCTGATAATGTGGTGACCCGTCATGCCGGTGATCCTGGAGCGCTGCAACAAAATACGTTAACGCCAATTATCAATTCAGCACGGTGGGATAATTTTTACACCGTTATATCCCGTGCGAATTACGCAATCAAATATATTCCTCAGGCATTTGGAACTGAGGATAGCGAACTTAAAAAACAATTACTCGGGCAGGCACATGCATTAAGGGCACTCGCTTATTTTTACTTAGTTCGGATCTGGGGGGAGGTACCCTTAGTCATTGAACCGTACGAGGGTTTGGGTCAGGAGCTGTTTGTCCAAAAGAACACGGAGGCTGAAGTATTGGCTAAGGTAGAGGAAGATTTGATGCTCGCGACGGAGAATTGTGCTACAAATTATTCAGGAGCTGGGAATCGCGTGCTGATCACCAAAGGAGCTGCTTATGCATTTCTGACCCAACTGTATATGTGGCAAAAGAAATATGCGCAGGCCATAGAAATGTCCGAAAAAGTGCTCGCGGATCCGCAATATACCTTGGTGTCGATCGAGGATTGGAATAATATTTTTGTAAAAGGGAGCAGTGCTGAAAGTATTTTTGAAGTCGGCTACAATGAAGTACAGACCAATAACCTCCGTATATGGTACGCCATGGGATCAGATAGTGACTATGTACCCAGTACATCTTTTATTGCGTCTATCGAACCAGATGATCTTCGTAAACCACGTATTTACGATGTGTCCCAAGTACAGCCACGAAAGATCTGGAAATTTTTTGGACAGGGATTTAATGACGAGAGTCCAGAACCTTCGGCTGGCAATATGGTATTAACCAGAGTAGCTGATGTTGTTTTACTAAAGGCCGAAGCACATGCAAATTTAAACCAGACCGTTGAGGCATTAGCATTACTTAATCGTATCCGCTTCCGTGCCGGACTCCCTGCTTTGGATCAAAATAAAGCCAATACCCAATTTGGAAGCTTACTCACCGGAATTTTGCATGAAAGATCCGTAGAGCTTTGTTTTGAGGGACATCGATGGTTTGATCTTGTACGGACTGGAACTGTCATTTCAACAATGAAACCGATCAATGGCCTCTCGGACAATCGAAATCTGCTGTGGCCGATACACGAAGGCGAACTACTTAAAAATCCAAATTTGAAACAAAATGAATTCTATAGATAATCATATGAAGAAGATCAAATATATCGTTACGCTTTTCCTGTGCAGTTTTGTTGTGCTGGTTACTTTTTTTAGTTGCGAAGTACAGGACAGCTTTGAATACGATTACGCAGCAGACAATAGCAGATTAAATATGTCCGTATGGGACTATATCCAAAAAAATGATTCTTTGTCTTCCCTAAAAGAAGCAATTATGCTAGGTAAGGATGAAGGATTATACGAACGTACAGAGAAATCGACCTTTATTCTGCCCACGAATCGTGCGTTTAAGGCATATTTAGAAGAAAATAATTACGACGCTATAGGTACAGTACCGGTAACCATACTGAAAGATATGTTGCGATATCATATTGTAAAGGCAGTAGTGAATTTTAATGATCCGGCTTTGGCTCCAAAAAATAAGCCCATTGCATATCAGACTGAAAATGGTCAGATCATGTATCTATCCCATACCGGTACCTATGTTGGGCTCATCAATGAAGGAACCAATAAGCAATGGCAAATCCGTACGTCAAATCTTGTTCCGGACAACGGTGTCATCCATATTGTTGATCAGGTTGTTTTCTATTCCGAGAAGGTAAAATAGGCATATTGTTCCTGCATTTCCACAACAGTTAAAATGCAGGAACGTAATTTTCTTTGAGAAAGTACGGGATGTTCAAAACCTGATCCTGTCACGAGTTTTTATCCAGCCATCAATATAGTTCTATCCAATTACTTCTTATTTTTAAAGCCTGATTAAATAGTTTTTTTGTTCTTTCTCGTCTTGCGGGATCTTGATTAGTAACGCTCATCGTTTGTTGAAGCTCCATGAAATTTCTCTGCGCAAACGTAGAAACTTCAAGCGGTTATTCTTATTTGAATAATATTTTTGTTAATATTGGTATTACAGTACTAATTATAAATTTTGATGATCCGTAGTACCTTACTTTCGATCAGTATACTTCTTTTTTCATGGATTACTAGTTTTTGTTTCGGTCAAGAGCAAGGAACAGTCTATTCTTTTAAGAACATCACTTCCGATCAAGGATTGGTACATAACCATATCAATTGCAGCCTACGAGATCAATATAATTACATGTGGTTTGGAACAGAATCTGGACTTAGTCGATTTGATGGACTTCAATTTACAAATTTCCGGTATTCATCAAACAAAGGTTTTGGACTGAGCAGTAATCGTATATCGGCATTATTTGAAGGACCAGGGGAGCAAATTTGGATCCGTACCCATTCGAAAATGAATGTGTACGATCAAAAAAAAGGAGTAATCATTCAAAATATAGATTCCATTCTTCAGACATGGAATTTACCGATCGGAGATCCTCAAATTATCCGCCATTTTGAAGATGATGAATATGCTGTTTTGTACAGCGATAATTCATTCATGCTAACACATACGATTTCAAAAAAAACGAGAAAATTTTCACCACTTAAGAATCAAAAAATTGTCGATGTTGTAAATTATTCGAAGGAATCTTTTTGGATAATCTATGAAAACGGTTTGACACAGCTCGTACAAAAAAAGAGCTGGAATATTCTTAAACAATTTTCTTTACCTGCCAGCAAACAGCGCGTTACTTATGGTCTATTTATAGATCGCGAAGGCGATCTGTGGATTTATTCAAAAAATGTTCCAATCGGCGTATTTTGGGTCAAAGCTGGATCGGATGAGATCAGTCATATCAAAGAGCAACTTTCGAATGTATTTGTAGGCAGTATCGTTCAAGATGAACAAGGTTTGATTTGGTTAGCTACTGATCATGGTGGAATCAACGTCTTTAATAAAAAGACGCAATCACTTTTTGTGATCAATCACGAGGGGTATAATTTAAGAAGTTTACCCTATAATAGTATTACCTCCCTGTATAAAGATCCGAAAGGCATTATCTGGGTTGGGACATATAAGGGCGGCATCAGTTATTATCACCCAAACTTACTGCTTTTTCCGGTATACCAGAATTATGCAGGTTACGCCAAAACATTGCCATTTGATGATGTCAACAGGTTTATTCAAGATCAAAATCATAACTTATGGATTGGTACAAATGGTGGCGGTCTTTTGCATTATAACTTTCAAGATAAAGTATATAAACAATATCTGCACAATCCAAATGATGCAACTTCTTTACCCAGTAACGTTGTCGTAAGTCTGTATCTGGATCAAAAAAATATACTTTGGGTAGGTACTTACCACGGGGGATTGAGTCGGTTCGATGGTAAAAGTTTCAAAACATACAACAAGGGTACTGATCGGTTACCAGACGATAGCGTCTGGGAAATATTTGAAGACTCAAGAGGTCGTTTCTGGGTTGGAACACTATCTGCTGGTTTATATTTGTTTAATAAGGATATGGAAACGTTTTCCACCTATCGCTCGCGTGAGGGAAAGACAATTTCCAGCACCTATGTATCTGTCTTATTTGAAGATTCAAAAAATAATATCTGGGTTGGAACTGCTACAGGCATCGAACTGATTCGGTCAAATGGAGAAATACATCAATTTAATGAAAAAGAAGGCAAGTTGCGTCTTTCCAATGATTTGATATATGATATTAAGGAAGATGAACTAGGTCGCATTTGGGTGGCCACTCAAGAAGGAATTAATATCATTCAGGATGAAACGATCCAATTCCTCAATACGAGCGACGGTCTGATTGACAATGCCGTACTGGCATTAATAAAAGATAATAAGGGCAATATGTGGGCCTCAACAGCAAAAGGATTATCTGAAATTGTTCCCAATCAAAATGCTAAGCAATTTGTCATTCGTAACTTCACCAAAGAACAGGGACTACAAAGCAATGTCTTTAATGAAAATTCAGCTTTAAAGATGGATAACGGCCAGCTCATATTTGGAGGACCAAACGGTTATAATATTATTGATCCAAATCAAATTTTGGGATCAAAAGAAAATATAACACCTGTTCTATCCAATATCTATCTTTTTAATCGTAAAATCAACGTTGGTGAACGTGTAAACGGCAAGGTTATTTATAATGAGGCACTGACCAATGTGAAGAAATTAGAACTGCCATATGATCAAAATGCGATCTCCTTGGAACTATCCTCATTTAATTATTTGCAGCAGGATAATCGGATCTACCAGTATCAGTTGGATGGACTCAGTGAGGAGTGGTTTGATTTTGAAACGGGAACAATGAAGGCCAATTTTACGAATCTTGATTCCAAAACATATCGATTTTACATCCGACATTCAGTCGATAATGAAAGCTGGTCCGAAAAAACATTATTATTAACCCTCGTGATTGAGCCTCCTTTTTGGAGGAGCAATTGGGCATTAATGCTTTACGTGCTGATTTCTATTTCCTGTATCTACCTGTGGCAAGCTTGGGTAAAACTGCGGACAAAGACACGAAATCAATTGATAATGGTCAAAGAACAGGCGTTGCAAGCAAAAGAACTCGAAGAGTTGAAGACACGTTTCTTTACTAATGTAAGCCACGAGTTCAGAACGCCGATCAGTTTAATTTTAACCCCATCAGAGCAGCTTCTAAAAGAAGAAACAGATCTGCATAAAAAGGAAAATTTAAGGCTGATCAATAAAAATGCATCTCGTCTATTGATTTTGGTCAATCAATTGCTGGATTTTCGAAAACTGGAAAAAAATCAGCTTAGCCGTATGGACGAATATGGCGATTTAATTCTTTTTACTAAAGAACAGATTGAACCCTTTTTCCAATTGGCCGAAGTCAATTCGCTCTGCATCGAGGTAATATATAACCGCGATCATTATCTCGGTAATTTTGACAAAGGAAAATTGGAAAGTATCCTATTCAACCTATTGTCCAATGCAATTAAGTTCAGCAGATCGGGAGGTACAATACATATCACGAGCACAATTAAGGAACAAAACGATGACCTCGATATATGGCGATTAGAGATTAAAGACCAAAGTCCCGGGATACCGGAAGAATATCAAAATCGGATATTTGACCGTTATTTTCAATATGATATCAACAGTGGCCGTTTAAATCAAGGTACAGGTATTGGATTAGCCATTGTGAAAGAATATGTCGAGTTTCTAAACGGAAATATTTCCGTTCAGAGCAAAGTCGGAGAAGGATCATGTTTTGTGGTTGAAATACCGATTGAAGCGATTTCGGAAACATCAGCACTCCCAGAGAAACAAATCAACAAGAGAAATCAGATTTTGCTGATTGAAGATCATGTAGAATTTTTAGAATATTTGAAAAGAAATTTAAACGATGAATACTTAGTTGATGGTGTCTGTACCGTGAAGGAAGCAAAAGACCATCTGACTAAAAAGGAGTATGATTTAGTGATTGCCGATATTCAGCTTGCTGGTGAAAGCGGTATCGATTTTTGTACGTATCTAAAATCATCAGAACGTTACCGACATATTCCTGTCATTATGGTAACCGCTGTGCTGGATCAAAAAATACAGTTGCAGGCAATCCGTGCAGGAGCTTCAGATTATATTCTAAAACCATTTAATTTTGAATTGCTGAAATCTAAAATCGCCAGTGTCCTGGATCAAAAATCATCCCTGGTCAAAAAATACAAAAAGCAAATCGCAATCGAACTCAACCAGCCAGAGGTTGAGTCTGCCGACGAGAAGTTTATCCGCGAATTCATTTTTGAAGTCGAGCGAGATTTGTCGGACTCGACGTTGTCTGTCGAAATATTAGCCGGAAACATGCACATGACCCGGGTAGGACTTTATAAAAAGATATTAGCCATTACCGGATATTCACCAACAGAATACATCAGGCATATCCGCCTAACAAGAGCCATGCACCTGATACACCATTCCAGTTTATCGCTTTCAGAAATTGCATATGAAGTTGGTTTTAGTAATCCCAAACAATTTACGAAATACTTTAAGGCTACTTTCGGATTTTTACCATCCTATTATCGTAAAAGTCTGTAAATTAAATTCTTGTGATTTTTAGATGATCTCTTCAGATCTCACCTGTTAACATTAGATACCCTAATTGTTAACATAATACCCCCTCCTGGAAATAACTACTGCGCTATATTTGATCCTACCAATTCAAACGGTAAAAGGGAAATAACCAAAATTAAACCAGTAATTATTTATATATGCAAAACCTAAAGTTTGCTCTGAGCGGTATTATGCTTTTTGCACTTGTCCATAATGGAAATGCGCAAGTGAATAAATCCAATTTTATAAAAACCCAATCAGGTGTCAAGGTCAGTTTCAAAGGATCTGAAAGTGCCATTGATCAAGATGTTTATCTGGATGTGATCACGGATAAAATCATCCGCGTCACTGCACTTCCTTATGGAGATCCATTTCCATCACAAGCAAGTTTGGTGGTCGTCGATTCTTTGCAACGTCAGCTCAAATCCTTTTATGTACAACCAACAGATTCGACGATCAACTTAACAACATCGGATCTTATCGCTAAGGTTTCTTTGGTGAGCGGGAAAGTCGAATTTTTTGATTTATCAGGTAAGAAAATTTTTAGTGAATCAAAAAGAAATGCCGATGCATTCATTCCCGACAGCTATAATGGAGATCCTTTTTATCGATTAAATCAAGATTTTATTGTAGACACCGCTGAGGGTATATTTGGACTTGGTCAGCATCAAAATGCGATTATGAACTACAATCGCGGTAAACAGGTGACTCTGTTGCAATATAATACCGAAATTGGAATTCCTTTTCTGGTTTCGACAAACAATTATGGACTTTTATGGCACAACTATTCCATCACCAAAGCTGGAGATACACGTGCTTTTCTGCCCCTCAATGCGTTTAAATTAACTTCTAAAGAGGGCGAGCATGGTTGGTTGACAGCAACCTATGTGAATAAGCATAAAGATGACGAAGTTTTCCTGTCACGTCCCGAATCAATTATCGAATATAGTTACCTGACAGATCAGCATAAGTTTCCCAAAGATGTCAAACTCGTAGACAGTAAAGTTATCTACGAAGGCCGTATATCTTCTCCTTATTCAGGAAAACATGTGCTTCATTTTAAATACTCGGGTTACATGAAAGTGTGGATTGATGGACATTTGGTCGCTGATCGGTGGAGACAATCCTGGAATGCAGGAACCTTTGAAATTGAACAGCAATTTAAACGAGAAGAGGATCATGATATTCGTATAGAATGGTTGCCAGATGGGGGAGAATCTTATTTTACTTTAAATTGGCAAAGCCCTATTCCAGCGCAGCGTAAAAATGTGTTTTCTTTTAACTCTGAAGCCGGTGATGCGATTGATTATTACTTTGTACATGGGCAATCGATGGATGAAGTCGTTTCTGGATATCGCCACGTGTCAGGAAAAGCACCGATTATGCCTTTATGGAGTTTTGGTTACTGGCAAAGTCGCGAACGGTATAAAACGCAAGCGGAGATTGAGAGTGTCGCAACAGAATTTCGAAACCGAAAAATTCCCATTGACAATATCGTACAAGATTGGTCATACTGGTCAGAGCCCGACTGGGGAAGCCAGCAGTTTGATAAGACGCGATTCCCTGATCCAGCAGGGATGATCAAAAAATTACATGATCAAAATTATAAGTTGATGATTTCGGCATGGCCCAAGATCAATGAACAATCTACCGTGTACAAACAGTTCAGCGACAATAAATGGATTTACACCAGAAATATTTATGATGGACGGAAAGACTGGATCGGAAAAGGATATACATCGACTTTTTATGATCCCTTCAATAAAGGAGCACGCGATGGATTTTGGCAATTATTAGACAAAAATCTTTTTCAAATTGGCGTCGATGCCTGGTGGATGGATGCCAGTGAACCTGATATACATTCAAATATCGATCTGAACGAACGTAAATCTGTCTTTCAGCCAAATATCGGATCATCAGTCCGCTATTATAATGCATTTCCACTTCAAAATGCGAAAGGAATTTATGAGGGACAGCGCGAAACAGATCCCAATAAACGTGTATTTATTTTAACACGTTCCTATTTTGCGGGCCAGCAGCGCTATGCGGCAGCAGCGTGGAGTGGCGATATTGCTTCAAGATGGCATGATATGAAGGATCAGATTGCTGCTGGAATCAATTTCTCAATGTCTGGTACGCCTTACTGGACGATGGATGCCGGTGGATTTTTAGTAGAGAATAGGTTTCATAAGCCCAATCCTGCAGATCAGGAAGAATGGCGCGAAATGAATGCCAGATGGTATCAGTATGGCACTTTCCTGCCTATATTCCGCGCTCATGGTCAATTTCCATTTCGCGAACCTTTTAATATA
Source organism: Sphingobacterium sp. UDSM-2020 (assembly GCF_016132525.1). Classification (NCBI taxonomy): domain Bacteria; kingdom Pseudomonadati; phylum Bacteroidota; class Sphingobacteriia; order Sphingobacteriales; family Sphingobacteriaceae; genus Sphingobacterium; species Sphingobacterium sp. UDSM-2020. The sequence goes on from NZ_CP066166.1 coordinate 2,637,762, forward strand.
GCTCCAGAAGATCATCCCGCATATAAAAGCATGGTTTATTACATCAATCTGCGCTATAAACTTCTGGCTTACAATTACAGTATAGCCGCAAAGACATTTTTTGAAGACTACTCGATGATTCGTGGATTGGCAATGGACTTTCCCAAAGATCAGAAGGGGTTTAATATTAATGACCAGTACCTGTGGGGACCATCCTTATTGATCAGTCCAGTTACAGAAATGGGAGCGACGTCAAGAGTCATCCATTTACCAGAAGGAAGAGATTGGTACAATTTCTACACGGGCAAAATGAGTCAGGGAGGACAAGATATCACAGCAGAAGCTGCTTATGAGCGTATGCCGGTATTTGTAAAAGCAGGATCAATATTGCCAGTAGGCAAAACCATTCAGTTTACAACTGAGCAAAAACAAGATCTGATCAACCTGTATGTTTACGATGGTGCCGATGGTGAATTTACGCTATATGAAGATGAAGGAATCAATTATAATTACGAGAAAGGACAATATAGCCGTATCGATATGACCTATGACAACAGCACAAAAACACTCGTGTTAGCAGACCGTGCTGGTTCGTTTGCTGGTATGCTAAAGGATCGAAAATTCAATATCATTTTTGTTGATCCTGCTCACGGCGCCGGTATTGATATACAGGCCAAAAAATCAAAGATGATTTCTTATTCCGGAAAAACACTACAGGTTAAATTAAAATAAATACAACCGATTTTAAATTTTAAATTATATGATAAGTAAGCAATTGTTTAAAAAGGGAATTGCCGTCGTCGTCATGACGGGCATGACCTCAGTTGTCTGTGCACAATCCTTTTCGGGATCAGTAGTTTCTGCTGATTCCAACTTGCCAATCGGGGGCGCAAGTATTAAAGTGAAAAATCAGGCAACTTCAACAAGTAGTAATGAATCTGGAAAATTTTCCATACCTGCAGCAAAAGGAACGATCTTGATCATTTCCTATGTCGGTTATAAAACAGAAGAAATTGCTGCCTCAGGTACAGATCTGGTCATTCGTCTGCAACCATTGGTATCCGATCTGGATGAGGTGGTCGTCATTGGCTATGGTGTACAAAAAAAGAAATTAAATACAGGAGCAAATCTTAAAGTAGAAGGCGAAGATCTGCAAAAACGTAATCAGCTCAATCCGCTACAGGCACTTCAAGGACAGGCACCGGGTGTATCCATCACATCGACCTCAGGGCAACCGGGAGCAGACATGAAAGTTGTCGTTCGCGGTTTAGGTACAATAGGCAACTCCGGGCCATTATATGTGATCGATGGTGTGCCGGGAGGAGATATTTCGGTGTTAAATGCGGCAGATATTCAGTCGATCGATGTATTAAAAGATGCTGCATCTGCAGCCATTTACGGGTCTCAGGCTGCAAATGGAGTTGTTTTAGTGACTACAAAAATGGGGGCTGCCGGTAAAAGTATCTTGTCATTTGATGGCTTTACCGGAATTCAGAATGTAGCCCGCAAAGCAAAACTATTGAATGCCGACCAATATAAAGTCATCATGAATGAACAGTCGCTTAATTCTGGAGCATCCGTTATCAATTTTGATGGTATGGAAGGTTTAGCCAATACCAGCTGGTTGGACCACATGTTTAAAGACAATGCCCGGATGGATAACTATAATATTGGATTAACCGGTGGATCGGAAAAGTCAACCTACGCGATGTCCTTAAATTATGTTGCGCAAGAAGGGATTGTTGGGGGCAAGGATGTTTCCAACTACGAACGCTATGGCTTCCGCAGTAATTCGGAACATAAATTATTGAATAACTTTCTAAAAATAGGACAGCATCTCAATTTCAACTACATAAAAAATAGAGGTGTAAGTGTTGGCGATCAGTACAGCAATACGCTACGTGGCGCATTTAGCACATCGCCATTGTCTCCCGTCTATTCGGACAATGGTCTTTTTGGAAGTCCATTTAACGATACCTCCAATTCGCCTTGGTACAACGGAGACGGTAATCCCTATGGTAGCATGATGACCAATTCCAATAATAGCAATGATGGTCAGAAACTGCTGGCCGATGTCTTTGCTGAAATTGAACCAATCAAGGGTTTGAAAGTTAGGTCGCTATTGGGATTTAATTATTATGCATCCGAATACAGAAGCTTTACGCCCATGTACCGCTTTTCAATTTACACCTACAACGAAGATCATACGACAACTTCTCAGAACATGAGCAAAGGTCATACGCTGACCTGGACCAATACAGCATCCTATGATTTTAGTATCAATAGCGATCATCGGTTTTCAGCTATGGTGGGTATGGAATCATTGCGTTATCAAGGAACATATCTATCTGCTTCCAATTGGAATCTATTATCGCAGTTCAATGATTTTTCGCATGCTTACTTGGATAATACCACAGGTCAGGCGCACTTAGATGAGAAAGGTAATGTTGTAGAAACCCGCACAGTGGCCGGTAAACCAGAGAATATTACCCGCAGGGTATCTTATTTTGGACGTATGGGTTATAATTACAAAGAGAAGTATCTTTTAAATGCAACCCTAAGAGCCGATGCCTCTTCCAAATTCTCCAAAGACAACCGTTGGGGTTATTTTCCTTCGGTTTCCGCCGGATGGGTGATCTCTTCTGAAGATTTTTTTCAAGACAACTTAAGTGCGATAAACTTTTTTAAACTTCGAGCATCATGGGGTCAGGTAGGTAATCAAGATATCGATGATTTTCAATATGCTTCGCCGATAAGTACTTCAACGGGTATCACTTCTGGCAACCCCGGAGCGCACTATGTATTTGGAGCAAGCAATAACAATATTGCAGGAGCTTATCCAAGCCGGTTATCTAATCCATACCTGACATGGGAAACTTCCGAGCAGACCAATATTGGTATAGACGCCAAATTTAGCAATAATCGTTTGGACATTGTTACCGATTTCTATATAAAAACTACCAAAGACTGGTTGGTTACGGCGCCCGTACTGGCCACAACAGGTACAAGACCACCTTTTATCAATGGTGGAGATGTCAAGAATACAGGGATTGAGCTTGCGGTCAATTGGTCTGACCGCGTCAATGAACTGAAATATAACTTTGGTGTTAATGGTGCTTATAACAAAAATAAAGTTGGTCAGATTCCGACTGAAGACGGTATTATTCATGGTCGAACAGCTATGCTTTATGACAACTCGGAAGAGTTTTATCGTGCCGAAAACGGTCAGCCGATTGGATATTTTTGGGGATATAAAACCGATGGTTTATTTCAGAACCAAGCCGAAATTGATGCATGGAGAGATGCCGGAAAGGGTGTTCTACAGGCAGACGTACGACCTGGTGATGTCAGGTATGTAGACCAAAATGGCGATGGTGTTATAAATGCAACCGATAAAATAAATCTCGGTGTAGGTATGCCAAGTTTTACCTATGGATTTAATCTAGGCTTAGATTATAAAGGAGTCGATTTTTCAATACAGGCCTATGGATCGATAGGAAACAAGATCGTACAGTCCTATCGCAACCACGCGAACAAACAAGGAAACTATACCACACGGATCTTGGACAGATGGACTGGTGAAGGCACTTCCAATACCATACCAAGGGTTACCGAAACAAATGTCAACTGGCAATTCTCCGATCTTTATCTGCAAGATGGCGATTTTCTGCGCATCAGTAACATTACATTGGGTTATGATCTATCCAAAGTCCTCCGCTGGAAATTCACCAATCAGATCCGCTTCTACGTACAGGGACAAAATCTATTCACATTCACCAAATACGACGGTATGGATCCGGAAATCGGTTACGGCACGGATGGTTGGGTTTCAGGTATAGACTTAGGTTATTATCCACGTCCTAAAAGTGTCTTGTTCGGTCTAAACGTTAAATTTTAAACACTAAAAATCATGAATAAATCTCATTTCATATACAGTTCTTTTTTAATGTCGGCCTTACTGTTCAACTCTTGTTCCTCCAGTTTTCTCGATGTCGAGCCGATGACAAGTGTTTTAGAAAGTAATTTCTATAAAACAGTAGCCGATGCAGATATGGCCTTAGTGGGTTGTTACGATGGTTATCAGCGTACTGTATCCAATGGTAGCCAGTCCTTTTATTTAACAGCTGAGGTGGCCGCAGACCAGTGTTTTGGCGGTACAGGTACCACAGATGGGCGAGCATTTCAAGCGATCGATCGATTTGATATTTCAGAATCCTCTTCAGATAATAATATTTTTGATGGTACCTGGTCAGATTATTATGCCGGTATTTTTAGAGCGAATACCCTTTTGGGTAAATTGGACGGGACAGACTTTGCTAATCAAACCGCTGCTAGAGCAAGGATTGAGGGGGAAACAAAATTTTTACGCGCCTTGATGTACTTTGATCTGGTGCGTTTATTTGAAAAAGTCCCTTTGCTAACGAGTGCTACTAATGAAAATATACCCCAAGCAGATCCTAAGGATGTATACAAACTGATTGTCGAAGATCTTAAGTTTGCGGCAAGTCATATTCCTGCAGATGCCTATCCAAAATCGGCAGCAGGAACCAATGATGGTCGGGCAACGCCTTTAGCGGCAAAAGCATTATTAGCACGTGTCTATTTATTTTATACCGGATACTATGGTACTGAAGATATAGGTGTCACTAAAGCCGAAGCACTCGCCGGATTAGAAGATGTGATCAGCAGTGGGCAGTTTGCCTTAGTACAAAACTTCAGCGCACTATGGCCGGCAGCGAGTTATGTTCCCAACAAAACCAACAACACGTTAGATATATCCAAGTATATCGGAAAAGGGAATTCAGAAGTGGTGTTTGCGCAAAAGTTCAATAATACCTCCAACTATAATGGTTATGTTGATGGCAATCGCTGGATCGTTTTCTTAGGGCTCAGAGGTAAAAGCTGGTCTCCTTATGGCCAAGGATGGGGTGCCTGTACCGTTAGTAAAAACTTCTTTAATAAATTTAGTAATAATGATACTCGAAAAGAAGCCTCTATCATTGACATCGATGGAGAGGGCATTACTAATTTTGATCTGAGAGATCAACGTGAATATACCGGATATACCGTAAAGAAATATGCGCCAACCGCTTTACCGGACGGAACGACCAATACGGGGGGAGAGAAAGATATGCAGCTTTCTCAAGATCAGGATTATTTTGTGATCCGTTATGCCGATGTATTACTGATGGCCGCAGAGCTGGGTTCGGGCAATGCTCAAAAATACTTTGATGATGTGCGAAAAAGAGCTTACAAAAGCAACTTCACAGCTGCCGCTGTATCCAAGGCTGCTATTTTAAGAGAAAGAGAATTTGAGTTTGCCTTTGAAGGAATTCGTTATTGGGACGTTTTAAGACAGGGGTTAAATAATGCTGCGGGCATACTGGAAACTTCTGAAGATGTGCTCAGTGGTTCTGTTCCTGAAAAAGTCACCGTTAAAAAAGAGAACTTCTTAAAGACAAGAGGTTTTATGCAGATTCCTAATAAACAGATCACCCTATCGAATGGCGTGCTAAAACAAAATGACGGATGGAATTAGTAAAACCGATCGTTAAATTTTGCTTTGATAAAAATTGTACAAAGATGAAAAATATAGTAAAGTATAGCATCTATTTCTTCATTGGAATAGTTCTGTTTGGAGCCTGTACTCCGGAAAAATATGAATTAGGGGATATCGATATTGCACCGGCCCAGATCGTAGAGGGCGTATCGTATAAAATTGAACATGATGCTTCGAATCCCAATATTATATACTTGACCAGTTTGGTTGATGCAAAATATACACCCTTGTGGGAGCATCCTCAGGGCCGTAGCCAAGATAAAAAGGTTACCCTGAATATTCCATTCCCTGGAGAGTACAAAGTGAAGTTCGGCGTTGAAACCCGCGGTGGTATTGTATATGGAGAACCTGCCACTTTTCAGGTAGATGATATGTATGCCGAGTTTATCAGTGACGAAACCTGGACACTGTTGGCAGGTGGGGCAGGAGAAGAGAAAACCTGGTATCTGGATCTGGATCAAAATGGACTGTCTAGAGTTTTCAAAGGGCCGTTATATTTTTATGGAACAGGTGACTGGTGGGGCAATGTCAATCAGCAGGGAAAGCCTCTCAATAGCGATTCTTGGCTTTGGGATCCCACCTGGAAAGAAAATACCTGGCTTATGCCAGCTGGTGATTATGGAGAAATGACTTTTAATTTAAAAGGAGGTGCCAATATCATCGTTAACCACAATATGCTAGGTAGAAAGCAAAAAGGATCCTTTATGATTGATACGGACAAGAAGACGATCCGTATGGTTGATGCAACACCCTTACATGGTAAACCTCAAGATGGTATCGTGGTCGATTGGGGCGATGTTCGTATTATGTCGTTGAATGAAAATACCATGCAACTGGCCGTTTTACGAGATCCTGTTCTTTCACAAGAAGGTGCCGCCATGTTGACGTATAATTTTATTAGTAAAGCTTATCGGGAAAGTTTGGAGTCGAGCGATTAAAAATGGGAGTTACGTATTTTTGTTTCTCGGAACAACAGAAACAGAAAAACGTAAATCAAGATTGTTTAATTTTGCTAAGCTACAATCTGCTGCGCATCAGCTTCGTATAATTTTTATTATAGAGATGGATTGATTGTGGTAGTAATAGTTGTTATACAATAAAAGGTCTAATGAAAATTAGACCTTTTATTTTGGCGTTTAGGTAAATTTCTACTTTTCTGTTTGTTAAACCACTGAATAGAATTAAATTTTCAATTAAAAAGAGTTGTTAAATAAGTATATCTGATAGTTATTTCAAAACTTAATTTGAGATATTTTTTTTATATTGTTGTAACAATTTTTTTATTCAATCGACTAATCGATTATTATCAGTTAACTTATTTATGAATTTATCTATAACAAACCTCAGTAAAATCTATCCGAATGGTGTAAAAGCCTTAGATGATGTCACTCTTGAAATTAAACCAGGCATGTTTGGTCTCTTAGGGCCAAATGGAGCTGGTAAATCTTCTTTAATGCGAACTATCGCGACACTTCAAAGACCGGATAGTGGTACAATTACTTTTGACCAGATTGATGTGCTGAAAAATCAGATGGACTTGAGAAAAGTACTGGGCTACCTCCCTCAAGAATTTGGAGTCTATCCCAAACTTTCGGCTGTAGATCTATTACAATATTTTGCTCGTCTTAAAGGTATTTCTTCAGGTGCTGATCGCCAAAAAATCATCAACCGTGTTCTTGAAGTAACCAATCTGTGGGATGTACGCCATAAAAGTGTCAGTGGATATTCTGGTGGGATGAAACAGCGCTTTGGTATTGCTCAATTGCTATTGAACGATCCCAAATTGATTATTGTGGATGAACCTACTGCTGGACTTGACCCTGCAGAAAGACACCGTTTTCTCAATGTACTGCGCGAGATCGGCACGGATCATACGGTTATATTTTCTACGCATATCGTAGATGATGTACGTGAACTGTGTCATGAATTGGCCATCCTGAATGGAGGTAAGATTTTATTAAGGGGAACTCCTAAAGAAACCATAGATGAACTGTCTGGTAAGATTTGGGTACGTATCATCACCCGGGAACAACTGGATGAGTACACCCAAAAATATAATGTGATATCAACCAACTATAATCAGGATAATACCTTAAATATCCGCGTGTATAGCGATCTATGTCCTGATGAATCTTTTGTTCCTGCTGATGGGCAACTGGAAGATGTTTATTTTGTCGCCCTTAAAAAAGATCAACACCATGTTTAGCACTATTTTTAAATTTGAGTTCACCCGCTGGTTTAAGAATAGTACCATCTATATCTACATGTTGCTGTTCTTTGTGCTAGCACTGTTCATCATGCTGTCTGCACTTGGTATCTTTGATGGTATTACCGCGACGACATCTTCCAATACAATCATGAACTCACCTCTGGCGATCAGCGAAATGATTAATGGGATGTCTAATCTTATTTATTTTCTGATCCCAACCATTGTGGGGGCTTCTGTCTATCGGGACTTTCAATACAATGTGCATAGCATTCTTTTTAGCTATCCCTTTACCAAGACTGATTATTTACTGGGTAAGTTTTTTGGTTCGCTTTCAGTAGTCTTAATCATCGTATTGGCTTCTACACTAGGGATTATAGTTGCGCAGTATGTTCCCGGTATTAACCAAAGTTTATTGGGGCCGGTACATGTACTTGCCTATTTTCAGACCTATCTTATTCAGGTCATCCCCAACCTGATAATTTTCAGTTCCATTATTTTTGTATTGGTGACACTGACTAGAAATGTATATGTGGGTTTTGTTGCGGTACTGATTTTACTCCTGCTGCAAGCGGTGGTTCACAGTACTACAGCTGATATGGATAACCGTTACCTCGGTGCATTGATCGATCCATTTGGGGATAGTGCTATTTCCTACTATACACAATATTGGTCTCCAGCAGAAAAAGATATCAGAAATCTTCCTTTTACTGGAGCAGTGATCTATAACAGATTGATCTGGCTAGCCGTATCTGCACTTTTTATTGGTGGTTTTTACTTGTTCTTTTCATTTTCTCAACAAGCTTTTACGTTTAAGACGAGTAAAATTGGTAAACGCGTGACTAAAAATAATTTTGAAAGTATTTTTAGAATGGATCTTCCGGTGGTGAAATATAATTTTTCAGCTTTTCACTATTTTAAGACTTCATGGGCATTGGCGAGATACAACTTCAGTTACATTGTCAAAAATCCTGTATTTATGATTTTGGCATTGGTAGGGATCCTTTTTGTCATCTTAATGGCAAGTACCATCGGTTCTATTTCAGGAACATCGACTTATCCTGTTACTTGGAAAATGTTGATGATACCTGGATCCACATTTAAGTTTTTTCTGTTGATATTGACTTTCCTGTTTACAGGTTTGCTTATTCATCGGGGGAGTATTAGCCGTATGGGGGGATTGATTGATGCGAGTCCTGTCCCGAACTGGGTTTTACTTTTATCAACTTTAATTGCTATTGTCAAAATGCAGCTGGCCTTGTTACTGGTTGTTATCGTGACTTGTATGGCCTTTCAGGTATATCATGGGTATTATACTTTTGAGATCGGACAATATGTGATGAATCTCATGGTGTATGGCATGCTGTCCAATGTAGCTTGGCTGTTTGTCTCTGTGTTTGTCCATACTTTGTTCAAAAATTATCTGACGGGATTTTTTGTGCTCTTGCTCTTGTTTATCGCATTGCCTTTTCTTTCGGCAATGGGAGTGGAACAGAATATTTACAAATTTAATCAGGGACCTGGACTTGATTATTCGGATATGGATGGCTTCGGGTATGTGTTGCCGTTCTTGACCTATAGGGTATATTGGCTTTTATTTTCTATTTTCTTTTTGACCATTTCGTTATTACTATGGCGAAGAGGTCTGTTCTCAGGAATCAAGGAAAGATGGCTGATCCTAAAAAGTAATTTAAATCCCACTATTGTCGCGATAATCACAATCAGTCTTGTGGGATTTATCGCTATTGGGGCTGGTATATATTATGAAAATAATATTAAAAAACCGTATTATACCAGTTTAGATCATGAAAAACAAGCTGTTGAATGGGAAAAGAAATATAAAAAATATCAATACCGGCCACAGCCTAGGGTTGTGGATGTTAAATTCAATATGGATATCTTCCCAAAAGAGCGAAGCTTTAAGGCACAGGTAGCCTATGTATTGAAAAATAAGACCGGGGTAGCCATTGATTCGATTTTTGTCAATTATAATGATTACGATTACAAGTTCTCGTTTAGTGTGCCCAATACTTTGGTTTCGGAAGATGATAAGTACAATTTTAACATCTATAAATTACAACATCCACTTGCTCCAGGTGATTCCATTACTTTGAATTTCAGTACCCAAAGCCCGCGCAATACTTGGGTGAATGGACGATCTCCAGTCAAAGGCAATGGTACTTTTATCAACAATATGCAATTCCCAAATATTGGATATTTGGATAGGGGGGAATTGGTTGAGAACGATATCCGAAAGAAATACGGACTGCCACATCGAAATCGGATGGCACCACCAACAGATCAGAAAGCGTTGCAAAACAATTATATTTCGAGTGATGCTGATTGGATTCGTTTTGAGGCTATTGTAAGTACAGATTTGGATCAGTTGGCCATTGCACCGGGTTACTTGACTAAGGAATGGGAAAAGGGGGGACGTAAATATTACCACTACAAGATGGATACGGAAATTCTCAATTTCTACGCCTTTAATTCTGCGCGATATGAAGTAAAGAAAGGCAACTGGAATGGCGTGAATCTGGAAGTATATTATCATAAAGGACATACGTTCAATCTGGACCGCATGATGGCATCCAGTAAGGCATCTCTGGCTTATTACAGCCAAGAATACAGTGCTTATCCGCACCGTCAGTTGCGTATTGTCGAATTTCCACGTACCGATGGAACTTTTGCCCAGTCATTTGCCAATACCATTCCTTTTTCAGAAGCTATCGGGTTTATCGCCGATGTAAAGGAGAAAAATGAAGATGCCGTGGATTATCCTTATGCAGTCACCGCACATGAGATCGCACATCAATGGTGGGCTCATCAAGTCGTAGGAGCGAATGTACAGGGAGCTACATTGCTATCGGAAAGTATGTCGGAGTATTCTTCGTTGAAAGTGTTGGAAAAACGTTATGGTAAGGGGCAGATGCGCAAATTTCTAAAAGATGCATTGGACGGTTATCTAACAGGGCGAAGTGCTGAGAAATTGGGGGAGAGACCCCTCATGTTCAATGAGAATCAAATGTATATCCACTACCAGAAAGGTTCCTTGGTATTGTATGCTTTAAGTGATTACCTGGGTGAGGATGTTTTCAATAAGACTGCTAAAACCTATCTGGAACATACGGCTTTTCAAAACCCACCCTATACAACATCATTGGAGTTTGTGGAGCACTTTAAACAAGCGACACCCGATTCATTGCAGTACCTGATTAAAGATATGTTTGAGACCATCACTTTATATAACAATAAGGTTGAAAAAGTTACTGCTAAAAAAATGAAAAATGGTAAGTATCAGGTCGATATTGAATTTGAGGTTGCCAAATATCGTGTGGATGAAAATGGAACGAAAAGTTATCATGATAAAGGCAACAATCCCATTTCATTTAAGAAATCGGATAAAGAAACTGTGGAGTCATTGCCTTTAAGGGATTACATTGAGATCGGTGTGTTTGCAAAAACAAACAAGAAAGGTGGACGTTCAACACAGGAATTGTATCTGAAAAAACATAGGATCGATCAGATCAATAATAAAATAACACTTGTGGTCGACGAGTTGCCTCTTCAGGTCGGAATCGATCCGTATAATAAGTTGATTGATATGGATTCGGATGATAACCGGAAGGATATCTGATTAACGAAAAAATAGCAAGGATCGGAATCAGCACATGAGCTTGCAATGTATTTTAATCTGAAAAGTGTCGGTTACTGTTTAATTAATTATATAGGTGCGGTAAAGCCACGTTGTGAAATGTGGCTTTACTTATTTGTGATCATATAGCTGTAGGTTATTCCTTATCAGCTATGATAATATGAGTTTTTCTAGAATGTAAAAATCCATAATATTTCCAACACATCTTGTTAAGAATATAATATAATCTTTGGTAAAGAACATGGAAAGGTCAATAGCTCAGGTATTCTGGAAAGGAAAGATCAGAAATATTTCTGTAGAGCAACATTAACTTTCAGAAAATATCGGCAAAGCTTTTTTTGAGCATTGAGCTGTTTTAATTTAGTGTTGCTAATCAACGAAGCTGTTCGTTAACGATCTAGGCCAAAGGGCGGATAGCTTTGCGTATGAGGAAAATAAAAATTACGAAAAATAGCCTTAGAAATAGAGTGTGAATAATTTTTTATAAAGATAAAAATGAATAACTTAGAGTTACACTCGATTAGTGTACCCGAATTGGATACTTATGAGATGACTCAAGTTGATGGTGGAGTTCTTAGAATGATCGATTCATGTATGTCAATTTAAATTTATGAATAAAAAGATTTATTATTTGCTAGCAGCAGTAGTAGGAATATTAATTTATTTTATCATGACTTACTTATTTCAGTTCGTTCAATAGCATTAAATTTCTAAGGAGTAAAAGATGAGTTTGGATGTATTTGATTGCAAAATAAATAGTAGGACACATTTATGGGATTAAATAATATTTTACAGCTATACGTAAAGAATAAAAGATTCATTATAATAGCAACAATTTCAGTATTTGCAATTTATAAAATTGGATATTACTGTGGTGGACTTTTATTTAAATTTTTATAAATGAAAGTACGTTATTGAGTAAGTATATGGAACAAAATTTATTAGAAAATTATATAAAGGAGATTAGAACTATTGATTTAGCCAAGGCAAATATTTTTTCTCTGCTCTTATTCATACCCATCATTTTAGTATATGGTCTTCCCTTTTATTTGATATGGGGTAAACTGGATTTTATTGGAGTATTTGTGGAGAGTTTTAGAGAAAATCCCCTCTTTCCGATAGCTGTTGTAATCGTTCTACTTGCTGGAATAGTTGTACATGAATTAATTCACGGAGCTACTTTTGCCCTTTTCGCTAAGCATGGATTTAAATCCATAAAGTTTGGAATCTTAATAAAGATGTTAACTCCCTATTGCCACTGCAAAGAACCTTTAAGAGTTAGACAGTATATAGTAGGAGCTATTATGCCGGCCATTATTTTAGGAGTACTTCCAGCCTTTATCGCAATTTTTACGGGTAATGTGTTCTTGTTAATATTTGCTATATTTTTCACGGTCGCTGCAGCTGGTGATTTTATGATCATCCACCTGATATGGAAAGAAGATAAAGATACGATGGTCTTAGATCATCCCTCAGAAGCAGGCTGCTTTATTTTCAAGAAAATATAATCAATACCTTACCCTACGTTTGTCAGAATTTATAAAAATACGCCAGTACAAACACCTCCAATAGCTGTAGTAATAAGGGAAATATATCGAAAAATGATATACTTTTTCTTGATAAGCTTCAGAACCATTTATATTTCTTTATTAATTCCTCTAAAACTTTTCAAGTAATATTTCCAAAATAGACTAGGGATTGTTCTTGCCACAGGAACCTACTAGCATATACCTGTGAACAAAAAATTAGGATACGGACTGATATAAATTTAGAAAGAGCTTTCTACCATCTTTTTTTAGGGAAGGTTATTTCTATATATAATCAGTCCGGTGTTCCAATGTTACATTGGATTGCAGTAATGAGGATTCTTTTTTTATGAAGATCTTCCATTACTGTTACTTTTCGTTGTTCGATGCTTATACAGCTCGACCCCATTGCGTCTTTTAACCAATGGATGTCTCGCAATATAGGGCAGGGATTTATTTTTATTGTACCAGTATTTGTAAATTTATAGGAATGGTATTGGTAATGAATTAGTTATTGACCCATGATAGACGTTAAGATTAATATCCTTTCGGATGAGGAGCTCCTTCATATGTTGCAGACCGGCAGCAATCAGGCCTTTACGGTATTGTACGATCGCTATTGGAAAAAACTGTTTACCGCGGCAGCTAATAAGCTGAATAGTTTCGAAGAAGCAGAAGATATCGTGCAGCAGATCTTTATCAGCATCTGGAACCGGAGGGAAGAGCTGGAAGTTCATTCCTCCTTAAGATCCTACCTAGCTGTTGCCGTCAAGTACCGGGTGCTGAAATGCCTTAATGCACGGTTTAAACATAAGCATTTCAGTGATATCGCAGCGGAAGAGGTACTTTCCGAGCTTTCGGACGATTCTACCCAGCAGTGGCTTGAGTTTCATGAAGTCAATGAAAGACTTCAGTTTCTGGTAGAAGCATTGCCCGAAAAATGCCGTCTTGTTTACGAGATGAGCCGCGTGGAAGGGCGCAGCCATAAAGAGATTGCATCCACCTTGGAGCTTTCAGAGAAAACCATCGAATGGTACATCACCAAAGCCCTGAAGTTTATCCGAACCGGCTTAAAAGTCTTTTTTCTCACGCTTTGATTTTTTTGTAAACATGTAGCGGGAATGGTAATTGAAAATAATATAGAAAGATAATTTTTTTAACAGTTGCGCTAGGGATAAATGTACAAGTAGGAACCTAATAGTAAAGCCGTGCAACTATAAGATTGATATGAAAAATAAACGCATCGAGTATCTAGCTCATAAATGGTTGAATAATACCATCAGCCCCGAGGAGGGACTCGAGTTCAATCAATGGTATCGTCAGGGCCTTGACAATCCCGTCTTTATTGGCGCAAATTATGCAAAATCGGAGGAAGAACTTCGTGACCGCATGTATCAGGTCATAGAAAGAAATATAAATCGAAAGAGGAGAAGCGGCCGTTGGCTGCGTACGGTGGCAGCTGCATTTGTAGTTCTGAACATCTGCGCAGGAATCTATCTGTACAGCAGTAAATACGAAGACCAAGAATTAGTAATTACCGATAGCGGTACAGCAGATGTGGCGCCAGGCACGGATGAGGCAACCTTGATCCTTTCCGATGGTAGCCGTGTTCAATTGTCGGATGTCGCACAAAACGGTCAACTAGCCGATCAGGGAGGCGTGGTGATATCTAAGACAGCCGACGGTCAATTGATCTACCATGTCGGAAGTAGCGCAAAATCCGGTTCTTTAGGTGTTATTGCTTATAACACTATTGAGACACCTCAGGGCGGTCAGTATCAAGTTGTATTGCCTGATGGAACCCATGTCTGGCTCAATGCCGCTTCCTCCTTTCGTTATCCCACTTTCTTTTCATCCTCAGGAAATAGGGAAGTGGAGCTGAGCTACGGTGAAGCTTATTTTGAAGTCAGTCCCGATGCCGACCAGCCCTTTGTCGTTTCATCCGGACGGCAGCAGCTGCGGGTGCTGGGCACACATTTCAATGTCAGCGCCTATACCGAAGATGGACAGATTAAAACCACCCTGTTGGAGGGTAAGGTAAAAGTCACGGACAGGCTTTCAAAAGCCGAAGCCCTGTTGCGTCCCGGCCAGCAGTCCTTGCTTTCAGGAGCAGGTATTCGGGTCAAGAACTTGGACGATGCGCATATGGAATTGTGGAAAGACGGGAAATTTATTTTTGACAATGAGCCAATGGTATCGGTGATGCAGCAGATTTCACGCTGGTACAAGGTTCAGGTTGTATTCCAGGATCCGGTTCAAGATGTACGGCTCAATGGTTCTGTCTCCCGCTTTGAGCATCTTTCCACATTGCTGAGCAAACTGGAGCAGACCGGTCTGGTCAGTTTCAAGCGTGAGGGGAACAGTTTGGTGGTGATGAAACCTTAAATAAGAAACGTTGCTAGAGCGTTGATATGAATATTTTATGCTGCTTTTTTAAGTAAGACCGTAGGAGGGACACCTCTTACGGTTTTTAAAGCATCGTAAGCATTTTTATAACAATGCCTTTCGATCAAGATACTGTTTTGAGTGTAGCTTTGTAATGAAACCGTAGGTGCGCGAGGTGCTTACGGTTTTTTGATGGCGTATTATGGTAGCAAAAGGGGCATCAACTATTTAGATTATTTTAGCTCCACAGCTAGGGATGCTCCGGTTCAAAGGAACCTATTGGTAGGACCAGCATAAGATCCACATAGGTAGATTTTTGTTAGCCGCAAAGTATAGTCGCTTTGCGGTTTTTTTTGTTAAAACATGAGTACACTTTCCGCTTCATATAAAAGAAACATTTTTTTACTGGGATCTCTAGGGATGCCCTGCTTTAAAGGAACCTTTAAGTATAAACTTACATTAAGGATTCATTATGAAATTGACAACTCTCATTTGTTTTTTACTATTTTTAACAACATCTGTCCACGCGCAGGAAAAAGACAAATACGGCAGACCGCCACTTGTACCCGGTATCGCGGAACTCAAAATTGGCGATCAGGTACCCGATATTCTGATTGACAATATTATCAACAATGACAAACGCTCAATACGCACTTCAGATTATAAGGATAAATTATTGGTACTGGATTTTTGGGATACCACCTGCAGTGTTTGTATTGCCAGTATGCCCAAATTAGATTCCTTACAAAAGGTTTTTGGTGATCAAATCAAATTGCTATCCGTGACCTGGCAACCTGAGGAAATGATCACAAAATTTTTTAAAACCAATCGTTTTTTAACAGAACATCAGCCACCTGTACATCGCGCATCCGTGGTTGATGACCGTGCACTTCGAACCTATTTTCGTTATGAAACCAATCCACATGTAGTGTGGATCTATAAGGGAAAAGTAGTGGCTATTACTGGAGGAGAATACATTACAAAAGAAAATATACAGACCTTATTGGATGGGCAAGCTGTCGACTGGCAATTAAAAACAGAACGATTTGATGCGACAACTCCATTTCTAACTATAAATCCTTTATGGCAAGATGCTACCCAATCGCCGGTTTACGGTTATTCGGTTTTGACAGGACAGGCAACATCTGTTCCGGAGCAGGGTGGTATCAATTTTATTCAAGATAGTATTCAAAATCATACAAGGGTAGCAATTTTTAACCAAAGTATTTTTCATACTTATCAGATGCTACTGGTTAATACAAAGTCTGAACCACCGAAATTTATTATTTCGCCAGGTCGTACATTTATAGAGGTTAAAGATCCTTCTCGCTATTTATATAAAGATGAATATGGAAATGTTTCAGATTGGAATACAAAAAATTTCATTTGTTATGAACAGGTTAAACAAGGTATTATAGATAAAACAGTAATGGCGAAGTTAGCGATAAAGGACCTGAATAACCGTTTAGGTATTGAAGGACGATACGAAAAAAGGAAGGTGAAATGTTTGGTTTTCGTCAAAACTGATAAACCTATTACGGATACTTTAGCGATTGAAAAAGGAGGAATGTCTATTGCAGGTATCGTTTTGATGCATTTGGATATGCAACGGAAATTTCCACCAGCTATTGATGAGACAGGCTTTAGTGGTGGCTTAAATTTGCAACCGTATGACGGTACAATTGCTGGCTTACAAAAAGAAGTGCAACGTCATGGTTTGGATTTAATTGAGGCCGAGCGTGAAATTGAAGTGGTAGTGATTTCTGATGGAAAATAGTAGCTTTAAATAACAGGACCAATAACGTGTAGATTTTTTATTTTTTACGAAGCCGTAAAGTAACCTCGCTTTGCGGCTTTTTTTATAGCATATGAATAAATACTTGTTGTATTGTTTTTTTTTATTTCAGGTATGCTTCGCTAGTTCTTCATTTGGGCAAGATTTTGAACTACGGGGATGCGTGGTGGATTCGCTTCAAAGAGGTATTGCGAGTGTATCTATTCGTGTTTATACTGATACTGATAGTTTGAGTAGCGGAACTGACAAGAATGGAAACTTTTCTTTTCGTTCAATGCAAAGAGGTAATCTGAGACTTATTGTTAGTAGCCTTGGTTATGAAACTTACAAAAAGAAATTAAATTATATAGGTGAAGATGTTATTTATGAATTACCAGCTATTGTCCTACGTATCCAGTCTCAACGTTTGCAGGAAGTTGCGGTCAAAGTACCTAGTCCTATTCGAATTGCAAAAGATACGATCGAATTCACGGCCTCAGCATATCAAGTCGGCGAACATGATCGTTTAGAAGATCTCTTACGCCAATTGCCGGGATTGCAGATTGATGCCACGGGCAATGTGACAGCGATGGGGGAGTCCATGTACAAGTTACGGGTCAATGGGAAAGATTTTTTCACCAATAATCTGAAAGATTTTTTGAAACAGTTTCCCGCAGGCATCATCGCCAAATTGCAGGTCATCGATGACTATGGTGATCAGGCAAATTTTACAGGGATTAAAGTGGGGAAACCTCAGAAAATGCTCAACCTAGTCATTAAGGACGGACAGAGCAAAGGTGTTTTTGGCAGTAATGAAGTTTCAGCCAGTACGCAGGGATTATGGAGCGTGAGACTGCAAGGTAATGTCTGGCTGGATGTCCATCAGCTCAGTGCCTATGCAAATCAAAATAATAATCGAACAGCTGAGGGGAAGCAACGTAGCACCAATGCCGGGACTAATTATCGGTATTCATCCGATCAGATCAATTACTACGGTAATTATGGGTATAACGCATTAAAAAGTACAGGCGAATCTGAAACTTATGTCGAAAGTGTGACCAGCCAGGGAACCTTGTTTAACCGTATTCACCAAAGCAATAGTAACGACAATCAAGGTCATCAAATACAATTAAACCTGCAGTCCCGTGGAAAAAAAGATTTCCTGAGTTTGCAGGTATCTGGACAAAAAAATGCAAG
Organism: Sphingobacterium sp. UDSM-2020; assembly: GCF_016132525.1. Lineage (NCBI taxonomy): Bacteria > Pseudomonadati > Bacteroidota > Sphingobacteriia > Sphingobacteriales > Sphingobacteriaceae > Sphingobacterium > Sphingobacterium sp. UDSM-2020. The sequence goes on from NZ_CP066166.1 coordinate 2,656,044, forward strand.
TTCATCCGAAAACCGCAATATTTCGAAGCAGACGGGTGTGATTGTACAGGATCTGGATCATACGATCCAGAGCGACGCTAAAAATAACATGGGAAATCTTGCACTCTCCTGGAGCCGGAATATGAGCAAGCAAGGACGAAGCTTAAGCGCCAATTTATCTGGTTCTGCACAAGGATTAACAGTGGAGAGCCATATTCAGGATCAGCTCCGTTTTTACGATCAGCATATAGGCAGTTTTTTGAAAGATTCGGTTAATATGCGTTTGTTGCAGGAAAAGAAAGAGCTAACGAATCTGGGCTTTACTGCTAAATATGTAGAACCCTTAAATGATCATGCCTCAGAGACAACCAAACGAAGTATCGATCTGGGATATAGCATTTCCCTGCGGGATGATCAGCAGCAAAGAGAAACGCATATTAAGCAAGAAGATTTATTAACGCGCATCGATTCACTCAGTAATAACTATAACAGCTTATTCAACACGCAACAGCTGGATATGAGTTATCGCGTAGTAGCGCCCAAATTGCAGTATAGTTTAGGTTTCAGTCTTCAGCCTGCGCTCATGCGGATGGATGAGCGAGTACAGCATAAAAAGGTGGACTATCCTATGTTCAGTATCCTGCCTATAGCCAGTATGCATTATGCCCTCTCGTTAAAAAACAGCATCCAGATCAATTATACAGGAGCTGTTGCCGCACCAGCTAGCGATCAATTGATGCCCATAAGAGATATCCGCAATCTCCAACAGGTCACGGTTGGTAATCCCGATTTAAAACCCAGTAAAAATCATGGGCTAAGTGTCAACCTCGCTCGGGTAGAGCCGACTAAAGGTAAAACCTATAATCTTTCTTTTAATGGATCTCTGCGACAAGATCAAGTTACGACCAATATTTTACTTTTGCCCGATACTTTGGGGACATTGCGCCAAGAAACGCATTATGTCAATGTAGATGGATCATACAATTTGGGCGTAAACTACGATATGTCGCTACCTTTTGCCAAATTCTATCAATTCCGCTGGGCAACACAAATGAGTACAAATCATACGGTGAACTATCTGGACGGTATAGAAGGAGCAAATAGAATGCTTTATTTCAGTCAGAACCTTTCGGTGTCATGCAATAAAGAAAAATTGCGAAGCACCTTAAATTTCAATTATTATGCGACAAAGAGCACTGCTGGAGTGAATTCGACTTTAAGAAATTACATTACAACTTGGGAAATGAGTAGCAATGCCCGTTGGACGATTTTCCCTTGGTTGATTGCAGGAGCTGATGCCAGTTATCGGATCAACAGCGGGTATAGCATCCCGATCAAAAATCCGATTTTGATCAATGCTTTTATGGAGCTTTATCTCACCAAGAGAAAAGAACTCAGTGTACAATTGCAGGCTTATGACCTCTTGGATCAACAGCAGGCTGTTGCCCTGATGGTAAATTCGAACGCCATTACACAGCGTAGTTTTAACCGGATCGGACGTTATGCGCTACTGTCAGTTAAATACGATCTGTCCCGCTTTGGAGGAAAGTAATAATATTTGTCTTTTACATTAGGGATAAGCTCTGCTATCGGAACCTATAGATACTAACCAATTTTTTAAAATAAACTAAAAATGGAGCAACCACTTATTTTCCGATCCGACTGATGGTCTATAGGCAAAAAAGCCACGCTATGTTCGCGCATAAGCATGGCCAAATAGCCGGGTCCACAGCAACAATCAATTTGAAATTTACCTATTAAACCCAACTAACCCAAAAGTATGGATTATTTTTATTTTAAACAAGGGGGACGGCATCGCTGGATTTCACCCCATAGTATGCTTGTTATGAAAATAACGACATTTTTACTGCTTATCGGTTGCTTGCATGCAAATGCAGATACCTATGGGCAAAAAGTTACCCTTTCCGAGCGGAATGTTACTTTAGAGCGGGTCATTAACTTATTGAAACAGCAAACCGGTTACGATTTTCTGTATGGGACTGATCTGCGTTCGGATGTAAAAAAGGTAAATGTTGACGTCAAAAATCAAGAATTGTCATTGGTTTTAAGTTATTTATTTCGCGACCAACCCTTTTCTTATGTCATATCTGATAAGACAGTTGTTATAAATTCAAATAGTAATGGCGATAATCAGCAGCGAACAATTCAAGGAAAAGTACTGAATGAAAATCGTAAACCTTTAGCAAACGCTTCAATAGTAGTTGTAGGGAGCACTGCATCAGTTACCTCTAATTTAGAAGGTATGTTTATATTGAACGGTGTACCCTCTAATGCAACTATTCGGATTACGTATGTTGGTTATGATACGCGTACGGTTAAGGTATCCAACATTAAAGGCTTTTTAGAAATCATAATGCAGATGTCTGAAAACAAATTGGAAGAGGCTAATGTGCTAAGTACTGGTTATTATAAATTACCTAAGGAACGAGCGACTGGTTCTTTTGAACATGTAAATAATGAACTGTTTAATAGGAATGTCGGCCCAGATGTGATTACTAGATTAAAAGGAGTTACTACTTCTACTATATTTGGAGGTGTAGATAATATACCTAGATATTCTGCTCCGTCAGTGAATACTGCCTTGATAAGTAATCGGAAAGTTAATGCACTAGGTAATCTACAAATTCGAGGAATTAGTACGTTGACAATGGCTACACCATTTGATGCAGGTACTCCAGGAAGATTACCTTTAGTGATTCTTGATGATTTTGTATATGAAGGCGATATCAATAATATCAACCCTAATGATGTGGAATCAGTGACGGTGTTAAAAGATGCGGCGGCAGCATCGATTTGGGGCAGCCGTTCAAGCAATGGAGTTATTGTTATCACGACTAAAAAAGGAAAATTAGATCAACCTTTGCGTATTTCGGTCAATAGTAACATAACCGTAAAAGAACGTCCAAATCTTTTTTACAGTCCGGCGATGAGTAGTTCAGATTTTATTGATATTGAAAAGTATAATTTTGCTCAAGGGACGTATGATTGGTTTAGTACGGATTCGATTTATACTCCAATGACACCAGTGGTAGATTTACTGTTTCAACAACGTGAATTATCCTTAAATGATGTAGCAGGGCGAGCAGCCATTGATGCAAAAATCGATGCTTATCGAAAGTACGATCGACGAAAGGATATTTCGAAATACCTCTATCGGAATGCGATGCTGCAACAGTACTCGATTAATCTCTCGGGTGGTGGACGACAGTTTAATTATTTTCTATCAGCTGGATATGATCACAATACCGATTCCGAGGTGAATGCTTTCAATCAGCGTAAAAATCTGAGAAGCAGTATGACTTTCAAACCTATTAAAAATTTGGAGTTTACGACAGATATTTATTATACGAATGAGCTTTATCATGCTCCAGTATCAGGGCTTGGCGGTCAGATAAGTACTAGTAGGGTTTTGAATATGCTTCCCTTTGATCCTTATTTACGTCTTGCAGACAAGAATGGAAAGGCGTTGGAAGTCATTAATCCAACGGGTGGTTTAGCAGCAAAAAAACATACATACAGATGGATGGCCGGAAATGGAAGATTGTTGGATTGGCGCTATTTTCCGCTCAATGATATCCATACCAATTATGCCGAAAGTACTGCACAGAATATATTGATGAATTTCGGTACGAACTACAAGATTTTACCAAGTCTACGTGCAAGTTTAAATTATCAATATAGTAAAAATACTGATGAAGGAACCCAATTTGCAAGCCGTGATGCTTATTTATTACGAGATGCTATTAATACGTTTGCCATGTACGATAAATATAATCCAAATGGTCCAGTGAACTTTCAGTTACCTATTGGTGATGCGATTCAAAAGCGAACAATTCCGCGTATTGCGAATATTTTGCGGGGACAATTGAACTTTGATCAGATTTTTCACAATTTACATGAATTAAATGTTATTGTGGGAGCAGAACGAAGTGACGCCAAAATAAATGGAGGAGCATATGTTGACGTAGTGTATGGTTATAATGTTGATCCAATGATTTTTACTCCTATTCAATATGATGTAGAATTACCTTTTCTTAATGATCAAGGTACCGGTAATTTTCCTATTCCTATAGTATTACAAACATCATTTGTAAATAGAACCACTGCTGTTTTTATGAATAGTTCATACAGTTATGATAAACGTTATGTACTGACAGTTAGTGCACGTAATGATGCGGCTAATATTTATGGGATAGAGGCTAGTGATCGTATTAAGCCCAATTGGTCGATTGGAAGTGCTTGGAATATACATAATGAAAATTTCTTTAGATCTGAGATTTTGCAGACGCTAAAACTGAGAGCTACCTATGGATATATGGGTAATGTAGTCAATACCGTTGCTGCTTATCCAACTATTACCTATGGTTCTGAACCACATACTATAACAGGTTTAAATTATGCTAGAGTAGCTTCTCCACCAAATCCACACCTATCACCAGAGCGTACTGGTATGTTTAATTTAGGGCTGGATTTTTCTTTGAAGGGTAACAGACTGTCAGGTACATTGGAGTGGTACGATAAACGAACAACTGATCTGCTAGCACCTACACTTCTCGATAATAGTACAGGGTTTACTAATATCATCCGGAACTCAGCAAATATGAAGGGTAATGGTTTTGAAATGAATCTGCAATCGGTAAATTTACAAAATAACAATTTTAAATGGAGCTCAAATCTGCTCATGAGTTACACGCGAAATATTGTAACGAAATATTTGTTGCCTAAGCCAAATATTGGGTCATTTTATGTGTCTTTTGCAGATGGAGCGCTCCCATCGCAAAACTATCGAGAAGGACAGGCTCCATTTACGCTTTACACCTATAAATTTGCTGGGTTAGATCCGCAGACAGGTGATCCTTTAGGGTACGATGAATACGGTAATATCACCAATAATTACGCTGGCATACTTAGGACTGATTATAAAGATCTGGAAAATCATGGCTCGATTATTCCTCTCTACTATGGTGCATTTCGCAATACGATACAATGGAAGTCTTTCTCTCTATCGGCTAATATTTTGTATAAATTTAAGTATAACATGAAAAGACGTTATTCTAGTCCGCAAGTTTTATTTAGTGATAATGCAGCGCCAATTCATCTATATGGTGAACGTTGGCAGAAACCAGGAGATGAAAAGTGGACAAATTTACCATCGATCAGATTAGGAGAAAGAAATTTTTCGCTGGATCAATTTTATGCTTCTTCATCAGCACTTGTATTTCGTGCAGATCATGTCCGTTTAGAGGACATTCGCTTGGACTACCGTTTCCCGAAATCTGGACAAGTATTAAGCAATCTGCAGCTTTATTGTAATATTAGCAATTTAGGTGTACTCTGGAGGGCGAACAAGTTAGGTATCGATCCAGAGTCACTTGATCAGCCACCACCACCTAGAGCGATAACTTTAGGTTTTAACGCTAGTTTTTAAGGTAAATAATAGATAAGTTAAGATCAATATGAAACATCATAATTTTTTTTTAATCAGTAGTACCCTATTGTTGTTGCTACTGTTACTGACAAGATGTAAGAAAGATTATTTAGATCAGAAACCAGATCTGAGTAAGGCTGTGCCTAGTACGCTTGGCGATTGTCAAGCTATGCTGGATGATTATGATAGGATGAATGCACAGTTTCCCGACCATGGAGAAGCAGCCGCAGACAATTACTATATGACAGATGTAAATTATGATAGATTGCCTCCGGTGAATGGAACACCAGAACAGCGCTATAATTACAGTTGGCAACCTGAAGGAGAGCATGTGTCACAATATTCGAGTGGTTATCAAATAGTGTATAGTGCTAATATGGTATTAAGTGTTCTTGGGAAATTATCTTCCAGTGACCCTAGTTTTAATACCGTCAAAGGATCGGCTTTGTTTTTTCGGGCTTTTGCTATTTACCACCTAGCACAATTATTTTGTAAGCCCTATACAGCCGTTACAGCGAAGACGGATTTAGGAATACCTTTGCGCTTAACGGCAGACCCCAATGAAGTATCTGCTAGAGGTACAGTACAACAAGTATATGATCGGATTACAGCAGATTTGATAGAAGCAGTTTCCTTATTACCTTTGGAAGTTGTGAAAAAATCGCGTCCTTCTAAAGCCGCTGCTTATGCAGCATTGGCACGAGTTTATCTTTCAATGGAGGATTATACTAATGCAGGTAAGATGGCTAATGAATGCCTCAAGTTGCAAAATACATTAATCGATTACAATGCGACAAGTTCTCCAGCAACTTTTACAACAGTAAATAGTAATCTAACTGGACCTTCTTTTGTCCGCTTCAATACCGAAGTAATCTTTCAAGCAGTAACACAAGGCGGTATATTATCGCAGGCAATAGCTTTAATTCGTCCAGATCTCTATAATTCTTATAATTTAAAAGATCGCAGACGAACTGTGTTTTTTCAAAATGCTGGTGCTAATGTTGTTTTTCGAGGAAATTATGATGGTATTTCCTCAGCTGTGTTATTTATGGGTTTAGCAACTAATGAAATGTATCTGATACGAGCGGAGTGTTATGCTCGTATTGGGAACATAGCATTGGCGATGCAGGACTTGAATACCTTAATGGCTAAACGTATGGTACGACCCTATGTAAACAGAACAGCAACTAGTGCTCACAATGCATTGGTGCAAATTCTTACCGAACGACGAAAGGAATTGATTTTCCGAACACTTCGCTGGACGGATTTAAGGCGTTTGAATAAAGATCCTCAGTTTGCGATTACCTTGCGACGTGATATGAATAATATTACTTATGAACCATTAAAACCTAATGATTTGCGTTACACATTTTTAATTCCAACCAAAGAAGTGATTTTGTTAACGGGGATGGAGCAAAATCCAAGATAAGGATGTAGCTCTGATTTACCAATTGATAATTTAAGAGATGAAAAGATGAATATCATGAAGATAATGTTAAAAACAGGAGTGACATGCTTGCTTACGCTTACAATTGGGTTTCTGCTTTCTTGCCAAAAGAATGAAGTAATTGGAACGCTCGGCATTGCTAAAGTAAATGTGGTTAATGCAGTTGTTGGAGGAGGAGGAATAAAGGTTAATGTTTCTCCAAAAGAAATGAGTTGGAGTAGTATCCCTGAAAATCAAGTAATAGGATATGGTACGGGAAAGCTGTATATGGTGTCTACAGACAAAAGTACTCATTTGAAAGTGGTGCGTATTGTGGATACTACCCAAATTTGGTACAATAGAAATGTTAATTTGAAGAAGGAAACGATGTATACCTTATATTTATCAGGTACTCCTAGTGCTGTGGATACACTATTTTGTGCAGAAACGAAATTTCCCAAACCTATATCTAGAGATCCGGGTCATTTGATTCCTGCAAAGGATAGTGTGGTGAATATACGTTTCGTGAACTTATCCACTTCAGGGCCTGTTGTGGATATTAATATAGAAGGTCATACAACCAATGAAGTTACAGGTTTGGGATATCAGCAGTTTACGGATTTCAAAAGCTATTTGGTAACAGATCAGGATCAAGGGATTTCGCTGGAGATTAGAAACTCTTTAACTGAAGAGGTAATTGCAACTTATCAGGTGGATGTATCGAAATGGGGAAATTTGTTTAAAACAATAAGTATTGTAATTATGGGAGCTTATGATCCAGATTGGAGCTTATCTATCCCTGATCAAGATCGTTATATGGTCACAGAAGTTCCTTATGATAACGTGACCTATTGATCTTAAAAACCTGCAAAGCTATAACTTTGCAGGTTTATTTTTAGACTGCTCGTGGGCAGTAGGACTAAGCCTTAATTATAACGATTACTTAAGACATCGAAATTTGCTTATTTAAAAGCATGCTATAAATTTTTGTCAAAACACCAGTACCTTTGTTAAGGTTTTAATTTAACGTTAGTTCTATCAATTCTGTTTTGTAGTGCTAACGAAATTTCAGCTAACAAAGCTGCGTCAATTATGGGTTGCCCCATGTTATCATTTGCTTGTATAGCACAAAGAAAATTGTTGTTTCCAGGGCAAGATGGTACCGCACCTAGCAATGTGTACTCGTTTGGATTAGCTGGTTCACTAGGATTTAGTGTGGGTGTGAATGAATACCAAGGCATAATGGTCGCGCTTTTATAAATCAAAAAGCATAAACTTTAATTGGTTGCTTACTCTGTTGACAGGGTTTTCAGCTTCGCCCTTTACCTACTCGATTACGGATTTTCGGCCTGCTCCGTTTTTAATTGATTTGCTTTGGCTGATAATATTGTTGTTTCCGTCTTTTTTTAATATTTTTTTACGTGTTTGCAATTAATCAGCTTAGCTGCACTTTATTTAATTTTATTCACGCGCGTGTGAGAAAGTGTCATTTTAATTTTTATGTGCCTTTAGTTTTTTTAAGGTTTTAAAAACACATTGACAGAATTCGTTTTATTTTCCAAAGCTCTAACGATTTCACAGATTAGCATCACGGTCATGATAGGTTGTCCCATATTGTCTGTTGCTTGAATAGCACATAGATAATTGTTAACTCCTGAACAAGCTGGAGTATTCATTCCAACAAGCGTATACTGATTGGGATCACAAGGATCTCGTGAGAGTCCAGAAGGTGTAAATACATACCAGGCCATAATCGCAACGCTTTTAAAAATTAATAAACAATCTCTTTATTTGTTACTTACTTTTTATAGGGTTTTCAGAAAATTCTTTAACCATTTTTAACCATTAATATGCTATGGCTTTAATTTTACATTTGTTCTGTCTATTCTATTTTGAAGAGCGATAAGTAACTCGATGCAAAGTTCAACAGTAATATCAGGCTTTCCCATATTGTCATTTGCTTGTATTGCACAGATAAAGTTGTTGACTCCAGGGCAGCTAGGGGCCGAACCTAGAAGTGTGTACTCGTTAGGATCATGGGGGTTACTTGGAGATAGAGTTGGTGTAAATGAATACCAAGGCATAATTGTAGCGCTTTTATAGATCAAAAAGCATAAACTTTAATTTTATAACCTACTCTGTTTTGGATTTTCGGCGAGCTCCATTTTATTCCTTACTTTTTTTAAACCTTTTTAGGGTCTTAGTTTTACATTTGTGGTGTCAATTTTGTTCTGTAGAGCTGTAGCAATTTCTGAACATAATGCAGCTGTAATGATCGGGTGTTCCATATTATCATCTGCTTGTATAGCACACAGTACATTATTGACTCCAGGACAATTTGGGGCGATTCCAACAAGAACATAATTATTTGGATCACATGGTGATGCTGGAAAACTTCCAGGATTAAATACATACCAAGGCATAATCGTAGCGCTTTTATAGATCAAAAAGCATAAACTTTAATTTTTTTATTGTCTACTCTATTACAGGATTTTCGACTTGCTCCTTTATTATAAATGATGGCATTGCTCGTTGGTTAATAGTTGATACTATCTTAAAATTTTAATATCACATTTGCACTAGAAAAGTGATTGCTTAGAGCGTTGGCAATTTCACATTGCAACAATTGTGTAATGAAAGGAATTCCACCTATATCTGGTGCTTGTATAGCACATAATTGATCAAAACCAATGCACGATGGAGGTGTACTTCCAACAAGTGTATAGTTGTTGGGATTACATACATCACCAAAACCAAAAGGTGTATATTGATACCAAGGCATATTCTTATCGCTTTTATAGATCAAAAAGCATAAACTTTAATTTTTTATCGTCTACTCTGTTATAGGATTTTCGACTTGCTCCTTATTTTGTTTTATAAATGGTACCAAATCTTATTGGTACCCTCCTGCAGGAAATATTCCTGTCTTAGAATGATGTTTTCACTGTCGCATCCCGATAATACCGCCGCTGACATTTCTTTTTGCAGCGACTCATCAATGATGGGCAATCCGGCTGCATCAAAACAGGCTTTGATGGCGTAGATCTTGTCTGAACAGTCCCGGTTTGAGGGCGATTTTTTGCCGACTACATACCGTGTGTACTGCCGGGGATCGGTAGGATCCAAGCGCGTACCTTGTCTGGGTGTAAAGAGATACCATATTCTCATCTTGCTTTGCTTTGAATGAACCTAAATTTCTTTTCTTGCTTACTCGTTTACAGGGTTTTCAGCTTTCCCCTTTTATTTTTTCCATTTCTTGTTTTGAGGCGATGGTAAGCCCGTACCAGCATTTACTCTTATGGGCAAGTGGCCGGGCCTACAGCATGCACCTAAAATTAGAACACTATGAACATTATGATTTTCTAATCACATTCTTTACAATGACTTCCTTTGAGCAGTACATTTGTTGTGCTGGTTTGATTTTCCAATGCACAGCAGATCTCGGCTTCCAGATCGCAGGTGATATGGGGCTTTTTATGGTGATCGGTCGCCTGTATGGCGCAGACCATCAGGTGGCCCTCACAGTATGGCGGATGATTGCCGTACAATGTGTATTGGTTTTCGTCCTTCGGATTTCCATCCTTTGAACAGCAGGGGGTGAATGTATACCAAGGCATAATCGGGTTGCTTTTATAGATCAAAAAGCGTAAACTTTAGTTATTTAAATAAATTAAACTGCATCATTAATACACCTACTAGGGCAGTGCCAGTCAACCATATGTTGACTTTTAAATGTTTCCGCCAGGTCATGTGTTTAAACATGCCTCCACATGGGCAAGGGTAACGGTCATAGACCTGAAAAATAATCCCGGAGACGTAGACTGTGAAAATCAACATCAGTGCGAATGAAAAGTAGAGGCCTAACAATCTGGTCTCCGGGAAAAGCAATAGGAAGACAACCGAAAGCTCCAGCAGCGGTATCAGCAAAGTCAGGATCGGTACGCTCCACTTGGGGATTGCCTGTGAACCTAGTATATCGTGAAAGTATTTCATCTTGAAAAACTTCGGTATGGATGTGTAAGCCCAAAGCAGGACAAACAACAGAACAATAGCATATGTAATAATCGTCGCAATCATAATTGTAGTTTTTATCTGTGAACTAACTAAGACTAAGGTAGAAAGGATCTGCGCTGGAGCGTTAGCACATTTGTGACACTTTTTTTGTTAAGCGGTTAACAAAATAAATGCTCATTTGCGACAGTTTTATTGTTAAGAACACGCAGTATTTATTGTGAAACGATCTGGTTTTATTATTATTCAATTAAAAATTCATAACACTAGGAAATTTATATAGTTTTACCTTGAAATTGGCATCCATATTGTACGAGGTAAAAATTCTTCCTGAAAATAGAAAACCCTTAAAAATTCTTGTTTTTTTATGATCAAAATGAACTGCTTTCGGAAGTATTTTACAGTTTGTTCGGTATGCTTTCAGGAAAACTAAACCGTTAGCGCGCCATTATCTACTTTTAACTACCGTTTAGGTATAAGCACAATATAAGATTCCTGAAAATGAAGGTGTTCCGAAGGAAAGGACAGTTAATAGTGACAAGGATACTACTTTAAGATATCTATCTTATATTTTTTTCTTTTCAGTCTTTTGTTTGTTTCGTTTAAAATAATAAATTTTTTTATTGAAAATAAAATCGTTAATTTTAAATTTAGGCATAGCCTTAGGGTTGTCCATATTTGTTTCAAAAAAGGGCTTCCATAGGTAGTTGCTGTAAAACGATCAACGCCTGTTTTTTAGATAACACCTGGCCAAATACCGAATACTTATAAACCACGTTTTAACAACGAATATGACATATAAAAATAGTTTTGCATTGTGCAGTCATTGATGCAAGTCGTGGAAAAATTGTGTCAAGTTTGTTGTTAACTTTTTTTTGTATTAAACCTTTAAAAATATGACTCAAAGATTAAATGAACAGCAGTCCTTCCTGCAGGTAATTTTAAGTGATCAGCCAGAGCCACCGCTAGTATGGAGGAATTTCGATGAACCAATTGATCCCACCTTTATCTTTTTTGAATTAGAGCATATTATTTTAACAGATGGTGAGTTGTCTCTCTTTTCATTTTATGGTAAAGACTTGTTCATGCGCTTGGCTACATGTGCGTCATATCGTGATCAAAAACTATATTCTACTCCCAACGAACCTGTAGTTACTTTTCATATCCAGATGGTAAGTGATCATTATAGCCGTTTTTCAGATGACGCTAACCCGAATCTGTGGATAGCGAACCAAAACCGGTTATTCTGGCAAAATAAAGAGACTGTCATCTATGAATTGCCCTATGGTGTCTGCAGACATTTGGATCTGTTTTTTAGACCCGACCTTTTCTTAGAAATGGCGAACAGGTATCCCGTTTTACGGGAAATGGCAATGGAAGTGAAAACGTCCACATCTAAAAGCTTAGATTTTTTTGTAGCACTACATGATCAAGATATCAATGATCTGGTTGATCAGCTATTCGATGAGCTGGGAAAATATATGGTGAGTAAAGAACGGTTTCAGCATCTTGTAGAATGTTTACTCTTGCGCTGTATGGGAGTGTTTGTACCTGTTGAACCGATGCCGGATGATGTAATAACTGGAGCTGATTATTATTTGAAAGATGAACCTACATATGCATCTCCATCCGATGATAAGCCACTTTACTACCATAGGGAAGAGCTGGAAAAACTTGTTGAAAGCACGAAGTCCTTCACGAAAGTAGAACTGAAAAACAAATTTTATGAAGAAAGAAATGTCTATTTTGAACATAAGAAAACTGTAGTAGCCTTCAATATGCTCATGGAGGAAATAAAAGGTTGTTACACCAGGATCATGGGCGATATGATTGATCTTATCGCAGATTCGTATTTTGCAATAGCGACATGCTTAGATAGACAATCTGCAAATTATCCCCTGGCTGAGGTGGATTTAGAAATAGTAACTGAAGCTATAGTGTTTGCCTGTAATCAATCTGCAGAACTTCGTGTGTTACCTCCAGATGGTGTGGACCTGCATGATAAATGGTCTAAAAAACCTTTCTACCAAGACATGAATCTGGATGAGTTAAGCGTGTTGGTAGCGCAGGTTGTATCCGAAGTTGATGTAAATTCGCCTAAACTGGATGGCTCCAAAGAATCTACAGCGATATTTGCAGAATATATGAAAGCGAGTTTTGGTTTGAAACACGTTTCCTATTTTATGGACGAGCAGGAAAAAGATAAACCACAAGAGGTTGTTGAACTTTACCACATGCTTATTCAAAATTTGTCAGATGAATTTACCATAACCGAAGATGGCGAAATCAGAAAAAGCGACCTGATCCGTATTCTGGATTTTGCTTATGAAATGAACGATATGGTTCCGATGCTATTAATCGAAATTGAACATTTTTCAAAGGATATCAATTATGTTGAAAAGCAAAGTTCTGAAAAAATATGCTGGTGGCTTCTGGCTATGCAAGAAAGAAATAACGATCTTCATGAACGGGATTTGATGTTGCGTAAAGATCGGCTATTTGGTCTGGTGGACGTATATGAATCTGCGGGAAATGGGATGCATACAGTAGAATCGTATATCCGTCAAAGTAAGGCGGTTTTTGTCGATTTGCTATCCAAGCTCATAAAAGTGCGGTTCAGGATAGAGGAACAGACAAGTAGAGGAACTTTTATGTTATGCGTCAAATCATTTATTAAAGCAGGAGAAAACACCTATAAATTACAAAAGGAACCAATTAAGAAGTATTAATTTGATTCTGATTAGTATGAATGTAATATAAGACCGTAAATCCTCATCTTAGGTCAGCTTTACATATTCTAATGCAGGCACCGATTTTTGATTCATTTCGATTGGTAGGAGGTACTTCATTAAGCTTACAAATCGGGCATCGCTTATCAGTTGATCGTCAGCAAGCTTAATCGTCTTTTAGGATGTGATAGTCCTAATTGCTTGATTGGCTATTGCGGTCGTGAAAGGTTTAAATCTTATTTTATTCTGCCCTTAAAGTCTGCGTCAGCATACTGCTCATAAACTGTTTTGAGGGATAAACAAATCGCTTTAACACACTCGAAATAATACGCTACTGTAATCCAATTTCGGTCGGTCAGTTTTTCAAAAAAATATCTGGAATCAAGGAAAAGTGTCGATAGTGTTTTGATGGCACCTTCAACATTTTCAAGTTTAGACTTGTCCTCTAAGGGGATAGTTTCTGCTTTATCTTCTGATATTAGTATAGAAACTTTGAAGAAATTGGCATTTTTGTCAAAGTTTATTAAGTAATGTTGTTTGATTAAGACTTGAAGAAAATCAGGTATTTCCCTAAATAAATTTTCAAGACGGTGACCTTTTACTATGGCATTTTTTCGTGTGGTACGAATAAATGCCTTGAGGTATAGTTCAATACAGAGGCCACTCATCACATTTAAAGCGTTCATTTCTCCGATATATTGATCGTTGAGCTTAATATTTTTATTTAAAATCTGAATCGAGTTAAATATTCCATCCGCTTGCATTTTTGCAAACTTGCTTTTATTTAAACTAAAATTTTTCATTGTTTAGGTTTTTGAAAATTAACAAGTTAATGTTAAGATAGTAATTTATTTTCTCAATGCGTAATTAATGCCTTGTATAAAGTTTAATTTTTAATGGATTCTGATTTTTTCCTAACCAAATCAACACTAACTTCTAGATTTCTTCGACTCGGCTTCGACTCGGCATTGGGATTTCATCGGCTACAGTGCATGAAAAGTCGAAGGATTGTCGAGCAAAACCTGTGTGGAGGTAGAAAAAAAGGTCAAGACAGGGAAAAGATAGTTAGAAGCAATTTACTGGATGTGGCAAACAGCAAATCGAAGCATTTTCTGGCAGGTACCTGCTATCTACCTGCTTTTAACCCGCTTCGGATCTTGTTTTACTTCCGGTCGTCGTTGCACCGCATGTGCACCGTACCTCTCCCGTCCCTGCACCAGGAAAAGGACGGTGCAACTACTGTGCAAGTGCGGCGCACTTGCGAGAAAACCTGCTACAAGGGTAAAAGAAGGTTAAAAGAAAGTCCGAATAAGGCTAAAACAAACGCTGGTCAAAGCAGCCGTTTTACAAGCAGGTAATAGCATGCCATGATTCTTATCCCTTCAGGCGGTATTTTTCACAAAAGTTTTCTTTAAAAAACAATAAGAACTTGATTATTGAAAGTAAATAATTAATTTTATCACGCTTGAAATATTCATGCGAAAGAAATCTTTGTTTAAAGATTGATGTGGTCATTATGCTATTTTATAACGCTCAAGACGGGATTCCATTAAAATAGTTGCTGATCAGCTTTCAAACACGTATAAACCAAATTATTGAAATGAATGATACTTGCTGTATGTCGGTATTCTAGCTGTTTACCAGAAGGTAATGGAACTGTTACCGGTATGCTGCTGTAAATTGCTTTCCCTAACGCTTGTTTAAACCCTTATAAATATGAACCAGATCGCTAAAGATAAGAAATCAAACCTACATGTTTCACTAACAGACTCTCCGGATCGTGCTTCAGTTCGCCTGGGGAAGGATTTTTATGATGATCGTTCTGGTGTTAAACATAAACTAGTGGAGTTTGTCACAGATGGTGGGGGTGTCAATAACCAATTTTATTATGGTGATGATGCAACCCTGCGCTATTCTTTATGTATAGGAGACGGTGGAATCCCGTTGTATTCGATTCCGGAAGAACCGGTGGTCATGTTTCATATTCAGCAGGATAACGAGCAATACGCAAAGTTTGAACAATCGGATGAATGGAACCGCTGGAGCAAAGGTGAAATCAGATTAGCCTGGCAGAGCAATGAAACAATCGTGTATGAGTTGTCTCCCGGTTATACCAATCATATCGATCTGTTTATTCGGCCGGATCTCTTTCTGGAAATGGCCAACAAATACCCCGTCTTACGCGAAATGGCCATGGAGGTCAAAACTGCGAAAAACGGAAATCTTGATCTGTTTGTCAGTAACCCTGACGGGTCAATTCATCTATTTGCAACCGAAATGCTGCATGAACTTCAACGTTATGAAGTGAGTACCCAGCGGTTCCAGCATTTGTGTGAATGTTTGCTATTAAGGAGCATGGGCATTGTACTGCCTGTTGAACCTTTGGCTACGGATGCTGTGCAAAGGGAAAAGCATCTGGATTGGTCAGACTTCGATGACAGCTTATTTCAATTTGATGATGATGACGAAGAGGATGATGATGAAGGTGATGATCTGTTTACACCCTATCAGGATTATCTTTTGGATAATTTGAAGGCATATGGAAAAGAAGAACTTATCCATAAATTTTATGCGGCAAGGACTGAATTCAATGAGCTGAAAGGCGATTATTTAAAAAATAAAAAGCTTCTGAAGAAACTGAAAGAGGGCTATTTGCTGCTTATGGAAGATTCAGGAGAACTGCTGGCAGAAGCCTACTTTAGCATGGCGCTGGGGTTAGATGCGCAGACGGAAAAATTCCTGTTTGATGACCGGGAAAAGCATATATTGAGAGACGCAATAATCTGTGTCATGAATCAATGTTTTGCGTTGCGCACAGTGAAACCGGAACAGGTGAATTTGTATAACAAATGGAGCAAAAAGCCCTATTTTCCTAAGCTGGAGATCACAGAATTTGAAAACATGATGGAGATCATTGGATTGCAACTCAATATCGATGTGTCCGAATGGGGCGATACTAAAGAAAGTACAGCTGTTTTTTGTGAACACCTGCAGGATCAATTGGGGGGCTTTCGATCTTTTTCTAATTTTATGGGAAGGGATGAAAATAATAAACCGCAAGTACTTGTCGAACTCTATCATAAGCTGATGCAAAATTTGTCGGATGAGCTCACCATTACTGATGAAGGGGAGATCAAAAAAAGCGATATTATACGCATCCTGGACCATGCTTATGATAGCAATGATCCGATACAGCTGCTATTAATAGAAATCGAGTACTTTTCTCATGATGTAAATTATGTAAAAATGCAGGATGAGGATAAAATACGTTACTGGATAATAGCGCTGGAGGACCGCAGTAAAGAACTTCATAAACAGATGGAGATACTGGAAAAGGATCGTCTATTTCGTTTGATCCATATTTATGAACAATCTCCTGCTGGGTTAATGGCGGTAGATCAACTGGCCTGCAGTGAAAAGGAAACGTATGAAAATATTACGGAATCGCTTTTGATTATTGTCAAGGGTATGACGGATTGCGCGACGAAAGAAATTGTGCTTGGAATTGCAAAATCAATGATTATCGCTTAGTAAAATGTATTGAATGGTGCTAAAGGAAAGGCTTTATTTTAAAAGTCTTTTAATGCCAATTTTCTCTTTAGCATGAATGATCAATGCTTTAGTTACCTTAAAGGTTATCCATTTTTTTAACAGTTGTCGGTTCAACTTCTTCAATGGGATCGCTCTTGTCTTGTAAAAGTGCTTGTCAAAATGAAGTATTGTTACTTGATGACCACTATGGAAAATAGAGCCTGCCTATTATTGAAAAAAATAAATCTTAATCTTTTTATTTTAAGGACTAGGGAAGTCTCGGGGTTTCGGAACCTTATTTCGGTAGCGTTGCTGTAACAGCATGCCTTTTACCGTTATCGATGATATCCTTGTACCCATAATTTATGAAAAGTAGATTCTTATTGCTTATTCTTTTTTTACTGTTAACATGTACGGTAGATGCGCAAAACAAAGATGCCCAGCTGTATGCCAGAACGATCAATAGCGGCAATGCGAAAGCGCATCTCAATATACTGGCTTCAGATGAATGGAAAGGTCGTGAAGCGGGAACGCTCTGGGGCGATAAAGCTGCACAATATATTGCTGCTTATTACCAAAAAATAGGGTTGAAAGGTGCCGTTAACGGAGCTTATATGCAAGCGATAAATGCAAAGCGGGTTCCGCTATTAGAATCGCTAAAAGTAAACGGTAGCTATTTTAAACCTATTGTCGATTTTTTTAATATGCCTGCTTCCATTTCACTTACGGGATACAATATGCAGACGGACAGCATCCTCTTTGCCGGATATGGGGTTATCGACGAGGGCATGCAACCGTACAACGATTTTCAGGATCATATCGTGGAAGGTAAAGTGGTCATGTTGCTGGGATCGGGGCCCCGGGATGCCGCATTTTCATTTCAGCAGAAGATCAGCTACCTATCTTTCCATAAAGCGAAAGCGGTGCTCTTGGTAGAACCTGTAGTAGATAATAAATCGGATGGACTTCTTTTGCATCTCTCTGGCAATCCGATGATGCTGGAGGGCTCTCCGGAACTGGCCACGCTGGAAAAGATGGGGCAGGGGATGCCGATTATTTATCTGGGTAAAAAAGTAGCAGATGCGCTCTTAAAAGATGCCGGCACAGATCTTACTGCTGTCCGCAAAAAACTTACTGATACGAATAAACCCTATCCCTTTGTTTTTAAAACGCATTTTTCAGTGCAGGCTTCGCGGGCATTGGATGCTGTTCATCCGGCCAATGTATTGGGCTTTATTGCTGGCTCGGATCCCATGCTGAAAGATGAGGTGCTGCTGCTGAGTGCACATTACGATCACCTGGGCATCAATCCTTATGTGACGGGGGATCGTATTAACAACGGTGCCGACGATAATGGATCGGGAACAACCGGAATGCTGCTGCTGGCGGATGCTTTTATGCGGGCTGCTAAAGCTGGAAAAGGACCCAAACGCAGTATTTTGTTTATGGCAGCCACAGGGGAAGAAAAGGGACTGCTAGGGTCGACCTGGTATGTCGACCATCCGGTGATACCTCTGGATAAAACAATCGCCAACCTCAATGTGGATATGATCGGCCGTACCGATACTTTACCGCATCCCGATAAAAACTACATGTATATTATCGGCTCCGATCGACTGAGTTCGGATCTGGACCGGATCGTGAAGCAAACGAATACGACCTATACAAAACTGGAATTGGATGAACGCTATAATGTGCGCAACGATCCTTTTCAATTGTACTACCGTTCGGATCATTACAACTTTGCGAAGCAGGGGATTCCGGTTACTTTTTATTTTGGCGGTTTTCATGGCGACTACCACAAACCCAGTGATGATATTGCTAAGATCGATTTTGAACTGCTATGCAAACGGGCGCAATTGATTTTCTATACAGCATGGGAATTGGCAAATGGCGTTACCAGGCCTGTGGTAGATAAAAAGGTGGAAAAAAGGTAGGTGCTCATGTTGTGAAGGTGCTAACAGATGTTGATCAGGAATCTGACCGTTCATCGGGTTCTTTCGGATGCCGCTTGTTCATTTTTCTTTTAGCGGCATTGTAGGTCTGTCTGCATAGGCCGACATGAATGGCTTTGACAGTGGAGCTGGCGATGTTGCAGAATTCGGGATATGCATCTTCCAGTGTGCGGATCCGTGTTTCCGTAGGTTCACTGAGTAAGATAATCCGGCGCTGATAAGTTTGTTCTTTTTTTGTGCTGAGCTGTTCAAGGTGCTGTGCGATCTCGGGAAACTCTACCCGGAGCTTTTTAAGGTCTTCGTAAGACATCGAAAGAACAGGTCCAGCTTCGAGCATCTGCACACTATGGTTGCGCTCCTGTCCGAGATAGAGGCTGCTGTGAAATAGTACCGGTTCATTTCGGCTCCAGATGTAAGTGCCGACATTACGCTGTGTGTTTTCATTGACATAATAGGCGTGCACCATAGCATGTGGCGAGAGCCATGCCCTTCCTGTCTCGGCTGTGCCCGGTAGCTCGAGGGTCTGATATTTGATGGCCGGCTGAATGCGCGTGATCGGTAAAGCACGTTCAATCAAAGCATTTTTTTTTTCTGCTGGTAACTGTAACATAGTCTGCAGATAGCTTAACAGTAATTTTCGTTTTAAATCTTGCATAATCGTAAAATAATCAGTCGCTAGATCGCTTTTATTAAGGTTTTATATGAAACGGTAGTAATAGATTTAATGCTAGAATATTGGATTTAAGTTCAAGATAATGAGTGTTGTCGAAATAAAAAATGACTTTCGTCACTTTTTTTTATGTTTTTGATCACATATTTAATTTTTGTGTGATCAGGTTTGGTAGGGCATGTCCAATCGGTACAAGTGTTTGTGAAAATCTGATAAAATTCCATTTTTCATGCGGTTCACTTATTAAACTAACATTCTCCAGTACATGTGGAATCTTGCCTGTACATGTACTGGAGAATGATTGTAACTGTTTAGCTTATTAATTATTATTTAGCATGTGCTATTTCCTCTTTTTGAATTAGAGGTTGGCTTTGATGCGGGTATAACCCTGCCGGCTGAGTCCTACATGCATGGCTTTGGTTACGGTGGATGCTATGGTGCAAAAAAGACGGTTTTCAGCCTCAAATTTCCTAACCCGCTCCTGTGAAGGTTCATGGAGTAGACGAATCCGGTCTTGGTAGGCCTGATCGTTTTGAATAATAAGCTGTTCAATATGTGCGGCAACTTCTGGAAATGCCTCACGGACCGTTAGCGCATCTGGATAACTCATCGATAAGACCAAACCCGGTTCAAGCATCTGTATATAATTGCTGCGTTCTTCACCGGACAATAAACTGGAGGTAAATAAGATGACTTCATTTCTTTTCCATACCTGGGTACCGCAATTTATTCCTTTTTTCTTATTGTGATAATAACTGTGGATCATCGCTTCTGCCGAAAACCAAACGCGGCCTTGCTCCGCGGGGCCTGGAGATTCTAGCTGTTCATATTTTATGGCTTTTTGTTCCGTGCAAAGTGGGATCACAAATTCCAATAATTGGTTTTGCCTTTCAGGACTGATATCAAAATTCTTCTGGAGATACTGTTTAATAATTCGGTATTTATAATCGTTCATAATCTTAGTGCTTCCGTATTTTAGAGAGATAAACTGTTTTTTATTTTTGCAGTGTTTTCATCAGCTGGTTATGCGGTACCTGATCCAGATCATAAAGGGATAAATGATTGTACTGTTTGTCGTGCTGCTGCTGACTGCAGGAAGAGGGGTGCTGGATACAATAATATCTTTGACTCCAGGTTTGTCATCGGCCGCCACCGTTTCTTTGTCAAAACTCACATGAAGCTGGGCTTCCCAGGTGCTAGCGATACCTTCGGCAAGGGATGTCCTAAAGGAATCGGGCATGTTGGTGATCTGGTCGATCTGATTGCTGTGTAGGTCAAAGTAAGTCAGCATGAATGATAAAAAATTAGCTCGAATTTGCGCAATCAGAAATTGTTGTTCTGTTAAGGTAAGTGAGAAGAAATAAGTTTGAAATGCAGCAACTCCGGTGTTGTCTAGTGTATTTTTCATTATTTATCTTTTGTTTGGTTAGATCAATAAAATTCGGAACTTTTATAGCGAATCCACTATGTAAAAATGGGTATTTCATGAAATGTACATTTTTTGTACATGTTTTTTTAATATTTTCGTTTTAAAGAAAGTTAATAATTTGACTGAAAATTAGATGGTATTTTATTATTTAGAATATATTATTTCCAAAATAAGCGTTTTTAGTAAAATTATATTTGTATTTATTGTTTGAAACAAGATTTTGCTTTCGTAAGTTTGTGTTAGACCTATTTCTTTGCTCTATGATTAATGTGTATTTAAGAAAGTATGTATTTTATCTGATTGGTATATTAATATTTTCTTTAGTGGTGAATTTGGGCACCGCCGTGGACGATATCTGGTTACGGATGAAGAAGCCGTTGTTTCAACAGGTGTTCATTGCAACGCTAGTACTTTTTCATTGTTATCTGTACTTTATACAAAGGATGTCTTATCGTATACGCTATAAATGTCCTTGGTATAAGACTCTCAATAAAGGGACTAAATTTCCTGTTTTCATCCTGTTATGTTCTGGTCCCGTATTGCTGATACACGTGCTGATTTTAAATTTTTTGCTGGCGCAACGAAATCATGGATCTATCTTTAATTGGGATTATTTTCAGACTGATTTTTGGTTCTTTTTTATTCCTTTAACGTGCTATGTAATCTCTTTATATTTCAAACCGAAAGTGTTTTTGTTTCGTGTTCCCGCAGCAAATAAGGTAGGGTATTCCCGGCAGGAAAATTCAAGTACCACAGCACCATCTGAGATTGGAATCAATGCAATCGATCAAGAGAATTGGTCTTTAAAACTGTGGGAGGAGAGCAGGGTTATAAAATTTGTTTTTGAGTATTATCAAATACGATTGCAAAAACAAGAATGGAACATTGAAGGGAATATTCCACTGTGGAAAATTGTCTTTTTTGAAAAGACCGCATCGATCACTTTTGCTTATTTCGTAAATGGTGAAAAATGGGGAATACATCATTTTGATAGTACAGTTCTAGATAATCCCTGGGTAGTAAAAATCAATCAAAGTAGTTATGTCAACATGTTATATGTGCCGGATAAATCTGATTACCGTGTTGTATTAAAGGTCAGTGATGATAAAAAAAAAGAAAACCGTGTCGAAATAGTGAGGTTATACGCCACTATAAGAACAGCTCTTAATGCGGTAAATGATCCGGGAAAAATAGATTTAATGCTAATCATCAGCCGACGGATGAAAGATAAAAATTACGCTAATTTCTGGAAAGATGACTTCCAAAAACAACTAAATGTCCGTGATCTTGAAGAAGGCATTGGAAGTATACAATAACAGTCCCTGTAGCATCTGCACATTTTTAAAAGATTAATGCTTGCACAAATTTGGTAAAAACGACATTGGGACTGGATGATACATAACTTTTTGTCTAGAGGTACTGAAGAAGATGTTGTTGGATTTGGAAAATTAAGAATTTGAAATTTAATTTTAAACAATAAAAGCTTAAAGAATCAGATAAACAGCGCAAAAGATATTCAGAACATAAAAGCATTTACGTGTTATAGATTGATTATCTGCAG
Source organism: Sphingobacterium sp. UDSM-2020 (assembly GCF_016132525.1). NCBI lineage: Bacteria > Pseudomonadati > Bacteroidota > Sphingobacteriia > Sphingobacteriales > Sphingobacteriaceae > Sphingobacterium > Sphingobacterium sp. UDSM-2020. The sequence goes on from NZ_CP066166.1 coordinate 2,678,784, forward strand.
CTGTATTTTATTTCGTAAAGCTACCTTTTCATCTTAATAAGAAGCGTTAGAGAAGGTTAAGGAAGAGTCCAGTCTAGTCTAGTCGTTAACTTTCCGTTATTATATTGGAAAGGAAAGACATCTGATGTTATATGTCCATTTTGTAAGAGAAGTTTAATCTTTAATTCATAGGGAGTATTGTTTTTGAAGTTTAATTCATTTAAATCAATTGTCCCTTGAATTAATCCAATAGATTGAGGTGAAAATCGCCATGTAACAGCATTGTAATCTTTATTGACTCCCGTGCCTTCATTGTTAACATTAGGATCCATATACACTAAAATATCACTTACCGGAAGTGTTGAAGTATAGGAACCGTTTACAAAGAGTTTTTGTTGACGATTGTCAATATTAAATCTAGGTTGCAAGCTGTATATGGGTTTAAGATAAGGGGTGCTAGAAGATTTGGCGGGTTGAAAAACTTCATTTCTGTTCAAAATAGCGGCATCAGATTCGGTTAGAAATGTTGGTTGCCCTTTACTGAAACTGTAATTTCCACTACCCATCAATGAAGTACCGTGTATAAATCCTTCACTGTATTTAGCTTCACTGTGAGGAAGATTTAATCCGTGACCCAGCTCATGTAACATACCGCCCAAATAGTTGGAATTGGGGTTTGGTATACCAGTAACAGACATTTCCGAATTGTCAACAGCAAAACAAAATTTTCCGTGACGATAAAAAGGCTGATTACCGCCGTCAGTTCTTGCTGGCAGCAAAACTAAACAGTGGTTATCGGATGAAAACTGAGCTGGATTTTTAGTTTTAAAAGTTTTGATTTCATTGATGATCTTACCTACAGAAATAGCAGACTTGTACGGATAATCTGCCTGTGTCCCTGAAGCTGGAATTTCAATAATTTTGACGAGTCCTGTTAGTTGATCTACAGGCAGGCCTAAGTAGGTGCTGTATCCATACCGCATCATCTCGGTATGTATCCAGTTTTGAAAATAAACGAATAACGCAGAGAGCCTAGTTTTATAATCTTTTAAAGCTGGATTATCTGTTGGTACAAACATGACAATGTTTAAGTTAACAGGATTTGATACGAATTCCTGATTCGTCAATGAGACATTTTCATTGTTATTATTGTTTAAATTTTGATCCTTGATATTCCTACTATCAATCTTGGTCTGTGAACATGAAAAACACATTATTATTAACGGGAGCACGAATGTTTTGACAAATCTCCGCAGTTTCAATGATTTTTTTTTCATGAATTTTAATTAGTTATAATATAATAGATTTTGCTAAATGTGAGAATCAACTTAAACCTATTCCTAATATTAGAGAAAACTTTACATTAACTGGTGCAAAAAAACAGAACAAACGTTTGCGTAATGTGCGAAAACGATTAAGAAAGGAGATAATTTAATGTAGATTTATTTACTAATTATTTTAAGAAGATTGACGGATTTCGACCGATGCAGCTAGCTTTATATTTTTAAACAAGGTAGTCTTTTGGGATTGATTCTCCAATATCTCTGATAGGAGTAAAAAAGCTTGAGCTCCCATTTCTTTGGAAGGTTGGACGATACAGGATAACGGCGGTTCAAAGATGTTTGTAAACCGGAAATTAGCAAAACCAATGAGGGATAGCTGAGCTGGTACTTCAATATGCAGCGCGTGCAGAACTTCTAAAGTTTGGTATGTTAATTGGTCTGAAGCCGTAAATATGGCATCTGGAGGCAATTCTGATTTCATTTTTTGGGATAAATAGAGCATTAACTCTTCTTGACTTTTTCGTCCCTTTTTCCCAACATCAATTGATAGTAAGTTTTTACTATGATATTGGATATTATAGTCTCTAAGGCACTGTAGATAGCCACGCCGACGCTCTTCTACCACTCCCTTCGCAAAACTTGAAATAAAGAGAATATTAGTGCGTCCTTGATTGATTAAATGGGTAATGCTTTTATACACTGCAGCATAATTATCGATGCCTATTTTGTGTGTGTCGATGTTGTAATTTGTCCGGTCCATTAAAACAACTGGAATTCCTTCATCCTTTAATTTCTTCAAATACTCCATCGAGGCCCTATTTCCGGTCGGTGTGATAACAATTGCATCTGCACCCTTCTTATATAAAGTCTCCAAATGGGTCATTTCACATACAGGGTCATCATTGCTTTGCATAATGAGCAGGTTATAAGCGGTCTTGGACATCTGTTCTTCAATGCCCTCTAAAATCTGCGAAAAAAAAGAATTTCCAATTGCCGGGACGATCATTCCTATAATGTTTGTCCTTCCTGTTCTTAATAGTTTTGCATAATGATTGAATGAATAACCATTTTCATTGGCATATTTCTGGATTTCTATCTTCGTTATATTGCTTATTTCATAACTATCTGCCAATGCCTTTGATATTGTACCTGGTGAATAACCCAGAGCTTTAGCAATATCTTTTATTGTTATCCGTTTCATGTTCGTTCGTTTGATGATTCTTTTGATAAATTAAAACCCAGTTTTTGAACACAATATGATCCTGGGTAGGAGAATACAGATGATTTCATTGCCAGTATCTACAATCTGAAATACTCATTTTTGACAACATAGATTCTTAGATTTATAATGAAAATAGTAGCTTTTCCTTATCCAGGTTTTACCCAAAATAGAATATACCGGAGAACAGATTAATCACCACATTAGTCATGTTAACGAATTTATATAACAACTTGGTCGGTTTTAGAATACTAAGTATAGACAATCGATTGCTTAATCTACGAAATCGATTGTGTTACATTTTATTTTCTCCTAGTTTTGATTTTATAGTAGCTTTTGTGACTATCCCTAATTGGTTTGCTATATGTTTTGCATCGTACTATTGATAGACAAATAAGGAAAAGATCACGTAAAATGTCAAATCGTAAGTGAGGGGGCTTTTTAAATTACTTAATTTTTCACAAAATTAAACATTGAGCATCTTTGGGTAAGCGTTCCCTTAAAATTGTTACCTTTGCAGAAATTTAGTGAAAACGATATGTTGGATAGGAAAAAGAATAGTTTTTTGTTTTTGATTTACTTGGTTGGACTGAGTATTATTGGTTTTTTGGCAACGGATATGTATCTGCCGGCATTTGATAGGATGCGTCTGGATCTTTCGACAGATAAGAGTAGTATCAGCGCGAGTTTAAGTTTATTTTTAGCTGGTTATGCTCTTGCACAGCTGGTCTGGGGGCCAATAGCTGATAAGATCGGGAAGCCCAAAACAATCCTTATTGGACTGTCATTGTTTACACTGGCTTCTGTGTGTATTTTTTTTACCAACGATGTGTTATGGTTGCTTATTTTACGTTTACTGCAGGCAATCGGTGTCTGTGCAGCGGCGGTAAGCTGGCAGGCTCTGGTCGTAGAATACTATCCGGCATCGCAGACCAATAAAATTTTCGCGACCATCATGCCGATGGTGGCTTTATCTCCGGCTCTGGCTCCTTTGCTGGGTGTATATCTGTTGCAACATTTTGGATGGAGATCCATCTTTATCACCCTAGCTGGTATCGCCGTGCTCCTGATGCTGTATACCTTCACTTTAATGCGCAAGCAAAAGTTGGATGCTCCAGTTGATACAAAAGCAGGTGAAAAAACGAAACAGTCCTATTTTTCACTTTTAAAATCCAACGTGTATGTGGGCAATGTGCTCATCTATGCGTTTTGCTCAGGTTCATTTTTTGCCTGGTTAACGGGCTCTCCATTTTTTCTCAAAGAACTGGGGTACGACGAAAGTCAGATCGGATTGAGCTTTGTTCCGCAGACCATTGCATTTATGCTGGGCGGATATGGCTATCGTGCGCTGGCAAACCGTATTGAGACCAAAAAACTGATGCCGGTTTTACTGATTTTATATTCCGTTTCTCTTCTAGCGATATATGCTATGAGTGTGATGACGACACCTACATTGACATTATTACTGATCCCGTTCTGCGGTATGGCATTAGCAAACGGTGCATGTTACCCGATTGTAGTTGCTCAGGCACTACGTGTTTTTCCAAATAATCTGGGTAAAGCCGCGGGCTTACAAAATGCAATTCAGCTAGGAATCTGTTTTATAGCGAGTGCCATCGTTTCTGTTTTTTCAAAAGATGCACTATTGGCTACATCAATTGTCATGGTAGGGACAATTCCATTTATGTTAATCGCTTATAGGTTGACGGTAAAAGGTAAATAAAAATTATTTTACGGTCCCCGCCTCATGCTTTCTCCGACGGAAAATTCTCCCGGGTAGAGCAGTATGATATAATGATTGGGATCCTTTAATAATTTGAGATCCTGTAAAGCTGATGCGTCTGGGGCAGTTGAAAATTCAACATGATTATTTGTTTTAGAGATCTGTACGGGGTAGATTGTTTTTTCTGTTAAGGTATCAGGATTTGTTTTTATTTTGATATAATTTGGATGATCAGGATCTAGTGTAATAATTTCTGAATATGGCTGTTGCGTTGTATCATTTCCAGAAACATATTGTACCTCGATCAAGCACATCCGTTGTTTTGCGATCAAGAAATGGGATACAGCATACAGGAAGAACAGACCAGCGATCATACCCATAAAATAAATCAGTTGCTTCAACTGAAAATTAGAGAAAGTAACATGCACTTTCATAGACGTTCTTTTTGAGGGCGGTTTTTCCCTGGGGGTTTCCTCGCGGGAAAGCCTCCCTTTTTTTTTGTCTTTATTTTTTAAGATAACCTCCCCATCGCTCGAATTATCCGCAGAAGCTATTTCCACCTCTTCATTTTCGAGTATTTCCTCTTCCGCTATGTGATTTTCCTGTTCTTGACTCTCGTGACCAATTGCTGTTGTACTTGCTTCAGGTAAGATCGTTTTTTCATGATCATCAGGATCGCAAAATTCAGGTGTTCGCTTTTTTAAATGGCGCAATTCCCGCCATTTATGGAATGGTCTTGGACCAAACTGTGTGAGTATGGCCAGTAGTTTGACGATGTTTTCGTCGGGATTGCTCGTTTTAGCTGTTATAAAATTTTTAAGCGGTTTCAGTTTATCTAACGGAAATCGACGGATGCTGATCTCCAGATCATCATATCGTTTGGTAGGATTAAAGAAATCCTGAAATACCTGTGTATCTTCTTTCGATAGTCCATTTGCAAATAATTTTAAACTCAAATCTCTTAGATTCCCGGGTGTGGGATTCTCAAGTTTTAGATCTAACTCATGTTGGGAAAGCAACTCCCTAAAGTTACTTATCACCTCTTTTTTAAATTCTTCAAACTCAAACATTGTCCCAAAATTAAAGTAACCCTAGCACCCGATTTTACGGTTTTCCGTAAAATAATAGACTCTTTACGCACTTTTTTGCACTGGAATTTTCGGAATTCTATCGGAATTTCTGGAATAATAACGGAAAGGTTGGAAAGATCGGAATCCTTTGATGTTTAGCTTTTTATCTGCGTTAATTTTGATTTGAAATCAGTTGATCAATCGACTAGTTCTTTCTAGGAAAGCGACGAAAAGATTTCATAAGGAGTGGATATCGCGGTCGTTTTTAACCGGTTTGGGAAGCAGTTATTGGTTCCCGCGATTGAAGCTCACTCACTTCCCAAAAAATTCAGAAGGCCTTCTGAAAACATTGTAGTAACCCCGGGCATGAGGCCCGCGGGACTACCAGGTTTTTGACTTTTAATTTTTTGAAAAATGTGGTATTTCATTTTAGCACTTTTATTTGGCAATCCTTCCAATACAGATACAAATGATCATCAGACTGTAGCTTCTGCACAGAGAAGCAGTGATGAAACAGGTGGCACTGGAGGTAAGGGACCTGTCCGTCCTAATAAATAAGCGATACACTTTTCTGTATAGAAAAAAGGTAACATTATGTTACCTTTTTTGTTTTTAATAGCTTGGTTGTTTTTAAGGTAAAAAATCGATATTTTCGAACAAAATAGATCCTTTATTGAAACGCTTTAGCTTATACATACTTTTAGTCTTTTTGTACTCCTGCCAACAAGAAGTCATTCAAAAGGAAACTTCCATTGATAATCCGGCTTATGATAAGGCGTTCGAGTATCTCGAAATGGGAAAAGCAGATAGCACCTTTTTTTATTTTAATGCAGCAAAGCAGGTCTTTTTGGAAAAAGGCGATAGTCTCCAAGTGGCCAAGTGTTTGATCAATATGGCGCTTACCCAACAGGAGAAAGGTGATTATTTTGGATCGCAGGAAACGGCATTGCAGGCTGTACCTTTTCTGGATGAAAACAAACCTGAGCATCATGCTTTTCTGAGTATGAATTTCAATGCCCTTGGACTGGCTACCGATGATCTACGCGACTATCCAAAGGCTATTCTCTTCTATGAATTAGCAATTAAGTATTCTGACGACCCACAAAATACACTGATCTACCGGAATAATTTGGCACTCAGTTATCTTTCAGATGAAAAATATGAAGAAGCCCGAGAGATATACGATGATATTATCGATGAAACCCATAAAAATCCCATTGAGCATGCGCGGGTATTGTCGAATCTGGCACGAGTCAAATGGAAGCAAGACCGAAACTATCCCGCTATTTATGAGTTTCAAAAAGCCTTGAAGATGCGTGAAAAGGAGAAGGATCTTCGCGGGCAAAATTCAAGTTTGGTATTTCTTACCGAGTATTACGAAAATCGTAAACCTGATTCGGCTTTGTTTTATGCTAAAAAAAGATATGATATTGCAAAAAAAATAGCAAGTTCTAATGATGAAATATTAGCATTAAAAAAATTAATTAAACTAAGCCCTAGTGATTCTGCGAAGTCCTATTTTGAAATTTATAATAACTTAAATGATAGTATTCAGCAAGCGCGTCTGGCCGCGACCAATCAGTTTACTTTGATTCGCTATGAGGTAGAAAAAAATAAGGCTGATAACCTGACCCTGCAGAAAGACAATGCTGAAAAAGCCTATAATATTGTTAAGCAGCGGATCTGGACATTCTGCGTTTCCTTATTATGTGTTACGGTTATTGTAGGCGGTACTTTATGGTATAAGAGACGCAAAGAACGTATGCAGTTTGAGGCACAAAATAGAATCAAAGCCAATCAGCTTACTATCTCACGTAAGATTCACGATGTGGTAGCCAATGGCCTTTACCGCGTCATGACCGAAATCGAGAATAGGGAAGATATTGACCGGGAAGGGATCCTCGACCGTCTGGAAATGATGTATGAGAAATCTCGTGATATTTCTTACGAAACCGAAATAACGCCAGATGCGGAGCCGGATTGTCAGAAACAAATTGCTGAACTTTTGAAATCTTTTGTGACTGAAAATAGAAAGGTCATTATTGCCGGAAATGATGCTGAGCAATGGGAGGGGGTTACGGCACATATCAAGCATGAAGTTCATCATGTGCTACAGGAACTGATGGTTAATATGCGCAAGCATAGCCAAGCAACCGATGTGGTGATCCGTTTTGACTGGTCTCCTGGGCTATTGCGTATCTTTTACAGTGATAATGGTGTAGGAATGCCCGAATCGCAGGTAAAAGGTAATGGTCTTACCAGTACGGGAAACCGTATTTCTAATTTGGATGGTAAGATTACCTTTGTCAATAATGCAGGGAAAGGGCTAAAGGTTGAAGTGTCCATCCCTATTTTTTAAAAAGATCTTATTATATGTTTAAAAAAGTACTTATAGCCGAAGATCATGAAATTGCCAATATTTCGGTTCAGAAAACACTTCAGGAGCTAGGGATCCAGACAGCAAAATATGTCTATTATTGTGATGATGCATTTACCTGGGTTAAAAATGCACAGCGGGACGGTGAGCCCTACGATCTGTTGATTACCGATCTGACTTTCGAAGAAGATCATAATCCGCAACGTTTATCTGGAGGTCTGGCACTTATTCAGGCAGTTAAAGAGATTCAATCTCAGTTGAAAATCATTGTGTTATCAGCGGAAAGTCGGACTGCTGTTATAGATGAACTTTTTAAAAGCAGAGCCATCGATGGTTATGTGCGTAAAGCAAGACGAGATGCGCAATACCTGAAAGAGGCTTTACAGGCCGCACACCAGGATAAACTTTATCAGTCCCCTGAAATTAAACAGTCTATCCGGGAAAAGAATTCACATGAATTTACTACGCTCGATATTCATATCATCGCCCTATTGGCAAAAGGGATCCTACAGAAGGATATTCCACAACATCTGCAGCAACAACAGATAAAGCCATCAGGACTGAGCAGTGTCGAGAAAAGATTGAACCTGATGAAAGAAGTGCTAGAATTCTCCAAGAATGAACAGCTTATTGCTTATTCAAAAGATATCGGTTTAATTTAAATAAACCGATATTCTATCCTTGCCGAACCGGTTATACAGGGCTTCTGAATTTATATTCAGAAAGCGAATCCCTGTCTATTTAGCACGTACTTTTTATTATTGTAAAGAAGGTCTTAAGAGTTGAAACTGCAACCCTAAACGAAAGACATTTAAACGGGTCGCATCTGATGAGGATGCGCCATCCATCTCCCCTTTATAATTTTTAGTACCCCAGGCGTAACCCGCAAATACCGTATAACGGTCATAATTGACGTTGAACTGTAGGCGGGGTCTAAGATCCATTTTCATGAAATCCTTGCCTCTGTCTTTTTCAAATTCGGTTTCATTGCCTTTATTGTCTTCAATACTTCCTTTTTCTTTTATCTGAAGCGTGTTGGCGATATCAACGCCCAACTGCATATCCAAAGTAATAGGTTCAAATGAAAAACGATAGCCAATGAAAGGATTAAAATTTAAAAACTGCTGGTTCAGCTTGGTCATGCCTATGATGTTGTTCGTGTTTTCTAAGCTTTGAAGATATATTTTAGTCTGTAAACGTTCAAATGCACCCTCTACACCCAGTAAGAAATTGTTGCTAAATACGTAGCGGTAGTTGATCGCTCCGCCCAGGTTAATACCATACTTTACTCCAAAAGGATTGTTGGTATAATAGTCCTGTGGGCTAGAACCGTTCAGGAATGATCTAGAATCGCTTCCTGGTCCTGTAAAATTGGAAGAACCTGAAGTAATACCTACCCGCAATTCATGTGATTGGGAAAATGCAAGAATCGGAATACTGCATGTGAATAAGCTTGCTAGAATGATTTTCTTCAACATAAATGGAATTTTTAAATTATTTCATAACAAAGAAACAGTTGCTCCTTATATTATGTTTAAATTTAGGTAAATCATAGCAATAAACCCCATTAAGAATTTTATTTTAAATAAAAAATGGTTAACGTAGGACCTGTACGTTAACCATCTGTAAAAAATTACTAAGTAATCAATTTGTTTGCAGTCGATCCAGCATTTTAGGGATAAACTGCATGCAACTGCAAACGTTGTAAATAAAAATTCGCACCTACCTTTAATGTGAATGATACAAAGTTAAAATTCCTAATAACGGGATTTTACGGTTTCCCGTAAAATTAAGATTTTATGACATTTCTGCATTATTTATTGTTTTTAAAGCCAATAGGGCCATATTTTTTTTAAAATATTTTTTTAAAAAATGAATTCCACTATGATTATTCATTTGGTTACATGTTCATTGGTAGGAGGGAAGTTTGACTATGTTGCGATGATGAACCGATTAAAATCAGTCCTAAACAGAAAAGACACATCGTACGACGATGTGTCTTTTCTATATGCTTTGAAACTGCAAGTCCTAATTCATTATAAAGATGCGAATTTCATCCAGTCCGCATTTTCTTCATAATCCATTAACGGGTCTGCTGTGTTGTTGCTATGCAACTGACCAGCAAACATCGCCAGGTCCATCTTGATATGCTGACGTGTTATTTCGGTCATCTTATCGTTAAACCCTGCATTGTTGATCAACAATACATATTGATAACAAACAACGCGTGCGATCATTCTTCCCAAAGTCATCATTTCGCGTTGTTTTGGCTGATCTGGAAGATTGAAATTAAGAATTTCACTGAAGAATGGTGCAGCAAGTTCTGTCCCTTTATATTGTTTTAAGAATGCCAGAAGATTGTTTTCTTTGCTTTTGCGCATCAGTTTGGCAATTGCTTCAGCAATCTGTGTATATAACATTTCATTAGATCCTTCAAAAATCTGAAATGGTCTACTATCTACAACACCTCTGCCGGCAATATGGTCTAAGCGGTATCCATTTGCTCCTGACAATTGCAAGCATATCTGTGATGCTTCCTGCATCAGATCTGTCACGAATGCTTTTACACTATTGGCATCTACACCATGACTAGATAAGTCATTGCTGATTGAGCTTACTGTGGTGCTGTATGCACACATTGCCGAACATAGGGTAAAGGCTGCCTGTAAACGTGATAACTGAAATTTAACGGAGTCCATTTCATTAAGGCGGATGCCTGTAACACGTCTTTCATGACAATGTTGCATCGCTTCATCCAGCATACGCTTGATAAAGCCCATACCCATACCCGGGAACTGAAGTCTGCTACGGTGCAGTGTATCCAGCATTAATTTTATGCCAGTACTTTCTGGAACCAATCGCTGTGCTGCGGGTACTTTGATGTCAATATTATTGATTCCATAAGGAATAGCGTATAGACCAAGACTGTTGTAACGTCTTTCAACTTCAATTTTTTGTTCTGCGGCTGCGTCTTCCGTTAAAAAGAAATCAATATCACGGGTCAGATCGCCATTTTCATTTCTTTTACGTGCAGTCACCAACCAGTAATCGGCTGCTCCTGTAAGACCTTGCCAATGTTTCTGGCCCTGTATGCTGTAATGATCTCCTACCTGCTCATAAGAAGTACGCATATTGAGCGCATCGCTGCCAAAGTCAGGCTCTGTGATCATCAAGCCACCCATTGCCTGGTTTTCCAAAAACTGTTTGAATACTTTTTCCTGAACGGTGATATTGCCATACTTCGCTAATGGTTCTAGAAAAAGGGCAATGTTGATTCCGAAAATAAGGGACAGCGATAACGATTCGTAAGAAGCTGCTGCTAGTACTCCAAGACACTCTTTAACATGTACTCCACGACCACCATGGCTTTCTGGAATAGCAACCGCAAGCGGTGTCATGTCCATGATTTTGCTTAAAAAATCAGGCGGTAAATCGCGCGATAGACTAAGGTTATTATAGTCATATTCCTGATTAAATAAGCTGGATAATCTTTCCTTAAATGAGGAAATGTAAATATCAAAATCTTGCGTCATGGTTGATTGTTCTAAAAAGTTAAGCATCTTAAAATGTAGGATTAAATGATGAACAATAACGAAGGGGTTTATGCAGATACCATTCTTGTTCAGTGTCTCCTAACTTTTCTGATGAGAAGTGAGTACTGAAGTAAGGTAACAAAAAACTTGTTATCAAAAAATACATTTTTTTCTGGTTTAACATGAGTTTTATAAAAGTGATTGCATATTCACCATCGCTTTGTACAAAAATAAACCTAAAAACGCAATCTCTTTGTTTTATTTAGTATAAAGATTAGGACAAATCGTGCATGTGTGGCACGAAACTACCTGGCTTTATTTCGATAAGAGGTTGGTGACATGCCTACAATTTTCTTAAAGATGCGTGAGAAATAGGACGGATCGGAGAAATCCAATTCATAACATATGTCGGCAATGCTTTTGTTGGATTCGAATAGCAGGAGCTGGCTGTGCATAACCAGAACTTCCAGAATAAGTTCCTTTGATGATTTTTTAAAAACAGCGGAGACACATCTATTGAGATAATTGGGGGATACGGCTAATTTATCGGCATAGAAGCCGATTTCCTTCTGTTTCAGGTAATTTTTGTGCACAAGTTGTTTAAACATCATCGCAATCTCCTGACTGCGGTTGAGCATGTTGTTGGTGTTGGAAAGCTTGATGATTTTTAATAGCGCTGATTTAAGCAAGCTTTCAAAGAGTTCTTTATACGGAGATGCCGTATGCAACTCTTTGTAAAGCAATCTAAATAGCTGGTGCAGATCGTGATCATCTGCTGCAGAAAGATTGTGAAGCGGTGATATGGTGAAAATATTTAAAATTTCCTGTTCTCTGAAAATGGAGGTCATGGCTGCATCATTGACCAGAATACAATGTCCTTTGGCTGATTTATCAACCGATCTGATCACCGATATATTACCGTAGTTGCTCATGAGGATCGCCGGCGCCTGAACCACGTATTCTTTGGGGCCGATCTGGTGTTTAAAATAGCCTTCGGTTATATGAACAAGTAAATTGTAACCCAGAAAAATAGGCGGTGTCGGAAATTTAATATAGGGCGCAATTTCGCTCAATCGAAATATTTTGACTGACGATTGCATGTATTTTAGATGTTCCAGACTGCCGGACATAAACCGTTCGACAAATTCGTTCGCATTTACTTGTTTTTCCATTCTTGATCCTAATATAATATTTCTGGTACTTACCGCCAAAGCTAAAAAGATGTTTCTTTTCTGTACCAAAGTTACGCATTGAAATGATAGCAATTTTATACTAATCTTGTGCCAATAATCACCTTTAAATCTTTCTCCATCATATTGAGGCCGAGACTGCCTTAGCATGGCAATGTTTCTATACAGAAAAGGGCTATGTGTAAAACATAACCCTCTCTTTATTATTAGCCAATAGATTGCAGGATATGGTATTATTTTACTAATCCTGCTTTTTATTATTTGTAGATAGCAAATTCTTCCATCGGATTTCTTACTTTCTTCATTGGTGCTAACCAATCTTTTTCAGCATCACGGTAGCCCACGTACATTAATGATACGCTTTTTAAACCTAAGCTTGCTAAGTCAAGTACTTCATCTACAATCTGATTGTTAAAGCCTTCAGCAGGAGTAGTGTCAACACGCAATTCCGCTGCCTGTGCCAATGCCAGCCCTAAACCAATATAAGATTGTTTTGCGGTATGTACAAAATGCTGTTCTTCAGTCTGAGAAGCGTATAGCTTTTTGATCATATCTGTATAACTATTGAATCGTCCTTCAGGCAATTCACGCTCTTCTGTTGTACGGTTGTAGATGGTATCGATGCGTTCTTCGGTATACTTGTCCCATGCAGCAAATACCAATAAATGAGAACAGTCGCGCATACACTCTGGATTTAAAGCTCCAGCAACTAATCTTTCGCGTACTTCTTGACTTTCGACAACGATGATTCTAAAAGGTTGCAATCCTGAAGAAGTGGGCGCTAAGCGTGCCGCTTCTACAATTTTTTCGATGTCTTCTTTACTTACTTTTTTTGTGGGATCGTATGCTTTTGTAGCATGGCGCCACTGTAAATCTTCAATTAATGCCATTGTTTTAATTTTAATGATATGTTGATAACGGAGCGTGCAATTTTGATATTAAAAGATTTGTTCTTTTAGGTGTTTTCAATTGTCAGATACTCCTGATATCAAGGTTATACTTCTGTTACTATTTTACTTTTTAATATTTTATTGGCAATGTTGCGCATACTTTCAATCTCTTCAGCACTGATCTCCAGTTCTTCTATTAATTTCTGCGGTATGCATTTGGCCTCTTTTTTCAGGTCTTTTCCAGCTGCTGTCAGGAAGATTTCGACAACCCGCTCATCAACCTTACTCCGTTGTCGCACGAGCAGATGTTTTTGTTCGAGACGTTTCAGTAACGGTGTCAGTGTACCGCTATCTAAAAACAGTTTATGACCGATCTGATTGACGGTCTGCTGGTCTTTTTCCCAAAGAACCATCAATACTAGGTACTGTGGATAGGTCAGTCCGATCTCATCGAGATGAGGGCGGTAACGCTGAATGATTTCCCGGCTCAGTGCATAGAGGGGAAAACAGAGCTGATTGTCCAACTTTAAAAGATCTTTCATGTCAATTTTGTTTGCGGTACAAATATAAATATTATTTACAATTAGGTTGTGTGCAATTTAAAAATAGCGCTTTTTAATTTGTTTATTGACAATGATATGGCATAGATGGGGATAGCAATATTCTTTAAAAAGTTGTCTTGCTATCCTTTTTTAATAGTTTTCCTTCAAGAGTTGTTTCCTAGGAAAATATATAAAATGCGGTGTGGTTGTATTAGGTTAGAATTAACTGAAATAGGATCTAAATAAATTGTATTTGTAACTTATAATGGTAATTAATTGTTTTTAAGTATGTTGTGGTTTATTTGAAAATTTGTAAAACATTTTAACGGAGGCATTGGTTTAACTGAGAGTAAAGGATACTGATAACTTACTGTTGGCTTAGATTAGAGTCTTTATGAATAGACCAATTACTACTAAATACCGATTAGCAATATTAATGTCTTGTTGTTTACTGTTTGTGCAACCCCTTTGTGCGCAACTCATACGTTATGAGACAAAGGATTCGCTGAATGGGAAACCTAAAATGACTTCTTTCTTAATCGGCCGTTTGAAATTAAACGGAATCTACGATATCAAGGGTAACCTGCATGGTAACAGTTCTTTTTTAATCCACGAAAATGATGTTTATGGCCGTGATAGACCGGCATTCTGGGTTGACATGCGACAGAGTCAAATACGTTTTGCTTCCACGACGCAGCTGAAGAATGGCAAGGAGATCAGTGCGATGTTGGAAGGTGATTTCGAGGGGGGACCTAACCGGACTTCACTGTTCAGACTGCGCCATGCCTGGATTAAGTATGATCACTTTACTTTGGGACAGAATTGGTCCACCTTTGGAGATCCGGATCTGTGGCCGGCAAGTTTGCTGGACTGGGATGGTCCGACCGGGATGGTTCTGAGTCGCCGCATCCAATTGAATTATAAAAACAAATTTACGGAAAAGGGCGGTGCTGGTTATGAACTTGCGATAGAGCAAATGGAACCCCGTAGATTGTATGATTATACCATCAATATAGATCGTGGGGTAGATTATGCACCCCGACGTATTCCTGACGTCATCGGTGCACTGCGCTATGATTACGATGGAGGAAGCTTCTTGAAGGTAGCAGGGGTTTACCGCAATATTGCTTACGATTCGAAAGAAGTATTGACTGGGGATACGGACTACAGGTACAGGACAGCCAATGGCTGGGGGCTGACAGGGATGGCCAGTATTTTTTTTAATAAAAAATCAGGATTGGTCAACAACCTGCAGGCACAATGGAATATGGGGCGAGGTATCGCTGATTATTTTTTGGCTATCGGAGGTTCAGGACTGGATGGCTTCGCTCACGAAGAACAGCCCGGGCTGCTCAATTTATTGGATGTAACTGCGGGATTTATATCGTATCAGCGCTTTTGGACACCTAAATTCCATACGATGCTTATGACTTCTTATAATCATTTTTCGGGCGGAGAAAATACGCTAAGTCCTTGGAATAAAATGAATAATTATCAGTTTACCTTAAATCTTTCATACAATGTTCTAGAAAATCTGATGCTGGGATTAGAGCCGCAGTTCGGTTATAAACAGCTAGAATTTGATGAAGGGCTTACAAAAGGGAAAAATGCAATGCGGATGAATTTTGGAATGCTATTTAATTTTTAACCAATCAATTTATAATACAATGAAAAGACTACTCATATCTCTAACCCTGCTGCTGTTCCTGCAGTTGGCCTATGGACAAAAGCCTAAGATCATCATATTGGCCACGGGTGGAACCATAGCAGGACAGGGGGCTTCGGCAAATCGTGCAGGGTATACCTCAGGAAAGATTCCGGTATCTGATTTGATCGGAAGTATTCCATCGATCAACGAAATCGCGGAGGTGAGCGGTGAACAGATTTCTTCTGTTGGCAGCCAGGATATGAGTTTGGATATCTGGAAAAAGTTAGCGGTTCGCATTAATGAGATTTTCAGTAAAAAGGAAGCTGACGGAATTGTGATTACACACGGTACCGATACGCAGGAGGAAACGGCTTATTTTCTGGATCTGGTGGTGGCTTACGATAGTCCTGTTGTTTTGACCGGTGCTATGCGTGCCTCTACCGCTATCAGTGCTGATGGCCCTAAGAATTTATTTGATGCCATAACCTTGGCGGCTGATGCGAAAAGCAAGGGCAGAGGGGTGCTGGTATCTTTTAATGAATCCATTTTTAGTTCAAGGGATGTGACCAAATTGAGTACGACTAAAGTCAATGCATTTGGTTCACCTAATAGTGGTGCAATCGGTCAGGTTTTTGACGGAAAAGTGGAATTCTACAAATCTTCAGACCGTCAGGTGAAACCTTTGGCTCCTTTTAAAATAGATGCTAATACGGTCTTCCCAAAGGTTGAAATTGCATACATGTATGCCGATGCTTCACCAGCTTACCTCAACCTGCTGGTAAAAGAAAAGGCCGCGGGTATTGTCATCGCGGGGGTAGGGAATGGGAATTTTTCCAAAGCTTTTACTGAACAGGTCAAACAGGCTGTAAAAACAGGCATCATGGTGTGTCGTGGAAGCAGATGTGTATCGGGTCGGGTCGTCGAAGATGGAGAAGTGAATGATGATGAATTAGGAACGTTGGTATCCGATGATCTAAATCCACAGAAAGCCCGGATACTACTGATGCTGGGCTTGTTAAATACACATGATAAAGAAACATTGCAAGGTTATTTCTTGCGTTATTAATAGCATTATAAACGATTATCATTTTAAATAATTAAAATTATGACATCTTCTCGAATTGAACACGATTTTTTAGGTGAAAAAGAAATTAGCAACGACTGCTATTACGGTGTACAGACGTTACGCGCGAAGGAAAATTTTGATATTACTGGAATTCCGATCGGTAGTGAGCCTCTTTTTATAAAGGCATTTGGTTTTGTGAAAAAAGCGGCGGCATTGGCGAATAGGGATCTGGGTATTCTGGATGCAAAGAAAGCCGAAGCGATCGCGTATGCCTGCGACCGTTTGATCGCAGGTGAGTTTACGGATCAGTTTATCAGCGATCTGATTCAGGGCGGTGCTGGTACTTCTTGTAACATGAATGCTAATGAAGTGATTGCCAACCTGGGACTTGAATATCTGGGGCACCAAAAAGGAGAATATAAATATTTGCACCCGAATAACGATGTTAACTTGTCGCAGAGTACAAACGATGCTTATCCTTCTGCTTTTCGAATTGCAGTTTATCTTAAAATTGGGGCTTTCTCCCACGCTTTGGAGGATCTGCAAGGCGCATTTTTTAATAAAGGGAAGGAATTTGAGGGCATTTTGAAAATGGGGCGTACGCAGTTGCAGGACGCTGTGCCGATGACTTTGGGACAGGAGTTTAATGCTTTTGCAACCACGCTGGGCGAAGATGTACTGCGTATTCGGGAGGCTTCGCAATTAATTACAGAGGTGAATATGGGAGCTACAGCAATCGGTACCGGCGTGAATGCGCCTGAGGGATATGCACAGTTATGTGTAAAATACCTAGCCGAAATAAGCCAGGTTCCCGTTACGCTTGCCGCTGATTTGATCGAGGCAACTTACGATACTGGAGCTTTGGTCCAGCTGAGCGGAACGCTGAAGCGTAATGCAATAAAATTGAGTAAGATCTGTAATGATCTTCGTCTGTTGAGCAGCGGTCCTCGTTGCGGTCTAAATGAAATTAATCTACCGGCTATGCAACCGGGTTCTTCGATTATGCCTGGAAAGGTTAATCCAGTTATTCCTGAGGTGGTCAACCAGACCTGTTTTTATGTTATCGGTGCGGATCTTACAATTACGATGGCGGCAGAAGCTGGTCAGTTGCAACTGAATGTAATGGAACCTGTCATTGGCATGGCTTTGTTTACCTCCTTGCAGTACCTGACCAAAGCTTGTGGTACCTTGAAAGATAAATGTATCGTCGGTATTACCGCAAATGTTGAACATAGTAAAAATCTGGTGATGCAGAGCATCGGGATCGTAACACAACTGAATCCGATCTTAGGATATGAAGAATCTGCCTCTATAGCAAAAGAAGCTTTAAAAACGGGTAAATCTATTCACGAAATTGTGGTCGTGGAGCGTAAATTGATTACGCAAGCGAAGTGGGATGAGATTTATTCGATCGAAAATTTGATTCATCCTAAATTTATATCGAAATGATAATTGTGCAATTTGTGATTCTGTTGGCGATGATCTTAATCGGATCACGTATGAAAGGAATCGGTCTGGGTGTCATGGGAATGATCGGACTGTTTATCTTTGTGCTGTTTTTTAAAATGACACCGGCGGATCCGCCCATATCGGTCTTACTGATTATCCTTGCTATTGTAACGACGGCGGCGACTCTTCAGGCCGCAGGTGGTTTGGATTATCTGGTGAGTATAGCGGAACGTATAATCCGTAAGAATCCGAGTCAGATCACCTTTATTGCACCATTTACGACCTATTTTCTTTGCTTGTTTGCAGGGACGGCTCATATTGTTTACTCGCTTTTGCCCATTATTGCAGAGGTTTCGGCTAAACAGCGTATTCGTCCGGAAAGACCACTTTCGGTATCGGTCATTGCTTCGCATCTAGCTATTACGGGCAGCCCGATGAGTGCTGCAAGCGCCTCTTTAGTTGCTATACTGGCTTATTCTTCGGCTTCTATCGATATCATGAAAATATGTATTCCAGCGGCACTCTGTGGTATATTTGCCAGTATATTAGCGGTACGAAAGAAGGGATTGGAACTGGATAAAGATCCGATATTTCTGGAGAAAATGAAGGATCCGGAATTTGCGAGATCGATGGATCCTAGTCAGATGGAAAATGGGACTACCCAATACCAACCTGAGCCAGGGGCTAAAATTGCGGTTGCCATATTTGGATTTGCAATTCTGCTGATTATATTTTTTGGCGCTTTTCCTGCTTTTGTTCCTCATGTGGGTGGAGGTCCTAGTTTCAGTGTAAATGCAAATGGAACGATCAATCTGACCAGTTTGATCATTATGATCACCTTGTCGGCTTCAGCATTTATCATGCTGATAACAAAAACTTCTGCTGTAAAAGTCGCTAAGATGAGTTTATTTACATCGATGGCGACGGCTGTTGTTTCGGTGTTGGGTGTGGTATGGATGAGTGCTACTTTTATGCTGGCGAATGAGGCAGTTATTGAACATACTTTTAAGGATATTGTAACGGTATATCCCTGGACTTTTGCGATCGCTTTATTTTTGATGGGTGCTTTGACTTTTAGTCAGGCAGCGACAACAAGGACAATTATGCCAATGGGTTTGGCACTGGGTATTACAAGTCCACATTTATTAGCGATGTTTCCAGCTGTAAATGGTGATTTTCTGCTTCCCGGTTACCCGACATTGGTCGCTGCAATAGATTTTGATCGAACGGGAAGTACGAAAATTGGAAAATTTGTCGTGAACCATAGTTTTATGATTCCGGGTCTGGTTGCAATCGCCGTTACTATTTTTGTCGGTTTTATCTTAAGTGGTATACTGCTTTAGCTTGTGTAATCCACAGGTTCTGAAAGTTTTTGAGAGACATCCTTTCTGCTGCAAAGGATGTCTTTTTTTTAAGGTTAATTTTGATATCTTTGATTGGTATCAATGCTCTATTGATGCGATATTAGAACCTAATAAATAATTGATCCATTTTAAAACGCTGGAATCTGTATGCCTTATTTTAAAAAATATTTTTACTGTTTTGTGCTTGCTTTCTTTTTTTTAGAAATGAATTTATACGCGCAACAGTTGGCTAGAACGGCCGATCGTCACAATTATACTTCCGGTGCCTTGATTCAGGAACGGCCTCAGGTGAAGTGGCGTTTTCAAACCGAAGGTCAGGTTTATTCTTCTCCCGTTTTATATGCCGACAAAATTATTATTGGATCCTGTGACAGTAATCTTTATGCTTTAAATAAAGCTGATGGAAGCGTACTTTGGAAATATAAGACAGGTGGAGAGGTACGGGCTACTGCGGCGGTGGATCAACAGGTTGTTTATTTTTTAAGTGCTGATGGTCATTTTTATGCGCTAGATGTGCATACCGGAAAGCAATTGTGGACTTTTAAAACGGAAGGTGAAAAGACTTATGATATCTGGGATTATTTTCAATCTTCGGCAGCTGTAGAATCGGGAATCGTGTATTTTGGATCTGGAGATGGACATGTTTATGCGCTTGATGCCAAAAATGGAAAAGAAATCTGGAAATATAAAACAGCAGGTATTGTACATGCTTCGCCTACTGTGACAGCCCATGAAATCTTGATCGGTAGTTTTGATGGTTATTTTTACTGTTTAGAGAAAAATGGTGATTTACGTTGGAAATTTAAAACGATTGGTGAGCACTATTTTCCGAAGGGAGAGGTGCAGTTTCATGCGGTTGCGGCGGATAGTTCTGTTTATTTTGGAGCCCGGGATTTTAATAGCTATGCTTTAAAAATTAAAGATGGTACTGGACATTGGGTTTACCATCAGCCCGGAAGCTGGATCAGTGTACCTAGTCTTGCTGGAAAACAGCTGCTGCTGACCATGTCGGATTCTTATAGTGTGCTTGCTTTGGATAAGGTTTATGGAGGGAAGCTTTATGAACCACGGATTCCATTAAATACGTTTAGCAGTGCTTCGATCACAGATTCTGTGGCTTATTTTGGTGCATTGGATGGTGTGCTTTATAAGTTAGATCTTTCGAAAGGTACGGTTTCAAGTGTTTTTCAAACGGCATCTAGTAAACTGAACCGGTCAAGTTTTTTTGATGAAAAAGATAAGTTACGAACTGGACTGGATGAAAAATATGCACATGATATCCATAAATTGTTTACGGGATACCTGCAGATGGGCAGTATTTTTTCTACGGTCTGGATTGATGGTCAATCATTGTATTTTGGTTCTGTAGATGGCGCTGTGTATGCACTTGAATAGGTTTGTAAGATATGTGATTTGTTTTTAGAGAAACTATTATGCTCCTTGTTTGTTTAAAAATTGCGAGCAATGATGTCTTGAAGGTTCTTGTTTGCTTTTATTATTGATTACAACAGAACAGGCATGGATATTTCTAAATTATTTGATTTAAGCGGTAAAACGGCTATTATTACTGGCGGAGCAGCAGGTATAGGAAGGGCTTGTTGCCAGATGCTGGCTGCTTATGGCGCGTATGTCGTGGTCGCTGATTATAACTTTTCTGCAGCGAAGGAAACAGCAAGTGAAATTAATCAAGATGGTGGAAATGCACTAGCAATTGAATGTGATGTAACGAAGGATGAAGCGTTGGTTAATCTGGTGGATGCAGCCGTTTCAAAGTATGGTGGAATACATATTTTAGTAAATAATGTGGGTGGAGGTGGAGCAGGGAAAGAAAGTCCTGATCAGATCGCTGTTTCACAATTTGCCAAGGTATTTGAAATGAATGTTTTTAGTATGTGGCGGCTATGTCAATTGGTAGCTCCCCATATGAAATCGGCAGGTTATGGGAGCATAATCAACATGTCATCTATGGCTTCTATCAATACCAGTCCTGCAATTAGTGCTTACGCTTCTTCTAAGGCTGCAGTAAATCATATGACTAAAAATTTGGCATTCGATTACGGACCGGAAATCCGCGTGAACGCGGTGGGTCCTGGAGCGGTTCGAACACATGCACTGGGTACAGTGTTAACGCCGGAAATAGAACGCAGTATGCTGAAGCATACGCCCTTGCAACGCTTGGGGGAACCAGAAGATATTGCTGGTGCGGTGCTTTATTTTGCGGCTCCGATTTCCAGCTGGACAAGCGGACAGGTACTGTTTGTAAATGGGGGCGGGGTGCAGACCTTGGATTAGGGTTTCTGAATAATCATTTTTTTTATGTCATCTAAACTTTGGAGTACTGTTGCAATAGTTGCTGTTGTTTCGGGCAATTCTGTTGTATGGTAACTATGAAACTCCCATATTTCTAAAATTTCTTCAAGTGGAACGGTATACAATTCGTAAATAGGATTTAAAGAACGACACTGTAACATTCCATCTTGAAGCAGTGTGATGGCTTTGAATATAATATCCTGCCCCTTTAAGACTACAAGCGCGAGTGATTCGGGTTTTATTTGGCTCCAGTCTTCAATAAATTTTCCCGTTATATCCATATTTTGAGGAAAGGGCAACATGGAGTCTCCAACTACAGGAAAGGTACGATAGGTTCGGTGCTTAGAAAGATTGGGAATATGATATTTCGGTAGCTCTGAAATATAGTCCGGATCAGCATACCCTCCAGATACATAGCCAGCTCGTCCTTTTATGGGCACATAGTCAACATGTTCCTGATCGGATTTGTCAACACTGATGGCCAGAACTCTAAGATTTCCGCCTTTGATATAAATATCGTTCCCAGCTTCCAGATCGCGAATCTTTAACTCACCTAGCTTACTGATGTCAACGGTCATTAAGGTATCTAAACTGATCTTAAAATAATTGGAGATGGATAACATAAAATGTGGTTCCATGGCTTTTGTTTTGCCAATTTCAATAAGTGCAAGTTTTACCCGTGTTACATTGATGGCTTCGGAGAGTACTGCCTGACTGACTTTTTTACGCTCCCGGAGGAACTTTAGGTTATTGGTAAAAAATATTTTTGGTTCTTTATTTTCCATTTGCTATTATTAGAAACATTGAATTGTTTCTATTGGAAACAAATGTAGTGTAAAATATTGATTATTTGTAGGGCATTATCGTGACAGCTGACGATTTGGATTTATTTTTGTAAATAGAAAAATTACGCAAAGTTGATCGGAAGAACGTTAGTTAGTTCCTGTAAGATATAGAATAATAAGTTGCAAACTTTGTTAAATTGATTGAGGTGAACAAGTTGAAAAACATAACGTATGCCATCGTGGATATTGAAACTACGGGTGGAAATGCCCGGGGCAGCCGTATGACAGAAATTGCGATTGTGATTCATGACGGAGAGAAAGTCATTGATCGATGGGAATCGTTGATTAATCCGGAACAGCATATTCCATTGGCTATTTTTGCACTGACGGGAATTGATAACGAGCTGGTGGCAGATGCGCCTGTATTTGGTGATATTGCGCAAAAGGTTTTCGATATGCTGGATGGGCGTATTTTTGTTGCTCATAATGTCAACTTTGATTATTCATTTATTCGTCATCAACTGGAAGAACAGGGGTATAAATGGACGGCACGAAAACTATGTACAGTACGACTGAGCCGTAAAATAAAACCGGGTTTTCGATCTTATAGTTTAGGAAAGCTTTGCGACAGTTTAGCTATTCCTATTTCAAATCGTCATCGTGCCGGCGGAGATGCAGAAGCAACGGCCATATTGTTTTCTTCTTTACTGCAGTGGGATACTGAAGGTGTGGTGGATGAAATGCTGAAGAAAGCGGCTCCGGATCAACGACTCCCGCCTAATTTGGCACCAGAGGATTTTGAAGCCTTACCGCAGCATCCGGGCGTCTATTATTTTATGAACCAATACGGAAAGGTTATCTATGTTGGAAAAGCTATAAATCTGAAGAAGCGTGTTGCATCTCATTTTACGGGGCACAATATCAATAAACAACGACAGCATTTTTTAAGGGAGATCTATCATATCACATTTGAGGTGTGCGCGACGGAACTCATGGCGCTATTACTGGAATGTACAGAAATAAAGAAACTATGGCCGGCCTATAATCGTGCATTGAAACGTTTTGAGCCTAAATTTGGTTTGTTTAAATATGAAGCACAGAATGGCTATCTGTATCTTGCGGTCGGTAAATTGAAAAAGCATTGTCAATGTATTCAGGTATTTAATCTGGAATATGATGGGGTACAGGTCTTGCGGCAGTTGATGGTCAAATTTGAGCTCGATCATCGTATGTGTACATTTGGTGCTACAGAAATACCTTATGCAAGTAGGTGTTTTCCCGATGCACCGGATTTGCCGGAAGTTGAAAAACATAATGCGCAAGTGGAATTGGCTGTCGATCATCTTTTGGAGCAGCAACCTACCTTTGTAATCGTTGATAAAGGAAGAACATCAGAGGAGAAAAGTTATGTCTGGGTAGAGCAAGGTAATTTTTATGCCATGGGTTATCTGGATGAATACGTGCAATTCGAGTCGATGGAAGATATCCGTTCTAGTTTACAGCGATATCCCGGCAATCACTACATGATGCAACTGATCAATGCCTATATGACGAAGTACCCAAGAAAGGTAACTTATCTGAACGATTGTCAGAAAGCTGTCGTATTACCTGAATTAACCGGAGATTCGGATGAAGAATCTTTGATCTTGTTTTAAGTATCCTTATTATTGAATTAAAATAAAAAATAAACGAATGGAGTTTATACTTTCAAAAATAAATATTGTTGTTTTCTTGTTTCTTGCCGCGATGCATCTGTATTGGGTATGCAATGGGCAGTTCGGAATTGCGGCCACGATTCCGACAAAGTTAAATGGGAAGAGAGTTTTTACCCCCAGTCGGTTTGGAACCTTTATCGTCGCTGTTGGGTTGTTTCTGTTTGCGGTGCTCAATATGGTTTTTGATGGTCTTGTTCAGGTACCAATAGCACCCTCCTATGTTGTTTATGGTATGTGGACTATTGCCGTTATATTTCTACTTCGATTTATAGGGGATTTTAAATATGTTGGTATTAGTAAAAGATTTCGAAAATCTGTTTTTGCTAAGAAAGACACTTATTTCTTTAGTCCTTTATGCTTATTTCTATTTGTTTCCCATATTTTACTCGTCATTGACTAGTATATGCTAGAAGTATTTGATGTAGGGGATTCAATATTTGAGTAAGAGGATTTGGTTATACTTTTGCAACGATATAAGTAGGTTGTCTGTTAGAATAGGTGTAGTCATTTTTATAAGATGAAAGCAGATATTAAAATTAAAATCGCATCCGGAGCGGATATGGATGGAATACTTGCGTTACAATTTGAAAACCAGCCTGCACAGGGTGGTACATTGTCAGGTGAACTTGGACGGGAGCAAATTGTAGCCATGATGCAAGATATGCCTCAAGTAGTGGCTATCTCGGAAGATCAAGTTGTTGGATATTTATTATCTACATCTAAAATGGTCTATAAAGAGCATCCTGTACCGATTCTTGATGCTATGTTTAGTGCTTACAGTGGCGCTTTAGATTCGTACGTGTATGGTCCAATTTGTGTAAATAAGGATCTGCGCGGAAAAGGGGTGGCACAATTGATGTTCAGCGAACTTATAAAGCAGGTGCCAAATCGAGAAGGGATTTTATTTATTAGAAGAGACAACATACCATCTTTACGTGCTCATGAAAAAATGGGTATTACAAAAGTTGGAAGTTTTGTATTTAGGGATACCGTTTTTGACGTACTTGCTTATTTGCCTGTAGCAGATGAGGGTAAAAAATAGAAGCTTAAGCTCAAAATAGATATTAATTGCGACCAACTCGGAGAAACCAAGTTGGTCGTAATTTTTTGGTGTAATTAACGTGTTTTGACGTACTTTTAGATGTGATCTATTCCTGCTTTATATTGTGGAGTATGGTCCACTTTAGCGAAAATATGAGGTGCATTCATTTCAATGCCTGCGGCTAGAAAATCGTTCAGAATCAACTGAAAGATCTCGGACTGTGCCAGTGCGATTTCAGCAGACTGCGAAATGTAGACATTTAGTTCATAGAGGACATAAAAGTCATCTAGTTTCTTCTGTAAGACAAAAGGTGCTGGCGTGGTATTGACCCGTGCTACCCGCGGAGGTATGTTTAAGAGCATTTCATGGATGCGTTCCCAAGGTTCTTCATAGCCTACTGTTAATTCGACCTGAAAACAAATTCCCTGATCTGAAAAGGTGGAATAGTTCACGGTGTTCCCTGATAAGATGGATGAATTAGGGATGGTTATCTCCTCATTTTTAATGGTCCTTAGTCTTGTTACCAGCGGTGATTTTTCAATCACGACGCCAGTTTTATCAGCTATCGTGATGCGGTCTCCGATTCGGAAAGGCCGCATATAGGTAATCACAAGACCTGCAATAATGTTGGATATTGCTGAAGATGAACCTAATGAAAATAGCACCCCAATAAATACGGATATACCTTTGAAAATATCCGAGTTAGATCCTGGTAGATAAGGGAATATCAGGACGAGTGTAAATGCTTGCAATAGAAAGCGGACAATGGTAAATGTCGGCATCGCAAATTCACGATGGAAACCATTCACTTCTAATTTTCCTTTGTCAATCTCCGTAAAGATGTATTTTACCAATCGGACGGCATAACGCATGACAAATAGGATAACAAATACCGTGATGAGGTTGGGAATATAATCCCAGATCGCTAAAAATGCCTTTTTTAGAGGTTTGGTAAATAGGCCGATCAAACTATTGGCCCAACTTTGTGTAAAGGGGAAGACACTGAATACAATAGGCAACATGATAAAGGCCATTAATATGATAAGTGCCCAGCGCAACATGTTGATGCTATTGATCAGGATGCGGGTTTTTTGAACGGAACTAATTAAAACATAATTCTTGATTTTAACATCTTTGATCAGCTGTGTGCGTTCGGTCATGATCCGCTGCACACTGTAATCTTTAATTTTATTGATCAATAGTATCAATAAGTAAAAAACAATAAAGATGAGCGCGATAAGCCCGATGCGGATCAATAATTTTGAAATACTGTTTTCTTCTTTTTCTCGGTTAATGGTTTCCTGAATACTTTTTAGATATTGTTTTGCAATTTCTTCTTTACTTTTTCCTTCAAGCAGTGCGTCTAACTCAGTAACTGAAGTGATAATGAGGTCTTTATATACAATGTCTGAACTGATTTCATTGTTTTCAATTTTGAAGGAATCGACCTTTACGAAATCATCTTCGTATAAGTTTTGAATGCGTGTGACGACATTGTCAGCTCGGTCTTTTGCTAAAGATGAACCGAGTTTATTGTATATGTAAAACAGCGTATCGTTAAATGGAGCGACAGCATAACGTTTGGTGTTTTTTTTGATTGAATCAACTTTTATTTTTAACTGCTGATTTCGGATGATATTTTCTTCATCAAAGTTCGTGAGCTGTTGTTTTAGGTCTTCTTTCTTTGCGCTATTTTGTGTCTTTAGATTTGTGATTTCATTTTGAAGCTTAACACGTTCTAAAGAGTCGTTAATCTGTTGCTGCCTGATCCCATTTAATAGGGAGCTCAGTCCAAGTTCTTTTGTATTAACTGAATCTGTCTCCTGAGCCGGGAGCTGAAGGACGGCTGAAAAGCATAATAAAGCAGTAAGGAAACAAATGTAAAGTCTTTTCATATTGCAAGCTATTTTTTGATTCTAAGCCATATGACGAATGTACTTATGGTAGATTTAGTAGACCAAACATAGATAATTTTGCTTGTATTACACAATGCGGCTCTTAGATATTCTGCTATGAAACGATACATTGTACGATCTGGGCATCTTTTCTTAAAAAAAGCCCCATAAAATGATTAAGTTCCATGGGGCGGTTCGGATTATTTGTTAATGATCATAGAAGCGAAATAAGTGATTTATCTTTTATGGAGTGGTGCTGGTCACTTTTTTTTGCCCTCTAAATTTTGAACGAATGACCTGATGATGGATGGTCATGAGGGTAAGAGTTGCTGTTACCAATACTGGTAGTAGGGATAAATAAACCGTATAATAGATTTCTTCATCGAAACTATAGGTACTCCACGAGGATTCTCGATCTACAAAAATATTGTAATTCCAAAAGAACCAAAAGCTGGTCAATAGCACGAATTCTACTGCGATTTGATATCGGTTTCTCTTGATCTTCGCTATTAAAAGAAATAGTAGGCTTAGGATAATGGCGTTGCATAAAGAAATCAAGCATGCATCGTATATGAAACTACAGTCTAGACAGCCACTTGATGTTTGATCCGCTAATTTTCCCATCGACCAATATGTTTGAATAAAAGTAAATGCAAATAGTGTCATCGCAACAAAAGCTGTACTGCTCAATAATTTAAGTTTACTTTTTTTCATTTATCAGTATTTATTAAATAAACCCGCAGGCTTGCTGTGCAAGTCACTGCGGGTGGCAACCGCTAAGTTACAATTCGTTTTCCTCAAACATCTTGGCGTCGCGGGTATTTTTTTGTACAGCGATGGCTGAAAATATACTTAAGCAGAATGACATGGCATAAAATCCTTTTTCACTAAGCAGCAGATCGGCGTTCCAGAGCCCTACGGTAAGCAGTACCATTGCAGCAATTGTTGCAAACCAGCTAAGGCCATAATAAAGATCGGTTACGGCAATGCCTTCTGCTCTGTCTCGCACACTTTTCTGTACGGAGATTACGGCAAATAAACCGAATAATAGGATCGTGAAATAATATCCTTTTTCATTGAGCTCCATGGTAGCGTTCCAAAGCCCGATGCAATACCCCATGGAGCCGGTTAGTAAAGCAAACCAGGATGCGCCGATGAATGCACCTGTAGGTTTGAATGGATTTTTTGTTTTTTCTTCGTTTTTTGTAAGTGGAGTGTTCTCCTCTGTTTTGTGTTTTAGCGGTTCCATAATTTTTGTTTTTTTATGTGTTATTATGGAAGCAAATGTCCGCTGTTGTCGCTAGATGTACAAATGAGATATTTGAAAATACTGATGATATAAATTAATTTTTTAGTAGGTTTGTTTTTAAAATTAACCTATTATGGATGCGCTTGTGACATTAATAAATTTACTTGGTGATCAGGATAAAAAGGATTTTAAGGCATTTATGCGCAAGAAGAATAAGCGACACGATGTTAAAAATATTCTATTATTTGAATTGCTAAATACTGACGATATAAATGGCTTAGAAAAGCTGTTAAAAAAAACAAAAAGCAGGGATTCTTACCATGCTTTGCGTAAAAGACTGCACGATAACCTACTTTTATTTCTATCTCAGAAGACATTTGAAAGCAATAACAGTCAGGCTTCGGAAGTGATGCGTTTAATCGTTGTAAGCCGTTTTCTTTTGGAAAATGATGTGGATAAAACTGCTTTCAAGTGCTTGGTGAAGGCCGAGCAAATCGCAACAAAACTGGAACAGTACAATTTGTTGAACGATATATTGCTTCTTAAAATAAATTATGCGCATAGTGAAGCTTCAGAAAATTTAGAAGACTTAACAACACGTTTTATGGTCAACCAGCAACATATGCAACGGGAGGCAAAATTGAATCTGGCATATGCTTTTCTGCGTCAGGAAATGCGTGAGGTAAATCTGAAAGGTAAAGTGGTCAACTTGGCCGCACTGATGCTCGGGACCATACGAAAATATCAGATCGCAGTCAAAGATTTAATGAATTATAAGTCTATTTATCAGATACTTTTTATAGCCAATGAATATGCGGCTATTCATCAGGATTATAGTTTTATAGAACGTTATATCCAGCGCATCCAACATTTTATTCAGGGAAAGAAGAAAGCGGATGAATCGCACTTATTTTATCAGTTGCATGTCCTTTATTTTTTGGCAAACTTTCATTTACGCAACAGAAGCTTTGAAAAGAGTGCGGAGTATCTTTCTGAGATGAAGAACCAAATGGAACAGCATCGTTTTCATGAATCTCAATTTTATCCACGGCATCAGTTGTTATCGGCTCTGAATCTATATTTTACTGGAATGGGTGGAGAAGGAACAGCTGTATTGCTGAAGGCTTTGGAAATGACAACAAAAAAGACAAAACAGGAGGACATAGAAGATTTAAGGATATGTTTAACGATGTTTTTATCGTTGCAGGATGACAGATCTTGCTTACGCCATCTTGCCTTGTTTCAGCATACTGATCAATGGTACGAGAAAAAAATGGGTATGCTTTGGACCATTCGTAAAAATCTGATGGAAGTTTTGGTTCATGCACAATTCGGGCATATCGAACTTGCTGTTTCACGGTTAAGTAGTTTCAAACGTCGATACAGTGGTTTTCTTACAGAAACTCATGAGGAAAGAGTATTACATTTTGCGAGTCTTGTGGAGAAATATTTCAATAAGCCTGATATTGCGTTTAATCCTGTATTTCAAAAAACTGCGGTCGATCTGTTAAAGAATAAAGAACATGCGGATATTTTTCATATTTGTTTTATTTCATGGCTGATCGCTAAGTGGGAGAAAAAGTCGGCCTATCAAATCGTACTTCAGCATTTGTCCAGTCGACATACATCCGAAAATATTTAGATGGTTCAATTTGGAATCCTGAGTAATTTTTGCCTAATGTAATCTTAATATTTAGGATTAAAAATAACTTCTCTCCGAGGTGCTTGTTGTATGGTTATGGAGTCTTTGTATTTTTCTGGTACGAGCGGTATTTTACTGCCTTATAAAAATAAAAGTTTTTATCCCGAAAATCTTCAGGAGAAAAGCAGGCTTGCGGTCTATGCTTTATTATTCAATTCGTTGGAGGTAAACAGTTCATTCTATAAAATACCACGTGAAGAAACTGTGAAACGATGGGCAGATGAAGTACCGGATGGATTTCGTTTCACCTTTAAATTATGGAAGGGAATTACTCACGCAAAAGGTTTGATCTTTGACCCGAATGATGTTGCTCATTTTTTGAAGGTGATTGCCGAAGCAGGCGAGAAGAAAGGTTGTTTACTGATTCAGTTTCCCCCCTCTGTTACGTTTAATGCTGCTGTGCATGTCAATCTTTTGCTAGAGACTGTTGTTAATGATGAGCATATAAAGGGATGGCGGATATGCGTCGAGTTTCGGCATCCATCTTGGCATTGTGAAGATACATTTAGCCTGTTAAATTCGTACGGAGCCAGTCTTGTGCTGCATGACAAGAACAGTAATGGTATGCAATTGTCCTATAGTGAAACAGATTTTATTTATCTGCGATTTCATGGTCCCAATGGTAATTACCGGGGCAGTTATGAAGATGATTTTCTACAGGAATATAGTTCATATATTCGGGAATGGCTAGCTGAAGGGAAAGAGGTTTTCACTTATTTTAACAATACAATGGGCGATGCAATTCAGAACTTGAAGTTACTGTCGGAATATGTGAATGATAGGTATTAATATGGTAAGTGGTATCGATTTTATAATCAATACCACTTAGCTAATGTCAAATAGCTTGAACCTATATCTTCTCCTTCAGAAGATCAGCATACCAATGTCCCGAAGATTTAACGATGCGTTGTTGCGTTTCAAAATCAACATATACTAAACCAAATCTGGGATGATAACCTTCTGCCCACTCAAAGTTGTCGAGAAAAGTCCATGCAAAATAACCATTGACCTGAACTCCTTCTTGTTTGGCCCTAAGTACTTGGGCAATGGTCGACTGTAAATACTGCACTCTCTTGGGGTCATCGACCTGATTGTTAACCACCTCATCTGGAAAAGCGGCTCCATTTTCAGTGACAATCAGTGGCGGTATGTTGGGATAGGCACTGAATTTTTTCAAAACATGGTACATGGATTCAGGAAATACTTCCCAGTTCATGGCCGTGAGTTCGACCTTGCGCGATTTTGCACTTACAATTTTTGCGCGTAGGTAGGGGACGAATAAGGAATGACGGATGATTTCGCGGGTATAATTTTGTACTCCGATAAAATCCATATCAAACTTTAGCTCGTTTTCATCATTGTGCTTGATATATTTTTCAATTCTTCTCAAAATTTTGATCTCATCTGTAGGATAGCCCATACCTAGCAGGGGCTCTATGAAAAATCTATTGAGTAATACATCTGCTTTTTTAGCCGCAAGGATATCTTTTTCTCTTCCGCTGAACGGTTCAATATGCGAACAGGAGAAAGTGGTTCCAACGGTACTGTCTGGTTGTAATGATTTAATAATTCTTGCACCTTTAGCCTGTGCTAGTGATGCATGATGTGCAGCTGCTAAAAAGTAATCAATTCCTTTTTTTCCAGGTGCATGTACGCCAAAGAAGTATCCAGCGGCACTAAATACCGCAGGTTCATTTAAAACCATCCAGTTTTTTACCCGATCGCCAAAGTGTTTGACACAGAGTGCTACATAATCAGCAAACCAGTCGGTGACTTCCCTGTTGATCCATCCACCTCTTTGTTCCAGGGCATGCGGCAGATCCCAGTGATAGAGTGTTATCCAAGGTGTAATCCCTAATTCTAAAGAAAGATCGATGAGTTTATTATAGAAGTCAATGCCTGATGGATTGGCTTCTCCTGTACCTTGCGGTAGAATACGGCTCCAGGCAATGGAAAACCTGTAGTTCCTAATATTTAAGCTGTGCATCAAATGGAGATCTGCTATGTAGCGATTATAGAAATCGCAAGCAATATCTCCGTGCTGGTTTTTAAAGATCTTATTCTTTTTTTTTACAAAAGTATCCCAAATAGAAAGGCCTTTTCCATGTATATCATGAGCTCCTTCAATTTGGTAGGCGGCTGTAGAAACTCCCCAAATAAAATCTTCGCCAAAGGAATCTTTAGTTAAAATCATTTACGGAATTTATTTTCTCAAGTGGTGCAAATATCACTTATTTAAGTTGTTTTAATATTTGTGAAATCTAAGAGGAGAATAGAATGAACTAAACTGCACTAGAAAGATACGAAATAATACCCTTTGGAAGAAATGTGTGATCGTTTTCATAATTCAAATGTTTTAAACCACTGTTTACATTAATTTGCTTATATAAATTTACAAAGCATATGTTAACTGTGTATGAATTGATTATGAAGTTTTTGAGTATTGTCAGGGCTCTTGCTTTTTAAACTATTTCATCACCATATATTTTTTGACATACCGATCTGTGTTAAGGATTCAATAGTTGGTTCAGAGAGCAGATGGAGATCGCGTTGTTTTTGGAATTCTAAGAAAGCGGGCATATTTAATAATTCTTTTTGAATGGCCTCATTTTTATATTGTGACATATGGATAAAGGTGTTGCTGCCATTAACCTGGAATATCGTATATACAAATTGATGATTGTCCAATTCTTTAAACTCATCAAGAAAAATCTGAATGTTTTCTTTGTTCGCATCAACATAGTCTTCTTTGATGGTATAAGTCACTTTTATAGCTATCATGGGGTATCTTTATGAATGAATACTGGTTTATGTATTCGAAGATAATGAATTTGATGCTATGGAAAGTAAAAACTCCGAACGAACAATTGGATATTGTTGGTTCGGAGTTTTTTATTTGAATCGAATGCTCAGCTTTTCACGGGTTACTTCTTGGTTTCAGTAACTTTACCACAGGTAAGCATCGCAGATCCATAGTAAGGATTTTTAATCGCCGTTTCATTGCTTAACCAATAGCCTTTTTTCATCGGGCAATATTGATAATACACTGGTTGGCTGACCTTATCACTGCTTTTTACGATTTGCCACATGATCGTTGAAACTTCATTGAATGATGCACGCTGTTTTTCAAGATTGCCTGCTTTTGCTAATTTATCTACTTCAAGGGTCAAGTTATCTTTAAGTTTAAAAGCACTTTCTGCTTTTACCACTTTCTGAAGTGCTTGAATGGATTCGGAAGCCTTTTTCTCATCACTGCTTACCAATGCATTTTTTACACCATAATATTTACTTAATAGTGTTTCTGTATTTTGGGCAAGTGCCACATGTCCAAATAGTGAAATTGCCAATATCAATAAGTTCTTTTTCATATCTATTTTCTGTTAATCATTTAAAGATAGTTTTAAAATTTTACTTTTGAACTGCTTCGTTATTTTCTCGATTTCTAAAGCAGAGGTTCTGTTTTCTGTGTCTTTCAAATGCACTCGGCTTTACATTTTGCTATACCTGATGCTGACGAAGCTTTACTTCCTTTTCGCTTTCCTTTATTGATCTTATGTCAATATTAAAGTCTGCTGTATGGACTTTTCCATGTATTTTAAACTGCACCCACATCTTGTATTTACCAGCCTTTGTAATGTTTGTTTCTGCGTATATCGGGTATTGTACATGTGGTATGGGCCGGATCTGTAAAAACTCTTTATCCGTCTTATTGATCATTAATATATGAGCTGATGTTCCCAAATACTGTTCCAAACTACTGTTATGCAGTTTCTTTTCGCATTTTTCGATGGCTATCTTTATACGTTGTATGTTGCCGGTTTTAAAATTATCGGTATTTTCAAGGATAACTGTATAGTCATCTATGTAACATATCGGTTTTTTTGAAGTGACCTCACGAGAAGTCATATAGTACCCTTTCACTTCGATTTCTAACATGTTTAAGACATGTTCTTTGCCAAGAGGTTTAAAATAGGTGAACAAATGGTATTTTCCACCGTTATGAAAAGTCTGTGTTACAGCATAGCTACCGTCTTGCTGCAGCACTGGATGGATGTGTCTGAACCAATTAAGATCTTCACTAATGACCATGACATGAATGTTCATTTCATCAGAAATGTCCAATGCTACTTGTTTTTGGTTTTTTTTGATTGCAATTAGTAGTCTAACGGGATGTCCTGCTTCAATAATCTGTGGTAAAGTTGTTAATTGTACCTGATATTGATCTGGATTTTCCTGTTGAACAGATCTCAGATCCATTCCACATGTCGAACAGCTGTTGCCTTGAGTCCCGTTCACTTCGGGGGGCATAGGACAGGTGTATATGCTCATCTGAGGTGCATGGCGGTGGTTTTCCATATCTGAAGATTTGCTTTGGGTGTAATTGCGGAATTTCGATATGCTTCCGCAATTACTTAACCCAAAATTCTTAGTGTTTAAAGAATCTGTTTAATTCTTTTTTAAGATTTTAAAGGTTCGATTTTAAAACCTGATTTCTCTACGATCTCGATAACTTCCTGTTCCGATATCCCATCTGTCTTAACTGTAAGTACTTTATCTCTACTAGAAACGTCTACTTCCCAATGGTTAATACCCGTTTTATCAGTTAGAAAAGGAGTTACTTTAGTTACACAGCCACTGCAGTTAATATTGGTCTTGAATTGAAAATTTTGATTATTGCTATCCATTTTATTTTATTTTTTAGCGTTTGTTTATAGTACAAATTTCAGTAAAAAAATACGGTGGCACTTTACGTTATTTGCTATTTGATTTGTAATATTTACTGATTATAGTCATGCTATTGATTATGCTGTTTTTATTATCGTGTCATGTGTAATCTTACTCTCAATAGTATCCCGGATAGTGTTTAGACGGCTTCATACTATTATGCGATGACAATGGAAACAGACTGATCTAAAGGATAGCTCTGGCAAAGTAGAATTTTACCTTCAGTGACTTCTTCATCCGAGAGGGCATAATTGTTTACCATTTTGATCTGGCCATTTTCTTGGATTGCCCAGCATGAACCGCAGGTGCCTTTTTTACATGAACTGGGCACCTGAATGGCATGGGCACTAATGGCTTCTAAAAGGGATTGTCCTGGTTGTACATCAATGAGAGAAGTACACTCGTAGGTCTGTTCTTCATTGTCTCTGTAATGAGTCTCAAAGTAGCTGACCAGTATTTCTCTGTGCTCTTCGTTCTCGATAACGATGATCTTATCGGTTATGACCGGATCAAAATATTCGGTATGGATATTTGATTCGGGTATCTGTAAAGCGAGCAGTGTCTCACGATACAACTGCATCAGTTCTACTGGACCACATATGAAGTAATGAGCTTTATTTTTTTGCTTTATATACTGTCCGATCAAGCTTTTAATGATCGGTTGAGAAAATCGACCGGAGATACTGTTAATGCCTTTAATCTCTTTATTAAGACCCGTAAATGAATGAAAAATACGCAACTGCTTGTTCTTTTCCATTTCTTCCAGTTGGAATTTGAATATGGTATCCTCCGGACTGCTGGTGGAATATAGCAACAGAGGGGGACAAGCTGTTTTAATAAGACTTTTTAGCATAGAGAACAAGGGTGATATTCCACTTCCACCTGCAAGAAAAACAAGTTCTGAATCAGGGATAATATGTTTCTTCAAGATAAAGTTGCCTATAGGTGCATCGATATCCCACTCGCTAATATTTTTTGCATTGTCCACTAGATAATTGCTCATTTTTCCACCAGCAACTCGTTTAACTGTAATGGACGGGAATTTATCGGCAGGTGCGGAGCTAAAGGAATAGGATCTCTGTAGGGGTTCTCCGTTAACAATACAGGAAATATTAAGATACTGACCAGGCTGATATTCAATCGTATCCTGGTCAGTACTGAAAAATATGGTTACAGCGTCTTTAGTCTCCTGTATAACCTGATGCGTGGTCCATTTATATTTTTTCATATGGTTTTAACGTTTACTTTTTAAGTGTCTTAATGAAAATTACAGCCATGACTGCTGCAATGAGACATATGATGGAAGCTGCAAAAAAACCGGTTTGAAAACCTGTGTTCAAAGCGGTAGCTTCTGTGGCTCCTGTTGCTTTTATAGCATTGGTTTTTGCCGCGGAAATGGCAACTATTATAGCCAGTCCTAGAGCTGAACCGATTTGATAGCTGGTATTTACCAGACCGGAAGCAAGGCCGGTTTCCTCAGGTTTGGCACCTGACATCGAAGCGATAGTGCCAGGTATATACGTTAGTGACATACCTAAAGCGCCTAATAAAGATGCTGGCAATACATTGATTATAAATGTACCATCAGGAGGGATTGTGCTAAAAAGAAGGAGTGAACCTGCTAAGGCAAGCAGACCTGCTACCATATTTGCTTTGAAGCCAAATCGAGCGACTAAT
Source organism: Sphingobacterium sp. UDSM-2020 (assembly GCF_016132525.1). Lineage (NCBI taxonomy): Bacteria > Pseudomonadati > Bacteroidota > Sphingobacteriia > Sphingobacteriales > Sphingobacteriaceae > Sphingobacterium > Sphingobacterium sp. UDSM-2020. The sequence goes on from NZ_CP066166.1 coordinate 2,715,217, forward strand.
TTACCTGTAAGACCAACCATCAGAAACATGATCGCAATTGTCATCGGTAAAAGAGCAAGTCCACTATTGAAAGCTGTGTAATGCAGGGTTTGCTGCAGGTAAAGATTGAGAAAAAACCATAAGGGTATCCATGCTGCCGCTAATAATGCCATCACCACGTTACCTGATAAAAGATTAGGGACTTTAAAAATAGCAAGAGGAATTAAGGGCTCACTTTTCTGTTTCTGTATGATAATGAAAATATTGAACAGCAACAATGATAAGCCCAGTAATCCAATGGTTTGGACTGATATCCAACCGGCATTTTCTGCAGATATAATAGCATATACCATCACAATAAGGGCTACCGTTGCTAAAATTGCACCGACGATATCTACTTTTCCTTTACGGGTAGTTCCTTTGAACAGTAGTTTTTGACTGAAAAATAATACAGCAAGTCCTACTGGAATATTAATTAAGAATAACCAATGCCACGAGAGCCATTCGGTTATGGCTCCACCAAGGAATACACCGGCTGAACCACCTGCAGCAGCAGAAGCCCCCCAGAAACCTAATGCTTTATTGAGTTCTTTGGGATCGGTAAATTTGGACAGTACTAAGGTTAGTGCTGCAGGGGCTATAAGTGCAGAGCCTAAGCCCTGTAAAGCTCTTCCGGTATTGAGGGCGGCCTCTGACCAGGCCACACCCGCTAAAAGTGAGGCTCCTGAGAGAATGGCAAACCCCCACATGAAAATCTTACGTGCGCCAAAGAGATCGGATAAACGTCCTCCTAGCAATAAGAAACCTCCAAATAGAATTACATAGGCATTAAAAATCCATTGTAAGCCACTTTGTGAGTAGCCAAGATCGGCTTTTATTGCCGGTAATGCCACGCCAATAATAGAAGTGTCCATGATCACAATAAATTGTGCGGTACATAGTAAAAATAGTGCTGCCCAGCGTTTACTGTACGGAGCAGTTGGATTTACGGTACCTGTTTTATTTTTATTCATTTTTTATTTAATTAATGGTAAGTAATTATAGGCTTAGCTGCCCAACAGCATGTTTTAATTTTACATGTAGAACCTGTATCTTATATATCGCATTGAGGTTGTTGATCTTTGCTTGTGTCAATGCCAGTTCAGCATCTGTCAACTCAAGTCTTGACCCCAGACTATTTTTGAAACGGTCATCTACCATCTGATGGTTTAATGTGGCAGACTGCACCGTTTTTTCTTGGATGTTTAATTGGTTAACTGCTTCCTTCCACTGACTGATCAACGTTGCAAGCTCGGTTTTAACTTCATCTTTTAAATCGCTTAATCGTATTTCTTCCTGTCTCATTTTGATTTTGGACTGGTTGATTTTGGACTTGGTACGGTTGCCATTGAAAACAGGTACTGTAAGCTGGAGCCCTAAGAAGGATGTTCTGGGTAATGCATATTGACCAAACTTAAAATTATCCGCTTGTGCCTGCAGCTGATACTGACCGATTAGAGAAAGCTGTGGCAATAGCTCTGCTTGGATCACCTTCATATTTTTCTGTTGCAGTTCTATGGTAAGTTCTTGAATATTGAGATCTTTTCTGTTTTTTTCGGCAATAGCCAATGCGGCATCAACTTGATGAAACTCATGCTGACTTGTTTCGATGTTCAGTTCTAGATTGTCAGATAGCTCAATTTCTTCAGGATCTTCTAGTCCGATCAGTCTTTTGAGTTCAATGCCTGCTACCGTTACATTGTTTTTTAAGTAAGAAACGGATGATTCCAAATTTGCGACAGCAACGAAGCTTCTTAATGTATCTGATTTTAAACCTCTGCCTTGGGCTAATAATGAACGGGAATCTTGCAGTGCTTTTTTATTTCTCTGAAGACTTTGTTCTAGTAGATCAAGCTGACTGTTCATCATCAACATATCAAGATAACGTGTAGAGACCAAAAGTGCAATCTGGCTTTTGAGGTCAGCTGTTTTTTCATTTTGAATCGATTCATTAATCTTTGAAGCTTTTGTCAGATGATGCGTACCAGGTGCAAGAATGGGCTGGTTGAGGGTAGCAAAAATATTATAGACATTTTTACCACCGACAGCCACATCTTGTACTGCTTTATCAGTACCTGCAAATGAACCCGGGAGGAAGATAACCTGTCTGTCAAAATAGCGCGAGTATGCAGCATTAGCCGAGATACTCGGAAGTAATCCACCTTTGACTTCATTGGTTATTTCTCGTGTATGGATTTCTTCCAATATTTGCACCTGTATTGCTTTATTTCCCTGTTTTGCCATTTCCAAAGCATCTTTGAGTGCCAGCATTTTTTTCTGGGCATGCAATGGTTTACTGCTACCAATGAGTAGCAGTAGGGTAACGATATATAGGATATTTGTTTTCATTGAATTATAATTTGTGGTGATGTTCACTTGTTACGGTATACATGCTTTTCCTTTATTTTTTGCTAAGCAAATCGCTGCTTATTGCGGAGGAAATGAAACCATCATGAGCATATTTTTTCCCTTTTAGATTTATTTGTAACCCTATTCAAGATTTTTCGATCGCTTCATCGTTTTTTTGTGTGGGTATGCTCATGATCTGTTTCAGTTTAACTTAATGTTGTATTTCGATAGCGCGCTCTTCAGTTGGTTCCTCAACAACAGCTTTTGGAGTTTTCTTACTTGATAAATACGAGTAAACTGCCGGAATGATAAATAGGGTGAGAATACCTGAAAAGACAAGTCCTCCGGCAATCACGATTCCTAATGACTGGCGGCTATTGGCTGTCAGTGCAATGGGTAATGCACCAAATATCATGGCAAGAGACGTCATAAGGATCGGTCTAAAACGCTGCTCTGCAGCTTGAATCGCAGCATCGTATTTCGAAAGGCCTGTTTCCTTGAGGTGGTTGGCAAATTCAACGATCAGAATTCCGTTCTTAGTAATCAGTCCTACTAATGTAATAATCCCGATCTGGCTGAATACATTTAAACTCTGCTCATACCAGTAAAGACTAAGCACTGCTCCAGCAATTGCCATGGGTACGGTAAGCATAATGGTAAGTGGATCGCGCATGCTTCCAAATTGTGCTGCCAGAATCATATAAATAAGTACGAGTGCCAGGATGAGCGTAAAGGTGATATTGCCTTGACTTTCGGTATAATCTCTGGACTGACCGGCAAGTGAACTTTTGAATGTTTCGCCCAGTACTTCTTTTTTTATTTTTTCGATTTCCTTTATACCTTCTGCGAGACTTACTCCTGGCGCTGTTGCTGCAGATACAGTTGCTGATGTATACTGATCATAGCGATAAATGGCCGCTGGACTAACGGCTTCTTCCATTGTTATCAGGTTATTAAGTGGAATCATCTGTCCTGAAGTTGAACGGACATAAATCGTATTCAGGTCGCTTTTATCATTTCTGTACTGGCGATCTAATTGTCCGATCACTTCGTACTGACGGTCGTTACGTAAGAAATATCCGTAACGCTGTCCTGAGAACGAGAGTTGTAAGGTATGGGCTATTTCTTCGATGGATACGCCCATCATAGAAGCTTTTGCACGATCGATATTTACTTTCACCTCAGGTTTGTTGATCTTAAGATCAGCATCAATGAATAGCAGTTTTTTACTTTGGCGTGCAGCAGCCAGGAATTTTGGAAGCACGGTAGTCAGACTATCTAAGTTCGGAGCCTGAAGAACATATTGAATAGGCATACCACCACCATAACGGGTTCCGATTGTTGGAGGTAAATAAGGGAAGAGCAGAAAGCCTCTAAATTTACCCGCAGCTGCTCCATATTGGTTATATAGATCCTGAATGCTGGATTTTCTTTCCTTTGGATCTTTAAGATAGATACTCTGCACGGCTACGTTGACCGGTGCTGGGGCCGGAATGAATGAAATAGCGACCATGGAGTAGGTTTGGTACAATCCGTCGGTCGAGTCATTTACATACTTTCCAACTTCGGTCATATGCTTTTTCATATAATCAAAAGAGACACCTTCAGGAGCTATAGCGATGAGGTTCATGTTGGAACGATCTTCTACAGGTGCTAGTTCTGAAGGAAGTTGCTTACCTATAGCATAAATAAGCAGGGTAGTGCCAGCTAAGAAGACCCAAGCTAACCATCGAACGCGCATAAATGCAATCAGTAAATAGGCGTAGCCATTGTTTAGACTAACGAAAAAGGGTTCGGTGACACGATAGAACCAACTCGGTTTTTCTTTTTTCTTCAAAAAGTATGCACTTAGCATAGGGGTCAGTGTAAGCGCTACAAATGCTGAGACCAATACTGATCCTGATACGACAATGGCAAATTCTTTGAAAAGTTGTCCACTGATACCACCCATAAAAATAATGGGTAAAAATACGGCTGCTAACGTAATTGTCGTGGAAATAACCGCAAAATAAATCTCTCTTGTACCTTTAAATGCCGCCTGAATAGGGGACATACCCTCTTCAATTTTTTTATAAATATTTTCTAACACGACAATCGCATCATCTACGACCAGTCCAATGGCAAGTACCAATCCAAGAAGTGTCAAGATATTGATCGTGAAACCGGCAATATACATAATGAAAAATCCGGAAAGAATGGATACCGGAATGGCAAGAACGGGAATAATAGTAGATCTCCAGTCTCTCAGGAATAGAAAGATAATCAAGACCACGAGTCCGAATGCTATGAATAACGTTTCTTCGACCTCTTTAATGGATTCGCGTACGGAGCGCGTATAGTCGAACCCTACGATCAAGCGATATTCTGAAGGAACTTCTTTTCTTAATTGATCTAACCTTCTGTAAAACTCATCGACTACTTCTATGGCATTTGCTCCACGTTGTATCTGAATAGCAACACCGACACCGATACGGTTCAGATTTCCTGTTTCGTTGATGATGGCTGTACGTTCATTCTCTTCTCCTAATTCGGCTGATCCAATATCTTTTAATCTTATGATGGTATTGTCAACTTGCTTAATGAGCATTTCTTCAAAATCTTTTACAGAAGTTAGGCGTCCCATCGTCCGGATGCTAAGCTCACTGTTGTTTCCTTCGATTCGACCTGCCGGCAAGTCAATATTCTCGCGGAGTAATGCTTGTCTTATATCGGCAGGAGTAAGTTGATATGCCGCAAGTTTTGCTGGTTCAAAGCGCAATCGCATAGCATACTTATGCTCGCCTACGATGGCTACATTATTAATACCAGGGATAGACTGCATTCTATCTTTGATAGTCGTAGAAGCAAGGTGACTTACTTCTTTTATATTTTTGGTGTCGCTTTCCACTTCCAGGAATGCCACCAGATTGTCTGGTGATGATGCCTTTTGTACGATTGGTGGATCGACATCGCTCGGGAGCTGTTTACGAGATTTGGAGACTTTGTCTCTAACATCGTTCAGCGCATCCTCAATGTCAATTTCCCGATTAAATTCGATTGAAATAACACTTACCTGTTCTCGCGATTCGGATGATATGGTCCGTATGCCACTTGATTCGGCAATGGATTCTTCCATCGGTCTGGTCAGTTTAGATGCAATTACATCTGGACTTGCACCAGGATAGAAGGTAATGACCGTAATGACGGGTGGTTCTGTTAACGGGAATTCGCGGATACCTAGTTGTTTCCATCCTATTATTCCTAATATGACGATAAGGAGAGAAAATACCCCGGCCAAGACGGGTTTTTTTATACTTAAATCTGATATACTCATGAAGCTAAGATTTGAAATTAATTAATTTGACAGGACAGCTTTTACGGGAGTACCGTCTCCTAAGCGCAGCATGTTGGAAACAATGATGCTATCGTTTGGCATGATACCAGACGTTATGATTGCGTCCTTTTCTGTTCTGTTACTTACGGTGACTGCCATCGGTTTTGCAACCCCATTTTTGATCACAAAAACAGCATAGCCTTTTTCACCTGGTGCTAAAGCCTCAGTTGGAACTGTTATTCCCTTTGCACCTTGATTATTTACTTGGAAGTACACTTTAGCCGATAGACCTGCCCGGAATTGTCCGTCAGCATTATTTGTTATTGCTTGTACTTGTAAGCTTCTGCTTTGTGCTTCAAGCCCTGGTTCTGTAGCTGCTATTGTAGCGAAATATTCGGTATCGGATAATTCGGATGTAAACTTAATTTTGCTTCCTGTCTTTATCAATGGTAAGTATTTTTCTGGGACAGAGAAGTTGATCTTAATAGCGCTTTGATCCTGTAAGGTCACGAGTGTCTCTCCGGGAGATACATAGGCTCCGAGATGTACTTTTGAAATACCAATTTTCCCGGAGAATGGCGCCCGGATTATGGTCTTTTCTAAATCTACTCGAAGCAGCTGTTCTTGTGCATTTAAAGATTCGAATCGCATAACGGCCTCATCATATTCTTGCGGTTTTACGGTTTCGGTTTTTAATAGATTGCCAAGTCTTTCTTTATTCAGTTTAGCGAGATTCAATTCGGCACCTACTTGTTTTAAACGGGATCTGATATCGGCATCATTGAGTTTGTAAAGTACGGTTCCTTGACTGATATAACTACCGTCTTTAAAAGATACCTGAGTAATCTTCTGAGGGAGCTCGCCAACTATGGAAACTTCTCGATAAGGCATCATGGTGCCGACGACGGCTTCTTTTTGATCGAGTTGCTCTTCCTGTGCGATGATGATATCTACGGGTAATTTACTGGCATCTGCGGATGGTGTTGGTGCTTTTTCTGACGTTTTTTCTTGTTTATTTTCACAAGAAATAAGTAAGATGCTGAGTATGGGAATTAAAATTCCTAATCTTTGTATTGTGTATTTGTATAACATGTTTTGATGTTTTATTTTTAACAATCGATTAAATTTCATTGCCAAAATTAGATACAAATGCGACCGTACTTTTACAGAATTACAGATAAGAGTTATGATATTTATTTTGATGTTTTATATCGTTTTTTGCTGAATGGCGTGAGTGGAATCGCTTAACATCTTGGCAAAAAATAGGAACTCCTGTTCATGTATATAAACAGGAGTTCGAATAAATATTTGAATTAATTAATGAGGTCTATTACCGCTAATTTTCTTTAGCAGTTTTCTAAACTTGGTTTTTATTTTTTGATTGCTCTTCTATAATTGCTAGTTTATTGCGTTTCATTCTTTTATAATGTGAAGATGTAAAACCTGTGTATTTCTTCAACTGGTTTGACAGGTGTGCAGGACTACTGTACCCTAGACTATAGGCAATTTCAGATAAGGAGAGTTGTGTATAAAATAACAGTTCTTTTACTTTCTCTATTTTCCTTGAGATAATGAATTTTTCAAGTGTCCATCCTTCTGAGGATGAGAATAGTGCACTTAATGAATCATAATCTTTACGTAATTCGTCGCGGATAAGTGTTGAGAATTTAATGCGTTCGCCAGTGTCTAATTGTTTTTGAATGCCTTTTTCTACAGCGCTTTTAATCTGCGAGATGAGTCTCTGATCTTTGTTATATAGTAAATCAAAACCATACTTCTGCAACATGGTTTTGATAACTTGCTCTTCAAGGATTTTATCCCTTACTTTTAGAATTACTTCACCTAAGCGTATGTCGGAAATCTCCAGACCAAGCTTTGGTAATTCTTCTGACAGAATGTATATGCACCTATCGCACACCATTCCTTTGATTAATAGTTTCATGGATAAAATAAATGTTTAATATTGATTGTGTTATGTGATCAAAATTGCGTTTTTATCAGTAATAAAATATTACGTTATTTCTTGTTTATTTTATGAAATTTTAAGAATCATGAAAATAATCGACAAATTTATTAGCATTAAAAATTACAAACTAAACAAGTAAAAGCAGCAATAATTTACTATCAATCATGCAGATTTTTGTATGAAGTAAAAACGCGAAAAAAAATGAAAAATAGACAAAATACGGAAGATCAAATTTTAAATGTGCTTAAAGATTATGAATCAGGAAAAAGTGGTTCGGAGCTGTTTGCTAAATATGGTGTATCAGGGACAAATATTTTTGAACTGAAGAAAAAATATAAGGACTTAGGGACAGATATCTTGAAAGAGTTTATAGATCTACATGACGAAAATTATAGGTTGAAAACGATGTATGCTGATTTAAGTTTGCAATATCGTAAACTGAAAGATGTATTAAAAGAGGATTTCTAAATGAAATATCCGATAAGTAGTATCTGTCGGGAAAAAGTGTTCAATAAAGTGGGTGTAAACAGGGTGTTATTATTAATCAGCTATAATCTAAACATAATTTCAGGGATACTTTATTGTGTTTTAAGGTATCCCTGAGATTTAAAATCTTTTAATTGCCACAACAACCTGTTGCGCAACTTGAGTCTTGTGTGATGTTATCAGCGACTTTATAACCCGCTTTTTCAATCGTTTCAATTACCTCCTTTTTTTCATTGTCATCTTCATAGTTGATGAACAACTTGCCACTTTCAATTTTTTCGATTGTAATGCCTGCGATACCTTGCACAGCACTGTTCACTCTTGTTTGGCAATGAGCACTCTGCATGTCTGGTATACTCAATTCTACTTTTTTCATTTTTAACTAATTTTGATATAGCAAATTACCGGATAGTTATTGAATCCTATATTACACTTTTTCCTATTTGATTTGCGATATTTACTGATGAAATGGTGTATTGTGTCGAAGTCAAGACTGTTCTCTGTAATTGATGAAGGTGGTTCAATAGAAAAGGCGGCCCTTAATGATGGAACCGCCGATTTAAATATTGTGCTTTTTATTTAAAGTCGAAATTATAGTTACTGTTTTTTTGCAATAGGTGTGTAGTCGGGAAGATTAGTTACTCTTATCGTATCGATCCCTTCCAAAGACCATGTAATAGGAAGCATAGTCATATAGCCGCATTTCGGACATTGGTCTCCTTCTATACCGATCATCTCCTTATGTGATGGACAACCTGTAATAAAATTACCATTTTTATCAAGTGCGTGACTGAGTTCATTTTCGTACTTGTTTACTCTTTTTGTTGCCCCATTATTCTGAGCAACCTCCGTATGATTGTGGGTATCTCCATCTTGATGATCATGTCCTTTTTTTGCACTTGTGTTATCGCTAGCACAAGCTGATACAAATGCAATTGCCAAGGTCAGTATCGCTATTATAAATTTGTTTATTTTCATATTGTTACGATTAATAGTTTATAATCTTCTAGCTCTTATTGGGTTATTTTTTCCATTTTAACCGCAAGCTATTGCTTACCACACTTACACTGCTTAGGGCCATTGCTGCTCCAGCAAACATGGGATTGAGCAAGAAACCATTGATCGGGAAAAGAATTCCTGCAGCAATGGGAATGCCGATAAGATTATAGATAAATGCCCAGAACAGGTTTTGCTTAATTGTTGCTACAGTCTGTTTAGAAAGACGTATAGCCTGTGAGATTTTTGACAAGTCGGATGAAATAATAGTCATTTTGGCGACATCCATTGCTATATCACTTCCCTTACCCATGGCAATACTGACATCTGCCGTAGCTAGTGCGGTACTGTCATTAATACCATCGCCTACCATTGCTACTGTTTTACCTTCTTGTTGTAGTTTTTTTACAAAATCAGCTTTATGTTGCGGTAGTACTTCGGCCTTGTAGTTCGCTATGCCCGTCTGCTGCGCAATGGCTTTTGCGGTAGCTTCATTATCACCTGTAAGCATATACAATTCGATGCCCATCCGTTGCAATTGCTTAATGGCCTCAATAGATGTTTCTTTTATCTTGTCTGAGATTGCGAGTACGGCCAATGCTTGATGACTGTCTGCAAACCAGATAACTGTTTTTGATTGTTCACTCCATTTATCAGCTTGCAGCTGCAGTTCATCTGTAATACTGATATTGTTTTCCAGGAGTAATTTTCTATTACCTGCCCAATAATTTTCATTATTGTAACCTGCTTTTGCACCTTTGCCTGTTATACTTTCAAATGTGCTGAGTGAAACGGGAGCTGTACCTGCCATATGTTTAACGACTGCTTCAGCTAAAGGGTGTTCAGACTGTTTTTCTAAACTGAATAAAATCTGCTTTACTGTTTCATCCTCATTTAACCATTTGATACCGGTAACCTGTGGTTTTCCTTCAGTGATGGTTCCAGTTTTATCTAAAACAATCGCATTTACTTTTTTTGCTAATTCAAGACTTTCAGCATCTTTAATCAAAATTCCATTTTCTGCTCCCTTACCAACACCGACCATAATTGCGGTAGGTGTAGCTAATCCCAAAGCACATGGACATGCAATCACTAATACTGTTACTGCAGCCAGAAGACCCTGTACTAAACCGCTTTCTCCACCTAATACAATCCATAACACAAAAGTGATAAGCGCAATGCCAATAACTACGGGAACGAAGATACCTGCGATTTTATCGACAAGTTTTTGTACAGGAGCTTTGCTTCCTTGTGCATCCTGAACCATTCTGATGATTTGAGCAAGCATTGTTTCCTTACCAACTTTGACCGCGGTAAATTGGAAACTTCCCTTCTGATTGATGGTTCCTGCAAATACTTTCTCATTTTCGATTTTCAACACAGGAACAGGTTCTCCACTTAGCATGCTTTCATCCACATACGAATTACCTGATTTTACTATACCGTCTACAGCAATTTTTTCTCCCGGTTTTACTAATATAACATCGCCTGCATTTACATCTTCTATTGCTGTTTGTTTCTCAGTACCGTCAGATTGTATTACCATTACTGTTTTAGGTTGTAATCCCATCAGTTTTTTTATAGCCGACGAGGTGTTTCCTTTCGCTTTTTCTTCAAGTAGTTTTCCTAAGAGAATAAATGCGATGACCACGGCAGCAGCTTCAAAGTAAACGTGTGCGTGTAATCCTCTTGCATGCCAGAAATCGGGTGCAATCATATTGAATACACTGAATATATAGGCTATACCTGTGCTTAAGGCTACTAGGGTGTCCATATTGGCCGAACGGTGTTTTGCTTGTTTCCATGCATTGATATAAAAATCTTTACCTAACCATAGGACAACTGGTGTGGCAAAAAACCACATGATTTCATTGCCATAGGGCATATCCATAAAAAACATACCGATAGTCACTACAGGAAGTGAAAGTAGGATTGCCCAAATGGTTTTATTTTTTAGTGTACGGAATTTCTTTTCATGTATTGCCTCTAACGTTTCCTGTTCTTTGGCTTCATCTTCAATGAGTAAATCAAATCCGATGGACTGCACTGCTTTTTGGAGCGCTAATGGGCTGGTCATATTGGGAAGGTACTCTACGGACAGTCTTGCTGTAGCAAAATTGACAGCTGCATTGACGACGCCGTCAGCATATTTAACACCACTTTCTGCACTGATGGCACAAGACGCACAGGTCATATTAAGGACAGGAAAGGATTGTTTTACAGTAGTAACGCCATAACCTAAATCCTGGATGGCTTTAACAGCCGCCGTCACGGTATCGGTATCATTGACCGTTATCGTTGCACGGCGATTGTTTAGCTCTACTTTGTGGCTTTCAATACCTTTAACCTGTGCTAATCCTTTATCAACAATCAAAGCACAATGTTCGCTGTCTACATCTTCTAAAGGAAGGAATATTGGTTGCCTATTATTCGTTGCCATATTTTGTATCTTTTATTTTATGATACAAAGTTGAGAACAATTAAGGTTTTGGGTATTGCACTTTAATGGAAAAGAGTTGTAAGATTTACACCTCGTCCAACGGTGTTCTTTTGTCTTCTTTGATCTGCTTGAACTGACTTGGTGTAAGCCCTGTTACTTTTTTGAACTGGTTGCTTAAGTATGCAACACTGGAATAGTTAAGGCTGTCAGCAATTTCGCTTAAAGACAATTCGTCGTATCCTAACAGTTCTTTGACTTTTTCAATCTTTTGGGCAATAAAGTATTTTTCGATCGTCGTGCTTTCAACTTCTGAGAATAGGTTTGAAAGATAATTATAATCATGTTGTAACTTATTGCTCAAAATATCGGATAGGTTATTTTTTGTTTCACTGTCTTGGTAATGTACCAACTCAATAATAACGTTTTTGATACCCTCAATGATTTGACTTTTTTTATCGTCAATGACTTCAAATCCTCTTGCTAATAGATTTTCATTCAGCATTTTAATTTGATCGTCCGATAATTCTTGCTTCAAAGCCACTTTTCCAAGGGTCACATTTTCTGTTTGAATGTTAAGTTTTTTTAATTCACTCTGTACCACCATGATACAGCGGTCGCATACCATGTTTTTTATATATAGTGTTGCCATATCTTTTCTTTATATGCTAAAATAATGTATGAAATCGAACAGGTAAATGTACAATTAATATTTATAGGTCATCAATTTTTTAAAAATTTGACGCTATTCCTAATTGCATATGCTTGTTGTTTATAAAGGATATCATACTGCGACCCCTAATCGACATATGCATTGTTCGTTAAACTTCCTCTTTGATAAGAATCGGGTAGGGGTATTTTGTCTTTCTAGGATAAGTTTTTAGAGTTAGAGGAAGGTTTGCCGATATTTCTGAGGGCTGATTCCTATTAATTCTTTGAATAGGTTTGAAAAAGTCGGAATACTGTCGTAACCGATTCTGTAAACAATTTCACTAATATGCAGTGATTGATCTTCTAATAATTCTAATGCGAGCTGCATACGGCTTAATTTTATAAACTGAAAAATGGTTATATCTGTTTCTTTTTTAAATTGTCTTGACAATGTCCTCTCGGGAATATTTACGTGTTTGGATAAGGATGTTATTGTAATCTGTTCACTGATTGATTGCGTAATATATTCAACAACTTTTAGGAGTGACTCGGATTTTGGTGGTTGTGCATGAAGTTTTAGGGGGCTGACTAATATATATGATAACATTTTTTTTAAAGACGCTAACCCAACTTCTTTCAGTTCTTTATCGGACCAATGTTGTACGCCAAAGGCTAGAAGATTATCCAGTAAGTTTGATGGAGAGAAAATAGCGATATTTCCCCAATGTGCAATAGGATACTGTTCCTTATTCAAATCAAGAAAGATCGTCTTGAGTTTTAAATTGGGCGATCTTGATATTAATTTATGTTTGACTTGTGCGTCAACATAAGCGTAGTGGCGGGCAGGAATACAAAAACTTCCCTTTTCTGAGTAGAGATATACGGCGCTCATTTCGGGGGAGATCAGCTGTGCTTTTTCATGATCATGTATCTCGGTATTAAATTGACCAAAATACCGGATCTCAATATTTCCATCTTCAATAACTTTTGTACAATCTAGTGTTGATATATAAGCTTTTGGCATAATTAGATAAGTATTGCTCTATTTTCAAATATAACAAAATAAAATCTGTCTTTATTTTTGGGAAAAAGAAATAGAATGAATAAGAAAAAAATAGATATTTTCGATACAACTCTTCGCGATGGCGAGCAGGGACCTGGGTGCTTGCTGACTCTTCAATCAAAACTGGAAATAGCCGAACAGCTTGAATTTCTCGGTGTTGATATTATAGAAGCCGGTTTCCCTGTGAGTTCTCCTGCAGATTTTAAAGCCGTACAGGAAGTTTCAAAATTAATTAAAAATGCTAAAGTGTGCGCATTGGCAAGAGCTCGTGAACTGGATATTGACATTGCGGTTGATGCCCTCAAAAATGCAGTGTGCCCTCGTGTGCAACTTGGTATCGGGACTTCGGATATTCATATTAAAAATAAATTTAATAGTACCAGAGATGAAATTTTAGCCGTAGCATTTAAAATGGTGAGGTATGCGTCAAAAAAAATTGAAGAGGTGCAATTTTTTGCTGAGGATGCTGGTAGAGCTGATAATTTATTCTTAGCAAAAATGGTTGAAAATGTAATTGATGCGGGAGCAAAGGTTGTTAATTTACCAGATACAAATGGTTTTTGCACACCATTTGAATATTATGAAAAGATAAAATTTGTGATTGACACTGTTCCGAATATTCATAAAGCTAAAATCTCTGTCCATTGCCATAATGATCTGGGAATGGCGACTGCAAATACGATCGTAGGTCTGCTAGCTGGCGCTAGCCAAGCGGAAGGCACTGTAAATGGTGTTGGTGAAAGAGCTGGAAATGCCGCTTTGGAGGAAATCATTATGACGCTTATGATCAAAGATCTGCCAGTGTATACGACTGTGAATCCGATCTATATTAGTAAGTTGAGTAAAATGGTCGAAAGGGCTATGTCGAATGATGTTCAGGCGAATAAGGCTATTGTTGGGAGAAATGCATTTGCGCATTCTTCGGGAATTCATCAAGACGGTGTACTCAAGGACAGAAGCAATTATGAAATAATCGATCCTGCGATGATCGGTTTCGAGTTGCCGGATCTTATACTGACAGCCCGAAGCGGTAGGGCTGCATTGAAAAATAGGATGCAAACGCTAGATATACAATTTGTAGAAAAGGAATTTGAGCTGTATTATGACTGTTTTTTGCGGTTAGCGGATACTAAATCTATTGTAACTGATGCTGATCTCGTGGATTTATGTCATGATATTAATAAGAGATAAGCTGACGTGTTGAATTTCCTGATTCTTTATAGCATAAGATAGGATCATTTTTTAACATATGTAAAATTTATAATCAATGCTTTTGGTCAATTTTGTACTCCGCATGATAGGTTGATTACAATAGATATATAAAATTGAATTGATTATAAATGAGTAAGTATGGATCTTAAGAAGATATTAGTGGAAATTTATCCATTGCCTGAAGAATCGATTTCGAAGTTGATGCTATTAATTCGAGAAGTACATTTTCCAAAGGGGCATATTATTATTAAAGCTAATAAAATCGAAAAGTCGATCTATTTTATCAAAAAGGGAATTGTCCGAGCTTATGCTGAGCATGAAGGCCTGCAACGTACTTTTTGGTTCGGTGAGGAAGGTGAAACTATTCTTTCCATGAAAAGCTATGCTGAAAATGAAAGGAGTTATGAATTTATAGAATTAATGGAACCTTGTCAACTTTATGAACTTGAGATAAAAGCAGTAAAACATTTATTTAACGAAGATATTTACATTTCTAATTGGGGTCGAAAACTTGCTGAAAAGGAATTGATAAAAGTTGAAAATAAATTGATATCCCGGGAAATACAATCTGCAAAAGAAAGGTATGAGCTGTTGGTGAGTAAAAACCCGAGTTTATTGCGTCGGATACAATTGAAATATTTGGCCTCTTACCTAGGGATAACGCAAGTTACACTAAGTAGGATCAGAAAAAAAAGTTAGGGCAGTATTAATATTACGTATTTAATAATGAGCGTTTTATTTGCTGTAGGAGTAATTGTAAAAGGGTTTTCATCCAATTGGCTGAAAGCCCTTTTGTTTTTTTAGTTCGGAGGTATAGTACTGCTGGATTCATTAAGAAAGAACTTATTTTGTATGTAGGCATTATTTAACATATGTAAATTTTTATCTGTTTTTGATTTGTCAATTTTACACCCATATTAAATATGATTTGCTAAACAAACAAAATTCAGATATGAAAAAAACAATAGGATCGATTAGGCAGTTTCTTGAAGCTAATTTTTTACATTTTAATGCGGCTAGTCTGGTTGACGCAGCGAAAGGTTATGAAGCTCATTTGGAGCAGGGGGGTAAAATGTTGGTTTCATTAGCCGGAGCAATGAGTACTGCTGAGCTGGGAATTTCATTGGCAGAAATGATTCGACAGGATAAAATCGCGATCATAAGCTGTACGGGTGCTAACCTCGAGGAAGATATTATGAATTTGGTTGCCCACTCGCATTATAAAAGAATTCCAAATTATAGGGACTTAACTCCTCAAGATGAGTTAGATCTTCTTAACAGTAAATATAACCGCGTGACGGATACCTGTATACCGGAAGAGGAGGCATTCCGGAAAATACAGGTTCATATTGAGAAAATCTGGAAAGATGCTGAGCAAGCTGGTGAAAGATTTTTTCCGCATGAGTATATGTATAAACTTTTATTAAGTGGTGTTCTTAAGGATGTATATGAAATTGATCCTAAAAACTCCTGGATGCTTGCCGCAGCGGAAAAGAATCTACCGATTGTGGTCCCAGGATGGGAGGATTCGACTATGGGAAATATCTTTGCTTCCTATGTTATAAAAAATGAATTAAAAGCATCAACGGTTAAGAGCGGTATTGAATATATGGTCTGGTTAGCTGACTACTATGCGAAGCATGCTATTGATCAAGGTATCGGTTTCTTTCAAATCGGAGGTGGAATTGCGGGCGACTTTGCGATGTGTGTAGCGCCAATGCTGGAGCAGGATCTTGAAATGGAAAATATTAAAAAGTGGCGATATTATTGTCAGATCACAGATTCAACTACTTCGTTTGGTTCGTATTCCGGATGTATCCCGAATGAAAAAATAACCTGGGGTAAGCTGGACGTGGATACTCCTAGCTATGTTATTGAGTCCGATGCAACAATAGTTGCTCCTTTGATCTTTGCCTATCTTTTAAATCGATAAAATACTCCTTCATTATGGTGTGCGTCTCGTGATGCACACCATAAATCTAAAATTCTTAATAATTGAATAATGCATGATATCAAAAATCTGAAATGGTTCTGTTTGTTTCTTTTCACACTGTTCGTTTCTGTGTCAAAGGGGAATGCTTCGGATGCAAAGAATTCTCAAAAGGAAAATATAGATCGCTTCATACAGCACCATCTGGAGGATGACTATTATTTTTCGTTATTTAAAGACGAAGAGAATAGCCTCACTTATGGATTTCCTTTGCCAGTGATATTAATAGATGAGGGTATTAACATATTTTCATCATCTAGGTTTATCCATACGGATGGTCCTGTCCAGATCGAGGATAAGTTTTATCGTATAGATCATAATAAAATTTATCGAACTGATGAGAATGGGGATAAGCTAGTTGAAGCTAATAAATTTGTAAAACCGATCGATTTGTCTATTACAAAAAATGTTGTTGGTTTGATTTTGACTGCTGGTTTAATGTTTTTTATGTTTATAGCATTGGCAAGATCATACCGGAAAAATAAGTTGCCACAGGGATTTGGACGAGTGTTAGAGCCTCTTATTATCTATGTGCGCGATGAAATGGCTAAGCCTAATATCGGCTCTAAATATCAGGAGTTTTTGCCTTATCTTCTTTCTGTTTTCTTTTTAATATGGATTTTAAATCTGATTGGGTTAACTCCTTTAGGTTTTAATGTTACTGGAAATATTACGGTGACATTATGTTTGGCTTTATTTACTTTAATCATTACCAATATGAAGGCATCTAGGAGTTATTGGAAGCATATTTTCTGGATGCCAGGTGTTCCAATTCCTTTTCGTATCGCATTGATGCCGATTGAGGTTATCGGAATTTTTACCAAAGCTTTCTCCTTAATGATTCGACTGTTCGCCAATAATGTAGCTGGTCACACTGTTATTATGGGGCTTATTGCAATTATTTACTTATTGAATAATCAATTGACATTGGGGGGAAGTATTGTTGTTTCACTTTTACTGACGTCCTTTTTGTTTATTATCAAGTTATTGGCGGCATTTTTACAAGCTTATATCTTTACAATGCTTTCCTCTCTTTTTATTGGACTGGCGGTGCAAGAGGATGAGCATCATTAATTCTTGACGGGAGCTAACTTCAGCTTAGACATATTTTTTTCCTAACAACTTCGTACCGCTCATAACAAAGGAGCGGTACGAAGTTGTTTTTAATATGGACAGGTTTACATCAGTCCAAATTTCAATCCGATAAAAAAAGTTCTTGGTCGACCAGGACCATAAATATAATTACTGTCTCTATTTTTACCGATATCAAAATCTTTCTGATATTGATTGAACATATTCTGAATACCGATATTGAATTGAAGATCCTGCTTAATTTGTTTTAAGGTAAATCGATAGGATAATTTGATGTTATTTTCTAAAAATGTGGGTGAGGTGTTAAGGACATCCTGATCAATGCCTGGGGCACCTGCAAAATGAGGTACTTTCATTGGACCAGTCAAAACTCCTGATAAAACGGCATTGAAGCGATTCTGGGGCCAAAAACTGAGTGTATAATAACCGTACAGATCGGGCGAACGCAGATATTTTCTTGTTCCTGATATAGTTGAAGACCAAGATACAGCTTCATCATAGGTTGATTTTTGGAATGTTAAACCCGTCTCAAGCTGTATTTTCTGATCATAATTGAATCTTCCTTCAGCTGTGATTCCTCTTACGGATGAGCTGGATCCATTTTTTCGTAAGAGTTGCTGATTGTTATTTTGATCGGTACCGATTTCTTCTAAAACAAAAGTATTATACAGTCGTGTGAAAAAGCCATCTACCGTGAAACCGTAGATAAAATGTTCGCTTGCTCTATTGAAATCTAATGAAACGTTAAAGCTATTGGATGTTTCTGCGATCAGGTTGTCATCTGTTCTAATGACGGAAACTCCACCTCCGGCAAAAGCCATATGCATGTCGGTTTCTAATGCTTGCGGTGCTTTAAACCCTCTCGCATAGGATGTGCGAAGCTGGGTTTCAGTACCAAGTTTATATAATGCACTTAACCTAGGGGTCAGTACAAGTTTATCTATACGATTGGATTTATTTAACCGTAGTCCTGATAGCACGGTTAATTTTTGGGTTACTTCCCAGTCACTTTGTAAAAAAGCACCTAATAGATTTACATGCTGATCAATGAGATAATCATATGCCTTAATTTCATCGAAAGTATATTCATATTGATTTTCAATTCCGGTGGTGAAGGTGTTTTTTCCATTCAGAAAATCAGAGCTGATGTAGTTGTATTGGACTCCGCTTTGAATGGAATAATTTTTTGTATGGCCCCAGGCATCGATTTGATCTATGCCTGTATAATGTGTTCTTTTTGTATTTTGAGCAGCGCCATAAACGCTAAATGAGCTTTCTTTATCTTTTGCCTGATGTTCATAATTGAAACCTCCTACTAAGATATTATGTAACCGATATTCGGACTGGTCGGCTTTGTCGGCTTGCAGATCCAATTTATTTCCACCTTTTCTTTCTTCGTTGATACTCCAACCATTTATTTCTAGTTTATCCTGAGGAGATAACTTAAAAAATGAATTGAAACCAAAGGAGTTGTTTTGTAACATAGGCATTTCGGAAAAACCATCGCCATTTGCATCGTAAGAATTACGGTTGCGGTGAGATGCAAAGAAAGAAACTCCCGCATTTTGCTCTTCATTGACTGCTGTTAGATTGGCATTGAAAAAATGATCCCAGGTTTTGTTGCCCATTAATGAACTGTTATTTGAAAGTGTAAAGGAGCTTTTTTGGGCTTGCTTGGTCAGAATATTGACTGTTCCGGCTATAGCTGATGAACCATATAAGACTGATCCGCCCCCCCTGACAATTTCAACACGATCAATCATGTTGGCAGGTATCTGTTCTAATCCATATAAACTCATCAATGAACTAAATACGGGCCGACTATTAATTAAAACCTGTGAATAAGAACCTCCTAATCCATTCATCCGCAATTGAGAATAATTGCAGGTCTGACAGTCTGTTTCCATCCGTAAACCGGGCTGAAAACATAATCCGTCGGCTAAGGTGTTGGATTGTGTAATATTGAATGTTCTACTATCTAGGATATTGACTGCTACAGGACTTTCAGACCTTGTGCGCGCCGTGCGGGTACCGGTTACAACGACACTATTTAAGCGATTGCTGATCGAGGTCAATGCTACATCTCTTACTTGAAGTTTTGTATCTGCTATTGTTAACGTTAAAAGCTTTGTCGCAAAACCAATGAAACTTACTTTGATCTGATGCGAACCTACAGGGATATTTTGCAATTCATAATTTCCTGTGCTGTCTGCTTTTGTGGCAAGACCTAATAGGGGAATGCTTACTGTGGCCCATTCAATAGGTTCTCCTTCGCTATCTGTTATTTTACCTTTTAGACGTGCAGTTTGGGCAGAAAGAGTCAAACTCATCAAAATGATGACTCCTGTTATTAAAAAAATGTTAATGTTCATTATGTAAATATTATTTGTTAGTCATGCAAATCTATAAAGTTTGCACAAACTAACAAATTATTTATAACAATATTGTTAGATTGTGCTAATAATTAGTAGTTTTGTTATAATGATATCACAGACTGAAGAAAATTATCTGAAAGCATTATTTGCTTTGACGAGTACAAAAGGTGAAGCCAGCGTAAATGAATTAAGTAAACTGCTGGATATAAAAATGCCTACCGTTAATGGTATGATGAAACGCCTCAGTGAAAAGGATTTTGTTATTTATGAGAGTTATAAACCATTAAAGCTTACGGAAAAGGGTAAGAAAGAGGCATCATTGATTATTCGGAAGCATCGTCTTACCGAGATGTATCTTGTGGAGAAAATGGGTTTTGGCTGGGAAGAGGTACATGATATTGCGGAACAAATTGAACATATAAAATCTCCAGCATTTTTTGAGAAAATGGATGAAATTTTAGGTTTTCCTGAAGTGGATCCTCATGGTTCTCCCATACCAGATGTAAATGGTAAATTAAAATTAAAAGAGTTTATTAAATTGAGCGATTGTAAAAGTGGGGATGTCGTAAAATTTATGGCTGTTAGACCTTCTTCGGAAGAATTGCTTAAATTTTTAAATAGCCGTCAATTGATTCTTGGGGCTGTGATTACGATAAAATCTGTTGAATTATTTGATAAGAGCATGTCTGTTAGTTACTCGGGTGATGGAACCGAGGTTTTAAGTAGTATGGTATGTGAAAAATTGCTCGTAGAACATATCAGTAAATAGGTTAATCTATATTTATAAATATAGGAAATAAGCATAGGAATAGAATTGTAGTTTCTAATGCTACAAGATGAAGTGTATTTCTCGTATTTCCTGTAACATTTTAAGTACTAAAAATCAATTTTGGAACAGCTCATTGAGCTGTTTTTTTATAAGCAAACGTTTGATTCAGTAGTCTAATGACGTTTGGACTAGTGGACCACACTTCTTGATGATCTGGCTTGCAACTTGGCTTTTGCGCATATTATTATATATTTGAAATACAAAAATAAGGTTGACTTATTTATTGTTATCGTTTTTTATGCGCTTTTCCTATGAATGGCACATGAAAAAGGGACGACAATTAAGTTTGGCTCATTTTTGTTATACTTCAAACCAATAATTATGTACCTAAGATATCAACTATTATCTTTTCTCCTTATCGTTTGCCTGTGCTCATTTGCTGTACAAAAACCTAAAAATTATCCTCAAAAATCTTTCCATAACCTAGCATTGCGTTTAGATGGTCATGATAATGATGTAAGAACGGGTATGGGTGTTTTACGGAATGAATGGACGATAGAAGCATGGATAAAAGGAGATGATCGTATATGGAAGGAGTATGAAGCTATCTTTGGTGGCGGTGAGTATAGCGATCTAAATAGCTGCGATAATATGCCTCTTGTCATTAAGAATGGTTATCTACATAGTAATGGGGCTGGACTTACGGCTTCTGAGCAATTGGATGATAATTGGCACCACGTTGCGGCTTCCTGTAATGGGAAGTCTACTTTTTTATACTTAGATGGTAAAGAAGTGGCTCGTAAAGATACAGTTGTTGCCATTTTACCAGGTGCTATTGGTCTCCACGAGAAAAAACAAAGTTTTGGTGGATATATTGATGAGGTTAGAATTTGGTCAAAAGCTGTTCCTATCAACGTAATCAATAAGTGGAAAAATAGATCTGTTGAAAGAACTCATCCCCAGTTTTCTGCCCTCGTAGGCTATTATACATTTGATGATTTTAAAGATGTGGTATCGGTAAACTGGGTAGGAAAGGGACATCTATCTTATCACTTGAGAAATGGACGCAGTGACTATTATGGCCAGCTTCCGATGGCATATACGGTAGAAAATACCAATGTTTCTTTTCAGAATTTTAATAAGAAACAGCAATTGTTTAATGCGGTCGTTGTACAGAATGAGTGGGATTTAGAACAAGGTACTGTAGATGGCCAGCTGTTAAAATTGAGGATTGTGGTACAGGGTGATCAAAAAGCGCTTAGCTTGGACGAAATTAAGCTTGATCTCACGCAAAACTCTTCTTTGAAAGATCTCAATGGTATAAAATTGTATTATACGGGGCAGTATCCTAAATCGAATATTAAACAGCCTATTTTCGATGGTACACAGCATCTCGAAAAAAAGATGATTTTTAGAAATAAGAATGCAAAAAATAAATTTTACTTAAAACCAGGTGTTAATTATTTTCTCGTTAGTGCCACTGTCCAAGATAAAGCGGAGATCGGGAATCAACTGGGGGCGCTCATTACTGATTTCGTTTTGTCTGGAAAAAAATATAAACCTGAGATAGAGGAATCAAAAGTTAAACAGTTTGTTACTCCTAAAGACAAGAATAATTTTGTTAAAGTGCTTCAGTGGAATATCTGGCATGGTGGTGTGCATTTGGGTAAAGATAAAGGCCGAGAACGTATTATTGATTTGATCCAAACTTCTAATGCAGATATTATTACCATGCAGGAAGGTTATGGTGCACAGGATACGATCGCAAAAACTTTGGGATTTTATTTACAAACCAAATCTTCAAAGGACAATCTGGCATTGTTCAGTAGATATCCTATCAAGAAGATCCAATCAAGTGAACCGTTTAAATCTAATCCTGCAACGATCAAACTACCTAATGGACGTGATATTATAGTGAATGGCTGCTGGCTTAGATATGCGTATCGACCTGAATATACAAGTGGTTATCAAAACTTCGGTATGGAACCTAAAACCTGGGTTGCAGAAGACGCTATACTTTCTTTGGTGGATGTGAAAAATTTATTAGAAAAGGATGTTGATCCTTATGTTGAAGCTGTAGATCAGCCTATTATAATAGGCGGCGATTTCAATTCTTATAGTCACCTGGACTGGACTGAAAAAACTAAAGAACTGCATTTTGGTTATGGTGCTGTACCATTTCCGACATCGAAGTTTATGATAGAAAACGGTTTTAAGGATTCTTTTCGTGAAATTAATCCTGACGAATTAGGTAATCAGGGCGGCACTTTTGCACCCATATATGGTCAAATGCCTGATGCCAGAATAGATTTTATTTACTATAAGGGGGCTATTCAGGCGATCTCATCAAAAGTCATTAGGACAAGTCCGGAAATTGATGACGTTTGGGCTTCTGATCATGCTGCTGTGATGACGATCTTTGAAACTACGTTAGGTAAAAATATTAATAAATAGATCTCGATCGTACTTTTATGAAGAATTAAAGTTATTCGTACCTGTTTATTTGATCTATACTTTACTAATTGTTCAGAAACCAAAGTCGGGAGCAGTGTATCGCGCAAAAGAGTAAAAGTTTTTGAAAAAAAATAATCAATCTGCTATTTGATTTTCTCAAGGTATCTCCAGTAGTACCAGAATTGGAATTACTACTGGAGATTTTAATTTATTGCTTTTCTAGAACCCATTTTTGATTATTAGTACCAATATTATTATTGATACTGTATAATACAACTTGTGTATTATCACTCGTACTACTTCCGGGATTGTCGATAATGTATCCTTTGCTCAGAATGGTTTTAATGTATACCGTATTGTTGCTTTCCAGAAAATTGATGGTCCATTGTTGATTTTGGTTTGTCGAATTGGTATATTGAATTAATCCTGTGTTGATGTCATCTATACTTCCAGGAATATCGATAGATTTGGAACTAGCAACGTTTACTAAAGCATACCCAGCGCTTCCGGCAACGATTTTCCATTTTTGTGAATCACTTATGCTATTGCTATACTGTACGATCTGAGCTGCATTAGCAGTACTATTATCGCGAACAGTGAGGTATTTGCCGCTGCTTACATTTTTTATTTTGTAGGTATCATTCGCACTGAAAATGGTGAGCGGAATTAATTTTGAGGGTGCTTGTTGATTAAAAATATCTGTTAATGTTATGCGGACTGTATAATTTCCTGATGTTAAACTGCTTGATAACGTGTCCACTCTTTTTTCGGGTTTAATTTTCTCCTGCGTTTGTATTACAGACCCTGAAGCATTTAAAAGCTCAAGTTTATAACTAAGCTGCGGTGATTTGTTTTCATTTATTCCCCAGGATACAATCAGCTTGTTGTTGTGGTAACGTGCAGTATTATAGCTGTTCTCTATGGTCGTTAATTCAGGTGCATTACCTTGACCTGTCTGTGCTGGTAAATTTAGTACCCGCCCTGTACCAAAGGCTGGATCTGGCGTGGTGGAACCGCCGTGTTCCATGAAATATGCGTCTTCTGTACTGTTGTATCCGACATTAAAGGCGCGATCAAATTGACCATTACGTACTGAATCATTGTCATTGGCAGAGAAATATCGGCTACTTGATTTTTCCCAAACGTTATTGATACTTAAATTCCAATTGTCTTTAAGAAATGCTTTACGGTGAAATCTACCATCATAATTTGGATTATCTCCGACCCAATTTTCTAAAAATGTTCCAGTACCTGACCCCAGATATCCTGCGCTTGCTTCACGGCCAATTGTAGAGGTATGCAACCATTTTCCTGTAGATAAATCTTGAACAAAATTGGCAATATATATTTTTCCATTTTCCTTCCAGGAACGAATGACCATATTATACCAGGTGTTGAGCGTCCAATTATAAGGATTTAATGTTTTTTGCCCATCGCCTTCACCACCAAATCGGCTGGCAATTGTTTTGCTATCGAGATAAGAGTAAAACGCTAAATTATTTGTTGCAGTATTTTTGTCCCACAGTGATGCGAGCATAATATTGGAGGTGCCATAGCGCAGGTCTGGTGTATCTTGAAGTCCCATATAACCTCCGTTATAATTTAGGACAGAAAAGTATTCTGTTTTCGCCGTATTTGTGATCTTTATTTTGCTCATTTTCAATATTGCATCAGAAGTGAAACTGTAAACAAGATGTTGTGAAGGAGCTGCATTACTACCTGTCAATGTGAGGTTAAGTAAATCTTTGTCACTCTGTGAGATTAGATCTGAAGGCTTTTCTAATCCCGATTTTACAATTTCCTTTGAACACGCTATTGTGCTCAATGCAGCGAGAAATACGCTGTGAATCATTAATTTTCTCATAAAAGGATCTGTTTATAATGGGTTTTTATTGCGTATTCTTTCCGCAATGGTATTAAGGTAGGAAGTTTTCTTTGTATAATTTGCAGCTGTTTTTAATGAAATCGATTGCGCAATTTTTAGTGTAATAAAAGGATGGGGGGCAGATCGTGAGCTGTTTAAGATGTTGATTTTCAGTTTTATTCAGAATACCGCCTAATTTTTAAAAAAAAATCATCAGTTTTTTGTTTAGACAAACAAACTTATGCTCGGTTACTATTGTTATATAATTAAGTTGCTAAATATTAAAAACATTAAAATAACATATATTATGGGAAATTTATTATATATAATCGCAGTCATTTTAGTCATTATCTGGGCGATCAGTTTTTTAGGAGGTTTCTACAGTGGCGGTATTATCCACGCTTTATTAGTCATTGCAATAATTGTAGTATTGTTGCGTGTTATTAGAGGAAATGCATAAACTTTAACTTACTGATAAACATTCAGGATATTTCAAGAA
This sequence comes from Sphingobacterium sp. UDSM-2020, assembly GCF_016132525.1. NCBI lineage: Bacteria > Pseudomonadati > Bacteroidota > Sphingobacteriia > Sphingobacteriales > Sphingobacteriaceae > Sphingobacterium > Sphingobacterium sp. UDSM-2020. Next base: position 2,740,751 of record NZ_CP066166.1, read on the forward strand.
GGTAGGTTGAAAAGAGACTTTTTAAAAGTCTCTTTTTTATTATACAGGATCTGAATAAGGTGCAAATGCGTAATCTAGTTCCTACTTTTTTGATCTGGAATAAGCAGATGGACTGACGCCTTTGCTATTTTTATAGAAATGAGAGAAATGACTTTCGTCGTTGAATCCAAATTCGTCAGCAATCTGTCTGAAAGTAAAAAGTCCTGACGTTAATCGTTTATCGATCAATGTTATTTTATATGCTGTTAGATAGTCGCGATAACCCATGTCGAAGTTTCTTTTAAAATAGGTGCTGAAGTAAGTAGGCGCAATATTGAAGTGGGCTGCAATTTGTTTAATTTGTATTTGCTTTGGTTCATAAATATGTTGGTGAATATAAGAAATAAGAAGTTCCTTTGCCGGGAAATCATTTATTCCAAATAATAACATTTTCGTCATCGTTTCTATGATTATCCCGAATATGGAAAGAATCTGATGGAAAACAAGTGGAGATGTGGAAAGTGATCCAACACTATTATAAAGTAAGATATTATCTATTGTATTCCTTAATATTTTCCTTATCTCTGGATTGAAATCTAGTTTTATTTCTTTCAATATTTTATTATTCATGATCGCAATAGGCTTATTTATTGTTTGATTCTGTTGCGTCCAATGATTGCTATTACTGAAATAATCGTCAGTGAATTTGATTGCTATTACCCTTGTCCGTTTTTCAATTTTGAAATTATGTTGATCGTCAGGTGATATTACAAAGAGATCTCCTGCGTTATAGGCTAAGCTGTTGTTGTTGATCTCATGAATTCCCGACCCTTTATAAATATATACCAGCTCATAGTAGTTCTGCCCATGAACGGTTAGGTGGAAGTTGGATTCCTCAAAGTCAAATAACTTCAACGCATCAAATTGCTTGAGTTTGGTCATATGCGAGGCTGTTTTATGTAGTACTTCTCTTTGTTAAACTTCGTGATACATCTCTTCCAATACTCAAAAATTGTTCTAAATACCGTTGATTACCATGATTATTATAACTTATTTATTTTTTGTTTAAAACAAATATACATACTAATGTTGTTTTTATACATGCGATAGGGATTAACAGGGTGATAATTTTGCTGTCATAAAATAGCAAATTTTCACATGGACAATTTTGTAATGATCGCTTTCTGTATTAGTGCAGGAATGATCTTTCAGCATGCCAAATTCATGCCTCATGATGCACATAGAGGTATTAATATCTGGATATTGTATTTAGCTTTACCAGCTGTATCATTTAAGTATATTCCACATATCACATGGAGTAATCAGATGGTTTTTCCTGCAATCTCTCCCATTATTGTCTGGGCAGGAAGTTGGGTATTTATGGAATTCTACTGTCGTTATAAAAAGTATGGGCAACGTACCCGCAGTACTTTAGAATTATCTAGCGGTTATAGTAATACTTCTTTTATTGGATTTCCCTTAATTACGGCCTATTTTGGAGAACATGATCTGAGTATTGCTATTATTTGTGATCAGGTAATGTTTGTTCTTTTGTCTACTATTGGAATTATTGCGGCAGTTAAAGGAAATCCTTCCGATACAGGGGGAGTTAAAGTTTCTTTATTAATTAAACGCTTATTTACTTTTCCTCCTTTTATCGGTTGTGTTAGCGCTCTTTTTTTGTCCAAATTTATCGATTTGCAGGTAGCAGAACCGTTTATCAATAAATTAGCAGCTACTGTTGGTCCGCTTGCTTTGTTTTCTGTAGGTCTACAGCTCAAGTTTAAAGGGTGGAAACAGCAAATTTCACAACTTTCAATGGCGATGTTATATAAACTCATGATTGCTCCTGCTTTGGTACTGTTTATTGCGGTTATTATGGGTATTAAAGGGGATATCGCCCGCATCAGTATATTTGAAGCCGCTATGCCAACATTAATTACCTCGGGCATTATTGCAGAGCAGTTTCGGTTAAATGCCCGGTTAGTGAATCTGATCATAGGGATCAGTATTTTAGTAGGATTTATAACGACTGCATGTTGGAATGGAATAATGGATTATTTCATGATTTAAAAAGTTTTAATTTTCAATCTTAATGTATGACAATTCTTAAAGGTTAGATTTCAGTTTTGTTTTTGAATTCATTTGTTTCTCTATTTTTCAGTTCCGCTGTAATTTCCTTTAGCTTTTTGAAAAGAATGATTGCGATCGTTGATAGTGAAAAAGGTATCGCTAAAAGGGCACTGAACTTTTTGGTTATGGAAATATAAATCCCCATTGCTAATAGCAGTACCAACATTGAGGTTAACGTAATGGCTATGACTGCCGTTGTTTTTTTTGCTTGCAGCAATTCTTCATTACTGTATTCACTGAGTGGTTTCTTATTCATAAATAGGTTCCGTTTTAATAATTTAAATTTAATATCGCTAATTTTTTGTCGATTTTACTACAGTGAAAAGCAAAGGTTAGTTTAATTGTTTTTATCTGTTATTTATAAGTTTTAAACTTAACCTTTTTTCGACTTTGCAAATCGTTTTGCTAGGTAATTTCTAACAGGAATATCATATAATTTTAAACAGATATAAGCCAAAATAATACTTCCTATGACTACAGCTGCCGCGCCAGGTAAGGATTGCTCGAAAGTGAGTTTATTATTTTTTACCCAGGCATAGTAAAGATAAATAAAAGGATAATGTACAGTATATAATGGGTAAGAAATGTCTCCTAAGAATCGACATAATCGAATTGTATATTTATCTGTGCTTTTGCCTGAAGCGCCCAGATAGACAAGAATAGGGAATATTACTACGCAACAAATGGTGTCATATAGCCCATTTATCCACAAGTGCTCTGCTCCACCTAGGCGGGGTAGGGCTAATAGGGTCACTATAGTGATACTGCATATCCAAAAGGCTCCCTTAATATGAGCGGGTCTGAAAATTCGGGAGAGCAATAAGCCGGCAGAGAAAGAAAATAGAACGCGTAAAAATCCTGCTGTAAATTCTATTTCAGTTAACGAGAAACCGGCGCAAATGTCCCCGTACGGTCCTGCAATGGCAAATGTTGCTAAACCACAACCCGAAATAAAAACTAGTAGTGCTAGAATCTTTGTTGAAAATTTTCGAATAATTAAGGCATAAAGAATATTTCCAATATATTCAAAGAATAATGACCAGCTCGGTCCGTTTAGCGGAAACATCTCACCTAGACCCCGAACTTCATGTCCCGGCATGGCCGGAATAAGTAATGCATTTAATAATGTTGCTCCAAGTAAAGCCGTTATCGTTACGGATGATACATCCCATACTGAACATCCTTGAAAGTAAAACATAATTGCACCTATAACAGCTCCCATTACAACCATCGGGTGTAGCCGTATGATTCTGCGTCTGATAAAATCTTTTGTTGACATTTTTGACCAGCGATCATCATAGGCATAACCGATAACAAATCCAGATAAAATAAAGAAAAAATCAACAGCTAGGTAACCATGATTGATACGTTGATCCAAATGACTGGTCGCGAATGCTTCAAAAATGTGAAAACATACCACAGTAATTGCTGCTACACCCCGAAGTCCATCCAGTACGTTGTAATGTGGTTTATTAAGATCGTGTGTGAGCGAATTGGTTTGTGTGTTTAGCATGCAGACAAATTTGATTAGTAGTATATTTTTATTGAATAGACAAAAGACCGTGAATATAGGAATTTATTACAGTTTTTGAAATAATTATGATCTTAAAAAATGGAAATTTCTTTCAATTTTCGTAATATTTTTGCTATTATTATAGTTATTAGATTCATTAGTTGTAATTTGCTCAATATTTATGCAATTATAATACCTTACAATGAAAAGGAAACTAAACCTATTATTTCTCTTTCCTATATTATTGGGATTTACCAATAATATTGAAAAGCCAGTACATCAAAAAGTAAAAAATGAAAATGTACATTATTCAACTACAGCTACATTACATGCTCAGGATAGCTTAAAAACTTTATCAGGAGCTCCGGCAGACCTGATTATGACCTCTTTTACAACCGCGGATCTTACTCCTAGTCCAGCTTGTTTAGCTGTGGCGCCTACGGGTGAAGTTTACGTTGGGGTTGATATGATCGGATCTTTAGGAAAAGATATGGGTAAAGGGTTTATCCGCAGATTTGTTGACACGGACAATGACGGGAAAATGGATAAGCATACTGATTTTGCACGTGTTGATAATCCTCGTGGTATTTTTGTTTTAGGTGATCAAGTTTTCGTTTTGCATACGACGTTTGATGCATCGACTGGAAAAGCAACAGGAATGGATTTAGTTGTATTTGAAGATAAAAATCAAGATGGGGTTGCGGATGGGGTAGCTAAACCACTTATAGTGGGTCTAAGTAATACCAAATATATTCAAGAGCGTGGTACGGATCATGCTACTAATGGAATACGGATGGGTATTGATGGTTGGATGTATATTGCAGTTGGTGATTTTGGATTTCATAATGCAACAGGTACAGATGGCAAGAAATTGACCATGCTGGGGGGAGGAATTTTACGTGTGCGTCCTGATGGAAAAGAAATGGAAATATATACACATGGATTACGTAATATCTATGATGTCGCTATTGATCCATATATGAATATCTTTACCCGTGATAATACCAATGATGGTGGCGGTTGGGACATTCGTTTTTCGCATCAGATTCAATCTGGAGAGTACGGCTATCCTTTGTTATTCCAAAATTTTACAGAAGAGATTATTCCTGCTTTGGCCATGTTAGGTGGTGGATCGGGTACAGGATCTTTATATATGGACGAGGATACCTGGCCTGAAAAATATAATAAGGTACCGATGATGGCGGATTGGGGCAGAAGCTTCTTATATATGCATCATGTTATACCAGATGGACCAAGTTTTACACAAAAAGAAGAAGAATTTATCCAATTGCCACAAATTACAGATTTAGATGTGGATGGTTCCGGCAGGTTATATCTAGCAGCTTGGGATGGAGCTGGTTACTCAGGTAACCCGGATAAAGGTTATGTTGCGCGCGTAGTACCAAAAGGATGGACATACAAAGCTTTTCCTAATACGAAGAAAGCATCTATTGGCGAGTTAACTAATCTTTTGAAATCGGGTAGTGCAACAACTAGGCTTTACGCGTCACAAGAACTTGTTTCCAGATCATCAGATGAAGCAACAGCAGCTGCTATTAGTATTGCTAAAGACAAGAGTTTAGGGCTCAGTGCTCGTGTTGCCGCAATATATACTTATGCACAGTTGGCAAAGGAAAAAGCAATTCCGGTTTTGGTTGAACTTACAAAGGAGGATCAGATCCGTGAATTTGCGTTACGTGCTTTGACTGACCGTATGGGATCATTAGAGCAAGTGCCAATTGATCCATTCATTGATGGATTGAAAGATGCTTCCGTACGTGTACAAACGGCTTCAATGGTTGGTTTGGGTCGCTTGGGCCGAGTAGAAGCTGCTAATGCATTATTGCAGACAAAGGTGCCAGCATCTTTTGTTGCTCCCGCTAAAGGAGTGGAGGGGCCACACGATAAACCTAATGCCGCAATTATACCTGCACATCTAGCGGTTAAAGCGTTAGTTCGCTTAAATGCAGTTAATGCAAGTGTAGGTTTTTTGGGAACAGAAAATCCTGATCTAGCTTTATGGGCTATGCGTTATATGCACGATGCCAGAGCAGTTGATGGCTTAATCGCTGCTTATGGAAAATCAAAAGATCAAAAATTTAAAGATAAGATTCTAGTAACCTTAGCTCGCTTATATAAGAAAGAAGATGCTTATGATGCCTCGTGGTGGTGGGGAACTCGTCCAGATTCGCACGGGCCATACTATAAAGGAGTTGTTTGGGAATCTTCATCGGTCATTGAGAAATTCCTGAAGGCAGAGAGCGTAAAAGCTGGAGCGACGAAAAAACAATTTTTTTCAGATCTAAATGAGAAATTCCGTATGGAAATTGCTTCTTTTAATGTTGCTAAGAAAGAGGTTGCTGTAAAAGAAGTTAAGGAGAAAAAAGTTGATTTAGAAAAAATCAAAAACCAAAAAGGGCAAGTAGGAAAAACATCCATTGAGGATATTATGTTAGCATTAGCTAAAATAAAAGGTGATCCGGTAAAAGGAAAAGCGCTATTTACAAAACAAGGATGTTTTGCATGTCATAGTCTTAGTAAAAGTGAAACGATGAAAGGACCATTTATGGGACAAATTGGTGCAATCATGAATCGTGAACAGATTGCCGAATCAATTTTAAAACCAAATGCTTCAATTTCTCAAGGATTTGCAACAGTTTTGATCAGCACTAAAGACAAAAAGAGTTTTATGGGTTTTGTGACACAGGAAACTGCTGATAAAGTTGTATTGAGAGATATTGCTGGATCTGTTACGACAATCAAAAAAGCTAATATTGCAAAACGTAAGGAAATGGGTAACTCCATGATGCCCGCTGGATTGGCAAATTCATTAACAGTTGAAGAATTTGCTTCACTAGTTGCGTTTCTAGCAAAACAAAAATAAGAAGTCTTAACATTTATATCATTAGAGGCCGTCAAATACATTTAAGTTGGCGGCCTTTTTATGTTTCTTGTCAGCCTAATGATAAATTATTTATGGATATCTTTTGCTACAATAATCGAAAAGGAAATTGATCTTTGATTTGGACTTGACAAAATAATATAAAATAGATAATTTAACATATATAAAAAGATTTATGATTTTTAACGGATCGTTTTTTTATAATTTGCTCGGGATTATAGTCTGCAGCTACTCAGACTAATCGAGAAGAGTAAAAACCAAACAAACTTAAAGCCGTTCTGTGTTGTTATATAATAAAAATATGTTCGGTCAAGGACAGCTTATGAGTTGTCCTTGTGGAACTGTTTTGTTTAATAATATAATGTATAACAGGTTTTTGAGGTTATATCATTGAGTATCATTTTTTAAATTAAATTGAGTATGGGAATACGTTTTTATGTCTGTCTTTTTTTCGTGGTAAGCTCGATCACATGTTTTGGTCAAATCAATATTGATAAGATGCGCTCAGATTATGCTTTAGCTGTTAAAGATAAAAAGCTCTGTGAAACGAATCTTAAAATCTTAGATGAGGGAGCAAATACAGTAACCGAAAAAGGATATCTTGCCGCATATGAGATTCTTTGGGCAAAACATAAAAACAATCCATTCACCAAATTAAGCCAGTTTAAGAAGGGTAAAAACTTATTAGAATCTGTTATTGTCAAACAAAAAGACAATATTGATCTGCGTTTTATCCGTTGGTCTGTGCAAACCCATGCGCCCTCATTTCTCAATTATAGTAAAGATCGAATAGATGATAAAGAGTTTTTGGTGCGTAATCTAAAAAAACTACCGAGTCAGGAAGGGAAAAAAATAATTTATAAATATCTGAGCGAAGCCAATAGCTATCTTAAGGGAGATCATGCATTCTCAAAAGCTGAGCTTGCTGAACTTTCAAAATAGTGGCTTAATTTTATAAATGGTTACGTATAGTTTGTAAGAAAGATTACTTACTATTTTGATTTCTTGTTTTTAGAACATACTTTAATAGTTATTGAATGTTTTAAAAATGAGATTTTTTTTTGATTCTTACTTCTGCAATTACTTGTTTTTTATTTTTGAAATTAATTAAATGATCTGGACATGTAGTCTATCTAGGTATAGCACTATAAAATTATTTTTATGCTTTTTGGCTTATATAAATAATTTTTTTTAAGAGATCAAGTTGAATTATAAAGGCTAAGCTGATCACCATACTTACTATATAGGAATGATTAATTTCCTGTCCTAACACATAGAAACCCCTATATTCGACAGAATATTGATTTCAATGTATTGGAATCAATTGTTTAAACAATTCTTTATCTAATTTATTCAGAACAACTGCAAGTAGCCGAATTTATATATTTTACGAAAATTGAGATGATTGAAGTCTAAAGTATTCGCATTATCAATGAAGTCTAGAAGAAAGAATAATCTAATGCATCTTGTAATGATTAATGGGCAAGAACTAAGTGAAATTTACTTAGTCTTGCCCATTAAGTGCATTTATATTTACTGTAACTAATACATGGAAGTATTATACGTTAAATTATCCTCTGGTTAACCAACCACTTCTTCCCGCAGTTGCAATTGCATAAGGTGTGATCCAGAATAGTGAAAGTGCGTAAAAAATACTATATGTATATGCCCAGATTGCTTCCTTCTTATTATCACTTTTTGAAGCAAAAAAGAACGCTTGTACACTTGAAAAAATCAATATACCGACAAAAGTAGCGCTCAGAAACATTAGTGGATAGTGAAATATTGTCCATAGCATTAATAGAAGCAAAGGATAAGAAAGTAAGACTTTTTTCCACTGCATAAGCAATAAGATACGCGTACCTAATTTTTTACCTTCTCGGAAGTTGGTAAAAGCAAAACGGCTCATCATGATGTTTTCGCGTACATTACTTCTCTCCCAACGGATATACATTTTATATAGATTTTTGTATCGTACAGGAGTATCAGTATACACATAAGCATTGGACTGAAATAGTACGTGATATCCTTGTTTTAGAATCATATTTGTCATAGCACGATCTTCACCAATATCTGATGGTTGATCCATAAAGGTCTGGTTAATCCAATCTTCAAGACAATTCATTACCGATTCTTTTCTGTATGCAGATAGGGCTCCAGGTGTACACATTACTGAACCTAATACACTTTGTGCAGAGCGTACAAATTCAAAACTAAATATAAAACTAACACTGAGCATACGTGGAATAATTGCTTTCTTATTGTTTAAAACACGTACATTTCCTGCAACTGCTCCACAATTCTCATTTTTTACAAAAGGAGAAACCATATTACGCAAAGTGTCTTTTTTAACAATAGAATCACTATCAACAGTAATAAATACATCGCCTTTTCCTAATTTGAATCCACGATATAATGCATGTCGTTTACCCATATTCTTAGGTTGCTTATAGATTTCCACACGGTCACCTAATTCTGCTTTGGCACGCTGTATCCAGGTAAACGTATCATCTTTACTTCCATCATCAATAGCAATTATCTGAAGTTTCTTTTCTGGGTAGTCACTATTAGCGAGACTGTGTAAGGTATCATATACCAGATGACCTTCATTATATGCCGGTACTATAATGGTACATGAAGGCAACTCCTCATTTGAAACCGAAGCTATCGGTTTATACTTCATATGTAAAACAATTAGATAAACTAAAAAGCTTACGCTAGATAAAAGTAAAAAAATACCAAATCCAACAAGCAATGTTCCACCTATACTGTTTAATCGTTCAAATCTTAATGCTTCAAATTCTGTTTGAAGCATATACAGACCGAAAACCGATGTTAGTAAGATCAAAAATGTAAAGCCCCAAATGCTATATTCTTTGAGACCATATTGCATTGTTTTACGTAACAAATTATTTTTTTGTTGTTTCGATTCCAGCTCTTTTGAATTAAATACTGCTGGCTTGACTTGCATCTTAACCTCCGATGAGGGAGTGAGAACTTCTTCCATGTAATTCATATTCTTCTTTATTATGAGTGTGTGCTAATGCATTTGATTTTGCTATCAAATGATAAACTATCTTTTGTAATAAGAATATTACGATTGACTATTTACAAAACACATGCCCTAATAACCATTTAAAAAATATGTTAATTGCCAATTGTAACAAACTTGATATAATTATTGGTATCATAAACAACTGATTTATAGTGGGGTTATCGTTGTTTTTTGATGCTTTGGTATACTTGGTAAATGTCTGTTAGATAAGTAGATATTTAAGGTTTTTTAACATTTCGGACATGTTGTCCTATGCTATTTGTTCTTTTTTGTTGTCACTTGAAGACAGTAAATAACCAAAATTATCTCATTGTGCTGATGATTTACTGTTAGCATCTGGAAAATTAAGCAACTAAATTTATACAGAAGTTATGATAGGGTCTATGTTAAAATTTTGGCACTAATTATTCAGTTAAGGTTGAATTTAATTTCTTGTATGCGTAAATCCAAATCTTGCTCGAAGCATGATAGGTTATAAAGTAATTCAATTATACAATGATGAAGCTTAAATATTTTACCCTTGATTTTGTCTATCCGTAATAATAACGATTTGCTTATTAAAAGTAAGTATATCGACCTCAAGAGGTGTGATGTTGCTTCTAATATAGTGGAGAATTCTAATATCTAAAAATAACATACTAATATTTTTAGATATAATAAATTATGGTTACATTAGTACTATTAATATTAGTATGCTTTATAATTTGATTATGGAAAAGAAACCAGCTTGCTGTCCGCTTTGTGGTGCTCGCACAGAATGGATTACCGAATTTATGAATGCGTCTTATGTACAGATTCATACTTGCTTAGATATTCACTGCTGTTATGGATTTTTAGTAAAGGAATAATGAACGGGTGTGAAAAATTGATATCTTGAACGGGTGTTTACTTCTTTTTTATGTATAAGTAGTGCTTAAAGGAGTTAGTCTTGCGTGGCTAATTGGTCGTGAATTTGTTCTACAGTTTAAGAAATAAATTGCAGACCCTTAGCCCTCTGGAGTAAGGCTATTCAGAAAAAGATTCCAGTAAGGTGCAGTAATAGGATGCGGATAAGAATATTTATTCTTTTTCCCTGCTTATATGAGGGAAAAAGAATGTGTATAGTATGAGATTTAATCTGAAATCAACATATTGAGATAGGGTGTTATTTCATTGAAACAACTAGGCCTTTATACCTCGTCTATAGGATTTTCCTTACTTTATTTTTCAGATTGCTTTTTAGGTTTTTTTACAAGGATGTATATTGAGAATGCAAAGACGGTAAAATAGACAGCTGCTAATGCGGGTTTTTCAAATGTAAAATTTTCAAAGTCGAACTGCTTAAACAAGGTCACTCCGAGTATAATAGCGATAATGCTAAATACAAATGATATTGGTTTTCTATTTTCCATATTTTTAATGTTTTATAAGTAAGTCGATTATTGTTCCTATTGTTAATGCAATTGTTACAGAAGTTAATATTCCTAACACGAATGCGGCGAATGCTTTTAAATAGTTTATAGTCTTCTTTTTGTCAAAGAAATGACCAATAGCCCAACTACAATAGGCAATACCAATCATGCCTCCAAATTGCATTAAGTCAATTTGTATCAAACCATATAAGCAAGCAAAAAATGCATATATAAGCATCTCTATACCTGTAACAAAGCATAGTAATATTAAAATTTCAAAAAAATTATAGTCATATTTTTTGAAAAATATTTTAACCCAAAAAGCAGTAAATACTCCCAGTATGATGTTAGCATAGCCATAGTGACTTTGTACCCAGCTGAAAATTCTGCCTGTGGTTGTTGTTGAGATTCCGTCATATTTTACATAACCTTCCTCAATATGGAAAAATCCGTTAACAATTGTATATAGAAGGGAAGTGATGATGATAAAAATAATAGGTTTTACAAGTCGAGCTCTATTTTCTGAAATATAACGTCTCACATTGTCCCCAGGGCTAGTTATTAATTCCTTGATGGTATATAGGATACCTCTTTCAAAATGTAATAAATGTTCGATCTCGTGTGCAATATAATGCCCATCTATTCTCTTTAGTTTTGAAGGTTGTCCGCAGTTTGGACAGTAATTCTGATATACTTCGTTGTTGCAACTTTTACAATTCATCTCTCTTCATTTAATAATTTGGCTAGTATTTATTTACAAATGGTTAGATCGGTAGCAACTTCCATTTTTGATATAAATATTGAAATGTATATGGATGAAACAGTTTGTCATTATCCATGAGTCAAATGTATTAAGTTTAATCGTTAGTACGCATCGATCCTATTAAATCTACACTTTTGTGTAGGAATAAAATCAATACTCATTTTGCAATCAAATTGAATATACAGAAGCTATTGAATGATATTGCGAAATTGATTGGTTAATTTTTATAATTGATGAGCATAAGTGCATCTTACTATGAATTAGAAAAGTGACAGTTCAATTGCTATGGCTGTAGCTTCTGTAATACTTTTTACTTTTAACTTGGAGAATATTTGCTTTTTGTAGAATTTAATAGTATCGATAGAAACAAAAAGCATTTCAGCTATTTGCTCCATCGTTAATCCTTGGGCAGAGTATCTTAGAATATCTTTTTCTCTTTTTTTTAATAAAATTGCAGGTTTTTCTGACCAAATATTATTGATCAGATCATATTCGAAATAAGATTTGTCAAATTCATTCTTTATTCTAATATTTCCCGCTTTAGCATGAGACGATATGGACACCAAACAAAGTGCTATCCAAAGGTTTGAGGAGTTGTCTAGTAGGAGAGGCTTTAGCTTGTGATTGATCAGAATTGGTTTTCCTATTGGTTGCTTAAGGTGGAAGTCATATGAAATGGAATGTTGCATCCGATCTTCTTCCGATAGATTTTTGAGGAAATCAAAGCCACTATCATTAATTTTTTTTAATAGTAGAAGATCTTCTTCAGGTACATTATCAAGATAATGCTGATAACCATTTTTCAAAACCTCATCAGCTGTACGACCACAAAGAAATATTGGATTGTCGGACACAAAAAGAAATCCCTTTTTGTAATAATCAATCAAATACACACTTTGATAAGTTAATTGACTGAGTGATCTTGCAAAATCTACAAGAGGTTTGGTTATATTATAATCCAGCTCATTAAGAGTATCTTTAAAATGTACGGGCTCAAAAAAATCATCAATATTTATATTCATAAAGTAAGGTTAGTAGGTATAAAATGGTTATCTCCTAATCTATTTTACAAAGTAATGAAAAATGAAGGAAAATCGAACCTTAAATTTAATGTGACTTTGGATCATTTTTATGTATCTTGAAATGTAAAAATTAGTTGTACGTAGATTAAATTAGTTGATTAAATGATGGTAGAAATACGGAATGCGATTGAATCTGATATTGAGATATTATTAAATTTTGAAAAAGGAATAGTAGATGCTGAAAGACCCTTTGATGACAGTTTAAAAGAAGGGGAGATTCACTACTATGATTTAATGGATCTCATTCGAAGTGAGCGAGCAGCGTTATTGGTGGCTGTTGTTAATAATGAAATTGTAGGTTCAGGCTATGGTAAAATTTTGGAGGCGAAACCGTTTCAAAAACATAAGGAATACGCGTATTTGGGTTTTATGTATGTGAAGCCCACATTTAGAGGTCAGGGCATTAACGGTGTAATTTTACAAAAACTTATGGAATGGGCTAAAAGCCGTGGCTTAACGGAAGTTAAATTGGATGTTTATGATGCAAATGTAATTGCTAAAAATGCCTATCTAAAAGCGGGATTTAAACCCCATTTATTGAAAATGCGTTTAGACTTGTAAATCCTTTTACATTGTAAATTTATAGCTATGTCACTTAATAAAAGTGATCGCGTTACAAATCTGCCTTGGAACTTATCTATTAAATATTTTACATTATAATACTTAACAAAGAAAGCCAAGATACCTAAAGTAACCAAGGTATACGAACTGATGTAGTAAGATCCGGTCCGTATACCTTGATTGTAATTATTCTTATGAAGACTTTTAATTCGCTAATAGCGCGAGTAATTCTTTCGCTGTTTCTTCTGAAGAACCTGGGTTCTGTCCAGTAATTAGGTTACCATCTTTTAAAACATAGCTGTTCCAGTCCTCTCCTTTACTGTATATCCCACCAAGTTTTACCAGTTCATCTTCTACTAAAAAGGGAACAACATTGGTCAATTGCACAGCTTCTTCTTCAGAGTTCGAAAATCCTGTAACTTTTTTCCCTTTAACTAATGACGAACCATTAGTATCTTTTACGAAGCGCAATACGCCAGGAGCATGACATACTGCGGCAACTGGTTTATTGTTTCTCCAGAATGCTTCAATAAGTGCGATAGACGTTTTATCATTTGTTAGATCCCAAAGAGGACCGTGTCCTCCCGGATAAAAAATGGCATCATAATCTTGCTCACTTATTTCCTTTAATGGAATGCTGTTTGCTAGTTTAATTTTCAGTTCTTTATCTTCATCAAATCGTTTTGTTGCTTCTGTCTGAAATTCTGGAAGCGCACTTTTGGGGTCTATTGGCGGTTGTCCGCCTTTAGGAGAAGCAATTGTTACATTTACACCTGCATCGGCCAAAACATAATAGGGAGCGGCAAATTCTTCAACCCAGAAACCTGTTTTATTACCTGTATCTCCAAGTTGGTCATGCGATGTCAGTACAACCAATACTTTTAAATTCTTTTTTTCCATTTTTGAAAATTTTAAATGTTTAAAATGATATCACAAAATAGATCATAAATCATTAGACCTTTATGTGATATACATCACATTTTAAAGAATGTTTGTTTTGGTGATATATGTCAGATTATTTGACCTGATAAAGTCTGCTTAATGTTTCGCGCGAAACTCCGAGATATGACGCAATTAAATGCTTTGGTACCAGGTTATAAAGATCAGGATATTGTTGCATGAGTTGCTCATAACGGCTTCTAGCGTCATTGTTAAGCAAGGAGAGAATTCTTTTTTGTAAACCTATATATCCTTTATTTGAACGCCATCTTAGAAATGTTTCTATCTCGTGAATTTCTTTGCAAACTTTTTCCCGGTCTTCACTAAATAGACAAAGAGCATTGGTATCGATAACACAGTCTAGATTGACAGTCGCCTTTTTATTATTATGAAGTGCATCATAATCAGATGCCCACCAGGTTTTTGTCGCAAACTGTAGAATATGCATCTTTTGTTCATCGTTGACAAAAAAAGTTTTTAGGCAACCATTTAGAACAAAATATTCACATAATACACGATCCCCTATATTTATAACAGATTGTTTTCTTTTAAAGGATACAGGTTTTAAAAATGAGAAAAAGTAATCAAACTGTTCATCACTAAGCTGGACAGTTTGTTCTATATGATTTCTAAGAATTTCACGATCGGACATGTTCAACGTATGGATTTGTATAGAAAATAGTATCTAAAAATAAGTGTTATAATTTAAGATTAGGAGCGGTTTTCAATCTCTTATTGTTTGTTTAGATCTGAATCTTGTTTGCTATTGTAATGTTAGATTCATCTCTATTTGGTTATGAAAGTTATTTGAAATTAATCTTCATAATTTTATTTGCATTTCGTTAAAAGCTTTAAAATTTATAAACAAATGCATTGATATTCATACCAGCACCTACGGAAGCAAATAGCGTGATGTCTCCTTTGTTGATCTTGTGTTGAGGCAATTCCCCTTGAAGGATCATCGCTAATAAAGTTGGTATGGTTGCAACGCTATTATTGCCCAATTTCTGAATGATCATAGGCATAATGTCGGGTGGTTGTGGTGTATTGTACAGTTGGTAGAATCTATGTACAATAGCTTCATCCATTTTTTCATTAGCTTGGTGAATGATGATCTTAGCAAGATCTTTTATGTCATATCCACTCTCGTCAAAGCATTTTTTCATCGCTTTTGAAACATTAGTCAATGCGAACTCATATATTTTTCGCCCTTTCATTTTCAAGTATTTTGTGTCAGAATCTTGATTAAAATAGGAGGGGCCAAAATATAAATAATCAATCTCATTGAGTGTGAAAGAAGCCGAAATATGAGATTTAAGACCCGAATCATCATCGCTAGATTCCATTATCACTGCTCCTGCACCGTCAGCATAGATCATACTATCTCTATCATGAGGATCTATGACGCGGGAAAGCGTTTCAGCACCAATGATCAGGCACTTTTTAGCAAGCCCTGCTTTGATAAAGGCGTTTGCCTGAATAACACCTTCCACCCATCCTGGACAACCAAAAAGTAGATCATAAGCTACGCAGAAGTTATTTTTAATTTTTAAAAGATGTTTTACACGTGAAGCAAGGCTTGGTACCATATCAGATTGGATAGAGCCGTGCTTAACATCGCCGAAATTATGGGCAAAGATGATATAATCCAAAGTTTCAGGGTCGATCTGCGCATTTGTTATCGCCTTTTGTGCAGCCTGAAATCCTAGATCGGATGCCACTTGATCATCCATTGCATATCGTCTTTCTTCGATTCCAGTAATCTCTTTTAGTTTTTGTGTGATTATCTCATTGGACTGTTTTAGAGGCTGTTCATTTTCATCAAAAAATGTGGAATCTTGAAAAAATGTATTTTTAACGATGTGGGATGGAGTATAATGTCCAGTACCTATAATTTTGCTACTCATTTTCTTATATTACTTAATTAATTTAGCGATAATTACTGAGACCAGCAAATCTTAGTTATTGAAGAGGGAATAAATATTTTATTTGTAACTGGCCAACCAGCTTCAAACAAGCCTCGATAGTTAATTCTCCAGTACTTTGGACAAGAAATGAATATCCACTTCTTGTACTGGCAAGGAGGTAGATTTAGTCAATTTACTTCCAAAACGTTCGGGATTCTATAAACAATTCAATCTGATTGATTACAATTGGGAGTTTTTTAATGATATCCTGAGTCCAGAACCGGAATACCGTATATTCTAGTTCACGCAGAGCAAGGTTAGTGCGTACGTCTTTTTGCATATTACGTTCGATTTTCGGTATCCAGAATAAACGGTTAGATTTAATACGGTTTCGGTTCTTTTCCAGTCAAAGCCGTGCCAAAATTCACCATCGACAAAAATAGCCAATTTACATTTTTTTTATGACGATATCAGGTGTTCCGGGAAGTGATTTATCATGTAATCGTATGTTTTTTGTCTATAGTGCTTACCGTAAGATCAGTTCTGGTTTTGAATTTTAACTCGTATTCTTGCCATATTCCAACTTCGTTTGAGGCTTCTATAGAAACTAGCTTTCTTCTGGAAATGCGGTACATGGATTTTTTAGAATCTGATTAACTGCGTTGTTTTTCACTTAGTGTAACAGCGATTTTCCTAAAACTTACTCATTTCATCTCTTTGATTGCATTGATCTTCTTTATATTTGATTTATCTTTTCCAAACCACCAATAGAAAATGCATCCAATTACATTGAATAGTACAGCAGCATTTCTGTTGTTCCGATATTGATAAATGATAAGTTTATAATTTTAGGTTTAAATATTGTTGCCATAATAACGAACTCTAGTGCGTTATTTAAATCTATAATTATTTTGCATTCATGAATAAGATTTTATTTTTTAATCTTTTGACTATCATAGCACCCAGTTCTCGATTTTAGCAGGATCAATAGAAATTTCAGATTATGCCCGTAGCAAATATGAGGAAAAAATCATTCACGTATAATGGAACAGGAACATTAGTATGAGAATAAAAATAAGCTAAGTAAGCCTATACTTTAGTTTTTTAGTGTCCCTTTTAGTAGCGTGAAATCTATTTCATGCATGCGTGTAATAAAATCTATAGGATTAGTAGTTTTTATTAAAATAAAAAATTATATTTGCAAAGTGTTTTTAAAGAATAAGCACAATAAGCCCTGATTAGAGACAGTCAGGATCAATCACCTAACTAAAAAACAGCAGTATGAAATATTATTCTACGCTTGATGACTCAAACCTTTTTGGACATTATGAAGATGATGTTTTAATTTCTTCCCTAAATTTTTTCACCATCCTATTCCATTCCGAATACCTGGATTACGATTCTCGAATGTGTTGTTAAAACGACAAACTAACAAAAAGGGGAAGCAAGCTTCCCCCATTTTAAAAATTAGATGAGGTTCTGATTCCCAATTGGCGTTGTCGTCAGAAACCTTTTTTTACCTTAATTTTCTACAAGAATATGAAAAAAAATCAAAAGTATCTGATTTTTCAGGTACTCTTTGTCCTAACTGTGCATTTAGGGCAACCAACCTATTCCCATGCACAAAGTAAATCTACTCCTATCGTAAATGCGGCTTTTGAAGGGAAAGTTGTTGACCAGGTTAATGGAAACCCAATAGTGGGGGCGACTGTAAAGCTTCAAGGAGTGACACATTCTGTCCAAACAGATAGTCATGGAAATTTTCAATTTATTACGGGACAAAAATTACCAGCTACTGTCATTGTTTCTTTTCTCGGTTATCAATCTCAAACTGTAGAAATCACATCACCCAAAAGTATCATAAAATTATTGCCCACAGCTTCTAATTTGGATGAGGTTGTCGTTATCGGTTATGGAACAACAAAAAAACAAGATGTAGTTGGTGCCATCACAAAGATTAATGCAGGGGAAGTCAATAAAATTCCTGTAGCCAGTTTTGATGCTCAGTTACAGGGGAAGGCAGCTGGATTACAGGTCGTAGCCAATTCTGGAGTTCCGGGAGAAGGTATATTTGTCCGTGTCAGAGGTACGACTTCTATTAATTCAAGTAGTGATCCGCTCTATATTATTGATGGTGTCTTTCTAAACAATACAAGCTTACAAAATGCAAATTTAGGAGGTCGTACTACATCTCCATTAGCCGATATAAATCCGGCAGATATTGAATCTATAGAAGTATTAAAAGACGCTTCAGCAACAGCAATTTATGGTTCTAGGGGAGCTAATGGTGTTGTTATTGTAACGACTAAGCAGGGAAGTTATGGTGCAAAAACAAAAATTGATTTTAACCTTTCCAATGGTTTTGTTCAAGCGGACAAATCGACTTTGCCACATTTGGCATCTGGACCAGAGACCGCTGCATTAGCGAATGAATGGTGGATTAACTCGGGTATTGATAAACCATCATTAAATCAAAACTTTTCTAACAGACCTTTTCGACCTGTTAATGAAGGAGGTCGTGGCCTACCGGAGGAGCAGCAGACCTATGATCGTTTAGATTTTATTCTAAGAAATGGACGTGTGCAAGATTATAGTTTAGGTATTCAAGGTGGAGGAAATAAGTCCCGATATTATATAGGCACTGGGTATACAGATCAAGAAGCATTTTTTAAAGTTATCGATTTCTCACGAGCAAATTTTAAGTTTAATTTTGATCAACAGCTAAATGAACGCATTAAGATCGGAATTACAAGTAATATTGCTAGAACAAAAAGAAATCAAGCACGTACAGGTGACGGTCCGCAGGTCAGTTTGTGGAATTCTGCAGTTTCTTCGGCTACCTATACAGCGACACACGATCAGGAGGGGGTGGCTACAGGATCTGATAATACTTATGTGTTAGTTGATAATTATGATGTCAATACGTTAAGTTTACGTTATATCGGAAGTGTTTTCGCTGAAGCAGATATACTTCCCGGTTTAAAATTCAGGAGCAGTTTTAGTGCTGATTACAACAAATATGATGAAAATCAGTACTGGAATACCAATACTAGTATTGGAAAAGCTAACAATGGACAAGCAACGTCTGGAATTTCTGAAAATACTACTTGGATTAATGAGCAGACCTTAAACTATCAAAAGCAATTCAATAGCGTTCACAAAATTACGGCTTTAGTGGGTAATACCTTGCAGCATAATACTTTAAATTATTTGTACGCAGAAGGTAATGGATTTGCCAACAATAGTTATAAATTAATTTCTTCAGCTTCTACCCGTACTTCATCTCAGGACTGGACAGCTTACTCTATTGCTTCTTTTTTTGGAAGAGCAGGATATCAGTATTCCGATAAATATTTTGCAGAAGCGACATTAAGAGCTGATGCTTCTTCCAAATTTGGAAAAAATAATCGTTGGGGATATTTTCCAGCTTTTGCGCTTGCTTGGCGACTGAAGCAAGAGGACTTTTTGAAAGATGTAAACTGGTTAAATGATCTGAAAATTAGAACATCCTATGGAATTACAGGTAATCAGTCAGGGATTAGCAATTTCGCTTCACGAGGACTTTGGTCCGGAGGTAGTTCGTATGCCGATGTTATCGGTTCACCTTTACCAGGTATAGGGCCTCAGCAACTTGGTAATGATGACTTGAAATGGGAGACAACCGCACAGTATAATGTCGGTTTTGATGCAGAGTTATTTAAAAATAGGTTATCTATTACCCTGGATGTTTACGATAAATATACTTCCAATATTTTACTGCAACAACCGATCAAGACTTCTTCTGGTTTTTCCCAGTACTGGGCCAATGTTGGCGAAGTGAGTAACAAAGGTTATGAGTTGACTATTAATAGTGTTAATATTCAAAATCAAAATTTTACGTGGAAAAGTAGTTTCAATATCTCAGGAAATAAAAACAAAATAGAAAAACTACCGACCCAAATTACGCAGTATACACGTGATTGGGTGATTTTAAAAGAAGGACAATCTTTGAATTCATTCTGGCTCTATGAGCAGTTAGCTGTTGATCCTAAAACCGGAAATGCCATATTTGATGGTCAGCTGGAAGATGGAACAGTTCCAGTAAGTGCCCGCAAAATTATGCATAATGCATATCCTAAATTTTATGGTGGTTTAAATAATTCGTTCAGCTATAAAAGTTTTGATCTCAGTGCAGCACTGTCTTATCAATTTGGTAACTACACTTTAAATCTGGAGCGCTACTTTAGAGAACGTAATCCTACTAGCGGGGGAGTATTTGAAAATGTGCTAAACCGCTGGCAAAATGATGGTGATATTACCGATGTGCCCAGATTAACATCGATAGGGAATAACTATACCATTGATCAGAACAGCCGTTATTTAGAGGACGCATCCTTTGTAAGGCTTAAACAATTGTCGATAGGGTATACACTACCGAAATCTTTCTTGAGTAAAGCTAGAATTAGTAATGCTCGGATATATTTTCTAGGCTCGAATTTGTTCCTTTGGACAAAATATACAGGAGATCCTGAATCTAATGTTACCTCAAATCCGAATGCACAGGGACTTGGATCATTCGGAACTCCACCTCAGCCCAGAAGCTTTCAGCTTGGATTTAACCTAACACTATAATTTCACCTAAGATAAAAATAACAGATGAAAATTCTTAAATATAGCTATATATGGACTTTGGTCGTGACGTTTACACTGTCCTCATGCGAGAAATTTTTGGAAATAGATCCTCGGATTTCTACCTCTGATCAGGTGACAATCAATGATGAAAATTCTGCACACACTGCTGTTAGAGGGATATACAATCAGTTGCAGTCAGACGGATATTACGGGTATACATTTCAGACTATCGGTTTTTTCTCCGGCGATAATATTGAATATACAGGAAGCCAGATTGTGAACCAATCTTTAACCAATCACAGTGTAAGAGCAGATTTACCCGCTTTAGCCACTGCATGGTCAGCGATATATAATACGATCAACCGTGCGAATAATGTGATTGCTAAAGTACCGGCCCTATCGGTTACTCCAACTTTTACAGATGCGGTAAGAAATCAACTGGTCGGAGAAGCCTATTTTCTTCGGGCATTGTCTTACTTTGATCTAGGTAGAACCTGGGGTGGGGTACAGCTTGTCTTAGTCCCAACATCTTCTTCCAACACTCTAGAGAATTTAAAAAGATCTTCTTTAGAAGATACCTACCGGCAAGTACTGGCAGATTTGATAAAAGCAGAAGAACTTTTACCCAATACTACCAATCGTATCCGTGCAACCCGTAAAACAGTTTGGGCACTTCGCGCACGCTACCATCTGTATCGGGAGGAATGGAAAGAAGCAATTACTTATGCCAGCAAATTAATTGATGATAAAAGTAATTATAATCTTTTAACGCCTTACTCTTCATTTTTTGCAGACAATGCTTCAGGAACAAATGAATCCATATTGGAATTATATTATACAACTAATGTCGTTAATACCCAGGCTTATCAATGGCAACCCAGTACAAAGGGAGGAGTAGGCTGGATCCGACCTTCAATGGGAATTGTTAATTTATTAAATAATAAATCGATCGCGGGAACGCGTCAATCTTTAATTTCTAAAGTTGTATTAAATGGTGTGGACAATTGGTTCGGCAATCTCTATTATAGAACTAATGGAACAGATCCAGCATTTCTGATCCGAATAGCTGAACTATACCTGATTCGTGCGGAGGCATATGCGCAGGATAATGATATTGCCAAATCTCTTGCAGACTTAAATGTAATTAGAAAACGTGCCGATATTCAGGAACTTAATATAGCTGATAAAGCAACATTATTATTAGCCATAGAACAGGAGAACCGAATTGAGTTTGCATTTGAAAATCATCGGTGGTATGACCTAGTGCGCACAAGACGTGCAAAAACAGTTCTTGGAATAGATGAAGATTTTCGACTTCTTTTACCAATTCCGTATGCGCAGATTCTGATCGATAAAAATCTAGAACAAAATCCTCAATATAAATAAATATTTTTATGGAAATAGCTATTTCAACTAAAAAATGGAGTTCAGCTGAGAGTTTCTCCTTCCGGCTTTTATTTATCTTTTTTATTATTTTGACACTCCCATATGATGTTCATTTGTATCAAGCTCTTCGGCACTTCAGCTTTGAATCTGCATATCAGCTAGCGACTTTCAGAACATCGTTTATAGCTGAAAGCGATTATGTAGGGAATCATTTTGAGGGATTGTATAATTGGCTCATAGCTTTAATTATTGCTTTTTTTGGTGCTGTTATATGGACTAAAAAGCGGAAGAGTCAAGAACATGAGCTCTATTATTGGCTTAGGGTACTTTTACGTTATCGTTTGGCTTTTGCCATTATTGCTTCAGGAATAGTTAAGCTGGTACCGGTTCAGTTTCCAGCTCCAACGCTTAGTGATTATAATACCGAATACGGCGATTTTTTATTATGGAAGATTTATTACTTAAGTACTGCAATCACTAAAGCTGGGTATGTTCCGGGCATAGGAGTTTTAGAGATAACGGCGGGTGTACTCTTGGTATTCCGAAAAACAGTAGCAGTAGGGGCAGGTGTTTTAATTGCTCTTTTAGCCAATATTGTCATTGTCAATTTTGTGTATGAATTGGGAGAACAGGTGTATAGTCTATTCCTATTATTGATTGCCATTACCTTATTTTCCTATGATTTACCCCGTTTTTTTAACGCAGTATTTCGGCAGGTGAAAACACAGCCAGAGATCGTTAATCCGCTAGTTTCACAGCCTCTCAAAAAGCTAAGGGTAATATTAAAAGGTGGGTTTTTACTATTTTTTATACTTTTTGGATTTTGGACCTACAGCTCCTGGAAAAGTAGTAATTACCCATACCCAAAGGAATCTGGAATAGCGCATATCCGAAGTTTATACAACGTGGATGAGTTTGTTCTTAATTCAGATACATTAGCCTACTCCCTGACCGACAGTAGTCGGTGGCAAAATGTGGTGTTTGAATCTTGGAATACTTTTAGTATAAAACGAAAATCAGATATCAAAGCAGATCTTCATAAACCTCGTATTATTTGGCAAGCTGATTCACTTCGCAATTTTGAAAATATCGGAAATGGTGGTCGGGAATTTTACCGTTATACCTTTGCTCAGGCTCCAGAAGGACGGTATCAGGTCCGTGCAATAAATAAGAGAAATGCAATACAATCATTTCAATTTGAATTGCAAAAGAGTGGTGAAAATGTGTTATTGCTGTCAGGGAAGAATGAACAAGGAGAGTCCCTACAGGTTAAATTGCGCAAGGTTAATAAAGAATACCTCTTAGACAAAGGCCGTAGAAAGCCAATTTCCATTTATTAAATTATTTCACAATGTCAGCTATAAAAAATATGTATCCGGAGAGAAGTTCTATATATCGTGCTTGGTCTACTTGGGAGAAAATAAGTTTTAGATTTGCTTTTATTTTTTTTATACTACTGGTAGTTCCCATTCAATTTTCCTGGTATAAAAAGTTATTTGAAGATTTTTCATTTTATGGACTATTGGCGAATGTCTCCGGTTTCAGACCGGAATTTATAGAGATTTCGTCAGAAAGTGGTAAGTGGGGAATAGATTCTTATGCCACCTGGACTATTGCGGCAATTATTTCTGCTATTGGAACCGCAATCTGGACTTGGTTAGCTAGTAGGCGCCAACGCTTGTCGTACAATCAACTTTATTATTGGCTTAGAGTACTGGTTCGCTACCGTATCGGTCTAGGATTGATTGCATTCGGTTTTATTAAATTTTATCCGATGCAGATGCCTTTTCCTTCAATCGCAAACCTGCATACCGATCTGGGCGATTACGCACCTTTTAAATTATACTGGCAGTCCGTAGGAGTTTCTGTTTGGTATCAGATATTCTTAGGTTTCTTAGAAATAGGAGCGGGTATATTGATGTTTTTTAGAGCCACGACGGCCATTGGAGCTATTATCAATGCAGGTGTATTATATAATATTGCTCATGCTAATTTTGCCTATGACGGGGCTGTTCATGTCTATAGTTCTTACTTTGTATTGTTATCCTTGTTTTTATTGATCCTGTATATTCCAGATTTATATCGGTTGTTTATCAAAAAAGAAGCAATTACGCCACAGTATTATCGTATAAAGTTGGACAGTAGGACTAAAAGGCGTGGATATTATCTTGCTAAAGCACTTTTTATCTTGGTATTTGTCTTTGTGTATGGTGCTTACCGCTATGATTTTCATTATTATCAGGGGCGATTAAAAGAACCCGTTATTCCAGGACTTTCCAAGGCAGTAGGCCATTATACGGTTAGCCAATTTATCTTAAATGGTGATACCTTAACCTATTCACCTTATGATTCAGTGCGTTGGCATGATGCCGTATTTGAACGGTACTCAACACTGGTGTATAAAGTTAATAAAAAACAACCTATAGATCTAAGAAATGGAACTCCCCATAAGACAGATCTTTTTAAAGATTATGAGTTTACTGGCCGTGCCGGCGGTAGAGTATATCTATATTATGAAATTGATTCTTTGGAGAATGCGATTTATGTCGTCAATAAAGGAAGGAAGTTTAATGAAAACTTCGAAAAGGAAAATAAAAAAGAAAATGAAGTTAATCTCAAAAAACTTTATCAAACATCAATTCGTGATAGTATTGGTATTCTCAAATGGAAATATGAAAGACCTTCCACAGAACAGATTGTGCTATCCGGTCAAGATGTGAGTTTTGATTCTATTAAAGTCGTTTTAGATAGAATTCCAGAGCAACCTTTACTTGGAAAAGGCTGGTTTTCAGAAAATAAAAAATATACTTATGTACAATAAATTAATCGTTTTATTTGTCTTGGTACTGATAGCATGTTCTGGTGTCAATGCACAATCGTATGAAAATCTTACCGTGACAAAATTTGAGAAAGGGATCTCTGGAAAGCGGCATCAGCTCGTTGATGTGCGGACTCCAAAAGAATATGCTTTAGGGCATCTTGAAGCAGCGTCCCTGGCCGATTGGAAAGATTCGACAGTATTTGTTGCTCAAATTGGGGTTTTAGATAAATCAAGACCTGTTTACATTTATTGTCGATCTGGCAACCGAAGTAGTAAGGCTGCATCATGGCTTATTGAGCATGGTTTTAAAAAAGTATACAATCTTCAGGATGGGATAATCGGCTGGGAACAGTCAGGAAGAAAAATAGTTAAAGCAGATGATAAATAGAAGAAGTTTTCTCACGCAAAGCCTACTACTAGCTGGGACAGGTATATGGGCACAGACAAAAAAAGTAAACGATAAACAAATTATATATCAATTTTTTGATTCAGGTTTAGCACATTTCTCCTACGCCGTCTTAGTAGATAAAAAAATTATTTTAATAGATCCTGCACGTGATGCAGGATCTTATTATACTTTTGCCAAAGAGCATGGGGCAACGATCATTGGTGTTATAGAAACTCACCCGCATGCTGATTTTGTCAGTTCCCATCTCGAGATCGCTAATTATACCAAGGCGAAGATTTATATTAGTAAATTACAGAAAGCAAGTTTTGAGTTTGAGCCTTTCGATACAGGGAACACCATTAGATTAAGTCCATCTATTAGTTTAAAAGCGCTCTCTACACCTGGACATTCTCCAGATAGTATTTCTGTTGTATTAGAAAAAGACAAAGAGCCACATGCTGTTTTTACGGGCGACTCCTTATTGTTTGGCTCCGTAGGCAGGCCAGATTTACGAACATATTCAGGCGAATTTACTACTCAGCGTGAGCAATTGGCAAAGCAACAGTTTCATACGATGCATGATATCTTCGCACTATTTCCAGATAAAACCCTTGTCTATCCTGCACATGGGGCAGGCTCTCACTGTGGTAATGCTATTCGCAATGTGAAGGAAAGTACAATTAGGGAAGAGAAACGAACCAACCCTGCTTTCACTTGGCTCGATGAGGATGAATTTGTAAGGCAACTGTTGCTCGATCAGCCCGATATTCCTCAATATTTCCCTTATAATGTAGAACTCAATAAATTAGGGGCGAATGAGTTGCATAAAGCATTGTCAGCTGTTCCAATACTTGACAATAATTATTGGGAAGAAAGTGCGCTTTTTATTGATACTCGTCCTTCTTCAGCTTTTAGAATAGCGCACAGGAAGGGAGCACTAAATATTCCAGATGCTGATAAATTCGAGACTTGGTTAGGCACTTTAATTGCCCCTCACCAGGGATTCTATGTTGTGGTTTCAGAGGTGTCAAAAATCAAGCCTATGCTACTGAAAACCGCAAAGATCGGATATGAAGTATTTGTTAAGGGTATATTTGTCTATAATCAAAACAGCGCAGATTTAAGTATAGATGATTTTGATTCGGACCTCCTTAGGGCTAATCAAGACCGATATACCATTATTGATGTTAGAACTGAAAAAGAAGCAAAGGATAAATATTTCGATAAGGTGATTAATATTCCACTTTCCGAGTTAACGGAGCGTTTGCAAGAGATTCCTGATGGAAAAACGGTACTTGTACACTGTGCTTCTGGCTATCGCTCAGGAATAGCGGCAAGTTTAATTTTGCGTTTAAGACCTGAGCTAAATATTATGGATATTTCCAATGCGATTACTAAATTTTAACATTATCTTCGATTATGTCTAAAACATATGATGTTATTATAGTCGGTTCAGGACCTAATGGAATTGCCGCAGGTATTACATTACAGAAAGCAGGATTGTCTACGCTCATCATTGAAGGTCGTGATACTGTTGGAGGAGGCATGCGTACGGCCGATTTGATTGAACCGGGATATCGACATGATATCTGTTCTGCTATCCATCCAATGGCTTTGGCTTCTCCGTTTTTTACCGCTTTGGATTTGAGGGCGCACGGACTGGAATTTATTTTTACTAAGTACCAGGCTGCTCATCCCTTTGACGATGGTTCTTCGGCATTTTTAAGTCGCTCTATTTCAGAAACTGCCGAGGGATTAGGTTTGGACAGAAAGGTGTACCGCGATTTGATTGCCCCTATTGTTTCCGAATGGGATTATATCGCTTCTGCAACAATGGGTCCTTTTGAATTTCCGAAACGTCCCCTTTTATTGGCTAAATTTGGACTGCAGGCTTTAAAACCAGCGGCTACAATGGTCAATAAATTCAAGGAAACTCATACAAGAGGATTATGGGCAGGTATGTCTGCGCATGCCATTCAGCCATTTACGAATATAGCTTCTTCAGCAATAGGGTTGATATTAAGTGCTGTTGGACATAAATATGGATGGCCTATTCCTAAGGGCGGATCACAGGCTATTGCCGATGCATTAGTTTCCTTGTACACTTCCTTAGGAGGCGAATTAAAACTTAATTATTTTGTAGAAAATATTGATGAGCTGGCACCGTATAATACCGTTATGTTTGACCTAACACCGAAGCAGATCTTAAAAATAGCAGGACATAGATTGTCAACTGCCTACAAAAAAAAGCTAGAATCTTATCGCTACGGCATGGGGGTTTTTAAAATGGATTTTATTATTGATGGAGAAATTCCGTTTTTAGATGAGCGATGTGGGGATGCTGCTACTGTTCATTTAGGTAATACTTATGAAGAAATAGCTGCTGCTGAATCACTGACATCAAAAGGCGGATATCCCGAAAAACCATTTGTAATGCTCGCTCAGCAAAGTAAATTCGATAACAGCCGAGCACCTGCCGGTAAAAATACTGTTTGGGCTTACTGTCATGTACCTAATGGTTCGATCAGAGATGTTTCTGTTGCAGTTGAAAATCAGATTGAACGCTTTGCACCGGGATTCAAAGAACGAATCACTGCAAAAAGTACAATGAATACAGCACAACTGGAAGCCTACAACCCAAACTATATTGGAGGAGATATTAATGGTGGTATTATAGATATCCGGCAATTATTTACCCGACCTACTGTACAGTTAAAACCCTATAGAACATCCGATCAACAGATTTATATTTGTTCATCTTCTACTCCTCCAGGGGGAGGAGTACACGGTATGTGCGGTTATCATGCTGCTAAAACAATGCTAAAAGATCGTTTCAATATTTTATTATAAAGGTATTTTTGTATGATGCTGTGCATCATTGCGAAACCGTTGTAAAGGAATATCAATATTATTCATATTGGCAGCACAAATACTATGTTTCCATAGTATATCGTTGATTAACGTATAAAAAATCTTAACTTTTTGTCAAGGTGCATTGACAAGAATATTTACAATTTGATATGAGGGCTCATTATCCTATTTACATATGTACTCGTAATTAATCTGAAGATGATTAGTAATATTCTTTTTTATAGATAAGATGGTATTTATCCATTTATCATTAAATGTTGCATTATTGTTACTGATGTTTTTTTTGTTGTGAGTGATTAATTTTTTTTAATAGTAACAAGTAAAAATTTATAGAGCAGATAAGCGGATATCTGATTACTGTATCTATTTTGTTCGGTTAAGGTTGAGAATGGTTATTTGAAATAGCGTAATATTTTGGAGATTGACTTATGTGATTCGTACGTAAGTTTGTTCGAATGAGATCATTCGTTTGTATTAATCTTATGTGTTAAAATGGTTGTACATGTGTGAATTATCTGTTAATTTGATCAGGCGAGTTTAAAGTTTTATAACAATAGGCAAGATATTGTTGTTAATATTGGAGCAGTTCAATGGTTCTGCAATGACCAAATCAAAATTAAGATTGGGTATAAATATTTAAAACAATACCTTTATCATCATCGTTTATAAGTATGCTTAAGTGACTAGTACAAATTAATTTGAATTATTTAAAGTAATAACCCGTGACGATCGTCTACAAATGCATGGATGCTACTCATACCTTAAACATGTCTTATAAAAAAACATCTTCAATATCCGAGGTCGTCAAAAACTATGGCTCACAATTGCTTCGTTTCATCAATGGAAAGGTTAAAAAGATAGAGGATGCTGAAGATATTTTGCAAGAAGTATGGTATCAGACAAACCGGCTTTCTAATATCGACCAGTTGGAGAATATGAGCGGATGGCTTTATGCGGTGGCTAAAAATAAGATAACAGATCTATATCGTAAAAAGAAACCAGAATCTTTGGAAGATCATACCTATGAAGATGATGAGGGAAAGATACAGATTAAAGAAATATTACTGGCTGATGATACAAATGATGCCGAGCTGAAAATGTTCAAAGATCTTTTTTGGGATCAGCTTATGAAAGCTTTGGATGAATTGCCC
This sequence comes from Sphingobacterium sp. UDSM-2020, assembly GCF_016132525.1. Taxonomy (NCBI): domain Bacteria; kingdom Pseudomonadati; phylum Bacteroidota; class Sphingobacteriia; order Sphingobacteriales; family Sphingobacteriaceae; genus Sphingobacterium; species Sphingobacterium sp. UDSM-2020. The sequence goes on from NZ_CP066166.1 coordinate 2,770,204, forward strand.
GAAAAACAGCGAAATACTTTTTTATGGCATGAGATTGAGGATATGACGCTACAGGAAATAGCAGATCAAGAAGGAGAAAGCATAAAGACTATCATCAGTCGTAAAGGATATGCTGTGAAGCATCTTAGAGAAAGGCTTCGCGTGCTTTATAATGAAATTTAATATTAAAAGATAACTTATGAACAATAGATTTAGTGGCAATAAAAAGAAAAAACTTTTTTTTATGATCCCTTGCGGAATCACACTTGCCTTATTATTTGTATGGGGAGTACAGTTACTCTGGAATGTACTTATGCCCGAAATATTTGGTTTAAAGATAATCTCTTTTTGGCAGGCTTTTGGTCTTCTACTCTTATCGAAGATTCTTTTTGGTGGTTTTAGATTTAAAGGCCGTAGAGGTGACATGTGTCATGGACATGATTTTAGCAACCCTTCACAACAGTTAAGTGATGAGGATAGATCCAGATTCAAAGCAGAATGGAAACGTAGATTTTCAGCAGCTTGCCACGATCAGAATAGAAATGATGATGAAATTAAAAAGCAGTAAAAGGAATATAGATTAATGTAAAAAAGAGCAACGAAATTCATTTTGTTGCTTTTTTTTTATACGCTACAATTTCTTTCAGGCCCATAATACTTTGAAAAAAGATATTTTTTTTAAAGTATTATGGATTCAAGTGCGTCTTCTATCAAAAGGCCTTTAAAATAATTATAAAAAAACAAGACATGAAAAATAAAATTCGATTTATCATACCAAAGCTCTTAGGAGTAACAATCGTTGTAGGTTTATTGTCCTTCGTCATCGGACTGCTTTTTAAATTATTAATAGCAGCTACGATCTTGAGTGCTGTAGGGATATTTATAGCTAGCAGGATGCGCAATAAGAAATCTAAAAAAATGTTGCGGGAATATTGGACCCCGGTTACGCCTGATTTTAGAACAGATAACAGTTCGCCATTGCGTCCAGTTTCTCACAAAGTTCAACACACTAATTTCGCCATTATCCCGATCAATTAATTTTAATACAAAGACAATGTTTAATAGAAATAATAACACCGCAGACTGTTTTGCTAAATACGGCAAGTTAAAAAATCAATTCGAACAGCAATTTGGAAAGTTTAGAAATGAGTTTTCTCGTGATATACGTCCACTTGTCAATATCGAAGAGAATAGTGCATTTTTTACACTTCAACTCTATGCTGCTGGTCTCAAGAAAGAACAGTTTAAAATTGAAATAAAAGATAAAATATTGACAATTTCGTATGAAGCCCCTGTGCAGGAACAGAGCGAAGAGCAGTATATGTACCGTGAATTTATTCCACAATCTTTCAGCAGATCGTTCCAGCTGAACGAGCAGGTCTCTAATGTCAATTTAACAGCAAGTTATGAAGAGGGAGTTTTAACTGTAATCCTTCCAAAAGACAGCACATCTTATCGACCATCCCAACATGTTAAGGTAGGTTGATCATTACTTGTGGTTTTGTAATAAAAGAAATGGCTTAGTGAAAACTAGGCCATTTTTTCATAAAAATAATATGAATCGTTTGTTATTAACTTTTGAAGCCTTGACCAGTATGTTTTTCTCAATGTACGAGGGAGCACATACTTTTTTAGCCTTATAGAGTCGGTCAAGATACTCAGCTAGGGACATTTTAGATTTAACAACAACTTTTTTGTCATTAACATGATTCTCTATGCAACGATATTTTACTGTTCAGCAACGTGATCATGTGTCGTATTGAAATTACTCTCTTGATCCAGCGACAGGGAGATAAATGAAATAAATGAGTTATACTTTTTAGGTATCGATTATTAATTAATTGATACTTTTTTGTTATTACATAGGGTTTAGGAAGCTGTATTGATTGTTTGTTAAAATCCTGATTTGTAAAATTCCAGAGGTATTTTTGATTTTTTGGACAACAAAATTTCAATAGTCATATCATGAGAGATTGAAATATATAGTTTCGGGAATGTTGGAAAGCAATTTGGATTGGCAATGGATAACCAAACTTTAACTAACGAATCTTTGGGATTGACAGCGCTAAGATCTTTGTATTTATCAAAGCCCCATAGGATGAACAGGACGATTTTTTGACGAGCAGATCTTATTTATTTAATCTTTTTTATTATCCTAATTTTCTTGTGATTTCGGGGTATATTATTTTATATATTTTGGAAGCTACTTAGGAATGCTTCGCTTTTTTTCTTAGGTTGTCTCCATTTTTTACGCGCATAGGGTTGGAAATATGAGGGGTGAGAAATAAAACAGAGTCATTTTTTTGATGCAAAAATTGAATTAGATAATCACAAAATAGCATTTTTCAAAACTTTTTATTTGGGTAATTTTACAGCATGTTAATGGGGTAAAAAAATACAAATTACAAAATAGCTTAAAAATAAGATGGAAAATTGATTATGGGAAAAATATATGCAATAAAATCATTTAAAGAACTATCTAATGAGGAGCTGTACCAAATATTAAAGCTTAGAAGCGAGGTGTTTGTGGTAGAACAGCATTGTGTTTTTCAGGATATGGATAACAAAGATCAGGAGAGTTTACATGTTATGTGCTATATAGATGACAAGTTAGCTGCATATACTAGAGTTCTTCCGGAAGGATTGAGTTTTGAGGAAGTATCTATAGGAAGAGTAATTACATCTCCGCTTTATAGGGGGCTTGGATTAGGAAAAGAAATAATGGAACAATCAATAGCGGTTTGTGAAAAGCTGTTTGGTATTACGCCTATACGAATTGGTGCACAGCTTTATCTGAAAAAATTCTATAACGAATTCGGATTTGTGGAAATTGGTGATGTATACATTGAGGATGGTATCGTACATATTGAAATGGTAAGGAATTCAAATAATTAGATTAGGTTAAGGACGTTTTTAATAATGATATTGGGATCATCTTTACGCCAGTTGATGTAAAGATCTGTATAAAAAGGTAGTGAAATGAAACGAACACCTGTTGCATTGTTGAGATCATATGATTGGGGTAAAATAGAAACACCTAGCCTTTTTCTAATCAGAGGCATAATAGTTGATCCAAATTGACAAGAAATGTAGGATTCTGAATCTATGTCATAATGGGCAAAAACCTTTTTAATTAGAGTAGCATAACTGCTATTTAATCCTCCATAGGTGAGTATAAACTTTTGAGCACTGAGATTAGCGTTAGAAATATCGTCGCTAGTTTTAAAATCATGATCTTCAGGTACAACAAGACAAAGATTTTCAGTACTCAGTTTTTTCGAATTAATAAATGGGGAGTGGTTGATATCTCTGCTGAATAACATATCAATTTTGTAATTTTTTAGTGATTCTTCTTCCTCTTCATAAGCAAGCTGTAGCAGCTCTATTTTTAATTTCGGAAAAACGGACGAAATTTTTGATATCATGTCGGGCAGGACCGCTGAAGACAAGGAATCTGGATATGCCAACTTGAGTGTGCCACACTCCCCTAAATGGATTTGAAGAGCTTGCTGCTGTATGATATCAAGATTAATGAGTTCTGCTTGCCACTTATCCTTTAGAAACATACCTGTGGCCGTTAATTTTACATTTCTCTTGTCTCTATAAAAAAGTTTGAGATTCAATTCACTTTCCAAGGCCATAATCTGCCTGCTAAGTGCTGATTGAGTAATACCTACTTTTTCAGAAGTATTCCAGAAATGTAGTTCATCGGCTAATGTAAGAAAGTATTTAATCTGCTGAATATCCATCATGCAATTTAATCAAAAATCGGATATGTCATTGATAATTGAGATATTTAATACCTGTATTAGCACTTACGTAAGGTAGAATTTTTGTGATTGTAGAAGCTAAAGAAAATATGAAATGTTTAAATTATGAATTGGAATTTTTACCAGATAAGATAACACTATGCAAAATATAGCAATAAAAAGAGTCACTCTTGATGACATTACAGTACTGCAGAAAATCGGCAGAGAAACATTCTTTGAAACATTCTCCAACAGCAACTCGGAGGAAAATATGCAACAATATTTAGAAGATGGTTTTTCTGTTAAAAAGCTCACGGAAGAATTAGGGAATAAGGACTCTGAATTCTATTTTGCGGTACATGATGAATACGTAATTGGTTATTTAAAACTAAATTATGGAAGGTCACAAACCGAATTGAAAAATGAAGCGAGTTTGGAAATCGAACGAATTTATGTATTACAGAAATATCAAGGAAAAAAAATTGGCCAAATACTATATGAAAAAGCAATTCAGATTGCACATGACAAACAGGTCAAATATGTATGGTTAGGTGTTTGGGAACAAAATCTGCGAGCGATTAATTTTTACAAAAGAAATGATTTTATCGAGTTTGATAAGCATATTTTTAAGTTGGGTAATGACGCGCAGACTGATATTATGATGAAAAAAAATATTACCATATAACGATCGTTTTTTTTTAAGTGATTTAATATCATATTGTAACTTCATAGGTTTCTAAATAGACATGAATAGGTTCTTTGCGTCTTTTTACCCGTAAAAGATTTCTATTGAGAAAGAAGCATTGATGCGATCGGCTGTAAATCTAGAATTGCTACTATCTTTTAAGAAGAGGCTTAGTACTGGGAAGTCTATGTTAATTTTCCAGAAGCCAATTAATTCCTACGACCAACATGATGATGACAGCAATTACATATTTTATTTTGATCACTTGTTGTTTTCGATAAGCAATGTAAATACCACAGGCCATAATAATAGCAAAGGCAATGATAATCCAGCCAAATGAGAGATTATTTCCAAGTTTAATTTCCATTATAATTCTAGTATTGATTTAAATGTTGATGATGTTGTAAAATGAATGTTATTTAATCTTTTTCAATTATAACATTGGTTATTTTATAATTGAAATTAGTATTGTCTCGTTCGCTTTCAGGTTTTTCTAACTCAGTGTAGTGTACTGTACCTGTCATCTTATATGTAGTATGTTGTTCGAGATTAATCTTTTCTCCAGTATTATCAACAACGTAAAAATCTTTAAGTGAGTATTTTTTTTGGTCCATTGGAATCTCAAATAATACGTTATTCTTATTCGTTCCAATAGGAAGAATAACACTGGTTGCAGTAAATTTTTCTGAGCTGAATGCACTGGATTTTACAACGAAATTCATCGGTATGAACGTTGATTTACCTGATGAAAAAGTAAATAGGGGAGCATCAAATTCACCAATTAATGTTATAGATTTATCCTCATTGTCATAATTGGATTCCATTGCTTTAATGGTATCGATGGATGAACCATTGCAAGAGGATAGGGATATAAGACCAAGGGATGCTAACAGCAGAGCTGGTATTTTTATTTTTGATGCCATATAGCGTTTTATTATTGTATGGTTAGTTCTCTATTTTTATAAAAATACAATGTTATTGAATAAATTTTGAACAGCATTTTAAATTCGTTAAAGATGAATTTAAATTCGTTATAAGATGGGCTTCTATGTAAAAGAGGGTGATTGTGAAGGAGTGTATAAAAAAGGAAGTATTCAACTAGAACACTTCCTTTTTTATGATGTTAAATCACTGAGAACCATTTTTGGTAAAGATGTCCGATAAATGGCAATTCTTTTTCTTCTCCCTTAACAGCACTTAGGATACCTAAAACAAGCATCACAAGAATAGCAATTCCGATGACAGATACTAAAATATTACCAACCATGGGAATAAATCTTAAAATGCCGGCAACTAGTGCAGTAACGGTTATTCCGATACTTTGGCGAATATGAAATCTTCCTAAATTGGTCGCATTTTTACTATTCATAATAAGTGCGGCGACAAGGCCGATGATGGTTAAATAGGCTATTATTGCAACTGTCTTTCCATTATTGGTGTCTGCCGAAATGTTTTTATTCTCTCTCATAACTAATTATTTTATTTTCCCCAAATTTAGAAGCTTTGCCTTTTTGAAACTATAGCCGAAATTGGGGGTATTTATAATACGAGAATAGTATTGGGATTAAAATGATCTCAATAGCCTAGAAAGTCGGCACTGTATAATGAAAAGAGTTGGTTAGACCAATATTTAATTCTTTTGATGAAATGTTCAGTACTATTTTTGGTTAATCACTATTCACGCTCCAATAGAAAACCTCGCGATATAAACCTTTTTATGATGTAATCGATATCAACGAGATGAATCAAGGTATGGTTTGTTAATTATCAAAATCTAAAGCTTACATCTTAGATTTTGATAATTATTTTTTGAAAGGTGAAATTTTGATCACATAACAGCGGCTGTACTGTGTATCGTTAGCTATGATCATTATACAGTGTAATAGACATGTAAATCGGTCTTGAATAACATAAATAGATCTGTTGTAGCTATTTCAATTATTAAAAAAACTATTTTGATCATTCTTATTGATTTATTGCTGGTATAGCGGTAATAGTTTTTGTTGTAGCTAAATTGATCAACAGATTTAGCCTGTCTTTGTATGTCTGCGAAATTTCTCCACTTATGTTCGGATCAAATAATTCTTTTTTTGAAATTGGAACACTGTAAGGAAGTGGCCATGCCCGGAGTGATTTGGCGATCGCATCCATGGTATTGATACCTTGCATCGCTTGTACCCCATCTGCCCAACATACTAGCCCCACTGTTTTATCTGTTAGGTATGGATTATTTTTCTTAGCACTTACCTCTAGCCAGTCTAAACAGTTTTTCATGACCCCTGGGATGCTTCCATGGTATAATGGAGCTAACCAGAAGTGTATATCGGCCTCCCGAAACAGGTTGTTCATAACCTGTACACCATTAGGTATTCTGGTCAATGTACAGTCGAATAGCGGAATACCACTATCTGCAAGGTCAAATATGTGACTTTCAATGCCGAAATTTTCTAATCCTGATTTTATGTATCTGGATAATAGGTTTGAGGTAGAAGATGATCTTCGTTCTAATGCTCCGTTAAATATGATTGCTTTCATAGCGCTTATTTTATTATTTAAAAATGACTTTAGGCAGACCGATTTCACCATACATAAGTGTTCTTACAATAGGTTTTAAACGTTGAGTTGCTAACATATAGAGTGCGGGATGTAAATCAGGCCGTGCGCGGAGGACTACTTTTTGATTTTTAAATGATGAGATAGATGCATTTTCAATATTTGATTTCCACAGTTCTAATTTCATAGAATCAACATCTATGAAATCAAAATGAGCGGCATGAGGTTGTAGTTTATCGGCTATAATCATATACACCCAGGGTGGAATAATGGCATCAGCTGAACAGTACACTGCAACTGTTTTTGCCACAAATACGGAAAAATCAATTTCTGAAATAGCTATTTTGAATTCTTTCTCTTTTACAATCATGCCCATAAAAAGTAGGTTTTTAATATCAAATTCTGCTATTTCATCTGCTGGCATAAAGTCCAGCAGATCGAAAGCGATTATGCCAGATGCAGTTACTTTATTTATAAATTGTTCCTCTGCCATTTTGCGTTTATTTATAGATGGTTGCACTAATTTAAATTGTTGAAAGAGCCTCTTCGTATTTTTTTTCAACAGCAGCCCAGTCTAATACTGACCAGAAAGCATCTAGATAATCGGCTCTTTTGTTTTGATATTTGAGGTAATAGGCATGTTCCCAAATGTCCACCCCTAGTATAGGCAATCCTCGATTTGTTACATTAATATCCATCAGTGGATTATCTTGATTTGGCGTACTGCTTATCGCTAGCGCACCACTGTAGGAAACAAATAACCAAGCCCAGCCTGAACCAAACTGTCCTAATCCTAGTTTTTTAATTTCTTCTTTAAGTTGATCAAGACTACCAAAGCTCCGGTTGATGGCCTCGACCAATCTTCCTTCAGGAGTAGTTTTTGCTGTGGGTGAAAGGATACTCCAGAAAAGGGAGTGATTATAATGACCGCCTCCATTATTACGCACCGCTGGACTGTATTTACTGATATGTTTAATTAAATCAGGAAGTTCCAGGTTTTTGATGTCGTCTTGTTCAAGTGCCTTATTTAAATTATCCACATATACTTGATGATGGCGACTATGGTGGATGGTCATAGTCTGGGTGTCAAAGTGTGGCTCTAGTGCTTCGTAGGTATAGAGAAGGGCAGGGAGTTCAAATTTGCTCATAGTATAACTGTTTTAATTAAATCCTTGAACAAATTTAAAGAGATTAACTTAATAAAGCAAGTTTAATCTTGTTTTATTATGGAGCTAGAAATTATGTTGATATAGGCTTCAATTTGGCACGTAAAAATTACAGCTTGTTGAGCAGCGAAGAAGAATTGCAACGATGTACCTATAGAAAAACTGTTCTTAAATTCAAGTATGGGTGCTCATGGCATGGAATATTCGGAGTTTAAAATCTTGAGGAAAGCAAATTTAAACGACAGTTTTTAGATATTATTAAAGGTATAATGTTTTATTTATCTTAATATAGATTGCTAAGTATAATTCAATAGATTTGGATTCACATTAAATTTAGTTGTTTTAGTCTATCAAAAGTTTCTGGGAATGATATTACTTGTTTAGCACTTGCTGTGGAAAAAATAAAGTTAAATATTTTTTTCAAAGCAAATGCTACTTGCGATACCTGTATATTGACCATAATTAGGAATAATAGTAAATGCATGTTTTTTATATAAACCAATGGCTTCAATCATCTTATCACCGGTTTCTAAAATACATCGTTTATAATCCAATTCTTTTGCCCAATGCTCCAATTCTTTTAATATTGTGCCGGCAATTCCATTTCCCCTTTGTTCAATAGAAACAAACATACGCTTAATCTCGATCGTGCTTTCCTCATATTCTTTTAATGCACCACACCCCACAGGTTCGTCATTTATATAAACAATGACAACATGCTTAATCAATTCTATTTTGTTGTACTGCGCAAAAAAATCATTTATATCACCATTTTTAATAGCGAGATCTTGGTCTAATTGGATTGTTAGAGTTTTAAAATCTTGATGATCTGAATTTGTTCTTAATATACTCCACATATGCTTGCTTATAATCTATAAATAACTATTATTTTCCTTTTAAATCTAACTTCTTAGTCTTTTAACTTATTTTAATGGTAAATTCCATCGCTTTTTTAGGCCGTATTGTAGTTGATATATAGCCGTTTTCAGGCTTTCTGATATAATCCAGATAGTCCTGCATAGAAGGCTGAAAGCCCTTGACATCATCGACTATAATAACTGCACCCTTTTTTAGATTTGGTTCCAATAACTTGAAAATAGGAAAAACAAGATCCGGCCATCCGTCAAGAAGTACAAAATCAATAGGTTCGTTTATGTTTCTTAAAGTTTCTCTAGCATCGCCCTCCCATATGTCTGCGTACTCGGATAATCCTGCTTCTTCAATATTTTGTCGCGCTATTTTGACTTTATGCGGCATATATTCTGTGGATATCACTTTTCCACCATTATCTTTTGCCGCTTTTGCAAGGTAGATCGTTGAAATCCCAAAAGAAGTTCCGAATTCGACAATGTTTTTGGCATTTAATGCCCTAGCCTGCATATATAAAAATGTACCTTGGTAAGGCAATATGGGGATATATTTGTCATCATAAAAAGATTCTTTTTCCGTTTTCCAATCAATTCCTTTTCCAAACATTTTGAATGCTTTTGGTAGGAAATGAAATACCATTGACCATCCTTGTTTCAATGCTTCTGTATATAGTCTGGAAAGTGTGGCTTCTATTTTTGAATCATCTAAAAAAGCGAATAATTCCGGTTTTACTTTAGGCATATTATTTTGGTTAAGCGTAAATATTGTTTTTCAATTAATGAAGCAGATTTCTTTAAATGCTAACTTTGATTTCTATACGTTTTTACGGAAATTTGTGCTCCGCTTGCTCATGGACATATTAAAGGTAGTTATTTTTATGACATGCGTTTACCTTATAAATTAATGCTAAATTGATTGAATTCGTTAATGTCGTGATAACCAAAAACTTTTATTTCAGGATTTTGAGCGACAAACTGACGTATGTTGTTTAATGTTGCTATTCTGAGCTCATTATTGTCGGCTCTATTTTCCGCGAGCTTACACACCGGATGAGTATCATCCTTTAACTCCTCTCGAAGATAATAGGCATCTGCAACGTAAAAAAGGCTACTCGAATCAAGATCTATTGCTATCCCGCAATGACCGTGGCTATGTCCAAACAAAGGGATGAACGATAAGCCTATTGAACCGACGTTGATGGGTCTGGATTCAAGCCCGTACCAATTACTTTCTGATGGCCCATAAGTTACGATCTTTGGATTATGGAGCAAGGGTGTTTGCAGATATCTCGGGTTTCCAGAATTGAAATTAATATATTCTTCTAAACCAACATGAACTGTTGCGTTCGGAAAGTCGGGAAGACCTCCAATATGATCGTTGTCCAAATGTGATATAATACAATCGGTAACTCTTGAAGGATCTAAACCTAACTTTTCGATTTGACGAATAGCAGTTTGAGATTCGTCAAACCGGTAGCCAACCATTTCAATAGCTTCTTTACCAATCCGTTCGATAGGATTTTGTATGTCAGCTAATCCAATTCCTGTATCGATCATTATGAGTCTATTTTTAGCTTCCAATAATAGGCAGTGACCTATAGCCCTAAGATCCATTGGAGACTGGATTTCTACACAATTTAGATGATGTATTTTTATTTTTTCCATTATGAGTTGTTCTATAAGACAAAGAAAAGGTCCCTGTTGCTGGTATCATAGAACTGTAGCGACATTATTGTTAATGTTTCATAATACGCAGTGGGCCTATATCTTCAATTTTGTCAGTTTCATAAGTATTTTTGGGCAATTGTAATTCTAAAAACTCTTTTGGAGAAAAGCTGGAAAATAATTTAAATTCTCTACAAAAATGTGAGTGATCTGCATATCCAAGTTTATATGCAATATCACTTAGTCTATTGTACTGCCCGTTTTTTAATAACTGCAGGGATTTCTGAAATTTAACAATTCTGAAATATGATTCAGGACTGACACCTACTTCTTCTTTGAATTTACGCTGAAATTGCCTTCTGGATAGACAATATTGCTGAGCCAATAAAGCGGAATCAATGTTACTTTCACAATTACGGATTCTATGGACACTTTCTTGGATGATGTGCTCCTTTTTTGCCCGTAAGAGCTTTTGATAAATTTCTTGACTGAATAACTCAACAAGATGCTGGACAGATCTAGCTTCTAATAATCTTTCGGTGAAGGTTTTTGAAAAAAAAATATTCATATCCACCAGTGAATCGGTCAGTTCGTAACTGTTAATCGAAAATAATTGTTTGACTGTGGCAGGTTGAAAACTGACGCCAAAGATGCTAGATTGTCCATGTATGAAGTTGGTACAAGGGCTGGCGCTCTTTTGACCGTACATAAAAGTAACGGGTAGCGGGACAGTATCCCTATATAAGTTTGAATTTCCGTTGTTATGCTGAAAAATTATACCAGGTGCTCCGTCAGCAAAGATTTTATAGGATTCAATAGCGGAAGAGGAATTAGGGACAACAGTGTGCCAGAATTCATAAACTACACTTCTTAGATCCGGTGGAGGTTGTATTTTTGATATTTTCATATTTTGACCTTTAAAATGAATTTGTTGTATTATGCATGGGCAAAAAGCATTTTAATATTGTCTATGCAATTCTACACTAACCAAATCTGAAATAAGGGGTGTTACAAGTAAATCACCCCTGTGATAATCATTTAACTAAGATAGTTATTGCATTCGTTTTTATCATTTTTCACTTTCATTTTCCTCATGTCTTTCTGTGGCCGATTTATCTTCTGCTACACCAGATTTCCAGTAGGAGTACGCATAAAGTTCTTCTTGTTTCCAGCCTTTTTCTTTTCGTAAATAATGACGTATTTCTTTCACAGAAGAAAATTCTGCCGCTACATAACCCGAGCGGGAGTGCTCTGGAAGTGATTGTTGTTTAACAACTGTTGCTATGTTACTACCTAATTGAGGACTGGAGTTGTAGAGCCAAATAAATTTGATATCCGCTTTGGTCGATAATTGCTGTTCATCCTCTTTGCTGTGTACTTCGATGATACAGATACCTTTAGCTGTCTCGGGCAGATCCTCTAATATTGCTCCAAGTACCGGAATGGCAGTTGCATCACCTACTAGGAGATAATTCGCTGCTTTACCGTATAATTCACTTTTACCATCTTTCATTAAAACACCCAGTAGATCACCTTTTTGAGCATGAATGGCCCAAGAAGATGCAGGTCCTTCATCACCATGTGCAACAAAGTCAATATAAATTTCTTTTTTTTGAAGATTGATACCCCTATGTGTGTAGGTTCGAACTATAGGGCGAATCTCATCGGGTTGGGGTTTCCACTGCTTTTTGTCATAATCAAATTCTGGAAAATAAACAGTGCCGATCCCCGCGGGAGGTATAAGTATCTTGTTATTGACTCCGATTGTCGTATTACTGAATGATGGAACACTTTCGCCCGTGAGGTATATGCGAATATAATGCGGTGTAATATATGCTTTACGGCTTACCGTTAATGTAGCCTGTAGGGGTTTGAAATTTTGTTTACTCATTTTATACGTTTAATTAACTTATTTGCTTAATGGTCTCTTGAAAATCTGCAACGTGATTATTCATTTTGGGCATCTGCATTTGATGGGAATAATGATAAGCCGAGCGTTGCATATTCAATCTTACTATTAAGAATAATTCTAAATAATTTATATATTTGTGCAAATATAAGAAGTTAATTACCGTAAAAAGGTCTGTGAAAAGGAATAAAAGATCCGCGAGAAGGAGAAACTGAATCAAAATTTAACATATAATGACGCTACGATTGTACAATACCGATATCTCTAATTTGCTTTTGGAAAAAGAGTATCCGGATGTTTTACCTGCATCGGATGGTGGAATACAGGAATATACAACTCATCTCGAACTTCCAATCGGAAAGGGATGTTACCGTGAAATATATTTTGAGGGAGTACATATTGGTTTTGGTGATGCTATTTTGTCCAACAATCTAATGCTGTACTTTGAAAGTGATTTTGAAACAGTAGAGATGCATTTTGCTCTAAAAGGTAAAAGTACTGCGATCACAGAGCATTTTAAAAAAGAGGTAAGTTTTGATTCTCACCAACATAATATCATATATGCCAACCAGCTACATGGGAAGATGAAATGGGAAAGTGATGTTTTTCAGTTATTTGAGATTAATTTGGCTCCGTCATTCTTTAAAAGATTTCTTCCGGAGGATACTCTTTTATTTGACAGATTTCGAAATGCAATTGAGAAGGGATATTCTGAGACAATAAATGTGGAAAATAATCGAATTAGTCGTCAGATGTATGAGATTATAGATGACATTATGAACTGTCAGAGAAAAAATGTTTTTAAAAGAATGTTTCTCGAGGCAAAGGTAATTGAGCTCCTATTGTTGCAGTTTGAACAACTGAGCGAAGTGGCTCACATCCATGTTTCTTTAAGAAAGGAAGATATTCATAAAGTGTATGCGGTGCGGGAGTTTATTATGAATAATCTCAATAATGCTTGTTCATTGATTGAGCTGGCACATCATGTGGGTACAAATGAGTTTACACTTAAAAAGGGTTTTAAAGAGCTGTTTGGAACAACAGTTTTTGGATTTTGGACGGATGCTAAAATGAATCAGGCTAAACTGATGATTACCGAACAGGATATGAGTATCAGTGAGGTTTCGGACAGTATAGGATATAAAAATCCACGTCATTTCTCGGCGGCTTTTAAAAGAAAATTTGGTGTTATCCCGAGCCAGTTTAAAAAGTAAACTACATCGGTCTCATTTTTAGCTGAATACCATCCTCACATAATGTGTTAAATTTATTCACTATTGTTAATAGTAAATAAAGGTTTAGCGTACAAATATGTAAAGCACCGATATCGTTTCTTATTATTTATTCTGTACCGCGGTTTGTCTTCTTCATTAATATTCTAGCTTTTCTTAATTGCATCGTGGCATGATGGAGTAATTTGGCATTATATAAAATCCATCCGCCTATCATTCCGATGACGCTTCCGATAAAAATATCGATCATACGTGCAAAAAAGATCTCGTTAGTGTCTTGAGTTAACTGTTTACCTGATTCGGAGAGGAAAATAGTTAGGATCGTAATAAAAACAACAGCAATTGCATAATTCCGTACGACTAAGAATTCTACGATGACTTGCAATAGGGTAATGCTTATGACCATAATAAGTGGCGTTGGATTTCCGGACGCAATTAGCCAGGTAATTCCAAGACCAACTAATGTTCCGGTTATACGCTGTGTTGCTCTGAGCCAAACATGCTTAGAGCTGCTTCCCTGCATTACCGCTAAGCAGGAGATGGGGATCCAATATGGTTTTTCAATGTTTAACGAAAATGCTACAGCTAAGGAGAAAGCCATAATGAGTCCAAAAATGAGAGATTCTATAATATTGGTGTAACTCGATTTACGATGAATGCTATTTTCGGGCTGATTATTCTTTTTTAGAGTCAGTAAACTATATATTAAGCCGATACCACAGGTTAATATGGTTCCCATTGCAACGTAACCAATTTTTTCGGCTATATTTTCAGGTTGAAAGGGAGAACAAATGGCAGTAGATGCCAGCATGATGAAGAAGAAATTGCCTGGAGGACGGGTAAGTTGAAGCTTATCCAGGGAGTAATGTACTCCGAAGGAGAAAAGACCCAATGCAATAGGAGCAATCATTGGGTTGAATGAAAATAACAATCCAACAGAAAAAGATAGCATAAGGCCAAAACAACAAGTCATCAGTAAGATCATGCGTTCGATAAGCTTATCCGATTGAATGTATAAGATTGATAGTCCAGCTAGAGATCCCAGCTTTCCAGCTTCAATGTTGTTCATATACCAGCCCAGAATCATAGGAATGCCTACACTTAATCCTGCGACGATAGGAAGATGCCATTGTCTATTTGTTTTGTTAAATTTAAAAAACGATTCCATGATTTCTTCTATTTGATCCGGTTTCTCTAACGAATTAGTTTTTCGCTCTAATGTGAAAACCAAACAAAGGTAATGATGTTTTTTATTTCTAATAATTTTCCATTCTCATATTAGTTTGTTGACTTTTTAAGCAAGAAACTGGAAATAGTAGCTTGTGTTCTAATTGAATATCTATAATGGAAAGCTCCTTGTTAGCCTGCTCTCTTTAGTTTATTTCCGATTATTAATAAAGTTAAACCTATACAGAGGGATAAGATAAAATAGCAGATCGCTAATGTCTGTTGGTCACCAACATTCAATATACTGACCAGGCTGTAGCTGGCAAAAGAAGTCACGATATAAGCCCCGCCACTGGTTAATCCTCCTGCTGCGCCAGCATATTGTGGGAACCGTGTCAAACAATAGGTGAAGTAGATATTGTACATAAATCCCATCAGGAAATGCATTAATAAGGCAAAAAACATCAGAGAAAATAAGCTGTAATACCAGAATGCTGTTGCAAACATTAAACAGGCTAATGTGGCTTGTCCGATTGTTGCTAGCCGTAGTTTTTTTAGCATAGGCTTTGCTAACATAGCTTTACTCAGTAGGCCTCCGAACAGTAAAAATAAGCCAGAAAGAAGAGACATATTTCCGGTCATGACAGGAGAAAAATTAAAATCATGCTCGATCATAAAAGGTGCAGACATCCCAAATACAATAGCCATAGCGTAACTGAATCCCAATAGCATGATGCCCATGCTGAAGTCTTTAGCGCTCAACATCACTTTAAAAGCATTAACTGTACCCGAAATGCGGTAGGGTTTTTGTTCTTTTAGTGTTTCTCCTGTAAACCGGTACTCCAATAAAAACATGATGAGTGCATAAATAGCAAGGAAATAAAAATTTCCTTTCCAGCCAACATAATTTTGCAGAAACCCGCCTAAGAATGGTGCAAGAATGGGGGCGGATGACCATACAATAGATAGTAATGAGGTGTAATTTTTTAATTTATCACCGTCATAAACATCCACGAGAAAGCTACGTTTGGATACCATAATAATAGAAATGACTAAGCCTTGGATGGCCCGCATACCGATTATAAAATAAATATTGGAAGAGTTGATCAGTAAGATATTGCTCAGGATAAATAGTACTAATGCTAACATGTTTAATCTGTAACGGCCATAACTGTCCACTAAACTTCCTAGAAGAAGTTGTCCCAGGCCATAAAAAATGAGATAAACTGTCAGGGTTAATCGGACACTTGATATGGAGGTTCCTAATGCGGTTACCATATCCGGAAAAGAAGGAATGTAAATGTCCATTGCAAAACCGGAAAGCGGTATAAGCATAAATGTCAAAATAGTACTGATACCCTCGTGTTTCTTTTCTTGTCTTCTCATCCTAAAATCATATTATCTTGGTCAGCCTGTTTCCTTAAGGCTGTCAGCAAAATTAAGGGAAGATTGATGTATTAAAAAGACAGGATTCAAAGTTATTTTTACGAAAATCAAACTTGTCTGATAAATCTTTCCCGGTGAATTTTGGGCGTAATAAGCGCATGCTTTTTAAAGAAGGAAGTAAAGTGTTGCGGATATTCAAAACCTAGACCCTGACCGATCTGTCCGATGGTCCAGTCGCTATTTTCCAATAGTTTTTTACCCTCTAATAATAAGCGTTCCTGAATATGCTGAGAAGTCGACTTTCCGGTCATTGCTTTAAGCAGATGGTTGAGATGATTGATATGGGTATTTAAACGATTGGCATAATCAGCAGGACTTTTTAAATACAGAATCTGTTGCGGTGACTCTAGAGGAAACTGATTGTTTAATAGGGTGAAAAACTGATGTACTAATCGATTGCCTGCCGGAATGCGCTGTCCATCGATGGTTTCGCGATGTACTTTGATTACGTTGTATATAATGAGACGCAGTAAGCTGTCAATGATTTCATTCTTAAACATAAGTCCATCCATATGTTCTGACGCAAGCCTTTCAAAATAAAAAAAGAGCTCCTGGAATTTTGCCTGATCGAGATGGATATAGGTAAACGGTTTCGCTATCATCTCTTCATGCACACGGTCGAATTCTAGTTTCATTTCTTTGGTTAAAAATGATTCATTGAAAAGACAGACGTAACCGTCCTGATTTGCAGCAAGTGGTTCCCAGCCATAATTGACTTCAGGGCGTGAGAAGAATATGGTGGGCCGGTCTACTTTAAGCTCACCCTGATCTGTAATTAAAATTCCGGGATTCTGTGTGAGTGTTATTTTGTAATAGTCTCTGCGTGCATAGGGGAGACTTAGCATACAGCTCTCCGTTTTGATGACATTGAAATGTAAAGCATTCCGTTGAGAATGTATGAGATCTAAAGGGATTTCTTTCTTTATATTGGTATAATAACCTAATAAATCTTCTGTTTGCATCGTTTTAATTAATTACATAATTCAAAGATAGTAAATTGTTTTTCGATGAGGAGAGAGTAGTTGAAATGTTGTAAATTTATTGCAGACGCTTTCATAGTTTAATTATTTTTTAGGAATTATTTCTATCCATTTTTTTTCCAAGTATAGGGGTGTTCCTTTGATTTTGGTGACATCTAAAAATGTGGCTTGAACAAAGTTTCCAGTGATATTTTTATATTGTAATTTTAGGCCTTTCTCATCCCACCGGAAGTTTCAGAATAGGCGCCTAATGGAAGTTTAAAGGGATTTTTTTTAACATGGTTGGTGAAAATGGATAGTAAAAAAATAGTCCTTTGCAATTGCTGTCAGGTTTTTCATAGCCAGATATACGGTGATCAAGTCTCATATTGGCGTGCAACGATGGGATGCCGCTTTTAACATGTAATGCTGGATAATTAATTTATTCAAGTGTTTTATTTGCTTCAAGTATTAAGTTGTTGATACTTTGATTTATAGAGCGGATAACGGCTTGTAACTGGTTGATCATAGCTGCTCTGGAGTGTAAATCATCAGCAAAGTAAATGCCTCCATCCGAAAATATAACAGAATGGTTTCCCTGATTTTCGTTGCTATCAAACTGATAATCGATCCATCGTGTTTTGAGATTGTGCAATAGTGAGCTATTACCATCGTTACTAAATTCTTTCTCACTCAGCATATACCAGATAAAAGGTGAAAAGCTTTGATCCGAATCATTTTCTGTCCACACATTTCGTAATAGGTTATGAGGATGAAAAAACTCAACCTTTTTTCCTTTGGGATTTAAGGTGAAAAAACCAAGGCCTCCACCAAGAACCCCACCTGTAATACCTACAGCATTATTGACATTATTATTGGTAATGAGAGCTCCGGCTATTGAGGCAGCCGCACCCAGTGCAATTGAGCCCACGACAAGTTTATTATTTCTTGAAGCATTGATATTATCTATATATCCAGCGACCTGATCGACGCGTTCTGCTTCACAATCTAGTTCGGCCGCTGCAGCATTGATATCTGATAGTGCTAGAAGCAGTGTTCGATTGACCTTATTGTTGATCGTTAGCTTACGTATTTCTGCACTAACACTAGTATTGCCTTTAAGTTTTTGTATTTCTTTTATCTCCTTGTTCAGTCCAAGAGCATAAAGCATAAGGATATTTTGCCTTGAGAATACACTGTTTAATTCATCGTTGACGGATAAAGAATCTATTGCGTCATTAGGTAATGTCTGCTCTGCCTTTAGAAAGTAGGTGGGTGGTATGCAATAACTATTTTTAAGGGTCAGCATAAATGCTGTATTCTTATTAACGGAGCAGGACGTCATAAGCCCCATAAATAAGGCCGTCATGATAATTTTCGATTTGGTTGCTAAAAACATAATGATGCTGATTTTGTATATTATTGGCTCAAATCACTATAATTCTGTACGGTTAATAATAACTGAATATACCGAATTTATTTTATTACTGTTGCTTATCGATAAAATATCTATCAGAAATTGTGTTTGTCATGAATATGGATTTAATATGTAGGTTGTTTTAGTTGAGTGATTTGGATGAAGTAAAAAGCAGATAGGCAGGTAAGTGGTATTAATAAAATGTGAATTTCAGGTTTCGTTATTTAATAGCAGGCTGCGTAATGCATGATATTTAATCACCATGATGATACATTTATTAGCTATAATCATATAGCATAAGAATTATTAGTTTTGGAAAAATAGGTTTACATTAGAGAAAGTGAAAATATTTCTGGGCTATTTGACCGATACATAAAATGAACGGTGTGAAAATTCAGTACGATGTGAATATCAACTGTGATTCGTATTGAAGATGAGTCATAAAACATAAAAATCAATGGAAAAAAGAAAAGTACTTGTATCAGGCGCTAGTATTGCTGGTCCGGCTTTAGCATTTTGGTTACATCGATTTGGTTTTGATGTAACTATCGTAGAACGTGCAGAAGAATTGAGGTTAGGAGGACAAAATATAGATGTTAGAGATGAAGCTCAGAAAGTAGTACAGTTAATGGGGCTCGAAGATGAAATCAGAGCCGCAAATACAGGTGAACTAGGAATTCGGTTCGTTGATGTCAACAATCATACTTTCGCTGAATTTCCTAAAACTAATGGTGGATTTGGAACAGCAGAACTGGAGATTTTGCGTGGAGATCTTGCACAGATATTTTTTAATGCGACGAAAGAAAATATTCCCTATATTTTTGGAGATCACATTTTAGCTTTAGTAGAAGATAAAGATAAAGTTAATGTCACTTTTAAAAATGGTGCTCCGCAATCTTTTGATTTGGTTATTGCTGCTGATGGTATTCGGTCGTCAACAAGGAAGCTAATGTTTGGAGATGAGCCCGTGATCAAATATATTGGAGTTTACTGCTCTTATTTGACTATTCCACGTATTGATTCTGACACGTCATGGGCTTATTGGTATAATGCACCAGAATCAAGGGTCTTAAACCTAAGACCAGATAATGTGGGAACCACCCGTGCATCATTTTCTTTTCTATCGCCAGAGAAAGGGTACGAAAAACTTAGTTTGCAAGAGCAGAAAGGAATCTTGAAGCAAAAGTTTGCTGATGCAGGTTGGCAGGTAACACGTCTGCTACAAGGATTGGAGGAAAGTAAAGATGTTTATTTTGATAGTATAAGTCAAGTGAAAGCACCTCGATGGACCAATGGAAGATGTGCTATGGTTGGGGATGCAGCTTATTGTCCAACTCCGATGTCAGGAATGGGGGCAAGTCTTTCTATAGTTGGTGCATATGTATTGGCTGGAGAATTGTCAAGACACCAGAATCATCGAGATGCCTTTGAAGCTTATGAAAAGTTAATGCGCCCTTATGTTGAAGATATTCAGAATCTACCCCCGGGAGTACCATGGCTAGCACATCCGAAAACAAAGTTTGGAATCAAAGTGTTCAATACTGTCCTAGGAATTGCATCAAGTAAATTAGTGAAAAAAATATCAAAGCTCTTTGGCGGAAAAGGGAAAAAAGAAATAAAAGAGCGTATCCAATTACCTTCTTATAACACGTAAATAGATTCGTATATAAGTAAATTAATTTTAAAGCTTTTATATATTTTATAATGAATAGAATTGTATCTAAATTTATGAAATCGCTTATAAAAATAAGGCATGATCAATGTGTAAATTGTTTTGAAGATAGACTCTTATATCCTGAAAACGAAATTTTTATTACGCATAAAGGGATACCACGATCTATGAATAGGTGAACGAAATAAGCGCTAATCGGGTTGATAGCAGAGCTTCCTTTAAAGATTGGAAGTTAGGGGTAAAAAAGAGCGGAAAAAGGATACTAATGTAGAGTGTAGAATTCGTTCAAGCATACTGATGAAGCTGACAAAATAGGATGCAGATGTCTCTTACTTTAATCAATAAAGAGACGCGAAAATTTAAAATATTTTATGATCAGGATAAGAAAATAAATTGTTTGCAGGATCTCAGTTATATAAATAAATATGAATTGACAGAGTTTGAAGGAGCGAACCTGCGATCTAGTGGTATAAAAAAATAGGTATTTTTAAGAGAACATAACTTCTTTTAAATATTAAGAATTGATACCGCTGCTATCTTTGTAGTGAGTTTGCCTAAAGTTATAGTCAGTTTAAAGGTCAAAGGAAAAAGAGCTAATTCATATCAATCTGATTTAGCTCTTTTTTGCTGTTGTACCTATGGTAAAGATCGGTGAATTGAGATATTTAACTGAATACTTACGAAAAAGTTATATCGTGAAAATCATCGTTATCAGCGATTGAAAATTCTTTTTTGAAATGATCATATTTATATAATGAAGTGCCATAATTCAACAAGGATCTGCCATTATCGTAATTGTTTTGGTAGAATATCGGCGCATAATATAACGTAATACCGATGTTTTTAAAATCATATCGTATACCAGTAGTGATATAAGTCAGAATCATTTTTTCTTTTTGATCACCGGTGAAGGGTTCTATTTCCATATAGCTATTTTCATTTTCCCAGTTTTCTATCTCTTTGACCAAAAAATTAGCATCATCACGGTTAAAAAAATGTCTTTTATACCCTAAGTTTTGAATATTTTCAGTCAATTCAATTTCAGCCACTATTTGTGGAGGCTCAGGATATTTTAAACGATAATCTTGAAGTTCTTGAGTGAATCGGTCATTTTTTTCCTTTTCCTTTTGCTCGAAGAATTCTTCTAGAGTAATGTTCTCAGCATCAAGTTTATCCTGAATTTCTTTTTTTAATCTTAATTTTGGCTTTCGGTTTTCTTCTTTATTCATAATACTGGTTATTTATAGGTAACTAAATTTTTGCTGTACCTCGGTGTATCAAAACTTTTCAATCATTAAATAAATGGCATATGATCGTGAATCCTTTATAAATCGAGTCATGAATCCTCTTATGATTCTCACACACCATGTGAAATATAAACTTTAACGTGTTTGTTAGATTTATTTTAAAAATAGTATATAATCGCATGGTTAATATACGAAATATAATTCAATGATTTATCTTATGATGTAATTATTGATACTTATTAGAAACTATCTATTTTGATTTTAAATTGTTGTACAGCGGTTTCTTTCAGGAATAATGATGTTCGTGCAAAAAAATGTCTTCTTTTTTATTTAAGAAAAATAAAAAGCTTATCTATTTATAGGATTTTCCAATCAATGTATCTCTGGTAATTATACTTCGCTGAATCTTAATTTATTAGGAAGATCTAAAGATGAGATAAATTTCATTTGATATTTTTTTTTGTTTAAATTTAGTTAATTGAGATAACCAAAATAGAACGTTAATTTTTGAAAAATTAGAAACCCATGGAAAACGAATTCAATGACATTAATAAGTGTCCATTCCATAATGGAACATTGCGTAAGGCTGTTGCTGGTGGAGGTACAACAAATCAAGATTGGTGGCCAAACCAGTTAAAAGTTAATTTATTGCGTCAACATGATGTAAAGTCTGATCCTATGGGTTTAGATTTTGATTATAAAAGAGAATTTGAAAGTTTGGATCTTGCCGCAATAAAAAATGATTTAAAGGAATTAATGACACAATCTCAAGATTGGTGGCCTGCGGATTTTGGTCATTATGGACCATTATTTATTCGTATGGCTTGGCATAGTGCAGGGACTTACCGTGTTGGTGATGGACGTGGGGCGGCAGGTCGTGGACAACAACGTTTCGCACCTTTAAATAGCTGGCCAGATAACGTGAGCTTAGATAAAGCAAGACGATTGTTATGGCCAATAAAACAAAAATATGGACGTAAGATTTCTTGGGCAGACTTATTGATTTTAACCGGGAATATGGCTTTGGAATCTATGGGCTTTAAAACTTTGGGTTATGCAGGAGGACGTGAGGATGTTTGGGAAGCAGATCAGGATGTATATTGGGGCTCAGAGAAAACATGGCTTGGTGGCGACGTTCGTTATGCAGATGGATCTGAGGGAGTAAAGGAAGGACATGGCGTATTGGTATCTGACGATAATGCTGACGGCAAGATTCATAGCCGAAATTTAGAAAACCCATTGGCCGCAGTTCAAATGGGTTTAATTTATGTAAATCCGGAAGGACCTGATGGTAATCCTGATCCTATTGCGGCAGCAAAAGATATTCGGGATACTTTTGGACGTATGGCCATGGATGATGAAGAAACGGTCGCATTGATTGCCGGTGGACATACGTTTGGTAAAACGCATGGAGCTGCTTCTGCTGATCATGTTGGTAAGGAACCTGAATCTGCTGGTTTAGAATCTCAAGGACTCGGGTGGGAAAATTCTTTTGGTACAGGGAGAGGTGGAGATACCATTACTTCAGGTCTGGAAGTGACTTGGACAAGTAGACCTACTGAGTGGACAAATCTGTTTTTTGAAAACTTGTTTGATTTTGAATGGGAGTTAACAAAAAGTCCTGCTGGAGCTCATCAGTGGGTAGCTAAAGATGCTGGTGATATTATTCCGCACGCGCACGATCCGAATAAAAGATTAAAACCGACTATGCTGACCACAGATCTGTCTTTGCGTTTTGATCCTGAATACGAAAAAATATCACGTCGCTTCAAGGATAATCCACAAGAGTTTGCTGATGCATTTGCTCGTGCCTGGTTCAAATTAACGCACCGAGATATGGGACCCCGTTCGCGTTATTTAGGTGCAGATGTGCCTCATGAGGAGTTTAAATGGCAGGATCCACTTCCTAAGGTTGATTATGCTGAGATTGATGAGACAGATATTCAATCTCTAAAAGCACAGATTTTAAATACAAGTCTATCAATTTCGGAACTGGTATCTACAGCATGGGCTTCGGCCTCAACTTTTCGTAATTCGGATAAACGGGGAGGAGGAAATGGAGCTCGAATCCGATTAGCTCCGATGAATACCTGGGAGGTCAATAATCCGATGCAATTAAATAAGGTATTAACAATATTAACAGACATTCAAACACGGTTTAATAATGCACAGTTTGGAGGGAAAAAAGTTTCAATTGCTGATCTGATTGTTTTATCGGGTGCTGCTGCTATTGAAAAAGCGGCACACCAGGCGGGTTACGATGTGGAAGTTCCTTTTATTTCGGGACGTACAGATGCTACTCAAGACCAAACTGATGTAGAGTCGATTGCCTTCTTAGAACCACTAGCAGATGCATTTAGAAATTATCGTAAATTAAAAAACAAAGCAGTATCTACCGAAGAATTATTGATCGATAAAGCGCAATTATTAAATCTTTCAGTTCCTGAAATGACTGTTCTAATAGGAGGTCTTCGTGTACTTGATATCAATTTTGACGAATCTAAACATGGTGTATTTACCTCACGTCCAGGACAGCTGACCAATGATTTTTTCGTAAATCTTTTAGATATGGCAACGCAGTGGAAACCAATGGATGAAACGAAAGAATTGTATTTAGGTACTTGCCGTAAATCGGGTCAACCGAAGTGGACTGCGACACGTGCTGATCTGGTATTTGGTTCGCACGCTGAACTCCGGGCTGTTGCAGAAGTGTATGCCGAGTCCGGCAATGAAAAGTCATTTGTGGATGCTTTTGTAAAAGCTTGGAATAAAGTGATGAATGCCGACCGTTTTGATAAAATGTTATAAATAAGGGTTTAATCTATACGCTTTAGAGCATATTGATTTGCTTTGGCTTGGATGAAGTCATTCAGTCACCGATATTATTTAATTCCTATTTATACAGAAAATCCTCTCATTTAATTTGGGAGGATTTTCTGTATAATGCTATTCGAAACCTTTTGCAGAAGATACGATACGGTATGCGCAACGTCTCGCGCCCGCTATGATATGATCGGTACGTTGTACGGAAACGGATTCGCCTAAGACGGATTGAAAAATCTGAAGTTCTGAAGCACAAAATCCTTGGCAGACTTTAGCCGCTGCACAAATAGGACAATGATTTTCTACTAGCAGATATCCCTCGTCATCTTCAGTATAATCTGCCATGTAGCCCTCCCGGGTACGAATGGAGACTAATCTTTCAATCTTAGACTTTAGATTGGGTAAAGGGTCGATCTCTTCGTGATATCTTTTTTTTCCTGTTGCTTCATTGACTTCAATGATCGTCTGTAAAGCTTCTGTCCCTATTGACTCTTTAATTATTGTCAATAATTTCACCGTTAACTCTGCATGGGTATCCGGAAATTTGCTGTTTCCGAGTTCTGAAATATTGAAATATTTTTGTGGCCGCCCGACTCCCTTTGATTCTGTCTCTACTTCAATCAAGCCTTCATCCATAAATTTAACCAGCTGTTGCCTAACACCTTCTTTGGTTATTTTTAATTCATGGGCAATGTCGAGTGCCGTTAACGGACCTCGCATTTTCAGTAACATTAAAATTCGGTTTGTCGTCATAAAATAATAAAACAAGTATTTGGTTGTTTTATTATTCAAAATTACTACTTTTGTCACACTTATCAAAATCGATACCTGTAAGTCTACTTCTTCTGATTATCAAATTTGGTAAATGCTAAGTAAGAATTGTAATAATTATTTTTATGTGGATAGATACACCAGAAATACACCGTCCGAAAAAGATTGCTCAGTCAGCATTTCTTGCCTTTACAACTATTGTTCCCTATTGGAATATACTGAAGAGGTAATTTCACTACTATAAAGATTAAAATCTCGTTTTTATCACTAGAAAAGAGTAAAAATATCCCCAAGCTAAATACAGGTTTGAGCGGGGAGCGGGATTCCTATGTCTAGTCTTTTGACGATAATATGTATGGAATCTCAGGCAAAAGCTCATGCCTAGTTTATTACTTATTGTTTCATTACTAAATTATTATCATGAAAAAAATGCACTTATATCTATTGTTATTTCTCGTCTCGGGAATGGTCTCCTGCGATTCAAAGAAAGAAACAGCAACAAGTGAAATAATTGCCTATCCTGTACTTACACTAAAATCTGAAAAAGCGACTCTGTCGGTAGAGTATCCAACGACGTTAGAAGGATTGCAGACAGTAGAGATTCGTTCAAAAGTAGATGGTTATATAGAGGAAGTCTTTATCGAAGAAGGCAGTCTTGTGCACACTGGGCAAAAGCTATTTAAAATAGATGCCAATCGATTTGTGCAGGATGTGAATCAACGAAAAGCGGCAGTATTAGCAATGGAAGCAGCCCTAGAAACGGCTAGTATTCAAGTGTTGAGAACGCAGTCTCTTGTGGACAAGAAAATCGTAAATTCATTTGAACTGACGACAGCGAAGAATGTAGAAAGGGTTAAAAAGGCTGAACTTAATCAGGCAAAAGCAGCATTGTCAGATGCACAATCACAACTAGCATTTACACAGATTGTTAGCCCAATATCAGGTATAGTAGGACGGTTGCCACTTAAAAAGGGCAGTCTAGTCAGTAGTACTTCTGAAACTGCTTTGACCACAATTGCGAATACGAAGGAAGTATATGCGCATTTTTCTTTGAGTCAGAAACAGCTTAATAGCTTTCTAAATCAATATCCAGGTAAGAGCATGGCTGAGAAGTTAAGGAATATACCTCAAGTTAATTTACGGACTGCTGATGGAAAAGATTACGGGTCTAAAGGAAAAATTCAGAGTCTGAGCGGGGTCATAAGTTTAGAAACCGGATCTGCAAATTTTAGAGCATTATTTCCAAATCCTGATGGTTTATTATGGAGCGGAGCGAGCGCAACTTTACAGCTCCCGACAACAATTGATGAAGCAGTGAAGGTTCCTAAAAAAGCGGTTTTTGAAATGCAGGGAAATCACTATGTCTACACGGTAGAGGCTAAAAATACCATACACCTTACCGAAATAAAGGTATTGCCGATAGCAACAGAACAACACTATGTGGTGCAATATGGGCTTGCGCCTGGTGATATGGTTATCACTGAAGGAATTGGAAACCTAAAAGATGGTATGCAAATTCAACCTAACCCTGTATCCACAAAATAATAGAGAAGAAATGCTGAAAAAATTTATAGAAAATCCCGTTCTATCGACGGTAATATCGATAATAATTGTGATGCTGGGAATCCTGGGACTGATGTCACTTCCTATTTCACAATATCCAGAAATTGCACCTCCGACAGTTGTTGTAACAGCCTCTTATCAAGGAGCAAACGCGAATGTTGTAATGAAAAGTGTGATTATACCCTTGGAGGAACAGATTAATGGTGTAGAGAATATGACTTACATGACTTCTACGGGTAGTAATAATGGTACTGCAACTATTACCATCTTTTTTAAACAGGGAACGAATGCAGATATGGCCGCAGTGAATGTACAGAATCGGGTCAGTAAAGCTACTAGCTTGCTACCAGCGGAGGTTATTAAAGCAGGAATTACAACAAGCAAGCAGTTGAGCAGTACGGCTTTTAGTTTTTTGCTTTACAGTAAAGATGGAAAATACGATAGGAAGTTTCTGGATAACTACCTGCGTATAAATATTATGCCTCAGATGAAAAGGGTTGAGGGTGTTGGTGCTACAGAGATTTATAGTGATCAGGAATACTCGATGCGTATTTGGTTGAAACCGGATGTTATGGCCACTCATGGTCTTATACCGGAAGACATTATGGCAGCATTAAGGGAACAAAATATTGAAGCTGCACCGGGAAAAATAGGTGAAAATAGCCGTCAATCATTACAATATGCATTGAAATATACGGGGCGCCTCGAAGATCCTGAACAATTTGAAAATATTATCTTGAAAAGTGGTGTTGCGGGCGATTACTTACGTTTAAAGGAGGTCGCAGATATTGAATTTGGCGCCCTGGATTATACGACATCGCTAATTACGCAGGGAAAACTTTCTTCCGGAGGTGCCATTAGCCAGATTTCGGGATCTAATGCAAGAGATTTGATCATTGCTTGTGAAAATATTTTAAAAGAAGCGTCAAAGGATTTTCCTCCAGGAGTGGAATATCATACTTTCTTGAATGCAAATGATTTTTTGGATGCTTCGGTTGAGAAGGTTATTTATACAATTATTGAAGCATTTATATTGGTTTTTTTAGTGGTCTTTCTCTTTTTACAGGATCTGCGTTCGACTTTGATTCCAGCGATCGCAGTACCGGTCGCCATTATAGGAACGTTTTTCTTTTTAAAGCTTTTTGGTTTCACCATCAACCTCCTTACTTTGTTTGCACTGGTGTTGGCCATAGGCATTGTGGTTGATGATGCTATTGTGGTGGTCGAAGCAGTACATGCAAAATTAGATCAAGGGGCTAAATCTGCCAAGAAAGCTACATTGCATGCCATGAGCGAAATCAGTGGTGCCATTATTTCAATTACTTTGATTATGTCGGCGGTTTTTGTACCAGTCACTTTCATTACAGGATCTGCTGGAGTATTTTACAAACAGTTTGGACTGACATTGGCAGTGGCAATTATTATTTCAGCAATAAATGCGTTAACATTAAGTCCCGCTCTATGTGCTTTACTCTTAAAACCCCATGTAGCAGATGTTGAAAAGCCAAAGGGTTTCTTGCCAAAGTTTTTTGCCAGTTTTAATGTGGCTTTTGAAGTAGTAACCAATAAATATATTGGTGTCGTACGTCTTTTAATCCGTTATAAATGGATTTCATTTGCAGGTATTGCAACATTTGCGCTGGTATGTTATTTCTTGGTAAAAACAACACCGACAGGTTTTGTCCCTAATGAAGATGGTGGTGCTATCTTTGGAAATGTGGTTTTACCGCCGGCATCTACTCTAGAACGTACGGAAAAGATTGCATTTGAAGTCGACAGTATTGCGCGCAGTATACCGGAAGTTGAATTATCTTCTACACTCTCAGGCATGGACTTACTGCACGGTACTGGAGGTTCCTATGGAGCATTGTTCATTCGGTTAAAACCCTGGAAAGAACGTGCCGGGAAAGAGCAAAGTGCCGCAGCTGTTGTACAGAAGTTATTTCAAAAAACTGCTCATATCAAAGAAGCAAATATTATTTTCTTTGCTGCACCGACATTGCAGGGGTTTGGTAATAGTAATGGTTTTGAGTTGCAGCTACAAGATAAAACAGGTGGAAATTATCTACAGTTTAATAAAAATATCGATACGTTCATTGGTGCTTTAAATCAACGCCCTGAAATCAATTATGCTACGAGTTCTTTTAATATTGGTTTTCCTGAGTTAGAAATTAATGTCAACGTAGCCCAATGTAAGGCCGCAGGTGTAAGTGTTAATACGGTACTGACGACACTTCAGGGATATTTTGGAGGTATCTACGCCTCTGATCTTAATCGCTTTGGAAAGCAATATCGTGTCATGATGCAGGCAGGAGCTGATTATAGAGCAAAAGAAGAAGATATTAATAAGATTTATGTGCGGACTTTTAAAGGCAATATGGCACCGATATCTGAATTTGTTACTTTGAAGAAGACGTATGGACCTGAATTTATTCAACGTTTTAACTTATTTACTTCAAGTACCATAACAGGGATACCGAATGAAGGATATAGCTCTGGAGATGCTATTAAAGCGATAGAGGAGACAGCAGCTCAAACCTTAGACCGTGGCTATACCTATGAGTTTTCGGGTTTGACCCGCGAAGAGCTGTCTAGCGGTAGTCAAACAGTATTAATATTTTCACTGTGTCTTCTTTTTATCTATTTCCTTTTAAGCGCTCAATATAAGAGTTACATCCTGCCACTTTCCGTTCTTTTATCATTGCCAATCGGTTTAGCAGGAGCTTTTATTTTTGCGAAGTTATTTTCGGTAGATAATAACATATTCTTACAGATCAGTCTCATCATGTTGATCGGTTTATTGGCTAAAAATGCGATTCTTATTGTGGAGTTTGCACTTTTGCATCGATTGAGCGGAAGAACTTTGGTGCAGTCCGCAATCTATGGCGCAAAATCAAGGTTACGACCTATTTTAATGACTTCCTTCGCATTTATTTTCGGATTGATTCCATTGATGTTAGCTACTGGTGCTGGTGCATTGAGTAATAAATCTATCGGAACTGCGGCTGTAGGAGGGATGTTGATCGGGACTGTATTTGGTGTGTTTGTTATTCCTATTTTATTTATTGTTTTCCAGGCATTACAGGAAAGACTATTTGGTGTAAAGGAGCCAAGCCATACACCTCGTATATTAGAAGATGAACATTAACATGCTAGATTTCGACTTATTCGGTCGCTTAATAAAATAAATAAAATTTTCGTGCTTAGCGCATATAGTCTTACGCTAGCTTCATATTGATCAAACAGAAAAAGGCTAGTGTGAAAATTTAAAAATTAAGATATGATACATTATTATAGTCAATTGAAAAAAAAATCCTATAGATTGGCATTCATGTCAATACTGGGACTTTTGACCTGGAGTTCTTGTCACGTAACCCGTCCCTATAGTTTGCCGGAAAATAAAGTTAAAGACAGCTTTCGGTCACCTACTTATAGTGCTCTTGATTCAGGTTATGTGAAGAATATAGCTCATGAGACGATCAATATAGCTACTGTGAAATGGTCTGATATGTTTACAGATACTATGTTACAGCAATTGATCACAGAGGGGTTACAAGCGAATATAGACATCAAAATTGCAGTTGAGCGGATTACGGAGGCGCAGGTAAATGTGCGATTAAAAAAAGCGGCATTTTTGCCTTCATTAGAAGCTAGTATCTCTGCCAATACACAACAGATGCCCGCTTTTCAGAGTTTTGGTTATCCGCGTAATAATACCCAATATGATATGCGATTATATACGGATTGGGAAATTGATATTTGGGGTAAACTTGGAAGCGCTAAACGTGTTGCGTTGTCACAGCTTTTAGCGACTGATGCCGCAAAGCGTGCGGTACAAACACAGTTAATTGCCAATATTGCCTCAGATTATTACGAATTACTGGCTCTGGATCAACAGTTGATGATAATTAAAAAAACTGCTGAGAACCGTGCTGAAGATGCGGCCGCAATAGCGGAACTTTTTGAAAATGCAATGCTTAATGGCGTAGCGGTAGTACAGAGTAAAGCAAACTATTATGAAGCAGAACTAGATGTGCCGGATATTGAGCAAAAGATTAAAGAAACTGAAAATAGGCTTAGTTTTTTAGTAGGCCGACATCCTGGTGCCATCCTCAGACAGTCTCTCATGCAACAACAGGTGAATTATGATTTAAATCCTGGAATTCCCGCACAATTGCTCGCGCACCGTCCTGATGTTCAAATGGCAGAATTTAATTTTAGATCGGCATTTGAGGAAACGAATATAGCACGTACATATTTCTATCCTGCATTATCTATAACAGCTGCTGGAGGTTTTTCAAATCTTGGTTGGAATCAGTGGTTTTCGAGTGCTAGTTTATTTGGTTCTATAGCAGGGGGGATTGCACAGCCTATTTTCAATAAAGGTGTCAATAAAGCAAGGCTGTCAACTGCTCAAGCAAGACAGCAACAGGCGTTGTATCAATTCGAGAAATCTCTATTGGTAGCCAGCAAGGAAGTTTCTAATGCGCTTTTTGAATATGATACGGCAATCAAAAAAATGAAATCCCGCAAAAAACAACTTGAAGCATTAACGCAGGCCGTTGCATTTAATAAAGAATTGTTTCTGAACCACCAGAACACCAATTATACCGATGTACTAACAGCAGAGCAAAATCTCTTACGTGCAGAATTGAAAAATATAGCAGATCAAAGTCAAAAATTGTATGCTGTGGTTCAATTGTATCGAGCCCTTGGCGGCGGTTGGAATTAACGGCTAATAATAAAGGGCTACCTGAGATAATGGTAGCCCTTATACTATTGACTGTAGGCTATTAAGCTCCTAAAAAGTCTTTTTCTAAATCTAAAGGGGCAATATAGCTTCCATTTTTGTATACGCGCATATTTCCACCTGAAATCTCGTCGATTAATAATAGATCTCCCGTAGCTTTATCTCTTCCGAATTCCAATTTGATATCGTAAAGTTCTAAATCTTTCTTTGCCAATTCTGTTTTTATAATTCCACAGATTTTTTTTGTTAAAGATTTTAATTCTTGATAATCTGCTTTTGATAAAATACCTAATAATTCCAAAGCATCATCCGAGATTGTAGGATCGCCTCTTTCGTCATCTTTAATTGTTACTTCCACAAAAGCATCTAGCGCATCACCTTCTTGGCAATAAGCAGCGTATCTTCTCAAGAAACTACCTACAGCACGGTATCTACAAATGACTTCCAATCCTTTCCCAAATGGAGTCGCTTCTTTAACCACCATACTAACCTCATCTAAATCAGCGGAGACATAATGTGTTGCAATACCCTGTTCAGCTAAACGCTCGAAGAAGAACTGGGTCATTTTAAGACCTGATTTTCCAGCACCATCAATGGTTAGCCCAACAGTATTTGCTCCAGGATCAAATACACCATTTTCACCAGTTACGTCGTCTTTAAATTTCAATAGTACTTGATTTTGTTCTAGACTGTAGACATCTTTGGTTTTACCCTTGTAAATTAAATTCATAAATAATAAGAATAGATCAATGTAATTAGCAAAAATAATGTAAATATTATAAAGAAAGTTGGTTCTAGATGATAATTATGAATACTGGAGGTTTTGAATTGATTAAAAGTCGATATACAACTTTAAGATTATATTTAATGCTATTATATTGCGGATGTAATCAAAATTATCTAAGTTTAGCATTTATAAACCTTTATAATCTTAAACTAATGTCACCTCTATTCAATTTAGTAAATAAGGAGCACTTTGTAAATATTGCCAAGAATGGGAGGGGACAGTGGAACTTTAATTTTATTGATTAAAAATTGAATTTATAACCTAATATTATTTACAAAGGCAGTGATCAGTTGTATGTCTCACTGTCCTTAAAAAAGAGGAATCTTAAAATATGTTAAAAACTATATTATTGATCAGTGCAGGGCTTTTAATAGGGCAATCTCTGTTTGCACAAGAATCTATCAAGTTGAAAGATCTGGATCTATCTCATGCTTGGCAGGAGTATGGTATTTTGCAGAAGGGAAGATCAGTTACAGGCGAACCTGTAACGATTAATGGGACAGTTTATGATGATGTGCTTGGAGTGCAAGCGAAAAGTATTATCAAGATTAAGTTGGAAAAAAATGCAACGCGTTTTGTTGCTCAAGTAGGTATAGCTGAATCTACAATTGATGTTAAAGATAAATCTTTGACCATTATACCATTAGTCGACGGTACCAAATTGCATTTCATTGAAAAGCAAGGACAGAAACAGTTTGTCGGTGTCACAAAAAGTAATCCTGTCTTAGAAAAAGGTTCCGTAAAATTTACTTTGAAAGGTGATGGTAAACCTATTTTTGTAAGTTCAGTAATTAAAGGAGGAGATCGTCCTCAGCAGATTGACGTTCCTTTAAAAGACGTTATGTATCTTGAACTTGTGGCCGAAACAACTGATGATGGTCCTAGTGGTGATCACGCCGTTTGGATTGCACCGAAGATTGATTATAAAACTATAAAACCCCAACTTGTTGACGTTGGAATAGTGGGCCCTGGTGCTAATATGGATGCTAGAATTAGTAAGAAACTTGCTGCGAAAATCAAAGCATTGCCACTAATGAAACAATTGTCATCAGATAAGACGGCATTTGATTGGTTAATTACTCCTCAGAAATCTAAAGCTGGAATTTACACTTCGGCAGATGGTAAAAATATCATAATAGCAAATGCGATGGTGTCACGAACTTTTCGGATTTTCCCTAATTTGGCGACGGTAGATATTACGAACCGTATGTTAGGGGAAAGCTTGATCAGGGCAGTAAGCAGTGAGGGAACGATACAGATTGACGGTAAAAAATGGAATATCGGCGGTTTAAATGGTCAAGAAGAAAGGGGATATCTTAAGAATGAGTGGTTAGATAAAATGACAACATTACCGGAATCGTTTATGGTAGAAGATTTCGAAATAAAACCACTGGAAGAACGAATCAAATGGGCCCGCAATCGCTGGGCACTTAATAAAGAACCGGTATCAGGTCAGCAACTTGTATTTACCCTTCGTGGTGAACGAGAGTTGAAGGATGTGAAAGTGAAGCTTTATTTTAGCATCTATGATCATATTCCGGTAATTAGTAAAAGAATGGAAGTGATTAATGAATCTACATTACCAATCAATATTGACTTCTTTCAATTGGAATATTTGGCATTCTCAGAACCTGAGTCACCCGGAGATGGTGATCCTTCAGTTTTTAGATTACCCAATATTCATGTTGAGAGTGATTTCGCCGCAGGAGGGGCCTTTACTGAGAAAACAACCGATATTACAGAAAAATGGGTGACAGATCCTGCTTACACCTCGCAACGTAATTATCTCCTGGAGACCCCTTGTGTATTGGATGTATCACCTAAGCTTGGTCCGAATTACAGCTTAGAAAGTAAAGGTACTTTCCAATCATTCACTGTTCATGAAATGCCATTTGATAGTGATGATCGGGAGCGTAAAGGATTGTTTACGCGTAAGATGTATCGGACTATAGCGCCATGGACTAGCGAGAATCCTATCTTTATGCATTTAACATCCACAGATCCTGAAGTGGTACATAGAGCCATAGATCAGTGCGATTCGACAGGTTATGAGATGATTATACTTAGCTTTGGTTCGGGGTTAAATGCGGAAGATATCTCCGATTCAAACATCGCGAAATTTAAGGGGTTTGTTGATTATGCACGTAGTAAAGGCATTGATATGGGATGTTATTCCCTTTTAGCCAGCAGATGGATCAGTGATGAGGTCGATGTGATTAATCCCGAGACAGGTAAACGTGGAGGTATGCGCTTTGGAAGTTCCCCATGTCTTGCTAGTGATTGGGGGTATGAATATTTTGAGAAAATAAAATACTTTTTTGAAAAGACAGGAATGAAGTGTTTCGAGCATGATGGTTCTTATCCAGGAGATTTCTGTGCTTCGACTACCCATGCACATCACGATGGTTTAGCAGATTCACAGTGGAAACAATTTCATAAGGTTACTGAACTTTATCACTGGATGTCTTCCCAAGGAATATATATGAATGTACCCGATTTTTACTTTTTGAATGGATCTAATAAAGTGGGAATTGGCTACAGAGAGGCTAATTGGTCTTTACCTCGCGATCGTCAGCTCATGCATGCACGCCAGTTAAATTATGATTGTACATGGGATAGAATTCCCTCTTCTTTATGGAGTTTTGTGCCCTTAGTAGAATATCAGGGAGGAGGAAAAGATGCGACTTTAGAGCCATTGAATGACTACCTTCATGAATATAAGATGCATATGATCCAAAATTATGGCGCAGGTGTGCAAGCATGTTACCGAGGGCCTCGTCTTTACGATACACCAAAAACGAAAGAAATGGTTGTCGATGTGATTAAATGGTATAAGCGTTATCGCAATATATTGAACAGTGATATCATCCATTTACGTAAACCTGATGCTCGGGACTGGGACGGAATGATGCACGTGAATCCTGATGAAAAAGAGAAAGCTTTTGCATTATTTTATAACCCTACAGATAAAGAAATCGTGCGTAAAATTCAAATACCACTTTATTATACCGGATTGTCCACAACAGCAAAAATTAGAGAACAAGAAGGTAATTTAATATCTTACAAACTGAACCGTGATTATACAGTAGAATTGACGGTTAAAATACCAGCAAATGGATATACTTGGTATGTGGTAGAATAACCTATTTTAATTAAAATTTGAGAGCGCTAAAGCAAGATCTCTGCTTTAGCGCTCTTTTTTATATACATATTTTTCTAAAATTAATGTGGCTTGTTAATTTACATTTTAGAGAGTTTGCGATAGGTCGAATTTTATATCAATTTTTAAACATTTTAAGAATAATAAGTAAAAGGATTCATTGATTTTTCCGATAATATAATGAATTTTTACAAATATAAGAGTAGTAGTACTTCTATATTTGTTCCATATTTAATACAATCAAATAGAATAAAATTCCAATGAAAAAATCAATTTTTATAGTGATCGTTGCAATAATGGGAGGTGCTTTTCATACTCAAGCTCAAAAGAACAGTAGGCACGAAGTAAGAATAGATTATAGTGATGCTACACCGCTGGTAATAGCAGATGTATTTACAAATGCTTTTGTAAGTGCAATATCGGGAAGCGAAAGTTCAAATGAAAAAGCATTTGGTATGTTATCTACGGGATATCGCTATGCGGTGAGTAATCGATTATCTATAGGAGCCGATCTGAGCTATGCTAATGCTTCATCAGATATGAAAAATAAAAGTACAAATGAGATTACCTACAGAAAGAGTAATTTCTATATGGTATTGCCTACTGCGAAATACTCTTATATAAAACGAGGAATAATTGATTTTTATGGTACAGTTGCTTCTGGAGCAATATTGACAAACGGAAGTGACAGAATCGATCAAGAAAAGACCACTACCAATGATGTAATCTTTGCTTTTCAGGTAAATCCATTAGGTTTGCGAATTGGTAAAAATTGGGGCGGTTTTTTTGAAGCTGGTTATGGTTTTAAAGGCATTGTTGCACTAGGTGCCAGTTACCGTTTCTAATGATGCATTTTTTACGAAATAAAGGCTATTTTCAAAAGAGAGTAGCCTTTATTTTTAGAGTTATGTTCTAGTAGAGATTGGAACTAATAATCAATTTCATCTTTACTTTTACTGTGCTATTTTTCTTATCTTGACCTGCTGATTTTTTAGACCATTTATCCAAAACCTTGATATTCATATGATGAATTCTTTTTTGACAGTTGTGTTTTTATTGATTTATTGTAATAATATATTTGCTATTGCTCCCCCTATTATTCTACCGACACCCCAAAAATGTGAAGTACTAACAGGTAAGTGTCCATTGTCTCAGATTAAAAATTTGAAACGTTTTCATGATGCAACAATTCCTGCAGAGGGATATCGTTTGAAGATAGAAAAAAAAGGTGTTAACATATGGTGTTCGGATGACAGTGGTTATATATATGCGAAACAGACGCTTAAGATGCTAGCGTTTCAGTATGCAACTATAGGTTATATACCGTGTTTGTCGATTGTAGATGCACCTCGAGTCAAGTGGCGTAGTTTTATGATGGATTCCGGCAGGCAGTACCAGCGGGTGAGTACGATAAAGAAATATATTGATATGATGTCTATTCTGAAATTTAACCGTTTTCATTGGCATCTGACGGAGGGACTTGGTTGGCGTCTAGAAATTAAAACTTACCCAAAACTAACTTCGATTGGTGCCTATGTTGGAAAAGAGAAGGAACAGCAGGGCTATTATAGTCATGAAGATGTACATGAAATCATAACTTATGCTAAGGAAAGAGCCATAACTGTCGTGCCGGAAATCGATATTCCAGGACATGCAGAAGCCGCCCTCAATGCCTATCCACATTTGGGTTGTTTTGGTGAAGTACCTTTGGTGCCAAAAGAAGGGTTTACCCAGCATATATTTTGTGCTGGAAAGCCTGAAACGATCAATTTTCTTAAAAATGTTATTGATGAAGTATGTGATCTTTTTCCTTCAGAATACATTCACTTAGGTGGTGATGAAGCTCCAAAAGGTAATTGGGATAAATGTTCAGATTGTCAAGGTCGAATTAAAGAATTGGGGTTAAAGGATAGCCATGATCTCCAACTATGGTTCTCGGCCGAGATGGCTAAGCATCTCAAAGCCAAGGGAAGGAAAGCAATCTTTTGGGGCGATGTTGTTTATACTAATGGTTACCCATTGCCTGATAATACCGTAATCCATTGGTGGAATTGGAGAGGTCACCAAGATCTTGCTTATCGCAATGCGGTCAAAGGCGGACATTCTGTTATCGCTGGCACAAATAATTATAGTTACCTTAATTTTCCGTTATCACCTTGGCGCGGGTACCATGCAGATCGAACTTTTGATATCGAGGATATTTACAGAAGTAATCCCTCTAATATAAAAGAAGGTGATGCGTTACTCATAGGTATGAGTGCAAGTCTATGGACCGATTATAATGTTACGGAGAGTATGATTGACCGTCGATTATTCCCGCGTATATTTGCTTTGGTACAACAGATGTGGTCACAAACGAATGATATATCTTTTGAACAGTTTTATGGAAATGTGAAGATGCTGAAGCCTTTCTTTGAAAAATTAAATTATGAATTTGGTCCAGGCCTTAAATCCGAAGTGCCAAGTAATTATAGTTGGGAATAGTTTGTAACTTATTTAATATATAACGCAGGTCAAGCGGCGCCTCTAAGTATGGTTTTTTCTATTAAAAACTATGTAGTATTTGAGCTCAGGTAAATTAACAGGCTTTTATATATAAAAACTAATAAAAAGGACTTACTAATTTATAAAAGTGCTCTCGCTTAGTCTGTTTGTGTCTCCTTTTATTTTTTATATCTTAGGAAGAGTAAACTAAATATGAACCTGAACTCAATTGTTTTATCATATCCTGATCCTTTAAGGTTAAATTATTCATTTTAATTGATGGGGATAGTTATAGGTAAACTTTTGTAATGGCAATCAACGCCTACATTATGATGAATAGACAAAAATTTATTAAAACCTCTACATTATTAGCGGCATCTGCATTATTTTTTAAAAGAACAAAGGTGTTGGCAGATTCAAAAAAAATACGCATTGGTGTAATCGGTGTAAATGGGATGGGATGGTCCAATCTCACCGCAATATTAAAAAATACAAATGTCGTATGCACTGCACTTTGCGATATCGATGAAAATGTTCTAAATAACCGTGTTTCCGAATTGAAAAAGCGTGATATAAACGTTAAGACATATATTGATTATAAGCAATTATTAGCAGATAATAATGTTGATGCTGTGATTATAGGAACTCCCGATCATTGGCATTGTTTGATGATGGTGGATGCCGTTACGGCGGGGAAACATGTCTATGTAGAAAAACCGATTGGCAATTCGATCAAAGAGTGTGAGCTCATGGTGGCCGCCGCTCAAAAGTATAATGCTATTGTTCAAGTAGGGCAGTGGCAACGTAGTCAACAGCATTTTGAGGATGCTATAAAATTTCTACATGCTGGTAGTATCGGTAAGGTAAGAATGGTTAAAGTATGGGCCTACTTAGGTTGGAAGAAAGATGTTCCAATTGTCCCGGATTCAGCAATTCCAGCAGGTGTACATTATGATAGATGGTTGGGCCCTGCTACAAAAAGGCCTTTTAATGTAAATCGTTTTCATTTTAATTTCCGTTGGTTTTGGGATTATGCCGGCGGTCTGATGACAGATTGGGGCGTGCATATGCTGGATTTTGCGTTGATCGGTATGAAAGTTTCGGATCCACGTTCGATCATGGCTGCAGGAGGAAAATTTGCTTATCCCGATGATGTTGAGGAGACACCAGATACTTTGACAACTTTATATGAGTTTGATGGGTTTAATGTGCAGTGGGAACATGCAATAGGTATTGATGGTGGACCTTATAACAAAGGCCATGGTGTGGCTTTTATCGGAAACAATGGTACTTTAGTACTGAACAGACAGGGGTGGGAAGTATTACCAGAAGGGGATCGAATGGCTGCGGTACCATTTCAAAAATCAAAAGATAATGGTTTGGAAAGGCATATGGACAACTTTGTTGAAGCAATTCTTACGCGAAATAAAAGTATTCTGAAAGCCCCTGTTGAAGCGGGTGCACATATCGCCATTTTATCTCAAATGGGAAATATTGCATACAGAACGGGTAAAAAATT
This sequence comes from Sphingobacterium sp. UDSM-2020, assembly GCF_016132525.1. Classification (NCBI taxonomy): domain Bacteria; kingdom Pseudomonadati; phylum Bacteroidota; class Sphingobacteriia; order Sphingobacteriales; family Sphingobacteriaceae; genus Sphingobacterium; species Sphingobacterium sp. UDSM-2020. The sequence goes on from NZ_CP066166.1 coordinate 2,809,776, forward strand.
GTACTGGGATAAGGACAAACGTCAGTTCTCAGATAAAGAAGCGAATAAGTATTTGGCAGCAAATTATCATAATGGTTATTCGTATCCTAAAGTGTAGATATTTAGGATTGCTAGTTACTGTTGGAAATAATATTGAAGAATTGTTCAATACTTGTTTGTGTTAGTCTATTATTCTTTTGTCAAAAAGGATTTTTTGAATTTCAAAAATAGCCATGAATGTAAAGTACTATTGGTTAATGTTTACATCATATTTTTCTTTATTAAAATCTAGTTGTTATATTTAGATCAACCAAATAATAAATTTTTGTAAAGTTTAATTCTAAACATGCTATGAAAACTCTCCAATTTAATGTGCCGACAACGCAAGGACAAAGTTTAACGATACAAGAAGATGTGATGGATTCATTTTATCCGCATTTGCACAGTCATCAAGAAGCACAATTAATGTGGATTAAAAAGGGTGAGGGCGTTTTGGTTGTCGAAGATACTTTGCACCCTTTTAAAGAAAATGATATATTTTTTTTGGGAGCCAATCAACCTCATGTATTTAAATCGATGTCTCAAGATGGCTTGTTCAATGAATCAAGATCAATTTCTATTTTCTTTGATCCGCACGGTAAGTTGAAGTCCTTGTTTTCATTAGGTGAGTTTGAATCCCTGAATCATTTTATTAACCGTAATTCATGTGGATTTAAAGTGCCAGAGGCTTATTTTAATCAAATTTCTGAAAGAGTAGTACAATTAAAGAGTGCTGATGAGCTGGATAAATTAATGCAGTTCTTTTATTTGTTACGCTCATTAGCTTCAATTTCTAAAGAAACAGTTCCACTTTGTGCTGAAAGAATTGAATCAGCTATCCAATCCAACGGAAATGTAAATCGAATGACTTTAGTTTGCAATTACATAAAAGAAAATTATAAAAAAGAACTTACATTGGAAGATGTCGCTAACCATGCCAATTTAACTCCGCAGGCCTTCTGTCGGTACTTTAAAAAACATTGCGGAATTACTTTCGTATCTTACTTAAACCGCATCCGCATAAAAGAAGTCTGCCATAAATTAAATGGAGATCACTTAGACAGTGTGTCGTTTATTGCTTTTAGCAGTGGTTTTAATAGTATAACTAATTTTAATCGCGTTTTTAAACAGATCATAGGATGTAACCCAAAGGAATATACAAACAACTACAGACAGACTATTTTTACAGAAATTTAAAAAATCTTTAGTTGTGAAGATCTTCTAATGATCTCCATAACCAACATCATCCAGTTTACCTTTAAACACTTTAAATTGAATAATGAAATAAACAATAACCAATACAGCGGCGATAGAAAACCAGCCCAGTCCAACAGATAATCCATACTCGTGTGCGGCAACGTTTTGCACCGTTAAAGATGGGTTTACGGTATTTGTCGATGGAAGTAAGATTGGGAACATAGATGCTATAGTAGAGCCGAAACTTCCGAAGATAAATAGAGAGGAAAATATAAATCCTGATAAGTCTTTTTTGAATTTTTTAATTTGAAACTGCCCAACTAGTCCGATAGAAGCAATGATCGGGAAAATCCAAAGCCAGTAATAAGTTTCAAAATTATGTAGTGAAATTGGTTTTACATAGTGCCACACAAAAGCGGATAAGATTACTAAAAATAATAAGACAAAGTTGAGCTTAAATATGACATCTTTTAATCGCTGGCTTAAAGAGCTAGAAGTTTTTAATATAATCCAGTTAGCGCCGTGGATAGTCAGTGTAACAACTGCGACTAGGCCTAATAGTATGGTGAACCAGTCAATGATACCTTGATGTTCTGCCAGTGGATCAAATGTTGGGTTCCAAAGTGCCAGAAAGAAATAATGTGGTTCCTGTGTAGAGACACCATTTTCAACCATACCAAGATTTACTCCCCGGACAACATTACCTAAAGCCGCTCCAAAGAATAAAGCAAGCAGGAGACTGGCTAAACCAAAAGCCTTGTCCCACAGTGTTTCCCACATGCGGTTATGTACCTGGCCTCTTAATTCTAAACTTATTGCTCGAAAGATAAGCAACCAGAGAACAAGCATCAAGGGTAAATAGAAGCCACTGAAAGCTGAAGCATATAAAGTTGGGAAGGCAAAAAATAAGACCCCACCCGAAGCGATGAGCCATACCTCATTAGCATCCCAAAAAGGTCCGATAGAATTTGTTACTGCTTTTCTTTCTTCTTCTGTCTTTGCAAAAAAGAGATGAACAATTCCTGCTCCAAAGTCATAACCATCTAGAATAACATAGATTACCAGCATGATCATTAATACAATAAACCAAAATATTTCCATGATCAATTACGTTAAGGAGATTTGAGGCTCAGGACCTTTTCTTATTATTTTTAACACAAGCATTAAAAATAATAATCCTAATAAAATATATAATCCAACAAACCCTAGTAAGGTAAATAGGGCATTGCCAGAAGAAACGGTTGGAGAAACGCCATCTACCATGCGCATCAGGTTGTACACAAGCCAGGGTTGTCTTCCTAGTTCAGCTGTATACCATCCGGCAGTATTAGCGATGTAGGGGAAAGGAATCATAAACATGATGATCCAAAGCAACCATTTTGTCTGAAATAATTTGTTTTTCCAAAGTAAAAACGTGGCCGCTACCATTATTGCAATAAAAATGGTGCCTAGGCCCGCCATGATATGATAACCATAATACAGTCCAGGTACATTGGTAGGATGTATGGATTCGTCAAATTCATTCAAACCCTTAATCTCTGCATCCCAACGTTGATAGGTAAGAAAGCTAAGGACATTTGGAACAGCAATTTTGTTATCTAATTTTTTATTTTGCATATCTGGCTGACCAATAAGTACGATTTCTGATCCCCCTTTTTCGGTCTTAAAAATACCTTCCATAGCCGCAAAGGTGACCGGTTGATATTTGACAACATTCTTAGCAGCCATATCACCTGTTGGAAAAGCAACTATAATAGAGGATATAACACCGAAAATGACACCAGTTTTAACGAACATTTTACCAAATTTGTTGTGTTTATTACTCAATAAGTAAAAAGCACCTATAGACGCTACAAAGAATGAGCTCGTAATCAGAGAACCTGCCTGATTATGTAAATAGGAAGGCCATAGCCATGGATTATTAAAAAGCGCTGTAAAATTATTTAATACAAATTTTCCATTTTCTAATATTTCATATCCTACTGGATACTGCATCCAGGAATGGGTTGCAATGATGAGAAAACCGCTCGCCCAAGAACCGATAAATACCATTAATCCAGAGAGGAAATGGAGTTTATGTCCAAGTAACTTTTCTCCAAAAAGAAACATCCCAAGAAAGGACGATTCTAGAAAGAAAGAGAACATGCCCTCCATGGCTAATGTTTGTCCGATAATACCACCCGTTAATTCGGAAAATTTTGCCCAGTTGGTACCAAATTGGAACTCCATAGGAATTCCCGTGACGACACCCATGGTGAAGTTCAAAGCGAATATTTTCATCCAGAATTTTGCAGCATGATTGTAATCTTCAATTTTGGTTCGTAAGAATTTCCATTTGAAGTAAACGATCATCAGGGAGAGGCCCATCGTTAATTGCGGAAACAGGTAATGAAAGGTAATGGTGAAAGCAAACTGTAACCGATTGTAAAGTATCATGTCTTCCATACGACATTATATGAGGTTAAAATATAACCTAAATATAATTGTTTTTTATATGGGAAACAATAAAGTGCTTTTACTTATTTGTGATGATTTTTATAAACCATCCTGCAGACTGAGTGGGCTACGGAATGGCTATTATATAATATGAAGTGCTTGTTGATTTTAAGGGATTTATTGGCTGAATAAAGCTTATCAAATAATAATTCCCAGTAAAGCAATATAGTTGCATTTGTAATATTATTTATTATATTTGCAACATAGTTGCGTATGTGGCGACTTTGAATTGTTTTACTTAAATCAAAATCTAATCATGAAAATGAAATTTATCAAATGTATTACTGTAGTACTATTGGCGTCAGTAGGGTTATTAATTGGAGTCAGCTCTTGTAAGAAAGATGAGCATGTCCCTGTTGCAGGTGAAGAAGTAAGGGTATCTCTACAGTTTACTGAGCTTCAGGGAACCAAAGGAGCAGGTCATGGGGACCATTTTCACGGTGTTACTACCGCGAAAGAGGGTGCCGTGATTACTGTAAACTTTGATGCATCAGGAAACTCTCTAACAAAGGGTGCGATTAATTTAGATGCTGAGCTCGCCTACAAAATAGATTTAAAAGTTTACGATGAAAAAGGAATAGAAATTCAAGATAATTTTGTAAAGAATCAGGCGACAGCCGGCGAATACAAGGCATTTTTAATAGGAGATAAATTAATCGCAAATGCAAATACGGAGACAAATGGAGGTGCTATTTTTCAACCACGCGAAACGGATTATGCTGATGGAACTAAAGTTAATGGTAAATATGAGATGACAGGCCTAAAGGCATTTTTTACGTTGGGCTCTGAAAATAAGGGAAAAACTAAAAAATTAATTTATTCCTTGCGTAAAATAGAGCCTGGAGTAAAAGCTACGATTGAACGCGTCGATTTACTTGATCCAGGCTATGCAAACAAATTTAAAGGTGCAAACGTGCTCGAATTAAAATTTGATATTAAATAAAAGACCTTATTTAATCTGAAAAAGGCAAAAGAGGTGTAACCATTTTGATTACACCTCTTTTAAATCATATTGCGTTACTTTAAGAAGTAATTTTTCTGCTAGTAGGATGTATGACTGTTATAGTTCCTAAAAATCATTAGCCCTGTGATTTTTCTAATAGTGAAATCGCATCAAACAATACGCCAGCTTCACCTCTAAAGGTGCCTGATCCTTCAGGTTTATTATCCTTTGTGTACCACTCATAAAAGCCTTTATTTTTTATTACGCGATCCAACATCGGTTTCATTTGTTCATATGCCTCCTTTTCGTAACCATTTTTCACCAACTGTTGTATCATACGGCCACCAAACCAAGTCCAATCCCCACCGTTTTGATATCCATATGGATACATACCTTTATTTTTGAATGAACCTGCAGGGTAAGTCGGATAGATCGTCAAGCCGATTGTAGCGGCACCGGAATCTTTCACATTTTTGACCATCTTATCTAAGGCTGTTTTTATTTGCTCCTTACTCAGTAAATTGGCTTCGATAGCAATAGCAGTACCACCATGATAGTAGATCTGATTCTCATCGAAATCCGAAGAAAATGGTGATCCGTTGATGTAAATATGGGGGATAAATTTTTGATTTTTCTCATCCCAAAGATGCTTCATTGTATTGGCAGCGATTTCATCGCGAATGGGTTTCCACTGGGATGCTTTTTCAGGAATAAGTTCCATATAGTTATCCAATGCAATTAGAAACATTGCATTATCATAAATGTCTAATGCAATATGAGAATTTTCATCTAAATGGACACCCCAATCATGTTCAGGTTGTACATCACCCCAATCAACCGTGGTTGCACCCCAAAGTAAACCATAAGTTTTATTGTATCGTTCATTCATTAAGAATTGGAGGGCATTTTCCATTTTGTCTTTAACGATACTATTACCCACCTTGGCCGATAAGAAAGATGTATCCTGTGATGCGTTCACATACTTGTAAACAGCCTGAATCAAAGAAGTTTCCTGATCTGTTTCTACTGTATTTTTATGCCCCGCATAATCTGGAGCTAATACATTTGTTATCGTATAGTAGTCAGATGTGCCATTTTTTAAGCTCGCTTTTTTAACAAAGCCATCTGCAATATTCCCATCAGGCCCCTGTAGTTTCAGAAATATAAGCAATTGATCTTTGATTTGCTCATGAGGATGCACTTGTGTAGCTAAATTGATAAAGGTATTGTAATCTCTGATCCATACCTCTCCATATCCATCTCCAGCATTGAAACCGGATTTTATGGTATTGGTTGCCATATCTTTGACTAGTTGAAAACTACTGTCTTTTTTCATGTCGGCCTGCCAACTGTTTTGTGTTCCTTTGCTTCCACTTGGATTGCAGGAAAATAAAAGGGCAGAGGAAGCTATTGCAAAAAATAAGTTTTTCATATTTTTAAATGTTTAGTTTAAAATTGGTTGCATTTTGAATCTTTAACGTATGACTGGATCACTTTTGCCGGCTGTTTTCCAAGGTTACGAAGTGTATATGATCCTGTTGCAGCTGGAATGGCAAATGTCTCAACATAATTAAAAACTTCCCTCATACCATTTGAAGTTGTTAATTCCACAGCCTCCCCTTCAACAAGCATCAGAATATGACACTGATTTTTTGTTTCAATCGTTACCTCTTGATCAAAGTCATAGCGTACGACATCATAAAAATGATCTTCATGTGTAGCTAAATGAACTTTAGTTGCTTGATTATCAATTTTGTGGAAAACAGGTTTCGCAATTAAGGTATCGTTGACCACTTGTCCTTTTCTTTCAAAATTAAGATTGTCAAAAGCACGGTCGATATTTAAAGGACGTGGTTTGCCATCCAAATCCGGTCTTACCCAATCATACATTTTAAAGGTGAAATTGTATGGAGTCGCACTAATTTCTAAAACTAAATTATCGATACCAGATGAATGCACTGTACCATGCGGTATCAAGTATAACTCATGCTTTTTAGATTCAAATTTTTGAATATATTGATCTACCTCAATGGCTTCTCCGGTTTTAAAACTATGTTCTAAAGCACTTTGAAATTCATCTTTATTGATATCATCTTGAAAACCTAGATATACCTGTGCATCTCCTTTTCTGTCTACAATGTAATAGGTTTCATCTTGGGTAAAGTTTTCTCCAAATTGTGACTTTGCATACTTCGGGCTAGGGTGACACTGTATTGATAAATTTCCTCCATCAAAGGTATCTAAGAAATTAAATCTAATTGGGAAATCTACACCAAATCTTGGTTCAGCCAAGCCTAGGACATTTTTGCTTTCAGTGAACATCAATTGATCAAATGAAATTTCCAGAAGTAGATCATTAAATTTTAATGACAAGCCATTTTCCGGAACAATCATCTCGAAGGACCAGGCGTAGTTTTTTGCACTTTGATCTATCCCTGTTAGATGATCTTTCATCCATTGTCCACCCCAAACACCAGATTCAAATGTAGGTTTTACTCTAAAATAATTGACAGACATTTGATGCAAGGTCTGTCTTAAATCAGATCCCTTTATCCAAGGTAATGTGTTGTCAGATTGCTGATCTGCCATGATTTCTATCTGAGATAGAATTGAATTTTTGTGGCTATTTAACGCTTGCCAATCCACAAAATAATATCGTTTGTAAATCTGTTTTGGATCTTTTGAATTGCTGCATCCTAAGTTCCATGCTTTTCCAGCTCTCATGCGCTGAATTAGAACACTTTTAGGCAAATCAACATACATGATAGAAGCTTCATTATCTAAAAGAGCTGCTCCAGGTCCGTAAAAGATGATATACTCTTGGTTATTTACGAGCATATCATGGAATTTCGCTAATTTTTCAGCGTTAAAATAAGATGATAATGGAAGAGGGGATTTTTTTCCAAATAAGGGATCATTACCACCAAGATAAGGTGCTACCTGATTATTAATAATCTCTTCTGATAAAAGTGCCTCATCAATAGCGATGAAACGTGGTTTAATATCGTAATTTTTAAATTCTTTTGAAATCTCTCCAATGACAAATTTCCAATCTACACCAACAAAACCATCGATGATACGTATATTATTGTCGTGTAGTACACGAACTAATTTTTGAAATGAGCTTGAGATTTCACCTGTAGCAGGGAAAGCGGGCATAATATTGTACTGGTCTATTGCTGAGTCTTTAGTGGTATGCATATTTAATTATTTTATTGAAATCTGTTGAATGTATAGCTAACTTATTTACGGGCTTTATCTTTCCAATATTTCTCTATTTCTTCCAGGGGTTTACCCTTAGTTTCAGGTAAAAATAGGAGTACGGTTATAAAAGCAATAGCGCAGAAGAATGCAAATAGCCAAAAGGTGTAGCGAGCTCCCCAAGCATCTAGTATGATGGGGGTCAATTGACCGATAATGGCATCTGAAATCCACATAACCAAGATACTGATACCCATGGCGCGCGCTCGGATGGAATTTGGGAAAATCTCTGAAGCAACTACAAATTTTAAAGGACCAATAGAAAAGGCAAAGAAAAACATAAATGAAAGTATCGAAATGATTAAAGCCGTATTGTTAATCTCTTGATTTGTTGCAAATAGAAACCCGGTCACAATTAAGCTGAGGGTAGCCCCCAATGTTCCAAATACATATAGAGGTCTTCGTCCCCAGTTATCCACTTTCCATATTGCAAAGCATGTGAAAAGTACGTTTGCAAGACCAAAGAACAATTGCGCATGATAGGAATTGCTCATCGAAATGCCCGAATCCAGAAGAATCGTCGGACCATAGTAAACAATGGCGTTAATACCACTAAGTTGTGAGAATAGCGGTAGGAGTAAGCCCAGTAAGAATGCTTTTCTGTAAACTGGAGAAAAAAGGTCTTTTAGTTTTCCTTTTGTTTCAGGTGGGCTATCTTGTAAATTTTGGAGATTAAGTTTAGCACTTATTTCAGCTACCTCAGCATTTCTTCCAACTTTTAGTAACCAACGTGGGCTTTCTGGAACAAAGTATGCTCCAATAGAAAGTAATATTGCAGGTATTGCACCAACTAAGAACATAGTCCGCCACTGTTCATGAGTTTGTGAAGGAAGATGTTGAATAATCAGATAATTACTAATATAAGCGATCAGAATACCAAAAGTGATTGCCAGTTGATATGAAGTCACTGCCCGGCCTCGAAATTGACTTGGGGATATCTCTGCAATGTATAGTGGAACAACGATAGAAGCAATGCCGACACCGACGCCACCAAGTCCACGAAAAAGAATAAGCATCATATAGCTCGTGCTTAGTCCACAGCCTATTGCTGATACTAAAAAGAGAATAGATGCAACGATAAGCGCAGGCTTGCGGCCGTACTTATCGCTAAAGCTACCTGTAAAAATCACGCCCACTATACAGCCAATTAAAGCTGAACTGACAAATATGCCCTCTTGATTTGGTGTTAATCCAAAAAATTGCTTTACTAAAGGTAATGCTCCTGCTATAACGGCCATGTCAAATCCGAAAAGTAGCCCCCCTAGCGACACGATACATAGAATAAGGATGAAAAATTTATTCATATTAAGGTTTTATAATTAGTATGTATATACATACAAACATATATTTATTTTTTTAATAATGCAAAAAATCTTACTTTAGCCTAAGTAATAAATATGATGAATCTTAAAATAGACCATAAAAGTCCGATACCATTACATATACAGGCCGAGAATTTGTTGCGTGAACTGATCAAGCAACCGGAATATATTGATGGGAAATTATTGCCAAATGAAATTGAACTGGCTAAGCGCTTGGCAATTTCGCGTTCAACATTACGGCTGGCAATCAATAAGTTGGTTTACGAAGAGCTGTTAATCAGAAAGAAGGGGATAGGTACCAAGGTAGCAAGTGCTAAATTTAGTTCAAAGTCTAAAAATTGGTTAAGTTTCTCGCAAGAGATGAAAAATCGGGGTCTCGAGGTGAAAAATTTTGAACTTCATGTTAGTTGGGAAATTCCTGATAAAGCAGTTTCACAATTTTTTGATGTACCAGAAGATTTGAAGTTACTTAAATTAGAACGTTTGCGAGGTAAAAAAGACGATCCGTTTGTTTATTTTATCTCTTACTTCCATCCACGTATTGGTTTGACCGGAGATGAAGATTTTAAACGTCCGCTTTATGAAATATTAGAAGCCGATTTTCATATTGTAGCCGATCTGTCTCAGGAAGAACTGGATGCGATGGCAGCTAATAAATTTATCGCCGACAAGCTTGAAATAGCTATTGGTGCACCTATTTTGTCAAGGAAGAGATTTGTATTTGATCAATCAGGAAGGCCTATTGAATACAATCTTGGATATTATCGTGCTGAGAGTTTTACGTATACTGTAGAAAGTAGACGCGATTATTAGTATATAAAATGAATCTGGATAATTAATTATCCAGATTCATTTGTAACAAAGTTTTTAGTTTTTATCTAAAGTTTCTTTAGCCCAATCGTTCATTAATAGAATCGCTTTGCTTAAAACTCCGGCAGAGCCTTTGAATTTACCAGAACCACTAGGAACATCATTTTTTCCATACCATTCGTAAAATCCTTTATTTTTGACCACTCGGTTTATCATCGGTTGAATCTCTTCATAGGCTTCTTTTGGATAGCCGTTTAATACTAATTGTTGTATCATTCTACCACCAAACCACGTCCAGTCTCCACCATTTTGATAGGCGTAAGGTTTTGACATCCAGCCTTTGAAAAATCCTTCAGGATAAGTCGGATATAGTGTAAGGCCGATACTTGGCATGCCAGATAGACGTACATTTTCCAACATTTGATCATTGACTGTTTTAATTTCTTCTTTACTTAAAAGTCCCGATTCAATAGCTATGGCTGTTCCACCGTGGTAATGAATTTTATTCTCATCAAATCCTTCAGGCAGTGGTGAATCTTTAGGGTAAATATGCGGAATGAATTTTTGTTGTTTTTTATCCCAAAGGTGTTTCATGGTGTTGATCTCAATTTCCTTTTTCAGACTTTTCCATTCGTTTATTTTTTTTGCGTCGGGCATAATATCAATAAGTGTTTTAAGAGCAATGATGTACATGGCATTGTCGTAAACATCAATCGCTTCATTGGATAGGTTATTCCAGTCACAACCAAAATCATCATGTGGTTGGACATCTCCCCAGTCTGCGGTCATTGCTCCCCACAAGAGTTTGTATTCTTTATTGTATCGCTCACGATGTAAATAATCCAGCATCAGTTGAATGCGGTCCTTTACAAGTATACCACCGATGTTTTCTTCAAGGATACTATGATCTTTTGTTTTTGTAATGTATTTGCCCAGAAGTTGAATAAGCGAGGTTTCTTGATCAGTCTCTACGGTATTCTTAAAGCCCACATGTTCAGGGTCGTTCTCCGAATAATAAGGAGTATCATCGTGCCAGGTGAAGTCTTTTTTCAAGACGTAACCATCAACCATTTCGCCATTCTTTTGTTGCATCTTAAAGAATACTAAGATAGCTCCTCTTACCTCCTCTTTAGTACGTTCTTCTAGTGCGGTTTCGATAAAAGTATTCAAGTCGCGCGCCCATATTTGCGAGTAGCCGCTTCCAGCATTGAACCCCTCTTTAATGACCTGTCTCGCTAGGCTGTCAACAAAAGCTAATTTTTGATCAGCTAAAATAGTTTTTGCAAGTTCAATATCTTGACTTTTCTGTTTCGATGTGCAGCCTGCTAGCAGTAGCGCGAAAGTAAGGATCGGTATGCATCTTTTCATAACGGATTAAATTTTGGTTTATTCTTATGTATATACATTCAAAAGTATAAAAAAACAATCTTTAATTCCAAATTATCCTGCTTTAAATTGTTTGGTATTCATAATTTTACAATTATTCATATCTGTTTTTATTTTTTAATGCTTTATTTTTTGATCTTTAATTTTAATCTATGTCTATACATTTGAAATTTATTTTATAAGTTTGTGTGTAAACCTTATAAATAAAGATGATAAAAAATATAATCATGTATTGCTGTGGAGTATTGACCTTTATTACATGCTCTTACGCACAGCAAAAACAACATTTAACCCAATATGTTAAACCCAATATAGGTTCGGTTCATAGTCGGTATTTTTTTTATACTCCAGCGGCAGTGCCTTTTGGAATGGCTAAATTAGCACCTAGTACAGATGGTAGTTATGGAAACCGCTCCGGTTGGGAGGCTGTTGGTTATGATGATAGACATCATTCAATTGCAGGATTTCCTCATTTTCATGAATTTCAAATCGGTGGAGTTGTCTTTGCACCAACAGTTGGGGAAATAAAAACCAATGCTGGTAAAGTGGATATGCCCTATAGTGGTTACCTTTCTTCTTTTGATAAAGTAGATGAATTTGCCACATCAGGATATTATCGTGTAAAATTAAAAGATTATGGTGTTCAGGCAGAATTAACGGCCACAAAAAGGGTAGGGTTTCATAAATATACATTTCCTTCAACTGATTCAGCAAATGTAATTTTTGATATTGGTCATGTCATGGGGGAAAGCGGTCCTGTCATTGATGCTGAGGTTACTTACGATCAGAAACATGTATGGGGTTATGTGATAACAAGTCCGCTTTATGTACAGAAATATCAAAAAGGAGCCGATATAAAAATGTATTTTTTTGCTGAGATTGATAAATTGCCTGTCGCTTATGGTACCTTTCTAGATTCAGAAATTTTTGCGGATAAAAAAACGATAAAAGGTAAAGGAGCAGGTCTCTATTTACGCTTTAAGACCAAAAAAGGGGAAGCGATTGAACTAAAGACAGGTCTATCCTATACTTCGATTGAAAATGCTAAATTGAACCTGCTTCAGGAAGCTAAAAAGTTAAATTTTGAAGAAGCTAAGAAGAATGCGATTCAGATTTGGGATGCCGAATTGGGGCGTGTTCTTGTTGAAGGAGGTAAAATTGAAGACCGGACTAAGTTCTATACAGCGCTTTATCATGCCTTATTGGGAAGAGGCTTAGCCAGTGATGTCAATGGTGCATATCCTAAGAATGACGGTAGTATCGGACAGATTCCTTTAAATGGGAAAGGTATTCCGGTACATCATCATTATAATACTGATGCAATCTGGGGAGCTTTTTGGAATCTGACACAATTATGGTCTATTGCATATCCTGATTATTATAATGATTGGATCCAAAGTCAATTGCTCGTATATAAAGATGCAGGTTGGTTAGGAGATGGTATTGCTAATAGTAAATATGTGTCAGGTGTGGGTACTAATTTTACTGGTTTGGCAATCGCTGCCGCATATAATGTCGGAATCAGAAATTATGATGTTGATTTAGCCTATCAGGCAGTTAGAAAAAATGAATTAGAATCTAAAGATCGGCTTCCGGGTGCAGGCAAACTGGATGTAGGGGTTTTTGTCGATAAGGGATACTCCCCTTATATAAAAGATGAAACAGGTAATCCAGAGCTCTTAACGAATGGGTCTCCATTTGGTGCTTCGCATACTTTAGAGTATGCCTTTTCAGCAGCAGCAGCGGCACAATTTGCCAAGTCTTTGAAACATGAGTCGGACTACAGTGTGCTCAATAAATTATCAGATGCATGGCGGACATTGTATGATCCTTCAACCAAATTTATGAGACCTAAGGATAGTGAAGGAAAATTCATTCAAAATTTTAATCCCTATGAATCATGGCGCGGTTTTCAGGAAGGAAATGCCTGGCAATACACTTTTTACGTTCCACACGTACCGCAGGAGTTAGTAAAACTTGTCGGCGAAGATTTGTTTAATCGACGTCTGGATAGCATCTTTACAATTTCGCAAAAGAATATCTTTGGAGGAGGTGCGCATATTGATGCTTTTGCGGGGATTGAAAGCCTCTATAATCATGGTAATCAACCTAATTTACATATTTCCTGGTTGTTTTATTTCTCAGGACGACCAGACCTGAGTCAGAAGTGGGTACGTGCAATCTGTAATGAATTCTATGGTACAGAAGCAATACACGGTTACGGTTTTGGACAAGATGAAGATCAGGGACAATTGGGGGCCTGGTACGTCATGTCAAGCATAGGGTTGTTTGATGTAAGAAGCTTAACCGGTGAAAACCCATCTTTTCAAGTTGGGGCTCCTCTTTTTGATCGTATAACCATCTCGTTGCCTAAAACACTACGCAAAAATAAATTTGAGATCGAAGTTAAAAATCAAGATACAAGTAGGATATATCTGGATCAGATCCAATTGAATGGAAAGATCTTGTCTGGTCAGGAGTTGCCGTTTCAAGACTTGGTAAAAGGAGGGAAGATGAGTATTGTTTTAAAAAATAAATAATTTTTTAGTTTCATCGTATATTTAGATTAAATCATTCCGCATAATATTAGATTATCTTTTATCCAAAAAAACAGCCCCAAAAATTGAAACATTTTGGGGCTGTTTTTTTGGATATCAGAAATGATATCAGAGAAATAGAAAGTAATATTACTGAGGATAGACATTCATAATATATTGCATGATAATCATATTTTTATCCATTTATTAGATTTCAATACTTGGTTACATTTGTAATAAGAGTTTAATTTATATTCACTGATTATTATGATAAAACAATACCTAGGGATTTTTCTGTTCCTATTTTCGCTACATTTTTCTGCTACAGCCCAGGAACATCAGAAATTGGATGGGGTATGGCGTTTCCGGTTGGATGAAAAGAATGTAGGGCTGGCACAAGGTTGGCAAAAACAAGATTTAGATAAACGTATTACTATTCCGGGGACAACCGATCAGGCCAGGTATGGTGAAAAAACTACGGGTTCAGATTTTGGGATCTTGACCCGAGCTTATAAATATTACGGTCCCGCATGGTATCAAATGGACTTTGTTGTACCTGCGAATTGGAAAGATAAACGTTTGTATTTAAACTTAGTACGTGTTATGTGGGAATCTAAGGTTTTTATTGATGATAAAGAAATTGCAACGTACGATGCGTTAAGTTCTGCACATCTTCATGACCTTGGATATATATCACCAGGAAAGCACCGATTGACAGTACGTGTCAATAACGATATGATCCATAATATAGGGGATAAAGGTCACGTTTATACAGAATACACACAGAGTATCTGGAATGGAATGGTTGGTAAGGTAGAATTAATTGCTAAAAATGCGACAAGATTTCAAAATCCACAAATATTTACGAAGATCTCTCCAAAAAAACTACAGATAAAAGATACACTTGTAAATGAAGGCGGAAAGAGTAGAAATATTTCGCTATCCATTATATTATCAGATCGTAAAACGAAGGATAAAGTCTTTGAGACAAAAAAGAATATTGATCTGCGGGGCGTAAGACAAGTATTGGATATAGAAGAGCAGATGCCGGATTTAGTGAAATTATGGGATGATATGAACCCAAATTTGTATACGCTTTCTATTCAAGTTCTAGATAAGAAAGGCAATTTACTGGATAGGAAGGAAATGGAAATAGGGTTTCGTGAGATCACAGCGTCTAAGTCAAAAATTACGGTTAATGGCAAACCTGTTTTCTTTCGCGGGAACCTAGATTGTGTCCATTTTCCTTTGACTGGATATCCAGCAATGCACGTTGAAGAATGGGAACGTATCTTTAAAATATACAAGGATTATGGTTTAAATCATGTTCGTTTTCATTCTTGGTGTCCTCCTGAAGCCGCATTCCAGGCAGCAGATCGTCTAGGCTTATACCTACAGCCTGAAGTAATCTGGTTAGACTGGTGGATGGCCACAGATAACCCAGGCCGTGAGGAGATGAATACAAAAGGAAGACCGCAAGGGCTGGGCAGTAATCCTTCAGCAGATGCTTTCACACAGAAAGAGATTTACCGTATGTTTGCATCTTATGGTAATCATGCATCTTTTGCAACGATGTCTATCGGTAATGAGTTGGGCAATTCAAATTTCGATGTGATGGAGTCATGGTTAAAACCTTATAAGGAAAATGATAACAGAAGATTGTATGCAGTTTCATCCGCACGTAAGATCACTGATATGGACCAGTTTATCGCGACACATTATATTGATAAGCTTGGTGGCACGCGAGGTATACTCGGAGCGCACACCGATTGGGATTTTGAAAAAGTATACAGTCAGTCTAAAATACCTGTCATTGCACATGAAATTGGGCAGTGGCCCGTATATCCGAAATGGGATGAGATAAAGAAATATACCGGAGTATTAAAAGCACGCAATTTTGAAGAATTCAGACAGCAGGCGCGCAAAAACAATATTGAGGAACAGAATGAAGAATTTGTTCAGGCATCAGGAGCGTTGAATCAAATCATGTATAAACATGAAATCGAATCTTTCTTACGAACGCCGTCTGCGGCAGGTATACAGTTGTTAAGTATGCAGGATTATCAAGGTCAAGGCGAAGCACTGATAGGCTGGTTGGACGTATTTTACGATAGTAAGGGAATCACAACACCCGAGAAATTTAGAATGCATAATGATACCACTGTTACCCTCTTGCGTATACCCAAATTTGTATGGAAGGCCGAAGAACCATTTTTAGCCAAAGTGCAACTGGCACATTATGGATCAACCGATATACAGGATGGTATCTACTGGAGTATCAAAGATGAAGAGAGTCGTGTAATTGCAAAAGGTACCTTTGCAAAAAGAACATTTGCTAGAGGCACTTCAGATCTAGTTGGTGAAATTAAAACCAATTTATCTGCGGTTCAAAAAGCAGGTAAATTAACCGTCGAAGTTGGTTTGGAAAATAGAGCCAATAAAAATGAATGGCAAATATGGGTATATCCTACAGTTAAAAAAGAGGAAACGAAAAAGGTCTATGTTGCAAATAGGTTTGATGCAAAAACTGAAGAAGTCCTTAAAAATGGAGGGACGGTATTACTGGATGCTTCCGATCTTGGAAACTTAGAGACCTCCGATATCATCAGTTATTATCCATTGTACTGGTCATTAACGTTCTTCCCGGGGCAAGGGAAAAATACCATTGGTATGATCGTAAGAGATAAGCACCCTGCATTCAAAAGTTTTCCTACAGATTCACATAGTGACTGGCAGTGGCAGCATATTTATGGTGGAGCAAGAGCATTTTATATCAATGAGTTTCCTGCCTCATACAGACCATTGGCACAACCTGTAGATGATTTTCATAGAAATAATAAATTGGCATCTATATTTGAACTGAAAGTGGGGAATGGAAAGTTGTTGGTGACAGGTTTTAATATACAAGATGAAAAAAATATTGTAAGTCAGCAACTTCGTTCAAGCTTATTAGCTTACGCAGCTTCAGATGATTTTGATCCTAGTTACGGTCGTGATGCTTCTTTGTTACGTAAAACGTTTACTTATATCGAGCCCTTAAAGACAGCTGTACCCGTTGAATTTTCAAAGGCAGTCTTATATGTAGAAGCAGGTAAATTGTCTAAGAAAATCAATCAAAATATTGACTGGACTAAAGATCTAGATCAGAGTGAGAGTAAAAAGGGGACAACCTATACTGTTAAAGCAGATGGTGTTTGGAAGGACGAAACAAGTGCCGCTTGGCAGGGAAAGGAAATAGAGGTAGACCTAAAAGTACCACAAGGCATGATCGGTTCTCTTTATCTGTTTTTCCATGACTGGAATAGTAATGGACGTGAGGCAGATATCAATTTTGAAGGACGAGACTATGTGCTCACACGCCATGATAAAGAGGGTAAATGGGTTAAACTTCATGTAATGCGAGAAGATTCTAACGATGGAAACTTAAAGCTTAAGATAAAAGGGACCAAAGGACCTAATATTATGCTATCTAAGTTATCACTAGTTGAAGATGTCGAATAATATATATCGATATGTTATAAAAGGCCTTCCCATTCGGAAGGCCTTTTTACGTATCATCCATTTGTGATCGATAGAAATAGCTTTCTCGACTAAAAATCATCATTCCTTTAACTTTTGATGGCTAGATTTAAGTATGGGTAGTATCTCATTATTTATTGGGTAAATAAAGATATATTTAGTTTTGCTAAACAATTTTCATTTTTAAATATGTAATTGACTGTTTTTTAATATAAAATTCACATTAAAGTTTACTTATATTAAAATTTTGTTTATAAATTTGAAGTTAATCCATGTTGTTTTTTGTAGCTCATTTACATCTGTAGATGGAACGAACTACAATTAATGGCAGTTAACGTAATTAATGAACCAAATATTTATGATGAAAATGAAAAAAATAATCGCAATTAATTTATTGTTGATTTTGATTACTGTTTGTACAGCACTAGCAGGTGGACCTAAAAGCAAACGAATTGTGATGATCGCATTAGACGGAATCTCTGTCGAAGGATTCAAGCAGGCACATACACCAAATCTAGATGCTTTAATGGCAGAAGGAGCATTATCAATGACTACAAGGGTGGTCATGCCATCTGTCACCCTTCCCAATTGGACCAGTCATCTTACCGGAAGTGGACCAGAACAGCATGGAGTAGTAGATAATGGCTGGCAGATCGATAAATTCAAATTACCAGCAGTGGTAAAAGATGTTCAGGGTTATTACCCTTCTGTATTTACCGTTGTCAAAGAACAAATGCCGCATGTTAAGACCGCCTTTTACTATAACTGGATAAATCTTTTCTTCCCGCATAATCAGAAAAATTTTGATGAGGTTAGCTACTTAAAAGACGATGCCTATATTGAAAATTATAATAAAGCGTTTGATTTTATTGTGAAAAATAAGAAAGATCCAACTCTTGTATTTCTTTACTCAGTACATACCGATCACGCCGGGCATAGCCATAAATGGATGTCTCCAGAATACATCAAATCGATTGAAGAAGCTGACGTGCAAATAGGCATATTTTTAGAGAAAATGAAAAAAGAAGGTTTATATGAGAGTACCAATTTTATGTTCTTATCAGATCATGGTGGTATTGAATATGGACATGGTGGTGTATCTGTCGATGAAATGATTGTACCATGGGGAGTCACAGGGCCGAAAATCAAAAAAGGATTAAAAATTGAAGAGCCTAACAATACCGTAAATACGGCAACTATGATCTTGCATTTGTTTGGACTTAAAAAGCCTTTAGCGTGGACAGGGGAAGTGTTAGATTCGGTATTTAAATAAAGAAATAGTCTTAGTGATGAAAGCCAGTCAAAGGAAATCCATTTTCTTTAACTGGCTTTTTTTGATTTGTATGTTAAATGGGCATATTTTAATGTCAACATAGCACTAATAGATGATAAAATAGTGTCTTTTACTTTTAGTGGAAAGCACTATTTTAGAAGTAATTGGAGAAACACTATATGAATAAAATATTATGCCAGGCGATTATATTTTTTATGGTATGCGTGGTAGCGGTTGGTCAGGAGGCAGTTGCCCAGATAATTCAAGCAAATGAGCATGGGATACAGCCCAATACATTTGTAGATGCATCTTCGGCGATGCA
Organism: Sphingobacterium sp. UDSM-2020; assembly: GCF_016132525.1. Classification (NCBI taxonomy): domain Bacteria; kingdom Pseudomonadati; phylum Bacteroidota; class Sphingobacteriia; order Sphingobacteriales; family Sphingobacteriaceae; genus Sphingobacterium; species Sphingobacterium sp. UDSM-2020. Next base: position 2,828,860 of record NZ_CP066166.1, read on the forward strand.
ACAGGTGCTAAAGCAGTGTAAAGAGACAAAAGCGAAGAAACTTGTATTGCAACCGGGGCGGTATGATTTTTGGCCTGAGAAAGCTGCACAACGAAAATTATACATTACCAATAGTTCTTCAGAGATTGAATGGCCGGATAAGACCAAACATATCGGAGTGCTTATTGAAGGTATGAATGATTTTGTGATTGAAGGAAATGGTGCAGAATTTGTATTCCACGGTAAAATGACTACATTTTCCATTATCCGAAGTCAGGATATTCGTTTGCAGGATTTGACAATTACCTTCGAACGTCCATCGATGTCCGAAATGACTATACAAGAAGTAGGATCTGGATATTTGGTAGCTAAGGTAAATCCCACCTCTACTTATACCTTAAAGAATGATAAATTATATTGGTATGGGGAGGGTTGGGCACCCGGAGACCATTTGCATACGATGATGGTTGATACGGCACATGGCATAAGTCTTTATAGTAAGTATGAGCCATTGGCAAAGGCCAACGTTAAAGAAATAGCGCCCAATATCTTACATTTTGAGGGGCAACTAAAGGCTGATTATAAAGTTGGTAGTATTTTAAGTATGCGCAATACCGTACGCGATGAAGTCGGAGGATTTATATATCGTTCTAAAAACATTAAGCTTTTTAATCTGACTATGAATTATATGCATGGAATCGGTATTACTTCCCAATTCTCCGAAAACTTGGACTATGAGCAGGTCAAAGTCGTTCCTGCCAAAGGAAGATCTATTGCCGCATTTGCGGATGGAATGCAGTTCTCCGGATGTAAAGGTAAGATTAAAGTATCTAATTGTCATTTTAAAGGTCTACATGACGATCCTATAAATATTCATGGCACGTATTTACAGATTGTAGAAATTGTGTCTCCGCAAGAATTAATAGTTGAATTCAAACATCATCAATCCTATGGTTTTGATGCATTTATTTTAAATGATACCATCGGTATTGTAAGCAAGGAGGCGATACAGCCATTAGGACAGCTCATAGTGACAGGTGTGGAAGCGTTATCTTTGACCAAAATTCGTCTAAAACTGAACAAAACATTACCCCTGAATACAAAAATAGGAGATGCTGTTGAAAATTTGACCTGGACTCCAGAAGTTGAGATCCGTGATAGTCGTTTCGAAAGAACAAATGCTCGAGGCATATTGGTGACAACGCCGCGTAGAGTACAAATTGAAGGTAATACATTTTACCGAACAGGTATGCACGGTATTTTGATTGCGGGAGATGTGAACAGCTGGTTTGAGTCGGGGGCAGTAAGAGATGTTACCATTAAAAATAATTCATTTGTAGAATGTGGCTATAACCTACCAGGAAATAATTATGCAATAGCTATTCTTCCAGAAAATAGAGCGCAGATCAAAGGACATTTTGTACATCATAATATTAAAATTGTCAATAATGATTTTACATTGTACTCGCCACATCTCTTAATCGCCAGAAGTGTCACTGGATTGACTTTTGAGAGCAACCATATAACGAAGAGTACGTTCGATTTTCCATTTACAAAAGATTTAGATATGCGGGCTCCAGCTGTCGTATTGGATAACTGCCAAGAAGTGCTAATCAAAAAAAATACAGCAACAGATGAGGAACTGTCACTCGGTATCCATAATATGCGTAAAAGTGATGTGAAAACAGACCTTAAAATTTATTAATTAGCCATGGAGCTCAGATTGTTTTAAACATTTGAAAGCAGTTCAAGCAGCAGGATAAGAATCGGCACATTCTGATTGGTTATCATAAAGATATTTTAGTTGTATAGGCAATAATTTTGTTGAAAAATACCTGACTTTTCTCCGAATTGGCTTCGATTTTACTTTGGAACTGCATTGAGATTAGCTCGTAATTCCTTCGACTGGTCTTCGGCTGTTGTTCGGCAAGTTGTCGAAGCCGACCCGAAGCCGACCTGAAGCCGACCCGAAGCGGAGTCGAACAGCACTCGAACGAGTCTCGAACAAGTCTCGAACAGCACTCGAAGAACAGTCGAACAGTACCCGAAGAATCTTGAAAATATAACTAGAAAATTCAAATAAGTACTTTTAAGGCTTTGAAATTATCAAAATGAGTACATGGCTATTTTTGTAATAACAATCTGTTGGGAAGCCGGAAAAGGGGCTTAAACAACAGGTAAATACTAATTGATGATTATTGAAGTAAAGTTTAAAATTATGAAGTTTCAAATTTATAAATGACGACAATTAAAAGCAAATGAGAGGATTGTCAATCTTGTGAAATATTGTTGATGCAACTATTGTATTTTGTAAACACCATTTCAAGGTTTATATGTTTTGCTGTAATGCTATCAGGTATTATTATAGCAATAGCTGTAAAGCATGGTTTGAGTTTGCCAAATCCAAATATAGTATTTATCCGTGATTTTATTAATCGTAGCTCTTGTCGTTACAGGCATAATACAGTCTGGGTTTATCAATTCCATACACACCTAAACAAAATGCATGGTTGAATAGTGTGTAAATACGATAGGATTATTAATAAAAAAGAGAGCGGGCTGAAATATGTTCGGCCCGCTCTCTTTTTTTATAAATGTTATCTTACTTAAGACTATCGACCTGTGTCGCATCTAATGCTTCAGCAATCCTTTTATAAGTGCCTGCTAGCGATCCGCCACCCGAGCAGTAATAATTTAGGATTCCTTCATCTTCAGATTTTTCTGGTGCTATCGTTAAAGAAGTACCATCGAAAGTAAATAATACATTTTTTCCTTGAAGTGAAGCCTGATAAACTCCCTCTTTAATTTTGGTTGCATTTTTATCAAGTGTACAAGTCGGTTTTTTCTTGTCAGCTCGAGATCTTACCTGTATCGTGATACTGCTGTCTTGCTCGCTTTTAATCGTGACACCAACCCAGTCAAATCCTTCTGCTCTTTTTTCATATTCAGCAGTAACGTAATTGCCGTCTATTGTCAATGACGGGGCAGTTTCAGTCGTTGCTGCATGGGCTTGGGTTTTGGATGTTGGTTGGTTACAGCTGTTAAGTGTCAAAAGGAAAAATCCGGACACAATCATGCTTTTTAAAATATACATTTTGAAATAATTTTTATAGTTGCTAAAGTAGAGCAAAATGCCGACCAAAATGATGTCCAAATAAAAAAAAGGACAAATGCTGATTTTATTATTTCCTATAGCTTTTATTTATGAAGATCGGACAATATAACATCACATTGGGTTAATATTGTTTCATGGAGTTATTTTCTATCTGTCTAACTTTACACTAATAATCAATAATTACCTGTGGAAAATAAATCACATTTAATGCGATCCGCCTTAATCTTGTGCATTTTATTATAATCAAATAGTAATCATAAACAGCAAAAAAAGCAATAAGCTATGAATAATAAAAATAAAATATTGATGATGGTGCTACTGAGTATTGGTTTTTCCACCTTTGGACAGTCAAAGGTGCAAGTGCCGTCATCATCTACACAGCCTAGCAAATACCAACTGGAGCAAATTAAACGTAAATATGGCATGTTCATTCATTTTGGTATCAATACTTTTCATAATGAGGAATGGACAGACGGATCAAAACCAGCTTCCTCTTACAATCCGACCACAATTGACGCGAAGCAGTGGGTAGCTACAGCCAAAAATTCGGGAATGAAATATATTATTCTAGTTGCAAAACATCATGATGGTTTTTGTCTTTGGGATAGTAAATATACGGAGTATGATGTTGCCAATTCTGGTAATAAAACCAATGTTGTAGAAGCTATAGCTAAGGAATGTGAAAAACAGGGAATACGTTTGGGACTTTATTATTCACTATGGGACCGAAAAGAAAATGGAGAGGTAAAGAATGTTAAAGCCGACTTTGCTTACAATAAATATATGCTGAATCAAATCAATGAGCTACTGGAGTTGGCGCAGAAACATACTAAAGTGGTCGAGTTATGGTTAGATGGAGGTTGGGAAAAAGAAAATTACCGTTGGCCTATTCAGCAACTTTATTCAAATGTAAAAGAGCGTGCGCCGCAATGTCAAGTAGGAGTTAATTGGACCATCGGTTCTCCAAAAAATGTTGACCAGCATCCTGTACTTCCAATTGATCAGGAGGAGTACTTCCCGATCCGTTATTTTCCGAGTGATTTCCGCTTAGGGGATCCCTATCTTCCTAAAGATCCAGATCCAAAATTATTTGTTAACCAAGGGCAGGTTTATTATATGCCGTTCGAAACAACAGTAGTTTTGGGAAAAAGATGGTTCTACCATACGGATGATAATACGCCTCGTCCTGTTGCAGAATTAGCCGATCTATATCATAAAGCAACTGCCCAGGATAATATTTTGATTCTAAACGTAGGTCCAAATCGTGAAGGTCGTGTCAAAGATACTGACGTTGATGTACTGCAAAAATTAAAAGTAAATCTAGGGTTGTAATAACATATTTTATCTAACCAAAGGAATTGACATCATCAAAGAAGGGACATAGCGACTACTATGGGTCTTCTTTGATGATGTTTTTTTATAGCATCGTATATTACCTAAGGCAGACTTTCCATTTTGAAATTAGAAAATTTACCTATTCCGGAAAACATAAGATTGGCACCTAAGATATTGCCGATTGAGTTTTCATAATGGGTTTGAAATACTTTTTGACCTTCAATATATAGCGTAACCACTTTGTTGATAATGGTGAGCTTAATATGTCCTCCATTAGAAAGATTATGTCCTAAGGCCCGTAAATCTTCAGATTTGCCACTTTTATATTTCTCCGAAAACTTGTATGAGCTCCATGCCGTACATTCGGGTTTCATAAGTGATAATTCGTGCCGGTCTTTTTCTCCATATATCGTAATATCCACCTGAGAACACCTTACTCCGGGTCTTTCTTTAGAAGTTGTAATGAAAGCCTCCAGCATCATATTATCGCCAGATATTGCTGTTGGTTGCATGTTTGCATAATGTGTGAAAAAAGTACGTACGGTATCAACTCCAGCGGTTAATATTTGGTGAATACTAAGGTTAGGGGGAATCTGGCGATTAATACTTTTGGGTAATAAAATTGGATAAACACGGGTGGTGTCATATTGGATCTGAGCTGTAGCCTCCCAACCATCAGTAGCTAAAAAAACTCTTGCTGTATCGATTATTCTATTTTTATAATATAGTATAGGAAAATAAACTCCAGGTAATTCGTAGTAATGTGTTAAAGTGCTGTCTGAAAACCTAGACCGGTCCCGTTTTCCATCTTTAAACTCAATTTCGTAGTCTGATAAACGGATATGTTCATCGTCTTTTGGTATAAGTTTAAATATTGCCGAGTGTGGGGTATGGCCCTCCGGATTCAGACATTTCAAATAAACAGCTGTTTTTTTTTCACTTCTTGGCCACCATGTCCAAACAGCAGTAAGCAGTACGAGAGCAATTAAACACGCAAAAATAAAGAAACGATTAACACCTGTTTTTTTTGATGGACTTATTTCATTTGTTTTCGTTTCAGGAGCTATTCTATTATCGGCAACTTCCAAAGGTTCGAAAGTTTCTTTAGCATTTTGGACTTTCTCAAACTCCTGCCAATCCCGGAATCCGACAAATACAGCAAGAGCGTCTCTTGTCGCTTTTTGTGGATAATAACGTTCAGTCGTTTTGAGTTTTCCAAAGATTCTTTTTAACGTGTTTTCACTGATCACTACTTTCGTTTCCCGCCTCAGCTGTGCACTCAATTGAACATAATCACTATTCTTCCATAGTTCACTTTTCGTCTTTCCAAATTTGGAAGCAACCTCTTGACAACAAAGCTCCAACAATCTGAAGTCATTACCAATTTTGTCTTGTCCAAAGTTGTTTTTACTCATGATTAATTTACTGGTAATAAGGGTATTAAGTTGTTGTTAATAATGGTTTTTGTTTGTACAAAAATGGCTTCCTTAATCAGGATAATCTTAATTAATTTTGCTCGTAGGATGATCGTTCCATGCGTTATATCCTGATTAGTACAAACCAAATATAAGAATTAAAAACTTTTATTATAAGCCACTTTAATACATGAATCACTCAATGACTGAATTAACGAAAAATCGAATCGTTTCTTGGAAGAATAAGGTAACTTTTGCTTTAATCTTTTCAGGTGCACTGGTTTATCAAAATGCACATGCGCAACAAAAACAAAGCTATAAATCTGTAAGTGGTATTTATCCACATTTGGCGATGTATAACGAAGAAGGGGAGGCTGGTACTGGAGCTGTTATGTCATGGGCTGGTAAGCTTTGGGCGATTACTTATGGGCCTCATTTACCGCACGGATCTTCAGATAAATTGTATGAAATTGATGCCAACCTCAATCAGAATGTTCGTAAAGAAAGCATTGGCGGTACTCCTGCCAATCGCATGATCCATAAAGAAAGCAAGCAACTTTTTATGGGCCCCTATGCCATCAGCGGAACAGGTGAAGTACGGGTTATCCCAAATAAAGAAATGCCCGGCCGGCTTACAGGAAATGCACGTCACTTGACAGATCCTGCCAATAAGATCTTCTACGGTACAATGGAGGAAGGATTTTACGAGGTTGATGTACATACTTTGGGCGTTAAGTGGCTTTATTCCGATACAAATCTAAAACCCTCTGACAGACGCAATGTCCCAACGGCAAACTTACCCGGTTATCACGGAAAAGGATTGTTTTCTGGGCAAGGCGTATTGGTCTATAGTAATAATGGCGAATATGGAGATAAGGCGCTTACGCAATTTGATACACCTTCTGGAAGTTTATCTGAATGGGATGGGACGAATTGGAAAATAATCCGCCGAAATCAATTCGTTGAAGTGACAGGTCCTGGAGGTGTGGAAGGTAATGCAAATCCACAGACAGATCCTGTGTGGGCAACAGGTTGGGATCATAAGTCCATATTACTGGGTGTACGTGGAGAAGGGAAATGGATCTTCTTTAGATTACCAAAAGCAAGCCGTAGTTACGATGGTGCTCATGGTTGGAATACCGAGTGGCCTCGTATTCGTAATGTGGGTAAAGAAGGACAGAACGACTATATCATGACCATGCACGGTATGTTCTGGTCATTCCCGGGGACATTTACTAATAACACGACAGCAGGAATACGTCCCAAGTCAGCTTATCTAAAAGTAATTGGTGATTTCACAAGATGGAATGATAAACTTGTCTTTGGTACCGACGATTCTGCGCAAAAGGAATTTTTAAATAAAAGAAAAGCAAAAGGAAACTTGGAAGGACCCGGGCAGTCACATTCCAATCTTTGGTTTACCGATCGCAGTACGATTGATCATTTAGGACCAAAAGCCTCAGAAGGTTCAGTATGGCAACAGGACGATGTAAAAGCTGGCGTGTATTCCGATCCGATGTTGTTCGCAGGCTGGAACAATCGTTCATCATGGATGCACAACCACAGTGAGAAAGCCATTGTATTGACGGCAGAGGTCGATCTGAAAGGGGATGGTAAATGGTCTAAAATAGGAGAGTACCCTTTAAAGGCAGGTGAAACGCTTCATAAATCTTTCTCCTCAAAAGAGCAGGGCGAGTGGATTCGTCTCAAATCGGACCAAGATGCTCAGTTAAGTGTGCATTTTACCTATCACGATGCAGATAAGCGTGAAACAAAAGCGGATAAAATATTTACAGGTATATCTACAGATGGAGAGTTTTCCGGTGGTCTTTTGTACAGTTTGGGGCAAAATCGCAGAAGTTTAGGCTTATTAGCATACGATTATAATCATAAGGGACAGAAGGAGAAAGTCGGCTATTATGAAATGGATGATAAATTCAATTTAGTTCCAAAATCGGATTCAAAAACAGAACAGTTAATAGAGACAAAGTACAGCATTCCACAGCAGGTCGTTCAAATTGAATCTTCATCGGCTTTGATTGTCGATGACAAGGGGCGTCGTTGGAGATTGCCTTTAGGAGACGACTCTTATACGTCATTGACCAATGAAGCAGCTTTGCGTATCTGTAGAGAAGTTGCAACCGAGCGCGATTTGTTTAATCTGCACGGTACATTTTATGAACTTCCTGCTGAAAATGCAGATGGATATGCAAAAATACGTCCTGTATCATCACACAATCTGAAAATAAATGATTACGCTTCTTATCGCGGTATGCTTATCATGACGGGGTTAGATCTGGAAAAAGCAAAATCCAATTCAGAGCACATCTTTGTTTCAACTGATAAAAAAGCTGCGGTATGGGCAGGTGCCATTGATGATCTTTGGAAGTTGGGTAAACCAACTGGGCATGGCGGTCCTTGGTACGAAACTGCCGTTCAAAAAGGAACTTCTTCAGATCCTTACCTGATTGGTTTTTACGATAAGAAATCATTAATATTATCCCATAATGAAAAGGGAACCGTAAACATAACGTTGGAGGTTGATCCTGGCGGAGATGGTAATTGGATGGCTTATAAAACACTATCGGTGAAAAATGGACAGACACTCAAATTTGATTTTCCGAAGGACTTCCAGGCAAGATGGATCCGTTTTGTAAGTGATCAGAATTGCGAAGCGACAGCTTGGTTAGATTATAAATAATATGCATAATTCTATTTTCAGTTATAGGACGATTATCATCCTGTAACTGAAAATATGGATTAAAACAAAATTTATTAACATCCGGAACATATTAAATTATTTAATGGCTTAAGTTCACACAAATCTATTTATATAAGACTATTACTATTTGCAAGGGCTTACGTATTTTATGGTCTTTTTATAACATAAAAGGTTTTATGACCTAAAAAAGAAAATAATACACCGACAACAGATTTTGCTGACGGACAAGATTATTTTGTGTTCAATAAAAACTTTATTTTAGTGACTTCTTAGAAATGATATATTCTTGGATATTAATTATTCTTCCGGATTGTCCGAAACTTTTTCATATTCTAATGTTCCGGTTTTGTCACTGCTGATAATTCTTTTTTTAGCATCGAATTGATCTACTTTGAAAGTTATAGAAATGATGCTGATTTTAATTGTAAGTGATTTATTGTCATCAGAAAGTTTCCATTTTCCTTTACGGGAATTTTCTCCGCTAACTCCTTTAAATGTTCCCCCTTCCATAAATATTTGGTAGGTTTCTTTTGGATTTGTCACGACTCCATTTTTAGTCTCTTTGACGAGTTTCCATTTTCCGATGAGCTCTTTTGAGGTTTGACTGTAGCTAAATAAGCCAGTCAAACATAGGATAAGTGTAAATAAAGTTTTCATAGACTGCATAATATTGTATAGGCAATTTAAGATTTTTACTTTAATTTTCTTATAAGAATCTTAATATTTTGGGATTAGCGATCGTTTAGTTTTTTTTGGTAACAGGAAGATTCACAGTGTTTTTTCGTTGTGAAATGAAAAATTGAAACTGCAGTTTATTTTACCTTAAGTGCAGCTCATGGAAAAGAAACATTTCAAAGTTAATGTTAGAGTCTTTTAAACATCAGCTTATGTCAGCTCTGTGTTTGCTTTTGAGCTTAAAACCATTTATTTGTCCAAGATTAGGTAACTTGCAAGGAAATTTTAAGAAAGAAAATAGTGACGCATCAGGAACGGACAAGTAAAATTAGAAAAGAGATAATAGAATCTTACAAAGCATTAAAATGTAAATACCCTTTGCTAAAATATCAAAATGCAATCGGACTCAGTATTTTTTTGCTCTGTGTGGGATTGAGTCTACTCATGGGATATCTGTGGTATATTGATGTTGTTCCAGCATGGATTTTAATCGTTGTAAATGCATTTTTATTTGGAGTCTTGCATGAATTGGAACATGATTTAATTCATTATATGTATTTTAAAGGTAATAAAGCCATTCATAATCTGATGTTATTTTCTGTATGGATTTTACGACCCCTTACTTTAAATCCTTGGTTTAGGCGTACTTTGCATCTACATCACCATCGTTTTTCGGGAACCTTACATGATGTCGAAGAAAGAGGTGTTACTAATGGTGAAAAATGGACATTGAAACGCCTATTATTTACCCCCGATTTGGTTTTAGGGAATTTACTTCGCGTAAGAGGATTGTTTTCCGATATCAAACGTGAAGTAGACAATGGAAATTTGAAATTTGAAACTGCTCATAAACTTAAGCTTTGCGGTGTCTTTGGATTAATTCCACTGACAATCGTTTCACATATCCTCTTATATTTTTTTGGTGCAGATTTATTACTTGACTTTTTAAATCGAAAATTTGATATTGGCTTTGTTTTCCCAATAGTGATTAAATCAATATTAAGTTGGTGCAATCCTATCATCTATATTATTCTATTACCAAATTTATTACGTCAGTTCTGCCTCCATTTTATCACTTCAAATTTACATTATTTTGGAGATGTAGAGAAAGGAAACGTAATCGAACAGACGCAGATACTAACCGTCTGGTGGACTTATCCATTTCAGATATTCTGTTTCTTTTTCGGATGGACACATGGTATTCATCATTTTGTCGTTAATGAATCTTTCTATGTAAGGCATATCGCCCGTAAAAAAGCACATGAAATTATGAAAGCACATGGTGTCCGTTTTAATGATATGGGAACATTTAGAAGAGCAAACCGTTTTAATGAAATAAGTTAGCTTTTATAAGTCTATGAGTTGCGAATGAAATTGATTGATGGCGCTTGAATGTAGGTCATATTACTATCTACCTGTGCCATTATCTTCCTTGAAGTAAACCACTCGTTGTCGCTTTCTCTTTCGCTTCTTTTAACTTTTCTTTTTCATTTTTATAGTTGACTTTTAACTTCTCGAGACGTATTTTCTTTTCGCTTTTACTTAATGAATGGTCATCCTCAATGGATTTTTTGTCGGCATCATAACGGTCTTCCAGCTTTTTTAATGCCTGATCTGCCTGATCTGTCACATTATCCTTAATGGAGGCTCGTTCATCACCATATTTTTCCAACCAGTTTTTTTGTTGTTCCGCAGTTAATACGTTAAAAATTTCTTTCTTATGTTGCAATGCAAGCTCACGTTTCTTTTGTCCCTTTTGATAGCCAGATAAAGATGAATTGCGACCTATTGCTTCAAACTTAGACGCTGTACTTTTATTTATCGCATTAATTTTTTCTTCCTGTTGAGGAGTTAGTCCGAGCTCTTGATCATGTTCCAGACTATCGGTGTATATAGCCGTACTTTCCTTTTTTGCTCCATTTTGTTGCGCGCATGCACTAAAACTGAGTGTAAAAAGAGAGATACCTGTTAATAGAATAAGTTTCATCATATTAATTTGTTGAATTTAAGTACGTTGAAAATCGTGCCAAACATCCCTAATTTAATCTTCAGTTGATACATTTTGCAGTGATGGCGCATAGCATGCAAAGAAATGCTATAGGGGGGGCAAAAGTGGAATCAGTAAATTTTACAAATCAAACTCAAAATACCGTAAAATAGCAAGCTCAACTTTTGCTCATCTTTGTATTGTCCTTTCGATAGTAGATATTTAAGTAGGACGGAAAACAAAAAGGTAGATTTCAAGATTTAATCTACAAACACTATGCATATATGAAAAAATTTAAAATTATATTTTTAGGGTTGACGGCCATGACAACAGTCGCAGCTTGTAACAATCCCGGAAATAGTAAAACAGAAACAATGACAGCACAACAAGACTCAACTCACAATCACGAACATACTTATGCCTGTACTATGCACCCTGAAGTAACAGGACATAAAGGTGAAAAATGTACCAAATGCGGTATGGAATTACAGCCTATTCATAAGGAGGATGCGGCTAAGTTAGCGGTCAGTATTTTAGCTTCACCGCAGCCTATAGAAGCTGGAAAAACAACAGCACTTTCGATCTCAATAAAGGAGAATGAGAAAAATGTAGGATTAGAGGAAGTTCATGAAATGAAAATGCACCTCTTGGTAGTAAGTGAAGATTTATCCTGGTTTGATCATATTCATCCCGAAGAACAGCAGGATGGTAGTTATAGTGTGAAAGAAATATTTCCTGCCGCAGGCAACTACCTGCTGTTTACAGATTACAAACCTAAGGGATTGGCTGGAGAAGTTGAGATGAAGAAACTTGAAGTAACGGGTACTGCGGGTGCCACTTCTTTTGAATTGAAGCCAAAAGCAGTTTCAACAATAGCAGGATATACCGTTACTTTGATTAATGCTAATGATCTAAAAACAAATCAGACACAGGATCTGCAATTCTCAGTCGAAAAGAATGGCAAGAAATTAAAGGAAAGTGATTTTCAAAATTATTTGGGAGCAACGGCTCATATTGTTATGATCGGAGCAAAAGATAAAGATTTTCTTCATATTCATCCGGTATCAGACAAGCGCTTTCCGATATATGCGCAAACCAATATTAAAAAAGCGGGATTATACCGGATGTGGGCACAGTTTAAAATTGACGGACAAGTGCACACAGCAGATTTTACTGTCGACGTAGCCCAGGGAGAGAAAGGTAATGAGGAAGGAAAAAACCATGGACATCAACATTAAATGAGCATAAATAATTAATGTAAGAACGCCTAACTTATTAATTAAAGTTAGGCGTTCCTGTATTAATTTTCATTCTGTGAATAACTATCTGGATTGAATTCTACAGTACAATAATATTTCCGAAAACAAAAGAGATAATAATTTGTACGCTAGTTTATGATGACAGTTTATGCAATAATATCTTTATTTTTTTTATTTGATTTAGCTTCCAGATAGGGATTGTGATAACGTTTGTAAAACAATTTCTTGTCATCTCTATAGCTGGAGATAGCTCCCATTTTATGCAATAGTTTGATATAGTACCATGCGAGATCTACCTGATGAGGTTTGAAACCACTGCGTGCACTTTTAGGAAATAAATGGTGATTGTTATGCCATTCTCCCGCAACAATTCCGGGCCATACTTGGTTGATAGATTTGTCATTCACACTGAAATCTGATCCTTCCCGTTGCTTATCTTCTCCCTTGGCATGTCCTTCATAATTAAAAGTACGTACACCGATTCCCCAGAAAGCTGCCGCACCAAACAGGCTACATGCAAGTGCATGACCACCTATTAGAAAAAAAGTAGCATACCAAAATACCCAGTTTAATAATGATGCTACTATAGCATAAACAGGAGATACATATGAACCCCATTTTTTATATTGATGATAAGAGTTCGCCGGTACACCTGTATGTAACATCAGGGATTTAACTCTATTATAATCCTGCTCATTCAGGTTTTTTGATATCGGCTGGTGATTAACATCTGCTAGGAAACAGTATAAAAAACCCGCCTGGGCATTATAAGGGTCACCCGGCTGATCTGATTTTGCATGATGTACATGATGTGATATGACATATATCTCTTCCGGAATAACACTGATCGTAAGATTTTGGGTAATAAATCGCCAAAAATTATTTTTAAACTTATAGGATCCATGTGTACAGTAGCGGTGGTGCCAGATAGTTCCATGGGTTCCCATGATGATCATACTGTATACAAAGGCCGCTAGAACTGTCCACCATGTCAGATAATTCGTTAAAAAAATAAAGAAAAAGGGAATAAGGCAGGCAATCTTGAACCAGCTGAAAAAAGGAAGCCAATTTCTACGGTCCTTAAAGATGTTAAGTCTCCTAAAGAATTCAGTAATGATTTCTTTGTTACTAGGCTTAATAAGTTTTCCTGTAGCATCTTGCCACCCATAGGAAGGTGGTTGAAGTACATGATCTAAAAATGATATGTTATTAATAAATTTATAGTTTAGTTTGTTAGTAATTATATTTTTCATTGCAAATCATCATAGTGATCATAATCCTTAAAATATGTACAATTGAAAAATAGTAGTGTAGATCGATAAATGGAGTTCCTCATTTGTTCAATATGGGATTTGATCTGTTGAAGTAATTAATGCAAGTATATTCTTTTGGAAATTAATCACAAGTACATGATAAATACCATTCTTGTCGTGGTTGATGAAACTGATTTAAGATGGGAGAGGTACATTAAAAAAATGTAGTTAATTAGCACAAATGCTAATTACTACATCAAAATACCGAGAATTAAGATAATTCCCGAATTCTTTTATCTTGCTATGCGTACATTAAATGCGTTAACACCTTTTTGACCGTTTTCTACTTCGTAAGTAACTTTTTCGTTTTCGCGAATATCATCCATTAGACCTGTTGAATGTACAAATACATCCTGACCACCGTTTGCTGGTGTAATAAAACCGAAACCTTTAGTAACGTTAAAGAATTTTACTGTTCCTTCTTGCATTATATTATTGTTTTTATTAAAAATTATTTAATTCTGAACTCCTGTAAAAGACATAAAATATGACTTTCAGAAGTTAATCGATCTGCTAGAAAGAAAAAGGATGTGTGTAAATTGAAAGTTGATTGGAGTCAAACTCTAAGAGTACTGCGCACTTTTTATGAATAACAAAAATTAGCAATTGACAGGACTAAATAGACAATGTAGGGAAAACCTACTGCTTTATTAACCGCAATCATGCTTGATTCTATAACAAAGATAAGTATAAATTATTTTAAATCAAAATATTTTTTCTTTAATAAATTTTTTTTATTATTTATGAAATTTTAAAACTGTTAATCAACAATACATATATAGTCTTAACAGTTTTAGTACGAGAGGGAATTAGGATTTTCTGTTTTATAGCCGAATTCTATTGAATTTAGTATCAAATTGACGGGAAATATTTTGAAATGCAATCTTCCGATAAAAACTGTCCAGGTATCTACGAACTCATAGGCGAGGTATTTACAGATTATTAGCAACAGCTGTTGGATACTAAATCAGGGATATTCCTGATTCCTTCTTCGGAGTGGTTAGGCCAGAAGGAGGAAAACTTTATACCTTGAAATTTTTCATAATGCAGAGGTATAAGATGCTACTTTGGTAGGTACGAGTAATCCTTTTTAATATGGGGTGGCTCGTGATATTAAAAAAGGATGTAAGTTTTAACAAGTACCAGTAATGCGACAGGCCTCATATTGGTGTAAATAAGTAAAAAGAATATGATATAGTTTAGATGAAAGCCCTCTTTATGAACTGAAAGGCATTTTTTTAGAAGTTTATTGCTAAAAGCATTTCAATTCCTAAACAATGTTAATAATACATGCAAATCGGATAATTTAAGATGTATTACGGAGCTATTAATTCAATAATTTTAGGGCAACAAACCAAATGCAAAGTAAAGCATTGTATTATAACAATTTCAGGCTTCACTTGCTTGATAGGCTTGTTATTTATACTGAAAACTGTTGTTCCTCTTTGTTTATTATATTGTGATGAGTAGCGATCTGAAATACGATGCCAGATCCATTTATAGTTTGGAAAAACTAGTTAATTATACTTTGTGTAAATTTTGTTAAATTGGTTTCGAAAACTTTAATCGTGTTGCTAACCTGATGTAGTAATTGATCATCATAAATCTTATGGATAAGAAGAATGGAGATGTACGAAGGATTTTGTTTGTTTTAAAAAAAAATAGGATCCAATGTTTTACAGTCTGTTTTTCGAGAGAACAGCCTATTGGATATACAAAAGAAGCTTCTGAAGAATTAATGGAATGGCGTTTGGGAGCACCTGTTTTTAATGAAACGTGTATTAATGTTATTTTACGACAATTGAGAAGGTAGTCCAATTTTTAACTACCATAAGCTAAAAACTATAACTTATTATAAAATAATCAATTTAATAAATTTTTCATCTTATGAATTATGTTCTAACGTATTTTCCTCGAATATTGGTAATACTGCTAATTAGTGTCGTTTGGAAGGGGAGTACCGCTATTGCTCAGTCTGTTGTGACTAAAAAAATCTATATTGCCAAGTCGGGTAAAGACAGCAATCCAGGGACTGTAGATAAGCCTTATGCAAGTCCTTCTGCGGCGATAGAAAGTGTTGCTAAATTAAAAAAAACTGGTTATAAAGGAGCAGTTGAAATTTTGATTAGGGAAGGCAAATACAATATAAATAAACCGCTTCTAGTTGGAGCTGAATTGTCTGGTACTGCAGCCGCGCCTTTTACGATTAAAGCATTTGATGGCGAGCCTGTTACCTGGAGCGGGGCTGTGCCACTTAAGCTATCCTGGACAAAAGGTGCTAACGGCATTTGGCAAACTCAGGTACCAAAAGGAATGAATTTCCAAAGCCTATTTGCAGATGAAAAGCAGTTAATTCGTGCAAGATATCCAAATTATGATCCAGCAATACTTCCGTTCAATGGGTATGCCGCTGATGCCATTAGTTCAGAACGTGTGAAGAGCTGGAAAAATCCTGTAGGTGCCTATGTACATGCGTTGCATATCGGCCGATGGGGTGGGTTTCATTACCGTGTTGTAGGTAAGGATGCTGAAGGTAAACTGAAACTGGAAGGGGGCGAGCAGAATAATAGACCTAGCGCTATGCACGATACCTATCGTTTTGTCGAGAATGTTTTTGAGGAGTTAGATGCAGTTAATGAGTGGTATCTGGATGAAGGTGCCGGTACATTATATTATTATCCTGCCACAGGAGTAAATCCTAATAACCTGCAATTTGAGGCACCGCAGTTGGAGAATATCTTAACCATTCAGGGTAGTTTATCGCAACACGTGCATGATGTACATGTAGCAGGTATTCGTTTTGTCTACACGACGCCTACTTTTATGAAGACTGCCGAGCCTTTACTGAGAAGTGACTGGACTATTTATCGGCAGGGAGCGGTTAAAATTGAAGGTGCTGAGCGCTGTGAGATCAAGGGATCGGAATTTGTTGACTTAGGTGGTAATGCCATCTTTGTCAGTAATTACAATCGGGATGTGAAAATCTCAAATAACTTGATTGAAAGTATAGGCGCTGGCGCAATCAATTTTGTGGGAAATCCTGATGCGGTGCGATCGCCGTCTTTTCGTTATGAAAATTTTGTAACGGCAAATGAAATGGATACGGTTCCAGGTCCTAAATCGGAGGATTATCCAATGAATTGTGAGGCTAGTGACAACTTGATTCGTAAAATAGGAACGATCGAAAAACAGGTTGCTGGAGTTCAGATCGCAATGGCCTCGTCTATCAAAGTATTGCACAATACTATATATGAAGTTCCTAGGTCGGGAATAAATGTAGGAGATGGAACATGGGGTGGCCATGAAATTGCTTACAATGATGTATTTTATACTGTACTTGAAACCAGTGATCATGGTGCATTTAATTCTTGGGGAAGAGACCGGTTTTGGCACCCTGACCGCCAAGTGATGGATCGACTAGTAGCGTTACATCCTAATTGGGTAAAGTTAGATGCCGTGAAGACGACAATTTTACATGACAACAGATTTCAGTGTGATCACGGTTGGGATATTGATCTGGATGATGGTTCGACGAATTACAAGATTTATAATAATATTTGTTTGAGCGGTGGCCTCAAACTTAGAGAAGGATTTTATCGAAAAGTATATAACAATGTCATGATCAACAATGGTTTTCATCCGCATGTCTGGTTTAAAAATAGCCATGATGTATTCAGAAATAACGTGGTTATGAGGGCTCATCAGGATATCCAGGTTAAATTTTGGGGAGATACGGTTGATAATAATTATTACACAAGCAACCAGGCATTGTTAAACGATCAATCAAAAGGAATAGAAAGCAATGGAAAGGTAATCTTAGCTAAATTTAAAGATGCTACCATTGGTGACTTTAGGTTGGATGTTGCTAAACTTGATGGCTTTGAAAATTTTGACATGCTACATATGGGAGTTCGTAATCCTAGACTTAAAGCATTAGCCGAAGGGCCCCAAATTCCTAAGGTAGCAGAAACGATAGCAGATGCTAAGAAAGATATTTATATGTGGAAAGGAGCAACGCTCAAATCTATTGAAAGCTTAGGTGAGCAATCTGCAGCTGGCCTAGCGTCCATAGCTGGTGTATTGGTACTCAAGGTAGATGAAGGTAGTGCAACATATAAAAACGGATTGCGAATAGGGGATGTGATTATAGCGTGTCAAGATGAAAAGGTAGATCATCTGGCCGACCTACAACGAATTTTAAAACGCGATGAAGCTAAAGATTCTTTTTCTTTGAGTGTTCATAGGAACCAAAATAAACAAATTATTGTGATCAAATAGTTGATTATTAAAAGCTTATTGTTGCTGTTTCTGCTGAAAGTAAACCACTTGCGAGTGATAATTTTTTATAATATAGATTAGATCTTCATACGGATGACCATGAAAAGCCCCCTGATAGTGATTTCGGGGGGCTTAATTTACATACAATAGGTTATTTACGGCAAATGATATGTGGTTATTTCGGTATTCTCGTTCATTGAATCTTTCCTATTTACAATTCACGTAGAGTAATGGTGAAGGTGTTGCGTTGACCTGCTGTTGGCTTTATGGTTATAGGCAATTGCATTTTTTTGTTATAATGTGTGTGCGTTTTAGGATTTTGAGCATCACTGAAATTCTGTAAGACAATTTTGTCGAGTTGAATTTCAAAATTAGTAATATCGGTTGTTCCTAATGTATAAAAACTTGCTACTTTGACGGAATCACCTGAACTGATATTGTAGTTATTCCATTTTGAGTTATCCAAAGTGCTTACGGTTGGATTCTTAAGAGATTCGATTTGATCAGTAGCGAGATTAAAAGTACCCCCTTTTAAAACTGTTTTGTCAACAGGTGATAATGATATATCTATAATTTTACTTTTCATTTTTCGCGCATCAAATATAAAGGTCAAAGCAGCGGTTTTTCTTTGAAAAGTGAAATTTACATAGTTATTTTGTAAAGAGGTCGTCACTTTTCCACTGGCTGCCATAAACTCTGATGTGACATCATCCATTGGCATCGTGGTTTGATCATATGTGAGAGAGGGTAATGATTTTTCTTGATTATATGAGCCAGCATACCAATTATACGTGACATTGCGATTGCTTGTGACCCAGTTATTTGTTGTTCCTGATACTGTCCATGTCGCAGCCCAAGAATCCCACTGTTGACGATTATCAAATAACATGAACCTATAGTACGTTTTAGGAGAGATGATGATATTGGATGCACTTAGTGATGCGCTATTTTTACTCTTGAGTTGATTTACCGTTTGATTGATTTGGGTATTAGGTATTGTTTCTACTTCATTGGTTAGGCTGATATCAGCAGCGATATTATCAAAATAAACTGTTTTAATCAGAGATGATCGTGTATTTATTTGATTAGTAGCTTTTTTCGAATTGCTTAATTTGATTATTTGATTGCTGTAATCTTTTATCGCTATTACATTTGGAATAATTGTAATGGTTTTTTCCAAAGAGTCGCTTTTTTTAGAACAAGATACGGTTAAAAGGCTTGCGTATGCTAATATAAAAGAAGTGCTATATACATTGCGAAATATCATGTTAATTTTGTTTCTAATATTCATAATCATTATTTATAAGTTCCAGTCAAAACTATCTTGAATACCTGTATCTTGCCAATCTGCAATTGCAGGTCTTTCATTGAGTGTTGGACCTCCTGGTTTGAGGGTTGCTGAACCTGCTGCGATACTTTCCTCAAGTTCGATTATGTCGACTTTGAGTTTGGGAGTTAAATATTTTTTTTTTTCTTTCATTTTTAATAACAGATATTGTCGAATATTTTTGCGTAATACTTAGTGATGAAGTATAGTTAGTTTACTGCTGTAATCTAATTGTAATAAACCGGAGGTTTGATTTAATAAATTAAAAATATAAAACTAAATAAATAAATGTTTATCTAAGTTTATTGGGGGGGGACAATTAGGGGACAAAATTAAATTGTTAAGATAACTTTTATAGATTTTTGTAGTTAAGTTTTTGTAGATCAATTAGATGGTAGGGGTGTGTTGGATGCGTCCATATTCTGGATCTAAAAAGAACTAGGTATAATATTAAAAAAAAATGAAAATTGATTTTTACAAGTGGTAACTAAATGCTTCAAGAAAGTGATCAAAAAAATTTAAGTAGGAAGGTTAAGGAAGTGGTTCAGGTAGATTTAGAGGTCATCAGTTTTGTTTAAATTTTCGAGTTAAGACAAACGATCATGCTACAAGTGTAGACGTTGAGAAGGATTTTTAATGGTAGTTTTTTTAAGAACATTAGCAAGCCCCCTGATATTATTGTCAGAGGGTTAAACAGGACTGGCTCAAGTATACATAGAGCGTCAAGCCACGCTCTTCCTTTATTTTAATTTCTTGGACAAAGACTAATCTATAGCTATGTGTTAGGACAATTGCTGCCCTATGATTTGCCGCTTTAATGTTATGCGTTAAATATTTAATTCAATTTGACATCTCGGCTTATTTAGATAATTATTCGAGATGTTTATAGATTTTGTGTCAAGATATTTGAGGCTATTTTTACAGACCTGTATTATCGTTTGGTTTTAGGTACGCTTGATGGTTTCTCTAAATCTTTGTCTATTTCAGCAATGATTACATTCATTTGTTTAATTAAATCAGTTTCATCCAGGTAATTATCGGGCTCAAGAAGATTCTCTTCAGTAAAATTTGGTCCAAAGATCGCTATGATAGTTTTTAAAAAACTTAGAGAATCAATCCTGCTGTTTTTTTCTAACTGTAGATTTACTTTATTGATATAATGGAACAAGGTAATGATATTGTTTCGATTCACGGTCGTTGGCTCATCACTGTCTTCAGCCATATTGTCTACAATCCTATTGGGGTACTTTGTTAATATTTGTTTTCTGCGCTCCACATATTGCGTGAGGAGTATAGGGAGACGCTCGTTTACGGGGTCATAGTACAGTTTGGGATCATAGCTGGCAATACGCAAACGGAAAAGAATCATAATCATTTCATTCATTTGTTCCGTCATTGACATATTCTTCAGTTTACAGTCGATTATATCGCAACAGCGATTGAAAAACCCCATGTGATTGAAATTGATATCAATCATTGTTTCCATAAAGCACTGTAACCAGTTTTTGCTGATTGTATCTTCAGCAATGCATTGTAACTTATCTAACAGTGTCTTGAAAAATAGGTTTTGGTGATAATGAAGATTTGAATTATGGCTTTTGAATTGATTGTTTATAGCTGTTTGGACTTCAAATATCAAGAGATAAGGAACCTTTTTTTTGTAAAGGCTCTCTTTTATATTCGGGAATTTTCCGATAAGTTCTATTTTAAAAAGATGATATTCATAATCACTCACTAAGCCATTCAAATCCATTTTGTTACGGAAAAGATCTTCAAAGCATTCAAGCACATTTTGAAACTGTAAAATAACAGCATCAACTTGCTGATTTTTTAAATGGTAAACGATGTTGAAGGTACTGCGTAGCTCACTGTAAAAGGTTTGGAAAGTTTGTTCGGTGGTATTTACCAAATCAGAATGAAATAAAGCATCCATCTCGAAATTAATAAGTGCATCTAAAAGTTGCTGTTCACTATCATTTTCTTGATGTAGAGAGCCATACACTACTATGGCTTTCTTTAAGTTAGTTAATGCACTAATCATATGGTTATGAATTGGTTTGTTATTAAAGTTAAACAATAATCATTGAAAAAAAACAAGTTTACCTATGAATTTTAACACCTCGTGAGCTATTGATCAGTATGTTGAGGTTATGACAGAAGGTCAATTGGCAGGAGTAGCGCTATTGTTTACAGATGCTTTTAATCAGAAAGTACAGGTATCAGAAGATAAAGGTAATAACCGTTCAGAAGAAATCTAATTCTGGAAATATTTTGCTGAAAGAGTTTATTGTTTTGTCAGCAAGAGACTTTCCTTACTTTTGCTTGAGTAGGCAACAGTAACTCAATTAGTTTTACGAAGGCTTTGGGTTTATATATTTTGAATCCCGAAGGGATCTATCTTTCCATCAAGATAAATTATATATGATATTTTTTTTGTTAAAAGCGAAGCTGAGGTTAAAAGGTATGGATCTTACCATCGACCAGCTTGAAAAGCTGAAAAATAAATTAAATAGATCATATGTTTTATATCATCCTTACGGCTTCCCGTATTTTTTAATCAAACTGATCACCACAAAAATCCCATTTCAGCAACAGCTGTTATAGGAGCCAATGCTTTGAGTGCAATCCGGAGCCAGCTTCGTGGCGTTTGCTTCGCAGATCACTTCGGGATTTTTCGGTGGGCGCTCCCGCAATTATGAAAACAAATTACAGGAGCTATATAAGAGCGTAGTGGAGTCTTTAAAGCAAAATGCAGATAGCTTTTAACAGATGCCGTTATAGGCTTCAGTGTCAATATTGATGAGATCTCGGGCAAAGGAACGCCAATCGTTCATGATCACCGCTATCGGTACACCTGTATTGCTCAATGAAATTAAACATATACAAGCAGAAGCGGCAGGTGGAGATATCGATGGATCTGTTATTAAGAACAAAGTCAAAGCAAGCTTGATCATAGAACGCTATACCGGTATCTATGCGATGGACAATGCTACAGCGGAGTTTATAGCCACATCCCGATTGACCGAATTTGTACCCCTGCTATTCAAAGCGATGAATGAAACAGGGGATGATCAAGTATTTATAGACCGTCAAGCCATGCTCTTCCGTTATTTTGATTTTCTGGACAAAGATCAAGCTATAGCCATACTTTATGGACAGTTGCTATCCGCTGATTTAACCCATGCGCAGTTTAAGATCATTAGCAAAGCTATCGTCAGTTCCAATCTTATCGATTACGATCAAGTGGCGAAACTGTTAGCAGGATCTTTATTGGCAAAAAAAGCAGCATTGAAGGTACTCACCTTAGACAAAGACTGGTATTCAACTCCAGATATTGCCTATCTACAGACATTGAGAGGAGAGAGCTTAGTACAGCTATTTTAAGAGGTGGTTACAGTTAAACAATTTAAAGGATTTTTCTCTTCAAATAAAGAAGTTTGGGAATGCTCATGTGGCATTTGGTCCTATTGTTCACTTATGAACATGTTATGTCCGATTATGGTCGACCAATCATAATAACATTTTTATATAATACTGTTTATCAATAAATTATACTTTTGGCAAAATCCTTGATATTGAAACCATACTATAGGACTAAAAAAGATATAATAAAAAATGATTGAAAATATTATTGGCCCTACTATTAGAAAGATCTCTAAACATGTATTGATTATTCTATTCAGTTTGTTGTTTACGTTAACATATGGTCAACCTGGAAAAATTATGGACAAACCTAAGGTTGATGAACGTATTGAGATTCTTAGTATTGTATTTAGATTAGCCGGTAACCGCGAATACAGTTCTGAAGTCTTTAAAACTTATACAGATCGCATTGCAGCGCATTATTCACTTTATAAAGACCATGAATTGATAAAATTTATCAAACAGATTAAGCAGGAGAGTGGTATTGGTTATGATGCTGTAATGAGTATGGCAATCCATCTTGATGATGAGCTAAATCTTAAATTAGAATATATCGACGGTTCTCTTGACAAACGATGGAGTAAAGAAAATGCGATCAAATTTTCAAATTTATTAAAGCAGTTTTACAGGATTAGTCATAGCAAAAAATTTTTTCAACAAAATAAAAATACCTATCGTGAAGTCGAAAAACGGTTCTTGCCAATATATCAGTCTATCGATCTAAGCTGGTATTCGCGGTTTTACGGTAAAGAGCCTACAGAAAAGTTTTTGATTGTTAATGGATTAGGAAATGGTGGTAGCAACTTTGGAGTAGCAATGAATATTCCAAAAGGTAAAAAAGAGCTCTACGCTATTATGGGAACTTGGAGTGTAGATAGTATGGGAATACCGAGCTTTTCAAAGCAAGATTATGTGCCAACATTGCTTCATGAATTTAATCATTCTTTTGTTAATTATTTATTAGATAAAGATCCGTCAGCTTTTACAAATAGTGGAGAAAAATTATTTAACATCCTAAAAGAAAAAATGGAACGTCAGGCTTATGGTAGTTGGGAAACGATGTTAAATGAAGCTTTGGTTCGAGCTGCAGTAATAAAGTATATGAATGACCATCATTTTAAAACAGAAGAAATACAGCAAGAGGTAAATGAACAATTTGAGCGAGGTTTTCTTTGGATTGAGGCACTCGTTTCTGAGCTTGAAAAATTTGATAACCAAAGAGATAAATATCCTACATTAGAGAGTTATATGCCCAATATTGCCAAGGCTTATCATTCCTATGCTATAGATATTCAATCTTTTATTGATATCTATGAAGCTAAAAAACCAAAAATAGTTTCTTTTGAGGAGCTTCAGAATGGACAGGAGAATGTTAGCAACACATTAAAGCAACTTAAGATCAATTTTGACAGACCGTTATTGGGAAAAGGTCGTTCCTTTAATGGGATTTCTAAAGAAAGTTTTCCAATTATAAAAAAACATACTTATTCTTCTGATAAGAAATCTGTTACTATTTATTGGGATTTAGAAGAAAAAAGGAGCTACGAAATCATTTTTACGGGTAAATCCTTTAGAACTATGGAAGGTATACCAATGAGTGATTATCTTTTGAGGTTCAGTACAAATTAGATCGAAAAACTGAAATAAATCTCAGATCATATAAAAAAAACGTATAAAGCCATTCTGTCAAGAATGGCTTTATACGTTTTATCCCACCCTTACGGCTTCCCGTATTCTTTAATCAAACCGATCCCCACAAAAATCCTATATCAGCAACAGCTGTTATTGGAGCCAATGCTTTGAGTGCAATCCGGAGCCAGCTTCGTAGACCTCTTCGGTGGTCGTTCCCGCAATTATGAAAACAAACTACAGGAGCTCTATAAGAGCGTAGTGGAGTCTTTAAAGCAAAATGCACGTAGCTATAGGGCAGATGCCGTTATAGGCTTCAGCGTTAATATTGACGAGCTCTCGGGCAAAGGAACGCCGATCGTTTATGATCACCGCTATCGGTACACCCGTATTGCTCAATGAAATTAAACATATACAAGCAGAAGCGGCAGGTGGAGATATCGATGGATCTGTTATTAAGAACAAAGTCAAAGCAAGCTTGATCATAGAACGCTATACCGGTATCTATGCGATGGACACTGCTACAGCCGAGTTTATAGCCACATCCCGATTGACCGAATTTGTACACCTGCTATTCAAAGCGATGAATGAAACAGGGGAGGATCAAGAATTCAAAGACCATCAAGCCACGCTCTTTCGTTATTTTGATTTTCTGGACAAAGATCAAGCTATAGCCATACTTTATGGACAGTTGCTGTCCGATGATTTAACCAGTACGCAGTTTAAGCTCATTAGCAAAGCTATCGTCAGTTCCAACCTTATCGATTATGATCAAGTGGCGAAACTGTTAGTAGGTATGCAGCCTAGTAACTACATATTACTGTATTGCTCCCTACGGTTCCGTTCAACGGGCTTTCATCTCTAGCCCTCTGGGCAAGACGAAAGCTTAGTTATTGTCGGCTGGTTTTATGTCTGAATACCTGTAATATAGTCTTACTAGTTTTCAAGAATCTTCTCGGCTGTTATTGCACCAAATATTTTATTATCAATTTTCATCTGAAAAAAATCAATTTCTTTTTCTTCTTTAATTTCTTCCGGTGTATTATCTATTCGTAGGTATTTATAAGATATGGACTTGCAAATAAAATCGGCAGTATGAGTTAAGCAGTTTTTTTAAGATTTTGTTTTTTGTTATTAAATTGCTCTATGGTCAGGTTTCCCAGCGTAGAATGTCGTCGCTCCCTATTGTACCAACTTCTATGTATTCAAACAAATCCGTCTTCATTTGCTCTTTTGATACCAATTTGTTGCCATATATTTGTTCTGATTTTAATGTTTTAAAGAAGCTCTCCGCAACTGCATTGTCCCAGCAATCACCTTTTCGACTCATACTTCTAGTTACGATTTTATACGAATCTACCGTATTGCCGAATTTTTCGCACGCATATTGTACACCACGATCTGAATGAAAAATAAGATCAGGAGACAATTTGCGGTTCTTGATTGCCATTTTCCATGCAGCCAATGAAGTTTCTTCAGTCCTCATTGTTTCACTGATACTCCATCCAATACATTTACGGTCATATAAATCGAGCACTGTGGTCAGATATAAGAAGCCTTCTTTGGTATGGATATAAGTAATATCCGAGACCCAAACTTTTGATGGTTTCGAAGGTGTGAAATTACGATCTGATACATTGTCCATTATTTTATGGGAATGTTTTGAATCTGTTGTTACCTTAAATTTCTTGCCTATTTTACTACGTAGTCCCATCTTTTTCATATACTTAGCAACTGTAACCCTAGATGCAGCAACTCCATCATCTAATAGCTCTGCAGCTATTCGTGGGCTGCCATATCGTTGCTTTTTCTTGAAGTAAATAGCTTTTATCTTATCTTCAAGTACTGCAACTTTAGAACCGCCAGCGGATTTAGAACCATTTTTCCAAGCATAATAACTTCTGGAACCGACTCCCATAACTTTACACATCTTTTCAATCGGATATTTTTGTTGATGCAGCCTGATAAACTTATATATTACTGATCGTTCTTGGAACTGCGAAGCAATCATGAA
This sequence comes from Sphingobacterium sp. UDSM-2020, assembly GCF_016132525.1. Lineage (NCBI taxonomy): Bacteria > Pseudomonadati > Bacteroidota > Sphingobacteriia > Sphingobacteriales > Sphingobacteriaceae > Sphingobacterium > Sphingobacterium sp. UDSM-2020. Next base: position 2,855,331 of record NZ_CP066166.1, read on the forward strand.
TACAATTAAAAAACAATAATTTATGAATAACAGATGCCTATGACCTTTTTTAATATCTCAAGTTCAAGCTCTGAATCTTTAAGCTTTTTCTCTAAGGCACTTATACGTTCCTGCTCTGGTGTCTGTTTAATATTGCCATTGCCGGGGAAGCTGTCTGATCCGAATTCTTCTGATTCTTTACGCCATTTATATAATTGGGCTGCTGATACACCTAATTCTCGGCCTAGCTCAGAAATGTTTTTCCGGTCTTTACTCAACTCAACTGCACTTTCTTTAAAGGTGCGATCGTATTTTTACGAATTTTAGTCATTGTTTCAAATTAAGATAATTATTGTTCTTAACTTACACTGCCGACTCAGTTAGCAACTCCAAAGCCTTTTCTGTGTTTAAAAAATACGCTAATGAATATAGCATCAATAAACCACAAAAATATAAAAGAGCTTTACCCACAGAACTTCACAAAATCAACTGACATGTAGTTCGTAGGGCGGATACGGTGGCCCGATATCATAGCAGGAGAGTTGGATCTTCTCTAGAAGAGGATGATTGAATATAACGTATTGTAAAGGGATATTTTTATCAAAAATTACATAGCATCAGGAATTAAGAGAGTTAACTCTATTTTTTATAAGAAAAAGGGTCTATAGACATCAATCGTTATTTAGTTCTTATCATAACTGTTTGAAGATATGTTAACGGGTAATTTAAATTTACATAATTATAATATTTATACGGTTTCCCGTATTTTTTTAATAAACCAATAATCTAACTTTGAATATTTGAAAGAATATTTCATATAAAACAAGGTTTTTGTTAATTTAATTGGCTTTTATACAGGTATTTGTGTTGTTTTTTAATATGAAATTTTATATTAATATATATATATAAGATCTGTAAGTTGTTTTTAACTTAAAAAAATAATATATCTAAAATACTAATTTGTGATAATTATTTCGTCTATGATAATTTACATATATTATTTTTTATTGAATTTAATTACATTATTAACTCATTATTAGGTATATATATTATTTTATTATAATAAGCACATTTATTTTTTTATGTAGTGACATAAACTAATGTTATTTTAGGATTGTTTCATTAAATAATTGTGTTTTTTTTGATGGTAAAATAATTAATAAAGAAATTTTATTTGTACTTTTTTGTCATGTATGGATATTGTGTTGTTTATTGTTTTTTTAAAATAAATAGTTTTAAATTATGTATTAATAATATTTTTTCTTATAATTGGGAATATTAATAAATAAAGAATTAGATTATGAAAAAATTAAGCTTAACAGAACTTAAAGCAATGTCCACTAAAGTGAATGCTTTACAAAATCTTGAATCAATTAAGGGTGGTGCAATGGCTAGTTGTCATCAAAAAGAAGGATCACTTATTAAAACTGTAAAACCTGGTGATGTTCGTCAACAATAATACAGTTTTAGTTTTTTTTAGAAAAAGCCGTTATTACGGCTTTTTTGTATTTCTGTTGATAGCTTCCTCTTGTAGTGTGTCGAATCATGAGACATCATTAATTAAAGAGGCATGGAAAAATTATTTGTATCAATTGCAGATGGACTCGCTTAATTATACCGAAAAAAGTAATTGGATATCATCTCAAATTGCTGCGGACCTTCCTTTATTTACAATTCTAACAGAGACAGATTTCTTTAAAATACGGCCAGAAATATTAAGTGTCAAAACTAATGATTCTATTACAACCATTCGGACAAAATTTTTTTTAAAAAATGGAGATGTCCATAGTATTTATGTATCTCTTGCTAAAAAAATACATGCAAATGATACAATCTATTTTTTACCATATTTTGATGATTACACTTCGAGGTTTTCTAAAAAGACAATTGGCTCTATAAGATACTTTTTCAATCCTACTGAATATTCAATAGATTCAGCGGAAGCTAATCAAATGTTAGTCTTTAATAAAAAAACAGCTAAATTATTTAAAACCAAAGAAATTGAGTTTGATTATTACATTTTCAAAAATACTGAAGAGCGTTTAACTGCTGAAGGATATGAATTTCATTATTTAACAAAAAAACTATTAAACCACAGTGCTCATGCTGATTTAAATAATAATGCTATTATAGTTGGGAAACATACAAGCACTTATCCCCATGAAGTAATTCATCTTTATACTGCACAATATTATCCACAAGTTCATACTTGGTTTGATGAGGGGTTAGCAGAATATCTTGGAAATGATGGCAAAAAACTTCAGAAAAACCGTGATATTATAAAAAAATTTTTAGAAGATAGCACTATTAATACTAGGGATATTTTGAAGTTAGAAGATAATTTAGCAAAACAAGGAACATCTTTGAAATATGATCTTGGGTCATTAATAGTTGAGAAAATACAGGAAAGGGATCCCGAAAGCGGACTATATGACATTCTTCGTAATGGTTCAGACGACAAATCTTTTTATAAATTGGTTGAATCAAAGCTACATATTAAACAAGAAAATTTAATGGATTCACTTCTAATTTGGATCAAATAAAATAAATGCATTATGCAAATTGGAAAATTTAATCTTTATAAAGATGAGCTTATTAAGCACAAACAAGAACTTCTAGACAAATATAGACTTGCACTCTATCAACTTAAACCTGAAATATTTGAAAATATAGATTTCAATAGTGATAAAATTTTCTCTTTTCCACCTTTGATTAATTACGTTTTATACCCTGATGAGAACGGTGATATTGATTCGCTTATATTTCCATTTCTAAATATAAATTCAGTATGTTCTATTAGAAGTGATTTTGAGGGAGTTATTGAAATTCCATCAATTGGATATTGGAGGGGAGTGGCAAACACTTTATATAAATTTATCAAGATAGATGATGAAATTAAGCCTATAGAATCCGGGCTCAAATTTGTGCCATATACTTATTATAATAATATTAAGATAAGTACAAAACTTACGAATTATCAAAATGGACCTTTTCTAAATCATCCAAAGAGTATTCAGGGCCTTGTATCAGAATATAGCACAGAATTAGTGAAAGCCTTAGAAATTTTAGATTCTCATTCAGATATTCTATATGATCTGATTAATACTTTGCAGCTGGAGATTCAATTATTTGATCTTCCTAATCAAAATTCTTTTGCCACTACGGACTTCTTTTTTACAGCATTTTTAAATGTAAATAGTAAATTTCAATCTTTTGTGTTTTTTATTGATGATATCGCTCACCAATGCGGACATATACTTTTCTTTCTATTAACATTAGAAGTTGATGAATTCATCTTTGGGGGTAAAGACCTTCAGCTATCAGATTATTTTGAAGATGAAGAAAGAAAAGCATATTCAGCTTTCCATGGTTTGTTTACATATACATGTATACTCCATGCACTAGCAAGTTCTAGGTCTTATCATAAAATTGAGAATAATGAGCTGTTAGAAATTTATGCTAGAATAGGATTTTATAGTAACTACTCAGGTTATCCAGATTATTTATCTTAAAAATTCGGTTATTCTAGATTGATAGATTGCTTTTCCAAAAAACATCCATTTTTATTCACATCTTACTGTATAACTTTTGCTTTTATTTCTAGGTTTAGATGGATTAAAGTCAGTTTTTTGTAATACAGAAAGAACGGATGGATAACACTAATTTTCAGTTATTACTTAAGGTGCTCGAGCGAGAGTCATCCGCCCGTATTGCTGCTGAGGAAGCTCGTGCATTAGATAATTCAGCCAGATCAGCAGAGAATCGTAAGTTTCAGCAGACAATCGAAGACTTAAACAAGACGATTAAACAGCTAAATGACACCATTGGTCTGCTGCTTGAAGAGAATAGGTTGTTAAAGGGGCCAAAAAAGAACAGTAATAATAGCTCTATCCCACCATCCAAGGATCCCAATCGTCCCAATCGCACCAGTAGTTTACGCAAGTCCAGTGGAAAATCCTCTGGTGGACAAACCGGGCACGATGGCAATACTTTACAGATGTGTGCAACACCAGATGTGGTGATTGATTATAGTCCCGATTTTTGCAACTGTTGTGGATTTGACTTGATAGATCAGCCAGCAAAACTGACCAGTCGTCGTCAGGTTGTCGATATTCCAACCATTACACCGGTATATACCGAGCATCGTGTATTCCAAAAGAAATGTACTTGTGGGCATAAGACGAGTGGCAGTTTTCCTAACGGAGTTGCTGCGCCAATTAGTTATGGTGCACAAACTAGTGCGGTAATTGCTTACCTGCATACACGTCAGTTTGTTCCTTTAGCCAGAATCAGTGAGTTTTTCACGTCTGTTTACCATATGCCTATCAGTCAGGGTACCATTTGTGGTATTCTGGATCGTTTAGCAAAAAAAGCGCAGCCAGCATTTGAGCTCATTAAACAGGTTGTTTGTAAATCCAGTGTAGTTGGTTCTGATGAAACTGGTGTTAAGGTTAATGGAGAATTGAACTGGATCTGGACCTGGCAAAGTCAAAAAGCTACTTATATCACGTTTTCTCCCTCCAGAGGAAAACAAACCATACATGGTAATTTCCCTGAAGGATTCGATAATGCAATTTTGGTGAGCGATTGCTTGGCCAGTCAGCTGGGAACAAAAGCTAAAGGCCATCAGATCTGCACAGCACATCTGTTAAGAGAGCTACTTTTTTTGCAAGAAAAGTACCAGAGTAACTGGGCGGATCGCTTTGCTAGTATGTTACTTAGCAGCTTAGAATTGAAAAAGAATATTCCAATTGATACTTACCAAAAACATATAAAGGAACGATCAGATATCGAATCAATCCTAGCATGTTTACTAAATGAAAAGATAGATCCCCGCCATGTAGAAGTATTGACCTTTCAGAAACGAATAATCAAGCTCAGAGATTATATATTCACTTTCCTGTATCACAGCGAAGTTCCTGCCGAGAATAACGCTTCGGAAAGGGCAATCCGCAATATCAAAGTGAAGCAAAAAGTATCCGGTATGTTCAAAGCAGATACTGGAGTAAGAAACTATACCATATTTCGATCAATCGCAGATACATGCATTAAAAACACTCAGTGCATACTGAATGCCTTTTACACAGTCGCAACTCTATAGAACCTGAGTAGTTACATTTTATATGCGAAAATTTTATTCTGATTTAAATTTATTTAAGCAAATAAACATTTTCACATTTAATGGTCAGAAATACTTTGAAAAACTTGACGCAGGCTATAATATGTTTGAAAATGAATTAAAAGAATATTACGAAAGATTTTCTTATGAAGATCAACCATATAACTTTGATTTCAATATATTCTTAAAATATAATAAATGGTAAAATTAGTATCGTGTATAATTTTGGTCTTCATTTTAATTGGGCAGAGCACAGGATTTGCTCAAAAAAAAGATTTTTATATGAGAAATTTGTCTTCTGCTATGGAAATTTTGAAAGGCAAAACGAATGAAAATTCAGTGATTAATGTGTTTAACGTAGATGGAACGTATTACATTCAAGGCCATTTCGAAAAACCCTTTGAATCCAAACCTGCGCAACTAAATGGAATTTACAAACTTGATATTTATAGCAATTTTTTAGATTATTACGGTAAAGCTATTTTTGAAGGAAACGATTTTGTTCAAAAAATTAAAATAGAAAAAGATTCTGTATCATTTTTAGATTACGGTGACGATACTCCACGAATATCAAGTGATATTGGAAAGCATTTAACTGAGGCATGTCTTCTTCATCCAAATCTTATCTTCTTATTAGCAGATAGAAATCGTAATAGTCTTGGAATGAGCGTTGATAATATTTTTAATGAAAGAATCTTAACATTCACTGATTTAGTTAATAGAAAAATCATGGTATTTTTATCTAACGATAATGTACCAATTAGAACTGAATATTTAGAGTATGATAAAATGTTCGGCGATGTTCTTACGAAGTATGAGTATTCAAATTTAACTGAAAGTGGTCATAATGTCGTTGTTTCAAAAAATGGTATAAAGCATTTTGATCTAAATATTCATAACGTTAGTAGATCAATGAAAACTACGAACCAAATCTCAGATATTTTATTTGAGGTTGACACTATTGCAAAAAATAAGTATCTACTAAAATTCACTGAAACTGAAAACAAATTACTTATTACTACTGACGATACCTCTGTTTATATTTTCGAAGCACCAGCTGCAGTCAGTAAATCTGTCATAAACTGGTGTAAAAGAAAAATCATAGGTAAAGAAATAAAAATGATTATTCCATCACATCATCATCCTGATCATGCCGGTGGAATAAGAGAATATTCACTTGCTAATATACCTGTTGTCGTTCCTGATAATATGAAACCTTATTATAATCAAATTTTGGAAGCAACTCATTATCTTGGAGATAATCGTAAGATTAATACTCCTAAGTTTTTGCCTATTAAAAACTTTCCATACAATTTGATTACTACAGAAGAGAAAATAATACTTTATGATGTCCCTGGAAATGGTCATTCCGAAGATTATATTATATCTTGGTTTCCAAAAGATAATATACTATTTGTTGGTGATCTTACATTTTTTGAGGTGGAAGAAGACGAATTTTATAAAAGTAGCAGAGCAAAGTCTGTTCTTAATGTTATCGAAAAATACAGGCTGGATGTTAAATACATTTATACTGGATGGCCAATCGCTGGACAGAGAGACTTTGGAACTATTGAAAACTTAAGAAAAATTTCAAATTAAAACTATTAATGATGTCAAAATTTCCATTTTATAAACAAATGGATACGATGGACTGCGGTCCTACCTGTCTAAAGATGGTTGCAGAACATTATGGAACAATTGTTCCTTTAGATGTTCTTCGAGAAAGATCTCATATACTAAGGGATGGTGTAAGTTTATCAGGTCTTTCAGAAGCAGCCGAGTCGATTGGTTTTGGAACATTGGCTGCATCGGTTAATTTTGATACTCTTAAAGAGGATATTCCTTTACCGTGTGTTGTATATTGGAGGAAGAGACACTTTATTGTAGTTTATGGTTTCAAAGGTGATAAAGTTTTAGTTGCTGATCCAGCATTTGGACATATAAAATACACAAAACAAGATTTCATCAAAGGCTGGATAGCCTCTAAAGGGGCTCCTAAAGATGATGATGAAGGTATAATCCTAGCATTAGAACCAAATGGAGAAGATTTGCAGTTTGAAGATTTTAGTGAAAATGAAACAGTAAAAAGCAGCTTTTCAGGACTGTTTTCTTTATTCGGGCCATACAAAAAATATCTTATCCAAATTTTGGTCGGAATCGTATTCTCAATTCTAATACAGCTTTCCTTACCGTTCCTGACTCAATCTATGGTGGATATTGGTGTCACAAATAATAATCTGGATTTTGTATATATGGTTTTAATGGCACAACTAGTATTTTTTCTTTCCGAATCATTAATCAGAATGTTTAGAAATTGGATATTGCTTCATGTCACCAGTCGGGTAAATATAAAGTTATTGTCCAATTATCTTGGGAAAATGATGAAACTTCCTCTCTCATTTTTTGATTCAAAAAATATTGGAGATTTATTACAACGCATTCAAGATAATGATAGGATTCAGTTATTTTTATCCTCTCAGAGCCTTTTAATGGTTTTTTCTACTTTAAATATTCTTGTATTTGGAACAGTTTTATGGTGGTATAATCCCTTTATCTTTTTTGTATTTATCGTTGGAACAATGCTTTATATACTTTGGATATCATTTTTTATGAAGAAAAGAAAAATATTGGACTACCGTTTTTTTGATGAGGCATCAGGAAATCAAAGTAGTATGATACAGCTCATCAATGGAATGCAGGAAATAAAATTAAACAATTCTGAGAGAAAAAGACGTTGGGAATGGGAAGCTATTCAGGTACGTTTATTTAGATTATCCATCAAAAGCCTTTCGATTTCGCAAGCACAGGATATTGGAGGTAATTTAGTAAATCAGGTAACTAATATCCTGATTACATTTCTTTCCGTTAAGCTGGTTATAGACGGGCAGATTACTTTAGGTATGATGCTCTCCATTCAGTTTATCTTAGGACAGTTGAATGTGCCCATTACCAATTTTGTTCAATTTTTCAGAGAACTACAAGATGCTAAAATATCATATTCTAGAATGCGCGAGATATATGACAAGAAAAGTGAAGACGATACTGATAGTATCTCAAATATAGGTGATGATTATAAAAGTATAGAAATTTCTAATATGTCTTTTAGGTATGGTGGAGAAACAAGCCCATTGGTACTAAAGAATATTAATCTTTCAATTCCAAAAGGTAAAGTAGTTGCAATCGTTGGAGAAAGTGGCAGTGGAAAGACAACTCTTTTAAAGATGCTTCTTCAGTTTTATTCACCCACAAAAGGGAAGATAGCGATTGGTGGCATTGATTTAAAATTCATTTCGCACTCTTACTGGAGATCAAAATGTGGTATAGTAATGCAAGACGGTTTTATTTTCTCCGATAGTATCGCTAGAAATATTGCAGAATCTGATCCAAATGGGTTAATTGATCATCAAAAAGTCAATAAAGCCGCCGAAATTGCAAACATTTCATCCTTTATTCAGGATCTTCCTGAAAGCTATAATACAAGAATTGGTTCAAGTGGAATATCTCTTAGTGGTGGGCAGCGACAAAGGATTCAGATCGCGAGAGCTGTTTACAAGAACCCTGAATTTATATTTTTTGATGAAGCTACTAGTGCATTGGATTCTAATAATGAGAAGATTGTGATGAAGAATCTCCAAGAATTTTATAAGGAAAAAACTGTTCTAATAGTTGCCCATCGATTAAGTACAGTAGTAAATGCGGATTTAATCATTGTACTTAAAGATGGAGAAATAATTGAACAAGGGAACCATAGTGCACTTGTTCACTGTCGAGGACATTATTATGAATTAATTAAAAATCAATTGGAATTAGGGGGATAATATGGATGAATTAGATGATACAGAAAAAAGTGAATATGTCAAAGATGTATTATCCAGGATGCCGAATGGAGCTGGAAGATATGGTATTTGGATAGTTTGTGCAATTTTATCAGTATTTTTTATAATTATGAAGTTAATCAATTATCCTGAAGTTATTAATGGAAATGTAGAGATTATTTCAAAATCTGTACCTGTTGATATAAAACCTGCAATCTCAGGTAGATATATTTCTTTGGTTGAAGGAGTTAATTTAATGAAAGTTGATAGCGGACAAATTTTAGGTTACATTTATAGTCCATTGGATTTTCGAATAGCAATTTCATTAAAGGAAGATTTGTCGAATCTAGGGGATTCAAAAATAATTAAAAAATATTCTAAAATTTACTTTGCAGATCTTCAATCTGATTATAATGAATTTAAAAAAAGTTTTTTAGATCAGGATAGTTATTATACATTAAGACCTGATTCAAAACAGAAGATATCATATAAAAATCAAATAACAAGTTTATCCAAAACTATTAGTAGCAAGCAAAAGGAGATTGAATTAATTGATGATCAGTTAAAACTACAACAGAAAGACTTAGATCGGTATAAATTTCTATTTGAAAAATCGGTTATATCTTCACAAGAGTTCGATAATGTTCAAAGAAATTTCATAAGTTCAAAAAGGGATAAAGAAAATCTTATTAGTAGTTTAAATGAGTCTAAATCTGCCTTACTTGCCTTAGAAGGCAATATGAATCAATCCCAAATTTCAGATAATATACAAACGGATAGTAGAGATGATGCACTTTTTAGTGCAAAAAATAAATTAATGGCAAATCTAATAAAATGGATTGATGAGCATGTTATTTATGCTCCATTTTCAGGCCAATTAGGTGGCTTTAAATCTTTGGCAAAGTGGTCTTCAATTACTCCAGATGACGTGATTTATATTTTATCTCCCGAAAATAATGAAGTTCTATATGGATTGGCTACAGTATCAAACATTAATGCAGGTAAAATTAAGTTGGGACAAAAAGTTAATGTCAGACTTAATGATTTCCCTGTTTCTGAGTTTGGTTGGTTAAAAGGGACTTTGCAAAATATTTCATTGAGCAAGAGAGATAATAATTATGTTGCTATTATTAAATTAGACTCTTTCATTACCACCTATAACATAAAAATTGAGCTGAAGCCAGAAATATCTGGAACAGCAGAGATTATTACACAAGATTACTCTTTATTAGATCGATTATTTTTCGGGATTAGAAAGGTTTTTTCAGAGAGAATTGTCCGATCTCAAAGTGTTCAGTAGTTTGAAATAAATCAAGATGATGAACCCCGTCTTCTCTACGTTCCTGAAGTATCTTATCAATTTAGTGTACTATTTCCACAGCTCTAAAGCGAACACTCAAATTAATAGAAATTGATATTATTGATATAGGCCAGAACTGTCATATCTGAGTTGATAAGGATAGCGTTCATAAATAACATTATCTTCATTGATTGTGTACCCATTTTTTCTATCTTGTTGAGCTTCCTCTAGTAATTTAGAGGCAGCTTCTGTTTTACCAAGATGCACTAAAGAAACGGCCTTATAATATTTTGCATCAGAAAACTGTTGATATTGAACCAGGGCGCGATCAAATGTTTTTATTGCCATATCGTATTTTCCTTGCTCATACTGCGAGATGCCATAATAAAATAGGTCAAGATGATGAACCCAGTCTTCTCCATGCTCTTGAAGCATCTTATCAACTTCTTGTTTGAAAATAGCTTCTGCTTTTTCAAATTCATTCAACTGTAATAAGCTCAATGCGATGTAGAATCGATATGAGTGGTCCATCACATGACTGTTACCATGTCGGCTTATTGCTTCTTCAAAATCAAAGATTGCTTCCCGATAGGTCTTAGCAAAAATACATTTGATAAATCCCCGATAGTTTAGGTAATTATCTTTATCGTGGATATACTGGTGATATTGACCCCTCTGCTGGACATACTGACCCCTCTGTTGAGGATTTCTTCAGTCCAACTGATGACCTGACAATATTACTTCTTTTTTCTTAGACTTTCGCCTTTTAACT
>NZ_CP066166.1:2866415-3271541 GCF_016132525.1 Sphingobacterium sp. UDSM-2020
CTGATTTTCGCCATCATAATTAGTTGCAGCAGCATTCATACCGTACATAACATTTGTTGCTACTTCCCCCAACTTCTTAGTTTCCCATTCCTCCGTAAATTCAGGAAATCTCAAATTAGGAACGTTACCTACTTTTAATTTTTTATTTATCATCTCGATGATTCAATTTTCGTTAGTAAAAACATTAAGGATGTAAAAAATTAAAAAACAAGTCCTAATTCTTTGAAATACACATCAATCTCTTTGTCTAGTTCCGCTCGTTTTGCTTCTAAAGATTTGATTTCATGCATTACGGTTTGGATATCGATTTCTTCTTCGGCTTCAAACGTATCTACGTAGCGAGGAATGTTGAGGTTATAGTCATTCTCTGCAACTTCTTTTAGAGTAGCTAAGTGACTGTATTTTTCAATAGTCGTTCTGTTACGGTAGGTTTCCACAATCTTATCGATATGTTCTTCCCGCAACATATTTTGGTTCTTAACTTTCTCGAATTCTTTACTGGCATCAATAAATAAGATATGGTCAGGATCTTCCTTACACTTTTTAAATACCAGAATACAAGTCGGTATACTTGTTCCGTAGAAAATATTGGCAGGCAAGCCGATGACTGCATCCAAATAATTTTTCTGTTCAATCAGGTATTTGCGGATGTGCAGTTCTGCTGCTCCACGGAACAACACACCATGAGGAAGAACAATAGCCATTGTTCCATTTTCTGCCAAATGATAAATCATGTGTTGCACAAATGCAAAATCGGCTTTACTTGCGGGAGCTAATTTGCCATATTGGCTAAAACGATCGTCATTCAAAAATAATGGATTGGCACTCCAATTTGTGGAAAAAGGAGGATTGGCGACAATCGCTTCAAATGGCATATCGTTCAAATGCTGTGGATGTTCTAATGTATCCTCCTGTTTAATATCGAACTGACGATAATGCACGCCATGTAAGATCATATTCATTCGGGCAAGATTGTAGGTGGTGCGGTTCATTTCTTGTCCGTAGAAATTATTGACATCTTTCACTTCTCTTGCCACACGTAATAATAATGATCCCGAACCACAAGTTGGGTCATATACCGATTTTAAACGGTTTTTACCCGTAGTAACAATCTTTGCAAGAATCTTAGAAACTTCCTGAGGCGTATAAAATTCGCCCGCTTTTTTTCCTGCACCGCTGGCAAACTGACCGATCAAATATTCATAGGCATCACCTAAAACATCTAATTCTGTATCATTCAATTTGAAGTCAATTTCATCGAGATGCTTCAAAACTTTTACGATAAGTGTATTTCTAGCATCAGCCGTTCTACCCAGATTATTACTATTCAAATCCATATCAGAGAACAAGTCCTCAAAGTCTTCTTCACTTTGTGTTCCCATTGTACTGAGCTGAATATTGGTCAGGATTTTTTGTAAATCTTCAAGAATAAAATTGTTATCACCTCTTTTGGTAATTTCGCTAAATAGCTCAGAAGGTTTTAAAAAATACCCTAATGTTTCCAGAGCTTCTTCTCGAATGGCTTCAATATATTCTAAACCTTTAGGCGTATCTTCTTTGATATCTCTGAATTGGATTTGATCTTCTTCCAAAATGGAATTCGCATAGATTTCCATTTTTTCAGCCAAATATTTATAAAAAATAAATCCCAAAATATAATCTCGGAATTCATCTGCATTCATTTTTCCACGTAATGTATTGGCTATATTCCAGAGCTGTTGCTCTAATATTTTCTTCTGTTCTTCTGACATTGAAATAAGCGTTATTTGATTAGGGATTTTTAGTCCTTAAGAATCCACTAAAGTAGTAAACTTTTAGCTACTAAACATTATGTAGGCTGTAAAAAAGGTGGTTGTTTGAATAGACAAATTTGGTTTAGAAAATTTTAAAAATGCATTTGTTACAAGTAATACTAGAAGAAGTCAGCTATTTCTTTCTATAAGAATTTAAAGAACATTTTTTCTCTTTCGTTTTATTCATCTGTTTTTGACAAGGCTATCTTAGAAGTATTTTTTATAAATCTTTATCCATATACTGTTCTAAAGAAGATTTCAGTTGGTCTAAAAATGCGGTTCGGGAACCTGCACGATATTTCATTCGATGGAAAGAATGATGCAAATCTCCTAAAGAAATCTGAAACATTCTCTCTAAAGCCAAACTGATTTTGCGTATTCCTATTTTACCATTAGAAAGAGAGCTATTTGCGTAAAGAGCATAAATCAGTTCTATCAAGGCATTTTTGGTATCCGTCCAAAGGATGCTATCAGATATATCCCTCACAGAAAAATCTGCCATTTCATCATCATTTATTTTTTGTAGAATGTAGGTATAGAGTAGTTCGTTGGCTATTATCCGAGCCACTTTGTTATCATAATAAGTTGAAAACAGAGGGTCAATTTCAAATACAAAACTATTCAAACCATCGTGGAAATTAATATTGCCTAATCTAAAATAGGTTTCATCACGGTCGGTTCTTCCTGAACGGTAATATCGGTAAAAATCTGAATTGTAGATATGTTCCCTGTATTCCTGTTTTAACTCCTTTATTTGTTCTGAAAAATAACTTGCGTACATCTTTCCTCCATCAACAGGGCAAGCTGTCTGTATGCGAAAGATCTTATTGTGGTAAATGAGCTTGGAGAGGATATATGGCTTGATATTGCGAAAGAAATTGATCTCCTCCCAATGATTTTTAAAACCTTGCTTTGTAACATCCTCTCGTATAGACCATAAATATTCTTTCAGGTATATGGTCATTTGGTATGCTTCATCAATCTCATTGGGGGAAGTGAGCGAAATAGCTTTTTCTTTTCGCTGTATCTCCGAGATAATATGATTTAATGATGATGTCATTCAGTTTATATAATGGATCACTTGCAAACGCTAAAACAAAAGATAATGTCCATCTATTTCACAATTTCTTTAAGCTCATTTTCTGTCTTGTTATTACAAATAAAAATTCAGGAATCGGTATTCAGTTCCTGTTTTCCAGGGCTATAGGTTCGTTTTTATTCCTTCTTTAGCTAGATGTAGTTGAACAAAACCGTTTTTAAGTTTCTGTTCTTTATACTTAAATTTTGAATTTAACTCGTTGTTGTTTCCTAAAATAGCTCCAGCTCCAGTGATTATTGGATTGATGTTAAAATAAATATCTGTAACCAAATCTTTGTCTATAAAGGCATTGAAAGCACTTGCTCCACCTCCAACGGCAACTTCCTGTACATCTTTTCTAGACATATATTCAACAGCCTCTTCTGGACTACTTACGATCTTGTAGCCATCAACTGTATAAGGTTTATCAGACAATATGATGATTTCTACCCCATTAAAAAGCTCTTTTACTTCTTTTGGGAATTTTAGAAAATTTTCAAACGTTTTCAATCCTATCACAACGTTACCAACTTGTCTTACAAATTGCACGTAAAATTCCATAGCTTCTGGTGGTAACTGATGATGAGGGTTATCAGCTATTAAAATTCTTCCATTAGCCGAAATGTTTGCGATTACTGTTACTTTCATAATGAATTATTTTTTATAATTTCTGATTACAAAAATATCAGATATTCGATTTATATTTGCTATTCATTACCTTTTGGAAAGTAACTATTTTAATGGAAGACAATAAAAGTAACATCAATAAAGAAAGCATACTGGCGTTAAAAGATGGCATTGAACTTTTGAGTGGCAAATGGAAATTTTGTATCCTGCACAATTTACAGAACTATGGCACAATGAGGTTTAAAGATTTGCAAGAAATGGCTCTGGGAATATCCCCTAAAGTGCTATCCAAAGAGTTGCAGGAATTGGAAGATAACTTGCTGATTACTCGAACTGTTAATAACACCAAACCTGTTACCGTTTCTTATGCGCTTACCGCACACGCCAAAGAAACTGAAACAGTCGTCAAAGCTTTAATTGATTTTGGAATAAAGCATAGAAAGAAGATAAAAGGGAAATGATTTTTCTATATTGAGTTCAGTTTTTCATTTCTGAAAAAATATTCAAGCAATAGAAAAATTGCCAATGAGATATTAATGGGTAGTTGCCCTTATCCGTCATTATGAACTTTTTTCCTGCACTTTACCAAGTAAAACGGATAGTTTTCTGTTACTTCGGTTATTTCAAGAAGTCCTGTATTACTAAATTCTTCCTCAATGGTTTGCTTATCATAAAAGAAGATTTTAACTCCGCCAAACATTTCGAAACGGTCTTTGCTTAGTAGTGTTCCTTTTCCATAAGTTTGAGCCTCCTTAGTTATTGCTGTAAAAATCATTAATCCGCCTTCGGTCAACTGATTAAAACAGTCTTGGATTAATTTTGCTCTTTCGTCCTTATCCAACAAGTAAATTAAGCCATAGCAAAATATTCCCTCATATAACTTGTCGTCAAAAGGCATATCTGTAACCGAACCGTGATAAATTCTCAATTCGCTTCCAAAATGTTTTTGAGCCAAATCAATTGCTGTCTGCGAGATTTCAATACCTGTTACGGTCATTCCGTTCTCAAAAAAAATTTGTGCATTACGTCCATACCCAATTCCGGGAATAAGGACATTCTTGACATTATGTTCCAGAAAAATGTCCTTTGTCAAAACGGTAGATTTTGCAGGTTCTAAGCCCCACATTTCTTGTTTGTCTTTAAATGCTTCTTCCCAAAATTCTGTCATATTATTTACAGACTTTATCTTCTAAAATATCGCACATAAACCCCGATTGCTTTATGATTGAAATTATAATTTCTGAATTTATTTCGTTGTCTTCAACTCGTAAAATCGTATGTCCACAAGGATAAGGTAATTCGGTTTCGCATAAATCAAAAATGATTTTCAATTTTGGAAAACTGCTTTCAAGTATTTGTACAATGCGTTCTGCCTGAATTTTGCTTTGGATATTTGTAGTGAAAACTTCTATTCCACCAAATTTTAAGGTTTTTTCTGCTGTCATTTTATTCAAATCTTTTGGCAAAGATAAAAAAGTTTTTATTGTTGCGATAATGTCGCAATAAGTTAATGCAAATTATTTGCATTAACTTTGCAAAAGAAAAATAGTAGAGATGAAACGTAGAAACACACCGTCAAAAGAAGTCGTTTTCGACTTGCTGGTAAGTACAGGAAAAGCAATGAGCCGTGATGCGATTGAACAAAAAATAGATATAGGAATTGACAGGGCTACTATTTACAGAATATTAAATCGCTTTTGTGAGGACGGATTAGTGCATAAAATTGTAGCCGAAGACGGAAAACAATATTTTGCCGTATGTATAAAATGTGATGAAAAAAGTTTTGCCGATAACCATTTTCATTTTCGCTGTGTCAAATGTCAGACAATAGAGTGTTTACCCGAAACTGTTCATTTTTCTGTTCCCAATGGCTACAATGTTGAAAGTGTGAATTGTGTACTTACGGGAATTTGCAGGGATTGTTCGATTTTATAGTAAGAAAAACAGATTATTACAATCTCCTCCCTTTCTTCTTTTTTTTCATTCGATTAGCAAACTGTTCTTCCTCGTAATCGTCTCCTTGTGCATCGAGTAGCAGGCTGAACACACTTAAATCAAAATTAGACGAATGTTCCTGTGAGAGAAACTCAAAGAGGTCTTTTGTCGGTAGATTATCCAATTCATTTGTTTTGGTATTAGGCTTGTCCTGTATTTTCAATTCGGGTTTATTTCCGTTATTCCACCAATCCTCAAACATATTTGCCGACAAATTTCGGTCTAATTGTGAGCCGTTCCAAACACTTCGGCTTTCGTGGTCAATAAAGGTCATACCGTAAATTCGTCCGCTTTCGTTTCTTCGGACAACGGTATTGATGCCCTGCTCGGTCAATTGCTTTTTAAAATCCGTTGCGTTGCTTGTGGTATGTATGGCAAGCTCCACTGTATTTTTCAGTAGAGACCTCGCAGGATTGGTTTTCATTTTCTCTTTGGACTGTTCAAAGTGTTTTTGCAGTTGTGCAACGCCTGCATCTTTTCCGAATAGCGATGCTTTAAATGGATTGCTTGCCTTGTTTCCTTTCTCGTCCAATGCTATATACACCAACCCGTTTACAGTCTGACCGTTTCGCTCTCCTTTGACCCCTTCTGCTGTGATATTGAAAAGTGATAGCAAGGCATTATAACTCCCCATAGTTGAAAAGTTATAATACTTTGTTAGATACCGTACTACCGAAGCAATCTGACTTTTGATGTCTCCTTCATGGTAATCCACAGGTCTGAAAATTTTGTTGGCTTGTTTCTGCTCCTGTTCGGTAGCCTTTTGCAGATTGTATTTTGTTTCCAAATCCCGACAGATAGCCATTGAGCGTGGATAGTCATAATCATCGGGGATTTTCCTGCCGTCAATGCCTACACAGGTCGAAACGACATGGATATGCGTTCTGTCAATGTCCGTATGCTTGAAAACGATATAGGGTTGATTGCCATAACCCATACGCTCCATATACTCCTGAGCCATTTCGGTAAACTGTTCATCGCTAACCCTATCCGCAGGATCTGGGTTCAGCGAAATATGGCGTACAGCCTTTTCCGTTTTAATATTTGCCGAAAAATATGGCTCAAAGCACTTATTAAAATAGGCTACGGAATACCTGCCGTCCACCGTATCGGGTATCTTATTCAGTAATAAAACCGCTCCGTTTTCCCTGTCCACTTTCTGCTGATTGTACAAAATTGCACCATACATATTGCTTCCCTTTCCAATTTTTGCAATCATAACTTTATTCTTTTTTCAGGTACTTCTCTTCAAATTCCTGTGTTAAACGGATGACTTCTTTAGTAAGCTTTACTAATTCTATGGTGTCCTTTTCCAATCTAAAAAGATATGTTCCTGCTTTTTTCTCGGAAAAATTGCGGTATAATATCTTCACAATCTGATTATAATTTGTTCCGATTGCTCGGAACTGGCTAAAAAATCGGGTCAATTTTTCGTGATAATCTAATGCATCCATATCAATTTTTACGGTCTTTACCGTCTTCTGAAAGATGCAAGCGGTAATAAAATGAGCAATGACTTTCATTTCTGACTGGTCAAAGAGAGCAAGAAATTTAGCATTATCCTCCGCATTCAGGTTGATAGAATACCGATGAACCGCAGGGTCAATCTTTGGTTTTCTTCCTGATTTCTTAATCTGTTTTCTGTTTTTCTCTTCCATAATAATCCATTTTAATTTTTAAACAAACGGGCGACTTCGGAGCCGTTTCCAGCCCCCTGCAAGGGCAAGTGCTTTTGAGGTGCCGAAATTCATTTCGAGTACCTCAAAAGATAACTTGCTCTGAACAAGGGTTCAGAAAATCCGTTTTGCAAACGGATTGGAGTTAGCAGGAAAAACCCATCGCTACCGATTACAAATTTCGGCAAGACTATTTGAATAACAGCTATTTACCATAACGACAATGAACGCCAAATGCTACCTTTGAGTGCCATATCAACATAGACTGGGACTGCTTTTGCTTTCTTTGTATATGGTTAGCTGGCTGATTGTTTATATCCTTAACTATGTAACCAATCAGCATAAATCCTGACAGCAAATCTGCGTGATTGAATGCAGACGAATTACAGATTTTTGAGTTAATGAACTAACCAATTAGGGGTATGCAGGTGCTTAGGTAGATAGGTAGATAGATGCAACAGTATGTACAGCTGATTGCTTAGTTAACCAAACAGCTAATTGGATATAATATTAAAAACAAGAGATATGGTACACGAAGAAAACAAAAATCAGCAACCCGAAAAAGAGGATTTTTCTATTGAAAATTTCCTAACTGATGAAAAGAAGCAACCATTCACGGAACAACAGGTAGTAACACATCGGGAAGACTTTGCCAAACCCGAAGTAGATGAGGAAGCTATTATGCGTGTAATGGCAGGCGAAGAACCTTCGGAAACTGAAACGCAACATACAAAAATACCTGCGAGTAATACAAAAAAGATGATTTATAAGCCAAAGAAGCTGACCAAAGAGGATTACTACGGACAGTTCTTTAAAATTCCGAACAGTACAGCAAGCAGGGGGAAATCGGTCTATGTACGGCAGGAACACCACGAAACATTTAACAGGCTCACCAATATTATGGGCATCGACAAACTGACGATTTATGCGTATCTGGACAATATTATCGAATACCACTTTCAGGAGTTTGGTGAATTGATTAGGGAAATCTACAACGAGAAACACAAACCGTTATTCTAATAAATATACGTGGTGGGTGGTACGTTCTCTCTCCTAAAATTATTTTCCAAAACAAAAAAACAGAAAAAAAAGAAAGCCATTCAAACAAGGCGGACAGGCGTTAAAACCAAAAGGAAACGGAATAAGTCCCGAAGGGTGGCAGGGCAACAAAAAAACTCGGCGAAGCCACCTTATCTGCCCTGCCATTATGCCGTAGTCTTTTGGTTGGGCGGTGCGGTGGGTGTCCGCCTTATCTTTGCTACCTTTTGTTCTTTTTTTAATCCCATTCTAATATAATGAAAGGGTACAAAAAACACGTGTGGGCTAACGATGGGGTGTTTTTGGTATGCTTTCCCTTATCCGTACAAAACTTTTTAAATGTGAAGGGGCTTTGCGAGGAAAATTTAAAGTGTTTTGAGGATTGCTTTCCATTTACATTGTGCCAATACGAGCCAAATACTGCCACATAAAGCCAAAGGAAAAAATACATTCCCTTGTGTTCTATATTGGGGGAAATTTTGAAACTATGGCACAAAAAGCAACAACCGACAAGGAGCGGAAAGAGAAAGTACAAATCAAGGAAGAAGAGCGTAGCCCTTTGATGCAGGTTGATAAGCAGGGCGACCCGATTTCCAATTTCATCGCCAATTTTAAACGCCAGTTCAGGGAAACAAAAGGCTTAATAAATTGGAACAGGCTGTTCGGTGGCAGACGTGCCGAACAGCCAAAACAGCCTGCCCAGCCCGAAAGCGTAATTGGTGCTACAAAAACGGTTATGCGTTCGGATTTCAAAAACGATGAAAAAAGCCAGACTGTACAGCCTAACAAAAAGCCTGCCTTGAGAATGGACAATACAGTCAAAACACAACAGGCTCGCCCGAAAAACAATAAACCAAAACTGGGATTTTAATACCGCATTTGGCAACTGTACGCCAAATACCGCCATCAGATGCAACATTAGGATGACCTATGTAAATAGCTTTTATTTTCGAGGTTTAAATGATGCAGATATGGAAATAACAGTTTTAGACATTCAGATTTTAAAAGCACTGAACAGGGAAGTTAAGGAAGTTTCTTTATTGATTAAGGAAATGACCGCACCCTACAAGGCATTGCAACAGGCAACGAAATGGCTCGACCAGCAGGAAGCCTGCCAACTGCTGAACATCAGCAAACGAACATTGCAGACGTACAGGGCAAAAGGCATTCTTGGGGCAACGCAAATCAATCGGAAGACGTATTTCAGATTATCCGAAGTGGAATTACTGATGCAGGGAGAGCGACCATTAAAAAAGCAGAAGAAATGAAACAGATTGGAGATTCAAACGAAGATATGTTTGCACTGCTCGAAGCTGTGGTAGGCATCAAAAATGAACTGCTGTATATCAGGGAATATTTCCACCCACTTTTAAAAGGGGAAATCTACCTGTCAGGCGAACAGGTCTGCGAGATGCTTCACATCAGTAAACGGACACTGCAACAGTACAGAGATGACGGACTGATACCGTTTATTAAACTCGAACGGAAAATCCTTTTCCGTGAAAGCGATATTATCAAGGTATTGGAAGATAACTATCAGCGTTAGCCGTTAAAAAAAAGAATGCTCTGAAACTGTAACCGTATCGGTCAATTAAACAAACAGCCCACCGCTTAAAAAACGGTGGGCTGTGCTGTTTCAAGGAACTATGATATAAGTTACAGGCTTGCCACAAAAGACTGTTCCATACCCTTAAATTTATGCGATACCTTCTGCATATCCTTACCAACTTTCTCGTTGAGAATTTTGGCGTAAATCTGTGTGGTGGCAATATTCTTATGCCCTAACATTTTGCTTAAACTTTCGAGCGGAACACCCTCACTTAAAAATAAAGTGGCAAAGGTATGGCGTGCCAAATGAAAGGTTACTTTCTTTTCTTTTAGGCAGTCAATCAATTGGGATATACGCTTTAAACTATCATTGCAAACTGTATTTGATGGTACAGGAAATACCTTTCCGTCCTTTGTAAATCCTGCATATTTCTCAATAATCATTTTCGCTAT
Organism: Sphingobacterium sp. UDSM-2020; assembly: GCF_016132525.1. NCBI lineage: Bacteria > Pseudomonadati > Bacteroidota > Sphingobacteriia > Sphingobacteriales > Sphingobacteriaceae > Sphingobacterium > Sphingobacterium sp. UDSM-2020. Next base: position 2,876,624 of record NZ_CP066166.1, read on the forward strand.
ATCCAAGAGCATCACATTTGATGATGTAGCCGTTTTCTTCCTGCGTACAATAATCCACTGGTTGCCGTCAAAGAAATCCTGAAGATTGCTGTTTCTAAGCCCTTTCATATCGGAATAGGAAAGCCCTGTAAAGCAACTGAAAACAAACAGGTCTTTAACCAATTCGTCTTTCTTTTTCTCGCAGTTGAACGTTACGAGCTGTTCCAATTCGTTCCGCAACAGATAGCCACGGTCTTTGTCCTTTTTGGTATTCTTGTACTCGCTGAACGGATTAAAGGCAAGATGCTTTCTGCTCATTGCCAATCGGCAGAGCGTGGTAAATCCAATCATATACAGCCAAATGGTGTTGTGTGTCAAACCTTGGTCGTCACGCAGGTAATAATCAAATTCCTGCACAAAATCAGAAGTAAGGTCGTTGAATGATAAGTCAGGGTAGCCGTATTTTGTCAGTGCAAAATTACGCAGGTGCTTTAAAAGTATTTTGTACTTACTGCGTGTGCCATTTACCCGAAGTCCGCTGTTTACCTTTTTTTCATAATCGGAAAGGAACTGTTCATAGAACTTGAAAAAAGTCAGTTCTCCGCTTTCCATACCGAGAAAGGCGTTTTTAAGTTTGGCACTGTTTACAACCCCCTCGTTTTTTAAGATTTTGGAATAGCATTCCTCGATACCCAAACGGATTTTATCAAGTTTGCCGTTTACCTCTTGTGCTTCTCGGCTCTTGCCCAAAACCCTGCCGTACTTCAAATCCCAATTTGTTGCGGAAATATCCAGTTTAGTACTGAATGCAGACTGCTTGCCGTTTACAGTAATCCTGCACATAACCGTAACCTTTCCGTTTTTCTTCGGAGCATTCTTTTTAAGGTAGAACAATACCTTAAATGTTGATTTTTTTGTCGTTTCCATACTCACAATTCTTAATGATAAAATTAAACTTATGTGAGCTACGGAACAATATGAAAAATTATGCAGAAAGCTGAAATACAGTATTTTATTAGGGTTATTTTCTGTTTTCAAAAGTAACGTTTTAGTAACCTTACTTTTGCCAAACCTCGCTTTTTACTGCTTTTTACCTCATTACCAAAAAATCATAAAACGGCTGTAAAGTCTTTATTTACAACCGCTTTGCCTGTTTCTAATCTTTGATGTATTTTTACTGAAAATTTATTTTAAAAAGTTTGGCGGTATTGTCTAAGTATCCATATTCTGGATATCCAGTACGAGCGACATAGTTGGGTTTGCTCAGTAGTGGTTCTATAATAGGGGCTAGATCCGGATTTCCGGCAAGAGCCGCCTGTAGAAAGGGCGAAATATCGGTGGAGGTAGAGCCTCCGTAAAAATTTACGCCATTGTAGTTGGGATCAGTTAGGCTGGTTCCTGGTCCATTTTTATTGCTAGCATCATTGGCGACCCAATCTTTAGCCTGAGTATATTGTGTATTTATTTTGAAGGCGATTTTATCATTTATTTTTTTGGCGAAACGAATTGTCCAATCGTAATAGGGAGAAGGCGATACGGGGTCATTTTTTTTCTTGTTATTGATGTGATTGACCCCTTGAGTGATTAACACGCTAATTCCTTGGTATTTGAATGGATCTTTACCCGTCATAACCATAGTTCCATTTAATCCCCTTGAACCATATAATGCAGAGGATGCTCCTGAAAGAAGTTCAATATTATCCACATCGAGCTGAGTTAGACCAATTGCGGAGCCGAGCGGGAAATTTAACCCAGGTGCCTGGTTGTCCATACCATCTACGATTTGGGTGAAATTAGTATTACCGCTTGTATTGAAACCTCTAGTTGTTACACTGGTAAACCCCAGACTAGAGACAGTTACGTCTACTCCCTTTAGTCCTTGCATCATATCCATGTAATTGAGTTGCGGGGAGTTAACGACATCTTTGGCACTGATCTGTTCGATGGTAACTGGAGATGACAGTTTATTTTGAACTGTTCTGCTTGCCGAGACGACGACTTCTTGGCCAAGAATCTGGGCTGGTTTTAAAAGGAGTTCTAATGGTGTTGAAAAACTTTCTACGATGAATTCTTGAGGTTCATAACCTATTGAGGAAATCAATAATGTGATCGGAAGTGATTTAGAGGTTTTCAATTGAAACCTACCCCGATCGTCACTATACGTGCCATCGGTGCCATTTTTAACGCGAATCGAGATCGCGTATGCGGCTTCATTGGTGGTGCTGTTTTTAATGCTTCCTTTAATAAGGCTCTGCGCGAGGACTGTGCCTGACATACAGAGATAAAGGATCAGATTGAGTAAAAGGACCTTTTTCATATTTATAATTGGTTAGTTTTAGCAACAACATTAAAAAATATCAAAAATAGCTTTTACCCTTTCTCTAGTTTCTATCGAATACTACATTGCGGCTACTTTTTAATTCCTTTAAAAATCAAAGACACTAAAAATTTGGTGTCTTGCAGACTTTGCGAATAATCAATTTCAGGCTCTTGTTTTAGTATAGCCTGTTGCTCTACGCTGTGTTTTAGTGCATTAGAAAAGTTGATCAGTACGGAAGCTGTATTTTTCGGATCTTTTAATTCCAATTCTCCCTCTTTAACTGCTTCTTCCAATAGCTGTGTGAGGAATGCTTTTTCTCGAATCATCAAGGCATCATATAGCTCGAAGAATCGCGGAAGTAATTTACCCATTGATTCTACTGAAACGCGATTCATGTTCAATACATTTTTATAATAATTGAATCGTGATTCGAGATAAAATGCAGTTCTATTTTCAATTCCTACTTTTTGAATCGTAGCACTTTGTAGCGAATGAATATAGTTTTCGCCTTCTTCTAGTGCTACCTCGATGAATATATCTTCTTTGCTTTTATAGTAATAGTATAATGATGTTTTATTGAGGCCAACAGCTTTGGCAATGTCTTCAAGGGTTGTTTTGTCCAAACCGAATTTCGCAAAACATTCCATTGCTGATTTACCAATTTTTTTCTTTACTTCTTCTTTCTTACTCATATTGCTTAGACTAAAGTTATAAATACAAATTCAATTTTCCAAACATTTTATTAAAAAGTTTGAAAAGTTGAAAATAACGTGTTTTAATTTTTTAAACTTAATAAAATTAAGGTATTAATAGTTTTTTATTGATCATCATCTTTATTTTTTCTTTATCAAAATAGATAAGATGATGGTTAATTAGGATTAGTACACATGATTATCAATAATAAGGAGTGAAAGAAAGAGGGAATGTTATTTTTGAATCCATATCATTAAAATATACCATATTTTCTTTAATATCTATAGATTTAAGCTACTTGGTTATTTGTTGAAGTTCATCAGGACCCAAGGTAAGATGTTTTGAATAATAAAATACGGGGGCCATAGCCCCCGTAATTCTTCTATGCTTAATTAGGGTTAAGCATCTTTTTGCTGAAATTGTGCTTCAACGTATTTTTTAAAGTTATTGAGGATGGCCTGCCACCCCGAGTGTTGTTGTTCTTCGGAATGTGAGGTTTCGCTATCAAAACTCTGAACGATTGTTACCACGTTTTTGTTTTCAAAAAATGTAGTACTTACCTTTCGGTTGTCTCCAAGGGTATATGCTATATGCCTAAGAGGCCTCACTTCATCATATTGTCCTTCAAAATTAAAATCAAAACTTTTATCCTTTGCGGCCATGTGAAAACTGAATCGACCTCCATTTCGCAAATCATTGCTTACGCTTGTTGTTTCCCAATCATCGCTTGCAGCATTCCAGTGAATAATATGCTCTGGTTTGCTAAATAGTTTCCAGACATATTCTAAGGGGGCATTTATATCGGCACTGACTGTAATTGTTGACATAATTTGTAATTTATAAGGAATTAGTATAAAGGTAATTAATATTTTTATCAGGTTGAAATTTCCTGTTAATTATCATCAAAAGCTAGACTTTTCCAATTTTCTTTTTTAAGATATTTAATCATGATTAAAAATATAATCCACGCTATAATGGTAATCACCCAAATTATAATTTCGTATTCATGAATAACGATATGTAAGTAACCTACTAATGCTAAAAGTCCTAATATAAACAGGTTGATGATTGTTCTACTTTTCCCGTTTTCTATAGATTGTGAAAAGGGAAAAGATTTGACTAGGAATAACATAACAAGAACACTTTCAATACCTCCTATGGCTGTTGCTAGCAGAATGTCATTGGTCACATGTGCGCCAAAAAGGGGGACACAAATGATTAGAAAAATTAAATTGAAGGGTACGAAATATTTTAAGAATGCTGATTTTAAAACTCCTGACATTAATTCTCCTGTTTGTTGAATAGGGGCTGCATAATAGATCCATGCCGCTTTGTATTTTTCACTTTTAGTGATTAGCTGGAAAACAGTTAATACTGTAAAAAGCGATAGATAGAAAATCATAATATAAAGTCCTGATGTATTCACACGGTCAATTTGTTCTACCAATGTATTATTTTTCCCCTGCAGAAATAGAAAAATGAAGTAGATCGGTAAGTAAGCCATTGTGGGATACAATTGCATTTTAAACTCTCTAGACCGTGAAGTTATTAACCAAATGATTGAAAATCCAGCTTTTTCCAATGGTGTATTTGTGAATATTTTTTCTATTTTTTTATAAAACGAAATTTTCCCCTCTTGTGATAGTTCTTCTTTTTTAACTGGGCTGTCTCCGATAGCTAACTGTGCTATTTTATTATTAAAATCTTTCGAAAATAATTGTGATGACCCTAAAATGGCTACAATAAGTAAAATGATGCTAAGAGAAGCAAAAATAAGTGTCAAACCACTGAAATCTTTAACTAGCATGGCTTGAAAAGATGCGATCCATGTTCCTGGAGAAATCCATAGTAATTTAAGATGATAAATACTGTTTTCTCCTTCTGTAAAACTTTGCATTACTCTAGGGCCAATTTGATAACCTAGAAAAATAAAAATGGAAAAGAATATCTGGATGTAACTGATTGTATCTTTAAATTTTTGAATAGACAGAAAACGTAGACATAAGGAATAGAAAATATTGACAAAGAAAACCGCTATTAAAGCTGCTATTATAATTTGAACAAGAAATATCGATGCTGCAAAAATATTCCAACTGACAAATACATAGATCAATGCCGGTAATGTTATGGGCAGTAATTGCGTAGAAATCTTTATTAGCATGTATAATATCCTTGAAAAAGCAACTGTTTTATCATTCACTGGTCTTGGTAAAATGATATATTGGTCCTTGTTATCAAGAAGAATTGTTGAGAAGTCTGTTATCAGCGATAATGATAATATGGATAATATAAACGTTAAGAATAATGATGTTGCTAAGAATTTATCGGGGATGATAATAACAAATGATAAGAACATGAGCCCCATAAGGGAGAAAATAAAAAATTGAAACCAGGTTGAATTTTTAGCTGGTTTCTTATTTTGATTCTTCGTGAACGAGGCTAAAGGACGACGATCATCTATTGTTAATTTTGTTTCAATTATTATCCTTAATTGGGCAACATCGATACCTATGCTTGTCCATAATTTGCTGAAAAGCAAAATGAATTTTAATGTTAATTTCTGCATATTATTTTATCGAATTGCTGAAATAATATGTGATGCATCTATGTTTCCATCTTCTTTTCCTGTGAGTTTTGAGAAAATTTGTTCTAACGTATCAGATTGGTTCGTTTTTAATTGCTCGAAACTTCCATCAGCTATAATATTACCTTCTGAGATTAACATAATGCGATCGGATACTTTTTCGACAACGTCCATCATATGCGAGCAGTAAAATATTGTTTTGCCTTCTTTAGCCAAAAGGGAAATCAATTCTTTTACAATAATAACAGCATTAGCATCTAATCCGGATAATGGTTCATCTAAAATTATAATTTGGGGATTATGTATTATACCTGAAATTAATAATACTTTTTGGCGCATACCTTTAGAAAATGTATCCATCCTGTTATTTAAATTTTCTTCAAGACCAAATGCTTTAAGTAATTGTTGTGCCCTTTGTTGAATTAATGTATCTTCCATACCATACAGTTTACCTACAAAATCAAGGTATTCCATAGGCGTCAATACCTCATATAGTTCTGCATTTTCTGGTACATAACCGATTTGACTTTTTACGGTAAGCGGATCTTCTTTAATATCTATATCATTAATAAAAACCTCTCCTTCAAAATCATTGATCAAACCCGTAAGTATTTTAACTGTAGTCGATTTACCGGCACCATTGGGGCCAATATAACCGATTACTTGACCGGGATAAATATCAAGATTTATGCCCTTTAATATTTCTTTTGATCCGTATGATTTTCTAAGATTTGAAATTCGGATAATTGGTTTGCTCACATCCATAAAATAAATTATTCTGAGCTAAAGATATAAAATTTGAATGGGTAATGATACTAATTTATGGAGAAAGAAATATTTGATTAAAAAGGTTTAAGAATTGGATATCGTATTATAGAGAATATTTAACGATATCCATTTCTAAAATGAATCTGTGGTATATTCATTTGTATATGTTTCTAGAAATTTACGCTAGGTCCATTAATCATAATTAATGGGATAGCCTTCCTCATCTAAATCATCGCGTAAATCTTCCGGTGTTTCGGCTAGTTTCTTATCTATTGGCTTCAATTTTACTTCTCCTTCAATCCGCATTCCACCTTCTTCGAGATCGTCTTCGATGAGTTCGTCTAAATCTGCATATTCATCACCAACGTAGGGGTTTGAATTGTCGTAAGTAGAATCGTCATCTGCAGCCCCTTCGGCGACAGTATCATAATCACTTGGGTGATCGTAATCAGGGTCGCTATCTTCCACATCTAATGAAAATGATTGTTTATCTGGATCGTAAGCTAATTGGTCGGCGTTTGAATTTTGAACTTCATCTTCATTCGCGATTTTCTTTTTAGACATTTTAAATTCTCCTTTCTATATATAGAGAAAACAAAAGAACACTAGAAAAGTTTAAAATTACGACTCGATTTTGATATCATATTCGTTAAGTAGGCCCGGCAGACTTAGGAGTGAAAACTTTGCTTTTTTTAATTTGTTTTTATTCGGTGACAGCATCAGATTTTGTGCATCTCGAAAATCGACCTGCTCCAAATTGGTCTGATCAAATATTGCTTGATTTAGATCACAATTTTGGAAAGATGACCCTGTTAGATCTGCTTCAGAAAAATCTACTTCCCGTAATTGGCAACTTCTAAAGGTTGTTTTTTTTAGCTTCAATTGATAAAATGAAGCATGATCGATATTGCAGTTTTCAAAAGTAAAAGATAAACCGAAGCGGTTGCATTGCTGAAATTGTAAGCCTAATAGTTTACAGTTTTTAAATAGGACTTGTTGGAATGTTGTTCCGGATAATTCGGCTAATGAGAAATTACAATCTATAAATGTACAATCTGCAAAAATGCTATTGTTTAATTTATTGTTTGAAAAGTCGCAGTTTTCGAAACGGCAATTATCGTATTCAGCTTGTTCAAAGTTATTTTTTTTATAATCGATGAAAGTTATTTTTTCTCCTTCGTAATATGCTGCGGTCATATCCAAAAATAGAAATTTTAAATTAGGAATATGTTATAAATAGTCCTCTTTATTTATATCAGTTTATAAGATGCTACAGAACTATGAGTATAATGGGTTCATGATGAACAGGAATCCGAATTGATTTTGCAATAAAACAATATGCATTGGCCTTAGTATGTAATTCTGTGGCAAGTGTCATCAATTCTGGATTTCTGATCCAGACGGTTGGTTGGAGTGTAACTTTTGTAAATTGACCAGCCCCAGATTTCTCTTCTGTTAGAATACCTATCGGTTGATCTTCATATCGTACTACTTGTATACCCGATTCGGCACAAAAGTGTAAATACCAAAGCATATGACACGTTGATAGTGAACTTAGGAATAAATCTTCTGGGTTATGTTTTGTTGGATCACCTAAAAAAGCAGGATCTGAAGATCCTGCAATTACTGCTTTGTGCGGTATGCTGATTTCAAAATCACGTTTATAGTCTTTATAGGAAGCGGTATCTTTTCCAGTATTTCCCATCCAGATTACTTTTTGCTTGTATTGATGTTCTTTTGCCATATTAACGTATTTAGAAAGCTGAATTGATCATTCAGCTTTCTAAAATTAATATAATAATTTTCTATTCCGGGGTATTATTATCAACATTGATCATCCAATTAATGCCAAATTGATCTGTTAACATGCCAAAATATGCTCCCCAGAATGTTTGAGTCATTTTCATAGACTGTATTCCATTGACTGAAAGTATATCATAGAGCCTATCTGCGTCTTCTTTATCTGTACTGTTAATTGATAGTGTAATATTCGTTCCTTTTATATAATTTCCACAATTACCATCAATACTATCGCTACCCATTAAAATACTATCTCCGTGTATGGGTAATGAAACATGCATGATTTTATCTTTCTGTTCTGGTGATAGCGGTGTTTGTCCCTCAGCTGTAGGCATCTCACCAAATTTACCTATGTACTGGAATTCTTTCTTGAAAACATTTTTATAGAAGTTAAATGCCTCCTCGCAGTTGCCTTCAAATGTTAAATAAGGATTGATTGTTGTCATGGTATTTTTATTTACTCCGTTTCTAGTTTTGTTTTTAACCTTTCTAAGCCTGTCGCTAAATCACCGCCTAACATTTTATCAAAATCCATACAGAGCAGCATGAGATTCATCGGGTAGCTCATGTGTCCATCAAATCCCCAGATTACTCTTGTTGCAGTTGGAGATATTGAATCTGTGATCATGTACGCCTTATCTTTGGATTCAAATGGTTTAATAAATCGAATTTCAAAATCAATTCTTTTGCCTTCTTCGATTTTAACAATTTCCTGCTCCCCTTTTCTACACTATCTGCTTTACTGTCCCAAGCTGAAATAAATCCAACAGTTCCATCTGTACCTTGATATGTTTTTGTCATTAAAGGATCCATCATTGCCCATTTACTGAAGTTATTTTGATTGCGTAGGTATTTGATATAATCAAATACTTCTTGTTTTGGTTTGTTAATGGTAATTTCTCTTTTAACAGCATAATCTTTTTTAAGAAATAGAGCTGTTATTAAAAGTACTGCCACTATGAGAAGCAATACAATAACTATTTTCTTTAGAATTTTCATATTGGTAATTTTAGTAGTTTATAACAGCGCTTCTTTGGGGAATTTGTCTGCAATTAAATTTAGATTTATACCGTGTTCAAGGTATGCTTTGCAACCATCGAGTACTGTTGTAAATCCTCCGGTAGAATCTATTAATACTTGCAATAATTCATCTCCTGATTGCTGGAAACCTCTTTGATGGATTGTGACATACGTACGATCTGGAGACAGTGATTTAAAATTGAACTCTACTAAAGTTTCGGGTTGTCCCCATAGTACTTTAATTTTTTCATTGGCGATGATATCCTGTACTTTAGCAGTACTTTTTACACCATACATTTCCCATTCCCAAATAACTGTTTTTCCAATTTCTAGTTTTCCGGAGCTTTTGGTAAACCAAAAATGGACAGTAATCGCAGGATCTATAAATGATTGAAACACCTGTTCAACAGGTTTTCTAATTAACATTTGAGCTTCTACAGATATTTGGTTTTTCATAACGTGTATTACTGAATCTGTTTTAAATACTTAATAATACTGATAACATCCTGTTTTCCTAATCCTGCATCATGTGCTTTTTGATACGTTTCCAGTAGCACTGTATTCATTGGGGTGTTAACACCTTCTTTTTTTGCGAGGTTTAGATCTTTTAACATGAAGTCCAAAGCAAAGGCGGGTGCATAATCTTGCTGTAATAGGAGTGGAGTTTTTACTTTAGTTGCTCCACTTCCACAGGCACTTTCATTGATTATTTCTAATATGTCTTCTGTTTTAATTCCACTTTTTTCAGCAAATAAAACTGTTTCGGCAAGGCCCTGATAGATGATAGAGAGAAAATAATTTATAGCCAGTTTAGCTGAAATACCACTTCCTACGGGACCAACATGCTTTACTGCCTTACCTAATTTATTTAAATAGGGTAATACTTCTTGCAGGTCTTTTTCTTCTCCACCAGCCATGATAATCAATGTTCCTTCTTTAGCAGGAACAGTACTCCCTGCTACAGGTGCATCCATAAACCGAGCTTGCTTTTCTTGAATTTTTTGTGCTATCGTTAAAGTAAGGTCTTTGGAAATCGTACTCATATCGATAAATATTTTTCCTGATATATCTTCAAGATGAAATATATCTTCATAAAGATCTATTATTGCCGCATCGTTCGAAACCATGGTGAAGATAATATCACAGTTTTTGACTAATTCAACGGCACTTATATAAACTTCTGAAAGATCTGTGAATGGTTCTGATTTACTTGGAGTTCGATTGAAGACGGAAAGGGGAAATCCTGCATTTTCTAGATTTTTTGCCATTGGAAATCCCATGTTTCCCAATCCGATCCAACCTATATTTTTATGATGCATATGTATTAAGTTTATAACAGGTATAACAACTATTTTTTAAGATGGTTTTTACTTTTAGAGGTGATTATTTGTTTGATAAGCGTGATTACAAGAAAAGGTTATTTACGGCTTCGTTAACGGAAGAGTTTTGTAAATAACCTTTTTTATAAATGAATTGAATAGGCTTAGAAATAATCATATTTAATGATAACTACTTGTTTTCGTATTCGTAAATTTTAAGATATAATTCCTCGACCTTTTTTCTTGCCCACGGTGTTTTTCTTAAAAAAGCTAGCGATGATTTAATACTGGGGTTTTCGTTGAAACAGCGAATATTGATCCGTTCACCTAATCCTTCCCAACCTTCAAAATAAGCAATTAGATATTCTAGTATTGTATCCAGTCTTTTTCCGTGAAGTGGGTTATTTTTTTGTTCCATTGTTTGTGTGTTTTTTAAAATTTAGATCTTGAAAGTCGAAACTAAAATCTGTCTGTGGTGATACCGGGTTCATTGTAAAACCAGCTATTTCTTTGTCTTGAATAGTGAAGTGTACAAATGCATCTGCATACATCAAGCGATTGTACCATTTGACAACATACGTGCTGTCTTGATAATAGTAAAGCTCACCACTGAGTTGGGGAGAACGTTTTGAAGCGAATGTTAATCGTCCATTTTCAGTTTTAATTGATACTTCTCCAAGCCAATTGTCGAGATATTTACCTGGTATTGTTTGTCGAAATTGATCTTGAATGTTTTTATTCTCTTCTACGATTTGCCACGTTTTCTGTGTTATGAGATCAGCTTCGGCATTGTTTTTTGCAATTGAAGTTTGATAGGTGGTAATCCAGTGTTGATCGTTAATACCTAAATAAAAATCTTTTATAGTATTACTGATGGCAGTGAATGCTGCACCTTCTTGCTGATTGGTGAGCACTACAATACCCAGTTTTAATTGTGGAAGCATAACGATTTGTGTGACAATTCCTTCTAATCCTCCCGTGTGGGAAACCTCTAATTTACCCGCCATATCTGTCAGACGAAAGCCAAGGCCATATGCTCTGAATAATGAATTGTAAGGGGGAACAGTACTAACAGGCATGATTGTCTGTGGTGTGATCAATTCTTTTAATTGCTTCTTGGAGATCAGCTGATGTCCATTATTCTCGCCATTGTTGAGGTGAAAAATCATCCATTTGTTGAGATCGTCCACATTGGAGTATATGCCTCCGGCTGCATCTAAAATGGTATTGGTATAGCGCGTACTGACATGATTTATACCATCTAGAGGTACATGTGGAGCGATCACATCTTGGCGATCTTGCAACATGTTCCAGTTTGGTGCAGAATGATCCATTGCCAACGGTTTAAATATCCTTTCCTGAATATATGTCTGCCAACTTTGACCTGATACTTTTTCTAAAACTTTTCCAGCTATAATATATAGCAGATTATCATAATCATATTTTGTGCGAAAATCGGATGTAGGTTTTAAATACTGGATGTTATGGATAATGTCATCGGGAGTAAAGTCATGTCCATCGGGCCATATCATTAAATCTCCGGCACCTAGTCCCAAACCACTTCTGTGAGTTAGGAGATCACGAATCGTGAAGTTTTTAGTTACATAATCATTATACATCTTGAATTCCGGGATGTATTTTTGTACGTTGTCATCCCAGTTTAATTTACCTTCATCTACTAAAATAGCCAGGGCAGTGGTTGTAAAGGCCTTTGAATTGGAGGCAATTCCAAAGTTCGTTGAAGCATGAACTTTATTCATTCTATTTAAGTCGGCAATACCATATCCTTTGGCTAATATTACCTGGTTATCTTTTACGATACCCACGGCTATTCCCGGCACATTAAAGGTTAATAATGTTTTCTGGACAATGGAGTCTACGACACTTTCTTGTATATGCTGTGCAAATAAAGAAGTGCTGCTAAAAAATAGAAGAGCTATACAAGCTATTTTTTTCATTCATTTGTGAGATTATATTCAAATATCTAAATAAAACAGCAATTGTATAGTCTTAATATAAGAAATACAGTAATTTTTAAGGGATGTATTAAGTACTTTTTGCTCCTCTGGTCAATTTTTCAACCGTGTCCCATTGTTCCTCTGAAACGGCATCGAGTCCATTAAATTCTCCAGCACCTTTTAACCATTCTCCGCCATCGATTGTGATCACATCACCATTGATGTATGCTGAATAGTCGGAAACGAGGTATGCTGCCAAATTGGCTAATTCTTGTAAGTTACCAGTTCTTCCAAGAGGTATCCTGTTGACAGGGTTGAGGGTGTCACTTAGGTTACTTGGAAAGAGGCGGTCGAACGCGCCTGTTGTATGAAAAGGGCCGGGAGCAATTGCATTTAATCGAATTCCTTTGCGTCCCCACTCAACTGCTAACGATCTTGTCATCGCTAATACTCCAGATTTAGCACAAGCAGAGGGTACGACATATCCTGAACCGGTACTTGCGTAGGTCGTTACGATATTGAGTACTGTTTTATCTTTATCCTTGTTTGCAATCCAAATTTTTCCAAGTGCCAGTGTGCAGTTTATGGTACCTTGAAGTACAATTCCTAAAACAGATTCAAATGCACGGTGGCTTAATCTTTCTGTCGGCGAGATGAAATTTCCGGCGGCGTTATTCACTAATATGTCAATTGAGCCAAGCTGTTTAATACCATAATTAATAACTTTCTCTACTTGGTCATAATCGCGAACATCACAAGCAATTGCTATACATTTACCATTAGTTTCCTTACTAAGCTCTGCTGCGGTTTGTTGGATAACATCGTCTTTTCGACTCGTGATGATGCATTGTGCCCCTAATTGTAAAAAGTATCGGGTCATAGCTTTACCAAGACCTGTTCCACCTCCGGTAATCAATATGTTTTTTCCCATTAGTGCATCCTCACGAAGCATTCCTTGTGTTGTACTCATGTGATATTATTTAGTGTTTGTAATCAATTATATCATCCAATTTACAAAAAAATAATCTTCCTTTTCGAGTTATTTATGATATGCTTTTTAATGTCTTTGATAAACTTTGTCCCTGGTGGTTGGAAATACGGGAGGGGGAGTAAGTTATTTAAAGAACAAAAGGCCTGTCTCATTGAGACAAGCCTTTTGTGATTATATGTTTAAGACGCATGAGCTAACTCATGTTCTCTTGCATTTATGCTCCTAATTGAACACGTTTGAATGCAGTAACAGTTAAGCCTTTAGAAACTGAATCTAAGAATTGAGCGATAGATTTAGAGTTATCTTTCACGAATTCTTGGTTCAACAAAGTAGTTTCTTTGAAGAATTTGTTCAATTTACCAGCTGCGATTTTTTCTGCCATTTCAGCAGGTTTACCTTCAGCCATGATTTGTTCTTTAGCGATAGCAATTTCACGCTCGATTGTATGCGCATCAACACCATCTTTATCAATAGCAATAGGGTTCATTGCAGCGATTTGCATAGCTACATCTTTACCAGCTTCTTCAACACCATCAACATTTGCAGATAAACCAACTAATACACCTAGACGGTAGTTTGCGTGGATATAAGCAACAACTTTCTCAGCAGAAACAGTTTCGTATTTAGAAACGTCAATTTTCTCACCGATTTTACCAGTTTGCTCGATTAATAAATCAGCAATTTTAGTACCGCCAATTTCTAATGCTTTTAGGTCTTCTAAAGTAGCAGGTTTGTTTGCTAAAGCAACTTCAGCAACTGAATCAGCGAAAGCCACGAAGTCAGCATTTTTAGCTACGAAATCAGTTTCACAGTTAACTTCAACTACGATACCTGATTTACCATCAGTTGCAGCTTTAGCAATGATAACACCTTCGTTAGAATCACGGTCTTGACGGCTAGCAGCAACTTTAGCTCCTTTTTTACGTAAGTAATCAACAGCAGCTTCGAAATCACCGTTTGCTTCAACTAACGCTTTTTTACAATCCATCATACCTGCGCCTGTTTGTTGACGCAACTTGTTTACATCTGATGCAGAAATTTGTACTGACATGATATATTCTTTTTAAATTTTTGACTTATTATTTTCTTGACAATATTAGCATAACTATTGTTAAGCTAATATAAAGTTTATCATTTCTTATTCGAGAAATGATAAACCAAAAAACCGGACAGATAGGTCAGTCTAAGAAAAGAATTCTTTTCCAGAAACCAACGCTACGCTATCCGGTTTGGAATAAAAAATATTATTCTCCGTCTTTCGCTTTACGAGGACGTTTAGCTTCTGAAGCTTCAGTAGTATCAACTTTAGCCTTAGCTGCAGCTGCTTCTTTTTCTGCTTCGTCTTCTTTATCACGTTTGCGCTCGTCCAAACCTTCTTGGATTGCTTGACCAATGATACCAGCGATTAAGCTAATAGATTTACTAGCGTCATCATTTGCAGGGATTGGGAAATCAATGTTTGAAGGGTCAGAGTTTGTATCAACCATTGCAAAAGTAGGGATGCTCAATTTGATTGCTTCAGTAACAGCGATGTGTTCTTTTTTCACATCGATGATGAATAAAGCAGCCGGTAAACGGTTCAAATCAGCGATACCTCCTAATAGAGACTCTAATTTGATACGCTCACGTTGAATCATCAACTTCTCTTTTTTAGATAATACATCGTATGTACCATCTTTTTGCATTTTGTCAATAGTAGACATTTTTTTGATGGACTTACGAACTGTTGTGAAGTTTGTAAGCATACCACCTAACCATCTTTCTGTAACGAAAGGCATGTTAACTGCTTTCGCTTGTTGAGCGATGATTTCTTTTGCTTGTTTTTTCGTTGCTACGAATAAAACCTTACGACCTGATTTTACGATTTGTTTGATAGCTGAAGCAGCTTCTTCCAATTTCGTAAGCGTTTTGTTCAAGTCAATGATGTGGATACCGTTACGTTCCATGAAAATGTACTTAGCCATTTTCGGATCCCATTTACGTGTAAGGTGACCAAAGTGCACACCTGCATCCAATAAGTCTTGATAAGTTGTTCTTGCCATTTTTTGATCCTCCTTTGATTAACGTTTACTGAATTGGAATCTCTTACGAGCTTTCTTGCGTCCTGGTTTCTTACGCTCAACCATACGGTCATCACGTGTAACTAAACCTTTAGCACGTAAAGCTGGTTTAACTTCTGGGTCTAATTCAACTAATGCTTTCGCAATAGCTAAACGTACAGCCTCAGCTTGTCCTTTTACACCACCTCCATTAACGTTCACTTTCGCATCAAAATTCCCTGCTTGACCTGCTACTTCTAATGATTGAGTAACAATGTATTGCAAAGGCAATGTTGGGAAATATTCTTTGTAGTCTTTACCATTGATTGTAAGGACTCCGCTACCAGCAGTTAAGTAAATGCGGGCAACAGCAGTTTTTCTTCTTCCTGAAGTATTAGTTGTTGACATGTCGATTCTCCTTAAAATTTAACTGGTTTTGGATTTTGAGCCTCTTGTTTGTGCTCAGTTCCAGCATAAACATAAAGGTTTTTAAACAATTGACGACCTAAACGGTTTTTAGGAAGCATACCACGAACAGCTTTTTCAATAACGCGCTCAGGGTGTTTTGCCAATAATTCTTTTGGAGTGATGAAACGTTGACCACCCGGGTATCCCGTGTAGCGAACGTAAGTTTTGTCACCCAATTTATTACCTGTCAATCTAATTTTTTCTGCATTGATAACGATAACATTATCTCCGCAATCTACGTGAGGGGTAAACGATGGCTTGTGCTTTCCGCGAATTACTTTCGCAATTTCGCTTGCCAAGCGCCCCAAAATCTCGCCTTCAGCATCAACAACGATCCATTCTTTGTTGATGGTGTTCTTGTTGGCAGAGACAGTTTTGTAACTTAACGTATTCACTTGCTTTTAATTAAATAATTAATAAAATTTTATTCACTTCTTTTCCCTGTGTCTCAAGGGTCTGCAAAGGTACTTTTAATTTCTTGATTACGAAAATCTATTTTACTTTATTTTAGACAGTTTCATTTTAATCTGAAGCACTTGAGATTAATTTAAATGCCGGGTAATGCCATAATCATCAAAAAATAACCTATTGAAATGCAATAGCACTATTTAACAGTTGTCCATTATTAGTATATTGCAACATATTAATACAGCAATTGTTGAACGAGAAGGATTATTTATGTTTAAGAAATATTTGAAATACGCGCTATTGGTAACATTGTTAACTACGGTTGGACAAAGGGTTTCAGCACAGGAGAGCAAGCAAGAAAAACCTTATTCGCAACAATTAAAAAATATTGAAGTTTTTTTGAGGAACGGTGATTTCAAGCAGGCCATGGATTCTTTGGATGCCATTACTACGCGATATCCTAATGCTGATGATGCTTATTTTACTAAAGCCGTTTTATTTGGACAGATGCGTAATGCTGATCGTGCTTTGGAGGAAGTAAATAAAGCTTTGGAAATTAATCCTAAAAATGAATATTTAAGTTTCAATATCGATGTTAATAAAGGAAAAGGTGATCTCCCTAGTGCGATCCGTTCATTGGATCTGCTGATGACAAAGGAGAAGGTCAACATTGCGGCCTTGAATCGCGAGAAGATTATGTTGTTGTTTAACAGTGACAAAAAAGATGAGGCTTTTGCTTTATATAAGGATGTTAGAGAGCGAGCGGGAGCTACCGATACGCTTGACGTTATAGGTGCTACTTTGCTATTGTCAAAAGATGATTTTCCTGCTGTAATCCAGGTTCTTGAACCTTGGGCAATTAAAAAATCTCCTTTGGCACAGGTATACAGTCAATTGGCACAGGCTTATCGTGGAATTAAAGATCCTAAAAAAGCTATTGCGATATTAAATACCGGTGTTGCGAATGCGAAAGATGATTACTTATTTTTAGATCTGGCTGATGAGTACCGTTTGTCTGGGAAGGCTAAGCTTTCTTATGATTACTTAAAACAAGCCTTTTTATCTAAAAGTGTTGATTTCTCGGAAAAAAATAGAATTATCTTATCTTTATTAGCTCCTAATAGTGGATTTTCATTCGACCAGGCACAAGAATTAGCTAATATATTGGTTGATGTACATCCTCGCGTAGCAGAAAGTCATGTGGCTAAGGGGCAGGTGAATTGGATGCGTAATGATTTAGTTGGGGCACAGTCTTCCTTTTCTATTGCAGTAGGTATTAATCCTTATCAAATTGATGCATGGCGTATGCTCATGAATGTTGATCTGGCGTTGGAGCAATATGATCAAGCGATAGAACATGGCGGTGAAGCTTTACACAATATTCCCAATAATCCTGTTATTTTGTATTTCAGTTCTATCGCATATACATTGAAAGGAAATTATGAACTAGCTAGAAATTTGATGGAGGCAGCCTTGAACAATGGTCAAAATGAGAATGCCATTTTTCAATCAAATATTTATAGTGGTCTGGGCGATATTTATCATTCGCTTAAAATGGAGGCTGCTTCAGATGTTGCCTATAGAGAAGCTATTAACTTAGATAGTACAAATGTAAGTGCGATGAACAATTTAGCTTATTATTTAGCGTTAAGAAATCAGGATTTAGATGATGCGGCTCATTTTGCAGAGACAGCAAATAAGTTACGACCTAATGATGCGACATTGGAAGATACTTATGCATGGGTTTTATTTCAACAGGGTAAATATGCTGATGCATTGCTTTGGATTGAAAAGGCAATAAAAAATTCAAAATCGCCTTCAACAGTCCTATTGGAGCATTATGGTGATATTTTGATTAAAAACAAAAAAATAACCGAAGCGATGAAGCAATGGAAAAGTGCTTTGGCTATGGGGGGATCTACTGAAACCAATATGGAGAAGTTGAGAGAGAAAATAAATAAGAAATCGTATGTGGAATAAATCTGTTGTTACACTTTTATTGCTTGTTGTATTGGCATCCTGCAGTACTAAGAAAAAAATGAGTAAAGTAGAGAGTAAGCCTGAGGTAGTTGAAACGATCAGTAAGGAAGATTCTAAAAATGCGGTAGTTCAGAAATTTTTGTTGTCAAATCTGGACTTTACTACGTTCTCTGGCAAAGCTAAAAGCAAAATAGATTTAGGAAAGTCATCATACGATGTGACAGCTAATATAAGGATTGAAAAAGATAAAAGAATCTGGATTTCTATTACGGCATTATTGGGTATAGAAATAGGCCGGGTTTTGATTACTCCAGATAGTGTTCAGATATTAAATAAATTTCAGGGGGAATATATAGCAAAACCCTTTAGTTACTTGTATCAATATGCAAGTGAGGATTTAACTTTTTCAAATGTTCAAGATTTGTTTTTAGCCAATTTTTCAACGAATTTGTTAAATACAACCGACTTTGAGGTTGATCAAACGAGTGTACCAATTCAGTTGCGTGGTCAAAAGAATGCATTGACTTACTTATATTTAGTTAATCAACAGAATAGGTTAGATTCCTTTAGTTTGGAGCAGCCTGAAAAAGGACAGAAATTGGAGGCTAGTTATGCAGATTATTCAAATGGAGGTGGGCAATTGTTTCCGATGGGTCTAGAATTACTGATTTCAGGAGGTGATATGAATATTAAAGCAAACTTCAATTACAGCAGAATTTCATTTAATGAAGCTATTGAAATGCCTTTTACTATCTCCAATAAATACAAAGTAATTAATTAATGTTAGTACGATAATCCTTAAGATTTATTACTTTCGCATTTGAGACTATAATTAATTGAACATATTATATTCAGACTCAACTGCTAGTAAAAGATTACTATAGATGAATTTAAAGAAAATAACACTAAGTCTAACTGCGTTTTTTTTGATGCTGGGAATCGGTTTTTCGCAGACTCGTGCAGAGCTTGAAAAAAAACGTGAAAAAATAAATCGTGAAATAGCGGAATTGCAAAAAACGCTAAAAGAAACGACTACAGAAAAGATTTTGACTCAGAAGCAGGTCAGTGCTTTAAGTAGTCAGATTAATCTTCGTGAAGAGAAAATTACAACGATAAGTTCTGAATTAAGCTTGATTAATCGCCAGATTAATACGAATACCAGCGCTGTAGATAAATTGAAAGCAGAGTTGGAGAAAATGCGTAATGATTATGAAAAGATGATTATGTTCGCTTTTCGTAACCGCAATGCCTATAATAAGTTGATGTTTATTTTTGCTTCAAAGGATTTTAATCAAGGTTTTCGTCGTGTAAAATATTTGCAGCAATTCAATGATTCTCGAAAATTGAAAGCAAGTGAGATTGAAGGAACTAAAAAGCAGATTGAGCAAAAAATAGCACAGTTACAGGCTGATCGTAATAAGCATAAGCAGTTATTGAATGAGCAAGAGCAAGAGAAGAAAACTATTGCACAACAACGTGCTGTGTTCTCTAATGAATTGAGTTCTTTAATTACGACTGAACGAGGTGTAAAACGCGATATTACGCAGAAGCAAAAAGAAGAGCGTAAGTTAAGATCTGCAATTCAGGCTATCATTAAAAGAGAAATTGAAGCAGAGCGTAGAAGACAAGAAGCTGCTCGTAGAGCTGCGGAAGCTGCTGCAGCAAGGAGCGCGAAGAAAAATGACACTAAAGTTGATGATAAGGAAACTTCCAAATCTACGGCTCGTAAATCAGATTCAGAAGTGTTGCGTGCAACTCCGGAAGCGGCTCGACTTTCAGCTGATTTTAGATCTAACCGTGGACGACTGCCATGGCCTGTTTCCAATGCTAAGATATTACAAAGTTTTGGTACGGATAGGACGGGTCGGAACGTCTCAGTAAGTCATGAATCATTAAAATTACAAACTTCTAGTGGCGCAACAGTTAAGGCTGTATTTTCTGGAACTGTAACAAGTACGTTAACTTTAAATGGATTGAAGGTGATTATTATTTCACATGGTGAATTCTTCTCGGTGTATAGTAATTTAGCTAGTTTTAGTGTGTCTAAAGGACAGAAAGTATCAGCAGGTCAAGCTATTGGAACAGTAGCTAATGATCCGGATTTAGACGCGCCAGTTTTAGATTTCCAGGTTTGGCAAGGACAAATCCCGATGAATCCGCAATCATGGTTAGCGAATTAAAAAAATATAGAAATAAAAATTATTATGTACATTTGTTTTTAGGGTATAAGTGTATATACTTAAAGTGAATATTGAAAAACAGTAAATTATAAGTTATGTTGACATCAGGGTTATTAATAATGGGTATTGGAGGTCAGGAATTAATTATAATCGTTGTAATATTATTATTATTATTTGGCGGTAAAAAGATTCCTGAATTGATGCGTGGATTAGGTAAAGGTGTAAAAGAATTCAAAGACGGACAGAAAGAGGATTCTACAGATGATACTAAAGAGAAAACAACTGATAATAAGTAATTTATGTTGTTTTTGAGAAATAAGATTTTACAGCAGTAAAATCTTATTTCATTTTGTACAGTTTCCAGTATTGTTAATGAGGGTATGTAGTAAAAATACATGCTTTGTAATAAGGACTACTTAGGTTCTATTTATCAACCATAATTAAAAAAGATGATTGAAAGCAAGAAGACTCTATTGACGATAGGCTTAGCATTTACGACATGTTGTTTGTTTGCACAAGAAAAGTCTATTGAAGAGATGAGAAATTCTACTCAAGCAATCATGTTAGCGAGTATAGATCGTGAAAATGCATCTATTCTGCAGCAGCTTGATAGTATCAAATTTGTAAATGCCGGTGAAAAAGAAGTAGAAGGAATTTTATTTGATATCGAAGATGTAACTGTCGTTCGAAAACTAAATTCCTTAGAACGTGAAGTCCCTCTAGACTATAACCAACATGTTCGAAAATATATTGATCTTTATAATTCTAAGAATTATGCAGGGCATATGTCTCGCATGTTAGGATTGGCGCAGTATTATTTTCCGCTTTATGAACGTATTCTTGCTGAAGTAGGAGTTCCAAAAGAAATTAAATACCTCTCCATTATAGAGTCTGCGTTAAATCCACATGATGTTTCTCGCGTTGGTGCTACAGGGCCTTGGCAATTTATGTATGGGACAGCAAAGATCTATAATTTAACAATGGACAATTATGTTGATGAACGTAAAGATCCAATTGCTTCAAGCTATGCTGCCGCAAAATATATGAAGGAAGCGTATGCTGAATTTGGGGATTGGTTGTTGGCGATAGCTTCTTATAATTGTGGAAAAGGTGGTGTGAAACGAGCTATTTTAAGATCTGGCAAAATTCAACCTTCATTTTGGGAAGTTGCTCCTTTTCTGCCAAAAGAGACCAGAAATTATATTCCTGCATATATCGCTATGACTTATACTTTAGGATATGCACAAGATCATGGTATTGAAGCTAAGGATGGAGACATTGCCTTAAATACGCAGGTATTAGAGATTGATAAATTCATTTCGATAGCAGAGGTTGCTAAAGCGATAAACGTTTCTGAGGAGAGTTTAAAAGTGTTAAATCCAGCATATAAAAAAGGGATCGTTAATGGCTCTGATGAAATACATCGTCGTTTGATCATTCCTGCTTTAGCAGCTGATATGAATAAGGATCAACTTTATCTTGCTTTAAATACAACAGTAGAAACTCCTAGTCAAGTAGTGGCTTTAGCGAATGATGATGTGCGTGTGAGTAATAAGCGAAGCGCTCAAACAAGTACACATCGTGTTAGAAGAGGTGAAACTTTAGCTGTTATAGCGAAGAAATATGATGTGAGTGTTCAAAATTTAAAAGCTTGGAATAACGTAAAGGGATCTTCTGTAAAGACTGGTGCTTCATTAATTGTTAGCAGTAGTGGTGTCAATACGCGTTTAGCTCAGAAAACAAGTGCTGAAACTCAGAGAAAGTCGAATTTTGCTTTTTATACTGTAAAAAAAGGTGATACGCTATCAGAGATCGCAAATAATAAAGGGGTGTCATTATCTAAGTTGAAGGCTGATAATAATTTATCACATTCGAGGTTAAAGCCTGGTATGAAATTGAAGATTAATCGGGGATAAATTTCGACCTAAGTTTCTGTAAAAATAAAGCGTCCAACTCTATAAAAAGTTGGACGCTTATTTTTTATAGCTTTATGATGTTATACCAGCCATGCAGCATCATCTTCTGCTTCATAGCCTAGTAAGTTAACTTCCACATGTTCTTTTAAT
Source organism: Sphingobacterium sp. UDSM-2020 (assembly GCF_016132525.1). NCBI lineage: Bacteria > Pseudomonadati > Bacteroidota > Sphingobacteriia > Sphingobacteriales > Sphingobacteriaceae > Sphingobacterium > Sphingobacterium sp. UDSM-2020. Next base: position 2,899,197 of record NZ_CP066166.1, read on the forward strand.
ATCGTTGATAATTTTAGCCCATAATAATCGCTTACAATGGGGAATTTTGGATGACTTCTATCAATAAGAACTGCAGTTCTCATTTTTTTAATAGGGACATTCAAAAATACGCCTAAACCATATGCAAGCGTTCTTCCGCTATTCAGTACATCATCAACTAGTATTAACGTTTTATTTTTAACATTTTCGATGGGTTGATCTGTTTCAGCTTTTAGGGAACGGCTTGTTTTGCTCATCGTCACTTTAAGTAACTCAATATCTTTATCCGATATTTCCTCTAGAATCTTTTGCAGTCTCTGTGCAAAAACATAACCTCTATCAGCAATACCGACCAATACAAGCGTATTTTCTTCAAAATTATCTTCTAAAATCTGATAAGCGATACGTATCGATTTTTGTTTAATCTGTTCTTTATCTAATATGAGCGTTTTCTTTGACGACATAGTGGTACTAAATTTATATACGGGTAAAAGTACTAAATTCTTTGCAAAAAAAAGTCCGAATGTCATGACATTCGGACTCTTGAAAATATTATTTAGAAAAATTTATTAATTAAATTTTTCAGATTTCTCAGCATTTATAATTTCGGCTGTAAGCGATTTGTTGTCATCAGGTAGTCTACCACCATCATAGTAATAACGTCTCCAATATGCCTCTCCTAAATTACTTATCATTACACCTTTGCTCGAAGAAGCATGTGCGAATTTGTTATCGCCAATATAAACTCCAACATGTGTAATGCTTTTACTTCGGATTTTAAAGAATACTAAATCTCCTGCTTTTAGATCATCTTTCTTAACAGGTTTAATTTGAGAGTATTGGTTACGGCTGTTATATCCTAATGTTGTATTGAATACTTTTTCGTATAATTCAAATGAGAATTTAGAACAATCGATTCCTCTTTTGGAGTCACCTCCTAATCGGTAAGGAGTTCCTAACCATTCATAAACAAACTGATATAATTTTGTATTTGTAGTTGCTGAAACCGCAACACCCATTATTTGGGAGAAGTATTCTTTAGCTAGATTGTCCGGGTCTGATTCCGGTTTAGATTGGGTTTTGGTTGATTGTGCCTGCGACACTAGACATAAGCCTATAAATAGCATTGTTGCTAATATTTTCTTTGTTTTCATTAAATCGCTTTTTTGTACAACTTTAAACTTATTCTTTTTTGTTGTTGGATGTTAACTATTTTGGACATCACTGTTGCGAATATAATACAACTCATCTTACTTTGCAAAAAAAATGACATGTATTTAACGAATTTTTAACGTTTTTAACACTTTATTTATTGAGATGCAATTTAACTCCGATGGGTAAATTGTAAACTTTAAACTACAGTGATGATAAATGATACGTGCCTAGATTTGTTGTAGTAATGTGTTATTCATATATAAGAAGGTGTTTTATTAAATTTATATCAAAAAAATGAGATTTTATTTTGATAGTTGATAAATAATGCATTATATTTACGAAAGTAAAGCAACAGCAATGAAAAATTCTATAATTATTACATCGATTATTATTACCACCGGGATAAAACTTAGGAGGAGGTAGTTTCGTTGTATAGAAATGTAGACAAGATATTTCATAAACGCCTTCCTCTCAGAGTGAAGGCGTTTTTTTTTATGCTTAAAACAAACAAACAAACAAACAAACAAACAAACAAACAAACAAACAAACAAACAAACAAACAAACAAACAAACAAACAAACAAACAAACAAACAGTATATATTATGAAGATTTTAAAATTTGGAGGAACGTCGGTGGGCTCTGCAGCTAGTATCAAAGCAGTACTTAGCATTGTGAAGAAATCGTACAACTCTGGAGAGCAACCGTTGGTCGTCTTGTCTGCCATGTCAGGAGTTACTAATTTACTTTGTAAAATGGCTATTGATGCTTCTGAAGGCAAGTCTTTCCAAGAAGATTTAGCTTTGATAGAAACTAAGCATTTCGATGTTATTAAGGCATTAATAGTTGTGCGACACCAAAATCCTGTTTTTACTAAACTCAAATTGTTTTTCAACGAGATCGAAGAATTATTGCAGGGCATCTATGCATTAAGAGAGTTAAGTGAGCAAAGTAAGGATTTGATTGTAAGTTATGGTGAACGTTGCTCTACCTTCATGGTATCTAAAATTTCGGAACAGGATTTAGAAGCATCTTTATTTGTTGATGCATCTCATTATATTAAAACAGATTCTCATTTTGGACATGCTCATGTTAACGATCAGTTGACAGAACAACTTGTTAAGTCATTGTATTTAACAAACAATGATAAACTTATGTTCGTCACTGGATTTATAGCTTCTAATGAGAACGGACGTATGACAACCTTAGGTAGGGGAGGATCAGATTATACTGCCGCTATTTTTGGTTCTATTTTGAATGCTACTGCAATCGAGATATGGACAGATGTTAATGGTATGCTGACTGCGGATCCACGGATTGTAAAAAAAGCATTTTCGTTGCCTGTTCTTTCTTATACAGAAGCTATGGAGCTTTCTTATTTCGGCGCCAAGGTCATCTATCCGCCAACGATGATTCCTGCTTTTCTAAAGAAGATACCTATTGTGATACGTAATACGTTTGAGCCAGATTTCGCAGGTACTTTTATTCAGTTTGAAAGTGGAAAAACAACTTTACCAATTAAAGGTATTTCTTCGATAGGAGAAATATCTGTTATTAACCTGAGCGGTTCAGGAATGATCGGTAAATCTGGATTTAGTGGCAGGTTGTTTACTTTATTAGCGAGAGAGCAGATTAATGTGGTCTTAATCACCCAGTCTTCTTCCGAACATAGTATCACTTTTGCGGTCAATCCAGAAGATGCATTACGTGCTAAGAGTTTAATTGAAAATGAATTTGAACTGGAAATACAGGCTAATAAATTAATCAATCCGGAAATCGAAAATGACCTGTCTGTATTGGCTATTGTTGGTGAGAATATGAAGAAAACTCCAGGTATGTCAGGAAGATTATTTTCTTCATTGGGCCGCAATGGAATTAATGTGCGTGCAATTGCACAAGGATCTTCGGAATATAATATATCTGTTATTATTTCGAAGAATGATTTATCAAAATCCCTGAATGCTGTTCACGATGCTTTTTTTGCTGAACTTAAGAAGACACTTTATGTTTTTAATCTGGGAACTGGAAATATTGGTTCTACTTTATTCAAGCAATTGGAGAGTCAATACGATTTCTTGCTTAGTAAAAATGATCTTGAAATTAAGGTGGTTGGTATTTCAAACAGTAAGAAAATGTTGTTTAATCTAGATGGTATTGATTTGGCAAATTGGGACAGTGAACTTTTAGAACAGGGCGAGGATGCGGATTTAGCGGTATTCGTAGAACGTATGAAAGGTTTCAATCTTCCTAATTGTGTATTTATAGATAATACTGCTAGTCGATTGCCTTCTAGTTATTATGAGGGTATTTTCCAATCTAATATTTCAATTGTTACCTGTAATAAAATTGCTAATTCAGGAAAATATGAACAATACAAAACATTGCGGGAGACGGCTCATAAGCATGGTGTTGATTTCTTCTATGAGACCAACGTTGGTGCCGGTCTTCCGATTGTGCGTGTTTTGAAAGACCTGATGTTAAGTGGTGACCGTATTGTTAAAATCGAAGCTATACTTTCTGGAACAATCTCTTACATCTTTAATAATTTTAAAGATGAGGTATCTTTTTATGATGTGGTAAAACAAGCGCAGGCTCTAGGTTATACTGAGCCGGATCCTCGTGATGATCTAGGTGGAGTTGATTTTATGCGTAAAATGTTGATTTTAGCACGTGATGCAGGTTATCCAATCGAAGCTGAAGATGTCAATTTAGGCGCAATATTACCTGAACCATGCTTGAAAGCAGATTCAGTGGAGTCTTTTTATGAAGAGCTTAAAAACGAGAACAGTTATTTTGAAGCATTAAAAGAAAAGGCTCGTCTTGAAAATAAAGTGATCCGTTATATTGGAAAATTAGAAGATGGAATTGTTTCTATTTCTGTACAGATTGTAGACGACAAGCATCCTTTTTATGCACTGTCTGGAAGTGATAATATTATCTCATTCACGACAGAACGTTATAAGGAAAGACCACTGGTAGTCAAAGGACCTGGTGCCGGAGCTGAAGTAACAGCTGCAGGAGTATTTGCGGATTTAGTAAATGTTGGCGCATAATCAAAAGTTTCACTAGACCTGTTATTGCATTGGATAACAGTAATAAATATTAAATATGAAAACTTCTCTATCGAAGAAAAAGATAAATCTGGATAATATGTTGGATCACATTCATGTTTTCGCTCCGGCGACAGTCGCGAATATGATTTGTGGTTTTGATATTTTGGGCTTTGCTTTAGAAGAACCAGGAGATGAAGTAATCATGCGAAAAACGAGTGTACCAGGAGTTGTGATCACTAAAATCACAGGTGATGATGGACGTCTTCCGGTGGATGCCGACAAAAATACGGTGTCCGCTTGTGTACAGTTTCTATTGCAGCATCTGGGTTTAGAAGATCGAGTGGGAGTCGAAATTGAATTACATAAGCATATGCCTATTGGATCAGGTTTGGGATCAAGTGCTGCGAGTACTGTGGCAGGTCTATTTGCTATTAATAAAATGCTGGGCGATCCCCTTTCTAAAGAAGAACTATTACCTTTTTGTGTGGAAGGCGAACGATTAGCATGTGGACATGGTCATGCTGATAATGTTGCTCCTTCTTTATTTGGCGGTATTACCTTGATTAGAGGACATGATCCTCTGGATCTCATTCCTTTGCCTGTACCGGAAGAATTAGTTGCTGCTGTGGTATTTCCACAGGTTGATGTTCCTACCCGTGACGCACGCCAATTGATTAAAGAAAAGGTGTTGTTAAAAGATGCCGTAATTCAATGGGGGAATATTGCAGGACTTGTAGCAGGGCTCTTTAAAAATGATTATGATCTCATATCGCGAAGTATGCAGGATGTATTGATCGAACCGACTCGGGCCATTTTGATTCCTCAGTTTTATGAAATGAAGCAAATTGCATTAGAAAATGGTGCATTGAGTTTTGGCATTTCTGGCTCAGGTCCTTCTGTTGTGGCAATCACAAGGGATAAGGCTATGGCGAAGCAGATCGTTGAACAGATCAAGGCTCATCTAGCTGAATCAGAGATTGAAAGTTATGGATATGTATCGGGTGTTAATGTTGATGGACCTAAAGTATTAAATTAAGATTATTATGAAATTTTACAGTACCAATAATAAAGCATTACGTGTTTCTTTTAAAGATGCAGTTTTTAATTCACTACCTGCAGATAAAGGACTTTATATGCCTCTGGAGATTCCACAATTGGATCCCTATTTTATCAAAAATATACAACAATATTCGCTTCAAGAAATTGCATTTACAATAGCTCAAGCTTTTATTGAAGATGATATCCCTGCTGATGTGCTTAGAAATATTATAGCCGATGCTATTAATTTTGATGCTCCTGTTAAGTTTTTGAGTTCTGATACTGCGGTATTAGAATTATTTCATGGGCCTTCTTATGCCTTTAAAGATTTTGGTGCGCGCTTTATGAGTCGTGTTATGGCGTATTTTTCGGGTGCAGATGATAAGTTATTGGATGTACTGGTTGCGACATCTGGAGATACGGGCGGAGCAGTTGCTTTGGGTTTCTTGGGTGTTGCAGGTACACGTGTTACCATTTTGTATCCAAAAGGTAAAGTGTCTGATATTCAGGAGTTACAATTAACTACTAATGGCCAAAATATAAGAGCCATTGAAATTGATGGAACTTTTGATGATTGTCAAGCATTGGTTAAACGAGCTTTCAATGATCCGGAGCTTAATGAACAACTGAGATTAACATCGGCTAATTCCATTAATATTGCACGTCTGATCCCGCAGACATTTTATTATTTCTATGCTTATGCACAATTGAAAGCGCAAGGCTCGGACAGAGTTGTGTTTACGGTGCCAAGTGGTAATTTTGGTAATATCGGTGCCGGCTTATTGGCTTTCAAAATGGGACTTCCTGTAGAGCAGTTTGTTGCGGCTACAAATGCAAATGATACTGTTCCACGTTTTATTAAATCTGGAAAATATGAACCCAAGCCATCTGTACAAACTTTAGCAAATGCGATGGATGTCGGTGATCCGAGTAACTGGGTTCGTATTCAAGATTTATTTGATTATAATCTTGATAATTTAAAAGGCATGATCACCACATACACGTATACAGATAAGGAAACTCGGGCAGCGATGGAACAGTTGCACCATACTTATCATTATGTGGCTTGTCCGCATACGGCTATTGCTTGGTTGGGATCACAGGCTTACCGTGGTGAACATCCAGGTTCTTATGGATCTGTATTTTTATCTACAGCACACCCTTGTAAATTTCCAGATGCTATTTCGGAGCAGGTATTCAGTAAAATTAAATTGCCTTTAGGCGTTGAACAATTACACAATAAAGATAAGGTTGTAGAAGCTTTTCCTGTTGATTATGCTATTTTTAAAAATTACTTAATCACGCATAAATAGTTGAATAGGCTCATTTAAATGGGCCTATTTAATTTATATTCTTTTTTTGAAGAGTTTTAGATAAACATCGAGATTTAAACTTATGATAAATTTAGGTGGCAAGATGTTTCAAATAAGTTGAAAACCTGTACTTTTGTTCCGATGAAAAAAATTATTCTGAATAAAGGAAAAGATAAGGCAGCTTGGCAACTTCATCCTTGGGTCTTTTCTGGTGCAATAAAGCGTATAGATGGTGCACCCGATAACGGGGATGTTGTTACTGTTTTTAATGCAGAAAATGAGTTTATTGCTTTCGGACTTTTTCACGATTCATCTCGTGTAGCTGTTCGTTTATTAGAATGGCATCCTGATCAACAGATCAACGAACAATGGTGGCGCAAGCGTATTCAAAAGGCTGTTGAAGCACGCCGTCATTTATTGATTGAAGGAAAGAATGATACTGCAAGGTTGATTTTTGCTGAGGCAGATTTTGTTCCTGGATTGATTGTGGATAAGTATGCTGATTATATCTCAATACAAGTGCATGCTGCAGGAGTTGAGAGAATCAAGGATGTGGTTATTGATGAGCTGAATAAATTATTAAGTCCTAAGGGAATTTATGAGCGTTCAGATCTTAAATCACGAGAGCATGAGGGATTGCCGGATACAAATGGTTTACTTTTTGGAGAACTTCCACCTGAGTTTGTTGAGATTATTGAAAATGGTATTCGTTATCAGGTGAATATTATAGATGGTCAAAAATCAGGCTTTTATTGTGATCAAAGAGAGAATAGAGCTTTAACAGCTCAATATGTGAAGGGTAAAAAGGTGCTGGATTGCTTTTGTTATTCTGGCGGTTTTACTTTAAATGCTTTCCATGAAGGTGCGGCAAGCGTTACTTCTGTGGACAGTTCCGCTTTAGCAATTGAAACGTTGAGACGTAACATTCTGTTAAATGGATATAGTGAAGAAGCACATGTTGCTATCCAATCTGATGTGAATAAGCAATTGAAAGTATTTGCTGAAGAGCAGCAAAAATTTGATGTCATTGTATTAGATCCACCAAAGTATGCTCCTTCAAGATCTTCGTTAGAACGTGCTTCACGTGCGTATAAGGATTTGAATAGGAGAGGATTACTGCTTTTGGAATCGGGAGGTTTATTGGCCACTTTTTCATGTTCTTCTGCTATGGACATTGATACTTTTAAGCAAGTATTAGCATGGGCAGCATTGGATGCCGGCAAAGAAATACAGTTTATTAGACAATTTCATCAACCAGATGACCATCCGGTAAGAGCATCATTCCCAGAAGGGGAATATTTAAAAGGATTATTAGTAAGAGTTATTTAAAAAAATAAAAGAGGTTTCTAAATGTGGGGAACCTCTTTTTTACGTTATGGAAGTACAAAATAATAAGATTAGGCCTGAGTTTTCTATTTTACTCGCAGTTAGTTTCGCTCATTTATTAAATGATATGATTCAGGGTGTTATTCCGTCAGTTTATCCTTTATTAAAAGAAGAACATCATTTGAGTTTTTCTCAGATTGGAATTATAACGCTTGTATATCAGATCGCGGCATCTATTTTTCAACCTGTTGTAGGGTCGTTTACAGATAAGCGACCAATGCCTTATTCGCAGATTATCGGTATGACTTTTTCGATTTCGGGCATGGCACTTTTTGCTTATGCGCCAAGTTATGCTTTGATTTTGTGTGCTGTATTTTTGGTTGGGATAGGTTCTTCGATATTTCATCCTGAATCTTCCCGAGTTGCTTATATGGCATCTGGCGGGAAACGAAGTATGGCACAATCTATTTTTCAGATCGGAGGTAATGCAGGTACTGCTCTGGCTCCAATTATCGTCGCATATCTTGTTTTACCGAAAGGACAATCATCTATTGCCTGGTTTTGTGTGATTGGAATCATAGGGCAGATTGTTTCTTATTATATTGGCAGTTGGTATAGTGAAAAGCTTAAAAATAGAGCTAAAAATGCAAGTGCTGGTATGCGTATACCGGATCTATCGGAAGCTCGTGTGGTGCTAACAGTTGTTGTCCTGATGCTATTAATTATCTCGAAGTACTTTTACATTGCTAGTATTACTAATTATTTTCAGTTTTATACCATGGAGAAGTTTGGTTTAACGGAAATTCAAGCGCAAGTGTATCTATTTTACTTCTTAATTGCTGTTGCGGCGGGCACATTGTTAGGTGGAATTTTTGGTGACCGTTTCGGAAGAAAGTATGTGATTTGGTTTTCAGTTTTGGGAGTCGCGCCTTTTTCTTTACTATTGCCCTATGCAGATTATACCATGACTGGTGTATTAGTGGTTATTATAGGTTTAATCTTATCATCGGCATTCCCAGCTATCATTGTTTATGCGCAGGAGCTGTTGCCTAAAAAATTAGGTATGGTTTCTGGCTTATTCTATGGCTTCGCATTTGGTATGGGTGGTTTGGGATCAGCGTTATTAGGCTGGCAGGCGGACCATACATCGATTGAGTTTATTTATCATGTATGTTCTTATCTACCGCTTATTGGCGTCGTTGCATATTTCTTGCCGAATCTACAAAAAACACCTTATAAAGATGTTATGTAAATCTTCTTTGCTTTACATAAAATAAATAAAGCGCTCATAGAGCGCTTTATTTATTTTATAACATCGAGCCATCCTTTTGCCATTAAACTGGCTCCAGCTAACGAAGTGTGAACTCCATCTGTTGTCCAATAAGAGCCTGAGGCCTTTTGTTCGGCATTATCAAATATTGATTGATATGGAATTAATGAAGCATTAAATTCTTTTGAGATATCAACACAAGCTTGTTGGTAACCTGCGAAGTCGGGAAACCAGTCCTCTGTAACATGTTGTACATTTTTAACGCCGAATGGCTCTCCTATAATCAGCTTTACGTTCGGTAATTTTGATAGCGTCTGCTGTAATAAAGTCTGGTATTGTTTCTTAAACTGTTCTGGTGTATTTGTTGCACCACTATCCTTTGTTCTCCAAAAATCGTTTACACCGATCAGAATACTTAGAATAGTGGGTTGAATATCGATGGTATCTTCTTGCCATCTATTTTGCAAATCTGGTATTCGATTTCCACTGATACCGCGATTGTATATCTTGAGATTTTTATCGGCATATTTTTCTAACAGCACCGCGGCGGCTAGATTTGCATAACCAGAACCTAACGCCCAGTTGTCATTTGCATTTTTATTTTTTCTATCCCGACCATTATCCGTGATTGAGTCTCCTTGAAATAAGATTACATCGTCTTTGCTTATACTTATTCTTTTTGATTTATTTAGGTTGTCCAGGCTTTCAGCCTGAGCAGAAAATAAATTGGCGTTAGTTAATAAACTAGCGCCAATAATACTTTTTGTAATAAATGATCTGCGATTCGTTTTCATATTTAGTTATACGTTGATAGACTAAATATAAAAAAACTAAGTATATTTTTCTATACCATCAAGGATAATTTTACAAGCTTTTTCAATTTCATCGTTTGTGATGGTCAAAGGAGGAGCTACACGCAATGCTGTTTCACAATGTAAATACCAATCAATCATGATTCCTTGTTGTGCGCAATAATTACTCACATTATAAACCTGGTCAAAAGTTTCAAGCTGTAGACACATCATCAATCCTTTTCCTCTAATTTCTATAATTTTAGGATGTTGTAATAGTGTTCTGAATAGTTGTTCTTTCTCAGCAACTTGTTCTACCAATTGATTTTCTCTGATGACTTCTAAAGATGCTTTTGCTGCCGCACAACTAACAGGATGTCCGCCAAAAGTCGTGATATGACCGAGCATCGGATTGTCTTTGATTACATCCATCACTTGCTTCGATGCAACGAATGCTCCTAAAGGCATACCGCCACCAATACCTTTGGCAAGCATGAGAATATCAGGTACGATATCATAATGTTCGAATGCAAATAACTTTCCAGTTCTACCAAAACCTGTTTGAATCTCATCAAAGACTAGCAATGTTCCTGTTTCATTACAACGTTTACGTAGAGCCTGCATATATGAAATATCAGGAACACGTACTCCAGCTTCTCCTTGTATAGCTTCAATAATTACAGCTGCAGTCTTTTCTGTGATCAGCGATAAGTCATCACTATTATTGAATGTTATGAATTCTATTTCGGGAAGTAATGGTGCGTATGCAGTATGATATTCTTCATTTCCGATAAGGCTTAATGCTCCCTGTGTACTGCCGTGATATGCTTTTTTTGCTGCTATAATCTGTCTTCTTCCAGTAAGGCGCTTTGCTACCTTCATACTTCCTTCGACGGCCTCTGCGCCTGAATTGGTAAAATAGACTGATTCAAATTGTTTTGGAAGTACAGCTAATAAGTCAGTTGCAAATTCAACTTGTGGAGCTTGTACAAATTCACCATATACAGTAACATGTAAGTATTTTTCAAGCTGATCTTTGATTGCCTGGATAACTTTTGGATTTCTATGCCCAATATTACTGACATTGAATCCTGATACCAAATCCATATATTCTTCACCATTTGGTCCATATAAATAGACTCCTTCTGCTTTTGCTATTTCAATCATCCTTGGTGAATTTGATGTTTGAGCCGTATTTAGCAGAAAAAGTTCCCGATTATTTAGCATCTTATTAGTTGTTTAAAAAAAAGAAGAAGTCTTTTGGACTTCTTCTTATATGCGTATTAATTATTGTTTTTTCGATTATTGAGCGATTTAATCAAGTATTCTCGAAACTCCTGTTCGACTTGAAAAAATTGAGAGGAGCGTGAAGTTCCAATAACTTTGGAAAATTTCTCACGATAATTTTTCTTGATCTCTAGTTCTTTTGCATCATAAGCGATGACATCGCGAGAATTTCCACGGAGATTATTTCTCGAAGGACTATTTCCTGTTTTAGCTTTTTTAACATTCCACATTTCCTTTGAATATTCATTGTAAATAGGAAAAAAATCTTGAGCTTCTTTTCGTGATAGATTTAATTCTCTTGTAATAAAAGCAATTTTTTCATTTTCAATGATTTGAAAACGTTCATTGTCCTGTGCATAAGTGGTTGATAGACCTACAATACAGAAACAAAATATGATAATTATATTCTTAATCTTTGACATCATTATAACGTGTATTTAAGATAATCCTCAATATCTTTGTCCTTAATTTTACCATTTGTTCCTACTATGTCTTCATCATCGATATATTTTGCAACATATAATAAATCATCACTATTTCCTGTTTGTGCTAGGTAATTAATGATTTCCTGGTCTGACACATGTGTAAGATTCTTCTGTTCTTGAGTGCTATTTTGGAATCCAAAATAACTTCCAATACCCAAAATGGCCACTAGAGATGCTGCTACAGCATATTTATTCCAAGGAATTTTCCTTTTAATAGAATGAATAGGAACTTCAGCTGGAAGATCTGATGGCAAGCCTGCATGAATCGATTTAGTAATTTTAGCAGTTAATGATTCAAAATATTTATTAGGAGCTTCAAAACCATCTGTAATAACTACTTGTTTTAAATTGTCCGTAATTATTTTTGCGGCTATCTGCTCGTTAAATTCATTGAAATATAAAGATGGGGTTTCAAATCCATCTTGAGTCACTTTAGATTTTAAATTATCTTCCGTTACTTTTAGTAATATATTATTTTGTAAAGACGAAAAGTAATCATCTGGATGACTAAAGCCATCGGTTTTAATCTGATCTTTTAGCTTTTCTTCAGCTACTTTGCCTAAGATATTTTGTTGAAGTTTTTCAAAATAGCCAACGGGTACATCTCGGATTTCTTTTGGTGATGATTCCAATTTGACTTGAGCAATCAAAGATTCATTTAAATCTTTGAAGTAATCTTTGGGCACGTCAAAAGGATTTACACGCAGTGAATCGGGTAGATTATTAGCTTCCATTCCCTCATGATATGTGTTATTTTCCTTCATTATAAATCATTAGAGTACCTAAATCAAAAAAGGTTTAATCGTTGTTATGAAAAAAAGCTTCTATTTTTTTTACAGCTAAATGATATGATGCTTTCAAGGCACCAACACTTGTTCCTAGTACTTCTGAGATTTCATCATATTTCATATCATCAAAGTATTTCATGTTAAAAACAAGTTTTTGTTTTTCTGGAAGTGTTAATAAAGCCTGTTGTAATTTCATTTGTGCTTTATCACCACTAAAGTAACTACCACTTGATAAAGAGTCTGCTAAATAAGCAGAACTATCGTCATCCAACGATACGTTCTGCTTAAGTTTTTTCTTATTCAAGAATGTAATACATTCATTGGTCGCAATGCGGTACAGCCAAGTGTATAATTGGGAATCCTCACGGAAGTTCGCCAAATTTCGCCATACTTTAATGAATATGTCTTGGACAACATCATCAGCATCATCATGATCAATGACCATTCTTCTCACATGCCAATATATTTTTTGCTGATATTTGGTCAGCAGCTGATTAAATGCTTCTTCGCGCGTACTTTCGTTAGCAAATTTTGAAATAATTAAAGCATCTTCCATATATTGACGTTGTGATGTTTGTTTTTTTATTTTCTGTTAATAACACGTTGTGCTGCCGCAACAATTGCTGCCGCATTCAAACCATATTTTTCCATTAATTGAGCAGGAGTACCTGATTCGCCGAAGCTATCATCTACTGCTACAAATTCTTGGGGAGTTGGTAAGTTTTTAGCTAAAACTTGAGCTACACTATCTCCCAAACCGCCTAAACGATTGTGTTCTTCTGCAGTTACTACACATTTTGTTTTAGTAACTGATTTTAAAATAGCTTCTTCGTCTAAAGGTTTAATGGTGTGGATGTTGATGATTTCAGCATCAATGCCCAATGCTGCTAATTGCTCACCAGCTTGGATAGCTTCCCATACCAAATGACCTGTTGCGATAATTGTTACATCAGTTCCTTCGTTTAATGTTACTGCTTTTCCAATTATAAATTCTTGGTCAGCCGGAGTGAAGTTAGGAACTACTGGACGTCCAAAACGTAAGTAAACAGGACCTTCAAATTTTGCTGCTGCAATTGTTGCAGCTTTAGTTTGATTGAAATCACAAGGATTGATAACTGTCATTCCAGGTAACATTTTCATCAAACCAATATCTTCTAAGATTTGGTGTGTAGCACCATCTTCACCTAATGTTAATCCGGCGTGTGAAGCAGCAATCTTAACATTTTTGTCAGAATAGGCGATAGATTGGCGAATTTGATCGTAAACACGACCCGTTGAGAAGTTTGCAAATGTTCCTGTAAAAGGAATTTTACCACCAATTGTCAAACCAGCTGCGATTCCCATCATGTTTGCTTCAGCAATACCAATTTGGAAGAAACGCTCTGGAAATTCATTTATAAAATCGTTCATTTTTAATGAACCGATTAAATCAGCACATAAAGCAACAACATTTTCGTCTTGTTTACCTGCTTCTAATAATCCAGCACCAAATCCTGAACGGGTATCTTTTGATTCTGTGAAAGTATATTTTTTCATTTTTTACTAGTATGGAGTAGTTAGTATAGAATAGCTCGTACTTAGATTTCTTCAAATGACGTTTGTGGGTCAATTTCTAAATACTAATGTTTTAAATACTAATATCTAATATAATTAATAATCGCCCAAAGTTTCTGTTAACTGACCTAAAGCCGAAGCTAATTGATCATTATTTGGAGCAACACCGTGCCATTTGTGAGATCCCATCATGAAATCAACACCATTCCCCATTTCAGTATGTAATAATATAATTACTGGTTTACCTTTACCTGTATGAGATTTTGCTTCTTCAAGTCCAGCAACTACGGAGGTCATATCATTACCTTTTGCTACTTCTAAAACATCCCATCCAAAAGCTTCCCATTTAGCGCGAAGATCACCTAATGAAAGAACTTGATCTGTAGAACCATCAATTTGAGCACGGTTATAATCAACCGCTGCAATCAGATTGTCTACTTTATTATGAGGAGCATACATTGCTGCTTCCCAAACTTGACCTTCTTGCAATTCACCATCACCCATTAAAACATAGACTAAATTTGTGTCTTTGTTTAATTTTTTAGCTTGAGCAGCACCAATTGCAGCAGAAAGTCCTTGGCCTAGTGAACCAGATGCAATACGAATTCCAGGAAGACCTTCGTGTGTAGTCGGGTGTCCTTGAAGACGAGAATTGATTTTTCTGAAAGTAGCTAATTCGCTTACTTCAAAGTATCCTGCTCGTGCAAGTGTACTGTAGAAAACTGGCGAAATGTGACCATTTGATAAGAAAAATAAATCTTCACCGATGCCATCCATATCGAAAGATGGATTACGTTTCATTGCATTGAAATAAAGAGCAACTAAGTAGTCCGTACAACCTAATGATCCACCTGGGTGGCCAGATTGGCAAGCATGTACCATACGTACGATGTCACGTCTTACTTGTGATGCAATTTGTTCTAGTTTATTGATATCTGCACTCATTTTAATATATTGATTTCACAATTAGCCGTAAAGTTAGTCATTTTTAATAGAGTAGGGGTTATAAATTGTAAATTTTAGGGACAAAATAACGATTCAAAATTGTCTTCTAGTTTATTCTATTTAGAAGATGTGTTTTTTCTTTAACTCATGAGTCATAAATAAAGAACTTATCCAAGTATGTATGTGTGTTATAATAGTTATCAGCTTGATTGTATGGTGGCTATGGTTTATTTTTTTATAAGCAAGAATTATATCGCATGCATATTTTATGGATATGAATATCATGTTTATAAATTAAGAATTCAAAAAAAAAGCCGTTCTATTATGAACGGCTTTTTACTTGATATAACTGTATCTTTTACATAGATTCAGCTACAACTTCTTCGACTTCAGGAACCATACGTTTTAGTAAGCCTTCGATACCAGATTTTAAGGTGATACTTGATGACGGACAGCCACTGCAAGATCCGCGTAACTCAACAGTTACAACGCCATCACTAAATGATTTATAAGCGATAGCACCACCATCTTGTTCAACGGCAGGACGTACATAGTCATGTAATACCTGTTGAATTTTAATTTCAATATCAGAACCTTCAAAAGCTACATCTTCGGTATGTTCAATAGGTTTTACTGCAAGTTCGGACTCTACTGCACCTTTTATAAAGTCTTTTAATAATGCTTCAATATCAGTCCACTCAGCATCTTCACTCTTGGTTACTGTAACAAAGTTGCTTGCGAAAAATACACCGTTTACAAAATTAAATTTGAATAATTCTTTTGCAAAAGCTGATTCTTGTGCTTTATCCTTATCCGCATAATCCAAGCTGCCGTTGATCAATAACTTATTGACCAAAAATTTCATCGTCGATGGATTCGGAGTGGATTCAGTATATACGTTAATTGTTGCCATATTAATCTTTGTCTATTTCGAATGACAAATATAAGTTAAAAATCAGGTGATGTTAGTCATTAAAGCGTAAAAGCTTATAGACTTACACCTGTGTAACTAGAAGGGCTTATTGATTTTAGTTCAGCCTTAACTTTATCTGTAACATTTAAATTGTCCACAAATTCAGCAATTGTTTCTTCCGTTACATGCGTGTTTGTACGTGTTAAATCTTTTAGAGCTTCGTATGGTTTAGGGTAGCCCTCTCTTCTTAATACTGTTTGAATTGCCTCTGCAACAACTGCCCAGTTATTATTTAGATCTGCTTGCAATGCCTGCTCATTTAATATCAATTTTCGTAAACCTCTTAAAGTAGATTTGATTGCAATTAGTGTATGCGCAAAAGGAACGCCGATATTACGCAATACTGTTGAATCTGTTAAATCCCTCTGTAAACGAGAAATAGGTAATTTTGCTGCTAAGTGTTCAAATAATGCATTTGCAATTCCTAAATTTCCTTCTGCATTTTCAAAATCAATCGGATTTACTTTATGTGGCATTGCTGAGGATCCTATTTGACCAGCAGTAATTTTTTGTTTGAAATATTCCATTGACACATAAGTCCAGATGTCGCGGCACAAATCAATTAATATCGTGTTAATGCGTTTGAAAGCATCACAGCTTGCTGCAAAATTGTCGTAATGTTCAATTTGGGTGGTTGTTTGTGAACGACTTAGGCCCAGAGATTCATTAACAAATTTATTTCCAAAGGCTACCCAGTCTGTCTGTGGGTATGCAACATGATGTGCATTGAAATTACCAGTAGCTCCACCAAATTTTGCGGAGTAAGGCACCGCTTTTAATTGATCAAATTGGCGTTGGATACGTTCCACGAAAACTTTGATTTCTTTTCCTAAACGTGTTGGGGACGCGGGTTGGCCGTGTGTACGTGCTAACATGGATACATTGGACCAATCACTAGATAATGTTGTTAATTCTTGGATCAACTCTTCTATCGCTGGTGTATAGACAGCTGCGATCGCATCTTTCCATGAGTATGGAATAGCCGTGTTGTTTATATCTTGAGAGGTTAAGCCAAAATGAATAAATTCTAAAGAGTCATGTAGGCCAAGTTTTTCAAATTGATCCTTTAAAAAGTATTCAACTGCTTTGACATCATGGTTCGTTACTTTTTCAGTATTCTTTATCCAAATAGCGTCTTCTTCAGTAAAGTTTCTATATAGATCACGTAATTTTTCATTCAACGAGCCGTCAAAATGACTTAATTGTTCAATTCCTGATTGAGAAAGAGCGATGAAATATTCAACTTCTACTAAAACCCGATATTTAATTAAGGCAAATTCTGAAAAATAAGCGCCTAATTCTTGCGTTGCGTTATGATAGCGACCGTCTACTGGAGATACGGCGGTAAGTGATGATAAGGCCATAATACATTTTTGTTTGTGCAAAGGTAAAAAAATGAGAGGAGCTTATCAATTTAAATGCGAGGTATATAACAAAAAAAGCCCCAACATGTGGGGCTTTTAATATTTTTAAAATCAGTTCCCTGAAATTAGTGAGCAGCTTTTGCTGAATCAATAGCAACTTTAGCTGAATCAACTACAGTTTTAGCTGAATCAATAGCTGTGTTAGCTGAATCGATAACTGTGTTAGCTGAATCGATAGCAGTTGAATCAGAAGCAGTTTCTGATTTGTTTGCAGTACCATTACAAGAAGCGAAAGCTACAGTTAAAGCTAATCCTAAGAAAGCGAATTTGAATGAATTTTTCATTTTGATTTTATTAAATTTTATTAAAATTTCTTTATTTAAAGGTTTATACCTTAAAATTGAAAAGGTAACCCGTTTATTTTATCTTTTTTTTAAAAGAAAGCTTACATCGTTAAAATGCAAGCTTTTATGTCTTCGGACAGTACTAAAATTATTTTTTAGTAACAGCAGAATCAACTTTCGCAGCAGCAGAATCAACTTTTGCAGCAGCAGAGTCAACTTTGTTAGCTGCAGAATCTAAAACAGTAGCTGCAGAATCAACTAAAGCAGCAGCTGAGTCAGCAGTAGCATTAGTTTTAGTTTCAGCACCACCACAAGAAGCGAAAGCTACAGTTAAAGCTAATCCTAAGAAAGCGAATTTGAATGAATTTTTCATTTTGATTTTTCTAAATTAATGGAAACAAAATTGTTATTTAAACATTAATACTTAGAAAGTTAAAAGGTAACCTGAAAAAAATATTATTTTTTTAAAATTATGTAATGACTTGTAAATCAGTTTTTTATTTTTAATTATTATTTGGTCTTTTTCGATGTTATAGAACATTCTGTTTTAAATAGTGTATATTGAAAAGACAAATTGTAGACAACTGTTACTAAAAGAATGATGCTATGTTTGATAAAATGAAAAATATACTAGATCTGCTAAAAGCTGTTGATTTAGAACAATTGCAAAAGATTTCTCAAAAAATTGACTTGGGTCAGGTATTGAATGCTGTTTCGAAAATGGATGATAATCAATTGAAGGGTGCTATGAAATTACTGACGGCAACAAGCAAGAAAAAGGAGTTGCCTCCGATCAATGGAGATTTTTATCATATTGAAGAAAAATTATCGACCGCTGATAAGATTACGCAATTGAAAGTTCGTGATTTTATGGAGAAGGAGATCAGTCCTATTGTTAATAACTATTGGTTACGGGATGAGTTTCCTTTTGAAATTATTGAAAAGTTTGCAGCTTTAAATATATGCGGATATACTTATGATGGATATGGCTGTGCTGGAGGAAGTTCTTTGATGGAGGGCGTTATTGCAGCAGAGATTGCCCGGGTCGATGCGTCAATTGCGACATTTTTTGGGGTACAGAGTGGATTGGCAATGGGGTCAATATATATATGTGGATCTGATGAGCAAAAGCAGGAGTGGTTGCCACGTATGCAGCAGATGAAGGTGATCGGAGCTTTTGGACTGACCGAACCTGAAGTAGGATCCGGAGCTGCGGGGGGATTGACTTGTACTTGTAAAAAAACTGAATCTGGCTGGGTTTTGAATGGTCAAAAGAAATGGATAGGAAATAGTACTTTTTCAGATATTACGATAATTTGGGCTAGAGATCTGGATGATGGACAAGTGAAGGGCTTTATCGTGCGAAGGGAAAATCCAGGTTTTGCTGTCGAAAAAATAAAAGGAAAGATGGCTTTGCGAATCGTTCAGAATGGTTTGATTACATTGACGGATTGTGTCGTTCCTGAATCGGACCGATTGCAGCATGCTAATAGTTTCAAAGATACTGCTAAAGTGTTGCAGATGACACGTGCTGGAGTTGCCTGGATGGCGGTAGGTTGTGCACGAGGAGCTTATGAAAATGCGCTTGATTATACCCGAAAGCGAGAGCAATTTGGAAAACCTATTGCATCTTTTCAGTTGATTCAAAATCATTTGGTTGAAATGCTATCTAATTTAACGGCTATGCAGACGTTGGTTTATCGTTTATCTGAAATGCAGGATAACGGCGACTTAAAAGATGAGCACGCATCACTTGCAAAAGTTTTTTGCTCATTAAGAACACGTGATATTGTATCTAAAGCTAGAGAGGTGATGGGGGGGAATGGAATTTTACTTGAATATAATGTTGCTCGATTTTTAGCAGATGCGGAAGCTATCTACTCATATGAGGGGACTAAAGAAATTAATTCATTGATTGTAGGACGTAGCATTACAGGTTTTAGTGCTTTTGTATAATAATTGAGAGTCATGTTTAACTGTGAATTCTTTTACCGTAGATTTTATTCAAAATTCGATTATTTAATTATAATCTATGATCTTTAGCTTAGCTGTGGGTTATTTTATCCTATTTTCATTGAGATTTCCGGTGCTACAATAAAAAAGGATCAAAATTAATTATTTTGATCCTTTTTTATGCTTAACTGAATTTTATCCTAGGGCCACATCTAAAGTCATCATTAAAATGAAACCTCCTATAAATCCGATTGTTGCGATGTCTGAATTTTTATTTTGTTGCGCTTCAGGTATAACTTCTTCTACGACTACAAAGATCATGGCTCCGGCCGCAAATGCTAGTGCATAAGGAAGTATGGGTGTAAAAGTAACTACTGCCATTGCTCCCAAAACACCGGCAATTGGTTCTACAATTGCGGATGCTTGTCCGTAGAAAAAACTTTTTCGTCTGCTCATGCCCATTCTTCTTAGTGGCATTGCGACTGCAATACCTTCAGGAAAATTTTGTAAACCTATTCCAATCGCCAAGATAACAGCCCCGGCAATTGTCGCCTCTGGAATCCCTGCAGCAACACTCCCGAAAAGAACACCTACCGCAAGTCCTTCAGGGATATTATGAAGTGTAATGGCTAAAATCATTAAAGTTGTTTTTTGCCATGGGGTCTTTACTCCTTCCACTTTTTTAAAATTGATATGTAGATGAGGTAAAACTTTGTCTATACTAAATAGGAATGCCGCGCCAATTAAAAATCCGACCACAGCTGGGACGACTTGTGCAAAACCAGTGCCTTCGCTCATGTCGATGGCGGGTATGAGGAGACTCCAGACACTTGCGGCTACCATTACCCCGCCCGTGAATCCCAACATGCCGTCCATGACATTTTTATTCATTTTTTTAAATAGGAATACAAATGAAGCGCCCAAAGCAGTGACTAGCCATGTAAATAATGTTGCATACAGAGCGGCTAAAATAGGGTCGATGCTTTCTAGGTACGTAATAACTGATTCAATCATAGTTTTGATATTATTTCATTATTTATTCATCTTTGAAATGTGCTCATATTTTTGCGATATCCACACTTAATATTTCAGGATTGGATGGATCATCTACCATTAATGGGGCTGTGTGTTTTAAAATATGATTCGTTAGAAGTTAAGCAAGTCTAATCTTAGATGGTATGCAACAAAAGTAATAAGTTAGATTGAACTAACAAATATATTTCTAACATTTTTGTTAGTATATGCTAATAATTTTTAGTTTATCTGTTTCTGTTTGAATAGCCGTCTGTTATCTTTAGTGCTGATCTGTATTTAAGAATTGAGTTGGAAGTAGTCAGCTCTGTGCGATAACTTGGTTTTATGCTTTATTATTTACAAGATGGGCTGAAAAATTTAACCAGCCCACTTGTACAACTTTCTATTAAGGGGTAAAGAATGGGTGGAAATTCTCATTCTAAATTGTTTATCACGATTAATTCTCCTTAAGCATTAGCTTTTTCTTCTTTATTCTTTTCTTGTTTTTTAAAAATAGCATTTAATAGAATTGCTATAGCACCATCACCTGTTACATTACATGCTGTTCCGAAGCTATCCATTGCGATGTATAAAGCAATCATTAAAGCTTGATTCTCGACATTGAAACCGAGCATACTACCGATTATACCTATTGCTGCCATAATTGCTCCACCCGGTACTCCTGGTGCTGCGATCATTGTTACCCCTAACATGCAGATAAATCCCATCATTTGTACAAAGTCTATTGGTATACCTTGCATCATCATAAGTGCAAGTACACATGCAACGATTTTCAGAGTACTTCCTGCAAGATGTATTGTTGCACATAGTGGGATGCTGAAATTAGCGATGTCTTCATCAACACCGAGTTTTTTGGCTTGCTTTAGTGTTACGGGGATCGTTGCTGCAGAGGACTGTGTTCCTAAGGCTGTAAAATAAGCAGGTAACATACCCATTAATAATTTGAATGGATTTTTTTTAGAGGCTATCCCTGCGATGATAAATTGAATTACAAGCAAAAGGATATGGATGACAAAGATAATCCCGATAATTTTTATGAAGACATGGAGTATTGTGAATACCTTACCTGTGTATGTCATATCGTAGAAGATTCCTAGGATGAAAAACGGTAATAAGGGGATAATCATTTTTTCGATGATAAAACTGATTACTTTTTCAAAATCGATAAATACCTTTTCTAATGTCGAATTTTCTAATTTTGACAAGCCAATACCGATACAGAATGCAAGCACTAAGGCGGACATGACGTCGAATAGGGGTGGGAACTCAATTTTGAAATAGGGACTCAGTGTTCTGGTGGTTTCGGTAATTAGATCTGTATTGATCTGGTTTTGAAGTAAAGCCGGGAATATACTCATGCTGATCGTGTACGAAAAAAGTCCAGCAAATAAGGTTGAAGCGTAGGCGATCAATACAGTTGTCAATAATAATTTTCCTGCAGTCTTTCCTAGTTGAGCAATTGATGGAATGATTAATCCAACGATAATTAGGGGAATCAAAAATTTTAAGAATTGATCAAAAAGAAAATTATATGTGGTTAAAATTCTTCCTAATGACTCAGGGAGATATAGGCCGAGTAGAATACCTGATATGATAGCGACGATTACTTTAAAGAGGAGATTCTCAGTAATTTTTTTCATTGGATTTGTTTTAGTATATGATGTGTTATCCTTAGGATAATACGTTTATTTCATTTATAAAATAATTTATCATCTCCATTCTTTAAAAAAGAAGTCAATAGATGATCCATTTTGTTCTTTGCATTGAAGAAAAGTATATATTTAATTATCTGGAATGATTCATATTCTTGACATCTGTATGGAGTTTAATCTGTTGAGAAAAAAAAATGTCATCAGTAAAGATGATTTTGATACATTGTTGCTCCTTGAGTCTGTTCTAAAAATGTCGACCCGATAAAAAAAATATATTACGAAAATAGGAATTAATAACTGATTTATTTTGAAGAGTCCTCGTGTTTAGGTATTTGTATGGTACGGTCTCCAGTTGCTTTGTTTGGGGTATTGTTTTGTGGTATAGCTTGTTAATGCCTTTTTAATGGTGTTGTTTGTTGTTAAATTAAAATGGATTACTTATCATATTTTATTGCTCAGGGACTGTTTTTTATAATGTAATATTTCGGTAATGTGAATTTAGGTTTTTAATGGAAATCAACATTGTGTGTCATAGTGTGATTTTTTTGAAAACAAAGCTGTGATCAAAATAATGGACTGTGATGTTGTGCTAATTGATGTTTGTAATGAGGTTGGATTTCTCATTCTTTGATTAGTCTTCAATTGCTTCAATGCCCTCTTGTTCGAGTTTTTTGAGATGTGATTTCATTGCTACTACTTGCTCTAAGGAGTGACCTTGCCGATCTTTTATTTCTCCGACAACACGTAAAAAATATGCTGTTCGGTAGGATTTTGTCGGATTGCCGGGGAATTTTTTATTTGTGAGATTAGGATCATCTTCGATAGGGCCAGACGGATCTACTAAATAAATCCTTTCAGGGGTATCTCCCTGTGCTAATTCAGCTCCCCATATTGCGGCATCTAAAGTTGCAGTTAAATATACATATTTAGCATGTTTTCGTTTGCCATAATTAGAAGGATGGCCTGGCTCAATCAGGTCTCCTAGTTTAAGATCAGTTTTAGTGCCATGATAAAACTGGTCTAAGGGTTTATTCTTGCCCATGATTTACTGATAGTTATCCAAACTATTTATGTTTATACAAGATCGTGTTTTTTTGTGTATATCAATTGCTTTTCATTAAAAAATATCTAATTATAGCCAGATATTGAGTTCTTTTTTTGTCTATTCTATTTGTTGTGATGCTTTTTAATGTTGAGGATTAAAGATGCTTATGCTTCTTTATGCGCCAATGATAATATCGGCAAAGATTGCGTTTGTAGCTTTGATAAGGTCCTGAGGATTTATTTCAATCTGAAGTCCTTTTTTACCAGCGCTAATGACAATTTTATTTTCCAAGGAAGCGAGTTCTTCTATGTATGTTGGAAATATTTTTTTCATTCCTATAGGAGAGCATCCCCCTCGAATATATCCGGTTATGTGCTGCAAATCTTTCATAGGAAGCATTTCACATTTTTTATTACCTGATATAATTGCTAGCTTTTTCAAATCTACCTGTGCATTTCCTGGTATGACAGCAACAATGTAAGGATCTTTTTGTCCGGTGAGCACGAGGGTTTTGTAAATTATTTCTTCGCGAATTCCCAACGCCTCAGCAACATCGGTAGCGCTTTGGTGTTCACCCACTACTTCGTAAGTTCTTAAATTATAAGTAAACTTTAAGTTGTCCAGGATGCGGGCAGCATTAGTTTTTGTTATTTCTTTCATAAATCTGTATTCTTAATAATCTCTTCAGTGCGCTGATGAATGATTTGGTGTAGATGAATGTAATGATGATTTTATTAAAAAGCAATATGAAATTCTATGATGTTTAATTAAATATGTTACTTCAGGATTTTGTTCTATATGAAGTGTGTTTCTAATAATTGCAAGAACGATGTTCTTACCTATAGGACAACCTATAGGGCTGGTAAGGGTTTTAATGTGTCTGTCCTGTGTATAGAAGGTGCATAGAAAGGTTGTTTGTTGTGTGTGCTAAGGGTCGGCCTATAATTCAGATTGTGTGTTTCTAGTCTCGTTCTTGTTTTGTTCTTGTGCGAAGCTAGGTTATTTCTTGTATGCTTGTAGGGTGATTGTATAGTCATTGTTGTGTGTTTGCAGGCTTTGCCTAGGTTTATCATTGTGTGATGCTGGGCTCGGATGGGATTTCATAAGAAGAATTAATGTCTTTGCTTGTTTTATTATTTATGGCTATTTTCTATATACTAATTGTAAATAATATATATTAGTTTCGTCGAGATGGTGATACTTCAATATTAACAAATGGAATTATTCATTTTTATTGAATAATTCCTTTTGTTAGTATTGCAGATAGTTTCCTTATGCTGTGATCCGATTTCTTTTATAAAGAACAGTATCTGTTATTTATAATCGATTTTATTGAATTTTAATTTAGTTGTTATTTTTTAAAAGGCATATACTAAGGCAAGTGAAAATTGTCCGGCATTTTTTGTTGGAGATAGATCTTGTTTTACAAACATCTGTGCTTCACTGTTATCAAATCTAACTTCAGGGATAAAAGTAAAGCCATGATGTTTGAAGTTTGCTGTTAACGTAGTGGAAAAGATTTCATTACTGGTAACTTCAGCTACGGGCATGTTTTTAGTTTTATAATATTCACCACGGATTCCTATACCAATATTTTCATTTATATTCACTTTTGGGTATAATGCTACTCCCGAATAGCCACCTTCTCCTTTTCTGCTGTAGTCGGTCGCATTTGCACCTAATGAAAATAATGGAGAGAATGAATAATTTCCTACAAAATCGATCAAAGTTCCTGAGCTATAATTGCTGGCGCCGCCTTGTGAAGATCCTGTCAGAAAATTAAGGAAAAAGCTCGATTTGTCATTTGGTGCAACTGATAATTGTGATCCAAAGTGTGATACACCGTTTAAATCTTGGTAGACATTCCAATCATTAAAGATTCCGACCATAAGCCCTACTTTTTCAGAAAAAGCATATTGTGCTTTTAGTCCTGCATCCTGGAAAGGTCCTGCGCCAAAAAGATATGAGGTTGAGTAGTGGAAATTGAATGATGGACAGATGACTTCATAGCCTACAAAAGTCCCCATAAAACCGGCTGTTAAACTTAATTTTTCTGTCAGTGCATAGGAAATGTAGAGGTTTTGAATGTGGAAGCTATTTTTGTCGTCCCCATTTTGACCGTCTCCATTAATTATTGAGCGGTACTGTCCTCTCGGCCCAAATGATAATTCACCTACAAAAGATGCTTTTCCAGTTTTTTTCTTCAGAGCAAGATCAACCATTCCAATGGATACTGAATTATTGTCTTCAGTAAAATAGGTGTTTATATTCGGTTGTTTTTGGAAATCATATTTCCAATATGTATCCACTGATCCGGATAATTCTAGATCTAATAAATCATATTTTTTTGTTTGTGCATATATTTTGCTGCTTACTATTATTAAAATTAGTGTTGTTAAGATGATTTTTTTCATTTTTTCATGTTTTTAAATGTTTGTTTTTATTTTTTAGCATTCAAAATCACTTAAACATCTAGTTTTTTTTAAGATTTGATGTAAATATTATTTTTTTTACTCTTGTTTTGTTGTTTTATTAGCATTTAATCTAGTTGTTTTTGTGTTTTTAGGTTGATTTATTTAGGATCCTGATGTAAATATATGATTTTATTTAATATTTTATTGATTTTTTAATTAATTGAACTTATATTTGATCTAAATCAAATTTATAATAGTTATTTTTGATTGTTTTTCACTGATAAACACATTTTGTTATGAAATTATTAAACTTAAATCTGGAAATATTATGAAAAAATTCATTCCGCTTATTATTTTGGTTTGTTTAGCGATTATTGGCTTAGTTACACCCTCATTAGAAGTCAGTAATGTTGCAGGTGTGGAGATCGACACCGGAGATACGGCTTGGTTACTCGCTTCCTCGGCTTTGGTTTTGATTATGACTCCAGGTTTGGCATTCTTTTATGGTGGAATGGTGAGCAAGAAGAATGTTATCTCCACGATGATGCAAAGTTTCATCTGTATGTGTATTATTTCTGTCCTTTGGGTTATTTTCGGTTTTAGCTTAGCTTTTGGCGATGATATTGGGGGTATTATTGGAGATCCTCGCACGTTCTATATGATGAAGGGGATGTTGGGGAATGTGAGTTGGTCAGCTCTACCTACTATTCCACTGGTATTATTTGCTATGTTTCAGCTTAAATTTGCAATTATTACTCCTGCTCTTATAACAGGAGCTTTTGCAGAGCGTGTTCGCTTTAATTCATTTATGGTATTTATTATCTTGTTCAGTATTTTTATCTATATGCCACTGGCTCATGCCACTTGGCATCCTGAAGGTATCTTGGCCAAATTCGGTGTTTTAGATTTTGCAGGTGGTACAGTTGTTCATATGTCGGCAGGATGGGCTGCTTTGGCATCAGCTATCTATCTAAAAGGCCGTAAAAAGCCTACGCATTCTCCAGCTCGGATTAGTTACGTGATTTTAGGAACTGCTCTTTTATGGTTCGGATGGTTTGGATTTAATGCAGGTTCTGCAGGTGGGGCTAATAGTCTTGCCGCTTATGCTTTTGCAACCACAACTACTGCGTCAGCTGTAGCTTCAATTGCCTGGATATTTGTTGACCTGATCCGAGGTAAAAAACCATCTGCTATGGGAGCTTGTATCGGAGCTGTTGTTGGACTAGTTGCTATAACACCGGCAGCAGGATTTGTGACGATCTCACATTCGATCGTTATAGGGCTTGTAGCGGCTTTAGTTAGTAATTTAGTTGTATTCTTACGTAGTAAAACCAGTATTGACGATACGTTAGATGTATTTCCTTGTCACGGTGTAGGCGGTATGGTCGGTATGGTGCTTACTGGGGTTTTTGCAAATAGTAGTGTCAACAGTGTTGTTACGACGAATGGTTTATATTTTGGTGAGACAGGTCTATTTGTAGCACATATTGTTGCGTTGATTGCAGTTTCTGTTTTTGCATTCTTTGGATCTTTCCTTTTGATCAAATTAACGGATTTAATTACACCACTTCGTGTTCATGAGGTCGAGGAAGAGCTTGGTTTAGATATTACCCAACACGACGAGGAATTGTAGAATTGATATTTATACTACCAATATTAACCCTTGATAAGGTGTGGCTTTTGCCGCACCTTACTTGTTTTATGGTACTTTTTGCACTAGTTTTTATAAATATATAATTTGTAAAATCCAGTTTATTAGGGTACTTGTCCTCAACTTCTTTTATTGGTTATTTTGCTATTATTATCTCGATCTTCACGCTTTTTTGTACTTTGAATAAAGAGATTATTCTTTTATTCGGTTCAGTATGCATTTAGTCATATTCAGTTACAAAATATGATGGTTGGGACTGAATATCTTGTTTATAGTATTTCATAAAAACGATCTTTGTTAAAAGAAGAAAGAAATGGGCATCTTTGTAAGGACAAAGAGTTTTTTAAACTATGTGGTTTTTATTTTTTTATTCTTGAAGAAACTATTAATGAGTTTGATACCCGGATAGATAAAAAAAATCTATTTGATTACTATTTGTCATATTGCAAATTTATATCTGATAGAAAAAAGCTTGTTGAACTATATAAAGATGGCCAGAATCGTGATGGCAAATATTGAATTAGATTTTATTTAAAGATGGAAAAAATCAAATATATTTCTGATAAAACAAAGCGATTATTACCGACTCGTTTTAAACGAATGTTCTTGGTGATTTTTGCATTTGTTTTGCATTATTTGGTTTCATATATCTTAGATCCTTATTCTGAATTTTGGCAAGATTATTTTGGAAGGAGCTTTTCTGAACTTTTAACGGAATGGGGGATATCATTTTTATTTTGCTTTTTAATTTCTGAAGCAAGTATACTTATACATAGGAGGTTAAATCTGCGGGTTCCTTGGCCACAAAATAAGTCTAAAAGACTTTTTCTTGAGATTACGCTCAATTTTTCGGCGGTTATGATTCTTATTTTGATGAATATGGTCTGTTTCGCGATTTTAGATCCTCAATCTGCGAAGGTAGAATCCGTTCCATCTATTGAAGAAATAAAAGGTATGTTACAGTGGATTGTGGTTAGTTTGGTCATTTCTTTTATGATTATTTCTATCAATACCATGAGTTATCTGATTAATAATTGGATTGAAACAGCTACGGAAATGTCCGAACATAAGATAAAGGCAGCAGAATTGAGGCAAGCATCAGTAGAAGCAGAGCTAAATGCATTGAAGATGCAATTGGATCCTCATTTTATTTTTAATAATTTGAGTGTGCTTTCTGAGTTAATTCTTGAAGATCAGCAGCTTGGTTTTGAGTATTCTGAAAATTTTGCCAAGGTCTATCGTTTTTTATTGGTCAATAGTAAAAAAAATATGATCACGCTTGATAAGGAGATTAAATTTTTAAATGCTTATATATTTTTAATTGAGCACCGTGTTGGTAGCGGTGTTAATTTTACAATTAACATTAATGACCATAGTCGTGGTATGTATATCCCATCACTAACTTTGCAGTTGCTTATTGAAAATGCAATTAAACATAATACCACAAGAAAGAAGCGACCTTTAATGATTACTATTTCCAATGATGAAGTAGGTCGAGTTGTGATTGAAAATACGTTATCACCCATAGACAATCCTGAGATTGTATCGACGGGTATTGGGCTTAATAATATAATCAGTCGTTTTCAGCTCTTAGGAGAGAAGGTGCCTGAAGTTATAAAGGATCAGCATATTTTTAGGGTATGTATTCAATTAGTAGCATATGATAGAGAAAATAGTAATAGTTGAAGATGAAAAATTAAATGCCGATCGTCTTAAACGTTTAATTGGGGATATTTATCCAAATGCTCAGATCGTAGCTGTTTTGGATAGTGTTACTGATACGGTAGACTGGTTTCGAAATCAAGAAATTCCAGATGTAGTTTTAATGGATATCCGACTTTCTGATGGAATCAGTTTTGATATTTTTGAAAAAGTGACGATCGATTGTCCTATTATTTTCACTACGGCGTATGATGAATATGCTGTACAGGCATTTAAATATAATAGTGTCGACTATATCTTGAAACCGGTTGAAAAAGAGGAATTATCAACTGCATTGCGAAAGGTTGAGGGTTTAGGATCAATGATGAATAACCAAATATCTATTGATAAATTACTTCATTATGTAAAACCTAAAGATTATCGGTCCCGCTTCTTAGTTCCTTTTCGTGATGGTTATCAAACTATATTAGTTAATGAAGTGAATTGTATTTATGTCGATTTGAAATTGACAAAAGCACGCCTTAAGAGTGGAAAAGATGTTGTTCTTAATCAAAGTATGGATGATCTAGAGAAGCAATTAGATCCAAGAATTTTTTTTAGGGCAAATCGTCAGTTCATTATTCAGATTGATGCTGTAAGTCAATTGGTTCATTATTTCAATCGTAAATTGAAAGTTGTTCTTTTTAATTCTGAATTTGATATTATTGTCAGTAGAGAAAAATCGGTTTTATTAAAAGAATGGTTAGATTCTTGATTTTTTAGGCATGTTTGCATGATGTTAAATTATAAAGCATATCCTAACTTTTTTTGTTAAAGAAATATGTGTTGACCGTGATCAATACTTTTCATAACGGTCATCCTATATTAACTTTTATAGTTAATACAGGAGGCAAACTTAGTGGCATAAAAACCGAGTCGACGGCCTGATTTTATTTTTAAATGATTGGTTATTAGGTTTGTTTTGATGGCTCTGTCGTACAGTGTGTTAAAGCTAATAAATGTTGTTTATTTTATTTTTCGTACCTTTGTACCGTCATATGACACGGATGCATCGGTTTGTTCCGTTATTTTATAGCTCTTTTTTGAGCTATTTCTGAGTTGTTCGCGATATACTTGTTATAGTATTTTAGAGGTGTTTATTAATGTCTCGTCTTTTAAAAGATTCATTTCTTTTTCATGATTGCTCTTCATCGAACTAAGAGTAAAGTGTGTTAAATATCAAGTTGATTGAACAAGAAGGAGTTCTTCGGTCGAACTAACTCAACTTTAGAAATTGTTTTTTATGTTATTAAAAATAACATGAAGGTTTTTTCTATTGAATATACCATCTGTGCCATGACAATTCGTTTCATACCAAAAAATTAAAAATGGATAAAAACAGAAAAGTTAAAATAAAAGTCGAGGACTTAACGATTGTTTTCGGTAAACAAAAGAAATTGGCGCTTAAATTACTGAATGAAGGTTACCCAAAGAAAGAAATACTAGAAAAAACCGGCTGTACAATCGGTATCAATAAAGCTAATTTTGAAATTTACGAAGGAGAGTTTTTTGTCATTATGGGACTTTCTGGAAGTGGTAAATCTACTTTACTACGTTGCCTGAACCGATTGAATGAACCTACAATGGGTAAAGTCTTTATCAATAATGATGATATCACAAGTAAAAACAATAAAGAGCTTCTGGAAGTGCGTAGAACTGAAATGAGTATGGTGTTTCAGAAATTTGGATTATTACCACATCATACTGTTTTGACTAATGCCGCTTTTGGTTTAGAAATTAGAGGGGAGGACAAAGCATCTCGCGAGGCGAAAGCTCAAAAAGCGCTTGACATAGTTGGTCTTAATGGTTTTGAACAGCAGTTTCCAATTCAGCTGTCAGGGGGTATGCAGCAGCGAGTAGGGTTGGCGCGTGCTTTGGCCAATGATCCGGAAGTCATGTTGATGGATGAGGCTTTTTCAGCATTAGATCCCTTGATCAAAACCGAGATGCAGGATCAGCTATTGGAGCTTCAGGATACCT
Source organism: Sphingobacterium sp. UDSM-2020 (assembly GCF_016132525.1). NCBI lineage: Bacteria > Pseudomonadati > Bacteroidota > Sphingobacteriia > Sphingobacteriales > Sphingobacteriaceae > Sphingobacterium > Sphingobacterium sp. UDSM-2020. The sequence continues at coordinate 2,930,291 of NZ_CP066166.1, forward strand.
TGCAAAAAACGATTGTTTTCATTACTCATGATTTGGATGAAGCGATTAAGCTTGGAGATCGTATCGTGATTATGAAAGATGGAATTATTGAGCAGATTGGTACAGCCGAAGATATTCTAACGAATCCAGCGAGTGATTATGTAAAAGCTTTTGTGGATAAGGTGGATAGAAAATCGATTATCACAGCAGGATCATTGATGACCGAGAAACCGACATTGGTTAGGTTCAAAAAAGATGGTCCTGAAGGGGCACTTCGGAAAATGAGAACAACGGGACTTGAAATACTCCCTGTAGTGGATATTCATGATACCTTCTTAGGGTTTGTCAATATCAATGAAGTTATTCAGGCTGCCAAGCGGAAAGATCCTACTGTAGAATCTATTATTCATTTGAATGTTCCTTCGGTATCTAAGGATGTTACTGTTGAAGAAATGTTACCGTTGATTTCGGAAACAAGATCGCCAATTGCAGTGGTCAATGATCAAAATAGATTGTTAGGTATTGTGACGCAAACTTCACTTATTATCGAAGCAACAAAGTTTAACGAAGAGGAAATTAACGAATTAAAAGAAAAAGCAAATAATCAGTAACAATGAGTAAAATAATAGATATAGGTCAATACATTGAAGTTGCAATTAATTGGCTTACAGAAAATTTTAAGCCTTTATTTGATTTTATAAAACATACGGGTAATTCATCCATTATTGGATTAGAGTGGATATTTTTAGCAGTCCCTTTTTTTGTGGTGATCGGACTTTTTACAGGTCTGGCATGGTGGAAGTCAGGTAAAGGCGTTGCGCTAATAACCTTGTTAGGCTTGACACTTATTTACATGATGGGTTTTTGGAAGGAGACGATGGAGACTTTATCATTGGTTTTAGTTGCAACGGCGACAGCTTTGATACTTTCTGTCCCCTTGGGTATTTGGGCGGCAAAAAATAAACTAGCTGCGAAGATTATTCGCCCTATGTTAGACTTGATGCAGACGATGCCTGCTTTTGTTTATCTGATACCGGCAGTGTTGTTTTTTAGTATCGGTAAGGTTCCTGGCGCATTTGCGACTATTATTTTTGCGATGCCACCAGCTGTCCGTTTGACAACTCTGGGTATCGATGCAGTTCCAAAAGATATTGTAGAGGCTGCACGTGCCTTTGGAGCGACTAATCGACAGATTTTGTTTAAGGTTGAGCTACCACTAGCTATGAAAACTATTCTTGCGGGTATAAATCAGACCATATTATTGTCACTTTCTATGGTCGTGATTGCCGGAATGATTGCTGCGGGTGGTTTAGGAGAGAAAGTACTTGAAGGAATTAATAACCTAGATATAGGACTTGGATTTGAAAGTGGCTTATCTGTTGTGATCTTAGCTATTATCTTGGATAGGATAACGCAGGGTTTTGTACAGAATAAAAAATAATATGAAGAACATTAAAATAGCTTTAATCTGTTGCGTTATCATATTTCTTAGCGCTTGTCAACCAGATGGTAATAAAAAATATATCAATGTAGGTATGGTCGATGGTTGGGCCGAAGGGGTCGCTATGACCTATGTTGCTAAAGCAGTTTTGGAGGAGGAGGATTATCATCTGGTCATCCAACGTGCTACACCAGATATGATCTTAGCTTCTATGAATAATGGTGATACGGACCTCTATATGGATGTTTGGCTTCCTTTAACTCATGGTTCTAAAATAGCAAAATTTCCTAATCTTGTTGATATCGGTACGAGTTATGCGCACGCTAAAAATGGTTTAGTTGTACCCGATTATGTTCCAATTAATTCTATTGAAGAGTTAAAAGTGCACGAAGATCAATTTAAGCATCAGATTATGGGGATTGAAAAAGGAGCTGGTATAACAGCTGCGGTAGATCAAACGATAAAAGACTATGATTTAAATTATCGTCAGGTAAATTCGTCTACAGTGGCGATGATTACTGAATTGCAAAATGCGATTAAGGAAAAACGCTGGATCGTTGTCGCAGCTTGGCAACCACACTGGATGTTTGGTAAGATGAAATTAAAATTTCTGGAAGATCCTCGAGAATCTTTAGGAACTGCAGAGCAGATCAAGATTTTTACTCGAAAGGAATTTCCTGCTGACCAACCCGAATTGACCCGCTTCTTTTCTCAGATTCATTTTGATGTAGCCACCATGTCTAACTTGCTGATGAAAATGCAGGAAAGTAAGGATAAAGAAGCTACAGCGAAACAATGGATAGCAGATAATAGATCTTTAGTGGCTTCATGGTTGAAATAATTGGTTTTGCTTAATTTTCTGGATGCAGTTACAGGATCTGTTGTGACCAATTAAAAAAGGAAGAATCTATTTATAGATTCTTCCTTTTTTAATTTAAAAGTGGTAAGCAATACTACCTAAGATATTTCTCGGCATTTGCGGATTAACTGTTGTCCAACCTTTAAAGTAAGTCTGGTTAGTTAGATTATTTGCCTTAACAGCAAACTCCATATTTTTGTAACTGTAAGAAAGACTACCATTAAGTAAAGTATACGAAGGAAGTACAAAAGTTCCTGTCGGGATACTATTTGTAATGATATTTTCACTAGCATGATTGATTCCAAGACCAATACCTACACCTTTTAACGTTCCTTGTTGCAAAGTGTAATTTGCCCAGATATTGGCTAGGTGTTTTGGTCCAGCTTCGGTTGGGCGAAGGTTGTTTACATTAGCGGCCGCTTTTGTTGTTTTACTATCGTTGAAGCTATAGCTTAAGATCATATTTAATCCTTGAATAGGGGCTGCTGTTAAGTCGAAATCAAGACCACGGCTTAGGCGTGTACCATCCTGTACACTGATATTATAGCTTTTACCATCAATTTCTACTGTTTCAGGACGGATCATATTATCAACACTGATATCGTAGTAGCTGGCAGTAAGGCCAATTTTATCTTCAAGCAGATTGAATTTTACTCCTGCTTCCCACTGTGATGCTTGTTGCGGTTTGAAATCGCCGGATACACTGGGGTGAGGCTGTACTACTGGTGAAACATTTTTGAAGCCATTCTGATAGTTAGCAAAGAATGAAACTTGATCTTTTATGGCTTCATACACGAGACCTACGCGCGGTGAGAAGGCTGTTTGGTTGAATTTTCCAGTAGTGGTATCTTTATCAATGTTGTACGTTCCTTTATTATTAAAGTAATCCATGCGCAGGGCAAAGTTTAAATGTAATTGTGAAGTTACATCTAAGACATTGGAAACATATGCTCCAAATACCTGTGTGCGGCTACGGTTGTTGGTCTGTGCGCCGTTGGAAGCAGCAATTGCCGCATCGATGAAAGCTGCGTTAAATTTATAGTAATCTGGATCATCGTATGACGTATTGATTTGATCTGTCTGTACATAAGGAGAGTTGTGTGTTTCCGATTTTTGGGAAAGGAGATCCAGTCCTATAAGTAATCTATTGCGCATATCGCCGATGTGGAAATCTCCAATAAAATTCTGTTGTGCATTGATGCTATTGGCTACATAATTTTGCAGTGCCGCATATCGGTTGATCAATGTGTCATTTGCATTTTGCAAGTACATGATATACTGGAAGTAACCATCAGATTTACGTCTATTATAACTAACAGTTGTATTGGATGTCCATTGCTCGTTGATGCGGTAATTTACATTTCCACGTAAGTTGGTACTTGGGTTTTTAAAAGTAACATCATTGTTGGTATACGACTTTTTAAAATCAAATTGCAATTCATCGGGAGTTCTTGCAAACAATTGACGGGAACGATTGAGAAATACCATCATTGGATTGGTCGCTTTGCTCTGATAAATTTCAGCATCCAATTGGATGTCTAATTTGTCATTCGGTCTGTATAATAATGAAGGAGCAACAAAAATTGATTTGTTAAATCCTGCATCCTGAAAAGTTCCTGTATGCGAATATGCTGTGTTGACACGGCCTAAAAGTTTTTTATTAGCTGTTAGAGGTCCGTAGACATCTGCTGTTACACGGTGCTGTGCATAACTGCCAAAGATATAATTGACCCGTCCACCTATGGTATCCAGCGGTTTTTTAGTGACATTATTTATCAATCCACCAAAACCAACAGCAGCGCCACCATATAAGGAGCCAGAAGGTCCTTTGATAACCTCGATGGTTTCTAAGTTGGCCGGATCTGGACTTGTGCTAGCAATACTCACTACGCCATTGACCATCGCGGCTTGTGTGGTGAATCCTCGTAATGGGTAATAAGTGACTCCATCTCCAGGACGTCCAGTGGATGACCATAATTTGTCTATACCAGAGACGTTTGCCAATGCGTCATCATAATTTGTATTTACCTGGCTTTTAAGTAACTCTTTGGTAACGACAGCATAATATTGTGAATTTTCCATATTACGAAGTGGCATTTTGGAAACGTATAAACTTTGTTTTCGAGTATACTTATTCTTGCTAGCTCCGTTTATTACAATTTCGTCTAAAGTGGACTGGTCTTCGGTGAGATAGATATTGGAAATGATATTTCTTTTTTCTTCTATCTGGATGTCGCGGATTTGAGATTGGACTCCTATAGCTGAGATGTGGATTTGTGCAGGACCTGGTTTCAAGGATTTGAGGAGATAAGAACCATTGGCTTTCGTTGAAACACTGATGTCCTGAGGAAGCAGTTTGACCGTGATACCTTCTACAGGCTTTCCATCGGCGGAGAATATTTTCCCATATATTTCCGTTTTTTGTTGTGCTTGAGCTTGGAGAGAGCATGGAAGCAACAACATAAGGTAGATGATAAATTTATTCATAGTGTTTATTGATTTTATTTAGATTAATTATAAACAGTGCAAATATATTATTCATGTTACACTTTTCAAAACTATATTTTCAATCCTTTAAAAAGAAGTTTGATGTTGATTTTGAACACTATCTGTGTCGCTTCGGGGATAAATGCTCTTGTACTGGTAATAGATTGTTTTTACTATTCTTGAACAATTTCAAATAGACCAATTATTCTATTTTTGTGGTTTATCTCCTTGGAAAAAGGGTTTTTTTTCAAGAAAATAAAAAATAGGATGTTATTGACTAACCTAAAAAAGATATTAGGTTGTACTGCAATTTAGAATTACATTTGATGGCGCTTTAACTAAAAAATAGAATTTACTAATGGTCCATCGCTATCGTGCTACTTTAATTTGTGGACACAGATCTGACTCTATTTTTTAGTTAAATACGGCATGAGAAGAATTGAAATGTCAATCAGTTATCAATTCGCTTGTAATGAAGTTGTGTCAGTCCAGTCTCAAACTGTTTTGTTGAAATAAGTGTTAATTTTTGCTCCGGTCTTCCATCTTTAAAAAGTTTTACTCCGTCGCCTAATAGTATTGGTATAATTGAAATCACAAATTCGTCAATTAAATTTTCTTTTAAAAGTTCATTAACAATTTCTGCACCACCATCAATGAAAATATTTTTGCCGGTTTCACTTTTCAATTTTAAAATAAGGTCTTTTAAATCTTCGGTGTAGAACGTGATATTACCTTCATCTGGTCTAGCAGTTCTGGTTATAATATATGTCTTTTTATCAGCATGATGAAATTCTGGAACATGGGCAATGATCCAGTCATATGTTTTTCTGCCAAGAACTACTGTATCTACTGATTTTATAAATGAAGCATAACCATAGTCTTCTCCTTCTTTTTCTACTATTGATAAAAAATCAAGGTTATCATTTGGTTTGGCAATATAACCATCCAAGCTTGTTGCAATATATAAGATTACTTTTCTATCCATATTTATTTTTAGTGATTATTTTTTGTCAGATTATATTCTCATTTATAAAAGAAACGGATGGTAACTCAAGTTGTAGATGATCCTGTATCAGTTTTTATCGGTCACCGGGGACAGCTAAGTGACTTTTAGCTTCGACAGTACCGACCTGTAAAAGAATATTTATTATTAATTGAGCCTAATTTAATCAAAAAAGACCGTTTTGATCGGGTTTTTCTTAACAAAGTTTAACGTTGTAGCATCGGGAAATATACGTTCTTCTTCATTTTCAATGCCTTTGCAAATCTCATAAGCTATTTCTTCAGGTTCTGATTTATGTGATTTCGTTTCTTCTTTTGTCATTTGCGTATTGACATACCCCATGTAAGCACCGATAACTTTGATTCCTAAAGCTTCGAGTTCTTCACGGATTGTTTCTGTCAAAATATGAGCTGCAGTTTTGGAGGCACAATAGGTACCTAATCTTTTTATAACAGCTAAACTTCCTATTGAAAGAATATTGACGATGCAAGTGTCTTTATTTTTTTGAAGATGTGGGATAAAGTTGTTAATCATTTCGATTACACCTATATAGTTCACTTTCATCTCAAATAAAGCAGTTTTTGCGGCTTCTTCTTTTAGAAAAGGAATTTTAAGTTCTATCCCGGCATTATTAATCAGTATTTCTGTATCGTTGCAATTTAGGGCTGCCGCTTGTATACTTTCCGTACTTGTTACGTCAAGTTCTAAAAGTTCAACTCTGTTGTCATAATTCTGAAACTGATTTTTTAAATTTTGTAATTTTAAGCCTGTTGCATATACTTTCTTAACGTTTCTACTGATGAGTTCTTGTACTAGCGCTGTTCCGAGACCTCCATCGGCTCCTGTTACTAAAACTGTTTTATCTTTTAAAATCATTGTTCTACTCTATTGGTTCTATTATTCTGAATGCTTAAAATGAGCTTAAATTACCTAATTTTCTTTCATATCAACAAGCTTTTTTTATTGATATTATTATCTGTAGAGAAAGATTCTGATCATCGTGCACTATGGGATAGGACTGTAGATGGATACTGGAAATACTTTAGGTTAATAATTTTCTGAAAGCGAACGAATAGTTATAAGTTAATTGATAGCATGATCATAAAATTATCATTAGGTGGCTTATAAGCCACAATTTCCAGGGTTTAATTTGTACAGGAACATGCTTTATTTAATTTTGTGACTTTATCGCTTTACATGATACCTTTGTACAAGATAAACTTTATTGTTTCTTGATGACGGAAATTTGTATTATTGGATCTTCAGTTAGCTTTTTGTTAAATTTTAAATATAAATTATAGATGAAAAAAATAGTAGCCATTATTTTCCTTTTTGTTACTGTGTTTGTTGTGTCCTGTTCAAAGGAAGATAACAATATGGGAGAGTCTAATAGTGTAACTGGGCGCTGGGTTCTCCAAGAGATGATCGAATTAAATACGATGAAGGAAGTTCCTTATACAGATGGTATTGAATATACATTTAAAGCAGACGAAACGTTTACAGGTATTAGTGTCGATATTGATTTTGATGGTAGTGATGTTGTTACTAAAAAGATTGCGATTTCTGGTACATATGTGCTTTCTGATAATGGTCAGAAAATAACAATAAGACAGAATGGAGGGCAGACATTGGTATTTGATATTTATGATCTTACCTCAAAAAAGATGATACTGAGGGGTAAATTTCAAAACTTTCAGGTTGAGTCTACGTTTAGTAAAAAATAATTATTCGAATTTTCTTCATCCAACGCATCCTCCCTTACTATAAGGAGGGTTTGTTGGATTTTATTATTGAATATTGATCTAGTTACTTCCGTTGACTTTACGAATAGCTGTAACTATGGGTTGTTAATAACTACATAAAATAGCTAGGGATCTGTAATTGCATAATGGAGAAATAAGAAATTACCCTATTTCGTGAAATAAAATTCAAGATTTGTGCTATTTTACTAGTGCTTTTTTACAGTAAATTTGTTGGGTTAAAAACAATAAGTTTTTAAATTCGCTATTTATGATGTTGAGACTGGTTATTTTTGTACTGTCAATCTGGTTTTTTCCTTTTCAATCATTAGGATCTACCTCACTTGCTACAGTACGGAATCGTGCTAATTCATCTACATTTCAAAGAAGATTTGATCCTGCTGATCAGCTTATCGAAAACGGCGATTCCCATTTGTCGGATAAAAGAAATTCACTTTTTCAACAGATGTATTTTTGGGATATCGATTTAGATCTTGATAAAGATTTCAAATTGGACACATTATTCGCAATTTACGATCTAACGGTTCATTTGTTATATCCTAATCAAACAGCATATGTGGATTCCTATACATCCTATGCTGATCTACCGGTTCAATCTCGTAAATTTCTCCTTTTCGAGCAGATAAAGATACCTCTTTAATCTCCCTTCCACTCACTTACTTTGTAAGTGGTAGAGTCAGGTATATCCTGTCTGCTACTCACATGAAACAATTCTATATTATCTAAGATTAAACACTATTATGCACGAGCTTAGTATTGTAAAAGATATCTTCGATACTCTGGAGGGCCATTATGGTGCCAAGGTTGAAGATATCCAAAAGATTCAAGTAACTGCGGGTCTGCTTTCAAATGTGCAGCCTGTCTTAATTCAAAATGCCTTTGATGCTTTTATTTTAGATAATAATGGCTATATGGATATGGAACTTGAGGTTGTCGTCAACGAGATCATGGCTTACTGTGAACATTGTCAAAAAAATTTTCCGGTGCTTTATCATCGTTTTGTATGCACCTGTGGTCAACCTTCGTCCACAATCGTTCAGGGAAATGAATTATATATATCAAAAGTAATTTTTAAACAAGAAAAATAAGAAATTATGTCAACTAACACATCTAGTCCAAAAAGTGCTGGAAACCGCGTCGGTTCTGTACAGTGTGATAACACCACATTACATTTATTAAAAGCCAATGATTATGTTGCAAATGCTATCCGTGAACGTTTAAAAGACGTTTGTGTGATCAATGTTTGTTCGTCTCCTGGTTCAGGTAAAACAACTTTAATGCAAGAAACAGGTAAGCTACTTGCAAATGATCTTAATATTTCTGTATTAGTGGGTGATCCTGAAACGGAGCGCGATGCGATCAGAATGCGTGAAGTTGGCATCAACGCGTTGCAGATTGTAACTGGTGGTATGTGTCATATCGAAGCGCAGATGATTTTGCAAGCACTTGATCATATTGATATTACAGGTACAGATCTTTTATTTATTGAGAATGTGGGGAATTTACTATGTCCTTCTGCTTTTGATTTAGGTGAAGATTATCGTGTTACATTATTAGCAACCACTGAGGGTGATGATAAACCTAAAAAGTATCCGCGTATGTTCTTAACGAGTGAGCTGATGCTAGTTTCAAAATCTGATTTATTGCCGTATGTGCCATTTTCAGTAGATGCTGTAACTAAAGATGCCCGTGAAGTAAATCCGAATATTGAAGTGATTACTATCAGTACATTGAAGAATGAGGGTATTGATGAGTGGTGCACCTGGTTGAAAGAAAAGGTTAAGCAAAAAAAAGAATCAAGACTTCAAGCTGAAGTAAAATAGGAGCTATGCAAGCAGAGTTGGTATATATTGATGCTGTGCTGCCGCAGGGAGCGTTTGCTCAGGATACTGTATCGCTACTTCAGCTGGAATGGTTTGAAGTGAATAAAAAAAGATTGACAAGAGCTACTACTACTGGGCAAACTTTATTGATGGAGCTGGAAAAAGGTCGTGAATGGTGCTCTGGAGATGGTCTGTTCCATGAAGGAAAATTGATTGCTACTATTGCAATTAAACCGACATTGACCATTTGTTTTAATCCCGTTAATACAGTACAGGCGGCTGACTTTTCTTATTATTTGGGGAATAGGCATTTACCATTGTTTATGGAGACCGATCGCGCGATGTATCGTGTTCCTTATGATGGTCGTTTATATGAGCAGCTGCTTGCAAAATTTCAATCTCAGGTACAGTTGGAAGATGGGATATTACTGTCAGAAAATCTAGTAAAGCGGTTGATAAAAAAATTAAGAAATGAAAATGAGTTATAAATTATTTTGCTTAGTAGCTTTTTTATCTATAGCCACTTTTAGTGGGTGTAGTCATGTTACTAAGAATGATCTATCGAAACCGATTAGCGCAACCGATAGCCGTGGAAAAGTGATCAAGTTGAACGATGTTGCCAAACGGGTTGTCGTTTTATTTCCTTCGTTGCTTGATGAGGTGTATATGCTTCAAGCCGGTGATCAGGTTGTTAGTATTCCACAACAGGTATATCAAATGGAAGATACTTATGCTTTTTTATCGAAACTTGATTCGAGGATTGCTGCCAAAACATTGCCAACCCCAACTTATGGTGGGCAGTCCAGTAATGTCGAGAGTATTATTGCTTTACAACCTGATTTGGTGATTACCTTCAATACCGATCAAGATAATATAGAACAATTAGAAGGTCTTGATATCCCTGTTTTTACCTGTTCCTCGGCAGATGACAAAAGTATAATGGCGGAATTGCTGGGGATGGGAACGCTTGTTGGAAAACAAGAAAGAGCACAGGAAATTGTTGATTATGTTGATGGGGAGCTCGATCGTATGCAAGTTCCATCGATTGAAAATGCGAAGTCTGTTTATTATGCTTGGTCAAAAGGCCGTGTCATGTCTACTTCTGGAAAAGGAAGTCTTATTGATATGGCGATTCGTCTTTCTGGAGCTGAAAATGCATGTCCTCTACCTATGGAAGCTCCAAATATCAGTGCAGAAACGATGTATAAGTGGAATCCCGATTTAATAATCTTGTGGAACTCTAAATTGTCGGATGTTTATGATCTGAAAGAGTTAGCAGATCTTCCTGCTGTGAAAAATAAACAGGTTTTTGTCATGTCACCATCGTTTCCTTTCGATCCACATACTGTTAAGTTTTTATTGTTTGCTAAACAAGTTCGTCATTGGAGCTTTCCAAGCTATTCGGAAGAGCAATTGAAAAAAGAAATGCAGGGAGCTTTTGAAGTCATGTACGGTAAAAAGGGTTTACTATAATCATGAAAAATATAAAAATCATCGTCCTGTTGATCTTATTTCCACTGTCGCTTTTTGTGTTGTCGCTTACTATTGGTTCTACACAACATGTCGGTCTGGTCGAATTGTTTCAGCGGATGTGTTTGCAATTAGGGTTGATACAAGATCAACATCTGCTTTCGGATGCAAGTTTAAATACCATTTTATGGCAGGTGAGATTGCCACGGGTGTTATTGACTTTTATGGTCGGTGCAGCTTTGGCTTCGTCAGGAGGAGTTCTACAAGCTATTTTCCGTAATCCAATTGTAGATCCGTTTACATTAGGTATCTCTTCGGGATCTGCTTTTGGAGCAGCACTCGCAATGTTGTTTCCGATTATGTCTGTTAATCTCTCTGCTTTTATTTTTGGAGTTTGTGCAGTGGGGCTGACTTATTTGGTTTCTTACTCTGGAGCAAGGACTTCTATTGTAGGGATGGTATTGGCTGGGATGGTGATTTCTGGGGTTTTTACTGCTCTTTTAACTTTATTGCAGTATTTAAGTGATCCTTATAAACTTCAAGCTATTGTTCAATGGACAATGGGCAACTTACATACTGCTTCTTGGTCTAAGGTATATAGCGCTATGGGACCAATTTCAGTTGGTTTATTTGTGATCGTGCTCTATCGATGTAAGCTGAATCTATTGTCTCTCGGTGATCAGGAAGCTTTAGCCATCGGTGTCAATCCCAGAATCATTAAATTGATTCTAATTGGAGTTGCGACGATGATTACGGCATCTGCAGTAGCTGCGGTAGGGGTGATCAGTCTGTTTGGGTTGATTATTCCACATATTAGCCGAATGATATTTGGACCTAATAATAATATTTCGGTGTGGGCTAATATCAGCATCGGCGGTAGTTTCCTACTTTTAATCGATGATTTTTCTCGTGCTGTCATGCCTTTCGAAATTCCGATCGGTGTGTTTACTATGATTGTGGGAGCGCCCTTATTTATTTACTTGATGCGTCGAAACGCGATGAATTGGAACTCATGATAGCTACTATTTCAACAAAGCAATTATCTTTCTCTTATGGAAATGATATCGTATTGCGTGATGTGAACGTCTCTTTTCCAAAGGGAAAATTGTCGATCATCCTAGGGCGCAATGGCAGTGGGAAATCAACGTTGTTTAATGTGATCGCAGGCTTAGAAAAACGCTACGATGGTCAAGTGACTATCGGCGATGTAGAACGTAGAAAGATTAAGATCGGTAGTAGTAGTCAGTTGCGCTTGGGTTTTCTCAATCAATTTCATCAGATGACTTTTCCCTATAAAGTGTTTGATGTGGTTTTGACTGGAAGGGCTTCCTTTTCACGATTCTCACCAAGTAAAGAAGATCATGAAGCTGTACATGCGATTTTAAAAAAGTTTGATCTTGAACATCTTCGTGATAAGCCTTATACCGAATTGTCTGGAGGAGAAAGGCAGTTGATCTTATTATGCCGTGTACTGGTGCAGCAACCTGATGTCCTCATGTTGGATGAACCTACTAATCACTTGGATCTAAACTATCAAATGGCTGTTTTGCGAACAGCGAAAGAGCTGGTTAAGGAGGGGACGACAGTTTTATGTGTTATGCACGATCCTAATCTGGCTTATATGTTTGGTGACCAATTTTACCTAATGCGTGATCAAAGTGTTCTTGATATTAATGGTCTGGAGCGCGAAGAAGTGAAAAATTTGTTGGAAGAAACTTATGAATTGTCTTTGTTGAGTATAGAGAAGCAAGGAAAATGGATGTTTATTCCGATGCTTAATGAAAATCAATAATGAAAAATATTTCGATATATCATGTTGGCTCAGAAGATGTGGTAGAAGTTCTGCCTTATGTTCTGGATTTCAGAAGAAAACTATTTCCGATGTTGGATCCGAATCAGGTGCCTAAAGATTTAAAGGCGTTTGAACAGGTTTATTTACAGAACCGCGCTGGTACTTTTCTACAGGCAAGAACCGCGGATGGCATATTAATCGGAGTGATCGGTATGCTTAATTATGATTACCGGTTCCCTCACTTGGATATTGATGCTAAGAAGACCGTTGAAGTAGCCCGCTTATTTGTGGATCCCAAATATCGTAGGACTGGACTGGGGACAGAGCTGTTTCAAAGTTTACTCGTGGTGGCGCAGGAAAAACAGATTGAAAGACTTTATTTACATACCCATCCATTTTTGGAGGGTGCATATGAATTTTGGTTGCAGCAGGGGTTTCAATTGATAGAATACCGTGATGAATCTGGATTTCTCACTATACACATGGAACTGATGGTTAATGAATCGGAAAGTGCTGTGATATTGGAGAACATTTTGGAGCAGGAAAAACACTCCACAATTTGAGTTTGCAAGCTCTGTAAAATAAAGACTATGCATTTATGCATAACAGATAATTGAACAAACAATAGATAATTGTATTCCAATGAAATATAATATAAAGACCTTGGCTTTTGCAATAGCCTTAGGTACTGTTTTCCCAGTGGCTGTACATGCGCAGAATAGTACAGCAATTTTTGGAAAAACTTATGATGAGGTTGGAGATATCGTCTCTGGCGTAACATTGACAATAAACAGTTCAAAGCAGGTGACAACTTCCAACGAGTCAGGGGAATTTACTTTTTCTGAAGCGATTAATTTTCCAATTGTCATCCATGCTTCTGCAATTGGTTATATCGATCAAAAAATAACACTTTCGGCGAGTAACTGGAATGTAAAAAAAGGATTATCTCTTGTCTTGATTAAAGATAATAAAACTTTGGATGAGGTATTGATCACAGGGAGACGTAACAAATCTTATCTCACCAATGATCTGGAATTGGGGGGTAAGTTTTCTGGGAAATTAAAGAATCTACCGCAATCTGTTTCTGTTTTAAGCCGGGAGTTTATAGAAGATAAGCAAGCTTTTACAACAGGTGCATTGTTTCAAGATCTGGCAGGGGTGACGGAAGCTTCTTCTTATGATGATGTGGTTATCCGTGGTTTTAAAAGTGGATATGAAACGGGTGTGCGTTTGGTCAATGGTTTACGTTCGGGTTATGGTTATGGTAATAGTTACTACAATACACCATTGACATTGAACTTGGAAAGTCTTGAAGTCTTGAAAGGTCCAGGAGCTTCTTTGTTTGGTGATGTGGTGCCAGGTGGTACGGTTAATATGACCACAAAGAAACCGTTGGACAGTTTTAAGGGGAATATCGGTTTTGCATCTGGAAGTTTTCAGACGATGCGTACAACACTGGATCTGGGAGGGCCTTTGGATAGCGCTAAGCGTGTTTTGTACCGTTTCAATGCGGGGTATGAGGATACTAAAACTTTCCGTGATGTCAATCGTCAAAAAAGAATTCTTGTTGCACCATCTTTTACTTTTAAACCTGCAGCTGGTACGCAGGTGGACGTTGATGTGGTTTATAACCAATTTAATGGTTATCTCGATCGGGGGATGGGAATTAAAGCAAATGATTTTTATGCTTTACCTCGATCATTTACGTTAAGTCAACCTTCCGATTTTTATAATTCGAAGACATTTTCACTGAGCGGTAGGTTGTCCCAACAGCTTACGGAGAATTTAAGCTTTCACTTGAGCTATATGAAATCTGTGTATGAAGAAGATGTCAATGAACATCGGACGTTGAATACATTTGCTGATGCTCCTAAAAATACGATCATGAATATGCGTTTTTTTGATCGTCATGGTAAAGATTATACGGATAATGTCGTTGGTTATTTTAAATGGGACCATTATGGTGCTGTTGTAGATCATCACATTGTAGCAGGAGTTGATTTTGCGGAGTATAGAGGTGATCAGGAAAATCAGTTGCGGGAAGCTAGACAAAAGACGGTGAACGGACAGGTTGTACCTCTGACATTTGATTTGAACAATCCAACTTATACGACACATGATCTAACTTCTTACGTCTGGCGAGAGCATGTAGCTTATCCATTTTTAAGTCCTTATAAAACTACAGGAAAATACATACAAGATCAGATGTCGATTGCTGATAAACTTAAAGTTATCGTAGGATTACGTCACGAACATTATGCTTCCGAGACTATCGACGGGCAGAAGCGTTATCAAGCTACACAAAATGCCTGGCTACCTAGAGCTGGATTAACGTACGAATTGAATAAGCAGATCAACTATTTTGCGAGCTATTCTCAGGGTTTCGTCCCGGTAGGTGCAAGTTTTATTCAAAATTACCAAGATTATGGTGCAGATAAACCTTTTATTCCGGAACGCAGTTTTCAATTAGAAACAGGTTTTAAAACTGGTTTTTTTAAAGATCAGTTGCAGATGGATCTTTCCTTATTCCGTATAGAACGTCAAAATATGATGATCGCAACTGGTGTGATATTAGATTCAGGATTTTCTGAATATCGTCAATCTGGAAAAGCAATTTCTGAGGGTGTTGAATTGGATCTCCGTGGGCAGTTGACCAAAGAATTTCAGATTATGGCAAACTATACTTATAATCATACTGATGTGAAAGCATCATCGATCGCTTCTGAGGTTGGGCAATCATTACCGGGAGCTCCTAAAAATATGGCAAGTGCTTGGTTAAAATATGTGTTTTCACAACATGCTTTGAAAGGTCTTGGTTTTGGTGCAGGGGTTTATTACGTGGATAGCCGTCGTATGGATAATAGTATTGGTAAAGATAGTGATGGTCAAGCTATGTGGGGTTACTGGCCTTCTTATACTACTGTGAATGCTGCGGTATATTACCATATCGGTGCATTGAAGATGGCTGTTAATGTCAATAATGTGTTTGATAAGTACTACTTTTTGGGTGGCTTTGATTATACACGTGCATTTCCTGGAGCACCGCGCAACGTGATGGTTTCATTAGGTTATGCTTTTTAATGAAAAAAAACAGCTAAATCTTAGTTTAAGATATAATATAGACTATTTTATTCAAGATTTGTGCTATTTAAAACTTGTTTTAGTTGGTACTTTTGTCTTGGAAATTTAGATGAAAATGAAAGTAATGTTTCGGAATATATTGACACTTTTTGTAATGCTGTTTGCTTTGGTTACGGCCAAAGGGAATACGTATTTACATCAGGAGGCTAGTGTTTCTAAACAGGTAAAGTTTTTATCAACAGACTATTCATCATTTGAGTTACCTGAAATCAGTTCCAATGTCCATCATTTGACGCTGTTTTCAGGTATGCTCGATGCATGGGAGTGTAACGATCCGCACGAACTCAATGAGCCGGATCAATTGCTTTATTTTACTATTATTCCTATTTGGCTATCGGCAATGGGGGTAACGTATGATAGGAAGCAGGATTTTAGTTTCCCAACTGAACACATAGGAGTAATCCTCAATCCGCGATACATACTATTCAAGTGTATCAAAATTCCAATTTAGTTTTAATATAATTTCTTTCTTTTGCCAAAAGTTATGCAGGCCAGTAAGGTTGTGCCATAAACTTTCGGGCATTATCTGCATGTTTTTTTGTTTCTTATAAACATCAAAAGAGTACGTTGTGGATCAAATAATAGTAATATAATTCTTACATATAAGTTAATATAAAATAGTAATTAGATGCATTTATTACCTAGAGAGACTGAGAAGCTGTTGCTTCATGTAGCTGGTGAACTCGCAAAAAAGCGTATGGCCAGAGGTGTCAAATTAAATTATCCAGAGTCTATTGCGTATATCAGCAGTGAGCTTATGGAGGGTGCACGAGATGGTCGGACTGTTGCAGAACTGATGCAATATGGGGCGACTTTGTTGACCCGTGAAGATGTGATGCAGGGTGTGCCTGAGATGATTCACGATATACAGATCGAGGCAACTTTTCCTGATGGTACCAAATTGGTAACGGTACATAATCCTATTCGTTAATTTAATAAGAACATTGAAAATATGATTCCTGGAGAATATTTCATTCAAGATGGCGATATCATCTGTAATGAAGGTAGAGAAGTAACAACATTGACAGTTGTCAATACGGGAGATAGACCGATTCAGGTGGGCTCTCATTATCATTTTTTTGAGGTCAATAAAATGATGGAATTTGATCGTGCATTAGCCTTTGGGAAACGATTGAATATTATCGCGAGTACTGCTGTTCGTTTTGAACCTGGGGAATCCAAGATTGTAGAATTGGTTCCATATGCTGGAGCGAGAAGAGTATATGGTCACAACGATCTGGTGAATGGCGATACTGAAACAGAGGTAGGAAAAATGAACGCTTTGAAAAAAGCAGATGCAAATGGCTTTAAAAATAAAAAATCATGAGCTTAAAGGTTAGTAGATTAAATTACGCGGCGATATTTGGACCTACAGGGGGAGATAAAGTTCGCTTAGGAGATACAGAAATCATCATAGAAGTTGAAAAAGATTATGCTTACTATGGTGATGAGGCAAAGTTTGGAGGCGGTAAAACTATTCGTGATGGTATGTGTCAATCTTCGGTGCATACGCGTGATGAAGGTACATTGGATTTAGTGATCACAGATGCGATTATCATTGATCACTGGGGTATTGTAAAAGGTGATATCGGGATCAAAGACGGAAAAATTGTTGGTGTAGGTCGCGCGGGTAATCCGGATACGATGGATAATATAACACCAAATATGATTATTGGTGCTTCGACCGAAGTTCATGGTGGTGCTGGATTTATTGTTACTCCAGGAGGTATTGATACGCATATTCACTACATCAGTCCTACACAGACGGAAACTGCTTTATACAGTGGTATTACGACTATGATCGGTGGTGGTACTGGTCCTGCTGATGGTACGAATGCGACAACGGTAACACCAGGGAAATGGAATATCCGTAAAATGATGCAGGCTGTTGAAGCTTTACCTATGAATTTTGGTTTTTTCGGTAAAGGTAATGTGGGGACAGAACAACCGATCGTGGAGCAGATCGAGGCTGGTGTACTGGGGGTGAAAATTCATGAGGATTGGGGCGCTACTCCTGCGACTATCGACCGTGCACTTTCTGTGGCTGATCAATATGATGTACAAGTCGCAATTCATACGGATACGTTGAATGAAGCTGGATTTTTAGAAGATACTATGGCAGCGATCAATGGTCGCGTCATTCATACCTTCCATACTGAAGGTGCTGGTGGTGGTCATGCCCCAGATATCATTAAATCGGCGATGTACCCGAACGTATTGCCTGCGTCTACAAACCCGACTCGTCCGTTTACTAAAAATACGATTGATGAACATCTGGATATGTTGATGGTCTGTCACCATTTAAGTAAAGATATTCCTGAAGATGTTGCTTTTGCGGATTCCCGTATTCGTCCTGAAACGATTGCTGCGGAAGATATTCTACAAGATCGAGGTGTTTTCAGTATCATGAGTTCGGATTCTCAAGCAATGGGCCGTGTAGGCGAGGTTATTACCAGAACATGGCAAACTGCTGATAAGATGAAGAAACAGACTGGTGCGCTCCCTGAAGATGAAGGTACTGGAAATGATAACTTTAGAGCTAGACGTTATGTTGCTAAATATACGATCAATCCTGCGATAGCACACGGTATCTCTAAATACGTTGGTTCTATAGAACAGGGTAAAATAGCGGATATGGTGATCTGGCGTCCTGCTTTGTTTGGTGCTAAGCCTGAAATGATTATTAAGGGCGGAATGATTATCGCTTCGAAAATGGGAGATGCCAATGCATCTATTCCTACGCCTCAACCGATCATCTTGCGTACGATGTATGGTGGTTATGGTAAAGCATTGACAGAGACTTGTTTCAACTTTGTTTCTAAAATTTCGATTGAAAAAGGAATCAAAGAGGAGTACGGATTGAGTAAAACATTACTACCTGTGGAAAACTGCCGTAATATCTCCAAAAAAGATATGATTCACAATGATGCTACTCCAGAAATCATCGTTAATCCAGAAAACTATGAAGTGAGTGTCGATGGTGAGGTGATCAAATGTGAACCGATTGATAAGGTTGCTTTGGGACAATTGTATTTCTTGTTTTAATATGATCGCTAATTTTTATGGTGTGACACTAGGTCACACCATAAATTGTGAATAAATAATAATGAAAAATTTGAAACTATTTTTAGCAAGCTGTTTAGCAATAGCATGCTTTTCGATACAATCTGCCAACGCACAAAAAGGTGGTGTTATGCTTTATGGTTCATTTAATTACCATGAAACTGAAGCAGGTCATCAGCTAAGTGCGGCACCACTGGGGGTCGGTTATTTTTTTAATGATAATATGAATGTGGGGCTGAACTATGGTTTCAATACTTCGAAAAATAAGGCATTGGATTTTACTGATCATTTTCATGAGGTCGGGCCATTTTACAGCAATACTTGGTCTTTAGGTAAACATTTTAATTTAATTGGTCAGGTTGAGGCTCATTATATATGGGGAAATGAACATGTTGTCAATGCTGCTAATGTGATGGCTGATGGTAGCTATAACGGTTATTTACTGAGAGCCTATCCTCTGGTTGGTATTAGCTTAGGTAAAGGTTGGGCACTTAAAGCAAAAGTTGCAGAGCTTTCTTATAAGAAAAAACACAGTAAAGATGCTTCTATCGCAAATGATCATGAAATTATCACTGGAATCAATGGTTCTACGGTTGGTCTAGGGATATCAAAAAATTTATTTATTAAGGGATAATAATGATTATTACAGAAATCACAAGGAATATCAAAAATGAGGTGGTCAGTAAGCGTTGTGATCTGCTCATTATTGAGTGGTACGAATCTACGAAACGTATTCAACGTTTGCGTACGGAGGAGGGCATGGATATCGCCTTTAAATTATTGGGGAATACTTCTCAATTGCATAATGGGGATATTCTATATGAGGATGCTGACAAAATTGTTGTAATTGCTATTCGTAGTTGTGATGTAATCTGTATAGAATCGTTGAATTTTTTGGAGATTGCTTTTATTAGTTGTGAAATAGGAAATAAGCATTTGCCTCTATTTATTGAGGGGAATGAATTGCTTATCCCTTTTGAGCGAACGATGCAAAGCTGGCTGAATAAGCAGGGGATTCCCTACACGCTTGCTTCTCGTCAGTTATTAAGTCAGTTGAATGCTAATGTCGATGCAAATTATCATCGTGAGCTCAAATTTTCGACAAAGAGTATCCCTTTATTTATTAAAGCATAAAATATATGGAAAATAAATTTCTAGGCAAGCTTCTTCATTTGTCAGATCCGACGTTACCAATCGGTGGGTTTACCCATTCGAATGGATTAGAGACCTATGTGCAGAAGGAGATCGTACATAATAAAGCTACTGCAGAGTCGTATGTGAGACACAATTTGTGGTACAACTTGAAGTTTAATGATGCAGCTTTGATGCGTCTTGCTTATGATGCTACTCGAAATGATGATTTGGATTTGTTGCGGTCTTTGGATGAGGAATGTACGGCATTGAAGAGTCCGAAGGAAATCCGTGAAGCGAGTAAGAAATTGGGTGTACGCTTGTATAAGATTTTTTCGCGTTATCAGGAGCAACCGATATTGATTTCTTGGGGTGAGTTGATTAAACAGAAGAGAGTGGATAGTCATTATTGTTTGGTGTATGGTATGTTGGCTGCTTTATTAGACATCCCGATTCGGGAAGCTTTGCATGGTTACTATTACAATGCTGCTATCACGATGGTGACTAATGCTGTAAAATTGGTTCCTCTCGGACAGTTGGATGGGCAGGATATCTTGTTTTATCTGCATGATGACCTGATGACTTTATGTGATGAGACTCTGGAGGTGGATCGTGATCTGATCGGTCTATGTAATGTTGGATTTGATATCCGGTGTATGCAGCATGAACGGTTGTACACACGGGTTTACATTTCTTAATTAAATACGAACAAATGGAAAATAGAAAATATGTTAAGATTGGTGTGGGTGGTCCGGTTGGATCTGGAAAAACTGCACTGTTGGAGTGTTTATGTAAACGTTTGAAACATGAATTGAATCTAGCGGTTATTACCAATGATATTTATACGAAGGAGGATGCGGAATACATGGCTAAAAACAGTACGTTGTCTCCTGATCGTATTATTGGAGTAGAGACAGGTGGCTGTCCGCATACGGCTATCCGTGAGGATGCGAGCATGAATCTAGAGGCTGTGGAAGAACTTGCTGAACGCTTTCCAGATCTTGAATTGATCTTGATTGAGAGTGGCGGTGATAATTTGACTTCAACTTATAGTCCTGATCTCGCGGATATTACCATTTTTGTGATCGATGTGGGTGAGGGGGAAAAGATGCCCCGTAAAGGTGGACCGGCGATTACCCGATCAGATTTATTGTTGATCAATAAAATGGATCTAGCTCCTTATGTTGGTGCTAGTCTGGAGGTGATGGAGCATGATGCTCGGAAAATGCGAAAAGGGGCACCGTTTTTATTTTCGAATTTGAAGACAGGAACGGGATTGGATGAAATCATTGGATGGATCAAAAAATATGCATTGCTGCATGATGTAGCTGAACCTAATTTATTGCGTTAATATGATCTGTTCTTTAAATATCAACGTTGCCCATCGTGAAGGAAAGTCTTATCTCAAGGATGCTTATGTCACACAGCCTTTTCGTATTGTTCCAGTAGGACAATACAGGAGGGATAAAGGGGCATACTTGATGATTATGAGCTCATCACCGGGGTTATTGGATGGTGATGATCATCGTATCCAAATTACGATAGATCCTGGTGCTAAATTGCAATTGCAGACTCAAGCGTATCAGCGTCTTTTTCATATGAAAGGTAAATCGGTACAAAAAACGGAAGTGACGCTCGGCGAAGGTGCGGTGTTTTCTTTTGTTCCGCACCCTATTGTTCCTCAAAATTCTTCTCATTTTCTCAGCCATAATATTATCCACATGCAAAAGAACTGTCACCTCATCTTGAGTGATATTGTGACTTGTGGACGGAAACTGTCGGGAGAGGTTTTTGAGTATAATCATTTTCAGAATCTGACTCAATGTTATGTGGATGGTCGATTGATATTGAAAGATAATGTGCTGTTGCAACCCGACAAAATGCCGATACAGGATATCGGGATATTGGAAGGTTTTACCCATCAGGGAACATTTATTTATCTCAATACTGCTGGGAAAGCTGTTGGGGATTGGATTGAAAAATTCCATCAACAGTATGAACATGTCACGGATATCGAATTTGGAATCAGTGCGCTTCAGCATGATGGGTTTATGATCCGAATATTGGGTTATGGTGCCGAGCAGTTGTTTACTATTTTTCAGGAGATCCAGCAGGAACTGTGGGATGCTGAACTCCTTATTTAATCATTTTAATGGGACTATATTTTAGTCTTATCTTATCAATTTATCTCAAAATGAGGGATCAAGTTTTAGCTTATATAAAAGCTTTTTTTAGAGGTTTCGGACAGATCATGTTGCAAGGTAATGCTTGGACAGGCATATTATTTATTGGTGCTATTTTATATGACTCGACCTTAATGGGCTTTGCGGGTATATTGGCTAATGT
The DNA here is from genome assembly GCF_016132525.1 of Sphingobacterium sp. UDSM-2020. Classification (NCBI taxonomy): domain Bacteria; kingdom Pseudomonadati; phylum Bacteroidota; class Sphingobacteriia; order Sphingobacteriales; family Sphingobacteriaceae; genus Sphingobacterium; species Sphingobacterium sp. UDSM-2020. Next base: position 2,952,586 of record NZ_CP066166.1, read on the forward strand.
TGTAGGGGTTGCAACAGCTAGAATACTGAAATATGATGAAGATCATATTGATAATGGATTATTTGGTTTTAATGCTTCTTTGTTTGGTGTAGCGCTTGTTTTTTACTTTGAAGCGAATATCTGGATCTGGATGACATTGATTCTTGGTTCCATGTTAACCACTCTTATGATGGGTTTTGCGCTCAAAAGAAATTTACCTGCTTTTACTTTTCCTTTCATAGCTGTTACCTGGATTTCACTGTATATCCTGAGTATCCCACAGCTTGCAATGCCTACTGTATCGCAACATTTTGTGGATATCCAAGAAATGGATGATTTCTTGATCGAGGGACATGCTTTCGGGCAAGTGATCTTTCAAGGAAGCCTGATTGCGGGATTGATCTTTTTCCTTGGAGTATTTATGAGCAATCCGATGGCTGCACTTTATGCTTTCGCCGCTGTGATCATCAGCATTTACCTATCTCATTATGGTCATGAATCGGAAACTATGATCAGCAACGGAACGTTTAGCTTTAATGCTGTACTCTGTGGCATTGCTTTAAGCGGTACTCGTGTGCGGGATGGATTATATGTCCTTATTGCTGTCGTGATTGCGACTTATTGTGATCATGTGCTTGTGCACTATGGGTGGACGACATTGACTTTTCCGTTTGTAGTGGCTATGTGGGCAATGGAACCTGTTAAACGTCTGGATAAATGGATCGTGGGGCGGTTTGAAGAAACTTTTAAAAGCCGATTGTCCTAAAACAATAAAACTTAGCTGCTATACAAACTGATCAATGGTTGAGTGGCCATTGATCAGTTTGTACTGGTATATAACAGACTAGTGGTCATAAAAAACTATATAATCGATGAAAAATACTCTTTATAAAATATTATCCTTACTCTTTCTTGTTATCAGTCCATTTTTATTACTTCATGCTCAGATTAGTCCTCCTGGATTGGGAAAAGCAAAAACGGCCTCCTGGTCTGCCATTGGTCTTAAAAGACAACTGGATAGTACTGGTACGAAAGAAGCTTTAACTTACCTCGGCCTAGGAACCAAAAGTACACCTGATGATTCAAATCCTTTTCATAAACAAGCTATTTTTGTCCTCAATCACGAGGTATATCATAAGTTTGCTAAGAACCAGCAATATAGTTATGCTTTGAGCTATCGTCGTCAAAATGTATATGATGCAGATGCTCCTTATCATGGTGAAGGGATAGAGCAGGAGTTTCGCTTGTATGGGCGCTATGCTTATAGTTTCAGATTCGGTGATCGCTGGAAATGGAAAAATACAGTCAGACAGGAATTTCGTAAATTTTTTACAGCAGATTTTAATAAAGCAGAGGAGAATTTTCAATTGCGGACTAGGATTAAAACACAGATCAATCTGAAACTCTCGGATAGAAATAAACAGGAACTTGCATTTAGTGCTGAGGGGCTGTTTGCAGTAAGCAAAATGTATGAGCCGAAAGATGAGTGGTCAAAATTTGCTTATAAGGAAGCGCGTTTCGCTTTATATTACATGACGGATATTGCGCATACTCCCTTGCACCTTGATGTTGGATATATGAATGATTTAATTAAAGGCTATAGTCAAGCGGACTTTGGTGTTCACTATCTTGCTGTTGATCTGATTTGGAATCTGCCTTATAAAAAGAAGCATTAATCGGAAAGAAATTTGTGTTTGCGATAATCACTGGGTGAATAACCGGTGACTTTCTTGAATAAACGTGTAAAGTAGGATGGGGATTTATATTTCATTTCGAATGCAATGCCTGCAATATCTCTTGTAGCATCCTGTAATAAGATTTGACTATGTAGTATACTGATTTCGTTGATCCACTGTTTAGGAGGCTTATTGGTTGCTTCCTTCACACATTTGTTAAGGTAGTTTTCGGATATATGTAATAAGTTGGCATAGAATAAAACATTCTTGTGATCTGTGTGAAATTTTTGTACGAATTCTCTAAATCGAAATGCAATATCCAATTGTCTACTCATCGGTGCTTTTACTTCGTAATCTGTTTTAATTATTTTTAACAGTATACATTGTAGCATTGATACACAGATCTCCATAACTTTTCCTTCGGTAAATAGCTCTTCTTCCAAGAGTTCAAGCATTTTTTGAATCCATACAGAGACGTGCTCTGACAAGGGGGTAAAGGGATGTGAATTGAAAAACCGGATATCATTGATGCCTAATTCAATATCTGTAACGATTTCGTTTTCATAAACGACAAAAAAACCTTCGGCATCATCTGAAATCGCTAAAGTAGCAGTAATATTTCCCTGTTTGACATTAATCACTTGATTTTCAGCTAAGGTGTATGCCCCTGATTCCAGATGTTGTGTTAAAGTTCCTTTAGTAACAAAGATTAGGAAATTGAAGGTAGTACGGTAAGGAATGACAGGCATGAGAATACTTCGTAGGTAATTTTCGATGCGGTATACCTGTATTTTGCTTTCATTGAATAGATTATGATCTGTTACATCAGGCAAAAAAAGCTTTTTGTATTCGTAATTGTTGATAATCTTAATCGACGATTTCATAGTGCTATTTCTCTAAAAAACCTTTTCATGTGATGTTAATGAAAGAGATTGTGTATGTACAAATATACGATTTAGGGACCTAATTTACAGTGTAATCCTATCGATAAAATTTGTTTTTAACTGGAATTTTTATTCATATTATCACATAAAAAAAGCTCCAATCCGGAGCTTTTTTATGTTTAGTTTTAATCTTTTATTGTTTTTATTTTTTTTGGAATCGCATCATCGCAATATCGCCCATAATCAGAGTCAATGTATTTCCGTTGACATCGAAGGAAGTGATTTTCTCCAGCGTGCTGAAGTATACACTTTCTCCTGAACCTTCGCAGGCCATTTTAGTAGATGCTAGTGGACCAAAACTAATGTGGTTGTTTTCGGTTTTGAAAGTTCCATTGTAATTATTGCAACTACTGTTTCCAGATACTTTTTTTGCTGTCAAATCAAAGGTGATCGTAGGCTTTTTATTTGGATATAGACCTTCAAATGCAATACGTGGTCCAGATACATAATCTAATTCCCATGTACCTGCTAGTGCTTGCTCACCTTTTTCTGCTTTGATAAGCGTAAATTTAGCTAATGTTTTTCCACCTTTTTTTAAACTCAATACTTCTCCTTCTATTGTGTAGGTATCTACTGCTATAATGTTTTTTGATAACGCCTGTTCTATCTCGAACTCAGGACAAGCCATCATTGTGGAAATACCTTGTTCAAATTTAATTTTGTTTTTTCCTGTGATATTTACTGCTCCACCTAAAGTATTACAACCTGCATTTGCAGCATATCTATCGTCTTCAAACTGTAAGAAGGGGACACGTCCGTTTACCTGTGCTGGTACTGTTTTTCCATCTACTTCGATCAGTTGCCACTTGTTTCCTTTTAGCTGCATAGTTTCTGTAGTCGAATGCTCTTTGTTCGTATTTTTTTTGAAAACTGAACAACTGCTTAATCCTACGATCAGCGTTGCCATGATTAAAATCTGATTAAATTTCATCTTTTATCTTTTTGATATGATTGTTTAACAATAATTAGAACGTTTGGTTTGAGTGAATGCTACATTTTATACAAAAAAAGAGGAAACCTTTTCGGGTTTCCTCTTTTAATCAGCACTATAGAATTGCTGTTATTTTTTATTTTGTTGTGCTTGACGCATCGCTTCTTCCATTCTTGATTGGAATGACGATTTCTTTTGCACCTTTGGATTCTTTTTATTGTCTTCTAATTTCGCTAAAATCTTATCATCATTAACCATTGAACGGATGATCAACTGTGTTAAGAATGTTAGGATTGCACTTAAGAAGTAATAATAGTTTAATCCTGCAGGGAAACTATTCAAGACGAAAAAGAAAATTAAAGGCATAATGTAACCAATGTATTTCATTTGTCCTGTCGCACCCGAAGTCGCATTGTTGTACCAAGTGGTCAATAATGTTGTTAAAGTCATCAATACGCACATTAATGATACGTGATTCACGCCGAAAATCGGTGCGAATGAGAATAAGGTATCGTATGTTGACATATCTTTCATAAACAAGAAACTTTCACCTCTCAGCTCGAATAAATTCGGGAAGAAGTAGAAGAAAGCAATCGTAAATGGCATTTGTAATACCAATGGAAGACAACCTCCCAATGGGTTTACTCCAGCTGTTTTATACAATTTCATCTGTTCTTGCTGCAACAATACTGCATTGTCTTCACCTACTTTAGCTTTGATTTCATCTAATTGCGGTTTTAATACACGCATTTTAGCCATTGATAGGTAAGATTTGTATGTTAATGGTGATAATACCAGTTTTAACAATAATGTTAGAACAAGGATAACTATACCATAACTCAAATGGAAATTGTCTAAGAAATCAAATACAGGTACTGTAATAAATTGGTTAATCCAACGCATTGGTCCCCATCCCATATTAATGATTTTATGAAAATCATGACCTTCTGCTTTAAGCGTTTTGTATTGATTAGGGCCAAAAAAGAAGTTTAACGAATAACTGTTGTCTTTTTGAGTTGCATAATCAAGACGTGCTGTAGCCGCATAAAGTTTAACAACATCGGATTCGATTGTTGTTTTTACATTTACATCTGCTGTTGTAAATCCTGTTTTGCTTGAAAGAATGTTTGAGAAATAGTGTTGCTTGAATGCAATCCATTCTACTTTTTCTTTTAGCTCTTTTTCTTCATCTTTTGCTTCTGACAAATGGTCTACATTACCTGCTTCTTTATAATAGATGGTAGATTTTTGACGTTCAGAATCAATATTTTGTTCTTTCTGTAGTAAAATTGTTTCCCAATCTAAAGCAATCGTTTTTTGATCGATCTTGTTTTGAATACCTTTTGTGTTGATATCAAGACCTAAATTGAAACCATTACCTTTGATGGTATATACGTATTCAATATACTGATCAGCTCCATAAGCTAATTGTAATTTAATCGATTTTGAATCTTCGCCTGTTATCTTTACATCAGCATCTTCAGAAGTAAAGAACAAATCGTTGGTATTGATGTTTTCACCGGCGACATTAAATTTCAATCCAAATCTATTGTGGTCACCTTCAAACAATACTAATGGTTTACCATTAAAATTTGTTTCACCTTTTAATTGTACAGATTTTACACGACCGCCTTTAGAGCTTATTTTAGCAATGATTTTATCATTTTCTACTGTAATGATTTTTTCTGTGCCAAATTTCGCAGCTCCAAAAGGAAGTTTTAATGCTGCAGAGTCAAGAGGCTTGGCCTCTTGTGTTGCTCCTAGTTGTGTATTCGCTTTTGTCGAGTCTGTTAAAGGTGCTAGACCTTTTTTAACACGTGCTAACGAATCTTGTAGAACTTGTTCTTTTTTTATTTCTACGTCGGACGGTTTCATTAAGTAAAATGAACCGGCTATAATTCCGAACATCAGAAGTAAACCAATAAGGGTATTTCTATCCATTTTTTTAAATTAAACTTACTTAATTGTTTCCTGCTTTTGTATCTTATTTTTCTTATTCGACAAAGCAGCGGCTACAAAGCTAACAAAAAGTGGGTGAGGATTTGCAACAGTTGACTTTAATTCTGGATGAAATTGTCCCGCTACGAAAAAAGGATGGTTTTTCAACTCAACAATTTCTACTAATCCTGAAGTTGGGTTGATTCCTGAAGTAATCATTCCAGCTGCTTCATATTGCTCTAAATAAGCATTATTGAACTCATAACGGTGACGGTGACGTTCGGAGATTCTTGTTTTTCCGTATATATTGAATGCTTTTGTACCTTTTTTGATATCACAATCGTACGCACCTAATCGCATTGTACCGCCCATGTTAGTGATGTTTTTTTGATCTTCCATTAAGTTGATCACTGGATGTGGTGTATCTGGATTCATTTCCGTACTATTTGCATCTTTTAATCCCAATACATTACGGCCAAATTCAATTACTGAACACTGCATACCTAAACAAATTCCAAAGAAAGGAATATTGTTTTCACGTATATATTTAATAGCGGCTAACTTACCGTCTAATCCACGTTCACCAAAACCAGGAGCAACAAGTACGCCATCCATTTCGCTCAACTTGTCTTGGACATTTTGATCATTTACACTTTCCGCGGCAATATATTGTAATTTTACTTTACATTCATTGGCCGCTCCGGCGTGGATAAAACTTTCGACTATAGATTTATATGCATCTGGTAATTCAACATATTTACCGACTAATCCGATATTTACTTCATTAGTAGGATTTTTTAATTTTCCTAAAAATGCTTTCCAGCTATCTAAATCTGGTTCATTCTTATTCGAAAGTTTCAATTTAGCAAGGACAGTCTTGTCTAATTGTTCTTTCAACATATTTAAAGGAACGTCATAAATAGTAGGAGCATCAATCGATTCTACAACAGCATTAATATTGACATTACAAAATAATGCTAATTTTTTGCGAATTTCTTGCGTCAATTTATGTTCTGTACGACAAACTAAAATATCAGGTTGGATACCGTATTCTAATAATGTTTTAACAGAATGTTGTGTTGGTTTTGTTTTTAATTCACCAGCTGCTGCTAAGTAAGGTACTAATGTTAAGTGAATAACTACAGAATCATGAGTGCCTAATTCCCATCTTAACTGACGAACTGCTTCGATAAAAGGTAAAGATTCGATATCACCTACTGTACCACCTAATTCTGTTATGACAATATCATATTTTCCTGTTTCACCTAATAAACGCATACGGTTTTTGATCTCATCTGTGATATGAGGAACAACTTGAACTGTTTTTCCTAAATATTCACCTGCGCGTTCTTTTTGAATAACAGATTGATAAATACGACCTGTCGTCACGTTATTAGCTTGTGAAGTAGGTACGTTTAAGAAACGTTCGTAATAGCCTAAATCAAGGTCTGTTTCAGCACCATCTTCCGTTACGTAACACTCACCATGCTCATATGGATTTAATGTTCCTGGATCAATGTTAATGTAAGGGTCAAATTTTTGAATCGTAACCTTGTAGCCACGTGCTTGGAGAAGTTTAGCAAGAGAGGATGCAATAATACCCTTCCCTAACGACGAAGTAACGCCGCCCGTAACAAAAATATATTTAGTCATATCAATAATGGATTTCAAAATATAAGGCCTAAAATGGCCTAAATATCTGCTTTATGTACGGGATACAAAGATAAGAATATTTGTGGAAGACGGCGTTTTTTTTTGTCTTTAATTTTAAAATGCTAATTTTTTGACATGACGCTTGCACGGGGTTTGACCTTTGCTAATTCAATTTAGATCTAAACTTCATGAAAAAATCTTCAAAGTATTTTTTTGATAAATGTGCTGTTATAAATGTACCTGCTATAACTAAACTGTAGAAAATCAGAAAACTTAAGTAGGGATCAAGTGTTAGTAAATGTTTTTTCGCTAAATGAATAACGGCAAAGATCACGATCATATGATACATGTAAATTCCATAGGAGATTTTGCCTCCGTAGTCTAAAAAAGTATTGTTGAAAAATGATTTTGTATTTAATCTGATACCGATAAAAAGAATGAGATTGAGAAAGAGTGCATTTAGGATGATGTATGAAAAGATCCAATGATCAAAAATATTTGATCCAATAAATGCTATACATGTACTTCGGAAGAATAAGGTTGAAAATAATACGGCTAATAAAAGGTAATTGACCGTTGCATATTTTTTGTACCAAGCCAGTAAGTTTATGTTGGTGTGGTATAGAAAATAAGCTCCCAGTGCACCGATTGCCATTGATTCGAAAGCAAAAGTTTTGATAAGATGCACAACAAGTACGTTTGTAATGATGTTGTTAAAACATAGTATCAGTAATAGGATTTTGAGTAAAAATATACCTATAATAAGTGCAAATTTGTTGTCTATCCATTTAAATAGGGGTGCCCAAATGATGTAAAACCATTCTTCAACGCCGATAGACCATAGGGGCTCTAGGAGATGTGAGCCATAGGTAAAGGTGACGATACTGGGTGAAAATAAAACAAATAACAACCAGACCTGTCCTATGGTATATGGGAATGAATAGTTAATATGTAAGACTTGAAATAGAAAAGGGAAGATAACTATGCCTATGGCGACTAATAAAAAATATAAAGGCCAGATGCGAATGACTCTTTTCAGGTAGAAATTTTTAATGGATATTGTCTTTTTCTGATCTTGTTCTTTCAGCAACAAATAACTGATGAGGAAACCACTTAAGACAAAGAAAAATTTGACAGCAGTAGTTCCATTTTGAAAAAAACTAAAATGTTCATAGGTGATGAAATCATTTTTTGTGCGAATCACTTCTCCATGGTGAAATAGAACGAGGAGTGCGGCAAAAAAACGGAACGCATTTAGATTTGGAAAAAAAGATATGTTCTTATACATTGTTGCTGTAAAAATAGCAATATTAGTTTATTTTTCTGCGTTATTTTGTTTCTACAAATTATTGTTATAGTATTAAAATATTATTTATTTGAGCCGGATTACTCTATCGGCTCAAATAAATGTTGTATGAATAGTATTTTTTTTGGATTGATGCAAACGTTCAGATAAGCTATGGTGGAGTTACTGGTTGTAAAGATCAAAATTACCTCTATGATCTAAGGATACTTGAATTTTTTTTGACTGTTTATCCCTGATCTTCATACTATAACTTTGTTTGTCTTTATTTAGTTCCAAAGTGACCTGATAATTTTTCAAAGCGGGTAATAGGTATTGATTATATAATGAAAGTTTCGTTAATTGATCGCTATATCGACGATTTTCCTTTTTAAACAATTGTTGTAAATAATGAATATTCCAAGCTAGTTTAGTTACGGCATAACTATTTGGAAGCGTTGGTTCCTGCCTTTTCGCTTGTTCTACAAATTGTATATATCCCCATCTTTCTGGATAATGCATATTAATTAAACCGATCGGTGACCATACCCAATTGTCTTCAGCTAAAGGCTTATTATTTTCTTTTTTTCTACTGTAATGATTATTTGTGATATCATGTTGCCATTGTACACGTGAAAAATTACATAACCAGTAATCATTTGCTTTAGGCATTGATGATTTACCGAAAGCATATAATGATTGATGTGGAATTGCAAATTCAACAGACCAGTATGCGTCTATATCCTGGGGATTATTAAGGGTGCCGTTGATATGTACTGCAGATTTTAGATTTTTAACATCCCAATGTGTAATGGCCTGTCCTCCGAATCGATATGGTTTTGGTAACATAAGATCGAAAATGGTATGTAATGGATTGACCTCTATTTCGTAATATTCTGCTTGATATAAATTGGGTTTTAAAAATATTTCAAAGTCATTGTTTAGATAAACAATTTCATCGTGCTTGTAGATATCTGCCCAAATATGAGGTTCATACAGTTTTGCGTACACATATAGGTAGGTGGAATCCCAAAGCATTTTTACTTCGGTTTTATACAAAGGTTTTTTGTACTCGGCACCTTGAATATCTTCAAAATTATTAATTGTTTTTGCTTTTGTCCAGCTAATTTCATCGTCCTTACCGTCAATTATTAACGGTTCACTGATTTTAAGTACCGGGTATGTTTTTGGAATGGACTGGAGTGCTAAAAAATCTTGAATTGAATTTTGGGCATAGCTGTTCAGGAAACAGCACAGGAATACGAGGGTAAAAATAGACTTGTTCATATAATACTTTTCAGGTCATAAGATAAACTAAAAAGATTTAGCATGGAAGAAGTTTTTGACTTGTAAAGAAAATGTTGCTATATTGGGGATTTATGGCAATAAAAAAAGGCATCGAAACTGAATTCAATGCCTTTTTTTATACTTGTGTAGTCGTAATTAGATTCTTTTAGACTTAATACGAGCAGCTTTACCAGTAAGACCACGTAAATAAAATAATTTAGCGCGACGTACTTTACCGTAGCTGTTTACTACAATTTTTTCAATGTTTGGCGAATTTATAGGGAAGATACGTTCCACACCAATGCCATTTGAAATTTTGCGTACAGTGAAAGTTGAATTAACACCTTCGCTGTTCAATTGGATAACCACACCTTGGTAAATTTGGATACGCTCTTTATTTCCCTCGCGAATTTTATAATGAACGCTTATGGTGTCTCCTGCTTTAAATGCGGGAACTTCATTTCTGATTACCGCTTGTTCTTCTACAAATTTTACTAAATCCATGATTATGAGTAATTAAATACGATTATTAGCCTGTAAAAATCGGAATGCAATATTACAGCTTTTTTTTTACTTTAAGAAATACTTTTTTCAAAAAATATTGAGCTGCCTTAGTTTGTTGCAAAGATAGAAAAACACTTTTAATATTTAGACCCTTGCTCACGATATATTTTAAAAAGTTTTACACATCGAGGTTAGGATGTGAATTTAAATGCTATCGAATTGAATGCTGATATTTTATTTCTCAATAAATCAGGCTTTTATTTAATAATGTTAAAATTATATTTGACAGATTGAAAAAACGCTGTATATTTGCATCACAGTAAACAAAAGGGGATACCTTTTCGGGGTGTAGCGTAGCCCGGTATCGCGCCACATTTGGGATGTGGAGGTCGTAGGTTCGAATCCTGCCACCCCGACCAAGAAAATAAAAGCTCTAACGAAAGTTAGGGCTTTTTTTGTTTACGTGCAGATTCGAATCGCAGGATCTTTTGGAATAAGCTTGTGACCAACTGGTTTAAAGTATTCTAGCCTCCCGATCGAGAAACTTCAAACCTATAGAAAATGACCAATTCGGTTACTCATTTTCTATACTAATCTATGATTTTTGAAATATGCTCAACAATTAACATTCGTTTTTATGCTGTTTGTCACAAAGTGATCTCTTTCCCTTGATCTGTCTTCTTGGCTCCATTATTGTGTCAGTTCAGTTGCCGATAGCAATCAAAGAAATTGGAAATCGCGGAAACGAGATGGTGATGATCTATAAATTGACTTTTAGGATTCAATTTTTTCCATGACGATTTACTCAATATGGTTGGAATTATTTAGTTTTGGCTTGTTAGCTAAGGAAGATTACACTATTGCCTCCTCGGCAAAGGAACGTTTGGAAAAACTCAGAAATACGGACGAATAATGATATTAAAAAAAATAATTGGCTTCAAATACCTGTTTACCGGGATGCTTTCCGCTCTGGTGGTTACGGGTTATGGGCAGGAAGTAGAGAAGCAACAATTTAATAAGCAACTAAATGCAGAGCAAGTGCAAACGATGGATTCCATTGATGTCGTACGCGACTACCGACCTGTTCTGGCCGATGCCGTAAAGGTTCGCAGGAGCCCAGATATGAGTCATATCAATCGGGAAGCCATTGAGACGGAGCTACGTCAAATAGCCACAGCTACCTATTTTGCAAATAAGACGTTCAAACAAGCTTATTACACGATATTGCTTAAACAGTATCCAAACGCTTCGCGCAGCAATATTGATAAGTACCGTATCAGCTATTTGGCTTACCAGGCACGTGAATATCCAAGAGCGGCCTCTATTTTGGAGTCGCTGGAAGCTTCGGATGCCTTTTATCAGGGTTCGATCATAACTTTGGGTCATATTGCACTGGAAACCGGCGATAAGCAACGCGCACGAAATGCATTTGTCAAAGCGATGAGACTAGATTTCGACCCCCAATTGAAAGCAGATGCGCAATTTAACTATGCCAAAATCTTGTATGCAATGGACTCCATCCAAGCCGCTCAGCAAGTTCTGGAAAAATATATAGTTCAACAATATGGGGGTCGTGAACCAGGCGCTCAAGCACAGGAAAGTGCGGAAATATTATCGGCTCAAATCCTGTTGGGGACGAGTAACTTCCATACTGGAGTAAGTCTGTTGGAGTCGTTGAAAGATAGAGGGCGGGAAGTCGATGCTACTTATCAAAAAGCAACTTACTATCGCGGATTGGAGTTTTATAACGAGCGCGCTTTCGAAAATAGCATATCGACATTCATGAGATCTGAAAAATTTCCGATCGATGCAAAAATGGCCGCGCTGGCTACTTATTGGAAAGCGGAAGCGATGTATGAAGTGCGCAAATATGGGGAGGCGGTAGAGAACTTCTCCCGGTTTTTACGGTTGCCTGTTGCAAAAAATACCGACGTATATAATTATGCAAATTATGGGCTGGCTTATGCCGCGTTCAGAAATAACAGTTTTAGTATGTCGGCCGATTATTTTGAGCGCTTTTTGGCTGTCGAGGGAAGTTCGTTAGATGAAAATATACGTCATGACGTAATCGCACGTTTGGGCGATTCGTATTTGTCCATGCGCAATTACGACCGTGCCAACCAATATTATGATCAGCTGATCAACAGCAAAACTTCCAATCAGGACTATGCGTTGTTCCAACGAGGTGTTATCTTTGGATTGCAGGGAGACCATGAAACCAAGCTAAAGATCCTGCAGTCTGTTTTGAAACAATTTCCGGCTTCGAACTATGCAGATGACGCCGCCTTTGAGATCCCCTATACCTCTTTCACTACGGGAGATTATGATCGCGCTATCGATGGTTTGCAACGGATGATCGAAAAGTACCCGCGCAGCAGCTATGTGCCCCGCGCATTGATGACCATAGGGCTCGTGCAGTATAATAAAGATGATTCCGAAGCGGCGAAAGCCACTTTCAAAAGTGTTGTGGAGAAATATTCCAAAACCAATGAGGCACAGCAAGCGATGCGTTTTATTGAAAACATCTACCTAGACCAAGGGGACGCTACGAGCTATATTCATTACGCAATCGGCACCAATGTCAGTAATCTGAGTCCTGCGGAGCAAGATAATATGGCTTTTCAGGCAGCCCAATCTCTGTTTGCTAAGCAGCAATACGCAGCTTCCGTGGAAGCCATCAATGCGTATTTTGATAAATTTCCGAAGCCCAAACAAGAAAAATATGCCCGTTACATCCGCGGGGTGAGTTCGTACCGTACCGGGCATCCAAAGGAAGCGTTGCACGATCTGAATATTATCCTGAACGACTGGACAAGTAAGTATACGGAAAACACCTTGCTGACAGTGGCTGCGCTCTATCTGGACCTGAAAGAATACAACGAGGCAATTGTGCACCTCAAAAAATTGGAACTCAATTCAGAGTATAAAAAGAACTATGGTTACGCAATAAGTAACCTGATGATTTGTTATTTTGAACTCGGCGACATGGAGCAGATGGCCAAGTATGCGAAGTTGATAAAGGATTACGATGGCGCATCGCAGGAGGAAATTGCTAAAGCTCATTTATACAGTGGAAGGGTATTGCTACAACAAAAGAACATCGTGTCTGCCATGAAGGAACTCAATCTGGCTGCTCTGAAGAGCCAAAAGGCGGTTGGCGCAGAAGCGCGATACCGTGTTGGGCAACTACAGTATGATAACAAGGAATACGACAAAGCCATTGAAACTGCCTTTGAGGTGATTAATAGTGAGGAAGAAAATGCATACTGGGAAGCCAAGAGTTTCCTATTGCTTGCTGATAGCTATGCGCGTAAAGGCAATGCTTTGCAGGCTAAGAGTACGTTGGAAAGTGTAATTGAAAATTATGAAGAAAAAGATGATATCATCCCGTCAGCAAAAGAACGTTTACAGAAATTGAACAATAAGTAACCTTCGCTTGTGAAACAAAAAAAATCATTTCGTTTCTAAAGGTAGACGTAACAAGTATAGTTATGTTTCCCAAAGGACCAATAGCAGTAGGACTGAAAATAGTGTCCGGTGTGAATAGCATTCAGGTGCCGAGTTATTTTTATATCCTGACATAACAGAAGAGAGTCAAATTGAAAGTGCGATGAGGACTTATAAAGTGAATAGCAAGTGAATAGTAGGTTTACAAATGCCACTGTATAGCAACATCACTGTTTTTTTTTAGCTTCATTTTGGCAAGAAAACAAAAATAGAAACAAAAATAAACAAGGTATTAAAGTTATCTTTTTCATATAGCTAAGTTAGCATATTGTTATAACATTGCTATCCAATTACGCTTACCTTCATTAAATGTGTGATCAGTTCATGATAAGGCTTAATTATGCTAAATCTTTCGATGGATTCAAAACCAGAATCTTGACCAAGATTATAGCTATAACATCATTTAATACATAGGCAAAAATATATTCATCAGAAATATCAATAATTTAAAAATCAGTATTATTTAAAATGCACAACGGGTTATTACTAAATTTCTATACCAAGTAAAAGTATTAAGTGTTTCGTTCAAATGATAAGACATCGCCACATCATATGCCCGCTTAGGATAGCTGTATGCCTTATAACCAATATTGATAATGGGATTTAACATACTAATATGCGACCTCACAATTTTGAAGCGTGTTCTACTCAGTAGTTACTCAGGTGTAGGTGCTCATTTTTTAACGCGACGAAGAGAACGCAAATAATTTCCTGTTTTCTTTAAGACAAACACAACAGAACCTGCTTTCCCGGAAACAGTCCCCTTAACGCCATTTTTGATGATTGCCATAATTACCTGATTAGTTTATAGATAATCAAGATAAACATTAAAACGGGAACATCCTAATACCAAATTTTAGCTAATAGCAATTTTTAATCAATTTTTAGACAGTAATCAGTCAATATTGATACAGTCTACACTGAGTAATCACTGAGCAAGCACTGAACAAACACTGAACAAGTAATGTTAAAAAGTATAATTTCGTAATCATCTGATCTTCGTTTGCTGCACCTAAAAATTAAAGAGAGGAACCTACGTTTGTGTAACAAAAATAAGCACAGAGGTTGATAGTGTTGGACCGGTTATATAGCAGCAAGTGGTTCGACAAGTTACTATACCAAAGCGTCTACTATTTTAAATACTTTTAGTATATCAAGAAATTGATTTTAAAAATAAAACTGGACTGTTATGATTAACGTGCAATATTTGATGTATGTCGTTACCTTGGGATTTATGGCTTGTCAAAATCCCGGAGGAGCAAACAAAGGTGACTCCCTGAAACAGGAAGTTTTAACAAGTAATAGTATGGAATCAAATGGTAGATCGCGCGAAATAAAACTATTGGGATCTCCCAATGTATTTAAGCTAGATGACGCAAATAAAATGTTGAAATATATAGTAGATAATCCTCTAGATAGTGAACTTATTATTGATAGCTTCTATAGTTTCGAAAGACTTGCTGGAGATAAGTGGCAAGTAGTTCCCTTTGTTAAAAACCTGGTTTTTGAGGATATTACCTATGTTGCACCTTCACAAGGGTCAAAGATTGCTCAAGTAACTATTCGATAGATTATCCATCTTTTCTCCACATAAGCTTAAAGTAACAATATGGAATCCATCAAAAAGATTAATGTAGCCCTACAGAAATCTTATGTGGCTATTTGTGACATTAAAAGAACCATATTTAGTATGTCATCAATCTACCTGTTGTGAAATGAAAATGGGTAATTCTCTATAAAAACATGCTTCTACTTTCGTTGATTAGCCCTTTTTAACAAATTGCTTTTACTTTTTTATTGTCAGTCAGGATAGTGCAGGATGCTTAAGCTATATCGGATTTTTATATTTGAGGTAGCTAAAAAAAGCAACCCTTATACTTTTGATTATAAACAACTTATAGGTGCCTTTTATCCTGGGTCCTAATATCTTTAATAGAATATAGAATGAAAAACTTTAATAAAAAAGGAGGTTTAGGTATGGGAGAACAATCGTACTAAGAACGAGCTTGAATAAAAAACCGATAGTGTTCTAGCACCATCGGTATGCATTTAAGGCCTTATTTTAAATTAATAGAGAGCGTCTAAACTCTTAATCTTAAAACCATCAAACCTTGCAAAGTTATGCAATATGATCAATTTAACAAAAAAATAACTAAGAATTTTACAGTCCAAAATTTATGTAGAACGCAGACTGAAAAATTTTCAAATCCGCTACTAGGACGATCTAGTCTTTTGAAAGCATCATTATTATTGTCTGGAATATTTTTTATTCAACTGTCTCACATTCAAGCTTCAGTGGTGAGTTCTTCGGGTCGTGTCTTTGATTTTGAGGAAAATCATGGAAAACTTCTTACTCATAGCAATATCCAAGAGCAAATCACTGTTAGCGGTATCGTACGTGATGCAAAAGGACTTCCTATCCCAGGTGTTACTATACAGGTCAAAGGTACAGATGTTGCCACATCTACTGCTGAGGATGGTCGCTATGTTATGACTTTAAAGAAAGGCCAAAGTTTGTCTTTTCGGAATATAGGTTATTCTAGCCAAGAAATTGTGATTACAAAAGCAGGTGAGCAGCACATTACACTGATCAGTATGTCACAAGATATAGATGAAGTGGTGGTCGTGGGATATGGTAGTCAACAGAAAAAGGATGTTACTGGATCTATCGCATCGGTATCGATGAGTAATGTTCGGGGGCAAGCTATTGCTAGTCCTGATCAAGCCTTAACTGGCCAAATTTCAGGTGTGCAGGTAAGTACCTCCAATGGAACACCAGGAGGTGGTCCTAGGATTCGTATACGTGGAATTGGTGCTATCGGAGCAGGAGGATCGCCATTATATGTTATTGATGGATTTCCGGTTCCGTCTTCTTCAAGCGAACGCTCAAATCCTTTGACGGCGATAAATCCGAGTGATATTGAATCTATGACCGTATTAAAAGATGCATCTGCAACAGCAATTTATGGATCGAGAGGTTCTAATGGTGTTATCTTGATCAATACGAAAAAGGGTACAGTTGGAAAATTGAAGATCAATGTTGCGGCGAGTTCAGGTATTCAGGAAGTACCAAAAAAAGGTCGTCCCAATATGATGAATGCTATGGAATTTGCTCAGTTTCGTAAAGAGGCTATAGAAGATAAAATTCGATATGAGGAAGGTAGGGAACCTACATTAAATGATATTCCGGAAGAATATCGTCATCCTGAAACTTTAGGAGCTGGTGTAGATTGGTATGATGCAGTTACCCGAATTGCACCAATGTCTGATTTTAATGTGAGTTTTAGTGGAGGGAATGAACAGATACGCTCTTTTGTTTCGGCAGGTTACCTGAATCAATCGGGGGTGATGTTAAACACTGGTTTTGAAAGGTTTTCCGTCCGGGCTAATGTAGATGCCAATATCTCTAATAAATTAAAATTGGGGATGAATATTGCACCTACATTATCTTACCTCAAAGGAGGTGTTAGTGGGCAGGGTAGGGATGAATTTTTCGAAATTTCCACACCCGTTTCTACTATTTATAATGCAGATGGTACTTACAATCCATATATCGTTTCACCGGGTACTTTTGGAAATCCTAATCCAGTTATGTTCTTGAATGAACGTGTTGATAAAAGCAGCAAAATGAAAATGTTGATGAGTGCCTATGCGGAGTATAGCATTCTTCCTAAACTAAAATTTAAGACAACTTTTAATGTTGATTATCAGGATGAAAGTGGTGAATACTTTCGACCTTCAACTCTAGCAAATCAAAATGCTCCAGGACCGTCGATTCCCAGTGGAAATTATACACGTGGTCAATATATCAATTGGGCAAATGAGAATACATTAACCTATGATTACAGTTCGGATAATGGTCATGCAATAAGTGCGCTGGCGGGTTACTCCATTCAGTCCCAAAAAGATAAGTCAGCAGGGTTCAATGGGTCGCAATTCCCGGATGACGATATTCAGACCTTAAATGCAGCGGCTAGGATCACA
The DNA here is from genome assembly GCF_016132525.1 of Sphingobacterium sp. UDSM-2020. NCBI lineage: Bacteria > Pseudomonadati > Bacteroidota > Sphingobacteriia > Sphingobacteriales > Sphingobacteriaceae > Sphingobacterium > Sphingobacterium sp. UDSM-2020. The sequence continues at coordinate 2,970,271 of NZ_CP066166.1, forward strand.
GGTGGTACGGGCATTGAAGATTGGGCATTAATCTCTTACTTGGCTCGTGTAAATTACACTTTTAAAGATAGATACATCCTGACCGCATCTTTCCGTTCGGATGGTTCGTCGAGATTTGGTAAAGATAATCGATGGGGATCGTTTCCATCTGTCGCACTGGGCTGGCGGCTGTCAGAAGAAAAATTCTTAAAAGATGCGACTTGGGTTGATGAATTGAAACTTAGAGCATCATACGGTAGAAGTGGTAATTTCAATATTTCTAATTATGCGCCATTAAGTAGTATTGGAACGGGTAATTATGTCTTTGGTGGTAGTTTGGCACCGGGTCGTATTATGAACAGCTTAGGTAATAGTTTCTTAGGTTGGGAAAAGATGAAGGAGTTAAATATAGGTTTAGATTTTGCGACTTTAAATAACCGTCTGACAATTGCAGCAAACTACTACAAGCGTAATACTTTAGACTTATTGTTAAATACACCGATTCCCCAGTCTTCTGGTTTTTCATCTGTAACAGAAAACCGAGGTGATGTTGAAAATACCGGTTTTGAATTTTCTGTTAGTTCCGTCAATATTACCAATGATAACTTTAAATGGAATACCGATTTCAACATTTCCTTCAATAGGAATAAAGTGATTGCTTTAGGAAGAAGCACTGACCCGATTTTCTCTGGGGCAAGTTCGGAAGGAAATTTTACTAATGTTACCCGAATCGGACAGCCTGTTGGTATGATCATCGGCTATGTGGTTGATGGAATTTATCAAAATCAAGCTGACCTGGAGAAATACGCTGCATTTCCAGGGGCTATTCCAGGAAATCTGCGGATGCGCGATGTTAATGGTGATGGTGAAATCACACCGAATGATGATTTTGACGTCATAGGCAACCCATATCCGGATTTTACATGGGGCATGACCAATACATTTTCTTTTAAAAATTTCGACCTGCGTGTGCTGATGGTCGGATCAATGGGACAAGAGATGTTGCATGCCACCCGGTTTTACACGGATAATATTGATGGAGTTTTTAATGTGCGTAAAGAGATTGCGGATCGTTGGAGATCGGAAGCGAATCCCGGTAGTGGATTAGTCCCGACTACAAATGGTACAGGCAGGGGTCGTGTTATGTATCGCGATACGCACTCCTTGTTTATAGAGAAAACGGATTATGTATGGATCCGTAATATCAATTTAGGTTATACATTTCCTAAAAGTATAAAGGGAGTTATCAAGGACATTCGAGTCTATGGAAATATTCAAAATCCTTTCTTGATCACGGATTATGATGGTAATCCAGAAGGAACCAACATAAATAGAGGTGATATTAGTCCATTGGTGCAAGGACTTGACTACTCTGCTTATCCAGTTCCAAGAATCTATACGCTCGGATTAAATTTCAATTTTTAAGTCTACTGTTATGAACATAAAATATATTTTATTGAGTTTGGGACTACTTAGCCTCTCCTCATGTAATCACCTATTAGATGTTAAACCATATACATTTTCCAGCGGTGATAATTATTATGAAAATGAAGGACAAGTCCTTCGTGCTGTGAACGGGGTTTATGGCCGCTTACAAGGTTTGTACACCAGTGATTTTTGGGCGATGACCGAAATGGTTGCCGATAACACCAACTATCAATATGATGAAACCGATAGAGGGGCGCAACAACGGGAAGAGATAGATGAATTTTTGATAACCTCTTCAAATAATTATATCAATACTGTATGGGCAACATTATACAGTGTTATACAAGAGTCTAATGTTATCCTTAGCCGAATCGATCAGGTTTCTTTTGCCGACGAAGGTTTGAAAAAGCGATATGTAGGTGAAGTGAAGTTTTTACAGGCTTTCACCTACTTTCATTTGGTACGCTTATTTGGAGAAATTCCATTACATACGAAGGAAGTTGCGAATCCAACGGATGCTTTTACCAAGGGTAAGGCACCGGTTGAAGAAGTGTACGCTGTAATTATACAACATGCTAAGGATGCAGTTGCAAATCTACCAAATAGCTATGATAAGAATAATGCCGGACGTATTACTAAGGGCGCTGCTTTAACGCTATTGGGTGAGGTATACTTAACAAGAAAGCAATTTGCTGAAGCTGCTTCTGCTTTTCAGGAAGTTACGCAATTGGGCTATGCTTTATTGCCTGATTATGCGAACTGTTTCAATCCGAATAATAAAAATAATGAGGAGTCGGTATTTGAAGTGCAGTATGACCAATCTGTTGAAGGTGAGAACAGTAATTTTATTTATATGTTCGGCCCAAGAAACGCAAAATTGAAACTGGTGGGGTATTCTGGAAATCTTGGTGGATCTAATATCCCGACACCAAGTATCTATAATTTATATGAAGCGGGGGATTTGCGGAAGGATAAATCAATAGCCTTGTTCGATGATCCTTCAAATGCGTCCTATCAAGAGGCAATCGCTTTTGGTGGAAAAATGCCCTTCATCAAGAAATTTTATCATGCACCTTATATTGAAGATGGACGGTCCAATGAGAACTGGCCAGTATACCGATATGGGTATGTCTTATTGATGTTGGCAGAGGCGCAAAACGAGTCCGGAGTCGGAAATCCTTATCTAAACTTAAACTTGGTACGTAAGCGGGCAGGACTGGAACCTTTATCAGGTTTGACTAAGGAAGGCTTGCGAAATGCTATCGCCACTGAACAACGTGTTGAAGTTGCTTTTGAGAGCCATAGATGGTACCAGTTGTTGCGTACGGGAAAGGCAGAGGAAGTCTTAAATGCTCACGGAGCGGCAGAGAAAAAACGTCTTTCTCGTTTAAGTTCGGCTTCCTATAATGTGCAACCCTTTAAGTTATTATTTCCTATTCCACAGCGTGAAGTGCTAACCAATGGGATTTCGCAAAACACGGGATATTAATCCATGATTTAAATCAAACAATATATCAGCTTAACGAATAACAATGAGAAAAATTAATAACATGCAACTCGTGTTGTTTGCCATTTTCCTGCTCACTTTGGCAGGGGCATGTCATGAACAGATTAAAGATGAAGGTGCTAAGGATGAGAATCCGAAGACTAAAAAAATTGTTTTACCTGAGGGTTTTGCAGTAGATCATATCTACAGTCCGTCGGATAATAAACAGGGATCGTGGGTTGCGATGACCTTTGATGATAAAGGGAGGATGATTACCTCGGATCAGTATGGAGCATTGTTCCGTATCGAACTGCCACCGATAGGATCGGATACTACGATGAAGCCTAAGATTGAAAAGTTGGATTTTCCATTAGATAATCCCGCTGATACCAGTTCAACGAAAGTAGGAATTGGATTTGCTCAAGGTTTGTTGTGGGCGCACAATAGTCTTTATGTCGTCGTAAACCATAATCCTGACGAGCAGTTTTCGAAAGGTAGTGGCTTGTACCGATTACAGGATACAAATCAGGATGATAAATTGGATAAGATAACACAATTATTGGCCTTAAATGGTGAAGGTGAGCATGGGCCGCATAGTGTTGTACTTGGGCCAGATTCTGCTATATATTTAATTGCGGGTAATCATACTGATTTGCCCAAGATGGATGCCTATCGTTTACCTTCAAACTGGCATCACGATAATTTGTTACCTCATATCGTAGATCCACAGGGTCATGCCACCGATCGTAAAGAACCGGGTGGCTGGATTGCTAAAACCGATCCTGAGGGTAAACACTGGGAGATGATTAGTGGTGGGTATCGAAATCCATTTGATATTACTTTTAATGATGATGGCGAAATGTTTACCTACGATTCGGATATGGAATGGGATTTTGGAATGCCTTGGTATCGTCCAACACGGATCTGTCATGTAACAAGTGGTGCTGAGTACGGATGGAGGACTGGTAATGCCAAATGGGATCCCAGTTACCCAGATAACCTACCTGGTACGCTGAATATCGGACAGGGCTCGCCAACGAATCTACTCTATGCAAGCAAAGCGAAATTTCCTGATAAGTATAGAAATAGTCTTCTGGCATTTGACTGGAGTTTTGGTATTATCTATTCTGTTCAGTTAACACCAAAAGGAGCGACTTATGAGGCAAAAGCGGAAGAATTTATATCGGGATCTCCACTTGCATTGACATCTGGAGAGATTGGGCCTGATGGTGCTTTATACTTTTTGACAGGGGGGAGAAAGTTGGAGTCTGATCTTTATCGCGTGTATTATAAGGGACATGCTGATATTGAGGCTAAGAAAACAAAAAATGAAATTCCTAAGGGGATTGCCTTGCGTCGCGAGATTGAACAATTTCATAAACCTTCTGCACCAGGCACAGCTGAGAAAGTGTGGAAATACCTTGGTGATCCAGATCGTTTTATCCGTTATGCTGCACGTATTGCAGTGGAGCATCAACCCGTGGATACATGGAAGCATCTTGTTTTTCAGGAAAAAAATGTACTCCGTCTTACCGAAGCGATGTTGGCTCTAGCCAGAAATGGAGATAAATCATTACAAGCAGATATGTTTAATAAGCTGGCAACTATTGACATCAGGAAGCTTCCGCAACAGATGCTTTTAAATCTGTTGCGTGTTTATGAGGTCAGTATAGCTCGAATGGGGACACCTGTTGAATCGCAACGTATTCTACTTTCGGAGCGATTAGCGGGTTTATATCCTTCGAAGATAAACCTTGTCAATCGTGAACTGGGAAAAGTATTGGTAGCTATTGGTGATTCGAGTGTCGTACCTAAGACTGTACCACTATTATACTCAGCAAAGGATGATTCGACCAATACCAGTTTTATGAGTTCTTCCAATCTTATTTTGCGAAATCCACAGTATGGTCTGGATATCGCCGACATGTTGGCCAATATTCCTCCTGCGCAACAGATATTTTTAGCAACGATGTTGAGTTCTGCACATAAGGGTTGGACCCCAGAATTGCAAGATGAATATTTCAAGTGGTTCTATAAAGGTTTTGGTTACAAAGGAGGCAATAGCTACATCGGATTTATTGATAAAGCCCGAAAAATTGCATTGAGTCATGTAAATAAGGACAAATTGGCCTATTACAGTAAGATTTCTGGTGATTCATTGGTTAATCAATCGGGTAACAGACTAGCAGAAAAAGTTCAGAATGCCAAGGGTCCCGGAAGAGATTGGAAGATCGATACAGCTCTCAAATATATTAATGGTCATACTGCGATACGTGATTTCAAACGAGGGGGTGAACTTTTTGTAGCCTTGCGCTGTGCTTCTTGCCATACTATGAAAGGTTCGGGTGGTTCGGTTGGACCTGATCTTACTCAACTGGGAACACGTTTCTCTCCTAAGGATATGTTGGAAGCGATGATTGAACCAAGCAAAGTGATTTCTGATCAATATGAATCTAAAGTTTTTCATCTGAAAGATGGAACTAAGCAAATGGGACGACTGATGGGCGAAGGAGAGAAGACTTATATTATTTCACAAAATCCTTATGCACCGCAGTTAACTAAGGAAATTGCAAAAAAAGATGTTCAGGATATCAAAGTTTCCGAAGTTTCCATTATGCCTCCTGGAACATTAAATGTCTTGAATCCAGAGGAACTGCGTGATTTAATGGCCTACCTCATGTCGGGTGGGAATGAGAATAATGACGTTTATAAAAAGAAAAATAAATAAAAGTGGATTTTTCAAAGAAAGATTGGTTGGAAAAAGTGTCGCATGTGGCACAGGTCGGTGGTATCGAGACTTCGGTTTTGGATAATGGACGGGGACGTGGTACCCGTATTGCCTGGATAAATACAGGTACAGGATTGCGTTTTAAAGTTGTTATAGATCGAGCCATGGATATTGCGGATGCTTATTTCAACCAATTTAACTTGAGCTGGATTAGCAGGCTTGGGGTAGCAAGACCACAGCCTTTGTCAGATAAAGGTGCAGATTGGTTAAGCACTTTTGGAGGAGGATTGTTGGTTACTTGTGGACTTACACATGTTGGTGGTCCTGAAGTGGATGCTTTTGGAAGTAGAGGGTTGCATGATCAAATTAGTAATATCCCAGCGGAAATAATTTATATAAAACAACCCGATTTGTTAAGTGGAGATCTTGAAATGTCGATCTCTGGAAAGATATTACAAGGACATCCTCTTGGACATTATATTGAGTTGACACGTACGATTCGATGTTACTTAGGGGATCCTACAATATATATTGAAGATGTGGTCCAAAATGTTGGTAATATGGATGTGCCACATATGCTGCTTTATCACTTTAACTTTGGTTGGCCTCTTGTGGATGCTGGTACTGAATTACTGTGGAATGGAAAATGGCAACCTCGGGAATCTGGTGAGTCTAATAAAATATTTAAAGCAGGTCTTGATTTTAAAACCTGTCAAGAACCTCGTGAAGATCATCGGGGGGCAGGAGAAGAAGCTGTCTTTATAGCTCCGGAAAGCGATCAGAGCGGAAATAGCTCTTGTGGTCTATTTAATGAAAAATTGGATTTTGCGGTTGCGCTAACTTTTAAAAAGGAACAACTTCCTTGGTTGACCAATTGGCAACACTGGGGTCCGGGAGAATATGTGACAGGATTAGAGCCCGGTACAAATCCACCGTTGGGGCAAAAGGTGATGCGTGAACGAAAAGAACTGATTTTTCTTAAACCCAAGGAAAAAAAAGTATATCAACTTTCTTTGGGAATATTAGATACAATTGAAGGAATTCAGGTTTTTAAGGATAAAATGTAGATTATAAACATAAATACGAAGGAATGGAAAATATAGAAAAAGCTTTTGAACAAGGTAAAGGGATATTTAGATTGGCGCCAAACTGGGTGCCTAGATCATTTTGTGTACCCGGAAGAAGGATAAAACTTCATCCAGACGATTATTATGTGCTGGGTGGTGAACGTGGTGGTATCGATGAGCGGTGGTTGTCTTCTACTACTCCTGCGAAAAATGGTCCTTTGACGGGCGAATTTGAAGGTCTTAGTTTCGTGGTATATGAACATGAAGGAGAGATTAAACAACTTTTGTTATCGGATTGCGTTTCCCATCTCAAAGAAAGATTGATCGGAAATCGTATCTGGTCTGATTATCAAAGCTGGCCAATGTATTCCAAATTTTTTGATAACATGGGACCATTGCCACATCATATTCACCATAATGATGAAAAAGCGGCTTTGATTGAGCAAGCGGGAAAGCCGGAAGCTTACTATTTTCCTCCACAGCTGAATAATCATGGTGGCGACTTTCCTTATACTTTTATGGGGATAGCTCCAGGAACTTCAAAAGCACAGATCAAAGAATGCTTAGAAAATTTTAGTAAAGGGGATAATAAGATAACGAATTATTCACAGGCCTACCGTTTAGAACCGGGAACAGGCTGGGATGTTCCTCCTGGATTATTACATGCTCCAGGTAGTATGTGTACCTATGAGCCGCAAAAAGCTTCCGATGTTTTTGCGATGTATCAATCCTTGGTCAATGAAGCGATCATTCCAGAAGAATTGTTGTGGAAGGGAGTGCCTGATGATAAACATGGTGATTATAATGCATTAATGGATATTATTGATTGGGATCTGAATGTGGATCCCAATATGATGCAGAACCGATTTATGTATCCTAAACCGGTGAAATCTCAAGCTGAAATGGAGCATGCTGGCTACAGTGAAAAATGGATATGCTATAAATCTACAGCTTTTAGTGCAAAAGAATTGACCGTTTTTCCGGGTCAAACTGTTACGATCACCGATAGTGCGGCTTATGGATTAATTATGATGCAGGGTCACGGGAAGTTGAATGATTGGACTTTGGAAACACCCGCTCTGATCCGTTATGGGCAGTTGACATACGACGAATACTTTGTTTCAGAAATGGCGGCGATGAAAGGTGTCATTATTACAAATGATTCGAAGACAGATCCGATCGTGATGTTGAAACACTTTGGACCAGATAATCCGGATTTGATTGTTGAACCTTAATTATTGAAGTTAAAAAAACGTAGATATGAGCAAAAATAATTTTCCAAAATTGCATAATGCGACCTGGCCGGGTATTGTGGGTAAAGGTGATCATGAACCAATTATTTCTTTAGATGAGCTTTTAGAGAAAACAGCTCATGCTAACGTCGATGGTGTCAAGTTTGATGGCATTGATCTAGGTCTTTTCAATGCACATGTAAAATTAGATCCTACAGATGACAATGTCAATTTTGTTGTGGACAAAGTGGGTGGTTATGATTTAGAAATCGGTACTTTGATTGCACCAATCTGGCCACCTGATGGTGGTTCTGCAATGGGTAGTCAAGTAGATCGAGATCGCTTTGTTGATGTTGTACAAAAGGCTAGTGAGTTTGGATACAAATTAAGAAAGCTAGGTATTCGAACTAATAATGTTATCCGTATTGATTCGGCTACCAGTGTAGCTGAATGGGCTAAAAATCCGACTGAAAATACAAAAAGAATTGCAGAAACATTTAGACGTGCATGTGACGTGGCAGCTGGATATGGAGAACGACTTGCTGCGGAAGGAGAAATCTGCTGGGGTGGCATGCAAAGTTGGAGAACGATGCTGGAAACCTTGGAGATGGTGGATAGGGATAATATGGGGTTTCAGGCAGATATGTCTCACACATTCTTGTATCTATTGGGGTATAATGAACCTGAGGACCGGATTCTGAAAAGTGATTTTCAATGGGGAGATAGCGTAGAGCTGGAGCGTGGCTTTCAATTTTTAACAGATAAGCTTCGTCCATGGACGATAGATTTTCATGTTGCTCAGAATGATGGAACTGTGTTTGGCTCTGGTTCGCATGATAAAACTGGAAGGCATTGCTTGCCAAGCGATCCGAATGGTAAGCTGGATATTGTGAAGGATGCCGGATACTGGTTGCGCGATGAGAATGGTAACCCTAACAAAGTTTTCGACCATATCTGCTGGGATGGCTGTATGTTTCCAAATGAAGTGATGCATCAGCAAGAGACCTGGAATTCAATCCTGGAAACAATGATTAAAGTGCGAAACGCACATGGATGGTCGGTATAAATAGCTTATAGATTATTTGTTATGAAGAAAAAAGAATTAAGAATTGGATTAATCGGTTGTGGATTTATGGGAAGAACTCATTCTAATGGGTACAAACGGGTTGGGGATTTTTTTCCTGATTTAGCTTATAAGCCTATTTTGAAGGCGGTATGTTCTAGAAGTGAGGATAAAGTCATCGCTTTTGCCACGCAATGGGGATATGAATCTTATGAAACGGATTGGAAAAAATTAATCAGTCGTGATGATATTGATGCTGTTGATATTTGTACTCCGAATAATATGCATATGGAAATTGCTGTTGCGGCGGCGGCGGCAGGAAAAATGGTTTTATGTGAAAAACCTTTGTCTAGAAATCTGGAGGAAGGAGATCAGATGGTCCAGGCGGTGGAAAGAAGTCAAGTTAAGAATACGGTATGGTACAATTATCGCAGATTGCCGGCTGTTACGTTGGCTAAAAAACTGGTGGAAAGTGGGAAGTTGGGTAAGATTTTTCATTATCGAACGAATTTCTTGCAGGATTGGACTATAAATGAAAATTTACCACAAGGAGGTCGAGCTTTTTGGCGTATGGACGCCGAAGCTGCAGGTTCTGGTGTAACAGGAGATCTATTGGCACATTGTATTGATTTAGCTATGTGGCTAAATGGTGGTATTAAAGATGTTTCTGCAATGACAGAAATTTTTGTGAAGCAACGTTTACGTGAGGAGACTGGGAAAATGGAAGATGTCAAAATTGATGATGCTTGTATATTTCACTGTCATTTTGTTAATGGTTCCTTGGGGTTATTTGAATCTACGCGCTATGCCCGAGGGCATAAAGCACTTTTTACATTTGAAATTAATGGAGAGAAAGGTTCATTACGTTGGGATCTGCATGATCTTAATAAATTGGAATATTTTAATAATGCAGACGAGTCAATCGTTAAAGGCTGGCGCTCGATTCATGTGACCGATGGTGATCAACCTTATATGGATAAATGGTGGGTACCGGGATTATCCATCGGTTATGAACACTCATTTGTTCATCAAGTAGCAGATTTTCTAAAAAGTGTAGAAACTGGTGAAGAATGTCATCCTACTTTTCGAGATGCCTATGAGACCCAAAAGGTGTGTGAAGCCGTTTTATTGTCTGCTAAAAACAAATGTTGGGCGGACACTGATGTAGATTGGAACAATTAATGTTAAATTAACTTTTAGCTCATAACAATGAACAAGATGATAAAATATGGATATCTGACTGCTACAGCTTCGCTTTTGATGCTGGCCTGCAATGCCGGAAATACGAAACATGATCAGGGGCAGCATGCCGTTCTTGATAGTTCAGTACAAGAAGGGTTTGTCGCAATGCTTGATTCTAATACATTGAAAGGATGGGAGGGAGATAGTAGCTATTGGCGTATGGAGAGTGGTATATTGGTTGGTGAAATTAAAGCTGATGCAGAACCTTTAAAGAATAATACTTTTTTAATTTGGAAAGGTGGAGAACCGGGTGATTTTGTATTGAAGTCCGGATTTAGGATCTCCGCAGATGGTAACAGTGGTATTAATTATCGGAGTGAACGTTTTGGGAACTTACCGTATGCTCTGAAAGGATATCAGGCTGATATTGATGGTCGGCATCTCTATACCGGCCAAAATTATGAGGAACGTAATCGTACTACTTTAGCTTATCGCGGGCAACAGACAGAGATACCGAATCCAACTGCAGGTGAATCTGGCGCTTCGAAAGGTAATGCCTGGAGTACCCTGATCGTGCGAGACACTTTGGCGACGGCAACGCAACTTGCTGATGCGGTTAAAGTTGGCGACTGGAACGAAATTGAAATTGTTGCAAAAGGTAATAAGTTATCTCACTATATCAATGGAAAGTTGATTTCGGAAGTCGTGGATAATGATAAGCAACATCGGAAGCAGAGTGGATTGATCGGTGTGCAGGTCCATGTGGGACCACCGATGAAAATCGAATATAAGGATATGAAAATTAAAATACTGGACTAACTTAACATAATCATTTTAAATATTTTTTTTAAAATGATTATATGGTCATTATGATCTGTGTTATATGCCGCATATTTAAATAGATTTTATGCATAACAATCTTTTGGTTAATTTACCTTAATTGCCAATGGATTTGAAATTAGGTTTTAGAACAAAAAGCGCAACTCCATGCTGTGCTTTTTGTTTATTTCTGTTTCTCATTTTTTAGGCTCCTCTCATAGGCCATTGAAATAGGACTGGTTCTCTCAATCTCTTAGTACGAAGTGTTTTTGTTGAATTTTAGTTCAGTTATAAAAAGTTGGAAAGACCTTATAAATTTTGCTAGTTTTGTTTCGTAAATTCTGAATCTCGTTTACTTTCTCCATTCAAATGAAGAGATCATACCGGAAAGTATTTCATTAGTTTAGTAGATGTTCTATTTGAATGAATTCAGATAATGAAGTTCTCTTATAATGGCGGAGTATTTCATATCTATTTTAATGAAGCAGGAAAGCACCTAAATAGAAAATTGTACTAGATTTAATATCCAAATTAACCATCAAAAATTAATGGCCAATACGTTATCTGTATATGTAAAGAATATCCTATATCGGCTTAGTAATGTAGGGGTTGACCCTGAAATGTCTTATGTTGAATCTCAGTATACTAAGCTGATCAATATCTTAAATTGGATAGGAATGTGCTGTATGCTTAGTTATGCTATTGTTAATTTCGGTAATGAACGTTATTTTCTTTCTTTTCTAAACTTATTGAATGTTTGCGATGCGACAACAGTGCTTATATTGAATAAGTATCGAAAGTATCTGAGTGCACGACTAGTAATGGTGATTTCAAGATTAATCATCTATACTGTGGCTGGATTGTATTTTCATAACGGTGGCGAATACTTTCTGGTGGCATTGCTGATCACGACCAGCTTGATGATTGATAACAAATGGATCAGGTTTTCTTTATGTTTTTTAATTTTTATAGCTTGTGTGGCCGTGATTTTATTTCTTCAACCACCTTTACTGGGATCTCCCGTTCCTCCAGAACAGGCTTATGCTAATATGATTGTAGGGATTTTATTGATAGTCGGTGTGGTGAGTTTCTTTAAAAGTATCCAGGGTACCTATCAGCAGGAAATTGAAAAACAGCGTCAAGCCTTATTTTCTTTAAATAAGGATAAAGAAAAGATGTTTTCAATTTTGGCACATGATATTCGCAGTCCTATGGTAACACTTGAAAATTTACTGCAGATGTTTCATGAGGATTTGCTGACGCATAATGAAAGAATCGAAACTATCGGTCTGTTGAAAGATCAAGTCTCCCAATTGGGCTCGGTTATGGACAATTTATTACGATGGAGTGTGCGGGGGATGCAGGGAATTCAAACTATAAAAGTTACTTTTTTACTTCGGCCTTTAGTGCTGGAATTATTTCATTTTTTTGATTTCCTTGTACGACAAAAACAACTTACGGTTGATATAAATATACCTGAGTCCATGAGTCTTTTTGCTGATTATGATCAAACGGCTGTTATCTTAAGAAACTTATTGAGCAATGCGATCAAATTTAGTGAGGTTTGCGGACGTGTAAAGGTATTTGCAGATGTTAAAGGCAACATGATTGATATTTTTATTAAAGATGAGGGAATGGGAATGGATGACCGCCGAATAAATATGTTGTTTACCTCCTCTCAGTTATCTACAAAGGGGACGATAGGAGAAAGGGGGTTTGGTCTCGGGTTAATTCTTTGTGCTGAATTTACCCGATTGAATGAAGGAACTATTCGGGTAGAAAGTAAGTTGAATAAAGGTTCAGTATTTGCCGTTTCATTACCTAAAAATAGTTAGTAGTCCTTTTGTAATGGGGTATCAATATATTAAATAGAGACTTATTGACATATAAAACCACTTCAAGCGGTAATTTCATTTTCCATTTTTTGAATAACTGGGGTTTATTTACATGAATTTTTTCTCTCTTGTGAGAAAAAATGTATAAATTTATTATTTAAGGAATCTAGTTATATGAAAATCTTCAATATGGAAAAAAGGTTTTTAAGGTTAATTGAGTATTTATACGTTTGAGATGTGAAAATAAAATTTTTAGTATTTGAACTTTTTTTTTAAAAGTTTTTTTTAATCATTAAAACAAAATAACTAAATCTAATGTAAATAGTCGGTGTAGATCTACAAGTAATGATCTACCAATTTATATTTAACATTTAAAAACACACGAATTATGGAGAAAAGTATTGTTCAAAAGGTTTTAAAATTCTGGTATTTACCTTTAATTGCTGGCATATTGCATATTATAGTAGGTGCTTATGCAGCAGCTGCACCTTTTAGCTCTTTTCTGGCTTTGAGTATATTTTTAAGTGTTGGAATTTTGATCAGTGGCGTATTTGAATTGTTTTATGCATTATCGAACCGTAAGAACAGTGATAATTGGGGTTGGCATTTGGTTGGTGGTATGCTGAATTTGTTTATTGGTGTATTGCTTATTGCCAATACGGGATTGACAGCATTGATGTTATCGGTATTTATTGGAGCCTGGTTATTATTTAGGTCCATTACAACAATTGCCAATGCTTTTGAGATCAAGCGTGTTGGAATAGGTAATTGGGGCTGGATTCTGTTTACCGGTATCTTAGGACTTTTGTTTTCATTCTTGTTGCTTTGGAACCCATTAATAGCAGGTATTACCATTGGTATTTGGATGGGAATAGGATTAATAACGGTAGGGGTCATGCATGTGGTACTAAGTCTTATTGGTCGAAGACTAAAAATGATCAATGAAGATCTGGATAATGGAGGTGATCATCATACCGAAATAAATTAATATTTAAAACAAAAAGCGCAAATTATATTGTGCTTTTTATTTTAAGTTAATAGTTTTGTATATAAGGGTTTTGGTCGTATTAAGGTGTTGATGAAAATGTTTTTGCTCATATTTTTATTTGTGGGCTTTTGAAATTATGGCTTTACTTCAATCGGATCAATATTCCTTTCCGTTTTATAATATTCTTGTAATCCCACTGTATTTTTATTGATTTCTCTAACCAACGTTTTAAATCGTTTTTATCGATTTGAGAAATGGAATTATAGTAAATCGATGCGTCTTTAAATTTAGATCCTATAATCTTTAATTTTTCTTCTTCAAAATCGGAACCACTCCAAAACATCAGTCTTATTCCAGTTTTTTGTCTGCTGTATCCTACAATGGGATTTTTTTCTATAAACCATACGGGATGTGCATGCCATATTTTATTTTCAGCATCTGGTAAATGCTGGGAAATTTCCTCAGCTAGCATATCACATATGGCTTGGTCTTCTTGATTCAGTTGATTATTGTACATTCTAATATCGGGATCCATATTTTATGTGTTTGATAATTCTTGGTCTTTCGGACTGAATTTACAATAATTTTCACTGGTTTCCACTTTGCAAATGACAAGAAAATAGTATTTGGTTATTTATGATCCAATTGTTCTTAATGCTTTTTTGATGATATATTTTGTTTCTTTTGTACCACTTTCTTTTTCCCAGCGCTCACAAAGTGAGCGCACGAAATCTGCTTTTGTCTTACTGGCATCGTTGAGCCAGTTGCCAACACTGTCCTGTACATAACGATCTGGATCGGATCGAAGTGGTTCCAAAATTTCTAATGCTAGCTCAGGTTTGTTTTTGAGTAGATCAATATGCTGACACCATACACCGCGTGGTCTTGTAGCCTCGCTGCTAAATCTTCTTACATTTTTGTTTTCATGCGAAGTCCAGTTGGAAAGGATGCTGATGCTGGAAAATAAATTATCTTTAATTTTATGTCTTACCGCCATCCAGCTGATCTCTCTCACTCCGAAATGTGTGTCTGCAGCAAATGGCTTAATTTGCTCTAGTGTCTGCTCAATGCTCAATTCATGATTTCTGCCAATTGTGTATGTTGCCCAACAGCGAGCCATATCGGCCTGATGTTGGGATAATATTTTTAGAAATTGCTGATCTCCATTTTTGAATGATTGCTCAAAGAGCGCTGTTCCGATAGCTTCATTGATCGTATTGACTGTTTGTTTTTTTAGCTGATCAATAGCTACTAAAACTGGTTTTAGATACGCTATGCGTTTATGTTGCTTTAATATATGCGTCAGTAAAGATCGTTGATCAATTGCTAACCACTCAACCAGATTTGCTGTTTCGACTTCTCCACAATTTAATTGCTTTAAAATAGCTGGAGATAGATCTTTAGTTGATCTTGCTCCTTTTCTTTTTACTTCGATCATAATTGGTCGATAAGGTCTTGAATATTTACTCTGTTCATATAATTGCTATCAACAAATTGATAGGTTATGTTATAATTTGTATCAATGAGGTATACAGCTGGTATTGGTAATTCGTTATGATCATTTTTATTATATTTTGACAGTTTAATCCCTAACTTTTCATAGGTGGTGAGGGCGTAATTTGGTAGCTCAAATGAAATGCCGAGTTGTTTGGCTAGTGTATTATCCTGATCCGTCAAAATATCATAACGGAGCATGTGGTTCACTTCTAATTCTTTGTTATAACTTTCCGATTGTGGAGCTATAGCGACTAACGAAATGTTTTTTTCTTTAAAAAATTCCATGTGGTCCTGTAATGCCTTTAGTTCTACATTGCAATAGGGACACCAGCTACCACGAAAAAAAGCTACAATTACTTTGCCTTTTTTTAGTAATTCAC
The DNA here is from genome assembly GCF_016132525.1 of Sphingobacterium sp. UDSM-2020. NCBI lineage: Bacteria > Pseudomonadati > Bacteroidota > Sphingobacteriia > Sphingobacteriales > Sphingobacteriaceae > Sphingobacterium > Sphingobacterium sp. UDSM-2020. Next base: position 2,985,955 of record NZ_CP066166.1, read on the forward strand.
TTAAGTAGATGATTTGATTACGGGTATTCTTTAGGCTGAAATTGGGGAATTTATCACCGACCTGTGTGCTATTTTCTTCAATTTTACTGCTCTTTAATTCTTGAATAGATTGACTAAAAACTTCGATAATGTCAGCCGGCAACTGCACGGCTAAGTTTTTATTAATTTCATCTATTTTCTTTGCTAAGTTTGTCATGCGATATGATTTGTTTTTGCAAATATTTAAAAGTAAATTCATAATGACAATACCGCATATTATTATCCCTATGGGATAAAAAAGTCAATTTTATGAAATCAAAGGTGCAAGCTATATCTGAAAAAATATGTCCATTGGAATTTGCGGTGAACACGATAAGTGGTAAATGGAAAATTCCGATTATCTGGCGGATCAATGAAGGTGAAAAGCGCCCTAGTGAAATGTTGAGGGGAATAGTTAAGGTGGATCGCCGCGTGTTAAATCAACAATTAAAGGAGCTTGAAGAAGATGGTATTTTAAGTAAAAAAAGCTTTAATGAGTTACCTCCTCGTGTCGAATATACGCTTACACCTCTAGGTGAAAAACTGGTGGAGGTACTATGGAAATTAAATGCTTGGGGAGAATTACTGTTGCAGGAAAAATCGGGTTTTAAGTGATGGGTTCACTAGTAATGAACAGATGAAGCATCGCGTCACGATATGGAGGAACAATTTTAACCATGATCGAAGCCATTTCCCTGTAGGGAAATGGAAAGCTTACTTTGTCAATTCTTTTCGTGGTAGTGCAAAATCACTGTCCTGGTTTGCAATAACAGCTACTTCTCTTTCCGGAAATTGGATCTTCATCCAATTCTGGAGCTTGATAAATTCTTCTTCACTTAGTTTTTTATCTGCTATATAAATTAAAGAAATGGTATTGATAGCGCTATCTGCAGTGATTATTTTATTCTGTACACCTATGCTGTAGCTCGTTATCTGCGGAAATAAGATTTTGATATTCTCTTGTAAATTTGGTGTATTGATCTGGTATTTGTTCAATTCGGCATTTAATTGTTTTATTCTAATATCTTTTTCAGAAAGATTTTGTTCTTTTTTGTTTATTTCATTTAAAATATCTGCTTTAAGATCATTGTTGTCTTGACGGATGACTAGTTCTGTATTTTTAATTCCATAATCTTCCATTTCTCTTTTTATTCTGTCTACCTCTTCTTTACTGAATTTTTTGATTAGGAATGCTAATTCTAATTTTTTAGGATTGGAATTATAGTTCGTTCTTTCAAAAACGACTGTATATCCTTTGTCTGTAAAGGTTGTCTGAATAAATTTGTTAACTTTTTGTGCGTATTGTTTTTGTTCTAACAATGTATATGCGAAATATACACTGGGAATAATAAGTACGAGAATAATAAGTGAAATGACACGCGTTATTTTCTTTTCACGGTTTGCATCTACAAAGTTAACCTTTGGATAGTTGAGGTATTTGACAATGATAAAAGTAGAAAGGCAGATGAAAAAGCAATTGATCATATAGAGATATAATGCTCCCGCGAAATAAGAAAGATTGCCAATTGCTAGTCCATAGCCTGCAGTACATAAAGGAGGCATTAATGCTGTTGCTATAGCAACTCCAGGAATTGGATTTCCTTTGTCGACACGGGTGATGGTAATAACACCAACAAGTCCACCGAAGAAGGCAATAAGTACATCGTATATATTAGGTGAGGTGCGTGCCAAGAGTTCGGATTGTGCATCTTTGAAAGGACTTAGTGTGAAATATAAGAAAGAAACCAATAAACTTACAAAGGTTGCAATAAGAAGATTTTTTAATGATTTTTTTAACAGCGGAAAGTCGTAAACTCCTAATGCGAATCCGGCTCCTACTATTGGACTCATTAAAGGTGAAATAAGCATAGCTCCTATAATGACTGCTGTAGAGTTTACATTCAAACCTACCGAGGCAATGACTATGGCGCAAGCTAGTATCCAAAGATTAGCTCCTCGAAATGAAATATTATTTACGACATTTTCTAAGACATTTTCCTTTTTGTCTTCGCCAGTATGTAAATTGAAAAATCGTATGAATTTGGAGTTTGCCATAATTTCTCTATTATTACTCAATAACAGTATTTGTTAAAAATCGTTTGATAAATGTTAGGATATTCTTATGATATGCTGGATGAGTTTTTTTCTTTAAATATTATGATGCGGCCAACGAACAATTTTGTAAGTTCTTTTATTCAGCGATAAGCTTTCATAGGTTTGTCTAAAATATGTATTATGAAGTTGTCAGAAAATATTGTCGGTTTTCATCATTATTCGTTAAAGGCTCCTCAATTTGATGAAACAGTAAAGTTCTACGAACAATTGGGATTTGTAATTGTGCATTCTTGGTCATTACCTGATTTTAATCTCGAAAAATGTGTCATGATGTATCATGAACAAATTAATGTATATGTTGAAATATGCGATGGTGATGCCGATATGCCTGCTCAGGGTAGAAAGAGAAGGTTAGGGGAGGAAATGGTCGAAAATTCTATTCTTCATATCTGCTTTGTTGTCAAGGACGCGGCTAAAGCAAGGGTGGAAGCATTAAAAGCTGGAGCTATAGACCTGAGCAATGGAGTGCTTGCTATTCAGTTGAAAAATAAATCTAAATCTGTCGGTGTTCATAATAGTTTGGTTTATAGTCCAAATGGTGAGGTTATAGAATTTTTAGAACAGGTAAGTTTCTAGTTTTCACCGATAGCACCTAAGGCGGTTAATAAGGTTAAAATTTTCCTTCCTTTTTCGGTTAGGATGTAAAGCGATTTGACTTTATCTTTTTTGTTATCTATAATTTGATCTTCGACCAATTCTTTCAGTTGCTTGGTGAGTATCCGATCGGAAATATCTGGAAGTATGGATTTAAAACTTGCGTAATATAAATCTTCTTCATGGAGAGCAAATAGTAAAGATAATTTCCATCTACCACTGATTTGAGCGAGTGCTTTATGGGCTTTGCAAAACTCTAATAGCGATTTTTCATTTATAGAATTTGTTGAATTTTCTTTACGCATAGTTGATATTGATCGATGAGAAGGACAAGTTATGGATAAATTATTCATTTTTCCTTAACGGAAATTCTTTTGATGCTTTTATATCCATAGAAAATGATGTTTTTCCTTTATGCACATTTTAATAAGTAAATCTGACTATTGATTTTTCTTTAAAAATTATTAGATTACGCGTTATATAAGTTTAAAATTTTTGATATGGATACGCTTAATTCAAGTCTTCTTACAGCAGGTTTAATCACTTTAAAAGATAATAAACTCTTGTTGGCCTATAGTAATAATAAAAAAGCATGGTATTTGCCTGGCGGTAAGGTGGATTGTGGAGAGAGTTCATTAACGTCTTTAAAGCGGGAGATTAGAGAAGAATTGATGATTGACCTGAACGATGATAGATTGGATTTTTATTGTCATATAACTGCTCCTGCATATGGCGAAAATCCTGTGGTTATTATGGAGCAGGATTGTTTTATATATGATCTTAGAGAAGAAATTAATCCTAGCAATGAAATCGGGGCGGTCCAGTATTTTTCGAGAGCATCATATATGAAAGAGCAGTTTCAAGTGATTGGTGTTTTAATGGTTTTTGATAAACTGGAAGCAGACCGGCTAATAAAGGTCTGATACTTTACCTTTATTTTCCTGCTATTCACCGAGTTTTTTATATTGTTGATCTAAATGTAATAAAAAGAGCGTGTTCCTTGTCTTAATTTTGAGTCAGAAAGTTAAAAGAAATACTTTTTAAGAATGGGGTATTTAACTGACTAACTGATAACTCAAGAAAACTAAATTTATAAAATAAAGACATTATGAAAACGCTAGTAAAAACATTCACTGTAGCAGTATTGGTTGCAATCAGTACACTTACAATGGCTTCGGGAAATCCTGAAAAGACAATCAATTTGTCAACTGCAAATTTTGCAATCGATCATTATATAGACGTAATGACTGAAGGGCAGTCACTAGGTTTAGAGCAGTTATTTACTGCTGATTATAATCAGAAAGTCCAGGGTAAAATTGCGAGAACAAATAGCCGTTCGGACGTTATCAGTTTTTTGAAAAAACAAAAAGGAGAAAAGTTAAATTGTAAAACGACAACTTTAATCTTAGAACAGTCTGCACATTATATGGTAGCGAAAGTTACTATGCAATTTGAAAATTTTACTAAAACAGATTTGGTTACTTTAGTTAATGACGGCGGAGCCTGGAAAGTTTCAAAATCTATTAATTGTTATCAATAGAAAATGTTTAATTAAGTATCATATGTTTATGTTAGTCCTGTCGAAAGATAGGACTTTTTTGTTTTCCGATAATAGTTGATTCTTTTATTGATATTATGAAGGCATTTGTTTTCTTGTTATTAAGAATTCAGGTTAATTATTATTTAGATAATGTTAAGCTACCTTTTATGAGTTCTAGATTAAATTGACCAATTGTTGTATTTTTAAGCATGGCACTAAGGTGATTTCTTACTTTTTTGAAATCGTTGTGCAGAGGACATGGGTTTTTCTCGGAACAATAATCTAATCCCATGCCACATCCGATAAAGATCTGCTCGCCGTCTACAGCTAAGACGATGTCGGCAATTGGTTTTTTTAACCCTGCAGGATCAATGTAAAATCCGCCATTAGGTCCTTTCGAAGATTGTATTACACCTACTCTGCTGAGGTTCTGAAGAATCTTACCTAGAAAGGGTTCTGGTAGCTTTACTTTTTCAGCAATCTCTTTAATGCCTACTTTTCTACCCTCATGAGAACTTTGAGCGATGTAAAAGACTGCACGCATGGCATATTCACAGGTTTTAGAAAAAACACCCATTTTTTTAAATTATATTTTCTTTAATTGTAATCTTATGTGCAAAGATACTGTTCTAATTGATATTTATAACATTTTGCACGCGTTGGACATGATCCTGCTTGTGTATAGAAAGTCTTATGATACTGTTTTTATTTGCTGTAAGATTATGCATGATGGCACCTTCTAAGCCAATGAGATCTCCTTTTTCCATGTTATGTATAACTCCTGCTACATTTAAAATTATGGAACCTTCCTGGATGTGTATGACAATGGGAAATGGACTTTTGTGATCGGTCATAATTACTCCTTCTGCTAGACATATCCGAATCTCTTTGGTCGATGACGTTTCGAGTAAGACTGTTACTGATGGTTTTTCTCCTTTATATGACACTTCATTAAAGAGTGATACCGGAGTGTTTTGTTTGTTCATTTCCATGTCAGTTTTTTTTGATTAGTACAAATATAGTTATAAAAGATGTTTAACTCTTTTAATTATGGCTATATTTGTTTGTCGATACAATTTTAAAAATAACCCTTTATCAATTTGTGTATTAGGAATATGGAAAAGAAAGATATAACTTCATTAGCAGATATTCAATTACTTGTTGATACGTTTTACGGCAGGGTACGTGAGGATGCTCTCATTGGTCCCATCTTTAATAATCTACTGGCTGGCCGCTGGGAGGATCATTTGAAAAAAATGTATAGTTTTTGGCAAACTATCTTGTTGGAAAAGCATACTTACTTTGGAAGTCCATTTCCGCCACATGCTGCTATGGCTCTTACTCATGTGCATTTTGATGCTTGGCTAAAGCTCTGGTATAGTACGGTTCAGGAATTTTTTGAAGGAGAGAAAGCTGATGAAGCTATTCATAGGGGAGATAAAATGGCAACTATGTTTTTATCTAAAATCACTTATTTTAATAATTTAAATACCAAACCATTAATATGAACCTTAATACTATAAAGATGTGTTAGTACTGATCAATCGGATTTTGTTAAAATATTTGAACCCTAGTTTGGTATTGTTAAAATTAAGATCTTTGAGATGGAATTGATTTAAATAATTCAAATACTTTTTCTCTCTCGAGTAAACGCATACCCAGCTTTTCTGTGGAGATACCTGGGATTAATCGATAAGTGAAGGTAATATGTGATTCTTCATTAATTAATGTTTCTAAATGTTTTAGCTCAACATGATTTTTGTTTAATTTCGCACTTAGTTCAGTTATATGAGAGGATATCAGAAAAATAGAATTGTTTAATTCTTCACATCTTTCTACTAATGTTAAAGTAGCGTGATAAGCATCGTCATAATTTGTTCCTTTAAATAATTCATCCAGCAAAATAATCATTCTCTTCTTTGAAGCAAGTAGTTCAGCTGCTTTTTTTACTCTAAGTACCTCATTGTAGAAATGGCTGCGGCCAGAGCTAAGGTCATCACCAAGATTGATTGTCGTTAAAAGGCCATCAAAAAAAAGTGTATCCATTTTTTCTGCAGGAACAGGTAAGCCCAAGTGAGCTAAATAAATGCATGCTCCTAGGGTTTTTAACAAGGTCGATTTACCAGTCATGTTTGCTCCAGTTAAAAACCAGATGTTTTTCTCTTGTGATATTATGATATCGTTTTTTATAGGTTTTTTTAAAAATAGATTATAGGCTCCTTTTATCTCTAACATATGATCTACATCGGTTTTATTGTGAAATGTGGGAAAAATAAGATGATTTTGCATCATGGATTTTGCAATTCCTTGATAGATATCTAGTTCGTAGATAATAGTAAAAATCTTTTTAATATTGTGATTATTTAAATTTCTGAATTTATAATCATATTTGAGAATTAAAGCGGGCGATGTTTTTTTACTGGCTATTACTTTTAATTCGGATAGATCGAAATCTGATGTTAATTTGTTTAAAGATTTAAGCATCTCCCTGAGTCGTCCTACTGGTTTTTCCTGTTCTACTGCTTTATTTAATAATTCTGTCAAGTATGTGATTAACATGGCGATTTCGGCAATAGAGCGTTTGATTAATACGCGTTCCATTTGATTTTCTGCGGACCAGAAATTGAAAGATAATTTTTCTGAGTAGTAACGAAATAGATTTGCTGAATCAGTTTCTACTCCAAGACTTAAATATTTTTCTAAATCTTGGAACATATATTTATCGAATGGATGATTATCCATTACGTTTGATAAGTATTCGATTGCTTCGTTTCGGTCTTGGATTTCTTTTATATCTTTTAATGGATTAATGAAGTAGCTGTATAATAGGGACCTTCCGCCTAAAGTGCTGGTATTGTCAAAGAAATTACATAAACTAAAATCTCTATGATCAATAGCGTTTAAGTCACTGAGGGTTTGCTTATCAATTGTGAACATATCTTTAGAGATTGTTTATTAATGGTTTGTTGAATTGTTTCTTTTTTACTGCTGAATCTAAACTAAGATACAAAATGTGGATCATAGAATCAGTTTGTGTGCTGAAATTTAATAAGTTACTATTAGTGTAGATAGGGTTTTATTTAAAACGCAGGATAAAATAAGTTTGAGTAGTACAATAGTTATTTTTTATAGAAGTGGGCCTGTATTCCAAAATGATGAATTACATTATGCAGTCCGTTATCCTTACCACTTAAAAATAGTTAGTAAAATGTAAAATTATGGTCAGTATTGTAGTTGTAGAAGTTGACTCTTTATTGTTCTTGATACCTCATTAATCTTATTTCGAGAGAAATTAAACTTATTTTGGAGTTAAATTTCATATATTTATGTGTATATTTTGGTATGATAATAGAAGTTTTTAAGACTTATTTGTGCTGAAATCAATGATAAAAATACAAGATATTAAGTGCTGTTAAGGATTTCTAATTGTTATTTTAATGAGAACAATTAGAATATTCGCTTAAATTACAAGTGCATGAATAATGAAATAGAGAATAAACTTCGGGATAAAAATACAAAGCCAACAAGTATGCGGATATTAGTATACGATTTTTTAGCCTCTCAACATATTGCTTTATCCTTATCTGAAATGGAGGCCCACTTCTATCCAGCAGACCGTATAACCCTATACCGTACACTCAAAACTTTTGAAGAAAAAGGTATTGTGCATAGTATACAGGAAAATAATACGAGCAAATATATCCTCTGTCATGATGATTGTAATGAGGAAACACATAAAGACTGGCATCTTCATTTTTACTGTAAGATCTGTAAGCATACCACTTGCCGGACAGATATTAATTTTTCTGCGCCCAATAATAATTCGGTTCGAATTGATGAGGTCCGACTTTTTGCTAAAGGTATTTGCGAAAATTGTATGAATGAAACTATGCAATAGTATTGCATAGCATGAGCGCCTATCTTTGATAGTATTAATTAAGTTAAAGAATCTTATACAATGACTGTACAACATAAACACAAGTACGACGAAGCTGGTACGCAGCTTTGCTGCACACAGACAACAAAAATATATAATCAGGCTGGTGCTCAGGAACTCATCGGTCATCAGGGTAAATGTGAAGGACATAATCATAATGGAGATGGTCAAGTTCAACATACTGATGATGATGGACACGATCACTCTCATGTAGAAGGTAGCCCTTTGAAGCTGTTTACTCCTGCGATTATATCTTTTGTTCTTTTGATGCTTGCTATTGCTTTGGATAACTGGGTAATACAGAGTTGGTTTCAAGGGTGGGTAAGGTCTATATGGTATGTGGTAGCATACATTCCGGTAGGTTTTCCGGTCATTAAGGATGCAATAGTCAGTATACGGAAAGGTGATGTTTTTTCCGAATTCTTTTTAATGGCTATAGCTACTATCGGTGCGTTCGCTATTGGAGAATATCCTGAGGGTGTGGCGGTCATGCTATTTTATGCTGTTGGGGAAGTTTTTCAAACTTTAGCCGTATCAAGGGCTAAAGGGAATATCAAAGCACTTTTGGATCAACGTCCAGATGAGGTGACTGTTCTAATCAATAATCAACCCCAGATCATAAAAGCTGAAAATGTAGAAATCGGCTCAATCATTCAGTTAAAACCAGGTGAAAAACTGGGTTTGGACGGTGAATTGTTATCTGATGTCGCATCTTTCAATACGGCTGCTTTAACTGGAGAGAGTAAACCTGATAGTAAATCTAAAGGAGAGACCGTTCTTGCTGGAATGATTAATTTGAATACGGTTAGTTTGATTAAAGTAACAACTGCTTATACAGATAGTAAATTAAGTAAGATCCTAGAGCTGGTACAGAATGCAACTGCTCAAAAAGCACCAACTGAATTATTCATCCGTAAATTTGCTAAAGTATACACGCCAATAGTAGTTTTTCTGGCGATCGGTATTTGTTTATTGCCTGCGCTGTTTGTGCAAGATTATGTATTTAGCGATTGGCTGTATCGGGCATTGGTATTTTTAGTTATATCTTGTCCTTGTGCTCTGGTAATCTCTATTCCTTTGGGTTATTTTGGAGGAATTGGCGCTGCAAGCCGCAATGGAATTTTGTTTAAAGGAAGTAATTTCTTGGATACACTAGCGAATATTCAGCATGTGGTCATGGATAAAACTGGAACGATGACTGAAGGTGTCTTTCAGGTGCAAGAGGTTAATTTTGATACTAATTTTGATCAAGCTGAAATATTAAAGATGGTGAATGCTTTGGAGAGTAACAGTACTCATCCTGTAGCTACAGCTATTCATCAATATGTCGGTGAGGTTGATCATAATATTCGCTTAGATCAAGTGGAAGAAATAGGCGGGCATGGATTGCAGGCTACCGTGGACGGAAAGCAATTATTGGTCGGCAACTTTAAGTTAATGGATAAGTTTAATATCCGTTATGATGTTGATCCCGCTACGATTGTATATACTCTGATCGCTGTTGCATATGGCGGTAAGTTTGTCGGATATATTACTATTGCGGATAGCATTAAGACTGATGCATTAGAAACCATTCAGCAATTACACAAACTGAATGTAAAAGCAACTATGCTAAGTGGTGATAAAAGTACAGTGGTTCGATATGTGGCTGATCAATTGGGGATTGATGAGGCATATGGAGATTTATTGCCGGAAGATAAAGTCAATAAACTTAAAGAAATCAAAGCACAAAATCAACGCGTTGCCTTTGTTGGTGATGGTGTAAATGATGCTCCTGTTGTAGCTCTAAGTGATGTAGGTATTGCAATGGGAGGTCTAGGTAGCGATGCGACCATCGAAACTGCTGATGTGGTTATACAGGACGATAAACCGTCCAAGATACCAGTTGCAATTCGGATCGGAAAGCAAACTAAGCGCGTCGTATGGCAAAATATTACCTTAGCTTTTGTGGTCAAGGGAGTTGTATTGATTTTGGGTGCAGGGGGGATAGCAACAATGTGGGAAGCAGTTTTTGCTGACGTCGGTGTATCTTTGATAGCTATACTGAATGCTGTAAGAATTCAGAAAATGAAGTTTTAAATTTATTGAAAGTGCTCGTAATTTGATGTAAAGCGAGCACTTTTTGTGTACTTTAGTTTTTAGACTGTTATCCTACAATTTATCCTTAATACTTTTTACAACGGCTTTGTAATACTTGATTTTGTTTTCATCATCAACGATCTTTACTTTAACGTCATTGGCGGCTAAAAGCTGTATTTTGTCTGCCGAATCTTTTACATATTTCTTAGGAATATAGTAATAAATCTGATTTTTGATAAAGGTATTCTTCTTGTAAAACTTGTTTCTTGCTCGATAGGTTAAAAGCCACCATAGGTCGATCTCGACAAAATCCAAGGAGAGACCGAAAATATGTAGATCATTTGTGAAGAACAGATCAACCCATGATTGTAAAACCATTTGTCTGCCTGTTTGTAATCTTCTAATAAGGGATGTTTTATATACTTTGGTGCTCGGGGCATAATTTGGTCCATTGACAACATACTCACGCATTTTTTGTAATTGTCCGCAATAATGTTCATAGCCAAGGTTAATAGAAAACGGATTATTGCAATCTCCGTGAATATGCCAGTAGTTTTTGTTTAAAGATTGATATTGTCTAAATACACTATAGGTCGTTTCATTCACTAAACTTGTTTTTATTTTCGGATGTATGCCTTCTAGACTGAAATCATAATTGGTTGTCATGATATTTTGAATAGGTAATGTTCTAATCAATTCATGAATTTCATTTTGTTGTATGGCAGAAACGGCATCTGCAATGAAAGTTTTAAGCTCTTTTTCATCCACATGCTTTTGTTTTATGGCATTCAGGAATATCTCTTCGTAAAGCATAGGGAATGGTTTTTGACCATTTTCTAAGGATTGAACATGGTATTTTTTTTTAATGCTCATTAACAGATCATTCCAACTTGTTCCCTTGTTGATATTGTTGATGTCATTGCCAATAAGCAGTGCTATATGAGTCATAGTTTTTAAGGGTCTTGATAATCGCTTGGTTACTGCATTTTATTAAATCTAATATCGTTATTTTCTTCTAATCTATATTCAGCGACGCATATTTTATTGTACTGTAAGATTTTCATCCAAGATGGTATTTGCCTAAGCATTTAGCGTGTTCTAAATTTTTTAATTGAGCCATATGAGGAATGTACGATGGGTTGATTGTGTATTTTTACTGTATTTAATGCATCAATAATTTAATGTAAAATTTTATATTTCCTATATATGTCCAATATGGTCAGTTTAATTTTAGATTTTTAATCGGTCATTTTTATATAACCATTATTGCGTTTTTAAAACTTATTGATGATCGAATTACAAGAAATTTTAATCTGTAAATACTATTTGTGATTAACAACTATTTCGTAAGGTATCTGGTGTCATTTATTTAATTTGTGATTTATAAATCAATGATATAGTTTTATGTATTAATATTAAGTTTGATTTATTAGTTGTTTAGTATTCTAATGTTTCATTTAATTTCAGTTTTACTCATATCGAAAAGCTACTTAATAAAATTATGAAGAATGATCTCTCGTTGTTCCGTTTAAAGGTCATTTTTGTCATTTAAAAGTCTCAATAAAACTATTTCTGATTTTTTAAGTCAAAAGGTCAATTTATATTTTAATATTTGTATTACTTCGAAACGTAATAAATATTATGGCGGCATGCAAATGCCTTCAATATCTTATAATATTCGAAACTGCATAGTGATTCATCGTTTTCACAAATGGTGTTAATGTGCTTTAATTTCTTATTTAATCTTTCAATTATTTTTCAATGATTAGAGAAAAAGCAATCAGGTTGGCAATTCAGGTCACTTTTATATTATTCATTTCGGTTTTTTCCGGTTGTAGTGATTTTGAATATAGTCCAAATCAGATTTTTAGTAAAAATTCATATCGCGATCTCAACGCAATCAATTTAAATAAGTTGGGGGATGGTCAGCAAGATGATACTGTCCGGTTTATAATAACAGGAGATACGCAGCGGTCACATAATGAAACAGTAAATTTTTATAAGAAAGTAAATACGATGACAGGGATTGATTTTGTGATTGTGGCTGGTGATATAACTGAGTTTGGTAATCTTAAAGAAATGCAATGGGTTGCCGAAAACCTTACTAAGCTGAATAGACCATTTCTTGCGGTTATTGGCAACCATGATCTTACTTCACGTGGCAGAGATGCATTTCAGCATATGTATGGAAAGCTCAATTATTCTTTTGTATATGGGGGAGTTAAATTTATCTGTCATGATACGAACAGTAGGGAGTATAATTTTAATGGTCAGGTACCTAATATACCCTGGCTTAAAAAGGAGCTAGAGCCACAGCCTCATGTAGAGAGTTATGTGGCTATTTCTCATGTTCCACCTACCTCTCCAGATTTTGATCAAAATCTGGAATACGATTATGCTTCAACATTTAGCAACGCCGGAGGTTTTCTCACATCCTTTCATGCTCATAATCATGTTTTTGAGGAGTTTACTGTTGGAAACTTTGAAACACCTTTTGTGGTCACGAGTGCAATTGGAAAAAATGAATTTTTATTAGTCGAAATTGTAAATAATAAACTGAGCTTTGAACAAATATCTTTTTAAATTAAGCATACTAGTCCTTTTTTTAATTGGCACAGTCAATCCGAGTAATGCACAGAAAAAGAACTTTTTTATCCCAGATGCGGCAATTATTCAATATGCTGGAAGCATTGGTTATATAAGTGTTGGCGCAGGATATGATATTTTTAAAAATAAGAGAGGTAACATTGATTTTAATTATGGTTATGTACCTGTTTCTAAGGGAGGAGAGCTACATTCGATAACCGCAAAATTTGCTTACAAGCCTTTTGAAATAAAGTTAAATAATTGGGGGAAATTGTATCCGCTTAATCCAGGTGTATTTCTCAGTTATACTTTTCATGATGATTTATCATTTAAATTTAATTCATCGGAATATCCATCCGGTTATTATTATTGGTCTCCTGCTTTGAGACCTCACATCTCATTATCTAATGAAATTGAACTCAATATGAATAAAATATGGAAGGAAATCGGAATAGAAAAGATTGGAATTTATACTGAATTCAATTCAAATGACTATTATATTATTAATTATTTTCAGAATATAAAAGCACTTTCTCTTGCTGATGTTTTTCAGCTTGGGGTAGGTATACGATTTAAGTTTTAATCTTTTAAACTAAAAAAGGATTGTTTCTGAATATTTTAGTAGGTGTTTTCAGTCGTTTTTATGTTGGTGTCGCTATTAGATTATAAAATCTCAGATACTTTTTTTAAGTTTAATTCATGAAGAAAGTAATTTTGGTTTTGGGTGCGCCAAATGATGAAAGGGGAAATCTGAGTCAAATTGCAACTGACAGACTTAATTGTGTATTTGAACTCTGCAGGTATAATGATGCCTGCCAGATTTTATGTTCAGGCGGATTTGGAGGTTTTAATCCTACAGATCTTCCACATGCAACATACAGCAAAGCATATCTCGTTTCAAAAGGAATCCCAAATCATTTTTTTTTACCTTTTGCCCTTTCGGCACATTCAGTTGATGATATTAGGAAGGCTTTACCAATATTGGAGGAAGAAAGACCAGACCTGGTGATGTTAGTCACCTCAGATTTTCACATGGAGCGTATAAAAATTCTATGGGATATTATAGCACCTAAGCGATTTCCGATTATTTTTATCCCTGCCGTTTCAAGCTTGGATACACAGCAATTAGTGATGCTTGAGGAACATGAAAGGAACGCTATTAAGGCTTTAGAGAAAAATAATTTTAAAATATATTAGTCTAAAATTAAGGGATTAAGCCATCTCTATTTTTATGGAAAATTTATAGTCCCAGTTCATTTAATATTTGTCGATAATTATTAATAAAAAGCTTGGTCAATTTAAACTGTTCTGTTTCTTCATAATGCGTTAATTCAAGTCCGCTATCTGTTACTTTATATATTTCTGAATCGGGATAGGATAATAAAATAGGGGAATGTGTTGCAATAATAAATTGAGAGTTTTGATCGACCAATTCTTTTATCCGAATCATCATATTGAGTTGACTATCAAATGAAAGTGCTGATTCTGGTTCGTCAAAAATATAAAACCCTTTTCCTGATAATCTATTATGCATCAGTGCTAAGAAGCTTTCTCCATGTGAACATTGATGTAATGATTGACCATATGCTTCTTCTAATTTCGCTTGATCGCCTTCGTAAAGGTTATCTATTTCACTGGCAACATTAAAAAAACTCTCCGCTCTTAAGAAATAACCGTCTCTAAAGCGGTATGGACCTCTGATCAGTTTAATATCCTCATAAAGGTTCGAATGTGATTCTTTCGTTAAAAAGTTAAAATTTAAGCTTCCACCTTCGGCATTAAATCCTGACTTAATCGCAATTGATTCGATAAAAGTAGATTTTCCTGATCCGTTGTCTCCTACGATAAAAGTGACTGGGCTACGGAAAGTAAGCTTATCTAAACTGTGGATGGATGGAATGTTGTATGGGTAAGATATACGATCCACATGTGGCTTAGTATTTTCAACACTTTTTAGGTATAACATATTGATCAATCATATAAAAACAAATATTAAGTTAGTGCTAATGCGAATTAATCTCTTTTCCCTTTGATATAAGCATACACTGCTTGTGCATGACCATGTCCTAGCTGATAATCTTCTTTTAACCAATTGATAATCTGATTAGCTTTTATTTCAGCTTTAATTTTATTGTTTTCTATAAATCCTTTTTGGGTTGCTAAGTTTATAAATGCTTCGGGACTTACTCCGGTTTTTTCTTCAATATTCTTTAGGTATGTGTGAAAAGACATGCTATTAAATTTAATTTTCGGTTTCTAATTACTGGTACATTTATCAACTAGCTTTTTTATATTTTGCTGTTGGATCTGCATTATATCACAGCTAAAATTATACCACAATTTTGCCTTTTTTTAACAAATAAGCATTGATTTTCTATCGGAGATTAACGATACTTTATTTTTTTATGCAGGAAGTATCGTTTGCACAGGTGTACTAATAGGGGATGAGAATCTAGAAGTAGTATCCTCTTTTATGAATCGAAATAGTATAATATATTTTCTAAAGCTTACATAAAATAAAGCAGGGTGAATTAATACGTTTGTAATATGTGGTATATACTTGTTTTGAGAAAATATTGAAAAAAAAGAAAATCTTCCAATCCACTCATAAAAAGTTGTCGTATATAAATTCATAAACTAAAAAATTATACACTAAAAACGAATATGTTATGGAAAAAATGTCATCTCAAAAAGAGTGTTTAGTAGAAGAAAACGAACATCTCGATAAAAAAGACCTTCGGAGAAGGGATTTCTTAAAATTTACCGGTGCAGGCGTAGCAAGTCTTGCCCTACTTGGGGTAACTGGTTGTAAAAAGGACCGCCATGATGAAGATATGGGGGCAGATGGTTTTTATTTTGGCAGTGGTGACATCGCTATTTTAAATTATGCCTACGCACTTGAGCAACTTGAAGCGGCTTTTTATATTCAGGTTGTAAATAGTCCATACTCTGGTATATCAGATTTGGAAAAGACTTACTTAACAGATATCAGAGATCATGAGGTTGCGCATCGCGAATTCTTTAAAAAAGCTTTAGGTGGGAAAGCTATTTCAAATTTAGAATTTAATCTGTCCGGTATTAACTTTTCAAGTAGAGAAAGTGTGCTAAGCACCGCCAAAACATTTGAAGATCTGGGTGTCTCTGCCTATAATGGTGCTGGATGGCTGATCAAAGATGTCAACTATCTTGCCTTAGCAGGTAAAATTGTATCTGTTGAAGCTAGACATGCTGCATTGATCAGAGATTTGATCGATAACGGAAGTTTTGCGAATATGGAAGTTATTGATTCAAATGGTTTAGATGTTGCTAAAAGTCCCACTATGGTGCTTCAGGCGGCTTCCCCATTTATCAAATCTAAAATTGATGTAAAGGATTTACCTACTTATTAACCTTCTAAATCTTATTGTTATGAATTTATTAAATGTTTTTGACGAAATAAATAATGTTGATCCAGAATTCACTGATCGCATTAGTCCACGCAGAGAAGTTATTCGAAATATGACTTCTTTTGGAAAAAAGGTTACTTTGGCCGCATTACCCTTCCTTATAAGTGATCTTTTTAAGAAAGCTTATGGCGCGACAGCTCCTACAGATGTTAATGGTGTGTTGAATTATGCGTTAACGTTGGAATATCTTGAAGCGGAATATTATACTAAAGGGGTTGCTGCCCCCAATCTAATTCCTTCAGGTAGACCTTTGGGAGCTATTACAACCATTCGTGATCATGAAAATGCGCATGTTAAATTTCTTAAGCAGGTATTAGGGGATAAGGCAGTTTCTAAACCTACTTTTGATTTTACAGCTGGAGGTACCTTTGGAAATGTTTTTAGTGATTATGATACATTCTTAGCTCTTGCTCAAGCTTTTGAAGATACTGGTGTCCGTGCATATAAGGGACAGGCAGGTATTTTGCTCGGAAATAAAGTTGTGCTAACCGCCGCTTTACAGATACATTCGGTAGAGGCTCGTCATGCTTCGCATATACGTCAGATGCGTAGAGCAAGAGGGGGTGCTGCTGCAAATCAAAAACCTTGGATAACAGGTGCAAATGATAGTGGAATTGGTGCTGTTGTAGATCCAGTTTATATGGGGGAAGATAATAAAGTTCAAGCAAATGTTGATATTACAACTTTGAAAGGTGTTACAGGTAATTTATCTTTGGCTGCGGCTACTCAATCTTTTGATGAGCCTTTAGGAGCTGATGCTGTTCTTAATATTGCAAGTCTGTTTATTAAAAATTAGTGTATAATGCTTTGAAGTGAGGCTCCCTGTTTGTTATGAACAGGGAGCTTTTTTTGATACTATTTTCAGTGCTCTGAAGTGAGAAACTTAACAGATATAAGGTTTAATGTATTGGTTATGATTTTTTCTGGTGCCGCTTTTTGCCTTGTATAAATTCATAAAAATTGTATTTTTCAATTTGATTCTTAAAACATTTTATTCTAATTATTTGTTTAACTATAAAAACATTACAAATCAGATTAAATGCTATTTTTTGCCGGATGTAACTTATTATGTAGCGATCGAATCAGTTAGGATATTTCACAAAAAATATCTGATAAAAACCTACTTAAGCTAGAAGGATGTGTCTTTAAATAGTTTATTTCATAGGTTCACTCAATAAGTATTTTTAAGAATTCTTTTAAAAGATGTGTTTTTGATTTGATTAAGCTTAATACATTTTGTTTTATTAAATGACTATGCAATTTTTACCTGTTAATCAGAATCTATTACTGCAATTGCAAATTAGAGGTTACAATATATTAGCCTCTGCGCAAGGTATTGATCATGAAAATCCAAGTTACTATCCAATCCAAGTTTCTGATGTATGGGATTATCTCGTTCGCTTGGACTATACTTCTGGAATTGGGGAACCAGCACTAATTGTTATCGAAGATGCCCTTAGGAATATTAAAGAGCAACATTTTGATGGAGCTGTTTTTGTTGATTTTGAAATTGACTAGACTAAGAAAAAAGAAATCATTAATTTAAAATGGTATTAAATTAATGATTTCTAATACTGCATGTTTCAAAATGATATTTGAATACGCAGGTTTTAGTAGCTGAATTTTTTTATTCCTCTATAAGAACATGCCACCTGAAATTTCGATTCGCTGTGCATTGATCCATCTTGCGTCATCTGTGCACATGAAAGCAACTACACCTCCGATGTCGTCTGGAAGTCCTACTCTTCCCAGTGCTGTTTGTGAAGCAATTGCTTCGTTAATTTGTTCATTGTCTCGTACTAAACCATTTCCGAAATCAGTTTCAATTGCTCCTGGTGCAATTATATTGGATCTAATACCTCTTACTCCTAATTCTTTTGCCTGATATTTAGTTAAAGTTTCCATTGCTCCCTTCATTGCCGCATATGCCGCATAGCCGGGGGTAGCGAAACGAGCTAAGCCTGACGATACATTGATAATAGCACCGCCGTCACGTAGCAGTGGCAAAGCTTTTTGCGTTAGAAAGAAGGCTCCCTTAAAATGAATGTTTACCAAGTTGTCAAATTGTTCTTCAGTCGTTTCTGCAAAAGAAGCATGGATACCGATACCTGCGTTATTGATCAGAAAGTCAAACTTATCGGTATTAAATACCGATACAAGTGTCGATTGGATATCAGTGAAAAAGCTGTCAAAGGTTTTGCTGTCCGCAACGTTAAGTTGTAAAGCCACAGCATTTACACCTAAGTTTTTAAGTTCTAGTACGGTGTTTTCTGCCTCAATTTTTTGTGACTGATAGGTTAAGATGATATCAATTCCTTTTGATGCGATTTTGAGAGCGGTATTTTTTCCTAGTCCACGGCTACCACCGGTTACAAGTGCAATTTTATTTTTTGTTTCCATTTGTTTCTTTTTTATTGAAAACAAAGTTAAATGACAAATGTTGATTAAAATGGTGACAGTTTAAGTATTATATCGCTATCTTATTAACTTCGGATGATAATGATTGGAAATAATCTACCCGATATTGCTTTGGAGTTTTTCCTGAAAAACGCTTAAAGAATTTGGTGAAGTTGGAGGGGTCATAGGTTAATGTGCGCGCAATTTCGGCAATTGACATATCGCTATTTTGTAAGAGTGATTTTGATATTTCTGTTAATCTATTTTCCATGAAATAGCAAGGTGAATACCCTGTTGCGGATTTGATTGTATTGCTGAGGTGAATAGGGTGAATGTAAAGCAAAGCTGCAAAATCTCTAATCTCAAACATTTGATCCTTTTTGCCCGATAATATATCTATCAGATGGTTATCTACTTCTCGTAAAAAATCAGCAGTTATTTCATGTTGACGGCTTAAAAACTTTTTTGGAATTTTCATGTCTTCGAAAATGTAATTTTAATAAAAGTATCCCTTATTTTCTGTTTTAAAATAATAAAAGTACTGTTGAGCTCGATTGTAAACTTTGCTAATCTAAATGTAGCAATAAAAAATTATTTTTTTTATTGCTGTATGTTTGTAATTATTTAAATCTTTTTAAGATAGCGTCAAATTTATTGACTTTTCACGTTGTTGTTAATGGTCTTAAATGAGTTGTGAAAAGTAGAAATAATTAGAAAATTGTTATATTGATCTGCTTACTAAGGTGGATTATAGGATTACATATCAAACTTAAAATTTCCATCAGTAACTTGTTTCTCTCGAAAAATGAAAAATTAAACTAGTTAATGAAAAATGAATATTAATTTAAGTGATTATAAGCTAGAGCGGATAGCCCCATCTCAATGGCAAGATTATAAGTTAATCAGACTTGAGGCTTTAAAGACAAATCCTGAATTATTTGGTAGTTCATATGCAAAAGAAGTATTGTATAGTCAGGATGATTGGATTGCTTTATTGGAAAACGATGCACGGGCAATTTTTGCTTTATATCATTTAGATTTATTGATCGGTTTAAGTGGTGTAGTGCTGAATAGAGATAATCAATCTGAGGCCATTTTAATTTCTTCGTTCATCAAAGAGGCTTATCGTGGCAGAGGACTTTCTCAATTATTCTTTCAAGCACGAATTGAATGGGCTAGGCAAAAGGAGTGTGCTCAGGTTATTGTATCACATCGGGCGGGTAATGAAGCTTCAAAAGCAGCGAATCAGCGATGTGGTTTTGTGTATACTTATTCAAAAGAATCACGATGGCCGGATGGTTTATTGGCTGAGGAATTGATGTATTGCTTATGGCTATAAATGTAAATAATCGATAATAGTGATTTGTGATCTTTGAATTGGTTTATAATTTTTAGGTTTATATTTCATCTCCAAGTTTTGAAAATTTGTTTCTGTACTCTATTGGGGTTAAGCCTGTTATTTTTTTGAAAATATCTCTAAACGCTTTTGTATCGGTATAACCTACGTTAAACATAACTTCGGAGACATTCTTTCGTGAGGCTTCAAAATGATTTTTTGCAGCTTCTATGCGTACGCGTTGCATGTATTCGATAGGTGTATTGTTTGTAGCATCTTTAAATCTTCTTTCAAACGTTCTACGACCAATATTGATGAGTTTTGCTAAATCTTCTACAGTAATCTTTTCTTCGTAATTTTTTTCTATATAATCCTGTACTTTCTGAATATCAGTGTGGTTATGGTTTCTTTGACCTCTAAAAATTGCAAATTGAGACTGGTTATCTCTTCCGATATCCAATGCAAAATATTTTGATATCATGACAGCTGTTTCTCGATCTGAATATTTTTCGACCAGATACAGTATTAAATTCCATAAACTGTTTGCACCGCCACTACTATAGATATTCTCGTGTTCGGTGATCACAGCTCCATCTTCGATCTCGACTGCAGGGTATCTTTGTTTAAACTCGTTTATGTATGCCCAGTGGGTGGAACACTTTTTTCCATCTAATAATCCTGTTTCTGCTAGTAAAAAAGCTCCTACACATAAGCTTGCAAGGCTTGTTCCTTTTAAATGAAGTTTTCTGAAATAGGGTAAAGCCTCTTCATTTGCTTTTATCCCTTTATCCATATCTCCAAATGTTGGAGGGATAATGAGGAGGTCTGTTTTAGTAACTTCAGATAATAAGCGGTTTGTTTTTATGGTATACTCTCCGTTATTTGCGGTGATATATTCATTTAAGCCAACATATTCGACATTGAAAATGGGTCTCTTGCCAAAGAAGGTAAGAAATTCATTGGCGGTTTGAAAAGTACGAAATGCGGGTGTAATGCCTTCTATTGTACCATGTTGTGGAACGAAAATGGAAATTTGCATATCTCTTAATTTAGTTAGATAAATGTACAAATAGTTTTTGTCGTTATCCACCCCTATAGTTGTCGTTTTTACAACATGTGACATTTTGAAATGATCTCCATCTTTGTATAAGCATTATAAACATAAAGAAAAGAGGAATGATACAATCAACAAAAATTAACGTTACAGCAATAGTAAATGCTCCCATCGAGATCGTATGGGACGCTTGGAATACACCTAGTGATATCATGCAATGGAATAGTGCAGATCCAAATTGGCACTGTCCTGCAAGTGAAAATGATGTCCGGGTAAATGGAAAATTTAAAAATAGAATGGAAGCTAAAGATGGTAGTTTTGGCTTTGATTTTGAAGGTATTTATGATAAGGTCGAATTATTTAAGGAGTTGGCTTACAGCATGAATGATGGAAGAAAGGTACGTACCGTATTTACGGAAAAGGATGGTAAAACAACTCTTTCGACAGTTTTTGATGCGGAGAGCGAAAATGAGGTTGAAGTTCAAAAACAAGGATGGCAGGCCATCTTGAATAGTTTTGTAAAATATGTAGAATCAAAAAAATATTAATTCCTAAAATTTAATGTCATGAAAAAGAATACAGTTTCCTTACATCGCATTATTCAGGCCAGTCCTGAAAAAGTGTTTCGTGCTTTTGCTGATCCAATAGCACATGCCACCTGGTTACCTCCTTATGGTTTTATATGTACAGTGCAACAAATGGATTTTAAAGTGGGCGGTAACTTTAAAATGACTTTTATAAATTTCAGCACTGGAAATGGGCACTCTTTTGGTGGAGAATATTTAGAGATTTTACCGAATGAATCAATTAAATATAGTGATCGTTTTGATGATCCTAATCTTCCGGGAGAAATGATAACGACAGTTTCACTGAATAAGGTGTCCTGTGGTACTGAACTTCAAATTGTGCAAGAAAATATTCCAGATGTAATACCTGTTGAAATGTGCTATTTAGGTTGGCAGGAATCATTAGATAAAATGAAGAGATTGGTTGAACCTGAAATACCTGATGCATAATTTATAGCAATATGTTATTTCAGAGAACCGATAAAATGATGAATGGTGTTTTTATTACATTTTCAGGAAATTGTAAGAAAGCACTTCAATTTTACCAAAATTGTTTTGGTGGTAAGTTGTATTTTGAAGCATTTAAAAATGAGATGAATAACTATCCGGAGTCACCTATAATTATTGGCTCATTAATTTCTGATATGATTGTAATTCATGGTTCAGATTTGGTACATAATGAAGGTCGTCAGGTCGGAAATTATTTATCTATATTTCTGCATTGTAATGATGCGGGAGATCGCAAATTATTAATTCATAAATTGAAAGTTAATAGAAAGATTACTTATACTCCAGATGAAATCAAACAAAGCTTGATTGAAATAACGGATGCATTTGATGTGCGTTGGATATTGGCTATTTAGAAGATAGCTTCTAATTTAATCGTATTGCAAAAATGAAAAAAGGTTAACTTAAAATTTAAGATAGCCTTTTTTTATTGAGTAGTGTTTTCAATTATTTTGTAAAATAATTGAAATTATATGGTTTGTAGGCATGTTAATTTATCCATCCAAATTTTGATAGAAATGCATCTGTCATGAAAGAGTAAGAAATAATAATATCCGTCAATGTTATTGCAATTAAGTTGCAATAGTTGTTACCTTTAATACACCATCCCACAAAAGTAATTGTTGATGGTGTATTAAAGGTTTATTATGAAAGAAAATAGAATTTATGATGTCATCATTATTGGAGGTAGCTATGCAGGTCTTTCTGCAGCCATGGCACTAGGACGTTCTTTGCGAGATGTGTTGGTAATTGATAGTGGAATTCCGTGCAATCGACAGACGCCACATTCCCATAATTTCTTGACACAAGATGGTAAGACACCCTTGGAGATTGCTACCATAGCAAAGCAACAGGTTGAGCAATATGAAAGCATTATTTTTGAAAATGGTGTCGTGACAGATGGTAGGTTTGCGTCAGAAGGTTTTGAGATCTGTACTGAAGAAAGGAATATTTATATCGGTAGGAAACTTATTTTTGCTACTGGAGTTAAGGATATTTTTCCTGATATAAAGGGTTTTTCTGCATGCTGGGGGATTTCAGTTATTCATTGCCCTTACTGTCACGGTTATGAATTTAAACATCAAAAAACCGGTATTATTGGAAAAGGGGATAAGGCAATCCATCTATCTTCATTAGTTCATAATCTCACTGATCAATTACAGGTTTTGACAAGAGGTGACGCAAATTTTGAAGAAGAACAAAAAGATAAATTAGCTAAAAATCAAATTGGTATAATTGAAACTGAAATAGTAGAAATTGTTCATAAAGACGGATATGTTAAGCAATTGGTGTTTGATGATGGTCGAACAGAAACTTTTGATGCTGTGTATGCTCCAGTTCCCTTCGTGCAGCATTTAGACCTGCCGGTGAGTTTGGGATGTGAGCTTACTGAGGCTGGGCATATCAAAGTTGATAGTTTTCAGAAAACCAATATTCCAGGTGTTTTTGCCTGTGGTGACTCCACCACAATGATGCGCTCCGTAGCAAGTGCTGTAAGTACTGGAAATACAGCTGGAGCGATGGTCAATATGGAATTAACACAGGAAGAGTTTTGATGATGAATCATAAAGGACGATTTGCTTTAACCAAATAATTGGGGGTAAACTATTTTATTCTCTTATTTGTTTATAATAATAAAACTATGTCTAGATTGTTCGTCATTACTTCTTTTATATTTCTCACTTTTGTTGCATGCCAACCAAATACCTCTCATCAGAGGCCAGCTGTGAAAGACAAGTCTCAGGATACCGAATTGCATCGGCAGTCCGGAATTAATTTTTTAGAGGGAGGTCTTACTCATAAAATGGAGAAAAAATCAGGTATTACAGACACTATTTTTATATCTGTCCATAAACCGGATTCCGCTCATATTATACTTGAAAGTCCAACCAATACGGCAAATATCCGTATTGGTCAGCTTTTTTCTCCAAATGGGAGTGCTGATGGTCCATTCGGAAAAGTCCTGGAATATCGATTTAAAGACACAGGCCAATATTATATTACTGTTAGTGAGAATCTTATGGTTGGTGATCATTATAACGGAGCTTATCAGGTGCGAATTATAAATGGTCTGTCAAAATAAGATCTTTACTTTAAATGGCCTGGCCAATAGTTGATTATTGTTAGTATTAGTCCAGCTTTTTATCTTACCATATGCTTTCGTTTTGTATTATAGCAATTAAGAAAGTTTCACTAATATTGTGTCAAAATCTATAATTTATTGACGGCTATAAAACAATTGGCAGGACAGACCCTGTGGTATGGTGTAAGTAACATTGGAGCAAAATTTCTAAACTATTTACTGACACCTATTCTTACTTACCTGATGATAGATTCTTCAGGTGTACGAGATTATGGTGGTTACAGTTTATTGTATTCTTGGATTGCTGTAGCCAACATTATATTTACCTATGGTTTTGAAACGGGGTATTTTCGTTTTTCAAATACACAAGGTGTAGACCGTCACTCACTTTTTCAAACAGCGTTTGGTTCAATATTGCTCAGTACCGCATTACTCATTACGTTTATTTCTTTTTTTACTGTTCCAATTAACAATTTTATGAAGCTTGATGGACATCCAGAATACATTTTGTGGTGTCTTTATCTGATTGGATTAGATGCAATAACTGCTATTCCATTTGCTAAACTACGACAGGAAAACCGTCCCAAAAGATACGCTTTTGTAAAATTATCTGGTATTATTATCAATATACTGTTTACTTTATTTTTCTTAATATGGTTGCCCAAATATGCGGTGCATCATCCGGATGATGCTATTGTACATTGGTTCATTAATAATAACCGGATAGGGTTTTTAATCTTAGCAAATGTGCTCCAAAATCTCTTTGTATTCTTATTATTATTTTCAGAATGGAAGAGTTTTAGGTTTAAGATAAATTTCAGTCTTTGGAAACAGCTTTTTAAATATTGCGCTCCTATGATTTTTATTGGGTTAGCGGGCATGATAAACGAAGTAATGGATCGACAAATGCTGGCGAAATTGCTGCCACAGGAGGTCGATGCGCAAAGTGTCGTTGGGATTTATTCAGCAAACTATAAATTAGCGATCTTTATTACGTTATTTATACAAGCATTTAAAATGGCTGCAGAACCATTTTTCTTCAATAAATCCAAAGACAAAAATGCACCAGCTCTGTATGCAAATGTGATGAAATGGTTTGTAATCACACTTTCTTTAGCTTTTCTTTTTTCTGCTTTATATCTTGACGTCTGGAAATATATGGTCGGGGCTTCCTATCGTTCCGGTTTGGGCATCGTACCGATACTTTTATGTGCTAACATATGCTTGGGAATATATTACAATCTTTCAGTATGGTATAAACTGACTGATCGGATGCGTATGGGTTTGTATATCACGATATTTGGTTCTGTTATTACGCTCGTTGGTAATTATTTTTTTATTCCCTATTGGGGCATGTATGCAGCAGCATGGACTACCTTGATCTGTTATGCGAGTATGATGTTAGTGACTTATTTCATTGGTCAAAATTATTACTATATACCCTATCCTGTTAAAAAAATAGGAATATATCTATTGGCAATGTTGCTATGTTTCTTTATGAAAAGGAGTATTGATGTATATTCCGATTCTTGGACTCAAGATATGCAACTTTTATTACGTATTCCTGTTGCTTTTATGCTGATGATAGTTTATGTTTTTTTTATAATAAAAATGGAGAGGAAGGAATTAAAAAATATACCATTAATAGGCAAGTATATTTAATCTGGTAATTATTAGCCAGACTCACTATTCACAAAAATTTATAATTTGTTAGTCCCAATAAAAAATCGAGACTAACATGTACTTATTAAATGATATGATCTGGTTTGTTTAGAACGACCAGTTGCAAGATTTTGCGGCAAAGAAGAATACCGCTAACCAAACTAAACCTTTAAAAAGGAAAAAGAGAAAAGCGCCTACGCCTAAGCGTTTTACCCATTTTGTTTTATCATTTTTTTGCTCCATTCGTAAATATAAACAATAATGCTGTGTTTTAGTTTACATTTACAATTGGGGAAAATACGTTTCCAAAATTGTAGAAAGTTTGATTTGCCTTCTCTGTCGCAAGCTCATAACTTGCAGGATCTTCGGCATGTTTATTTAAGACAGTCGTAAATCCTGCCCACATTTCACGACTGTTTTCACCATACCCTTCAAAAAACGAAGTGCCTTTAGTGATTCCATATTTGTTCAGCATCTGCACAATGTATGGCCCACCCATAATTGATCCCTCAAGAACATAAAGTGAGCTTAGGGCTTCTAACACATTGTTAACTAGAGGAGCATTAGCTTCTGGAAGATTTTCTACACTTCCGCCCAATGCTTCGATATCCTTTTTTATATAAGAAGAATTACGACGATCTGCTAGATCGGGCAAAATATCCGAAGTTACAAAAGGTGCAATACGATCTTCAACGGCACGGAAATAGGCATAAAAACCTTTTAGAACCTTTGTGTAATCTGCATCTGAACGAATACTTTTTAATTGACGTACGATTGTACCTTCTACGTTTTGGTGAGCAGCATGTGTTTGCTCTTTAATATGTTGACTAAGCATTTTTCTAGTATTTAGTTATAATTATTCTATACAAATATTCGTATTTATTTTAAAACCTTTATGCTGTATAATGATTTATCATCTATGAAAAACGATCTGAATTAAATTGCACATAATTTTTTTAGTTCTTTAATTGAAAATTTGTTTTAAACAGCAGATTCTCACCTATTGTTTCTGGCCAAAAGACGAAAGGAGGATTATCTTTAATATTATCAACACCCTTTTCCAGCTTAGAGTCTGTAATAGAAACAATGTCTTGCAGTGTAGATGCTAGCCAAGGCTCTTTCGGATTACCTATATGTAGGTCTGTTTTTGGGGTGGCTAGGGAAATATCGACAGACATTCCATCAAAATAGTCCGACCAACCATCAGCATTACGAATCAGGAATGATGCAAGATAAATGTCGAAAGCATCAATTTTAAGAGAGAAAAATCCTACTGGCTTTCCAAAAGTTTTCTGGCCAATAAGTCTCACAGGAAAGTAAGGTTTAAAACTACTAATAAGAAGTTCACTAGCTGATGCGGTCCGTCCGGATACAATAAATGATAAGTGTTGTAATGTGTTGAATAGTCCTTTCTTGGCGAAATAATGTGTATTAGCTTTTTCACTATAGTCTACATCGGCCATAGTTGCGGAACGACCTTTATATTGTACAGGATTTCCATTTGCATCTAAATAGGGTTGTTTACTTAAAAGAGTAGCCTTGCCATTTTGGACATTCGGATGAAATTGTTCACTGAACATGATTTTCCCATCCAGTTTTGTAGGTACAATCAAGTTGGCCAAATATTCCGCTGTCTCTACATATCCGCCGCCATTGTGACGAAGATCTAAAATCAGATGAGTCACTTGTTTGTTGGAGAGTTCTGTAAAAAGTCTGTTCAGTTCTGTTCGAACAATAGCGAGTTCGGGAAAGGAAGCGATATAAAGATAGGCTATTTGTTTATTGCCTGAAGTCCAATAGGACAGGTGTGTCGCGTATTTGTATTGGTGCTTTGTATTTGCCACATGTCCGTTACCTTTTTTTGTGTTTCTACTGCGCTCCAGATAAGAGTATTTGGGTTTTCCTTCAATTGGAGACCATTCATATGGTTTGCCATTATGGGCCAATGAGTATTGACTTATTGCGAAAAGCTCACGTTCATAAGCAGTCTGTTCGGGACTAATGCTTCCAAACTTCTTACGAGGAGTAAAATCTGTATAGGAGGGAAGTGATTCCTGCCACCGGTATAATTGTTGAGCATACAAAAAAATTGAATCGAGAATCAGTTCTTTTCGTGTTCCAATGTCAGGACTTAGCCTCTCATCTTGTGTTATAGTTTTATTTCCATGGTCTCTACAGGCACTTAAGAGTAATAATAAACAAATACCAATAGGAGCGGCATGACCCAATAGTTTCATTTGTTTCCTAATAAATTTAGTTGATTTGCCCATATATTTACTTAAATGATTCTTTTACGCCAAATAGACTTTATACTACTGATGTTGAATCCGCTTGAGAATCAATTGATTTAATTTTGCTGTCCCATTGGCTATAAATGAGAAGTTAATCAATCTTTAGTTTTTTTTAACTTTATTTTTCCTTTTAAATTTCTATTTTTGTACCAATTTATTTAATATTGATGCCTCCATATCTGTGGATAGTCAAAGATCCCAAAGGCGACCTCCTTTGGGATTTTTTATTTTAGGGTAATATTGGCCTATCATTCTTTATCGGTTTACTGGATAAGCTAGCCAGAAAAGCAATGATATTTTCTTGTTCTTTACTACTCAATTTTACGTTTTGTATATACGGCGATAACACTCCATTGATCTGTTGACCTGTTTTTTGTGGCATACCGCTACTTAATAGATTGATTAGTTCACTTAAGGTTGCAATAGTGCCATTGTGTAAATATGGAGCAGTATGGATGATATTTCTTAAACCGGGTGTACGAAACTTACCTTTGTCAATTTCTAATTTAGAAGACTCAAAACGTCCGTTGTCCAATGCACCTTTGTTCGTTACGGCATATCCGAGATTGTGAAAATCTAAGTCGGTAAAATACGGACCGTTGTGACAATTGATACACTTTCCTTTCGTGCGGAACAAATGTAATCCCTCGAGCTGTTGGTCGTTTAGCGCCTGATAGTCGCCTTGGACAAACCTATCAAATGCAGTTTCGCCACTGCTAATGGATTTGGAATAAGCAGCAATGGCATCCAGCAGTCCCTCTATGGTCATGTTCTTGTTATTATAGGCCGATTCGTACAGACTTACATAACCAGCTATGGTTTGCAGTTTGGCTGGTAGTGTGGCGGTATTTCCGCCCATTTCAATCGGCGAATTGATGGCCTCAGCGATCTGCTCACGGTAGGTTTTCGCACGCCCATCGTGAAAGAGTTTTCCTTCCAGATACCAGACATTTTCCATGGATGGTGTGTTACGGTGATGTAAAGCTATACCATCAGCTGTTGTTTTCTGATCGATCCAGTATGTGTCCGGATTATGGCACGAAGCACATGTCTTCATGCCATTACCTGTACGGGGATCAAAAAACAGGGCTTTGCCTAGCGCAATAAGCTCAACCTTATCTTTTGAAGGATTAACGGGCAATGCTGCTAGTTCTCGTACTTCAATGTTTTTATACCATTCTGCTACTGGCCACTGTGCGATATTTTTAGTGTATTTTTCTCGTAGCGTTTCTTCTGGGTTAGGCACTATTGTCGGTTCTTCCGTTGATGACTTACCCTTACTGCAGCAGCATAAAGACACGGTTAGCAAAGCTGCCAGAATTACCTGTTTTGTCCAGTAAATTTTTAATAGCACGATGCGAAGTCTTTTGACGAATAAGTTTAATTTACAGCAATGGAATAATTACTTTCAGTCAAGATCTTGCCGGATTTGTCCATTATCTTGAGGACGTTAATTTTACTTCCAAGCACTGTTGTTGGTATTGGGAGGCTCACGGTCAGCTTTGTAACATCAAATACTGCATTAGTTATTTTATAAGAATTGTTAAGGTTATCAACAGCTACAAAATGATCAAAATCGCTTTTGAAATAAAGGTCATAAAGTATTTTGCTGACTAATGGTACAACCAGGTCTTCTCCTTTTGTGGCATTATAAGCAACGTTAGATTTTATTAAGACATCAAGTCCAGGTAGTGCTACTTCGAATGGATCGCTAAGTACTGAGAAGCGGCCCGAAACCAATTTCACCTGGTAGCTACTGCCTGCTTTAAGGTTGTCTGGCGCTGTAAATCTAGCTACAAAAGAGGTTAGAGTGGTGTTTAAAGACAGTAATGTTTGTTTTCCATCTTTTTCTACTAAATAACCTTTTGTTTGTGTTTCATTGGGTATGATATTTTCTCCGACGAAGGTAAAAGTCCCTTTTTCTGGTTCCTTTAAAGAATATATGCCTGTCGACGGATCATTTAATTTCGCCTGTACTTGTGGTTGGTTGACTTGAAAGGATAATGTATAGTTTTTGCTGGAACCATCCTGTGCTCTAACGGTATAGGTAATGGGTTTTTCTAATTGCAATTCTATTGACGTGCCTGAAGCAGGTGTAATTGTGGCCATTTCTGAGACTTTTATGGTTGGTGTAATGCTTTCTGGTTGGTCCACCAGCGGTGGCCAGTATAGGATAATCCGATCTTCTACTATACTTGCCGATAAGGTATTGCCTGAAGCATCTCTGATGCTAAATGATTCGATGTCTTTATAAGGTAAATCGGGGGTTTCTTTCTTGCAAGACCAACATGTCATAGTCAGTATAAAAATAACCAACAATTGGAATGAACGTATTTGTTTTTTCGATAATGAAAGTAGCATGATTTTTTTGATTAAAAAGATCCGCAACCCATCCACAGGTTACGGCATCTTCTATAGATAATTATTGTTGTTTAAAGCGCTTTATACTCGATATTAGCATCAGCTTTTACCTGCAATTGACCAGCAACTACTTGTTGGCCTACATTGCTGAAATTAATTAGTTTGATCGCATATAATGCACCTGAAGAATTACCTACCAAAACAGTTAATGGTTGAATTGCTTTATTAGTATGGTCACTTATATCGTATTCATACCATTCCCCACTACCGAGTGATGTTACTGGTGTAGCACTGCTCCAGTCGGAATCAGAAACAGCCGAGATGTCCGCCGTTACTGTTCTAATTTCGAAACCTGCATTTGCTTTGATCGATCCATTAACATGGCTGAAGAATGCCACCTGTCCACTGCTGATTAGACTTTGAGAGCCACTTCCAGTTAAATCAACATAAACAGCAGGCCAGTTGGCAGCGTTTGATGGGCTCCACCATTGACCAACTACGGTCAAGTTGGTATTTGCTTTTGTTTGAGTAAGCGCCAAAGGAGCTGTTACCTGTTCTGTTTTTGGGGCCGCTGCCCATACTGCTGCCGATAGCACTGTCACGGCCATTGCCGATTGTAAGATTGTTTTAATGTTTAATTTCATGTTGACCTCCTGTTTTTTATTTATTTAATGTTGATGCCACCTTGGCATATTGTGGATGCATGTTTATGATTCCGTTATCGTACTGGTGTACAGTTGCGTTTTAACAATGTCAGGCCAGTCTTTGAACTGGAATTTGATTTGGACATTTTCGAAACTCCCTGTTGGAAGGTTTGCTGGTAGCGAAACCTGCATTTCGGTACGTGTATGGGATTTGATGGTGAGCGGATAATCTTTGCCGTTAACAGTCATAATGACTGCTGTCGGATCGAGTAACACTTTGTTTGAGCTAGCATTGATAATCCAATCCGTATTTTTAGCTAGTTTTAAACCCAATAGTGTTAAAGCTGCATCCGGTTGTCTATAAGTAATCTTGACCGGATTGGCCAATATAATGGTATGATTAAGGTTGGTCACTTCGACATCGTATGTGCCCGCTATGATATCCGAGGGAATACGATACTCCCGTTCTGTCCCTGTATAAGTTAATTGATACCCGTTAGCCGAAACTTTTAAACTATTCGGAGTTGGCATCTGAACACGTTGTTTGGTCTCTTGGTTAATGAGTACTATACTGATTAGAGAAGGGTTAGTATGCATAAAAGTCCCATTTATCGCTGGGAATGCGGTTCCTGGTCCTTGTGTGAGTGCAATAGAAGATGTTAATGCAAAAGTCGCTTCAAAAGAAGGTGTGCTTTGTAATTCAATCTTTAATGTATAAGTGCGGGATGTTCCTGTTGCAGATTTTACCGTATATGTCTTATCTTTTTCATCAGTTTTAACGGGCAGAATCTCTTCTGTGATTTCAGCTCCCGATGATACCTGGATAGTTGGATCAATTACTAGTAATCCATAATAATAGGGTAGATAAACTGTGATCGTATTTTCCTGATTATCTATTGCACCATAGATAACATCGTCATTCGGGAGGTTGGTCACCTTATATTCCAGTATTTTGTCGCTAGGAAGTAAAGGCAGATCCTCAGTTTTAGTACAGTTACTAAACAGTAACCCTAGGAATAGTATGCTTATAAAAGTGTATATTCTTTTCATTTTATCTAAATATTGAACTATCGTATTTTATGGATATTATTATTTAATTCTTGATTTCAAATTTGGTACTTCCAGATTTCGCTAATACATATTGGAAAGTAAAGAATGGTGTGGGTGAAGTTTTATACCAGTCCTTTGGATCTAATAGGTCTTTGTAGATACTCTGTATTTTGATTTTTGCATAGTTGCCATTGGCTGTTCGGACGACCAATGTATGCTCTTCAATTGGATAACAAACATGCTTTTTGTTTTCGGCTCCTCCGCCTTTAATGTCACCACCAAAATCATATAGATACCATCCCAAGCCTTCGCCAAAAGCTCCTGAGTCATCCGTTCCATAAGGTTTTTCTCCTCTTCGGAATTCAGCATCTGAAGGAATATCAACAACATCTTCAAATTTTTTCTTGACTAGAAAAATCCCACCTTTACCGGGGCCACCTACTCCGTCTCCATTTGAGCTATTATTGCAATTGATAAAACTCCTGTATATGCCTGCGAAAGAAATATCCCAGCGTGCTGTCAGCTTATAATCAGGTGTAATAGCCTTATTCTGTTCTAAACTATAATATATAGATGATTGTGCAGTGGTAGGTAAGCTTCCGGCAGGTAATTCTTCACCAAAGTTTTTTACCGTAATTAAACGGTTGAACATTCCTTCTGAAATTTCTGGATTCGGTTCAGGTTCTATTTTAGGATCGCTTTTACTGCAGGCGCCTAGCAATGTTAAAAAAACAAAGATTGCGATGAATTTTAAGAGGTTACTACTTTTTGTTATTTTCATTTTTAGTGTTATATATTGTAATACTATAATTTCAATTATTTCTGTGGTTATTTGATCATTATCTTTATTTATATTAATTCTAAATAATAGTAAAGGTAATGAGTTTAGCTAATCCTTTGTATATTAAAACTGATATTTAATCTATGTTTTTTGCTTGCTGATATTTATTTTACCGAATGGTGTTAAACCGAAAATTTTATTAATTACTTGTGTTTAACGCCTTACTACCATCCTCTTGTACATAGTATTTGAATGTATAATAGGGTGCAGGCCAGTTCATATTTGTGACGGCAGATGGATTACCTTTGTAGGCATTGATAAGTTGTAACTTGGCATATTTTCCATCAGGAAGTCGAATGACGTATGTTCTGTTAGGGAGCGCCTGCATAATGTGATTGTTTAGGCTATATCGAAACCATCCATCTGAACCTTCTGATGATGCCCATCCGATTTTGTTAACTTCACTTTTATTAAATTCGTCATCCGAAGGTGCGACGGTGATACTTTGATAGGGCTGTTTAATTAAGATGACTGCGGTATTATTTGCTTCTCCTTGATATCCTGGATTATATTGGTATTGCGAATTGTTGACAAAAACTTCAGAATTATAGGGGCCAGTAAAAGCTAAGTCCCAATCTTTCGTTTTCAGCCATTGAGTCGAATCTGCTTTTGTCTTAATCCAAATTTGTTTCTGATCCTTGAAACGAAATAGAAAAGTATAAAAGTTGCGCTTTTCTTTACCTTCTGTACCATCCCCCATAGAAGCATCGGTATCCCCTGCAAGATCTTTAATGACGATACTCTTACCATCTTCAAGTACAATATTGTACTCCTTATCCTTGCCACATGAGGCAATAAGAAATACGATAACTGTAGAGAAAATACAACGACCTATTTTATGAAAAGAAATCAATATGCTGCATTCAGCTATTATTAGTTTTATCGTATTCATTTTGTAGCAATTTTAATTATAAAACATCTTGAAAGGAGAGCTAGCTAGCCTTTAAAACTTAATTGCAGTTCTCCTATGTCTACATGTTATGTGGTTTTGGAAAATTTATTCTTTGATCCAACGATAACTCAGTCCACCGATGATGACACGACCTGGTTGTCCGAGTAAATAGCGGCTAGTAAAATTAAACAGATTATCTCCAATGAGACGAAAAGTGAGTTTTCCTTTCATCAGACTTTTTTCAACGGTCATATTTAAAAGCGTATGGTATGGAATGAAAATATCATTCTTGTCTATGAATTGATTTCCATTGTATTCCTGGAATGGTGTGTTTCCCCTAAAATTAATTCTTGCATTGATATTCATATCCCAAGGTTTATATGCGTACTGGGTTTTAAAATTGATCATGTGTCTTGATCTATCTTCAATACCCCAATAGTCTGATTTTTTACTTTGTCGATATTCTCCTGTTTTAGGATTATTGATTTGATTGTAGGGAAAGTTTCCGCTTGCTATACTGTCTAAGACACTTAAATCTTTTGCTATTAAATATTGATAGCCTACAGAGAACTGTAAAACTTTGTTTGCCTGATAAGTAATTGAAGTTTCGAAACCTTTGTTCATCGCCTTCGGCAGATTGCGGTAACTGTAGATCTGAGCAACATTCGTCCCATTCCCGACACTGACCGTATTGATCTGATTATTGATGCGATGATAAAATACGGAAATATCAGCTTGAATTTTTTGACTAGCATTCCATGTTAAACCAATGTTATTAGACAGGCTAGTTTCCGCTTTTAGATTTCCTGCGACTAAATTCAACATATAACTGTTTTTATAGCTCAATTCACCAGCCACATCCATTGCTGAAATAACATCTGCCACGCGTTCAGTACCAACTACCATATAGTTTGCCGCTGGATTGTAGAATACCTGATAACGCATTTTGTAATCAGGAGCTTTAAATCCTGCCCCAAAACCTGCTTTGGCAACAAGAGTTGAATTAATATGGTATTGTAAACCAAGACTTGGGCTAAGGTGACCATTATATACATTCGTTTGGTCATAGCGTAGTCCCAATGTGGTCAGTAGCCTGTCAACCGGTTTCCATTCGGTCTGTAGGTATACAAAACCGGTATTTAGCGATCTTTTAGCATCCAGTTTTTGATCATCCATTACCTCTAGACTTCCACCGATACCGGCAGTAAATTTTAGTTTTGTAATTGGACTATAAGCAAATTGTTGTTCTATGCGATGTACATCTTGACCAAATTCTTCAGCGCCGGCCAATACTCCTTGTTGTAGCCACTGTGCCGCAATTTCTGAGTGAAAACGAGAATAATAATAGCGAGACATACTCCGAATCCCTGATTCAAAGTTATGATCATAACTTGCTGCTATGTTGATGTCCTGATCTTTCTGGGTATCTTTCAATATGGTCTGTTCAGACCAGGCATTGATCATCTTTGATACTCGGCCAGCATACCTCGCCGTAATACCCATTGTTCCATTTTTACTGATACGATAACGTGTGCGTCCTTGAAAACTGTAATTGGTATATGGGGGATAAGTGGTACTATTTGACTGCAGATAGTTTTTGTCGGTATTAAATCCATCAGTCCGGTAGTAGTTCCCGGATAAAACAATACTTCCACGTTGATTGTCAAAAGGTGTTTCAGCTTCTAAAGTTGCATCTACCGTATTTAATGTGCCATATAGAAATGAACTGTGTAGCTGTGGCGTCACTGCACCATGTCGTGTAATAATATTAATAGCACCGCCTAAAGCATCGCTGCCATAGAGACAAGATGAAGCCCCTTTTATAATTTCTATTCGTTCTATATTTGTAACTGAAATTCTTGATAGATCAAAATTCCCACTGTTTCTCCCTAACATGGGCTGTCCATCGACCAATACCATCACATAGTTGCTACTAAAACCCTGTATCTGTACGCCGACAGCTCTTGATCCTCCAGCAATGTCATTGACTATGGCAATCCCTGTTTGTTCTTTCAGTACTTCATCCAGTCGGCGACTACCCATCAATTCGATTTCACGTTTGGTAATAATCTTAACAGGCATAGCTGCATTTTCCGCTTTAATAAGATTGTCTACCGCTTCCAGTTTACGGTTTACTTGTACCTCATCAATATGGCGGTTATCGGTCTCCAATACAATGTTCAGATGTTGTTTTTTATTTTCTAGATCAATGGTTCGTTGGAATTTCTTATAACCAAGAGCTTGAACTTCCAAATCATAATTACCTGCATAAAGCTGATTAAAATGGAAATGACCGGAAGTATCTGTCTTTATAGCCTTTTTATCAGGATATAAATAAACCGTTACGTTTGGTATCGCTTTGTTAGATTCGTTTTTTACAGTGCCACTAATCTGTAATTTATCTTGGGCATGAGCTACTATTAAGTTGCATGCACAAAATATCAGGAGAGAACTTGTTCGTAGTAAGGATCTTGTTGTAAACACCAGGTTATTTTTAATCAATCTAAATAATATTACAAAAAAAGGCAATTGAATTGAACTTTTCTATATGAAAACTGGCATTAATTCTATTTAATTCGATTTGATTATATCCTATAATAATTTTTTAATTGATGTATTTGACTGATTTATAGTGGTGTTTGACTTGTTTTTATCTAAAGTACAAGCAAAAGGTAATTTTAAATTAATTTGTATTTAGACTGATTATTGATTTGTTTTGTGTTGAAAAACGTTAGATAAGTTTTCCTGTCATGATGCGTTTAACTTGAATTAAAGAAAAAAGGATGAGTAGATTTTGCTTTATTATAATAATCCATTGTTGTATGTATATTGCTTTTGATGGTCATGCACAGCAACGGATTATTACATTGAACAGTTCCATTACTGAGACAATATTTGGATTAGGTGTGGGGAATCGTGTTGTTGCTACCGACGTGACCAGTGTCTCACCTATGGCTGCCGCAGCTTTGCCCCGTGTAAGTAAAAATCGTTCAGTTTCAGCAGAGGGATTACTTTCGTTTGAACCGAATATCATCTTAGCAAATGAAGGTGAAGTTCCTGCAGCAATCATTCGACAAGTACGCGCAGCTGGTGTAAAATATATAGCCTTAAAACCCAACTATACAATTCCAGGCGCTTTAAATTATATCCAACAAGTGGCTGATGCTATTGGTCAACCTGCGCTCGGAAAAGGAGTGGTGTCCCAAACAAAGTTAAGTCTGAACCGTATTACTGAAGTGGTTAAAAGTGAAAATAAGGGTAAAGTTCCACCAAAAGTTCTTTTTATTTATGCACGCGGTACGGGCACTATGAGTGTCGCCGGTAAGGGGAGTAGTTTAGATGCAATCATCCATTTAGCTGGAGGAAAGAATGCTATTCAAGAGTTTTCTGATTTTAAACCTTATACGACGGAAGCGCTGGTACAAGCTAATCCTGATATTATATTGCTGTTTGATTTTGGAGCAAGTAGCTTAGGAGGTGAAGAAGCGATTTTGAAGTTACCTGGTATGAGAATTACCAATGCAGGAAAAAATAAACGTATTCTTACAATGAATGCTTCTTTATTAGTCAATTTTAGTAATCGGCTACCTGACGCAATTTTGGAATTGCACCGAGGTTTTGTAAGAATAATGGATTCAAAGTAATCGATGTGTATAAAAGACAGAAGCTAATTTTACTGGCACTTGTATCAATTTTAATTGTCGTGTGTATAATTTCCTTGGGATTAGGGGCTTATTTTATTCCTCCCAAAGATATTTTTTCATTGTTGATGCAAAAAACGCATTTAGCAACAGCAACACCCATCAACAGTATGCATGAGGATGTCATTTTTGAAATTCGATTACCACGCTTATTGCTGGGAATACTTGTAGGTGCAGCATTAGGTATCTCTGGTGCAGCTATCCAGGGAATATTTCGTAATCCATTAGCAGAACCCGGACTCATCGGTATATCATCTGGCGCATCGTTATTTGCGGTCATGATCATTGCTTTTGAAGCACTTGTTTTCACCTCAATTTCAGCTTGGATCGGTTATTATGTGTTAGCTTTTGGAGCGTTTGCAGGTGCAGGTTTAACAGCATTTTTGGTTTATCGTATAGCTAGTAAAAATGGTAAGCCATCAGTAACAACGATGTTATTGGCTGGAATTGCTATCAATGCTTTTGCTGGTGCCCTGACGGGCTTGATGACCTATGTCTCGACCGAGCAGCAATTAAGGACCATTACATTTTGGTTGCTGGGTAGTCTGGGTGGAGCTGCATGGGACAATTTGTTGGCAGTTGCTCCATTTATAATTATTCCCTTAATCTGTTTACCTTTTTTTGGAAAATCATTAAATGCATTCGCTCTCGGTGAAATGCAGGCCGATTTATTAGGTGTACAAACCGACCGTATCAAAAGATGGGTTGTAGTCCTTTCAACTTTAGCTGTAGGAGCTTCTGTAGCAGTTTCAGGCATTATCGGTTTTGTGGGATTGATTGTTCCTCATATTATTCGTCTTATAGGTGGGGCAGATCATCGATTTGTTTTACCTGGATCGTTGCTGTTTGGCGCTTTGGTGCTGACGCTAGCAGATGTTATAGCTCGGGTTTCGGTTGCTCCAATAGAGCTTCCAATTGGCGTGATCACCGCCCTATTGGGAACTCCTTTGTTTTTATATATTTTGATAAAGGAAAAATAATTAGTTCAAATATAGGGTCTGTTATGTTACGTGTAGAGAAACTTAATTACGAAATCAAGGGAAGAAAACTCCTGAAAGATGTTACTTTTCAAGTACGGAAGGGAGAGGTATTGGCTGTGTTAGGTGCCAATGGCGCAGGAAAATCTACTTTGATGGGATTACTCTGCGGAGAAAAGAAACCCTGCTCAGGGAGCATTCACTTAAATGGAAAGCTACTGTCGGATTATACTCCATATATTTTGTCACAATGTAGAGCTTTATTAAGTCAGCAACAGCAAATGACTTTAAGTTTTAAAGTCGATGAAATTGTATTAATGGGTCGTTATCCGCATTATAAAAATGTACCTCAAGCGCATGATCTCGAAGTTGTAGCCGAAACAATGAAACTTTGTGGTGTAGCATCATTTGCAGACCGTGATTTTCTAAGTTTATCAGGTGGTGAACAGCAACGTGTCCATTTAGCTCGGGTCTTAGCACAGATATGGGATAATCCAGATGCACTCTTGCTCTTAGATGAGCCTATTTCAGCATTGGATTTACATTATCAGCAGAAAGTTTTAGGTATTGCCAAAGCATTGGCGCGCAAAGGACTCATGGTTATTTTGATCGTACATGATGTTAATTTTGCAGCTACATATGCCAATCGCATTATGATGCTCAAAAATGGCAGAAAGCTATTTGATGGTACGCCAGTGGAGGTTTTGAATAAGAAAGAAATCTATACTATTTTTTCAGTCGAATCAAATGTGACGATGAATCCAAGAACATTGAAACCTTATGTTCAACTTGAAGAAATGCATGTTGAATTTGATAGTTATTTAGAAAGATTATAAATAATTTTAATATTCCAGCTTATTTCATTAATTTTAACTGCGCAAAGCTTATTTTAAACTGTAATCATGTTAGTGAAAAGTAAAATAGTAGAGTTGGAAGATTGGCTTTTTGAGGAAGAAATCCCGGACGGTTATGTGCCAGAGAAACCACTGGTTGAAAACAAAACCATTATTGAAATGGGGCCTGTACATATGGAGAATTTTCAACTTTCAACTTCAGGTCTTTTTATATTACATTCTAAAATGAACTTTGATAGACCTGTACAGATCCTCACTGAAATAGAAGGTGAAACGATTACAAGTCAATTTATATTTTTTAAACCAAAAGATGCAAAAATGCCCTATGGCATGAGTAGACATAATATTCGTTACATTCCTTCTGTGCGAACGACCCATCAAGTAGAACCTGGTATTGAATATATTTATTTTATAGCAGTTATATCTAAAGAATATTACCTCAATTTAATTAAGAGAGATTCATTGCTCCATCAACAGTTTGTGCATGAGATCGAAAAAGGGCAATATGCTTCATTTTCTGAAGAAGATCTTGTTGCTACTTACGAAATGCAACATACCATTTCTGAATTAATTGAATCGAAGAAAAAAGGAGAAATAAGAAGATTACATACCGAATCTCGGATTGTTGAATTGCTGATGTACCAATTTGAACAGTACAACGAACAAAAAGGAAATACGGATTCCTTGTTTCATGAGGAAGATATTCAACGGCTTGAAATGGCACGACACATCCTGGAGCAACGTATCGCAAATCCACCGACCCAAAAAGAACTGGCTGCAGAAGTGTTAACCAGTGAAAGTAAACTGCGTAAAGATTTTAAAGAATATTTCTCAGTTACTATTCACGATTATCTAACACGTGTACGTATGGAAAAAGCAAAAAATTATTTGTTAGCGGATAAAAAGACAGTATATGAAGTAGCATTGTTGACGGGGTATGGACATCAAAATAATTTCAGTAGTGCATTTAAAAAGTATTACGGTATTTCCCCCGGTGAATTAAAAATGTAAGCACTTTTCAGCTAGACTTTCTTGTACACATGTGATGAGCTGATCTATATCTTATAAAGATTTTATTGAGTCATAATAGAGGGTTTCTAGAGGGTTCGTAGAGGTAAAGCTCTATATATCCTCTATTTTATCTCGATGTAATATCTGTATAACTACTTCACTAGTCTTAGTTAAATAGGAGAATATCTTAATGCGTGTCTAACAATATTAAAATCAGACCAGAAGAATGATTTTGGTATTCAAGAAGGAGTACTTTTGATAAGAGACTAAATTTTTAGGTGTATATTTGATGAAGAGATGAAGAATAATACTATAAAGCCTCTTGATTTTTTCAAGAGGCTTTATATTTTACTAGAATTTCCTGTTTTGGAAACCTTTTTTAGAAAAGAAAGTTATAAGAAGCTTCTTTTTATTGATTTAAAAACTCGGCGACAAAAGCATCAAATGCTTGTGGATTTTCTGCCTGTACCCAATGTCCTGCATTAGGGATTGTTTTTATTATGGCTTTTGGAAATTGCTTTTCGATATTTGCTTTGTCTTCGGGCAGGATGTATCGTGACTTTTCACCAGCCAAAAATAAAGTAGGTCCTTTAAATATACCTGATTTGACACCTACTGTGATAAACGAAGTGTATTTACCTTTCAGAACGTCTAGATTGAAACGCCACCCTAGACTTCGGTCTTCTTTGATATACACGTTCTTCAATAAAAACTGGACAACTCCTGGTTCTTTAATATAGTGCTCAAGTGCTATCTGTACGTCTTTACGATTTTCGACAGTTTCAATATTAACGGCACTTAGTGCATTGAATATATCTTCATGATGCGGAGGGTAGGATTTGGGGGCAATATCAGCTATAATCAATTTAGCTACTTTTTCAGGATGATCTATAGCAAATTGCATGGCAACTTTACCACCTAATGAATGTCCAATAAGATCAATTTGATCCGCTCCAATAGATGCGATATAGGCAGATAGATCATCAACCATAACTTCGATCGACATCTCTTCACTATGAAAACTGCGCCCATGATTACGAAGGTCCAAAAGATGCACTTGTCTTTTTTCTCCAAAATTGCGGCCAAATGTTCCCCAATTATCGGACATGCCAAATAAGCCGTGTATAACTACTAACGGAATACCCGCGTTTTCTGCTCCATATATCTTGCTGTACTGTAGTTCTTCCAATGTATATTCTGTTTTAATGAGTCTTCTGTTATTGATTCAAAATTACAAAAAATAAATTTTATAGGCTTAAATGCAAAACGAATAACTATAGCGCATGAATAGATCTATCTGCAAAAGATAAAATGTAGCTTTGTATTAATAATTTTGTTAGAACGTACTGAAATTAGATATAGAGCATAAATGATAGCAGCATTTTTTCGTGATTTTGGAATTTTTTCGGAAGAGGAGATTGCACAAGTTCTTCAACTTTTTACGATCAGAAAGTTGAGTAAAGGAGATTATTTTGCTCGTGAGCATGAAAAAAGTAATGAAGTGGCATTTATTCGATCTGGAATCTTTCGCTCCTTTTATACAACTCCCAATGGTGACGATATTACTTATTGTTTTCGATTTCCAAATGATCTTATGGCGGCCTATTCTTCTTTTATAACTGGTGGTCCTAGTGTGGAAGCCATACAAGCTATTGTGCCGACAGAATTATATGTGATTCAGAAAAATAAACTTGATCAATTGGTTATTGAGAAGCCGATATGGATTATGTTTCTTAAGATTATAGCAGAACAGCAATATCTAGAATTGGAAAAAAGGGTTTTTCAATTGCAGAAGGAAACTGCCGCCCAACGTTATGCATCGTTGCTCAAAAATCAACCAGAATTTATCTTGCAAATCCCATTACATTATCTCGCTTCCTACCTTGGTATTACGCAAAGACATCTGAGTCGTATACGAAAAGAGATTACTGTTTAGTCGCTAATGTGATATTGATTTATCAATGTGACCTTAATGAATAAAAAGTAATCATTAAGGTTTAGATGGGTATAATAATAATTTTTAGAGGCATTTTATAACTATTTTTTGTCTTGTATCTTTGAATATAGATTGCTTCTTAAAATATGTTAAAGGGTCAGATTTATAGTGATAATATCTGACTCCTTTTGCTTTATTATAAATTCATCTTTAAACCTGCCGATGCATAGGGAGATGCTCTGAAATAATACTCTTTATCTTGAAACATACTTTTCAATGTTCTATCTGTGATCTGAGCTGGTCGCCACAGATTCATACCAACGGTTAGCGGTATTGAGATCTTTTTTCCTATTTTTATTTCTGGGCGAAAACCCGCAATCATATATAAATGTGAAAACATTTTATCTTTTTCTTCTTGTTGTAGAAGAGCTGTCTGGCCATTCATTTCTGCGATAAGATTTAACCGGAAATTTTTCGTCAAATCATATCCTACGGATAGCTCTAAGCCCTGCATAAGAGCTATCTTTACAGCATATTTCCCCTCAGTTTTCCAGTTGAGATAAAGGGCAGGAAAGACCATTGGGAAACCAAAAGAATTGTTGACCATAATACCACCGCCTAAATCCAAATTTGGTTTTAAGTGACGAATGAAAACAGTTCCGACATTGCCAAGTACATTTTTGAATCCTGCTTTTGAAAAATCAGTATTAGACATAAAAATACCTCCACCGATAGTCGCCAGTATAGACCACCGGTCGTTCAAAGGTCTTAAATGAGTTAGATTCATCCCAATATTTAATATTTCATCTACCACTAAGGGCGCTGTAAAGTTTTTATTGTCCAGCTTTGCATAAGCACCATTCGCACTTATAGCCCAGAGTGTAGGACGTTTATTTTCGTTCAATTTTAAAGATAGAGGAATCGTAATGTTAGCCTGGTGAACCATAGCAGCACCTTGACTATCACCTACTTTTTCGCTTTTTTCGTTCTCTGATTTTCGGTAGTCCGATTTTCCAATATATTCGGTTTTCATTTCTATTTGTACTTGTGCATCCACAAATTGGCAGTAAATAACCATTATAAATACGCAAAGCACTGTTTTTTTAATTTCAAAATTTCTGATCATATGAAGTATCTAAATTTTATTAAGACAATTGGTAGGCACTCTACCCTTTATTTTTATTTCCAACGGCGATGTGTCCACA
This sequence comes from Sphingobacterium sp. UDSM-2020, assembly GCF_016132525.1. Lineage (NCBI taxonomy): Bacteria > Pseudomonadati > Bacteroidota > Sphingobacteriia > Sphingobacteriales > Sphingobacteriaceae > Sphingobacterium > Sphingobacterium sp. UDSM-2020. The sequence continues at coordinate 3,029,638 of NZ_CP066166.1, forward strand.
ACCACCAACTAGGATCTTTTTGTATGCTTTTTTCCAGCATGGACGCAAATTGCCTAGTTATGAATCCTTCAGAAGTTGATGCCGCATGATCACATATAGGTGTAATATCAAGTTCCCACACTTGTTTATTTAAGGGGTGTAAGGAAACATATCCTACATATGTATTTAGTTGCCTTGCTAGCTTTTCGGCACCAGAAAACATGAAGGTAGTTTGTTGTAAAAACTCAACAGCAATTCCATTGTCATGTCCAGGAAATTGATCTGCAATAAATAATGTAATGGAAGGAGTTTGTTTTTCCCGTAAAAGTATCCTTAATGCATGTTGAGCAGGCAACAGGCGCATACCATGTTTGGTCCTTTTTTTATAACTTAAATAATTTAAAAATCTGTTTTTTAAAGGTTTATATAGAGCTTGTGTAGGTATGTTTGTAAATTGTGGTATTTTCGTTATCAGCTCCCAATTTCCGTAATGACCTAATAACAGTATAGCTTGACTTCGTTGTTTTTGGAGCCTATTGATCGTTTCAAGGGCTGATTCTGATAAATGTAATTTTACCTGACGAGGATGAAAATTTTCCCATATAATACGGGCAAGATTTTGGTAGAAATTATGACGATGTATGTTAATTTCCTGATAGGACAAGTGAGGGAAGGCGCGAGCGAGATTTTGTACGCATACGCTTAGCCGATATTTACAAACTTGTCCAATGAAATAACCTAACATATTGATTGTTTTTAATGTTCCGAGAAATTTTAATACTATGCCGTAATTTGTAGAAAAACTAAATCCTATTATTTCAGTACTTCAACAAGTATCCCTTTTTATATCTGACAACCGGATGCTCCCTTACCCTTATTAATTTTTGAAAAAGAAGAGTTCTGAGATTAATTTAATACTAACCAGAAAATTAATCTTTATAGTCAGAACTGTTCTTATGTCACAATTACCTTTTAGACATATGTCCTGTAGAGGTTAAATTTTCAGAGATATTTTTGTATAAAAAAAATATGCAAAAGAATATCTTAATTATTGGAGGTAAAGGATTGGTAGGGAAGACTATTTATCGGATACTTAAATCCAGAAATCCTGATGCTGACCTCTTCGTGGGAAGTCGGAAAGCTACTGTGGAAAATAATGAACTAACGATTGATGTCAACCAACCAGATACTTTTCAGTCTATTTTAGATAAAAAAATAGATATTATTGTGTTGAGTGTAAATGATAACGAAGACAATGTTTTACATTTTGCGGTTAAACACCATTTGGATTATATTGATATTACAAAACCAACTCCTGCATTGATGAAAGCCTACCACTCGCTCTTTGGTCATGATATCAATAGCCGAATTGTATTTGCATCGGGTTGGATGGGAGGAATAATTGCTGGTTTGATCAAGGCGAATGTAAACAGCATGACTGATATTGAAAAAGTTGATGTAGCCGTTTACTATTCTGTTAAAGATCTTGCAGGAGAAAGTTCAGCTCATTTTATGGCAGAAAATGTTGCCAAACCTTTTGTCCGATACCAGAACAATGAGCCCGTACTGATTAAACATTTTTTGGATAGCGATTATTTTAATTTTGGGTTCGGAATCGGCCGTCGGCAAGTTTATAATTTCGACGTACCGGATTTGTATATCCTTAATAAAGTTGAAAAAATCTCAGATGTCTCTGTCAAGATGACCTATAATTCTAAATTTATAACCTGGTTATTAGGGACGATGCAACAATTCGGAATTTTTAATAAGCTGTCTCTTAATACTAGGAAGAAAGTTTTCGGATCGAGTGGAAATGGAGATTTAGCAGTCTTCGAAATTACGGTAGCAAATACTGATGGAAAATTTAAGAAAATTAGTGTGCTCAGTGAGAAAGGGCAGGCTGAATTGACTGCCTTATCAACAGTTATACATATTGAATCTCTTTGCAAAAATGTTTTTAATAATCGTGTCTATTTTGCGCATGAATTGCATAAAAAACAGGATTTGCAGCAACAATTAATGGAATATAAAACCATTAATGTAAAAATATATTAATGGATGTGGCTAAAATGTAGTGTTTACAAATTTAATTACGCTAATGAAAAATATAGTAATTATCAATGGACATCCTAATAAAGATGCGCTAAACTTTGCTCTTGTAAAAGCCTATATTGAAGGAGCCGAACAATCAGGAGCCGAAATAAAAGAGATTACAATAGCAGATATGGAGTTTAATCCTAATCTCCAATATGGTTATCACAAACGTATGGACCTAGAACCAGATTTAATCAAAGCTTGGGAAATGATTTTGTGGGCAGATCATCTTGTATGGGTACATCCGGTATGGTGGGGCGGATTGCCAGCCTTAATGAAGGGATTTATAGACCGTTTGTTTTTACCAGGTATGGCTTTTAAGTATCGACCTAATTCGATATTTTGGGATCGACTGCTGAAAGGTAAGACTGGGCATATCATTACGACATTGGATCAGCCGGGCTGGTATTACCGTCTTATCTATGGAAGACCAAGTATCAATCAATTGAAAAAATCAACACTACAGTTTTGTGGTGTTACTCCAATAAAGGTAAGCTACATCGGTATTGTAAAAACAGCTGATGAAAATTTGCGGAAAAAGTGGATCGAAAAGGTTAAGAGGTGGGGAAAAGATAATCTGTAGAATTAATAATTTTTAAAAAGGGCTATATAAGTTTTAAAAATAACAAAGAAGCAGGTCTATTAAACTTGCTCCTTTGTTATACTTGTATATGTTAATTATTGATTCCAGCCACCACCTAGTGATCGGTATAAATCGACAACAGCAGCAAGTTCTGCCTTCTTAACTTGTGCAAGTTCCAATTCACTTTGTAGCATATTGCTTTGAGCTGTGATGACTTCCAAGTAAGTTGCCATTCCGGTTTCGAAAAGCACATCGGCATGTTGAATAGCTTTCTTCAATCGATTGGTTCTTTCTAAAGTGATGCGTTGCTTTTCTTTTAATTTCTCTATTGAAATTAAAGCATCAGATACTTCACCAACTGCTGTGATCACTGTTTGTTTAAATCGGATAACATTTTTTTCTTGATCAATTTGTGCGATTTCGTATTGTGTTTTTAGTTCACGACGTTGAAATATAGGCTGGGTAATACTTCCTGCGACGGCACCAAATAGGGAAGCTGGTATGTTGAACCAATTGCTGCTTTTGAAAGCATTGATTCCAGCTTCGGCACTGATAACTAAGGAAGGATACATCCTAGCTTTAGCATATTGTTGATAGGCTTTGGAACTGGTAACAGCAAGTTCTGCTTGCTTAACATCAGGTCTACGGCTCAATAAATCGGCAGGTACACCCGCAGACCAATTGTCAGGAAGTTGAATATTTGCCAGTTTTTCTTTGATTTTAATCTCCTGCGGTAGTCGACCACTCAACGTTTGAATGGCATTCTCCTGTAAATGGATCTGCTGTTCAAAATCTGGAATAAGACTGGCCGCAGCAAGACGTTGCGCATCCACTTGCTCTACAGCCAACATACTGATGTCACCAACTTCGTATTGTTGTTGGACAATGCGTAAGGTACTGTCGCTAAGACGTAGATTTTGCTGTGCAATCTCATGTAGCTGATAAAGCATAAGCAACTGGTAATATCCCTGTGCTACTTGAGAAATCAGTTGTGTCTGTACAGCTTTTTTTGCTTCTTCGGTCTGTAAATAAGAAGCTAATGCTACGGTATTTTGACTCTTGATCTTTCCCCATAGATCGGCTTCCCACGATAGTCCTAACGATGCTGTATAATCTTCAACATGATTTTGACCTAGAAATTGTCCTAGACTCAACCCATTCATACTATTATTGGATGGATTAGTACTGTTTGCTTTTATCTGCAATTGCAAATTTGGCAAATAGTTAGCCTTAGCTTGTTTTAACATCAGCTGCGATGACTCGATGTTTTTGATGGCGAGTTGCATGTCTACATTTTGATGGATGGCACTATCAATAAGAACTTGTAAAATAGGGTCTTGAAAGAAGTCTCGCCATGGAATGGAACCGATGCTCGTTTCTTTTACTCCTTCTTCTTGATCACGAAACTGTGTAGGAAGGGCAGGAGCAAGATCCTTGTTGCTGATCAGTTTATCGGTTTTACAAGACCATACAACAAGGGGTAATATGAAAGCCATCAGTATGTTTACTTTTATATTCATGTATTTCAATTTTGTCATTGTTTCACTAAACATTAGTATGTGCGGGTACTCTAACCACTTGTGATTGGTCCAATTCTTGTTTTTCCGTAGGCTTTGGACTTACTTTCTCTTGTATATATTGGAAGAAAATAAAAAGTACCGGAATGATGAATAGGCCAAGTACAACTCCACTGAGCATACCGCCTGCAGCGGCAATACTAATAGAGTGATTTCCTTGCGCTGAAGGACCAACTGCTGTCATCATTGGGATCATTCCTACGATAAAAGCGAGTGAGGTCATAATGATAGGCCTCAGACGTAGTTTTGCAGCTTTTAGAGCAGCACTTGCAATCGAAAGTCCTCGTTTACGTCCCTGAATAGCAAATTCAACGATAAGAATGGCGTTTTTGGCTAATAAGCCGATCAGCATAACCAAGGCAACCTGAACATAAATATTATTGGATATATCTGTTAGACTAATCGCAGCAAATACGCCGAAGATTCCTGTTGGAATAGATAGGATAACTGCTAATGGAATGATATAACTTTCATATTGTGCAGCAAGCAGGAAGTAAACAAATATCAAACACAAGATGAAAATAAGAGTAGACTGTCCACCCGAAACAATTTCCTCTTTTGTCATACCTGAGAATTCATAAGTATATCCTGTAGGGAGGTGCTGTTTTGCTACCTCTTCTACTGCACGAATAGCATCTCCTGAACTGTATCCAGGTTTTGGAATCGCATTGATACCAATAGAATTGAATAGGTTATAGCGTGATGCTGTCTCCGGACCATATACACGTGTCATGGTAACCAGCGTATTGATAGGAACCATATCTCCCTGACGATTTTTAACGAAAATCCCGTCCATAGAAGAGGGCTCGGTACGGTCTTGTACGTCAGCCTGAACCATGACGCGGTAATACTTACCGAATCGGTTAAAGTCTGAAGCCTGCGAGCTTCCGAAGTATGCCTGCATGGTCTGCAAAATACTTTTGGTACTTACACCGAGCTGTTCAGCCTTGATGTCATCAACCTGCAGTTCGTATTGCGGATAGTCTGCTTTGAATGTTGTGAAGGCCATCATAATTTCAGGACGTTGCATCAGTTCTCCAATAAACTGTTGTCCTACAGTACTAAATTTACCCAGTTGGCCACCAGTTCGATCTTGTAAAACCATATCAAGTCCATCAACATTACTAAATCCAGGAACAGTAGGGAAAGTAAAGACGAAAAAATTAGCACCTTTAATTTTAGATAATTTCTGGTTAACATCAGCCATAATAGCATTGATATCTTTTATAGCTCCCCGTTCTTTATGTGATTTAAGTAAGATAAAAGCCACACCAGCAGATGGGCTAGTTGACTGTGTCAAAATATTGAAGCCGGCTAAAACATTCAATGTTTTTGTAAAATCGGCATGTTGCAACTGTTGTTCTGCTTCGGCTAATGCGCTTGATGTACGGTCTAAAGATGCTCCTGCTGGCATTGAAAGAGATATTGCAATAAAACCCTGGTCTTCCGAAGGAATAAAACCAGTTGGAGTCTTGCGAATCATGACAACAGTAAGCAGTAATATCACGCCCAAAGCACTAAATGCAATCCATTTGTAACGAATTAAGAAACGCAGACTACCTATATAGTTTTTAGTTAATCGATCAAAACCGACATTAAATCCAGCAAAAAAGCGTTCTTTAAAGTTGAGTTGCTTTTTATCAGATTGGTTATGATGCGTAGGCTTTAAAAAAAGTGCACAGAGTGCCGGGCTCAAAGTCAACGCATTGATAGCTGAAATAACAATAGCAATGGCCAATGTAAAAGCAAACTGCCGATAAAATACGCCTGTTGATCCCTCCATAAATCCGATTGGAAGGAATACCGCCGACATAACTAATGTAATGGAAATAATGGCTCCTGTGATTTCACTCATGGCCGATGTTGTGGCTAGTTTTGGAGACAGATGTTCATTCTCCATCTTAGCATGTACAGCTTCGACGACGACAATAGCATCATCGACCACAATACCGATGGCGAGGACAAGTGCAAATAGTGTCAGCAAGTTGATCGAGAAGCCGAATAACTGCATGAAGAAGAAGGTTCCGACAATCGCTACAGGAACTGCGATGGCAGGAATCAGTGTTGATCTAAAATCTTGTAAGAATAGGAATACGACTAAAAATACCAGTATAAAAGCTTCTATTAAAGTATGTTTAACTTGGTCTATGGATTGATCCAAAGCATCTTTCGTATTATAAAGCACTAAGTATTTGACCCCTTTTGGAAAACTTAATGATGCTTTTTCCATAAACTCCTGGATCGCAATCTGAATTTCATTGGCATTGGAACCTGCCAATTGCATTACGCCGATATTAAGTCCAGGTTTACCATTGATTCGAGTGTGGCTGGCATAGGTATAAGAACCCAATTCAACACGGGCAACATCCTTAAGTCTTAAAACCGAACCATCTGTATTAGAGCGAATAATGATGTTTTCGTAATCGCTTGGCTGGTTAAGTTTTCCTTTGTATTTGATAACAAATTCGAAAGCCTCTTTACTGCTTTCTCCGAATTTTCCGGGGGCTGCTTCAACGTTTTTATCCTGAATGGCCGCCATGACTTCCTCTGGTGTCAGTTTGTAAGTCGCCATCTGATTAGGCTTGAGCCATACACGCATCGAATAATCTTTACTTCCGCCAAAGGGCAAAGCTTGTCCTACTCCGGGGATACGTTTAAGTTCAGGAATAATATTGATCTGCGCATAGTTGGTAATAAAAGTTTGATCATATTTGCTCTCATCTTCCGTATAAAGATCTAATACCATGATCAGACTGTTTTGCTGCTTGGCGGTTGTGATCCCCGCCTGTACAACTTCGCTTGGAAGTTGGCTGGTGGCTTGGGAAACACGATTTTGGACATTGACTGCAGCTTGGTCCGGATCAGTTCCTAATTTGAAATAAACGGTAATCATGAGAGAACCATCATTACTGGCTGTGGAACTCATGTAACTCATATTTTCGACTCCATTGATGGACTCTTCAAGAGAGGGGGCTACAGCACGGAGTACCGTTTCGGCATTTGCTCCGGGATAAAGTGCCGTAACTTGCACCGCTGGTGGAGCAATATCAGGAAACTGTTGCAAAGGAAGTTTTAGGATCCCGATGATCCCCAATATGACGAGCAGAATGGAGATAACTGTAGCAAGTACGGGTCTTTCTATAAATTTTTTAAACATTTTGTTTATCGTATTATGTTTTAGTTGATGCTGTCTTTAGGTAGTGCTTGTGGGGTGATCACTTGACCATCTTGAAGCAAATCAATTCCCTTATATACGATACGGTCTCCTTCTTTAAGGCCGTTACTAACGAGGTAATTGGATCCGCTTTTGCCGATGACTGTGATAGGCTGTTGCACTACTTTGTTTTCTTTGTTAACAGTATAAACGAAAATTTTATCCTGCATCTCGAGGGTTGCCATTTGTGGTACCAATAGCGTATTGTCATATTTTTTCTGCAATCGTACACGTCCCGTATTTCCATTTCTTAAAACACCTTCGGGATTCTTGAAAGTAGCACGTAAAGTAATGGCTCCGGTGTTTTTGTCAAATTGACCGTCCACCATATCGATCTTACCAGTTTGATCATATATACTTTGATCAGATAGCACTAAGTTAATCGGAGGAAGATTGTTTAATTTTTGTTGTAAATTAATTCCTGCTGTGTTGTTTTTGAATGCAATGAAATCATTCTCGCCTAGAGAAAAATATACATGTAGATCCTGTACATCAGACAGAGCCGTTAATGGTTGTGCATCAGATGGGCTAACCAAACTTCCTTGCTTTTTTTGCAATCTCCCGATAAAGCCATCAGATGTGGCACGGATCAACGTATATCCAACATTTATTTTAGCGGATTCAATTGCTGAAATGGCAAGTTGAACATTTGCTTCTGCTGCATTTCGGGCGCTGATTGCTGTTTTGAGCTGGAAATCTGTCAATACCTTATTATTGACTAACCGTGTCTTTTTCTCTACTTCTAAAGACGCATTTTCTAATGCTGCACGGGCAGATAGTAAATTAGCTTTCGCTTGATTAAGTTGCTCTTGATAAGGACGATCATTAATTTTGAAGAGTGCCTGACCTTTCTTAACTTTTGCTCCTTCATCGACAAAAATACGGTCCAAAATACCTTCTACCTGAGGTCTGATTTCAATGTTGGCCGAAGCTTCGATGCTAGCAGGATATTCCTGATAGACTGTTTCCTCACCGTTTGATATGGTCATTACCGGTAAGTTAGCAGGGGGAGGAGGTGCTGGTTTGCTTGTTCCTGTGGTACAGCTGTACAGGAAAATTGCAGATAAAAAATAAAGCGCCTTTACTACATTAAGTTGTTTAACACTGTTAAGTGATAAGACGTAAATTCTCTTAAAATCCAGTAATAGATGTGTTTTCATGTTATATTAAAAAATTGAGGTATGGTATATTTAACGCTGTTAAATCCTTTAACGTTGTATTATTTAAGGTAAAAAAAAACTAATCAGTAAGCGAACGTGTAATTCCGTAAATCGCGTCTTTTAAAACTTGTTGGTTGGTAATATCTCCATTACCTTGATTCACCAGATTGATCGATATTAATCCATGTATAATAGACCAGTATGTAAAGTACTTTCTGCAGATCAGTTCTTCCGAAGGATTATTTTCTTTCATAATTTCTCGGATAACGTCACTGATCATCTTCCCGTGTGATTCAGCACATTTATATGTTTTTTCAAAACCACAGCAGGCAGTTCCGACACCAAACATTAATTGATAAAGTTCACGTTCCTCGAAGGCAAAATCCCAATAGCTAAACCACATAGTTTCCAATTGTTTTTCCAGATTTGTTTCTGTAGATTTTGCTTCTTTTACTTTTTGGGCAAGGAGCCTGTAACCTTGGTTAGCAAGTTCTGTTAAGATAGCATCTTTGTTTGCAAAATATTCATAAATCATGGGTGCCGTATATTCGATGATATCGGCGATCTTACGCATGCTTAATGCTTGCCATCCCTCTTCTTTTACAATCTGAAGAGAGGCGTCAAGAATATTGCTTCTATTTTCGTCTTTAAGACGTTGTATGCGATCTTTACTAGCCATGCCTTATAAGCATAAATGATTTAACAGTGTTAAGACAAAATTCTGCTTTTTACTTTTTATTTGTGACATATCAAAGTCATTAAATAAAAAAAGAATACTAAACTATCGTTCATTTAAGATAAACCTGTTTTTGTCATCATTTATTTATTTTATGAGAAAGAGCGTATAAATTAGTGAAAAATATAATTTTTAAAATTCATAGATCTAATAGATAGATGATTAGAAAATATGCTTAAATAAAACACAGCCATCCCTTTTCAGGTTGGCTGTGTTTTAATAAAATTAGGAATCGCTTATTTGTTCCACCATAATTTATTCGTAATCACATCATCGCCCTGCTGTGCAAGCGAAGCCTGATAGTTGACTTTATTGGTGCTTTGCTCTTTAATCGGGTAAACCAAACGACTAGGGATAGCATCTCCGATTTCAGGATTGAAAGTATAGGTAACAGGCTTTCCATCTACAGTCCCACTCCATATTACATCTCCCTTTTTAATTAAGAATAAAGGATAACCGGTACGTCTCACTTCAGACCATGATTCAACGCTTTGATTGAATAAAGCCAAATATTTTTGTGTTAGTACGCGTTCTTTATTAGCTGCAGGCAACTTGTCTAAGTAAGCAGTAATGTCGGATGCAGCCACCCCCCATTTCTCTAAGGATGCACGTGTACCATTGATATATTGAGTTTGATCCCAATTGTTGTTCTCGGATAATAAGAAGGCAACTTCTGCATACTCCAATAATACCTCAGCATAATCTGCTGCATTGATAATATCTCCAGGTAAAGAAATCTTGTCTAGGGGAAATAAATTGCCGGCAGCTAAAGGTAATCCATATGGCTGGCCAAAATAGCTGCCATTTTCAGTCGTTGGTTTTGCATATTTAGTTAGTCTAGGATCTACGATTGTAAATGGACCTCTTTTCCCTTGTAAAGCTTCTACGATGACATTAGAAAGCGCAAAATCTTTTCTATTTGCCGTAACTGTGGCACGGTATAATGGTGCTTCATTTGGTGAAGTTTTTGAATACTTAAATGTCGCATTGTCACTATTGGAGGTGAATACGCCTTTTTTTATAGCATCATTAATATGAGTGTTTGCTAAGTTGGCATCTTTTGTTTTGATGCGTGTCGCTAAACGTAAACGAAGAGAATTCGCAAATTTAGCCCATTTTCCATTATCACCTTTATAAATAACATCAGACGTACCAAAAGTTTTATCCCCTTGGTATTTGATTAAAGTATCTGCAGCCTGTTGTAATTCAGTGAGGATATCCTTGTAAATCTTTTCTTGACTAGCATATTTTGGAGTCAAGTTATCCGGATTCTGTTGCAAAGCCTGAAAATCTGGATCAGCGTTACCAAAGGATTGATACGGAATATTACCAAACACATCAGTTAATGAGTGGAAAGCATAAGATTTTAAAATGCGCGCAATGGCAATTTGATTGACATTGCTACCCGCTGTTCCTGCCGAAGCAACTGCCTTGGTCTTCTCATCTGAATTGAGTTTAATAATTTCATTCAGATTATTAAGTGATTTATAAGTTGCTGTCCAATAATTATCTGAGTAATTTGTTGGTATTTGATAGCGAGACTGATCGGTGTAAATATTTTGTGCAAAGTATTGCGAAAATAATTGTGCCCCTCTTAAACTGATATCTTCGCTGCGTAGCGCATTCACTAATTGTTTTTCGGCCGTCACTAGTAATGTCGGTGTTGTTACAAAAGTGGGACGATTGGGATCGGTATTGATCTCTGCAAATTTAGACTTCGAGCATGAAGATGCAACAAGTGAAATACCGATTACTGAAGTATATAATATATTAATTATTTTCATTTTTTTAGAATTTAAGATTCAAATTGAAACCATACGTGATAGGCAAAGGAATATTTCCTCCTTCAATGCCTTGTACATTACCGCCACTGGAAGTAAACTCGGGATCAATGTATTTACTTTTGGTATAAATATTCCAAAGATTACGGCCATAGACATTTACACCAATATTTTTAATGACTTTGGTATTGGTCAATTTGAAATTATAACCTAAGGTAACTTCTCTTAATTTAACAAATGTAGCGTCAAAAATTGAAAATGTAGTCGGACCATTGTATTCATTACGTGCCCATTGTTGAGCAGTGATATTAGTTGTGTTTTGTTGAATATTAGTTACATCGTATGTCCCATCGCTATTAAATGCAACGTCACCTTTAACTCCATCAAGTACAATTCCTGTTTCACGTATATTATTGGCGGCTGTTTTATCCAGAATACCAGAATACATACCTACCTTATAGGTTTGTGAGAAGAATTTACCTCCAACACGACCGGATACTAGAAATCCTAAATTGAAGTTTTTGTAATGAAAGCTATTTTGAAAACCAAAAGTAAAGTCAGGAAGAATTGATCCTAATGGTACTAATTGTGAGGTCTTCATGTAGGTGCCATCTTCTTGAATAACACGTTGTCCATCGGAAGCATAAACAAAATCATTACCCAAAAATTGACCGTAAGATTGTCCCTCTCTTGCCACTAATTGGACTAAGGAATTGCTTAAATTTAGCGTATTGACTTGGTCGTCTAGTTTAACAACTTTGTTTTTATTTTTTGCCCAGTTTATTGTTGCATCCCAACTAAAGTTTTCTGTTTTGATCGGAGTACCATTAAGAACAATTTCGATACCTTTATTATTCATCTTACCTGCATTAAGCCATTTGGCTTCATATCCAAAAGACGAAGATACTGGAACTGGGAAAATTTGATTTCTTGTCGTGTTGTTGTAATACGTAACGTCCAAACCTAGACGATTTTTGAATAACTGAAAGTTGATACCTGTTTCCCATGATCCTGTCCGTTCAGGAACAAGTTGATCGTTTGGTTTTATTGCTGGTGCTGTATAAGAAGGGGAACCTTCAAAAGATTGTTCTGCCTCATACAATTTTGCAAGTTGATATGGTTCAGTATCATTACCTACATCCGACCAACCCAATCGAACTTTACCAAAACTTAACCATGGCAAATTTTTAAATGGTTCTAGATTACTAAAAACAAAACTTCCCGCTAAAGATGGATAAATATAGGACCAATTTGAAGAAGGAAGCGTTGAGGACCAGTCATTACGAATTGTAGCATCTAAATAAAATAAATCATTATATCCAAAAGAGGCACTTCCGAAAACTGAAGCGATGCGTTTGTGATACTTGAAATTATCTATTTTAACAGAATTTGCGTTTTTTAAATTATAGTAATTAGGTAGAATTAATCCTCCTTGGGTTATAGCATAGTTATTTTGCCAGCGTTTGTCTCGGATATTTCCACCAGCAAATGCCACAAGTGAAAATTTATCCCAGTTCTTTTTAGCAGTCGCTATAAACTCATAATTATACTCATTGAGTTTATTGTTTGTTTCTTCATATTGCGATGTGCTTCGCGAGTATACGGCAATACGGTCCTGTGCTTGCAATGAATAGATATCACCATGTACTTTTGCACCCACGGTTAACCAGCTGTTCACATTGTATTCGGCTCCGATATTTCCATAGAAACGATCTCTACTGTCTTCCATGTAAGATTCATATGCTGACCAGTACGGATTGTCGATAAAACGAGTTGCTTCAGCAGCAGGTGTATTTTGCCAGCCTGTACGGTTCCAAGCTAATGGTGTTCCATCTGCACGTTTGTAGTTTTCAAGTATTTTATAGTCGACTTGTACCGCACCCCACTGGAAAGCTTCAAGAATAATATTTCTATTGGAAGCACCAGTCCATGGGCGGCCTATAGAAGAGTTGCGGATGTAATTGAAGTTGGAGGTTATTTTGACTTTCCCCAATTGTGTGCCACCAGAAAAATTAAATGCATTTCTTGTCAAACTTGAATTCGGGGTGGTACCTTCTACATTTTTATTGGTGTATGAAAAACGGTAATTGGTGCTCCCACTGTTACCTGCAATGGCAAAATTGTTGGTATTAGCTATTCCAGTTCTGAAAAAATAGCTAACATCATTTTTTGGATAAAGCCAAGGTGTTGGATTCAGATAATTCGCTTCATCTTCAGGGTTGAGGTTATACCATTGTAACACCGGTGTTCCATCTAGTTTTGGCCCCCAGCTTTCATCGGAAGCATAATCGACAATCTTGTAATCTTTTCCATTAATGTTCTGAGTTTGAAAATTGGTCGAATAACCCTGGCCGTAAAGATGTTGTCTTTTGGGCAATCGGGTAATATTCTCAAAGTCAATACCTGTATTAAGAGATATTTCAACCTTTTCACCCTTTGATGCACGTTTTGTAGTGATCATAATAACACCGTTTGCTGCTCTCGATCCATATAGTGCCGCTGCTGTCGCCCCTTTTAATACAGAGATATTTTCAATATCATCTGGATTAAGATCCTGAATCATGTTACCTATATCTTTCCCCGCGCTACCATTGATCGTAGAACTTGAATTAAAGTCTGTGTTGTCAATAGGCGTACCATCAACTACGTAGAGAGGCTGGTTATTGTTTGAGATTGAATTGATGCCGCGCAGCAAGACGGAGGATGAGCCGCCCATATTTCCACCTGAAGTTGTAACTTGAAGACCAGCAACCTTTCCTGATAATGCACTTAACGCATTGGTAGGACGAGTTTGTAACTCAGTTCCTTTTACTTCTTGTACAGCATATCCCAGAGATCTTTTCTCTCTTGATATACCTAATGCAGTTACAACAACTTCGTTAAGCTGTGAACTAGTAGGAGTTAACTGTATCGTATTTAAGCCTGAAATATTTGCTTGAATCGTTTTAGTTTCAAATCCAATGTATTGTATTTGTAGTGTAACCGTATTTTCGTTTGACGGAAATTCAAATAGACCATTTACATCTGTTTGAACCTGCTTTTTACTTGAAATATCAGTAATCGTAGCACCTTGAATGGCAGTATTGTGCTCATCAACTACTTTTCCTTTTATGGTAGATTGTGCGTACAGTGTGCTTGAGCTAAGGCAAAGCGCTGCTGCGACGACAAAATTTGTTGTATGTTTTGTCATGTTGATAAAATGTAATATATGAAGTTAGGGAGTCTTTTGTTATAGGAGATAATTGTATATCATTAAGCTAAAGTACCTCCTAGAAGCATTCGTTTTATGTACATACAGGTAGTGTGTTTTTTCATTATTTTTTGTTAATGATGCAAATATATAAAATCCACCTGATAAGTAGTCTTTGTTTTTGTATTTTTTGTTAAAAAAATGTTAAAATGTGCTCTTGTTGCATTTAAATGCTACTTTGATAAAATTGGTTGGATTTAAGTATGTAATCTTTTTCATCATTATTTATGATTTATAAAAAAAGTCGATATCTCAAGATATCGACTTTTCCAAATGTTTTTTATACTCAGTTTATCTATTTTATCTTGCACCTGGAGGACAATGCTGTTTTAAATAATTTGTAAACAGAGTTTTCAGATGTTGAGAAGTTCCTTCTCCTTCGTTGATGGAATGACTTCGATTTGGATAAGACATGAACTGAAATTGCACATTGTTTTTAACGAGTTCATTGATGAGAACTTCTGCATTTTGGTAATGTACATTATCATCTCCAGTGCCATGAATGTACAAAAGATTACCTTTGATATTTTTGGCATATTTTAGTGGTGAACCGTTCTGGAAATCTTCTAAATTTTCCTGTGGTAAACCCATATATCTTTCTTGATAAACATTATCATACAATAATTGATCGGCAACAGCAGCAATAGCTATACCTGTCTTATAGATTTCGGGATATTGTCCCAATAGATTTAAAGTACTGGAACCTCCACCGCTCCAGCCCCATACTGCGATCCGTGAACTATCTACAAAAGACCATTTAAGTAATTCTTTTGCTCCCAATGCCTGATCTCTGATATTGAGCTGTCCGATTTTGCGGTAGATACTTTTACGCCATTCAGTACCTTTGGGCGCAGGTGCACCTCTATTTTCCAGTGAAATGTAGATGTAACCGTCTTTAGACATATTGCCACTATATAAGCTGTTCATACCAGCTCTAAAATTGTCCAATACAGTTTGTGAAGCAGGTTCGCCGTACACCATGAAAACTACGGGATACTTCTTGTTGGGATTGAAATCTGAAGGTTTGACCATCCAGCCATCTAAACTAACACCATCTGCTGTTGTTACTTTGAAAAATTCAGTTATCCCATCTTCAGGTTTTTTACTTATTGTACCTCTAAAATCGACTAACGTTTTGTGGGTTGGTAATTCAATTAAAGCATTGCTCTTGGCTGTTTTGTTGTTACTAAAATTGAAGATCGCGATTTGCCCATTTTTGGCAATATCATATTCGCAAGTTCCTGAAAATTCTTCCGGTGTAAGTCTTTTTGGAGCTCCACCTTTGGTTGATACCGAATAAAGATATTTTTGTGTTGCATTATTTGGTGAAGCACTGAAATAAATTATTTCTCTTTTTGCATCGAACAATTCAATATCGATGACATCATAGTCTGCATGCGTGATTAATTTCTCATTGCCTTGAAGATCGATTTGATAGATCTTACGCCAACCGTCTTTTTCTGAAACCCAAATGAAAGCTTTGCCATTTTGAATCCAGTCCCATCCGGTTGGATCGTTATTGTTCCAACGTGATTTAATATCTATCCATGAATCATTTTTTTCACTATGGATATTTTTAGCGTTATTAGTAGCAACATCTATTAAATAAATTTTACTTTCGTTTTGCTTTCTATTAAGTTGCTGTAAGATGACTTGTTTGCTGTCTAGACTCCACTCCATCCTTGGAATGTAGTGCTGAATAGCATCTCCAGGAACTTTTATCTGTGTCGTCGCATCTGTAGCTAATTGGTAAGTCCAAATGCTGCATGCGCTAGGTGCTTGACCCACTTTTGGATATTCAATAGGTATTGTATAAGAGTAGATACTATCGGTATTATTGATCATTAAGAAATTACGAATAGCGCGTGCGTCGAGTTTCCAGTAGGCAATAGCATTTCCATCTGGAGACCACCTAAAACCATCTTTGCATCCAAATTCTTCTTCATAGACCCAATCAAATGTTCCATTTATAATACGATCAGTACCATCTGTCGTAATTTGTTTTATTGCCCCTGTTGCAAGATCTTCAACATAAATATTATGATTGGATTTAACCACATATGCTACTTTGGTACCTTGTGGATTAAATTTAGCAAACATCAGTTGAGACACAGGGAAAGATGCGCCCAGTTGAGTCAACTGGTTTGTTTTCTTGTCAAAGACCCAATAGTCGCCTCTCGTTTCCTCACGCCAGACTCTTTTGCTATTGGTGTACAATAAAATACGTTCTTTATTATTCGAAATGGAAAAATGACTTATCTCTAATGCATTAGTTTTACCTGTAGGTACCAGCAATTTATTTGCTAGAAATAGCGTGCGTTGAGCACTTTTGGGATTGATGAGTTCAATACCCTTTTCAGAGAATTCATAATATTGTCCATCATCTTCTGCCCAAAATCGCTGTGCCAATAGCAGATTTGGAAAGTAGCATACTATTAGTAATAGTATTATAATACGTATATTTTTCATGTATATTTTTACTTAGGTGCTTTTAATCTGTTCCTTGATCTTTGAGATCATAGATCTCATTGAGTTCACGTTCTAGATATTTTCCTAAACGATGATATCCAGAATCTTTAATAACATAGTCATCTTCGATTCGTATACCACCAAAGTCAAGGTGCTTATTGAGCAGATCATAATTAATAAATTCGTGATGCAAATTTTGCTGTGCCCACATTTGAGTGAGTTCAGGTATGATATAGATACCGGGTTCTACTGTCACTACGTTACCTGCCTCTAATTTTTTTCCTAATCGTAAGGATTTTATACCGAAGGTTTTGGTGTCTTTTGGCTCGTCTGCGGTGTATCCCACATATTGTTCGCCAAGATCTTCCATATCGTGTACATCTAGTCCTAGCATATGACCCAAACCACATTGGAAGAATAAAGCATGTGCATGTGCCGCAACAGCATCTTGCGCATTTCCTTTCATGAAACCAATTTGGATTAATCCTTCAGCAAGTGCTTCGCAGGCTTTTAAATGGATGTTTTTAAAAGCAACTCCTGGCTTTAATGCTGCTTCAGCAGTTTTAAAAGCGTTTAAAACAACAGCGTATAATTCTTCTTGTAGCGGGTTAAATCTTTTTCCTACAGGAAATGAACGTGTTAAATCTGATGCATATCCTAGCGCAGTTTCAACACCAGAATCATTTAGCAATATATCACCAGCTTTTATTTTATGATATTGGATATGATTGTGTAATATCTCCCCATGTTTGGTCACAATGGGAGGGTATGAAAATGACATTTGTCTATTTTGTGCAAGATGTTGAATAGCATTACTGATTTCATACTCATGCATACCCGGCCTTGTCATTTTGATTGCTAGACGATGCATATCCACAGCTACGTCCACCGCTTTTTCTAATTCTGCGATCTCTTCTGTTGCTTTTATATTGCGCTGTGTTACGACGGCTTGGATCATTTCGACAGATGGTTTGATCTGGTCAATGGATAAGCCTAATAAATGTTGAAGTAATAACTTGTTGTGTGCTTGATAAGGTGGTAGGTAACGTACCTGATTACTATTTTTAAGCACTTTTTCCAAATACGGCTGGAGTTCATGAAAAGGTCGAACTGCTGCGATTCCTACCCATTGCGCTTTTTCTCTTAAAGTCTGTTGTTGACCCATCCATACAATATCATCAATGGTCATTTCATCACCAAATAAAAGAGTTTCTCCGGCATCGATATCGACAACAGCCGCTAATTTCGGACTCTTGATCCCGAAATAATACAAAAAACTACTGTCTTGACGGAAAGGATAGGTATTGTGTTCAAAATTGATAGGATTTTCAATGTTTCCTAAAAAAAGGAGAACACCTGATGAAAATTTAGAGCTTAGTTCTCTTCTTCTGTGGACGTATATTTCTTTTTCAAACATGATGGAATGCTTTTTAATAAAGTATAAATTTATGAAAATAGACTTGAACAAAAACATGTAAGACACCTATTTTTCTGATTGTGCTATTTTACGGTTGTTAAATGTTAAAAATCGGTTGGTATGTTAACCTATCGTTGCTTTAATTTTATCCTTTTAAACTTAATACTGCTTTCATTTTTCTTTAATATGTAGATCATTACTTTGTGCCAAATCGCTTAGCATGATGAAACCATACTCATTAAAATTATTTAAGAAAAGTACCCAAATGACACTCTGTGTAGCACTTCTATATGCTGTGCAGACAGAAGTGGTTTGGGCAAACAAAATTGCTTCTGTTTCACCTGTTGGAACAGTAATGGATCAAGAACTCATTAAAGGAGTAATTCGTGATCAGCAAGGTAATCCTGTAGACGGGGGAACCATCATAAACGAAGCCAATAAACAAAATACAAGAACAGAATTTAATGGGAATTTTTCTATTAAGGGAAAAGTTGGAGATCGACTTCGAATTTCTTCGTTGGGGTATAAGACTCAATTTGTAGAGATCAGAAACGCTACTCTAGCGCTTTTGAAAACAGAATTTCGAAAAGTTATCCGATCTACATCAGGCCATTCATAAAAAAGCTTTTGTAACTAATATTGGTGATCCTGATTATCATCGGGTAGAAAAATTGGTTTACGAAGATAGCCAGGGTAAGCAGGAAGTTGATGTACCTGCTGGAGATGTGTTTTATCAATTTCGTAAAGATGTTAAAGAGAAGAACTTACCTACAGTGTCGTGGTTGGTAGCCCCATGTCGCTTTTCTGACCATCCTGGGTCGCCTTGGTATGGAGCTTGGTATGTTTCGGAAGCATTAGATATTTTGACAAAGGATCCTGAGGTCTGGGAAAAAACAATCTTTATATTGACGTATGATGAAAATGATGGATATTTCGATCATATTTCTCCATTTGTCCCACCTTTGGAAGGTAATAAAGATTCCGGAAAGACTGCTGTAGGTATCCAGACGGCAGATGAATATGTTACTAAAGAACAGGAGCGGGGAAGAACAGGGAAAACCGATTCGGAACTGGAAAGCCCGATAGGACTAGGGTTTCGAGTTCCATTAGTGATTGCTTCACCTTGGTCTAAAGGCGGATGGGTAAATTCGGAAGTTTTCGATCATACCTCTTGTTTACAGTTCTTGGAACAATTTCTACTTCAGAAAACAGGAAAAGATATCAAAGAAACAAATATTTCCTCATGGAGAAGATTGGTATGTGGAGATTTAAATTCTGTATTTCGTAAAGTAACAGATACTTCCCTTGATTCTTTAGTTCCTGTTAATCGGGATCAGTATGTGGAGCGTATTCATAGTGCACGTGCAAAGAAATTACCAACAGAATTTGTACAGATCGCACCTTCAGAATTGGATCAAATTCGTAAAAAAGGTTTACCAACATCAATAAAAGCTATACAGGAGAAAGGTATCAAACCAGCATGTGCATTGCCATATGCATTGGAAGTCAATGCAGAGTTGGAACATAATAGTTTTGAAATTACTTTTGAAACTAAAGTTCCTGTTAAATCGAAGAAAAAAATTGGAGTTCCTTTTCAGGTTAGATCCCAAATGGCTTATGGAAAAGTAAGTGCAGGTCAGGTTTGGAATTTTGCGGTTAAAGAAAATGAACCTTTGAGGTATGCTTGGCATATGGATCAATTAAAGGGCGATAGTATCGAAATGGAGCTACATGGTCCTAACGGCTTTTTCAGAATGTTCAAGTTGCATAAAGAAAAGCCACATGCCATCATCGTTAAACAATATAACAAAAAAAACAAGATAGCATTGGAACTGAAAAAGATTAATAAAGGACACAGTTATTTGATTAAAGATCGGAATTATGGTTGCTTTGAGCCTTTTTCGCTAGATCAATCTTTTTCAGGTACCAAAATACTTGACTTCAGCAAAAGCCATGGATGCTATGATCTTGAGATAACTTGTAAAGAAGATCCAGAATTTTGTTTTGTATTTGCTGGGCATATTGAAAATGGGATGCCAATTAAGACTGATCCCTTAATGGGAGATGTAATTAATCATTCTTAGGTCGACCAATATATAATGTAGATCGTTGGTATTTTTAAGGTTCATAAAAAAAGCGCACTTCATAGGTGCGCTTTTTTATCTGGCGACAAGATGACGAAATTCAAACAGCTTATGGATTAAATACCAGCATCATGTACACAGCAAATAGAGCCAAATGAATAATACCTAAAATAGGAGTAGTTCTTTTCCCTAAAAAGCTGATCAAGCTTAGTAAGAGTGTCATTGTAAATAAAACAGTTTCTGTACCAGTTAATCCCAATAGAACTAATTTTCCTTTTAGTAATCCTACTAGCAGTACAGCGGGAACCGTTAAACCTACAGTCGAAACAAAAGCACCATGACATAAGTTGATACTTCTTTGAAATTCGTTATTACGAGCTGCTTTAACCGCTGTAATAGATTCCGGGGTAAATACAATGATAGCAATAAGAATACCACCCAATGCTATTGGAAGTTTTGCGGTAGCAATACCATAATCAACCACCACTGCCATTTGATGTGATAGCAATACTATTGGTAGAATCATTAAAATAAGAAGGGCTGAACGAATCCATATTTCCTTTTTATCCTGAGATTTTGGGGCATCTTTATTAACAGAATTTTGTATCTGGCTAGGATATTGGATTTCAAGATTTCCTTTTGCCGGTTGTATGTATAAGTGACTATATCCTTTTAATTGATAGTAAAGAAATGCGATGTATACAAGTATAATTAAAGTTGAAATGAATATCGCTTGTAACGTCGTAAATGCACCATTGCCTGCTCCTTGAATAAAATTAGGAAGTAATAATGAAGTTGCTCCAAGTATTACAATCATTGAAAAATAAGACAGTGTTCCCTGAGCATTATATTCTTGTTCTTTATATTTGGCACTGCCAAGTAAAATGCAAAGTCCTACCACAAGATTCATGATAATCATCATGACAGAAAAGATTGAATCCTTTCCGATTGTAGGAGATTCTGCTGGACCAAGCATAACAGCAGCAATCAAAACCACTTCGATCGTAACGATTGAAAGTGTAAGAATAAGTGTACCAAAAGGTTCTCCTAACTTATGTGCAAGCTCGTCCGCTTCTTTTACAACACCAAAAGAAGCGGTTAAAATTGTAGCCAAAAGAATGATAAATATGGTGATTGCCGATACAGGAGAAAATGTTGTTTTAAAAATCTGTTGATCAAATAGCATTAAACCGATGACAATAATCCAGATGGTGATTAATCGGATTATTGTTTTTGTACTCAGTATTGTTTTCATATTGTTTCCGTATATAAATTACTGATACAAATATCTTTACTAAAAGTGGTATTAATTTTAACATTTGATAAAAACTCTATGTAACGTAATTTTTTTGTTTTAGCGATAGATGCGCGATTTCTAGTTTAGGAAGAGTATTTCTTATTATATTCAAGCCTGTATTCGTAATTTTTTTGTGTTGATTCGGAGTTACTAGATTCAATAATTGATATTTTTAGTATATTCGTTTTGATAACTATAATAAAAAATCTAAATCTTTGTTACAATTCTTTAAAAAATGTTAAGAAATCATTTAAAATATAGTGTTCTCTTTTGTTTATTGGGAGCAAGTGTAAGTTCATGTCAAACGACAGATCAAAAAAAAGAAACAGAAGTAGAACATAATCCTGCAAAACAAGTCGTACCTGAAAGAGCTAAAGATTTGATCGGTCGTTGGGATTTGAATGTGGATAAAGATGGAAAAGTAGTACCATCTTGGATTGAAGTAAAACTATCTGGATTTAACACATTGGTAGGAAGTTATGTTGGTGACAGTGGCAGTGCTCGCCCTGTTTCTCATGTAAAGCTTGAGGATGGAAAATTTTCATTTGCTATTCCGCCACAATGGGAAGGTGGAGAAGGTGATTTTGTGATTGCAGGTGAATTGACGGCTACGGGTATTAAAGGGACCGTGACGACTAATAAAGGTGTTAGCTATAACTTTACAGGTGAAAAAGCACCTTATTTAAATCGTACAGGAACTGTTCAATGGGGAGAGGCTATTGAGCTTTTTAATGGTAAAGATTTGACTGGTTGGAAAACGATTGGTGGCGAGAATAACTGGTCGGTAAAAGAGGGTATCTTGACGAATTCAAAGGCGGGTGCTAATTTGGTAACAGATCAAAAATTTGAAGATTTTAAATTAGAAGCAGAATTTCGATATACAACCGGTGGTAATTCTGGTATTTATTTAAGAGGAAGATACGAATTGCAAATTGAAGACAGTCCAAAGGATCAACATCCAGGAAGTCTCTATTTTGGCGGTATCTATGGCTTTCTAGCTCCAAATGAAATGGCTACATTAGGACCAGATCAATGGCAGAAGTATGAAGTTACATTGGTTGGAAGATTGGTGACTATTGTCGCAAATGGTAAGACGATTATTAATAATCAAGAAATACCAGGAATAACAGGTGGTGCGTTAGATAGTAAAGAAGGTGAACCAGGACCTATATATTTACAAGGAGATCATGCTCCGGTTGAATTTAGAAAAATAAAGATCACACCAGCTAAGAAATAATAACAATACAAATAAAAAAGCCTCTTTCTACTGAAGGAGGCTTTTAATTTTATAAGATAATTTTTACAAATTGACCACTTGGATCGAACAATAAATCGATATCATTTGTCAGTTCGACTTCAAATCCAGCAGTAACTTTATCGATGGCGCTGATTTGTGCAGTTTTATAATTTGTATCTACGTAGCTGACTATAGTAGTTGAGATAAAACCCGTTGGAATAGCGGTATCATTGTCAGATTCTACTTCTTTCCAATTACCTTCTTGATCAAAATCAACTTCGATTCCATTGGCTAACTCCACACTGTAAGCTGTTTTATTTGTTGCAGTAGGAGTTTGTTTCTCTGTTTTCCGAATTGTTATACCTTTAAAATAAGTATCAAGAAAACTGACCGCCGCTGCAGGTAATTCGGTGTTTGGGACTTGATGATCATCATCTTTGTCACATGATACCACGATGAATGCAAGAGCAAGTAAGGCTGTAAATGTTAAAATTAGTTTTTTCATATTTTAATTCTATTAATCATCTATTTTAGTAAACTGCCCTTTTTTATTAAACTCCAATTCAAGACCATTTGAAATTTCAACTTCAAATTTACGGCTTGACTTTTTGATTTTTACAATGTGGGTATTAGGAAAACTTTTTGTAACATAATTTTGAATTGATTTTGGTACAAATTTTAAAGGAATAGCGTTATTGTGACCATCTACTTCTTCCCAATTTCCTGATTTATCAAATTCTATTTTTGTACCATTATTTAAAATCACTTGGTATTCTTTTGAAAGTAGATTTTCTTTTTCTTCAATTGTACTTGTGATCTGATTGCTGGCAAAATTGTTTTTAATAAATGTTTGTGCATTTGCAGGTAATTGATTGCTGTTAATCACCTTTTTTTGTGCATAACTAACTGTCGATAATGCTACTAAAGCAACGATCGCCATTGTTTTAATTTTGTTCATAATATATCCTCCTATTTATTTATATAACAAAGTTCCCATACAATTTGGTAAAGAATTAGGAATTATAGCTTTTGTATCTTAAAAATATGAAAATTATTTAAGTATGAGTAATTTATGCTGATGGTCTTATTTGTCTCTATGATTGTTTTAACTATAGAAAGACCTAATCCATTTGAATTGATTGCAGTATTTTCTTTGTGAAATCGATCAAAAATATTTTCTGCTTGTAGTGCAGTGTTTTTGCCTGAATTTGCAATTGTAAAGAAATCCTTATGAATATCGATTTTTATAAATCCATTTTTTGATTTATTATAGTTGATAGCATTACGGAGTAAATTGGAAATTAATATCTTTACCAGATCCACATTGAAATCAGCGGAGAACTTTCCATGCTCAAGAACTTCTAAAGTGATTCCCCTAAATTCAATCAAGTCTGCTAACTCTTCACACGCTTCGTGAATTACGCTATTAAAATCCACTGTTTGCGTAGCATCAAATTGATTGTTTTCAATGCGAGATAGCATAAGTAATGCCTTATTTAATTTAATCATACGCTCTAAAGCTTCTTTAGTTTCACTGATCGTGATTAAATGATGCTCTGCCAGTTGTTCATCTTCTAGCAGTAATTCTAGTTTATTACTACTGATCGCTAAAGGCGTCTGTAACTCATGGGAAGCATTTTCAATAAACAGTTTTTGTTGCTGGAATATTTTTTCATTGCGATCAAGCATTTTATCGATTTCGGTATCCAATAGAATAAATTCTCTAACATTACTGGTGATCGGTACAGCTGTTTTTATTTTCCCAAACTGGTAGCGCTCTAATTTGTCAAGAATTTGATAAAAAGGCTTAAAAGCACGGTGAAATACAAGGGTGTTGAGTAAAAATATACTCACAATAATCAAGATGTATAGTATTATCAAAGCAGTTGCCAGATCATATTTTAGTTCATCTTCTTCTACGGTTGAAGTTCGAATTTCCAGTTGATACAGCTGTTTGTCCTTACCATAGAAGTAAGTATTTAAAATTCGATAAGGCTCCATATCCTCATCATATGGCATATATATGAGATCGTTTTTGAAAATATTTTTTTCATCCTTGTTTACTTGCACATCAGATTTGGTGATTTTAAACTGATTAATACCAAATGTATCCGTTTTTAGAATAGATTCATCTTGGTATGCAGCACGAATAATTTCAATTTTTTGATTCTTTAAGCCGTCGTCTACATTATCATACACTTCTTCTGTGATGTATGCATAAAATAATGTTGCCCACACCGCAATTACAATCAAAATCATGATTGTAATGTATCTTATAGTGTAATTCTTGAGCGACTTTTTCATTAAAATATCTGGTTTTAAATAATGGTAATAGTAGTTAGTGGCAAGATCACTTCACCAGTTTTTGAAGCTCTTCAAACAATCGTGAATATATTTTTAGATCTTGGCCATTATTGCCTTGTGGATCATTAGCTCAATTTGTAACCTATACCATAAACAGCCTGGATATCGATATCAGCATGATTATCTTTTAATTTTTTTCTTAAATTTTTTATTTGTGAATAAATAAAGTCTAAACTGTCAACCTGATCAATATGATCACCCCAAATTGACTCTGCTAAGCTATTTTTTTGAATAAGCTTAGTTGGCCTGATAATAAAATAATAGAGTAAATCAAACTCTTTCCGGTTGAGAATCACCGGTTTGTTATTAATCTGTATGCTTCTGTCTGTTGTGTTTACTGCAATATTTTTATACGTAATGATATCATCACCATGTTGATTCTTTCTGCGTATAATCGATTTGATCCGTGCATGCAATTCTGCCAAATGAAAAGGTTTGGCTAAATAGTCATCAGCACCTAGCTCTAAACCTTTTACTTTATCGTCTACAGAATCTTTGGCCGACAGGATGATGATCGATTCTTCTTTTCCAATTTCTTTAATCTTTTCTAAGAGTTGCAATCCAGAACCTCCGGGTAACATGATATCGAGTAAAATACAATCATATGAATAAATTGATATTTTCTCTAATGCGCTATTGTAATCAAAAGCTTGTTCAACAAGGTATTTTTCAGCTTCTAAAGATTGCATGATAACCTGGCTCAAGGCAACTTCATCTTCGATTAGTAATATTTTCATATCTTTTAATTAGCTAACAAAGTTAATTCCGAAATTAGGAAAGACTTAGGAATTAAAGTCCAATAACAACTACGACAATATCATCATTATGATAAGCAGGATGAAAATGGGAAATTGCTCTTTGATTTTTATAAATCATCAGTTCATCATAGACCATTTTTTTCAGAATTCCTTTACCTTTTCCATGTACAAATTTTATTTCAGGCATATCCCAATATATTGCAGCATCCAACATATCGCGCATGTAGATGAGAGACTCATTGGCTAATTCATCTGGTGTATAATCCTGCCAGTCGTATAGAAAGGCTTCAGCATGTAAATCTATTTGTACAGGGGGTTTTTTCATGTAAATCTTTTTGCAAAGGTACAAAAGTAAGATTAACAGGCTACAAATAAAGTTCAAGGAGCTTTACTTAACGTCGACAGCTGAATGGAGTCGGTCATACCATTTTTTGATAGTCGCAGCTTCCTCATAAGACTCTTTTTCAGCATGAGTAAGCATAATATCCTGTATTTGTATTATTAGATCATTATGGTCCTGAAAAATACCATTGCTGTCACGATAGTCATTAATTATTTCGAGCAAATGATTAAGCGATTTCATCTTGTGATATAAAATATGATGCTTTTCACCAATTTGATCTGCAATTTCTTCATACGCTACGCTAGAGTCATTCGTTTGGTTACGTGCCTTATTATAGAGTTGACCGTAACCAGCAAGACGATGATTAAGATCATAAATCGTGCTTTCAAGATCTTCAATGAGTACAATGAGATTTTCTTGAATTTCAAAATCTTTTGATACGATTGACATAATACCCCTTTTTGTATGAATATAATTAAAATTTTGATCATTTTATATTACAATAGTGTAAAACAAAAAAAACGCAATAAAGTTTTTTTGTTTTGCATCGAGCTTTTTATATCACCCATACAGCTAGTTTAAAGAAGTTTTAGTGTATATTATTAGTTTATTGTACCTTTGTTAAGTAAATAAGATTAGAGGCTGTTACAGGACTCTACATCTACCTAATGGTTGAGTATAATTGGGATTTTGTACTTAATATAGAAGGGAGGAAGTTCAAATTGATCTTTCTCCCTTTTTATTCGAAAACTTCAGAAAAGATTATTGTATATTAAATTAATGGGAAAAGAAATCACTATAAACGGGTATCAATTGGAAATTTGTTCCAATTCACCTCAATCTGCATTGTTTGCTGCGCAAGGTGGGGCTACGCGGATCGAATTTTGTCAAAATTTGGAAAATGGCGGCATCACACCTTCTTACGGTCAGATCGTTCAAGCAAGAAAGTTGATCGATATTGGAATACATGTCCTCATACGTCCAAGAGGAGGTGATTTTGTTTATTCCGATTTAGAGTTTGATGAGATGATGGCTGATGTACAGTTTTGTAAAGAGGCTGGCTGTGATGGTGTGGTGATAGGAGTAATGAAGAGCGATGCAACAGTTGATATTGAACGAACGAAAGCCCTTGTCGATGCTGCAAGACCCATGCATGTAACCTTTCATCGCGCATTTGATAAGTGCGCTGATCCACTGTCTTCGTTAGCTATTTTAATCGAATTGGGAATTGATCGTTTATTGACCTCAGGATTGCAGAATAAAGCCGTGGATGGAGTTGAATTACTTAAAGAATTGGTCAAATATGCGGAAGGAAAAATTGTTATTATGCCTGGCGCAGGAGTGGATAGTAATAATATTGAAATGATCTTAAAGACAACTGGAGCGACTGCTATACATAGTTCCGCGAAAGAAACAGTTTTTTCACAAATGTCTTATGATAGAAGTGAAGTGGAAGGTATGAATGAACCGATCTATCGTACATCAAAAGAAAAAGTCCACCAATTGGTAGACATCCTTAAAAAACAATAGCGTTGTAATTTACAACGCTATTGTTCTTAATATTTTTTAACCTATTTAGCTTCTAAAACTAATTGGTTTAAGATAGCATCGTTTTTAACGATTTGATTTGATTTCTTCATTTTAGATCTTGAACCAAGTTCAACATTACTACCTAAACTTAAGAACTGAACTTCAACACGTGAAGTAGTTTTATTTCTTCTATCTTTTCTTTTTAAACGTGTAACTCCCATTTTGATAAATTTTTTTATTGTTCAATAAAACGAGGTCGGAAGCGGATTCGAACCGCTGTAGGAGGTTTTGCAGACCTCAGCCTAGCCACTCGGCCATCCGACCCTATTTGTTCCCCTAGGGGAATGCAAAAGTAAAATTAATATTTGGATTAAAAAAGACTATTGTGTAATTATTTTTTAAAATAATCATTATCAAGCTGTTTTGTTTTTTGTGTTTTTTTTTGATACTCCGCGTTTCAGAAAGACTGTAGCAAGAAACAGGTCCTTGTCTATTTTATTGTACAGTAATGTTGACTTTTGTTTTTTTAATATGTATCTGAATATTAGTAATTTATCCATTTGGCGTGTAACTTGCATAGTTTGTGAAAACACTAATAACATACTAGAGCGATGAAAAAATTATTATTATCAACTACTGCAGCAGTATTACTTTCTGTTGGTGCATATGCACAAGGAGGATTAGGATACGGAGTTAAAGCAGGTGTCAATCTTCCTTCTTACAGTTACGGAGGAAGTGACCTTTCTGATTCAAAATCCACTGTTAACTTTCATGTTACTGGTTATTTAGATGCACCTGTTACAAGTAACTTTTATATTCAACCAGGAGTTTCTTTACAAGGAAAGGGAGCTAAGTTTGCAGATGTTAAAGCTAATGGCAATACATATGAATTGAAGCAAAATACAATGTGGTTAGAAGTACCTGTGAATTTTGTGTTGAAATTTCCAACAGTTGGTGAAGGTAAATTCTTCGTTGGAGCTGGTCCATATGTATCATTTGGTTTAAGCGGGAAAAATAAATATGAAGCTAAATCAGGAAGTGGCAGTACATCTATTAGCGATGATTTCAAATTTGGTAAAGATGAAACCCTTAAAGGTACAGACTTTGGAGTGAATTTTTTAGCAGGATATCAATTGGGTAGTGGAATATCTATTAATGCGGGCTACGGTTTAGGTTTAACAAATATTGCTGGAGCAAAAACGTTTAATGGAGATGTTAAAAACCGTGTTTGGTCAATAGGCCTCGGATTCGGAATTTAATTAAAAGGATTAAGATTCTAATTAAATCTTTTAAAATTAAACCCTTGCTTTTTGAGCAGGGGTTTTTTATTGTCAACTAAAACTTTACATTAGTAGTATTGTTTGACAATTACAATTAGATGATACTATGACAAAATTCCTGGGCTTACCATTTTACGTCAAATTAGCTTGTACGCTAATTTCCATTGTTATTTTAGGTTATCTCGCAAAGATAGGGGATACAATATTAGTCCCCTTTATATTGGGTCTGCTTTTAGCGTTGTTGCTCGTTCCCGTAAGTAATTTTTTTGAGAGAAAATTGAAATTTCCTCGCACTCTTGCTGGAATTATTACCGTTCTACTTTTCTTTGGACTTTTAGGATTTGGATTTTACATGCTTGCTTCACAATTATCGATGATTAAGGAAGATTGGCCAGCTTTTAAGGAACAAATATTAGTGGGATTTCATAATGTGCAGATCTGGGTTACGGATCGCTTTGGCGTTATGCATAACGAACAAATGGATATCCTTAATAAGACGGCAACTAAGTCACTTGATAGCGGTACGCTCTTACTGGGAACAGCTTTGTTATCTTTATCTTCTCTCTTGATACTGTTTGTGTTTACTTTTCTTTATACTTTCTTTCTACTTATCTATCGTAGTCACATCGTGCGATTTCTGTTATTGTTAAATCATCAAGAACATCACAATATCGTTATGGATGTCGTTGGCCAAGTGCAGTATGTAGTGAAAAAATATTTGATTGGTTTATTGCTACAGATGCTGATCGTGTCTACATTGGTATTTGCAGCTTTGAGTATCATTGGAGTGAAATATAGTTTACTGTTAGCTATTATCACGGGCGTGTTTAATGTGCTTCCCTATATTGGTATTTTCACGTCTATGTTAGTAATTGCACTACTTACTTTTGCGACGACCTCCTTTACACATGTACTGATTGTGACTGGAGCACTTATTATTATACATCTTATTGATAGTAATTTTATTGTTCCAAAGGTAGTTGGCTCAAAAGTAAAAGTAAATTCTTTATTTGCGATGATGGCGATAATCGTAGGAGAGTTGATATGGGGGATTTCAGGTATGTTCTTAGCAATTCCTATATTAGCTATCTGCAAAATTGTGATGGACCGTGTAAAAGAATTGAAGCCATGGGGCTACTTGCTTGGAGAAGAAGATCATAAAGGAGATACTTATTCCACTATACGTAATACAATAAGTTCTAAAAAGTAACAATAAATTAGTTTTTTTTGGAGTATTTCAGCGTAAAGCCATGATTTGGAATTGACTTAAAAGTCATTGTGATTTAAATACTGTATTTGAGCTTAAAGCTTGTTTTTTCTTCAAGTCACACCTATGTTAGGAATTATATAAATTATTCATTACAAGGCTCCATAAGTAGTAAAAAGCAGCATATAAGAAAGGCTTCTAATTTAACATTAGAAGCCTTTCTTGTTTTCAATCAGTGCAATTCTATCACACTTTGATTTCTACTTCAACACCTGAAGGTAATTCAAGTTTCATCAATGCATCAACAGTTTTAGAGTTAGATGAATAAATATCTAACAATCTCTTGTATGAACATAATTGGAATTGCTCACGCGCTTTTTTGTTAACGTGTGGAGAACGTAAAACTGTATAGATTTTTTTCTCAGTAGGTAATGGAATAGGACCACTAACAACTGCACCTGTAGGTTTTACTGTTTTTACGATTTTCTCAGCTGATTTGTCAACTAAATTGTAATCGTATGATTTCAATTTGATTCTGATTCTTTGGCTCATTTTTGTTTTTGTTTAAAATGATCTCCCGTTAGAGCT
This sequence comes from Sphingobacterium sp. UDSM-2020, assembly GCF_016132525.1. NCBI lineage: Bacteria > Pseudomonadati > Bacteroidota > Sphingobacteriia > Sphingobacteriales > Sphingobacteriaceae > Sphingobacterium > Sphingobacterium sp. UDSM-2020. The sequence goes on from NZ_CP066166.1 coordinate 3,060,586, forward strand.
ATTATCAACAGGAGATCGGTTTACTTTATATTAGAAAGGATTATTCTCCTTTTAATTTACCTTTTGCTTTTGCAACAACTTCTTCAGTTACGTTACGTGGAGCTTCTTCGAAGTGATCAAATTCCATAGTAGAAGTTGCACGACCTGAAGTGATCGTACGCAATTGTGTTACGTAACCAAACATTTCCGAAAGTGGAACTAATGCTTTAATTACTTGAGAACCATTACGGCTATCTAAACCTTGCATCAAACCACGGCGACGGTTTAAGTCACCCATTACATCACCCATGTTTTCTTCTGGTGTTAGAACCTCTATTTTCATAATTGGTTCCATTAGAACAGGAGAACATTTTGGCAATGCTTCACGATATGCTTGACGAGCAGCTAATTCAAACGATAATGAATCTGAATCGACAGCGTGGAATGAACCATCAATCAAACGAACTTTCATTCCTGATAATGGGAATCCTGCTAATACACCATTTTTCATTGAAGTTTCAAATCCTTTTTGAACTGAAGGGATAAATTCTTTTGGAATTTTACCACCAACAATTTCATTTACGAATTGAAGTGGAGACTTAGTTAAATCGTAATCTTCATCCGCAGGAGAAATAACAACTTTAATGTCCGCAAATTTACCACGACCACCTGACTGTTTTTTGAATACTTCACGGTGTTCAGTAGTTCCATTGATAGACTCTTTGTACGATACTTGAGGAGCACCTTGGTTAACCTCAACTTTGAACTCACGTTTCAAACGATCGATCAAGATCTCTAAGTGAAGCTCACCCATACCAGAGATAACTGTTTGACCAGTTTCTTCGTCAGTTTTTACTACGAATGTAGGATCTTCTTCAGCTAATTTACCAAGACCAATACCTAATCTATCGATGTCAGCTTGAGTTTTAGGCTCAATCGCTAATCCGATAACTGGCTCAGGGAAGTTCATTGACTCTAACACGATAGGGTGTTTTTCATCACATAAAGTATCACCGGTTTTGATATCTTTGAAACCAACAACAGCACCAATATCACCAGCCTCGATGAAAGGGATAGGGTTTTGTTTGTTAGCGTGCATTTGGAAGATACGAGAGATACGCTCTTTGTTACCTGAACGAGTGTTCAATACATAAGAACCTGCATCTAACTTACCTGAGTAAGCACGGATGAAACACAAACGACCTACGAAAGGGTCAGTTGCAATTTTGAAACCTAATGCAGCGAAAGGCTCGTTAACATCTGGTTTACGTAATAATTCCTCACCTGTATCAGGGTTAGTACCTTTAACACCTTCTGAATCCATTGGAGAAGGTAATAATTCCATTACTAAATCCAACATAGTTTGAACACCTTTGTTTTTGAAAGATGAACCACAAACCATAGGAACGATAGAGTTATCTAATACTGCTGCACGTAAAGCATTTAAGATTTCACGCTCAGTTAATGAATCAGGATCTTCGAAGAATTTTTCCATCAAAGACTCATCGTAACCCGCAACAGCTTCTAATAAACGCTCACGGTATTCAGCAACCTCTTCCAACATATCTTCTGGAATAGGAACTTCTGTAAACGTCATACCTTTATCATGCTCGTTCCAAACGATACCACGGTTGTTAATTAAATCAACAACACCAGTAAAAGTATCTTCAGCACCGATAGGTAATTGCAAAGCAACTGCTTCAGAACCTAGCATTGATTTTACTTGACCAACAACTTTTAAGAAGTCAGCACCTGAACGGTCCATTTTGTTAACGAAACCGATACGTGGAACGGCATAGTTATCAGCTAATCTCCAGTTAGTTTCTGATTGAGGCTCAACACCATCAACTGCAGAAAATAAGAATACTAATCCGTCTAATACACGTAATGAACGGTTTACTTCAACCGTAAAATCTACGTGACCTGGAGTATCGATAACGTTTACTTGGTATTTGTTACCACGGTACTGCCAGAAAACTGTAGTAGCTGCAGAAGTAATCGTGATACCACGCTCAGCCTCTTGCTCCATCCAGTCCATTGTTGAAGCACCTTCGTGCACTTCACCAAGTTTATGATTAACTCCTGAGTAGTAAAGAATACGCTCAGTTGTAGTTGTTTTACCAGCATCGATGTGAGCAGCGATACCAATATTTCTAGTGAATTTTAAATCTCTTGCCATAATATTTTTAAGCATTAGCCCAGATGGAGCTAAATATTTTTCTGTCTAAATAAGTACACCGATCCTGATAAAAGAATGAACGTTTACCAAAGATCGGTGTAATCATATTTTTGTGTGTAAGTTCAAAACTAGAATCTGAAGTGTGAGAACGCTTTGTTAGCTTCAGCCATTTTGTGCGTATCTTCTTTCTTCTTAACAGCAGCACCTTCACCTTTAGAAGCTGAAATGATTTCTCCCGCTAATTTTTCAAACATTGTTTTCTCACCACGTCTGCGTGAATATGAAATTAACCATTTCATACCCAAAGCAATTTTACGCTCAGGACGAACTTCCATAGGAACTTGGAAGTTAGCACCACCAACACGACGAGATTTAACCTCTACAGCTGGCATAACGTTGTTTAAAGCTTTTTTCCAAGCTTCTAAACCGCTTTCGCTAGTTTTTTGCTCTACTAATTCAATTGCATTGTAAAAAATTTCGTATGCTGTAGATTTTTTACCATCGTACATCATATTGTTTACAAAGCGTGTTACCTGAGTGTCGTTAAACTTTGGATCAGGTAAAATGATTCTCTTTTTTGGTTTTGATTTTCTCATTTTTCTTTCCTCCGTTTAATTATTTCTTTTTACCTTTTGCTGGCGCAGCCGCTGCTTGTCCTGGTTTAGGACGTTTAGTTCCGTATTTAGAACGACGTTGGTTACGACCTGCTACACCTGAAGTATCTAATGCACCACGGATAATGTGGTAACGTACACCTGGTAAATCTTTAACACGACCACCACGAATCAAAACGATTGAGTGCTCTTGTAAATTGTGACCTTCTCCTGGGATGTAAGCGTTAACCTCTTTACCGTTTGTTAAACGTACACGAGCTACTTTACGCATTGCTGAGTTTGGTTTTTTAGGGGTAGTAGTATATACACGTGTACATACACCTCTTCGCTGTGGACATGAGTCCAACGCTGGTGACTTACTCTTGTCAACCAGAGCTACTCTACCTTTTCTAACTAATTGTTGAATAGTAGGCATTTACCTGATTTTGTTATTTAATTTTATTCTTAAATTATTATAAGTTCGCAAAGATAACCATTTTATTGTTAAATCGAAATGTCCAGTCAATTAGTTTTCCACATTTTGCTTGAAAATCTTAGAGTTAGCTGTTAGATTAGTTTTTTTTGTAATAAGTAACGAACAACTTGATCAGCTCCATATTTCGATAAATGATCGTCATCATGCATGTAGGGATCTTGACCATTGTATTTAATTATTTCAGGTAAATTGTAAATATCAATGTAAATATCTTCTGGAATAAAGGTTTTTAGATAAGTATTGATATGTGCAGATCGGGATTCAACGTAGTTTTCTTCTTTTACACTTTTATTTTTTATCTGTAGAGCCAAAATATTTGGAAAGATGATAGAATAACTAGGGGTCTGTCCGATCATTTTAAGCGGAATACCATTTTCTTTAAAATATTGAATTACTTGCTGAAGTTTTATTTTTAAGGTTTCATCTGGATATTGTTGCGAGCCCCAAAAACCAACAAGTATCACTTCATCAATTTTTTTCGTATTTTCTGGTATAAATTTTTGATACATATAATCGATCAGTTCGCAAGATGCCTTTGGCCCTTTGGTGTCCAAAAGTGGATAAGTGGTGGATACGGTTGCTTGTAAAAGATTGATATTTTGTTTTTCTAATTGCTCTTTTAAACTCTGTCCGAAAACACCCGCATGACTATCCCCTAGTAAAAGAATATTCTTTTTGTTTGGAATGATGGTGGCACAGCTTTCAAAATTATATTGCTTAAATGTATTGTCTATATCCAGATGGCATATGCCTTTTCTGAATTGTGAAGGAAGTCTGTTTTTTCTGTAATTGGTGTTATAGTTCGTCAGGTAATCAATTTCTTTGTTTATTTGTAATCGATTATAAGGAAATAACATCATAATTCCTGTTAGCAACCCAACAGCGGTGGTAGCAATTATTGTAAATGGTAGTTGATCAAATTTCTTATTGGCCTCGATGAAATAATAAGAAATACTTGCACAGAGTAAAGAAAGTGTGAGGATGGGAATGATAATAAGGGGTTGATTCAATCCGAGATAAATGGCGAATACATAAATTGGCCAATGCCATAGATATAAAGAATAGGATAGTTTCGCTACCCATTGTATTGGTTTAATGGATAAAAAATTGAAATCGCACTGTGCTATAATGATACCAAAGGTCGCAATGACAGGAATAAGTGTATAATAGGAAGGCCAGCTTATATTTTGTTCGTTAAATAAATAGATACTAACAATTAAAATAGCATATCCCGTAATTGCAACTACTTTTCTGAAGAGCTTGGGTATCGACTTTTGAGTATAAGACTCTCCTAAAAATGCAAGTCCCCCAATTAACATTTCCCATGCCCGAGTCGGGAACATATAAAAACTGAAGGATTGATCTGTATTATTGAAATATAAATTCAAACCTAATGACAGCATAATCAAAAAGATGAAAAAGCTAACAAACCTTATTTTATTGTTCGAGTAAAGTCTTTTAAAAGGGAATAAGAGGGCAGGGTATAAAAGGTAAAATTGCCATTCGACCGATAATGACCATGTGTGCAAAAGAATGTTATTTTGAGAGGCAACATCAAAATATCCACTATTTAAATAATATTCAATATTGGAACTAAAGATTATGCTGAAAAATGCATTATTTCCAAGTTGTTGTAAGTCTTTTGGAAGTAATATAAAACTACCAATAATAGAAACACCTACAAGAAGAAACAAAAGTGCAGGAATAATGCGTGTTATACGTTTAGTATAGAATTGTTTAAAAGAAAAGTTGCTATTCTCAAAGCCCTTTAAAATAATTCGGGTCATTAAGTAGCCAGAGATGACGAAAAAAATATCCACACCACTAAAGCCACCATCAAAATAGGGTACTTTGAAATGAAAAAAAATTACTGCCAGTACCGCTAAAGCACGTAATGCCCCTATATCATTTCTAAATTTCATTTTTAAAGTAACTTGTAAACTGCAAATCTGAACAAAATAATTTATTTCACCTATTAAATTTTGTTCCATTTTATTTTTTAGACAATATCATAAAAACATGAAATTGCGTTCATGTTTTTATGATATTTTTGTATCGTTTATCAAAATCGAAAGTATCAATATGAAAAAAATCATCCTGCTTACGCTGACTCTGTTGTGTTCTAAAGTATATAGTCAGACATTTGAAGTAGTGCCGTTGGGAGTTTATGGAGGAGATCATGAAGATAATCTATCTTCATACTTGATTGGTAAGTATAAGGCAAATGCGTATTTAGCGCTAGATGCCGGTACTATAAATGCTGGAATTCGAAAAGCAATAACCTTAAAAACATTTGAGGTTCCAGCCGGCAGGGTATTGCGAGATTATATCAAAGGGTACTTCATCTCGCACGGACATCTTGATCATCTAGCAGGGATGATAATCAATTCTCCCTCAGATGCTGCAAAAAATATTTACGCAACAGCAGCAATGATAGATGTATTGAAAGCGCATTATTTCATAAACGATACATGGGCTAATTTTGCTAATGAAGGTGATTTACCCATACGGAAATATCAATATAAACGTTTAAAAATTGGCGAGATCGATACGGTAACAAATACCGGAATGACTATTCAGGCTTTTGATTTAAGCCATGTGAACCCGATGAAGAGTTCAGCAGTTTTAGTAACTATAGGCGACAGTTCTATCGTATACCTAGGAGATACAGGAGCAGACCGTGTGGAAAAGGTCACAAATCTTGAAAATTTATGGCAGTCTATAGCACCCATAATTAAATCACGACGATTGAAAGCTTTAATGATTGAAGTTTCATTTCCGAATGCACAACCAGAAAAATTACTTTTTGGACATTTAACACCTCTACTTTTAAATGAAGAATTGGGAAAGCTAGCAACTTTTACCGGAAGAGATATGCTACAAGGTTTAAATGTTATTGTTACACATATGAAGCCTGTTTCCGATAATGTTGACACGATTAAACGGCAATTACTGGAAAATAATTCTTATAAAGTTAATTTTATTTTTCCGGAGCAAGGAAAACGAATGGTCTTTTAATATATACTATTAATGATGGCTATTTTTTCAATTGAATGTCAATTTTTGGGTTTTACCTAAAAAAAAGTGAATTTTTCTACTTAGATTTAAGAATAATTGGAAGGTGTATGAGAGGTTGTTTTATTTTGTAAATCAGATTGTTATGAATTATTTAGAGGATGTTCAAAAATTGTTTTTGTATTATAAGCATTTAGTTGATAGTACTTTGAATCAGTTAAGTGATAGTCAGTTATTTTGGCGTTACAATGATGAAAGTAATAGTGTAGCTGTACTTATTCAGCATATATCCGGTAATATGAAGTCTCGTTTTACAGATTTTCTTACTTCTGATGGTGAAAAAGAATGGAGAAATCGTGATGCAGAGTTTGAATTGGTGGATCAGGACAAGAACAGGTTGTTTCGGGAATGGAATGAAGCATGGGACAATTTATTTAACACCTTGAAGTGTTTGGAATTTGAAGATCTAGGAAAGCTAATTTATATACGTAATCAGGGCCATACAGTCGTAGAAGCAATTAATCGACAATTGGCTCATTATCCCTATCATGTAGGACAGATTGTTATGTTGGGAAAAATGATGAAAGGGAATAATTGGAAGTCACTATCCATCCCGAAGGGCGAATCAGAAGTTTTTAATGCTGTTAAATTTACGCAGACCAGGCATATTGAGCATTTTACAGATGAGATGTTGAGACATTTAGATGGTTAGGGTTAGTCTGTCTTTGAAATGAAAAGCCCCCAAAAAAGTGTTTTACTTGATTGGAGGCGTCCATTGTATTTTAATATGACTTAACTGATTAAAGTAAAATCGATTTGACGTTTGTCAAGATCAACCTTTTTAACTTTGATCTGTACTTCGTCACCTAATTGATATTTCTTTTTCTTGCGTTGACCTATGATTGCAAAGTTCTTTTCGTCTAATACATAAAAGTCGTCGTTAATGTCTCGTAATCTAACCATACCTTCGCATTTGTTGGTTTCAATTTCTACGTACATACCCCATTCAGTTACACCAGAGATAATTCCTGTATATTCAGTCCCGATTTGTTCCTGTAAAAATTCAGCTTGTTTATATTTAATTGAAGCACGTTCGGCTTCTGCTGCCTTCTTCTCCATTTGTGAAGTGTGTTCACACATTTTTTCATAATGATCGGCATTGATTTTATCACCTCCACTTAAATAGTATGCTAATAATCTATGTACCATTACATCAGGATATCGGCGAATAGGTGAAGTGAAGTGCGTATAATAATCAAATGAAAGACCATAGTGACTTGTTCCTTTTGTCGTATAGATCGCTTTTGCCATCGAACGAATCGCCAAGGATGTTAACATATTTTGCTCTTTACTGCCTTCAATTTTAGTCATTAAAGCATTGAGAGATTTTGCCGTTTCTTTGTCAGATTTGATCGTTAACTTATGCCCGAACCGAGCAGCAAATTGAGAAAATGTAGTTAATGTCTCTGGATTCGGGACATCGTGAAAACGATAAACAAATGGTAATTTATTTTTTCCTTTTCCCTGTTTCCCAATGTATTCAGCAACTTTTCTATTGGCTAGAAGCATGAAATCTTCAATGAGTTTATGCGCATCTTTTCTTACTTTGGTATAGACCCCCGTTGGTTTACCGTTCTCATCCAACGTGAATTTTACTTCTTCACTTTCAAATGCAATTGCACCATTTTTAAATTTGCGCTCACGAAGAATATAAGCAAGTTCATTTAGTTTTAGTATCTCTGAAGAAAAATCTCCTGTTTTTGTTTCAATAACTTCTTGAGCTTCTTCGTAAGAAAAGCGTCGATCAGAATGAATGATAGTTCTTCCAAACCATTGCTCTACAACATTTGCCTTTTCATCAAGCTCAAAGACCGCTGAGAAACAAAGTTTATCCTCATGTGGTCGTAATGAACATACACCATTGGAAAGTCGCTCTGGAAGCATGGGGATTACCCTATCGACAAGATATACTGAAGTACCTCTTTCGTATGCTTCTTTGTCCAGTTCAGTCTCTGGAATAACATAGTGCGAAACATCGGCAATATGGACTCCGATTTCATAATTCCCATTTTCTAATTGCTGAAAAGAAATTGCATCATCGAAATCTTTTGCATCAGCAGGATCAATTGTAAATGTGGTGATTGCCCTAAAATCCCTGCGTTTTGCAATTTCTTCCTTAGAGCAGGTCTCTGGTAAAGCATTTGCCTCTTCTTCAACTTTTTTAGGAAACTTTAATGGAAATCCGTAGTCTGCCAATATAGCATTCATTTCCGTGTTGTTTTCTCCTTTTTTACCTAAAATAGTTTTGACTTTGCCAATCGGATTTTTTGCACCTTGTGGCCAGTCAATAATAGAGACGACCACCTTTTCTCCATCCTTAGCACCCTCAAGATTATCAAGCGGTATAAAAATATCATGCAACATCTTTCTATCGTCTGCAATAAAGAATGCGAAGTTTTGAGAAAGATTGATAATACCTGTGAAATCTGTTTTTGCACGCTGTATAATTTCAACAACTTCTCCTTCTTTTTTACGGCCTCTGCTCTTCTCAAAAGTATGTACTTTAACAATATCTCCATGCAGTGCTTGACGTAATTTCCTAGGCGCCACAAAGATATCATTCTCAAATTCGTCTTGAGGTATAATATAAGCCGATCCTTCAGCAGTCATATCGACTTTTCCAGTCACGTAAACTTTAAGTTGACGAAGTTTGAATTTACCCTTCTCAACCTCTAAAAAAGGGCTGTTTCTTGGATGGTCAGTCAGAATGTTGGCGATTGCTATTTTTGAATCTGAATCGTGAACGTTCAGCTTTGATGCGACTTGTTTATAGTTGAGTGGCTTGTTGTTTGACTTCTCGAAGATGTCGATGATGAGCTGTGTTAAAACCTCTTGGTACGGGTTTTCTTTTTTTGTCGTCATACGTTTTTATTTACTTTTATCGTGTTGTAAGTGGGGGAGAAGGCTACTGTAGTTTGCAATATAATACCATTGCTATTTAGGCTATTCCCGATGTCTTATCACATACAATATACAAATATTAATCCGAAATTGTGGATATATAAATGTTCTTTGTTTTGGTTATAGAATTAAGTGTATATTTAATTCTATTTAGCTTATTTAATATTTTGATAAACAGTGCATTAAATATTAAATAGCTTAATGAGTCATTATTTGTAATGTTGATAAACAATATACTTTCAGGTTCTGCTCGATTTTTAATATTTTGCTAAATGTGTTTTTATCAAATTCTTATTTATTAAAATTTAATAAAATAATCTGTGTCAATTAGTTAGGTTTTTTTTTGCTAAATTTTAGTTGACGATAAGAAAGGACTTTAGCATCAGGATTGATGAGAAGCACGTGCAAAGTAAAGGTTTTCAGAAATGTTGGTACCTTCCTTCTTATTCAGTGAAATTTTGTTTTTGATTATTTTTCCTGACATTGATCACAAAGACCCAGTGCATTTATCGCTACAGCTTCAAGTTTGTAACCTTCCGGAATGTTGAAATTTGGAAGTGTGATTTCATCCATGCAAAATACGGAGTTACAGTTTCTACAGATGAAGTGCACATGTTGGTCATGATGATTGTGCTCGGAGCAGTTGGTCGAACAGAGGGCGTAAGTAGCTGTACCATTTAGATCAAAAATTTTATGCAATATTCCCTTCTCCTCAAATGAAGCTAACACGCGATAGAGGGTGACACGATCAATTTCTTTACCGATTAATTTTTCGAGCTCTGGTTGTGAAATGGCTGATTTCTTAGTCGATATAACTTCTAAAGTTCGCAGTCTAGGCTGTGTAACCTTAAGCTGATATTGTTTTAGTAAAGTTGTAAAATCGACACGCTCATGTACTGTTTTTTCCTGTTGTTGCTCTTTACTCATAATACAAAAATACATCATTATTCTAATATAAAAAAACGGTCAGAAACAAGTTATTCATACTCGTTTCTGACCGTTTCTTTAAAGTCGTTTTATATCGATTTTATTTTCCTGCCGCCTTCGCGTGGTCAGCCAAGAAAGTAGCAAGGCCACTATCTGTTAATGGGTGTTTTAATAAAGCTGTGATTGCAGATAAAGGACCCGTCATCACATCAGCTCCAATCTTAGCACAACCTAAAATGTGCGCACTGTTACGTACCGAAGCCGCTAAGATCTGTGTTGGGAAACTGTAGTTATCATAGATTAAACGGATCTCTTCGATAAGTCCTAAACCATCTGTAGAAATATCATCTAAACGACCAATGAAAGGTGAAACATAAGTAGCTCCAGCTTTTGCAGCTAGGAGTGCCTGACCTGCAGAGAAAACCAAAGTACAGTTTGTTTTGATTCCTTTTTTGCTGAAATATTTAATTGCCTTGATACCATCTTTGATCATAGGAACTTTAACAACAATCTTGTCATCTAACTTTGCAAGTGCTTCTCCTTCTTTGATCATTTCTTCGTAGTTCGTAGAAATTACCTCCGCACTTACATCGCCATCTACGATAGCACAGATCGCTTTGTAATGATTGATTACATTCTCGTCACCACTGATTCCTTCTTTAGCCATTAAACTTGGGTTTGTTGTTACCCCGTCTAATACACCTAAATCTTGTGCTTCTTTGATTTGTTCTAAGTTTGCTGTGTCAATAAAAAATTTCATCTTGTATTGAATTGATTGTTAATTGTTTGGTTTATTTACCATTAAGTGGCAAAGTTATCGATTAAAATTCACTAATCTTGTGCAGAAATGAAATTACTGCACAAATATTGCTTAGTCATTACTGTTCATTTTAGATCATTCCTTTCATTTACTTCTATTATTCATTGATATGCAGATATTTCGTTCGCTTCAGTATCCAAATTTTAGATTACATATAATTGGCCAGGCAATCTCATTGATGGGCACATGGATGCAACGTGTTGCTATAAGTTGGTTAGTATATAAGTTAACAGATTCTGTTTTCTGGTTAGGTTTTGTATCTTTCATCTCCCTGCTTCCTTCTTTGGTATTATCTCCCTTTATTGGAAGCTTTGTAGATAAACATAAAAAGTATAAGCTTGTTTTTATTACACAAATAGGTCTAATGATTCAAGCAGGAATCTTAACACTTTTAGTGTACCTGAAGATGGAAACAGTATTGTGGTTGTCTATTTTGGGATTTGCACAAGGAGTGATCAACGCTTTCGATGTGTTGGGAAGACAATCGTTAATGGTACATTTAGTGGATAATAGAAAAGATCTGCCTAATGCAATAGCACTAAATTCTTCTATATTTAATGCAGCGCGTATGGTTGGTCCGGCTATTGGTGGTATATTATTGAGTACATACGGTGAAATGATGTGTTTCAGTAGTAATTTTCTGAGTTTTATCCCTGTTTTGATTACTTTATGGATGATGAATGTCACAGAAAGTACAGCAAGCTTAAGCAAAGGAAGTAATTGGCAGGGCTTGGTCGAAGGGTTTTACTATTTGAAAAGATCGCCCCATATTTTTTCGCTTATTATAGTGATGACTTTTTCTAGCTTATTAGTAATTCCATATACTTCTTTATTACCTGCGGTAGCAAAAGAAATGTTTAATGGCGACGCAGGTACATTTTCATGGTTTGAAAGTGCAGCTGGTCTTGGGGCAATGATAGGAGCGATTAATATGGCACGGCTAAAATCAGGAACTAATATGCGCTACCAAGTAATGGGCGCAGCACTGTTAATGGGAGCCGCCTTGTTTTTACTCGGGCATTCATCTGTTTTAGTTCTTGCTCTTTTATATACGGCGATCGTTTCTTTCGCTATGATGATGCAAAACTCCAGTATTAATACGTATATACAGACGCATGCGATGCCGATCTATAGAGCACGAGCAATTTCTTATTATGTAATGGCATTTCAAGGTATTTTCCCTATAGGTAGTTTGCTTATAGGGGCTCTAGCAAGCTATTTCGGATTACGTAGTGTCTTATATTTTATGGGTGGAGCAGGTGTTTTGATTGCTTTATCTTATTATCTATATTTACGTTTGCATATTCATAAAAGGCTCTTTAAGTTTTAACTTTCTCTTGAGTAATTTAAGCGTTTTCTTTTTGTAATCAATCACTGCGCCATAAGGAGCTAAAATATCTCCTCCGATCACTCCAATCACAGGACGTAGATTCATCTGTTCGTAAGCATAGTTAATGGAACTGAGGTCAAGAACTGCAGCCCTATAGTTTTTTATTTTCCAATCATGGATTTTAAAAAGAGGAATATGAATCAAAAAACTTTCCATGTTATTCGTGCCCAAACCTGTTGAAAGCGTATCGGTACTTTCTAATTGGAATTGGTCTGTGTGAATTTTTTCTAATTGGTTTTTATCAAAAACAGTCTTTGAAGCTCCTGTATCTAAAACCATTAAATGGGTAGTTTCGTATAAAGTGACCTCTATTAAAATATGAGTGCCTTGCTCCTGTAATTGTAAAATCTGTAAGGGGATGATTGCCATATTCCAAACATAGAAAAAATATGTGCTTCATGAAAGTTAAAGTATCTTTATTTAGATATATTAATGCACTTGATCTAAAGTTTGCCGTAAAGCGGTAGGATTATTTAAATTTTTAAACTGCGTTGGTGTTAAACCTGTGTTTTTTTTGAATTGATTGCTGAGATATGCAGTGCTTGAATAATTAAGTTTTTCAGCGATTTCAGCTAATGAAAGTTCATCGTAAATTAATAACTCCTTAATATATTCTATTTTTTGGAAGATAGCATATTTTTCAATACTGATACTTGCTACAGAAGAGAAGAGGGCACTTAAAGAGCTGTATTCAACATGTAAATGATCACTTAATATATCTGATAAATTTTTATTCAGATAGTTATAAGGATAGCGTGTATAATCGATGATCAGCAATTTTATTTTTTCAATAAGACGCGTGTTTTTATCATCGATTAATTCAAAACCAATAGCATGCAGATTTTCCTTCACTTTCTTTCGTTGTTCAGGCTGTAGTGAATGGTCCAAAGTAACAACACCTAGTTGTAGATCATGATAAGGGATATGCAACTCTTTAAATATATTTTCTACAGCCATCTTACATCTATTGCAGACCATATTTTTAATAAAGAGTTGCATATTATTTTTATAAAACGTTAATATCTTTTAGTACATTATTCATGTTTCGAACAGCATCCGCACTTTTGTGTAGTTTTTGCTTTTCCTCTTCCGAAAGCTTCAAAGGTACAATTTTATCCCATCCATTTTTATTGATAATGACTGGAACACCTAAATTGATATCCGATAATCCAAATTCTCCATCCAAAAATACACTTGCTGTGAAAAGCTTATTTTGATTTCTAACGATACTTTCAACTACAGCTGCAGTAGCTGCCCCAGGAGCATACCATGCAGAGGTTCCGATTAAGGATGTCAAAGTTGCACCGCCTACCATTGTTTTCTGAATAATTTCTTCTTGCTCCTCCTCCGTTAAAAAATCAGTTACAGGAATACTATTCCATGTGGCATGTTTGATCAGAGGAATCATGGTCGTATCGCCGTGACCGCCGACAACAATTGCATTAAGGTCACTTGCAGAAGCGTTTAATTTTTGACTTAGCTGATATTTAAATCGTGCAGAATCCAATGTTCCCCCCATACCTATGATTCTATTTTTTGGAAGACCAGAGCTTTTTAAAGCCAAATATGTCATGGTATCCATTGGATTTGAAACAATAATAATAATGACCTCAGGAGAATGTTTTATCAAATTATCAACTACTGTTTTAACAATATTTGCATTAGTGCCGATTAGTTCTTCTCTGGTCATGCCCGGTTTTCTAGGAATTCCTGAAGTAATAACTGCAACAGTGGAGCCTGCGGTTGCACTATAATCATTCGTTACACCTATTATTTTTGAGTCGAATCCCAATAAAGCAGCAGTCTGTGACATATCTTGTGCCTTACCTTCAGCAAACCCTTCCTTGATATCTAAAAGGATGATTTCTTCAGCAACCTCTTTTCTGATTAAATTATCTGCAGTTGTCGCTCCAACTGCTCCTGCACCAACTATTGTAACTTTCATAAGCCTTTTAATTTTGGTCCTTAGACATTAATTTTTCTTTGAATTTACTCAATAAATAGTAGGAAAGCAATTAAGTTGTATAAAAAATGATAGGAAATAAAAAGGAGAACTTTCGTTCTCCTTTTTATTAAAATGGATAGCCAATAGCTAGATTAAACATTAAGTTGTCCTTGCGCCATCTGCTACTTCCTAAATCAATATCTTTCAAGACCCAACGCTCTCCTTTATCCAAATATGGAATACGGAATGGAATAGCAAAATCTGTTCTTAAGATAAGAAAAGTAAAGTCAAATCTTAAACCTAAACCGCCACCGACGGCTAATTCAGTCAAGAAATCTTTGCTAAATTTTGCTCCGGGCTTTTCATCATCTGTATTTTGTAGCCACACATTACCGGCATCAATAAATGCCGCCCAATGGACAAAACCAGCCAATTTAGCACGATATTCTGTACTCATTTCCAATTTTATATCTCCAGTTTGATCAGCATAGAACTTATTGGTCCCAATGTTTTGAGGTTTTAAAGTTCCTGGACCAATTGCTCGAGCAGCAAAAGCGCGAATACTGTTTGGACCACCCACATAATACTGTTTTAGATAGGGTAAAGCACGGGAGTTACCATAAGAGTAACTTAGACCTAAACTGACTCGCGATGCTAATTGTGAATTTTCACTTAGTTTTAAATAATGTCTACCATCACCACTTGCCTTAATATATTGAGAAAAATAAGCGTTGAATAATTTAAATGTTTTACCCTCATTGTAGTTGGCACCTTTTATCAATCCCAATACATTACCAGATAAATCTAAATTTCCTTTAAAATAAAAGGTGTTTTTTAGATTTTTGTTCATCATATTGGATAAAGTAAAATTATAATTTGGACCAATAGTAAACTGTGGTTCTATAGCATGTTTTAGCGTTGGTACCGTATCCATCTGGGCTTTATATTCATCTGAAATACGACTGGGCTGTACATATGTAATCTCTAATAGTCCCAAATCATGTTGTTTCTCTTCAGATTCCTGCCAGATATAACCATAGTCCAGTTTTAGAGATCGTAATGTATATGCTCGAGTTCTATTTAAGAATTCAAATCCCGTTTTGATGTAGGTTTTTGGTATAAATCTACGACTGGGATTTATTTTGAAAGGCGAAAGAATACGGGGAAACGTTAAAGTAAGATCTGCACCATAGCGATAATAGCTTGAGTTTAGACTTACACTTCCACCGGTCTGTGTTTCGTATCCACCAAACACATTTAGACTTAACAGTTCGGCACCTCTAAAGGCATTGCGTAATTGCCAGTTCACATTAAGTTCAGAGCCATTATATACCGAAGCCATTTTTCCTAACAATTCGAGACGAATAGATTTCTTAGGAAGAGGAGTAAGATAGTAATATACATCTAGTCCGTTTTTGACATCTTTACTATCAACGAAGTTGTTTTTAACAAATTTGAAGCTATTTAGATTTACAAGATGACTGATTGTTTTATTATGGGCACCGCGATTATAACGATCTCCTTTTTTAAAGAAAATATGGTTAGCTATAACGGGTTTTCTAAAGGTATTTTTTGGATCTATAAAGTAATATGAACTATCGAATAATTGCGCATTACGTGGAGCACGTTGATATCCTGTACCTTCGTCCGTATAATTTGGATAGATGTATATATTATTTATCTTGGATGGTGATTTAGCTATAACAGGTGTTTCAGGTTTAATAGTGACATATAAATTGACTTTATGATCTCCAATTGTACTATCTGCTTCCACCAATATATAGTCGGGACTGAAATAATAGTACCCAATATTTTTAAGTTCATTATCAATCCGATCACGTTCATTCAGGATATCATCTAAATTATAATGCTTACCAACCTTTAAAAGAGACTTATCACGAGATAGGAGTATATCTCGGCCAAGCTGTATCGTACTGTCTACATTAAACGTAACAGATTTTATTTTATAAATCAGATTAGTCGTCGCAATATAGTGTATGGTCGCTTCTTTATCCTTAATTGTTGTGTCAGACTTTACCTCTGCATTAAAGAAACCAATATTTTCAAGTCGATTTCTTAACAGGTTTTCATTATATTCCCTATTTACATCACTCAATAAAACAGGTTCTTCACCCATTTTTTTTAGTTGTCTGCGAATGAAATTTTTTCCAACTGAATCCCCAGCCATGTTGTTGAAAGCTAGTTTGTAACGCCATCCAAAAAGTGTCTTATTGGGTTTGGGCATTAATACCTGTTCCAGATGCGTAGCTAAGGCCTTTTTATGTTCTTTGGAAATCGTATCCGATTCAATATCGACATGGCCATCCACATATAAGGACTGACCCTCTTTTAAATTTTTTGTGGTCGAACAAGAAGCAATGAAAAACCCTATAAATACAACAAAAGCTATAAATTGATTGCTATTTTTCATTATTCTCCCTTTCTTCATTTCTAATCACTTTTTCTCCTATTGTATCTGTTTTCTGATTCGTTGAATCAGTCTTATTGCTTGGTTTGGTTTGCTGGATTTGTTTTCTATCCAAGTAACGTTCTTTATATTTCTTAGGATCGTTACGCATCATGCTATCTCGAATTGCAAAGCGGACGCTATCCCTGTAAACGGAGTCGGTTTCCATACGTTCTACATCAAAACGTTTACGGAAATTTTTGCTTCGGGTATTATATTCATTTAATTTTTTAGAATTCATCCAAATTTCTCTGAATTTATTGTAGCTCATATTGATGATAAATCCAATACCTGTTTCAACATATTGGCCCTGAAGTGTTACCTGATATTGGTTTTTCCGATATACGCGAGCGAAATAGCGACCATCTTGAGACAGTTGGTAATCTAGACTAATATCTCCGGCAATATTCGCAGCCTGCTCTCCAGGTCTTGAATTCCCTTCAACTTCAAAATTTGAGCCTATAGTGATTTTCAAACGGTCGTTAAATAGCATTTTTGAAACACCAATATTTAAATCGGTACGTGTTTCCCCAACTCCAGTTGTAAAATCCTGCTCGGATTGTAAGTCAAAATCTAATTCCACTCCTTTAATTAAATCCGAAGCCAGTCGGTTTAACTGTGACGTTAGTAATGAACTTACACTATTACGAGCCATAGATTCGACACCGCCACCACCAGATAAACTTTCAAATGGATTAGAAGCCAAAAAGCGTCCTAATACGATCAATGAGAAAACCTGCTTATTCATTTCAGAAGGGTCTGTTCGTATTTGTGAAAGGGCATTATTGACTTTACTCACCACATCTTGAGACGCAATGGCGTTATTTTCATCCAGATCAATATCAAAGCCTAGTTTAGGCTCGAATAACTTTTCTGTGATTAATAAATTGACATTAAATGGTACTCGCTGTTTGTATAGATTAGAGTTATCTGCTCCAAGTTGAGTTTGTACCAGCTCAAGGGTAGGGGCTTTGACTTTGTATACTGCAGTGATATCCATTCGCGCATCTAGTGGGTCTCCTGCCCATGTAATTGTACTTCCTTCTTTAAATAAGAACTCACGTTTCACAGGCCCAAAAGAAAACGAATAACTTCCTTTGTCGACCGTATAAGTTCCCGACATGGTGATTTTGTTACTCGCATCGATACCTGCATTTAATTCAGCTTCACCTTGGATGTTTAAGGCGTCCTGAGATCCTTCGTCAAGAATAACTTTGAATTTAGCATTCTTGTCAGTTTGAAGATTCAGCGTCACATCGATTCCTGTTAATTTTGTTGTTGTTAGTGAATCCAATTTTGCAAAAACATTTGCTCTTGTTGTATCACTTTTATCAACAAATTCTACGACACCTTTTCGTTCCACCATTCCAGGGTCATCATTCGGCATAATGAATACAAAATCAGTTTTATCTTGAACTTTGATATTTCCATCGACAACAGGTTTATCCAATGTGCCTCTTATACGTAGATCAGAAGAAACGTACATTTTACCAAAGAACAGATCATTATCCTCCCGAGTCGAATTCACAACTTCAAAGTTATCAGTCTTAAGATTTAAATTAAAGTCATAATCTGTATAGTTTTTAGTTAAAATGGTACCATTCAAATCACCAGTATTGCCTTTTTTATCTTTGATGTTGAAATTGGATAAAGAGATTCCCCTATTATCAAAACTAATTTTTTCGTTATCAATTAAGAACGCCGCATTAAGCATAGCAACATTAAATTCAGCACCATTAAAATTCAGATCACCGTTGATAACAGGTCTATCAGTCGTCCCGGATATTTTAAGCTCTCCTTGGACATCCCCTTTAGATTCTTTTAAGTACCCAAAGCTGAAAGCTTGGATTGTCTTCATTTTTAAAGGAGCAATGTTGAGCGTAGCATCAAAAGTAGCTTCTCCAGTTGGAGGACTTATGAACTCTCCTATTAAACTGACGTTATTACCATTTTCAGTAATACTGACATTGGCTGCATACGTATTTTCTTTTTCATTATTAACTTTAATATTGACATTTCCAATTGTATCCGTCCCTAAGTAAAATTTATCAATTCCAATATCTGATACAAAGACAGGATTACTTTCAAGGCGTGAAATCGTTGCTTGTCCATTAATACCACCACCAATATTCATGTCATCAGCGGCAATCATTTTACTGAGGGTCTCAATTCTGAAATTTTTAAAAAGTAGATCTATAGGTGAATTCAGAACACTATCCTGTGATTTAATTTCCAATAACTGTCCCTTGTTTTCCAGAATGAAATTATGAGCTTGAATACCCGCTTTACCAAAGGATAAAACATTTGTACTATCGACATTCCATTTATCATAATTTAGCATTAATCCATCTTCTAGTAAGCTAAAAAGAAAGTTGCCACGATCTACTTTCATATGGGCACCTAAATGGTACTGTTCTTTATCTTTTTTGTCTTTAATCCAAACGCCAAAATCTAAGTTATTTTTAATGACTTTACCGCTGAGTACCGTATTGATCAATTCGATATTGCTAACTTTTATTTTGTTAATCAAAGCAGAATAATACATGGTGCTGTCAACTGTTGTAAGATCAAAAGTCACACTATTAATATCTGTGCCTGCATAAACAATTTTTGGTGCATCGAGCTTAGCCTGGATTAACTTGTTCTTACTATTAAACATACCATCAAGTGTGATGTCTTTCATTTCAGTCAGATCAGGTAAGAAGTCCTTTATAAATTTTGTTCTGGTCAACTGAGCAGAAAATTCAAATTGTTGATCTTCGTATTTTGGAATGGTTACAGGAGCTCCAGGTTGATAATAAACGTGTGCAATGTCTTGTATTGCTGTACCAAGCTCCATTAATTTATATTTACCAACTAAATGGGCATTTAAAAAGGCAGATTTTAACATTAAAAGATTTGAGCTGCTATCCGAACGAGCGATAATTGAAATACTATCAAGAGTGTAGCGGTCATTATTGTATGCAATAGAAGAATTGATGATATGTGCTTCTCCATTCAGGAAATTAGGGTCTGCTGTTTCAAAATTTCCGACCATTTTGCCATGATAACGGAAGTCATCATCCATTAACTTTAAATTCTGTAAATTAATGCTATCGACCATCAGTTCAAAATCGACTTTCGGATATTTTGCATGCATATTAGCGGTAGCATTTAAATTGAATTTGACATTTGGATCAATACTATTAATTGAAGCTTCGATATCGCCTGCATTAGCATTCATATTCATATCGATATTATGGTATTGATATCCTAAAGCATCCAGACGGATTAGTTTTCCGTCCACATTCGCTATCGCTTTTTTAGGATCTAATCCATGCCCTTTTACGTTGGCTTCAAATGATAAGATACCTAAAACAGAATCTTGTTTCAAAATTTTTCCGATGTCAAAGTCTTTAATAGATACGTAAGCATCATATGTCGTATCACGCTTTGCCATATCAAATTTACCATTTACTTTAGCAGTTCCTTTTTCCGTCACTAAGGATAAATTGGTGTTGAATGATTGCATTCCCCCTTTAAATGTTCCAGTAAGCCCTATTGCATTTGGAAGTTCAAGATTTTTAGGAAATAATGATTTGGCAACAAGTTGTTCAATATCAGATCGGCCAGTTGTGAATTTTTTGAGCGTAAGGTCAATAGACATCTTATCAACATTAGGAAGACCCTTGAGTCTAGCACTGGCAATTACTTTTGTATTCGATAATGTGCTGAAATCTAAGTGTGGGATATTGAGATCGTTCAGTTTTCCCATTACTTTTCCGTCAATATTGAATTTTTTATTCATGAGCGGATGCATGATCTCCATAGTATCCAAGAACGGAGCAAAGTAATAAATATCGCGCATATCAACATGACTCTTTTTAATGTTGGCATTGACAGTAAGCAATTCAGGTTTTTCCGATATAGCCTCTAAAGAAGGATAAGATATTTTAATATAATCTTGTAATAATGTTTTAGAAGTTGCAGCATACAGATTTTTGATCTCAGCACCTGTATTGGTATAGATAAAATCACCTTTTAGATTTTTAATTTCGAAACCGGAGTGATCTTTTGCTGTTAATGATTTTAGCGATCCGCTAATTGAATCTGCGCTATAATACAAATCAGTCATCGCAGTATTGATCGCAGGGATTTTAATATTGAAATAATCAAATCCTTTCATCCGTGCTTGATTGTCATCTTTATACCATACATTGGTATTATTGATGTTGATATCAGAAACAGAAACAATCCAATTAACCTTGGATGGTGCTGATGCTGTTGTATTTTTATCTGCGGCTGGTTTAGTTATTTTTGCTATTTTATCAAAAAATACCTGTGAATCAGATCCTTCTAAATTAATCTTTTTTATTGAAACAATTTCCTTATTAAGATCAATACTATTAATATCCGCGTATAGCTTTTGAATGGCAAACCTTGTTCTCAGTTTTCCCGCCTTATCTTCATATCGAACATTGATATTTCGCAGGTCTGCCGTATTAATACCAATATCAGGTAATAAAGAAGTGGCAATTGCAGTGGAATCAGTAATTCCAAAATCTTCAACACTGGGGCCATCGCCTTCTTGGGTAGGATTCCATTGTGTGACTAATGCACTTAATCCATCAATAGTAACTTTTGGCATATCAAATGCCATATTTTTTGTCAAGTCAAATTTCTTGATCCTGGTGTCAAAATGTTTCAAATAGACGTCAGCACTCGTGCCAATTACGTCATCGGCATATACCACATGAAAACGATCAAAGATAACTTTGTCCATATTGAATACCATAGCAGAAGAAGTATCAGTTTTTGCTTTGGTACTTTCAGGGCTCGCAAATGCTTTTATGATATAGTCAAAATTGAAACTGCTGTCAGGCATAGACCGACGTATTTTTGCGGTAATGCCAGTAGCTTCCAGTTGCTGGATTTCTACTGTACTTTTTAGTAGTTTCATCATATTGATATCCACTTTGATGGCCTCACCTGCTACTAATGTATCTCTAGATTGATCTTCCAGATAGATGTTCTCTAAAACAAGTTTTTTTGGAAATTCAATATTGATGCTACCAATATGGAAGGGCGTGCCAATTTTGCCCTCAACATAAGTGGCTACTTTTCCGGCAATAAAATTTTGCACGGAAGGAAGTCGAATCAAAAAAATAATGAGAAGTAAGAGTCCAATGACAGATCCAATAATCCATAAAAGGGTCTTTAATGCGATACGGCTAAATTTATTCAAAATATTTTTTAGTCTTTATATAAACCTTAATTTATTATTATAACGTAAAACAAGTGATTATGTTTATATCTTATTTACTATTTTACATTTAATTTTATTACAAAGAGGGATGGATATTCCAGTTTTTCTCCAAGAACTAAATATAGGGAGAAGTATTTGTAATGTTGTCGAAATTAATCAAAAATAGTGCCTTATTTCTAGTATACAACCTCTATTTTTAAGTTTGGCTTTTAGATTGGTTTTTTGCTTTTTTTCTACGTATATTCGAGATAATCAACATAAAACAAATGGAAAGAAAGAAATTTTTAAGCTCATTAGCGCTAGCGAGCGTTGGTGGAACAGTACTGACTTCATGTCTAAATACACAAAGTAATAATGAAACAACAATAACACAAGCCGGATTCAATGCCGGATTTATATTTCATAGCGTCTATTTCTGGTTAAAAGAAGGAATCACGGCAGAGGAAGATAAGGATTTTTTAAAGTTTTTTGACATTTTGAAAAAAGTGCCAGGAGTACAATCTTGCCATATCGGTAAACCCGCTAAAACTAATCCAAGACCAGTGGTCGATAATTCTTTTTCATATCATATCATGTTGACCTTTGAAAATCTGGAAGCAATTACAAAATATGAAGAACATCCAGATCATCTAGCTGGGATTGATCAATATAGTAAGTATTGGGTAAAAGTAGAAGTAAAAGATACGGTTATTAGCTAGTTCTTAATAAAAAGCATAATGTGAAAGAGAGGATCATAAGTGCTCTCTTTCATATGTCTATCATTTTACTTCAATACTCTGAGATGTATTTTGATTGTCTTGGTCATTATCATCTTTTTCTTGTCGTTCGACAGTTATTTTGCATTCTGTCAATAAAGCCGCCATAGCACCAACTGCTGCAAATATAGGGGCAAAGATGAGGCCTATAGCACCTACAGTAACAGGGAAACTCATGATTTCTTTTCCTGATTTATCGGATATGCTGATTTTCGTCACATTTCCATCCGCAATGAGTTCTTTAATCTTCTTTAGTAGATTTTCACCTGTAATCGAGAAAGTTTCTTTAATGCTCATAATGATTTGATTTTTAAAATGATGTCCAATAAATATAATCATTATTGTCCAAATAATTGGATAGAAATGTTAAAAGCGTTGCTCACGCTTAAACTGATTAAATCTGGATTTATTTTTACCATCAACTCGTGAAGCAACTGCCCATATTGCCGCGGGCAACCAACCGATAAGTGTGCATTGCAAAATCAAACATAAAATTCCAGAAAATATTTTCCCTCTTAAAAAAAAGGAAAGCCAAGGTAATAATACTGCTATTAAGATCATATCTTTTGTTTCTTTGTTTAGCCAAAGATAAATCCTATAATAATTTATTCACGTCTTTTTTAGGTAAACCTAGAAGAAGCATCGGCGAACATAGGTTATAAAAAGGTGAATAAATTCCTTCTTTCAATTGCTTACCTCATTTCGATGAGCTCACTTAACGTTTTTCCATCCCAGGTGTATTTCTTTTGACTTTTTGTTTCCTTGTAATTCGGCTCATCTAAATTGTCATCAATATTTTCGCCTTCAACTATTTTTTTATAGATCATAGTGGGATCACCTTTATGTTCGGAGGGGAACAAGATTGTTTCATCATAATAGAATACACCCGCATCAGAAACAGACATTTTGCTTGGGAAATGAATCAATTCTTGACCAGTCCATGCAAAATAGTAATATTGGGTAGCGATTCCACATGCCTCACCTAAAAAAGCAGAACGATGAATATTTTTAATGTTTTTTAATCCCATTCCTCCTAAGATCTTAGTCTCGGTACCAGTTTGATCATTTACCTCAGCTTGATATGAAGCGCGCGCAATAACGTTTTTTTCTCGATCAAAAACTTTGAGTTCGGCGTCATAATAAGATGGTGTATTTTCAGTAAAGGATCTGAATTTTTTAAAACCATAAATGAACTGTTCGCCCTCCTGGTTAAGTATGCTGTTGAGAGCTAGTAAACCTAACCATATAAAACCCTCTTTTTTGACATTGTCTTTTATAAAACTAATTTTATACCATGGCGCATAAAATCCTCTTATCGTACTTCCATTGTACCCCTCACTGTTAATAACAACCATTGCGCCCTCTTGTAGAGAATCGACCAACTTCGATTTAGTATCCGCATTTTCACGGACATATGCCACGTCAGCGAATACATAAGCTGTATCACCTTTCTGAAAATTCCATAAAGTGTATTCATCACTGACAGCATACGCTGCAGGTTGTTCCTGTGCACGAACCAATAAAAAGGTAATTGAAAATAGAAAGAGAAGTGCTTTTTTTTTTCATGTTTTTAACAATCTAGTTTTTTTGTGTAAAATACTTATTTTGGAATGATCATAATCAATTAGATGACAAATTTGATTCCAATTAGGGATATGAATGTAATTATTTTTACACATCATTATAAATGAAAATATTGTTCAGTTCTATGCGTTTGAATTTTAATTGTTTATATCGTCTTTTAAACGCACATATTTTTAATATAGGGTAGCATTGGCTATGGGGATGAAACTCTAAAATTTAAGAGGGCCAATTTTCATTAAAATTGGCCCTCTTAAATTTTTAATTCTGAAATGATTTAAGCAAGACTAGCTAAGCTATCTTCTAATATTTTAATTTTAGATTCAGCATCAGCTTTCTTGTTTTGTTCATTTTGAATAATTTCTGGCTTCGCATTTTGAACAAAACGCTCATTCGATAATTTTTTGTCTACAGAAACGAGAAATCCTTTTAAATAATCGATTTCTTTTGTGATTCTTTCACGTTCAGCGTCTACATCTATGTTTTCTTCAAGCGCAACATAACATTCTTCTTTGCCAGCTAAGAAACTAACTGCTCCAGCTACTTTTTCTTGAACAAAGGTTAGTTTTTCAATGTTAGCCAACTTGATAATACTTTCTTGATAGTTTGTAAAATCAATTTCTGTTGCATTGATGGCTAACGGTAAAGCAATTTTCGGTGAAATCTGCTTAGTATTACGGATATTTCGAACTTCAGAAATAATCTGCTGAACAAAAGTAAATTCCTTAATGATTTTTTGATCGATAGCGCCAACCGTTGGATACTCTGCAACAATGATACAATCTTTTGCATCGCGTTCTCCAAATAGTTCATCATGCCAAAGTTCCTCAGACAAGAAAGGCATAAAAGGATGAACCAATGTAAGTATACGTTTGAAAAATCCCTTTACCACTTCAAAAGTCTCCGTTTCAAGGGGAGTTTGATACGCAGGTTTTACAAGCTCTAAATACCAAGCACAGAAATCATCCCATACTAATTTGTAAGTAGACATCAGGGCATCGGATAGGCGATAATGATTAAAGTGATCTTCGATCTCAATTAAAGTAGCATTAAATTTGCTATCAAACCATTTTGCCGCAGTTTTCTGAGCTTCAGTTGCAGGAGCATCTATAGTCTCTAAACCTTTAACTAAACGGAATGCATTCCATATTTTATTCGCAAAATTACGACCTTGCTCACAGTAAGAGACATCAAACATTAAGTCATTTCCAGCAGGCGAAGAAAGTAGCATACCTACGCGTACACCATCGGTGCCGTATTGAGCCATCAGTTCGATCGGATCAGGAGAATTTCCTAATGATTTGGACATTTTCCGGCCCAATTTATCCCGAACGATACCTGTTAGATATACATTTTTGAAAGGAGCTTTACCCGTATATGCATGTCCCATGATCATCATACGCGCTACCCAGAAAAATAAAATTTCGGGAGCTGTTACTAAATCATTTGTAGGGTAGTAATAGTTGAATTCTTCATTTTCAGGGTTGCGAACGCCGTCGAATACCGACATAGGCCATAAACCAGACGAGAACCATGTATCGAGTACATCTTCCTCCTGACGGATCGCACCAGCAACTTTACCTTGAGATTCAAACTCTTGAATTGCCTCAGATTCAGTTTTTGCAACTACCCATTCGTTTTTTTCATTGTACCATGCCGGAATACGTTGACCCCACCATAGCTGACGAGAAATACACCAATCTTTTACATTTTCCATCCAATGCTTGTAGCTGGATGTAAACTTGTCTGGAATTAAATTTACTTCTCCGCTTACAACATAATCTAATGCAGGTTGAGCTAATTTATCCATTTTGCACCACCATTGCATGGAAAGTTTTGGTTCAATAGCAGCATCAGTACGCTCTGAAAAGCCTACTTGAGATTTATAATCTTCAATTTTTTCGATCTGATTGACTTCCTCTAAAAGTTTCGCAATTTTTTTACGAGCAATGAAGCGGTCTTCACCAACTAAAATTTGAGCATTGGCATTTAATGTTCCATCATCGTTTAATAAATCAATGATTTCTAAGTTATGTTTTTGACCTAAAGCATAATCATTCAAATCGTGAGCAGGAGTTACTTTAAGGCAACCTGTACCAAATTCTATATCCACGTATTCATCTTCGATAATTGGAATCTCACGATTTATTAATGGGATAATAACTGATTTACCTTTTAGGTGTGTATAGCGCTCATCATTAGGGTTAATACAGATAGCTGCATCGGCCATGATCGTCTCTGGACGAGTCGTAGCAATGATGATTTGTTCATTTGAATCCTTAATTTGATAACGGATGTAGTACAGTTTTTGGTTGACCTCTCTACGGATTACCTCTTCATCAGATAAAGCTGTTTTTCCCTGTGGATCCCAGTTTACCATACGGACACCACGGTAAATGTAACCTTCTTTATAGAACTTGATGAAGGTGTCAATCACTGATTCTGATAAATCAGCGTCCATTGTAAATTTTGTGCGTTCCCAATCACATGAGGCACCTAATTTCTCAAGTTGTTTTAAGATGATGCCACCATATTTCTCTTTCCATTCCCAAGCATGTTTTAAGAAATCTTCACGCGATAATGATTTTTTATCAATTCCCTGCTCTTTCAACATAGCGACAACCTTTGCTTCAGTTGCAATAGAGGCATGATCGGTTCCAGGGACCCAACAAGCATTTTTACCCTGCATACGTGCTCGACGAATCAATACATCTTGAATGGTATTGTTCAGCATATGTCCCATGTGCAATACACCGGTGACGTTCGGAGGAGGCATTACTATTGTGTACGGTTCACGCTCATCAGGTGTAGAACGGAAAAATCCGTTCTCCATCCAGTAGCTGTACCATTTGTCTTCAGCTTCTTTAGGATTGTAAGTTTTTGCTATACTCATGATAATTTTTTTTCAAAATCGTTTGCAAATTTAGCGAATTTAGTTGTTTTATAGAAGTTTAATATTGCTATTTCAAAAATTGGTTTTCGACTCATTTATGCTTTTTTTTACGTATAAAACCACATTCGTAAGTGTAAATATATAATTAAGAGTATATCTTAAATTTTATAAAGCTTTAATGTGTTGATTATGATCTTGTTGTAGTGTTGGTTTTGCAACCATTTCTATTGTAAAATTGAAATTGACCTTATGGTAATATTTTTATAACATAATCATAACATTTTAGACTATTATTACTGAAATAGCGTACATTTGCGTGTTTTACATAAATACTAAAAATGAATAGAATTGCCAATGAGTTAAAGGCCCTAACTCAGTACTTTTTATTTTGGCTTATCATATGTTTTATTGATCGATTGCTGTTTATAACAGCTTTTTTTGATAAAATTGGATCGAAAAATTTCTCAGAGATTTTCAAAATCTATTATCACGGCCTTAGTTTAGATTTTTCAGCAGTATCCTATATCTGTGCAGTTCCATTTCTTATCTACTGTATCTTATCTTTTTTACCGAATGTACATTATAAAAGAAAAATTTTGGATGTGTACACCATCACTTTGCTCGTTATTTATTTTGTTGTTTCTTTTATTAATATCAATATTTATCGGGAATGGGGCGATAAAATTTCAAAGAGAGCAATTGATGCTTTTTTAGCATCACCATCTGGAGCCGTTGCTTCTGCCGAATCAACACCTGTATTCTTTCCAGTTTTTGGAATGATTGTCGGAATCGTTGTTGGCTATTTTTTATATCGTTGGATGTTCAAAAAAGTGCATTTTTATAATATTAAGTTGCCTTGGCAGAATGCTATTAAATTATTGATTGGAACTATTTTGCTATTTACTTTTATAAGAGGAGGATATGGAAGAGCAACTTTAAATCCGAGCAAAGCTTATTTTTCTGAGCAAAGCTTTTATAATCATGCTGCGGTAAATACACAATGGGCACTGTTGCGGGATTATTTTGCGAAAAGTACCCGGTTAAAAAGTCCTTATCAGTTTTATAATGATGAAGCCCAGCTCCATTCGACTTTAAAACCTGCATTTAATGCAAATCCAGATTCATCCGTTTCTATATTGACTACGAAACGTCCCAACGTTGTTGTTATCATGTTAGAAAGTTTTGTTGGCGGTCTTATTGAATCAATGGGAGGAGAAAAAGGAATTACACCAAATTTTGAGAAATTAATTAATCAAGGCGTATTTTTTGATCACATTTATGCGGCCGCAGATCGATCTGATAAAGGAATGGTGGGAATATTCAGTGCCTTTCCGGCACAAGGCCCCGAAAGCATTATTAAGTATATCGATAAACATGAGAATTTGCCGGCCGTAGGTCAAGAATTAAGCAGTGCAGGTTACCATGGTTCATTTTATCATGGGGGTCAAAGTGAGTTTTACAATTTTAAATCGTACATGTTGATGCACGGTGTTTCGAAAGTTGTCGATAATGCAAACTTTGGTGTGGATGTTTCACGGGCTTCATGGGGTGTCTATGACCATATTGTATTAAAACGAATGCTACATGATTTTGATACCGAGACCCCCCCCTTCTTTTCAACAATTTTTACACTAATCAATCACGAACCCTTTAACTTGCCAGGGCGTTATAAATTTGGGACCAAATCAAATGCAGATAAATTTAGAAGCACGGCCTTCTATACAGATTCGATTGTTTATGATTTTATTAATCAAGCCAAAACCAAAAGCTGGTATAAAAATACCCTATTTGTTGTTGTAGCAGATCATGGACACCGGTTGCCTGCAGAGAAATGGGAGTTGTCTAACCCGCATCGTTTTCATATTCCACTTTTATTTTTTGGCGATGTAATCAAACCCGAATTCAGAGGTAAAAAAATCGACCGTATCGGTAATCAGACCGATATGGTAGCTACATTGCTTCATCAATTAAATCTTCCGGCTACTCGATACCATTGGAGTCGCGACTTATTGAATCCAACCACACCTCAAATTGCGTTTTACAATTCTAAAGATGCTTTTGGTGTAATTACACCAGATCAAGTCGTGAGTTTTGATAATGTAGGGAAGATTATTAATTATAAACAGAATAGTGACTATTCTCCTGTAAAAACAGATAGTTTACTCAATATAGGAAAAGCTTATTACCAAGAAGTGTATAAAGAGTTTTTAAAATATTAGATAGAAAATATGATAAAGTTGAAAGGTTCATTTGCACCATATCTCGGTTTGCTGATTAGATTTCTCATACTGCTGTTAATTTATGCTTTTTTAAGACTGGGTTTTTATGGGATTAATTATGCTCTTTTTCCCCATGTAAATAGTGCTCAATTATTGTATATGTTATGGGGTGGGGTTAAATTTGATATCGTAGCGCTACTATATTTAAATATACTCTATTTATTAATGCAGATTATTCCTGCACCATTCAAGTATAATACCTTATATCAAAAAATAGCAAAGTGGATTTTTATTATTACCAATTCAATCGGAATCGCTTTAAATTTAGTTGATTTTGCTTATTATCCATTTACCTTGAAACGAACTACAGGGACGGTATTTGATCAGTTTGCAAATGAAAAAAATTTAGGTTCCTTGGCTTTAGATTTTTGCCTTGACTACTGGTATCTTTTTATACTATTTGCGATATTGATTTATGCTTTAATTAAGCTATATGATCTCGTACAAGTGCAGCGTCCACTACTGTTTAGATGGCCTACATATAGCATTCAATCGGCTTGTTTTTTAATTGCTATTTTTCTGTTTATTGGAGGTGTTCGTGGAGGATGGGCGCATAGTACAAGGCCTATTACATTAAGTAATGCAGGAGATTATGTAACGAATCCCGAAGAGATGAATATTGTATTAAATACTCCTTTTAGTTTAATGAAGACGTTAAAAGCGGTTAATTTAAAACCTATTCATACGTATACCGAACAAGAGCTGACTACAATTTATAATCCTGTTCATTATCCTCAAAGTAAGGAGCCTTTTAAAAAAATGAATGTTGTCTTTCTAATTTTGGAAAGCTTTGCAAAAGAACATTTTGGAGAGTTAAATAAAGATATTCAAGGCGGACAGTATAAAGGATATACACCATTTTTGGATTCTTTAATCCGGGAAGGATATACTTTTGAACATACCTATGCTAACGGACGTAAATCAATTGATGCACTGCCTTCTGTTATAACAGGAATACCATCTGTAGGTGAACCATTTGTATTGTCGGTATATTCAGGTAATAAAACGACCAGTATTGCTAATTTGTTAGCAAATAAAGGTTATGAAACAGCATTTTTTCACGGTGCTCCAAATGGAAGTATGGGATTTTCTGCATATATGAAGTTAGCCGGTATTCAACATTATTATGGTAAAAATGAATACAATAACGATGCAGACTTTGACGGTATCTGGGGCATATGGGACGAACCGTTTATGCAATATATGGCTAATGAAATTAACTCCTTTAAACAGCCATTTTTTGCAAGCTTCTTTTCGCTTTCTTCTCACCACCCTTTTAAAGTACCCTCAAAATATGAAGGAGTTTTTCCAAAGGGACCTTTACCTGTTCAAGAACCTATAGGTTATACTGATAATGCACTACGTCAATTTTTTAAAACTGCATCTTCTATGTCTTGGTATAAAAACACCTTGTTTGTTATCTGTGCAGATCATGCAACGGTAAGCGCATTGCCAGAATACCAGACTGCGGCCAATAGTTATGCGATTCCTATTATCCTTTACCATCCAGGAGGAGATTTAAAAGGTAGAAGTGATAAATTGGCGCAACAGATAGATATCATGCCTACAGTATTAAATTATTTGAATTATGATAAACCATATTTTGCATTTGGTTTCGATGCTTTAAATCCAACAAAGGAAAATTTTGTAGTCAACAATAATTCAGGAATATTTAATTTTTATTACAAAGATTATTTGCTGATCAACGATGGAATAAAAAATATTTCCCTCCACAATCTAAAAGAAGATCGGTTGATGAAACATGATTTATTGAAACAACCACCCCTAGTGCTAGATACCATGGAAACAAAATTTAAAGCTTTTGAACAGCAATATAATAACCGAATGATCGAAAATAAATTAATTTACGACGGTAAATAACTGGAATTATTATTATTTATATTAAGCATTACCCCACAAAGGTGATGCTTTTTGTATTTTTAAGATTAACAATACGATCACCCTAGCACGATATAAGAATGAGCCTGCAGGATGATAACAATGGCTATACGATCACCCTAGCACGACATAGGATTGAGCCTGCAAGTAGATAACATTGACTATACCATCAGCCTAGATCGACACAATGAATAGGTTATCTATGCACCTGCTATGCACAATATACACACAACAAATAGCCGAATCAGCTTATAGGATGACTATAGGTTGAAACTCATTTTGAAAAGTTTTAATACAAACTTTATAAATAGGATAAATGATCGATGGAGATTACACGTTTGTGAAAGATTAAAATAACTAAAAAATATTTATTCGCTATTCGTTTTTTATACGTCAATTTGTAATTTATTTGCCCATGAACTAAAGTAGTAATCCTTATCTTTGTATCATGTCTGAACACGCTATTTTGGAACAAGAAACAATTGTGGCATTAGCCACAGCAAGTGGTAATGGTGCTATCGCTGTAATACGTCTTTCTGGTAAAGATGCTATTGAAATAACCAACCAGGTATTTCGGGGTAAGAATTTGCTTAAGCAAGCTTCACATACTCTTCATTTCGGTACAGTACGAGATGGAGAAGAAATCATTGATGAGGTATTGGTCTCACTATTTGTAGGTCCTAATTCTTATACTAAAGAAAATGTAGTTGAGATCTCCACCCACAATTCTAAGTATATAATTGAACGTGTGATGAGTTTGCTTATTAAAAAAGGAGCACGAGCAGCTAAAGCAGGGGAATTCACATTACGTGCTTTTTTAAATGGGGGAATGGACCTTTCTCAAGCAGAAGCTGTTGCTGATTTGATTGCTTCAAATTCTGCCGCTTCCCATCAAATTGCGATGCAACAGATGAGAGGCGGATTTTCCAATCAGTTGAAAAAATTGAGAGATGATTTGATCCACTTTGCATCACTAATAGAATTAGAACTCGACTTTTCAGAAGAAGATGTAGAATTTGCAAACCGTGATCAATTGAAAAGTTTAATTAAACAAATTAATCAAGTGGTGAGTAAGTTGATTTCTTCATTTGAACAAGGTAATGTCTTGAAAAATGGTGTTCCAGTTGTAATTGCAGGTAAACCTAATGTCGGAAAATCTACTTTGTTGAATGCTTTATTGAATGAGGAGCGTGCCATTGTATCGGACATTGCGGGTACCACAAGAGATACGATTGAAGATGAAATAAATATCAAAGGAATTACTTTCCGATTTATTGATACTGCCGGTATTCGTGAAACTATCGATGTTATCGAGGCTAAAGGAGTAGAGCGTACACGAGAAAAAATGAAGCAGGCACGTTTAATCATTTATTTATTTGATCCTACACAAGACGAGGTGGTAGATATTGAGGCGCAGATTGCAGAAGTTGCAGTGTTGAACATACCTTTTGTTACAATTATTAATAAAGCTGACTTGCTTACAGTAGAGCAGAAAAAGCAGTATGAGGTTTTAAAACCGCTATACATATCTGCAAAAGAACAAATAGGGGTAGAAGAGCTAAAAGATGAACTATTAAATCAAGTAAATCTATCTAACTTAAATACTGACGATGTCTTAGTAACCAATATCCGTCACGTAGAAGCTCTTCAGCATACACGAACATCCTTGGAACGTGTACTCAACGGAATTGACAACCCGGTTACATCTGATTTCTTAGCCATGGATATACGTCAATCATTATTTCATTTAGGCGAAATTACAGGTTCTGTTTCAACCGATGATTTGTTGGATAATATATTTTCGAAATTCTGTATCGGAAAATAATAATTGGAATAATTAACAGTTAAAAAGCACTAACAGTCAAATTGTTAGTGTTTTTTTTGTGATTAATGATTTGCTGAATAAAACTTCGTGTTTGCTATAGTGGATAGTAGAACTCAAAAATTAGAATTGACTCTGTTTTCTATTATTGACGTTTATTTTGTTCCGATCGATCTGATGATGCTAGTGTGTGGTAATTAAATGTGATGTCTATTTTATATTCAATTGACTATTACTTAAAGTGCTGTAATATGGGGTGATGAAATACAATATTCGTTTTATCATTTTAAAAGCATATGGTGATCTTAAATATTCGTATTTCCCACTGAAATTCCTTAAATTTAAATACTCCAATATTTAGCGGGTTTAGTTAATCAATATCTTATTAGCCATAAGCTTTTTGTCAAGCTTGTATTGTTAATGTTCATAAAAACATAGAAATGAAGATCACATCCATTTTGTATTTATTGCTATTGGGGCCCCTAATTGGCAACGCCCAGGAAAATCTCGATTTTAGTGGCAATAAAACCATTGTTTCTCCCGAGATTAACGGAAAACAGATAACCTTCAGACTTTTGGCTCCAGAAGCGAAGACTGTAAAGTTACAGGGCAATTGGATGCAAACTGATGACTTGAATTCTGGAATTAAAGATTCAAGAGGAGTATGGTCGTTTACAAATCAAGACCTGAAACCCGATATTTATACCTATTCTTTTATTGTGGATGGAGTTAAAGCTACTGATCCCAATAACGCTTATCAGGTTCGGGATGTGAGTTCTGTCATGAGCATGTTTATCGTAAATGGACCAGAATCATCCAATTATACTGTTCAAAATGTCCCTCATGGTACTGTTGCTAAAAGATGGTATACTTCAAGAGGGCTAAAAGAAGATCGTAGATTAACCGTTTATACCCCTCCCGGTTATGAGGCTTCAAAAGAAAAATATCCTGTCCTTTATCTTTTGCATGGGATGGGGGGGGACGAAGAAGCTTGGATGACCTTAGGGAGAGCTTCACAAATTTTAGATAATCTAATAGCGCAAGGAAAAGCAAAGCCGATGATCGTCATTATGCCTAATGGTCACACGAGTAATGCGGCTGCACCAGGGGAGTCTTCTAAGGGTTTCTATAAAATTGATATGGTAACTCCAGATATTTTTACAGGACATATGGAAGCTAATTTTAATGAAATCATAGCTTTTACAGAACAGAATTATCGGGTGAAAGCTGATGCGAAAAATCGAGCTATTGCTGGACTTTCAATGGGAGGTTTTCATTCCTTGTATATTTCAGCTAACCAACCTAAAACTTTTGATTATATTGGATTATTTTCTCCTGCAATTCTTCCTCCAGAAAATAAGAAAAGTCCGATTTACGAAAATCTTGATGCCAAGCTTCAGGTTCAAAAAAACAACGCTTACTGCTTGTACTGGATTGCCATTGGGAAAACGGATTTTTTATACAAGCATGTTGCCGGCTTCAGGGATAAACTCGATAAGATGAATTTTAGCTATCAATATGTCGAATCAGAAGGCGGTCATACCTGGAGTAACTGGAGGAAATATCTCAATGATTTTGTTCCTCAATTGTTTAAATAAAAAAAGTGTTATGATGCGAAAAATTAAAAGTATCGTTGTTTTTTGTGCTTCTAGTTTAGGTAAAGAAAATATCTATGAGGAGCAAGCTGCTCATGTCGGGCATGTATTTGCGAAAAAAGGTATTCGTCTAGTATATGGTGGTGGACGAGTTGGATTGATGGGAGCAGTTGCCAATGGTGCATTAGAAAAAGGAGGCGAAGTGATAGGTGTCATTCCTGAGTTTCTCAATTCCAAGGAAAGAGAGCATACAGGGGTTACAAAGTTAATTACAGTAGATACCATGCATGATCGCAAGCGAATCATGCACGATTATTCAGATGGAGTCATTGCATTGCCAGGGGGCTTTGGAACACTCGAAGAGCTATTTGAAATGGTGACTTGGGGTCAGCTGGGGTTGCATAAAAAACCAGTTGGAATTCTCAATACGAATGGTTATTATGATCACCTCCTGCTATTTATTGATCACATGACGGCAGAAGGTTTATTGAAAGAAGAGAATAAATCCATGCTTCTGTTTGGAAATACCATTGAAGAGTTATTAGAAAAAATGGAACGGTACGAAGCACCCAAAGTTACTAAATGGATAGAAAAAGATGAAATTTAAACCTATTTATTAGTTGTTTAAGCATCTCTCTTATTGTGATTTTACTTTCGTCTTAATTTTTTTACAATTTGACTGATTAAAACAGATTTATAATCTGTTTATTTGTGTATCAGTAATGATGAAATTTCATCGAATAAACCTAACCGTATGGCGCTAATTATTTTAAATATTATTTTTTGCATTGCTTTTATAGGATTTGCCTATGTAAATCTCAATGATAAAGATTCCTGGCTGTGGATTCCAATTTATATGCTGGCCTCTATTTGTTGCGGACTTGCCGTGTTTAATTTCTACTATCCATTTATATACCTTGGTGCTATTGTATTTTATCTAGTTTATGCAGTTATACTTTTTTTTGCAAAAGATGGCGTTCGCGATTGGTTGATGAAATATCGTAGACCAAGTATTGTGGAAAGTATGCAAGCAACGAAGCCATATATTGAGAAGACAAGAGAGTTTTTTGGTCTTCTGATTGTTAGTGGCGCATTAGCTATAAATTATTTTGTTGCTGTTAATTTATAAAATTTATACTTGTGATTGATTTAAAAAAGAAAAAACAGCTAAGTGATATATTTCAAAAAATTATCCAACAAAACCTAAAATTAGATGCATGGTCTTGGTTGGACAATAAAGTGGAATTGATTAAAAATCAAGAAAAAACACTTCAATTAAATTTGAGTTTTTCCCAGCTCCCAAGAAAGCTTGGAAAAGAAAATATTGTTGTCC
The DNA here is from genome assembly GCF_016132525.1 of Sphingobacterium sp. UDSM-2020. Classification (NCBI taxonomy): domain Bacteria; kingdom Pseudomonadati; phylum Bacteroidota; class Sphingobacteriia; order Sphingobacteriales; family Sphingobacteriaceae; genus Sphingobacterium; species Sphingobacterium sp. UDSM-2020. The sequence continues at coordinate 3,096,760 of NZ_CP066166.1, forward strand.
AATCCGAAGATGTTGCTGATCTAAAACAATTATTACCTGGCTTTTCTTTGGAAGCATGGACCATTGACCGATTATGTAGAGTATGGTTGTTGATGCAGTTACCTGATCAGAACAAGGAACAATATCTGAAAAAAGTCAATACTTTATTTATTGCTTCAGAAATGAATGAACTGATTGCATTATACTCCGCTTTACCTTTCTTGAGCCATACCGAAGAATGGGTCGGTAAATGTGAAGAAGGAATCCGTAGTAATATAGGTACTGTATTGGAAGCAATTATGTATCATAATCCTTATCCATCAGTTATGCTTTCAGAAGGAGCATGGAATCAAATGATTTTGAAAGCATTTTTTACAGAGAAAGATGTTAAAAAAATTACTGGATTAAAAGAACGCGTTAATCAGACTTTAGCGAATACCTTGAACGATTATGTACAGGAACGCTTGGCAGCCCATAGAACTGTTCATCCAGAAATCTACCAATTAATAGAATTAGGAAAATAAAAAAATATTGTATTATGTGCTGTAATGAAAATTTCCAAGAAAGAAATTTAGGCGAAAGAAACCAAAGTACTCTTGATTTAAATGATATTAGTGGAATGAAGTTTTTTGACCCTCATATTCACATGACTTCACGAACTACCGATGATTACCAAGCAATGGTTGATGCCGGGATTGTGGCAATTATTGAACCTGCTTTTTGGTTAGGACAACCTCGAACAGGGATCGATAGTTTTACGGATTACTATAGTAGCTTAATTGGATGGGAAAGATTTAGATCTTCTCAGTTTGGTATTAAGCATTACTGTACTATAGGATTAAATTCACGTGAAGCGAACAATGAGCAGTTAGCCGAACAGGTGATGGAATTACTGCCTCAGTTTATTTTCAAGGAAGGTGTGGTCGGTATTGGTGAAATTGGTTTTGATGATCAGACTGCTGCCGAAGAAAAATATTTCCGGTTACAGCTGGAGCTTGCTAAAGAAGCTGGACTTCCCGTACAGATTCATACACCACATAGAGACAAGAAAAAAGGCACGCAACGAAGCATGGATATTGCTATTGAACATGGACTTTCTCCGTATTCAGTGATTATAGATCATAATAATGAAGAAACGGTTAAAGAAGTCTTAGATCGAGGGTTTTGGGCAGCTTTTACGATTTATCCTTTTACGAAAATGGGAAATGAACGTATGGTTGAGGTTGTTAAACAATATGGTTCTGAAAGAATTATGATTAATTCAGCTGCCGATTGGGGAATTTCTGATCCGCTCGCTGTTCCTAAAACAGCAGCTCTGATGAAACAATCAGGTATTAGTTTAGATGATATTGAATTGGTGAGTTACCGGAATGCAATAACCGCTTTTGGTCAAAGTGGACAGATAGACGAACGTGATTTTGTAACTATAAAAAATATTGATCAGTCTCAAAAATTTGAAAGTAATTCTATTTTGCGTGGTGGTCAACAACCAAGGATAGATAAGAATTCGATCATTATTACTTAATCGTACACATATTGAAAAAATTAAAAGGATATATACGATTAATGAGACCAGCAAATGTCGTTACTGCAGTAGCCGACGCACTCGCTGGTATAGCAATATCCGGATATTTATTAACCGAAGGATGGAATTCTCCAGTACCTATTCTTTTACTTTGCATTTCAACAATAGGGCTGTATAGTGGTGGAATTATTTTTAACGATGTTTTTGATGCAGATCTGGATAGAATAGAACGACCTGAGCGACCCATACCTAGTGGATTGATCAGTGAAAAAGAGGCCACAGTATTTGGATCTTTATTCTTCTTAATTGGACTAATAGCAGGCTATTTCGTAGGAAGTATTACAGTAATATTAGCTATAGCGATTATTTTAGCTTGTCTTGTCTACAACAGATGGGCAAAACATCATTCATTTTTAGGTCCGCTTAATATGGGACTTTGCCGTGGCCTAAACCTCTTATTGGGAGTTAGTATTATAAGTACAGAGGTAAGTCAATGGTGGTTCTTGGCTATTGTACCTATTATCTACATCGCTTCTATTACAATGATTAGTCGGGGAGAAGTACATGGAGGAAGTAAAAAAATGCTTTATTTTGCCGCTGTTCTTTATGCAGTTGTTATCGCTAGCATTTTATTTTTTGCACAAACAAAGGGGGATATTATTATTACTCTTTTGTTTATCATTCCGTTCGCTTGGATGATTTTTAAACCTCTATTAAGAGCTATAAATAATCCGATAGGCCCCAATATAGGTAAAGCCGTTAAAGCAGGAGTGATTGCATTGATCCTCATGAATGCTGCATGGGCAAGTGTATTTGCTGATTGGAAAATTGCACTTGTCATTATTTTTTTATTACCATTATCTATTATACTGAGTAAAGCATTCGCAGTTACTTAATTAATGATTTTTAATTATGAGTTTTTTAGAACAGTCATTTAGTGTGAAATTTGAATATAAAATACATTTTACTAAATCGTTATTTCACACCGATAACCCTACTTTTACAGATTTTTTTAAAAGCAATCCTACAGATGTATTGCGTAAGATTTTTTTCGTCCTAGATCAGGGAGTTGCTGATGCACACCCAGATCTGGTTTCAGCGATCAGAACCTATTTCGATCATCAGCAAGAAGTACAGCTGATTTCTGAAATTTTGATTATACAAGGAGGAGAAGCCTCAAAAAATGATACAGGTCTATTCGATCGTTTGGTTGAAGCAGTAGATCAATATGGAATAGACCGACATTCTTACATTGCCGCGATCGGTGGTGGTGCCGTGCTTGATCTTGTCGGTTACGCAGCCGCAGTGTCACATCGTGGAATTAAACACATTCGTATACCAACGACTGTACTCTCGCAAAATGACTCTGGGATTGGTGTTAAGAACGGTATAAATTATAAGGGTAAGAAAAATTTTTTAGGCACTTTTGCTCCCCCCGCGGCTGTGTTTAATGATGATCAGTTTTTGTTAACATTAACGGATAGAGATTGGCGGTCAGGAATATCTGAAGCAGTTAAAGTTGCTTTAATCAAAGATCCTACATTCTTTTATTGGATCGAAGATAATGCAGCGAAACTGGTGAGTCGTGATTTAGAGACCATGGATTACTTAATTGTACGTTGTGCCGAATTGCATTTAAACCATATCGCATCAGCCGATCCATTCGAGATGGGATCTGCGAGACCATTAGATTTCGGTCATTGGAGTGCACATAAATTAGAACAATTGAGTAATTTCAGTGTGCTGCATGGGGAGGCTGTAGCCATGGGAATAGCTTTGGATAGCACGTATTCTTTCTTAAGTGGATTGTTAACAGAAGATAAGCTTTTGCGCATATTGAATGTGCTGCTTCATTTATCATTTGATATTTCTAATCCATTTATTCAGATCAATGATGAAGAATCACCAATACTTCGCGGTTTAACTGAATTCCAGGAACATCTTGGCGGTAAATTGACCATTACATTATTGACGGATCTCGGAACAGGTAAGGAAGTTCACCACATGGATCACCAGTTATTGATAGCGGCAAGTAACTATGTCTTAAATTTTACCAGCACAACAGCTGGTTTGGATCATTAAATTAGTTAAAATGAAAGTTAATACAGGACATTTAACCTATTGCACCAATATTCATCCAGGGAAAAATTGGAATGATGATTTTACAGCTCTAAAAGATAATTTTTCTTTTATCAAAGAATCAGTTTCGCCTGGCCAGCCATTGGGAATAGGATTGAGATTATCAAATGTATCGAGTTTAGAACTTAGTGAGCAGGGTAATATAGCGGAATTTAAACATTGGTTAAAAGAAAATAATGCTTATGTTTTTACAATGAATGGATTTCCTTATGGAGAATTTCACCGTACTGTTGTCAAAGAAGATGTACATACCCCTGACTGGACTACCGAAGCACGTAAAGATTATACAATCAGACTTTTCACTATTCTTCAATCCTTATTACCAGAAGGAATGGTCGGTGGAATCTCGACATCGCCGCTTAGTTATAGACACTGGTTCAAGACGGCTACCGATTTTACGGAAGCCAAAAATGCTGCCACGATAAATATAGTTGCTGTAATACAAGAATTAGTTACAATAGCAAATGCGACAGGTACGGTTATGCACCTTGACTTGGAACCAGAACCTGATGGAATCATTGAAACTGGACGAGAATTTATAGATTGGTATACAGACGATCTGCTTCCAACTGCTATTTCAGATCTTGTAGATTCATTTGGCATTACCGCTATCGAAGCTGAAGCTCTTACCAAGAGACATCTTTGCCTTTGTTATGACGTATGCCATTTTGCAATTGGCTATGAAGATCACGCCGATGTATTAAAAGAACTTAAGGAGAAAGGTATTGCAGTAGGGAAGATACAGATATCTGCTGCTTTGAAAGCAAATATGGATCAGTCCCCTGATCAGCGTATAGCTATTAAAGAAAGTTTTCAAAAATTCAACGAACCGACATATCTACATCAGGTCGTGGCCTTAAAAAGAGATGGCAAGCTTATTCGTTATACAGATCTAACACCGGCCATAGCAGATTTTGAGCACCAGGATGTGATGCAATGGCGCGCACATTTTCATGTTCCTATATCTGTTCAGGATATTGGAGTCTTGCAGTCAACGCAACAAGATATTATAGAAGTGTTGAATCTCCAAAAAGTTGCGCCTTTTACCGAACATTTGGAAGTGGAAACCTATACTTGGGAAGTATTGCCCGAACAGTTAAAGATACCAATAGCTGCCTCTATCAGTAATGAACTGGAGTGGGTAATTAAAACAAATGTATAAGATGAAGAAAACAGTTGTAATTGACGTAGTTGGGCTATCTGCAAATTTAATAGGAAAGTATACCCCATTTTTGGAACAATACATAAAAAGAAAAAATTTAGCAACTATAGCTCCAATGTTACCGGCTGTTACTACCAGCGTCCAGTCTACATATCTTACAGGTAAAAAACCTACCGAGCATGGTGTGGTTGGAAACGGTTGGTATGATCATGTAGATTCGGAAATTAAGTTTTGGAAGCAGTCTAACAAACTTGTATTAACGGAAAAGATCTGGGATAGAGCAAAAAAAGAAGACCCGAACTTCACGTGCGCAAATCTATTTTGGTGGTATAATATGTACTCAAATGCAGATTATAGCGTTACACCACGACCTAATTATCTGGCCGACGGTCGAAAGCTTCCGGACTGTTATGCAGAACCGGCAACATTGAGAGATCTTTTGCAGGATAAACTTGGTCAGTTTCCTCTTTTTAATTTTTGGGGACCAGGTGCTAATATTAAATCAAGCCGATGGATTGCTGATGCATCTATGATCACAGATGAACTGTATGATCCTACACTGTCTTTAATCTACTTGCCACATTTGGATTATTGCTTGCAAAAATTTGGAAATGATTGGTCTAATATCAGTAAGGAATTAGGTGAGATTGATATTCTGATTAAAGAATTAGTTGATTTCTATGAAAAAAGAGGAGCGAACATCATTATTCTTTCGGAATATGGTATTGTACCTGTAAATAATCCCATTCATATTAATCGAATACTAAGGGAAGCCGGATTATTACAGATCCGTGTAGAACGAGGTTTGGAATTATTGGATGCTGGAGCCTCTAAAGCATTTGCAGTGGCAGATCATCAGGTTGCACATGTCTATATCAATGATTTATCGATAGTCGATCAGGTGAAAGATATTTTAGATAAATTACCAGGAATTGCGATAGTGCTTGACAAAGAAGGTAAAAAGGAATATGGGATAGACCATGACCGTGCAGGAGATTTTGTTTTGGTTGCAAATCCAGAAAGTTGGTTTACTTATTATTTCTGGCAGGATGATGCTAAAGCACCCGATTATGCAAGATGCGTCGATATCCATAAAAAACCAGGATATGATCCTGTTGAAATGTTTATGTCTTCTAAATTTCGTGCATTATATAAACTGTTGAGAAAAAAAGCAGGTTTTCGTTACGTTATGGATGTAATACCTTTAAATGCTAATTTGGTAAAAGGTTCACATGGTAGCGTCAATACATCTTCCGAATTTCATCCTGTTTTAATTATAGATCCTGATCTAAGTATAGGCAATGTACAGGCAACTGAGGTTTACGATTTAATTTGGAAATCTTTGCATAGCGAGAAGTAACTTTACTACTACTTGTATAATACATCTATAAGTAACAAGCCGAACATAGTTTATTCTAAAATAAAGAAAGCCATTCTTTTTACAGAATGGCTTTCTTTATTTTAAGACATTGATACCATCAAAGTATTATTTCAATGAATTGATATAAGCCGCGATTTTCAAGCCATCGGCTTTAGAAACTTGTGGCATTGGAGGCATCTCAGTCGCGTATCCAGGCCAGTTTTCTGGTTTAGGATTGTAGATGAGCTGTAAAATTTTCTCATTTGAATATTTGCGTTTTGCAATATCAGTGAATGACGGTCCAATCTGTTTTTTCGTAGGATTGTGACAGGCTAAGCATGTATTGCTGGTCAAAATTCCCTTCACCTCAGCATAAGTAGGAGCTTTAGTTACTGTTTTCACTTCATGTACTTTAGCCTTTGCTTCAACAGGTTTCGCTTCTGTGTTTTTTGTTTTAACAGTCGCAGTTTTTTTACCGGCAACAGTTTTATTATTTGCTGTTACTGTCTTTTCTGCCGGTTTAGCTGTAACTTCAACTACAGGGTCATGAGTAGAATTCCTTGTGCTAAGTGAACTTATTGCTAGTTTTTCTCCAGATGGAATTGCATTTAAAGTATAGTAAGCTTCAGGATGGACAATTGAATAAAAGTTTTGTTTCTCACGAATACCATCTACACTTACGGTGTGGATATAATGTTCACGTAAACCATCGACAACAATTCTTGCTTTTAGTCCATCAGAAGAAACCTTAACTCCTTTTATGTTTAAAGTCTCTTTATTTACTGGAGGAGAACCATATACAGGATGGTATTTATATATGAAGCTTTCAACGCTGTATGAAGCTAGATCTTCAGCAGATTTTAAATCAACAGGTTGTGTAAATTCGATCTCAAAACCGTCTGGCATAGCTCTTACTGCTTTCATTTCAAAAGGCGTCTTATTGTTGTATACTAAGCGCTCAAGTCCCTCATTTGCTTCACCTGCAGAACCCCACCCACGGTTGGTTTCACCGACAAATAAAGATCCATCCTGTCCCCACGCCATTCTCAAAACACCAGAACGGAAACCACTCTTAAACAAAAATGCGGCGCCTTGTTCTTCACCATTTACCGTCTCTAAGAAAACACGTGAAATGATGCTCATACCTTGGTCACCAACGAGTAATTGTCCTTCAAATGGACCAAATGTGCCTTTCGGAATTTTGACCGGTTCAGAGTTTGAAATACCAAGAATACCATGTGGCAACCATACCGACGGTAAACGAATCTCTGGAATTTCTTTTTTCATCTCAAATACCGTTTTGAAATTCTCGTTGACTCTATTTTCCGGTTTGATGTAGCGACCTTCAGCATTTTTGATACGACGTTCATCTACTTTAGAATAGAAAGATTCAGATGATAACTTTAACGGTGAATCAGGTCTTTTTGTCCATACTAAACTGGCTGGATGTCCCATAAAATCTCCTTTACTGACCTTCCATAATCCTCCGGAACCAACCCAGTCACCTTGGTTTTCTGTATAGTAGAGTTGACCGTCAATCACATTTATTCCTGCTGGAGAACGCACACCTGCAGCCCATGGTTGCATTTTTCCATCTGCGCTAATGTTCATAATCCATCCACGCATAGGAACACGACTTTCTGCGCGCCACCATTCTTCATCACCAAAAGCTACATTTCCAGATACGAAAAAAGAACCGTCAGATGCGATTTTAGGACCAAAACTATATTCATGATAATGTCCGCTTAAAGGCCAAGCATACACAGTTTCATAAACATCAGCTTTGCCGTCCATATTTTTGTCAATTAGCTTCGTTAGCTCACCTCTTTGTGCAACATATAACGCACCATCTTTGTAAGCAAGACCTAAAATCTCGTGAAGACCCGTTGCAAATTTTCGAAAGTACGGTCTGTTGCTGGTGGGGTTTTCAACGATAAATACATCACCTCTACGGGTGGATATACCTAGATCTCCATTAGGTAAAGTAACCAGACCACCAACCTCTAAAACAGGTCCTTCGGGCATTCTTACTTTCATGATCTTAAAAAAATCTTCTTCTTTTGGTGTTTCTTGAGCTTGGGAAACAGTATAGCCAAAACTCAAAGCTAGCATTGCTAGCATTCTAAAAGTGTGTTTCATATAATATTTGTACTCTCTCAATTAGAATGAAATAGAATAATTTAATTGTTTGTCTAGGAGAATGATTAATTCTTTTCCTCCGTTAGCATCTCGAATAATAGGTTTAGGAGCACCTTTGTCAAGTTCAAGGTAATAAGACTGACCATCAACGAGGTAATAGCCTTTCGCTAGTTCTTCAATTGAACTTGCATTTGCCAGTAAAACATACAAGTTAGGGACAGTTTTGTCTATGTTTATGGATCTGTTCAGTCCTTTACCATCATTTGAAACTGTGATGATATCAGTGACTTCAGCGCCATATATATTATATTTAAATTGTGGTCTATCCTCATTGTCGATAATATAACCTTTAGTTTTAAATCCACTACCAGTACTGTCAGCAGGCCATGTGGTTTGAACCGTTGCCAGCTGTGCTAAAGCAGGAGTAGCTTTCTTTACAAAAGAAGTTACTGCTCCACGGGCTCTAGAAGTACCGTTTCCTCTACCGTCCCACATAGGAGTGGCATCAATAAATTCGCCATGCCATCCCTGCAACAATAGGCCATTGTCCAAATCATAGCTGTAATGTGTCTTTAATGGACTGCCGACAGATATTGCGTGAACAGCAAGCAACTTAGGTGCATAATTCACAAAACTTCTAATCATGGTATTAGAAGGTGCATCTATATAAATAGGGTCAGCATCACCACCGCCTCTATTGTTTACATTAATCTGTTCTTCGGGAAGTTTTGATATTTTAATATTTCGAAAAGCAACTGAACCATGATCGCCTTGAAGACGCAGTGGACCTAACGGCTTTTCTTTATCGGCCGCTCCGCCCGTTGGACCAAACAATTCAACATTATCCTGAACTAAAATACCATTCAGTTCCACAGCTAAAACTCTCGCATTTGCAGTCTTTTTTCCTGTGGCATCAAACTTAGGCGCTTGAAATGCAATTTTTAAATGTTGCCATAGACCTGGTGCTTTGCTTGCATTTTGACGAGGAGCATAACCTTCAAAACCTTTGGATCCTTCCGGTCTAGCATCATCCCAACGTTCGTATATACCGCCATTGTCAGACGACATGGGTTGCAGCACTCCCCAAGAATCTTTAAGTTGGACTTCATAATTCCCCTGTAGGTAGATTCCTGAATTTGAGTTCTTTGCCATTAAGTAATCCAGTTCAAGAATTATATTTCCATGAACTGCATTTGTTAACAAGTCAGATCCCTTCATTTTATTAGAAGTGATGTTAACAAGGATACCGGATCCTTTTGTAGCTTTCAATTCATTCTCATTTCTTGGGTCAGAGATTACTTTTTCAGCAATAGTCCAAGATTTTCCTGCAGCATTGAAAGCAGTAAGATCATTAAGTTTAATTTCCGATTGATCGGTTAGCTGTTGGGCTAGTAATAATGTCGTTCCAAATAACCAGCATAAGCCGGTTGTTCCGAACTTCAAATAGTTTAATTTCATATGGAGTACTAGGTTTAAAAATTTAAATATAGTAATTTTTGTGCTTGCTAAAAGGATTTTGTGTAACAAAGTGAATATACTGACTGTTGCGGTTAATATTAACCTATGATTTCTAAATATTCATATTACTGGTAAAATAGCCTCTAAAAAAGGATCAGCAAAATAATATATATATTGGCTAAAATAAAGCTAGTATGAGTGGGGTTATAGTTGCATCTTTATGTCAAGAATACAAATTTAAGTAAGTACAACCGATAATATTAAAATTTATTATGATTAAAACACTTTTGTCAAAGATTTCTTTACTATTGATTTTTATATCAGTTTTAAGTTCTTGCCACCAAAAGAGGTCCGGAAAACCAAGAGTATTGGTTTTCAGTAAAACTGCAGGTTTCCACCATAATTCTATTGAAAAAGGAAATATTGCCCTCCAGAAGTTAGGACTCGAAAATAACTTTGATGTTGATACAACAACAAATGCAGATTGGTTCAATGAAGATTCGTTAAAAAATTATTCAGCTGTAGTATTCCTAAATACGACTGGTGATCTTTTGAATAATTATCAGGAAGCCGATTTTGAGCGTTACATACAAGCTGGGGGAGGCTTTGTCGGTATTCATGGAGCTGCCGATGCCGAGTATGATTGGGGCTGGTATGGAAGGTTGGTAGGTGGATACTTTGCTACTCATCCTGAGGTCAAAGAAGGAAAATTAACGGTGGTTGATAAAAAACATCCGGCAACAAAAACGCTTCCCGATACTTGGGTACATACAGATGAGTGGTATGTCTTTAAAAAACGTTATGAAGCTACCCATGTGTTAATGAATATCAATAAGGAGGTATATGCAAATCCAGAACAAATGGCCGAGACGCCAATGGCCTGGTATCATGATTTTGATGGTGGCCGTTCTTTTTATACAGGGTTAGGTCATCAAGATGAAGATTATTCAGACCCACTATTCTTAAAGCATATCTTAGGTGCTATCGAATATGCAATCGGAGATAATTACGAATTAGATTATGGTAAGGCTAAAACAAAGCGGGTTCCAGAAGAGGAACGATTTACGAAAGTTCCTTTGGCCGTAGGTGAATTTTTTGAACCAACTGAAATGGCCATACTTCCTAATTTAGATATTCTAGTAGCACAACGTCGGGGAGAATTGCTTCATTACAATCAAGAAACAAAAAAAGTAACTCAAGTGGGATTGTTAGATGTTTATCACAAAACTGAAACACCCAATGTTAATGCAGAAGAAGGATTTATGGGGTTAACAATAGATCCAGATTTCGCAGAAAATCATTATATATATGCTTTTTATAGTCCAAAGGATACATCTGTTAATCGTTTGTCACGTTTTGAGTTCAAAAATAATAAGTTAGACCTCGGAACCGAAAAGATTGTGCTTCAGTTTTATTCACAACGAGATATCTGCTGTCATACTGGTGGTTCTTTGGCATTTGATAAAGACCGAAATCTTTATTTATCAACAGGAGACAACTCAACACCATTTGACGAAAAGGATCAAAAATTTGTCAGCAATGGTTATTCACCAAGGGATGATAGGGCTGGACATGAGCAGTATGATGCTGCACGTAGCTCGGGAAATAGCAATGATCTCCGTGGTAAAATTTTGAGAATAAAAATAGCAAAAGACGGTTCATATCAGATTCCAAAAGGGAATTTATTTCCAGAGGGACAGGCAAATACAAAACCTGAAATTTATGTGATGGGAAACAGAAACCCATACAGAATTTCTATTGATCAGAAAACAGGTTTTCTGTATTGGGGAGAAGTTGGACCAGATGCTAATGCGGATAGTTTGGGGAGAGGACCACGGGGGTATGATGAAGTGAATCAAGCCCGTCAGGCAGGCTTCTTCGGCTGGCCATTTTTCGTTGGTAATAATTATGCATATAATCCTTATAATTACGAAACAGGAACTAGTGGACAGGCATTTGATCCGCAAAAACCAATTAATAGTTCTCGAAATAACACCGGTATAAAAGAATTACCGGTAGCACAACCGGCCTTTATATGGTATCCTTATGCAGAATCCTCAGATTTCCCACAGGTGGGTTCAGGAGGTCGTAATGCGATGACCGGTCCGGTATACTATTCGGATCTTTATCCAAAAGAAACGAGGTATCCAGATTACTATGATGGCAAGCTATTTATTTACGATTGGGTTAGAGGATGGATCAAAGCAGTCACTATGTTACCAAATGGAGACTTTGATAAAATGGAACCATTTATGCCACATACAAAATTAGCTTCTGCGATTGATATGGAAGTTGGTCCTGATGGAAGAATATATCTTTTAGAATATGGTAACGGTTGGTTCAGTAAAAATGCAGATGCAGCAATATCAAGAATCGATTATAATGCAGGTGAATTAGCTTCACAACGTGTTAATAAAACTGTTTCGGCAAAAAAATCACCAAGTGATACGACTTATAAAGATTTAGATAAAGCAAACGGAGCATTGGGGCATAAAGAAGGATCAGATACACCAAAAGGAAAAGCTTTAGTGTTAGCCTCTGATTGTCAAGCATGTCACGGTGTCGATAAGAAATCAGTTGGTCCTGCATATACAGTAGTTGCTAAACACTATAAAGATAATAAGAACGCATTATCATTGTTATCTAAGAAAATCATCAATGGTGGAGGCGGTGTCTGGGGTGAGGTAGCCATGCCTGCTCATCCATCATTAAAGCAAGAGGATGCGAATGAAATTGTTAAATGGATACTTTCATTATAAGGAGTTCCATAGTTCTTTATTAAACGTTACAAAAGAGGTTGTATCATCAGATACAACCTCTTTTGTTTTCTCTGATTTGATGATTATTGACAGGCAATTACTGAAGATTGAAACAAGTAATGGATTTTCACAAAATGATATTTAGGACTTCTTAAAAGTTCTTTTGATAAATATAATTATGGTTACCAATTCCCTAAACCAGTTATACTCCAGATATAAATTCATTTAATAGAAATTATAAAATGGACTTGGATATTTTGTCAATGTTTGTATATTTGTCCATTATCTTTAATTAATCTAAATAACAATGTACTACGTTAAGCAACTATTAATTGCGATGATTGTACTTTTTGGCGGTAACCAAATAGTCCAAGCTCACGCGATTTGGATTGAAAGTAATCCTGTAGGTATTAAAAATCAATCTCATACCATCCGAGTTTACTATGGAGAATATGCAACTGGAGAAATTGAAAAGACAAAAGATTGGTATTCTGACTTGAATCAGTTAAAACTTAATCTTGTTGATTCTGAGAATAAGGTTGAACTAAAACTTACTGATAAAGGAGATTATTTAGAAGCTAGTTTTGTACCTGCTAAAGATGGCATTTATCAGATCTTTGTTTCTCACCCTGCCAAAGAACTTGGAGGCACTACAAGATATGAATTTTTAGCGCAAAGCCAGATTCAAGTAGGTAAAGACGCTGGATATGCAGCAATACCTTTAGCGGCTCACTTTATCTTCCAAAACAAAATCTTTAAAACAAATGATGTGGTAGAAATTCAGTTATTACGCGGGAATAGTCCGGTTGCTGATAAAGAAGTTTTAGTGATGTCTCCAAATGGTTGGAGCAAAAACTATAAGACTGATAGTCAGGGTAAAATTAAAGCAGAGGCTATCTGGGCTGGCACTTATGTAATCGAAAACAGTCATATGGCGGATCAATCAGGAAATTGGAACGATAAAACCTACAATAAGAATTGGCAGGGACTTACCGCAAGTTTTCAGGTAAAATAAAAAGCGTCATCTAGAACGGTAATTCTAGTATGACGCCAAAGGTAGTCTAACGGTAATTAGGCTGCCTTTACTACTACGTTAAGCATGTAGTATATCCCTAAAAGTGTTACAATTTAAAAGACAATGCAAAATAGCAAAATAATATTGACTATTGGTATGTCGTTATGCGTTTTGAACGGTATAGCGCAAAATAAAACCAATAGTTATAAAGGACAGGTGAAATCCGCAACTGAGGTGGTTCCCTTCGCAACAGTGAAAATAGATCAACAGATTATTCGTGCTGATAAAAATGGAAATTTTTCATTTACAAATAACAAATCTACTGTTAATATCCAAATAACTGCCGTTGGTAAAATCACGGTCAATAGACAGCAAGTGGTTTTGTCCAATTACTTCAATAGTCCTATTCTTATCGAAATGCAAGATGATAGTCAAGGGATCGATGAAGTAGAAGTGATGGGGCTTACAAAAATTAAAGAGATAAACCGTCAAGCCTTCAATGTTACGGCAATAGATGCAACAAAATTATACAATTCAACATTAAATATTGCAGATGCACTGGATAAAGTATCTGGTGTACGTGTACGTGAATCAGGTGGTGTGGGTTCGAATACGAGTCTGACACTTAACGGCTTCTCCGGTAATCATATCCGTTTCTTTTTGGATGGAATTCCAATGGACAATTTCGGTACTTCTTTTCAAATTAATAATATACCGATCAATTTAGCAGAAAGAGTAGAAGTATACAAAGGTGTTGTTCCCATTTGGTTAGGTTCTGATGCCTTAGGGGGGGCTGTTAACATTGTTACATCTACTAAAGCGCGCACCTTTGTAGATGCTTCATATTCCTATGGTTCTTTTAATACCCACAGAACAGCTGTCAATGCAGGTGTAACCAATAAAAACGGTCTTACGGTATTGTTAAATGCCTATCAAAACTACTCAGACAACGATTATACCGTAACAACATTAGTCTCTAATATCAATACTTGGGAATCGAAAGAAAATGTTAAAGTAAAGCGGTTTCATGATAAGTACCATAATGAGGCTTTAGTAGCTCAGGTTGGCGTTTCCAATAAAAGTTATGCAGACAAATTATTGCTAGGTATTACTTTGGGGCAGAACTACAAAGAAATCCAAACCGGCGCCCGTATGGTTTCGGTATTTGGAGGTTGGCACCGTCGCGGAAATACAGTTATGCCAACTTTAAAATATCAGAAAAATAATTTGATAAAAGGTCTGGATGTTACTTTAAACGCTAACTACAACTTTGGTAAGGAGCAGAATATTGATACGCTGAATAGAAGGTACGATTGGTACGGTAATTATAAAGAAATGGGTACCAATGGGGAGCGTAGTCGACAGCTGTATGTTTATAAAAACAATGAAGGTATTGCATCTTTAGCAGCTAACTATAGACTTTCTGATCGGCAGTCTCTTTCCTTAAGTAATGTCGCAACTACTTTTAACCGAAAAGGAGAGGATGAACTCAATCCTCAAAATAGTAATCTTGAACAAGGCCAACGCTCCATCAAAAACGTGATGGGTTTAGGCTATAGTTATGATGTCAAAGATCATTGGAGTACAACAGTTTTTGGAAAAATGATCACACAGAATAATAAACTTGAGGAAGCAGAGTCTTCTTCAGTTACACGTTTTGGATACGGACTAGCATCAACATACTTTATGCAGCGGGATCTACAAATAAAAGCTTCTTATGAAATGACCAATCGAATGCCGACTTCCTACGAGATCTTTGGTGATCTGGAAAATCAAGAAGCCAATGGTAACCTCAAACCCGAACGTAGTCACAATATTAATTTGGGAGCTATATATGGCTGGAAGCAGGGCGATGATCATCGTTTTTCTGTAGCTGGAAATTTGATATATCGCTATTCTTTTGATTTTATTTATAATAGATTAAATAACAATCAGTCGAAATTGGTGGCTGACAACCGCGATGGTGTAAGCACACGTGGAGGAGACCTAGATGTACATTATTCTTATAAAAACTTTTTGAATTTTGGAGGTTCATTGACTTATCAGTATTTACAGAATAAGCAAAAGTATGAACCCGGGTATACAGGAGTTAGCCCTGTTTATAATGACCAGATGCCAAATATTCCTTATCTATTTGGAAATACCAATGTAGATGTTTCATTCCATGATTTTGGTGGGAAAAATAACAAGCTAACGGTCGGTTACAATCTATTGTACGTGCACGATTTTTGGCTGTATTGGCCTAGTCGTGGAAATTCATCTGCAAATAAAAAACAAATTCCTAAACAGTTAAGCCACGATGTTAATCTTGTATATAGCTTAGGTTCTGGCAAATATAATATTGGTGTTGAGGGACGCAATTTGGCGAATGCAAATCTTTATGACAATTTTAGTCTGCAAAAACCGGGACGCTCTTTCGCCATTAACTTACGCTATTATTTTCAGCGTGACCATAAATAAACAAATAGTAAATTTTAAATATTAATACATATAGCATGAATAATACACTTAAAACCGTGATTGCCATCGCTTTTTTAGCAAGCACGACAGTGTCATGTAGCGATAAGGATAAAATAGATCTTGATACAGTTAAGGGCAATTATGTACTGGCAGTTTCACCTGTTGCATCAACAGGTGTGGCAGATTATTTACTGACTGCGCCAGATCTGGAATCGGGAAGAGTGACCACAGCTGGGCAGGGGGTGGAGCAAGATGGTACCTATCGTTATTACGTTACACACAATAATAAGTTTTTTTCCATGCTTTACGGCCAAGGTAACCCCGGAGCAGTAGCCGTTTATAATTTATTAGATGGTAGATTAAACAAGCTTTCTGATTTTGTGACAGAAACTGTACAGGCTTTTGCACCTGTCAATGAAGACATCGTGATGATGAAAATTACACGAGCAATGACTAATCCGTTGGTAAATTATTATCGATTGAATACCGATAATCTTTTGTTAGCAGGAGAAGGAACTATAAATGTACAAAAAGTTGCCGGAAACGGAGAGTCAGCATTCTTCACTTGGATAAAACAAGTCGGAAATAAAGTATATGCTCCTTATATGTCCATTCAGGCTTGCTGTAAAGCAGCATTTGACACCGCTTATCCTGATAGTGCATATGTTGCGGTATATTCATACCCCGAAATGAAATTGGATAAGGTAATAAAAGATGATCGCATGAGTTATATCGGACGTTATTTTAGAGATGGATTAGCCGTTGATGAGCAAGGAGATGTTTATGCTTTTTCTTCGGCAGTAGCCACAAAAGGTGGAGCTATTACCTCTAAAAAACCTTCTGCTATTTTACGTA
Source organism: Sphingobacterium sp. UDSM-2020 (assembly GCF_016132525.1). Taxonomy (NCBI): domain Bacteria; kingdom Pseudomonadati; phylum Bacteroidota; class Sphingobacteriia; order Sphingobacteriales; family Sphingobacteriaceae; genus Sphingobacterium; species Sphingobacterium sp. UDSM-2020. The sequence continues at coordinate 3,113,611 of NZ_CP066166.1, forward strand.
TAAAATCTGGAACTACTGAATTTGATAAAGCATATTATATCGATATCGAAGCTATCAGCGGTGGAAAAAACATTACAAATTGGATCTATGTAGGTAAGGGGAAATTTGTAGTTCAAATGACCACAAAAGCAGAAAAAGGGGGGTATGCAGATGGGAAACGTATTGGTATACTCGATGTTTATAATAAAACATACCAAGATGTAACCGGAATGCCTGAACTAAGTAAAATTAAGGAAATTTCATATAATAACTATACAGCAAAAGATGGAAATGCTTTTATTGGAGTTGCATTAACAGATGCGGTGAGTTATGTGTATAAAGTTAATGCGTCTACTGCAGTAGCAACACAGGGTTTGAAAGTTGAAGGTGGATCAATAACTGCTGTCACACGTATTCAATAAATATTTAGTATAAAAAATTGTTTCATATCAATAACAGGTAGAGCATAAGGGAATCTCAAAGAGATTCCCAAGTTCTATCTTTTAAATTGCTTTTCTCATTATGATAAGTACAGTATGTTTAATATTGTTTATTGCATTTATGTTATGGATGAATACTTCCAAACGTATTGCGTGGAAGAATAAATCCAAACTTTGGGCCTATCTCGCCGATCGAAAAAAACAATCACGTACAATAGCAATAGTTCTGTTCCTATTAGCTATTGCCTGCTTGATTTATGCTGTAGGTATAGCAAGTGGAATATTTGCTTTTTTTGTTATCCTGATGTGTATGGGCTGTCTAGGAGTCTTTTTCTTTCCTTTTTCCTACTTTGGTTATCGCGTAGTATTAGGAATTTATTTATGTTCATTTCTGATTGAAGTATTTATCCATTAATATATGCCTGCTAATAAAAAATATTTAACAAAATCTCCCTGGATAAGGCTTTGTCGTATTTTGTTGGGAACCCTAGGTGGTTATACGGTCATGATCAGTTTTCATGTATTATTAACAGCATTATTTCCACCAGAAAATGTAATTGCTACAGCATTCTTTACCGGATATTTACTTTGGGCATTTTTATTATTCTGGGCATTTTTAGAGCCTAAATTGTGGCGATTGGCACTAACTTATATTGGCCTTACTTTATTGTTTTCGCTGCCTTATATTATCAATCATTAAGTTTATACCATGGATCAAAGAAAATATAATATTTACTTTCATACCCACACGATCAGTGGTATTGTTATCGCAACACTGCTTTATGTGATCTTTTTTGCAGGCTCTTTCTCTTTTTTTAAAGATGATATCGCTGCATGGCAAAAAGGTAAATCGCTTAGCAATGTAGAAGCTCCCGCTGACTTCAATTATATATTGGATTCTATGGGAACAAAATATAATCTCCAAGGTAGAAATTTCGATTTCTATTTATTGAGACAAGGCCATGGAACTTATGTCAATATGAGTACCTCTCAAGATACAACGATTAGTAAGCCAAAACCAAAAACAGAGAAATCAAAAGGTCGAAAGAGAAGAGGTGCAAAAAATGAAGATTCAGCCTATTTCTTACACTCCTTTGTTGATAAGAAACAAAGTTCTTATGATGAAGGCTATGATATGGGCGAGTTTTTGTACCGCTTACATTTCTTAGCTCCACTCAATCAGATTCCAATCCAACTCGGAACACCTTTCGGCTACCTTCTAGCGGGTATTGTTTCATTCTTATTTCTTTTTGCTTTGATAACAGGTTTATTTCTTCACTGGGATAAGATTAAAAATAACTTCTTTTTATTTAGACCCTGGAGTAAATGGAAAACAGTCTGGACCGACATGCATACTGTTTTGGGAGTTATTGGATTTCCATTTCAATTGATATTTGCCATTACAGGAGTTGTTCTTATCGTCAATTATGTATTGATTTCACCATTTAGTAAATTAATTTACAATGGTGATCAGAATAAATTATACCAGGAGCTTCAGTATAACAGAGCGATGGAACCAACTTACAGTTATCAGCCCTTATCCAAAGAATTAGATGTCAACGCATTCGTAAACCACTGGATGAATGAATGGCCAGAATCGGATATTTCGAGACTATATATCCGAAATTTTGGAGATAAAAGTATGGAAATTGCTTTAGAAACTAAACCTAAACCCAGCGCTAGTTTTGCGGGATCTGGTTACGTTCTTATGAAAGCCGCTGAAGGAAAACCTTCATCAGTGAAATCACCTACAACAGATGTAACATATGTTGATTGGGTTAAGAGTTTGGTTTATCACCTTCATTTTGGAGATTTTGGAGGAAGAACCTTGCGTATCGTTTATTTCGTTTTGGGTTTGCTGGGCTGTGTCGTCATTATTTCAGGCATTATGATTTGGCTGGTTGCACGGGAAAAACCTAATATTCCTGCATATAAAAGGAAGTTTAATTTTTGGGCAGCCAATCTTTTCATATCCATGTCATTGAGTATGCTTCCTATTACTGCATTTACCTTTATTGTCATAAAATTTTCAGCTGTCGTAAATCAGAGTTTTATCTATAGTCTTTATTTTTATAGTTGGTTAGTGATGATCATCTATTTATTAATATTGCGTGATCTAACGAAAGTAAACAAGCATACCCTATTCTTATCAACCATTTTGTGTTTGGCAGTACCGATTGTAAATGGTATCACCACAAATCTCTGGATCTGGAATACATTTCAAACAAAATCATATGATATCTTATTTATTGATTTGATTTTTACCACAATGTCGATTTTATGTGCATTTGCTTTGTTTAAAGTAATGAAACAAGCAAAATCTTTTAAAATATTGAAATAAGTATATCCTGTTGTTGATCAGGAAACATAAGTATCCAGTTCAATAGATAACAAAAGCGCCAATCTAATAAAGATCTGGCGCTTTTGTTATTCAATACGTTATTCGATTATCATCTCATGAGAATAGAACTTTAAAAAATGATCGTTCCAATCTCGATGCTGATCTTTAAACTATTTTCAAATGTTTATTTCTTATTGCTATATCGTTAAATTTAAAAAATGAATTTATTTTAGAGCACTTACAATATACTATCTTTACAATAGCTAAAAGTGAAAAGATGATAACCGTTGCCATAATAGAAGACGAGCCTGCAGTTCGTAAAGAGATCGCTTACCTGATACAGCAAGAAACCAATACCGAACTTGTGGGTTGGGCAGACAGCGTACATCAAGCCATCAAGTTGCTTGAAGAAAAGCAACCAGATGTAATATTTATGGATATTCAGCTCAAAGATGGAACAGCATTCGATTTGTTGAAAAAATTAACTCCCATTCCACAAAATATAATATTCATTACTGCATATAATCATTTTGCTATAAAGGCCATCAAGTACGGCGCACTCGATTATCTGCTCAAGCCTATTAATGAGGTAGAGCTCCAGGAGGCATTAGAGCGATATCGTCGTCGAAGGGAAAATAATCCGCAATGGATGCAACAATTGTCTTTAGCACAGAATTCAATCCAGATAGGTGCATTACCAGAAAGTATTGTTTTGAATTCCATTAATAACACACGCATTGTTTCTGTTAGTGATATTGTCTATTGTAAAGGTGATGGTCCATATACTCTTTTCATTTTAAGTAATGGTGATAAGGAGCTTATCTCAAGACCTCTTAAGTATTACGAGGAACTTTTGCCAGCTCCACATTTCTTACGCACGCATCAGTCTTATTTGGTTAATCAGCAATATATCTCAGGCATTAACCGATCCGAATATATTGTTCTGAAAAATAAAGAAGAGATTCCAATCTCTACACGACGGAAGAATACGATATTAACCCAACTTTTTTTGAAAAAATGATACGTATACAGCTACTTATTTTTTATTTATGCATGGTTATAGTTTTTTCATCTTGTAAAGACAATAACAAGAAAGTTTTGTTGGCAAAATCTGATGATGCCATTTCGGTTCAGATAAAGGATTTGGAAAAAGTAGGAGCTAATCCCACCAATAGAGATTCATTGATTACTGTTTGGCGAAAACTCGATCGAAACCCCATTGTGAAAAATGATACCATACAATCATCAACCGTTAAATATCAATTGGCAAGGCTCTACAGTATGCTGGGCAATGATTCTTCTCGCGTTCTGATCGAAAGCGCACTTGAATTAATAGATCCTACTGATGGTAATTTTAAGAATAAGGCGCTTATATACAATGGGATGGGGAATGTTTTGAGTATGGGAGCCCGGATGAAAGAAGCCAGTTATTATTATAACAAAGCAGCCGCAATTGTTTTAGCAGACTCAACGGTAGATCTGTCATTTATAGCAAAAACATCTATGTTACTATCTGCAGCACAAAGTAACCTCTTAAGCTTTCAGTATGACTTAGCTGAAAAAATGAACCGTGCTGCTTTGCCTATGGCAGATTCATTGCCACAAGGACATATTAATCGACAACGTGTGCTGGTACAAATGATACAGACTTTGAATAAGCGCCAGAAACCAGCAGATAGTATGGCTTTTTATCTTCAAAAACTGGAAGTACTACATGCGCAGAACCCTAATAAATATAATATTAGTTTTCTATACGATTCTAAAATTCAATATTTTGAAAAACATAAGCAACTTGATTCGTTACTTCATTATCAGCTTCTTAAAATTAAATCAGATGGATATCTGTACAATGAAGAGGCAACTTCGAGTGAAATTAATAATCTTTTTATCGATTACTGCAATATTGCAGCTATTTATACGGCCCAAAAATACGCAACATTAGCCTCACAATTTCTTGAAAAAGCAAAACTTCTAAAGGAAAAACATACAGCACTAATTTTCGCAGACAGTGATCTGGTTTATCAGCAAAGCTTGGCGTCATTGTACAATTTACAGGGAAAGAAAAATGAAGCCATAGCGGTATTGATTCGAACAGCAGCATTACAAAAAGGAATCTATCAGACAGAAAATACACAAGCTGTTGCAGAAATGAATGCTCTTCATCAGTTGCAGACTAAAGATCGCTCTATTCATAAATTAAATGAAGGTATAAAAATTAATAAACTGCAATTGCAACAAAATCGTTTATGGCTTGCCGTATCTGTTTTAGGTATTATCCTCCTTGGTGTCACCGTATTGTTTTTGTTTTATAGTTTTCGTCAACGTCGTTATCTTCAAGAAAAAGAAAAAATACTATTGCAGCAACAATTGTTACGCACACAGATGGAACCCCATTTTATCTTTAATACATTAGCCGCTGTACAGAGTTTTGTGCGGTTGGATAAAAAGGAAATTGCTATCAAATACCTCAACCGTTTTAGTCGATTATTGCGTAGCAGTTTGGAGCTCAGCCGTGAAAATCTTGTACCTCTAGATGAGGAGATTGAAACGTTAGAAAACTACTTAAGCTTACAGCAAATGCGTTATGAAAATGCATTTAGATATACTATATTACAATCAAGCGAACATGATCTGGGAGCAATTATGGTTCCGCCCATGCTTATTCAGCCTTATGTAGAAAATGCGATACTTCACGGGATCGATTTGGAAGAAGGTCTAGGAGATATTAGTATTCACTTTGAGATAGAACAAGATATCTTACAAGTAAAGATTGCAGATAGTGGTAAAACTGAAAAAAGTAATTTTGATCCTGCACATCGTTCATTATCAGGTACGATCAGTCATGAGCGAATACAATTATTGGGTAAAAAAGCAAGTGTCTCTATTACAGAAATTCCAGAAGGTGGCGGTACATTAGTGATTTTACGCATACCTGTCGAATAGGAATAAATGTTCTGTAACTCATTTTATGTTTTGGCACGGCATTCGCCTTACTCTATATAATATTATTCGATATGGCACAGAGACTTATTTTAATTTTATTACTATTCCTGATAGGAGATATTTATTTTTATCAGGTAATAATTACACTTTTTTCAAATCCGCTGATCCATGTCATTTATTGGTTTATAGATATTGTTGTACTGGGTGCTATTATAGTCACTATATTTCTGCGGAAACGTATTAGCGATATTCAGCGTTATGCATCGAGTTTGATCACAGCGATGCTGCTTATCTTTATTCCAAAATTATTTTCTGTTCCAATTCTATTATTGGAAGACATTGGTCGACTATTCCGTAGTTTTCCGCCCAGGAATTTTTACGTTAGTGAACTTGTCGCAGTACTTGCTGGCATAGTCTTTTTGGCGATTATTTTCGGGCTGACTAGAGGTCGTCATTTTTATAGGGTTAGAAAAGAGATCTTACATTTTTCAGATTTACCCGAAGCTTTCGATGGTTTTACCATTACACAATTGTCCGACATCCATTCTGGTAGTTTAAGTAACATCAAAGGTGTACAAAAAGGTATTGATCTTGCGAATGCCCAAAACAGTGATCTGCTCTTATTTACAGGAGATCTGGTCAACAACATGGCTTCCGAGATGGATCCATGGATTGATCTTTTTACCACCTTAAAAGCTCCTTATGGGAAGTATTCTGTTTTAGGTAATCATGACTATGGTGATTATACCAAATGGTCCAGTACATCACTTAAAGAGGCAAATCTGATGCGTGTTAAAGAAATACACAGTGAGATGGGTTTCAAATTATTACTTAATGAAGCTGTCTTACTGCATAAGCATGGACAACGTATTGCATTAGTCGGGGTGGAGAATTGGGGCAAAGGCGGTTTCCATCAGTTTGGCAATCTCAATCAAGCAACAGCTGCTATACCTGCCGATTCCTTTAAGATCCTGATGTCTCATGATCCATCACACTGGGATGCAGTTACTGTAGATCACGCTAAACATGTTCACCTCACCTTGGCTGGTCATACGCATGGTATGCAGTTTGGAATTGAGCTTTTTGGTTTTAAATGGAGTCCTATCCAGTACTTTTATAAACAATGGGCAGGACTGTACCAACGAGACGGAAAATTTTTATATGTCAATAGAGGCTTCGGTTATCATGGTCTGAAAGGCAGGGTGGGCGTATGGCCCGAAATCACAGTTCTTACCTTAAAACGTTCCACCGAACAACTAGAATAAATGAGTTATTTGCAGTTTAATCTTTTCTTAAAATACCCTTTTCCACGCTTTCGTTGATGAGTTCTTCAGCATACTTCCATATCGTAGTAGATCCCTCATTAATGATTTTCTTTTTTTCGATAACCTTACTGTAATCAACATCAAACTCTTTCCAGGTTCCCCCATTATTTGAAGTGTTTTGCAAGAGAGGCTCCAGTCGGTCCATTGTTCTCGCAAACTTAGCTTCAGCAGTTAAACCTGCCTCAAATTCTTCCCATACTGCAATAAATTCTTTCGACTGTTCTTGAGGTAACAGACCAAAAATTCGATTAGCAGCTAGTCTTTCTTGGTCTGTATTAACATGATTTTTTTGCATATCGTAAATGAAGGTATCTCCAGCGTCAATTTCAACAATATCATGGATCAGAACCATTTTTACCACCTTCAATACATCAATTGGTTCGTTTGCATGTTCAGCCAAAATCAATGCCATCATCGCCAGATGCCAACTGTGTTCCGCATCATTTTCATTACGGTTACTATTGAACAATTTAGTTTTCCGGTGTATGTATTTGACCTTATCGATTTCTTTTATAAAATCAATTTGTTTCAATAAGATTTCAAAATCCATCTTGACAGTGTTAAGAGATTGTGTTACAAAGATAGTTTAAATTATAAAAGTAATCCTAAGTGGCTCTTTGATAAATTATTAAACATCATTTACTAAGTTATTTAGCCCTTTTCTAAAGAAGTTAATAATGCATGCATTTCATGTTAATATTGAATGCATACTTTATGACTTTACTCTATAGCTTTATAGGAAGAAAAACAATTTAATAATAACCAATTGCAGCTATTAGCATCTATTTATTTTAAAAGTTGATTAGGCAAGCTATTAATTTATCAATTCGTATTGACACATTGATTTGATCGATCTCCTATAATTTATGAAAGTTGTGCTATCTGCAGTTTGTATCCAAAATATTTTTAAAAAATGAGTAAACTCCGACTAACCATCTTGTTTATAGTGCAATTGCTGATATTCGAAGCATTTCCGCAGGAAGAGAACAATAACTATAAAATCGTTTTTAATACGCCATCTATTAACGAAACAGGTAATGTTCCAATTGGTAATGGAAGTCTAGGCAGTAACGTCTGGGTAGAAGAAAATGGCGATCTATTATTATATCTCTCGCGTAATGATTCACATTCTGAATTACAACGGCTGTTAAAGTTAGGAAGGGTTAGAATTTCCTTTTCAGAGAGTCCTTTTTTTAAAGGGAAGCCCTTCCGTCAGGAATTGAATCTGAAAGAAGGAACATTAAAAATTTTAGCGGGGAAAAAAGGAGAGGAGTTAAATTTAAAGATCTTTATTGATGCAAACTCTCCTGTGATGTATATTTCTGGATATAGTGAAAAACCAGTTCAGGTAAAGGTGACTTTGGAAAACTGGAGAAAAAATAAACATGAACTCAATACGGAAGAACTTGCTTCTACCTGGCTCTATAGAACCGGAGTTCCGGACGGGGCAGAAGCCTGGGAATCTGCAGATGTTTTTCTTAAAAAAACGGATGTTATTGCTTGGTATCATCGAAATGCCTATAGCAGTGTGCCTGTGCACATTAAGAAACAAGGAATGGAAGACTTTGCGAATCAGATTATTGATCCCTTAAAGGATAATACTTTTGGAGGTTATATCAAAGCTTCAGGTTTAGTAAGTCTTTCTGATAGCGTTTTACACACCAAGAGACCATTAAAAAACATTGATATTCGGATCGCCGGTTATACCCGGCAAACGCCTGATCCGGCGACTTGGGAAAAGGAAATTGCTCGATGGATTGCTCAGTCTCCTAGTCCTAAAAAAGCCTATCAACAAACCGCTAAGTGGTGGACAGATTTTTGGAATAGAGGATGGATTGATATTAATAATGGATACGATAGCTTATCAACTTACACCCAGACTTATATACTCTCTAAATATCAAATGGCCTGTCAGATGCGGAATGAATTTCCTGCTCGATTCCAAGGAGGAATTTTTAATGTAGATCCAAAGTATGCCTATTATGGACCTGATGTACGTCAAAAGAATTATTCAGCAGATTATCGATTTTATGGCGTGAATTACTGGTGGCAGAATGTGCGCTTCTTATATCTTCCACAGTTTGCACAGGGTAATTTTGACATGATGAAACCGTTTTTTGATTTTTATATCAAGCAAGCGAAGACTTTTGAAGCCAGATCAAACAAATATTATGGTGCATCAGGAATCTATATGCAGGAATGTATCAGTACATTCGGCTTACCGGGAATGGGCGATTTTGGATTAGGATCCGACACATATTCTGAAGAATATACAAAAGACATATGGCAACAATGTTTAGAGATGTCAGTGATGATGCTTGATTACTATCATTATACCGGTGACGAAGCGTTTTTAAAAACAAAAGCGTTGCCTTGGGCACGAAAAGCACTTCAGTTTTACAGTACACGTTTTAAGAAAGATGAGCAGGGTAAGTTATGGATCTTTCCAAGCCACGGATTAGAAACATATTGGACTGATGTTATCAATGATATGCCTTCTGTTGCAGGACTTCATTATGTACTAGAAGAGCTGTTAAAACTACCTCAAAGTATATTAACTCCTGAAGATAAACAGAATTGGACTAATATGCTGTCCACTATTCCCGATCTGCCTAAGAAAAAGGATAGTCTTGGGAACGTTGTGGTGGACAATGCTGCTTTTTATAGTCCTCAAAGAACAAATTATGAAGCACCGGATTTATATTGTTTATTTCCATTTCGGATTTATGGGATCCATAAACCCAATATTAAAGAAGTTGAGCGAGCCTATTTCAATATGCCCAATCCAGGTCGGGTATGCTGGTATCAAACAGGAATTTTTGCTGCTCGTTTGGGTCTTGCCGCAGAAGCTGCCAAAGATATTAAAGCCCGTAGCGGTGCATATCTAAAAGGTTTTCGATTTAAAGGATACATGGATAGCCCGCACGATTGGAAGCCAGACTATGACGGTGTTGGCAATATGATGAATACCTTACAGGAAATGTTGGTTCAATGTGACGGAGATAAGATTTATATGTTGCCGGCTTGGCCAAAAGACTGGGATGTGAATTTTAAAGTACATGCTTTTAAAAACACGGTTATTGAAGGTACTTATAAAAATGGGAAAATGGAATTCTTGAAAGTGATGCCCGAAAGTAGAAGAAAAGATATCATCTTTTAATGAGATGCCTCTTATAGAAATATTGAAAAAATCGAATAATAGTGCATGAATAGTTATAGTGTGAAATTACTAATTTTTTATACACTTATGAAAAGCCACATCGCGTTGGACTGTGAATAGAAAGAGTCTAACTCTCGGTGATACAACGTTGCGATGTGGCTTTTATGTTTTTAATTATTGTAGCGATATTGACGATGATGTCAAAATATCCAGCAGTTGCTTCGGTTCATCAATAATAAATGTTGCTCCATGTCGCCTCAATTCATCGACTTCCCGAAAACCCCATGAGACTCCTATTGCTTGCACACCAGCATTGTTGGCAGTATCCATATCGACCGACGAATCACCGACATAACAACAATCATCAGGTTTTACGTTCAGTATATTGAGCGTATCGAATACAATATCAGGATCCGGTTTAGCCGGGTGTCCATTTCGATGACCCAATATCAGATCAAATGAAAACTCCGAAAAATATTTTGCCACCAATGGCAGGACAGCCTCATGATATTTATTCGATGCAATCGAAATTAAATAACCTGACGACTTCAGATCTTGTAATAATTGAATAATACCAGCATATGGTTTAGTATGGCTCTCGGCTTTTTCTTCGTAATATTTCTTAAATGCTGAAAGTAGGTGGGCTATAGTATCGTCAGTCCTCGCATCTTGAGGCAATGCTCTTTCGATAAGCATTCGGACACCATTCCCTACAAATTTCTTGTAAGATTCAAGAGGATGAGTTGGATAACCATATCGCTCCAGGATCATATTGCAACTATCACCCAAATCTTGTAGTGTATCTAATAATGTTCCGTCTAAATCAAATATTATAAGCTTCATGGGTTAAATCTAATAAAAATGATCTAAAAACAATTTTGTGTATGTAAGATTTGATCGTTGCTTTCATACATGTGCTATTTAGCAACTAGTGAAATATTATCAATTAGATTTTGCTGCCTATTAGAAAAAAATCACCAATTAGAATACCATCCTTTTTTAGATCATCTCTTTGAGATAAAGAATTTATAATAAGTCTGGAAGATGAGAATAGTCATTTTCATAATAAATATATTCAGTTGAGCCTAAGGTGATTCCAAGTTTAAAGAAATCAGATAACGATTGGAGCGAATACAGTTTACAAGCTATCATTTACAATAAATAGTTGATGCAAAGGTTTCAAGACACTGTAAGCGTTTTTTATTGATGTATCAGAAAAGAGTATATTAATGCGAAGAGGTTATTTTGGAGCGTATTCTTATAGCGGTATAAATCAGAATAATCAGCAAAAGGAATTTACCTACTAAATATCCATAGTTATAAGCATCTAACGGTTTTTGGTACGAAAATATTGCTGTCAATATATTGAATATTATGCAAATGCAGAATGCGATCGTTAAGTAATAATATACTTTTTTCATATCTATTATTTGGACCAATTGTTAAAAGACTACTCTTTAAGAAGTAGTCTTTTAGTAAATTTCAGAAATTACTATTTAGTAACAGTTGTAACGGTTGGTGTATAGATACCAAAAGTAATTGCCGATAAAAGGCCATTAACAAAAGATTGTCTCGTATGAACCGTGTAATTTTCGGCACCTCCAGCCATTTCTTTAGAATCCGATACTCCTACAGGTGCTAAACCAGCTATCACATAGTGATTCCATTTTGTGGTTGATTGATTTCCTTGAGCCCCATTTCCTACCACACTCGTGTAAGAATAACAAGAAGTTAGCATAGCAAAAACTGTTACAACAGCTGCTAATTTGAAAAACATTTTCATTTTTTTAGATCAGTTAAATATATGGTACAGTTACAAATCTTAATCTAATATTTGGCAATAGGTTAATATCATAGATTAGGTAAGTAAATATCGCTGCAAGATAATGAATTGGATTAATATTTACTCAATGGTATTATCTTTAATTTTAGAATTATTATTTAGGATTTTACATTGTGTTGATTAATGTATTGAATGTCAGTGATTTTTTTGTAAAAAAAAATGTCATTACCACCTCTGGTGATTTTTCGTTTAATCTGAAAAAGCGTGCTAATGCGATATCATTTTTTCCTTAGCATATATTTCTCTTATCATATTATATAATTTAAAAATTGGAAGAGGCAGGAGCTTGTCGAGTCAACTAATATTATATAGATAGTGAATCTTACATTTCTTATTAACTCCAAATCAACGTATATCAAGAAATATGGATAATGAATTTAAAACGAAACTTTTAGATTCAGAAAAACAAGGAATAACAAGTAGAAATTAATTATCTTTAAGTAAATTATAAACCATATTGTATGTTGAAATCAATTATAACCTTAGGAATCGCCATCCTATGCCAATCCATGTCCTATGCACAGACGGTAAGCAATCCCGAAATAGAATTTACGAATACCGGGTTATACAAGATTGAAAAGATACAAATGCTTCCCAGAGCTACTGTGGTTGATTTAAGAATTACTTTCTTACCAAATTGGTGGACCAAATTTGATAAAGATACCTACTTAGAAGATTGCGATACCAATAAGAAGTACTTTGTAGACTCATTACGTGGGGCAGTTTTAGGTAAAGAACTCTTTACTCCCGCATCAGGAGATACCTTAATTCAGTTGTTTTTTCCGCCCTTACCAAAAACTGTTAATAAAATCAATTATGGTGAGGCCAAATCAGCATTGTTATATGGTGTTTCTCTTTCTAAAAGCAATGATCAAGAGAAAAATACCACTATCCCAGAGTCAGTACAAAAATGGATGGATAGCCAAATTTCAAAGTCAAAAAATCAGCAAACTAGCGAACTAAAGAATGCTACATTTTTTCAAAAAGATAGCGCTAGCATTGTGGGATATATCAAAGGATATGACATTCGTTCAGCATTCACTAGCGGAATTATATATCATCAAAATTCTTTAACAAGAGAAGACTACCCCACTACCATACAGATTTATCCCGATGGCCGATTCGAGGTTAAAATGGAACTATTTCACCCCATGATGAATCATCTTTACATAAAGGACCAGCCGTTTCCATTCTATATCGAACCTGGACAAACCTTGGGAATGGTCTTGGACTGGAAAGATTTTCTTCAGATGGACCGCTATCGCGATCGTAGTTATACCATGAAGTATACAACTTATTTAGGTCCGTCTAAACAAATAAATGAACAAATCTGGAATTTTAAAATCAACGAACCCAATTACAGTATACTCAGAGAGGTTCAAAAAAATCAAACTCCAACTATTTTTCTTCAAAATCAGCTCCAAGCCTGGGATATAGAAATAAAGCGAATTGATGAAATATTAAAGAATAACCCTAGGTTGCCACTTGCAAGTCAGCTAATTCGAAACAATGCCAATCTCCTATATGCAAACTATATTTTTGATTATACAATAGGTCGAGATTATTACAGTAAACAAGATACGAACAATCAGATTTTAAAAATTGAAATAGAACCATCTTATTATAGTTTTATAAATCGATTAGACTTGGATGACTACATCCTATTCACTTCGCAAGAGTTTTCTACATTTATTAATCGATTTGAATTTTCACCGCTATTTGACAGGTTTAAGTACCAAAGTGATGAAAATCGGGAAGAGTTGCTATTAGAAAATTTTAAAAAAATATACCATACCCAGCATACACCCTTTATTTATCAGATTGCTCAACTTAGGGAAGTCAAAAGTTATATCGATGACATCTCAATAAATAGCGTACTTGACAAATATGTCCAAAGCTTTTTATCAAGTGTAGAGGCACCTTTGTTTCAAAATGAAGTTACACGATTACTGAAATTAAAAGAATTAAAAAAAACAGGTTATGAACTTCCGGATACTTTTGGCGCTAAAATATTCAAAAAATTGATTGAGAAGCATCAAGGGAAGGTATTGGTCATAGATTTTTGGGCGCAGTGGTGTGGTCCATGTCGGGCAGGAATCGAAAGTAGTGTAGACAAAAGAAAAAAATTAGCGGACAACCCTGATCTCGACTTCCTTTTCATTACAGACGAAAGAGGCACTCCAGATACCAAATTTTTTGAGGATTATAATCAGACAAATTTCCTTAAAAATTCCTATCGTGTTACTGCCGATGAATACCTTGCATTGCGAGAGTTATTCAAATTTAACGGTATACCGCGCTATATACTTGTTGATGAATCAGGCAAGATTAGAGATGATAACTTCGCTTCACACAATCTAGATTATGAATTGAGAAGAGTCTTTCCAGAAAAATTTAAAGACGTTGAATTATAGGGTTTACTCCAGCAATGCTATGATCTAGTATAATAAAAATAGAGGGTAGTAGCATAATAATTGGATTCAGCTCTTTTAAATTAAGATTTCATATCTATTTAAAGAAGTAAAGACTAACTTTAAAAAGATATTTTATAAGCATGAACATTCAATTTTTACTCATACAAACTGGTTATTTAGATTCGGTCGATTTTATTACACGAATTGCCATCGCATTTGCCTTAGGTCTTTCAATAGGAGCAGAACGTCAGTGGCGGGACAAGAGCGCAGGATTACGTACAAATGCGCTGGTCTCCATTGGTGCTGCTGCATACATGCTGTTATCAGTATACCTATATGGTGCCGATGGTGGCGATCCAGGACGTATTGCAGCACAGATTGTGACCGGTATCGGATTTCTTGGTGCAGGTGTCATTATGAAAGATGGCTTGACGATACGTGGCCTTAATACGGCTGCAACGATCTGGTGTTCGGCCGCGGTCGGCACGTTATGTGGTATGGCTTTATATATCGAAGCCACTATTGTGACCGGTGCGATCCTGTTTACTCATATTGCGATGGGACCGTTTAGTGATTGGTTAGGAGCATTAAAATCGTATAAAAGCAGAAAAGTACAGGAAGCCTTTTATTTAATCAAAGTAACCTGTAAAGTTGAAGATGAGACGGATATCCGGAGTCATATTGTTGGTCAGATTGAGAATAGACATACATATTTGCTACGATCTGTCCTACGCAATGTATCTGTCGAGAATGCAAACACAGTCATATTAAATGTAAAACTTTCCACAGTTGGTAAAAGTGACGATAAGATTGAAGAACTGATTTTTGAATTGACCAAAGTAAAGCACGTTCAGGAAGCAAGTTGGTTTTATTTAGGTAATTCTATGGAGAATTAAATCAGTGGTTTACTTTTTCATCGCCATATGTTCTTTTTGTAAAGTGTAAAAGAGATGGATAGTCAGACAGGATTATCCATCTCTTTTACACTTTTCGAATAATCAAAAACCATCTTTTTTTATCCTGAATTAGGGAATTCCCAAAGATAGAAAATCCACTTTCTTAATCAGTTCGCCATTATCATAATAGTTTTAGCTTTATTTAGGCTAAAAGCAATTCCTTCTCTGTAATATCACTGAACCTTATTTATTTGCGCTGAAAATTACGCAATCGATTGATTCAATTTATTAGTTTAATATTTGAGACTGTTTATTTATCTTTAAGTATAAACTTAAATTTTAATAACCACCAGTGGATCTTTCTGAATCAAATAAGAATAGTCAAGAAATTGGTTTGATCATTCTGTAATATCATGCGTTATGAAAATAATATTTTTCCCACTATTTTTTTTATTGTTTCAATTCACTGTTAAAGCTCAGGTCAAACCTGTGAAATTTGATACGAAGATCCTTTATAAGTTTACCTATCAGAGCGATAGTACTTCCATTACCTCCCGAAAAAGTGTTTTTACACAACTGACGATCGGTGAGCAAGAAAGTCATTTTCAGACCCTATCAAAATTTAGAGCTGATTCAGCATTGGCGCTGACACAGGGTAGTAACATGTTTGTCTACAGTTATGGTCGTATAGAGCCCAATAACTTTTTGATTGTGAAAAGAGGAGATGTTATTTCCACCTATGAGCCTTTAAACGGGATGGGATTTAGTGGAAATAATGAGCTGTCCTACTACGAGGAAAAGAAGGAGGTGATGCAATGGGAAATGCATCCGGACACTGCTCATATTCATGGTTTTGTTTGTCAAAAGGCGACTACAGATTGGGGTGGGAGAAAATGGACAGCGTGGTTCACCATGGATATCCCGATTTCAGATGGACCGTACAAGTTTTCTGGACTTCCGGGTTTAGTGTTATCGATATCAGATCAGGATAAGTATTTTACATTCGATATCGCTTCCATAGGTAAAGTAAATAGCATCTCATTCACTTTAGATCAGCTACGTCCAGATCTTGATCTTCAAAAGACAACAAAAGAATCTTTTTATAAAGACCGAAAAGATTTAAGAAACAATATGACCGCATATGCTTTAGCAACTGGAACAAGGTTGGATGAAGAAGCTAAACGAAGAGTCACACTAGATACAAAGACAGATAATAACCACATCGAGCGGCATTAATTTGATAAAAAAAAAGATCCATATGAGAGATAAGCTGTTTTTTACAGTCATTTTTATATTGGTTAGTGTCCATTCATTTGCCCAAACTGTTATTACGGGGAAATTACTCGACGAAAATCAAAAACCGATCGCTAATGTTTCGGTATCCTATAAAAAGATCAATTCTGCAGCGTTGTTGGGGTTTTCAAAAAGCGATGCAGGCGGAGCCTTCAAATTGACGATCAAAGGCACCGATGCAGATTCAATACAGATGGATTTTAATCATCTCAGCTATGCCAAACGTAGCGTACATATTGTCAATGCTAGCGCTAACTATGCTTATATTTTAAAAAGCGAGGTGAGGAAGATACAAGAAGTAAAGGTATCTGATGTACCCGTTTACAATCGAAAAGATACTATCAATTATAATGTAGCCTCTTTTACGGGAAAACAAGATCGGGTAATAGGTGATATTATCAAGAAGCTTCCAGGAGTAGAGATGCGTGGAGGTCAGATTTTTTATCAAGGTGAACCGATTCAGCAGTATCGCGTCAATGGTTTGGATATGATGGGCGGACGCTATGGAATTATCAATCAAAACCTTCCTGCAGATGCGGTTTTGAAAGTACAGATTCTTGAAAATCATCAACCGATTAAAATGTTGGATAAGTTGGTTTTTTCCAATCGCGCCACACTTAATCTGCAGCTTAAGAAATTTACCACTACAGGTACAGGTAAAATTGGTTTGGGTGCCACCCCAGCGCTTTGGGATGGCAATATAACACCGATGACATTTGCCAAGACCTTTCAAATACTCAATTCATTTCAGACAAACAATATTGGCGACGATGTGTCACAGCAGTTAAAACCATTCTATTCAGGTACCGGGTATTTTTCATCCCGGTCTAGCTTTTCCGATGGTCCGACCTATCTTTCTATTCGAGATGTGGCCACTCCGGGTTTCGATCAGAAAAAATGGTTGGACAATCAAATTTTTCTAGTGAGTAGCAATATGATTCAAAAGTTGAAGAGTGGTCTCGAAGTCAAAGGCAATTTTTCTTACTTCCATGATAATCGAAAGCGTCAAGGAACAACCACGACACAGTATTTTACAAATAAGGAAGTAATTCAAAATCAAGAAGTCGTGGACAATAGTTATGGTGTTGATGAGTTAAATATTGGGGTATTGGTCGAGAAAAATGAATCCAACATTTATCTCCGCAACAGTACCAATTATCGTAAGCAATGGAACAACAGTGTCGGAAATATCCTTTTTAATGAAGACACCCCTATACATCAGGACAAAAAATTTTTAGACGAAGCCTTTCTTAATTCTTTTTCACTTGGCCGTTTTATAGGTAAACAGTTGGTTAATATCACCTCTACGATAGAGTGGCACAGTACACCCCAACGTCTTTCAGTCAATCCAGGTCAATTTGAATCGTTGATCAATGAAGGGAAGCCATATGATCGGATGGGGCAGATCGTCCGTTTTAAGAGCTTTAATTTTGAAAACGGCTTGAGTCTATCCCGAAAGATTAAAAGATGGACATTCTCGCCCAGTATTCATCTGAACTATAATAGCAGTAAGTTGAACAGTCATATCGAGATCAAAGATCAGGAAGACGTTCGAAAATTGGACACCGGTTATTTCAATGATATGAATAGCGCGCAGATGCAGTTGCGTATGGCGCTCCAAATTGGAAAAGAAGTGCGTAAGTTTAGATACAGTTTCAATCTGCCATTCAGTCAATATTACTATAATGTCAAACAGCAGGGGATACAGCGCTTGAAAAATGAATTCCGGAGCAGTTGGAATCCATCTGCTTCGATGACCTATCTGCTTAACAGTAAGAACAGTCTCGGTGCAAACCTGAGCGGAGGGCGAAACTTTGGTGGGCTTGGCAACTTCTATAATGGTTACATCATTAGTCAGTATCGGAGTATCCAAAAGTATGATGCACGGTTACTTAAAGATGAAAATCTCAGTACTGGAATAAATTATGAGTATAAAAACACCTTGAAGGCACACTTTGCCAATCTGGGTTATAATGTCAGCATGAGCTGGCGCGACTACATGTTTAACACGGTATTGGACAGTTTGGGACGCAGCACCACTAGTATTAATAACCGTGATGCACAGAGTCTATCTCAAGGAATAAGAGGAGGGCTTTCCAAATTATTTATAAGCATCAAAACTGTTGCTAAAATGAGCGGAAACCTAAGTTGGAGTACTTCAGATTATCTGCTCAATGAGACTTTGGTCAAACAACATGTAAATAGCCAATCGTTAACTTTTGAGTTGATCAATTCGTCCTCATCCATGATTTCTGGAGATTATCGAGTTTCCATGGGGCGCACGCATAATAGATTGGCCGATGGGCTGAGCAATGAACTGTTGTACAACAATCATTTTTTTAACCTGGTATTAGTTCCCCATGAACGACATTTGATCACGTTGTCCAATTCTTTGTATGGAAATAATGTAAAGGCACAAAAGAGCCAATATTTTATGGATGCAACTTATCGGTTCCGGCTAACAAGATGGCGTACAGATTTAGAGTTGACGGCATCCAATATTTTGAATAATAGGAATTATTTGCAACAGTTCTCTTCAGATTATGAGCTTATACAAAGTTATTTCGAACTCAGGCCAAGACAGTTTTTGATAGCAATGAGATTTAAAATATAGAATTTATGATATACGACCAGCACTTTATCTGTGTTTCCTTTATATACCCTTTTTTAAGGGGCTTAAAATGATTAATTACCACCTTAACTTAATGATTCATATGAAGTATTGCCTTTTATTGTATTCCTTTATTTGTTCTTTTGGAGCCTATGCACAGACTACCGAATTTGCTTTCACAAGATCGTTTACATACAAATTAGTTTGTCAAGAAGATAGCACCAATTCATTAGGTAAAAAGGAAATCTTTTTTAACTTATTTACAAATGAGAAAGAATCGTTATTTCAATCCATTAAAGCGCTTCGTTCGGACTCAATTGATTATGTGAATAGAGCAGAAACCTCCAAGACATTTTCAGAATCGGGTCTTGCGGTCAATACTGTTTTTAAGTTTAATTTTAAAATTGTAAAATTTGAAGACGATATTATTGTCTATGACGAACCAATAGGAAGAAATGTAGATGGTAGTATATTATTATATCAATATAGAGAAAGTAAATCAGCTTTTTCAAATTGGGTATTAACAGCTGATACCTTACGTATTGGTCCTTATTTATGCCAAAAAGCAACCATTAATTTTGGCGGTCGAAATTGGGTTGCTTATTTTACTCCTGAAATTGCGTTAAGTGATGGCCCTTATAAATTTAGTGGATTACCAGGTCTCATTTTGAAAGTGCATGACGAACATAATTTTTGGTCATTTGAACTTATAGAAATTAAAAATTTATTGCTTGAAAAACCGATTACGATCAATTTTCAAGCAAGGTATCAAGTAGCAAAAAGTTCAAAAGAAGAAATGTATAAAGCAAGAAAGAGATATCAGGGAAACTTTTTAATGCACCTCAAAAGCGCAGGTTATAAGGTGGATGAGAATATCGAGAAAGTTTATAATGAAAAATTGAAAGCCGATAATAATTGGATTGAATTGCTGGAATAATATCTGCGTGTAACCCTTACTCTATCATAAAGGCAATAAAAAAAGAGATGATAAGATTATCTGACTATAGTCTTTGGCCTATTATTTCAATATATACAGAGTCGATTGGATTGTCAGTGGGCGAGTATGACGTTATTGTATAACAATCATTTTTTCAACCTTGTATTTGCTCCCCATGATCGACATTTGAACACGTTGTCCAATTCTTTGTATGGCAATAATGTCAAGGCACAAAAAAGTCAATATTTATAGATGCTACATATCGATTTAAGTGGCTATAAATTATTCATTATGTTAAGATATATAATAATCATTTTGTTTTTTTTACCTTTTTCGCTTTATTCTCAAAAATTAGATCATTCTTTTAGCGGAAGAGTATTGTACAATATATCTTTTAAACTTGATAGTACCTCGGCTAAAAATTATAATGAAGTAACCGAATTATTATTTAATGATAGTACATCATTATTTCGTTCTGTAAATTTTGGAAGGAGAGATTCTGCGCTCTATTCTTTAGAAAAAAACGGAGATTTTGAAGGATATCTCATGTCATTTTTTGGAGAGACCCTAACTGTACTTCCATTTCAAATTTTGAAACAGCATAATTCAATGTTTACATTCCAGAATTTAAATGCAGGAAACGGAATTAATGTATTTTGTTATATGGAGCCATCAAATAGTATTGAATGGAGGTTAATCGATTCTACAAAAATTATTGGGGGTATGCAGTGCCAAAAGGTAGAGGGTAAATATGCTGGTAGGAATTGGGAGGTCTGGTTCACAAATGAAATCCCTATTAATGATGGTCCATATAAATTTTCAGGTTTACCAGGGTTCGTGATTTCGGCAATAGATGATACCAAGACATGGAAATTTGAATGTTTAGAAATTAAAACAAGCTTAGCAAAAGAAGTAAATTTAAATCGGTATCTAAGAACTGGTATTGGTCAATGAAATATCTCAGAGCCAATCCGAATACACTGCAATGGCATTGCGTGCTCTCCCAAACTCTTTAATCGTTGGAAATACCACTGCTGGAGCTGACGGCGATGTTTCGTATATAAACTTACCAGGAGGCATATCAACTACAATATCCGGATTAGGCATATATTATCCTGATGGTAGAGAGACTCAAAGAGTAGGTATTGTTCCAGATATTATAGTCAATCCAACAATAAGTGGCGTGAAGAGTGGGAAAGATGAAGTGTTGGATAAAGCAGTAGAAATATTGAGACACTGATTTCGTCTTATTTTCAAATGTGTTCTGCTAAAGTTTATTCGTCATAAGGTTGCAATGGCGAATATTTAGATAAAAATATTGGATTTATATTGCTATTATTTATTGTATTGGTCATACCTGCGATCTTTTATATTTAAGGTAATAAAATCTCTACGTGATATGATTGGATTTTGTTTCTCCGTTCTCTCACATACTGATAGCGGAAAGTTCGTTGATTGAGCTTTATTTTGCAATTATTTATTGAAGGTTGACCTGTTTCGATTTTAAACTATCTTTTAAATGAATTTTTTGTACTGATGTAAACTTTCAGAATTGTTTTTATATCTACGGTGATATTCGTAAGTTTATCAAATCATTCAAACCAATTCTGATTCAAATTTCAAAGAATTGAATCTGTATCGACTTATGAAGCGTTATGATGAATATTCAGATATTGAACTGCTTGATCTTATGAAAAAAGATCATGAGCAGGCACTTTCTGCGCTTTATCACCGCTATTGGAACAAATTGCTTGTTGTTGCGGCTCATCGGCTTGATGATATTACGATAGCAGAGGAATGTGTACAAGATCTATTCTGTAGTTTATGGAGCCGTAGGCATACATTGATTCTTCGATTTTCATTGGCGACATATCTTTCTGTATCGATAAAATATCAGGTAATTAAACAGCTGGATCTCCAATACCGTAAGGCTGAACGAAAAGAAAAGTATATTTCCGATTATGCCTCATCGATTCATCTAGCATCGGCAGATGAATCCATTTTAGAAAAAGAAATGATTGAACGTATTTCTGCTGCTATCAATAGATTGCCAGATAAATGTCGCATTGTTTTCAAATTGAGCCGTGAAGAAGGAATGCCTAATAAGCAGATCGCCGCTGAATTAGGTATTGCAGAAAAAACAGTTGAAGCACATATCTCCAAAGCTTTAAAAGATTTGCGTACTGATCTGGTCACGATTTCTCCGCTTTTGTTATTCTATTTATTCGAAAAATAATTTTTTTTTCATCTTGACTAAGGGTCGGTCTGATTTTTCAGTACTATATCTTCAAATTACCCCAAATTATGATGCAAGAATACGACAAAGAACTTTTGTTGAAGATAGCCTATAAGCTAAAACTAGGTCAAGCTAGCCCTGAGGAACAGGATTATTTTGACCGGTGGTATCGTGAACATAAGGATGATATCTTAGAACTACCTGAGGGGTATGTACCGCATGTGGAAATGATCCGCGATCGTATGCATGAAAATATTATGCATAGAATAACTGCAGAACAATTTCCAAAGAATAAAAACAATCCAAAGAAATGGTGGAGTATTGCGGCCGCAGCTCTCCTTATTATGGGGTTGTTTTTTTATTTCCAAAACAATGGATATGTAAATGGAAGGGATCCTAAACAAGCGGCTGTAGATACTGTCATATTACCAGGTAAGCAATCTGCAACGCTTACATTATCAGACGGCAAGAAAATAAAATTATCCGATATCAAGACTGGTCAAACGGTAAAGGCAGATGGTGCTCTGATTATTAAAGCCGCAGATGGCAGTTTGATTTACGAGGTTGATCATACATTTACTGGAAGAATGAAATTAAATACCGTTGCAACTATGAACGGAGAAACTTATACCATCAACCTTCCTGATGGTACGCTGGTATGGTTAAATGCTGGATCATCCTTACAATATCCTGTTGTTTTTGATAAAAAGGAGCGAAAGGTAACTTTGACTGGTGAAGCTTATTTTGAAGTAGCATCGAATAAAAAAGTCCCTTTTAACGTTGTCAGCGGAAAACAGACTGTTGAAGTATTGGGAACTCATTTTAATATCAATGCTTACGATAATGAAAAGTATATAAAAACAACTTTACTGGAAGGACGTGTAAAGGTTAAAAATGACGATGTAGTTTCAATTTTAAATGTAGGGCAGCAGTCTCGCGTTAACAAAGAGAAAGATGGAATTGATGTCTTGGAAGTTGATCTGGAGGAAGCAGTGGCTTGGAAAGAGGGATATTTTAGATTCAATAATGAAAGTATTGAAAGTGTCATGAGAAAAGTTGCACGATGGTACAATATCGATGTTTCATTTCAAGGAGTGATATCTAAAGAAAAATTTAATGGTACGGTATCTCGAAATAAGGATATAGATCAGGTATTGGAAATATTGGAATTGACGAATGCGGTGCATTTCAAGATCAAGGGAAGGAGGGTTATTGTGATGGAATAGCTATACCACTATAGTAATCAAAGAAAACCAGGATTGACGCTAATCAAAATCCTGGTCTTGTTTGGACGATTTAATTTATTGCTAATGTATTATAAACCACGAATATCAGCCATCTGGACAATGTATTGATATTCGTATAACCAAACTTAACAAATGTATGAAAATTTAAGACCAAATCTACGGCCTTCTACTATGGGCGTAGCTAAAATCCTATTGGTTATGAAACTGATTGTTGTATTAATGATTGCCATGGTACTCAGGGTGAATGGAAGCTCATTTGCTCAAAATGTAACATTGTCGGAGCGAAATGCTCCGCTGGCAAATATCTTGGAAAAGGTTAGAAAACAGACGGGTTATGATTTTCTGGTGACTGAGAGTATGTTGATTAATGCTAAACCGGTTACCATTAATGCTAAAAATGAAAAGGTATCAACAGTTTTGACTAAGATCTTTGAGCATCAGAATTTAAATTTTAAAATTAAAAATAGTTCGATCATTGTTAGTAGTAAGTCGGTAACCTTAGAAGTTGAAGAAATTGAGAAACCGGTGCAGGATAACCTATCGGGTAAAGTTGTGGATAGCAAAGGAATGCCGATTACGGGTGCTACGATTAAAATTAAGGGTGGTACGCAAACGGCGGTGAGTGGTGAGGGCGGTCGGTTTCAACTACGTACTGCTGATAAGAGTGCGACACTTATTGTTTCATTTGTGGGGTATGAAACTCAGGAAGTTCGTGCAACAGCTGCAAATTTAACCATTACAATGACCCAAACTATGAGTGGTTTAGATGAGGTGGTTGTGGTTGGTTACGGTACGCAGAAAAAAATTAACCTAACTGGAGCTGTCAGTTCTGTTGGTTCTGAAGTACTTGAAAATCGTATGATTACGAGCCTAGGTGCTGGTTTACAAGGTGCTGTTCCTAACCTTAATATCGGAATTTCCAATGGTCGCCCAGGTTCTGGTGCTAGTTTTAATATAAGAGGCTATACTTCGTTGAATGGTGGCGGACCGCTTATTCTTGTTGATGGTGTTCAGATGGATCCCAATCAGCTCAATCCGCAAGATGTGCAGAACGTAACGGTTCTAAAAGATGCAGCAGCATCTGCTATTTATGGAGCACGTGCAGCATATGGAGTTGTTTTGATCACGACCAAAAATGGAAACTATAATGCGGGGACACGTGTCAATTATTCTTTCAATCAAGGTTTTTCCAGACCGACCACTATTCCAAAGACGGTCAATTCTTTAGAATATGTCGATATGTATAAATATGCGGACCTGACGGGTAACCTTTCTGGTGGTGGTCGTGGATCGGAAGTTTGGACAGATACTGATATTGAAAAAATGAAGGAATACATGGCCAATCCAATTCCTGAAAATGCGGTCTATATTGATCCAAGTAATCCTACACGCTACCGTTATGTTGGCAATACCGATTGGTGGGAAGAAATGTTTCCGGGATGGGCGCCTATGAGCGAACACAATTTGGGTCTGACTGGAGGTAGTGAGAAAATAAAATACCACACTTCACTGGGTTACTTAAATCAAGGTGGTTTGTTTAAATCGGCGAACCAAAAATACAAGCGTTATAATGTCAATATGGGATTGGAGACAAAAGTAACCTCTTGGTTGGATCTGAATGCTAAGGTTCGTTTAAATCGTAAGGAGGATGACAAGCCCGCGCGATCTGCCGCTATTGAGGGTATTTTTGGAGATCGTATTGCTACAGATCTAAGACCTAATATTCCGATTAGACATCCAGATGGTCATTACTCGGGCCAGGGTAGTACGACCAATCCATTTGCTATGAACGAGTATAATGGACGTGATACTTACCAGTCCGATGATATCTGGTTGACGGGGGGATTCAATATTCATCCGCTTAAAAACTTTAAAGTGGTAGGAGATTTGACCTGGAATAGCTATAATTATAACAATAAGATCAACACAAAATCATATGATGAATATGGAGCGGTTCCTGCTGGTCAAGATCCTACAAATCCGGCCAATGCTTATCTGGTAGGACCTTACCCACATAACCGTGTGCCTTGGGTTTCGGAGAGTAACTCAAAGGATCGTTATACAGCGATCAATATTTATGCGGAGTATGAAAATACCTTCGCTGAAAAGCATTATCTAAAAGCTATGGCAGGATATAATAGGGAAGAGAAGATTTATAGTAATTTTAGTGCACGTGCTAAAAACCTGTTGAATCAAGATTTTCCATATCTCAATTTAAATAATGACGATAAGCCTATCGTAGGCTCTCTACCGTTGGATTGGGCGCTTTTGGGACAGTTTTTTCGCGTTAATTATATATATGATAATCGTTATCTAATAGAAATCAACGGTAGACATGATGGTTCTTCACGTTTTGCTGCAGATAAACGCTATGTCTTTAGCCCTTCGGCAAGTGTTGCATGGCGCCTTTCGAATGAAGAATATTTAAGTTTCTTAAAACCAACTTTTAACGATTTAAAAATCAGAGCTTCTTATGGTACACTACCTAATCAAAGCATTGATTTGAATAGTAATCCGACTAATGGTTCACTATACCCATACATTGCGACGATGCCTTATGGTACGACCAATTATATCTTTGGAAATGCTAATCAATCCTATATTACAGCTCCTGGACTTGTAAGTACGTTGTTTACCTGGGAAAAAGTGACATCTAAGAATATTGGTTTAGATTTTGCCCTGTTGGACAATAAATTGAGTGGTTCATTTGATTTATACCGCAGAGATACCCGTGATATGTTGGTGGGTGGACAGCCATTGCCAGCGATTCTGGGTGTTGGTGCTCCTAATAGAAATGCGGCGGATCTGAAAACAACAGGCTGGGAGTTTGAAGTTAAATACAACAATAAGATCGATGACTTCAACTATTTTGTCAGCTTTAATATGAGTGATAATAAGGCTAAGATCACCAAATATGACCTTAACCCAACGGGTGAGTTAACATCACATTATGTCGGTAAGCAAATCGATGAAATATGGGGCTATACTTCCAATGGATTATATCAGAGTGATGCCGAAGCGAATGATGGCTTGAATAAAGAACGACTTTTTTCGGGAACGTGGCTTGGTGGTGACGTTCGTTTTGAAGATTTGAATGGGGATAAAAAAATTGATAACGGTAGCAATACGTTGAGTAATTCGGGTGATATGCGTATTATCGGTAATCAAACTGCTCGATACTCTTATGGTATGCGTTTCGGTGCTGATTATAAAAACTTTGATTTATCGGTATTCTTGCAAGGTGTAGGACGTCGTGATGCGGTAGTAGGTGGTACTTATTTTTATGCATTTGGTGGTGGTGAATGGGATGTGCCAACTAAAAATCAAATGGACTACTGGACGCCAAAAAATCAAGATGCGTATTTTCCACGTCTCCGTTTTGGAGGGAATGGTAATACGGTGACTTCGACCCGTTATCTGCAGGATGCTTCTTATATGCGCATCAAAAATATCACGATCGGTTATTCTGTGCCAAGTTTGATTTTGAAACGAGCGAAAATTGAAAAGATCCGCTTATTCTTCTCTGGAGAAAACTTGTTCACCTTTACCAAGATGTTTGACAATTTTGATCCAGAGCAATTAGACAGAACTGCGTATCCATTAAGTAAAAATATCTCCTTTGGAGCTCAAATCACATTCTAGCCATGAAATACAACCATAAATATTTGAATATATTGCTCGCTTCAGGTCTTTTCTTTAGTCTGAATAGCTGTAAGGATGATGGATTTTTAGATCGTTATCCTAAAAATGAATTTAGTGAGGTGACTTATTTTAAAAGTGAAAACGATTTAAAATTGTTTGCCAATCTATTTTATAATAATTTACCATTTGTGAACAATTATTCGGCTGATAATAATTCGGATAATATGCTTCCAGCGACTTCCGATGCTTTGTTGGGCGGTACAGTTTCAGTCCCTTCTGCTGGCGGAGGTTGGGCTACTGATGACTGGCTTCCGATTCGTAGATGTAATTACTTCCTTAAGCGTTATGAACAAGTACAATCGACCAATAAGGAGCGTTATGCTGCCGAAGTGCGTTTTTTTCGGGCACTCTTCTATTGGCAAAAAGTAACGGCTTTTGGTGATGTTCCATTGGTACTATCGGATCTGGATGAGACCTCTCCAGAATTGTATGGACCTCGTGTCAAGCGTAATGAAGTGATGGATCAGGTTTTGTTGGATTTAACATATGCCGCGAGTAATCTACCTGAAAAAGGTTCTGAAGAAACGGGGCGTCTAAATAAGGATATTGCAAATGCTTTGTTGTCACGAATCGCTTTATGGGAAGGAACTTTTCGTAAGTATCACGGCTTGGGCGACCCCCTGCCTGTACTGCAGGCATCTTTAACGGCTTCTGAGGCTTTGATAAATGGTGGAAAGTACCGTTTGTATACTACAGGAAATGTGGATAAAGATTATCAAGATTTATTTACGCAGACTGATCTGAAATCAAACCCTGAGTCGATTATGCATTGGGCTTATATTATTGGAACCTTGACGCAAGGTTATACGCGTACTGCAAATGAGAATAATACAGGTGTCAGTAAGGATCTGATGGAGGCTTACTTGTACAAAGATGGAAAACCTAGCGGTTTGACTTCTTTTCCAACGGATGATAGCGAACCTGCTAAAGAGGCGGAAAATAGAGATCCTCGATATAAGCAAACGGTTGCCAGCCCGGGTTTTATCTATCGGATAGGTACAAGTACGGTTGCACCACTTGCTTATGGGCTTCCTTTGATCGGAACGTCTCAGACTTCTAGTGGATATTGGTTAATCAAAGGGCGGTCAAGTGATCCTGTTCAAGAGATCGCGAATCAATCGGATATTGATGCTTTTATTTTTAGATATGCAGAGGTATTGCTGAATTATGCAGAGGCAAAGTATGAAATTAATAAAACGCTAAGTCAAACTGATCTGGATAAAAGTATTAATTTACTTCGTGACCGTGTAGGTATGCCACATTTAACAGCAATGGTTTCAGCAGACCCACGTGCGGTTGATTATGGATATGTGGTGACGCCTTTACTGTACGAAATACGTCGAGAGCGCCGTATCGAACTCATGGGAGAGGGATTTCGATTGAATGATATCAAAAGATGGAAAGCCGGAAAACTTATCGAAGGTATAAAAACGGTGAGGGGAATGAAGCTGGATGCTGATTTGAGGAAAAAGTATAGTTATGATGTGAGTAAGATTGCGACTGATAATAATGCTTTGATCATTGTAAATACGAACTACAGTAATGGTCGCAAATGGAACGATAAATACTATTTTAATCCAATACCATTGAATCAAATAAGCCTTACTGCAGGCAAGCCAGGTGCTTATGTGCAGAATCCGGGATGGGAATAATTGGATAAACTGATAGATTAATAAGGAATGAATTATATCAAAAAAAGTCTAGCGCTAGGAGTAATAACCCTTATTACGACATGGCATGTCAATGCGCAGCAGGCCGCTCCAGCGCCCTATGGGGCACTGCCAAGTGCTGACCAGGTTTCATGGCAGAAATTAGGATACTATATGTTTATCCATTTCGGACCGAATACTTTTACAGATAAGGAATGGGGTGATGGCAAGGAAAGCCCTATGGTTTTTAATCCAACTGATCTCGATGCGCGTCAATGGGCTAAAACAGCTAAAGATGCAGGTATGAAAGCTATTATTATAACCGCTAAGCATCACGATGGTTTTTGTTTATGGCCAAGTAAATACAGTACGCATACGGTACGTGAAAGTCCATGGAAAGGTGGCAAGGGTGATGTATTAAAAGATCTCTCTGAAGCTTGTAAAGAATACGGATTGAAGTTTGGGGTATATCTGTCTCCTTGGGATCAAAATCATCCTTCATATGGAACTCCTGAATACAACGATATCTTTGCCAAAACGCTGGAAGAGGTGTTGACCAATTATGGTGATATCTATGAGATGTGGTTTGATGGTGCAAATGGAGAGGGACCAAACGGTAAAAAGCAAGTTTACGATTGGCCATTGTTTCGTAGTGTGGTGTATAAGCATCAGCCTCATGCGGTTATATTTAGCGACATTGGGCCAGGAGCTCGCTGGATCGGCAATGAGTCTGGCTTTGCTGGAGAAACCAACTGGAGCACGCTCAATACGGATGGTTTTGGAATGGGAAAGGATGCACCAAAACAAGCGATCTTAAATTCTGGTGATGAAAACGGTAAATATTGGATACCTGGTGAGGTGGATGTCTCCATTAGACCTGGATGGTTTTACAGCCCGGATACAGATAATAAAGTCAAGACCTTGAGCCAATTGCTGGGTATTTATTATACTTCAGTGGGACGTAATGCTAATTTGCTACTCAATGTTCCTGTTAGCCGTACTGGAAAGATTCATCCGACAGATTCGACACGCTTAATGGAGCTTAGAGCTGTTGTGGATGCTACTTTTAAGACAAATTTAGCTAAAGAGAAAACTGTATTGATCAATACGACTCGCGCACCTCAACTCACAGATGGAAATTATGATACTTATTGGGGAGCTGAAGGCAACGCTAAAAAAGCAGTTTTGACACTTGATTTGGGAACAAAAACAAAGTTAAATCGTTTACTTCTACAGGAGTATATTCCGCTTGGACAGCGGGTAAGATCCTTTGAAGTAGCCTATTGGAATGGTCAGAAATATTTAGCACTGGTTAAGCAAAGCACAATAGGGTATAAAAGAATCCTTGCTTTTCCGACAATAGCGACGAATAAACTCCGGATTACACTGGAGGCTAATGCCGCGCCAGTTCTTTCTGAAATTCAGGTTTATTTAGCTCCAGAAATGCTTGATGTACCTGTTATCAATGGAACCAAGGAAGGAATAGTATCTATTAAGACGAATAGTCCGGATCCGATTGTTACTTATACACTAGACGGTAGTGAACCCAATATGAAAAGTATGCGTTATAATCAACCCTTTGAGCTGACAAAAGGAGGAACTGTAAAGGCAAAGGCTTTTATTAATAACGGAAAAGATTTTAGCGATGTGGTGATCGCAGATTTTGATCTTTCGACAGCCGATTGGAAAGTCTTGCATGCAAGTGAATCTAAAAAAGAATCGCAGATAAACAGGGCCTTTGATGGTAACGGTAGGACTAGTTGGGAAGCTAATCCTGCTGGATCTACGGGTATTTATGAAATCGCAATTGATATGGGTAAGGAAATGGAAATCGCAGGATTTACTTATACACCTGCTAACAATGGTAATACGGGCGGAACTGTTACAAAATACAATTTTTACGTTAGTAGGAACGGAAAAGATTGGGATCGTATCCTGACAGATAAAGTATTTGGAAATATCAATAATAATCCGGTAAAACAGCAGGTGATGTTCCCAAGTAAAAAGCAGGCTCGCTTTATTAAATTGGAATCCCTCGCGGTAATTGGTGCCGATCAAAGTGGAATGAAAATAAATGAAATCGGCGTGATTGTAAAGTAAAGTATAAATAGCAGATGTGATCAATCTTTCTAATTAAGGTTGTCAGCGAGCAATAAAAGAAAGTTTATTGCTCGCTCTGTTTAATTGAAAGAAACTCTCATTAAGATGCGGATCGAAATTTGGGTTTTATTATGATCTGATAAGAAAAGTCTTTAAGGCACAAAGACAGCTCTCCCTTTGGTCTTTCCACTTCTTATATGCTCATAAACTTCATTTGCTTGATCGAGTTTAAATTCCTCTATCTCAATCAATATAAGTTAAATTCTTTCAATTATCTTCCTTTTTCAATTTACAGTAACTACAATATTCTTACCTTCAGCAAGTACATATCAGCGCAGGATTAGGCCTAAATAATTTTTAGCATTTGCATATCGAATGCGTTTTGTTATCATCGTATTCTGTAAATCAAGGTTTATGACCCGAAAGTAAATTCAAACTTCTGGATTTCGTTTATTTAGATCTATTATGTTATTCATTGACTAGTAGGTAATAGCCAATGCAAAAATTTCTGAATGTGTTAGAGCTGAATATTTATCCTTAAAAATCTCCTTAGATGTAATAATTCGTACGTATTATCGGTCGGAGTGAAACAGTAATTCATTTCGAGATGCAGTATTGAGTATATTTATGATTTTATTTGAATGGTTTGATAGCGTATATATTAAATGATGTTTTCGTCATTAAAATGGAAAAATCGATCGATTATTATTTTAACGATGTGAAATGATTACTAGCTTCACATTAAGCTTTGAATGTTATTGTATACTTAGAGTCTATTTGGAAATTCCTATCTGTGTGATTGTTTTTTAAGTTTATGCTTAAACTAGGTTTGCTAACTAATGGAGTCATGCTTGCA
This sequence comes from Sphingobacterium sp. UDSM-2020, assembly GCF_016132525.1. Classification (NCBI taxonomy): domain Bacteria; kingdom Pseudomonadati; phylum Bacteroidota; class Sphingobacteriia; order Sphingobacteriales; family Sphingobacteriaceae; genus Sphingobacterium; species Sphingobacterium sp. UDSM-2020. The sequence goes on from NZ_CP066166.1 coordinate 3,145,583, forward strand.
TTTGTTTCTATTTTATTAAAAATTACGCAATCGATTGATTTGATTTAATGTTTTAATTTTTGATAACTGTTAATTATCTTAGAGTATAAACTTAAATTTAGAAGTCTTTTTATGTAGCATATAATAGTATTCTAATTAACCAAATATCTTATTTATGGGTAAATTTGATTTTCTGACAGGTAAAAGCAATAGTTATCTTTATTCTGCTTGTGCCTTTGTACTAGACAGTGCAAAGGTTAAGTACAATAAATCAAACCTTCAAAATCTCTTAGAATCTCATGTTGAGTATCCATCATTACTTTCTTTAAAAGATGTTTTAGCTGAATATGATGTTGTAAGCATGGCCGTCCGTAAAGGGAACCAGTTTATGAAGCCTTTGCAATAAGGCAAGGCTTCTGTTTTATTTTAAATTTTACAAAGATTAGGAATAAGGGAAATAATAATTATGATATACAAATGTAAAATCAGCCCATTGATCATCATGGCAGTGTTAGGGTTATTCATTGCTACAAAAAGCTTTGCCCAAAATTATAAGATTATTTACCTTGCTGCTTATCAACGTGACACGACAGAGTCTCATAAGATACGAGAAGAAGCACAATTAATTATTAACGAAGGGAGATCTTTGTTTCAGATGAGTAATCATGCACAGTTTGATTCTATCAGATATCATGGAATAGAAAGAAAAAAGTCGTCGAATTATACACCCTATCCAATTGACATTATTAAGGATTATAACACGAACAAGCTGACATTTTATGAAGATATTCTGAAAGATAAAAGTGTGTTTTATTATGATGAACCTATGTTAAATAAGGAAAACTGGCAATTATCGAGCGATACGATGACGATTGGAAATCATTTATGTCAGAAAGCTGAAATTGAATTTGGGAATAGAAAGTGGACAGCTTGGTTTGATCCAAATATCCCGATTAGTGATGGTCCTTACAAATTCGCTGGATTACCGGGTTTAATCGTAAAAATGAATGATGTAACAAATTCATGGTCTTTTATACTTTCAACCATAGAAAAGATAGGAGGAGATATAAAAATTAACTTATCATATTTACCAGAACCAAAGGAAATTGCGCGTGCAGACTTTCTTAAACTGAGGAAAGAGATGTTGGATAATATGATAGATATTCAAGAGGTTACTGGTACACTTAATCTTCGAATGAAAGGTGACGTCAATAATGTTAATATGAAAAAAAACTACGCTAATGCTCGTAAAAAGGATAACAATTGGATAGAGCGATAGTTTTACACATCTATTAATATTTTAATCAATTTTATATATAATTAAATTATTAATCTCCACTATTTATTTTCAATATCATTCAATTGATTTTTTACAAACAAAAGCACATCATGTATTTGTAGTTTTATTCTTAGGATTAGCCACTATGTTGCTCGTTTACTTTGTAATTCCAGTTATTAAGAGAGCAAATGATAGTAAGGAATATAGAAGTAAATGGATGAAATTACGTTACAATACATCCATTTTTAATTCATTGCTCCAAAATATTAATCCTGTTACAATTGCTATTGACGATTTAGGGATATTGATTGGAGATGAGCATGCCAGTATAGAGATTATTAAAGTATGTAATCCATTTTGCGGCCCGTGTGCTAAAGCACACCCTGATTTAGAGGAGATTGTGAAAAAAAAATAAAGATGTTAGCGTTCGGATAATTTTTACAGCTTCTGGAGATGAGCATGATGCTAAAACTGCTCCAGTACAGCATTTGTTAGCTATTCAAGAAAAGTATGGAAGATCTAAGGTAAACGAAGCATTGGATGCTTGGTACATGTTCACGAATAAGGATTATGTAACATTTGCTTCAAAATATCCGATGAATGGAGAACTGAAACTTCAAAGGGATAAAATAGTTGCTATGCGAAAGTGGTGTGATGATATGAAGATTCGGGCAACTCCAACAGTATTTATTAACGGTAAAGAATTGCCTGATCATTATAGCATAAAGGATCTCATTAATTTTTTCTAGAATAAGAATGCCTGAGCCAGTTCGAAATGTACTCAGGCAAACAGAAGGCTACCTGTAAAAGACATTACCATGCTATTCGGGAAATAGTGAATAGCAAGATTTGTTAAAATAAAAAACAAAGTTCTGAAAAAGATTTCATTAAAAAACTTGAATCTGAATGAGACAGCAGCCTTGTCTCGTGAACAATTGAAAAATGTGCTTGGTGGGTATGGTGGAGGAACTACTGGGACAATTCCATTGCCAACTGGAGGATCAAATTGCTCTTTTACTTGTGAATGTATAGGGACTGATGGTTCATATTACAATATATCTGTAAGTTGCGCCGGGTTAACATCAGATCAAATGGTAGGATTATGTGACAGCAAGTGTTAAATAAAAGATACATCCCGATTCAAATGAATCGGGATATATTCAAAGAATTAAAAAAAACATAATTAATATGAGAATATTTCTATTTTTAAACATTTTACTATTTTGTTTGTCTTTTTCTCATCTACAAGCGCAAGAAAAAGCTAATACAGATGTGATGCAGGCAACTTATAAGTTAGAATTGTTGCGAGATAGTCTTAATCCTAATAGTAAGAGAACACTGATGACCGAATTACTCATCTATCCCAATGAATCCTGGTTTAGAACGCTTTCGAGAGGTGTATTTGACACATTACAGTATTATCAATTACCCACTCGAAATCGATATAGCCCTCGTGATGAACATGAATTAAATTATATTATTAATAAAAATTATAACACAGGTGATATTCGTTATTATTCCCCTTTAAGGGCTATTTTTCAAGATTATTGTTATTACGATGAACATGTAAATCAGCAGGATTGGAAGATAACAACTGATACAATTGTTAGGAATGGCATCACTCTCCAGAAAGCAACACTAAATTACAGTAAGAGAAAATGGATAGCCTATTTTAACAAAGAGATCCCAATCAATGATGGTCCTTATAAGTTTTCAGGGCTTCCAGGACTTATTTTTGAGATATCAGACGAAAAAGGCACTTGGAAATTTTCTCTTCTGAGGCTAATCCACTCGAATCATAATTCCTTTAATTCAAATTTTTTAGAAAAAGCGAAATATATGAATAAAAAAGAATTCCATAGCTTACAGCGTCAATTATTTGAAAATAACGTACAAGATTCTGAAGCTCGTGGAGAAATTACTTTTAGGTCAGCAGATGAAAGACAACAAGCTATAGAAAGAAGAAAAGAAAAAAGTAAGACATATAATAATCCAATTGAATTAATCCGGTAGATGCTATTAATACAAAATATATTGTTTTTTAAAACACACGTTATCAAGACAGTAAAAAACTATGTCAAAATACTTAATCGCATTTTTATTCATCCTCTGCTATTATACTAATTTATTTCCCCAAACGACCATTTCAGGCAAATTAGTTGACAATCAGCATAAACCTATACCTAATGTAACTGTTTCTTACAAAAAAGTAGGAACTGTTGCATTATTGGGATTTGGAAGATCCGATCAAAATGGATTATACAGTCTAACAGTCAAAATAACCGATGTGGATAGTGTGCAATTGGATTTTCAGCATATGAGTTATGCCAAAAAGTCTGTCGGAGTGGCTAATCGAACGGCGACTTATTCTTACCAATTGACACCGCAAACCCGACAATTGCAAGAAGTTAAAGTCGCCGACATCCCGATCTATCGTCGAAAAGACACCATTAATTATACGATGGATGCTTTTACAAGTAAACAAGATCGGGTCATAGCAGATATTATCAAAAAACTACCTGGCATTGAGATGGAAGGTAGATACGGCATGATCAACAATAATCTTCCTGCTGACGCGGTAAAAAGGGTACAAATTATAGAAAATGATCAGCCTATCAAAATCCTAGATTCCTTGGTATTTTCGGATCGAGCATCACTAAATCTAGAACTTAAAAAATTCACAACCACTGGTACTGGAAAGATTGGACTGGGTGCTACTCCATTCCTTTGGGATTTAAATCTAGCGCCAATGACATTTGGCAAAACATTCCAAATGCTCAATTCTTTTCAAACCAATAATACAGGAAATGACGCTACGAAAGATTTGCGGGCTTTTTATACTGGAGGAATGTCTTTTGGTAATAGAACATCCATTTCCAATGGCGAATCATTTTTGGCTATCCGCAATGTCTCTAGTTCAAGTTTTGATGAGAAAAAATGGTTGGACAATAAGAAAACTCAAAGGAGGCTTTGGATATTGGAGGTGGGGTATATGGAGCATTTGAAAAAGCCACTGTTCCTGGTAATAATTATTGGCTTGGCAACAATGGAAAATATTATAACTTTACACTGGTCGAGGTGCTAATAAGTTTACAGGTAGTCGTTTAGGAGCATTAAAAGCTGCAGGTATTTATAAGTTTGCAGAGAGCGCAGCACTTGCAACTTCTGTAATTATTGGCGGAGTAGAACCTTATAGAGGCTATCAAATGGACGGAGGACAAATTGAATATAATGCGCAAAAGGCGGCTGCATCAACAGCAGGAGTAGTTGTAGGTGGATGGGCAGGTGCCAAAGTGGGAGCCGCTGCAGGCGCAGCGATAGGTGTTTGGTTTTATGGTGTTGGATCTGTTCCTGGATTTGTAATTGGTGGTGTTATTGGAGGACTTGGAGGAGGGTACTATGGCGGGAAAATTGCTGGAAGTGCTGGAGGGTCAGTAGTTGATTATTATCATGGCAGATAAAATGGAAAATTATTTAAATATTATACATTTCGTTCTTTATAGAATGATTAATAAACTTCACTTAATTACTGAGAGGTTCAATCCTGTAAATCTTATCCATAAACTTCCTTTTCAAAGAAAGCGCTACGAAGAATTAGGAATTGATATTCATGATGAAATTAATAAAGTATGGGGAGATAAACAATTTGGCTTAAGTATTCAAGCTGCTGGAGGAATTTTGTGGGGAGGATTAGGTTTATTTTTCTTTTCTTTACTAATGCTATTAAATTTTGAGATCTCGATATTACTTTTATTTGGATGTGCAATTTTATCTGGTGCAATATATTATGTATTTATTTTTAGAGGTGATAAATATTTAATATACTTTAAAAAGTATGAGAATTGTTCAAAGAATGTTAGACATAAGTATAGTTGGTTGACAGTCGGATCAATATTTTTAGTTCTTCTTTCTTTTTATGCTTGTCTTGTTATTTGATTCCCTATAATTTAAAATAGAACTTATCGTAAGCTTAAAAAAATCTAATCTGCATAATGTTACTGCAAATAGACTTCGACAAATGAATGAGAATCCTCGTTATTGGAAAACAGGTGAGGTTGGGATAAACACAACACTGGCTAATTTAGATTTTAAATCATTGAGCCAAAATAAAGAAATACCTTTATCCAGTTTTGATAATACAGTAGGAGCTACAGACCCTTCTTATAATTCTTCAATCATACAGATCGAAAAGGGGCGTAAGAAAGATGGCACTGTTGATAGAAGATTAAAAGATCGAACGATATCTGGTATGGGAAAGGGGGCTACGGCTGCGCACGGTGGTGCTATGGTCCTTAATTTGTTAAATTCTGGACTAGATATGGTGGCGGAGTTAATGGTATCCCATGATAAGGATTTAATTTTGGAGCATTCCTCTTCTAAGATCTTGACACGTGCGGTGGGAGATTTAAACGACGCTATTTGTAAGGGAATGATACCTAAAGAATATTTGAATAATGAAAATCTATCCGATATATTAAATATAATTCTTCAAGGTGAGAATACTACTCATAACACAGAAATTATGGATTCAGCTATTAGAGTATTAAAAGAAATATCTAAAAACTATGATGATAAAAAAATCAAACGATAAATTTTTTATTTTACTATTGTCGTTAATATTAGTGATTTCTTGTAGAAATCCAGTAAAAGAAACTCTTCGAGGGAACTGGATTATACAATCTATGAACCATGATTCCGAAGATATTCTGCACACTCTTGAAGCTAATATGATGTCATTTCATAAAAATGGCGAATGTTCATTTGCTCGTACTAGTAAAGACCGTTTGGGACTGGGGTCTTGGTATTTTATTAAAGATACCCTAGTCATTGATGGCGGGATTAGCCCCTTTTCAGGAAAATATTTAGTGGAGGTTAAAACTGATGAAGACGAAGTTTTAATTCATCTACGATCTGCTGAAACAGACATAAAAGCCACCAAAATGTTACTTTCTTTTTAGTGAAATAGGAATGGTAGGGGTAAATTTTGACTAGGTAGTAAGATTATGGGGGGTAGATTAGTTTCCTATTCCGATTTATCGGGAATGAAGAAGTAGGTAAATGAAATGTGATTAATCCTACAAAAAGTGGGAATGTTCAAAAGTATAAAATTGATAATAAAGATAGGGATCAAATAAATCTCGATCCCTCTCTTTTATTTAAAAACTTTTTATATTTTCATACTTAAAATCTCAAAAGTTTACTCAAAGTAATATTGTATTTATTTGATTTTTTTGACTGAAACGGTCGAATTTTTACGGTTTTTTTAATGCTTCCCGCTTTTCTAGCGTCAATCCCTCGTAATCTTCTCTAAAATTCTTGAAACAGAACTGGATCTCTTAAGATTTTAATTACTCTTTCTCAGGAAAATCCGGACCAAAATCATATTCTAATAAACGCGAAGGATGTTCACCCAAACCTTTTGCTAGTTCAATTATTGTTGATAGCTGAATGTCAAATTTACCGTTTTCGATTTTCGAGATATTACTATCGTCAATATTACATTTAGTGGCTAAAAAACGTAAAGAATATTTTTTACGAATTATGAAAAGATAAACAATAACAGTTTTTTATTAAGTGAAAATGTTAGAAATAGATATTATAGGTTTGCAGTCTTGTATATTTCTTTTTTCTGTTTGCTCAACGTTTGCATTTGCTATATATTGCGGTGGTAAAGTTAATGGATGGTGGAGCCAGTTACGATTGCCGTAGATCAGACAAGCATGTTCAATGATTTCGGGATTCGGCAAATTTACACCCAAGAAATACTGTTTGTCTATTGATTGTGTGTCAATCTTGTTATGGAATTGCAACTTAAAATAGGAGACTTTTTTATGCTGCTAATTTTTCTTTTTCCAACAGCATGTCTTCGATCTGTTTAGGAGTTTTGTAGCCCTACGGTAGAATGTGTTCATTTTGTGTTATAAAACCTTTCGATATATCCGAATATCTACAGTTTTGCGGACTGCTGATCTAGAAAATTTCTATGGTAGACCATTTCAGTTTTCAGCGGTTTAAAAAAGTTGATGCGGCAGATGTTACCCAAAGAACTGCCAAAGTCATACAGGAGAACAGTTACTATCCATTTGGAATGGTTATGCCTGGTGCTGATCTTGCATTTGTATCCGGAGATAAAAACAATTATCTTTATAACGGAAAAGAGCTTCAGGAAGAGCTGGGTCAATACGATTATTCGTTCTTTAATTTTTTGTTAAGGCACTCATGAGCTCACTTCGTTCGGTTATGGAGCAAGGTTTGTTGCCTGTACCGATATATCGGGAATCCTGCGATAGCACGATGGAATGTTCCGGACCCGTTAGCAGAAAACCATTATGATCTGAGTCCCTATCATTACGTGATGGGCAATCCCATGCTGTATATAGATCCTTTGGGACTGGATACGGCTGGTATTACTTGGTGGCTCAGTATACCTGAAGTAGTGGCTGGTGGAGATAATAGCATGGCTTATGTATCTGCTATGGAAGCAGGAAGAGCTGCTGGTGATAGGGCACGTCGGGAGGCGAACTTCAATAATGGCATGCAGGAGGCTTACAGTGGTAGGGGATCTTCTACAGTTTCTAAAGCAGAGCTTGAAGAAAGACGAAGAGCCGAACAAGCCGCCGCTAGATATCGGGCATATGTTGCAAATCGGAGTAATTACGGCAGGAATGCTTATAGTCCGTCTTTAGGCCCTCAAACAGCTGATGAATGGGAGACTTTTGGAGATGTTCTGGGAGCATCTGAAATTCCATTAGCGGCCCAGTTAGGTGATCTTATTTCTTTAGGAGCTAATATCATCAAAGGCAGTCGGAGCGGTATGTTAATGTCAGCAGCAGGATTCATTCCGTTTGGAAGTCAATTCAAACTTGCCGCTAAGACGGGATATAGTATGACTTCCTCAGCCGTGAGGTCAGCTTTGGCTGATAGAATTGGTAAAAGAGGATTTACAGAAGTTGGATATCAATTTCAAAAGCATTTTGGTAGAGGAGGTTCTTGGGGAGATGCAATTTCTCAAGGAGCCAAATTGAATCCAGCTACTTTTAATGAATCTGGGTATAAAACATTTCAAGAAATTTGGAAAGCTCCAGGATCGTTTCAGAAAGTTGGGGGATTTTTAGAGAAAAGACTGCCAGATGGAAGGGGTATAAGATTGCAGGACAATTGGATGTTTAAAGGATTTTTAGATTAATCAATTTGATATGGTAACATCAACATTAATTGAAATAATTTTTAAGGGTGTATTTTCAACTTTGAATATTAGCTTTTTATCGGAGTTATTATTTGGAGCCAAAGAAATAAGGTTTAACCTTCCTGAACTTTCATCTTCCTATGAACTAGAAACGATCATTAAAATCTTCAATTTAAACAGTTATGTAGATCTAGTAATTACTACTGACAAGTTGAATGTAAATGGAAGAGATGTTAAAAATGTGTTTGTCAACATAGGACGAAACGACGATGACTTTGACCTGTTATTTTATTTTGATATTAAAGATTTAGATGGAAATAATTATAAGTTGAAAGTTGATCATTTAAAAACGTGGGCTAATAATTTCTGTGATAGGCATAATTTTAATTATTTCATAGGCCAAATGGATAATGCCAATGATGAGGAATATTACTTCGATAGTAATGGTATAGGACCTCTTTATGACAAGATAGGCCGCTAAGACGGGATGGAAGGTAGGACAGCCAATAATAAATTTAACCGCAAAAGGGAATGTACCTGTGTGGAGTACTGTAAGACAAAGGTTTTGGAAAAATGAAGCCCTCCTTAATGGTAGTACTTATTCTGAATCCAATTTACTACGAATGCACAAGGGGTTAGCCACTCAAAGGTTAAATCCGAATACAGGGTTAATGGAGAGTATGGAATTACATCACCATATTGTTCCACAAAGAAATGGTGGGCTATTCGACGTTATGAAGTTTTGGCCAGATGAACATCGAGCATTAGACCCATTTAGAAGGTAAAAGTTTTATTTATGGAATTTGAGAAATTTTTTATAGAATCTAAAGGGCAGCCAATCACCTATCAAGGCAAAGAATTGAAAATGGTTGATAGGATTAGCTTGCCATCAAGTAAGGTAACCTTAAAAGTGAGTTTCTTATCAACAGATAGTAAATGGAAACAAGGAATTGTATTTCAAACTAAAGGAGAGTTTGAAGTTAACGGTCAAAAATTGCCTATGAAAATTATCCTTTGGGAAGATACAGCACCTAAGGAGTTACAGTTGTTGGTTAAATCAAAAGATAAAGTACTTGTTACCTACAATGTCTGGCAGACTGAAGACGGAACTACCCACTATTGGCATAATAGCGGTGCTATGTACATTGAAGAAAAAAGCGGTATAAGAACTTACAACTGCAATGATGGTTACGCTGATGATGATTTAAACGACCTAGTTTTTACAGTAGAATATCAATAATAACAAAGCCATCTTATAGGTGGCTTTGATTATTTAGCGAAAGCTTTTTTAGTTTTAAAATTTTGGATGTAGGTATCAATAGCATTGAACAGGACGCTTTTGGTCTTTGCATCCATTTTTTATATGTCGTTTATACTTTCTACAGTTTCTTTGGCGTAAGAAGCGTTTTCGCCTTCCCCAATCAGAAAATCCACCGTTACAACAAAAGCCTTAGCCATTTTGGCGACCATCTCAATGGACGGTAAATTTTCATTGCGTTCATATTTCCCAATAATCTCACATGAAGCATCAATTATGAATACGATTTGACCGATCATCTGGGCAATGTTAGGGCGACCATTACAGCAGACCCGGCAGATTTGACCCAAAGAACAGCTAAAGTCATACAGGAGAACAGTTACTATCCATTTGGAATGGTTATGCCCGGTGCTGATCTTGCATTTGTATCCGGTGATAAAAACAATTATCTTTATAACGGAAAAGAGCTTCAGGAAGAGCTGGGTCAATACGATTATGGAGCAAGATTTTACGATCCTGCTATAGGGCGTTGGAATGTTCCCGATCCTTTAGCAGAAAACCATTATGATCTGAGTCCTTATCATTACGTGATGGGCAATCCCATGCTGTATATAGATCCTTTGGGTTTGGATACAGCTCAAGTGTATGGATATATATATAATGGTGACGGACTATTTAAAGCTCAATCTGCATATGAATTTTTGAAAAATAAAGCAAAAAGGGACAGTGATTTTTCTGAAGCATTTAACTCGATTAATTCCAATGGTAGTAATAAACGCCCTCTTACACCAGAAGAGCTATTGGCCAAAAGAAAAGCAGAAGAAGATCGTCTTCGTAGAATTGAGTATGATGCTAAGAGGCACAATTATGGGATGAAAACAGCATTAGACAAACTTGATTTGGCAGGAAAAATTAGCGATGCTACTTCTGGTTTATTGGAAGGGGCTCATTATAAGCATTATCTTGGGACAATTAAACCCAGCGCAGCCTATGGTTTTAAAGTTTATTCTAAGTCGCTTTTGACTGCTACTAAAAATTCTAGCTTAATTAAAGGGTCTGGAAGCTTAGGGCTTACTATAAGTGCAGCAACAGTTGTAAGCACTTGGGCTGACGAGGGGCATTTTGGAAATAAGACAAAAATTTCCTTGATGAAAGCTACAACAAGCACGGTAGCAGCTTCAACAGGCGCTAAAATAGGGGCAACTGTGGGTGGAATTGCGGGAAGTTTTGTTCCTTTTATTGGAACTGCAGCAGGAGCTCTGGCCGGAGGAGTGGGTGGTGCTTACATTGGAGGGTTGAGTGGAGGATGGATTGTAGATAAAATTTATGAATAACTTATGAAAGAAATTGTTGTGACATTTAATAAGAAAAGAAAATGTGCATTATTTGCTATCTTCATTTCATTTATCCTATTAGGATTATTTATGCTAATATATTCAGATGTATTAACCCAGTATTGGGTTATATCAAGTCCATGGACTATTAGATTTGTTGGCTTAATGTGCTTGTTATGCTTTGGTATGATGTTTTTACTTTCTTTTAGAGTTTTGTTTTTTAGGAAAATTGCTTTAATTATTAATGACCATGGTTTCGTTGATAATTCATCTGCTGGTGGTGAAGCTGGTGAAGTTAAATGGAGTGAGGTTACCAATGTAGTTAATGCTGGTAATTCAATTTTAATATTTCTTAAAGATCCGGATAGTTTTGTTCATGAGAAAAAAAGTTTTATAAACAAGCGTTCATTAAAGATGAATCTTAGTAATTATGGAACTCCTGTGGTGATACAAATGTTTGCATTAAATTCATATATCGACACTTTAGAAAGGCAAATAAAAGATAGATGGGAATATTATAAGTTGATTACAGGTGAGAATATGGATAATGTTTGAAATACTTTCTGTTTTTTACATAAAGTGTAATTAATTATAGGTAAATAAACAAAATTTTGTACGTAATGTGGTTGTAATTTTTTTTCTAGTTTTACCACTCGAAGAATTATTGGCAGATAGAAAAAATGGATCTTGAATGCTTTGTTTAATATTAAAACTTTAGCTACAAATTTTGATTTGGCAGTAGGTGCATTAGATATTTTTTTTGCAACTATAACGGAAAAGAGCTTCAGGAAGAGTCCGGCCAGTACGATTATTCGTTCTTTAATTTTTTGTTAAGGTACTCATGAGCTCACTTCGTTTGGTTATGGAGCAAGGTTTGTTGCCTGTCCCGATATATCGGGAATCCTGCTATAGGGCGTTGGAATGTTCCGGACCCTTTAGCAGAAAACCATTATGATCTGAGTCCCTATCATTACGCGATGGGCAATCCCATGCTGTATATAGATCCTTTGGGTTTGGATACGGCTGGTATTACTTGGTGGCTCAGTATACCTGAAGTAGTGGCTGGTGGAGATAATAGCATGGCTTATGTATCTGCTATGGAAGCAGGAAGAGCTGCTGGTGATAGGGCACGTCGGGAGGCGAACTTCAATAATGGCATGCAGGAGGCTTACAGTGGTAGGGGATCTTCTACAGTTTCTAAAGCAGAGCTTGAAGAAAGACGAAGAGCCGAACAAGCCGCCGCTAGATATCGGGCATATGTTGCAAATCGGAGTAATTACGGCAGGAATGCTTATAGTCCGTCTTTAGGCCCTCAAACAGCTGATGAATGGGAGACTTTTGGAGATGTTCTGGGAGCATCTGAAATTCCATTAGCGGCCCAGTTAGGTGATCTTATTTCTTTAGGAGCTAATATCATCAAAGGCAGTCGGAGCGGTATGTTAATGTCAGCAGCAGGATTCATTCCGTTTGGAAGTCAATTCAAACTTGCCGCTAAGACGGGTACACAGGTACTATTGAAACCAGGAGCAGCTAATTTAACCCAAAAAGGTTTAGACCATATAGTTGTTCGCCATTGGTTTACGAGTAGTGCTAAAGGTGCAGGAAAGTTTGCAGAAGGAACAACAGGGGCGGGTTTAAAGGGTATGATTAATACTACTACAACACAAGGTGTTTTCCGTGCTAATACTGGAGGTAGAGCAGGGACTATTGCTGAATATAATTTTGACAGAGTTATAGGAACTACATCAGGCGGAGCTCCTGCCTCAAATTTAAGGGTTGTAATTGGTTCAAATGGAAATGTCATAACTGCGTTTCCTTATTAAAAGACATTCAAATGTTACAGATAGAATATAAAATCATAGATGAATTTGTAGGAGAGATTGAAAACATATCTGATGAAGAAATTAGCTATAGTTTTTTATTGGGAAATGTTTCTTTAATTTCTTCGAATGCAATGATTGAAATGGATTGGGAATGGATACCCCTATTGGATTTTGCTTATTGCTTAAAAGCGATTGCGAAGAATATAACGATTAATGATAAATCTAAAGAATGTTTTGAGTTCACCGAAAATGCTGAAACAATAAATTTTTCAAAAGAAGTTAATCAATTAAAAATTAGTGCTTCATTTTCACCAGTCGTAATATTGACAACAGTAAAAGATTTTGAAATTGCCACAACAGAATTTCATTCAATCATTAGCAATTACATTAGAAAACATATCGTATTAAAAGACCCACCAAAAAAATTGCAGAAATATCTTTCAATTGATGTATAACAACAAAGCCACCGATTAGGTGGCTTTTGTTATTTTATAAAGTAGCTGCATTTTTAGCGAAGAAATCTTTAAATTTTTTATTGGTCAGCATTTTATCAATTAGGCGAAAAATAGTTTGCCTGTCCTCTTCTTCAAGCTGTTGTATGAGCCTCATTTGCTCAACGGCTGTTTTATCCTCAATAATTACTTCTTTGGGCATCTTGCCGTCATAGTTAATAATCTGGTCGGTGGTCAGGTTAAAGAGCTGCGCCATTTTTTGAAGTTCATCCACGGTCAGACTTCTGGTTCCTTTCTCAATCTTACTGTAGGCGGACTTATCAACGCCGATATGGTCGGCAACCTCAATTTGCTTGAGACTGGTAGTATTCCTTTAGCAGGACGTGATATGCAAGTAAATGGATTTACGACATCAAATATTTTAGATGCAACGATGTCCGGTTTGGCTGTTTCTGGATATGGTACTGGTGTAGCAGCGGGATATTTTTTGTTAAATTCAGGTTCTATACTTTATGATGGTAAAGATATTGGACAACGTTATGATGAATTAGTAAATAAATATAGATAATATGATGTTTTTAGATTTTTTATATATAGTGTGTTGTGATTTTTATAGAAAAAGAGAACCAAATATGTTTCAATTTAGTGGGTTAATTTTATTAACTCTAGTTTTTAATCTTAATATAACACTTTTGTCTCTAGTTATAGATCAGATAAAAATTTTTCATCATAACTCTTATGAATATCATCTCTATTGGTTGGTAATTGGTACATTGTTGGTTTTCTTTCCTTTATATATAAGGTATTATAAATATACAAATTATGAAAAGATAAACAATAACAGTTTTTTATTAAGTGAAAATGTTAGAAATATGTATTATAGGTTTTCAGTAATGTATATTGTTTTATCTATTTTTTCTACTTTTGGGACAATATTTTATTTGGCCGGAAAGGTAGAGGGATGGTGGAGCTAGTTACGATTGTCGTAGATCAGACAAGCATGTTCAATGATTTCGGGATTCGGCAAATTTACACCCAAGAAATACTGTTTGTCTATTGATTGTGTATCAGTCTTGTTATGGAATTGCAACTTAAAATAGGAGACATTTTTATGCTGCTAATTTTTCTTTTTCCAACAGCATGTCTTCGATCTGTTTAGGAGTTTTGTACCCCCACGGTAGAATGTGTTCATTTTGTGTTATAAAACCTTTCGATATATCCGAATATCTACAGTTTTGCGGACTTCTGATCTAGAAAATTTCTATGGTAGACCATTTCAGTTTTCATCGTTTTAAAAAAGTTGATGCGGCAGATTTGACCCAAAGAACAGCTAAAGTCATACAGGAGAACAGTTACTATCTGACTGACCTCCTCCCAATAAACTGGAGAGTTCAAAAGTAGAAAATTGATAAAAAAACGAGCGGTCATTAAATTTGATCGCTCGTTTTTTTTAACATAAGAATCAATCAATTTTGCTCAACTTTATCAGCGAGCAGTTTAATATTTTATCATTACTAAACCCTACAATAAGTATACCTAGCATTTACGATTTTACGTCCTAACACTGGTGCTTTCTCCAAATCACTCCGTAATAGTTTAGCTAATGAAACTCGGATATCTTTCACGGTATATTCAAAACGATAATATGCTTTTATATGTATAAATAGGTAAAGAGCAGTTCGCGGCTTCAAGAAATAGCCTTCATCAACGAGGAAATTTATATAAGTAGTCAGTCTTTTATTTTCAATACTGCGTTCACCCTTTTGTAGTTTTCTACTCCATTCGATTTCGTCACTCACAGTACCATCCGCATAAGTCACTTCATGCTTATAGATAATAGACTTTTTATTGAATTTAGAATTCGCTTTAATTTTTACTTCCTCATCAGCATTGTTAGTTTCTGGAAGTATGGCATCTAATGAAACTCCAAAAATTGGTACAAATAATGGAATATATTCGTGTTTAAGTTTTTTCTTTTCTGTGGGATCTAATAGATCAAAGTAATAAGAATTGGGTTTGCCCAAGAGAAAGGAAACATCTTCTTCATCCAGATTCGATCGCTTGAAAAGGTTATATGTATGAACTAGAATTTCATAATCTGTCCGCAACATGGTGACTATGGGACTGGTTTTCTTGGTTATTTGCTTCTTGTTACCCAAAGATTATAAGAATTAATAATACACTATGTTCTATATTACCCCAAAAAAATAATTTAATGATAGGGTCAATACAAAGATAGTAGTATTCTTTATATTTAATTCATTCCTACAACCCCTCATCCAGCAATAAACTTGCCATCATTCATTGTCAATAAACCGTTTTCAATGGTCCATTCCAGACCTTTCTTCACTACCGTTGATTCAGGTTTACCATTAATGTGTAGGTATTTAGTTATGTCCTCAAATGCCCTTGATTTTGAAAAATATCCATCATCTATCAATCCAGTAAGAACCTTCTTTACATCTTCTAGATTGGATAAACTAATAATGGTTTTGGTTATATATTCACCGTCATTTTCCAGTAGAATTTCGTCAGGTGGATAAAAGTCACGTACTGTGCAACCTAAAACGTCCGCAATTTTAATTAAGATTGCATGTGGGTATTGGCTTTTGTTTGCCATGCTCTCAACACTACTAATATAAGAATCAGACATTGAAATATTAGCTGAAAGTTGTTCTGCTGATATTCCTAAAACAAATCTTAAAAACTTTATTTTATTTATTATATATGTTGCAGTAAATGATAGTTGTACCATACCGCAAATAACCCATTTGATATAAAGAAACACCTTGAGGTAAATTTTGAATTTTGTAATATTATTTGTATTTTTGTTTATAGAAAATGAGGTAACAAGCTGTTATCTTAATAATTATTTGGCTATTGATGCTAATCTTGTCCAGAAAACGTAGGAAATTTTCAGGAGGAACAAGATCAGGAGTCAAAGCCCCATTCTCTTATCTTTGCGAAGAGAGATGGGTGCTTTCTCTTGTTCTCTTCTCCGGCTTCCTACGGCCTTCTGGGGGAATAAGGTAAGCCCCATCTCTTTTTTGATGATTACCTCACACATAAGATTAGTAAATCTATAAGCCTATTATAACCAAAGAGGCAATGAATGAAAAACAAATCTTCAAGAACATCATTAAACCCGCAGAGTAGCTCTGAGGTTTAAAGTTATCAAGATGACTTTCCCAATAGAATGCGTCATATTAGACCAATTATGATAGAAAAGTAGACGTAAAATGCATTCTAAATCAATTAATCTTATTTTTTATTTGTGACCCAAGTTTGGCTTAGGAATCGGTGGATGCGTTTGTAAGTATCTGCAAGGTAATCTTTTGTTACTAGGTCACAGCCCTAAAAACCTTTAAGAATGAACAATTTTTACAAGGGTGGGAGAGAACTTGCCTATTTTAAAGGGCTGCCCCACTATGCTGTACAGCAAAAATCTACAGCAATCCGACAACGTTTACAGATGCGATTGCAAGCACTATGGCTTGCTGAGACATTCTTATTTATCAACCCAATCACTGTACTCTCTAAGCTATGTAAGAGCAAATCAATCCTTTTACTCGGGATCGCTTTGTTACATATGTTTAGTTTATCAGCTCAGACGCTCCGTAGGGACAGCGGGGCTGATGGGGTGTCTCCAAAGGATTTGCAAATGGGTGATTTTGTACCCGAGGACTTTTGGAGTGTGCAACATTTGTTTTACCAAAACGGGGATACTATAAGAAGAGATATGAGCGCATATAAAGGCAAACATATCATTCTCGACTTTTGGAGCTTGGACTGCGGCGCCTGTATATTGACATTTCCAAAAATGGAAAGCCTTCAGCAGGAGTTTTTTGATTCGATCGTCATCATACCGGTGAACAGCCAGAAAAAAAGGCACAATTATGAGCGGTTTCAACGGTTTTTCAAGCATGGTAACCGTGCCATGCCTCAGCCTATGAAGTTGCCGAATATCATATACGATTCGTACTTTGCCCAGCTTTTTCCGATAGACATACTGCCACATTATGTCTGGATAAAACCGAGTGGTATGGTAAAAGCCATTTTATCTGCTGATTTTATCAATCGAACACAAATAGAAACGATCATACAAATGGAAGGGGGCGAATTATGAAACAGATAGCATTATTATGCATACTGGCTTTGATAACGTCTATTTCCTCCGCGCAACAAAAAGTCAATATTATTGTGCTGGATAGCCTGACCCAAAAACCTATTGCCCATGTTAATATCAAAAATGGTCTGCATGAAACTGTTGGACAGACGGGTGAAAATGGATCTATATTGATCCCGGTAGAAATGGCGAGAGGCAATTTACAGTGTTCACGCTTGGGGTATGAGCCCTCAATTTTTGCGGCACTTTCCATAGGTGGCCGGAACCAGATCATCATCCGATTGTTGCCTAAAAGCATTGAAATGGAAGAGGTACAGGTCAATACAGGTTACCATTTCTTACCCAAGGAAAGGAGCACCGGAGCATATTCAATAGTGACAGAGAAACAACTGCAGGAGCGGATAGCTCCCAATATTCTGGATAGACTGGAAGGAATAGCACCGGGACTACAGTTTGATAAAAGATCCGGTAACAGTGTTATGAATATTCGCGGTATAAACAGTTTTGGATCTGGAGGAATCGCTCCGCTGATTATAGTTGACAATTTTCCATATACCGGTGAAATCAGCAATATCAACCCTAATGATGTTGAATCGGTCAATTTGCTCAAAGATGCGGCCGCTACGTCAATATGGGGCGCACGAGCAGGAAATGGTGTACTGGTGATTAATATGAAAAAACCAAAGGCTCGTAACGAACTGAGTTTTACAGCCAATACTTCTTTCACCGCCAAACCAGATCTGAGGTATCTGCAGGAAATGTCGAGCACAGATTTTATTGCAGCCGAACGATTATTATATGATAAAGGTTTTTATAAACCATCTCTCACAGGTACAAATGCACGGCTTTTTGTGATGTCCCCAGTTGTCACTTTATTGAATCAAGTAGATCAAAAGTTGATTACAGCAGCCGAGGCCGAAGAGAAAATACGGTCTTTTGAAGGACTGCATTATCGTGATGATTATGAAAAGTACTTCTACAGGACAGGAGTCAATCAGCAGTATAATCTGAGTACAGGTGCCAATATGGGCGTCCTGGGATATCGGGTCTCAGCGAGCTATGATAGCAATAAAGGAAATATGGTGGGTGAAAAATCAGAGCGGTTGACAGTGATCTCATCTGTCAAATATGAACCGAACCGAATGTTTCGTTTTGAGCTAAATTCTTCTTACAATAACAATGGCCGTATAGCAAGTCTAAGTGTTCCCAATTACCCTATTAATGTTGGGGGAGGAAAAGCATCGCTCTATCCTTATGCACAGCTTGCCGATGCGCACGGAAACCCTTTAACAATACCTTACCAGTATAATGCGGCATTTGTGGATACTGTTGGTGGTGGGCGATTGTTGGACTGGCATTATGCTCCACTCACTGATATCAGTAAAAGCAGGAGTACAATGAGCAACCGTTACCTCTCATTTTCACCTACTGTTCAGATCCGGCCAACTGATGGTGTTATGTTTGCACTGATGTACAATTATGAACATCAGGCCAACCGAATATTTGGAGAATATGATGTAGAGTCCTTTTACGTACGAAATATGGTTAATCGTTATACGCAGATCGTGGGCGGTATACCGAGATATAATCTGCCTAAGGGTGCCATAGCAAACGTAAGCAACAATATATTAGCAAGTCACAAATTTAGGATACAAGGAAATGTAGATAAAATAATAGCATTGGATCATCAGATCAATGCCTTGCTGGGAGCAGAAGTTACAAATAATATGACATCTGGGGAATCGCGCCGTCTATATGGGTATGATGGTATCAGGTTGACGCAGTCACCGATTGATTATCTGACCAGATTCCCTATCTATGGAGGTCTGGCCAGTGCCGCAACTATACCATTTACAGATGGGTTTTCAAAAGGTCTGAACCGATTCATCTCGGCTTATATGAATGTCGGCTACACTTATAAAAGTCGTTATGTCCTATCATTTTCTACCCGTCGGGATGCGTCTAATTATTTTGGGGTCAACACCAATAATAGATGGAAGCCGCTTTGGTCGGCAGGAGCAGCCTGGAATCTGCAGCAGGAAAAATGGTTTGAGAACAGTGATCTTGTAAATGCCCTAAAACTGAGAATGACCTACGGTCATAGTGGAAATTCGACTGGTCAGGTTTTTACAGATGTTATCTTGCAGTATGCTACTGCACCTGACACCTATTATGGAAAACAGTATGCACGGATCATTTCACCCCCCAATACAAACTTAAAATGGGAAGATGTCGCCCAGTTAAATGTCGGTGTAGATTTTGGCTTTTTTAGAAATCGATTATCCGGATCTGTCGATCTGTATAGAAAGCATACAACTGATCTGATTTCCACCGATCCGATAGATCCGACCGTAGGCTTCGCCTCTATTAATAGAAATGTGGCTTCGATCAAAGGACGGGGAATAGATCTGCAATTAAATGCACTGATTTTAAATAAGGGATTTAAATGGAACAGCAGTCTGTTTGTATCCTACACAAAAGATAAGGTCGAAAAATTCAAAGGTAATAAATATACAGGATTAAATTATGCTTCTTCAGGAGGCAGATCGATATCACCCATTGTGGGCTATGTCATGTACCCGGTATTTTCCTACCGCTTTAAAGGTTTAGATCCTAAAAATGGTAACCCATTGGGCTTTACTGCCGACGGTCCTAGCGACAATTATTCCCAGTTGCTAAAAGATTCGGTAGAGCAGCTTGTCTATCATGGATCGGGGCTACCGCTGGGTCATGGGGCGTGGACCAATTCATTTTCGTGGAAGGGAGTTGAGTTTTCCTGGACACTTTCATTCAAATTTTCATCTTATTTTATGAAGCCCACGATCCGCTATATGGATCTGATGAATAATTGGACAACTCATGCAGATTTTGCGAAACGATGGCAGCATATCGGAGATGAACTGACCACAACAGTACCCTCATTTAGCTATCCCGGAAATCAGAATAGAGATAATTTCTATTCATATTCGTCAGCAAATGTCGAAAAAGGAGATCTTTTGCGTATCCAAAATGTACGCTTGGGCTATACAGTACAAGACCAAAAAATGTTGGAAAGGTTACGTTTAAAAAGAGCAACAATATATGTTACAGCCAATAATCTAGGTTTATTGTGGTCGGCCACTAAATCGGGCTATGATCCAGATTTTACGTACTTACCAAATGCCAGAACAATTAACTGTGGTATTAATCTTCAATTTTAAAAATAATGAAACGATATAAAATTTATATATTCAGATGCATACTAGCTATTGGAATAACAGTTTTCATATTTAGCTGTAATAAGTTTCTTGAAGCTGTACCCGATACTTCCAAAGTAATTCCTGCTACGTTAGATGATCTTGAAGCTATGCTCTGGGACGGATATGGGCTCAATGGTGGGGCAAGTGGACTTATCGAAATGGGAACAGATGATTTTTATCTGAAACAATCCGTGTTTGAGGGACTTGAGGTCTTCAGCCAGCAGGTGTACACGTGGGACAGAGGCCTTGATATTACCAATGCAAATATAAATCAACATTGGGGATCGACCTATAAGAAGGTGCTGACAGCTAATGTTGTACTGGATAAACTGAAGTCAATCCGCTCAGATGATCAAGCCAAAGCCAAAAGATTGGAAGGAGAAGCTTTATTTATTCGAAGTCTGGCATTTTTTCAATTTTCACAGATCTTTATGGATACCTTTGACCCCGCTACCGAAAATGAAGGTCCAGGTATTCCATTAAAACTAAGTTCAGATATCAATGAAAAGGTGTTTCGGTCTACAGTCGCCCAGACTTATCAAAGAATCATAGAAGATCTGAACACAGCAAAGGACCTTTTACCGACACAGGTTGAATATAAAACAAGGCCTGCTCTTCCAGCGGTAGAAGGGTTATTGGCTAAGGTATATCTGATCATGGGTAATTTTAAAATGGCTGAAGAATCTGCTGAAAAGTCGCTGGCGTACTATTCGTACCTGAGTGATTATAATAAGCTGAATTCCAGCTTGGCTCAACCTTTTAAAACGTTAAACGATGAAATCGTTTATTTTGCTTATACTGGATCGACCGATATGTTGATCTCCTATACAACCAATGTTGATAGTACCTTGATAAATTTGTATGAACAAGATGATTTACGACGGAAATTTTTCTTTGAATTCTCCACAGATGGCTCTGCAACTTTTAAAGGATGGTATTCAGGAATCAATAATTGCCCATTTTTGGGAATTAATACATCAGAAAATTATTTGATCAAGGCGGAATGTTTAGTTAGAAGGGCAGCTTATCAGGAAGCTAAAAATGAGTTGAAAACATTATTGAAAAATAGGTACAGTCTAGGGAAAGTGGCTTTCATTGATGAAGTAAGTAGCGAACTTTTATTACCCTTTATTCTTGAGGAAAGGCGCAAGGAACTTCTTTTTCGTGGTGCCCGTTGGAGCGACCTGAGAAGGCTTAACCGAGAAGGAAAGTTTCAGACGACGCTTTGGCGAGAGGCGATTGTGAATGGAGAGAAAAAACGGATCAGTTTAGTGCCAAATGATAAAAGATACATTTATCCTATTCCACTCCCGGTGATTGAACTGACTGGAGTAGTTCAAAACGAACGATAAGTTAAAGATTCTTAGAACTGAAAGCATTGGAAAAAGACCAGAAATATGAAAATTCTGGTCTTTTTGATTTTTGAGTGACCTTTTAAATTATTATAAAAGATCTGATTGTTTTCTTGTTTCTAGTATTCTCTGAAAGCGGTTACAGTTTCGTTTTCAGTTTTACTATTCGCAAGCGCAGCTTCGATTCTATTGGCTACAGTTTCGGTGCCGGAAACAAGCTCATCCATTTTCGGATGCCCTGGGTTTAACGGATCCTCCGGAGCATCTATGGAACAGATGGTTTGCGGCACCCCACAAGATTTTGTAGGGTGAGGCGAATCTGCGTAGAGGTTGGGATTGGTTACATTGCTCGGGCTGTCTGTCCCTTGAAAGTACCAAGTCTCATTTTCAAGCTTGATGGAAGGTATAACTTCCACAGGTGTTTTTTTTATCATCACTGCAGCTGCTGCAATCGTACCGACTGCAACTAGTGCCAAGATTAAAGTGAAGAGTGATGCCTTCACTGTAAAAAAATGTTTCATCATAACGTAAGTGTTTTGATTATAATGCTAAATTACGACCTTGACATACCTCCCCGTTAGGCAGTTTTTGATGTGGAATAAGGCAGTATCTGATAACTCCATTTAAGGTTCATAATCTGCGTGCCAATAGGGATAGCCAAGGGGGAATTGGTCATACACATGGAGATAGGCCAATACCAGCGGCGATATCTTTCTTCGGTTGTAGAGGGCAATGATGCTGGGCAAGTGCAGCGGATCTACAGCTGGATCGTCAAAACCTTCCAGTACCTGCTCGATATCCAATTGTATTTGCCAGAGCTGCTGCTCTTTTTCTACATAATGAAGGTCTTGATAAAAGATCTGCTGATAGCTTTCCTGCAAGTCGGTGATTAAAAGCAATTCGTAGTCCCAGAAGTTCAAATGAAAGCCTTGTTTTTTTAAGATGACAAACAGAGTTTCCAAACAGTGGAGTAGATCCAGATCGTCCAATGGTGGGCAGGGGCATATGGTAAGCATGAGATCCGCCTCTTCTCTTTCGATCTGTTTATTACGGCAGGCGATTTCGATAATGAGCTCTTCGAGCTGGATTTCATCGAAATAGTAAGTATAGTTGTGATGATGGCGGTACAGTGTTGAGTCTGCTGTTATCTCGAGTAAGAGACCTGCAAGGATATAAAAAAGCTCCAGATGATCGTGATATAATGGGGGAAAAGTAATCAGGAAGTAACTGTCAAAATCAATTTCCTCATTCCAGCGTATCTCTTGTTCTGGAGTAAATGGACTATGATGATGATGTGCTGGTTCTTCTTTATTGCTATCCTGACAATCATTGTCATCACACCAGGGTATCTCTTGTTTTAGATTAGGACGGTCGACAGTTTTGGACTCAGGATGAGAGCTACTAATGTCTTTATAATCATCATACAGCATTTTGCGGTAACTGATCATCTCTTGGTGATAGGGTGTCTGTTTCCAGCCTAGTGGTGCGATGGCTTGCATAATCTGAGGTACGCTATCGTATATTTCTTGTAAGATAGCTAGAACTATTGAGGAAGGTAATCTTCCGATTTTTCTTTGTTTCATATGTAAATAATTATTTTATGAGCTAGTTTAGGGCTTTAGTTTTTGTTCAGCTTGTTTTTTAAATAGTGATGCGGTAAGACCGGTGTGATGTCGAATAAATCTGTTCATCTCGTTGGGTCCGCTAAATCCGGTTTGCTCCGCCGTAGCAATCAATTTGTCGTTTTCGACAATGACCTGCTCGATCAAGTTGAGCAGTAATTCGTGTCGGTAGCTGTATAGTGTCTGATGGTATTTCTTTTGATGTTCTCGGCTCAGGTACTCTGGGGCGGTTTGCAATATGAGCGCGATTTCTTGGAGATGCGTCTGCGCTCCTTGCTGCACGATCATGATGTCGAGCAACTGTCGGGCCTGATCCACCAGATCCTGTGCTGTGCCATGGAGTAGTTTAAATCTGCTTAATTCGACCAGAAAGATCAAGTGTTTGAGTAGAATATACTCGTTGTTAAGGGTGTTGGGATTCAGTCTGCTAAATAGAATCCGCAAATATTTGAGTGTGGTAATACCTACCCTGAAATCAACACTCTTGTCTGTATGAAATGCGTGTTCTTTTTTGGCTCGTACCAGATGGCTGATGAAGTCAAAATGACGAATGGCCGGCGGCCTAAACATGCCTGCATCTAGAATAATACCTACCAGAATGTGATGGCCAACGGGAAGATGAAGGTTGTAGGTACCCTTAGCTAAATAAAAATAAGCGCCTCTACCTGGAGTGAGCTCAAATGTAAAATCCACATCTGACCTTTTGCCATAGATACTTTGTTCACTCAAGAGGGGGTAGATCAGGTGCAGATCGTGCATGCTGATGTCAATGGGTATATCCATTGCTTCGCTGATCCAGTACTCGTAGTAGTAGAGGTATGCAAAGCGGCCGTCAAATACTTGTTCGCTGATTTGGTTGGAAGGGGACCACCAATTTTTTTCTTGCGCATTGCGTATGGGGTAACTAAGTTGCCTGTGAGGTGCTTCTACGGATTTAAAATCTCCATTTAAAGTGAAGTTATAGGGTCTTTTCATCTTGGTTATAGCGTTGGTTAAAAGATGAGTTTAGGAAGTTTATTCAGGGATAACCAAATAAAATTGTACATCGACCGATTTTGGCTGTAACTCCGTGCTTTCAGATTGCAACTCGCCCTTTTTCGTTGCAATTCGGTTTTAAGGACGATGATGGTGTTGCAACTCGGGTTTTCCCGTGAATGTACCTTTATTTGAGGGGCCTTATTTTTCAATATCCATATTTGCTCCCATTGGATCCGATATGGAGTTATTAATCGTCTAAAATAGAGCCTGTACAACTTTGTGGCAGACCATATGTAAAACAATAAGATACTTTGAAATGAATGTATTGAAAGAACAGGTTTTAATGAATGTGGATGATGTGCTTGAAGGGCAGGCACTCTTACAATGGAACGAGTTATTGCCTTTTATAACTGAAGAAGCTGCGAGCGGGGACCGGTGTCCCATCTTAACATTCTAATCTAAGCAGCCTTATACCCATATGGGAGGAGAGGGTATAGCAGTATACACTCCTCCCTATTTTACCGATTTTTATAGATCAAATACATGATTATTGAACATAACCATAGCTGGGCGTATGCACTTTTTTCTGCCCATCTGCACCGTTATTTGCCCGCACTAAAATGGGAGGACCATCTGATGGTATACGAAAAATGGAAATCTGTGCATATCCCCAAACCGATGGCCAGCACTTGTCAGTGGGAACGCTCTTTTATACAGGAATGGGATGTAGATACCCCGCATATCATCTGTCTGTACCACCTGGGGATGCATGCGCAGATACCACGTGTATTAGCAGAACAGGGGTTCTGCTTTGATATACTGATGGACAGGCATGTTTTTGAGAAGCAGCAAACGCCATTGATCCAGCTGCAAACAGAGCTGAATCGTAATGAACGCGAATATCGTTTTTTAATGAGTGACGATCCGCAGGTTTTGCTGAAAGCACGTACAGCGATCAAAAAGGGAAAGCATCTGCTGGTATTTGCAGATGGCAACAGTGGAACTTCGGAGTCTTTGAATAAAAAGGTAAGAATTGATTTTTTGGCTGCAGATATTTATGTTCGCAAAGGTATAGCATTGCTCAGTTTTTTATTGCAAATACCCGTGATCCCGATAACTCATGTTTTTATAAATGATGATTACTATAGCGTGGTTGCAGGAAATCGGATTTGTGTGCAACCTTATGAAAATCGTGACTGCTACATCACTCGCTGTATGCAACAGGTATATGATTTTTTGGCTATTGAGATCAGTAGGTCTCCCTGGAATTGGGAGTGCTGGAGCTATTTGCACGAAATGAACTGTTACAGTATTGCGGTGCCTACGATCAAAGAAATTGGGGAGCAAAATGCTGATGCAGGGATTATTCATATTCAATTGGCAGGTGAAAAAGGAGTTTTTTACAGGAAATATTTTTGTTATTCGCGGAGATAATTATTTTTTATAAGTAAATTTAAGTTTTTGAAATTTTAATTTATGATGAAAACTACCGCCTTTATCCTGTATAGTCATCTGTTCATATTTGCATTAATGTTGACTGCTTTGTGGGTAGCTAATCTCTTATGGAGTGGTGAAGATATTCCATTTGTCCAGATCATCATTGCTGCTGGTTTATATTTTGGTTATAGCTATATGATTTCGAACTTAATCTTACGGTTTTGGGGCGGAGCTCGTAAACAGAGGGTTATAAGTGTGATTTGCTATTTGATCCTTTTCATCACCGTGATACCTATTGTCCAGATATTGATCCATGATGTGTTACCCTTGGTCGGGATTATTTTTTTTGATGATTCCCTTCCAGAAAATATGCCTAAGTTTTATTTCAGGATTGTGAGCGGTTATTTAATAGCCAATCTCTTGGCCATGATTGTCGCAATAGGAAACCGGTATTTTACTGTTAAAAAAGAAAAAAAGAAGCTTGATCAAGACCTCCGCATTTATAGAGATAGGGTTGTGGGGTTTCAGTATACATCACATTTTTTGACCTCGATATTTTTGACAAAATTTGGAGAGATGCTACTCAATGATGTCCCAAAAGATAAGACTACAAAACGGGATATTGTTCAATTTTTGGCTTATCTGCTGGAAGTGGAAAGACCAGGTGATCGGAAAAGCTGGGCTGAAGAAATGGATCAGTTACATTGTTTTATCCGACTATTGAGCAGGCATTATGGAGAGAAAGCGATTTTATATACCGAAACGCTACATGATCGTCTTTATCCTGCTATTCCTGCTGGAATATTATTTTTTCCATTGGAAAACTGCCTCAAGCATGCTCATATTTCAACGGATCAGCCTATCGAATTTAGATTGGATGGTAATCATGATGAAATTGTACTTACCTGCCAGAATTATTGGTCCCCGAAAGATGAAAGACTTGAACCTGAAACAGGATTTGAAATGTTGCGGTATAAACTTGGGCAGATGGATACGGAGACAGCTATTGCTATCAAACGTACTGAAAATACCTTCCTTGTTCGTTTGCGATTAAAACTACAACCTGATGAAAAAGCTAAGTTATAAGCTTCTGATTGTAGATGATAAACCGGAAACACTTGTCTACTTAAAAATGTTACTCGATGATATACCATTCATCAATAAAGATATTGAAGTCATCACCAATGCGGTAGATGCAATACAATATCTGAAAGAAAATGAGGTGGATATCTTATTATTGGATATGGAACTTGGCTCGGGTGACATCAGCGGAATAAAATTGTCCATGATGATCGCCAATCCGCCTGTGATGGCTGCTTGTTCGGCTCATCCTGAGTATGTATTTGAAGCCGAGGATACATCAATATGTGCTTATTTTAGTAAAAAGATTAGTTTTAATGCGCTTCAAGTGAAGATGGAAGAACTGGTTGAGCGCGTGGACCGAAAACTGGAGAATCAGAGTCGTGATATAAAGCATTTGCTGATGACCAATTTGGAAGGAAAAGTGATCGAACTGCCTTTGGCAGATATTTACTATGCGATTATTGATAACAACACATTGACTGTTTATCTGGAGTCGGAGCAGTATCAGTTTAATGAACACCTGAATAGTTTTCAATCCAGATTACCTGCCCATTCTTTTGCACGGCCACGCAACAATACCTTAGTTCACTTGGCAAAGGTGGATCTAGTGCGCACGAATGAATTCTATCTGTGCAAACCTAGAAATATTGATCCGTTGTCAATGACAGCAGATTTTAAAGCTAATTTTAAGCATCAATGTGAGATTTATAAACAAAACAATAAGTAAAATGGGGTAGGGCTGCCCGCATTTCATGGTATCGGCAAATGAATTTTTTTATGTCGCAATTGAATGAAATTGTAATTATGTTGAAGGAAATCAACGAAAAAATGTTTAAGATCTTCCGGAGAATATTTCCGGATGAAAGTGAGAAACAGATCTTGGAAGTTGATCTATTAATGACACGGATGATGGTTGTGTCGCGGTTAGGGATTTCTGAAAGAACCTATAACCGCTGGGTGAAAGCAGGGATTTTGACTCCTATTGTGCTGGGCAATAAGCACTACTATCGGGAAGAGGATCTGCGGGAAGCAATCAAGCGTAGTGTAAATAGGGGGCTGATCTAGCTGTTGGAAATGAAAGGTCGATTCGGAACGGGGTTGGCCTTTTTTATTTAACATTTCGTTGCTTTTTTCTGCCCTTTGCTTGCTTATTCTTTACTGTTTTA
This sequence comes from Sphingobacterium sp. UDSM-2020, assembly GCF_016132525.1. Classification (NCBI taxonomy): domain Bacteria; kingdom Pseudomonadati; phylum Bacteroidota; class Sphingobacteriia; order Sphingobacteriales; family Sphingobacteriaceae; genus Sphingobacterium; species Sphingobacterium sp. UDSM-2020. The sequence continues at coordinate 3,173,897 of NZ_CP066166.1, forward strand.
TTGCTGTTTGCTTGCCTTTTTATTGGTGTTTTATTCCTTATTGTTGCATGCTTTATTGGTTATTCTTTGCTGTTTGTTTGCCTTTTCTTTGGAACTGATAGGGTATTGGCTTGCTATTGGTTTGCTCTTGGTTTGCTATTTCCCTGCTTATTTAATGCTGTTTCTCTGCTCTTTAATAGCCACTTTTTATGTTCTTGCTTGCTAGGCAGCACTTATAGTTGCTTGCAATAGGCCGCTTTTGACCGAAAAAACTTCTGTATTTAAGCTAGCCAGCTGTTTTGAAATACGCCACCTGGTCACTGTTTAGTCAATAGCTTTACTTTAAAAATCTGAACTAAAGATATTCAATTCTTCCATTTGTATGTCGCCAAAATCGGCATTACCAGTCAAATGGCGTCAAATGGCGCCATTACTCGTCTTTCGCTACAGGCTGTCTTTACTTTAGCTGTATGATATCGATATCCGTGGTTGTCTGCAGCGCCACAAATATGGTTTAACAGTTTAAAAATTAATATTATGGCAAGATTTATTAAAGGAATACACGGATCGTACCAGGGTAAAGTGGGCAGTGTCGTAGGTTCGTCCTGGCGAGGTATAGACTATGTTCGCTCGCTTCCAAAACGCAGTTCAAAAACAGCCAGTGAGGGTCAAATGGCACAGCGGATTAAATTTGGAATGACGACCAGTTTTCTCAAATCGATTAAGGATGTGCTGATGCTTGGCTATTCCGACAGTAAGCAGAAAGGGAAAACTGGATATAATGTGGCTTTTCAGCACTTTATTAAAAATGCAATCTTAGGTACTTATCCTAATTATACGATTGACTATGCCGCTGTACAGATAGCAAGCGGAAGTTTAGCAACATTGATGGGATTGGATGTTTTAGAGTCGTTTCCCAAAGTGTTGAATGTGAATTGGGATCCCATAGGTAATCGATTTAATGCATTTGATGATGATCAAGTCTTTGTGGTCTTATACGATCCAGCGGATAATCTGTTTTTTGCTTATGAAGGAATGACCAGGATTGATGCAACTATGGAAATTACTTTGCCGGATAGTTATACGGGGAAAACTATAGTTGGCTGGATATTCAATATTCATCGTGATGGTTTGATCACGTCCAGTAGCCAATACCTGGGTGAATTTATTTTGAGCTAAGGTATAGAGCAATGAAATCTGGATTAAAAGTCATCCGAATCAGGCAGGGGAATAATAGTACCCTGTCTGAAATCTATCTCGACAATCAGTTTGTATGCTATGGTCTGGAAGATATTCCGCGCGAAAAGAAGATACTGGGGAGTACCTGTATTCCACTTGGAATTTATCGTTTGGGCTTTAACCGAAATGGGGGTATGAATGGTAACTATTATGACCGGTATCCTAAGATGCATCGCGGCATGATCGAGATCAAAGATATTCCAGGCTTTAGCTATGTCTATATCCACATCGGTAATACACACAAGGAAACGGCTGGTTGTTTATTGGTCGGTACTCAATATGTGTTCGAAAAAGGGGATTATCGATTGGTGCAGTCGGTTACGGCATACAAGAAACTTTATTCTTTGCTGGCGGAGTTAATGGTGAGGGAGGAGGTGGGGATTAATATTGTGCCTCTTTCGCCGGCACAGGGCGACAAACTTTGTCTTGACACAAAGTTTGACAAAAGTCAAGGCTGTATTCCTTAATGCTATTTCACCTTGAATAGGCTAAATGAATTTAAACTCGTTTCACTCAAACAGAAATTCATTTTTAACGCCTCTTAATCGTTGAAATTACGCAGTCAGAATACTAGGCCTATTGGATAAGCCTGCGGCTTTTGGAAAGCGACCAGTGACGGAGTAATTAGTGGAGAAATAACGCAGTAATGCAGACTTGGTTACTATGTTACTTGTTCACTTCTCCGTTACTATCCTTCTAACCTCATAACTTTCTCACCATCTAACCTTTTAACAATAAACAAAATGAAAAAAATAATTCAAAAGATAGGCCGCGCACTCCAAGTTGTACTGCTGGCGCCGATTAAATTACCGGGAAAAGCTTTAAATATTATCAAGTACATTGCTTTTGGAATTGGTGTAGTGGAGACGGTACTGGATGATAAAGATAAAAAAGCAGAGGATGAATCACCGCCACCAGAGCAGATTGTGTTACATAAAGAAAAGGAGGTGCCTGATGAAATTGAATGATATCCGCTTTGGTGCTTTAGGTGGGACACTTTGTTCCTTATGGCTAAGCCTTACCTTCAATGATTTGTTACAAACAGCTTTGATGGCCGTGGTAGGAACGGTTGTTAGTTTTATGACGAGTAAATTACTGGGAATGATCCGAAAAAAGGAGTAGTATTTTTGCAATAAGCCTTCCAATATAGAGAGGGCTTATTTTTTTTAATCGATGTTAAAAAAACTTATTTAAGAATATATTGTCGACTATATCTTCTTCTACTTAAGAAATTGAAGAGTTTGCTCTATTTCTATTTTTTTATATATTTACACTTATGAGTTTTTTGAATACATTGTGAATTTCTCATAAATAATGAATTTATAGTCGTATTTTCCCAAACTGAAAAGTACGACATAATAATCATTACATTGCTACCTTTTAAATGTTCTATAATATAGAACGATGTTTCTACTTATTTGCTAAAGATTGGGTCGTACGAAACTTATTTTGTGATAAATACTTTAATAATGGAATTTGAGAGTTTAAACGATGATCAATTGATTGCTCGTCTTCAAATGAGTGATGCGAGGGCAATAACTGAAATCTATAGACGCTATTGGAAAAAACTACTTGCCATTGCATATAACCACATTCGAGATAAAGATGATGCCGAGGAAGTAGTACAGACTGTATTTATCAAATTATGGGACAAAAGAAATGATATTGCAATTGGACAATTACCCAATTACTTAGCTACAGCTGTTAAGTATTCAGTTTTCAGCATGATTCAGAAGAAAAATAGAAAAGATGAAGTAGGCCAGTTTTTTGTAATGAACCATCAGTCTCAAGATTATGAAGAAGAGAAGATTTATACGATTTTTTTGAGACAATATATTAAGGGAGTTGTTGAAGAATTGCCAGATCGTTGTCGACTTGTATTTACTTATAGCAGAGAGCAAGGAAAAACCATTCCGGAAATAGCGACCACTATGAACATCGCCGAAAAGACAGTAGAAGCGCATTTAACCAAAGCTTTAAGAAGAATAAAACATTCCTTGAAAGCTATCGGAATAAGTGTGGCTATAGCTATATCCTTTTATATATTTTGGTAGTAATTTATTATTTAATATTTTTTTAATATTGAGTAAGGGTAAATCATGTTGACGAGTGACTATATAGTATAACCGCTATTATAGCCATGGAGTCTAATAAATTACATACTTTAATTGAAAAATTTTTATCTGATACTGCTTCTGCTGAAGAAATACAGGAGCTTAATCAATGGTATCGTGATAAAAATGATCATGACGTCCTCTGGAAGCATGATACACCGAATGAAGAAGAACTTGTCAATCAAAGACTTCTCACTAAACTGGAACTTCATGTCGGGAAAGAACAAGCTATTATTCGTAAACATCGTATTCGTCGTATATCTCGATTGGTTGCCGCGGCTTGTATAATAATAGGTTCATTTGTCATTTATTTTGTCAATGATGCTAACGAAATCACAGATACGGTATTAGCTCCTGCTGATAATATTGAAAATCGCTATGTACTGCTCCCAGATAGTAGCAAAGTTATCTTACGTCCAGGTGCTGAAATAAAATATAGATATACCGAAGGGAAAAGAGAAGTGTTTTTAACCGGTGAAGCTTTTTTCGAGGTGTCCCATAATAAGCTGAAACCGTTCTTAGTCCATGCCGGCGATATTACAACTCGAGTATTGGGAACTTCTTTTAATATTGAGGCATATGCAGAAAAAAATGTTGTTGTATCAGTAACAACAGGTAAAGTTGCAGTAAATGATAATAAAGAAAAGACACTTGCAGTTTTATTGCCTAATCAACAGCTACAATATAAACAAGATCACATAAACGTACTTCTGAAGGACGTGGAGATAAGTAAACTGACTTCTTGGGTAAATACAGATATGCAATTTTCTGATATCACTTTTGGAAAACTTGTTACAAGTTTGAACAGAAGGTATTCGACGAAGATTGAATTTGAAAATGAAGACTTGAAGAACTGCTTGATAACAGGACGGTTTGATGGAACTGAATCCTTGGAAAATGTACTGGACATACTCACTAAAATGACGGGAGGAAATTATAAATGGAAAGATAAAAAAGTGCTTCTGTCTGGGAATGGTTGTGCCAAAAAGATCTAAAAACTATTAATAAATTATGAATATGAAGAAGTTCTACCTCTAAAGATATAACAGAATAGCCACTACCTAGGGAAGTGGCTATTACTCTCAAAAGCTGGTAACGATTGAGAGTTAAGGATAAAAAATTTCAACTCATTTTTTAACATCACAATATAATGAAAAAAAATAGAATTTTTTTCAAGGATAACCTGTTGTCTAGTAGGCAGGTATTTTTAAAAACTAATTTACTGTTTCTCATGAAATCAGGTTTATGTTTGTCTATGACTCTTTTGAGTGTCAATATTTTTGCTTCGGGCACCACATCCGGACAAACGCTCAATGAGACAAAGATCAATTTTGAAATAAAAGCTAACACATCATTAAAGAATGTATTAAGCGATCTGCAAAAACAAACTAAGTTTAATTTTTTTTACTCCTCTTCGAGCGTAAATAAGCAGACAATTGTTGGACCTAAACAAAATTTTTCGGGAACTGCGGATGAATTGCTGGCTGAAATTTTAGAAAATACTGGTCTTGCATTTTCGGAACAAGGAAATCGTGTTGTTATCTATGAAAATGTAGCTTCGACTAAAAACAAACCAAAGTTTCAGACGCGTAAAATAAGTGGTACCGTAAGAGATGAAAATGGATCGCCAATTGCTGGTGTGACGGTTACATCAAAACTTAACCCGACTTATTCAACGACGACAAATGATAAGGGTATTTTTGAAATCAGTACAACAGGCAATAATGATTTCTTACAATTTAGTTTTGTAGGTTATAAATCGCAAGAAATTCCAGTTGGAAGCAAAGAAACCATTAACACTTCGATGGATCTTGCTATAGGTAGTTTGGACGAAGTTGTTGTTGTTGGTTATGGTACACAAAAAAAAGCTACTGTAACAGGTGCTGTAGCGCAAATAAAAGGTGAAGATATAGCTAAATCTCCTGTTGCTAACGTGACAAATGCACTTGTAGGTAGATTGCCCGGTTTAAGAGCTGTACAGCGTAGTGGCCAACCTGGGGCCGATGGAAGTGGGATCGATATTCGCGGATTTGGTAATGCACTTGTCATAGTTGATGGAATACCTAGTTCAATGAGTAATTTAGACCCAAATGAAATAGAAACATTTTCAGTCATTAAAGATGCGTCAGCGTCGGTATATGGTGTGCGTGCGGCTAATGGAGTAGTTTTAATTACAACTAAAAAAGGAAAGATCGGTAAACCAAGCATTAACTATTCAACTTATTATGGTTTTCAACGCATCAATAAATTTCCTGAACTGGGTGATGCAGCCTTATATGCAGAATTGTCCAATGAGGCTGTCACAAATACTTGGCATATCAACGGAAGAACTTCGACATTAAGTTTACCTTTTTCAAAAGAACAGATTGAGCAATATCGGAATGGAACTCTAAAATCATATGATTGGTTCAATGAGGCTATTCAAAAGAATTCGCCACAATCTTATCACAACTTAAATGTGAGTGGTGGAACAGAAGATGTTAAATATTTTATGAATTTGGGATTAGTTGACCAGGATGGATTTTGGAAAAGTGGTGCTACCAATTATAAGCGATACAATGTAAGAGGAAATGTGGAAGCAAAAATCGTAAATGGATTGACTGCAGAGTTAAATTTAATGGCACGTATGGGTAAAACAAATAACCCAAGTACATCAACTCCATTGCTGATGGCGGGCTTATATAGGACCTATCCAACATATTCTTTTTACGCAAATGACAACCCTGAATATCCCGGTATTCCGAATAATGCTTCTCAGAACACTTTGATGCTGATGGACCGTAATAAAACAGGATACAATGATCAAACAGAAAAGGAATTTAATGGGATATTTTCATTGCGATATGATATTCCGAAAGTAGAAGGGCTGTATGCGAAAGCTTATTATGCGTATAATAATAAAATAACCGACGTTAAAAATTACAATCGTAAATATAATTTGTATAGCTATAATGCTGACAATAAAACTTATAATGTTGGTTTCACAGGAAATACACCCAGTAATCTAAATGTGAGCAACCTTAATGAGGTGAATACCGTTTTTCAGCTTTCATTGAATTATAACCGTCGCTTTGCAGATGCGCATAATGTAAGTGGTCTCTTTTTGTTTGAAGCACAAGAAGGTACAACAAATTCGTTGTCAGCATATAGACAGTTTTTAATTGATGGTGTGGACGAGTTATTTGCTGGAATTGCCGCAAATCAGAGAAATGACGGCTCCTCTTCAGAAAGTGCTCGCTTGGGATATGTAGGTAAATTCAACTACGATTATAAGGGAAAGTATTTGGCTGAATTTGCTTTTAGATACGATGGTACTTATAAAGTAATGGATGGCTCCAGATTTGGTTTTTTTCCAAATGCATCCATTGGTTGGAAAATTAATGAAGAGAATTTTTTGAAAGATGTTTCTTTCATTGATTTATTGAAAGTTAGAGCGTCACATGGTAAGGTTGGAGATGATGAAGATATAGCTGCTTTTCAATATATGACAGGGTTTACTTATCCTAACGGTAATTATATTTTTGGATCTTCCGCTATTCCTGGATTGGTAGATCGAGGATTACCGAATTATTTGTTGACGTGGTACACTTCTAAAACCACTAATATTGGTTTAGATGTATCCCTATGGAAAGGATTATTAGGTGCCGAAATAGATGTGTTTTACAGGAAAAGAGATGGTTTATTGGCTAATCGCTTATTGAGTCTCCCTAATTCATTTGGTGCAGTTTTACCACAGGAAAATTTGAATGGTGATAGTCATAAGGGATTCGAAATCATGCTGACACATAAAAATAGGATAGGTGATTTTAATTATTCAATTTCCCCTAATATGAGTTGGACAAGATCAAAGAATGAATATCTGGAAAGAGCTCCATCGACTAACTTAGTTGATAATTGGAGATCTAATAATTCTAATCGTTGGAAAAATATTTATTGGGGTTATGTGGCAGATGGTCAATTTCAGAATCAGGAAGAAATCAATGTTGCCGCCATTCAAGATGATCAGGCAAATAAGACTCTTTTACCAGGAGATATTCGTTATAAGGATTTAAATGGAGACGGTATTATTACAGGTGCGGATCAGCAGGTGATCGGTAGAGGTACTACACCAGAGTTGTTTTATGGACTTAATATGTCTGCAGGATATAAAAACTTTGATTTATCACTTCTTTTACAGGGAGCTAGTAATTTTAATGCTTATTTCACCGAAGAATTACAAAATCCTTTGTTTAATAATGCATCTGCCTACGCTATGTTTGCAGATCGCTGGCATAGAGCAGATCAATTTAATCCTGATAGTGAATGGATTCCAGGAAAATATCCTTCTACGGTTAGCTCTGGAACTAATAACAATAAGCGTGTGTCATCTTTCTGGCTGAAAGACGCATCATACTTGCGTTTAAAAAACTTTGAACTCGGATATTCATTTGATAAAGAGATGATTAATAAATTAAAGATCAGAAACCTGCGTGTTTATGTGTCTGGACAGAATGTATTAACTTTTGATAAAATCAAATATATTGATCCAGAAGCTGAATCAGGAAGAGGAAATTATTATCCGCAACCGCGTATCTGGACCGCAGGATTAAATATCGGATTTTAACATAAAATAGGATAGAAAAAATGAAATTCAAATTAAATTATATAGCCTTAAGTATCTTGTTGGCAGCAGGAACATCATGTTCAAAAGATTTTCTAGATAGAAGACCTCGTGATTTAATCATAGAGGACGATGCTTACGGATCTCAAAGTGGTATTGAAGCTTTAACTGTTAAGCTTTACAACGACATGTTATTAGAGGACTTTAGTTATGAAGTTGCTGAGCAGGCAGGTTATCTTTCTACTGTGACGGATGAGGCTGTCCGTTCATATACATGGGGAGCAGGAGTTATCAATGGTACAGTGTTAGGAAACTGGTTTGGATCTTGGGATTATGCTAAAATTAGAAGAGTTAATAGCTTCATTGAAAAAATACCAACATCAAAAGTGAGCGATGATCTGAAAGCAAGATTTTTGGCTGAAGCACGATACATCAGAGCATTCCATTATTTTCAATTGGTAAAACGTTATGGTGGTGTGCCTCTAGTGACTAAAACTCAAGAGTATGCTTTCGGCGATGATGTTGCAGGATTATTTGTTCCTCGAAGCAAAGAAGATGATATTTATGCTTTTATTGAAAAAGAATTGACGGATATCAAAGATATTCTACCGACCACAAATATAGCTGTAGATCAAAATAGAATCAACCGGTTCACTGCCCTAGCATTAAAAAGTAGAGCTATGCTATATGCAGCATCTATTGCTAAATATGGACAGGTTCAGATTGATGGATTAGTGGGTATTCCTAAGGCTAAAGCTGAGGCATATTGGCGCTCTTCACTTGCAGCTTCTCAAGAAATTATTAACGAAAAGCAATATTCTTTATATAAAGGTGATATTGATAAAGCGCTTAATTTTCAGAATTTATTTCTGAAAGAAAATAATAGTGAGGTGATCTTTAATAAAGTCTATCGTACACCTGAGGTAGGACATAGCTATGATTTTTTTAATGCGCCACAGAGTTTTAAAGTTGACTATGGATGTGCTACAAGCCCGACATTAGATATGGTGGAGGAGTATGAATATGTAGATGGTAGTTCGGGAGAGCTGAAATATAATGATAAATCTGGTAATCCTATTGTCTATGCTAATCCATACGATATCTTTAAAGATAAAGATCCACGTTTGTTAGCTACAATTATGTTACCTTTCTCAGCTTGGCAAGGTGGTGAGCTAGAAATTAGAAGAGGGATTGTAAGAAATGGCCAAAAAGTAACTGCCGAAAACTTAACGACAGGTTATCCGGAAACAGGTTCAAATTTTAAAATTGTTGGTAAAGATGGACCTTTAACTACAGCTGATCCAACAAAAACAGGTTTTTATGTAAAGAAATCTATGGATCCAACCAAACGAGTAAACGATGGTGAATCTGTTGCGCCTTATATTGTATTTAGATATGGTGAGATCTTATTGAATTACGCTGAGGCAGCATTTGAACTTGGCTTGAATACTGATGCTCTTAAATATGTAAATGAGATTAGAGAACGCGCCGGGATTGCACCTAAATCCTCCATCAATTTAGAGCAAATTCGTCATGAAAGAAAGGTAGAATTGGCGTTTGAGAATCATCGTTTATGGGATTTAAGAAGATGGCGAACTGCCACTTCAGTATTGAATAATACGCAATTTCATGCCTTATATCCTTGGTTGGTCTGGGAAGAGGGAAAAGACCCAAGTCAAATGAAGTATATTTTTGAAAAAGTCAATGCTCCAAAGAATACGCGAACTTTTCCTGAGAAATTGTACTACGAACCATTACCTCAAGGTGCAGAACCATATATTCAGAATCCTTTATATTAGATTAATAGAAATGAAAAAAAATATAAAAATAGCACAGATACTTTTAATTCCTTTTTTGTTGATAGGTATCGTATCGTGTGAAAAAGATAATTACGAAGCTCCAAGCTCTTCACTTGTGGGAAGGTTAGTAGATAAACAGACCGGCAATACGGTTCCTCAGCAGACCATAAATGGTGGAATATTAAGATTATTTCAAACAGATCTTTCAGATAATGCAATTGCTATTACATCATACTTTAGGTCGGATGGGACATTTGAAAATAAAATGCTGTTTGATGGGAATTATAAAGTCGTAGCTGATGGTCCATTTTTTTATGACGATACGGTTTCGGTAAAGATTAATAAAGTAACCAATCAGGATATTCAAGTAAGGCCATTCCTGTATGTCACTGCTGAGCTTGAATCTACAACTGCGACTTCGGCTAAGGTAAAAGTAACAACTGCTTTTGGACCAGACAATACGAAACAGAAAATAGCTCGTGTGGGAATTGTAGCAGGTACGACAAATTCTGTGGACATTAACTTTTTTTCGAAGAGAGAATTGACCAATACAGAGCAAATTACAGATAAAGAAATTTTGGAAACCGTATATAGCTATGAATTGAAAGATTTGAAACCAAAAACTACATATTACATTAGAGGTGCAGCGCGTACAATTAATACTGGTAGTTATTATAACTATGCACCTATATTGACCATTACAACAGATTAAACCTGGTTAAACTGATATTTAAAGAGGTGAGTTTTGGTTTTTATAAACTGAAATTCACCCTCTTTTAAAATATATTTTTCGCACTTTAGCAACATCAAATCTAAAGAACATAAGATCATTATGAAATTGAAAAAAATCTATGCAATATTGGCATTCCAGCTTATTGCTGGAGGTCTTTTTGCACAGGAACAGCTCGATAGCCTTGCTGTTACAAAATTAAGCCCTCTCTTTTCTCAACCGACTCTGAAGAATAATAAGCTGGTTGTCCCGCAGATAAAAGGATATGAAGTCTCCCTGATCGGGTCCGATAATAAAGTGGTGATTGACCTAAATGGTCAGATATCGCAACCTCTGATCGATAAAAAAGTTAATGTACTCTACAAGATCGTACGTAAATCGGATCGGGCTTTTGGTGAAATTCCGATGAAAGATATTGTCATCAAAGGCGTATATGGTGATAAAGGAGTGGGGGAACAACCTTTCGTAATTCCTTCCTTGCGCGAATGGTATGGTATGGATGGAGTATTCCAATTGCGTCCTGAGTCAGCTATCGTGCTGGAACAACAAAATGAAGAGTCGTCAAAAGTTGCACAGCTTTTAAAGGAGGATCTCAAAAAGTTGATCGGACTGGATCTGCCTGTGCGAGCTGGAGAACCAAAAGTGGGGGATATTTTTATTGGATCTAAAGGTGATAAGGCTCTGGGAAATGAAGGGTATTCGCTAAAAATTGATGATGTCTTCAGTATTCAGGCTCCAAATTATACTGGTAAGGTTTTCGGAACGAGAACATTACTTCAATTGCTTGCTCAAAATAAAAAACAACTGAGCATATCGAAAGGTTTCTCTCGTGATTATCCTACATACGAGGTGCGGGGATTTATGCTGGATGTAGGACGTAAATTTTTCACGATCGATTTCTTAAATGATTATGTGGAGATGATGTCTTATTACAAGATGTCAAATTTCCATATCCACCTTACGGATAACGCCTTCGATAAATATTTTAACTACGATTGGGATAAAACCTATGCCGGTTTTCGTTTAGAAAACGAGCGTTACCCCAATTTAGCATCAAAGGATGGTTACTATACTAAAGCAGAGTTTATTGCCCTGCAGAAAAAGGCGCTTCGGTATGGGGTCACTATTATTCCGGAAATCGATGTACCTGCGCATTCATTGGCAATTAGCCATGCTATTCCTGAAGTAGGGAGCCGTAAGTTTGGAATGGATCATCTTGATCTGGATAATCCAAAAAGTTATGAGGTGGTCAAAAATATTTTTGATGAATATACAAAAGGTCCTAATCCGGTATTTATTGGTGAAGAAGTACATATCGGAACGGATGAGTATGCAAAAAGTGAATCTGAGAAGTTTAGAAAATTTACAGATTACGTGATCAAAGTGGTCCAGGATAATGGTAAAAAAGTGCGAGCCTGGGGAGCTTTGACACATGCTCAAGGAACAACGCCTGTTCGGGTTAAGGATGTAAGATTGAACATGTGGTATAACGGGTATGCCGATCCTATAGCGATGAAAAAATTGGGTTACCAACAGATCAGTACACCTGATGGTTGGTTATATATCGTACCGGCCGCTGGTTATTATTACGATTACCTCAACACCGACAATCTGTATAATAATTGGGAGCCGAGAAAGATTGGCGATGTTACATTTGAAAAAGGTGATCCGATCGTTGATGGTGGTATGTTTGCCGTATGGAATGATATCGCAGGAAATGGGATATCGGAAAAAGATGTGCATAACCGTGTGTTCCCAGCCATACAGGTACTTGCTGAGAAAATGTGGGGAGCAGCAGATCAACATACAAGTTTATTTACTTTCAATCAAAAGAAAAAATCTGTCATTGAAGCTCCAGGTCTAAATATGAGAGGTCATTATGCGGCTCTTGATCCTGTGATTGTTCACCTGAATTTTGATTCGCAAACACACAATCAAATGAATAACGAATGGAAAGAAGCCAGCACCACGGCCACTCAATTTGAAAAAGGTATAAAAGATAATGGTCTTAAGTTTACGGATGAAACAAGTAAATTGATTTTACCTATTGCTGAAATTGGTGAGCAGTATACGGTGTCTTTCTGGATCAAACCTGAAACAAATTTAGTTGGTGATCTGTTTGTATCGAAAAATGCAAAAGTTTTTAGTGATGGTAAAGGTCTTGGATATGCTCGTGACGGTTATCAATACTATTTTGATTATACTTTACCTATAAATGAGTGGAGTCAGGTAAGCATCACAGGTGATCATATCGGTACTCAATTGTATGTGAACGGTAAATTGATCAAAGATATGAAACCTTTTGATGTGGTGATGCCTTATAAGGATAAGAATAGTGGTAAAGAAATCAAGTATAAGAAAGTGCAGACCTTAGTTTTTCCGCTGTCCGAGATCAGCTTAGAAAATGCTATTTTAGATGAGCTAAAGGTTTATAATAAAAAATTGACCAGTCAAGAAATTGTGAGTGAATTTAGAACATACTAGCACTTTTTCACAATAATTTCGAACTGCTCTTTATATCTTTCATGCCTGCCATTTTGAAATGGTAGGCATGTTTGTTTTGAGTATAATCGTAAAAAAGATATCATCCAATCACTGGACGATATCTTTTCGAGAATTTTACTTTTAGATATGGAACAACAGTTAATCGTATTGTCGGAAATTAATTTGAAACAGCAATTATGCTTTCAAATACTTTGTCCATAAAAAGTACAGTATCCATATTTTTTTCATACTTCCTATGTTCAAAGAGAAGTTCAAAATTACCGTTATATTTCATAGCAACGAGTTCAAATTTGCGTAGTTCCAACCAGGTTGGAATCTCCTCGATACTAGGTACTGCACAGGTGATGGTTTTAAAATTTCCTTGTTGCGTAATGCTATAATGAACATGGACCGGAGTAGAGGTCTTCTTCGGATAGCTGACCATAATGTTTTGTTTCATACTGAATGTAAAAATGAAAAAATAGTTGATGCCGCTCACTACGAAGAGCAAGAATCGCTAAGTGCAGACGATCTGCCTAAAGCCAGAAAGATAGAAGGAGAGATGTCGTTATCAATGAACGAGGACGTAGTGTAATCTCAGTTTTTTAATCACATTTATGTAAGATACTGAAATTAAGTTGAATAAACAAATATTAGGCAATTGTTGTAGGAAGTGTTGTTTACTCCATCATACCTTTTTGGAGCGTAAAATTATTGTGATTTATCGGTAATTTAGCGTTAAATTAATATCTTTAGAAATAGAGTCAACAGCATGTCTGACCAATTTCAAATAAACCGATCAAAATAATACCAAGATTATTATGAATACAAGAAGAGAATTTCTCCAAAAGGGATTTTTGGGAATATCTGGATTAACCTTAGCCAGTACATTTCAAATAGAGGCAAAAGCAACCACCTTAGCAAAAAAAGGGAAAGAAGATAATTTTCATTTAGGAGTTGCAGGCTATAGCTTTGTCAATTTTAAGTTGGATGAATCTCTAAAAATGATGAAGCGGATGGATATTAGATATTTATGTATCAAAGATTTTCATCTTCCTTTTAAGAGTACAGCAGTTGAAATCAATAATTTTCATCAAAAATTAAAACAATCAGATATCACTGGCTACGCAGTAGGACCTATTTATACCAATTCAACTAAAGCAATTGATGATGCGTTCGATTATGCGCAGCGTGTCGGTGTCAAGCTGATCATTGGTATTCCTAATAAAGAAGATCTGGCTTATCTTTCCAATAAGACTAAAGAGACGGGGATCCGCTTTGCGATTCATAACCATGGTCCTGAAGATAAATTGTACCCCAATGCAACTGTGATCTACAATTTGATCAAAGATTTAGATCCTAACCTGGGCATGTGTTTTGATATGGGACATGATACGCGTGATGGACAGGATGCGATCAAAGATCTGCAAAGCTATCATAAAAGAATATTTGATATACACCTCAAAAATGTCACTTCGGCAACTGCGGAAGGGACTACCTGTGAACTCGGTCGTGGAGTCATAAATATTCCTTTGTTTGTAAAGGAATTGCGGAAGGTGAACTATAGCGGTAAATGTAGCTTGGAACATGAAAAAGATATGGAAGATCCTTTGGCAGGATTGGCCGAGTCAACGGGGTATTTTAGAGGTGTTTGTGCTGTTTGATCTTTTGAATAAATTATATGTTTTCAACTAAGTTAATCCCATATTTTACGACAGTAAAAGTATGGCTATCCTTCTTACTTTTCTTAATGATTGTTGTGGATGTAAGGGCGCAACATCAGGATCATGTTTTATGGTATAAAGAACCCGCTAAAAACTGGAATGAAGCATTGCCTGTCGGAAATGGCCGTTTGGGTGCTATGGTATTTGGAGATTATAACAAAGAGACGATACAGCTTAATGAGGAAAGTTTATGGGCAGGTACCAAACAAGATGCGAATGCCGATGCTGCAGCAAAATTGCCCGAAATACAAGCGTTATTGATCGCTGGTGAAATTGAAAAAGCTGCCGCGCTATCCGAAAAATACCTAAAAAGCGACCCGTTAAGAATACGCTCTTACCAGTCTTTTGGAGAATTACAGATTGATTTTGCGAACGAACGGTATAAGCCTGAACAGATTACAGATTATCGACGTGAATTGGATATTCAAAGTGGTATTGCAGCTGTACAATACCAATTGAACGGGGTGCAGTATAAAAGAGAAGTCTTTGTATCGGCACCTGATAATGTAATCGTCATCCGCTTGACAGCAGATAAACCGGGTAAGCTTACTTTTCGTTTATCGTACGGTAGGGAACAGGATGCCACTGCGACACCACATAGTGATAAGGAACTCCGCATACAAGGGCAGATTGCAGATCTGCCACAGAAAGATGCTGGCGAAGCAGGGCTACATATGAAATTTGCAGGTTTAATACGCGGCGTAAACAAAGGAGGTAGTCTAATGGCGACAGCCAATTCACTTTTTGTGAAAGAGGCCGACGAGGTGTTATTCTATTTTACGGCCGCGACCGATTATAATTTTTCGATATTAAATTATGACCGGACCATAGATCCATTTTTACGTTGTCAGGAGATCATCGATAAGGTTAAAAATTTACCTTTTGAGGAGGCTGAGAAACGTCATGTAATGGATCATCGTACATTATTTGACCGTGTGGTTTTTAATATGGGTCCCCCCTCTATGTTGCCCACCGATGAGCGTCTAAAAATGGTGAAAGAGGGCCAACTGGATTTATCTCTGGTTAGTCTATATTTTCAATATGGACGCTATCTATTGATGGGATCATCCCGTGCGCCAGGTGTACTGCCTGCTAATCTGCAGGGTATCTGGAATGAGGATATGAATGCGCCATGGAGTTCTGATTTTCATACCAATATCAATATCCAGATGAATTATTGGCCAGCAGAGGTGTGTAACCTTTCTGAAACCGTAATACCCTTTTCAAATTTTATTTCTGCTTTACGTGAACCCGGCCGTGTAACAGCCCGGAAAACATATAATGCTTCCGGTTGGACAATGAACCACCTGACGGATTTATTCGGACGTACCGCGATAACGGATGGCGTTGGATGGGGAACTTTTCCTATTGCAGCTTCATGGCTGGTACTGCATCAATGGGATCATTATCTGTTTACAAAGGATAAAGAATATTTGAGAAAAGAGGCTTATCCGTCGATGCAGGAAGCCGCGCAGTTTATGTTGGATTATCTTGTCGAAGATAAAAATGGAAATTTGGTTACAGCTCCTTCGAATTCTCCTGAAAATCAATATCGCATGGCTGATGGAAAGCAGTTTATGTTAACGTATGGTGCAACCATGGATGTACAGATCATCAATGAATTATTCCATGCATGTGTGGAAGCAGAAACAATTTTAGGTCAAAAATCTGATTTTTCTGATCGCTTGAAAAATGCAATGAAAAAACTACCTCCGGTTAAAATTAGTCCACGCTATAACACGATTCAGGAATGGATAGAGGATTATGAAGAGGTTGAACCGGGGCACCGACATATTTCGCATCTTTTTGGTTTGTATCCAGGGAAATCAATTAATGCAAATAACCCTGAAATTTTTGAAGCTGCACGCAGAACGATAGCCCGTCGTCGTTTTTATAATGAGAATGAAGGCAACCGTATGGGAAGCTATACAGGATGGAGTCGAGCTTGGATGATCAATTTTTACGCACGTTTGCTGGATGGTGATGAGGCTGGGAAAAATGTGCAGGAGCTCCTCGCTAAAACAACTTTGGATAATCTTTTTAATACACACCCGCCATTTCAGATCGATGGTAACTTTGGAGGTACTGCGGGTATTGCGGAGATGCTGATCCAAAGTCATAATGATGAGGTACATTTATTGCCAGCACTGCCACCGACTTGGGCAACTGGAGAAGTAAAAGGTTTGCGCGTACGTAATGGATTGCTTGTGGATATGAAGTGGGAAAATGGAGAGTTGATTGATGCTACCATATATGCTAAAGAGACTAAAAAGGTAACAGTGCGTTATAAAAATAAAGTAAAAACAATGAAAGTGACTGCGAATAAACCGCTGATTGTTCAATTGTAATTTTGATTTATTAAAAACACAAAGGGCCCCAATGAATTGGAGCCCTTTGTGTTTTTAGGGGGATTTATGTGGATTGTTTTTATCCATATTTTAATATTCTCTTCAGTTGAATCATGCATTTTTTTTAGAATCTATTTAAGAATAGGTGACAATATCCTAATTAAAGTTTAGTTCCCAAATAATGGTACTATTTGCAAAGAAAACATAGATAAAGGTCAAATTAAGCGTGGTTGTATTTATCTGAATTGCGAATCTTTACGATGTACGAATAGAAGAAATATTACTGCGAAAACAACTATTTAGTTATAACCTAATAAAAAATACGATACGCAAAGTAAACGTCTATTCTTTATTTCTGAGTTGAATGATGGAACAGGTACAGGTAATACAAAATTTTAATGAGTTGTTTAATGAATATCATCAAAGATCATTTTTATTTGCACGATCTCTTGTTCATATCAATGAAGTCGCGGAAGACATTGCTTCTGAAGCGCTGATTGTCTTGTGGGAACGAATGAATGTCGAAACTGTTCAATCTCCTAAGAGTTTTCTTTTTAGGGTTGTAAAAAACAAGGCTCTTGATTACCTCAAACATCAAAAAGTTCTGAGAAGATTTGTTGAATCTATTGATGATTGGAATGTAAAGCAGTTGCAACAGCATATGGATACTTTAGATAAAAGAGACGAAGAGATTCTTTTTTCGAAAGAAATTAAAGAAATTACTGCAAAGACTTTAGAATGTCTACCAAAAAAGACGAGAGAAGTATTTGTACTAAGCCGACATCAGCATCTGTGCGGTAAGAAAATAGCAGAGGAGTTGGGTATTACCGTGAAGGGTGTGGAATATCACATTACAAAAGCTTTGAAAGTTATGACAGTCAATCTCAAAGATTATATAATCAAAGTATAGTTTATCACTATTCTCGCCTATTATTTTAAGTGTTTCTTTGGCTAAATTTTCATAGATATGAGATTTTGATAAAAATTTCATAATCTGTTACGAAGAAAATTTTGTGTCAATACAATGCTTTAAAGTGATTGTACATGAGATGTTTTGTGCAAAAAAACATAGATAAAAGTCAAAATAATAGTAGCTGCTCAGGCAACATATTTTAATCTTTACAGTATAAAATAAGCAATGGTGTTGTTCATAAACGATTATTGTTTTTTATTAACCATCTATGATTAGAACTTAAAAGACCAACTGTTATAATCTGATAAATAACCAAATTTACTTACAAAGTACTATAAACCAATGAAAAACTATAAAATATGGATTAAATTGTCCCTACTATGTGGCCTATTTATACTTTCCTCTTTTCGTGTAGATATTAAGTTTAATATTGAGACAGACTATTTGAAAATTACTATTGATGATAAAGGAAGTATTACGAGTTTGTTTGATAAATCTAAAGAAAAGGAGTATTTTTCTAATGGACAATCTTCCCCAATATTAAGTCTTTACAAAAAATCAACTTATATCCATCCTGAAAAAGCAGTCTATAATAAAACTGCCCAGACAATAAGTCTATACTATTCAACCAAAAATATTGCAATTGTTAAAATAATCAATAAAGGAACATATCTCCGATTGGAGTTACTTTCTTTAAGTTCTAGTAAAGATATTGAAGCTATAGTTTGGGGGCCCTATCAAACAACAATAAACCAAATAGTAGGTGAAACAGTGGGAGTGGTGAGAGATAAGGAATTTGCTTTGGGTATACAAGCATTGAACATCAATACCATAGAAGGGATTCCTGAAAGTGGAGATAATGCTGGTGGAGGTATGTTTATTGACCCTTTACCAGGACAACATCTGCCCGAATCTTTAAAAGATCAAATAGGCAAAAGGGTTTCTATTGATGTCAATAAGGATGGTGATTTACCGGACTATGTTCGGATGTATAGAGGTAGTATGGCTGTAAAGAAGCCACATGGGAGTGAACTCCGTCTGTTTTCTAGAAATAGAAATATACCTAGAATCATGGGTACGGATGCATCTATTCAGTATGTTCCTGCAATCGATTCCGATTTTTTAGGTAGTGCTATTGCACTTTTTGGTTGTCCTGAGCCTGAGGTCTTGAATGTGATTGAAGCAATCGAACTGGGTGAGGGCCTACCGCGCCCTATGATTGATGGTGTTTGGACTAAAAGATCAAGAAGACCTTCGGAAGCTTATATGTTGTATGAAGGGAATAATATGGATAACTGTTTACATTATGCGAAACAGGCTAATTTCAGATTAATACATATTGGCGATATTTTTGAAAGTTGGGGACATTTCGGATTACGGACTAAACGTTTTCCAAATGGAGTAGGTGATATTAAAAAGTTTACTGCAAAAGCTAAAGATGCAGGTATATCGATTGGTATACATACCCTGACTACTTTTACTGGAGTAAACGATGCATATGTTTCTCCAGTTCCTAATGATAGTTTGGCAAAAACAGGTAGTTCTATTTTATTAAAGGATTTAGGTGAAGATGACCGGGAGCTATTTATAAAAGATCCTTTATGGTTTAACAATATGGGGACAACACATACCATTAAAATTGGGGATGAGTTGATTGCATACAAGTCTGTTTCGAAAGAACAACCATGGCGATTGGAAGGTTTGGTTAGAGGTCAGTTTAAAACGGTTAAGGCAAAACATAAGGTGGGGGTTAAGGTGGATAAACTTGCAAATAATAGCTATAATGGATTTTTACCTGATATATATCTGCAACAGAAGTATGCCAAAAGATTAGCTGAAGTATGTAATGAGACCGGTATAGATCTGATGGATTTTGATGGATTTGAAGGTCTTGAGGCGACGGGGCATGGTACTTACGGTGAGAATAAATTCATATCTGAATGGTATAAGACGTTAGATCGTGATCGTTTGGTTTGTGGCTCAAATACGGCACATTATTTTTGGCATATCTATTCTTATATGAACTGGGGAGAACCATGGTATAGTGGGTTAAGAGAAAGTCAGATCAATTATCGGATTGAAAATCAGCGTTATTTTCAACGAAATTATATGCCCGGTATGCTCGGTTGGTTTAAAATTGATCCAGGTTATCGTCCAGAAGAAATAGAATGGATACAGGCTCGAAGTGCCGCATTTGATGCAGGTTACCTCTTACGAATTGACGAAAGTATTGAAAAAAGCGGTTTTAAAAATCATTTTTTTGAAGCTATCCGAGAATGGCAGAAGGCTAGAAATAGTCGGGCATTTAGCACTGCTCAGATTGAGATGTTTAAAGATCCTAAAAAAGAGTTTCACTTGAAGAAATTGACAGATTCTAGTTGGGAGCTTTATCCTGTTCGTTTGTTAATGGGAAATGAACACAAATTTAGAGAAGTACAGACTGGCGAACCTGTTGCAAGTCATTTTAATATAGAAAATTCGTTCGACGCTCAACCTGTTCAATTTTATATCGAAGCCAATACAATTGAAGGAAATAAAACGGCAACAATAACCAATTTAAAGCTAGAAATAAATAAGTTTCAAGTGATTGAAATAAATGAATCAATTAAAGCAGGTGACAAGCTGATGTGCGATGGCCAGGTAATTTATTTATGTGATGCAACTTGGAACAAGCTGAAAGAGATAAAAATAGGGAGTATGCCGCATTGGGATGAGGGTAAAAATGAAGTTGTGATTACAAGCGATTTTTCAGGTGAGCAGTCTCCTGTTTTAAAGTTTGACTTTAAAACTATAGGTAAACCTGAAGCTGTGAATTCAATAAATGATAAGTAAGCTCATTTTAATAAAATTATAATAAATCTATTTAACCCTAAATCGTTTACATAAAAGTGATCGCCTATGATGAAAACTAATTAAAAACTCTTAGCTAAAAGAATTGATAATATTCTTTTACTAAGAAACTGCTATCCAATGCTAACCATATTAACCTATGAAATTATGAATGAAAAATATAAACTCTACAAACCAAATTTAAATAATGGAATATTGACGATGGGCGTCATGATTATCGCTTCTGCGATACACACGCTGCCTACTTTTGCATCAGCAAAAGTGATAAGATCTAATTCAGTTTTTGTAACAAAAGACCATCTATTTGATTTTAGTATTCAACAAAAAATAGTAACTGGGATAGTTACCGATGAAAAAGGTAACGTTATTCAAGGAGCTTCAATTAGGGTTAAAGGTACAAAAAATGCTACTTTAACGAATAAGAATGGAACTTTTGAATTATCAAGTTTACCTGCAAATGCTGTATTACTGATCTCTTATGTTGGTAAAAATTCAAAAGAGATACCGGTCAATAATCAATCTATTATTGATGTTGTTTTAACGGAAAGTGCCTCCGATTTGGAAGAAGTTGTCGTAGTGGGGTATGGTACACAAAAGAAAGTAAATTTAACAGGTGCGGTTTCCTCGGTGAGTACTGAACAAATTAAAAATATCCCGGCAGGAAATCTGTCTAACTTAATCGCAGGAAGGGCTCCTGGGGTAACAGCCGTTGGAACTTCGGGATTGGCAGGAGCTTCGTCATCGATTCGTATTCGCGGAAGTTTTGCAGAGCCTTTGTATGTTATTAATGGTATCATAAGTGGAAAGGCAGATTTTGATGCGCTGGATGCCAATGAGGTGGAAACGATCAATTTTCTTAAAGATGCCGCAACTGCATCTATTTATGGATCAAAGGCCGGTAATGGTGTTGTACTTGTAACAACAAAAAGAGGTGTAAGTCAAAAGCCAGTATTTGAGTATAAAGCGTCTTTCTCAACCTCATCGCCTACTAAACCTATTCAGGATTATAGTGCCGCAGAAGAAATAGAATTTTTGAATCAGGTTGCTGTTACAAAAGATCAAGAAAAACCTTATGGACAGGATATCATAGATTATTTCAAGGATAAAAGTTATAATATTAACGACTATATCTGGCAGTCTCCAACAGTACAACAACATAATTTATCTGCAAGAGGAGGAAGTGAATCGATCCTTTACTATTTCTCGATGGGTTATCATACGGAAAAGGGGTCCTATAAAAATTTAGGGTATGATCGTTATAATTTCCGATCTGATGTAAGCGCAAAGATTACAGACCGATTTAAAGTGAGTGTAAACTTGAGTGGAAATCAACGAAATTATGATCGATGGTATTGGCCATATGACGGTGAAGATGACTTTAACGTAGGAGATTTTTACCGAGCAACGTTTAACTGGACTCGTCTATATCCTTTTTATGTAGATGAAAATGGCAATCCAACTTCGGATACGAAGGCGTTTCCTGTGGTTCCAGGAGCTTGGCATCCAATTGAGTTAATGGAAAATAGTGGCAGTTATCGCCATAAAAAAAATCGAAATTTGGATGGAATTGTCCGGCTTGATTTAGACCTTTCAGATGTTCTAAAAGGTTTGAGTACCAGCTTGCAAGGACATTATATGGCTTCAGATCGCAACTCAAAAGCTTTTGTTTTGCATAATAAAGCGTATATCTTTCAGTCGGCAAGTACAACAAATAAATTTATTCCGGGTCCAATTGATCCGACTAAGGTAAATATTCATAATCTAAGCTCAACCTATCCCAATATCAATGAACAGGTCAATTTAGATAATTCATATCAGCTCAACTGGAATTTAAAATATGAAAATACCTTTGGTAATCATTTTGTTTCAGCCTTAGGAGGCTATGAACAGGCGGGTGGCAATGGTAAATACTTGACAGGTCGTGCAGATGAATTATTAACGACGAATATAGATCAGATCTATAATACCTCGTCCGATATTTTGAAACGATGGTTTGACGGTAATGAGTCTGAAAGTGCACGGGCTTCATGGATCGGACGCTTTAATTATACTTATTCGGACAAGTATATTGCTGAAGTTTCATTCCGTTATGACGGTAATTATAAATTCGCACCTGGTAAGCAGTGGGGTTTTTTCCCTTCAGCATCAGCCGCTTGGCGGGTCTCGCAAGAGCAATTTATGAAGCAAATCTCCTGGTTAAGTGATTTGAAACTGCGGGCTTCTTATGGTTCTTCGGGTAATGATGATTCTGGCGATCGGCCTGTAGCTCCATTTCTGTGGACTCAAGCTTACACTAAAAGTTCTGGATTTGTATTTGGTTCATCCTTACGTGACGGTTTAACAGCAGGACCAATGCCCAATCCATCTATAACTTGGTCTACTTCTCGTATGTTTGATTTCGGCATTGATTATGGCTTTTTTGGTCAAAAATTAACAGGTGAAATAGACTTTTTCAAAAGAACGCAAAGCGATATTTTAGGAGCAAGACTTGCTTCTACTCCTTCTACTTTGGGAGCTAGTTTACCCGATGTGAATTATGCTGAACGCTCATGGAAAGGTCTTGATTTTTCCGTTAATTGGAAAAATAAATCAGGTAATGATTTTCAGTATTCTTTTTATGCTAATATGGGTTATGCTGTAGATCAATGGGACATAATTGATGAGGCAGCAGCGCTTAGAGATGGAACATATCAAGACAATTGGAGAAGTGCAATTGGTCAACCAGCAAATCGGGTTTATGGTTTAGTCTCAAAAGGAATTATCCGGACGCAAGAGCAACTGGACCAATTACCGGAAGGGTTTATACAATATGGGCGTTCTCCTAAATTGGGATACCTCTTGTTTGAAGATATTAGAGGGGCTAATTTCTCAGAAGGTCCTGATGGTAAAATCGACGATAATGATATGACCTATTTGTCGGATAATGGGTCTCCTCGTATTAACTATGGAATTGGTTTTAACTTTGAATGGAAAAGATTTAGCTTAAATGCGCATTTCCAAGGAGTGGGTGCCTATGATCGAATGGTGAGTACTAGAAATGGTGGTGGTGTATTCCAAAATGACCGTCCTTATTTTGAGTTATGGGCAAATAATTATTGGACTCCTGAAAATCCAAATGCCGAATATCCAAGAGTTTCAGGAGAGTTTCAAGTGGCCGATGTAGGAGGTGGACCATCTACATTTTGGATTAGAAATGGGGCATATATCCGATTGAAAAATTTAGATCTTGCTTATGCATTACCAGATAATTGGTTTAAATCTATTGGTCTAAGTCGTGTTCAGTTTTATTTTAATGCAACAAATCTCTTCTACCTTACTGGACTAAAAGAGCATGATCCGGAACAAGAAACCTTGGATTCTTATCCACTGATGAAAACTTTTACTGGCGGATTGAATATTACTTTTTAAAGCAAATTAACGATGATAACTGTACGAAATAATAAAAGAAAATTTACAATTTTCTTCTCTATAATGACTATGATGGCTATCTTTTCAAGTTGTAGCAAAGTATTGAATGATGTAGATGACTTAAGTCGCTATCCTACTGAAGGAACTTTTGAAGATCCACTCACGGCAACAGCATATTTAAATAATTTATATTCCAGAAGCTTATCGGGTTGGCCTGTGAATAATGGGATTTACAGTGATGAGTCAAAAGGAATTATTGGAGATGGCGCAATTACGACTGATAATGGAACTATGAAATTCTGGCCCTATGCCGCGGTAAGAAGTATCAATATCTTTTTAAAAGAGATGTCGAAAAGTACGATATCAGCTGCGCAGAAAGACCCTATGATTGGACAAGCCAAGTTTTTACGCGCATTCTTGTATTTCAAAATGGTTTATTACCATGGTGGTGTTCCTATCATTGAAATACCTCAGGAGTTGACTGATGACCTAAAAGTGAAAAGAAATTCCACTGCAGAGTGTTTTAATTTTATTATTAAGGATTTGGATGAAGCAGCGAAGGTGTTACCTGCGAAGTACGCAGATAACGATAGAGGACGAATTGATCAGGCAATTGTGAAATCATTTAAAGGGAGAGTTTTGCTGTATAAAGCTTCGCCTCAATTTAATCCAACCAATCCTTATGGAAATGCTTATTGGCAGGATGCTTATACTGTCAATAAGGATGCGAAAGATTTTTTGGATCTGAATGGTTATGGCTTATTGGAAGATTTTAAAAAACTTTTTGAAACTAAAGGACATAAGGAAAATGTGTTTTCAGTAATTTATGTCAATCCTGCGAAAACGAATGGACGAGGAGAGGATGGTATCCGTCCACTTTCTGAATCAAAAAATGCGACAGGAAATGATGAGCCGATTTGGGCAATGGCTGAAGCCTTTCCAATGAAAGACGGAAAGAAACCTGGTGATCCAAGTTCTGCCTATAGCTATAATTTACAGAATTATTGGAAAAATCGTGACCCTCGATTCGATGCAACGATGGTCTGGAACGGTGAGCTTTATGAATTGAGTGGAATAAAAGGACGCCGGCAGTATACGATGGCTGGAATCGCAAAGTCTATGGATGCTTTTGGTTTCGTGATTCAAGGAGAGAATTTTAGTCGTACAGGTTTTTATACGAGAAAGGGCATTATGGAGGAGCTCCCATCTGCACAAGTGACTTTGAATGATGTCGACTGGCCAGAAATTAGGTATGCAGAGGTCTTGTTTAATTATGCTGAGGCAGCTAATGAAATAGGAAAACCAGCTGAAGCGTTAGCAGTTTTAAAAGCTATCCGTCATCGTGCGGGTATTGAGTCGGGAATAGATGGAATGTATGGCTTAAAAGTGGGGATGAGCCGTGAAGAAATGCGTACCGCATTACTGGATGAGAAGTATGTCGAATTCATGTTTGAAGGAAAGCGATTCTGGGATTTGAGACGCCATCGTTTATTGCATAAATTGGATGGTATGCATAAGTATGGTCTCATGGCAACAGCTGTGAACGGACGCACCGTGGAAGAAATAACGGCTGATGATATTCTGAAAGCTAATCGCTTTGAATTGTTGCCGGAGCATTTTACGTATAAGGTAGTCGAATTGATTACAAATGGACCTAAGGCAATGGTTATGCCTGAAAGTTACTATTTTTTTCCTATCCAACTGTCGAATATTAATCAAAATCCAAATTTGGAGCAGAATAAAAATTGGGGTGGGGACTTTGACCCGACTTTACATTAATCGTTTTTTAGAAATAGTTTAACTTAATTAAAGCCACTTGAATTCCGTTAGTCTTGAAGAGATTCGAACTAACGGTTTTTTTTGAAATTTTGTAAAATTTGCAAATAAAATACTACAAAAAGTCAAGTTTCGGGTAGTTTTGAAATGTTAAATATTCCAATTTTAAATTATATAGAAACAACATATAAGAATCATAGTGTGATTTTAAATTTATGAAACTAGCTAGATAAAAAAACACCTGTTAAAAACATTATGATTGGTACAACTCTAAAATTATTTAAACCTTATGAGCTATAATTTCTATAAAATTGAATGTATTAAAAACAGAAATTAGTTTGTTGTCTTAGGGAAGAAAACATCTGTTTTGGATAAAATACTGCTGGTTTGGGTGAATATTTAATTGGACTTTTATAGTTGAGACATGTTGAATGTTTTACAAAATTAAAGATATAGCTGAACTCCATACAATATAATAAGGGATGCAGAGTTGGAGTAGACAGTGAAATGCTTTAGTATTTTTTGAAAAGAAAAATTTAGAAATGTACAATCTGGGAATAGATAAAATAATATTGGGAACTGCAGGTTTGGGTGGTGTATGGGGAAATGTCAGGGCTGAGGAATCGATCGCTACAATTGAATATGCCATGTCGCATGGTATTAGTGCAATAGATACTGCCCCAGCATATGGAGATGCTGAACAATTTGTAGGGAAGGCGCTCGTACATTGGGAAGGTGAATTACCTAAGATTAGCACTAAAGTGGGACGGCTAAAAAGTTATAAGGCCGATCAGGCAACATATGATTATTCTGCAGATGGAATGAAAAGAAGTGTGGAAAATAGTTTAAAAACGCTAGGTATTTCGAATATTGATGTACTTTTTTTACATGATCCAGCAGCAATTCCTACTGAAAAAATCGAAAATGTTGTTTCGCGAATGCGATATTTTAAACAAAATGGCCTTGCAAAGAAAATTGGTGTTGGGGGTAATTTACCTGTTGCATTTGCACCATACCTTGAAGATGATGTATTTGATGTTATCATGGAATATAATAGGCTTAACGCTTGTTGTATTGATGCGCTTCGTACAACTATACGAAGTTGTGAAAATACCCATAAACACTATTATGCGGCTAGCCCGCTAAATATGGGACTATTAGGATGTAACTTTCAAGAATTTTTAAACTTTCCCCCAAGTTGGCTCGATACGAAGAGTATAGAACAAGCCCAGAAGATAGAGGCAATTGCGCAACGATATCATATTCCCTTAGACGTATTGGCCTTACGTTTTATATGCACAATCCCTGCTTCATTTAAAATGGTGCTGGGGGCAGCAGATCATGAACAACTTAAGAGTTCGCTCCATGCGATCGAGTCCGGTATTTTGCCTGCAGCTATTTATAATGAAATCCTTCAAACCTTTAAAAAATAATAAATGAATGAAATAGATGATGAAATTTTTAATGTTCAAAAAATTAGCATTAGAGTTTTAGAGCCAGTGGCTAATGTCACCCCCTTTCAGGATGCAACAATGGGTCCATTTCAGTCTTTTGGCTTATCCATTATCAGAATAGAAGATGAAGATGGCTATATAGGAGAGGCACCGGTATACAATAGCTACACCAATATTTTAGAGACTTGCTTATTTCCAATTTTGTTTCACTGTAAAGGTATTCCATACAAAGAGTTTTTTCCGAAATTATATTGGTCAATTCGAAATGAAGGATTTAAAGGAGCGGCTTCAGCCTTATTGGGGCAGGTAGACATGGCCCTATATGATCTAGCTTCTAGACGTAAAAAAATTCCCTTGTACCGATATATCGGCGGTACTCGAAATACGGTTAAAATATATGGTAGCGGTGGCGGAACGAACTATACTTTACAACAGTTGGAAGATGAAGTACGTGTGTTTTTGGAAGCTGGTGTGAATTGCTACAAGATGAAGATCGGAAAAGATTTTGGAACAAATATCAGTGAAGATATTGAACGCGTAAAACATGTGCAACGTCTGGTGGATAATAAGATGAAGGTCGCAGTGGATGCCAATCAGATCTGGTCGTGTAAGGATGTGTTTAAATTTATTGACGCTATCGGCGAGCAAGCGCTATGTTGGATAGAAGAACCGATCCATTCTGCCGCATACGATCAGATCGAAGAGCTTTGTAAGCAAACCTCATTGACTGTCGCTTATGGAGAATCGGAAAGGACTTCAAAAATTTTTCCTATGCTGGCTAATTGTGGTGTTGGACATCTGCAACCGGTACCGACTCAGTTCGGAGGAATGAAAGAATGGATGGAGGTACGAGATTTATGTAAATCACGCAATTTACAGCTTTCTTCTGGAGGTTATTCTTTATATTCGACCTTCCTAATGACTACTGCCGATGATAATGGAATGATCGAATACCTCTATTCGCTGATGTTTGGATTAGAAAAGTATTTTTTGATCTGCCCTACTTTAAGCAATGGACAGTTTCATTTACCTGAATCTGAAGGATTACCGGTACGGATAGATTGGGATTATTGTTATAAAGAAAATAAAGTAATAAGGGAACAGATATGGGAAAAGCATCAAGTCTCGAATTACAATCCATTAGTAACGATGTAATAAAATAAAAACAACCATATTGTGAGCTTATCATTCAATTATATTGATTATTTAGTTTTAGGATTATACGCGTTAATCTTATTATATGTTGGATTTCGTTTTAATAAAAAGGAAAAGAATCAGCAGGATATATTTTTGGGTGGACGCACACTGAAATGGTGGCAGATCGGTTTTTCTATTTTTGGAGCTAATGCTGGTCCTATGATGTTGATCGGTTTTGCCAGTATAGGTTTTACACATGGTATTGTTGCCAGTAATTTTGAATTATTGGCCTGGGTATTTCTGATGTTGCTCGCGATGGTTTTTCTTCCCTATTATTTAAAAACCAAGATCAGTACAATTCCGCAATTTTTAATGATACGTTTCGGTAAGCGATCTTATAATTTCTTGATTGTATATAGTTTGATCTCTATTTTGGTGGTTTGGTTAGGAAGTGCACTTTATGCAGGCGGCTTGCTCATATCTGGAATATTCGGTATTTCGTTATTTACTGCAATCGCAGTGATCGCGGTTATTGCAACAAGCTTTACGGCAATTGGAGGGTTGAAAGCAGTGGTACGGACCGGAGTATTTCAATCTGTTATCATTATCATCTCTTCTGTTATACTTACCTTTTTAGGGTTTCAGAAAATTGGTAGTGTTGACGCATTGGTAAGTCAAACACCAGAATCTTATTGGAAACTTTTTCTGCCGGCCTCCAATGAGGCATATTCTTGGGTAGGAATTTTATTAGGTTATCCTGTCGTCGCAATTTACTATTGGTGTGCCGATCAGACAATTGTTCAGAAAGTGTTGGCGGCTAGAGATCTGAAAGAAGGTCAGTACGGTGCTATTTTTATTGGAACCCTAAAAGTGATTATGCCGATTATATTTATCCTGCCGGGTATTATGTGTTATGTTTTGTTTCGAGATACAGCGCCTGATAATGCTTATATCACAATGATCAAAGAATTGATGCCCCACGGTCTTCTTGGTTTAAGTATTGCCGCATTGATTGCTTCGTTGGTCGATACTGTATCATCAAGCTTGAATTCATTTTGTACTGTTTTTACGTTGGATGTTGTCCAGCAATTTAAGGTGCTTAATCGGGAACAGCAGGTCAGGATGGGTAAATGGGTTACGGTGGTCGCAGCGATTGTTGGGGTAGGTATTGCACTTTTATTTTCGTATTCCGGTAAAGGATTTTTCGATCTAACACAAGGATTAGTGTCCATTCTTTCGCCACCGCTCGCTGTGGTTTTTCTATGGGGCATTTTTTGGAAGCGTATTAATGGTAAAGCGGCTGAAATCGTACTCTACGGTGGAGGATTCATTTGCTTGGTGCTAGGGGCTTGTCATGTACTTAATTATCCTTATGAAGGATATTGGCCTCATTTTTTAATGCTTTCTTTTTATATTTTTGTAGCATTGAGTGTCGTTATTGTTACTGTAACTTTATTAACAAAGTCTGAAGTTAAGACGGAAATCCCTACATTATTGGATGTTAAAGATAAAATGGGCAGTTCTAGTTCTATTTGGTGGACATGGGCTGGCCTTGCAACGGTTATGATGGCGATATATATTTATTTTAATTGATCTAGTTATGAAAAATTTTAGGATAGGTTTTGTTTTATTATGTAGTTCTATCTTATTTGTCATGTGCAAGCAACCTGAAAATAATCAGGGCTCTACAACATTTGAAGAGAAAGTATTTGTTGTGAATACAGTTGATAATGATGAAAAGCTACAGGAATATTTAACATATCATAAGCAGGTATGGCCTGAAGTTGAAGCTGGATTTAAAAAAGCGGGCTATAAACGGATCACACTTTATCATTTTAAAGATCTCATTGTAATGGCGATATCTGTACCTGTGGGTGCTGATCTAGATGAAATGGGGAAAATAGCTGAAGCCCATAACCCCAAGTGCGCATCATGGAATAAGTTAATGAATACCTATCAAAAGGGTGTCAATGGAACAGAAGAAGGGGAAAAGTGGGTAGAGGCTTTGCCCTTCTATGAATTTAATAATTAAAGTGTTTCAATCTCGGCTGTAATTTTGTATTTCTTGGCAAAATCTCGAGGTGAACTACCCTTGACATCTTTAAAATGCTTGTTGAAGTTGGAAATATTATTATAACCACTTTTATAGCAGGTTTCCGTGATGTTGTAATTTCCTTCCATTAATAATTTGGCGGCATGCCCGATACGTATTTCCTTGATGAAATCAACTAATGTCCGGTTAGTCTGCATTTTGAAAAATCGACAAAAAGCAGAGGTGGACATTGGTACGACAGAAGCCACATCCTGAAGAGAAATATCTTCTTTAAAATGCTTAAATATATAGTCGAATACACGATTAATTCGATTGGCCTCAGTCGAAGTTTCGATAATATGAAATGAGGGTGATGATAGCGTTTTACATGTAGACGATAAAGCCAATTTGTCCAATAGTTGTAACATTAGAACTGCGCGTGTAAGTCCAGTGGCAGTCAACATTTGGTATAATATTTCCTTAGCATCAACCACAATTGTACCAGTGAACAATACACCTTTTGATGCATTTTCGA
This sequence comes from Sphingobacterium sp. UDSM-2020, assembly GCF_016132525.1. Classification (NCBI taxonomy): domain Bacteria; kingdom Pseudomonadati; phylum Bacteroidota; class Sphingobacteriia; order Sphingobacteriales; family Sphingobacteriaceae; genus Sphingobacterium; species Sphingobacterium sp. UDSM-2020. The sequence goes on from NZ_CP066166.1 coordinate 3,205,019, forward strand.
AAAGTTGATTCAAGTGTACTGCTTCAGGTTTTGTCAATAGATCTTTTCCGAGGAAATCGGGATAGAAATGTACAATTATAGCATCAGCAGGACGCTTGCTATTTATCGTATTGTAATATTGCCAACAATGTGGCAAATAGCTTCCCATAAGTACGAGTTCGTCACCCTTGAAATCTTCAATATGGTCACCTATAAAGCGTTTTCCTGTACAGTTTTCCAATAAGGCAATCTCGAAATTTACATGCGATTTTAAGGAGGTATATTTCTTGATTTCTAATTCTTCTGCACGAATCGTAAATGATTGATCTGGCGGAAAGGTGAAATTTTCGTAGATGTGCTGCATAATGTTAGTAATAAATTCTGGTAGAAGAGCAGATTTTATAACGGGTTATTTTCTTAGTGTACCTAAAGATATATAAAAAATGTAACTAAATAAAGTTGATCTGCTTAAATATAATTGTGCGCAAAAATAACATTATAAAATAGCAAATTATTGGTGGTAATCATTTTTTATAAACCTGAGCTTTATACTGTAAATGAAGGTGTGAAGATAGGATCACATACCGAATAACCAAATTATGAATTATTCCGAATTTGAAATTAAGCTCTGCGTTCGGGCTTTGGAAATTGTTAACAGACAATACAAAAACATTCGCCCTATGGTATAAAGAATACACATATATAAAAAACAATGAAGGAATGCGACTCCTTCATTGCTCATTATTTTCTTAATCAATTAATCAAGAATAAACAAAGTTATGAAAAATGTTAAATTAATACACTTTCTAAATTTTGGCAAGAATACAAGAAATATAACATTATTATGTGCTTTGGCTACAATTAATAACACGATCTACGCCGAATCAAATAATGTGCCTATAAGTACTGGCCAAATCACATTTAAGAATTTAAAAACAGTACAACAGCAAATTATTGTTTCCGGTAGGGTAACCGATAACAATGGTAATCCAATGACCGGAGTATCCGTAGCTGAAAAAGGAAAACCAAGTGAGCAGATCACAGGGCAAGATGGAAAGTATCAAATTAAAGTAGCTTCCGCCGGAACTTTGGTATTCACTTTTGTGGGCTATGAAACCGTAGAAATCCATATTCAAGGAAAAGATGTTGTTAATGTTAATATGCGAAGTAATATTAAAGATCTAGATGAAGTCGTCATTATTGGTTATACCTCACAAAAGAAATCCTTACTGACAGGCGCTGTTGCGACGATGAAGATCGATGACAACTTAAAAACACTACCTACTACATCAGCTGGTAATATGTTGATTGGTAAACTGGCAGGAGTGAATGTGAATACAGTAGATGCTGTGCCAGGAGCACAGCCTAATGTTAGTATCCGTACTGGGTCTTCATGGAATAAGCAGAATGTAACTTATGTAATAGATGGTGTGGTACGTGGAGGTGGCGATTTTAATAATTTAAGTCCTAATGAAATTGAGGATATTTCTGTTCTGAAAGATGCAGCCTCTGCTGCTATATATGGTTCCCGATCCGCTGGTGGTGTCATTATCGTTACAACGAAAAAAGGAACAAGAGGGAAACCCACTTTCAATTTTTCGTCTGGTTATAGTATTGATACCCGTACCAAAAATGTCGCATTGACAAGTGCTGTTCAGGCTGGAGAATTATATGGACGTATAAATGGTTCTGCAGACCCTGCGGGTTGGGCATGGTCGCAAGAAGAAATCGATCATTATAAAACTATTAATAATGGTTGGGGATATGATCAATTGGAAACGGTATGGCAAAATCCAACAACGCAAACCAATAATCTCAGTGTAGACGGTGGAAATGACCGTGTACGTTATTTTGGTGCAGCATCCTATGTGAAGCAAAAGGGATTTTTAGAGCCTATGACTTACGATAAATATAACATTCGGATGAATGTGACGGCGGATATCACTAAAGATTTGGAAATATTTACAGGATTTGCACTCTATAACAATTTGACAAGTAGCATTGCAGACAATGCAGATCCGGCAGACACTTATGGTAAGCTGCGTGTTTGGCAACCTGATCAACCTGTTTTTACAGACAACGGTCAGTTTGTAGATTATGGATGGATCGGTAACGTTGGCGCACGGGTAATGGGTGCGAGTGGGTATAATAAAGAGAATCATTTGAAACCTCAGTTGATTGTCAGTGGTACTTATAGGATGCCATTTTTGAAAGGTTTGAGTGCAAAAGCAATGTATAGTAGAAGTTGGACAAATAATATACGTAAACGCTTTTATACTAATTACGATATGATGGTAATGAAAAGAAGTGGCGCCAATAATCGTATCGTTTCTACCGATGATAATGATATTATAAATGTGAAAAGGTCGACCTGGGTTGGTAAAGATTATATTGAACGTAAATCAACTTGGAGTGATGACAAACAATTCAATATGCAGTTGAATTACGAAAACGTCTTCAATGATAAGCATCGGGTCTCGGCGGCATTGGTAACGGAATGGGCCGAAGGTGCTGGTTCTGGTGTAACAGGTGGACGAGAAACCTTTCCAGTTTATAAAACCGATCAGTTTTGGGCGGCCAGTGGGGATCGCGTAGATACTTGGGGAGATGGAGATACCGATTGGATGAATGGACGTATGTCGTATATTGGTCAATTCAACTATACTTATGCAGATAAATATTTGTTTAATTTTTCATTTCGTGAAGATGGCTCCATGAAATTTGCACCAGAACAACGTTGGGGCTTCTTTCCCGCTGGTTCTGTCGGTTGGGTAATCTCAGAAGAGAACTTTTTTAATAAATCAATCGTTCAGTTATTAAAGTTTCGTGGATCAGTGGGGCTGACAGGTCATGATGAAGTTGGCGGATGGCAATGGTTAGAATCCTATAAACCTGGAAAAAATGTTTATTTCGGAACCAGCCCTATCAGTTCGGTAGGTATAACCTATGGGAATATCGTAAACCGTAATTTGACTTGGGAAAAGGCCTTAAGCTATAATATCGGAGTGGACATGAGTATGTTTAAAAACTGGAATCTATCTGCTGATTATTGGATTCGTAATTCTTACGATATCTTAGGAGATCGTCAAAATGCATTGCCATCTACTTTTAGTTTGTCTATGCCTGCTGAAAATTATGGACAGATCGCAGCGCAAGGGATAGACCTGCAATTGGGGTACCGCAATAGTAGTGAAAAGGTGCAGTATTTTGCCAACTTAACCATGTCTTATGGATGGAATAAAGTGATTAAACGGGATTATCCTGAGAATGCGCAATGGATCGATATTCCAATCGGTAAGCCTGTTGAGGTAAAAGATCAAGCTGTTGATTATATCAAAGGATGGGAATTTGACCGTATTTTACGCACACAAGCAGATCTGGATGCCTTTAATGCAGCTAATCCAAATTATAAGCATAATGGTTTATCGCCAGAGTTGGGTATGATGGTGTATAAAGATCGGAGTGGTCCTAATGGTGTAGTTGATGGAGTGATTGACAATTGGGATCGTGTTGAACTGGTGAAGGGTAACTTCCCTGTGGTGTATGGATTGAATTTAGGTATTAGTTGGAAAGGATTTCATTTGGAAACAATGTTGTCTGGACGCTTAGGCGAGAAGAAATGGATGTCTGATCTCGCAGGTGGGGTCGAGTGGAACCGGATGTGGGATCAATGGTATTCAGATAGCTGGACGCCAGAAAACCCAAATGCTACTTTACCAAAACGTGTTGGCGCCAATAATGCGAAGACTTACGAAACAAAGAGTACTTTTTGGTTAAAGGATGCAAGTTTTATGCGCATGAAGTATCTGACACTGAGTTATGATTTGCCAAAAGGTAATGCGTTTTACAATAAAATATTCAGTAATGTGCGTGTGTTTGCAACGGGTACAAACTTGTTTGTCCTGAGTAAGTTTAATAAATATTATGACCCGGAGATAGGTGGTGGAAATTCATTCCCTATTTTAAGATCCTATAATTTTGGTATTGACGTTAAATTCTAAGACGGTATGAAACTTAAAAGAAGTATATATAGTGCGTTCATTGCACTTTTGTTGAGTGGCTGTAGTCTTGACTATAAAAATACAGAAGCTATAACTCCAGATAATGTATGGTCGGATAAGATCATGATCAATGCTTTTATGAACGATATTTATGGGCGCATGTTGCCCGGATGGCCCATTGACGCAAATGGTACGGATGAGGGGATGAATGGTCCAACGGATATAGGGGATTATACTAGAGGGTTGATTACCATCGAAAATCAAGGTAAGAAGTGGAATTATGAAAATATCGATCGCATCAATTATTTATTGAAGCGTTTGGAGACCGTGACCGTATTGTCCGAGACGGAAAAGCAAGCGTTGCGTGCACAAGCTCTTTTTTGGCGGTCATGGGATTACTGGGGTAAAGTATGGAATACAGGAGGGGTTCCCCTGATTTTAGATGTCCAAGATCAGACTAATTTACCTTCATTATTTGTCAAGCGTAACAGTACATCAGAATGTGTTGCTCAAATCGTGAAAGATTTGGATGAAGCGATTCTAGCATTGCCCGACACCTGGACAGGTGCAGATTTTGGTAAAATAGATAAAGGAACAGCAATGGCATTTAAAGGGCGTTTGTTGCTCCAATATGCGAGTCCCCTTTTTAATCCGAATAATGATCAATCACGTTGGGAGAAGGCATTTAACGCGAATAAAGAAGCTGTCGATTTTTTGAAGGCTGTAGGAAAGGGTTTATATGAAGGTAAGTTTGAAGACATCTGGTACAACGAACGTAATAAGGAAGTAATCATGGTGAATCAATTTTATTATCCAGATCATAAATTGGATCAAAAGAATATTCGTCCAGAACCATTGACAAAGGATTATGCAAATTTTAATCAAGCCATATTTCCATTATTGATGGCATTCCCTAAAAAAGATGGTACAAAATTGCAATTGGATCTTAATCGTTTAAAAACTGATGATGTTTATAACGATCAGTTTTTGACTGATTTTTATGTTGGTCGTGACCCACGTTTTTATGCGACAGTTTTTACTCCAGGCACCACTTATCCTGCAAGTGACATACTGAAAGACGGTGCTAAATATTGGAATACTTGGAGAAAAGTTGCTGATCTAGCCGCAGAGTCTGGTTTTAAGTACACCACGATGATCTTTGATCAATTGGGTAAGGGAGTAGGTGGAAGTACGTCAGGTTATTTTCAACTCAAAGGTGTTGATAAAGCATTGACAATACCTACGGTCTACGATGCAGGAACGGATTGGATAGAAATCCGGTTTACGGAAGTACTGATGAATTATGGTGAATGTGCAAATGAAGTAGGTAAAAGTGGGGAAGCCTTAAAAGTACTATATGATGTCAGAAATCGTGCAGGAATTGAGGTAGGGATGGGTAATTATGGAATATTGGCAACTACAAAATCGGAAGTTCGTCAGGCTTACATGGATGAACGTTTTATTGAGTTTGCTTATGAAGGAAAGCGTTGGACAGATATTAGACGATGGAAACGCTACGATATGCTCAATACGTTAAAGTATCGGTCAGGTTTGAACGCAGTGATCAAAGATGAAAATAATTTAACAAAATTTGATTGGAAAAAGGATATGTATGATGCCGCAACGCGTAAACTATTCCGATTTGAATATGTGGAAAACCTCGATGGTGATAAACAATATCAATTTAAGTTGGATTTAAACCATTGGTTTTATCCTGTAAATCAAGAGGTATTGGATCGAAATTCTAAAATAGAACAAAACAAAGAATGGGGAGGAACATTTGATCCTCTACTTTAAGATTTTTTTAAATAAAATGGCGACTTATTCACAAGATAAGTCGCCGTTTTATTTCATCAGAGGCCATCATTAATTCTGATCATAAGTATAAGTGCAAAATAACATTATAATAGATCAAATTATTGGTGGTAATCAAGATAAAATAGAGTGAAGTTTACAGTTGAATCGTTTGAGATGAAGTCATTAGAGGAAAGTCAAAGCTTTATTTCTCGATTTTAACCGGTAATAAAAACCCAATGTTATTTTAATGGGGTGTTAACAATTGATTATGAAAAGAATATGGATCCTTTTATTTTTTATTATCCTTCACACCGTAGAGGTCAATCTGGGTATTACTGCTGGAGTTATTGAAGATGCACAAAAGAAATAACCAATGAAAATAAGTGAAGTAGTAGCAATAGCCTGCGGGTGTTTAATTTCCATATCTGTATCTGCGCAAAGTTGGTTGCCTGAGAAAAGAGATAGCCAAGTAAAATTACGTTTGCTGGACTGCAAGTATGATAAAGCGAAATTAGTAAAGAGCCAAGTTATCGGATCAAATTCGGATAATTGGGAGGTTAAGCAAACAGTAGAAACGATAAAGGATGGTGAGGAGTCGATCTATCGGTTTACTTTTAAAGCTAAAAGAACAATGGACAATGTTGGTGTTGCGGTAGCTTTTGATGAATACGATTGGAACAGCGACAATTTTGTGATGATACCGGCAGTAGTTTATAACGGAAATAGACAGCGCATTGTGAACCGCGAATATGCAACAGGATTGGATAAATCGGATTATTTTAGAAAAGATCTGGCTCTAACGTCTAATCCGATCCCGCAACTGTCACCTGAATTTGGGGCTAAATCCCGCATCGAAGTTAACGTGAGCAACACAGCAACTCCACTGATCGCCTATTTGAACAGAAATATAGGAAAGGGGACTTTCTTATTTACAGATCAAGGTATAAATTGGAAAGGGGAAGTGAAAGATCATGCCTTGATTATTGAAGAGAGTTTAGATCGTCGTGTGGCCAGCTTCATTATCAGTGCACCTGGAGTAAGGGAAAAGAAACCTGAATTTATTGGTTTTAGTGAAAGTCCAGATCGAGGGATAGCTGTCACCGCTGGTGAAGAAATTACGATTCGAGTGACAAAGATTAATTATCTAAGTCAAGATGTTGCGACATTATATAAACGTTTTATGCGTGAAAGAAAGGCACATGTGACAGCGGAGAAACCAAGGAATCTGATGCCGATGAGTGAGGTGCTTGTCAACATGGCTAAAAATATTGATGAGCGTTATTATGTTGGTAAGGATGAAGCTTTTTATTGTCCAGAAAACGCTGATTGGATGTCCTATGGCTGGGTTGGAGGATTGATAAACACGTACCCCATGTTAGCGCTTGGGGATACCGAACATTTGCAAAAGGTGAAGAATACATTTGATTTTGCTCTTCCTCGAGGAAAGGGTGAAAGTGGATACTATTATGATGTACTTGGTGCTGATGGAAAAGTTATAAACCGTGATGCTGCGAAGTGGGTTCCTGGAATCGGGCTGACACGTAAGAATGCAGATGTTTTGTACTGGATGATCAAACAATTTATGTTGCTGGAAAGACAGGGCCGATCCAATGCGATTGCAGATGAATGGAAAACAAATATACGCCAGCTTGCTGATGCTTTTGTGAAAACCTGGAAAGAAGAGGGAACATGGGGTAATTATTTTGCTATTGAATCGGGAAAGGTCGCCGCATATAACACAACGGGCGGTGCTATGGCAGTAGGTGGCCTAGCGCTTGCTTCGTTGTATTTTAATGTTCCGGAATATTTGGAAGTAGCTCACTTGGCTGCTAAAGAATATTACGATGGTTTTGCATTGATCGGTTTTACTTCTGGTGCTTGTGGGGATATCCTTCAGAATGCTGATTCAGAAACAGCCATTGCACTGACGACATCTTTAATGACGATGTATGAAGTGACAGGTGAACACAAGTATCTGGATCAGACAAAACAATTGGCAGATTACACAGCATCATGGACCGTTTCATTTCCGTATCGTCTTCCTGAAAATACGGCATTGGCAAAGTTAGGAGCAAATTTAACTGGAGCTATTTGGGCCAGCACACAGAATAAGCATGGTGCTCCGGGATTTTGTACTCAATCTGGCGATGTACTTTTTAAACTATACCGTATAACGCAAGATACGCTATACGCAGACTTTATACGTGATGTCATTCATGCACATGCAGAGGGAATACAACCCAATGGAAAGATAACAGAAAGGTTGACTTATTGTGATGCGGATAGTCGTGGTTCACGTGGAGATGGTGGTAAAACGGGATGGAATGAGACAAATGGAGCCTTAATGGCTTTGGAAATACCTGGAATTTATATACGTAAGGATCTGGGAACAGCTTATACATTTGATCATGTTGTTGTTAAGCAGATTAAAAAAACGAAAACTGGTATGACGTTGACAATTTTTAATCCAACGGCATTTGATGCATCAGTAACGCTATTAACAGAAGATAAGCAACAGGCTTCGGTACCTTTGGGTGAAAATGCATTTTTGGATTGGAACAATAAGGTAATCATTAAAGCAGGCAAGTCTGTGACAGTAAAAATTTAGTAAATTAAACTTATAAAATAATTGATGATGTACGATAATAAGAGTTTTTTAAAGAGTTGTGCTTTGTTTCTGTTTCTGATTGGAATCGGAATAAGTCTACAGGCACAGACCGTATTACAAACGGACTATTTTAAAATCACTATTGATGGCCGAGGGTATATTACCAGTATGCTAAATATAACGAAAAAACCTTTCCGTGAATTTAGTCCTGCGGACAAACCCTCTCCTCTAATGACGCTTTATAATGCAAAAAAAAGAGTCTATTCTTACCCAGAGAAAGCTGTTTATTCAAAAACAGAGAAAATCATAACGGTTGCCTATTCTAATGGATCTTCTGCCAGGATTCGTATAGAGCCTCATACTAAATATTTTAAAATGAAGTTGTTGTCTTTGACGAATTCTCAAGATATAGAAGCGATTCAATGGGGCTCATATCATACGAATATCACGAACTTAATGGGTGAAATTATAGGCGTGAGCAGGGATACAAGCGAGTCGGTTAATTTTGCAATTGGTATGATGGCTTTGAATGATAATACGCTAGGCGGAACAGCAGATATTCAGGGTGATGCAGCACCGTTTCAATATATCATCCATTCACCGGATGCGAACCGTTTTCCATTACCTAATCATTTGCATGAAGGACAAGTATTTACTTTAGGAGGTAATGGAATCAGTGATGTTGCTTTCTATGCGCATAAAGAACCTTATTATCGTATTCTTTATGGAAATGCGGCAGAAGTTGATAAAAATGGAAGAATCTCCATTACATATCAGTCACGGGACAGAAGGGGGCAACGTGAAGTTTACTATTCATTGATTCCAAATATGCCCTCTAATAAGCCTAATCATTTACAGGTACAGCCATTGCCTGGTGTGGATTACATCGGATCTTCCATTGCATTTTATGGAAGCCCAGATAGTACAGCACTAATGGATGTTGTTCAAAATATTGTGAAGATGGAAGGTTTACCTTACCCAACGGTGAACGGTAAATGGATAAAAGATCCTGCGGCCTATGTACCAGATGTGCTGACTGAGGGAGGATTATATGATAAAATGATTGACTATACCCATCAGCTAGGTTTTAAAGCAATCAGCCTGTACGATCAAGCTTTCTTAAGACCTGACCGTGGAAATAAGGGATATCTTGATGGAAAGAATTTTGAAAATAAACCTTTAAAACTAACAAGTGGAAATCTGTCACATAAAGAATACGGAGATATTGCAAAGAAATATAATATTGTGATCGGTAGAACTCCAATTACCAACTCTCTGGCTCCTGGGACATTGGATGCGAGTCCAGTACCAAGTGACAGTTTATGGTATCAGCAAAAACGGTTATTGGCAAAGGAAATTAATGCAACAGATACCATCATCTTAGTCGATGATCCGACTTACTTAGATGAGATCGGAAGTTGGCAAGGACATGTAAAAAGCTTGAACATCATTAAAATTGGTAAGGAGCTCATTCATTATTTGGGTGTCAGCGACACAAAACCCTATCGTCTATTGAATGTGAAACGAGGTTATTGGAAAACAACAGCTTCGGCACATAAAGCAATGGATACTTTGTATAAATTGCAGGTGACTATTGATTATGGCTATGATGGATTAATCCCGAATATGCAGTTGCAAGATAAGATTGCGGAATATTATGCAGATGTATGTTATTTAAATGGTCTGGGCTATTATGATTTTGATGGACAAGAATTTTTATTTAATAACGGACATGGTTACTACTCAACGAAGCGTTTTTTTGGTAAAATGTTTGCAAAGGCAAAACAGCATGGTATTCCAGATATCCGTTTTACAGGCGCTACACTTTCGGAAGGTTCGTGGCATTATCAGAGTATTTGGAATGTCGGTGGAGGTAAAAATCTGTACGATGCGGAAACACGTGAGTGGGGAAGTGAGACGAGTCAGGGAAAAGATTTGAGAGATGTGTCTTACGCTAATTATTTTCCTGTAGGAATGGGCGGTAACTTTCCAATTACTGAAAAATCTACGGTAGAAGAGTACGAACATATTCAAGCGATGGCTGTGGGTACCGGAGCTACATACAGCCTTAAGTTGAATCAAAAAAATGTGGAAAGTTGCCCACAGAAGGATCAGATTTTTAAAGTGATCCGTACTTGGGAAAATGCACGTGCAGCGAATGCTTTTCCACGCTGGATCAAGCAACATCTAGTAGATCCAACGCAAAGTTTTAGATTAGAAGAGTTGGATGTAAATACCTGGAATCTTTATCGCGTCAATAATAAAACTTCTAGCAAGCAATTATTAGCGAAGTTGACAAGAGCTAAGGGGTATTAAGTTTAGGCGAATTAAAATGATGAGGTATCGTGATCTACATATTGTATTCGCTATTTGTAGATGAAGAGTAATATTTAAAAATTTTAATATTTTGAACTATTAAAATAAAAACAACTTACTTACAAATAATTCAAATGTAGTAAATAGTATGAAAGTATGGATAAGGATGGATCTGAAGAGATTTATCTTTATTTAGGTGCCCCTATGAAAAACTCTATTCTTTATTAAAAAAGAATAGAGTTTTTTTATGGAAAGCTATCTTTTCACTATGGGAAGGTGAATGATCATATTTTTTTATTATTTAAAGATTTGATAATGAATTTGTTATTTATTGTTTAAATTGGACTATGATTATCTTTTTGAATTAGCAGTCAAATAGACTTTTTCTAATCTTCTGTTTAGGGTAATAGCTCTTATTTCAGGTTATTTGTTGTACACGCGGATTGTTAATTTAAGAAAATTAGACTTTTTAAAGATAGCCGTTATATCTGCTATGTTTGAAAGTTGCTAAAATAGCGTCATAATAAGTTAATATATAGCTTCTAAACGAAAGTTGATTTGTTGAAATTTATAGGTTAGAAACGAGTTGCATAAATGCGATACGTAGAAAACCAATAATATTGGTCAAGGGATAGAAACATAGTATTATACGATTCTAAACTAACATACCAGATCCAAATTATATCCTCAGTAATTTAATCTTCAGATAGAAGTAGCCTAAATTAATATAGAGGCCATCTAATTTAAAAAATACGATAGAAAGAAACGACTAGCGTTGGAGAGGTATATTAATTTACTTGATTCTGTACGGATGTTTAATTGACCAGGTTAAGATGAAATGGTATATAAAAATAATTTTGAATAAATATGTTGTTATTGGGAATAGACCTGGGTACTTCTTCGATTAAAGTATCTGTTATTGATGCCGTTACAAATAAGAAAATTATCTCTTGTCATTTTCCTGAAACGGAAGCAGAGATTTTATCATTAAATACAGGTTGGGCAGAGCAGGATCCTAATCTGTGGTGGACAAATACACAATTGGCCATTAAAAAAGCAAATGCATCTGGATTATACGACCCTTTGGATATTAAGGCTATCGGTATCGCTTACCAGATGCATGGGCTAGTAGTGGTAGATAAAGAGCAACGCGCCTTACGTAACGCCATTATCTGGTGCGACAGCCGTGCTGTAAATATTGGTCAAAATGCCTTTTCTATATTAGAAGGAAAGAGATTCTTGAATAGTCATCTCAATTCACCAGGTAATTTTACAGCTTCAAAATTAGCATGGGTGAAAGAACATGAACCAAATGTTTATGAAAAAATAGACAAGTTTATGCTACCTGGAGATTATCTGAGCATGCGCTTAACTGGTGAAATCAATACAAATGTAAGTTCGATATCAGAAGGAATTCTATGGGATTTTGAACAGCAGCAAATTTCAGATACGTTACTAACTTTTTACGGTATTGATCGCGAATTGGTGCCTAAAGTACAACCTGTATTTTCTAATTATGGATCGCTTCGTTGGGATGTAGCAAATGAACTGGGATTATCACCGCAAGCAGTGGTTTGTTACAAGTCCGGTGATCAGCCCAACAATGCATTATCCCTAAATGTTTTTGAACCAGGCGAAGTGGCCGCTACTGCTGGTACATCTGGCGTTATCTATGCGGTTACTGATCAAAGAGCTCATGATCCGCAATCCAGGGTAAATACTTTCGCGCATGTTAATTATGAATCCGAATCGGAACGGTTAGGGGTTCTATTGTGCATCAATGGGACAGGTATACAAAATAGTTGGATCAGTCAGGTCACTGGTAATGGAAATGATTACGAAAGTATGAATGCGAAAGCTTCACGTATACCCATTGGATCTGAAGGTGTACATATACTGCCTTTTGGAAATGGTGCCGAGCGGATGTTGAATAACAAAACGATAGGAGCACATATCCAAAACTTAGATTTCCTCAGACATGGCACGGCTCATCTTTGGAGGGCATCACAAGAGGGAATAGCATTTTCCTTTCGCTATGGATTAGATCTGTTAAGGGAAAACGGGATCACACCGCAAGTGATTAAAGCTGGTCATGCCAATATGTTTTTGAGTCCTGTTTTTCAAGAAGCATTTGCAGGAGTAACGCATACACCAGTAGAGCTTTATGATAATGATGGAAGTGTAGGGGCTGCTTTAGGAGCGGGTTTGGGTATTGGCATATTTACGAATCGACAAGAAGCTTTTAAGGGACTTCAAAAATATAAAACGATCGAACCGGAACATATTTCAAAATATGATGAGGCATATAAAAAATGGAAACAATTATTAGAAGACAAACTATAAATTAAGATAAAATGAAAATTTTGACAGGAAATCATGTGTTCTTTAAACATGTAGAACAAGTTCAATTTGAGGGTGTAAATTCAGACAATCCGTTGGCCTTTCGTTGGTATGATCCAACACGAGTTGTCGCAGGAAGAACCATGGCAGATCATTTTAAATTTGCTTGTGCATATTGGCATTCTTTTAATGGTAATGGGGCAGATCCATTCGGTGGTCCAACGCATTTTTTTCTATGGGATAAGAAAGCAACGATCATGGAGCGTGCAAAAGATAAAATGGATGCTGCCTTTGAATTTATGACGAAGATGCAGTTGCCCTATTACTGTTTTCATGATGTTGATTTAGTGGATTATACCGATGATATTCACGAAAATGAACGCCATCTCGATGAGATCGTTGCTTATGCAAAAGAGAAACAGCAACAGAGCGGTGTGAAATTGCTTTGGGGGACAGCAAATTTATTCAGTCACCATCGCTACATGAATGGTGCTTCTACCAATCCTGATTTTCATGTTTTGGCCCATGCAGGTGCTCAGGTTAAAGCTGCAATTGATGCAACGATTGCATTGGGCGGTGAGAATTATGTATTCTGGGGTGGTCGTGAAGGGTATATGTCCCTGCTTAATACAAATATGAAAAGAGAGAAAGAGCATTTAGCGGAATTTCTACATATGTCAAAGGATTATGCACGTAATAATGGGTTTAAAGGGACGTTTTTCATCGAACCAAAGCCATGCGAACCTACAAAACACCAATATGACTATGATGCCGCAACAGTGATTGGATTTCTTCGTGAATTTGATCTAATGGATGATTTTAAACTTAATCTTGAAGTTAATCATGCAACATTAGCAGGTCATACCTTCCAGCATGAATTACAGGTAGCTGCAGATGCTGGTTTATTGGGATCAATTGATGCAAACCGTGGTGATTATCAGAATGGATGGGATACCGATCAATTTCCAACGGACTTAACCGAATTGACAGAATCACTGATGATTATTCTTGAAGCAGGAGGCTTACAGGGGGGAGGTGTCAATTTTGATGCTAAAGTGAGACGTAATTCGACAGATCCTTTGGATCTATTCTACGCACATATCGGTGGTATGGACAATTTTGCACGCGCATTGGTTACTGCAGATAATTTACTTCAAAATTCCCCATATAGAGAATTGAGAAAAGAGCGTTATAGCAGTTTTGATACAGGTGCAGGAGCAGATTTTGAACAAGGGAAGCTATCTCTTGAAGATCTTCGTGCATATGCTATTCGTGAAGGAGAACCAAAGTTGGTGAGTGGTCAACAGGAGTTTATGGAGAATTTGATCAACCGTTATATATAACACATTATTCATTTATTATAAACCTACTTCTAATTATATGAATAATATCTTGGCGACCAAAGATTATTTGGTTTTTTTCATCTACTTTATCATCGTATCGGGGTACGGTATTTGGGTCTATCGGCAAAAGAAGACCAAACTCAATGGTACCGATTCTAAAGATTATTTTTTAGCTGAAGGCTCACTAACTTGGTGGGCCATCGGCGCATCTTTGATTGCATCTAATATCTCTGCCGAACAGTTTATCGGTATGAGCGGCTCGGGCTTTAAGATGGGGCTTGCTATTGCGACGTACGAATGGATGGCCGCTGTGACATTGATTATTGTTGCAGTGTTTTTTATTCCGGTATATCTTAAAAATAAGATATTTACGATGCCTCAATTTCTGCATCAACGCTATAACGGCACCGTTGCTATGATTATGGCTGTATTTTGGTTGATGTTGTACGTAGTCGTCAATCTAACCTCAATTTTGTATTTGGGAGCACTCGCCGTCAGTAGCATTTCGGGTTTCGATTTAGAGGTGTGTATGTATGCTATCGCTTGCTTTGCTGTTATTATTACATTAGGAGGAATGCGGGTTATTGGGTTTACAGATGTGATTCAGGTTTTCTTCTTGATTCTAGGAGGTCTGGCAACCACGTATTTGGCGCTGAAATTAGTGGCAGAAAATTACGGTGGAGAAGGAGTGCTAGAAGGATATCAGATTATGGCTACTAAAGCCACGGATCATTTTCACATGATCCTACATCAGGATAATGAAAATTATTTGGATTTACCAGGGCTTACGGTCTTGATTGGTGGTATGTGGATTGTAAACCTCAATTATTGGGGCTGTAATCAGTATATCACGCAACGCGCTTTAGGAGCAGATCTTAAAACGGCTAGAAACGGAATTTTATTTGCCGCTTTCCTAAAGCTTTTGATGCCCATCATTGTTGTGCTTCCAGGAATTGCAGCTTATGTGCTATGGAAGGATGGCTTATTCCAACCTGAAATGCTTCAGAATGGTGAGGTTAATCCAGATCGGGCATATCCAGTATTATTGAACTTACTTCCTTCGGGTTTAAAAGGTCTATCATTTGCCGCTTTGACTGCCGCAGTAGTTGCTTCATTAGCCGGTAAATCGAATAGTATTGCAACTATCTTTTCATTGGACATTTACCAGAAGGTATTCAATAAAAAAGCAAGTGAAAAGCAATTGGTTAATGTCGGTAAGATAACCATTATATTTTCGATGGTACTTGCGGTGATCATAGCACCTCATTTAGGGATAGATAGTAAAGGTGGTTTTCAATATATTCAAGAATATACCGGATTTGTTTCACCAGGTATTTTTGCCATGTTCATTTTAGGATTCTTCTGGAAGAAAACAACTTCAAATGCAGCTTTATTTGCAACAATAGGCGGGTTTATTTTATCCGTTCTATTTAAATTTTTACCGCATATAGCAGATCTATCGTTTTTAAGTTCGACTGGTTTTTCTGTTTTAAATAAAGCGTCAGGACTGTACGAAATTCCATTTTTAGACCGCATGGGTTTTGTTTTTGTCATCTGTATTATGGGTATGTTGATCATTAGTTTAATCGATCAGCGAAATGGAGTTGTATCAAAAGGATTGGAAGTGGACCGAACAATGTTCAAGCCACATACAGGTTTCGTCATTGGAGCATTTTTGATTATTTTGTTAACGACCGCGCTGTATATGATTTACTGGTAATTTAAAATGAAATTATTTTTTACAATGTTATCGTTGATCTGCTTAATCAGATCAGCGTTTTCACAAGATAAAGTGTTGTTTGAAGTAGGGGTTAAGGATAGTAAGTCTTCTGAATTTTCATTGTCTCCAAACCAATATGATAGCTTTTTAGCTCATTTTTCAGGAGAGCCCACATATTATGTGGGCTATTCTTTGTCAATGAAACAATGGCCTTATGTATTACCGGGTCCACTGGACCATTGGGCCGGAGGTGGCTATTGGGCCGGATTTCATCCAAGGCATTTTCCAGCTCTTTATTTTGAGGTAGCGCAGTTGACGGCTAAAGGTGAATGTGAGTTTACAATTGATTTTGTGGGAGCGAAGAAGGGAACCAACAAGATTCGTATCGAACTGAATGGACATCGTTTTGAAGAAGATATTCAAGGAGAGGATAGTAATACTCTGTTGGAAGGAAAAGCGCATGAAGCACACCCAGATCATATCAAGATTCGGTTTCCAGTTTCTTGGTTGAACAAGGGAATGAATAAGATTCAATTGGGGACAATAGCTGGTAGCTGGTCCATTTTTGATGCGATGCAATTGAAAACTCCTGCAACAGTAACATTAAAGGAAGCATCTTCTACATTAATTCGATCGGCCGAGACAGCGCCATTTGAATATTTACGAGATCAGGGCAAGCGTGTACAGCCAGTTCTTGTAGATATGTCTCAATTTGATGTAGCTAGAAACTTGAGTTTTGAAGTGGATGGTAAATTAGTGGAAACACGTACTATTGAAGTCGGCACTTCTATTCAAGAAATATATTTACCTGCATTACTAAAAAAAAATGGAGTTAAAAATTCCATCTTAACCATAAAATACGGCCAAAACATTGTCTTTACTGGTTCCATAAAACGTTCGTTTCAAGAGTTGCATAAACGGACAGATTATGTTGATTTGTTAATGGGAACAGGTAATTCTAGGTGGATGTTTAAACCATCACCTGCACTTCCATTAAGCATGGTACAGATCGCTCCGGACAATCAGGATGAAACCTGGAAAGCCGGCTATGAATATACCATTGAGAATATCATGGGATTTAGTCATTTTTGTGATTGGACCATGACAGGACTCTTAATGCAACCTACATGTGGCGAACTTCAGGTTACTCCGGGGCGTGAGGCTTTTCCTGATGAGGGATACCGGTCTCGCATTGATAAAAAAAGGGAAGAAGCAAATGTGGGACATTATTCAGTATTCATGACAGATACGAAGATAAAGGCTGAATTGACTGCCACACGTAGAGCTGCATTGCAGAAGTATACTTTTCCTAAACGAAATGATGCACGTATCATGATCGATATGTTTACACCAAGTGAGTACCCTCATAATTTGACGGATGCTAAAATAACAAAGGTAAATGATCGTGAAATTGAAGGCTATGCAACGTATTATAACGCTTTTACAGGTTATTCTCTTCAACAGGAGTATACGGTGCATTTTGTTTTACAATTTAGTAAGCCTTTTAACGCTATGGGAGGGTGGGTTAATGAAGGGGTTGACGCAGTGAAAGGTTATATACCGGAATGGAACCGCAATCATGAGTTTAAAAGTACAAATGACATCCGCATGGATATCAATGAAATTCATGGAAAAGGAGATCTTGGTGTTTTTGTGAATTATAACACTACCGAAGGAGAAGAAATACTCGTACGGTCCGGAGTTTCACTTGTGGATATCGCTGGGGCAAGAAATAATCTTAAAATTGAACTTTCAACTCCATTTGGATGGGATTTTAATCGTGTTGTTGCTAATTCGAGAGCAATCTGGGAAGATTATCTAGGACGTATAGAGGTTGAAACGGATGATTATCTTCAAAAAAAGAAGTTCTATACAAATTATTATAGAGCTATATCGGCTAAAGCAATCTGGAGTGATGTGGATGGACGTTATCGCGATGAAGATGAGGAGATCAGACAATTAAAGGATAAGAAGGATGCTATTGTCGCGGGTGAATATTGGAATACTTTCTGGAATAATCAACAATTGTTTAATCTCATTGCACCGGAAATTTCTTCTATTTGGGCGCGTTCAGCTATACAACTTTATCAGAATACAGGTTGGTTTAATACCGATCCCGCGGGTATTGAACATACTGGTGTCATGGTCGCGATGCATGTAGCCTCTCAGATTCAAGGGGCATGGCAAAGCGGTATTCGAGACTTTGATCTCAGCACAGCATATGACGGGTTAAAAAAAATGTTGACGGTTTCTCCTCAACATTATCCAGGCGGTGGTACAGTTGGGGTGGAGCATCTAGACGTTTACAAAAAGTATGGCTATGTTCCTGCCGGAAAAGGTTATGTATCCAATACGTTAGAATATGCCTATGACGATTGGTGTCTTGCCCAAATGGCTAAAGAGCTAGGGAAAAAAGATGATTATAATTATTTCCTGAAAAGATCTGAAAACTGGAAACATATTTTTGATCCTAGAACTGGTTTTATGCGACCGAAGGATGAAAAAGGAAATTGGATAGAACCATTTGATCCTTACCATACGCCTGGATTTGTAGAAGGAAATTCTTTTAATTACAGCTGGTTTGTGCCACATGACCCCAAAGGGCTAGTAGAAGGTGTGGGACAATCACGTTTTGTAAACAGACTGGATGAGGCTATGGAGAAATCTGCAAAAGCAAATTTTAATGCTGCCGGTGATAATTTTAGTGCTTATCCGTTGAACCATGGTAATCAGACATCAATGGAAGTGGCATATTTATTTAATTGGGCGGGTGCTCCATGGCTGACCCAAAAGTGGTCGAGGGCCATACAAGAACAGTATTATGGAACCACACCTTACAATGCCTATCCAGGGGATGAAGATCTTGGTCAGATGAGTAGTTGGTTTGTTATGAGTGCCTTGGGTTTGTTTCAGTTAGACGGAGGTGCATCAACGACACCTATGTATGAGCTGGCTTCGCCACGTTACCCTAAAATAACATTAAATATGGGAGGACGCTATGGCCGTGGTCAAAAATTTGTGATTGAAGCAAGAAATGCATCAAAAGAAAATAAGTATATCCACAATGTAACACTTAATGGAAAGAAAGTCGAAGGATTTTTAATTCCTCAAAGGGCTGTTTTAAATGGAGGTAAATTAATTATAGAAATGGGAAGTACTCCGGCTAAATAACGGATAGTGCTATTATAACTAAAGCAAAAAAGTCATCGGAATGTCTACTTTCGATGGCTTTTTTGCTTTAATCAGTAGGTATCACTAATTGCAATTTTTTGTTTTTTTTACTAGGGAGAATTCGTTTTGAATCGACTTAGTTATTGCACATCATGTTTTTAAGTAGAATTAAATCAATTTTTAAATGAAATCGATCAAAAACAAGTTGATGATTAGAAACTAAAAGTATAGATGAGTGAATGGGGGTGAATGAGCTATATACATAAAATGAAATACTAAAATATGAGAAACAAGTTGAAAATATTATGGACGCTATGTTTCATCTTCATGTTGACCAATCTGAGTCAAGGTGTAGAACTGAAAACGAAACAGACTCAAATTACGGTTGATGACAAGGGATATTACAGTTCGATCAAAGTAGCAGGAAAGGAATTGTTGGGTAAAGGTAGTTATCCGATTTTGTCAGCAGTCAAGGCACAACAGATTATTCTACCTAAAGAATTAAAGATTAAAGGTGATCAGTATTTTCTTTCGATGGAAGATGGTCAACAAATTGAACTTAAAGTAAAGCAGCTGGCGCAAGCCATCACTTACGAAATCATTAAGATCAGTGATGCGTACAGCATGGTTGTTTTTGGTCCGGTAAAGATCAATTCTCATGAGGTTGTTGGAGAAATTGTAGGTGTTGCACAGGATGTTGATGTCGCATTTGGAATGCAGGCATTAAATGCGAAAACCAATGGTGGAATACCACAGGAATCTGCAAGTTTATATAGTTCTAAATTTACATACACAGGTGCTAATATGGAACTTTCAGTAGCCAGTGTTCCTTTCTATAATCTGGTTGCGGTTGATGCAAAAGATGGAACGGTTTTTCAATTGTCAGCCCGTAATAGACAAAAAATGGAGTACAGGAAAGTGCAACAGTTGGGCAAATCGCTGACACTTCCAGTTTCTGGTCCTGATGGATCGATAATCGGAGCAAAGATTGCTCTATTTGGAGATTATAGGGAGGCAATTTTAAATCGCATAGGGTATGTAGAATTGGAACAGGGATTACCGCATCCCATGCTTGATGGTGAATGGGATAAAATGTCCCGATCAGCGATGGATTCTTACCTGATTTCAAATTTTTCAGAAGAGGATTTTGACTTTGTTTTGGATAAAGTACAGATGGCTGGCTTTAGGAATGTGTATCATACGGATCCGTTTGAAACATGGGGCCATTTTAAATGGAAATCGTCTTTTGTTAAAGCCGGTGATCAAGGAGTTAAATTGTTGGTAGATAAAGCAAAGGTTAAAGGTATTCGTGTTGGCGTGCATACCTTAACTAATTTTTTAACAACTAATGATGCCTATGTCACTCCGATTCCAAGTAAGCACTTGCTTAAACAAGGTGAGTTAAAGTTGTTGGACAATTTGAACGCAGAACAGCAAGAAATCGAGATTCAAGCATCAGATTTGTTTGATATGCCTTTGTCACTTAATGCGATGCAGATTGATGATGAGCTGATTACATTTGGTAAGGTTGAGAAAATGAGCGATAAGATACGGTTGACAGATTGTAAAAGAGGGGCTTTCGGAACAAAGGCTGCTGCACATGATAAGATACAACCGTTATATAAATTATGGGATTACCCTTATAAGACATTATTCCCTGATTTACTGTTGCAAGATGAATTTGCACAACGTTTAGCGATCATATTTAATACCACAGGCCTCAAGCAGATTTCATTTGACGGTTTGGAAGGAAGTATGTATACCGGTCATGATTACTATGCAACAGCACGTTTTATAACGGAATATTATAAAAATTTAAAAGATAAGAGCGATTTGATTAATGATGCAAGTCGATTGGATCATTTTTTATGGCATACACATACCAGGATGAATTGGGGTGAACCTTGGGGAGAGGAAATGCGTAAGGGGCAGGTTGAAAATAGAATAAAGAATCAGGAATTTTTTAAACGCAATCTTTTCCCACGTATGTTGGGCTGGTTTTTGGTGCGTCTTGCTGATCGTAAGTTTGAAACAACCACATTAGAAGATTTAGAGTGGGCACTGTCAGAGTCAGCAGGGTTTGATTCTGGATATGCAATGAGTATCAATATACAGACACTCCGAAAACATGGTCAGATTGATCTTTTGTTAGAAGCAATGAAAAACTGGGATGGATTGCGAAAAGCAAAAGCTTTTAATGACGATCAAATGAAGCGCTTGCGGGATCCAGAAACGGAATGGCATCTTAAAAAAGTAACTGAAGATCAGTTTTTGCTCTATCCACTTTATATTTCAGACCGATATCGCTGTGATTTATCGGAGATGCAACCGGGACAACCTGGTGGAGCTGATTGGTCCTGGTATGCCCCAAACGAAGGAACATATGCACTACGCCTAAAAGTTGAAGGAGGAGGAACAATTTCAAATCCTTCATTTACAACTTCCAAAGGTGTGATTAAAATAGAAGGAGCTATAGAAACCGATCAATACTTGTTATTGGATCATGACGGGAATGCCTTGTTGACGGATAAAAATTTTAATACGATAAAGAAGCTTCCTGTTCAGGGTAAAGCCGTTTTGCCTCAAGGTAATTCAAGTATTGCATTCGCCTGTGATGTACAAGATGATACTCCTACAGAAGTATTGGTGCGCTACAACGTGAGAGGGGAAGCTGAGAAGATAACGCGCGTGAAATAAAATAATTTTGGACGCATCAATAAATTATAAAAATAAATGACTGCAATTATATTCGACATTACGAGTTTATCAACAGAAAGTAAAGTTATGGGCAGATGCCAAAAAGATATTATGATTAAATTTTTGAAGTACAGGATTAGGAGTATCATTTGCTTCCTACTGTTTTTGTCATGTTTTTCAACTGCTAATGCACAACAGGTATGGTCTCCCGATAACGGAAATGGTACATTTACCAATCCATTGATGTGGGGTGATTGGCCTGACCCAGATATCATCCGTGTCGGAGATGACTTTTACTTGATCTCGACAAGCATGCATTATGTTCCTGGAAGCCCAATAGCAAAATCTAAAGATTTGGTGAACTGGGAGATCGTTGGATATCCTGTAGAGCGTTATGATGAAGATCCTCGTTTTGATATGAAGGGTGGTACTTTGTATCTCAATGGATCGTGGGCAAATACCATAAAGCATCATAATGGAAAGTTTTATGTTGGATTTTGTACGCCTAAGAACTGGGGCTGGGATAAAGGAAATTTTTCTATCTGTATTGCTGATAAACCAGAAGGACCATGGGAGAGAACTATTTTTCCAGAATTCTTATACGACCCAGGATTGTTTTTTGATGATGATGGAAAAGTTTATGTAGCTCATGGTCAAGGAACTTTGTACCTAACGGAATTAAATGCAGATGCCAAATCTGTAAAGGGTAAAGACGTTAAAATTTGGGACAAGCGTTTTAAAAATGCTAATGAATTTGGAGGTGGATTTGGTATGGAAGGTGCTCATATGTATAAGATTAATGGAAAGTATTATATTACTTGTCCAGCAGGAGGTACAGAAGGATGGCAGATTTGTTTACGGTCTGACAATATTTACGGTCCTTATGAGCATAAGTTAATTATCAATGATAGCAGTTCTTATCCACCGAATGGTTTACACCAAGGTGGTATGGTTCAATTAAAAAATGGAGATTGGTGGTTCATTATTATGCAAGATCGTGGCGCGATTGGTCGCGTGCCTGTTCTTTTGCCTGTTGAGTGGAAAGACGGTTGGCCGATGTTAGGAAGCGGAAATAAAGATGTGATTACTTATAAAAAACCTAATGTTGGTAAAGTGTATCCTATTAAAAGTCCTGCAACAACAGATGAGTTTACAAAGCAAAAATTAGGTTTGCAATGGCAATGGAATCATAATCCTGACAATGAAAAATGGTCCTTAACAGAGCGCAAAGGATATATGCGCTTAAAAGCATCTTATGCCGATTCATTAAAAGTTGCACGTAACACACTGACACAACGTGTTCAAGGACCAAATTCAGAAGGAACAGTTGAGATTGATTTAACTGGTTTGAAGGATGGAAATGTTGCTGGATTTGGAGTTTTTCAGTTTCCTTATGCTTTTGTAGCAGTAGAACAGTTGAATGGTCAAAAGCGTATTATTATGAATAACAATGATAAAATTATCGAGCAGATCGATAATTTTAAGGGTGATAAAATTTGGGTCAGAGCACGTGTTACCGATCGAGATTTTATTGCTAAGTTTTACTACAGCACAGATGGAGAAAACTTTTTTGTTATCGGAAATGATCTAAAAATGCAATTAGAATTATATTGGACAGCCAATCGTTTTGCTTTGTTTAATTATAGTAAAACTAAGACTGGCGTTGATGGGTATGCCGATTTCAATTGGTTTAGATTTACAAATAAATAAATTAACATACAAAAAAGAAATCCCTCTGATCTATGATCAGAGGGATTTCTTTTTTATACAGACTTACCCGTTTCAGTAAGCGTTTTATTTTTTTTTATATCATCCAACGGAATAAGCTTGCGCCCCAAGAGAAACCAGCCCCAAAAGCTGTTAACATAACAAGATCTCCAGTCTTCATCTGTTTTACATTTTCCCAGATACATAAGGGAATTGTCGCTGCGATTGTATTCCCAAGGTACTCAATATTACTTAAGGTACGGCCTTCAGGAATATTTAATGATCGACCTACAGCATCGATAATACGTTGGTTTGCTTGATGTGGTACTACCCAGTTGATATCCTCAACGGTTAAGTTGTTGCGCTGCATGACCTGCGTGCAGGCATCACTCATTGATTGTACTGCTTGTTTAAATACGGTTTTACCGTCTTGACGTAAGTATCTTTTTTGTGTATCATTATCCGATAAGCTTATTGGATATTGGGTTCCACCTGCTTCAATATTTAGGAAAGCGCGACCATCTCCGTTACTTCTCAAGTATGCGTCCATAACACCTCCTTCTGTAGAAGGTTGTAGTAATACAACTCCAGCACCATCTCCGAATAGGATGTTGGTTGAACGGTCATGGATATCGACATAAGTACTGATATTATCAGCCCCTACGATAAGTACATTTTTGTATCGTCCTGTCTCAACAAGTGAAGCACCCATATCCAGCGCATATAGAAAACCAGAACAAGCAGCGTTTATATCAAAAGCCCAAACATTTGTAAGACCTAGTTTTTCAGCGATGATGTTCGCAGTCGCTGGCATGGGCATATCAGGAGTTGAAGTTGCTACTAAAATTGCATCTACTTCAGCTAAATCTTTACCATACTTTGCTACGAGATCCTGAATCGCACGAACGGCCATGTCAGAAGTCGCCAATTCTTCTTCTAAGATGCGGCGTTCTTTGATACCAGTTCTTTTGATGATCCACTCATCATTCGTATCACATAATTTTTCTAAGTCAGAATTTGTTCGTTTATTTTGAGGGATATAACCTCCGATTGCGGTAATTGCAGCGTAAAGTTTATTCGGGAGAGTTGTATTCATATATTATGGTTATCATATTCAAGTATGATCCGCCTTTTGGTATTTAGTTTAATTTTATTATCTCTAATGAGTATGTTTATTTATTCTGCCTTTTTCTCTTTTCCAAAAAGAGTTGTAAAGGAGGTGTAAAAATAGGATAATTTCTACAACAGTATGAAAAATATTAAGATTGTGACAAAATGATTACGATGAATCACTTTTTTTTGAACCGTTTTGCAAAACGGTCTAGTTATGATACCGTTTTAGTTTTATTGTTTAGAATATAATTTTGATAAAGTTGCTGTTGACAAAATATGTGAAATTATTGTAATGCAATTAAAACACGTTAAAAAAACAGTCTGTTATTTAGGTTTTTATCTCTTCTTTTATTATTTAACCATAACCTGCTGGAAAAAAACGAAAATAACAAATTTCCAGAAATATTTCATAGATCCCTGTTGAATTAACGAATGGTTTTCTTAATTTGTTGTTCGGGAGCTCATTTTTTATAGAGGCAAAGCTTACCCAATTGAATTTCTGTTATTAAAATATATATGCAATGATTCCATTTTCTATTCAAGCACCACTCGAAAATAGTAAGATCAGACTAGTTCCGCTACAGGATAATGACTTTGAAAGGCTTTTCGCTGTCGCTAATGATCCTAAAGTATGGGAGCAACACCCTAATAAAGATCGGTATAAAAGACATGTGTTTGAAAATTTCTTTGAAGGTGCGGTAATCAGCAGAGGTGCCTACCTAATCCAGGATAAACTGTCCGATGAAATCTTAGGAAGTACACGTTTTTACAATTATAGTTCCGATGATAACAGTATTTTCATCGGTTACACTTTTTATGGTACAAAGACATGGGGCACTGGTGTAAATCCTCAAGTAAAAAAAATGATGCTCGATTATATATTTGATCATGTGGATACTGTATATTTTCATGTTGGGAATAATAATGAAAGATCAAAAAAAGCAATGGAGAGATTAGGGGCACAAAAAATAGCTTTGGAAGAAGTGGCTTATCATGGTGAACCCAACCGTATCAACGTTCTGTATGCAATTAGAAAAGATGACTATTACAAAGTATGATGGGATATAATATGAGCTTTTTGCATTTTAAAATATAACATGCTGCACACGGGCAAGCGCATAGGTTTAGGAGATATTAGAATCAATTTTTGCGAAAATTTGAGTTAATTCGGACTTTTAGTTAGATGATTTCAACTTAGTGCAAAGAAGATTGTAAAAAGAACAAAATTTCATTGCTAATCTTGTCATTTTTGCTTGTGTAAATAGATTTTTCTATACCTAACTGTTTCATATGCTATCGTTTATCTTCAAGAAAATAAGTTAAATTTGTTTATAGCTCAATTATAAATGGAAACTTACGGCAACCCAGTATTAAATCGCTTACCCCAACATCTGAAACGTTTTATTGTACCGCAACAATATGATCGTTATACGGCAATTGATCAGGCTGTGTGGCGCTACGTCATGCGTCAGAACTATGCATATCTTCGTAATATTGCATATTATCCCTATATTCCAGGGCTTCATAAAGCAGGATTAACGATTGAGGAAATCCCAAATCTGCAAACGATGAACGACAGTCTTAAACATATGGGTTGGGGAGCGGCTACAGTGGACGGTTTTATTCCTCCTGCAGCTTTTATGGAGTTTCAAGCTTATCGGGTACTCGTGGTAGCAGCAGATATACGTCAGATTGAACATATTGAATATACTCCTGCACCAGATATTATTCATGAATCATCTGGACATGCTCCGATCATTGGAGAGCCTGAGTATGCGGCATATTTGCAATATTTTGGGGAGATTGGTACAAAGGCAATGTTTTCAGAGAAAGATTTTGAACTGTACGAGGCAATTCGAAACCTTTCTATCCTTAAAGAAAGTAGTAGTGCAACCGAAGAGCAGCTGTCAAGTGCAGAAGCAAAGCTTATTGCGATACAAGAAAATATGGGTGAACCTTCCGAAATGGCATTATTGAGTAGATTGCATTGGTGGACGGTTGAGTATGGACTAATTGGAACAGTAGATGATCCCAAAATTTATGGGGCAGGGCTTTTGTCATCAATTGGAGAAAGTGCGTCCTGTATGCGTAAAGAAGTCCCAAAATTACCTTATTCATTGAAAGCATTAGCATATTCATACGATATTACGAAGCCACAGCCTCAATTGTTTGTTACGGAAGATTTTAACCAGTTGCGAGAGGTTTTAGATCAATTTGCAAATACCATGTCATTTCGGGTAGGGGGAAAAGTTGGTTTGGAAAAGGCTATTGCTTGTAAGAACCTATGTACGATTGTGTATAGCTCCGGATTGCAGGTCTCCGGACTTTTTCAGACCGGTATTGCTGGAAGTGAAATAGAATATATCAAGACTGTTGGTCCAACGGCATTAGCTTATGCAGATAGACAGCTTTCTGGTCATGGAAAGACCTATCATGCTGATGGATTTGGGTCCCCTGTTGGGTATCTGTTAGGAGCAGTCAAAGCACTGGAAGATTTTGATGCTGCTGATCTAAAAGAATATGGCATTGAGATAGGGCAGCACACCACACTTATCTTTACTTCTGGAATTGAGGTAAGAGGAGTTGTTCAGTCTATAGAACAGCGGGATAAAAAAAATCAATTGATTACCTTTTCTCCATGTCAGGTTGTCGATAGTAGATCCTGTCAGATTCTATTTGATCCAGAATGGGGAACTTATGACATGGCTGTAGGGAAACAGATTGTATCGGTTTTTTGTGGAGCAGCAGATAAAGAAGCTTATGAGCAAGGAGCCTTTGTGTCAGAAACTAAAACAATCGTACATCAGCAAAACGAGGTCGAAAAATCAAAAAATAAGCTTTATAAAGTTATTCGTGACCGAAGAACAGGTCAGGAACCGGATGTTTCACTTAGTGAGATTTATCAGAATATAACACATAACTATCCCGAAGATTGGCTTGCTTATATTGAAACACTGGAATTGGCTATTCATGATGGAGATCATTTGTTAACAACTCAAATTGAAAATCGATTGCTGGAAATTATTCAAGATCATCAACATTGGAGTAAATTGATTTTGGATGGCATTAACTTAGCTAAAAACGACCAAATAGCATTGCTTTTAGGACCTAAGTAATGCATATCTACGATTAAAACGAGATATAAAAATGTATCCAGGGATACTAATAAATCTTTTCAGGACTGCTAAGTAATAAAGAACTGCCATGAGCTATTGGTTTGATATCTCATAACAGTAGGTATTTTGAACCGTATTTTAATATTAGACTCCTAATAAAAGAATTTGCCAAGCTGAAATCAATTCACCTTGGTCTAACAGTTTTGCGGCATGCATCTGGAGCAGCTTACGTCTTAGGGCAAGATCTTCGTGAGATTGTTCCCAGATTGCTATAATTTCAGGATTTACTAATAAAGTCTTCTCGTCATTCAATACAGGTAATTGCTCTACATTTGCCAATCGACCCAATTGATTTCCCGTAAGAATATCCGAATAACGGATATGTTCGGGAAGTGCGTCAACTCCTATACCTAAATTGCGGAGTGGCTTTGGAACTTCGAAGAGTGATTCTTTTGTTACGCGACTGTACCAATTCCCACCTAAACGGGCAACGAGATCAAGTGATTCCTGTGAGACTTCATTTTTATCGTTTAGTAAGTTTTCATGAATATGCATCCGGACTATTTCTGCAATGACGAGATTTCCTGCTCCCGGACCATCACCGAGATTGATAATTTCATGAACTTTACATTCCAATTGAACTGGTGATTCTGCCACACGTGGAGGGTTGATCAGATCTGAAGCAATAGCTGTAAAACCTGATTTATCAAATTCATTAATTCCCTTTCCATATTCGGTGCTTGCGAGAGACTGTTGCTGCACCATGGAATAATTCACAATATTAATAACAACCTCTGGTACTTCTAGCATGTTGTCCAAGGTATGTTTAGTAGAACCGTCGCGCATTCGTCGCAATGGTGAAAAAACACAGATAGGAGGTTGCTGAGACATAAAATTAAAATAGCTAAAAGGGCTCAGGTTGACATTTCCTGCCGCATCAATTGTACTTGCAAAACAGATAGGACGCGGAGCTACCGCATATTTGATAAGATTATCAAATATTGCTTGTTGTTCAACTGGATCTATTACTGTTGTTTTTTCTGTAGTCATATGTTGAGTAGCTTATTTAATTTAGTGTTCTTAATGATTTGCGGCGATGATATAATTTTGTAATCGACCTAAACCGGTAACTTCCATTACGATTTGATCGCCGATCTGTAACCATTGTTCTTTATGAGATGGATCATGCAGCTTCGCAGTCCCATTAAGCTCCAGAAAACAACCAGTACCAACAGTACCTGAGCCGATGACATCTCCTGGAAATACTTCAACACCATAGGATACACGTTCTATGATTTCAGCAAACGTCCAGTTCATATCGCGCAGGTTTCCTTTGGATACTAATTTTCCATTAACTGAGCAGGTCATTTCAAGATCATAACAGACGCCAATATGGCCCATGCGCGGATCAACACGATATTTTTCCAATTCATCTGCTGTAACAAGGCAGGGGCCTATCACCGTCGCAAAATCTTTTCCTTTAGCAGGCCCCAAGTTAAGTTTCATTTCTTCCATCTGTAATGTTCGGGCACTGATATCATTCATGATCATGAAGCCGCCAATATAAGAGTCCGCTTCTGATGCAGGTATATTTTTACCCTGTTTATCAATAACAATAGCAACTTCCAATTCAAAATCAAGTTTGTCTAAATGTTTGGGCATGCAGGAAACAGCGCCTGGACCGTAGATAGCACGGTGGTTTGAAAAATAGAAGACAGGAAATAGATCAAATTCAGGAATCATCTCTAAACCACGGTTTCTACGGGAGGTTGCTACATGCTGACGAAATGCATAAGCATCGCGTACGGAACCTGGACGGGGTATGGGAGCTTCTAAAATTGTGTTAGCAAGTGTATGGTGTGTTTCTTCATTTTTTGAACTAAAGAGCTTTTGATAGGCATCCTTCATGGCGGCTTTGATACTTAAAGCTGCATGGAGATATTTATCCATAGAATCTGGAAATTTAGAATCAACCTTACTACAAGGATATATAGATATACCAATTAAAAAAGCCAGGTGTTCACTATCTTCCAGAATACAGGTAACAAGTTTCATAATGTCATGAATATAGTATTGAAATCGGTTTTCTCTTTTATTTATATGTACGTTTTCAACGTTAAAAAAGAATTTTTGTACACCGTGCTTGATGTAATTTGGTTAAATATAGGAAGTTCGGGGTTAACTTTCTTTGTTTTTTATGAATTATTAAAAATTAAAATATTATATTTGATATAAACAAAAATCCAATTATGAACACCAGCAGACTCACATATGTAAGAGTCATTTTCGGAATGAGTGCTTTCTTGAAGGCCTTGATCGCTGCTGTGGTGTTTGCGCAGTATTAAATTTTTCCTCTTTTCTTATTTATCTGTGCTTGTGTCATTCGTTTGATCCATGCTTCACTATATATATCATTTCACTTTTTAAAACTTATTTACTTATGCCATTTTATCATCAATTGGGGAAAGTTCCTTCTAAAAGGCATACCGTATTTCGGAAACCTAATGGTGCTTTGTATTCCGAAGAGCTGGTTTCTACACACGGATTCTCAAGCACATATTCGTTGGTTTATCACTGTCATCCGCCAACATTAGTTAAACAGATTGGAGAACCCTATGATGTGTCTCCTAAAATAGCACGGCGAAAGCATTTGAAACACACGAGTCTAAAAGGATTTGCTATAAAGTCGAAAGACGATTATCTGGAAAGTCGGGTACCGGTTCTGGTCAATGATGATTTGCATATATCCTTAGCAGC
The DNA here is from genome assembly GCF_016132525.1 of Sphingobacterium sp. UDSM-2020. Taxonomy (NCBI): domain Bacteria; kingdom Pseudomonadati; phylum Bacteroidota; class Sphingobacteriia; order Sphingobacteriales; family Sphingobacteriaceae; genus Sphingobacterium; species Sphingobacterium sp. UDSM-2020. Next base: position 3,235,684 of record NZ_CP066166.1, read on the forward strand.
TCCTAGACAATCTATGACGGATTATTTTTATAAAAATAGTCAAGCAGATGAAATTATTTTTATTCATCAGGGATCAGGTGTCGTTAAAACAGGTTATGGTCAGATTCCATTTTCATATGGTGATTATATTGTTATTCCTCGCGGTGTGATTTATCAGATTCATTTTGATCAATCTGAGAATCGATTATTTATCGTCGAATCCTTTTCGCCGATCCGAACGCCAAAGCGCTATCGAAATGAATTTGGTCAATTGATGGAACATGCGCCATTTTATGAACGCGATATTAGAAAACCGTCACAATTAGAGACTAATGATTCATTAGGTGACTTTGAAGTGAAAATTAAAAAACAGGGATTAATATATCCGTATATATATGGTAGTCATCCTTTTGATTTCATTGGCTGGGATGGTTATCACTATCCTTGGGCGTTTTCAATCCATGATTTTATGCCTATTACGGGGAAATTGCATCAACCGCCACCGGTACATCAGACCTTTGAAACCGACAGTTTTGTTATTTGCAGTTTCTGTCCACGTCTATATGATTATCATCCGGACTCGATTCCAGCTCCTTATAGCCACAGCAATGTGGATTCCGACGAGGTTCTATATTATGTAGATGGCGATTTTATGAGCCGTAAAAGTGTAGAGCGTGGTCAAATTACGCTACATCCTGGAGGAATTCCTCACGGTCCGCATCCTGGAACAGTGGAGAAAAGTATCGGTCAGAAACAGACCGATGAATTAGCGGTTATGATCGACCCTTTTAGACCATTAATGCTGACAGAAGAAGCTTTGGAAATTGAAGATCAAGAATATTTTAAATCCTGGTTGAGTTAATAATAAATTATAAAAGAAATCTAAAATGAAACAGACTTTTGCTGAAAAAATAGCTTTGGCGCAAGATTTTTTGCCCATTAACGGTACTGACTATATTGAATTTTATGTGGGCAATGCGAAGCAGGTCGCACATTTTTACAAGACGGCTTTTGGATTTCAGTCCGAAGCATATGCAGGTCCAGAAACGGGGGTACGGGACCGTGCATCCTATGTTTTAAGACAAGGTAAGATTCGTCTGGTGTTGACTACCGCATTACGATCAGACCACCTCATTTCAGAACATGTTAAAAAGCATGGTGATGGTGTTAAGATTCTTGCCCTCTGGGTAGATGATGCTACAAAAGCTTTTGAAGAAACAACTAAGCGAGGTGCTCAAGTGTATCAGGAGCCACAGGTATTATCTGATGAATATGGAGAGGCAGTTACCTCGGGTATATATACTTACGGAGAAACGGTTCATCTATTTGTAGAACGTAAAAATTATAACGGTGTATTTTTACCAGGTTATCAAGCATGGGAAAGTGATTATCAGCCAGAAGAAGTAGGCTTGCTATATATAGACCATTGTGTTGGAAATGTCGGTTGGAACAAGATGAATGAAACGGTCGAGTGGTATCAGCAGGTTATGGGCTTCGTTAATGTACTTTCTTTTGATGATAAGCAGATCAATACCGAATATTCTGCATTAATGAGCAAAGTGATGAGTAATGGGAATGGATATGTGAAATTTCCGATCAATGAGCCTGCAGAGGGACAAAAGAAATCGCAGATTGAAGAGTATCTGGAATTTTATGAAGGTGAAGGTGTACAGCATGCTGCATTAGCGACGAAAGATATTGTCAAAACAGTAAAAGAGCTGAAAGCGCGAGGTGTTGAATTCTTAGGAGCACCACCAGAAGCGTATTATGATATGTTACCCGATCGTGTCGGTCAAATTGATGAAGAAATAAAAATTATTCAAGACCTCGGAATACTTGTTGATCGTGATGATGAAGGTTATCTCTTACAGATTTTTACTAAGCCAGTAGAAGATCGACCAACTTTGTTTTTTGAAATCATACAACGTAAAGGTGCTCAAAGTTTTGGTGCTGGAAATTTTAAAGCTTTGTTTGAAGCAATAGAACGTGAACAGGCAAAGCGAGGAAATTTATAATCATAGATTAGCGAGAATATGGAAAACATGAAAGATCTGCTGCAGGCGTTTGAGCGTAAAAGACCTGAGATCGTATTTGAATGGAATGATACGGAAACAGAGGCTGAAGGCTGGGTGGTTATCAATTCTTTGCGTGGAGGTGCCGCAGGAGGAGGGACACGCATGAGAAAGGGGTTAGATAAAAATGAAGTTGAATCATTGGCTAAAACCATGGAGGTTAAATTTACAGTTTCTGGACCTCCAATCGGTGGGGCTAAATCTGGAATTAACTTTGATCCTTCAGATCCACGAAAAAAAGGAGTACTGGATAGATGGTTTAAGGTGGTCACTCCGTTACTTAAAAATTACTATGGTACAGGCGGTGATCTGAATGTCGATGAAATTCATGATGTTATTCCTTTGACAGAACAGTATGGCCTTTGGCACCCGCAAGAGGGGGTATTGAATGGACATTTTAATGTGCGTGAAAATGAACGAATTCATCAGATAGGGCAGTTGCGGTACGGTGTTTCTAAAGTTTTGGAAGACCCGCAGTACAGTCCGGATATGAAGCGCAAATACAAAATTGCTGACATGATTACTGGTTATGGTGTGGCAGAAGCTGTTAAACACTTTTACAGATGTTACGATACCGATTGTATTGGTAAAAGTGCAATTATACAGGGATGGGGGAATGTAGCCGCGGCGGCTGCATTTTATTTAAGCAAATTAGGGGTTAAGATTGTAGGCATTATTGACCGGGCAGGAGGTTTAATAAATCCGTTGGGCTTTACAGAAGACGAGATCACTGCACTATTTTTAAATCGTAAAGGAAATGAACTAGCAAGCCCAGATTTGTTATCTTTTGAAGAAGTCAATAGCCAGATCTGGCGTATGGGTGCATCTATTTTTATTCCGGCAGCTGCTTCTCGTTTGGTTTCAAAAGAACAGGTAAGCGAATTAGTCACACACGGACTGGAGTTGATTGCTTCTGGAGCGAATGTTCCCTTTTCAGATCGGGAAATATTTTATGGACCGGTCATGGAATATGCCGATTCTCAAGTCTCTGTCATTCCAGATTTTATAGCAAATTGTGGTATGGCTCGTGTGTTCGCCTATCTGATGCAACCCAATGTAGAAATTTCTGATGATGCGTTATTTTCGGATGTATCTCGTGTTATCGGGCAAGCTATAGATCGGATTAGAGCAATATCAGAATCCAAAATACATCTGTCTTCAAAAGCATATGAAATTGCACTAAAACAATTGGTGTAATCGAGATGTCAACATATAATGGAAAAAGCATTTGCCGTTCAGCAAATGCTTTTTTCTGTAATTGATTTTTGATATCGTTTATTGCCTACCGTCTTTTTGTATATTTTCATTCGAATTATTTATATTAAACTCATTCTCTTTAAGTTCTTCTTCTTTCAGTTCATCCAATATTTTTTTCAACTGCAGGAGATAAGGACTATAAAAATATCTTGTCCATGCAAGGACTATTAATATCGTAATAATACTTACAGTTAGAGTTGATATGGTAAAAGAAATTACGGATTGATCCGGGTCGGTAAATTCTGTAAGCGGCAATCGCATACTGTATCTATACATACCTAGGGTAACTAATGCTATTGGGAGCAGGAGAAAACTAAAGGCATGATAGCGCTCAATATTAATTTTAAGCTCATAGTATATTTCCAATAAACTATCCTTTGTATCAGCTGTATAATGATTGATCTTATTATAGAATAATCGGAAAAGGTTTAAATAATATGCTGATATCGCTAATGATAGTGCGTAGAAAGCATAATATAGAACATATAAGGATGGATCTATGTTCAGCAGTTTCGGAATAAAAGCTACAAATAGGATACAGAAAGATTGCAGATAAAATTCGCTTTTCATTTTCCGTTTTAGTTTATCTAAAGGATGCTTAGCCTGCCCGAGCTGTTTTATTTTTGATGGAATACGCACATCATTTGTGCTTTCGGAATTCCATGCCGTTTTTAATTCATCAAGATTCATAATTTGTTTTTTTTATGATTTGTTGTAATTTTTCTTTCGTTCTATTCAATTTTACACGTACATTTCCTTCAGTTAAACCGAGCTGTATGCCCGTCTCTCGATGCGATAGTCCTTCCATAAAGTAAAAGATCAAAGCTTTTTCCACCGCATTTAGTTCCTGTACCGCCTGGTAAAAAATCTCTAGCTGTCTATCTTTTTCAGGATTGTAATCTTCATTTTCAGGCTCTTTTATATTGTCGTAAGTATACACATCACTTCTTCGTTTTTCTTTTTTAAAATAGGAAATGGCTGTGTTAATAGCCACCCGGTACATCCAGGACGAAAAGGCACTCTCTCCTTTAAAGTTCTGATAGGATCTCCACAATTGTATGATGATTTCCTGTTGCAAATCTTCCCGATCTTCCGAACTGTCCATGTACAATCGAGCGACCTTATGCAAGATGCCTTTGTGAACCTCTACTAGGTTTAAAAATGTTTTTTCGATTAAAGAGTCTGCCTGCATATTATGCTTTTGCAAATGTTTTAATTAGTAATGCCTTATTTCTTTTCATAAACCTACTGCTTAAGGATATGTTCCTTTCTGTTTGTTAGTAAGTACAGGGTCTTGTTGTTTCGTTACACTTTTTTTTGCTAAATTAAATCAAGGCTTCTGGGCTGTTCTAAAAATAAGATTTTATCCGGATGAATTTACAAATGCACATAGCCTAACTGAATTACGATTGCCATAAATTTCCTACGTCATGTCTTTGTCCTGTTTTACGAATGGATTAATGCTATTGGTAATCCATTAGGTATTTGATTGTTCCGGAAGTTAGCTCATAACTTTTTATATTGCCCTATACATACTGTGTACTTTTAAGTTCACTTCGGTTTTGGAAATCATTTATGCATGGCTTATTTATATACTATAACAATAAAACTATGATATTGATTTTTAATATTTCGTTTAGTAATTTGTTAATTATCCTAAATTAAAATTATGTTAAGCTTTTAACTTATTAGATTAAAAGGTGTTTAATTAAGGGTTAGAGGAGTATTTGAGAATATTCTGAACCTGAGCATAAAGGTTTAAAAATGAAAATGCCTCAGGTTGGGAGCCTTAGGCATTTTCTAACCAATTATTAATCTAAATTATGAATAAAAGTTATTTCAAATGTTGTGCCAAAAGATAAACTAGTTATTATTAATTGTGTTACATTAACAATATTACATGATTTATAGTAATTTTAGTTACTTTCTTTAATCACTTTCTCTAATTGATAAGAGTTTTCGCCTAGTTTTGTAACTTTAATGGATATTCCCGCTTCAAGTTCCAACTCTTGTGCAGCAGCAGTTCCCAGACTGAGCACATGTGAACGATCCCTTCTATATGAAAAGGAACACTCATATTCATTATCAATAAGAATTCGGATTTTTTTTGTCTTATTTGGGAACAATTGTTTTAGATCCTTCGTTATCCTAATCTGATTTTTAGTAACATCTTCTGCAGTGATCTGATTTCCTTTCGAGGGAAGGATTGCCGTTTCTAAATTTATTGTTGTATTTTTTACTGTTGAAGGTGTTCCATCAGTTGTTTGAGTAGCTTCTGATGCATTATTGTCTGCATTACCTTGATTAGTTACAGTAATTTCAGCTTTTTCAGTGTGAGCTTGCCCTTTCCCTTGTTTCTGATTATTGGTCGTACTTTTGGATTTCGCAGAACTTGATTTTGTATTTTCTTGTTTTTGATTTCCGGAGATATTTTCTGCTTGATCAGAGGGATTCTGCGTATTCACAGTCTTTCCTTGATGACTAGATACACTTTCTGTTTTGGTGGAATTCGGTGTATTTACCACTTTATTTTGCCCCGGATTGTTTTGCTTTCCTTGATTATGTCCTTTATGTCCTGTTTGCGCGGAACTGGAGTGAGACTGTGTCGTTTTTAATTGATTAGGAGTAGGATGCTCCGCTTTCGGGACGGCAGGAGTAGCCGGTGTGACTTTATTGATGATATTTCTAATGTAGTAATTCTTTATTCTTGATTTTTCAGTATTCCGTTCTTCAATCTCAAAATCTTCTTTATAAGCCTTGAAAAGATGCGATATTTTTTCATATCCATAATTACGGGCATCAAAATCAGGTTTTCTTTTATTAAATAAACTACCAATTTCCCCTAAAAATGCCCATCCGCTTTCATCAGCCGTATCATCTACAGTATCTTTTAATAGTTCGAGCGTCTCTTCATCCAATGCTGATATTTTATTCCGTTCAATTGGTGATGGCGTCGGACTGGTATTATTGTTTTTCTTTTTTACCGCCTTTTTTGAAACTTCTTTCTCAAGAATTTCCACATAGATAAACTTATCACATGAAGATATGAACGGTTTTGGTGTTTTTCTTTCTCCTATGCCAATGACAAGTTTTCCTGATTCACGTAGCCTAGTTGCTAAACGTGTGAAATCACTGTCACTTGAAACAATGCAAAATCCATCTACCCGATCCGAGTGTAGGATATCCATGGCATCTATGATTAAAGCCGAATCGGTCGAGTTTTTGCCCTGTGTATAACTGTATTGCTGAATAGGTGTTATAGCATGAGTCAAAAGACTGTCTTTCCAGTTTTCAACATAAGGACTAGTCCAGTCTCCATAAATACGCTTGATAGTAGGGATCCCATATCGTTTTACTTCATTCAATATCTCTTCTATCTTTTTATAGGAGATATTATCAGCATCAATTAAGATCGCTATTTTTTTTTCTGTTTCTTCTGGCATCCCTTATTTCTTTAATATGCACGATCTATTATTTTGCAATAAAATTCTAATCATTTATTTCTCTAATGTAATCTGAACGAAGTATAGTTGATAAAAAAAGCAGCGTAATACACTTCGTGGAAAAGTATTTAACGTTATTTTAATAGCTCTTCTCTTGTAAATATAATGGTTTCATTTAATATTTTTCTTAATCCATGTTCCGCTTTTTTCAATTATTGAAGCTATTTCATTGTTAGAGATTAAAACTGTTTATTTATGAAGGTATTAATGACCAGACTTGATCCTGTATAAAGCACTGAAGGCCCGGCATCGTCTTTCTGTCAAAAACTTATTATTTTTGTTAAAATTTCAATCTTATGTTGATTATCGATTCACCTTCTAATAATGCTTATTTTAATATAGCATCGGAAGAATACTTATTATATAAATACCCAAAAGAAGCTATTTTCCTTCTGTATATTAATGCACCTTCAATTATCATAGGCAAATTTCAAAATACATTAGCTGAAATTAACTTGGATTATGTTCAAGCTCAAGGAATAAAGGTCGTTCGAAGGATGTCAGGGGGAGGAGCGGTTTATCATGATCTTGGAAATCTGAATTTTTCTTTTCACATCTTGTTGGGCGAAAATGATTTTATGGATTTCTCGACATTTACTCAGCCCGTTGTATCGTTGTTAAATAGTATGAACATACCTGCAAAATTGGAGGGGAGAAATGATCTGTTGATTGAAGGGAAGAAATTTAGTGGAAATGCTAAACTTGCAAAAAATGGAAAAATGATCCAACATGGTACGTTATTGATTAGTTCACAGATGGAGGTACTGGGCGATGCGCTAAAAGTTAATCCTTTGAAGTTTATAGATAAAGCTGTCAAGTCCAATCGTGCACGTGTAATTAATCTGAATGAGTACTTACCACAAGATATGACAGTCTCAGCTTTCAAGCAATTGTTGATTGAGGAGATGAGAAAGAATAATCCTGAAGCTAAGATTTATAAACTAACGGATGAAGATATTCTGGGGATCGAAAAATTGGTAGCAGAAAAGTACAGTACCTGGGAATGGAATTTTGGCTTTTCTCCTAATTACAATTTTAAGAAAGCCATAAAGATACCTGCTGGATTTATTGAAATACATTTAGATGTCCATAAAGGGTATATTGAAAAGGCGAAGATATTTGGAGATTTTTTTGCATCAAAACCAATTGAGGAGCTGGAGAATATATTGATCGGACAAAAACATGAGGCTGTCCACCTTGCACAATTACTGGAAAAGCATGATGTAACGGCTTACTTCGGTAAAGTTAGTATTGCAGAATTAATGGAATTGTTCAAATAACTGTGGGTTATTTCAGTAGTACTCTTCGCTCGTTATTGAATTTTTAAGCCAATTTGAAGAGTGCTCATAATTTTTAAGTCTTAACTTTACCCTTTTTCTTATTTGAAGTCAGCAAGAAGATCTCGCATCTTTGATAATTATGCTTCATTTTAACAAGTCCCTGACAAATGGACTTGCCGTCTTTAATCTTTATGGTTATGTTTGTCGTTTTGGGCATTGAAATTTGAAAACGGAAGTTTCAAATTTCAATGCCCATTGATTTAATATTAAAAAACGTCATGATTGCCGAAATAGAAGACAAAGAAATTAAACAGATTTATCAAACATCAATCATTCAGCAAACGGCCTATTGGTCTGAAGTAAAAAGGTTACAGGGTGTAACTTCAAAAGCATTTAATTTTAAAACTAAGATAGCAGATCTTTATGTCGATTCCGAAGACAGTGCCTATTTTATAGGAGATCTATTGATTTTGATTCAGGCTATCGATCAGGAGCACAGTATTGCCTACGTTCCCTATGGACCAGAGATCGAACCATCGGTTGAAAATCAAGGCTATTTCTTGGAGCAATTGTCCGAGAGTTTAAGATCTTGTTTACCTAAAAACTGCATTATGATTCGTTATGATTTATCTTGGGAATCACATTGGGCAAAAGACGATGACTGCTATGATATCAATGGCAACTGGTTAGGAGTTCCGGATAAAAAAATTCAGGAAATCCGTTTTAATTTTAATACCAATAATTGGAACTTAAGAAAAGCCAATACCGATATTTTACCTTCAAATACCATTTTTATGGATTTGAGAAAAGATGAAGATAGCTTATTAGGTGCAATGAAGGCTAAAACGCGTTATAATGTCCATTTAGCAAAGCGAAAAGGAGTCAACATTCGCTCTCTTGGTATGGATAGTTTAGCGATTTGGTATGACCTGTATAAACAGACTGCAGTGCGGAATAATTTCTTTTTACATGATATCAGCTATTTTAGAATTGTACTTTCTGCTCGTGCTAATGATACCCTTTCACCGGCAGAAGTTCATTTATTAGTTGCTGAGGTCGAAGGCAAACCGTTAGCAGCCATGTTTTTAGTCGTGTCAGCAAACAGGGGAACATATCTTTACGGAGCATCAGCCACAGAAAATAGAAATTATATGGCAACCTATGCATTGCAATGGCGTGCTATGCAAATCGCAAAAGAAAAAGGCTGTACTGAATATGATTTTTTTGGAGTTGCTCCGCAGGCAGATGAGTCACATCCGATGTATGGATTGTACCGATTTAAAACGGGTTTTGGTGGTGAAATCTTTCATCGTATGGGTTGTTGGGATTATCCACTGGATAATGAGAAATATAAATATTATACTTCTATGGAATTCAAGAACCAGAGTTACCACTTGAGTTAAATTAAAAAGGGTTGATCATAGCTATGATCAACCCTTTTCGATATTGAAATATGTTCCGATTTCTTGGATGAGTAAATTTTACACGGTTTCTTTTACTGCATCTACATTCCAGCCTGATAGGATACCTCCATAAAAATAAAAAGTGACGTGGAATTTTTTATTACTGATTTTATCAGACACCAAATAACGTTCTGTAACATCATAGGAAGCTACTTTTTTGAAACTTGATAATTTTACCGCAGGAAGGCTGGTTGCAGTTTCTGAACCAGATACCATCTTTTGGATTTTAGCTGTGATCAAATTCATAATACCTTCTTTTTTGAAAGGATCTTTTTCAACCTTATTCGTCCCAACAAGAGGCATTATTCCATTGTTAGCCGCTTTTTTTGCTTTTGCCTGTGCAGTATAATTTTTAAATTTTTCTTTGACTTTAGGATCACGGATGCTGTTTACCGTAAAAATTGCGATTCCCTGTGCACCATGATTTAAAGCTTCGTCCATCTCTGTAAACATAGCATCGCTATTACTAGCCATCAGCCCACAATATAAGCTGGTCATTTTATTTTTATCTCTTGCATTTTCAATTGTACAGTCTCTGACGAAACTAGCATCTTCCGTGTAGAAATTACTATATACCATTGGGAATACCATATCCAGATTCCACTTTCCCCAATCTTGTCTTACCATACGGGATGCCATTTTAGGGGTTGGAAATGGCGATGCTGCCATAATTTTTCCACTAGCATGTACAACGTCTGCGATCATATTAGCCACATCTGTAATCTGATCACAACGGAATTGTCTCCATTTAAGATCACTGGAAGGATCTTTTTGTGTTCTAGGATCATAGCCATATTGATCCTTAAATTTTTGGATTGCGACGGGATGATAACCATAATCCCAGGCCGCATATTCGCGATCTTGAACAATATTATATTTTGGCCAAAGTGTAGTTGGGAGCACAACATCTACATAGCGGTGATAATCGATCGATATACCATCTAAGCCCTCTACAGCACAGTATGATTCAATTTTCTTTTTAATATAGTCTTTGACTTCAGGTAAGACTGGAGATAAAAATTTATAATAACCGACGTATGCTGTTGTATCTGCCAGGCTTTTTCCGTTACGGTTTACACTGAACCATTCCGGATGTTCCTTTAATATCTTCTCGCGATCATGTTCTAGATTCATGGTCCATAACCAAGCCACAACTTTAATCCCATACTTATGTGCTATCGGGATAGCAACTCTGTAATCGTCGGGTGATGGTGCATTGAGCATCACTCCGTCAATACCTAGATATTGCATTTCACGGCATAAGGAATCAAAATTGCTTGTAGGTCTGTAATCCAACCAAGTCCAGAACATAGGCTGACCATCCTTTTCGGCCGCTTTGGTTTCAGAAGCGGTAAATAGAAATAGCCCAAAGAAAAAAAGAATGTAAAAACGCATGCGTGACAAATGAAGGTGATTCATAATTTATAGCTTTATTGAAACACGGTTTTGGTTATGTTTCGATTTATACTGTTTAAGCTGCAATATAAATATTTTTCATCAAATTGGACTAAATGGTTATAGCTTTTGGTTCGTTTTAATCATTAATTAGACAAAGTGATTTTTATTGTTTGATCTAGCAAAAATTAAGGATAGCGTTAAATTTCTAAAAGACAACGTTACATGGTGTACTAAAAAACGCCTGAAGCGGGGAACTCCAGGCGTTTTAACTAACCAATTATTAACCTAAATTATGAATACATACTAAACGCATTTAGTATGCCGATTAATATAATTGATCATGAATTTTAACAGATTTTAACTATTTTCCTCACAATTTGATCATTTGTGTCGTATATTTAAGCAATAAGGTCAGTTGAGAGAACTCTTAATATGATGATGAGGAACATATCAGTTCTCTGTACGCAATGATAAAGTGGCATTATCATTGAAGAAATGTAAAAAATGAAAAGTATACGAATTATTACGATGCCTTTAGGTTTTACCATTTTAGAAATTTCCAATAGTACAAGAGAAATTTTTAACAGCCATATGCCTGCGGTATTTTATAATGTAAATAGCATCAGCATACTCTAATTTTATTATTACGCAATTTCAAGCTGTTCTACATGAGAGAAAAAGTAAATGCCAGTCAAGAGATAAAACAACTTTTTGAAAGATTCGAGGCTCAACTTAGTGATCCAGCCTACACCGAGCTGGACTTCTTGGCTGCATTAATAGATATCTTTAGACCAAAGCGACGATCGTTATATTACCAGGTCGATATTGGACCATTATTGATTTATTTAGAAGCTTCACCTGATGTCAGGTTCAGTTTTTCTTCTTATGTGCGTCGAGTTATTGATCATAAAGATTTTGATCAATTAATTTCAGATACCGGAATTATCAGTTATGCCGATTTTAGGTATGAGATCAAAAAGAGAATAACGGAGAAATATCTTCCTTCACAACCTCCCAAATCAACATTGCAATATGTGTTAAATCAGCTTTTCTATCATTCGCAAGATGCAGATTGGGTTGCGGTCATTCCCAATGATCAGTTGCAAAGACTCTATCAGATATGTGATTTCAATTCATTATACGAGAGCAATGTAAACTTTGAAATCAAGGAGATTCTCTATGGTCTTGAAGTTTTGGTTCAACGTATTACAGGTAGGGCAATGGAAACAGATGTCAACAAGATGGTTCCTGAATTTCAAAATTTTGATAGTCCATTTATTGCCATCATGCGTGAGTTTAGTGAACTTAACGATCGTTTTTTAGCGGGTAACTTGCATTTTATGACCTCGGATGATCTTGCTTATAAACAAATCCTGGTTTTGCATAAGCAATGTGAAAATTATATTGACACCGCCTTTGCAAACTCTCATCGTTTTGGCATCTCAATTAAGGTCAATCAATCTTTATTAAGGATCCGGCAACAATTGGAAAGAATTAAAGCCATCATTTCTTTTTTGGTTATTGATAAAGAGCAGGAAAAGGTTGATAAAAGTATTGCTTTTGCTCAGACGTTAATTGGTTACAACTGCCGTAAGAGTAATATTCGCAAACTTGTTGGACAGAGTACACAATTATTGGCTTACGAAATCACGCACCATACCGCACAGACCGGAGAGCATTATATTACCTCCAGCAAGAAAGAATATTGGAACATGTTTCGCTCGGCCTGTGGTGGCGGCATCATTGTAGGCGTTATGTGTATCCTGAAATTGTTTTTAGGTAAAGTAGAGACAAGCGAATTTGGACATGCTTTACTTTATAGTATAAATTATGCGATCGGATTTACAGCTATTTATCTATTTGGAGCAACCTTGGCGACAAAGCAACCCGCAATGACTGCTTCTGCTTTAGTTGCTGCAATTGAGAATGGGGCATCAGGACAAGATGAGACCAGACATAGATACTGGAATTTTGCAGTATTTTTTGCAAGATTGTTTCGTTCACAATTCATTGCATTTGTAGGCAATGTGATAATGGCTTTTTCCGTAAGTCTTGTTTTAATTTGGGGTATACAGGAACTTTTCCATTATAATGCGGCAGCAGGGAAATGGATGACCTTGGTCAATGATCTTAATCCGACCGAAACTCCTATGATCTTGCATGCTTGTATAGCAGGTGTTTTTTTGTTTTTGTCAGGAATTATTGCCGGTAGTATCTCTAACCGTGATAAACACAATTCAGTGTATTATCGAATCGAGGAACAACCGGTGTTAAAGAAAGTATTCGGTAAGGAGAAAACTGCAAAAGTTGCCCGTTTTTATGAAAAGAAATGGGCAGGGATCGTTTCTAATATCTGGTTCGGGGTTTTTATGGGAACAACAGCTTCAGTCGGTATGTTTTTAGGTCTTAATTTAGATATTAGGCATATTACTTTTGCGAGCGGAAATTTAGCTTTAGGATTATTTGGGAATAACATGTCGCTGACTACTGATATGTGGATCTGGGGCATTTTAGGTATAGGGCTTATTGGTTTTTTTAATTTTGCTATTAGTTTTTCATTATCGTTGACGCTCGCATTTCGATCCCGTAATTTATCCTTTGGAGAATTGATTAAAATGGCAAAAGCAGTCTGGATTTATTTTAAAATTAGTCCGAGGTCATTTTTCTTTCCACCTCAAGATAAATCGTAATATAGGTCTGCATATGTAAGCTATTTTAACTGACCTTTTCTGATGGTGACACATAAAAGTTGATACCCTTCATCTGTTCTTAAGAATTCAAGATGATCCTGAACCATATCCTTTTTGTTCTTATGGGAAATAATGATAGACATGGTCGGATATTGCCAATCATTTGATTCACCACAATTATTAAAATATTTCTGAAATTCTGGAGCATCAAACATAAAGGGATTTAAGCCATCTGCCGAAATGAAATAATCCGTATCTGAGTTTGTAATTTCCATCAGTTTATTTTTAATAAGATCAAAATTATGTTCGATAAACACGATTTTATCTGATGTTTCCCAAGCAATGGACGTTTCCCAAGTAACTTTTGGATAAGTTGCCGTTAATAGTTTTGACTTTGTTAAATCAACCAGTAAGTCTGTCTTTAACCAATTTTCAAATTCTTTCTGAAAATTAATAAAGGAATAATGTAAACCGTCATTTCCGACAAAAGAAATTCGAACGGGATCATCTAAAAGCTCTTTTGTTTTTTGAAGAGAGAAAAAATTTAGGGTTGGTTGGTATTTAAAATCTGCAATTATAACGTTGTTACTGGTATCTAAAAGTATTTCTTCACCACCAACCCAAGTGATTAAGCTGTCTATTCCGACGCGTTTTTTTGTAGCTCCTTTTAAAGCAACCAGAAGACCATTATGAACGCGGGTCAAGCGACTGTACATGGCGGGAATGACGATATCGCCATTCCGGTTGAAAAGACCTGTTAAATAAGTTTGCGGATCTCTAAATCGGATAAATCCCTCACTTTCACAATCGGCGCCATTGTCGATGATATGCAGGCTATCGTGACCAATTTTACGGCCTGATTTTGTTAGATAGAATGAATTCCATTGACCATTATTTTTTTCAGTAGCAGCTAAGATGTCATCAAAACGATTTGCTCTTGTGACACCTTCAAATTTTGGTTTGATTTTCACATGGCCAAGTCCATCTTTAAAACCAATAAGAGTACTGTCTTGATTGTAAAATGCATACCATGGGTCGCTTTGTTGCGCAAACAGATTACAGTATGTAAATACTAAAAACAAGGACAGTGTGAAATATCTCATAGGACTAAAAATAAAAATCTAATAAAAAGGTTCTGATGTAAATTCTGATCCGCTCAGTTTATTGCAAAGCTTGTTCGAGGTCTGCAATTAAATCTTCGATGGACTCCAGACCAACACTGATGCGGATAAGACCATCCGTGATACCGGTTTTCAGTCTGATTTCCCGAGGAATACCAGCGTGCGACATTGAGGCCGGATGCGAGACCAAAGTATCTACAGTGCCGATTGAAACAGCTCGTGTACATATCTGGAGCTTATTGACAAAATCAATTGATTTTTCATATCCACCTTTTAGCTCAATACTCATGACAGATCCCGCGTGTCGCATCTGCTTTTTGCTAATTTCAAAATCTGGGTGGCTCGGTAGACCGTTATAATGTACGTTAGCAATCTCCGGATGATTATTCAGAAAATAGGCTACATCCATGGCATTTCGGCAATGCTGTTCCATTCTTAATGGTAACGTTTTTATTCCCTGCAAAACTAAAAATGCATCAAATGGATTACTGTTTACACCCAGTAATTTATGTGTCTGGTGCACGTAAGTCTGCATGGCATTTAGATCACGGCCAATCAGGACACCACCGATTGCACTACCGTGTCCATTTAAAAACTTTGTAGTGGAATGAAAAATAAAATCCACCTGATATTTAAACGGCTGTTGTAAATAAGGCGTTGCAAAAGTGTTGTCTACAGAAACTAGCTTCTGATATTTTTTTGAAATCTGAACAACACGTTCAATATTGATGCATTGCATCGTTGGATTAGCGGGGGACTCAAAATGAACAAGCTTAATTTCGGGATTTGCTTTCAAAAGTGCTTCCAGTTCAGTAACATCTGTCATATCCGAAAAATAGGTTTTGATCCCAAATTTTGGGAGCATTTTCGTGATAAATTCATGAGTGCCACCATAAAGAGAAGGTGTAGCCAATAGTGCATCTCCGGCATTTAAGCAAGAAATAAATAAGGTAGACATCGCCGCCTGTCCACTTGAGGTTAACAGCGCCCTGGCGCGCATTGGCGTTCCGTCTTCATTTAAGATCTTCCAAGTTTCAAGATCGGCTATAGCTTGAGCTGTGGCATCAGTAGTTGGGTTTCCAAACCTGGAGTAAATATAACCAGAATCTTCACCGGAGAATCTTCGCATACCCTGTTCGGCACTGTCAAAAGTAAAAGTGGAACTGGCATATATGGGTGCTAAATGAGAATGGTGACCATCAGTATGCAATTGATGTATGGCAAGTGTTCCAAAATCGATGCTTTTGTTATTCATTGGGTGTAGGTTTTAGGTGTATGATGAGTTTATTATTAAAATTACTTTCGGGAATTGTAGCAAAATATCAGATATTCCTGCAATACAAGCGCATGCGTGTGCTCTTTATCCTTAGCAGCATAAAGTAATGTTATGATGGGATGCTCTTCCCATTTATCCAGATAAGAAATTAACTGTTCATTGTTTAGGAGTTCGTTTTTGTACTGGATTTTAAAGATTTCCCATCGTTCCGGAACATGAGCATAGGCGAGCCGGGTTGCGGTAGAAGGTGCAATATCAGTAGCCCATTCGTCAATATGAGCTTTTTCTTTAGTAAGACCTCTTGGCCATAGTCTATCCACCAAAACTCGATAACCGTCATGACTATCGGTTTCTTCATAGATACGTTTAATACTTATATCTGGTCGCATAGTTTAAATTTAGTGATAAATCCTGATAGCAAATCTATTTATGCATAATTTATATAAGTACAAACCGCTTATTTATTTCATTGGTAAAAGAATCAATATGTAAATAAGGACATCGACTATTAATAGATTGTAGTCGATGTCACACTTTATGAAGCATGTTAAACAGTAATTTGTATATCTATTTCAGTAATTGTGGTAAGTCGCATACGATTATACATGCGATATTTGTTTTAGACCGAATATCATGACATGATCGTATTGAAATTTGCCTTGAACACGGTGATAAAATGATATAAAATGATGTGAAGGAGCAGAAGTAGAAAATGACACGTAATTAGTTGTTATTACTTTGGTCAATTTATGTTTAGTTAGCTCCGAAACCCCATTTCGGAGCTTTTTATTTCCATCTTTATTGATAGGAAATCTGATTCGTTTTTAGCGAGAATGGTTAAAGCTTGTTGGAAATTGAGAGCGGTGTCAGTTTAAAAAAGAGATAGTTGAATGCCTGGTTTATTTGGGTCGGTTTTCTGGGCTTTTCCCATGACAGTTCTACCTTCATATTTCCAGGAATCTCGTCGTTCCTGCTCAATGATTTCTTGAATATCAAACTGAGGGTTGAAATTCGCCTCAGCCTGAAGAACAATCTGATGCAGTTTATTAATCGTACGTAATTTATCAGACTGTCCCAATTTTGATTTTTCTATTCCTTTTCTTAAAACAGCAATGCTATTGTCATATATTGTTATTGGAACGGGAAAAGGGTGGCCATCTTTACCACCGTGTGCAAATGAAAAACGGGCCGGATCTTGAAAACGGGCCGGACCACCGTGTATAACCTCACTGACCAAAGCTAGGGACTGCATGGTGCGGGGACCTACACCTTTTAAAAGCAATAGTTCTTCAAAATTGTCTGTCTGTAGTTCACGAGTTACATATAATAAGGCGCCAAGCCTTTTAAGATCAACATCAGAAGATTGGATATCGTGTCTTTTAGGCATGATCAAATGTGCAAATTCTTGTATTGTTTTTGCAGGATCTGTTTTTGCAATGGCGAGAATTCCCTGTCTATTGGAAGAAGCGCCCGAAGCTGTCAGGTTTAATATTCGCCCCTGTGATATACCGTTAATACCGGTATGCGGTTCATCGATGAAAGATTTTAATTGTTCCGAATGCCAGTGGTAACGCCTAGCAGTCCCATCATGATCATGCATTCCCTGTTGGACAACTGTCCAATTTCCTTTATCGGACACAATGAAATTGTGCAGGTACAATTGGTATCCATCTTGTATTGCGGTGTTGTCCACTTTTGCAGTCAATTTGCTCGCACGCACTAATTCCTGTCCTGCTAGACCAGCATGATCGGCTACCCGCAATAGCTCCATTGGAGTTTCTTTGGATAACTTACCTTTTCCGCCACAAATGTATAGACCTAAAGATGTGGAATTTGGATTGATGGCTCGTTTTAAAGCACCCATTACCGATGTGGTGATACCGGAAGAATGCCAGTCCATACCGAGTACAGCGCCAAAACTTTGAAACCAAAATGGATCGGACAAACGACGAAGTACTTCATCTTTACCATATTCCGTTAAAATTGCTTCTACTATAGAAAGTCCCAAAGCCGACATACGTTCATAAAGCCAAGCAGGTACTTTTCCATAGTGAAGAGGTAAATCGGCTGTCCCGGAACGTTTCATGTTGTTTTTGCTAATATTATTAGTGTAAATGTAGTAAATAAAAATTACAGTTCATTTTTTTATATCTTGATTTACCAGGTAAAATGGCTATAGCAACAATTGTTTATTCGTCTTCATTGTATATATTCGCTTAGAAAACAACACGCCTAAACTAAACTTAATTATGCAAGACCAAAAATCACAGCGACTGGAGTCACTGGATATTCTACGGGGATTTGACTTATTTTTATTGGTTGCTTTACAACCTGTGCTAGTAGCGATCGGTCAGTTATGGGACAATTCTTATTATCATGCCTTTTTGTATCAATTTGATCATGAAGTTTGGGAAGGTTTCCGATTATGGGATCTGATTATGCCTTTGTTTTTATTTATGACCGGTGTTACTATTCCTTTTTCTCTTGACAGTAAGATCGGGCAACCTGTTGGACCGATATATAGGCATATTTTTAGACGTTTTGCTATCCTTTGGTTCCTAGGGATGATTATACAGGGAAATCTACTGAGTTTTGATTGGCATTATTTCAAACTTTATTCCAATACATTGCAGGCCATAGCTGTGGGATATTTATTCACATCATTAGCTTACTTCAATTTACCGATACGAAAAGTAATTACTTTGAGCATCTGTTTATTGGTTGTATATGCTATCCCATTTGTACTGGACGGCAATTATAGCCCACAAGAAAACTTTGCAATTCGTGTGGATAAAAAAATATTAGGTTCCTGGATGGATGGAGTGTACTGAGATCAGGGCATTTGGGATTTTTCAGACACCTATGATTACTCTTGGATATGGAGCAGTTTGACCTTTACTGTTACCGTGATGATGGGCTGTTTTGCAGGTAAAATCATTAAAGAAAATGCACGTATTAATCCCAATAGAGTTTTTCGTGATTTGATCGCTATCGGATTTATATGTTTATTGGCAGGAGTATTATTGCATTTTCAAATGCCTATTATTAAACGTATCTGGACCGGTAGTATGACCTTGTTTTCAGGTGGAATCTGCTTTATTCTGATGGCTATATTTTATTATGTGATTGATGTTAAAAAGGTGGTTAAGCCCTTTAGATGGTTAAAAATATATGGCATGAATTCTATTGTTGCTTATTTTATTGGTGAATTTGTTAACTTCAGATCAGTAATTCATTCTTTGACATTTGGTTTAGAGAATCAGTGGCCGGAACTTGCTCCAATCATATTAACTGCCGGAAATTTTTATATCGTATTTCTGATTTTATACCTGCTGTATAAAAATAAGTATTTCGTGAAGATTTAAAATGTGATTTATATCTTTTTCGCTAACCTAGTAGATGGCAACTATTTGGATTGATTTTTGATTTTACTATCGTGGAGGCTTATATAAACTTACGGCACACAAACAGTTTATTTAATACCCAAAATAAAAAACAGTCAAATAGTAGAAGAACTAAATTATGATTTTAATTGTTGATGATAAACCAGAGAATATCTATTCCTTGCAACAACTGTTAGAGTCTAGAGGTTTTAGTGTAGATACCGCTTTTTCAGGAGACGAAGCATTGAGAAAGACGTTTAAGAATCGATATGCGCTTATCATTCTAGATGTAAAGATGCCCGATATGGATGGATTTGAAGTGGCTGATCACTTGGCAAAGTATAGCAAAACCAAAGATATTCCGATTATATTTTTATCAGCAGCTAATCGTGACAAGAGATTTATAGAACAGGGATATAAATCTGGCGGTATTGACTATGTGACCAAACCAGTTGATATGGATATATTACTGCTCAAAGTAAAAAATTTTTATCGACTATATGAACAGACTTTGGTTCTTAATGCCGTGCAAGAAGATTTAAAGGCCGAAATTGAACGCCGAAAAAAAGCCCAGTATTCGTTAGTCGCCAAAGCCAATCATTTACGTTTGATATTAGAAGCTCTTCCACAGATCGCATTTACTGTAACACCGGATGGGAGGATTGATTTTGTTAATCGTAACTGGTTTACTTTTTCTAGGACGCAAAATGATTTTCCAGAATGTCATCCAAACGATCCAGCTATTCTGGTAACTTTAAGATCACACATTCAAAAAGGAACTGCTCTGGAAATGGAGGTTCGAATAAAACCTCTAGATGCACAACTTTACCGTTATCATCTTTTAAGAATTGTACCTATTGAAGAGGATCAATTCATTACCCATTGGGTTGGTACTTTTACAGATATTGATGATCAAAAACAGCTTTCGCAAAAGAAAGATGAATTTTTAAGTATTGCGTCGCATGAGTTAAAAACACCACTTACAAGCATGCGTGGTTATGTGCAACTTCTGAATCGTTCTTTAAAAGACGAGCCACATTCAAAAGCATATAAATATATGAACCGGGTTGAAGGACAATTAAATAAACTAAGTACTTTGGTTGCAGACCTGCTCGATATTTCAAAAATTGATAATGGTAAATTATACGTCGATCACCAATTTTTTGATTTAGATGCTGTGATTGATACAGTGGTCGATACGATGTATCAGACTCAGGAAAAGAGAATATTAAATATTGAACGCACAGGTGAAAAATTGGAAATCCCGATTTTTGGAGACGAGATGCGTATAGAACAAGTTTTGATCAATTTTATGAGCAATGCAATTAAGTATGGGCCAGATTCTGACCATATTATAATTCATACGGAAAAGGATGGTAAGGAAGTGAAAGTCAGTGTGCAAGATTTTGGTATTGGTGTTCCGTCTCAAAATCAAGCGCCAATATTTGATAAATTTTATAGGGTAGAGGAGACTTCGGTTCGCTTTCAGGGATTGGGATTGGGTTTGTATATCTGTGCAGAAATTATCCGTCAACATGAGGGACAATATGGTATGACGAGTAAAGCAGGTGAAGGTACCACATTTTATTTTACACTTCCTTTAAGAGCAGTACACTAAAATTACCATAGTTTCCAAAAATGTGAAAAACCTCAGTATCACCCTTGATGAAAATGAACATACTACAAAAAAATTAGCACGAACAGTTTAAAGATAGAGCCATGGATAATAGAAAGAAGATTTTAATATTTGAAGATGATGTTTCCATTTTAGAAATTGTGACCATTATTTTAGAAGATGCGGGATATCATATTGCCATATCTGAGACCTCTCACGATATTATTGAGAAGGTTGCTGAACTGACACCCGATTTGATTTTGATGGACAATTGGATTCCGGATATTGGAGGGAAAGAAGCAACAAGACTATTGAAACAACATCCTTTATTTCAACATATACCCGTTATTTACGTTACAGCAAATAGTGATATCGCGTCTCTTGCAGCAGATGCAGGTGCAGATGATTATCTTGCTAAGCCATTTGATTTAGAAGATCTTGAAAATATTGTTGCTAAATATCTGGAGTAGAATTTGAATCACTCAGAAACCTTTGATAAAATCACTTTTTGAGAAAGGCCAAAGATAAATAATCCAATAATAGTCGTTCAGATTACAGGACCGACTATTATTGGATTATAGTAATGAACTAACTTAATTGCGGATCTGTTTTTGAATGTTTTCCAGTTTCCACACGGCCTGCAAAATGGCGTTCGAAAGCTGTATTGACTACATGTAAACTGAGATCATACCAGCCAGATTGTTGGTGTGTGTCAATTTTCCAAGTGATTGATCTTCCTGCAGGTAATGATACTTTTTTATGCCAGTTGCTATATGCATTATCTTTTGCTTCAATAAGTAAGGCTTCTTTTCCTTCATTTATTAAAGTGATCAATAGGTTGCCTGTTACCTGCTTTCCTTTATCCAATTCATAAGAAGACTGTACCTGTAGCGTTTCATCTTTACCTTTAAATCCGCGCATAAATCCATTTGGCCCATAGGCTGTTAAAGTATAGGTATGGTCTTTAAAGTCCGATAAATTCCAGCTGAAATCTAGAGATTCTCCAGCAAGAACAGCAAAAGGCCAAAACTTCACGCCACCTTTATAAGTTGAGCCTGCGTATACATTGTATGGACTGCTTAGCGCCATTTTTCCAAAAATGGAATTCCCTGCTTCTAGTTTTAAATTAATTTTGTTCTCTTTTTTATCAATTTTTTCATGCACATATAGTTCGTAAGCGAGTGCATTAGATGGTCGTTGTCCTTTTTCTTGCTTCGCTAATAACGAATTGCTTTTTTTATGAAGTTTCAATTGCGCAATATCTACTTCAGACCATTGATGATAGTTATTAGGCAGTGGTAATTTTTTAGCTTCATCAATAGCACGAATTTGTGTATTACGATCCAAGAAAGGAAGTTTTTTAGCATTGCCTGAAACAGCAGTGCGAAAGACAGATGTCAGATCTCCAGTAATTGCTCTTCTCCATGAACTAATATTATCTTCATGGATATTTTTACCATATTTTTTATTTACGAATTGCTCAATAAATTGAATGGTAGACGTAATATCAAAAACTTCGGAATTGACCCACCCACCTTTAGACCAAGGGGAAGCTATAACTAAAGGAACACGGTACCCTAGTCCGACAGGTCCTTCGGTGGCATTTTCCTTATCAACACCTGCGTCCAATTCCTGTTGCAGACTGACATACTCGCCAGAAATATCCAATCCAGGCGATACTTTTCCAGAAGTAGGATCGGCAGGATTCGGTGCTACAAAAGGAGGAACGTGGTCAAAATAACCATCATTTTCATCATAATTTAAGATGAAAATTGTTTTACGCCAGACATCAGGATTTTCAGTTAATATGTTTAAAATTTCTGAAGTAAACCATGCACCATACATGGGGGCACTAGGATGATCTGAAAAATATTCTGGGGCGACCAACCAAGAGACAGTCGGTAGGTTTCCCGATTTTACATCTTGTCTAAATTGATGTAATACGTCACCTTTAGGAACCCGAATGTCTGTACCTTGTTCATTTACGGTAATGGCTTCGCGATAATTCGGGTCGTTTTCATTTGTTTGGAAGGCACGACGGAAAAGGGCTTGTTCTGATGGTGATAGCTTGTTGAAGGCTTCCGGTGTTAAAGACTCAAGCTTTTTCTCAAAACTTAGCAGCTGTTCTTTCTTTTGCTTCAGTTTATTCTGTTCTTTTTGTACACTTGTTGCTTGACCGTCCTGAAGCAGCTTCTCTATATCAGCGATTTCAGCAGGAAGCTCTGCTACGCGTTTCTTTAGAAATGCTAAATGACTTTCCTTAAATTCTATATGATATTGTGAAAACCACTCCAGATTATTATCCGTGTAATTGCCCAATAACCCATCGTCTTGTAGGCCAGATTGTATGCTTACTTCATTTTGGTACACCTTCCAAGATACAGCCGCCGCTTCAAGTTTCTCTGGAAATGTTTTCCAGCTCGCCCAGCGGTTAAAATAAATATCCGAATTGCGTACTAATGGTTTTTCTCCTTTACCCGGTACACAGGTACCTGTCCAAAAAAAGTGTCGGTTTGTTGTCGTACCGGTTATTGAAGAACAGAAGTTTTGATCGCAGATCGTGAAAGCATCAGCAAATGCATAGTAAAATGGATTATCTTCCCGTGTATAATAACCCATTGTTAAAGGTATATCTCTAAAATCTTTATAGTCAGAGCGTTTTGCGTCGATCCAATTATCGTGTTTTCCCTGGTTGCGTGCAGCAGATTGATTCTCCCAGGAGTGTGGTAGATAGCTCGTCCAGGCCGCCTTAGATCTTTTAATATCCAACCGGAAAGGAGAGAACGTTTTTCCATCTTTTCCAGATTGTAACCATACTGGATTTCCATTCGGTAATTGTATCGCTCTAGGGTCTCCATAACCACGTACACCAGACAGCGTACCAAAACTATGGTCAAATGAACGATTTTCCTGCATAAGCATGACAATGTGCTCCGCATCTAAAAAACTAGATCCGGCAAGAGGCTCGATTGCCATCGCTTTCTGTATGGCGTCGGGCAATCCCCATTCTAAACCCATCGCTCCAGCTAAAAGGGAGGCTTTCTTTAAAAAATCTCTTCTATTGTCCATTTCGTGTTTTATTGTCTTAATTAGGTTTAAAAGTAAAAAGAATTTGTAAGTATGTTATGTAACGATTAGGTTTCAAAAAAAACTGTGGAAGATTTTTTTCTCCCACAGTTTCATCATTTGCTAACGTTTATTTCAAGATCACTTCGACATTATAATTTATGAAGAGCAATCTTGATATAAGTGAAAAATTTCAGATAAGGACAACATAAAATTAGAATTCCTAATTTTTTCCTAAATGTGCCTATAAGTTTGTTTCAAACATTAATATCATGAAATTTATATATACACTTTTATTTTTCCTATTCGTTTCCAATTTTTTATTTGCACAAGAAACCACAATACCTAAGTCAGCTAAAGTAAAACATGCAGAACCACTCTATCTAGACCTCATGCGGGATCTTGGCGCTAGAAAAGGCGAAGCAGAATTTAATGTAGGATATGGTACTGGACGTTTCAAAAATAAAGTTGAGCATAATGCTTTTATCGAATACGAGTGGGCTGTTGCCAATCGTCTGGGACTGGAAGTTGAAGTGCCTGTACTATTTGCAAAAGATAATGTAGGGCAAAGAACCAATCATATAGAAGGTTTAAAATTAGGAACACAATATACGTTCCTGGTAGATGAGAAACACCAGACTTCTTTGGCTATCGGGTATGTGCATGAAATGGAATTTGGCCGATCAAATCCAACTGTAAGAAATACACCTCTTTTTGATGGTTTTGTATCGTCCCCCTTCTTTATAGCTGCTAAGAATTTTAATCAGATCAGTACATTGATTTATACAGGACCTGAATTCGAATATCACTTTAAAAAGAAAGGAATGGAAACCAATTTTGTATTGAACGCAAACGTGCATTACATGGTTCCCAATTCAAGTCATTACATCGGTATTGAAAATGATATGCGTATCGAGCATGGTCATTTAGAATATATCATGAGACCTCAGATGAAGTTAGCGTTATCTCCTAATTTTGCAGTAGGTCTAGTGTGTGGTGTTCCGATAAAATCAAAAGAGTTTCAAATGGATTTTATGACCAGATTAATTTGGGAACCAAAGTTCTAAGGCCTGCCAGCTTTGTTTTATAGTTTCTTGACATATTAAAAAAGCCTCAGCGTTTAAATACTGAGGCTTCGGTTTCTTATGCTTCCCTTCTCATATCAAAAGATATGTAATTTTCAAAATACTCAAGTGACCTTATGGGGGTTGTTCGGTTACTCAATAGTTCAATATAATTATTTGCCATCAATCTCCATGTTGATAGTTCTCCAAAACTTTGCGCTTTGAACCGATACCAAGCCAATAATCTTGGGGAATGATATAAAAGACTGATGTTTTCGCGCATCGCTTCTATATCATCGAAAGGTGTGAGTATGCCGCGGTCATCGATCAATAAATCCTTAGCGTGCCAATAGGGAGTAGCAATAACAGCTGTTCCAGCTCCAACTGCGAACGATAGTGTTCCACTACTTGATTGTTCCTTATGTTGATAGGGAGATATGTAAATATCGCATGCTGTAAGATATTCTTTGAGTTGCTCATCCGATAAAAACTCATCTACAAATACGACTTTATCCTGTAATTCTAATTGTTCCACCAGATTTTGTAATTCATAACGATAGGATTCACCTTCACTTGCCAATACATGAGGATGTGTCTTTCCGACAATAAAGTATTTGAAATTTGGTAAATCGAGACCTACCAAAGATTTAATAGCGTATTCCAAATTTTTACTCCGTCTGATTAAGCCGAAAGTCAGCATCATAAAATGTTGCTGTAAGCCTAATTTTTGCTTTGCTAATCCTTGGTTATAATCAAACTGAGGAACTCCATGTGGAATCATTTTAATCTTCTGATGATCAAGATCTGGGAAAATCTCTTTCAAAATTGAGCATCCTTTGGGCGAAAGAGAAATGACCTGCTTTGATTTTTTCAGGAGTGATTCCATGATTTCTTTTTTCCTTAAGGTTGGATCCTGTATTATTGTGTGAAAAACCGTTATTAATGGTATGTTTAAGTTATTGATCAGGTTATTGATAAAAATGCCATCAGCACCACCAAAAATCCCAAATTCATGTTGTAATATACAATAATCATATTCCTCATTAATGATACATGATGCTTGCATATAACTGTCTAATCCATCCTTGTCGATGACAAATCGTATTGAGTTATCAAATTGTTCTTTACCTAATTTACATACAGCAATTAGATCGACTGTTACATCTGGATCGAGCTCCATTCCCTGTTTCAGATCTTTAGTGAAGGTTGCAAGTCCACATTTCTGCGGAGGGCAGGTGCTAATAATGACAATTTTCTTCATCTTATCGTTACTTACTTATGTTATTATCTGCCTGCTCAACAGGTATATCCAAAATTGCCATCAATAATAAATAATATCCTCTGTCTAAACCTATTTCTTTTGCTTTTTGATCGATATGCTCCATAATATATAGTATGATTAAATGCTACGTCCTTTTTATGCAAACTGTAAATCAAAAGCTGTACCCAAAACCTATTTTTATGTACATAACCGTAGTTTTTAGGTCAGTTAAAGTAGATTATTACTTATCTACAGTACTAAGCGTAGAGCGTGCGTATTTGTACGGACACATAGAGATATTCTTATTTTTAGCATTGGCTGATAGGAATTGGTTTGCATTTATTCTGAGGCAAAATGCGAGATTACCATGCAAGAAATAGATAATTAAATATAATTAGTTTACAGGTGGTCGATAATTTAGCAAGAATGAATGTGGTCATTCATTAAATTTATTTATAAAAATTAAAAAGGCTTATACATAAAAATATGTATAAGCCTTTTTAATGTGGAGCATATCGGAATCGAACCGATCACCTCTTCACTGCCAGCGAAGCGCTCTACCAAATGAGCTAATACCCCAGTATGTCGTAAGACAGGACCAAGATAGTACTTTAATATGAAATTCAAAACATCGGCGTTCTAATTTTTTCATTAAGCTCTGTATTTTTTATTAGAATAGCTAGAGTAATAGACTATTTTGGTTTATACAGATTTAAAACTTTTTATTTTACATAAGTTAATTTATTGTATTTGAGCGTAATAATCTGTTTTCTTTATTTTTTAACCATAAATTTTTGATAAGTGAGATTTCATAAAGCCTCGACTTCGGACCATTATGTTCTTGATAGATGCAGTTGAAAAAATAATTCCTTGTAAATGAGTGGTTTGTTGATTCTGCTTTAGTTATGACTAAAAGTCTACTAAATCTATATGTAAAAATATTACTTTTGCCACACAATAAAGACTACTAATTTAGTAGATTATTGTTTTTCAATAAATATAAGCGAAAAGCAGTCCGTATTAAATGCTTTATAAGTGCAGTATTAAAAATTCTAAACAGTATTACATGCAGTTAACAAACAAAATTTTTCCATTAGTAGCTACGGTATTAACCGTCTCAAGTATGAGTCAACTTCAGGCTCAGCAGCGCAATGTACAAGGTAAAGTTACAGATGCCACAACAGGAAAAGCGCTTTCAGGAGTTAATGTTGTTTTCTCCGGGCAGACTAGAGGCACAACAACGAATGTAAATGGAGAATTTACACTCCCCGTACAGCAGGTTTCAGATGTCATTATCGAATTTTCTTATATCGGTTATGAGACTCAAAAGGTAAAAGCTGACGGCTCTAATCTGATTGTCGCTTTGCAGGTTACCAGTCAAAACCTTGATGAGGTTGTTGTAGTGGCTTATGGTACCTCTAAGCGTGCGAATATTACCGGTTCAGTCAGCACGGTTAATGCAAAAGCAATTGAGAATAGACAGGTCTCCAGTATTTCGAAAGCGTTGGAAGGTCAAGTACCCGGCTTACAGTCGGTCGCTTCTTCTGGTCAGCCCGGTACCGATGCAGCGATCAGAATCCGCGGTATCGGTTCTATAAACGCCTCCAGTTCACCGTTATTTGTCGTGGACGGAAATCCATTTTCAGGAGATATCAACTCGATCAATCCCAATGATATTCAATCCGTTTCTGTTCTGAAAGATGCAGCTTCAAGCGCCTTGTATGGATCCAGAGGTGCTAATGGTGTGATTATCATCACGACAAAAAGTGGTAAATCTTCTGAAAATACGACGATCAATCTTAATTTTACACAAGGTTATTCTGGAAGAGCTGTTCGTGACTACGATCAAGTATCTACTGATGATTATTTCCAAATGTACTGGGAGGCACTTCGTAATAAAAATCTATCAAATGGCTTGACAGCTTCGCAGGCAGCAACAAATGCTACGAACAGTGTTATAAGTGATCTGAATAAAAATCCATATGGATCGGCATTTCCGCAACCGGTAGGCTTGGATGGAAAATTAGTTCCAGGAGCAAAAGCATTATGGAATGATCCATGGACCAATGTTTTACAACGTACAGGTGTGCGTACACAAGGAGATTTAAGTTTCAGTGGGGGTGGTCCTAAAAACACCTATTTTATGTCCGGGAGTTATTTGGATGATCAGGGTATTGCGATTGAATCAGGTTTCAAACGGTATAATGTACGTGCCAATATCGATGGTAAGATGAAATCCTGGTTAAATGCAGGTCTTAATATTGCGGGTAGCAGTACGCAACAGAAATATCCGCAATCGGAAGATAGCAATACGGCAAATATTATCAATTTTACCCGATTGGTTCCTTCTTTCTATCCCTATTTTGAGCGAGCTGCAGATGGTTCATATGTGCTGGATGAAAATGGTAATAAGATATATGATTTTGGACTTTACCGTCCAAGTGGCGCTACACCTAAAAGCAATATGGCGGCCTCATTACCTTTAGATAAAAATGATATCCGTAGGGAAAATGTTTCTGCTAGGGCCTATCTTGAAGCTGTTTTTTCAAAAGACCTGAAATTCCGATCTACCTATAGTCTAGATTATATCAATAGCAATTCCCATAATTATACCAATCCTACTTTAGGGAGCGGTGTAGATTCAAAGGGTTATGTCTCGAAGTCCAATGTTAGAACTGTAGGACAGACCTGGAATAATATTTTAACTTTTGATAAGCAGTTTGATCTTCATCATCTGAATGTATTGGCCGGCCAGGAATATCATGACTTTAACAGTTCAAATATCAGTGGTAGCCGTCAAGGGTTTGTGCTTCCTGGATTTTATGAACCGGTCGCAGCATCACAATTGAATAATTTTACCGGTTCCAGTGTCGATTATCACTTATTGAGTTTTTTAGGCCGTGCCGAATATAATTATGACAATCGTTATTATTTCTCAACTTCGTTACGTACCGATGGATCATCCCGATTTGCTAAGGAAACCCGTTGGGGAACATTCTGGTCCGTGGGCGGTTCATGGAAAATTGCTCAAGAAAACTTCTTGAAAGATGTTTCAGCTCTTAATCAGTTAACCTTGAGAGCAAGTTACGGAGGCCAGGGTAATGATAACTTGGGTACTTACTACGCTTACCAAGGCTTATATACCATTTCCAATAGTTTAGGTGAAGGCGGAACCGTTACAAACCGATTGCCAACACCAGATCTGAAATGGGAGACAAACTTGAACTTTAATGTAGGTTTGGATGTTGCTGCTTTTAAAAATAGAGTTTCATTAAGTGTTGAATATTTTAATCGCCAAAGTAAAGATCTGTTATTCACGATGCCAATGCCTTATTCGAGCGGTTATTCAGGCTATGATGCCAATATTGGATCACTTCGAAATAGAGGATTTGATATCGATATACACACGATCCCAGTACTAACTGAGAACTTCAGATGGAACTTAGATGTGAATCTATCTCATTACACCAATAAAATCACCTCGCTGCCAAATAATAACAAAGATATCATTACGGGCACACGTGCATTACGTGTTGGTGGTACGATCTATGATTTCTTTATGCCGGAATGGGCGGGTGTAAATCCTGAGAATGGATTGCCACAATGGTATCTTGCTGATAAAGATGGCAATAAGACAGATCAGAAAACATCTGAGTATACTAAAGCTGGATTTTTTGATGCCGGAAGCCCCTTGCCCGATTTAATCGGTGGTATCAACAACAGTTTTAGTTATAAGAATTTCGATTTATCTGCTTTGGTTAGCTTTAGTTTAGGGGGGCAAGTATTTGATAATGATTATACACAATTGATGCATACCGGAAATAATGCAGGCAGGGCTTGGAGCGCTGAAATGTTGAATCATTGGACACCTGAAAATACAGTTACTGATGTACCTAAATTAACGACGGATAATTTAAGCTGGACTTTAACATCCACACGCTTTTTATATGATGCTACGTATGCCCGATTAAAGAATGTGAGCTTAGGCTATAGTTTCCCTGGGGATTTAATCAAACGAATCGGACTGGGTAAAGTGCGTGTATTTGCAACGGCAGAAAACCTGTTGACTTTTTATGGACACCAAGGTATGGATCCGGAACAGACACTTAATGGCTCGACCTATTTCCGTTACCCGGCCATGCGTACCATTTCAGGAGGTTTACAGCTTGTTTTTTAATACTTGGGCAATTATAAAAGAATTAAACAATATGAATATGAAATTAAAATATACCTATATACTTTTGGCAGTTTCCTTGTTCAGTACATCTTGTAAAGATGTCCTTGATACAAATCCGACAACTGCCGTCGCAGAGTCCGAGATTTATAAAACGACCGCGAATGTTGAAACGGTTATCAATGGAACTTGGAAATACCTCAATGACACATTTTTTACTTATGCCAATCCGGGATATACAGCTATCTTGCGTACCAGTGATGCGATGGGGAGTGACGTCGCTTTAACAACAAAATATGGATACCGCGATGCGTATACATTTTCAGAACTCAACAATAACCGTTCTTACCGGGTAAACTCTTTCTGGACTATGCTATATAAGGTGATCGATAATGCAAATAATGTCGTTGCAAAAGTCGATGGGGCTGAAGGAAAGACTGAAGACAAAGATAGATTGAAGGGACAAGCAAAAGTATTGCGTGCTTTTGCTTATCTAAATATAGCGTCTTTTTACCAGTTTAGCTACCAGAAAGATAAGAATGCTTTGACTGCACCGATTTATACTGAACCGAGTACAATAGACACTAAAGGGAATCCTAGGGCAACATTAGAAAAGATTTATGATCAGATTTTAAGTGATCTAAAAGATAGCGAACAACTTTTAGTAGGTTATAAGCGACCAGAGAATTACAAAATCAATCAGGATGTAGTGCAGGGGTTATTGGCTCGTACATACTTGCAGATAGGTGAATGGAAATTAGCAGCTCAGTCAGCGCAAAAAGCAAGAAGCAACTACAGTCTAATGGATTCAGCAACTTATCAGGAGGGGTTTAATGATCTTAAAAACCCAGAATGGATATGGGGTCATAAACAAACAACTGAGCAAGATGTAGCAAGTTATACTTTTCATTACCTAGACGTATCATCCCCCGAATCTGGTTATTATAGCTTTATGGCAGATCCTTATTTTAAAGATTTATTTGACGAAAGCGATATTCGCTACAGTTTATTTGAGTGGGATCCATTGGCTGGACGTGAAGGGTTTTTAAGATATAAAAAATTCAAATTTAAGCCCAATGTGATCGGAGATATCGTATATATGCGTTCTTCCGAGATGGTATTGATTGAAGCCGAAGGTTATGCGCGCGCAGGGCTGCAGGACAAAGCCATTGCTGCATTAAACACATTGCGTACAGCCCGTCAAGCAAAACTTTATGATGTGAGCCAAGGGAAAAACTTAATTGAAGAGATCTTGATAGAACGACGTAAAGAACTTTGGGGAGAAGGCTTCGCTTTATCGGATATTATTAGAACGCAAGGAAAAGTTCAACGTAAATTGTTCATCGATGAAACCGGTAAACCAATCCAAGTGCCAATTAAAACCGCAAATGGAGGGACTAAACTTGTGAACGGACAAGGACATCGCGTGGTGAAATTTCCGGATGGATCTAATTTCGTCGCTAATAGTCCATATTATCTATTCACTATTCCAAACGAAGAAATTGTTAGAAATCCTAATTTATAATATGAATTGCTTTTTAATAAAAACAGGCCTCTTACAGTAGTAAGGGCCTGTTTTTTTATTACTTATTTCACGCTCATTTTTAATCTTTCTGATTACATACTATTATACGCTTTCAGTCAACTATAATTATTTTAGAGGTACTCGTTTGGCTAATGTTTTTAATGCTCCTTTATAAGAATCGACTCCGCCAAGAAAAGGTTTTCTTGTGTCCGAAAACAGTTGCCTTCCAGTCGCATCATAAATAGTCATTAAAACTTTTGTGTCATAATTTGTACTGGTGTAGCTGTTATTTGATTGGACAACAGTACCCTTCGTTTTATTATCTTTTTTCTTATCATCGTAAGACGCTACTCCAGAGCCATAGCTGAATGTTCCTTTATTTTCAATATCATAAACCCCTAATATAACATAATCTACGCCTAATAGTTTAGCTAATTCCTCCGGTGTATGATTGGCAATATCAGCCAGGTTAATATTATTTTTAGCTAAAGTAGCATTTGTCGTCCTTGCATCTTGGACCTGAATAGAAAGCGATCGTGATCTCAAAGCGTCGACACAGGCCTGCTGCACTTCTCGTCTCATCACATCGGTGGTAAGACCTTGGTCATTACTGGCAATTTCAAATGGAATAACAGCAAGTCTGTTCCCGCCCTGTATAGCGCTAGATTGTAATGCTGTTGTATTGACTGTACTGCTGGCGTTACCAGCTGACCTAAAGGATTCTTCTCTTCCATTGGCAAATACAATTTTATCAATTAAAGATTTTTTAAGTTCATATTGTAGCTCCTCACCGGTATAAGAAAACTTGATGATTTCATCCCCAATCGTGATGACTTTTCCTTTTTTCTGTCCACCGTCCATTAGATAGATGACATCTTCTTTTTGCTGCGCAAAAGCTGTGGGCGTGCATATCAGTAAAGTGAAGAGATAAATTGTAAATTTTAAAATACGTTTCATAGTTAAGTTAGATTAATTTTGCCTGCTTATAATTTGCTATCGTAAATACTGTCTTATAAGCGAGCTTAAAAGATTAACAAATAGCCATTAGAAATGGTTTTTAATCTATCAAATTATCTGATTCAAAACAGAAATGCAATGGCTGGAAAAGCAGCTTCAAAGATTTAAAAGAAAATTGAAAGAGGTCATTACATTTTGACATCAATGGGTTGATCTACTAAGTCTTTTCGCTCTTTTAGATTTAAAATTATAAATATTGATTTGGCGTTTTTCGCAGATATTTTTTAAAGAATTCTATAAATGCACTCGGGCTAGAAAAATCTAATTCATGAGCCGTCTCGTTCACATTTCTACCATTGGTTAGTAATTCTATAGATCGGTGCAGCCTCCATTGTTGCCTCCAGTCCTGATAAGACATGCCTGTTTCTTTCATAAAAATGCGTCCAATTGTTTTTTCAGTTATCCCGATTTCTAACGCAAATTTCTTCATTAGCGGAGGTTTTGACTTCCCTATATTCCATTGGTCTATAAAGGGGTGAAATCTTGGATCCGATGGCTCTACTAAAGTTAAGTTTTCACGAGATGCGTTCTGAAATTCTTCAAAAAAAACAGCTGTTATATTTTTCTGATTGTTCCAGAGCATATCCCAAGGCCAATACGATATGCGTTCAATAACCTCTCGTAATAAAGGGCTGATATTCATAATTATTAGTTCATCGGGTAAATTTTTAAACTTACTGGGATCAAAATATATAGAACGATAAGCGACTGTATTTCTAATCGTAACGCTATGTAATACATTTGGTGGAATCCATGCCGCCATTGTGGGCGGTAATAAACTCTGTGTACTATCGGTACGTATTGACATGCATCCGCTTGGAGCATATAATAGTTGCGCTTTTTGATGTTTGTGGCTTCCTGAATCATGAGCATTCAGTTCTGACGCAATACCAATTACAGCAGCATCTATTTTGTCGGGATCAAAGTAATCGTCTTTAGCTATGTATGTCATTGTCTTAATATTGATATTTTTTGTCTTAATACCAATAACAAGATACAATAAATCATGTGTTATTTTGCAAAATAATTAAAGTGAAAAATGAAAAACAAACCAAATTTGATGCTATTAATCATCTTGATTATGTTTCCGCAATTTGTCGAAACAATTTATAGCCCTGCATTACCCAACATTGCACAAGCATTTCAGGTGAGCAATCAGCAGGCTTCATTAACCCTATCATTTTATTTTATTGCTTTTGCACTAGGTGTCATTTTTTGGGGCATTTTATCCGATATAATAGGGAGAAGAAGCGCTATGATCTTCGGACTATTTACTTATGCAATAGGAGCTTTTATGGCACTATTAACAAAAGATTTTAATATAATATTGATTGCTAGGGTAGTAGCAGCTTTTGGAGCTTCCGTAGGTTCTATTATAACACAGACGATCCTCCGGGATGTATATCGAAAAGAAGATCTTGGTTATGTTTTTTCTATTATTGGCATTGCGCTCTCATTAAGTCCTATTATCGGTTTTATGGCAGGAGGTTTTATAACTAAAGGTTTTGGTTATCATGGGGTATTTATGGTTGTTTTGCTGGTTGCAGTATTGCTATCGATCAGCATTATACTGCTTCTGCCTGAAACAAAACCACAACTTAAGCGAGATCGTCCAAAAGTAGGAGTCGTTTTACTGGAACTTTTACATGATAGGATAATTTGGTTAAGTGCTTTACTAGTGGCCTTATTCAATATCATGTTATTTAGTTACTATTCTCTAGCCCCATTTATATTTGAGCACTCCGGCTATAGTCCTACACACTTTGGATATAGCGGTATTGTACTTGCCATTGGTTCGTTAGTAGGGGGGATGTTAAATAAAAGGCTTGTTTGTTTAAATTTTTCTGCACAACGATTGATTTATTTGTCATCTTTTATTTCTGTTATCGGTGCATTTGCTGTATTCATGCTGCAGGACAGTTTATGGTTTCTATTACCCATTGTTTTTGTCCTGATTGCGTTCAGTATTGCAATACCCAATATATTAAGTCAGGCACTAATCAAATATAGAGACGTTGCTGGAACTGCAGGAGCTATATTTGGACTGCTTTATTATACGCTTATCGGTTTAGGTCTTATAGCTTCAGGATGGATTCAAGATTTAGGTGTGGTACTCATTTTATCCTCTCTGTTGACTATCTTATTGGCGTACACCTATAGAAAGTATCTACCCTAAGGAAGTTAGATTACTCGGCAAATAGCTACTTTCACGCCATAACAGATCAATATATCATCATGAAGAGAATAGCTTTTTTTACAGATACGCATTTAGGCCAGGAAGTTTATTTAACAAATGATTATTTAGGTTCTGAAAAAATGAATTACCGGGAAGAGCCTGATGCACATTAAGAAAATTTAACAGCTGTTTTAAAAGATATTGTTGAAAGAGAAATAACTGAGGTTGTATTTGGCGGGGATATCGGATCAAAAAAGAATCAAATTCTGACTTTTTTAACACCCTTCGTTGGGAGTGTAACTTCAACTGTGTCATTGGATAATTGACTTACTCCTAAAAGCCTCTGTCGAGCTTTAGTCTATCCCCAAATTTAATATAAAGTTGAGATATAGTCAAGCCCCAATTGTGCATTGGTATCGTCCATTTTTTAGAGATGTCCCTCATTATCAAGAACATTAACTTCATTAACGCCTGCTCAGAGCTGAATGCACCCTTAGACTTCGTTATTTTACGAATCTGGCGGTGCATTCCTTCAATA
>NZ_CP066166.1:3271641-3560313 GCF_016132525.1 Sphingobacterium sp. UDSM-2020
CTCTTCCCATTCCGAACAGAGAAGTCAAGCCCGCCAGAGCCGATGGTATTGCCGTAACAGGTGGGAGAGTAGGTCGGTGCCTTTTTTTATACAGAAGCCTTTGCTATACAGCAGAGGCTTTTTGTGTTTATACCTTTTTATACCTTAGCTATTCTTACTTTAAGCTTCATTTAAATCCTAAATTTGTTCTATATTTGAGATGCTTTTATTTCAGCAACAATGTCACATATAACAATTATAGAATTAGCGGAACGTTTAGGTCTATCCAAGTCTACAGTATCACGGGCTTTCCGCGATGGTAATGATATCAATCCAAATACAAAAGCACGTATTTTAAAAATGGCTGATGAATTAGGCTTTTCACCTAATATGTATGCGAGCAATTTAAGAGCTAATAAAAGCAGTACCATCGCTATTATAATACCTGAATTTGGAAATAAATTTTTTAGTCAGGCGATTAAAGGAATTGAATTGGTTGCCCGTTCAAAAAATTACCATACTTTAATTTATGTAACAGACCACCGCGTGGATAAAGAAGCTTCTATTATACGATCGTTGATCAACGGACGAGTAGATGGGGTTATTATGTCTGCTTCTGGTGAAGGCCATGATCATAGCCATCTTCAGGTACTAAAAGATAATAATATACCGGTTGTTTTCTTTGATAGAACTTATGATGATGTGAATACCAGCTATGTAACTGGAAACGATTTTGAAGCAAGTTTTGCTGCTACAGAGCATTTAATAGAGAACGACTGTAGACGAATTGCTTATTTAGTAATTAATCAAAATGTCTCTATTGGTAAGGTACGTATGGCGGGTTATCAGGCTGCTTTGGAAAAATATAAAATTCCTTTTGATGCTAATTTGGTGCTTGATACCGTGAATGAATCAGAAGGTAATATGGAAGACATTAAGAATTTGTTTAAAATACAGAAACCTGATGGTTTATTTGCTTCCGTTGAACGTTTGGCTATTTCGGCAATGCGTGTTGCCAAAGATCAAGGAATTAATATTCCTTCTGAATTAAAGTTGATCTGCTTTTCATGTTTAGATATTGCAGATCTTCTAGAACCTGGATTAAGTGTTGTTAAACAACCCGCTTATGAAATGGGAAAAACTGCTACAGAATATCTGTGTCAACTGATTGCTAAACCGATTAGCTTCTCTAATCAAGAAGTAACTTATCTGGAATCTTCTCTAATTTTTCAGAAATCTAGTAAAAAAAATCATTAAAAAGTTTGGATTTAAGCCTTTAGCTTTTTATCTTAGATAAATATTGGGAACGTTCCCAGTATAGGATTACCAATTGTAAAGGGATTTTAGCTTTGAATTCATAGTATATTTTTAGCGTACAAGATGCTTTAATGCATCACTATGGGAACGTTCCCATAAATTATATTGCCAATTGTAAGGAGTTATGAGACATTATTTTATCTGTATATTTTTTAGTATATCGGTTATTTTTTTTAGTTGTAAAAAAAGTAATCCTGCCACTATAGCGATAGAAAGTGAAGTGTCTCCTAGTGATATTGGTTTAGTCACAACGAATAAGCTGTTTAATTACTGGGATGAGTCCATTACATTTATGTTTGATGTAAATAAGGGGAATCGGGCACTGGTATCGGCAGATGGACCATTGTTTTTACATATTGGGCTAATTACTGCTATAAGTAAAGATGAAAATGATTGGAAAGAGGTTGCTACGGATTGGACAAAAAATGATGATGCATTTAAGCTAAGCCGTCAATCTGATGGACGGTATAGCATCACGTTA
Source organism: Sphingobacterium sp. UDSM-2020 (assembly GCF_016132525.1). NCBI lineage: Bacteria > Pseudomonadati > Bacteroidota > Sphingobacteriia > Sphingobacteriales > Sphingobacteriaceae > Sphingobacterium > Sphingobacterium sp. UDSM-2020. The sequence continues at coordinate 3,273,419 of NZ_CP066166.1, forward strand.
AAACCGAGTGAAGTTTTTAAAGGAATTGCTGGAACTGACGTGATTAAAATTGCATTAGTAGTACGCAATGGTTCAGGAACAAAAATTCAGAGGAATAGAGATGGGTCTGATATTTATGTAGATGTTACTACAAAAGGGGAAGTTCATCTTTCATTTTTAAAACCTAGCACACAGCCTACTTATATTTTAACATCGGAAAAAGAAGCTTATTTATTGAATGAAGAGCTCGCTATCGAAGTTTTTTCTACGGTAGCGGGCAAACTTTCACTACGTATTGATGAAGTTGAACAGGAAACTGTAAGCAATTCATCGCAGCACACATTTAAATGTAAGTTTGGAACTTTAGGTGTACATCTTATTACTGCTCGCATAGAAGTTAATGGAAATAGCTACGAGAAGAAGTTACGGATATTCGTTAATGATAAGCCTGAAATTGCAGCACTTCCTATCGGCGTCAATAAGAACGGTGTAACGATCGACAAGGAAAAGAAAACAGTGAGTTTCGCGTTAACTGCTCCTGGAAAATCAACTATTTTTCTATTAGGTAGTTTTAATAATTTTCAGGCAGAATCAAAGTATGTCTTGAAACAGACGCCTGATGGAAGTACATGGTGGTTAACAGTATCAGATTTGGATTTTTCAAAAAAGTATACCTATCAATTTCTAATTGATGGTCAGTTAAGAATAGGGGATCCTTACAGCAAGTTAGTATTGGACCCAATCTATGATAGCAATTTAGGAAGTTCGGTCGCTGAGTTGCCAGCATATCCGATACAGCAGACTACAGGTCAGGTGAGTGTATTGGAATTGAATGGTACGGACTATCCTTGGAAAGTTCAAAACTTTAACAGACCAAATGCTTATGATTTAGTGATTTATGAATTGCTTACACGTGATTTTTCAAAACAGCATAATTTTAATGCGATACGCGATTCCATTCCATATTTAAAGCGTCTAGGTATTAATGCCGTCGAACTGATGCCTGTTCAGGAAAGTGAAGCCAATTCTACTTGGGGTTACAATCCTTCTTATCATTTAGCCGTGGATAAATATTATGGTCGTGCAAATGATTTAAAAAGTCTCATCGATAATCTTCACCAGTCAGGAATTGCGGTGATCTTAGATGTGGTACTTAATCATGCATTCGGACAATCACCTCTCGCTCAACTGTATTTTGAAGGACAAACCACGAGCTCTAACAATGTTTGGTTTAATATGATGCCAAGACATCCTTTTAATGTCGGATATGACTTTAATCATGAAAGCCCTTATACACAAACTTTTGTGAAGGATGTTCTGAAGTATTGGATTACAGAATTTAAGATAGACGGCTTCCGTTTCGATTTATCAAAAGGATTTACACAGAAAAATACGGGTACTGCAGAAACTAACGTTGGGTCTTGGTCTGCTTATGATGCTAGCCGGGTTGCGATCTGGAAAAATTATCATGATTATCTTAAAATTCTTGATCCAAGTTGCTATATCATTTTAGAACATTTCGGTTCTGATCAAGAGGAACAAGAATTAGCTGCTGAAGGAATGTTACTTTGGAATAATTTAAATGGGAATTTTAATGAAGCGACTATGGGCTATAATAGCGGATCTAAATCGGATTTGAGTAGATTATTTGCGGAATCACATGGTTTTAAGACAGCTAATATGGTGAGCTACATGGAGTCTCATGATGAAGAAAGAATCCAATTTAAGAATGCTCAATATGGTTATACTGACGGTTCTTATTCTGTTAAGAATCTTGCTACTGCTTTAGATAGGATTCAAGCAGCAGCAACGTTTTTGTTAACTAGTCCTGGTCCAAAAATGATCTGGCAATTTGGTGAATTCGGTTACGATATCTCGATAGATGAAAATGGTCGAACAGGGGAAAAACCATTGAAATGGGATTATTTGTCCAACATTTCTCGTAAGCGTTTATTTGAGCACTACGCAAAATTGATCAGGTTGAAAAAATTAAATTCAATTTTTAGAAAAGCAACTTTATTATCGTCCTCACTGCAGGATGGATTGAAATACTATACCATATCTGATGGAAATCAAACTGTATTTGTTATCGGAAATTTTGACACTGTAACGAGAGCGTTTCACATTACATCAGATTTAGCGGGGAGCTGGTATGATAATATGACTCGATCGAATCTAAATTGGGATCAAAATAGTCAGATTACAATTAAGCCTGGTGGATATTACCTTTTAAGTAAAACTAAATTAATAAACTAAACATATAAAATCAATTACATTATGAGCAAATTTACATTACGTGCTGTAATGACCTTTGGTCTTTTGATGATGCTTTGGATGAATGCTTTTTCACAAAATTCTTCACTTTCTGGTAAAGTGGTGGATGATAAGGGAGAAATTGTGATCGGAGCTACTATTGTAATCAAAGGAAGTCCAATTTCAACAGCAACAAATCAAAACGGGGAGTACACAATTAATCAAGTGCCACTAGGAAAGACGACTGTTACGGTCAATATGATCGGTTACAGTTCTATGGATTTACCGATCCAAATTGTCTCCGGTGCAAATGTGTTGAATTTCAACTTGAATTCAAGTACCAACGATTTAGAAGAAGTAGTTGTGATCGGTTACGGTGTGGCCAAGAAAAAGCAAATTACAGGTTCTATATCAAGTGTCGGTCCAAAGGAATTTAATACTGGGGTAGTGAGTTCGCCTGACCAGTTATTGGCAGGTAAAGTTGCAGGTTTGACGGTGAATAGATCAGGTGGTGACCCTACTGCAGGTTCCACTATCCAATTGCGCGGACCATCGTCATTGACTGCTAGTTCTTCACCATTGTATGTGATTGATGGGGTAGTCGGTGCAAACATTGAATTGGTAGCACCAGATGATATCGTATCGATGGATGTGATGAAAGATGCTTCGTCCACTGCAATTTATGGGTCACGTGCTGCAAATGGAGTTATTTTCGTGACGACAAAACGCGGTAAAGCAGGTAAGCCTGTATTATCTTATAGTGGTTATGCTGCTATTGAAAGAGTTGCTAATCGTGTCAATGTGTTAAGTGCAGCTGAGCACAAGCAATTTGTTGCAGACAATGGTTTGACTGTAGCTGCCTCTGAGACTGGTTTTGATACTGATTGGCAAGATGAAATAACTCGGACTGGGGTTTCTCATAATCACAATCTCTCGCTAACAGGTGGTTCTGAAGGAACTCGCTATAATGCTTCTGTAAATTACTTTAATAACCAAGGTATTGTGAAAAGAAGTGATTTAGAAAGGGTCGTAGCGCGGGTTGGAATTGATCAAAATGCTTTTGATGATCGCTTGAAATTAGCGCTTAATGTTGCGAATAGTATGAACAAATCCAATCATGTAGACTACGGGATTTTTAATGGGGCAGCTCGTTATCTGCCTACTTCACCGGTTCGTTCTGATGATGTTGCTTATGCACCATATAATGGTTATTTCCAAGTACCTGGAAGAACAAACTATTTCAATCCTGTAGCCATGTTAAATCAACGCGATGAAGAGCGAAATAACAATACTTTGCTAGCTAGTTTAAAAGCGGATCTGACGATCTTCAAGGGATTGACCTGGACTAACGTGATATCGTATCAGCAAAATCAATTTGATAAGAAATACTATATGCATCGTACAGACTTTGATTCGAAAGCATTGGGAAGAGGATTTGCTGAACGTTCAAACTTGAAAAATATAGATAAGATTTTTGAGTCTTATGTTAATTATAATGTCACTAAGAATCTTCATTCTTTTGATGCAATGGCTGGTTATTCGTATCAGAAAACTAAAAATAATGATGGCGTTGTTGCTTCTTCTGTCGGTTTTATGTCTGACGATCTAGGAGGCAATAACCTTAATTTAGGGACCTTGCCAGATGGTTATAATCCTTATAGTACATATCCTTATATTTTAGAATCTTTATTGATTTCGGTTTATGGTCGTGTGGGATATAATTATGATGAAAAATATTTGTTAAGTGCATCTGTACGTCGTGACGGTTCATCAAAATTTGGAAAAAATAATAGATGGGCAACATTTCCTTCAATTTCCGGAGCTTGGAGAATAAGTAGGGAAAGTTTCATGCAAGACCAAGATATATTTAGTGAATTAAAGTTACGTATGGGGTATGGTGTTTCAGGAAATCAAAATATAGATCCATATCGACAGATCATTATTTTCGGTCCTCAAAATGGTCAATTTCTATATAATGGTAATTGGATGAATGCCTATGGCGTTAACCAAAATGAAAACCCTGATTTAAAATGGGAAAGTACATCAATGTTTAATGCTGGATTGGATTTTGAATTATGGAGAGGGCGTTTTGGAGGTACCATTGAATATTATAATAAAGAAACTAAGGATTTATTGTATGAGTACGACGTTCCTTCGCCACCTTATCAGTTCAATCGTTTATTAGCTAATGGAGCAAGCATGAGTAATAAAGGTGTTGAGATCACTTTAAATGCCGTCGTTTATCGCAATAGTGATTTTTCATATAATACAACTGTCAACTTCGCCCGTAATATCAATAAGGTTGGTTCATTAGCTTCTAATATCGAAAATATTGGCGTATCGCAGCGTTATGAAGGAAGTATTGGTCTTGATGGCTGGACCGGTCAAACGGCAGCAATTGTTTTACCAGGTCATGCATTAGGAACATTCTATGTTGCTAATTATATGGGCTACGATGAAGTTGCGAAGAAAACGATTTATCAAAAACCAACAGGTGAACTTGTCACACAGGATCAGATTTCGGCACCAGATGATTATATGGTCATGGGGCAGGCGCTTCCTAAATTTACTTATGGATGGAATAATAGTTTTCAATATAAAAACTGGGACTTAAACTTCTTCTTACGTGGTATGTATGGCAATCAAATTTTTAATGCTACCCGTGCCGATTTAAGCCGTCTTCAACAAGCAAATGTGACGAATATTTCTAAAGATGCAGTTGAAGAAGGCATCTTTGAAACGCCACTAATTGCTTCTAGCAGATTTATTGAAGATGGTTCATTTTTAAGACTAGATAATGCAACATTGGGTTATACATTTAGTACCAAAGAATCTAAATATTTAAAAAATGCTCGGTTATATGTATCTGGACAAAATTTATTTACGATAACCAAATATTCGGGTGTAGACCCAGAGGTAAGTTTAGGTGGTTTAGCACCTGGTGTTGATAATAGAAATTATTATCCGAAAACAAGATCTTTCTTGTTAGGTGTGAAATTAACTTTTTAACCCTTATTCACAATTAGTTATGAAAAAGAGATTCAGTAAAATTCATTTATTCTTATTTGCCGGGTTACTGGTTGCAGGACAGTCTTGTACCAAATTTGACGATAAGATGTATTCAGCATATACAGAAGATACATTTCCCAAGACTCCAGAACAATTTATCGCCTTAACAGGGCCTGTATATACCAGTGCAAGAGGTTATTTTGATAATTATTTTAGTCTGCAAACAGCGGGATCTGATGAAGTTATTATCCCAACAAGAGGAGGAGATTGGTTTGATGGTGGAAAATGGCGGGACATGCATTACCATACTTGGTCAGCGTCACATGAAGTTGTTCAAAATAATTGGGATTGGGGTTTCAATGCAATAGGTACTTGTAACCGTGTGCTTAGTATTTTAGAACAAGCTCCAGAATCAACTACAAAAGCACAGACAATTTCTGAAATAAAAGCCATGCGCGCTTGGTATTATTTTATGATGATGGATGCTTACGGAAACATTCCGCTAGTTACCAGCTTTGATACAGGAACAGAGTTACCGGCAACTACAGCTCGGGCAGAAGTCTATAAATTCATTGTAAAAGATTTAGAAGATAATCTAGCAAATTTAAGTGAAGAAAAAACAGAAGCTACTTATGGTCGACCAACAAAATGGTTTGCACATACCTTATTAGCAAAACTGTACTTAAATGCACAGGTTTATAGTGGCACTGCAAATTGGAATAAGGTGGTTGAACATAGCAATGCTGTAATTAATTCGGGGAAATATGCGCTAGAAAATGATTTTTTGACGCAATTTAAACCTGATAATGGCGCTTCAAATCCTGAACCAATATTTTCAATTCCTTATGATGCTTCCCGTGCTACAGGGAATACTTTATTCAACCGTGTACTACATTATGCACATCGTCAAACCTTTGAATTGAGCATTAATCCGTGGAATGGATGGAGTGCACAACCGGCCTATTTTGACTTGTTTGAAAATGCGGATAATCGTAAAAAACAATGGTTATATGGTCAACAGTATAATTCTACGGGTCAACCTCTGAATTATAACGGACTTAATGTCGTGTTAGATCCATATAATTATAAATTAATACCTGGATCTGATTTTGACATTGGAGGAGCGGATGATGGAGGACGTTTAGCAGGTGCACGTTGTATTAAATACTATCCGGATAAGAACCAGATTAGTAATAATGCCGGCAATGATGTGGTTGTATTCCGCCTAGCAGACGTGTTGCTGATGAAAGCCGAAGCTGTTTTAAGAGGAGCTACAGCAGCAAGTGTTTCCCAAGCTGTTGATGCAGCTAATCAGGTCCGTAAACGTGCATTCCCAGTTAATCCGGAGAAACATTTTACGGCTAGCACATTAACTTTGGACGCTATTTATAAAGAACGTGCCTTAGAATTTACGTTTGAATTGACCAGAAGAACAGATATGATTCGTTTTGGTAGATGGGAAGATGCTCAGTTATTTAAACCAGCAAATGCTGGAGAAACTTACAAACGTCTATTTCCTATTCCCGCAAGAGCAAGAGCTAATAATAATAAATTGGATCAAAATCCTGGTTATTAATCTTTAAATGAATAGAAATTATGAAAATGTCTAATATATTTCGATTACTATTAGTTTTATTTGTTGGTATTACTTCCCTTTTGTTCTCTTGTAAGAAAGTGGAGCACGGTACGGACGTTCCAATATTGTCGATTAACGAAAGTACAGTTTCGACCATTCAAGTCGGGAAAAAATTAAAAGTTAGTTTTATTGCTAATCAGGTTACGGATTTTACATTCTCTATTGTACCCGTAAGTGCAGGCGAAGCTTTGATCACAGAAAATATTACTGTTGATCCCAATACATTTATTTTATCAAAAGAATTTGATATTCCTAATCAAGCATCATGGATAGGAGAGGCTTTACTCAAAATCAGTTATAATTCTTCAGGACAGATTATTGAAAAAACAAGACCAATTACTTTCACAGAGAGTAATCCACAAATGTTTCTTGTTGGAGGCTCAGTTGCCGCTGGTTGGGAACCAACTTTAGCGCTTCCGATGAGTTTGTACGATAAAGAAAGTAAAACTAAGTTTGAGATTTATGAGTACGTTACCGTAGATGGTTCTGGATTTAAATTTTTACCGACTAATGTTGACTGGACAGATGCTTTTGGTAAAGGAGCAACAGACGGAACATTATTACAAAGCGGTGATGCTGGAAATATTACTGTTTCTTCGAATGATTTTTATAGAATTCGGATGGATGCTGAAGCTAAAACCTATGAAGTGTCAAAATCAACCTGGGGCGTTATCGGTAGTGCAACTCCTAAAGGTTGGGATAGTGATACAGATTTAACTTTTGTAGGTAGCAAGGGAGTATATACCTGGAAAGTAACAGTAAACCTGGTTGCGGGTGAATTAAAATTCCGAATGGACGATGATTGGGCTGTGAATATCGGAGGCGACTTATCCGCTCTACAACAAGATGGTGCCAATATAGCAATTGCTACTGCTGGTAAATACGATATTGAACTGTCACGAACAGCTTCAGGTTATTCTGCAAAAATTTCTAAAAACTAATTTAATAGGGAGCATGAGGCTCCCTATTTCTTCAAACTTTTTTTGAACGATGATACGTTTATTGTTAAGTGGTGTTTTTATGCTACTTCAGCTTTCTTATGCCTTCTCTCAAGGTAAATTTTCTATACAAAGAGTCGAACCTTTGCATTGGTGGGTTGGTATGAAATCTTCTGATTTGCAGTTGATTATTTATGGAAAAGGCATTGGAAAGAGTACGGTTAAAATCAAGAAGCAAGGCTTAACCTTAGTCAAAACTAATCCGGTTGAAAATTCCGATTATTTATTTCTAGATCTATCGGTTGACTCCGACGCAACTGCTGGCTTTTATCCAATTGAATTTCATGAAAATAATAAGCTAGTAGGAAGCTATAAATATGAATTAAAAAATAGAGAAACATCTTCTGTGAAAGCTCAGGGTGTCCATTCCGACGATTTGATCTACTTAATCATGCCAGATCGCTTTGCCAATGGAAACACAAAGAATGATCAAATAAAAGGTTTACGGGAGATTCAGGTAAACCGTGATTCCATGTATGCTCGTCATGGTGGTGATATAGATGGTGTTATTCAACATCTAGATTATCTAGCTGATCTAGGAGTTACTTCTGTGTGGTTAACACCAGTACTGACCAATGATATGCCCCAGGCTTCCTATCATGGTTATGCAAATACAGAAAACTATCATATTGATCCACGATTGGGAACCAATGAAACCTACCGTAAACTTGGGGAGGAACTACACAAACGAAATATGAAATTGGTACATGATGTCGTTCCGAATCACGTAGGACTGTATCATTGGACCGTAATTGACAAGCCTTTTAAAGACTGGTTGCATGAATGGCCAAGTTTTACACAAACTACTTATAAAGATCAGACTATTTTCGATCCTTATGCTTCCGTTGCAGATCGCGAGCGAATGGAAAAAGGATGGTTTGTAGAGACGATGCCCGACATGAATCAAGAAAATGAATATGTTCAGAAGTATATTCTACAGAGTCATATTTGGTGGATTGAGTATGCAGGTATTGATGGTTTTCGTATAGATACCTATCCATACAACGATTTGGATTTTATGGCTAAATGGACAGCGGCAATTCAAAAAGAATATCCTCAGTTTTCATTCTTTGGTGAAACATGGGTACAGTCTGTACCGAATCAAGCTTATTTCTTAGGAGGAAAACGTGTTGGCCAGTCGATCGATACGAAGCTTGATGGTGTCACTGATTTTCAATTAAATTATGCTATCGCAGATGCATTGAATAATGAAAAGGATGGTGCAAATAGATTGTATGCAACTTTAGGATCGGATTATCAATATCCTAATCCATTAGCGAATGTAATATTTTTAGATAATCATGACAAGGACCGTTTTTTCTCTGTGGTTGGAGAGGACATAGAAAAATATAAAGCGGCATTCTCTTGGTTGCTGACATCTCGTGGTATACCACAGATGTATTATGGTGCAGAGGTATTGATGAAGAATTTTAATAGACCTGATGGCTTACTACGTGAAGATTTTAAAGGTGGATTTGCGGGTGATACTGTTAATAAATTTAATGCTTCAGGCCGATCTGATGCAGAAAATGAACTGTTCGATCATATTAAAAAGTTAGCGAATTATCGTAAGAATAATACGGTGCTACAATATGGAGCAACACAGCATTATGTACCGGAACATAATGTGTATGCATATTTCAGATCTCACGAAAACCAAGTAGTATCTGTTTTTATGAACTGTAATGACAAGGCGGTTAAATTACCCTTAGCTCGATTTAGGGAGAGTATGAAAGAAGCAACGCGAATGAAAAATATTTTAACAGATATCGATCAAGAAATACCATTGGAAATTACATTAAAACCTCATCAAACAGTGGTGTTTGAATTAAAAAAATAAAAAATGAAAAGTGCATTGGACCTTTTGAAGGAAATTAAGGGAGTAATTTTTGATCTCGACGGTGTTTTGGTGGATACTGCTGTATTTCATTTTCAAGCTTGGAAAAGACTTGCTCAGGAATTGGGATTTGATTTTACAGAGATTGAAAATGAACAATTAAAAGGTGTAAGTAGAATTGCTTCACTAGAGAAAATTTTAAACTGGGCTGGAGTTGATGCTTCTGAAAGTGAAAAAATAGAAATGGCAGAACGGAAAAATCGCTGGTATTTAGATTTAGTTGAGCAAATGAAAGCAGATGAAATTCTACCTGGATCTCTTGAACTGTTGCATTGGTTAAAGAAAAATGGATATCAGGTTGCATTAGGGTCTGCGAGTAAAAATGCACCGCTTATCCTCGAGAAAACGGGTATGATTTCTTTTTTTGATGTCCTTGTTGATGGTAATAGTGTGAGTCTTTCTAAACCTAATCCAGAGGTTTTTTTAAAAGCTGCCCGTGATCTTAAGTTACTTCCAGAAGTATGTCTGGTGTTTGAAGATGCGCAGGCCGGGGTAGATGCTGCAAGGGCTGCAGGAATGAGTGTGATTGGTATCGGTTCAAACTTGAATGGAACCGATTTGTCAATCAGCAGTTTGGAAGAAGTTTTAAATTAATTAGTTGATTTTGCAATGAAAAATTACATCGTCCACGATGAGTGGAATATCATAGAAGAAGGGTTTCAGCCCGCATATAATGAAATCTCAGAAAGTATATTTTCTATTGGAAATGGAAGAATGGGACAAAGAGCAAATTTTGAAGAAGACTATAGCGGTAAATCATTATCAGGATCATATTTGGCTGGAGTTTATTATCCTGATAAAACCCGCGTTGGTTGGTGGAAAAATGGTTATCCTGAATATTTTGCGAAGGTTATTAACGCTATCAATTGGATTGGTCTTCATATCGAAGTGAATGGTGAGGTTTTGGATCTCGCAAAATGTGATGTACATAGTTTTCAACGAAAACTGGATATGAAGCATGGATTATTAATTCGATCTTTTGACGCTAGACTTCAAAATGGTATGGAGATTCGTGTAAAGAGCACGCGGATATTTCATCTTTTTCAGTCTGAAACAGCATCTTTAAAATATACTATCCAAGTTCTGAATCAAAAAGCTTCTTTACAGGTGGAGTCTTATTTGGAAGGAGATGTCGTGAATAGAGACAGTAACTATGATGAACATTTTTGGAATTTTATTTCAAGTGGTACATCAGATTCACAGTTAAATGTGACGATGAAAACGAAGAAAACAGATTTCATAGTCCGTGCTGATTTGTTTAATAACTTTACTTTAAATAATAAAACTCTAGAATCCAAACCTTCAAAAGAAGGTGCATATGTTTCTGAAAGTGTAGCAATTTCTGTAGAGCCAGGTGATATATTCTCTGTAGAAAAACGTGTTTCAATGGTTACTTCTCAAAATTATAGTGAAACTGAATTAGTTGTGACGGGAAAAGCAAATATCGAAAAAATTTCTGCCATAACATTTGATGAATTACAACATAATCAGGCGTTGGCCTGGGGAAATTTCTGGAATGAAAGTGATATTCAGATCACTGCAGATGTTGCCGCACAGCAAGCTATTCGTTTTAATATATTCCAATTATACCAAACTTATACTGGCGAAGATTCCAGACTTAATATTGGTCCAAAAGGATTTACGGGAGAGAAGTATGGTGGTGTGACCTATTGGGATACAGAGGCTTATTGTGTTCCTTTTTACCTTGCTACGCAACCCTCGGCTATTGCCCGCAATTTATTGCTGTATCGCTATCAGCATCTGGATAAGGCGATTGAGAATGCCGCAAAACTTGGTTTTTCAAAGGGAGCGGCTTTATATCCTATGGTTACAATGAATGGAGAAGAGTGTCATAACGAATGGGAGATTACTTTTGAAGAGATCCACCGTAATGGCGCAATTGCTTTTGCCATCTATAATTATCAGCGCTATACCGGTGATTGGTCATATGTCGAAAATTATGGGCTTGAAGTATTGATTGCTATCAGTCGTTTTTGGGCACAACGTGTCAACTGGAGTGCGGAGAAGGATAAATATGTTATATTGGGAGTTACTGGTCCTAATGAATATGAAAACAATGTCAATAATAACTGGTATACCAATACTATTGCTAGCTGGTGTTTAAAGTATACGCTGGAATCCATACAAACGTTAAAAGATAGTGATCATATCAAACTAAAGGTCTTATTTGAAAAAGTTGCTTTTAAGCAAGAGGAAGCCGTAGCATGGCAGCATATCATGGATCATTTATATTATCCGATCGATACTGAAAGCGGGATATTTTTACAACAGGATGGTTATTTAGATAAAGAGCAAGTCTTAGTTGCTGATTTGCCTGATACAGAGCGGCCGATCAATCAAAAGTGGAGCTGGGACCGTATTTTGAGATCATGTTTTATAAAACAAGCAGATGTACTTCAAGGCTTATATTTCTTTGAAGATCAATATGATTTAGATACGATAAGAAAGAACTATGATTTTTATGAACCGCGAACTGTTCATGAAAGTTCACTGTCACCCTGTGTTCACGCTATTTTAGCTTCAAAATTGGGTAATGAGGCTAAGGCATATGAATTTTACCTTAGAACAGCCCGTTTAGATCTGGATGATTATAACAATGACACCGAAGATGGATTACACATCACATCGATGGCCGGAACCTGGATGTCTATCGTCGAAGGTTTTGCAGGGATGCGGGTGAAAAATAATACATTGATTTTTCAAACTTTCATTCCTAAAACTTGGGAAAGTTATGCTTTTCATGTTCAGTTTAGGGGAGTGAAATTATTTGTAAAAATAAAACAGCATGATTTTGAACTGATCAATAAGTCTAATCAAGAAATTAATATTATTTTTAACGGAGAGGAAATCTCTGTTAAGCCAAGTGCATAACCCGCTAAGCAATAAAATTATGATTTCAAAACTGCATAAACCAAAACTGTCAACTGTTCAGATTATCAATATGAGCATAGGCTTTTTGGGTATCCAAACAGGGTTTGCTCTTCAAAATGGTAATGCCTCGCGCATTCTCCAGACATTTGGAGCTGATGTTGAGCATTTATCACTTTTTTGGTTGGCAGCTCCGATCACCGGAATGATCGTTCAGCCCATAATAGGCTATTATAGTGATCGAACATGGAATAAAATTGGACGTCGCAAACCTTATTTTTTGATCGGTGCTATTTTAACTGCAATCGCACTGATATTAATGCCTAATGCTGCATTGTTTACGGCTATTTTACCTCCTTTATTAGTGGGGGCGGGAATGTTGACCATTATGGATGCATCAATTAATGTTACGATGGAACCATTTAGGGCGTTGGTTGCAGATAATTTACCGAGTTCACAACGGAGTTTAGGATTTTCTGTTCAAACCTTTATTATCGGATTTGGGGCAGTAATAGGATCTTGGTTACCGTATGTGTTAACTCATTATTTTGGAGTGGAAGGAACAGCTGCAGAAGGGATAATTCCTCTCAATGTAATATATTCCTTTTATTGTGGGGCAGGTATATTGCTGTTATCCATTTTATGGACAGTTTTATCGACAAAGGAGTATAATCCAACGGAATTAGCTTCTTTTGAAGATGCATCTCAAGAAGTTGAAGTTGAGCATCGTTCTGGTTTATTTGCTATTGCTGCAGATTTTAGATCCATGCCAAAGACGATGAAACAATTGGGTGTCGTACAGTTCTTTTCATGGTTCGCACTTTTTATGATGTGGGTGTATACTACTCCCGCAATTGCAGAACATATCTTTTATTTAAAGGGGGGGGATAAATCGAAGCTTTACATGGATGCAGCCAATTGGGTAGGAGTGCTTTTTGGTATTTATAATGCCGTTTCGGCAATCTATGCTTTGTTTTTAGCTAAGATAGCAACTAAATTTGGGCGCAAGCAGACACATGCTTTTTCACTTGCTATGGGAGGTCTAGGATTGATGTCGATTTTTATTATTAAAGATCCCAATCTCTTAATTATTCCTATGATTGGGGTAGGACTGGCTTGGGGAAGTATATTAGCAATGCCATATGCTATTTTGAGCGACAGTTTGCCTGCAAAAAAAATGGGGGTTTATATGGGGATTTTTAATTTCTTCATCACATTTCCTCAGATTGTCTGTGGTTTTTTTGGAGGTTATATGATCAAGATATTCTTTGATAGTAATTCTGTTTACGGAATATTATTAGCAGGTGTTTTTATGCTACTTGGTTCATTATCTGTATTGCGCATTAAAGATAAAATTTAAGATATAATATGGATAAAAAAAAGCTTCTCTATTGAGAAGCTTTTTTTGTTCAAATTGAAAGATATTTTTTAATTTAGAGCTTATCTGTATAAATGCATTCATATGTTTAGCACTCGAATTACTTATATTCTTTTTCTTTTTTCTTTTATTTTTCTATCAAAATTAAAGGCCCAAACTGATGACCGGACATTAGATGATGGGGTGATTCGTATACTGGCTATTGGTAATAGCTTTTCTGAAGATGCTATTGAAAACAATTTGTTTGAACTGGCAAATGCTCGGGGGAAAAAAATTGTGATCGGTAATTTATATATAGGAGGAGCACCCTTGGAGCTACATGTTAAAAATGCTTTGGGAGATAGTAGTGCCTATAGCTATCGAAAAGTAGATGAATCCGGAGCGAAGAGCGTACATGAGCATATGAAAATATCGGCTGCGCTTTTAGATGAACCATGGGATTATATCAGTTTTCAACAGGCAAGCCCTCTATCGGGAAAATATGACACTTATGCAAAGGATTTACCTTTGCTATATGCTTATGTAAAGGAGCATGTCAAGTATCCGGAAACTAAGTATATTCTACATCAAACATGGGCTTATCAACATGATAGTGATCATAGTGGATTTAGTTTATATGAACGCAATCAAGAGCAAATGTATAAAGCTATTGTATCGACATCTGAAAAGGTATATAAATGGGGGAATTTTTCAATTTTGATTCCTTGTGGAACTGCAATACAAAATGCTAGAACGACTTATGTCGGAGACCATTTTACACGGGATGGCTATCATCTTAATTTAAATTATGGTAGATTTATTGCAGCCTGTGTTTGGTATGAAGCCCTATTTAAGGAAGATGTTCGGAATAATGCGTTTGTACCGCTTTCAATAAGTTATGTTGAAAGTAAAATAGCAAAGCAAGCCGCTCATCATGCTATTATACATCCATATAATATGACGCTTCTCAAGGATTATACTTTTTGGACTTATTGATATCTTATCGATGAAACAGAAAAGGCAAAGATTTTCATTTAGACACATCTATTTGGTCATATTATTCGTGATTCTTGCATCCGATGTGATTTATGCACAACGTTTTGAACATATTGTGGACTATCAGGTAAATTTTGCCAATGTTTCTTACAAAGGAAAGCAGTATGTTGGTATTCGAAGTTTTCAGGACCAAGGTCAGAACTACGTGTTGTCAGTAGATCCAATAACATTGGAGACATACGTGTTGAATCGTAATGCTTGTAAAATTGTAGCCGTTACTTCCATTGAGAAGGTACCATATTTTGATTCATCTTTGTATATGAAGAGCTTTAAACATGTTCGAAGTAATGAACAGGTGCTTCAAGATGCTGGAATTGATTTTCCCTTTCCAAAGGAGCGGGGCATTAATCTGACTATTGATTTATGCCCATCGCATAAGCCATTGGATAAAATTGTTTTTGAGACTCTATTTGTTGCTTTTAAAGGTGTTGAAAATTCGCTTCCAGTTGCTATTTCTCTTTCGGGGAAATGGATTTTGAATCATGAAACGGACCTACAATGGCTCATTAATTTACAAAATAAAGGGTTGTTAACGATAACATGGATCAATCATACTTATACTCATAAAGTGAATAAGGATCCTTTAAATCATAATTTTTTATTAGCCACAGGCACTGATGTAAATTATGAAGTTATAGCCAATGAGAAGTTGATGCTTTCTAAAGGAATAGTTCCGTCCGTCTTTTTTAGATTTCCAGGTCTTGTTTCGAGTAATAAAATTATTGAACAGGTATTAAGTTTTGGTTTGATACCAGTAGGATCAGATGCGTGGCTTGCGAAGGGACAGCATGCAAAAGACGGCAGTATCGTTTTAATTCATGCCAATGGAAATGAAGAGATAGGTGTACAAGATTTTATTCAATTATTGAAGAGTGAACAAAGTAATATTAAGAGTAAACACTGGATTTTACATGACCTGCATGAAGGTTTCCAGTATTAACATTTATTTTTAAAATAGATTATGCAAATCATTTTTGTATTTAAAATAAGGTTATGAGTATTAAAAAGAGTTTTCTGATTGAATTAGAAAGAGAGACAAGTAATACAGGTCGTGTTTTGGATCGCATTACAGATGAACATCTGGATTGGCGTCCACACGAAAAATCGATGAGTTTAGGCGCATTGGCAGCACATGTTGTGGAATTGCATAATTGGGTTTCTAAAGCTATTCCGAAGGATGTCTTCGATTTTAAAACTGATTATCAACCTTTAAAAATTAATTCCATTGACGAATTAAAAGATATTCTAATCAAAGGTTTAATTGCAAATAAGGAAACTATTGAACAATTGCCTGAAGAGGACTGGTTAAAAGAATGGGTGTTAAAAGCTGGTGACTGGGAAATGGCACGATTGCCCAAGGCTGGAGCCGTGCGCTATATCATTACCAATCACTTGATCCATCACAGAGGTCAGTTGACTGTTTACTTGAGATTATTGAATATTCCAGTACCAGGACTTTATGGTCCTTCTGCTGATGAATAAACCTGAAGAGAATCGAAGCCAAAAGCTTCGGGTTTTTTTATGGTTTTACTTCTTAGCTTATCTACCAAATTAATTTTGAACGGGATGAGAAGTTATATCAAATTTGCGTATAATAATACATTATTATGCTTATTTTATCTATCCACATGTCTAATTGAAAAACCTAAATTAGTGGTTTTAATACCTATATTATTATAATATAAAACTCCAATTATTGTTAAGTGCCCTGTTGGCTTTACCTTAACACGTTTTTATTCATGATATGAAAAAGTACATTATAACCACATGTTTTTTAATCAGCACTGTTTTGCTATCGTTGGGGCAAGATAAAAGTGATTTTAAAGTCTTTAATGATAAGAAATTTACAACTCTGAAAAAAGGAGTAAGTGACAAAGAAATAAATGCCATATCTTCAGAGGTAATTCGAGCTGTTGCCAAACAGCTGAAAAGTAAGACATATCCTTTGCATGAGCGTATTCGAAAATATGAAAGCTACCAAGATCCCCATATTTTAGCCAATCGACTGAAAACAGGTGCATATTCGCAGTTTGAAAATCCGACGGGTATTTACTTTGATCAGAATGACGAAATAATTGCCTGGGTCGGAGATGTTAACGGTAATTCTATTTCTTTGGATATTGTGAACTGGGATGATAAAGATTTCAGTAAAGAGACTTACAAATTAAAACCTGGACTTAATATTCTCAAATCTCATTCAAAAGGTAATAGTTACATCAATTATTATACGAAAGAAGCAAAGCTTGCTAATAAAATTGAGGTACATATTCTTTCAGGGCACATCAATGGTGTTTTTCAAGTTGCTAACGATGATAATAAAAAATGGGACCAATTGTTAGCAAACGCTTACGGACCTATTTTAGATATCGTTGGAAAAAAAACACAGTTAGCTTATTCTGTCGCTTCTTTAAAAAAGTATGCTCCATCACAGGGGACTCAACTTATTCAGTTGTATGATTCTATTATCACTATCCAACATGAATTAATGGGGCTTGTTAAGTATAATAAAGTTCCCCGTAATCATATGTTCGGTCGTGTAATATGGGATGGATTTATGCACGCAGATGAATTTGGGGCCGCATTTCACGATGAAACGATGCCCTGGGTGGCTCATATTCCAACCTTACAGAAGGATTGTTGGGGAGTTGCTCATGAGTTTGGACATGTTAATCAGGTACGGCCTAATATGACTTGGCCGGGTACAACGGAAACGACAAATAATATCTATTCCGTTTGGACACGTTATCTTTTTAATAGAAAGGATGTTAAATTAGAACGCGAAGCTTTAAAGGATTATGATGAACATAAAGTTGGGGGGCGTATCACGACTTATATGGAATCTGCATTTGTGCACAAACAACCTTGGATGACACAAGCTGGGCATGATCGTATGAAACGGGAGAATGACAGAGGGTTTGCCGGCGATCATTTTGGCACTTTAGTCCCGCTTTGGCAGTTACAACTTTACATGGCTGTTGTAGGAGAAGGTGAAAAGTGGGGTAATAAAGATTTTTACGCAGATATCTTTATGAAGGCAATCAATGATCCCATAATTGATGCAAAGGAGAACAGTTACTATCAGCTAAGCTTTATTAAAAATGCATGTGATGCTGCTAAATTGGATCTGACAGATTTCTTTGAACATTCTGGTATGTTGACAACAATGGATATGATGGTAGATGATTATACGCCCGGACGTATGACGATTACTGAAATGGATGTTCGTGAGGTTAAATCTTATGCATCTCAATATAATAAACCGACCACTCCTGTTATGCATTACTTAACAGCGAATTCCATTGATATTTTTAAGGGAAAGCAACCCGTTCGTGGAACTAAAAATAGTGGGATCGAAAAACAGATAGGAAAGATTGTAATTGATAATACAAAGTGGGAAAATGCTGTAGCATTTGAAACGTACGCAGGTGAAAAATTGCTGAAAGTCGCATTTCGTGGTGCAGGTTCTGTTGATGATATTAAAACTACAGTGGTTCAGACACCCGAAGGCTATACCAGAGTGGTTGCAGTAGGATGGGATGGACAACGTATTGAAGTGATCTAAAATAAGGTATTTAAATTTTTTTGCCCAAGATCACGATCTCACCATGGTCCAGATTTTTTAACATAACGTGTCACAGATATTTCTTTATAAAGTCGAGCAACATCTTAAAGGGACTTGCTGTGACTCTACTGGTATTTCAAGATTAACTTAACTAATATGAAGCTGATTTTTTTGATAATCAGCTGTCAATTTTTACGCATATATCTATGATGAATTTAGATAGACGTTTTTTTATAAAAAGCTTAGGCTTGCTTGGAGGTGCATCTTTCGTACAGAACGTAAATGCTAATGAATTAGAACTAGCAGAAACTGCTTTTAAATTTGCCGCACTTCCTTATCTCCAAAATCTAACAGAACAGCATATAACTATCTGTTGCGTTTTGAGTAGTCCAGGTATAGCCTGGGTTGACATACTAAAGGACGATGGTACATTGTCCCATAAAATCTATGAAGTAGTAGATGGTATACGTAACGCCCGTGCTGAAGTTTTTAAATTTAAGGTACCACATCAAGGAGCAGATTTTAAGTACCGTGTGGGGGCCAAAGGACCGGGTGGTCTTGAAATCAGTTCTGAAGTGATAAATACAAAGCTATCTATAGATAACAAGTCAACCTGCGATGTTTTAATTTTAAATGATATTCATGAAGACAGAAGCAGTTACTCGTATTTATACAATAAGACTGCTCTGAATCATAAAGATTTGGTCATTATTAATGGTGATTCGTTTCATTATATTATGAAACAGAGCGATGTAACTGATAAAATGCTAGATCCTATAGCTAAAGCTTTTGCTTCGCAGGTTCCTTTTGTTATGGTGAAAGGAAATCACGATAATAGAGGATCATTTATACGTCATTTGAAAAATTATTATGATTTACCTAACAATAAGTTTTATCAGGCTTTTACCGTAGGCCCTGTTCTTTGGATTATTTTAGACGGGGGTGAGGATAAGGAAGATGAACATGAAGCTTTAAGAGGTGAATACGAATTTGATAATTACAGATTAGAGCAACGTGCTTGGTTAACGGGGATCATGCAATCAAAAATGCGTAAAAAAGCTAAACATATCATTGTTGTCAATCATTTTCCATTTTTTCATTCCGATGAATATCACGGAACCGTACATAACAGGACAAGTTTTCATGATATTTTAGAAAAGTACAAAGTTGATGCAGTGATCGGTGGACACTCACATGAATTTGGTTTTTATCCCCCTGATGCCAATCATAATTATCATGTTATCATTGGAGGTGGGCCTGAAAAGGATAACCGTACGATGATTGAAGTAGCTGCTATAGATCAGAAATTAGTTGTTAATTTAAGACGAGAGAATGGTGAACTTGTCAACGCATTGCAAAAAGGTTAATAATGCATGCAACCGTTACGGTAATTAAAGTTTATTCCTTTTTGGTAAGGTAATAAAGGATTATTTTGTAAATTCAATGATATCCTTTTATACTGATGTACTGAATTTCTAGGGGTAGTTTATTTTCAGGCTACTTCATAATTTATACACAAACATGATTATTCATTTCATGGATAATCTATCTTTTTAAACCGAAGCTAAAAAGCTTCGGTTTTTTTATGTTCCTTCGTATAAGGAAAACAATTCCTAGAATATAACAGCACCAATTATTTTTTTTAAAAAAGTATGTAATATTTCGATACCCTTGCATGTCTTCTATATAAAAGCGATTAAAATTTATGAACCAAGAAACCTTTAAAACGACAGTCTTCATCCATAAGGATCGGTTATTTCGTTTTGCAAATAGGTTTTTGCTAGATCAGGATGATGCGTTTGATTTGGTTCAGGAAGTATTATTGAAGTTATGGGAATCGAGGAGTGAACTTTTAAAAATTACGAATATCGAAGCTTATGCGATGCGAATGACAAAAAACTTTGCCTTGAATAGATTAAATAGAGAGGGGGTCAAAACAAAATATATGGCACAACTTGATCAAGATATTCAAAAAGAAAAGTATCCTTCCTTAACTAGAGAACTTATTTTAAAATTCATAGATCAGCTCCCTGAAAAGCAAAGACTGGTGATGTATCTCAGAGATATTGAGGAATATGAAATTGCAGACATTGTTGCCTTGGTCGGAATAGATGAAAATGCAGTGCGCGTAAATTTATCGCGAGCTCGAAATGTGATAAAAGTCAATTTGACAAAAGTATTTGATTATGAAGAAAGAAGAATTAAAGAAATTAGAAGCTAAATATTTAGCAGGAGAAACGACTCTTGCCGAAGAAAGGTTACTAAAGGAGCAAAGCGAAGAGGGGTATTTTTCGGTCTTATCAGAGCAGGATAAAGCGGAGATGCCGTTGGATTTTGAATCTTTTTTAACAACTACAGAAAAGGTACAATCTGTCCATCTGCCACAAAAGAGAAAAATATGGACATTGTTTTCGTCTATCGCAGCAGCTGTTTTGGTCATCTGTTTAGGTATATGGTATTTGCCTAATCAAAAAGCAGTGGAAGAAGAAGAGGTGGCCACTCTTAAGATTCTCTCGAAGGAGCATCATGAAAAGGATATCATTGAAACGAAACCATTGGTTGAGAATAAAGAAAGTGAAAAAAAGCTATCACGGAATTCAACGGTTGTAAGGATCGATACTTACAATAGTGACCGATCAGTTTTAAAGCCAGAATTAGATCTGGCAAGTGAGCCACTTGCGTCAGAAGAATTTTATGTAGAGGTCAATGGGGTAAAAATTACAGATGAAGCGGAAGCATTAAAGATTACTGAAAATGCACTGCTATTTGCCTCTTCGAACTTAAAAAAAGGAATGAAGGAAGTTGAAAATATAAAATGTTTAAGTATTGAATTATAAAAATTATGAAAACGATATTATTAGTATTAGCGCTATTGTGTTCAAGTTTGGCACATGCTCAACTATCGAAATTAGATGAGATCTTTGAGCAATATAAAGAAGGAAAAGGGGTGACTTCTATTAAAATTGGTAAGCCTATGTTCAGCATGCTGAATAAGATGAAATTATCCGATAATGAAGTAAATAGTATAAAACCATTGCTTTCTAAAATAAACAGTATTAAGATGCTGATCTTAGAAGAGGCAGATCTAGGAGTGCAATCTGATGTATCAAAAGCTATTGGCAAATTGAAATACGAAGAATTGATCACCATTAATTCGGAAGGTAATAAAATTAAATTTTTAGCAGAAGATACAGCATCGGATGTTATTAAAAATTTATTGCTCAGTATTCAATCTGAAGGAAGTACGATTTTTATGATCCTGGATGGTAAGGTGAGCTACGATGATGTAAATAAATTGGTCAATACTAAACAATAGGATTATGAAGCATTCAATAATTATAGGAGCCCTTTTACTCTTTTGTCTGACCTTGCAAAGTTGTTTTGTTAAAACAAGTCCAAACATGTCGTTTGTGAGTAAGAGAGACCTCTCAAGTGATACGGAAGTTGCATCAATAAGGGTACCGATGTTTTTAACAAAAGCATTTATTAAAGGTAAAATAAAAGAATTAGATGAAGAGGATGCGATTGCGGCATTGGCCTTGCGGAAAATCAAGAAGTTAAAGATCATGACAATTTCTGGAAATAAAAAAGATAATCTCATGAGTAAGTTTAATGCTTATCTAGCTAAAAATAATTTTGAAGAAATGATGAGTTTGTATAGTGAAGGATCAAAAATTACGATTAATACAGAGATGAAGAAAGATCATGTGAAGCGTGTGCTATTGGGGATCGCAGATGAGGAGGACTATGTTTTTGTTGATATTAAGGCTGATCTGGATTTAAATGAGTTATCTAAAATGATCGAGTATTACGAAAAGAAAAATAATAAAACTAAAATAATAAACTAGTTATGGAAAAGTTAATAACCGCAATTGCACTTGTTTTTAGCGTGTTTACCGCTCAGGCACAGCTTTCTAAAGTTAATGAATTTGTAAATTCATTGCCGAAAAAACAAAAAGGGATAGACATCTTTAGATTTAGTGGTGCTAATGTAAAAGATGTAAACAAACTTAGCGATGGAGATTTGTTTATGGATATTAAACAATTTGTTCCCGATTCTTTATTGAAAGATATTCAAGATTTGGTCATCTGCCAAATTGGGGCTGAGCAAGCTAAAGAATCTAAAGCTCTTGAAAATGCTATAAAAAAAGCAGATTTAAAAACGCTGTATGCTGTAGAAACAGATGGTGTGGCAGTGCAGATGTTGACAACAGATTTTGATCAGAATAATGCGCAGGATTTACTAATTGATGTGAAATCGGAAGATGATTCCAGAATAACTGTCATGCTAAAAGGAAAGATTCCAATGGAGTTGACTGGTAACAGTAAGTAGAAGGGGGTATATATAAAAAAAGCCTTGCAATTTTTTGCAAGGCTTTTTTTATATATAAAGCTTACGCTTAGTTTTTCTTAGCTAATTCTTCAGCGATTGCTTTTCCGATTTCAGCAGGAGATTGTACTACACGGATGCCACACTCAGCCATGATTTTCATCTTAGCAGCTGCAGTATCGTCAGCACCACCAACAATAGCACCAGCGTGACCCATACGACGTCCTGGAGGCGCTGTTTGACCCGCGATGAAACCTACTACTGGTTTAGTACCATTTTCTTTAATCCAAAGAGCAGCTTCAGCTTCCATACCACCACCGATTTCACCGATCATGATGATCGCTTCAGTTTCTGGATCATTCATTAATAATTCTACTGCTTCTTTAGTTGTAGTACCAATGATTGGGTCACCACCAATACCGATAGCAGTTGTAATACCTAGACCAGCTTTTACAGTTTGATCAACAGCTTCGTAAGTTAATGTTCCTGATTTAGAAACAATACCAACATTACCTTTTTTGAAGATGAAACCTGGCATGATACCAATTTTAGCTTCATCAGCAGTGATGATACCTGGACAGTTTGGTCCGATTAAACGAGAATTTTTGTCACTCAAGTAAGATTTTACTTGAATCATATCTTTAGTAGGAATACCTTCAGTGATACATACGATTACTTCGATACCTGCTTCAGCAGCTTCCATAATCGCATCTGCTGCAAATGCAGGAGGTACGAAAATAATAGAAACGTTAGCACCAGCTTTTTCTACAGCATCTTTAACAGTATTGAATACGGGACGGTCTAAATGTGTTTGACCACCTTTTCCTGGTGTAACACCACCAACTACGTTTGTTCCGTACTCGATCATTTGACTAGCATGATAAGTACCTTCTGTTCCAGTGAAACCTTGAACAACTACTTTTGAATCTTTATTAACTAATACACTCATTTCTTCTTAAAATTTTGCATCACAAATCTACTATTTTGCATTGGAAATAGGAAGTAATATAAATACTTATATCCCCTTAATTGATAAAAAATTAAGAGAACTTACTTTTTTGAATAAAATCCCAAGTTACGATACCAATTGTGACAGATACATTGAAGGAATGTTTTGTTCCAAATTGCGGAATTTCGATACAATAATCCACTAATGTCATGACTTCTTCATCGACACCATTCACTTCATTGCCAAATATTAAAGCATACTTAGCATCTTTTGCAGGTATAAAGTTTTGTAATAGTACACTGTTTTCGGCTTGTTCGATCGCAATAATAGTATACCCCAATTCTTTTAAAGTTTTAATTGCTTCCATAGTTTCCTCGACATGTTCCCATGGAATCGTTTGTGTCGCACCTAAAGCTGTTTTTTCAATTTCGCGATGTGGAGGTGTAGCCGTGATACCACATAAGAATATTTTTTCTATTGCAAATCCGTCAGCCGTTCTAAAAGCTGATCCGACATTATGCATACTTCTCACATTGTCTAGAACGAGTGTGATAGCTGTTTTCTCTTGGTTTTTGAATGTTTCAACATCAGCACGTTGCAGCTGATCCATGGATAATTTTTGCATGTTGCAAAGATAAGTATAGAAAACTTTAAAATAGATTTTGAATATTAGAAATAAGATGTTATTTTTGCATTCCGAATTTTAAGTAAAGAACGAATAAAAATTAGCTAAAAAATGGCAAATCATAAATCAGCGATCAAAAGAATTAGAGCAAACGCTACAAAGCGTTTAAGAAACCGTTACCAAGCAAAAACTACTCGTAACGCAATTAAAAAATTACGCACTTCTACTTCAGCAGAAGAAGCTAAAACTTTATTGCCTCGTGTAATTTCTATGCTTGATCGTTTGGCTAAGAAAAATGTAATCCACAAGAAAAAAGCTTCTAACAACAAATCTAAGTTAACTAAATTTGTTAACGGTTTAGTTTAAGCTTTCAGTATAATATATAAAGGGATACAGTTCTCTGTATCCCTTTTCTTTATGTTTTTACTTTACCCTGGATTTTCTCTTTTCCAAGCGAATGAATGTAAATAAAAGTGTCGAGATTCTCGACACTTTTTTATTTTTCTTATTTTTCCATTACCGCTGCAATTGCCTTTTTCAGAGCCGCTGGGTTTTTCATATAAGGTTCTAAATCGTAAATCTCAACCTTTTTAAAGTCTATAGGATGACTCTCGCTTTGAAGAGAGATTGTTCCTTTACTGAGTAGTTGCCCCGCTTTTGTTTTTGGAAGGTCAGAGTGCGATACATTTCCACCACCATATTGCGGCTTCTGATATTCGAGAACTTTTTCTCCATTTACAAAATGTTGGATAATAGAATCTCCTAAGACAAGAAAATCTGCTGTTACCCATTGATCTCCATGATAAGTTTTCGATGTAGAGCTTACACAATGTGGTGTAAATAATTTATTGTTCATGACAACATTTGTACCCGGTGTACATAGATTACTTGTTGTCCGTTCATTTGTTCCGTCGCCACCTAATAACTGGCCTTCAATTGAAACTGGAAAATCTTGATCTTTTGCCATTGTTTTAGGATCTTGACCATGTAACATAGCACCACTGTTGCGCCACGCCCAACCTTCACCTCCATTAGCTTGATCGCCAACGAAACGATATTGAACACGTAGGATGTAAGCAGAAAATTCTTTGTTGTAGAATAAATGGCCATATTGTTGATCAAATTGATCATACCCATCATATCTTACTTTTAATAAACCATCTTCAACACGAAACGTATTCGCATAGTTTTCTCCAACCTCGTGCTTGCTAATTTTTGGCGTCCAATTTTTTATATCCTTGCCATTGAATAATTGTAATGGTTTTGGTTTCTTGTTCAGTGAGCTGGCGCCAACTGAAACACACAGGGCAAGTCCTGCTAAACTAAAAAATAGTTTTTTATAATTCATTATTAAGATTTTAGGTATTAGAGAACTAAAATACTTAAAAATATTAAATTAACAATTGTTTTTGCTTTACATATTCGCTTGGTCTTACACCGATCACTTTATTAAAGGTATTACTGAACGTCGGCAAACTACTATAACCTACCTTCAAAGCAACTTCATTTACACTTAGTTTTTCATCTAAAAGAAGTTTAAGAGCCGTTAACATTCTTAATATTGTATAATACTGTATAAAAGACATGTTGAGTTCTTTCTGGAAAAGACGCGCTAATGTACGTTCGCTGATGTTGAATTTTTGAGAAAGTGTTTTAAAGCTTACATTTTCCTCAATGCGGCTTTCTAAAAAGGTGACGATATCTTTTAGCTTTTGATTGTTCGGATAGGGGAGTGCCAATGGTAGCTCGTGCTGGGAGACTTCAGGTAATAATAATTTAAATGCTTTTGCAAGCGAATATTTAGGCTCTTCAACAGGGAAAATATTACCGTTCCATCTGTTTGTGAACATGATCAACTCATTAAGAAGATCGTCGACAGGGTAGATGCTTATCTTCTTGTAGAACTCCTGGTCAGTATCATACTTTGGAAAATAAAGATTACGCATAACCACATCAGGGGTGCTCGGATGAATACTGTGGCGAATGCCAGCCGGTATCCAGATGTAATGTCTTGCAGGAAGAAAATAGGACTTCTCAGCTGTTTTTAAAAAAACAACACCACCTTCTGTATAAAGAAATTGATCTTTATTGTGCACATGCTCGGTAATAAAATTTTCGCCAATGATAGCATGGTGACAATAGATGCTATCCTCAAAAGAATCCACTTCTGTTACGTAATAACGATTAACATATTTGGGATCTTTTATATCGCTTTTTATATTCATGATTTCCTTCCGTTTCCGTTGCAAAGTTAAAGTTTTTATACAAAAGCTTTGTATTACTTTATGAATGTAAGTTAATACTCACCATTATTGATTGTTAATTTGGGTATGTAAGTAAGTGTGTACTAATTTTTTGAAATTTTTTAAACAATTAAGAGGTTGATTGATAGTGTTTTATGTTTTTTTCAAATATTTAATATTAAAACGATTTCTTCTGATAAAAAATATTAAATGCTGATTTATAAATAATTACAAATATATCGTCTTTATTGGATAATTTTGTGACTAATTGCAATAAATTGACATAGAAAAAATAACTTAATATTGTTTGTTCTAATATTCAAACAATTACTAAGAATATGTTTGTAAATATTAGTAAATTGGGAAATAAGTAAAGGAATATGTCATACGATAGAATTAAACTTAAAAGTTTACTTGATAAAGTAATTACAGCAGAGCAGGCTGCACAACTATTTGAAAATGGTATGATCGTTGGCTCAAGTGGATTTACGAAAGCCGGAGACAGCAAAGTCGTATTGCCAGCTTTGGCAGACCGGGCGAAAACAGATCCTTTAAAGATAACATTGATCACAGGTGCTTCTTTAGGTCATGGCACAGATGGTAAGCTGGCTGAAGCTGGTGTTCTTGCTAAGCGTATGCCGTTCCAGGTGGACCGAACACTTAGAGGAAAGATCAATAGCGGGGAAGTCCTATTTATTGACCAGCATTTGAGTGAAACAGCAGAGTTGCTGCACAATAAGAATTTAGCCTCTGTTGATATTGCCGTACTTGAAGTAGCAGCGATTGAAGCCGATGGTAGTATTATTCCGACCACTTCAGTGGGTAACTCAGCAACTTTTGCTGCTTTAGCCAAGCATGTGATCTTAGAAATAAATACAGCTGTTCCGATGGAGATTCGTGGCATCCATGATATCTATCAAGCCGAAGATTATCCAAGAAGAAACGTTATACCTATAGTAGCTCCTGAGAATAAAATTGGGCGAAAAACAATTGCCTTAGACCCTTCAAAAGTCGTTGGAATTGTATTTACTGATATCGAAGATAGTCCGGCAGATATTGCAGAACCAGATAATAAGACAACGGCTATTGCGAGTCATATCTTAAATTTCTTTGAGAAAGAAGTAGAAATGGGACATCTGTCTTCCAGTTTATTGCCACTTCAGGCGGGGATAGGTAAAGTTGCGAACGCTGTTTTAATGGGTTTTAAAGACAGTAATTTCCGCAATTTAACGATGTTCTCAGAAGTTTTACAAGATAGTACCTTTGATTTAATTGATGCGGGAGTAATGGATTTTGCATCGGCTTCTTCCATTACGGTTTCAAAGCCCTGCTATGATCGTGTATTTGGAAACTTGGATAAGTATCGTGATAAGATGGTCTTGAGACCGCAAAATATCTCAAATACTCCAGGATTAATTCGTCGTTTGGGTGTTATCGCTATTAATACGGCTATTGAATTTGATATTTATGGCAATGTAAATTCCACACATATTTCAGGCACCAATATTATGAATGGTATAGGTGGTTCAGGTGATTTTGCAAGAAATGCTTACTTAAGTATATTCGTTACACAGGCAGCATCAAAAGAAGATCGTATTTCGCATGTGTTACCCATGGTATCACATGTTGATCATACAGAACATGATGTTGACATATTAGTAACTGATATCGGTCTAGCCGATTTAAGAGGATTAGCTCCTCGTGAACGCGCTCAAGTTATCATTGATAACTGTGTTCATCCAGATTATAAAGAGCAGTTACAAGACTACTATGACCGTGCCTGTGAGCGCGGGGGCCATACACCACATATCTTGGAAGAAGCATTTAGCTGGCATGTGAATTTGCGCGATCAAGGAAGTATGAAGAAATAAAAAAAGAGTGATACAATAAAAAAGTAAAGCAGCTATTCTTAAGAATAGCTGCTTTACTTTTTTGTCCCCAATTCAATGATTGGTAATAGACAATGATAAAAGCGCGCTTACTCTAAAATATGCTATTTTTTAACCATGTTTTAGTTTTACTTGCTTCTTGTCTTACCATCGTTATTGAATAAATTTGGAAGTTATATTTCTCTTTTTTATGTAAAAGTCTAAAACGCGTCCCGCTTCTAGGGGTCTATCGGTGCTCAAAATATCTGCGCCATTTTCAATAAAGCGGGCATATAGTTGATCTCCTTTTTGTTTGGCCTGGCGGTCTAAATTTCCTAGTGTACCTAATATACACATGATACCATGTTCATGAAGTAGCTCTATTAAGTTTTTATCCGCTTCTCTGGTGCCGAGAAAGGCAATAATGCGATTATCTGGAATATCTCGATCATTGAGCCGCACTAAATCTGCTTCATTTTTTATAGGTGCAGACAGCATGAGGTCAGGGGCTAAATTATGCACAACAGCAGCCTGATTTGCGGAATACGTAATGATTATGGCATTACTTTCAGCTTTTTGACTGCGAATAGCACGGATCACCAAATCATAGGGAACCCCTTGTTTAATATCTAAGGTGAAGATGACTCTACCTTTGCCCCATGCTAAGGCTTCTTCCAAGCTCGGAATTCGATAAGGGGTTAGCTTTCCATTAGGATCTTTTAATCTTAAACCTTTTAATTCATTTTTAGTTTTAGAATCTACTGATCCCGAGCCATTAGTTGTTCTGTTTAAGTTGCTGTCATGCATCAATATTAAAGCAGAATCCTTAGTCAACCTAACATCACATTCCACAATGACAGGTCTGTAGCTCGCGTTAAATGCAAAAGTTTCTACTGCATTTTCAGGATAACCGGTTGTAGGGCCTCCTCGATGTAAGCTGATGAGCGGATATCGGTTTTCATCGTATGTTAAAAATTGATAAAGCTCCTCTGCTGTTTTTAAATTGAGTGTTTTACTACCCGCCAGAACATCCGAAGATGTGCCGGTCCGAAAGCAGGATGCTAAAAGTGCGGTTGTAAAAATTAAAAAAGGGAAGAGATTTATTCTTCTAAACATACAGTGATTTGTTATTGGTTTTTCTTTAATAAAATGATGAGATCATCTATTGGCGTATTGATATGATCAATAATTAGATGAGCTTGTTGATAAAACGGTTCTCTTTCAGTTAATTTTTCAGTAATAAAATTAAATAGTTCCTCTTCAGTTTTACCGATTAAAATAGGTCTTTTATTCGGTTTTGACTGAGACAATCTATCAAATAGCGATTTTGGTGACATCTGTAAATATACCGAAATACCATTTTCATTCATCCACTGCATGTTATCAAAAAAACATGGAGAGCCACCTCCGGTAGAAACGATTGCATTTTGTTGCGCAGTTTTTAGTAACTGCTTGCGTTCTAATTCTCTAAATTTTTCTTCCCCGTGCAACTGAAAATATTCTGTGATGGACATGCCTATCTCTTTGACAATTTCATCATCAGTATCGATAAAAGGTAACTCTAATTTACTTGCTAACTTTTTGGCTAAAGTGGTTTTTCCACTTCCCATATAGCCAATTAAAAAAATAGGTTTTGGCATATTATTATTTATCTAAACTTAAGTATCGCTCTTCTATATCTTTTGCATCGGGTATAGCATTGTAATGCCATTTGTCGATTACGGTTCCTGATTTTAATAAAAGTACCCCAGGATTTGCACGGATCATGCTTTTCAACGGAATAAGATCAGCATAGAATATTTCTGAAATTAAGTGTAATTTATCACTTAGGTAGTCTGAATCTTCAGAAGAACTGGCCGTCAATAACACTATTCGTAGATTGTAATCTTCAGTTAATTTTGTCGCTATTTTATTGATTTTATCTAAAGCCTCTACATTAGCTTTGGACAGGTCTTTAGCAACAATAATTAAATTATAATAAGGATTATTGATTATTTCTTGGGTATGGTCATTTCCTTCAGCATCTGTAATCAGTAGATCTGTAATCGGAATCTGATAGCCTTTCTTCACCAATTTACTTTGCGGTTCGCCAACGATTTCCCAGTTTGTGTCTTCCCAGACTTTTTCAGACATGTAAATTTTATCGGTAATGGTTTTTGTTTCCCCCGTTTTAACATTTTTCATGCTGTAGATCTGTTCATAAACATCGCCTTCTTTTCCTTCAGGTAGAACCATTAGCGATGGGATATTATTACCGATTTTATAAGGTAAAAAATCTATAAAAGGTAAATACATGAACGTATAGATTCCAATGCCAAAAGATAAGACTGCTGTAAATGTTGCTACGAGGCCACGATTGGTCGGATCTTTAATGAGTGGTGTAATTTGATTGCGGTAAACAAAAATGATTAAGATCAAAGCAAGCAAGACGAGATCCTTGCCAAAGGACTGCCAGGGTGTCAACGGAATAGCGTCGCCAAAACAACCACATGAAGTAACAACTTCAAAAAAAGCAGAGTAAAAAGTAAGGAAAGTGAAGAAAATGATCAGCAGTAATAAACCCCACGCTACAAGCTTTTTGTAAAAACCTAACAAAAGCCATATACCCAATATTATTTCTAGTGCACAGACAACGATAGCAATCGCTGTAGCATAGTCATTTAAAAAGTCGGTATGAAAAACATGAAAATATTCTTCGAGTTTATAACCAAAGCCAGTAGGGTCATTCGCCTTTATAAAACCGGAGAAAATAAAAAGAAGACCTGTAAAGATGCGCGCAAAGCAAAGTAGATAGTTTGTTTTTTGCGATTTATTATTGATGACTGCTGACATAATTTTAGTTTGATTGAGCTAACCCCATTTTTATAAGTGCAAAAACGGCATAATTTAACATATCTTGATAATTGGCATGTATTCCTTCGGAGGCGATTGTGGCGCCGTTATTGTCTTCAATTTGTTTCACACGGTGAATTTTCATGAGTATCAGATCTGTTAACGAAGAAATCCGCATATCGCGCCATGCTTCGCCATAATCGTGATTTTTAGCTAGCATAAGGTCACGTGTTTCATTTACTTTTTCCGTGTATTTTTCATTTACAAATTCTGGACTTAAATTTTCTTCACCATCTTCACCTAATTCGAGCTGAATCATACCCATAATACAATAATTGATGATACCCACATATTCTTCCAAAATACCTTCCCCAACTTTAGATACTTTTTTGACCTCTAAAGTACGAATGCGTTGTGCTTTAATATAAATTTGATCGGTTATAGAAGGAAGTCGCATAATACGCCAGGCTGTTCCATAATCTTTCGTTTTCTTGATAAATAAATCTTGGCAGTGCTCGATAACTGTATTGTATTCCTGAGTCGTATTCATAACTATTATTTGCGTATTTCACGAGAAAGTGAGTGAACTATTGTTACAAATATAATTAGAATTAACCATTTTTATGCGTCACAATTATGTCCAATTTAGCTGAATATCGCTAATAAAAAATAAAAATGTTGATATTTGATTTAAGGATTTATCGCTTGAGTATCGGTAAATTATAAAAGGATGACAGATGATAATTAAAAAACCTGAAATAAGAGAAGTTAGAATTACCCGCTACATACAGCCTTTTCGTGAAGGAGGTTCTTTGCCGGCATTGGCCGATGCAGATGATGGCTTTAGTTACGTGATTAAGTTCAGAGGTGCCGGACAGGGAAAGAAAGCTTTAATTGCAGAGTTGATAGGCGGAGAGATTGCCCGTGTTCTTAATCTCAGAATGCCTGAAATGGTTTTTGCAGATTTGGATGAATCTTTTGCCAGAACCGAACCTGATGAGGAAATTCAAGATTTATTAAAATTTAGTGTTGGCAAAAATCTAGGTGTTCATTTTTTAAATGGGGCCATTACTTTTGATGCCAATGTTGATCAGATAAGTCCTGAAGAAGCATCTCGAATTGTCTGGCTCGATGCGTTGTTGATGAATGTTGATCGTACGGTCCGTAATACAAACATGCTGATCTGGCATAAAGAATTATGGTTGATTGATCATGGAGCTTCCTTATACTTCCACCATAGTTGGGACAATTGGGAAGAGCAAGCTATAAAACCCTTTGTGCAGATAAAAGATCATGTGTTATTAAAGAACGCCAACCAAGTTGAATCGGTGGACCGACAATACCGTTCTTTATTAACCGAAGAAGTGATCCGTAATATAGTGGATATCATACCAAGTGAATGGTTAGTTGATGAATCGAGAGATTTATCTGCAGCTGAGGCGCGAGAAGTTTACGTGTCCTTTTTGATGAAGCGCTTAGCACATGCTGATCATTTTTTAAATCAAATTGAAGATGCCCGAAAAAACATTATATGAGTATGCGGTGGTACGCTTAGTACCACGTGTGGAGCGTGAAGAGTTTATTAATGTTGGTGTGGCGTTATATTGCCGGAAATACCGATTTGCAAATGTTCTGTTTGATATCGATGAAGTGCGCGCCAGATCTTTATTTCCGGATATGGATATAGAAATGATAAAGGCTCATCTTGAATCTTTTGTGAAAATATGTACAGGAGCAAAAGATGGTGGCAAATTAGCTGCGTTGGATCAGACAGAACGTTTCAGATGGTTGACCGCCAATCGAAGCACAATTATCCAGTGTTCTCCGGTACACCCCGGATTATGTGAAGATCCGGCAGAAACTTTACAACTTCTTTTTAACAAGCTGGTTTTATAAATTGTATATTTTATCTACCATATAAGTATAGTATATTTGTACTATTACATAAAGGGATTACACCCATGAATGATTTTTACGAACACATTTATCAAAAACAATTGGAGGTATTTGAAATGCCTTCCAATAAAAAAATATCAGGCTGGGCAGTAGGGATCTTAGATCTGTTATTTCCAGAGCGAAATGCAGGTGGGATAAAATCTGTCGCAGAAGTGCAACTTGCTTTTCAGCAAGCTGAGCTTGAATTAGAGCAACTGTTAAGTAAATCAAAGGCTTGTGAAGCATGTGATCACTCGCTTGTTGCACGTGATTTTTTTCAATCATTACCACAATTATATGAATTGATGTGTTCAGACGCTGATGCTTTAATAGCAGGCGATCCGGCAGCAAAGAATCAACGGGAAGTTATTCGTACATATCCCGGTTTTTTCGCAATAAGTATTTTTCGGATCGCAAATAGACTTCACCGTCTTGGTGTTCCTTTGATACCCCGTATTTTAACAGAGCACGCGCATTCGAAGACGGGCATTGATATTCATCCGGCAGCAACTATCGGCCATCATCTTTATATTGATCATGGTACAGGTTTAGTCGTAGGTGAAACCTGTGTTATCGGAAATTATGTAAAGCTTTATCAGGGGGTGACGCTAGGCGCATTGAGTGTTGAGAAAATTTTATGCAATGTGAAAAGGCATCCTACAATCGAAGATCATACCATTATTTATTCGGGAGCAACCATATTAGGTGGCGATACTGTTGTAGGCCATCACTCCGTTATCGGGGGAAATGTGTGGTTGACAAATTCTGTAGAGCCTTATACAACTGTCTATCATCAAGCAAATTCTAAATTTATAGATTCCAAACCTTTAATTTAATATGGGAAATATCATTGATACCATTGGCAATACTCCTTTAGTTGAAATCACAAAATTTCATAGTAATCGAAATGTGAAGATTTACGCTAAAATGGAAGGAAATAATCCTGCAGGTAGTGTAAAAGACCGTGCTGCATTGAATATGATTCGATCGGCTATGGAAAGAGGTGAAATTACGAAGGATACAAAGTTGATTGAAGCAACGAGTGGAAATACGGGTATTGCACTCGCTATGATTGCAGGTATTTATGGCCTAAGTTTAGAACTAGTAATGCCAGTTACTTCTACGCGCGAACGGACATTAACGATGCAGGCATTTGGTGCACAGGTCACATTATTAGAGAGCATGGAGATCTGTCGTGATTATGCGGAAGATAAAGCTGCCACAGGAGATTATTTTATTTTAAACCAGTTCGCAAATCCCGATAATTATAAAGCACATATTAAAACTACAGGTCCGGAGATTTGGCGTGATACCGCAGGAAAGATTACACATTTTGTTAGTGCAATGGGTACTACCGGTACGATAATGGGGAACTCTATATATCTGAAGGAGAAAAATCCTGAAATACAGATCGTCGGTTGTCAACCAACTGAGGAGTCATCCATTCCGGGGATTCGTCGCTGGCCTGAGGAATATCTTCCGAAGATATTTGACGCTTCTCGTGTCGACCGTATCCTAGATATCTCGCAGAAAGAATCTACTGAGATGGCTCGTGAGTTAGTGAAAAGGGAGGGTATATTTGCAGGTATGAGTTCTGGAGGAGCATTTGCGGCCGCATTGAAGGTAGCAAATGAAATTGAAGAAGGAACTATTGTATTTATTGCATGTGATCGGGGTGACCGTTATTTAAGCTCAGACTTATTTGCCTAAGTAGCATTATTATAATTTTAGAAAAAAGAGTCATCCCGTCCGGATGACTCTTTTTTTTACCTTGTTATTTCATTTTCTACATTTTTATTTTTTAATCAGATTTGATGATTCTCTCCTTGAAGTTATCCACATTGTGAATTAATATTGTTGATAACTATAGGACTTGTATTTTATGTTATCCACATTTTATAACAAAAATGTGAATAAGGTATTTATGCCGGATTTATTGCTTTGTGGCTGATTAAATGGTATTTAATGCTGTATTTTTTAAATTTAAGTTTTACAAAAAAAAGTATTAAACATTTATACTTCTTTTGATAATCTTTTTAAACTTATTTATATTGTCCATAAATAACTAGAATATATGTGAATAGCCAAGTGTTAATAAGTTAAGATTACTACAATTATTAACACGTTATGTTAGTTGTTAACATTAAATTGTTAATAACTTATTGCGACCAAACATCTGTTACACGGTAAAAAAACTCTTCAACTTTTACTTTCCTGGTAATGAGAAATTTAACTATTTTTTTTATAAAAGGATATATTTTTCTTTTTAGACAACTTTAATTTGATATAACTTAGTTGGTGTACATAATACAGCCTTAGTGTTTTGTATACATTACCAATTTAAACCGATTAAATTAAATAACGGTCTTGTTTAATAGACTATTGGTATACTTCCAATAGAAACAGTCTGTTTACCTAATTTAATTAACATCAACTATTTTAAACCAAACTAAAAAATTATGAGCAATCTTAATTTAGGTCAACAGCAATGGAAGAAAGCCTTTTGGATGGGAGCTATCGTCTCTTTATCTACAATCTGCCAATCACCCGTGCTTGCAAATCCAAAGAGTTTAACTTTTATGAGTTCGGCTCAAGAAAAGATTTCAGTTAGTGGCATTGTCACTAATACAGATGATGGTTCACCAATTGAGGGTGTCACTGTATCTGTTGTAGGGACAAATATCGCTACCAAGACAAATCAAAAAGGGGAGTACGTTTTGACAAATGTTCCAAGTGACGGAAAGTTGAATTTTCGAATGATCGGAATGACTTCTACAGATGAAGAAGTTAAAGGAAGAACCAGCATTATGGTGAGTCTCGTTAATTCCAGCGCCAACCTAGAAGAAGTGGTTGTGGTTGGTTATGGGGTGCAAAAGAAGGAAACTGTTACAGGATCTGTAGTCGCTGTAAAAGGTTCTGAACTATCAAAATCACCAGCTCTCAATGTTTCCAATGCCTTAGCAGGCCGGGTGCCGGGGGTAATTGCGACGAATGGATCTGCAGAACCCGGCTATGATGGGTCAACTATAAGTATCCGTGGAACCAATACCTTAGGAAATTCGAGTCCACTAATTGTTATTGATGGAATTCCCGCACGTCAAGGTGGTTTTGAACGATTAAATCCGGCAGATATTGATAATATTTCAGTTTTAAAAGATGCCTCTGCAGCCATTTATGGTGCAAGAGCGGCAAATGGAGTTATTTTAGTAACGACAAAAAGGGGAACAAACGGAAAACCTAAATTATCGTATAATTTTAATAAGGGATTTTCACAACCGACGGTCATTCCAAAATTGACAGATGCCGTTGAATATTCCGAATTGCGAAATGAACTCGAGATTTATAAATTACCGGTAGCAGAGTGGGCAGCAGCACAAAATGCCTTCAAAACGACCGGTACTTTTATCCGTCCAAACAATACAGCTGTTTCCGCTCCTTTTACACCAGAAGATGTTCAATTATTTAAAGATGGCAGTGATCCTTGGGGACATCCTAATACAGATTGGTATGGGGAAACCTTAAAGAATTGGTCTCCTCAAGAGAAGCATAATGTACAGATTACCGGAGGAAATGATGCGGTGAAATATCTAACCTCAATTGGATATCAGAATCAAGATGCCTACTATAAAAAATCTGCAACCGGATATAAACAATATGACTTAAGAATTAACTTGGATGCCAAGATAAGTAAATACATCACAACCAAATTTGGAGTTTTAGGGCGTCAAGAAAATAGAAATTTCCCAACCAAAGGAGCGGGTACCATCTTTAGAATGTTGATGCGGGGTAATCCTACACAACCAGCTTATTGGCCAAATGGAATGCCTGGACCTGACATTGAAAATGGTGAAAATCCTGTTGTGATCACGACTAACGAAACAGGTTATGAACGTGATAAAAGGTATTATTTTCAAACCAATGGACAGATTGATATCACAATTCCTTGGATAGAAGGCTTGAAGTTTTCTGGTAATGCAGCTGTCGATAAATACATTAAGAAAATTAAACGTTGGGAGACGCCGTGGTACCTGTATACTTGGCAGGGAGCTTATGAAGCTGATGGAGTAACTCCACAATTGGTAGCGGGCAAAAGAGGTCCGGCAGATCCACGGCTAAACCAATCTGATGAAGATCAGTTGAATATATTGCTGGGCGGTGTGCTGACTTATGATAAGGTCATTGGTGATCACACGTTCAATATACTAGCTGGGGTAAACAGAGAAACAATCCAAAATGATAACTTTTCAGCTTATCGACGCTATTTCTTATCGGATAAGGTCGATTATCTGTTTGCTGGTGGTGATGCCGAGAAGAATAATGACGGTAGTGCATGGGAGCGTGCAAGATTGAATTATTTTGGAAGGATCAATTACAATTATAAATCGAAGTACATTGCTGAGTTGCTATGGCGTTATGATGGTTCTTATATGTTCCCGGAGAAAACGCGTTATGGATTTTTTCCAGGAGCGATGTTAGGTTGGGTCGCTTCAGAAGAAGGATTTTGGAAGGATAATATAAAAGCCATTAATTATTTTAAAATACGAGCATCTTATGGTCAGATGGGAAATGATAATGTCTTTTATGATGATCTCCTACAAGAATATCAATTCTTCTCCACTTATAAATTTGGGTCTTATATTCTTGGCGATGAAATGATTAAAACCCTATACGAAAGCCGTGTCCCAAATAATTTCATTACTTGGGAGGTTGCTAATAATTATAATTTAGGTATTGATGCGCAGCTTTTAGGGGGTAAGATTAACTTTGAGTTTGATGTTTTTAAAAATAGAAGAAACTCAATCCTATGGAGACGTAATGCATCTATTCCTCAAAGTACGGGTATGACCTTACCTGCTGAGAACATCGGCAAAGTTGATAACAAAGGATGGGAGTTTAATTTAGGTTATCGCGATCAGAAAGGCGATTGGGGATATAGTGCTTCCATCAATGGTGGGTATGCTAAAAATAAAATTGTATTCTGGGATGAAGCTGCTGGAGCACCATCTTGGCAGCAGACAACTGGTAGAGTGATCAATTCCGGGTTGTATTATCAATATGATGGTGTATTTAAAAGTCAGGAAGAGATCAACTCTAATACCTTGGATTATTCGGCAATTACGAATAATCTAAGACCTGGTGATATGAAGTATAAAGATTATGATGGAGACGGAAAGATTACGCCGGATGATCGTGTGCGGACAAATAAGAATACGAATCCAACTTTTCAAGGTGGTTTGAATCTGGGATTACGGTATAAGAATTTTGATCTATCCATCTTATTTCAAGGGGCTATGGGTGGAGAAGTTCGGATAGCGACAGATGAATCTGGTGCAATTGGTAATTACTTACATGAATTTTATGAAAATAGATGGACGATCGATAATCCTAGTTCTGAACATCCGCGTATCACCGATCGTTCGGATCAGTACTATTCCAAAGACAATACCTATTGGTTGCATTCAAACAATTACCTGCGTCTAAAAAATGTGGAAATAGGATATAATCTAAGTGCGAAACTTGTGGAACGCTTAGGTATTTCAAGTTTTAGAGTTTATGCGAGCGGTATGAACTTAGTTACTTGGTCCAAATTGAAAATGTATGATCCTGAATCGACTAATACTTTAGGGCATTACTATCCTCAAGCTCGATTAATCAACACAGGGATACTTTTATCTTTTTAATTCGCTATCATTATGAAAACAATAAAATTATTTTATATACCGATTTCTGCATTATTATTTACAGGATTATTTGCCAGCTGTAATGATGATTTTGTCAATACCAAACCATTGGCAGAGGTTCCAAAAGAGCTTGTATGGACAGATGCAGGACTCGCTCAGGCATTTGTAAATGATCTATATAATGGATTTGGACAGGGAGGTTTTAATGAACAGATGTTAGCCTCGTTGACAGACGAGTCTATGTTTACCCATCCGGGTAGAGGAATCAATACCATTACGGAGAGTAGATCCAATCCAGCGGATCAGGGCTGGATTGTTGATTCATATGAGTATGGGAATATGTACAAGCGTATCCGCGCGACTAATATTGCGATCGAAAATCTTATTACGCCAAAATTCAATAATGAAGCGCTAGCGAAACAGATGCTGGGAGAGGCTTATTTCTTAAGAGCCTATTACTATCAGCAACTTTTGCGTTTCTATGGTGCAATTCCATTGATTACCAAGATTTATACGCTTGAAGATACGGATTATACTGCTGCTCGAAATACGTATGAAGAGTGCGTCAATTTCATTGTTAAAGATTGCGAACAGGCAGCTGCTTTATTGAGTGGGGTGGCAAAAGTAGATGGTCGTACCAATGAGGCGGCAGCTTTAGCTCTAAAAGCTCGTGTGTTACTATATGCGGCTTCCGATTTGCATGATGTACCAACGGCAAAGACCAAATCTTCAACTATATCAGCATATGCTAACCCAGAACTTTTAGGTTATGTATCTGGAAATCGTACAGAGAGATGGCAAAAAGCTAAAGCAGCGGCAAAGGCTGTGCTGGATAAAGCAGAATTTGCATATAAGTTAGATTTATCTAAGAAAGAAACGCCAGCTGATGGACGTGCAAATTATATCGCTTTAGCTATGGCGGGCAATTCAAAAATTGCCGATGCTGATGCAAAACGGGATTTAATTTTAGGAAGATTCTTTAATGACTTGAAAGATGAAGGTGGGGCTTATGTAGGGCGTAACAATGGACCTAATGGCTATCATAACTGGGCAGGAAATAGTCCTACGCAATTACTGGTAGATGATTATGAGACCCTGTCCGGTGAAAAATTTAATTGGAATAATTCTGTTCACACAGACAGTATATATAACAATCGTGATCCTCGCCTTGGTGCTTCTATACTACATGACGGTGCAAAATGGAAGCCAAGGACAGATGATGTTAAGAAGAGAGATACTGCGAATCGAATTCAAACGGGTCAGTATGAGGTGATCAATGAAAAGGGAGCGAAAGTCATCCAGTATGGATTAGATACGCGTAATTCTCCTGTTGAAGATTGGAATGGAAGCTATACAGGTTATTATATGCGAAAATTTGTAGATGCAGACCCAAGAATTGTTGATCAGAATACCAGACAAAGTGTGCCGTGGCCAGTACTCCGTTATACTGAAGCTGTACTGAATTATGCAGAAGCTTGTCTTGAATTGGGAGAGGATGCTGAAGCACGTACTTGGCTAAATAAAATTCGATTCAGATCTGGGATGCCTGCTATTGATAAAGATGAATCTGGACAAAAATTAAAAGATCGGTATCGTAATGAAAGACGTGTTGAATTGGCTTATGAGGAACACCGCTTCTTTGATACACGCCGTTGGATGAATGCCAAGGAAACGATAGGAAGACAAGTTACTTTAATAAGTATTTTTGGGACTTTAAAAGCGGGTAAACTTGTGACTCTTTACGGATATAATACAGACAATTATAGCTACTCTTATAAAGTGAATACAATTGCACCTGGTATAGAGAATAGAAATTGGTTGGATAAAATGTATTTCATATCCATTCACCGAGATGAAATGAATAGAAATACCAAGTTAATTCAAAACCCAGGTTACTAGTTTTAATGACCTAATTAAAAAAATGGGGTTATCTTGAGTAAGTCATGACTTTAATTATAAAAGTTTCATCGTGCTTCTTTGAGATAACCTTTTTTTGTGTTAAAATAAATGAATGCGAACCAATTGTTCCCATTCGTCGTCAAGTGAGCCTATAAATTCAGGTTTCTTGGCTCGGTTATACCAGTAGCGTGCATTCCAAAGATCTTTTTCTTTGCGGTGTAGGTAAGCATGCACATGTGCCGATTTTGAATCTTGTAGATGATCGATTAAATCATGGGCTTTTTGCCAATCACCTTTTTTATCCCACCAAAGTGATTCGAGCCATATAGAAAGTTCAGACGGTGGAACTGCCAATACGGTTGAAGATGAAAATTTTTCAAATGTTAACATGCTTCTAAAATAGCGAATAATGTCAACATAAAAGGGTGATTTTATTAAAATCACCCTTTTATGTTATTTAAATCGGCTTGCTAATGCGGCTAATTTTGAAGCCATATCAGTCTCAGGTTCTTTTTCTTTTCGCTCTTTGTTGTGAAAACTTTTTTGCTCGCGTTTCGGTTTTGGTGTTGAGGCCGCGTCATTTGTTTTCATAGAAAGGCCGATACGATTTCTTTTCTCATCAATTTCGGTTACTGTAACCTCTACATGTTGTTGTACTTTTACTACTTCGTGCGGATCAGAAATAAAACGGTTCGACAGTTGGCTCAAATGTACCAGTCCATCTTGGTGAACGCCAATATCAACGAAAGCACCAAAATTGGTAATATTAGTGATGATACCCGGTAATTTCATTCCTACCCTTAAATCCGATACTGCATTTACACCATCAGTAAAAGCGAAAGCTTCGAATTTTTCACGTGGATCCAGTCCTGGTTTTGCCAATTCGGCGATAATATCATTCAGTGTCGGAAGACCAACTTCATCTGAAATATAATTTTTTAGTGGTATTGTTTTCCTTAGTTCGGCATTATTCAACAGCTCCTGAACATTTGTTTTAAGATCTTTAGCCATTTGCTCGACTAATTTATAGCGTTCAGGATGTACTGCTGATGAATCTAAAGGATTTTCAGCATTGCGGATTCGTAAAAATCCGGCGGCCTGTTCAAAAGCTTTATCTCCCAACCTAGGTACTTTCTTCAATTCACGACGTGATTTGAAAGGTCCGTTTTCTTTTCTGTAATTGATGATTGATTGTGCCAAAGCAGGACCTAAACCAGATACGTAAGCTAGAATTTGTTTTGATGCGGTATTTAATTCAACACCTACATTATTCACACAGCTCATAACTGTATCGTCTAGTGAGCTCTGTAATTTGTTTTGATCAACGTCATGTTGATATTGTCCTACACCGATCGATTTTGGATCGATTTTCACTAACTCTGCTAACGGATCCATCAACCTGCGACCAATAGAGACAGCGCCACGCACCGTAATATCCTGATCCGGGAATTCATCTCGTGCAGTTTCTGATGCAGAATAAATAGAAGCGCCACTTTCATTAACCATCACAATAGTAACTTGATCTAGATTCAGTTTACGGATGAAATCTTCTGTTTCCCGACCTGCTGTACCATTGCCGATAGCAATGGCTTCGATATCATATTTTTTTACCAAGTAAGGTATAGTCCGCGTTGCTTCTGCCAGACCTCCGGCACCACTATGTGGAAATATAGCAGTATTTTCTAGTAAAGCACCTTGCTGATCCAACACGACAGTTTTACAGCCCGTTCTAA
Organism: Sphingobacterium sp. UDSM-2020; assembly: GCF_016132525.1. Classification (NCBI taxonomy): domain Bacteria; kingdom Pseudomonadati; phylum Bacteroidota; class Sphingobacteriia; order Sphingobacteriales; family Sphingobacteriaceae; genus Sphingobacterium; species Sphingobacterium sp. UDSM-2020. The sequence continues at coordinate 3,316,150 of NZ_CP066166.1, forward strand.
ATCCAGGATCGATTGCTAAAATTCTTTTCTGTCCTAATGGGGCCGCCAAAAGTAGTTGACGTACATTATCTGCAAATACTTTGATAGCTTCTTCATCCGCTTTCTGACGTGTCAAAACTCGAATTTCAGTTTCCATAGAAGGTTTTAATAGTCTCTTAAAGCTATCTGTTAAGGCTAAGCGAACTTGCGCAGCTGCTTCATTATTCGCTTTGATATAAATGTGGTCAATTGCAGGAATAACTTCTTCTTCAGCAACTTCGATATCCAAATAAAGAAGTTCCTCTTTCTCACCACGTCGCATGGCCAAGACACGATGTGAAGGTGCATTTTTTAATGATTCTGACCATTCGTAATAATCTTTATATTTTAATGCAGCTTCTTCTTTTCCTGGAACTACTCGAGATACAAATTGACCTTTGTCCACAAATATTTTACGCGCTTTATCTCTTACTTCAGCATTTTCAGCAATAGTCTCTGCAATAATATCGCGGGCACCTGATAGTGCCTCATCGATCGAGTTAACACCTTTTTCTTCATCAATAAGTGATGCCGCTAAATCGGTGAAATCTGTACGTTCCTGCGCTAACAGCAGGTCAGCAAGCGGTTGCAGTCCCTTTTCTCTGGCCATACTTGCACGTGTTTTACGCTTAGGCTTATAGGGAAGGTAAATGTCTTCTAGATTTGCCATCGTCTCTACATTCTGGATTTTTAACGCTAGTTCTGGAGTTAATTTTCCTTGATCTGAGATGGATTTTAAGATGGCTTCCCTTCTTTTATCTAAGTCACGTAATTGCTGAATACGGTCACGGATGGTCGTAATTTGTACTTCATCTAGACTGCCCGTCATCTCTTTTCTATAACGTGAGATAAAGGGTACAGTAGCACCTTCATCTAATAATCCGATTGTTGTTTGTACTTGTTTTTCGCTAATCGCTAATTCCTTCGAAACTATAATTTCGTGTGTCATAAATAGGGAATGTAATATTTATTAAAATAGAAAGCTGCTGGAAATAATCCAACAGCTTTATTTGACGATATCTTATTGAAAATAATAGGCTTAAACTTATGCTTCTTTAGAAGGCTCTTCTGCTTTTTTAGCTGGATCAACTGCTGTTTTTTCAACAGATTCAGTTGTATTATCCTCAGTTGCCTCTGTTTGTCCGTTATCTGCAAAATGATCGTTGTAACCATATTGAAAATGGTTTGGCTCTTCACCATATTCAGGCTGACGGCTATACTGCATAGTTCCTTCAGGTGCTGTAAACTGAGGCGTCTTCTTTTCGGATTCTTCTTTGTTTTCAGCTTCAGCTTCTTCTTTTACTTTTTGTTCTGCTGCTTGGGCTTCTGCCAAAGGATTTTCCTCTATTTTTAAATCAATGTCTTTTTCGAAATTATTAATTTGATCGGAAATTTCTCTTTTGATACCTTCTGAAGCATCTTTAAACTCTCTGATCCCACGCCCTAGACCTCTTGCCAATTCAGGAAGTTTTTTACCCCCAAATAATAAAAGAGCGATGACCAGAATCAACATCATTTCTGATGTTCCTATGTTAAGAAATGCAAATATTTGACTGTACATTTTACTATCGTTTTAATAAATTATAAATGCTAAGTTACAGCAATATTTTAAAAATGAAATAGTGTTTAAGGAAATATTAACATTTCAATTGTAAAAATTTAGTGTGCTAATTTGACATTTTCATTATGATTTATTGATAGATAAGAAATGTAGGATTGGGAAAAATCTCGTACTTTTGGAATCTTTTCAAATTAAGTAGCGGGAAAATATGTTGAAGCGATTAAAATCTTACAAGCCTTATTATTGGAGCACTTTTATACTGGCAGGACCAGTTGTGATCTCTCAACTTGGTCATACCATGGTACATATGGCAGACAGTGTCATTGTAGGGCATTTTGCAGGTACAGTTCCTTTGGCTGCGGTATCATTGGTCAATGCGGTCTTTATGGTCGTTATGGTTATTGGTTTAGGTATTGCTTACGGAATTACCCCATTAATTGCGCAGGAAAATGGACGTGGTAATAAAGAAGAATGTGCTAAGTTGCTTTCGAATAGTATTTGGATGAATGCCATAGCAGGGATACTCTTATTTTGCCTCGTATATTTTGGTTCTATGTTGGCTATTGATCATCTAGACCAAGATCCTGCGGTGGTAAAAGAGGCGAAACCTTATTTACTTATTCTGAGTTTATCTATCTTTCCTTTGATGATTTTCAGTGCATTTAAGCAATTTGCTGAAGGTTTAGGTTTTACTAAACAAGCCATGAATATTACCATATGGGGCAATGTTCTCAACATTATCTTGGCCGTTATTTTTGTTAAAGGAATGTTTGGTATCAAACCTATGGGAGTCAGTGGGGTAGGATACAGTACGTTGATCGACCGTATTATGATGATGGTCGTCATGTTGTTCTATGTTATGAAATCTTCTTATTTTCAGCCTTATATCAGTAAATTTAAACTATGGGCTGTTGATCTTATCCGGGTTCGAAAAATCTTAAAAATAGGAGCACCTGTTGCCATGCAATATGTCTTTGAAATCGGCGCATTTGCAGGGGCCTCATTGATTGCTGGTACTATTGGTGCTGTTGAGCAAGCTTCACATCAGGTTGCTATTCAATTAGCTGCTATGACTTATATGATGGCAAGTGGAATTGCGGCGGCTGCAACTATTAAAACAGGGAATAGCTTTGGTAACAAAAACTTCTTTCGTTTACAGCGTTTTGCAGTTTCCTCTTATCAATTGGTTTTAGTATTTATGACACTGACGGCTTCACTTTTTGCTATCTTTAATAACTACCTTCCTTTTATTTTTACACAGGACATGGCAGTCGTTACTATTGCAGCTCATTTGTTGATTATAGCTGGATTATTTCAGCTTTTTGATGGAACTCAGGTTGTAGGTTTAGGCATATTAAGAGGTATGGGGGATGTCAATATCCCGACATTAATCACTTTTATTGCCTATTGGATCATCGGATTGCCAAGTGGATATTTTATGGGAGTTCATTTAGGAATGGGCGTAGAAGGAATCTGGTATGGTTTAACTTTGGGCTTGCTCACATCGTCTGTTTTATTATACTGGCGTTACCGTATTGTAATTCATAAACATTTGAATGCTTAGCATAACAAAAAGGCTTCTTTTAATTTAAAAGAAGCCTTTTTGTTATGCTATAAAACGTTAGATTTCGCGATTAATATCCCAGTTCTCTAAATAATCGGCCACTCTTTTCAAAAATGTTCCTCCCAATGCTCCATCTATGACACGATGATCATAAGATAGCGAAAGATACATCATCTGTCTGATACCAATTAGATCACCATGTTCTGTTTCAATAACAGCAGGTTTCTTCTTAATAGTACCAACGGCCAGAATAGCTGCTTGAGGCTGATTGATAATGGGGGTACCCATGATATTTCCAAAAGCACCAATATTAGTAAAGGTAAATGTCCCACCTTGGGTATCATCAGGTTTTAACTTGTTAGCACGTGAGCGATTAGCCAGATCATTGACAGATTTGCTAAGTCCCACTAAGCTTAATTGATCTGCATTTTTGATTACAGGAACAATTAGATTACCATTTGGAAGAGCGGCGGCCATTCCAATATTGATATTTTTCTTTTTGATAATATGATTCCCATCAACAGAAATATTGACCATAGGGAAGTCTTTTAGCGCTTTAGCGATTGCTTCAATAAAAATAGGAGTGAAGGTGATATTTTCGCCATCTCTCTTTTTATACACCTCTTTCGCCTTATTGCGCCAGTTGACCAAATTAGTAACATCTGCTTCCACAAAAGAACATACATGTGGTGAAGTCTGTACACTTTTCACCATATGATCTGCGATGATCTTGCGCATACGGTCCATCTCGATGATTTCATCCCCGCCTGAATTTATAGTATGAGCAGTTTCAACTGGAGTTGCAGCATACTGTTCTTTTTTCTCGGGAACAACAGTTGCTACTGGTTGAGTTGCACGTGTGCTAGTATAATCAGTGCCAGTCTGCTCTCTTTTGCGTGTTACATATTTTAAAATATCTTCTTTGGTTACACGTCCCTCAGAACCTGTTCCAACAACCTGATCTAACTCTTGTTGACTTAAGCCTTCATGAGAAGCTATATTTTTGACTAAAGGAGAATAGAATCTAATTCCATTATGAATGCTGGACTGATGATTTTCAATAGCAGGTTGAATCTGATTTAATCCTGGTATTTCTATTTTTTTATCTTCAATCTGAATCGTAGTCGGAGTAACTTCTATTTTGTCTTGATTTTTCTCTAATGCTGATTGTGTATCTACTGTTGGAGATTCTAATCCATCTTGGTCACCTTCGATCTCAATAATGGCAATTATATCACCTACTTGTGCAACTTGATCAATTGAAAAAAGTTGTTCTTTTAATATTCCTTTTACTGGAGAAGGTACATCCGAATCGACTTTATCAGTTGCTATTTCTAAAATTGCTTCATCTTCACTAATGGTATCACCTGGTTGTTTTAACCATTTTGTTACAGTAGCTTCAGATACACTTTCCCCCATTTTAGGAAGTAATAATTTATATAATGCCATAATAATTCAACTGCAATCCTTTTAAATACTAAGTTAGTTATTTTAAGGTTTATATTTTACAAAGTAAAATATAATTTTTGATAAATCAATTTTTGCGGAATAATATTTTACAAATCAATGCCTATCTGATGTTCTTTGACAAGTAATTGCCAAAGCATGAAAAGCGCTAATTGTCTGGTTCGTTCGATATTTATTGTTCTGTCATTTTGAAATTGGAACTTTCTGGCAATGGTTTCTTTTTCACCGGCAATTGCGATCCAAACTGTACCTACCGGCTTTTCTGGAGTACCTCCTGTTGGCCCTGCAATTCCACTGGTTGCAACCGCGTAGTTTGTATCAAATTTATGTTTAGCAACTTGAGCCATTTCAATAACAGTCTGTTCACTTACTGCTCCGTATTGACTCAGTGTTTCTTCTTTAACATCCAAAAGCTGTTGCTTTAGCTTATTCGAATAAGGAACGGTACCACCCACATACATCGCACTACAGCCAGGCACCGCAGTGATCATAGCGGCAAGACTGCCTCCAGTACAGCTTTCTGCTGTTGTTAACGTTAACTGGTGACGAATAAATTTCTGAATTAAAAAATTTTCTATTGAGGTGTCATGATTTGCAATGACATGATCAGCAAGTCTGTCGATCAGCTTACTTGAGAATTCTTTTGTTTCTTTTGTAATGTCGTCTTTATGAGATCCAGTTCCCGATAGCCGGAGCCTAACAAAGGCAAGGGTGGGCAAGTATGCGAGTTTAATATGTGTAGGTAATTCAGATTCTAGATCCGCTATTTTTTCAGCGAGATAAGATTCACCAATTCCTCCAACGATAATATTTTCCTGTGCCAGATAGGTTGTGTTATCTTGTTTATAAAGTATGGGTAATACTTGTGTGTTCATGAGATGTTTCATTTCAAAAGGAACACCAGGCATAAAGATATAGGTGGTAGCACCTTTTTTTATGAGCATACCCGGAGCAGTACCGTATTGATTGAACAGGATAGTACATCCTTTTAACACATCCGCTTGCTGTCTGTTGATTTCCAGCATTTCTTTTCCACGAGCTTCAAAAAATTGCGTTACATGCTGTAAGACTTTTTCATCGCGTTGCAGGAAAGTATTAAAATACTTCGCCGCAGTTTGCTTGGTTATATCATCTTTCGTAGGACCTAATCCCCCTGTAATAAGTACAACATCCGTCTGATCCTGACTATTGGATAATGCATTGAAGATGGCTTCCTCTTTGTCCGAGATCGAAAGGATCTGTGTTACGGAGATATTATTGTTTTGAAGCTGAGTCGCTATCCAGGCTGAATTGGTATCAATAATTTGACCGATCAGGATTTCATCTCCTATGGTTATAATTTGTGCTTTCATGGATATATAATAAAAGAAACGTACTGGTGTTGCGAGCAAAAGCTACCGAATTTCAATGTTGAATCTTTTAGGTCAATTAAAAATGTTAAAAAAAAGCAGTTATTAAAAATAACTGCCACCTGAACTATTCCTTTTCGAAAGTTTTAAATCTTGCAGGATTGAAGATTTAGCTCTTATCGTAATGTTATAACTTTGGTATCTTCCAAAAGGTGTCCATCCAATTGCCATATCCCAACAGTGAAGGTCTCTATAGATATTAAACTGTGTCAACGATATCTCTTTTGCTTTTAGATCGTAGCCCGAGTTAAAGGTTACTTTCCATTTCGGCGTTAAACTAAAATCACCATGAATATTTACCGTGCTCGTGATGGTCGAAACATGACCTGGCTTAGAATATTGGAAACTAAATGATCCGGCTAAGTTCCAAGGTATATTGAAATTCACAAACGCATTCGGGTCGGCACTGATGCGGGATAGAGCCTGTGCCTGTTCCGGAGTCATATTGGCTCCCATTTGGTTACGTAAAGAATCGATGTTATTATTTCTGTTTTTTGAGGCCTTTGGATTGAAACTATAATCAAATGAAAGACCGAAATTGGTCAAACGTGCAAGTTTACCATCACTGAACATATATTTATTATAGCGTTGTCCTGCTTGATCAATTGCATAGGGATCTAATGTTCCGTTGAAGTTAATGTTAATTTTTTCACCAAATACAGCAGTTCTTCCAGAGAAAGAGATGGGTGATAATTTCATGGAATCGGCCACAAAATTGTAGTTTCCACTAAATGATAAACCTTGTAGGATCGGAATTTTCTTAATTCCACCATCTGTCGTATCCGATTTACTTTTTACTTTAGCTTCGATATTATTATCAACAGAGAAACCTATTCCCATGGATTTTCCAGCCGAAGGTGAGCCGTATACATTCTTATCAAAAATAGAATAACGGTTTATGATTCCGTACTGATCCACATAGTTTTTATAAAAACCATACATGGCATCAGAAAAATCGGGTCTATAATTTAAATTGACAGATGGAGTGATGACGTGTCTTATAGCCTGTATTTTACCTATTTTTGGATAGCTACCATAGATTTTTGTTGATAGCCCGGTCGATAATGAATAGTCATAAGCTCTTCTGAAACCTTGGACTGTATCAAGGGCTTCAACATAACCTTGTTTGGTATTCTCCATTCGTTTACGGGTACTTTGTAAATACCATCTTTCCGTGTAATTCACACTTGTGTTGAATTGGAAATATTTTAAAGCATTTAAAGATAAACTGATCGGGATATTATGTTGAAATCCGTTTGTAAACTCTTTTAATGTTTCTTTTCTGAAAATTCTAGATTCGTTCGTGTTCAGGGTGTTGGTTCCCTGTAAGCTATAGCCGACATTGATTCGTTGAAACCATTTTTGTTCTCCCACGCGTTCTTTTGAATCAAAAGGATTGAAAGAAGAAACGTTTAAACTGAAATTTGGAAGTTGTAACTGAATATCACCTTTATTCATGTCCTGACGATGACTTAAAGTCGAAGTAAAGTTGACTTTTCCATCGGCAAATACACGTCCATAACTAATGGAAGAAGACATGTTGTTTTTGGTAATATCATTAAAATTATTGGTACCGTTAACACCCGTATTTTGAAAATATGATCCAGTTCCAAAATTTACATTCGCAGAAAAAGATGTTCCCGGATTTGCTTCCTGTCGCTGTGTATGGTTCCAGGTAACATTAAAATCTTTGTTAGTCCCATAATTATCTGTTCCTTCAACTCCGGCTTTGGTTGAGGCATAACGGATATTGAATCCACCATTATATTTATAGTTGACTGTATATCTTGTATTGATCGATGCTTCCCATGATCCTTTCGAATATAAGCTTCCTCGAACTTCACTATCCCAATAATCATTGAAAGCTAGATACCAACCGATGTCACGCATGGCAAATCCGCGGGTGTAATCTTCTCCAAATGATGGAAATAAAAAACCTGAAGATCTTTTGTCCGGTTTAGGGAAAAAGGCAAACGGGAAACCGATAAATTTTAAAGGTATGTTCTGTAATACGAGATAGGATGGACCTGCGATAATTTGGTTTTTAGTCACAATACCTTTGCTGAGAAAAATCCCGAAGTGTGTGTGTGGTTCTGGAAGATTACAGGTACTATACAGTCCATGATACAGCGACATTTCATCGTAAATATTCTTACGAACTACCTTTGCCTGGATATAACCTCCTTCTACATCAGTCATGATTCCGTAGGTATTACCTTCTTGTTTTTCGTAATCATATAGGAGGGAGTCGACCGTTTTAGGACTTTCAGCTCCAGTCATTACAATAGGACGCCCTACATACTTGCCATTATGGTCGATAATACCTGATGCAAATATTTGTTTTTTATTTCGGTCTAATCGAATATAATCGGCAGATAGTTCAAAATCTTGATACTTAACTTTAGCACCTCTATATAAGTGACTTATATTTTTATCGACTTCCGTACGTTGTGAATCTCTAGCGATGATACTGACCTCCGCCTGCAATCCACCCTTATTTTTGGTACTGTCTTTGCCGATAATTGTAGAATCTCGTTTAACACGAACGGAATCAGTTGTTCCTTTGACCGAAACAGAGTCTTTTAGACTCTTTGACGTTGTCTTTACGGGGGTTTTTTCTTGCGAAAATGTTGCAGAAACACTTAGCGAAAGAATAAGAAATATTGTTAAAATGTGTGTTAACGACTTCAAAATTAAAGACAAATGTTATTTTTGTAAAAATATTTAAACTAAGCTTGACAAAATTAGTCAAAAACAAATAGAAAGTGATGTTTTTTAACGAGATTAACATTTCCTATTTTTGTACCACAATATTACTCATTACATTTTGTTATTAAATTACAGAAATCAAAAAAAATATACATGAAATTAGATTTGAATATTAGAAAGCGGAAACTTATATTTTTTTTAGCTCCAGCGATTTTTCTATTTATGGTTTTGACGAGTGCTACTCCTCCAAGCAATACTATTTCTAAAGCGCATGTTACTCCTCCCCAGGATTATCAAATTAAAACAATTGTAATTGATGCCGGCCACGGTGGGAGGGATTCCGGAGCCAAAGGATCACGTTCTTTGGAAAAAAATATTGCTTTAGAGGTGGCTTTGAAATTAGGTAAAGAAATCGAAAGACAGTTGCCTGGAGTACGCGTAATGTTTACCCGTAGAACAGATGAGTTTATTGATTTATATAAGCGTATCCGAATGGCTAATGCTGCTAAGGCTGATATTTTTATATCGATTCATTGTAATTCTGCACCAGGAAGATCGTCAAGAGGTACAGAAACAATTGTATCAGGTTCACATCGCTTAGGTGAGCAGACTGCCGCAATTCGTGAAAATGCGTCCCTATTATTAGAGGAAAATTATAAAGAAAATTATCAGGGATTTGACCCAAAAGATCCAGAGAGTTATATCATCTTCTCTTTGATGAAAAATCAATACCGCGAGAAAAGTGTCAAATTAGCAAATCTGATGCAACAAGAATATGTCAAATCAGGAAGAGTAAGCCGAGGGATTCTGGAACAGGGATTGGCAGTATTAGCAGAAGCAGGAATGCCAGCGGTTTTGACCGAAATTGGTTTTGTAAATAATCGTGCAGAAGAAGACTATATGCTATCGGATGAAGGACAAAGTGAGATCGTACAAAACTTAGTCTCAGCAATCAGCGCATTCAAAAAAAGCGTAGAAAGATAAACTTATTTGCCATTGTCTTGTTTAAATGATAAATTGAGTTCAATAAAAACACCTTAAGGAAATATTATTTTGAAAATATCAAACGAGACTAAAGTCGGAATTTTAGCTGTAATAGCAGTAACATTATTATTTATAGGATATAGCTTTTTAAAAGGTAATGATGTATTTAGCAGTGATAATACCTATTATACATCTTATCAGGCAGTGGATGGTCTTACAGCCTCTAAGCCTGTATTAGTGAACGGATATCAGATTGGCCGTGTTTCTAAGATGACATTGCAACCAGATGGAAGCATTCTGACAGAATTTAAAATTAAAGCCGAGTACAAAGTTCCGAAAAATACCGTTGCACGTATAGCAAGTACAGATCTTCTGGGTGGAAAAGCAATTGTATTTGATATGGGCAATAGTACAGAAATGGCTAAAGATGGTGAAACATTAGCTTCAGGTATTCAGGCAAATATAATGGACAAAGTAGAGCCTATTCAGAAAAGAGTTGAAACCATCACCATAAAATTAGATTCTGTACTGACAGTTGTCAATTCTGTTTTGGACGATCAATTTCAAGAAGACTTTAAGCAAAGTGTTCATAGTATTTCAACATCTTTAAAAAATGTGGAGCTAATTACGAAAGATGTAGAAGGTCTGGTTGGTTCGGAACGTAAAAGATTAACCACGATTATCTCTAATCTTGAAGTTATTACCAATACATTTAAAAATAATAGCGGTCAGATCACAGCTATCATGTCCAATTTGAATACTGTAACAGATAAAGCAGCTAAATTAGATTTCCAACAAACTATGGATAAAGCTAATATGGCTATGACTGACTTCCAAACAATCGTAGATAAGATCAACAAAGGGCAGGGTTCAATTGGATTATTGATCAATGATAATAAGCTTTATGATAATTTGAATAATGCTTCAGAAAGCCTTGATCACCTTATGAAAGATATTAAAGAGAAGCCGGGAAAATACATTAAGCTTTCCATCTTTGGTAAAAAGGGAGAGCAGGAGAAATAAAATTAAAAAGGCTTGAAGTTTACCTTCAAGCCTTTTTAATTTATAAGGTTTCTTTCAGCCATCCGAAAAATTCTCTTTGCCATACCTGAGCATTATGCCCTGATAACACCCAGTGATTTTCGTCTGGTAAATAAACTAATCTACTTTTGATTTTCTTCAATTGAGCAGCCTGAAAAGCACCTAGTCCCTGGCCAATCGGCACGCGGTAGTCATGACCTCCTTGAAAGATTAATATTGGTGTATTCCACTTGTCAACATATTCAGAAGGGTTGAATTCGGTATATGATTTTACATTTGCTTTATCCCAATAAGGACCGCCTAGTTCGTGGTTCGCGAAAAACAATTCTTCTGTTGTACCATACCAACTTCTCATATCGAATAAGCCGTTATGTGCAATTAATGTTTTAAATCTATTTTCATGTACTCCAGCCAGCATATATACTGAATAACCACCATAACTAGCACCGATAGCAGCACGACGTGTTGTATCTACATATTTCTCTTTAGAAATATCATCAATGGCAGATAAATAATCCCTTATAGGCTGTCCGCCCCAATCTTTGGATATTGCTTCATTCCATTTGACTCCCCAGCCAGGCATCCCGCGACGATTTGGAGCGATCACAATATAACCTTGAGAAGCGATAAGCTGTAGATTCCAACGGAATGAGTAAAACTGGGTCAGTGCAGACTGAGGTCCACCTTCGCAATATAAAATCGTTGGGTATTTTTTTGTTGGATCAAAATCTGGCGGATAAATTACCCAAGAAAAAAGATCTTGGCCATCAGAAGCTTTTGTAATTCTGGATTCAATTTTATTATCACTGATATGAGCATACATTTTATCATTGACAGTCGTCAATGCCGTTAACTTTTTATTCGCTAAGTCATATTTGTAAATCTCTGTAGCTCTTGTGAATTTTGTTGATGTTACGATCAACTGATTGGCTACCTGTCCCACAATTCCTGTGATATCAAAATTTCCTTCAGAGATTTGTTTAATCGATGCTAAAGATTTGTTTTTTAAATTAGTAGGAACAGTCAGTTCGAAAAGTTGTACGGTACCTTTGGATGGTGCCACAAAATAAATCTTACGATTGTCCTTGCTCCATATGAAAGAGTTTACTGTGCCGTCCCAATGTGCAGTAAGATTTAAACGCTGAGATGATGCTTTATCGAAAATAATGATATCATTTTTATCGGCTTCGTAACCATCTTTTTTCATACTTAGCCAAGTTAACTTAGTTCCATCTGGACTGTAAGTCGGGTTGGTATCATAGCCATTCATACCCTCAGTCAGATTTGTTGTTTGCTTAGAAGTAAGATCATAGCGGTAGATATCCGTATTTGTACTCACGGCATACTCTGTTCCAAACCTTTTTTTACTGACATATAGCACAGCTTTACTATCTGGTGTCCACTCAAAATCTTCAGAACCGCCAAATGGCATTTGAGGGCTATAGAAAGGCTCATCCTGCAATAAATCAATTGCTTCGCCAATCTTACCGTTGTTATAGCTGGCTACAAATGGATGATTGAATTTTCCATTATTGAACGTGTCCCAATGACGGTAGTCAAGATTGTCAAAAACATAAGCGTCAGATTTTGGTAAATCAGGATATTTGTCGGTACTGTGATATTTTTTGATTAAAACTGCTTTGCTAAATAAAATATATTGACCATTTGGAGATAGCTTTACATTTTCTAGATCAGTTTCGCTGTGTGTCAATTGTATAGCTTCACCTTTATATCTATTCTTTTTCCAAAGTTGCCCTTTGAACAAGTAAATGATATCGCCATTTTCTGTAATCTGTACGACAGACTCACCGCCCTTTTCACTTGTTAGAGGAGCTGTGTTACCTGTTTCTAGGGATAATGTGTAAAGGTTTTTTTCCGAACTGTTTGTTTCTATAGCATAATTAGAGACACCATATACTAAAGTTTTTCCATCTGTTGAAATTCCTTCTCCAGAAACACGGCCTAATTTCCAAAGTGTCTGCGGATCTAATGGTGCTTTTGCGGTGTTTTCCATATTAAGAACCATTTTGGTTTCTTTGTTTTCCTGAGCTATTGATGCCGAAGCGCATAATAAAATGGAAAGCGTTATTAAAGATTTTTTTTTCATAAAGAATACGAATATGAACAGGCAAGATACAAAATCTAAGATCATTTAACATATTAAATAAAGTATTGGAGAAAGAAAACAAGGTGAAGGAATTGTTCAGAATGACGCGATATCACTTTGTGTTAAACTATTGAAGGGAATTGGAGAAATTATAAAATACTATCTTAGCGCATTAAAAAAAGCATAGCATTGATATTAGTGACTGAAAATTATATAGAATTAGTTGGATAAAAAAAGCTTCACTCAGTGCTCAAAAAGGAAGGGCTATTTAACCTTTTTAGCGCTGAGTGAATACGCAATTTTAAAGCTGTCTTTGCTCTTATTGGAGAATCGGGATAAGCGTATTTTCCTCTAATCTTACTGCGACATACTTTACGGAAGTAAAACCATCTTCTCTAGAAATGATGTTGGAAAGATCTAGCCCTCTTTTAGAAAAAGTACTTATGAGCGCAGTGCGGAATGTAGATTTGGAAGAACCCCAACCTTTTTCCGATACCGTATCATTGTTGAGCTGTATCAGTTCGTTGATTGAATAATAACTGAATTTTTCCAGTAAATGTTGATAAAGATTTGGTGTTGACATACAATTTAAAAATTTAAAGGATTAAACCATAAACTGTATCCAGATATTTTTGGTCGAAACCCATATTAATTTACCACCGCGGTTATGTAACTCGGTTGGTATTGCAACGTGCAATTCTGAATACTCTACAAAGTTAGTAGATTTTATTTTGTTTCAAAATTTATTTTAAAATAATTAATTCATGATGAGAATTTTATGAAGGAGATTGACGTTTTTTTTCCATTATTTAAATAATTATACACGCTATGTTTCCACAAATAGCGTGTATAATTGATAATCAATAGTAGCATTAATTGCGTATTTCCCTCCTATCCCTTCAAAAGGAGGGATCTTGACCGATCATTATGTATGTGCTGTCTCGTTATACAAACTGATGTGATATGAGTGTTACACTCTTAGATATTGTAATACTCTTACTAGTAAAATACGGTTACATAACTATATATCTCATTACTATATTTAGAGATATATTAGAGTCATTATAGAGGGTTTCTAGAGGGTTTATAGAGGTAAAGCACTATAAAACCTCTATTTAACCTCTTTATAACTTCTATATTATCACTTTAATTATTATATTAGAACAGCATGATATATAGATGTAATCTTAGTAGGTCATGCATCTTAACCAATTTCCAATATAACCTAGTAATATGGCAATATTAAAAGCAGGAATAAATGGACCCTTTTCGGGTAAAGTCGGAAACGTAGTAGGGTATCAGTTAAATGGACAATCCGTTATCCGCTCTCTACCATTTGTTATAAAAAGAGCTCCAAGTAAGTTAACGATCATTAATCGCATGCGGATGAAGGTCGTATCCCAATTTTTGACATATGTTAAAAAACCGATTGCGTTTGGTTATAAAAATATAGCCCCTAAAGGTAGCCGTGTTGGGGCTTTTCAATCAGCTCAATCCTATTTATTCAATAATGCGATCGATTATGATGCAGACAACATGCCCTATATTAATCCTGAAAAAGTATTAGTTTTCCGAGGAGATATGACACCACCGCTGCTTATTAAGGTAGAGCGGAAGGATAATAAACTTCATGTCGAATGGAATAAGGATGCATGTAAAGGTTATTCAGCTGCGGTGGTTGTCCTGGCATATGTTATAGAAAAGTACGCTGCTTTGAACGAGGGTGCGGCGATCTCAAACGAAGGCAAAATGGTATGGGAACATCAGCTGTTCAATAGCGATGAACAAGTACATATCTATGTCGGTTTCTACGATATGCTTAATGATGAGTTTTCAGATTCTGTATATGGGGGGTGTGTATAAATTTAATAAGATATACCATATCTTATTATTTTCTTTTAAGGAGTATCAAGATATATGTTAAATATATCTTGATACCTTCTGTTGCCAATCTCATCGTTTATCGTATTGATACCAATTGATCTTTGTGGATATGCGCATTAAAATTGCCAATATGATAAATATACCTATTGTACCCACTATGAGTGAATAATCACGTAATTGCATTAAGATAAATATGAAACTATAGAAAATGGAAAGTATTCCAGAAAAGATAAGTGCAGACCTGCTATCATTGGTAATAGATTTAATGAATGAAGCGATAAGAATAATAGTAGCTAATGCGGCTAGTAGGTAAGCGAGGTTGAAACCCAGATGCTCACTAATGGAAAGAAGCAGTGAGTAAAAGAGTACCATAGCAAAACCAATCAGCATATACTGTATAAGATGTATGCGTTGTTTTTTTATAATTTCTGTGAAAAACAGTGCTGCAAATGTTAGAATAATAATCAAAATTCCATATTTGGCTACACGGGTAGTTTTTTGATAATTATTGACTTCCTCTAAGAAGTTGATTTGAATCATATCTTTTTCTGTCGCTATACTGCTCTCAGTGGTAGTGATAGGTTCGACAGTACTGCTATATCCTTCACTGACGGCATTACTGATTTCATAATTGTTTTTAATTTCATACAGTTTCTCTGCTTCACCAACCCATTGTTGCGAAAATTTACGGTTGAAACTTGGAATATTCCAGGTTGCCTCAAAATTGTTCCCTGTTATATTTCGGTCATCGGCTAAAACGGCACCGTTAAAACTTGGATTAGCCCAATTTCCCTGGGTATGGATCTTAGTCTGTTTTGCCAATGGAAGGAAGTTAATGGATTGCGAACCTCTTACATTAAATTTAATTTGAAAATTACCTAAGGTTGTTTTTGTTTGAGAAAGATCGATGGCTGCAATCATGTTATTCTCAAAAGGATTTAGAGCAGACATATTAGGTTCGAAGTCAATTTTCGTTTGATTGAAAACCAAACTTGGAGATGCTCCAAGCCCTTTAAGATCACTTAAACCAATCAGTATTTTGGCATTTTTCCATTCTAGTTCCTGACCGCTCAAGTCTATTTTGTTAAAATCGATCGCATCAAAGGAACCTTTTAAATCAAGTTGGGCATTGTAGACGACGCTTTTATAAATACCTCTTTTAAGCGATTCTGGTGAAATCACACTATTAATGTCCAATGATTTTGGCATTAGGTAAACGTATTGTGTTATGTAGGTATTCTTAGTGGAGATGATGTTCTTATCCGTAGTTACAATTTCTTTTACAACCTGATAGGGGATGGCAATAATAGGGCCTGATATCACCTGTTGACCAGCCCATTTAAATGCAATTTCACTGCTTACTTCTGACTGTCTATTT
This sequence comes from Sphingobacterium sp. UDSM-2020, assembly GCF_016132525.1. NCBI lineage: Bacteria > Pseudomonadati > Bacteroidota > Sphingobacteriia > Sphingobacteriales > Sphingobacteriaceae > Sphingobacterium > Sphingobacterium sp. UDSM-2020. Next base: position 3,332,272 of record NZ_CP066166.1, read on the forward strand.
TTTCTTTCTTCAATAAGATCCTTCACCCAGAATAATGGGATTAGCAGTAATAGAACCAGTACAACAATGGTACTCAGTTTGGCGAAAATAGATGAACCAATACGTTCTAAGAGGGGTGTTTTATTTGTTTCCATGATTTTAAATTTATAATGCTGTTAAATTATGATGGTTAAGGTGTGTTTTTAAATTAAAAGATAAGCTGTTTTTGATTTCAGCTAAAGGAATTTTCAATAATGCCTTAAAATCCAGATCATAGAATTTTTGCATAGAATTTCCTTTTGCTAATGCTCTGAAGTACGTTTTTAGATATTCGGGATATATACAGGTCCCTATTCCAATCATGGCAAATTGGTATAAACTTATCTTTCCATTGCCAAGTAATAGATACTGCATAGCAACTTCGTCCTGTATTTCTGTGCCGCACTCTGTGATGACATGAAACACATCGTGATTCTCTAGTTTTGGGATAACATCAAAACCTTTCTCTTGATAGAATATACCTATATGATATCCCAAAGAGTCTTTCGGGAATTTTAGGAAATCTTCTTTACTGATTTTCCAAGCTGATTTATTTTGCTTAAATAACTCTGTGTAAATCTTTTGACTGGAGTTGTACAAAGCGAGCATTATGGTTAATCGTATTTTCATGTTTTTTATTTTAAAAGTACTTTGAAATTCAAAGTAAATGGATAAAAAAATTATTTGTATTGTTGTTTGATCAATTTTTCAAGAGCCTTTAAATGTTCTTCGAAAGCCCTTTCACCTTCGGTTGTTCTTCTATATCGTGTATTTGGTTTTCTGTCGACAAAGGTTTTAAAAACTTCGATGTATTTTTCCTTTTCCAATGTTTTCAAATTAGAAGCCAGATTTCCATCAGTGACATCCAGTATGGATTTTAATGAATTAAAATCATATTCGTCATTAGCCATCAATACGCTCATGATCTGTAAGCGGACTTTATTTTCAAATACTTTATTATACTGTGTTAAGTCTAAATTCACTATTCGTATTTTTTATGAACGATTACTCCATATATGATATGTAGAACTCCAAATCCCAATGCCCAAAAAATAATTCCATTGCCTGGAAAAAGCAAAGCTAATAGTCCTAAGACAATTTCTAAAATTCCAAGACCTTTTATTTCACTAAATGTATAATGACTACCGGCTGTAAGTGCCAGACCGTAAAAAATCAATAGGATAGAGGATACCACCGCATAGTTTTCTTTAAAGATAGCTATGATGGCAAATAGGCCTCCAGTACAAAGCGGAACTGCCATTGCAAACAATAAAGCCCGGCTTGTGGTATTCCATATATTTTGGCGGTTAGCTTTAGCTTTTTTTATGGCCATGTAGACTCCTGTAAAGATAGAGGCTATTAAAACGAGTATAGCTGTTGTTAGAAGTTTCATGATAATCAATGGTTCATTGACATAATGATCCCGATAACCCATTTGACTATCAAAGCCATAAACTTCATAGTAGGCATATGCTGCTCCTAGTAGTGCATATGTACCAATAAGAACACTTGAAATCCCGCTAATGGAAATAAATTTGCTAGATTTTTCCATTAAATTCCGAATACTTGCTATTTCTTTTACTAAATCTTCTTGTTTCATAAAAGTACTTTGTTTTTCAAAGTAAATGAATAAGAATGAATTATGCAAATTTATTTTTTACCATAAAATATAAATTAGAAAATAATGAAAATTTATTGAGAAAAGACTTGCATCATATACGTTTCGTTTCTATCTTTGTGCCAACAAGAAATCCTAATGCGGAAGTGGCGTAATTGGTAGCCGCACCAGACTTAGGATCTGGCGTCGCAAGACGTGGGGGTTCGAGTCCCTTCTTCCGCACTTGAATGTCCTCCCGAAATTAAATCATCGGGAGGATTTTTTTTTATCAAAATAATGCGTAACGGTTTAGAAAGAGTATGAACATTTCACACGAAAAAGTTGACGCGATCAACGCAGTAATTAAAGTTGATTTAGCGCCAGAAGATTATAACCCACAAGTAGACAAAGAAATCAAGGATCAAGCTAAAAAAGCTAAATTACCTGGATTCCGCCCTGGTTTAGTGCCTGCAGCACATATTAGACGTACTTATGGTAAATCAATTTTGTTGGATACAGTAAACAAAATTGTTAATGATAAAATTACAGCGTACATCGGCGAGAATAAATTAGAAGTTTTAGGTCAACCTCTTCCTATTGAAGAAACGGCTACATATAACTGGGACTATAAAGATAACTTCCAATTTAAGTATGAAATTGGTTTAGCTCCAGAATTTGTAAATCCTTTCACTAAAGAAGCTGAATTTACAGAATATGACATTAAGGCTGATGATGAAACTTTAGAATCACGTATTAAAAATTTACGTCGTAGCTATGGTAAAATGACTAACCCTGAAGTTTCTGAAGAAGGTGATGTCTTATACGCTACGTTGAAACAAGATAAAGAAGACGGTATTGAGAAAACAACTTCGGTACGTACTGATATTATCGAAGATGCAAAAATTAAAAAATCTTTAGTAGGTCTTAAACAAGATGATACGGTTAAGATTGATATTAAAAAAGCATTCAATGCTGAAGATATCTCCCGTATTTTAGGAATCACTCCTGAGGAGGTTGAAGCTTTGGACGTTACTAAATTTGAGTTAACGGTAAAAAATATCAACCGTTTAGAAGAGTCTGATTTAAATCAGGAGTTCTTCAATAAATTGTTTGCTGAAGGCGAAGTTACTGAAGAAGCTGAATTCAGAACAAAAGTAAAAGAAGAAGTTGAAAACTTATTCAAACAAAATTCTGACCAACGTTTACGTAATGATATGTATACTTTCGGTATGGAAAAAGTTGATGTAGCTTTTCCAGAAGAGTTTTTGAAAAGATGGTTAAAAGCAACGAACCCAAGTATCTCTGAAGAAGAGTTGAACGAAGGTTTTGCTGATTTCTTGAATAACTTGAAATGGACGATCATTGAGAACCGTGTTGTTACTGAAAATGGTCTTGAAGTTAAATATGATGAAGTAATCAATTTGGCAAAAGAGCGTATTTATGCGCAGATCAAAATGTACAACATCAATGAGGAGCCAAGTGATGAGCAATTATCGCAATATGCAATTCAAATGTTGCAAGATAGAGAGCAAGGAAACCGTTTGTTCGAAGAAGCAAAAGCACTTAAAGTGTTCGAATTCTTAAAAGAGCAAATTAAAATCAATAAAGAAGAGATCGAATATAGTGCATTCGAAAAATTAGCGTAAGCTATTTAACTTCTAATCATATAAAAGCCTTTCCATATTTTGGAAAGGCTTTTTTAGTTGCAATTAATGGTTTCTAAGCTTGATATATTATCAAGTGAGCCTTTGACAAGAAAGTTTTAGTATAACTACACGAGCTTTTATATAACCTTCATGTTGTTTGCACCAAAATGGTCTATTTGTTTTTAATTGAATAAATTATTAAGCTGTTGAAGGGCTATTGCTATTTCGCTTTTTTCTTTTTTCCAAATGGAAACATCCGCGATAGAAATTCTGAAAAGGAATTGAACTCCTGACGGTATACTAAACCCACGGCACTTACATACTCCTCACCATTAGGATTGATAAGGAAATTCCGTGTATTTAGACGGTTAGACCCTCTTAGAAGTAAACGACCATCTTTACGAAGATAAAACAGGGCTTCTGCATCCGTAGTTACACGGTCCGAGAATACATTTAAATCCGTGAGCTGGTTGCTCCTGTTATCTGTGATTCCACCCGTCAAGATTAAACGATCATTAAAAAGTCTCAGGGATGCTGAAGCATCATTTAAACTTTTAATATTGATGTCGAAAAAATTGATATTTAGAGATTCTGCAATGATATTATTTAATTGATTGAATGCAATTTCAGTTCCGGCAGATAATAAGGTATTGTTGACTTCTTTACCGAAGTCAGTCTGTGATCCTGGCGTAAAGCTTCTGCGAACGATTAAACTGAGGGCTTGCTGATTGATGTTGTTAACATCTGAAAGATAACCTTGAAGTTCATCTTTGACATATGGATCCTGAGGAAAGTTGAGATCAAAATTTATTTCGGGCTGACTCAATAAACCTTTTAGATTCATATCCGCCTGGGCAAGAATTCGTTGCGGATTGTCTGTTTGTCCTGCCGCATTATAAAGAGGGGACAGGGAAGTTCTTTGTTGGTAGATCGCAGTCAAATTAATGTTGGCTTCAGCGGGTTTACCAGCCCAGCGAATAGTTCCTCCTTCTTTAAGATCGAAGATCTTATTCAGATAATCCTGTGCTTTAAAATTGAATTTACCCGAACTGATGATGTAATCGCCGAACATTCCAAAGTCACCTAGAGAGCTGATATTCATTGTGATATTTCCTGTTCCACGTCCAGATACACCACCTAAAGTAGTATATAAATTCATTTCTGCATTTGGACTTAAAGAAAGATCCATATTCATCGTGATACCATTGAAACTTTTTCTTTTAATCTGTTCGGAGGTAATTGCGCTATCTGGAGAAACGAAATAGATAAAATCGTTATCACTGATTGTCATCGAACTATTGAAGGGAATGTTAATAACTGTATTGTCTTCCGACTTAGCTTTGATATCGATATTGATAGCTGAAGTTAGACCTTTGAAGTTGAAATCACCACTGGCATATGCTGTTCCATAATAAAGATTGTTGTCCTTAAGCGTAGTGTTGAGCGTTAAAAAATTATTCGCTCTTACCTTAATATCAATAGTCGGATCGGAAAGCTTATTTAGATCGACCATACCATTGACAAGGGCTTCACTGTTTTTAGTATCAAGAATTTTAAAATTATTAAGGAAAATACCATTTGATACTATAATGGCTTTATCAGTAAGATGGTAGGGAGTCCTTAAATAATTGATGATAAATGATGCATCGGTGAAATTAGCATTTCCACTTATTTTTGGCTTGTCGATATTTCCTTTGATATCAAGCTCACCATGGACTCTTCCTTGGAGATTTGAAACTAATGATTTCAAAAAAGGTTGGAAAAGGATAAGATCAGTATTCTTTAGGGAAGCCTTGAGATTTATTTTATCCTCCTCCTCTTTGATATTATAGGTGCCGGCAAGTGTAATGCTTTTGTTCCCATCATCGATTTTACTGTCTAAATGGACAATATTGGCATTTTGGTCGTAATTTGCCTTTAAGCTAAGCTGACCAATCGGAAGTTGGTTATAAAGGATCGGATTTGTCTGTAGGTTAGCAATAAAATATGGGGATTTAAAAAGGGAATTGATTTCAAGATTACCATTCATTGCTCCTGACATAGTAATGCCAAGTGGTTTTGTAATACCATTTAAAGAACTTAGATTAAAATCTTTGAATAAGATATTCAATTGGTCGCTTTCAGCATTAGACAATATCCCATTGAGCAGTACTTTTTGTTCGTCATGCTGTAACGTCAAATCTTGCAAGAACCATTTCCCTTTGGAAACTTTAAGTTCTGAACCCTGGGTAAGTGACCATTGGTTTTTATTAATAATAATAGTTGATGGATCAAAACTGATAAATGCAGGCTTCTGGTGAGCAAAACGAATAACACCATTAAGATCAAGGTTATTACTAGCATCTAGTTCGGATAATTTTATATTGAAACGTAAACTATCATTGGAAAGAATGTTAGCAATATTTACATTTTTAATATAGGTGCTATCCGTGAGATTTATACGGTCTGCTGAAGCTGATACAGACATGGATTCTGTATTGGAGATCTGATCTACAATAAGGTTAGAAATCTTTATGCCACTATATTTGAAAATGGGACTATATAAATTGAATTGTGCAGCGTTTTCCTCGCTTGAAAATTTAGCGTGCATAGTTGCTCCGCTATCGAGGCTGATTTCCTTTTTAAAGAAGGTCGCGATGGGTTCAAATGATTTGATTTGAAGGTCCAGTTCAAAGTTTTGATTATTGTACAGCTCTTTTTCAAAACCAATTGCAGGTGCATAGCGCATGGCAAGCATTTTAAAATAAGGAACAATTGTTTTTAGATCAATCTGTCCAATAAGCGACGCAACAACAACATCGGAAGATACCGTCAGTAATCGGTTGATTTCATCTCCGGACGCTTGGAATACAACTTCTTTGATATCAAATGTACCTTTTTTTGTACTGAAATTGATGTTGTTTGCTTTCAGATCGCCGACAAGATTATTGATGTTCGATCCTTTTAAATTAGTTTCTATCGTTGTGTTGTGAACAATTATACTATCTTGTTGTGAAAGATGAAGTGCATATAAATTGGTTTCATGAATACCTGCTACTAGATTGTATAGAACGGAGGTATCTGACCAGTCTACATCTGTTTGAAAGTCTATACTTGCATTTGGGTCTTTAATGGAACCAGATCCTTTAAATTTTTCTTCAGCTATAATTCCCGATATTGGAATCTGTTGATAGGTATAATTTCTGAAATTAAAATTTTCTAAATTACCATCTAGATCTATTGAAAGTGTTTTTGATGAACTTCCTTTACCTTTTAAATTGAAGTTAAACCCTGTTGTTTTTAAAAGACTATTGTTCAAAAATCTTCCTATATCAAAAGATTTCGATTCGTAAAGACCAGAAAATTGTGTTTCATTTTGAAAGTTTAAAGATGACTTGGTACTAAGCGCTCCTAACTCTGTTTTTAATTCTCCATCAATATGAAAATTATTATAAAGCCCATGTAAATCTCCCTGGTACGAAACTGTATTTAATATTTTTACGATTTCTGGAAGTTTAAAATTCTTGTTATTGCTCAGTTTTGGAAGAATAACCTGCAGGTCAGCGTAGGTTGATTGTAATGATAGGTCTGTTAGTTTAAAATCTGTCTGATCGATATCCGGTAGACCAATGATCTTAACGTTGCCCTTTAATTTAGTTGCTTTTTCTGTCTCAATTTGTATATTCTTTGCATCAATATGATTTACGCGACCTTGAGCTGTGGCCTGCTTTATTTTTAAATCAAACTTGACCCGGTGCATTGATGAAGAAAAGAAGGCTATATCTTCTGAATTTAAAATGGAATTTTTGATTCTTAGGCTTACATTAACCCGATTGTTAAAATCAGAAAAGTCATCAAAACTATTAAATTCTAATTTGACAAAGTCTTTTATCGTTGATTTATTCGTGATCAATAAAAGCTTATCCAATTGAATTCTCTTGTTGCTCACAAATGCTTTTGCAACTAATCCTTTAACCTCCAATCCTTTTTTTTCCCGAAGATTTAATTGCTTAATGTCAACTTGTATGGATTTGTCCGTAAGTTTTATATTTCGAAAGTCGGCATTTAATTGTTTAATGTCTAGGTCGCCAAAATCCACAACTTTCGCATAATGTTTCTTGGTATGATCAAGATAGCGAAACTGATTATTTATTAATTCCAGTTGTTTTAAATCAAAATTTAAATTTTTACTGACTTTCTTTTCCTTTTTCTTTGGTGGAGTAAAGTACTGCAATAAAAACTGAATGTTTGAGCTGTCTTTATAAGCCTGATAATAAGCTGTGGTATTTTCTAGTGTAAGTTTATTGATAACAATTTTTTTGTCATCCCAGTATTGATTTAAATCTACCGATGCATTTAGCTTTTCAGCAATCAAAATCGTATCACCATGTGGACTGTATAATTCAAACCCTTCTAGAACCAAAGAACGAAAGGGTTTAAAATATATTTTTTTAAGAGCGATTTTTGTATTTAATTCTTTGGAGAGATAAGAAACAGCTCGCTTGGCAATAAAATTCTGAACGGACTCTAATTGTAACGATAGTAGCAATACCCCTAACAAAACGAGTATGCTAGCCAGTGTAATCAGTGCTATTTTAATTATTTTTTTGATACTTTTGTACAATTATTAATTACCCCAAAGCTATGGCTGTTATTTTAGGTATTGAATCATCTTGCGATGAAACATCTGCTTCAATTTGTATCGACGGTGAAATATTTTCTAATGTTATTGCTACTCAGGCGATTCATGCTAAGTATGGGGGCGTTGTTCCCGAATTAGCATCGCGTGCGCATCAACAAAATATTATTCCTACAGTAGAAGAAGCCATTCGCACTGCAAAAATACATAAAAATCAAATAGATGCAGTAGCTTTTACACGTGGTCCTGGATTATTAGGCGCATTGTTGGTTGGAACTTCATTTGCAAAGTCTTTTGCTCTTGCTCGTAATATCCCCTTGATAGATGTCAATCACATGCAAGCTCATATATTAGCGCATTTTATTGAAGATCCTAAACCTACTTTCCCATTTTTATGCCTTACTGTATCGGGAGGACACACACAAATTGTGCTGGTGAAAGATTATTTCGAAATGGAGATTTTAGGGCAGACGTTAGATGATGCCGCCGGCGAGGCGTTTGACAAAACAGCAAAAATTCTAAATTTACCATACCCGGGTGGACCGCTAATCGATAAACATGCACAAAACGGTAACCCAGATGCCTATAAACTTCCTGAACCTCAAATACAGGGTTTAGATTTTAGTTTTTCGGGACTGAAGACAGCGATTCTTTATATGGTGCAAAAGGAGGAAAAAGCTGACCCCGATTTTCTGAAAAATCATATGGATGATGTGTGTGCTTCAGTTCAATCGCGTATTGTATCCATATTGCTTAATAAACTGAAAAAGGCAGCCAAAGAAACTGGAGTGAAAGATATTGCGATTGCTGGTGGCGTTTCGGCAAACTCTGGTTTAAGAAGAGAGTTGCTAGCAATGGGTGAACGGTATAAATGGAATGTGTTTATACCTAAGTTTGAGTACTGTACTGATAATGCAGCTATGATTGCAATAGCAGGATATCAAAAATATTTAATTAACGATTTTGTTGGACAAGATGTCGGCCCATTGGCGCGTATGCCTATGTAGCACACGGATCCCGATCATAAAAAAAGACTAGTTGTTTAACTAGTCTTTTTTTGTTTTTATAATGGGGCACTATAACCGTATGCTTCAGCAATGTTTTTAAAAACTCCATCTACTGATTCGTAAAAGTTGAGATTATAACCCTCTGCTCCCCAAAATACGGTTGCTATTTTGATGGATTTATCGGATTGAAAAATTGATAATAATTGTAGATTTTCAAAGTCAAATACGCCGCCATCATCTACGCGCCAAGTACTCATTTCATCATATTTTGCAGGAAAATCTAACGTGATTAACTGATCATTATGTAGATAAGTCAGTACAGCAAGTGCTGAATCATTTTTAACCTCAAATAATGTTATATTTATCTGAGCTTTATTATTGAGTTCTGCTAGGGTTGAACTTTGTGATATCTTTCGATTATAATGCTTCGCTATTTTTAACTTTATCTGTTCATTTGTCTCTTTGTTAATCTTCTTGAATGGTAGAATTTGATTTTGATCAATGAATTTTTGATTCACTATTAAAGCAAAATCACCCTCTTTTATTTGCTCCTTTAAACTGAAAAAAGTACCACCATTATTCGAGAAATTGTGGCTTGTTTGTCGACCATTAGAGGATTCACTTTCAGGTTTAGTAACTGAAAAATTAATGGGAGTGATTTTGTTTTCAATAATAGCATGTGTTGCCGCCTCAGGTTTAATTTTTTCGTCTTCAACAGCCAAACTAACTAAAGAATCTTTTTTTTCATTTAAAAAAGCAAAACCTACAATGGCTTCAACTTTGTCTGTTTTGAGATTGCTTTCTTTTTTTTCTTGTTTGATTTGTTTTGGTTCTTCATTCATGCAACTTGTTAATAATGAAGAAGCTATGATGATAGATGAGAATGTTATAAAGTTTTTAACCATTTTCTATTTTGAGGATTGATTTGTTCTCTATGGTTTAAAAATACGGTAAATTTTATAAATGAAAAATTTTCTTTTATGGAATTTTAATTACTGTGCATCATATGTTAAAATGTAAACTTAATTTTTAAAGCTATGCTAAACTCCAAATTGAATATTTACAAATCGGAATGGTTAGAGGTTGTTTTTGCAGGACGTAACCAATCTTATGGCGCTTTTGAATTGCGTAATTTATCGAATAAGGCAACGAACTGGTCGGTCGTAATTGTTTTAAGTGCAGTTGCTTTAATCGTGCTAAGTAGTAGCATATACAAAACATATTTCAAATCAGAAGCGCCAATTATAAAAGAACGAATAACAGTTGTCGATTTACCTCCCCAGGTTGAGCAGAAGGAAAAAAAGGAGGAAGACAAAATTGTAGAACCTATCCCTATTGAAAAAGAAGCACCACAACAAGTTGCTATAGATTTACCAAAGCAGGAAGTAATTCGTTTCGTTGAACCTAAAGTTGCTCCTCAAAGTATGGTAAAAGAAGATGTGGTGACGCAAGATGAACTAAACAAAACCAATAAATTGGCGGGACGCTTGAGTTTGAAGGCAAATCCTAATGGAACATCTATTGCAAGAGGTGAGTTTGGTACAGTAAAACGGGATGGTGGAATAACCGGCACTAACAAAGATGGTGCATTACATGGAGATCCAGATGCTATTGTTGGGTTTGAGCATATAGAAATTCAGCCAAGACCGCAGGGTGGGATGGAAGCTTTTATGAAATGGGTAGGCGAAAATTATCAGTATCCTGAAGCCGCTTTACAACAAGGTGTCAGTGGAATTGTTGAGGTTTCATTTGTAATTGAGAAAGACGGTACATTAACAGATATCCATGTAAAGCGTGATGTTTCCCATGGAACAGGGAAAGCTGCTGTTGAATTGCTTGTCAAAGCAAAAAAATGGAAACCAGGAGTTCAAAACGGTCGTCCGGTTCGGGTAGCCTATACATTGCCTATTCGGTTAAATACAGTCTCTCAATAAATATATTACTATTAGGGTTTAACTTTATTTAACAGTGGACGATTTAAACTTTAGGTAGTTTTCAACATCTTATTAACAAATGTCTGTAAACTCATCAATTAAAAATGGAGTAGACAAAGTTGTTAATAGTATTAAATAGAAAATATCATGAAAAAGTTAATGTTAAGTTTGTTGCTATCTGGAGCAATGTTTGCGGGTTTTGCACAAGAAAAAGCTAATATTAAAGAAAACGTAAACCATGATGGTCACCGTTCTGGAAAACGAGAATTTAAGTTAGATAAAAAATCAGCAGAAGAAATTGCGCAATTGCGTACGGATCGTATGGATCAGAAATTAAAATTTACGGATAAGCAGCGTAAGGAAATCTATTCATTGCAATTGGATCAAGCGAAAAAGGATAAAAAGAACTTTGCGGATCGTAAAGCTGCCATGGAACAGATGAAGAAGGATCGCATGGCTCAACGTGAAAAGTTGATGAAAAATCTAAATCCTGATCAACAAAAACTGTATAAAGAGTCATTTGCTGAAAATCATAAACAGCACCGCATGCGTAAATCTGGAGATCGTCCAATGCGTCGTGATCGTTTGGACAGAAATGATAAAGGTGAAAAAAATAGTATAGAGGTTAAAAAAGATATAACCGAAAAAAATAGTTAGTCTGTTTTAATGGTTTGGTTTTAATTGGTTTTTGGTAAAAAAGGTCCGTTCGTAAGAGCGGACCTTTTTTTATTTAACAAATCTTCTTGTTATGGAATTGGTGTCAAATAGCTTAGTCACTAGGTAACTTAAGACAAAACTAATAACGGCGATGAGAATTATTTTTAGACCAGCAGGTAGATATGGAATTTTGAAAAATAAGTCGGATATACCCTGTACAATTATAAAGTGCGAAAGGAATATCCCAAATGTTGCAAGAGACCAATCTTTTAATGCTTTTGATTCACGCACCTTCAATCTTTGAAATATAATAAATACTGAAAAAGTCATCATCGCGACGTTTATGGAGCAGAAATACCACACGATCTCTAAATTAGCATAGTTGGCAGGAAAATATTTTTGTGTAATTAGGAAACCTGAAAAAGTAATAACAAATCCGATCAAAAAGAGCGGAACAGCGATTGATAATGTTTTGTTCCAAGACCAATTTAAAGGGAATTTTACTAAATAATAGGCGAGAACGATGTAGCCGATAAAACCAGAAAAATAATAAAAAGTTCCAAACTCATTCCAGGTACAGACTCCCCAAATACCCGTATTGCCGTAGTTGCCGTTGTAACCTAATAGTGGAGCAGCCATTTTAATGTAGGGCAAAACTAAGGTTACAATCCAAAAGCCTAAAAAGATCTGTATGTCTTTTTTCGAAGCGCGATCTAACCATGAACCAAATATGGGTATGATTAAATAAATGCCAATGAGCATGTAAATGTACCAAAGGGGTGTTGTATCGTAATTGAAATTAAAAATTGAGGTAATTATTTTCGTCATAGTTCCTTCTACAGTGTATTTTTCAATTGAAATCAACCCATTTGGGCTTTTTTGAATAAAATAGGCGTATAATGCAAATGCTATTGGAAGTGCAATGGACCAAAATAATAATGGAATAATGATGCGCCCGATACGTTTTTTATAAAATGTAGCGAGGTCGGTCTTAATCGGAAATAATAAAATACCGGACATCATGGCAAATAAAGGAACGCATGGTCGCACAAGACTTCCTATGAACACTGCTGTATGAAAAGAAAAGCTATTATCAAAAGAAGCGACAAATGCATCGCAGCTATGGCAGAGTACGACTAAAAAGCAAGCGAAGATTCTTAAAAAATCAATCCAGGGAATGTAAGTTCTTTTTGTTTGTAAATCCATAAATAAATTAGGTTTTTATTGATGGAGCTAAGCTAGGAAAAAAAATAGCAATTGATTTCAAATCAATTGCTACAATCTTGTTAATCTTTATTTTTTTGTTGCTCTTTCCACTGTTTGGAAAATGATTTGTCTGCAATTTTTGGTAATTGTCGATTATTTCCCCATGTTTTTTTGAAAAATTTACTAATAAAGAAGTTCTTGATCTTTCCGCCGAATAAATCGATCAGCTTTCTCCTTTGTATTAGGTAAGTAAATCCTTTCCATGCTTTTTTCTCGATTGCTGGTGATAGATCCTCTGCTACGGAATCTCTACGGTTTAGCAACAGCATACGTTGAATATCGATACCAACCGGACATACTTCTGTACATTTACCGCAAAGCGATGAAGCATAGCTTAAGTGTTTAAACTCTTTCATGCCACTGAGGTGTGGAGATATGAGTGAACCGATTGGACCTTGATAAGTCGTTTCATAAGTGTGTCCACCAATATTTTGATAAATAGGGCATACATTCAGACATGCTCCGCATCGGATACAATAAAGGCCCTGACGTTGGTCTTTTTGCGCTAATAGATTGGTTCGTCCATTATCCAGTAAAACGACATACATCTCTTCTGGTCCATCAGATTCATAAGCTTGTCTTGGACCGCTCAGTAGTGTGTTATAAACTGTTAAATTTTGACCTGTTCCATGAGTGGCAAGCAAAGGCCAGAATAAATCAAGGTCATTGATCGATGGTAATATTTTTTCAATACCTACAATAGCAATGTGAATTTTTGGGAAAGCTGTTGTTAAGCGGGCATTTCCTTCATTTTCTGTAATGGCAATACTACCGGTGTCTGCTATTAAAAAGTTTGCTCCGGAAATACCGATATCAGCAGTTTTATATTTTTCACGTAAGAGTTCACGTGCTTTCATCGTCAATTCTTCAGCTGTTGCTTCGAGCGGAGTGCCAAATCTTTCGTTGAATAATTGCGCTATATCTGCAAGACTTAAATGCATCGCCGGTGTAACGATGTGGTAAGGTTTTTGATCCAATAATTGAATTATAAATTCACCGAGATCACTTTCTAATGCCTCTATTCCTTTATTTTCTAGAAAATGATTGAGTTCAATCTCTTCAGAAGCCATGGATTTGGATTTGATAACACTTTTTGCATTATTTCGTTCCATGATCTTCCAGATTTCCTGACGCGCTTCTTCTGCGTTATTGGCCCAGATTACTTTACCTCCTCGTGCTATAAATTTGCTTTCAAATTCGAGTAGATATTTATCTAAATTTTCAATAGCTCTCCATTTTGTTAGATTGGCTTCTAAACGGGAGTTCTCCAGATTTACAAATTTACTCTTCCCTTTTTCGAAAGCAATAGTATACTTGTCGATATTATAGTTAATAATATCGCGATGTTTACTGTCGAAAGATTTTGTCGCACTTTCTTTTAAAAATTTATCTGCAGAGCTTACTGACATCTAATTCTTTTAATTTTACAAAAAAAGTTGGTAATAAATTACCAACTTTTAAAGATAACGCTTATAAATTATTTATCGCATGATGCGATCAAATTATTTAACTTTTAAATTCAAATTTAAGCTCAATTCGTTCAATTGATCCTGATGGATAGTTGAAGGAGCATCGATCATCACATCTCTTCCTGAATTGTTTTTAGGGAAAGCAATGACGTCACGAATAGAGTCTATTCCAGCTAATAATGCAACTAAACGATCAAATCCAAATGCTAATCCACCATGCGGAGGAGCACCGTAAGTAAATGCTTCCATTAAGAAACCAAATTGTTTTTGTGCCTCTTCGGGTGTGAACCCTAAATGTTTGAACATCAAAGATTGCAATTCACGATCGTGTATACGAATCGAACCACCACCTACTTCAGTACCGTTGAGTACAAAATCGTACGCATTTGCTCTAACTTCACCAGGATTAGTATCCAATAATGCAATATCTTCCGGTTTTGGAGAAGTAAAAGGATGGTGCATCGCATGGTAACGTTCAGACTCTTCATCCCACTCTAATAGCGGAAAATCAAGTACCCAAAGTGGTGCAAATTTGTTTTTATCACGAAGACCCAATTGATTGGCCACTTCAAGACGAAGTTCATTTAATTGTTTACGTACTTTATCTTTTGGACCGGCCATGATTAGGAATAAGTCACCAGGTTTAGCATTAAATAATTTTGCAAATTCTAATAATTGCTCAGGTGTATAAAACTTATCAACGGAAGATTTTACCGTACCGTCTTCATTGTAGCGCGCATATACAAGACCTGTTGCACCGACTTGAGGACGTTTTACAAAATCGGTCAATGCATCGAGCTGTTTACGAGTATAGTATGCACAATTTTCTGCGTTAATACCAACTACTAATTCAGCTGCATCAAACACAGGGAAGCCTTTGTCTTTTGCAACTTCATTTAATTCTACGAATTGCATACCGAATCGGATATCTGGTTTATCAGAACCGTATAAACGCATCGCATCGGCGTACGTCATACGAGGTACTTCTCCCAAATCAATATTCTTGATTTTTTTGAAAATATGCTTTGCTAAACCTTCAAATATATTTAAAACATCTTCTTGCTCTACGAATGACATTTCGCAGTCAATCTGTGTAAATTCGGGTTGACGGTCTGCACGTAGATCCTCGTCACGGAAACATTTTACAATTTGAAAATACCGGTCGAAACCAGATACCATCAATAATTGCTTGAATGTTTGTGGCGATTGTGGTAAGGCATAGAATTCTCCTGCATTCATACGAGAGGGAACAACAAAATCACGAGCACCTTCCGGTGTTGATTTGATCAAGACAGGGGTTTCAACTTCTAAAAAGTTTTGCTCGTCAAGAAAACGACGAACTTCCTGAGCTGTTTTGTGACGTAAAATTAAGTTTTCACGAACTGGGTTACGACGTAAGTCTAAGTATCTGAATTTCATTCTGATGTCTTCCCCGCCGTCAGTTTCATCCTCGATGGTAAATGGTGGCGTTTTCGCCGAATTTAATATTTCTAAAGAAGAAACTTTGATTTCAATTTCTCCAGTTGGAATTTTTAGATTTTTACTCGAACGTTCGATAACTGTTCCAGTTACTTTAATCACATATTCACGGCCTAGTTTACGTGCGCTAGCGCGTAAAGAATCGTCGTCATCCGAATTAAAAGTTAATTGTGTAATGCCATAGCGATCTCTTACATCTATGAAAGTCATTCCGCCTAAATCGCGAGATTTTTGAACCCAACCGCTAAGTGTTACTGTTTTACCTAAGTCAGCTATTGTTAATTCTCCGCACGTGTTTGTTCTATGCATACGCTAAATTTTAATTTTACTACAAAATTATCTGTTTTTAGGGAGAATAACGAATGGCAATTTTGTTTTTTGAAAGAAACTCCATTACACTTTTGGAAGCTGCTATTATTTCCATGGTAAATTAAATTTTTCATTCTTAGAATTGGTTAATTTTGAAACTAGTTGGTGTATTTTAAGGATGAATTTTAATGTTTTTATTTATCTGTTTTTTTATCCCACATTCTCCCATTCTTGAGTCATTTTTTGTAAAAAATATGTTTTTTGACGTAGTTTCAGTCCAGTTTGACGAAAATAAAAGTGATTTTTGAGGTCTTTTTTTTCGTGTTATACCGTTTTTTAAAACGGTATAAAAACTGTATTTATGCACTGATATTTAGCTTTTTGCCTGCTTTTTCCTCAAGTAATTTTCAATTAAATGTAGCGGTCGGGCTATGTGGAAAACTTTTTTGTGGGTAAAAGTGGGTAAAAGTGGGTGAAAGTGTATACTTTTACATTGAATTTGAAACCAATGTGTACAAAATGAGTTTTTTAATTGGCGAATATGAATGCAAGTTGGACACCAAAGGAAGAATGGTGTTGCCCGCTGCGCTCAAAAGGCAATTGCCTGATGTTGAGCGTGAGGGACTTGTGATCAATCGTGGATTTGAAAAACATTTGGTGATCTATACGCGCGAGGAGTGGAATGCGATTACAGCTCGGTTAGCTCAGTTGAATCAGTACGTTGAAAAAAATAGGATGTTTATCCGAAATTTTACACGTGGTGCAACGGAGCTAAGTTTGGATGCTGCTGGTCGTGTTTTGTTGCCAAAGGGTTTGCTAGATTATTCAGGTATCACAGGTGAAGTTGTTTTGGCTTGCCAGGTTAATAAAATTGAAGTTTGGTCCAAAGACGGATATGAAGAGTTTATGAATGGAGATCTTGGAGAGGATTTTTCAGCTTTGGCCGAGCAGGTTATGGGAGGTTTTGATTTAGGAGGATTAGCGAATGGATAATGTTTATCACGTACCAGTAATGTTAAAAGAGTGCATGGATGCTTTGGCGATTAAGCCAAATGGTATTTATGTGGATGTTACTTTTGGTGGCGGAGGGCACTCAAGAGAAATTTTGAAACACTTGGGACCTGAGGGCAGGTTATTTGCTTTTGATCAGGATCCAGATGCATTAAATAATGTGATTGATGATGCTAGATTTACCTTGATCCATCAAAATTTCCGTTTCTTAAAAAACAATCTTCGTTTGAACGGGGTAAAGCAGGTGGATGGTATTTTAGCTGATTTGGGAGTTTCGTCTCATCAGTTTGATGCCGCTGACCGCGGCTTCTCTATTCGTTTTGATGCGGATCTGGATATGCGTATGGATCAGATTTCTGATGTTGACGCTCGTACAGTATTAGCGACTTACGCTGAGGAGGATCTTCATCGTATTTTCGGAATGTACGGGGAGATCGTTAATGCAAAAACATTGGCAAAGACAATTGTGACAGCTCGTTTGACTGCTCCTATTAATACGGTTGCGGAATTAAAGGAAGCGATCAAGAAGTTAGTGCCTAGAGGGAAAGAGCATAAATATCATGCCCAGGTTTTTCAGGCTTTGCGTATTGAAGTTAATAAAGAGTTAGAAGCTCTGCAGGAGTTTTTATTACAGACGGTCGATGTTTTAAAATCTGAAGGACGTCTTGTGGTCATGTCTTATCATTCTTTAGAAGATCGCTTGGTTAAGAATTTTATGGCTAAGGGCAAGTTTAGAGGTGATGTAGAGAAGGACTTTTTTGGGAATGAAATAAAACCATTTCATGTTATCAGTCGTAAAGCAATTACGGCTAATGATACAGAACTGGTTGAAAATAATAGATCGCGTAGTGCGAAACTGCGTATTGCTGAAAAGTTGGAGATAGCTTAATGCTTTAATAAAGTGTCGAGATGGGCAAGAATACAATAAAACAGCAGGGATTAAGCGAGGAGCTTCAAGAGGAACTACAGGAAGCAGTTGAGGAAAAAGCCGAGGAGACCCAGAAGTTTCTGCGGACGCTACTTACTGCTGGTAATTTGTCTATATATTCCATCGTCAATTATCTGCCATTTATTGGGTTTGTAACACTGCTCATGTTGCTTTATATTACAAATAGGCATTTTGCGGAGCGTACGATTCGTAATATCGATAAGCTTGGGAAGGAAGTTAAAGAGTTAAGCTGGGATCATAAATCACTTTCGGCAGAACTCATGAAAATGTCCACTCAAACTGAAATTGCGAAACGTGTGGATTCTTTAGGTTTGAAAGAGCGGGTAGAGCCACCGATCAAGATTGAAATTGTAAAAGAAAAAAAGAAGTAGGAGACGTTTATGAATATCAGAACTACCATTCTATTTCGTGTTTATATCGCATTCGGTTTAATCGTCCTTGTGGCGATTGCTGTGTTTACGAAGCTTTTTCATTTACAGTATATTGACGGTGATAAATGGCGGGAGTTGTCAGATAGTTTATCCATTCAGGAGCGTGAAGTAGAGGCAGCTCGTGGAAATATCTACTCTAATGATGGAAGCTTATTGGCGACATCTGTACCTGAATACGAATTGCGCTTTGATGCTATGGCTATTCCGGAAGAGGAAAACGATTATTTCAATCTGAAAGTTGATTCTTTGGCGATTAAACTGTCGGGATTTTTTAAAGATAAATCTTCTAGACAGTATTTGACATTATTAAAACAGGCAAGAAATAAAAAGCAACGTTATGTCTTGATTAAGCGAGCTGTTTCGCATCAGGACCTGAAAGTAATTAGGAATTTTCCGTTGCTTAAAGCTGTTCGTGTTGGTAAAGAACGATATCCTGGTGGTTTGATTACAGAGCGTCAGAATAAGCGTATTCTTCCGTTTGTTAATTTGGCTGCGCGGACAATAGGCTATAAAAATGTCAAAGAAAATATTCATGTTGGACTTGAAGGTGCCTATGGTGAATATATTGACGGAAAAAGTGGAAAGCGCCTGATGCAAAGAATTGCAGGGGGTGTATGGATTCCAGTTAACCGAGATATTGAAGTGGCTCCTGTAGATGGGGCGGATATTATCTCAACCATTGATATCAATATGCAGGATATGGCACAAAGGGCCTTGGAGAAGCAGATGATAGCAAGTAATGCTGATGAAGGTTGTGTTGTGATGATGGAGGTTAAAACGGGAGAAGTTCGTGCTGTTGCAAATTTTACGAAAGACAAAGATGGTGTCTACCGTGAAAAAATGAATATTGCGATTGCACAGAGTGCTGAACCAGGATCTACATTTAAACTAGCATCTTATCTGGCTGCTATTGATGATGGGTTGATCGATTCGAGTACTCATGTGAATGTTGGAAACGGAAACTGGCCAATCTACCGTCACACGATTAAAGATTCACATGCGCCTAAAAAATCAATAATGAGTGCGCAGGAAGCTTTTGAACAATCGTCAAACGTAGGTATTACGAAATTGATTTATGAGCATTATAAAGATAATCCAGGGAAATTTTCAGCTAAGCTGCATTCTTTTGGATTAGATCAGAAATTAAAATTACAAATAACGGGAGAAGGAGCTCCCTTGATAAAAACTCCAAAAAGTAAGAGTTGGAGTGGTCTGTCACTTGTACAAATGGCTTATGGCTACGAGCTAAAAGTGACACCATTACAGATGTTGACATTGTATAATGCCGTAGCGAATAATGGAAGAATGATTTCTCCGCTTTTTGTAAAAGAAATCAGACACCTAGGTAATACGGTTGAAAAATTTGAAGCAAGGGTTATTAATGAGAAGATTGCTTCTGATAAAGCCTTGGGACAAATTAGGGGAATGCTGGAAGGTACGATGAAAGATGGAACAGGGAAAACCTTGAGAAATCCATTGTATAGTTCCGGTGGTAAAACAGGAACGGCTCAAATGGCAGACGGTGCGATGGGATATCGTAATCGTAAATATCAATCTTCTTTTGCAGGATATTTTCCTGCTGAAGATCCAAAATATTCGATCATCGTGGTGATTCGAAATCCGAGAAACGGATATTATGGTGCGTCAACAGCGGGACCGGTTTTTAAAGAGCTAGCTGATATGGTGTATGCAAATGATTTGGATATGCACAGTGCTTTTAATAGAAAAAAACTAAATACGTCGGCCTTGAATACGAAGGCTTTAACATTAAAGGGATCGCGCGAAGCGACTCAGAAAGTGTACGAGCAGTTAGGTTTAAAAATTGTGAATTGGAATTCAATTGCACAGAATGATTCAACAAGTTCAACGCTTGGAGTTCCATTTGTGGAGTATCAAATAAAAGAGGGTGTAGTGCCAAATGTTATGGGAATGGGGTTGATTGATGCTTTGTTTGCTCTGGAGAATTCTGGATTTAAAACAAGCGTGATTGGAAAAGGAAAAGTGATTAAGCAATCTTTGATTGCAAGTCAGAAATTACCAATTGGTACAGGTGTAACAATAGAACTGAAGTAGAATGAAGAATTTAAAATCAATATTACATGCTATTCCTGTACAGGAGGTAGTCGGTCAACTAGATGTTGAGGTAGTATCGCTTTGCTTTGATTCGCGTCAGGTCGTGTTCGGAAGTTTGTTTATTGCCGTTAGAGGTGTACATACTGATGGGCATTTATTTATTGAAAAAGCAATTGCATTTGGAGCAAGAGCAGTAATTGTAGAAGAGTTGCCGACAGAGACGTTGGATTCTGTTGTTTATATTGTTGTAGCCGATTCAGCATTAGCTTTGGGTATTGTTGCATCTAACTTTTATGATAATCCGTCAAAGAAATTGAAATTGGTTGGCGTGACGGGAACGAATGGTAAAACAACTGTTGCAACGTTGTTGTTTCAGCTGTTTTCAGAATTGGGTTATCATGTTGGGCTTTTGTCAACTGTACAGAATCAGATCGGTGATCGTATTATACCTGCAACACATACAACTCCTGATCCTATTCAATTAAATCACCTATTGAGTGAAATGGTTGAAGAGGGATGTGATTACTGTTTTATGGAGGTAAGTTCGCATGCAGTAGTGCAACAACGGATTGCAGGTTTGAAATTTACAGGCGCTATTTTTACGAACATTACGCATGATCATCTGGATTTTCATAAAACTTTCAGTAGTTACATTAAGGCAAAGAAAAAGTTTTTTGATGATTTAGATACAGCAGCTTTTGCACTGACGAATGAAGATGATCGTAATGGACAGGTGATGTTGCAAAACACATTTGCTTATAAAAAGACATATGGCTTGCATTCTGGTGCTGATTTTAGTGCTAGAATTGTGGAAAGTCATTTCGATGGAATGTTGATGAACATCGATGGTCATGATGTTTGGGTGAAATTAGTTGGAGGCTTTAATGCTTATAATTTATTGGCAGTTTATGGAGCTGCTATTTTGCTGGAGCAAGAAACTGTTCGTGTATTGACTGCAATGAGTGTCTTGACTGGTGCAGAAGGACGTTTTGAAACCATGAAAGCACCGAATGGCGTTTTTGGAATAGTTGATTATGCACATACACCTGATGCTGTTGAGAATGTATTGCAGACCATTGAAAAATTACGTAATGAGAGTCAGCAGATTATTACGGTACTGGGATGTGGTGGTGATCGTGATAAAACAAAAAGACCCGAGATGTCACAGTCGGCATTACGTTATAGTGATCGTCTGATTATTACATCAGATAACCCGAGAACGGAAGATCCGCTTGTTATTATCAAAGAGATGGAAGCGGGTGTTGCTCCTGAGCAAAAGAGTAAAGTTTTGTCTATTGCCGATCGTAAAGAGGCTATCCGAGTAGCATATCAATTGGCTAAGCCAGGTGATATTATTGTGGTAGCTGGAAAAGGACATGAAAAGTATCAAGAAGTGAATGGTGTACGCCATCATTTTGATGATAAAGAAATTTTAGAATTAACATTTAACGAAGAATAAGAATATGTTGTACCATTTATTCACATGGTTAAACGAATACGTGCACATTCCAGGAGCTGGACTGTTTCAGTATATTTCTTTCAGAACATCGATGGCGGTGATTGCATCATTGATCATCACGACTGTCTTTGGAGGAAAACTGATTCAGGTACTTCAGAATAAGCAAGTGGGAGAGACCATCCGTGATTTAGGATTAGAGGGGGAGAAAAAGAAACAAGGTACACCAACTATGGGTGGTTTGATTATTATTGCAGGTATTCTAATTCCGACTTTATTGTTTGCGAAGCTGACGAATATTTATGTCATCATTATGATCGTTTCTACACTTTGGATGGGAGCTGTCGGATTTTTGGATGATTATATTAAAGTATTTCGTCATAATAAGGAAGGCCTGGCTGGCCGTTTTAAGGTAATCGGTCAAACTGGTTTAGGTATTTTCATTGCATGTACAATGTATTTTCATCCAGAAATTGTCGTACGTCAAAATGTTGCGTCACCTACTTCGACTAAACCTGTTGAGGTTGTGATCAATCAGAGTACCGGTGAGAAGACTTATGCAGAGAATGTGAAATCATCGAAAACAAATATTCCTTTTTATAAGAATAACGAATTTGACTATGCTAAAGTGTTTAAGGTATTTGGACTTAATAGTAATGTTTTAACGTTTATTGTATTCTTGGTCGTTGTTGTATTTATTGTGACAGCGGTATCTAATGGTGCAAATATAACAGATGGTATTGATGGTTTAGCAACGGGTACTTCTGCAATTATTGGTGTTACACTAGCCATTTTAGCTTATGTGTCCGGTAACGTTATTTTTTCAGACTACCTGAATATCATGTATATTCCTAATTCGGGAGAGCTTGTGATTTTTGCAGGTGCTTTTGTTGGGGCATGCGTTGGCTTTTTATGGTACAATACTTATCCTGCTCAGGTATTTATGGGAGATACGGGTAGTTTGGCTATTGGTGGTATTATTGCCGCTTTTGCGATTTTGATCCGTAAAGAACTGCTGATCCCGATATTGTGCGGTGTTTTCTTATTGGAACTGGTTTCTGTTATTTTGCAGGTTTCTTATTTTAAATACACAAAGAAAAAATATGGTGAGGGAAGACGTATTTTCTTAATGTCTCCTTTGCATCATCATTTTCAAAAGAAAGGTTATCATGAAGCTAAGATTGTAACCCGGTTTGTGATTGTTGGAATTATTTTGGCCATTTTGACCATCGTAACATTAAAAATTAGATAACAGTATGGCGAACATTTCATCAACATATTATCCACAGTCGGGAAAACTAATCGTTCTTGGAGCAGGTGAGAGTGGTGTAGGTACTGCTATACTGGCAAAACAGAAAGGTTTTGATGTTTTTGTTTCTGATATGGGAATGATTGCATCGCACTATAAAGTGCAGCTGGATGAAGAACAGATTGCTTATGAGGAGGGTACTCATACCGAGGAACGTATTTTATTGGCGGATCTTGTTGTGAAAAGTCCCGGTATTCCGGAACATGCTCCTTTAGTCATTGCGTTGAAAGCTAAACATATTCCTATTATTGCAGAAATAGAATTTGCTGCACAATATACCGACGCTAAATTGATCTGTATTACGGGATCAAATGGGAAATCGACCACTACCATGTTGACCTATGAGATGCTGAAGCATGCAGGTAAACATGTAGGATTAGCAGGAAATATCGGTAAAAGCTTTGCGTTGCAAGTAGCACGTGAGCAATTTGATGTTTATGTATTGGAAATTTCGAGCTTTATGCTGGATGATATGTACCAATTTAGAGCAGACATCGCTGTTATTTTGAATATTACCACTGATCATCTGGATCGTTATGATTATAAGGTGGAGAATTACGTGGATTCTAAGTTTCGAATGATTCAAAATCAGACAAAAGACGATTACTTCATTTATTGTTTGGATGATCCACAAACAGCAGCAGGTTTAAAAAGACATCATACTGCAGCAATGCATTTGCCTTTTACACAGGAACAAAAAGTAGAATTTGGAGCATATTTGACTTCAATTAAAGATATTATAATTAACATACCTAATAGCGATACATTTACTATGAGAACGGAAGAGTTGTCTTTGACAGGGAAACACAATGTGTACAACAATATGGCTTCTGGCCTTATTGCTAAGGTTCAAGAGTTGAGAAATCAAGCTATGAAGGAAAGTATGAGCTCATATGTTAATATTGCACATCGTTTGGAGCAAGTAGCTTGTATAGGTGGCGTTAATTATATTAATGATTCAAAAGCAACCAATGTTAACTCGGTTTGGTATGCTTTGGAAAGTGTATCCACACCTATCGTTTTGATGTTAGGTGGCGTGGATAAGGGCAATGATTATGAAATGTTGCGCGATTTAGTTAAAAATAAAGTACGTGCTATTGTTTGTATCGGCAAAGATAATACGGCTATTCACGCCGCATTTGAAGATGATACGGAATTGATCGTAAACAGTTCTTCTATGAAAGATGCGGTGCAATTAGCATCTCATTTGGCTCAAAAAGGAGATACGGTATTGTTGTCACCAGCGTGTGCAAGTTTTGACTGGTTTAAAAATTACGAAGATCGCGGTGATAAATTTAAAGCCGCAGTGATGGAGTTGTAGTGGATATAGGTTTTATAAATCTAAAGTAATTAAATATGGTAGAGCATCTACTTTCTAAATTAAAGGGCGACCGTTGGATATGGATTATTGTAATCCTGCTTTCGGGCTGGTCTTTGTTAGCGGTCTACAGTTCTGTAGGAACGTTGGCATATAAAGAAGGTAAGGGAACAGAATTATATCTGTTCAAGCACTTCTCTTTAATTGCTGTTGGTTTTGTGTTGATGTATTTATCGCATAAACTGGATTACCGTTATTATGCAGGTATTTCCAAATTGTTGATGGCGATAACGGTTCCATTGCTTTTATATACATTGATTTTTGGAAGTAAGGTGAATGATGCAAGTCGTTGGGTTACGATCCCTGTGATTAATCAGACGTTTCAAACTTCCGATTTGGCAAAGTTGGCATTGATTACGTTCTTAGCTCGTATGTTGTCTAGGAAGCAAGAGGAGATAAAAGATGTCAAGAAATCATTTATTCCGATCATGGGTGCTGTTTGTGGTGTCTTTGTTTTAATTGCTTGGGCGAATATGTCTACAGCAATTATGTTGTTTGGGGTATGTGTATTACTGCTCTTAATTGGGCGTATTAGTTTTAAGCAGATCGCTATTGTATCTGCCGGTGTGGTATTGCTCGGAATAATTGTTGTTTCGATCGGTCCAAGACGAGCAACTTATTACAGTCGTGTCAAGTCTTTTATCGGGGTTGAAAAAGATAAACAGGAAGGTATGCCTGTTTCATTTCAGGATGATAAAAACTATCAGGCTAATAATGCGAAGATTGCAATAGCGACGGGAGGTGTTTTTGGTAAAGGACCAGGTAATAGTATTCAGAGAAATGTATTGCCACACCCTTATTCGGATTTTATATTTGCCATCATCATTGAAGAATATGGAACAATAGGCGGTGTCGTCTTAATTTTTCTATATCTCGCTTTGATGTATAGATGTATTCGTATTGTGACATTAAGCCCTAAAGCATTTGGTGCTTTTTTGGCCGCAGGGCTAGGCTTTAGTTTGACTATTCAAGCATTTGCGAATATGGCAGTAGCAGTAGGTTTGGGTCCGGTGACCGGTGTTCCGCTTCCCTTAGTGAGTATGGGAGGAACATCGATTCTATTTACCAGTATTGCATTAGGAATTATCTTAAGTGTAAGTAGAAATATTGAAGAGTTAAAAGGTAAACAGGAATTGGATGAACGACCAAAGGAAAAAAGAGTGGTCGTTGGTACGATTCCGGTATAAAAGATATAAAGAATGGCTATACGTGTGATCATAAGTGGTGGTGGTACTGGCGGACATATTTTTCCGGCAGTAGCAATTGCTAATGCACTAAAAGCATTGGATCCGCAAAATGAAATTCTTTTTGTTGGAGCTAACGGCCGTATGGAAATGGAGAAAGTTCCAGCAGCAGGTTATAAAATTGTGGGATTAGATATTCAGGGGATCAATAGACAACAGTTTTGGAAAAATATATTTTTACCGTTCAAGCTGTTTAAAAGCATGAACAAAGCACGTAAAATTGTCCGTGAGTTTAAACCTGATGTAGCTGTTGGTGTTGGTGGTTTTGCTTCTGGCCCCTTATTGATGGTAGCAAATCGATTGCATATACCAACACTCGTACAAGAACAAAATTCTTATGCGGGAGTTACCAATAAGCGCTTAGGAAATAAGGCAGCTAAGATTTGTGTTGCTTATGAAGGTATGGAACAATTTTTTCCAGCAGAGAGATTATTGTTAACGGGTAATCCGATTCGCCGTGCTTCTATTGAGATTGAAGGTAAGCGTGAAGAAGCGTTGGCCTTTTTTGGATTAGATGCTGATAAAAAGACAAT
The DNA here is from genome assembly GCF_016132525.1 of Sphingobacterium sp. UDSM-2020. NCBI lineage: Bacteria > Pseudomonadati > Bacteroidota > Sphingobacteriia > Sphingobacteriales > Sphingobacteriaceae > Sphingobacterium > Sphingobacterium sp. UDSM-2020. The sequence continues at coordinate 3,358,656 of NZ_CP066166.1, forward strand.
TTTAGTCACGGGTGGTAGTCTAGGAGCACGTACTTTGAATGAAAGTGTAATGGCTTCTCTCGGGAAGTTTGATGATGCAAATATACAAGTGATATGGCAGTGTGGAAGTTACTATTTCGATCAATTAAGTCAAGAATTGAAAGATAAACTTTCTGGTCGTGTTCATATGCTTGCTTTCTTGCAACGTATGGATTACGCTTATGCAGCGGCTGATATGATTATTGGCCGTGCAGGTGCTGGAACGATCTCAGAACTATGTGTGGTTGGTAAGCCAGTAATATTGGTTCCTTCGCCCAATGTCGCGGAAGATCATCAAACAAAAAATGCGATGGCTTTGGTGAATAAACATGCGGCGGTATTAGTTAAGGATAACGAGGCAAAAGCAACATTATTTGACACAGCTATTGCTTTGCTCGGTAATGAATCTGAATCGAAAGCTTTGGCTCAAAATATAAAGAAATTAGCGCTTCTTGATGCGGACGTAGTCATTGCAAAAGAAGTTTTAAAATTGGCAAATAAAAGGTAGAAATAATGAAAATTGACGCAATCAAACAAGTATATCTTATTGGGATAGGTGGAATTGGAATGAGTGGACTTGCTCGTTATTTTGCTCACTTAGGATGCGTAGTGAAGGGATATGATCGTACGGAAACGGAATTGACTAAAACATTAGTGTCCGAAGGAATTGAAATTTCGTATGTTGATGATGTTAATACGATAGATCCGATATTTAATATTTCTAATGAAGAAACATTAATCATTTTTACTCCTGCTATTCCTAAAGATTCTAAAATTAAACATCATCTGGAAGAAGTAGGGCATACGCTACATAAGAGATCTGAAGTTTTAGGCATCATTAGTGAAAGTCGTTTTACAATTGGTGTGGCAGGTACACATGGTAAAACGACAACTTCTACCATGGTGGCCCACATATTAAAGGATAGTGGCTTTGACTGCTCTGCTTTTCTAGGCGGTATCAGTTCCAATTACGATACAAATGTTTTGTATGGTAATAATGATGTGGTCGTCGTAGAAGCGGATGAATATGATCGCTCATTCTTAACCTTACATCCTAATATAGCTATTGTGACTTCAGCTGATGCTGATCATTTGGATATTTATGGTGATGCAAGCCAACTTTTGACGACTTTTCAAATGTATTTGGATCGAGTTGTTGAAGGTGGTACGCGTATTGTTAAGAAGGGTTTACCTTTTGAAAGTCAAATCTCGTATTCTGGACATGATGTTGCAGATGTTTATGCTTCTAATGTACATGTTAAAGATGGAGAATTTTATTTTGATTACATTTCAGGAGATGCAAAGATTGAAGATATTCATTTGGGAATACCGGGCACGCATAATGTTGAAAATGCTGTAGCGGCAATAACTGTTGCCCGTATTTTGGGTATTGCAGATGATAAAATAAAAGTTGCACTAACGAATTTTAGAGGTGTTAAAAGACGTTTTGAATATATCGTAAGAAGTCAGTCTGCTATTTATGTAGATGATTATGCACATCATCCGGAAGAGTTGCGTGCATTTTTGAGCTCGATGCGTAAGCTATATCCGAATAAGAAGTTGACAGTTGTATTTCAGCCACATCTCTTTACGAGAACCCGTGATTTTATAGAAGGATTTGCAGAAGTGCTTTCTATGGCAGATCGTGTATTACTTATGGAAGTCTATCCTGCTCGTGAATTACCTATCGAAGGTGTAAATTCATCTTGGTTGTTGAGTAAAATCACGGCACCGGAAAAAGCTGTTGTTACAGCCGAGGAAGTATTGGCAATTGCTCAGCGTGAAAAACTGGAATTGTTGGTGACAGTTGGAGCTGGTGATATTGATAAATTAGTAAAACCATTGAAGGAAATTTTAGCACATGCTTAAATATTTACACAACATACGATGGAATCGCGTATTATATTTATCACTCTTTTTTTTAGGTGTGATAGCTGTAATCATTGTGATGTCCTTGGTCAATCGCAAAGATGACCTTCAAGTATGTCGTGAGGTAAATATTTTTATTGAAGGAAAAGAAGCTTTTATTGATCAAGGAGATATCTCTGCGCTTATCAGTAAAAGTTATGGCAATATAATTGGTAAGCCATTACTTGATATTCCTTTAGAAAAGATCGAAAAAACGTTGAAAAAGTTGCCTTACGTATCTAAGGCAACGGTTCATTTGGATATGGATGGTATTCTAGCCATTAATATCGCGCAACGGGAAGTCGTTATGCGTGTCATTAATAAGAATGGTCGGGAATATTATATCGATTTAAATGGATTGAAGGTACCAACTACATTGAAATATGTACCTCATGTCATGATTGCAACAGGTAATATTGAAGAGGGGTATAAGAATCCTTTGGATTCGATTAACTCTACACTGGTAAAAGATTTATTACGAGTGACACAGTTTATCGAAAATGATGAGCTGTGGAGCAATCAAGTTGTACAGGTATTTGTTAACAATGATAAAGATATTGAATTGGTACCTCGGGTCGGAAATCAGCAGCTTGTTATCGGCACTGCCGATTCTTTAGACCAAAAGTTTAGTTTGTTGCAGACATTTTATAAAGAAATAATCCCTAAAGTCGGGGTTGACGCTTACAATAAAGTGAATGTAAAATATGCAGGTCAAATTATTTGTGAAAAACGTGGTGTTTGGACATTTGATGATCTGCATAACCCGGAGAAGAAAGTAAAGAATAACACATTATAGTATACAGCATCAATACAGAATATTATGAATCCAAAATCAGCAGAAGTCGAAAGAGAGAACCCAATTATTGTGGGACTCGATATTGGTACAACCAAGATTTGCGTTACAGTTGGAAGACGTAGTGGCGGAAATAAAATAGAACTTTTAGGCGTTGGTAAAGCAGATTCGGCAGGAGTAAGCCGAGGTGTGGTCGCGAACATTCAAAAAACGGTGAGCAGCATTCTTGAAGCGGTTGAGATAGCCGAAAATCAATCAAATGTTGATATCAAAGTGGTGAATGTTGGTATTGCTGGCCAACATATCAAAAGTATTCAACATCGTGGTATTTTTACCAAGACTGATAGCGATGATGAAGTTACAAGAAAAGATATTGAACGTCTTATTTCGGATATGTATAAATTAGTGTTGCCTCCTGGAGAAGAAATTATCCATGTGTTGCCGCAGGAATTTACGATCGATAATGAGCCGGGTATTCGAGAACCGATCGGTATGGCAGGACGTCGCATTGAAGCGAATTTCCATATTATTTCGGGACGTGTTACGGATATTCGAAATATTAAAAGATGTATTGATAATTCAAATTTAGAGGTTTCAGAATTAATTCTTGAACCTTTGGCATCATCTGAAGCTGTATTGGATGATGACGAAAAAAATGCTGGTGTTGTTTTAGTTGATATTGGAGGAGGTACTACAGACGTAGCGATTTTCCATGAAGGAATCATTCGTCACACTGCTGTAATTCCTTTAGGAGGGAATATCGTGACGGAAGATATTCGTCAAGGTTGTTCTGTATTGAGAAGTCAAGCTGAGTTGTTAAAAACACGATTCGGATCTGCATTAGCTGATGAAAATAAGGAAAACGAAGTAATTTGTGTTCCCGGATTAAAAGGTCGTGAACCTAAAGAGATTTCAGTAAAAAATCTTGCATACATTATTCAAGCACGTATGGAGGAGATTATTGAACATGTGTACTATGAGATCAAATCTTCTGGTTATGAAAATAAACTGATCGGAGGAATCGTTATTACTGGAGGTGGTGCCCAATTGAAACATTTGGTACAACTTGTTGAATATATTACTGGCATTGATTGTCGTATCGGTTTTCCTAATGAATACTTGGCAAAAAATGAAGTTTTGCCAAAGGCTTTGTATGAAGAATTGAAAAGTCCATTATATGCTACCAGTATAGGTTTGTTGATGAAGGGTATTCAGGCGCACGAGGATGAAGTAGAGACCAGAAGAGCGCCTAAAGTTGTGAAGAAGGATGTTGAGTCTGTGAAAGAGGTCGGCGAGCAACAACAGAAGGAGCATGGTTTGCTAACATGGTTCAAAAAATTAATGAAGGATGGCAATGAAATTGATGATGCCACTTTCTTGGATAAAAAATAGTTTTCAACACTTTATGTTTTTTTCCACATTTTAAACATTTGTGGAAAAAAATTGTTGAAAATATGTTATTATTACATTACGAATATTGAGTTTAGGTGAAGTTTGTACTGAAGTCATTATGAGTTAAATAGGGATAAGTTATGTCAATACAGTTTGAAATGTTAAAAGAACAATCATCAATAATTAAGGTTATTGGGGTTGGTGGTGGTGGCGGTAATGCCGTTAACCACATGTATAAACAAGGAATTAGTGGGGTAGATTTCATCGTGTGTAATACCGATGCTCAAGCTTTGGAGTTAAGTCCAATACCTAATAAAGTACAATTGGGTATGAGTTTGACAGAAGGTATGGGTGCTGGTGCAGATCCTGATGTAGGTGAAAATTCAGCTATCGAAAGTATTGACGATATCAAACGTATGTTAGGTACTAATACCAAAATGCTGTTTATTACTGCAGGAATGGGTGGTGGTACTGGTACTGGAGCTAGTCCTGTATTGGCAAAAGCAGCTAAGGAATTAGGTATTTTGACTGTTGCGATTATTACAACTCCCTTTACTTTCGAAGGTAAACGTCGCCGTTCGCAAGCCGAAGAAGGTTTATCTGAATTGCGTAAATATGTAGATTCGTATTTAGTGATCTCTAACGATCGTTTGAGAGAGATTTTTGGGAATCTTACCATGACAGCAGCTTTTGCAAAAGCTGATGATATTTTAACAACTGCCGCAAAAGGTATCGCTGAGATCATTACTATCCCTGGTTATGTAAACGTCGATTTTAAAGATGTGCGCACAGTGATGAATGATAGTGGTGTTGCCATTATGGGTAATGCTGTTGCTGAAGGTGAAGACCGAGCTATTAAAGCAGTTGAAGGAGCTCTTGCTTCTCCGCTATTAAAAGATAATGAAATTGAAGGTGCCCGTTATATCTTACTGAATATTACTTCTGGTTTAAAGGAAGTAACTATGGATGAGGTTGCTATTATTACTGATTATATTCAAGAGAAAGCTGGTCTTTCTGCAGATTTAATCTGGGGTAATTGTATTGATGAAAACTTTGGCGAGGAACTATCTGTAACAATTATTGCGACAGGATTCCAAACTTCTGAGGAAAGAGATATTGAACGCGAAAATACGAAAGTTACGATGCCTTTAACGGCTGCAGAACAAGTAGCATCTTTTGTTAAACCGGTTAATCAATTTGTACAGAAGGAAGTGACGAATACACCTCTTGTTAATCCTGTGCAAACAAATCCAGAAAACGTTTCAGCTCCTATCCCGACTAACGATTTGTTTTCTGCACCTAAAAATGCTGTTCAACAACAGGTGGCTGTTGAAGGGAATTCGATTATTCGTCATGAATTAAATTTTGAAGAAGTGGTCGAAGAAGAGGCTTCGTCAGCAAATCAAGGAAATGATTTCCAATTAAAAACTTCTCCTTCTGTATTTCAATTTCAGATGCCTACGGTATTTGACGATTATACTGCTGGATCTGTTTCTCCGCAAGAGGAGCAGGCAAATAATTTCTCTGCTTCTGTTAATAATAAAGCTGAGATAGAACAGGTGGAAGAGGAGCAAGTTTCTTTTGAAGATCAATTGGTACGTACAAAAGAACGTATTTTGAGATTGAAGGAGTTGAGTATGAAATTAAAATCTTCAAATGGTCTTCAGGAATTGGAAAATGAGCCAGCTTACAAAAGAAAGCAAATGTCATTAGATGATACGCCGCATTCTTCACAATCTCAGGTTTCCAGATTTACACTGTCTTTTGAAGATGGAAATACAGAAATTAGACCCAATAATTCTTTTTTACATGACAATGTAGATTAGTTTAATTTTGCATAAATAATATGAAAGCTATCTCGTGTGAGATAGCTTTTTTTTGTATCTTTAATTTTTACCATTTATATAGAAATACATTATATTTATGAAATAGCAATGTTGTAAAAACTCTAAAAAAGAGCATATGCATGGTTATTTCATAGAACCGATAAAAACAAGTAGTATAGATATGAATCGCAAATTGAATAATCCAATATGGGTGATGAGTTCAGCATTTGACAAGCTGGATTTACCTGAATTAATAGATAAAACAAAAGAAGTCGGAGCTTCGGGTATTGATTTATGTGTGTTTAGAAAAGATGGCACACGTCAGGATCATACGGCAACACATCTCAATTATGAAGGTTTTACAGCGGAGGATGCAAAACGCACAATAGAAGTTTTCAATCAGGCCGCTTTACATCTGTCTTTAGGGGCTTTTGAGAATATGATCGGTGGAGAAGAAGGTGAACGGGTTAAAAATCAGAATCATTTATTAAAGCTTATTCGGATTGCTCATTTACTCGGAGGAGATGCCAATAATGTAAAAGTGGGGACTTTTGTTGGTTATAATCACGATCTTGGTAATCAGATAGATGGCTTTCAGAAAAATCTAGATGAATACAAACGTGTTTTTGCACCAATTATTAAATATGCTGAAGATCTAGGGGTAACGGTATTGTATGAAAACTGTCCTATGGAAGGCTGGAGATCGTCGCGTTATAGCAGTACTTATAATAATTTGCCAGCAGTATTGGCCGCACGAAAATTGATGTATGAAATGATACCAAGTAAAGCACATGGTGAAATCTATGATCCATCACATGATGTTTGGCAAAATACAGATCCAGTATCTGTTATCAATGCTATGGATATTGAGCGGTTACACCGTATTCATATCAAGACTACACGCAATTTAAGTACGCAAGCGCGCACGGACTGGGGCGGCATGTATCCAATGCAGCATGTTGATGCTGACCTTGCTAAGGCAGCTAATATTGCAATTCCAGCACATGATTGGGATAGACATCATTACGAAGCCATGCTTCCTGGATTTGGAGGGTCAGATAGCATGGACTGGAGAGCATTTGTTGATACTTTGCAAAACCGCGCTTTTACCGGAGTTTTTGAAATAGAAAACGAAGCTAAAAATTCAAAAGATACAGGGGTTATGTCTGCTATTTTACAGGGCTTTAGTACCTGTGTTAATTTCTTTGCACCAATGTTATGGGAACTGGATGAAAAGAGTGGATATTCATATAAAAATGAACGTGACTTACAGATCGTACACGGAAAAGATATTCCTGTTGTAACAATTGATCAGTTGTCTTAAAAAAAAATAGAATTCACTCTGCAAACTAGTTTGCAGAGTGAATTCTAAATATTTCAATGAGCTCTGGAATATTAGAGACATTTAATTTTTCAAATATTCTACTTTTGTAAGTACTTACAGTTGACGGGCTAAGATCTAAGCTCGTAGAGACTTCAATGATCCCCAATCCCTGCATTAAATACTTTGCAACATCTACTTCTCTGTTTGAAAGTCGGGAAAGCGGATTCATCGTGTTTATCTTAGCTTTGGTTTGAGTTAGCTTCTTAACATAAAGGTCTTTTACTTCATCCGACATGTATTTTCCTCTTTCTTTTATTGTTAATATTGCATTACTAAGCTCTGCCATAGCCGTGCTTTTATTGACAAATCCGGCAGCGCCAGCTTCAATATATCTTAAAGCATAAAGAGATTCATCATAAGAAGAGAATACCAGTATTTTGATGGACGGTTGTATTTCTAGAATTTCTTTTACTACTCTAATATTATTTCCTCCAGGCATATTGATATCGAGTAAAAGTAGATCAAAATCTTCTTTTTCTAACAATGTTAGAACCTCACTATAATCCTGAGCCTGTGTAATGATACAGGATGGCATAGTTTCTTTTATAATGACAGATGCTCCTAATCGAACAATACTATGGTCGTCGGCAATTAATATTTTTTTCATGAGCGATATTTAGGAAATATTATTTTGCGAATTGTGTTGTTTAAAAATAAACAAAAATACTGAATTCGAAATAATAAATGCGTGTAAATATAGTCAAAGATTAGTTCTTTTCTGTTTATTTTATTTCTCGCTACTTTGTGTTGTAAATTGGCTAACGATATTTTACCGTAAATATTAATATTTTTGTGTCAGTTTTATTGAAATAAGTTTATATTTAGGTATAGAATTACAATAATTGCAATATTAAACATTTATTTTATGGGAATTTTGAAAGAGTTTAAAGAATTTGCTATGCGCGGTAGCGTAGTTGATTTAGCAGTCGGTGTTATTATCGGTGGTGCATTTGGAAAAATTGTAACGTCATTGGTAGATGATATCATCATGCCACCAATTGGTTATTTGACAGGAGGTGTTGATTTTTCAGAAATTAAATATGTACTTAAAGCTGCAGATGAGGTTGCAAAAAAGCCAGAAGTAGCGATTAATTTAGGAAACTTTATTAATGTCGTGATCCAATTTCTAATTGTTGCATTTTGTATTTTTATGGTGATTAAAGCCTTAAATTCGATGAAACGTAAGGAAGATAAAGCTCCTGAAGTGGCACCTGCTCCAACAAAAGAAGAAACACTTTTAACAGAAATCAGAGATTTACTTAAAAATAAGTAATCATATACTTTGGTAAAAAATTAGATGAAGAATAGGGTATTCTTCATCTGTTTTTTTTATGGAATATTTCGATATTTTGGAGAAGTTGCATTTATTGTTTGTTATTCTCTAAAATATATTTTACTTTTGCATTCCTCTTTAGGGAGTTTTATTAATAGAATCAAAACATAATTTAGCATATTAAGCGTCATGAAAAGAACATTTCAGCCATCGCAAAGAAAAAGAAGAAACAAGCACGGATTCAGAGATCGCATGAGTTCTGCAAATGGTAGAAGAATTTTAGCTTCTCGTAGAGCAAAAGGTAGAAAACGCCTTACAGTTTCTGACGAAGGTCGTCACAAAGGTTAATATTTTTGCGTAGCTGGTGGCCAGGAGGCTCGTGTAATGACATGGCCGACTTTTCAGTCATCGATTATGATTAAAAATACATTTAAGAAAGAAGAACGTTTATGTAGTGTCAAGTTGATTGATACGCTGTTTCATAAAGGTTCTTCTTTTGTTTGTTATCCCTACCGTGTTGTCTTCTACGCTCCAAGAGAAGACGATCATCTCATCATGGAAAATTCTTCATCACAGGTCATATTAGCGGTTTCTAAACGCCGGTTCAAACGTGCTGTTGATCGTAATCTGATGAAGCGCCGTATGAGAGAATGTTTTCGTTTACAAAAAAATGAAGGCTTAACACCATTTTTAGAAGAACATCAATTACCTTTGTTATTCACAATACAATACGTAGGTAAAGGTCTGTTAGCATATGATTTTCTGTATAGTCATATGGAAAAAGCTTTGGTAAAATTAAAGAATGAATGTTCTAAACTATATTTGGCAAAAGATTATCAAGCGGATATTTAGTCTGTTATTTTTAGCTATTATCCGGTTTTATCAGATTTTTATTTCTCCCTTTTTGGGAGCTAACTGTCGTTATACACCAACCTGTTCACAGTATGGTTATCAAGCCATTCAAAAATATGGTCCCTTTAAAGGAGGATGGCTTGCTATAAAACGTATTTTAAGTTGTAATCCCTGGGGTGGCCATGGTCACGATCCTGTTCCTTAATATTTTTTATTTTTTGTATGCATACTTATATTTTACAAATCGAGACTTCTACTTCTATGTGTTCAGTCGCTTTGGTTGAATCGGGAATTGTTCGTCAGCACGAAAGTGTCAATGAACCTAATGTTCACGCCTCACAGCTAACTTTGCTTATACAGGCTTTGTTGGATCAGGAGAATATCTGTTTTAAAGATTTGTCAGCAATTGCGGTGAGTATGGGGCCAGGTTCTTACACCGGCTTAAGGATTGGGGTTTCTACCGCTAAGGGTTTGTGCTATGCCCTGGATATACCTTTGATCGCTGTCAATACGCTAGATGCTATTTATTCGGGTTTTCGTGCGAATGAAGGGAAATCACTATCGTACAACCTTTATATCCCGATGTTAGACGCGAGAAGGATGGAGGTGTACTGTGCTTCATTTGATGATACAGGAAGATCGGTAGTAACTACTCAAGCTTTGATTATCGATGCCACAAGTTTTGATCAATTTATAGTACAATACCCTCGTATTTGTTTATTTGGTCCGGGAGCGGATAAATTAAAAGATGTATTTAGTACTGGACAAGGTGTAGATATTATTGAGGAAGTACAGACGAACGCGACTGATATGAGCAAAATTGCTTTCGATAAGTATCAAGCTAAAGATTTTGAAGATGTTGCTTACTTCGAACCCTATTATTTAAAAGATTTTGTTGCAACCACTGCAAAGAAAAGACCTGGTTTATAACCAGCCCTTTCTTTTGAACCAGTAATAGATTGCTAGCGATATTCCAAGCATAATAATAATTGCTACAGGATATCCATAGTACCATTCTAGTTCAGGCATGTTTTTGAAATTCATACCGTAAACGCCAGCGACAAAAGTAATCGGCATAAAAAACACGGAAAAGATGGTTAAAATACGCATGATTTCGTTCGTGTGATTGGAGGAAATATTAAAATAGATATTGAGGAGCTGACTTGTGTTCTCTGAAAGATTGTCGTACAGGGTATTGGCTCTCAAATATAGATCTTTTAAATCTCGGCTGTAGACATTGCGTTTTTGATTAGCATGAAAGTGCTCTACAATTTCTTTGTACAATATGATAACCTTCCTGACAACATCAATCTGTCTTTTAATAAAATAGACATGTTTGAGGACTAGCTTTTTTTGACGTGTCAGAAAAACGCTTTCTTCATATTCATCCAATTTAGTTGATATTTTGGGCAGTATTTTTTCAAAAGAGGCGAGCGCCGCCGTGCTCAGGTAATTAGCTAAATGTTTACTGTCTTTTAATTTTGGAGATCTAAAATCCAAAAGTTTCATTTTATGAATGAATTCTACATTTTTTTTATGAAGTGTAATGACGAAGTCTGCACCATAGAAAATAGTTAAACGATCTGTTATTTCACCAATATTGTCGGAGTTATCCTTAAATGTTGCAGATACCATCCTTAAGATAATAAAAGTATAGTTGTCAAACTCTTCTATTTTTGGAAGATGTTCAGGTTCTAAAGAATCTTTAATAGATGCCTGATTGAGGTTATATTTTTCTTTCAAAATTTCGAGATCCGTTACACTTGGCTCGAATACATCGACCCATTCATAACTAGCTTGCTCTTTACTTACTATAGTGGATATCATAAATTAATCGGATTTTAGGTTAATATACCGAAGAGATTTTCAAAAAGCAAATTGTTGTTAAATAAGAAAGCCGCTCATGAGCGGCTTTCTTATTTAACTATTTTAGAAATGTTATTTCTTTTCTTTTTTATATTCTTCATTTAATTGTTTCACCACTTCATTCGTGATTTCCAATTTTGAATCAGCATACAATACTGTCGGATTTGATTTCGAATATGTCAGTACAAGTGTATAACCGTTATCACTTGCATGTTTCTTCAAAAATTCGGTAATTTTATTGTAGACATTATTAAATTCAGCGGATTCGTCTTGTTGTATTGAAGCAGATGCATTTTGATCTAAACGGCTTAATTCGTCTTGTTTACGTGCTAATTTTTCTTCTGTTGCTTGTCTTTCTGCAGCACTTAAATTAGGTGCTTTTTGTTGGTATTCTGCAACTTCACGTTGAAAAGCCTGGCTTTTAGCCTGAAGATCTGTTTGTGCTTTTTTAACTTTTGCTTCTAATTTACTTCTAATGTCCTTAAAGTACTCATATTTTTGAGATAAAGAATCTGAATTGATGTATACAATTTTCTCAACTTTTGTTGAAGAAGTGTTTGCTGAAGTAGAATCTTTGGAAGTTGTAGCACCAGTACTTTTTCCCTCTTGGTTACAAGAAATAGCGGCTACTGATATTGCTACGCCTAAAGTTACCTTTGATAATGTTGAAAATATATTACTCATTGTTTATTTGATTACACGTTTTAATAAGAACAAACCTACTATAAAAAAATTACATTTAGGATTTTCGACTGCTAAAATATAAAATAATTATGGAATAATAGCGCATTAAATTGCTTGTTATCACTTCTCGTTGACTTGTTAAAGTGGTTAAAATTTCGTATTTTTGATTACAAGTATTTAATTAGTTTCAATGAGCGAAGAAAACAAAAATGCATCATCCTATTCAGCCGATAATATCCAAGTTTTAGAGGGATTAGAGGCTGTACGTAAACGTCCTTCCATGTATATTGGAGACACAGGGGTTAAAGGTTTGCACCATTTGGTATATGAGGTCGTCGATAACTCTATCGATGAAGCCGTTGCAGGTTATTGTACAGATATTTTTGTCACTATCCATAAAGACAATTCTATTTCCGTAAAGGATAACGGACGTGGTATTCCAACAGGTATCAATAAAAAGGAGAATAAATCGGCACTGGAAATTGTAATGACTGTATTACATGCTGGTGGTAAATTTGATAAGGATACGTATAAGGTATCAGGTGGTCTTCACGGTGTGGGGGTTTCCTGTGTAAATGCTTTATCTATTCATTTGTCCGCAGTTGTTCACCGTGATGGTAAAGTTTTCCAGCAAGAGTATGAAAAGGGAAAACCTTTATATACGGTGAAGGAAATTGGTGAATCTGATGCTACGGGTACTATTGTTACGTTTACTCCCGATAGTGAAATTTTCACAACGACTACGACTTATAACTATGATACATTAGCGAGTCGTCTTCGTGAATTATCTTTCTTGAATAAAGGGATCACTTTATCTTTAACAGATGAGCGAGAAACTTTGGAAGACGGTACTTTACGTCAAGATGTGTTTTTATCTGAAGGTGGTTTACAAGAATTTGTCCAGTTTTTAGATAGTAACCGTCACCCAATCATACCACATCCGATTTATGTTGAGGGTATCAAACAAGGTATTCCTGTTGAATTGGCTTTACAGTATAACGAGACTTACACTGAAAATGTGCATTCATACGTGAATAACATTAATACCATTGAAGGTGGTTCACATGTTGCCGGTTTTCGTCGTGGTTTGACGCGTACATTAAAAGCATATGCCGATAGATCTGGTTTATTGAAAAATTTGAAGGTAGAAATTACTGGAGATGATTTTCGTGAAGGTCTAACAGCTGTTATTTCGGTGAAAGTCGCTGAACCTCAGTTTGAGGGACAGACAAAAACCAAATTGGGTAACTCTGAAGTAATGGGGGCTGTTGATGTTGCCGTAGGAGAAATTTTAAATATCTATTTAGAAGAGAATCCTCGCGAAGCAAAAGCAATCGTACAAAAGGTTGTAATCGCAGCTCAAGCTCGTGCTGCGGCTCGTAAAGCTCGTGATCTTGTACAAAGGAAAACTGTAATGGGTGGCTCAGGTTTACCTGGTAAGCTCGCAGATTGTCAAGATAATGATCCTACAAAATGTGAGATTTACTTTGTCGAGGGAGATTCGGCTGGTGGAACTGCGAAATCAGGTCGTGATCGTAAGTATCAAGCGATTATGCCACTTCGTGGTAAAATTCTAAACGTAGAAAAGGCAATGGAACATAAGATCTATGAAAATGAAGAGATCAAAAATATGTTTACTGCCCTAGGTGTTAGTTTAGGTACTCCAGATGATCCTAAAGCATTAAACTTAGAGAAATTACGTTACCATCGTATTATTATCATGACCGATGCGGACGTCGATGGTTCTCACATCACAACTTTGATTCTAACGTTCTACTTTAGATACATGAAAGAATTGATTGAGAAGGGATACATTTACATCGCGACTCCACCATTATATTTGGTTAAAAAAGGTAAAGATCATCAATACGCTTGGACTGAAGATCAACGCTTAAATGCTATTCAGCAATTGAAAGGCGGAGGTAAAGAAGACAGCGTACATGTACAACGTTATAAAGGTCTTGGAGAAATGAACGCAGAACAACTATGGGATACAACAATGAATCCTGAGACGCGTACATTAAGACAAGTAAACATCGAAAATGCCGCTGAATGTGATCGCATATTCTCAATGTTAATGGGTGATGAGGTTGCACCTCGTCGTGAGTTTATTGAACGCAATTCACGTTACGCTAAAATAGATATTTAATTATTTTAAAATTTTAATCTCAGAAAGGTCTAACTACTCAGGTAGTTAGACCTTTTTTTTTGAAGCGGAGCAATCTATATTTTTTGCCTAATTAGGTTAATAACTGTAACTTATATATAGTCTTGGTATTTTCGTTGTACTTAAATTACGTTTTATCGTCGATTTTAGGTTAACGATTAACTCTCTGCTAAAGCGTGTTCTATGATCCGTTGATAATCTTCTTCAACCATATAATACGTATTAGTTTGCTGTAATTAAAGATTAATGATGCTGATTGATAAAAATTATGATTTACTGCGCCTATCTTATTTAGGTGATTATTTTTGCTTTTACCCTAAGTGAGAATGCGATAATGCTATAAAAAACCTCTCCTGGTTTTTAATTGTAGCAACGGTTATGGCATCTTTTAAAGAATTAATTGATGCATTCGTTACAATATTTCTTTAGGTAACATAATTATTACTTATTGTAATAGTCATGTTCCGATATGTGAAATAATATGAAATTAAACTTTTTATTATCTATATATCAAATTTATGATTCTTATTTTTTTAAGTGATAAGTCTTTGAGACTTAAACTTTACCTAATAATTTGGATCTTGTTAGGTAGCGCTATTGCAACATATAGTCAAGAGTATAATGAATTGACTTTTGATCAGTTATTTGAACAACTATTGGAAGAATTAGAGGAGGATGTAGATGCAAGCGAAATTTCAGAGAGATGGTCATATTACTTGAAAAATCCGATTGATTTAAATAAAACAGACGGACGTGAATTGCACGATTTATTATTTTTAAGTGTTGTTCAGATCGAAAGCCTGTTGGCACATAGAAAAGAATCCGGTGATTTTATTTCTAAACAGGAGTTACAAAGTATAATCGGGTTTGATTTGCGTACAGTTCAGTATTTACTTCCTTTTGTTACTGTTTCAGGTGATATGCATTACAGAGATTTTACAGTTAAGAATTTCTTAAAATCGAAGCAAGAAGTTATGTTACGATATGGACGTTTATTGCACCGTGCCAAAGGATATTCGATTACTGATACAGCCAGGTCGCGCTACCTTGGGGATCCGAATCGATATACTGTACGTTATCGGCTCAATTACAATGATAAGATCCGGCTCGCTATTAATATGGATAAAGATGCAGGGGAGTTGTTTTTCAAAGACAAGCAACGGTATGGTTTTGATTTTTATGCTGCAAGTTTAGCGATTCGCGATCTTGGTAAAGTAAAACAGTTAGTGATTGGAGATTTTGCCTTACAAATTGGCCAAGGCTTAACCATGTGGAATGGATTGAGTTTCGGTAAAGGAAGCATGATCGAAAGTTCTGCTAGGCAGGGGATAGGTTTAAGACAGTACACATCTTTGAATGAAGCAAATTTTTTAAGAGGTGTAGCAGGTTCTTTGTCTTTAGGTAAATTTGAATTTACACCTTATATTTCTTATCGAAAGATTGATGGCAATATGGAAAAGGTGAATGATGATTGGGTGATATCTACTTTGTCCACTTCAGGTCTTCATCGTACCCCAACAGAACAGCGATATCGTAATGCGATCGGACAACTGGTTTATGGAGGTAACTTACTTTACAGCAAAAATAGATTTAAGATAGGTGGAAATTTTGGTGCTACCCATCTAGAAGGTGTTAAACTTTTGGGCAAAGCTCTTGAAAATAAATATGATTTTGAGGGTAATTTACTTCGAAATGCTAGCCTCTATTATAATTACACTTATCGTAATTCTTATTTTTTTGGAGAGATTGCTACGAGTTTTGATGAAGGATATGCTTGGTTAACGGGAATTATGACCAGTATAACTCCAAAGTTTTCCACAGTTCTTTTATATCGTGATTATCAAAAGAACTATCATAGTTTCTTTGCCCAGTCAATGGGAGAAAATAGCAGTACTAAGAATGAAAAAGGACTCTATACAGGTCTTGTTTTTCATCCCTCTCGAAAAATTCAATGGACCGCTTATCTGGATGTTTTTAAGTTCCCTTGGTTGCGATACCGCGTACTAGCACCTTCTTCAGGCTATGATATTATGTCCCAATTCTCTTATATCTGGTATAAGAAGGGCCAGATATCAGTGCGCTTCCGATACCGTGTGAAAGAAGAAAATACTTCGGCTTCAAAAAATGAAAAGGTTTTCTTGGCAACAGTTAATAAATACCAATTGAGATTTGAATACAAATATAAATTAAGTAATATCTGGAGCATTCGTAGTAGGCTTGAAGGTGTTCAATATCTGAAAGAGTCCGAACAAAAAGAATATGGGTGGATGGCCTATCAGGATCTGTTTTTTAACCCCAAGAGTAGTAAAATAGCAACAAATATGCGTTTAGCTTATTTTCATACTGATAGTTATAATACCCGGATTTATGCTTTTGAAAATGATGTCTTATATGCTTCTTCCTTTCCACTGTATTATCAAAAAGGTTGGCGAATGTATAATAATATACGTTACAGAATACATCGAAATATTGATTTATGGACTAAAATATCAGCTTTCTATTATCCTGAACTTGAAAAAATAGGTTCGGGGTTAGATGAAATTCAGGGAAATATCAAATCAGAAGTTAAAGTACAGCTAAGACTCCAATTTTAATGAAGACGAATTTTGAAGAACAGCTGAAAAAGCTTCCATTTCTTAAAATTGTGCTATTTTATGGTATTGGAATAGGAATTGCCAATTTTTTTGAACCTAGCAAAAGCATGTTTAATTTGATACAATTACTGCTTGTTTTTAGCTTTTTATCGCATCTCGTATTTTTCTTTTATACTTCCCGTTTAGAAATTTTATCTATTGTAAATAGCTACATTATTTTGATTTTTTTCGGAATTTGGAATATCTGGAGAACGCATGATCAGGTGGATATTAACCATTTTCTCATTGGTACTAGTGATCAGTATATTGCGATGGTGGATGAAGAACCGGTTTTTTACAATAATTCAGTTCGATTTTCTGTAACTCTGTTAGCAAAACGTATCGATTCAACATTTCAAAAGGCGACAGGTCGGCTTATGGTGACGTTGCCTTTTGATCAAAAAGACTCTCGTATACAATATGGTGATGAGATGGTTTTAAAAAATAAGGTGAAACCCATCCCAAAGCCACTTAATCCATTGGAATTCAATTATAGAGATTATTTAAAAAATCAGGGTATCGATGGCCAGATTTATTTGAAGTCAAAGGAGTATAAAATCATTCGTCATCATCAAGGTTTTGGGATTAAAGCCCGAGCTTTAGAATTAAGGAGGGAGCTCGTCAGTAAATTTAGAAAATATCTGAAAGATGAAGATTCTTTTCAAATTGCAGTGGCATTGATCGTTGGTTATAGAGCAGTGATGTCACAAGATATTGTGCAGACTTTTAGTAATACAGGTACTATTCATGTGCTGAGTGTTTCAGGTATGCATGTTGGAATAGTCTTTATTGTTTTGATGTGGTTGCTAGCCAAAGTAAGTGGTAATTATACTCTAAATCTTTTAAGAATTGTTATGTTGCTTTGTGCGATCTGGAGTTATACCATCTTAACGGGAATGGCACCTTCCATATTACGCGCAGCGATCATGTTGAGTTTTTTTCTTATTGCTAGATCAATGCAGCGGGAAGGCAATATGCTCAATACAATGGCATCTTCTGCATTCCTACTTTTATTATTGCAGCCCAATATATTATTTGATATCGGGTTTCAGTTATCTTACTTTGCTGTTTTAGGAATTGTTTTATTTTTTCCACTGTTTAAACGTCTATCTATTTTTGAAAGTAATCGCTTCAGTCGCATTATATTGGATAGCGTCGCTATTTCTTTGAGTGCTCAAATTATGACAGCACCGTTTTCATTGTTTTATTTTGGACAGTTCCCAAATTATTTTTTAATTGCGAACTTACTTGTTGTTTTACCTGTTACGCTCATTATGTATATCGGGATGGCGATGATGTTCATTCCTGTTGATATTATCAATGTTTGGTTAGGGTATGCTATGGATTGGCTTATTAAGAAAATGTTTTTCACATTGGAGTTTTTGGATCAATTACCTTTTGCAACATGGACTGGAATTGTCCTTTCTCCAACTTTAGTTTTGATCAGTTTAGTTTTCTTGTTCAGTTGTAGTTACGCATTTTATTGGAAAAATAAGTTTGCTCTATACATGAGTGTATGTTTTCTATTGATTGGCCTTAGCACTTTCAGCTATTTACAGTATTTGCAGTTTAATTATACAGGATTTCGCATTTACAGTACCAGAAAAGAGATTGCACTTGCTTTTATACAAAAGAATAACATCACCATGGTTAGTTCTTTCAATTCTTTAGATGCCAGAAATTTGGTTTATAGTGTAAAAAGGGATTTGTCACGTTTCTCTAATTGGGAAGATATTAATTTTCTTCCATTGATATCATATGATTCTGTAAGGACAAATTACCTTATTCAGAAACCCAATTTAACAATCCAAATTATGGAGCATTCTTTACTAAGTCATCGCTCTACAGATATTTTACTTGTTAGAAAAAATAGTAAATGGAATTTTATGGAAAATGTAAGAATTATAAAACCTAAGCTTGTGCTGTTTGATGGAACGAATAGCGATTTCAATATTCAGATGTGGAGACAGCAACTTGATGATATGGGGGTGGCGCATTATACCATAAAAAATAATTTTGCGTATGTTTGGGACAAGGAGTTATTATGAGTGTAGATAGCATCAGCATATTAAAACAGTATTGGGGACATGATGAGTTTCGACCTCTTCAGGAGGAAATCATCCAATCTGTACTGGATAAGAAAGATACCCTAGCTTTATTGCCTACAGGTGGTGGTAAATCAATCTGTTTCCAGGTTCCGGCAATGATACTTCCTGGTATCTGTATTGTCGTGACGCCTTTAATCGCTTTGATGAAAGATCAGGTAAAACATCTCAAGGATATCGGTATCGAAGCTGTTGCTATTTATTCGGGTCTTAAACCACGAGAAGTTGATATTATATTGGACAATTGTATTTTTGGCCATATAAAATTTCTTTATTTATCTCCCGAACGTTTGTATAGTGAATTGGTACAGGAACGTATCAAACATATGCCTGTCAATCTCTATGCAATCGATGAGGCTCATTGTATTTCACAATGGGGGTATGATTTTCGACCTTCTTACCTTCAGTTGTCTAAACTGAGGGAGATACATCCTGATATTCCTTTTCTAGCTTTAACTGCAACAGCTACCACGTCTGTAATTGCAGATATTCAGGATAAATTAGCCTTTAAAAAGAAGAACGTATTTGTTAAAAGTTTCTTGCGTGATAATCTCGGATATATGGCGCTGGAAGAAGAAAATAAATCGGGACGGATGCTTCGTGTCATTCAAAAGCTGGGAGGCTCAGGTGTCGTCTATGTGCGAAATAGAAGAGAAACTCAAGAGATTGCACGTTTCTTAGTAAACAATGGGATCTCCGCGGATTTTTATCATGCTGGTTTGATAGGAAAAGACCGTGATGATAAGCAAGAAGCTTGGATGCAAAATAGAACACGCGTTATTGTTGCGACCAATGCCTTTGGGATGGGAATTGACAAATCGGATGTCCGGTTTGTTATTCACTTGGATATCCCTGAATCTTTAGAAGCTTATTATCAAGAAGCAGGAAGAGCGGGCAGGGATGGAAAAAAGGCTTATCCTGTTATGTTATATCAGCAGGAAGATAAGAATCGTCTTTTAAAAAATTTAGAACTGAGTTTTCCAACCGTAGCCTTCATTCAACAAGTCTATCATTACCTATGTAATCACTTTCAAATTCCTTATGGTGCAGGGGAGGGAGTTGTATTTGATTTTGATGTAGTCTCCTTTATAAAAAAATATAAACTTGAAACAATTCCTACTTTAAGTGCCCTCAAGTTTTTAGAAAAGGATGGCTGGTTGACGCTTTCTGAAGCTGTCTTTATTCCTTCTCGATTTAAATTTGAAGTGAACCATCAAGAGCTCTACAAAATTCAAGTTCAATATGAGCGTTATGATAAACTTATAAAGGCTATATTACGATCGTATGGAGGAGTATTTGATGATTATATTTCCATAAATGAATATGAGTTTGCAAAAAAGTTAGGTGTTTCTTATGAGCAAATTGTAAGTTTGATCAACGCCTTGGTTAAAATGGAAATTGCGAGTTATATTCCTCCAACAGATAGTCCACAGCTATCTTTTCTGCAGGACCGTGTTGATTATAAGAATCTGTATGTAGACCATGTTTTCATTAGAGAAAGACAACGTGTAAAGACTGTTCAGATCGAGGCGATGCTCAATTATATTGAGCATTCACAATGTCGTAGTCAGTCACTACTCCATTATTTTGGTGAACAGAATACACTATTTTGTCAGGTCTGTGATCTGTGCCTAATTCGTAATCATCGTGTGAAATTGCATCATAATATAAAATTGGAGATAGAACGCATTTTATTGAACGAAGCTCAAACGATACACGATCTTATTGAAAGGATCTCTCTTGGTGATGATGAAATAAAATTGGAAGTAGTGCGAAATTTAATAGATCATCATAAGATTATGGTCGTAGATGATCGGTATATCTGGAATACCAATATCTAGTTTAAAATTCAAATTTATTTACTTTTTCACTGGCTTCTAAATATAATGGTAGCGCCGCAGATCCGTACCATAACGTGATTTCGGAGATTAATAAACCAGCTTTAATGGCAGGATCAGTAGACAATAATGATTCTGCTTCTTTGATAGTTTTAACATTTAATATAAAGATACCGCGATAATCTCTTTCATTTTTCCCAAATGGACCAGCTACAATTAGTTTTTTCTCTTTTGCAAGGCGTTGAATATTTTTCATATGTCCATCAAAAAGTCGATTGACAGAATCTTTATCGGTTATTTTTGTCGCGCCCGTTTTTAGAAGCACGAAACTATAATACTTCATTCCATAATTGTCAGCTCCTAATGAATCTGCTAATACATGGTCATATTTAGCATTAGTCTTTTGTGCATAAGAACGAGATAGTGTACCTAATATCAATAATCCAAGGTAAAGTATATTTTTCATCTATTTTTTATATTTATCATATAAACCTTTTCCACTTAATATAATAGGTTTAATTTTTTCTAGACGGTTTACTTTTGTTTTATCTTGTTTAGCTTCATGAATATACTCATAATATTCATTCTTTTTTGCAGCACTGAGATTCTCAAAATTCCTTTTTAATTGCGGGTCGTTCTTTAATGCTTCTTCAAATAATGCGGGAATGGATAAATATTCTTTTTTCCCTGGAATGAGTTTTAATCCCTTTTCTTCAATATTAATGGCCTGCTGTATATATTGTCTGAGTAGAGATTTATCAATTTGACTTTGATCGGTAAATTTCCATTGACGCAGGTTTTTCGTTTTTTCTCCCTGTGTTGCTGTTAAAACTGCTGCCGGATCTACCAGGTGCGATCCGTTAAAAAACCAAAGTGCAAAATGATCTTTAAATCCAGCAAATGAAATAACATTTTTTTGTTGATACGTGAATACCGGACCACCCCATTTTGTTGTTTCTTCAAGTGGGAACTCTTCAATTATGCTGCGTAGGATTAATAATTCTTCCCCCCATTTGCTTTGCTTATCCATAAATCTGTAATAACTAGTTGGAAATAGGTAAATGGAGTTCTTCCTGTCCCCACTCGGACCAAGAACCGTCATATACTTTGATGTTTTTATTACCAAGCAAATGACTGGCAAAAGCTAGGATCGATGCTGTAATACCTGATCCACAGGTGAAGATCTGTTCATTGCTATTATTAAATGATTTAAACAATTTTTGCAATTCTTCTTTTGAATCGTAGCTGTTTCCTTCGAGAACAAGATCAAATGGAAGATTATGAGAATTGGGAATATGCCCTCCTCTTAATCCTGCTCTGGGTTCTGGAGCTGAGGCAATAAATCTTCCTTGACTACGAGCATCAATAATGCTTGTTTCACTATTATCATAATGAGCTAAAACGTAATCTTTATCCGCATACCATTTTGAATTAAAATGAGCTTTGGCTTTACCCCTTTGTTGTGATTTTATGTGATGGTTTACTAAGGGAAGATGTTGTTCTTTCCATGTTGGAATTCCACCTTCAAGTATATAAACTTGATCAAATCCCATAACCTTAAACATCCACCAAGCTCTAGGACTTGAATATATACCCCAACGGTCATATACTATAATGATGCTATCTTGATTGATACCAAGTTCCTGAATTCCATTTGTGAAGGTTTCCTGGGAAACAAGTGTGTGTGGTAGCGGGTTGTTTTTATCTGAAAAGGTATTTTCGATATCAAAAAAGAGCGAGCTGCCTATTACTTCTAAGTTCGTACCCTTTAGCGATTGACCTACTTTGTCAATTGTACAATCTAATAATACAATTTTGGAATTGTTTAATTCACTACTAAGCTGTGCAGGAGTGATTAGTGAAGAGGGAAAGTACATGGGTTATTTCATTTACGTTATGTAAATTTAATCATGTTTTTGTTATAAACAAAAAAAGCCCTAGCTAAATGCTAGGGCTTAATATTATCGAGTTGATGTTAAAAACTATTTAGCGTTTTTCTCATCACCTTCCATTTGCTCTTTCAATTGTGCAAGAACGTCTAAGTCACCTAATGTAGATTTCTCAACTGAATCTTTTACTTTTTTAACAGCATTGTTTGCTACTTTAGCTTCTTTTTTACGAGCATTGAATTCTTCAACACGTGCTTCAGCTCTTTCATCTTCCCAGATACGAGAGTGAGAAATTACTAGACGTTTGTTTTCTTTGTTGAATTCAATGATTTTGAATGAAGCAACTTCGTCAACTTTAAGTGCAGAGTTATCTTCTTTTACAGAGTGTTTAGATGGACAGAATCCTTCAACACCATATTGTAAAGCAACGATATCACCTTTGTCACCAACTTTCAATACAGTACCTTCATGAACTGAATCAATTGTGAAGATTGTCTCGAAAGTATCCCAAGGGTTTTCTTCTAATTGTTTGTGACCTAAAGATAATTTTCTGTTTTCTTCATCTAATTCTAAAACAACAACATCTAATTTTTCACCAACTTTAGTGAATTCGTTAGGGTGGTTGATTTTTTTAGACCAAGATAGATCAGAAATATGGATTAAACCGTCGATACCTTCTTCTAATTCTACGAACACACCGAAGTTAGTCATGTTTTTAACTACTGCAGTTTGTTTAGAACCAACTGGGTAACGCTCAACAATGTTTTTCCAAGGATCTGGAGTTAATTGTTTGATACCTAAGCTCATTTTACGCTCTTCGCGATCTAAAGTTAAGATCTCAGCTTCGATTTCATCGCTTACTTTTAAGAACTCTTGTGGAGAACGTAAGTTTTGAGACCAAGACATTTCAGAAACGTGAATTAAACCTTCAACACCCGGGATGATTTCTAAGAAAGCACCGTAATCAGCAACTGTTACGATTTTACCTTTTACTTTAGAACCAACAGCTAAGTCTTTATCTAAAGATTCCCAAGGATGCTCAGAAAGTTGTTTCAAGCCTAAAGCGATACGTTTTTTCTCATCATCAAAATCTAAAACAACTACGTTAATAGTTTGATCTAATGATAATACCTCTTTTGGATGCTCGATACGACCCCATGAAATATCAGTAATGTGAAGTAAACCATCAACACCACCTAAATCGATGAACACACCGAAGTCAGTGATATTTTTAACAGTACCTTCTAATACTTGACCTTTTTCTAATTTAGATACGATTTCAGATTTTTGGTTCTCTAAATCGTTTTCAATTAATACTTTGTGTGATACGACAACGTTTTTAAATTCGTGGTTGATTTTAACAACTTTGAATTCCATTGTTTTACCTACGTAGATATCGTAATCACGGATAGGTTTAATATCGATTTGAGATCCAGGTAAGAATGCTTCAACACCTTTGATATCAACGATAAGACCACCTTTAGTACGACTTTTAACAAAACCGTTAATGATAGCATCATTTTCCAATGCTTCATTGATAGCTTCCCAAGATTTTTGAGTTTTAGCACGTTTGCGAGATAATACTAATTGTCCATTAGCATCTTCTTGCGACTCTACGAAAACGTCAACTACGTCACCAACTGCCAATTCTGGTAAGTCACGGAATTCAGATAATGAAACCAAACCATCAGATTTGAAACCAACATTCAAGACAACGTCTTTATTGTTGATAGAAACAACAGTACCTTCGATAATTTCACCTTGATTGATTTGGTTGAAAGTACCTGCGTATTGTTCTTCTAATTTAGCGCGCTCAGCATCGCTGTAATTTCCGAAACCTTTATCACTAGCATCCCAGTCGAATTCGCCTTCTGGAGTGATCCATGTGTTAGATTTGATTTCTTCGATTAGTTTTGAATCAGCCTCTGATTCAATTTTTTCTGTGTCTTTCACCACTCTGGTGTCAGCGCCTTGTAGCTCCGCGTTTTTCGCTGCTAACTCTTTTTCTACTTCTTGTTTTTTTGCCATTAATTATTTTTTCTCCTTTTCCCCACATTGTAGGGACTGCAAAAATACGAAAAACTTTTATTAACAAGTATTTATATCTATTTTTTTTTAAATTGTTATCCACATTTATTCAATTACTAGCAGTTTTGAACAAAATTGACTGTTAAAACATAATTGGATTACGACTCTTCCACATGGAATTGGGGCATATGTTCCTAGCAATTGTTCTAATCTGGCAGTGGTTGTAGGGCGTAAATTACTTCGATTTGGTTGTACAGGTACATTTGAGAAATTATTGAGCAGTATGATCGAATTGTAACTTAAAAAATAGGGGCTATGAATTTTATTGATTTTGAGGGAGATAGGGGATTTTGCTTTTTTTTTCTGGTAGCCGATATTTAAAAGCAGAATTAATAAGAAGATTGGACAGCTGTTCCGATTTATAGTGTAATAAACTAATTTTAAAAAAATAGACGATTTCTCAAGCTGAACTATAAATTTTCGTTATTTGCTCTGAATGAATTGTAGGATTTTGGCCTTACGATTTTAATACTTTGTTTGGACAGAGCAATGGCCGCATTTAGTTCGTAACCTATTAGTAATATTAATGTATTGAGATACATCCAGATCATGATGACAATTAAAGTTCCAATAGATCCATATAGCTTATTGTACGTGCCAAAATGGTTGATATAGAATGCGAATCCGGAGAAAGTTAGAATAGCTAAAATAGTAGCTAAGGTTGCTCCAGGGCTAAATATTTTCCAGCGACGGGAAGATGTTGGTGCAAATTTATAAAGGCAGCTCACCGTAAAGAAATATATACCGAATATTACGAACCAACGAGCTGCCTTTATGACAAAGGCCCAGAAACTATTGGTTATAGCAATACTATCTTTTAGATAATTAACAACAATGCCAGCATAAGTAAATATAGTCATTCCTATGGTTAAGGCTGTTATGATCAAAAAAGCGAGTCCAAGCGCAATCATTCTACGTTTTATCCACGTACGTTTTTCAGCAATAAGAGAGGCTTTATTGAAAGCCCGCATCATGGAAGCCATTCCATTGGTAGCAAAGTAAGCTGCCAATATAAAACCGAAAGATAAAAGTCCTCCATTCTGATTTTTAATAATGTCTTCTAATGTAGTCTCCACTACTTCATAAGCATTATGTGGAATGACTACTTCCAAAAAATCTAAAAGTTGTTCTTGAAAATTGTCTATTGGTATATAAGGGATCAATGTAAATAGAAAGATGATCCCTGGAAAAATAGCCAGCATGAAACTATAAGAAAGTGATGATGCTTTGCTTAAAATAGAGTCACGAGATATTTCTTGAAAAAAGAATATGGCTACAGTATAGAGCGGCAAGGATCCAAATCCAGGTAAAATCACTCCTTTACTCCATTCAATAACTTGATTGTAAGGTTTTAATTTCAATAAGTATTGATGAATATTGGACATGTTTATTCAAAGTATTGCGCCATTTTTTCAAGAAAAATGGCGGGTGGCATTGTGGGTTTGTTCTTACTGATATCAACAAATACAAGTGTTGTTTCACCTGTATTTAGGAGCTCTTCTTTTTCATTGAACAGTTCATATTCAAAAACTATTCTTACTGCAGGTTTTTTTCTGATTGTGGTTTTAATCGTTATTAAATCATCGTACCGTGCAGGTTTAATGTATTTACATTTCATCTCCATAACCGGTAGCATAACACCCATCTCCTCCAGTTCACGGTATGATATTCCAGTGCTTCGTAGCATTTCGGTTCGCGCTATTTCGTAGAATGCAGCATAGTTTCCATAGTACACATAACCCATTTGATCGGTTTCTGCATACCGTACACGTGTTTGATATTCGAATTGAAACATACTATTTTTTGATATTTCGTTCGTCTAATGCTTTTTGAAATTTGCGGGCGTTTATTTGATGTTCAGCGACATTAGTAGCAAAAGCATGGTATCCAGAAAAGTCTTCTTTAGCACACATATAAATATAGTCGTGATGCTTATAATTTAAGACAGCATCTATGGCAACAATACTAGGCATCATAATAGGACCAGGAGGAAGACCTTTATAGATATAGGTGTTATATGGATTATCGGTTCTTAAATGTTTATTCAATACACGTCGGATAGTAAAATCTTGAGTGGCAAAAATCACTGTCGGATCAGCCTGTAAAAGCATTCCTTTTTTTAATCTGTTGAGATATAACCCAGCGATAGCGGGCATCTCATCTTTGTGAAGTGCTTCACCTTTAACGATGGCAGCAAGGGAACTAACTTCCTGTGGTGTCAGGTTGATTGCTTTTGCTTTTGCTAAGCGATCTTTTGTCCAGAATTTTTCCCATTCATCATGAAAACGTGCAAATAATTTTTCGGGCGCAGTATTCCAATAAAGTTCATATGTATTTGGAATAAACATTGCAATGAAATTATCTTTAGTAAAACCGTATGACTTTGCTAGATTCTCATCATTTAATAGTTTTAAGAACGTGATAGAGTCAGCCTCGAAATTTTCTGCAAGTTTACCTGCAAAGTTTTCCTTTAAGCGGATATTTTCGAATCTAAATTTAACAGCATCTTGATAGCCTCCTCTCAAATTACCGATAAATCTTCTGTTGTTCATACCTGGAGTCAAAGCATAACGACCAGGCTTAACACTCTCTGTATAATTCTGATATTTGGCAGCGCGATCAAAACTATTTGGATCTTCCACTATTTTTTGATCTTTTATTTTTTGTAATACTTGTGGATAAGTATCACCGGTATTGATATACAGGTATTTTTGATTATCTGTAACATTTGATGCCAGGAAAGTGGTATAAGCTGTCCAGCCGAAATATCCTCCAATAATAAAGATTAGAAGTGCAATGATTTTTAACCAATTTGGTATTCTCTTTTTATTTTCCATATTTATGGATTTGTTTTTTGTTTTTGCGTTGAAGAAGGAGCTGTTACTGGTGGAGTAGCAGGGACAGTATTGGACAACGTAAGATCCACTTTAGATCCTATGCTAGTGATCCCGGTTTCTAAACCGGGAAATTGAGTGATGACACGAGCTGTACTGGTATCTGAAACACCAATGTCGTAAGTCACCGTACCCAGAGCTAATCCTATACCCTGTAGTGCAAATTTTGCCTCCGTAACTGTTAATCCCGATAAATCCGGTATTTGAACTTCATTTGCGCCCTGACCATTACCCAATATTAAATCAATTTTAGATCCTTTTGGAATCATTCTTCCATCACGGATAGATTGCCCTGCAAATTGGGCATCTAAAACAATATCTCTTGCGATGTCTGCAATATAAGTTGTATCACCTATACGTAAATTATGATTTTTTAGTATAGAAGATGCTTCAATTAATGTTTTATCCTTGATTTTTGGAAACGCAATTTCTGGTGCTACCTGTGTAATAATAGTTAAGTAGATGGTACGTCCGCTTTTTACATGAAATTTAGCTTCGGGATCTTGTTCAATCACTAGACCTGGTTTAGCATCCATTTGATAAACGGAATCAATTTGATATTCCAAGTTCGCATTTTCTAATGCTGAGATAGCAGCATTAATATGTAAGCCTTTTACTTGTGGAACTTCTATCGATTCATCGTGTTTGGTATATACTTTTAAACCAAGATAGATGAATAGGAAAATTGCTAAAACAAATCCAATAGCGATTAGAATGTTGTTTCTAAACGTATTCGTTTTTAAATACTGTAATATTTTTGACATTTATATTTCTTTAAAAAATCATTTTATCGTATATTTTCTAAGCAAGATTAAAGCCACTATTTTTGTTCAATATCTGCCCTTTTAAATATTGAACAAAAATATTCGTTTTTCTGTGTATAGCAAATTATATTTGTTAGAAGAATCACGATAATTTTATGAAAACAAAAATAGCATTAATAACTGGAGGTTATACAGGTGAAGCGGAAGTTTCTTTTAAAAGTTCTGCATTTGTATACTCACAGCTTGATCACAATAAGTACGATATCTATCAAATTACGATTACCAAAGATGCATGGTTTTATGTTAGTGATTCAGGAATAAAGCATGCAATCAATAAAGAAGATTTTACTTTAGTGCTTGATGATAGTATTGTTCAGTTTGAATTGGCTTTTATAATGGTTCATGGTTCACCCGGTGAAGATGGGCGATTACAGAGCTATTTTGACTTAGTTGGCATACCTTATACATCATGTGATGCTTTGACTTCGGCGCTAACAATGAATAAAGGATATACAAAAGCGATTTTGGCAGATCTTAATGATTTATTTTTAGCAAAATCTGTATTATTGTTTGAAAATCAACGCGCTCAAGCTGTTGAGCTGGTAGAAGATAAATTATCCCTGCCTTATTTTGTAAAACCCAATGCTGGAGGTAGTAGTATAGGTATGACCAAAGTAAAAGTGGCAGATGAACTAAAAGTAGCCATTGATAAAGCTTTTGATGCTGAGAACACCGGTAGCCAGGTTATTGTTGAGGAGTTTGTAAACGGCCGTGAATTTTCGGAAGGTATTTATCGTAATGTCGACGGAGAATTGGTTGTTTTGCCGGCTACTGAAGTGAAAACAACACGTGAGTTTTTTGATTTTGAGGCAAAGTATATTCCCGGGCTTACAGAAGAAATTACACCAGCGGATCTGGATGTAAATCAGCAATTGCGTATAGGAAAAATTTTAAAAGAGATTTATGTGCGATTGAATTGTAAAGGAATGGTCCGTATTGATTTCTTTTTGGAAAACGATACGGATAAGTTTTATTTTATTGAAATCAATACCATTCCAGGGCAAACTCCCCAAAGTTTTATTCCTCAACAAGTTCGCGCCGCCGGATTGACGGAGCAAGAGTTTTACGGTAATTTAATCGAAGTGGCGCTAAAAAAATAACTTCAGTATGAGATTTTAAAAGTTACATTACAACTTCATGTAATGTAACTTTTTTTATTTTCTAAAGTCAAATTTCGTTAGATCAGGACTAAATTCTTTCGTTCTTTTGAGCTCTTCCTGATAGATAATTTGGCCTATGTTTTTTAGAAATGGGTAGGTGACAGTTTCATACTCGTAGATTCCATCATTATAAATTCCATTTTCATTAGATTGGATTACTACAGCCAATAGGAACTCTATCCCTTTTTCAAAATCAACAATGTATGCGTTATCAATATTATAACCATAGGAATCTCCATATTTATTGAAAATGCGAATATTTGGATTTATTGTTGCCTTTTTATCACGGCCATAAAAAAGCAATTTACTATATGTCGGCCAGAATTCAGTTGTGTCATATTTAGGGTAATCCGACTCAAACGGATAACGTGACATGTAGTCGTACAAAAATGAATAATCATCATTTGTTAATTTGAATCTTTTACGAGCATCGAATGCTTCGGGGAAAAGTAATTTTTTCATGATCAGTTGCTGATCATCTAATGGGTAAACATTTAACCCTTCAAAACTCCATTGTTCATGAATAAGCTCGTCTTTGTCATTCATGTAACCTTTTCCTTGACGGGTATTTTCTAGCTTAATAGGGTAGTCGTTTGGATCAAATTGGGCATCCTGTTTATAGAGGGTTTTATCTTCTAAGTAGAAAGTAATGGGATTGGTGTGTTTTGCCCAGACACCTTTGTCACCTATGGCCAGTCTATTGACAATGCGTGAGTTTTGTGCGCCATGCTTTTGTAATTTGCTATTCAATTCAGCGCGTCCGATAAATTCAAAAAGTCTGTTCTGTGCGTCATTGTCACTGGTCAAAAGGATTTTTTTAATATATTGAACAACTGACGGGAGACCATTTTTAGCAGACTCGTCTTGTACAACAGCTGTTTGTTTCTCATAAGAAGAGTCGATTCTTAACGGTGTATCTTTTGATAATCCAGCAATCTTCAGCTCATTTATTTTTTCTAATGCTAGGATTGCCGTTGGGAGCTTTACCGTGCTGGCAGGATAGAAATACCAGTTTTGATTTAATCTATAACTGAATGATTTAAAATGTGGCACATTATTTTTATCCCGATCAATTTGCGTGTAGAGAATTTGAACTTCATTTTTACTCGGATGATCTAAGATCTTTTGAAACAATTCGGGATGGCCTTGTAATAATTTTTCGAGGTAAATTGTATCCATTTTTTGAGCAAAGGAGCAAGGAATGATACTGATGAAAAAAAATGTTAGAAATTTATGCATAATTGGATTTAGTATACTGATTTTCGAAAGGATGGTTTACAATAAAGGCTTCTTAAAATTAGAGAAGCCTTTATCTTTATTTTCTGACGTACACCTGAAAGCTATAGTCAAAAGCATGTTTTTCATCTTTTTCATACTTGTCTTCGCTTTCTAATATCCATTCATGTGCTGGTAATTCTGGGAAGTAAGCATCTCCATCAATAGTTGTATGCAACCTGGTCAATAATATTTTATCTGCGAATGGTAATGTTTGTTTAAATATTTCACCACCACCAATAACAAAGATCTCTCTTTCATCCCTGCAATAATTTAATACTTCTTGAAAGCTATTGGCGATGTCCACATCATCAGATTTTGCGGTCATGTCTCTTGTCAAGATAATATTTCTGCGATCTGGTAATGGTTTACCAAGAGACTCAAAAGTTTTTCTCCCCATAACCACACTATGTTCAAGTGTATTTTTTTTGAAATATTTAAGATCATTTGGTAAATGCCAAGGCATTTTATTTCCTTTACCGATTACATTATTTTCAGTAGCGGCTACAATTAATGTTATTTTAAGTTTACTCATTTCTATATGTTACACATGTATATAAGGAAGATTCTTTTTAAACTGCTACAGGAGCTTTAATATGCGAATGGGATTCATAATTTAACAACTCGAAGTCCTCAAACTTAAAATCAAAGATATCTTTTACTTCTGGATTGATTTTTAATTGAGGTAAAGCCTTTGGTTCACGGCTCAATTGTAATTCTGTTTGTTCGAAGTGATTACTGTATATATGGGCATCTCCTAAGGTGTGAATAAATTCAGCGGCTTCCATATCACAAACCTGTGCCACCATCATGGTTAATAAAGCATAAGAGGCAATATTAAATGGTACACCTAGAAAGATATCTGCACTTCTTTGATATAGCTGACAAGACAACTGTGGTTTTAAGATTCCATTTTCAGGATCAGCAGGAGCAACATAGAATTGAAAAAATGCATGGCAAGGAGGTAAGGCCATATTTTCAATTTCTGCAACATTCCAGGCAGACACAATGATTCTTCTTGAATCTGGTGAAGTCTTCAATTGCTTGATTATTTTTTCAATCTGATCGATATGGCCTCCATCAGGAGTTGGCCATGAACGCCATTGTGATCCATAAACAGGACCTAAATTACCATTTTCATCTGCCCACTCATCCCAGATACTGACACCATTATCTTTTAAATATTTGATGTTTGTTTCACCTTTCAAAAACCAGATCAATTCATGGATAATTGATCTTAAATGTAATTTTTTTGTCGTAACAAGTGGAAAGCCTTCCTTTAAATTGAAACGCATCTGATATCCAAATACACTTTTAGTTCCAGTTCCAGTACGGTCAGTTTTAATAACCCCGTTTGTATATACGTGCTTTAGTAAGTCAAGATATTGTTTCATTGTAAATAGTTGCTTTTATTTATTTTTTGATTAACAAATAGCGTCTTTTTGGCTGTAATATACCAACAAAGATGCTCGCTGTATAACCATGTAATATTCTATACGAAGGTAAGATTTTTTGAAGTATTCTCACGAAAATTTATAAAAGTGTGCACACGATTTTCATATGTGGTACACTATACATAGCAATGTAAAGAAAGACGGTAAAATAAAGAAATTAAAACTGATATTGTTAAATTTTGGATCATTAAAATCTCATAATTAATTGAAAAGCGGTTAAATCAGAATTAAGAATTTTCATTTGGAGCTTTTTGTTGTATTTTTGCAAAATCATTATGAGTAAAAAAGTAGCTTTCTATACCTTAGGATGTAAATTGAATTTTTCAGAAACATCCTCCATAGGTCGTGTCTTTCAAGATGCGGGTTATGAAACCACGCCATTCAATAGTGCGGCAGATGTTTATGTTATTAATACATGTTCAGTCACTGATCATGCAGATAAGAAATGTCGCAAGGTAGTAAAGGAAGCACTTAAATATTCACCTAATGCTTATATCACCATTGTCGGTTGTTATGCGCAGTTGAAACCAGCTGAGATTGCTGAAATTCCGGGAGTGGATATGGTTTTAGGTGCCGCAGAAAAGTTCAATATTATCGAACATATCAATGATCTGACAAAAAACGAGAAGGCTGTTGTCCATAATGCACCAATTGATGAAACCAATCAATTTGTATCTGCATATTCAATCGGTGACCGTACGCGTACATTCCTAAAAGTACAAGATGGATGTGATTATTCTTGTACTTTTTGTACAATTCCTCTTGCTCGTGGAGCAAGCCGTTCAGGGAAAATTGAGGATATCGTACGTCAAGCCGAGGAAATTGCCGCATCTGGCGTAAAAGAAATTGTGTTAACGGGTGTAAATATTGGTGATTTTGGTATTCGAGACGGTAAACGACAAGATAAATTCTTAGATCTTGTAAAGGCTTTGGATGAAGTGTCAGGAATAGACCGTATCCGTATTTCTTCTATAGAGCCAAATCTTTTGGCCAATGAGATTATTGAATTTGTAGCACAATCAAAACGTTTTGTTCCACATTTTCATATGCCTTTACAGTCTGGAAATAATAAAGTATTAAGTATGATGCGTCGGCGTTACAAGCGAGAGCTGTATGCACAGCGTGTGGAGAAGATTAAGGAATTAATGCCGGATTGCTGTATTGGCGTTGATGTCATTGTAGGATTTCCTGGAGAGACTCGTGAAGACTTTATCGACACTTACAATTTTTTAAATGAGATGGACATTTCGTATTTGCATGTCTTTACTTATTCTGAACGTGAAAATACAATAGCTGCACAGATGGAAGGGGCTGTCCCTGGATCTCAGCGCAGTGACCGTAGTAAAATGCTGCACATTTTATCAGAGAAAAAACGTCGTGCTTTCTATGAGAAACAATTGGATAAAGTAGGCGAAGTACTTTTTGAGAGTGATGAGAAGGACGGATATATGCATGGTTTCTCCAAAAATTATGTGAAAGTTCGTACAGCCTACGATCCTTTGCTGGTCAACGAAGTTGCACATGTGAAATTCTTATCCATCACAGATGGTTGTGAAGTTGAAATAGAAGAGTTAAAAGAAATATTAGCACACTAGTGCTAGATGATATAAAAGATAAGGGCTCAATTCGATTAGAATTGAGCCCTTGTCGTTATGACACTTTTTCCTTTTTAGCATTTAACCAAATGACAGTTGCTAATATCATGAATACACCTATCCATTGAATAGGACTTACAGCTTCTTTAAGTATGAAGTATGACATAGCAGTTGCTACTGGTAGTTCTGCAGAACTTAAAATACCACTTAGAGAATAACCGATTTTAGGAATTCCATAAGCAAATAATAATGGTGGAATAACAGTTCCGAAGAAAGAAAGAATAAGTCCGAAATGCCATATGCTGTCACCTAAAGCTCCCGATATTAAAAATGTTGGCGGAAAGATAGAACAGATCATGATGCAGGATCCAGTGACCATTAATGCACTTTTTTGAACTGGCGGATAGTCATTTCCAACTCGTCCGTTAACAATTAGAAATACTGCATAAGCCGTTGCCGCTAATATTCCGTAGGTAATGCCGGTCCAATTGAGTTTATCGATCCCTTGTTCAATAAGACCTGTTGCAAATACAGTTCCTATAAGTACAATTGCAATACCAATCAATTGACGATTAGTAGGTCTATTTTTGAATATAATATATTCAATTAACGTTCCTATCCAGATGTATTGCATTAATAGAACAATCGCCAATGAAGCAGGCACTAATTGAACGCATTTGTAATAAACTAAACTTACTAGACCTGTAGAAATACCACTGATAACAATTTTCCATTTATTAGATTTTTTAGAGAAACCATGATTTGCTTTTGGGTTTAGCAACTGAATCAGTAGATAAACTGCCCATAAGATAATCATTCCAAAAATAGCTTGTACTCCTGTTACTTGCCCTAAAGTGTAATCTTGCGCATATGCTTTTTTGACAAATGTTGACAACAGTCCAAAACTACTTGCACCGACAAATACAGCAATAGCACCTTTTAATTTTTCCATATTATATTTTACAAATTCCGACAAAATTACAATTTGAAAAGAGATATGAAGAAAGAAGGGCTTGTTTGCCAGTTAAATTTGGTTTTATTACATTTACCTAACATTTGATATTGATATGTCCATAAAACGTAATACATTATTTTTTTTCAGCCTGATACTTTTACTCAGTAGTTGTTCTGTTAAGAAAAAGGTGAACAGTAACAGTGGCCACAGCAGTGCAGTTTTGACAGATGCCAGTGAAGCTAGAAGTAAGAATTATAGTACAAGCTCATTAGATAATTACGCAGATCTTTTACAAGTAAAGAAAAAGGAACTCAATCCTACGCTTTATTCTTTTATTGACGAATGGATGGGTATACCACATCGTATGGGAGGTGCAACAAAAAGAGGGGTGGATTGTTCAGGTTTTGTTAATATATTATATCTTAAAGTATATAAAGAGAATTTACCTCGTTCATCTAGAGATATGGATGGTGCAATTAAGAGCAAGCGAAATTCCCAACTTAAAGAAGGTGATTTGGTATTTTTTTCGTTCGGGGGACGTAATGTGGATCATGTTGGCGTATATCTGCATAATAATAAATTTGTACATGTATCGACAAAAAAAGGTGTTATTATTTCTGACTTAAAAGATTCGTGGTACGCCAAATATTTTACGAATGCTGGAACACCAAAATCCTGATAGGTAATACGAATTCCCTTTTTTATGTCAAATAATAGATAAAACTTTATAAAGCTATTTTAATCCTTATTTTTGTCAAAAACTAAAATAAAGATGAGTATCAAGGGTAAAAAGATTTTTTTGGGTTTATGTATTGTTGTACCATTTCTAATTTACTGTGTTTACTACTACAGTAATATGATTAGCAATGCGCCTTTCCGTTTCACAGATTTTCAGTCTGTGGTCTTTCGATACGGTGAGCCGAATCATATGGATAATCAGTATGATTCAAAAACTGGAATTTTTCAGTATGTGACCAAAACAAACGAGATAGAGCGTGATACGGTTCGCATGACTAAAGATGATTTGCTTTACTTACATCGAAAAGCTCAAGAATTAGGTTTTTGGAATTTGGATGATGACATGACGGGACCTGAAGCAAAAGTAAATCCTGAAACAGAAACGCCTCGTTTTTATTTAGAGATGAATTATAAAGACAAATCAAAAAAAGTCACGATGGACGCTGATTTTGCTGGTAATGAAAAAATGCGAAATGCAGGAAAGTCTATGATCGATGAAGTCAACCGAATATTAGCCGCGGCTCAATCTAGATCGAACGTTAAGTAGATAAAATAAAATATTATATACAGAAAAGGGATAATCATATGATTATCCCTTTTTTTGTATATAAATTAACAGTTTGTTAAACATCAGGTGACTATTGATTCATATTAGAGTATTAGCTTCGGCTTTAATTATGTTATATATTCAAATGAAAAATATTTTTGCTGTTGCAACAGCTTTATCTTTAAGTTACACGGTTAGCGCTCAGGAAATTGCAAAAGGTGTTGTTTTTGATGATATCAATAAAAATGGAATTCTTGATAAAAAAGAACGGGGTATACCAAATGTCTCTGTGAGTAATGGGGTAGAGGTTGTTCAAACTGATGCTCAGGGTCAATATAAATTGCCTGTTGATGAAGACAATATTATTTTTGTTATTAAACCTGCTGATTATGCACTACCGCTTAGTGCAGTAAATCAACCACAATTTTATTATATACATAAACCTCAGGGAAGTCCGGAATTGACCTATAAGGGAGTTTCACCTACTGGAAAATTACCTAAGGATATCAATTTTGGTTTGACAGCTCAATCTGAATCAAGAGATTTTTCTGCGTTTGTATTTGGAGATCCACAAGCTTACGATATGACCGAAATGGATTATTTTAAAAGAGGAATTATTGATCGTATATCCAATAAAAATGCTGCTGTGTTTGGGATCAGCTTAGGAGATCTAGTTGGTAATGATTTGTCATTGCATCCGGCATATAAAAGTACAATTTCATTAATGGGTTTACCCTGGTATAATGTAATTGGTAATCATGATTTAAATTTTGATACAAAAGATGATAGCTATTCGGATGAAGCTTTTGAAGCTTCTTTTGGTCCCGCAACTTATTCTTTTAATTATGGAAATGCTCACTTTTTAGTTCTTGATGATATTATTTATCCTAATCCTGATACAGGAAAAGGATATAAAGGAGGTTTGCGTAAAGATCAATTGGAGTTTATTGCCAATGATCTGAAGTTTGTACCAAAAGATAAGTTAATTGTATTGGCTTTTCACATCCCGCTTGAACATGAAAATTCTGAAGTTTTCCGTACTGAAGATCGTGATCGATTATTTGATATTTTGAGTGAATTTCCCCACACACTTTCTTTATCGGCTCATACACATTTCCAGCAACAAAATTTCTTTGGCGCTAAGGATGGCTGGAAGCAATCAAAACCGCACCATGAATATAATGTAGGAACAACTTCTGGCGATTGGTACTCTGGAGAACTGGATGAAAATGGAATACCTGTATCGACCATGCGAGATGGTACCCCAAAAGGTTACGCTATTTTAAATATTAAAAATAATCAATATACATTTGATTATAAGGTGGTAGGGAAAGATGAGGCTTATCAAATTGCACTATCTGGACCATCAATTGTAGATCAAAAATATGTACAACGATACCCAGTTTATGCAAATTTTTTTATTGGAAAAGAAGGTGATCAAGTATTATATCGTATAAATGATAGTCAATGGAAAGAAATGGATCAGGTCAAAGAAGTTGATCCATCCTTTGATGATGCGGTTAAGCAGTATGACCTAGCAACCGATTTTAAAGAGGGAAGAAGGCCTTCTGATGGTACTAATAGTTCTCACTTATGGAGATTGAAATTGCCAAAGTTAAAGGCAGGAAAATATAAAATTGAAGTGAAAGCCACTGATTTATTTAACCGGATACATACAGCTGTAAAGGAAATTGAGGTTGTAAATAAAACAAAATAGTAAATAACCATATAAAACCGTGAAGCAACCTTTTTAAGGTTGCTTTTTTTATAAATAATGATGAAAGATTAAACTTTAGTTAAGGATTGCTTAATATGACAACTTTATATTTGTATCAGAGTAATTTTTGATTCATATAGTAAAGGGTTAATGTGGGGTCTGTTGGGAAACACACCCAGAAATTTAGTTTGTTTTTAAAAAGAAAGGTAATCTTGGAGAAGATTACCTTTTCTTATTGTAAATGTGTATGATCAATTTTTATACTTAAGTTACGCAGATCATCAGATGCAGGACTTTCAAAAACTTCTAGTTTGAAGTATGTAATGACAGCAAATAAATGGTCAAATAAATCAGATCGGATACCTTCATAGATCTCAAAGCGGGTGTCATTTGAAAATACGTATATTTCTAATGGTACTCCATGTTCTGTCGGATCCATTTGACGTACCATACTGATCATATCCTTGTTTATGTTTGGATTCTGTCTAATATATGCTGTCGCATAAGCTCTAAACAGACCGATATTTGTCATTTTGCGTCCATTTACAGGCATGGATTGATCGGCTTGACTTCTATTGTTGTATTCGCTAATTTCTAACCTGCGTTGTTCAATAAAAGGTTTAAGAATTTGAATTCTCTCTAAATCTTTGATTTCTTCCTCAGTCATAAACCGAATAGTGGAAATTTTAATATTTATTGCTCTTTTTATTCTTCGTCCCCCAGAGGTCTGCATACCTCTATAATTTTTAAAAGAATCAATCAGTAAAGTATGCGTGGGTATTGTGGTGATGGTTTTGTCAAAATTTTGCACTTTCACATTATTTAGGTTGATTTCGATAACTGTCCCATCGGCATTATGTTTTGGCATTTCAATCCAGTCACCCACCCGTATGGAGTCATTGGCAGAGACAGATATACTTGCGACAAAGCCAAGGATGGTGTCTTTGAATACCAGCATTAAAATGGCAGAGGCAGCTCCTAGCGAGACTAGAAATGATAACGGAGAAATACCTGTTAAGATAGAGAAAGTAATGGTTCCTCCAATGCAGATTAAGACAATCTGAGAAACCTGCAAATAACTTTCCAATGGTTTGTCAGCAAAGCTTTTTCTAGTTTTAAGGATATCACGTAGTGTTTTTAATGCAGAATGCACAATGAGCATAATGTTTAAAACTAGCAAGATCTCTATTCCTTTATTGATTGCTTCTAACCAATTTGGAAATCCTAGAAATATGATTGGACTGATCTGCTGGGCAATGAAAAGCGGAATGAAGTGACTGATGTATTTCAGCGTTTTATTTTTTATCAAATAATCATCTATTGAGTTTTTCGATTTTATTATAAAACGGGTTACAACAGAAAGGATTACCTTTCTGGCTAGAAAGTCTATAATTAATAAAATTAGAATAACTAAAAATAATAGAACGATGGAATTGATTGTATGTGCCCATTCACTATTGAAACCTGCCTGTAAAAGTTTGTGATAGGACCAATCGTAAAATTTTGATTGAGATTGTTTATTTATTTCTTCTAAATAGTCTGTAGTAGATAGCTGCATCTACAAATATAAAAAAAAGCCATTCGACAGAATGGCTTTTTTATTATTTAGCGCCTAAAGGCATATTTTTATCGTGTTTATGTTTGAAAAGAATAGCAAAAAGAACTGCTAATACCAAAGTATAAAGCGAAAATGTTAACCAGATATGATGCCAGTCTTTAAGAATCAAATTTGTATTGAATAAACCATTTTCACTAATGGAGAGTCCTCGTTCTTTAACTAAATTGATTAACTTATTATTATTTACATCTGTATCTAAAAATGAAGCGAGCTGTTTCACATTAGTAAATGAAATGGAGAAATATTTGTCGATGATCCATCCTGAAACTAAACTGCCAAATACTGCACCAAAACCATTGGTCATCATCATAAATAGGCCCTGCGCAGAACTTCTTATTTGCGAACTAGTGGATGTTTCTACAAATAAGGAACCTGAAATATTAAAGAAATCAAAAGCCATACCATATACAATACATGATAATATGATCATCCATAAACCAGAAGATGGATCGCCATAAGCAAATAGACCAAAACGCAATACCCAAGCAAACATGGATATCAGCATAACCTTTTTAATTCCGAATCGTTTTAAGAAAAATGGTATGGCAAGAATAAATAGCGTCTCAGATATCTGTGAAATTGACATGATGATCGTTGAGTATTTGATTACAAACGAATTTGTATATTTAGGAAAGAATTTAAACTCATCTAAAAATACATCTCCATATGCATTTGTCAGCTGAAGAGCAGCACCTAAAAACATGGAAAAGATAAAAAACAATGCCATCTTATAATTTCCAAATAATTTGAAAGCTTCCAGACCTAGTGTACGTACCAGAGATGATTGCTCGCTTTTGATATTTCTAGGTGGACATTTGGGAATAGAAAAAGAAAACAATCCTAAACCTACTGCGGAGGCTCCGGCAATATAAAATTGCATACCTGTTGCTTTACTGCCTGTCAAGTTAACAATCCACATGGCTGCAATAAAACCAATAGTTCCCCAAACACGGATTGGGGGGAATGCCTTTACCAAGTCATATTTCCCTTGAGTGAGCACAGTATATGCGATGGAATTTGATAGGGCAAGGGTTGGCATGTAGAAACACATGGCAAGGAGCATCGCATAGAAAAAAGTAACAGGATCATTTATTTGTGGTAGATAAAAGAGTACCGCCGCATATAAAAGATGTAGTACCAAATACAGTTTTTCAGCGTTAACCCATCTGTCTGCGATAATTCCCATTAAAGTAGGCATAAACAAAGAGGCAAAACCCATTGTTGCAAATATAGCTCCAAACTGGGTACCGTCCCATTGCTTAGTACCAAACCAGTAATTTGCTATTGTAATTAACCAAGCTCCCCACACAAAAAATTGGAGGAAGTTCATAATGGTCAACCTTAATTTAATAGACATAAGTAATATAGAGTTGAGTTTGTTTTTTTGTCGATGATTGTGACCTTATTTTCTACGTGATATCTCATCACGGATTAATGCAGCCTGCTCATAGTTTTCATCATGAAGGGATTGTTCGAGAACCGTTTTTAATTGTTCATCTGTAAGGCTTGAGAAAGGATTTTGAATTTTTGATTTTTCTTCTTTGACATCATCTTCAACGATTTCAGCATTTACTGCATTTTCTAGATTTTCAAGAAAGGCAAACTCATTGCCTTCGATAACGATGCCGGCAGAAGATAAGATGAAGTCGTAAGCATAGATGGGTGTTCCAAAACGAACAGCTAGTGCAACAGCATCTGAAGTTCGGGCATCGATTTCTACAGTTTTTTCTCCATCTGAACAGATGATTTTGGAATAAAAAATGCCTTCAATTAAATTATATATAAGAACTTCCTGTATATTAATTTGAAAAGCTTTTGCAAAATTTTGAAATAAATCATGTGTTAGAGGACGACTGGGAACCATCTTTTCTATTCTAATCGCAATAGCTTGTGCTTCGTGACTTCCTATTATGATAGGAAGACGGCGATTACCTCCAGACTCGCCAAGCACTAATGCATATGCACCTGATTGCGTCTGACTGTAGGATAGTCCAATGATGTCTAACTTGATTTTCTTCATTATGATACCTTTACGGTTTACAAATTTAGATAAATTTGCTTAGATAAGCAATATAATCAAGGAGATATAAAGGTAATTTTATTCATTTATACCTATTTTAAGTGACTTACATAATTATACTCGGGTAATCATTATATGCTCTGTGATAGGGTGTTTAATAGTAGAAAATGAAAAAATAATTTGAAATAAAAAAACTCCATTAACAAATAAATTGCTAATGGAGTTTTTTATTCAGGAACTTTATATTCCTTTGTAAGCTTTTAAAGCTGTGATTAATTTAGGAATAACCTCAAATGCATCTCCAACAATTCCATAATCTGCTACTTTGAAAAAAGGAGCTTCAGGATCTTTGTTGATCACAACAATTGTTTTTGAAGCACTGACCCCTGCTAAATGTTGTATTGCTCCTGAGATACCAATTGCAATATATAAATTGGGAGTTACCGCTATTCCCGTTTGTCCAACGTGCTCAGAATGTGGTCTCCATGCCGCGTCAGAGACCGGTTTTGAACATGCTGTAGCCGCACCAAGTACATTAGCAAGTTCTTCGATCATACCCCAGTTTTCTGGACCTTTCAATCCTCTACCTGCGGAAACAACAATTTCTGCCTCAGGTAATGAAATTTTATCTGTTGCTCTAATGATATCCTTAACAATCGTACTAAAATCTGACGCATCCAAACTCGGAGAATAGGTTTCAATAGTTGCTGTTCCTTCGGAATCTTTTGCTTCAAATGAATTGGGATTAACAGCAATTACTTTGACAGCCGAAGTTAATGCGACATAAGCAAAGGCCTTGCCTGAAAAAGCTCCAGTTTTGACTTGTAACGTTTCTCCATTTATACTAGGTAATTCAATAGCTCCGTCGGCTAAACCAGCTTCTAATTTGGCAGCAACCCGCGGGGCTAACCCCTTTCCAGAAAAAGAATTTGACAATACAACTATTGATGCGCTTGATGATTTTGCTACATCAACGATGATAGCGGCGTAAGCCTGGTTTACAAATGACTTTAATTGTTCTGTATTGACATTTAATACCTTACTTGCTCCATATTTACCCAAAATACTTAATTGCGATTCTTCAACATTACCGATTGATAATGCAATAACTTGAGTTTCCGATTGTTCTGCAATAGCTTTAGCATAAGAAACAACCTCAAATGCTGATTTCTTGAACTTACCGTCTGTATTTTCTACATATACTAATATTGACATATTCTTTACGATTAGAGTTGATTAAATAACTTTTGCTTTTTCATGCAAAAGAGAAACTAATTTTTCGACATCTCCAGCATCAACCAAAGTGACAGCACCGCGTGGAGCCGGAGTTTCAAATTTGACAATATGCGACAGTTGAGCTACCTCAATAGGTTCAATCACATCTAATGGCTTCGTTCTAGCGGTCATAATACCTCTCATATTCGGTATTTTTGTTTCTGCGACCCCTTCAGCTGTACCAATGACAGCTGGTAGATTTAAAGTTAGAACTTCTTTTCCACCTTCGATTTCTCGTTCTACAGTTGCACTATTGCCGTCAATATCTAGTTTTTTACTGATAGAAACGGAAGGAATATTTAGGATCGTAGCTACGAGAGCTCCTACTTGAGTTCCATTATAATCAATCGATTCTCTACCGGTTAATATAAGATCAAAGCTGTTGTCTTTTGCATAATGAGCAATCTGATTGGCAACAAACCAAGCATCTCTTGGTAAGGCATTTATTCGTATTGCATTATCTGCACCAGTCGCTAGAGCTTTTCGGATAGTAGCCTCAGTACTTGCGTCCCCAACTGTTATAACAGTTACGGTGCCTTTACCGCCTTCAGCCAAATCTATTGCTTTTGATAAAGCAATTTCATCGTAAGGATTCACTATGTATTGCACACCAGCATTATTAAAAGCGGTGTTGTCATTGGTGAATGTAATCTTGGAAGTAGTGTCAGGGACATTACTTATACACACTAATATTTTCATAATTTATTACCGTTTTATACAAACCTAATATAATTTACTTTAAATGTAAAGATAATTTGGGAGAGTACCATACTGCCTGCAATGGAATGTTGAGTTGTGTTTTTGTTAAAATAAAGGCTTGTAAATTATTTTATCGATAATTTAAGGTCTTTAAATATGGTTTTATTTATTAAATGTGTATTTTTTATTGTGGGTTGACTAAATTTTATTCTGCTTATGATTCGTCAATGGTTTGTCATTTTTGTATGCTAGCATAGTAATTAGGTGTTGAATTGAACTTTTAAGCTTCTTTGATTATTTGTAGCTTTACCGGTGTAAAATTAAAAGCTATACATCATGTCAGACCGTTTAGAACAATTGAAGGAGTTTTTGAAAGATTCTCCACAAGATCCTTTTTTGAAATATGCTTTGGCTACCGAATATTTAAAATTGGGAAATCAAGATGAGGCGCTTAAGGGGTATACTGATCTGATAAGTAATCATGCCGATTATGTTGGAACTTATTACCACTTAGGGAAACTTTATGAGAAAATGAATCGTGTAGAAGATGCACGCGATATTTATAAGAAAGGTATGGTCATAACACAACAAAAACGCAATATGCATGCGTTAAGTGAATTGCGCGGAGCATTAAGTTTATTGGAAGGAGATGATGAAGATGAATATTAACATTTTTTTAACATTTTAGTCTTGCTTTTTGGTACTTAATTTGTCTATATCTATGTGGAGATTTGAGAAAGAGTTTTAAAGAAGATGAAAAGGCTATTTATTATATTATGCTGTATCTTATTTGTTTTTATTGCATGCGATAACCAACGTAAAGGTGCTGAGGCAGTTAAAGACAAACAAGATCACCAAAGCGCCACTCTACATGAATTGAGCGGAGCATACAGCGGAGTAATGCCTTGTGCAGATTGTGACGGGATCGAAACTGTTTTAAAGTTAAATCAAAATTTCTCCTATAGTTATACCTCAAAATATCTTAATAAAAGTGATGAAGTATTTGTCAAAGATGGAAAGTGGAAGTTTGAAAATAATGTGATCACGCTTGAAGGAGTGGATTATAAATTCAAATTGGGTGAAAAGGCAAAGCTTTGGCAATTGGATTTATCAGGTAATGAAATCGTCGGAGAATTGGCAGAGAATTATAAGTTAGAAAAACTAACACAATAATCATTTTAATAAAATCACATTAACAAAAAAAGACCTTCAAATTTTGAAGGTCTTTTTAGTTTCGTTCTATTTGCAGATCTCTTTGAGGTGATTAACAACAAAGTCTACTTCTTCTTTTGTATTGTTTCTACAGAAAGAAAAACGTACTGAAGGTCTTGTGCCGTCCGCCCTTATTGCTCCTAGTACATGCGATCCGATATCGGT
The DNA here is from genome assembly GCF_016132525.1 of Sphingobacterium sp. UDSM-2020. Taxonomy (NCBI): domain Bacteria; kingdom Pseudomonadati; phylum Bacteroidota; class Sphingobacteriia; order Sphingobacteriales; family Sphingobacteriaceae; genus Sphingobacterium; species Sphingobacterium sp. UDSM-2020. Next base: position 3,403,520 of record NZ_CP066166.1, read on the forward strand.
TCCAGAACTACAGGCACTTCCACCCGAACAGGAAATACCAGCAATATCTAGATTGAATAATAACATATCTGCCATATCCGTACATGGAAATGATACATTTAAAACAGTGTATAGCGCTTTATTTGGCTCAGTGACACCATTAAATTTAATATCTGGAATTGCTGTCTGCAATTGTTCAATCATATAAGATTTTAACCCCTGTATGTAAGCACTATGTTCTTCCATATGTTCGTAGCTCAGTTCTAAGGCTTTTGCTAGTCCTGCGATACCATATACATTTTCAGTTCCACCACGCATATTACGTTCTTGTGCACCGCCATAAATCATGGGTTTGATTTTCGTATTGGCATTAATGTATAGAAAACCAACTCCTTTCGGTCCATGGAATTTATGTCCAGCTCCCGTTATAAAATCAATTTTTAGCTTGCTTAGATCATGTGGATAGTGACCCATAGTTTGGACAGTATCAGAATGAAAGATTGCTTTATACTTTTGACATATTTCTGATATTTTTTCAATATCATTTAAATTTCCAAGTTCATTGTTACCATGCATAATGGAAACGAAAGTTCTAGGATTTTTTGAGAGTAAGTCTTCTAATTGATTTAAATCAATATTACCATGAGAATCTACATGCAGTAAGTCGAGATGAACTTTTCCTGATTTTTCCAATTCTTCTAATGTATGAAGCACAGCATGGTGTTCTATTGGTGTAGTGATCGCATGTGTAATTCCAAAATCTACAATAGAACGTACAATTGCCATGTTATCAGCTTCTGTACCACCAGAGGTAAAGAAAATTTCAGATGGAGAAGTATGTAAGATTTGCGCAATGGATTTACGCGCCTTTTCAACAATTGTTTTTACTTGTCGTCCATGTGAATGAATAGAAGAAGGGTTTCCAAAATTATTTTCCATGGTGTCTATCATGACACGAATGACTTCTGGATCTAGCGCTGTAGTTGCAGCATTATCAAAATATACTTGCATAATGGACAAAATTAAGTAAAAGTAAGTTTACTTATTTAGTGGTATTGAGATTATTTAATAAAATTGCTTGTTTTTGATTTTTTAAAAAAGGTCAGTGTGGCAAGCAAAGCTCCCAAAAGACCTAGATAAGCGAGGATATCACCATTTTTTGTGTAAATAGTCAATTCCTCACTGAGGTTGATTTCTTGTGTTAAGGCTGCAGGTACCCACCAATCTGTTTTTTGAATGATGTCTCCGCGCTGGTTGATAAAGCCCGATATTCCCGTATTCGCAGAGCGGGCTACCCATCTTCGATTTTCAATGGCTCTTAGCTTTGCGTAATCTAAATGCTGATCTTTACCAGAAGTATTTCCCCACCAACCATCATTTGTAATGATGGCAATAAATTGGGCCCCTTGTTGGATATATTGTGCAACATAATTCCCCCAGATAGACTCATAACAGATGACGGGAGCTGCACCGATACCACTTTGGGAATAAAATACCGATGGTTTATCCTGTTTTCCATATCCTCCGGTCGTTCCACCAAATGCACTAAATAGAGGCTTTAAGAAATTAATTGCAGTGCCAAATGGCATTTGCTCAACACCGGGAACTAGTTTCGATTTATGATAAAATTGTAGTTTGGAAGACACGTCAACTAAAGTTGCCGCATTGAAATTGTCTTTATATAAGTTTGGTCCTACTTCTCTAGCAGTATTTGTTCTTTTATCGTTATATAATCTATAACTCTCTATCCCAGATAATACATTGCCATTTTTATAGTCATTTAGAAAATTAATAAGCGAATCAAATGTACTTGTACTTCTAAAATCTTCCTCATCGAAATCACCTCTTTGTGACAATGCTGTTTCTGGCCATATAAAAAACTCTGTGTTCGGCTTTGCAACAGATTTTGATAGTTGCATTAAAGTTTGCAATTGTTCTTCAGGGCTGATATGACCAAATTTTCCAAATGGGTCAATATTAGGTTGGACAGTTACAATCTGAGAAGGGTTAATATGCTCTTCGTACGTCATATAGCGAATGACAGAGTATGAAGAGGGGATAAGCAATAATAACGCTAAGATAATAGTTATGGTGCGGGGTTTTGCTAAAATATTCATTTCTTTCTTGTTTAAATAAAGTAAGAAAATTAAAATATTGCTTAACCATATCCACACTGTACCACCATATACTCCAGTAAACTCATACCATTGAATTAATTGATGAAAATTAGAGAACCCATTACCTAAGGTCATCCAGGGAAATGCCAGATCCCAGGATTGGTGTAAATATTCATAAGATATCCAGAAGGCCATTAATCCAAATAGGGAAAGAATAATGGATGTTTTTTTCCGCATTTGATAATATAGTCGAAATGCAAGTGTCATTAATAATGATCCTAATAAAAAAGGAATGAGTGAAATAAAAATGGCAATATACCAAGGCATTACTGCAGATATTGAATTGTATACCCAATAAATAGAGGCTGTATTCCATAGCACTGCCGTTAATCCTGCTGTAAAAAAAATCTTTTTACCTTTTTTAATATAGGTTTGATTACGGATGATATTTTCAACTGCGATTAAGAGCGGGAGAAAGGCAATTAATAAGATCGGACTACTATAGGGGACGGGTGGCCAGCCTAACCATAATAAAAAGGCACTTAAAAGTGCCAGTAAATATTGATTTCTCACGATTAAATTTGAGATAAAATTTCGTTTTTCTTGTTTTCGTATTCTGCCTGTGTAATCAACTGTTTGTCAAAGAGGTTTTTTAATTTTCTTAATTTGAGTGTTATCTCATCATCTTCTTCAACTATAGCAGCTGCTGTTACCTCAATAGTTGGCGGAATCATAGTTTCGGGTACAATAGTTTCATTGACCTCTTCCACTATAGGCAAGGATGGTGTGTTTTTAGAGACAGGCTCTTCTTCTATTATAGGTTGATGAATTTCAAATGAGGGAGCTGTCTGCTTAGGAGCGGTTACAATAAATTTTTCTCTCTCCTGCTCGATCTCTTTTAATTTAGATGTTTCTAAAGCCCCTTTGATTAGCTGGTATAATTTACGTGCCTGTACTTTAGGGATGTAATCAATACTTAAATTTTCCCCAGTACTAGGGATTACGGTAACCTTAGAACCAAAAATTTCTTCTTTAAACGCGATATCTTTGATATCTTTCCAACTGAAAATTTCAAAATCTGTTGCTAAGCCCAGCTTTGTAAATTCACACATGAAAATACGTTTGTTACTAATCGTTATACTGTCGGGAAGAATGGTAACGGCCGGTTTTTTCTGTACGGCGATATAATCAATTCGCTCTCCCTCTGTCATCATATCTTGCAATTTGACAACTAACTTTTCTACAATTTTTATGTCCTGGCCATCAATGGCAAAAAGTTCAAAGTTCATGTTAAATCTATTTTAAATAAATGAAGGCTAAACTTATTCTAAACCTCCCACACAAAATACAAATTCTCCTTTAATAGGATTGTTTTCAAAATGTAATTTTAAATCAGTTAAAGTACCTCTTACATTTTCTTCATACAGTTTACTTAATTCTCGTGATATCGAAGCTTGTCTTTCTGCTCCAAACACTTGAATAAACTCATCAATTGTTTTAAGGATACGATGTGGTGATTCGTAAAATATCATCGTTCGTTTTTCTTCAGCCAAGAATTTCATACGGGTTTGACGTCCTTTTTTCACAGGTAGAAATCCTTCGAAACAAAAACGGTCATTTGGAAGTCCAGAATTAACCAAGGCAGGAACAAAAGCGGTTGCACCAGGTAGACATTGTACTTCAAGCCCCTCTTTAATTGCCTCCCGTACTAATAAAAAACCGGGGTCAGAGATAGCTGGAGTACCGGCATCTGAAATTAGGGCAATAGTCTGGCCTTCTTTTAGAAATCTAATGATTTCTGAAATCGCTTTATGTTCATTGTGCTGATGATGCGCAAATACTTTTTTTTCGATTCCAAAATGTTTCAAAAGGGGGGCACTTGTGCGTGTATCTTCGGCAAGAATAACATCTGCTTCTTTTAACACACGTATAGCGCGAAAAGTCATGTCTTCTAAATTGCCAATTGGCGTAGGAACTAAATAAAGCATTTACAAAGGTAAGTTTTTTTTAATAATTGTAATCAAGGCTTTGACTTGCTTTTTTTAATAGCATGGGCTATTTTATTTATAGCAGTATTAAGCTCATTTCATTGGATAGAATCCTAATATGAAATGAGCTTTTTAAATTTATTGTGCTAAAATATTTTCAATTTGCTGTAATTCTTCTCTTGTAAATTGCTGGTTCTTTACCGCATTGACGGCATCTTGAATCTGTGATACTTTACTTGCTCCAATTAAAACTGATGTCACTTGAGGTTTCTGTAATAGCCACGATACCGTCATTTGTGCCAGTTTTTGATTTCGATGCAGCGCTATTTCATTTAAAGCTTTTATTTTTCCGATTTTATCTGAAGTGATATCACTTTCATGAAGTGAAATACTTCCAGAAGCCGCTCGTGAATCTTGCGGAATACCATGTAAATATTTATCAGTAAGTAAACCTTGGGCTAAGGGTGAGAAAGGAATACAGCCGACTTGCTCCTCTGTAAGCAAATCCAATAGGCTTTCTTCGACCCAGCGCTCAAACATAGAATACTTAGGTTGGTGGATGAGACAAGGCGTGCCCATTTGTTTTAAAAGATCTATCGCACGTTTTGCTTCAGGTGTTTTATAGTTCGATATCCCGACATATAAAGCCTTTCCTTGTTGGACTAATAAGTTTAAAGTGGCCATTGTTTCTTCCAATGGTGTTTCCGGGTCCGGTCTATGGTGATAAAAAATATCTACATAATCCAGATTCATTCTTTTTAAACTTTGATCTAAGCTTGAGACTAGGTACTTTTTCGAACCCCAATCGCCATACGGGCCATCCCACATTGTATAACCAGCTTTGGAAGAGATAATCATTTCATCGCGAAGTCCTTTAAAGTCTGTCTGTAATATTTTTCCGAAATTTTCTTCTGCCGAACCAGGAGGCGGCCCATAGTTGTTCGCAAGGTCAAAATGCGTGATACCCGAATCAAATGCTGTCTGTATTAACTTACGACTGTTCTCAAAATCATTAACATGACCAAAATTTTGCCATAAGCCCAATGAGATTGCTGACAATTTAATTCCGGAATTACCCGAACGGCGGTATTCCATTCCTTGATATCGATTATTCGCAGGTGTATAGTGCATCTGTTATTATGCTTTATGAGTTTATATAAAGGCAATTTACAAGTAATCTTACATAAATAAAGATCTTGATGTAAAATTGATTTTAAATTTCATTCGGACTTATTAATTGAACTTCACATATTATATTTCTTCTCTATAATATTTCGTGATGGAAGAGTGGGATATCGATTCGTGTATAACAATCATGAGTGCCAAATAGAAAGGGCGGGAACGAACAATTTTGTTTAATAAATGACAGAATAAAAATTGTAAATAAAACAAATTTATCTAAGTTTGTTTCTTTAAAAATACATACAATTATGTTGCAATTGAATTATATCCGTGAAAACAGGGATAAGGTAATCGAAAGATTAGGTGTCAAAAATTTCAAGGAAATTGGATTAGTAGATGAAATCATCACTTTGGATGAACAACGTCGTAAAATTCAATCCGAGTCAGATGCCCTTTCAGCTGAAGCAAATTCATCCGCAAAAAAAATCGGAGAATTAATGCGTCAAGGTAAAAAAGAAGAAGCTGAAGCCGTAAAATCCCAATCCTCCGGATATAAAGAACAGATCAAAAGTTTGACAGATCATTTAGATCGTGTTGAACAGGATTTAAATGCAAAGATTGTCCAACTTCCCAATCTTCCACATACTACCGTTCCTGTAGGTGTATCAGCAGATGATAATGAAGTTGTGTTAGAAAACGGAACTATCCCTACATTAGCAGATGATGCGGTTAGTCACTGGGATCTGTTAACTAAATACGGTATCGTAGATTTGGAGTTAGGTGTAAAGGTAACAGGTGCAGGTTTCCCTGTCTATAAAGGAAAAGGAGCTCGCTTGCAACGTGCATTGATCAACTTCTTTTTAGATGAAGCTGCAAAAGTGGGATATGAAGAAGTACAGGTGCCAATTATGGTTAATGAGGCATCTGCATTTGCTACTGGTCAGTTACCTGATAAGGAAGGCCAGATGTATCATGTAACACACGATGATCTATACTTGATACCAACAGCGGAAGTTCCCGTTACTAATATCTATCGCGATGTTATCGTAAAAGAAGAACAATTCCCTATTAGACATTGTGCTTATACACCTTGTTTCCGTCGCGAAGCGGGATCGTATGGTGCGCATGTTCGTGGTTTAAATCGTTTACATCAATTTGATAAAGTAGAGACCGTACAAATCGTTCATCCCGATCGTTCTTATGATGCATTGGAAGAAATGAATACATATGTTCAGGGATTGTTACAAAAACTTGAATTACCTTATCGTGTCTTGCGTCTCTGCGGTGGTGACATGAGCTTTACAGCCGCGTTGACTTATGATCTGGAAGTATACAGCGCCGCTCAAAAACGTTGGTTAGAAGTGTCATCAGTTTCAAATTTCGAAACGTATCAATCTAACCGTCTGAAAGTGAGGTTTAAAAACCAGGATGGTAAAATGCAATTGGCTCATACATTAAATGGATCGGCATTAGCTTTACCACGTATAGTCGCTTCTTTATTGGAGAATAATCAAACAGATAAGGGTATAAAAATACCGAAAGTACTAGTTCCCTATACAGGATTTGAATATATTGATTGATATTAATTTAATATAAATTGAAAGGGTTGTAATTTTTTACAACCCTTTTTTTATGTTAAAATTTTGTTAAATCTAATGATTGCCGTATTTAATTCTGTGTAATGGGTGATTGTGAAAATTTAATTTATATCAGCACTGCTTGCATTATTCGTAATATAGAAGCTTCATATTTACATTAGTTATGAAAAAAAAACTTTTTTGTTAAAATACTTGTAATAACAACTTTGTCTATATATATTTGCTTCCCGCTTTCAAGATGTAATGTCTGTGAAGGTTTACTACCACATTATTCATCGTAAATTTTAAAAAGAAAATTTACAGATTCTTATAAGATCACCATAGTGAACTGATTGTTGTCACTATTTGTTGGATCTACAATTTGTTAAATCTGTTTGCAAAGGAAAAGCTATCCGTCACGGTGAAGGAGGTTTTGATTTGTGTTTTTTGAATTGTTTAGACAATTAAAGTTTAAACGTTTTAAATGCACATCTTATTTTATGGACATAAACATATTACATAAATTAATTAACAAACTAAATAACATGAAACAAACATTACTTAGTTTTCTCGTTGGGGGGATGATTCTATCATCAGTAGCATTCGCTCAAGAGAAGAAGATTAGTGGACGTGTTACATCAACAACTGGCCAAGCGGTACCAGGAGTTACTGTTGTTGTGCAAGGAACTAATCAAGCTACCCAAACTGATGCAAATGGTAACTATTCTTTAAGTGTACCTGCAGGTAAAGTAGTAGTATTTCGCTCTATTGGTTTCGGTGAAAAAACAATTATTGTTAACAATAATACTTCTACTTTCAATATTTCATTGGAAGATAATACCAATGCAATAGAAGAAGTTGTCGTAACGGCAATGGGCCAATCTCGTCAAAAAAGATCTTTAAGTTATGCGACTCAAGAACTTAAAGGGAGTAAATTGACTGAGGCAGCGAATAGTAATTTAGCTACTGCATTACAAGGTAAAGTTTCAGGAGTACAGGTAACACCTTCATCAGGTATGCCAGGTGCATCTGCTAATATTACGATTCGCGGTGCGCGTTCATTTACAGGAAATAACTCTCCTTTGTATATTGTAGATGGTATGCCTATTTCTTCTGGAAATGATGTTTCTACAGGAAATGGTGTGACGGGGTCTGATTATTCTTCTAGAGGGTTGGATATTGATCCTAACGATATCGAAAGTATCAATATCTTAAAAGGACAAGCAGCATCAGCGTTATACGGTATGCGTGCTTCTAATGGTGTTATCTTGATTACAACGAAAAGTGGTAAAGGAAAACAAGGAAAACCGCAGATCTCATATAATTCAAACGTATCTTTTGATAAGGTATCGGTATTGCCCGATTTCCAAACAACCTATGCGCAAGGTTCTGGAGGTAAATATGCACCAACGGCATCTACATCATGGGGACAACGTATTGACGATTTGGCTAATGATTTAACATATGGTGGTAATACAGACAATGCTTATACCAAGCAATACGGTAAACAAGCAGGTAAATATTACGTGCAACAACGTGCTAATGCAGGCTTAGATCCTTGGGCTACACCCCAAGCATACAATAATGCTAAAGATTTCTTTAATGTAGGAAATACCTTTAATAACTCATTCAATATTGTACAAGGGTTTGACAAAGGAAGCTATGCTTTATCTTTAGGATCAACGAATGCTGATGGTATCGTACCTTCTACAGGTATGGACCGTTATACAGCAAAATTAGCGGGTGAAGCTAAGTTGTCTGAGAAATGGACAACTGGTTTTACAGGTAATTATGTGAATTCAAGAATTACTAAGCAGACCGGTGCCAATAATGGTATCATGGCAACGCTATTTGGAGCGCCATCTTCCTATGATTTAAAAGGTATTCCATCTTATTATCTAAACAATCCTACGCAGCAAAACACGTACCGTTCAACTGCCGGTTTTGATGGTGCTTATTGGGCCACTGAAAACAATAAATTCTCTGAGGATACACAGCGCTTTTTTGGTAATGGATATGGTCAATATGCGACTGATTTAGGTGAAAACCAAAAATTAACATTGAAATATCAAGCAGGTGTAGATTCTTATACTTCTAATTATACAGATTTATGGGGATATGGACATGCAAATGGTAAAGGTGAGGTTGAAAACTATCATATTTCAGTAACAGAGTGGAATTCATTAGGAACTGCTGCATACAACTGGAAAATCAATGATGATTTAGTATTTGACGCGATGGTCGGTAATGAAATTGTTAACCGTGTCCGTAGAAGAGATTATGCTTACGGAATGAATTTTAACTTTCCGGGATGGGATAACATCAACAATGCATCTACAGTCACTACGGAGCAGAACTTACGTCACACTCGTACATTTGGTACCTTCGGAAGTTTGGCATTAGCATATAAAAATATGTTGTTCTTAAATGCAACAGGTCGTAACGATATCGTTTCTTCAATGCCACGTAACAACCGTTCATTCTTCTATCCATCTGTGTCAGCAGGATTTGTTTTCACAGAATTGGAAAGTGTTAAGAACTCAATCTTAACAATGGGTAAAATTAGAGCTTCATTTGCTGAGGTTGGTCAAGCGGGAGATTACTATGAGAGTTATTACGACAAACCAGTGTATGGAGGCGGATTTTCTTCAGGTACACCGATCTTGTATCCAATTAACAGTGATGGTATAACTTCTTATACACCATATTCAAAAGTTTACGATCCGAACTTAAAGCCTCAGAATACACAAGCGATAGAGGTGGGTACAGATTTGACTTTTTGGAATGGATTGATCAACCTGAACTATACTTTCTCGCGTCAAAATGTAAAAGATCAAATCTTTGATGTGCCTTTGGCTGCATCTACAGGTTATGCAAGTTTAGTAACGAATGGTGGTAAAATTCATACAAACGCACACGAATTAACATTGGCTGTTGCACCATACCGTTCTGGTGATTTCAAATGGGATTTTGCATTTAACTTTACCAAAATCGATAATTACGTAGATGAGCTAAAAGAAGGTGTTAACAGTATCTTCATGGGTGGATTCGTTGAACCACAGGTTCGTGCAGGTATTGGTTATAAATTCCCAGTGATCTATGGTGTTTCTTACTTAAGAAATGATGCTGGACAGATTGTAGTTGATGAAGATGGTTTACCACAAGCTGGAGAAGAAACTGTAATTGGAAAGGTTTCACCGGATTTTAATTTAGGTTTTAATACAAACTTTGAATATAAAAAAGTTCGTCTATCAGCGGTTTTAGACTGGAAACAAGGTGGGCAGATGTTCCATGGTACGGCAGGGGTGCTAGATTATTACGGAGTAACGCAAAAATCTGCTGATTTCCGTAGTGGAAATGGTTTTCTTTTTGAGTTGCCTGCTGTTAAAGAAGTTTCAGAAGGTATTTATGAAAAGAATGACATCATGATTGATCCATCTAATGCTTTTAATTATTTCACTGCTATGAACGATGTTTCAGAATCTTCGATTCGCGGTACATCATTTGTAAAATTACGTGAAGTTGCGATAGGTTATCCAGTATATCAAACTTCAAAAATTAAAGTAGATGTGAATGCATTCGCACGTAACATCATCCTTTGGTCTGAACTGAAAGGTTATGATCCAGAAGTTTCACAAGGAAATACGAACATGTCAGGTGCATTTGAGCGTTTCTCTCTTCCGGGAACTTCGAGTTATGGTTTAGGTGTTAACATTAAATTCTAAAAATTAGGACAATGAAATTTAAATTAAATATAGTAGGATTATTAGCTATGGGAGTATTAGCAACTCCAGTAGTTTTTACTTCTTGTTCAGAGGATGCGATGGACAATGTCAACGAAAATGTTGATAAACCAAAAGATGTTCAAGCAAAGTTTATTTTAACAGACGTAATTACAAGAACTGCTTTTTCAAATGTTGGTGGCGATTTTAATACGTACTTATCAACTTACGTCGAGCATGAAATTGGTACGCACAATCAATTGTGGAATGCTGAGCAAAGAGGTAATTCTGTAGCAGCAGCTTCAACGTTCAACAATACTTGGGGTAATGTATATACTTCATTGCGTGATGCACGTTTAGTGATTGAAAAATGTTCTGAGGGTGGAGCGCAAACAGGGAACTATGCTACTTTGGGTATGGGGCAAGTGATGGCAGCGTATAATTTAGCATTGTTAACGGATCTGTTTGGGGATGCTCCTTATTCAGAAGGATTCAAACCTTTGGAAATTCGTAATCCAAAATTGGACAAACAAGAAGAATTGTACAAACAAGTGAATGCTTATTTGGATGCAGCAATATTGAATTTACCAAAAGGTGATAGCCATGGTTCAGGTTCTGTTGGAGGTCAAGATTTATTATTCAGTGGCAACGCTGCGAGTTGGTTAAAATTCGCACATGGTTTGAAAGCCCGTTATGCGATGCGTTTATTGAAAGTAACGACGGATAAGACGGCAGCTTTAAATGCAGTTATAGATCATGTAGATAAGTCTTTTGCTAATGCTAGTGAAGAAGCTAAATTTGCGCAATACAGTACATCTAACTTAAATCCATTGTTTGATTTTCAATGGTCACGTGATGGATTGGCGGCGAGTAAAAGCATTGCTGATAAATTGATAGAACGTAAAGATCCTCGTTTGAACCGTAATTTTATTTCTCCTCCAAAAGCGATTAATAGAGTAACTAATTGGATTCAGGTGGCAGATCTTGCTACTAATAAGGCCGCTTATGATTCTTTGGCTGTAAATGGTAAAAATGAACAGGTTCAAAATAAGTACTTAACTTCTACTTTTGTTTATTCTCAAACTGCACCCACTCAATTGTTGAGTTATCATGAGTTATTGTTTTTGAAAGCAGAAGCGATGCAACGTTTAGGTCAGGCTACAGTAGCTATTGAGCCGATCTTGAAGAATGCAGTTACTGCTGCAATTAAAAATTCAGAAAACTCTGTAAATGCCGCATTTGCCGCACCTACAGTTAATGCTAATGGAAAAATTGTTGAAACTTCTGCAGATTTAACAGATGCTAATATTTCAGATTATTTCGCAACTAATGTTAAGCCATTATTTGCTGCTAATCCATTAAAAGAAATTGCTAATCAAAAATATTTAGCATTCTTTGGAGCATCAGGTGAGTCTACTGAAATGTACAATGATATCCGTCGTTGGAAAGCAAATGGTGAGAATTTTATTGAGTTGAAAAACCCAGGTAAATTCCCATTACGTTTACCTTACGGAAATGATGATACAACTACTAATCCTTATGTTCAGGCTGCATATGGTAATGGACAATATGTCTATACTGAAAATGTATGGTGGGCTGGTGGTACTAGATAGTATCAAAATACTTATTATTAAAAAGAGCGACCTGTTTCAGGTCGCTCTTTTTAATTTGTCATATGTTTGTATGGATCTGAATTAAAATAAATGAGACTATATTTTAAGATATCGTATTTATTAATATGTCATTATAATCTAAGAGTAGGGTACAGGTAGATTAATAATGGTAAATAATGTTTGAGATCTTTTCTTAATATCTTTAAAGCTTGCTGTATGCGGTAATCTACTGTTTTAGATGATACATTTAGTCTTTCGGCAATCTCTTTATAAGTTAAATTTTCAAAACGATTTAATTCAAATGCTTCTCTATAGCTACTTGGTAAGTTTTTTATTGCAACATCAATTTTTTCTTTAAGTTCCTTTTCAAAGTAAATATTATAACTGGTTTGTTCATATCCCGACAGCTGGCTTAATTCATTGAAATAATTTGCTTTGGTTTTTTCTTTTTTTATAGCCGTTAGGCAACGGTTTCGAACAGCGGTAAATAAGTAGCTTTTTAAAGAAGTGGAGAAATATAGATTTTCTCGGTTGTTCCACAACCACAGCATAATATCTTGTGTATGCTCTTGGGCATCATCTAGTGCTACAAACTGTTTGCAGTATGCAATCAAGGGCGCATAATATCTCTTAAATATTAATTCAAAAGCGTTCCTGTCTCCTACGGTCAAATTTTCCACCAGGATTTCATCGCTTAAAATACTAGACATAAATAAATATTTTTTTTTTAGGATATCCCCCTCCTAAATAGTCATTAATTAAAATCGGTATAAAAATGCATAAAAATGATGATAATATAGAGCAACTTATGTTAAGCTTTCTTAATGATAAATTAACATTGGAAGATGAGCTATATTTAAAAAAATGGATTTCAGAATCAGATGCGAATCGTGATCAGGCAAAACGGTTTTGTGAATTTTATCATAATATAGAAGCTTTTTCACTTCTGGAAAATATTGATACTGAGCAAGCTTTTCAGCAAATAACGGCTAAAATAGATCATCCAAAATCAAATATACGATATATCCACATACTGCAAAGAGTGGCAGCGATTTTATTTATCCCTTTATTTGGAATTCAAGTTTATTCATTATTCGTTAAGAATAGTTCTTCCCCAGAGTGGGTCACATTGCGAACCAATCCTGGTATGGTTGCGACAGTAAGATTACCCGATAATTCTACAGTTTGGCTGAATTCCAGCACTACTATTAAATATCCACAAAGTTTCGAAAATGAACGGATAGTCGAATTGGATGGAGAAGCCTTCTTTGATGTTACTAAAAACAGCAAAAGTAGATTTAAGGTCAGTACACCGTATCAAGCATCTATTGAAGTATTCGGTACGCGATTTAATGTAGATGCATATCATGGTAATCGCGCTATACGTACCACGTTACAGGAAGGACAAGTTGTGTTCCATTATCAAGGGAAAAGTAATATTGAACACCTTATTCTGAAGCCTTCCCAAACAGTTGTATACGATATTGAAAATCATGAACTAAAACCCAATGATCTGAATGAAGAGACCCTGACTTCTTGGAAAGACAACCAGATCGTATTAAAAAATACCTCACTAATTGACTTACTGGATATTGTAGAAAAGCGTTTTGATGTACAATTTGTGCTGAAAACAGCGGGACTAGAAGCGGAAAGGTTTACGGGTATATTTCATTCGCAGCAATTAATAACAGTCCTGGAACACATCAAAATATCTTCCAATATCCAATATAAAATCATCAATGAAAGCGATCAAGCAGATCATCCGCTTATTGTAGAACTATATAAAATGTAAATAAAAAAAGAAAATTATAAAATTCACTAACTATAATTATGAAAAACATGAAGTTAAAACTCTTGATGTTAAGTCTTGGAGTTTCGGTATTCCATTTTGTACATGGGCAGCAGAAAAATTTGACACTTTCCGTACATAACAAAAGTATGCAATCTGTACTGGACGAGATTGAGAAAAAATCAGGTTACCGATTTTTTTACAATAATAATCAAATTGATACAAAGCGGAATTTTTCGGTGGATGCTAAGGGACAGGATATCGGGGATATCTTAGACCGTTTATTTAGTGGTACTGATATATCTTATAAAATTATGGAGGGAAACATTATTCTTTCCAGAATTAAAAAAGAAGCAGTCACAAAAAATAGGGATCAAAAACTGACGATAGTTAATGGGGTAGTGCTGGATGAACAAGAAAAACCTATTGCTGGAGTTACTGTTAGTCAGGCAGAAAAGGGAGTGACTTCGGATCAAACTGGTCGTTTTAGTATTCGTATTCATTTAAATGAACCTTTGATATTTAAATCTTTGGGCTATGAATCTAAAGAGGTAATGCCTGCAGATGATAAGTTATTGCGCATTACATTAAGAAAAGGAAATACATCTTTGGATGAAGTTGTGGTAACCGCTTTAGGCGTCAAAAGAGATCAAAAAGCATTAGGTTATGCTGTACAGAAAGTTGGCGGAGATGCGCTTTCTTCTGCAAAAGGAGTTGACGTAGCGACCTCATTGACAGGAAGAGTCGCAGGATTAAATATTAAAAACAGTACCGAGTTTAATACGACTCCGACCATCGAGTTGAGGGGCCAGACACCATTGGTTGTAGTAGATGGAGTCGCAACACAATTCCTAAGCTTACGAGATATTCCTGCTGATGATATTGAAGATATCAGTGTATTAAAAGGAGCTACAGCATCTGCCCTTTACGGTGCAAAAGGGGGAGCTGGAGCGATTATGGTTACCACTAAAAAGAGTAAAGGAAATGGTTTAAATGTACAATTAAATAGCAGCACGATGTTTAATGCAGGTTATTTGGTAAAACCTGAGGTGCAAAGCTCTTATAGTTCAGGGCAAGGTGGTGTTTACCAGCCCGGAAGTTATGTCTGGGGAGATAAATTGGATATTGGCCGTACTGCTAATATATACAATCCTTATACCTTTCAGAAGGAAGAGGCGGAATTGAAATCTGTTGGTAAAGATAATCTGAAAAATTTCCAACAGCAAAGTCTGATCACCAATAATAATATTAGTATTTCACAACGTGGAGAGTCGGGAGGAGTTCGTGCATCACTGACGCATGTTTTCAACAAAGGTCAGTATGAAAATAATAAATTGAACAAAGTTACATACGCAGTTTCGGGTGATATGACTGCCGGGAGGTTTAAGTTTGAGGGGGGCTTAAATTACAATAAAAGATTTTATCCGAATATGGGTGGATCCGGTTATGCTGGTGGTGGTATTTTGTACAATCTAAATGTGTGGTCGGGTACAGAATATGATATTCGCGATTATAAAAATTATTGGGTAACGCCAAATGAGAAACAAAATTGGATGGATGCCTCTTGGTATGATAATCCTTATTTTATTGTTAATGAGATTGTACATTCAAATGATTACAGCATTTTGAATGGTTATTTAAATACCGAGTTTAAAGCAAATGATTGGTTAACGGTTAATGCACGCTTAGGGTCAGATTCTTATTCTCAACTTGACAAATATCGAAACCCCATCGGAGCAGTAGGTGGTTGGGATAAATTAGGTTATTTCTCAACAACTCGGCAGGGAGGATATAGTGTGAATGGAGATCTAATGGTTACAGCAAAAAAGCAGGTAAAGGACTTTTTTTTAGAAGCTTTTGTTGGTACTGGTTTGAATTATCGTAACAGCGATAGTCAATCTGGAACAACATCAGGAGGGTTAAGTGTACCGGGTTTCTATTCATTAAAAGCTTCTGTAAGTCCAGCGGTAACGGGCTCAAGTCTGACAAGAAGGCAGGATAATAGTGTTTATGGTCGCTTTAGTTCGTCATGGAAAAATATTGCTTTTGTTGAAGTAACAGGCAGGAATGACTGGAGTTCAACATTGAATCCGAATAGCAATTCATTTTTTTACCCTTCCGTTTCTTCAAGTCTTGTTTTATCAGATTTGTTGAATTTGCCTACGGCTGTAAGTTTTTGGAAAGTAAGAGGTTCTTGGGCAAGGACTAAGTACGCTCCAGGTATTTATGACATCAATCAGCAATATACAATCAATAGTGATGTTTGGCAGGGATTAGGTTCAGCTGTATATCCTACTGTTATGAGAAATTCAGCCATCAAGCCGGTTACCATTGATTCGTGGGAAATAGGTACGGGTGTGAATTTCTTCAAAAATCGTGTGCAATTAGATTTTACTTATTATGATGCCTTAACATTTAATCAGCAGCGGAATGCAAGCATTAGTTCGGCTTCAGGTTTTGCTCAGACACAAGTCAACATTCAGGAGGATTTACGACGGAGAGGAATGGAGATTATGTTGAGCGCAGATATTATGAAGGGTGGTGATTTTCAATGGAGTTCTAAGATCAACTGGTCTAGAGAACGCTATACTTATGATAAGATAGATGCTGATTATTCAACAGATAAACCATGGGTAAAAGAAGGAGCACGTTGGAATTGGGTATCAGTTTATGATTGGGAGCGAGATCCAAATGGAAATCTGATTCATTATGGAGGATTGCCGAGAGCTCGAGCTTACGAAAGTGTTGTTGGTTTTAATGAAGCTGATTTTGTTTGGGGGTGGTCCAATACTTTTTCTTTCAAAAAGCTGACCTTAAATTTATCTTTTGATGGTCGCGTAGGTGGTATCGCACATAGTGTAACAGATCAAGCGATGTGGAATTCGGGAAGCCATCCTGATAGCGATAATGCCGACCGCTATGATATGGTGGTGAATGGAAATAGTAATTATGTAGGTAAAGGTGTGCAGATCGTCTCCGGCTCTGTAGATTATGATTCTTATGGTAACATAACCCGAGATGATCGTGTTTTTGCTCCAAATGAAACAGGTGTTTCTTATGAAACTTATCAGGTGAAAATGGCTCCTTATATTGGAAGTCCCAGATCTCAGTTTATGCTTTCACAAACTTTTATCAAATTGCGGGATCTAAACTTGAGCTATCAATTGCCACTTGCATGGTCACAAAAGATAAAAGCAAAAAATACTTCTGTAGGATTTATTGGCCAAAATCTTTGGATGTGGGCGAAAGACTTTAAATACTCAGATCCGGACGTTGGAAAAGATAATTTAAATTCAGCATCGATCAGATACATAGGAGCCAATATTAAACTTCAATTTTAATTTTTCAGTTATGAACACGAAACGAAATACAAATAATTTAGGCATATTATTTATATTATTAAATATTTTATTGTCCTCTTGCAGCAAGTTTGAAGATATAAATACAAATCCAGATGGAGCATCAAAGGCTTCTCGGTCATTACTTGCTACAGGAATTATTCTTGATCTTACTTCCAGTAGTTTAGGAAAACCTTTTTATTCCAATCAATTGGTGTCAAAAAGTTTAGCCTGGGCAGAAAGTGCAGATGCGAATCAGTATAATTTATTCGGTAGAACAGGTTTCAATGGGTATAGTACGGTGATTAATGGCAATAAAATGTTAGAAATGACCACGGAAACCAATAGACCGCCTTATGAGGGCTTATATTATTTTTCTAAAGCCTATCAAATGTTTTACCTCACGATGGCTGTTGGTGATATACCCTATTCTGAAGCTTTTATGGGTGAAAGTGGAGGACTTAAACCTAAATATGATACTCAAAAGCAGGTTATGTCGGGCATTTTGAACGATTTAGATAAAGCCTATGCCGCTTTTGATAAAGGTGTAAAAATGGATGGAGATCCTATCTTTAAAGGTGATCCTCTTAAATGGAAAAAAACAACGCGAGCATTTCAGTTGAAAATACTGATGTATCTTTCTTTGAAAGTATCAGATACCGATTTGAAAGTCAAAGAAAGATTTCAACAGTATGTAAAATCAGATCTGATGACGTCGAATGCAGATAATTTTCAACGGACTTATGGGAATAATGCAAAGGAATATTATCCGATTTATTTTACCAGATTGAATCATAATCCTTATGCGATGTTAAGTAATCTCATCGTTGATAAACTCAAAGAAACAGGAGATTACAGATTGTTTTATTTTGCAAAACCTGCAGAGAGTGAATTAAAGAAAAAGATTGCAGCAAGCAGTTTTAATGCTTATTTAGGTGTAAATCCAGCAGATCCTTTTGATGGAATTAAAGCGAAATGGGGTGCAGGTCAGTTTTCAGGTATTAATCAGCGTTATACGCAACTTCCAAGTGGTGAGCCTGTTATTAAATTGGGTTATGCAGAGCAACAATTTATACTTGCAGAAGGAGCATTAAGAGGATGGATTTCCGGAACGGCAGATACCTATTATAAACAGGCTATTCGGGCCAGCATGGAGTTTACAGCTAGCAATACTCCGGATAATATTAATTACCATCAAGGTAGAAAGATTACGGATGCTCATATTCAGGAAGTTCAAAATCATCCTTTAAATAAGCTTAATGGAAATTTTGACGCTGATTTAGAGCAGATTTTATATCAAAAATACCTAACTTCATTTATGCAACGTGAGTATGAGTCGTATTATGATTACAGAAGGACAGGTTATCCAAAGTTTCCTATAAATCCAAAGACCAATCAAAATTATGATAATACAAAAATGCCTATGCGTTGGATGTATCCTACAGAAGAATACAATAATAATAGAGAAAATATTGATGCCGCTATTAAAAGCCAATGGAACGGTGTTGATGATGTAGACAAATTGATTTGGATATTACAAAAATAATTATGGTAAAAACACGTATTGGAGAACCTCTTTTGCAGATCAAGAAGTTCGCATTCATAGTGGTCATTCTTTTTGTTGGGCAAGTAGTTCTTGCTCAACAAAAATCACAATTGAAAATACTGCAGATTAATATCTGGCAAGAAGGTACAATAGTTCCAGATGGCTTTCCAGCTATCGCAGATGAAATTATTGCTAAGAAAGCAGATGTAGTGTTGTTTAGTGAGGTCAGGAATTACAATAACACTGATTTTGTGAAAAGAATCTTGGCCGAATTAAAAAATAAAGATGCGTTTTATTATGGTATATCCAATGAACCATCTTTAGATGTTGCTTTTATTTCTAAATTCCCCATTAAGGATCAAAGACCCTTATATAATGAATCCAATAAAGTGGGTAATGTGTTAAAAAGTAAAATTCAAGTAGCAGGTAGAAATTTTACATTTTATGCTGTTCATTTGGATTACACTAACTATGCCTGTTATCTGCCTAGGGGATATGATGGTGTTACCTGGAAAAAACTTGATCAGCCCATTGTAGATGTAGCAAGCATTATAGAAGCAAATAGAAAAGGAAAGCGGGACGAAGCGATACGTGATATCATTCTAGATGCAGATAAAGAAAGTAAGAGTGAGACGATTGTAGTTGCCGGTGACTTCAATGAACCGTCTCATTTAGATTGGACTAGTGAAACAAAAGATTTGTTTGATCATAGAGGTGCTGTAGTTCCATGGGATTGCTCTGTGCTATTGACCAAATCTGGCTTTGTGGATAGTTTTAGAGAAAAATATCCCAACCCAGTTAGTCATCCCGGTTTTACTTATCCAGCCTATAACAAAGATGTCTCCATTGATAAATTAGCTTGGGCGCCACAGGCAGATGACAGGGATCGTATTGATTATGTTTATTATAGAACAAATAAGCCTTTAAAAGTTTCTGAAGTCAAAATTGTTGGTCCTTCTGCAACAGTCAAGTATGGTAAAAAACAAGATCAGGATAGTCAGGATGAATTTCTGCTACCTTTGGGAGTATGGCCAACTGATCATAAGGCTTTATTTGTCGAGTTGGAGTTTTAAAGTGTTTCAGGAGGTAATTTGATTTTTTGTTAATTGTAAAATTCCCTAATTATAATATTTGTATTATTTTCAGTTTGCTTTTGAAGTTCTCTAACTATAAAATATCTATGCATAAAGCCAGTCAATACAACTATTCTTTTTCCAGGATTCTCTTCCGCAATATGCAAAATATTTTTTGCCATAGTTTGATTTCTTAAGTCCCAAAATTCAGAAGCCAATTGAAATCCTTTTAAATAAGAAATTTTTTCACCGTTTGCTTTTGTGTAGTAAGTATTTGAGAATTCAGATCTTTCCTGCATAATGGACAATAATTTATGATATTGATAGTATTGTCTCTCTTCACATATTTTATCGTTACTTGAATTATTAAAACTCTTTGCATCTTTTGATGCGGCAATTTTTAAAGGTTCCAATAAATCATTATATTTTTTATAAATCGCAGCTTCGCTCTTTGTTAACTTATTTTTCTTATATAGGCTATCAAGCAGTTTAATAGCGAGTCCCTCGGTCGGGTTAAATCCATTTATTTTTCTATATTCATTTCTTCCTTCAAAGTCAAATGGTCTCATCTTAGTTTTTGGGTTGTTATGAATATATTGCACAGACGCCAATCCTTCATTTTCTTTAGGTGGATTTTTAAATGTAAAATCATCATTGAAAAATGAACTATCAATTTCCTGAAGTAAAAAATCCGGTTTAATACTTTTAAGAATTGTAAGTATAGTATCTGAATTGTAATTGGGCACTGGTTGGTGAATATTGCCAATAACAATGATTTCTGTTTTTTGGGCAAATGAAGGTATTGATAATAGAACACAAAATAAGATAGTTATGGATTTTTTCATTTTATCAGTTATTGAAATATTTATATTTTTCAATTCAACTAAATTATGAAAAATAAATTATCGAAATATACATGTGATTGGTGAGTTTTTTTACAGAATACAATGTTTTCTATTCTGTAAAAAACGTAGCTAGTGAGATAATTAGAATGCTTCCTATTGTTTGCCAAGGAGAATGTTTTTTTTTCAACAATTGAGCTAGAACGTTTTTTCTACTCCGACCAGTATCAAGAAAAAGTTGTGAAATATAACTTTAATTTTCCCACAATAAAATCGAACTTTTAAAAGTATAAAATTAATAATAAATGCGAGCGTTTAAGATTTATTTGATCTTTCGCTTATATATTTTAAGAATTCAAAATATTTAATTTCAAAAATCCAATAGCTTACTCATTGTAATATTGGATTTGTCTGCAATTTTTTTTAAAATGGAAATTGTTGAGTTTGTTTCTGCTCTTTCTATTCTTCCCAATTGCCTAACGTCAATTTCACAAAGCTCCGCCAAAAATTCTTGAGACCAACTATTATCCTCTCTGATTTTTTATCCTGCTTCGGACCTTGTTTTAGCTCCGCCCATCGTTGCACCTTATGTTCAACGTACCTCTCCCGTCCCTGCACCAGGAAAAGGAAGTTGCAGCTGCTTTGCAAGTACAGGGAAATTTACTACAAGGGTAAAAGAAGATTAAAAGAAAGTCCGAACAAGATCAGAACCAATGGCTTTGCTTTTCTTATGATTTTCATGAAGATTGTACTTGCTAAAATCGTTTTGAAAGTACGGTTAGTGTACAGGTTATTCACTAACGCCCTACTGAAGTGGTACCGGAAAGTTACTCAAAAACTGATATACTGCTGATCATCAAGTAGATAAAAAAAATAAAGAAAAGCTGCATCACGACCTGATGACTGCGAATCTCCAAACAAGGAATCAGCAAAACAAAGATGCCAATACTGTAAACCTGTAAATAGAATGTTGATGCTAAAAAAAGTCCATACAATGTGACTAAGACTGCTAGTATGATAAGTATATAATTGCGACTGGACAAGCTGAATTTTTTGTTGATTATTTTCATACGCAACGATTTATATCATTTGTTTATTGTTAATTAAAATTATCCATAACCACAGCTATTCTCTCTAAATTTTATTTGAATTTCAATAAGAGCATATTTTTTACATTAAGAGCCTTCTTTTCCCAATAAGAACCGGAATTGCAACAGCGAAGAGAGTTATTTTTTTGATTTAAGATACTTATTGCCACTTTCTGATGAATAGGTCTGCTACGTTTTCCTAATTAAGTATACTGCTTATAGAAATATTTGCTAAATTTAGAAAACTAAAAATTCTTACTAACAGGAAATTTTATAATATACTGATATCATAGCTGTTTAAATTTAGCCGCTATGGGGACAGTGTGCAATTAAAACTATAAATTATGAAAAGTAGCCATTTGATCATGTATCCCAAGGGTACGGAAGTAGACGTGCATTATCCAGATTTTATTTGGTTATGTATTGCTTCTTTTGCCTTTGGCAGTGTATGCTGGTATCTGGGTTACCTTGGGGCTGCTGCTGCCTGGCTTGAAAACACCTCAGTCGTTGTCGGCTATCTGTTTTATGTATTGATCGTATTCCTAGCTTTCTTTTATATCCGGGCATTGATCATTATACTTGATAAAAAGCAGAACTGGTTACTGAATCCACAAAAGCGTTTTGCTACCCAACTTTTCACTTGCTGTTTATTGCCTACACTATTTTTATTTGGGGTGATTAGACCTGTGGCTATACCGAAGGATGAGTGGCTCTGGCTTCCGCTATTGGTGATTTTTGGCGGGGTCCTGTTCTTGAATATCTTGTATACAACCTGTTTTTTTGTTGCTCTCGATCATAAAAGAAGATGCTTTATTCTTGAATTAGAGCGGATGGTACTGCATCGGGATCTAAAGATTTCAATTCTAAATGAACAGTTACAAAGCATGTCATCGATTGAAAATGAGACTGAAGAAATTACTGTGGTAGAAAGGGCTGAAAAGGAAATGGATCTAACGGAAGAAATAGATCTTTCTCGTGTAAAATCAATCGATCCAGAGCATGAGGAATTTCTACTCAACAACAGATTTTTGACTCAAAAAATTATGAATTCCGAACTAGTCTATTTTCATTTGAAAACAATAATAATACGACGATCGTACAGCTTTACCTAAAGACGGGTATGGGTGAGCGTATTGCCTATGAGCAACGGAGCTTAAATGAAGTGGTACGTGACACAAATGGATTTGTACAGAAGATAGACTGCTATCATGCAGTGGCTGCTGATATGATACACGCTTGCAATCTCTTGAAAGGGGGAAGGCTTCGGATTGTACTGAAAGTTCCTTTCGAAGGGAAGGTCGATTTTGAGGTCTCAGCAAAAATAGTTAGACGTATCAAGGGCAGGGTCATGCTTCAGGTACTATTGAAAAGGAATAATTTACTGAAATATAAACGTTTTATAATAACGGATTATGGAAACATTAAAGGGGAGAAGATGGAAGTACCGTGCAACTGGAAAAGTTGGATTTCCATCAATGATCGAAGCACAGGGGGGCAATTCTCCAATTTAAATTCAAATCACGGATTAGAAACAAGACGGACGGTAAGCGTATAAAACATCGGATGGGAAAAATATGCTTGCAAGAGAGCTTACTATTGTAAGCTCTGCAGGGGATATCACATCAACAAATGGGATACAACTCATTTTAATAATTACAAAACTAAAGTTGAATCTTGGGAGATAGAAGATATTCATGGAAGTTGGAATTATTTAATGGAATAGTCTTGTGAGCGGAACTACTTCGGACTGCAAATTGAATGCCTGTTCTTAAGTGCATATTATTTCATTAAATTGTTATTCATTGTCTAGACAATGAATAACGATCGTTCTTTTTATTAGATTAACTGACAGGTAAAGTTTTTTTTGTTACATATTGATTGAAAAATAATTAACTATATATCAGTTAGTTATATTGTTTGTGATTGATTTTATATGCTAGCATATCAATTTACTATCTCAAATTTAAAAAATGGTATATATTTGTTTTAACATTTTTTTAACAAAGTATACTAACTGATCTTAGAAAAAAGTAAATTGAAATTAACGCTTCTGCTTAATGATACAAATAATGGCAGATCTGAAGGATAATGATCCTAATCTTAGATTTTTGTTATAAAAACCTATTCAGATAGCTTTGAATATATTTAATCTTTTTAAAGATTTTACATGTTAATGAAGTCAAATTTTATCTTTTTATTTGGAGTGTTGGTTAATTAAATTATTGTTTTAACTTTGCTTTTAACATATTTTAACAATATTTTTGTTTTGAATTTAAAGTGTGTTGGGCAAAATAGATTTTAGATAAGAGCTGATACCAAAATTAATCAGAGAAATATTTGCAAAGTTTAATGTAGTTTTTCTAATGGTACGTTAAACAAAAAATAGACAATCGATTGCATTTTTGTCGTCTTACATAAAGACGGATGAGGGTGAAGTTAGATGAAATATGAATTTTAAAGATCGAAAATAGTATCAAGAGATTCGGTTTTTAAGGTTTTATGAAAAGAAATTTACTTAACCAAAGTCTTTAGAGACTTTAAATACTTAAATAAACATAAACATATGAAACAAACATTACTCAGCTTTTTTGTGGGTAGTATGATTCTGACCTCTGTTGCATTTGCACAGGACAAAAAGGTCAGTGGTCGTGTAACTGGTGCTGATGGTAAACCATTGGCTGGCGTAACGATTGCTGTTCAAGGAT
Organism: Sphingobacterium sp. UDSM-2020; assembly: GCF_016132525.1. NCBI lineage: Bacteria > Pseudomonadati > Bacteroidota > Sphingobacteriia > Sphingobacteriales > Sphingobacteriaceae > Sphingobacterium > Sphingobacterium sp. UDSM-2020. The sequence continues at coordinate 3,428,019 of NZ_CP066166.1, forward strand.
CTAACGTAGCTACCCAAACAGATGCGAATGGAAATTATTCGTTTTCTGTACCGACAGGAAAAATTATCGTTTTCCGCTCAATTGGTTATTCCGATAAAACATTAATTGTTAAAGAAGGGCAATCTGCTTTTAATGTTACTTTGTCAAATTCAGATAATGAATTGGAAGAAGTGATTGTTACTGCTTTAGGTGTTAAAAGGGAAAAGAGAGAATTAGGATATTCTGCTGAACAAGTATCTTCAAAAACTGTAAATCAAGCTAGCGCTGTTAATTTAGCTAATGGTCTTCAGGGTAAGGTAGCTGGATTAAATGTGACAACTACGAGTTCAAGTGTCAACGAGGATGTAAAAATTAATTTACGTGGTATTCGTTCATTAACTGGTAAAAATGATCCATTATTAGTACTAGATGGAGTTCAGATGGATATTAAATACCTTTCTTCAATAAATCCAAATGACGTAGAGAATGTATCGGTATTAAAAGGTGGAGCAGCTGCCGCAATTTATGGTCCTGATGCTAGAAATGGTGTTATAATGGTAACTACTAAGAAAAGTACGGATACGCCAACTGTAAATGTAAGTCATTCGACCCAATGGCAAAATGTTTCATTTTTTCCAAAACTGCAAAAACAATTTGGGCAGGGATATGATGGCATTATTGATCCTGTGGAAAACTGGAACTGGGGACCTGCTTTTGATGGGTCAACGATCGATATAGGACCTAAATTGCCTGATGGAAGTCAACAAACAACGACTTATAGTGGAACTGACGAGCGTCAAAATTTTTACAATACCGGAGTTACAAATCAAACTGGTGTTTCATTAACAGCAAAAGATTTCTTTTTAAGTTTAGAGGATGCTGTTGTTAAAGGTATAGTACCTGATGATAAAAATAGGAGAACTGGTGTTAGATTAAATTCACAGCGAGAATTTGGAATTTTTAGGGCTGGAATGAATGTTAATTATACACAACAAAATTATGATTTGTATAATCAGACAGCACAAGCTGATTATTTTACAGCTCAGAATACAGGCGGTAATAGTGGTTTATTTAGTCAATTGATTAATACACCGGCAGATATTATTTTATCTAAGTATAAGGATTATCAAAATGATAAATTTTCTACTTATGAGAATTGGTTTACAAATTACGGATTAAACCCCTATTTTTCAATTGGTAATTGGCGTAAGGAAGGCAAAAAACAAGATTTAATATCTAATCTTGAATTAGGATTAAAAGCTACCGACTGGCTGAATTTCACCTATCGCGCTGGATTAACATCACGAAATATTGCTGAACGTAATAAAACTGTAGGTGTTAACCCTTCTGCTTGGGCTGTAAATAGAGGAAAGGGGCCAATTCCTGGGGCAATTGAGGAATATAATTATAATCAGACAATCTTAACATCAGAATTTTTTGCTGATATAAATACTAAAATTGATGATGATTTTACTTTCAAAGGTATTGTAGGTACTTACGTTAAGCAAAATGATTGGAGAACAACAAGAGTTGGTGCTGATAATTTGGTAGTTTCGGAATTATACAATTTAAGCAATAGGATTGGAATTTTATCAGGATCTTCAAATGGATTTAGAAGTCGTCTTTTTTCAGTTTATGGTAGTGCAGGCCTAAATTATAAAAATTGGGCAAATGTTGAAGTGACAGGCCGTTGGGATAAGTCTTCAACTTTGGCGATGGGAAATAACTCATATTTCTATCCAGGAGTAAATGCTGCGTTCATTCTAACTGATGCAATTCCAGAAATTAAATCTGATGTATTTAATTATTTAAAAGTTAGAGGAGGCTGGACTAAAACTGCAAACTCCGATATTGAACCTTATTTTTTAGCAGCGACATTTTCACAACCTGCTACAAGCGGATTTCCTTTTGGTTCTGTGTCAGGATTGACGGCAGGAAATACAACATATGATCCTAACTTAAAACCTGAACGCATTACTTCAACAGAAGCGGGATTCGAGGCTGGACTTTGGAATAACCGATTGACTTTGGAAGCCACCTATTTTTATAATAAAAATACAGATCAAATTATCAGTGTAAATATTTCAGAAGCGTCTGGATATTCTCGAAGCTATCGTAATGCTGCTTCTTTCAATAGTTATGGTGTGGATTTTGGTTTTAATATTACGCCAATCATAAAATTCAATAATGGTGGAGTTAATTTAAAAGGAAGTTTTCTGTGGAATGATTCTAAAGTAACTAGTATTGATGAGAGCCTTGGATTAAATGAGCTATCAATTGGTGGATATGTAGCGGCTGGAAATTATGCAATAAAGGGATTACCTGCCTTTGAAATGCGGGGAACTGACTATAAACGTGATGATCTGGGACGTGTTATAGTAGATTCGAAAACGGGAAGACCTTCTGTATCATCAGATAACGTAAACTTTGGTCGTACTCTACCAAAATGGATTGTTAACTTAACGCCTTCTGTAAACTGGAAGAACTTTAATTTATCAGCAATGTTTGAACATAAAGGTGGTCATGTTGTTTCCTTTTTTGGTTTAGGATCTGATATGGCTTGGACAGGAGTTTCAGAGGCGACAGTATATAACAATCGTGAGCCGTTTATCTTACCTAATTCTGTTATTGCCGATCCAGCAAATCCAGGTAAATATATTGAAAATACTGCTGTGAAAATTGGTGAAAATGAAGAAATATATAACTATTATACTGGCGAGTTTAGGAATGCAGCTTCCAATTTTATTGTAAGTGCGAGTCAATGGAGATTACGTGAACTTTCGCTTGCTTATGATGTTCCTTCAGAATGGTTGCAATCACGTCAGAAAGTAGTAAAGTCATTATCTATTGCATTGGTTGGACGTAATTTAGCATTATGGTTACCTAAAGAAAATAAATTTATGGATCCTGACTTTAATAGTATGACCGCGGATTATCCTAATGCTTATGGTAACGTTAATGCAAATGCAAATCCACCTGTTAGAAACTATGGGTTTACAATTAATGCTAAGTTTTAACGATTAAAGAATTTTAAAATGAAAAATAAATTTATAATAGCATTCTTTTCAACAGCCTTGGCAGTAACAGGTTGTAAAGATAGCTTCTTTGATATTAATGAGAATCCTAATAATCCAACAGAGTCCAAAGTTAAAGCAAGTTATTTGCTACCTATGGTTCTGAAACAAACTGCTACAAGAATGGGAACACAGTATAGCTGGGCTGCTTCTTGGTCTGGTTATTGGGGTAGGGGTAGTGATTTTGGTCCTAGTTTACCTTTGGAAAATTATGATATTACACCTTCTTATCAACAGGCTCAGTGGGCGAATAGTACGACATCTTGGTATGATGTATTAACAGATGCTGATTTTATGGAAAAGAAAGGAAGAACAACAAATGAGTTGTTTTATGTAGGTGCTGCTAAAGTCATGAAATCTATTGGATTTATGTATTTAGTTGATATGTATAATAATGTACCTTATTCAGATGCTTTAAAAGGAGATGCATCTGTTATTCCAAAATATGATAAAGGTGAAGATATATATAAAGATCTTTTGGTTCAACTTGATTCAGCTCGACTAATCTTTAAGCAAGGATTAACAATAACTGATGAAATTAAAAAAGCAGATGTCTTATTTGGTGGCGATTTAACAAAATGGCGTAAACTAGCTAATAGTCAAGCATTAAAATTATTGATTCACCAATCAGAATTTAATAAAACACCAACAGCTGATATTGCAAAAATAACAACAGATGGTAGTGGCTTTATAGATGCTGGTAATTCTGCTGATCTTTCAATTGCATTTGCAATGTCAGCGAATCAAGTTAATCCTATTTATTCTACTTACGTAATGAATCAAAGTGGAACATTAACAGATGGTTTTAATCGGGTAAGTAACTACTTATTAAATAGATATAAGAATACAAATGATATTCGGTATCAATATTTATTTTTGAAGGCTAATAATCCAGTTGATGCTAATAATCCATGGGTCGGTAAAGATCTTGGAGCAACAAATATAAAAGGTGCTTCATCTTCGCAGGAATCTATTGTTATTGGTACTGGGATTTTAAAAGATGGAACTCAACCAATATGGTTAATGACTTCTGTAGAAAGTCTATTCTTACAAGCTGAGGCTATTCAACGTGGATGGATTTCTGGAGATGCAAAGTCTGCATACGAAAATGCAGTAAAGGAATCTTTTAATTGGCTAGATGTTGCTAATGCGAGCACAGTAGCAACATCATTTTTAGCTTCACCATCTGCTAATTGGGCATCTTCTTCAAATAAATTAGAATTGCTTATTAATCAAAAATATTTAGCCCTTCCCGGAATCAATAATTTTGAGGCATATGTAGATTACAGAAGACTTGGATTTCCAAAGGATGTACCTCTATCTAAAAATTCAAGTGTGGGTAGTAGAAAAATTCCTTTGCGTTTAATGTATCCTCAAAATGAATACAGTTTTAATAATGCAAATGTTAAGGCTCAAGGTGATATTAATCCACAAACTAGTAAAATTTTCTGGGATGTAAATTAATATAGTAAATTTTGATAATAAGATAAATAGGGCTGTCTAAATAGGTTGGACAGCCCTATTTTTATTAATTTGCACACATTCCTTTACAGTCTCATTTCAAATATTTAATTCTCAAATGGTTTACTCTTACTTTTGAAAACTCTCTTTTTTTTGTAGCATAATGCAGTCAGATATCGTTATTCCTTAACTAATTAATACTTATATATGAAAAAGATCATTTACATCTTATTGTTGAGTCTGTCTGTATTTTCGTGCAAAAACAGCGATCTTGAATCTTCAAATCAATTTGAAGACAGCTTTAATAAATTTAAAGAATTTAAAAAAGAAAGCAACAACTCCTATCAATATCAAACAAACACCTCATTCATGACAGAAATGTCTAGAACAACTACTATAACAGTCATTAATGGAAGAGTTGTGAAGCGTGAATATCTTGTAAAGATATTTAATGGATTTGTACCTAAATCGGAAGAAGGATGGACAGACCAGGAAATAGAGGCAATCTATGCAAAACAAGATGATTTTTTTAAAAATTATCTGATTAGCAAGAATATCACACTAAAAGAATATCTCGCTTGGTCAGAATCCGAAAAAGAATTAGGAAAATATAATAATCTTGGGGCTACTCCAATTATGACACTAGATGAAGTTTATTCTAAAGCAAAAGGTGAATGGCTTGTAACACACGAAAAGAAAAAAATATTTTTTGAAACAAATAATAATGGTATGATCTCATCGTGTGGTTATATTATGGGAAATTGCCAAGATGGTTGCTTTACAGGAATAAATATATCATATATTAAAGCATTAAAGAATTAAAAATAGAAGGAAGCCTTAATTTGCGTTTGTTTCATTAAGTGAAAGGTTAGGACCAAATAAACTCATATGCACAAACATTATCCTCTTCTATTATCTTTATAAAGATACTTTCTTCATCCGGTAATTACAAATCAGCACTTTTAACAACAGCTCAGATTTTCAAAATGGGGCATGTATCATTTAAACAATGTTACGTCTCAACTATTGAGCAAATCGGAAAAGATAGTTTTTTTATTTCGTGGTTTTGGGGTGAAGGATTTGACTGGTTTGATATGAAAAGATGGGGTGATCCGATCATTCGAAACGCGCATGCAAATGGAGGAAATTTCTTGACATCATTAGCCGTTACGATCAATCCTCAAGATAAAAATAAATGGACTTGGTCTATTCCATTAAGAGAGTCAGACTATAATAAAGGCTTAGAATAAATATTAATATTAAAGCCTTGATTCAATTCAACGCCTCCAAGAAGATTTAAGCTTTTTGGAGGCTTTTTTTATGAATATAATTTAATATTATAATATAACTGTTTATCACGTTGTCATTGAGAATTATTTAATTCAAAATCGAGTACCTTATTCCTTTTTTCGTATATTGTCTATACCAATATAGACTTTCATGAAAATAGGCCTCCTATTGTTGATATGTTTGCTTTTCCAAGTTGCTTTTGGGCAATCAGGGTTTGTTTTGCATAAAAACAAGAAGCTAAGTTTTCCCTTTATATTTGTACATAATCTCGTTATAATACCTGTAGAGGTAAATGGTTTTATGATGAATTTTCTGCTCGACACCGGAGTAAAAGAAACAATGGTCTTTGGCAAGTCTTTAGGTGAAGTCGACAGTACAATCTTTAAAAATAAGTTTCAGGGTCTTGGAAGGAATGCCGGTATTGACGGTATTTTAGCGATCAATAATCATGTGGTGGTTGGGAAAAAAATGGAAGACATAGATCATCCTATTTTTATTTTAGATAATGAGCATATTGATATTTCATCACGAATTGGGGTAGAGGTAAACGGTATATTGGGAAGTCGTTTTTTTACCGATCATAAGATTGCATTTGATTTCATAAAAAAGCGAATAACGGTGTATCCCAATGATAGCAATCCAAAATTATGGTCTAAAATGACCTCCTTACCCTTGGAGATAATTTCAAGTCGCCCGTATGTTGCGATCGTTATACAGCAGAATGAAGATGAGATCGATGGCAAAGCACTTATTGATATGGGAAATAGTGATGCTGTTTTATTACTCAAAGATAAAATACAAAATTATCAAGTTCGTGCTCCTTTTATAGAAGATTATATCGGTCAGGGGTTCAGTGGAGAAATTTATGGATTACGTAATCGGATCAAGAAATTGTCTTTAGGGCCATTTGCTATGTCATATCCTTTAGTCGCTTATCCGGAATTGGAATCAGTACAAAATGCAAAGATGATCAACGATAGGATAGGTTCAGTTGGCAATGAACTGTTGAGACGTTTTAAAATTATTTTTGATTACCCCAATCATCAACTGTACTTAAGTAAAAATAAAAATTTCGACAAATTCTATTATCTCAATATGAGTGGGCTGGAGATTATTCATGATGGTGTCAAATGGGAAAAGGAAGAAGTTCCGGTTGCCTTGAAGAAGGATGGTAGTAAAGAAATTAATTTCGATAATAAGGTACAGTTTAAGTTTGTTTTGAAAACACTTTTTAAAATTGATATGGTTAGACCAAATTCACCAGGTCAGTTGGTTGGGATCATGAAAGATGATAAAATTCTAACTATCAATGGTAAAAAGGCAACCTCATACTCGCTGGAGGATTTAACAAATTTAATGAAATCAGAAGATGGAAAAGAGATCGTAATGAAAATAGAACGAAATGGTGAAAAAATGGATTTTCGATTTATTTTGAAAGATCCTCTGCCTTTTGATCATGATTAATCTACTTTTAGCCAGTGAATAAATAAATTTCTATTTCTAACTCCAATTAAGCTGATCTCGTAATTGAGCAAAACTAACGACTCGTTATTTTTTTTCTATGTAAACATTTTGTTAGGTAATTGTAAGCTCTACTTTAAATCAGACTAATACTTGAATCTCTGTGTAAATATCTTGTTATACAAACATTCGTTATGAATTGGTATTGTTTAATATTGATTAACTTTATCGAGTAATTTTTAATATTAATCAACTTAAATCAAACCTTTTACCCATTGTCATTCATTATAAACTGAAATTTGCATGATTTACGAATAACAGCAATCAAAAATGAACACTGTATTTCTAAAAGCTTTATTACTTTTAAAACCTAAAGGAGGAGCTAAATGATACAGATAGCAACTAGTAATGATTACTAAAACAATTGTATTCTAATGAAAAAGAACCTTATTTTTTTAATTGCCCTATTTTTTGCACAAACCATTAGTCAAGCGCAGACTGGAAAAATCAAACACGTTGTGCTCGTTGGTTTTGATGGATTAGGTGCTTATGCAATCCCAAAAGCTGAAATGCCCACTTTGAAACAAATGATGGAAGATGGAAGCTATAGCCTTCATGTCAGAACAGTACTACCTTCATCAAGTGCGGTGAATTGGGCATCTATGTTGATGGGAGCTGGTCCAACTATGCATGGTTTTACAGAGTGGGGAAGTAAGACGCCCGAAATTCCAGCGATAAAAACAACCAAGAATGGTCTATTTCCTTCAATTTTTAATGCAGTAGCATCTAAAAACCCTAAGGCTACTTTTGCAGTGATACACAGTTGGCCAGGTATCGGTTACCTCATTGATAAAAATGTTGTGCAACAAGTCTATAATATGGAAGATAACGAGGATAAGACATTAGAAAAGGCAATTGAAGTTATTAAAAGAGATAAACCGACACTTACTTTTGTGCATTTTGATCAACCTGATGGTGTAGGGCATAACATTGGACATAATACTCCAGAATATTATGCAGAACTGAAAAATGTAGACCGTAGAATTGCGCAATTACAGCAAGCTGTTAAAGATGCAGGAATGGAGAAAGAAACTATTTTTGTTATCTCAGCTGATCACGGCGGTATTGACAAAGGACATGGAGGTAAATCGTTAGCTGAAGTTGAAATTCCCTTCGTCATGACGGGTCCAGGTGTACCAAAGGGAAAACAGGTAAATCAACCAATGTTAATTTATGATATTGCACCTACATTGACCTGGTTATTGGGAGCAGAGCAAGATGAGGCTTGGAGAGGTAAGCCCATTAAAGCTTTTCAAAAATAATGATTAAGATCACGTTAAGATTTGATAACAAATTTGAACTCTTTTAAGTTTAATTACAAATAGTAAAAAACCATTTATTGCAATGTTTAAATATTTTCTAACAGCTATTTCTTTTCTAGTACTTATCACTTCCTGTAGGGTAAGCAATCATCCAAAGTCACATCCCTATGTGTACATTCAAAGCGATGCTCGTGAAGCTAAAAAATGGAAATTGGTTTGGGAAGATCAATTTAATGAAACCTCCATTGATACGACAAAATGGACAAGAATTTCTGCAGGTAGCGCCGATTGGAATCGCCATATGAGTACAGACGATGCCTGTTTTGCAATGGAAGATGGTAAACTGATTTTGAAGGGAATTAATAATACTGATCTGAAAAAAGATCCCCGTCCATTTCTGACAGGAGGAATTTGGAGTAAAGGAAAATTCGCTTTTCAATATGGGCGAGTGGAGATCCGTGCGAAACTTGGGAGTGCTCAAGGTGCATGGCCAGCTATGTGGATGTTAGCGGAATTAGATAAATATGGAAAATATCCAAAAAATGGAGAAATCGATATTATGGAACATTTAAATTCTGATTCCATTATCTACCAAACAACACACTCCTATTATACCTTAGATTTAGGACAAAAAACAAATCCCCAACACGGCGGAACAGCTAAGATCAATGCAGGTGAATATAATGTATATGGCATAAGCTGGTATCCTGATCGAATTGTATTCCAGTTAAATGGTAAAGATACGTTTACATATCCTCGCAAAGAAGGGGTTGATAAATCACAATGGCCATATGATCAGCCTTTCTTTCTATTAATTGATCAACAATTAGGCGGTAGTTGGGTTGGAAAAGTCGATCAGAAACAACTGCCAGTTGAAATGATCATTGACTGGGTTAAGGTTTATCAATAACCTATCTCACAGATCAGATTTAAAAACACGAGCGAACGCCTTTAAATTCAGCATGACAAAAAGTTAAAATAATTAGGTTCATTACAAACAAAACAACTTTAAAAGTTAATATACGATAAACTCTAAAATGAAAAAAAAGTATTATCTATTGACATCCCTATTGGCACTAGGGGTGGGTGTTGCAAATGCACAGTATAAAGGTCATATCTTTATCGATTCGAATGGAAATGGTCAGTTCGACAGTGGCGAACGTACTGTTGAGCATGCTGTTGTTTCCGATGGTTATCAGGTTTTGAAAACAGATGCAAATGGACAGTTCGAAATACCAGCAAATCCTGCAGCACGATTTGTATTTGTAACTGCTCCGGCTGGTTTCAAGCCTGCAAAAAGTCATTTTTTAAAAATAAGTCCTGACCGTAAAGAGTATTCAATTGGACTTATTGAGGATACTTCTCAAGATCCGAATGTTTTAAATTTTATTCAAATAACAGATACCGAAACATATTTGTATGGTCCATGGATTGAGAATGTCCGTAAATATGCTGCAAATCAAAAAAGTTCTTTGATTATGCATACCGGTGATATCTGTTATGAACCAGGCATGCGTTTTCATGCGCAACAAGTAAATAGCCAACTGATGGGCTTACCTGTTTATTATGCTGTTGGCAATCATGATCTCGTAAAAGGAGAATATGGTGAAAAGTTGTTTGAAGATTTGTTTGGTCCGACCTATTATTCTTTTGATGCCGGTCCTGCACACTTTGTTGTTACGCCGATGTGGGGAGGCGATTATAAACCAAGTTATACAAGAGATCAAGTTATCGCATGGTTGAAGAAGGATCTAGAATTGAAGGATAAGAATAAACCGGTTATTTTTATTAATCACGATTTTGATATCGGACCTGACTTTATTCTAAAGGGAAAGACTGAGGAAATCGATTTAAAGAAATATAAATTAAAAGCGTGGTTATTCGGTCACTGGCATAATAACTATTCTTTTGTTAATGCAAGCAGCGGTGTTCGTGTTATTAGTACAAATGCACCTAATAAGGGTGGTATCGATCATGCTGTTGGCCAGTTTCTGCATATTAAAGTTACTAAAGATGGTGTTGAAGATGTTTCTCCAAAATACAGTAATTTGTTTGATCATATTCAATTGATAGATCCGGCATTACAAAGCACTGAAAAAGGGAAAATTCCTTTCCGTGCGCAAGTATACGATAGTAATCGAGATGTAGCATCTGTCCACGTGAGAGTACTTGATAGTAAAGGCAATCAAGTAGCCTATGCACCGTTTAAACCATTATCAGATTGGTCATGGGAGACAGAACCTCTTATGAATGTAAGTAATAAAACATGTACTGCTTTTATTGAAGTCAATTACAATGATGGTACCCAGGCAACCAAAAAAGAAACTTTTGGAGTGAATGATAAAGCAAATCAGCTTCAACTTAAATGGACTGGAAACTTAGGTGGAAACACTTGGAAAGTGAGTCCATTACTTGTAGAAGGTCTCGTTTTGGGAGCAACTTTTGATGATGGTGGAAATGGTAAGTCCCAAATTGTAGCTTTAGACGAAAAGTCAGGAAAGACTAAATGGACTTTTTCAACAGCTAATTCCATCAAACAGAAACTCCGTTATCAAAATGGCATTGTTGCGGCAACTGATGTGGCAGGAAATGCCTACGCTTTGGATGCTAAAACTGGGAAGCTGATTTGGAAGAATGAATTAAGCCAGGGACGATTACCAAGTTATGTTACAGCCGGAGCAATTTATGAAGGAGTATACTATACTGGTTACGGTTCTTATCTGACCGCTTTAGATTTAAAGACTGGTCAAGAGCTATGGAGAAATCAGGATTGGAATGGGGGAGAGGCAATGCCAGGAGAGATCATAGTAACCAAAGATCAGTTGTTTACAGGAGCTAATTGGAACAGTTTATTTGCTCATGACCGCAAGACAGGTAAATTGATGTGGAAGAAAAATGAGGATGGTCTACGTTTTAGAAGTGGTGGAGTTGCGGTAGTAGGTAATGAAGTATATGCAACTGGATTAAATACGGTATTTGTGCTAGATAGATTATCAGGAAACGTTTTACGAAAAAAGACACTTGATTATGATTTCAAAGTAATGGCAACGCCTGTAATAAGTGGCGAACAATTATTACTATCGACTTCGGATAAAGGAATTGTTGCTTTGGATAAGAATACGCTGAATGAAAAATGGAATTTCACAACTGGAGAGGCTTTAATCTATACCTCATCGTATAGTTCACCAGATCAAAATAAGTTAGTTGCAACTGTAGAGGCAGCTCCGCAGCAAGTTGGAACTGACTTTGTATTTGGTGCGTCGGATGGATTTCTTTACCGTCTAGATCCACAGGGCAAATTAAAATATAAAATTAATTTAGGTGCTCCAATTTTAGCAGAGGTGCTTGTAAAAGATGATTTACTTTATGTGACAGATTTTGCTGGAAACGTATATAGTTTTCAACAATAACTAACACATTTTTGATTTTTGAAAAGGCGAACCATCAGTTCGTCTTTTCTTGTTTTAAATCTTTATTAAAATTTGCCAAATAAAAACTCTTATACAACATTTAGAGTTTAGCAAATAATAAAATAGCACATCACAGGTATTTGTAAATATGATACAAACACTATTTATGCTTTACGACTTTTGCAACATAAGAAATTGTTAACATATGCTATGCAACTTTCTTGTGCAAAATTTTCATTCAAGTTTGAAAGCAGATAAAACTTGGAAATGATTATACTTTTTACTAATTTATGGTTGTGCTATAATATTAATTGTTTTTGTGATAATAAAAACTTAATATGCATCAGGGTAATTATTTGTGTACTTTTGAGGTTAATTATGGAAGATAATACAATATTCAAGATCAGTAATAAAATTAAGGAAATCCGAAAGATTAACGGGGTTACCATTCAAGAAATAGCCCTTAAAGCTGGTGTCAGTAAAGGGTTGATTTCTCAAATTGAAAATAACCGAACGGTTCCTTCATTATTTGTCTTGATCAATATCATCAATGCACTTGATGTGGATTTAAATGAATTTTTTAAAGACTTTAATTCCGATAGTACGTTGGGGCCTATTATCGTCAAAAGGAAAGAAAATTACGAAGAGTTTGAAAAGGAACAAGCAATTGGATTTCATTATAAGCGAATATTAACCTCTTCTATTGATAGCTCTACTTTAGACATAGTCTTATTGGAACTTCTTCCAGATGCTAAACGGCCTATGGTAGAGACTGAAGCCTTTGAATATAAGTATATTTTGAGTGGTCAGGTTGAGTATGTATTTAGGGATCAGGTTATTGTGCTTAATGAAGGTGATTCTATTTTCTTTAATGGACGTCTATCGCATACACCGCGAAACATCGGAAAAGATAAAGCAATCATGTTAATTGTTTACTTTTTTGAGCAGAACAAAAAATAGCGAACTCATTTAAGATGATATTATAGACTTTCTCCCTAGAAAGTCTTTTTTTGTTTTAAGCTTAATTCAATTTATTTCTATATTTGTTTACAAATACTTAACAGAAGTTTAGTAATGTGTTAATCTTTGAAGTTTACTTTTGGTTGTGGAAAAAAATCACATTTACCAAATGTCTAAATAATGGAATTAACGCAAAGATTTAAACAACGTATTAGTCAACTGGATGAACGCTCTGTTGCCATGATATTGGCACTTACAGCATTTCTTTGCTATACCTGTATGTATTCATTTAGAAAATCTTTTACTGCCGCATCTTATGATGATGCTTCAGTATGGGGAATCAATTATAAAGTCTGTTTAGTTATTACTCAGATGGTCGGATATATGTTTTCTAAATTTTATGGAATAAAATTTATTGCAGAAAGTAAGCAAAAGAATCGTGGACGCTATCTGATTATATTGATCTGGATTTCCTGGTTAAGTTTGTTAGCATTTGCTTGGTGTCCGCGTCCTTGGAATATTATTTTTCTTTTATTGAATGGATTTCCCTTAGGCATGGTGTGGGGTTTGGTTTTTAGTTATCTGGAAGGTAGACGTTATACAGAAATAATGGGAGCAGTTATGGCTGTCAGTTTGATTTTTGCTTCAGGTTTGATTAAAACAGTAGGACGTTGGTTAATGGCTACTTTTCCAATAGATGAATATTGGATGCCCTTTTGTACAGGTTTTTTATTCTTACTACCTTTTATCGGATGTGTCTGGTTGTTAGAGCATGCACCGGGACCCACAGAACAGGATAAAGCCTTGAGAACAGAACGAGTAGCGATGGATAGTACAAGTCGAAAAGCGTTTTTTAAAATGTTTAAACCTGGAATTTTGCTTACTGTTGTTATTTATACCATGCTGACAATTATCAGGGATGTTCGAGATAATTTTGAAATTGAAATCTGGGAAATGCTCCATGTAAAAGGCAATGGCATTTTTGCAAAAGTTGATGGTATAATTGCTTTGATTGTATTGGTACTGGTGGCATTGTTGATTGTGGTGAAAGATAATTTAAAAGCATTTAAATTGATTCACATGTTGATTATAGTAGGTTTTCTTATAGCAGGTGGTTCTACTTATCTTTTTAGCCATCAACTTATCGATGGATTAAGTTGGATGTTGCTGGTAGGGCTTGGTCTTTATTTAGCATATATACCGTACAACGCCATCTTTTTTGAAAGGATGATTGCTACATACAAAATGAAAAGCAATATAGGTTTTGTCATGTACTTGGCAGATTCGATCGGATATTTAGGCAGCTTTATAGTTTTACTGAATAAGGAGTTATTACCTAATTCCGTGACGTGGGGAAGTTATTTCATACAATTGGTTTTTTTCGCATCTATCATCGGTGGAGGATTATCCTTACTATCTTTATATTATTTTGCGCGTAAAAAAGAAGCGATGGATAAACAGGAACAGGAGGCAGAGAAACCTTGGTGTGTGAATAGTAGTGATGTTCAAATAAGTTAATAAAAATACATAAAATGAATTTGAGTAAATATGATCTAATCGTAGTGGGAGGAGGAATCTTAGGAACTTTCCATGCCTACCATGCTTTGGTAAAAGGATTACGCGTTCTACAATTGGAGAAAGATAACTATCCGGTAAGCTCAACAGTACGCAATTTTGGACAGGTTGTGCCATCAGGGATGTCTGGAAAATGGTTTGATTATGGTGTTAGAGGTTTAGAAATCTATAAGTCCATTCAAAATGAAATGGATATTTCTGTTCGCAATAATGGCAGTATCTATATTGCATCCGACGCAGATGAAGTACAGATGTTGCATGAATTAAGTGCACATTATAAGCAGGTTGGATATGCGCATGAGCTATGGTCAAAAGAACAGATCTTAAAGACCTATCCTATGATGAAGGACACGTATGTAAAAGAGGCTATTGTTTTTAAACAAGAGGTAAGTGTTGAACCAGATTTAATGATCCATCGCTTACATGCTTATATGCAGACTAAGTTTGAGCAGTATACATTAAAATATGATGCAACTGTAATGGCTTGTGAGGATAATGCTGACCTTGTTAAAGTGACAACGAGTGATATGCAATTATTCGAGGGGGATAAGGTTATCATATGCAATGGATATGAATTCAAAATTCTTTATAGATCACTATTTGACGATAGTGGTTTGAAGATCAGTAAACTTCAGATGATGCGTACAAAGCCGATGAAAGATCTGCATTTACCAGGAAATATTTTAACAGGGCTTACGACAAGACGTTATGAAAGTTTCGAAGAATATTGTCCATCTTTCCATCAAATAAAAGTGCCTGAACACTATAAAGAATTGCGTGAACAGGGAATACATATCTTATTTAAGCAAGCCATAGATGGTAGTATCATTGTTGGAGATTCACATGAATATGCACAAGGTAATCAACTGGATGAATTAGGATTTGCTATTAATTCAAAGATTAATGATCTCATGTTGAATGAAGCGAATCGTATTATCACTATGGATCAGTCTATGATTGCAAGCTCATGGGCTGGATTTTATGCTCAGCATGACAATGATATTTTAGAAGTGGATGTAAGTGATCGTATTCATGTACGTACCGGAATCGGCGGAAAAGGTATGACAGCCAGTGCTGGTTATGCCGAGCAAAGCATTGAAGCGATCTGTGGATAAAAGCAAAATATAAAGAGTAGTTTTAGAGGCCTAGCATTTAGTTGCTAGGCTTTTTTTATATATCCAGTTGAATATTGGCTTGATATCAGATATGGATTTCGATGAGGTAAATAATAATATTAACTCTTTTTAAAGATATAGTTGATAATTTTTTCTTTTATAGCTATAAAATGATACATTTAGGGAATTAAAAAGAAGTTAACCAATTATAATGAAAAATAAGTTAGGCTATAGATTGCTTTGGGAACGTGTGCGGAATGGTGATGAACAAGCGTTTTTTGATTTATATGCCGCATTATTTAACGAATTGGTGAATTTTGGTATTCGTACATGTGGAGATGCTGATCTGGCGAGTGAAGCAACAGATGAAATTTTCGTTACCATTTGGGAAAAACGAGATCGCCTTGATCGCGTAGAAAATGTGCAGGCATACCTCATTACATTTTTAAAAAGAAAAATCCTTCGGCTCTTAGAAAAACAACATAAAATACAAACTGCTTTGCGACATGTTAAAGCAGAAGATGATTGGATAGAAATGCCTTATGAAGAATTTATTATTAAGGTACAAACAAATGAATGGATTCAGATCCGATTAAGAGAAGCACTCGAAAAATTAAGTTTTCGTCAAAAACAACTCATTCATCTTAAATTTTTTGAAGGATATTCCTACGAAAAAATAGCAGAAACCACTCAAATGACTGTCAAAACTGCGTACAATACTTTGTATGATGCTTTAAAAGTGCTGCGGCAAGAATTAAAAGATCTTTAAATCTACAATAAATTGATGATTTTATTTGTTTGATTTAAAGCTTGTTATATTTTATTTTAAAATTTCTTTAGGAAAAAAGTGCAATCGTATGCACTCTATAGTAAAGACCTAAAGAATGAGCCAAAAAGATTATAACAATATTGAAGACTTTTTAATAGATGATACTTTCCAAAAGTATTGTTCTGGAGAAAATACATCTTGCAAACAATATTGGGAACAGTATATTGTCAATCATCCTGAGCAGTTAGAAACGATTCAGCATGCCAAGAGATTATATCAAGTTCTTGTAGGCAACAAACCTGTTGTTAATGAAAGGTTGGAGCATATGAAAGCTCGCCTTAAAGAGGAGACAAATGAACTTTCTATTTTTTCCTGGCATCTATCTCACTTATTTCGTATTGCCGCGGCTCTTGTACTTTTCGGCTTGGCTTACTTCTGGTATACACAGTTTTATTCGAAAAGAATTGAACCTTTGGATCAATTTGTGGCCGCCCAGATATTCCAAACTAAAAAAGGAGAGAAGAAAACATTTGATTTGCCAGATGGTACCACAATCACATTAAATTCAGACAGTAAACTGGAACTTGATAAGGATTTTAATGATCATGCACGACATGTCTATCTAACTGGAGAAGGCTTTTTTGAAGTTAAAAAAGATAAAGAGAAGCCCTTTGTAGTTTATGCTAATGATTTTGATATTTCTGTCCTCGGAACAACTTTTAATGTGAAATCCTATCCTAATGATGGAACATCTGAAGCTTTTTTAGTGGAAGGATTAATTGAGATGCGCAGCAAGGGAATTAATGAGAACTCCATGATTATCAAACCTAATCAGAAAATTATCTTATATAAAAATCAATTTATTGAGGCTAAAAAAGACCCCGCTGTTAAAAAGGAAGCGTTAAAAAGTAGTGTTAAGGAAATCAAAATTCAAGATTTTTCAGTAGATGAACCTGCCGTTAGTTCAAAGGAGATTGCCTGGAAAGATAATCGATTAGAAATCATGGACCAAGATTTTGAATCATTGCGACATACCTTAGAACGGTGGTATGATGTGGATATTGAGATTAAAAATAGAAATCTTGAAGATTATCGATTTACAGCGACTTTTTCAAAAGAAAATATAAACCAAGTATTAAATGCATTACAAAAAGTAGAACCTTTTAATTATGAGATATATGGAAGAAAAATAACCATTTACTAGAAAAAAATAGGATGGCGGACCAACGCCATCCTTGAAAAAAAAGATTAATTCTTAAGCAGCAATTCTGGAAAAACGTGCTGCTCTTTATTGAATTTTAAACCTAATACTAAAGTATGATAAAAAATTGCTTATTGCAAATGCGTAATGGCTACATTGTGCATTTTAGATTCATTATACGGATGAAACTAACCTTGATTATGAGTGCATTTGTCGTAATGAATGTTTCGGCTAATGTTTATTCCCAACAAAAAGTATCGCTTGATGTCCAAAAAACAAAATTGAGCAGAGTACTTAAAATGATTGAAGAAAAAAGTGACTATTACTTCGTCTATGGCTCAAGTAACGACAATCTGAATAAGGAGGTTTCCATGCAGGTTGAGAATGGACGAGTTACGGATATTTTAGCCAAATTATTTAATAAGACTGGTCTTACATATAGTATCTCAAACGAGGGCTTGGTGGTTGTCAGTCAGCAACAGAATAAAGTTTATGATGGTGTTGTAACAGATGAAAAAGGAAACCCACTCGTAGGAGCTACAGTTCGTGTTAAAGGTTCCGCAGTTGCAAGAGCTACTGATTTAAACGGTAAGTTTTCCATTAATGCACTGACGGGAAATACACTTGTTATATCGTTTGCGGGATATAACTCAGAGGAGCTTGTCCTAACAAATGATAATGCGATCAAGATCGTGTTGACTGAAGATAATCGCATGCTGAATGAAGTTGTTGTAACTGCCTTAGGAATGAAAAAAGAAAAACGTTCTTTAGGATATTCAGTGACACAAGTTCAGGGGGATGCTTTAACACAAGCTCGAGAAAATAATGTTATGAATGCCTTGGTTGGTAAAGTTGCTGGTTTGGATATTAGCAGTACTGCTGGGGGAGCAGGTGCGGCTACGAATGTCACTATCCGTGGTGTTTCCAGTATAAATCAGACAAGCCAGCCTTTGTATGTCATTAATGGTATACCTATGGAAAGCAAGCCAGTCGGTTTAAATAATAGCAATTCTAGAGGTAATTCAGGTAGCCAATGGGATAATGCACCTGATCTTGGAGATGCCATTAGTAATATAAATCCAGACGATATTGAAAGTGTATCAGTATTAAAAGGAGCAGCGGCTTCAGCGTTGTATGGATCTAGGGCTAAGGCTGGAGTAATTTTAATTACGACAAAGTCTGGAAAAGGAAATTCAATAGATTTTAGTAGTAATTATGTTACCGAAAGAATCATTGATCAAACAGATTGGCAGACCCAATATGGACATGGGGGTGGTGGAATTAAACCCACGACCATTAATAATGCTCTGTCAACAGGGGCAAATAGCTGGGGTGCAAAATTAGACGGTACACCTGTATTGCAATTCGATGGTAAAGAAAGACCATATTCCCTTCAAAAAGGAAATCTTGATCGTTTTTACAGAAATGGAAATACCTGGACTAATACGATTGCTTTAAATAAATCTTTTGAAGGCGGATCGATCAGGTTATCAGCAACTGACGTTAAAAACAAATCCGTAGTTCCTAATTCAGGACTAGATAGACAATCATTTAATCTGGCAGGTATGTTTGAACCGATCAAAAGATTAACGATTGACGCTCGTGTTAATTTAATCTATGAGCAGGTGAAAAATAGACCAATGCTTTCAGATGGAGCTGGAAATGCCAATTTCAACGTGATGTTTTTACCAACGAGTATTAATGTTGATGATCTAAAACCTTGGAAAGATGAAAATGGTAAAGAAATAGGTTACTCCGGTAACGTATACGCAACCAATCCTTGGTTTGCCGCTTACGAATTTCAAAATAATACCAGTAGAAAGAGAACGATCAGTTCATTAACAGCTAAATACACTTTGGATAATGGATTATTTGTACAAGGACGTGCAGGTCGTGATTCATACTCAGATCGTTATAAAAATGTTGTTGCCTCAGGAACAGCCTATTATCCTAATGGGAAAATTTCAGAGCAAAATACCAATTTTGATGATATTAACGCCGATATCTTAATCGGTAAACAATTTGTTGTTGGAGATTATACGATCACACCAAACATTGGAGCCAGTTATAGAAACACGAAGTCTAAACAAATCACCAATAATGGAGTGGATCTTGCAGTATTTGGTAATTATAATATTGCAAATGCAGAAAACAAATCGCTGGATTATTTCGAATCTGAGCAAGAGACACAATCGACTTACGGAACGTTGGAGTTTGCATACAAGGATATATTGTATTTAACTGGTAGTCTTCGGTCAGATTGGTTTTCCACGTTAGCCGCTCCAGGTTATGACAATAAATTGAATTCTGTATATCCATCGATATCAGCATCTTTTGTTTACTCCGAGTATCTCAAAGCTCCATGGTTGAATTTCGGAAAGTTGAGAGCTGGTTATGCAACAGTTGGTCAAGCTACCGATCCATACCAAACTGCCTTAAGTTATAAATTGAGAAGTGAAAGCCTCAATGGAACTTCTTTAGGAATAATTGATAATGGTAGTATTCCCAATTCTGGTTTAATTGCCTCATCGGCTTCTGAATTAGAAATTGGTACAGAATTACGTCTTTTTAATGATCGTGTAAATTTTGATTTTACTTGGTATAGTAAAAGATCTAAAAATGAGATTACCTATATCACAACACCTTCATCGAGCGGTTATAGTGCGGCAGTTTTGAATGCTGGTGAAATGCAAAATAAAGGCTTTGAGGTCTTGTTAGGTGCAACTATTGTCAAGACTGAAAAATTCAAATGGACTTCTACGATCAATGGTTCATATAATGATAATAAAATCTTATCCTTAGCAGACGGATTCAACTTTCAATCAGTAGCTACTTCTCGCACAGGTGCCGGTTCTGTAGCTAACATGAAAGGAGAGGCAGCTTTTCAAGTAATGGCATTCGATAATAAGTATGATGCCAATGGTAATGTTGTTCTGTTATCTGATAACCGCTCACCGGCGAAAGGAGATCTAACTGCTTACGGATCGGCTTTTAATAAATGGTTTGCAGGATGGAACAATGAGTTTTCTTATAATAAATTCAATTTATCGTTTTTAATAGATGGTAAATGGGGAGGGAAGCTATTTTCAGCGACAGATTATTATGGATATATCTTTGGTTTACATAAAGGAACGTTAGATAAGCGGGAAGAATATGGCGCAAACGCACCAACTTATTATTCAAATGTCGCGAATAATACCTCTAAAATATTTGTTCATAATGCTGATTTTATAAAGCTGAGACAAGTCGTTTTAGGATACACCTTTCCTGGATTATTTAATAATAAAATTAAATCGCTTAATGTAAGTGCTGTGGGTCGTAATCTATTGGTGTTAATGAAAAAGACAGATAATGTTGATCCTGAATCCAGCTACAATGCAACATTCCCAGGGCTAGAGTTAGGTGGCGTACCTGCTGTACGTACTTTCGGAATTAATTTAAGTGCTAAATTTTAGAAATTGACATTATGAAAAGAAATTTAAACCCAATTATATCAGCTGTTGCTGTATCATGTCTTCTTTCATTTACAGGCTGTACAAAAGATTTTGATAAAATTAATACCAATCCTGTAACAAATAGTTCAGAAAAATTTAACCCTAACTTCGTGCTTTCATCTGCTCAGCTAAATTATACGGGTAGTTTTGATATGGCATATGATGCTTTCCGAAGTAATTTCTCTTTGGCAGGACCAATAGTACAAGCTTTAGCTAATTGTACTCAAGAATGGCGAGGTGATAAATATTTAATTTTTGAGGAACATACTGCTGCTTATTGGGGTACCGGGGCCGTGGGGAGTTATATTGAACAGGTAAGAAATATCGTCGATGTTGTCGAAAATACTCGAGGTAAAGAGCAGTATAAAAATCTACATCAGATAGCACGTATTTGGCGTGTCGTAGTATTGTCTAGAATTACGGATTTGTATGGTGATGTCCCTGCTTCGGAAGCAGGTTTAGGTTATTATCAAAAGTTGTATCTGCCAAAGTATGATAAACAGCAAGATATTTATAATACAATGCTGAGTGAGCTTGACGAAGCTGTCAATGCATTACAAGCGTCAGGTGATATTGTAACTGGTGATATCATTTATAAAGGTGATATAGAAAAGTGGAAACGGTTCACGAATTCATTCATGTTAAGATTGGCTATGCGTCTTGTAAAAGTTGATGAAGCGAAAGCAAAAACATATGCTCAGAAAGCCATCGCTAATACTTTTACATCTAATGCAGATAACGCGTTTGTAAAACATGATGTCAACGGTGCTCGTATTACACAAAATCGTAATAGTCAGGTTTTATTAGGCGATGTTGGTTCACAAGACTATTACTACGGTAAATGGTCCAATACTTTTATTGATTATTTGAAAAAGACAAATGATCCACGATTAGGAAAAATTGCCGTTACAAAATTGCATATTAGTCTATCAAACAAAGATCAAAATCCAAATTTTGTAACAGACCCTCTCGTTCAAAAAGGTATGCCAAATGGAAAGCAGGTAGATGCCGCAAATGGTGATGCTTTTGATATTCGTAAGGATCCAAGTTTTACAGACTATCCAGATTATTCCTCACCTAACCCTAATATGTCTAAACGGGATGGTATAACTTTTATTTTAACATATGCACAAACGGAATTATTAAGAGCAGAGGCTGCAAAACGTTGGGCAATTGGAGGTACTGCAGGTGAACATTACAATAAAGGAGTGGGAGCAGCAATAAGTTGTTTAAGTCAATATGATTCGAAGTTAACGATCTCAGATGCTGAAATCAATGATTACTTGACAAAAATGCCATACAATGATGCAAATGGTTTGAAAATGATCAATGAGCAATATTGGGCACATACCAATACGCTATTTGATTTTTATGAATCCTGGAATAATTGGAAGCGCTCTGGTTTTCCAGTTTTAATACCGGTCAAACATCCAGATAATAGTACTGGCGGAGTGATACCTAGAAGATATCCTTATCCAATAACAGAGGCTTCTAATAACCCTGATCATTACAAAGCAGCTTCGGCTGCGGTTACAGGAGGAGACTCTTATATCGGCCGTGTTTGGTGGGATAAGTAATTTCTTGCATCTTTAACAGAGATCAGATGCAACAACTTTGATCTCTGTTAAAATAAAAAACCATTTTATGAAAAACCTAATAAATCAAAAGTTAATCATTTTGTCATTTGTTGCTGCATGTTCATCATGTGCGCCAAAGTCTGATAAACCTGCAGAAAATATACAAAATATTGCAGGAACCTATCGTTTACTTGAAAGTAAAACCATAAAAGGAACAGACACGATTCTTGCTTTTACAGATACATCAAAAACAGAGATGTTTAAGATGTTTAATGGAGATCACTTTTCTTTTTTTAATCACGATAAAGAGAAAGGGAAAGGAAAAGAACCATTATTTGTCTCGGGAGGAGGTACATATACACTAATTGGTAATAAATATAAAGAACATTTACAGTATTGCAGCATGCGCGACTGGGAAAATAATACTTTTGATTTTGAGCTAACTCAAAAAGGAGATACGCTTATTCAAAAAGGCGAAGAAAATCTTCCCGAATTAGGTGTTAAACAAATAATAATTGAAACCTATATCAAGCTTAAATAGCCCATTTTAATTATCAGGTTGGTAATCGTATTTAAAATTGCTACTTATTAAAAAACAAAGCCTTTCGCAATATTTCCGAAAGGCTTTGTTGTATCTAATTCAGTGGGCACTATTTTCTCTTTTCCATACGAACTAAATATTGGTCGTGTTCATCTTCAAATAGAATTTGTACTACCCAGTTTAATTCATGTGCAATTTTAATGAGCATCTTTTGATCCAGATATAGCCACTTGAATTTGTCCCCAAAATTTCCCTGATATTGATATTGATAATTTATCTCTCCAAAATAGTGATCAGGTCGTTTTATTTTATATTCCTCATAAAGATACTCGATGTTTGACGTATCAAAGATAAGCTGTCCACGATCTGTCAATATAGATTCAGCATGAATCAAAAGGTTTTTAAAGCCTTCTATATCGCCTGCTAATCCAATTCCATTCATCAAGAACAAGAGAGTATCATATTTATGATCTTTGAATTGATAAAAATCGTTATGATGTATTTTTTGAACCCCTCTCTGTTGCATGATCTGGCAGGCGATGTTCGATACTTCAAGTGCTTCAACATCGAAATTTTTGTCTTGCAAATACAATGTGTGACAACCTACGCCAGCGCCCACATCTAAAACACGTCCATCACATAGGGAAAGCGCAATAAATTCCAGTTCAGGAATCTCGTCTTCGTCGCGAAAAAATATATCAACGGGCATTTCTTCAATATCACCATAACTACTGTGTAACAGCAGAGGCGCTACCTCTTTTTGATGAATGTAATAATCGTTTAAGGCTTCGCCGTAAATATCTCTAGTCATGTATCATTAATATTTGTTTTGCTAATTTGATGGTCGCTGGATCTCCAGTGTTCTTTTTAGGTTCATCCGATAATTTAATTACCTGCGTCCATTCATCATCTTCTGGTTGTGTTTCAGTCATTTTAATCACTATATTCATTTGTGTCAGGCCAACATCATTAGTGAAGTTAGTACCCACTCCAAATGAATGTCCAATTTTGCCTTTACAATACTGCGTTATATGAGCCACTTTATCATAATCTAAACCGTCCGAAAATATGATGGTTTTCGATAAAGGATCGATTCCTTTATTAACATAATGTGAAATGATTTTTTCAGCGAATTCTATAGGATCTCCGCTGTCATGTCGTACACCATCAAATAATTTGGTGAGTTTTTTGTCAAATTGTCTAAAGAATACTTCTGTTGTATACGTGTCAGATAGCGCGATACCCAAGTCACCTCTGTATACATCGGCCCAATGCTCGAGACCAAGCAAATTTGCCATTTTATAACCATACTTGGCTGCATGAAACATAAACCATTCATGAGCATGTGTGCCAATAGGTTTAATTTGATATTGCATAGCAAGAAGAACATTACTCGTTCCGATAAAAGTACCAGCCCCATATTCTTTTAATGTTTCTACGACAAGTTTGTGAACCTGAAAAGAATGTCTTCTCCTTGTACCAAAATCTGCGATTGTAATATTTAATTTCTTATATTTTTCAATTTTAGTTTTAGCATCATCAATAACCTGTTCATTCGTTAAGCGCTTCTGTTCAGTTATTTCGTAATAAAGTTCACATATTAAAGCCATGATCGGAACTTCCCATAGAATGGTACGGTACCAATATCCTTCAATTTTAACTTCTAAATCTTCGCCATTTTGAATAATACTGATCTCATCAGGATCATAGCGATAGCCCTGTAAGAAGTCAAAGTAAGTAGGGTCAATATATGGGCAATTTTGAGCAAAAAATGTTTTTTCAGCTTTGCTCAATTTTAGATTTGCCATCGCATCGATTGCCTCTCTTAGTTTTTTATCAAATCCTAGTGGAAATTTATGTTGACCGCGATTAATGAATTGGTATCGAGCCTTTGCTTTTGGAAATAACTTGACAACAGCATATTGCATCGTGAACTTATAAAAGTCGTTGTCTAGTATGGATGTTAGTTGAGCCATTGGCTTCTTAATATAAAGTGAATAAGAATGTAAATTTAATAATTAACATCAATTTAAAGTAATTGTTCGGAAAATCCAATTTGTGTCTTATTCATAAAAAAGAGGCTTAGTATCATTACTAAGCCTCTCCATAAAATTATTTCAATTCTTATCTTGTACGTGTACTGCCGCTTCTGGTAGCTCCCGACTGTATTGAGCTTCTTTCATTGGTACTATTATTACTTCTTTCCACACTATTTGACTGTGCTCTCGCAGGTCGTTCCGTATTGGTTGAAGGGGCAGTTCTACTACTTCTACTTTCGTTGTTCGAAGTTGACTGAACCCTTGCAGGTCGTTCTGTATTCGTAGGGGCAGTTCTGCTACTTCTAGTTTCGTTGTTTGAAGTTTCCTGTACTCTAGCTGGTCGCTCTGTGTTCGTAGGGGCAGTTCTGCTACTTCTAGTTTCATTGTTTGTACTCGTTTGAACCCTAGCTGGTCGCTCAGTTCTAGCTTGTTCTACTGTATTTGTATTTCTTGTAGGCCTTTCTGTACGAACTGAAGTATTGTTATTATTATTATCGATAGATTGTACTCTCTCTCGGGTGTTTCTGGTATTGGAAGAACCATTATCTATATTAGATGAGTTACTTCTTGTGCTACCACCATTATTGTTTATACGTCCATCCGTTCTATCAATATTACTATTATTGCCTCTTGATCTATCTGTTGATCCATTTTCTCTCGATCTAACAGTAGCATTTCCACTATTGTCAATATACAATTCGCGACTACCTCTCGTACTGGTCATATTATCTCTTGTAGATATCACCCGATCATTTCTATTTTGTAGAGATGTATTATTGCTGCGTGTACGTGATGAAACTTCAGCAACTCGGCTTGGTCTTGCATCAGTTCTTGAATTACGATCCACATTTGGGCGATAGATATCAACACTGCTACGCGTTACACGTGATGCACCAGGTCTATCAGAATTATTAATACTTCTTACGCTTACACGTCTTCCTGTACTTCTCTCAATATCTGATCTTCTTGGACCACCATAATAGTTTTTATTATTGATGATAATCGTATTATTGATAATTGTAGTTCTATTATAAAAATTATTATAATTACGAGGGTGAACATAGTAACGATCTAGTCTATTGCTATAGATGTTAGATGATCCAACAAATACCCATAAATTCATAGGAAGGTTGATCGAAATATTAATCCCTAAAGGTGCCCAGCCATAATAACCAGATCCTTCTCTCCAATTTACCCAAGCAGGTCCCCACTCATAATCTGGAATCCACGCCCAACCATAGTTGTTGTTGTATTCCCATCTACCATAATGGAATGGTGCCCAGCCCCAAGAATAATTTGATACCCACGTATTTCCATATTCAGTCATGGTCCAGTATCCATTGGTTGAATATGGCTGGAAATTAGGGCCTACATCAGGTATCCACATATAACCATAATTGCGGTCATTTACCCAGTCACCATAAGGCGCTAGTTCATCATAAAATGTTTGAAAAGAAACACCACTGTTATAATTAGAATATCCACGTTGTGCTAACGAAGATTTAGGCGTCGCAAAAAACAGGATACTAAAAACTGCTAATGCGATTAATTTTATATATTTAATTTTTTTCATGATATTTCTTTTTTATCGATCGTGAAAAATAGTTCTTTATTTTGTAGGTATGACACCTATAATATACATATGGTTTAATCTGTGATTTGTTTTTTATGTAGACAAAACTTATTCCAGATTATTTTGTTGTTTTCTAGGGCTGTAAGAAAACTTAAGCGGAAACTAAGTGATTATGGTTTGATAATAATTACCTATTTTTTGTACCTTTATCCCTTCAATCGTGTCATAAAATATTGTACACAGGAAATATTTATTTGAATGTTAAATAAACTTCGATCATTTTTTACTGAATTCGCAAATATCCATCGATTCTTAATTCGATTCTGGAAAGAACTTGTCACACCTCCTTATGAATTTAAGGAAATAATACGTCAATGTTTTGAAATTGGATGGAAATCATTACCCTTAATCAGTTTAACGGGTTTTATTGTGGGATTTGTTTTTTCTAAACAATCACGACCTTCATTGGAAGAGTTTGGAGCAACCTCTATGTTACCTTCATTGATTTCCATTGCTATTGTTCGGGCGTTAGCCCCGCTGGTAACGGCACTGATTGCATCTGGAAAAATTGGTTCGCAGGTTGGAGCTGAATTGAGTTCGATGAATGTTACCGAACAAATCGATGCGATGGAAGTTTCGGGAACAAACCCATTTAAATTTTTAATTGTAAGTCGCATTATAGCGACAACAATAGGTATTCCTATTTTATGTTTTTATGTTGCGGGAATCGGACTTCTTGGTGGCTACCTAAGTATGGCATCCAAAGATGATCTAAGCTTTTTAAGTTTCTTTACACAAGTCTTCGAAACAATTGGTTATCAGGATTTATGGGCAATGGTTTTTAGAGCTATTGTATTTGGTTTTACTATCGGTGCAGTAAGTTGTTATTGTGGATATTATTCTTCAAAAGGAACTGAGGGGGTTGGTAAAGCGGCTAATGCCGCTGTTGTAGCTTCCATGTTTTTGGTTTTTATTGAAGAAATTATCATCGTACAAATTTTATCAATAATAAATTAGTGATGGAAAAAGTAAAAACACATATCGATTATCAAGATTCTGTCATTACAATACGCGGTGTTAGTAAATCATTCGGAGAGAACCATGTATTAAGAAATGTTGATTTAGACTTGTACCGGGGGGAAAACCTAGTTGTTTTAGGACGTTCTGGTACTGGTAAATCCGTATTAATAAAACTTATTGCTGGACTTTTACAGCCTGATGTGGGTAGTATTGAAGTTCTTGGAAATTCTGTTAATGATTTGGATAACCATGAGTTGATGAAGTTGCGGTTGCGTATAGGATTTTCATTTCAAAATAGCGCTTTGTACGATAGTATGACGGTACGTGAAAATCTTGAATTTCCATTGATTCGTAATAAAAGAAATCTTACACGTGCTGAAATCAATAAAGAGGTGGAAGATGTGCTAGAAGGTGTGGGACTATCACAGGCAATCAATCAAATGCCATCTGAATTATCTGGTGGACAGCGTAAAAGAATCGGTATTGCGCGTACATTAATTTTACGCCCGGATATCATGATGTATGATGAGCCAACAGCAGGATTGGATCCAATAACCTGTTTAGATATTAATAGTCTTATTAACGAAGTCCAAGAAAGGTATAAAACATCATCCATTATCATCACACATGATTTAGCTTGTGCTCGATCGGTAGGAGATCGTATTGTGATGTTACTAGATGGTAAATTTGAAAGACAAGGATCTTTTAAGGAAATATTTGAAACAGATGATGCGCGAGTTAAAGCGTTTTATGATTATAATTTTATTGTTTAAATAAATGAGCAAAGTAGAAAATAAGAGAGCAGTAATAGTTGGATTATTCGTATTTATAGGATTAGCTATTCTGATTGCAGGTATATTTATACTGGGGAGTCAACAGAAAAAATTTACTAAAACTTTCGAAATTGCTACGTCTTTCCCTGATGTTGCAGGCTTAAAAGTAGGTAGTAATGTTTGGTTTTCAGGTGTTAAAGTGGGGATTATAAAGAATATTCATTTTAAAAATTTACAGGATGTTGAGGTTGTTATGACCATTGAAGAAAAATCAGCTGAATATATCCGTAAAGATGCAATTACAAAATTAGGATCAGATGGTCTTATTGGTAATAAAATCATTGTGATTTCAGGTGGTTCTCAAAATGCGCCATCAATTGAAGCTAATGATTTTCTTCGTTCTGCGAAAGCCGCAGACATGGAAGCAATGATGGAAACCCTACAGCTTAATAACCAAAACTTGGCAAAAATTACAACAGATTTTGTTGAAATTTCACGTGGTTTAGTTGAAGGGCGTGGTGTAGTTGGGTCTTTATTGACAGATACAGCCATGTTATCTTCCCTTCATATGTCTTTGCAGTCGATCAGTCAGGTTATGGCCAGTACAAATAAAGCAACATCTAACCTTGTTCTATTGACAGAAAAATTAAATTCGAATAAAGGCTTAGTTCACGATCTGACTACAGATACAGCAGTTTTTGCTAGCTTAAGAGCTTCTGCAACGCAACTGCAGGGCGTTTCACAGACAGCTAATGCACTGATGACAAATTTAAATACTGCTTCAAGTAAATTAAGTAGTAAAGATAATGCGATTGGTACATTGATCAATGATCCAGCGGTTGGTAATGAGCTTAGAGAGGCCGTTCGTAATTTAAATAACAGTACCGCTAAATTGGATCAAAACATGGAAGCTTTGCAAAGTAATTTCTTATTGAGAGGTTTCTTTAAGAAGAAGGATAAAGAAGCAAAAAAGGCAGCTGAATTAGAATTGAAAGATTCAGTGAAATAGAAATTTTAATATATTTAAAAAAGTAAAGGGCAATTTTCTTCGAAAATCGCCCTTTACTTTTTTAAGCTATTCTGATTAGGTGTATCTTTGCCTTTATACATAGGCAAGATCTCTTGCATATGGATTATTATTGTAAGATTTTATTTTAACTAAATGCATAATATTACAGATAGAGATGTTATCTATGAAGATAACCACCTCATCGCAATCAATAAAAGGGCAGGAGATATTGTTCAGGTAGACGACACCGGTGATAAGTCTTTAGAAGATATGGTTAAAGAGTATTTAAAATATAAATACAATAAACCTAATGAAGCCTTTTTAGGAGTTATTCATCGTCTTGATAGGCCTGTTAGCGGATTAATCGTTTTTGCAAAAACAAGCAAAGCATTAGAACGTATGAATAAACTGTTTAAAGATAGACAGGTAAAAAAAACTTACCTTGCAGTTGTGAGACAACGTCCACAAGAACCTGCCGGTAAATTGATCAATTGGCTTGTGCGAAATCGTGAAAAAATGGTAACAAAAGCTTTTAATAAGGAAGTGAAAGAAAGCAGCTATGCTGAATTGGATTATACTTTGATCGGTGAACTGAATGGTTTTCATTTATTAAAAGTTGAGCCATTAACAGGACGTACTCATCAGATTCGGGTGCAATTATCCACGATGGGGTGCCCTATAGTCGGTGACAATAAATACGGGTATCCTCGGGGCAGCTCAAAGGGTAGTATCTGTCTTCATTCCAGATCACTTACTTTTGTTCACCCAATCAAAAAAGAGACGATTACATTAAAGGCTCCATTACAGCATGACGGTTTCTGGGAGAAGTTTTCTAAGTTTAATGACTAGAGTCGCTGTAAAATAATCTTAATTTTTTAAGTATCTTTGTATTATGAAAACGCTTAAGTATTTGCTAGTTACAATTGTTCTGTTTTGCACGATTACGGTAACACCAATCAGTTCAGTATATGCCCAGTGTGCTATGTGTTCCTTAAATGCTGAAAATTCTACTCAGAACGGCAATACACAAGGTAAAGGCTTAAATGATGGAATCTTATTTTTGCTTGTCATTCCTTATTTGGCAGCCGCAGGTTTGGGCTTTCTATGGTATAAAAAATATCGTACTGTAAAGTCGAATAAATCTCAGGAAAAAATTCTTTAAAATTAATAAGATATGCCAACATCTAAAATTCATGCGCTTGTACATTCAAAATGTCCAAGATGTCATGTCGGAAATATGTTTGTCGGACCTGCCTATGGTTTACGTAAACAAAAAACAAATGATGTATGTCCCGTTTGTAATTTGACTTTCGAAATAGAGCCAGGTTATTTTTATGCGGCCATGTATGTCAGTTACGCGATGTCGGTGGCTGAAGTTGTAACATTTGCTTTGGCAACAGCAGTATTAACAGGAAGTGAGTCCCCGTGGACGTATATGGTAGTCCTTTTTGCAACAATCATTATCTTTTCTCCATTTAACTTTCGTTATTCAAGATTGATATTATTGCATTACATGACTCCAAAAATTGTTTATGATCCCAAGTGGGAACTTTTAGAAGAAAATAAAAATAAGAGCGATATTTAGTATCGCTCTTATTTTTACAAGTATTTCATTGTACTGTCAAAGATGAAAGCTTTATCCTTATAATTGGATGAAATTTCATGCTGTAAATGGCTGAGATGATCTTGTTGAAATTGTGCAATGTCCTCTTCGCTGGAAACCTGTATCTGAATACAGTATGTTACTCCTTCATGAGGAGAATTAAGCATTTCCAAAAAACGAGGATTGAAATTAGTGCTGCTTAGAAGATTTTCTTTTATCCAGGAAACTATTTCCTGATGTACAGATTCTTCTGATATGATGGATATGTTATATAAATACATAAGTGCAAAAATATAAACTTTAATTGCCTTATTGAAATATATATCTGTATATTATCGTGGTACAATAAATGTCGGCTGTTCTTGTAAAAATAAAGTTGCACATGATTTGTTATTGCTAATTAATTTTAATCTTTGAGTAGGTTGACGAATGAGTTTGTTTATGCGCGCATATATTACATTTTCTATATTAATTACCTTGCTGTTTCTAGGCATTAGCTGTTCGAATAATAAAACGGAACGTATACCTATTGAAAGTTTTTTTTCAACTCCTGAAAAAACATCTTTTAAAATTTCTCCCGATGGTAATTATATCGCTTATATCGGTTTGGATAATCATTGCAAGAATATTTTTTTATTAAACTTAAATAATCAGGACAGTTCCAAGCAATTGACGTATCAAAATGATATGAATGTTAATAGTTTTGTTTGGGGTGATGATGAAGAGATTATATTTTCTATAGAACAAACCTCTAATGACAGCCTAAGACTATATGCTGTAAATATTTTTACGGACGCTCTTCAGCCATTGATTAAACCCATGAAAGCAAAATTTCGTTGGGTACAGCCTGCGCGATTATATGATAATGGAATTATAGTTGCTATTAATGATCGAGATTCTTCAACGTTCGATCTTCATAAGTTATTTATTGATGGGCGGAAATCCGAGATGATTCTTCAAAATCCAGGAAACATTAACTCCTGGTATCTTTCTCAGGATGGCCAAGTGCGCCTTGTCATGGCTAATGATAGTGTGGAAGAATCAATGATGTATAGGGCAGACAATGAGCAACCCTTTCATCAGGTCTTAAAAAATGATTTTGCTTCTACTATTATACCGATGGGTTTCGTTAAAAACTCCACAACAAATATTTACGCACTTTCAAATATCGGCAGAGATAAGCTGTCGTTAGTTGAGTATGATTTAGAGCAGAAGAAAGAAGTATACGAGGTTTTTAATAATAAGGAAGTCGATCTCGATTGGGGTGGTTATTCTTCTTATACAAATGAAATGATGTATGCCTCTTATACACTTTCAAAAAAGAAAAGATTTTTTTTTAATGATAAAATCGCAGAAATATTTAAAAAAATATCTGAAAAGGCAAAGGGATCAGAATTTGATATTATTGACTCGGATTCTTCCTTTAATAAAATCATCATAAGAACATATACAGACACAAATCCTGGTGCGATTTATTATTTTGATTGCCAGGATAACGAACTACATAAACTTACCGATAACAATCCTAACTTGAAGGATCGTGAGTTATCGCAAACAGAATCTGTCAAATATCAAGCCCGCGATGGTAAGATCATTACAGGGTTTATTACTTACCCTTTACATGAAGATAGGAGTAACCTTCCTGTTGTTGTGTTGCCACATGATGGACCTAATCAGCGAGAAATTTGGGGTTTTGATCACGAAGCACAATTTTTAGCTAACCGTGGTTATGTCGTGTTTCAGATGAACTATCGTGGCTCAGTAGGCTTCGGTAAAGAATTTTGGTCGGCAGGTTTTAAAGAGTGGGGAGGTAAGATTCAAGATGATATTACGGACGGTGTAAAATGGTTAATTAGAGAAGGAATTGCAGATAAAGATAGAATAGCTATTGTTGGAAAGGGCTTTGGCGGATATTCAGCATTGCATGCAGCGTGTTTTAATTCTGATATGTATGCCTGTGCAGTATCATATTCGGGCTATACAAACTTGTTTACATATTTTAGAGATATACCACCGTATGTAAAACCCTATTTGCAAAAATACTATCAGATAATTGGAAATCCAATTCGCGAATCGAGCATGTTTAAGCAGATTTCTCCAGTATTTCATTCCAATCGTGTCAAAATTCCAGTTTTAATAGCGCAGGGCGGGAAGGATCGATTAAGTTCGGTAACAGATGCCAATCAATTTGTGCAGAAACTCAAGAATAATAATATTCCTGTACAGTATATATTGAAAGAAGAAGAGGGTAGAACTTTTAAAAAGGATGAAAATGTCATTCAATATTACCAGGAGCTAGAGAAATTTTTAGATAAATATATCGGTAAATAGTGGGGCGATGAGAGGAACAGGTTATAATTATCGTAAGAATTTTGGTTTGCTTTTTGTCTTCTTTGCTTTCGTTACGTTATTGTATTTTGTTGTCATATTTGCAGCAAGAAATTATACAGTAAATCTCGTTAATAATGAGTTTACGAATCGCAAATCGGAGGTATTTGATTTAACATTGGTACCCTTCAATGATTTTTTTCAAAATCGTGTCCCTGAAGTTTCTTTTTATCAGGGATATCTGGATTCTTTGGAAGCAGGAAAATATGCTTACAGTGTCCTAAGCTCTTATCCATTTGTGAAAGAAATTGCATTTTACGATATGCTTTTTAGTAATGATAATAGAATACTTGCCGGCTTTTCGATCAACGGATTAAATATCAGACCTAAAACATTATCCATATTTACAATTAATAACCGCGGTTTAGATAAAAGGTATATCACTAAACGTGAAGAAATGGGACCTTTTAATGAGGAATTGAACAGTATGGGGATCAAGGTGGCAAGTTATATTGATAAATTGCAGTCCAGCTCAAAATTAACAGATCGCGACATTCTTCGTGTTTTCTATTCCACGCAACCAGGTCGTATTACTTATCTCAATATTCCGCGCATCAATGATCTACTGGTATATAAAGATATCATGGATACAAAATTAGATCATATTGTAAATTATGAACAGGATATGTTTGTCTTTAGCGTCGATCCGACCCTATTAGATGTTAAAAATATATATCCCAATCTTTATGAAAAAATTGAAGTCGTACCTATCGTACGCGCTCCTGTAACCTCCGATGTCAAAGAATATGTGACCGAAATGCTTTTACCGGGAGCTCTTGCAGATTATAAATTGTTATTTCATTCCAGCGAATCATTTATCTCAAAAGAAGTGAATCGTAGTTTTCTACCTATAGTGCTGGGCATTTCATTAGTTTATTTGATTTTATTAGTCATTTTATATTTGATTTACCGTAATTTAGAAATTAATGGTAGACTGTTTAAATTGCAATACGATTTCATTAATAATTTGACACATGAGTTTAAAACCCCTGTTAGTGTAATAAAAATAGCAGGTAACAATATTAAAAGTGCACAATATTTATCTGATGAAGAGCGTATAATGTATGGAAACATATTGGATCAGGAATCAGATCGGCTGAACAATTTGATGAACAAATTATTGTCATTTAGTCAAATTGAAAATAAAACAATCAAGCTTAAAAGAGAAGAAATTGATTTAAATACATTTGTCGATAATATTGTGGCATCCACACAATTAAAACATGCAGATTTTAAAATAACAAAAGAAATTAACGTCAAATCCAGTCTACTTGCAGATCCTGTATTATTAACAAGTGTGTTTCAAAATTTAATTGATAATGCCTATAAATATTCGGATCAAAAGAGGAAAGTATTAGATATTAAAATACAACAAAATAAAAAGAATTTTGTTATTATCTTTAGAGACGAAGGAATAGGTATAAATAAAAATGAGTTTTCAAATATATTTAAGAAGTTCTATCGGATCAAAAGTCAATACAATCAACAAGGAAGTATTGGTTTGGGTTTAGCCTTTTGTAAAGAGATAACAGAATTTATGGGGGGAGAAATTTCTGTTAAAAGTGAAATCGGTAAAGGAACTACCTTTACTCTCATTTTTTCAGTTTAAAATATAATTAATTATGAGCAAAGAAATAACTGTAGCTGTTATTGAAGATGATGAAAATCTACGCTTTTTAGTTCGTCACAGATTAGAAACGGAAGGGTACAATGTTGTTCAAACGGGGGATGGAAATGAGGCTGAAAAGTTGATTTTAGAGAAAAAACCAGATGTTGTATTGCTAGATTGGATGTTGCCAGGTAAGGAAGGTAACGAGATTTGTGAAAATATACGTAAAGCAGGATTTGAAAATATTGTTATCATGATGACTGCTAAATCTCAAGATATTGATAAGATCGAAGCTTATAGCTTTGGTGTGACGGATTACATTAGTAAGCCATTCAATATGGACGTATTAATCGCCATGATTGAAAATAAGGTTCGTTTCTTTTTACCTAAAAACACGCCTGAGATCTACCATTTTGGTAAAACTGAACATCAGCCAAACATTCACTCACTTGTGAGAGACGGTAAGAAAATAGAACTTACAATTTTAGAGAATCGTATCTTATTGCATTTTCTACAAAATGTCGGCAAAGAAATAACACGCGAGGAGCTGATGGAAGTCGTTTGGG
Organism: Sphingobacterium sp. UDSM-2020; assembly: GCF_016132525.1. NCBI lineage: Bacteria > Pseudomonadati > Bacteroidota > Sphingobacteriia > Sphingobacteriales > Sphingobacteriaceae > Sphingobacterium > Sphingobacterium sp. UDSM-2020. The sequence goes on from NZ_CP066166.1 coordinate 3,463,828, forward strand.
GGTACAGTTCAAATGTCAATACACGCACCTTAGACATGCATGTGGTTAGATTAAGGAAGAAGATCGAAAAGAATCCTGATAAACCCTATTACTTGCAGACTGTTAGGGGGTTAGGGTATAGATTTGTTGATGAAGAAGAGAATTAAAATGAATTAATGGGTTTGAATTTGTTTTGTTAAAAACAATTCTTACCTTCGTATTATAGACAGCGAGACCATGTTATCCGACAAGGATAACATGGTCTTGTTTCATTTTTGAATAATTAAGATAAAACAAATAACAATAATTATGGCAGAAGTAACTTATTACACCGCAGAGGGATTACAAAAGCTCAAGGAAGAGTTGCACTATCTTAAAACTGAAGGAAGAACTAGTATCTCGAATGCAATAGCTGAAGCAAGAGATAAAGGTGATTTGTCTGAGAATGCAGAATATGATGCTGCAAAAGAGGCGCAAGGTATGCATGAAGCAAAGATTGCAAACTTGGAAAATACGCTAGCTGGAGCTCGTTTGATTGACGAATCCAAATTAGATACATCAAAAGTATTGGCCTTATCTATCGTAAAGATCAAGAATAAGAAAAATGGCGCTGAAATGACGTATCAATTGGTGTCCGAAACAGAAGCTGATATGAAGCAAGGTAAGATTTCTGTTAAGTCTCCTATTGCCAAAGGTTTACTAGGTAAATCTAAAGGTGATGTAGCTGTAATCGATGTTCCTGCAGGTCAGATTGAATTCGAAATTATAGAAATTACAAGATAAATTATATGCGGTTATGTGCGGTTTTGCCATAACCGCATATTAATAAAACGTTATATCATCATTTAAGGTTGCATTACATGCAGCCTTTTTTTATATTTGGGTTATAAACAATTGAAATATGTCTACGATTTTTTCAAAAATAGTGTCAGGAGAGATTGCTGCTTATAAGGTAGCTGAGAGTAATGATTTTCTAGCATTTTTAGATGTTAGTCCATTAGCCGAGGGGCATGTTTTGGTCATTCCAAAGCGTGAGACCGATTATATTTTCGATATCAATGACGACGAATATATGGCACTTTGGGTTTTCTCAAAGATTGTAGCTCAAGGTATCAAACGCGTTTTCCCTTGTAAGAAAGTCGGTGTTGCTGTTATCGGATTAGAAGTAGCCCATGCTCATATCCATTTAGTCCCGTTAAATAATGTTTCAGATTTAAATTTTTCTCGACCTAGATTGTCGCTTACTCATGAAGAATTTACCCAAATTGCGGAAACAATTAAAGAGTCAATTATCAATGTTACAACTGATAATTAATCGAAAACAACCTCATCTAAAAGTAGTATTTTAAATATAAATATAAAAAAAGACTATAATATATCATATCTTTGCAGTCTTATATAGAAATTATATGTCTATATGAAATGTCATAGATAGGGATTATATTATAATGACATTTTTCACAAAGTAAGTGAAAACGTAAAAAAGAAATTATGCAAGATCTTTTGTTGTCTTTTCAACAATTACTGAACCCAGAGGAATTATTAAGCTCTGGCGGTTTTTATTTAGTTTTACTCATTGTATTTGCTGAAACGGGTTTGTTTTTTGGTTTCTTTTTACCGGGAGATTATTTGTTATTTTTAGCTGGACTATTTTGTGCATTAAATAAAATTGAAGTGGATATCGTGACGCTTTGTGCAGGTTTAATTGCAGCTGGCGTACTCGGAAACTTTGCAGGATATTGGTTTGGTTATCGAGCCGGTCCTATGCTTTTCAAACGTAAGGATAGCCTTATCTTTAAGCGTAAATACGTTATTATGGCTGAAGAATTCTACCATAAATATGGTGGTACAGCTTTGATCATCGGTCGCTTTGTACCTATAGTGCGTACATTTGCACCAATTTTTGCAGGCGTTGTTAAACTCGATTTTAAGAAATTTGTAATTTTTAATATATCTGGAGCATTGCTTTGGGTACTATTATTAACTTTATCAGGGTATTTCTTAGGAATAGAATTTCCTTGGATTATTAATTATGTCGAATATATTATTGTTGGATTGATTGCGATTGCCTTCCTGCCGATCGTTATTGCTTTGATCAAACGTAAAATGAATGAAAATAAAAACAAACAAAATATACAGTAAATCAAATGAGTACACAAAATCCTTGGCATAAAGTATCTCCTGGTACAAATGTGCCAAATTCAGTAAATGCTATTATTGAAATTTCAAATGGTTCAAAAGGAAAATACGAATTAGACAAAGAAACTGGTCTTTTATTATTAGATCGCGTTTTGAGTTCTTCTGTAGTGTATCCTGCTAACTATGGTTTTATTCCACAAACATATTGTGATGATAAAGATCCATTGGATATTTTGGTAATCTGTTCTGTTGATATTCTTCCTTTGACATTGGTTGAAGCACAAATCATTGGTGTGATGAACATGGTTGATGGTGGTGAGCAAGATGATAAAATCATTGCTGTTGCTAAGAATGATCCTGTGTACAATTACATTACAGATATTGAACAACTATCTCCACATAGTATGAAAGAAATTGTTCAGTTTTTTGAAAGTTACAAAGCATTAGAAAAGAAAAATGTTGTGGTTGAAGGCGTTCAAGGCCGTGAAGTTGCACAACAAATTCTATTGGATAGTATAGAATTGTACAATAAAGAATTTGGTAATAAATAAACCCCATAATGGCCCTCGATATTTTTTGGACAATATTTTTAGTAGTTGCAAATGGTTTTTTTGTTGCGGCAGAATTTGCTATAGTCAAAGTAAGAGCTTCACAAATTGAGCTCCAAGCAAAATCAGGAAGCAATGTTGCTAAAATTGCAAAAAATATTACAGAGCATTTGGATAAATACCTAGCTGCAACACAGCTAGGTATTACTTTAGCATCGCTAGGCTTAGGCTGGAAAGGCGAAGCAGTAATGACTGAAATCGTATCTAATCTGTTTTCTTTTTTTCAGGTAGATACTTCGCAAAGCTGGGCTAAATGGACCGGTTTTGCACTTGCATTTGGAACTATTACGTTCTTGCATGTTGTATTAGGTGAGCTTGCTCCTAAATCTATTGCTATTCAAAAACCTGTCGCGACAACAATGAAAGTAGCCGTACCATTGCGTATATTTTATTGGTTATTGATGCCATTAATATATGTATTCAATGGCTTTGCTAATTTTTTATTGAGATTAATAGGTATTCAACCACATCCTAGTGAATCTTCACACTCTTCAGAAGAACTTCAATATTTATTGGATAAAGGTAAAGAAAGCGGAGCATTAGAATCATCTGAACATGAATTGATTAAAAACGTTTTCGACTTTAATGAACGGATTGTGAAAAACATCATGGTTCCGAGAACAAAAATCGTAGCGGTTGAAGAGGATTGTGCAGCCATTGATTTTATCAATACGGTAACAGAAGAGGGATATTCACGTATTCCTATTTATGCCGATAGTATCGATCAGATTGTCGGTATCGTACACACAAAAGATATTTTACCGATCGTTATGAAAGGTAAAGAGGTGGTATTAAAGGATATCATGCGTAAGCCCTACTTTATTCCGGAAACCAAAAAGATCAATGATTTAATGGCCGAATTTCAATTGAAAAGAATTCAGTTGGCTATTGTATTGGATGAATTTGGAGGTACAGCCGGTATGGTTACTTTAGAAGATATTGTCGAAGAACTTGTCGGTGAAATCCAAGATGAATATGATGAAGAAACTCCAGTTGTTGAACGTATTTCTGAAACAGAATATATGGTGGACGCTGGTGCGAGCATTCATGATGTGAATGAATTTTTACCATTAGAATTACCAGCAAGTCAAGATTATGATACTGTTTCAGGTCTAGTAAGCGATTTGTTTGATAAAATTCCTGAAGTAGGAGAGTATAAAGAAGTATTTGGTTATACCTTTACGATTATTCGTAAAACGCAACAGAATATAGAATTTGTAAAATTGGAACTTGTTGAGTCGATGGATGATGATCAAGATAATTAGCGATTATGCAACTATTTTTTACAGAAGAGATTAAACCTGATTTTAAAAACTTTATTCTAAGTGAAGAAGAGAGTAAGCATGCCATTCGTGTGCTTCGACTTCAAGTAGGTGATAAAGTTCACTTGATTGATGGAAGAGGCGGATTGTATGAAGCTGAAATTTTGGATCCACATCCGAAAAGAACAGTTTTGACTATTTTAAATGTTAAAGAAAACTATCAGCAATCCTCCTATCACTTACATATTGCAATTGCTCCAACTAAAAATATCGATCGTTTCGAATGGTTTTTAGAAAAAGCGACAGAGATTGGCATTCATGAAATTACACCTTTAATCTGTGAGCATTCTGAGAGAAAAGAGGTGAAATTAGATCGTCTTAATAAAGTGATTGTAGCAGCAATGAAGCAATCGTTGAAGGCCTATATTCCAAAATTGAATCCTGCGATTACTTTTTCTCAATTCTGTAAGCAACACGAATCGAATACAGCAACAAAAGTCATCGCGCATTGTATAGATAGTGAGAAACAGTATCTAAACGAAGTTTTACAATCAGAACAGCATTATATTTTATTGATCGGTCCTGAAGGAGATTTTTCGACACAGGAGATAGAACAAGCATTAAACATGGGCTATCGACCGATTTCGTTAGGAGAAGCACGTTTACGAACCGAAACAGCAGGAATCACATCTTGTGTTGAGGTTTCTCTCGTAAACAGATCAAAATAAAAGCCGCTATCGCGGCTTCTTTTATTTTATAATTACTGCATCAACTATCGTAATTTCCGAATTACCTTTTAAAGGATCCTTGTTAAAGACCATTTTGCCTTTTAACTTGATAGGCTCTTCTGTAAATTTTATGGCGTCACCTTTTAGAAATACCTCTACCATCGGCGGGATTCCATTAGAACCGCAAAACATACATTGCGCTACAGGTAGAACCGATATCATAAAGTTTTTATGTGTCCTACCACTGGTCAACGGAACCATGTAGCCGGGCATCTCAACGATTTTATTTTCTAAGGCTTTCAACTCTGCAGGATAGAAAGGAGTATAGATCTTTTTACTGCCGCTATAAGAAACTTTATAAGCCATTTTATCAACAGCTTCCCAGGTTTTATTCATCATTGGCGTATGATCGGGTGTATTGGGATCACGACCGATCTGTGCATTTGCTGTAATACAAAAGGTAATCAGTAAACTAAAGAAAGCGAGTATCTTTTTCATTATAATTGTTTGTTTGTACATTTAAAATTTGCTTTTTGCTGGGCTCTTCAACTTTTCACCTTGAAAATTCCCGTTTTATAATTCCATATTTATATGCAGAAATATTTCGAAATAGTGCGTAAAAATCTTAGTTCAGTTTGTAAAAATACAAAACCTTATGATAATATCATTTTACATTAATTGTTTGATAAAATATGCGAAATCGTTGTTTTATATGCTTTGACCGCAGGGATTAGTGCTGAAATAATACCAATTACGCAGGCTAATAACACAAAAATCAATTCTATGGGATTAAGCTTAAATGCATCTATAAAGTCAGCACTTTGGCTTGTTTGTGTATTGATATAATAAAGCGCTATATGGGCGAAAATCAATCCTAAAAAACCACCAATTACAGTAATGACCATTCCCTCGCAGATTACCAGAGAGAAAAGTTTGAGCTTGGAAGCACCTAATGTACGCATGATCGCTAAATCATATTTCCGTTGTTTTAAGGCATTGTATAAGCTGATAAAGACACTCAATCCAGCAATTGCCATGATGATATAAGCTAATATCTTTAAAGAGTCAATTCCCACCCCTAAAAGAGAAAATAAGCGTGTGCTCTCTATAGCAGGTGAAGCGGCCTGCATTTGCGTATTTTGTGCTATGTACTTAGGTAATACCGCAATTGCAGCTGGTGACCGGTACTGTACTAACAATGCCGTAATTTCAAGACCAGAAGAATGAATCATATCTGCACCAATTGATTTTACCATCATATCGGGTTCATGTTGATCCTCATCACGATGTTCCTCCTCTTCTGCTTCACCATGGTGATGGAGATGTGCATTTTTTGTCTCTTCAAGATCCTCTTTAGCCTGTGCTTCAGCAGGAGTTAATTCATGGTCATGATCGTGGTGTTCAATTCCATGTACATCCCAGACACTACTTAAACTAGTCAGAATGAGATTGTCCGTAATATTATTGTTGTATGCTAATATACCTACAACAGTGAACGGTTGATCATCATGACTATGTCCGCCTTTACTTAATCCATGTGAACTATGAATCTGATCTCCAATCTTAAGATTTTGCTTACGGGCAACATCAGTTCCGACAACAACTTCATAGTCTTTATCAAATAGCTTTCCTTGTTGTACTTTGGTTTCATACAAAGTAAGAAAGCTAGAATCCGTGCCTACTATACGATGCCCCCTATAGTTATCCCCCAATGAGACAGGAACAGCCAATTTTATTAAAGGGTTATGTTGCAATTTTTCAGCTTCAGCCAAAGGGATATTACCAGTAGGATTGTCGATGTGATAAACACTGGATAGAATCAATTGTAAGGGACTTCCTTTAGCTCCGATTACTAAATCAATATTCTTACTATTATTTTCAAGTTGCTTTTCAAAGCTATCGCTGGTTATAGAAAGTACACATAGTATGGCAACACCAAATGCAGTCAGTAATATGCTGAGTGCTGTTGATCCTATTTGTTTACTAATATTTTTCCAAACTAATTGAATAGTATTCATGCTATTTGCTATTAGGATTGAGTGTATTTAAATCGTAAGTATTCGAAAAGTTATTTTTAATTCTTTTATCATGCGTAGCGATAAGGAGGGTAGCGCCCTGTTGATCGGCAATTTCCATTAATAGTGTTAATACCCTAGTTGTATTCTGATCATCCAATGATGCAGTAGGTTCGTCAGCAATTAAAAGCAAAGGCTTATTAATAACAGCACGTGCAATAGCGGCACGCTGTAATTGGCCTCGACTTAATTCCTGTGGATATGCATGGGCTTTATCAGACAATTGTAGTTTGTCTAGCACGCTTAAAACTTCATTTTTATGGACTGTTTTCTTTGCTAAAGACTGCGCAAGCTGAATATTTTCAAGAATAGTTAAGTTTTTCAATAAGTGGGCTTCCTGAAAAATAAAGCCGATATGTTGCGATCTAAATTTATCCATTTCAGATGTGCTCATGGCATAGATATCTTTTTCATTAATCCAGACTTTTCCTGCTGTCGGTTTTGAAAGTCCCCCCAAAAGATGAAGCAATGTTGTTTTACCAGTTCCCGAATTTCCAAGAAGCAGTGTATGTTGACCTTTTTGAATTTGAACTGCGGGAAATTTGATTGGTATACCTCCTTTGTATTGGAAGGAAAGTTCCTGTGTTGCTATGATTGGATTATTTGTCTGCATAGTATGATCATTCTTTCAGATGCTAAATTTAACCTAATTCCTGTATATATGTCGAATTGTTATGACATTATTACATCATATGTTTATTAATTATTAAGGCGCACTGCACTTAACATTTTAGCTGTTAATCAATTGTTAACATGTAAAAATGCGTATAGTACATGTAAACGATGACGTTAACAATTCTTTAACACAGCACTAATGTAATAGTAATGTTAAGGTAATGTGCACGTAATATCGCGGTAATAGATTTGCAGAAACAAAAAAACAAATAAATTGAAATCACAATTAACACTTAAGAAATTTGTCGCTACTCTAATTTTATTGGTAATAGCGACAGCTGTTTTTGCACAAGGTAGTGGAAAAGTCGTTGGAAAAGTGAGTAACAGCAAAACCGGTGAGACTATTGCTGGAGTTACAGTGAAAATTTTGAATACCTCAAGAGCAGGAAGTACCGATGTTACTGGTAATTATAATATTCCAGGTCTTTCTGTTGGAAAGTATATATTGGAATTTAGTTATGTTGGGTATGGAACAAAGCAGATCTCAGACGTTGAAATAAAAAATAACGAGATTACAAGTCTTGATATTATTTTGGACAATTCAGAAGGTAATGTTTTAGAACAGGTCGTGATTAGAGGCACTTATAAGAAAGAATCTATAGGAGCCTTGTATGCTCAGCAGAAGAATAGCATTTCGATATCAGATGGTATTTCTGCGGAAGTAATTAAAAGAACACCAGATAAGAATACTGGTGAAGTTTTAAAACGTGTGAGTGGTGCAAGTGTTCAGGATAATAAATTCATTGTTATCAGAGGCTTAAGTGATCGCTACAATGCTGCTTTACTTAATAATAGCCCTTTACCAAGCACTGAACCTGATCGAAAAGCTTTTTCATTCGATATTATTCCTTCCTCTTTAATTGACAATATTGTTATTAGTAAAACAGCTACTGCGGATTTACCAGGTGATTTAACGGGTGGAGCTGTAAATGTTAAGACTAAAGATTTTCCCGATAGGAAAACAGTGGAAATTAGTGTTGGACTAGGTGGTAATACTCAGACCACTTTTAAGGATTTCTATGGTAGTAAAAGAACAGCAGGTAATTATTTTGGAATCAAAAATCCAGATAATAATTTACCATCCACTTTTCCAAAAGATAGAGCAAGCTATACCGATTTAAATTTTGAACAAAAAGCTGATTACACTAAAGCATTTAAAAATACTTTTGGTTATGAAAAACTAGGGAAATCACTTCCTTATCAAAATATGCAGTTTATCTATGGTAATTCCTACCGATTGAGTAATGATGGTAAGTTGGGATTTATTGGCTCATTTACTTATCGTAACTCAGAAAGTAAGACCAATGAAATTCGAAATGATTTTAATGGTTTAGATCAGGGCTTAAATAGTTATTATTCTCAGTACGAGGACAATTATTATCGTTTTAATTCTTCAATTGGGGCTTTGGCTAATGTCTCCTATATAAAAGATAATTTTAAGATTTCTTTGAAAAATATTTACAATCAGAGTCTTGATCAAAATTTTATCAATAGAACAGGTGTTTTAGAAAATGAGTCTTTGCGTAAAAGTACATTATTGGAAGTGCATCAAAAACGTATGTTAAACTCTGTACTTGATGGGGAGTATTTAATGAATGCTGATAAACAAACAAAATTGTCATGGAATCTATCATATAGTAATATTAATGATGATACCCCCGATTTAAGACAGTTGTCATATGTTAAAAATATCGCATATAAAGATGATCCATCTGTTCCCTTTGAAGCAGCTATTCCAAAAGGATCAGCTTCTTCCGAACAAGCGGGTAAGTTTTATAGTAATTTAAATGAAAATATTTACAGTGGAGCACTTAACTGGTCTCAAGGTCTTAATCTATTGGGTTTAGCACAAACATTAAAAGTTGGAGTCTTCAAGCAGTACAAAAAACGGGATATGAATGCACGTGTTCTAGGGTTTGTTAATAAAATTGAAGATTACGAAGAAAATAAAAGATTATTACAGTTGCCACAAGACCAGCTGTTTGCACAGGAGAATATAGCAAAGAATAAGTTTTTTATTGATGATATAACCAATCCAACGAATAGTTTCGAAGGTATAGGTGATCTTAATGGTGGCTTTGGTATGCTATCAGGAAATGTGTCTGAAAAATTAAAAGCAACTGTTGGATTAAGAGTAGAAAACTATATTGAAAAGCTAAAAACTGGATCCATTTCCGCTGATGTTAATAATAATGTAAATAATACGTATACAGATTTCTTACCATCGTTGAATTTGACTTATGAATTGAATACCAAAACTAATTTAAGATTCAGTTTTTCAAATACAGTTGCTCGAGCTCAATTTCGTGAACTTGCAGCATTCAGTTTTTACGATTTCGTAACAGGTAACGTGAAAATTGGTAATCCTGATTTGAAAAGAACCAGAATATCTAATTTAGATCTTCGCTATGAATTTTATCCAAGTCTTGGAAAATTGTTTTCGGTTTCAGCATTTTATAAAAATTTAACGGATCCAATTGAATCTAATATTATAGCGGGTTCGACATCAGCAAGTAAATCCATGTCTTTTACTAACGCGCCGAAAGCATATATAATGGGGGGAGAAGTTGAAATTAGACATGATTTAGGGATTTTTAATGAGGATTCTGAGCTTTTAAAGAATTTGACATTTAGTGCTAATGCTTCTTTAATTAAATCGGAGGTCAATTTTGAAGGTAAAGAACCCTTATTAGAAAATAAGAGATCACTATACGGTCAATCTCCTTATTTATTAAATACTGGTCTTCAGTACTCTAGTAAGGGTGGATGGGAATCGAGTATCTTTTTTAATAGAATTGGTCGTAGAATCGATATCGTCGGATTTGGTAACTATGTGAATGGCGAGTTTCAAGACGAATATGCTACAATCTATGAAGCGCCTAGAAGTATGTTGGATTTCCAGTTAGCAAAAAAGATCATAGCGAATAAAGCTGAACTGAAGTTTAATGCGGGTAATATATTAGATAGCAAAGTTGTTTTTTATCAAGACATTGATAAAAGTGGTAAATATAATATCGATAGCGACCAACTTATTAATTCGGTGAAATATGGCAGAAATTTCTCACTATCATTTAGTTATAAATTTTAAAGATTAAATCATTATTTCTTAACATTAAGGTTACAACAAACAAATAGTTTTACAAAAAAATTAGATTATGAAATTGAATCAATCAACAAAGTGGTTTGCATTAGCAGCAGTAGCAACTTCAGTAACTTTTGCAAGTTGTAGTAAATCTGATAATGATCCGGTAACTCCTCCGACTCCAGGAACAAAGAAAGAAGCAGTTATTGAAGGAAAGATTTCAAAAAGCAGGGTGTTAAGTGCAGATACGACATACTTATTAAGAGCATATGTACAAGTAGTGGATGGAGGAACTTTAGAAATTCCAGCGGGTACTATCATAAAAGGTGAAAAATCAACAAAAGCAGCCTTAATAGTAGAAAGAGGTGGTAAAATCAAAGCAAACGGTACTGCTGATAAACCAATTGTTTTTACATCAGATCAAACAGATGGAAATAGAGGGACAGGTGATTGGTCAGGTATTATTATCTGTGGTAAATCTTTAGTAAACACTTCTACTGGAACAGCTCAATATGAAGGTGGTGCTTTAGGTGCAACTATTGCAAACTACGGTGGTGGTACTACTCCAGTATTAGATGATAATTCAGGCGAATTAACATATGCACGTATTGAATTTGCAGGTATAGCTATTGAAAAAGATAAGGAAATAAATGGCTTGACTCTTTGTGCTGTTGGTTCTGGAACCAAGATTAATCATATTCAGGTTTCTTATGGTGGTGATGATTCATTTGAATTTTTTGGTGGTACGGTCAATGCTACACATTTAATTGCTTATCGTGGCGTTGATGATGATTTTGATTTTGACCAAGGATACAATGGCAAGATTCAATATGGTATTTCTATAAAGGATCCAATGATTGCGGATGTAGCTGGCACTTCAAGAGGAATTGAATTAGAGAATAAAGGTACAGTTGCGAATAATCAATATTCTAGACCTATATTATCGAACTTTACTTTTATTGGACCAGGAACTGCTTCAGAAGCTACTCATGGTGCAGGTATTCACTTCGGGTTAAATAGCCGTATGGTATTAGCAAATTCAATTATTGTAGGAGCTAAAACAAGTGCAGTTGAGTTTAATTCTGATTTCCCTGCAACTGAATTGAAAGCTGGTCGCTCTGTTTTATCAAATAATATGGTATTTGGTAATGTTGCGAATTATGGATTAAAAGATGTTACGACGTTTGCTTCTGTTGCTGATTTAACAGGTTATTTAAATGGATTTGGAGACTTTGCCGTTACATCTGTTGACGCAGCTGGTTTAACGGGGACAAGTCTTTCTGCTCCAAACTTGTTGTTAAAATCCGATTCACCTGCGTTAGGAAAAGCAAAATATGAAGGTGATTTAGCAAGTTTGACGAAAGAAACATTTATTGGTGCAATGGGCACAACAGACTGGACTAAAGGCTGGGCTAGTTGGGATCCTAAAAATAATAAATACTAATAGTAGTTCACTTAATTAAGAAAAGCTCGATCAAATGATCGAGCTTTTTTATGTATAAATTTTTGTAATTAACAGGTTTGCTTATTTCGGTTCGTAATGATAAACCACCTGATACGACTCGTTCTTTAATTTATCTGCCATTTGTCCAATATCTAAATTCTGTTCTTGTGGTGTCGGCTCGCACAGCGAATAATATTTACCATTGTACAAAATAGCATCGCCAATAGGTTTATCAAATTGAACCGCCATCGTGATGTGAGTTGGGAACAACAATGTAATCATTGGCAGATTGTAAATCTCTTTGACCAAATAGAAAAATAAAGCAGCCCGATCATCACAATCACTATAAGAGCTGGTTAATGTTTCCTCTGGGGATAGCCTTTTCTCTTTACCGAAATTAACATCATCATTTTCATAGAGAAATGCATAACGTGTAAAGCGCATAAGATAATCAACACCTTTTGTCGTATCCATTTTTTTAATATTCTCCTTCAATACCGGAATGAGTGTCCGATAAGTTTCATGACTAAGTGGAATATTAAAATAAGTTTCAAAATTTACCCCAGGATAATTCGCAAAGATTTTATTGACATCATTATTGATTTTTACCTTAAAATGGTATAATCGCTCATTATATTTGAAATTGATTTTTTTATCCACGTAATTTTGGGGATTAAAATCAGGCATCTGCGTGACCTTATAACTGAAGTCGTTCACCGCTTCAGTAATTTTCAAAGAGACTGGTTTGTAAATGCCATTACGTTGAAATAACTTTCCATAATCATGATAATTCAGACAAGTATATTGATTGCCATCAACAGAAAAAAATGGAATATCAGCAATATCTTCGTTATTCTTTATATAAAATATAATTTGATTATTTCCCACGGCAAGACGCGCATCATAACCAGATTTACACATCAAGTACCATTTATATAAAGTGTACCGACTATAATTTTCCTGTTTGGGGCTTATTGCTTGCGCTGTCTGACGTACGAGCTGATAGTAGATCCAATCATTTAGATGGTGTTTCTGCTTGTAAGTAAGTAATGAATTTACGACCATAGAGTCGGTCGACGATTCTATCTTTTTATAAAAATCAAGAATATGATTTTCGTTTACTTCAGTCGGAAAATCTATTACAAATGATGAATCTGCAGAAAACAAAAATGGGGTATTATAGAAATCAACTTTGTATTCTTGCGCATAGCTTTCTCGCTTCTGCATAAAGATAAACAGCAGTGAAAGAGCGCTTGCGACCAAATATGAAGATAGAGATTTCAATTCCTTAACAATTTATTAATAATGAAGTTACATAAAAATAACATCAAAAAAAAGACCTAAATTCATTGCTTACAGCTAAATGACGTTAGAGATCCACAATAAGGAACTGTGATGCAGTTTTCGAACTATAATATTTGGAAGCGTTTATTTTTATCCGACCATAAATAATAAAGGAGCCGTCCAGTGACTTTGACCATGTTTATTACGTGCTCTAACTTGAAAATAGATATAGTGGCCAGGAGTAAATCCTGAATAATACGCCCTGAAGGAGTTCGTTTTATAGAATATTTCTCTCCATTGTGGGAGTCCATACGAGTCTACCTCTGTTGCAAACCTATAATCATAAAACATATCCCGTCCTACGGGTTTAAATCCAAAGGCGACTTCACCACTTGTTCGTCCCTCACAAAGAAATGGGGCGGATGGAGTATCAGGAACTTGACCTTTACGTTTTCTGGTGAGTACAGGGAAACCCGAACTGTGTAATAAAGATAACTTTCCATCACTGACTAAATTGACATAAGTAACAAGCTGTTGCAACAGTTCACAGAGTTTCCGCTTGCTTTCTCTCTTATAAGACTTCTTTTCTCGGCTTCCGCTTTCAGCCTCGATCACTTTCTTCTGGTAATCTTGGTAAGCATCTTCAATAGTTGGCAGTGGCAAAGTCGGATTAATAAAGACAGTAGAATTCTTCATGCACGATAAAATATAGCTTGCTTTTACAAGTAGTTTTTCGTCAGTATATCGAATAAAATTGGCTTTTGCACGAATATATTTCATTAGAATATCATCTAGGTTTAATCACTAAAATAACTCTTTTTTGTTATAACCTCACAATTGAAACGATAGATACTAGAGATTATACGCGATGCCACGGCTCTTCACGCGATGGCATTCCTAACAGACTGAATGGCCGTATTCTTCCGCACTATTTCCGATAACCTTAGCATAGTGGGGAGATCATTTTGCGCCATTGCAATTCAGTAATACCGTACTTTTGAAAGATATCTTCTAGTTTCTTTGTAATGATGAAGAGGAACAGGAAGGTTTCTTCTTATAACAAGCTTATATCTCCCAACGGCTTGATTATATTGCGCGATCTCGCGTAGATAGTTCTACGTAACATGCTTTTAAGGAAATAGTTATTTACTCACAGGAGGAATAAGTTTATTGAAAGGAAAGTGTTTGGAGCTATTCACCAGTCTGTCAAGATAAAAGTAAACTCCTGTATTGTCTCGGTGCAGGCAGGGAGATACTTTTCTTTTGACTTATTGATGTTCAACCATCTTGGCGGACTTATATTTCAAGGAAATGTAGCGCATCATCTTAAGAGCATCATCGATTTGCGACACAACAATATAGCTGCGCCATAGCATGTGATGGTACCGTCATCTCTCGGCAGCATTAATCAATTGCTCTTTGAATCCATGTTACGTAGAAAAGTAAAATAGATCACAATAAAAAACTAAAAATTTTTCTCATCTAAAGCGTTATTATCTCATGATTTTAGTATTAAGTTTTACCTGTTACTATTGTATATTATCTGTAGGAAATAATATACATGTAGCTGTATCCTTACTTTAATTTAACTCATTGAAACACAGGTGTAAAAGAGGCAAGATATTTGACGCAAGTTTGACCATATTATAACTTAAAGAAATGGAAACAAATATTTCTACAAAATTTGTTGCTGAACTAATTGGAACTTTTGGTTTGGTACTATTTGGTTGTGGTGCAGCGGCTGTTGCCGGCGCTACGACTTTAGGCGGATTGTCGGGATTGGGATTACTGGGGATTGCGCTAGCATTCGGTTTATCCGTTGTTGTTTTTGCCTATGCGATAGGCGGCATTAGTGGGTGTCACATCAACCCCGCGGTAACAATCGGTGTACTTGTTGCAGGAAAGATTGCTGCGAAAGATGCAATTATTTATATTGTAGCACAATTAATAGGAGCATTATTAGGTGCTTTTGTTCTACAGCAGATTCTAGGAGGACAGCTAGCTGGTTTCTCTCCAGGTGAATGGGCATATGGGTCGAATGGATGGGGGAAAGGCTATCAGAATGAATACGGCACAACCGCTGCATTTTTAACAGAGGCTGTTTTAACCTTCATCTTTTTATTTGTCATCTTAGCGACTACCTCCAAAGTTGGAAATTCCACTATGGCTGGTTTGGCTATAGGGCTGACCTTAGTTTTGATTCATTTAGTTGCTATTCCCATCACAGGTACTTCAGTCAATCCGGCGCGTAGTTTTGGTCCAGCTGTATTAGCTGGCGGGCAAGCCATTTCACAACTTTGGTTATTTATTGTAGCTCCAATAGTAGGAGCTATAATTGCCGCTGTCGTTTGGCGTGCTCTTGAACCCAAAGAGAATTAAAACTTTTATATCATGATATTGGATAGCTTCATCGAAAAATGAAGCTATTTTTTTATCTTCTTGTTTCTGTTATCTAACAGCTTTAAGACCACACTTTTTTGAAGTATCGCTTTTTAATTTTGTGACGGAGGTACAAAATTTGTATCTTCGTACAATGGAAAATTTTATTGTTTCTGCTCGTAAATATCGCCCGGTCACCTTCGACTCGGTTGTCGGTCAGCAACACATCACCGGTACACTTAAGAATGCTATACATAACAATCAGTTAGCACAAGCATTTTTGTTCTGTGGACCAAGAGGTGTGGGTAAAACAACTTGCGCGCGTATTTTAGCAAAAACAATAAATTGTGAAAACATTTCAGATATTAGCGAAGCCTGCGGTGTATGTGATAGCTGTAAATCTTTTCAGAATGGTAATTCATTTAGCATTCATGAATTAGATGCCGCATCAAACAACTCAGTAGACGATATCCGAAATTTGATTGATCAAGTACGTATTCCACCACAAGTGGGTAAGTTTAAGATCTATATCATCGATGAGGTTCACATGCTGTCGCAGCAGGCATTCAATGCTTTCCTAAAAACATTGGAAGAACCACCTGCCTATGCAATATTTATCTTAGCAACTACAGAAAAACATAAAATCTTACCTACGATTTTATCGCGTTGTCAGATTTTTGATTTTAACCGTATCCGTGTTGAAGATATGGCCAATCACTTGGCCAGCATTGCAACACGTGAAAGTATTCAGTACGATCAAGATGGCCTTCATATCATCGCTCAAAAAGCAGATGGAGGACTTCGTGATGCATTATCGATGTTTGATCAAATCGTTAGTTTTTCAAATAAGCAGGTCACTTATCAAGCAGTTATTGATAATCTGAATATTTTAGATTACGATTACTTCTTTAAATTGACAGATGCTATATTGATTGAAAATCCAGCAGATACCTTATTAATATTAAATGATATTTTAAATAATGGTTTTGATGGCAGTCATTTCATTTCAGGTTTAGCATCGCATTTTAGAAGTCTATTGGTAGCAAAAGAACCGTCTACACTAAAGTTGTTAGAAGTAAGTGAAAGTATAAGAGCTAAGTATTTGGATCAAGCACGTAAATCTTCAACGGGATTATTATTATCAGCATTGAATATTGCTAATCAATGTGAGATTAATTATAAAACAAGTAAGAATCAGAGGCTTCAGGTAGAATTAGCGCTATTAAAAATTTGTCACTTATCAAGTGCGATTAAGTTAAGCCAGATTGGAACCCTTCAAGCTCCCAATACGGTTGAAGGATTAAAAAAAAAACTCCCTAATGTAGCTTCAGCCACAGAAACACCTGTCGTTGATGCAAAACCTTCATTACCAGTAGTAGATAAAAATATTGCTATAACTCCGATTGCAGTACCTCCTGCAACACCTATACTAGAACAAACGAAAAGCCCAGAAGTCTCTAACTTACCGCCTAAAGTAAAAAAGGGTGGATGGGGAGCTTCCAAAAGTTCTATGCCATCATTACCTGATCTAAATTCAATTTTTGAATCTAAAACTGAAGAAGAAGATAGTAACGAACCTAGTTTAGTTAAAGGGACGGAAGAGGAAGTAGTGACTTATGAAAAATTTATCCAATTCTGGAAAACGTTGGCAACAGATATAAAAAAGCAAAATAAGATTAATCTGTATACCCTGATGACAGCTGTGCCACCAAAGTTAGTTGGAAATCAAATTGAAGTAGATGTGGAGAACATGGTCCAGATGGATGTTCTCAATATGGCAAAGGTAGATTTATTAAATTACCTTCGCCCTGCCTTGCATAATTTTTCGCTAGATCTACGTGGTATTGTTATGGAGCATGATGTTGTACGTAAACCTTATACCTCGCAAGAGAAATATCAAGCTATGGTACAGAAGAATCCACTTTTAGAAACGTTAAGAAAAGAGCTTAATTTGGGACTAAGTTAAAACTTAGACCAACTTTTTCTTGCACTAACCCATATTTCTTTTTGTATCTTTGCCTTTCAAATTGGTTAGCTAATTGCTAGAAACCAATTCTTATTTAGAATATTAAGCATGCAAAATTTTCAAAGACACGATAGATCATCAGATCGTGAAGCCAATCAGATGGTTTTCGGTATTCGTGCCGTTATAGAAGCGATAGATAGTGGTAAAGAAATCGAATCATTATTTATACAAAGAGGTTTAGCCGGAAGTTTAGTTTTAGAATTGAAAGCTCTTTTGAAAGAGCACGACTTAGGGTTTCAACAAGTTCCAATTGAAAAACTAAATCGTATCACACGCAAAAACCATCAAGGTGTTATAGCCGTTATTTCCCCGATTATCTATCAAAAAGTTGAAGACATCGTTCCTGCAATTTATGAAAAAGGTGAAGTACCTTTATTTTTAATGCTAGATGGTGTTACAGATGTGCGCAACTTTGGTGCTATTGCACGTACAGCAGAATGTTC
This sequence comes from Sphingobacterium sp. UDSM-2020, assembly GCF_016132525.1. Taxonomy (NCBI): domain Bacteria; kingdom Pseudomonadati; phylum Bacteroidota; class Sphingobacteriia; order Sphingobacteriales; family Sphingobacteriaceae; genus Sphingobacterium; species Sphingobacterium sp. UDSM-2020. The sequence goes on from NZ_CP066166.1 coordinate 3,481,952, forward strand.
AGGTGTACATGCGATCATTGTACCAAAAAAAGGATCTGCAGAGGTGAATCCTGATGCAATCAAAACATCTGCAGGTGCATTATATAAAATACCGGTATGTCGTCATGAAGGTTTGGCTAAAGTGGGTAAATTTCTTATTGAGTCCGGCATACAGTTAGTTGTAAGTACTGAAAAGACAAAAGATAGCATCTATGATGTAGATTATACTGTGCCAACCTGTATCATCATGGGAGCTGAAGATACAGGTGTATCAGACGACTTAATTCGTATCGCAGATCACCTTGCTAAAATACCTATGTTCGGAGAAATAGGATCATTAAACGTATCTGTTTCAGCTGGGGTTGTATTGTACGAGGCTATTCGTCAACGCGTGAAATAATATTTGTATAAATACCATATAAAAACAAGAGTGGCTATCTTCAGGGTAGCCACTCTTGTTTTTATATGGTAATCACATTATAGGAAATCGCATAACTGCTGTATAAATAATAAGAGCGGCTATCTTTTGGGATAGCCGCTCTTATTTTATAAGATGAATCGATTAGTATTTGTTACTAGATTCTTTTCTTTTTCCAGAAAAGTCTCTAAAACCACCACCATTTCCTTCTCTACGATCTCCACCACGGTATCCACCTTCACGTCTTTCACCGCCACCGTTTCTGCGATCACCACCACCGCGGTAACCACCTCCACCTTCACGTCTTTCACCACCGCCAAAGCTTCTACGTTCGCCACTTCCACCACGGCTTCTGTTTCCACCACCACGGTTTTCAGTTTTTCCGTCTCCAGAAACTTCGATACGTACGTTACGACCGTTGAAATCAACGTCTTTAAATCCTTCGAATACTTTTGTTACCTCAGCATCTTCAACTTCAAAGAAAGTGAATACTCCTTTTAAATCAATTTTACCAATTGATTTTCCAGAAATTTTAGCGTTGTTACAGATAAATCCTAACATGTCTCCACGGCTGAATTCATCTACAGAACCAAGGTTCATGAATAAACGAGTAAATCCTTTAGAGCTACCACGTTCTCCTCTTTCACCACGCTCGCCTCTTTCGCCACGTTCGCGGCCATTGCTGCTGATATCACGTGCTTCGATATTTAAATCATGAGCACCTTTGTAATAATCTAAGAATCTATTGAATTCTAATGAAGCAAATCTTTTTACGATATCTTCTTTCGATAACGATTCAAAACCTTCCATAATAGCTGGTAAGAATTGATTGATTTGATCCTCATTAACTTCAACATTCTGAACTTTATTGATGATCGTTAATAATTGTTTTTCAACAACATCAGCTCCTTGAGGAACTTGTTTACGCTCAAATTGTTTTCCGATAACTTTTTCAAGTTGACGGATTTTGCTTTGCTCTTTAATGTTGATCAATGAGATTGAAATACCAGTTTTACCTGCACGAGCTGTACGGCCAGAACGGTGAGTATAGTTTTCAATTTCATCAGGTAAAGAGAAGTTAATCACGTGAGTTACGTCGTTTACATCAATACCACGGGCTGCAACGTCTGTAGCAATTAATAATTGTAAACTACGGTCACGGTAACGTTTCATCACTTTATCACGTTGTTGTTGAGATAAATCTCCGTGCAATGAATCAGCGTTGTAACCATCTTTAATTAAAGATTCAGCAATTTCTTGCGTTTCAATTTTTGTACGACAAAATACGATACCGAAAATATCAGGATTTGAATCTACAATACGTTTGAAAGCAGCGTATTTGTCTTTAGCTCTAATTAAATAATATTGATGCTCAATATTAGCATTACCAGTGTTTTTCGTACCTACAGTCATTTCAACTGGATCAGTCATATAGTTTTTAGCTATACGGCGTACCTCAGATGGCATTGTTGCAGAGAATAACCATGTTTTTTTAGTGTCAGGAGTTTCTGACAGGATGTTGTTGATGTCTTCTTTGAAGCCCATGTTAAGCATTTCATCTGCTTCATCTAACACAACATATTTCACTTGAGAGAAATCAATAGCATTACGGCCAATGATATCTAACATACGACCTGGGGTCGCTACTACAATTTGCACTCCACGTCTGATTTGACGCAGTTGGTCACTAATATTTGCACCTCCATAAACAGCAACAACATGTACGTTGTCGAGGTTTTTAGCATATCTTTCTATATCTTTCGAGATTTGCAAACAAAGCTCACGTGTTGGACACAATACCAACGCTTGAGGATGTTTCTGAGAAAAGTCTAATTGCTGTAATAATGGAAGACCAAATGCTGCTGTCTTACCTGTGCCGGTTTGGGCTAATCCGACAAAATCGTCGTTACCAGTCAATAAAACAGGAATGGCTTTTTCCTGAATTTCAGAAGGTTTTTCAAAACCTAATTCTGAGATGGCATTAACAATTTCCTCACGGATTCCCAGTTCTAAAAATGGGTTCATGAATTAATTTATACAATAGGCTCTATTGCCTAAGGCGATGCAAAGATAAGAAAATAATATTTACAAAACTAATTTATAACCTAAGTATTTGATATAATGTGTTTTTTGAATGACAAATAAATATTTTTATACGTGTTAAACATAAATAAACCACATTGAAAAGAATTATTTGGATTGTGAAACTATTTTATAACTATTCTGCTTTTTTGATCATTTGTTAATGTAGACTTAATATTTCAACCTTACTTTTGATAGTAGTATGGATCAAATACCAATTATATATCAGCATTGGCTTCAAGCTATTAAAGAGCGGAATGATACGAACGCTTTTGGAGAGATTTATCGCTATTGTTGGAAAGATCTTTATCAGCATGCTGCCCGGCGGATTTTGGACGCTCAGGATGTAGAAGATATTCTTCAAGAATTATTTGTGCAGTTTTGGGAAAAACGACATGCTATCGACATCCAAATGAATCTTCCAGCCTACCTCAAAGGAATGCTCAAATATAAAATTATAGATTTTTTTAATGCCAATAAAGTTAAAAATAGTCTCTTGGATCATTGGAGCAACCATATTTTTGACTATGTACACCAGCATCCTGAAGAATTGGAAACTTACCTTGCATTAGAAAAATTACTCGAAGAGGAATTGGAAATTATGCCGCATAATATGCGTCAGGCACTCTTACTTAAATGGGAGCATCTGCCAATTCGAGAGATCGCCCGGCGTATGGGGCTTTCCGAGCAGACCGTGAAAAATAACCTGACAGAGGCTTCCAAAAGAATGAGGAAAGCAATAAGTGCAAGACAAAATGTGCAAAATAGTACGCTTAGCGTATTTCTTGTTCTCGCTCTGGAGCAACTATCTAAGTAAATATTATATACTTCAGACAATCTCTGCCATCAAAAATATACTTAACAATTCTTTTATAAAACATTAACTATTTCTTGAAGTACTTTATAGCTTTTTTGCGGACTTATATATAAACAGCAGGCAAAAAAGTGAAAAGAAGAATATTTGAATCCCTGATCTACAGATATCAGCAGAACAAAGCTACGAAAGCAGAGCGTATGCTGGTCGATCGCTGGTATGAAACACTAGATCGGGAAGAGATTCCTGAACGTGTAATTGATGAGGTCCAATTATGGACTAAGATACAACAGCAGATTGAAATCACAACTCCTCAAAAATCATCAATTCGGAAAATGGTCTATTGGAGTGGAGCTGTGGCGGCTACACTTTTGTTTTGCCTTGGCATATTGTTTTGGGAGAATCAAACCGCTCTGGATACCGTAAAACAGGAAGTGAATGTAAAACCAGGGTACCGGATTTTTGAAACAGGAGTTGCACAACGGAAGAAGGTATTATTGGCAGACGGATCAACGATCATTTTAAATGCACGTTCCAAAATTAAATTGGATACCGTTTCATACGACAGAAAGGACCGTGTAGTAGAGCTTCTTGCCGGCGAGGCATTTTTTGAGGTTAAAAAAGATTCCACAAAAGCTTTTATTGTTAATACCCAACAATTACAGACAAAGGTATTGGGTACATCATTTACGGTAAAAAACTACCGCGAATCGGATGAAATATCTGTATCTGTATTTACAGGTAAAGTACAAGTAGCGGCCGACAACAAGTCATTAGGCACATTGGGGCGCGGCGGACAGATTCGTTATACTAAAAACAACCACAGCATTAAGCAAGAGACTTTTGACCTCACTATTCGTAATAGTTGGATTGAAGGAAAGATTTACCTAAAGCAAAGCAGTTTTGCAGAATTGGCGCTAGCGGTTAAAAATATGTACAATGTAGATCTTAAAGCTGGCGATGATCAGATTGCCCGACAGCGCTACAGCATGCCGATATCGAAACAGCTCTCTTGGTCAGCAACCTTGGAAAGTATAAAAGCTGTCCACCACAACAAGTCTAGGAAGGAGGGGAGTACGGTGCATATCTATTAATTCAGGCATAAAAAAAGAGTTGACGACTGCCATCGTCAACTCTGGACCCTATAGCATCCATAAGGTGCTATAAATAACATATACAAAAACTTACAGAGCTATTATATACGCATACAAATTTATGAAATACGTTACGAAAAACAATATTAAGTTTATGATCAAGTCATCATTGGTGGGACTACTTCTTTTAATCGTATCGGCAGAAATGCTTTTAGCATCAGGTGCATACGGCCAGTTGCTCAATAGAAAGATTTCAGTTTCTTTTAATGAATCTAATATTCCAGCAGCTTTCGAGCATTTGGAATCGCAAAATATACATATTGCCTTTGACGCCAATAAATATAATCTGTCAAAAGAAAAAGTGAATGCCAAAATTTTTAACAATAGCAGTATAGGAGAAGTAGTCAACTACCTGCTTAAGGGCACAGATCTGATACCTCAAGACAACGGGGTCTATATTACATTGGTCAAAAAACCAATACAGCAGGTAGGAAGCATTTCCGGTAAAGTAATTGATGATCGCGGTCAGTTTTTGGCCAACGCAAGTATTAAATTAATTGGAGCCAATAAATCGACACAGAGCAGTATTGATGGTAGTTATATATTAACCGGTGCGTCGGGCACCTATGTCTTGGAGGTCAGTTATCTATCTTATCAGACACAACGCATTGAAGGCGTGAAAATAGAGGGCGGACAACGTACAGCACTCAATATTGCTATGAAAACGCAGACCAATAAGTTGGAAACGGCAGTCGTTAGTGTGTCATTTAAAAAAGAATCAGTAGCAGGACTTTATGCTGCACAAAAAAATGCGGCTACGGTAACCGATGGTATTTCGGCTGAACAGATCGCCCGCACACCGGACAATGATATGGGGCAGGTCTTAAAGCGCGTAACTGGAGTGACCACCGTCAATAATAGAAATGTGATTGTGCGGGGTATGTCGGATCGCTATAATCAGGCCATGCTGGATGGAGTCGTTATTCCAAGTACTTCACAGAATAGACGCGATTTTTCTTTTGATATTATTCCAACAGAAATGGTGAGCTCGGTGGTGGTCAATAAAACAGCAACACCGGATGTATCGGCTGAATTTTCGGGCGGACAGGTCTCGATCAATACGTTAGATATCCCAGATAAAGATTTTACCACAATACAATATGGTGTTGGAGGAAATTCCCGCACAACAGGTAAAGACTTCTATCGTCTGGGGGAACGGAGAACATCAGAGTTTTTTGGTTTTAATCACACTTCCTCGAAGCAGCCCGAAGGCATACAGCCTTGGTTTTGGAATGGTGAAGCAAGACGTCTAGATGCTCCTCCAGGATATATATTGAACGACCCAAGGTTGAATGAAGAATTTTTAATGCCAGGCTCAAATCTCAAATATAATGATATTGATGCAATAGCCCAGTCCAAACAGGTTAACGCCGATGCGATGAAATTATATCGTTACAAGGCCAATCCTAATCAAAATTTAAGGTTTGCATTGGGAAGGCGGTTTAATTTTTCAAATGGATTATTGTTCGGTTTCTCTGCTTCTGCTAATATTCGAAATGAGCAAAATATTGTCGCCTTCAATAATGTGCGAGGATCTAGTATCATTAATGGGTATGGAGAGAAGCAACATATGATAGAAAGTGACACGATCGGTCAGAATGGTGCAGGGACATCTTATCGCTTTAATAGTAGTAGCGGCTTGGTGGCAAATTTTGGACTAAAAGGACAGGATTTTAAGCTCGCATTTAAAAATATGTACGCCCGTACTTTTAACAATAATTATAGTGAAAATATCCGGTCAACCTTTACTAATTTAAATACCCCCCCGACCAAAAATCAATATCAATTACCTGAAACAATGTCTTTGCAGCAGCATCAGTTAAGTGGTGAATATCAGCTGCCGTGGAAAATCAAGGCTGAGGGTATGTTTGCCTATAATAGAATCGAGCAGCAGATATTGGATGAACGTAAATTGCGATATGGATTAACGACAATATTAGACGGGAATTATATGTTTCAAAGTCCTAATTTATTAAGTCTTTCTAACTGGTCTAACCATTCCGAAACGGGTTTTGATTCCCGGATGTGGACTGAGATCAATGAAAATGATTTTAATTGGGCAATGGCATTTTCTCGAGTCTTTGGGGAAAGTAAATCCGTTAGCACTTTGGTTAAGGCTGGATATCAAGGTTGGAAAAAGAATCGTAATCTTTCGGTTTTTCGTTTGTTGCCATTTACACGCTCTTACATGCCCGATGATCCTTCTAAACAGGCGCCTGCTATTGAAAAATCATATGATATATTGTTCTCTCCAGAAAATATTGGAAACGGAGTTGGTCAAGCTTATTATTATCCTGAGCCTATTGGAGGCAATGTTTATGATGGTGATATGAGTTCGCATGCAGGATATTTGATGTTGGATCAGAAATTTTGGAATAAGCTGAGATTAGTCTACGGATTCCGTGCTGAATATTACAACTTGTTAAATCGTCAGGATGAAATGTTTAGAAAACAGAATGGCGATCCAGAAGCAGATAACAATAAATTATTGCTTTATAAACTGATGATCCGTGAAAATAATTGGAAATTTTTACCATCCATAAATGCAACCTATAGTGTGACCAACACCTTTAATGTGAGAGGAAGTTATTCAAAGACAGCCATTCGTCCAGACTTTAGGGAATCAGGTTTTTTTGGATTTTATGACTTTGAATTGGATGCTATTGTTTCAGGGGATAATGTCGAATCAACTTTTATCGATAATGTTGATCTGCGATTGGAATGGTATCCAAGTCCTGGTGAAATTATATCTTTAACCGGATTTTATAAATATTTAGATAAGCCAATAGAACTGATTGAAAATGAAGATGTAAGTCCCGGAACTGCATATGTTTTCAATAATATGGAGTCCGCAAAAAACATGGGATTGGAATTTGAAATTCGTAAAAATTTGAATTTTATTGGTGAGGCCGATTGGCTATCTAAAGCTTTTCTAAATGCCAATGGAACATTGTTGAAATCTGAAGTTAATGTATTAAGTCAGTGGAGACATAAGTTGGTAGATGATCGTACAATTGCAGAACGCGAAAAAGAAAGAGCGCCCAGTCAAGACCGTCCACTAATGGGACAATCACCTTGGTTGTTAAATCTTGGTGTAGGTTATTGGGGTGATAGTTTTGGTATAACAGCAAGCTATAACCATAGAGGCTATCGTACAAATACGGCCTCTTTCAATCCAAATAGGGTAGAGTATGAACTTGCGCCAAAGCAGGTTGATTTTCAGGTGTATAAACGTTTTTTGAAACAGAAATTGGAAGTGAAATTTAATGCTGCCAATCTTTTGGATGAATGGACAAGGTATTATCAAAATCAATCGGCGTATAGTAATTCTCAAGGAGAAAAAGGAGAAATAGTTTATGAGCTTGTTAAAGGAGATAATAAGTACAATAGGGCGGACGATGATATCATTACTTACAGAAGAAAAGATGGTCGAAGATTTAGTCTTTCAGTGACCTATAATTTTTAAAATTATAAAAAATAACTGCGCGAGGCAGCTTCATTCCTCCCTAAAAAAATTGCACATGAGTTCCGAGTTTGTCCATATAGCACAACAGGAAAATAAAATAGAAGCAAAGTAGGGGGGAATGAAAACAACTATGCAAACTTATGAAATGCTATCCCATAGGGATGCATAGTCTAAAAAATGATCTTGTGATGGCAAAACTAGTAATTATTTAACATAAAATGAAAAAAATCTTAACAGTAGCAAGTGTATGCGCAATCGCATTGGCTTCTTGTAACAAAGACAACGTAGGACCTAATTCAGATTTGAATGCTGGTTTGCCAAACAAACCTCAAGCAACTATTCCAACAGATGCCTCAGGTATTATTACCAAGACAACTCTTTCTGCGGATACCGTATGGAAAATTGATGGTGTAGCTTTTGTAAAACCAGGGGCAACATTAACTATTCAACCAGGTACGTACATTACTTCTGGTGTAACTAAAGCATATAATGATCAGATTACCGGATTGACACAAAATATCAAAGGAGTTTTGGTTGTTCCTAAAACGGCCAAATTGATTGCCAATGGTACTGCCGCCGCACCTATTGTATTTACTTCTCCGAATGCTTCAGGCCTACGTAATCCTGGTGATTTTGGTGGTGTTGTATTATTGGGTAACGCGACGACAAATCAAGCTGCAACAAAAAGAATCGAAGGAATTCCTCAACCTGTGGGCGTAGATGTGACTTATGGTGGTACAAATGCGGCTGATAATTCAGGCTCATTAAAATATGTGCGTATTGAGTTTGCAGGTTACAATTTAACTGCCGACAATGAAATCAATGGATTGACTTTAGGTGGTGTTGGTACGGGTACAACGCTAGAAAATATCCAAGTATCTTGGGGTAAAGATGATGGATTTGAGTTCTTCGGTGGTACTGTCAATGCAAAATACTTAGTTGCATTATCGAATGACGATGATGACTTTGATTTCGATCATGGATACACCGGAACAATTCAATATGCCTTATCATTGAAAGATCCTAATTCGACAAACAGTCTATCAGGCGGTAACTCTGATTCGAATGGTTTGGAGTCTGATAATGAAGGTACAGCTCCATATGCACAAACACCAAAAACACGTCCAGTTTTGAAAAATTTCACATTCTTGGGTATTAAAGATGTTACTGTAGCCGGTACTAAACTAAAATTTGGTAACCGTTGGAGAAGAGCTTCTGAGTATGATATTCAAAACTCGATTATCGCAGGTTATGCAACAGGTGCCGCATTCCAAGACGGTGCAACAGGTACTTTTAGTGCAAATGTCGTACATGCATATACGGCAGCCTTCAGTGGTGCTACTCCGACAGGAAACCAAACAAATGTATCAACCGATGCAGCAACTTATTTGAAATTGGCAGGTGGAGCTAATATTTTTTACCCAACAACAGCTACTTTTAATCCTGTTGTATTAAGACCACTATCCACTTCACCGGCATATGGTAATGGAACTACAACTTACAGTGGTGCTTTCCATCCAACAACTGCTCCATGGACTGCAACTTGGACACAATTTGCGCCAAAAACTTATTAACATAATATCTCTTAGTGAGCCATTTTTATGGCTCACTTCTTTAATTATTCTCAAATGATAAAAAATCTATTAACATATTTTGCTGTCTTTTGGACAGGATGTATGCTATGCTCATGTCAGAAAGGTGAGCTTGTTCTGGAATCGGAAGAATTAGCTAGGATTGCTTTTAAAACATATACTGCTGTATCAGCAGATGTAAAAAAAGTAATGGTTGACGGGAAAATTGCGAACAGTGATAAGAGCAACTTCATATTTATGAGAAATAAAGATGCCGATTCTTCATTGATTGTAGCCTATGATGGGAAAGATCATGTAGTTCTAGAACAACGCCTACCTATCAAACCCGGGTTAAATACCTTTGGTGTACATAGTAAAAGTCCCATTGATCCTTCACTAGTTGTAGGGGAAAATCCTTTAGGTGATGATGTGCCGTCGATTCCAGGTGTAATGCAGGTGAAAATATTAAATTATAACAAAACGATTTCACCAAAAGGGGAGCCAATTCGATTGGCGGTTTATCAAGGTAAGCCTGTTTTTGATGAAAGTTGGGGAATGGACTTGGTCAAATACGACGAAACTCCGATCCTTATTACTGACTTAATATCGGATAAAATCCCTGAAAAATTTCTCAAATTAGCAGCGGACCCCATTTTTCCAGCAAAGGCGCAGGTATTGGATAAGGATTCAAAGCCAATATTTGTAGATGGACAAAAAGTCTATTTGTTCTTTTATTTTACGGTAGACATAGGTATTGTATATCTTCCTCAAAAAGAATCTGACACTCCTTTAGATGTTGATGGAGTTTCAGAAATTGGCGGAATAGGTTATAGTCTGGATAATATCTGGCTTAAAAAATAAATGGTAGTTTTTTTAAAAAAAAAACCCATATAATACAAAAATCTCAATCTATATTACCATAAAAGAATCATTATGAAAGGAATCAATGATTTAAAACATCGAAAACTACTGGCGCTCTCCCTGAATTTTCAGGGAGAAATTAAGCATGATATCGATGCAACTGTGCTTTTTGCCTTGGGTAAAGAGCTTAACGACCTGAATCAACTTTATAGTCAATATCAAGAAGTATTACAACAGTTGGAAATATTGGTCAGGGAATATGAAGTAAAAGAGCGCAATATTCGTTCTGGCATATTATCGCGTTCCCTTCGTAAGCTTGTTAGAGAAGGACAAACCGGAGTTGATCTCCGTACCGTGATCAATTCTTTCAATTCCTGCGCACGCTGATGGACGAATAGGTATTTATTCCAGTTTTTCTAATGGGGATTTATTTCTACAGGAATCGTTTCATAACTGCTACCCAGGTATTGATGAGCATTTGAATTGGCTTTGTTGTTTTTATCCAGCGCGATTTTAGCTTGAGGTTTATGTGCATTGATCGTATTCAACACTTCCTCAATAAGTGGATCTTGTATATTGCCTATAGGCACCAGTGGTAAAAAATCAAATTCATTTATAGGCTTTTGTGGTAGAATTCCCGCATTGTAGTTCCCTTGGTCCAATTTGTTATAAATTTTATAAACCATTGGGATTAAATGCCAGCTGCGCTCTACGCCATGTATTTCTTCTGGTGTAGATATGGTGGTAGAAGCCATGTCTTTTCCATAGGTTTTATCGCCAACCTGAATAACCTGTACGTAAGGGTGCAATCCATTAATGAGCATTTCGGAGGCGGAAGCTGTGTTTGGACCCGTTAGGATATATATTCTATTTAGTCCCAGACCCTCTTTTAAAACTTCTTTGGCAATAAAAGAATAACCGTCTGGCTGTCTTTGTAGCGCAGCTGAAAAAGAGTCCTCCAGCTTTTTGATGTTTTTGTTTCCCTGATATTTCGCAAAGATGTCATTTTCCTTAATATTAGCGAACAATAGCGCACAAAATGAAGCAAAAGCAACTTGTCCGCCAGGGTTATAGCGTAAATCAACAATAAGATCCTTTACCTGTTTGGATTTAAAATTTTGTACAGCTTCCAATAATGAATAAGCACCGCTGAAGTCAAATTGACTTAAAAAAATGTAACCTACTGTGGAAGACGACGAGATAATCTTAGATCTATAAACAACAGGTTGTGAAATATAGGAGGAGGGTAGAATAAATATTTTTCCATCTATCCGCTTCAGATTGATTGCAGGCAAATGAAAGGATTTATTTATCAGAGCTTTCATATTACTCTTATCCAAAAGCTCGTTGTTCATATAGGATAAACTATCACCACGTTTTAGACCCAGTAAATCTGCTTCACTAAATGGAACCACCTGAGTTACGATTTGGATAGTACCTGTTGCAACCTGTAGCTGCACCATGTCAAAGCCAAAAGTATTTGTCAAGGTATTACCGTAGGTGTCGCTGTTCAGGGTTTGCATAATCATGGAATAATGGTCATCTTGAAACAAGATACTTTTGAAGAATAGATCCGGACGTTGCTGATAATCGTTTGTTGTTCTGATTTTAGTATTCCAGTAATAATACTGCCGCATTTGATCCAGAGTCCAGTGATTGATGGCCTCATTTGAGCCGGGCTCTTTCAACGAGTCTTCTTTTTCACAGGAGAAAAGAATCACTGAAAAAAGGGTTAAAACAATACGATTTGATTTCCACATTTTTTAAAATCTTAACGACATAAAAATACGTATTATGGAAATGATATGGGCGTTATCTTTATGTTGTTCAAATGTTTATTTGGTTTAAACAACTTATCAAAGCATTCATATTGCGATGTTTTTATTTCATAAAAAAAGGCTACTCTATATAGAGTAGCCTTTATATGCCTGATGTTAAAATCTACTAATATATTGTAAACTCAACACGACGGTTTTGTTGGCGACCTTCTGCAGTTTTGTTAGATGCAATAGGTTGGTTTGGACCGTAACCAGTAGCTTCAATACGAGAAGGGTTAGCGCCTTTAGATACTAAATAAGCTTTTACTGACTCAGCACGCTCTTTAGATAATCTTAAGTTCAATTGTAATGAACCTGTATTATCCGTGTGACCAGCTAATTTTAAACTGAAATCTTTTTCAATTAATAAAGCAGCAACTCGATCTAAAGAATTGTATGAAGTAGAACGGATAACTGATTTACCAGTTTCGAATTCTAAGTTTTTAATTGCTTCATCAACAGTTCTTCTATCCGTCTCCGTGATAACTTTCTCTACAATTTTAGTTTCATTTTTAACAAGAATTGGACAACCAGCTCCATCTACTTGAACACCTGAAGGCGTACCTGGACATTTGTCAAATTTGTTAGCAACACCATCGCCATCATCATCTTGTAAGTCAGCGTTCAATGACTCAACTTTAGATTGTAATGCTTTATTAGCCGCATCTAGTGCATCACGTTGTGCTTTTAACTCATCATATTTTGCAGAGTAATCATTTACTAACGTTGCAACAGGGTTTGAATTATTCAAAGTAGGTTTCGAACCATCTCCTAAAGCAATCTCTAAACCAGCATGTGCATACGAGAATAAATCATTTTTGAAGGTAGGAGCAGGAGCTGCAGCAGGATTAGATCCGTCAAACTTCTGATTCGCCCAGTTTAACTGGTACCCTAAATCTAAATTAATACCTTTTGCAATGGCGAATTTCAATCCGAAATCAGCAGGAACAAATAACTTCGATTGAGAATCATATGTAGTGCTTGTTGACCCCATCGTTACTGTAGCCTCAGAATTTAATACCCCAATACCTAATGATACATAAGGTTTGATAAAACTGTTGAAAAATCTCCAGTTGGTATTAGCCATTGTCCACTCTCCAGATAAAGCTGCCGACCAAGGTGTTTTAGTTTCGAAAGATTGTGAACCATCATCATATGCTCCACCAACTTTACCGCCTAAATAAGAAGCTTTAAATCCAAAAGAAGGAGATATTTGTTTCTTAATGTATGCCGAATAACCAACATTGTGATCTAAATCATTGTAATCCTTACGGTTGAAACCAAAAATATTAGTTTGATTTAAAACCCCAGCACCAATACCGATAGACCAAGTTCTGTATTGGGTAGATGGTCCTAGCGGTGTAGTGCCCTCTATAGAACCAACTTTTGCATTTTGTGCAAATGAAGCAGATGCCAATAATCCAGCTGCTACTAATAATCCACTTTTCTTAAGGTTAATCTTCATATTATTTAAATTTGATTTTAAATTTCTTCATAGTGCTCTAGACAATAATGTTGCCAAATATTGGACGTCTGTTAGAATCTGAGTTACATTTATCCCTTCTTGTAGACAATTCTCTACTTTGCCATTTTATTAATTTTTTAAAAAAAATGCCATAATGTATACTATAATTAACATTACAGCGTTGGATTGTACTTTATTTAGGAATATTGCTATTCGGATTCGTTTTGCCAAAAAAGTTAGGAATAACAATCCCCATAGCCATTTCTTTGATTATATTTTCATTAAACAAGTTCTGAAAAAATGTTTTACGGCTCTTTGTTATTAAAATAATATCAATATTTTCATCACGAATCATCGTTTGTATTCCATTAGCAATTTTCTCAGCAGAATTTGCAAAATGACTTCTGTTTTTTACGGTATATGAAACGTCGTCAATACCCGTTTCTGTAATGATATTGTCTATCCATTCCGTAAGTTTTTTATCCAGTATTTTAATATCAACCTCTTGTTTATTAATATGAATCAATAATAGATGAAATTTACTACCAAAGACAGGAATCGCCTGTTTTAACACCTCTAATTCACCTGGTTTAAAATTCGTTAACAAAGCAATCGTATCCTTTTTATATGCGGTTGCATTAGCAGGTATCGCTAAAATTGGAGTTTGTGAATCACGGATTACATCATAAGTATTACTCCCTATTAATACAGACTCTAATCCAGAGGCACCCTTTGTACCCATAATAACAACTTTATACTGATTTCTTGCCGTTTCTTTACTAATAACTTCAGCAAGAATCCCTTCATCGAAAAGTTGGCTTATGACCAAAGTAGGCCATTTTTCTTTTACTACGCCGACAAGTTGATTGAGTTGTTCCTCAGATTCCTTTATAGTTGGATCAACAATGTGTTCCCCATGGACCATAAAATTGGCGTATTTGTTTACATGTCGGGTGTAAACATGTAAGAAAACAAGTTCATCTTGATTTTCAAGAGCAATTTCTCTTGCGTATCGTGCAGCAATAATCGAGTTTTCAGAAAAGTCGATCGGAACTAATATTTTGCCCATAATAATTAAGCTTTAGAAAAAAATGTTGGAATAATAGGATGATGAATGATTTGTTTGGCGACAGATTTTTTGAACAATCTTTCAAAAAATGACTTACGTGTTTTCGTGATCAATACAACATCGATTTCTTCATCTTTGATGATATCATTGATTACCTCAGGAATAGTGTCCAATTCTTCTACATCAGTTTGTATAGAATCTACTTCTATATCCACATCGGTTATTTCAGTGTGCTTTTTGATTTGATATTTCCAAATTTCTAGTTTATCCTCAATGTCAGATTCAGACTCCGAATGGTAGTGTACGTGAATGATCTGTACTTTGACATCAGATCCGAATATTTTGATGTATTCATTTAACGTATCCAATTCAGCATATTTAAAATTGGACAATAAACCTATTTTCTTAATATCTTTTGTTTGGTAATTAAAGGGGATCGCAATAACGGGAATATTACTTTTCTGACTAACAGCATATGTTGTACTGCCCACTATCACACTGGTATCATCTGTTTTACCCTTAGTACCCATGATAATAGCCGAATAAGTAGTATTTTTCGTTTCTTTCAACAGGGACTCCGTAATAATGCCGCGCTCACATTTTGACGTGAAAACGATAGTAGGATTATTGGCCTTTAGTTTCTCGATTAAATCAGCCATTAACACATCTGCTTTGAAATTATCATCAGAACTATCACTGTTTACATCATCAAAAGTACTGGACGAAACGGTATAGTTATGATATAAATGAATATCAAACCCTCTCTTTTTTGCCAAATCAATTGCAAATTGAACAGCCGTGTTGGCGTTCTCTGAAAAATCAATCGGGACTAAAATTTTATTGCTCATGTTGTTTGGTAATTAGTTTTATTACGTACACTTTCTTTAATTAATAATGATATAATTTCATCATTGTAGCTTAACACATTTTGTATCGGTTAAGTTTGTTTTTGACTGTTGTAAAGATATTTTTTCCAATGATCTAAACATGTGCTTAATTTAATGAAATAAAGTGATTTTAAGCACAAATTTAAATAAGACGTATCACGACCATTAATTTTCCTTATTCCTATTGTAGAGTGAAATTGAATTATTCCTAAAAATAGTCAAAATTTATTTTATTTCATGACACTTTTAGTACATTATTATGAACTAAAAGACATCCGTCTAATTGCATAACGAGGCAATTTTAAGTAAGTTTGCAACATCATAATTAGACAATTAGATTTTCAATGACAAGTAGAGAAATTCGTCAGGCTTTTTTGGATTTTTTCAAAAGTAAAGGACACCAAATCGTACCATCTGCACCAGTTGTGGTGAAAAATGACCCCACATTGATGTTTACAAACGCGGGAATGAATCAGTTTAAAGATTTATTTTTAGGCGAAGCCGCCATTAAATTTCCACGTGTCGCCGATACACAGCGTTGTTTACGTGTTTCTGGTAAGCATAATGATTTGGAAGAAGTAGGTATTGATACCTACCACCATACCTTATTTGAAATGTTGGGCAATTGGAGCTTTGGCGATTATTTCAAAAAAGAGGCTATTCAGTGGGCTTGGGAGTTATTTACTGATGTATACAAATTAGATAAAGACCGTCTTTACGTAACGATTTTCGAAGGTGACGATTCAGAAGGACTAGCAAAGGATACTGAAGCCTATGATTTTTGGAAAGCTTTAATCGCTGAAGATCGTATTCTATTAGGAAATAAAAAAGATAATTTCTGGGAAATGGGAGAGACAGGACCATGTGGTCCATGTTCCGAAATCCATTACGATATGCGTACGCAAGAAGAACGTCAAGAAGTAGCTGGACAGTCACTTGTTAATGCCGATCATCCGCAGGTTATTGAAGTATGGAATTTGGTTTTTATGCAGTTCAACCGTCTAAAAGATGGTTCATTGCAACCTTTACCAGCAAAACATGTGGATACAGGAATGGGTTTTGAGCGTTTGGTACGTTCTATTCAAGGGAAAACATCTAACTACGATACCGATGTTTTTCAGCCTACTATTCAGTTCATCTCTCAAAAAGCCGGGATAGCTTATGGTGCGGATGAGAAAACAGATATTGCGATGCGTGTAGTTGCAGACCATATCCGGGCGATTAGTTTTGCCATTGCCGATGGTCAGCTACCTTCTAATAATAAAGCAGGTTATGTAATCCGTCGTATTTTACGTCGTGCAGTGCGTTATGCGTATACCTTCCTAAATTTCAAAACACCATTCATCAATGAGCTAGTCCCTTTGTTGGCGGCACAGTTTGATGGTGTATTTAACGAATTGAAAGCACAGGAAAGTTTTGTTCAAAAAGTAATCTTAGAAGAGGAAGTATCTTTCTTAAGAACTTTAGTCACAGGAGTACAGCGTTTCGAAAATTATGCTGAATCAAATACAACTGTTGATGGTGATTTTGCATTTGAATTATATGATACTTATGGCTTTCCAATAGACTTGACCGAGTTACTAGCGAGAGAGAAAAATCTTTCCGTTGATATGGTCGGTTTTAATCAAGCATTGCAGATCCAAAAAAACCGTTCACGTGCAGCAACTGCCATTGATACAGGAGACTGGATTTTAGTCAATGAAGATGAAGGCTTTGAATTTGTTGGATACGATACACTAAGTGCAAAAACAGAAATTGTAAAATACCGTAAAGTTTCAGCAAAAGGAAAAGACCAATTTCAATTGGTTTTATCGGTCACACCTTTTTATGCAGAAGGTGGTGGTCAGGTCGGTGACACTGGAGTTTTGATTTCTGAAGCTACAGGTGAGAAGATATTTGTAACGGATACAAAAAAGGAAAATGGGTTGTTCGTACATTTTATAGATACCCTCCCACAAAGTTTTGAAGGCCTTTTTGTAGCTCAAGTCGATCAGGCAAAAAGACAAGATACAGAGAATAACCACTCTGCGACGCATTTATTGCACGCTGCATTAAAGCAGGTATTAGGCGATCATGTGAATCAAAAAGGTTCCTTAGTAAATGATGATATTTTACGTTTTGATGTTTCTCACTTCTCTAAAGTAACAGAAGAGGAGATCAAACAAGTCGAAGATATTGTCAATGCTAAGATTCGTGAAAATATTGCATTGAAAGAAGAACGCAATATTCCTTACCAACAAGCATTAGATTCAGGAGTAACTGCGTTGTTTGGTGAAAAATATGGCGATTATGTGCGTGTCATTACTTTTGATGATCAATTTTCAAAAGAACTATGTGGTGGTACACATGTTAAAGCTACCGGTCAGATCGGTTTCTTTAAGATTACATCAGAGTCTGCCGTTGCAGCAGGTGTACGTCGTATCGAAGCGATTACAGGAACGAAATCTGCAGCAGTGATCCGTGAACATTTTGAATTAGTTGACCAAATCAAAGGGTTATTAAATAATCCAAAAGACTTTGTTGCTGCAATGGGTAAAATTGTGGACGAAAACAGTGCTTTGAAAAAGGAAATTGAAAAAACGATTATTGAAAAATCATTAGCGTTAAAATCAGACCTAGAAAGCAAATTACAACAAGTAGGTGATGTTAATTTCTTAGCCACAGTTGTTGATTTGCCAAACGCAGAGGCTGTAAAGACCTTAGCTTACGCATTAAAAGGAGCCGTTAATAACTTATTCTTAGTAATAGGAGCTGACTTTGACGGTAAACCAAGTTTGACCGTTGTCATCTCAGATGAATTAGCAAAATCAAAAGGCTTGAATGCTGGAAATATTATCCGTGATTTAGCAAAAGACATCCAAGGTGGTGGTGGAGGACAGCCGTTCTTTGCGACAGCCGGAGGAAAAAATAGTGCCGGATTACAAACAGCGATAGATAGAGCAATAGAATTTATAAAATAAAACGAATATGATGAAGCAGACGTTGCTAGTGGTGGGTTGTTTATTTTTATTTCTAATCGGATGTAAAAATAAAGATGAGTTTACAATTTCTGGCCAAATTGAAAATCCAGGAAATATTAAAGTAATATCGTTGTACGAAGGCGAAAGAAAATTGGACTCCATGTTTTTTGGAGACAAAAATGCCTTTCAATTTAAAAGACCTACAAGTCAGGCGCGTCTATTATCACTTCGTGTAGGTAAAAATCGTTATGATTTAATTGCTTCACCAGGAGAGGAGATTGTTTTCAAGGCAGATCTTCAGAAAGATGTTAACGATTATCAATTAGAGGGCTCTGAGTTGTCATCATCGATTCAGAGTTTCTCAAAAATGAGAAATCGACGTGATGCAGTTCGCGATTCCTTACAGGCAGATTTTGCGAAGAAATCCATCACAGCTGATGTGGATGATATTGAAAATTTGCGTAGTGAGTACAAACAAAAGTTTACAGAGCAATTGCAGTACTATACAAAAGCAGCAGTAGATTTTGCTGAACAGCACGATGATATCGCTGGATTTTATGCCATCAGTACACTAGATCCGGAAATTGCAGAAGCTGAAATTATAACCTATGCCGATAAGATAAAAGATAAGTTCTTAGATAATGGCTATGTTACCCAATTTAAAGAAGAAACAAATAAACTGAGAAAGTTGGCTGTAGGTCAACCAGCTCCAGACTTTGAATCGTTCACACCTAACAATAAATCGATAAAGTTATCAGATTTCAAAGGTAAATATGTGCTGTTGGATTTTTGGGCGTCATGGTGTATGCCCTGTCGTCAAGAAAATCCGAATATTGTCAAATTATATAATCAGTACAAAGGAAAAGGGTTTGACGTTTTTGGAGTATCTCTTGATGATAATCCCGGACCATGGATGCGTGCCATAGCAGACGATCAGTTACAATGGACGCAGGCATCTGATTTAAAAGCATGGGGATCCGTTGTTGTTGGTCTGTATCGAATAACAGGAATACCGGCCTCTTATGTCTTAAATCCAGAAGGCTTGATCATTGCTAAAAACCTACGCGGTAAAGAATTGGAAGATTTTTTAAAGAAAACTTTAAAATAGCGCAAATTAAATATTAACTTTCGGAATGTTACTTAACAATTTAATAACACTTCGTTAATGTTTTGTTGTCATTTTGTTCATAATTTAGCAAAAAAAAAAGATGAGCATTGCAAAGCAAAAAATATTAGTAGTTGATGACGAGCAGGATATTCTAGAATTAATTGCTTTTAATTTAAAGCGCGAAGGATATCAAGTATCAACTGCCTCGAATGGTCACGAAGCTATCAATGTAGCAAAGGATATTAATCCAGATCTTATTATTTTGGATGTTATGATGCCTAAAATGGATGGTATCGAAGCTTGCCGACTAATGCGTGCCATGCCAGAGTTTAAAAATACATTTATGGTGTTTTTAACGGCTAGAAGTGAGGAGTATTCTGAAATTGCAGGTTTCCATGTTGGAGCCGATGATTATATTGCAAAGCCTATCAAGCCTCGTGCTTTGATGAGCCGTATTAATGCCATTCTAAGAAGAAATGTCTCGGAAGAAGCAGCACGATCACAAGATAAATTAGAGATTATGGATCTGGTGATTGATCGTGATTCTTTTTTAGTGTACCGTGGAGAACAAAAAATTGTACTTGCAAAAAAAGAATTTGAATTGATGTACTTATTGGCATCAAAACCAAATAAAGTTTTTACAAGAGAACAAATTTTGAAAAGCATTTGGGAAGATTCAGTTGTTGTTACCAACAGAACAATAGATGTACACATCAGAAAGCTTAGAGAAAAAATTGGTGAAGATTATGTAACCACCGTTAAAGGTGTTGGATACAAATTTGATGTAGCCTAATTGATAAGATATAATTATAATTAAAAGCAGTAATGGATTCCATTACTGCTTTTTTGTTTGTTAGGTATAATCGATAACATCTTTATCAACTTCAGTTTAAGTCATCCAATTAAATATAAAACAAGCTGGCTTGATGCTGCAGATTTAAAAGACCAAATTTTCAAATCCATAAAATACGTAAACAAGCATCCAATTGTGTATTTTTAGGCTGTAAATATTCAAATGCTTATATTTGTATATCATATTAAACATTACCATCATCCATGTCAACAATACTTATAAAATCTGCTCAAATCGTTAATGAAGGGAAAATTACCACTTCAGATGTCTATATCAGTAATGGCCGTATCGAGATGATCGCCGCAGAGATTAACCACCCTGCCGATAGAGAGATTAATGCCGAAGGATTACACCTTTTACCCGGATTAATTGACGATCAAGTACACTTTCGTGAACCAGGATTGACGCACAAAGCTGATATCTGGCATGAAAGCCGTGCCGCAGTGGCGGGAGGTACAACATCATTTATGGAGATGCCCAATACGGTACCCAATACTTTAACACAATCTTTGTTACAAGATAAGTACGATATCGCCTCTCAAAATGCTTTAGCCAACTACTCATTTTTTATGGGTGCAGCCAATGATAATCTGGAAGAAGTACTCAAAACAAACCCTCGTGATGTCTGTGGTGTCAAAGTATTCATGGGATCATCAACTGGTAATATGTTGGTAGACAATGAGCGTGCATTGGAACAGATATTTGCTAACTCGCCCACATTAGTAGCCACACACTGCGAAGATGAAGCCACTATCCAGGAAAACCTTGCTATATATAAAGAGAAATATGGCGAAGCAGGATTGACAATAGATATGCATCCCCTTATTCGTTCGGCAGAAGCTTGCTACATCTCATCCTCCAAAGCTGTAGAATTAGCGAAAAAGAACAATACCCGCTTACATATTCTGCACATCTCTACTGCTAAAGAAATCGGGCTATTCAGAAATGACATTCCATTGGCAGAAAAATTAATTACAGCTGAAGCATGTATTCACCATATGTGGTTCTCCGACGTCGATTACAAGACAAAAGGTAATTTTATCAAATGGAATCCAGCTGTTAAAACAGCAGATGATAGAGATGCCATTGTAAAAGCGGTATTGGATGGACATATCGATGTAATTGCTACCGATCATGCCCCACATACCATTGCTGAAAAGACACAAGCTTATAGCGCCGCACCATCAGGAGGGCCATTGGTACAGCATGCATTACAAGCTTTATTGGACATGTACCATGAGGGCAAGATTACTTTAGAGCAGATCGTTCAAAAGTCAGCACACAATACAGCAATTTGCTTCCAGATTGAGGAACGTGGATTTATTCGTGAAGGCTATTGGGCAGATTTAGTACTGGTAGATTTAAATAAACCTTATACGGTTACAAAATCAAATATACTGTCAAAATGTGGCTGGTCTCCATTTGAAGATCATACCTTTAAATCTTCTATCGAGCACACCATTGTATCAGGACAATTAGCCTATTCCAAAGGGAGCTTGATCGAGTACGGCTCTGGTAGACGTTTATTATTTAACAGATAATCATGATCATCCAGGACTATGGATAAAAGAACATTTTTAAAATCCTTAGGCTTAGTCGCAACAGGAATACCTGCCCTGTCATTTGCAAAGGAAGATTTCTTTGAAACAAAAGCAGATCAAAAGAAATTACTAGCTCAAGTATTGCGCAAAGGAGATACCATCGGATTAATAGCTCCTGCGGGAGTTATTGATACCGAAGAAGCCATTGTTATGACCCGCGAAATTTTTGAAAACTTTGGTTTCAAAATCAAAGAAGGAAAACATATCCGAAGCAGATATGGTAATTTTGCAGGAAAAGATGAAGAGCGCCTAGCCGATATCCACAGCATGTTTGCAGACAAAGAAGTGAAAGCGATTGTCTGTATACGCGGAGGAGCAGGAGCATCCCGTTTATTACCACATATTGATTATCAACTCATCGCCAATAACCCTAAAGTATTATTAGGTTATAGCGATATTACTGCACTGATCATGGCTTTCTATAAAAAAACCGGTTTAATATCCTTTCACGGCGCAGTCGGTATCAGTACATGGAGTAATACCGTTGCTAAAAATTTTGAAAATCAATTTTTCCTTAATCAGCCGACACAATTTGCAAACCCAACAGAAAAAGGCGATAACTTTATCCAGTACAAAGAGCGGATCACGACCTTAAAGTCAGGACAAGCAACAGGTACACTACTAGGAGGAAACCTGACATTGCTCAGTGGGTTATGCGGGTCAGCCTATTTGCCAGATTTTAAAAATGCCATACTCTTCCTAGAAGAAGTAGATGAAAATATAGAGCGCGTGGACCGGATGTTCTGTCAATTAAAATTAGCAGGAATTTTGGATCAGATCAAAGGTTTCGTCTTTGGTAAGTGTACGGACTGTGGGCCAGCAGGAGGTTATGGTTCTCTTACGCTCGAACAGGTATTGAACGATTATATCAAACCGCTCGGGATTCCTGCTTATTCAGGAGCCATGATCGGACATATTGCCAATCAATTTATATTACCGGTAGGAGCACAGGTCAAAATAGATGCCGACAAAGGAACCATTACACTTTTAGAGAAAGTACTAAAAGATTAAATCGATGAAAATTATCTCCCTGATGAAAATTATCTTCTTTTTGATCTTCGTTACTTCGGGAATTAAAATTTCTGCCCAAACCATGAATTTAAATAAAAATGATTTTGATGAAGCCTATTCATCCTATAAAGAAACCACGTTAACAAAACGTAGATTTAAACATTCGACTGTAGTCGATCTCATCAATAAGCATCAGGAGGCATCAACCCTAAAGATTGATCAGATCGGACTGTCAGTTCAAAAAAGATCGATCTATAAATTAACCTACGGTCAGGGAAAAAAGAAAGTAATGCTGTGGTCGCAGATGCATGGCGATGAACCGACCGCAACCATGGCCCTTTTTGACCTGTTTAATTTCCTTGAAGGAAAAGATAGCAGATTTCAAAGCTTAAGGGAAATATTAAAATCAAACTTAGAAGTGCATTTTATCCCTATGCTCAACCCAGATGGAGCTGAAATCTATACAAGAAGAAATGCGCAGCACATTGATCTGAATCGGGATGCCAGAGATACCTCAACACCAGAAGGTAAGCTATTAAGAAATCAGGCAGAAATGATCAAACCACAATTTGGTTTTAATCTACACGATCAGAATATCTATTATAACGTTCCGGGAACTAAAACTCCGGTTACCATTTCCCTTTTAGCACCAGCATATAATTGGGAGCGCGAAGTCAATGAAGTGCGTGGTAATGCAATGAAGATCATAGCTGGCATGAATCAGTTGCTTCAAGACTATATCCCAGGAGCCATTGCCAAATATGATGATGAACACTCACCAAGAGCTTTTGGAGATAGCTTTCAGAAATGGGGTGCAAGCACCATACTGATCGAATCAGGAGCTTTTGCTGGAGATCCGGAAAAACAGGAAATTAGAAAATTGAATTTTATTCTGATTCTTAATTCCTTACTGCAAATCGCCCAGGATAGTTATCAGCAATTTTCAATCTCAGAATACCAGCACATACCATTCAACGCCTCGCAGCTGCACGATGTGATCCTTCGTAGGGTGACCACAATATCACATGGTCTTCCTCTGAAAGTAGATATTGCTATCCGAAGAGATGAGATTACCGAGGGGGAAGATTACTATACAAAAGGATATATTGAAGACATTGGAGATCTTCATGACTTTTATGGGTACGATGATCTGGATCTGACAGATTTCGAATTTGTAGAAGCAAAAGTTTACGAAAAGGAATTTTATCACCTGAGTGATCTTGAAAACGTTGATATAAAAGCATTACTGAAGCAAGGGTATGCCGGTGTAAAGATAAATGCATCCGAGCCCAAAGTACTACATCATTTTCCCATCAATGTGCTATCTAAAAGCAAGTTGAATACGATCAGAACATTAAGTCTTGGTAAAGAAGCAAATTTTTTCTTAAAGAAGAATGAAGAAATTCAATACGCTGTTATCAATGGTTATCTCATTGATTTGAATCAAGAGTTGCCACGAAATATGAAACAGATTGTTCGGTAGTTTGGTTAGATAGTTAGAAGGTAATAAAGTGAGATGGTTAGTAAGTTATACCTTTCGTTACTTTGTCACTAGTCACTTTGTAACTGATAAGTCGGTAATAAAGTGAGATGGTTAGTAAGTTATACCATTCGTTACTATGTCACTGGTCACTTCGTTACTTCGTTACTTGGTCACTGCGTTACTGATAAAATAAAAGTTTATTGTAAATATGGATATTAGAAAAACAAAATTAGAAGATTTAGATCAGGTGGTGGCTATTATTGACATTGCACGAGGTTTAATGCGTGCTAGTGGCAATACCATTCAGTGGACAAATGGCTATCCCTCTCGGGAATATATTCAGTCAACAATAGCGATCGGAGAGAATTATGTCTGTATAGAAGATGATTCAATAGTAGCCACCTTCTGTTTTTCACTAGAACCTGATCCAAATTATACCATAATTGAAGATGGGCAGTGGTTGAATGAAGAGCCATATGGTGTAGTACATCGTCTGGCTTCCAATGGTCAAGTAAAAGGGGTAGCGGCACAATGCTTTCAATGGTGCTTTGAACAATGTCACAACATCCGGGTCGATACCCATGAAACAAATATCCCGATGCAAAAAGTACTCACAAGACTAGGATACATACGTTGTGGCATTATCTACGTCGGCGATGGGACACCTCGGGTAGCCTTTCAAAAGATAGATTCATAAAAAAGATAACTCACAAAAAATGGCTTCCGATCAACATCAGAAGCCATTTTTTATTGCGTCAATCATGGAGACTAATATCCCGGATTTTGTTGTGCTTTTATCGGAGGATTAGCATTAATCTCTTCTTGAGATATAGGCAAAATCGTTTTGAAGAATGATCTATTGATCGCATGTTCTCGAGTAGGTACGCTGATACCGGCAAATGCATCATCAAAATTGATTGTCTTATTTAGTCTGATCATATCAAAATAGCGAATGCCTTCACCAAAAAACTCCTTACTTTTCTCTGCTAAGATCAGTGCTTCCGAAACAGACGCGGCATCAATAGCCGGTAATCCTGCAGCACGTTTATGGATCGCCTGCAAATAAGTTGCCGCCTTGGCTGGATTAGGTGTACTGGCCTTCAATGCTGCTTCCGCCGCAATCAGATAAAGTTCAGAAAGACGGATCACTTTAATATTGACAGCAGTATAATTAGAAGTTCCTTTATCCCCAGAAAATGTCGTAGAACCAAGGTACTTATAGCAAGAGCCAAGACGATCAGCAGATGATTCATCTCTAGCCATCACACCTCTTCTTACATCAGAGGGATCAGCATTAAGTGCATTTAAGAAAGGTGTACTTGCTAGGAAATTTCCTAAAGCACCAGTTTGGTGATTTCTTCTCATAAAATAGAAACCTAATGAATTTCGAGCGAGATCCGCTTGATTAGGTTCGATTACAAGTTCATATATAGATTCCGATCCAAACTGGGACTGCCACGAAGTGACCCAAGCTGCATTGGTATAAAGAGAATAAATAGGATTATTATTGATCACTTCCTCAGCTGCCAATAAAGCATTATTATAGTCAGCCATCGTGAGGTACACACGTGCCTGTATGGCTTTGTTGGCATAGTAATTTAAGTAGCCATCTCTTTTGGTCTTTGGAAGACCAGTTTCCGCAGTTTTTAAATCCGAAAGAATCTGTTTATAGTTTTCATCAACCGTAGCACGTAAACTTTGCTCATTGAAAGCCAGTGTTTTGGTCACGTTAGGAATTCCAAAGGCATTTTTATCATCGGTGTAAGATTTACCGTAAAGTCTAACCAGGTCAAAATTGGCCAATGCACGGATGGTTAATGCTTCCGATTTTGCAAGATCAAAGTTCTCAATACTTCCTGATGCTTTTAACTTTTCAATATTTTCGAGTAGATTATTGGTCTGGTAGATGATATTATAGATCGAAGTCCAAAAGCTCGAAAAACTGTTCGTTTGCGCATTATGATTAAAAGTATAAAATGCATCCAACCCACGACCTTGGGAGTAAAGCGTTACATCGCCACCTTTAGCATCACCATAAGCGATGAAATTACGTCCATAATAGTTCGAAGAAGTCATTTGACGCTGTATACCGTTGATCGCAATCTGAGCATCGTTGGCGGTTACAATGGCCTTATCAGCATCAACCGCATTAGTAGGTTCCACATCTAAAAAGTTCTTACACGAGTAAGTTGTACTCAGAACAGATGCGAAAAGTAAATAGTTTATATATTTTTTCATCAGAATTAGCTGTTTATTCAATAATCAATTTGTTTATTAATGGCATTAGCAATGCCTATGTCGGTTAATAGCTATTATGATCATCAGGTTTGTTGCAATAAGTTATCGTTTACCCCTATGATCAATAGAAAAACTAGAAGCCGATTTCAATACCAAATGTGTATGTTTTGCCATATGGTGTTTCCCATCCACGCGTTCCATATTGGTTAACCTCAGGATCCGCTAGTTTAAATTTAGATGCCGTGAATAGGTTTGTACCATTGAAAAATAAACGCGCATTACTGATTTTAACTTTTTCCAACCATTGTGAAGGCAATTTATAAGCGACATTGATGTTTTTTAGACGGATAAACGAAGCATTATATAAATGACGGCTACTGAACTGGATAGCATCAGTTAAATCGTTACCATCGATTTTTGGTTGTGTACCATTTACATTGCTAGGTGACCACATGTTATCATAGTAATACTGTGAACGTATTCTTTCCCAATAGTAGCCATCATCCATGACATCCTTTTCCGCACCATCATACAGCTTTCCACCGATCTTGTAACTAAAGTTTAGACCAAGTGAGATACCTTTATATTCCACATCTGTATTGATTCCTCCGAAAATTTTAGGCGTAGCCGAACCCAAGATGATCTGATCTGCTTTCGTATAGCTATAAGAAGCATTTCGGCCATTGTATTCGAAATCCGATTGATTATTGTTTGTATACCAAACGTTTTTACCATTGGTTTTATCTACACCGCCCCACTCATAACCATAGAAAGATAATACCGATTCATTTTCACGGTAGATAAACTGTGCACGGGCATCACCACCTGTTGGATCAGTCCAGATAATATCTTTACCAGCATCTAAAGTTTTGACTTTGGAAGTTAAAAATGAACCATTGACCCGAGCCGACCATCTGAAGTTTTCTTTACTGATGATATCGCCACCTAAATCAATTTCGACTCCACTATTATTAATGACACCCACGTTTTGGAGCACCTTGGTAAAACCAGTCGTACCAGAAGTAGGCACATCTTGAAGCAAGTCTTTCGAATCTCTATTAAAGTATTCGATGGAACCCGTTAGTCTATTGTTAAATAAACCATATTCCAAAGCTAGATCGTAGGTATTACTTTTTTCCCAGGTTAGTTTTGTATTTCCTAATCCTCTATCTATAGCCCCTAATGAACCATCGCCAACGACACCCCCAGGGTTACCTTTGTAATTGTATTTATAATACATTAAAGTTCTCCAAGCATAATTATCTGTCGGTAGCGTACCATTAACACCATACGAAGCTCTTAATCGTAAGGTATTGACGATATCATTTTTAAAGAACTCTTCTTTATGGATACTCCATGCGCCAGATACAGACCAGAAGGTACCCCAACGATTATCTTCACTGAAACGTGACGAACCGTCCCGGCGGATAGAAGCTCCTAAAAAGTATTTCTCATTATAGTTGTAATCGACACGTGAAAGATAAGACATCAGATTATTACCGAACTGATAGCTGTCCGCTTTATAATTTGCACCCGTACCGATAGATGTCAAAGAACTTGATCCGAGATTAATCGAATTGCTGTACTGAAAATCAGTGACATTCTTTTCAACTTCATAACCCGCTAAAATATTGAAGTTATGCTGCTCAATACTTTTGGCATACGTTAATGTATTGGACGAAACATATTTCCGCATATTTGTATTCCATTTGCTCGATGAACCCTTATCAGTCAAACCAATGAAGTGCAAGGCTGAAAAATTCAAGGCATCTTTTACTTCTGTGTTATCAAATGAGAAAATTGTTTTTGCCGTTAGATTAGGAACAATTTCCCACGATAGAGATTGTACAGCACCCAATTTGAGAGTTTTTGTACTGTTACCCCATTGTTTATTATAATAGTCAGAATTATAGGCTAAGCTACCATATTGTGCTGTCCATGGATTGCCGGTTTTGTAGTCAGTAGGCCAGTAGAAAGGAAACAAT
Source organism: Sphingobacterium sp. UDSM-2020 (assembly GCF_016132525.1). Classification (NCBI taxonomy): domain Bacteria; kingdom Pseudomonadati; phylum Bacteroidota; class Sphingobacteriia; order Sphingobacteriales; family Sphingobacteriaceae; genus Sphingobacterium; species Sphingobacterium sp. UDSM-2020. Next base: position 3,510,774 of record NZ_CP066166.1, read on the forward strand.
AGATTTCTAGATTGAAAGAAAGGATTAGATCCGGTACTTCGGGTATCATTGAACCCAGTTTTATCCGTATTAGCAACATTTAAATTTACATTATATTCAATATTGCTTCTTACTTTTTGATTCAGGTTGATTCTTCCTGAGATTCTTTCATATTCATTGATCGTGGCGCGTCCTTTATCTTTTGTATAGTTTAGAGAAGAGAAGTACTTTGTTGTTTCAGAACCTCCGCTCAAAGAGATGTCGTTCGTATTAAAAACACCGGTTCTAAATAAGTAATCCTCCCAATCAAAGAATTTACCTTCCCGGTTTTCGACACCGTCAGTTATTCCAAGAATTTTAACATTATTCATACGGGCAGGACCATCTACTTCAAAGCGATATCCATGTTTATTAAATCGGTTGTTGATTTGTCCCAGAGCATAAGTACTTGCCTCCTGATCGGTGTAATTGACTCCAGTAGCACTGTTTTTATTTGACGTTCTATAGTCATGGAAAATCTGATATTCCATATTGATCTGTGCCTGCGGATCCGCTACTTCATAATTATCTGTCGCCCACGATGGGGTAAAACCAAGAGAAGACCGAAAGTTTATGCGTGCCTTTCCTTCTTTACCACGTTTTGTTGTAATTACGATAACGCCATTGGCAGCTCTAGATCCATATAATGAAGATGCGGCAGCATCTTTTAATATGGTGATCGATTCTATATCCGATGGATTAAGCGTACTCATGACATTGGAAGAAGAATTGATCTGGCCACTCATTTGTCCCACATTGCCCGAAACAACAGGAACACCATCGATTACATATAAAGGATCATTAGAAGCGTTCATAGAACCGATACCACGTATCCTGATGCTAGATGTTGCGCCCGCCTGGCCGGAGCTGGAACTGATCTGAACACCAGCTACACGTCCGTTCAATGCATTTTCAAACGACGTCGTAGGGACATCTTTAATATCACTTTCTTTTACCACCGCAGCAGAACCCGTGTAGGTGCTCTTTTTAGCCGTACCATAAGCGACTACCATAACCTCATCCAGTGCATTCTCTTCTTTTTGTAAGGTTATTGTTAATGTTTTTCGGCCATTTAGTTTGATTTCTTGTTTCTGATAACCGACAGCACTGATGATGACTGTTGCATCCTGATTCGCATTTATCGTAAACAATCCACTGGAATTTGTGGATGTTGCGGTATTTGTTCCTTTGACCGAGATCGTCACATCTGGAATGGCAGCGCCATTTCCATCTGAAACTTTCCCCGCAACCTGGATTTGTTGCGCATGTACAACCTGCAGAGTCCCGCAAGCCATCGTACATAACGAGGTAAGTAAAATTTTATTCATAAGAGTATTGGTTAGTTGTTGCTTTTAATAGATGATCTATTTATACCCGTAAGGTACAAGATAAGAATAAGATCATGATATTTTTTCTGAAAATTCATGATCTTATGAAAATTTAATGAGTTTTATTCTGCTAGGATACCTATCCCTGGACGATCTGGTAAGATACATTGTCCGTCAATGACTTTCATGCCATCGTAAATATCATTTCCGATAAGAAGTGCACCATCCAGATCTGCCCAATCTACCAAAGGAGCCAACTGAGCCGCGGCAGATATGGCACAAGAAGTTTCAGTCATACATCCGATCATTACTTTCATTTTTAATGACTGCGCTAACTCTGCCATCCTTTTTGCTTCACGCATTCCAGTGCATTTCATCAGTTTGATATTAATGCCCGAATAAACACCCTGCAATGCAGGAACATCACTCAATCTCTGGCATGCTTCATCGGCAATAGTCGGTATGGAGCTATGGGCTGTTAACCAGGCGTTATCATCGATCTGTTCTTTTGGCATCGGCTGTTCCAAAAAAACTACGCCTCTTTCAGCGAGCCAATGTGACATTTCAAGTGCTTGCTCCTTTGTTTTCCATCCTTGATTCACATCCGCGCACAAAGGACGATCCGTACATTGGCGAATAGTGTCGATAATCATTTTATCCGTTTCAAGGCCCAACTTTACTTTGAGGATTTTAAACTGATCTGCCTCCATGACCTTTTTACGGATCACCTCCTCCGTATCGATACCAATGGTATAGGAAGTAGCGGGAATTAATGCAGGATTTAATCCCCATATTTTATAAAATGGCTGTCCCAGTATTTTTCCTATTAAATCATGAAGAGCAATATCAACTGATGCTTTTGCTGCCGTGTTTTTAGCACTTATTTGATCCACGTAGGCCAATAACTCCTCCGTTTGAAAAGGAGAGTTGAATCCGGATAGGTCGATTTTGTTTAGAAAATTGATAACGCTTTCCTGCGATTCTCCTAGATATGGAGGCATACTTGCCTCACCGTAACCAATAATGCCGTCATATTCCAATTGTGTCAATACAACCGGAGTAGTCGTTCTGCTGAAAGATGCAACAGTAAAGACATAACGCATTTCTAAAGTGTAAGGCTTATATCTCAGTTTGAAAGCCCCAAAATCTTTAGTAATCCAGTCTGAATGTGTACTCATGATCGTTGTTATCTTTTATTTGATGCTATAATAAGGGTTATTTTGTACTTTCTGTATTTGTGGATCGTTTGATCCCAAATATCTTTTTGCAGCAACGACAGTGCGTGTCTGAAAATCATCGTAATTTGCAGCATCTTTCAACATACTATTGATCCGTACAGATCCCGCTGCATGAATAAACGTTCCGTTACCGATGTAAAGTGCTACATGCGTAACACGGGCATTGGGATTCGTATTTTTACCTGCAGCAAAAAACAAAAGATCAGCAGGTTTTAAATTTTTAAGCGCCTTTTCTGGATCAAAGTGACCTTCAGCATCCAGGATATCCACCGATTCACCTGCTAATACCTGTTGAGAAGCATCACGCGGAATAACATAACCGTTCATGAAGTAAGCTGTCTTTGTAAAGCCGCTGCAATCTACTCCCTTTACAGAAGTACCCCCCCAAAGGTAAGGAAGTCCGAGCATAGATTTGGCACTCGAGATCAAGTTGTCAGCTGTAGGATTGCGTGAATCAACCCATTTTTTTAGCGATAAAGCTTCTTCTTTTTTGATGTATGCTTTCCTTTTATCTGGATAGGAAACTTCGAAATAGTTATTTTTCTCACCCGTCAGCACCAGAATATCGCCATATACAAGATCCGATACACGTTGGCTTTGCGCATGCGGTTCGGAAAGTGATTTTCCAAATTCAGCGGTATAAATTATTTTAGGCTGACTGTTCCATTGTGCCGCCTCTTCCTTTGTCATCGCTGTAACCGAAGAAGTCGGTAACCAGGCAATGTAGCCTTCCGGAGTACGGATGCGGTATTCACCATGATCCTTTTGTAAGAGGTCAACCTGTGTTCCCATTAATACCTGACTCGCCATTTCAGCCGCATTATCAGGCTTAGTTCTCATATTTCCGACAGATAAATGTACGATACCGATCAGTTTATTGCCCAAGTTTTGTTCGGGCAATAAGTTAATGGCTACCGTTGCCGGAATATTTTTAAATTGCTGTTCGAAAGCTGTTTTAGCGGCGGGTTCTGTCGTTTCTATCAGATAGTCATTTTTGGCAACATCTGTTTTTGTGAAGGCAAATAGCTTTGTACGCTTATCAGGAGCATATGCTTTTCTTACGGTTTCTTGCAGTTCTTTAACCTGAAGATAAACAGTGGAATCTAGCGCTTGTGAAAAGGCATGGTTAATCGTAAAAAAGCCTGCACAGGTAAGAATAGCATATTTTAGTTTATTTGTCATGCTGATTAGTTTGGTTTTTAAAGATAGTCTAAATTGTATGTTTTCGCAAGAAATGTTGACGATTTGTGAATTAATGATCGATTCTTTTGCATAAATACGAATGCGGGGCGTTGGCAGAATTAAAAAATTCTTAAAAAGAAAAATGCAATTGTGTATACTTGTATTGCTAAATCGATTAAAATATGAGTTCAAGACGCCAATTTATTAGACAAGGTATTATTGGAGCAACAGCTATAGGTACTGTAGAGACGTTATCAAGTTTTTCAATTCCGCAGAAGCGGTCGGGAATGAAACCGATCGTTATTTCAACTTGGGACTTTGGTATCGCGGCAAATCAGGCGGCATGGGAAGTGCTAAAAAAAGGCGGAAAAGCAATTGATGCCGTAGAGCAGGGAGTGCGTGTACCGGAAGCTGATTTAAAAAATATGACAGTAGGAAAAGGTGGATATCCAGATCGCGATGGTATCGTTACCTTAGATGCCTGTATCATGGATTCAGAAGGAAACTGTGGTTCCGTAGCGGCCTTAGAGCATATCGCACATCCAATTTCTGTAGCTCGTCTGGTAATGGATAAAACACCACATGTGATGCTTGCAGGAGATGGTGCATTGCAGTTTGCGCTGGAGAATGGTTTTGAAAAAGAAGACCTGCTTACCCCAGAAGGAGAAAAAGCATGGAAAGAATGGTTAAAAGAAAAGAAATATAAACCGGTTATGAATATTGAGAACAAGTCATTCGCGGTCGAGCGTTTGCCAGGTAATCAGTATAATCATGATACAATAGGTATGCTTGCATTGGATGCTCAAGGAAATCTATCTGGTGCATGTACAACAAGCGGTATGGCTTTTAAGATGCATGGCCGGGTAGGAGATAGCCCGATTATCGGAGCTGGACTTTATGTAGACAATGAAGTAGGCGGGGCCACTTCTACAGGAGTAGGAGAGGAAGTCATTCGTACAGTAGGTAGTTTTTTAGTGGTCGAATTGATGCGTCAGGGATATTCACCGGAAGATGCCTGCAAAGAAGCTGTAAAACGTATTGTTAAGAAGAAACCTAATATTGCAAAAGATATTCAGGTAGGATTTTTAGCATTGAATAAAAAAGGTGAATATGGATCTTATGCTTTGCAAAAAGGATTCTCATACGCTGTATGTCATAACGAAAAGCAGGATCTGCTGATTCCAGGTTCCTATTACTACAAATCATAATTTTTCAAAATCAGTAAACTATTATGACGCATTTTCTGTCATTTAATTTCTAAGTTTGAATATAAAATATATTAAGATATGAAAGCAACATTTGGAGGCGGCTGTTTTTGGTGTACGGAAGTTATTTTTCAAAATACTGAAGGTGTAAAATCCGTTTTACCAGGATATATGGGCGGGCTAAATGATAATCCTACCTATGAGCAGGTATGTACAGGTACCACAGAACATGTTGAAGTGGTACAGATTGAATACGATGAAGATCTTGTTAATTACGAAGAATTATTGAAGATCTTCTTTAAAACGCATAACCCAACGACGTTAAACCGTCAAGGTAATGATGTCGGTACGCAATATAGATCGGTCGTATTTTTCCACGATGAGGAACAGGAAATACTCGCTAAGAATTTTATTGATGAGTTAGATAGTGAGGATGTTTTTGAAGATCCTATTGTGACTACTGTAGAGCCAGCGGTTACTTTTTGGGTAGCAGAAAACTATCATCACAATTATTTCAATACGCATCCTGAAAATCCTTTCTGTTCTGTTGTTATTGCACCAAAACTTCAAAAATTCATCAAAGAGTTTAAAGATTAAAAGATACTAGAACATAAAAAAACCGCTATTAAGCGGTTTTTTTTTATGTTCTAAAATAGCTGTAAAGCTATTTGCATCTATGTTTTAGAATAACTCAATCTGACCGCCATTATCCGTTTGGATATCGTCAGGATTTGTTATTTCCAGTTTAATATCACTTTGGCTATTCGTTGCTTCAGCTGTCTTTTCCGTTTCTTCATCAGATTCCGAAGTTTCAGTAGGAGCTGTCACCTCTTCCTTAGCATTCACGGCCAGATCAATTTCATCAGTAGTCAGTTTAACACTCTTCACCGTATGAAAGGATAGGCGGTTACCTTGCGCTTTCAAACCTTTGACATCAATGATCTCATTCAAAGGTTGATCTAAACTCTCCTCTGTCTGCGATTTTCCTTTCAGCACTTCCAAGTGTACCACAGGGTCTGTACTGTTTGTCAGCACGATAAGTTTTGAACCCGGTTCATCATTAATAAATGACACACTTTTACCGACAGGAATATCATCAAATTTAAATCGTTTCACATAGTAGGTGCCCGATTTACCATCTTGATGGATTGCAGTATAGACATGATCAGGGAAGTATTTCTCGATGCGAATCATCTTATCATCGAAATAATTGCTCAGATCAAAATTAGACAGCTCGTAAGTACCGTCCGACATGACGATCAAAATTTTGTCGTCACCATCAAACTCCCCTAAATATTGACCTCTTTCATCAGCATTTAGACGTTTCGTTATTTTATCAAACCAGATCTTACGGCCAGCTAAGGTAGAAACCCCGGCGCTTTTGAATGTGATCTTTTTAACCGGATATTTCGAAACAATATTTCCTTGAGATGCACGGCCTTTAATAGCAATCTCAGCAAAATTCATATCAAAATTAAGCTTTCTCAATTTCGTATGCGGTTTCAGCTGAATATTGACAATCTCCGCCTCTCCATTCGGATTTGCAGTGAAGTAAGTTACTTTAGAACCCTTTGATCCTTTGCTGATGTCATATTCTTTATCACGTGTTACACCGACAACAGCAAAACGTTTGATAAAACTTGTACCCGTGTCTCCTTCTTTATAGATGGCATTGTAAATTGTTCGCTCATCACCTTTTTTAAAGACAGCGACATGGATGATATCTTTTCCGACAAATACTTTGTCCTGAATTTTGGTAACGACATACTTACCATCCGCACGGAAAACAATGATGTCATCGATGTCCGAACAGTCGCACACAAACTCGTCTTTCTTCATGCCCGAACCGATGAAACCCTCTTCGCGGTTGACATACAGTTTTGCATTGGCCAAAGCTACCTGTGTAGCCTCCACACGATCAAAAGCTCTTAATTCAGTTTTACGTTCACGACCTTTACCATATTTATCACGCAATCTTTCATACCATGCAATGGCATAATCAGTCAAGTGTTTAAGATGGCGTTTAACATTCTTGATTTCATCCTCTAGTGAAGCCATATGATCATCCGCTTTCTTAACATCAAAGCGCGTGATGCTACTCATCGGTTTATCGATCAATCGCTTATAATCTTCAGGAACGATAGGACGGTAGAACTGGGAGAAGAACGGTTCGAAAAGACCATTTAATACTTCAACAACCGTATCAAAATCTCCAGCATTTTCGTATTGAGGATGCTTATACATACCCTCTTGAATGAAGATTTTCAGTAAACTGCTGAAGAATATCTTCTCTAAGAGATCATGTAATTTGATTTCAAGTTCTTGTTTTAATAAGTTCTTTGTATTGATGGTGTTTTCAATCAAGATATCATTAACACTCAAAAAGTGTGGTTTATCTTCTTTGATCACACAGGTATTTGGTGAAATAGAAACCTCACAGGCTGTAAAAGCAAATAAAGCGTCAATCGTAACATCAGGAGATATTCCCGGGGCCAGATGCACAATAATCTCTACAAACTCTGCCGTATTATCTTCGATTTTCTTGATTTTGATTTTCCCCTTATCATTCGCTGCAACAACGCTGTCTATTAATCCACCGGTAGTTGTTCCAAAAGGAATTTCAGTAATCGCTAACGTTTTCTTATCACGCTCCTCAATTTTTGCACGGACACGGATCTTGCCACCGCGTTGGCCTTCATTGTAAGCTGAGCAATCTGCCATTCCTCCCGTTGGAAAATCAGGAAGGATATGTGGTCTTTCGCCATTCAAAACCTGGATGGAACCATCAATTAACTCCAGGAAATTATGAGGCATAATTTTAGTAGCCAAACCTACAGCAATACCTTCGGCACCCTGCGCCAGCAATAGCGGGAATTTGACAGGTAACGTAACCGGTTCTTTATTACGGCCGTCATAACTCAATTGCCAGTTTGTTGTTTCTGGATTGAAGACAACATCCAGAGCAAACTTCGATAGACGTCCTTCGATATAACGAGGAGCAGCAGAAGCATCTCCGGTAATAGGATCACCCCAGTTCCCCTGACAGTCAATCAGTAGATTTTTTTGACCGATCTGAACCATAGCATCGCCGATTGAAGCATCACCATGAGGATGATATTTCATCGTGTTACCGATCACATTTGCGGCTTTGTTATATCTTCCGTCATCCATCTCTTTCAATGAATGCAGGATACGTCGTTGTACAGGTTTAAAACCATCATTGATATGAGGTACAGCGCGATCTAAAATAACATAAGATGCATAGTCCAAAAACCAGTTTTCATACAAACCCGAAAGTGGAATTGTTTTACTGTTATTTGTCTGTCCGTTATTTAATTCTTCTTGATTATCGTCTGCAGGATAGTTTGTTTCTTCACTCATGTAATCAATAATATGGTGTTTTTATTCTAATTTGCTGCAAGAAAGCATCGTTTTTTGCAAGCGTAAAAATACGAAAAGCATTTCGTTTTATCCAAAGGATATACAAATAGATTTACATTGAAAATTTCAACATTCAAAAGTGGCATTTTAAATTCAGAAAAGATGCATTCAGGTCTTATTTAGCATCTTCAACCCGATCATACCAATAACAGTCCATGTCCCAGATGGTAAACTTAAAAGTATCCGTAATCTTAAATCCAGCCTTCTCCAATACATTTCGCGAGCCTTGATTATCGACATGCGTAATGGCATGGAGAGGTATATGCGTCATGTTTTCATAGTAAAAGGCAATACAGGCCAATGCCGCTTCTGTGGCATAACCTTTACCCCAGGACTCTTTACGGTAGCGATAGCCAAAGTCTAGAAAATTGACCCGATCATTCATCGGTTCGTCGATAAATTTAAATCCGGTCCAGCCTATAAATTGATTTGTTGCTTTTTCAATAACAGCAACACGTCCTGTACCATATGCTTCATATTGCTGCAGCAAACTAAGAATATAATCTTTTGCCTCTTCACTTGATTTTAAAGGAGATCTGTTTAAATAAAGATGAACTTCCGGTTGTGAATCCATCGCATAGAATTCTTCAACATCATCTAAAGTTATCGGACGAATAAGTAGTCTCTCCGTTTCGAGTGTAGGTACGTATTTCATGAAAATATTATTTAAAGTAAAGTTAATAGAAATTAATTATCTTCAACTATTTAAAGCATAGTGAAGAAAATGGATACAATGGGGAGAGAAATTGTTGATTACTTACATCAGGCAGATTTTTCGGTAGTCGTACAACTAGCATTTATAGGGAATTTTCTGCTATTTTTCTTATCCATTACATTTTATGCTGTGGCGCACTATCTGTATAACAGCAAGCAGGAGTTGGTTGAGCGTCATCCCATATTGAAAGCAGATATTGGAAATGCAATTTTAAATATCTCCCTTAATGCGGTTGTTGCCATTGCGGGCATTTATATGTTAAGAATTGGATGGATTAAAATAGTTGATCTTGATTGGAAGGTATTTCCAATCAAATTTTTAGGCGTTTTGTTTCTTGTGGATTTTTTGATGTTTATACTGCACTGGCTTGTTCACAAATCCATTTTATATCGTTATTTTCATTATAGGCACCATACCTTCGAACGTACAAATGCATTGAGTCTCTTTGTGATGCATCCACTAGAAAATGTGATGTTCGGAGCTATTCTGATCATCAGCTTTATGTTAATTCCCTGTGATATTTTTACAGTTGGTTTTTATCTAGGATTCAATCTCTTGTGGGGAATATTAGGACATATTGGGTTTAATCTGTTTGAGTTTAAAAATCGATGGATCACCAATGGTCTTTTTCATATGAATCATCATCATGATATTCATGTCAATTTTGGTTTTTATACATCAATCTGGGATAGACTCTTCCAAACTCATCGGGAATCCTGAAACCAGGAATACACTTAATTCAGCAATGTCAACCATCAAAAATCCGGTTGCAATAAAAGATCATATAAAATAATTCGTCCAAGAATCATCTTTCAGATCCTTGGACGAATTGTTTTATCACTTAGTAAAAGAGTATTTACAGTTTTTTATCTGTACTGTTTGTATCATCCGGCGAAGCCGATTCCACAACAGTTGGTGTAAGAAACTTTTTAGGTTTCCGTACAATTCCCCATTTTTGAAGCAGTTCCTGTGTTGCATTTCGTTTGAGATGCTCTTTTTCAGGCTCACCGATTAAATATCCGAAAGGCTCCATGCTAGGGATCGCATCAAAAATCACCTTTAAGGTTGCGAACATCGGTAGCGCTAGAATTAATCCTGCTAAACCAAAAATCATTCCGCCCAGTAGAATAGCAATAATGGCCATCAGGGGATTGATACTTACTTTGCTGCCGACGATATTAGGAGTAATGATATTACCTTCTAAAAATTGAACCACCTGGAACCAGGCAATCACACCGACCGCATATAAAGCACTATCTTTTGTCGCCAACGCAAACAAAGCCGGTAAGATTGAGCCAATAGCGATACCGATATAAGGCAATAACATGAGCAAAGAAGCCATAGAGCCGAAAAACCAGGCGTATTGAATACCCATCAACATGAGACCTACTGTATTCAGCACAGCGACAATTCCCATCACCATTACAAGCCCCAGACAATAACTTTGTACTACCTCATAGATTTTGCTCAGTACAGCATGAATTTTCTTGTTATCGGTGTTTTTAAATGCTTTAAAGAAAAACTCTTTAAAAAAATCACGGTAGTAAAGGAGAAAGAAAATAAAGATAGGAACTAAGATAACACCTGCTAATGTACTTCCGATTGAACCAAAAGCTGTTGACATATAACCACCCACATTTTCTAAAGCATTATTTCCTTGCTCTTTCATCTTTTGAATCACCTCACTTCGCTCTAATCCGAATTGAGATTGAATCCAGTTCTGTATCGATTCTACAGCAGCCAATACTTTTTCCTGAATCGCTACAGCATCTTTTCCAATGATAATACTTTGATGTACAATAAACCATATCAAAGTGCTGATAATTAAGATGGCAATAATAACAGCCATGATAGAAGCGGCCGCCTTCCCAAATCTCAATTTATTTTCAAAAAAAGATGCAATCGGGTAGAGCGTCATTGAAAGAATGATCGCAAAAAGTAACGGTACGATAACACTTTGAGTAACATATAAAAATCCGATGATTAATGCTAGGGCAAACAAACTTGAGGCAAGCTCAACTGAATACGGTTTTTTTCCTGATTTACTTTCCATATATGACTGCTAACAAATAAAGGGTTAATCTTAATTGAGAATACAATTAAGCTTTTTTCTTTCTATAGCTAAATCCTTGCCAAAAAAACATATACAGTAAAGCGATACCTAAAAACAAAGCGTTAAAATACATCACTTGCGGTATCCGGGTGATAATATCCTGATAGTACATCCCTGCAAATAAGGCACCTAAACCAATACCTGCCTCCATCGATATGTACATCGTCGCTACCGCACGTCCACGTTGATTATGCTTACCAAGGTCTATAGTCCAGGCATTGATCGCAGGAGATAAGATTCCTGTACCGATACCGTATATACTTGCACCTAACATCAGCTTGTTAAAGGAATCTCCCTGTCCGATGAGGAACAAAGAAATACCAACAATGAGTAAACCGATCATAATTACTTTGGTACGTCCATATTTATCCGATGCTTTTCCAGATATGAAGCGGATCAAAATTGATGCAATCGTATATGCAGCAAAGAATATCCCTTTGTTGCTCAGGTTGAGGTGATCACTCCAATCGGGGATTAATGTCAATATGGCTCCGAATGCGGAGTAAGATAGAAACGTTACAATTCCCGCTGGTAATACACCGATATCAATGATGTCGGTACGCGAGATTTTGAACATGGATAAATTGAGCTTTTCTTTTTTTGCAAGTGTTTCCTTCATATTCATGACAATAACAATAGAAAGAAGTGCAAAAAGAGATGAGCTATAGAACATGATATTGATACCAAAGTATTGGAAAATTGCACTACCGATAGCGGGACCTACTGCACCACCAATTGCAAAACAGAGACCATGCATCCCCAAAGCCTCACCCCAGCGTTCGCGCGGAATAATATCAGCAACATAAGCTGAAGTAGCAGTAGGTTTGAAACCTGTCGAAAAACCATGAATCAATCTCAAAAGAAGAAAACCGGAGACTGTGGTGAGTATCGGATACAGAAAACCACATAAAAAACAAACAATAGATCCGATGGCCATAACCGGTACGCGTCCCCATCGATCGGTCAATTTACCACTGAAAGGACGTGAGATACCAGCTGTTAAAGTAAATAGAGCTATGATGAGACCTTTATGTTCAGCACCTCCCATTTGACTCAGGTAGTTCGGAAGTTCTGGAATAATCATATTGAAACTTGCAGAGAAAAGTAACGAACTCAGACAGAGAAGGGCAAATTGTAATGTATATATGGATTTATTTTCAGTCATGGTAAACGGACTCTTGTTTGTGTAAAAAATGAATCGCCTTCTTTTTGAAGAGAAGGCGATGTCTTATAATTTTTTTGTTCGCGCTATTTCCGAACAAAAGATCGTGGTTGCTACAGCGACATTTAAAGATTCTGCCTTACCGATCCTCGGAATCGTGACAGGTTTGTCGACCAATTCGATGAGCTCATCCGAAATTCCATTTCCCTCATTTCCAAGAACAAGGAGACCTTCATCTCTCCAGTCGGTTTCGTAAATACTATCGCCGTTGAGTAAAGCACCAAAAACAGGTAATTTAGCGTCTTGAATAAAAGCCTTTAAATCGAGGTAATGGATCTCGATACGTGAAAGAGAACCCATTGTAGCCTGGACGACTTTAGGGTTATAAGCATCGACAGTACCGATCGAACAAAGGATCCGTTGAAAACCAAACCATTCAGCTGTGCGGATAATGGTGCCGAGATTTCCAGGATCCTGGATGTCATCCAATAGTAAGGTGTGCTGTCCTTTGAAATCTTTTATGGCTAAAGCCTCCTGTTTCGGTATATGTACCAGAGCTAGTATACCCTGCGGAGATTTTAAGCTGCTGATTTTTTGAAATTCGTTTTCAGTCAGCACATAAGATTTTATTTTTCCCGATATTTTACCCACTTTTGCGAGTACATCTTCTGTATAAAATAAGCTGTCAACTTGATAAGAGGAAGATAGAAATTCGATAACAGATTTTATTCCTTCGACAATAAAAAGACCATGTTGTTTGCGAAACTTTTTATTTTGAAGTGATGATATTAGAGTAATTTGTGCTTTTGACAACATTTTTTAATGATAAATAATCAACGCCTTTTAGCTTTTACAAGTATAACGCTTTTGTTGCTAATTTTCACATCTTGCCGTACAGCACGTTTCTTAAATGAGGACCAAGCTTTGGTAGATCATGTGGATATCCATGGTGTGAAACCTGAGCTCAAAGAAACAACCTCACTCTACATCTCGAATGAGATTAAGGTCAATTCGCGGGTTAACTTATTTATCTATAATCTTTTTAATACAAAAGATGGAAAATATAAGAAACGTAATATCAGAAATGTCGGTGAAGCCCCCCATTTATTAGATTCTGGTTTAGTTGATTTATCTGCGACACAGATAAAAAGATTTTTATTTACAAAAGGTTATTTTGGTGCCAGCGTAACACCTGAAATAGCAGTTAAGAAGAAAAGAGCGACCATTCATTTTAATGTTACTCAGGGCGATCCCTACTACATGAGCAAAATTACGTACAACTTTGCAGATCCTATAGTTGCCGACCTTTATAAAAAAGAAGTAAAACCAGCTACAGTTATCAAAGAAGGAGATCAATATGATGCGGTAAACCTGATCACAGAAAGAGAAAAATTGTATATGGCTATGCGTGATCATGGCTATTTTGATTATATCCGTCAATACATGCGTGTTGCTGTAGATTCGATGTCAAAGAAAAATCAGTTAAATTTAGAAGTGCAGGTTGAAAATCCAAGCGATTCAACAAAACATCAGGCATATACCATCGATAATATCTTTGTTACTATTCGAAATTTTGGAACAGCAAAGAAAGAAATTAAACAGACATTTGACAGCATCAATAAGATCCATTTCACAGACGAAACAAATAATTTTCGTCTGAAACCATTGACCAGATATATGTATATCAAATCTGGGAATCCTTACAATCTGACGAAAGAAAATCTTTCTTACGATCGTTTGTACGAAATGAATGGATTTCGGAGTGTTAAAATTCATTATCAAAAGACAGATTCAAATAAATTGGATGCTTTCTATGAGATGGTACCTCGCCCGTTGATGGGAAATCAGATTGAAGGTGAATTTACACTGAGTTCAGGGATGAGCGGTTTTAATATCGGAAATACATTTTCACATCGTAATATCTTTGGCGGAGCCGAACTATTGGAAGTAAAATTACGTTATGGTATTTTGTTTGACCCTAGACTTAGTGGTAGCATTTCTAACAAAATCTTTAATAATGATATTCAGATCGGTGTAAATCTGATTGTCCCACGTATGATGACACCTTTTCCTGTTAGCAATACCGCACAGTATGGTTTAGCCAAAACAACTTTTTCGACGAGCTTACAAATCTTCAATCAGGATGCCACCTATTCAAACCGTTATTTTATCAATACATTAAATTACTCCTGGCACGAATCTGCAAACAAATTCCACAGCTTTACGCCAATTGTATTAGAATATAGACAAGGACGTTTAAACGATAATTTTGCTCAGAACCTGATAGATCAGGGGTACTTATTATATGTACGAAGTAATAACCGCGAGTATTTTGGTCTGGGATCCCAGTACGCATTCACTTATAACGCCAAGAAGCTGACCAAGAAGGAAAATTTTAATTATTTCAAAGGCTCAGTAGATTTAAGTGGTAATATTTTAGATCTTGTAAGCCGGGTAGTTAAGTTTGACCGGACGGCGGATGGCGAAAAAAAGGTTCTTGGAGTACCTTATTTGCAGTATGCCAAAACGGAATTAGACTATCGTCTTTATCGTAATCTAGGGGGCAATAGACAATTTGTTTTTAGGATCAATCCAGGTATTGCTATTCCTTATGGAAACAATTCGACGCTCATGATTTTCGAAAAAAGCTTTTACGGTGGCGGAATGAATGGCATGCGTGCCTGGCAAGCTCGGACATTGGGTCCCGGAAATTATAATCGCGAAAGTGTAAATGAAGATTTACGGTTGAACCTTCGGAACTTAGATCAATTGGGGGAAATCAAAATTGAAGGAAATGCTGAATATCGTTTCCGTATATTAAATAGTGTTTTAGGAGCTAAGATGAATGGTGCTACCTTTGTAGACTTTGGAAATGTTTGGCGATTAAAAGAGAACGAATTAAATCCAGGCGGAGAGTTTAAGTTTAATAAATTTTTAAATCAGATTGCAATAGGAACGGGTTTTGGACTTCGTTTTGATTCCGACTATTTTATTATCCGATTGGATGCAGGACTTAAAGTTAAAGATCCGCAATTCTCAGGAAGCGATCAATGGGTTTTAAAACATTTTTTCGATTCCAAAGAATTTAAGGATCAGTATTACCAGACACATAGGCCTGACCGTTATAATTTTATTCAGTATAACTTTGGTATTGGATTACCTTTTTAGAAAATTAAGTTTTTTAAACTTGCAAAAATAGACTCTATAATAGACGAGATATTTAGGCCCTGCGAGTGATTGAAGAAAAAGAAACATACAGCCAGTACAATTGCCGTTAATAATAGTTTCTTAAATGCATAAGCAATAAGTAAGATCACTGCCGGGATAATGAGAAACATAAGTCCGCTGATCGCAAAAGCTGACAATCCTTTGTCAGATTTATAGATATAAAATAGTCGACCTTTTGATCTGTCTTGATTCTTATGTTTGAAGAATACAAATGTTGAGGATTCAATTTTATCATTTGGAACCCCAATTCCATCGTGGAACTGTAAGTCCTGGGTAAACCCATTAATGCTAAACTTATACGTACCGTTGATACGTTCATTTGTCTTCTCTGCCGAATCTACAGCTATAATGGCAAGTTTCCCATTGCCTGATAAATTTTCTTTTACTATAAAATTCTCTATTTTTTGCATTTGTGCATGCCCTAAAAATGGAATTAACAGCAGGAGAAACAATAATTTTTTCATTATATAATTTGTTTTTTAACGGATATGAAGCGATCATGATCTGCACTTAGCTATCTGTAAGATCATGATGGTTTCATTATTAAATTTGTTTTTTATCAATAATGAAGCAATCATAAATCCAGTATTCTTCAAGATTTGAACTGATTTAGTTCATGATGTTTCATTAAAAATTGTTTGCGTTGCAATTTTAGACATTTTCTATCTCTTTATAAAATAGATAGCCTTAATAATTCAATAAATGTTTTTGTTATTTTATTTCCGAAACAATGAATAATTTGTACCTTTGTCTTGTAAAAAAATTAAATCGAAATGGCAGAAACAGTACAACATAGAGAACCAAAAAAGACTGATAATAACGCAAATCAAACTCATTATTACAAGACTTTAACAATAGCTATCGTTTTG
Source organism: Sphingobacterium sp. UDSM-2020 (assembly GCF_016132525.1). NCBI lineage: Bacteria > Pseudomonadati > Bacteroidota > Sphingobacteriia > Sphingobacteriales > Sphingobacteriaceae > Sphingobacterium > Sphingobacterium sp. UDSM-2020. Next base: position 3,527,273 of record NZ_CP066166.1, read on the forward strand.
GGTCTTATAGGAGTATTCATTAGATTTGTACCAGATGTTTGCACAAACTTTGATCAACATGTATCGATGTTTTCAGCAATAGCTAACATTAGCCTTGTAGTAGCATCTCTTATCGCTTTTAGAACAGTTTTTGGAATTTTAGGATTCGGAAAAAATAAATAAGTCTTTATAAAAATATAGTAAACGTCAATTCTTTCGAATTGACGTTTTTTTTTACGCTGTTTTTCTTCGAATTGCCTTGGTACGGTTCCATCTAGATGACAGGTAACCCCCTTTTGGAGGTTAAGATATAACAAAGCATAGGGTTAAAAGTTTTAAATATTTACTTACCCGCGCCAAGATAAAATGTCGAAAAAAAAATACGCTGTTTCCCGTAAGAGAAACAGCGTATTTTTTTATCGTACGAATAGCAATTAATTATGCAAATAATGACCAAGTTCCCCAAGGAATACGTGCTAAGATTAAGATTAATCCAAGAATGTAAAAAATCAAAACAGTTTTGTTAGCTTGTTTGGCATCAGTCAATTTTTTAGCTTTTATATAACCAATAGAAATTAACACAATCGCGATAATCATCGTAAGCGGATGCTCGATAATTTTAAAACGCATCGTAGGGTCTTTCATAATAGAACCTGAGATCATGGATGGGTATTTTAATACGAAGAATAAAATCAATCCAATTAATAATTGCAAGTGAGAGGCGATAAAACCTAACAGCGCAATTTTTCTATTATACGGTTTGTTACCTGAGAAGTTTACAAAGGTAATGATGATTGAAACAATCAGAGCTAACAATAAGATAATTGCTAATGTCGAGTGTAAGTGTAACATAATTTCTTCTTTAATTAATTCTTTGAATACAAAAGTATAAAATAACTAACGCTTTTCGCCTATTTCTTTAAATTCAGATTTTTCTTTCCATTTCGGGAAAGTCGCTTCTTGACTTAAGGTGTAACCAATATCAAAAAATAGTCGAATATCGGCTAACATACCGTCAAAATTCCACTCCGGAATCACTTCATCGTTGACAGCATGATAACGGCCTTCTAATGCTTTTTTTCGTTTTTCAGTAATGGACTGATCCTTTTCCAGATAATCGTTTCCACTACCAGCATAAAATGCAGGAACACCAACCTTCGCAAAATTGAAATGATCAGAACGATAGAAGCCTCCGGATCCAGGATTGCCTTCTGATTTCGTATAGCGGTCAAATTTGAGAGCAGAACGTTCGGCATAGTCATCCATATCCGATTGCCCTTTTCCAACAATAGATACATCTTTGGTAGCACCCGCAGCACTGAAGGCATCCATATTGATATTAGCAACTGTTTTATTTAAAGGGTAAATCGGATTTCTAACATAATAATCCGATCCCAGTAATCCGTCTTCTTCCGAAGTCACTGCAAGAAATACAATGGAACGTTCGGGAGCTTTTTTAGCGGCTTTAAAAGCTTTCGCAATCTCAAATAGTGCCGCTACCCCAGCAGCATTATCAATGGCACCATTATAGATTGAGTCTCCATTGACTGCTTCGCCAATGCCGAGATGATCCCAATGTGCGGTGTAGATAATATTTTCATCTTTACGGCTTTTACCTTCGAGTCTGGCGATGACATTATTTGACTTTGATCTTTTTATTTTATTGCTGACCTCAAAATTTGTTGTTATTCCCAAAGGAACTGCTTTGAAGCCTTTTTTCTTCGCTTTTTCCATTAGTGAGTCATCATAACCTGCTAGTTTAAAAAGCTTGGATGTACTTTCTGTCGATAACCATCCTTCCACTTGTGCATATTTATGAGGGTCGCTCACATTATCTAAGTCCATCTGTGGCGCATTTCCCCAGCCTGTACGGATCACATTCCAACCGTAACTAGCTGCCTTTGTCTGATGGATTATCATAACGCCTGCGGCACCTTGACGTGCTGCTTCTTCATATTTGTATGTCCATCTTCCATAATACGTCATTGTATCGCCTTTAAATAAAGACTTATCATAATGTCCGGGATCATTGACCATGACAACGACAGTCTTTCCCTTTACATCAAGATCTTGATAATCATTCCACTGATATTCCGGAGCAACGATACCAAACCCTACAAAAACGAGCTCTGTATTTTTCAGTTCCACATGATCCTGTAGACGACGGCTTGTTACCACATAATCTGTAAGATTATTTAGTGTGAGCTCGTCTCGCGAAGATTTTAAAGATAGGCTTACATTGGGAGTGGAGGTAATCTCTACCATCGGAACTTCCTGAAAGTAACTGTTGCCATTACCTGGTTTTAGTCCTAGTGCTTTAAATTGAGCCGCGATATAGTTGGTCGCCAAAGTATCCCCCTTTGTAAAGGGTTTCCTACCCATAAATTCATCCGATGAAAGTTTGAGGATGGTGCTCTTATAGCTTTTTTCAGTGATGCTGCTGAGAGCTTTTTGATCGAGGGTATTTTGCTTCGTTTGCGCTAATACAAGATGCGGCATACCCATGCATGCTATACCTAACGCTATGTATTTAAATTGTTTTTTCATGTTGATGTGTTGTTTCAATAGGATAAATCTCCGCAATAGGATGGAAAAGATAAATTTTGTTACTGCTCAATTCTACGCATTTGTAGCGCTTTCTCACTTTTTCCTGCTTTTGAAATACCCGGCCATTCTGTAATTTGAAATGACTTTTTTCAGGTAACATTTCAACAGTTAATACCTGATCGGCATGTTTGTCAAATTTTTTAAGGGTACGAAAAAGATGAAGATCAGTACAACTGGATGCTGCCGGATTTGCTAAATATTGCGCTACAGCCGTGGCAATTTCAGCAGGAAAAATCTGAAGCCCTAAAAATGGATTCATTAAATTTTGAAAATTAGACTTCCATTCACTACCATGCGGCTTCACAGCATGTTTATGCTGTTGCCAAGTCTGCAGATGTGCAAACTCATGAATGGTGGTGATCAAGAAGGAATAGGGGTTGAGATCATGATTCACCGAAATGCGATGGCCAGCCGTACGAAAAGGTGCACGATAATCACCAAGTTTTGTACTTCGGGTTTTAGATATTTTGAATAAACAGCCCGTATCATTGATCCATCTGGAGATAATGGGAGCAGCCTCTTCGGGCATAAATCTTTTCAATGTAGCACTATAATCCTGCATAACACAAACATAACTTTTTTTATTATTATAGCACTTATGCAAAAAGAAATTAAAAAATAAAAGCCGCACTATCACTAGTGCGGCTTTAAAAAAAGAATACTTTAATAAATGTTTACCTGTTTATCTTTTGGATATTTTAAACTATAGCCAAATCGGATCTTTTTACTAGCGCCAGCAGGTACTGTGACATTCCATTTCAGTATACCGGTCTCTTTTGTTAATTCGGCACCGTCATGGTCATCGACTGTGATTTCCATCGATTTGTCTGTCGAAATTGGTATCTGGTCCTGCAGGTTGATGGTTACACTGCTCTTCTTATTATTTTTTATGGTGATCTCATACACCAAGCTTTGTTTTTTGCTTCCGCCCAATATTTTGGTTTGAGATAGATCATTCACCTTGTCACGCTTAATGCTGATCATCTTGTCTCTCCCCATGCTCATTTTGAGCGTATCGGTAGACATATTTGGATCAATAAAGGTCTTGCCAACCAGCATATTTTCAAACATGACATTTGCAATTCCGGGCATCAGATTTAGTTTTTCGTAATCTGTTAATTCCGCCATGAGATAAACGCTAGGATCTAAGCGAGGTATCGCTACATAATTGTAATTTGCCGGATGCTTGTATTCTTTTAACGATACACTATGTGGCTTGCCGTTGGATGCAATATCGTATGGGATAGTAATATCAAATGTCGTATTCAGCTGATTTTCGTTTTGCTGCGTATAAGCATTGATACCATTTGTTCCCCGAATGCGGATATTTTTTTTGTCACTTATGGTAACGACCTCATCAAGCACAAGGCCTGAAGCCTTATTTTGCAAAGCTTGAGGAAGCGTGGGCTGATTATAATACAGTTGCCAAGGAACTAGCGTTGGCGCTATTCCGTATTGAGACGGAGCACCTGTTGACAAGGTCAGATGAACCTGTTTCCAGTCGATCCCGGTTTCTTGCGTGACATTCGCTTTGTAAATAATTTCCAACGGTGCAGTAGTACTAGCGGATCGTAGATCATATGATGCATTCCAGGATGCCTGTGAAGATGTGTACGTAATGTCGAAAGGTTGATTTCCAGCTTGGTTATTGATAACCTGAACAATCAGTTGTCCCCCTGAACCTGTTGTTTGTCCCTGTACCTCTTCTAGCTGGACTTTTGCTCTGTTAACGACATCTTGCTGGCTAACGATTTTATCTTCTAATATGGTAATATTACTTTTTACCTCCAGGTATTTAGTCTTATAATAATCGGCCATTTTAGCAAGTTCAGCAACAGTGGTACTACCATTTGTTCCAGCTATTTTTTGATTGTTTTCCAGTAGTTTTAAGATACTTTCTTCCGTAGCCTTTTGATTTTCAAAAGCTTTTAAAGCGTTAGCCTCCTTTTTGTATAAATTCTCTGCTTGTACAAATGCATCACTTTTGACATCAGCACCAATATAATTGACAGCTGACCGTACGGACATCACCGTTACGTTAGGAGAGCTTCCGATCTGAATACTGTTTTCATCGATGCCATTTGCAACATGTGTAAATACAAGTTCACTAGTTCCTGTGGGCAGGTTTACGGTAGCATGATGATTCAGTTCAGCCGCATTGGTATACAGCATAACCTCTTTTAAATCCGTCTTAATAATTTTGGGGCTCTGTGCAAATAAACTGCCACTGATGATGATGCTACCAATTGTTAATGAAATCTTTGTTATCTCCATCTTGTTCATTTAGTAATTTATATAAAGATGCGGTAATTAGTTTTATTTCATAAAAATAATTTGGCGCAGGAATAATGTTGCCCGCTGTATCTGGAATAATAGATTGGGAACTGCTAGTATGGATACAATATGCTATAGATGAATTTTGTTTTAAAAGAAAGAGTAGGTATTTAATAAAAGGCTGCTTATCAGTAGGTAAACGGTGGTTTAGAAAATTGTAATTTTAGTTTTAATAAACAAAGTTTATGTTTGCTAAACAAAAGATATTTTCTAACTTTAGTTTTACCAATGTAATGGGACCGAATTGTTCTGGTGATGCAGTGAGTGAAATTCTGTAAAAAAATATAATATATAATACCATGAAAATAAGAGTATTAATAGTAGCATTGTTTATACTGGTTTACGTTAATGTAAACGCACAAAGGGTAGTTATAATTGGCCTTGATGGTTTTAGTACTGAAGGGTTCAACGGTTCTAAACACCCTAATATTGATCGGTTATTTGAAAAAGGACTGATTACGTTGACAAATAGGCCCGTAATGCCATCGATCACATTGCCCAATTGGACAAGTCATTTAACGGGACAGGGACCGGAAGAACACGGTATAACAGCCAACAACTGGACAATGGAAAACCATACATTAAAAGCCATAGAAACAGATGAGCAGGGATATAGTCCGTCTATCTTCAAGGTATTGAAAGATAAAAAAAACAATGCAAAAACATCATTTTACTACAACTGGGCCGAATTAATCAATCCAATTAACAAAAAATATTTGGATGAAGTCTCCTTTGAGGAAGGCGACAGGTATAAAGATAATTATGCAAAAGCATTGAAATTTATAGAGAAAAATAAAAATGATCCTACTTTAGTCTTTTTGTATAGTGTGCATACAGACCATGCAGGACATGAATATGGATGGATGTCGCCGCAGTATATTACAGCAATTGAAGAGGTGGATGTAGAAATCGGTAATTTCATTAATAAGCTTAAAGAACAAAAGCTTTACGATGATACCTACTTTTTGTTTATTACAGATCATGGCGGTATAAAAAAAGGTCATGGTGGCGTGACTATGAATGAAATGCAGATTCCATGGGCGATTACCGGTCCAAAAATTAAAAATCTAGGGCTTACTGATCAGTTTTTTAATAGTAATAAAAATACCTCTTTGGTACTCGCTAAGCTATTTGGCTTGAAGAATATTCCAAAATCCTGGACAGGAATTGCGCCAACTGTGATTTTTAAATAACGATATGTTTCTGCTCCCGCTAGGCAGAGATCTGAAAGACAGGTATACGAAAATTTATCGTGCCTGTCTTTTTTTATTCAAATGCTTTTACTTATGATACTTGCCGAAGTGTTCTTTTCCCTTTTGTGCTAATACAAATTAACGCGCGCACTTCGTATACATTCGCTTATTTATCTTGTCTCCCTTACATATATTTTTGTACAGCTAGATGGTTATATAGGTTTGTTTTTCTTCCACATACCGCTTATTTATACTAATATAAATAGATTTTTAGCTATTTATATTAGTAAATTATCATTTATTGTTTTATCTTAGTGCTGGAAATTTTTATAGTTAGCTCGTTTTCAGTTAGCTTATAAAAAGATAATATTTATTATCTTTCCGATATTAAATAATTCTTGATGGTAACGGAGAGAGCGATATATTCGTTTAAATTTGATAGCGTTCAAGATTAATCTCATATAAATTAAGTCAAAAAATAGACACATAAAAAAATATGCTAGCGAGATTAGATATTAAGAATTACGCATTGATTGACGAATTATCAATTCAATTTGATAAAGGATTGAATATCATCACAGGTGAAACTGGTGCGGGTAAGTCAATTATCATGGGTGCGCTATCCCTTATTTTAGGAAGTAGGGTAGAAGGAAAATATTTTTTTAATCAAAATAAGAAATGCAGCATTGAAGGTTTTTTTCAAATTGAAGCATACGATCTGAAAGGTTTTTTTCAGGAACATGATCTGGATTATGAAAATGAAACCATTATTCGTCGTGAAATTAGTGTAGATGGTAAGTCGCGTGCTTTTGTGAACGATTCACCAGTTACCTTAGCTATCCTTAAAAGTTTAGGTGAAAAGTTGATTGATATTCATTCACAGCATGCCACCTTGCAGATCAATACGGAAGAATTTCAGTTTTTGGTCGTGGATAATGTAGCAAAGTCCACTGCTTTAAAAGCGGGTTACCTAACCTCATTTTTAAGGTATAAAAAAGTTAAAAACGAATTAAGAAAGATAAAGGAACAAGCCAAGCAAGCTCATATTGAAGCAGATTTTAATCAATTTCAGTTTGATGAGCTTCATCAAGCATCGCTAACTGCAGATGAGCAGGTAAATTTGGAGGCCGAGCAGCAACAACTTGAGAATGCAGAAGAGATAAAAAGAGGTTTACTTGGTGCCGTACATATCTTAGAGGAGCAGGAGCAGAACGTAATCTTACAGGTGAAAGAATCTTTAGGTCAGTTAGAGTCTGTAGCTTCTTATCTTACAGCTTTGCCCGATCTGGTCAATCGACTTCGGAGTGTCTGGATAGAGGCCAAGGATATTGCTACAGAAATTGGTTATCTGGAGCAGGGAACAAATTTGGATCAGGACAAATTATTGTTGATCAATGAACGTTTGAGTTTGATTTATAACCTTCAAAAGAAGCATCATGTCGATACAGTTGAAGACTTAATAGCAATCAAAGATGCTTTAGAACAAAAACTACTGGATGTTAATAGTCAGGATGAGCGAATTATTGCCTTAGAGAAAGAGCTGACCGAGACTTATCAGCAGGCTTTAGAAAAAGGAAAAGCATTAACTGAATTGCGGAAAAAAGCTTTACCTCAAATTGAAAAGCATGTCGTTTCAATCTTAGCGGAAGTAGGCATGCCAAATGCCAAACTGGAAGTCAGGCTGGAGGATTTAGCGGAAAATGAACTGAAAGAAAATGGAATGAACAGTATCCAATTTTTATTTTCGGCAAATAAAGGACAGGAATTACAGACAATTCATAAGGTTGCTTCAGGTGGAGAGTTATCGCGTGTTATGCTTGCGATTAAATCTTTGATTGCAAAGAGTTCAGCATTACCGACGATTATTTTTGATGAAATTGATACCGGTATTTCTGGTGAAGTAGCATTGAAAGTTGGGGAGATTATGGAACGCTTAGCCGGAGATATGCAAGTTATTGCGATTTCTCATTTACCTCAGATCGCATCAAAAGGTAGATCTCATTTTAAAGTCTATAAAATTGATGAAGGTGATAAAACAAAATCTAATATTGTGCTTTTAAATCAAGAAGAGCGTATCAAAGAAATCGCTCAGATGTTGAGTGGAATAAAACCTACCTCTGCAGCACTAGCGCATGCTAAGGCCTTGTTAAATATTGTTGATTAGTACGTGTCAGTACTAAAAATCATCTGGTCAATTTTGGTGTGCAGGTATGTTTAAGATAGATAAAGAGTTAACAACATTATCCTTGATAGAGTGCTTGAATTTTGTACTTCTATAAGTTTTCGGCGTCTCAGCTTATTCAAAGGTCTTGCATAAGCTGAGATTGCTCATAAAATATATGATGAGATGTTGAATATTTGATCAATTAACTATTTCTATCCTCTTTCAATTTTTTCACTTCACTGGCCAGATCTAAAACCGCTTTACTTAATGCTGCAATAGATTGTGTTTTGATACGGTCTTCCTCAATGAATTTTTCCAGTAGTGCCAATAATTTGTCGGAACCATCAGAATTGAATGTTGGTTGGGTATGCTGACTATGACTTTGATCTATTGCATGATCATTAAATGTATTCGTGTTATTCTGGATATTATATATTACATTTTCGTCTTTAAACGATTTGACGAAATCTGGTGTTACCCCAAGTGCATCTGCCAATTCTTTTAAAAGAGGTTCGTCAAAAGCAACCATATTTTCAAAATCAGAAATACGTTGTTGAGAGTATTTGCTTCTGCATAATTGCCCAAGGGCCTCTTGTTTAATTCCTTGAATTTCTCTTATCCGTTTTATATTGTGACCGATGTGCATGGTTTCTTTTTTTTCTTCAAAAATAGTGTTCATATGCTATGATTTTGTGGATCGGTACTATACCGGTAAATCGGTAGGATACCATGGAATGATTATGGTTGACAAAGTATAAATTTGATTTAAAATTACGAAAGTTTGTTGGTAAAGACAAAATGTAATGTGTTCCTCTGCAAGAGGAATTATAAACCAAGAATAAACTTCTTAGTTCTTTGACATATTGCTATTGATTGGAATAGTTAGTGGGATAGGACTCACTACGTGATGAATTTGAAGGTGAGGAAGTTAGGGAGTTGGAAGGAAAGTTTCTAGCTCACCATATAAAATAATTGAGGCTTCTTGTGACGCCGTAAAGTGAGGGTTTTTACCACTCACTGAATACCGAAAATAACAGTTTTGTTATTGACCATAATTTGAAAGGTATATATAACACTAAGGCTGTTCGCATGTTATGTGAAAAGGTTGTTACTGTCTACAATTTGAAAGATATATACAACAAGATCTAATAACTGTTGTAAAGTGCAGTTGTTTTTACTGACTACAAATTGAAAGGTATTTATAACCGTGATGCCGATATATAACACTCTGATTTTGTTGTTACTAACCGAAATTTAAAAAAAGCGTTTGAAAATAGTTAGAATTTAAAGGGTTAGAAGGTTAATTTCTAGTTCACCACATAAAATAATTGAGGCTTCTTGTGACGCCGTAGGGTGAGGGTTTTGCCACTCACTGAATACTGAAGATAGTATGTTTTGTTTCTGATTACAAGTTGGAAAAGGTATATACAACCCCAGTAGATTTCATACTTTAGATTTTCTTTTTATTACTGACTACAATTTAAAAGAGCGTTTGAAAATAGTTATAAAGTTAAGGGGTTAGAAGGTTAGTTTCTAGTTCACCATATAATATATTGAGGCTACTTGTAGCGCCGTAGGGTGAGGGTTTTTACCGCTCACTGAATAGTATTTATACACAATGGGAAGGTTTTCCTATTGATATAAATTTACACAACTTAGTCTCTGTGGAAAAATAAAGCATATGCAAAACAAAAGTGATTAGGATTTATGTAATTAAATATGTTTTAGGATTGGCTTGTTTACGAACTTGAAGTATACTCAATCCTAGGAGTAACTCGAGGCATTAAAATAGGTTGTTCTATCTTAGGTAGTGGAATATATAAGCAACTTTACTGTAGTTGTCAACCTGATTTTAGAAAATCTATATACAACTAAGGCGTCAGAACTATGTTTGTTAATGATGCGATTTACAAACTAACTGTAGCATAAAATGATTGAGGTTTACATCCGTAGAGTGAGGGTATTTGCCACTCACTGAATATTGATAATAGGATTGGTGTTACCAACCACAGGTTGGAAAGGTCTGTACGACTCAGTACTTGCAAGGTAATCTTTTGTCACTGTTGTTGCTGACCATAATTTGAAAGGTATATACAACGCCGTCTTTATATGCAATGTTTTCAAGTGCGTTGTTGCTGACCATAATTTGAAAGGTATATACAACAGGCTCATCATTTGTAATCTTAAAAGATGAGTTGCTACTGACTACAATTTAAAAGAGCGTTTGAAAATAGTTAGAATTTAAAGGGTTAGAAGGTTAATTTCTAGCTCACCATAAAAATAAATGAGGCTGCTTGTGACGCCGTTGGGTGAGGACAAATGTCACTCATTAAATACTTTTGATATGCAATGGGAAGGCTTCCCTATTGATAATGAGTAGTCTAACTTATTTTTTGTGTGTAATCATGAAAGACATTTAAAAAAGGTAGAAAGTAGGATTTAATAAATTCAAAATGTAATATTTTGTGTGCTACTAGCATAAATTTTGAGGCTACTTGTAGCGCCGTAGAGTGAGGATAAATTTCACTCACTGAATACTTGTTATATGCAATGGGCGAGCTTCCCTATTGGTAATGGTTTATATACCAATTGTTTTGGGAAGGATAAAAGAAATTGGAAACAGCAAATATCGAATTTAAGTGAATTGAAAATGTAAATTTATTTCCTAATACTAACATACATTTTGAGGCTTCTTGTGACGCCGTAGGGTGAGGGCCGTTGCCACTCACTGAATACAGAAAATAGCATTGGTAGCTACTGACTATGAATTGAAGGGTATTTACAATTTATGAACAAAAAACATTTTTTAATTCTAAGTTTACTGACCATAGTAAATCTAACACAATATAACCTGATATAAGCTCTTCAAACTATTGCCAATTAGGTACTTATAATATTTATTGCTAAATTTGAGTATGACTACATTTAAAGTATCTGTTCCAGAAGACAAGACTTCTTTTTTCCTCGAAGTACTCGAACTTATCGGGGCTACATACGAGTCGAAAGAGACCAATTTCAAACTAACTGATGAACAAGAGCAGTTCCTTTTGTCTCAGAATGACGTGTCGCTCGATGATTGCCAGCCTGCTAATCTAGTTTTCGAAGAGTTAAAGGTCAAATATAGCGTATAGAATACTTCTCATTCTGATATATCCTGATAAATAAATAATTCTTGAGGCTTCTTGTGGCGCCGTAGGGTGAGGACTATAGGTCACTCTCTAAATACTTATTTATTACAACTAGCCAGCGTAGAATGCATTAGTTATGCATGGATGGGTCTTGCTGTTGACATAATTTCATTACACAATGGGCTGCTGTAATCCCGAAATTTAGATACACAATGCTAGTCACCCTCAGGTCACTTTATTTGCACTGAAAATAAACGAGCTTACACAATTAGTTTCTCACGCTTTAAGCTTAAATAGAAGCATACACAATAGATGGGCATTCTCTCGTTAAAACTTGCATATTCCGATCAATTCCAATATGATATGAACGTTCTAAGTCGTTTTAATATACCTCAAACATGATCTCAGTTTCCAATAAAATCCGCCAGACCAGCTGAGATCTGTTGAGGTGAAGAACCAATTAATTGGCATTCTCGTATGCCTTCACTAAAACGTTGATTATGAATAAAACTTTACAAATACAGCAAGCTGAGAAATACATCTCCTTTCTCCAAAATGGAGATGAAAGAGGCTTAAATTTTTTCTACAATCGCTTTTACGGATATCTTTTTGCAAGTACATTTCGGGCAACAAAAGATGATTGTGCGGCAGAAAGTATAGCACAGGAAGCTTTATTGCGACTATGGCTGTACCGAAAACAGGTTAAGGATATAGACGATACTTTAACCTTTTTAAAGGCTCAGGTTAAATCGGCTATTCATGCATTCTACAACACTACGCGAGATAGATTTCACAGAAACCTGTTACGACTCGATGGCATTGAAAACTATCAAGAGTTTCTAATGGGTTATGAAATGGAAGAAGAGGAAGAAATGGATTTGATCTATATGGAGAAACTTGAGGAAGAAAAGCAAGAGCGATTGGATAAGCTCAACAAACTACTGCCAAGCCTTAACAATCAACAGCAGCTATTCATCAAACTTTGTTTAAAATATAGCTTTAACTATGAACGCATTGCCTATTATTTGGGAGGCATATCTGACTATGAAGTCAGCTTGCAGGTTGAAAAAACGATTGATACACTACGTTCTGTATTCAATAGTTCGCAGCAAATGGAACTCCTAAATAAACCATCTAAAATTGTGTTGCAAGGTGAATTCAATGATCAACAGCCCGAAATCTTTCATATGCGCTATGAACTTCAATTTTCTTTTGAGCAAATTTCGGAAGCCCTAAAATTGAACCCATCCCTGGTCAAACAACTGTTCGTGCAGGCTCATGCTAAGATAAAAACTGCAAAGAAAACAGCTTAATAAAATATATCGCTATGGAAAAAGATACTCTAATTTTAACCCGAAAAGTTCAGATTTATTTGGACTGTGATGATAAAGAGCAACGGGCTGAATATTATAAAAAATTATTCGAATGGCAAGACATTGTATACCGTGGATCAAATATGGTGATGACGCACCAATACATCCAAGAGCAGATAAAAGATTTTATTTATTTACGCGATGAGGTCAAGGTGAAGCTTGCGGATTTTGATAAAGACCCAGAAGGTATATTCACATCGTCTAAGATGAATACTACCTATCGAATATTGGCTCTATATTTTAAAGGTAAATTACCATCGAATATTCTCTCGGCAATGAATATGACGTTGAACAGAGCTTTTAGTACTGATCGGGTGGCTTATTGGAAAGGTGAAAAATCATTGCGGAACTATAAAAAAGATATGCCAATTCCCTTCGGTGGAAATCAGGTGAAACTTAGTAATGATGAGAAAGGGTGGGATTTTAAATTGCAGCTTTTCAAAATCCCTTTCCGCACGTATTTAGGTAAAGATCGATCAGACAAAAGGGTGTTACTACAGAGAGCATTGGTCGGACAGATCAAAATTTGTACTAGTTCTATCCAGATTGTGAAAGGGAAGATATTTCTGTTGTTAGCTCTAGAATTACCGAAAAAGCAACACGAACTGAAAGATCATATCATTGCTGAAGCATCCTTGTCCGTAGAGCATCCAATTACAGTATCTATTGACAAGGACAGTTATCAAATAGGAAACAAAGAAGAGTTTTTATATCGTCGGATGGCTATTCAGGCTGCTAGGCAACGATTGCAAAAAGCTTCAGCATTCAATAGGGGTGGTCATGGTCGTAAGAAAAAGATGAAAAGTTTGGAGCAGTATAACGAAAAGGAGAAGCAGTATGTAGATAGTCGTCTCCATCTTTATAGTCGAAGGCTGATTGATATATGTGTGAAATCTGAAGCAGGAACATTATTATTAGTCAATCAGACGACCAAAGAAGAGTTTGCTAAAGAGGATGAATTTCTATTACGAAACTGGAGCTATTATGGTTTGATTGAAAAGATTAAATACAAAGCCAATATGGCTGGGATTAATGTTATTGTAGAATAATTTTTAGGATTGTAAATCGAAGTAAATTAAATTTGGCGCAGATAACTTAAATAGAGAAGTTATAATTCTTATCAAGGCAACAGAAGCTCGTTATTAGTTATATAGGAATAAAGTATGGATAAATTATTTTTTGTAATCTTCAACAGTTATTATAAGGATAATGAATTTAAAAATGATAACCTACCGCTCACAGTAGGGGGGCTATTTTTTGGTATGTTCTTTGGAATTTATATGTTTTTTTGCTATTCCTATATTATATATCAGGATGTGAATGCTCGTCAAGGCCCGACAGATACTTTAGAATACTTGATGGTAATCCTTAGTTTTTCCACCACTTATTTTATTTTTTTCTGGAATAAACGATACATGAATATTTATGAAAAATATAAGGATAATGTAACATTAAGAAAGAAGTCAATAAAATATTTTTATTTTTTTTTAATATTCTTTCTTATACTTTCTTCTTTATTTCTAGGTCTCATTCGGAATAAGCTTGTGTTTGGTAACTGGATATAATCAGAAAGTATTAGGTCTGGGAGCATGATTAGCGAATAGCATGCAAGTTATTTCGATTTCTCATTCACCTCAGATCGCATCAAAAAGTAGATGTCATTTTAAAGTATGCAAAAATGATGAGGGAGATAAGACGAAGTCTAATATTGTTCTTTTGAATCAAGAAAACAATTCAAAGAAATTGCTCAGATGTTGAACGGTATAAAATAACTACCTAAGCAACATTGGGTTCATGTTAAGGCTATGCCTTGTAGGACGACTTATTTAAGTAAAACCTTAATAAAAAAACAAGTAGATTTAATCATTTAAATTTACTCGTTTTTTAAGAAAAATTAATTACCAGCAGTAGCATCTGTTAAAACAATTTTGATGTCCATATCGTTAGGAGCTTTTGGAGTTAAACCACTTACATCCCTTGCTAAAATACGTACTTTACCAATTGAATAGTTAGAAGAGTAGTCATGACCAAATATTATAGCAGGAATTAGTTGGTATGTTTTAGAATCTACAAAGTTTACAGCTACACTTACATGCCCATCTTCGTAATATTGTGCATCTAAGTCCTTCACAGGAATCTCAATACTATAAATATTTCCATTTTTTGTCCATTGATTGGAGTTAACGGGGTAAACATAACTAACTCCATCTAATACATTAACTTCTTGAGTTATATACTCTTTCGTGCAAGAACTAAGTGAAGTTAAGGTTGCACCACCTATTAATAAGGCTAATAAAATTCTTTTCATATCTGTAGTTTTTTTGTTCCTTAATTTGTAAGACTGTTCGTATCTAAAATAGTTTAACATTCTATTAACACTTTCTAACAAAAAATGCACCACGAATGGTGCATTTTCTTAAATAAATCAAATTCTATTAATCTTCTTTTTTATCTGCCGGCTCAATCGGTCTTTCAGAACGATCAGCAGTGACTTCTATTTCTTTCGTTTCAGCGTTTAAATCAACTTTTAAACGATCGCCAGATTTGATATCACCTTTTAAGATTTCTTCAGCGATTGGATCTTCTAAATATTTCTGAATTGCTCGTTTTAATGGACGGGCTCCGAAATTAGTGTCATATCCTTTTTCTGCGATAAACTCTTTTGCAGTTTCAGTCAAATCTATTGTGTAACCTAAATCTGTGATTCTACCGAATAGAGATTTCAACTCAATATCAATGATTTTGAAGATATTCTCTTTCGATAACGAATTGAAAACAATCACATCGTCGATACGGTTTAAGAATTCAGGAGCAAAAGCACGTTTCAACGCTGTTTCGATAACAGTTCTTGAATGTGAATCTGCTTGCGTTGTTTTTGCCGCAGTGGTAAAACCAACACCTTGACCGAACTCTTTCAATTGACGTGCTCCGATATTAGAAGTCATGATGATGATGGTATTTCTAAAATCAACTTTACGACCTAAACTATCTGTCAATTGTCCTTCGTCTAAAACTTGTAATAATAAGTTGAAAACATCTGGATGTGCTTTTTCAATCTCATCCAATAAGACTACAGCATATGGTTTACGACGAACTTTCTCTGTTAACTGTCCACCTTCTTCATAACCAACATATCCCGGAGGCGCTCCCACTAAACGTGATATCGCAAATTTCTCCATGTACTCACTCATGTCTATCTGAATCAATGCATCTTCAGAATCAAACATAAAGCGTGCTAACTCTTTTGCCAACTCAGTTTTACCAACACCAGTAGGACCTAAGAATATAAAAGAACCAATTGGTTTTTTCGGATCTTTAAGACCAGCACGTGTCCGTTGGATAGCTTTCACTAATTTTTGAACAGCATCATCTTGTCCGATGATTCTGTTTTTCATTAGGTCACCCATGTTCAACAGTTTTTGACTGTCTGTCTGGTTAACGCGTTGTACAGGAATTCCTGTCATCATCGAAACAACTTCTGCAACATTATCTTCAGTTACGACATAACGTTTTGCTTTCGTTTCCTCTTCCCACGCTAATTTTTCACGGTCAAGTTCCTCTAACAGTTTTTTCTCCGTATCACGTAGTTTTGCAGCTTCTTCATATTTTTGACTGCGAACAACACGATTTTTCTCTAATTTGATCTCTTCGATTTTCTCTTCGATATCAATAATAGATTGTGGAACATGTATGTTTGTTAAATGCACACGTGAACCAGCTTCATCCAGCGCATCGATAGCTTTATCCGGTAAGAAACGATCTGTAATGTAACGAGTCGTTAAACTTACACAAGCTTCAATAGCTTCAGAAGTGTAGTTGACATTATGGTGTTCTTCGTATTTATCTTTAATACGATTTAAAATCTCAATAGTCTCATCACGAGTTGCAGGTTCAATGGTTACGCGTTGAAAACGACGATCCAAAGCCCCATCTTTCTCGATGTACTGACGGTACTCATCTAATGTAGTTGCACCGATACATTGAATCTCACCTCTTGCCAAAGCAGGTTTGAACATGTTGGATGCATCTAATGAACCCGAAGCTCCACCGGCACCTACAATGGTATGAATCTCATCAATGAATAAAATCACATCTGGAGATTTCTCCAATTCATTCATCACAGCTTTCATACGCTCTTCAAATTGGCCACGGTATTTTGTACCAGCCACTAAAGATGCGAGATCAAGCGTAACGACACGTTTGTTAAACAGTACACGTGATACTTTACGTTGTACAATACGTAGTGCAAGTCCTTCTGCAATGGCAGATTTACCAACACCCGGTTCTCCGATTAACAACGGGTTGTTTTTCTTACGACGTGATAAAATCTGAGAAACACGTTCGATTTCTTTTTCACGACCTACAATAGGATCAAGACGACCTTCCTCAGCAGCTTTTGTTAAATCGCGGCCGAAGTTATCCAAAACCGGAGTTTTAGATTTAATGTCAGAAACCTTCTTCGGTTGGATGAATTGCTCTTCTTCAGGATAATCGTCATCACCAGTGGACGAGCCTGGAGCTTCATCTCGGATAGTTGTTTTATTTTGTTCTACTTCCGCTTTGAAGATATCATAACTCACCTGATATTGTTGCAATATTTGAGAAGCGATATTATCTTCATCTCTCAAAATTGCCAATAGCAAATGCTCTGTTCCTATGATTTCACTTTTAAAAATTTTAGCTTCTAAATATGTGATTTTAAGTACTTTTTCTGCTTGTTTAGTAAGCGGCATATTGCCAATTGGAGCGCGAGATACAGCTGAGCTTTTCACGGCCTCCTCTACAGACTGACGTAAAGCCGCAGTGTCAATTCCGATATTTTTCAAAATCTTAATTGCCATGCCATCACCTTCACGAATCAAACCTAACAACAAGTGTTCTGTGCCAATATAATCGTGACGCAACCTCAAAGCCTCTTCTCTACTGTACGATATGACATCTTTTACGCGCGGTGAAAATTTTGCTTCCATGTAATTTACCTTTCTTTTAATGACCAAGAATGATATAAATGTAATAAATTTACTTTATCAATCCTTAATATTTTAGTAATATTTATCAACAATTAAGCCATGCTATTAAATCGATCAAAATGTCAGTATAAAAGTTTACATTTGTGTGTATTTATTGTCCAAACAAAGAATAATTGATTAGTATGTCAGACGAAAAAATAATCTTTTCAATGGCGGGTGTCAACAAAATCTACCCTCCTCAAAAACAAGTTTTAAAAAATATTTACCTTTCTTTTTTCTACGGTGCAAAGATTGGTGTAATCGGTCTTAACGGTTCCGGAAAATCTTCACTGTTAAAGATAATTGCTGGTTTAGATAAATCTTTTCAAGGTGAAGTTGTTTTCTCACCAGGTTATTCTGTGGGTTATTTAGCGCAGGAACCTATTTTAGATCCGGAAAAAACAGTACTTGAAATTGTTCAAGAAGGTGTTGCCGAGATCACGGGTATTCTGAAAGAGTACGAAGAAATTAATGAAAAATTTGGCTTACCTGAAGTGTATGAAAATGCAGATGAAATGGATAAGCTTTTGGCTAGACAAGGTGAACTTCAGGATATTATTGATGCAACCAATGCTTGGGAAATTGACTCAAAATTAGAACGTGCCATGGATGCTTTACGTTGTCCAGAGCCTGATGCTAAGATTGCCAATTTGTCAGGAGGGGAGCGCCGTCGCGTGGCAATGTGTCGTCTTTTGCTACAAGAACCGGATGTTTTATTATTAGATGAGCCAACCAACCACTTGGATGCTGAGTCTATCGATTGGTTAGAACAACATTTAAAACAATATAAAGGTACAGTTATCGCTGTAACCCACGATCGTTACTTCTTGGATAATGTCGCTGGATGGATTCTGGAATTGGATCGCGGTGAAGGTCTTCCTTGGAAAGGAAACTATTCTTCTTGGTTAGATCAAAAATCTAAACGCTTAGCGCAAGAGGAAAAAACAGAGTCAAAACGTCAAAAAACATTAGAACGTGAATTGGAATGGGTGCGTATGGCTCCTAAAGCTAGACATGCCAAATCTAAAGCACGTCTTCATAATTATGAGAAATTAGCTTCAGAGGAAACGAAAGACCGTGAAGAGAAATTAGAATTATTCATTCCACCGGGACCACGTTTAGGTAATGTCGTGATTGAAGCAGATAATATTTCAAAATCTTACGGTGACCGTATCTTATTTGAAAACTTAAGTTTCTCACTTCCTCCTGCCGGTATTGTGGGTATTATTGGTCCCAATGGTGCCGGTAAGACAACTTTGTTCCGCTTGATTACAGGACAGGAACAGCCTGATACGGGTACATTTAAAGTCGGCGAAACGGTAGCTCTTGGTTATGTGGATCAAAACCATGATGACTTGGATCCGGAGAAATCAGTATGGGAAAATATTACCGATGGAAACGAGAATATTATGTTGGGCAACCGCTCATCAAACTCGAGAGCGTATGTTTCAAAATTTAACTTTAATGGAGCAGATCAACAGAAAAAAGTTGGTGTGTTATCTGGTGGTGAGCGTAACCGTGTACACTTGGCCATTACATTGAAGAAAAGTTCGAACGTACTTCTTCTGGATGAGCCTACCAATGATATTGACGTGAATACTTTACGTGCTTTGGAAGAAGGTTTGGAGAATTTCGGTGGTTGTGCAGTTGTTATTTCCCACGATAGATGGTTCTTAGATCGTATCTGTACGCATATTTTAGCATTTGAAGGTGATTCTCAGGTATATTTCTTCGAAGGGAACTATTCAGAATATGAAGAAAATAGAAAGAAAAGAATTGGCGATGTCACTCCACACCGTCTTAAGTATAAAAAACTAGTGAAATAGTAAATGGATAGTGCGAAGCTTTTAGAAGCAATTGTTGATCATGCTATTGATGGAATTATTACGATCGACAATCGGGGATTGATCGAATCTATTAATCCGGCAGCGTCAAGTTTATTTGGTTATTCAGATCATGAAGTTATCGGTAATAATGTTTCGATGTTAATGCCCGAACCGGATCATAGTCGCCATGATAGCTATATCGATAATTATAAAAGAACAGGGCACAAAAAGATAATTGGAATAGGAAGGGAGGTTCTTGGAAGAAAGAAAGATGGAACCACCTTTCCTTTTCGTTTGGCAGTGAGTGAGGTGTGGTATAAAAATAGAAATATTTTTACAGGCTTTATTCATGATCTTACAAGAGAAAAAGCCGCGGAAAACCGATTGAAAAAACATGCTGTCGAGCTTGAACAGAAAGTGAGCGAAAGAACGAAAGATTTGATTATGCTTGTTTCGGAACTGGAGAAAACAAAGGCTGAAGTTTCGAAATCGCTTGAGAAGGAGAAAGAACTTGGTCAGCTAAAATCGCGATTTGTTTCCATGGCTTCGCATGAATTTAGAACTCCCTTGAGCTCTGTACAGTTATCAGCTTCATTGATCGATAAGTATATTGAAAAACCAGATTTTGCAAGTGTATTGAAACACACCGGTAAAATTAAGAGCTCTGTTCAATTGCTAACAAGCATCTTAAATGATTTTCTATCACTGGAAAAGTTGGAAGCAGGTGTTGTTACGGTCAATAAGCAAATGATCAATGTGGTTGGATTAGCAGAAGAAATTACCGAAGAGATGCAATTGATCTGTAAAAAGAATCAACATATTGTTTATCAGCACACAGGTGAGGTTGGACTGTTTATGATGGATTCTAATTTACTTAAAAATACGGTTGTTAATTTGATTTCAAACGCGATAAAATATTCTGGTGAAGATACCTTCATTGAGTTTAATACTATAATCGAGGATAATATTTGCATCATCACAGTCCGTGATAATGGAATAGGAATTCCGCAGGAAGATCAGATCAATTTATTTGAACCGTTTTTTAGAGCTCATAATACAGGCAATATACCAGGTACAGGATTAGGATTGAACATTGTAAGACGTTATGTTCATCTTATGGAAGGATTATTGGAATACAAATCTGCCATCAACGAAGGAGCTTTTTTTAAGATGATATTTACCCAAAATAAATAATTGAGGTGGAAAAGAAGACAATATTAATTATAGAGGATAATACAGATATACGGGAAGGAACGACAGAGATTTTGGAGTTAACAGGACGTTATCATGTACTTGCAGCGGAAAATGGCCGTGATGGTGTTGATTTAGCAACAACTCATTTGCCCGATTTGATTCTCTGTGATATTATGATGCCTGAGTTAGATGGCTATGGCGTTTTATATATTCTAAGTAAGAACGAAGAAACGGCACACATACCTTTTATTTTCCTTACGGCTAAAGTTGAACGGTCTGATATGCGAAAAGCAATGGAGCTAGGAGCAGATGATTATTTAACAAAACCTTTTGATGATGTTGAGTTGTTAAATGCCATTGATGTGCGCTTTAAAAAGCGGGGACAGATAGGCGAGGCCATAACAGTTAAAAACTCCTTGTATTTAAGTCCTGAAGAACAAGATTTTTTGTTGAAAGAACTCATTGAAAAATCTCGTGTTAAAGTATTCAAAAAGAAACAAAGTATTTACGAAGAGGGTGATGTACCCGTATTCGTCTATTTTGTGTTGAGTGGACAGGTCCGCAGTTTTCTATGTTATAATGATGGACGGGAGCTTTCGACAGATATTCAGATTGCAGGTACATATATAGGCTATGAAGCGATGCTGTTGAATGAAAATTATTCTGATAATGTTGAAGCTATTGAAAAATCCGAAATAGCACTGATCAGTAAAGAAGACTTTTTTGAATTAATTTATCGCAAACCTTTGATTGCAGGTAAATTTATCCAGTTGCTATCGGGAAATATTAGAGAGAAAGAAGAGCAATTGTTGGGATTTGCTTATGACACGGTACGTAAACGTATTGCCAATGCATTAATTAGTGTTGCTGAGAAAACGGTGAATACAGCAATTGAAGATGAATGTGTTATTCAAATATCAAGAGAGGGAATCGCAACAATTGCAGGTACTGCAAATGAAACGATCTCGCGTGTTTTAGCCGATTTTAGAGAGGAAAATTTAATTGCAAAAGAGAAAAGTGCCATTCGTATTTTCTCAGTTAAAAAACTTCGTAAGGTAAAGCAGTAAGGTCTTTTATTACCAAGATATTTTGATCAGAAGGGTCGCATCCAGTAAGGATGCGACCCTTTTTCGTTTTCAGAGCATTTTTAAGCTTAAAAATGTGACGTAGATCACTTTTTAAGCTGATGAACTTCATGTGTAAGTATTTGAAGACTATTTACTTTTGTTCTAGTTCGGATTTAGAATATCAAAAAAGATAGCATGAAAGTAGTTGTTTACAGTATTCAGACCTATGAAAAGGAGTTATTAGCATTAGCTAATGGTAAAATGCATGATTTGACATTAATTTCTAATGGGCTAAATGAAGAAACAAAAGTTTATGCTACAGGGAAAGATGTTGTTGTCATTTCGGCACAGGATATTCTAGAAGCTTCCATGCTCCGGGTGTTAAAAGATATGGGTGTAGGCCGTATTCTGACACGTACTTTAGGGACAGAACACATCGACTTAGTTGAAGCCGGAAAGTTGGATATACAAGTTGCTAATACACCTTATGAGGACCAAAGTCCAAAAGGTATTGCCGAACAGACAATTCGCAATTTGAATTTGTGGGGTGCTGGCAAATGTGTGGGCACTGCTTGTTGTTGTTTAAAAGTATGTCCTGTAAAATTATAATCTCATGAATTCGAACAATGGAATAGATTTGCAGTCTTTAGTACGGAAGTACAATGTTGCAGCCCCTAGATATACGAGTTACCCAACTGTTCCATTTTGGAATAGCGACCAATTCTCTGAGAAGGAATGGTCTAGTCGCGTATATCATACCTATCAAAAATCAAAAAAAGCAGGGATAAGCCTCTATATTCATTTGCCATTCTGTGAAAGTCTGTGCACATATTGTGGTTGCAATACCCGAATTACGAAAAATCATAAAGTTGAAATACCTTATATCGACAGTTTGCTAAAAGAGTGGGGGATGTACACAGCAATATTAAAGGAAGGTGCGCCTTTGATTTCTGAAATTCACCTTGGTGGTGGAACCCCTACCTTTTTTGCTCCAGAGAATTTAGCAAAATTACTGGCGGGTATTTTATCGAAAGCTCAGGTCGCAGACGATGCATCATTTTCTTTCGAAGCACATCCTGGCAATACGACTTATGAACACTTAGCCGATTTATATCAGTTGGGATTTCGAAGATTAAGCTTGGGAATTCAGGATTTCGATCCGCTTGTGCAGTTTACCATTAATAGAAAGCAGGATGTGGAAGATGTACGCCGCGTTATGCAAGAGGCACGTACTATCGGTTATACTTCTATTAATTTTGATCTAATTTACGGACTGCCCAAACAAAGTTTGAAAACAATAACAGAAACGATCAAAGAATCGCTGTTGCTTGATCCGGATCGAATTTCTTTCTATAGCTATGCGCACGTGCCATGGTTAAAGCCTGGACAGCGTCATTACACTGAATTAGACCTACCTCAAGGAGAAGAAAAGCTTGCGCTTTATACCTTGGGAAAGCAATTTATTCAAGATGCCGGATATAGAGATGTTGGAATGGATCACTTTGCTAAACCTGGCGATGAATTGTTTATTGCATTTCAACAGCAAAGGCTTCATCGCAATTTTATGGGATATGCAGATCGTTATCGTCCCTTATTGATTGGTCTCGGAGTATCTTCTATCAGTGATTCGTGGGATGCTTTTGCACAAAATGTTAAAAGTGTGGAGGAATATCAAAAGATGATTGAAAACAATCGGTTGCCGGTTGTGAAAGGGCATTTACTTGATGACGAAGATCTGATTATTAGACGCAACATTTTAGATCTGATGTGTAAAGGAGAAACAAACTTAGCGGTTGGTTTGTTTGAAAATGAGTCTATTATAAAGCGTTTAGAAAAAATGGTAGAAGAGGGTTTGGTTCTTATTCATGAGGATCGTGTTCTTATAACCCAATTAGGAAGATCTTTTCTACGCAATATCTGTATGGCTTTTGATCTGAAATTACAAAACTCCAAAAACGAAAAAGAATTATTTAGTCAAGCTATTTAAATAATCTGTAATGGTGGATATCAAACAAACTCAAATAGACCAGCATTGTTTTCATTGTGGTGATGCAGTTGTCTCCAGTGGCTATCAATTTGATAACCATGATTTCTGCTGTTTAGGCTGCCAAACAGTATACCAGATTTTACATGATAATAATATGCAAAGTTATTATCGCTATAACCAGCATCCAGGAAAATCAAACCTTGATAAAACTGCTGATTTGTCTTATTTGGATGAAGCTATTATTACCGATAAACTGATTGACTATAAAGATGAGCAGATCACGATCATAACATTTTACATTCCTGTAATTCACTGTAGCTCTTGTATCTGGTTATTAGAGAACCTGTATAGATTAAACCCAAATGTACTTGTCTCGAAAGTTGATTTCATGAAAAGACAAGCAAGTATCACATTTAAGCATACGGAATTATCACTCCGTGATCTTGTACAGTTACTGCGAAGTATCGGTTATGAACCAAAGATTACCTTGCAGGATGTGGTTAAGGCGGGCAAAAAAATTAATGCTAATCCATTGATAGCAAAAATAGCGGTAGCAGGTTTTTGTTTTGGAAATTCGATGATGTTGAGCTTCCCTGAATACTTTGGACTGGCAGGTTTTGAAAAAAACTATTCGGTGTTTTTTGGGTATGCAAATCTTTTATTTACACTGCCTGTTTTACTGTATAGTGCTTCAGATTATTTTAAATCGGCATTTTTAAGTATCCGTCAAAAAAGACTGAACTTAGATGTACCATTGGCATTGGGAATATTTATCTTATTTGTACGTACCGCATATGAAGTGATCTCGCAGACCGGGGCTGGCTTTGGGGATACACTTTGTAGTTTGGTCTTTTTTATATTGATTGGGAAATGGGTTCAGGAAAGAACATATTATCACATTTCTTTTGAACGTGATTATAGAAGTTATTTTCCTGTAGCTGTAACAACGATACACGATGAAAAGGAAAAACCGATTCAGCTGGCCGATTTAAAAGTTGGGGATCGGATTTTAGTCCGAAATAATGAAATCATACCAGCAGATGCGGTGTTGCTCCGCGGGGATGCCTGTATAGATTTTAGCTTTGTGACTGGAGAGTCAAAACCTGTGACTAAAACACTAGGCGAAGTGATTTATGCTGGAGGACGTCAAATGGCTGAAGCGATTGAGCTTGAAGTGGTCAAATCGGTTTCGCAGTCTTATTTAACCAAGCTTTGGAATAATGAAAATTTTAAACAATATGATAAACAGTTTCAGACATTTATAAGTTATATCAGTAAATATTTTACGGTTGCTTTATTGGTTATTGCCCTATCTGCAACAGTTTTTTGGATGATGGACGCGGATACCGATAAAGCTTGGGGTGCATTTACAGCAGTATTGATCATCGCCTGCCCTTGTGCTTTAGCATTGAGTTCTCCATTTACATTGTCTGCAGCTTTAAGTGTATTTGACCGAAACAAATTCTACGTTAAAAACACAGATGCCATTGAGCAGATGGCATCAATTGACACGATAATATTTGATAAAACAGGGACAATCTCGTCACCTACTGTTAATGGAATTGTTTTTGACGGATATTTAACAGAAGAAGAAAAAATATTGGTGTATTCTTCTTGTCGAAATTCAAGTCATCCATTGAGCCGGGAGATTGTAAAATGGTTAGAAGGAGTAGATGCTGTACCGGTTAATCGGTATGAAGAAAAAATTGGAGAAGGGTCAGTAACTCATATTGGCCAATATACAATCAAGATCGGTAGTGCCCGTTTTGTAGATGTGCCTACTAGAGCAGCAGAAGC
This sequence comes from Sphingobacterium sp. UDSM-2020, assembly GCF_016132525.1. Lineage (NCBI taxonomy): Bacteria > Pseudomonadati > Bacteroidota > Sphingobacteriia > Sphingobacteriales > Sphingobacteriaceae > Sphingobacterium > Sphingobacterium sp. UDSM-2020. The sequence goes on from NZ_CP066166.1 coordinate 3,552,931, forward strand.
TTCTTATGTATTTGTTTCTATTAATGGTGAAGTAAAGGGTAGTTTTGCAATGGAACAGTCCTGGCGTGCCGGGCTTTCCGGTATTATTCATGATTTAAAACATTATGATCTTCACTTGATATCGGGCGATAATGATCGAAAAAAAGATTTATTAAAGGAGATTTTTCCTTCAACAACACGATTGCTGTTTAATCAATCTCCACAGAATAAATTGGATATTATCAATTTATTCAAAGAGAATGGACATCGTGTCTGTATGGTAGGAGATGGGCTTAATGATGCTGGAGCCCTAAAGACTGCCGATCTAGGGATCGCGGTCAGTGATGATATCAATAATTTTTCTCCAGGTTGTGATGCAATCTTGGATGGCGAATCTTTTGATAAATTACCTAAGTTTTTTGCTTTTAGTAAAGATGCAGTCCGTGTTATTCACTTAAGTTTCTGTATCTCTATTTTTTATAATGTGATTGGACTGAGTTTTGCTGTTCAAGGAGAAATGTCTCCCTTGTTTGCAGCAATACTGATGCCTATAAGTACGGTAACGATTATATCATTCACCAGTATTTTGACAAGATGGTTTGCAAAAAGAAGGGGATTATAGAAGATTTTTATATTAAAATAGTGTTATGAGTATCATCTTTATGTTGATTGGCTGTAGTGTATTTGTTGCGTTATTGTTTTTAGGTGCTTTTTTTTGGGCTAATAAAACGGGACAAAATGATGATACCTATACGCCTTCTGTTCGAATCCTGTTTGATGATGATGTGGAAGAAATTGAACCGGAACCAGAAAAGAAGAAGCGCTAGGTTTATCTTTGGCTTTTTATAACAGTTCCGTTGTCAGTTATCAGAAGATAATGATAGAGGGGAAATCTTTTTGCTAATAAAATACCTTCTTCTTGACCTAGAACCATAATCGAGGTGCTTAGAGCATTCGCAAACTCAGCAGAAGGGCCGTAGATCGTAACACTGGTCAGTCCAGTAGAAGGATAGCCAGTTTTAGGGTTGATGATATGTGCATATCGTCTGTTGTCAATTTCAGCATACTTCTCATAATTGCCCGATGTCGCAACAGAATTTTCCTGCATTTTTAATATTTTAATCGTTTTATAAGCTTTGAAAGGGTTTTTTATGCCTATTAACCAAGGCTTATTATTTGGTTGAAGCCCCCAGGTCGATAGATCTCCAGATGCATTAACGATGCCAGCTAAAACATATTTTTCTTGCATCAAAGCTCTTCCACGATCTGCCGCATAACCTTTTCCAATTGATCCAAAACCTATTTTCATACCCGGGAGTGCTAAGTAAATACTGCAATTGACACTATCTAAGATAATATGCTGATAACCCACTTTTTCAACTGACTTACGAATAGCTTCTTCCGTAGGTAATTCGGTCATACTGCCATCAAATTTCCAGATTTTGTCTAAAGCAACAATACTGATATCAAAAGCTCCATTTGAATTGCGGGAATACGCGATTGCTCTTTTGGTCAGATCAAAAACTTCACGATCTACTTTTACAGGTTTAATACCTGCATTGCGGTTTACTTCCGAAATCTGGGTTTCCGGTCTCCATTCTGAAATCAGATTCTCAATACGTGTAACCTCTGCTATTACAAGATCAATATGATTTCGGGCAGATGCGGTATCCCGGTCTACAATAGTGATTTCAAAGACAGAGCCCATTAAAGTCACTTGCTTTTTTTGTAATACCTGTGCCTGACTAAGCGTTATAATAAATAGGAAGGTGACCGTACAAAGAAGTCTCATGAGCAGTAGTATTGATTTGTCTTTTAATAACAATCGGTTAGAATCTGTTTCTTCTCCTTATAATAAAGCAGTGCTTTACCTTTTTGCGATAGGGTCATTTCTTCAAGGACCTTTTCGACGTCACGTTGCATTTGAAGCGATCCACAGATCATAATGACACCGTCATTCTCTAAATGTTCTACAAATAGTTGTACGTCATGTTTGATTAGATCCATCACATATTGTGCTGTTGATTCTCTTGAATATGCAAACTGATAGGCTGTTAAATGTTTTTTTATAATTTCCTCTTGTGCAAATTGTTGATAGCGCTGTGTGAGTGTATTGTTGTATCTAAAACCAGCATATAAACGAAGAGGTGTTTTTACATTGTTTTGAATCATACCTAAAAAAGGTGCAATTCCTGTTCCGTTTGCAATCATAATAACAGCAGGAGCTTTAGGAAAGTGGAAGTCAGGATTCGTCATCACCCGGGCATCAATATGGTCATTTTCCTTTAATTCATATAGAAAATTTGATCCCAATCCATTAGGATGCAGCTTAACTTCCAGTTGAATCGTTCCATTATTTTCACCAATGGAATAAAAGCGTTCCCTATTATCATGTGCAGGATATATTGCTAAAAGATCGCCCGATTGAAATTTTAACTTTCTGAGAGGTTTAAATACAACAGTGAATGTCGCGTGATCTTGGCTTGTTTTTTTAACAACCTGAAGTTGCTGCAGATTGGCAACTTTTGACTGGTATAAAGATGGAGCAGTAGCTAGAGCAATGCACGATTTTTCACTCCAGTGATGTACCCAATTTGTAAATTCATGAGCAGATCGATCATTAATTTTATGAAGATCTAAGAAGCGGGTAGCCCATTCTTTGGTCGCAAGAAGTTTATCTATATGTTCTGCGTAGGCACAATAATCTGGGTAAGCTTTCGATCCGAATCCAATTACACTGTATTGGACTGTCTGTTCTTGAGGAAATTTCTCAAGTAGCTCTTCAAAATTTGATGCTCCAGTCGGTGCTGTCCCGATCCCATATGTCGAAGTGAATATTAAAATATGTGTCGCATTTGGATAGTTTTGGTATTGGTTCATCGCTGTAACAAACGAACATTTACCATCTGCCAGTAGTTGCTTATGAATCTGATTTGCAAAAAATAAAGTACTGCCATTTTCTGAGCCAACTAAAATAATAAATTCAGCTTCGTTGGCTTTATATTTATTTTTAATCTTAGTTTTTGTTCTTCGGAATGTGATGACAAAGCCAGTATAAATAAAGAATACAATGTTTAAAGAAGCAAGACCTAGAATAATAGCCCAAATCACATTTGTTCGGCCTGTATGGATATCGAGACTTAATTTCTCTAGTGCTGCAGTATAAGGATATTTTGTTTCTTTAACGATTTCGCCATTAAACTGATTAACTGTAACAGCACGATCCTTAAATTTGATCGTGTAAAATTCTTCAGGATCATCATCCATGAAAGGAAATTCAATCTTTTCAATTGTACCTAAAGTGTGCTGTTGAAAAATCGCAAATTCCTTGAAATCCTTTTGATTCTCAGTTTGCGTATCCTGATGTTCAAGCTCTTCGTTCGATTTCTTGATCAGTTCCATTCGTGCCATAAATAAATATGTGCCTGATAAAGCAATGATCAAAATAGGAATGAGGAACAATCGTCCACTGACAACATGAAAATATTGAGCAAAAAAATCACGGTTTATTTTAGAAAAGAAATTGCGAAGACCCTGCTGACGTTTAAGGATCAAGATGAGTCCACTAATGGTAATCAATAGCAATATGAAGGAAACCAGGCCGACTAATATACGTCCTGTTTCGTGTAGAAATAAGGAACGGTGTAAGGCGGTTGTCCACTGGATGAACTGGCTTTTGGGTTTGATTTCACCTAATACTTTCCCTGTGGTCGGATTGATATAAGCTTTAATGGTATTACCCTCTTCATCTAAAGCATCTATACTGACAAATTGATTGTGATCGACTGCTATTTCAATGATTTCAGGGTAAACCTTGCGCAAGGCCGTTATGGATTGCGCAAGGGTTATGGTATTGGAATCTTCTACTCGGTATGCTTGTGTTTTTTCGTTAACTGCATCTATCGCCAATATAATTCCTGTTACGGAAAGTATGAGTAAAAATAGGGATGATACTATCGCAAGAGCTAAATGTGCATACCTCCATATGGATAAGGTCATTTTAATTATTGAACTTTACTTAATTTTACAAATTTAATATATCCTTTGCCGCTAGCACGCTCCGCTAATGCTTCTGTTGTCAAGGGAATTTCTACGTCAGTGACATGATACTTTTGTTCTTCAACAGCCGATTCGAAACGTAATTTATAACCTTTGTTCAATTTTGTATCGTCAATTTCTATTGTTCTCATTGCACGGTCACCACCACCAACAGAGGCGCCTGTAATTGCACTAAGTTTGTTGTTGGATTTTGTTTGAAACTTATGCCATTCTTTAAGCGTATTATACCATTGTTTATCCGGGCCTAATACAGAAAGCGTTTTTTCGTAAGCGCCTTTTGGATTGATTAATGATATAATGATATATGCTCCCTCACCCTCATAGCTATTCATTTGAATCATGCACTTGAATTTACTTGATTGTGCAAATGAATTTGAGCTAAATAGTGTAATAAGAAATATAAGTACAGTAAATTTTAAAGAGGTTTTCATGCCGTTATTTTAAGAAATCGATAGATACATTATTTTTTGCTAAAAAGTCATTTTCCTTTGCAATGTCGTAAGCAGTTTCATCAAGTGATGTTAGCAGGTCTTTTTTAGCACCGATTGAAATCAATTCTTTAAGAATAGTATCATCTTTTGCTATTAAAGCCGCTTTATGTAAAGCGCTCATGCCATCATTGTCCTGAGCATTAATATCAGTTCCTAAGGCAGCGACTCTTTTAATAAGGTTTATGTTCTCTTTTGCAACAGCTAAGTGTAATAAAGAGCTTTTATTTTTTTGAAGATCAGTGACTGTTAAGCCATTATTCTTTAATAAGGTTAATTTTTCTTCAAAACTATCTCCTTGTGGATTGCGTTGCTGGCCACCTTGTGTTTGAGGATTGGGTTCTGTGTATGAATTTAACCAATAATAAGCAAGATTGTTTCCGTCTTTATTCAGCACTTTGATGTCAGCACCATTTTTAAGTAATAAAGCTGCTACTTCTGAAGAGCCATTTGCAATTGCTTTTGTCAATGCAGATTCTCCTTTATCATTTACAGCGTTAATATTTGTTGTTTTTGATAATAGAAGCTCGACCAACTTCGCATCTTTACCGGCAGCTGCGACCATAAGTACGGTATTTCCTTCATTGTCAGCTTTGTTGATCGCAACGTCCTTTGCCAGGAAATAGTTGATTACTTCCATATTGGGTCTACGTACTAATGCATGTAAAATTGTAGCACCATCTTTATTTGTTGCTTTTGGATCTAACTTTAGAGTTTCTACCAAGTATTTATATGTTTCAATACCATTAGTAACCTGTCTAGATCCTTGAGTAGCGAAGAAAAGAGCATTATTTGTTGGTTTAACGCCTCTTTTTATCAGTTTTTCGATAAGTTCAATATGACCAAGTTTAGCAGCATAGTCGACTGCAGTACGTCCAAAGTTATCCTTATCTGTTAGCGATAACCCTTTCGATACAAAATAATCAGTAATGCTTAAATCATTATCTGATGCGACTGACAATAAAAGTAAGGTCGCCCCATCTTCATATTTTTGCTTTGGATCTACACCTGCTTTGAATAAAGCATCGTAAACAGTTGTGTTTTTGTTTCCTGTTGATGCCGCATAGGCTGCAATAGGAAAGCCATGACTATCTTGATAATTGACGTCCGAACCTTTAGCTATTAAATATTTGACAAGTTCAAGATTTCCTGTAGAAGCAGCCCAATGTAAATAACTGCGGCTATGGTGTGTTTTTTTAGTAACACTATTTCCTTCTTGTTCAATTAGATATTGGATAATATCATTAGGAGCTTTATTTAAAATAGCGGTAGTAACAGGATCGAATGAAGCCGCATTTGGTTTTGAAGGGCTATTTCCTTTTGCGATTTCAGTTTTAACAGTAGCTAAATTTGGCGAACCTTTCCAAAAATCAGCATTCATCAAGGTGTTGTTATTTTGGGCTTTTCCGTATAAAGCCGATAGTAATAAAGCTGCTAGAAAAATCTTTTTCATATTATGATTGGAATATCTTGAGTTTGGAATTTATTTATACTAAATCTAAATAGTAGGCAAATCTATAAAATTTAATTATAGAAAAAAAATATTATTTATTGAAAATTACACTATTTAAAGGCATTGCAGTGATTATGGTAACAGGAAGCTATTAATAATATCTTATACAATCTCACTTTGTACGTTTAGCTTTTACTTTAGTTTTAAAGTAACTTTTTTATATCAAGGGGAATTGGATCATTAAATGAATTTAATTACTGCTGTTATGCTATTTGTAAGTGAACTAATATCCTCTTATTACTTTTTCACCTGCTAGAAGTTATTTGTATAAACTTCTATGGTGTGTATTTGTATGAATAATTTGTATACTGGGCTATTGGGATAGCGATATTATAAAAGAAGGAAGTATAAGGATACTGACTGTTACGAAAGTGATCATAAAGCACCTCTTTAAACCAATTGAATTTGGAGAAACCTACTATTGTTAGCAGGGTGATACCATGTTATAAGCAAGTAGGGATCTTGTTCGAATATAATAGAGGTATAATAGGGGGATAAGAGGGGGTTTATAGGGGGTTAGTAGAGGTAAAGCTCTATTAACCCCTTATAAAATCCCAGTAATCTCTCTGTAAATCCCAGTTTAAGTATTAATCAGGCCCCTATCAGTTCCTGATCAGGTTATAATATGCCTTATTCTGGAGTATCTGTACGGGGGATAGCTGGCTATTGCAAAACAGCAGCACTTCTCAGGATCCCTTTTGTAGTATATACTTTATAGTATAAAGTAAAGATGTCGGCCTTGCGGAAAGCATGAGGAGACATGGATCACCTTATCAGTAATAGTAATAGTAATAGTAATAGTAATAGTAATAGTAATAGTAATAGTAATAGTAATAGTAATGTAGTATATATAGTGTCGATGATGCCGCTGTACCAATACTCCGATAAGATATAATTTCCACCTGGCCATTTCCTGAAAGCATACTGCATCCATAAAAGACGGCGGAGGACGAACAGTCTCCCTGCATACCCTTTTTTATAGTTCAAAGCCAGGATTGTCCGTTTCTCAGCGCCGAGAACAGATCATAGGTAAATTTATCGGCCAGGTTATAAGCCGTTTACCGGTTCACAGCAAACTATTTCCGGAAAAGATTAGGAAGTGATTATAAAAAGTCGCTATCTTTGCACCACTCCGCAAGGGAGGAACGGCTTATCCGAAAGGATAGGCACTGAAAAAAGAAGGGTTTAATGAAGATTAAACGCAGAAACATCAGGAAAACAAAAAAAATAAATTTTCACATTTATTTTGGAGAAACCAAAAAGATTTCTACCTTTGCAGTCCCAACGGAAACGAAGGGAAACAGAAACAAGATCGATAACGGCGCAATGCCGACATCATAAAAG
>NZ_CP066166.1:3560413-3568464 GCF_016132525.1 Sphingobacterium sp. UDSM-2020
CATTCCGAACAGAGAAGTCAAGCCCGCCAGAGCCGATGGTATTGCCGTAACAGGTGGGAGAGTAGGTCGGTGCCTTTTTTTATACAGAAGCCTTTGCTATACAGCAGAGGCTTTTTTGTGTTTGTACCTTTTTTATGCTGTGAACAGGGCTGTTCCTGTTCTTCCAGTGCCTTCTACAGGGCCTTCATGTTTATCATTTAACCTATTCAGCTTTCATATCCTCTTCTTATCTGACAAGCATACTTTCACTATATCTTCCGATCTCTAATTATTGACACTTTTAAACAGTTAAAGTACTTTTATGTTTTTCTCTAAATAATCGGATTATTTCATTGTTCTAACTTGCTTCTTTAAGAACTCATTAATTAGAGGTGTAATCTTGAATATTTCAATAAATAAAAATTTAGTAAATGATTGTTCATTTCTAAACAACATATAAAATGTTAATTGTAAGGCACTTGCATTCCTTCTAAGAATTTATTGCCTTTAGAATTTAAGCTACTCATGTAGTTGTGTCTGTTGAAAATGGGTTTATAAGCCTGAAAATTGATCGAAATTCAACCTAGATTTTAAAATTAATTAGCTAAAATATATGGTTGCTACTTATTGTATAATTCAGAAATCAGGCTATTGGAGATCAGTAGGATTTCTGAATGAGTGCAAATCGGCGAGGTATACAATTAGTTTTAAAACTAGAGATAGCACATCTATTCAGGATAAATGGGAACAAGTGAACGTAAATCTCTTTTCAACTAATCAAAAATATTGATATTTATTACATAGTTTAAAGGTTTATACTTACTCATTTTTGTTTTTTTTTGAAATCAATTTAAGCATTTGTAATAGCGAATGGACTGATAAAAGCTATTCTTTAGAGAAGAAACATGTTCTAAGAAATTATCGATTTAGACCATGGAGAGGCAGATTATCTTATAAATCACCTTAAATATGAGATTGTTTTTCGGTTAATTGAAATTTATTTATCAGCTAATCAGTCTTTTATTGTTCAAAGTGAAAAATAAATTTGACATTACTAATATTCGCTGTATATTTGCATCACAATAAAACAAAAGGTGATACCTTTTCGGGGTGTAGCGTAGCCCGGTATCGCGCCACATTTGGGATGTGGAGGTCGTAGGTTCGAATCCTGCCACCCCGACAAAAAAAGCTCTAACGAAAGTTAGAGCTTTTTTTATTTCTCTATTTTATGCTTTCAATATACTGAAAAGCTTTTTGTAATCTATTTTCAATATAATTATTTTCTTCTGATTCTGTCGGGCCATTAAATAATTTTGATCCCATACCTACTGCTGATACTCCAGCTTGGAACCACGCTAATAGATTTTCTTCATCTAATGATACACCACCTGTAGGCATAAATTTCAATGATTGAAATAGAGGCTTGATGCCTTTCAAAAAATTTGCTCCTAAGGCATCACCGGGGAAAAGTTTTACTAATGGTGCACCAAATTCTTCAGCAACTGAAATTTCAGTGGGAGTCATGCAACCCGGTATCCAAAGTATATTATTTTTTAAGGTCACATCTGCAATTTCTGCTTTCACAATAGGACTAACAATAAATTCTGCTCCTATATTTATGAAATCTAGGGCTTGTTGCTTCGTTTTAATGGTTCCAATTCCTAGCTTTAAATCTTTGAAATTTTCATCGCGATATTTAAGCAGAGCCTTAAAGTTGTTATGCGCTTCAGGGCCTCTATTAACAAATTCGAAAACGCGAACTCCACCATTATAACATGATGTTAAAATGGCAATACATTGGTCAATATCGTCGTGATAGTAAACGGGGATAATGGGAGAACTTTCAATCTTAGATAGGATAGTATGCATGTTGATTATTATAAATTGATGAAATCACCTTTGTTAAATAGTTTTTTGAATCCGAGTTGGGTTGCAGTGTCTATAATGTCTTGAGCAGACTTACCGTCATAAATAGCAGCAATTAAACCGCCCATAAAGGCGTCTCCGCTACCAATACGATCAATTAAGTCATTTGTCTCTAAAATAGTACTTATTTTATTTTCTGCAGGGCTATGATATGTTCCGTAAAATAGATTATGTTTAGGGTTATCCATAAATCTAAACGTATTAGCGATGTGTTTGCATTTGGGATATTTTTCAAATATTTCTTGGGCAACTAAACTGGAATAGTCGAAATATTCGCTGGAAGAAGTAGTTCGGACCAACTGCTCATGAATAGCAGTTCCAAGCATTTTGTGTTCAGCCCAAATATTTCCCATAATAACATCGCAATATGAAACTAATGTAGGCATAATATCTAGTGGCTGTTTTCCATATTGCCATAACCTGCTTCTATAATTGAGGTCGACAGATATGGTGATTTTCTTTTCGTGCGCTATTTTTAATGCTGTTAGCATGAGCTGTGCTAATTCCTCGTTTAATGCAGGTGTTAAGGCTGTCCAATGAAACCATGAACAGTCGGTAAATAGTTCATCCCAATCAATATCTTCCGTTTTAAGGGTGGAAAATGACGAGTACTTACGATCGTATATTACCTCTCCGCTTGTTAAACCATTTGCCGATTGCAAAATGTAAGAACCTAAGCGTTCGCCACCAAATATAAACTTGGAGGTATCGACGTTTTTGTGATTGAGTGTGTTTAAAATCTCCTTGGTCAAAGAGTGATCGGGAGCGACAGACACGTAAGTCGTCGGTATTGATAGCGAAGCAAGAGCCACAGCAACGTTCGCTTCTGATCCTCCTGGAAAGGCATAGACTACCGATTGGTCATCATTAAAAAAATATTCATCTTTTGCTTGTAATCTATAAAGAATCTCTCCGAAGCAAAGGACCGTGTTTTTATCCATAAGTTATTAGTTTACTTTTCGAAAGTAGTATAAATAATTGTATTTCTGTATTGATTGTGTCTATAATTTCGAAAACGTTTGAGTAAATAAAGTTATAAGGATGTTTCTTTAGGAATTAATTATTTCATAAAATTGGTAACTTTAAATCTAACAATTATAAAATGGGGATATTGGATAAATTTTCATTGAACAATCACGTTGTTGTGGTTACCGGTGCAACTGGAGTTCTAGGAAAATCTTTTGTAGATGCTTTGGCTGAAGCTGGTGCAAAGGTTGCAGTACTGGGTAGAAATAGAGAAAAACTCCAAGAAAGAGTCCAGGCTATTGAGGCGAAAGGTGCTGAGGCATTAGCAATACAAGTAGATGTTTTGAACGAAGAGGACGTGATACGGGCTAGGGATGAAATAATAGCGAAATGGGGTACGATTGACGGTTTGGTCAATGCTGCTGGCGGTAATATTGCTGGAGCAACAATAAAGCCTGAACAAAATCTTTTTGACCATGATATAAGAGATACGCTGAAAGCAATTGAGCTTAATTTAAATGGAACAATTATTCCGACACATATTTTTGGACGTGTAATAGCTGAATCTGGTAAGGGTTCTATTGTTAATATTTCCTCACTTGCGGCAAGTAGACCATTAACTAGAGTTTTGGGGTATACGGTTGCAAAACACGGTGTAGATGGCTACACGAAATGGATGTCTGTTGAATTAGCTTTACGATACGGTGATAAGGTACGTGTCAATGCAATTGCACCAGGGGTATTTTTAACAGAGCAAAATCGAAACCTACTGATAAACCCCGATGGTACATATTCCGACCGAGCGCAGAAATTTATTAATGCGATGCCTTATCAACGTTTAGGAGAGCCAGATGAACTGAAAGGAACTTTAGTCTACTTATTAAGTGATGCTTCTGCTTTGGTTACTGGTGAAACGATTTTTGTTGATGGCGGGTTTAACGCATGGTGTGGGGTTTAATAAATTTAAGGTATGAAGAAACTTGAACAAACTTGGAGATGGTATGGGCCTAATGATCCCGTTTCCTTGGATGATATAAAACAAGCTGGTGCGACAGGTATTGTAACGGCATTGCACCATATTGCCCATGGCGATGTTTGGCCTGTCGAAGATATTTTAGAGCTTAAAAGAATTATTGAAGATAGTGGATTAGTCTGGTCGGTCGTAGAGAGTCTTCCAGTGCATGAGGCGATAAAAACAGGAAGCAATGATGCCACATATTATATTAAAAACTATGTGATGTCTTTGGAGAATTTAGCGAAATGTGGAATTCAGATTATTACTTATAATTTCATGCCTGTTTTAGATTGGACCAGAACACAATTAGATCTGTTGATGAAAGATGGTTCAAAAGCTTTATATTTTGATTGGATTGACCTTGCCGTATTTGATATTCATATACTAAAGCGAATAGATGCAGTCAAGGATTATACAACAGTGATATTGGAAGGAGTTGAAAAAAAATTTTCTTCTTATTCACAGCAAGATCTTAATGCGTTAGAACAAGTTGTTTTGATGGGAATCCCTGGAGAAAATGATATTACACTACAGGATCTGAATAACAGCATTGCTGTGTATGGTCAGCTTGGTCGAACGGGATTATTAAATAATTTGCTTCATTTCCTGTCATCGATAAGTGACGTTTGTGAAAGGGAGGGGATTAAAATGACTATACATCCCGATGATCCGCCATATCCAATTTTAGGTCTTCCACGTATTGTGAGCAATCAATCTGATCTGGTAGCAATACTTGAAGGTGTTAATAAGCCGTTTAATGGCATTTGCTTTTGCACAGGTTCCCTTGGTGCTAGTCAGTCAAATGATGTTGCATCCATTTTGGATGTTGTTAAAGAAAGAGTTTACTTTTCGCATCTGAGAAATGTAAAGAAAGACACTTTAGGAAGTTTCTTTGAAGCTGATCATTTAGATGGTGATGTAAATATGTATGCTGTGATGAAAATTTTGATCACTGAAAATCAAAATCGAATCAGACCTATTCCCTTTAGACCTGACCATGGTCATCAAATGTTGGATGATCTAAATAAGAAGACGAATCCTGGATATTCTGCAATTGGTCGTTTGAGAGGGCTCGCAGAACTCAGGGGATTAGAATATGGAATTTTAGGTCAATAAACAAAAAAGAATGTCAGATTTTATCAATCATAATTTTATACTGCAATCGGATATTGCACAACAGCTATATCATAATTATGCAAAAGATCTTCCTATTATAGATTACCATAATCATCTTCCCCCTGATCAGATTAGCAATAATCATCAGTTTGACAATCTTGCTCAAATTTGGCTCTCTGGTGACCATTACAAATGGCGTGCTATGCGAACTTTGGGAGTTGAAGAGAAATATATTACAGGAGAAGCTTCTGATTTTGAAAAATTTCAAAAATGGTCGGAGATTGTGCCTCAAACATTGAGAAATCCGCTGTATCATTGGACACATATGGAGCTTAAGAATCCATTTGGAATTAGCAAATTGCTCAACACTCAAAGTTCACATGCTATTTATGAACAAACAAGGGAACAATTGAAGGAACCGAGTTTTAGTACTCAGGGACTTTTGAACCATTTTAAGGTTGAGATGGTGGGAACAACTGATGATCCAATTGATAGTCTGGAATTTCATAAAGCTTTAAGTTTAAAGACTGAATTTAACACAAAAGTACTTCCGACGTTTCGCCCAGATAAGGTTTTTCAATTATCGAAAGGAGATGTATTTAGAGCTTATGTGCAAAAACTATCCGATGTGAGCGGAATAAAAATACACCACTTGGATTCTTTATTAGAAGCACTTGATGAACGAATTAATTATTTTGACTCTTTGGGTTGTGTGGCTTCAGATCATGGGTTGAAATATCTGCCTAAAAAAGGGGCATTTAATTTAGCGGAAGTGAATTCTACTTTTATCCGCGTGATCAATGGAGATGATACCGGAGCTTTGGAAGTGGAAGATAGCTTTGTTTTTTATATTTTAAGTGAATTATGCTCAAAGTACCATGCAAAAAATTGGGCGCAGCAATTTCATTTAGGCCCGTTGCGTGATACAAATAAAGGGAAGCTCGCAATTTTGGGTGCTGATACGGGATATGATTCTATTGGGGACTACCCTCAAGCTGATCGTATGGCAGATTTTTTTAATTATCTCGATACAAAGGATCAATTGGCCAAAACAATCATATATAATGTTAATCCTGCTGATAATGCTGTTTTTGGTTCAATGATCGGTAATTTTCAGGGCGGAAATATGAAGGGAAAAATTCAATTTGGTTCAGGATGGTGGTATCAGGATCAGTTGGATGGTATGACAGAACAGATAAATGCACTTTCTAATTATGGTTTGATCAGTTGTTTTATTGGGATGTTAACCGATTCGAGAAGCTTCTTGTCTTATTCTCGACACGAATATTTTAGAAGATTGCTTGCTAATATTTTTGCAGAAGATATCATCAAGGGTTACCTTCCGCATGATGTCGATATGATTGGAAAGGTTATCGCGGATATTTGTTATCACAATGCGGTTGCCTACTTTAAAAAGTAAAAAAGCTAACTGAGGTGCAAAATCAAGTCAAAAGACTTGATTTTCTTATTTCCAGGGTAGTTTCTAGTTCGATTGTTTCAAAATCGTTATGTGATGGACGCTTAATAAGATAAATGAGTTTTTTCATTGCAGTATGTCCGATTTCACTTGCAGGCTGTTTGATTCTGCTCAATGCAGGGTTGAGTGACGTTGGAATAGAAATATTAGAAAAGCCAATAACAGCAATTTCTTCCGGAACCTTAATTCCGAGTTCTGCTAGAATTCCGAGTGTTCTTGTGGTGATGACATCGGTGGCTCCAAAAATTGCATTTAGCTTATGTTCTGTGTTTAGTGTTTTTTGTATGGCGCTTTTGATTTGTTTATCAAGTATTGCGGTATCTTGAATATTACACTCAATAAAGTAATAGGGCTTTAGTGGAATTTCAAATTCTCTTAAAGCTTCTTTATATCCGTTTAACCTGTCTTTGGAAACACCTAATTGGTGTCCTGTAATATGAAGGATATTTGTACGTCCTTGTTCGAGGAGGTGTTTGGTAGCTTTATAAGCCCCGTCGAAATTGTTGGCACCCACTTTATCTGTTTTTAATTGATTGACTGTTCTATCAAAAATAACGATGGGTTTTCCGTTTTCTTGTAATTCTTTCAATAAACTCAGATTCGATGATTCGCTGACTGGTGAAATCAAAAGTCCGTCGATACCTCTCGAGTTTAAAACTTCAATACAGGATTTCTCAACCTGTATATCTTCTCTGCTCTGCATAATGATGATATCAAAGCCTGTTTCGATAGATGCTTTTTGAATTCCGTCTAGTATTTCTGCTATAAATGTATTATTAATCGCGCATACAATGACACCGATAGTATTTGTTTTCCCGATTTTAAGACTTTGTGCCACTTTATTAACGCTAAAATTCATTTTTGTAGCGTAGTCCTGAACAACCTTTTTGGTCTTCTCACTAATTTCATAACTATCTGATAAAGCTTTGGAAACGGTTGAGATTGATATATTCAATGCTTTAGAGATATCTTTTAAGGTAGTTTTAGCCATTTTGATTACTAATTTTGGTTATTGTAGATGTATAAAGATATTTATAAATATGATATATCACTAAACAATCTACATAATCGACAATCGATTTTGAGCAGAGATTATACATTTTCTATTAATTATATGTTTAACCATAAATTTATCGGTCAGGTTATAAGCTGTTTACCGTTTCGAGGCAAACTATTTCCGGAAAAGATTAGGAAGTGATTATAAAAAGTCCCTATCTTTGCACCACTCCGCAAGGGAGGAACGGCTGATCCGAAAGGGGAGGCACTGAAAAAAGAAGGGTTTAATTCAGGTTAAACGCAGAAACAGCAGGAAAACAAAAAAAATAAATTTTCACATTTATTTTGGAGAAACCAAAAAGATTTCTACCTTTGCAGTCCCAACGGAAACGAAGGGAAACAGAATAAGATCGATAACGGCGCAATGCCGACATCATAAAAGCCGAAGCGAGGTGCGGAAGCGACAGAAGTTCTTTAAAAATATAATCATGTAACGTAACGAGTAGTGTTGAGAAACGACGAAAGTTAAAAAAATCAACCTGTTCAATTTTAGAATTAGAAATTAAAATACAAGAC
>NZ_CP066166.1:3568564-3885882 GCF_016132525.1 Sphingobacterium sp. UDSM-2020
GGAAAATTTATATACACCGATCCCACAACGGGAAAAAATGAATATGCAGATATTACCGAGTTTGCCATGGTAAAAGAGATTTATGGTCTCAACCCAATCACATACCCTGAAGGAAGCACAACCCATCCGCCAGCAGGTAATGGATCAAGCAATCCTTCGACAACACTGGACCCTTACGCATATACAACTGATAATAATGGCAATCCCATCACTACTGATAATTTTGGTAATCCTATAACCACAGACAACTTTGGTAATCCAACAACAACTTATAATCCCAATGGTAACACTACTTTTCATTAATAACAGAATTACTTTTTAATAACTTAACAAGAAGATTATTTACCTAAAATAATTTTAACAATAAAACCAACACCATGTATAAAACAATGATATCATTATGCATTTTGACACTTTTAGGAATTCGTTTATCTGCACAAACTCAAATAAAATTCGATAAAAAATTTATTGATATAATTGAAGGTAGAGAAATTCCAAAATCAGCAGATAGTGCTTCTCAAAAATATTTTGAAAATACATTAAAAGTATTCAAAATCGAATGTAATAAAAATATAGGATTCACATTCTTCCCAGTTGGAAAAAGAAGCTTACCATTCATTTATAGTAAAAATTCAAATATAGTTATTGACTATCCCTCTTACAATTTAATAAGTAAAGATTCTATGACATTAATTGCAATAAGCTGGTACAATATAATAGAAAGAAAAGAAGAAAGTAAACGCTTTAAGAATTATTATGAAGATTACAATGATAATCTTTTCAAAAATATCAGTGGTATTAACGAAAAAACTAAAAAAGAAGTTAAAATAACTGAACGAAAAAACGAGCCGAACTACCAGTATTATAATGCCGATAGAACAGGTGATTTTCAGATACTGAGCAATGAACCATTATATTACCTCAATTATAAATATCTAACTTCCTATTATATATTGAAAAAAGACGTTGGTTATTTCAGAATATACAAATTTGTCAAAGATGACCATGTCCATAAAGACGATGATATGGATATCCCAAAGCTTTTTAAATTTAAATAAAAAGGGAAATATCTCGTAGTATGATCACAGTATGCATTATTGATTATTATAATACATTAAAAAACGGAATTAGCACCTATATCAATCAGATGATAGAGGAATTACAGGAAAATCCGGACATAAGCGTAAAACTGATATTGCTAAATTCTAAGTTTACATCTGATATTATCACATATAAAATCAATAAAATTGAAAAATATTATGTTCCTTATGATATATCCTTAATAGATTCTCTTGACAATGATCTTAAGTTGCTTACATTTTTAAAAGTACAGCTTAGGAATTCTGAAAATACAATATTTCATTTCAATTGGATTAATCATGCTAAATTTTCATATCTATTAAAAAAAGAAATAGATTGTGCTACAATATTAACAAATCACTGTATCCCATGGCGTGATAACATTATTGATAATTATTCACTATTTAAAGAATTTGATGAAATTTTATTAAATAAAACCAATGCTAACATCGTACTGCAACGAACGAACGAATACATTCCATACCTATGTGTAGATCATATCATTTGTGTCACGCTATTTGCAAAAAAAACGCTCCGTAAATTATTTAAAATTGATGATACAAAACTTAGTGTAATATACAATGGAATTGACCTTCCTCCTGTAAATAACTCAAAGGAAGAGTTAAGAGAAAAATTTGGTTACTCAATTAATGATCAAATATTACTATTTGTAGGAAGAAAAAATGAAAAAAAAGGGATATATGAAGTACTTAGAATATATGATCAAATATCAAAAGTAAATAGAAATCTGAAATTAGTCATTATCGGCGAAGGATACCTACATGAAGAAGAGCTCTTGGAGAAAAATAAAAATATTCAGATTCTAGAAAAAGCGAAGAGTGCTGTCATCCACGAATTCTACAAAATGGCTGATATAGGAATAATCCCCTCATATATTGAACAATGTTCCTATGTAGCAATAGAAATGATGCATAGTGGCATTCCCATCATAGCGGCAGATGTTGATGGATTAGCTGAACTAATAACGACCGAACGTGGAATAAATTTTCCACTAATTAAAGGGAAAAATAAACCTTATTTTCGAACTGGACAGATCTGCTCAAAAATAATTGATTTATTAAAAAATCCTCCATTACAAATTCAGTTAAAGAATAAAGCCCAAGAATATGCTTTACAAAACTTAAACAGAAAACAGATGGTAGATAAAACAACTGATCTGTATGAGAGTTTAATAAACCAAAATAAACATGAGATATCGCGCAGGGCTTTAGTATCCATTATTTTACCCTGCTATAATGCTGAAGAATATGTGAAGGGATGTATATTAAGCATATTGAAACAATCTTATCAAAATTTTGAACTAATTATAATTGATGATGGTTCGAAGGATAAAACCAGAAACATCATTGAAGAGTTTAATGATTCAAGAATTAAAATAATAACAAACAGCGAGAACTTAGGAATAACAAAAAGCTTAAACAAAGGTATCTCAATTGCAAAGGGTGCATACATAGCACGAATCGATTCTGATGATGAAATGCATGTACTCAGATTAGAGAAACAAGTCATGTACCTTGAGAATAATTTGGACACCGTATTAATTGGAACCAATCAATTTGTTATCAACCAGAATGGTCAGATAACAGGAACAATTGAATATCCTACTGATGCTAAATTATTAAGAGCATTGATGATTTTTCAAAATCCAATATCGCATCCAAGTGTTTTAATGAGGACACAAATTTTAAAAAAAGAAAAATATCTAAATAGATTTGAGTTTGCTGAAGATTACTGCCTATGGTCAAGGATATCAAAAAAATACGACATTGAAAATTTACCTGAATACTTAACCTATTATAGAATTCACCAAAACAATACCTCTAAAAAAAATTATATAGTACAAAGAGAAAATACAGCATTAATCATGCTAAAGCAACTTAAACAGATTGGTATAACGCCATCTCAAGATGAATTATTGATACATATAAAAATTTGTCTCAAATTATATAACATACTCGACATCAAAAAAGAAGAACAGATGTTAATAATAGATTGGCTACAAAGAATACAAAATGCACTAGAAATCTCTCTTAAAATCGACAAAGCAACTTTTGAATCGGTAAAAGAGTATTTATTCAAAGAATGTAAGGCATGTAAAAATTAATTACAAATATCAACACAACAAGTGAAACGAACGAATGAGTTAATTTTAAAGGCCTAAAATATACTTCATATGCTGTGTAATCATTCGGCATATAGGTAAACTTAAATCAAATAGAATCGCAGACAGGTCAATAATAAGCAAATGATTCTTTGTTTGATAAACATCAGTTACTACTGCTCGGTTAAAATTAAACAATCGTTTGTGTTAATATTTTCTTCGCAGCTGATGTTAAAATTCTTATTTTAGTATTACTAAATTATAAACCAAAAATATTATGAAAAGGAAGATCAAACTGAGCTTTGAGGCTTTAGAAAGAGAACTGTCGCAAATTACAGCAAATCAGATGTTGAGTATTTTGGGAGGAACCGGCGGTCCGCTACCAAATGGCGATTGTCTATTTAATATGGTCGCATACATGCTAGATGGAAATGCAAACGATGCACAATGTTATAAAGTGAATTAACAAGTTCCTATACCTTTACTCCAGGAACGACAGTTGCAGGTCTACCGGGATACAGCTATTACGCTGAAGATGTTGTTAATTTTATGCGTACTTACAGACCCGGATATATCATAACCTATGGAGACGCTCCCAATGCAAGTGATATTAAAACAATATTGAATATGGATGGAGGAAAAGTAGGAGCTTCCTATAATGGACATAACTATACTGTTAAAGAAGTTAAAAATAATGGCGACATTAAGTTATACGACCCGACAAATGGAGGATATACGACAGTAGATGCTTCACAATTAACTGGCGTATACAACTTTTACAAAACTCCAGGTACAGAAATGATTACCACTACTGTATATGAAGGAAACCTCACAACTACCGATTATGAAGGAAACCCCTCTACTACTGCATACGAAGGAAACCTCACTACCACAGACTATCAAGGAGATTATCCAACGACGACATCATATGAATAATTGGATCCAGTACTGATTTTACCCTCTAAGTTTGCACCAAAGAGAGTATATCTATTATTCTATTTTCAAATATAAACAATAATATTTCAACCAAAAAATATCTTATCTAAACAAAATGATAAAGTTCTTCAGGATATTCGTTCTATGTCTTTTTACTCTTTTGAGTTATAATAGTTATAGCCAATTAGTATTTGGCACATATAAACTTTCAAAATATGGAGCTGTTTTAAATAGACCTAAAGGATTTAAGCTTATTGAAAATAAAAGTTTTAAGCAATTAGAGTTCATTTACACAACCTTTGATAAAAGAAAAGTGAATATTTATCCGCCCCTTTACCTTCAAAATAGGGATTCCTCTGTAATGATATTGATTGAGTCTTGGGAATATTCTGAAATGAACCCTGACATCTTAACTCCCTACTGGATAAATTCAAACAATATTTCACTCAATCATCTCCGAAACCATCGCGATACGATCAGTCCGACAAAATTTTTCGGTGCCAGTGAACTTAAAAAGACAAATGCGGATTGGGTCGCTGAGTTTACCCGGTACTTCGGAACGGACAATACATTTGGCCAATATAAATACAATAGAAGTTTTATTTTTCATAAAAATGACCAGATCTTTTTGGAGGTAACTGTCCTGTTCAATGAATCATCGAAAACGGAGATCGAAAAAGTCGCGAAATCAACTAAAAACCTCTTCCACTTCAAACAAAAACCGCAAGTTCCTCCAAAAAGTATTGAAAATAATCTAAAAAAATATGCTACAGAATTAGATAAAAGCTTACTACAGGATTCGCTAACCACGATATGGAATAAAGGCAAAATATATCAATTACAATATCTTTTTTGGGGCGAGGATTTTGCTATCAAAAAAGATGATGTTATAATCAGTGTAAAATATCCAATAAATGACAAATGGCCTTATTTCAATAATATTGATAACAAAAAGGTGGATACGACCTTTCGACCAGAGCAGTGGACTATAGCTAATAATGTGTATAAAAAGTTTTTGATATTAGCGAAAAACAAAGTAGAAAAATGCGCTATCGAGGATGTAAATAAGTTAAATGCTGATGAAGCGTACTTATTTGATTTCACACATGACCGAGGAGATGAATATCGAGGCGAATATAAAGACTGTAAAGTATTATTGATGCATAAACGAAATATCGGATCAGTATTAGTTAAATATTACTATAAACCGAACAATAGGACTAAAGCTGATAAGGTAATGAAAGATACCTGGGGAAAGATTGCGTTTAAAGACCAATCCTATTTTGATAGTCTTAATGGTGTAATATATCCTTATTAAGCTCATTAAAAAAAGAGGAAAAAAAGGTAAGCTAAATTCAATCATATTTCAAACAAAAATTTACCCGTATGTCAAAAATCAAAAAACTTTTCAAAATATTCGTTCTGAGCTCAATTATCTTCATGAGTTACAATAGTTATAGTCAGAAAAAAATAGCTTCAGAACTTTTGGAATATGGGGTAATTTTAAATAAACCTAAAGGATTTAAGCTTATTGACAATGATAAATTGAATTACCTTCAACATTTTTTCACATCCTTAGATAAAAGAAAACATAATCTTTTACCCACATATTACCTTCAAAATAGGGATTCCTCTGTTATGATATTGATCGAATCTTTCAATTATTTGGTAACAAAACCCGGTATATTTTACTCAGTACCCGTAGATGATAATAAAATTTCATTTAATCATCTACGAAACCATCGCGATACGATCAGTGTGACAAAAATTTATGGTGCAAGTGAACTAAAAAAAACAAACGCGGATTGGATAGCTGAATTTACACGATACTTCGGAACGGACAATACATTTGGCCAATATAAATACAATAAAAGTTTTATTTTTAACAAAAACGATCAGATTTTTTTGGAGGTAACTGTCCTGTTTACTGAATCGTCTAAAATGAAGATGGAAAAAGTAGCTAAATCAACTAAAAACCTCTTCCAATTCAAACAAAAACCGCAAGTTCCTACAAAAAGTATCGAAAATAATTTAGAGAAATATTCTACAAAATTAGATCAAAGCCTGTTACAAAATTCGCTACAAAAGAAAGGGAATAGGGGAAAAATGTATCAGTTTCAGTATTATTTTTGGGGAGAGGACTTTGCAATCAAAAAAGATGATGTTATAATCAGTGTAAAATATACCTTAAATAATAAATGGCCGTACTTTAATAATTTTGAACCAAAAAAAATAGATACGACCAGTAGACCAGAGCAGTGGGCTATTGCAAATAATGTATTTAGAGATATCTTGGTGTTAGCGAAAAAAAAGGTAGAAAAATGCGCTATCGAGGACGTAAATAAGTTAAATGCTGATGAAGCGTACTTATTTGATTTCACTCATGATCAAGGAGATAATTATAGAGGCGAATATAAAGACTGTAAAGTATTATTGATGCATAAACGAAATATCGGGTCAGTATTAGTTAAATATTACTATAAACCTAAAGATAGTGTTAAAGCTGATATGGTAATAAAAGATACCTGGGGAAAGATTGCGTTTAAAGACCAATCCTATTTTGATAGTCTTAATGGTGTAATATATCCTTATTAAGCTCATTAAAAAAAGAGGAAAAAAAGGTAAGCTAAATTCAATCATATTTCAAACAAAAATTTACCCGTATGTCAAAAATCAAAAAACTTTTCAAAATATTCGTTCTGAGCTCAATTATCTTCCTGAGTTACAATAGTTATAGTCAGAAAAAAATAGCTTCAGAACTTCTGGAATATGGGGTAATTTTAAATAAACCTAAAGGATTTAAGCTTATTGACAATGATAAATTGAATTACCTTCAACATTTTTTCACATCCTTAGATAAAAGAAAACATAATCTTTTACCCACATATTACCTTCAAAATAGGGATTCCTCTGTTATGATATTGATCGAGTCTTGGAACTATTTGGTAAGAAAACCTGACATCTTAACTCCCTATTGGATAAATTCAAACAATATTTCACTCAATCATCTCCGAAACCATCGCGATACGATCAGTCCGACAAAATTTTTCGGTGCCAGTGAACTTAAAAAAACAAATGCGGATTGGATCGCTGAGTTTACCCGGTACTTCGGAACGGACAATACATTTGGCCAATATAAATACAATAGAAGTTTTATTTTTCATAAAAATGACCAGATCTTTTTGGAGGTAACTGTCCTGTTCAATGAATCATCGAAAACGGAGATCGAAAAAGTCGCGAAATCAACTAAAAACCTCTTCCAATTCAAACAAAAACCGCAAGTTCCTCCAAGAAGTATCGAAAACAATCTAAAAAAATATGCTACAGAATTAGATAAAAGCTTACTACAGGATTCGCTAACCACGATATGGAATAAAGGCAAAATATATCAATTACAATATCTTTTTTGGGGTGAGGATTTTGCTATCAAAAAAGATGATGTTATAATCAGTGTAAAATATCCCATAAATGACAAATGGCCATACTTCAATAATATTGATAACCAAAAGGTGGATACGACCTTTCGGCCACAGCAGTGGGCTATAGCTAATAATGTGTATAAAAAGTTTTTGATATTAGCGAAAAAGAAGGTAGAAAAACGCGCTATCGAGGATGTAAATAAGTTAAATGCTGATGAAGCGTACTTATTTGATTTCACACATGACCGAGGAGATGAATATAGAGGCGAATATAAAGACTGTAAAGTATTATTGATGCATAAACGAAATATCGGATCAGTATTAGTTAAATATTACTATAAACCGAACAATAGGACTAAAGCTGATAAGGTAATGAAAGATACCTGGGGAAAGATTGCATTTAAAGACCAATCCTATTTCGATAGTCTTAATGGTGTAATATATCCTTTCTAAGGCCTTAAAAAATATGGTTAAAGTAAGCACCTCTAAAGTAAATCCACTAATACATGGTGAAAGCCCAGTTGGCTTCAGCAAGGTATTATATAGTTTCTATACAGATCATATTTCTCAGAGAAATTTGGAACAATTACTTGTGAAAACCTTTAAACAAATAAATCATACCTCAGAATATAAAACCAACTTTTGGAACAGTGATTCTTCGCTGATCGCCTCATTAGAGATACTTGATAAAAATGAATTAATCGAAACAGACTTAAAAAATGTATTACAAAACCATAATAATGCGTTAATAAAAAACCTCTCTTTTCAAAAATCAAATTATTCTTTTGAAGATACCCCTTTTTATATACAACTATTATTAAATAGACTAAGATATACAGAGGTAACAGATCTTAACAACAAAATTCTGTATACACAATTAGCTGAAAACCTCATTCAACAAATAGAATATTCCTTAATAAATATCAACGTACGTTCATTGCAACGCCATACGCTAGTCCTAATAAACCTATATAAGATTGGGATATATAAAGTTGCTATTGAAAACACCCTTAATCATGTGGTGAAACAATTAGAAAAGACAATTCATGAAAACGAAAAAATAACCCTTACCTTATTCAATAATCTAACAATATATCCTATTATCTGTGCTACAATTTGTAGAAAATCAAAAATAGATATGCTATCAATTACAAATAATTATATAAAAAATGGAGTTGATTCCATTAACATCGAAAACTGGCAAGACAATTTTTATCTATTCAATACTTTAATCAAAATGAATACTAAGTTTGCTCAAAATAAATGGAACAGACTGATTGAAAACATCCTAGAAAAAGAAATTAAATATGTCCATGAAAATCACCAAAATTTACATGATCAAATACCGCATCTTTTAGCATTAACTAGCATTTCTTATCATTCTCCTATTTTAAACTCATGGGACGAAATACTATTAGTGCCCTCTTATTAAAATACTATGATATACATTTCTGCCCAACCTGCTGAATACTATTTTCTTTGGCAGCTGGAGATTCAATTACAGAACTTTGAAGATATCGGAATCCCTTCAGGTAAAGTACAAGTATTATTGAGCTATAAACCAGACCTTGGGATACCCGTATACTTTGATGAATTTGTTAAAGAAAATAAACAAGCACAATTTTTCTTTTATCCTGATAATAGAATAGATCCAATGTACTTATCATCTATTCGCCCACATATCCTGAAACAACATTTTGAATCCTTTCCAAATCTAAAAAATGAGATCATTTGTTACCACGACTCCGATATTCTATTTCGTGAACGATTAAATGAACAAGTATTATCTGAGACTGACAATTGGTACTTTTCTGATGCGCGCAATTATGTATCTTCAATGTACTTGAAACGCTTTGGTAATAGTTTTTTTGAAAATTTATGTAAGACAGTTGCTATCGATCCGGTAGTCGTTGAAAAGAATGAAAACCACTCAGGTGGGGCACAACATATAATGAAAGTTCTTACAGCAACATATTGGCAGAATGTGGAAGATGATGCCGAAAAGATATTTACATATATCAAAGAATACAATGCGAGCTTGAGTCCTAACAGCAGACAAGTGCAAGCTTGGTGTGCAGATATGTGGGCAGTCTTATGGAATGCTTGGAAACTGGACATACAAGTAAGATTGCATGATGAACTGATTTTTTCTTGGCCAAAAGATCATATCTCTAATTTTTACCACTGCAAAATCTTTCATAATTCAGGTGTATTTGTCGAAGATAAAAACGATTATTTCTGTAAGTTATCCTTTAAAAATTCTAGCCCATATGATGTTGATTTTTCCACTATTAAGACGGATCATTGTTCCATTAAATTTGTAGAACAAATAGAAAAAATAGCACGGAAACAGCAAAAGAAAAGCTTAAAAGAACTTACAATTATCATCGCAATCAACAATATAGATGTCAATCAACAAAATAGAGTTGTTCAATATATCAACTACCTATATAAGCACTTACTAACAGAAGTTCACGTCATTGAACTTGGGAGTTGGCCAACATTTAATCAGAACTTAATAAAGGACAAGTGTAAATACTACTACTCCTCAACACACAGGACAGTAGATAAACATATAAAGCAAAGAGTAAAAACAAAAAATTTCATTTATATAGATGCAAACATTTTACTCCCTGTTGAAAATATTATAAAAACCGCTGAAATTCTTTGTGCTCGAGAAAAATCATTGACATTTCCAATGAATGAATTATTGGAAATGTCAATTTTCCAATTTAATCTTTTTAAAGATACATTGCCTAAAGACATAGACAGAAAGAAAAATCATCAAACCAATGATACGCTGGACTATATTGAATGTTTTGCGATGGCAAAAAAGGATTTTATAATAACTGGAGGAAATAATAACGAATGGCATTACTATACTGAAGACGGATTTAATCTGGAAAGACAGATCCGGTGCCGATATCTAGGTTGTCATATTGAAAAAGTAAACCTTAATGCTTTCAAATTATTTACGAATGGAAAAAGAAATGATTCTAAAAAAAAGAATTCTGCTGAAAAATATTTACAAATATGTGATCGAACAACTGATAATATAAAACGTAAAATAGCATATGCTGATTACTCATATAATAGACCCTACCGAAAGAAATATGATCTAGTAAACCTTACCATCGGAATTAATGGAGTTAAAGCAAATATTGATATTTCATCCATTCAAAAGAGCTTAATAGAAGAACATGTAGCCATAAATCTAGTAAATCTTAAAAGTACTATTGGGCAAACTTATCATGAAAACTTTATCTCGGTCATCAAGAAAGCTAAAAAAAATAAACTTGATTATTTAATTCTAGTTAGCGAAAATATCAATTTTGAAAACAAAGAGAATATTGGTATTTTTTGGAAAGCACTAAAAGATATGAATTACTATGGTCTACAGCTTTTATCGGTAATAAATGAAGGTGGATTCACTCGCGAAAAGCAATTAAACGAACACTTGTTCTGGATAGATACAATGCCAGAAAGCGCTGTCTTTGTTGTCCACAAATCACTCTTTGAAAAAATATTACGACACACTTTTGAAACAGATAAATCATTGGAAAGGAATTTGAGAGTATTAACTGATCACGTTGGTGTGACATCGTCTTTCATTGGCTTACCGAAAATGCCTCATGATCTGGATGAAAAGAATGAGATGGCTTATAGTGATCGACTAAAGAACATTGCAAAAGTAGAAAATAAACTGGCATGGATATCGAATAATAGAATTAATTAAAAAAAAATCGAATCAACATAAGCTCCCTTTCTTTTAAAAAAAAGAGGGAGCTCAAATAGCAGATAAAAACCATGATTATTGATCAAGAAGTACTAACATTTCTTTTTTGTAAAACACCTGATAACGTGAAGTAATAGACCTAAACTCTGAAATATTAAACTCGGTCAATGCACGATAAACATCTATAGAAGAGCTCTTACCTACATTATAGCGCTCCTTAATGGCTTCGTAATTGGCTTTATTCGCTTCATATGCTACCTCAATGGCATTCAATTCTTCTTGTGAGGCTGTATATTCGAGGCTTCCCTGTGAGATCACCTGCTTACGCTCGCGTGTTACTTTTTCTTTTTCATACCGCAGACTTTGTTGATTGATCTTTGCTGTTTTGGTATTCATTTTAGTCCTAAAACCGTCGAAAATAGGCATGGAAACAACAATATTGCCTGACAGGGTACGGTTTTGATTGAACTGATCCCAGAATGGAATGGTAATGCCAGATAGCAGGTTTTCCCTTTGAGAGGAATAGTTGGTACCATAATTTCCATTGAGCGATATGGTTGGAAAATAGGTGGAACGGGCCATCTTAATTTTTAATTCGCCTAGCTCAATCTGCTTATCCAACAACCTGATATAGGGATCAAACTCTAAACGATAGTTAGGCTGGATCTGCTCAATTAAAAATCCTTGCGGTGGTACGGGCTCAATCTGTTCTGATTCTTCCATCTCGAGTAGCTGTTTAAGTTTCATCAGAGATAGTTCGTAAGCATTTTTGGTTGATATAACATTTAGTTTGTCATTTGCAAGTTTTGCTTTTGCCTGGGAGAGATCAATCAAAGTTCGTTTGCCGACCTCGACCAGCACTTCTTCCTGATGGAGCAATTGCTCGGATAACTGAAGCTGACTTTTACCTGCACCCCAGAGGTCGTGATTGATCAGGGTCTGCGTGAACAGCCCCAATAACTGAAGTTCCAGTTCACGGGTAAGTCTCCGTGTGTCCAGTGCAGCCAGTTCTAAATTCAGTTTTTCTGCTTTCAGGGTATTTTGTTTTTGCCCACCCTGATAAACCACAACACTTGTCCCTAAACTTCCCGTAGCGTAACTTGACCATTGGTTTCCTGTAATGAGTTTCCCTGAAACCTGGTCAAACACCATTCCCATCGTATGTTGATTGTTGGCACTGAATGCCAGATTAGGATATATGCTTCCACGTGCAATAATGACATTATTTTGGCTGATCTGCTCGCGTAGTTCACTCTGTTTTAAAGTAATACTGTTATCATGGAGGATCTGCACAGCCTGTTGCCATGTTATTTTTTTCTGTGCATAAGACTGATCTACAAAGACAAACACTAAAATGGAAATAATTGATAATCGCTTCATTATTTGGAATGGCCTATATACTTCAGATTATCAAAAAAGCGTTCGATCAGCCTTCTGTCTTTGGTAATGATCTCAGCGGTTCCTTTTGCCTCAAAGCGAAAATCAAGCTCTGTCCCGTAGTTGGTTTTAAGTCCCTCTGGAAAAATCAGGGTCACCAGATAAGAATCAACGGTAGAACCGTTACTAACATTGACGGGACTGGACACCAGAGATATATTGTTCACCTTACCTTCAATATACCCATATTCCATGTACGGGTAATCAGCCATCTTCACAATGACTTTCTGGCCCATTTTGACTTTACCGGCTCCCTGTGCGGGCAACATCACTTTACCCATTACTTCATTCTTCCTCGGAACTATTGAAAAAAGTGGTTCTCCGCTCTGCACAAATTGATTATCTGTCCAGAATTTAAGAAACTGGGCGCTTCCTCCTACTGGTGAGGTAATGAGATACTGTTTTTCCCAAAGATTGATTTTATCGATCAAATTGTTATAAGCAGTCAGCAGCTCCAGATCGAACTGCTGTTCTTTTTCCGATTTGGTGATCTTATTCTGCTGGATAGAATTTTCCGTACTGCTGATCTGCTCTCTTACTGAACCGGAATTGCGCAGTGATGTTTTAACCATATCTTCGGCTCCTATATGACTGGCAATGGACTGTTCGTATTCGGCCTGGCTAATGAGACGTTTTGCTAAAAGAATGGAATCACGCTCGAGATATTTATCGGATATACTAAGACCTGCTCTACTCAGGCGTTCTTTATCTTTCAAAGTACTTAAAGCACTGTTCTGCTCATCGAGGATCTTTGCCAGTGACTGTTCATGCTTATCATACAATTGATGGTCCTGATAGTCGGCCAGTTGCCTGATACTGGTCAGCAGGGAGGAATAAGGAATGGTCAGATCGCCAAGATTAAGATTTTTTGGCAATTTATTATAGAGTGTTCTCGCTTCTGTGGTAGCAAAAGGTAAAGATGTTAAAAGGGTTTTGATCTGTTCAATGAGCTCGGGCTGCACCGGATTATCGATCCAGGCTAAAAGCTGACCGGGCAGGATCATATCCTGGGATTTGATATTGTTGATTTTGAGTCGCCCTCCTTGAAAGGCTACAATCTGCAGCGGTGACTGCTCCGCAGAAATGGTCACTTCGCCAGTCACGATATCTGGATATTTGATAATATAGCCAAAAAATAACAGTAGGGTAACGATAAAATATACCAGAAAGGTGATATTCCGCGCGAAGGTATTGGGCATGCGCTCAATGATATCCCTTACCTCTTCGGTGCGTTCACTACTCCTGTTTCTTTTTTCTTCTAGCTCTACCATGGTTAATTTGCTAATACTTTCATGTCGGACTGACTGTCAACAAGCTGATGATAACGCCCCCGTCTTTCCATCAACGACTCGTGGGTTCCAGTTTCTATAACCTGCCCATCTTTCATAACGATAATCTGATCTGCCTTCCGTATCGTGCTGAGTCTATGCGCAACAACAATGACGGTTTTTCCATGAAAAACTTCATCAAGTGCAGTTGTAATTTTTTGTTCATTGATGGTATCTAAGGAATTGGTAGCCTCATCAAAAAAAAGAATATCGGGGTTTTTATAAAGTGCTCTGGCAATCAGGACACGCTGCTTTTGCCCTCCGCTCAATCCGCGCCCATCTTCGCCCATTTTTGTTTGATACCCTAATGGTAACTGTTCAATTTCCTTACCGATACTGGCGGCCGAAACTGCTTTCATAAGACGCTCATGGTCAAATTTTTCGTCGTCCAGCACAATGTTGTTCAGGATGGTATCATTAAAGATCTTCCCATCCTGCATCACAGCACCACAACGGTCTCGCCACTGACGTAGACCGACATTATTGACGTTCATGTCTCCGATCAGAATTTCACCATAGCTGGGCTTATATAACCTCAACAGCAATTTTAACAGGGTAGATTTACCGCTCCCGCTGTCACCGACAATGGCGGTAACTTTGCCTTGCGGAATAACCATATGTATATTTTTGAGTATCACAGGTGATACATGGGTATATTGAAAAGAGACATTCTTGACCATAATATCACGGCTACCCGTCAGATCAAGATCATTGTTTCCGGTATCTTCATCTTCGTCTTTTAGTATCTGGATTTCATTGAGCCGCATAAAACTGATGTGTGCAAACTGGAAAGAAACCATGAAGGAAATGAACTGCTGAACGGGTCCATTGAGCATACCGATAATAAACTGGGTGGAGATCATGACCCCGAAGGTTATTTCCCCGGCAATTACAGCCTTTGCACAGAAAAAGGTAATCAGCAGGTTTTTAACACTGTCTATAAAACTTGCGCCTAAGTTCTGCACATTATTAATGCCCAGCATTCTTAAATTGACCTTAAAAAGCCTTGCCTGGATACCTTCCCACTTCCAGCGTTTGGCCTGTTCATAATTATTGATTTTGATATCCTGAATACCGCCGATTGTTTCGACCCAGTAACTCTGGTTCTTCGCGGTCAGTTCAAAATAATCCCAATCAAGTTTTTTCCGTAATCTTAGAAAGGCCATCACCCATAAAATATAAAGTGTACTCCCGCCTACGAAAATGTAGAAAATGGTTGCATTATATATAAGCAAAACTATACTAAAAATCACGAATGTTAAACCCGAAAAAAGTAGATTAAGTGAATTGTTCATGATAAAACTGCGGATGCGCTCATGGTCATTTGCGCGCTGCAAAATATCGCCCATCATCTTATTTTCAAAAAAAGATACCGGCAGCTTCATCAGTTTGATCAGGTAGTCGGAAATCAGGGCGATATTGATCCGTGAGGACATGTGCTGCAGAATCCAGTCTCTTACCGCGGAACTTAGGGTAATACTAATAATGAGCGCCAGATTAGCAATCAGGACAATATTTATAAAACTGACATCCTGAGTCTGGATACCCACATCGATCACCGCCTTGGATATAAAAGGAAGCACAGCCTGCATACCCGTAATAAGAAGCATAACAATACCCAAATAAACAAAGCTTTTTTTATAGGGTAAAAAGTACCCCATTATATTTTCCAGATGTTTTCCTCTTTCGGCTTTCTCACTTGCCTGGCGTTGCTTAAAATCGGCCTGTGGTTCCAGCAGAAGGACGACTCCAGAATCCCGGTTTTCATTTTTTTTGATCCACTTCTCTTCAAATTCATCCTGGCTGTATACAACTCTTCCCTTTGCTGGATCTGCAACGTAAAACTTTGACTTACGACCTTTCCCTTCGCGCACATCATAAAGAACCACGAAGTGGCTATTGTCCCAGTGTATTATAACAGGCAGTGGAACTTTTTCTATGATTTTATCTATGGTGCAGTGGGCGGCAAGCGTCCGCAGTCCGATGGCTTCTGCACCATGGGAAATTCCGGATAAAGAAACTCCTTCCCGTGTGTTTCCGCAAAGATCTCTGAGATATTGTAAGGAATAATATTTCCCATAATACTTGGCAATCATTTTCAAACTCGCTGGACCGCAATCCATTAAGTCCAATTGCCTGTCAATAGGAAAGGTCTTTAGGTTCATAATTTAGTTTTATAATATCGCTAAAGTATAATTTATACCTGTTGAATACAAGTGTAAAAATTAAACAATCGATTGTGTGAAATTACCATTTGTATAAGCTAATTTTTATTCCCTACATTAGTAATACTTTATAGGCCAAATATATTTTTCTTAATTAATAAACCTAAAAGACAAATCTGTAACTATTTAGGTCTTTAGCTTTTGGCAATAGTTATGAATGCATTTATAATATCCTGATTGTTTTTAATACAGGTGTCGGTTATAGAGCGTATTATGGCATGTGGAATCCAAACCAATAACATGTAAGCAAAGATGAAAAGATCCTCGTTCATTTTTTGAAATTGCCTATTCAGGATGGCTGGGCCTACTTTGATCGTGTAAATTATATGCTATATCATTAATATTATTTTCTAAATTGATTTTTAGGAAATATTTTATAAATTAGCTTATTGATCAATTTTCAATAAATCTAATGAAATTCATACCCCCTAAATGGATAAGTTTTACTATAATTTTTATCGGGATAACCTTCTTTTTTTCGACTTTGAACTGGTCCGTGAAATTGAAAGATATTCAAGAGAGTAAATTTATCATCATTGGCTTGCTGTATACGGGGTACGGATTTGGGTTTTACCGGATATTTGATGGTCTTTTCCAAGCAGATCATTGGAATAAAAAGAAGTTATTTTTGTGGGCTTGGCTGAAGCTCATGTTATCCATCCCATTATTGGTATATGTATTGGTTTATATCTTGCTACCGCAGATCGGGATTTATTTTGATACCGGTAAATATCCTTTTTCTTTCATTCAATTTTTATTCCGGTTATTATTTTCCTCGATTTTAGTCAATATAGTTCCGTTAGCGATATGTGGAATAAAATCATTTTTTCATTATCGAGCTTCCAGACACAGGGAAAAAAAGTTGCAAAATAAAATTGAGCGCTATGTACTTCAATTGGAATCAAGACATATTGCTCCTCATTTTGTCAAAAACTTTGTGGCTTTGAGCTACCAGCAGAATCTAAAGAATGATCCCAAATTGATGGAAGCATATTTTATGGAATTTACCAGTTTAATGAGCTATATGCTGGATTCGGATAACCTCCATAAAGGGGTTTCGGCGGAGGAGGAATGTGATATGTTCTTAAGCTTTACAAAATTAATCTGTTTGGTGTACGGAGATCAGGCAGTTCAATTTAATAAACCTTTGCAGGGATGGGCGGGGCACTTACCAGCTGGCTTATTGCTCTTACCGGTAGAGAATGCACTCAAATATGGGGTATGGAGAAAAGGACACTGTGGTTTACAAGTCAACTGGAAGCAAGATCATAATCATTTAAGCTTGACATTTACAAATCCATATGATGCTGTTAAAAGGAATAGCATACAATCGCTCGGGACCGGTTTTTCTTTGATGCAGCATAAAATAGAGGCCGATGACTGGCCTATATCCATCAGCTATCGGGATCAGGAAGGCGTATTTTTTTTTCAGGTTAATATTCAGAATAGATGAAACAGGACTTATATCAGGTACTGTTGGTAGATGATCTGCCAGATGCTGTCAAGCTGCTGCGCGATCGGCTAAAAACGTTTGATTTTTTAAATGTTTTGCCTATCCAGTCGGATCCATTTGAAGCACGCTCTTTTATCACGCAGAATAAGGTCGATATCCTTTTTTTGGATATGGATATGCCGGGAATGGACGGGTATACGTTGATACAATCTTTACCCGATCCACCGGTAGTGGTGATCTGTTCGGGGCATAACAGTTATGCGTATGAATCATACGATATGCAGGCTGTGGGGTATGTGGATAAGATGGTTGGCCATGAAAAATTGGTGAGAACTTTAAAACTTGCAATCGCAGAGGTGGATAAACGTGCTGCTTCACGTGTCCGAAAATCAGCAACGATATCTCTGCGCTGTATGGAAACCAAGATGATGAAGGTCATTGATAAAGCACATATTTATTTTGCTGAAATTAATGGGAAGGAATTGACCGTTT
The DNA here is from genome assembly GCF_016132525.1 of Sphingobacterium sp. UDSM-2020. NCBI lineage: Bacteria > Pseudomonadati > Bacteroidota > Sphingobacteriia > Sphingobacteriales > Sphingobacteriaceae > Sphingobacterium > Sphingobacterium sp. UDSM-2020. Next base: position 3,586,793 of record NZ_CP066166.1, read on the forward strand.
ATTTGAAAGGTGCGGATAATCAAATTGAAAAGTTGCAATCCAATATTACGTTAACAGAACTGTACAACCAGTTGCCGTTGCAAGATTTTATGAGAATAGGAAGGAGTTATGTCATCCATCGTAAGGCCATTGAAGGCTATACACATTCGAAAATTTTAATAAAAGATCTTAAGATGAAGATTCCAGTTTCAGCATTGGACTACCAGGAGTTGCTATCTTTTTTAAATCAACCGGAATAGATGGTTCAAGTTTGCTTAGATACCGTCCTCTCCAGCAGCTTCTTTTTTAATTAGTTTAAAGCTAATTAGAGCAATAGTTTTCTAATTTCTTGTTCTAGCAATACTATACTTCAAATATCTTGGTGTAGGAACTTTGAGCCGTACAGAAATACTCTCTTGAGATAGAATGTGTAGCTTTGCCTTTATCTAATGAACATGTAATGTAAACGCTCAACGATGAAACAGACTGATACATTAAAGACGGTAAGCTATTCAGGTATTTTCCTTTCCTGTTTTACAGATTTTAGTGAAAAATGTATTCATGCAGCACCGGAGCATGTTTTGGTGTACCTGTATTCGGGCGAGCAGATTATAGTGGACGGAAATAAAAGAACTACAATAAAAGCTGGTGAATGTGCATTTGTAAGGCGAAACCACCGATTGACCATGTACAAAAACAGCAAAGGAAATGAATTATATAAAGGAATTTCTTTGACATTCAACCGGAGCATATTGCGCGAGTTTTACAGTAAGTTTGATAAGGCATACCTGCCTAAAAGAGTCGTGATTTCCGATAAAAATGTTGTTAAGATTGAACCGAGCCCTGCTATCACCAGTCTGTTTCAATCGCTCACGCCTTATTTTGATGAAAATATAAAACCGACCGATGGTGTTACTCATCTTAAATTGCTGGAAGGTATTTATGCGCTGCTGGATAATTCGGATATTTTTTATCCTATATTATTTGATTTTACTGATCCTTGGAAGATCGATATCCTGGAGTTTCTGAACGATCATTATATGGATGACCTCACGATGGAACAGATTGCAGCCTATACGGGACGGAGTTTGGCAACATTTAAAAGGGATTTTCAAAAAGTCAGTAACCTTAGCCCTCAAAAATGGTTGATCAAAAAACGGCTGGAAGCGGCCTACGTCAAACTGAAAGAAGAGGGCAAAAAAGTACAGGAAGTTTATGTGGAAGTGGGTTTTAAAAATCCCTCACATTTTTCTACGGCATTTAAAAAGCAATACGGCGTACCGCCTACAGAAGCTTAAAATTGAGCTTTAGAGAAAAGATAATTGAGCCTCACAACAATGCTGTTGTGAGGTTTTTGCTTTAATTTTGTATTGTAAATAAAGGAGATATAATGCAAACAGTTGATATTTTTGAACGCTTGCGAAACGGTGAAACTGTACCAGCTGGTGATCCCGAAGCATATAAATTGAGGGAAGCTTCCTTTGCTACAAAAAAGTTGCTTCTCCAGATGAACAGTGCTGATGATCCTGCCGAGGTACGCAATTTTTTGTCGCAGATTACAGCAACAGAAATTGATGAAAATACGGCGGTTTTTACACCCTTGTATATCAACTATGGGAAACATACCAAGATCGGTAAAAACGTTTTTATCAATTTTGATTGCGTTTTTTTGGACCTGGGCGGTATCACGATAGAAGACAATGTGCAGATCGCACCCAAAGTAAGTTTGCTGTCGGAGGGTCATCCGATAGCCGCTAAAGACAGACAATCGCTGGTTCCTGGCCACATTCACATTAAAAGAAATGCATGGATCGGAGCAAATGCGACTATACTGGCAGGCGTGACCATTGGCGAAAATGCTGTTGTCGCGGCAGGTGCAGTTGTTTCAAAAGATGTACCTGACAACTGCGTTTTCGGGGGGATCCCAGCGAAAATGCTGAAGCGCATTGAATAGTGATGGAAAGGATGATCTATATGCTGCTATTCCTTTTTACCAGCTTACAGAGCAGTGCCTGTATGCCATCGGAAAATAGGGTTAAAAATGAAATCCAAAGGGACACTCTAGCAAACAAAAAAGTTATGAAATTGAAAATAACTAAGGGAGATAAGGTGATCACGGCAATTTTGTATGAAAATCCTACCACAAAAGATTTCATTGCCCAACTACCTTTAAATGTTGATATGGAGGACTTCGCTGGTAAAGAAAAGATATTCTACCCACCGAAAAAATTATCTACAACAGAACGAAAAGCTGTCAGCGATCCAAAGATTGGAGATATAAATGTATATGCTCCATGGGGTAATATTGCTATTTTTTATGGCAGTTATTCAGGCTCCCGAGACTTGATCAGGATAGGGAAAATAACCGAGGGTATGGATGTAATCAATGTTACAGGTACTGTAAAGAACGTATATTTTGAACTGCTGGAACAATAGTGTGTGAAGGTTGATCTTCATAATTAGAAAAATAAAATGATGAAAAAGCGATCAATTTTAATAACGGCTTCTTTGATGCTATTGGGGCAATCTCATGGTCAGACGTTATTAACTCAAAATCAAAAAGAAATGGAAGATCAGGAACATTATACGTTTCAACTGAGCGACAAGGTAGATCGTACAGAAATTACTTTTAAGAACCGTTATGGAATCATGGTTTCCGGAGATCTGTATACACCGAAAAATAAGGGGAATGAAAAACTACCTGCTTTGGTATTGAGCGGGCCGTTTGGAGCTGTAAAAGAACAATCATCTGGTTTATATGCCAGTGAACTGGCTTCCAGAGGATTTGTGACCTTAGCTTTTGACCCTTCTTTTACGGGGGAAAGCGGGGGCGAGGTTCGCGGTGTCGCTTCGCCTGATATCTTTACGGAAGATTTCAGTGCTGCGGTAGATTATATTGGACTATTGCCTACTGTTGACCGAAATCGTATAGGTCTAATGGCGATCTGTGGTCTGAGTGGTATGGCGCTTACGGCAGCGACAAGCGATTCTCGGATCAAGGCGGTAGCTACGGCCTCGATGTACGATATGTCCCGTAGTATCAGCCGAAGCCATCAACACAGTTATACTCAAGAGCAGCGTGAAAAAGTTGTCGATTACCTAAGTCAGCAACGTTGGAAAGATGCGGAGAATGGAAACTATGCAGTGGGTCTGCATGAAGTACCATTTGATGAAAAAGGCAATATGATAAAGGGATTACATATACTTCCTGAAACGTTACCTGCTAATCCCGATCCTGTACTAGCCTCTTTCTTTGACTATTATAGAACAGCGCGTGGTTTTCATGCCAGATCAATCAATTCTACAACAGCATGGACAGCTACAACACCGATGTCATTTTTTAGTTTTCCGATGCATGCAAACATTGAAATGATCGGAGCTCGTGCGGTCATGCTTATTGCTGGAGAAAATGCGCATTCGCGCTATTATTCTGAAGATGTTTATAAAATGATTTCGGGACCCAAAGAACTGGTCATTATACCTGGTGCCGATCATGTCGATCTATACGATAAAAAGGATAAAATTCCTTTTGACAGATTGGAAACCTTTTTTAAAGATAATTTGAAATAATACTAGCAATCCCTTATGGGTCAATTTTTTTACAAGACTGTCCAACAAAAAGGCAGTCTTTTTTTGTTGCTTATTGAAGTAAATAATTCCTGCCTTTACTTTTCAGGGTAGCTTGTTTAAAAACAGTCCTCTCCAGCTGTTTCTATTTAAAGCTAATTAGAGCAGTAGTTTTCTAATTTCTTCTTCCGGTAATCCGGTATAGTCCGCAAATATGCTGATGCTGACATACTGGTTTGCTTTCAGTCCGTAGCAATCGCGTATGGATTGAAAGATTTTGTAGGTGTGTTTTTCTGTACGCCCCAATATTACAGCTGCTTCTTTGGGGTATATGCATAAACGATCGTTATTTTTCATGTTATCCTGGTTTTTAGAGGGATGATCTTTTGATAATCCGATCATCTGGATTGTTCGTGATTGTCATTCCCGCAGACAAACATATCCTATCAAACCACCTGTTAAGCTGGTATAAAGCAGTAATCAAGCACGCATAAAGCTTATTTGCCTATGTATAGTATGCGCACACGCTAAGTGCGTGGTAAGTGTGTCATAAGTGCATGAAACATACTGTTTTTACACTGTATCTATGCTCTATCTACGCTTTACATACGCTTATGCCATGCTTTATCACGAGGTAACGTCCAAGTTTAAAGCATGCTTTATTCCTTAAGCTTTGCAGATTAGGTTTAATTCCTCCCCAGAAAATGATGTTATTGGTTATTCATTTACTAAGATAAGTTTTTTCTGTATAAAATATTTTTATTCTCATTTTGGTACATTTTCGGCAATTTATCGTATCAATTCAGTATCATTATTCCGCATTTTTCCCCTTTTATCCGCTTTTGATCCCAGTGCTTTTGTACTGATGATCATCTTAGCAGTGTCAAAACAATAATGTCATGGCAAGAGTAGAAAGTTTAATCAAATTAAATGGAACGATCGGGGATCTTTCCTTTTACAAATCGAAAAGTGTGGGTTATCAGGCACGTATGAAAACCGGTGTATCGGGCGACCGTATTGCCAATGATCCAGCATTTGCACGTACCCGTGAGAACGGCAGTGAATTTGGCAGAGCCCAGCAGGAAGGCAAAAAGCTGCGCGATCTGTTGCGCGATGTGCTGTTTGAAAATGCGGACAACAAATTTAGCTCCAGGCTGGCGAGCCGGATGTTAAAAGTCATCCAGATGGATCCGGTCAGTGTCCGCGGGGAGCGGGTTTTAGTACCGCAGAACATGGTGCTGCTGAATGGTCTGGAGTGTAATCAGCGGGCAAGTTTAAAAAACATCACCTTAAAACCGTTGTCGGTTTCCTTCGACAATTTTAGCGGTGAAGGTTTTTTAACATGCGAGCAATTGATTCCGAATCTGCATATCGCCAAGCTGAGCGGAGCAACGCATGTGCAGTACACGTTGGTGCTGCAGGAGTTCTCGGGAGATGAAACAGATCAGCGTCCTGTGATCCAGCGGTCTGCTTATATCATGCTTGGTGAAATGCAGCCCATGGATCTGGATATTGCGGCGACTATTGTTCATGACCCTGATAAAAGTGTCATGGTACTGGTCGGGACAGGGTATTATCAGCTCGTGAACGGTGCTTATTATCCACTGGCTAATGGGCAGTACAATGCGCTGACCATTCATCAGGTCGTGATACCGTAATCGAGTGCTTTTGTGCCTCTTTCGCCGGCACATGGCGACAAACGTTTTTCGCTAATGATTTTTATTTTATTGGTACTCAAGATTCTCTTCGAGAGTTGTCTTGACACAAAGTTTGACAAAAGTCAAGGCTGCATTCCTTTTTGCTATTTCACCTCGTAGAGGCTAAATGAATTTAAACTCGTTTCACTCAGACAGAAATTCATTTTTAACGCCTCTTCATCGGTGAAATTACGCAGTCGGAACGCTAGGCCTTTGGTAAAGCCTTCGGCTTTTGGGATTATTTTTCGGGTGGTGGGTGGTTGTGTGATAGCAACCGCCTGCTTCCTGAAATTTAACTATGAGCTTTTACTGGCAATGAATACTAATTTTTTAATACAAGATGATTTAATAAAATGTCAACAAAAAAAATCTTGCATCTCCAACGGATTTATGGGGAGCAGGGAACAAACGGTACACTTACTTTTGAAGGTGAGGTCATCTGCCGTACTATCGAATTGCCCTGGCGCAATAATCTGCCAAGGCTCAGCTGTATCCCGGTAGGGAGTTATAAATTGGAAAAACGAAAGTATACCAGACATGGAGAGCAGATCGGAATTCCTGCTGTACTGGGACGCGAAGCGATATTGATCCATGCGGCCAACGATGCACAGAAGCAGTTATTAGGTTGTATCGCTCCGGTAACTACACTGACAGGAGAAGGTTGCGGTACGGAAAGTAAAAAGGCACTCGCAAAATTGAAGTCTCTGGTTTATTCGCTTTGGGATATGGAGCAGGAAGTGTTTTTACATATTAAGTAGTCACGAGTGAAGGAGTAACGAAGTAACGAGTGATGTGGTAACGGAGTTAAGAGTAATAGTTTCTAACCTGCTAACTATCTCACCTCATAACCTTCTTACTAACCTTCTAACAATTAAAAAACATGAAAAAAATACTTCAAAAAATAAGCCGTGCGCTACAGGTGGTGCTTATGGCGCCGATAAAACTGCCGGGCAAGGCACTGAATATTATTAAATATATCGCGCTGGGGCTTGGTGTGGTGGAGACCGTAATGGATGATAAAGATAAAAAAGGAGTAGGGGAGTCGCCACCACTGGCGGAGGATTCTTCACAAAAAGAAAAGGAGGTTCAGGATGAAATGGAATGATATCCGGATCGGTACTATAGGTGGGACGCTGTGCTCGATCTGGGCTAGCTTTTCTTTGGGAGATGTACTGCAAACAGCTTTGATGGCTATTGTAGGAACAGTCGTGAGTTTTGTGACTAGTAGGCTTTTAGGGCGAGTACGGCGAGGTAAAAGCGACTAAATTCTTCTCCTTTTTAAATGAGCAGAAGATCTACACTTTAAAGGTTCACAATTTATAGGGGGGTAGCTTTTTGCTATCCCTTATAGATTGTGAATGGCATTATTAGTCTATTCAAACTAAGTCGGTCTTTATAAACCAAATTTTCTTCTGCAGATTCAGTTCGGGATATCATTAATGGCTTGCGTAGTCCGACAGGTAATCTGAACCATTTTGGTGTGGGTATGTAGATTACGGACGGAAAGGTTCATGAAAGCCAGCGTGCGGCCAGCTACTACCAGGAGTAAAACTAAGATGAAGACAACGTTATCAAGTCATACCGGAGTGATACATTATTGGATAAGGGAATCATTAAAGATCAAAATATTAACTTATCTTTTCGATCTTCGGTTCTCAAATTGAGTAATCATATCATTTACTTTATCTATTTCTTCTTTAGAAGGAATATTAGATTCTAAATAATGGTTGTAAAGATCAATAATTGTATCACACTCAATGTTATTTTTAATTTTTCCCCGTTTTAAAATCTTCTCAAATTTATTTTCCCTTCTTATATCGATTTGATTAGATTGATTTTTTTTCCAAAATTCTTCAACAGTTCTGCCAGTGCTCTCTTGAAAATAAACAAAAGTTTCACTCTAAAAAACAACTGAATTGATGCATATACTTTACGAAGTCGTTATAGCATAAAGAAATGGCAAATTTGGCTAATATTTAATCGTTTTAAAATTAAATTATACACACTATTTTTGGATTAGTAATATTTACTCATACATGAAAGACCTAATTGTAAGTTGCTGTCCTTATTGGGGAATGAAACATTTATCTTATCCTGAATTTGCAAAACTGGCGCATAGCCATGGTTTTGAGGGAGTGGAAGTTGCCATTAATCCGCTCTTACAAAATGTGGGTGAGGTGAAGCAATATTTTGATGATTATGATTTAAAACTGATTGTACAGCTTCCCTATGCGGTTGGTGCACATGCAGGTATTATGCGTGAACAATTTTTAAGGATGATAGAAGAATGCCTACAGTATGATGTTTTTTGGTTGAATTGTCATACAGGAAGGGATTATTTTTCTTTCGATGATAATCTATTGTTCTTAACTCAAAGTCAGAAACTGGTGCAGGGATCTTCAACTTCCCTGAGTCATGAAATCCATCGTGGAAGATTCAGTTATGGTCCGATGCAGATATTAGACTACCTAAAGGAAAGTCCGGATACGATGTTGACCGCCGATTTTTCACATTGGTGTGTTGTGACCGAGTCGATGCTTGAAAATCACCAAGATATATTGAAACAGCTGTATGCCCGCTGTTCGCATATACATGCGCGCATCGGTCATGAACAAGGAGCGCAATTGGCAGATCCTTTTCATCATGAAAATGAACGGTACCGGATCACTTTTCAAAGTTGGTGGCGTGAGATTGTTCGGTCATATGGTAGATCATATCCTACCAAAAAACTGCCTATCACCTGCGAATTTGGTCCAAGGCCATATTTTTTTGGACAAGAGGGTACAGATGTAGCGGCAATGCAGTGGAAACAAAATAGTTTGATGAAAAATTTGCTTTTAAAGCATCTTGGTTAGCAACTAACTTAAATATTTATAAACAAATGATGAAGCAAGAAAAGCAAAATTTAAGTACGGCGGAAGTACAATTTTATAAAGAGAATGGTTATCTATTGCCCGCTAAACCTTTGTTCAGCAATGAAAAATTTAATACTTTATTTCATATTTTTGAAGAACACCTGCAGCATAAAGGTGATTTAAAACCGGATGAACTGGATGTTCCGCACCAGAAGGATGAGCGTCTGTTTTCTTTTTTGATGGCCGATGAGGTACTGGATATTATCGAACCGCTCATTGGTCCGAATATCGGTTTATGGAGCAGTCATTTTATCTGTAAAGAGGCCTTTTCTGGTGCTCGCACCCCATGGCATGAGGATAGTGCGTATTGGAACGGTCGATTTGATCGATTTGATGGTATCGTAACCTTATGGTTGGCAATTGATTCGGCATTTCAGGATAACGGATGCATGGGGGTATTGCCGGGAACACATCTGGGAACAGGGAAAGTTTATGAAAAGATGGATACCGATCATAAAATTTTTAACCTTGAAATAAAAGATGCTGAGCAGCTTCAGGAAGATCAGGTGGTTTGGTTCGAACTTAAACAGGGGATGTATTCGTTACACGATTCACGCATCGTACATGGTGCCAATGCCAACGGGAGTGCCTATAGAAGGACTGGTTATACGATGAGGTACTTTAATACTGACCAGGTATTGAATCGAGAACATCCGCATAATCAAAATCATAAAATCTATCACTGCCGCGGTGAAAATAGGGGTAATAATCCGCTGATCTACCTTTAGGAATAATTAGTATATGAAACTGTTGAAATATGGATTTAAAAAGCTTTTCTTTTAGTGATTTTGTACAGGCAGGTGAGTGTTTTCATCTGGCCCGTACCACAGTATACAGTAAGCAGGATATTTCACTGCATAATCATGATTATGCTGAAATATTTTGGGTAGAGGAGGGAAGTGGATACCATTTGATAAATGATCAGAAAGTTGAGTTGCAACCTGGTCATCTCGTACTGATCAGACCTTCGGATACACATGCGTTTTTGGCTGGAAAAAATGGCTTAACTATTATGAATTTTGCCTTTACGAAAGAAACGCTGCACTATTTTAAAACACGTTACTTTAATGATTCTGACGCTTATTTTTGGAACCAGAGCCAGCAACCATTTTCTGTTTTACTGGAGATGGAGACCATTAAAAAGATTACTAAAAGAGCTGAACATTATGGTCTATCCTGCCGTTCAAATCTGTATGGTGATAGTTTACTGCTAAGTATTTTTAGATTTATAAAGATCTACGAACAGAGTTATTTTAATGCGAGTCATATACCAGGTTGGCTTTTCCATGCGGTTCAGCAGTATACCGGACCAGCTTATTTCAAAATGGGGATACATGGATTTGTGGCTCTATGCCAACGCAATGCAGACCATGTTAACAGAAGTGTCCGTAAATGTTACGGTCTAACTTTGACCGAACTGGTTAATAAGGCTAAAATGAACTATGCTGCAGCGCAACTCTCCTTAACGAATGTACCTATTAAAATTATAGCTCAAAATTGTGGTATTAATACCTTAAGCCATTTTTACAATCAGTTTAATCATTTTCATCATCAAGCTCCATCTGCCTATCGAAAAAATACACAATTGATCGTGTAAACTCTCCAATAAATAAACCAATAATAATAAACTTTTATTCAAAATTATGAAAAATGCAAAAGTTTCATCACTTGTTGCTATGGCCCTTGTCATGTGTAACAATCCGCTTTATGCGCAGCAAAAGCAGCTGATAAAAGGCAAAATCACAGATGTCCGCGGGAAGGGAATCCCGCTGGCGAATTTAAAGATCAAGGGGCAGCAGCAGGGAACATCTACTAACAACGAGGGTGAATTTCAATTTTATGGTTCATCAAACGATACATTGGTCGTGAGCTGTATGGGGTATCAGTCGCTCGAGTATATCTATCAAGGACAGAGTATTGTTGAATTTCAGCTTAAAGAAAGTGCTCAGGATCTAAACGAAGTTGTTGTTGTTGGATATGGTTCTATCCGTAAAAAAGATCTGACAGGTTCTGTCGCTAGTATTAAAGGGGAGGATTTGGCGGCAATGCCGGTTTCCAATCCGCTGGTAGCGCTCGGTGCTCGTGTTCCAGAGCTTAATATTAGCAATAATTCGGGTCGCCCGGGTGGTGGGGTATCGGCTACTATCCGCGGCATCAATTCGATCAATGCCTCGAGTGCACCATTGTTTGTGGTAGATGGCGTGATCGGTGCAGATTTTCAATCCATCAACCCCAATGATATTGAGTCGATAGAGGTTTTGAAAGATGCTTCCTCAACGGCGATCTATGGTTCGCAGGCTTCCAACGGTGTGATCATCGTCAGTACGAAAGCACCTAAGGTGGGCGAATATCTGGTATCGGCACAGGTTAATTTTGGGCTGAACCAGTTTGCACGCCCCTTAAATATGCTCGATGCAAACCAATATATGGATTACATGAAAAGGTCATGGGAATATGATCCTAAGAGAGGGGCTTTCCCCACCGATCAACTGAACACACTGTATCCTGATCTCTTTGGTAAAGACAACAAACCGCGGTATAATACCGACTGGCAAAAGGAAGCTAGCCGTAATGCCACACCTATTTCTTATTATTTTACGATCTCGGGAGGTAATGAAAAGGCCAAGCAGCTCTTAAGTGTCGGGATTATCAATGACACCGGGTTGCTTCGGGAAACGTATTATAAAAAACGGACGGTCCGTTACAATACGGATATTAAATTGAGAGAATGGTTAACGATTGGCGCTAATCTTTCTTATCAATACAATCGTAAAAATCAGGTCGATGATTATGCTGTAGGCTCGATGAATGCAACACGGCTGCTGGCAGGTATGATCCCGATATTGCCGGTCGAGTATCCGGATGGATCGACAAGTACGATGCAAGATTTTGGATTTGGCTATAATTACAATAGCAACCGTGATTTTCTAGGTTTTTATAAAACAGGAATTTATACGGCCAATAATCCGGTGAAGCTTCTCCAAGACTTGAAGTATAACCGTACAGAGCATCAGTTTTTAGGAAATGCCAATATGCGGGTCAAATTGATGGAGGGGCTGGAATTTAAATCGACCTTTGGAACGCAGTTTTTTGATGCCAACAATCAGTTCTATGCATCTAAATATCTGCTGGATCTGGGTGTGGATGTCAGTGGCCGGGCTGCTGTCGATTATGGTAAAACGTTGTACTGGCAATCTGAGAATTTTTTGAACTATACTAAAATTTTTGAAGTTCATCGGGTCAATGCGGTACTGGGTACAAGCTGGACGAGCAGTACGGGCGATGGATTTGGTGCTGGATCTACTGGTTTTTCTGTTGATTATTTTCAGTATAACAACCTCGCAGCTGGTGCTGTTCCGGGTACGCCCACTTCGTATTATAGAAAGGAACTGTTAAACTCATATTACGCCCGTTTCAACTATAGTTATGACGATCGGTATTTATTAACGTTGACGGGCAGATCTGATGGTTCTTCAAAATTTGGCAGCGGCAATAAATATGCTTTTTTCCCTTCTGTGGCATTGGGATGGAACGTCTCGGAAGAGTCTTTCCTAAAATCTAATGAGCTGTTGAACCAGTTGAAATTGCGCACGAGCTATGGAATAACGGGTAATTCAAGTATTTCTCCTTATATGTCTCTGGGGACATTAAATAACAATACGCTCGTGTATCTAGATGGTAAAAGGTATGTGGGGGCGACTATGGGCAGTATTGCTAATCCGGATCTGAAGTGGGAGCGTACAGCACAAATCAATGCAGGTGTGGATATGGGTTTTCTGAACAATAGATTGACTTTGGTGGCTGATGTTTACCATAAAAAAACGACCGATCTACTGCTCGATAATCCGACTTCTTTTGTTTCGGGATATAACAGTGTAACCCAAAATATCGGCAGTGTGCAAAATAAAGGTATAGAGGTGGCATTGAACGGTAAATTGATCCAGAGCAATGATTTTTCGGCAGATCTGGGTTTGGCTATTTCCGCTAACCGCAACAAAATATTGGGGCTCGGTGATAATAATGCCGATATCTTGCCGGGACGTGTTCCGGGGGGACTGGTGTATAATGTATTGCGTGTAGGGGGACAGGTCGGAGATATAATTGGTTATGAACGTTTAGGCACATGGGGTACTGACGAAGCTGCTGAAGCTGCCAAGTATGATAGAAAACCTGGCGATATCAAAAGGGATGATGTCAATAAAGACTACGTATATGATGATCAGGATGTGAAGATTCTAGGTAATTTATTTCCGAAATATGAGCTTTTTATCAATTTAGGAGTTCGGTACAAGCAATTTGATCTGAGTGCAACCATACAGGTGAGAAGGGGTAATAAAGTCGTGAATGCCTCTAGTTTTGAACTGGAAGACCGTCAATATTATCTCAACAGTTATGCCAGTTTACTGGATGATGCCTGGACACCTTCGCATCAGAATACCATGGTGCCGGCTATCCGTACCCAGCAGGATGCGCTGTACAGTGATTATCCATCGGGTTATGTTGACAGCCATTTCGTAGAAGATGGATCTTTTATCCGCGGACGTAACCTAAATATCAGCTATTCTTTTCCGCGAGCTATATTGGACAGATGGAAAATAAAAGGGCTCAAAATTTCGGCAAATACGCAGAATTTTTTCTTGAGTACGAAATATCGCGGATATGATCCGGAGCTGTCTTCGGTATCGGCGGGTAATACATTTACGCAGGGTGTAGATTATTTTAGTTACCCGAATGCGCGTACATATGCGTTGGGATTAAACCTTACCTTTTAAATCTTAAAATCATGAAAAGATCATTATATACACTGTTATTAATTGGTACATTGGGTGTTTCTTTACATTCATGCACTTCTCAGCTGGAAGAGGATGCGCGGTCTTCTATCCCGGTCAAAAATTTCTTCACTAATGAGGAAGAATGTAATTCGGCAGTAATCGGAATCTATAATTATATTAAAGCGCCCTATAACAAATATGGTTATGATGAAATACCTTATGCCATGCTTGAACTGCCTACGGGACTTTTCGATAATAAAGCGCAGTGGCAGTTTGCGTCAGACTACAGCAATCTGAAATTTGATGCGTCAAGTCCTGATTTTTCAATTTGGTGGGAGAGTTGCTATAAGGGTATTGAAGCAGCTAACAGTTGTCTTCGCTATATCCCTGCGGTCAAGATGCCGGAAGGTAAAAAGAATGAATTGCTGGCTGAGGCGAGTTTTCTGCGCGCATATTTTTATTTTCAGCTGGTACATATTTTTGGCGATGTGCCTTTAAAAATGGAACCTACAGCCAATCCTGCGGATGCACTGATCGGTAAAAGTTCGGTACGGGATATTTTTGAAAAGGCTATCGTTCCGGATCTTAAATTTGCCGAGCAGCAACCTTTGCCAGCAACAACACAGGGCAACGGCAGAGTCTCGGTGATGGCTGTGAAAACACTTTTGGCAAAAACTTACCTGAGTATGGCGGGTTTGCTGAAGGAGCAGATTTTTTATGGGTTAGCTAAGTCCAAAGCATTGGAAGTGATACAGTCCAATAAACATAAACTTTTCGAATCGGATCAAGAGTTGACCTGGTTCAATAAATTGAATAACCCTGCTTTTGACAATAAAGAGGAGCATATTTTGATGGCCAACTATGCGATCAATAATGCTAACAGCAGTCTTCCTGTCTATTTCTTGCCTAAAGAAGTTAAATTGGTAAATGCATTGCAATTTGGTGGTTTTGCGCCGAGTTCGTTCTTTTTGGATGCTTATGATCCGGCGGATCTTAGGGGAAGAAATAATCAGGGATTTTTTATGAATGCGATCCAGATCGGTGATAAAAAATATGAATTTCCCTGGGCTGTTTATAAATTCATGGATCCAGGAATCTTAACTACTGCGCCCAATTCGGCCAAGAATTTTCCGTTGTTGCGGTATGCAGATCTGTTATTGGTTTATAGTGAAGCGCAGAATGAAGCAGATGGAAGTCCGGACCAGGCGGCTTTTGCTGCGGTCAATCTGATCAGAAAGCGTGCTGGTCTGGCAGATATCTCAAAATTATCGCAGTCCGAATTTCGAGAGGAGGTATTAAAACAGCGCTATTTTGAACTATGTGCTGAAGGTAAGATCTGGTTTGATCTGGTACGCACGAAAAAAATATTCGATACAAAAGCAAAGAAAATGGTCGATCTAATCGGCTTTAAACTTCCTGGTGGTACAATTTTTAAAGAAGATAATCTTAAATTTCCAATTCCGAGTCGTGAGGTTCAGATCAATCCATTATTAAAATAAATTAATACGTATGATACAGATAAAACTAGTGATGAAAACACTGCTACTTATGGTCGGATTCGGCTTGTTGATCGTGACTGCTCAGGCTAGAAGCTCAAAACAGGATGAAAATGAAAAGTATGCCGAAAGAGTGAAAACGGCATTTATTAAGGGATGGACTGCTTATATGGGCTATGCTAAAGGGCAGGATGCTGTAAATCCTATTGCAAAAAAAGGCCATAACTGGTATAGCCATTCACTATTGATGACACCAGTTGATGCATTTAGTACCATGCATGTCATGGGGCTAAAAAAAGAGATGGGTGAGGCTAAACAACTGATTTTTTCTCAATTGAATTTTGATATTGATATGGAAATTCAGCAATTTGAAATTGCCATCAGGATCATGGGTGGATTACTGTCTGCTTACCAGCTGGATGGAGATCCTCGATTTTTACAACTGGCGGAGGATTTGGGAAAACGCATGTTACCTGTTTTTGAATCAAAAACAGGTATGCCCTATAGATTGGTTAATCTAAAAACGGGTGCTGTTTCTGGAGAGATCACCAACCCATGTGAAATCGGATCCATGTTATTGGAATATGGTATGTTGAGTAAATTAACGGGAAACCCAATCTATTATGAAAAGTGTAAACGTGGGGTGGTAGCAACTTTTGATCGCCGTTCTAAAATCGGTTTGGTCGGTACAGAAATCAATATCAATACAGGAGAATGGGTTAATAAAAGTGCACATCTTAGTGGGCGTATCGATGCTTACTACGAATACCTGTTGAAAGGCTGGTTGTTGTTTGGTGATAAAGACCTGAAGAGGATGTGGGATATCCATAAAAAAGCTATCGCAAAATACTTGGCCGATGATGTAAGCTCGGGATTTTGGTATGGATATGCCGATATGGATACTGGTGTACGTACAGCTACTCGGTTTGGTGCATTAGATTGTTTTTATGGAGCTGTTCTTTGTTTGGACCGTAATTTTAAATCGGCAAAGAAGTTGCAGCAGAGTATCTATAAAATGTGGACCTTAAAAGGTCTTGAACCTGAAACAATTGATTATAGCAGCATGAATATCATTGATAAATACTACATGATCAGGCCTGAGGCTATTGAATCTACGTATTATCTATGGCACTATACGAAAGACCCACAATATTTTGAACAAGGAAAACAGATGTTTGAATCGATCGAGAAATATTGTCAAGTGGATAATGGTTATGTGCAGATCCGAAATGTGGAAACCATGGAGAAATGGGATACGTTAGAGAGTTTCTTTTTTGCTGAAACTATGAAATATTGCTATTTGTTTTTTGCACCGAAAGATGCCTTAGATTTGGATAAATGTGTTTTAAATACTGAAGCTCACCCATTTTTTAAAACATGGAAATAATTCAATTCGATAGTATATTGTTTGATCTGGATGGCACATTATGGAATGCAGCAGCTTTATATGCGAAAGCGTGGACTGTGGCGTTGCAGTTGCATGGTGTTGATACTGTTATTGGTGAGAAAGATATTGTTGGATTGATCGGTCTGGAACAAAGTCTTGTGATTCGTGCTTTAATTCCTGATCTGTTTCAGGATAAAATTCGGTTCATCGTAGATACAGTTGAAACGGAGACTGAACGGTTGATCCAAACAGAAGGAGCACCTTTGTACCAAAGTGTCAAAGAGGGCCTGGAGAAATTGCAGCAGCGGTATTTACTTTTTATTGTCAGTAACTGTGATCAAAATGTGGTCCGGTTATTTTTAAAGTATCATGGTCTGGAACCGTTTTTTGTCGATCATCGGACTCATGGTGGAAACCGCAAATCTAAATATGAAAACATGGCAGATCTGATCGTAAAATACAAGCTTAAGCATCCCGTATATGTGGGAGATACATTGTCTGATCAAAAACAGAGTGCACTCGCATATGTACCTTTTGTACATGTGAACTATGGTTTCGGGGAATTGGAAAACTACAGTCCGAGTTTCGACAGTTTTGAACTGTTAACGACTTACTTTTTAAAAAATAGTTAAAGTGGTCGCCTACAAGCAGCAGAACAGCAATTGGTAACCGTATCTTGCCACAATGAAAATGCCCCATAAAGTTTTCACTATTTTGGGGCATTTCGGTTACGTTAAATTAGTTTGGAAGGTTGGATATATAAAATTGATAACCTAGCTAAGGATATGAGTTTACCGATTTCTTTATTGTCTATAACTAACCTAGATTCATGGGGATACCTACACTTAATCCTGCAACTATAGGTAGATACCACTGTTTATTGTTTTATTGAATTTAAAAAACTAGTCCATGCATTGTTTTTTTATCTGATTCCATTGAGTACATATAATTTTTTAGCGACATTTTGAACTCCTACGTAACTATCATATTTAGTGATTGTTATACCTGATTTAACTTTTTTGTGGTAATCAGTACAACACCGCTTGCTGCTCGAGTTCCGTATATTGCAGCAGGGGAGGCGTCTTTTAGGATATCAATTGATTCGATATCATCGGGGCTTAAACTACTGGGGTCAATACTTAGTAATCCATCTACAACAATGAGTGTATCATTGCTGCTATTGATCGATCCTGCTCCACGAACTTGAATTTTTGTGCCGGCTCCTGGAGCAGAATTCGTTTGACTAATGGTGACGCCGGGAGCTTTACCATTCAGTAGCTGCAGGGCATTAGTATTAGCACCTTGTGTGAAATCTTTAGCCTGTACAGCGGAGACAGCTCCTGTAAGATCCGATTTCTTTTGAACACCATAACCTATCAAAACTACTTCATCAATCGTTTTCACTTCTTCGATCAGTGTAATTTGTAATAAGGATGATCCTTGATAAGATATTCGTCGTTCCTGATATCCGATGAAATTAATACGGAGTTCCTCCGAAAGAGGCGCCTGATCAAACTGAAACTCGCCGCGGTCGTTAGTCGCTATATCGAGTGTGGTACCGATCAGTTGGACAGTAACGCCAGCCATGGGAGTGATTGTACTGTTTGTTACAATCCCCTTTAGTGTTTGTTTTTGTAGGGATAGCGTTCTTGTCTGATTTTCCGTGTCGGCATCTTTTCGCTGTATCAATACATTATTACCTCGAATACTATTGGTTAATGTTTGTTTGGCCAACAGCATCTCCAATGCCTGAGTCCAAGGCTTATTATTGATGTATAAAGTTAACGGTTGATGTTCATTGACTTGACTGGAATTATAGAAGAAATCCTTTCCGCTTTGCTTTCTCAGCTTGGAGAGAATGGATTTAAATGTTGTCACTCATGCCGTGACAGGAAATTACTTTTTTTCGTTAAGGATTTGATTTTATTGGCACTCAAGATTCTCTTCGAGGTTTTCCTTGATGAAAAAAGTAATCAAAAGCCGACCGGAGGGAGACCATGGATGCCAAAAAAACAAACACGAATCCATAACTCAAGGTTGCATTCCTTAATGCTATTTCACCTTTAATAACAAGCTCTATCGAATTTTAAAACTTCATAGTGAGGACTTATTTTCATCCTATTATTCGATAAACTTGTTAAATAACAATATATCGTGAAATATTTGACAAATATATTATATTTTAAATATAATAGTTATATTTGTAACCATTATATTTATAACTAATAAAGTTGGTGCGATGAGAAAAATATCGACAGAGCTGAATCATGCAGATTTAATTAAATATGCTTTTTTTAAAGATTATCATTTACCAAAGGAACTTTCTATAGTAAATCTCACGCAGGAAAGGATATTAATGACGATTAAAAACTCGGTGAATCTCTCGATGGTATCGATTTCGCGAAGTATTGGGCTTGAAAAGGGGCCTTTCTCGCAATCAGTTGACAAACTAGTTGATCTTGGATTAGTGGAAAGGGTAAGATCAGAATCGGATCGGCGGTTGATTCGTTTGCATTTAACTGATAAAGGAGTTGATCTCGCTAATCAGTTGGAAGAGAGCATGGAGCAGCATTTTGCATTAAAAAGAGATTTGTTGACAGCGGAAGAATTAGATGAACTTTTCACTGCATTAACCTCATTAAATAAAATTGCTCAAATCATAATTTCAAAATAGAATGAATAAAATGCCAATAAACAAAAAAGAAAAAATAGTTTATACTTTCCTGATGGTTGTATTTATGGTCATCGCTATGACAACTTATAATGTCGTTTTACATGAAGGGTTTTCAATGGTTGGAATAAAAAATATCTGGCTGATGTTTCCCCTGACTTTTTTAGTAGCTTTCTTGATAGAATGGTTTTTCGTAGCTCCCGTAGCATTTCGAATTGCGTCAAAATTAGTAGGTAAAGATGAATCAGAAATGAAAAAAGGCTTGGTTACGGCTTTTTGCTTGGTAACAGGTATGGTGATTTCAATGTCTTTATATGGAAGCATTTTGATGCACGGATTTACGTTAGAAACCATCTTGGCTTGGGGTAGAAATATATGCTTCAACTTTATCGTTGCTTTTCCACTTCAAATATTTATAGCAAGACCATTTATCGGGACTGTGTTTAGAGCATTATTTCCTGTTGGCACAATTGTAGATCTTTCGAAAGGAACGCAATAGTATAATTAAAGCGCTCTATTGAGCACTTTAATTATGAGGAGGGCTCTCAATCCTTCATTATCTTGGTAATTTTTTCATGACCTGCCATATGGTATCAAATGGCAGTAATGGCATTCAAAAATAAGAAAGTACTGTTCTCGTCATCAGATGAAAGATCCAATTTTTTAAGTAGTGGATTGGTCACCTGATAGAACCAATTATTGGCTATTTGTTCACGTGCCGGGTAGATCATATGCATGGCAGATTTATATAAATTTAAGATAACCTATGTGATTGTTTAAAATTCCGTTATGTATGTAAGGTGCAGTAATTCCGACATCAGGTAGTTGTTAGGTGACTAGTAGAATGCTAGGAATTGTGCGACGGTATAATAGGAATTAACCATTTTTCTCTTTTTTAAATGAGCAGCAAGTCTATTATGAAGTTGCACTGTATAAAGGGTTTAGAATTAACTTACATACTAATTATAAGTTGTTTGAAAAACTGGGAAGCTTACAAAAATGGTAAGTCTTCAGGGCAACTATTGGGTTCTTTGATTCAGGTAGTCAAAACGTTCTTACTTCAGTTTGCATCGTTATAAGGAAAATACGTGTAGCAAAGTGATCCGACGTCATAGATATCACATTGATATGTGCCATATGTATTACTATAATCTATGGGGAAGTTGCTCATCTGTTCTAAATAATCAGTAGTTAATAGCACATAGGCATGAGAAGGTACACTATTCTTTAATAATCGATGTGCATCTACCAGGATATTACCATAGAGCTTATAAAAGCGATTTATTCTAAATTCAACTAAATTACCGTAGTGAGCTATTGCTTTCAGATCTAGGTGTTTAATGTTGGGGAATTTCAAATAATAATGGCGAAGGTTTTTTTTAAAGGAATTACGCATATGGCCAAATTGCTTTAAAATGTCCTTTACTGAAGGTGGTGTCCCTAAATGATAAAACAAAATAGCATCTCCTTCTATTTCTGAAATTTTAAAAGATAGAAAGTTACATTTAATTATTCCTTTTAATAAATGGCGAATAATCGAAATCCCCTGTGGTGGACTTATTTCTCTGATGAATTGTGAATATCCGCTGATATCCACGATGAAAACTAAACCTTTATTATCTTCAAACATAAGCATGTCTTTAAGCGCTCTACTAAACTCATTTATCAAGTGTTTTTTGTTGTAAAATAAGATGCTGATCTCTGGACGCAGCATCTTATTTTAGTTCTACCAGGGAATTTCACCGGTTCCAGCTGGATTTGTCTCTTCACAGAAAAATTTTCCAGTTGGCCCATCTTGGCCAATCAAAGCATATTTAATAACACGCTTGGCTGCCACCTCAACCGAACCGCCGTTCTTGCCGGTGAAGTCTGTAGAGGTATATCCTGGGCTAACTGCATTCACTTTAAAGTGTGTATCCCGTAACTCGTAAGCAAGGTTTACCGTATACATATTCAGGGCGGCCTTTGAAGAAAGGTATACGACACCTTTTACATCGTAGTATAGGTAGTTGGGATCACTGTGTAGGGTAAGAGAACCTTGACTTGAGCTCAGGTTAACGATCCGTGGTTCCGGAGAATTTTTTAAAAGATCAATAAATGCTTTGATAACCCTTGCTGGCCCGTACACGTTGGTGTCATAGACCTTCTGGTAAACTGCTATATCGGTATCTATGGCTGTCTGAGGAACCATATGCCCTGCGCTGTCGATAGCAATTCCACTGATTCCTGCGTTGTTGATCAGTACATCTAATGTGCCAACTTTGTTTCCGATTTCTTTGCGGGCAGCATTGATTGAGTCCTCGTTAGTAACGTCAATCTGAACAGCCTCAACGTGGATTAGCCCTTCTGCTTGTAGCTGTTCGGCGGCTTTCAGACCGTTGTTGATATTTCGGCTGCCTAAAAAAACATGAAATCCTTTTTTTAATAACTGACGTGCTGATTCGAAGCCAATCCCTTTATTTGCCCCGGTAATTAATACTGTTTTCATTTTTATCGATTTTGATTATCACAAAGGTCGTAGGATGTAAATTGCTATTTTTTGACTTTTATCAAAAAATATAATAATGGGTGGTAAAAAAGATCATTTGACTAATTTTCAGAATTGATGGTCATGCATGCTAAATCATAACAGTACTTTTGCAGACGGGCTGACAAAATAGGGGAGAATTGCTAACCGGTTACCGATTACAAACTAACATCAGAATTCAAAGGCAGCTCAGCGCTTTCTGAGTCGGCTAAGGGTCGCAGGCTTAATCCCCAGATAGGAAGCAATCATGTTTTGTGAGAATTTTTGAAAATATTCCGGATGGTGCTCCAACAGGTCCAAGTATCTTTCTTCAGCATTCATACTGATAGCAGCATGTATTCGTTTTTGTGTTGTAACCGCTACTAATCGTTGCTCAAGCCGAAGAAACTCCTTTATCGCTGGAACCTCTGCCTCCAGAAGATGCAATTCTGCAGGTGATATCTGCAAGATCTCCGAGTTTTCGACTGCATCTATATAGTATCGGCTAGGGCTCTGTGTTACTACGCTTTCCCAGTCCGATATCCAATTCCCCTCTAGAGCAAATGCTACAACTGCTTCCTGCCCGCGTTCGTTTACGGAATAAATCCGTAAAGCTCCGGAGATCACATAACAAATGTATTTGCAAACGTCTCCTTCTTGAACAAGAAACTGACGGCGACGTACTTTTTTTAGTTTGAAAGCAGCTCTAATCAGCGTTTGGTCCAGTGGGGAGAGCACGAATTTCGTATAATTGCGAAAATAATCAAATAAAGAATTATAGACATCATCCCGGTGTTCCTCCATCGTCCTTCTGAATGATAAACGTTCTGTGGTACGAAATTCTGTTGTCTGATCCTTTAAGATAGGGCGTGCTGTCATATGATATGATTGTTATCACAAATTTATTTAAAAATTGTAACAACGCCTAATCGAATTTTTTGATGTCAAGTATGTTATGAACCCGCTCAGATAAAAATAATGTTTTTTTATACTTTCACAGATTTATGCAGCATAGATCTGTCTCTACTTTAAAGTTGTAATTCCATTATTTATGGTTTTAATTTGGCTATGTTTTACTTTGAACTTCTCACTGTCGCCAGTAGATCGTGCGGATATCCCAATGATATAGCACTTAATTTATCCAATGTTGCAAGATGTTGTTCGGTTAAGCGTATGGTAGTTGCCTTTAAGCTGTCTTCAAAATGCGAAATTTTACGCGCGCCAATCAAAGGGAAAGTATCTTTTGATAAAACCCAGGCAAACGCAACCTGGCCGGGTGTTGCATCAACTTCTTTTGAAATTAAAATCAGTTCATCAATTATTGCTTTTGTTTTTTCATCTTCTTTATAATTGGAATCTTGTCCCATGGTGATACGTCCCGATTCTCCGGTTCTATATTTTCCAGTTAGCAAACCACCTGCCATTGGCGAATACATCATAATTCCCAATCCAAATTCCTGTGCCATAGGAATTAATTCGCGGTCAGCTGTTCGTTGCAACAGGTTATATTCGATTTGGAGTGCGGTTAATTTTGTCGAGCTTCCAATAGCTGCGGCTTTCCAGGCAGGGAAATTGGTTAAGCCGGTGTATAAAATTTTCCCTTCTTTTTCGAGATCTTCTAAACCTCTTACAATTTCATCTAATGGCGTTACTCCATCATCAAAATGTGGCATGTAAATATCAATATAATCCGTTTTCAATCGCTTTAGGCTTGCTTCTACAGCTTGCTTCATCGATTTACGATGATTCCCATAATTGCTTATTGCAGGCTTCATTTCACTACTTTTTGTGTATTTTGAACAGACAATAAAATTATTGCGCTGACCTTTCAAAAATTCGCCTACTATTTCTTCTGCTTCACCAAATTGATAAAGATCAGAAATATCAATAAAATTGCCTCCCGCTTCTTGATATGCCGCAAGTATTTTTTTCGATTCATCGGGACTTGCTCCATATCCTTTACGAGTACCAAAATTTGCAGCTCCCAAAATAATCTCACTAGCGTATAAACCTGTTTTTGAACCAAATAATTTATATTTCATCATCATTCTTTTTTTTCAAAAGTAAAGGCATTAAGCAACTCAGTCAAGTACGGATAAATTTGTCCGTATCATTATTATTATATTTGTTTGAAAAATGATTTGCTATGTATGAAAGAAAAATACCTGTTACAGTAGAATGTGGGCTTCATTTATTTATGGAGGTTATAAACGGAAAGTGGAAAATTAGCTTGATCTGGAGTATTTATAACGGTATTATTCGACCGAGTGATCTACAAAGAAAAATACCGAATGCATCAAGGAGAGTCTTGGAAAATCAATTAAATCAACTTGTGCACCACGGAATTCTTACCAAGAAAATCTATGATGTAAAACCTCCTAAAGTTGAATATGGTTTAACTAAATTGGGCGAGTCATTAATTCCTATAATAAAATCCACCGCAAAATGGGGTGAAGACAATAGAGAAGAATTAGAAAAAGCAATTACTTAAGCAATAGATTTGCTGCAATCACCAACATTGCTACTGACCAATAAATAGCTTGCAAAACCAATAAACCTTTACTGACTTTCTCATTATCAATTTTACTGTTGTAATGATTTTTATCATTTCATATTTTTTGGAAATCTTTGAAGTATTAGCGGTCTCAAACTTTCTTTTACCCACCTTTGTTATCAATCAGAACATTGATCAATCTATCAATGACAAGCTTTATTTGTACGAAAGGATAGCAGTATGTTACCCTTTAGTTTAAAGGCAAAAGGGCCTAATTCTCATTAGACCCTTTATCTTGACGTTTTGATGTACAGTAATTTTTTTTTATGTTTCTTATCGTTTCCTCTTTTTTGTTTCGTCATCCAAAAGTTTTGGGTGCATTTGGATTTTCTACTGTACTACGTCGATTTATTTTCTGCCTTTATAAAGCAGGTTTGCTATAGTTTTTCAGTTATATAACACCAGTCATTTAAAAAGGTTCATATAAAAATTATTTGTGATACTATTATATACAATAATCTATCCATTTATAATTTGAAATGACAGGCCTACGCTCTTTTATTTATTTGTCATCACGTTACTGTTCGATCATACGATATTATAACAACTGATTCCGTAAATCTAATGTTTAAACAACACTTATCTTTTTGTATTTAAAAATGATAATAACTTTCTGGGGAGGGATTTCTTAAGTAATTTTGTTTTTCTAAATTTTATGATAATTTTGACCTTAATTATTATACATACCTAATTATTAATCAATAAAATGCAACCAGTAGAGGAAAGGAAAAGGGTTAAGGAGCTAATTGAAGGGAGTACTGAAGCTTTTGAAGACTTATATCATCGTTATAGACCCTTAATCTATACCGCTATTTTTAAGTTGATAAAATCGCACGAGTTGAGCCAGGAAATCTTTCAGGATGTGTTTGTTCGAATCTGGAATCAAAGAGACAGACTGGATCCTGATAAATCCTTTAAATCTTATCTCTATATGATTGCTCAAAACCTGGTTTATGATCATTTGAGGCAGTTAACTGCTAATAGAAAGAAATTAGATATGTTTAAGACCTATTACATAAAAACCTCTGGGAATGATACGGAGAATGCCCTCGATCTTAAAGAAACTCAAGCTTATTTAGATAAAATATTAGAACAGGTTCCTGAAAAATGCCGTCAAGTATATATTCTTTGTAAATTGGAAGGAAGAAGTTATGAAGATGTCTCTAAACTGCTCAATATTTCGATTGCTACAGTAAATAGTCATATTGTTAAGGCATCTCGTATAATAAAAAAGAATTGGAAATCAGATTATTACACATTAATTTTATTTTTTTACATTTTTAAGTAATTGGTTTTTCGTTACGATTCGTATTAGGTACAATCAATAACAATAAACCATTGTCTGAAAAAGAACTAAACCAATTATTCGCAAAATTTTTGCGGAAAGAATGTACTGAGCAAGAGTTGGATCTTTTGTTTGGGTATTTTGCTGACGACCAATATGAAGGAGAGTTAAAAAAACTCATCGAATCGAACTGGTCGCATGACTTAAGTGATGATCTTGATTTTCAATTCAAAATGCGTCAATCATTTTTGAAAACAGATGCCTATTTAAGCAAACAGATAAACCGTTCCGAAGAAAAAGGATTCTTCAAAAAAAATATCAGATGGATTTCTTATGCTGCAGCTTGCATGTTACTTGCAAGTTCAGTTCCTATGTATAAATTTTTCTTAAAAGCACATGGAGTCTCTTCTTTTACTACAAGCTTATCAGAAAAAAAATCTATTCAATCGAAGCTTTTGT
Organism: Sphingobacterium sp. UDSM-2020; assembly: GCF_016132525.1. Classification (NCBI taxonomy): domain Bacteria; kingdom Pseudomonadati; phylum Bacteroidota; class Sphingobacteriia; order Sphingobacteriales; family Sphingobacteriaceae; genus Sphingobacterium; species Sphingobacterium sp. UDSM-2020. Next base: position 3,612,081 of record NZ_CP066166.1, read on the forward strand.
TTGCCAATGGTGATGTGGTCTATTTAGATACAATAGCCCATGGTCCAAAACTCCTCTATGAAAATCAAGAAGCCCGGATCGAGCAATTAGCAGTCGATAAAATCCAAGTTAACACTAAAAAGGGAACTGAAGAAAAGGGTATAGAATGGGTAAGTCTTGATGTTCCTAAGGGTAAGCACATGGAAGTATTATTGGCAGATGGTAGTGTAGCCCTGATCAATTCAATGTCGCAGTTTAAATTTCCAATGATCTTTTCTGAGGATAATAGAGGGACTGAACTCGTTGGGGAAGGATATTTTGAAGTAGCTCATAATAAAGAAAAGCGATTTCTGGTGAAGACACCAAATCAATTAATCCAGGTGTTTGGAACGAAATTTAATGTGCGCAATTATTTAGATGAAGAAGCAGTTTCTACAGCATTATTTGAAGGTAAAGTATCTGTAAAGGTGCTAGAAGGCGACCGTATTGGATCAGAACGTATGCTTAGACCTGGGGAGCAGCTGGATATCGAGAAAAATCACATGCAAATAAAGCAGCAAGCAATTGTTGATCATGATGAAATATTGGGTTGGACGACAGGCAAGTTTATTTATAACAATACGCCGTTAAAAATTATGCTGAAAGATCTGACGCGTTGGTATAACGTGGAGGTGGACTGGGATACTGTGCCCGACCTACGCTTTCAAGGGACAATTCCCCAAGAACTTACGATTGAAGAGGTTGTGGAAGTTCTAAATGAAGTAGGTGGCCTTAAAATAAAATTAATAAATAACCAATTAACTTTTAAAATATGATTATGATAAAAAACAAACACGATTAAAAAAAGGAATCGGATGTGGTACCAGCACATCCGATAATGCCAGGAAATTAAAAAACGAATCTTATAACCTAACCTTACAAAAGTATGAATTTAAAAATTCTATACAAGAAATTGTATTATGTGGTCTATTGCCTAAAATTTAAGCATAGACCAATTATGTATGACTTACTGATTATGAAATTAATCGCCATGTTAACACTTTTGGGAACTTTAACCTCTTATGGAGCTGCGTATTCCCAAAAAATAAATCTACATCTGAAAAATGCGCCATTAGCAGAAGTTCTGGAACAAATTAAACAGCAGTCAAATCATGATATTTTTTATAATGTTGATTTTATAGAATCTGTTGGTACTGTTGATGCTGATTTTAGAAATGTAAACTTAGAGGAAGCACTTAATGTGTTAAAAAATAGATATGCCATTTCTTATAAAATCAAGAACGGTATGATCTATTTGTTACCACAGAAAGATTTATCTGTACAGAAAGTGACCGTAAAAGGTAAAATCGTCAATGAAGAAGGAGAGCCGATAGCCGGTGCTACGGTACTTGAAAAGGGAACCTTAAATGGTACGACAACAGACGAAAATGGCTTTTTTACATTGACGGACTGTAAACCAAATGCGACCATTGTAATTAAATATATAGGTTTTTTCACCCAAGAGGTGAAAGCTGGTCAAAATGAATTATTGATTAATATGGTTCGCGATGTCGCGGCTTTGGATGAGGTTATCGTGGTTGGTTATGGTAATAGTAACCGTAAGAATATCAACAGTTCTATCAGTACCTTAGATATCGATAATGTCGCTAAATTACCGGTTCAGTCTATCAATGATGGTATTGCAGGTCGTATACAGGGTGTTATAGTGACCAGTAGTTCGGGTGCTCCAGGAGCTAAAAGCTCGGTCTCTATTCGTGGTGCGGGTACGCCGCTGTATGTAATCGATAATGTGATTCGTTCTGCTAATGATTTTGTGAATATCAACCCTGGTGATATCCAAAGTTACTCGGTATTAAAAGATGCTGCCGCTACAGCGCTTTACGGTGCACAAGGTGGAAATGGCGTTATTTTGGTAACCACAAAAAAGGGTAGGGATGGGCAGATGGATATCAACTATACGTTTAATGAAACGATTTCTCAACCGACTATTTTTCCTGAAAAATTGAGTTCTTATGAGAATTTGAAAACGATCAATGATGTATACAATTTTGAGGGTTTACAGATACCTACTCCAGAAAATATTCTGGAATTTTACAGAACACAGGAAAAGCCATTTGAGTATCCAAATACCGACTGGAGAAAAGTTGGAATGAAGGATTTTGCTTCCGAACAGCGACACGATTTGTCTGTCACTTCTGGAACTGAAAAATTGACTTATTTTGCTTCGGGATCTTACTATAATCAAAACAGTAACCTGCGGACAGATAATAACCATAATAAGCGTATTACCTATCGTTTGAATACGGTGAGTAACTTTAAGGAGGTGAACTTGAAAGTGACTACGGGATTGGATGGTTACGTAGAAGACAATATACTTCCGAGTTCGTCTACGGCTTCTTCTTATGGCGCATTCTTTCAGCACATTCAGCAAAGAAAATCTTCACAGCTTGCCTATAATGAATTTGGACTTCCTTCGGCAAATACAACGGACAATCCTGCGGTAGAACTATCAGACCAGTCGGGATATTATAAGTCCAATTCGAGGATTTTTAATGGTATTCTTTCCTTAGAATATACAGCTCCTTTTTTAGAAGGATTGACCTTGAAGGCCAATGGAAACTATAACATGTGGAATTCAAAAAATAAATCATGGAACTTGACTGCTCCCTCTTATGCGAATGGCAGTAAAACACCCATATTGGGAAATCCACCGAATCTAACCGCAACGCGTGGTGATGGAAGTACACTGTTATTACAGGGTTATTTGCTTTATAACCGACAGTTTGGTAAGCATAATGTGGATTTTACTGGAGTATATGAACAGGCTAAAAATTTAGGCAGCTCGGTATCGGCAACACGTCAGCAATATCAAATATTGTTTGATCAATTTGTGGCAGGACCTACAGTAAACCAACTGGCCAGTGGTTCGGAATCTGAAAGTGGACGTGCGGGTTATGTGGGGCGTTTATCTTACAATTATGATGCTAAGTATTTCGTAGATGCATCCTTGCGTTATGATGGGCTGGATCTTTTTCCAAAACAAAAACAATGGGGTACATTTTATGCCTTTTCAGGTGGTTATGCCTTGTCTGAAGAAAATTATTTTAAAGAGCTGAAAGAGCGTAATGTCTTGAATTATTTGAAGATAAGAGGTTCTTATGGTCTGGTAGGTAGTGCAGAAGGAATTACGCCGTTTTCATATGTACCAGGATACTCCATCAATGCAAATACATGGGTGGTCAATGACCGACCGGTGCAGGGAACTTCTGAGCCGGGGAGCCTTCCAAGTACGATGTTTTCTTGGTATAGTATCCGCGAACGAAATATCGGATTGGATTTCAGTTCACTTAATAGTCGTTTAAGTGGTTCATTTGATTATTTCTATAAACGTACCACTGGGTATGTGGTAGCAGATACACGTTATGCTGCCACCTTAGGTATTGGGCTTCCTCCAATAAACTTTGATCCGGGAGCGATGCGTAGACATGGAGCGGAGTTTAATCTGACCTGGAATGACAAGAAAGGTGATTTTTCATATAAACTAGGTGTTAACTTTACTTATTTCAACCAACTGTGGGAACGTAATCCCGGAGAGGATGATGCAGCGCTTAAAAATCCATATACAAGGGAATCCGGAACGCTTAATCTGGGGGTTGCAACGGGATATACCAGTCAAGGGTTTTATCAGGATAATGCAGATTTATTGTATGGTGCCCGACGGATCAGTTCGATCAATGTGATTGCCGGTGATTTGCGCTACCAAGATTTTAACGGCGATGGTAAAATTGATGGCAATGATCAGACCCGTATCGGTAATGCCTCATTCCCTAGAATCAATTATGGTACAACAATCGATCTTGGATATAAAGCTTGGTCACTGTCTGCAGTAATAATGGGTTCTGGTAACAGGGATCGCTATTTAGGTGGAATAATGCAGGGCAGTAATCCTGATAATATGCTTATTTACGGATTTCAACAGGACTACTGGCGTACAGACAATACCGATGCGCTGTTCCCAAGGCAGGTATCTACCTCTGGCGTCAATGGCGGTAATAACTTTGTGAGTAGTGATTTTTGGATATTACCGTCTCGTTTTGTACGCTTAAAATATTTTCAATTGGGCTATGACCTAAAATCACAGTTGCTGAAGAATACAAAATTTAAACAATTCCGGGTTTTTGCGAGTGGTACCAATCTGCTGACCATTTCGAATACGAAGAAATATTTTGTGGATCCGGAATCGGATCAAAATAATGAAAATTACCCGATTCAGCGTACAATTTCTATTGGTGTAAATGTTGGATTTTAAGTTTAATGTATATGAAAAATAATAAAAAGATTACCTATATATCGGCTGCTTTATTCATTTTGACTTTATCCTTAAACTCATGTAAGGATGTGCTGGATACACAGCCTTTTGATAAAGTGGGAGAGGAAGTTATTTGGACAAATCGTGCCAATGCCGAGACGTTTATTTTCGGCACTTACGGTATCATGAATAATTTTAACGGCGGTCCTGCAACGGATGCCTGGACCATGAATCTGATCAGCATGGATGGCACCTATAATGGTGCGGCAAATGTATTTACAGAACGGTTGGACCGAACGTCAGATATGGGGTTTAATAACTGGGCAAATGTACGTCGCTGTAACTTGATTATTCAGAATGTCGGTGCATCTGCAGGGATTAGCGAGGCAGATAAGAAAGAATTGATCGCGGAAGCAAAGTTTTTAAGAGCGATGTCTTATTACCATGTAGCAAGAAGAATTGGCCGGATTGTTTGGATCGATAAGGTACTGACACCAAATGATGAGCTTATGCTGCCGGCGACAAAAAATCCGACGGAATCTTATGGTTATATTATTAAAGATCTGGAAGATGCCGTTGAAGGACTTGCAACTGCAAAAATAAACGGTAGAGCTAATAAATATGTCGCGGCGGCAATGTTAACGGAGGTCTGTTTACAGGCGCTTGCTTATGAAGGTTATCCACAGGCTAATACGGTGGCACCAAACAATCCTTTATTGGCGAAAGTGATCCAATATGGTGAGATTGTGAAGTCTGGCGGATATCAATTGGAGGCCGAATACGGGGCGATGTTCAACGAAGTGAAACCGAATTCAAACGAAATTATTTTTGGGGTTTACCGTAAAGCGATCAATACAACCTGCGATGGAACACCGATGCAGGTGATGATCCCAAATCTGAATAATGATAATATCAAGTTAGCGGGGGCTACTCCATTACTAAAATCTTCTATCCGCATTTTTGAAGCCTGGGGTGATCATGGACCTTCGATGAATCTGACCGATGATTATTTAGTGATAGACGATCAAGATAAACAGAAAGCTGTGCGCTGGTATGAAACTTCGCAGTATAAAAATGCGGTGGATGAACAGGCAACAATTGCGACATCGCTGATACCAAAAGCAGCGGGTGAGTCGGAAGTGAAACGGGGGTCGATCAAGCCCGGTAAAACAGAGACCATCTGGAAAATAACGAATGCAAGTAGGGATGCTCGTTGGAATGCCAGTGTATTGAGTGACTCTTCAGCAGTTTTATATGGCGAAACATTAACAACGGATGTGAAAGGAAATGCGGGGCGCTGGATGAAATTGAACGGTCAGGCTTATTATACTTCGTTGACGAATATGTATTGGCGAAAAGGGGTGTACAATAATGTTAACCCGCGCATCTACGTCGGTGTGCCAACGGATTATCACTATGTGTCTACGCGTTTGGGACGGGTATATCTTAATATGGCCGAAGCTCACCTGTTACAGCAAAATTTACCGAAAGCGGTTGAGTTGTTGAATCAGACACGGGTTACCCATGGTCAACTGCCACCCGCGAAACTGTCAGATCTAGCCACAGCGTGGACAGATTATAAAAGGGAGCGAAGAGTGGATCTTGTTTTAGAAAATGACTACTACTGGAGTTTGTTGAGATGGGGGAGATATGGGGGCAATGCCAATCATGGTTTAGCTTCGGGTGCTACAATTCCTGAATTGACGGCCCTTCCACAGGTGATGGATATGAGTAAGGATAGAAAACATTTTTCAATTGTATCGGGAGCTTTCTTTTCGTCGAATAACGTACGTGAATTTGATGCTTCGAGAAGATATCTGTTTCCTATAGCGCAATCTTTTCTGGATCGTAATCCAAATTTTGGTCTTCAGAATCCAGGTTGGTAAGTTTTAATGATTAAAGATAATGAAAATGAAAAGAATACAGATAATAGGCTTCGCAGCTATGATCCTGGTGCTACTGAACGGTTGTCTTAAAAAGGGATTGCCGGAGTATGAAAGCTGGGATGTGAATAATATTGATAATGTTTACGTCGAATACCGCTATGAAAGTGGTAAAATATTGAATGATAAACCGGTGGTCGCTTATCAGCGACTGAATGTGCAGAAGAATGTCTTAGCAAATAGCAATACGATCGAATTGTCTATTGAGGTACCGCAAGCGTCTGGTACTTTTACGGAGGAAGTCCGCAATAAGCTGATGCAGAATTATTTGTGGATGTATATGGATATATCGACCGCCGCAAAAATTGCTCCCATAAGTGGTGCACCTAAATTAGGTGATCCGGTAGATCTAACCAAGGAATGGCAGTACCAGGTTACAGCGGCAAATGGGAATGCTAAAACATGGACAATCAGGGTCGTTTCATTTAAGAAATAATTAAGAAATACTTTTTAAAAAACGATAATGGAAACTTCTCGTAGAGATTTTATCCGCTTGGCAGGTTTGACAAGTTTAGGGATAATGGGAAATAAGTTAATGGCTAATCCCGCTGAGGAAACTTGGACTGATGCTGCGGTACAAAACTTAAAATCGCAGAGCAATATGTGTGGTTTTGCTGCGCCAAAGCTTGATGTGGTGCGCATTGGATTTATTGGCGTGGGAAATAGGGGTGCATCTGCTGTTTACCGGATTGACCATATTCAAGGTGTGGAAATTAATGCCATCTGTGATATCAGAAGAAGCTATGCTGAAAAATCTGCCAATGGAGTAAAAGGTAGTAAAAAGCCTGCGGTATACGCGGATAAGGAAGAAGCATGGAAAGAGCTCTGTGATCGACAGGACATCGATCTGGTTTATATCTGTACACCTTGGTCTTTACATGCGAAAATTGCGAATTATGCGATGAAAGCAGATAAACATGTGGCGATCGAAGTGCCTGCTGCCACGACAGTGGATGATTGTTGGGAATTGGTGGAGACATCGGAGAAATATCAAAAGCATTGCATGATGCTCGAAAACTGCTGCTATGATTTTTTTGAGCTGATGACTTTAAATATGGCTAGACAGGGGATTTTCGGAGAGATTATCCATGGTGAAGGTGCTTATATACATGATCTGCTCCATGAAAATTTTGGAAAGAACAGTTATTACGATATGTGGCGGTTAAAGGAAAATTTTAAGAATGGTAATCTTTATCCAACCCATGGGTTGGGACCGATCTGTCAGATCATGGATATCAATAGAGGTGATAAAATGGAATATTTGTCGTCCATGTCTTCAAAAGATTTCAGTATGGAACCTCTTGCTAAATCATTGGCGGCGAAAGATCCATTCTATGAGCCTTTTGCAAAACATACTTATCGTGGTAATATGAATGTGACGACTATCAAAACCTATCAAGGTCGCACAATTGTAGTGGAGCACGATGTGTCTAGCCCAAGACCGTACTCACGTATCCATCAGATTTCTGGTACAAAGGGCATTGCACAAAAATGGCCGGAACCGGAGCGGATTGCTTTTGGACATGATTGGATCTCTCCTGATGAAATGAAACGTTTGGAAGAACAATTTAGACCTGAAATCGTACAGAAAGTGGGGGAGATGGCAAAAAAAATAGGTGGACATGGCGGTATGGATATGATGATGGATTGGCGGTTAATTGATTGTCTGCGTAATGGTTTACCGCTCGATCAAGACGTTTATGATGCTGCGTTATGGAGTGCAATTGCACCATTAAGTGAGCAATCGGTTAAAAAGCGCTCTAACTCAATTGATGTACCTGATTTTACAAGAGGAAAATGGAAAACCAATCTTAAAATGGAACTGACATTAAAAGGTGGTGGTACCACATCATTTAAATAAGTCGGACGCTTGTATGGCGCAATAATATGTAGTGATCGTATCCTTGGCCTATGACCAAGGATACGTTTTTTTTAATGGATTTGTTTTAATTTAAATAGGCTTAATGATATGAAAACAAGTTATTTATTGCTGGTGATTACGCTATTTTTCAATAATGTACTCCAAGCACAAAAGAAGATCGACGTAACCGAATATGGTGCTATACCTAATAGTTTCTCGGATGCGACATCTGCAGTACGTAAGGCTATAGAGGCTGCTCGCAATGAAACGAGTTCGGTGATTAATTTTCCGGAAGGGAGATATGATTTTTGGCCAGATCAAGCGGAAGAGCATGTTTACTATATTAGCAATACATCTACTGAGGAAGAATATCCGTCCAAGAAGCAACGGGCAGGTCTTTACTTAAAGGGAATGAAAAACATCACCATCGAAGGCAACAATGCTACTTTTATCTTTCATGGAAAAATGATTTCCTGGATTTTGGACAACTGTGAAAATATCCGGATTCAAAATGTTAAAATCGATTATGAGCGACCTGGTATGTCTGAACTTACTATTGTGGAGGCAACTTCTCAATATGTGATCGGAAATGTGCATCCTGATGCTAAATTTGATATTATCGATAATACCTTAGCATGGTACGGAGAAAAATGGGTGAGCAAAAACTTCCACGCAATATTGGTGGATACGGTAAAGGGTATTAATGTATACAGCAGCTGGATACCTTTTAGAAATAGTAAAGCCCAGATCATTGCACCTTTAAAAGTGAAATTCACCGGTGATTTTTCGAAGTTTAAGGGGAAATCTGGTGATATCTTAACGGTTCGGGATACTTATCGCGATTATGTGGGGGCATTGGTCTATGAGTCGAAGGATATTGCGCTGGATCATGTTTATATGCATTATATGCAGGGATTAGGTATTGTCTCGCAGTTTTCTGAAAATCTACATTACGATCATGTATATGTCGAACCTGCTATGCATAGTGGCCGCGTGATGGCTTCTTCTGCCGACGGTATGCATTTTTCTGGTTGTAAAGGGGAAGTTATCGTTGATAATTGCCGTTTTAAAGGTATGCATGATGACCCCATCAATGTGCATGGAACACATTTAAAAGTGGTTGAAATGGTATCGCCAACGGCATTGAAGCTTCGATTTATGCATGGTCAAAGTTATGGGTTTATGGCATTTCATGAAGGAGATACAGTCGGATTTGTACAGCCGGCAACGCTTCAGGTTTTTAATGATGGCATTATAAAAAAAGCTTCGCTTGTTTCTGAAAGGGAGATGCTGGTCGAATTGGATAAACCCATTTCTAAAGCTGTTCAAGTGGGTACATTTCTGGAGAATATAACGGCTACACCTGCGGTAACGATCAGAAATTCTCGTTTTGAAAGAACCAATACGAGAGGAATTCTGGTGACAACCCGTAAAAAAGTTATCATCGAAAATAATGCTTTTATAGGCATTGGTATGCACGCCATTTTAATTGAAAATGATGCATTGGGTTGGTTTGAATCTGGTCCGGTACAGGATGTTACGATTGAAAATAATTTATTTGAAAATTGCGCTTATAATTCTTATCCAGGAAATTATATCATTCAGGTCTCTCCGCAAAACAGTGCATTTTTACGTAATTATTGGGTGCATAAGAATATTAAAATAGAAAATAACCACTTCAAAGTCTATGATTATCCGGTCTTGTCGGTAAAAAGTACAGATGGATTGTTGTTTAATAATAATAAGATTGTGAGGACAAATTTTATGAAATCGGGCGACAAGCGAGCTGAAATCCAATTGATAGGCGCTAAAAATGTTACCGTTAGAAATAACGATTTTGGGGGTGCAGATGCGGTGATTGAAATTGAAAAAATGTCTAAAAAAGATGTCAAGACGGATCTGAAAGAAATAAAATCGATAAATTAAATAATGGGATGGATATGCTTTCAAATAAATCAAATCGTTTAGAATCGTTAGATGTACTTCGTGGGTTTGATCTTTTCTTACTCGTTGGTCTGCAACCTATTTTAATTGGTGTCGGACAGGTTTGGGATAATATTTATTACCATAGTTTATTGCGTCAATTTGATCATGAAATATGGATGGGGTTTCGTTTTTGGGACCTGGTTATGCCCCTGTTTTTATTTATGACAGGGATAACAATTCCGTTTTCTTTGGATAATAAAAAAGGGTTACCTACCGGGCCGATCTACCGTCATATTTTCAAACGGTTCTTAATCTTATGGATCTTAGGTATGGTGATGCAGGGGAATCTATTGTCCTGGGACTGGCAACAGTTTAAATTATATTCCAATACGTTACAGGCGATTGCGATGGGCTATGTCGTAACGGCAGTTCTATACCTGAATCTGGGGATTCGTAAGGTCGTTATGATCGCTATAGTATTACTAATCGTATATGCTATACCTTTTTTATTGGACGGGGATTATTCGGCGCAGTCGAATTTTGCGATTAAAGTGGATCGAATGCTTTTGCGCGGATTTATGGATGGTGCGTACTGGAAGAATGGAAATGCTATTTTTTCTGATCAATACGATTACAGCTGGATATGGAGCAGTTTAACTTTTTCGGTAACCGTTATGATGGGGTGTCTTGCTGGGAAGATGATGAAAATTGGGATAAAGACTAACCCGAAACGTGTTTTTTGGCATTTAGTTTTGACGGGGGTTGTTTGTCTGGCGATCGGATTATTATGGAGTTTACAGATGCCGATTATAAAACGGATCTGGACAAGTAGTATGACGCTCTTTTCTGGAGGGATCTGCTTTTTGATGATGGCTGTGTTTTACTATATTATCGACCTGAAAAAAGTTTTGAAGCCTTTCCAATGGCTGAAGATTTATGGCATGAATTCAATCGTTGCTTATTTTTTAGGGGAGATGATCAATTTTAGATCTGTCGTACATTCCTTGACTTATGGTCTAGAAAATATGCTACCAACTTATAAACAACTCATTTTGACAACAGGTAATTTTACACTTGTTTTTTTGATCTTGCTAGCATTTTACAGAGCACGCATTTTTGTTAAAATTTAAGTTTATGGCTTTCCATTGGTAGGTATTCTATAAAAATTGATGGCTCTGGAGATACAGAAGTTAGTTGTCTGACTAGTCCATTGTTAGTTGAAATCAAGGAGAAAGCAGTAGTTATTAAATCAATCACAATCTTTATTGGTACTAAAAGGGTAGCGGTATGTTATGCTTTAGTTTAAAGTCAAAAGGGCCTAATTTTCATTAGACCCTTTATCTTGACGTTTTGATGTACAGTAATTTTTTTATGTTTCTTATCGTTTCCTCTTTTTTGTTTCGTCATCCAAAAGTTTTGGGTGCATTTGGATTTAATACTGTACTACGTCGATTTATTTTCTGCTTTATAAAAAGCAGGTTTGCTATAGTTTTCAATAATAAAACAACTGTCTCTGAAAAAAGTTCATTAAAAAAAATATTTTTGATGCTTTTTTTATATAAAATAATCCTTTCGTTTATGCTGTGAAATCGCATAGAATTCATACTCCTTTATTTATTTGTAATCAGTTTAGTAGGCGGGATCTCAAGAATATTTTTCTTTTAAAAGTTACGTGTCGTTGCCATTAGAGGAATATTTGCGGCCAATTTATGAATAGTTTTTGTTAATATATGTTTTTTCCTATATTTGAGAAAATTAAAAATACTTCTTCTTGGAACATAAAGAATCAACGAATTCGATTTTGAAACTTTTGCTAACCAAATGTGATAAAATGAAATATTTGAGTATGTATTTGATGTCTTTATTTTTTGTAATGAGTGGTTGCAAAAGCAATGAAGATATATTCAAACCTGTAATAGAGCCGCCAACTACCCGTCCAGATATAAAAGTATCGTTAAGCTCTAAAAAAATTGTTGTCTTTAATCATGTAATCAGCTCGGGAGGTGTTACTCCGCTGAAAGAAAGTGAAATTGAAAATTATTTTGGTGAAAGGATCGCATTTTCAATTCCCGAATCAATTGTGTTCAAAAATGACTCCACATTCCTGGTAAAGCCTTTTGATCTTGTGGAAAAATTCAAATCAAAATGGGAGGGGGACAAGCTGTATCTTCAGCTAGGAGATAAGCAATCGTGGAAACAATTAGGAGAAAAATCGAACGAGAAAGATTTCAAATTAAACATGACGTTTTATGCGCAAAAAAAGGATCACGCACCGGCAACAAGACTTGTCCTTGGTCAGGAATATCATATGAATTTGGATAATCCTCTATTTTCTAAGACAGACCAGTTTTCAAGTTTAACCTGGTTGACGTTTGACCTCTTATATAATTAGACTTGCTATGATGAAATACCTTCCATTACATATTGTATTTTCCTTCATTGGAATGATGTTATCAATTTTTGTATTTGCACAAAATGAGAAATCTACTGTAATTACTGCAAAATCTCCTGATCAACTTTATTTGGGAGCGGTGCTGCAAGAAAGTTTAATTAATGCTAAAACTCACGATGTGTTGGATGTCATACAGGATGATATTGTTGTGAGCTTTGGAGGGATTAAGTTAAAGAGTAAAATCATCAGATCTGAAAAAGCAGCCTTTTATAATATAATTGAGGAAGCACAGCAGATTGCTAATAGCATTCCTCATAGTGAAAACAGCTTTTCCTTTAGTATAAAAGACTTGAAGAGCTATGGTGATGTTGGGCATTACTTCGGTCAGAAGATAGATTTAGCGGATTGGTTTTCAGTTTCTAATCCTATTGAAAAACCACTAACATTACTCGCCGTAAATATGGAGCGTGTGGCTTTTACTGTTGAAATGGATTTACCTGCCGAAGGTAAATTTAAAACCAATAATGCAGTGCTTGACCGCTTTAATAGCAATGATCTTATTTATGTAAATACCCTTTCTTTTGGTCGTAGGGCGATTGTTCTTGTTGAATCCAATTTAGATGCATCTCAAGTGAAAAATGGCCTATCTGCTATTTTGACAAGGAAGAAACTGTCAAATCAGGAAAAAGGTATTTTAGCCAATTGCACCTTCCGGGTAGCGTTGCTAGGTAGTCAGGATGTGATTGCTGTTGACTCTAGCAGGATATTAGAAGAGGTTCTAGATTATATCGACGCTAAAAAAGACTTTAGTAGTCATGGACTTCCGATCTCCTTTGGTGCTGCTTACCTCAGAAACAATCAAATTTTTTCTAATTCATTCTAACTATTTTTCGCAATTCTAAATCCGAGGTCGTCAATTTTAAATTTTGACGGATGACTTCTTCTACGTGTCGTTGCCATTACGCTCCTTTCTGTATCACAAAAACCGCCACCGCGGAAAATACGGTAGGATCCATAAACCTCGGTATCGTATAGATCGGAGCACCATTCCCATACATTGCCTAACATATCGTAAAGTCCCCAGGGGTTTGGGGCCTTTTGTCCTACATTTTGAGTTTTATGCTCTGAATTGTCCTTATACCATCCAATAGATTCTAATTCGCCATATCTAACTCCTGTTGTTCCTGCTTTACAGGCATACTCCCATTCTGCTTCTGTTGGTAAGCGAAATCCAGTAGCTGTTTCATCACAGGTTATTTCTTCATTTTCAGCGTTAATTTTATAATATGGTTCTAACTTGTTTAGAGAAGAGAGCTTGTTGCAAAAAATCACAGCGTCCGTGAATGTTACGGTTTCAACAGGAAGGGAGTTTCCGATATAAGTACTTGGGTTAGTATGGGTGACTTCAACATACAGTTCCTGCGTTACAGGAAATTTGAGAAGCAGAAATGGTTGAATGTTTACCGTCCACTTCTCTTTTGTTCTGTCATCGCGTAACGCAATCTGTCCACCGGGTATTTCTACCATCTGCTCCAGAAAATTTGATTTCATTGTCATGCTGCTTCTATTCAATTCGCCCCATCTATTTTTTAGGGCTTTAGACGTCGAACTTACAAAATTAATCTGTTTACCGCTGTATGTGCCCAAAAATAGTACTTTCAGGATATGCATTAAAACTTACTCAGAAGAATTGATTTCTTTAATTAATTTACCTTCGTTATTCAGGATTTTAAACAGAGGATTACCGAGGCTATCGACCGATATGATGATACGTGGTTTTTCATCTGGACCATTAATGACTAAACCTGAATTTCCATTGTCAGTCATTAAATTAATTCTATTTGTATTACCACCAATTTTACCAGATAGATCCTTATCATTGATGACAATACCTGATTTATAGTGATTGTTTTTATTACTTTGCTGCGTTAAAATTCCAATAGCATCCGCATTGTCATAGTCAAAAGCTAAAGCGTAAGTATTGGTTTCCGGATTTTTTGAAATCGCTAATCCTCCACATTCATCTCCTTTTTCATTATAAAATATGATACCTGCCGGATTCAGCGCGCGTTTGTACTTTTTTCCGAATAAAATCGGTGGCTCCATCCTTTCTTGGTTAGAAATAATCATCCTATTTACACCTTTATCATCAACGATATTGATCCGTTTGACTGTAATCTCATCAAACTTTTGATGTAATGTATTGAACGAGTAAAAAAGCATTAGAAAAGCAACCGTTACTATTCCTGCATAAAATCCGACGATTAACTGAGTTGTTTTTTTCATCTTAAATTGAATTTCGTTTTTGTTTATTTTTAGTTATCCTTAATAATTGATCTATTTTCCAGCCTAGGCTGTGTGCACAACATGGAGGCCGACAAAACAAAGAACGAAAATTGCAGTAGTGTATAATTGTAAAATATCATTTTTTATAACTGGCAGGTTAGAATAAGCGTAGGGAACATCATGGCGAGTTCGTAAGGGGGAGGGGGCATATCCATTTTAATGGAACAGTACGGAAAATGGAGGGCTACCAATCAAGATTTATTAATCTTGATGAAGTAAATTACGGATTAAAAATTATAAAAAGGATGATGGTTTTTTGCCCGTAATGGCTTTAAAATCTTTTATAAAGTGAGACTGGTCATAGTATCCTGCATTTAACCCGATTGCAGTTAAAGTCGTTTTTTTGTGATCATTTTCGAATAAATTTCTAAATCTCACGATGTTTGAAAACTGTTTTGGTGAAGTGCCAACTTGTTTTCTGAATTTTTTTTCAAATGAGTCTCTACTAATCTGCAGTTGACCTAATAGTTTTTTGATCGGAATAGCACCCTGGGAGTCAATAATTTCACGGATCGCTTCTTTAATAATGCCATCCGTATGGGCACAGAGTAATTCCACAAGCAGAAACCTTTCTATTTTTTCGACCATCAGTTCATATTCATTTTTTTTAGAGAAAATTTTATTTAAGCAGGAAATTTGAGGCCGGTTAAAAAACTCATCAAAAGGTATAAATGTCTCAAAAAACTCATTTATTGGGGTATTAATCAATGCGGATGCCATCCCGGGATTAAAGATAATGACAAATAAAGTGGTGCACTTTGAGAATTCAAAATGGAGTGAAGTCCGGGCGATCCCAAAAGCGAAAGCTTTGGGTAAACTAATCACCTCCTGATTTTTTTGCTTCATTGTGACTGCACCATTCAAAATATAGTTCAATGATACTGATGTACTGGGAAGCGTTTCTAAATTTACTAAATCAGAAGTTTCCACTATCATAAACTCTTTGACATATTCTTGAAGAAATGGGTCTGGAGTAAATCTATATTCCTTTATTTTATTAAAGTGCTCTTGTTCGAAAAAAGCTATATTTTTCTTTCCCATTTTAAGTATAGTTATGCACGTAATCCATTTGTTTTATCTACATAAATGTTTTTGTTTTCATCCAAATTCAACAATTATCTTAAATAATCAAAATATTTTTTTATGCTTTAAGTAGTGATTATTTGAATGCGGCATAGGAGTGTTCGCCAAACCAAGTTGCATATTTCATTTCAAAGATTGACTCTGGAAAGTTGGGTAATGTAAATTGATATTTCATAATTAGTTTTACTTTATGCTATATGCATAAATCAAATTGTCCGCGTTATTTTCATCAATCACATCTGGCAGTAAGATAAATCAATTCTTTTCTAGGAGTTGACGGGACTTTATATTATTTCGAACTGTCTTTGCCTCGATGTGGTTGAGCTTTAAAGTGAAAATAGCATAGTTTAAGATCAGCTTTATTGCGCTACTCATCAAACCTTTGCCCTGAAATTCTGGTAGCAGTGCATAGCCCAGCTCTGCGGAATTTTTTTCAGGATTAATTCGCCAGAGTGTAATTGTACCCGCAAATTGTTGTGTGTCTCTCGTGTTGATCGTAAAATAATGAGTTGTATCCATCCGCTCTTCTATAAGTGATTGAACTTCTTCGAGCGATTGGTTTAGATCTCGTTTCATAAATTTATTCACCTCAGGGTCTGTCCGGAGTTTATGGATATTTTTAGTATCAGTAGTGTCTATATATTTTAAATAGACATTGTTCAAAATCATGTGTTGGATTTTCTCTTTAAATTTTGTCTCAATGCTCATGTCATTAATTTTTCTGAGGGTTAAATCACGATTATTTCTCCTTTTCGACCTTCTTTTTCATTGATCAGTACTTGTAAAGGAGCCGTATCCCTTTAAAGCACGCTCCTTATATTCATTTCATAGTTATGTCAGCCGTTTATTGAACTATTGTCGTTTTTACCATCTCATTATTAAAAATAATGCCGTCAAAATAATGGGGCCACACTTTAGATTCTTCCATGTATCCAAAAGGTCTTGCCACCTGTTCTTTGAATAACCATGAGCTTTTATTTAAATTTCTTATGTTCAAAAAGAAGTTCTGTTTACCGGTTTTAGAAAATAGATTTTCTAAAGTGTTCTCTTTAGCAGGGGGGATGACCTTATCTTTTTTCATTCCAATGGTGCCCCAATTGCCGTAATTGGTCATAAATGCAATGGAATACATCTTACTTTTATATTTTTCAAATAAATAGTCTCCAGTGGATTTTTCGGGAGTAGTATGATAATTCCTTGCAATATGTCTACTTGCTGCCCAAACTATTATTTTTTTGCCTGGATACCTCTTCTCCTTTAACCAAATGATATTATCTGCCATGATGGAGTCTCTGGTGTTCATTGAAAAATTGTTATCAGTATATTTTCGCGAAATTAAAACTGGAGTAACGGCTACTTTATTTTTTAGAACCTGTTTTAGTAAATCAATATCTGTAGAGGACTGATTTTCTAACTGGCTTAAAAATCTTTGTGAAGTCTTTATAAATTTATTAGATAAGGCGATTAAATCAGTTTCTTGAATATCTTTTGGCAAGTTGTTCAGATAAGCCGCTAGATACGAGTAGAATGTGAAATAGTCATTCTGTTCATTCTGATCTATAAAACCAATATTCAGTTTTTTTAAGGTTAGATATAATTCAACTGGGAAATCATTTCTGTCGATTTTAGAGATCTCCTGGTAATCCATACCGGATACAATCAGCGGATTTTCAGATTTTGCTGATGTATTGATGTACTGGATTAAAGGCTGCACTTCATTTGTCCAAGACCAATGTGGATATGTTGATCCCCTTAGATCTCGGATAGGATTGTTCGAGACTAAACTGTTTTGGAAAGATTTTTCAGCTAAATATAGACTACTTTCAAAGACAAGAACATCAAAATTCATTTGATCATGTAGAAATCTGATGAGCTGCCCCTTTGTTTTAAATACCGTACCATCCCCATGAGACTGTTCTCCTAATAATACAATTTCGGCATCTCCAATAATATCTTTCAGGGCTTTTGGGTTATTGGTTAGATTACCAGTTGTATCGATATTCAGATCGATAATTTCCTTTTTTAACCAGTTGATTTCTTTTTTTTGAGCCAGACTGAAGTTGCTGGAAACTAACGAAAATATTGCAACAATAAAATATTTCATAATTATAGGACATTGATAAAACTAAAATAATGTTTTTAAGTGACATTTTTTTATTTATTTAATTCTAAAGATCTGCATATACCCTGTGGCTAGCAACATACTTTACAAGTTTAAGAGAGGTTAGATCTATGAAAAAAATTAAGTGTTATTATGTCTTTGATTAACATATTATTTATACATTTTTTATAAGCCGTTATCCGTTAGTCGTGCATGCCGACAATGTCAAAAAAATAATTAAGACCGCTTGCTTTTTGCTATAAATGTATCTTCGTTAATCATGTTTCGAAATTGCTTAATGTAAAATATTGGAAATCTTATTCTGTGGAGAGTATTTTAAGAGTCCACTTCATGTGTTTAAGAAAAAAGAATGGAACCTAAAATCTCAATTGTAGTGTAAAGTCTAATATATGCTGTTCTTCAGTTAAATAAATTTCATGATAAGATGTAGCTTTATTGATCTATATTACGTTTAAATCAAAAAACCTTTAATGATGAAAAGCCTATTTTATTTTTCTTCCATTCTTTTCCTTTTTAGCTCTTGTGCTAAAGATGATGATCTTTATTATTCATTTGATACAGAGATAGGACTGGAAATAAAAAACAAGGTCGGAAAAGACCTGTTAGATGGAGACCTTAGGGTTGAGAAAATAACACTTGCAGGTAATAATAATGGAGGAGAATCTCCAACGGGTGGACGACTTACGCCGGATACTCCGCCAGTAGATAGTTTTCAATTGAGAAAAATAGGTTCTGTCAATTCGCTACATCTTACATTCTCGGCAATTTATAAAGAATCTATTATTATGGTGAAATGGAAAGACATACCGAAGCAGGATACCCTGCGGACTGAACTGTACAATAAAAATAATACCGTGTACCCGAGAAAAATATACTTAAATGGAAATACAGTTTGGACAGAAGGAGAAAAGGGAAGTAGAGTTGCGATTAAAATAGAAAAGGATATTTAGTTCGATTGGTACTTGAGGAAACGATCGTACTTTTGAGGCTTACCTCAGTGGTAGCCTTATGGCTGGATAAAACCGAAACGGGATTTCCAAATGAAAGGGTGAGTGAAATCAATTGTCCAGCACTTATTGTAAGAGGTGACCAAGATCATTTATTTTCTAGAAAAAGTGTTTTCGAAGTTGCAAAATGTATAGATAATGCAGCACTTTTAAATATTCCTTTTGCAGGACATGTCGCCTATGAAGATCAACTGGAATTATTCTTCATTACTTTAAAGCAATTTTTAAATGAACAGTAGTGCCGAGTGCAAAGCTCCAGGCGAATTGGGCATTTTACTTAATAGATGCGACCGTTCATTTAGTCGGTAAGGGAAGATATCAATACGGTATGTTATTTAATTCATCTTCCTGTATTTTTAGTTCAGTGTCAAATTGCACGCTAAAACAAAAAACCCAATCTTTCGATCAGGCTTTTTGCTGTGATGCAGAGCATGAATATCCGTTATATCTACTTTAGGGTGTCTGGCACTTGTGATAAACGGGCATACATTTCAGCAAGGGCAAATTGATTTAATAGCCATTTCTGATCAGAAGGTTTTGCATCTGCAGTCCACTCTGTTCCGAATAAGCCGTTTTTGTCTCGCATGGCTTTCCATGCATGTTCCAAATTGGAATGAAAAGCTTGGATGTATTGGCTGTTTTTATCTTGGTGGTAAAGCTCAATAAATCCTCTCAACATGATGGCGATAAACCAATTGTCGCTTTTTTTAAGTACGAGATAGTTTGCAGTTTTATCCTTTCCATTTCCTGCGGGATAGAAGAAATAAGCCAATGCTGATTTTGCTGAGAGCTGTGCATCTTTCAGATATTTTTCTTCTTTGGTCAACTTATACAGCAAGGCACCTGCTTGGATCATCTGTCCTGTATTGTAGGGATATTTCGTTTTCTGAATTTCCCCTTTCAGGTTGATGTTGTCCCAATATAAGTGATCGGCCGGATCCTCGAGATTTTTCATCGTCCAGTTGTAAAGTGTAACGGCTTGCGTAAGATACTTTTTTTCTTGTGTTGCTTCATATAATTTAAGTAAATAAACGACCGCAGGAGCATTGGAACAGGTGTTTTTAGATTCTTTTCGTTGTTCGCACCAATAGATACCACCACCGAGCTTGTCATCCATACCACTTTCTACAAAAGTCCAGATTTCCTTTGACTTTGCTAAATATGCTGGATTTTTACTTTGCAAATAGAGGTCAGCAAAGTCAATACCCAGCCAGATATTGTCGTCATAAAAGCGGTCTGATGTCGGCGCACTATTTACATAGGAGGCGTAGGCTGCAGGTTGACGTTTATCATAGTAATTTTCAAGTCCCGGAAGCACCTCTTGGTCTATATGCTTTTTGATCTCCGGATCATTTGATTTTTCAAGAAGTGCTGTGTAAGCGGATAAGCTTCCTGAAAATGGCCAAAGATAGGAGTAGGGGTTTGATTTCTTGCTGTTATCTCCATCTCCAAGATAGCTCGCATTGTAAGTCTGGTCAAAAGGATAAACTTCGCGGAAAAGATGCTTGCCATCTACTACACCATAAAGTTTTTCAATTATCTGCAGGCTTTTAACCGCTCGTTGATAAGCGGTATTTTCACTGGCTTGTTGTGCATAGAGACCTGCTGTAATTAACAGGGCGATCCCTGTTCCAACGATTTGCTTGATCATATTCGTTATTTTTTAGTTGATTTTTCAAATGATGCCAGTCCTTCAAAAAGCATAGCAGCGCTGGACTGGCTCGTTAATTGTGTCTGTCCGAGTGGTTTTTGTGTCCATGATGGGCTGAAAAGTAGGATCCCCGTATCTTGCCCTTGCTGCCAGGCTACTTTCCCGTTGTTACGAATGAAGTTTTCAAATTTTGACCGAAAGGCTTCGTTAATACCATCTCTTTTCAAATATTCAATAAAGTAACGTACAAAGATCCCTTTAAACAGGGCTCCATCTCCATCTCCTTCATTGCGGAGGACATTATTACTGGCATCGATACATTTGGTCATCGTATAATTGGATGCTTTTTGTGCATCGTTCATATAAAGAGGATCTTTCGTAATATCAAAAAGTTCCACTGCTGTTCCTACAAATGTCCCTTGGTTATAGGTGAGGGCAGTCATATTGATGACGTCGGTTTCGCCATTGATATTGTCGTATACCGCACCTGTAGCCCTGTCAAAAAGGGTTTCTTTTTGCCAATCGTAGATGCGGATGGCCCAATCCAGGTACTGCTCATCTTTTGTGAGTTTATACAACCGGGCGGCAAGGATACTTGCAGGTCCGTTGGAACAGGCATTTTTTGAATAAAGCATATCCTTGCGCCAGGCTAATCCGCCGCCGGCATATTCGGTATTCCACGCTTTTAAGATATCATTCCAGAGGTGCAAAACTGCATCCATATATTTTTGCTCTTTTGTGATCTCAAAAAGGCGCAGCATGGTCAGTGCATTCCACTCCATATCATCATAGAAAACATTTTCATACGTATTGCCATTTTTCTTTTTGACACCTTCAAACCACTTGGCGAAGTAGTCTTTATATTTGGGGTCCTGGGTACGGAGATAGGCATCGATGACCACATCCATGGCATGTGCATTGGGCCAGTACTGGAAACCTAGATCTGAGCCATCACTTCCATAGTTAAAATAGCCTTCGTTGTTCCAAAATTGGGTGATCAGTTCATCTGAAGTTTGTTGCGCCATCTGATCCCACGAGATATCCAGCTCGTCGTTGAACTGATATTCATCGTTGATCTTGCTGCAGCTGTTTAGGCTGAACAAGCTGAGGACGAGCAGTCCTATATACATTGATTTCATCATAATGCGTTAGTTGACGGTGACTTGATGGGTGTACTCTTTATCTCCTTGTAAAATGACGCTGACCGTTGTCGACTTACCGTCCACTTCACTTGCAAATTTCCATTTATCATCCCATTGGGTAACTGCTTTAAGCAATTTAATATAATAGTATGCTGGATCACTGGCAGGTGTGGGACGGCTGTCGGTTGGATTTTTTGCACCAAACTGCTCGATCACATTTTTATTGTTGGCCACGGTTTCCAACTGAAATTTGTAGCGTTCATCTTTTCCCCAGCCTTCTTGCTTGAAAGCAATGACTCCGGTACCTGACCAGATACCTTTGCCTTGGTAAGGGAGGTTAAACATAATTTTATTATCTGGCGAAAACCAAAGACCGATCGATTTGATTTCAGTAAAATTGATGGTCGCTACATTGAAATCTACCTGGATGCGGTATACCGCAGTTTTGGTAACTTCCATACTGAGATCTTCGGTTGCTTCTTTTAGTTTGACCTGGTTGTCTGAATAGAAGCGGCGTGCATCGTTATCTTTGCGATCTACAAAAACATATTTTTTACCAGCTTCCAATTTGGTGTAGATTTCAAATTCGCCTGTGGCTGTCTGTTTAAAAGCAAGGGCAGCGGCGATGTCAGCTCCACCTTCGGAAGCTTCTCCTGTAGCATACAGTTCGTTTGGAATATCGGCAAATCCTTCGAGGCTTGAGATTTTGAGTTTACGCACTACGGGTGAAATAACACGGTTGATACCACGGGAAGTGACAATCGTCCATTGTACATCACCACTTTCTCCCGGATTGATTCCTGCAAGGGAAGCAACTGAATTGAGCACTTTATGGGTGATATAGGCATTGGTCGCATAGCCTTTATTGTTTGAGGTCAGTTTATAGAGCGGTTTTGAAAAATCTCCACCTACGACATCAAAGGCGATTTCATATTGTGGAGCCCCGCCGTCTTCGGTCAGTGCCGCTTCCCATTCAAAGAAGAGTGATGCCGAGGCTGAGCTTACCAGTTTAACGGCTTTATTGTCGAAAGGTTCAAATAAGTTGTCGACTGCTGTGACCTGTACATCTGTATAGGCGATGTTGTCGGTTTTACAAGATCCTAAGGTGGCTATAACGGCGGCAAGCCAGATTAATATTGCTGTTTTTTTCATGATTTTAAGCGATTAAATTAGTTTGCGTAACCCGGATTATTGGGTAACAAATTTTTGTTCAGATCCATTTGGGCACGTGGCACCGACCAGAGGTAATCTCTGTTGTCATCAAACCTGCGGTTATCAAGGCGGATATAATCCGAGTTGCCATTGGCGAATTTTGCTCCGGTGACGGTACCGTCTAAGTAAGTTTTTCCAGCTTTCCAGCGTACGATATCGTAATAGCGTAAGCCTTCCAGTGCGAGCTCGCTTCGACGTTCATTACGAATCAGGGTAGTAAGTGCTGCCGCACTTATTCCTGTAGGGAAATCGAGTGCTGATGCTGCTGTAAATTTGGCTCTATCTCGGATGGGGCGGATTGTACGGTTCCAGACGCTGGCATCCATCTTACCCAATTGATGCTGCGCCTCGGCATACATCAACAGGACATCGGCATAACGGAACATAATGATATTGAGGCCTGAGTTGTAATCCTGGGTTACGGATGGATCATAATATTTCTTGACATAATAACCTGTTGGGGAGGAATTTGCACTAGCATTTATATATACATCTGCTTTTTCGGTATCGTTGCTTCCTGTACCGGGTTTTGTATAGATGGTACGTATCGTTCCATTAAAGTCGGTCCATTGGCCACCATGGAAGACAATCGTTGCTGACATACGGGGATCGCGATTAACATAGGGATTGTTGTCCGAATAGGCAGCATCTTCTGTTATCGGAATACCCTTTGTGGTTAAGTAGTTATTGACTAAACTTTGAAGTGGCGCATAGGCATTGAGGCGAGCACCGGCAGATAGGGGGGCTGCATCGTAAAGTTTATTCCATTGTTTTTTACCCGGAACATATGCATAATCTAAGATGACTTCTTGATTGTATTCATTGGCGGGCTGAAAAAGACCTTCATAGCTATTGAATAGGGCATAAGTGCCGTAGACACCCTGATGTTGCATCAGACTGTCACAGTAATCAGCTGTCTTCTGCCAATTGCTCTCATATAGATATGCTCGTGCTTGAAAGGCCATTGCCGCACCTCTAGTGATTCGTCCGCGGTCACTTAAAGCTAATTCATTGCGATTTGGAAGCATCATGCTGATGGCGGAGAGCTCGTCATGGATAAAGGCAAGTATAGTTGCTTTAGGGGTTCTCTTGATTGTTTCTGATTCTGCCAAGGTAATATCGGAGGTGAAAAATGGTACGTCCCCGAAAAAGTTGACAAGACGAAAGTAAATGAAAGCGCGTATAAAACGGATTTCTGCTGATTTTCTTTTTTTCCAGGCTTCGTTGCCATCAGGGACACGATCCAAATTGGCCAAAAATACATGGCAGGTCTTTAATCCACCGTAGGCATCGGACCACTCCGAGGCGAAACGTGGCATGTTTGGATTAGCCAAACCATTTCGGATCAGCCGTTGGTCGGTTGCCGAACGTCCCTCGTAGATATTGTCACTGAGTGCTTCGTCATTCCACATTTTATCAGCAGAATACATTTGATTGTAAGCCATGTTAACCATCAGTTCGGCATTGGCTGCAGATTCCCAATAGGTGGCATCTGTAAATTCTTTTGTCAGGACGGGATCCATGCTGTTGCAAGAGCTTGTGAAAGCCACCACGAAACCAGTAATACCCATCATTTTTAAAATTTTGTTCATGTTCTTATTTTTAAAACTGAATATCTATTCCTAAACCGTAATATTTTAATGTCGGGTAGTTTCGTCCGCTGTTTGCTGCCCCTGACATGTTGCCATCAAATTCTGAAGATTCCGGATCGATCCAGGAGTTGAGACTCAGTGTCAGCAGATTTTGGGCGTTCACAAATATCCGTGCCTTTTGCAGATGCAGGCGGCTTGCGAAGTTCGATGACAAGGAATAGCCGATCTGCAGGTTTTTCAGTCTGGCATACTTACCGTTGAATAAGAAGATATCTGATTCCGTTTGGTAATTATTCGTAGTCGATGCTGAGCCTGCGGCCGTGAGCCTTGGCCATGCTGCTCCCGTATTGGTCGGTGTCCAATAATCGAGCTGGTGCTGATAGATGGCATAGGAGTAGTTCTCGTGGAACGGCTCGACCAATTCGCCCCTTACCATCATATCCCTA
Organism: Sphingobacterium sp. UDSM-2020; assembly: GCF_016132525.1. NCBI lineage: Bacteria > Pseudomonadati > Bacteroidota > Sphingobacteriia > Sphingobacteriales > Sphingobacteriaceae > Sphingobacterium > Sphingobacterium sp. UDSM-2020. The sequence goes on from NZ_CP066166.1 coordinate 3,637,092, forward strand.
CTGCCCACACCTTGCCAGAACATGCTGAAATCGATGTTTTTGTAAGTGAGGTCGTATGTAAATCCAAAGGTGTAACGAGGAAAGGCATTGCCCAAGACAAATCGGTCTTTGGAATCTATGACACCATCATTATTGCGGTCAATATAGCGGACGTCACCAGGTTGCAAATCCGAAGCGGCAACGCCAACTGGTAATGCTGCGGTTTCAATTTCTTGTATATTTTTGAAATAGTTCTGAACTTTATAACCGTAGTAGGAATTAAAAGGTAGTCCTTCGCGTACTATTTTTCGGATGCGGTCGGATTCGGAGAACTGCTCTTTTCCTTCAAAATAAGTCACCTCATTGTGTGAGTCTCCAATGTTTGCCATGAAATTATGTTGGAATTCACCGGTTTTCGTTCTGTAGGACAGTACAAATTCCCATCCTTGATTTTTCATCTTTCCAATATTAGTCTTGGCAGGTCCCGTTCCAAATGTTGATGGAATCGTTGGAGTGATGAGGATATCACTTGTATTTTTATGGAAATAATCGAAGCTGGCGGTCAGACTGTTATGAAAGAATGAGGCATCTACTCCGATATTGAAATTATGCGTTTTTTCCCAGCGCAGGTCTTCATTGGCATAAGTAAACCCAGCTCCACTGACAGCTTCGTTGTTGAAGCCGTAACTGTTATTGACCGGTGTATAGCGGGTGAGGTACTGATAAGGAGGAATATCTTGATTTCCCAATATACCGTATGAAGAACGGAGTTTTAGATCACCGACACGTTCTTTATAGGATTCCATAAAACCCTCTTCCGAGATGCGCCAGCCGAGCGATAGCGATGGGAAGAAGCCCCAGCGGTTATGCTTGGCAAATTTGGAAGAGCCGTCGTAACGGAAAGAGGCTTCCATAAAATAACGTTGGGCATACGCATAGTTTAGTCTTCCGATGAGTGATGTAATGCTCGTCTCTTCGGTGCCTTCGGGTGTGGTTCTACTGGAAGGATCGATGATGGTTCCTGTGGTTGGTGTACCTAAGATCGGATCGGTGAACTGCAATTTGATTTCATTTTTCCGGCGGGTAAAAGACTCATTGGTAGCCCCGAAAAGACCTTTGAATTCATGATCGCCAAAGGTGCGGTTGTAATCCAATAACAATTGATAGTTGAGCATGGACACTTTTTCATTAAAGTCTTCGGTATTACGGGTTGAATTGACATATACCAAAGGTTTTTCTGCGTCTGCACTGGAATACAGCGGTACCTGAATCCGTCGGATGTAGCGGTGATCTGAAGTGAGTTCTGCACCGAAAACCCCGCGCAATTTCAAACCTTCCATGAGTTTCACATCCAACGCAATGTTGGCATTGAAATAATCATTGTCTTTCTTCTGGTATCCACCTTCCCTTAATTCGGCTAAGGGATTCTGATCGGTCAGTGCATTATTGATCAGGTAGCGACCATTGTCGGCCTGCATCCGATAATAATAGTAGGAGGGGATACGGGAGGAATTGATGATGGCATTGCCAGCTGTCGTGTTCAGTCCGTTATTTCTGGAATAGGCCAAAATACTACTTAATTTGAAGATTCCAAATTCATTGCTGAGGTTGGAACGTAGGTTGAAGCGTTCGATTCCATAGTCTTTGTTACCGACAAAATTGCTCCGTTGATTGAGATAGCCTCCGGAGAAAAGATAGGTCGAATGCTCACCACCACCAGAAATGGAGACATTATGATTTTGCTGCAGGGCAGTCTGCATGATCCGGTCATAATTCCACTCTTCCTCATCGCGATGGTTGTAGAGATCCATGATCTGATCGGGAGTGAATTCCGGGTCTGAACCAATATTTGTTAGGGCAAGATTTTTCAAGGTGGCATTTTGGTAGCCTGCAATAGGGGAAAAAAGGATTTTAGGATCTTGAATACCGGCCATCGCAGATAGAGTAACGCGTGGTGCCCGGTTCTTTACTCCCGATTTTGTTGTCACAAGCAATACTCCGTTTGCTGATCTGGAACCGTAAATGGCGGCTGAACCAGCATCCTTTAGTACAGATACGCTTTCGATATCTGCTGGATTGAGTTTGTTGAGTGCTCCGGATTCAGAGATCAGACCGTCGATGACAACCAGTGGACCGTTACTGTTCATGGTGGAAATCCCCCTGATGTTGATGTTCATGGTGTTGTCATTGGGATCCATGCTTCGTTGCTGGATGTTGAGACTTGGAGAGGCACCCTGTAGCGCTTGGGTAACGTTGGCAACAGGTCTGTTTTCAATGGCTTTGGCATTGATCTGATCTACTGCCCCTACAACAGATCTACGGGTTGTAGTGCCGTAACCGACCACAATCACTTCGTCGAGCGATTGACTGTCTGCAGTCATCTGAACGCTGATGACATTGCTTTCGATGCGCATTTCAACATTTTGGTAGCCTATGTAGGTGACACGAATGCGGTCTCCAATTTTTCCAGGCACGGAAAAGCTTCCTTCTGGATTCGTCACCACTGTTGTGGTGGTTCCAAGCAAAAGTACGGTAGCTCCCTGAATAGGCTTGCCGTTTTCATCGATGACTTTCCCCTGCACAGCTTGCTGGGCAGCCGTCCATTTGAGGAAAGTAGGTTTCGATATTGCTATATAAGGGGCATGCCCAAATAGCAGTATACCTGAAACCAGGAATAATTTTGACTTTTTAATCATAGTGAATAAAAGTTTATATGTTGGTTATTTTAGCTAGATTGCTAAACCGTGTTTGCTGTATAACTAAACCGGTTTAACAAATTTAAATATATTATTGAAATAACCTATTATTTTGAATATTTTTTTTGAAAAACGTATTTCGATAAAGATTAAAAGGATATCGATCTACATGTACAGGCGAAAAAGACCGAAAAAATTGATAATAAAAAAGGGGCAACATATATGTTGCCCCTTTTTCTGTTTATGGGTATGTTAGTTCGTATTCTGATCAATACCTTCTAGGGTTTTGCCTTTTGTTTCAGGAAGGAATAGGATGAAAATAAAGGATAGAACGACCATTATTCCATAAAAGAGAAAAATATAGAATCCGCCATTTTCTCCTCCTTCTACGATAACAGGAAATATCCAGGAAATGATAGCGGCAAATATCCAATGTGTCGTGCTTCCGAGTGAAGAACCTTTGGCGCGTATTTCATTAGGAAATATTTCTGCAAGAAATACCCAGATTACAGCGCCCTGCGATAGTGCAAATGCCCCAATAAAGCCAATGATATAAAACAAGAGATAGGTGGAATGGCCTGACTTGAGACCGAAAGCGGTAAGCATTAGGAATATAAACATGCCCACTGCTCCTGTCAAGAGTAATTTTTTTCTACCAAATTTGTCAATGATACTCATGCCTAGAAAGGTGAATACGACATTGGTGCCTCCAATAAAGATCGGTTGGAGGTAACTGAGCTGTGCTTCAAAACCTGCGATTTCAAAGATGCGGGGAGCGTAATACAGGATCGCATTGATACCGGTCATCTGATTAAAAAATGCGAGAAGTACGGCAAAAGCAATCGGTTTATAATACTTCTTCTGCCACAGAGAAGGTGAATGACGGGTATTTTCGGTCTGCTGCGTTTGTGTCAGAGCCGGTTGTCCCAGTGTATGGAATACGGCATTTGCTTCATCGATATTGCGATGTAAAGCGAGCCAACGTGGGCTTTCTGGAATTTTTTTCAGGAGTACGTAAAAGATTCCGGCAGGTAAAGCCATGATGGCAAGCATATACCGCCAAGCATGATCCCCGGTATCTGCAAAAAGAAAATTGGTATAATAAGCCACAAGTATCCCACTTACGATCATAATCTGAAAGAGCCCTGTTAATTTACCTCGGTCTTTGGCCGGTGATATTTCGGAAATATAAACAGGTCCGACCACCGAACTGATACCAACGGCTAGGCCCCCTAGGAATCTAAAGAGTAGAAACAAGCTCCAAAAAGGGGAGGCACCACAGCCAATGGCCGAGAGCAGATATAAAAGTGCGATGGCGCTCAGGACGGGTTTTCGGCCGTAACGTTCTGAAAAACGGCCAGAGACAATAGCGCCCACGATGGTTCCGATTAGTGATATGGAAACTGTCAGTCCATGCCAGAAAGCATCGAGTTGCCACAGTTTTTGAATGATCTGTTCGGCACCTGAAATTACTGCAGTTTCAAAACCGAATAAAAAGCCGCCTAGGGCAGCTATTAATGAAAACTTCCAAACATTTTTCATAAGCTAAGTGAGGTTGCTAATCCTAAAAATAAATTCCAGCTATTAAATGACGCAACATATATGGGCATGTTGATTTCTTTTTGAACGGCCGGGAGAAAAAGGTGATGCGATTTGGCAATACTTCCCCCTAAAATCAACCCTTCTGGTTTAAGCGTAAGGATGTGGAGTTTGATAAAATCGACTAAGGCTTCTGCAAGAAATGAAAAGGCTGCTGTCCGTTCCTGAATCAATTTTTCGTTGTCGATCAGCGCTTTGATATGCGCTATTCCATCTGTTCCATTTTGCTTGAGATGCGAAAGTATACCTCTGGTGGAGATAAAATCTTCGGCTATACCTGTACGGAATGGTGCCGACCCATAATTTAGGTCGCTGACCTGTTTGTCGGTGTAAAAAGCCGATCCTAAACCTGTCCCAAGACTTAGACCTGCAATCCGTTTGTCTTGCAGGTTATGGTGATAAAGTTCGCCCAGTAGAAATGCTTTTGCATCGTTGATAAATTTGATATTTTCTCCATAGACACCATATAGTTTCATAAAATGAGATTTGATATCCATCTGCAACAGGGACTGATACTTATGCATGCCGTCCATCAGACAGATCCCATTTTCATAATCAAAAGGTCCTGGAATAGAGACGATCATGGCATCAATTTTTTCATGTTCCCTGTTCCAGACCGATTGGATGATTTGGTCCCACTGCGCTAAAATAATATCACGGCTTGCTGCACTGTTCACATCACCTTGCATCTCTTTGATGGGAAAATATTGTTTTCCTTCTTTTTTAAGGGATGCTGCCGTCAGGTGTGAACCGCCGATATCGATACAGATTGTAATGTTATCTTTCATAGTGCAGTATTTGTTGAGCCATGAAAAGGAAGTAGGGATTGCCGATCATAAGGCAACAGGAGTTCTCCAAGTTTATTTGAGTAAGCATGATTTATAATGGTTGATTAAGAATAATTAGCAAAACCGGTTTTGCTATTTTTGTAAAACTAGAGAATTAAAATAAATTCTCCAATTTTTTTACAAAGAACTTTTTCGGATTTGTAATTCTGAAGGGATAATATCTTCTACAATACACTTTTCTTTGGCCGTTAATTGGGTCACGAGCATGTGTACGATACTTTTTGCGATTTTTTCCAGAGGCTGGCGGATACAGGAAACTGGCGGTTGTACGAGTTCAAATATTTCGTGGTCATCGAAAGTGATGAAAGCTAATTGACGTTCGTTTTGAAGATTTTGAAGGGCTTTTATACCCATCACACAGAGGTAATTGGTACTAAAATAAAGCGCATCAAGATGCGTATTTTTGTCTAACCATTCGCGTATCTCTTTCCAACCATGTTCTTTTTTTTCGCTGAAACTGGCTAAACACACATGTGGCTTCAGGCTATGCTGATCGAGCGTGGTGAGGTAGGCCTGTAATCTATCCTGCATTTGCGGTTGTTGCGAATTGATGGTGACCATTCCGATGTTCCGGTATCCCTGTTCTAAAAGATGTTGAATTGCCGTGCTGCTGGCTTCATAATTATTGGTGCCCACATAATTGGCGTCAATGCCCAAGATCTTTCGGTCGAACAGCACAATAGGTGTATTGCTGTCGACGATGCGTTTTACTTCTTTCTCGATATGGTCTGTGGGCGCCAGAATTAAGCCATCAACTTGCTTATCGATCATGGTCTGTATGATTTCAGCAGCAAGTTTATTATTGCCCATAGTACTGCTGTAAAGTACTTGATATTCGTACTTGCGTAAATATTCTTCAATGTACAAGGCTATTGGACCAAAGAATGAGTCACCGATGTTTTCAACGATGAGACCAATGGTCCGAGATTTGCCTGTTGCTAAGCTTTTCGCTAATGCATTTGGCTTGTAACCAATTTCTTCAATATAATCTAAAACACGTTTTGTGAGTACTTTACTGATCCTGCTTTTCTCTGCTTTTCCATTGATGACCAATGAAACGGTCGATTTGGATACGTTTAAATGTTTTGCAATTTCACTGATGGACATATGTACCAAATTTTATTGAAGCCAAAGTACATATTTTATATCATTTATTAAGAAATGGAAACAGGGAGTAAACTAAATTTAAAAATTATTATCATTTTCATTAGTCCTGAAAATTACTGTTTGGAAATTAGACTATATAATATTGAGTTGCCTATTTGAAGGTACAGTATTACTAGAAGCTTAACAGTAAAAACTTAAAAATGATGTTGTTTTTGAAAGAATAGGTTCTGCTTAATAGTAAAGTGGAGTTATTAAATGCAATTGAATCAGGTTTTTTTAGATTTTGGAAAAATTGTACAGAATCTATCTAATTAGCCGACAAAATAAATATAAGGTAATCCCACCAGATCTGTAGTAGTAAAAGCTCCGGTGGGATTGCTAAGTATTAAAGCATAAAATTTATAGTTTTATCTGATCGGGATATGGAACCTGTGAGCCATTACTTTTATATGTTGGTAATTGTGCGTTCCAACTTTTTAATTGTTCAGAAAGCAGGATACTAAGTGCTTTTGTTTTGCTTTGCATTTTTTTTGCTAGATTATTTTTTTCACCAATGTCTTTGGTCAGGTCATATAATTCTACTTTACCATTTTTCATGTCGTAAAGTAGTTTATAATCACCTTGACGGATAGCTGAAAAGAAATTAATAGCTGGTCCATCGGGTACGGTCCACTTATTTGGTATATTCCAGATGAGCGATCTATTTTTCCAATTATCATTTTCATCTGCCCCTGTCAGTAATTCAACTAAACTTTGGCCATCTAATTTTTGTTGAATGACTTGGTATTTGTCAATTTTTGCTAGATCTAAAATTGTTGGAAATAAATCTTCAATGATCACTGGATTATGGTTGATCTTACGTTCGTGCTGTCCGACATTTTTAATCAATAGGGGCACACGTATGCCGCCTTCATAAAGCGAACCTTTGCCAGCTTTTAACGGAAGGTTTTGTGTATGGCTTGGTCCTGTGCGCATGGGTTGTAAACTCAGTCCACCATTGTCACTGATAAAGACAATGACTGTATTGTCATATACACCTTGGTCTTTTAAGAACTTCACAATATCGCCCATACTTTTATCATATCCTTCTACCAAGGAAGAGTAGGCAGCTTCAGTCGAATCTAAGCCCATTTCCAAATATTTTTGGACAAATCGAGGATCGGGCTGTATAGGAACATGGACTGCATAATTAGAAAAATGTAAGAAAAATGGTTCCTTACGTCTGATCGGTTCCTTGATCGCTTTCAATGCCTCTTGTGTTAATGCTTCTGTTAAGAAAGTAGAAGTGCCGTGGTATTCCATCAGGTCTGGAACAGCTTGGTAGCTTGCTTTTCCAGCGATATTTCCATAATTTTTTTCGCCATAATAGTTCTGCGGATGTCCAGCTGCGTGGCCAGCGACATTGACCATAAAACCCAGATTTAGAGGGCTAGATCCAGGTGTGCCGGCGGCTCCCCAGTGCGCTTTTCCGATATGGATGGTATAATAGCCATGTTCTTTTAATATACTCGGAAAAGGAGTTGCATAAATGGTTTTTGGGACATTTGGAATTGGGCTTAGACCATTGATATTCCAATCGGGAGGTGTTAATAGCTCATCTGGATTGTCGGTTGCTGTGTTTGCCTTCGGATTCGTCCAGTTGGTAACCTTATGATGCGCGGCATTGAGGCCTGTTAAAAAACTCACACGCGATGGTGTACAGACTGGGGTAGCATAGGCATCAGTAAATTTGACAGCATCCTGTGCCAGAGCCTCAATGTGAGGGGTATGGAATCGTTTATTAATCGGGGTTTTCTCTTTATAAAAGGGTTCGGAAGTGTCCTGCCACCCCAGATCATCGACAAAAAAGACCACAATATTGGGTTTTTCCTGTTGCTGGGCTTGTCCCATTTGGATGCCCGTAATTAACAGTACGGCTAAGAATGCTGATTTATTTTTAAAAAGTGTCATAAGCATTGAAATTAATAATTTTTGGACTGCCAATAGCATGATCGATATGTAATTTGATTTCGGTACAATTCAAGCCGTGCTCAAGTGAAATGATACATTTTTGTCCGATTGATGTACCCGTGAAAATAGTCTTCCAGCCTGTTTTCGTCTTGGCGTCGATATGGAATGAACGGATACGTTGGCCGTAACTGAGATCTTCAGCTAAGATAAGCTGCTGTACCTCTTGTAATGTTGGAAATTTGATGATAAATTTCTCTGAGCTTGTGTTTTTAATCGGGCTTCCATATTGTCTTTTTATTTCATTACCCAATTCTTGTAGCCTTAAGCGATCTTGGCTTGGTACCAATCCCGAGGTATCGGGAGTAACACCAAGGATCAATGTGGCATTGCGTCCCACTGATTTTCGGTACATGTCCATCAAATCAGATAGAGGATAGATTGTTTTTTCATCGCCTGGTTCCCAGAACCATTCATGTCTTCCACCTGTGCCACGTAAAGGCGCGTCTGCCATTGCTGGCATAAAATAAGAACCATTTGGATCTCCTGTTTTGAGAAGGGCATAACCATTTTTGTAAATAGATTCAGGTGCACTTTCCCCTGATCCTGTATATGGAAATGGGAATGTTGACCAGCATGGGTAGTTGACAGTACCTGTCTCGGAACCGCCCCATCGTGCTTCGGCTAATTGGTCATTGTGGTAGAATAAACTGTTTGGCTGATATTTTTTAACAATAGGCAGCACATTGGGAGCTCCTTTGTCTGGGCTGCTAGCGCCGCCGTCAAACCAGATTTCAAACAAAGGACCGTACCAGGTACAGATTTCTGTTACCATCTTTTCAACCATTTCGTTATAATCTTGTTGGCGTTTTTTTTGTACGTCTCCTGTACCGATGGCTTTAAAATCATGAATACCGAGATAAGAATTCCACCTGATACCGAGATATACTCCCGGTTTAATATCGTGTTTTCTACAGGCTTTGATAAAATCTCCGACGAGATCCTCTTTTCCGTTTTTCCATCCTAGGGCACTTGTATTGTATGGGTTCGCTTTGGATGGATAAAGGGCAAATCCCGTTTCATGAGTTGCTGTTATGATGGCAAATTTAGCTCCAGATTCTTTTGCACTGATAACCCATTGTTCGACATCAAGATGTGCTGGTTTAAAAAGATGAATATTGGAAATCGGAGTAATTCTGTTATCTGCTTGATTGTAAGGTTTATTGTCAAATACATGGATGTCATAATGAAATACGACACCCAGCTCGGCTTGTTGCCAAGCCAATTGCTGCGTGTTAGGAATTGGAATTTCTTGTGCCATTAGTTGCATTATTGTGCTATTTAAATAACACAGTAAAATAAATTGACAGACGTTCCTGATCAGTTTAGTAGCCTTCATTTTGACTTAAATTAGGGTTGGCATCAATTTGTTGCAATGGAATCGGAAATAGGACCTGGTAATCTTTTGCTGCAAAACCGCGGTCACGTGCTGATTGAATAAATTTGTTATGTCTGATCAGATCTTCTCGACGTAAACCTTCTGAGAAAAATTCTCTCCCTCTTTCGGCTAGTAAAAAGTCTCTTAAAGTTTCTTTGGATGGATAGTGGCTCAGTTGTATTAAACTTGCCTGAACTCGTCCTCGAACTTGATTGATGAGATCTATGCTTTCCTGATTTGGTCCATTTAGTTCGTTTAATGCTTCGGCCCGACTTAGTAAGACATCGGCGTAACGAATGTAAACAATATCATTACCCATATTTTCACCAACACCATTCGGATCTGGCCAATATTTGAAGCTACGGACATCATCCAAGTGCTTTCCGTTTTTGTCTTCAAGCAACTCGATGTTTTTGCCTGAAATATCTGTATAATTTCTGATGAGCAACTCACGTCGTTTATCTGTTGCTTCAAATGTTTTGTAAAAAGCACTATAGGTTCGGAACTGTGCACCAAAGTTTACCCAATTTGTCAGGATCGGATAATTGGGAGGAAAGGTATGGGCCATGTAGTTATTTTGATACCCGGATTGTGCAATACAAGGAGCTCTGAAGATATATTCCTTGTTGCCTTCACCTTCAATAGCAAACAGTCTCGTGTAGTTATTATATAATTCATATTGTTTGAGCTGGATGATTTCTTGCGTTGTTTCACTTACTTTATTCCAATTTTTTTCTTTTAGATATATTTTCATGAGATAGCCTAGCGCAGCACCTTTTGTTGCGCGACCTATTGGGCTTTCTACAAGCGGTAAATGCTGTTTAGCAAATTCGAGATCACTGACCATGTAGTTGACAAAAGTTTCTACATTAGGTCTTTTTGTTGATTTCCCTATTTCTTCGATTTCTTGCGGTGTGGCATTTGGCGGTATATCAATCAAAGGTGTGGGACCAAAAAGATTGTATAAAAAGTAATAAGATGAAGATCTGATAAACTTTGCTTCTGCTTGTATCTTGTTTCTTTTCTCTTGATCGAGTGTATTTAATTGGTCTGTTAAAACAATGACAGAATTTGAACTGGCGATCGCTTTATACATTTTATCCCAAAATGAGTTTAAAAAGCTATTGTTGACCGACCAGTTGAACTGAATAAAAGGAACGGCATCTTTTTCAAGTCCGCCACCTGTTTCAAAGGTGATATCAGTGTTGAATTCGTTCATCATATAGGTGTAGTTTCGGTGATCATAACCAATGATCCGGGATTGGGCATAAGCTCCGGTTAAGAGGGCATCAATTCCGGATGCATCCGTTAGAAATTTATTGGGATCATATTCGGTGTATACTTCTTCATTCAGAAATGATTTGCAGCCTACACTTACAAAAGGAAGGCAAAGGAAAATGATATATTTTAGTTTAAATGTTGACATTGTGTAGCTTTTTTTAAAGTGTAAGATTGATTCCTAATCGTATGGTGCGGGCTAGGGGATAGCTGTTGTAGCTGACCTTGGAGACCGAACTTTTATCTGTAGCACTAGCGTCCGGGTCATAACCTTTGTAGCTTGTCCAGGTGGCTAAATTTTCCATTGCCAAAAAGATATTCAGACGATTGATAGCTTTTCCTTTGCTGAAAACTTCGTAATTGAAGTTGAGGTTTTTTAACCTTAAGAAAGAAGCATCTCTAACGGTCATCGAGTTGATGATATAATCGCCACCATAGGCTGTTGGGTTTACTCCACTTGGATATTCATTCGTAGGGTTATCGGGTGTCCATCGGTTTAAATAGTATTCGGCCAGTCGATTGCGGTATTCATTTGTTGGGTATAAGGTCTCCGTAATATTGGCATCGAGCATGCTGATACCGCCAACATATTGAAGTAGAAAATCCATAGACAGATTTTTGTAACGGAAATTATTGGATAGACTCAGGTTGACCGTGGGGTAAGGCTTGCCTAAAACAGTCCGATCGTTTAAATCAATTTTACCATCTTGGTTTTGATCTTTAAAACGGATGTGACCCGGCTTTGCATTGGGCTGTGCACCATTCTTGACTTCTTCTTCATTTTGAAAAATACCGTCTGTTTTGAAACCATAGAAAGATAACATCGGAATTCCTTTTTCAACAAGTTGGTAATTAGAGATAAAGCCAGCAATATTGCCTGTGATTAGCTGTGGGATGAAATCGGGCAGTTCTTTTACTTCATTTTTTAGTAAAGCAAAATTAAAGAGACTGTTCCATTGCCATTGCTCGCGTACGATATTCTTACTGTTTAACTGAAAATCGATACCACGGTTTTCGACATTTCCAAAATTGACCATATAGCTACTAAACCCTACTACAGAGGAGATCGGTTTACTGAACAGCTGGTCTTTTGTGTTTCTTTTATAGGCATCAATGGAACCGGTGATCCTTCCGCTAAAGAATCCAAAATCAAGTCCGAGATTGATCTCTTCTGTCGATTCCCATTTTAAGTTTTTATTGGGCAATCTTGCAGGTACGACACCTTGGTATATGATGCCACCAAATACTGCACTGCCATTTGCTGTCAGCGTATTGATGGTGGCATAATTGGCAATTCCTTGATTACCGAGTTTTCCATAGCCGACCCGAAGTTTGAGATCATTGCCTTTCTCTTTCCAATTGTTTAGAAATTCTTCATCACTAAGTTTCCAGGCAAATGCACCGGAAGGAAATAGAGCAAACTTGTTTTCTTCAGAGAAACGTGATGTTCCATCCGAGCGTAATGAAGCGGTGATTAAATAGCGATTATTGAAGCTATAATTCAATCGTCCCAATACACCATTTAATCTATTTCTGCTTTTGGATGAATTGACATTATCGCTTTTGTCACCATCCCCACTTTGTAGCAGGTTGTATGAGGTGACATCCGATAAAAATCGCATTGAACTAGCACCCACTCCTTCACTTTGAAACTCTTCGAAAGTTGTTCCTGCAAGAAGGTTAAACTCGTGTAGACCAACTTTCTTTTGGTAATTCATCAAGAATTCACCAAGCCATTGGTAACCACTAACCGCATTTTTAGAACCTATGCCTCCGCTGCCAAGTCCATTGATGGTCGATCTGTCGGTGTAACTGGAGTTCATGCTGTTGGCTGTACTTCCACCGAGTCGGAGTGTTGTTGTAAAGCCTGTAAAAGGTTTAATTTCAGCACTCACTAAGCCATAGAAAGTATTACTCAAGTTCTTATTCTCAATGCCATTAATTAGAGCAAGTGGATTATCTAAAGCGATGAAGTTATTAAGATAGTATCGGTTGTTCTGATCTTTTCCTATAGGCAGTGTTGGATCAAATTGAATAGCCGAATTTAAAGGGCCAGCAGCTTCATTGACTCCTGTGGAGGTGTAGATGGCTTCTTGATTGCCTCTTGTGTAATTGGCATTGATATTGAATTTGACATAATCTTTGGGTTTAAATTCAAGATTAGTTCTAAAATTTAATTTATTATAACCTGAATTTTTGACCAATCCGTCTTGATTAAAATAGTTTAATGCCGTGTAAAATGTACTTCGTTCGGCACCTCCAGAAAAGCTAAGCTGATGGTTTTGAACAAGTGCATTTTTTTGAAATATTTCATTTTGCCAATTGGTTCCTTCACCTATGTTATTGATCTGTTCATCCGTAAAAATTGATGCTTTTCCTCCTTCGGTTCGTAAGGCATTCAATACTTCCATATATTGTTTTCCATTGAGTACATCTACTTTTTTAGCAACATTTTGAATTCCAACGTAACTATCATATTTAGTGATGGGTACACCTGATTTACCTTTTTTTGTGGTAATCAGTACAACACCGCTTGCTGCTCGAGTTCCGTATATTGCAGCAGAGGAGGCGTCTTTTAGGATATCAATTGATTCGATATCATCGGGGCTTAAACTACTGGGGTCAATACCTGGTAATCCATCTACAACAATGAGTGCATCATTGCTGCTATTGATCGATCCTGCTCCACGAACTTGAATTTTTGTGCCGGCTCCTGGAGCGGAATTCGTTTGACTAATGGTGACGCCAGGAGCTTTACCGTTCAGAAGCTGCAGGGCATTCGTGTTAGCACCTTGTGTGAAATCTTTAGCTTGTACAGCGGAGATAGCTCCTGTAAGATCCGATTTCTTTTGAACACCATAACCTATTACAACAACTTCATCAATGGTTTTTACCTCTTCAATCATTGTAATTTGTAGGGGGGATGATCCCTGATAAGAAATTCGTTGTTCTTGATACCCGATGAAATTAATACGGAGTTCTCCCGAAAGAGGCGCCTGATCAAACTGAAACTCGCCGCGGTCGTTAGTCGCTATATCGAGTGTGGTACCGATCAGTTGGACAGTAACGCCAGCCATAGGGGCTTTTGCACTGTTGGTTACAATCCCCTTTAGTGTTTGTTTTTGTAGGGATAGCGTTCTTGTCTGATTTTCCTTGTCAGCATCTTTTCGCTGTATCAATACATTATTACCTCGAATACTATAGGTTAATGTTTGTTTGGCCAACAGCATCTCCAATGCCTGAGTCCAAGGCTTATTATTGATGTATAAAGTTAACAGTTGATGTTCATTGACTTGACTGGAATTATAGAAGAAATCCTTTCCGCTTTGCTTTCTCAGCTTGGAGAGAATAGATTTAAAAGTTTCTTTTTTTGCATCTAAAGTCACATTTTGTCCGTAACTATTGGCACTGACTTGAACCGATGCTATAATAAGTAACAAAATGATCAGTTTCATATATATCATAATTTTGACGACATTCTTGAGCGCAGAATGCCGAAATGAATAAGAAGTTTTATACATTTGATTTAGGTTTATTGATTAATATTTTTTGTCTTATTGGTCTTTTTATCTATTGACGGGAGTGTTGTAGCACTTCCGTTTTTTTTATTAAGGTTTGTTTTCTACATATAATCCTCCTTCTTTTATATCAAATTTTAGATCTGATACAGCCTCAATATTTTTTAATAAATCGCTTAAACTATTTGTTCTTTTGTATGTTCCAGAAAATCGATCTTGATTTTTTGTTCTGATAATAATGAATTTTACATTGTACCATTCTTTAATCTGCGCTGTGAGCTGTTCCAGATTGACATTGTCAAAAGTGAGGTATCCCTTTTTCCAGGCAAGTACATCCAGGGTGTCTACATTAATTTTTGTGGGCTGGTCTGCTGTTCCTAATGCTTGTTGACCAGGGGACAGGTAAACCGATCCTTTATGATTAGATACTTTTACCCTGCCTTCTAACAGTGTTATCTTTTCTAAACCAGCGGGATAACTTTGTACATTGAAATGAGTACCCAATACTTCTGTATTATAGTGTGATCCTTGTACTCGAAACGGCTGTGCTGGAACATGTGCGACTTCAAAATAAGCCTCTCCGGTTAGGCTAACCTGTCTTATTTTAGAGTCGAAATGTATAGGAAAGCATAGTTGAGAATTGCTATTGATCCAGACTTTAGTACCATCGGGCAAAATTATTTTTTGCACCTGGCCAGGATGTGTACTTATTGTTAAAAGCGTGTTTTGGTACGCAATACGCTGATTGGTGTTTTTAAATGTTAGGATATCACTTGAATCTTTGGCAATACCATAACGATCGAACACGGAATGGTCGATTGGTTTAAATTTACCAGTAAGGCTATCTAATATTAAGATTGTACCTTTGTTTTTTCGAAGTAAGATCTGTTCTGTTACAAGATGGCCGTGCCTATCAGCAGCGATTTTTGTATGATCATTATACTTAAATATGATACCGGTAATCAATAATAATCCAATCAAAATAGCCGCATATGGCAATAATTTTCTCCACTGGAAGTTTTTTTGTACACCTAAATGGGAATGTATTTCTTGCCAGACAGCATCTTTTTTTTCTTCTTCTAGCTGGATCGTTTTATGAAACTTATTATAAAAAAAATCAAATTGCTCAAGCGTTTCCTCAGTTGGGGAATCTGTCAATAATTTGATTAAAATACCTTCTTCTGTAGGCGTAAGGTTATTTTCAATGTAATTTTTAACTAAATATTCAAGCTCAGAATTGGTTATCATCGTGTTGGTCTTTAATGTAAGAACAACTTTCAACAGGGTGAAGGACTAGTCTACTTGAAAAAAAAATAAAACAATAATGGAAAGTGCAAAGATGATAGTAAATGGTTATTCTTAAATTCTGTTTTAACAAATTTGAGAGCAGCCACTAGATGATTTTTTACTGTATTACTGGAAATTTCTAATTGTTGAGCGATTTCATTGTGCGAGAGTCCATCAAATCGGCTCAGTCTAAAAATTTGCTGTTGTCTAGGAGGAAGTTTACAGATTATTAATTCCAGGACTTCCTTGACTTCAGTTTCTGATAAAGGATCATCATGGATAAAATCTTCGTACAGGGAGTGAGGTAATAAAGGCTCAAATAAGCGCTGATGTCTCTTGATTTCTTTTAGTCTATTGAAACATTTATTCCTACAGATGACATAGATGAATGTTTTAATATTGCTGTTATGATCTAATTTTGATCTACTTTGCCATAACTGTAGAAATGTATCTTGCAGAATTTCTGTGGCATGTGCTTCATCTTTAAGAATCTGAAAGGCAAATTGGTAAACCATTTGTGCATATTGATCATAAAGCTTTTGTAGAGAAGTTTCATTATCCTCTGATAATTTTTGCAATATGACAGTATTGTCGTTCATAGTCCGGTAATAATTGATGATAACGAACGAATTTAGTTTTATTTTTTTGCAAAACATAACAAATTCATTTAACCTTAATATCTTATCGATCAATTATTGAATTCTTTTAAGAAGTTTTTTATTTCGTATGCTTCTATGGTGTTGTCCATAATAGGATAAATTGATGTTCCGGTCGCGATCAGTGCCTATGAAATTTTTAAATTTTACGCAATGTAATCCTTGATTTTGTAGAAAAGAAATTAAGTATAGGGATGTTTTACTAAGCATTAAAGAAGAGCTTCTTGCCGAGGGTTTTTAATAAACTTTTTTGTGAAATAAATGCTGTTACTTGTCCTGTTGTGTATTCAAAAGCCTATCGTGAAAAGCTATTATAATCACATTAATGATGATTTAAATAGCTTCAAACGTAAGTTTTCTTTTCTTTAAAATTTATATTTGATGTTTAATCTGTCAAAATTTTATATATTTAGTTTTGACAATAAAGGTTTAACAATTCGTAAAGGCAATTATGTTTAAGCATCTAAAATTCATTGACGGTACATCTGATAAATTCTGGGAAATACAAACAAACGGTGCAACACATACAGTGACTTATGGTAGAAATGGTACTGCTGGGCAATCTAAAGATAAAACATTTGATAGTGAAGAAGCGTGTCTCAAGGATGCGGAGAAGCTTATTAATGAAAAAACCAAGAAAGGATATTCGGAAGACGGCACAGTAGAAGTAGCACCACAAGTTACAAAAGAGGGAACTGTGCGGAAATCTAACGCCTCTGCGCAACGTAAAGAAGAGGCGGTGCAGCGTATTAAAGAGCTCATCAGTAAAGGCAGTGTATCTGATATTATTCCTTATCTGGAAGAATATGCAAGTGGGAATCTAGAGGTTATTAAAAAGGAGATTCGTGCTGCCAAACGCTATTGGGTTGATTATGTGGATCTCTCCAAAGATCCTGTGTTTAAGTCTAAGGCACAGTATGATTGGGGTATACGCGGGACAAAGGGGCAGCAACGAATGGTCAAATTATTGGCTTTAGCGACCTTTAGTGGTTCGGATGCTGCTAGCTGGGATGTATTTATCGAATTAATCAATCAAGTGAGAAGCCCGGAAGTTGACCAGATTCTAACGTATGCCAAACCCAATTGGCTGACACCATATTTGCTGCAATACGTGCGTAAAAATACGTGGCAATCTGTTGATTATGACACTTTAAGGTACGCGGAAAGTAAGGGGTTTCTGGAATTTGAACCGGAGGTTTACGCAAATTCGATGTCAAGACTCCATAATCCATCAGCTGCTTTACTGAGCTTCTTTACAACGGATGAATTGACCATACAGCGCGATATTCCACTTGTTTTTGATTATGAAACACCGATCCATACGGTTTACTCTAATTATAGGTATGAAAATCAGGTCAATGAACTGACCTGGGATAAGATATTTGATCAATTGTTGGCCGATAATAAAATTGATAAAGCGTTTATTTTAACAAGTGCTTTGGAGGTTCAAACCAAAAATTGGAACATTAACCTGAAGAGTTATTTTAGAAAATTGATCGATCGTATAGGCGTGGATGAGAAAATGCTGCTGGAGCACCAGGAGTTATTTTTTCCGTTGCTACACGCTGAAAATAGTGCGGTAATCAATTTCGTCGTCGATACTTTAAAACCTTATTTTGCACATGCTGACTTTAGATTGGAAGAATTTCTAACCTGGTCTGAGGGTCTTTTTATGCGCAATGATATTAAATCGGCACTTAAAACGCTGCTGGTACAATTTGATAAATTGCTTAAAAACCGTCCCGAAGTAAAAGAACAATTTATTCTTCAGGCGGCCGATATCTTTATGGTCCAGGATCTGCAATTGCAGGATCGAGCAGCGAAATTTATATTAAAACATCAGAAAGATCCGATAGAAGCACTTACAGAAAAACTTACGCTTTACAGTGCGCAAATGCTGGGAAGTATTCCTGCAGATTTAAAAAATTTAATGGTGGCATCCAGCTATACTGAACAGGAAATCTTAAGTGAATTATTGATCAGTACCGGAGAGGAATATGTTTTTGATCCAGTGAACGAAAAAAAACTCCAGCAACCTATTACTTATCCTGCGAGTTGGAATGATATTTTGTTTAAGATAGGAGAGGTCATCGGTAGTGCAGATGCCGTTCAGATGGAAATATTGATGAATGCCTGGGTCTTGCAAAGAGCGAATTTTCCGGCGGATTATAAGGAACAACTGGAGCCCTATATCAATCAGCTTAAGAAAGTTTACCGGGAATCGCAATGGTTTCATCACTTTTCGGGGGTATTTTTAAATATGTACTTCCAGCCGAATAAGATCTATCAGAATACGGATCGATACTCAAACTATTCCAAATGGGCGAGTATGATCGGAGAGCAGTTAACACAGCTACAGCGTCATATCGCAAAAGAAATTCAATTGCCTTTATTGAGTTTACCGACGCATGAACCTTTTTGGATTGCTCCTCAAACAGTAGTACAGCGTATTTTAGATTATCAAGATAAAGGCGTAGCCCTAGATTTATTGGATTTGTCTATCGCTTTGAGCCGCACCGTTCGGGAAGATCTGGATGGTGTTGTACCGCTGATGGATCAGGTAAACGACAGTCAGGTCAAAGCAGTTCTGACCTATGCGTTAGGATTTGATGACGAACTGAAAATTGAAAAAAAATCATGGGTCAAAAAGCTTTTATCTTCATCCGATAATGCGCATGTGGGCTGGCTGGGTGTTTGGGCTACTGTTGCCCGGACGCATTATCCAGAGGCTGTTTTTCCAGAATTTGAAGATGAAAATTTGAAAGACATACCCTTTGCCGTAGCGCCTTTCCAACCGGAGCTTACGTTTACACCTTCTTATTATCAGGGATATAATTACCAGACTAAAAAATCAGAAATGGTGTATGATGGTGAAAAATTAAGTTTCCACTTTCCAAACTTCAAACAAGAACCGCACACCTTTATCTACCATAAGGATATTTATCAACGGGGCAAGGACAGTTTGCATAGTTATTATCTGTATAAAGATGATATCTCTTACATGCATAGTGTGATGCCTCAGAATACCGAAAGTCTTTCTTTGTTTCTGACCTTGGGGTTAGCGGCTAAATGTGATCAAGGTGGAAAGACACCGATCGGCTATTTGCAGGAAATGATGTATGATTTCTTTAACTTTGATCGGCAGTCGGTGCTATTTTTAGCGACTTCATGTTTTAACAAAGAAAAAGAAGTTCGGGCCATGGCTACAGAAGTGCTCCTCACGGCCATCGATAGGCATCGATTACCGGTTCAGGATCTGGGATATTTTCTGGGCATCCTGATGAGTCATACTTATGGTCCATTAGGAAGATTAGAGGAGGTTTTGGGGCAGTGTCGGGATATCTCTTCCAAACATAATAATGCTTTGATCCAGGTGATCAATCAGATGCTCCTGGATTACACTATAGCTGAAAAAATGCCGACTAATTTCAAGAAACTGATCGAACTATATTATGATCTGGTACATAAGGAAAATCAGGAAATTTCCATTGAAATGAAGCAGGTATTTGAGAAATTAATGGTTTTTAAATCATTACAACCGATATTAAAAAAATTAAGCAAATAAGACATGGCAATTACAGATTTAGCGTTCAGCTACAGCAATAATTCAACACTTGTACAGCAATCAGGTATGCAGCAATTGGTGCTTGCCCACCAGTCCGAATTAAGTGAAGTAAGTGCTGTTCCGTGTTTTTTCTGGGGCAGTATTACCGATCCGCTGTTAACTTCAAAATGCTTATTGACATTGGCCAAAGTGGTGCAATCCAGTTTTGGACCGGTACCCCCGAGCCTACGGGATCCTATTGTATCTGCCGGTACAGATCAGATCCGCTTTGAAGGATTCTCTTCCTGCAATGGTGTGTATGCACGGGTTGACCTGCTTGAAGATGCCATTGATGGCGAGTTTATCAGCAGTGGTACGACCAATGTAGACTTTAATGAGCCTATGCTCAATGCCTTAAATGCCGTTAAAAAAACGGAGAAAATGGTGCTAGGTGTCGGAAGTAAAGAGGTTTCCATCAGTACCGATAAAACCAAAGTAGTGGAAAAGAAAGTCACTTTACCACCCCGATGGATCAAAGGATTGACCTCTGTACAGCTTTATCTTGCAGGTATGCAAGAAAAATACAGTTTGTCCAAAATACAGATTATCCAACTGTTTCAGGGCATTCCAAAAGGGAATGTGAAAGGTGAGTTATTCCTGAGCCAGAGAGGGCCAAGGTTTGTGTTTTCACCTATTGCAACAGCAGGATCAGTACGCGTAGGCGGTGTACAGCGCTTGCGTTTATTGGAAGGAATCTTGCCTTATGCCGAAAAGTTGATCGTCTATCAGGAAGACGGAGGCGAGAGTTGTGCCTTTGTTGCCGATTTTGGTAAGATCAGGCTTTCGTTGGCATTATCGCCCGATAACTACCGCGGTTTTTCAGGGGAAGGAAATGTATTGGAAAATATGGTCAAGGCGGTGCCTCAAGAATGGGTCCATGCGGTGAACAGCCTGCTCAAGTCCAATGCACTTTTTGATCCGACTTTATTAGCGATAGAACACGATGTGGATTTTGCATCCATGGATACCTTGACAGGTTCCCTTTCTTCAATAGGTTTACTCGGGTATGATCTGCACGATCATCAGCACTATTACCGCAGATTGCCCTTTAAGACAGAGCGTATACTGGCTCTAAATCCTAGATTGAAGAATGCGCAGAAATTAGTGACAACTGATGGTGTTCAATTTGTGAAAAATACGCCAAACTACATCGAAGCCAGAGTTGAAGGTTCGGGTGTAAAACATACCGTGATTATTGCTGGAGACAAACAGCAATGTACCTGCGACTGGTTTACCAATCATCAAGGAAAACGCGGACTGTGTAAACATATCCTAGCTGTTAAAATGCTAAACGGATAGTCTTATTTTCAGAATGATAAAGCTTTGGTGAAAACAAACATCAAAGCTTTGCAGTCATTATAAAGAAAAGATGCTTCCTTAATCGGAAAGCATCTTTTCACGTTTATTACAGCTCTATTTGATTAATTTTTACTCTTCTGTATCTTCATTCTTCCCCACAACTATTTCTTATTTTAACGTGTAAAGGGCAAGAAAATGTTTGCTGTTATGTTATTTATTTGAGAGAAATCTGATGTCAATTATGTCGTTAAGCATCTCGGAAATAATGAAATGATTTAAATTATAGCTTAAACCTATCCTTATAATTTTTTGCTGTCTTTCAGTTCAGGTGCAAAGGGAATGCATTCGCCATACTGTCAAGTTTTTATTGAAAAATTAGTTGTTATCCTAAAATTTATTGTATCTTAGAAATATTATGTAGTACATAAATACAACCAATAATCTTGTAACTAACGTGGATAAGATTAGATAAGACCGTAAAGAATGTGATCAAAGAGGATTTTCTAGTTACAATTTATAGTGAGCACTTTTTAAATTTTTAAATAATCATTATGAACAGAAAAACCCTAAATTTTATGGCAGCTGGTTCTTTGCTAGCTGTTTGCAGTATGCATGTGTCCTGCAGCAAAGAACATGTAAACCAATCAACTGATCAATTGTTAAATCTGTCAAAAACAAAAGCGGTTGCGATTACCGCTTCCGTACAAAGTTTATCCGATTATGAATTAATTTGGTCGGATGAATTCAATACGGTAGGTGGCTTTGACGATAGTAAATGGAGCTATGCCGAACGCGGTACTGTAGCCTGGAACAAGTATATGACGCATACACCTGACTATGTTTCGCAAGATGGTAATAATCTCGTGCTGCGCATGGACAATGCTGTGATTCCAACAGATCCAGTTCCGTATCATAGTGGCGGTGTTAAATCACAGAGTAAATTCAGTATGACCTTTGGTAAAGTAGAGGTCAGGGCAAAATTTACTCAAGGAAGGGGTTCGTGGCCAGCGATATGGATGATGCCGGAACCTGCAACGGCTTATGCTGGATGGCCGGGATGCGGTGAAATCGATATTATGGAGCATGTCAATAATGAGATGGTCGTGCATCAATCGGTGCATAATGCTACCGTAACAGGTTCTGGGGGAGGTACCAGTGCGACACATTCTACGAGCTATAATGCCGCAGACTATAATATTTATGGTCTCGAGTGGAGCCCGAATGCGCTCAAATTTTTTGTTAATAATACCCTTCAGTATACGTATACGAAGGCCACTGGAGCGACCTGGCAACAATGGCCATTTGATGTTCCTTTTTATTTAATTTTAAATCAAGCTGGTGGAGCGGGTTGGCCTGGTGCTATTACGAATGCAGATTTGCCGTTTAATATGCAAGTGGATTATGTACGTGTTTATAATCTGCCTATCTTTTACAATGGTGGGTTTGAAACGGGTACACTTTCGCCTTGGACTTCTTGGGGTGGCAATGCGGCGATTGTTAGTTCCAATATGCGTACCGGATTAAAATGTATTCAATTGACGGGGGGAGCAAATGCTGTTGAACAGTATCTAACGGGACTGCAGCCTAATACGACTTATCGGTTTTCTGGATATGGTAAAGTTGCCGCTGCTGGACAACAGGTGTTACTTGGGGTTAAAGGTTATGGCGGCGCTGCTGTCGATGCGGCCTTTAATACCACTTCATACAGCAATAATTCCGTTACTTTTACAACGGGAGCGACACAAACAACGGCAACCTTATACTTTTATAAGGCTGGTACCGGAACTGTTTACGGTGATGATTTTACATTAGAAAAATTATAACAGCTTCTATATTTTTTCTTTATCACTCCTTAAGTCTGACAAGTTTTTGTCTGATTTAAGGAGTGATATTAAGGGCATATAGGTTCCACTACCTAGAGCCTGTTTCAATCAAGATTATCCTATAGTAAAACCTCTTATTGAAAAGACAAAAAATCGAAATGACTGCGAGAGTAAAAATTTAATGATGATGGGGAAAGAATGGAGTTTTAGCAACAATGCATATTATTCTATCCTGCACTCCTAAATCTCATGTATTGTGATTGTTATATTAACCTTGTTTGATAAAATAAAAGCGCCTTTTTAAGGGCGCTTTTTATGATATCGTATTGATTTTGAGAGCGTGGCTATTTACTTGCTGAGAGTCTGAGCGGCAAGGAGAAACCTACTCGGACGGGTGCACCTCCTTGTAACCCAGGTGTCCATCTTTTTGATTTTTTTATTACTCTGATTGCCTCTTCGCCTGTACCGTATCCTAAATCCTGTATAATATTGAAATCTGTCAGATCACCATTTTTATCCACCACAAAAGAGATTTCGACAATACCCGCAACTTTATTTTTCAGTGCTTCTTTCGAATAGGAATAGTTCTTGGTAACAAGTTTCATGAATTTTTCTACTCCACCTGGATAAGTAGGCTGAACATCACGATTGGTACTGTCATAATGATAAAGTTCGCCATTTTCTTTGGTCAAAGTGCCTTCAATAAATTCTCCTTTCCTGTAAAGTTCTTTAAAAGTTCCGATCTTGTTATCTAAAAGTCTTCTTTTACCTGTCCATTCTCCTTCTTGTAGGTGTTCGATCATCTTTCCGCTTTTAAAATTTTCATCTGGAGTTCCAAATTCAATAAATCCTGTTCCTTGATCCAGTGTTTTATTTCCTAATGAATCAAAGTATGCAATATACTTAACTGTCGAGTCTGTCTCTGTTTGTGGGAAATATCGAATCATTTGGGTCCTTCCTGAAGGATAATACTGGTAGGCGGTGTCAATCATTCTTGATTTATGATCATACTGCTTTATAGATTCCAGTTGCCCTGAAGGGTAATACTGGTAGGCCTTGTCGATTATTCTTGATTTATGATCGTACCGCTTTACCGACTCCAATTGACCTGAAGGGTAATAGGTTTTTATTGTACCGATAAATGCGTAGGGCAAGTTCTGGTGACGTATCGTTCCTTCCAATTTTAGGATGTTATCTTTCTTGTACCTTTCTATTACATGATAATACTGTTGACCATCTTTGACAATCGGTGATATTGTTTGGCTGAAATAGGTCGGGGTACTGAGGGTTACCAGGCCATAATTTTCACTAAAATACTGTTGCGCATAGATTTGTTGGATAAAACTGAATTGAATAATAAGGGAAAATAGGTAAAATAGCTTTTTCATGTAAAAAATTTGCACAAAAATAAACATTTTACTCAGTTAAGAAAATTGTGTTGATAGTTTTTATAATAAGGATGAAAAAGCTCATAAGCAACATATAAATCGAAAAAATACTGCAGTGATGACCTGTGTTAATTTTATAAAGTATCGTTTCAAAGAGTGGATATGAACTAAATAGGGCCTTGTTTGTACCTTTTGTATACATAACGTTCATAATATGCTTACAGTTATTCAAAATCTGCCTGACCATGTGTTTGGCGTTCGTGCAAGTGGAGAGGTCACTAAAGATGATTTAAAAGATGTTTTATTGCCCGGACTGGAATCCCTGGCCAATCAATATAAAGAGATCTACTATCTTTTGGTATTGGATACCGATGTGCAGAACTTTACTGCAGGTGCCTGGGTGCAGGATCTGATAGCAGGAGTGAAGCACTTTACAGATTGGAAGAAGATGGCTATCGTAACTGATCAGAAAGCGGTAGAAAAATTTACGGATGCCTTTAGTTACATCAGTCCGGGCGAAGCTAAGGGCTATGAACTCCGGGAGCTGCAAGATGCGATCGATTGGTTGAGTATTAAAAAGTAAGTGTGATTGCTGACGGCATTACCTGCGGGGCTTGCTCTTGAAATCACAATTTTTCCAATCTTATTTATTAGACTCAAAATTGGAAATGGAACAATTGAGGTTCTGCAAAATTCCATTCAAAGCAATTTATCGCAGTCAAGTGTTGCGTGAAAAGCTGTACAGGTAAAAAGAAATATACTAAAAAGTGTAATAGCAACTTTGTTGCTATTACACTTTTTAGTATATTTGCCTTGTGCTGATACATAAACAGATCCAATCTAGAAGTTTAAAAACGAATCTTATCGTTTTTTTGTATCTCTATTGGATTGTCTGTAGTATATTTTTTCTACATATCCATGTTCTAAAATCGGGTGAAGTTATACAGCATAAGCATCCTTATCCGATTACAAAGAAGGGGAATGATCACCATAGTGAGAATGAAATTCGGACCTTTAGTTCTGATTATCTTTTTGAGTTTTCCGAAGGGCCTGTTTATCATAACCTAAATCCATTTTTTACACTGTGGGGTGTTTTATGGAAATTTCCAATCGATCTTTATGAAATTTCCCAGTCTTTAGTTTCGACCTTCCCGCGCGGTCCCCCAATCTTTATCAATTATATTACTATGGTGCGGTAGCACTATTTCATTTTCTGGTTTTTTACGATTTTAAAATGCTTTGTCATTGCTAATAATGATGAAGTAATGAATATATAGGATGAAGAAATTTTTATTTTTTGCTTTGTCTGTTATTGCTACGTTTAATAGTTACGGGCAGACGGACAGCAAGCATACCGGGCGCATTTTGGATGACAAAAAGGGGGCGCCGATAGCAGGGATTACTATTAAAGTACCGGACCTTAAGCTGGAGCTCGTTTCGGATCAGAACGGTGGGTTTATCATCCCCCCGAAATATAAGGGGCAACATTTGGTGGAATTTAGCGGTGTCGGTTACCAGACGCGAAGTTTTAAAATTGATTTGAATAGTCATGATGTACTTTCAATTCCATTAAGTCCGAGCAATTTAACGCTCGATGAAGTCATTGTAACGAGTGCAGCGATCAGCTCAAGCAGTAAAAAAAATAGCACTTCAATCGCTGTTGTGGGCAAACAGCAATTATTGGAGCCAGCGACGAATGCAATAGAAGGTTTGGCGAGGCTAGTGCCTGGGGTAGCGGCGATTACGACTGGATCATCTATCGCGAAACCTGTAATCCGGGGGCTATCATCCAACCGGGTTGTGACGATCAGCAACGGGGTCAAGCAGCAGGGCAATCAGTGGGGCGATGAGCACGGGATCGAGATCGATCAATATGGTGCAGATCGTGTCGAAGTATTGCGGGGTGCAGCATCTTTGATGTATGGATCCGATGCACTAGGAGGAGTGATCAATTTTTTGGAGCCCCTTGTTCCGCAAAGTGGGGAAGTTAAAGGCGAGGTATTATCCAATTATTCGACCAATGGCGGATTAAGTGCCAGTTCTGCTATGTTGACAGGTAATCAAAATGGATTTGTCTGGAGAGGAAGAGGAACTTATAAAAATGCTTATTCATTCAAGACTCCTACAGGTTATTTTCCAAATTCAGGTTTTAATGAAACGAATTTCAGCGCCATGTTTGGGCTTAATAAATCATGGGGTTATTCCCATGTAAACGCATCTTTTTTTCGCAATAATATTGGATTTTATGAACCTGCTTTTGATAGCCAGGGTAATTATATCGATGCTGCAGGGAATCGTTTTACGGATCGAGATTTTAAAAATAGAAGCCTGGAGTTTCCGAAGCAGGATATCCGACATACAAAGCTTTCCTGGAACAATCAGCTTATTCTAGATCAGGGATCATTAAAATTTGATCTTGGTTATCAGAACAACCAGCGTCGAGAACATGATAATCCTGTTCCCAATCTCTTTTTGGATCTGCATACATTAACCTTTGATGCGAAGTATACTGTCAATGAATTTCAGGGATGGCAACCTGCTTTTGGGGTCAGTGCCGAACATGCTAAAAATTCCAATAAAGGGGCTGAGTTTTTGCTTCCCGATTACCAGAGTTTTGGAGCGGGGGCTTTTGGGTATCTTAAAAAGACCTGGGATAACACGACTGTTAATGCTGGTGTGCGCTATGATTATCGTGTCAATGATGGTGATGGATATGTCAAAGATGGCGAAACGTTTGAAAAGTATAAAAATCATTTTTCGAACGTTAGTTTTGCCACGGGTCTAACGTATCAAGTGAGTCCGTATATTAATCTAAAAGCCAATTTAGGGAATGCTTTTCGATCTCCCAATCCGGCAGAACTTAGTTCAAATGGTGTCCATGAGGGAACGTTCCGGTATGAAATCGGTAATACGGCTCTGAAGCCCGAAAAAAGTTATCAGGCGGATATCAGTGTAGACTACGATCGGGGTATATTTAATGGAAGTATCAGTCTTTATTCTAACCTGATCAAAGATTATATCTACATCTCATCACGGCCTGGTGATGAAACAGCCGATGGGATGGCAATTTACCGGTACGGTCAGGTTGATGCACAGCTGCATGGATTTGAAGGAGATTTTAATATAACCTTATTCCGTTATCTTACTTTTAACAATATTTTCTCGTACACTTATGCTAAAAATAAGACCCTGGATAGACCTTTACCTTTTATTCCAGCAGGACAGTTCAAAAATAGCCTGAAATATAGCCCGGAAATAAAAGGACTGTCGGCCAGTTATTTAAAAGTCGGCATTGATAACTTTTTTGCGCAACGACGCGTAGACCGTGAATTTGAAACCAGTGTGTCAGGATATACTTTGTTAAATGCTTCTTTTGGAACGACATTTAAGATCAGGGGATTAAATATACAAACGTATGTTGCTGGAAATAATTTGCTTGATAAAAAATATTACGATGCATTGAGCCGTCTGAGACCCGGCAGATTAGATCATCATGACCTCTCATTGGGTGTCTATAATCCGGGGCGCAATGTTACTTTTGGCCTGATTACAGCTTTCTAAAACCACAAAAGTGGAAGTAGGGATGCTTCCACTTTTGTAATCACAATAATCTTTTTTCTCCTTCCATCCAGCTCGTATGAATCAGTTCATAAAAGTATAATCTGTGTATCCTCGGGCATCGCCTCCTCCAAATAAAGTATGATTGTCTGATATATCATTTAAGGGAGCTTCCAATTTAACACGTTGCGGATAATCCGGATTTGTTAAAAATTTCCTTCCAAAACCTATTAAGTCAACCAAATTGTCTGCTAATAATTTTTCTCCCTCTTCAGGAGTTTTATTTCCTGTTGCGATGATGGTATTTGTGAATTTTTTTCTCAACTCTAATCTGAATATTTCTGGAATTAAGGGTGCATCTGCCCAATCTGCTTCACAGAGATGGATGTAGGCAATATCTAATTTATTTAATTCCGTCGCGGCTAACATAATCGTATCAAGTATTTCGGCATCGTCCATATCCTTAAACGTAATGAACGGAGAAAGACGAACGCCTGTTCTTTCTTTGCCTACAGCCATAATTACAGCTTTGGTAATTTGAATTAATAATCGAATCCTGTTTTCTTGAGTACCTCCATACGCATCGATTCTTTGATTGGAGTTGCTCCGTAAAAACTGGTCAATCAAATAACCATTAGCTCCGTGAATTTCTACTCCGTCGAAACCAGCTTCTATTGCATTTTTTGCTCCTTGTGCAAATTCTTGAATGACCACCTCAATATCTTCTTGCGTCATTTCTCTTGGTTCTTCGACAGGTACAAAAGTAGCATCTCCATTGGGTGCACCATCAAATATATAAACATTCGTATCTTTTGCTATTAATGCCGATGGTGCAATAGGTTGTAATCCGTTAACTTTGGAAGATGAAACTCTTCCAACATGCCACAGTTGTAAAAAGATCTTGCTACCGGCATAATGTACGGCTTTTGTTGTTAATTTCCAACCTTCAATTTGTTCTTGGGTATAAATTCCAGGTGTTTTTGCATAGCCCTTTCCTTGTAAAGAAACTTGGGTAGCTTCTGTGATGATAAGTCCTGCAGATGCTCTTTGGGCATAGTATGTTGCCATTAAAGCATTGGGAATATCGCCGGGTTGTGATGCCCTTGAGCGTGTCATAGGAGCCATCAGGAAACGGTTTTTTAATGCTATCCCTTTCAGGATATAGGATTCGAAAAGTTTTGTAAACATTTTATTTCGTTTTGTAAATATTTTATTGATGCTATTGTGATAAAGTTGGGGTAATCTGTATTTCGGGTTAAAATTTTAGTACTACTTTACCGATTGTTTTCCCACTTTCCAATAGACGGTGCGCCTCTTTTAGGTTATCTGCCGTAAATCCTTCTATGGTCGTATTAAGGGTTGACTGTAAAGTCCGGGCATCTAAGAGTTGGGCAATTTTGTTGAGGATATGATGCTGTTCTATCAGGTCTTCTGTTTGAAACATGGAACGTGTAAACATGAGCTCCCAATGAAAGCTGACACTTTTGCCTTTTAGCTGACGGAGGTTTACCGGTTCTGTAGGATCGCTGATTGAACCTATTTTTCCCTGTGGTTTGATGAGTGCCACCATCGCATCCCAATATTGATTTACATCTACAAAATCTACAATAATATCTACCGAATCAAAACCGGTATTTCTTACTTCGTTCACTAAATCTTTGTGGTTCACAACATAGTCTGCTCCAAGTTTTTTGCACCATTCAATTGTGTCTGGTCTCGATGCTGTTGCAATAACTTGTAATCCTAAGATGTTTTTAGCTAATTGTATGGCCACGGAACCCACGCCACCTGCACCGCCGATAATCAATATGGACTTACCTTTGTCTTTGTCAGGATCCAGTCGTAAACGGTCAAACAAAATTTCGTAGGCCGTAAGCGCCGTTAAAGGCATTGCAGCAGCTTCTGCAACGCTTATCTTTTGGGGAGCAAAGCCAACAATGCGCTCGTCCACCAATTGATACTCCTGATTGGAACCGTCTTTTGTAATGTCTCCTGCGTAGAAAACATGATCTCCTTTTTTGAAAAGCGTTGCTTTATCTCCAATTTCTTCCACAGTACCTACAGCATCCCAACCAATGATTTTTGGTTCGTTCAAGACGATGTCTTTTGCGGCACCCTGTCTAATTTTATAATCGACCGGGTTGATGGAGATGGCCTCGATTTTTACTAAAATATCATGTCCTGTTGGTAGAACTATTTCTTTTTCAAATTCAATGAAGCTTTCTGCTTCGTTGATCGGTAATGATTTTTTAAATCCTATTGCTTTCATTTTGTCTAATTTTGTTTTTAAATAAGTGGTCTGCGGCATAACTGTTATTATTTATTTGGGTAATCAATTGGTAAAAAAACAAGGCATAAATCATTTGTATACCCATTGCTTCCCAATTTTCAATGGTGCTGCTTCCAAATAGTAATAAAATAATAAGGATAGCACCAGCAACACTTGTGCGATATGTAAATAAGCCAATGATGAGCAGTAATCCAATGAGGAATTCTGCGAAAGGCAAAGCCAGTCCGAATATTTTGATCGAAAGGGAAGGAAGCCAGCTTTTTTGAAAATTGGTCACCATGTTATCACTAAAAGCATCAAGTTTTGGAATACGCGCTAAGCCGTGTCCCAGCATATTGACACCCATTGCTACTCGCAGTAAAGCATAGGCGACCAAAGAATTATTTGTCTTCATATCTGTTTTGATTTATATCGATTTAATTTTTCAATAGTTTTAAATTACAGTACAAAATTAGAGTCGCAAGGCTAGGGGTTTTAGTAAATTTAAATGTTTTTTTTGTATAAATTCATTGTTATGAACTGAATAGATCTGGATACGGAGGTGATGCAATCTATCACAGCTGCCAGATCTGATCGCTGGGGTGAAATATTAGGGACGAAGTTATCGGAACGCAGAAAATGATGCTATAATAAGTATAAACTATTGCGATCGGTGGTTTATGCCTGTTGGCTTTACACAAATACTTGATTTTACCGTTAGCAGAACTTTGCGAGCGATACGTTGTTATCCTTGCGAATATGCGATGCGGTGTTTATAAGAATTGAGGTATTTCCCGGAAAGGATCTATTTTTAAAATTTTAGCGAAACAATAGTCGAGCTGAAATTTGGACCATATGCTCTTTATTCAACATGAATGAGGAGGAGAGCGAGACTACCTTTTTTTAAGGTTTCCTCATGGAAAAATTGTCGGAGAGCATAATACTTGGATCATCAGGATCGATCATTCGGAGAATATTATTTAAGCTCATGGGAAAATGAAAGTGACCTGTAGGACACAATGTAAAAATCGACCATCCACAGTATGCCGATAGCATATTTGATGGAAAGTAAAATCAGTAGAAAGTTGACGTGTAAAATTAATCAATAGCCTTAAATTGTATGGACAATCAAAAATTAAGTTCCATTGCGCTGATCGGTGGGGGCCCAGCCGCTTTATTTATGTTAAAGGAGATTGTCAACCAAAATCTTGCGGTTGAACATATCTCCATTTTCGAAAAAAATGAACGTTTGGGAGTTGGAATGCCTTATGGTAAATATGGGGCCCGTAAGGAACACTTGGCCAATGTTTCGGCCAACGAAATTCCAGCATTAATTGACGACGTCCCGACTTATCTGTCACGTTATGCTGGAACTGATTTTCCGGATTACTATGCGCATGGTAAATCGAATCCCTATCAGGTTTTACCAAGGCTTCTTTTAGGGGATTATCTTGAAAATCAATTTCACCAATACATAGCCTTGGCCATCAAGCGTAAAATAAAGGTGGAGGTTTTTACCGAGACCGAAGTGATTGATCTGGTATATGATAGGGCAAATGAATTTTACTCCGTATTTACGGCCACTGATGATGAATATGAGGCTGAAATGGTTGTTATCTGTACCGGGCATTATTGGCCCGAAACTTTTGAAGGAAAGATAAAAGGGTGGTACGATTCGCCCTATCCACCTACTAAATTTGATCAAATGACTAATTTTCCGGTAGCTATTAAGGGTGCTTCTCTTACTGCTGTCGATGCCGTAAAGACATTATCTCGTCTGAACGGCCGTTATATCGTTGAGAATGATCAGGTGAGTTATGTACTGCATGAAGAATCGCCCAATTTTTCGATCCATTTATTTTCGACAGGTGGTTATCTACCTGCACTGCGTTTTCATTCGGAAGAGGAACCTTATGCGGTATCCTGGTCCATGACACTGGATGAAATTTATGAATACAAAGAGAAAAATGACGGTTTTGTAGATCTTGACTACGTTTTTGAGCGGAATTTTAAATGTCCGTTGCAGAAAAGTGATCCTGCTTTTTATGAAAAGATAAAAGAAATGACGATTGAGGAGTTTGTGGAAGAAATGCTGCGCATCCGAAATGAACTTGACAGTTTTACGCTTTTTAGAGCGGAATATCTCGAAGCAAAAAAATCCATTGACAGAAGGCAGTCGATATCCTGGAAGGAAAAACTGGCTGCTTTCAGCTATGCCATGAACTATCCTGCTAAACACTTCTCTGCAGAAGATATGCTTCGGTTGCGGAGGGTTTTAATGCCGCTCATCAGCGTAATCATTGCTTCTTTGCCTCAGGAATCCTACAGAGAAATTATTGCTTTATATGAAGCTGGTGTCATAGACCATATTCAAGTCGATAAAGCAAGTCAGGTAGACCCTCATCATGATTTCGGTGCCATTTATAGCTACATGGACACTGAGGGTAAACAAAAGAAAACGCATTATCAATTATATGTTGACGGTACAGGACAACAACCATTGGAATTTAATGACATGCCGTTTGATGGGATCAAAAACGAGGGTCTGATCAGTACAGGATACCTGAATTTTAAGAATAAGTCTGAAGGGGAGAAGTATTTTAACGAAAAGGGTTATCATGTGAAAAGCAGTACTAACAATTTTTATATGCAGGTAAAGGGACTGAGTATTAATGACCATTTTCAGGCACTTGATGCTTTTGGAAGTGCTACTAAAAATCTATTTATTATGGCTGTACCATTTATTGGCGGGCTGAATCCGGATTATTCAGGTCTTGACTTCTGTGACACAGCAAGTGAGCGTATAGTGAAGTTCATAAAGAATAAGGGATAAGATCTCACCGTTTTGTTTTGCGCTTTTATATTAAGAAGATACTTTTTTAATAATGTATACCCCTAATGTTTTTATTTTGAAAAATTTATCTTTACTTTGACTTTAACGTTCATGCCAATTAAATGTTAAACCAATAGTGATGTCTCCAAAAGAACTAGCAACACTCGAAAAATTGAAAGATGGGGATTTAACTTCATTTAATGCTATTTATTTTCAATATTCTCCAAAGATCTATGTGCGGCTGATCAAATTGGTAAAAGATCCAGTTGTAGCAGAAGAAATCTTGCAGGATGTATTTACTAAAGTGTGGGTGAACCGCGCTAAGATCGATCCCACTAAAGGTTTCACCTCTTTCCTCAATCATATTTCGGATAATTTGGCTATAGATTTTTTTCGCAAGGTGCAGCGTGATAAGTCATTACAAATGGAGCTGTGGGTGTCGGCAGTAGAATTGTATTATCATACAGAGGAACATATTTATTTAAAAGATACGCAGGACATTTTAGCAAAGGCAATTGATTCGTTGAGTCCAAAGCGGAAGGAAATTTTGATCCTCAATAAATTTCATGAAAAAAGCTATAAAGAAATAGCTGAAGAACTCGATATTTCGGTTTCTACTGTTAGCAATCAACTGGTCAGTGCACTTAAAGATATAAAAGAATATATTCAAAAAAACTACCGAAATGAGGCTATAATCAGCTTTTTGGCCACTTTACTATTTAAATTTTAAAAATAATTGAAATGGCAATAGTGTGTTTCTTTCTGACAGACGTATAGAGAGTTAAATACAGCAATGTATTCGACTAATTATAAACTGTTTTGAAAGGACATTTTTTTAGAAATAAGCTAGCGGAGTATATTCATCATACACTCGACTTAAAGGAATATGAAGCATTTTTTGATGAGCTGAATGAGGTGGATCCTGTTCTGCTTCAGCAATGGATCTCAGAAATTCTAGAGGCGGAAGAAGAAGGTGCGCGCGCACGTATTCCAATTCCTGATCTTTCCAGGGTTCATCAACAAGTTCTCCAAAAGGTGTATGCGATAGATCCTCCGGTGGAGCGAAAAACTCGAAAAATAACATACTGGATATGGGCATCTAGCGCGGCGGTCTTGTTATGTCTATTTTCGCTGCTGTATATCTTCTCCCCGAATATACAAGAGGAGACTGTCAACAAATCTATGTTATCCTGGTATGAAAACAGTCATCATTATACCATCGATATGCAACTTCCTGATAGCTCTATCGCTATTCTGTATCCACATGCGAAGATCAGTTATGTGCTCAATGAGGAAGGGAACCGTGAGATTAAGCAGGTGCAGGGAAAGGTGATTTATAAAGTCCATAAAAATCCAAAGGCTCCTTTTACGGTTAATTATAGGGGCTATGTAACGAAGGCGCTGGGAACAGTGTTTAGTGTCGATCCCCAAGCGGATGAAAATATTTTGATTAAACTTTTGGAGGGTAAGGTATCGGTCGGCCTGTTTGATGCGCGACCACAAGATCTCGTATACCTGAATGGGAATGAAGAGGTGAAAGTTGATCTGAGGTTGCATACAATGACCAAAATGTCGGCTAAGGTTTTGGAAAAATCCCGTTTAGCACGAGTAGATAAAAAACTGAGTGAGCTTATTCCAAGTTTTAATGCCAATGTCGCCTGGACCAGTCAATCCGTTGAATTCAGCCAAACCAAAAATACGCAGCTTCTCCAGGTGATTGAAAACTTATATGAAGTGTCTATTATCTGTGAAAGTGCGGAATTACGATCCAATTCATTTACAGGAAGCCTCAACAGAAAAGAGCCTCTTGAAAAATTCTTAACTAATTTCTGTCAATTAAATGGTTGCTCGTTCCGTCTTGATAATGGAATCGTCACCTTAAGCAATTCAGCAAGAAAGGAGGATCCAAATTAGGAAATCAACCCTTAATTATACCTAAAAAATAAAACGACCAGTTTTTAATTTTTAATAACCAATACTTAAAATTATGAAGCATATTTTAATCAAATTAATGCTAATGGGACAGCTATTTCTATACTTTTCTGTAGGATTTGCCCAGTCCAACCTGAAAGTTAGCGGCAAAGTTGTGGATGCCGAGGGAAATTCGTTACCCGGTGCTACCATCGATCTCATTCATGAGAAAACGAACAAGAAATGGAATTTTGTTGCTGATCATGACGGATTATTCATCTTGAGCCCCTTGGTAGAAGGGGAGAGCTATTCCATTTATGGGCATCATGTAGGTTATGCTGCTGATTCTGTCAAACATTTTGTAGCGACCTCAAGTAGTAAAAATGCGATTCTTATCCGATTGAAAACCAATACAGGTACCATTGACGAAGTTGTGGTCATCGGTTACGGATCTGTTCAGAAAAAGGATCTGACAGGAGCTGTTTCGACGGTATCGGGCAAGGATATCCAGGTACGTAAATCCACACAGCTGTCGCAAGCACTGCAGGGATCGGTGCCGGGTGTGATGGTCACCCGATCCAATAATGCGCCGGGTAGTACGGCTCAAGTACGGGTACGGGGGATTACAACGATTACTGAAGGGGGAATGAACCCGCTTATTATATTGGACGGTGTTCCGATTGCCGACATGAATGCCGTCAATCCAAATGATGTCGAGAACATAACGGTATTGAAAGATGCGGCTTCAGCTTCTATATATGGGGCAAGGGCGGCCGCCGGGGTGATCTTGATTACTTCGAAGCGCGGTGAAGAGGGGAAAGTCGCGCTGGAGTATAACGGCGAATATGGTTTTGAAAAACCTACGCAATTGCCGGATTATGTAGATGCAGTGAGGTATCTACAATTAAGTAACGAGTTGCGCTGGAACGATAACAACAACAATGAAAATAAATACCCGATCTATAGCAAAGATATGATTGATAATTATCGACAAAATAATGCTGAAAACCCGGACCAGTATCCCATGACAGACTGGAGAAAAATGATTCTGAAAAATTCGGCTCCCCGGCAGTCGCATCTGCTCTCGGTAACCGGTGCAGGAAAAGCATTGCGTACACGTTTTTCTCTTGGATATGACCATGCCGATGGCCTATATATGGACCGCAATTATAAACGGATCACTGCACGTGTGAACAATGACGTGAAGATCAATGATTTTATTTCATCGATTATTGATATCAATTTTAAACGCAGCATCAACGAAAATCCTTCCATAGACCCTATGTACCGTATCGGTATAACTGCTCCTATATACGCAGGGCAGTGGCAGGACGGGCGCGTAGCCTCGGGCAAAGATGGTGACAATATCTACGGCATGCTCACTCAGGGCGGCTTTAAAAACTACCAGTACAATCAGATCGCCGGTAAATTGGCTCTGGATGTCAAACCTTTGGAAGGATTGAAATTGACGGGTGTGTTTTCGCCACTTTTAAATTTCGATAAATCGAAACTGTTTACCAAAAAAGTTCCCTATACCGCCTGGAACAATCCTGCTCAAAATATTGGTTTTATCAATGGATATAACCAAACTAGTCTGGATGAAAGCCGCATCGAAAGCTATGAATATACTGCGCAATTTTTAGCTAATTATCAAAAAAGCATTAAAAAACATAATTTCAATGTGCTGGCTGGATATGAATCCTACTATTATTTTAATGAGAATTTGTCTGCCTCAAGAGATCAGTATTTATTGACCAATTATCCTTACCTGAACTTAGGTCCGCTCGAATTCAGGGATAATGCCGGTGGGGCTTACGAAAATGCCTACCGCTCGTATTTTGGACGTATCATGTACAATTTTGACGATAGATATTTTGTGCAGGCCAATGTGCGTTACGATGGTTCTTCACGCTTTTCTCCGCACTACCGTTGGGGTACTTTCCCTTCTTTTTCTGTCGGCTGGACTGTGAGTCAGGAAAGTTTTTTAAAGGATATTTCATGGGTTGATTTTTTAAAGGTCAGGGCCTCTTATGGTACTTTAGGAAACGAACGTATCGGTAATTATCCCTATCAGGCATTGTTAAAATTTGAAAACAGCTCCTTATTCTACAAAGGCAATGAAGTCGTTTCTGCGCAATCGGCGGCACAATGGCAGTATGCCATCCGTGATATTTCGTGGGAGAAAACAGAATCTTTTGATGTAGGACTGGATTACGTCGGTTTCAGTAATCGGTTAAATTTTACTTTTGATTATTATAAGAAGATTACCAATGATATGTTACTGGAACTGCAGATCCCGCAGTACATCGGATTTGATAACCCAAATCAAAATACGGGTAAGATGCATACCAAAGGTTGGGAGCTGGTATTGGGATGGAAGGATAGGGTAGGCGATTTTAGTTATGGCGTAAATGTTAATCTCTCGGATTTTAAATCGGTAATGGGAGATCTGGGAGGAACAGAATTTTTAGGTGATCAAATTAAAATCCAGGGAAGTCAATTTAATGAGTGGTATGGTTACGTGTCTGACGGACTGTACCAGACACAGGAAGAGGTGAGCAATTCGGCTGTGCTGAATGCGAATGTCAAAGCTGGGGATGTACGATACCGCGATATCTCGGGTCCAGAAGGGGGACCGGATGGGAAAATATCGCCAGAATATGATCGGGTACTGCTCGGAGGATCTCTACCACGCTATATGTACGGCGGTATGGTGAATATTGGATATAAAGATTTGAGTTTTTCTTTTGTATTTCAAGGGGTGGGCAAACAGCATGTGCGCCTTACAACCGATATGGTGCAACCTTATCAACAAAACTGGGGAAATTTTCCTATGATTTTAGATGGGGAGACCTGGTCCAATTACAATACCGCAGAACAAAACAGTGCTGCGCGATATCCCCGTTATTCTAACACTTCTGCTAATAATAACTACGCGATGTCAGATTTTTGGTTGTTTAACGGCCGTTATTTCAGATTAAAAACAATTGGAGTTAATTATAATATCCCTACTGGTTTATTGACCAAATATAAAATCAAGGGGCTTGGGATTTCGGGAACAATCAGCGATCTGTTTACCGCTAATAAATATCCTAAAGGCTGGGATCCGGAATTGACAAGTTTTGCTTACCCCATCACGACCTCATTTTTACTGGGGTTATCATTAAAATTTTAAATCATCATTATGAAAAATATAGTTCTCTTGATTTGTGGTTTTATCCTGTTGCAGGGTTGTCACTCACTTGATCTTAATCCTTTATCCGATGGGTCGAGCGAAACGTGGAATAGTACACCGGAAGAATTGGAAATGTCTTTGAACGGACTTTATAAAGAGGTATTCTGGAAAAAAGATCTGGACGACTGGACGGATGACTGGATCTATCGAGATGGTTTGACAGAAGTGACCAATGCGACATTGAATGGTCAGTCTGCCTTTATTAAGACCTGGTGGCTGGATACGTATAAAGCGATTGCCCGCGCAAACACGATTATCAAAGGAGCCGACAGGGCGAAAGATAAACTATCTCCGGTGCAGTTGAGCATTTTTGTTGCTGAGGCTAGATTCGTGCGGGCATGTATGTATTCGACTTTGTTGAGCCACTTTGGACATGTGATCTATACCGACGATATCTTGGATATTGAGCAGGCGAAAAACCTGAAACAGTCAACACCTGAGTTCGTCCTGCAGAAAATATATGAAGATTTTGACTATGCCATCGCAAATTTAAAATTAAAGAACACCAGTACGGAACTGCAGCGTGCGACAAAAGGGGCTGCTATGGCGATGAAAAGCCGAATAGCCTTATATAGGGGGGACTTTGCGACTGCACGCGATGCGGCCAAAGCCTGTATGGATCTCAAACAGTACAGCCTGCATCCTAGCTTTGCGAATCTTTTTCTGTCTTCGACAAAAAAATCAGCCGAAAGTATCTTTTTATTACCCAGATCTATTGCTTTAAAAGTTGCTTTGGGCGATCGTCAGAATTTTATTTCACGCAATTCCGGTGGTTGGGCCGCGAAAGATCCTTCCTGGGATCTGTTATTTGCATTCACGTGCACAGACGGATTAGAGGTGGATAAATCACCGCAATTTGTTCCTTCAAATCCGTTTATCAACCGGGATCCTAGATGCAAAGAAACCATTGCCGCTTTTGATGAACCGTTGCTTGATTATATCTACACACCACATCCTGAGGCTGTCAATGTACTGAAAATTTCAACGGGTAAAATGGTGGTCAATAATGATAATCGTGTCAATGCTCAATATGCATCTTTTAATGGTCTGGTCTGGCGAAAAGGTGTGGACAGCGATTGGTTGTTAAATAGCTGGCAAACGGAACCGGATAATATTATTATCCGATATGCTGATGTGTTATTAATCTATGCCGAAGCTAAGATTGAATTAAATGATATCGATCAAAGTGTTGCGGACGCGATCAATATGGTCCGAGCGCGGGCTTATGGTGTCGAATTTCATTCGCCAGATTACCCTGCTGTAAAAGCTGCCGATCAACTGAGTTTAAGAAAGGCTTTACGAACGGAAAGAAGGATGGAATTTGCGCTAGAGGGATTACGCTACATGGATCTGATCCGCTGGAAATTAGCGGAGAAAGCTCTGAATAAATCAAACTATGGTCTTTTGGATCCTGCGGATCTCTTGGCGAAAGTGGTTAAAACGGGTAAATGGTTTCTTCCGAATGCACCTGCAATAGATGCTGATGGTCTACCTGATTTTAGTTCCTTCCACCAACAGGGGTTAGTCAAAACCATTGCGGTTCGGAAGTTTGATGCTTCAAAGCAATATTTATGGCCTATTCCTTCAACGGAGGTGTTAACCAGTGGTTTAATTCAAAATCCCAACTATTGATGAAGGGCTTAAAACTAATATTTTGGAAGGGGTAGGGGCTTATGATGAACCATTGGATGATCCTGTTTTTGTTTCTGCTGTCTTTTCAATCGAAAGGACAACAGAAACCTATTGTTCCAGAAGTCTCGATTGAATACCGGGTAAATGACACCCTTGAAATACAGGTAAATCTGATTCAGGATCAAAAGACCTCGGCTTACTTTTATCATACTTTTCTCGCGACGGATATTTGCAATGATAAGGTATGTCTTCCTATTCAAGTAGAGCTGTTCTGGAATTTGATGGGCGAATATGATCATTTTTCAGTTCCCCAAGGTCAGGTATTTACCAAATTTGACCATCAGTATTTTGATCAGACGGATTATGATTTATTACAGGAAATCTTGCTTGATACGCTCTCTCCGATCCGGGATTATGCTGTGGAAGAGTTTCTGGACAAGAAGGAACAAAAATATTCGGTAGAACTGGATGCAATAACTCGTCCGACATTGAAAGTCTTTTCAAATGTGACAGTGCCCGGAGCTTTATATACGGTCTATGCGTTATGGCATATTGTGAATGGGAACATCAAACAATTGATTCGGAATCAGCTGGATGTGGTTTATAAACAACATCAATTCGCTGATTTTTTCGCAACATCCAATAACGCCTCTTACCAAGAATATTACCTGGAGAAGTTAACTGGTGATCAGGTCGTTGCGGCAGAGCCGATTTTGGTCCGTTTACTTTTTTCACATGATGACTATATTCCGCATTATGCCTGGAGAAAATTGGGAGCAGCTTACTATGCTGATCCCGAACGGTATAATAACTTGCTGAAAGATCTGGAAAAGCTTAAACCGCATCTGCAATTGGTGGTTTTAAGAAGCTTAAGCCGGCCGAACCTGCGAACCAAAGAAATTTTAATGGATAAAGCACAAAGTACAATTTTATTGCAAAATCAAAAAGAACTTATTTATAAACTGTTGAATTATGAAAAATAATCGAAGATCATTTTTAAGAAATTTAGGAATCGGGTCTGGAGCCCTATTGGTAAACCCGGTGTTTGGTATGAGCAGGGATGAACCTGCTGATTCTTCAGGTGGGGCTGCCGAGCATAGTGCATTTATTGCGTCGGATGTTTTTGTGACAAGAAATCTTAAGACAGATTTTCTTGTTGCAGGGGGTGGGATGGCAGGTGTCTGTGCCGCTTTGGCCGCAGCCCGCAATGGGATGAAGGTTATCTTCATTCAAAACCGTTCGCGATTAGGTGGAAATGCAAGTTCAGAAATCCGCATGCATATCTGCGGGGCGTCGCAATTAAATCAAGTCTGGCGGGAGTCTGGACTTCTGGAAGAAATTTTGCTGACAGAGGCGGCCATCAACCCCCAGCGCTGCTGGGAAATGTTGGATTATGTTATGTACGATAAGGTGCTGACAAACCCCAATATCACCTTACTTTTTGATACTTCATTGTATGAGGTGGTCCGAAAAGGGAAGCGTATCGAATCCATCAAAGCTTATTGCTCGCAAACAGAGGAAATCTACGATATAAAAGCGCAGTATTTCGCAGATTGTACCGGTGATGGTACTTTGGCTGCTTTGGCCGCGGCAGATTTCATGCGTGGAAGGGAGGCTAAATCTGAATACAATGAACCTCTAGGTCTGGATAAGCGTGATGATATCACCATGGGAAACAGTTTATTGTTTCAATCTACTGAACACGATAGACCTATGCCTTTTAAGGCACCTTCCTGGGCGAGGAAGTATCAGTTTGAAGATTTCAAACACCGGAAGATTCATTCTTGGGAATATGGATACTGGTGGATTGAGCTGGGGGGACTGGAAAATATTGTTCAAGACGGTCAGAAAATAAGACATGACCTCATGGCCGTGGTATTCGGTGTCTGGGACTACATCAAAAACTCAGGAAACCACCCTGAATCCGCTAATTGGGCACTGTCGTGGCATGGGGCTATTCCGGGGAAACGGGAGAGCAGACGGATCAAGGGTGATTATGTTCTGACACAGAATGATGTGCTTAAGCAGGAAAATTTTGAAGACCGGGTAGCTTATGGTGGATGGCCATTGGATGATCATCTCCCTGCAGGGATGGACGATACCTCGTTAAGTCCATTTCGATCTATCGGTCTTAAAGGTCCATATTCAATTCCTTTGCGCTGTTTATATAGTAACTCTGTTGATAATCTTGTGATGGCCGGAAGAAATATTTCGGTTACCCATGTTGCTTTATCTACAACACGGGTAATGGCAACATGCGCAACATTGGGGCAGGCCATAGGGACGGCTGTTGCTTTTGCGGTGAACAATAAAATGAAAGTCAATCAAATTGTTGGAAATAAGGAAAAGTTGCAGGAATATCAGCAGCTGTTGCTGAGACAGGATCAAGCGATTCTGAATATTAAGAATTTAGACAAGAAAGATCTGGCTTTGCTGGCATCCATTACTGCAAGCAGTGAATCGGATGGTGGTTTGGCTAATCTGGTAACCGATGGTATAAACCGTGATATTGCCGATGGTAAATTACATCAATGGCGTGCGGCGATGAGTTCGGGTGAGCAGTTTTTGGAGTTAAAATGGAAAAGCCCACAGGAGCTGTCTTTAATCGAATTTACTTTTGATACAGGTCTGAATAGGCATCTGAGACTTTCTGGAGAAAATGGAACGATGAAAAATCAAGTACGGGGTCCGCAGCCTGAGACCATTAGTGATTATCAGGTTGAGTGCTATCTGAAAGATCGTCTGCTGCATAAAATTGAATGTAAAGACAATTTCTTACGGAAGGTAGCACATTCTTTTAATACAAGTAAGGTGGATCGTGTGCGTTTTGTAGCCAAGAAAACACATGGTGACAAATATGCTAAAGTATTTGAAATTAGATGTTATGCTTAGTAATAACGGACTGTTTTTTGCTTGTTGTTTTTTTATCAATCCTTTATTATGGTCGCTACATTTGAATTTCTCGATAATATGAATGCCTTAACGTTGGTGTTTGTTTCGCTTTTGATCTTTGCGATCGCATATCGTTTTTACGGAATTTTTATTTCCAGAAAGGTCTTACGGCTCAACGATACCATAGCAACGCCGGCAGTTGAGTTTGCCGATGGTCACGATTATGTAAAGACGGACCGTAAAGTGTTGTTTGGTCATCATTTCGCTGCTATTGCGGCAGCAGGTCCGCTCGTTGGACCTGTACTGGCGGCGCAGTTTGGTTATCTTCCCGGGACATTATGGATCTTGATCGGCTGTGTATTAGGAGGGGGAGTTCACGATATGGTCGTTCTATTTGCATCTGTACGACATAAAGGACAGAGTTTGGCCACTATTGCAGCGAAGGAAATAGGGCCTATCGTAGGTGGTATTGCCGGTATTGCGGTTTTATTTATCTTGATCCTGACGCTTGCTGGGCTATCGCTGGCCTGCATAAGTGCGATGCATGAAGCACCCTGGTCTTTATTTACGATCATACTCACAATGCCCATAGCTATATTTATGGGGTTACTGATGCGTTATCGTCCTGGATCGGTGACACTTGCTAGTGTATTGGGCGGTATTTTACTGCTCGTAGGTATTATTGGGGGGCATCGGCTAATGGCAATACCGGTTATCCATGATCTATTTGATTGGGATGTGAAGACGATTTCGATCGCAATCGCAGTTTATGGTTTTTTTGCTTCCGTGCTACCGATCTGGTTTCTTTTAGTACCCCGCGATTATCTTTCGACTTACTTGAAGATCGGTACGATACTGATGCTTGCTGTTGGTGTCATATTTGTCCATCCAACGTTGCAGATGCCTGCCCTGACGAGTTTTATTCATGGTGGCGGTCCGGTTATCGGTGGGCCTGTGCTTCCTTTCATTTTTATAGTGATTGCCTGCGGTGCTATTTCGGGTTTTCATGCGATCATCGCAACGGGTACTACTCCCAAAATGTTGGGTAAAGAAAGAGAAATACTCTTTGTAGGTTATGGCGCGATGCTTGTCGAAGGGTTTGTGGCACTTATGGCCTTAATTGCAGCGTGTACCTTAATGCCGGGAGATTATTTTGCGATCAATACACCTGTGGATGATTATGCGCAATTTTTGAAGCTTCATCCACATCTTCATACCGTAGATCTGCCTCATTTTATTGAGCGGATTGGTGTGGATCTGCATGGACGTACCGGAGGTGCTGTTTCGCTGGCTGTCGGTATGGCACATATTTTTGATAAAGTCCCATTTATGGATGATATTATGGCTTATTGGTATAATTTTGCCATTATGTTTGAAGCGGTATTTATCTTGACAGCAATTGATGCAGGTACCCGGGTAGGGCGCTTTTTTTTGCAGGAAATGTTGGGTTCAGTGATTCCGGCATTTAAAGATAAAGACTGGAAACCGGGAGTTTGGTTGTGCAGTGCTCTGTTTACACTTTCTTGGGGATACTTGGTGTTCACGGGTAATGTCAGTAGTATC
The DNA here is from genome assembly GCF_016132525.1 of Sphingobacterium sp. UDSM-2020. Taxonomy (NCBI): domain Bacteria; kingdom Pseudomonadati; phylum Bacteroidota; class Sphingobacteriia; order Sphingobacteriales; family Sphingobacteriaceae; genus Sphingobacterium; species Sphingobacterium sp. UDSM-2020. The sequence continues at coordinate 3,681,452 of NZ_CP066166.1, forward strand.
TGGCCGTTATTTGGCATTAGTAATCAATTACTGGCCGCCTGCGGATTGATTGTGTGTACCACCATGCTGCTTCGGATGAACAGGGGTAAATATGCATTATGTACGGCTCTACCGGGAGTATTCATGGCGTCGATCACTTTCTGGGCCGGATATCTGCAGATTACGGATATTTATCTCCCTAAAGGTCAGATGCTTTTGGCCTCATTGGCTATCTTGGCTATGCTTTTAATGTTACTCGTATTCATAGGAACTTTTAGAAAGTGGTACCTTTTATTAAGGACAGATACAAAAATTGTAGATCAAAATGGAGAAATCGTAAAGGCTTTAGTAGAGCGATAAATCGATAAAGAGCAAATTGTCCTTCTAACAGTTGAACAGAAGGTTCATAATACAAATGCCTTAAAAGCGCCTTATCTATAGCGCTTTAAGGGCATTTGTATCTAGCTAAAAACCGAAATCTTACCTACATTTTCGTTTTTCTAGTAATCGTATAATATGGATGTATTTGTTTAATTTAAAAAATGAGAGCCCGTTGATGTTTTAATAAAAATAAGATAATCAAAGTCATCTCTTTCTGTTGGACAACTCTTCGCCTTTAGTAGCTTTCAATTACGTTATTAATGATGTATTTACTTTAAAACCAAGGATTACATAACGATATTAAGAGCTAATGGATTTGATAAGCTCAATCGTTTCTTGATGTGCTATGGTTATATTCTTGTTGTATTCTTCTTGATTATTTGCAGCTCCATCGAGGGTTATGACATAAATTTCATCGATCCCAATGACATGGAAAACCCTTTTTAAATAATCGGTCTGAAAATCGATATGTTCATTATAGCCACCTTTTTCATATCCCTGAGATCCTCTTGTCAGTAATAAAACGACCTTTTTATTTGTTAGGAGTCCGATATATGGATTTTGGATATTATCGGGATTGTATTTCCAGGTTTCGTTGATACGAACTATTTGATCAATATAAGCTTTTAGACTACTGGGTATCGACCAATTGTACATAGGTGTAGCAACAACGATGATATCGGCATCTTTTAATTCTTTAATGTATTCATCGCTTTTTTTTAAAGCATTCAATTCATCCTGCGTTCTGTTTTCTATTGGTTTAAATGCTGCGCTGATCCATTCTTCTGTGATATGGGGTATGGATTGGTTTCCCAATTCGCGATGTTGAATTTTAGTATTTAACTGTATTTTTTGCCAATGTCCGATCAAGGTTTCGGCGAGATTTCTACTTTTAGCGTTTCTATTTCTTGCACTTGAATTAATCACCAGCAGGTTTTTTAATTCCTTATTCTGTGAGCTCATATTTATTTTTTTGACAAAAATAGATGTAAATTGACTTACATTTGTATACCAAAAAATATATAATATACAGCCCAGATGTTGCCTTATAAATCTTTAATACATATTGACAGATCGTCTTCTGTATCGCTCTATATTCAGGTATGTAATCATTTTATAGCATTAATAACAGATGGTACCCTGCAACCGGCCGATAGATTACCGAGTACCCGAAATCTGGCGTTATTGATCGGCATTGATCGCAATACAGTTAAATTGGCCTATGAAGAATTAATTAGTCAGGGTTGGACGGAATCTGTGGAACGAAAAGGCGTGTATGTCTTATCTAGTTTGCCTATTCTAACGAAAAAGGATAGGCATGAAGTAAAAAACCAAACGGAAAAGCAGGATGCATTTATATGGACGAATAAGTTTACACATACCATTTTAAGTAAGAATTATCAAAAAACGCAGTTAGCAATTGATGATGGTTTTCCGGATGTCAGGCTTGCTCCAATAGATGAATTAATGCGGGAGTACAGAAGTATATCCCGAAAATTCTATGGCCGTAATTTCTTAAAATATGGTAACGCAAAAGGATCCGAAAATTTAAGAGAGTCGTTATGTGACTATCTTTCTACAACCCGTGGATTAAATGTTAATGCAGATGATATGCTGATTACCAAGGGAAGCCAGATGGGTATTTATCTATCGGCTCAACTACTGCTTGAACAGGGAGATCTGATTGCAGTAGGGGTTTCAAATTACGCCACGGCTGATGAGATTTTTAAACAAACCGGTGCCCAGCTGTTAAGGGTTCCAATGGATGAGTATGGAATGGATGTCGATTACCTTGAAAAGATACTGAAGAAAAAAAAGATAAAAGCAGTCTATCTAATTCCCCATCATCATTGCCCTACGACCGTTACGTTGAGTATGGAACGCCGGTTGAAATTTCTGATGCTTGCTAAGGCGCATAAATTTGCAATTATTGAAGATGATTATGACTTTGATTTTCATTATGCCAATAAACCTTTTTTGCCTTTAGCCAGTATAGACCATAATGAAAATGTTATCTATATCGGATCGGTCACTAAAACTTTTGCTCCTGCACTACGTATTGGATTTATGACTGGGCCATCCAGTTTTATTCGTGCCGCTACGGTCTTAAGAGAGCTTATCGATAGGCAAGGCGATACGATTTTGGAGGAAGCTTTTGCTTCGTTATTTAAGGAAGGGGAGATGAATAGATTTTATAGAAAAGCATTGAAGATCTATAAGGCTCGAAGGGATATGTTCTGCGAACTGCTCAACGTTCATTTTGCGAATGAAATTGAATTTAAAGTTCCGGAGGGAGGACTAGCGGTATGGTCCGTTTTTGATAAAGCAATCGATCTAGTAAAATTATCCGATAATGCTTCAAAAAATGGGCTTTTTATTGACAATGGTCTGTTTTATAAAAATGAATTATTTGCAACAAACGGACTTCGAATGGGCTTTGCTTCATTAGATGAAAAAGAGCAAATGGAAGCTTGTGCAATCTTGAAAAAAAGTATCAGGTAATTTGGATCTGGGCTGTCCTTTATTAGAAATCTGGTCTATTTAGTTCTTCAAAATGTGTTTTAATTTTACAAAAAAATAGAACATGGAAGATACGTATGAGATTAAAACTATTCAGTCAGCGCTAGAAATGCAACAGTGCTTAGAAGTTGCTCTGGTACTGAGACCCCATTTATCCAAAAGCAAATGGTCGGATCGTATAACAGAAATGGTTGCCCATGAAAAATATACGTTAAAGGGAATTTTTAAAAAAGAGCAAATTATTGCTTTTATTGGTTATCGTATCATGACAACTCTGCACAGTGGACATATCATTTATATTGATGATCTATGTACGTTAGAAAGTTATAGAGGCCGTGGATTTGCCAGCCAATTATTAATGTATGTTAGGGAATTGGCTTCGTCTCAACATATGGATGCAGTAGTTCTGGATACCGGTTTTGATAATCACACAGCACAAAAGCTCTATTTTAACCATGGATTTACGCTCTCTGCTGTGCACTTACATGCTTATTTAAGGTAATGTTTTTGGACGACTACGTGTTCTGTTGTGAGATGTTAAGGAATGATATAATTTAAAAGATTTGAAAAATGAAAAAACGTATTGATTTATCCGCTGTAACCGCAGGTGTTTATAAAAGAATTATAGCACTAGATACTGCTGTTCAAAATTCAGGATTAGATAAAACCCATCTGGAACTTATTAAAATTAGAGCTTCCCAGGTAAATGGATGTGCCTTTTGCCTCAATATGCACACCAGCGATGCTTTGAATCAAGGCGAAACGGCACAACGCATATTTTTATTAAATGCTTGGAGAGAGACCGAGTTATTCTCGAGAGAAGAACGTGTTATTTTGGCTATGACCGAAGAAATCACGCTGATCAGTCAAAATGGATTGTCTGAGGAGACCTATGAGCAGGCTGCTCAGCTGTTTAATGAAGAGTATGTTGGTTTGATTATAATGGCGATTATTACGATCAATGCATGGAACAGGGTGGCGATCAGTACTCATAAGCCTTTGAATTAGTCTTTTGCTTCGCTACCAACTTTTGTGTGTTTTCAGGCTATACCTTTTAAAGGTATAGCCTTAAATTTTTATTTTGCTTAAACAAAAGTTATCTTTTAAAAACTGGCCTATGATAGAAGAGCGCTTTTGAAGTGCTGGATAACGCTGCTATAAATGGTTCCTATAATTCTTAATGTTTATGGTTTTTCCGAAACTGCAGGGGTGTTATTCCGGTTTGTTTTTTAAAAAAGCGGTTAAAATATGAATCGTCTGTGAAGTAAAACTCTTTGAATTCCTGCGGGTTTTTAATTTCATGGATATCGGAAGCCTTAGACATATTTTGTTACTAGGATACGATTTTTACAGATTTGAGGTAGAACTCTTTAGGCTCCAGGTTGTGATAAATACTCAGAAAATCAGTTTCAATGTTAATACTTTCCAATCCTGCTTCTATAGGCATATACAAGAGACGTAAGTCGACACCTACAATATTGGCTGTTACTGTAGTCATCTGCGCGGCATTTCTTAAATAAAAAGCTATTCGTTTTTCTCTTATTTCCTGCTCTTCCTTATCTCTGGCTTTTTCCGGAGCTTCACATTCTATAATGAAGCCTTTTACTTTTATAGTATGTGCCAATTCCTGAAGAAAAAAAGAACCAATTCCCTGACCTCTTCCGCTATCTCGGGTGACAGCAGAATAGTCTAATAACTGCAAATTTTTGTCTTTCCACATAAAAGTCGCATAAGCTTTTACCTGCGAATCTTCTTCCAATATATAAGCGGCATATTTATTAGCCGCGAACGCATTTTCGATAACATATAACGGTTTTACTTCCTCTTCAGGAAAATCTGCTACAAGATGCTGCTGATATATGGTACTAAATTCTGTAAAGTTAATTTCTCTTATTTTTTTCATTTTCCTTTTACCACTCTCGTTCTAAACCTTCTTTCCAATCGTAAGGCAATAATTCTCCCAGGGTTTTAAATATCCCATTCTTCACTTCTATTGTAGTCTGAAGATTTTCTTTAGCTAACTGACTGATCAATTCTCTGCATCTGCCACAGGGGGGGAAGGCATTTCCATTTTCATCTACGGCTACGATAGATCTGATTTGGCTTTCTCCGTTTTTCAGCATTTCTGCTACAGCACTGTGTTCGGCGCAGCATCCCATTGAACAGGCGGTATCTATGCTGATTCCGGTGTAAATATTTCCACTAACGGTTTCAATAGCTGCAGCAACACCACCATATGCAATGAAATCATTTAATCTCTTGGGACGGGCATGTTTTTGTGCGATTTGTTTTAAGATTATTTGGATACTGCGATGATTAAAATTGGAGGTCTGTCCAAATGCTGCTCAAGGTCGGGCCTTGCAGTTAGTACTGTTGCAGTTGGTACCGGCTCTTCTATATGATCTATGTGAAAACCGGCTGCTATTAAATCCATCACTATTGTACTTAATTTGCGATGATATTTTACAACACCTTCCAAAAACCAATTTTGATGTCTTATGCCTTCGATAGCATAATGAGCCACCGGCCATAGTTTTGTTCCTTCTGTTGTGACCCATCCTTTCATTAAGGCAGTACATACGGGATGCTCAATTGAGAATATAAATTGTCCACCGTTCTTAAGTCCCCGGTAAATGCGATCAAATAATCCATTTAAATCCTGAACATAATGTAAGGTCATGGAGCTGAGGATCAAGTTGAAATGGTTTTCTTTGATAGCATAATCTTCTATGGCTGAACAGGCGAGTTCCAGATGATCTGAAGTTATTCTTTTTCTAAGTTCGTCAAGCATTTTTCTTGATATATCCACACCGATAACACTCCCGGGTGATTTCGTTAGTATATAGGCCAGTTGCTGTCCCAACCCACAACCAATGTCTAAAACATTTGCCCCAGCCTGATTTTTAATCAGTTTCCTGATTACAGGTTGTTCGATCAATTCATTAAGCCCCTTATCATTATCCCGCAGGTCTTTATATTTTTCAAAGAATACGGGATGGTCATAAATATTTTGTTTCATTCCTCTAGTCGATTATAGCATTTTATGTTTTTTAGCTTTTTGTTTTTATAAATGGATTTTATTGTTTCAAATGTATTTTTGCTTCCATTCCATTCGGCAGTCTGTTGCGCCTGTATTTTCGTCCAACATTTCTTCGATAATCCGAAAACCGTGTTTCTGATAAAAATGGATTGCTTGTTCATTCAAGGCGTACACATTTAACGAAAGCTGATCACATTTTGTCTTTATGAACTGCAGAAGTGCAGAACCGTATCCTTCTGCTTGATGAGCAGGACTTATAAATAAGGCTGCAATATGATCGTCTACGACTGATACAAAACCTTTAATACTATTCGATTCATCTTCCAAAATCCATGTTTTACTGGATGGTAAATAAATATCTTTCATCTTTTGAGCGCTATTGATCCAGAAGGATGAATCTATAAAATGATGTGCTTTTATGGAAGCTTCCAGCCAGATATCAATTAAATGACTGTAGTCATCTTGTACAGCAATTCTTATCATATTAAATTCTTAAGGGTTTTAAGTCGTTCCATATATTTTAATTTAACGATAGCATTTTATTGAAATCAATAACCTGCTATTTTATTTTCATTCGCATAGATTTACTAAAGGTTTCAAAACCTTCACGCAGATACAATGCCTCTGCTAGGGTATTTTTTGCCAGTACACTTAGTTCTAGATAATCTGCGTCCTGCTCTTTTGCCCATTGCTTGATGCGGTCAATCAATGCTTTTCCAATTCCTTTTCCGCGCATATTCTGATCAACTACAATATCCATTAAATACATGCATTTTAACGGAACAAAACAATTATAGGGGGGGCTTTCCTCTAATTTTGCAATGGCAAAACCTTTTGCCTCCCCATCTATAGTGTAAATGAATGCAACAAAATTATCTGCTGCGGCAACTACTTGCTGAAGAAAAGCTTCATCCTGAAGGGCAGGCTGAAGGTAATCAGGTTCATAGTTTGCCAACTGTTCAAATAGCAGGGAATAAAGTATTTTTATCTGTGGAAGATCTGCCGGTGTTGCTTTTCTAATATCCATATGTTTTTCGAGCTAAATTAAAATCGATTTCATTATCTTTTTAGCTTTATTTAAGTGTTTGAATGGTCGTGCAAAATTCCTGTAAGGTGTTGATCAATTTGGCAACATGTAGGCCATCGCAAACGGCATGGTGCACTTGTATGGCCAATGGCATGAGGATTTTGTTTCCTTCCGTCTGGTATTTTCCAAAAGTAAAACTGGGGGCAAAATAGTCCGTAAAATCAGCAATATTGAGGTTAAAACTCTCAAAATGAATCCACGGAAGTGCCGAAATATTAAAATGATTTTTGGGAGCTTTTTCAGGGAGGAAGCTCCTGTTGTTTTCATTTCTTTGAAGGACCGCGTTATAGCTGGCTATAAAATCCTGGAAGCTGTCCGAATAGGGTACAGAAAGTGCAGAAAAAGTTTCTGTGTCCTGATGAAGGACGGTATAAACCGGGTTTACAGAATCCCAAATAATCAAGTCACCATCTTTCATTCCCATTTTAAACTCAGGATGTTGGTTCACGGCTTTTGATAGCAGATAAATCATCACAGGATAAAATTTAAATCCCTGTTCTTTTACAAAAGGAATAACCGCTGAAATATCTAATTTAACGGTCAAACTGAATCCGCATTTTATCGCATCACGATAAGCATCAAAGTGTTCCTTCCGGTTCCACTTTTCTATATTTACTGTTTTGTATGCTGTCATGATCGTATTGTTTTTTTAATAGGTGTATTTTTATACGCCTAGTTTGTTTTGAGTTATTGGATACAAGTTACAAAATATGCCAGACAAGAACGAAATGTGAAATTCTACGCCGAGAAATTGTATTTAACGCCACATTATTTAACCACATTATGAAAGTCGGAAACCGGAAAATGCATGTTGCAGAGGATTGGCCGTGTGGTTGTAATACAGGCTAAATCATTATCGCCATTCAGGTATCAACTTGATATTTTTCTCATCAGCGTTTCCAAGGGGCCATTCTTATATTTTGTCTTCCATATTTTGCTGAAATAGTAACTGAAGATAAAATATACTATAGAGAATGTTAATATCCACAAGGGGTGTACAGAATCTGTTTGATTGATCTTTGCTCCATAGGGTTTACCGGAGAGGAGTGAAAAAATAATCATTCCGATGGTTAAGTGCGCAATGTAATGGGTGAGGGTCATTTGTCCAGTTGTTGCTAAATTTTGGATAAATTTATTTTCTAAAAAAAACGAACTGCTATACATGAAACCTGCGATCAGCATCAGTCCAAAACCTATTGTGCTCAGCAAAAATGGTAAAAGGGGAGGAAGGTAATCTGCAGTAATGATCTCTATCAATTCTTTATTGGTAAAAATATTTTGAGCGCAGATCTGTAATATGGTAACGGGTATAAAAAGTGCGGCACCTAACAGAAATACCCTTTTTTTGGTGATCAATAATGTCCAATTTAATCTGCCGAGATACATTCCGGTGGTAAAATAGGCTATCCAAGGAAAAACACTGTTCCAGCCATTGTAAAATGTGTTTCGTATAAATCCCGGTATCGACCATAGATCGGTATATTCAAGCGTATCAAAGTTCCATCCTTTTTCGAATGGAATAATAAGCAGGAACACATGGAAAACCAAGATTGATAGAATACTAGCGATCAGGTAATATCTTGTGGGTAAAAATAAAAGAAAAGTGGCAATGAATAGGTATAATCCATAGAAATGCAGGATATCTGCTGGCCACCATATGCTGAGCAACAATCCTAAAACGAATAGGAACAATGCTCTTTTTAAAACAGTATGTCTTAGTTTTTTCCTCTCCTCGTGCGTATAATGTGGTCTATTGGTCATCAAAGCTATTCCCATTCCTGCAAGCATGACAAATATAGTACTTGAATTTCCACTGAAAAGCGATAGAAATTTTCCGACCGAACTTGTGTCGTTATAACTCCCAAACACCATATTAAAGTTGACAATATACATTCCAAAAATGGCATATGCTCTAGCTAAATCAAACCCAATAATTCTACTTTTGTTACCCACAATATGGAATGTTTAAATGAAAATTCAAATTTCTAAGATTGAATCTGCATTCCATTTGACTTAGGTCAAATAATTAAATTTTGGATCTGATTCTGCTCAGCGTTTCCAGGGATATGCCTAAATAAGAAGCAATATAGGTAAGTGGAACTTCAAGAATAATGTGAGGCTGTTGCCGGAGTAACTGTAAGTATCTCTCAGTTGCATTGCGTGTTCGAAATTCAAATAACCTTTTTTCGAGCCACATCGCATAATATTCTGTCATCATCAGATCAAGTTCAACCAGTTTTGGGAACTTTGCTTTAAGCATCTGAAATGATTGCGCTTCGGTCTGGTAAACCGTTACATCTGTGACGGCCTGAATAAATTCTTTACTGGGTTTTTGAAGTACATAGCTATCAAATGAAACCGCAATATCATGTTCAAAAATAAGCTCGGTTGTAATTTCCTTCGTATCATTCCAATAGAATTTTCGTAGAATTCCCTGTTCAATCCAGAAACTATACCGACATAGTTTATCTTGATGTAAGAGAAATTCCCCTTTTTTATATCTTTTTAATTCTCGAATATTTTCTAAAGCGGATAAGGTTTCAGAATCTAAATTTTGAATCAGTTCATCTATTTTTTTGAGTTGTATTTCTTCGGTCATATCCGCATGGTCTTTTTCATTTTCTTATGGCAAGCTAAACTACGCTAAAATAATGAGGCGTTTGGGTTAAAAGCAAGATTATAATCCCATATGCAAAATCGGATATGCTTTGCCTTGTCCATCAATTTCGGATCTGTTCAGTATCTGAAATCCGATATGCGTATAAAATCCAACGGCTTGTAAATTTTGTTCATTAACATCCACTTTGGAGATCTTGAAATGATCTATACCGTGGGTCACCAGCTTTTTTCCGATTCCCTTGCCACGAGCATTATGGTGAATAAATAGCATTTCAAGATTTTCACCAGAAATCCCCATAAATCCAATTAAAGTCCCATTGTCATCATATCCAAATAGTTTAACATGTTCAAAATAATTTGGGATATGTTCTTTATAATAATTGAAATCTTCTTCTTTAAGAAAATCGTGTGTATTTGATACTGCACTCTCCCATATTTTTATCAGAGTGGGATAATCTGTTATGTTAATTTTTCTAATCATGCTCGTATATATTAGTGAACAAAATTCTGTTATTTTTTACAGTAAACGCTGAACTCAGGTTAAAAAATGTACTTATATATGCCGCTTAAAGCTTGAGGGGTAATATCCTGATAAGAGGCAATATACTTGAATGGGATATAATTTAATACACGATCCTATTCATAGTGTGATTATCTAAACCTGATAAAGTTAATGTTTATTGCTGTTCTCTGTTGCGATTCCTTTGATTTGTGCAGTTTTCCCAAGGATATGTGTCAGTTATTATCGGTTGAAGCATGCTAACTTTGAATCATTAAAATGTTAGAATGATGGCACAGGGAAATCATAACCTCAAAAGTGGGTACAGCCAATCATTAAAGAGAAATTAATTTTATAAAATAACAAGCGCATGAACATCCTATCACAATACATCAGTTATTCCATATTTATCGGCGTTGGTGCCACGATTTTTATGGATTTGTACGCTTTATTTATCAAAACTGCTTTTAAAATTCCCTCTTTGGATTATGCTCTTGTAGGGCGTTGGATAGGTCATTTTAAACAGGGTGTCTTCGCTCATAAAAACATTGAACATGCTAAAAAAATCACTGGTGAAAGGGCTTTGGGCTGGATGGCACATTACCTCATCGGTATTTCATTTGCGCTTTTACTTTTATTGATCTGCGGGCTGGACTGGTTGTACCAACCTACATTTTTAGTTTGTATAAATGTCGGAGTTGCGACTACTGCTGCTCCTTGGTTTATGATGCAGCCTGCGTTTGGTTTTGGCATCGCCGCATCTAAAACTCCTAAGCCCTTCACGGCGCGATTAAGAAGTCTACAGGCACATGCTATATATGGTTTGGATTATATATAACCCGCATTAGTTTTGAGTAAGCTCATTTTATAACCAGATATTATTATAATCGTAAGTTTTTATTATCTGTACGGAGCGTGAATAATCGAGTCGCTAAGCGCTATACTTCTTGCAGTTTATATTTCCTGAGATCAACAGTGAGTAATTGATCGGTGCTGACCTGAAAGTAGCGCGATAGTGCTAAGAGTACATCTAGAGGCGGAGCCGTTTTCCCGATTTCATATTTCGCATAAGAATCTCTTGTAACAGCTAGTTCAGCAGCAATTTTTCCTTGTGTAAGTCCGGGTATCTGCATCCTGAGGTACCTGATATTATCAGACAAAATCGATAGTGTTGACATTTTGTGAATATTAATCACATCAAATGTAAGGATAAATGTGAAAAATATTAGCATTTTTACTAAATAATTTAGTGAAATGAATAGAGCGATTGTACATATGGATTTGGATACCTTTTTTGTATCCTGTGAGCGGCTGGTAAATTCGCAACTCAACGATATTCCGTTGATTATTGGTGGAGGGGATCGGGGAGTGGTTTCTTCCTGTAGTTATGAAGCAAGAACTTTTGGGGTGCGGTCTGCGATGCCGATGAAGATGGCATTACGGCTCTGTCCTCAGGCCAGGGTAGTAAAAGGGGATATGGAATTATATTCCAAGATGTCCCATACGGTGACAGAAGTGATTGAAGAAAGTGCTCCAGTAATGGAGAAGGCTTCTATCGATGAGTTTTATCTTGACCTGACCGGGATGGATAAATTTTTCGGGGCTTATAAGTGGACCAATGAACTAGGAGCCAAAATTGAAAAGGAAACAGGTTTGCCTATCAGCTATGCTTTATCTGTTAATAAAACGGTCAGTAAAATCGGCACAGGCGAATCCAAACCTCATGGTCATCGTGAAATACCTTCAGTGGGTGTTCATTCTTTTCTTAATCCGCTATCCATTAGAAAGATGCCGATGGTGGGGAATGCTACTTTCCAGCTTTTATCACGAGTTGGGATCCGTACAATAGGTACATTGTCCGAAATTCCTGTTGAGGTGCTGCAGCAGATGATCGGGAAAAATGGGGTCGATTTATGGAAAAAGGCAAATGGGATTGATGAAACTCCTGTTATGCCTTATTCGGAAAGAAAATCGATTTCCAAGGAAAGAACTTTTAATAGCGACACCACGGATATTCATGTCGTGAAAAGCCTCATCTCGGGTATGGCCGAACAGCTGGCTTACCAGCTGCGCTGTGAGAAGTGGTTGACTTCCACCGTAGTAGTCAAGATCAGATACTCTAATTTTGATACTGAAACGAAACAATGCCGTGTCACTTATACCTCTGCAGATCATACGCTGACCAGGATCGCTTTAGAACTTTTTGATAAAATTTATACCAGACGGATGCGTCTTCGATTGGTGGGACTTCGGTTTACAGATCTGGTGCACGGAAGTTACCAAATGAATTTATTTGAAGACAATACACAGCTTATCAATCTGTATCAGGCAATGGATGCTATCAAAATGCGCTATGGCAGTGATGCGGTGGGGAGGGCAGTAGGTTTTAATTTTTCAACTTAATTGTCTTATGTTTCTTAACTGCCACTCTTTTCACAGTCTTCGTTATGGAACACTTTCCATAGAGGAGCTCGTGGAGCAGGCCGCCGTCTTGGGGTTAAAGGAGCTTGTGCTGACGGATATCAATACCATTTCGGGCATCTATGAATTCAAAAAGAAATGTGAAGAAAAGAACATCAAACCGATTGCTGGTATTGAAGTTCGCAGAGGAAATGAGCTGCTTTATATTACCATTGCAAAAGAGTTTCAGGGTGTCGGAGAGGTGAACCGGGTTTTGACTTCCTATAATTGCGATGGGATTGATCTGCCGGCACAGCCTGATTTTCCGAACTGTTTTGTGATCTATCCCTTAAGCAATATTCCTGCGCAGCTCCATGAAAATGAATATATCGGCATCCGGGAAGAAGAACTGAATAGCTTGTTCCGTAAAGAGTATCAGGCGCTGATTGCAAAGATGGTGATCCTGCAACCTGTGACTTTCACAACGAAAAAGGAATTTAATCTACACCGGATACTGCGAGCGATTGACAACAATATGCTGCTGTCGAAATTGCCGAAAAGTGAAATTTGCAGTAAATCGGAGTACTTGAGGTCGGAACAATCGCTATTGGAGGCTTATCAGCATTATCCGCAAATCATTGCGAATACCAAAAATATACTTTCGGTATGCCAGTTCGAATTTGCGTTTACCACACGGAGAAATAAAAGACACTACAAGGGATCAAAGGAGCACGATATCAATAAATTAACAGCACTGGCTTATGCAGGACTGGAAAGACGTTATGGAAAGGATCATGCAATAGCGAAACAGCGTGTTGAAAAGGAACTGCAGGTGATCGATGAATTAAATTTCAGCGGTTATTTTCTCATTACCTGGGATATCATCCGCTATAGCAACAGCATGGGTTTTATGCATGTGGGCAGGGGAAGCGGAGCCAACAGCATAGTTGCATATTGCTTGGGCATAACGGATATCTGTCCTTTGGAACTGGATCTTTACTTCGAGCGATTTCTAAATTTAAACCGAAAAAGTCCGCCTGATTTTGATATTGACTGGAGCTGGCAGGAGCGGGATATGATATTGAAATATATCTTTGACCGCTATGGAAAAAACCATGTTGCTTTTTGTGGTACGAATGTCGAATTTAAGTACCGTTCCATTATTCGTGAGATGGGTAAGGTATTTGGTTTACCGAAAGAGGAGCTCGATGAACTGACCAAAAATCCGGAAAAAGTTTTTAAAGATCAGGTGGTCCAGAAAGTGCAGGAGTATGGAAAGTTATTGGAAAAGTTTCCCAATCAGCGCAGCATGCATGCCTGTGGGATTATTATCTCTGAGGAACCGCTTACCAATTTTACGGTTCTTGAAATGCCTCCCAAAGGTTTTCCGATCGTGCAGTGGGATATGCATGTTGCGGAGGATATCGGTTTTGATAAATTTGATATTCTGTCGCAACGTGGACTCGGGACTATCAATGATACGGTGAAATTATTGGAAGAAAAACGGGGAATTAAAGTAAACATTAGGGATACTAAGCTTTCCAAGGATGAAGCCCTATGTAATGAATTTTTAAGCCGGGGGAAAACGATCGGATGTTTTTATATTGAAAGTCCTGCGATGCGCGGTCTGCTGCGAAGATTGAAATGTGATAATTATAAGGTGCTGGTGGCGGCATCATCGATTATACGTCCCGGTGTAGCGCAAAGTGGTATGATGCGGGAATATATTTTTAGGCATAATAATCCAGATCAGTTTGAATATTTTCATCCGATATTTGAAGAACAGCTCGGTGACACCTATGGTATTATGGTTTATCAGGAAGACGTGATTAAAATTGCACTCCATTATGGCGGGGTTTCTGCTGCTGATGGTGATATATTGCGTAGGGCCATGAGTGGAAAAGGCAGATCGCGTAAGGCGCTTCAAAAAGTAAAGGATGATTTTTTTGAATCTTGTAGGCAACAGGGGCATCCGGAAGAACTGAGTACAGAAATCTACCGGCAGATTGAATCTTTTGCTGGATATTCATTCTGTAAGGCGCATTCTGCTTCTTATGCCGTGGAGAGTTACCAGAGCTTATACCTCAAACTCTATTATCCTCTTGAATTTATGGTATCTGTCATCAATAATATGGGCGGTTTCTACAGATCGGAAGTGTACATCCATGAGGCCCGGATGTCTGGCGCCAAGATCCTGAATCCATGCGTGAACAGGAGTGAGCAGCAGACTACCATCTATGGTGATGAGGTTTATCTGGGATTTATGCATCTGGAGAAAGTGGAAGCGAAACTTGGCCGGTTGATTCCTGAAGAAAGGATCAGAAATGGGGAGTATCGCTCTTTGGAAGATTTTATTAAACGTATTCCGATCGGTATTGAAACCTTGCAGATTTTGATCTTTATTGGAGCTTTTCGGTTCAGCGGTGTGCCCAAAAATGAGCTGTTGTTAAAATCAAGGGTGCTGCTCGGTGATTTTAAGCCTGGACGTCGCGCTGAAACCTTATTTGAGGAGCCTGTCAAGCATTTTAAATTTCCGGAATTGAAACGCAACATCTTTGAGGATGCTTTTGACGAGATAGAAATTTTAAGTTTTCCGGTTTCATGTACACCCTTCGATCTGCTGCAGACAAAGTATAGGGGAACAGTGATGGCTAAAGATCTGATCCAACATCATAAAAAGGAGGTCAAAATGCTTGCTTATCTGATCTCACGGAAGCATGTACCTACAAAAAGAGGAATCATGTATTTCGGAACCTGGGTGGACAACAATGGTGATTATTTTGATACGGCTCATTTTCCGGACTGTCTGGAACGGTATCCTTTTCAAGGGGGCGGATGCTATTTACTCTTAGGAACGGTAGAAGTGGACTTCCATTTTCCGACCATAACCATAACGAAGATGGCAAAGATGCCTTTTATTCCTGATCCACGTTACTCACATGATGAGGAAAAGAAGTATGAAGCGCAGGAACGTATGAGAGAAGATGTTAGCATGACTTTTAGAGCTCCTTACCCACAAGAACATGAGATTGGGCTGCCCAGGATGAAAACAGTGAAGGAGTAACTGACCGATGTCGTGAAGTAGTAAAGTGTAGTTTGATTTTTTTAGGCAAACAACAGCTCTTATTTATTTGTTTTATAATCGGTATCATACTAAAAAAGCGGAAATTGCGGTTCAGAAAAGTATTGATACGCGAATGAAAATTTATAAATTAGAAAAAATCAACAAAAATGGAATATAGAAAATTAGGCGATAGCGACTTAGCGCTTTCAGCGATTACATTTGGTGCATGGGCTGCTGGTGGATGGATGTGGGGAAGTACTGATAGAAACGATGCGATCGAAGCCATTAAAGCTTCTTACGATGTAGGGGTGACTTCGATTGATACAGCACCTATCTATGGGCAGGGGTCCAGTGAAGAGATCGTTGGTGATGCGATTAAAGGAATAGCGAGAGATCAGGTTCAGATTTTAACCAAATTTGGCATGCGCTGGGATCTAGCGAAGGGTAATCTGGCCATGCATAGCAAAAACAATGCTGGTCAAGATATCGATATCTATAAATTTGCAGCTAGAGAGAGCATTATATATGAATGTGAACAGAGTTTGCGCCGTCTAAAGACAGATTATATTGATCTATACCAAATTCACTGGCCAGATACAACTACAGCGATAAGTGAAACCTTTGAGGCGGTCTCTCGTTTGATCGAGCAGGGAAAGGTACGCTATGCAGGAGTCTGTAATTATAATGTGGAACAGATGGTGGAAGCAGAAGAAACGTTAAAATTAGTTTCAAATCAGGTCCCTTTCAGTATGGTAAACCGGGGGATTGAGGAGGAACTTGTTCCGTATTGTGTAGTCAACGACAAATCCATTTTGGCTACAGCCCATTACAACGGGGCTTATTGACAGGTAAAATCACTACCAATTATACTTTTCAAGAGGGGGACCATCGTGCCAACCAACCGCATTTTCAACCTGAATTTATCGAAAGAACCAATGATTTACTGTCGAAAATAAAACCGATTGCAGGTCAGCATCATGTCACCCTGGGCCAACTGGTATTGCGTTGGACGCTTGAAAGGGCTGGTATCACAATTGCATTAGCCGGTGCTAGAAATGCGGTTCAGGCGGTTCAGAATGCACAGGCAATCAACATTGATCTGTCGCAGGAAGAAATAGATACTATTAATGAATATGTTGTTAATTTTTAATTTGATATGGAGAAAAGAAATAATGTCTATCAATTGGATTTAAAAGAAATAAGTCTCAAGAACGGTGATACGGGTAAACAATCTTTAAGTTTAAACTTTGATAATCATGATGATCTATTTCAGATTTTTGAAGTGATCCAGTCGAAACAGATTTTTGAAAATAAGGAGACAGCGACTGAATTTGCTTTGGGACTGAAATTGTTTACTGAAGTCATGTTAAAAAATAAAAACCATCCGCTGTTTGATGAATTACGTCCCGCCATATTAGATTTTATGAAGAAATTAAAGAGTCAGTAAAGCATAGTGAAATGTCCTATGCTTTGGGCTATAAAAATATGCTTCAAAAAATAGTTTAATCATGAAATGGATCAATAACATCATCTTAATTGCAAGTTTATTTGTGAATATGGATCATACTACTGCCCAGACTTACCACAGCGAAGCGCTTCAGGAAGCGGCCTCTTTTGGAAAGTACCGTGCCATTGGCGTAAGTGTCAATGCTGCTAATCGCCTGTTTGTGTCGTTTCCAAGGCAAAATACCGATTACCAATATGGTTTAACAGAAATTGTAAACGGTGAGCGTGTTCCTTATCCGAACGATGAATGGAATAAAGATGGTGATGAACAGAACCATTTTGTGAGTGTTTAGGATCTCTATGTAGATGCACATGATTTTCTTTGGGTGCTGGATTCGAAACCTGCGCCCTCAGGTTCTATTTTTGGGGATAAAGGGGATGCAAAGCAAGGGCATTTCAAATTGTTAAAAATTAATACCAAAACGGATCTGGTTGAACAGATCTACACATTTGATGATCTGGATAAGGCGAAGTCGGGTTTAAATGATGTGCGTGTCGATGTTGAAAAAAATAAAGCTTACTTGTCAGATCCTGGTCAGGCGGCATTAGTGGTACTAGATCTGGAAACGGGAAAAACGCGTACTGTATTGCAAAAGACAGTTTTTACTTTAGCTGATCCTTCTCTGGTACTTGCATATGGGGGTGTGGAAATGCGCAATAAAGATGGCAAAGCATTTCTATCTCATGTGAATGGAATTGCGTTGACGCATGATTTTAACTATTTCTATTTTAAACCGATCAATCAAACACATCTATACCGCATCGAAACAAAATATCTTGCTGATGAAGGCCGCAGTGAAAAAGAGCTGGCATCGAAAGTTACAGATATGGGTGAAGTAGGGGTAACCCACGGGTTGATTGCTGATCAAAAAGGTAATATCTTTCTGACTACATCACTGGATTATTCCATCAAATATTTAAGTCCAGATGGTAAATTACATACTTTAGTGCAGGATTCCAGATTATTATGGCCCGATTCGTTCGGCATCGGGACGGACGGTTTTCTGTATTTTTCATGTGCGCAGTTGCCACAGGATCCTGCTTGGAGTCATGGTAAAGATCGCACAGAGTTACCCTATCGTGTGTTTAAAGTGAAACTGCCTTAAGGTCGTTTCTCTATTCTTTTTAATCTTTAAAAATTGTTAATCGAATTATATTGTTCACGTAGGATTTGGTTTTTTAACAAATTTTAAGAATCATTTTTCACTGAAATCTAATTTTTAATCAAGACATCTATTCTGTTACCCAAAATTCTCTTTTCAATATCAATACACACTTTATGTAAGGCATAATAATTAGGGTGTGTTCGCTATTTTTTAATATTTATAACGTTTTCGTGATTGATGCAACCGATTGCTTATTTCATAGTTTAATAGAATATTAAAGTTACGTGTATTTTGTCCTCACACTATACACTAAATTATTATGAACCAACCAAATTTGAAAACGATGAAACGGCTTTATCTATGCCGAAAATCAATTTTATTAAGCCCTATTATGCTAATTGGGTTACAAAGCTACGTTCACGCCAGTGTTTCTAAAAGTGATGTGCCAGTATATTATACTGTTCAATCGATCATAAAAGGAACAGTTAAAGATGGCGATGGGAATCCAATTTCTGGCGCAACAGTAAAAGTGAAGGGTGGAACAACAGCTACCTTAACAGATAAAACAGGAGGATTTGAAATTAGTGTAACCTCTTCAAATACAGTTCTTGTTTTTTCTTCTGTAGGATTCAAGACTGTGGAAGTAACAGCATCGGCAGCTACTCAAGTGATCTTGACATCAAGTTCAGAAAATTTAGAAGAAGTTGTGGTGGTGGGTTATGGGGCCCAAAAGAAATCAGATTTGACTGGAAGTATGGCTACAGTATCTTCTAAATCTTTAGAAAACATCAATTCACCTAATATCGTCGACAAGCTGCAAGGAAAAGTAGCCGGATTGAATATTAATTCCGGAAATGCGCGACCTGGAAATACGGCTTCTTTTACCATTCGCGGGGAAAACTCGATCTCTGCATCGAACGATCCTTTGATTATTTTGGATGGTATTCCTTTTAGTGGATCATTGGGTGATATCGCTTCCAATACCATTGAAAATATTTCTGTACTGAAAGATGCTTCTTCTACTGCTATTTACGGCTCGCGTGCAGCAAATGGTGTCATTTTGATTACTTCTAAAAAAGGACTATCAAGCAAGCCACAGATGAGTTATAATGGCTATTTTGGGGTACAAAATGTGGAGCGAAGACTTAATCTGATGAAAGGGGCGGAATATATTAATTATATGCGCGATTATCAAATTTCAAAAGGTAAAACAGGCAGTCAGCTGGATCCAGAAAATTATCTTTTTGCCAATGTTTTACAGCAATATAAGAAGGATGAAGAGGTGGATTGGCAAGATGTTATTTTTAACAATAATGCGCAGGTTAATGAACATCAGTTGAGTTTTTCTGGCGGTAGTGATCGTTCTGATTATTATGCTTCTGTGGCTTACCTCAATCAGGATGGTCTAGTGAAAAATACGCCTTATGAACGTTTTAATATCAATCTTAATCTCAATCAGCATTTGACATCCTGGTTGAAACTTGGTCTTGCCGTACAGGCATCTCAAGGTAAGTTGAATGGTGTGCAACCTTCTATTGACAATGCGGTAAAAATGAGTCCTTATGGTATCAATCGCGATGAAAATGATCAGGTGGTTACTTATCCGATGTATGCACAGACGTTGTTTGCACATCCGTTTGCTGATGAGAATGGAATTAGTGATGATATCAAGAGAACGGTGTATGCTAATACTTTTTTGGATGTTAAATTGCCTATTGAAGGTTTGAGTTTCAAAACGACTTTTGGTACGAATTATCAAAATAGAGAACAGTCTTATTACTATGGATCGAATACGCTAACCGGTATGGGAGTAAGAGGAAAAGGCGAAATCTACAACAACAACAGGTACGATTGGACTTGGGAAAATCTGCTTACGTATGACCGTACTTTCGGCGACCATAAATTAAATGTGGTCGGATTATACAGTGCATCGGAATCTCAAGAAAAATGGTCTCGCTTATATGGTGAAGATTTTGTGTCTGATGTGGGTTACAACAATTTAGGATCGGCTGCAAAAAATCAAAAAATATCTTCTGGGCTCACCAATACGGCATTACTTTCTTATATGGGAAGAATCAACTACGGATATAAAGAACGCTACCTGTTAACCTTGACAGGTAGATCGGATGGTTACTCGTCTTTCTCAAAAAATGATAAATATGCATTTTTTCCATCTATAGCAGGTGCATGGGTGCTATCCAAAGAGGACTTTTTTAGTTTGGAAAATGTCAATATGTTAAAGTTGCGTGCTTCTTATGGTAAAAATGGAAACCAGGCAGTAAGTCCATATCAGACATACAACCGCCTGTCGAAAATAGAATATCTATTTGGGGATGGAGCTACAGTTTCCAACGGATTGGTCATGAACTATAATGGTAGAGGAAGCAGCAGCTTAAAATGGGAGACAACTAAATCATTAAATATTGGTGTGGATTTTGGGTTGTGGAATGATCGTATCAGTGGTAATGTTGATTATTATAATGCGAAAACCTCTGATTTGTTAATGAGTCGTCAGGTGCCAGTTATGAATGGTTATAGCACGATCTTGAGTAACATTGGTCAGACTTCCAATGTGGGTATTGAAGTTGGATTAAATACCAAAAATATCGTAAAAGAAGATTTTAGATGGTCGTCGAGTATTAATTTTTCGTGGAATAAAAATAAAATTGTTGATTTAAGAGGAGATGGTAAGGATGATCTCACTAATGCTTGGTTGATCGGACAACCCATTCGTATTTTCTACGATTATAAAGTAGTCGGTATCTGGCAAAAAGAAGATGATATTGCACAATCTCACCAGCCGAATGCAAAACCTGGAGACGCTAAGTTGGCCGATATGAATGGTGATGGAAAAATTACTGCCGCAGATCGCACCATGATGGGGAATAAGGTGCCTGTTTATAACTTGAGTTTTGGCAATGAATTTTCCTACAAGAAATTTTCACTATCGATCTTTATGAATGGTGCTTTTGACGTTTCTAAAGAAGATAATTTTAGAAATATTGAACGATTCTTGCCCAACAATGGAGCCAACTACTTGTCGGATATGGCATACTGGACGCCCGAGCGCCCGAGTTTGACGATACCTTCACCTGGATATACGCCTGTGAACAACCATAGTTATTATTTGAATGCTTCTTACTGGCGCATTCGCGATCTATCATTGGGATATACTTTCAATAGCGAACAGCTGGAGCGATTAAATATCAGGTCGATCAGAGCATTTATCAATGGCCGTAATCTATACACCTTTACGAATGTTAAAGGGTTTAATCCAGAAGCTTTGGCAGTGAGTAGCGTGACAGGTAACCCAACGACAACAAATATCGTATCACCTTATCCATCTGCAAGAACATATTCATTAGGAGTCAATGTACAATTTTAATCAACGAGGTCATGAAAGCATTTAAAAACATTACATATTTATTATTAAGCACCACATTATTTGTTGGCTGCAGTAAAGATTTTTTGGAGGAAGATACTAGCGGTTTTCAAGCTCCCAACAATACGTATACCACCACGAATGGATTTGAAACTGGTTTAACAGGATTATATGCATTTGCAAGATTAGAATTCCAGACGTGGACCAACGACTTTTTTACGCAAGGAGCTACGCCGCAGGAGGCTTTGCAAGTAGGTACTGATATTGTTGCTATAAAGGGTACAGGTACCGATGCGACACTCGCTCCTTTTTCCAATTACACCTTAAATCCTACGTCTTCGTATGTTCGTAATTATTGGAAATTTGCCTATGGATTGATCGGTAATTCAAATCTGATCTTATCGGCATTGGACAATCCAAATATTCAATGGAAGGATGCCGATCAAGATCCGAAAAGAGTACGTGCTACGGCGGATTTTTTCAGAGCTTATGCTTACCGCTATCTTGTTAGTTTATATGGCGATGTGCCTTGGGTGGATAAAGTCTCAGAATTGCCACGAACAGATTTTACAAGAACGCCTAAGCAGGAGGTTGTCCAACATATGATTGCAGATCTAAAATATGCTGCCGAAAATCTTCCTGAAAATCCAGGAAGTGTGGAAGATGGGAAATTGACAAAATGGGCAGCCTATCACTATCTTGCAGAAGCTTATTTATGGGCCAATAAACCAGATTCAGCAATTATTGCAGCTCAGGCTGTTATTAATGCTCCATATTTCAGATTGAATGATCAAAGGTTTGGTGTAGAAAAGGATCTAGCAGGTGATTACTTCCACGATATGTTTATCGAAAAGAATCAAAATCGTAAATCAGGAAATCAAGAAACGATCTGGGCAATACAGCTGGAATATAATAGTCAGGGGGGAGGAGATCTTTATACCGATTGGAGTAAACGTGCTTGGGTACCTTTTTATGCACAACAAACAGGTTTTGTTTTAGCAGATTCTTTGGGAGGTCGTGGATTGGGACATATAAGACCATACGAGTGGTGGTTGAATGGCTATGAAGTACAGGATGTGCGTAATTCGAAATATAACATCAAGCGGAATTGGTATCATAACGATGCGAAGAGTCCATTGTATGGCACGAAGCTCAATATCACCGATCAGATTAAAGAATCGGGTAATGTGTTTGTGACGACGACTAAATTCTTTTATGGGAAAACTGCTGATAATCCTGCTTTTGAAGGTAATATGAAAGACCGTGTTAAAATCCGCCTGGCTGAAACCTTTTTACTTTTAGCGGAAGCTTATTTGCAGAAAAATGATCCGGGATCTGCTGCTACGGCAATTAATGTTGTACGTGCTCGTGCTAAAGCAACTCCTGTTTCTGCAGCGCAGGTTAATGTAGATTATTTATTGGACGAACGTGCTCGAGAGTTATTGGGAGAGGAAATGCGAAGAATGACCCTTTCTAGATTTGGTAGAAATGTGTTCTTAGATCGGGTGAAAAGATTGAATATACAATCAAAGGGTGTAATCAAAGAAGGAAATGAGCTATGGCCGATTCCGCAAGAGGTTATTGATGCAAATTCTGGAGCAGAATTTCCCCAAAATCTAGGCTATAATAATTAATATCGAATGAGATAAAAGTATCAAAGAGCTAGTGAATGACTTTATTCACTAGCTCTTTTTATTTTAAGCAAGTTGCTTATCTATAAAAGTATTTCTTTAATAAATATGAAACTGGTATTATATAACTGCTATTTTAATAATTGATAGTATGGGTATTTACAAAAAAGGTCGTGGCTTCCAATGAGCGATGACCTTTTATAAAATTATAGCGTACTCATTACTTCGTTTTAAAAGAGCAAGTAGCTTTATTTTTTCGCAGATATGGCTTTGCTGAGATTCATTGCTTTTTTCATATCGGCAAACTGTTCTTCAAAATTGATGCTATTTAAAATTATTGTCGCTGTATTTGGATTCAAGGATGGAAAAACACATGAAAATCGTATCTAACGTACTCGCACTGGATTAGAGTGATATAATTTTTTTTAGGAAAGATAAAATATTTTTATTTTCACTATATTGGGATAATTAATTCAATAATAAACTTTGGCGCTTACGATGGGCCATGTCAATTAAAACAACCTAACGTATTATGATGAAAAAACTGTGTTTTTTTTGTTAACTTTTGTGATGCCTTTTGTGGCATACTGCTAACCAGCTGATTATACCAATAGTGGTTACACCTCGTTAACGATAAAGTTTTCTGGGAAATATCCAAAGGATAAACCAATTTCCACACCGTTATTCTACAATGTGTTTGTAAGCAACAAGCCTCTGGAGTTTAAACAAATAAATGATTCGACTATGTTAATGTCTTATTATACTTTTGGGCCATCACTATTCTGGTTTGTTTATAATAGTGAATACTGTAGATCGGTTTTATTGCCCAATCATTCGGATGTTTTAACGATACATTATACGGATTCGACCAAGTTTACAATAGATTATGAAGGTATATTTAAAGAGGCTTTTACTTCTTCAAAAGAATATGCTGAAGTGGTTAAAGAAGCATTGTTCACAGGTCCTTATTTTGTAAATATAGAACCTAGCAAAGATGCAAACTCATTTCGCAATGTCATACTAAAAGAAAGTCAACGTATGATTGCTGCATTGGTTAAAAGTATACCGTCAGAAATGAGACAGGAAGAATTTAGGTATGATATGGAGGCCGCGACCAAATTTTATTACTTATTTAGAGATTATGGGTTAAGAGCATATACTGAAGTTAAAACTGATTCGGACACAATAAAGATTCCATTTGAACGAGATATTTCCTTTTATCATGGATTAAATCTATCAAGCCATGCCAATATTGAGCGATTGATTTCTCCTCCGAACGATTTGTATAAAATTGTGAGACAAGATTCCTTGTTGAATTTACCGCATATACGCACTAGTAATCCAGAAACCTATCTAAGCAAACTGAAAGCTATTTTTGATTTTGAGATAAAAGATAGCAAAAGTCTTTTTCACGACTTAATGATTGCTGGGGCATACATGGATCACATTAATATTGGAACTGCACTTTCCGCAACACAGCGACTTGACATACTTAAATTCTTTAAAAATAAGCAGATCAGTAATTATATCCTTTATCATAATGATATGATTGCAAAAAAAACAAATCAGGGAGCAAAGCAATACTATTTAAGTTATGATCAATTGAAGGAATCTGTGTTGCAGGACATCTTACTTCGCTACAAAGGTAAAGTGGTGATTGTAGATGTGTGGGCTACTTGGTGCGGACCCTGTATTGAAGCTTCTGGTAAAATAAAGAAGGTCAAGGAACAGTATTCTGAAGATGATGTTGCATTTGTCTATCTAACGAATGAAAGTTCTGATCAAAATCAATGGAAGGAATTTGCTGACTTCATTGGTGGCGAACACTATTACTTATATAATAATCAATATAAAAAAATCAATAAACAATTTTCAATAGAGACAATTCCTAGCTATTTAATCTTTGGAAAGGATGGTCAACTCGAAGAGAAAAATTTAGGTGGTTATATGGGGAATGATAAACTTATTGAATGGATTGAAAGGGGCCTGAAAAAGTGAACAGTATTCATCTAATACATGATTTTGGTTTTAAATAAAAAAGTCCATCTCAAACGAGATGGACTTTTTTGGTGGTGCCAGCTGGATTCGAACCAGCGACACAAGGATTTTCAGTCCTTTGCTCTACCGACTGAGCTATGGCACCTTCCAAGTTTTTGTTTTAAATCTGTTACTTTCAGATCTGGTGGTGCCAGCTGGATTCGAACCAGCGACACAAGGATTTTCAGTCCTTTGCTCTACCGACTGAGCTATGGCACCTTCCAAGTTTTTGTTTTGAATCTGTTACTTTCAGATCTGGTGGTGCCAGCTGGATTCGAACCAGCGACACAAGGATTTTCAGTCCTTTGCTCTACCGACTGAGCTATGGCACCTTAACCTGCATCCCCGTTTAACTTTGAATGCGATGCAAATATACCCCGATAATTCGAATTCTAAAATTTTTCACCCATTTATTTCATGTATTTTTTTGAAAGACTTGATTTTGATACAGATAAAATTTACAAGAAATTAACACGTAAAAATTTCAAATAGCCTATCTTTGCATTTCAATAAAATAAAATGAGTAAAAGAGGAAGAGTATTAGTTGCTATGAGTGGGGGTGTTGACAGTTCGGTCGCGGCTGTCATGCTTCATGAACAAGGATATGAAGTCATAGGGATCACGATGAAGACTTGGGACTATGCTGCTTCTGGTGGCTCGTCTAAGGAGACCGGATGCTGTAGCTTGGATAGTATCAACGATGCACGTTCTTTGGCGGTGAATTATGGTTTCCCACATTATATATTGGATATTAGAGATGAGTTTGGCGATTTTGTTATTGACAACTTTGTTGATGAATATATTGCCGGCCGTACGCCAAACCCTTGTGTATTGTGTAATACCCATATCAAATGGGAGGCTTTAATGAAACGCGCCAATAAATTGGACTGCGAATTTATTGCTACAGGTCACTATGCCAATATTCGTCTTCACGATAATAACCGTTACGTGATTTCGAAAGGTAAGGATGAAAACAAAGATCAGTCTTATGTACTTTGGGGTGTTGCACAGGAAAACCTGGCACGTACGCAATTTCCATTAGGATCGTTCACGAAAAAAGAAATTCGCCAGATGGCATTGGATATGGGACAGGTGGAGCTTGCTAATAAAGCGGAAAGCTATGAAATCTGTTTTGTACCGGATAATGACTACCGTGCATTCTTAAGACATAAGGTGCCTACTTTGGATCAACAGATCGGTCCTGGTAACTTTATCCTAACAGATGGTACTGTGGTAGGACAGCATATCGGTTATCCTTATTTTACGATCGGACAGCGTAAAGGTCTTGGTATCGCATTGGGTAAACCGATGTTTGTAGTCGAGATCCTTCCGGAGAGTAATACCGTGGTGCTGGGTGAAGAACATGAGCTTGAAAAATCATTCGCTTATGTGCGGAATGTAAATTTGGTTAAATATGCTTCTTTGGAGCAGCCTATGGAAGCGATATCTAAGGTGCGTTATAAAGATGCTGGTGCTCTATCTACCATCTCACAACAGGGGGACATGGTAAAGATCGACTTTGTACATAATGTAAAAGGTATTGCTCCTGGTCAATCGGCTGTTTTCTATGAAGGCAATGATTTGATCGGTGGTGGCTTCTTAATGAAATAGTTTATACAGATTTAAATAAAATAGGAAAGGTCTTAAAATTCAATTTTAAGACCTTTTTTCGTTGCGTGGGCTCGTTGCTATTTGTAAGATTCGATGATTTGATTGATTCTCCATTCTTGATTTACGTTACATAGGGTGATACATTCTACTTTTGTGAAATTGTCATACTTCATTTCTACTTTGGCCATAACACAGTTCTCATTTTTCTCCATGATGGTGTAGGTTGTTTTACAGTTCTGCTTTAGTCCTTTGCTTGACTTTAAAAAATTGACAACTTCTGATTTGCTGTATGTTTTTGTTTTTGCATTGGATGATTGGGTCCATTTGAAGTCATCGGAGAACAAGTGCTGTATACCTTCTGTATTACCATCCGCAGCGATCTGTACGTAACTGTCAATTACCGTCATGGGATTTGTGTTTCTCGGAGTCTTTCCTTTTGCAAAACTCATGCTCGTCATTGCGACTAATGCTCCGATTAATGCAAATACGATAAAGATTGAGTTTAGTGAATTTTTCATGATTTTTAGCTTTTTAAGTTTTTTTGATTTGTGAATTATTTAATTGATTGAATCAAAGGTATATAAGGGGGCTAAAAGTCGGAATGGTAATCAGGTGAACAGTCGGGTAAACTCGGTAAATGGAGGGGAGGATTCGGTGAATCTTTTGTGAATTTGAAAAGCTCGGTAAAAAATCCGGTAAACGGGAGTTTTATTTGTCGCAAAGCAATTTGCCTATCTTGTTATGATCTGAAATTGGCGATTCTCACTTATCTATTCTACAGGAGTAGTCTCTTAAAACAATAAGAGTGTTGTTTTATCTATCAGTATCTTCGTGATTTTTAATTTATTGAAGCTTCGTAATGATATTTCGTAAACGCTCTTCATGATCATCGCCCCATTGTCCTAAAGCCGCGATTACTGGAATTAAAGTTTTACCAAATTCGGTCAGGCTGTATTCCACTTTTGGAGGGACAATCGGATATATTTTCTTTACAATCAATTCGTGCTGTTCTAATTCTTTTAGCTGTATATGCAATACGCGGCGGGAGGCTCCGGGAATTTTGCGCTGGAGTTCGCTTGGGCGTTGATGTCCTGCATTTATAAACCAAAGTAAACGAATTTTCCATTTGCCATACAGTATTTCACCGATGAGGTCGAGACCACAATTTAGATCTAGGGGTATTTTTTTTTCATACATACGACAAAGCTATGGCTATGTTTCAAAATGTGCAATAGGGGAAAAATTTATCCCTATGCAATTCGTTTTTCCGTACTTGTGTAAACCGGCTGTGTCGCAGACTTTTGTTTTAAATATTTTAGAACATGGAACAGGAATTTAATTTTAATGATGAATTATCGGGCAAAATTGCTTTGGTAACTGGCGGTACAAAGGGAACAGGTAGGGCCATTGCGGAGCGGTTGCTTTATGCCGGGGCGACCGTAATCATTACAGCAAGAAATGAACCTCTGCAGGATAATGGAAAATTACACTTTATTCCGGCCGATTTAAGTACGTCCTCTGGTACGATAAAGGTCGTAGGTGAAATACTGCAACAATTTGGCAGGCTGGATATTTTGGTAAACAATATGGGCAGTTCTGAAACGAAAGGAGGAGGCTTTGCTGTTTTGAGTGATGAAGATTGGGAAAAGACGTTTTATACAAATTTGCTGGCTCCGGTTCGTCTGGATAGAGGGTTTTTGCCTCAGATGATAGCTCGCGGAAACGGCGTTATCGTTCATATAGCTTCTATTCAGGCTAGATTGCCTTTGTATGATGCCACATTACCTTATGCAGCGGCTAAAGCAGGATTGGTGAATTATAGTAAAAGCTTATCAAATGAAGTTTCACCAAAAGGTATTCGGGTGTTGACAGTCTCTCCGGGCTGGATCAAAACAGATGGTGCTACAGGGATGATGGATGAAATCGCGAAAAGAACTGGTATTTCTGTTGATGAAGCGGTGCAGCAGGTCATGGAAAGTTTGGGGGGTATTCCTTATGGCCGACCGGCAGAACCTCAGGAAGTGGCCGAATTGGTCGGTTTTTTAGTGTCACCAAGAGCGGCTTATTTGACAGGAACAGAATTTATTATTGACGGAGGTACAATTCCAACAATTTAAAAACCTTAAAAAAACACTTGAAATGAACATACCACAAGTAATGGCCGCATTAGTTCGTGCGCAGAACAATTTTGATTGTGTCTCCTATGCAAATTTTTTTTCCGAAACAGCCCTGATTGTTGACGAGAGTAATACATACAGGGGGAGAAAAGAAATTGAAAATTGGATTGTCGCAGCAAATGAGCAATATAAAACCGTCATGAAGCCATTGAGCTATAAAAAAGGAGAAACCGAAAGCATATTAAAAGCAGTAGTTTCTGGAAATTTTACTGGAAGCCCTGTTGTACTGTTTTACCATGTTCGGATTGTTAATGAGCAGGTACAATCATTGAAAATTACAGGATAAGGTATTTTTGTATGGTTAAATGTCATGCTTGAGGCCGTACTGGATGATGGTCTGAATAATGGGTAGCAATTCTTTTCCTTTTTCGGTCAAGGTATATTCGACCTTTGGCGGGATTTCGGCAAAGGACTTTTTATGGACAATATCTTTATCGCATAAAAACTTCAATTGGCTGATCAGCATTTTTTCACTGATTCCGACAATACAGCGCTTCAGTTCGCCGTAACGGATGTTGCGTTCGTTAATCTGGAAAATAATGAGCATGGTCCATTTTCCGCCGATGATTTCAAGTGTTTTTCTTAGGGGACAGTTTTCGTCAGAAATATTTATATTTATATTCATTGTGCTGTAAATCAGTAATTATTACTTTAACGTAAGTACCCTACTTTTAGGTAGGTACTTGACTATTGTACTGCAAATGTAGAAATTTGTCATATAATTTACTTACTTATAAAATTAAATAGGATGTCAAAAAACGTAAAAATAGTGCAGTCGTATTTTAATGCGGTGGCAACAGGAGACTTTGATACAGTCGGAAGTTTATTTGCAGATGATATTGTATGGCATCAGCCGGGAAAAGGTATTCAATCTGGAACGTATACCGGAAAAGCAGCGGTGTTTGCTCATTTGGGGAACTTTATGCAATGGAGCAACGGTACCTTTGCTATTGATGATATTGAATATACAAGTGATAATGGAAATCTTGTGGCAGCTTCAATTCATTTCAAAGCAGCAAAAGGTGAGGGGACACTTGCGATGAAAGGTGTCGATCTATTGCGGATCGAAGATGACAAAATAAAAGAAGTCTGGCTGTTTTCAGAAAGAATTGAAGTGGAAGATGATTTTTGGAACAGTGCAGCGAAGAATTAAGATTTGAAGGGGAAATGAGGGTAAGATTTTAGAGTTCTGCTTTGCTTAATTGCGTTAACTGCGCTTTGTGCTGTATCCTATAAAAATCATGTTGCTGTATCTGTATCCATTAAGACTTATATGATAACTTTGTTTAAAAGGAATAAGAATATGAAATTAACAATTTATCAGGTAGATGCTTTTACGGATATGGTATTCAAAGGAAATCCTGCGGCCGTTTGTCCCTTAACGGAGTGGCTGGCGGACGATATTCTATTAAAGATCGCCGCAGAAAATAATCTATCGGAAACCGCTTTTTATGTGCCTAAAGGTGATGGTTATGAAATCCGTTGGTTTACACCTGCATCGGAAGTAGATCTTTGTGGTCATGCAACTCTTGCCACGGCCTACGTTTTGGCCCATTGTGAAAAGCAAGTAAAGGAAACGATTAATTTTTATTCGCCAAGAAGTGGCAAACTTCCCGTAAGCGTACAGCAGGATAAATTTGTGCTCAATTTTCCTGCAGACCAGTTTTCGGAAACTGAATTGACCGATGCACTGCTGGCAGTAACGGATAAAAAACCGATTGCAGCTTATCGCGGAAAGACTGATTATATGCTGGTTTTCGAGAAGCAAAATGATATCGAGGCTTTAAAACCCAATCTACCTTTGATGACTGGTATGGCTGCAAGGGGATTTATCGTAACGGCGAGGGGAGAAAACCATGATTTTGTTTCCCGCTTTTTTGGACCTGTGGTCGGTGTTAATGAAGATCCTGTCTGTGGCTCGGCACATACGACGCTGACGCCTTATTGGGCAGGACAACTCAATAAAACTGAATTGAGGGCATTTCAGCTTTCAGAACGTACGGGTGAAGTATACTGCCGTCTGCTGGGCGACAGGGTAGAGCTGGCAGGAAATGCGGTGCTTTATATGAAAGGCGAGATTTATATTTGATTAAACAGTATTGATGTAACCTGTGTAGCAAGATGCGTCTGATATATTTTTTTGGGGTTTCACTGCACATTGTGAAAAATCGTCCCTAATATTAAAATGTTTGTTTTACGGTAATTAAAACTAAAAACAGCTCTTTAGGATTAATAAAGAGCTGTTTTTGTTATGTTTAAAAGGGTTTAGTATTTCATCCATTTGATGATTTCTTTCCAGTTTGCCTTTTTTCCGTAGATGAGGATACCTACACGGTATATTTTGGCTGCTAACCAGGTGACCAGTAGAAAGGTGCTTACCAACAATGCCAGCGATACAGCAATCTGCCAGGTGGGTACACCGAAAGGAATGCGGACCAACATGGCAATAGGGGAGGTGAAAGGTATAAAGCTTAGCCATGTTGCAATGGGGCCGTTAGGATCGTTAATAATGACTCCAAACGACAAGACATAGGTCAATAGCAAAGGCATGGTAATGGGCATGGTAAATTGGTTGGCTTCTGTTTCACTATCCACTGCCGATCCTACTGCAGCAAAGATGGCGCTGTAAAGTAAATAACCGGATAGGAAGAACAGAAAGAAGCAAACGATAATTTCGGTGACATTGACTGATTCCAGATGTTGTAAAATGCCAAATCCAAGACCTGAAGCCGGTGTCTGACTGACCGTGTTCATGCCGGGACCTGCTTGTTGCATTGCAGCCTGTTCTACGGTTTCTTTATTGATCAGTTTGGTGGCTCCAAAAACCAGGCCTCCGGTCAAGATGATCCAGAGTAGGAACTGGGTGAGTCCGACCATTCCGATACCGATGATCTTGCCCATCATAAGCTGGAAAGGTTTGACCGATGAGATGATAACTTCGATAATGCGATTGCTCTTTTCTTCAATTACACCACGCATCACCTGTACACCATAAAGAAACAGTGATAAGTAAACCAATACGGCCAAACCTACACCGATACCCATAGCAATACCTGTGTTACTGTTTTTCTCCTCGCCACCTTCTGTTAGCTCTTTGGCATTGACGCTGATATGAGGCTGCACCGATTGTAACAGCTCTGGGTCGATACCTAGCTTCTTGTATTCGCCGATGCGGATGATGCCTTCAAGCTGTCTTGCTATTGCATTCTGGATCGTGATATTGGCTTTATCTGCTGAAATCAGCTCGATGGTAGACTGCTGATAAATTTCTTTCGGAATGACCAGGATGGAGCTGTTCTGCTCATCGTCTTTAATCTGCTTTTTAAGATCCTGCAATGAGCGGTCGCTGACAGTAAAAGTAATGTTAGGGTCGCTTTTCAGCTGCTTTGCAAAACTGCCCTGCTGATCCAGAATATATACATGTGCATGGGCGTCTTTGAAACTTTTCTTGGTCAGATAAAATATCCCTCCGTAAAGCGCAATGAAAAATAATGGGACCAGAAAAGTCATCAATAAGAATGATTTCTTTTTGACACGGGAGAAGTATTCGCGCTGAATAATGAGTAGTATCTTATGCATGGTCGGTTTCTTTTTTAGCGTTGTTGGATAGGGTCACTTGCTCGATGAAAATATCATTGATAGAGGGTACTATTTCTAATACTTGATGAATTTCGGCCAGAGGTAAGAGCTTTATGAGTACTTGATTGATGCTAATGTCTTGGTTTAACTTAATAGTGATAATTATTTTGTTTTCAGATTGTTCTATATTTTTTAATTGGTATAGATTTTCTATACGTATTGATTTTTCATCATTAACGGCCTGTAATTCGATTTTGTAGGTCTGATTTTTATAGTTGTTTTTGATGTCATGAATATTGCCGTCAAGGATCTTTTGGGAGCGGTTAATAAGTGCAATGTGGTCGCAAAGTTCTTCGACGGACTCCATTCTATGCGTCGAAAAGATGATTGTAGCCCCTTTTCGGTTCAATTCAAGGATTTCATCTTTGATTAAACTGGCGTTTACAGGGTCAAATCCGGAGAAGGGCTCATCCAAGATAATAAGATCAGGTTCGTGGAGTACGGTCGCAACAAACTGTACTTTCTGTTGCATACCTTTACTGAGGTCCTCAACCTTTTTATCCCACCATGACAAAATGTCAAGCTTCTCAAACCAATGATTTATTCGATCATTTGATTCTTTCTTACTCAGTCCTTTAAGTTGTGCTAAATAAAGCATTTGTTCTCCTATTTTCATCTTCTTGTAAAGGCCTCTTTCCTCTGGGAGGTAGCCAATTCGTTCGATATGTTTGGGTGCTAATGGCTCTCCGTCGAATAGTATTTCGCCCGAGTCCGGTCCTGTGATCTGGTTGATGATCCGGATCAGGGAAGTTTTACCGGCCCCATTGGGTCCTAAAAGTCCGAATATTTTTCCTTTGGGAATACTGAGGGAGACATGGTCCAGCGCTCTATGACTGGCATAGTCTTTTACAACATTTTTGATTTCTAAAAGCATGTATTATTTTGGTTAGTCATATGTGTTTAATCTATTTTTTTAAATCGGTTATCTGGCATGGTATTCCTGGTGCTTTAATGTGGTATAGCAAAATGCTCTCCTGCTGTATTTCGGTATTTATTTGTACCGGTGCGCGTTAGATGGCCATGTTTACCAGCATATTTTTATCATTAGTAAAGCTGATCTGTGAAACGTTACACTTTTGCCCCCATTTTTGTTTTTAAATAATGAAACGGATCGGAGTTCAATTTGTCAAAAGGATAGTTTTATGTTACCTTTGCAAGATGCAAATTAAAAAAGCCGAATTCATCTGTAGTAATACACGAGTTGATAAATTGCCAGAAGGCAAACTCCCTGAGTATGCTTTTATTGGTCGTTCCAATGTGGGTAAATCATCACTGATCAATGCTATGGTTGGTAAGAAAGGTTTAGCTAAAACTTCTCAAAAACCGGGTAAGACGCAGCTGATCAACCATTTTATCATCAATGACGATTGGTTTCTCGTGGATTTACCGGGTTATGGTTTTGCAAAAACATCGAAGTCCAACCGTGAAGCTTGGGAGAAATTTATTCGCCGTTATTTGACGCATCGCGATAATTTGCAGTGTATATTTGTTTTGATCGATAGCCGTCATGAGCCTCAAAAAATAGATCTTGAATTCTGTTACTGGTTAGGTGAGCGGGGTTTACCTTTTATGTTAGTATTCACGAAAGCTGATAAGCAGTCTAACGTGAAGTCTGATGTGAATATGTCTAAATTTAGAAAAGCATTAGCGGAGTGGTTTGAGGAAATTCCAAAGTGTTTCCTAACTTCTGCTGAAGTGAAGTCGGGCTGTGATGCTATTTTAGAGACGATCGGGGATATCAATACCCGTTTTGTTATGCCTGATTTAACGGCTCCTAGTGATGAAGTCGGGTATGAAGAAGGGGATGAAGATAAATATGGTGATGTGGATCCAGATCGTTATCGTCACGCTGGTGAAGAGGAGTAGTCCATGAAGAAGTATCTGTCCCTCGTACTGTTTGCGCACAGTATTTTTGCATTGCCTTTTGCTTTTATTGGCTTTTTCCTGGCTTTACATACCACCAATCATACTTTTGACTGGAAGTTACTCGTATTAATGCTGGTGTGTATGGTGACCGCACGTAATGCGGCTATGGCCTTTAACCGTTACCTAGACCGTGATATCGATATTTTGAATCCGCGGACAGCGATGCGCGATATACCTGCTGGGCGGATTTCTGCTAGAGGGGCATTGCTATTTACAATCATAAACTGTGTGTTTTTTGTCGTTACGACTTACTTTATCAACAGTTTATGCTTTATGTTGTCACCTATTGCTTTATTTGTCGTTCTCTTTTATTCTTATACTAAGCGTATTACGGCTTTATGTCATCTGGTGCTCGGTCTAGGTTTGGGGCTTGCTCCGGTGGGCGCATATCTTGTGGTAACGGGTCAGTTTCATATTGTTCCTGTACTTTACGGCCTTGCCGTATTATGCTGGGTGAGCGGTTTTGATATTATCTATGCTCTGCAGGATGAGGCGTTTGACCGTGAGCATAAGCTGAATTCCATTCCAGTATTGTTGGGTACTAAAGGAGCGCTACATTTTTCCGAGATCCTGCATGTAAGTTCGTTTATATTTGTGCTCTTGCCGGTTCTGTATATGGAGGTGGGATGGTTCTATTATCTGGGTGTTGTTTTTTATGGCAGTTTGCTAATCTATCAGCACCGGATTGTGAGTCCAACAGATCTTAGCCGCGTAGATCGCGCTTTTATGACGACCAATGGTATCGCATCTGTTATTTTTGCAGTTTTCTATCTGCTGGATATTATCGTGCATTAGCCGATAGCGTCCAGATTTATATTTTTTATGGTCAAAGCCAGATTAATCTTGATTAATCTGGCTTTTTGTATTTTCTGCTCTATTTTTTGTGCCATCCTGAATAAAAATTTATATTTTCAGGGCTTGTTATTAGGATGTGTACACCAATTATTTGTAAAAGCTTAGATTATGGTAGATAATAATTTTGAAAATTTTGTAAAAATCGCATCGGAGCTGGTGTGGAGTGATGTTTTTATTTATCTGTGTCTGTTGACGGGTCTGTATTTTTCTGTACGGACTGGATTTCTGCAGTTGACCTATATTAAAGATATGCTGCGATTGCTGTTTCAGAAAAAGCAGTCGGACGAGGGTATATCATCTTTTCAGGCCTTTGCATTGGCAATTTCGGGCCGCGTGGGCACAGGAAATATCATCGGAGTGGCCACGGCGATCTATATGGGAGGTCCGGGTGCAATTTTCTGGATGTGGGCGATTGCTTTCCTAGGTGCTGCATCTGCTTTCGTGGAGTCTACGCTGGCACAGGTGTTCAAACAGCAGGTCGGAGATGAGTTTAAAGGTGGTCCTGCCTATTATATTGAAAAATGTCTGGGTGTGAAGTGGTATGCGGTTCTGTTTGCCTTAATAACCATTGCAAGTACAGGCTTTTTACTTCCCGGCGTGCAAAGTAATGCTATTGCATCTTCGATGCACAATGCATTTGAAATACCTGTCGCTTATACGGGGATTGGAGTGGTGGTTTTGTTGGCTGTTATTATTTTCGGCGGTGTACAGCGTATTGGCCGAGTGGCTGAACTAGTGGTGCCGTTTATGGCGGGAGCGTATATTTTAATGGCTTTAGTGATCATCGCTTTAAATTATACACAGATTCTGGATGTGTTTGGTCTTATCTTCAGTTCTGCATTTAGCCTGAATGCCACTTTTGGCGGCGTTGTGGGCATGGCGATTGCCTGGGGTGTCAAGCGTGGCATCTATAGTAATGAGGCCGGACAGGGCACCGCACCGCATGCTGCGGCCGCAGCGGATGTTAGTCATCCTGCACAGCAGGGTTTGGTACAGGCTTTTTCGGTGTATGTGGATACAATATTCGTTTGTACAGCAACAGGACTTATGATTTTATTTACCAATCAGTATAATGTGGGGCAATTTGATGGAGCCGGTCAACTGGTCGGTTTTATATCGGAGCATATACCAGGGGTCAATTACACGGCCTTTACACAGGCGGCGGTATCGCATCATTTTCCATTGATCGGAAATGGATTTGTGGCCATCGCTTTGTTTTTCTTTGCATTTACGACGGTTATGGCTTATTACTACTATGCGGAAACAAACTTATCGTATATCTTTTCCAATAAGGTAAGTCCGGCGGTCACCTGGATATTGCGTATTGTATTTCTTGCGGCGGTATACTATGGTTCTGTGAAAACAGCGGAGATTGCCTGGGCAATCGGTGATATCGGTGTAGGGCTGATGGCTTATGTCAATCTGATCGCGATCTTACTGATGAGTAAAACAGCACTCAAGGTATGGCAGGATTATAAAGTGAAGCGTAAAAGAGGGGATATGAATCCAACATTCAGTGCCAAGGAACTGGGGATTAAGAATGCGGAGTTCTGGGATAAAGAGAAATAAAAGGAATAAAAAAATCCCTCAACAAGTGTTGAGGGATTTTTTTATGTTTAATTCATTTTTCCGAATTTATCTCCGGCCATATCTTTCTCATAGTAGGCGGTAAGATCATCCCGGTGATTCAGCACTTTTGATTTGGCTATATACTCCTGGTTGTCGGCATAGATGAATAGTAATGATCCATCTTTAATGGTATTGATAATAGGCTTCGCTAACTCTCTAGGCAGCGCAGGACAGCCGTAGCTTCGCCCTAAGCGTCCCAATGAACTTACGATGCGTGGATTTGCATAATCTGCGCCATGAACCACTACAGCTCTTGATTTGGCTCTATCATTAAAGCCCTCTTCCAGTCCATTTAAAACCAAAGAGTAACCATTTGAACCTTGATAAGTATTCTCCGTTACATAAAAGCCCAATGAGCTCTGGAATGACTCCGGCGTGTTTGAAAAAGAAGTAGCGTAATTACTACCGCTATTTTTACCGTGTGAAACGAGCGAATGAAAAAGGACTTTTTCGTTTTTAAGGTCTAGGACGACAAGCCTTTTTTCGGTAGATGGTAAAGTGAAGTCAATGATTGATAATACATCTTTGTTTTTGGCGGGAAGTAATCTATAGCCTTCCATCGCTTCTTTAAATGCTTTATAATTGACTACATCTTTGAGATTCATGCTTTCGTAGAGTGCATCTACTTTTGATATTTTCTTTTTAACTGTAATTTCTTTTTTATGAATTTCTGTCGGTACTACATTTTTAGATTCTGAGAACAACGCTGCATACAAACCCATAAATAAAATGAACACTAATTTCTCCATACTTTATCCCTTATTTGTTTTTCGATAGCAAATTTAAGAACTAAAGATAGTTAAAAAGTGTAAAAAATTGTTAATCAGTATCTTAATTATCGTTAATCAATAACTATTACCAAAGTCTGGAAGTCTTTTGACCGTTTATAAACAAATTGTGCATGTGATGACGCATTTCTGACACACATATGTGACCTCGGGATGGTGCCTAAGCTCCAGCTGTATTCGATGACTTTACCGTTCGGATTATTGACAGGAACGCCGTGTACGTACGCTCCGGCCGTAAAACGGCTTGCAAATGGGGCGTAACCTTCGATAGATTTTGTGCCATCTTTGAAATAAAACATCTTGGATTTATGCTCCTGTAAAACAAAGATTCCAGTAGGAGTTTCCTGTGCATGAGGAGGCTTGTGACGGCCTGTAGTGGCTGGATTCATGCTTCTTACTGCCCATCCTTTTTCTGTTTTATCCAGTGTACAAATATTTTGGTTTGTAACATCCACGACGATTACTTTGTCAAATCTGACAGAATCGCCTATTGTTTTGAGGTATCTTTTCGGTACTTCCCAAGTTCCTTCGAAGGAAACACCTTCCACTTTGACACGTTGTAACGTGTCGCTACTCTGCAGTTTAACCAGCCAGCCATCTCTACCATAAATGGAAGGTAATTTGGTTTCGCCTTCACGATATAAGGGACTCGCTTGGTAGCGTTCTGTTCCTAGGGAGTCAGCAACACGTTTATAGGAATCTCTTTTGAAATGTGGAATAGTAGGTGCCTCACCATTTGAATTCTGATAGTTTTGCAGCACACCATAAATAGCGTTGCCGTTCTGGAAATTTTCAACAAAAGCCAGTTTTTCTTTTATTTTATCCCATTGAAATTGCCTTACTGTATCTTTATATGGATAAGTGTCTTCTAATGTATACTTAGTGTACTGGAGTTCTTTGGTGATTTCAATATCTGCCGCTGTTTTTGGTTTGGCCTTCGCAATTTCTTCTTCTTTCTTTCTAATCGCATCGATTGAATCTTTTGTTTTCTCCTTTTTCTTTTCTTCCGGATCATTTTTTGATTGTCCTTGTTGGCAAGAAATAAACAAAAAGGAAACGAAAAAACTATATATTAAAATGTTTTTAATGTACAAATGCTTCATAAAACAGGACTCATTAAGATTTTTACTGTTGAGAAAAGGTACATGATTGTATCGATGCCCCTTTTCTGAATGATTTCATTACCAAACATAGTGCCGAGATTTACATGGATGGATTAAAGATACAAGGTGCTCGCGGAAGAGTAAGAGTTAAATTTTTCATTTATCGACTATATATTGAATGGCAGTAAAACAATTTTATAATGATGAGGTTGTATCAATAATTTCTGCTATTTTTAATGTATATGATTTCAAACTTACGTTACTTAATAATACTTGTATTTATATCGTCCTGTGGGATTATGCACAATGTGCCTCTTTCACAGAAGCCGAATTCATTTGATAAACCCAATATTTCCAATTCTTTTGTGGATCAAAACGGGAATTTTTATCCTGATAACTGGCGTAAGACGTACGGCAGCCCACCTAGTAATGGAAAAAGAGATGCTTACTCTTTAATGAAAATCGCGGCAGACAAAGGTATCACGGATGAGCTGACGGGATTTGAAGTGAAAAAACTAAGGGAATTTAAAGAGCGTGTGAAAACGAAGAAGCGCGTTTTTGTGTTTGTTCACGGCTTTAATGCAAACAATGAAGAAGTAAATGAGAGTTACGGTTATATCCAGAAGCTTATTAAGGTCAATGCTAAGGATGATGAGATTGTGCGTTTTTATTGGGACGGGCTATGGACGAGCAATCCTTTTGCCGGGGCAAAAATCTGGTTTACCGCGACTTCGTTTAGTCAGATGGCCGGTGAGTTTGGTTTAAGGCGTGTGCTGAATACGATTTCAAATAAAGATGTCTATATCATTTCACACAGTCGAGGTGCTTCTGTGGTACTGAGTGCATTGGCGGAACCGCATTTCAATGAGAAGTTTGTAAAAGACATCAAGGAAATTCATAATGTTGATGTGGAAAACGCGAAAGAACTCTTGGAGAATAAAAACCGGATTACCTGTATTATGCTAGCTCCGGCAATCGGATTAGCTGATTTTAAATCGCAGGAGGCAGGCAATGACTCCTTCTGCACGATAAGTCCACAGGTGAAAAAAATGCACATTACAATCAATAATACAGATAAGATGCTGAAGAAGTTTTTCGGTTTTTTTGCCGATAAATTTAATCCGACCGACCTGGGCTATAAAGATAATGTGTACAATGAGCTGGTGAAGCAGTATACCTGCTTTGATAAAACAGACTTCTCGGGTATGGAAAGCCATGCATTCAATAGCTATATTCGCAGTCCGAAATTTAAAACGATGCTAAAAGCAAATGGTATTGCTTTAGCGAAATAGTGTTAGTGTTGCTTGTTGTTCTCCCGGTTATTGTAGGTTAAGTAGATTCTCTTGACTTCCAATTGCTCGGCTCTTCCTTTATTGATGAGAAGCTGACGTTGTTGGG
This sequence comes from Sphingobacterium sp. UDSM-2020, assembly GCF_016132525.1. Taxonomy (NCBI): domain Bacteria; kingdom Pseudomonadati; phylum Bacteroidota; class Sphingobacteriia; order Sphingobacteriales; family Sphingobacteriaceae; genus Sphingobacterium; species Sphingobacterium sp. UDSM-2020. The sequence goes on from NZ_CP066166.1 coordinate 3,721,829, forward strand.
TAAGTCTGGACTTGTTATTACGCATTTTGTTTTTTAAAACATTGAGATAGGCTATGGCACCAATTCTGGTGGTGTCGAGGCCTAAAAGTCTACAGGAATAGCTGCCTAGGAGAAAATGGTTATAATAGAGATGAATTTCGCGCATCATTTTACGTCCCAGCGCTGACTCCGGATAATACGCGACTATAGGCTCTTCCTGTAGGGCCTGGGCCAATAACCTGGAATCGGCATCGCCTTCTTTTTGTGTCATGGTCCAGTAGTAAAGCGCTTCAATAGCCTGTTGTTCCGTGTCAGGGAGTAGTTGCAAGGGGATACCTAACAAGTAACCGATATATTTCCAGAGGTGAAGCACTGCTGTTATTTCTTCTGGAAGGATCTGAAATTTCATGCGCTGTAACCCGACGATAAAGACCAGCGAAAATCCCAGGTTGGTGGCAAGCATGTCCCACTGATTGAGCGGTAGGCCCCATTCATTTTTGTCCCAATCCGTCTTCGCCAGAATATTGATCCGTGAGAAAGCATGGATCATGCGGGTTTCCATTACTTTTTGATAACCGATCTGCCCGCTTTTTAAAGCTCCATTTTCCATGATGTCTACCCAAAAGTCTACTGTATCTGCCAGGCGCTTCACGGCTCCTTTTTTTAGTGCACCGGTATAGATAAGTGGTTTATTGATTGCTGCAGATTCGTAACCACCCATGAGGCAGTAGTCGCGCAAGACGATCAGACCGCTTAATCCTGCGCGCTGACTTACTGCGATGCCACTTTCCAGCAGTTCCCAGTTTAACCAGGACGCTGAACTCTCAATCGAGGAGAAAAAAGTGTCAAGTGCTTCTTTATAGGGCTCATCGACATTTTCCGGAGCAACTAAATACGCACGTAGTAATTGCTGTCCCTTGCCAAAACCAACTTGCTGATGGAGCGTTCTGACCAATTCGTCTGCCGGTTCATCGCAGGTGAAGAGGTAGGGCACCAACTTGTTTGCTTCCCGAAGGTCGGGCTGCTTTGGCAGTTTTTTTAACAGTTCTACTCCGGCACCTGCGGTCCAATAATGATGAAAGGAGGAGGTATTTGTTTTGAATCGGCTCGGTATTTCCATCTTAATTGTCTATATCCCAATTCATAAAATTGCCTGTAGCAACGATGTTCCCAGATGTATAGGAGAAATCGAAATCAACGTAATCGGACTGGCAGGAGGTCGTATCACTGCAGCAAAATTGGCGGTCGATGTTGAAGCTGATTCGAAATTTACCTTTCTTTTCGATATCGTTGAAAGTGAAACTCGAGACGCTAAGATCGCCGATCTGCGGTGCGCCATCTTTGTCGGATAGGCTGTCGAATACCGCTTCCTGCAGCTGTTTGCGGTCTTCGGCTGTGATCTGATCGAGCAATAAGGTGAAATTTTGCTTGATTTGCTGTAATGCTGTATCTGTAACCGGTATGTTTAATGTGATTGTTGACATGTTTTTAGTGTATAAGCTAGTTGATGTTCGAGCTGCTGTTCGTCTGGAAAATATGTTGTTCTGATCTTCGGATCCAATAAAATCTGTGAAGCAATGGCTTTAAAGGCCAGGTAATGGAGTTCCGAGACCGATAAGCATGTGATCGATGTGCTAAAAGTAATGTTATGTTCTGCCTGCAGGCTGTAGAGACTCTTTGGTAATGCCCTAAGTTTGATCTTACCCACCAACACATTTAATTTTTCTTCCCAATAGCCGATTTCATCTGCTAGCTGCTGGAGTATAAATTGTTTCTGCCAGTCATGGAGCTGTTTTTGATAAGTTGTCCCTTTACAGTACAAGGTAATGGTTCTGTTTTTAACCAGAATTTTGTTCGAGGTGCTATTCTTGATGAGTTTGAGTAAATAGTTTTGTTGAAAGAGACGAACCGGATGTTCTTGATACTCGACTTCTTCAGAAACTGTTTGGCTATTCTTGTTATTTTTAATAAACTGTTCTAAGGTGCTGATTTCAAAGTCGACGGGAGCAAAAATGCGCGCAAGGCTCGGATGTTGCTCCAAGCGGATTTCTTTGGAATCAGTTGTAATGATTTGATAGTTTTTTCCAGCTATTTCGATTTGCATACTGAAATTAAATGTTCGACCTTGTAAACATAATACTAACTTTTATTAAGTTTGTCATCAAATTAAAACAAATAAACGGTAATATGAAAAAACATTCAGTTCTTGCCGCTTTACTGATGTGCGGAGGAATGCTCTTTGCACAGCAGCAGCCGGCAATCAATACAGCCTTTATGGATAAGAGTGTTCGTCCTCAGGATGACTTTTACAATTTTGTAAATGGTCAATGGATGAAGACAGTGTCGATACCTTCGGATAAAGCGCGATGGGGATCTTTTGACGAGCTTCGTGAAAACACAGACATTGCGACGTTGAAGATCTTGAAAGAATCTTTAAGTACCACTTTTGCAAAAGGTTCTGACGGTCAAAAGATCGGTGATTTATATCGCTCTTATATTGATTTTGATAAACGTAACCAATTGGGCGTAACTCCAATTAAACCTTATCTGGATAAAATCGATGCGATCAAGGATTTTAACGGTCTGTACAATTATCTGGTTGAGGTGACGCCAATCGGTGGCAATCCTTTTTTCGGTGCTTATGTCTATGCACACTTAAAAAATAGTAACGTCAATACGGTTTATTTAGGTGCTGCAAGTTTAGGTCTGGGGCGTTCTTACTACCAGGTTGTAGATGCTAAGAATACGGAAACTTTAGGTGATTATTCTAATTTTATCTCGGCGCTTTATAGTAAAGTCGGTCAGCGTACGCGTGACTTAAAGGGTCCGAAAATTGTTGCTTTTGAAAAAGAATTGGCTAAAAATCTGAAAACAGTGGAGCAGTCCCGTGATGCTGAAAAGCGTTATAATCCGGTTGCTGTTGCTGATCTGAAGAAAATGGTCAAAAACATTGATATTGCCAAATATTTGAAAGATACGGGTTTTAAGGCGGATACAGTGATTGTTTCAGAACTGGCTTATTATCAGAACCTAGACAAGGTATTGAAGCCTGAAAACCTAGAAGCGATTAAGGAGGTCTTGAAATTTAACGTGATGAATGATGCTGCGGCATATTTAACAGCGGATCTGGATCAACTTAATTTTGATTTTTGGGGTAAAAAATTGAAGGGTCAAAAAGAACAACGTGCGTTGGAAAAAAGAGGAGTTGAATTTGTCAACAGTGTGGCAGGTGAGCTTTTGGGTAAACTTTACGTGAAAGAGAATTTCCCGCCACAAGCAAAAGAGCAGGCAGAGGAATTGGTCGGTTACCTGATCAAATCTTTCCAGCAGCATATCAATGATCTGAAGTGGATGTCGGCCGATACGAAAGTAAAGGCTTTAGAGAAACTTTCGAAATTTAATGTGAAGATCGGTTACCCAGATAAATGGAAAGATTACACTACGTTAAATGTGGGTACTTCTTTATTTGATAATATCCTGAGCGAGCGTAAATGGGCTTTTGCAAAGAATTTGGATAAGCAAGGTAAACCTGTTGACAAATCGGAATGGGGTATGACACCACAAACTGTCAATGCTTATTACAGTCCTTTGTTTAATGAAATTGTATTCCCTGCAGCGATCTTACAGCCTCCATTCTATGATTATAAGGCAGATGCAGCAGTTAACTTCGGTGGTATCGGTGCGGTTATCGGTCATGAGCTGTCTCATGGTTTTGATGATCAAGGAGCTAAATATGATGGAAACGGTAATTTGAACAACTGGTGGACCGAAGAGGATAAGACGAAGTTTGAAGCTTCTGCTGATGCATTGGTAAAACAGTTTGAAGCTTATGAACCGGTACCGGGTGTGAAGGTGAATGGCCGTTTTACTTTAGGTGAAAATATAGGTGACTTAGGTGGTTCTTCTGTTGCTTTCGATGCCTTGAAAATGTACCTGAAAGATAAAGGTAACCCAGGTCTGATTGATGGATATACACAAGAACAACGTTTCTTTTTATCGTGGGCTACGATCTGGAGAACTAAAACAACGGATGAGTTTGTTGTGAACCAAGTGAAGACAGATCCGCATTCGCCAGCTCAATATCGTGCTTTTGCGCCGATCATCAATTTAGATGGTTTTCATGACGCATTCGGTACGAAGGAAGGTGATAAATTATTTGTCCCTAAAACGGATAGAATTGTGATCTGGTAGTTCTTATTTGTATAGGAAAGATCGAGATTAAAATAGAAAGCCCTTACAGATTCCTGTAAGGGCTTTTCTATTATTTTAGTTAAGAGGGCTAGAATTTTTTTAATTTCTGAGTGTTCTAGCCATCTCACTTATTATTTAAGTAACTTTTTAAAAAAGTAATGCTCGGATCTGTTTTTCATCTTCCTGGATCTGATCTTTCATTTCCTGTAAGGAGTCAAAACGTTCGTCATGACGGATGAAATGCAGGAATTTTACGCGTAATGTCTTCCCATATATATCATCATTGAAATCAAATAAGCTTATTTCAATGCTTCTGTTCATTCCATCGACTGTTGGTCGGGTACCAATGTAGCCCATTCCTTTAGCAATTTTGATTGGCTGTATTTCTACGTATTCGCCTGTGGTAATATTTTGTAAATGATCGAAAATATGAACTTCAACAGCATAGATACCGTATGCAGGAATTAATTTGTGCTGTTCGTGCACCTGCAGGTTGGCAGTCGGAAAACCGATTGTACGGCCGATTTGGTCCCCGCGGATCACTGTTCCTGTTAATTCAAACGGATAGCCCAAGTAAAGGTTTGCGGTCTTGATATCACCGGTAATCAGTGCAAGGCGTATACGTGTTGACGATACTGCAACGTCGTTGATGTCCTGTTCGGGAATCTGTTCCACCGAGTAGTCAAAAATATCAGCGTACTGTTGCAGATCTTTTAAGCTTCCACTTCTATCTTTCCCGAAATGATGATCGTATCCGATCACTATTTTCTTTGTGCCGAGTTTTCCGACCAGTACATTGCTGATGTATTCTTCAGGTGTCTGGTTTGAGAAATCGCGTGAAAACGGTGTGATGATTAAATGGTCGATATCCAATTCAGATAGTCGGCTCACTTTTTCTTCTATATCATTGATAAGACGTAAACTGTCATCATCCGGATTGATAATTAATCTAGGGTGAGGGTAGAAGGTTAACAATACGGTCTCACCGTTAATTTTTTTAGCGCATTCTTTTAGATGAGTTAATATTTTTTGATGACCGATATGGACACCATCAAATGTACCGATGGTAACAACTGCATTTTCCAATGCTTTAAAATCATCTAAACTTCTATAAATTTTCATTTAATGAAATATTTTTCGAGAAATTAATCAATAGAAATCAATCGTTATAATTGAGGTTCTGTGATACTAATTTCTTTGTGAGCCTTTATTTTTTGAATTAATTCTTCTAGGTTCCAAGCATTTTCAACTTGGTAATCGCCACTTTTCGTTCTTCTTAGTGAACTTAAATGTGCACCACTGCTAAGCGCTTTTCCGAAATCGTACGCCAGGGAACGAATATATGTTCCTTTGCTGCATGATACTCTGAAATGAATGACCGGCATTTCTATTTTTTCGATGATAAAGCTGTTAATGGAGACTTTACGTGTTTTTAACTCGACTGTTTCGCCACGGCGAGCCTTTTCATAAATACGTTCTCCGTTTATCTTGATTGCTGAATGTGCTGGTGGATATTGGTCGATATCTCCTTCGAAGGTTTTCGCTGTATCGTGGATCATCTGTTCCGAAATATGATCGATCGGAAAGGTTTCATCAACTTCTGTTTCCAGGTCGTAAGAAGGGGTAGTACCACCTAAGGTGATGGTTCCTGTGTATTCTTTATCTTCAGCTTGATAGCTGTCTATTTTTTTTGTGAATTTACCTGTACATACAATTAGTAAACCGGTAGCTAGCGGGTCTAATGTACCTGCATGGCCTACTTTTATCTTTAATGGTTTAATGGAGTTACGAATTTTCCCCACCACATCAAAGCTAGTCCAGGTCATTGGCTTATCTATCAGTAACATTTGTCCTTCGGCAAATGAAAATACCTTTTCTATTTGATCTTTCTCGTTATTTTCCATTCATTAGTTCAATTGCACTAGATCATTGATTTTGTTTTATTTGCTGAATCTCGTTAAAAGAAGATTTTAGTAAAACAAAGTCAAGCTGATTTTGTATTTTTTTGCAAAGGTACTCATATTATTTTTCACCATAGCGGGTAAAAGTAAGCGTAGCGTCAAAGTATTAGTTATTCCAGAAGAATACTAATAAAGCAATACCAATAATAATGCGGTACCATCCCCAGAATTTAAACCCGTATTTCGTTAAGACGGTAATAAATGATTTAACTGCGATCATAGCGACTATAAATGCGACAACATTGCCGACAATAAAGACGATGATATTTTCATTGCTGGCAAATATCATCTCATAACCTTTCTGCGCATGTGCTGTTCCTTCGCCCCATGTTTTTACAAATACGGAGTAAACTGTTACAGCAAGCATAGTCGGAACTGCTAAGAAGAATGAAAATTCTGCTGCTGCTCTACGGTCTAATCCTTGCGTCAAACCACCGATAATAGATGCTGCTGAACGGGAAGTACCTGGCATCATGGCTAAACATTGCCAAAAACCTATAATTAATGCTTTCTTAATCGGAATCTGTTTTTCATCCAAGATGGTTGGATTCTTGAACCATTTGTCAACAAATAGCAGGACAACACCACCTAATACCAAGACGGTTGAAATAGCGATTTGATTGCCTAATACGGCTTCGATTTTATCATCCAGTAGTTTTCCTAAAACCAGTGCCGGAATAACAGCAATAGCTAGTTTGTAATACAGCTGGATATTTTTGATGTCGAAAAATTTCTTCCAGTAGAGAACTACGATGGACAGGATGGCGCCAAATTGGATAGACACCTGGAACATTTTGAGGTATTCACTTTCCTGCATACCCATTAAGGCTGCAGTAAAGCCCATATGGGCTGTAGATGAAATCGGAAGATACTCAGTTAATCCTTCTACAATCGCTAGAAGGATGGCTTCAAATAAGGACATAGTGTAATTCTACTTTTATTTAGATTTTGGTTTGTAAAGAATGGCTACAAAACCCAATGCAAAACCAAGTACTATGACGATGGGAGCTAACGTGATTTTAGTAAAACTATAGATATCTGTGTTACCGCTCATAAGCAGGAAACCGATGATAACGATAATGATACTAACAATAAATAATTGATAATTCAATTTTCCGAAAACAAAAGCACCTTTGTTTGTCGTTTCAGATTTTTTGATTTGAGCCATTTTTAACTGTATAAATCGTTAGATTTTGCTTTTAAATATTTGGTTACGGCAAAGTATGTACTTAAGCCAGAAATTAGAATTCCGATTGCGATGACCACGATAAAGATCGCGGCAAATTCGTACCAGTTTCTTAAAAATACCAGTTCTGGAATCTGCTGCTGTGCAAACTTCAGTGTGAATATTAATAATAGGATGGCGATAAGCGAGCCCAATAGTCCATGAATAATACCGTAGGTGATGAATGGTTTACGGATGAAGTTTTTGGTTGCTCCTATTAATTGCATGCTTTTGATCAGGAACCGCTGTGAATAGATCGCCAGACGGATGGTATTGTTGATGAGGGCTACTGCAATCACTAATAAAATCGCGGCAAACGCCAATACTACAATACTGATAATGCGTACATTTTTATTGACCATATCGATAAGTGATTCTTGGTAAACCACTTCTTTGATTCGGGTGTTGCGTGATATTTTGTCTATAAAGGTTTTGATACTATCCGAATTGGCGTAATCTTCTTTCATGTATACGTCAATAGAAGGAAGCAATGGGTTGTGGCCTAAGTACTGTACAAAGTCTTCGCCTAAATCTTCTTTCAATGATTTTGCAGCTAGTTCTTTGCTAATATATTCTGTACGTAAGACATACTTATCTTTCTCTAGATCCTTTTGCAGTGAAAGTACATCTCCTTCATTGGTGCCATCGTTAACGATGACATTGAGTACGATGTTTTCTTTTACGTATTTCGATAGATTCTTTGCGTGAACAAGTAATAAACCTAGCAATCCAGTCACTAAAAGGACTAGAGCTATACTGATAACAGTAGAGACGTAAACTGATTTTGTCTTTCTTTTTTGCGTGCTTGATTCGTATTCTGACATAATAAGCAATAAAAATTTATTTGCGAAAGTAATGATTTGAGGGGATTTATTCGAATTATTCTTGTAATAACTTTCTTGCGGAAGTATGAAAATTCGCTATATCCTTTGTAATTAACTTTTCAATACTATCATTTATTGTTTAAACTACAAAACTTTTCTTACAATTCGCTATTAAAATCGTAATTTCGCAAGTCTTACAAAATTCCTCAATACAAAAATGGAGTACAATCACAAATCGTTAGAAAAAAAGTGGCAAAAATTTTGGGCCGATCATGAAACATTCAAATCTGCGGATACACATGAAAAACCGAAATATTATGTTTTAGACATGTTTCCTTATCCTTCTGGAGCTGGACTGCACGTCGGTCATCCACTTGGTTATATCGCTTCGGATATTTTTTCAAGATATAAACGTTTAAAAGGTTTTAATGTTTTGCATCCTATGGGATATGATTCGTTCGGTTTACCTGCAGAGCAGTATGCCATTCAGACGGGACAACATCCAGCGATTACGACTGAGGCAAATATAAACCGTTACCGCGAACAATTGGATAACATTGGTTTTTCTTTTGATTGGAGCAGAGAGGTACGTACTTCCGAGCCTTCTTACTATAAGTGGTCGCAATGGATTTTCATGCAACTGTTCAATTCTTGGTATAACAATGATTCGGATAAAGCAGAGTTAATCGATACTTTAATTAGTCGTTTTGAAAAAACTGGTTCAGAGAGAATTAATGCTGTTTGTGATGATGATGTATTAACATTTACAGGAGCGGAATGGCTTGCCTTTGACGAAGAAAAACAACAGCGTGAGTTGTTGAAATACCGTATTGCGTACTTGCGTGAAAGTACCGTGAACTGGTGCGCGGCATTAGGGACAGTGCTGGCGAATGACGAGGTGATCAATGGTTTTTCTGAGCGTGGCGGTCATCCGGTGGAGCAGAAGAAAATGATGCAATGGTCGATGCGTATCACTGCCTATGCTGACCGTATGTTGCGTGGTCTGGAACTTGTGGACTGGCCAGAGCCTTTGGTGGAGATGCAACGTAATTGGATCGGTAAATCGGTGGGTGCATTAGTGAAATTTCCAGTTCCACAGTTGGAGACGAATATTGAAGTGTTCACCACCCGTGTCGATACAATATTTGGTGTTTCATTTGTAGTATTGGCTCCGGAGCATGAATTGGTTTCAAAATTAACGACTGCTGATCAGCAGGCTGCAGTTACTGCATATATTGATAAAACAAGTAAAAAATCGGAACTGGACCGAATGTCTGATACAAAAACGGTGTCGGGTGCGTTTACAGGTTCATATGCCAAACACCCGATTACGGGAGAGGATGTTGCGATCTGGATTGCTGATTATGTATTGGCGAGTTACGGTACAGGTGCTGTAATGGCTGTTCCTTCGGGCGATCAACGTGATTATTTGTTCGCAAAGCATTTTGATCTACCGATTGTCAAGATTTCTGACTCGCAGCAGATCGAAGAGGAAGCGGATGGAAATAAGGATGGTAAATATATCAACTCTGATTTTATGAACGGCTTGAACTACCAGGAAGGTGTGGCAGCTGTAATTGCAAAGTTGGAAGAATTACAATTAGGAAAAGCTAAAATTAACTACCGGATGCGTGATGCGATCTTTGGTCGCCAGCGTTATTGGGGTGAACCGGTTCCCGTTTATTTCAAAAATGGATTGCCTTACTTAATAAAGGAAGAAGAGCTTCCTTTGTTATTGCCTGAGGTGGACAAATACTTACCTACTGAAACGGGTGAACCACCTTTGGGACGTGCGGAAAACTGGAAATACGAAGATCAGTACGAGTATGAATTGAGTACAATGCCAGGATGGGCCGGATCTTCTTGGTACTGGTTCCGTTATATGGATCCTCAGAACACAGAAGCTTTTGCTTCGAAAGAAGCGGTAGATTACTGGAAAGCTGTTGATTTATATATCGGTGGTTCTGAGCATGCTACAGGTCACTTGCTATACTCACGCTTCTGGAATAAATTTTTGAAAGATTTAGGTTTCCACAATGAGGAAGAGCCTTTCAAAAAACTGATCAATCAAGGGATGATCCAGGGACGTTCTAATTTTGTATACCGCTTATTAGGCGATGAAGGAAAAGCAACAGATACGTATGTTTCTTATGGTTTGAAAGATCAGTACAACACGATTCCATTACACGTGGATGTTAATATTGTGGTTAACGATGTGCTGAATCTGGAGAAATTTAAAGCGTCGAGACCAGATTATGCCGCTGCTGAATTTATTTTGGAAGACGGTAAATATGTCTGCGGAACGGAAGTGGAGAAAATGTCTAAATCAAAGTTCAATGTTGTCAATCCTGATGATATTATCGAAGCTTATGGTGCAGATACACTACGTTTGTATGAAATGTTTTTGGGTCCGTTGGAACAGGCAAAACCTTGGAATACGAATGGTATTGAAGGTGTTTACAAGTTCTTAAAGAAAGTATGGCGTTTGTTCCATGATGCTGAAGGTAACTTTGATGTATCGGATGCGGAACCTACAAAAGCGGAATATAAAGCTTTGCATAAGATTATAAAAAAGGCGGAGGATGATATTGAACGTTTTTCATTCAATACGTCGGTTTCAGCTTTTATGATCTGTGTGAATGAGCTTACTGATCTTAAATGTAATAAACGTGCTATTTTAGAACAGCTGGTTGTTGTACTTCAGCCTTATGCACCGCATATTTCGGAAGAGCTGTGGTCGTTATTGGGTAAAGAAGCTGGATCGATCTCGTATGCGACTTATCCGACATTTATTGCTGATTATTTAGTGGAATCGGAATTTGCATATCCGGTATCGATAAACGGTAAGATGAAAATGAACTTATTGTTGGCATTGGATCTAGACGCAAAAGCTGTTGAAGAAGTTGTTCTGGCCAATGAAGATGTACAGCGCTATATGGACGGTAAAGCATTGAAAAAGCTTATTTTTGTTAAAGGGAAGATTATCAATATTGTAGTTTAATCTAAAAACGCTATAATCATATAAAAAATGCGCTTTTGATTTATTCAAAAGCGCATTTTTATGTTTTATACTATTGTTCCTTTATCGTTTATGATCGCTGAATTTTTATTCTGGCTCTTGCTCTTACACTGCCAGATTCGGTTATCAAGGTATAGGCACTTTTCGCATTTGATTACTTTCAGTTCTATATTTCTAACTTTATAACCAGAACTGTCTTGAAACCTGAAAGCAGGTTTTAAAACAATACATCTTGAAATGCTTCAGTTTTATCAAATACAGATTTTGCAAAAGGGCAAAGGGGCATGATCTTCGCATTTTTTTTGCGGGCATAATCAACTGCTTCGAGTACCATCTTTTTGCCGACACCATTGCCGTTAAATTCCGGGTGTACTTCGGTATGATCAATAATGAATTTGTCTTCTCCAGCCCAGGTATATTCCATCAAACCAGCTTCTTTACCATCGATTTCTGCGATTATTTGACCCTTCTTTTCGTTTTCAATGTTTTTTATAGTCATCTCTTTTTAATTTAATAAACAGCTAATTTCTGCCTTTGGTTTTTTAAAAATAAGATTTTTATAACAAATTTTTTTCATTTAAATATTTCCAATAACGTTTTGGTAGACTCTGAACATGTAGTTTTGTGTTTTTTCGTTCCTTGATATTGACTGATTCAAAGTAGTTTTTCCAGAGATCACTGTAGCGTGATTCTTCTTCGTCTAAGTGAATTTCGATTTGATTTTTAGCTAAAGTATCGCTGAATTTAACTTCTGTTACTTCCATTAAATCATAGTAGATACCATATTTTCGCTTCAGATCATAGATAAGCCATTTTTGGTCTGCATAGCGTTCTTTGAAAAACTTCACAATTAGCGGTAGGACATTAAAATCAGGTTCTAGATTAGCAAAATATAAACCATCTTTCATTTTTTGAAATCTGACAAATGCTTTTACCCGGTGTCTTTCTCTGGAAACAGAGCGAACAATTTTTTTTATCTGTAAGATATCGTCATGGCCATAGTTTTGATTGGCTTTGGATTCTGATCTAAAATAGTAAATAATACTTCGCAATATCAAAAGTTCTCGATCTTTGATTTCTGAAAGATGGACATAATAAAGTTCTTGGATCCCCTGAAGACCTATTTTCTTTTCAAGACCGAGGAGTACGCGTCTGGCTTTTTCATTATCTGTGCTGATCAATTCTGGAGCAGTAAAGAGGCCCGTTTGGCTAGATGAAGCATGTTGCTGTATAGCGCCGACCTGCCATTTGTACTCAAAGGAGCAAAAGACACATGTCATTAGTCCTGACCAGGTACCATCGTAGTTCAGTGTTTTTAACATCTTAGAAAAGGGTTAATTGTTGACTGTCGTTTTTAATGTACTTACTGCTGGATTGTGCCAGAATATATTGTTTGATATGGGATCCGGGCTTGTCCGCATAGAGTTGTTGAAAACCGAGACAAGTAATAAAATACTTTGCCCGATTGGTGGCTACTCCTAGCTTTTGCAGGTTTTCGAGGCGTAATGGACCGAAGCGTCGAGCCAGAATGATCTTTTTAGCAGACTGTACACCAATACCTGGTACCCGCAAAATAAAATGATAATCTGCTTTATTGATATCGACAGGGAAGGCATGTTGATTGCGTAATGCCCAGCTGAGTTTTGGATCGATATCGAGATCTAGCAAGGGATGGTTGTCATTGACAATCTCGTCTGCCCTGAAGCCGTAGAACCGCATGAGCCAATCGGACTGATACAGTCTGTTTTCGCGTACCATAGGAACTGCAGTGCCAATTTCGGGCAAGCGCTTGTCGTAGGAGATGGGTACATAGCCTGAATAGTAGACACGTTTTAAATGATAATTTTTATAAAAATGCTGTGCTGTTTGGATGATATGTTTATCTGATTCGCCGGAAGCGCCAATAATCATTTGTGTACTTTGTCCTGCTGGAGCGAATGTCGGTGTAGATTTGATGATCTTTCTTTCCTCATTTGTTCTGATAATTTCATTTTTTAGATAGCGCATAGGAATGATCATATCTTCCCGGCTTTTATCGGGCGCTAAAAGTTTGAGTCCTTCTTTTGTTGGTATCTCGAGATTGATACTCAAACGGTCGGCATACAATCCAGCTTCATGGACGAGCTCATCGCTTGCTCCAGGAATGGTTTTTAGGTGGATATAGCCATTGAATTTATGTTCCAAACGTAATTTTTTAGCGATGGACACTAATCTTTCCATCGTATAATCGGCATTTTTAAATATACCTGAGCTTAAAAATAGTCCTTCTATGTAGTTCCTCCGATAAAAGTTGATCGTCAGATCGACGACTTCCTGTACGGTGAATGCCGCCCGTTCGATATCATTGCTCTTTCGTGATACGCAGTAAGCACAATCATAAATGCAATGATTGGTTAACAAGATCTTCAACAAGGAAACACAACGTCCATCTTCGGTATAAGAATGACAGATGCCGCCTTGATTGGCATTTCCGATTCCTTTATTTTTATTAGCTCGATTACTTCCGCTCGAACTGCAACTTACGTCGTATTTGGCGGCATCGGCTAAAATATTAAGTTTTTGAACTATACGATCTGACATAATGCTGTTAATTTTAGTAAATATACTAATATTGTTAGTTACCTATGTCGGTTGCGATAATTTATAGCAAATTATTTTATTTATGATATCAGAAATAAAGGAGGTTACTCGGATTTTGTAGCTTACGATGCGATCAATATTTTTAAAGGGTTTTTAAATTTCCTACCTTGTATCTGAATTTTTAAGGGGATGTGCATGTACGAAGTTTTGGAATTAAATTCTTCAGTAAGGATAGTATGGAAATAGATAGCTTATATATTGAACAGGTTATTGCAACGAGGACTTGGAAATTACGTCAGCAAGTACTGTATCCGGAAGGCTCGTTAAAGGATGTGATGATTGATGCGGATTTTGACGGGACGCACTTTGCGGCGACCATAGCAGGGGAGCTGATAGGGGTAATCTCTGTGTTTAAGATAGAAGAGGGGCACTATCAGTTTCGAAAATTTGCGGTTCTTCCTCAGTTTCAGGGAAATGGTATAGGTACTGCACTATTCAAATCTGTTGTTGACTTTTGTCGGCTATGGAATGGTGTTTCGCTTTTTTGTGATGCACGGATAGCAGCTGTTCCTTTCTATGAAAAACTAGGAATGCATATTAAGGGAGAGCACTTTTTCAAGAAAGAACTTGAATATGTTCGCATGGAAATCGGTTTATTTAATCAGAGCAGACATCAAACTGGTATATAAAGTGATTAGGTTGAGTGAAGTCGTATCGCATCTAAAGCGCTATTTGCCGCGAACGTAACGATGTGCTAATTCCAAGTTTTTAAGTTTTGGGGGTAGAATTTCCATTCAGGTGTTCTGATTACATCACCAGATAAGACGTACCAAGGGCTTAAAGATTTGTTAACGGGATTATTGATAATCTGCAATTCCTGTGCAGGCATATAACTTTGAGCCATTAAAACCAGTTTCTGACCATTTTTAGGGTTTACGGCTATATCGACAATAATAATAGCATGTCCAATCGGATTTCCTTTTTGGACGAAGGTATCACCTATTTGGACATCATCCATGGATTTGACAGTTGTCAGTTCATCGTGAAGGGAGCTTGTATTGGCATAAGCAAAAATATTCTCTAGGTATTTCCAGTATTTTGGATAGGTGTAATCTCCAGCGGCAAATTGTTCATAATAACGAGGTTTACCATCGGACAGAAAATTGAAATGAATATCTTTGTATTTCTTATTTTGGTATAAATAGTCAGCTCGCAACCGCATGACAGCATCTGCACATTGATGTAGGTCTCTTTTTCCTATGGGCAGATCGATTACACTTGCGTAGATGTCTCTTCTATCTTTTGTTCTTCCATTATAATAAGTCACAAGTGACTCAATAGGTTTGAGAGGGAGTTGCTGTAAGAAATAACCAAATTCATTTTTTTTGTAGTTTTCTCTTTCGTAGCCAACCGGGGGGAGGAATCTGTCTTTAATGGTTTTACCCTGGGGATCTATCAATTTCTGATTATAACCATCAACCACATGCAACTGTTCGGGCTTATCCTGAGATTTATTTTGATTGGATGATGCTGTACAGCTCATGAGGACAAAGGGGACAGAAATGAGGTATAAGATCTTCATGTGTTTTTTTGTTAAAATAAAACATTGTATCCCAATGAGAAACGTGCAAATGGGTAGCTTTTGTTGATATCAGGATAGTCTTTGAAATTACCTTCTAATCTAAAATAACCAGAATTCATGTTTAAAGAGAAGTTTTTCAATAGACGTAGACTGCCACTAATCGATGCTGTATGTAAAAAATAATGGGATTCATTGCCACTTAAGGTAACAAAATAACCACCATGGTATTGTGCTCCGAATTTAAATCTGTTCAGCACACTGATTTCTCCTGAACCGCGGACATCGACACCTGGTCCGTAATTGTAATTACGGCTTTCTCCAAAGAGGAGGTAGGGATCAGGAACTGCTGCCAGTATGACAGGACCACCACCTATAGTTGTTGTTAAGCGATTCTTGCCTCCTAAACTAAAGTTTGATATGACGTTGTAATTCATACTTTGTGCTCCGTAGAAGAAGGCTTCATTATGATAGAAGTCATAATTTGCAGAGAGGACGCCGAGATGTCTACCCGGAAGATTTTTGATAATGCGTTTTCCGTAGAGTGACGCATATACGTTTACGGTGTTGACAAATGAGCTGTCGTCTCCGCCAACCTCCAGATTGACATAGAAATCATCAAACGGTTTTTTGTTTTCAATGTTGTCATTGGTATAGATCAAGCTTAACCGAACAAAATAATCTGTTTTTCCTTTTGTGATAATGTCTAGGTCTTTTGTATCAAAACGGCGGAAACCAAAATCGACCTCGGCTTTGACTTTAGAAGAATCAATAACAGCTCCTTTTACGACTCTTCCCCAACGGCCATCCAATAAACGATTTAGCCCGTTGACTGGATTAATGAAAAAAGCTAATACTTCTTTTCCTTGCCGCTCGGCTAAGGAACTGGTCGGTCTGGACAGTACATTTTGTGAAATACGGTGTGTGATTTCCCCCAATATAATGCCGCCATAGGTTGTGTTTACTAAATCATTGATTGAAGGGGCCTGTGTCTCTCCTGCAGTTTCCCAGATAAAGCTTCCTGCTAAAGTGGCAAGGGAGGATTGAAGAAAGCTATAGTTGTTGGATCTGAATGCATTAAAATACAGTTGACCGTGATAAGGGTGGGCAATTTGATTTGTAGCAAATGCATTGTCGTCCCATGCCCATGCACTTGGTTTAAGATGTTTGAACCAGTTGTTTAATGTGATGTGCGAGTAGGGATCTTTTCTGATGAAGTAGTTGAAAGAAGCTGGTAATGCCTGAAACATGAACCATTCGGTCGCCGCTCTTGCAAAGTGTTTCCGAGGGTTGTGATTGATGGTATCCTGGTAGTTTGGAATCTGATAGCTCTTATTTACATAACTTTGCTTTACAGAGTTATTTGAATAAGGAGTGACCTGAGTGTTGCTGATGACCGTATCGGTGTTATATTTTTCATTTAAAGGTTTAAATTTGTTTACGGTATCTCGATATTCCTGTATATATTCTTGTGCATAAAGAGGTCGTGCAATAGTGATAACCAATAATAGGAGGGGCAAGATAAAAAAGGAAAGAGAAGCGCGCTTCGTTGTTGTAATCATATCTATACTTCAGGCTTAATTTCTTAAACAAGTAATAAACTTAAATAGTTTTAAACTTAATCGGAAAAATATTACTGTTACGCAATCAATCTTGACTTAAGTTTGATTATTCTGAGCCTGCTTTTGTCAGATCCAGTCTGTCTGCTTCCGTAATTGGCCGAATGATCTGACATGGGTTTCCTGCGGCGATGACATTGGCCGGTATGTTTTTGGTGACCACGGAGCCGGAACCAACAATACTGTTTTCACCGATCTCTATGCCTGGATTAACAATAACATTGCCTCCTAACCAGACATTGTCTGCTATGTTGATCGGTTTAGAACATTGCCATCCTTTTGCGCGGTCTTCAGGATGGATCGCATGAGTGGACGTAAATAATGAAACATTCGGGCCGAATAAGACATTTTTACCAATTGTAATCGGAGCAGCATCTAGCAGAGTGCAGTTATAATTGGCGAAAAAATTGTCGTCTATAGAAATGTTAAAACCATAGTCGCAATAAAAAGGGGGTTCAATAAAAAAACGGTTGGATTTCGTGTTAAGTAGATTTTTAATGATGATCTGTCTTTCTTTGAAAGATTTTGGTTCGGCATCATTAAATTTCTTTAACTGCATTTTTGCATGGAGTCGTTTCTCGAAAAGCTCTTTTCCAGATTCACGATAATATTGATTCGTTAGATTCTTATTGTCCATGGGCCGAAATTACTTCAAAAAAACTAACTTTGTTGTTGAAATAGAAAAAATTATGGCAAATAATAATTTAGATACCTTAGCTCCTCAAGAGCTATGGGCGAATTTTTCTGCATTGAATGCAGTTCCACGTGCTTCGAAGAAAGAAGAACGTGTTATCGCATTTATGATAGATTTTGGTAAAAGCTTGGGTCTTGAGGTTACTGAAGATCATGTTGGGAATGTCCTGATTAAAAAAGCGGCAACTGCTGGTATGGAAGACCGTAAAACGGTCGTACTGCAATCCCACTTGGATATGGTTCATCAAAAAAATAACGATACTATTTTTGATTTTGATACGCAGGGGATCGATATGTTTGTGGATGGTGATTGGGTAAAGGCAAAAGGCACGACTTTAGGTGCAGATAACGGAATTGGCGTTGCTACAATTATGACCATTTTAGCTTCCAAAGAACTGGAGCATCCTGCAATCGAAGCCTTGTTGACGATTGATGAAGAAACGGGTATGACTGGAGCAATGGGGTTGCAAGGTGGTGTATTGACTGGAGATATTTTATTAAACCTGGATACGGAGGAGGATGATGAACTTGATATCGGGTGTGCAGGTGGGATTGATGTAACAGCTACTAAGTCTTATCAAGAGGAGGCTAGTCCCTCTGGAGCTGTTGCTTTTGAAATTGTTGTCAAGGGCCTTAATGGCGGTCATTCAGGAATTGAGATTCATAAAGGTTTGGGGAATGCGAATAAAATCATGAACCGCCTTTTGTATAAATCTTATGATGAGTTTGGTTTACAGCTGGCAACTCTAAATGGTGGAAGTCTACGAAATGCAATTCCGCGTGAGTCTACTGCAACGGTAATTGTTTCTTCTGAACATGAGGATAATTTTGCGTCAGATTTAGCTCCTCTTATTGAAGCTATTAAAACTGAGTTTAAAACAGTAGATGGTGGATTGACAATATCAATTGAAAAATTAACTACTGTTCCTGCTGCTGTTCTTTCTGCTCAAGATCAGGAGTTGTTGATCAATGCAATCTATGCGGCACATAATGGTGTTTACCGTGTGAGCGCAGACTTTGAAGATCTTGTGGAAACTTCTAATAATATTGCCAAAGTGAGTGTTGGCGATGGAAAAATGAGTATTAAATGCTTGACACGATCATCTGTTGAAAGTTCTAAAATAGATTTAGCCCAATCTTTGGAAGCTGGTTTTTCAATAGCTGGATTTGATGTTGTATTTTCAGGATCTTACCCTGGATGGACACCAAATGCTGATTCTGAAATTTTAGAAGTTTTGAAACGTATTTATATTGAACAGCATGAAGAGGAGCCAAAGGTGGTTGCGTGCCATGCTGGACTGGAATGTGGTATTTTGGGAACAAATTATCCTGAAATGGATATGATTTCCTTTGGACCAACTATTTTGGGTGCGCACTCTCCGGCAGAGCGGGTATCTATTTCTTCTGTTCAGAAATATTGGGAATTTGTGAAACAAATTTTAAAAGAAATTCCTAAAAAATAGGATATTGTATCAAAAATAAGAAAAGGCTTAAATTTAATTTTAAGCCTTTTTTTTGTTTTCTCTATTGCTATTTTAATAAAGTTTGTATATATTTACTTTAGATCGATTTTAATTAAGGGGGCATAACCTCTTTTATTTAAAATAACCTTCATCTTCATGTTTGGCATTCCCATGCTACTGCTGTAAAATCTTCTTTAAGAAGGCCTGACTTTCATTTATTCAAAAAGGACAAAGTTTTATTCTGACTAGAATTGCCAATGTGGTAATTTAGACTAGTTTTTGTGATTAAATATTCAAAATATATCCTTGTGTTTTTATGACTTTAAAATATATTTATTTGTTTAATGCTATTTTATCAAAATTTTAGGTGTCAAAAAAGATGTTTTAACATATTCATTTCATGTTAAAATTAGTTAAATAGATATGGGAGTTTTACTTTTGCAGCATCAAAACTATATCAAACACATCTTACATGAAAAAGTCTCTACTTTTTTTTGCTCTTGCTGTAGCGAGTTATGGAACTATCCATGCACAAACAACAACAAGCAGTGTTACAGGGATTGTAAAACAATCTACTGGACAAACAACGACAGGTGCAACTATTAAAATTACGCATCAGTCAAGCGGAGCCACCTTCAGCGGATCGGCAGATTCGAATGGACGTTTTAACATCGCAAATCTTCAAGAGGGCGGACCTTACAAAATTGAAGTTACCTACATCGGTCAAAAACCAGTTGTTTACGATAATGTCTTCTTGAAAGCCGGTGAAGCACTACAATTAGATCCTGTTTTTGCAGAATCATCTGAAACAAATTTAGGAGAAGTTGTTGTTGTAGGTCGTGGTTTAATTGATATCGCGGAAGATCGTAAAACTCCGATCGCTGTTTCTACAATCTCGAAACAAATCATCGAAGAAAAAGTGGGTGCAATGGATATAACTGCTTCCATGGTCAATACACCTGGTGTATACGTATCTGGTCAATCAAAAGGTTTTGGTGAATCTTCCATGACAACACGTGGCTTTGATCAATCTAACACAGCTTTCTTATTAAATGGCCAACCGATCAATGGTATGGACAATGGTCGTGTTTTTTGGTCTAACTGGAGTGGTTTGTCAGATATTGCTTCTTTAGTACAAATTCAACGTGGTTTAGGTTCTTCAAAATTAGCGATCTCTTCAGTAGGGGGTACGATTAACTTTGTGACTAAATCTACAGATATGCAACAAGGTGGTTTTGTTAAAACAACTATCGGTAACGATATGTTTGTAAAATCTACGATTGCTTATAACACCGGTTTGATGAAAAGTGGATTTGCAGTATCTGCAATGGTAACTGGATGGCAAGGAAATGGTTACATGAAAGGTACTGAAGGTGCCGGTCAAAACTATTTCTTATCTGTTGGTTATAAAGTAAACGAGAAGCATAACTTAAATTTAATGGTTACAGGTGCTCCACAATGGCATAACCAGGGTTATACTTCTGCATTGAAAAACTTCCTGGATAACGGAAGAAAGTATAATGATAATATGACTACTATCAACGGGGTAGAAACTAATCCTCGTAAAAACTACTATCATAAACCGGTTGCTAACTTAAACTGGGATTGGACTATTGATGATAAATCATCATTATCTACTGTAGTTTATGCTTCTATGGCTCGCGGTGGCGGTCAGTCTAAACGTACTGATGCTTCTAAAGAAAAAGTTCCCTATTTAGCTGCTGACGTTAATAACCACCAATGGTATGGTGTGGTTTCTAACTATAACCGTAAATTGAGTGATAACTTGAACTTTAATGTTGGTTTTGATTTACGCGACTATAAGGGTGAACACTACAGACAGGTTACGGATTTATTAGGAGCTCCAAGCATCTCCCATAAAGACAATGTAAATTTACCTGGCTTAACCGTTACTTCGAATGAATACTCGACAAACCCTTGGAAAACATGGGGAGATAAACCTAAAGATGCCAAAGACCGTTTAGCGTGGGATTATGAACAAATGATCAGATATGCTGGTTTATTTGGACAATTAGAGTTTGCGAAAGATGGTTTTACAGCTTTCTTTCAAGGTTCCCTTTCTGGTCAGCAAAACAGTAGACAAGATTATTTCCTTTATAAGTTAGGTGAAGGTAAATCTAAAGATGTGAACAATTTAGGCTACAATGTAAAAGGCGGTGCAAGTTATACATTAGGTAACCATACCATCTTTGGTAATGCGGGTTATTATTCTCGCCAGCCATACCAAAACAATATCTTCATGAATTACATGAACGATGTTAATCCATATGCTGTTAATGAGAAAATTCTAGGTTTAGAGGCTGGTTACAAATTTGCCTCTGAGTATTTTGATGTTAGCGTAAATGCATACCGCACGACATGGGCTGACCGTACAACAGGAAGTTCTTTTACAGCTGCTCAAAAAGAAGTTGACAAATATGGTATTGACAAAGTACAGGTCGGAAGTTTAATCTATAACACGAACTATGGTGTAAAACAAGATCACCAAGGTATGGAGTTAGAGTTATTAGCTCGTCCATTCCGTGGCTTTGAATTAAAAGGTTTTGCTTCCTTAGGTAAATGGGAATATGATGGTGATGCTATAACGATTGTCCGTAATGAAAATCGTGAAGTATTAGAAACTACAACGAGAGATTTAACAGGTGTTAAAGTTGGTGAATCTTCTCAGACGAGTTGGGGTTTAGGTGCTAAATACAAAGTCTTAAAAGGTCTTTCTGTGGATGCTGATTATAGACGTTATGAAAATCTGTATAGCTCATTACCTGCTAATAGGCCTACGATGAAGTTACCAAACTACGATTTGTTAGATGCAGGTGTATCTTACAAGGTTGTTTTGAGTGATAAAAATGCGATCAGTTTCCGTGTTAATATGAACAACGTATTAGACAAATTGTATATCTCTGAAGCGACTTCAAATGTTGAGTCTAAAGCTAATGCTGAGTACTGGAAAGGTATTGATACCTCTAACTATGTGTTAATGGGATGGGGACGTACATGGAATGCTTCTGTGAAATTCACGTTCTAAGCGAGTACAAAAATAAAACATAATTATACTTCTTCAAAGCCGTTGCAATTTATTGCAACGGCTTTTTTATTTTTCGGCTTCATTACCACCAATGCTTGCTTGTCCTTTACTTTGTCATTATTTAAGGCTCCTGATCAATGTGCTTATCCTACAAGCTGAAATTTTGGAAATCTATTCTTTATTTCTTTGGTGTAATTAGTAATGATTGATAAACCTTTAAGCATGTGTAAGATTATAGGGATAATGCGATGGAATTGTTGTATTGGTATTGTGAAGTTTGTGGGGTAGTGGCGTAATGCTATTGCCATAATGGGATTTCGGTGGTATAAAATAAGGATGTATTAATGTAATTTCCTTGATGTTATTATAGGAAGCAAAAAAAAAGGCTAAACATCAACTGCTTAGCCTTTCTATATTTTTTAATGTTATATCTATCTTGACATGGACTGAATCACACTCACATGTGATTTGAATGCTGAATTGAATGTTTTGTATTCAAGATATTTAACATTGAACTCCAGACAGGTTTCTCTGACCAATTTATTAATCGCGGGATAGTGGATGTGACTTATCTTAGGGAATAAATGATGTTCAACCTGATAATTTAAACCACCTAGAATCCAAGTTAGAAATTTATTTTTTGTAGCAAAATTAGCTGTAGAGCTCAATTGGTGAATCATCCACTCATTTTCCATTTTTGTTGGGTCTGCAGTTTCTTCTATGGCAACAAATTCTGTTTCAGTTACGACGTGCGCAAGCTGGAATACGGTTGCTAAACAGATACCACAAGCGATACCTGAAATTAGTAACCCAACTAATGTTGGTAACCATCCTACCACTAAAACTGGGATAACGATGAAAATACTGATGTGAATAATTTTACTTACCCAAAAGATCACTTTTTCACGTAAAGGGAAATCGAATGATTTCTTTTTGCTTCCCATGGCTTCAAGAAAATATTTCTCATAATCTTGATAGAAAATCCAAGCTAAGTAGGAGATGCTATATAGAACCATAAAATAATATTTCTGGTAGGAGTGATGCTTTTTTAATTCTTGGTCTTTATGCACACGCATAAATTTGATATCAATATCATGATCTTCACCTTCAATGTTGGTATAAGTATGATGTGCAATGTTGTGCTTCAATTTCCAAAAATAGATATTCCCACCCATTAGGTTAAGACTGTAGGATAGGGCGCTGTTTAGTCTCTTACTATTAGAGAATGTATCATGTCCGGCATCGTGCATCACATTGAATCCGATTGCAGCAAAATTTATTCCAAGTAAAATTAATACAACAACACTGATTAACCAGTGGGGTTGAATTACAATTAATGTGATGTAGAAAGATATAGCGGTTACAAACAGGATGATTGCTTTTGTTAGTACTCTTTTTTCTCCTGTTTTTTGGATTTTATTAGTTTTGAAATAATCGTTAATTCTTTCCTTTAAAGATTTAGAAAATAATGTATTAACATTATTAAATTTTATTGTTGTTTTCATTGAGATCGTTTAACTCTGTTAAAAAATAATAGTAAAAATTAGGTTTACATACAGAGCTTAAATTATAATTTTTATAAAGATAACAAATATTTTTTTTAATGATGTTAATTTAAGTTAAAGCTTTTAAAAACTAATTATAGCCCAACCCCAGCTTTTTAGAAGGTCTGAGGCGATTCAAAATATGTTTTCTTTGTGGATCTCTATGAAAAACAAGAAGGGGATTGCAATACATGCAATCCCCTTCTTATTAAAGATTAAGTAAACTTAGTTTAAAGCGTTAATTTGAGCTGTAATTTCAGTTGTCTTAGCTTCATCTTGCATGAAAACATAGTAGTTTTTCAAGTTAGTCAAAGCATCTACATTTTTAGGTTGTAATTGTACCGCTTTTGTTAGATAAACTAAAGCAGGTTTAATTTCTTCCTTAATTTTAGCCACTCCTTCGTTGTATTTTGCTTGGCTCAATGATCTATCGTTGTTTAAAACATTTAATTTTTCACGTACACCATTCATCATTGTGATTGCAATATTTGTATTTGCTTCAAAATAATCAGGATCTACTGCTAAAGCCTTTTTATATGCTTCAATTGCAGCAGCATCATTTTTATTTGCTGAATGAGCGATTCCTAAATAGTAATTTAAGCTTTTGTTATTTGGATCTTTTGCCAATTGCGCAGTGATGCCCGCTAAAATTTCTTTTTCGCGACCAGCAATCAAATTAAATTCAATATTTTGAACCGCAGCTGCATTGTCATCAGGATACATTTCTACTGCTTTTGCTGCATAATCCAATGCAGAAGCGGTATCTTTAGCTGATAAATATAATTTTGGTAAGTCTACAACAATTTGTTTATGTGAAGAAAATTCTTTTGAAGGAATAAGCTCTTTATATTTCGCAATTGCTTTGGCATAATCGTTACTTTGAAGAGCTGAAATACCACCATAATAGATTAATGTTGTATCACCTGGCAAATATGTCAATGCTTTTTCAAAAGAGTCATATGCTTCCTTGTATTTTTGACCTTGATATTCTTCAGCACCAAGATTGAAGTTGAATTGACCTAATACTTGTTCAGAGACACGAATATTATCTTTATTTGCGCCATCTTTATCCAATTCTTTAGCTTTAACAATTGCATCTTCAGCTTTTTTAGCCTCATCAGCAGACTTATCTAAATTAGCTAAGTTTGCATAAACCAATGAATAGATTGTCCATGCCTCTGCATTATCTTTTGTTTTCTCATGAACAACAGCTAAATCAATAGCCTCTTGTGCAGTTTTCAAATTTGGCAGTGCCAATTGTGGCGTACCTGCACCTTTTAGCTCTTCGAATTTTGCTATACTTGTTTTTGCCTTATTAACATTATTTTTTTGTGCATAAACAGATGTACTTGCTGATGCAACAGCTGCCAATAATAATAATGATTTAATGTTCATCTCTAATTAACTGTTAATTGATTTAATAATATATTCACACGATCTAACTGCACATAATCTTCTATTGCATTGTAATAAGTAGACAGTGCTTTAAGTGCATTCACATCATATGGTTTAATTTCATTTGCTTTCAAAAGATAAGCTTGCGCATATTGTTTGTCTTCGTCAGATTTAGATTTAAGAAAATCCTTTAAATAAATAAGGCCTAAAGCTAAATTTGATGGGTAGTTATTAGCATCTAAACGCAGAACTTTATTATAATATTGTTTTGCATTTCGAATATCTTTCGCGTCTTCGTATGCATAACCCGCCAAGTAATTTAATTCAACATTTTCAGGCTCTAATTTGATCGCTTCATCAATTATCGTTAAGATGGCGTCATAAGATTCATTTTTAGCATAGATATCGATCAGCTTGAAGAGGATATCTTTGTTCTGAGGAAACTCTAATCGGCCTGCAGATAGTGTATTAAGTTCATCTTGTTTTGTTCCGATTTTCTCATATACAGCTGCGAGCTCTAGATAATATTGCGGTTTTTTTGAATCCTGCTTGATTAACTCTTTGTAATATTTAATCGCGTCAGGATATCGTTTACTGCTTACAGCTAAAGTTGCTAAATTAAATTTTAAATCGGCATTTTTGAAACCAAGGGAGTCTACTTTCAGAAATCCTTTGTACGCTTCTTCAAACTTGTTATTTTTTAACTCAACATTTGATTTATAGATTAATGCAGTTGCTAAATTTTGCTTGATATAATCAACTTCTACAGGGAAATTGCGATATGCTTTTTTCTTATCAATGAGTTTTAAGGTATTTAAACTTTCATCAATAGGGTCTATGGTATACTTTTGTTTCCGGGTGGAATCTACAACTGCTAAAGAACTGTAAACAAGTCCTCTCAAAACATTATTACGAACTGAAGAAGAATCTTTACGGGTTTTGAAAGCTGCATCACTAAATTTGCGTGCGTTCTCCAAATTTTTAATATCTCCAGTTTGTGTATAAAGCGCAAAACTGTTGTTGCCCTCCTTGATATTGGATTGGGCAACAACAGTTAAACTTGTAGCTGACAGTATTAATGATGTCAATAATGCTCTCATTCTTTTTTTATTCTTCGTTAGATTCAGATTTATCGTCTTGATCGGTTTCAGTGCTTTCTGACGCATCTTCTACTTCTTCACCTGAAAGAATTTCTTCTTCCGTTTCTTCCACTTCTTCCTCTCTATCTACTTTAGTAATTGATGCAATTTCATCTTCACCTTTCAGATTAATTAAACGGACACCCTGCGTTGCACGTCCCATCACTCTTAATCCTTCTACTGAAATTCGAATGACAATACCTGATTTATTGATGATCATTAAATCTTCAGTATCGTTAACACCTTTTACAGCAACTAATTTACCTGTTTTCTCAGTGACGCTAATTGTTTTTACACCTTTACCACCACGGTTTGTAACTCGGTAATCTTCGATATCTGTTCGTTTACCGTATCCTTTTTCAGATACAACAAGCACCGTAGTCTCTGGATCATCTACACTAATCATACCAATAACCTCATCGCTCTCACTACCTAAAGTAATACCACGAACACCAGTTGCTGTTCTACCCATTGGTCTAACAGTAGACTCGTTGAAACGAATAGCACGTCCAGAACGTAATGCCATTACAATTTCACTTGTTCCGCTTGTTAAGCAAGCTTCTAACAGCTGATCTCCCTCATTAATGTTGATGGCATTGATACCATTTGCACGAGGACGTGAATAAGCTTCTAATGACGTTTTCTTAATTGTACCTTTTTTAGTACACATAATGATGAAGTTATTTTCCAGGTATTCCTGGTCTTTTAAGTTCTTCACTAAAATGTATGCTTTAATTTTTTCGTCTTTCGGAATATTGATGATATTCTGCAACGCTCGACCTTTAGAAGTTCTACTTCCTTCAGGAACTTCAAATGCTCGTAACCAGAAACAACGACCAGATTCTGTAAATAGCAACATATAATTATGTGCCGAAGCAGTAATAATATGTTCTGTAAAGTCTTCTTCACGTGTGGTCGAACCAATAGATCCACGTCCACCGCGTCCTTGACGTTTATACTCAGTTAGAGGAGTACGTTTTACATAGCTATTATGAGATATTGTGATCACGATTTCTTCATCATCGATGAAATCTTCCATACTCATGTCTTCTGCTGAATGGACGATTATAGATCTTCTCTCGTCACCATATTTCTCTCTGATTTCGATCAGTTCTTCTTTAATGATCTGCATGCGAAGACCTTCATCTGCTAATACAGATTTTAAGTAATCGATCGTTTTCATTAGCTCAGCATATTCTTCTTTAATCTTATCGTGCTCCAGTCCGGTTAGACGACGAAGCGTCATATCCAAAATTGCGCGTGCTTGAAGATCTGATAGACCGAATCTTTCCATTAATCCTACGCGGGCATCTTCAGGAGTTGAAGAGGCACGGATCAACTTGATTACTTCATCTAAATGATCAAGCGCGATTAAATATCCTTCTAAAATATGTGCTCTTTTTTCAGCCTCAGCCAATTCAAAACGTGTACGACGCGTGACAACATCATGACGGTGATCCACGAATACCTGAATCATATCTTTCAGGTTCATCAATACTGGTCTACCTTTTACAAGAGCAATATTGTTTACTGAAAATGAGGTTTGTAATGCTGTGTACTTGAATAGGTTGTTTAGAACGACATTTGCGTTAGCATCGCGTTTAATATCGTATACAATACGTAAACCCGTACGATCTGACTCATCGCGAATTGCTGAAATTCCTTCTAATTTTTTTTCATTAACCAATTCAGCGGTACGTTCAATCATATTCGCTTTATTGATCTGATAAGGAATTTCTGTAACTATAATAGACTCTTTACCTGATTTTGATACTTCAATTTCTGTTTTAGCACGCATCACGACACGACCACGGCCAGTGTTCTCTGCATCCTGAACACCCGAGTAACCATATATCAAACCTCCTGTAGGAAAATCGGGGCCTTTGATATATTGCATCAATTCGGGTACATCGATATCACGGTTGTCAATATATGCAACTGTACCGTTGATAACTTCTGTTAAGTTGTGTGGCGCCATATTGGTTGCCATACCGACTGCAATACCTGAAGCACCATTTACCAATAGATTGGGAATACGTGTTGGTAATACTGTTGGTTCTTCCAAAGAGTCATCAAAGTTCAATTGATAGTCTACTGTATCTTTATTGATGTCCGATAAAATTTCTTCCGCAATTTTTTTCAATCTTGCTTCCGTATAACGCATTGCCGCAGGAGGGTCTCCATCGACAGAACCGTAGTTACCTTGACCATCCACTAAAGGGTAGCGCATGTTCCAGTCTTGTGCTAGACGTACCATTGCATCGTATACGGAAGTATCACCATGTGGATGGTACTTTCCTAATACGTCACCAACAATACGGGCAGATTTTTTGTAAGGCTTACTGCTTGTAACACCTAAATCCAACATACCGTAAAGAACACGACGGTGTACAGGCTTCATACCATCTCTAGCATCTGGTAATGCACGAGAAACAATAACTGTCATTGAATAATCAATGTAGGCAGTTTTCATTTGATCCTCGATACTTACCGAAAGAATTCGATCGTTTGCAGGTACTAAATTATTATCATTTTCTGTTTCTTCAGCCATATTAATTTGGTTTCGATAAAACTATTAAACAATCCCGTTTACACGGATTGCTACGCATGCGAAGTTACAAAAAAATAACCTCAAAAGCGAATGTTTTGAGGTTCAAGATAGTGAAAAAAATAGTCTATTTTTTTATTGATTTAAAAAAGATTTAAATGCGGTCAATTGCTTGTTACCGCAGTTTTTTAAAACGAAGACGAAGTGAATTGCCGATGACAATAACATCGGAGAAAGCCATTGAGAAGGCGGCGAGCATGGGGCCTAAAAATCCCATTGCTGCGAGCGGTATTGCGATGATATTATAGGCAAATGCCCAGAAAAGATTTTCTTTGATCGTTTGCAGTGTGTGCCTTCCGATAAGTAATAGATTTTCAATCGATTTTAGATCGGAATTCAAAAGAATTATTTTAGCAGATTGTATCGCAATGTGACTTGCGTCACCTAGAGAGATACCGACGTGGGCTGTTGTCAGGGCAGGAGCATCATTTATACCGTCGCCGACCATTGCTGTAATACCTGCTTTTTTAAGTTTGTTGATAATATTCAATTTCTCTTCAGGATTGCGATCGGAATAAACTTCTGCTATTCCAAGTTTTTGAGCGACTAGGTCACATTTACTTTTTCGGTCACCACTTAATATTACTGGGGTTATATTTTTGCCTTTAATGGCTTGAATGAGTTCTTTTGCATAAGGTTTTATTTGATCTTCAATCACTAAGCCTGCAACTACGACATCATTAATGGATAGAATTAAGTCGTAGCGGTTTGAATAATCTACTTTTCCTAAACGTGCATTGATTAATTTATACACATTACTATTTGTATCTGTAGCGTAAAGTCCTTCGCTTTTAATCTCTTTGACATCTTGAAAGACAATGCGGTAGGCTTTTACTTCTTTCATGTGCTGTCTGATGGACTTTGCTATAGGATGATTTGAATAGCCTTCTAATTGTGCAATGATAGATTCTACTTGTTTTTGTTCTATTCCAAAAGTTTGGATGGCTTTGATATTGAAATCTCCGGTAGTTAAAGTGCCAGTTTTATCGAATACCATATATTTAAGATCCGACATCTCTTCAATTGTATCACCTCCCTTAATTAAAATTCCCATTTTAGCCGCTCTTCCTAAACCTACCATGATAGCAGTTGGGGTCGCTAGACCCATCGCGCACGGGCAGGAGACGACAAGTACTGCAATGGCATTCATTAATGATTGCTGTAGTGATATTTCGGCTATAAAGTAAGTGATAAAAAAGGTGAAAATGGCGATGACGACCACAAAGGGTACGAAGTATGATGCGACTTTATCACCGAGTTTTTGAATAGGTGGTTTTTTTGATTGTGCTTCCTTGATCAGTGCGATAATTTGGGAAAGGACGGTTTTACGTCCAACTTTGGTGGCCGTGATTTTTATATTGCCTTCTGTTAGTGTTGTTCCGCCGATGACGGTTGCATATCTATCTTTGAAAACGGGTAGGCTTTCTCCTGTAATCATGGATTCATTGACAAAGCCATCTCCTTCAATAATATCTCCATCAACTGGAATAAGATCTCCTGATTTGATCAGTAAAACATCGCCTTGTTTAACATCTCTTGTATGGATGATCTCTTCTAGATCTGCTGTGATTTTTGTTGTGGTTACATTTTGAATCTTAATAAGGTCTCCGATTGCAGATGTTGTTTTTTTTACGGATTTTTTTTCAAATAGATTTCCCAATAGAACGAGCGTGATGATTGTTGCGCAAGTTTCATAGAACATATAATCTGGGCCTAGGTGATTGAGGGTGCCGATGAGGCTGTACGTGAATGCAGCTGTTGCACCTATAAATATGAGCACGTCCATATTTGGCATGCCATTTTTAAGGGAGTAAAACGCACTTTTACCAAAATGAAAAAAACCGAGCAGAAATACGGGAGCACAGAGTCCGAGCTGGATGTATGGGTCATGCAACAAAGGGTGTTGTATAAACATATGTGCAAAGAGAGGAAGCGTAAAAAATAGACTGAACCAAAATTTGGTTTCTATTTTTTTATAAAATGATTCCTTTGGACTTTCATCAGTCAGGACCTGAAAACCTAAATTTTCAATCCCTTTTGTTATTTCGGGAAGTTCTTTTGCCGTTATTCCTGAGAATTTAACTTCATCAGATGCAAAGTCGACAAATATATCTTTTGCCTCTTTTTTTTCTAAATATTGATGAATAGCAATTGCACAGTTTGTACAATGCATTCCTGTAACTGTAAGCTCTACTGTTGTTGTTTCTTCGTTCATATTTTTCGACCATTGGTCTTTTGCAAATATACTTATTTTTAGGAGTATCATTTTTTTGTATTGAATGAAAAATGATTAGTTTAGTTCCTAAAGAAAATTAGATTTCAATGGTTAAAAATAAATTATCCCTATCTTTTGTATTTCGTTGTGCTGTGTGGATAGCTTTAAGCTATTCTTTTGTGGGTTTAGCCTCTTTTTACGAGAAAAACAAGATTATTCTTCACTTTGCTTATGCTTTAAATACTTTTTTGACCGCCAATCTGTTGATCTCAATCGGCCGGTTCTTGATTGTTTCGCTGTATAACCGTAAACATGCAAACCATGATGTGAGAGGAAATTTTGTACTGGGTATTTCCCGGGTTGCTACAGTATTGAATGCTGGTATGATTGTGATTACGTTGATGGTTGCGCTGGGAATTGATCCTAAGGAGTTTATAACCAGCATGACCATCGTTGCGATGGCTATTGCGGTTATATTTAGGGAGTATATTACCAATATGATCAGTGGATTGCTGGTTATGTTTTCTGATCAATTTTCCATTGGAGACCATATTAAAATTAGTAATTATCAGGGTAAAATTGTTGATATTACTTTGGCAAATATTGTCGTTCGTGATGAAGATGATGATGTTGTGCTAATTCCAAATAATTTGATATTCACATCAACGATGGTCAATAAATCTTCTCAAAAGTCGAATAAACTGATCGTTAAATTTGAACTTCCTTTAGAAAAACCGTTGCATGTCCAATCTGTTGAAAATCATTTAAGACCTATCCTGAAAATAAATAAGAATATTATCTGGGACGATTTATTTAAAATAAAAGTTGCCGAAATCGGTAAGGACTTTGTGAAATATAAGATTGAGCTCAATACCATATCGAGTAGCAATAAATTACATTATCAGATTCAGAATGAAATTTTAAATGAGATTTTATTATTTCGTACGCGGGAAGATTAAATCTTACGGACCTTTACATTTTTAACAAAGTGATGACTGCCTTTCTCTAAAATTAGATCAGCGCGGTACCGTGTTGGTAAAATATTCTGGACCAGATTTGGTTTGTTGATCTCATTCCAGATCTGATGTGCCATCTGGATACTTTCTTCAGTATTCATGTCGGCATATTTGTGAAAGAATGAGGCCGGATTTTGAAATGCTGTACGTCTTAAAGATTCAAACCTGTTGGTATACCACTCTAATAAGTTTTTTTCGCTGGCATGAACATATATGGTATAGTCAAAAAAATCTGACACGAATACACTATGTCCTTTTCGTGGTCTTTGCGAATTGACCTGCAGTACATTAATGCCTTCGACGATTAAGATATCAGGATGATGGATCAGCTGTTGCTGGTCATCAGGTAAGACATCATATTCTAAATGGCTGTACAGGGGTACCGAAAGTGATCCCATGCCTGATTTTATAGCGGAAAGGAACTGTATTAATTTTTTAGCATCGTAACTTTCCGGAAAACCTTTACGATTCATTATGCCTCTTTCATTCAGGATATGATTCGGATACAGAAATCCATCAGTCGTTACTAAATCTACTTTTGGTTTACTGGGCAATAAAGTCAGGACGCGTTGCAATACACGTGCTGTTGTACTTTTACCTACAGCTACAGAGCCAGCAATACCAATAATAAAGGGAAGCGTACTTTCATTTTTTTCGAAAAAATGATTTGTGCTTCTGTGTAAATCTTGAAACCGTTCAATATGAATACCCAAGAGATGACTTAAAGGGAAATAGACATCTTCGATTTCTTCTGCATTCAATGGTTCATTAAGTGCATGCAATTGATCCAAGTCGTGTTGCGAAAATGTGTGCTTAAAGTGACCGTTCAGTTTTTTCCAATTTTCTCTTTTTATTGAAGTAAAAGGAGAGTCAATAGGAGTGTGCTGTTCATTTTGCATGTTCATGATTCTTTGTGGCGACAAATATAGCATCTCGTGGATATAATCAAAAATTCTAATTGATTTTTTTAGATCAGGTTGGAAGAAATAATAATCGGATTAGAAAGAATTTTGTGAATAGGACATTTTTCTGAAATTTGGAGAAGTCTGTCTTTTTGATCTTTATCTAGATTTCCTTTAAGAGAAACATGACATTTGATATAGGTGGTCTGTTGCAGTTCACTTTTTAAAATTTCGTATGAAAGTTTAATATTTACCTCCTGTAAATCCCATTTTTTGCGGTCAGCATACATCTTTACTGTCATTGCTTTACATGAACCCAATGAAGATAGTAAAAGGGCAGGCGGATTGAATCCTTCATCTTGACCTCCTAATTCTTCAGGTTCATCTGCAATTAGCGTATTATTTCCATGCTTGATTGTTGTTGTGTATGGCGTATTACCTATTGTTACTAAGATTTCATTATCATTCATATCTCTAAATATAAAAAATAATAAGGGGATTAGGAATTTATGAAGTGAATATTAAATT
This sequence comes from Sphingobacterium sp. UDSM-2020, assembly GCF_016132525.1. Lineage (NCBI taxonomy): Bacteria > Pseudomonadati > Bacteroidota > Sphingobacteriia > Sphingobacteriales > Sphingobacteriaceae > Sphingobacterium > Sphingobacterium sp. UDSM-2020. The sequence continues at coordinate 3,755,355 of NZ_CP066166.1, forward strand.
CCTGGTTATAGTTCATCTTCCAGTAGACCTTCGATAATGAGGCTTCCAGTTGCGGGATTGGTTGCTAATGGTACGTTGTACAAATCACAAACCCGCATCAGCATCTGAATATCGGGTTCATGCGCATGTTTACCTAATGCATCTCTGAAAAATATGATTCCATCTACTTTACCTTCTGCAGCTAATGCTGCAATCTGTGCATCTCCGCCCATAGGTCCGCTTAACTTTAATTCGACTTCGAGTCCTGTTTGTTTTACATAAGAACCGGTGGTGCCTGTCGCGACTAGATGAGCTTTTTTTAAGAACTCAATATGGTCTTTTACAAAGGCAACCATTTCTGGTTTTTTACCATCGTGTGCAATTAAAGCAATTGTTTTTTTCATGTTATTGAAAGATTAAAGTTTAACCAAAAAAGATGTACGCTAAAATAATAGCTGCAATTAGTCCAACAAGATCGGCAATTAAGCCACATATAAGCGCATGTCTAGTGTTTTTAATGCCTACAGAGCCAAAATATACTGCTAGAACGTAAAAAGTTGTTTCGGAGGAACCTTGGATAACACTGGCAAGTCGTCCTTGAAACGAATCTGCTCCATATGCCTGCATGACATCGACCATAAGTCCTCTAGCGCCACCACCACTTAATGTTTTCATTAATCCTACTGGAAGAGCTGGTACGAAACGTGTGTCCAAGCCAAAATAAGCGAAACAAGAACCGATTGCATTCACAATATAGTCCATACATCCTGTTGTTCGGAAAGCAGATATAGCCACCAGTATGGCGATTAAAAAGGGGATGATCATGATGGATGTTTTAAATCCGTCTTTTGCACCATCTATAAAGGCATCGTAAACATTTAGTTTTTTAAATGCGCCGTAAACGATAAATAGGATAATGATGGAAAAAATTAAAACACCACCGATTAGTCCGGTTACAATTTCAATTTTTTCTGGAGGCAAGCCATTTAAACCGAAATATAGTCCAGCCATCATGACTATGAAACTGCCTAGGAATATCAGGATGGGTAGTTTAAAGAGGTTTATTTTTTGAAAGAATGCAACAGCGATCATCCCTGATATAAACGAAATAAAGGTTCCTATCAAAGCTGGAATAAAAATATCTGCGGGGTTTGCTGCTCCATTGGCCATTCTTAGAGCAATTACCGATGTTGGAATAAGTGCTATTCCAGCGGTATTGAGCACTAAGAACATAATTTGTGCATTCGTCGCGGTTTCCTTTTCTGGGTTAAGTTCTTGCAGTTCCTGCATTGCTTTTAGTCCGACCGGTGTTGCCGCATTATCTAAACCTAGCATATTGGCTGAAAAATTCATAATAATAGAGCCGTTTGCAGGATGGTTTTTTGGGATTCCAGGGAAGAGCTTGCTGAAAAATGGATTTACAGCTTTTGCAAATAAGGTAATCATTCCTGCTTTTTCACCCACTTTCATGATGCCTAACCAGAATGTCATCATGCCGACGAGACCTAAGGAGATTTCGGCACCGTTTTTAGCACTGTCAAACATGCCATTGATAATTTTCATGAAAATTTCGGTGTCTCCAAAGAAAATAAGCTTGATCAAAGCAACGATGAACGCAATTACAAAAAATGAGATCCAAACGATATTCAGTGCCATATAGATTTAAAATATGCGTAAATGTAAACTTTTACAACCTATCCATCAACTTAGACCACGGATTTTTCTTGTTTTTTGCCTCTTTTTCTTTTATTAGATGATCCACTATCTTGGTGAGTTGAACTTCATTTTCGCTCATCAGTCTATCTGCTAGCGAGATAAGTTTTTGGATGTTGTTTTTGGATGCCGCATCCATGGAGGACTCAACACTTGACATATTTGTTGGCTCTAGTCGGATGTAGTTTTTGGATTTTCTATTGAATTGAAACAGTTGTTCAATAAAAAATTCGGTACTCTCTGCAGAGGCACTTGTCATAATATCGACTAAAGCTGGACCAATGGTAATGGCCAGTTTTTTCTTAAAATGCTCATAGTTATAAGCTTTTTTTGCAACCCCGGTACCTAATGAGACCATAAACAGATCGTTTATCTCTGTATCTTCAAAAGCTTTCATCACTTCAATCAAAGCGCAAATGGATGGGTTTTGAGCCACCATGCCACCGTCTACCAATGGAAATCTTGTACCTGCAATGGAATAAATCTCCGCAACAGAAAAATAGGTAGGTGCGGCGGAGGTCGCTCTGCAGACATCTCTTAGATAGAAGTCTCGTGCTATTCCATGTGTAATAGCTTTTTGCTGTCTAAAAAAATGATTTTTCCGGAGTTCAATATTATAAGCCGTTATAATACAGGGTTTTATTAGTTGGCTTAGTTTGGTGTCGCCAAAATATTCATGTAATACATTCTCTAATGCGGTAGCTGAATATAATTCACTCACCAATCCGAATTCACTTAGAAAGCGTCTCCATCTTGTTGTTTTGAAAATATCAGTGCCGTGGGAGACGTACAGATCTAATGCCTCTTTAGCAGAAAACTTAGGTTTTGAAGGATTTTCCTCACTTGGGTATAATAAAATGCAGGCTAAGATACCTCCAGTACTAGTTCCTGCAATAAAATCGAAATATTCTGCAATTCGTGCATCCGGGTCATTGCTCTTCTTTTGAAGAATTTCTTCTAAAACGACCAATACTAGAGCAGGTATTATACCTCTTATTCCACCACCATCTATGGAAAGTATATTTTTCATTTTTTAATGTTTATAACTTAAAAGTAGTATTAAATAAATTAAAAAATTGATGGCTCTTTGTTTTTGTGGTTAGGATAATGCGCGTTGATAGGCACAGCGAGCTGTGTAAACAATTCTTTACACGTTTTTTACAAAAAACAGAAGCCGGCTACCTTTTGGATAGCCGGCTTCTGTACGAACTAATTATTTATGCAAACCATGCCAAGACCTCGTCTTTTGTTGGCATGGTGATTTCTAATTTCATTTTTTTACGCATACCTCCAAGGTCATTGAATACTTTATTAGGATTAGCTTCTTTTAATTCCGGTATAGTATTGAAACCCATTTTTTGTAAAACAGGAACCCATTCTGCTGGAATACCCAATGCAACATAATCTTCTGTCGAAGCTACTGTTACTATTTTTTCTGGTCGCATTTGCGGGAAAAATAATACTTCCTGAATAGAGGCATTGTTGGTCAGGAACATAATTAAACGATCCATACCAATGCCTAATCCTGATGTTGGAGGCATTCCATATTCTAATGCACGTAAGAAATCTTGATCGATAAACATGGCTTCGTCATCGCCACGTGCTGATAAGGCCATTTGTGCTTCAAAACGCTCACGTTGGTCGATCGGATCATTTAACTCCGAATATGCATTTGCAATTTCTTTACCACATACCATTAACTCAAAGCGTTCTGTGATTTCAGGATTGTCGCGATGTTTTTTTGTTAATGGCGACATTTCTTTAGGGTAATCTGTGATAAATGTAGGCTGAATGTATTTACCTTCACATTTTTCGCCAAAAATCTCATCAATTAACTTGCCTTTACCCATGGTATTATTGACCGGAATTCCCATTCCTTTGGCTGCTTCGAAAATTTCTTGTTCAGATTTTCCTGTAATATCAAAACCTGTGAACTCTTTAATCGAATCGGCCATTGTGATTCTTTTATAAGGTGCACGGAAGTCGATTTCATGTTCTCCAAATGTCGCTTTGGTGGTGCCGTTTACAGCAATTGCACAATGTTCTAGCAATTGTTCTGTGAATTTCATCATCCAGTTGTAGTCTTTATAAGCTACATAGATCTCCATTGCTGTGAATTCTGGATTGTGAGTACGGTCCATACCTTCATTTCTGAAGTTTTTTGAAAACTCGTAAACGCCATCAAAACCGCCCACAATTAGGCGTTTTAGATATAACTCATTTGCAATCCGCAAATATAAAGGCATATCTAAAGCATTGTGATGTGTGATAAATGGACGGGCCGCAGCACCGCCAGGGATGGATTGCAATACTGGAGTCTCAACCTCCATATAACCTGCGTCATTAAAGAAATTACGCATTGCACTAAACAATTTTGTTCTTTTTACAAAGATCTCTTTATTCTGCGGGTTAACTACTAGATCGACATAACGCATTCTATAACGCAATTCGGGATCTGTGAATGCATCATATGTTTTTCCTTCTGCAGTTTTAACGATTGGAAGAGGGCGTAATGATTTAGATAATACAGTCAGTTTTTCAACATGTACACAGATGGCATCTGTCTGGGTTGTGAAAACATAGCCTTTAATACCAACGATATCACCAATATCTAATAATTTCTTAAAAACGATATTATACATCGTTTTATCCTCATCAGGACAAATGTCATCACGTTTGATGTAAGCTTGAATACGGCCTGAACTATCTTGAATTTCGAAGAACGACGCATTTCCCATAACACGACGGCTCATGATACGTCCTGCAATGCTTATATTCTTATAGTTAAGCTTATCTCTATCGTAATTTTCTAATATATCAGTAGCATTTGCATTGATCTCAAACTCTTCAGCTGGATATGGGTCGATACCCAAATCTATTAGAGATTGCAATGCCTGTCTTCTTAATTGTTCCTGTTCGGATAATACAGTACTCATTGGTAAGGATTAAATAATATAAAAATCGAACAAAAATAGCTTTTTTTTTGCATTTATGAGAGGTGAAAACAATATAATATTTATAAAATACGGTGTAGCGTTTTGTAATACGGTATCGTTATGAAGATGTACTTAAAAAACAGCATGGCAGAAATTAAAAGAAAGACTTTCATAATCTTAATTCAGAAAGTATTATTTTAGATGAAGATTAAGGATTAATATAGTCTTATTGAGTGAATATTATTCAAACATACTTAAAAAAGCAAAAACAAGTAACACTTAAAAGTGCACTGGAGGATTGTTTACGAAATCGTGAGCAGGGGAAGGCTTTTGTCTATAAAAAGTACTATGGATATTTGATGGCTATTATTATTCGCTATGTTAAATCTGATGTGGATGCTGAAGAATTAACGAATGAGTCTTTTATTCGGATTTTTAGACGATTGGATTCTTTTAACCATTTGGTTGAGGATGATGTTTTGGAGAAATCATTTCGGTCATGGATAGGGAGAATTGCAGCTAATATTTCAATTGATTTTCTGCGCTCAAAAAAGGAGATGACTTCTTTAGAAGATGTAGCTGAGGGCAGTCTTGATGTGCCAAGGGTATATAACTCCAGTAATCTAGAGGTTGATGATATTATGAAGTTGCTCGATTCTTTACCAGAATTGCAGCGTGTCATCTTTAATCTTTATGAGATCGAGGGTTTTTCGCATGATGAAATTGCAAAGCAGTTGCATATCCCGGATAGTACTTCCCGTACTTATCTTACTCGAGCAAAGCAAAAGTTAAGGATGCTTTATTTGGAACAACATAAGATAAGACAGGAATTTAAATAACAAGAAGTAGCGTGTAAAATGGCAAAAGAAAAAAATAAGGAATTAATAGACCATATCGTCGACAAAATGAAAGCTCATGAGCTTCCTTATTCGGAAGGTGCATGGGAAAAATTTGCGTCACATGATGTATCTCTTGTTTCTAAGAAGCAAACGAACTGGAAGTATTGGAGTGCAGCTGCTGCTGTGCTGCTCTTTGCTAGTGCTTCATTTTTGTATTTAAATCAGTCCGCTGTCAATCATGGGACAATTGTTGCAAACTTACCGGTAGAGACAAAATTGGATACAGATAAATTAACTGTTGAAACAAATACTGTTGAAACAAATAAGGATGATACCCCTATTTTGAAATTAGATCATTCACCGAAACAGCTTATTGATGCTTCTTCTGATCAACGTAGCATAGTTAAAAACAAAATTGAACATGCTATTGCTTCTATCGATCATCTTTTGGAAGCGACTACGCAAATTTTCACAGATAATGATGTAAAACAAGAACCAGTTGATATGACTTCTAAAAGTGGTAACGAACTTGTTGAGGTTAAAAAGCAAGAAGTTAAAAATAATAATCTAGCGCAAAATACTAATACCGTTAGAAAAGAGGGAGAAGGAAACAGTTCTATTGCTCAGAAATTGGAAAAACTGGGTTCTATATTCAATTTGAATTCCGATAAACATGATTTTGCATCTGCCATAAAGAAGTGGGAGGTAGGCGCATTTGTGGCTCCGTCTTCAACAGTCGATAAGATGAGTATGGGGGGGGGATTAAGTTTAGCGTACCAAATTACCGATAAGATCAGTATACGTTCAGGCGTTTCTATGCAGCAGTATGGGGCCGGAGTAGATCGACAAAATAACTTAGGAGCAGTGCAGTCAGCTGGTATGGCGTTTAATGATGCTGTTTCTAATAGTCCTGTCATGAAAAATAATGAATCTTTACTTTTGGCTAGACAAACTGTCGATAAAGAATTAAGTGCTGTTAATAATAAACTTTTAACGATTGATATTCCGGTAGATGTGCGTTATCATGTAAGTAAATCATTCTACACTTCCGTTGGGGTATCCTACGTTGGGGTTTTGGATCAGACACAAGAAAATTATTTTGTAAATGGCATCAATGAGAATACTTCGGCTAATAATGGTCAGGCGGTATCTTCTCCTGAAAACGTTAAACAAACATTTAAAGGAAGTGCTGTAAATACGAATGATTTTAATGGATTTGTTAATCTCTCCATTGGAAAAAAGATGACAGTAGGTAAGAAGTTGTCCATAGCCGTAGAGCCATTTGTCAAACTTCCTGTTGGGGGTCTTAAATCTACTGACTTTAATTATACCAATGGAGGTTTAAAGGTTGTAACGAGTTTTTAAAGCTGATCAATACGAACAGCACCCATTCCAGCAGCCAAAGCTCCTTGTACTCCTGGGATTCCGTCCTCGTAAACTAAACACTTAGCAGGGTCAACCTGAAGCTTCTCGGCCGCTAATAAAAATGGCTCAGGCGATGGTTTTCCATTAGGAGTATCACCGGCACACACCAAGGTTTCCAATTTATCAAGTACTCCAAGGACGGTTAGTGTGATGTTTAATGTTGATCTGGTTCCTCCAGAAACAGCCGCAATACGTTTCTTTCCAATCTGGTATTTTAGATGTTCGACAACATAATCAATAGGTTGTGTCTGCTGGATGAACTGTTCTATAAAGATGGCTGATTTTCTTTTTGAAAATTCATGAACATCAAAAGTGGTGTTATAGCGGATACAGATTTCTTTTGCAACAGCTATGGTTGGCCATCCTGCGGTTTCGTCGATTAGACTATCATCCAACAGGACATTGTATTCTGCTGCTGTAGCTACGTAGGCTGCTTTATGCGCACTTATATTGTCAGCTAAGGTTCCATCGACATCAAAAAGTAAGGCGTCGTATGGTTCTGCTATTTTATTGAGTTTATTGAATTTCTCTATTGATTCGGGTGACATATCTGATTATTGAAGGTACAAATTTATAAAAAAAGCTAGTCTTAACGACTAGCTTTTCTTCTTTGTTTCTCTTTAATGATTAACCCCAGCTCTCGACCTGTTTGACCAGCTACTGATGTGTTTTCTTGTGCTCTACGGAATAAATAAGGCATAACAGCTTTTATCGGTCCGTAAGGCATATATTTTGCAACGTTGTAGTTTGATTCAGATAAATTAAATGTTAAATTATCTGACATACCCAACAATTGTGCGAAAAATATACGGTCGCTTCTATGATCTATTCCACGTCTGTCAAGCTCATTTGCTAACAAAAGACTACTTGCTTCATTGTGTGTGCCTGCCATAACACCAAAGCGATCGATATGATCCAGTATGAAATGAATAGCGGCATCGTAATCTTTGTCTGTTGCTTCTTTTGTAGGTTGAATAGGAGATGGGTAACCTTTTTCAGCTGCTCTCTGTCTTTCAATTTCCATATAGGCACCACGTACGATTTTTGCACCTAAAAAGAAGTTTTGTGTTTTTGCATAATCAAAATCAGCTTTTAAAGAGGCTAATTTATCATGTCTGTACAATTGATAGGTGTTGTATACAATAGGTTGTTCTTTATTGTATTTTTCCATCATATCGCGGGCTATGTCATCAATGGCATCTTGAATCCAAGAGTGTTCAGCATCAATTAATACTTTAACATTAGCTTCGTAACAGGCTTTACAGATTTCATCACATCGATCGTACATTCTGTTGTACTCTGCTTGCTCTGCTTCTGTTAACGTTTCGTTTGCGTTTACTTTCTCAAATAATTCGAAACGGCCAAGCCCTGTAGGTTTGAATACTGAAAAAGGGATGTATTTATTTGTTTTTGCAGCAACTACTGTGCGTAATGTTTCTTTAAAAGTAGCATCAAATGCGGCCTCAGTATCTTCTCCTTCTACAGAATAATCCAGGATTGTACCCACATTGTTTTCTCCTAGGTGATTGATTGCAGATGTACAACCTTCAATTGTTTCGCCACCGCAAAACTGTTTGAAAATGGTTGACTTAATGATTCCTTGGATAGGTAGTCCGATATTTAGAGCAAAATTAGTAATTGGAGGTCCGACTTTTACTAAGAAATTACTTGCTATTACTTTATACAGTAAATAAGCACGATCTAAATCTTTATCGGTTTTACTTTTGAATGCAATTTCTGTATTATCAAAAGATAGTTTTCTGGGTTCAGCAATCTGTGTCATTATTTTAATCTAATCCACACAAATGTACTAAATTCAAAAATATTACCACTTATTGATTAGGAGATTCCTGAAATATTAACTTATTTTTGCTTTATGCAAACATTCAAAATCGAAGGAGAATATATTCCGTTAATTCAGTTACTTAAAGCTTTAAATTGGGTAGAGCATGGTGCTATGGCTCAGTTAGTTGTTACTGAGGGGATGGTGACCGTTAATGGTCAGGTAGAGTATAGGAAAAGAATGAAAGTTAGACCCGATGATATCGTCGAGTTTGAGGGTCAACAAGTAAAATTGGTATAAGATATAACAAAATTTGTTTATAAAAAACGTAAACTGAATCCATTAGAAATGCAATTTATAGAAAGTTTAGGCTATCAAGTAGTCTTTGATGACTCATTACAGTCTCTAAAAACCTTTATACAGGAACGAAATTACTCAAAGATTTTTGTCTTAGTTGATCGCAATACCAATGATAACTGTATGCCTGTTGTACAGCCAATTTTAGCTGAATTGGGAAACTACGATGTGATTGAGGTTGATCCTGGTGAAGAAAATAAGAATATTGATTTCTGTATCGGTGTATGGAAAACAATGCTTGACTTTGGGGCTGACAGACATAGTCTGTTGATTAACTTAGGTGGTGGTGTGGTCACGGATATGGGGGGATTTGCGGCTTCTACTTTTAAACGTGGTATTGACTTTATTCAGATTCCGACAACATTATTGTCTCAAGTGGATGCATCTGTAGGTGGTAAGACGGGAATAGATTTAGATAATTATAAAAATATAATCGGGACTTTTACGCAGCCACAGGCTGTCTTTATCGCTAGTGTGTTTTTGAAAACATTGGAAAGAAGACAGTTGGTTTCTGGTTTTGCGGAGGTTATCAAGCACGGATTAATTTTTGATGGGGCGTACTATAATAAGGTTAAAAATTTGGATGTTTCGGCTATAACGACCGAGCATGTGAGACATTCCGTTGGGGTTAAAAACACGGTCATAACCCAGGATCCAACAGAAAAGGGTTTACGGAAAATCTTAAATTTTGGGCATACTATTGGTCATGCAATAGAAGGTTATTCTTTACTTCATGATGAACATTCGTTGCTACATGGCGAGGCTATTGCTGTCGGTATGATTTGCGAAGGCTATCTGTCACATAAATTGAATGGTCTTTCATTAGAAGAATTAGAGGATTTAATAACAACGTTTAGAAAGAATTTTGCTGATTATCAATTTGATGATTCTATTGATCATGAATTGTTGAGTTTAATGAATAATGATAAGAAAAATCATTCTAATCAGATTGGTTTCGCTTTATTGAATAAAATTGGTTCTTGTGATTATGATATTTTTGTTACGGAAGACTTAATTATAGAAAGTTTAGATTTTTATCGTAATTTAATCGCATAAACCTAACAACATGATGTGCAGCATAATTAAAAGAGTATCATTTCTCTTCACTATTTTCTTTGTTACCCAATTGAGTGCGCAGGAAAGAATTTTGATTTTTTCAAAAACTACTGGATTTAGACATGAAAGTATAGAGCATGGGGTTGCTGTTTTAAAGCAATTGATATCTTCAAAAAATATGCTAGTAGATCATTCTGAGGACAGTCAATTGTTTACGGATTCTATTCTTTCGCGATATGATGCTTTAGTTTTTGTGAGTACAACGGGTGATATTTTTAATGAAAGTCAAAAAGCTGCGTTTGTCCGTTTTATTCAATCAGGTAAAGGTTTTTTAGGTATACATGCTGCAAGTGATACGGAATTTAACTGGCCTTGGTACGGACAACTTGTGGGGGGGTATTTTTCTTCACATCCGGCCGTTCAGGATGCTCAAATCCGGGTTGTAAACCAGAAGCATCTTGCGACAAAGCATTTACCAAAGATATGGTTTCACCGCGATGAATGGTATGATTTTAAGTCGGTAAGGGAGGGGCTTCATATTTTGATGGATTTGGATGAAACAAGTTACAAAGGGGGAAAGATGGGGAAATTTCATCCGATAGCGTGGTATCAGGAATTTGATGGAGGCCGATCATTCTATACGGGATTAGGTCACACCTTAGAGACTTTTGATGAGGAAAAATTTCAGACCCATGTTTTGGGAGGTCTCCGATATGTCCTGAAAAAGAAATAAAAATAGGTCAGTCTAGTTAGGCTGACCTATTTTGTTTAATAAGCAATTGTATATTTGGCACCTAAGGAATACCAGGTACCTGGCATGGGTACAGCTCCGGCCTCTATATATTTGACATTAAATAGATTTTGCGCGTCAACATAAAGATTTAACTTGTCGATTTGACGTGCTAAACGTACGTCTGAAATAAAGTACGATTTGTAAGATAAACGTTCGTTAAAACGATTGGCAGTGGTAAAACTCCAATCCCTGTGACTTATAGTAAAGTTTAGGTTTGCCTGATTTCTTAGGCTTTCAATAGTGTACTTTGATAAATTATTTTCTGTAGTATTATTTTTTATTCTGGGATTCAAATAGCTGTATCCGATAACAGCATAATACTTTGTAATGGAATTCTGAGGATTAATATTAATACGGAAATTGACGTTAAATCCCTGGACTTCATTATTGTCCATGTTTTGAGGCTGCCAAGGCTCAGTGTTCAGATTACGTGTCCAATCAATAAAATCATTAATTGTTCTATAAAAATATCCTGCCTGTGCAATAACATTTCCGCTGGTATATTTTATAGCTCCTTCAACTTGTTTTGCTCTTTCGGCTTGAAGTGAAGAATTTCCAATGTTTGCAGGTCTCTGATTTAAGTAAAGATCTGTAAATGAGGGTATCCTTTGGCTCGATCCTGCATTAAAAATCAATTTCCAATGATTATTGATATCATATCCAAGATCTATTCCAGGGAAAACCTGCCAGTTGTAGTCACTGTTATAATTGAGGTAGGTACCTACATTAATAAATAAATTTTTGATCATTTCAGTTTTAAATTCGACATAAGCACCATAATTCTCGCGGCTGTGCTTACCGATGTTTGAACTGTTGATATTTTCGAATCTGCTTTCAACTCCAAGGCCGAATGAGCCATAATTTTGTTCGTATGTGGCATTTAATTCGGCCATAAAGGCATTGTTGTAGTGCTGGCTTCTTGCTTTGCTCAGGTCATGTCTGAAATAACGGTAATCATCCTCGTTGTATCTGTTCGAAATTCTAGGAGATATCGTTAGTGCATTGGATAGTTTATGTTTGGACTGTATAGTTGCAAAAGCTGTTTTCACCAATTCGTAGGATTCTTTGTCTCCGGGGGCAGCATAATATCCGTTGGCTCCAAATTGATTGTCAATATACCCGAATGAGGTCGATATATTATTTAAAGAGTCAGGTGCATACGCTCCTTGGTAATAGATTTTATTGCTTTTTGAAGCTGTATTATAGCGTTGACCATTGGAATCTTCATGGCCTAAATACAGCTGCTGACTGAATTGTGCAATTTTATGGGTAAATCCCAATTGAAAACCCTTGCCGTAATATTTTCCGTTTTGTGTATCCTCACTGTTTTTAAAAGAAGTGCCGGTATACGCCTGTGCACTGATCAGATTTTCTGAGACTGTTTTTGTGACAATATTAATAGCCCCGGTTAGGCTGTTGATTCCATAAATACGGGATGCTGGTCCTTTAATGATCTCGATCCGTTCAATAGCGTCGGTAGGAATGGGAAGATTAAGGGAGTGATGGGCAGTTTGTGGATCTGATATTTTTGCTCCATTTAGTAGGATCAAGGTCTGTTCAAATGATCCGCCATCGATTGTGACGTCTGCCTGTGAACCGAAAGGACCTCTTTGACGGATATCCACACCATTAATATAAGCTAAAAGTTCATTAACAGACTTTGCGGGAAGACGTTTAATATCTTCTTGCGTTATAATTTGAATGTTTCTGGTCTGCTTAGAGAATGGAATCTGTAGACGGTTCTGATTAATGATAACTTCATTTAAATTTGTAGTATCTTTTAAAGTTAACGTCTTATTATTAGTTACTTCTTGACTAAAAGCATAAGAATATCCAACTAAGGATAATGCTAATAGCGTTAAATTCTTACTCATTATGGCTCTTCTTAAAATTTACCGGACAAAAGTAGGTATGTATTGTTTAATTGCAGGGTGCCAGTTTTTAATAAGTATATAGTCCGGTTGTTTTATAGTTCTTCTCTGCCCATATTTTTTTTATTATTGATATCAAGGGGCTGGTCATCTATGGTTACTTTTTGTAGATTTTTGAGGTCTGGTTGTCCGGCCTCAACCCAAGCAGAATACCAGAATGACCCCACTTGTTGTATAGCACTAGCCATTCTTTTTTCAACCATGCCATTGAGGGCAGTATGATAGGCCCTGGCATATTCATCGGAATAGGTTCTGATCAGTAGATTATTTCGCTCTATAAAGGAATATTTTTGATGTTTTGAAAAAGATTTATCCAGTTGTTTTTCAAGTGCAAGTACTGAGTCAACAAGCAAGTTACTTTGTTTGACGATATTCCAGGAGGTATGCAATGGATCTTCAATAAATTTTGCTGGACCTTTTATAAATGAATACTCTTTGACAAACATTTCGGGTAAACGACTTTCCCAAAATGCATGTATTCCAATTTGGTTGGTTAATTGTCCGTTATAATTTTTGGTTGTATGTAAAGGAACATGAGCATCACCAATATAGTGCCCTAGGTCTGCAGAATGATGGATGATCTGTCTAATATCTTTGAATTTAAATGCTTTGACGAGTTTATGGTAGGAAAATGATATTTGCCAAGGGACAATTCCATTTAACAAGAGCTGTTTTTCCTGATATTTTTCTTTGGCTTTTGTCCAGTGAATGGGGATCGAGTCAATCGAGGGCTCGTTATAATCATCAATATCGATATAATGGCGGGGCGATTCAAGGCTATCTATATAGCATCTTTTATCTGCGTCTACGGCTTTTGAACTAATTAAGAGAATATTTTTCTTATAAAAGGAAGCTAATGTTGGAGGAAGGGTATAAACGGCATATTCATTAATTTTTTTATGTGCAAAAAATCCCCATGAGCTACATATTATAAATATAATAAATAAAGAGATTATAATTGATAATCCTTTCATGTTGAAACAATTGGTTAATAAATAGTAAGTTACAAAATATCCTTCGCATTTTTAAATGTATTCTTTGTTAAGAACAAAAAACGTAACCTAAATTTAACTTTATTGTCATGAAAAATTTTTATTTTGCCGATAAATAATCGCGAAGTTTATGAAAATACTTTATGCGGTACAAGGTACAGGTAATGGCCACCTCAGTCGAGCGATGGATGTTGTGCCTTGTTTACGTAATTTTGGAGAGGTTGATGTTTTGGTGAGTGGAATCCAAGCGGATTTAGTTTTACCGTTTGAAGTGAAATATCGCCTGCATGGTTTGAGTTTTATTTTTGGGAAATCAGGAGGGGTAGATCTCTGGAAGACATTTATGAGTTCTACTGTTCGTAAATTTACACAAGAAATCAAATCACTTCCCATAGATCAGTATGATCTTGTTATTAATGATTTTGAACCCATATCTGCCTGGTCTGCTCATATGAAGGATTTTCCCTGTATTGGTTTGAGTCATCAGATCGCAGCGTTAGATGCTTCCAGTCCCAAACCAGATGAGACGGATATGCTGGGTAAATTTATTATGAAGAATTATGCCCCCACGGCGCATGCTTACGGTTTTCATTTTAAAAGCTATAATAAGAATATTTACACTCCTGTCATTCGTAATTCCGTGCGTGAGCTGGATGTTCAGGATAAGGGGCACTATACTGTTTATTTACCGGCATATGATGATGCACATCTGTTGAAACATTTAATGAAATTTCCAGATATCAGTTGGCAGGTTTTCAGTAAGCATAATTCGCGGGCTTTTGATATGAAGAATGTGGCGATACGTCCTATTAACAATGATGCATTTATTGCTAGTATGGCAAGTTCTTCGGGAGTGCTATGTGGGGCTGGATTTGAAACCCCAGCGGAGGCATTGTTCCTTCAAAAGAAATTGTTGGTGGTTCCAATGAAAAATCAGTATGAGCAACATTTGAATGCTGCGGCACTGGAAGAGATGGGTGTACCCGTTATTTCGAGCTTAAAACAAAAAAATATGCTATCTATAGAGGCTTGGCTAAATAGTAAATCGCGAGTTGTTGTCGATTATAAGAACAATACTCAAGAAATTATTACTAATATTGTGTCTAAACATACTTAAAATTATATGAAATATATTGCTTTGGCATTATTGTCTTTGGCTACACTATCTGTAACGGCACAACAAAAAAAGAAAACTGTAAAGAAAACAACAGCTGTAAAACCATTATTAGCGACTAAAACAGACTCCGTGTCATATGCTTTTGGACGTGACATTGGTGGTACATTGAAAAATTTGGAGATTACAAATTGGAATAAAGAGTTAATCGGTAAAGCAATAGTTAGTGCTCTTGATGGTCAAAATTCTTTAATTGAAGAAGATCAATTGCGCATGGTTATCCAAAGCGCAGTTACCGAAGCGAGAGAAATAAAGGAGAAAGAAAATCTTGCTAAAGAGCAGGCTTTTTTTACAGAAAATGCTAAAAAAACAACTGTAAAAACTACGGAAGAGGGTTTGCAGTATGAAGTATTGGTAGAAGGCACTGGGGAAAAACCGACCCGAGAAAACGAAGTAACAGTACATTATACAGGAACTTTATTGGATGGAAAGAAATTTGATAGTTCATTAGATCGTAATGAACCTCTAAAAATGAAATTAGATCGCGTGATTGAAGGCTGGAAAATAGGTGTTCCTTTAATGTCTAAAGGAGCAAAATATCGTTTTTATGTACCAAGTAAATTAGGATATGGAAGTCAAAACATGGGTGTTATTCCTCCAAATAGCATTTTAATATTTGATATTGAGTTATTGGATTTCGTGAAGGATGCAGTATAATAAGTTAGGTAAATCAGCAATCGAGGTTTCCAGTATCGGCTTGGGGTGCATGTCTTTGAAAGGTAGTAAACACAAGCAGGGGGTTGAAATTATTCGTAAAGCTTTTGACAGCGGTATCAATTTTTTTGATACTGCTGACTTATATGAAAAAGGATTTAACGAGATGCTGGTAGGGGAAGCGGTACAGGACTTTAGAAAACGCATTGTTTTATCTACAAAAGTTGGAAATAGCTGGCGAGCCGATGGAAATGGATGGGATTGGAAAGCGTCAAAAAGTTATATCGTGAAAACTGTTGAGTCATCTTTGTCTCGATTAAAAACAGATTATATTGATCTTTACCAGCTGCATGGTGGTACCATTGAAGATCCTATTGATGAAATTATCGAAGCTTTCGATTTACTGGTTAGTGCGGGCAAAATTCGAACTTACGGTTTGTCTTCGATTCGTTCTAATGTTATTCGCGAGTACGTAGCAAAATCTAATATCAGTGCCGTTATGATGCAGTACAGTTTATTGGATAGACGTTTAGAGGAAGAAATGGGAGCTTATTTATTGCATCATCGTATTTCTGTTCTAGCAAGAGGTGCAGTAGCCAAAGGGATGCTGATCAATAAACAAGCTGAGAATTTTCTGCAATATAGCTCAAGTGAAGTACAGCATATCATTCGCAATCTACATGCATTTGCAAAAAAACACCATGTTAATAATCTGACTGTGGCACTTTCTTTTGTTCTTTCGAATGAGGCGGTTACTGCTGCTTTACTGGGTATAAATACACCCTTGCAATTAACGGAATTGATACAGATTAAAGAGCAAGTCCGTTCTTTAACAGGAGCAGAGAAAATAGAGTTACTAAGCGGTGTTCGTGCATTGTATTTTACAGAACACCGTTGATCTAGGATGTGAAGTACGTTTGTATAATACGTTCTAAATCTTCTTGTGTGTCTACAGCGATTGTTTCATGCTCTGTTTCTGCTGTTTGAATAGTGTATCCGTGCTCTATCCAGCGCAGTTGTTCAAGAGCTTCTGTTTCTTCTAAAATACTGATAGGCAACTGCGTTAACTCTTTTAAAACATCAGTTCTATAGCCATAGATTCCGATATGTTTAAAATAGCTATGTTTTGATAACCAATTCTTCTGTTCGATTCCTCTTAGATAGGGGATGGTCTGTCTTGAAAAATAGATTGCTTGTCCGGCAATATTGCGAACCACTTTTGGTATATTTACATTAAACAGTTCGTCTTCTGTATGGATTTTTTTGACGAGTGTGGCAATCTGTGTTTCTTCCTTATCGAAGCAGGATGCTAGCAACTCGATCTGTAACGGATTGATGAAGGGTTCATCACCCTGTATGTTGATGACGATATCAAATCCACTTACCTTGGCTATAACTTCTGCACAGCGGTCTGTTCCTGACTGATGCGAAGAGGCGGTCATGATGACATTTCCTGCGAAGCTCTTTACATGTTCAGCTATTCTGTCATCATCTGTCGCAACGATTACTTCATGTAAACAGCTCGTATTTTTAACTTGCTCATAGACACGCTGAATCATGGATTTACCACCAATATCAACTAATGGTTTACCAGGAAATCTGGAAGAGGCATAGCGTGCTGGAATAATACCGATTACTTTCATTTTTTCAGTTTTAAAAGTAAAGCCAGTCTTGTATTAAAACTGGCCTTTCAATGATTGATTAAAACAAACCAAATAATTGCGATTCAATTTTTTCAACGATAGTACCTAAATCTTCCGGGTTTTTCGTGAAATCTAAATTATCTTTATCAAGAACCATTAATTTACCATCCTTATAATTATCAATCCATTTATCGTATTTTTCATTCAATTTAGATAAATAATCCAATCGAATTCCGGATTCATAATCACGACCACGCACTTGAATATTATTAACAAGTGTTGGAACGGAAGCCTTCAAGTAAATTAATAGATCTGGAGGTTTGATATAATGGATGATACTCTGGAAAATATTGCTATAATTTTCAAAATCTCGCGCACTCATTAAGCCCATATCGTACAAGTTTTCGGCAAAGATGTATGCATCTTCATAAATTGTACGATCTTGGATCATATCAATATTTGTTTTTTGCAATTCAACAATTTGTCGAAAACGACTATTTAAGAAAAAGATCTGCAAATTGAATGACCAACGTTTCATATCAGCATAAAAATCCTCTAAATAAGGATTGTTATCTACCGCTTCAAATTGAGGTTCATATTTGAAATGATCCGCTAATAGTTTTGTTAAGGTTGTTTTTCCGGCACCAATATTTCCGACAATAGCAATATGCATATTTTTGGGTTTTAAATCTTAATAAAATCTTTTAATGCCAATGATTTCACGTACTTCTTTCAATGTTTTACGTGCTGATTCACTCGCTTTTTCAGCGCCTAATTTCGCTACTTTAGCAATATACGCATCATCATTTGAAATATCTTCAATGCGTGACCGTACAGGCTCTGTTGCAATGACCATATCTTCTGCTAACTGTTTTTTAAAATCACCGTAACGAATAGCGCAATTGTTATATAGATCGTTAAAATGTTCTAATGTATCGGGTGCTGACACAACTTTCATCAAATCAAAAAGATTTTGAACAGCTTCTGGTTTAGGTTGGTTCATTTCCGTTGGACCAGAGTCAGATACAGCACGCATTACTTTTTTACGAATTACATCCGCACTATCGGACAAGTAAATACAATCTGCCTCACCATTGGATTTACCCATTTTACCTTGTCCCGCTAAACCAGGGATTTTAACTAATTTATCTGAATAGGTAAAAGCAAATGCCTCTTTGAAATAATCGACATCGTATAAACGATTAAAACGGTTACCAAATGTTCTGGTCATTTCTAAATGTTGCTCTTGATCTTTACCAACAGGAACTTTTGTGCCATGGTGAATTAAGATGTCGCAAGCCATCAAAACAGGGTATGTTAACAGTCCTGCATTCACATTATCAGGATTGCTGCGCACTTTATCTTTAAAAGCAGTAGCGCGCTCCAGCTCTCCCAAATATGCGTTCATATTCATATACAAATAAAGTTCTGCTACTTCAGGTACGTCAGACTGGACATATATCGTTGATTTTTCAGGGTCTATACCTGCAGCAAGATATTCAACAATCACTTGACGTACGGTGCTTTGCAGACCGTGAGGAGTTGGGTGCGTAGTTAAAGAGTGTAAATCGGCTATGAAGAAATAACAATTATATTCATTTTGCATTTTCACAAAATTGCTCAATGCGCCGTAATAGTTTCCTAAATGTAATTTTCCGGTACTTCTAATACCACTGACAACAGTTTCCATATTGCTTGCGAATTTACGGATAAATTCCCTAAATATAGTTCTAGGAATTTTTTCTTTTGCTTTTTTTGCGATTAAAAAATGGATTGCTAGCAATTAAATTATAGCAAAAGATTTAACGGTTAACAATATGAAAGAGTAGGTCCGCTGCTAATTTAGCAGTACGATTGTCAATATCGTACGCCGGATTAAATTCTGCGATATCTATACTTATTAATTTTTCTGAAGAAATGATTAGTTGAAAAATTTCTAAGAAAAAAGCATCAGGCTGGATTCCGTTATGGGCCAATGCACTAACTCCTGGTGCACAGCTTGCAGCAAAAACATCTAAATCGACGGTTAGGTAGAGGTAATCTATTCCTGCTATAAATGACTCAACTTGTTGGATAATTGCCTCGCTATTTGACTTGTGAAAATGTTGAGCTTCTATCCAGTTTATCTGATAATCTTTTACCGCATCAAATAAAGCTTGTGTATTGCTGATTTTTTGTATTCCGATAGGGAGGTAATTGATTTTTTCTTCTTGCTGTGCAATTTGGTAAAAACCTGTACCGGAAGTTGCAATTTCCTGTTCTGGTTTTCGGATATCAAAATGGGCGTCAAAATTAATGATCCCGAGTTTATTGCGGGAATACGACTTGAGTCCTAGATAATGACCAAAAGTAATTTCGTGGCCACCCCCTAATACCATTGGAAAGCCTCCGCGTTGCAGTATAAGTTGGATAAAATAGCCAAGAGATTCTTGCGCATTTTCCAGTTGATGGTCGGAACAATAAACGGTCCCGGCATCAACGAGTTTCGTTTTTTTATCTCGAAATACTGGCAGGTTTGACAATGCTTTTATTAAAACTTCTGGTCCTTTTGCCGCACCTGTTCTTCCTAGGTTTCTTCTAACACCTTCATCGCAAGCAAAACCCAGTATGACATAGCAACCCGTAAGATCCTGTTCATTATTAAGATCGATACATGTGATTACCTGATGCCAACGCAAATGTTCTTCGCTTGTCCCATCTATACGTCCTGTCCACATTTTTCGATCTGCCGGAGTATAATGTTTCTGGTTTTTAGTTTTCATAATCCTTGAAAATTTGGTTTATCGTGTCTGTATCAACAAGATTTGCTAGGGTTACTTTCAACGTAGTAGTACGTTTTAATTCTACTTCTATAGCCTGTCTTGCGGTGTCATTTTGAGCCCATGCTCTGCGGGCAATACCATTATTAACATCGTAAAAGAGCATATTTTCAAGTTTTCTGTCTGCATCTTCGGAACCGTCAAGTAATAAGCCGAAACCACCGTTAATCACCTCGCCCCAACCAACTCCACCACCATTATGGATAGAAACCCAAGTAGCGCCTCTAAAGCTGTCACCGATTACATTATGAATGGCCATATCGGCTGTGAATTTACTGCCGTCATAAATGTTACTTGTTTCCCGGTATGGTGAGTCTGTTCCACTTACATCATGATGATCTCTGCCCAAAATAATCGGCCCCTTTAGTTGACCATTTCTTACCGCAAGATTAAATGCTTTAGCAATTCGAATTCTACCAATTGCATCAGCATATAGAATCCGGGCCTGTGAACCGACAACCAGTTTATTTTGATTTGCTTGTTCAATCCACTTGATATTGTCAGCTAATTGCTGTTTAATCTCAGGGTATGCTGTCTTTTTTAATTCCTGAAGTACCTCAAGTGCGATATGGTCTGTTGTCTTTAAATCTTCTGGATCTGCTGTCGAACATACCCATCGAAATGGACCAAATCCATAGTCAAAACACATGGGACCTAAAATATCCTGTACGTAAGATGGATATCGGAAGTCAATACCATTACTCGCCAATACAGCGGCTCCTGCGCGACTACTTTCAAGTAAGAATGCATTTCCATAATCGAAGAAATAAGTACCACGCGCGACATGGGCATTAATAGCGTCGACGTGACGGACTAAGGATGCTTGAACTTGTGCCTTAAATACATCGGGCTGTTCTGCCATTAGCTTATTTGATTGTTCAAAACTTAGTCCGATCGGGTAGTAACCTCCGGCCCAAGGGTTGTGTAATGAGGTTTGATCAGATCCAACTGAAATATAAATATTAGCATCTAGGAATGCTTCCCATATTTCTATAATATTGCCTATGTAGGCTATGGCGATAATTTCTTTATTTTTAATAGCTTGTTGAACGCGTTCTATGAGATCGTCCATGTTCTCCATTAAGATGTCCACCCATCCTTGTTTATGCCGTTTGCGAGCAGCGGCAGGATTAACCTCTGCACATACCGTGATGCACCCTGCAATATTTCCCGCTTTAGGTTGTGCACCACTCATGCCTCCAAGACCTGATGTTAAAAAGACTTTTCCGTGGATTGTCTCTTCTTTTGACAAATGTTTTCGGAAGGCATTCATAACTGTGATCGTGGTACCATGTACGATTCCCTGTGGTCCGATGTACATATATGAGCCCGCCGTCATTTGGCCATATTGTGTAACCCCCATTGCATTGAAACGTTCCCAGTCATCGGGTTTGGAATAATTGGGAATCATCATGCCGTTTGTAATGACAACCCTTGGAGCATCTTTTGAAGATGGGAATAACCCCATTGGATGGCCACTGTACATATGTAGGGTTTGTTCGTCATTCATTTGGGCCAAGTATTGCATTGTAATTAAATACTGTGCCCAGTTCTGAAAAACAGCTCCGTTTCCACCATAGGTAATGAGTTCGTGAGGATGTTGCGCTATTTGTGGATCTAGGTTATTTTGTATCATTAACATGATGCTACGCGCCTGTAGGCTATTTCCAGGATACGCTTCAATTGGTCTAGCATACATTTCGTAGGTAGGGCGGAAGCGGTACATGTAGATTCTGCCAAATAGCATCAATTCCTCTAAAAATTCTTTTCCAAGTTCTACATGCCACTGCACTGGAAAATAGCGTAATGCATTTTTAATGGCTAATTTTTTTTCATCTTCCGATAGAATATCCTTTCGCTTAGGAGCATGACTTATGTTTTTATCATAAGAAACTTTAGGTGGTAGACTAGTTGGTATTCCTTGTAGAATTTCTTCTTTAAATATCATGATTCTTTTCCTTTCGTATAGATATTAATTCCCTTTTTCCATACCTGATCAGGTTTTAGTGTTCCTTGCATGTATGTAATATTTTGATAATTATTCGTTTTGTAAATAGCAAAATCTGCAAGTTCACCTGGCTGTAGACGACCACGGTCCGTCAGATTTAAAGCTAATGCAGCCCTAAATGTTATTGCAGCGAATACTTCAGCATTGGATAATTTTTCTGTAGTAGCTAAAATCGTCGCTTGGGTCATTAATTGTCCCATTGGAGCAGATCCGGGATTCCAGTCAGTGGCAATGGCTAAGCTAGCGCCTTGATCAAGAAGTTTTCTGGCAGGGGTAAATGCACATCCAATTCCGATTGATGCACCTGGTAAGGCGACGGCAACGGTATTGCTATCGGCCAGAAGTTTAATTTCTGTTTCATGTGATGCCTCTAGGTGATCTGCACTAATTGCATTATACTGAACCGCAACTTTCGATCCTGACGTGGAAAATTGATCTGCATGTACCGTGATATCAAAACCCATTTTCTGCGCCTTAGTAAAGTAATTTTGAATATCGTCGGCAGAAAAGGCGCTTTGTTCGATAAAAGCATCAATTCTATTGGAAAGCTGCTCTTCTTTTAAAATAGGGAATAGTTCAGATGCTATTTCTTCAAGATAGTCTACTGCAGTGCCTTCATAGTCTTTGGGCTTCATATGTGCTGCTAAGCAAGTTGGAATGAGATCAACGGCTATGGATTCTTGTGCTCTTTTTATAGCTCGCAGTATTTTTAACTCTTCTTTAACAGATAAACCATAGCCACTTTTCACTTCAATGGTGGTAATACCTTGTTTTATAAGTGCCTTTGAACAGTTGATAATATTTTTGATTAGTTCAGCTTCACTTGCATTTCGGGTATGTTGTACTGTGCTCCAGATACCTCCACCAGCTTTTGCAATTTCGAGGTAACTGACACCGGCATTACGCAGGGCAAAATCATTAGCTCGATTTCCTGCAAAAGCAATATGTGTGTGACAATCGATATATCCGGGAACACAAACAGTCTCCTCTTCTATGATTACTAAAGTTGCATCATGAGCATGATTCTCCCTTAAACCATCGTAATTACCAATAGCTGCTATTTTTCCATTTTCCGTTAGTATACCAGCGTGTTCTTTAATTACGAGTTGCTGGTCTGAAAGCGCTCCTTTAACCGGAACATTTGTCAATGATAACAATTGTGAGAAAGGACCTATTAATTTTTTACCCATAGTTTAATAGTTGTTGAAATATTCCTGATGAACACCGTGATAAGGTATACCTTGCTGATGTGCAATTTGTTTTGCTTCTGTAATCAAAGTTCCTGAGGAAATGAGCTGTTGAGCAGCTTGAAGTATCTCTTCCATTATTTGATCTTCTTTGATATGTGGAATCGATTTTCTGATCTTTTGGTGTACAGCCTCAATGATAGGCGTTGACTGTAGCGGTTTATGAAAATCAAAAGCCTGGGCCGCACAAATAAGTTCTATACTTAATATTTTACTAACATTATTGATGACCTGCAATAATTTTCGGGCACCGATGGATCCCATACTCACATGATCTTCCTGACCTAAAGAAGTAGGTATGCTATCTGCACTGGATGGAAAACAAAGTCCTTTATTTTCACTTGCTAATGCTGCTGTACTATATTGTAAGATCATAAATCCAGAGTTCAGGCCTGTTTCTTTGAGGAGTAGTTTTGGTACATTGGGCGTATCGCCTTCTAGTGACAGATATACACGTCTATCGGAAACATTTCCAATTTCTGATATCGCCAATGTTGCATAATCAATAGGAAGTGCAATTGGCTGTCCATGGAAACTACCGCCACTAATGGTTAGTTCGCTGTCGATGATGATCGGATTATCGGTTACGGCATTAATTTCAACTTCTATGGTTTCTTTTAAATGAAGCCATGCATTGCGAGAAGCTCCATGTATTTGTGGAATGCAGCGTAAAGAATATGGATCTTGAACACGAGAACAGTTTTTATGTGAGGTAACAATTTCTGAGGTCTCTAATAAGTTGAAGATCGTACTTGCTACATATTTATTTCCTTTGTAGGGTCTCAGTTCATGCAATTGTGGAAAGAAAGGTTTAATGGATCCATTTAGCCCTTCAATCATCAATGTGGCAACCAAATCTGCATTATCTAAGAGATTTTGCATTTCCACGACCGCTTTTACGGCATGAGCTGCCATAAACTGGGTTCCGTTAATGAGTGCTAATCCTTCTTTGGCTCCTAACGTAATCGGGCTGGTGTCAAATCGTGTTAATATTTGAGCTGTTGGAAGAATTTCACCTTTGTACCAGACTTTTCCTAATCCAATTAAAGGTAAAAATAAGTGCGAAAGAGGGGCTAGGTCTCCAGAGGCACCCACTGATCCTTGTTTAGGAACCACTGGAACGATATCCTGATCAATAAACCATAGAATGCGCTCTAACGTGCTTAGTTGAATACCTGAATATCCTTTTGCTAAGGCATGCGCTTTTAAAATCAGCATTAATTTAGACAATTGCTGATCGATGGGCTCTCCTATACCTACTGCATGGCTTTTTAGGATATTTTCTTGTAGTTTTTTAGTATCTGCAGGATTTATCAGCGTAGTACAAAGTGGACCAAAACCTGTGTTTATACCATATACTATTTTACCGGAATCAACAATTTCTTGAACATATTGTGCACTTTGAACAACTTTTTTTACTGTTTGTTCAGTTAATTGACCTTTAATATTTCCATTCGCTATCTGGATTGCTAGCGAGCTGGTCATGGTATCTTCGCCGTACTGAAATTTTTTAGTTTTATTTACCATTAGAATAAATTATTATGTTGATTAAGGATCGTCAAAATCTGTCTATCCTTTCCATTTGATTTATACATTGCTTTTTAAGAAGGAGTGACCATTATTACACTTTTGCATTTTGAACTGTTTATACATGAATCGTACTTAATTATTTAGAAAAAGTTGCCTGTGTATTGGTTTTGTTTCCTAAACGTTCTATCGTGCGTATAGCTGTTAATCTCATTCCGTTATTTCAAATTTAACTCCTATATTTAATAATTATAAATACCAATTTTGGCAAGTATTGATTACTATGAGTTATCAAATAGAATTAAGGCATCTGTATTATTTTAAAGTTTTGGCAGAGGAGTTACATTTTAGAAAAGCGGCAGAAAGGCTTTATATTTCTCAACCTGGCTTATCTCGTCAGATTAAACAGATGGAAGATATTTATAGAGCAACTTTATTTGATAGAGGGAAACGGTATGTTCGACTTACATTAGCAGGCTTTTACCTAAAAAAGGAGGTTGATATTTTATTTAATCAAATGGATAAAATAGCTCGTGAGCTACGTATTATGGGATCAGACGATATCACTGAACTTCGTCTTGGGTTTATCGGTTCAGCAGTACAATCTATTCTTGCTAAAGTACTGGTTCGATTAAAACAAGATTTTCCTGCAGTTGAGGTCGACTTACAGGAGCTTTCTAACGAGATGCAGATTACCAAGGTGTTGAAGGAAGAACTTGATTTTGGACTCGTGCGTTTGGATAATTTTCCAAATGGGATTCGTCATATCGCAATCATCAAAGAACACTTTTCATTGGTCATTCCTCACGATTATCCCATTCAGACGGCAAATTTTAAAACATTAAATGATTTTAAAAATGAACCGTTTATTCTGTTTTCCAAAGATTATAGTCATTCTTATTATGATCTGGTGATGAGTATTTTTAGAGATGCTTCATTTGAACCGCATGTTGCTTTGCGGACGGTAAATGCTTTGACAATTTTCAATCTTGTAGAACAGGGTTTGGGTATTGCAATTGTACCGGCATCTTTAAAAAAAGGATATACTTCTAAAGTAAATTTTATTGATTTAAACCATATTGAACAGCGAACCACTTTATCATTAATCTATAATGCGAATGTAAATCATGCAGGAATTGATCTGTTTTTAAATGTTATTCAGAAGGAATTGAATTTATCGGATGAAGATTAAACTATAAAAGTCCATACTAAATCAGTATGGACTTTTATAGTTTAATCGTGTATGGCTATTCAGCGGTGTTTTAATGAGCACTACCAACTAATACATATCCGAAGAATTCTCTAAACGAGTCGGGGTTGTCCACTGTTCCTCGTTCGGAAATAAGTTTTATGTTGATATTGTTGTTTTTTGCTTTTACTTTAAATTCATCTAAATACTCAATGATATCGTAATCTAATATTTTGGTTTTGCGCACGTCTAATTCTAAGTAAGAACCAGGCTGTAATCCATCTAATTCTTTTACGATCGCTCCTCTATTGACAAAAGTTACCTCTTCTGCAAAATTCATATGAAAAACGTTTCCTTCCTTGACCAGCATAACATGGGAATTATTATAGGATTTGATAAGTGACACAACTACTGCTACAACTAAACCGACAATAATACCTTTAAGGAGATCTGTAGTGAGTATACCAACTACTGTGACTACAAATGGAATTAATTGATCTTTTCCTAATTTTTTCATGTCCAAGAATTGTTTTGGGTTGCCTAATTTGTAACCGATAACCAATAGTATTGCTGCTAAAACTGCATTAGGGATTAAATTAAGGAATGCAGGAATGGAGATCACACTGAGTACAAGCAAGAGACCATGAACTATAGTTGATAGTTTTGACACTCCGCCACTCATCGCATTAGCTGATGACCGAACGATAACTTGTGTAATAGGAAGCCCACCTATTAAACCTGAAAATGAATTACCTATTCCTTGTGCTATTAGCTCTCTGTTGGTTGGTGTCTGACGTTTTAGTGGATCTAATTTATCGGTAGCTTCTACGGATAATAAGGATTCTAAAGAGGCTACAATGGCGATGGTAAATGCAATTTGCCATACCATTGGATTTGCTATTCCATTTGCGAAATCGGGTAGTGTAAATTGTCCCAGGAAGTCGGTTACTGTTTCAGGTACAGGTACTTTGACCAGGAGGTCCTGATCAATAGAAAATACTTCATGGTTTGTATCTCCAATCGTGATCTGGTAAATAATACCAACAATTACAGCAATAAGGGAGCCTGGTAACAATTTGAAGAAGTTGGATTTTTTACCAAGAAAATTATCCCATATAATAAGTATGGCTAAGGAAATAATTGTCATGATTATAGCTCCGGTAGTAATATAAGATGCATCAAAATTTTTGAACGAAAATTTCTCTGTGTATCCGAATGCCAACGGAATCTGTTTTAGGAAAATAGATATACCGATAGCACATAACATACCCTTAATAACGGATGAAGGGAAGTAATATCCAATTACGCCTGCTTTTAATAATCCAAGAACAATCTGTATTAAACCGGCTATAACCACTGCGACTAAAAAGATATTGTATGCCCCTAGGTCTGTGATAGCGGTATAGACGATGACCACTAGGCCTGCCGCTGGTCCTGATACTCCTATGGTAGATTTTGATAGCAGTCCTACAAGGATACCGCCTATAATTCCCGCGATAATTCCGGAGAAAACAGGCGCCCCACTCGCTAGAGCGACTCCTAAACAGAGTGGTAGAGCAACAAAAAACACAACAATACTCGCCGGGATATCTTTTTTCCAATTTTGTAATAGGTTCATAATTAAGAGTGTTTAATGTATTCTTATCATACAACTATCGTTCCTGAGAAAGGTTTTAAAAAGTAATAAAATTTATGTCGGGAGGTATTATGATTTATAAAGAATGGGGGGCAGATTTTCATTCCTGTGTCAAGTTTTTTTTTCTGGTAGATGTGTTTTTAATATTCGATGGTAGCTCTTAAATCGCCTAAAGAGTTGTGTTTTATCGTAATATTAGTGGTTTTAAGTGTTTTTGAGCAATGGAAATCATAATTTTAAGGATGTATCGGTCTGTTTTAAAATCAGTTCTAATTCTATTTATTATAGCTATTATCAACGATGGGTGAGATAACTCATTTAAATTTTTTTATCTTTATGCCCAAACTAAACCAAGGTGAGGGAGGAAGCATATGCCAGTCAAAATACCAGATAATTTGCCAGCTATTGAGCTATTAAAAAAAGAAAATATTTTTGTGATGAGTGATCTTAGAGCCAACGAACAGGATATCCGTCCGATGAAGGTTCTAATTTTGAATTTAATGCCTTTGAAAATTACAACAGAGACTGATTTTATCCGGTTGCTGTCTAATAATCCTTTGCAAGTAGAAGTGGAGTTTTTGAGATTAGATACTCACATGTCTAAAAACACACCTCAAGAACACTTGGAAATGTTCTATAAATCGTTTTCTGCAGTGGAAGATCAGTACTATGATGGGATGATCATTACAGGTGCTCCAGTAGAGATGATGCCATTTGAAGAGGTTAACTACTGGGATGAAGTGACTCGTATTTTTGATTGGGCAAAAAAGCACGTGACGTCTACACTTTATATTTGTTGGGCATCGCAAGCGGCACTTTATCATTTTTACGGCGTTGAAAAAACACCATTAGCGGAGAAACTGTTTGGAGTATATAAACATACTACTTTAGATAAAGCTAATCCTCTATTTAGAGGTTTTGATGATGAGTATTTTATCCCGCACAGTAGACATACGACAATTTTAAAATCTGAAATTGAAGATAAACCAGAAATTGAGCTTTTGTCTGAATCTCCTGAAGCAGGTCTTGCGATACTATCATCACGAGGTGGACGTGAATTTTATTTAACTGGTCATTCAGAATATGCTCCACTTACTTTACATACTGAATATATGCGTGATGTGGAGAAAGGATTAGAAATTGAGGTGCCAGATAATTATTATTTAAATAATGATCCAGCACAGTCACCATTAGTAAGGTGGTCTGGTCATGCGAATTTGCTATTTAATAACTGGTTGAATTACTATGTTTATCAAGAGACTCCTTTTGATTTAAATGAACTTGAATCTTTGGAAGAAATTAAGAGACAAAATTAATATTAGCTTTTAAGCTATCATGAGCAAGCTCGATCTTGTACCGTATAATAGTGCGGTACAAGATCAAGCTTTAATTTCTTTATAGCAGGATGTTTCGGATCTGTTATGAAAAATAAACTTCTATTTATAATTAGCTTAATTTTTTAGCTTCATTCCAATAAATATCCATTTCTTCCAGTGTCATGTCTTGGAGATTTTGTCCATTTTGATTAGCTCTTTGCTCAAGGTAGGTGAAGCGGCTAATGAATTTTTTATTGGTTCGTTCCAGTGCATTTTCAGGATTGATGCCAATGTGACGTGCATAATTGATTAATGAAAAAAGCAAATCACCAAATTCGGCCTCAGCCTTATTTAAATCTGACTCTTCGGGTTTATTAATGTCATATTCAGCTTTGAACTCCGCTAGTTCTTCTTCTACTTTTGCCCATACTTCTTTTTTATCTTCCCAATCAAACCCTACACCACGTACCTTATCCTGTATACGATAGGCTTTAACTAAAGCAGGCAGACCTTTAGGTACGCCGGATAAAACAGATTTGTTTCCTTCTTTTAATTTGAGGGTCTCCCAATTCTGTTTAACCTGTTCTTCATTTTCTACATCAATATCGCCATATACATGGGGGTGACGGCTGATTAATTTATCGCAAATGCTATTGAGTACATCTACTATCGTAAAACGGTTTTCCTCTTCTGCTATACGTGCATAAAAGACCAGGTGCATCATAACATCTCCTAGTTCTTTTTTGATTTCGGGGTAATCTTCATCTAAGATAGCGTCTGTAAGTTCATACAACTCTTCGATGGTTAGATGACGTAAGGACTGCATGGTCTGTTTCTTATCCCACGGGCAAGCTACGCGAAGTGTATATAAAACATCCAATAAACGTTGAAAAGCCGTAGCAGGAGTAGACTCAATTGCAGGAATGGGGTGACTCATATTGAAAAATTTAGATCAAAATTAGGGATTTAAAGATGAAAAATAGCATGCTTCTATTTTATTGTCATTAATGAGTCTCGAAGAATGGTCACACTATTTTCCATTTCCGATTCCGTAAGATTGCCGAAACCAATTCGGATTGCGGTCATATCTTTAGCTTGATATAAGAGTGTTTTTGGAAGAAATAGATTTGCTTTTGCGCATTGCTTCTGTAAATGAATTAAGTTGATATCTTTTTTCCAGTTGGTCCATAGAGCAAGACCGCCGGCAGGAATATCGAAGTCGACATATTCATGTAACTCACGGGCGAGTAAATAACTCATATAATTGCGTCTTTCTTTATACAGTTTGACTGATTTTTTTAAATAGCGATGTATTTCACCTTCTTCAATTAGATCACTTAATACTTGCTCCATGACAAAGTCACCTTGATGATCCATGATATTTAATAACTTTTGTAATTCTTTGATTAGGTTTTCAGGTGCGACGATAAAACCTGTACGGAAACCAGGCGCTAATGATTTACCAAAGCTTCCTGTATAAATAACCATCCCATCATAATCCACAGTTGCCATAGGGAGAAGGGGGGCATCATCATAATGGAAGTCATAATCGTAATCGTCCTCAATGACGGCAAAACCATATTTTGAAGCGAGTGCTAATACGATCGTTCTTCTTTGCTGACTAAGTGTCACTGTCGTGGGATAGTGATGATGCGGTGTCAGATAAAGCAATCTGATCTTTTGTGTAAGACAGATCTGTTCAAGAGATTCGACAACAATTCCTTCATGATCTACTGGAATGGATTTAATTCTAGCCCCGGCCTGTTGGAAGATCATGTTTATTGCAAAATAACTTGGTTGTCCTACAATGACTAAATCGTTTGCCTGTAGTAAGGTTTGAGCAATGAGATAGGTACTCATCTCAACAGACCGTGTGATCAATAGATTTTTAGGTTGGATATGCAGACCTCTACTTTGATTTAAAAAATTGCACAACTGTTCTCGAAATGTGGCTGGTCTTTTTTGATCTGAATATCCTAGGTATTTAGTGTTCTTTTTTCGTTTTAGATTTGCGGTATAAAACTTAGAAAGCTGTTGCAAAGGAGATAGTCTACTATCAGGAATGCCGTCATCAAATTTTAAGATACATGTAGAGGTTTCAAAAGGATTTTCTAATATGGTACTTTTTTCAAAATCATAACCAGTTTGGTCTGCATACTGATTCTGGATTATTGTTTGCGAAAATTCACTATTTTTCCTTGCTTTGGACGTATTTCGAAGTACAAATGATCCTACATTTGGTTTGGTTTCAATCCAACCCTGTGATTCGAGCTCCTGTAATGCAGCAACTACTGTATTGCGATGTATAGATAGTGTTTGCGCTAGCTGCCTACTTCCGGGCAGTTTTGTTCCGATAGGTATAAAACCGCGCTGAATGGCCTGAATGACTTGTTGTGCGAGTTGTACATAAATGGAGGTTTCATCCAGTCTATTCAGGC
Source organism: Sphingobacterium sp. UDSM-2020 (assembly GCF_016132525.1). Classification (NCBI taxonomy): domain Bacteria; kingdom Pseudomonadati; phylum Bacteroidota; class Sphingobacteriia; order Sphingobacteriales; family Sphingobacteriaceae; genus Sphingobacterium; species Sphingobacterium sp. UDSM-2020. The sequence goes on from NZ_CP066166.1 coordinate 3,786,810, forward strand.
TGATAAAGCTGTTGAAAGGAATTTGACCCGGACTATTCATATGTTGGATAAATTGAAATTATTAAATAGTCCGGAAAGTTAAGTATTATTAGATTACTCTTGGAGTTTTTTGATTACTTTTCTAATTCTTGTTTTTTTGGATTCCTTTTCGACACCGTCTAAGCGATTTGTGAGCATTTTGCTTAGGTCAGTTTTATATTGTCTTGGAACAACTTTTAAAGCCTGTTCCGCGTACATTGGAAGCTGATTGGGCGGGCATTTTAGTAACTGTTCATGTAATAACGGAAATACATCTTCATGCTCCAGTGATAAGTATTTGATTAATATAGCAATACATTTATCCCTTGTGATAACAGAACCTTGTTCAGCAATAGCAATTAGTTGTGGTAGGAGCGGGAAAATAGCTTCATGTTGTAATAGAAGAATAGCATCCAGTGCTGTCATAGCTCCCCACTGTAAACGGTTATCCTTACTTGTTAACAGCGTGATAAAATCCAAATAGTATGCCGCTATCATAATAGGGGATAAGTACCCAATTTCGTAAAGAACTTTGATGCAATCGTGTTGGATCCTTTTGTTTTTGCTTTGTAGTAATTGAATTAATTCTTTAATAGCTTCATTGTCCTCTGCGCTGACGATTTGTTTTGCCAATGAAATATTGGCTGACTCATCTGTTTTCCCTAAACTGGAAGATAAATAATTGAAAACATGGATCATGTGCAATTACGTTTTTATTATTTTTTAATGTTGCTTCGAATGGAATTGTTAGATTATTAATAAAATTTTTAGGATAGGTAACTTACAAATAATTTAATAAACAAGTTATTTAATATATCAACAAAGAATGCACCTACCATGGGTACGATTAGAAACGCTTTGTGGGACGGCCCATATTTGTCGGTGATCGATTGCATATTCGCAACAGCCGTCGGCGTTGCGCCTAGTCCAAAACCACAATGTCCAGCACTGAGCACTATAGCGTCATAATCGCTTCCCATTACTCTGAAAGTAATGAACATTGCAAATAGTATCATAAGTACTGTTTGTAAGATCAATATAACTAAAACTTGTGAAGCAAGGCCCTGTAATTGCCAAAGCTGTAAGGACATTAGTGCAATGGTCAAAAATAGATATAAACCGGTATTGCCAAGCACATCTACAGCATGATCATTTACAATATAACTGGACGATCTGCTAATGGTATTGCGAATAATAACACCTACAAAAAGGCACCATACAAAATTTGGAAGTTCCAACCATGAACCTTTGCAATATTCATACAATAAATGTCCCAATGCTAGACAAATTGCAAACATAGTCAGGGTTTCAATCATATTGCGAACATTGATTCTTCGGTTTGAATCAGGGTTTTCGAACATTTCAATTGGCGCTCCTCTTTCTTGAATATTTTTTGTAGGTTGGATATTCTTCTTTTTTAAAAGCACTTTTGCTACGGGGCCACCGATGAGACCACCCATGACCAGACCATAGGTAGCACATGCCATTGCGAGCTCCATCGCTCCATTTATTTGGAATATATCGGTGAGATTTTGGGCCCATGCCGCACCAGTACCATGTCCCCCTGTTAAGGTAATAGATCCGGCAATAAGTCCATAACTAGGATCAATGCCTAGCAGAGATGCCACGGATATCCCAAAAACATTTTGAACGATCATGAAAGATCCTGTTAGAAAAACGAATATCAAAAGTGGTTTTCCTCCTTTTTTTAATTTATCGAATTCTGCACTTAAACCAATTGAAGTAAAAAAGAAAAGCATCATGGTGGTCTGAAGCGAACCTTCAAAGGTAAAATTGATACCCATTGTCGCATGCAAGATGTAAAGGACAATTGCAACGACAAACCCTCCTACAACAGGTTCTGGTATATTGTAGTTTCTCAGGAAATTTATTTTTTTAACAATAAAAAATCCTAAAATCAAAACAAGACAGGCAAAAGCTAGGGTTTCAAATAGTCCAAATGTCATATAGCTATCTATAAGTGGGTTTGTCATTCAAATAAAACGGAAAGTTAAGAATAAAATAATAACTTGTATTTGACTTCTCTGTAGGTGTAAGGTTAATTAAAATATTTTCACTGTTTTTAGTCCTACATCTAACGGTTTATTCGCGTGCATTTTCCTTTCATAGTTGTAATCATGTTGAAAGCATTGATGTCTTGATTTCGAATAGGATAGATTATTGGTTCTTATTATCCCCAACTATGTACAGTTTTAGTATGTAACATACATTATCGTTAGTTTTTCACTACTCGGCTAGATCTTATATTTTTCTCATTCATTTTGAAAATGCGACTGTGAGTTTAAATAATGAGTGTAACATTTCTACTCTTTAGTAATCTATTAAAACTTAATATTCTATTCATTGTTATTTGTTTTGCTTCTCAATAGTTAATTAAGTAAATTTATGTACCAACAAAACGTGTCAATATGAGTACAACGAACGCCAAATCTTTAAAGTCAATAAGTATAAACGGGAAAAGCTATCATTATTGTTCGCTTAAAAATCTTCCCGAAGGCTCTGTAAGTCATCTTCCTTTTAGTATCCGCATTTTGCTTGAAAATGTGCTACGGAATTACGATGGTTTTAGCATTACCGACGAACATATTCATACACTCATCAACTGGACACCAGCTCCTGTCGATAAGGACATTCCTTTTAAGCCAGCTCGTATTCTGATGCAAGATTTTACTGGTGTTCCTGCTGTAGTCGATATGGCCTCGCTCCGGGCTGAATATGTACGTCATGGAAAAGATGGTCAAAAGATCAACCCTGCAATTCCAGTGGACTTGGTGATTGACCACTCTGTGCAGGTGGATTATTATGGAACAGATTATTCTTACGGAAAAAATGTTGAACTGGAATACCAACGTAATCAGGAACGTTATGAATTGCTCAAATGGGCACAGCATGGATTGAAAAACTTTACCGTAGTTCCTCCGGGGATGGGAATTTGTCATCAGGTCAATCTTGAATATCTTGCTAAGGGGATTATTGAACGCGAGGGATGGTTGTTTCCGGACACCTTGGTTGGTACGGATTCGCACACGCCTATGGTGAATGGTCTCGGTGTAGTAGGATGGGGAGCCGGCGGTATAGAAGCGGAGGCTGCTATGCTGGGACAGCCTATATTTTTTACTTGCCCGGAAGTGATTGGATTAAAATTGACCGGGAAAATACCGGATATCTGTACGGCTACCGATATGGTATTATCGATTACTAAAGTACTTCGTGATAAAGGTGTAGTAGGAAAGTTTGTTGAACTTTTTGGAGATGGTCTGGACCATTTAACAGTTACGGATAGAGCGACTATTGCTAATATGTCTCCAGAATTCGGGTGTACGATTACTTATTTTCCTATCGACGAACGGACGTTGGAGTACATGCAAACAACCAATCGTACAGCAGAACACATCAGGATCGTAGAAGAATACAGCAAAGAAAACCTATTGTGGAGAACTGGTCACGAAGAAATTAATTTTTCTTCAATTGTTGAATTTGATTTATCGACATTAGAACCAACGGTTTCGGGTCCAAAGCGGCCGCAGGATAAAATCTTGGCTAAGGATCTTGGTAGCCAGTTTGCTAATCTGTTGCAACAGGAATACCAGCGTAATTATAGTCTTCCGAATCAGAGAAAAGAATCGGCATGGCTAGCTGACGGTGGTTCTGGAACAGAATTTACTTTTGGTAAAGTTCCAAAAAATACAGATTCTACAATGGAGGTTGTTCAGGATACAATGCAGGCTGTTCGAATTAAATATAAAAACCAGGAATTTATTTTGAGCGATGGTAGTATTGTTATTGCCGCTATTACGAGCTGTACCAATACTTCTAATCCAGCTGTTATGATCGGCGCTGGATTGTTGGCAAGAAATGCCATAGAAAAAGGATTGCGTACGAAATCATGGGTAAAAACTTCACTAGCACCAGGATCAAAAGTCGTGACACAGTACTTAGAGCGTTCAGGTTTGAGTACTGATCTGGAAGCTCTTCGCTTTCATACTGTGGGATATGGATGTACTTCTTGTATTGGAAATTCTGGTCCATTACCTCCGCATATTGCGGAAGCCGTAGATAAAGGAGAATTGGTGGTGGCCTCTGTACTTTCGGGTAACCGAAATTTTGAAGCTAGGGTACACCCTCAGGTAAAAATGAATTTTCTCATGTCGCCAATGCTAGTGGTTGCTTACGCTTTAGTAGGGAGGGTCGATGTTGATCTGATAAATGATCCATTGTCGTACGATCCAAACGGAAATCCCGTGTATCTGAAAGATATATGGCCAAGCCGTGAGGAAATCGTCCAGACAGTCAATGACTGTGTCAAACAAAGCGATTTTCAGGAAGTCTATGATGTGATCTTTGATGGCTCTGAAGACTGGAAAAATTTAGAAGTAAATCTAGCCGAGCGTTTTGAATGGAATAAAAGTTCGACTTATATTAAAGAAGCTCCTTTTTTTGAAAACCTTCAGGTAAATCCTGATCCAGTGGCTGATATTACAGGAGCTCGTGTATTACTGTATTTAGGTGATTCGGTTACAACTGACCATATTTCGCCAGCAGGCTCTTTCCGTGAAGATAGTGCCGCAGGAAAATATTTAGCAGAACATGGTGTGAATAAAGCTGATTTCAATTCTTACGGTTCCCGTCGTGGTAATCATGAAGTCATGATGCGCGGAACCTTTGCCAATGTGCGTATTAAAAATAAAATTGTAGATCAAGAAGGCGGTTTCAGTATATACTTTCCAAGTGGTGAGGTAAAGACAGTTTATGAAACGGCTATGGAATATCAGAAAACGCATACACCACTGATTGTATTGGCTGGAAAGGAGTACGGGTCTGGCTCATCTCGTGACTGGGCGGCAAAAGGTGCTTATTTATTAGGTGTAAAAGCTGTTATTGCAGAGAGTTTTGAAAGGATACACCGCAGCAATCTTGTTGGTATGGGGGTTGCCCCATTAGTTTTCATTGATGGACAAAATACCGCCACTTTAGGTTTGGATGGTACTGAAGTTTTTGATATTACAGGAATTGCGGATAATCTAAAACCTCATAAGCTTTTGGATGTGAAAGCAATACATCGGAGTGGGAAAATAACAGAATTTAAGGTTCAGGCCCGGATGGATTCGGCTATTGAAATTGAATATTACAAAAACAATGGTATTTTACAATACGTCTTAAGGGATTATTTAAAAAACAGTTAATGCGTATTTTTTCAATTTATATATGTAAAATATAAGAAGGGTTTGGCTATTTATAAAGTCAAACCCTTCTTTGTTTTAATATTCAGTAAACTTGATATAAGCTGATTTTTATTTTTTGGACGTTTTCTCTAGTAGCTGAACAATGTCCGAATACCCCTTGGCTTTAGCATGTGCTAATGGGGTTTTTTTATCATTATCAGCAATATTTATATTGCAACCTGCATCAATCAGTGTTTGGATTACGTTGACAAATTTTTGACTGCCATCACCTAGGATTACTGCTTCCATTAATGCGGTCCAACCTAACCTATTGACGTGATCAATAGGAAATCCTTTTGTGTTGGCCAGTAATTTCACAACCTCCAGATGTCCGCGTTCGCTGGCAGGTATTAGGGCTGTTCCATTATACCTGTTGAATATATCAAATCGAGCTCCATGAGATAGATAGAGCTGTACAAGTTTTAGGTGTCCTGCCGCTCCTGCATATAAAAAAGGACTATCTTGAATTTTATCTTGTTGATTCACATCTGCTTTGTAAGATACCAATAACTTTGCCATCTCAAAGTTATTATTATGTGTTGCGATCAGTAATAAGGATTTTCCATTTTTATCAGTTAAATTAACGTTTGCACCTTTTTTCAATTCCTCTTCAACGAATAGCAATTGATTTTTCTGGACTGCCTCCAGTAAGTTCGTTTGTGGATGAGTATTCATATCGTTATTACAAGAGTTCAGGAAAATGAATGAAAAAAGTAAGATAAGATGTTGCATAGGTATTAAATAAGTGATGATAAGTGTTGAAAATCAATTGTTTCATGAGCAAAGTTAGTCAAATAAGTTCTGAATAAAATGTACCATTTATGCGAAAACTTGTACATTTTATAATTGATATCCCAGTTGGCAGAGGTAAGGAAAGTTGGTCTTTAAAAAAGGTCAAAAGAATATTTTTTAGTTAAAAACTATGCTGCCCCTCTTTGTTTAAGATACAGATAAAGTAGGATCACTTTTTTAAATCTCAATATTTTATACTGAAAAGATGATATGAAAACACAAGCTTTTTAATATCAATCCATTTAAAATTGGTCTTCATGTGATAATTTAAGAAGATATAATGGTATTGTCGCTGGAGGAACGTTGGTAATTTTGTCGTGAATAAGTTAATAGAAATAAAAACAAACATGAGGAATCATCCAATTAAACTCGCTTTTACAGATGATAGTATATTTCAACAAAATATGATACAATTACTCATCGAAAGAGATACTGTTTTTGATCTTTTCTTTATCTGCGGTGATGGACTAGATTTGATTAAAAGATTGGAATTCGAGGATGAGTTACCTGAAGTTTGTATCATTGACTTTCATATGCCAAATATGGGAGGCGTAGCTGCTGCTAGTGAAATATCGGCAAGATTTCCATCAATTAAGCTTTTTGGATATACAGCTAGTACAGATTTTTGCGAGATTAAAGAATTTAAACGAAATGGTGGTGTGCACGTATTTCCTAAAACTAATCCCACTTCTATGTTAGAAAAAATAAATTCGTGGACTTACAATGATGATTTGTGTCAAGTCTGAAATTATACTGCTTTTAATTAAATAATCTACTGCCATATTTATGATAATCAGGTTTAATAAAATTTATCTGTTTATTTTATTGAAATCTAGGTAATGAAGTCGATTTTGAAAAAACTGTGCTGGAGTAAACGGTTTCCAATTATTATTCGTCTTCTAATGTTATGTGTCTTTATTTATAATCTGATATGGTTTACACTATAAATTTATGGACTGATCTTATTGGTGCTATAAAAATCTAAAAGATGTTTTGTAAATTGGGAACACTATTTACATACATTATGCGTAAAAAAACACAATTGATCACAACGGTGATGCTGTTCTCAACAACAATTGCAGTAAGTCAGATGAAAGTTCGCGAAGAATTACCTGAAAAATATAAATGGGATTTGTCTCATCTTTATGCTACAGATGACGTTTGGAAAACAGAAAAGGAACGTTTACAACAAAAGATGAAAGAAGCGGCTTCATACAAAGGTAAGCTTACACAATCTGCGAACGTTTTATTGCAAGCATTAGAGCTGAATAGTTCGCTTATCAAGGATATGGCTCGTCTCTCATCTTATGCTTCGATGAAAGCTGATCAAGATACCCGAGTAACTAAGTATGCAGGGATGAATCAAGAATTGCAACAGCTTTTTTCAGAATATGGCGCTTTGACTTCATACCTGGAACCGGAATTGCTGACTTTAAAAGAAAATCAGCTTAGCGCATTTTTGGCAAAAGAAAAAGCGTTGGTAACTTATAAGTTTTACCTGACAGATTTACTTCGCAAACGCGCCCATAGAGGTTCTGAAGAAGTTGAAAAAGTATTGGCATATTCTTCTTTAATGTCCGGTAATGCAGCCAATATCTATAGCACCTTTATAAATGCTGAGTTTCCATATCCAGAGGTCGATTTGAACGGTGAACGCGTAAAGCTTAACGCTGCTAATTTTGCATTATATAGAGCGAGTGAAGACCGTGGAGTTCGGAGTAAAGCATTTGCCACTTATTTTGGTAAACTGAATGAGTTTCAAAGAACATTTGGAGCGCAGTTATATGGAAATATCAATGCGGCATTGTTTGCAACAAAAGCCCGAAACTACGACAGTACCTTAAAAATGGCATTAGATGGCGGTAATATTCCGACAGATGTTTTTCATAATCTTATAAAAAATGTAAATGGAAATTTGAAGACCTTTCATCGTTATTTAAACCTCCGTAAACGCATGATGGGAGTGGATACACTGCATTATTATGATCTTTATGCTCCTTTGGTTGCGAAAGTCGATTTATCTTATACGGTAGAAGAAGCTGAAGAGAATATTTTGAAATCTTTGAAGCCTTTAGGGACTGATTATATAGAAGTTTCCAAAAAAGCATTCGAAGAAAGATGGATTGACATGTATCCTAACGAAGGAAAAAGGTCAGGTGCATATTCTAATGGTTCTGGGTACGATGTACATCCGTATATCCTCATGAATTATAACGGCAAGTACAATGATATGTCTACGCTGACTCATGAATTGGGACATACCATGCATAGTTATTTGACCAATAAGAAGCAACATTATGCTAACTCAGATTATTCAATTTTTGTTGCAGAAGTGGCTTCGACTTTAAATGAAGAGTTATTGAATGATTATATGCTGAAGCAGATAAAGGACGATGAAACTAGACTTGCTATTCTTGGAAATTATCTTGAAGGCGCAAAAGGAACATTGTTCCGTCAGACTCAGTTTGCTGAGTTCGAATATATGATCCATGATAAAGTAGCAAAGGGGGAGGCACTCACTGGAGAAGACTTTGATACGATGTATCTGGCTCTAACGAAAAAGTATTATGGTCATGATCAAAATATTTGTGTCGTTGATGACAATGTGAAATCAGAATGGTCTTACATTCCACATTTTTATTATAACTTTTACGTTTATCAGTATGCGACATCTTTTACTGCATCAACAGCTCTTTCCGAAAAAGTCCTGCGTGGAACGGATGCAGATCGTCAGAAATACCTGAATTTCTTAGCTTCGGGAAGTACAAAATATCCTGTTGATCTTCTTGTCGATGCAGGTGTGGATATGAATACTTCTGAACCTTTTGATTTGACGATTGCAAAAATTAATAAAGTCATGGCTGAGATGGAATCTATTCTAAGCAGACAGGGGAAATAAGGATTAAATTTTAACAAAAAATAAAAGCCGTATTATTGCGGCTTTTATTTTTTCTATTTCACCGGGTTTTTAACGAATACAAAGAGTTAAATAAAAGGGAATTATAGTCGATTATTTTTATTTCCATTTTAAATGTTTTTTGAGATATTCGGCAGTGTACGATTTTTTATTTTTTAAAAGTTGTTCTACGGTACCTTCAAAAATAACATTACCCCCATATTTACCAGCACCCGGACCGATATCGATAATCCAATCTGCCTGAGCAATAATTTCCAAATTATGTTCTACTATAATTAATGTGTTATTTCTTTCAATTAATTCCTCAAAAAGAGATAGTAACTTTTCCGTATCACTTGGATGTAGTCCTGTACTGGGTTCATCCATAATGATGATTTTATTTGTGTTGTTTAATTCTTTCGTGAGTTTTAAACGTTGTCTTTCTCCCCCAGAAAAGCTATCCATACGTTGTCCGAGTGTGAGATAATCTAAGCCTAATTTTAAAAGTATTTCAAACTTTTCAAGGTATAGCGGATCATCAAAAAATTGTATAGCCTCCGGTATAGTAAAGTTCAGTACATCAAATATATTTTTACCCTTGTATTTATATTCCAATACTTGGGGATTAAATCCGGAACCACAGCAAACTTCACAGACTTGCTCAATGTCATCCATAAATGCTAAGTCTATCCGCTCCATGCCCAGTCCTTTACAGTTTTCACAGGCGCCCTCACTGTTCCTACTGAATTTTTTATCAGAAACTTGATTGGCTCGAGCAAATGATTTTCTGACCTTATCAGATAGATTCAAGTAAGTGAGTAAATTTGACCGGGGACTAGCTGTAAATAAGGACTGGTCGATAATTGTTGCATCTTTATAGTAATCCGGCAAAACTTTGCTGATTAATGTACTTTTTCCTGAGCCTGCAACGCCAGTGACTACTGTCATAATATTTTTAGGGATTTTTAAATCAATACCCTTCAAGTTATGTAAGGTCGCTTGCTTAATTTCTAGATATTCTTTTCCAATTTTTGGATCAGTTTTAATTTTGGTTTTCTTTGCAAAATATAAGCCCGTTTTTCCTAATGAATTTTTAAGTTCTTTAAAAGTTCCTTTATAGATAACTTCACCGCCATTTTTTCCTGATCCGGGTCCCATATCAATGATCAAATCTGCGATCTTGATTAAATCTGGATCATGCTCAACAATCAGAATGGTATTACCTTTATCTCTAATTTGTTCAATAATGGAAGTAATATTTTGTAAATCTTTTGGATGAAGCCCAATGCTCGGTTCATCAAAAATATACAGTAGATCCACTAAACTATTGCCTAGACTTTTTACCATTTTAATCCGTTGGGATTCTCCTCCCGAAAGCGTATCTGTTTTTCTATCGAGGGTTAAGTACTGCAGGCCTATGTTAATCATATTATTTAATTTCTTAATAAGCTCTTTTACAATAATATCATAGGTGTTTGAGTTTATCGATTGAATAAATTCCATTAAATCGTCAGCTGAAAGAGCAGTACAATCGGCTATGTTTTTACCATTTATTTTACAGGAGAGTACCTTTTTATTTAATCTTTTACCTTTGCATACTGCGCATATTCTGCTTGTGGTAATGTGTTGAAGGTCATTTTTTCGGGTTGTATTTTCTTTTGAATCTTTTTTTAAAAATGCTTTTTCAATACGTGGTATGAGCCCTTCATATTTCACTGTTTTTCCCCAATCTTTATTTGGGTTTTTAGGTTTATGTTCTTTTGAATAAAGTAATATTTCCCATTCTTTATCTGAATAATCTTTTATTTTCTTGTCGTTATCAAAATATCCTGACAAGGTATATCTAGTTAACCTCCATCCTCCAGGTTGAAAAGTGGGAAACTGAATTCCGCCTTCATTTAGGGATTTTTCTTTATTGATTAAAGTATTAATATTAATAGTTTGCTCATAACCCAAACCTTCGCAGTTTAGGCACATGCCGAGTGGATTGTTAAATGAAAAAACATTAGAATAACCTACAAATGGCGAACCTAATCTAGAAAATAGCAATCGTAAAGACGCGTAGATATCAGTTATGGTACCAACTGTTGAACGCGCATTTCCGCCTATTCTCTTTTGATTGATAATAATGGGGACATTCAGATTTTCAATCTTATCGACATCCGGTATACCATAATGTTGCATTCGTGTACGTATAAAACTATTCTGTGTTTCATTTATCTGACGTTGTGCCTCTGCGCCAATTGTTTCAAATACGAGTGATGATTTTCCTGAACCCGAGATACCCGTAAATACCGTTATTTTATGCTTCGGAATTTGAAGAGAAACATTTTTGAGATTATTCTGCCTAGCATTTGTTATAATAATATTATTCATAACTAATTTACTTAACTTTGCAACTACTTAACTAAGTTAAGTGTTTTTTTTATGAAAAAGATTGAAAAAGAATTTTTTACTGTATTTACAGACTTCCAATGTTTCATTTTGGCGAACATGAATAAGGGAGATTATATTGGTATTACAGCAACTCATTATAACATCATAGAGTTTGTGTATCGAAAAAAAGATGCTACTGCTAAACAGATTGCAGTAGCATTGAATGTTAGTCAAGCCGCTATTTCTAAGCAGTTGAAGTTTTTAATTCAAAATGAGTTGCTAAAACAAATACAGAGTGAGGTAGACAGGCGAAATTATATTTTAACTGCAACTGATAACGGGAAATTCATTGTTGACAATTCTGAAACCTTTAGAAAAAATTTAACTAAGCAATTTTCGTCAAATCTTTCAGCCAATGAACTTATAACATTTACCTCATTGTTGAAGAAAGCTTTGGAAGACCATAAATAGGAAATTAAAAAATGTTGCTCCTACTTTTTTAGCTCGTTATCCTTTTTTTAATAATTGATTTAGCTTATGCTTTTCATTACCATACAATATAAACGCTATACAAAATCAAGGATTATTTTTCGGATAAAAAAAATTGGATCAAGTGGTACTTATTATAGTCCATAATCTCTTCAGTATTTCGTAAAATAGATTCTTTACTATTCATCGACAAATGGTCGATCCCGCAGAAAGTCTGGTGATTTCTCAAATTTATCTGCGAGTTTTTTCGCATTATTTAAGAAGTTCGCTTCTAAAATTTTTTAGTCCATTTCAAATTTTAATATTGGTATTCAAAGCGATATTGATTACTAATTTCTCACCACTAAAGACTCAGGAAACGCCTATTAATTCTTTAAAAATAAGTGCTTTAATTTTTATTGAATGGATTTTTAAAGTTTTTAGTGTCAAATTTAGTTAAGATCATGTATATTTTACGAAAAAACTGCAATGAATATAACACTTGTTAAGTATACATCGGATGATTTTGATCTATTTAAACCGCTACTCCTTGATGATGAGATTATGAAATATATAACTGGAAAAGGCTGGACAGAAGTTCAGGTTAAGGAAAAGTTTGAGGCGATACTTGAAGTCAATCGTAATGAAGATGATCTGGGTTATTTTAAAGTATTTGACAACGGAAATCTGTATATCGGATATTGTAAGTTAGCATATAGCAGTAATGATTGTAACGTCCTTGAAATCGGGTATGTCATAAATAAGGAGTTTTGGGGGAAGGGTTATGGATGTGCTGTTGGTCAAGCGGTAATAGATACAGCAAATAGATTATTTCCCCAATTAGATATTATTGGAATTATTGATCCTCATAATCTGGCTTCAAAAAAAATATTAGAAAAGTTAGGATTTAAGACCTATTTTAAAGGTTTCGAAGAAGGATTGCCGACAGAAAAACTCATGTTAAAAAGACTGCACTGAAATTAAGCAATCACCTCTTTCTCTTTATGCCAACAGTGACAATCTAATGGATTATAGCATTTTTTAGCTTAACTTATGCGTAGTAGTTTCCGTAGATTTTTAAATAAATAACGACGTTTCATTAAAATGATCATTTTTTAATCATCCCTATAGAAATGAAATTAATGCTTAAGAGTTTGAGTTTATAGTAAAAAGAATGTTGGATTTTACAAGTTTTGTTAGCAAGATTTAAATAAAAGCTTTACTAAAATTGAACTTATTACTCCCTGTGATTGTGACTAAAAAAATAGTAATTTGATGTAGTGCATTATTTAATAATTAAGATATGATATCGAAAAGTTTCTTATTAGCTTTCATTGTATAAGGTCAAAATTCGAAAGACCCAGAATAGAAAGCTTTGATATTGTTTTTTATTATCTTTAGTAAATTGTATTTGGCAAAATTTTTTATGCGTTTATGTAATCTCAAAGTTCAATAATGAAAAATGCTAGTAATATGGAAGATCTTGAAAAAAATAGGCAAGATCTTTTAGATCATGGTTTCAATGTGATTGACAATATCTATTCTAAAGAAGAAATAAATAATATTATTGATGCAATTAATAAAGTTGACACTTCAAAAGACACATTCAGAAAAACTAAGGACTTATTTGCCATTAGACAGTTTCTGAAAGAAATTCCAGAAACCATTTCACTAATATTTACTGATAATTTTAGGTCACTTTTGCAAAAAATGATCGGCAATAATTTTTTCGTAGTAAAGAGCATTTATTTTGATAAACCTGAGACTTCTAACTGGTACGTATCTTATCATCAAGATTTAACTATTTCCGTTGATAAGAAAATAGAAATTGAAAATTTTGGACCTTGGACAACCAAACACAATCAATATGCAGTGCAACCGACAATTGACATATTAGAAAATATTACAGCTATAAGAATTCATCTTGATGATACCGATGAAAATAATGGCGCTTTAAAGGTTATCCCTAAATCACATGTCAAGGGAATTTATCGACCTGAAAAAATAAATTGGGATATTGAGACTGAAACGACTTGTTCTGTTAAGCAAGGTGGAGTAATGTTAATGAAGCCATTGTTGCTACATAGCTCGAAGAGAACAGTCAATAATAAGAAAAGGCGTGTAATACACATTGAATTTTCAAATGTAGTATTGCCAACCTCATTAAAATGGGCTGAGCGCTTAAATTTTAATTGATATTCAAAAACTGAAAATATACTTTACAGTATATTTTCAGTACTATAAGTGAGTGTTTTAAGCAGTTCAGGCACTTCATCCCAATGATTGATCCTGATATGATGATTGATATGTGCATTGTGGTAAGCGTTAAACATTAGCGCTTTTCCCTTGCAGAAATCAAGATTTTTGCAATAATCATCGATCATATAATCTGTATCGATGATACTTTTATCACCACAGAAGATAATATTCTTCCAGCTAATAAAAGGGAAATGTTCTTGTAGCCATTCTCTCTTTTCATACAAAGACAAGGGAAATTCCATAGCTGCAGAAACAATAAAAATCTCATAATCTTCCATTAATAATGTGACATTTTCTACTGCTTTGTACATTACAGGTACTGTTCTAAAGAATGATTGGGTATGAAGTACTTTGTGCAGTGCTATTTTATCAGCAAAAGCAGCATCTTCTCCTAATTCATTTATGAGTTGAGGGGTCAAAGAAATGCCCGTTTCATTTTTGTACCATTCAATAAGATGGGGTTCCGTGTCGGCGATGACGCCGTCCATATCAATAGCTATTGATTTTCTCATATTTAATAAGTTTTGCAATAAAGATACTAAATTTTGCAATACTTTGCAATACATTGCAAAGTATTATTTTATATATTTGCATATAATATAAAGAGATATGGTAAGAGAAGAACGTTTACAGCTCATATTAAAGCAGCTTTCTAAGGAGAATAAAGTTCGCCTCGAACAGCTTAGTATACTATTAAACGTATCCGAAGATACTGTACGTCGCGATATTAAGGTGTTGGGATCTCAGGGTCTTCTAAAAGAGGTAAGAGGAGGGGCATTGGCTAATTCTCCTAGTCCACATCATTATAGGGATCGTGAAAAATACGATTTGGGACAAAAGCAGGCTGTTGCTTTAAAGGCCTTAAGCTTTTTAAGGGATGGGCATGTGGTATTTTTTGATGGTGGGACCTCTGTTGTGGCATTAGCAGCCTGTCTGCCTAAAAATTTAAAAATAACGGTCGTTACCAATAGTTTTCCGGTAGTTAGTGTACTGGAAGATCATCCCAACGTTGAAGTGATATTTGCCGGAGGCCGCCTCTGTAAAGTTTCTTTTACCGCAATCGGTGAAGATGCAATTAATACATTGAAATCAGTTCGAGCTGATATTTGTTTCCTTGGCGTATGTAGTATCCACCATGTCATTGGGATAACAGCTAAAGATTATGAAGATGCACAAATTAAAAAAATAATGATTGCACAGGCTCTTAAAACAGTTGCATTGTCTACCATAGAAAAAACCAGCACAGCGGAAGCTTTTTGTATAGGGCCTGTGACTGATCTGGATACTATTCTTACTGAGGCAGATCCTCATCATACTGCCCTTCAGGTATACCGAGAACTTGGAATTGAGATTTTATAGAACTGCTAAATATTTTTGGTATGACCTTATCGCATATGGCACACGATATTTTAAAGATTTTTATCTAAAATTAGTGCGTATGCAAATGACTTTTAATAGATAATCTGAGTACGCTCTTTAATACTATTCATAACAAAAATACTTTTTGTTTGTCCGATACCATCTATTTCAGATAGCTTATTAACGAAAAAATCATGAAATTCATCCATATTTGGGGCCAATATTTTTAGCATAAAATCAAAATCACCACTGATGTTGTAAAATTCGACCACTTCATTCAATTTACATACTTCTTCTATAAATTTCGTTGCTGTTTTTTTATTGTGGGCATTTAGTGCAATCATACAGATGACCATCATTCCTTTATTAACTTTTTTGCGATCTAATACTGCGGTGTATTCTTTTATAATCCCCAATTTTTCCATGCGCTTAATTCGTTCATGTGTTGGAGTAGAGCTAAGATTGATCTGTGCTGAAAGATCACGCACACTAAGCTTGGCATCTTTTTGTAATAAGCGCAGAATAGCAAGATCCTTTTCATCTAGAGTATAATTTTCTGAGGGCATTTGTTCTAATATTTGGTGGTTAAATAGTTTTTAAAGTTTATTTGTTCTTTGTAATTTATCTAAATTAATTAATTGTTCCAAATTTAAGAAGTAATTTTATAGTATGTTCCAATAATTTTAATTTTGCAGGAAATTTGAATGGTATGGGAACAAGGAGAAATTTAATATTAATACTGGCATCGATAGGAACTTTTGTTGAAGCGTTGGATATCGCAATTATTAATCTCACTATTCCCTCTATTCAAGAGCAATTTAATATCGGTGCAGAAAAGGTGCAGTGGTTACAGACCCTGTATGTGTTGTTTTTTGGAGGCTTTCTGATTATTGGAGGTAAACTTTCTGATGAGATAGGACGTAAAAAATTATTTCTTTTAGGGGGAATGATTTTTATGTTAGCCTCACTAGGAGCAGGGCTTTCACCTAATTTTGAGGTACTGGCTTTATTCCGAGCTTTGCAGGGGCTTGGCGCTGCTTTTATTATGCCGTCATCCTTATCAATTGTCACCAATACTTTTACCGAAAACCAAGAAAGGAACCGTGCGTTGGGAGTTTTTAGTTCTTTTGCAGCAATAGGATCGGGAAGTGGATTATCAGTGGGAGGGCTCATCAGTACCTACTTAAGCTGGCACTGGGTTTTTCTGATTAATGTACCGATTCTTTTGATCACATTAATTCTAGCATATTATTATTTACCTACAGATGAAAAGGCTCAAAATGTTCAGAAGACAGACGGTATTTCCGGATTACTGCTTGTCTTAGGACTCTTAAGTTTAACCTATGGGACACATGAACTCATACACATCAAAGAGAGTCCAATATTAATAGTTGGTTCATTGCTGTTAGCTATTCTTTTACTGAGTGTTGTGATCCATCGTTTAAGAACAGTATCACAGCCATTAATTGATCTCAAATTATTTAGGTATAAATCATTAATGGCTTCAAATCTTGCATTTTTTACACTAGGCGCATTCTTTATAGGGTTTTTATTTTTGATTTCTTTGATGCTTCAGAAAGATATGCATCACAGCGCCGCTTCTGCAGGTTTAATGCTGGTTCCTTTCAGTATTATGTCTGCATTGGTAGCTAAATTTATATTGCCTTATATTTGCCGAAAATTTTATCCTACGCAAATGGGTATCCTGGGCTGGTCTTTTATGCTATTAGGAGCTTTATCTTTACTAGTATCCATTTATTTAGATCATCCCCTACAAACTGTTTTATTTGGGGCAGCATGTATTTCAGGGATTGGAATGACGATTTGTTTTACAAGTTTATCGATCTTAGGTATTCGTGATGTAGAGGCCGTTCATTATGGTGTTGCTTCAAGTTTAACCAGTACAAGCTATTTTTTGGGAGCAGGAATCGGATTGTCATTTATGACTTTAATGAGTCAGCTTTTCCCCTCAACACTGGCCGTGGATTATTTAAGTTTAGCCATCTTGGCGGGTTACGCTATTGTTGCTATGGGTATATTGAGGTATTTAATGGTTAAAGAATTAAAAGACGAAAAAACTGAGGTTGTCGCTATTACTTCATGTGAAATCGCTTCTGAATGATGAAAACTTGATTACCGTCTCTCTGCGACAGTTTATTTTTGGAAATTGGTCACTGCTTAAAGGTGAAAGTATTTAAATAATTAACCATGAGAAGACCTGTATTATTCTAAATATCGCAGAGTTTAATGGAGATAATTTTTAGGATTATTTACTTATTACGCTTTATAAAAAAGAAAAATCCTCATTTTTTGATGAGGATTTTTTTAAGTAGTGCTCCCAACTGGGCTCGAACCAGTGACCTGCAGATTATGAGTCTGACGCTCTAACCGACTGAGCTATAGGAGCGGGTTATTAATATTTATAGCTTATTTTTATCAGCTTTCCACAAAGATAACAAATTCCATTTTTATTATAAAACAATAATTGAAAGAACTATCAAAATATGGTATAGCATTTCTGTTTTTGCATCAAAGTTTAGCTTACCATTTTATCATCAATACTTATTCAAAGTATCAGAAGAAAGACAAGTTCGTGATAAAAGTTTAATGGAGTAAGGATATTTTTGAGTACCAATTTTATTTTTATAAAGCATACTTCGCTTAAGAGTAGCTTGATAAAGAAATTTCAGAATTCGTTATTACTTAAATTTTGCCCAATTATTGTCGGTATTATTTAATTTAAGCACATCTTTTAAGCTTTCCTTGTTACAGACAAATAGTATGGTTTTAGGTCTTTCATTAACAATTTTTGAATCCTGATCCGGGATTTTAGTGTTTATTTTTTCAAGATTTTCAGAACTTCTCGGATCAAAAATAGAAATCAATTTAATTATTCTGTCTTTAACGTCCCAGGTGTAGGTGTATATATGCACATATTTATTATAATCACTAGAATCAGTTTTTGTTTCTTTGCCATATACACCTTTGATATTCAGATATAGTTTATTTAATCTTTCAGGTTTTAGATATGTCTCCGCATTAATTATTTTCAATTTCCCGTCTTTTGAAGCAATTGCATTAAGGGTTGAAAAATTAATACTGTCAAATTTAGCTACTATATTATTATTTGATGATTTTTTTATTTGAAATTCAACCCAGCCATTGTCAAAATCACTAATTTCTACATATTGATTATTATTTGAAATTTTTAAATTTTCGTCTTTATTTGCATTTCTATAAAAATCTTCCGTATTGAAGGTGTTAAAATCAAGTTTTTTTAGATCAATTATATTTTTTTGATATTCTTGATTATTCGTTAGACAGGAACAGAAAAAGATCATGTAAAAATACACAGCGAGATATTTCATAATAAATATATTTTAAATCGTTATTTTAATCGTTTTGCATATGTTTCTGGGTTTAGTTGGATTTCAAATTTGGATCATGCATTTTCCAGGATCATTTTTGGATATTATCTCTTTCTTAGTGTTTGCGAAGAATTAAGTGATTGATTTTGTTAAAGCAAGGATGCTATTACAGCAAAAATAACTACCAATATGATCACGGGTAAAATCATGCTTAGAATAGCTTTCCATATACTGAAGTTATTAACTGTAGCTATTCCTAAGACCATAAATATGGCGATATTTATGCCAACAAATCCATTTATTGTCATCAAAAATATTTTAAAGATTGTTTGGGACCAACTTTCATTATTTACCCAGAATGATATACTGAAAAAGGAAATACCATATATCAGAGATCCGATGATATACAATAGTAATACGATTATCCCTGGTATGGATGAATAGGCAATAACGCGGAGAATATCTGCTGCACTTGCTATACCTTTTAGCCATCTTGCAGTACCAGCTAAGATGTAAGCAAACATAATGTAAAAAAGTAAGCTAATGCCCGACCCAAAAATTACAACTTTGAAGAAAAGTTCTGTCCAACTTTCAATATTGAGTTTACCCGAGGATATTCTTCCAAATTGACTTCCTAATAGCGCTAGGTAAAGTAGAAGCCAAGCATACTTATTATACCAGTGCTCTTGTGTAAATCTAAAGAACCACTTAGGTCTTGTATATAAATTCGTGATAATAAATTTAAAATCTTGATTTTCGGGAAGGTCTATATTCATGTTGTCATATATGGTTGATCAAATTTAATTATTTAATTAATCCATGCAAATTTATTTTTCGTTTGTTTAAAAATTTGGTTGATTCCGTATTTACATATGCTTATTCCTGGAAATTTTTCATGTATGTGCGGATGGGGATAGTAATGTGGTAGAATCAAATTGTTGAATTTTAGAAAGATAAGATTTTGCTTTTAAACCTGAGAGTAAGTTGTGGGTATTAAAAATGTATTGTTAATTTTAGAAATAGTATTTGCATATTGAGGATCGGACACTAATTTTTTCCATTCAGGATCAGCAATGAAATCAACCCATCCCTTATTACGTTCCTCCATATTCTTACAGGTGATCAAATAGGTGAGACGAGGTAACCTGTCGCCTGCAATCACTTCACCACAGAATACCGGATTTAATTTTGCTCTTTTGAAGATAGGAAATTCGCCATCATGAAACATTTTAATTTTTCTTTTTACAGCATCTTCACTGTAGCCTTCATATGTTCTTAGCTCAAATATCCGCGATTTATCGGATGGAATAGTGATTTTAGGCCAACCTTCGAAGGCAATCATTAAGGAAGATTTAAAACGATCATATAGCGCTTTGTCTTCGGGAATACTGTTATATGTAGCGCTATTTTCAATGTAATCTGCATCCATTTTTACTTTTGTATTGACGGATAGGTAATTGTCAAGAGAAGAGTAAGGGGTTAATAAGTAAAATTTGGCAGGCTCAGATGGAACCAATTCTTTGAATACACCAACTGTTTTTACACCATATTTATTCAGTGCGGGCATAAGGGCAGATTTAAAATAATTGTCCAGTTGTTGCTGGTCAGAACCGAATCGTATTTCGTATTCACGCCATTCATATATTTCCGGCTTAACTGCATTATTATTGGCTCCTATTACTGGAATTATCGTTGTTGCTAAACCTACAGTTAGTGAAGATTGAATAAATTTTCTGCGTTTCATACTGGTCAATGGTTTTATAATAAATGATTTAGATAGAATAAATATATAAATTTAATCCTATTTTCTATAAGGCCGTTCTAACAAATAATCAGAAGTTTAGTGTGTGGAAACTTTTTTTGAAGATAGTTTTTACCTCAAACAGAAATCTTATTTATGAAAATAAGCTCATCATAGAGATATAAGGCAATTTTGGTTAATATATTTTTAATAACTGCTTTTACGAGAGAATGAGAATAAATATGTTGGGTAAGTTACAGATCTTTGGCAAGCATTCCTATAGACACTTATTTTTGCTTATGCTTGAAGCTAATAATGTCTTGGCAATATTCCATAGTGGTGAGTCCTACAAGTGAAGGATGCCTTTATGCTTTAATTAGAGTTTATAAAGCTTTGGTTTTGTGCTAAAGATTCTCCAATACAGAAAAAAACTTTTTGGTCTTAAGTAGTTGAAATTTATGTATCCATCATGAAAGTACAGGATAGTAGCCTCTTATTTATTTAATACATTTAATACTTATAAGTATCCCATTATGAATTCAAACCGTGCTATTTTAAGTTTCTTAATGCTTATTTTTTGCTTTTGTGAGATCAATGCGCAAAATAAATTAAGTGATAAGTTTAATCAAGTGAGCCCATTAACATCGGCATATGTTTATCCTACTCGTATCGTATGTAAAGAGGGAAATGTGATACATGCTACAAATTTATTAAAGAGGGGTAATGGTCAGGCAAATTTATACAACCCCAATACTGTTGTATTTAAAAATGAAAATAATCAAATAGGGACTAGCATACTATTAGACTTTGGTATTCAGATGAATGCATCTGTTGAAATCATCACAGGCATGTGGGGGGGCAATAATTTACCGAAAAATGTTCGTATACGTTTCGGGGAATCGGTTAGTGAAGCAATGTCCGAAATTGGCGTTATGGATGCTACTAATGACCATGCAATACGAGATTTTATGATGCAAGTACCGTGGCTTGGTCGCAATCGATCTGGTGAATCTGGTTTCAGATTTGTACGTATTGATTTTTTAGAACCTAATGCTGAATTACATTTGCGAGAAGTAAGGGCTGTAGCTACCTTTCGAGATGTTCCCTATCTAGGGAGCTTTAAAAGCAGTGATGAAAGACTTAATAAAATATGGGAAGTAGGTGCATACACTGTACACGTTAACATGCAAGACTATTTATGGGATGGTATAAAAAGGGATCGTTTAGTTTGGGTAGGAGATCTTCACCCTGAAGTATCTACTGTCAATACCGTATTTGGGTATAACGAAGTTGTCCCCAGAAGTTTAGATCTTGCGAGAGAATCGACACCACTACCCAATTGGATGTCTGGACATAGTAGTTATTCGATGTGGTGGATTATCTTGCAATATGATTGGTATATGAATTATGGGAATTTAGGATATTTAAAGGAGCAGCAACCTTATTTACAAGGATTGGTTGAGCAAATTACTGGGAAGGTTGTTAATGGAAAAGAACGGATGGATGGCGCTCGATTTTTAGATTGGCCATCAAGTGAGGATAGTGCAGCTGTACATGCAGGTCTTCAAGCACTAACTATAAGATCATTGGAGAATGCATCGGCTCTCTTTCAGATATTAGGTGATGATAGTTCAAAAAATAGATGTGACGAAACAGTTGCGCAGATGCGAAAATATATTCCGCCACTCCATCATTCAAAACAAGCCGCTGCATTGATGTCATTAGTCGGATTAATCGATGCAAAAAAAGCGTATACGGAGGTATTATCTATAGGAGGGGCGAAAAATTTTTCAACCTTTTACGGTTATTACATGCTCGAAGCAATGGCGAAAGCAGGAAAGTATCAAGAGGCTATGGAAATTATCTCGACCTATTGGGGTGCTATGCTGGATCTAGGAGCGACAACATTTTGGGAAGATTTTAATATGGATTGGTTGCCCAATGCCAGTCGTATTGATGAGCTTGTACCAGAAGGAAAATCGGATATACATGCAGATTTTGGAGCTTACTGTTATAAAGGTTTTCGTCATAGCTTGGCGCATGGCTGGGCTTCAGGACCAACAGCGTGGTTGTCTGAGCATGTATTAGGAATTAAAGTAGCGCAACCAGGTGGAAGGGTATATACTGTTAAACCTCATTTAGGCGATCTTAATTGGGCAGAAGGAACATTTCCAACACCTTATGGGCAAATATATGTTAAGCATGTGAAAGAACATGGACGTATCAAAACAGTGATCAAAGCACCTAAAGAAGTTAAAATAATACAATCATGAAACAAAAAAAGAATTGTATTTTATTAAATAATACGATGTATTTGTTTCTTGCAGTGTAGAAATGCGTACAGCAATCAGAATATGATCATCACCCTGCTCATTACTTTGGGGATACCTGGAGTGGTGAATCCACCTTAAGATTTAGTCAATCAAAATTGTGGATGTTTTATAGTAACACAACTTTTATCCAAAACCGCAATAAAAGTTGTGTGCTATAGATTATCAATTAAGGTATAAAAAAGCGAGCTATGAATTTTGTTTTTCAACCCAACTGATAAAAAGAACCTTTGTTCCCAATATTCATCTTATTCATTTATATAATTCAGCGCAAAATTCAACCAATCTCCAACTGTATCATCTAAATACACATCAGGCTGAATTCCTATGTTGTCAATTGGATATTGAGGAAGTCTTGCTGAACGATAAGTTGGTAGGTATAGTGTATAATTCTCGCAACCAAACTTAAACTCTCTTATCGAACCATAATCCAACACTCCCATTGAAGGTGTTCCCAAAATTTTCACCTTTTTACTTTGACGTGCTGAAAATAAAAAATTCTCTCCGGCACTTGCTACATTTTTATTTGCTAAAATAATTATTTGTTTAGGTGCTTCTGATTTTAATGCTATCGTATCAATCGTCACTTTTTTACCATCATATAATATAAATTTGCCCAAATTATCTTTATATTCTTTTAGTCCATCTTCAATTTGGCTAATTGCTTTTAAAGAGTCTTTATGGACGTTTTGCATCGCATAATCTCGCAAGCCATTAATAAGTGTATTCGTAGATAAAAATTCGACATTCATTATTCGCAAAGGATTTGTTAAAATATACGGTAGCAGTGGCTGATAAACATCATCAGTACCACCAAAATTATCTCTTATATCAATAATCAGTGCTTTAGATTTTTCAATTTTCTTTTGATTTAGTTTTATGAGCTCCTGTACAGGGGTAATATTGTCATATTTAAAACTTTGGATTTTTATATAAAAAACATTTGATGCTAACAACTTTCCATCTACCTCTTTTTCTTTCGGTTTTGATTCTCCCAAATTTTCGTTTTCATTTTTGTTTTTTATACTTGTTTCGATGTAAATATGCTCATCTTTAAAAAAAGAAACATAGTCATTTAACACCTTGATACAGTTGGTGTTAGTGGTGGTGTCGGATTTTGCAATAACTAAAGCTTTATGATTATTGTATAAATCGAATTTTCCATCAGTTTTTTGCTTAAAACCTGGATAATCAACTTCTATTTTAGTTATTAAACGTTCTAATGCCATTTGACAATTGCATTCATTTTGAGCAAAAGATATATTTATAATACAAATTATAAAATAGGAAATTAATGGTATTCTTTTCTTCATGCGATATTAATTATTTAGTTTGTTGATGTCATTTTTTTTATTGAGGTTATAATCGATACTGCTAACGTTCGTCTTTCTTAAAATTTTAATTTATATAATCAAATGTACAAAATTATGAAAATAGCAGCTACTTAATCGGATTGATTAGTATCTTTTGATTTAGGGATTTGCAGATCCAGTGTCGTTATTAAAGATTCTTAAATCCCTTGATTGCAGTATTTGTCACAACAGATTTCTAAATCAGAGGTCCTTATGTCCTGTATATGATAGTCCTGAAGCGCCTTAAATGCTCCAAATCGCGCATGCCATTATTCGGATCTTCTTTTAACGTTGTTCGTACCTTCTTTTAACACGCTTTTAATTTCTCCCATAGTTGCACAGTACCTGCACCGTAGTTCCACCGTCCTTTTCCTTGTGCATGGACGGTGCAAGGGTGGTGCAAGTACGGCGCAGTTACGACTTTTGTTAAAAGCGGGGTACTAGCATGTAGCCTTATGGTACAAAAGAGGTATTTATATCTTGCGGTAAATCTAAGTTGTTTTAATGTCTGATGGTGCTTAACTTCAAATGTTGCACCTATATAAACCGATATTAGGCTATATTTAACGTTATCATGACACGTTGCTTCTGTATTTCCAGCAAATTAAAACAACCTATTTTAAGGAATTAACATTCTGGCACCAGCGAATGGAAACAAAAGCCAAGTAAGAACGCATAAAAACCGCATATATAAACTGGTTTAAACTTTAAACTGTAATGATAAGGAAGAAACTATCAAAAATCAGAAAGGATTTAATCGCTCTACTGTTCTCGTTATTTTAATAGCTAATCTTTAATTTGAATAATTATTTCACAGACATAAGATATTATTTATATTTTTAGTATTATAATCTGTATAGAGAACATGGCAAAACAAATTAAGGCGTTAAAATGTCCACATTGTGGTAGTGTTAAGAAGCAGAATATTAAAGAAGACCATTATATCTGCAACAATTGTGGCACTGAGTACTTTTTGGATAATGACGATATTAACGTTAATGTAAAGCATCAATACGGCGACGGAAGATTTAATGGACTAGATCCGAAAACCAAAAAGTATCTATTTTTTGTTGTAGCTGGCATTTTGTTTTTTGTAATTTTTAGCAGTATCATCAGAACCTGTGGAAACAAAAGTGGAGGTATTTCGACTTTAGTCTCTTCCGACGATTCACCTAAGAAAAAGGAATATGTAGATCGAATCAAGGAATATTTAGCATTTACAGCATATAATAGTAAAAATCCGATGTTTCTTTTTATTATTAATCGTAGCAAAGATGCTTTTTCTCGGGAAGGTGCTGAATATTTTGCACGTTTTTATGATCCATTAAAAGAGAAAATAGTTAATGATATCCCACTTCCAGGATGGAAAGATGATTTTTATATACAAACTCGGGTTTTTAGCGATGGTGGATTTTATATCTGTGCTGATAAGAGCAATAAGGTATATAAAATTGATCCGGCAAAAAATGAAGTCATAGATGTAACGAATACCTTTTTTGGTGATGTTCCTGAATTTTCTTCTGGTATAGCTACTTTAAAATTTACACAAGATCGGGAAGGAGATGGTTTTAATATCATGACCAACGATGGGAAGGAATACTACTATTACCCTTTAGTTCGAAAAATCTATAAAGATCATATGCAGAGACGTGAGGCCGGTACAGGGCTTTCCAGCCTGTTGCCAGGCGCTAGAACGTCTGTTTATTATACATTTTCCGAAAAAAGCAGTGATTATCCAGAAGAGAAAATCCAATTGATAAAATATTGGTATAAAAATAATTCCGGTTATCCGATCATGCTTCCTTATAGTTATCAAGTGAGTTGGCAGAAGGTGTATCAATATCCAAAGAAGTCTGGTATTTATTACGGTTCATTTCCATATACAAAGAAATTGGTGAAAGAACCTCGGATTACAAAATTTGTTGATCTCACACCAGATCGTCTTTATTTTAAAGCTGATATCGGATACCAAGATAGTACGAGTTTGTATATTACAGGATTGCCAGATGCCAATCCTGAAGGTCATACCTATATTCAGAAAATCGATACCGAAAGTGGGAAAATCATTTGGACATATACACCCAAAAGCGATAATTACGCTGTTGAAAGTGATATGTACGGTTATACTGGAGGAGTTGTTTTTAGTTATTACGATAGATCGGGGGCTTCCAGTTCCAATAGGATCATCATTATAGCTAATGATGGTACAGTACTGAAAGATATAGACAGAGACGAAATATTTAAAAGATAGAACATGGGACTATTTAATTTTTTTAAGAGGCAAATAGCCACGGTTATAGAATGGCAACCACAGGATCAAAACGTATTGATATGGCGGTATCGGGCAGCTACAGACGAAATAAAAAATGCAAGTAAATTGATTATTTCTCCGGGACAGGGATGTGTTCTTGTTTATGAAGGCAGGATTACAGATGTGATCGACGAGGACGGGGTATACAACATCCGCACAGATAATCATCCATTTATCACTTCTCTGCTCAAAGTCGCACAGTTGTTTGAAAGTGAGCATAAAATGGGACTTTACTATTATCGTAAAGCTGAAGTTCTGAATCAGGGCTGGGGTACAGCTTCACCGATCAAGTATTTTGACGACTATTATAAGATTCCTATTCAGCTCTCAGCTTATGGTAATTTTTCGTATCGACTCAAAGATCCGGTGAAGTTTTTTTCCAACTATATCGGTTCACAGGATAACTATACTACCGAGTCTTTTCGTGAAGTCGTGCAGTCTCGAATTCTTCAAGTCTTAACTTCTAGTTTTGCGAAAGAAAAATTAGCTTTTACGGAGATAGATGCAGAGATTGATCGCTTGTCTAGAGGTATGAAAGAACAGCTCCTACAGGATCTAGAAACATTCGGCGTTCAGCTACATGATTTCAGGATTGAGGGTAATTCTTTTGATCAGGATACTCAAGATCGTATTGGAAAGATTGCTGATATTACTGCTGACAGCCATGCGGCGACTGAAGGTGGTCTTAGCTATGTTGAGTTGGAAAAACTCCGTGCGTTGCGTGACGCTGCTAAAAACGAAGGCGGTTTAGCGGGTGCAGGAGTGGGATTGGGAGCAGGTATGAGCTTAGGAAAAGTATTTAGTAATTCAATTGATGAAGTTACACAGCCTTTGGCGGGTGTAGATCCTATGGAGCAATTAAGAAAGTTAAAACTGCTGCTCGACGAAAATATCATTACGCAGGAAGAATTTGATCAGAAGAAAAAAGAGTATTTAAATAAATTTTAGCCGATGAAACACCTCATTATATTTCTATTTGTAGCGTCATTACTCGTATTGGGATTTGTCGCCCTGAATTATATCTGGAAGTGGTTCCCGATAGATTATACTGGACTCGTAAAAGTGTTTATATCTATATTGGTGGTTATTTTCATTGGGACAGGGCTTGCAATGGTTTTTAGTGCTGGATATGCAAGAAAAGATAATCAGCGGGATGTAGGAAAAAAAGATTAATCTTATTTCATAGAAATGAACTTAAGTGTTGATCATAAAGGTGCTTAGATGAGCTTCATCTTCAAAATTATTTTAATCAAAGTAAGAATGCTCAATAAGAGTAAGATTTCCGTGTGATATAAAATAAGATTTCCGTGTGATATAAAAAACGTATAACAGTCGTTTATTATTGTAAAATAAAAATCAAAGTGGGATTAAAGAACGCGAGGACGTAAAAGAAATTACTGCGCAATGCCAAATTGGAAATAATACCACCATTCAACTGCTTAAGAAATTGAATTTTGCAGAAGTCAATAGTAAATATTCGATGTTTCTCTAGGTTTTTCGTACGTATGGTGTTTAGTGATCTTGTGTAAACTAATTCCGATTATTGGCAATATATTCCATATAGATAACACCTGTGTTAGATGTTATCATAAAAGACCCTCTATAAATCAACGCACTATACAAATACTTGTAGCGAATCATATCCTTTACTTCACGTGTAATTATTTGTTAATTAAAGCAGTAATAATTATCTTGGTGAAGGGTATTTTATGTTGCCTTAGATATTAAGCATTAGATTATGATTTTTAAAAGAGCAGTGAAAATTCTTGCTATTATATTTGTTTTCATCACTATCGTCACACCATTATTTTCACAACGAAAATTTGATATACAGGGTACTGGAAAACAAATACTGGATGGAGAAATAATATATTTAAGCTATAGAAATGAAGGGCGATATATGTTGGATTCCACATTTGTTAAGAATAATAGTTTTAAGTTTGAAGGAATTATAGGAAATATACCTATTCGGGCTTCTTTATATCGGAATCAGAATCCTACGCACAATTATGATTTTATTTACGATCGGTTAAGCTTATACCTCGAAGAGGGAATAATTTCTGTTCAAAGTATGGATTCGTTAAATAATGCGCGTATAAGTGGAACTGCTGTCAATAATACGTTTCAACTATTACAGGAAAGATTAGCTCTTTTGGAAAAAGAACGACTTTCAATAAAAGATCCAGATTACTTTAGCGAAGAAGAAAGGAAAGATACTGCTTTAGTAAATAAGAATAGGAGTTTACTGGAAGCTAATTATTATAAACAATTTGATGTTCAACTAGCATTTGCCAAAGAATTTTCTAACTCCTATGTCAGCCTAGATCTTGTGAACAACATAGCCAGGAATAATAAATACAATCATTTAGCGGAAGAGGTATTTAATTTATTATCTGATAGTCTACTGCAATTGCCAAAGGCTGCAGTAACAAAAGAGTCTTTTTTAAATAAAAACAAGGTTCGCATTGGATCTATTGCCCCTGAATTTGAAATGAACGATAGGTTTGGAAGAAATATTAAATTGTCAAATTACAGAGGTAAGTATTTATTGTTAGATTTTTGGGCATCATGGTGTTTACCCTGTAGGCAAGAACATCCTAACTTACTAGCGCTGTATGATGATTTTAAGGGAGCTAATTTTGATATTTTGAGCGTTTCTATAGATAGTAAAAAAGATAAGTGGCTAAATGCTATTATTGAAGATGGTTTAATATGGAGTCAGATTTCTGATCTTAAAGCTAGTAACGGCGAGGTTTACTTGAACTACGGTATAAGTACTATACCGTGCAACTTTTTACTTGATCCCCAGGGAAAAGTGATTGCTAAGGATTTAAAAGGTCAAGATTTGAGAGATAAAATAAAAGAAGTGGTGAATATACAAGCGAATATGCACTAATTATGTTTATAAATATAATTTTGCTGTTTGAAATTTGTTTACAGGATCGAGTGTCTCACTGTTTTTGTTTCCCATATTTATTCATACAAGTAGATCTATTTGATTAATAGTTTAATGAAATCCATATCAATAGGTCTTGCTTTTTACTTCCTTCTCTAGAAAATGATTATCTTTAAACTTGATATAACTCCAAAATTGAATATAGGGGAATAAGCAGGGCGGGGGGTACCGTATATTTGCATAAAGCAATAGCTCTGTCAAAAATGAACCATGTGATTACTTCTATGAGCGCTTAGGTCAAGAACGCTTAATGATAAAATTGATAAAGACTTTAATTTATGGATACTAATCCACAAAATGTATTAGATTATACAAATAACAACACCATTTTTATGGTATGGAATATTAAGAGTGGTATTGAGGTAAAAGAAACCTTCAAACAGCTCTGTGCTCTTATCATTAATCTTAATAATTCTGGAAATGTTCGCTTTCCAAATTCCGGAGCTAGCGTGGTCATGGGTATCAGTTTGGAAGCTTGGATTAAATTAGATTTACCTTTGCCGTTACCTAAGGAGTTTGAAGTTTTTGAACAAATTACGGGGAGCAAACATACAGCGGTATCCACAAGAGGAGATCTTCATTTTCACGTCAGAGCTAGTGAAAATAGTTATTGTATCGATACGGCAGCAGTTATTTCCACACTACTGCAAAATATAGCAGTTTGCGTAGAAGAAGTGCATGGTTTTAGATATTGGGACAGTCGCAGTATTCTTGGATTCGTAGACGGTACCGAAAATCCGCATGGCCAAGAAAGGGCCACTTTTGGAATTATAGGTGATGAAGATCCCGCTTATAAAGGATGTAGTTATTTGTTTGTACAGCAATATTTACATAATATGTCCGCATGGAAATCTTTGCCCGTGAGTGAACAGGAAAAAGTTATTGGTAGGTCGAAATCTGATGATATCGAGATGCCTGATGGTGTAAAACCCTCGAATTCACATTCAGCACTTGCAAATGTGGGTGATGATCTTAAAATTGTTCGAGACAATATGCCTTTTGGTAAAGTAGGGACCAATGAAATGGGGACTTATTTTATTGCTTACGCCAGCTCGTTTATTACGATAAAAAAGATGCTAAACAATATGTTTATCGGCGTGCCTGTAGGTAATTATGATCGAATATTAGATTTTAGCACTGCAAAAACGGGTACTTTATTTTTTGTTCCAACATTCGATATGCTGGATGCATTTTCGGACTAGGATATCGCTATCGATTAAATATAGCAAGACATAGTGTAAATTTTAAAAGACTTAAAATCTGCGGTAAACGAATAAAGCCATTCTATAAGGAATGGCTTTATTCGTTTACATAAACTTACGGTATTAAGTGTATTGATTAAAACCAGTCTTATTACAGCTTGGGCTCTCTATATTGCTGTTAGGTAAGTAGTTATTGCGTATTAGCATGATCTATGAAGACCGTGTTTTATTATTTTCGGTATCTTGTCTATACCGCTTACATACTCCATATTTCTAGTCTTTTTATACTGTATGCCCATTACTTTTGTAGTAAGATAAATCAAATTAGATAAGGCAAACATGAAAGAGAAGTTTTTAATCGCCCTCACAGCACAATATAAAGATTTGGGATTTGGGGCAAATTCAATTGTAAAAGTAGCTCACTATTTAGCAAAAAAAGTACTTTATGAAGAAGATATTGATGGGGTTTTCCAAGATGTAGAAGGGTTGTTAAATACTTTTTAAACTGATGGAGATATAGGTGGTTAGCTTATGGTTGAGAAAGTTAAAGTGTTCATCATGAATTCTTGGCTATTGTTGCCAATAACTTTTGATTTATTTCTGTTTTGAAAAATAGAATCTATGAGCTCTCCTGTTGGAGGGCTTTTTTTAACATAAATACTTGAATTATGAAAATAGGACAAAAAGGATTACAACTAATAAAAGATTTTGAAGGTTGGTATAGCACTCCCTATAGGGATCCCATAGGTATTGCGACTATTGGCTACGGATTTACCTATTACTTACCTAACCGTCGAAAAGTGAAGATGGATGATCCACCATTAACCAGGATAGAAGGAGAAGCTATGCTTTTAGAAATTCTATCCAATTATGAGAATGACGTTAAACGGTTGTTAATGAAAAAATTAAATCAAAATCAATTCGATGCATTAGTGTCTTTTACTTACAATCTTGGCGCAACTAATTTAGGAAGGTCAACATTGCTAAAGAAGATTAATACCAATCCTGAAGACACTCGTATTGTTGAAGAATTTCTAAAATGGAATAAGGCTGGAGGGAAGATTTTACCTGGTCTTATTCGCAGAAGACAGGCAGAATCAGATTTATATTTTAGTTAGTGTATATGGAATTGGTAGAATTATTAGAGCGGTTTGGAGCTCCGTTGATTACTGGAATCTGCGGTTATCTCGTTGGGCGTCCAAAACAAAAAGCAGAGGTGGAAGCCACCAATGTTGAAAATGCAGGTAAAGTTATAGATAAATGGGCCAGTTATGCAGATCATCTGGAGAAAAACATTGAACAGTTGCGTGCTGCAATTGAAGAATTGAATGAAGCACTGGAGTTAGTTAATGATGAAAAAGCTTTTTGTGCAAAGACATTAACGAAGTTACAGATCGAATACGATGACCTCAAAAAGCTTTATAACGAGTTACAGATTGAATTAAGGAGGATGAAAAATGAAAAAAATATTAAAATTGACCGCCATCATGTTACTGGTGAGTAGCTGCGGTCTCTTAAAGAAAAAATCGAAGGTAGTAGAATCACAAAAGTATGAAGCCGGCACAACAATGCGGGGAGATTTCCGGTATGATCACCAAACTCAAATAAAAAGGAAAGCGAATGTACAATCATTTGCTAAGTTAGATGGTGAGTCTAAAACAGAATTTGAAGGAGAAGATATTACGCTGGAAAAAAATGGAAACGTTCGAATGGGTAAAGGAAAAGTCATTATTCATGAAATCGAGCGATCCAATACAATGCAATTAGTAAATCGGACAGAAGATATAAATTACTCTGAAAAAAAACAAGCATCCCATGCGGCAAAGCAAAGAGTTGCTTTTAAAAAAGTTTCGTCAAAGCAGGTAAGTAAACCGGAATACTACTTCTTTATCTGGTTTTTCGCAGCCTTAATTATTATGATATTTCTTTGGTTCCGCTGGCTAAAGAAAAAGATTAAATAATTATGCTTCATAAATAAAAAGACCACTTACAGTTTGATAAGATGGTCTTTTATTATTTCTTGAAAGCGGTTTCTGTATGGGCAGTGTAAATGGTTTTTCTGATTAAATTCCAGGTTATTTTTAGAAATAAATACATATTAGATTTTCTATATGAGGCGTGCTGTTATAATCAATTTCTGATTAGGTAATTCCACATAACGATATTACTTATTTAGTTACTATTAAATCGGCTATGAATGAGATAATAATTTGCGATCTGTTTGATTTCTTTTTTAAAATCACTGTAGAGATCGTATTGATTACACGCGCAGATAATAGATTTTTGTAAAGTATCGTTGCTGATATTTAAATAAGGTAAAGTTTCCTTATAAATGGAGCTTTTAACCTTGGTTTTTAATAATACTAATTTTTCAGGTTGAAAGATTCTTAATACAACCGATATGGCTTTATAGCGATGTTGGATATCTTTATAGTTGATATATTCACCTCTGATCTGCACAGGATTGATACCCACAAAAGCACAGTAGCAGTCAAGTACCGCATGAATTTTGGACAAATCAGGTTCATACATCTTATTGATCGTTTTTAGTACTTCCGGATGATTTTCTGTTAAAAAGTTCATAATAAAAGAATGATATAATGTGTTCATGTTTTTAATTGTTAATCGTTTTATAATTCAGTTAGCGGAATACAAAGCTGTCATAATCGGACACTTGATGATGATCTGGACTGGAATTGTGATCCATGATGCCGGATGAGCAGATTATTAGGTCGTGTGGCTAATGCTAGTGGTGCTGATTTTATTTTCATAATCTTATTTTTGACTTATATATTGCTATAATATTTAAATGGAATTTCAAATGTTAAACAAAGTTAAACATTAAAGTTAAACTTGCAAGATTTTTTGCAATTAATATTAGGCTGTTATAACACTAATATTGAAAATTATAAACTTTTTTGTTTACAATTAAATTATTGAAAGAGAGTGATTTGTATGTTTTTTGTTGCAAATTATTTGTTAAGGTTAACTAGATTGTGTAACTTAGTTTCAGCTTGTTATGTTATTGTGTAACAATTGTTAAATACTATGAAAATCATGGAATTATACCTAAGTAATAATTTTGAGGTATTACGATTGGAAATGAAGGTGACCAATCGTGAATTTGCAGCTATTTTAGGTGTAAGAGAGCAAGTCTATTCACGTATTAAAAAAGGCGAATATCCAATTGGTCTTACGATGAAGACGCGCATAGAAAATGCCTTTCCGAAGGTCAATTATGATTGGTTGGTGCATAATAGTGGAGAACGTGAGAAGCGTGAATTTGCTGTCCAGTCAGGTTCTGTTTCTATGATGCATGTGGGCAACGGTAAATCCATCGGTTATTTTTCGGATGAAGTGAAATTCATGGATGAAAATAAAAATAATATCTTTTTTGAAGTTTCCCCTGGTCGCTATTTGATGCAAACCAAATTAGTGACGGAGAAGGCAAAAGCGGGTTATTTATCAGGTTTTTCCGATTCTGAATATATGGATGATTTACCTGCACATTTTATTACGGTTAATGAGTTCCACCGTGGTATATATCGGTCTTTTGAAGTCAGTGGCGACAGTATGACAGATGGAACGGATGCAAGTGTTTTGGATGGCGATATCGTTACTGGACGTTTGATAAAAAGAGAATTGTGGCAATCTAAATTTCATACCCATAAATATCGCTATTGGGTTATTGTCCACCGCTACGAAGGTGTCATTATCAAAGAAATTATCGATCATGATGTTGAGAAAGGAATACTTACCTTACATTCTCTAAATACCGATAAGGATAGATATCCAGATTTTACGATTGTTCTAGATGATATCGATCAGATATTCAATGTCGTGGATATCAGTCGGTCGCTATAGTCTGCTTAAATAAAAGCTGATGCTCGCACAGTTTATTTTATGATGTGAGAAATCTCTTATTATAACCTGTCGATTAAAGCCAGCTTATTATTAATAAAGTCTGCGTTTTGATTAAATTTTAGAAATTGAAATATTTGGTTCTAACACATACTTAGTCAAAATGATCTGAAGGACAGTTACATAAAGAGGAGCGAGGTCTAGCGAAAATTGCTATTATGTCCTTTTCAAGTACCTTCATGTTGAGTAAAACTGTTTGCTGTCTGAACTTTTTTGAAAAGCAATTTGTTGTGTGATTTTGCAATCATATTTCAAGGAATTTCTTCAACTGTAAAATTTCAATCTCGATTAGCAATTGTAATAAGGCTCAGGTGTTAGCACTTCAATGCCCAAAAGCTCTTGTAAAGGTTGCACATAGGCATCCAATGCATTTTGTTCGCCGTAATAAATTGCCACTAAATCATCAGATTTTAATCGAACAAAAAATTCGACATAACCACCACCTTTTGCAGGTAACACATTTTGTACAATAATTTGACTTATATCAGTACGATTAAACTGAATAGCATATTGATCTCCCGTAAAACCAAATGTGTGATCATTTGCTAGCCACACGGCATTGTGATATTGGGTATTTTCATTCAATAATTGTGGTACGGCGATAACATTAGCATTATTTTTATAATCGGGCTGAAAATCTAACCAGGTTTCAAATGATAGAATTTTTGTCGATTCTGGGTTTAATTCAATTGTGTCACGTACAATTATTTCCGAATAATCCCTATAATTATTAATCGATAATGATGTTCCGCCGTCATCATATTGACTATCTACATCATAAGTATAACAGATCGACAAACCTATGCCATCTAAATCAAATGTTAGGTATTTTTGATCGTCCCGTTCGTATCCCGCATTTTCGATGTCAGTAGGAATTTCTTCCATCCAAAGTTTACGCAATTCGTAATAACTTTTATCGCTATTCGAGTCGGCATATAATGTTGTAGAATAAGATTGAACAGCAATATTTTGACGATCGTTTTCATCGTAATAAAACTCCAGATTATTTATAACTAAAGAACCTATTCGAACAGGATAATCGATTTTAAAGTAGCTCGTTTCAAACTCTGATTCGTACAAATGACCAATATTCAGTTTTAAGAATTCTTCGTATGATGTATCCCAAGAAACAAATAGAGGGGGAGTTGTTTGCACTTCAAGTCCATCAATATAGTCGCTGTGTCGGTCTGTAAGTATTTGATAATTTGTTTCCTTTTTATCAATCCAAATACGGTGTTTTTGTTCCTTTTTGCTATTTATGATTTTAAAGAATAATGCATTGTCAAAGCCAAAACGTTCAGATAGTTGTGGATAGATTTTAGAAAAACCATTTTGCAGAATGGGAATGTAGTGTTGTCTGTAGTCGAACAAAAATAGGTATGGATCCTCACCCAAAATTTCGACGTAAGCATATTTTAATATAGATAAATTAACACGCTCTTCATTGGTATGATCTTCATAAAAAAGATGATCATCTTGGATATGGATATTTCCCGGTTGTGTTTCTTTCGGATAAGAATTGTTCTTTTTGAATAGATTGAGCATACGTGTCTGTTTTATATTTGACTGTAATTGAAAAGATTCTCTATATCAAAGATAAGTAGTTTTCTCTTTTGAAGCATTAGCTGAAAATGGGGGTTTTTGACTGCCAGATCAATTCTATATGAAAATATCCAATCGGAAATTTCAGATCTCAATTGGCCAAATTTAAAAAATCACCATTCTCGTTTTAAGCTGCCAATCCAAATAAAAATACATTGTATCCATTTGGGCGTCACACGTTTTGTAATACAGAAATATAAGTCGCAATTTTTAGTGAGAGCCAAGTCGTAAGATGTGGTTTTTTTTATATTTTTATTTAGGCCAATGATATGTGGATCTTATCTCTTTTTTAATCATAAGTTGGATGTTTTTTAGAAAAAGAGAATGCAATTATTTTATTCAATTTCACGTATTTTAAGTTGTCTTTCTGTTCATGGTTAGTACATTAAAAATGTTCTTATCCTACTATTGATGATATAAAAAAAGAAAAAGTAATCTCATTTCTTAAACTGGTTTAATTACTTTCATTTCTGTAAGATATAATTTTGACCAATAAAATTCTTAAAAAAATGAATCAGAAGTATTTTCAATTATTTGTTCGCATCACTGTGGCGATTGCTTTTTTATCGGCTGTAGCAGACCGGTTTGGCATTTGGGGAAATCCAGGAAGTAAGAATGTCTCCTGGGGAGATTGGGGACATTTTGTAGATTACTCCAATACACTTAATTTCTTTGTATCTCCTGCAATCGGAGAGGTTTTAGCGATTATAGCCACGGGTTTAGAAATTGTTTTTTCCTTGCTACTGCTTATTGGATACAAAACAAAAATGATCAGTTTTGCATCTGGTCTTTTATTAACAATTTTTGCTGTATCAATGACAATATCTGTGGGAATTAAACCTACTTTTGATTATTCAGTATGGATAAGTGCCTCCGCATGTTTCCTTTTGGGAACTTTAAATGGATATTCATATAGTTTAGATGCATACTTGATTAATAAATCTTTTAAAACGAAATGTTTGGATTGATTAACTCCTAATTTTAACAGCATTTAGCATTGCTAATTCATTTCTTCAGCATATCATAGCAAGAACTACGAATATAAATACTGGAGTGAAAATCACAGAACGTCCCGTCGTCGTGAAATGAATGGATTTTAGAGGGTTTATATAGAGCGCCGTCACGTGCTATTTTTTCGGGATGTATTAAAGTAATTAACTTTATTACATACTTTTATAAGGAATTGGTTCTGGTCATTTATGGTGTTTTGAGCATCCATTATTGTAAAAATAATCATTTTTGAACTTCCGCCAATTTCATATTAAAAAAGACAGATTGCAATAATCGATTAAGTATTAGCAATAAGGGAACGAATTATGTGTTTTCCAATTTTTCTTGTAGTTCCCTTCTAAAAGTGATTCCAACGGGAAGGTTCATATTATTGATCTGCACCAGACCATGCTCATATTTGCTGACCTTATTGATAGAAGCAATATACGATTTATGGATGCGGACAAATTTAGAGGCAGGCAATTGTTTTAAAATCTGTTGCGTGGTGATGGCGGTGAGGTACGTCTGTGCCGGAGTGACAATTTTTACATAGTTACCAAAACTTTGTATAAAATCAATTTGTGAAAGCTTAATCTCAATAAGCCGACCATCCATACGGATACTGATTGTTTTAGGTTCATCTTCTGATGGAATCGCACTATTGTTGTAGGATAGAAAACGTTGTAAAGCTTTAAAAAAGCGAGGAAAAGATATAGGTTTCAATAGATAGTCGACCACCCCATAATCAT
The DNA here is from genome assembly GCF_016132525.1 of Sphingobacterium sp. UDSM-2020. NCBI lineage: Bacteria > Pseudomonadati > Bacteroidota > Sphingobacteriia > Sphingobacteriales > Sphingobacteriaceae > Sphingobacterium > Sphingobacterium sp. UDSM-2020. Next base: position 3,824,743 of record NZ_CP066166.1, read on the forward strand.
AACTTTCTAAAGCATATTCCGAATATGCTGTTGTCAGTATTATTTTTGGAGGATTATCCAGCATTTTCAAAAACTCCATCCCAGTAATTTCTGGCATATCAATATCCAGAAAGATAAGATCAACCCTATTATTTCTCAGATATTCCAGCGCTTCAAATGCATTGTAGCATTGGGCTACCAACTCCAGATCAGCGCTTCTTTCAATATAATTGACCAATACATAATGTGCAGCTGGTTCGTCGTCAACCACAATGCAGCGATTTTTATCCATTGCTAAAGATTTATGACCAAGGAGATCTCAAACTCTTCCTTATTTGCATTCGTATTCAATTGATAGCGACTAGGGTATAATAACTTCAAGCGCGCTACCGTATTTTCTAAACCTATTTTTGCTGAAAATACATTCCTTTTTTTTATGGGGACTGAATTTTGTACATGCAAATATAAGGTCCCTTTTTCAATTTTTATTGAGATCGCTACGTAACAATCTTCTATACTACAGGTACCATGTTTAAAAGCATTCTCAATAAATGTGATCAGCAGCATCGGTGCAATTTGGTTGTTGATTCCCACTTCTGGTTGATAATCAAAATCAATTTTTGTACGATAACCTAAACGTTCGCGTTCCAATTCGATATAACTTGATATAAAATCAATCTCATCGTCCATTGAGACAAATTCCCTGTCGCTGCTTTCCATTTGATAACGTAGTAATTGTGATACTTTGATAATCAGTTCGGAGGTACGTTCCGGAAATTTAAGGCTGATCCCATAGATTGTATTTAAAGTATTAAACAAAAAGTGAGGATTCAGCTGCTTTTTTAAATTAGACAATTGCGTTTGATTGGAAAGTAGTTCTCTTCTTGTTTTTAATCGCTGGAAACGATAAAATTCGATAAATTGGATACTTCCTAAAATACATACTAGCGATCCTAGCAGTACCCCAACTTGATAATGGAAAGTTTTCTGAGCGAGGTTTTTGTACAGAAAGCAATTCTTATAAATTACATTTTCGGTGATTTCCTTTAGAATAAATGCAAAAACCAGGAGTATTGCGGTCGAAGACAACGCATAAAGTATGGCTTTATTTTTTTTAATCAGAATTGGCAGCAGAAAAAAACGGTTCACCTGTGCGTGTATGTATAAGATCAGAAAATAGACCAACCCCATTAAAAAGCCTTTCCAGCTTAAGATCAAAATCCAATCATTCAAAGTAAAGAGGATAAACGAGAAAATCAATAATGCGATTTCCTGTATGATCTTATTCTCCAGAATCTTTCTCATAATCCCTTGTTTTTGTTAAAAATCTGTTACAAAGTAAAAGTATTAAGTTTATAACCACCGAAAAATAAATGACGAATTAAATTGGTCACTTTTAAACGCTATAGATCATTTTAAACTAATAGTGCATCGTACTTGGGGCTTATCTTCGTTTCCATAAAATGATATATAACCTATGCTGAAATTGAATTTAGTGTTGTCATTGGCTGTATCACTTGCGACCTCAACCTCATTTGCACAGAAGCTTACCATCCGAGATGCTGTAGACCAAGGTCTTGCAAATTATGGAATGATCAAGGCAAAGAGGTATTATGTCCAATCCTCACTACAGACCAACGAACAAGTAAAACGCGACTTCTGGCCTAATTTGACAGTCGTAGCACAACAAGATTATGGAACCATTAATGGGCAAAATGGTCCATTATACGGATTTGGGGGGCTGGGAGTAGCCTCCTCAGGAGCAGCCCTTCCAGAACAGAATTGGAATGCTGCCTTTGGAGCCCTGTATCTAGCAAACATCAATTGGGATATCTACACTTTTGGCCGAAAAAAGGAACGAATAGAATTGAGTAAGGCCGATAGTAAACGACTAGAAATTGATCTCCAACAAGAACAATTTCAACATAAGATCAGGATTGTAGCCGCTTACTTAAATCTTCTGGCGAGTCAGCGTCTCCAAATAAATCAACAGAAAAATCTAGATCGCGCATTAGTCTTTTTTAATATTGCGGCCACTAAAGCCAAGAATGGGATTTTGCCCGGTGTCGATTCAACCTTGGCTTCGGCTGAGGTTTCTCGTGCAAAAATCAGCTTGAATCAAGCTGGAGAAAATGTGAAAGAACAAAATAATAAATTAACGGTATTGATGGGAATCAATGCAACAGACCTTCAAATTGACACGGGGTTAGTGACAAGAACACCAGCTCAGTCGCTTGCAGTAGATGTATCTCTGGTAGGCAATAATCCTATACTTCAATATTACAGAAGTCGAATTGAAGTTGGTGAGCAACAGCTAAAGTTATCAAGCAAAGAATACTTACCAACTCTGTCTGCCTTTGGTGTATTTCAGGCACGCGGTTCTGGATTCAAAAGTGAATATGCGACAGATCTCCAAGCATTCACAAGCAACTATTGGAATGGTATTCGTCCCAATAGGCAAAATTATCTTTTGGGGTTAGGGATCAATTGGAATATTACATCTATTGCACGAGTGAATAAAAAAATCAGTGCGCAGCGCTACACCAACGATGCTTTACGTGAGGAATATCAAACCACGGAAGCGCAATTTTTTGCACAACTGGATGCTGCTGAGGTTAAGATGCGATTAGCACAGCAAAGCGACGCTGAAGCACCTAAACAGGTATCAGCAGCTTTACAAGCTTATAATCAAAAGATGACCATGTACAAAAATGGTCTGGCTACGCTTGTTGATATCACCCAAACGTTATATACACTGAATCGAGCCGAGACAGACCGCGAAATCGTCCATATTAACCTCTGGCAATCATTGTTACTGAAAGCCGCCTCCGCTGGAGATTTCGATATTTTTAACAAAGAACTATAAATAACAAAGCATGAATTTAATACGTTTTGCCTTACGTAAGCCAATATCCATCCTTGTGCTGGTTATGGGTCTTATTGTGTTTGGAATAGGTGCAGTACGCACGATTAAGGTTGATATTTTACCCAAAATGAACCTTCCTGTTATTTATATTGCGCACCCTTTTGGAGGCTATTCTCCAGATCAGATGGAGTCTTATTTTGCTAAAAACTACGTTAATATTTTACTTTTTGCCAATGGGGTAAAGTCGATTGAGACCAAAAATATTCAAGGTTTGACTTTAATGAAGATCTCTTATTACGAAGATACCAACATGGCACAAGCAGCGGCGGAATTGAGCGCACTCGCCAACCGGATACAGGCTTCATTTCCTCCTGGTTCACAACCGCCTTTTATTATTCGGTTTGATGCATCTTCACTTCCTGTAGGCCAATTGGTACTTAGTAGTGATAAGCGGTCGAATAACGAATTACAGGATCTAGCCAATGTTTATGTACGGGCTTCATTCACCTCCATACCGGGATTAATTTCCCCACCACCATTTGGGGGTAGTCCGCGGACAATAGAGGTCAATGTTGATCCCGAATTGATGCGTAGCCACAACATGACCCCTGATCAGGTCGTAGAAGCGTTAAAGCTTAATAACCAGACTGCACCAGCGGGAAATGTCCGTATAAAGGATAAAAATTACATTACGTCAACTAATAACACCATTCGTAATGTCAAAGATTTTGAGAAAATTCCCCTTTTTAAAGGTGGTGTTCAAAATCTTTATCTGGGTGATATCGCTAGCGTGAAGGATGGAGCCGATGTTACTGCAGGCTATGCGCTTGTCAATGGAAAACGATCGGTCTATGTCAGTATTGCCAAGGCTGGTGATGCTTCGACTTGGGAAGTTGTACAAAATTTGAAGGCTGCACTTCCAAAAATACAGAATACCTTGCCCGAAGATGTTAAATTATCCTATGAGTTTGACCAATCGGTATATGTTATCAACTCTGTTAAAAGTCTAATCACTGAAGGAGCAATCGGCGCTATTCTTACCGGATTAATGGTTTTATTATTTTTAGGTGACCGAAGGGCTGCCTTGATCGTTATCTTAACAATTCCAATTTCTGTTATAGCGGGAGTACTCTTCCTAAAACTATTTGGACAGACCATCAACCTCATGTCACTGAGTGGATTGGCGCTAGCAATTGGTATTCTGGTTGACGAAAGTACCGTAACGATAGAGAATATCCATCAACATTTGGATATGGGAAAACCCAAAGCATTGGCGATCTGGGATGCCTGTAAGGAAATAGCGCTTCCGAAGCTTTTGATTTTATTGTGTATCCTCGCTGTATTCGCTCCGGCATTTACAATGACAGGTATCCCAGGATCTTTATTCTTACCACTGGCTTTGTCCATTGGCTTTTCAATGATCACCTCCTTCTTATTGTCCCAGACTTTTGTACCCATTATGGCTAACTGGCTTATGAAAGATCATCATAAAGTAGGAGCAAATAAGATTAATCCTAAAGGATTGAGTGCAGATGAAGTGCAATTTGCTGAAACAGGCCTTTCAGTGGAATCTGAGCAAGATACGCTAAATCAAAAGCGAATTCTAGTCGAACGCGAAGATTTTAATAACGATGGTAAAATCAGTCTGTTCGAAAGATTCAGAAATCGGTTTATGAACATGATCGATCAACTGTTTAAACAAAAGAAAATCATCACCATCGTATATCTAGTTGGATCCATTAGCTTGGTGGTGATTTTACTCTCCGTCATTGGACAGGATGTGTTTCCAAAGGTGAATTCGAGCCAGTTTCAAATGCGCCTACGGGCCGTTGAAGGTACCCGCATTGAACGTACGGAGGAAAAAGCGAAACGTGCATTAGCAGAACTTGAAAAACTGGTAGGTAAAGAACATATTAGCATATCATCTGTTTATATCGGTCAACATCCGGGACAATTCTCTGTATCACCGATCTATTTGTTTATGGCAGGACCTCATGAAGCTGTTTTCCAAATAGCTCTTCAAGATTACCACCACGATATGGATAGCTTCCGCGATGAGTATCGGAATCGACTCAAAACTGCTCTTCCAGATGTACAGGTTTCTTTTGAGCCGATCGAACTCACGGACAAAGTGTTAAGCCAGGGTTCGCCAACACCTGTTGAAGTACGGATTGCAGGTAAAAACAAAAAGAATAATGAAAAATACGCAGGAAAACTAATAGAAGAACTAAAAACCATACCATACTTCAGAGATATTCAACTGGCACAGTCCATTAAATATCCGTCCTATGATATTACTATAGATCGAGTACGTGCTGCTCAACTTGGTATTGACCTTGCAGAGGTATCGCGCTCACTAATTGCCGCGACTTCATCCTCTCGTTATACGGAAAAGAATACCTGGATTGATGAAAAGGCTGGATTATCTTATAACGTGCAAGTTCAGGTTCCAATAGACAAAATGAAAGATGAAAAAGAGATTGGCGAAATTCCATTGCTAAAAAATTCTTCACGACCTATTCTGAGCGATATTGCAACTATTACGCCATCATTTACCTATGGCGAGAACGATAACTTAGGCGCTATGCCGTACATTTCTGTGACAGCCAATATTGATCATACCGATCTAAAAACAGCCTCTAAAGATGTACAGCGCAGTATTGTTGCTTTAGGTGAATTGCCACGTGGGCTTTCTGTCGAGCAGATTGGTTTAGGAAAAGTATTGGGCGAAACAATGGATAGTTTACAGGCAGGCCTAGCAATTGCGATTATAGTCATATTTCTGATGCTTTCGGCAAATTTTCAATCCTTTAAAGTTTCAATGGTCGTCCTAACAACAGTTCCAGCCGTGGTACTTGGATCTCTGTTGATGCTTTTACTGACGGGTTCAACACTTAACCTGCAGTCATATATGGGGATTATCATGTCTGTAGGGGTATCCATCGCCAATGCAGTACTTTTGATCACGAACGCAGAACATATACGTAAGCACAATCAAAATGCATTGTCTGCGGCACGAGAGGCGGCTTCACTTCGTCTACGTCCGATTATTATGACCAGTTTGGCTATGATTGTCGGAATGTTACCAATGGCAATTGGACATGGTGAAGGTGGGGAGCAAGTTTCCCCGCTGGGACGTGCCGTAATCGGGGGATTATTGTTTTCAACTTTCGCCGTACTTGTTATTTTACCTTTAATATTCGCTTGGATACAAGAGAAAAGTAGCACGCAGTCGATCTCCTTGGATCCGCAAGATGAAGAAAGTAAACATTATATAACAGCATTAAAACCTTTAAAATGAAATCATCATGATTCATTCAAATCGAGGTAAATGATGTCATTAATACTGAAGAGCCTAAAAACATATCAATAATTTAAACAGATGAAAAGTAATTTCTTAAGAATATTATACACGATTGGCTTATTCGCCTACTTAACCGGATGTCAGTCTGCTGCTGAGGAAACTGACAAAAAAGTAACTAAAGAAAGTCCAGCAATAGAAACATTTGTACTTTCTAAGGAAAAACTAACAAGTAAAATGCAGATACCGGGAGAGATCAGCGGATTTCAGCAGGTTGAAATTTATGCTAAAGTGAGTAGCTATGTGCAGGCTTTAAAAGTCGATATCGGTAATAAGGTACAAGCGGGACAGTTGTTAGCTGTCCTTGAAGCTCCAGAATTAAGTTCACAGTTGTCAACTGCAAAATCGAGGTTAAAGTCGCAAGAGGCCATTTATACGGCAACCAAAAGCACTTATGATAGATTGTTTGAAACCAGTAAAGTTGAAGGTACCGTAGCTCGATTGGATCTGGAAGTGGCAGAGGCGAAAAAGAATGCCGATTATGCCCAATTTCAGGCAGCAAAATCCGCCTATGCGGAGGTGCAGAATCTGCTGAACTATCTTGAAATACGCGCTCCATTTGATGGTGTTATTGCCACAAGGAATGTTAATCAAGGTGCGTATGTAGGACCGGCAGGTAGAGGTTCGGAAATGCCGATCATGACAATCCAGCAACAAAGCAAGCTGCGTTTAGCTGTTTCTGTACCTGAACAGTATGCGGGCTTCCTTGTTGCAGAACAGCCGTTGCAGTTCACCGTAAAATCCTTGCCAGGACAATATTTTACAGGCAAGATTGCACGCAAGTCAGGAGCACTGGATAGCAAATTGAGATCAGAAAGGATTGAAATTGACATTAACAATACCAACAACAAACTTCTTCCCGGTATGGTTGCCGAGGTCGAGTTACCGTTAACCTCTCAGGATAGTACTTTTGTTGTACCCAAAGCCGCCATTTACACTTCAGGTGAAGGTAGTTTTGTAATAGCAGTTATAGCCAATAAAACAAGCCGTGTTCCCGTACAAAAAGGACGCAGTATTGAGGAGCAGGTAGAAATATTTGGCAATCTTAATCCAACAATGTTACTCCTCAGTAAAGCAGATGAAGAGATAGCAGATGGCACTCCCGTCAAATAAAAAGAAAGGCCATAATGATTATCATTATGGACTGACCCCAAAAAGCTGGACTAATTTACGCAGTGTTTTTGATATAATGAGCTCGGTATTCCATCGGGCTCATTCCATTTAAATTAATCCGTATCCGTTGGTTATTATAATACTTAATATGGCCTTTATTTTTATTTCAAGTAAACCAATAATTTCATCTTAATGCCATAAATTTTAAGTCTGTTGTAGGATATTTGATTTTAATTTCGAACCATATTATAATTTATCTATGGTTTGCATTACTTTGGCAGAATGATTGAAAATCTTGAGCTTAATGACACTATTCAGATTTGATAAATTTTTGAATATCACACTTTCACTGTCGTCAACATTTAAAGCGTATTTATTATCTTTTTCCATGCTAATTTCCGTATCATGAGTTCTTAAATGGATCGTACTATCAGATTTAATTATCACCTCAAACGAAAAAGACTTCGCGTCCTCAGTTGAAATTTTTAGTGACGAATACGCTGGAATAATTGTATTTATATATAATGCATGGTTGTCTTTTTTACCCAGGTTGCTTATTTGACAAGATTGTGTAATTAATAAGATTAATACGATTAGTAGTTGCTTCATGAAATGAAGATAAATTAAAATATAGTACTAAATTGTGACAATTAGTTTCATGACATAATCATGGCAATTAGAATACTGCAGATCAAAATTATTATTCGTAAAAAGCACCATATCACATAAAACCAAGGAATTCACAATGAAGGTCAAGTTAAAAACAGATCTATACGCAACCACAATTTATCAGCTTTAGTAATGTGTTTTCAAACTTTAAGTGGCTTACTATGTCGCAAAACTAGTTAAGGTCTGTGACAGCACTATGTCAAGAGGGGTAAGGCATCATGGTGTTGTATATAACGATATGCAGTTGGCCAGCGGTATGCGTAAAAGTATGGCACGCATTGGTGTGATTTTAGTTCTTGCAACACGGTGATTTTTAATGGAAGTTTTTAACTTCCTCTACCTCTTTTTTTATTCTTTCATTAATATCAATTTTGGCATTCATGAAAGAAAAAATTGTTGTTCCATATTCTCTAGCATATTTGTTCGTGATCGAATCTGCAATACAAGCATTTTCAAAATATGGAGAAGTTTCTGTCCATTCATTTTCTTTCTCCCAAGCATTTTTGATACGGATTAAATGATAGTATTTTGTTTCAAAATCAAACCAGTTGATGTAATCTGCATTGAATGTTACAGCACGGATTCCTTTCTTTGAATAATAATTGATAGCTCCGGCTTGCCCGTAATTATCACATAATATCAACGTATTTTTTGGGTTTGGAATAGTCATGTAAACACTATCCACTTTTTTGGCAAGTTCTTTCCAACCTAACATGTCTGCGAAATCTTGTGGTAATTGATGCTCTTTTCCATCTTCCCAAGTTAACATTCCAAATTTTCTGTATTTATCGGGATGATTGACAATGTACTCCGGACTTTTATTAGGAAATGCAACACGGTAAATCGGAATGAAACATACAGCCACCAAAAGGATAAATATTGGTTTTAAGATTTTACCAATTTCATTTTCTAATAAAGTTGAAATATATACTGAACCGAAAGCAAAATAAATTGGGTAAACTCCAATCGCATAATAATCTTTAGCTTTTAAAAACAAAAAAATTGAGATTATTATGAAGAATGTCCAAAAGAATAGCCGATATTTTTTGAATTTCTGCTGCTTTAGCAACGCAAAAAGCCCAAAAAAAACAACGATCAAAGTTCCTGGGAAAAATAGAAACTGAGAGCGGATGAAACTCCAATGATCCACATTTACAAGCTGTGTCTCTGAAAGTTCATGAAGATGATGGACAACAGGGAAATGATTATTGAATTGCCAAATTATATTTGGAGAAATTATAATGAAAGCTAATCCAATTCCAAAATAAAGGTTTTTATTGCGAAAGATTTTTCTTTCAGCTGTTAATAGTAAAGAGGGAATAATTCCTAAAACAAGGAAAATGATATTGTATTTATTTAAAAATCCAATCGCAAATGTAAATGCAATGAGATATATCCATTTAGTCTGATTACTGTTTAAATATTTTATAATGAAATAAAACAGTGAAGTCCAACACAGGACATCTAGTGAGTTTGGTTGAAATAAGGTATTTAATCTGAATAGTACTGAAAATGTCACACAGCTTGCCCCTAAGATAAGCGCAAAAAGATTCCCTTTTAATTCTTCAATTGTTTTCCAGACCAAGAGAATTGTCAACGCCCCGAAAAGTGTAGGGAAGAATTTAATCCAAAAAACAGTATTTCCAAGTAATTTAATTATATACGAAATCCAGGACGTAACTGGTGGAACAGAAAAATATCCAAGAGCCAAATGGTTTGCCTGATCTATATGCAAAAATTCATCTCTTTGCAATTCATATTCTGGGCTAATAAGTGAATATTGAATAAGAAATTTGACTAAAATAAAGCATATTAGGATAATATTTTTTTCATATTGTTTCTTTTCCATCTGTCAATCGAAGGTATAAAATTGTTTTTCTATTCAGAAACTAAATTTGTAAGCGTACTCATGATAAAGCCGGATATTGTAATTTTTTCACCCTAAGATACTACTTTAAAAGAATAGGGACTACCCTCAATACCTTAAGGTATTGATTTTATTTAGTAATAGGCATTTGTAAATGTAATTTTTTAATGCATTAATGTCTATCCACTAATAGACACCATTTTTTCGCATTCCATGCTAAGAAAATATAATTGTCAACCTATCTTTTAGTATAGTCCCAAGCCTTTCTCTAAACCATATAGTCATTCTAGAACAGATGTCACAGCTGGAGAGTTGGAATTAATAAAGAGGAGATTGGGTGAAAAAACTTGAGTAATCTTTTCGTAAATTGGTCTTGCGTAAATAATTTATTAATTTTATAAGTGTCAACGGCTTTTCAATAAGATTAAAAGCCTGGAGTTACCGCTCTTTAAATTAAAAATATCGATGATGAAGATTTCCTATTTATCTATTCAAGTTTCTACAGAAACAATTTATTATGGGTTTAAGATTGGTCATACAATTCCTAACTAAATGAAGACAACAATTTTGATTGCTTTACTTTTAATATGTAAATTTTCATTTGAACAATCAAAAGATCAAAGATTTGTACTTGTCAAACCCGATATGAATAAAATCGAATGGTTACAATCTCACAAATCTTATTCCTCATTATATGCCTACCTTGTTTGTCATTACGATACTATTGGACCTCAAAAAATTTTGGGAGAAAAATGTGATTTTTCACAGCAATTTAAAAATCGAATAAGTTATAGTCAAAAAGAATGTCCAGTTGGCGTAAGCTCTTATCAGTTAACGATTCCGTTTACAGAAGTTTCAGAAATAAAAAAATTGTTTGCTTTGCTTTTTAAATCAGAAGATTTTGTTTGGAGTGCCGATAGCCTATCGTACACATCACAAAGTGGTGCTGGAGGAACGTTTGAATATAAAAAAGTGAAAAATAAGATAGTCAGTAATATCTTGTTCACAGATTAGTACTTGCGAAAACCTTAGAAATACAATAAATTGGATTTAAATGTTTGTTGCTCATATCAGCTGTTCATCATAAGGTATTTATGGATATAGTTCTAAACTCCATTTAATGAATTTTTTTGGAGTGGTTAAAAACAATGCAATCTATTTTCCGAAATAAAACTCGTTTTAATTTCGGAAAATAGATTGCATTGTTGCCTACATATAACTACTAGTATATACCCAATTGTGTTCGGTAAAAAAGTATGTGTTTGAAATATGGCTTCCATTTAAGTACACACCGATTGTACCGCCACTTTCTCCTCCTTGAGCAGGTGAAAATGATAACGAGATTCCACCCATTGGATTGAATCCTCCTTGTATCGTTTGCTCTTCACCTTGTCCGAGCTCGAATTTTGTTAAATTTTCGATTGATTTCATAATTTTTAAAATTTTCTCTTAAACTACTCATAAGTCGATCAATACATAAGACCTAATTGATATTTGTAGGAAGATTGCTTATTTCTGTGGCGATGTAATCAATTTATGTTTGAATAAGTCTCTATTTTAATTGGACATACCAATAGAGTGATTAAGGGGAGGAGATATATTTTCGACAATTATTCTTTTAACCTACGTTTGATTCAACAATTGCTCCAACCAGCATTAAAGTTTGAGTTTTATAGAAAAGCTAGCAATTGATCACGATCTGGTAGTTATGTCGTCTGATTATTCCATAGCAGGAGTAAACATAGAAGTTTGAACAGTAGTTTTCAGTCATGAAACTTATGGAAAGGGTTTATATTACGTGTTTACTAAACGTAAAAAGTAAAAGAAAATTTTATTGTTTTAATCCCTTCTTTTCCTTTTATTCGGGTTGAACCGTGGTTCGTCAAGTCAAGTATTACTGCCAATGTGGTAGATATTGCCTAAAATTTAGACATTTCTAGTAGTTTCTTGTTTCTGTCAAATTACCGTTTTCGTTGTAGAGTTTCCATTGCCCTCTTTTATCACCGCTTTTAAATTGTCCCATTTCTAATAACACTCCGTTTTCGTTGTACCATTTCCATTGACCATTTCTTTTTCCGTTTACATAATTGCTTACATTTTTTAAGTTTCCGTTCTCATAATACCATCTCCATACTTTCGTTTTCAATCCTTTTTTATATTTCCCTCTGCATGCGATTTGGTTATTGCTATAAAACCATACCCAATTTCCGTCTTCTTTTCCATCTTTATACCTTTCAATCTGTTTTAATGCGCCACTTTCTTGGTAAAATTTCCATTTTCCAGTTTTTTTTCCATCTTTATATTGTCCCAAAGCCAATGTTTTACCGTTTTTGTGATACCACTTGTCTGTTTGTATTACACCATCTTTATAGTTTGCAATATTATACAGATAGCCGTCTATATAGAAAAACCATTCTCCAATTTGTTGTTGGTTTAGAAAATTACCAACTTTTTCCAGCTTACCACTATATCCATAATATTTCCATTCTCCAGTGCAATTTCCATTCGTATCGAATTGTCCAACTTGTTTAAGATTTCCATTGTCATAAAAGATTTTATGCTCCGTTTGTGAAAAAACCAAAACGTGCACAAGTAGGAGTGCTAAAAATGTTACTAATTGTTTCATTTCCGAATGTTAATTGGCATTAAATCAAAACACATATGCAGCTTTTATGACTAAAATTCAGCTAAGAAGCTAATGTTAAATTTAACTTTTCATACTGCCTGATGCAAGATCCCTCTTTGCAATCATTGTTTGATTATTTTGGAAAAACCATACTGAGGCTTCTAAAATCTATCCATTCCGCATATTTTTTATGAGCATTACTTATCGCTATTGTTGTTAATTTATTTTCATTTGTAGTGAGATTTTTTTTATAGCTCACAAAATAGCTTACATCATGCTGACTATCATCCCATTTTATTAGTTCTTCAATAATATGTCGCGTTTCTTGCTCTCCGTTTTCATCCAAAAATATAGGATGTTCTTTTGTATTTTCATTTTTTTGGTAAAACAGGTGCTTGCCGAAATTTTTATTGAATTCACCTATTAATAATTCACAATTGCTGTTGTCTTCTAATTCTAATTCATAAGTAAAAGCACTGTTGTCCTCTTTCAAATAGTATATGATTAAACTTTTTATTTTACCGATATTCAGATCATTGAATTTAAAATTTTGTTGAGGAGAAAATGAAAATTCTTCATAATCTAAATTTAAGTTATAGGCTGAATTATTATTATCATCCTTATTTAAGCCAAATGGAATCAGTGTTTTATCCAAACCTGAATTTAAGTGAATCTCGTTGATTTTAATAGTATCTTTTTTTGCAGTCGCAATTTTTTCAATTTTATTATCCATTTTTTTTGTTTCGTGCCCATTACAAGAAGTCAAAAAATGAGCAATTGTAAAAAGTAATAAAAGTTTTTTCATATTATTGTTAGTTCGCCGTTTATATAATTACAGTCAATTGATAAAATGACAGTTGCCGCTTCTTTAGTGTTTGTTTAAATTTTTATAGTTCCATTTATACACATATAATTGTGTTTTTTTTAATTATAAATCTACATCAAAAGTTCAAAACCGAATAAACTATTTACAATTCGCTGTGGTATATTTACAATTCATCAAGAAGGCTAACTGTATAGGATATAACTTGCAAAGCCATTCGGTCAGGAATGGCTTTGTAAAAGTTTATAAACCAGACTAAAGGCCTCTTGTAATTTTCTACCAAACCTTTGTTTGTGAGTTTTTAGAACGGTATGCTATGTTTATCAGAACTATTGCACGATGTAGTTGAGTAATTCAACATAGGGATCTCCACTTATATTCAGTAGTTTGCAAAATGCCGGTTCTGTTTTTATTCCCTGTTTTTTTAATTTTATTATTTCCATTTTAAAACTGTCATTTCTAGCCTGCAGGATTTCGTACTCTTTAATCATATGTAAATATCCATTTTGTTTTTCTGTGTCTATATCTGTCGCATATATTTCTATTAGCGTATCTTCTAGCATAAAATTCGAGGTTAGGGCTCCATTGCTGAAGGTACTTAATCGAAATTGAGCAAATTGAGCAAAACTCTTGAGTAATAATTGCGTTAACTCCTTCAAATTATGAGCTTGTAATATTATATCTACATCACTCTCTTCTATATCGATATTTATGGGAATTGTTCCCACTAGGATCGGTTTGTAATCGTTGAGAATTTCGAACAGCTGATACTTGGTTATTATTTTATGTATTTTCCTTTGTTTAGTATTCCCTAGTTTAAGGTAATTTATATTTCTAAAATCAATTTTCATTTGATAATAAAGTTATTAAAGTAAAAAGCTTGAAAGGACTGTATTTAGTTTAGCAGTATTTTTTCATGGAAAGCTCTTGCGTCTTTGATCGTTTTATCCCTCGCTTACTTCCGCCGCTATTTTATCAAATATGATATTTAATGCCTCTTCCATGACCTTTGCAGTGTCGATGCCACTCTGATTGGTAATAATAAATGCGCTTAAATCGTATTTTGGAATAATATAGATGTAACATTGGGAACGAGGCACGCCACCATGATGTACGTAATATGTACCTAATTTTTTATCATCAGTGACAATATTCCAGAAATACCCAATACTGAACTCACGATCAAACTTGACAATTGATTTATGTGACTTAGCAACGATGGCATTATTTTTCAATTCAAATTTCATATACTTTACCATATCAGGTATTGTGGATTTCATATTACCAGATGCTCCCCACGGTAATTTTGGCATTGGAGCGGGGATAATGCTGTTATCACTGTGGTACCCAACTGCAAGTTTTTTTGCTTCTTGATCCGAAAGACTGATTCTTGTGTTATGCATTGCAATTTTTTTGGACAGGTAATCCGTCAATAGTTCTTCATATTTTGTTTTATATACTTTTTCTAAAATAAAAGCCACAAGTTCGCTACCTGCGCTAGAGTATGAATATTTGTAACCTGGAACAGTATCAATCTTAACTTTATGGAGATCTCTTAAAAAATCTTTCTGGCCATAGTTTCTATAAAGTTCATTGATTTTAGCTGGTGTGTCGTGATTTGTGAAATCCTGAAGTATTGAATTTGCTTGGAAAGGAAGCATGTTTGGAAACCCACTTGTGTGTGACAGCAGATGTTTTACAAGAATAGGTTGACTTCCATATTTTAAGTTTGGATAGTCTTCAAGTAAATATTTTTGGATCTCATCATCAATATTTAATTTATTTTCACAAACGGCCTTAGCCGCAAGTGTTCCTGCAAAAGTTTTACTTAGAGAACCAATTTCATAAATTGTTTCATTAGTAGGGCAATTATTTTTTCCTTTCTCTAATTCTCCATAATGACCGATATATTCTTTACCTTGATAAACGATAGCGATTGATGTAGAATGAATTAAAGGTTTTTTCAGCATTTGGTTTGCCGCACTATCAATTAAAATATTAATATTGATTTTTTTTACTTCTGAGGGCTGAGCCAAGCAAAAAATAGATGATAGCAAGAAAGTAAAAAGAGCTATATTTTTCATCGTTTATAATTGATTATAGTTTTCTAAAATTGATTTGAATATCCAATATTTGTCAAAGTTAATAATCTAAATCACTTTTACCAGTTAGTAAAATATCACAATATTCATTAAGATTTGTCGTAAAATCGCGACACATGCAATCTTTATGAATTAGACATAGTCTTAGTTTTTCGCGATCAAAAAGTCCGCATAATTTTATCTTCCCATTACCTTTATTCATCAGGTTATTAACATGTAAGTCTAAGTGTTATAAATGAGGGACGATTTATAGCCTACAGATGAATCAAAAATTGCTTCAGTACATCAAGAGGGTGAGTTGGCGAATATTGCTGAAGCTTGTCGGATTGTTTGAATCTCACCTGTAGATTGTATTTTATCTAGTTTAATTATTGACTACTTCAAAATGAAATATAAATTCCAATTCATACTAAAAACACACAAAGCCATTTAATAAAAATAACCTTGTATATTTTATACCATTCTTACAACTTCTCCTAATTTTAATCCAACCGATCATTTTATTTAATGACTTCTGAAATAATACCATGATTGGCCATAATTATGATTTTTCCTAATTCTTTCCCAAATTGCTATTTAGCTTTAGGTTAATATAAAAGATGAAGCTTGGAAATTAGATGATATAATTAGAAAGTCATCATAATATTTAACATTTTAAAACTTAAATGATATGGTTAATTGGAATTTAATAAACGGACTAGAAGGAAAATTTTCTGCACAGGATGTCAGAAAAAATATTTTGTCTTACATTATACTAAATTATCCTGCAAGCCAGGTTGAATTTATTGAAAGAGAAGATAAGACTTACAAAATAGATATTAGAGGAGGAGCGAATCTTATTTTTGATTTCAAAGGGCAATTTGTAAAAGCAATTAATTAGGGAGTTGCCTCGACTAGGGATAGCGACAGTGTCGAATCATGATATTCGACACTGTAATTTCAGGTATTATTGTTTTCTTCAGGACTATAACTACCATTATTTTTCCCTATAGTATTGCTACGTATCTGACCAAAATTCTCTCTATTGAATTAAGACTTTTTTTCAATTGTTATTCTTATACCATTTACCTACTTTAAATAGTGTATGTCTTAAAATTCTATACGAATCATGTCTAAAGAGTAAATCTTCGATGCGTATTATTTCTTAAACTTTTGATCAGTGAATTAGAATGGATTATCCTAAAATTATTTAAAAGGACTTATCAAGTGCATGAAATGGGGCATATTACCTAATTTCATCCAAGAATTAAAAGTCAAATTAATGGTATTCTCCATCTGCTCCAAGGGAAGATCCTTTTGGATGATATTTACCATCAGCTCCAATGAAACTTCCTTCTGGGTAATATTTACCATCAGTTCCTAGGAAAGAACCTTCTGGGTGATATTGTCCATCCGTTCCAAGAAAAAAACCTTCTGGGTGATATTGTCCATCCTTTCCAAGAAAGAATCCCTCTGGGTGATATTGTCCATCCGTTCCGAGAAAAGATCCTTTTGGGTGATATTTTTCATCCGTTCCAAGGAAAGATCCTTCTGGGTGGTATTGTCCATCCGTTCCAAGGAAAGATCCTTCTGGATGATATTTACCATCTGTTCCAAGAAAAGATCCTTCTGAGTGATATTGTCCGTCTACTCCTAAAAATTTTTCCATATTATTTTTTATCAAGTGCTTAAAATATTTTAACAATTTACTGAAACGTAATTTACTATGTTGTTGTTTTTGAATTGCACTGCACTGCAATGATTCTGTGACTTGTCCATGTAGTAAAGCGTATACCTAAGATACCAAACAAATATCTTGTTCCCAAATTGATTTGTTTCTATTTTTAATGAGCAGATTTTTTCTTTTCCTAAAATTTTTGAAATGAATTATTGTCCAGCCATGGTCAGGAGTCGATCAATAACGGACCTTGTCAAATAGCGCCTTAAGAATGGCGAATTTGACAAGATCCGTGCTACCTTGACGTAATAGTATAACATTTCGGTTATTGTTTTTTAATTACCAAACCGGTAGCTCAATGACAGTAACACTTTTCTGTTATCTGGAAAATCTGAATAAAATACTTTTAGGTTCCCATATTCACTTACCAGCTGAGGGTTAGCATTTCTAAGTAAGCCATTTGCGGTCAGCTTAATCATACCCCGCTCTCCGAACATTTTCTTTTCTGCCGCCAAATCTAAACCATACCTTTTGTCAGTTCTTGAAGGTCCTGTTGTAACTCCTGACCGATAGTAAGCTGCTATTTCAGCGCGGAGACCATATTTGAATTGAAGTGTGTGACGGCTATTGGCTGTCCAGCTGGATCCTTTTGAATCTAGGTTAATCGTTCCAATTTCACCAGAATAGTTATTGTAAAATGTATTGATGTAATGACTTGCTGTCCACCATGTACGTAATGTCTGATTGTACATGATACTTGCGCTATAATTCAGATAACGTCCAATATTCTCGGGTCTCGATAAATTTTCTCCAACTTGATCACCTTGACGAACAATCCAGTTGATGATGTCACGTCCATAGGAAACGCCTAATGTGGTGAATAATTTATTTTTATACCCATGACCTATCTCAGTGATGTAACTCTTCTCCGGTTTTAAATCTGGATTCCCTTCATTGTAACTATAAGCATCTTCATAGATCCGAAAGATATTGATGTCGTGATCGCCCGGTCGTTCAATACGACTGCTGAATGATGTTCTTAATGTGTTTTTGTCATTCAAGTGGTACAACAACGATCCGCTTGGGAATAGGTCAAAATAGCGCTGATCATTTTTCTTATTCAAGGTGACTTGATTGGCATTAATAAATGTATATTCACCACGGAGGCCAGCTTGATATTCGATCTTCTTGAATTTACCAGAGTAGATGGCATATAGGGCTTCAATGTGTTGTGTATATTGAAAACGGTTTGAAGTGGCATGATCGCGTATCCATGAACCCTTATCCAGTAGGGTATTGACCACATCGTTATTGATAAAAAAGTACGTCCCCTTCCAGCCAAGTTCAATTTTACTCGAATCAGTTAGTGGTTTACTATAATCTAATCTTCCGGAATATGTCGTATTACTCAAATCCTGTACATTGGTCCGTCCGATAGCGGTTTTTTGATCCGTTAGTAAATTGAATTTCTCTGTTTCAAAGCGATTATTATAGTCATTACCGTGAGGAGCGAAGTCAAAATTAAATTTTAAAAAGTGATCTTCACCCTCGTATTTGTTGACATAATTAATATTAAATGTCCAATTCTTGAAAGACTCATCAAAATGATTATTGCTAACTGCGCGTTCAGTTTGTATGTTTTCCGGATAATTCCAGCTATCCATCTCGATGGATGCGTATGGCTTATAATTACCCCTCATCCAGTGCACACTTCCATCAAGGATTCCGCCATCGGAAAATTCATATTTTGCGCCTGCCCGAACGTTATGAAAAGCGGCGTCATCGAGTTTTTTGTTTTCTTGTTGCCGTTGAAAGGAAGTTAAGTTTCCCTGATCAAAAAAGCTTCTTTCGGTCAGATTGTGACTATTGCTGCGGTCATAACTCTTATTCCCCTGAACGTACATATCGAGACCATTGACCTTATAATGTAGTCCTCCTCCAAAACCACCATAAAACGCTCGCCCTTGTCCAGCTCGGACAAAAGCATCACCACCAAAGCCTACCTTTGTATTTCGCTTAGTCACGATATTAATAATCCCTGCTGTTCCCGAAGCATCTTCACGAGCCGAAGGATTGCTGATCAACTCCAATTTTGAAACTTCAGATGCCTGAAGTCCACGCAAGATACTCGCGAGCTGTTCTCCAGATACATACATGTCGCGGCCATTGATACGCACATTAGCACCGGCACGGCCTTGAATTGAAAAATTCCCTTTTCCGTCAGAGACAAGACCAGGGGTCTTTTCGAGGAGCTCGAGG
This sequence comes from Sphingobacterium sp. UDSM-2020, assembly GCF_016132525.1. NCBI lineage: Bacteria > Pseudomonadati > Bacteroidota > Sphingobacteriia > Sphingobacteriales > Sphingobacteriaceae > Sphingobacterium > Sphingobacterium sp. UDSM-2020. The sequence goes on from NZ_CP066166.1 coordinate 3,844,065, forward strand.
ACATTGTTTCCTTCAGCCAATACACTTCCTTCGACATCAACAACCATCTTATCGGCATACTGCCGTACACTGGCTTGCTTTCCGATCACCTGGACGGTTTCCATCCTATGTTCGGACGGTTGTAAAAAAGCGGGTACTATTGTCTGATCTGTTCCCGACAGTTTGTACATTTTACTGTTCATCGTCGTGTAGCCAACGGAACTGTAACGAATCACATAATCGCCATTCTTGGTCGCATGCAATTGAAATGATCCATCCTTTGCCGCATCTGCCTGCATGATTAATGCCGAATCGGGTAAACGTAAAAGACTTGCTGTAGCTCCTTTAATTGAATGTCCATCTTTGTCAAATATTTTTCCAGACACCTTCGTCTGTGCTACGAGTCCCATAGAAGAACTTGAAAGCAGAATCGTTAATAATGTAGATCTCTTCATAAATAGTATCTCTTGTTCTTTCTAAAGAAAGAACCCTCTTAAGCATAAATTAAATAGCGATGATTAGGAAGCCTATGTTTTGGTGGTTTTTGGCCGAAAACGTATCGACTTTTTTCTAATCGTTGCATCTGCTTCCATATTTTGAACCGGCATAGCGTCATGGGCAACTGTTCCTTTTAAAGGTTTATTACGCCCTTTTTTCTTTCCCCATTTCCGGTTGTACCAGATTATAAAACCTGTAATAGGTAAGGAGCCAGCGATGAAGGTCAGAATAAATGCTAACACTTTCGTGGGAAACCCCCAGATGGAACCAACATGGATATCATAATTGAGTCTTCTAAATTTTTCACCTGCATGGAGTTCATAAAAATCCTTATTAAATAGCGAAATATTGTTCGGTAAAAATGTGCCCGTATACTGGTCGAATGAATAATAGCGATTGTTGTACTGCCTATCCATATCATTTCTAATGTATACTGAAATCGTGGCATCTTTTTTTAAGGTATCCGGATAGGTGATTGTCAAATAATGTGGATCTTTATATTGCGTAAGTATAGTTCGGATTTCTCGATCAAAAGCTTTTGGAAAGTGCGCCAATTGATCAATCTTCGTTGAATCTGAATGAACAGATGTCCGTTCGGCTAAAGGCTTTCCCCAGTTTGTGGACCAATATAGTGCTCTATTGAACCATTCTAGACCATAATACATACCGGTTACAGCCAGTAATAGAACCAAAAGGAAAGAATAAAAACCAACTACATTATGGAGATCCAAGTTGACTCTTTTCCAGCCGGCCCTCCACTTGATCCGGAAGCTTTTCTCACGTGTGGATTTTGTCCATTTTTTTGGATACCACCACACCAATCCGGTGATTAACGTCAGACAGAATATCAGCGTCGCATAATTGACAATTGGACGTCCAATATCTCTCGGTAGCCAGAGAAATCGGTGTCCACTGAGTGTCCAAGCAAAAAAGCTATTTAATTTTTTTCTTAACTGTGCTTCTTCCGAATTATCCTCCATTTGCAGGCCTAAGTATTTACCAGTGTAAGGGTGTAATAAGTGCACCTGCGGTTGTGTTTTTTTAGTATCGTCTTTGTCTTTTACATGAATGGTAAAGGAAACGGGGTGATCTCTTGTATAAGTAATACCTCGTACAACAGTATTTGGATAGAGTGAGTCCGCAAGACTAAAAATGCGCGATGGAGCAATTAACGATTGGCTGGAAGCAAGGATATATTGTCTTTCTTTTTTCGGAATGGCAAGATCTGTGATTTCATGATTGAAAACCCAGAGGCAAGCCATCAAGCAGATGACAAAGACAATAATCCCGGAAATTAATCCCAGCCAAAGATGTAGCCAATTATTAACCAATCGAAATATCGATGTGTTTTTCCTCTTTCTTACAGCCATCCTCAATTTATTTTACAGCAAAGCTCATCGAACTCGTTCGGCTGTACTCTTCAAAATCCTGTCCTGTTACTTTTTCTCTTTTAGAGACTTCAGCATAATATTTGCCTTTCCATTCGGGAGTAAATTTGACTCGACCTTGCTCATCTGTTTCCAACCATTTAATCCAGCCACTAGGTGCAATGATTTGAACCGCGGTATTGGATGCAGGCTTGCCTTTTTGGAATAAAGTCAGAGTGACTTCTTTTTTATTTTTAAATGCAGTTTGTTCAGCGAAGACAAATAACTCATTATCAAGGTGCGTTGCTGTATTGCCAATGGTGGAATTTCCGACTTGAATGGTTGCTATTGCATTGATCTGATATTGTGTTATAGCGCCTTTCTTCCTTTCAGTATCTCTTTTTAGAGAAACATGATACACGCCGTCTTGGTCAGGAATGAATGACGTCAAAAGGTGATCATCCTGTGCTGTAGTGGTTAAAGACGAGGTGCTGCCATCCGGTTTAATCAGTGTCAATGTAATTTCCATACCTGCTTTGTACCACCACCATTTGGAGATGACTTCATGTTCATCAGGTTCGCCATAGACTATTTTTATAGCGTGGGATTTTCCTTGAATACCCTTTAGTGAGGTTTCAATAAATACCGCATGTGCCGAAGCCGATAGAACGATAAAAAAGGAGAGGAGTGTGAATATTAATTTTTTCATATAGTTTAACTTTCGGGTTTTTGAATAGATAAATACCGAGCAAGAATGTGATACCTCCTCGGTATTTCTTAAAAGTTGTTTAATTTTATTTGAGTTTATTCAGATGATAAACTTGCGTAATTCCCGGGTCGATCTCGGCGCCACGTTTTACGGAATTATTAGCCGGATCGTATTCATATACAAACCATTTCGATTCGTCTGTTTTGAATACATCGTACAGTTTACCATTCTCCATAAAATTCATTGTTGTTTTTGATTCACCGCCACCAACTAGAATTCTTAGATCCGCAATAACTTTTTTGTTTGAAGGATCTATGACATATGGACTGATATAAACTTTACCGTTTCCTAATTTTTGTACCTGTGCAGTACTATTTTTGAATACGTTATAATCTTTTAAATCGAAGAAATAAGTTGGATCGAAGGTCGTTTCGCCCGATTTAATACGCAAAAGAGCATAGGTAGCCACATTGGTTTTTTTAGTTACGATATACAGGTCGTTATTGTCGTCTGTGAAAGACAGTGTTTGTACCTCCCAGTGTCCAGCGGTAAAGCCACCGCGTCCATCTTTTATAATTTTACCATTGGCCAAACTTGGGTAATCGCAAACATACATGTATGCTGTATCGATGATATCCTGACGTGTCTCATTACTTCTATATTTGTGACCAACAAATAATTTGTCACCTCTTTGCGTGAAGCTTGTCGGTACGATATAGGGGTTATGATCTTTTCCTTCTGGAGTTTTAGGATTAAATTTGATCATTGGTATTTCCACACCCACTGTCTTATTGATGGTCATGTTGTTGACATTCATAAAGTAGATGGGTTGTTCCAGCACATTTTTCTCTTTATTCGTAACACCGGCCGTTTTAGTGACGACCATTTCATCTTTTGTACTGATATCTTTTAAAACTTTTCCTAAATAAAAATTTCCAGGGAAGGCATAGTTATTGGTCTCTTTCCAGGATTTGCTATTTAGGATTTCAAATTGACTAAACCTTGTACCATCATTGGATATATAGTATTTCCCTTCATAGGCATAGGCGTAAATAGCATAAAAAGATGCGGGAAGGTGAGACGTAATATCGATTCCTTGATTGTTGTTGGGAGTCAATAGAGTATCTTTCATCAAATTGTCTGCAGTGAGCAGGTAGGAAGAACCCGATGCGGTCGTAACCCATACACTATATAAGCTATTTGAATTCTGTGTTGGCTTTTCAGGGCTGGTGATTTCCGGAGACTTCTTACAAGAAGAAAATAATACTGTCGCAGCGAATATTGCGATGGCGAATTTGTTGATTTTCATAAAAAATATGTATTTATTGTTTTTACATGATTGATAATCTCAGCTTGACATAAAATGCCCGTCCAGGCTTTTGGAGGCGAAAATTGTCGTATGCTCTTTCATCTGTCAGGTTTCTGCCTTCAAAGGATACGTTGTATTTATTACGATCCCAAGCATAGCTAAGTACAGCGGAATGGATATTTTGAGACGGAATATGATCTTTGGATTCAAGAGAACCGAGGTATGCTTCTGTAAGGTAAAACCAGTGGGAATATTGATGTAAATAGGATAATTGTATTCTGCTTCCTTTTTGAAACCAGTTATTCTGGATAAGGCTTACATCTACGTTTCCATAGATCCATGGTCGATTGGCAAGTTGGTGGCCATAATTTAAGCTGACCTGTTGATTACCGGAATCATCTGTGTATTTTGCATTGTCGATGGCTTTATCGTAAGAGCCATTGAGCGTAATAGCAAAAAGATCCTTAAATCCATATTTCACTTCAGCTTCAAAGCCATAGAGCTTGACACCATCAACGTTGTAATATTGAAAATAATCGTTTCCATTCTGTGTAACGGCGCGGGTGTTAATATAATGATCTGCTAATCTGTAGAAACCCGTTACATCTACATTGATAAAATGATCCTGGTTGATGAAAGTATTGTAGTAAAATCCGGTGTTGATATTATCGCTGCGTTCAGGTTTTAAATCCCAATTTGATGTAATATTTTGGCCGTCGCCAAAAAGGCCCGTCATGGATGGTAAGTTATATGCTCTTTCATACGACAACTTCCATCCACCATCTTTTGTGATTCTATACCTTGTGGCAATACTCATGCTATAATAACTGCCTTGTTTTTTTTGATGAATGATGTCTCCACTTAGCAACTCGTTATTTCCATCAAATTTTCGTTCATCAATATCTTTGGATGCATCTAATCGATAATATTTTATCGCTAAAACATTTGATAATCGTTTATCAAACCATTGGTTTTGCCATGATAAACCTAAAATATGTCTTCCCAAATACGATGGTAATCCAGATCGGTCGTAGTTCCCGATTCTATCATATTCTTTTTGGTTGTTGCTGTTAAAGTTGTAGTTGAAGTTTAAACTTTGATTGCGGGCTTCATCAAAATCGTAGTTTAAATTGACCCGCGCTAAGTAATTCGACAAATTATACTTTACATCTTTCTGCGGGTTGGGCGTTGTACCGATTTGATTTGATATCCAACCTCCAGACCAGTCGTAATTATACAATGCGGTATCTCTTACATATCGAGTGTCGTAACTATAACTTGTGAAAACGTCGGCGTAAAGACGGTTTACAACGAAATTGTTTTTTTTGTAACTCAGGGTTGGCATCAAATAGTTACTTTCAGACCATGATCCGCCATACACCTTGTTAATGGAAGCTCCTAGTTGGTTCTCTTTATGATTTTGGGAATAAGTCAGACCTGCATAAAATTGATCAGCCCAAGATACATCCCTGAAACCAGCTTCTAACTGTCCCATGGCAGAAGTGTAAGCATCGTTAAATCGCTTGACTTTGGGCACGGGAACAAATTTATTATCGACAGTCTTTTCTAAAATAACATTGTACTTTTCCGCTGTGTACATGGTATAATCATTGTCAGAATGATTGTAAAATGCATTCATTCGGAGTGATAGTTTGCTTTTCGGATTGGTAAATGTACCCACTACTGCGGCTTGATGCGTATTGAAGGAGCCAAGCGAATAACTAAGGTCCAAATAAGGTCTTGCGCGACGTTTGGTAATGATATTGACGGCACCACCTAAGGCATCAGAACCTAAAAATGCAGGTACTACACCCTTATAAACTTCAACACGGTCTATAAGATTGACGGGGATATTATTTAAAGACATTGATGTACCAAAGTTCTCCATGGGAACACCGTCGATGTAAATTTTTGCATCTAATCCATTGATCCGAAATATAAAATTGGATCCCAATCCACCATCTTCACGTATCGTTACTCCAGTGGCTCTTTTCAAAACTTGGGTTAAATTTGCGGCTTCATTAGCATGCTTGTTCATATCAATGACGCTCACATTGAATCCTGAACGCTTTATCGATGCTACTTGATGCTCATTTTCAGTTTTTCCACGTGCGGATATAGTAACTTCATCGATATAGTTGTGATCTTCTTTAAGCTGAAAATCCTGTATTAATTTATTGTCTAGGGTTCTTTCTTGAGGTCTATATCCAACTGCGGTCACGCGTATAATGGCTTCATGAGATACTGTTGTCTGTAATTTATAATATCCGTCTACATCTGACGAGGTACCCATTGTTTGATCTTTAAGAAGTATGGTGGCTCCTACAATCGGTTTTCCAAAGTTATCTTTGACAAAACCTGAAATAGCATTCTTTTTGGAGGTTTGTGCCTGAGTAAATACAGTAAAAATGAATAACAGTACAAAAGTAGATGTTGACTTCAACATTTTATTTAGATTAAGTATATATAAGAGGGTTGCCTATACTTATCAATTACCGAATGTTGATATTCGTTATTTTTTTAAAAAATATACAAGTGGTTGATTATGAGGTTTGTTTTTTTTATGCGGAAATGTATTATTACTTCAAATAATTCATACGGACGGTAAAGTTCGTCGTATTTGGAAGTTTAATTCCTTTCGAAATTTCTTTTGTCTGCAGGTTATATTTCCAAACGCGATGTTCGTCATTTGAATCATCTATGGCTATATATACGAATTTTTTGTCAGTCCAGACATTTTCTTTCTGCGTACCTTTATCCAATGGAAGGTCGATTTTCTCAATGGAACCGGATTTTAAATCCACTAATCGATATTCAAACTGATAGACAGCATGAAAATTAGAGAAATCTGTATACAGTTTCTTTTGCTCATTACGGATAATAGCCCTTCCATTGCCAACGTACCATATCCCGTAAGCGTGATTTCCGATGATCTTCGAAATATTGATCATATAGTCTTGATCGACTAGCTGCTGCCCTTTATTTTTTCTGAAGATAGCTGTTGGTAAATTGGGGTTATTACCTAGGGCTATACCCGGGTTAGTCATAAAATAGTAATCACCCTGTTCATCTTTAAAACTATAGGATTGTATGATATTGAAGCCTCCAGGATAAGTTGAACGGGTTTCTTTCTGAATATTTACAAGTTTAAAGCTGTCGTATTTTATGGTTGCGTAATAGGTTGTATCGGAGGTTGTATGTCCGTATTTTCCAGTAGCTTTAAAAAAGGAGTAGGCTAACCAAAGATCTTCATTTTCAACATCGACAAGACCGAGGTGTAGTGACTTGTATTCTTCTGTCGCAAAAGGTAAGACAAGTGTATCTTCTTTTATGATTTTCATAGCGGCAACATCGATCTGATAAACGTGGGCTTGAGATTTTTTTTCCGCAAGATCTTCTCTGCAAACTGCAATTAGATTATTATTATCTTTCCATGTTATGGTTTCAAAATCACTGTTCTTTAATGGTAGGCTGTCTATAATAACTAAGGATGAACCCTGCAATTGATATTTAGTAAAAACACTTGTTCTACTTGATAATCGATAAAAGAAGCCGTTTTTATAAATATATTCTCGCTCTTGTATACGGGCGGTAGAAAGTGGGATTTGAAGAGTTGGGCTATCTGTATCATCTAAATTTTCAGAAAACAAAAAGCTTGTTGGACTTTCATCTTTGTTGAACAGGCAAAAGACAAAATTGGGATCTATATTTTCTTCAGGAGTTTGTTTACAAGAAAAAATGAAAGTTACAAGGAAAAACAACACTAATAATCGCTTCATGCTTGTGTATTAAATGCTTTGAAATTGTTCTCTGATTTTAATTTGCATATTTGATGGTAAAAAAGCCAGATCACTTTTTTGAAACGCCACGATTTTACCAAAATCTGGAGAATCAGATACAAAATATTCTCTTCCAGCTTTAAATACTAACATATTATGATTACTGTCCAGTAGTTCGAAATCTCTTTTAGGTTTTAAGATAAAGTCTCCCGAAAAAGTCAGTGTTCTATTGACGAGATTAATATTAGCGGTACTATTCTTACTTAACTGCACATCGTAATGGTCTTCGATAAAGAATTTACTATTTTCAACAGATGTATTTGTAAAAGTATGATTATCCAAAGAAGGGTGGGTAAGATAAAAAATAGAACAACCTAGCGCAAAAACGACCGCCGCCGCTGCTGCAATTTTTCCCCACTTTATTTTCCTGTTTAAAGTAGCATCTGTAATGATTTTATCCCATATCTCAGATCCAACTTCTTCATTTGCATGATTGCTTTCCGAGATGCTATCCCAGGAATCATTATTCAACCATTTTTCGACTAAATGCTTGTCCGCCTCTGAACATTGCCCAGAAGCATATTTTTTTAGTATTTCTTGGTTGATTTCCATTTTTTGATAATCCGAATACATTCAAAAGTACAAAAAAGAAATTAATAGAAATCGAGCAATGTTGATATTGCAATATTTTTTAAGTCTGATCTTAATAACAGCTAATGCCTTGCTGATATGATATTCGACCGCCCGTTCTGAAATTAATAAGTTATTTGCTATTTCTTTATTGGTCAATCCTTCGTCGCGACTCAGTTTATAAACATTTTTGCATTGCGTTGGCAATGAGTCCACCGCATTATCTAAATGATTTTTAAGTTCTTTGTAATACAGATTATTATCCTCGTACAATTCACTTTTACTGTTTGAAATCAAGTCATGATGCCGCTCCTTATTCCCTTTATTTCTTAGAAATTCCAGCGATTTTAATTTTACTGAACGCAATAGATAGCGTTCGGCATCTTGTAATTGAAGATGCTGCCTTCTTTCCCATAGTGATTTAAAAACCTCCTGAACGATCTCCTTGGCATCATCCTCGTCTCCAAGGCTTTTGAGGGCAAATGAATACATCCTCTTCCAATACAATTGGAACAACTCTTCAAAACGTCTTTTGTTAATCTCTATTTTATGTACTGAGGTATTCAAAGCGTTCAAATATACGTTCTATTTAGACTTATTACAAATAGAAGTCTATGCTTTGTTGAAGTATTTTGCATTATCGGTTTTGATTATTATCAAACGTTCTGAATTATAGTGATTAATTCTATTCCCTCGGACAAGAGTAGAACAATGCATTTACCATTATGTTGGTTATGAAAGCAGGATAGTAGTTGTTTACATTTGACTTCACCCAAAAAGTACAGACATCGGAAATTAAAATTAATAACCGTTCAGAGGCCATCTTGTTTTTGAAAAAATAAAAAGGTGAGCAGTTGAACTGTAAAATAAATATCATCATTGTTCAGCAATCAGCTGATTATATGGCAGCCATACTAATCATGCTGTTTTAATGACTTTACCAAGACAGAACATGCGACTTTAGTCAATAATAGCGATAACAGGAGAGTATCTTACTGTTAATTCTTAAATTTTGAAGTCATATGTTTAGTTAAGACAATATGTTGAGATGTGGCTTTTATGTTATATTAAAACATTATGAAATTATCATAGTAAAAGTGATAAAATATATGTAAATTGTTATATAATAGATTATTTGATCCTAACTGTTTTAATAATGAAGTTAAAATTTGTAATCCTTATTTTATTAATTAATGCTTTATCATCGGTATATTGTCGAGATTTTTCGGCATTTAGAAAAGATTTTGAATCTGCGCTAGATAAATCATTAATAAGATGACTTCTGAAATCACATCACGAGGAAACAGCAGTAATAATAAATTGAAAGTTTTTCCAAACCAGTCTGAAATGACAGTTCACAGACATACAACTAATTCAGTAATGTACCTATGATTACAGTAGAATCGGTTTCAAAGAGCTTTAACGGAAAGCCTGCCGTTGATCAAATTTCTTTTCAGGCTTATGATCATGAGATTCTGGTGCTTCTAGGAACGAGTGGTTGCGGAAAAACAACAACGCTAAAAATGATCAACCGCCTTATAGAGGCTGATTCGGGAGATATCTTAATTAATGGTCAGAATATCCGTGATCGGAAAATCGAAGATTTAAGGATGGGAATAGGTTTTGTTATGCAGCATTCCGGGCTCTTTCCTCATTATACCGTTCAACAGAATATTGCTATTGTCCCCAAATTATTAAAATGGGATAAAAGAAAGATCCAAAATCGAATGGCGGAGCTTTTATATAAACTTCATCTTTCCGAAGACATGCTTTCACGGTTTCCCGGCGAACTGAGTGGTGGACAGCAGCAAAGAGTAGGAATTGCCCGAGCACTCATCGCAAATACTCCTGTTTTGCTTATGGATGAACCTTTCGGAGCTTTAGATAATATTACAAAAGCCGATATTCATGCAGCATTTAAATCCCTAGAAGAACTTAAGAATAAAACTATTATTCTAGTCACGCATGATGTACAGGAAGCATTTGAATTAGGACATCGAATATGTCTGATGGATAAAGGGAAAATTATTCAGACAGGAACCCCAAAAGAAATGCTGTATCATTCAAGAAATGACTTTGTTCATGATTTTTTTGCTGAAAACCATCTTTTATTGGAATACAAAATAGCCACTTTAAAAGATGTTTTAGGCTATATGGAACCTGAAAATGGATTAGAAGAGTTCGATTTCAAAGAAACGACAACCGTCTGGAATGCCCTACAAAAATTAAGTTCAGATTATAAAAACACCGGACATTATGAAAATCTGATCAAGGGGTTTAATGATTATAGAAAATTACAGATCGTATGATGCAGCAAAGTCTCTGGCAGTTTATTATGGAGCAGCATGAAAAACTGCAAACTCAGATTATACAGCATCTTGGGCTTACTTTTCTTTCATTGCTTCTGGCTATTGTTATTGGTGTGCCTTTAGGAATATTAATCGCCCGCAAGAGGAAATTATCAACTCCTGTTCTCGGATTAGCCGGAGTTTTACAGACAATTCCAAGTATTGCCTTATTGGGCTTCATGATTCCTATTTTTGGAATCGGTGCAAAACCAGCTATTATTGCCTTACTTATTTACGCGCTTTTGCCCATTATCCGTAATACATATACAGGAATCACAACGGTAAGTCCGATTGTTGTTGAAGCTGCAAAAGCTTTGGGGATGAATAAAAGTCAGCTTCTTTTTAAGGTCGAATTTCCGCTGGCAATGCCTGTAATCATTGCAGGAATAAGAACTGCTGCGGTTATTAATGTCGGAGTTGCCACTCTGGCTTCATTTGTTGCCGCAGGAGGTCTTGGTGAATTTATCTTTGGCGGAATATCGCTTAATAATACCAATATGATCTTATCTGGTGCAATTCCTGCAGCCCTAATGGCGGTTATACTAGATCAGGCAATTGCTGTTGTACAAAAATTCGGATATAGAATCTTTCATAAGTTAAAATATATCATTCCTGCATCACTTATCTTGGTGGGAGTGGTCTATGGAGTTACTTCTATTTCCCATCAAAAAATTACAGCTGGTTTTACGCCGGAATTTATGGGAAGACAGGATGGAGATCTTGGTTTGCGTTCTGTTTACGAACTTAATGTAAATCCTGTTGTTGTAAGTGATGCCATTATGTATAAAGCAGCTTATGAAGAAGAACTCGATCTGATTAGTGGGTATTCTACTGACGGAAGAATTAAGGCTTTCGATCTATATGTTCTGGAAGATGACAAAAAGATATTTCCGCCTTATTATGCAGCTCCAATTATTAAATCAAAAACATTGGAAAAGTTTCCGGAACTTGAAGAAACACTTAATCTCTTGGCTGGAAAATTTAATGATTCTATTATGACGGATCTGAATTACAAATCCGACTATCTGAACCAAACCCCTGAAAAAATTGCGAAAGATTTTTTAATTAAAAATAAGTTATATAAAAAATCAAACCTTGGAAATGCAGGAACAGTGCGCATTGGCTCGAAGATATTTGGCGAGCAGTATGTTCTTGCCGAAATGTATAAAATGCTGATAGAAGGCTATACGAATTATAGGGTGCAGACCAAAACGGGACTGGGAGGAACCAAAATTTGTTTTGATGCATTGATGAACGATGCAATAGATTTTTATCCTGAATATACGGGAACCGGGTTGTTGGTATTGTTAAAGCCCTCAGATGGAGATCTGAAAAAGGTTACAAAAAGTCCAGGGGAAACCTATCAATATGTGAATTCTGAATTTCAGAAACAGTATGGAATTCAATGGCTGAGGCCCTTAGGATTTAACAATTCTTATGCATTAATGATGCGCAGGAAACATGCTGTTGAACTCCAGATAAAGAGCATATCCGATCTTAAAAAATATTTTGATAAAGAATAATATGAATAAATCAATTTAAAAGATCCATTTTTTATTTTCACCTCTATGATCCCAATAATGATCTGTCTGATCATCACATGGAAAACCCTCAAAAGGATAGCGCTGCTTTCTACCGCAATAAAAAAGGAAAAACTGCCTTACTATATCTTAAGAAAAATTTAATTACTGTACTGATATTTTTATGTAGTATTGTAAGAAAATTACTCGAACGTTTTTAGCGCGTAAATTGAGGCCAATTGTAAACAATTCCAAAAGAAAGCATATTTTTAAATTAATGAATATTCACAATCAACTATTATTTTTTCTAAGTGCTTTAGGTGTTTTTAATAGTCTTGTTTTGGGCTTTTATTTCTTATTTTTAAAAAGAAACAAAGTTGTATCCGATTTATTTTTAGGGCTTCTATTATTATCGCTAAGTACACGAATCGGAAAATCTATATTTTACAATTTTAATCCACAGTTATCAAAAACGTATTTACAAATAGGTTTGTCGGCATGTGTTTTAATTGGTCCTTTATTGTACTTTTTTGTTAAATCAATATTGCAAAAGCTTAATTATTCTTTTGCAAAATATAGTCTCATTTTTATAGTAATAGCTGTAGCTGTTTTTGGATTCCTTTTCCCATACAAGGATAATTCTGAGGTATGGAGAGGAATAATTTATTATGCTATAAATTTTCAGTGGTTTATTTTTATTGTATTATCCATTTATGAGGCTAAACAAATTTTCATGAAGTTAGTGACCAGTCGCCATCAGATTAGTTATGAAGAAACTTGGATATTATCAATTATTTGTGGTGTTTTTGCAATTTGGCTTTCCTATTCTTTATCTAGATATACGTCGTATATTTCTGGTGCTTTGACCTTTTCCTTTAGCTTTTACATTTCGTTTATGCTGATTTATTATGCAAAAAACAAAACGTTAAATCCTGTCATTAATAAAGAAAAATACATCAACAAAATAGATGAAAAGCTGGTAAAGGAAATTCAAGAAAAAATTAATATACTTTTTGAAACAAGAAAAATCTATACTAACCCTGATCTCACTTTATCAATTTTAGCAAAAGAATTAAATATTCGACCTCAATTACTATCACAATTAATTAATGATAATTTGAATAAAAGTTTTACTCAATTTATTAATGAATATCGAATTGATGAAGCAAAACGATTATTAATTGAAAGCCCTCAGTTGAAAATAGATGCTGTGGGTTTTGAATCTGGCTTTAATTCGAGCAGTACATTTTATAGTTCATTTAGAAAAATCACAGGAACTACGCCTTCAAATTATCAAAAACATAATTTTTACTCCTAAAATATACATCCGTACTTCATTATGATAAACTTGGACTGATTTGAAACTTAAGCAATATATTTTTGAGGAACATTTTTAAATCATTAAAATCCAAAGCTTATGAGAAAAATCTTTTTCGCAATTTTATTTGTAATCCTATCAAATGGATCTTTTGCACAATCAGAACAGTCTCTCATTGAAAATTGTATTCAGAACTATATTAATGGTACATCTTATAATAAACCTGAAAGTATTGGTAAGGCTTTTTATGCAGAAGCCAATCTTTTTTTAAGCCACAAAGAAAAACCTTTGTGGATAGCTCCAATTTCAGAATATGTCAACTGGTTTCAAAATGGGAATAAAGGCAAATATTGTATATCAAGCAATTTGTCAGCACAAACAAATTCAGCTGCAGAAAAGAAAATTGATTCCTTATTTTCTCAATACAATTCAAAAACTGCCGGTGTTGCAGTAGGTATTGTACAAGACGGAAAACTTATTTTCGAAAAAGGCTATGGGACCGCTAACCTTGAATATGATATTCCGATTACTTCAAAAACGATTTTTAATATAGGTTCTGTTTCTAAACAATTTACTACCTTTTCAATTTATTTATTAGAGAAACAAGGTAAAATCTCGTTGGATGATGATATAAGAAAATACATTCCCGAATTGCCGATTTATGAAAAAATAATAACAATTAAGCATTTATGCTCTCACACAAGTGGATTAAAAGATCAATGGGCATTGTTAACATTAGCAGGTTGGAGAATGGATGATGTCATTACTACCGAACAAGTAATGAAAATAATAACGAAACAAAAAGAACTGAATTTTTTACCCGGAAGTCAATTTAAGTATAGTAATACAGGATTTACATTGCTTACTGAAATTGTAAAAAGAGTTTCGGGAAAAAGTTTCAGTCGGTTTGCGAAAGAAAATATTTTCAATCCACTAGGTATGGAAAATACCTTAATATATGATGATAACGAAAAAATAGTTAAAAATAGAGCTTATTCTTATGGAAATGCAAACGGATTATACAGTAAAAGAAACCTTAACAGTTCTTCTGTAGGACCGACAAATGTTTATACAACTGTTGAAGATCTAGTTAAATGGACTGCTAACTTTGAAAATCCTAAAGTAGGGGATGTTGATTTTATTAATCTTTTCAATGAAAAATCACTGTTAGATAATGGCAAACCTGCTATTTTAGCAGTAAGAGATGGAGAAAATATTTACCATGCCAAAGGTCAGTTTATCCGAAACTACAAAGGTCTTAATGTCTATAATCATACAGGAAGCGATGCTGGTTTTAAATCTTATTTAGGTCGTTTTCAGGAGAATAAATTATCCATCATTCTTTTGAGTAATGATGAAAGTTTTGTTTCATATAAGGCAGGAATGGACATCGCAGAATTTTATTTATCGGACAAATTTAAAGAGAGATCGCCGATAATTGAGTCTCAAATTAGAGTTGAAGAAGGCCCGGTATATATTGCCGCAACGAATTTAAAGGTTTTTGAAGGTCAATTTCAGAACTCTGATTTGGCATCACTTTTCACATTGAAAGTCATCAATGGAAAGTTAACAATGTCACATAACAGATTGAGTGATGCTGTGCTAACAGAAGTCGAAAAAGATAAATTTACAGGAGTCATTACTTTTGCCGTGGAAGTCAATTTTCACAGAAACAAAAAAAATGAAATAACGGGATTGAGTATTACTAATTTTGGGGCAACCAATGTCAACTTTATTAAGTTGAAATAACTACCTAAGACGCAGATTGTAACTTTTAACAAACCAACTTTGAAATGACCTGCTCTAGGGTTACATCATTTTCTGAAAAACTGATGTCGTAGTTTAAAATTTAGAATCAGTTATTGTGAGATTGATGATAGAGTCAAAATCAACATCGTTCTGAAGTTCTTTTATTTCTGGAATAACAAAAAGGAGACTAGCTAAGTTGTAAGCCAAACACCACTATTGTACAGTAATCAAGTGACAATATGGTCGCTGAAGTAGCCATGAAGTGGGATGGCTTTAGCCGGGGAAACATCGTAACATTGTTAATGACGGAGGTAGGTGGAAAGTATCTCAATCGATAAACGCGTACAAGTAAATCAGGTTTGAATGCATATATTTATTTTAAAGCTACATCAAGAGATGTGGCTTTTTTGTTTACAAAGCTATTATAATCAAAAATTATTTGCGTTGTTTATCAGCTCTTTATATTTAGGATATTTTTTTCTGAGTAAAAAATACTCAGAAACATTGTGTAAATAAAAATTAATACTCATATTTGTTGAGTAAAATATACTCAATAGTAAAAAGAGAGTTATGATCGTATTAAACACCCACACAATAATCACAGAACAGTTTCCTAATAAAGAAACCAAAGTGAAAGATTTTGATTCGTATATCTTAAAAGATAACTTCCTTCAGTTCACATATCAAGAGGATGGCGACCTCATCAAACTTTTATTTGTTAAGAAAAGGCTTGAACAGGAACAGGTAAACTGTAAGTTAGTGATCAATTACATGCCTTACAGCCGTATGGACCGTAAGATTGACGGTGATCTTTTCACCCTTCAATATATCTGCGAGTTTATCAATGACCTTAACTTTGAAAAGGTTTATGTAATCGAACCGCACTCTACCAAGACTACTGAACTGTTGCATCATAGTGAAGCCATTTATCCAGCATTAGATTGGTTGCCGTCCATCATAAATAAGCTTCAGTTTACAGATAGCGACCGTATCGTTTTTCCAGACAAAGGGGCAGCTTCACGGTATGAAAATGCAGGGTATGCTAATAGTTGCGTCTTTGACAAGACCCGTAATCCGCATACCGGACGTATTGAAAATATGATTCTTAAACAGGGCGATATACCACAAGGGGCAAAGTGCATCATCGTAGATGATCTTTGTTCCGCAGGTGGAACCTTCCTTTGGGCAGGGCAGATTTTGAAACAAATGGGAGCCAGTGAAGTTTATCTTCTTGTCACACATTGTGAACCCCGTGCATTATCCGGTAAATTGCTCGATCAAGATTCGCCTATTGACAAAGTCTTTACCAGCACATCAATGATGCATGAGACGCATCCCAAAATAGAATACATCACCATTAATCTCGAAAACTATGTTTAATCCGATTAGCAAAAATCCCATCCTTTGGACAGACGGTTACAAGTTATGCCACAAAGATCAATATCCGGCCAAAACCAATTGGGTATATGAAACCTGGACACCCCGTATGTCACGGATAGACGGTATTAGCCATGTCGTATTTTTCGGATTGCAGGGAGCGCTGGCAGAAATGACTCATGCCTTTGATCAGTATTTTTTCAAGCAACCGTTAGAAACAGTAGTGGCCGAATATGAAGAAGCTATCCAGCATGTTTTTGCAAATACCAATGCTAATTTTGCAGCTACTCACAGCTCAGCCCACATCAGTGCTTTACATCAACTAGGTTATCTGCCTATTAAAGTCAAAGCAATGAGGGAGGGAAGTTTAGTTCCTATAGGTGTACCTATGTTCACGATCGAAAATACCCATCCTGATTTTTTCTGGTTACCGGGGTACTTAGAAACTCAACTTTCAGCTTATATTTGGTCCCCCATGACAGCAGCTACCATAGCAGACCGGTATAAAAGACTATTGACCACTTATGCCGAGAAAACCGGAGATGTTCAAAAAGTACACAGCCAGGCAGGAGATTTCTCCATGCGTGGCATGGGCTCTCCGGAGACTGCGTACCGGACAGCAGGAGGGCATCTCTTGAGTTTTACAGTATCAGCTACATTATCTGTAAGAAACTATCTTAAATCTTACTACGCCGCAAACAATGATGTTCTGATGTATACACCCTCAACAGAACATAGTGTTATGTGTTCATATGGGGAAAGGGAAGTTGAAGCATTTCGCCATCTCATCACTGAAGTTTATCCAAGTGGTAATATTTCAATAGTTTCTGATACCTACGACCTTTGGAACGTCGTAGACCAAGTTATACCGCAGTTAAAAGAACTGATCCTTGCCAGAGATGGAAAAGTTGTGATTCGTCCCGATAGCGGAGATCCGATCCATATTATCTGTGGCGATGAGGATTCCGATCGTGAAACCATTCGTAAAGGAATTGTTGAACGCCTGTTTGAAATCTTTGGTGGTACTGTCAATTCAAAAGGGTACAAAGAATTAGACCCCCATATCGGTGTTGTTTATGGAGATTCTATTACGGTCGACCGTGCTGAAAAGATATGCAACGGATTGATGAAAAAAGGTTTTGCTTCGACTAATACGGCTTTAGGAATAGGTTCGTACACTTATCAGTATGTAACTCGTGATACTTTCGGTTTCGCATTGAAAGGAACAGCAGAAGAAGTAGATGGACAATTTAAAGCCATTCAAAAACGACCTGCGACCGATACCGGAAACTTCAAAAAATCGCAGAAAGGTATGGTGGCAGTGATATTTGAAGACCATGATTATCGTTTGATCGATGATCTTAATCCAGAGACAGTAAAAGCATTAAAGGATCGAGATCTTTTGAAAGATTTTTATATCGATGGTGAATTCCTTTTCACCAATACATTTGACGAGATCAGAAATTTATTAAAACTAGAATCAAATCGCGTATATGGAAACTAAATTACAAAAGCCATTTGTTATCAATGATGACAATGTCGCACACTATGCAACTAAAATAGCAACATGGATCGCGCAACAGGTTACTGTTGCCAACCGTAAAGGAGTAGTTCTAGGTATGAGCGGAGGGATAGATTGTAGTGTTGTCGCTTGCCTGTGCCATCTGGGCAAAATCGATACGCATTTGGTTATGATGCCCTATGGCAATGATATGACCAATACCCGCAGTTCACAGCATGCATTGGAACTGATTCAGAAGTTCAATTTCGCACACCATACTTTTGATATCCAACCAGCCGTAGATGCCTTGACTATCACCAATGTGACTTTCTTAGGACAGGCAGCAACTGTCAATCGAGCCCTAAGTCAAGCCAATATACGTCCGCGTATTCGCATGACTTACCTTTATCAGTTAGCACAGCTTGGAAGCCGATTTGTGATCGGTACAGGTAATATGGCCGAGCGTACAGTGGGTTACTTTACCAAATGGGGCGATGGTGCAGCAGACCTTAATCCATTGGGTATGCTTACTAAGCAAGAAGTATATACATTAGCTAGATACCTCGGAGTACCCGATTCCATTATTGACAAGAAACCGTCAGCAGGGCTTTGGGAAGGGCAGACCGATGAGGATGAACTGGGTATGACATATGGTCAAATAGATGCATTTATATTAGCAGGAACTTCAGGGGATGAAAATATCGATAAGCTAATTGATCAGCGTATAGCCTTATCAGCGCATAAGTTTGCCGCAGTTCCAATTTTTAATGATTAACTTTTAAGTATCATGAATACCACGTATCAGCAAATTATCGATGTCAACCATATCGCTTCTTACAAAAGTGTAGAACATATACCCGATATACTGGCCCTTGGACGATCTGAAAATATTAATCCTGCTTCGCAGGATCAGAAACGGAATCTATTATTAGCTATCGATGTGCAAAACGACTTTATGGAAAGTATCGGTAGTCTCGCTGTGCCGGGGTCTAAAGAAGATGTGCAGCGACTCACAAAATGGATGTATCATAATATAGCTTCACTGACTCAGATTATATGTAGCTTAGATTGTCATTCCCTGATGCAGGTTTTTCACCCAGTTTGGTGGATAGATCGCGAAGGCAACCATCCGTCACCATTTACCATTATTACTTACGAGGATGTTGTTCAAGGCATCTGGACAGCGGCCAATGGTGAACATGATCGCTCTATGGATTATCTCCATAATTTGGAAATTGAAAACAAAAAAAACTTGTGTATATGGCCATATCATTGTTTAGAAGGGACGGTAGGAGCAAAGCTCGAAAGCCAGTTCACCAAAATGCTCTACTTTCATGCGGCGGCTCGCAGCACAGCCCCGCGGTTAATTTACAAAGGGCAAAATCCCTATTCTGAGATGTATGGCATCGTAAAAGCCGAGTACGACCCTCAGCATTATGTCAATTTTGAAGTGCTAAATGCTGTAAGTGAGTATGACTCCATTTACATTGCCGGTCAGGCCTCCAGTCACTGTGTATTAGCCTCTGTCAATCAGATTTTGGAATATTTTGCAGACAATAGGGAGATCACGTCGCGTATCACAATACTAGAAGACTGTATGTCGCCAATTACCGGATTTGAAGACAGTACAAAACAACAGTTCGAAGCACTTCGGAAGCAATACGGTATTCATATTTGTAAATCAACTGATATTAATTTATAGTTATGACTAGCACAAAAAAAACTTTCACATATGAATACCCAAGACCAGCAGTCACAGTAGACTGTGTCATCTTCGGATTTGGTAACGGAGAACTCAAAGTGTTGCTCACGAAGCGTGGTATCGAACCTTTTTTAGGCCAATGGGCATTCCCTGGGGGATTTATTTTAGAACAAGAGACTGCTGATGAATGTGCCCGTCGGAAGCTGGCGGAAGAAGCAGGACTAGAAGATATCTATTTGGAGCAGCTGTATACTTTTTCAGATGTCGATCGAGATCCCCGTTTTAGGGTTATCAGCATTGCTTACTATGCTTTGGTCAAGTCCACCGATTATCTTATTGAGGCAGGTCTTGATATTGAAGAAGTAAAGTGGTTCAGTTTGGGCGAAGCCACGGCATTAGCTTTTGATCACGATCAGATTTTATCCGTTGCCATTGAGCGTCTGAAAGGAAAGATACGCTACCAGCCAGTAGGGTTTGAATTATTGCCCGAGCAATTCAAATTGCCAGAACTGCACAAGCTATATGAAACCATTCTGCAGAGAGCGATTGATCGGGGCAATTTCCGTAAAAAGATTTTGAGTATGGGATTGCTAGTTGATCATAGCGAAAAGCAGCCAGATCGCCATTCTCGTGCGGCCAAGATTTACAGCTTCGATAGAGACAAATACGAATCTCTGAAAGAATCAGGATTCTATTTTGAGCTTTAAAACATTCCAATTTTTTTATGACAAATGTTGATTATTTGAACTAATGCAGATGAAGTAATAGGGAGCTAAAAGCTTAGGAACATCAAATAGATCCTATAAAATATAGAAGGCCATTCTGTCGAGAGTGGCTTTCTATATTTATATCGATGCAGTTTGGGCTTTATCAAACCCGACCTTGTTACATTAGTCAATAATAGCGGTAGGTGGAAAGTATCTCAATCGATAAACGCGTACAAGTAATTTATTGTTTTAATCATATGTTGAGTCAAGGCAATGTTGTGAGATATGGTTATTTATATTTTTTTAACATCTGGAAAGTTAAATTTTTAATATGTTTGGGGTAATATTATAGACTATCTTCAGTAAAGAAAAATCATTTTTTAAATCAATTTCATCATGAGTCCTGTGTTAACATACTATCGAGATGTCACCATATTTAATGTAGGTTTTAGTATTATAATTGGTTTAGCCACAGGAATTTTCTTTTCATTAATCATCTTCTCTACTATAGGGGTTTGGGTTGGATTAAAAGCTTATAATTACATTTATTCTAATCAGTATTATATATATTATAATTTAGGTTATTCAAAACGACAGCTCCTAGCCAAGATACTTGTGTTGAATACTTTTATCTCTCTTTTATTACTACTGCTTTATTATTTTGTTATTAAATGAAAAAATTAATTGTCGACAATATTTCTATTCAATTCCCTAAACAATCTGAGCTACTATTAAACGCACATTTTTATTGTGATATGCATGAAATCATAGGAATTTTTGGAAGAAATGGAACAGGAAAGTCTACTTTATTTAGAATGATCTTTGGCATTGAGAAAAAAGGAAGTTTAGACATTAAAATCAACCGTACCTTTATTTCGAGAGAACATATTATTCCTAAAAAGCATATAGGTCTCTTGCCACAGCAACATTTTTTGCCCAAGGGCCACTTAGTTAAAAATATCATTAATTTATTCTTTCCTTCAGATGATGGTCAGAATAAAATTTTTTCTTCAAAAAGAATATCGTCATTAGAGAATAAAAAAATTGGAACACTTTCTGAAGGAGAATTGAAATACCTCGAACTTTTATTGATCGGAAATTTAGATCACTCTTTCTTGATTTTAGATGAGCCCTTTTCCATGATAGAGCCTCTCTATCGGGATGTCATCCATGAATTCTTATTAGAGGTCAAAAAAACAAAAGGCATTATAATTTCAGATCATTATTATCATGATGTTCTAAATCTTACAGATCGGAATTATCTGATAAAGAATCAACAGCTTCTAGTTGTACAAGATATTCCTGATTTAGTAAGAAATCAGTATATAAGTCCATGAAAAAATATATTGATTTCCATAGATAAAAAAACAAAGCAAGCCATTCTGTCAAGAATAGCTTGCTTTGTTTAGCACCATTCTTCCGATTTCCCTTCATTTTTAATTAGAGGTTGCACCCAAACGTGAATAGAATTTATATGTTAGTTTTGACGTTCCTTTTGTTATTTCCAATGGAATTTTGCCATCCATAAAACTATTTCATAATATACCGACTAGGTTAACAACTCCAGTTTAATTGTTCTTCTGATGGTTTTTATTTAAATGGCCTTTTTTTGTCTTTTTTA
The DNA here is from genome assembly GCF_016132525.1 of Sphingobacterium sp. UDSM-2020. Taxonomy (NCBI): domain Bacteria; kingdom Pseudomonadati; phylum Bacteroidota; class Sphingobacteriia; order Sphingobacteriales; family Sphingobacteriaceae; genus Sphingobacterium; species Sphingobacterium sp. UDSM-2020. Next base: position 3,866,179 of record NZ_CP066166.1, read on the forward strand.
AGTTTAGTAAACTTCTTTCAGCTTTGATAAAGAATATATTTGAAACTTAGTTGTTGATTCGTTCTGCTAAACTTTTGATCCAACCTATAGCAAATTTAGTGGGTTCCATACTTGCTGAGATGGAAAGGTTATGTCCGAAGTTGGGGAATATTTTGTAGTCAAAATCTTTTCCCTCAGATTTAAGATTTTCTAACTTTTCAATTGATAATCTTATTGGCACCTGGATATCTTTGTCTCCAAATAGCCAGAGTCCGGGTATTTTTAATCTTTTAAGAGATTTCACAGGGTCAGTATTTACAAATTGAAATTTGTCTGGTGCATTGCTGATATGTTGTCGTACCTCCAATTCAGAATGTGTATCCCAAAAGTTGCGATTACCGTTCGTGAAAAATTGAAAACGAAGTTGTTCCAGTGTGGGTATTACAGGACCGCTTAACAATACGATAAAATCAGTTTTTTTACATTTATCTGCAGCTATGGGTATTATCCAGCCTGCTTGACTGCCTCCAAAAAGACCCACTGGGACGTTGTTATCTTGGATAAATTCTTTTAGCGTTTTTAGTGCTTCCTGTACATCTGTCGCGAGCAGATCGAGATTATAAGGGTCAATGTTATTGGTGCCGACTTCGGGGCCAGCATATTCGCCTCCTGATTCGCCAACTCCTCGTTTGTCATATGTAAGGACAGAAATGCCATTATTGGCTAAAAATGAGGCTAATTCGATAGACCTCAATTCTTGGCCAGATCCATGAACGATAACTACACCAGCTTTCGGGTCTTTAGCCGCATAAATTGCGCCTGACAATTTTATCTTTTTGCTCGTAAAATTTATCGGATTTATAGTTGTGGATTGAGCATATAATGTCAGTGATACCAGTAGAAATGAAAAGATCAGACATGCTTTGCTAAAAGCAACAGAATTGGACGTGTTGATGATTGTCATATTTAGATTTTAAATTTATGCAATGATCACTTAATAAACGGTATCTATCAACGTATTTTCGGTTAGTAGCTTGAGATTATTCGGTGAAAGGTGGAATTTCTTAGGTTAACGTAAAATTTTAAAATAATTATGTAAGACTTCGTATGACAAACCTTACATAATTGCTTTCAAGTGCTCTTGGTAATCATGAAAACAAACTATAAGAACGTAGTTGAGTCCTTAGAGCAAATTGTACGTCGCTAACGAAGGATTGTTGCATTTTTTCTATATTCTTTTAATTCAAAGTCACTATGACTTCCTTTATCATATAATACGTAAAATCCTGTCGTCATTAACAATTTATTATGGGGAACTCCAATGACTGTGTTTTCTTTTTTCACATAGTCTACTTGGTTTCCAAATTTGCCATTTAAAAAGCCTGGTGGTATATTTTTAATCATAAGAAACCTTTCTATGGAAGGTAAAAATGTATCAAAATCAATGTTATAATAATCATCAATTTTAATCATTGGATATTCTTCTTTTTTAGGCGATGGCAATATGGTATCATACCATTTTAAAGGTCTTTTATTTATGATTACAGGGTCATTATTTAAAAAAATTCTATATTCCTTATTATGATATTCGCCATCAAGCGGGGGGGAATTAATATAAAATATAGCCTCTACAGAATTCCAGGATACTACAATGTCCTTAGAATAGGTAATGACCATATATGCATCGTTATTATATGATAATTTTCCTTTATACTTATTAGCCTCTTTTTCAGTTTTAAATATTCCAATACCTTTAAAAGATGAAATAAATACAAAAATAAAAGCAGCTATCACTATAAATACAATTCCCCATATAAAAATATTATTTACATTATTTATATATAATTTATAAAGTAATCCACAACTGATTAAAATAATAATGAATGAATAACTAGCACTTAAATAGTTTGGTTTCATATAATCTAATTTTTACCAATTCGTCTTCATTATTTATGCGAGGTCGATATCTTTTTCTAATGTAATAAAAAAACAATCAAAGCTCATACATTCATCTCTCCCTTTCCTTCATTCACCAAGTTTTTCAAATTGACATAAGTTAAGGATAACTTATAATTGTTAGTTAGATCTCCCTTGTGATCGGAGAAGTCACAATTGCAGATGCCGTGCTGCATATGGTTGTACATACTTCACATCCTATTGAATTTAAAGGGAATGTCTAAGAAAAAAAAGGTAATATTGTCAAGTTACGGATAAAAATCATTAGATAACCAAAATGAGGGAAGTAAAGTATCATAGGAGTGGGGGCAGTATTATCGGAATATATCTATTTTTCCTCCTTCATAAATACCAAATTATTTAGCTTAAAAGGTTAGACCAACACATATAAAAATATAGAATTGTGAAAAAATATTGTTTATTTATCATCGCATTACTTGCGGTAACTTATTCCAACGGGCAAGGTAGAAAGCCAGAACTTTTAGATAACTTAAAATCCAGTTTGGAACACAATAACTATGGAATTCAATCAACTTTTTATTATCCTACTGAAATTTCAATAAATGATTATCCTGTATTTCGAGGGTTTGAATTCTTCGGAAATACCATTCCGAATTTTATTGACATAGCAATTGACAAAAATGGAGAGCAAGAATTAAAAGTATCGATTGATTTAGCAAATTACAAAAAACAAGAGAAACCCATTTTAGAAATTTTATTGGTGAAGTCAGATAAAGGGGTATCGATCATTTCAAATAAATCCGATTTTCCTGAAGAAAATATTTTAGTAAATTATCAATTATCTGATGATGATATAACACAAGAAAACATTAAGAATGGTTACTTTTTGAAAACCATAAAGTTTAAAGCTAAAGTTCCTATCGAACTATCTACTTTAAATAAATCAGTTCAGTTGACAAATTCGAAGGAATTACTTGATAAACTCTATAATGCTGTTGCTAAATTAACAAAAGACTTAAATGATAGAGATAGCAATAATGTTTTGGAAACTATCCAAAGCGCTGAATTTGAAGTAGCACAATTACGAGGAATGAAAAAAGAATGGATGTTAACCGAAAGAAAAGCATTATTATCAAATACTTTTACATTGTTGCCAAAAGATAGTTGTGAAGTCAAAATTTATGGAAACGGAACAATGGCAACGCTAGTTCAAAAGAATCTAGACATAATCAAGCAATCTGCCATAACCTCTAACTTTACTAAAGAAAATTATCCCAAAGGTAGAGTTGTTCAATTTTATAATTTTTATTACAATCTACCAAAGGGAAAACAAGAATTAGAATTAATACGCTTTGACGGTTATGCAATAACTAAATACGGAAATAAATAAAACACTGCTTACAGAGGTAATAACTCTCTTTTTGCCACAGTCAGGGTCAAAAATATTACTATCTAAAATTTCGAAAAAAAATCATAAAAAACCCTCGGAAATCTGTTCGAGGGTTTCAAATTTTAAAAATTAAAATTTATCAACAGCATAATGATATGCTATGATGTTAAAATACAGTCGTTTGCTTTCTGTTGATGCCAACAGGGAGAGGTAAAATCGTAGGTCTTGTTATTTTTAAGTTATTTATTTACTCCAAACCCAAAGAAAGTGTTGTTATTACTTTTTGACCATTAGTGGTGTTTGCTTGTAATGTAAGGGTATAAATTCCCGCTTTCAATGAAGTATTATTTTTTACACTTACCATTCCCGTTCCTTTATCTATGGTAAATACCATTTCAGTGTCACTGAAAATACGGCCATCTTTCTCTATAGAAGAAATTTCAAAGCTAGATATCAATTTCTCTGGGAAAAAAGTGGGTTGAACTGCACTACCACCTTCCACCGAACTGCGTCTAAAGCTGGTATTCAGTTTTTTTATGGATTGGGTAGATGGATCGAGATATAATTCCCCAAAAAAGAATTCAATTTTTGGAATGTATCTGATCGAAAAATTTGCAGACCCGATAGCGAAACCATCTTTCTCTAATTTAGGATTTAATTCCATGTATTTGTCATGTTCTTGGTTTGCGTTACCTTTCCAATATAGCTTTAATGCAGTGTCCTGCAATGAAAGTCCGACCTCTTTTGCTTGTGCTTCAGTTAACTTTATTATTAAGTTTTTTGAAGGAACTAGCTTTGTTAAAGTAAAATAACTGTCTGTTTCTGTATACAAAATATTAAATATTTTCAGTTGGCCTTTTTTTAAGTCGTCAAAATATTTAAATTGAAGATCTTCCAGCTCTAAAACACGTATTGACAACAATTTCTGAGCGACTTCTTTACCATCAGTTGATTTGGCGGACACTGTTACGCTGTATTGTGCAGGAATTTTTTTGCCATTTAAGCTGGAGGTGGTTCCATTAGGATATAATTCTTCGCTTTTAATAAACAATTTTCCAGATTTATCTATAAAAATTGCTTGTTCAAGTTGATTATGCAATGTTATTTGGGGTGTAATCTGTACATTTTCGGTGGGTTCAAAACCGACAGAAAAATTGACACCATTTCCCTGATTAACAATAAATGTGTTTAAGTCAATGGTATCATGTTTTCCATATACCAGATTGATGTCTGCCGGTAGGTCAAAGGAAATCTCAGGTAATACCGTAGCGCCGTCTTTTTTACAGCTCAATAAAGCCAGCACAAATAGTCCATAGACTAAAAAATGCGGACATCTCATGTTAAATGTTTCTATCATATCTATTTATCTAATAATAGGCGAAAGTAATAAATAAATTTGAAAAAGCAACAATGTTGCGTTTGTAGTTTTTTATTTTGTTGCATAATAAAAAATTCTGAGCAGTGTAGGAGCCCATATTATATAGAGGCATGTCGTAGCAACTATGTGTTGTAGACGCAAATGTAAATAGTTACAAAAATAAAAAGTGAGAAATATAGGGTATACATGGGGCTGACATAATCACAAGAATAGGTTTTCTTTTTCAAACTTGATAGATGCATCAAATTGATGAGTCGATTTTTGCTTAAATAGATGAAGTAGGATAATTCAAGTCCTAGAACTTCTGTGTTATACAAATGTTCAATTTCGCTCTTTCAACCTTCTGTTGACGGTTGTTCTTCTTTGTCGATAGCAAGTTTTCTCTTTTTAGGACATCGGTTCAGATACCAAAAAGTAAGAAGTGGTAAAGCAATTATCTGAAAAATAAAAACTAACAATGATGATAAACCTTGTAATTGATTTTCATTCGTCCTTATAAAAATGGCTTGTCCTGCCGCATTATTTGAAAATACAACTATATAAAATAAATTCCATCCAAAATGCAAACCGATCGGTAAGTAAAGAGAATTTGTTTTTGCAAATGAAAGAGCCCACGAAAATCCAACAATAGCCGTCATTATAAAAGTAATAACCATCATAAATGGATTTCCAAATACGTTAAAAGTGAACCAATGATAGATACCAAAGCAAATTGACGAAAGAATACATGCAGGTATAATACCTATTTTTTTAATCGTGATGTAAAGTAAAGCACCTCTAAATATCAGTTCTTCAGACAATACAGAAACCAAGATCCACTTTGTTCTTTCCAAAATTGCTGTCCCATTCATCTTTTCGTTTAATACCCAGCTATTATTTACAAATGCTGTTGTCATTATTTGATGTACAATACAACAAGAAACTCCAATTAAAAGTCCAGCGCCTAAATTAACCACTCTAGTTTTTGTGGGTTTAAACCCCAATATAGAAAGATTCCTATCGGTAACAAACCAAAGTAGGAGCCACGATATGATTAATACTACTATAATTCCAGCCACTGTATCAATATTAGGTTTTTAAATAGGTCATGTATTGCTTTACAATAGCTGTTAGCAACAGTTTACGTATAACTAATATACAAAATCTCCAGTAGAATCATTTTATTGGAAAAGTTCATTTATGTAAGTTAATATGTAGTGCCCAAATACAGAGTAATTTCACAAAAATAATTTCACCTATCTATTCACCTTAATTCCATGAGTTTTTTTTGATTATCCTACTTGGCATAGGGCAGGGGTGATTTATAGTCTATTTTTGAATCAATAATAAATGAAAAAGAGACTGGATGATTATAGTCTAAAACAATGTAGGTATATTAATGAGCAAAAGAAATTGCGAGGACTGTTACAAGTGTCCCACATACCATTAAAATTAGAAACATAATCAAAGCCATTTTTTTTCCGGCTTTTTTAGCTGTAGAATCATCAGGACTTATTTCGAAAACTGTTTTATAAATATCTCTTATGGTTTCTCTTAAATAATTTTCTTGTTTTTTCTTGTTCATTTCTATAGTTATTTTCAAAAATAGTCTTTTTAACCACCTAATGTTCTAATATTAAATTTACATATTGCTACTAGATATGATTAATGTTTTCGCTTCCGTAAACAAGCGAAATTTAGAGATAAATCTTATCTTTTTGATTTTATAATTTATTTTTTCTTATAAAAATTTAAAGTGTTAATAGCTTTAGAAGTTCTCTTTCATTTTTTGGCTTTAAATTGTTGCCGTTCAGGTTAAAGCGATCATTATCAGATTCTGTAACCCATAGGTTATTAAAATAAACTCCAGTTCGACCTTTACCCGATATTCTAGGATAAACGATTTTAGCCCTTTTGTTATCAATGATGGTCCAATTTACATTTTGTTTTCTAAACTTATCATTATCAATAGTATTATCGTTTTTAATAACTGTATAATCAGCAGAATCATTCAAGTTTTCCTCTATCATCTCTTTAGTGATCACTTCTATTTCAGTTTCGGTAAGTGTATTCGAGTACCATCCCAAATCAAAATATAGCGTATCAGTTTCATCAACAGCTATTCCTCCTATATAACTATCCATGCCACCTTCTTTAAATTGGTACCATGAAACTGGCGCTTCAATTGTAAATGTGCCAAAATCCATGGTTTTCGTATAGCTCGTGGTAGATTGATGACAACTCCATAGTAACATTGAAAAAATAAAGTAAGTAAATTTCTCAATAGCGGTTTCTTTAATTGTCGTAATAAAAGCGTGAATTTATCATTTTCACTGGATAGTCACAACTTCACCTATCGATCTCTTTTATTCCTTGAGTTTTTAGTTGGTTTAGTCTAATGCCATAGGGTAGGGACTATTAGCTCCTACTTTTGAATCAAAAATTAGAAATAGGATTAACAAAATTGGATTTTATTGCAGGAATCAAATAATAAATAGGACTTTTTTACTTTTTATTTTTAAATATTTTATTTTCACACTATATTGTAGTTTAATTAGAGTGAAAAATTATAAACCATATAACTGTCATTGAATTTGTAATAATTAAGAATTTGGATATATCTTACTTTGTAGGCTATTTAGATCAAATCTTAATTAATGAAATTAATCTTCAAATATCATTGAAACGGACGGATGTTTTATAAATTGAAGTTTCATGTTTAAAGAGTTTTCCATGGATTTGGAATAGGAACTCTCATGAGTTGGTGGAATGTATAATACAGTTATAATATCACTACTTTCCGTCTTTGAGAAGTTTATAAATGTGAAAGTTAAATTTTTCATGTCCTGTTGTGAATATTGATTTGTTAGAGAATTTTTTTAGCAATGGATAGAAGGGAAAAGTGTATTGGAGATAAAAAATGCATCCAAGTAATAAATAATACCTATTTATTACTTGGTAAGTAGATCATAAATTTAAGTATTTCACAACAAAACAGCAAAGATAAGATGCGCTTTACCGTGATAAAAATACAATTTCAATTATAAACAATTAAATAATAAATTATGTCTTATTTACATTTGCCCAGACTCACATTCTCGGGAGACTTCCTGTCTGATGTTTCCACTGTGAACAATGACACGCAGCATTACAATAATGCTACTTTTGAACCTTCTTTCCAGTTACCCGGCCAGAACTCCTCGAACGGTTGGTGGAATCCTGATGGAGGAGCAACATTTGGCTTTCAAAATTGTCAGGTAATGCAGGTAACCGCTGAGGACGGTACGATAATTACAGACTCATCTTTAGATGGTGTAATAGGCCAAATTGTGACAGGGGGAGAAGGAAGAAACTCCGGTAAGATGGTGGATCTGGATCCTGACCAGCAAATGGTTTCGGCTCTTTGGGGTGTAACGTTCAGAATACTGAATGCTCAGAATGAGTTATTACTCGAGGGAAAAATTAAGCCTACCAGTTTTAGGGATTTGCAATTGAGACAAACCAATGGCGGTCAACCAAACGGTCAGCCTTTAGGTGGTACCTGGACTTCTGTATTGGACGACGTCGCGTGGGGGGAAAAAGCCATAGAGTCTCCTTTTTTACAGGCTTTGCGCGCTAAAACACATCAAAATAAAATCAGTATCAATCTGAATGCTTTCGGGTATTATTATGTACACGCCGATGGTCGGTTTTCTCTCGGTAGAATATTAGGAAGTATAGGTCCTTGGTTTGAGAGTGAACCGGAGCTGTTTGCACCTGCACGAAGACTCTATGGGATTTATAAAAATGGGAATGTTTTTGCCGGTTCAAACTTTTTACTGAATGAAGAACAGGCAAGGCTTTCTATTGATCTGGGAAGTTCATTTCCAGTATCTGATTCGATTGGTACCATAAATTTTGAAGCCAATTTATATGTGGCTGTAAGTAAAAATGCACTTGCAATGGATCCATCTGAAAGTGACGTAATGATTCCTGAAAGTGAACTGTTGATCATTGGAAAAGTTCCGTACATGAAAGGAGTAGATTGGATAAACGGTTGCAGTGGAATTGTGGATATTAATAATATTTCTATAGATATAGTGGCCGCTCTTGAAAATAATCAATTGATACTGGTTGCCGTTAATAATGATAATCAATTCTTGCTTGTGGCTCGAGAAGCTATAGGTGGTTATGTATGCAGGGCAGATAACTTTGTTCAGCGCATAGATACTCGTCAAGCCGTAACTGTAGACATATATGCGTATCGATTTGGAAAGCCTATGCCCAATCAGGGTATATCTTTAGCTCTGGAACCTGCAACTCCGGATACGCCAAAGGAAAATAATAATCCCCCTATAAGCGCAACTTATGGCAATAACAAACCGGAAGACGGTCTGCAGTTTTCATCTTACTGTACAACGAATAATATTGGTTTAGCCCATTTGGATATACTCGGCAATAGCATACATAGCCCCCGAGTATACATAGACGGACAAATATATTGGATAGACTACTCTATAGAAAACATTCCGGCTGATTCTGCTATGCCGTCAGTGGGGAAACGTCCATTGCCGATGAATGTGATAGTGAATCAAAACATGTCAATCAGTGTGCATTTAAGAGATGATTTCGAAATCCCGGAAATCCCGGTCTGGTCTGACATTGCTCCTGTCATGATACAGTTTGCTAATCTGTATCCTATTATGAGCAAATTCTTTATCAATTTTGCAGATCCGAATGCTGTTGTAGCTAAAAAAGAGATTTTAAAATTTGCATTTACAAGAGATATCCATGATCCTATTTATATGCCGGTAACCAGGGATTTGTCTGAAAATAAAAGGCTTACAATTTTAAAATGGCTGGATAATCCTATTATTGACAATATTGATTTATCGAAAGCTAAAGATTTGGGCAGTAGTGTTGCAGAAAACGTAGCTCTTGAATCCACATCTTCTGTAACGACTGAGCAGCAGCAACAACTTAAAACAGCTAATAAAGCTAAAAACGGAAGCTCAATACGTTTTCCTGAATTAACTAATTTATTTGAATTTTAAACCATTATGCCATGTTAAAAATAAATCCACAGTTTGTACAAGCGATAACCGATGCAGGAAGCTTGGAAGAGCTTTTTCCTATGGTGCAGCATGCCATTGAGCTCGAGCATGCCACGATACCTCCGTATCTTACTGCTTTGTTCTCTTTTAAACCAAATACAGAAGCTGCAATTCGAACGGTGATTCACTCTATTGTAATTGAAGAGATGTTGCACATGACTATAGCAGCAAATATATTGAATGCTATTGGTGGTAGCCCTAACATTTCTAACCCGGAATTTGTACCGAATTATCCCACTCATCTGCCAATGGGAATTGGTGAAACACTGATCGTGGGTATTGAGAAATATTCACCTGATTTGGTTAAGAGGGTTTTTATGGAGATTGAAGAACCTGAAAATCCTATTATTATGCTTGATCGCGCTGAAGTAACTTATAGAACAATTGGTGAATTTTATATGGCACTGCAGGCCAAAATCCAAGAAATTGCACCAGAAGTTTTACCGGGAGATCCTAATAAGCAGGTAACGTCCGATTTCTTTGCTCCTGAATTACTGTTTCCGATACTAACTAAAGCAGATGCAATTAATGCGATTAATATTATTGTAGAACAAGGTGAAGGAACAACCATCTCTCCTCTGGGAACTGATGATGAATTAGCGCATTATTATAAATTTGAGCAACTCTATAAAGGTAGGGAACTGGTTGCAGATCCCAATGCTCCGCACGGGTATTCCTTTACGGGTCCTATTATACCTTTTGATGTCAGTAACGTGTTGCCTTTATATCCCAATACCAAAGCCAATATGCTCCCTAGAGGTTCGGAAGAGCGAAGACTCTTGGAAGAGTTTAACCAGACTTACAGCAATTTGCTCTTTGGTTTACACCAAACATTTAATGGTCAGCCGGGTAATTTGGGGAATACTATTGGTCTGATGTATGATCTAAGATTGTCCTGTCAGAAACTGGCTGAAATGTCTTTTCCAGATAAGTATGGATATACTATTGGCCCCTCATATGAATTTATTTCACCCAACATTAAATTTATTTAGCTATAGATATTTAACACACAACATTACTAACTTTATGCACAACATAGTGTTGTGCATAAAACACATTGTATGCGGCCTCGCTTAAGACATTTAAGCGAGGTTTGTTTTTTAAGATGCAAAAAATATATTTGATGAGCATACGTCTAAAATTGTGTTTATATGCAATTTGTAACGTAGTATCCGGTAAACACTTGCTACACGTGTGTTTTTTTTCCGACATTTGAACATGGCTCTATTTATAACTTTGGATAATGTCTATAAATTATATAATCTCGATCCGTCGGAAAAGATGGAAGGGATAGTAATTCTTAGTCAGCAAAACGACCCAAATAAGAAATATACAAATCATAGTCGTCTGTTTGATGGTTTATTGTTGGGATTTATGATAAAAGGATCCATGAAATCGCACATCCATTTTCTTGAATATGAAATAAACGAGGGTGACATTGCTGTTTTACAACCGCAATTGATGATCGAAACAAAGTCATTGAGTGAACATGCAGAAATAATAACAATTGGTCTTTCATTAGATTTTATTACAGAATTTCCCATTTTACGCGAGTTTGTCATGAATGAGCAAATTAGATGGCAACCTATTATCAGATTTCAACCTGATGAAATAAAGCTCCAATATGATTTACTGACACTTATACAAAATTTCTACCACAAGAAAGCGAGTTCCAATAAGACACAAATGCTAAGGCATCTTGTTCTAGTTTTAATAAATATGATTTCTGAAGTATATTCTAATTTACCTCATAGCAAAAGCGTAGTAAAGAGCCGCACACATGAGATCATAGATGATTTTTATCTCCTTATATCTAAATACGCTAACCAGCATAGAAGCGTTGCATTTTATGCTGAAAAACTTCATTTAACACCGCAGTATCTTTCCAGTTTTCTAAAACAGAAAACCGGTAAATCTGCCTTACAATGGATTGATCATCTGACCATTCTACATGCTAAAACATTACTTAAATCCTCTAGTCTATCCATTAAAGAAATAAGCAATGAGCTTCATTTCGAAGAAACAAGTGTTTTTTGCAGATATTTTAAAAGAGCAGTAGGGGTATCTCCCAAAACTTACAGAAACGTATAATTAATGATAGTTGTTTTTTAACAGTTACTGATGGGTAAATAAGATCAACTTTCAGATTGTATGTAAATACCATTAAATTGTCAATACCTTCCTTTTGTCTCTTTTTACTTTTACTGCATGAGAAAAACAGATAAAAAAGCGGCCATAGGATTTATATTTATCACATTGTTGATTGATATTACAGGTTGGGGAATTATACTCCCAGTAGTTCCAAAACTCATCGGAGAATTTATCCATAGTGACCTTAGTGAAGCCGCCAAATATGGTGGATGGCTCGGGTTTGCGTATGCTATCACCCAATTTATATTTGCGCCTATAGTGGGAAATCTAAGTGATCAATATGGAAGGCGCCCAATCCTTTTAATTTCTCTTTTTGGATTTGCAGTTGACTATATGCTGTTAGCATTTGCACCATCCATGGGTTGGTTATTTTTTGGAAGAATCATTGCTGGGCTTACCGGGGCAAGTATTTCCACAGCTAGTGCGTATATTGCAGATATATCCACCGATGAAGATAGAACGAGAAATTTCGGCTTAATCGGAGCTGCTTTTGGATTGGGATTTATTATAGGCCCGGTAACTGGCGGTTTACTTGGGTATTATGGAACTCGAGTTCCCTTTTATGCAGCAGCTCTGCTGTGTATGGTGAATTTTCTTTATGGGTTATTTGTACTACCAGAAAGTTTAGATAAAGATAAACGCCGTTCATTTGACTGGAAACGTGCAAATCCCATCGGTACATTTAATTTTTTGAGAAAACAGTCAAAGATATCAAATCTTATTTTTGCTTTAATTCTGGTCTACATCGCTCTTCATGCCGTACAGAGTAATTGGCATTTTTTTACCATGTATAAATTTAACTGGACAGAGCGAGTTGTAGGTCTATCGCTAGGTTTACTGGGTTTATTGACCGGATTAGTACAAGGACTCTTAATAAGATGGACCACACCCAAGTTGGGGGAATATAAAAGTATCTATTTTGGGTTGTTATTATATGCATTGGGTTTAATGTTATTTGCATTTACTAATGAAGGGTGGATGATGTTTATTTTCCTCTTACCCTATGCTTTAGGGGGGATATGCGGACCAGCACTGCAATCCCTAATCAGTAAAAATGTTTCTTCAAATGAACAGGGTGAACTTCAAGGGGCACTAACCAGTCTAATGAGTGCGACTTCTATAGCAGGTCCTCCGATTATGACAAACCTATTCTATTATTTTACACATGATAAAGCACTATTTAAATTTTCTGGAGCACCATTTTTTTTAGCTTCCATATTAATGTCAGTTAGTGCAATTATTATTTATTTTGCTTTTCGACGAAAAAACAAACAATAAGCCAAGATTAAAAAAACAAATTAATTTCACCTATCCATTTCCTTCATTAACCGAGTTTTTTTGTTTAGTCTAATTGCCATAGGGTAGGTATGATTTAAACACTACTTTTAAATCAACAATTGCTTATGCAAAGCATCAAGGTTTGAGTTGGGGGATGTGGGGCTGATGCTTTTAGAAACAAAAACTAAAATTGTTAATATGTTTGGAATAACAATATAAATGATCTTCAATGAAGAAAAATCATTGTCAAAATAAATTTCATTATCAATCCACTATTAAAATACGATGGGTATATCACTGGATTAGCAAATAAAGTCCACAGGATGCAACTAAGCGTTTTTTTATGATTTTATTTGCAGTTCAAAAATATAAAGAAAGGGGAAATATTTTTTTTCAATAAAAACAACGATGGTAAATCTAAATTCCGTTCATTTGCTAATAAAAGTTTATACATGATATCATTTATCCTATAGTTTTGTGCTGTGTCTAAAATAAAGAGAATAACTCCAACAGATTTCAGGGGGCAGTTTATGTCAGAGATGTCAACTGACTTTGCAATTTTAAGAACACCTGTTCAGATACATGATATTGGAAAAACATCTGGTTTCATTAAAGTCCCCACGCCATTACATAGACCCGAATTCAATTTTATTGTTCATATTACAAGAGGAAGTGCAAAACAACAGGTCGATGCTAATTTGGTGTCAATAAAACAAGATGAGATCTTATTTGTCAAACAAGGAAACGTAACTTCATTGAAGGAAGTAAGCCCGGATGCCGCGGGATACATGATTTTATTTGAAGATCAGACACTCAATCAATTGCTTTCAAAGCAGGAACTCATTAAACTCTTTTCTGCTAATACAGTTATTCATTTACCGGAGGAGAGTAGCATATGGTTAACGTCTCTGTTTGAACTATTGAGTATTGAGATATATTATCCAAATCCGAATCTTGGCATTTGTTATTCTCTTTTGCAGGCAGGACTCCAGAAGATTTTTACTTCTAGTCAAGAACTGAATAAAAGTATTAACCGGAGTGCAGAAATTACTTTTAACTTTAAGGAGTTGGTTTACAGGTGTTATCTGCAACATAAGTCGATTTTATTTTATGCCGGTGAGCTATCTGTTTCCGAAAATTATCTCCACAGATGTGTCAAGGAAACCATTGGTGAAAGTCCAAAGGAATGGATCAATAAAGTCAGTATCTTGCAGAGCCAGCTTCTTTTACAGGACCTGACCAAGAGTATTTCTGAAATTGCTTTTGAGCTTAATTATGGCGATCCTAGCTACTTTGGACGCTTATTTAAAAAAATAACTGGAGTAACACCCTCGGAATATAGAATTACCTTTATGCAGGATTTGTCCGAGTAAAGAGTGGTTTAGTTTTAAAGCAATTCTTGTTTTCAGTCCACCTTTGTATTATTAAATCCAAAGAAAATGAAAACATTAATTTCTATTAGAAACTTCGGTATCAGGACTGTCCTCCAAATTACCTTTTATTGTAAATACAAAGTCATAACCAAATGGCCATATTTTTGTATTTTTATCTTAGCGCTCTTCTTTTCAAATAAAAGCTATAGTCAGATCATTCAGGACGTTGGAGGGATTGCCACCACTGTTCATAGTAAAGCTAACTTCAAAGATCTGCCACCAGAAAGTTCCCTTTCAGGACATAAATTTCAACTGAATACCTATGATGTATGGCTGCCAATTCCCCCTGTAAAAATAAGCAGGACAAGCATTTTTAGTAATTTGAATTATCGTTTAATGGATTTCAATTATGACAACGGAACGATTGATGATCCCAACCGGATTGAAAGAATTCATGAGATAAAATCGGTAATTATTATCCGGCACCCGATTTCGAGTAAATGGTCTATTTTAGGAATCGCAATGCCAACCCTAGCTACGGATTTTAAAAAATCTCTTTCCTTTGATGATCTGATTCTGGACGGAATACTTGGTGTATCGAAAAAATTTGGAACTGCATCGAATCTCGAAATAGGATTTGGTGTTCATGCCTTACATTCTTTCGGCGAGACTTTAATTACTCCAGGAATATCAATTGATTATCGAAGCACAAACAACAAATGGTTGGCCCAGTTTTATTGGCCTAGATTAAACGTACTTTATAATGTGAGTCCAAACACACAGGTAGGTTTGGCGGGATCAATAGACTGGACGCGATTTAACTTGAAAAATTATCGCGGTTATAGTGGCAAGGAAGTCGATTATGCGCAGTTTTCTACTATACATGGCGGCCTACAGGTACATCAACACTTGATGGGAAGGGTCTGGCTTCAGGTACAAGGTGGAATGGGACTGTTGAATCGTTATGAGCTATTCGACAGCACACAAAAGACAGTGAATGATTTCGCTATTTCTAACATGGCTTATGGAAAAGCTGCACTGAGCTATCGTATTGGTAGGAGATAAATAATGATCCATTAAATACACAGATGAAAATAACTATTCTTACTATCATATGAAAAATAGAGATTGTCCCCCTTCAGATTTCAGCCTGCGCTTATTGATGTTTGCAGCTATTCCCGCTTATGTATTTCCTGCCTTAATGTCTTTTATATCAGCTTTTGTGCTTCAAAAAACTGATCTTATGATGGCAAGCTACACGACTATAGGATTATCCTCGCTGCTGTCAACGATACTTAGCTTTATTATACTTTGGCAATTCGAGCTGAGACAGATATTCGTGCGAAAAAAGTGGGTAGGATCCCTTTTGATCATTCTGTTAATGATTGGTCTGGGGATGTTGTGCACATCGTTATTTAAACTTCAATCAGAACGCTTTAATATAATAACCTCAGCATTTCTAGGTGCAACAATACTAACAATCCGTCAACATATAAAAAATTATAAAAATGAAAAAAATTAAGCCGACCATAGTTGTTTTTGGATGTACAGGTACAGTTGGAAGAGAAGTAATGCGTCAACTAAAAGATTCTGATTGTATAGCAAGAGGGGTTCTCAGAAGTCCTGAACGACCTTATCCTGTACTGATAGGTACCCAACCATCGAATATAACTTATGTAAGTGCTGACTTAAATTCAACGGGTCAACTTAAAGAAGCTTGTATTGGGGCAGATGCATTGTTTCTTTTAACTGCAACATCTCCAGATCAGGTTGAACAGGAGATTAACATAATTGATGCTGCCAAACAAAGTGGTATAAAACGAATCGTTAAATTGTCTGCACCTGTAGTTCAGTCTCCTGCCAAAGTGGAGGTAAGCCAATGGCATAGTAAAGTAGAGGACTATCTTTCACAAAATATGGATGATTTCTGTTGCTTAAGACCACATTCATTTATGCAAAATTGGGAACGAAATGCGCTAACAATTCAATATTTTGGTAAAATTTACGGCGCTTTAGGTCATGCTAAGCGAAATTACGTTGATAGCCGTGATGTAGCAACGGTCGCAGTAAATTGTTTATTGGCAAAGGATGAATTAAAGCAACGGTCAATTGTTCTTGCGGGGCCTCAGGCTATTTCGAACCTAGAAATGGCCGCAAAATTATCTCGCATAACATGTTGTAAAATCGAATATGTAGATATTACGCCTGACGAATTATTTCGTCAATTAACAAAAAAGTCAAAATTACCGAGATGGCTGGCTACGCATATTGTTGAACTTGATGATCTGGCAATTAAGGTTCCAGAGCCGGAAACCGATACCATTACTGACTTAATTCTAAGAAAACCACGTATTATGGATGAATACCTGCAAGAATATCGGCATCTTTTTAAAAGAAAGCCTCTCTGGACGCTATTGTTTTAGAGCACATATTTCAAGATGAATTTGGCCAACAATCCTATCTAAATGTTAAATTCATAGGTCAGAAAAGACTTGCCGTTAGGCAGTATGTTCTCTTCCGAATTAGTCAACTTAAATCCAAATTTTGATGCCGTATTTTGTAATTCATTTCCATCTACATTTTTAAAAATATCTTTTACAGACTTGACACTTTCAATTCCCGTAGAACTAACAGAATTAGTTCCGTTATTGGATTGTATTGTTATGATCAGGTTGATATATTTATTGCAATTATTTGCGATAAATTGAAAAGCACCTTCAATATTGACGTATTCAAAAATTAAAGCTGCCCAAATAAAATCTGCTTTTATGAATGATTTAGTTGAAGTACCAATGTCAGCCGTTGCAAGCTCTAATTGCCTGATTTTATTTCCAAACCTTTTATGACTTTCATTGAGATAAGACTGGTTTATATCGATTCCAAAGATTTTTTTTACTCGATCTGTATCAACATGTTCTAGTCCATTACCGCCACTTATACCTAAAAATAAGATGTTCTCAGGCTTATGTTTTTTTAAGTATTTGTATGTTAAAGAATTCAGTAACTGCGCTTGCGCGACATCTTTATGTTCCATATGTTGTTCGTAGTCATTTAATGGAATAGAATTCCAAGGATTTATATTTTCCATAATCAGCTTTAATTATTGTAATTAGACATCTAATCCTTATTTTTTTATTAATTTACGCCTTTTCTTCTCAATTTTAATTTACTTATATGCTTTCTAGTGAGTAAATATTTGTTAATCAAAGTGTTAAATTAACGAAACGATAATATTCGGAAGAAATATTGAAGGATATGAGAGTCTATCACCGCAATATCTCTGGTCACTCGAGTATATACCATGGGATCTTAAATCTTCCAGTGAAATAATAAAGTGTTACCTTTTCCTGTTCTTCGCTATCTCTAAATTGTTTACGTGAAATCGTGATACTATTCTCCTCCGTTTTAGGTCCCCAAGCTGATAGCATTAACTTAGGTGAAGTTTTTGCACTACCAAAATCTTTTGATAAGATAGTGGGATGAAATACCTGGGGAATTGAATTATCCAGCAGAATATTTAAGGAGGTTATCGTTCCATAACTGTACCCCAATAGAAATAGATATGAAAGTATCACATTCAGGTAAACTTTTGAGGGCTGAAATTTGTATTCCCTGTTTCCAATAAGGAGAATGCATAACAGCAATATTGTAAAACCAAAAATATAGGGTAGTGTCATGAAGTACGTAAGTAGGTCGTATTCTTTTATACTTCTAATAGTCAAGCCCAAAGATGGAAGAAGAATAATGTAGTAAACAGTAGGCGTATTAAGCGATAATTGTGTATCTATTCTACAATATTTATTATATAGTCTAGCAATTAACAAAGCCATTAGGGGTATTATGATATTGGTATATATTGCCAATTCATATGGTGCAGGTACCATTGCAACCCATAATGCTGTAATGACACTTAGCACACTTAACCGTTTACATATTTTTTGTAATTTACGTTGTTTTGAAACATTTCTGTCATAGGTTGGCCCTGAAGTGTAAAGTGGCATATGATATTAATCAACTGAAAGTTACTTATACTTATTTACTATAGCTGCCGGATCGTTAATGACTCTGTTGAAGCCATCGTATATTACGAACAGCGAATAAATATAAAAATATGGTCTAATAAACCAAAGATTCTTAAATATGGAATATGTAGGCTCAGACTTAACTAATTTAAGATCAATGGGTAAATTTCCAAAGCTTTTTAAGGAAATGACACAGTCAGTGTTTTTTAAGCTTTCTCCATTTATTTAACCAGTTTATTTCACTAATGATTGGTATACTAAATGTTTCATGAGATATATTTGATTGATAGAAGAAGTGAATTATATAAAATATGAAGGATACAACAGTATATAAATCCGTATCTGACCCTTGCATATCCCAAGATAAGTCCACTGATGAAATAGAACGCGAAGACAAGCGGAAGTAAAAATATAATTCCAAAACTTATTTCATAGTGCTTATAATGGAGAATTGAAAAAATAAGTGCTGACAGAATAATAATCTTACGTTGATTATTATTCCATAATTTTTCTAGTAAATCTTGATTTTTAGATTTAATAAAGTAAAATGTAGAAATAGATATTATTATTGAAATAGAAAGCCAGCGATAATTCTCATACCAAAGCAAATTAGGGTTACTTCCAAATAATTTGTAAATAATAATCCCAGAGGTAGTAGCTAGAGACCAGGACACATATTTTGGATTATAAACAATCCATAACCTCCCAACTAATTCTTCCATAATTGGAATAAGAAAAGCAAGGTAAAGGGCACTGATTAAATTTTGATTAGCTGAAGAGTTTTTTATTCGAGGCCAATCATCTATTAAGCCCGATGAGATTAATAGAATAGGTACGAGCAATTCAAAAATAAATAATGCAACAAAATTCATAACCAATAGAAAGATGCAACCTATTAGTTTTTGTTTAACGGATAACTGCTTGATATATTCTTTACTAGCTTTTAAATAAAACCAAAAAATATTTTTGATATAATTCATTTAATTTATTTTAAAGTATGGGGGAGATCCCGCCTTAGTGATTGGGAGTGTAACTTCAACTGTGTCATTGGATAATTGACTTACTCCTAAAAGCCTCTGTCGAGCTTTAGTCTATCCCCAAATTTAATATAAAGTTGAGATATAGTCAAGCCCCAATTGTGCAT
>NZ_CP066166.1:3885982-3999445 GCF_016132525.1 Sphingobacterium sp. UDSM-2020
TACTCAACTCAACTGCACGTTCTTTAAAGGTGCGATCATATTTTTTACGGATTTTAGTCATCGTTTCAAAATTAAGATATTTATTGTTCTTAACTTACACTGCCGACTAAGTTAGCAACTCCACATATTATTAGTTGACCTTACAATGCCGGGGCTACCTGGCGATCAATTAATTAAAAAAGTAAGGCATCATAACATTTTGAATCATTTGTTTATCATTTGTATGTCGGCTAATCTGGATGGAAAAGAGATTGCTATTGCTGCTGGAGCCAACATCTTTTTATCAAAGCCCTTTGACCTTGATGAACTTATTGATGCAATATATGGGTTTGAAACTTATAAAGAAGAAAAAGGAATTTCAATTTAAAAAGTTGCAGTTTATTTTAGTGATCAATTAAGTGGAGAAATTTGTTCGGTTACTTAAACAGGCCGTCAAAACGAAAATTACTTTTGACGGATAGAAAAGTATTATATTGATGGATATGCTTAATCTTTATTTACTTTCAATATTACTATTAAAATATTAATTAGGCACTTCAAAAGATGATACTATTTAAAACTTATGTTTTGCTTTAATTATTTCAACTTTTATTTTTTAGTCTTCATCTTGATGGTTCGCTACGTTGCATCACTTCGAATAAAAAAGAAATAAAAAGCCCTAAATTCCCATATTGTTTTCTTATTTTAGAGTCTTTTCGAAACTATCAAGACTATTAAATTATGCAGCAACTCATTGATCTTATCTATAAAATTGTTTGGTCAAACGCCTTAGTATGCCTTTGTCTTTTAACGGGTGTCTATTTTACGATTCGATTTAAATTTCCGCAGTTACTGTACTTCAAACAGATGTTACAGCTATTATTTGTTAAGAATAATGAAAAAAAAGGAATTTCGTCTTTCCAAGCTTTTTCACTAGCGATATCGGGTAGGGTTGGCACTGGCAATATTGCTGGTGTTGCCACAGCTATAGGAATGGGAGGGCCAGGTGCCATCTTTTGGATGTGGGTTATTGCTTTTTTAGGAAGCTCATCAGCGATAATTGAAGCTACTTTAGGACAGTTGTATAAAGAAACTAAGGATGGAGAGTTCCGAGGAGGCCCTGCTTATTACATTGAAAAAGGGCTGAATAATAAAATGTTTGCATGGATTTTTGCTTTAGTAACCATCATCAGTACAGGTTTTTTACTGCCAAGTGTACAGAGCAATAGCATTGCTGTAGCCGTAAAAAGTGCCTTTAACTTATCTCCGGTCGTTATTGGTATATTCATCAGTTTTGTTTTAGGAATAATTATTATAGGGGGGGTAAAACGAATCAGTAAAGTAGCTGAATATGTTGTACCGTTTATGGCCGGACTTTACATTTTGATGGCTGTAGTTATTATAGGTTTAAATTTTCAGCAGATCCCTGGTGTTTTACGCCTTATTTTTTCATCTGCATTCAGTACAGATGCAACCTTTGGTGGAATTGTAGGCGCAGCTATATCTTGGGGAGTGAAGCGTGGAATCTACAGTAACGAGGCTGGACAAGGTACAGCCCCTCACGCAGCTGCTGCGGCCCAAGTATCTCATCCCGTTAAGCAGGGTTTGGTGCAAGGGTTTTCAGTTTACATAGATACGCTGTTTGTGTGTACTGCAACTGCATTTATGATCTTATTCACCGGAATGTATAATGTACAAACAACTGATGGCTCTTTTATCGTTAACAATATCCCCGGAGTGGCTATAGGTGCCGAATTCACACAGTATGCAGTGAGTGCT
The DNA here is from genome assembly GCF_016132525.1 of Sphingobacterium sp. UDSM-2020. Lineage (NCBI taxonomy): Bacteria > Pseudomonadati > Bacteroidota > Sphingobacteriia > Sphingobacteriales > Sphingobacteriaceae > Sphingobacterium > Sphingobacterium sp. UDSM-2020. Next base: position 3,887,741 of record NZ_CP066166.1, read on the forward strand.
CATTTTCCCTTATTGGGTAGCGGTTTTGTAGCAATAGCACTTACTCTGTTTGCTTTCACTACGATCATGGCTTATTACTACATCGCAGAAAGCAATCTTAGTTTTATGTTGCGTAGTAGAAGATCAAAAACGCTATTGTGGTGTCTTCGATTGATGATTTTGTTTTCAGTCTTTATAGGATGTTTAACAACAGCAAAAATGGCCTGGGATCTAGGTGATATTGGTGTCGGTCTTATGGCTTGGCTCAATCTTGTAGCAATTATACTGCTACACCATAAAGTGTTGTTGCTATTTAAAGATTATGAAGAACAAAAAAAGAGGGGTAGAGATCCTGTTTTTGATAATACAAATTATAAGATGGAAAATGTCAGTGAATGGGATAAGTAATTTTTTTGTTTTTCATAGACATAGTTTTTTAAAAGATAAGCGCTAAAGACTGGAAAATTAATGTAGAAAAAAATTCGGTCTACGCTTCTGCTATTAGAAACATAGACCGAGATAATAATTTTAAATGGATTGCCGTCTTATTGTCTAAGATGTACATCCTGTTGCGGATACGGTATTTCAATACCTTCTTTATCAAGCGCGTCCTTACAGTCGATGATTAATTGCTCCTGCATCGCCCAAAAATTCTCATTGGAAGTTGTTACCCTTATGGATAGATTAACAGCCGAGTCTCCTAAATTTGTCACGACAACATCTGGAGCCGGTTCAGAGTAAGCAAATTCATTATTACGGATAACTTCCAGTAATAGAGTTTTTGTTTTTCTCAGATCGGCATTGTAAGAAATTCCAATATCAAACCAGGTTCTGCGTGTTTGCAGTTCGGTATAATTGGTAATATTACTATTGGAAAGTTCTCCATTTGGTATAACAATGAGTTGGTTTTGAGGAGTTATCAACCTAGTGTTAAAGATGTCTATTACTTTAACTGTTCCCGATACCCCAGTGGAGGAAGAAATATAGTCACCAGCTTTAAAAGGTTTGAAAAGTAAAATCAATACTCCTCCTGCAAAGTTCGAAAGAGAACCTTGTAGCGAAAGACCAATAGCTAGACCTGCAGCTCCAATAACTGCTATGAAAGTTGAAGTTTGTACGCCCAATTGACTTACAACTACTATAAATAAGAGAATTTTTAATATCCAATTGACAATGCTCCCCAGGAATACTCGAATACTTGGATCTACATTTCGTTTGATGAAAATTTTATCGATTAATTTTTTAATCATTTTGATTAACCATAGACCTAGGAAAAGAATTAGGACTGCCGATAGTATAGCACTTATGATGCTGGGAGCATAGCTGATGGCACTATCAACAAATTTTTCTGCTTTATTTTCAAAAGTATTTAATTGTTCGTTTTGCATAGTTTATATTATATTTTTAATGTTCACCGAAAGAGCGATCCTTACTGGACGACACTTTTCTCTAATTCTTTGACAAAGTCATTACCCCAATAATGTATATCATAGTACTTAATTTGTTCGAGCGATCTGCTAATTCGTAACCTTGCTTCTTCTTCATCCATCATCAGAGCTTTTAGAAGTGATTCGATCAAACTTTTTCTATCGTACGGATTGGTAAATATGGCATAAGGTAATTCTACGGATGCTCCGGCAAATTCCGACAGGACCAATATGCCACTACCTTGGAGTATTCCCTGTGTAGCGACATATTCTTTCGCGACCAGATTTAATCCATCTCGGAGCGGGGTTATCCAAGCGATATCACTAATTGCGTATTGGATTAGAACTTCTTCAAACGGTAATGCCTGAAAAAAATACTGGATAGGAGTCCATTCTAACGTGGCATATTTACCGTTGATCTCACCTATCGCTTGATTTACTTTATCACGTATTTCATTATAGATTTTCATTCCTTGAGACGGTGGTGTACATACGTTGATCAAAGATACTTTACCACGGAATTCTGGGTAATTTTCTAAAAATTCGTCAAATGCCTGTATTTTTTCCAACGGTCCTTTGACATAATCTAACCGCTCGATAGAAACAATCCTTTTAATCTTATTTTTCTGTTTTTCCTGCAGGTATTTTTCAATCTTCTCCTTGACAGGTTCTCGGTTTAGTGTGTTTTTGATGTGATCATAGTTCACACCTACAGGTTGTGCTCCTAAACGAATCTGACGACCATCAACTTCAATAATTTTTGTCATTTGTTCAATACCCAGCGCACAGCTATATGTCAAGAATTGCTTAGCCACATTTATTTTCTTGATGACCTTAAAAGGAGTATGACTTCGTAAAACATCAATAAAATTTTCTACATAACGAGGAATGTGAAAGCTAATAAAATCGCAGAGTAAAAGGCTGCCAATAATCTCTCGACGCCAGGGAATGATATTAAAGATATCAGCGGCAGGAAATGCAGTATGGTGGAAGAATCCGATTTTTAGATCAGGTCTTAAAGGCTTCAGGTAGGCAGGTACCATCCACAGGTTATACTCATGAATCCATACCAATGCACCCTCATCTGCCTCTTTCGCAATTCGCTCCGCAAACATTCTATTGATCTTGAGATAATGATGCCAGTCAGCATGATTAAATTGTGCTTTATCAATAAATGAAAAAATAGTAGGCCAAAAGGCCTCTTTACAAAATACCCTGTAAAAGCGGTCGATGTCTTCTTTAGGTAAAGAGATAGTGGCTGCGACCAAGTTTTTATAACGCTCAGCGTCTATTAATTCGTTCTTAACTTCTTGACCGTCTCCACGCATAATCTCTTCTCCGATCCAAATCCCCGAGCGACCCTCTTCAAATAATCCTAAGAGTGAAGGGATGACACCATTGGGACTAAGAGGTTTGGTTCGGATCACTTTTCCATTTATTTCCTTAAAATCAAATGGAAGTCTATGATACACCATTACCAATTGGTTTTTATTCTCTCGAGCCTTGATTTGCTCCAAGGGTTCTATATTGTTTATGTAGCGTTTAAAATGGCTGATTTTTGACATGCACTCAAGAATTCCTCCTGCGCCCGCACTTTCGGCCTGATATACCAGTATATTCGATTTAGTTGCTTCTAATAAGCTCTGTTCAGACCTGCCAACAGCAACTGCCTGCGAGCCTATCTCTAATAGAGACAGGTCGTTCATTGTGTCTCCGGCCGCTAAAACTTGATCTGTTTCTATATTAAGATACTGGATTAGCTTAAGCAAACTGGTCCCTTTATTGACTTCGCGAGGTAATATATCTAAATATTTATCTACAGAAGTAATGATATCGCATGAGAATTCTTCTGCAATAGCAGTTACCTGATCTAGATCCGTGTCTGTTCCGTAATAATAAGAGCATCTTCGTTGCTGAGGCACACGTTGATATTCTATATGTTCGACTTTTGAAATCGCTCGTTGGATATCATATATGGAGGGCCATTTTTTTTCAATTTCTCCCTGTAATGGTTCAATAGATTCTAATGTATGTCCATTGACGATAGTTGCACCTACATCTGCGATAATGTAATCTGGACGCGGTATAATCGGATCATTCAATAGTGGGATGACAGATTCTAATCCGCGACCAGTTACAAATACTAATTTGATTTTTTTTTGATTCTTGATGATTCGATATAATTTCAGCCTATCTGCCATTTTTCCACCTAAGAATGTGCCGTCTAAGTCTGTTGCTAATAACATCATTTTATATTTCTTTCTAATAATTTAAATTCTGTCTCTACCGGCATGTGTAAAAAGAGTATCCGGTATGACGTGTAAAGTATTGGCATCATTAAATTGATGCTTTTGGACAGTTGATAGAGTCCTTGAGTCGCAGTATATCCTTCAACAACCATAGACATTTTGTTCATGGCTTGTTCAACTGATAAGCCTTTTCCGATCAATTCTCCAAAAGTCCTATTTCTGCTGTGATCTGAATAACCGGTAACCAGCATATCTCCTAAATAACTGGAACTCGCTAGATTTTCGGTGGCTATGTTTATATTTTTTAAAAACATCTGTAATTCATTGATCGCATTGGACATTAAAACAGCGATGAAATTATCACCATAGTTTAATCCTTTGGCAATACCAATAATGATTCCGATAACATTTTTATATATTGCGGCATATTCAATACCTATTAGATCTTCACTTGTACCTACGCTGACATAAGATGTAGAGAAATAGGGAATCAGCTGTTTTATTATAGGTTGATTTTTACTGCATAATGTCATGTAGGTTCGCCTATTGTTTGCGATTTCTTCGGCGTGACATGGGCCTGCTATAATTCCGATATCGATTTCCGGAATTGCAAAATAGTTACTCAGAAATATACTTGGTAGAACTTTGTCAGTACCTACAAGACCTTTAATGGAAGTAATTATGAATTTGTTTTTTAGATTTTTGATTTCTATTTGCTGGGACAAATGTGCGAGTTGCGAGCTCGGGACCAAAAAGACAATTGTTGCAGAACGTTTAATGATTTCATTCAGGTCTGTACTGATATATATGAAATCACCCCGGAGTTTGACAAAACTTAGATAATCTGGGTTTATGTCTTTTTCTTTGATATGATCAGCTTGGTTTATGCGCCTGACATACCAGTTTACCTGGACTTTGTTTTCTGTTAAAATTTTGACAAGAGCGGTTGCCATACTTCCGCTCCCAATAACACTTATTTCTTTCAAATTTTTTTGTGTTTTTTTACAGAATATGAGTTTTATTCTGCCTTTTGAAGATGTTTATATCTCAAATATACATAAAAATAAACCATTAAGCAAATTTATGGCGTAATTTTTTGTTTTCTGACTGTCGTCTAAAGCCCATATCAATAGCTTTAGCGCCATAACAGGACAATAAATACGACTGTACAAGAAGATTTTTCTATTTGTTAGACTGAGTTTACTAAATTCTCTTTTGTGATTTTATAAAAATGGTTGAAGATTATCATTTCTTGTTAAGAATATATGATTATATAGTATTATTAACAAATTGTATCACATGATATCTTTTTAAATATTATCCTACTGTTGTCTGGACTTTTTCGCCCGTGATTAAATGCGTTTGTTTTAATTTAGTTGCTAACTACTAGCGTGTTTTCTACTTTTTAAACTGCCCGTTTCATATATTTTTAATGCCTGTTGTATGATATCATCAATTGTTTCTTTGGGTATATCTATATTTGGATTAATACGTAAAATCTTCATGCGACTTCGGTTGCCTGTTTCCAGCTCAGGGTGTTTAAAATATTTTCCTTCAGCAAAAAGAATATAGGGTTCGTCTGTTTTCTTATCTGTCCATAAAAAACAGACTATTTTTTGTTTAAAACAGAAGCAGGGCATTCCCCACTTCTGTGTTTCAGTTATATTTTTATGCTGATTAAGTATAATATGCCTTAGTGAAAGTAAACAGCCCCTTATTGGTTCTGCTTTGGTCAGATAGTAGTTATAAACATGCTCGATCATACGCCCTATTTTACTGCAATAAAAAAGTCAATTTCTGCATCAGTTGGATCTAGTGCCTTTTCTCCAAAGATTTCAAAATCTGTTGTAAATGCTCGATCTAAATCTAAATTCCAGATTTCCTGCCATTTGTTGACAATCAAACCCTTCATTAAATTTCCTTTGGCAGTTAATTTCAGATACTTTCCGCCTTCAATTGATTTTCCTATCATTCCTTCCGGAATTGTCGATAAATTTTTCACTTTACATCCCAGTACTGCTGTATATGGTTCAGTATGGTCACTTACATAATTTGTGTATACAGAATATATCGTGTCGTCAATCTTATTTGGAATTGCCTCCAACACATTCTCCTTGATAAATCTATTCCATAAATCGGTAATATCTGTAGCGGCCAGATTGTTTTCGTTTGTTGTTCTGATAGAAATGCCAATTAATTTAAAGGGCTCGGTAGTAATTTTTTTCATGTATTAATTATTTGGTACGTTACAAAACTACTATGGTCCTGTGACAGCCTTATGTCAAGGGCTATGAATAAGATTTCTTTTTGCAGCTTTCAAAATATTGTTGCAGAGTTATGTCATGTGGCTCAAACTGTTCGTTTAGCGTTAACAGATCTAAAATTCTATCAAGACGGAATGCTCTAAAATCTTTTCTTAAACGGCAGTAAGCAATAAGTAACCAGTTTTCCTGTGTGCTGTAGATTGCAAAAGGTTCAATAGTTCTTTCAGTAAATTGTTTGTTTTCTGAAGAAAACCGGTATTTGATTTTTATAAGTTTAAAATTCGTCATAGCCAGCTGTATTGTTGACAGATAATTACTGGTACTGTCATTGTCGGAATTTATTCTGAATACCACGCGATCGGAAAGTAAGTTTGCTTTATCTTTCGTATTATTTCTAAGTACAGATTTAATTTTATTTATTGCTTCCGAATACTCCTTAACGAAGGAACTTTCTTTATTTTTTAGGATCAGCTGTTCTGCCGTAATCAAAGCATTGGCTTCACTTTCAGTAAACATTATAGGTGAAACCCGATAGCCCTCCATTAAAGAATAACCTTTTCCCTCCTCAACCAGAATAGGTACACCAGCCATTTCTAAAGCTTTTATATCCCTATATATCGTCCTTTTTGTTACTAGGAATTTTTCGGCTAATTCAGAAGCTGTAATAAGACGTTTGGTTTGCAATTGGGTCAGGATCGCCGTTAGTCGGGAGAGTCTTTTTATATCTTTACCATTATCCATTTCTAATTCTGAGCTTACTATTATTAATTTGTCAACATTCATCTATGATTAAATCAAAAATATACAATAGAATAATTGAAAAAGTATAGATTCAAATTAAATTTAAGTACTGAATTTTTTATGAGAATAATGTAACGTTTCACTGTCAAAATTTTTAAAACAATGTTATCCTGATATTGTTTTAAAAATAAGATTACATTTTTGATAAACCGATTGTATAATTTAATAACATGGAAACAATTATATTTTTAACCGACTTTTCTGTTGCTGCACGTCACGCATTTGATCAGCTACTTACCATCGCAAAACGGACAAAAATTAAAAATGTGATCATTTATCATTCTTTGGCCTATTTTAATAGCAAATTTTATAATACCGGAGACTTCATGCTTCCTCCTCCGGTAATTGATGAAATGGAAATAGACGATGTGAAAGGAAAATTGCGCCTTCTGAAACAAGAACTTTCGACAGTATCTCCGATGACAGCGATAAGTGCACATTACGACTTATTGACCGTTATGGATGGTGTTCTGCGAATTTCTGAAAATGAGAAAATAGACCTTATCATTGTTGGTTTGAGAGGAAGTGACGATGGCGGGAAAAATAGTGTAGGATCAACAACCGTTGATCTTATCGAATCGCATGCCTTTAATCTGTTACTAGTTCCAGAAATGAATCTGGCACATCTTTATAAAAAAGTACTTTTAGCTGTAGATTTATCACATTTGCATGAAAGGCTACCTGTAAAAATGATATTTCAGATGCAAGAACTCCTTAGTTTAGAATGGCATGTAGTCAATGTTAGTATCCAAGGTCAGCATTCTGCCGCTCAACTTATAGAAGAGCAGTCATTTTTACATTCAAGTTTAGACAGTCTTGAGCCGACTTATTCCTATCTGGAGGGAGAGGATATAGTTGAAAAGATTAACACCTATGTAGAAGATCATCATATAGACCTCTTAGTTACAGCACCTCGAAAATTAGGCTTTTTAGCCACTTTATTTCGTAAAAGTGCTTCTAAAAAGTTAGCTGTTCACACCAGAGTACCAATATTGATGTTGTTTCCATAGAGGTCGCATTACCTACTGGAGGTTTGGCTACGTGTATTAGTCTATTCTTTAGTGTTTATTATATTTGATTTACTATTATTAGAGACTAATCTCGCTATCACCACTGCAGGGTATAATATCCCAATAACAGATAACATAACTGATAGCATTCGGGCCGACATTCCATCTGGATAGATATCGCCATATCCTACAGTGGTAAGGGAAACTAAACTGTAGTAAATATACACAGAATAGTCCATGTCATTATTTACTAACAGCACATTTCCTGTAATAGATTTTCCAGTCTGTATGTTTAAAATTTCAAAAGTAAAAGCTCCCATCAAAGCAAATAATAAATACACATTTATAGCACCAATAATGCGGTACTTATTGGTATTACTGTCTCTGAAAAGTAACCTGATATTAATGAGTATAAATTGACTCATATTGATAAGCCCTGCCAGTCGTTCGATCAGGTAGTATTCCTTTGGTGTATCGTCAAATCTGATCAACTGTAGGATTAAATGAGCACAAAACAAGAGTGATGATAGGTAAATACTCCACTTTTCTTTACTGGAAAAAATTCCAATAAAATACAATACCAAAAATAAAACATTTAAGATGATGATATTTGCAAAACCTTGCTCCAAGAGAACAGGCATTACAAATACCATAAACATCAACATCACCAGCAAGGTGACAAAACTAGCATCAGAAAGCCAGTAGTTCTTTATTTTGCGTAGCGTATGTTTCAAAATTAAGTAGTGTGATTTTTTTATAAATATCGTCTCAGTCAAATCATGTATTAAAGCTGTTAAGCGGCTCTTTTATTGCTTAAGCTTTTTAATAAAAAATATCCAAGTAATCCAGCTAAAATTGAAGAGATCAGTATAGATAATTTTGCTTCATTAACATATAAAGGGTTATCAAAAGATAGTATGGAAATAAAGATAGACATTGTAAAACCAATACCCGCTAATAATCCAATTCCTATTATGTGTTTAAAATTACTACCTTCGGGTAGACTGCTAATTTTTAATTTAGAGCAGATGAAAGCCATTAGAAATATCCCTAAAGGTTTCCCTAATAAAAGTCCAAGGCTGATACCGAGACCCAAAGGAGCTATTAAGCCATGAATCATTTCACTTTCAATAGTAATATTGGTATTTGCAAAAGCAAAAATGGGAATAATTAAAAAATTGACAGGTTTTACCAGAGCATGCTCTAATCGCTCTAAAGGCGATTCGATTGCCGTATCGTTGGTCGGTATCGTCATAGCAACCAATACTCCGGCAACAGTAGCGTGAATACCAGAATGGTGTATGAAATACCAAATAAATATACCTGGTATTAGGTATAAGTAAGGATTTAAGATATTTAATCTATTCATGATAACTAGAATAGCAAGACCAATTCCTGCATATATCAGATAAGTTATTTCAATGCCAGAGGAGTAAAATAACGCAATTACTAAAATTGCGATCAAATCGTCTACAATTGCAAGAGCTGCCAAGAATATTTTTAAGCTTGCTGGTATCCTGTTTCCAAGAAGCGTTATAACAGCTAAAGCAAATGCGATATCTGTAGCCATCGGAATGCCCCAACCCGAAACAGTGTCTGTTCCTGCATTTATACTTAAATAAATCAGAGCTGGAATAACTGCTCCACCTATCGCGCAGAGCATTGGTAATGAAGCCTTTTTAGGAGAGGACAATTCGCCTTCAACAATCTCTCTTTTAATTTCTAAGCCTACCAGTAAGAAGAAGATCGCCATTAAACCATCATTAATCCAAAGGAGCACGCTATATTTCAAATGGATGGCAGTTGATTCATATCCCAGTTCCCAATCTAAAAGAGCCTGAAGAGATGATCCAAGTGATGTGTTTGCAATGATTAATGAAATAATGACACAAATAAATAATAGTATTCCGCCAGCATTACTAGATTTGAAAAAATCTTTAAAAACGTTTAGATTAATTCCTTTTTCCATAATTTCAATTGTAAAAGTTCAGTACAAAAATACAAATCAATGGAACCTATAACTAGTAAAAAAGAGACATAAATACAACCATATCGTTTCTTAATTTGCTTAATTAGTTCCAAGAATAATGCTTAGGAGAAACACCTAAATATTGTTTGAAATCCTTAAAAAAATGATTGTAATCATAATATCCTCCCTCAAAAGGTACAATATTTAATGGAGTAGGCATTTCTTTTTCATACCTTTCATAGGTGTATATGAAGCGTTGAAGTGAGATGTATTTCTTTGGTGTAATTCCAAAATATCGCAGAAAATTTCTTTGTAACCATTTTTTATTTACATTTTCACCTAATAAACTTAGCAGTTGAGAAACAGTTACATTGCCCTTATATGTGTCTATAAAGCCTATTGCAGATTTCAGAATAGGCGGTAAAAAATCATCTATTTTTACTTGTTCAAGGGCGCTATTCCAGACTTGAAGTTTATCTTCTACTTTATTCTTGGTATACATCTCTGTAATCACAGAAGACCATTTCGTATCGGCGACATCTTCAAAACTGCAAACAGTATTATTAATTAGCGCGGTGCTATCGATATTAAAGATGGAATAAAATGATGCCGGATCAAAACGAATAACAGTAATATATGCTAAACCATCTGGTATTTCCCACTGCATATCTTTAATTATTCCACAACATAACCAAACGGATTTTAATTTAATGAGGTTGCCATTTTTTCTTAGTATAGTTTCACTCGATAAGCTAGGCATAAAAATAAGCGAAGGAATACCATCATTGAATAAGGGCTGGTTTTTTTCTAGATCTTCGCATGCAAATACATATATTCCTAATATATGTTTATTAGAGCAATTTTTAGAAAGTAAGCTGTCATTTAAAGAATGTCGTTGACTTAGCTCATTTTTTTTGATTCGATTTAATAATTTTATTGGCATATATATACGTTTTATCAATTGCTCGCTTACTTTGGTAGGTTCGATATTTACTGCTTATTTATAGCAATAATCATACCTATAAATGAGTATCCAACTTATATTTTAACAAGGTTTATTATACTACAGTTGTAAGTAATAAGAGTATTACAAAGTAATTTTTGTGTCCTTAATATAGTCTGTAATTCAGTATATTAATGCTTAACATGTTTATTAAATTTAGACCACACATGCTTCTATAAGTCATAATTTACGATACTTGAAAAAAAATATGGTTAAATTGGAACCTTAATTAAACAAAAGGCATGATGAGTGAATCGATCAAATCTATCATTGTTGGCATTGTACAAGGATTAACAGAATTTTTACCCGTTTCATCTTCCGGGCATATTGTTATTGCCCAACAGTTACTAGGTTTACAATTTGATCCTGAGGAGAATTTATTGTTCGCTATTGTATTACATTTAGCTACAGCTTTGAGTACTATTGTAATCTTTAGGAAGGACATTTTGAAAATAATAAAAGGGATATTTCAATTTAAATGGAATGAGGAAACAAAATATTCTTGGTACATCGTACTTTCAATGATTCCCGCGGCATTGGTGGGAGTTTTTCTAAAAGATATGTTAGAAGAGTTGTTTTCCAATTTATTAATTGTGGGAATGATGCTTTTAATTACAAGTTGTCTTCTATTTTTTGCAAATAGAGCTAAAAATACAACTAGGTCGATAGGTACTAAAGAGGCCATCCTTATAGGACTTGCTCAATCGTTCGCTGCACTACTTCCTGGTTTATCCAGATCTGGCTCTACTATTTCAACATCTATATTATTGGGGGTTGATAAGTCTGCAGCTGCACGTTTTTCATTTCTTATGGTTTTGCCTTTGATACTTGGAGCTTCAGCCAAGATGGTATTAGATTTAAATGTTGAATATCAGTCCTTAGCATCTTTAACGATTAAACCATCTTCATTGTTATTAGGGTTTATAGCGGCATTTTTTTCTGGATTGTTTGCGTGTACGTGGATGATTAATATTGTGAAAAAAGCTAAATTAACCTATTTTGCTATTTATTGCTTTACAGTAGGAATTACAGTCATAACTTATGCGTTTTTTTATTTGTAATATTTATACCTGTAATTCAGTGGTCGGGTATGACTTCGCGACGTAATTCACTCCAAATAAGAATTAAAAGACAGTTAATAACCGTATTGAAAATGGATATTCAAGTTATAAAGTAGGATAGGGGATTGTATGGGGGAATTATCATCTGAAGAAACATTAAGTGTCAATTTGTTTTATCGAATTAAAATCAACAATGTAATGCTAAATGAACCAAATTCCCGCTTAGCGCCCCCAAATTTAGTTCATTTAGCAAAGGCTTATTTTATTTATTTGTCATCACTTTGTATGTTGGATCATCCAGAATATTGACGACGATAACGCTTTCTGCATTTTTTAATAATTTAATACAGTCCTGGCTCAAATGGAGAAGATGAATTTTCTTTTCCAATTTATGGTACTTTTCTGTAATCTTATTCAATGCATCGATAGCAGACATATCGACTACCTTGCTTTCTTTAAAATCAATAATAACCTCCTCCGGATCATTCAAGGTATCGAATTTCTCTAGAAAGGCTGCTGTAGAACCAAAAAATAGAGGGCCGAATATCTCATAATGTTTTATACCGTGTTCGTCTACATATTTTTTTGCACGGATACGTTTCGCACTTTCCCAAGCAAACACTAAAGCTGAAATAACCACACCGATCAAAACTGCGAGGGCTAGATTATGTAAGATAATAGTTATTAGCGCTACAAGCATTCCAATAAAAATATCGTGAGGCGGCATTTTATTTATAATTCTGAAACTTACCCATTCAAATGTACCAATGGCTACCATCATCATGACACCTACCAACGCCGCCATTGGTATTTGTTCAATAACAGGTCCAGCGACTAGAATGACGATCATTATAGCAACAGCTGCTACTATAGCAGAAAGCCTTGCGCGACCACCTGCACTGATATTGACAAGCGTTTGTGCTACCATCGCACAACCTCCCATTCCTCCAAAAAAACCATTGGTTATATTAGCAATACCTTGAGCAGCGGCCTCGCGGTTCGATTTACCCTTTGTATTGGTTATTTCATCGACCATGTTAAGTGTTAATAGAGACTCAATTAAACCGACTCCAGCCATTACCAGAGCATATGGAAAAATGATCTGCAAGGTTTCAAGACTGTATGATATCTCGGGTATATGAAATGAAGGGAGAGAACCGCTTACCGATGCGATGTCAATTACTTTCTTAGTATCAATATTAAAAAAATAAACAATACCGAATACAACAAGTATAGCAACTAGTGAGGCAGGAACTGCTTTTGTTATTTTTGGTAAAATCAAAACGATAACTATTGTTAAGAGTGTCAGTCCAAGCATTAGATACAGTGCAGGTCCCTGCATCCAACTCGTTATTCCATTTTCAGTAATCTTAAACTGGGCAACTTGCGCCATAAAAATAATTACAGCAAGACCGTTTAAGAACCCATACATAACAGGCTGCGGTATGAGACGTACAAATTTACCTAGTTTAAAAACGCCTACCATGAGCTGTAATATACCTGCTAAAATAACTGCGGCAAATAGGTATTCAACACCATGACTAGCTGCTAATGCGATAAGCACTACGACGGTCGCGCCCGCACCTCCGGATACCATGCCGGGTCTGCCGCCAAGTACAGCGGTGACAATTCCCATTAAAAAAGCTGCGTATAGTCCGGTGAGAGGTGATAATCCTGCCAATATGGCAAAGGATAAAGATTCGGGGATCATGGTCATAGCTACAGCCAGACCAGCCAAAATTTCATTTTTGTAGTTTACTTTCTGTTTGAAATCAAACAGATTTAGGATTTTATACATATTATGTAGAATTAAAATTTGACAAATAGAATCGAGCCGAAAGTTTTAAAAAACCTTCGTGTAGGGAGTACTTACCAATAAATATGAATTGGGGAAAAGCAACAGGTTAGCCTTTATCTAAGGCGGGGTAACTTGGGATGATATGTGTGCTGTTTTCTTCATTAATATTGCAAATGTAATATTTTCAAATTATTTAAAAAAAATTTTAGCCATGAAATATATTATGTAGTTTGAATTTTATTACGTGTGGATAGATAATCTTAGGAGAGAGAATTACTACCCATAAATTCCTTTTATACTACTCAAATTCTTAAAAAACTGATATCTGTTGATTGAAGGGTGATATAGACTTCAATCCTTATGTGTTACAATAATGTAAGCATTCCAATTTAAATTATTATTGAGGAAAATTCCTTCTGTAAATACGATTCAAAATAGTTCGAAAATTGTTCAAAACCGCTTATGTGCATTAGGAATAGGATTGTTTAAACTGTTATTATTTCGATTTAAAGTTGTATTCAATATTAATAAAAACCACACTTAACATTAACTTAATATATGGATCACCTTTTGTTCATACCTTTGCAAAAATAATAACTATGGACAATTATTTATATCTCGTAATTATTACGCTGATCACTTTAGGGATTATCGACCTCATGGTCGGCGTAACCAATGATGCTGTCAATTTCTTAAATTCGGCTATTGGCTCCAAAGCTATTTCTTTCCGCCTGATCATGATTCTCGCTAGTGCGGGTATATTGTCTGGGGCGGTTTTCTCAAGTGGAATGATGGAGATTGCACGAAGTGGAATTTACGTTCCTGGTATGTTCAGTTTTAATGATGTTATAGTTATCTTCCTCGCCGTCATGATTACAGACATCATACTCCTTGATGTATTTAACTATTTCGGACTCCCGACCTCTACAACAGTATCCATCGTCTTTGAACTCCTAGGGGCTGCGGTCTGTCTTGCACTCTATAAAATAGTAAGTACTACAGGCGATTGGTCGACGCTTTCGCAGTATATTAATACAGAGAAGGCCTCCGAGATTGTCATCAGCATCCTCTTATCCGTGGTGCTGTCCTTTACTGTGGGTATGGCGGTACAATACCTTTCTCGACTCATATTCACCTTTCAGTACGAACGTAAGATCAAATCCTTCGGAGTTATATTTGGTGGTATCGCCTTAGCCTCCATTAGTTATTTTATCCTGATTAAAGGAATGAAGACCGTTTCTTTCATCGATAAAGCAACGAAGGAGTGGATTAACACGCACGAGCTGCATTTGATATTGGGAAGCTTTGTGCTGTTTACGGTCTTTAGTTTTATACTTATCAGGTTAAAAGTGAACATCCTTAAGGTCATTATCGGTGTTGGTACATTCGCTTTAGCTTTATCTTTTGCAGGAAACGATCTGGTTAACTTTATCGGAGTACCCGTAGCAGCCATTCAGGCCATCGGTTTCTTTCAGACATCTGGTGGCAATCCGGACACCTATATGATGTCAGAATTAGCTTCTGCGGATATTGTTGCCCCAGCTTGGATATTATTTATCGCGGGTGGTATCATGATGATTACCTTATGGACATCCAAAAAAGCGAAGACTGTTATTGAAACCGAGATGAGTCTCAGCAGTCAAGACGGCGGTTCCGAAAAATTCGAACCGAATATTTTATCGCGTTGGATAGTACGCGGTTTTGTAAATATTGGAGGAGCAATTAGCTATCTGATGCCACGCACCTTAAGATCACGTTTAGATAGCCGTTTCGAAAATACTTCGTTAGGCAAAAAGAATCAGGAGGAGGAGCCAATGTTTGATATGGTGCGCGCATCTGTCAACCTAATGGTGGCCAGCAGTCTTATTGCTTTAGGAACATCGATGAAGCTTCCGCTGTCTACAACCTATGTTACATTTATGGTTGCGATGGGAACTGCTTTTGCCGACAGAGCTTGGGATAGAGAAAGTGCAGTATACCGTGTCTCTGGTGTATTCCATGTCATCGGAGGCTGGTTTCTTACTGCTGCTACTGCTTTTGCGGGTGCATTTATCATCGCTTATTTACTTAAAATAGGAGGGATTATTAGCTTTGTTGGTGCACTTATATTCTTGGCCATACTCTTGGTATTTAATGCTAAAAGCCATAAAAAGAAAGTTGCAGCACAGGCAGAGCGTAAATTAAAACTTGGTAGAGAAGATATCCATACCTTACAGCAGGTTTCTGACGCTAGTGCCAATCAGATCAGTGAAGTTTTTGCCAAGTCCAATATCTTCTATAAAGAGATTGTAGACGGTCTTATCAAGAACGATTTGACGACGCTTTCGATGAACAAGAAATTGATTAAGAAATTCTTGCGTGATCTGGATTCGACCAACGACAACCTTTACAACTTTATTCGCAATCTGGATGACACTTCCGTTAAAGGAAGCAGATTCTACATTATTTCCTTAGGTTATCTGCAGGATATCGTCGAGAATCTTTATGTAATTGCTGGCAATGCACACAATCACGTCGATAACAACCATAAACTGCTTAAGGAATATCAGGGGAATGATCTGAGGTTAGTTGCTGATGAGCTGGGTAACTGGTACGCTGAAGTATATAGTTTGTATAGGCGCCGAGACTTCTTAAAGCTTGATTCAACCATGAAACAGCGCGATCAGCTTCAGAAGGTTATTAACGATCTTTTGGACAAGCAGATTGACCATATCCGGACAACCGAAAATAGTCCTAAGAACAGTAAACTTTACTTCTCTATCCTGTTAGAGACAAACGAGCTGATCAGCTCTACATTTAAACTCTTACGGTTATTCAAGGAGTTTGAAGAGTTCAAACTGAACAATAAAAAACAAAACTAACATCAGTTAGTTATCAAAAGCCCGAGGTTCCTTCGGGCTTTTCTTTTTTTAACAATTTATTCTTTTTCATTTGCCATAAACCTAATGGGGGCAATATTTTGATGAATGATAAATTATTGTAATAAATCTAAAAGTATCTAACTGTAGATTGAATATTAAAGTGTTTTTTGTATTTTTATTCTTCGCCGTTTGAGCCTAGTTGGTCAAAGGATTAAAATCTGAAAATTGTAAGAATATCTATTGTAACGTAGTGCAGAAGTAATCAATTAATTATTGAAGCACATATTAATAGACGAATTTATTATGTCTGTTATCCCAGCTTTGTTAAGTAACGGAACAGGGCAATTTAAAGACAGAAGACCTGAGCAGGTACTTTGAATTCATCACAATAAAGACACCTGAAACAGAATTAGTAAAATTATATTATAAAAGAAAGAATTAAAATGAGCAAAATCATATTTGACAGCGGAATATCACTTGATGGATATTTTGCAGGCGATCATAGAAGTCCTAACAATCCAATGGGAGGTGTTTCAGAAAAACTACACCAATGGATGTTTAACCAAAAAGCCTTTTGGAAATACTTGGGGTTTGAAGGAGGCAAAGAAGATGGGCCTGACGGTAAATATATTAGAGAGACAATTGAACGAACAGGTGCATTCATTATGGGGAAGAGAATGTTTGAAGAAGGGGAGGTAAGTTGGCCCAATGATCTCTATAAAGCAGATGTTTATGTATTAACACATGAAGAGCGAAAGCCTTGGATTCAGGAAGGAACGACAACTTTTTACTTTATAAATGATGGAATAGAGTCTGCTTTAGACAAGGCAAGACAATCAGCAAATGGAAAAGACATAAGAATACAAGGAGGTGCCAACACTATTCAACAATTTTTAAATGCAGGACTAGTGGACGAATTTTTGATTCACATTGCACCTGTATTCTTAGGTAGCGGTATCCGGCTGTTTGACGGAATTGATAAAGATCGATATGATATACAAATTGAAGAAATAATACCTTCAGACCTAACGACCCATTTGAGATACAAGCTGACAAAAATATAATAATAACCAATTAATATAATAAATCATTTGGTATTCAGAGGTTATAGATAAAATTATTTAAAAGATAAAGTGTTAGTCTTGAAATATGCAATAACGATGGCAACAAGATAACTGATTGCTCAACATTCATGTGTTTTCATCCTGTTGAATATTGGATTAAAGAACGGTGGGGTATAATACGGTATTATACTCAGTAGAAAGCACTCATAATTAAATGCATCATTTGCTAATAATAAAAAAACTCCTTTAAGGACAATGTGATATTAATTTTACTTGTTTTTTTGTTTAGCATAACAGTTTAGTTAAAGCCTTTAAAATAAGATTTTTGGTAATACCTTATATATAGTATTATACAAGCTTTTTAATTCAAATTGTAAGTGTTCTAAGCAATAATGCGAATTTATGTCTAATTCCTTTTCATTCACCATATATTTAATATTCTTGTCATTTAGACAAGAATAGGCATTGTTCTTTCTTTAAAGAATCTTAATTGTATTTTTTTTGCAGGGTAGTCTGTTCAATTTTGTGAAATAATCAAAATAAAACTGTTATGATTATTTATATATTTCCTACTGTTGTGATGAACTGTAAATTTTGAACTCACATATGATTAAATCCGATCCATAAATTGATTTAACGTATGTAGTTCATTATAGTAAATTCATAGAGATAATTATATTTTCGCTTTATAAACATTTACCTTATTGCCGTCAATTATTTCAGTGCCTGAAACAGATACATACTCACTATTTCGCACCATTGCGCTAGATATGTATGAACTTGAATAATACCATCCAAAAGATTCAAAAAAAATTTTGATTTTTTCTACAATCATACCTGCTGAACAAAATTGTTCATTTTTCAATAAGTAAAAAGTTATTGCATAAGTAATGCTTGGCCGCTTTTCTAATAGGCTATAGTAAGCGACATTGTCTTTGTGGATTTGTTTAAGAATATTACGAGAATTTCCCTCAATCGCAATTTCTGGACTGTTAAACTCTATTAGTGTTTTATTAAAAAATGAGCTTGCTATGTTAATGTCCTCGATATTAAATAAAGCTTTCTCTTTTCTTATTCTAGCTAATGTTCTAGTTGATTTGTCAATAAGATTTGCAAAATCCGTATCATTAATACCATTACTATCAATTAGCTTAAGAATATTTTTGGTTATTATTTTTCTATCAATATTCATCATAACCAAATATGAAACCGACGAGAATTACAAAAAGTGACATAATATTCTTTTTTTGTAATTTGTTTACTTATCTTTGATTTAGAAAGAGAGTAATATGTGCTTTCTTGAAGAACTTAGGTGTTTAAACTAAGAGTCTTGCCGTCACAATATTCTCACGCCACGACGCAAGGCAGCAGATTAAACACCCATGTCTATACTTTTATGCTATATTTGCATAACAGGTAGATGTGGGTCTGCTGTAAATCCGTGTCGTGTAGGGCGTGAGAAACTTTATTGTGACGACGGTTAGTAGACCCACATGTATCTTGGATCTTTCTCGCCAACAAGACTCGTTAACCAATAGCGAGTATGAACAAAAAACAGACCACCAAAAATATCATCAAGCCGGCAGATTAGATCTGTTGCGCAAAGTCACTATGGTGACTATCCATTCAAAATGCAATACTGAATACCAAATTATAACCTTTGACGAAGACTATTAATTGCATTTTTTCCAATTTATTTTTTAACTATTGAAAGTTGAACAGGGGGCTTCTTGCCAAATTTTTAGCTCCTGATTCACTTTCAGTATAAACCTTAAAAAAATGCAAAAAACTTGCTACAGGGAGAGCTATGCGCTGTCCCCAGGGAAAGAACTGTCTTCGTTTTTGAGCGAAAAACGTGTCTCTTTTACTAAAAAACCAATTATGGTCACAGATTTACCCGAATGTTTATTTAAAAGGTTCGATCCAAAATTTAGATATGTAACGACGCTGTCAGCATTGAGATATGTGAAAGGTGAACGGCCATCACAGCGTTATTATTCGCTGTTGATACACCTTTCAGAACCTTCGGATTCCTTTAGTCTGGTCGTGCGCAATGAAGCTATCGATGTCCTGCGAATCTCGCTGATCAATATGAAGATCTATGAGATTTACCTTTTCGCCTTAGCGCTACCAGCCGACTTTCCTGTCAGCCAGATAATGGTGCTAGGAGAGGACCGTGAACGGTTTATTCCCAATGAAGAAAAAGAAAATACTCCCGGATACTGCTATGAATTAACGGTGCCTGCGAAGACAGAACGGGAGGAATACCAACAACGGATACTGAACGATCTGAATAAACACTTTAAGCTTGATGTAAGAATCGAGAAGCTGACCGTCGTAAAAGATAGCCGAAAGGTCGTTAAAATGACTGGTGAATCGACCGAACTGATCTGGGCTGAACAACTGACGATGGTTATGAAAGCTAAAGCTGCAGTAGAAAAGAATCAAGAATTCATATTACAAAAGAATTAAATAAAGTTTCACTACCTGTGGACGCCGATTCTGCCGAGGAATAGATTGACAACCTGGTCAACCCTCGGTAAGAAACGGTGATAGGGGAAACTTTGTCCAAAAATTAACAATAATGAACACATATATATTCTACATAAACAAGCTCTGGAGTTATCTCCGGAAGCTTCTTAAGCCACAAGGAGCAGACATACTGCTGATAAGTAAGGTGCTCCTAGTGT
This sequence comes from Sphingobacterium sp. UDSM-2020, assembly GCF_016132525.1. Classification (NCBI taxonomy): domain Bacteria; kingdom Pseudomonadati; phylum Bacteroidota; class Sphingobacteriia; order Sphingobacteriales; family Sphingobacteriaceae; genus Sphingobacterium; species Sphingobacterium sp. UDSM-2020. The sequence continues at coordinate 3,907,917 of NZ_CP066166.1, forward strand.
GCTTATTCATGACTTTTCATATGTTAAGTAATGCTCAGACGCCCCGCAAGGACAGCGGGGCTGATGGGCCTATGAATCATGTGCTACACGGTACAGTTGTATCTGCCGTAGACAACAAACCTTTAGATGGCGTATCTGTCCGAGTCGAAGCCGAGAAGGCTAGAACCTCAACCAAGAAAGATGGAACTTTCAGCCTTTCCGTCGGGAGTCTTAAAGGACTGGTAAAATTCACTTATGTCGGCTACAAAAGCCAAGAAATCAATTATACCTTAGGAGTATCAATTGTTGTAAAATTGATACCTGAGGATAATAAACTTGACGAAGTAGAAGTTGTGTCGACTGGATACCAGAAGATACCGAAAGAACGAGCTACCGGCAGTTTCGAGTTTGTCGATAATAAGCTTTTCAACAGAAAGGTGTCGACAGATTTTGTAAGCAGGCTGGAAGATGTGGTGCCGGGGATATCTTCTCTAAAAGTGTTTCCTGAAAATAAAGGTAAACTTTTAGGGATAAACATTCGGGGCGTAAGTACAATGCGATCAAATGTCTGGCCTCTAGTTGTCATTGATGGAGTGCCTTATGCAAATAATTTTGATATGCTGAACGGTTATTTTATGAATATCAATCCCAATGACATAGAAAATGTTACTGTATTAAAAGATGCGGCTGCATCATCTATATGGGGAGCTCAATCTGGTAATGGTGTTATTGTGATAACAACAAAACGTGGAAAATATAATCAGCCTTTTCAGTTATCAGTGAATAGCAACGTGACTATTGGAAACAAACCTGATCTTTATTACTATCCTCAGATGAATACGTCAGATTATATAAATCTGGAAAAGGAACTTTTCGACAAAGGCTACTGGGATAGCCGTATGTATGATTATTCTCAAAATTTAACACCAGTAATTCAATTGTTGAAAAGGCATAAAGAAGGTGATTTGAATGAGGCTGATTTGAACAGACAATTGGATGTCTTAAGAGGAATTGATATGCGCGATGATTTCAATAAGTATATCTATAGAAGATCAGTGAACCAACAATATAATGTACAATTAAGGGGTGGATCTGAAAAGATGAATACCTCTTTTTCCATAGGTTATGATAAGAATTTGGATAATCTGGTTACTTCTTCTTACAAGCGGTTCACAGCAAAGAATAATACACAGTTGCGTCCGATTAAAAATTTGACTTTAGATTTAGGGGTCACTTATACAGAATCTAAGCGAAAAGAAGCGCAGTCCAATATGGCCGGATATAATGCTATGGGCAGAGGAGTCGGAAACTTTCCTTATATGCAAATGGCAGACGCTAACGGTATTCCTTTAGCCGTAGATGCTATTGGATTTAATCCCATATTTCGTGATACTGTGGCTGGCGGACGATTGTTGGACTGGAAGTATCGACCTTTGGAAGAACTGGATGAATCGCACCTATTAACGAATATTAGGGAAACGTTTTTGAATCTAAAGGGGACTTATCAAATCTTACCATCCTTATCAACTTCCATCCTTTATGCGTATCAGAGAGCATCGCAGCCTTCGGAAAACTGGAAAGGAATAGGTTCCGCCTCGCAACGTGAGTTTATCAATTATCATGCATCATGGACTGAAGATGAGGTTATCTGGAATCTCCCGGTTGGTGATCAATTAAATATTCTGAACCGTAATAACAGTACGCATCAGATGCGTTATCAGATCGATTTTCAGAAAAATTGGAATGAGATACATGATTTTAACATGATCGCAGGGGCGGAGATTCGGCAGATAAAAAGCGATATGACTTCATCTGTATTTTGGGGATATGATAAGGAGGTACTGACCCATCAGCCAGTTCAATATGGAAAGCTGGTTCCTGCTTTAAATGGTATAGCAGGAGGGATGTATCTTGAAGATATTTCGCAGATGGAAGCTTATACCAATCGGTACACTTCTTATTTTTCTAACGCCTCTTATACTTTTAAAAAACGGTATATCTTAAGCGGGAGTGCTAGAAAAGATGCATCGAATCTCTTTGGTGTAAAAACCAATGACCGTGGTCAGCCGTTCTGGTCTGTTGGTGGTGCATGGTTATTATCCAACGAGCCTTTTATCGATAATAGGCTATTCCCAATGCTCAAGTTTCGCGCTACCTACGGATTTAATGGTAATGTGAACAATAGTACCTCCGCATATCCCATTATTAATATTCAGACATCTCCCAATTATATAACTGGTCAGCCTTATGCGAATATGCAGTCACCACCTAACCCCAGTTTACGATGGGAGCGTGTTGGAATGCTGAATTTAGGTTTTGATTTTGCTTTTAAAGACAGGATATCAGGATCTGTAGAATATTATATCAAAAAGCCAAAAGATCTCATCGCTGCAACTAAGATTGATCCAACTACCGGATACAGTTCTTTAAACATTAACAGCGCTGATCTACACGGCCGAGGAATTGATATTTCTTTAAATAGTGTGAATGTGAAAACTCCTGCTTTTCAATGGGTTACAAATTTGGTCTTTGCTTATAACCGAACTCAAGTATCTAAGTCATATTTAACAAGCAATAGGGGTAAAGATTATATAACCGGTGCTTACGGTATGCTCTTGACACCGATAGAAGGAATGGATCTATATAGTTTATTAACCTATAAATGGGCAGGACTGAATCCTGAAACAGGGATGCCGCAAGGTTATGTAGACGGACAGGTGTCAGAAGATTATGCGGGTATTGTTAACAGAAGTACGGTTCAGGATCTGGAAAATCATGGTACATTGAAACCTCCTTATTTTGGTTCTTTTCGCAATAGTTTTACTTATCATAAGTTGGAGATATCCTTTAACATTTCATATCAGTTGGGACATAAATTTTTAAGGACATCTTTTAATAACAAATTATTTATCGATAACGGGGTAGGGCATTCAGATTATGCACTGCGCTGGCAGCAAGCAGGAGATGAAGTTAGGACCAATGTGCCCGTTTTCACTTATCCTAACAATTTATATGCGAGTGATTTTTATCGGATTTCATCACCATTAGTAGAATCTGCTAGTCAGATTAAATTGCGCGATTTACAATTGAGTTATTCATTGGGAGCGTTACATAAAATAGGATTGAAGAATATGCGCGTATATGGGTATGCGCAAAATCTGGGCACAATATGGCGGGCAAACAAATTGGGACTTGACCCTGAGTCTGGCAACGCTATACCTGATGGATTATCCATTTCTCTTGGCCTTAACTTTAACCTTTAAATCAAAGATCATGAAATTTACAGTTTTATATATATTACTTGTCCTGTTCTTGGGAACATCCTGTTCCGGGTTTTTGGATTTAAAACCGGAACAAAAAATGGCTGTTCCGAAAACACTTGAACATTGTGAATTATTGCTCAATGATTACAGTGCAATGAATACGGGATACCCTACCCTGGGAGAAATCGCTGCAGATGATTACTACTTGAATACTTCTGATTGGAAATCACTTTCTAATTTTGATGAACAGCAAACCTACAACTGGTCACTGGAATTTATGACGCTAAATACCCATTGGCAAAATCCATATAAAACAGTATATCTGAGTAATCAGATTCTGTCCATATTAGCGCAACTGGATCAAAATTATGATAAAGTAAAATATGGTAAAATACTCGGAGCAGCACATTTTTTTAGAGCTTTTGCTTTCCATCAAGCAGCTTCTGTTTTTACAATGCCCTATCAAGCAGAAACTGCGGAAACTGAAATGGGAATTCCATTGCGTCTGAAACCAGAACTTGATTATAAATCAACCCGGAGCAGTTTAGCAGAAACCTACACACAAATTGTATCGGACTATAAACAGGCGATTCGCTATTTACCTGAGGTCGAGACTTTAAAGGGAAGACCGGGTAAAGCCGCGGCATATGCTGGCTTAGCAAGGGTGTACCTGGATATGCAGGCTTATGATAAAGCTTATGCTAATGCAGATTCGTGTTTGAGATTGAGGCCTGAACTGCTCAACTATAAAGACTTAAAAGCTTCTGCTTCTTTACCCATTACTAAGTTTAATGTAGAAGTTATCTTTCCTGCAACAAGTATTTTTAGTAGTCCCCTGGGGCAGTCATTCGCCCGTATTGATCCCGATCTTTTTAAATCTTACGGTGAACATGACTATCGTAAAGGGGTGTACTTTAAACCTAATACATCTGAGGCGGGGACGTACGCATATAAAGGTTCTTACGATAATTCTACAACAACTCCTTTTATTGGGTTAACAACCAGTGAAGTTTATCTGATTCGGGCCGAAGCTGCTGTACGAACAAATAAAATTGGCCAAGCATTAGGTGATCTTAATATCCTTCTGAAAAATCGGATTAATCCTACTTTTTTTACGGAAATCGCAGAAACTGATCCAAATGAGCTTTTAAGAATTGTCTTACAGGAACGGAGAAAGGAATTGGTTTTTAGAGGTAGACGCTGGTCTGATCTGAGAAGATTAAATCTGGATGACCGTTTTAAAAAAACTTTAAAACGTAGTATAGATGGACAAAACTATACACTTGAACCAAATAGTTTGAAATATGCACATTTAATACCTGATCTCGTCATATCAGAATCAGGAATAATACAAAATAAACGCTAAAATCATGTTGAAAAAATATATTACACTATTAATATTTCTATTTTTGAGCTCATCTATGTGGGCTCAAAATACGGAAATATTAGATCGAAGTCTAGAATTGCGAGTTGGACAGCCAATTCCTGATACCCAAAAATTATCCGTATTAAATAGCGCTAAAAATCAAATTTCACTGGATCAATTATTTAGTAAGATCATCATCCTTGATTTTTTCGATACGTTTTGTACAAACTGTATCGCAGCAATGCCTAAGTTGCAAAAACTACAAAATGAATATGCAGATAAAATGCAGGTCATTTTGGTCACTTGGCAGGATAAGGCCACTATTGAAAAATTCTTTAAGACAAATGTATTTCTGAAAGAAAATAAGGTGAAACTCATTACTGTATATGCAGATACCTTATTACGGAAATATTTTCCTCACAAAGGAGTACCGCATACCGCATGGATTTATAAAAATAAAGTTCAGGCAATTACTTTTTCGGATTTTGTGAAAGCTGAAAATATTGAGCATCTATATGCAAATGGTTATATTCAGTTGCCTGTTAAGTCTGATTTTAATGATGGTCTTAAAAATGATACCATAAATGAGAGGGGCAAACAATTGGGATCTGTTTCTATTTCAGCATATAAAGATGCTGTAGATCCAAATGGAATTATAATCAAATACGATTCTATATCAGGTATGCAAAAAAGTTCTTTTTACAATATTGATATTTTAGGTGCTTATACTGGAGCTTTGAGTAAAATCAAAAAACCTGAGTTTTTATTAAAAGATGAGCGTATAGTTTGGAAGGTAAGAGATTCATCATTGTATAAGTATCCAAATGGAGAAATTGCTTTTAATGAGTGGCTGTTGCGAAATGGAATTTGTTATGAACGTTATGATCATGTTGTAAAACCTGATTCGGTACAAGCTCAGATCATTTTAAATGATTTAAATGGTTTTTTAGGATTGCATGTTTATTGGTCTAAAAGAGAAATGCCTTGCTTGGTTTTACAGAAAACTAATTTTGAAATTTCAGAGGCAAACTTAGATAAAAAAGAAGGTGGGATGGACGGATCCAGTGTGGTTACATTTATGATTGATTACCGTGGAAATTATCCTCCTGTGATTGATGAAGCACATACATCGGAAAAAATCCATTTGAAAAATTATTCGAGTATTGAAAGTATGAATAAGGAACTATTAAATTACGGCTTACTATTACGAAAGGAGAATAGAGAAGTGGATGTTCTCGTAATTGAGGAAGTCCGATAATGCATAAGGGGTTAGTTTTTGCTAACCCCTTTATAATAAAGTTATGTTTTGCGGTTAATCCGATTAACTTTTCAACTTAACATTCGCAGAAGGAGTCCTACTGTGTAGGGCCAAAATCATTTGATCTTTCAATGCTTCTGTAAGCTCCGGTTTGTTATTTGAGTCCGGGTTTGCTTGCACTGCGCAGATCTGATTTGCTCCAGCACAAGAAGGCGTTGTGCTTTGGAATGTATAGTCTTGAGAATCTGTTGGATTACCACTTGGGTCTAATGTGAACCAATTCATAATTACTTATTTCTTTAGATACTATCATAATTTAGTTAATTGATCTCGAAGACATTTTTATACGCTTCGGCCCCCTGCAAATTCCGAAAGGAAGATGCTTTTTTTGGCTTTAGGACTCCTTATTTGACCAAAAACTTTTTCCATGTACCATTTTCTGGGGAATGTCGTAAATCTACGTCCATGTGCATCGCGCACCGGACCTGCGCAACAGCAGTTTCCGAATAAAGACCTGCGGTTTACCATAATCTGTCCAGCAGTTCTGCAGCTCATAGCTGTAGACTCGTAGCTCATCATGGAGCTAGCGTAGCGTCCGTTTTTTGGCTGCCTTCCAGATTGTCCTTTACTTGTCTTCTTTTGTTGCATGATGATTCTGTTAATATTCCTTTTTTCTTCTTTCGTATATTTCAAAGATATAATATCGATATTGGCTAAAACCGGTCATATGGTGACTGAAAAATGTTGTAATTTTGATGATTTGACATTTTTTTACGACTATCCGCTATCTCTTCTTGTAACCAGTTTTTTCTTAGCACGGTATATGGAGCTTTCAGATACATGAAGCAATCTTGCAAGTTCGTTATAGGTTAGATTGCGGTATAGCTCGGGTAACTGATCGGCAAGATAGAATAAGCGATCTGTGGCCAGGGAGATTGCATCCATAACCCTAAAGTGATCCAGTTGGTATTTCTTTTTATGTATTAAAAGCTGCAATAAGGTATCGATACCTTTATCATTGTTGCGGTAGGATTTTATTTTTTTGTAGGGGATCTGCAGTACGATTCCTGGCTTGATAGCAACAATATCTCCCAGTGCCGGGCTTTGGCTGTAATAATGCATGGTCGTGAAAAAGCCCATATTGGGCAGGGCAACTGTCAAGATCTGTTTATTGTCGTTACATGAGATGTACCGTTCTTTAACCAAAAAACCACGTAGTACGATATACAGATTTTCTTGTTGACCGTCCGATTCATATAATACTTGCCCTTTTTTAACATGTAGGATCTGTGCATTTTTCTCCAACCAGTTTCTATGGAAATCTTCAAAAGGTGGATATATCTTTCTCCAATAGACATAAAAGTCTTGCAATGCTTCTTTTTCTGTGTAATAGATTCCCATAGTTTAGTCTAAAGTTTTATAAAGCACAGCGGTATTGCGTAGACGTCGCAACTGTGCGTCGCTAAGATTCGTAAATACAGCAATTTCATTGTCACTCAAATAGTCGATATAGGGTGCGTACTCTTCCAAGAAGTAATGTAACCTTTCATGACGATCGGAAAGCTGTCTCAAAAATTCTGATAAAAAGTGTTTGGAACCATATAGAAGATCAATATTTGCTCGCCACTGATTGAATTCCGCGACATCTGTGCTGATCATATGCAGTTTGTCTAGCGGTATTTCGAGCAACCAGGTAGGTGCCAGCGCTTTTGTATAAAACCGAAAATAGATCTGATCATAGATCCAGCAGGTGTCGGGAGTCAAGAGTTGGATCAATGATGAGGGCTCAATACTCCGTTTGGTACGATGGTATTCTTTTATCAGTCCGTGAACCAAAAAGAAAAGGCTGGCTTGGGGGTGTTCTAATCTTTGACCAGGTTTCAAATAGTGAACCTGAATACTTGCTATTAATTCCTGTTCATGCGAACAGCATTGGATACCCAATTCTTTTAACCGGAGAAAGAAATAGGGGAGTAACCGCGCTTTAATTTCAACATCATTTTTCATATCTATTAAGATTTAGAGATCAACCTATGTAGCATGTTGGTGTTATATTTTTTTATAATAGGTCGCGTCAAATAACATATAAATTGATCTATCATAAAATTAAGGCCTAATATGATAGTCTGGAAGGTATCTTTTATTCCACAGCTTGCTCTTTGGAGGTATTTATTATGCACTTGTATTGTTTTGGTTTATAAAATGTTTCTAAATGAAATGTTTGAGTATATTTTATACCATTTGCTGTATTTTATATAAAATTTGGTAAAATAAATTTTTGTTTAAAACGATATTTTAATACATTTAAAGTTTCTGTTATTTATAGTGTTAAATATGTTGCTATATATAAAGTAGTTTTATGAAAGAATTCCATGATAACCTATTTGAACTGATCGTTAGAATTGAGCCGGATCCAATCATCCGTGCCGAGAAATTGATAGCGGTATTTGGCGTTGGAAAAAGGTCTATTATCAACAGGGCGAAAGGATATACGGTGCTCCGGGTGGATGAAATACAGAAATTGATGGCAGTTTTTAGTTTCAGCTGGATAGATATAGCAAAGCTAAATGGTGAAGCTTATTTTGACAGTTCATTATATGATTATGTCAGGCTTACAAAGGAAAATTTTTTTCGTGAAATCTCCAAATATGTGCGTATTTACCGAGACCTTCTGGAAGAGATGTTACAGATGGAGAATCCCTGGATTAAGATCAGCTGCTCGGATGTACCGATGTTTCATATCATGAGATTTGAGCATTTGACCTATTTTAAGCTCTATATGTATTATCATCATAAGTTTGATAAAAGCATCACTTATGAAAAATTTAAAGAACAGTTAAAATTGCTCTGCCTGGATGTATCTTTTGAAACTATAGCACAAGCTTATGCTTCCATTAAAAGTTTTGAAATTTGGGATCGTAAAACTTTTGAAGAATTGCTGTTGCTGCTTAAAGAATGCAACGATTACGGCAAATTTGAAGAAAATGATTCACTGCGCATATTAATGAAAGAAACGAATTTACTGGCCAGGTACCTGAATACGTGTGTAAAGTCTGCCCAAAAAAGTGATCGGGCGGAAGTGAAGTTTTACGAGTATGAATCCATTCTGAGGGATGGTTTTGTGGTTTTTGGAAATGGAGAGCGTCCGTTTAAATTGAGCAAGAATGAATTTATGCTGCAGAGTTTTGTAACCAGTGACCCGATACTGATGGCAGATTTTAATGATTCATTTGCTGCATTGATAGGCCGTTCTAATTTTCTGATCAAAACTTCGGTGCGAAATCAATGTTCTTTTGGTACACATTTTCAGCAGCTTTTCAAGCTGTACAAGAAATGTATTTTCCATCACAAATAGCGCTTTTTCTTTAAACCTGTCAGTTGCTGACTATACAGCAGTTTAGAAGGGAATTGACGCTAACATGAATCATATGGAGGAAAACCAATCGTGTCGTTGTCTCGGACAACCATCGGAACCAAAGGGCTGCCAGCATAATTGCTGGCTTGTTTTTTTAGAGTCCTTGAGAAAAGAGATCCTGGATTGCAAAACGGAAATCAAAGATCTGATCTGCCGTAAAATTCCCGATCAGCCCGTGGTATTGGTAAGTAGTAGAGAGGTATGCCAATACGCAGTCATCACTCCTAAAACACTCTACCGCTGCGAGAAAAAAAACATGATCAGCTACCATAGCAGGACCAGTAAAGGCAAACTGTATCGCTATGAGGATATGGTCAAACTGAAAAAAATATACCACAATCTACCTGATTGAGCATACCATTGATAGATCTATATTCCGCCCGGAATAGCGACCTTATTTCTTCTTTCGTATTTCCGTTTCTACTTCAATTTTTTTTAACTTTTGCTAGGGTTTACTAGCCATTGTATTCGCACACTGTTCGGGAAGGCTTCGGCAATCCTCTACCGTTTTCCTTCTTTTTGTCTACTTTTTGTCTACCGTTTGTCTACTGTTTCGGTATAGGCGAGGTATAGGAATGGTATAAGATCGGTATACTTTTACCGAATAAAGGGCGAACAAGTCCCGAGCAAGTCCCAAACAGCTCTCGAACAAATGAGCTTTAAAATTGGCCAGTGACGGAGTAACAAAGTGATCAGTGGCAGAGTGAAAATAGACGTTCATTCTAACGTTCTAACCTTATAATTATTTAACCATCGAACTCATTAAGAAAACGCATAGGACAGCAACTGGACAATTTACTTTTCTTATGGTTCTTATCCCCAATTTGGATTGGTCAGCAAGTGGACAAAGGTGTTTTACCTCTTGATTTTGAGCTGTTTCATGTCGTATGTTTGCTTTTGTAAAGTGAGCTATACCGGTATGCATCAATGCTTTATGATGGTTTAATTTTTAAAAATAAAAACAATGGGAACAATTTTGCACGGAGCGCTAGGAGGATTTAGCGGTAAAGCGGGAGCTATTATAGGTTCTAGCTGGAAAAGTATTAATTATATTAAGGGATTGTCTAAGAAGCGGACAAAACCTGCATCGGAGGAGCAGCTTATACAGCAGGCGCGTTTTTATACGATTGCCAAATTCATCATGCCGATAGCACCTTTTGTCGAGCTGGGCTTCGGTCAGATCAATGCCGATACCATGACACCTACCAATGTGGCACTGCAGACCAATATCAAGACCGCGGTGGTGGGTACATATCCCAATTTTACGCTTGACTATAGTAAGATCTTGATTTCAAAGGGTAATCTGCAACCTGGTGGTACCATCGGAGCCAGCGCTTCGATCGGTATCCTCTCGGTTACCTGGTCGCCCGAGGCTATTGAAATACAGAAAGGCGAGTTAGATGATGCCGTACATATTTTGTTGTATGTACCTGCTATCGATGAGTTCTTAACGGCTCCTGTTCCACCGACTAGAGGAAGTGGGGCAGTGGATATCGAATATCCTGAACATTTCATGAGTGAAAAGGCACATGCCTGGATGTTCTTTGCCGATAGAAAAGGAAAACGCATAAGTAGAACGAATTATCTTGGTGAACTTGATTTAACGTAATGGTTTAACCTGTAGCCGGTGTAAAATGCCGGCTACTTAATCGATGTAAGATGAAAAAAAATCAAAGTGAAAATGGTAGTCAGACGGTACGCTTAAAATTTCAAAAGGCCCGTCAATTTTTAAATCCTGTCAACGCAGTTATCCAGCTGGGGTTCAACCGCAGCAAAAACAAAGGTACTGCTATAGGTAGAGCCATGTCGTTTACCTTGCATAGTGCAATGGAGGGAACGTACCCTGATATCACGGTGAATCCGGCCAAAGCTAAACTAAGTGTGGGCACTAAGGGTGTTTTAACAGATGTACAGGTTGACCGGTCGTCGAACACTATCCGTATGAATTGGGATTCGACTGTCAGTTCAGGAAATAGGAATATTGCTGCAGATGACCGGGTATTGCTTTGTGCTTATGCGGTAGAGCAGGAACTTGCAGCGGTCAACGAGGGACAGGTGTGGCGCAGCGCTGGCCAAATGGATCTACAGTTGCCTGACGGGATGATGCACATGCCAGTTCACCTTTATTTAGTTGTGTACGACAGGAATAAACGTAACTGCAGTGACAGTCAGTATCTGGGGTTACTTAAATAGGCTCATGGTGATGAAATCTGTAGTAAAAGTATTGCGTAAAAAGCATGGGAAGAACAGTACCCTGTCTGAAATCTACCTGAATAATCAGTTTATCTGCTATGGTCTAGAAGACATCCCTCGGGAGAAAAAGATACCAGGAAGTACGAGCATTCCTGCAGGAAGATATAAGCTTGGTTTCAACTGTGATGGCGGTATGAACGGTAACTATTATGAGCGTTTTCCTAAACTCCATAAAGGAATGATCGAAATCAAGGATATTCCTGGGTTTAAATATGTCTACATCCACATCGGAAATACGCACAAAGAAACGGCTGGTTGCCTGCTCGTGGGAACGGGTTATGTGTTTGAAAAAGGAGAGTATCGTTTGCTACAGTCGGTGATGGCGTATAAGAAATTGTATGCATTGCTGGTGGAATTGATGGTTAGCGGGGAGGTGTTTATTAAAGTTGGTGAGTAACGTAGTGATAGATTAACCAAATAACTAGTGAACGATTTGTCACTCATGCCGTGACAGGCAATTACTTTTTTTCGTTAAGGATTTGATTTTATTGGCACTCAAGATTCTCTTCGAGGTTTTCCTTGATGAAAAAAGTAATCAAAAAAATCAAGGTTGCATTCCTTAATGCTATTTCACCTTAAATAGGCTAAATGAATTTAAACTCGTTTCACTCAGACAGAAATTCATTTTTAACGCCTCTTTTTCGGTGCAATTACGCAGTCGGAACGCTAGACCTTTTAATAATTAAAAATATGAAAAAGATAATTCAAAAAATAAGCCGTGCGCTACAGGTGGTGCTGATGGCGCCAATTAAATTGCCGGGCAAGGCATTAAATATTATTAAGTATTTAGCACTGGGTCTAGGTGTCGTGGAGACGGTGCTGGATGATAAAGATAAAAAAGGAGAGGAGGAGTCACCTCCGGCAGACCAGCTTTTAATTGATAAAGAAAAGGAGGTGCAGGATGAAAGGCAATGATATCCGTATCGGTACTTTAGGGGGTACCCTCTGTTCGATATGGGCTAGCTTTTCTCTTGGTGATGTTGTGCATACAGCTTTAATGGCCGTAGTCGGGACAGTCGTAAGTTATGTGACAAGTCGGTTGTTGGGGAAATTGCGAAAGAGAAAATAATTCATGAATGCGCTCCTATTTTAGGAGCGCATCCAGATTATTAACCTGAATTATCGCGGAAAATTTGACGATTTATGTGTGCTATTTGAAGCCCGGAAATTTGATCCGAGATATGAAATATTTAGGTTTGAGCCACTTATTGTTCTAAATAGGCAGCTTGCCTCATCAGTAATGCGCGATATTTATTAAAGACAGCAGACTTGGATAAAAAGCCTTTGTATTTTCCTGTTTCATCGATTACGGGAAGCATCCACACATCTTCTTTTTTCATTTTCTGCATAACCACTTCCATATTGGTGCCCATTTTAATAATGTCTATAGGTTGCTGTGCCAGTTCGCTCATTTTCATTTTTAAACCATCGACATTCTCACCTAGCAAAATTTCCAGTAAGCGCTCACTATAGATAAGTCCTATAAATGTTCCATCATAATCTACAACAGGAAAAATATTTCTTTTGCTGTGGATAATGTCATGATTTCTATCTTTGGCAAATTCATCAGGACGCATGATTGTGAAATTATTTTCAAGTAGATGACGTAGTTTCATCATACTTAGAACTGTTCTGTCTTTGTCTTCGTACGTTAATAAGTCGCCCTGTTCCGCTAATACCTTGGTGTATATCGAATGTTTCTGTACTGCACGGTTAATGAAATATGTTGTGGCAGCGACCAGCATAAGTGGAACCATCAGTGCATATCCGCCCGTGATTTCTGCGATAAGAAATATCGCTGTAAGAGGGGCATGCATAATACCGCTCAATGCTGCAGCCATACCAACCACCGTGAAATTAGCAACATTTAGATCTACAAGACCCGTTAGATTCATTCCATATGAAAAGGCAAATCCGATAAGGCCACCCATGATAAGGCTTGGGCCAAATATGCCCCCATTGCCGCCACTGTTTAAAGTAACCAAAGCTGCAATAGATTTCGCAAATACGGTAACGATAGTAAATGCAACAACAAGCCAGCCTATATCGCTATATTGAGAAAACATACTGTTGCTCAGGATGTCCTGATGACTTCCGTCTAATATTTTTTGTATTGTGATATAGCCTTCGCCATAAAGTGAGGGAAATAAGAAAATTAAGATACCAAGACTTATTCCACTTACCCATACTTTACGGTATGGATTAGTTATTTTTGAATATAGATTCTTCAGCCAAGTTGTTAATCGAGCAAAGTAGATTGAAAATCCTCCAATAATAGTTGCTAATCCAAAGTAATAAATTAGGGCGTGAAACTCCCAGTCATCTGTTACCAAGTGGAATAGGGGTTCGCTGTACAAGGAACGCGAAACAGCTGCTGCTGTTGCCGTAGAAATTAAAAGTGGAATAAATACGGGTATTGAAAATTCAGGAAGGAGAATTTCAATCGCAAAAATCATTCCGGCAACCGGGCTGTTGAATGCTCCAGATATTCCAGCGGCCGCACCACAAGCTAGTAAAAGCGTTACTTCCTTGTAATTAAGACCGAAAAAACGTCCCGTATTTGAGCCTATTGCTGCTCCGCTATATGCTATCGGTGCTTCAAGACCTGCAGACCCACCGAAGCCAACCGTGATCGCACTGGTAATAATTTGAGAATAGATATTGTGTGGCTCAATGCGACTTGATTTGCGGGAAATAGAATAAATAATCGGAGTGATACCATGCTCGAATTTTCCTTTTTTAATGAACCGTCTTACATAAATAACACTTAATAAGATACCTATTAAGGGGAATAAGAGGTAGATGTAATATTTATATTGTGATTGAACTTCGTTCTGTAGCGACGAAGCGATCCAGTGAGTCATTCCTTTAAGTGTTGCCGCGGCAAAACCACCTATAAGACCTACTAAAAGAGCAACAATGACTAAAAAGTTTTTATTTGAAATCTTTTGGGTGCGCCATCTATTAAAGCGCTCAAGCTGAAGATATAATCTTCCTATCATGACATTTTTAATTTGCTGTTCACAAGTGAAATTATTGTGACTGTGCAAATGTAAGATTTCAAGATAAATCCTGGCAAGTATTTATAATTTTTTTATTAGATGTAATCGGTTTTTTAGTATAGCAGTGATCATGAAGATTTTAAGTTTATAATCAGATGATTGATAATCCCAGGATTTTGATATCATTCAATGATATACTTTTTTTATAAATCATTGCTTAGTTCATCTTGAAACAAACAGTCATATAATAATTTGCTTTTATGATAGTTTATGGTTCATCTTAAAAAGATTACGTATTGGAGTGGATTGCAGAAAACAAAATGTGCTGTGAATTGTTTCTTATATGCGATCAAAAGAGTGTACCACTACACTCTTTCTTTAAGTTAATAGTTTACGAATAGCGGTTTGACCGTTATTCGTATTTTTTATTACTGAATGTTAAAAAATAAATAGTTTAATAATAATTCGGTTATTAGATAAACCATATGAGAAGGATAAAGGGTTCGATAATATAATTTGTCGAACCCTTTTTATTAATCTAAATTAATCAGCTAAAGTAGAGATATCCATATCTGGCTTTGGAAGATTAAGTTGTTGAATTTCTTTTTTGCACTTATCAACCATTTCTTGTGTCATTTCGTATGTATAATTACCATAATCATCATAAGTAAATTTTCCAACATGGAAGAAGCCATAAAGATCAAAGAAATCTGTGAGATCAAGTTTTGCGACCTGTGATGCTGTTTTTACAAAATTCAATTGGTGTACAGCAGGGTTGTTTCCACGATCGCCCATTACTTGACCGCCACCGCGTCTGCTTCTACGTTCAGGATTCTGTTTGCGGAAGGCTTCAAATAAATCGGGGTAAAAATTAGGATTTTTACCTTGATTTGCGAAATACAGTTGAAGTTGCCAGAAAGGTACTAATCGATTGAATACATCCGGATCCTGCAGGTAACTTATTTTACCATTAATGATACTTTCTCTGGATTTTTTGTAATTACCTTGTTCTGAAAGACGGCTTTTATTGCCATAAGAAGTTGTTACATAAAGGGAGAAAATATTATTACTTACTTCACCCAATCCTCCCCAGTTCAAATAAGGTCTTAATTGATGTACGTGTCCTACTTCATGTGAAAACCCCCAACATGGATCCCCTTTGATTACGCGGGCCGGGTCTACAACAAGCGGCATTGCATTGCCAGGATCCGTACCCATATAAGCAACTCCATCTCCGTCACGGAACATGTAATAATTATAATTTACACGCGAGAGAATTTTGTTTTCAGGGACTTTGTTATATTTAATAAGTCCCATAATACGATGCTGTCTGTAAATAAGAGAATCATAATTACTGATCAGCTCGACACCTTTTCCATAAGCATACTTTTTAATATCGGCAGCAGGGTAGGCAATCTGAATGTGTCGACCTTTGGCATCAATAACCGGATATACAGCCTGATCTACCAATTTGTTCCAATCTTGATCATTGTTTTTCGTAATGTCAAAGTAACCATTAACTGGGCTACCAATAAAATGTACACTGATTGCTTTTTCTTTTTTAGGATTTTCGGAGAAATAATCGATATAAGCCAGGCCGTCGAAATCTTTGACATCAATGATGTTGATACCATTTTTGAGTTTAAATTCTTGCTTTACAATACCCCATCCCTTTGGGTCTTTGGTCGGATCCATTCCTTCGGGAGCTCGGCGGTTCCAATTTGGAATGATCAATTTAACTTCATTATCTGCAGCGATATGATCGACAGATATGATATGGCGACCTATAGGCAGATAAATTCCGGTTATATTTTCATATTTGCTGTATCCATCACCGATCATTAAGTTATGACCTAAGGTTGAAGGGCTAAGGATAGCATTGTATTCTGCAAACCTGTACTTTTGATCATATTGATTATTTAATAAAGAGGTGGCAACCTGTTTGACCTGTGGATTTTTAATTTTATCAAGATCAGATTTTTTGATTCCTTTTTTTAGCTTAACGGCTAAAGGAGTTTCGAATACTTGTAAGTCTTGATAAGCGTCTGCATAGTCTTTAGCAGATTGCGCATGTAGACTACTTATCGTACCGGCAAGCAGTAATAAAGTAATGAATTTTAGCTTCATATTTAGATGGTTAGTTGAAGTGCTAAAATATCAAATTGTGCTAACATTAAAGCATTTTTCAATTGTAAGATTATTGTTAAGATTGTAGCTTCAACTGGCAATGTTTTTAGCGATTTGAAATAGCTTATAATCAAGAAAGCCTTTCAAAATGAATTGAAAGGCTTTCTTGATTATATTGAGATAAATTTTAATGTTTAGTGGGCAGATAAATTTTTAGCTTTTTCTTCATCAAAATTAGCTTCTAACTCGGCTAATTTCTTTTTACCATAAGCCAGTCGTGTGATCACAACGAACAGTACTGGAACGATAAAGATTGCTAAAACTGTCGCTGCAGACATACCACCAAATACTGTCCAGCCAATTGTTTGGCGAGAAATGGCTCCGGCACCAGTCGATAACATCAAAGGAATAATACCTAAGATAAATGCAAAAGATGTCATGATAATAGGACGTAGACGAAGCTTAACAGCATCTAATGTTGCCTCATATAAGTTCATTCCGATATCTACACGTTCTTTAGCAAACTCAACAATTAGAATCGCATTTTTAGCCGCTAAACCAATAATCGCAACTAAACCAATTTGTGCATAAATATTATTATCTAATGCTGGAATCAATGTTAATGTTAAAATTGCTCCAAATACCCCTAGTGGTACCGATAATAAAATTGAGAATGGAACAGACCAACTTTCATAAAGCGCAGCTAGTAGCAAGAATACAAACAGAATACATAATCCAAAGATCATAATAGTCATATTTCCAGATTTTGTTTCTTGTAAAGCCAATCCTGAGAAATCATAACTATAACCGTTCGGCAATGTTTCTGCGGCAACTTCCTGAAGCGCTCTGATAGCATCACCGGACGAATAACCAGGCGCAGCACTACCACTGACCTCTATACTTCTAAAGATGTTATAGTGATTGATAATAGCTGGATTCTGAACAAGGTTCCAAGTAACCAATGAACTTAAAGGAACAGATTCACCGCGAGCATTATTAACATATAATTTGTTGATGTCCTCAATGTTCATACGGTAATCTTTATCCGCCTGAGATACAACCCTAAAGTTACGTCCGTATCTTGTAAAATCATTAATATAAGAAGATCCAAGGTATGCAGATATAGTGGTATATATTGTCGAAACAGGAACCCCCATTTTCTTCGCTTGCTCTCTATTAACAGATAACTTGTAATTTGGAGTTTTTGTGTTAAATAGGGTATAGGCCATACCGATTTCAGGTCTCTGATTGGCTGCAGCTAGGAATTTACCAACTACACCTTCGAAGACTTTGATATCTACGGTCTGTTGATCTTGAATCATTAAACTGAAACCACCAGAAGTACCAAGACCAGGAATCGCAGGAGGAGTAACAGCGAGTACACGTGCTTTACTATAGCCAGCATATTTACCCATGATACCACCCGTAATTTGGTTAGCAGTACGCTTTCTATCTTTCCAAGGTTTTAGAGAAACGAAAACTGTCGCTACGTTAGGCTGGAAAGCTCTGTTCAAAATATTGATACCGGCAATAGCCGTAATATCTTTAATCTCTGGATAATCTTTACGTAATTCTTGCTCTACTTCATTTAAAATTTCTTTTGTACGTGTTGTAGACGAACCTTCTGGCAAGGTAATACCGGCAAAGAACATCCCATTATCTTCACCAGGAATAAATCCAGTTGGTTTTTTATTAAACATATATCCTGTACCAATGAAGATACAAAGTAAGATGATTAACGCCATAGGAGCCTTTTTGATACAGTATTTTACACCATTCGAATATTTGTTCGTTACTCTTTCGAACCAGATATTAAACTTGTAGAAAAACTTATTAAGACCTTTCGCTTCCGAGTGAACTGCTGTTGGTCTTAACATGATCGAACATAATGCCGGTGTTAATGACAGGGCAATAAATGCAGACAACATAACCGAAACGGCAATTGTTATGGAGAATTGTTGATACAATTGACCCACCATACCCGGGATAAATCCTACAGGAACGAATACTGCAGAAAGAATCAAAGCAATGGCAATAACCGGAGCTGTAATGTCTTTCATGGCACGACGCGTTGCATCTGCTGCCGACATCTTATAATGATCTATGTAATGCTGCACAGCCTCAACCACTACAATCGCATCATCGACCACAATACCAATAGCAAGCACGAATGCTAATAAAGTTAAGTTATTGATCGAGAAACCGAATAATAAGAAGAAAATAAATGTACCAACAATAGATACAGGAATCGCTAATACAGGAATTAGTGTTGCTCTCCATGACTGTAAGAAGAAGAATACAACTAAAGTTACTAATAGTAAAGCTTCAATCAAAGTGTGAATAACTGATTCAATGGAAGCATTAACAACAGAAATTGTCTCATAACCGACAACATAGTCAACATCATCAGGGAATGATTTTTTTAATCTTTCCAATGCGGTATAGATACCCTCTGCAGATTGCACAGCATTACCTCCTGGAGTTTGAGAAACCATCATACCAGAAGAAGTCATACCATTTACACGCGTACTTGTTGCATAACTGAATTGACCCAATTCTATTCTCGCTACGTCTTTTAATAAAACAATTGATCCATCGGTATTTGATTTCACAATGATTTCTTCAAAATCCTGTACCGAAGATAAATCTGAATCCGTGATCACTGGGTATTCAAATACCTGATCTGATTTTTGCGGAGTAGAACCTACCGATCCTCCCGGAATTCTTAAGTTTTGTTCAGCAATTGCTGCAGATACATCTGCAGGAGTTAGATTTAAATTCGTTAATTTATTGGCATCTAACCAAACGCGCATGGAGAATGGCTGTCCAAAAGCGGTAACCTCACCAACACCAGTGATACGTAATAATGCATCTTTGATGTATAAATTGGCATAGTTATCTAAAAACTTAGCATCGCGAGTACCTTTTGGTGATACCAGTGAAACAAGCATTAAGATATCTGTATTCGCTTTACGTGTCGTTACTCCTAAACGTTTAACAGCTTCGGGTAACGCAGGTTCAGCAATACCCACACGGTTTTGAACGTCTAATGTAGCAATATCAATATCAGTACCAACTTCAAAAGTTACGGTAATCTGTGATTGACCATTCGATGTACTGTTCGAGGACATGTAAAGCATGCCCGGTGTACCATTAATTTGACTCTCAATAGGAGTCGTTACTGTTTGTTCAACAGTTTGAGCATCCGCGCCAGTGTAGTTTGCTGTTACTGAAACAGTTGGTGGGGCTACGGATGGATATTGACTGATCGGCAATGACACAATTGAAATTCCACCTACGATCATAATCAATAGGGAAATCACAATGGCAGTGACGGGTCTTTTTATAAAAACTTCTGAAATCATATGTTTTTTTGTATCTTATAAAGTCTGTGAAAATTATTTTTTTGGTGCAGCGGCATCAGGTGCAGCAGCAGGAGCCTCAGCAACTTTTACACCTGTTTGCACATTCATGATACCATCAACAACAATTTTCTCACCGACTTTAAGGCCTGATTTTACAACTACTTTATCTCCTAATTTTAAACCTAGATCAACTTTACGTTGTTCAGCTTTACTGCTATCACCAACAACATACACGTTAAATACTCCCAACTGATCTTGAACAGCTTTATAAGGAATAACAATTTCTTCAGTTGCTGAATTCGTCTTGATATTTAAAGATAGATTCATTCCAGCTCTCAAGACATTACCAGGGTTGTCAAAATTAGCACGTACTCTTATCGTTCCTGTCTGTGGATCAACTGCACGGTCAATAGTGGCAATTCTTCCTGGAGCTGTATACTCCGTTCCATCCGGTAATACTGCGCCGATCTGTGCTGCAGAACCTGATTTTTGTAAGTTTACAAATTGAGGGATATCACGCTCGCTCACTTGGATTTCAACTGCCACAGGATTGATTGAAGATACCGTATTTAATCGTGTAGTTCCAGGATTAACCAAAGCCCCAAGACGTACATCTGATATACCTACAATACCCGCGAATGGCGCTCTTATAGTTGAACGATTTAAGTTTGTTTGTGCTGTTGTTACAGCAGCTTGTGCACCTAAGATCTGCGCTTTTTGATTTGCCAGATCTGTTTTAGCATAATCTAAAGTTTGTTTTGCGATCGCATCTTTATCTGCTAATGCTTGGTAACGGTTTAAATCTGTTTGCACACGATCCAAATTAGATTGTGCAATTTTAAGATTTGCTCTGGCTTGATCTAAAGCCGCAGTGTAGCGAGTGCCGTCAATTTCATATAATTTTTGACCTTTGGATACCGATGCTCCATCAGTTACAAATATTTGCGTTACATAACCAGAAACTTCAGCAAATAAATCAGCTTCATTTAAGGGTTTTACAGTAGCTGGATATGTTTGGTTTCCTGTGACAATTTCTTCTGTGGCAGTTGCTATGGAAACAGGTACAACACGTTCTGCTTGCTGTGCAGCCTGTTGTTTCTGAGCATCTTTATTGCCACATGACTGCCAGATTAGCGTAGTCCCAATAAAAAAAGCTGCTAATAAATGTTTTTTATTCATGATATTCTTGGTTTCTTAATGTTGTTTATTTTGTATCTACAGTTCCTAATGCTTTTTGAACATCTAGCTTACTCGATAGAAGTGCATAAAGTGCATTTAAATAATTCAATTGACTTGTTTTAAGATCAGTCTCAGCTGTCATTAAGTCTAAGTAAGTTTTAATACCTTCATCATATTGTAACTTAATCGTATCATAGACTTCCTTAGATAAGTCAACATTATCTCTTGATGTTTTCCAATCAATTAGGTTGGCATTATATGAAGCTGTTGCAAGTGCATATTCTGTGTTGACTTGATTTTTCAAATCTTCCATGCTTAAATCAATTCTACTTTCGCGTAGTTTGGATTGATTGATTTGATGCTTTCTTTTAAAACCTTGAAAAATTGGAATAGATACAGATAATCCAGCTACAGAGCTTGGGAAATTGTCATTATACAAATCCTTAAATTTGTTATTTCTGTAATTAAATGCATAGTTATAAAATGCGCTTACATTTGGGAGGTAGGTCCATTTATAGTATTGCGTTTCTAATTCTTGCATTTTTTTGGACGTTTCCAATTGTTGGAATTCAATTCTATTGGTTACGCTAGCAGATGAAGTTGTGTCAATCAGAATCTGATTTTCCATATTCGCATTCTCAAAAGATAATGTAATATCAACTTTATGATCAACTGCTATTAAATTTTTTAAATAATCATATTTATAACGGCGTAATTCAATAGTCCGCTTTTCGTCCGCATTTGCATTGCTTAACGCAATTTGAGCTCTTTTGAAATCGGTTTTGTCAACCATACCAACTTCGTAGCGTACTTTAGCGTCGTTATATTGTTTTTGAAGTCTAGCAATGTTTTCACGAACAATTTTGATCTGCTCTTCACTTGTTAAAATATCATAGTAAGCTTTACTCACTTCAACCACTGTGTTGATTTTTTGACTTTCAGTGTTTTGCTTATTGGATTGACGGATAAGTGTTGCCGCTTTTGAAGCTTGCATAAGTGCCGGATTCAAAATCTGTTGATCAGCCTGTAAGGTTAAAGCACTAGCATTCTTCTGTCCTAACGCAATGTTCTGTCCACCTATAAAAGAGGTGGGAACTTTAACATTGTAGTTGTAAGAACCATTAGCGTTTACCTGTGGCAACCAGCCAGACAAGGCAATGTCGATATCTTTTTCGCCAATTTCCTCATCAATTGCAGCCTGTTTCAGACTTATCTTGTTGCTAAGGGCATAGTCAATGAGTTGCTGCAAATTTGCTTTAGCAGGTAACGTCTCATTGCCTGTTTGTTGGGCATAACTAACATTGTATATTGTAGTCATGGCTGCCAAAGAAAAGGCTATTTGTCTAAACTTCATAAAATTATTTATTTTTAACTCCATCCCAAATGATGTTTACAACATCTTCGATGCTTTCATTTGATTTTAATTTGTTGTGTTTCACTCCTTTAATTGCTGATACAGCAGTTCCAAAGAAGACGCAAGCTAATGCTTCTACATTGGTGTCTTTTAATTCGCCTTTATTGATTCCTGTTGTTAAGAATTTAAGTATATTACTCTGACCACTAATAGATTCATTTGTTTCATAACTGTTCACCTTATAATAAGGAGATGAGTAAAATTGTTCAAAAAAACTGAACATTTCTACATGTTCTCTGTAAAATTTTACAAAGCCTTTCCATATATGAAAAAAAGTGTCTTTATAAGTCAATTTATCATCCAGCGATCCAAAGATTGCTTCATTTAAAGTGTCGCCACAGTATTGAAACAGGCTAACGATCAAATCATCTTTCGATGGGAAGTAATGATAGATTGTACCGATTGCGACATCAGCTTCCTGAGCTATCTTGCTCATCGCTGTGCCATGAAATCCATGATCTTTGATCAACCGAAGTGTGGTCTCAAATATGGAAATCACTTTAGAATTATTTTTTGTGTATTGAACGTTCATTCGGTTCCAAATGTAGAAATTTTAATCAAATCTAAATGTCAAAATATTGTAATGAAAAACTATATTTTATTCATTGCAGACATCTATTTATTCGCATTTCCAATGTTAACATATTTTAACATTTAGTTGGTTTGCTAATCAATTTGCATGGCCTATATTTGTACCATCATAATTTAGGTTTATAATTGGTTAGTAAAGGTTTTCATTCTCCCCGTTTGAAAACCTTTCTTTTTTTACCTAAATAGGTACCAACACAAAAAAAGCCTAGTTGATTAACTAAGCTTTCTTTAAATCATGGAATGTCCTACTTGCAATTTTTTAAACTCATCTGAACTTCTTCTAGACTGAATATTTTATCTTGCTTACCAAAATTTGTGGTAATATAGGTTAAAACATAGGCGATATCGATGTCGGTCAAGATTTCATTCGCTGGCATTTTAGTGTTAAATGTTTTGCCCGCAACTACAATTTCTTCTTCTAGTCCATTCTTAACAATACAGGATAAATGATCTCTATTTTTTGTTAAAAATTCTACATCGGTTAATGGTGGATATAATAGGCCTAAGCCTTCACCCTTATCGCCATGACAATTTTTACAATGATTAATATATATTTTTTGTCCATTTACGGCATATTGTGCTGTCTTTATATCTTTGCCTGACTGGCAACTGCTTATCGAGCATAAAGAATATAGAGCGATCAATACTCCTAAAAGATATAGTTTTATCATTTTACTTTTCTTCGAGTAGGATAGCAAGTTCTTTTTGTAGTTTCGCAACTTGCTCATCATTAGTACCGTCATAAGCACCGCGTATTCTTTTTTGTTTATCTACTAATACCAGATATCCTTGATGATCATATCCTCCTGGCGCATTTTTGTCTTCTGCTGTGTAAACTAGGTATTGGTTTGCAATTCCATAGATATCGGCTTTTGATCCCATTACAAAATTCCAATGATCATTGCTAACACCCAATTTATTGGCATATTCTTTCAAGACATGTGGCTGGTCATATTTGAAATCAATGCTATGTGATAAAAAGTAAACTTGATCACTATCCTTATATTGCTCGTATACTTTCAACAGATTTCTGTTCATAGTAGGGCATATACTTGGGCAATGAGTGAAAAAGAAATTAGCGATATACACTTTGTTATCGAAATTCTTATCCGTTATATAGACACTATCTTGATTTAGAAATTTGAAAGGTGGGATGGTATGGTATAGGGTATCAATAACCGTCTTACCATCTATAATTTTCTCTACTGGTTCACGTTGACCATAAATAGGAAGTGTAACTGTATTGGACTGACAACTAGATATTGTAAATGTTGTTAGTGCAATAAGAAAAGAAGCACCAATCTGAATTGATTTTAACATATTAATACTTTTTTAAGATTTCTTGTTTCTCTTTTGATACACGATCAAAGACTGCTTTCATGTCTTTTACTTTAGTCAATTCGCGATTAGCATAATCTACTGTCGTTGAATCGGCACTATAGTCTTTCATCCAATCCATCATATGATCTGTTGCATCTTCGAGATTGCTTTTTAACTGAGACAATTCTTGTCGAGTATTTGTTGTATCTAGATTAGGTTTAGCTGTTTTTATAGCACTAAGGTTTGTGAGGATGGAATCGATAGTAACTGCATCTTTATCAAAAATACTTACTTGCGGCATGATCTCATCATGAATTTTCATGGTTTCTTCTTGTGTTTTCGCTAAATCATTTTGATTATTTGTATTTGAGCTATTGGCACATGAAGTTATTGCAAAAGCTGACGCAACTAAAAAAGCTAATTTTTTCATATTGAAATATTTTGTCTGTTACCGACAAAGATACCAAATAGATAAAGAAGATAATAGCTTATTATACTCTGGTGTATGTAAAATTCAGGTCACGAATATAGATTTCATTTTTCGCAATGGCACAAATTTCATTTTGATCGTTCACAATTTCTACAGAAAATGTCTTAATAATCCGACCTCTGTTTTTAAGTGTATCCATGCATTCATTAAAATCCTCGTCAGTTATTTTGATCGAAAATCTAAGATTGGTCAAGCCAGGCTTTTTATATTCAATGGATGCTGATTTGAGCCAAGCTACAGTTTTTTTAAATCCATGCGATTGTAAGCGCTGATCAATAAGAATCGCATAAAAAGGATCAACTGCTGAAAAAATTGTTCCACCAAATATGGTACTATTTGAGTTTTTATTGAAAATACTTTTGATAATTTTTACATCCACACCTTGAAAGTCTGTATGAATATTTTTGACCCATATGCGTTGGAATAAAAATGGCGGATAAATTCTTAATAACCACTTTAGGGATTTGGGACTATACAACATGGTGCAAATGTAATACAATAAATTAAAATTCGTTTGCTAATTGATTTGTAAAAATGGTTCCACAATGATATTTTTATAAAAAAATAAAATATGGCTAACCAACCCGAAATGTCCTCAAACAAGAATGTTTGGATTATTATTCTTGTTGCCTCATTGGGGTATTTTGTTGATATATATGACCTCATTATCTTTTCGATTGTTCGTGTTAAATCTTTTGAAGAAATAGGTGTTTCTCCTGCGAATATGCGTTCCGAGGGGGAGTTTGTATTAAATATGCAGATGGGCGGATTACTGATTGGAGGTGTGATCTGGGGGATCATTGGTGATAAGTTTGGGCGATTGAAAGTCTTGTTTGGTTCGATTTTGCTGTATTCATTGGCGAACATATCGAATGGTTTTGTACATGATGTGATGACTTACGGTATCATTCGTTTCATTGCCGGTATTGGTTTAGCGGGTGAATTGGGAGCCGGTATTACCTTAGTTAGCGAAAGCATGCATAAATCAAAACGAGGGTATGGTACCATGCTGGTTGCTACAGTTGGTGTTTTAGGCGCCGTTTTAGGATATTTTATATCTGAACAATATGATTGGAGAACTGCCTACTTTGTTGGTGGCGGTATGGGATTGTTGTTACTGTTAATGCGGGTAGGAGCACTCGAGTCTGGCTTGTTTAAAACAGCAGAAGAGAAAACAGTAGTGAAGGGCAAGTTTAGTATGCTTTTTACTGATAAACGTCGTTTTAAAAGATATTTATACTGTTTGTGCATCGGATTACCAATTTGGTTTGTGGTAGGCGTACTGGTTACTCAGGCTCCAGAGATTGGTAAAGCGCTACATGCGCCAGTTGTTCTTAGTGCTGGAAAAGGAGTTTTGTTCACCTATCTGGGGATTTCTTTAGGGGATTTACTGGCAGGTTTATTAGCTCAGGTTTTGAAATCACGAAAGAAAGTCGTTTTACTGTGTCAAATAATTATCCTCGTAAGTTCTTCATTGTACTTATTAAGTGATGGTTTGTCTGAGACTAAATTTATATGGCTTTCCTTTTTTATGGGACTTGGTATAGGTTATTGGGCAACTTTTGTCACCATATCTGCAGAACAGTTCGGGACGAATTTGCGAGCTACAGTGGCCACTACTGCACCTAACTTTGTTCGTGGAGCACTGATCCCTTCAACAATATTGTACGGTGTTCTTGTCAATCACTTGGGTATTATTACAGCCGCATTTATGATGATATTTTTATTATCAGGAATTGCTATATATGCATTAACACAGCTCGAAGAGAGCTTTGATAAAGATCTGAATTATCTGGAAGAAGAGTAGGCAAAAATTAGCGCTTTGGACATTTGCCGCAACGATTCCCTTTTTTATATTTCTTACAACATTTTTTGAAACAAGCACATGAAAAAGGAGAAAACGGACTTGATGCTTTTGTATCAGCACAAAAATCTATTTTCTCCTTTGAGAATGTATCTTGAAGTTCTGTTCCTTGCAATTCTGAAGTATTCATAATGCAAAGATATATATTATTTATAAGTAGTCTAAATAAAAAACGTTAAATTACATCTTTTTTAGTAAGTTGTCAATTACTTTAGGGTATTGCTGATGTTCTAATTGTTGTCCTTTAAACTTAATTACCTCTAAAGTATCATGAGGCTCTACTTTAAATCGGCCTTGATAAATTACTTCTCCTTCATCAAAATGCTCATTTGCAAAATGAATTGTTATGCCATGCTCTGTTTCTTTATTTGCCAATACGGCTTTATGAACATGATCACCATACATACCTTTGCCACCATATTTAGGTAACAGCGCTGGATGGATATTAATAATCTTATTGGGAAAAGCTTGTAAAAGATTATTAGGAACTAACCAAAGGAATCCTGCAAGTACAATTAAGTCAATGTTTAAGTTTTTTAACATTTTAACAATTTCGTCCGATTTGAAAAATTCATTTCGGTCAAATACGTGGACAGGTATTTCAAAATTATCAGCTCTTTGGATAACATATGCATCAGCATTATTGCTCAATACGATAGCGATTTCGGCATCTTCAGAATATTTAAAATACTCCATTATTTTTTGGGCATTGGAACCAGAACCTGAAGCAAATATGGCAATACGTTTTTTCACAGTTTAATTGTGTTAAGTGACGTTCTAAAAAAAGTTAATCAACCAAACTTACGTTATTTTTTGTAAATAAACTAACAGCTTGGTGTTATGTGTACAATTTGACTCGTATATTTAACCTTTGGCAATACTGTTTTATTTTTAAGCTTATGAAAACATTTACATTAATACTAATTACTTTTTTACTTATACCAACAAAGCGGGTCAGTGCTCAGGCGCCTACACAGATCCCATATTTTTCTCTTCAAGAGGTATTTACCGGTAAATCTTTTAAAACGTCCGATTTACCAAAGGAGGGACTTATTATTTTTAATTACTACGATACGGGCTGTAGTCATTGTCAGAAAATGGGGGCGGGGATAGCGGAACAGCTACAGGCGTTTAAAAATATTAAATTCTACTTTGTTGCCATGAATGATGTCGAATATGTGGAAGGATTTATAAATATGTTTGCAAAGAAATTGAGACCTCATCCTAACGTATCTTTTATTTTGGATAAAAATGGACAGTTTATCAGCTTATTTAAACCTACACAAACACCTTCACTGTATATCTACGATGCAAAAACACACAAATTATTAAAACATTTAGATGGTGTTGATGATGTTAAGGTATTGCAAGTAGCTTTGCAACAGCTAATCAAATAGTTTTGCTTGTCTTCTAGTTGTAATTTTTAAATACAAGAGTCTTTTTTTGATACAACTAATTATAAATATTTGCTATTTTTGCGACATCAAATCAAGATATGAGCGACTCAATTAAACACGAGTGCGGTATTGCACTTATTCGACTGTTAAAGCCCCTTTCTTATTACCAGGAAAAATACGGTACGCCTTACTACGGCATAAACAAATTGTACTTATTGATGGAAAAGCAACACAACCGTGGCCAAGATGGTGCGGGTATTGCGACCATAAAATTCGACGTAAAGCCAGGAAATCGGTACATTTCTCGTTACAGAGCGATGGGATCCAGTGCTGTGGCTGATATCTTTGAATATGTACAAAAGAAGTTTGCATCTGTACACAAGGCATATCCGGAGGAATCTAAAGATACACAA
Source organism: Sphingobacterium sp. UDSM-2020 (assembly GCF_016132525.1). Classification (NCBI taxonomy): domain Bacteria; kingdom Pseudomonadati; phylum Bacteroidota; class Sphingobacteriia; order Sphingobacteriales; family Sphingobacteriaceae; genus Sphingobacterium; species Sphingobacterium sp. UDSM-2020. The sequence continues at coordinate 3,936,613 of NZ_CP066166.1, forward strand.
TGGTTAAAAGATAATGTTAGTTTTACCGGAGAGGTATTATTAGGTCATTTGCGTTACGGTACTCATGGTAAAAATAGCATTGAAAGTTGTCACCCTTTCTTAAGACAGAACAACTGGATGTCTCGCAATTTGGTTGTTGCCGGTAATTTTAACATGACAAATGTTGACGAATTATTGCAACAGTTGTACGAGCTAGGTCAACACCCAAAAGAAAAGGCAGATACAGTTACTGTATTAGAAAAAATTGGACATTTCTTAGATGACGAAAACCAGGATTTATTTGACAAGTTTAAGAAAGAAGGTTATTCTAATATTGAAATCAGTTCTCTGATTGCAAAAAACTTGGATGTTCCTAAGATCTTAACGCGTTCAGCAAAAACTTGGGATGGTGGTTATACGATTGCAGGTATATTTGGTCATGGAGATGCATTTGTTATGCGCGACCCTGCCGGTATCCGTCCTGCTTTCTATTATAAAGACGATGAAGTGCTTGTTGTTGCTTCAGAAAGACCAGTTATTCAGACTGCATTTAATATTCCAATTGATAAAGTGCAGGAAATTAAACCTGGACATGCGTTGATTGCAAAAAAAGATGGGACAGTTACCGAAGAAATGTTTAGAGAGCCTGTTGAGCAAAAATCATGTTCTTTCGAGCGTATCTATTTTTCAAGAGGTTCAGATGCTGATATTTATAAAGAGCGTAAAAAATTAGGCCGCCTTTTATGTCCGCAAGTATTAAATGCAATTGATAATAATATTAAGAACACGGTATTTTCTTTTATTCCAAATACGGCTGAAGTATCTTACTACGGTCTGATGGATGGTATCAATACCTACGTTAGAGATTTTCAAAAGGATGCCTTATTAAATAGAGCGGATAAGATTGATGACGGTGAGTTAGAAGATATTTTAAGCATTCATCCTCGTTTTGAGAAATTGAATGTGAAAGATGCTAAGTTACGTACATTTATTACGCAAGATGCTGATCGTACTGATATGGTACAGCATGTATACGATACAACTTACGGAATTGTTAAAGATCATGAAGACACAATCGTTGCGATTGATGATTCCATTGTAAGAGGAACAACCTTAAAACAAAGTATCTTAACAATTTTAGATCGTCTGAATCCGAAGAAGATTGTAATTGTTTCATCAGCACCGCAAATTCGTTACCCAGATTGTTACGGTATCGATATGTCTAGAATGGGTGAGTTTGTTGCTTTTGAAGCGGCTATATCGTTATTAAGACAACGTGGTTTAGCACATATTATTGATGAAGTATATCAAAAATGTTTGGTTTCAATAACAGCAGATATTGACGAAATAGAAAATTACGTCAAAGCTATCTACGAACCCTTTACAGATGATGAAATTTCAAATGAAATTGCGAGAATCATTACGCCACATCATTTGAAAGCTGAAGTAACAGTGATTTTCCAGACTTTAGATAATTTACATATTGCTTGTCCTGATCATAAAGGTGATTGGTACTTCTCTGGTAATTATCCGACTCCTGGAGGAAATAAAGTTGTCAATAAAGCATTTATGAACTGGGTAGAAGGTAAGAACGTAAGAGCTTACTTCAGTAGTTAATAAGAGCGAAATACATATTATGGAAAAGGCCCGATATTTATATATCGGGCCTTTTCTATAATATGTATTTTAAGTCAATTTTAATCTAAAATAATCGATTGTATACCTATTCGTTAGAACTGCTACAAACGTTTCAAAACAAAGTAAAATCCTACTGCTGTACACGCGAGAACGGCAGAGGTAGCCCACCAAAGTGTTGTGAATCCAAAGGATCCAACTATATTTGTCCCTAAAAGCGGTGAAAAAATATTCGCAGCAGAGAAGGCTAATGAATTGAAGCCCATATAGGCTCCCTGTGTTTTGGCTGTTGACCTGTTTATGGTTACAGTTGCCATAAAAGGCAGTGTTAACATTTCGCCGATGCCAAACACGAAAAAAGTAACATAGAGCATGAATACCCCTGCATGTATATTGAACATGGCATAAGATATAGAACAGAAAAGCGTTCCGATTACCAATGTTTTTGTGATGGTCAATTTGTTTTCTGCAATATGTACAATAAACATTTCTAGAAGAACGATAATTAAACCGCTCCAGCCCATTAAAAATCCGATCTCATGTTCATTTAAGTGATGCACTTCACGATAGAAAATAGGAAGTGTCGATATGAGTTGGAAAAAACATAATGAGAATATACAGCAAAGGATATTAAAGATGATAAATGGACTATCTTTATATGGATTTCGTTCTTTTTTATGCTGCGATGTTGTGGTAATAGGTGCTGTTTTTAAAGTTTTTAAATTGTTTTTTTCCTTCTTATAGAAAAATAGAAAAAAGACAACCGCTGCCACTGCTGCCGCCATTGCATTTCCGTAGAATATCCAGTTAAAGGATATCCCTGCTAAAAAGCCACCAACCGCAGGTCCAATTGAAAACCCCAAATTAACCGCTAATCGATTCAATGAAAAAGCACGTGTTATATTTTCAGGTTTAGCATAGCTTGCGACCGAAACCGAGTTGGCAGGTCTGAATGCGTCAAAGACAGCACTCAAAATAAAGATCATAATACCTAAAGACTCGACAGTCCTGAAGTAAGGAGTGATCAGAAATAGGGGAGCTGCTAATGTCAAACTGAGTAGCTGGACTTTAAAACTCCCAAATCGATCTGTCAGCCAACCTCCTACATGTGAACCGCAAACAGATCCAAAGCCGAAACACATCAGAACAAGACCAACCTGCTTAATGTTGAAATTAAGAGCCTGGGTCATGTAAATTCCTAAAAATGGGATTACCATGCTTCCCATTCTGTTGATAAGCATTACAATTGCGAGCAACCATGCGGAGCGCGATAACCCTTTGAAGGATCCGATATAGATGGATAAAAGTTTTTTCAAGTGAATATGTAAAAAAAGCCAAAGGAATAAATCATATCCCTTTGGCTAGATAAAAATGTTATTTTTAAACTAATTGGGATGCTTCGATAGAATTGTTAATTTCATAAGTTGAGGCTAACATATTCTTTTTACCTGTCGAAGGTTCAAAAATAATATCAACTCTTCCTAAGTTTATTCCTGCAAAACCCACTTGGTTAACGGCTGTCTTTGTTCCCTTTAAGTTTGTTACAAAAGTAGGTTCTTTCAAAAAGGTATGCGTATGTCCACCAATGATTAAATCGATATCACTAGTCTTGGAAGCTAATACGAGGTCGGATACCTTCTCACTTTCGTATTGATAACCTAAATGAGATAGACAAATGACAAGGTCACATTTATGCTTTTCCTTTAATTCTTTGACCACGCGGTTTGCAACAAGAATTGGATCCAGGTATTTCATGCCTTTGAAATTATTCGGATCAACCAGCCCTTCAATATCTACCCCTAAACCAAAAACACCAATCTTCACTCCACCTTTTTTGAAGATGGTATAATCTTGTGTTTTTCCTTCCAGCACTGTTCCTGTGAAGTCATAGTTTGCCGTTAAAAAAGGAAATTTGGCATGATCCAGATATTTGATAAGCCCATTTAACCCATTGTCAAATTCGTGATTACCAAATGTACCCGCATCATATCCCAATTTGGTCATTAAGTCAAGCTCTAATTTCCCTCCAAACAGATTAAAATAGGGAGTACCTTGGAACATATCGCCTGCGTCCAACAAAAGAACATGATCTTCCTCAGCCCTTACTTTTTTGATAAGTGTACTTCTGCGTGCAACTCCTGCCAATCCTTGATATCTACCGCCATCCATAGGAAAGGGTTCAATTCTGCTGTGAACATCATTGGTATGTAGAATGGTTAATTTTATTTTTTTTGAACCTGCAAATGATGAGAATGGTAACGTACCAAGGGTTACTGCTGCAGAAAGGCCTGCGGCAGTCTTTATAAAGCCTCTTCTATTTAATGATTTTAACTCTTCCATCTAATTGCATATTAATTTTTTGACCATTTTTTGTAAAGCTGGAAATATAGTCCATCAAGCTTTCCCTTACTTTTTGAGGATAATCAGTTCTTTTAAGCGCATGTGTAAATAAATCTAAATTGTCTCCTCCATTCGCTAGGTAATCATAGGTGACTACTTTATAGGTTTTATTTTTGTCTATATCTTTTCCCTGTACCTGAATATTTATTGGCTTTTTATCTTGGATAGATAAGGTAATTCCTGAAACAGGTTGCCCCCCTGTTGCCGCTATAAAGTTGGCGAGTTGTTCAATTTGTTCACCGCTCAGCTCCATCACTGTAAGCTGATTTTCAAATGGCATAACCTCAAAAACACTCTCTACAGTAATATCTCCCGCTTTTATTTCATTGCGAATACCGCCCTTTGTTGCAAAAGCGATATCAGCCTTGTTGTTGATTTTTTCACTGGCAACCAATAGCGCTTGTGTAAAGAAATTTCCCATTAAAGTTTCAGGAGTTTTCTCTTTAGTCAATGCAACTTCCGAGAAGCCGATTACCCGGTTCATCTCTGCCTGCATTTGCTTTTTATACGGACTATAAATAGCTACGATCGCGGTATCCTCAACGGTGCTTTTATTGATCTCGTATTGCTTAAAGTCCTTTTGGACAGGACTTAATTTTTTGCTGCAAGATGTGCTAAGTAAAATAGCTAAAAACCCGAAGGTTACATATTGAAGTTGATGTATAGTAAGTTTCATCATGTAATAAGTGTTTTCGGTACAAATGTAGATAATAAAAGCCTAACATTTTTGTTAAGCTTTTATTATCAATATGCAAAAGAAGGCGCTTTTTCTAATTGGCAACCTCTGGTTTTTTAATGTCTTTTCTGACCACAGCATCTCTTTGATTTCTCAATCGTATTGATTTCCGACGATCTGCAATGGTAGTTTTTGTGATTTTTGCAACCATTTTATTATTCTTATATAATTTCCAGTTCATCAGCAATACGGAAACCAATATAATAACTAGGCCTATTACTTGTATGTATGTCACGGCATGGCTACTGAAAAAGTAACTTAATACCAATGCTACAATAGGATTAACATAGGCATATGTACTTACTTCCGTAGCAGGTCTTACTGATAGCAACCAGATGTAAGAACTGAATGCTAAAATAGATCCAAAAACAATTAAGTACGATATATTAAACCAGTCGATAGGCGTTACCTGTTGAAAACTAAAATGAGCAAATTCACCATTTAAGCTGGCAACAATTGTAAATAATACACCTGCTGTAATCATCTGCCATGCAGTCTTTACGGAGACATGTAAATCTTCCGTCTCTTCTTGCTGACTTTTCTTCTGGTATTTGGAATATAATGAACCTGCGGTCCAGGCGATAGATCCAAGCACCATAATCACTAAAGCAATAACGGTTATTTCTTTATTTGCAGAAGATTTGCTTGCGATGATTTGCTCTACAAAGAGTAAAACAACACCAGCAAAACCTAAAATCAAACCAGCGATGGTAGATTTGCTGCTGAAATTTTCTTTCCATTTTGGTTTATCAAGAATAACAAACCAAATCGCCGCTGCTGCCGCAATAATCGCTGCAACACCACCTGAAACATATTGCTCTGCCCAGATAAGACCACCCATATCAATAAATAAGAGTAAAAATCCGACAACAATAGAATCGCGGATTGCTCTCTTGTTGAATATTTTATAACCCTTCAATACACAGTACCCCATCAGCAAAATACTTGCAGTAATAAACCTAAAAGATCCTAAAATGAATGGCGGGAAACTGTGTAGCGCTTTTTCAATAAAGAAAAAAGTCGACCCCCATACAATGTATACGACAGCATACGCGAGTACGATCATTAAAGGGCTTGCTTGTTGTACTTTATTATTTAACATCTCTCTATTCCTTTCCTAAATTATTCCGGTATAACTAATTGTTGTTCTTCTTTCACTGTTTGCAAAACAATTGTGGTTCTTGTTGAAATTATTCCTTCAATTTTTCCCAAAGTGTTACGCATCAAATCGACTAACGCAGTAGAATCAGCCGTCCGAACTTTGATTAGGTAACCATCATCTCCAGCAATATCATGCACTTCCTGCACTTCGGGTATCTCTGCTAGAAGAATACCGACTTTCTGTTCTCCAATTATATCGTTCGCTTTGATAAATATAAACGATAGTAATTTCTGATCAATTGCCGCTGGATTTATCTTGGCGTTGTATTGTAGGATTACATTTTTTTGCTCTAATTTTTTAACACGTTCTAAAATCGCAGAAGGAGCCATACTAAGCTCTCTTGCTATATCAGCATTATTGATTCGAGCATTATCCTGCATTAAACGCAAGATTTTGAAATCTACATGATCTAAATTATATTCTACTTTTGTCATATCGAATGCAAAGGTAGTGATATTTCGAATAATATTCAAATTATTTAGTTAAATTCAGAATATAATTCTATTTATGAGGTTATTTTTTTTAGAACAAATAGCCTTTTCACTAGCCTGAGTACTAGTTTTTTTTATTTAATAATCTGATTATTAGGGTATTTGTGTTCTGTGAATTATCTTTGGTATTTTAGGTGTCTCATCGAATATTATTCGCTAAAGGTTTCCATCGAGTACTTTTCACGTAATATTTTAATGATATAACTGGTGCTAAGAGTGACAATCAATCCTATGAGACAACCAATAGTGACACAGGCAAAACGATCGAGTGCGGCAACATATGACTTTAATTGATGTTCATGAACCACGACAATGATCATGGCTACCATTGCTGTACGGGCCACACTTAGGATATTGAATAACCTGCATATAGCGACGGATGTGATGACGCCCAAAAGCATAGACCACATCTGGGGAAGATTGGTAAAATAAAACAGTATACCCGTCGCCGAACCAATAAAATTAGACTTAGTTCTATCAAAAGCAATTTTTGTTGCTTCATTATCATCCGGAGAAATCACTAAAACAATAGAAATTAAAGCCCATATTGCTGAATATTCAGGAAAGCTGATATATAAAAAGTAACCAATAGAAAAACCGATCAAAATACGAATCAGATAGATGACGAAGTCGGAGTGAAGGCTATATCGCATGAGGGTTTTACGCATCTTAAAATATTTTACTGCAAAAGTACATCTTATTTGCAGCATCAAAAAATCATATACATGCGTTTTTATGCGTGTTTAATATTGTTTTTTCATTTTCTTGCATTATCAATTCTTTTCATTATTTAAAATAGTTAGATTTGTTGATACAAATTATACCATACTGTGAAGGAAAATATTTCTTTAGATCAATTATCGCAATCTTTAACGGGGGACTTGTATTATGATGATTCTGCTTATCACCATACCATCCGTCTTGCCTATTCCACTGATGCATCCGTGTACCAAGAACTACCTTTAGCTGTAGCGATTCCCAGAAATAGTGGAGATATCAAAATTTTAATACAGTTTGCATCTGCAAACGGCATTACGATTATTCCGAGGACAGCAGGTACATCCTTAGCTGGTCAGGTTGTTGGAAATGGTATCGTTATGGATATCTCGAAGTATTTTAATAAGATACTTGAATTAAATGTCGAAGAACAATGGGTGCGTGTGCAACCTGGTGTTATTCGTGATGATCTCAATCATTACCTCAAACCATTTGGCTTCATGTTTGGTCCAGAAACCTCAACAGCAAGTCGTGCGATGATTGGTGGAATGATCGGTAATAATTCCTCCGGATTACATTCCATTGTATGGGGCGATACCCGTCAAAATTTATTAACAGCGAATGTCATATTAGATGATCAGTCTGAGGTCGTATTTGAAGCGTTGGACGAAGCATCTTATTTCAAGAAATTAATACAAAAAGATAGGGAAGGTGCAATTTACCGCGAATTGAATGCGATGTTGACAGTGGAAGAAAATATGCAGGCAATAGCATCGGGATATCCCAAGCGGTCGATAACAAGACGAAATACAGGATATGCACTGGATATGGTATCGGATAAAACTGCTCCTTTCAATATGTGCCGTCTATTAGCTGGTTCTGAAGGAACCCTAGCGATCGTTACAGAGGCCAAGTTGCAATTATTACCATTACCGCCTAAAGAATTAGGTCTCCTATGTATCCACTTTGACGATATGATTGCGTGTATGGAAGGTAATGTGATTGCTTTGTCACATAATCCCGAAGCCTCGGAACTTGTCGATAAGTATATCATGGATTTTACTGTCGGGCACCCCACTTATCAATATAATCGTTTTTTTATAGAAGGTGATCCCAAAGCTTTGCTTATAGTGGAGTTCAGAGGAAATACGCCAGATGAAGTGGAAGCAAAGGCGATGGCATTGAAGGCCGCGTTGATTGAAAAGCATTTGGGTTATGCTTATCCATATATAACAGGTGAGCAGACCAATTTGGTTTGGGATGTACGGAAGGCGGGTTTAGGGTTAATCCGTAATTTACCCGGAGATAGTCAGCCGGTTAATTTGATTGAGGATTGTGCGGTTTCTCCGGAAGATTTACCTGCATATGTAGCAGATATTCAAAATTTATTGATTGCAGAGGGAGTTCACGCATCTTATTACGCGCATGCTGGAGCAGGAGAACTCCATATTGAGCCTTTTGTTAATTTAAAAACAGAATCGGGGGTAAAAACTTTTCGCTCGATCTTAGAAAAGACAACAGATTTAGTTTTAAAATACAATGGATCTTTAAGTGGTGAGCATGGTGATGGTCGTCTGAGAGGTGAGTTTATTGAGAAAGTTTTAGGAGGAAAAGTCTTTAAACTCATTGAGCAGATTAAAGAAATATTTGATCCTAAAGGCGTATTTAATGCCAATAAGATTGTAAATACACCACCAATGGACACCCATCTCCGTTATGATAATAATAAAAATACAACACAGATAAAGACCTATTTCGATTTTTCGAAAGAGGAAAGTATCCTACGTCTGGCCGAGAAGTGTTCCGGATCAGGTGACTGCCGAAAAACAGAAATTACCGGTGGAACGATGTGTCCCTCTTTTATGGCTACACGCGATGAAAAGGATACTACACGCGCCCGTGCCAATATGTTGCGTCAATTTTTGACAAATTCAACAAAAGAGAACCGGTTTGACCATGAAGAATTAAAAGAAGTGATGGACTTATGTTTATCATGTAAAGGTTGCAAAACTGAATGCCCTTCTAGTGTTGATGTAGCTAAGATGAAAGCCGAGTTTTTACAACATTATTACGATGAGCATGGTGTGCCCTTCCGGTCGCGAGTGATTGCAAATTTCACAGAATCTCAAAAATTAGGATCACTGGTAGCGCCCTTATACAACTTTGTTGTCAAAAATGACTTTTTAGCGGGCCTTGTAAAAAGAACCATTGGTTTTGCCCCTAAGAGATCACTGCCTTTGGTAGCTGGTACTACATTGTCACAATGGTTGAGAAAACAGAAAAACAAGACAGATGCAAAGCGGCGCGTATACTTATTCGCAGATGAATTTACAGAATATAACGATGCCGAAATAGGTATTACAGCATATAAATTACTAACTGCTTTAGGCTATGAAGTGATTATTCCAAAACATATTGAGAGTGGCCGAACTTATCTTTCAAAAGGTCTGGTTAAAGAAGCGAAGAAGATCGCTAATAAAAATATTACTTTTTTGAAAGATCTAATAACAGAGGAGTCCCCCTTATTAGGAATAGAACCATCGGGTATCATTACCTTTAGAGATGAATATCTTTCTTTGGTAGATTCGGATCTCTATGAAGATGCAAGTAGAGTAGCTAAAAATGCATTGATGTTTGATGAGTTTTTACTGAAAGAGATTGAAGCTGGCCGTATTCAAAAAGAGCAGTTCAGTACGCGTGAGAAAACAATTAAGTTGCATGGACATTGCTATCAAAAAGCATTTCATTTAGTAGAAACAACAGAGAAAGTCTTGTCATTTCCTCAAAACTACCAAGTAGAGGTGATTCCATCAGGCTGTTGTGGTATGGCGGGATCATTTGGTTATGAAAAAGAACACTACGACATCTCGATGAAAGTAGCAGAATTGGTTTTGTTGCCTACTGTCCGAAATACGGATTCTTCTACATGGATTGCTGCGGCAGGTACATCTTGCCGGCACCAGATTAAAGATGGAGCGGCAAGACATTCTTACCACCCTGTAGAAATCTTATATGATGCTTTAATTAAGTAAAACAATCAATCTATTTTATTTGTTTATCAGTAAAAATCGTTAGTTTTAGTAAACGATTTTACTGATAAACATAATTACTGAAAAAGATGAGAAAAATAAATCAAATTGCTGTTCTATCTGCGTTAGCTTTTGCGACAGCATGTGACAACACTACCCAAAACCAACAAGGTGGCGATAAATCAAAAAAAAGTAACATTCCTATTGAGGAATTGACCATTGATGGACCTGTCACTAATAATAAACATCTTTTCTTACGTATTGTTGATGATGTGAAAACGGATTCTAGTTACATCTATACGGCTAAAAGTACCTTCAAAGGAGATACTGTTGGATTGAAAGTAGAAGTCGTAAATCTTATCCCTGCCGGAATTATTGATGATGTCGCTAATGAAGATGTTGGTTTTACAAAAGGTAAAATTAAAATTTCTTCTTTAGGTGCAGAGAGTGATGCTTTTATAAAAGCATTGGGTAAAATATATGAAGTACCAGCTTCTGGCCCTTTCGCAAGTGCAACATTGATACCGACAGTTTTCTCTTCAAATAAAGTAAATGCTGATCTTGATAAAACAGCAACTTATAGCTTTAAATTATTTTTAGAGCAAAAGTCAGGGGAACCGGCTGAAATGTTTTTCAACATTGATACGTATAAAAAATCTTTAGAATTTAAAGAGAAAGATCCTAAATTCCGCGCTCCGTTTATTTCCGCACTGGAAGGTAAATAAGCTTTAAAATCATATTATAAAAAAAAGGCTTTCTATTATTAGAAAGCCTTTTTTATGTTAGAAATCAAATTTTATTCTAGCCCTTATGCCCGATTTAGGAGCACCTGGGTGATCAAGATAATTTAATCTCCGGACATAATCTACGCGAAGTATTTTGAAAATATTGGACAATCCAACACTAGCCTCCATGTATGGATCCGATCCAAAGGTGTACGAAGATTGTATATTGTCAGCATTTTTCTGAAAGTCAAATACTTTGTCAGAATGATCTGGGTTGTTCTCATCTCGAAGCCCACCGTATACAGCTTTAAAACTAAATACTTCACGAAGTTTTAGCTTTTTAATACCAGGAATTTTGTTTAACAAGAAACCATTCATGTAGTATTGGATGTTAGCGGATGCATGGTGGTCACTGACAAATTCCAAGAAGTTCATCAAATTGTAAGAATTAAGCTGATATGCATAAGTCTGATTCGCACGGTGTATCGTTAAGAAAGGAAATGGAATTCCTTTACCAGCAATATAAGTACCTGCGACATCAATATCTGCATAGCCGAACTGGCTCAGGTAAAATCTTTTGAATGCTCCTACGTTAAAGTTGTGATAACTATATTCGCCTTTGAATACATCTTTAAGTCCAGCCGTGTAGTTAAAGTTAAAAATAGGGTATTCATTAAATATAGGAGTACGATAAAGCTTTCCTTGATAAAACTGTTCATTCGGAGCGTAGCGAATATTTACTGATAACTCCGTTGAATTGATTTCGTTGAACACTTTAGTTTGACCATTATCATCTATGATCTGATACCTTAAAGATCCTGCTGGCGATTGTTTTGTTGCATTAAATCCCAATCCAATACTTAAGCGATTTTCAAATTCTTTTCTATAATCTACGCGATAGACATCATTATAGATGTAATTTTCATTATCACCTCTTTTGAAGGATAACAAAAAGTTATCTTCTTGTATAAATTCTAAAGCTTGACCAGGAATCTTGGTGTCACGCTGGAACGATGCCCGGATGTAGTGTTGTGGAAATGAATAAACCGACTTATTGTTGAAAGCATAGGTTCCGCTTAAAAAGTATTTCCATTTTTCATCTTTAAATCCATACGCTGCATACGATTCAGCATAAAACCTTTTACTGAATGATTCTGTAGTTCTACCACCAACACGAAGTCTAAATCCTTCGACAGGGTTAAAGCTATAAAAAGTATTTACCGGACCAATTTCAACAGGACCAGCCTGTTTATATCCCGATAATACCAAAGCTGCAATATCCATAAAGGTTTTAAAAGAAGGAATCTGTTGCAGGGTGTCGATATTATGATAAATATTCAGCTCATTTTTCGTTAAAGGAATTTGACGTTGCGTATCAAAAAGTTTTCGAGTACCTTTTCCATCTGCTATATTGTAAGCAATTACCGTTTCAGGACCACTGTAAATACTATCCGGTTGAACAACGCCAGTTTTATAATTTTTATAGTTGACAGTTCTATTACCACGAATACCTGTTCCTTTATCTGTTAAAGAAAAATCAATACCAAGTGTACTTTGACTTAAATAGAATCTTTTACTTTCATCCTGATCAAATTTGAGTTCAATATTCATGTCCCTTACAAAGTTCAAATTGATATCATCAGCGACAGTCATATTAGCACCTTGTACAGCATAGTTACCATCCAGTGTAATATATAACTGGCCTTTGAAAAGCATGTCCGCTTTATTGCGTGGAAAAAAACTAAGTTCAACTAACCACGGTTGCTGTGTTTTTATCGTATCTGTGATAAAAAACTTGTAAAATGTGGGAGCCGAGTTGGCGATTGGACTTAAAAATTGATTCGTTACCAGTGTGATATTGTTATCGTAAATATCTACTGTTTCATAAAGTTTATTGAAATATGCACTTAAACCATCATTATCAATAAATTTGGGATCAAATTGCGCACGTTGCTCTCCTATGATATATTGTTTTGTTTTTTTAGGGTCTTTACGAAAATATACTTTTGAAAGTTTCTCTTCCATAAAAGCAGGCAATAGATATTTATTTGCAGTTTTAGCCGAATCATCTACTTCAAAAAGAAATTGGTAATTTTTGAATATCTTCTTGTTTACAAATTTCTCTGACAAATTGCTCAGTCCTAAAGAGATCTTTTCGTATTGGTCATACTGCGCGAATTGCTGCCCTGTTAATCTATTTTTACTTTTATTTTCGATTACTTTACGGATCAATGCGACAGCAGGATTGTCTTTGTTTGTATACTTTCTCTTTTTTGCTCTAACTACAACCTCGTCAAGGGTATTGTCCTGAGATTCCATCAATACCTCGATCTGTTGCGTCTCGTCATTCGTAACAAATACATCTTTATAATCATACCCAACACTTGATACACGGATTTTCACATAATTCTTTGGAAATTTTAAGGTGAACCGTCCAGACTCTTCAGTCGAAGTAGCATTGCCGGGGGCAGCAGGTGCTCCAACAACAGCAACTGTCGCATAGCCGATCGGTTGTTTCGTCTTGCTGTCCTTAACGATACCCTGTACTGTTTTTAATTGGCCTAATGCTGCAGTAATACTTACTAACATGACTGATGCCAGTAAAAATAGTGTTTTTGCAATTGTACTGCTACTACGTTGGTATTCCATAATTTTACATTAATTATATCACAAATTACCGATACGTGTTATAACACCATCTTAATTTCTGACTTTTTAACTTAAAAGTTCTAATAAGTTGTATGCAAAAGAAATAAAAAATTAAGAATTAATAAAACATTTACAATTTTTTAACTTCACTATTTTTATTAATCGACTATTAACTTGTTGAATAGCAGTACATTTGTTTTAATGTCAGAATAAACTGACTATAATTTTACTTCTTTATGATGAAATTCGACCTAAATACAACCAATCTCGTTGACTATTGTAACAAAAAGGTCAACGAAGTTGTTTTGATTTTTTAAAAATTGGGTTCCGACGCAAAATGAATGCGGTCTTTTGTAGTAGGGTGGTTAAACTCAATATAAGCAGCATGCAAGTGTAATCGATCGGATTTTTGACCATAAAGATCGTCTCCAACAATAGGACAGTTCATTCCTTTAGGATGAGCAGAATGAAGGCGAAGTTGATGTGTTCTTCCTGTCAATGGAAAGTATCGCACTTTGGTTTTACCGTTTATAATTTCGATTTTTTCCCATTTAGTAACTGCTTTCTTTCCATGTTCATAACAGACTAACTGTCGAGGTCTATCGTCAAGATCAACCCGTAGAGGTAGTGATATAATTCCAGAATCGGCATCGATAATGCCATCAAGTAAAGCAATATATTGCTTGACGATGGTATGGTTGATAAATTGACTCTGAATAAATTTGTGAGCTTCTTTAGTTTTGGCTATCACAAGAATTCCGGATGTAGACATATCTAACCGATGAACAATTAAAGGCCCTGCATCGGGATATTTTTTAAGCATGCGTGTATAGACCGAATCTTTAACATGTATGCCAGGGACGGATAGAAATTCTTCAGGCTTATCTATAATGATCAGGCTTTCATCTTCGTAAATAATGGGGAGTTCAATGCTTTCATCAGGGCTTTCGAGCATCGGATTTTTATCAACCTGTAATCCCTCAAGCATAAAGCCGAGAATAGGTTCACATTTATTGCGACATGCAGGGTAGTAGCTTTGATGTCTTCGTACTTCAGCCGAAGGCGATTGTCCCCACCAAAATTCGGCAAGCGCAATTGGCTTGTAATCATTTAAATAAGCAAATTGCAATAGTTTTGGTGCGGCACATTCACCAGATCCAGCAGGTGGTTGCAAATTGTATGCGTTAAAAATGTCAATGACATTTTTAGTTTCCCCTTTCGCATTTTTAAAATTGTATTGTGCAAATAATTGATTTTGCAACTGTGCAGAACGTTTTTTACGCTCTTCTTTTAAATCGGCTATTATATTGAGGTGATCATTTAGCGGTTTTTCAGCGATGGAAATATCATGGTGATATTGTTTTTGGAAAACACTCAGTTCAAACTTATCTCTTAAACTCTGTTTGATCAGATCTTCTTCAAGCAGTTGATATGATGCAGCTGATAGGGTTAATTTTGATTTGTCTCGAAGTTGTTTACGTTCTTTCTTTTGAATTTTCAGATTTTCTTTAAAGTTGGCCAATTGCTGATCCAGCCTCACTTTAGTATCATCGAGCTTTTCTTTCAGTTGCGTACCTGTTTCACTCTGCTCTAATGCTGTAATTTGCTTATTAAGGTTATTGAGGTGTTCCTCTTCTAACAGAAAAAAAGAATTTTCCGTTAACATATCAAAAACCGGAGGTACAAAATAGCGATGATCATTTTTGCCAGCCAGTTTACCGGAGAAACCAGCTAGAAATCCAATATGACCATCTTGATCTTGGACAATTAATACACCGAACATTTTACCAATGGCCTGTCCATCCATTTTTTCGTTTAAACCAAAATTATGAACCCATTCCGTTTGAGTAAGAATATATTCTTGAACAGATGCGCAGGCTTGTTTTGCCAGTTCATGTGGTTCATAACAGAAGGGGAAAGTAAAATGTGTAGGTAAAAGTATTTCCTTGATTTCCTCATTAAATTCGTGAAAGTATAGATCACCGTTCAAACAATTCCCCTTCATCATTGTTGTTTTCATTATGCGTACAAAAGTACAAAAATGATGTTATTTTTATGACAATATTATTTCTTAATTAATGGGCTTTACGGCCTCATTTTATTAATATTGTATATCAAGTAACAGTGATTTTAATAATTTAAATAAATTGTAAAATAATTCATTATGAAAGCAAAAATTGGTATTAAAGAAGCAGACTTGGCAAAGGTAGCCGCTATTTTGAATAATGTGTTAGCGGATGAAAGTATTGTGTATCAAAAAACAAGAAATGCACATTGGAATGTTGAAGGTCCAGATTTTCATGCCGCGCATTTATTTTTGGAATCGCAGTATAATGAATTGGCAGAAATTATTGATGAAGTCGCAGAACGCATCCGTCAAATCGGACATTATGCAGTAGGTTCATACGCCAAATATCTAGAATTGACCCATCTTACAGAGACGAAGTACGAACATACAGATAGTAAAGGGTTTTTCAAGGAATTACTGTCAGATCATGAATCTGTTATTATGAATATTAGAGGGAATTTGGATGCGGTCGAAAAAGCTGGAGATCAGGCGACTGAAGATTTTCTTGTTGGTTTACTAGCGCAGCATGAAAAGATGGCTTGGATGTTACGTGCTCATGTAGCATAATTTTTATAACAATCCTTTCAATAAAAAAGCAGTACCCTCGGTACTGCTTTTTTATTGAAAATACTAAAAACTGCATGATAATTGTAAAGGCCATTACATCACTGCAAATTTATTTTTCCATTAGTATGCGATATTATTTTGTTTTAATTATCTTTTCGCTTCTGTTTTTCTCATGTGCCGAATCCCTTATGGTACAATCGACTGGAGTTTTACAAAATGCATCGCGGACACATCACTTAAAAAATGGTGAACGTGAGCTGATTTACATTCCCATGCGGCATTTAGGTAAACGTAATTATTACGATTATATTCAGCGAATGGTTGACTCATTACAAAATCAAGGGTTTGTTGTATTTTATGAAAGTATCGCTTACCAAGTGGATAGTGCCCAACAAAGAGATGTATATGATCGAAAGTTTCGAAAATTAGTAGGACACGTAATAGGTAGTACCAAAGTATATGAAAAAACTTCCGATACAACAAAAGTATTAATGGCTCCACTTTATAAAAATCTCGGAAGTAGAATCATCCAACAGCCCCAATATTCGTTTTTTAAAGTTGATTATAATACAGCAGTTATTGCTGATATTCCAAAAAATGAACTTTTGGACGAATTTGAATACAGCTATGGTGATATTATTCTTGATTCATGTGACTGGAAAACTCCTTTAAATGAGCCTTATACTTGTAAGCCTATAAAAGCAAAGTTTAGAAATATTTTCGACCGGGAATTTATAATGAAAAAAAGAGAACAAAATTTAGCAGCTTTGGTGGCGGATGCTTCACAAAAGAAAATTCTAATTATGTTTGGGGCCGCGCATTACAAAGGCTTTCTCAAATATTTGAAAGAGCGTAACCCGGATTGGATAAATGTAAAATAAGAAAATATGGAGAAATTGTTTATTGTTATTCTGGTGCCTGCTGTTATATATCTGGTGTATTACCTTTTAAATAAAACGGAGAAAAATAGCAAAGCCATCAGGCGCGTTCTGAGTAAAGAGGGAAAAGATATTCTTTTGAAAGAAGTACAGTACTATCGAAATTTGAACGAAGCGGATAAAATTGAATTTGAAAAGCGCTGCTTACATTTTTTAGATCATGTATCTGTAGAAGGAATTGGTGTTGAGGTTTCTTTAAAAGATTATATGTTAGTAGCGGCAAGTGCTATAATACCTGTTTTCGCTTTTAAAAATTGGAAATATACAAATTTAACAACTGTACTGCTTTATCCCAATACTTTTAATCAAGATTACCAGTTCGAAGGCAGTCAGGGGCGCAATATTTTAGGAATGGTAGGCGAGGGGTCCATGAACGGTCAGATGATTTTATCAAAAGAGGCTCTTGAAGCTGGTTTCTCAAATACAAAGGACGGCCAAAACACAGCCATTCATGAGTTTGTCCACCTGTTGGATAAAACGGATGGTGAAGTTGATGGATTGCCGCAGTTTTTGATAGATCATACGTATAGTCTAGCCTGGTTAGAAATGATTCGTAAAGAAATTTTAAAAATTCAAGAAGGTAAATCTGATATCAATCCGTATGGCATTACAAATCGGGCGGAGTTTTTTGCCGTTGCTTCCGAATACTTTTTTGAGAACCCAGAACGGCTTAAAAATCATCATCCTGAGCTTTACAAAGCATTAAGTATGGCATTTCAGCAAGACCTGAGTCCTGCTTAATCATGTTACCTGATTGTTGTTAGGGGACTACTATTCAATATGTATGGTTATCTCTTAAGTAAAGAATAGACTTGAAACAAAAAAGCTCTTCCATATGATGAAGAGCTTTTTTTATTGTTTTATTAAGCGTTCTTTATTAAAACCTATATCGCTTCTAAAAGTTGTTTTTCATGTAGTTCAAAATATTGTCCTTTTAAGTTCATAAGTTCATCATGAGAACCTTCTTCCGCAATTCTTCCCTGATCCAACACAATGATTTTATCGGCATTTTTGATTGTCGATACACGATGCGCGATAAACACACATGTCTTTCCTTTCATAATACGGCTTAGGGAAGTCAATATCTGTTCTTCCGTTTTGGTATCTACGGCAGACAGACAGTCATCAAAAATCAAGATCTTAGGTTCTTTAATTAAAGCCCGCGCGATCGAGACACGTTGCTTTTGTCCTCCAGAAAGCGTGATTCCACGTTCCCCAACCGAAGTTTCAAAACCTTGATCAAATCCCATTATATTTTCATAGACTGCGGCATCTTTCGCTGCCTGCTCAACTTGTTCCTGTGTAAAGTGGTCTAGACCAAATGCGATATTGTTACTGATCGTATCTGAAAATAGAAAAACCTCCTGTGGCACAAAGCCTGTTTGTTGCCTTAGATCCTGAAAATCTAGTTTTGTGATAGCGGTGTCGTCATATTTGATATCCCCTTTGTCGATATCAAACATACGAAGTAGTAAATTCGCTAAAGTCGATTTACCCGATCCAGTTTTACCAATGATCGCCAGTGTTTTCCCTGCAGGAATGTGAAACGATAAATCCTTGATCGCTTGAATCCCCGTTTCAGGATAGGTGAATGAAATGTTTTCAACCTTCAGATCTCCTGTAAGTACTTTTTTAATTTCGCCGTTAATAATAGGTGACTCGGTATTTAAGAATTCGTTGATCCGTTTTTGCGATGCTGAGGCACGCTGTACCAGTGAAGTTACCCAAGCTAAAGACATTGCAGGGAAAGTCAACTGGTTGACATAAATGATAAATTCAGCAATATTTCCCGCAGTGATGGTACCTTTTGCAACTTCCAAACCACCCACATAAATGGTTATTATGGTACTTAAACCAATTAATAATAGAATTAGCGGAAAGAAGACTGCTTGTACTTTGACAAGTGATAAAGCCGTATTCCGATAGATGGTACTCTCTTCTTCAAAAGAATCCATTTTATATTTTTCTCTGTTGTACGTTTTAATGACTCTGATACCTGCAAAGTTTTCTTGAACAAAAGACGCTAAACGTGCCAGTTGCTTTTGAATTTTCTCACTTCTTTTATTGATGATTTTATTCACAAATAAAATAACAGCAGAAAGAATAGGGATAGGGATAAGTGCATATGTCGCTAGACGAGCATTAACATCATACATAGCATAAATCACCATGATCGATAAGACAACGGTATTGATGGCATACATAATAGCAGGGCCGAGGTAATTTCTGACCTGGTTGACATCTTCCGTAGCCCTACTCATAAGATCTCCCGTATTATTTCTTCTAAAAAAAGCAAAATCTAGCTTTTGGTAATGTCTGTAGATTTCATTTTTTAAATCATACTCAATATGGCGAGATGTCAGAATGATTGTCTGGCGCATCATAAACAAGAAAATACCACGTAGCAGAGACAGTAATAAAACTACCCCACCGAAAAATAGCAAACTAGATCCAAAAACTTTATAGATCAATTCTTGTCTTTCAAATCCGTGGTAGAGTTTATATAAATAGATATTCTCTTGTACCAGATCAAAAGCTTCTCGAATTACTTTTGCAGGAAGGATACCGAAATAATTGGAAATTATAACAAAAATTACCCCAGGAACAAGCTTCCAGCGATATTTGTAAAAATATTTATTTAAATAAGCTAACTCTTTCATATGATATTACAAATGTAAAACTTATTCGGCATTTAATTTTCTATTTTACGAACTTATACTGTCACAAACAGTTCATAAGTTTTGTATTTATTTTGAAAGAAAAATTTAGTGTGAAATATATTTTCTACTTTTGTTCCCAAATTACCATAAATAAAACTTGAAGCAGAATTTTATGTCAGCATCTCAAACTCCAATTTTCGAATTATTGGGACAATTTGGTCACCAGAATTTGTTTTTTTGTAATGATGAAGTAGTTGGTTTGAAAGCAATAGTTGCGATTCATGACACTACATTAGGTCCAGCAATAGGCGGTGTCCGCATGTTGCCATATTCCAGTACAGAAGAAGCTATCGAAGATGCTCTTCGTCTTTCTAGAGCAATAACTTACAAATCAGCAATCACGGGCCTTAATCTAGGTGGTGGTAGTGCCGTGATCATCGGTAATCATCGTATAGATAAATCTGAGGTTTTGCTGAGACGCTTAGGACAATTTATTGAGGGCCTAAATGGTAATTTCATCGCTTCGATCGATGTAGGTATCGGTCAACGCGATTTGGAACATATTTTTACAGAAACTTCACATGTGGCAGGCTTGCCTAAAGCGATCAATGGCGGGGGTGATACTTCAGTCTTTGCGGCACAAGGCGTACTCTATGGTATTAAAGCTTCCTTAAAAGAACTATACGGTTCAGACAGTTTAGCGGGACGTAAAGTTATCGTGCATGGTATAGGAAGTGTTGGTGAGCGTTTGATCGAAATGTTACGTGATGAAAATTCGCGCGTATATGTAAGTGATATTACGGAAGACCGGATGTTGAAAACAGCAGCAAAATACAAAGTTGAAACCATTGCTTTCGATAAAGTTTTTGATTTTGACTGTGATGTTTATGCACCTTGTGCATTAGGGGGGACAGTTAATCCTGAAACTGCCGCAAAAATGCAATGTAAAATTATTGCTGGTGCAGCAAATAACCAATTGAAGGATGAATTGGTTACGAGCAACATCCTGCATGAAAGAGGTATTTTATATGCACCGGACTATTTAATTAATGCAGGAGCATTGGTTAGTTGTTATTCCGAAATACAGGGCTATGGCGCTGATCATACCGAGTTTGTCATTAAAAATATATACAACGCAACACGCGAAGTATTACAAAAATCAAAACAAGAAAATATTTCTTCGTTCCAAGCTGCTAATCAAATCGCAGAAAAACGTATCTTTGACATTCGAAAACTCAAAAGATAGAGAAAACAAACAAACAAAACAATCGTTCTTACATACAAATCGTTCTTTAAAATACTATGTTAAATAGAAGACACCTAAGGGTCAAAGTAGTGCAGACGCTTTATGCGTACAGTTTATCTGAAGATAAAGATATCAAAGCCTTTGAAAAGGCATTATTGCAAAATGTGGATGAAGTGTACGAAATGTACATTTGGACTTTAAATCTCCTGGATGAAGTGGCCGATTATGCATTGATAGATGCAGAAGGTCGTGCAAATAAGTTTTTGCCAACAGAAAAAGATTTATCGCACAACACCAAACTAAGTAGCAATACTTTTATCGAGTCTTTAAGACAAAATCCGCAGTACGCAGAAGGAGTAAAGAAATACGGTGTTTCTTGGAACTTTGATCCTGAAATCGTTCGTACAGTATTCGCTCAATTGAAGCATTCTGAAGATTATGCATATTATATGCAGTCATCAGATCGTTCGATTGCAGTGGAAAAAGATATTATTAAGTTTATCTTCAAAAAAATTATTTTAAAGTCCCCTGTTATTGAACAGGTTTTTGAAGAGAAGTTTATCAACTGGACGGTCGATAAGGAAGTTTTACAAGCATTAATTGCCAAAACATTTAAAAACTTCAGTTCAGAAGAACCGAGACAAAATAAACTGGCAGAGCTTACGCAGAACTGGTACGATGATAAAGATTTCATCTTAAATCTGATTGCAAAAACAATCCGATATACAAATGAATATCAAAAAATGATTACCGAGAAAACAAAAAATTGGGAATCAGATCGTATTGCATTAATCGATACTTTATTAATGCGCATGGCTATTTGCGAATTGGTGAATTTCCCTTCTATTCCGGTAAAGGTTACAATTAATGAGTATATTGAAATCTCAAAAGTATTCAGTACACTGAAGAGTAATACCTTTATTAATGGTATTTTAGATAAAATTTTAAGTGATTTAAATCAAGATGGCCGTATTCAAAAACAAGGTCGTGGATTGAATAATTAAAAATATTGATATGAAAAAAATGAACTATTCACTGCTTTTAGCATTCGGTATCTGGACTTTAAGTTCATGTGGTACCAGTAACAAGAGCGAAAATACAAGTTCAGATTCCGTAAATGCAACAGCAGATACATCTGTAAATACAGAAGCTGCAGCTGGTGCAATCGGTACTATCGAATTTGCAGAGCCTGCATTTGACTTTGGACAGATCAAAGAGGGAGCTGAGGTTACACATACTTTTACGCTGAAAAATACAGGAAATGCACCTTTAATTATTTCAGAAGTTAGAGCTTCTTGTGGATGTACACAACCTGAGTTTTCAAAAAGTCCAGTTCTTCCAGGTAAGACCTCAGATATAAAGGTCACTTTCAAAAGTGAGGGTCAGGTGGGTAAGCAGCAGAAAATTATTACCATACACTCTAATGCTTCAAATGGGTTGACGACAGTTCAGCTGAAAGGTGAAGTATTGGCAGCTAAATAATAAAATATAACAAAGATACATATGAACACAGTTTTTTTACAGGCAGCGGGCTCAGGAAGTAGTTTAATGAGCTTTTTACCGATGATTCTTATCGTGGTTGTTTTTTATTTCTTTATGATTAGACCTCAGATGAAGAAACAAAAAGATCATAAGAAATACATTGAAGAATTAGGTGTTAATTCTCAAATTGTAACAAATGCGGGTATTCATGGTCGTATTGTTGAAGTTTCAGAAACAACGTTTTTAGTTGATGTGGGTTCTGGTGTTAAAATTCGTTTTGACAAATCAGCAGTAGCTTTAGATGCTTCTAAGGCATTGAATGCAAAAGCATAACACAACAGAAATTCCAGAAGGCCGATCTTACTAAAATAAGATCGGCCTTCTTATTTAATCACATTCAAATTGCCCTATATTTCATCAGGATATGAAATACAAAATGTTTAAGTTTGTAGTATGGCAAATATTATTCGTATCAGTAAATCACAAAAAAGGAAATTAATCACATTCACGCGGTGTGTTCTTATTTCTTTATTTGCCTGGCTGTTATTTTCCATCTCAAATGAATATGTTATTACTGTTAAGGCAGGAATTGAATATGTAAATTTGCCAGAAAAGCGTGCTTTTCATCCGCAACAATCGGATACTGTCAATATTAAGTTAAAGATGACCGGCTGGCAGGTGTTGTTTTCAAAAGTAAAATCGCAAATTCCGACGGTGCATGTTGATATCAGCGGTTTAAAAAATAAAAATTGGATCGTTTTCTCCAATCAGATCGGTTTCATTAATCGTCAGTTCCCACATGAACAGCTAGTGGTTTCCGTAAGTCCTGATACCCTTTATTTTGATTTTTCAAAACAGACACAGCGTAAAGTGCCTGTAAAAGCAATGGCAGATATTCAATTTAGAAAGCAATATGGTTTTATAGGGGAGACGCTCGTGAATCCCAAATATGTGACAATTTCTGGTCCTTATGAGGATGTGGCGAACATTGAATATTGGGAAACAGATACAATCAGAGGAAAAGATGTATCAACAGATTTAAGAACAGTAGCCTATCTTAATAAGAATCAAA
The DNA here is from genome assembly GCF_016132525.1 of Sphingobacterium sp. UDSM-2020. NCBI lineage: Bacteria > Pseudomonadati > Bacteroidota > Sphingobacteriia > Sphingobacteriales > Sphingobacteriaceae > Sphingobacterium > Sphingobacterium sp. UDSM-2020. Next base: position 3,960,169 of record NZ_CP066166.1, read on the forward strand.
GGGCGAACATCAATGTGTATCCAACTTCAGTTGAAGTACTGATGCCAGTAGGCGAATTGACGGAGAAAATTATAGAACTACCTTTAAAGGTTGAAAATAACACACATTTTAAGTCGGTAAGAACGATGCCTAGTAAGGTTGCAATTACGGTTCTGATGTCTGTAAAAGATTATAATAATTATACTGCCCGGGATTTTGAAGCAGTTGTTGATATCAATGATTGGGAAGAAGCAAAAGTCAAATATTTACCAGTTATTTTGACTAAAGTTCCTGATTTTTGTTCTGTTCTGAGAATAGAACCTCAGAATGTTGATTTTTTTGTACGGAAGTAATATGGGAATAAAAGTAGGAATAGCTGGCGGTATTGGTTCAGGAAAAACAATCATATGCCATGTTTTTAAGGTTTTAGGTATTCCCGTTTACAATGCGGATCTAGAAGCAAAATTGATCATGAATAAGAGTGATCAAGTGCGATTGGCAGTGATGCAGGAATTCGGTGATGAAGCCTACAGTAATGGCGTGTTAAACCGAGCGTTTCTCGCAGCTCAGGTTTTTAACGATGCTGCTAAGCTTGCGCAATTAAATCGCATCGTTCATCCGGCAGTCATTCAGGCAGCGGAGGATTGGGCTGATGCACAGACAGCTCCATATTCGTTAAAAGAAGCATCTATCTTGTTTGAAAGCGGCTCTTATAAAAAAGTTGATTACAGTATTTTGGTTACAGCTCCGATAGAAATACGCATTGCTAGAGTAATGGAGCGCGATCAGGTTACTAGAGAGCAAGTCCTTGCGCGGATGAATAATCAGATGTCTGACGAAGAAAAGACTAAATTAGCGGATTTTGTCATTATCAATGACGGCATTACCCCAATAATTCCACAAGTGATGGCATTGCACCATCAATTTCAGAAATAAATTTTTATGTTAAATATATTATCAGACTTTCTGGTTCGAAGACCAGAAGGATATTATTGTCAATATGGTGACTTCTATATTGACGCAATGTTACCCGTTCCGGTAGATGTTGTCTCTCACGGTCATGGAGATCATGCAAGACCCGGTCACGGTATTATTTACTGCACAGCTGTTACAGGCGCTATTATGCATTATCGCTATGCGCAGCAGCCACTATTAAGCTACCGAAAAATAGATTTTAAAAGTAGTTTTCACATTGGCCAAGTTGAATTAACCTTTATTCCTGCAGGACATATTTTAGGTTCTGCTCAAATTTTGATGGAGTACAAGGGGGTGAGGTATCTATATACTGGAGATTACAAATTGCAGGAAGATGAAACCTGCGAGCCTATAGAGATTGTACAAGCAGATGTACTGATTACAGAATGTACTTTTGCCGATCCAGATGTTATCCATCCTGATCCCATTGCGGAAATAAAAAAACTAAACGAGCAACCTTTTAATATTCTCTTAGGAACATATGCACTTGGGAAGGCACAGCGGTTGACCGATCTGATTAATAAACATTGCCCTGATCGAAGAGTACTGGTTCATCACGGGATACTGCCACTTCACCGTATTTATGATGATCTGGGGCGTAAAAAGCTGGTGTACGAGCAGTATAATCGACGGGAGATGAAAGTGGGCGAACCTAATAAGGTTTATATGGTACCACCTATGACATTCAATAGTTATATTCGTGCCACCAACGTTGTCCGTGCTTTTGCATCCGGATGGAAGAGGTTGCAGCAACATAATGATCTTTCGCTCTTCATATCCGATCATGTGGACTGGAATGACATTTTGTATTTTATTCAAGCGGTAAAACCACAGGAGGTCTGGACACTGCATGGAGATGGCCGAATATTAAAACAGCATTTTGAAGGTAATCTCGATGTTCGTGATATTTATTAATATCTTATTGTCAACTATTTAATAGCATTTATATAAAAATTTTATTTATATAAATGCTAAAATTTTGCTAAGAATTTCTTTTTGATTTTTGTAGAAAAATGCAGACAACAACTCCAGATAATACGAGAATTAAACTAAAAGGAAATATATAATTCATGCCAAATTGCTTTGCCACCAATCCTACAAGTGGACCGGAGATGCCTAGTGAAATATCAATAAACAAACCATATGCGCCCAAGGCCGCACCTTTGTTTGCGCTCGAAGCACTTTTTACAGCTTCTACTCCTAACGCTGGAAAAACCATTGAAAATCCCAATCCTGTAATAGCCGCACCGATGATGGTTACAAAAGGTGTAGGGGCAAAGGAGATTAATAATAAACCAACACTTTCGATCAACATGGAGTAGAGGGCTATTTTGACGCCTCCAATTTTATTAATGCTTCCCGTGAGGACAAATCGACCTAAAACAAACATTGTACTGAAGCAGGTGATACAAATTGCAGCATTCTCCCAACCTTTATAATTATAGTACAGGGTAATGAAGGTTGATATCGTTCCAAAACCTATACCCGCCAATGCGAGTCCTGTCCCAAAAGGAGCAACAGATTTGAGAACCGAAACAAACGAATTCCGAACCTCTTTCGATATAGCATACAGTGCTTTTTTATTAATGGTTGTAATAAGACCAATAAGCCCGACCAAGGTAGTTAAAAGTGCGATAGACCAATTGCCTAGGTGCAACGACATTAAGACGCCTAGCGGAGCTCCTATGGCCATTGAGCTGTAATTGAAGATTCCGTTGTATGAAATTGCGGTACTGGTATGTTGTTCTCCAACACGTAAGATTGCCCAGTTGATCGGACTGGCACCGACCATTCCTTCTCCACAGCCAGTAAGTAATCGGGAGACAGCCAACAAACTTAAAGCAAGAAGCGGAGATGAGCTATTGGAGAATGCAGCCCATAAAAGTATCCCTGTAAGGATAAAGCAGATCATACTGATGATGATAGCAGGCTTAGGCCCATTTTTATCCACAATTGTCCCGGCATAAGCACGCATAAAAAAGGTCATAATATATTGTGAGCCAATTACTGCACCAGCGATTATGGTATTGAATCCCAAAGTTTCATGGATGAATATAGGAAGGACTGCTAACGAAAGACCAATGGTGAAGTAACCGTAGAAGGTTAGAATGGCATAGCTAGCAATCTGAAAGCGGTAGTCCTGCGCCGCTTTTTGTAAAGATTTGGATAACATGCTGCAAAGGAAGCAAACCTAAAGGGGATAAAAAAATAAAAGCTAATATTCTGCATCAGAATATTGGCTTTTATCGTTAATCAATTAAAGTTGATTACCACCCTTTGATCGCTCCGCCTTTGAAAACTTTTTTAGCGATGGCTTCTACTTCCGGTGATTGATAAGCTTCTATAAATTGTTTGATACGCTCATCATTTCTATTATCCTCTCGCGATACAATTAGATTCACATAAGGTGATTCTTTGTCTTCAGCAAATAAACCTTCATTTTCAGGGTCTAAACCAGCCTGAGCAGCAAAAGTATTGTTAATAATAGCAATGATAACCTCTTTGTCATCTAAAACCCGTGGTAATTGGGGAGCTTCAAGCTCCATAATATTTAATCTCTTCGGATTTTCTATGATATCTGTCTTTTTTGGCAGAAGGCCTACATCATCTTTTAATTTTATTAATCCTTCTTTTTGAAGTAACAACAGCGATCTGCCCCCATTCGTTGGGTCATTAGGAATGACAATAGTTGCTCCTGGCTGTAATTCATTGATTGACTTTATTTTTTTAGAATAAGCAACTATAGGAAAGACAAAGGTATTGGCGACTGCGGCTAATTTATATCCGCGCTGTCTCGATTGTTCTTGAAGATAAGGAAGGTGCTGAAATGAATTAACATCAATATCACCTTGGTTCAACGCTTCATTAGGGACTACATAATCGTTAAAAGTTACAAGCTCGACGTCAAGATTAAATTTTTCTTTTGCCACCTTTTTTGCCTCTTCAGCAATGTCTTGCTCTGGACCGGCGACAATTCCTACTTTAAGGACTTTTGAATCTGTTTTTTTTCCGTTACAAGCTGTTAAGCCAAATAGAGCCAATGCTACAACGCAAATTTTAGAATGTAATCTCATAGTTTTTTAAAATAGATGTTAACGATGATTAGCTTTTTTAGACAGGTAATCTCCTGTAAATTGAAGAATAAATACAATTAAAATTAGTAAAATTAATACAGCATTCATAATAAAAGTATCATAACCGATATAACCATATTGGTATCCAATCTGTCCAAGTCCACCTGCACCTACTGCTCCGCCCATAGCTGAATAACCGACTAAGGTAATCAATGTAATTGTCAGATTATTAACGAGTGATGGTAGAGATTCGGGGAGTAAAACTTTGTATATTATCTGTAATGTAGTGGCTCCCATGGCACGCGCAGCTTCAATTAGACCATGCGGAATTTCTAATAGACTGTTTTCAACTAACCTGGCAATGAAAGGTGCGGCAGCGAAACTTAAAGGTACCAAAGCTGCAGTAACACCAATAGAAGTGCCTACAAGCTGCCTGGTAAAAGGTATCATCCAAACGATCAGGATAATAAAAGGTATGGATCGAAATATATTGACCAGTATGGCAAGTAATTGATGAATATATTTATTTTCATGTAATTGGTTTCTTCGTGTTAAAAAAAGAAAAATACCAGTAGGGAGGCCAATCAGAAAACCAAAAAAGCCAGACAGAAAAGTCATGACGATAGTTTCGATAGTACCTTTTATCAATAAATCAATAACTGTATCAGACATATCCTATGATTTCTATTTGTGAGTAATTTGATTTTAAATAGTGGAGACTGTTGCTGATATTATCAGCATCACCAATAAGTTCCAGATTAAGTATGCCGAATTTGATTGAACCTACATAATCAATCTGCGCACTGATAATAGCCACATCAATTGCATATTGCTCATGCAGATGCTTGATAACAGAAGTTTGATTAAAATGTTCTGCAAGATAAATCTGGACGATGGGATTTCCACTATCTTTCAGACGCTCTTGATAGATTGTCGGTAATTCGGCATGAAGTGACGATTGAATGAAGTGCTTTGTTAATGTCTGCTTAGGTGATGTGAAGATCTGTTCCACTGTGCCAGTTTCGATTAATTTTCCGCCATCAATGACAGCAACTTGATCACAAATGATCTTAATGACTTCCATCTCATGTGTAATCAGTAAGATGGTTAAATTTAATTTTTTATTGATTGCTTTTAGCAACTGCAAAATAGATTTGGTTGTAGCAGGGTCCAAAGCACTGGTTGCTTCATCACATAACAAAATCTCAGGATCACTTGCGAGGGCTCTAGCAATAGCAACACGCTGTTTTTGACCGCCAGATAAACTTGCAGGATAGTCATGTGCTTTGTCTTCCAGTCCTACCAAAGCCAGTAGCTCCATTACCTTTAGCTGAATATCATTTTTCGAAGTGCCGGTCAGTTCCAGCGGAAAAGCGATATTCTGATATACCGTACGGGAGGAAAGTAAATTGAAATGTTGAAAGATCATACCGATCTTGCGTCGATGCTGAATTAAATCCTGATTGGATAATTTCATCAGGTCGACACCGTGAATCAAAATTTGTCCCTCGTCGGGTTTTTCCAATAAATTGACGCATCGGATTAATGTGCTTTTTCCTGCACCTGAGCTACCTATAACACCAAATATTTGACCTTTTGGAATAGCAAGTGTTACTTGATCCAATGCTTTCGTAAACTTATTTTTTACTGCAAATGTCTTGGAAATGTTAATTAATTCTATCATTTATGTATAGTAAAAACTAATCTTACAAAAAAACCTTTCAAACATGTCCTGAAAGGCTAATGGATATTCAGTAATGGCCATATTAAACAAAGGCATATTACTATATTTTAGCGCAAATGTATCAAAAGTAGCCCTAAATCACAATACTTATATTCACATTACAGGGTTTTGATGCATTCTTCAGTTAGAAATGGGTATTTAAAATTAAAGCCTGTATCAATTATTTTTTGGTTGCTCGCTGTTGTACTTGTCAGCAAAACTTCTTCGCCCATTTGTCCAAGAGCAAATTTTAAAAGAAAAGCAGGTACGTAAATCGGTAGGTAGATTGAACCTACTTTTTGTTTAGCGATACGATCGATTATTATTTTTTGTGCCAGTACTTCTGAGGATACAGCATTGTAAATTCCTACTATTTCATTGTTACGTATGGCTGTTAAATACAACTTGCACAAATCATCGATGTGGATCCAGCTCATTTTTTGTTTTCCCGAACCTAAGTAAGTTGCACTTTTAAACTTTAATGATTTGGTCAATTCTTTTAAAGCACCCTCATCTTTACTGAAAACTACGCCTAACCTGAAAATGACAACTCTTTTATGCAATAATTCAACAGGTTTTACACTGTCTTCCCATAGCTTGCAGGTCCAGCTTAAAAAATCCGTACCCTGTTCTTCATTTTCAGTAAAAGCATGTCCGGGTTTTTTGTCTGCTCCATACCAGCCAACTGCCGATGTTGAAATGACAGCTTTAATTTTGTTAGGAAGTTGCTGTAGCGCTTCTGCGATTAAATTACCACTATTAACCCGGCTGGAGATCAGTTCTTGACGACGCTTCTTCGTCCATCGCTTGTCAGCAATGCCAGCTCCGGCAAGATTGATAATATAATCTGCCCTTTTTATCGCATCATTGTTTATACGTTTAGTATCTGGATCCCAGTGTAAATGTTCAATATGATTGCTGTCTTTATTTGCGCTGGGGTTTCGACTGAATATAATGACATGAAACCCTTCGCTAACAAGCAATTTTGTTAAATGTCGACCAATAGTTCCTGTACCTCCTGCTAGAATGACTGTTTCCATAGTTCCAAGATCTTTAAGCTTATAAATAATGTGATCGTTTCTCATAGCCAATTTAATTTTTATTTATCATATTCCACCCTTATTCAAATTAAAAAATGGTTATTTTGCTGTATATAATAGAGTAGGATTTTAAAATATGAATTATTTTGATGAGCTTAAAACGCTCTTGAATATAGAACAAGACTTTGATCGTGAGCAATATGAAACCCTTTTGCTAAAGTCAAGCTTGAATGAAAGAAAGTTAAAAGGTGTGACCTGGTTTCCGATTCAGATTAAAGGTGAAGAGATGGGGCGTGGTGATTATCTGACCATTACATTATCCAAAACAAATAACCAGGAGGATGAACATCGTTTTCGCTTTGGTATGCCGGTCGCTCTTTTCTCGAATCATGATCCCCTGGTCGATCGGGCAGAAGGACTGATTTCTTTTGTGAATAGAGATACAATGAAAATTGCATTGCGGGTCGATGAACTGCCTGACTGGACGAGAAGAGGTAAACTTGGGGTGGATCTTTTATTTGATGAAAATTCATATAAAGAAATGCATGAAGCATTAAGGAAAGCCAAAGAACTGCGTTTAGATTTAAATGAAGGAAGACTGATCCGCGAGATAATAGGTGAGGAGGAGTTAAAGGGATATAAAAAAGAAATTAATTACGATAACGGTACTTTAAATCAGAGTCAAAATGAAGCCATAGTTCATATTCTAAGTGAGAATCCGATTTCCATTATACATGGCCCTCCCGGTACAGGAAAAACGACAACTTTGGTCAAAGCAGTACAAGCCCTACTGAAAAAGGAAAATAAGCAAATTTTAATTGTGGCACCGAGTAATACGGCAGTTGATGTTTTGACCGAACGATTAGATGCCGCAGGAGTGTTAGTGACACGTATTGGAAATCCCGTCAAAATTTCAGAACATTTACAAGAATTAGCACTTGATGCCCAAGTGGATCAGCATCCGGCAAACAAGGAAGTCAAGTTGCTCAAGAAAAAAGCACGGGCTTACACCGAAATGGCTCAGAAGTATAAACGAAGTTTTGGAAGATCTGAACGGGAACAGCGTAAAGCACTTTTTGATGAAGCAAGAAAAATAGGGAAAGAAATTGGCGATATACAAGATTTTATTGTCGCAGATATTCTGGATAAAGCACAGGTTGTTACTGCTACTTTAGTCGGATCCAATCAGTACGCAGTCAGAAATAGAGTATATCAGGTTGTTATTATCGATGAGGCAGCACAGGCTTTAGAACCCGCTTGTTGGATTCCGATTCTAAAAGCAAATAAGGTGGTGCTTGCAGGTGATCATTGTCAGCTTCCTCCCACGGTGAAGTCAAATGCCCAGATGAATATCGGTCTTTATCATACGTTGTTTGAAAAATTAGTAAAACGTTATCCTGAACATGTTTCTTTATTAAACGTTCAGTATCGGATGAATGAAAAGATTATGCAGTACCCTTCTACGGCACTATATGATGATCATCTCATTGCAGGAGATCATGTACAGCATTGGGCGCTCAAAGAAGATTCGGAACCTGTTGTTTTTATTGACACTGCAGGGGCGGGTTTTGAGGAAGAACAGGATGGTACAGCAACATTTAATGTAGGGGAGGCTCGTTTTGTTATCAATCATTTGAAACAATCATTGGTATCTTTTGAACAGGTTTATGATGAAAGTGATTTTCCGGCGATTGCAGTTATTACTCCTTACCGGAGACAAGCGACAGTGCTAAATGAATTATTAGTAAATGATGAGCAGATTGCTCCCTTTCGTCATCATATCCAAATTAACACTATCGATAGTTTTCAGGGGCAGGAAAAAGATATCATATATATCAGTTTAACAAGGAGCAATGATCAGCAGGCAATCGGTTTCCTTTCCGATGTGCGTAGGATGAATGTTGCTATGACAAGGGCAAAGAAAAAGCTCATTGTGGTGGGGGATAGTGCCACTGTGGGTAAGCATGAGTTTTATGATAATTTTATTAAATATGTAGATACCATGCAAAGCTACCATAGTGTTTGGGAGTGGGATTTGGGCGAATAGTTAATATAACATGAAATTCTAACGGAAATTAGTAGCAGATGTATTGAATTAATCTGCTATTTTAGCAACTTGACGAATTTTTACTGAAAAAATTATGGATAAGTATTATCAAAATAAAGAATTAGTTTTTAAAACGCGTTGGATGACAGCAACTGGATTTTACTTCGCCGAAGCGGAATTGCCAGAAGCATCTTTAACAGCATATTTAAATAATTCTGAAGAATCAGAAGAACATATTATTTTCATCCCTTTTAGTCAAATAAAAAGAGCTGTACCACTTTTTGATAATCAGCCACCATTGCTTGATATTGATGTATTAGATCCAAAAGATTATCAAGCTGTAGTTGCAGACTTTGAGAATAAAGCCCAATTGAAAGAAGCCATTCAGGCAATTGAAGAGCAATCAGGGCTTAGAGAAACAGTAGAAGTTATAAAAGACAAAACCTGGATACGTAATTTGCTTTATACAATTGCAATTGCTTTTTTCGGTTTTTCGCTGGTGATGATGGCAAGGGAATTAGAAAATGGCGAAGTGCCTGATACGAGTGGTAACCGATCGGGTTTCAAAAGTGTTTTAGCTGCTATTGCAGAGCAGTTGGGTTTTATGGGCAGTGCTGCATTAGCTATAGTATTGTTTTCTGGTTTCGCATACTTTACTTACACGATATATAAAAGTTCAAATACAACAAGAACTGTCTGGAAAAAGTAAGGCTTATCCATGACTTTCTGATGAACTAAAATCATGTTCAGCGTTAAGGATAAATGAAAATTGTTTTCAACTATTCTTTAAAATATAAAAAAGTGGCTAACTCTTGCGAGTAGCCACTTTTTTAATTTTAAAAGGTGCTTTGACCTTTATTCAACCTCATTTTTATTCAAGAAGACAAATTGACCATCAAATACATCCAATTGGATTACCGCATCTTTATTTACTTTTCCTGAAAGGATTTCTTTCGAAAGTTCATTCAGGATGCGTTTTTGCATAACACGTTTCAATGGCCTTGCACCATAGATCGGATCATATCCTAATTGCGCTAGCCAATCCATAGCATCATCCGAAGCAGTGATGAAGATATTTTGCTCAGCCAATTGTTTTTGAATATGGCTAAATTGCATCCGTACGATGCTTGCAATTTCATTTCTGCTTAGAGGTGTGAACATGATGATTTCATCAATACGGTTCAGGAACTCTGGGCGAATTGATTTTTGTAAAAGCTCAAACACTTCACCTCTTGTTTTTGCAATAACCTCATCTCTGTTATGATCATTCAACTGCGAGAAATTCTCTTGAATGATATGCGATCCGGTATTGGAAGTCATGATGATGATCGTGTTTTTGAAATTCACCGTTCTACCTTTGTTATCTGTTAAGTGACCATCGTCGAGTACTTGCAGTAAAATGTTGAACACATCAGGGTGTGCTTTTTCAATTTCATCCAAAAGTACGACAGAATATGGACGGCGGCGAACAGCTTCAGTCAATTGTCCACCTTCTTCATAACCTACATATCCTGGAGGCGCTCCGATAAGTCGGGACACTGCGTGACGCTCTTGGTACTCGGACATATCGATTCGGACAAGCGCATGTTCATCATCAAATAAGAACTCAGCTAGTGCTTTTGCTAACTCCGTTTTACCCACACCGGTAGTTCCCAAAAAGATGAAAGAACCAATGGGACGCTTAGCATCACTAAGTCCCGCTCTTGAACGGCGGATAGCATCAGAAATCGCTTCAATCGCCTCTTCCTGTCCGGCAACCCGTTTATGTAATTCCTCTTCTAGAGAAAGAAGCTTATCGCGCTCAGACTGGATCATCTTATTTACAGGAATACCGGTCCATTTAGATACCACATCAGCAATGTCTTCAGAAGTCACTTCCTCTTTTAACATCCGTTTGCTATCTTGCTTTTCAGCTAATTCTGCTTTTAATTTTTCAACCTTATCCTGCGCATCTTTGATACGGCCGTAGCGAATCTCAGCTACCTTTCCATAATCGCCTGCACGTTCCGCCTGATCAGCTTCCTGCTTATAATTTTCTATATTTTCAATCTCCTGGTTGACACTGTCCACCAACGTTTTTTCTGACTGCCAGGATGCACGTAAAGAATCGCGTTCGGCAGATAGATTAGCGATCGTTTCAGAAAGTTCACTGACTTTCTTTTCATCATGCTCACGCTTTATTGCCTCCCGTTCAATTTCGAGTTGCATAATACGGCGGTTCAGTTCATCTACAGCTTCAGGAACAGAGTCCATTTCAAGACGTAATTTTGAAGCCGCTTCATCCATTAGGTCAATCGCTTTATCTGGTAAGAAACGATCCGAGATGTAGCGGGTTGACAATTCGACAGCGGCAATGATTGCTTCGTCAAGAATGCGCACTTTATGGTGCGTTTCGTAACGTTCTTTTAATCCGCGCAGGATTGAAATTGCATCTTGAGTAGTTGGTTCGTCAACCATTACTTTTTGAAAACGACGTTCCAATGCTTTATCCTTTTCAAAGTATTTTTGATACTCGTTCAATGTTGTTGCACCAATAGCACGAAGTTCTCCACGTGCTAACGCCGGTTTTAAGATATTGGCTGCATCCATTGCACCCTCACCACCACCAGCACCAACTAAGGTGTGGATCTCATCGATAAACAGGATGATTTCACCGTTACTGTCTGCAACCTCTTTGACAACAGCTTTTAATCTTTCTTCAAACTCACCTTTGTATTTTGCACCGGCTATTAAAGCCCCCATGTCCAAAGAGAATACGATTTTTGATTTCAAATTCTCGGGCACATCACCATTGATGATGCGGTGTGCAATACCTTCGGCAATAGCGGTTTTACCAACCCCTGGTTCCCCCACCAAGATGGGGTTATTCTTAGTTCTACGGGATAAGATTTGCATCACGCGACGAATTTCTTCATCACGGCCTATCACAGGATCTAATTTTCCCGATTCAACAAACTCGTTTAGATTACGGGCGTATTTTCCCAAAGCATTGTAGGTAGCTTCGGCATTTTGATCCGTCACTCTTGTGTTGCCACGTAGTTCTTTGATCGCTAATTTAAGATCCTTTTCATTTACACCTTGATCCTTCAGTAGACTAGATGTTTTATCGCCTGCATTTAGAATACCTAGAAGTAGATGCTCTACAGATACAAACTCATCATTAAACTCCTTCAAGTAGCTTTGCGCTTTTTGCAAGGCCGAATTTGAGGTGTTACTCAAATAGACATTTGTGCCGCTGACTTTCGGGAATGCCTGAATTTGCTTATCCAGTTCTCCACTTAAGTAAGGGATATTTACATTTAATTTTTTTAACAGATGACTGATTACATTTTCATCAACTGTTAGCAAGGCTTTAAGTATATGTGCGGTCTCAATAGCCTGCTGTTGATTGCCTGTGGCAATCTCCGAAGCTTTTTGAATCGCCTCTTGTGCTTTAATTGTATAGTTATTGAAATTCATGGTTTTATTTGCTTTTTGATTTGATAATTGGATAACAATCAAAATGCCATATCTGTTTTTATTCTTTTTTCGGAAAAAATGTCTTGTATTTTTATTGTGAAATGACAAAATTTCATGTTTATGTGTTTTGCCGCGATGGGTTCCGATTTGAATTGAAAATAAATGGCTTGATTTTCAGAAAATTATTAAAAATATGAAAAAAAATGCCAGGAAAGTTTGATTTTGTTGTCAAAGGTTTCGATATTTGCACCATCATAATTCGAAAGGGTTATTTAAAAAAGCCTCTTTAGCTCAGCTGGTAGAGCAACTGACTTGTAATCAGTAGGTCATTGGTTCGATTCCGATAAGAGGCTCTTTTTTAACTTTCACACATGATGCCTCCTTAGCTCAGCTGGTAGAGCAACTGACTTGTAATCAGTAGGTCATTGGTTCGATTCCGATAGGAGGCTCAAAAAGGTCAATCTCAAAAAGATTGACCTTTTTTGTGTTTATACTGATCGAAAGATTTAATGCCCAATTATTTACAGATCGTGTGCTTTATATAAATTAAATTTATACCAGCGATGAACCGGCATAAATTTAATTTTATTGAGCTTAAGCCCCTATAGGCTTGATTATATAGTGGCGACCTATTTTTGTTTCAAATGAAAACCTTTCTCCTGTCTTACTTACGGCTATTTGCTTACCATTTTCCATTACTTGTATTTCTTTTTCTTTCCAAGGATTGTGGATCTGGCATTTTGTGCCTTTTTCACTATAAATGGATAGATTTGTTATGGTAGTGCCATCATAATCTGCAGAAACTAAAAAGGCACCTTTAGTCCGTAGGCGCGTAAATGAAGCGCTTGATTTTACCCAGTTGGGAAATATGTACAACGTGTTATCAAGCGTTTGAAGCATCATTGAGTTGACCGTTTCAACTAGGGCTGTTTTTTCCGAAGCATGATGGCCATCTGTAATCAAGAAGTTTTTTTGAGCACCGCTGGCCAATATGCTTAGGTCTTTAATAATTATTTCAGGGGAGAAGCCAACGCGTGCAGCCATAATATAACCGCTTAGACCTAACGCATTCATTGATCCTTGAAATCCATTTTGGTCAACTTCATAGTATTCAACCGTATTTTTAGCTATCTGTAAAGAATCTGGATCTGAAAGTAAATCGAGTACTTCGCAGGGGTAGACCGGATGCATTTGTATCATGTGGTTTGGCAGATCCCATCCTGCTTCATTTTTTGCAAAAACAGGCAAGCCTTTATTCGGTGTCTTGGTCGGCTGTATTACCTTGTATTTAGGGAGGTGATCGAGAATATCCTGCCAAAGCGTTCTCCGGTTTTCATCCACATCCAATAACTTACTATACTTGAGAAGTAAGCTGAAGGTTTGCTTGATGAAACCTAGATCGGAGGGAGGATTGAGATCCCAGGAACTCTCATGTGCGCCAGTAGTGATACTGTATCTATAAGTATCACCATATGGCTCCTTTTTCAGGTAATCTTCATAGAAATCACCACATTCTTTAATAAAGGGGTAAGCTCTGTTTTTTAAAAAATTTAAATCACCAGTATATTCATAGTACCAGCTGAAAAGTGGTACATTGAACGGCGCATTCATCGTTTGTTGCCAGTAATAATTGTAAGGTATGCCAATTCCCAGTCCACCAACTAAGAAAACAGCTCCTCTAAATGATTTCCCAGCTAAAGAAGGATGGACAGTTCCCATGTCATTTTGCGCACGTCTTCTTCCATCAGGTAAGATTGCTTCAATGAAGTTGTAAAAAGGTTTTGCAATTTCGGGTCTATTCGCGGAGAAGACGCTATAAAATCCAGCTTGGCTATTATAATTTAAATGGATATCACCATGATACATCATTTTGTCATCCATATTCCAGACACCATACATGCCGCCACATGCCGGGGAATGTTCGTTATAGGCAGAAGCTAGAAAATAGATCGAACTTAAGTACTGTCTGTTGATCAATTCATCATTTGTTTCCACATATGACCTATTCCACATATCCTTCCACCATGCTATTTTTGTATTTCTTAAAGCATTTAAACGGTTATTTTGCAAATCATGAAGTGTTTTATATGCGTTTTCCATCTGTGCATCGTTCTTCATACCGCCACCCGATATGTAAGACAGTACATAGACAGTTTTTCCAGCTTTAAGAGTAAAGTGCGTATTGGTCTGGGCTTGGGATTCTCTATTGCAAATTGATGATGCGCCAAGAACCTTAGTCGATATACCGGCTTTAGAGACCCATCTTACATCTGTAGTTTTAGTTTGTCTGGTTACCTGCGTTACGTTACTGTTCACATCGGCTGTTGTGCCATATGTTGCCGATATGCTATCGGCATAAGTATCTACAGATATTTTGATTGGAGTTTTTGTGTTATTTACCAGTTCAGTGACTAAAAGATTTTCATTAACAGATATCCAGCTTTTCATATGCACAGGTTGTGTTGTTGCTGTACGCATGCGCAATTCATTACCTAGTTGGTCCATCTCATACTTAAAACCAGCGCTTATCGGTGATTCTACGGTTATTTTAACCCCGCCAACAGGAAGGGCAGCGGGGCCGGATCCGGCCCAGTCCGACCAGCCATCTGTTACAAAATCGACTTTTGAGATTCTGAAAGTCTGGCTGTTTTCAGCAGTATGGCACACCACACCAACATCACCATTGCCTATATAAGGTCCAATAGGTGCATGATTACTGCGGATACTTTCATAGCTAAAAGGTGCGTTCCAGACGGCAGTCATTAAGTTTTTTTTACTTAAAAAGAATTGATTATCTGCATCAGAATTTTTTATCAAACTTCTCTTTTGCTGTGATTGTGCACGACTGCCTATATTATTAGATGAATTGACGTTTTGTTGCGCCTGACTTGAAAAACTTAATAATAATATACAACAGGTTAGATTTCTTTTTATCTTCATTATATTTTGAGAGGTTACAGTAGTAGGGAATTTAGAGTTTAGTTATAAGTTTTGGAACTATTAGATCCGATATAAAGATTCAATATATTTTTTCAAAATACTACCTTTATATTTGCCAATAATGTTACTTTTTTATCATTATCAGGTTGTGGCATACTGCACCGATCAAGTCCAAAGTAACAACTGGCTTTAGCCTTAATTTTGATGTAGGGTCTTAGCTATGCCACTAATCATTTGGGATGGTTTTAATAGAGGTGGTGTTTTCAGTGTCAATTATCGGACACGGAGATGAGATGAGTTTTTGCATGTTCCCATTTTTTAAAGCTTAAGATTGCGAAGTTGTGATAGCGTAGCGTACGGTAGTTTTGCGAAATCCCTTGTTATAACAAAAAAAAGGGTTCCATACATATGTATGGAACCCGTTGTATATCGATACCGGTTATTATTAAAAGTTTGGTTTTAATAAATACTTGTCGTAGAATCTGAAAATATGATCTGCGGCTTCTTCCGCCGTATCAACGATGCGGTAGAGTTTTAGATCTTCTTCGCTGATGTAGCGTTCACCTAGCATTGTGTTCTTGATCCAGTCGAAAAGGCCACACCAATATTCGGAACCCACTAACACAATCGGGAAGCGTGCGATTTTACCTGTCTGGATTAATGTAATTGCTTCAAATAATTCATCCATTGTTCCAAATCCGCCCGGCATAACAATATAACCCTGCGAATACTTCATGAACATGACTTTTCTAACAAAGAAATAGTTAAATTCAAGAAGTTTATCACGGTCAATATATCTGTTGTGAAATTGTTCAAACGGCAATTCTATATTTAATCCTACTGATTTACCGCCGGATTCATAAGCTCCCTTATTTGCAGCCTCCATGATACCGGGGCCACCTCCAGATATAATTCCATAGCCACGTGCAGTCAACAAACTTGCCACATCGACAGCCATTTGATAGTATTTATGATCTTGTGGAGTTCTTGCAGATCCAAAAATGGAAACACAAGGACCAATTTTAGCTAATTTTTCAAATCCATCTACAAATTCGGACATGATCTTAAATATTTGCCACGAATCTTTTACTTTTATCTCCTGCCACGTTTTGTTTTCAAAGGCACTTCTTATTTTGTCGTCTTTTGTAATATCCATGCTATACTCTTATTATAAAAATTACTGTTCCTTTTCATTTGAAGGGAATACAAGATAAGGAATATTTTTAATTTGAACAGTTTCTTTAACTATTATATTGTTAAATTTGTGCCATGAATTTCTCTTCTAAATTATTAGAAAACGCTGTATCCGAGTTTGGACGTTTACCTGGAGTAGGTCAAAAAACTGCATTGCGACTTGTTTTACACCTGTTAAAGCAATCGGATGCTGAAGTTGCACGATTTACATCTACTATTAATCAATTGAAAGAAGAAATTCAGTATTGCCATATCTGTTTTAATATTTCAGACTATCATGAATGTGAAATTTGTACCTCTCCAAAGCGGGATCATTCCATTATATGTGTCGTGGAAGATACGCGTGATGTGATGGCGATTGAAAATACCAATTCTTACCAAGGAATCTACCATGTACTAGGGGGACTTATTTCACCAATGGATGGGGTAGGACCGTCTGACTTGAAGATTGACGGTTTGGTCGACCGTATGCGTAAGCAAGATGTCAAGGAGGTGATATTGGCATTAAGTGCTACGATGGAAGGAGATACAACGATATTTTATTTGTATCGTAAGCTCAAAGAATTTAATATCCAGGTCACCACTATCGCACGTGGTATTGCTTTCGGCGGTGAGCTTGAATATGTCGATGAATTGACCTTAGGAAGGTCAATAGCGACGAGAACATTATATGAACGACCGACGTTCTAAGGGTTAGAATACCGTATTATTTTGATTGTAAAAGCTTTGTTACCCGACGAAGCTTTTTTTTGGCCTGCTTTTTAGTGAAAAGTTGTATTTTAACAGATTATTAAATCTAACACAACCAAACTATCATTTATTAAATAAGTATGAAAGAAAAAAATAGCTCCAGAAGAGATTTCTTAAAGAAATCCATCACAGGAGCAGCGGCATTTTCAATTGTCCCTAGATTCGTATTAGGGGGACAAGGATATTTGGCTCCAAGTGACCATTTAACGAAGGGCATCATTGGCGTAGGTTCAATGGGGCGTGGTCATTTTGGATACGCGGGAACAAAAACAGTGGCGATATGTGATGTCGACACAAGACATTTGGCTCTAGCGCAACAGGCTTTAGGTGGCGGAGTTAAAGAACATCATGATTTTCGTGATTTAATTAAAAACCCTGAAGTAGATATCGTGCATATTGCAACTCCCCCGCATTGGCATGGTTTGATGTCTTTGGAAGCAGCGCGTGCAGGAAAAGATATCTGGTGTGAAAAGCCGATGACACGTACTATCGGTGAAGGAAAACGTGTCAAAGAAGCGATCGCACAACATGGTAATATGTTTAGATTAAATACCTGGTTCCGTTTTGCCGATAATTTCTACGGAATGAATGTTCCGGTTAAAAAAATTAAAAAATTGGTAGATACAGGTATGTTGGGTTGGCCGTTGAAAGTAACGATCAGCAAGCATACTGGTTTTGACTGGAAATTTTTCTGGGTAGGGAAAGAAAACCTTCCTGTTGAACCGGTACCAGCAGAATTGGATTATGAATTATGGTTAGGTCCTGCACCTTTCAAACCTTATAGTACGCATCGCGTGCACACAACTTTTAGAGGATACTGGGATTATGATGGCGGTGGTCTTGGTGATATGGGCCAACATTATTTGGATCCTGTTCAATATTTCTTAGGAAAAGATGGCGAAAGTCCTGTATCGGTAGAAGTTGATGCGCCGCAGCAACATAGTGATGCGGTCGGTACCTGGAGAAGAATTGTTTATACATATGCTGATGGCTGTCAGATTATTTTAGATGGTGAAGGTAAAGATGAAGGCATGGCTTATATAGAGGGACCTAAAGGGAAGCTGTATAAAGGCTTTGTGTCTGATATACCGGATATGGAAAGAAAACTGGCACAATTTCCTGAGCCAGCACCACAGATTACAGATTTCTTGGAATCGGTACGTACACGCGAGAAATTTGCATTAAATGAAGAGAACGGATACCGTTCATGTACATTGGTCAACATGGGCTTGATCGCCTTACGTTTAAACCGCTCATTGAAATTTGATTCTACAAAAGATGAGTTTATCAATGACGATGCAGCAAACCGTTTAGTTTATCAACCGATGCGTGGCCCTTGGTCAATGTAATTTTCTAATCTATCTAAAATGAAAAAAGTTTTTAATACGATATCTGCCTTATTAATACTTCAAGTGGCAGCATATGCACAACAGCCCCAAAATAGAACGACTGCTACTAAAATAGCTGATGTACTGGGGCAACAACCTGCCGAAGAAAAGGCTAAGTTTTTATACGCGATGAACGAGTTGGAAAACTTTACATCAAGTGAAATCGCGGCGATGCTAAATCAATTGAAACCGCAGGGCCAAAACAATGCGCAAGTAGAGTATGCCACAAATAGCTATTCTTTCTTTGTTAACCAACCAGGCAAAGAAAAACAGAAAGAAGTATTTGTACAAGGTCTATTGGATGCATTGGGTACGGTGAAAGAGGATACCAACAAAGCTTTTGTATTGCGTCTTTTACGTCAGTGTGCAACGAATGCTGCTGTGAGTAAAGTAGCTACTTATTTAAATACACCATATTTGGCTGATGGTGCGGCACGCACATTGGTCTCGATCAATACGAAAGAATCAAGCGATGCATTAGCACAAGGATTAGCGAAAGTAACAGATGAAAAATGTGCAGTTGCGCTCGTGACCGCTTTGGGAGATGTTAAAAATCAAGATACCGAGACGGCTATCATCGCTTTGATCGATAAGTTCAAATCGGATAGCTTCAAACGTACTGCTTTGATTGCCCTGAGCAAAATTGGAGGAACAGCAGCGCTTCCGATCTTTGAAAAAGAGCTTAAAACTGCAAATTATAGTTATGATAACCTGAATGGTATCGGTTTAGGTCTGGACTATGCCGAATCTCTAATTGAGAACAAAAAAAATAAAGAAGCAATTGCTTATTTAAATACTTTGTTTGCTGAGGCTTCTAAATTGAAAGCAATCAATGCACAAGTAGGATCGTTAACTTTATTGACAGGATTGGATGCTAAAAAACAAAAGAAAAACTTGTTTGCGGCGGCTCAAAACGAAAATAATGTCTACCGTCACGTTGCTTTAAATCTATTGCACAAATACGGAGATGCAAATGATACTAAAAAACTATTAGGACTAGCAGCGAAATCAAGCCCTGCTGTGCAAGAATCATTATTGAACTATATTGCTCAAAACGGTTCGATAACTCAATTAAAAGCAATCGAAAAAATTGTTGGTAAGTCTACAGATGCACATGCTAAATTAGCGGGTCTCTCGGCGATCAACCTCCTTTCTAAAGGTGCTGACTCGAAAGCTTTAATTGATAATTTGTCTACAGATGCGCAACTGAATGAATCGATCAAAGCACTTTTGTTAAGTTCAAAAAATGAACAGACAATGGACGTGATCAACAATTCATTAGGAACTGTTGATGATGCTAAGAAAATCCAATTATTGGACATTTTGAGCACAAGGGCAAATGCTAATTCTTCGCAAGCTGTATTGGCTTTGAATAGCACCAATGCTGATGTAAATAAAGCCATCAACAAGGCTTTACCAAATGTTGCACAGGAGAAAGATCTAGAAATACTTGTTAATTTATTGACAAAAGCGGATGAGACTTCAAGCAGGAATTTAGAGGTTGCGATTGCAAATGTGATCCAGTCTAGTCCTAACAAAGAACAACATATCCAAAAACTTGCCGCGAATATTTCCCGTTCTGCAGCACCTAGTGCAACCAAATTCTTTCCAATTTTTGCCAGACTTGGCGATCAGGAGTCTTTGAATGCGGTTACGAATTATTTGAAATCTGATAATCCTGCTCTTCGTGATGCCGCTGTTTTAGCGATCGCAGACTGGTCGACTCCTTTAGCATTAAATGAGCTCATCCAGTTGTCAAGAACAAACTTATCAGGTGGTTTAAGTGAAAAAGTATTTGCTGGATTGATCAAGAATATCAATAGATCGAGTGAAACAAACGATCAGAAGACCCTTTTATTGAAAGATGCTTTTGCAGTTGCTAAAAATAACAACCAAAAAAGAACTGTTTTAGGTTCTCTACAAAGTACGGGCACCTACCAGGCAGTTGTATTTTCAGGTAAGTTTTTGAAAGATCCGGAACTGAAGGGTACTGCCGTTAACACTGCAATGAACATTGCTTTAGATAATAAATCTTTTATAGGTTCTGACGTCCGCAACATCTTGAATGAGGTGATCAACAATTTAAGCGGAAGCGAAAGTGCATACTTAAGAGAAGCTGTTGTTAAGCACCTTGCAGAAATGCCTAAATCTGAAGGTTTTGTAAGCCTGTTTAATGGACAGGATCTGACAGGCTGGAAAGGTTTAGTCGCAAACCCGATTAAAAGAGGTCAAATGACTGAGAAGGAATTGGCTGCTGCGCAGGTAAAAGCTGATGAGCAAATGCGTCAGGGATGGGCTGCTAATAATGGTGAATTGATCTTCAACGGTAAGGGAGATAACATTGCTACGGTTAAACAATATGGCGATTTTGAGATGTTGGTTGACTGGAAACTGGATAAAAACGGTAAAGAAGGTGATGCTGGGATTTATCTTCGTGGTACACCACAGGTTCAGATCTGGGACATCTCTCGCGTAAAAGATGGTGCTCAAGTGGGTTCTGGTGGTCTTTATAATAACCAAAAGGCTGAATCAAAACCATTATTGGTGGCGGATAATGCCCTTGGTGAGTGGAACACGTTCAGAATTAAGATGGTTGACGACAAGGTGACAGTTTACTTAAATGGTAAATTGGTTACCGATAATGTGCCTTTAGAAAATTATTGGGATCGCAATCAATCTATTTTCCCTACCGAGCAGATTGAGTTGCAGGCTCATGGTACGGTGGTGTCTTATAGAGATATCTACGTAAAAGAGCTGGCTAGAAAAAATGTATTTCAATTAAGTGACGCAGAAAAGAAAGAAGGTTTTGAGGTGTTATTTGATGGTACAAACTTAGATAAGTGGACGAAGAATGATGGTTATGTGATCAATGATGAAGGATATCTTAGGGTGGTGCCAGACGCTAAATTCGGCGGTAATCTTTATACAAAAGAAGAGTATGGAGATTTCATCTATCGTTTTGATTTCAAATTGACAGAAGGTGCAAACAATGGTGTGGGGGTAAGAGCTCCTTTAGAGGGTGATGCCGCTTATGCTGGTATGGAAATCCAAGTGTTGGATAACACTGCAGATATCTATAAAGATTTGAAACCTTACCAATACCATGGTTCGGTTTATGGTGTTGTAACGGCTAAAAAAGGATTTTTAAAACCAGTAGGCGAGTGGAATACGGAAGAAATCGTTGTAAAGGGTAACCGTGTTAAAGTTACTTTGAATGGTACAGTGATTCTTGATGCTGATATTGCAGCGGCAAGCAAAAATGGTACTTTGGATGGTAAAGATCATCCCGGTTTAAAACGTACAACGGGTCATCTTGCCTTCTTAGGACATGGTTCGGAAGTATTCTTTAAAAATATCAGAGTAAAAAAATTGAAATAAGGGTTATACCTTTTCATTTTATAAGGTCCTTATTACTTTAAGTAATAAGGACCTTTTTTTTTAACATTAAACCAAGAACGATGAGTAGTTTTCGGTAGTTCCATCGTGCCACTCAAGGTATATTTTATGGTTGAAAAAAAATATATTTCAAATGCTATCGCTTAATGTGAGGCAGCTTTTGAAAAGAAATTCATTATAATGACTCCGGCAACAATCAAAACAATACCAATCACTGCTGGAAGATCTAATGATTGTTTGAAAATAACAACCGAGATAACAGTTGTTAAAACAATACCAATACCACCCCAAGCTGCATAAGCAATACTAAGGGGAATAAATTTAAGCGCCAGAGAAAGAAAATAAAAGCAAGCTATAAAGGCCATAATAGTGACAATAGATGGAATTAACTTTGAAAACCCATTGGATACTTTTAAAAAACTACTGCCAAGTAATTCAAATGCAATAGCTAAGCCTAAAAATAAATATTTCATTTTTTTATATGATTAATAATCATACAAAGGAACGGTAGATTGAGATTGTTTTTTTTGATATATATCAAATTCAGTTAAAATTTCAATGCAAACTATCATTATTTTTTTCTGATCCGGCTTAATGTTTCCTGAGTAATACCAAGATAAGAAGCGATATGTCCTAGCGAAATGCGCTGTGCCGCTGCGGTTTCATTCTTCAGTAGCGTATTGTAACGCTCTTCAGCAGATTCAGTCTGTAAAGAAATGGCACGCTCCTCTAATATTTTGCAATATTCTTCCGCTAATTTTCTCCCAATGGTTTCCATTTGATGATATTTTTGATAAAGCTCATTCATATCTTCTCTGGAAATATAGTAAATAGAGGAATCTTCTAAAAACTGAATGCTCTCTAAAGAAGGAAGATTGAAGAAAAGAGGAATCACTGAACCTAAGATCATATTTTCGATACCAAACCAAACATTGATCTCCCGATCTTCTTTATTGTAAAATGCGCGCACAATTCCTTTTTCAATAACAAACATATTGGATACAACTTGACCCTGTTTAAGAAAAAAATCACCCTTTTGTTTGGTCATGAATTTAGTTCTCTTAATCAATTCTTCCTCAAGATCAGTATGAATTGGTCCGTATTTTTTTAGCTGTTGGATTAAGAAATTCATATTTTCTGTATTACTTCCCTATATTATTAAAACTTGCAAGTGCCGGTTTTACCGCTTGCGTAAGAACGCATTGCAACATAAGGAGTATCTATAAAAGATAAACGTTTACAAAACAAACCATATGTTGTCATGAGGTTTTAAATATACCTATCGAAGTTGGAACTACCAATCTGCAAAGTGAATTTATTGATGTCATGTAAAGCACAAAATTCCGCATGTTTATTTGTGATTCGTAGATATTCTATCTTATTTCCAAAAATCATATATCTGCTAATTGCTAATTTTCATCAACTGATCTTACGATTTGATTCTTGACTCCGTTACATAAATCTTTGGTTTTAGAACAGCATACTGCTCGAACTATAACAATTTTATCGTTGCTGCAACAGAAAGCTTTATCCTGATTAAAAATCTAGATCAGTAACTAGCGTAAATATGTTGATATTTAGTTTAGCTGCACGATCCCATATTTGATCTTGTTAGTAGGGAAGCTCTTCGCAGTGAAAGCCTTTATCCTGCAACAGTCCAATGATAGATTGTGGATTTTCCTTTAAAGTATCGATGCGTAAGATACGATCGCAATCCTGTAGATCGAAATTCCATCTGCCCGGTGTGCAGTGTTCATTTAAACCATATTCTAAAATGAGAATGTCTTTTTCAGTTTCTACTGAGGTTTTAAATACATAAATCATGCAGTTTTTAATTTTAAATTTTTAATACAATCTGTTATAATCCTTTTTTTCCTTTTAGCCAATATCCTTGAGTAGTTATACGGTTTACACCGTTTCTTTTAAGGGCCTTTCGAAAAGCTTGAACGGAAGTGACATTGCCAACTAAAGTGTAGCTGGCATGAAGCCAGTTTTCATGATGAAAAATAGGGAGACCATCGATCCATTCCGCATTGGCGAACGATCCATTTTTTGGAAAGATACTACAGTTTTCTAAGCCCAACAGCTCAGGAACTTCTTGATTTGCATCGTCTAGTTCTAGATAGAACCGGAAGGAATGATTGTTTTTTTTGAGTGTGGGAAGTAGCGAACATGCCAATCCGAGCGAAGTTTCATCGCCGAAGAGTAACTGATGCTGAAATTTTGGGTTATACACTTTATGCCCCCTCGGACTACTGATATAGAGATGATCACCAACGCTTAAAGTGTCTGCATAACTGCTTCCGGGACCATTATTGTGAATATGAAAGATAATATCCACAATACCCAGTTGCATATCATGATAGGCAATCGTATAATTCCGGTATTCGATTTCGTTTACACGGATCACACTCGCATAGCCAATCTGGAAATTCATTTTGGCAAGGTCGCTCTGAAAACGCACCTTTTTAAGATGGGGGCTGAGGTAAGTGGTGCCGATCACTTCAGCACGCTGGCCAACGAGACTCTCTAGTATTCCGCCTGCCCATTTGGGTAGTGTTGATATCATGGTATTGCTTTTTTGTTCATGACAAAGAAACAGCTAATTTGTAACGCAAACAATGGAGCAAAGGAAGAGGGTATTGGACTAATCGCGGTTTTTGTTCCGAAAAGATAGTGCCGACATTCCGGTGACTTTGCTGAATAATCTCGAGAAGTAGGGGTAATCCTCGAAACCTAGGGCATCGGCGATTTCTTTTACTGACTTGTCAGAATGATAAAGCAGGCGTTTGGCTTCTAAAATGATACGCTGTTGGATATGATAGGACACAGGGTAGCCGGTGACGTCTTTGACACATTCATTCAGATAGGGGGTAGAGATATTGAGACGCATAGCATATGCAGCAGGTCTTTTTATAGCGAGAAAGTCACGTTGCAGGGAAGCCTTAAATGCTTTTGTGATAATCTCAGATCGGGAAAGTTTGTCGACAGGTATAGCGCCCTCGAGGTACATCGAAGTCAAGAGCCCGATCAAAGTATTACAGCTATCTTTTAGCAAGGATTGATGTAACTGCTTTTGTTTACGGTCGGATAATGTAATGCATAAAGAAACGCTAGTTTCCAAAATAGAAAATATTTCCTCAGAAAGTCGAAGCGGTTTTAATGGTGTCATTTCTTCCAGCAATTGCAGATATTCTGGATTTATATGTTCACTATTAATCCCCAAAAAACTGCCACCTACTTTTTTCATCGCCACAATGCGATGTACTTGATGTGGGTGAATATAGAGGATGGAGTAGGGGGGTATCGTATATTGCTGAAAATCAATTTCGATTTCGGTGGTGCCATTTTCCAACAGAAAGAAGGAGTGATAGTCATCCCGATGTGATCGTCTTGCATCATCCAGATTCAAGAGGTCCTGTTCATCGAAAGATGCTTTGGCTATAATAATTCCCGAACTGAAAGCATCAGTCATTGTTTTAATAGGAATGGAACTGTTTTTCTTACGCATAATGCTAACGACTATATCTTAAAAGCTGAGCACAGCACGCGCTGTTTGGTATAAAAATTTATAAAAAATAGAAACACGCAATTGAAATAACGGTATTTTATTCGACAATTGTTCTAAAAGTGAGATTAATCCTTGGAGAGTGAATCTTTTTAGTAGGTGGCAGTCGATGTAGCCAATGGGATTGCGTCTCATCTTTCATGACCAATAAACTGCCATGTTCTAAGATCAATCCTACATTTTCTTTCGTTTGTTTATGCTTAAAAGCAAATTTACGGACAGCCCCAAAACTCAATGATCCGATAGCACCATTTTTCTTTAAATCTTTTTCGCCATCACTGTGCCATGCCATACCCTCATCCCCGTTATGGTAGAGATTTAATAAGCAAGAATTGAACGTTTCTCCCATTGTTCTTTCAACTATTTCTTTTAGTTCCAATAATTCTATTGACCAAGGAAGAGCATGCTTGGTTGTATTGGAATAGGTATACTCAAAAGGTTTCTCACCGTACCAAGCGACTTTTCTTTTCGTTAATATATGTTTACCAAAAATAACGGCTTCATCGTTACGCCATTCGATGGCTGTCAATAGTTTTTCATAAAAGTAATCTGCACGTTCCTGTCCCACTACTTTCCCATAATAATGTACTGTTCCGTCCTTTGGAAGCCAATTTTTCGTACTATCAATCGGATATTCAAATAATTCCATACATAATGTTTAAATGGTGGTGCTTCGTATTATAATTCCTGCTGTGTTTTGGCACTTTCCCATCCTATAATAGCTGTTTTTCGAGTTGGTCCCCACATGTATCCTCCTGTTATGCCAGAAGATTGGATAATGCGGTGGCACGGAATAAGAAATGCAATGGGGTTACTGCCAACAGCTGTGCCAACAGCTCTAGCTGCTTTTGGATTTCCGATCTGTTCTGCTATTGTTCCATATGTAGCCAGTTTCCCCATGGGAATTTTGAGTAAACTCTCCCACACACGCAATTGAAAGTCGGTGCCTTTGAGATGTAATTTAATCTGTGAAAGAGCAGACCAATCGTTTTGAAAAATGGAGAGGGCATTTTGTTGCAGATCATCATCCCGTTGCTGAAATAGGGCATTTGGAAACTTAGCCTGTAAATCGGTGAAAGCTTTTGCTTCATTACTTTCAAATGCGATATAGCATACTCCTTTGGCTGTAGATGCAATAATTATTGGGCCAAAAGGACTGTCTGCATAACGGTAATTGATCTTGAGAAATTGACCTCCATTTTTATATTCAGCAGGAGTCATACCTTCGATATTGATAAATAGATCATGTAAACGGCTGCTGCTCGAAAGTCCGGTATGGTATGCGGCATCAAAGAGTGTAAGTTCTTTGTTGTCATCAAGCAGTTTCTTGGCATATTGCAAACTGATGTACTGTAAAAATTTTTTAGGACTTGTACCTGCCCAGTCAGTAAAGAGCCGTTGAAAATGAGCGGGGCTTAAATGAATTTTTTCAGCGACTTCATCCAAGTTTGGCTGTTCCTTAAAATGATGTTGAATATATTCGATAGCTGAAGCTATTCGATTGTAGTTGAGATTTGATTGTGTTTCCATTTTCATTTTAATTTATACCCAAATTTCATCATGATTGTCGCTGTTTACAATCCGAAACATGCGGAGTTTTGATTAGGCCTGATCATTTTAACCATTTTGTAATTGATAAATGGTACATTTTTTAAAATCACTTCCTGCTCCTTTACGGTTGTAAATCCCATTTTTATAAAAAATGGTTTTGCCGTCTTGCTTACATCTGCCGTTAAACGATCGGTGTTCAGTCGCCTTGCCTCTGCTTCTATATATTGGTAGAGCTGGGATGCTATTTTTTGACCCTGGTAATCTTTATGAACAAAAAATAAATCAATATAACCACCTTCAGCTAAGGTGCAAAAGCCGACAATACTGTTGTTTAACGCTGCTATGAGTACATACTGCTCCGTTAACACCTGAGTCCATCGTTGCATATTCTCACTGCTGGAGCTCCAAACCGCTACCTGCTCTGCGCTATAATCTTGGATGCAAACGCGCTTAATAGTATCGACAAACAGTTCCTGCAGGGAAACAATATCATGAAGGGTGCCAAATCTAAACGTAATTTTTTCCAAAATATACTGGTATAATGTTTTTCCTTTGATTGTATGGGCTACTCTAGACCATTCTTTTTATTGATATGATGTACTGCTGATTGATGAGTCAAACTTAATAATATTGTCTTTTATATCCAAAGTACTGGCTTGACAATTCATGTTCATTGCGCAAATTGCTTTACTATTATTTGCAATACGCAGTGATTTTAGATTTTTGATGATGAGGTTTTTTAGTTTTAGTCACAAAAAAATATCAGGGTGCTGCTGTGGGCTGTTTCACCGTAATATAGGATTTACCTAAAGATGCTGGATGGAATGAAATGGGGAATATGTGCGTTAGAAATTATAAAAAAAGCAGCGTTTAATACTATTAAACGCTGCTTTTGTGTGTCCCCGAAGGGAGTCGAACCCATATCAACAGAACCGGAATCTGCAATTTTATCCATTAAACTACAGGGACATGCTAGCAAAGATATACTATTTCATGAAAAATGAAAATAGCTAAATGCAATCTCTTGCCAACATCCTCATCTTTAGTCAATAAGATTTAAAGTTACATTTACTGAAATGTCTGGAGTACCGCCACCAATGCTTTGGTAGCTTGAATTGTTCCAGTCTGCTGCGGTAACCTTTGTTTTATTTAGACCGTGCATCAAGACAATTTTCATTGGAATAGCACTTGCTTTGTCTAATACTTTCCAGTTGCTTTTTAAACCTACCTGTTGATCTAAATACGTAAAGGTGATCTGCTCCTTTGTAGGGCCTACGAAGAAAAACTGATGCTCATCGGCATCGTCAGAAATTTCCTGTTGTACCTCATGTCCATCAAAATCTTTTAATTTGATATCTAAATCATAGTTGCCTTTTTTTAAGTTTAACGACTGTGGTTTTGTATCGGTAGCATCGATGATAACTTCGACTTTGGCATTTGTTGTTTTTTCTGTAAAACTTAAAGTCATGGTTTTCATTTCTTCATTATCATGTTCGTGGACAGGATCGTCTTTTTTACATGAGTTGAAAAGGAGAACTGCTGCGATCAGTACTAATTTGCTGCTGTTAATGATTTTTTTCATGATAGCTGTATTTGTTATGATTAGAATGTGTAATTAATTGTCAACTGTATATTTCGGCCTACACCATGACTGTAATAACGGAATAGATCTGTGTAAGATTTGTACGTGCTATTGAATATGTTTTCTACCAAAAGACGAGTTTGCAATTTATTGTTGCCAATAAGAGAGCCTAAACTAATGGAACCATTGATAAGCTGATACGCCGATGGTGCGGGAGCCATCTCCATACTTGCTGTTGTTAAAAACTGTTTGGCATAGATTTCTTGACCTAAGGCAAATTTCACGTCATGCATCCAGTTCGTCTTGCCCTTTGTTGTAAAAGCGATTTCATGTGTATACGATAGGGGCGGAATAAGAGGCAGATAGTTTTTTTCATCTAGGTTACGGGCGTAGATAAATGAGGTGTTTGCACTGTAATCTAAATGTTCACTGATGGCATATTTTCCCTGTACATCAATTCCGGCCAATAATGCATTGTTTTGACTATACTGCCAGATCGGAAATGTACCTGAAAGATTTTGTACGTATTCTTCGGTCGGTTTTACGTAAATGTAATTATTGATGTAGTTAGCATAGATGTCAATGTTTAAGAAATTTTTCTGCTCATGGATATTTAAACTGGTGATCCACTTTAATCCTTTCTCTGCTTTTAATGCCGCATCTCCTCTTTCATAGCGTGCTGTACTTTGGTGTACGTTTTGGCTGTACAGTTCTTGTGCAGATGGAGCTCTCCAGGCAAGTCCTAAGTTTGATTTAAGAGTCATATGGTTGTCGACAGTATAGGATAAACCGAGGTTGGTCGACAAGTTATGAAACTGATTGTCGCCACCATAAGCTTTACCATAAAAGTCATACCCTGCAGCATCGAAATTCTTAAAATCATAACGAGCTCCTAATTCGTAGGCCAATCGGTCTTTTTGCCATTGATATATACCGTATGCTCCGATATTAAAGGCATTGTAATTAGGAATTAATGGGGTATTAAAAGTCCCAGCAATATTATTGTTAACTTGTGTCTGCCCCTGAAGGCCTGTGATAAATTTTTGATTTAAGCCCTCAATAGTATAAGATGCATCAAGTGCATGTGTCCGTAAAACCATATCCATGCTTGGAATTGCGCTACGGCCTGCACGTCTTTTATCATATTCCTGCCGGTGGTTATTCTGGTAAGCATATTTTATGGATAAGGTTTTAGCATCGCTCAAGCGCTGGCTGTAAGCAAACTGAAATACCTCGTGTTTAACCTCTTGACGGGGAGCATCAATTTGGTATGAGAATCCGAAGAGTTCGCTGGGATACGGTCTCCCATAGGCTAGACGTTCCTGAAAAGAAGTAATATCGCCGATATGAGTAGAAGATAAAATGCCCGCTTCATTGTGATATTGTTTATAGGAAGCTTCAAAATTAGCGTCTTTATATTGATAATTTACTGCAGCATTTAGGTTGTAAATGCGCTGCCCGGTATTGTTCAGATAATAATTGGGAGTTTTTCGATTACCACTTTTGCTGTAGTTTCCATTGAAAGACCATTTCAGTCCCGCTATGGGAGTGATGCCCTCCAGGTTTAATGCGCTTTGCATACCTCTGCCATTTGTGAAACCGTTTAGACTAACTTGCCCTCTAAGACTATCAATTTTATTCCAGGGCTTAGTGGAAAGCAGAATTGCTCCACCTAATGCTTCACCACCATAACGTAAGCTTTCTGCTCCCTTTACGACCGTAATCGCATTCGCCGCGTACACATCAATTTCTGGAGCATGGTCATTACCCCATTGCTGACTTTCGAGTTTCATACCATCATTAAGTATCGCCAAGCGATTGCCATAAAGACCGTTAATAATGGGCTTATTGATGGTAGATCCGGTCTGTAGGAGATGGACTCCGGAGATGTTTTTTAAAACTTCTGCTAGCGAACGGTTTCTATTTTCAGTTAAAGCTGTCGCATTGACCTGTTGTGCAATCTGTGTTTTGGCGGCAACCTGATAACCGTAAACCTGTGTCTCGGCGAGTCTCTTAACGTCTTTTTTTAGTCTTATCAGTACGGGACGGTCATTTTTCACATAAGTAGTGTCATTTTCGTAGCCAACGAGTGAAGTCACTAATTTTATCGGGAAGTTCTGTTCAGTACTAAATTGAAATTCACCCGAAAAGTTGGAAGTTATCGCTTTCTTATGTCCTTCGTAGTGAAGGTTAGCTCCATGAATGGGACTGGTGTTTTCTAGCGCAATGATCTTTCCGCTTATTTGTCTTTTTTGTGCAAATAGGCTGTATGAAGGCCATAATGAGATGAATACGGGTGCCAATATAGAGATGACGCTGAACTGTTTTGTCATGCTTAAATTAAATTACGCCTCAAAAATACAACATTGTTGCATTAAATTAAAATAATAATGCAACAATGTTGTATATAATTTAAAAAGTCATGGTTTATACCGTTTTATAGTACAAATGGATTACCCCTTTATTTTTTTGAACCGTGGAGATTGGTCCAAATAATCAAAGTGGTACAGGTATCAACTAACGAATAAGTTAACTGTAAAAAATTAGGGTTGTGATTTTAGAGTTGTAAATATCCGATTAGGAACGGGGATGATATTGGGTAATCACGCTCTGTAGATAATCGCGGTCGATATGGGTGTAGATTTCTGTAGTTGTGATACTTTCGTGCCCCAGCATATCTTGTACGGCGCGTAAATCTGCCCCACCTTCCACAAGATGAGAAGCAAAGCTATGTCTAAAAGTGTGCGGGCTAATGTTTTTTTGAAGACCAATTTTTGTAGCCAGCTCTTTTATGACAATGAATACCATAACACGAGATAAAGCAGCTCCACGCTTATTTAGAAAGACAAAATCTTCCTGCCCCGACTTGACTTTAATGTGCGGTCGGACTTCATTGATATAAATTTTCAAGTATTTAATGGCTTGGCTCCCGATTGGAATCAGACGTTCTTTATTACCCTTTCCTTCAACTTTGATAAATTCTACGTCTAAGTAAAGATTTGATAGTTTAAGACCTACCAGCTCCGAGACTCGAAGTCCACATCCATACAACACTTCCAGAATTGTTTTGTTGCGCATACCTTCGGGAGTTGATAAGTCGATGGCATTGATAAGTTGATCGATTTCTTGGATGTTAAGCACACTAGGTATCTTTCGTGCAATTCGAGGGGCTTGAATTAATTCGACTGGATTATTTTCCCAATCGTATTCCAAGAGTAGGAAATTATAAAATGTTTTAAGTCCTGACAATAGGCGTGACTGCGTGAAGGGAGAAATACCGAATCCATTTATCCAGATCAGGAAGCGCTGTATATCCTTACTGGTTATTTGTTGCAATGTCAATTTATTTTCTTCACTGTATACTTCCAGTTTGGAAACATCATTGAGGTAAGCTTCAATAGAATTATCGGACAGACCGCGTTCAAATTTCAAAAAACGGCCGAATTCTCGTTTTAAAAGCAACCAATTATTTTCTTCCTTCATGCATAACAAAAATACAATAGATTAATTGTACTTTCGAACATTAATTTTATAAAACAACTAAATTAAAAACTTAAGGTAAATCAAAAACATGAGATTTATTAAACCAATTGCATTAACATTTTTGTTGCCAACTCTTTATTGTACAACCCCTAGTACTGCGGCAACATCACTTCGTGCTGAAGCGAGAGCAATTTTAGCACAAGACACCGTTAGTTGGAATCAAAAACTTCCTTTTGATAATGAGGTGCTTACAGGTAAACTTAAAAATGGTTTCACTTACTACATCCGTCGGAATGTAGAACCAGAAAAAAGGGTTACGATGTATTTAGCAAACAAAGTAGGTTCTATATTAGAAACAGATGACCAATTAGGCTTGGCTCACTTTTTAGAACACATGAACTTTAATGGTCTAAAACACTTTCCTAAAAACGAGTTGGTCAATTACCTACAAAAAGCTGGTGTTCGTTTTGGCTCCGATTTGAATGCTTATACCGGATTTGATGAAACGGTTTATCAGTTGCCCATTCCATCTGATGATCCTGAACTGTTGAAAAATGGTTTACAGGTGATGCGCGACTGGGCACAAGATGCATTGCTTGCTGATGATGAGATTGATAAAGAACGCGGTATTGTGATGCAGGAAATGCGTGGCGGACGTGGTGTAGGTCAACGTTTGCAGGATCAATATTTTCCAATTGTTTTAAATGGATCTCGCTATTCTAAACGTTTACCGATCGGAACAGAAAAAATTATTACAACTTTCAAACCGGAGACGATCCGGAAATTTCATCAAGACTGGTACAGACCGGACTTACAGTCTATCATCATTGTTGGTGATATCGACGTGAAAGATATGGAAGCTCGAGTTAAAGCCTTATTTTCGGATTTAAAAGCTCCTGCTAAAAAGCTGGAACGTACCAAGTATAATGTTGATTTATTGAATAAAAATCAATTTATTGCCATTACAGATCCTGAACTTCCTTATACAGTTGCTCAGATTATGATCAAAAGTAAAGAGGAAAAAACAGTGACCGTAAAAGATTATCGCAAACAGTTACTGATTTCGGCATTTAACTCGATCGTTGCCGATCGTTTTTCTGAAATCATGCAACAGGCAGATGCTCCTTTTATGCAAGCTGGAGGCAGTATATCTGGTTTCATTGCCGGATTAGATGTGTTTTCGTTGATGGTAGTTCCTAAACCAAACCAATTGGAAGTAGGATTTAAAAAGATGATGACAGAATTTGAGCGCATCCAAAAATTTGGATTTACACAGTCTGAATTGGATAGAGCCATCGTTTCAATGAATAAAGGTAATGAGACTGCTTATATAGAAAAGAGCAAGAAAAAATCGGATAGTTATGTGGGTCGTTATTTGAATAACTTCTTAAAAGATGATGCCGCATTAAGTAACGATGATAGTTATAAAATAACAAAACAGCTATTACCAACATTGACCTTGAAAGAAGTTAATGCACTGATTTCAAAATATTATACTGATCTGAACCGTGATATCATCATCATGGGGCCGGAGAAAGATAAAGCTACTTTACCTGCTGAACAAACAGTCAATAATTGGATAAAGGAAGTGGAGTCTCAGAACTTAACAGCTTATGAGGATAAGGTTTCTAAATTGCCATTATTATCGAAGGAACCTGTTAAAGGATCTGTTGTTTCCAATAAGGAATTAAAAGAGATCAATGTAAAAGAATTGACCTTAAGCAATGGTGTCAAAGTAATCTTGAAACCTACCAATTTCAAGAATGATGAAATACGTATCTCAGCTTTTAGTCCAGGTGGTTCTTCTTTATATCCAGATGCAGATTATTATTCAGCGAGTAATGCTGCGGGTCTAGTGGATGCGAGTGGTGTGGGTCAATTGAATAATGTTGAATTACAAAAGTATCTCACAGGTAAAAATATCGGGATCACACCGTATATTTCAGAAAGATATGAAGGAATCTATGGAAGTTCGGACAAAGAAGGTTTAAAAAATGCTTTTGAATTGATTTATGGCTATTTTACTGAACCTCGTCTGGATCAGGATGTTTACCAAAGTATCATCGCCCGTTCTGTAGGAAGTTTAGAAAATAGAGATAGTGATCCGTCAAATGTTTTCTCCGATAAAGTGAAAGAAACGCTTTATGGGGATAATATCCGCAGAAAAAATGCGACTGCCGATTTAGTGAAAACTATTGACAAAGATCGAGCTTTTCAAATTTATAAAGAGCGATTTGCTGATGCTTCGGACTTCACCTTTACCATCGTAGGTTCTTTTACTGAAGAAGAAATTAAACCTTATTTAGAAAATTACTTAGCGGCCTTGCCGAATCTTGGACGTAAAGAGTCTTATAAAGATTTAGGTATAGTAGAACCAGCTCAAGGAAAGCGTGTTGTTGTTCATAAAGGGAAAGAGGATAAAGCTTCTGTACAATTAGCTTATTATGGTGATTATACTTATTCGGAAAGCGAAAATATCAATATGGAAGCCTTAGAAAGTATCTTGACCATTAAATTATTAGAACGTCTTCGTGAAGCCGAAAGCGGGGTTTACAGTGTGGGCGCTTCTGCTAATTACGGCAAGTTGCCACGTCAACGCTATAGTTTTGGTATCGGCTTTGGCACGGCTCCGGATAAAGTGGATGTGCTGATAAAATCTGCTGTAGATGAAGTCTCTAAAATTAAGAAAAGTGGACCTGTAAAAGAGGATATTGATAAATTTGTTATTGAACAAAAGCGTCAATTAGAGCTACAGCTTAAAGAGAATGGATTTTGGGTTAGCTATCTATCAGGATCTTATCAAAATCAAGAGGATGTAACGGAAATCTTGAGAAAATTAGATGACCTGAGTAAAGTGTCTGTAGAAAGTGTAAAAGCTGTCGCTGATAAATATTTAAAAGAAGACCGCATGTTTGAATTTATTTTGTTACCAGATGCAAAATAGATCTTAAAGTCTAAAAAAGAAAGCTCCTGAATACTATTCAGGAGCTTTTTTTATGTCATATGACGCTGATGATCAGCATCTATTTTATCTTTTTGAAGTTATAGAATTCTTCTAATTCTCC
Organism: Sphingobacterium sp. UDSM-2020; assembly: GCF_016132525.1. NCBI lineage: Bacteria > Pseudomonadati > Bacteroidota > Sphingobacteriia > Sphingobacteriales > Sphingobacteriaceae > Sphingobacterium > Sphingobacterium sp. UDSM-2020. Next base: position 3,995,383 of record NZ_CP066166.1, read on the forward strand.
TTTAATTTCTTTACCTTCCATATCTAATTTCTTCATCATACCTTCACCGACTTTATATTTGCTTTCGCCATCTTTCTCCTTTAAAATAATCGAGCCGCCGTCTGGAGTCCATGTGAACGTACCAGTTTCTTTAAAAGGTCCACCTTTTTCAAGATACTGTTCAGATTTTTCAAAAGTTCCATCCATATTTAAGGTTAAGATAACATGAATGCCCGAACAGTCTGCACATGGAAGAGTTCCTTCGTAGGTTCCAGCCCAATCAACAGAGTTTTGTGTATTATGCTCATCGTGAAATGCCGTATCTTGTTTAGTAGCAACTGTACTGCTGTCTTGTGCTGTTTTTTCTTTTGTTTGTGTTGGATTTTGGCAAGATGTAAATGAAGCAGTAATTACGAATAAGCCTATGAAGATTTTTTTCATTATAATATGTTTTATTTCTAAAAACGTGATGTATTAATGTATGTACTTTTGCAATTTTTGTATTGTTTTAAGAGCTAAAACAATACTGTTCGTTTATAGTTTTTGTAATATACTTAAAAATGCAAAATATAACTATTTCTTTTCAGAGTGACCTAAATCTTTATCCGGGTTAATGTGATCTCTTATCAACTGTTTTAATTCCTTTATTTCAGGAAACCTTCCCATTTCTTTACGGTCAAATATGGGTTGCTGATCGATTGAAATGGAGTATTTACCCGCTATTTCACTCGGAATCAGTAAGACACCATGAATATCTTCTGTAAAAGTACTTAAAATTTCTTGCGCCATATAGGCCGCGCGTAACATCCAGTTACATTTCGGACAGTATTCAACTGAAATTGTAGGTTTTGATATATCCATCTTTCTATATAGCTTATATGGCGAATATAAGGGATTTATTTTTATATTCTTAAACTGTGCTATTACTATTTACTGTGCAGCAATACGGATAATTGTCGTGTTTATCAGCCAATTTTGAATGAGGTCATGGCAAGAGATCCTCCTATAGAGTTGTCGTTAAACAGCAGTAAATCATCTTGTCTATCTTTTAGTGCCAGGCTGTAGATCGTGGGAAGATAATGTTCTGGTGTGGGTATAGCTAAATCAAATGCTTTTCCCTGATTCCGGAAGTCGATCAAAGCTTTGTGATTACCATCTAAAATGTAATTTTTCATTTTTTCTTTTGCTTCCTGAGCCCAGTCCCATGCAAATCCCGCCTCATTTAATTTATCCCAGGCTACCATACGCAGGTTGTGGACCATATTGCCACTGCCTATTATCAATACACCTTTGTGACGTAAGGAAGCTAATTCCTGTGCTAATTCATAATGGTAAGACGCAGGTTGCGTATAATCGATACTCATTTGAATAACCGGAACCTCAGCATCTGGGTATAAATGCTTGACAACAGACCATGCCCCGTGGTCAAGGCCCCACTTATCATCCAATAATACATCAGTTTTTGTGATGATTTTTTTTGTTTCCTGTGCAAGTTCAGGGCTTCCGGGAGCTGGATACTGTACATCAAATAATGCTTGAGGAAATCCGCCAAAATCATGAATTGTCGGAGGATTATCCATAGCAGTAACGAATGTACCACGCGTTTCCCAGTGCGCTGAAATAACTAATATTGCTTTTGGTTTTTGAAAAGTCTTACCGATATTTCGGAATCCGTCCACAAATTCATTTTCTTCGATCGCATTCATAGGACTTCCATGTCCCAAAAATAACACGGGAAACTTCTCGGTTGCTTCAAAATTTTTAGATAAGTTGCGTAAGGAGTTTACTTTTAAAGCAGCTCCTGTTAAAGGTAATACAGCCATAGCGGTTATAAATTTTTTTCGATTCATGCTATTAACTCCTGGTGATATATTGTTGTTGACAGCTTTTTAATAGTTAAAACAAATATCTGAAGTATAACAGGAGGATAGGTATTGTTTTTTGGTAATAATGTTGTACTATTTGGAAATGATTGCTTTTATATCAGTCCTAAATTCTGTAGGCGTCTGCCCCGACTTTCGCTTAAAAACATTTGTAAAGTAGGCTTTATCACTGTATCCTAATTCAAATCCAATTTCCGAAATTGTTTTATCGGTATTCATCAACAAATTTTTAGCTTCTATCAATTTTCTGGTTTCAATAATTTCGGAAACACTTTGCTGTAATATTTGATGACAGATCATATTAAGACCACGTGCACTCATAAAGAGTTTTTCCGCATAAAAATTTACGGATTCTGGGCGATGATAATTTTCTTCTAATATGGTTAAAAAGTTTTTAAATGTTGTACTAGAAGTCGATGAATAGGGTATGCCTTCTGGAAACTGTTTCCGATATTCGGATTCGATCATCGTAAATAAGGTGCTTAATAATTGTCGGACGATACCCAAATCACTTTGTGTTTCGTGCATTTCATCGGCTATCATTTGAGCTATATGAACTATTCTTTGAAAACAAGCGGATGGAGTGATCCTAAATGTAGCTTGGTCATGAAAATGATTGTACAGTTGAAAAGTCGTTTCGGCAATAAATTCACTTTTGAATCGCAATACCCAAAATAGACATTTTCTTGCTTTTAGCTTAGGTTTTACGCGATGTGTTTTTCCTTTGGTAACAAAACTTATAAATGGTGCTGCATAAGTTTCGGATTTAAAATCAATAAAATGTTCTAATTCTCCTTCAATACCAATAATTAACTCTTCGAAATCATGGTGATGAACATTATTTTCGCTTTGGGCGATGCGGTTTGCTTCAGCTACATCGACTTGATATATTTTGAAAATTTCCATCAAAACTTTTTTGATTTCTTGTTGATTTTAAAGTTATAAAAAAAATGCAAAACCTTTGTTATATATCGGTTTATTTCACTTTTGTGTATTAGGCATAGTGGTCTTCAATACCATGATAGTGAGTATGTGAAAAATCAGCTTTATAGTAAGCAAGAGATGGGCGAGGTGCTTACAGCAATTGGACCTAATAATAGGGATTGGATTTGTGTTCGTCAGTATAATGATAAAGCAGCTCTTTAAACCAATTGAATCTGGAGAAAACTGCTGTTGTTAGCAGGGTGATACCATGTTATAAGCAAGTAGGAATCTTGTTCGCATATAATGGAGGTATAACAGGGGGATAAGAGGGGGTTTAGAGGGGGTTAGTAGAGGTAAACCCCTAGAAACCCCCTATAAACCCTCAGTAATCTCTATATAAATCCCATCTTAAATAATAATCAGTTCCCTGTCAGTTCCGGATCAGGTTATAATATGCCTTATTCCGGAGTATCTGTACGGAGGGGAGCTGGCTATAGTAAAACACCCCGACTTCTCTGGACCCTTTTGTAGTATATAGTAATATAGTATAAAGTAAAGATGTCGGCCCTGCGGAAAGCATGAGGAGACATGGATCACCTTATCAGTAATAGTAATAGTAATAGTAATAGTAATAGTAATAGTAATAGTAATAGTAATAGTAATAGTAATAGTAATAGTAATAGTAATAGTAATAGTAATAGTAATAGTAATAGTGTCGATGATGCCGCTGTACTGAAAAAGATATAATTTCTGCGGAACCATCTCCTAAAAGCATACTGCATCCATGAAAGACGGTTCAGGACGAACAGTTCCCCCGCTACCCCTTTTTATAGTTTAAAGCCAGGATTGTCCGTTTCTCAGCCCCTGTAATAGGTCATAGGTAAATTTATCGGTCAGGTTATAAGCTGTTTACCCGTTCACAGCAAACTATTTCCGGAAAAGATTAGGAAGTGATTATAAAAAGTCCCTATCTTTGCACCACTCCGCAAGGGAGGAACGGCTGATCCGAAAGGATGGGCACTGAAAAAAGAAGGGTTTAATGAAGATTAAACGCAGAAACAGCAGGGAAACAAAAAAAATAAATTTTCACATTTATTTTGGAGAAACCAAAAAGATTTCTACCTTTGCAGTCCCAACGGAAACGAAGGGAAACGGAAACAAGATCGATAACGGCGCAATGCCGACATCATAAAAGCCGAAGCGAGATGCGGAAGCGACAGAAGTTCTTTAAAAATATAATCATGTAACGTAACGAGTAGTGTTGAGAAACGACGAAA
>NZ_CP066166.1:3999545-4000704 GCF_016132525.1 Sphingobacterium sp. UDSM-2020
TCTATTGTACCATACTTCTATGTATTCAAATAAATCTGTCCTCATTTGCTCTTTTGATACCAATTTGTTCCCATATATTTGCTCTGATTTTAGTGTTTTAAAAAAGCTCTCTGCAACTGCATTGTCCCAACAATCACCTTTTCGACTCATACTTCTAGTTACGATTTTATAAGAATCTACTGTATTGCTGAATTTTTCGCAGGCATATTGTACTCCACGATCTGAATGAAAAATCAGACCAGGAAACAATTTGCGGTTCTTGACCGCCATTTTCCATGCTGCCAACGAAGTTTCTTCGGTCCTCATTGTTTCACTGACACTCCACCCAATACATTTACGGTCATATAAATCGAGGACTGTGGTTAGATATAAGAAGCCTTCTTTGGTGTGGATATAAGTAATATCCGAGACCCAAACTTTTGATGGTTCCGAAGGGGTGAAATTACGATCTAATACATTTTTCATTATTTTATGGGAATGTTTTGAATCTGTTGTGACTTTAAACTTCTTGCCTATTTTACTGCGTAGCCCCATCTTTCTCATATATTTAGCGACTGTAATCCTTGAGGCTTTCACACCATTATCCAATAATTCAGCAGCTATCCTAGGACTGCCATAACGCTGCTTTTTATTGAAATAAATAGTTTTTATCTTCTCTTCAAGAATGCCAACTTTAGAGCCACCAGCGGGTTTAGAGTCATTTTTCCAAGTATAATAACTTCTGGAACCAACTCCCATAACCTTGCACATCTTTTCAATCGGATATATTTGTTGATGCAGCCTGATAAACTTATATATTACTGATCGTTCTTGGAAAAGATGCCTATGGCCTTTTTTAATATCTCAAGTTCAAGCTCTGAATCTTTAAGCTTTTTCTCTAAGGCACTTATACGTTCCTGCTCTGGTGTCTGTTTGACATTTCCATTGCCGGGAAAGCTGCCTGCTCCGAAATCTTCTGATTCTTTACGCCATTTATATAATTGGGCGGCTGATACACCTAATTCACGGGCTAGCTCAGAAATGTTTTTCCGGTCTTTACTCAACTCAACTGCACGTTCTTTAAAGGTGCGATCATATTTTTTACGGATTTTAGTCATCGTTTCAAAATTAAGATATTTATTGTTCTTAACTTACACTGCCGACTAAGTTAGCAACTCCA
>NZ_CP066166.1:4000804-5124477 GCF_016132525.1 Sphingobacterium sp. UDSM-2020
TCTTCCCGTTATAAAGACCTTGCATAGCTTCATCTTTGAAGCGTTCAAAGTCGAATGGGGTCTTTTCTTTCATGACCATGTCGTTTGAATAATTAAATATAAAAAATCTTATTAAATTATTCCCTTGACACAGTTCACGTTACAATCTCTAGTGATTTGATTTTTATAGTTTTATTCTAATTGGTAGTTTGCTTATTTATTTACGATTTAACTTAACTAATATAAAAGAAATATTCAAACTACATCACTATCGCCGAATTTTATTGCTCATACGGCATCTTGATTACAGATATATATGCTTATCATTTAGATTTTATTTTCTGGATTCTTTGAAGGAGAGAAAGTTATTAAAGATCTTCATTATCGGCCAGTGGAGCAGGATGGCTATGTTGAAAATGAGCGTAAGGTTATTTTCGATCTGTATTGTACCGGCATTGATGGTGAGCATTTCATTATTGAGATGCAACAGCTATATCAAGATTTTTTTAAAGACCGAACCGTTTTTTATACATCCAGGCTTATCAATAAACTTATACCTAAGGGCTATAAGGGAAATATATATGAACTTCCCGAAGTATATTTTATCGGTATCTTAGAGTTTGAATTATGAGAAACTGAACGGGGTAAGTATTTTTATGATGTTGCTCTCTGCGATAAGCAGAATAATCGTGTTTCTTATGAAAAGCTTGGTTATAAGTTTTTTAGTATTACCAAATTTCACTAAGAATGAAACTGATATAAAGACAGATATGGATATTTGGTTATATCTATTGAAAAACATGAGTAAACTTGATAAAATATCGGATTTTTTGGATAAGCGGGTATTTGGTCTTATATTTTACATAGGCGAAGTCGCAAAATTAACACCAGAGGATAAGATTGCATACGAAGCAAGTTTAAAACATAAGCGTGATGCAGAGAATACCTATTCTACTGCTCAGCTTATTGGGCATGATCGAGGTTTAAAAGAGGGCTTAAAGGAAGGTATTGCTAAAGGTGCACACAAAAAAGCCATTGAGACAGCTTTGAAATTTGAAAATATGGGTTTACCTATAGAGCAAATTGCTGGGGGTACCGGGCTTACGATCGACGAGATCGAAAGACTGAAATAAAATATATAGGTCATATAAAAACAACTAAAGCCATTCTGTTAAGAATTGCTTTAGTTGTTCAATACCTTCCTTAAGGCTTCCCTTATTTTTTAATCAAACCGATTAACACAACAATCCCATTGTAGCAACAGCCGTCATTGGAGACAGTACTTTAAGTGCTTATTGTAGTTTACACCTACAGATATAAATAAAAAGCCAATTATCGATGATTTTATATTACTGTTTAATTCTTGGTAAGAGAACTTCCTGCATTTGCAATAACAACATGCTGAAATGCCCCTACATCGGGATTACCAGAAGATAGTGCATTTCCAGAAAAATCCTTTCCACCATTATTTCTAATAAAAATACCTGCATTAAGAACCGGTGCTCCCTTCCTGACTTGATAACCTTTCGCTGCATCAAGTCCGTTTCCGCCAACAGGATTAACAAATAAAGGGTCTTTATAAAAATTATTACTAAGAACAGTCGTCCCCCAATTCAAAGCAGTAAATGTACTCGCCGGATATAGACAATTATTGTTAAACCGGAGGCCGGTATCTGGCTGAGTAGAAAGACTGTTTATTGTTGAGGTTGTATAAAAAATATTATTTGAAAAAGTTGCATAAGGTTTTCCTGAACTTTCCCCATTCATGACATGAAACAGGCTCTCCACTGGATTTTTGATATAGAAAACATTATTGTAGATCTCACGTGAGTCATATATCGTTCTTTCGAACAAAAATAGTTTCTTTAACTGAGTTGTACCGATATCATTGACAGAGACATTATAACGTACCTTAATATTCTTGGATTGATTCATAAAAAGCATAAAACCACCATTATTATCATGCGAATAATTGTATTCAAAGATATCACCATCGGTCTCAGAATCATTATCATATCCATCCGCATCAAAGGCTACACCATCGTTGACTCCACCACCTGTCAAACCATATACTTCATTGTAAGCCACAAGTGTGTTCAAGCTACCGATTGTCCATATACCTGCATAATTATCTGATCCAGTGTTCATACAAGCTTTGTAAACCGTATTGTGCGTGATCTTGCTTCCACCAGTTACCCCGGACATGACAATACCATCACCATAGATATATTCAATCAAGTTATTATCGATTATAATATCTTTAGATCTTGCAACCATTGCTCTATCCCCAGTTGTTCTTATCCCTTCCACGGAACAATTCGCAACATGACAACTTTGTATCAATGCACCATATATTTTGCCATCAAGAATAATTCCACCAGAACCTTTGTTATAATTCTTATTTCCATCAATAGTGCCATTCACATCATGGACATAACAATTCTTAATCACAATATTATTAATTGCCGGCTCTGATGGACTACCTCCTGCCACACGGATGCCGGTAGACGCATAATTTGTACCCGTTGATACTGTATTGGTCACTTCTAGATTATTCACCTCGAAATAAGAAACTTTATTGAGAAAAAGACCATTAGATCCATTTCTCTGTCCTCCTCCATTTATAATTGGCCGAACATCGCCACCATATTTATCTATGATAATAGGCGCTTTCGCTGTTCCCGAGTTTTTCATATGTAAAGTATCATTCCATACCCCTCCGCTTTTAAACAAGATACGGTCACCCGGACCAAACACCGAAGCATTGATTTTAGCGAGTGTTTTCCATGCCCCTATTATACTCGTACCCGTGCTGTCATCATCTCCAGAAGGATCTATATAATAGGTTTTACCCATATTTTTCACATCTATTTTTGTTTTCTGTGCGATCAAACTATGCAACTCAATAGGTTTATGAGAGCTTAATAATCCAACCATTGCAACTGAAATCAACATAATAAATTTTCGCATATCTTATTTAGTGTTATAATGCTTATCGTTTGTTGCACATGTAGCTAATGTGCTGATGACATAAAGCCGTAAATTAAGAAAGAAAACGGAATATATCATCATTAAAAAATGAATAAAAGTATGGAGAACCATACAGCGCAAAAAAATTAAAGAAACTACAGATGATATCTCGTTTCCTTTTCGGATTAGTACATTATTTGTTTTTCGCTTTTCCTTTATCATATTGGTTCGCAGATCGCTTTTTTCTCCAAACATATACGTACAATGTAGTTATTGGTTGGAGTGTCTTTGTACTTTCAGTAGCAGGTGTTTTGTTATTAGCAATTGCAACAGTAAGCACTCAGGCTATCAAAGCGGCCTTAACCAACCCTGTGACATCGTTGAGAGATGAATAAATCAATTAGACTGTTGGAATTCAAATACAATTAGAACAGTTGCAGTACGATCAACATTACTCATCTGGATTAAAAAAGCCTCGTCAATCACAGTTAAAAAAATTGAGGATGGTCTACATCGACGAGCTACTGAGCTTCAGGCGGTGGAATTGGTATAATTAAATATAAATTGGTTAGTTGAGTATTATAGGTTAATCGTATTAAGTTACGAATAAATACCATATATACATCATGGAAAATAGTTGCAAATTCTTGAAAATCCATATACATCAAAAGGGCCTAATTCTCATTAGACCCTTTATCTTGGCGTTTAACTGCACAGTAATTTTTATGTTTCTTATCGTTTCCTCTTTTTTGTTTCATCATCCAAATTGTTTTGAAGCAATTGGATTTATTTACTGTACTACGTCATTTATCGTTATACACTTTCATGCTGAAAGTATGTTCGTTATCGCTTTGTATTATAAGAACACCTGTTGAATAGAATAGTTCAAAAAAGTTTAAAATAATTTCACCTCTTCATTTTGACCGTTCACCGAGTTTTTAGTTGGTTTAGTCTAATTGCCATAGGGTAGGGACGATCTACATCCTACTTTTGAATCAACAAATAAGAACTAACAAACTATAAAATAAAGACATTATGAAAACTTTAGCAAAAACATTCGCAGCGGCAGCCTTGATCGCAGTCTCTACTTTCACTATGGCAGCAGGCAAACCAGAGGTATCAAACCCTAAAAAAGCGGTGGTCAATTTATCTACAGCAGATCTCGCCATTGATCATTACGTTGCGGTTATGACAGAAGGACAATCGGCAGGAGTAGAGCAGTTGTTTACAGCAGATTTTAGCCAAAAAGTAAAGGCATCAGAAGATAAAACCAATAGTCGTTCAGAAGTTATTTCCTTCTTGAAAAAGCAAAAAGGTGAGCAGTTAAACTGTAAAACAAGTACCACCATCGTACAGGAGTCAGCAGACTATATGATCGCCAAAGTAACGATGCAGTTTGAAGGTTTTACCAAAACCGATCTCGTGACTTTAGTCAATGAGGGCGGTAATTGGAAAGTATCCCAATCGATCAATTCTTATAAGTAATCAAGTTTAATCCATATATTAACTAGAAGCCACGTCATGAGATGTGGCTTTTTTTGTGTCCGGAAAGCAAGACTAGGTTAACAGGTTAATGCTTTTGTTGCCAGCTAGCCGACAACAAACGATTACTGTCGACTACAAACGTTTAATAACCGGCTAATAATTTTAGTTTTTCTGATGTTTGCTTAGCAACATTAATTATTTAAGCAAAGCATATTATTATGAAAAAGACAAAAAGTAACATGGGCAAGTATGTTGGTTTTAGTGGCGACTGGAGCTTTAAATTTTATTTTGGAAGAGAAGAAAATAAGCCGATTTTAATTGGATTTTTAAATGGACTCTTTAAGGGAGAGAAAGTTATTCAAGATCTTCATTATCGGCCAGTGGAGCAGGGTGGCGATGTTGAAAATGAGCGTAAGGTTATTTTCGATCTCTATTGTACCGGTATTGATGGTGAGCATTTTATTATAGAGATGCAACAGCTTTATCAAGATTTTTTTAAAGACCGAACGGTTTTTTATACATCCAGGCTTATCAATAAACTTATACCCAGGGGCTATAAGGGAAATACATACGAACTTCCCGAAGTATATTTTATTGGTATCTTAGAGTTTGAATTAGGAGAAACTGAATCCGGAAAGTATTTTTATGATGTTGCTCTTTGTGATAAGCAGAGTAATCGTGTTTTTTATGAAAAGCTTGGTTACAAGCTCTTAGTATTACCAAATTTTAATAAGAATGAGGCTGATATAAAGACAGATATGGATATGTGGCTATATCTATTGAAAAACATGAGTAAACTTGATAAAATACCGGATTTTTTGGATAAGCGGGTATTTGGTCTTATCTTTGACATAGGCGAAGTCGCAAAATTAACACCGGAGGATAAGATGGCATACGAAGCAAGTTTAAAACATAAGCGCGATGCAGAGAATACCTATTCTACTGCTCAGCGTCTTGGACATGATCGAGGTTTAAAAGAAGGTTTAAAAGAAGGTATTGCTCAAGGCCAGCACCAAAATGCTATTGAGACAGCTTTGAAATTTAAAAATATGGGTTTACCTTTAGAACAAATTGCTGAGGGTACCGGTCTTACCATCGAAGAGATTGAAAAACTGAAATAAATCAAATAAATTATATAGATAAACGTATAAAGCCATTCTGTCAAGAATGGCTTTATACGTTTAATACCCTCCTTACGGCTTCCCGTATTTTTTAATCAAACCGATGCTTTATTTTGGGGCTTTTAAAACAGTATTCATCATACATCATGATCGTTACCAGTACCAATAACATCGAGGGGAGAGAAGTCCAGCGTTATTTTGATCCCATATCAGCAACAGCTGTTATTGGAGCTAATGCTCTGAGTGAAATCGGAGCGAGCTTTGTAGCGTTTGCTTCGCAGATCCCTTCGGGATTCTTCGGTGGGCGCTCCCGCAATTATGAAAACAAAAACAGGAGCTATATAAGAGCGTAGTGGAGTCTTTAAAGCAAAATGCACGTAGCCTATCGGGCAGATGCCGTTAAAGGTTTCAGCGTCAAATATTGATGAACTCTCTGGCCCAGTTATACCATCTAAGATGAAAAGGAAAGTGTTAAGGCTAAATGTAGAGGGAGATGGTCATTGAGCAATGGAATGTCGCTGGGAGCGACATCGGAGTAAACATTCAATCTTTGATTATCATAAAAAATTAATAGAAAGTTCCTTTATGAAAGGATCTGTAAATATTTTAAGTTGCATTAAACCGAATATTCAACCGTTAAAACTTTTAAATATGCTCTATTTCGCGTGATTAAATTATTATTTTTGTATCAAAAAAGATATGCGCCAATTTTATTATGTATTTATTAGTTTTATTTTTCTTTCTCAAAGCCTTATTTGTCAAAATTCGTTATCTCAAACGATTTATAGCAATGAATTTAAATGGTCAATAAAGATTCCTGAAAATTATAAAAATTTAAGTCATTCAGAATTAGAGAAATTAAATGATTTGGGCAAAAGGGGGATAGAGAATACTTACAATGAAAAAGTTACAAGTAACCCTAAAATAATATTTTCGTTTAAAAACGATGAGTACAATTTTATGCAAGCAAGTTATCAAATTTATAATCGAGATAAAAACGGTGATTTTGCAAGATTGTGTGCTGGGATAAATAAGGTCCAGTATGAGACTTGTAAGAATCAAATTCCAGGTGTGAAAATTGATGCTACTAATGGAATTGAGAAAATAAATAATTTAGAATTCCATAGATATAAAATGGTATTGCACTATCCTAGCGGACAAGTACTCCATTGGATCACCTATTATAGATTATTTGGTAAAAAGTTTTTAACCATTAGTGTTACATATATTGACAAGGACAAAGGACAAGAGGCCATTCGCTGTTTGGAAAAATCAAAGTTCGGGAAATAAGCAAGCAACAAAACCTAATAACTTTAAATACCATTAAAACCTTTATCATTATTTAAAAGTTGAATTAAGAAAAGCAATTGGAAGAGACTAAAGCAGAAGGCGAACACAAAAAAGCCATTGAGACAGCTTTAAAATTTAAAAAGATGGGGTTATCAGTAGAGCAAATTGCTGAGGGTACCGGCCTTACCATCGACGAGATTGAAAAACTGAAATAAATCAAATAGATCATATAAAACATCTAAAGCCATTCTGTCAAGAATGGCTTTATTCGTTTTATCCCCTCCTTACGGCTTCCCGTATTTTTTAATCAAAGCGATCCTTTATTTTCGGGCTTTTAAAACAGTATTCATCATAGACCATGATCGTTACCAGTACCAATACCATTGAGGGGAGAGAAGTCCTGCGTTATTTTGATCCCATTTCAGCAACAGCTGTTATTGGAGCCAATGCTTTGAGTGAAATCGGAGCCAGCTTTGTCGACTTCTTCGGTGGGCGCTCCCGCAATTATGAAAACAAATTACAGGAGCTATATAAAAGCGTAGTGGAGTCTTTAAAGCAAAATGCTCGTAGCTATCGGGCAGATGCCGTTATAGGCTTCAGCGTCAATATTGATGAGATCTCGGGCAAGGGCACGCAGATGTTTATGATCACCGCTATCGGTACACCAGTATTGCTCAATGAAATTAAACATATACAAGTAGAAGCTGAAGATATTATTTTATTGAAGCAGTATTTATTTTACTGAAAAGGTGTATATTATATCAATTATGACCTTAAATGAAATCAGAAGGAATAAATGTTTTACTTTTGTTTATGGGTAACGATTAAAATAAAATCTAAATTAAAATATGTGCTCATTTATCAAAAATATATGTATTGTTTCTTTTTTTCTTCTGTTCATTTCATGTGATGATAGATTACAAACAATGTCACTAGAAAAGTATGCTAAAACCGTATTTAATCTACCGCTTGATTTGAAAAAAGATAGTGTCATATCTGAGTTTAGAAATTTTGGAGAGGAAGAAAATAAAGGTCAGGCTATAATTGTTGTTAGTGTAAAGGGGGAAAAAGTGAAAAAATTCATTAGCCGCATCCCTTGGTCAAAACCTAAATTACAGTCATTGGATCCTGAAAGTATTAAACAGTATAAAGAGTTTAAAAATATTACTGTATTTTTTGATATTCAGAATCAATATGTTCAGATTTGGTATTCTGAAATGGAAAGTAGATTTATAAAATTCGCAAACTATGCTATAGGTAACAAAACCAATGATGTATATTATTATAAAGAATTTTTTTCTGATGAGTATGGTCAACTTCAAAGGAAGCTTCTTCTTTTTGATAAAAAAAATCAGATACTATTCTTGCTTTTTAATAATATGTGAATTTAACATTGGAAATATCTCTCAATAACTAAATACCGAATTACCCCTGTCTGATTAGAAGCAATTTTTTATTCATACAAAAAAACCTATAAAGCAATTCTGCCAAGAATGGCTTTATAGGTTTTATCCCCTCCTTACGGCTTCCCGTATTTTTTAATCAAACTGATGCTTTATTTTTGGACTTTTAAAACAGTATTCATCATAGACCATGATCGTTACCAGTACCAATACCATCGAGGGGAGAGAAGTCCTGCGTTATTTTGATCCCATTTCAGCAACAGCTGTTATTGGAGCCAATGCTCTGAGTGCAATCCGGAGCCAGCTTCGTGGCGTTTGCTTCGCAGATCCCTTCGGGATTTTTCGGTGGGCGGTCCCGCAATTATGAAAACAAATTACAGGAGCTATATAAGAGCGTAGTGGAGTCTTTAAAGCAAAATGCCCGTAGCTAACGGACAGATGCCGTTATAGGCTTCAGCGTCAATATTGATGAGATCTCGGGCAAAGGAACCCCAATCGTTTATGATCACCGCTATCGGTACTCCTGTATTGCTCAATGAAATTAAACATATTCAAACAGAAGCAGTAGGTGGAGATATCGATGGATCTGTTATTAAGAACAAAGTCAAAGCAAGCTTGATCATAGAACGCAATACCGGTATCTATACCATGGACAATACTACAGCGGAGTTTATAGCCACATCCCGATTGACCGAATTTGTACCCCTGCTATTCAAAGCGATGAATGAAACAGGGGGGGGCAGACGTTACTTTAAGGTCACTCCATCTTACATAAAAAATAATGAAAAAATTTTAATCGCAAGATATAAAAATTTTATAAATTTTTATATCTTCGACAATTAACTGAACCATTTTATGAAGAAAAAACTATTATTTGCTATAACGACATTTATATTATTGAATTTTAACGCACAAGCTCAAAATAAAGATGTCCAAAACATTGTACTACGATTTTTAGACTCCGTACAAACCAATTCTTATATGAGTCTGAATGTGAAATGGGATTCTGTTCGTCCAGATTTTATAGAACAAACTAAAAATATTAATAATATTAATGATCTCAAACCTCATTTAACTTCCTTTATCAAAACATTGAAAGACGGTCATTCATCAGTTATATTTTTGAACAAAGAAGAAGATAATACAGAAGAATCCAAGTTTGCTTTTTACAAATTAATTGGAACAACTACTGATGCGGAGGCAGGTCTTCCTCCCAAAAACTTCCAACATCGCATACTTCAAGATAAATATGCTTATATTAATATACCATCGGTAGCTCTTGAGAATCGTAAATTTGTGGATACCATTGGAATACAATTAAAAGAGTTGGATGCGAAAAATCCAAAAGCGTGGATTATTGATTTAACCGAAAATAACGGCGGAAATATTATGTCTATGATTTGGCATTTTCCAACATTAATTGATGTGAATCATTGTTATTCGTATTTTAGTCGTACTAAAGATGAAAAAGTTTCTACAAGGTTTATTGAAACAAGTCCTGATGATATAAAAGTTGCTCAATTGATAAACTTAGAATATGAAAAAGTCCTACCTATAAGTATTAAGAATAATAATGTGCCAATAGTGATTCTGACGAGTCAAATAACGGCTAGTTCAGGAGAATTATTTGCGGCTTATTTCAAAGGTCAAAAAAATGTTAAATTAGTAGGTCAAAAAACAACTGGTTTGACCTCTAACAATAGCCCTATTGATATTGGCGGAGGTATTACTATAAATTTAACAACTTCTGTTTTGAAAGATCGAAATGGAAAAATTTATAAAATTGGTGAAGGAATTGATCCTGACATTCAGTTGAATATTGATTATACAAAACAGGAAGGAAAAACAGATTTGACCTATCAAGAATTGAGTCAGGCTATAAAAAAGAACAAACAAAAATATTTGGATGAAGCTATCAAGATTTTGGGAAATGATAGCTTCAAATAATATAATGCTTAATTAATATTGCTCATTATATTGCCAAGTCTAAGTACTTAAAAAAAAATAGATACCAAATTATAACAATGAATTAATATGACTAACCAAATTAAAATCGAACAATTGTCAGCGATATTAGAGGTATTGCAGTTAGCGGAAAAATTGAAATTTGAACTGAGACATAGTTGGTTATCCAATGGTCGACAAGAAAGTGTTGCTGAGCATACCTGGAGAATGTCACTAATGGCAGTTCTAATCGAACCTTTGCTGGATAAAAAGATTGATCTCGCTAGATTGTTGAAGATGATCATTATTCATGATCTTGTTGAAGCCGAAGCCGGAGATGTATCCGTTCTTGATCAGATCCGTAATCCAGCGATCAGAAAGGTAAAACAGCAAAATGAAGAAAAGGCTATAGAGAATATACGTGAAATGCTTAGTAAAAGTAATGGACAAGAGATTTATGATCTATTTTACGAATTTGAAGAAAAAAATACATTTGAAGCTAAAGTGGCTAACGCTATTGATAAACTAGAAGTGCAATTACAGCACAACCATGCTGATATAAATACTTGGGAAGAAATTGAATATGATCTTTCATTTGTTATTGGTAAACACGTTCAATTTGATGAAACCTTCACTTTACTAAAAGATCTCATTGAGAAGCAAGCAGAACAAAAACTGCATATAGCAGGATTTGATATATTAGAGATACGTGATCGGGCTCTTACTAATTTTAATTAAAATAAATTGAAAGTCAATTGACCACATACCTGGATTGGAACCTAAAACATGTTGGTAAAGTGAAAAATAAATCATGAAAAATATAGTTGAAATATTAAAAAGTCATTTTATTGTTTTACAAATAGTTATTGAAAATTTTACCATTTTGGATAGTAATTTGGAAATACTTATTAAAATTAAATCATCAGATTTTGATGAGAAAACGATACTTTTTGACAGGGTATCAAGCATTAATATAAATTCAGATTATTATTTTTGTTCCTCCAAATCTTCTATAATTATAGAAGATTTGGCTCATGCACAAATAGAGGGAGTTAAATACAAAATAGCTGTTGCAGAAGATTCAATGACCTTTTATTGTGAAAATATTATCTTGGCTAATTAATGCCACTAAGAGGAGAGTTGCAAATTGAAGAGTTTTTGGTTTAGACTTCTAATAGTTCTCTTCATATCAACTACATATTTTCTTTGAGATTGTAACGTGAACTGTGTCAAGGGAATAATTTAATAAGATTTTTTATATTTAATTATTCAAACGACATGGTCATGAAAGAAAAGACCCCATTCTATTTTTCATTCGTATTTGTTTTTTAATTGTATTCAAGAGGGCTTCGCCGTATTGAACGCTTCAAAGATGAAGCTATGCAAGGTCTTTATAACGGGAAGAGTTTATCTCCCAACGACGGCGTTCTAGCGCCCTTAATGAAGCATTTATTGGAGTCAATGATGGATGGCGAGCTAGAGAGTCATCTTCAGGAAGATAAGGCCTCAGGTAATTCCAATCGTCGTAATGGTAAGACCAAAAAGACTGTCCGCGGCCTTAATACAGGTACTTTTGAACTGGAGTCTGGACGGGATAGATCCGGTACATTTGAACCTAAGGTAATTCCCAAACGTCAGCTCATTATTACAGAACAATTAGAAGGCCATGTTCTAAGTATGTATGCCAAAGGGATGAGCACACGTGCTATAAGTGATTTTATCCGTGAGATGTATGCTATGGATATTTCTGCGACCGAAATATCCCGTATCACAGAAAGTGTTATGCCAGCCGTTAATGAGTGGCGAAGTCGTCCGCTAGAGGCCGTCTATCCCTTTGTTTTCCTAGACTGCATGCATTATAAAGTCCGTCAGAACGGCACGGTTGAATCTAGGGCTATTTATAATATATTAGGTGTAGGAATGGATGGACACAAAGATCTGATAGGTCTTTATAGTTCAGAGAATGAGGGTGCCAAGTTTTGGTTATCTGTTCTCACAGACCTAAAACAGCGTGGTGTCCAAGACATTCTAATTGCCTGTGTCGATGGTTTAAAAGGCTTTCCTGAAGCTATTGAAGCTATTTTCCCTAAAACTAAAGTTCAGTTATGTATCGTTCACCAGATCAGATCAAGTATGCGCTATGTTACAGAAAAGGATAAAAAGGCTGTCATTGAAGACCTAAAGCCCGTTTATTAAGCTGTTAACGAAGAAATGGGCTATGAAAACTTAATTATCTTCGAAGAGAAATGGGGTAAGAAATATCCAATTGCTGCTAAATCCTGGATGGATAATTGGACGAACTTATCTACTTTTTTTGAATACGATGAACAGGTACGTAAGACTATTTATACTACTAATCCTATTGAAGGAATGCACCGCCAGATTCGTAAAATAACGAAGTCTAAGGGTGCATTCAGCTCTGAGCAGGCGTTAATGAAGTTAATGTTCTTGATAATAAGGGACATCTCTAAAAAATGGACGATGCCAATGCACAATTGGGGCTTGACTATATCTCAACTTTATATTAAATTGGGGATAGACTAAAGCTCGACAGAGGCTATTAGGAGTAAGCTAATTATCCAATGACGCAGTTGAAGTTACACTCCCCAACGTTATACTATGCTTCGCTTTTTCGTTTTTTATGAAAATTTCATCAATATCTTCCATGTAGATTTCAAAGGGCAATTCATTATAAATGTCCTTAAGAACATTTCCAGATAAAAAAAAGTCCTTCGCTTTCTTTAAATATATCGACGCGGCGGAATACTTTTTCTGTTCGTATAATACTTTGCCTAAGTAATAGTTTGCATCGCTACTCTTTGGGTAATCTTCTAGCACCTGATTTATCAACTTTAAAGATTCATCTAAATCGCCAATTTCAAACAATGCAATTGCATAGTAAAGATTAATTTTATAATCTCTTGCATTTTCCGCAGTAGTTTTGACTGCACTATCAAATTCCTTAAGTGCTTCTGATCTTTTATTTAACTTAAAAAGACAGACAGCTTTGAGCATATGTATGTTTTCACTCATTGGGTAATCTATGTGAAGAACAGTCAGAGAATCTAATTTTATAAAATCATTTAATGCTCCTTGGTAGTCTCTTATTTTGTAAAGCTTAATCCAGCCTCTGTAACCTAAATGTGAAACTGGTTTCAATTGAACTGCTTTATCCAAATAAGTAAAACCTTGATGATACAATCCTCTTTTATTGTACGCTACAGATCTTTCACGATAGTACTCGCTATTGTCTGGAAACCGATATGTTAAGTAAGAAAATATCAGGTCAGATTTGAGACTTCCTTGATTTAATTCAGCGTATTTAAATTGTTTTTCTTCGGGCAGTGAGATTAATTTTATGTAAGAAAAAAGTATAAAGAAAAGCATAGTAATCTTTACCGTTAATATTATTATGCTACTATTTCTTTTAATAAATTTCATTAATTTTGCATTTAAATATCTTAAATTGAATTTTTTGGTGATATTTTCGAATTTTGCCATTAATAAAACCTTTTTGCCAATTACAGTTATTTATCAAAAAGTATTTAATATCTTCAATATGACTTAATTCGGCCGTAATTGGATTGAGTTTTTCATCTAATTGACTGAAACTTAATAGTTCGGCTTTACCATTTTTATTGATAAGTATCCTGAAAATCAAATATCCATCATTGTTAAAACTAAATTCATGTTTAGTGATAAATCTTTGGATTGATTTTTTTAAAGGATATTTGTTTATAGATTCATCTAACTCATAATATTGATAGTAATTATTTCCAAGACTATTAATATGTATTTCAGTAGCAGAAGTTGCACTTAATAAATCACGATGCAAAAAGAGTACATCTAAAAAACAAATTGTTATTGCGAGTATAAGTAAAATGTTTAATAATTTATGTGCATTTTTCATACAAAACGATTTTTATATATGGTATTTTAAAAATTCAAGATGCTCAAAAATAATTATTGCGATCTTATTATCTTTCAATAAAACCTATCTCGTGGCTTTGGAAATCATGGCGTTAAATGGAAAGTATCACTATCGATCAGCTCGTACAAGTAATTTACCGTGTAATCATTTGTTCAGTTACAGCCAGGTCGTGAGATGTGACTTTTTAGAGCCTCTGTATTTAATATAAAGAGTGATTTCAATAAGTTATTATTTAATTTTAAATATAGGAGTTTGTACTTTTTTTAGTGGCCAATCCTTTTTTCTTGTAACCAATTCCTCCTTAAGCCCGTCAGAGGAGTAAGATGGTCTTGACTGCCTAACATATATCGGGACATTATAATTTGGGATCACATCCAATTCAGCATAACATTTTTTTGCCATGTCAACTATTGCTGTCCTGTTTTCCTCTGTACCTGCGATCTGACTAGCAATGTAAGAATCAGGGCCATACAGTTGTTCATATATTTTTGAATCTTCAAATGTCGTGAATTTTGCACGCATCATAATCTGAACTAATACTGAGTATAAGCTATTATCTTGAGGAGATAATTCTATTTGTTGCAATATATTGGGGATCTCCTCCCACATGATCAATTCTACCAATAGATCTTTTGTGTTATCACCAATAAATTTTAAATCGGACCACATTTGATCCACGTAACCAATGATTTCTTTTCTATTCTTATGTAAAAATTGTAATTGTCTATCGCTCCAATACTCTAAAGGTAAATCTGATCGATAAAAGGCACCGTATATTCCTGTTGATTTAAATCGACCAAGACTTCCACAATTTTGCATATAGTATTCTTGTGTCATCATACAGTAGTTAAATCTATCGCGATTGTTTAGCGAATTAAATGTTTTGGCTGAAAGATGGTGGCTCAATGCATAATAGCGATCCTTACTTAAGGTCTCATTTCCTGAGACCAATTCATCAATGTAATATTCTCGCAACAGAGTACTTACAATTGATTTTCTATCAATAACCGGTATATTTTTATATTTATACTGGTCCAACCTGTTTACATAAGCCGGCAAATTATTTTTTACAAATTTCGTGGTATCCATAAGTTTGTATTGAGAAAAACACAACATAGGACAACTAAAAAAAAGTAATATTGAAATGTATTTTAATAAGTTTTTAAGAAAAGGCGTATAATTGGTCAATATCATATGAAGCAAAGCTATTATAAGTCAATAATATTATATTTCATTTATTAAGATAATGAAATTAACGTCCTCATCCTATTTTTTAATATAATTAATTAAGAAAGCCATTGCTCTTCGTTTATGATTTGTTAATTGATCTATGTTTTCAAGTCTCGCTTCGTCTTACATATTTTATTCTTTTCCTACCATTATTTTTTGATCGTTTCTATTTAAGGTGATTTGGTCATGATCATTTATTTCTATATAAGATCTAGATTTTCATAATTGATAATTAAAGATAACATGAAATTCTGCTTGTTTTGTCTTCAGTTTTTTTAAATAACTATTAAGCCAATAAAACTAATATTTATAGTAAATAAAAGCTAATATATTTAGTTTTTATTTGTATCTTTATCTCTGTTAACCAATTGATAGACAGTTATGAGTGTAGATTCAAGACATTTAAAGCCTGCCAAGAAGAATGATGAGCTTTTGAAAGCCATTTTTGAGGATAATTTTCCTGATTTTTTACGGTTTATGTATCCAGATGCCGATGCTACCTTTGATCTAGGGCGTGGATTGACTTTTATGGATAAAGAATTGTTGGAGATCATTCCCTTCCGTGAGCGTAAAAAAGGGAAGCGTGTGGCAGACCTTCTGGTCAAGGTTTATTTAAAAGACGGAAGCGAGAAGTGGATTTTAGTGAATACCGAAATCGAAGGCGGACATGATTCCGATTTCTCACATCGTATCTTTCAGTATTTTTACAGGCTATTAGATCGTTACCGTGTTCCTGTGGAGACCATTGCTGTTTTTACTGGAGGACGTTCGCAGCCATGTACTGATGAATATCATTTTGCTGTTTTTCGCACGTCGTTACGCTTTCAGTACCTGAGCTATCAAATTTTTGATCATGACGAATCAGAGCTACTCGATATGGACAATATATTTGCTTATATTGTCTTGGCATGCCAGAAAGCTTTAGATGAAGATAAGGTTCCAGAGCAGGAGCTCGCAGAGCAGCGTAGCACAATCGCAAGAAGGCTTATCGAGACCAATAAGTATAGTAAAGATCGCATAATGAGCTTTTTAGTTTTTTTAAAGAGTTTTCTTTTTATACGAGATAAAGAAATAAATAGTAACTTTGATCAATACATTTATCAAGTGACAGGAGGCACAATCGAAATGGGTGTAATAGAAACAATCAAACGACAAGAAAGAGAAAAAGGAATCCAAGCTGGAATCGAAAAGGGAATTCAGTCTGGAATTGAAAAAGGCAAACGAGAAGAATCAATTGCCATTGCTTTAGAGTTCAAGAAAATGGGCTTACCTATTGCCGATATTGCAAAAGGTACAGGCCTTACCATTGAAGAGATTGAAAAACTGAAATAAATCAAATAAATAATATAGATAAACAAATAAAGCCATTCTGCCAAGAATGGCTTTATTTGTTTTATACCACCCTTACGGCTTCCCGTATTTTTTAATAAAACAGATGCTTTATTTTCGGGCTTTTAAAAACAGTATTCATCATCGACCCCTGATTGTTAATGGAACTGCCCAAGACGATATTATTGAGCTATTGTTATTTACTTTGTTAATAGTTTTTCTAAGGTTGCCATCAATTGCTCCCCTCTCAGTCCTTTTGCTATAATGACACCATTTGGATCTAGTAAGTAGTTTTCAGGAATAGATGTAATTAAAAATCTCTTAGCAACTTCATTATTAAATCCTTTTAGATCAGAAAGCTGAGTCCAGGTTAAACCATCATCATGAATTGCTTTTAGCCATGATTTTTTCTCCTTATCAAGCGAAACTCCCACAATTTCGAAACCTTTTGACTTAAATGTCTCATACGCTTTAATCAAATAGGGGTTTTCTGCTCGACATGGCCCACACCAAGATGCCCAGAAGTCGACGAAGACGTACTTGCCACGAAAACTAGACAATTTTATAAAGTTCGATGCGGTATCCGGCTGCTCAAAATCTGGTAGTACCTGACCGATCTGACTCATTTCGTTACCGGAGATTTTAGAATAGATTTCTTTCCCTAAATAGGTCGAAGTAAGTGATTCAGGATAACTCGAGATCCATTTCTTTACTTGTTGAATTTCAAAAATTTTAGTTGTTAATTTTTTATTAATCAAATATAATCCATAATAGTTTTTAGGTTCACTTACAATAAAAGTATTTGTAATGCTATCATAAACTGCTAATGATTCATCATTGTTTAATTCAGACCCCTTTTGTTTCTTACGAGAATCTAGCGCCTCGGACCATTTCTTTTTATAAATTTTATCAAGACTATCTAAGACCGAATTTCTAAGTTCATAGCGGTCCGATCTTGAAGCCAGTCCATGTAAACCTTTTATTAA
This sequence comes from Sphingobacterium sp. UDSM-2020, assembly GCF_016132525.1. NCBI lineage: Bacteria > Pseudomonadati > Bacteroidota > Sphingobacteriia > Sphingobacteriales > Sphingobacteriaceae > Sphingobacterium > Sphingobacterium sp. UDSM-2020. The sequence goes on from NZ_CP066166.1 coordinate 4,018,473, forward strand.
CCATCCGCTGTTACCTTTTAATAATATCGTTTTGCCTGGCTCTACCCAAAAAGAATAGACAATAAAATCTCCTATGATTCTATCGTTGTAAATATTGGGCACGCTTAAGGAAAAAATTGTTGGTTCATGAATTGTAGCCTGATATATAAAACTGCTATTTTTATCCAGTGTTATTGTATCATGCATTATTTTATTGGCATTTGCATATCTTATAAAGTAGGTTGCATTAGGTACGGTATCGATGACAGCTTTTAATACAAACTGATCTTTTGACTGCGCAGACAAATTTGTAATACCTGAAAAGATAAACGTTAAGAGGAGAGAAATTCGAATAGCTTTTATCATTTATTTGTGGTTTAAAATTAGGGTAAATTGACCAAAAAGGGTGACTGTCAGTAATTTTACGTTTAATTCTATTTGAAGTTAATAATTTTGATTGATATATTTCATTTTTAAGCTATCATTTAGGTCGAAAAGTTTATTTATTGTTAAATATTATAAAAGCATTAATTCTGAAAATAAAAATTCAGACATATTGAGCCGGCTCATACTGAGTATTTGTCATGTACTGCTAACATAATCTACAAAAATTGAATAGCAAGGTAGTTTGTTTAGGACCGTCACAACTTCACCTATCCATTTCCTTCATTCACCGAGTTTTTAGTTGGTTTAGTCTAATTGCCATAGGGTAGGGACGAATTACATCCTACTTTTGAATCAACAAATAAGAACTAACAAACTATAAAATAAAGACATTATGAGAACTTTAGCAAAAACATTCGCAGCAGCAGCCTTGATCGCAGTATCAACATTCACTATGGCAGCAGGCAAACTAGAATTAGCAAACCCTAAAAAAGCAGTGGTCAATTTATCTACAGCAGATCTAGCCATTGATCATTACGTTGCGGTTATGACAGCAGGTCAATCGGCAGGAGTGGAGCAGCTGTTTACAACAGACTTCAGCCAAAAAGTACAGGCATCAGAAGATAAAACCAATAGCCGTTCTGAAGTTATTTCCTTCTTGAAAAAGCAAAAAGGTGAGCAGTTAAACTGTAAAACAAGTACCACCATCGTACAGGAGTCAGCGGACTACATGATAGCCAAAGTAACGATGCAGTTTGAAGGTTTTACCAAAACCGATCTCGTGACTTTAGTCAATGACGGTGGTAACTGGAAAGTATCCCAATCGATCAATTCTTACAAGTAATTTACTATTTAATCATATGTTTAGTTAAGGCCACATCGTGAGATGTGGCTTTCTTTTTTACCATAATTGCTCATGCTGAGTTCTTCAAAATGAACGACTTTTCGGTAGATCTCGTTTACCGCTTAGATAACACCTATTCTTCTTAGATCCGCTTAGGGTTAGCTATACTTTTGTTGTACAAATTTAAAAAACATAAAATATGGCAAATCAATTTTTAATTAAGAACACGATGGCAGATATGCGTAACTTATCTGCAATTGAAATCGCATCATTGCAAGGCTCAAACCCAACATATGCTGGAGTGGAGCTATTGGGATATTACGAAAAGGGTGATACACCAGCGCCAATTATTTATTACCTAGCTCCAACGAATTCAGATCCTGGAACAGATGATGGTGGTAGCGTAATCGAAGTTGGGGGAATTAATTTAATACATGATTTCGCTGGAGATATCAATGTGTTATATTTTGGATGCAAGGCTGATTTTAAGAATGCTATTAGTACCTTTTTTGACAATACACCTTGCATAATAAAATTAATCAATTATGCTAACAGTATAACTTCAATTGCTCGTACTGTATCCTATAAATTTCGTATTATCTTTCCAAACACATCTAATCCATACCTCGGATATAGTGTTAATGGCAAATTAAAATTTGGAAGTGGGTATGATATAATTATGGAAGCTCCTCTTATTTATACTGGAAGTGATAATTCGGTGGGGGTGTTTTTAGATATTGGCGATTATAGCGATAACGATAGACTTACTACAACTAATCGGACCTACAAATTGAATGCTAGAAACAAAACAATAATTTGGAATGGAGACGGATTTATTGGAATTAAGCTGAATAATATAATAAGAAGTATAATAGATATCGTTGAATGTCATGGTTTTGACGTTGGTGTTCAATTCAAAGGACATAATGCGGGATTTGCTTATTCAAAAATTAATCTTGGAAATCTTTCCGATAATAGAATTCACGCTGATTATACCTCTTATTCTCCATTAGGTGATTCAAGTGGCTATATTACTTCGACAATAACAAGTATGTATGGAAGAATGGGAAATTCAAATTATACTGCGGAAAAAGATTTTGATCGAGTAGGTATTAGGATAGGCTTCGAGGGCTCCAAAGGATATGCTCCAGAGTCATTGACATTCGAATGCGGGATTATTGAAGGGTTAATGCATATAGATACCCCAAACCAATTTCGTGGAATCCCTGTTCAAATTGTAAATGGAAGTCTAAACACTTTTAATAATTTTAGACATGAAGGAAATTTTAAAACATCACAAAGCCCTACATTTCTGCAGGTGAAAAATGGACAAGGTAATCTGGCTACATTGACAATCGTGGTGCCTGTTGGCACGACCGGAGAATCAAACCTGAGTGATTCAGCTTTTTTGGAGGATATGAGTACCGTAAAGCAGGGGAATAGTGTTATCTCTCGCAGAAGTATTGCTCAAAAAGAGAGCTTATATCGCAATAATGTTGTTTTCGACTCAGGTTTGTTTTCCAAAAATATTATTCCTTATGATTCTACTGGTAAATGCCAAATAAAAAACTTTGGAAGAGTTAATAGTACTGGGGCTACATTCAGAGATTTACCACCCAATAGTTTACCCCAACATTATCAAATTGATGTAGATGGTTATCTGAATATACCAAGCGGCGGCGGTCTATATTTGGAGATCGATACAGAAAACTGTAAACGATTTGCAATATATCCTGTCGAAAAGAACTCAAATACCGCCGCAAGTAAGCTTTTTTATTACGCTTATGGTAATAATAGTGAGACATTGATGCCCGCTGGAAATATATTTGGCGTATTGTCTAATACTAATGTAAATACATTCGGTATTAATGGAGCTGCAGATTATGCTGAAGATGGTATTCTGAAGATTAGGAGCTCTGTTAGGTTTATCTCCTTATCCAATGATGTAAAGAAATTAAGAATAATAATCTCAGGACTTAACAATACTAAAGTAAAAGCGCTCAAGATATTATCCTTAGATGGAGAGGGAAGTACTGGTAATGTAAGTGTATTTGCCGATGATAAGTTTTATGCAATAGAGCCTCCTAATTCAGGTAATTATAGAAAAGGAGATATTGTCTTTCATGACAATTCATCTTCAATTTTAGGCTGGATAGCGCTTGCTAGTGGATCTAATAATACTATTTGGAAGGAGATTCCCTATGGTAAGATGTTAAGCACTGAAGGAGTTTATTTAGCACCCGCTGATGGAACACGATTATTGGGTACTGCAATAGTTGGAACAATTTCAAGCGCCACTATACAAACGACTGGACACACCGGTTATCCCATTAGCTCAGGCGGAGCTGTATTTACATTTGGAGGAGCAACTTTTCAAAGAAGTATGTCCATGTTTTTTCCTAATCTTTCATCCAATATTACACATTATGTCCAATATTATAATCCATCTGGGGAGGGTTTGGGATGGCATCCTGTAAACAAACAGGCATTGTCGTCACCAAACTCAGCACTAAACCCGGGAGTAACTTATGAACAGTCAGAGGTGCAAGGAATCTTGACGGAGCTTCGCGATTTAAAGGCAAAGTTGAGAGTAGCAAAGTTACTAGCTCCTTAGAATACAAATTACGATAAGAAAAGTGTGGTATTTGGAAAATACCACACTTTTTTTGAAAAGAGCATTAAAAAATGAACGACTTTTCGGTAGATCTTGTTTACCGCTTAGATAGCAGCTATTCTTCTTAGATCCCCCCACTGTTAGCTATACTTTTGTTGTACAAATTTAAAAAACATTAAATATGGCAAATCAATTTTTAATTAAGAACACGATGGTAGATATGCGAAACCTATCTGCAAGTGAAATCGCATCATTGCAAGGCACAAACCCAACATATGCTGGAGTGGAGTTATTTGGGTATTACGAAAAAGGGGATACACCGGCTCCTATATTATATTATTTGAGTGATACAATAGCAACCGACGATGGTGGAAGTGTCATTGATGGTGTTGGGTATAAATTGGAACATAATTTTGAAGGAAGTGTAAATATAAAATATTTTGGAGTTTCGGAATCTCTAGAAAATACAGATATTATCCAAAAAACTGTAAATTATGCAGTAAATAGTAGATGTGCTATTACATTTCCTGAAAATATGTCGATACACATGAATGGTCAAATTACATTACAGAGTAATACAAATATTGAAGGGAATCACTGTAGGCTTTACAGAACAATTCAAAGTGCTAACTCAAGCTTCTTTTATGGTGATAATATAGAGAATTTTTATATCAGTAATATAAAAATTGAAGGTGTTACAATTGGTATAGACTCTGGCTATGATTCTAATAATTGTGGAATTAGAATATTAAGATCGAGTAACATATTCATTCACAAAGTAGAAGTATTAAAGATGAGCTCCGCTTTTCAAATTTATCATGGCAGCAACGCACAAATAGATTCTTGTAATATTCATCATAATGTACTTACTGGCATATCAGGTATTAACCATTATTTTAAAATAACAAATAATACTTTTTCAGACAATGGAATGTTACATCAAACAGGATTGACGCATGATATTTATTTGATCAATTCTATTAGATCAGAAATCCTTAATAATACTTTTTATAATCATATAGATCCAAGTAGTTTTCATATAGTATACAAATTGCTAGATCAGGCAATAATTGATGGATTTGATGAAGCTAAAGATTCTTTGATAGCATATAATAATTTTTATAGTAATAATGCGGCAATTTATGTGCTATCACAATTTGTGACTGATAATTTGTTAGCTTATAATCCGGTAAAAAATGTTCTGATTAAAAGTAATAATGCTCCCAATGGTCAGATTAGAATCGTTAATGGAGTTAATATTACATCTCAAAATAATATATGTAGCTCTTTAAGTACTGCAGGAGCTATGAATATTGAAGGAATACAACACTCAGTAAATTCGATTGATGATACGGTTGGGTATATTTTGAATGCTAGTATAAATGCGACAAGAGATATTGATAAGTACTTCACAAAATTCATAAGAACTACAATTACTAATGAGGTAGGGTTTAGGCACGATACTGGTCAAGGTGGTGTACCATCTTGTACTATAATTACTCCAGTTATAAACGGAGGTATGATGTCAATATTTGATGATAATTTTAGGGCAAATGTCAAAGCCGGACGGGTTATAGTATTATCAAATGAATGTCTAGAAGATTATAATAATAATCTTAGCATAAATGAAATATCAACAGAGTATTCACCTCGAAACAACAGAGATAGAAGTCGCTTTTTTTATTACAGTATTACAACATTGCCCATCAATATTATTAAGCCTAAAGAATCAATTGATGGAACTACTATAAAAATTGCGATTCGTAAATCTTCTTCTCCAAATTATGTTCCAATAACTTTTTCTGATGATTATAAAATTACACAAAGGACACAAGATATACTCAATACCAATGTTAATGGTAGTATATTAATCATAGAGTTTTTGTTTATAAATGGTTTTTGGCATGAGGTCAATTGTAATGGATGGTCAGGGAGGAATAAATTTCAGAAGGATCCTATTTTTAAGTCCGTAAATACACGTGCCGGTTCGGTTGGAGTCCAACCAACAGATTCTGTCATTAAAGTTGGAGCAGCCATTGCAACCGTATTTAATTTACCATTAGCAAGCTTGATGCAGGGACGAGAATTGACGTTTATAAAAAATGTTGGTGAAAAAGTTAACTTAATACCTTCTTTAGGAGATAGGATAGAAGGTGTTCTTGGAGATTATGTTTTAAATTATGAAAACCAGTATGTTACCTTAGTTGCTAATGAGAATGTTTGGTTTATTTTAAATGCAAATAAAATGGCAACACTAACAGAATCTGGTAGCGTGAGGCAAGCTTCTTTATCGCTGGATTCTGCGACAGCGCCTTCACAGACTTATACTCAGTCTGAAGCACAGGCTATGCTTATTGAACTTCGCGATTTAAAAACGAAACTTCGGACAGCCGGCATATTAGCAAGTTAGTTATCTGAACAATGTTATTAAGTTTCTACCGTAGAAACATATGAGGCGGCACCTATTTCAGGTGCCGCTTTTTTTATTGAAACCATTAAAAACATAGACTTTTCGGTAGATCTCGTTTACCGCTTAGATAACAGCTATTCTTCTTAGACTCCCATATGGTTCGCTATACTTTTGTTGTACAAATTTAAAAAACATACAATATGGCAAATCAATTTTTAATTAAGAACACGATGGCAGATATGCGAGGTTTATCTGTAAGTGAAATCGCATCATTGCAAGGTACAAATCCAACCTATGCAGGAGTGGAACTATTGGGATATTATGAAAAAGGAGATACACCAGCACCGATCAAATATTATGTTGATGAAATCAACTCTAGACCAGATGATGGAGGAAATATCATTATCGTTAGTGGAATGAGATTAATGCATGATTTTAACTCAGAATTGGATATCAGATATTTTGGTGCAAAGAGCGAGAATGCCAATAACTATCTTTTCATTCAAAATGCTTTAAATTACTTAGCATTTACAGGGAAGTGTAGGTTAAGCCTACCTTCAAATCAAATATTCAAAATTTCTTCTAAACTTGTTATTTCATCATCATTGGAGATCCAAGGAAACAATGCTACTATTAAGTCGAATACAATTACTACTGACTTGATTGAATTTATCTCAGACCACAACAGAATTAATGGGTTAAATGTTGAAGGAAGGTATATTAATCAAACTGGAGATTTAGTATTTCGTCACTCAAATTTTAATCACATTACCAACTGTATCTTTAGATCTCCAAGTAATGCTGGCTTACTATTTGAAAAAAGCACAGGTAATTTTGTTCACAATTGTCGATTTGAAGATAAGTCATTTGGCATCTTACTAAGAGATTCGTTTGGTAATACCATAACAAGCAATTATTTTACAAGAGGTTATAGAAGGGGAGAACTGAATGAGGCTGGTTATCAGATTGTTCCTCTAGGTGACGGAATTAAGATGAGTACAGGGCTAACAACCTTTGATAACATCAATGGTGGCGTTAAGTCAATTATTTCAAATAATGTATTTGATAACGTATGGCGTGATGCTGTAGATTTGTTTACTGACGGTGAAGATATTGTTTTTTCAAATAATATGATTATCAAACCAGAATCATTAGGAATGGACATAAAAACCATCTATAGGTCTAATCCTGATATTGACGGTGGTACATCAACAATTGAAACCAGTCAAACCAAAAGTATTATAATTTCTGGAAACTATTTCGAGGATTGTGGTCTAACAAATGCGGATTCATCTGCTATAAGTGTTAAGCATGCAGAAGAAAGAGAGGGTGAAGTACCATCAATTGAAAAAGGAGTACATAATATTACGATAACGGGTAATCAGTTTCATAGAGGAAAAAAAACGGCAATAATTCTAGGATATTCAAAGAATGTACAGATTACGGGAAATTTATTTAAGGATGTCCCTAGGGAAAATATTTATATTTATCGTGAAAGTCGAGATATTATTATCGCTGACAATATATTTGATACTTCGCATGACAGATCTTATCCGATTTACGCTACTCAAAATGAAAACTATAAAGATATTACAATAACAGGAAATATTATGAAAAATACTAATAGCTCACTATATGGTGTAATCCTATATGGTAAGGATATGCTTATTAGTAATAATAATATTAGTGGATTCGCGACGAGCATTTATCTGGAAAGGGCCGAAGGTATACAAATTGCAGGTAATAAACTATATAATGCTTCTAATCAAGCTATCAGACTTTCGTCACAGAGTTATAAAGTTAAAGATACCTATCTATTTAATAACAATATCGTAGAATGTGAAAGGGGTGTAGTATATAATACAAATACTTCCAATATTGTGTCATCTGGTAATGTTTTCAAAAATTGCACAATAGGAACAGAGATAAATGCCAACCTTTTTGTAAACTATCAATCGAGTGGTAATTTTACAATTTTATAATGAATAATAATTTAGTTGTACTACGAAGTTGGTAAATAGATTGATTTTTAGTACAACCTTAACAAATAGGATTTTACGAGTGTAATTATTTAGTCGTTTGAGAACAAAAACATCCCAGTGAAAAATATGATAACAGAAAAGTTTGTTTGAGCTTTTTGGGCTTAAAGATTTTATGTCATATAATCCTTATTTGATGGCTATTTAATAATAAGAATGTTTCGAATCTAATTGTAAAAGTTCATTTTTCTGATTAAACAGATAAATAAATAGATTATACAAAACGTATAAAGCCATTCTGACAAGAATGGCTTTATACGTTTTATACCCTCCTTACGGCTTCCCGTATTTTTTAATCAAAGCGATCCTTTATTTTCGGGCTTTTAAAACAGTATTCATCATAAACCATGATCGTTACCAGTACCAATACCATCGAGGGGATAGAAGTCCTGCGTTATTTTGATCCCATATTAGCAACAGCTGTTATTGGAGCTAGTGCTCTGAGTGCAATCCGGAGCGAGCTTCGTAGCGTTTGCTTCGCAGATCCCTTCGGGATTCTTCGGTGGGCGCTCCCGCAATTATGAAAACAAATTACAGGAGCTATATAAGAGCGTAGTGGAGTCTTTAAAGCAAAATGCGCGTAGCTATCGGGCAGATGCCGTTATAGGCTTCAGCGTCAATATTGATGAGCTCTCGGGCAAGGGAACCCAAATGTTTATGATCACCGCTATCGGTACACCTGTATTGCTCAATGAAATCAAACATATACAAGCAGAAGCAGTAGGTGGAGATATCGATGGATCAGTTATTAAGAACAAAGTCAAAGCAAGCTTGATCATAGAACGTTATACCGGTATCTATACCATGGACAATACAACAGCGGAGTTTATAGCCACATCCCGATTGACCGAATTTGTTCCCTTGCTATTCAAAGCAATGAATGAAACAGGGGAGGATCAAGAATTCAAAGACCGTCAAGCCACGCTCTTCCGTTATTTTGATTTCCTGGACAAAGATCAAGCTATAGCTATACTCTATAGACAGTTGCTGTCCGATGATTTAACCGGTGCGCAGTTTAAGATCATTAGCAAAGCTATCAGCAGTTCCAATCTTATCGATTACGATCAGGTGGAGAAACTGTTAGCAGGATCTTTATTGGCAAAAAAGGCAGCATTGAAGGTACTTACCTTAGACAAAGACTGGTATTCGGCTCAAGATATTACCTATCTACAGACATTGAAAGGAGAGGGCTTGGTAAAGTTATTTCAAGAAGTAGTTACCGTTAAAGAATCAAAGGGCATGTTTTCATCGGGCAAAGAAGTATGGGAATGTTTATGTGGCTATAGCAATAAGCTGGATGCTACAGCATGTAGCTCTTGTACCAAAGATAAGCGAGGTTTCGGTGCTGAGGAATTAAAACCTGAAGCTGTACAGAAATTGATTAATCGGACGTTAGCAGTTATTGATGAGATTTAATGGGAAATAGAATTATTTTACTTTTTATTTTCAAATGTTTAATTTTCGCTTTATATTGTGGTTGATCTTGAGAATAAAATATTAAGCCAATAGTCTAAGTTATTTTTTATTGTAATTGTACTGCAGTTTAATTAATGGAGAAATCAATTGATAATTCTTATTCCTGATGCGCTGAGGTGTAAGGTTATCCCTATACAAGGCTTGAATTTTTTTTAAAAATCTGATACTTATTCAATTTTGAATAAGTACTATCTTTTTTTGTTGTTAATAAATGTGTATAGATGAAATATTATTTTTTGCTTGTGTTTTTCCTTTTTGCACAGAACTTAAGGGCGCAAAATTTTTCTTTAAAAGTAGAAGAAAAAAAAGGATTGGGGAATGTCAAGTATCAAGTGATTCCTTTTCATATCCAAGATTCAGTTTTATTAAAGAATTTCATTTATGATCACAAAATTGAAGAATATAAATCTCTCTATTTAATCACCTTTACTAATGGTAATTCTCATCCATCATACCTTAGGGATTCTTTGTTTTTATTAATGAATATTGATAAATCTAATAATAGAAAAATTCAGCTAGATGATGACTTTGATGCTAATTTTACAAACAATACTGAACATGTTTTTACTCCGGAAACTAAATCTTATCCTATTATCAACATCCGTCGTAGACAGGTAATAGGTAATGATACTGTTGTATTTTATTTACCCTACGAACTCCGCGCATTCGATAATAGAATAGCAATCGGCAAGATAAAGAAGGAATTAACATTAACAGAAGCTTGGTATAAAGAAGGGAAATTTAATTATCAAGGTCAAGAATATGTAATAAGATTGAAAGAACCACTACTTACTAAAGATGGTAAAAATGACATTTTTTTTAGGTATAAAATTGCGAATGATACATCGGAATTTTCAAATCCCTATAGAATCGGAGATACAATCAGGCTTGATACTAAACGATATGTGTTGAATTTAGATCAAGATAATTTAAGATTTACCTATGTAGGGCAATATGATCCTACTACTTACAATTTCAATAGAAAAGATTTTATATCTCAAAAAGAGATACAATTATCACAATTTAAAGGCAAATATATTTTACTTGACTTTTGGGGAAGTTGGTGTGTACCTTGTATTGAAGGAATTCCGGATCTAAAACAATTAGCTAAAGATTATAAAGGTAAGATCGAAATTGTTAGTATAGCTTTCGATCATGATGAAGATATTTCTAAATTAAAATCTATCATTTCGGAACATGAAATGGACTGGACTCATATTAAAGAACCAAGGATATTCAATAATGAATCAGGTTTAAACAATAAATTTGATGTGAAAAGTTTTCCTACATTTATACTCATCGATAAAAAAGGTAATATAATTTTTAATAGCGCTACTTCTTCAACATTGAAAGGTCTTAAACAGTTTTTATCAAAAATTGATGATTTATAATTGAAGACTTACCAAAATGGGAAGGCTTCAATCTATTTGTTTTTTCGAAAGATTAAGTAACAGTTCGCTGTCAATATGTATAATTATGAAATTGGCTCAAAAATAAAATATGGCTAGTTATTTTATAGACTAAATTTAATTACAAATATTGATTGTGCAAATTTTTATAAAAAAAAATAAACTTAAATATCATTTTGTAACAGTGGTATATGAAGGCATTTCTGAAAATTTAAAAATATTTTAAATTCTTATTTTATAATTATTTGATGATAATAGTGTTTTTAATATAACGTACTACAAAATTAATGGTTCTTTATTTGATTGTTATTACAATCGGGCCGATGTAATAGCAATTTAGATGCAGTCCCTGAGGAATAGATTGGTGTTTTAACAATGCAAATATTATGGTGCCGGAGGGACATTAAAATGTTGTGTATATCCGATTATGAATAATGAACATTCTTGTATTGTATTGATTTACTGGTTATTGATAGATTGAAAAATCCTGTAAGTCTTCGATGAAAAATTATTTTTCATCAAGCAATGCACTTGATATCTGAGTATAAATATGGATTATCTTTTTAGAATTGCTATTATCTCTATGAAACATCATCGATGTATAAAGTTTTTGGGTTTCTTGGTCCCCTAAATTGAAACTAATTATATTGTCAAGTTTTATTATAGCATGATGATATGGAGAATTTTTGTACCATCTATCAAAGATGTCATGACGCAATTTGGATTTTTTGTCATCATCAGAACAGATATATATTAACGAATTTTCAACCGTTTGGAAAAATTTTTCGACAATGTCTTCTATTGTCTTAGAAACTTTAGCATCGTAAGATTCAAGAGTTTCAGTTGCTTTTTCCACAACTAATTGGAACATGTTAGGAATGGTCTCTCCAGATATTGCTGAAAAAGTTTCATCCACCACAAACGCAACCCTGTATAAAATAGAATTTCTTGTTACAAAGTTATACGTATTTGTAATATTATCGAAAACGTAATTATAATGGTTTTGCAAACTTGATACCTTTCTTATCCAGTTCTTGAAGTGTTGTTTTACCTTTCATGTATGAACGCACAGCTTCCTTATCAGCAATCATTTGAGATACTGAAGTTATAATCACTTGCTTTTTAATTTCTTGTTTTTTCATACTATCACAAAGATAATAAAAAAAACATTAATTATCTATATTACAGCGTTATGCTGTAAAAATTCTTTAAGCCAAACATCTAAAGCCATTCTGCGAAGAATGGCTTTTAGGTTTTATCCCCTCCTTACGGCTTCCCGTATTTTTTAATCAAACTGATGCTTTATTTTCGGGCTTTTAAAACAGTATTCATCATTGACCATGATTGTTACCAGTACCAATACCATCGAGGGGAGAGAAGTCCTGCGTTATTTTGATCCCATTTCAGCAACAGCTGTTATTGGAGCCAATGCTTTGAGTGAGATTGGAGCCAGTTTTGTGGCGTTTGCTTCGCAGATCCCTTCGGGATTTTTCGGTGGGCGCTCCCGCAATTATGAAAACAAATTACAGGAGCTCTATAAGAGCGTAGTGGAGTCTTTAAAGCAAAATGCCCGTAGCTATAGGGCAGATGCGGTTATAGGCTTCAGCGTCAATATTGATGAGATCTCGGGCAAAGGAACGCAAATGTTCATGATCACCGCTATCGGTACACCTGTATTGCTCAATGAAATTAAACATATACAGGCAGAAGCGGTAGATGGAGATATCGATGGATCAGTTATTAAGCACAAAGTCAAGGCAAGCTTGATCAAAGAACGCTATACCGGTATCTATTCAATGGACAATGCTACAGCCGAGTTTATAGCCACATCCCGATTGACCGAATTTGTACCCCTACTATTTAAAGCAATGAATGAAACAGGGGAGGATCAAGAATTCAAAGACCGTCAAGCCATGCTCTTCCGTTATTTTGATTTCCTGGACAAAGACCAAGCTATAGCCATACTCTATGGACAGTTGCTGTCGGAAGATTTAACCGGCGCACAGTTTAAGATCATTAGCAAAGCTATCAGCAGTTCCAATCTTATCGATTACGATCAGGTTGAGAAGCTGTTAGCAGGATCTTTATTAGCAAAAAAGGCAGCATTGAAGGTACTTAGCTTAGACAAAGACTGGTATTCCGCTCAAGATAATGCCTATCTACAGACATTGAAAGGAGAGGGCTTGTTACAGCTATTTCCAGAAGTCGTTACCGTTAAAGAGTCAAAGGGCATGTTTTCATCGTGTAAAGAAGTTTGGGAATGCTCATGTGGCAATAGCAATAAGCTGGATGCTACCGCATGTAGCTCTTGTACTAAAGATAAACGAAGCTTTGGTTCTGAGGAATTAAAATCTGAAGCTGTGCAGAACCTGATTAATCGGAGATTAGCGGTTATTGAAAGGATCTAATTAGGTCAATTACTCCCCTATGTTAATTAATCAAATCTCATACATGACAAATAATTATTTTATGAAATCCTTTTTGATTTTAATCTTGAATGATTTATGTTTTTTGATTGAAATTAGACATCGACATTCCCCTGTTAATTTTTTACAGTCCATTCCAGTGTTAATGCACTAAAATTGTTAAATTCAAATTATCTTACTTACAAAAGCACTTCAAGCCATACGGGTTTCGCCGTAGAAAATTCCAACGACTTATCCTTTTAATTGATCTTTTCGAAAAACGGTCGGAGTTACACCGAACTGTTTACGAAATGCTGCCGTAAAATATGTCCCGGACGAAAAACCTACTTTTTCTGCAATTTCATTTACATGTAGGCCTTCGAGCAATAGGTTTTGTGCTTTAGCCATACGCCGTTGTAATAGATAGTCATTGACACTGCAATTTAATAATGCTTTTGTTTTTCGATAAAGTTGTATCCGTGATAAATTCAGTTCCTTGGCAATGTCCTCGACACTCAGGGTTTTATCGGAAAGATGTCCTTCGACAACCATGGACAATCCCTGTAAAAAACGCTTGTCCTGCGGAGTATGTGAATCAATTTCTGTTTTATTTTCCGAAGGCTTGAGCAATGTGCCATACTGCTCTTTGAGTTTCTGACGGGACAGAATTAAGTTGGCGACTACTGCTTTAAGGTGGTCCACCTTAAATGGTTTTGTCAGATAGGCATCTGCCATATGGCGCATTCCCTCAATGATACTTTCCTCCGTATCAAGAGCACTAAGTAGAAGTACGGGTATTTGGTTGAACTGCGAATTGTTTTTAACGGTTTTCAATAATTCGATACCTGTTTCATCAGGAAGCATAATATCGCTGAGGATCAGGTCAGGATAATTGTTTTTCATTTTTTTAAGAGCGTCGGAATAGCTTTTGGCAAAAATGAGATTATATTCTTTTTCTAAAATTTCTTTCAAGAAACGCATAATATCAGGATGATCTTCAACAATCAAGATATTCGCTGCTCTGTTGGAACAGAAGGAGACCGAATCAACATCAAAATCTTCCAAATTTTCCTGTGGCAAGTTTCTTTCAAAATGTAATATTGAAGGCTCATATTGGGAGTTCTTTTTTTCTTCTTCCAAAAGATGAAGATGACCCGTAGGCAAGCGTAAAGTGAAAGCAGATCCCATTCCTTTTTTACTGCTAGCGGTTACTTGTCCATGATGAAGTTCAACAATCTGTTTTACATAAGCAAGACCTATTCCTGATCCAGGAAGATGCTGTTCACCTTTGTAGAAATTGTCAAATATATGATCTAAATCACTGGCTGCGATACCTGATCCATTGTCAATTACACGGATAAGAAAATAATCTCCAAATGTATTTTCTTCTACGGTCAAGCTGATGGTTCCTCCTCTAGGGGTATATTTAAATGCGTTGGATAGCAGGTTCGAAAAAGCATGTTCCATCAGTTGCTCGCTTATCCAGATCTCTTTCAGAGGTGTCTTGCTGAGATAACTTAAGGAGATGCCCTTCTTCTTAGCCAAAGGTCTAAAATTAGCAATGATCTGTTGGATGAAATTATCAATGTGTACCGCAGTAACCTGTAATTTTAATTTAGATTTATCAATCCTATGGATATCAATGAGGTCGTGCACGAGGTCTTGAAGTTTTTTAGCATTCCGTTCGATGTACGCCAGTTTTTCTCTACTGTTAGCGGAAAGAGATTTTTCTTTTTCTAATTCTTCAAGTGGTCCCATGATAAGGGTCAGGGGAGTCTTGAATTCGTGGGAAACATTGGTGAAAAACTTGCTCTGTTCTTCTGCTCCATTTTGAATCTGTTGATTCATCTCAACAATCTGTTGCTGTTGTTGTAAAATTTCTTCGTTCTGATTTTTAAGTTGCTTGTTTTTTTTACGGTTGTTGCCAATCATAACAATCGAAATACCTCCTAGAATAATCGAGATCACCAGGCTCGTCATGACAACCTGGAGAGTTGTTTTTTGGTTGTTGTAAATCTGATTTTGCTTTACGATAAACTCCTGTCTTTTGTCGATATCTTTTTGTTGTTCTTGAATCTTATTCGACTGGAGCATCATCAGGTTCGCATTCTCTTTATTTATAACCAGCGTGCCCAGTATGTTTTCCCGTTTATAAGGAGTTTTTTCTAAAATTGCTATTGCCGTCCGGATCGCTTCTGTGCCCCCGGTTGGGTAAAGCATAGAAGCGTAAAGCGTGCCATTTGCTATTTCTTCCAAGCCATTTTTTGCTCCAGGCAATGCATCGATACCGATAATTTTCTTTTTGTCATTACCATTTTCACGGAGAGCCTGGATGGCCCCAAAGGCCATCTGGTCATTAAAAGCGAAGATAAGATCTTGTTTCTGTAAATCTTCAATTTGTTTTTTCGCTAAAGCATAAGCTGTAGCCCTGCTCCAATCAGAATGAAGTTCCAATCCTACCTGCGTTTTACCGGCACTATCTAGCCCCATCATCAAGCCTTTTTTTCTTTCTATAGAAGCTGAAGTACCCTTTAAACCAGTAATAACCCCGATTTGTCCCTTTCCATTAAGAACATTTGAAATATATTGTCCCGCTAATTTACCAATTGTAAGATTATCAGCTCCAACATAAGCATTGTAAAGACCCGAAGACGTTTTTCGATCTGTAACGATGACAGGGATTTTCATTTGGAAAACCGAGTCTACAATTGGTGTCACGGGAGCCGCCTCATTCGGAGAAACAATTAAGAGATCAATATCATTTTTTAGCAGTTCCCTAATTTGCGAAATCTGTACTTGGTTACTCCCTTCAGCATCTCGATATATAAATTTAACATTAGGATAGAAAGACAACTCTCTTTTCATTTCCTCCAACATGGTCTCCCGCCAAGAATCATTACCAGTACATTGTGAGAATGCTATTGTATAATTTTTGCCCTCATTCTTAGGATTACAAGAATGAAACAATAGCGATATCATGATCGACAATACACAGTATACTCTTAACATGTTGGATTAATGGATTATTGATGATATATGCTCAAACTTAGATGTATATATTGCTTCATATACAATTGCATCACATATTAAACAAATATATTGATATCTCCACTGTCATCAAGAATTATTTTTATAGAAAAAAACGAACCGTATTTTTTTTAATCACCCAATTGCTTTTTCAGCGTATTTGATAAATTGATTTTATTCTAAATTATATTTCAAGATTGCAGAAAATAAAACCGATCATCTTGATCAATTATGATAAAGCGCAGATCCTTGTGTAGACAAATGTCAAATTTCACCCATTTTCAAAGATTTTAAAATAACCTTAGTGTAAAAACAACACAGTTTTTGATTTATAGATGAATGTAACATCATCTATGTTTTTTGTCAAAAAAACATTTTTTCACTGTTTAGGAAGTCTTATTAAGGTGTTGTTTTTTAAGTATTTATGTGTTTTTTGATCTTGATATAAATTTGATGCAATTTGTCATATGAAAATTCAGGTCTTGTAATCTTAGCTGTTAATTTTGAGTAAATCAATTATAAATTTAAAATGAACAAAAATTCAGTTTTGATATGGTCATTCGTGGTGGCCTTGGGGGGATTTCTCTTCGGTTTTGACACAGCAGTTATTTCAGGTGCCGAGAAGGCTGTTCAGGTATTCTGGTCTCTAAGTGAATTTCAACATGGTCTTACGATGGCGATCGCGTTATTAGGTACAGTTATAGGAGCAGCAATGGGCGCATATCCATCGGACCGATTAGGACGTAAGAATACTTTGTTTCTGGTTGCCGCACTTTATTTTTTCTCCGCTATTGGTACAGCTCTGGTCCTAGATTGGAACATGTTTATTTTGTTTCGATTTCTAGGCGGGATAGGAGTCGGTGTCTCTTCTGTAACCGCACCAATTTATATTTCTGAAATTTCCCCTGCAAAATCCCGTGGCAAGCTAGTCGGATTATTTCAGTTCAATGTTGTGTTTGGGATCTTGGTCGCATACCTTTCAAATTATTTTATAGGTCAAACAGGGGAAGAGTCTTGGCGTTGGATGCTCGGAGTACAGGCAATCCCATCATTGATTTTCTTTGTGCTGATATTCTTTATTCCGGAAAGTCCCCGTTGGTTGCTTTTGCACCGAGGTAAAAAGGACGAGGCAATAGCGATTATGCGTAAAGTAAGCGGTGATCAAGCTGAAAATGATGTTGAACAGATGTTGAACAGCCGTCAAAGAGGTCAAGAAAAAGGTGAGAGCCAATTATTTTCCAAATCGAACCGTACACCTGTTATTCTAGCGGTACTATTTGCAGTTTTTAATCAAGTATCCGGCATCAATGCCATTATTTATTACGCGCCACGTGTTTTTGAGATGGCAGGTTTAGGCGGTCAGAGTTCGTTACTTTCTACTGTTGGTATTGGTGTTGTTAATTTTGTGTTTACTTTGATTGGTATAAATTTTATCGATAGGATTGGCCGTCGCAGACTGATGTTCATTGGTTCATTTGGGCTAATCGCTTCTCTTTCTCTTGTTTCGCACGCTTTCTTTGCGGGTCAAATTGAGGGAATAAAAGTCACCATTTATTTGATGATGTTTATCGCATTTTTTGCACTCTCGCAGGGAGCGGTAATCTGGGTTTTTATCTCTGAGATTTTTCCGAATGATGTCCGTGCCAAGGGGCAAACATTGGGAAGCTTAACCCACTGGGTGATGGCCGCAGTAATTACATTTTGTTTTCCTGCATTAACAGAACTGCTTGGTGGAGGTTATACCTTCATGATTTTTGCAGTTTGCATGTTTTTGCAGCTATTGTACGTATGGAAGATGATGCCAGAAACCAAAGGAAAATCTTTGGAAGATATGGATGGACCGATGCCCATGCACTAAGTCAGGATTTAAAACAGAATTACGGTTAATTAAGATCATATACATCTGATTCAGATAAAAATATTATGAAAAACGAGGTATTAAATATTAAAGGGGTTTGTTTCGGAGAAATTCTTTGGGACAATCTGCCTACAGGAAGAAAATTAGGTGGTGCTCCGCTAAATGTTGCCTATCACCTCAATAAATTGGGGATTTATACCGATGTGCTTACAAGGGTAGGGAGCGATGCAAATGGTCAGGAAATTGTTTCATTGTGCCGTGAGCTTTCGATTCCTTTAACATTATTTCAGGAAGATCATATCTTACCTACATCTACAGTAGAAGTCCATATTGATGACAAAAAAGATGTTCGCTATGAAATCGTCTATCCCGTCGCTTGGGATCACATTACACTTGGCGAACTAGAATTACAAACAGTTCGTGAAGCAGATTTTTTTGTGTTCGGGAGTTTATCCACACGAAATGATGTCAGCTACCAGACATTAAAAGGCTTAGTTAAACAAGCAAAATATAAGATCCTTGATGTCAATCTTCGCGCACCATTTTATACAAAAGAACGGATTTTTGAATTGATCGGCTATGCTGATTTAGTCAAAATGAATGAAGAAGAATTGGGCTTTGTTTCGGCGTGGTTAGGCTTACCTCCAGATATGAGCGATCAGTCGAAATCGGAGGCCGTGATGAATCATTTTGCAGTTCCGGAATTGATCGTGACATATGGCGCCACCGGTGCAATCTATCATTCTACAGCAGGACATTTCAGTCATCATTATCCTGCTCTGAAAGTGGAAGTGAAGGACACAATTGGTAGTGGCGATTCATTTTTAGCCGCTTTTCTATCGTTACGTTGCCGCAATGACAAGAATATCCCTGCAGAAGAGATATTGGAGTTTGCAGCTACGCTAAGCGGTTATGTTACGCAGAGCAGCGGTGCATGCCCAAATTATGATGCTACGGCTATAAATCGATTTGTGTGGCTGAATGAGTTGCAATAATTAAATTTTACATAAGAAAATCAATCTAAATAATTATCCATTTATAAAATAACCAAATTATGTTTACGAGAGAGAAAATCATGCTGTTTCTGTCTTTGATTCTTTTTTCTGTAGCCAGTTATGCACAGCAGGCAACCATTAAAGGAAGAGTCACAGATAGTGGAACGGCAGCACCATTAGAAGGTGCATCTTTGATTGCCAGAGGTACGGGGCAGGCAACCAAGACAGATGAAAAAGGAGAATTTACGATCCAGGTATCCAGTAGCAATCCTACACTTGAAATATCGAATGTAGGCTATACAACACAAACTATCGCAATCGGGGAAAAGAAGTTTGTGGAGATCCGTCTAGTCAACACAGAACAAGGGCTTGATGAAGTCGTGGTGACGGGGTACCAGACAGAGCGGAAACGAGATCTCACAGGTGCAGTCAGTGTGGTCAATGTTACAGAAATGATGAAAGCCCCTGAAAATAATCCCATCAAAGCACTTCAGGGCCGGGTGGCAGGAATGACCGTAACATCTGATGGTAATCCAAGCGGTGCTGCTACAGTGCGCATGCGAGGAATCAGCTCAATCAACAGTAGTCAGGACCCACTATATATTATCGATGGGATGCCATCACAGGGTGGTATGCACGAACTGAATTCCAATGACATTCAAAGTATTCAGGTATTGAAAGATGCTTCATCGGCAAGTATCTATGGTTCTCGTGCTGCCAATGGTGTCATTGTAATTACGACAAAGAAAGGCAAAATTGGAGCCCCAAAGCTTACATTCGACGCATTTCTAACCAACACCTATTTTAATAACCGTATGAAGGTGCTCAATTCCCTGGAATATGGTCAAGCTTTATGGCAGGCAACCATGAACAGTGGCGGAAATCCTAATGGTAATAATATTGGATATCAATTTGATTGGAACAATAATGCCAATGGTGATCCACAGTTAAATCATGTGTACGTTTCTAAATATATTGACCGGGAGCATACCATGTATGCTGCTGATACAGATTGGTTCAATGAAGTTTCCAAACCAGGTTTGCTCCAATCTTATAATGCGACACTTAGTTCAGCGACAGAAAAATCGAGTTCGTTTTTTTCTTTAGGATATCTGCACAATAACGGTACAATTAAACATACAAGTTTCCAACGGATATCAGCACGTATGAATACTGACTACAAACTCTTCGACGGTAAGTTGGTTATCGGAGAAAATTTCACGGTCAACAATACGGGTGAAGTTCAAGTACCGGGGGATGTCCTCGATCTATCTTTAAAAGCCTTGCCGATTATACCGGTACATACCGTAGACGGAGCAGGATGGGGTGGTCCGTCATTAGGTATGAACGACCGTCATAATCCAATGCGTTTACTGTATGATAATCGAAATAATAAATATAATTTTTGGCGTCTATTTGGCAATGTCTATGCCGATCTACAGATCATAAAAGACTTACATGTCCGTACCAGTTATGGTATTGATTATAGTAATTTTTACAAACGGAATATGGAGTTTTCTTATCGTTCGGGCTTCATGAACAGCGATCGGAGCGGTGTGAATATGGAACAGAAGCACGGTATGAAATGGACCTTATCCAATACGGCAACCTATAGGAAAGTTATTGAAAAGCATGCAATTGATTTATTAGCTGGTATGGAAATGAATCGTCAAAATGATATCAGCTTCAATGCATATACTGCAGGTAATGGTGCCTTTGCTATTGAAACACCTGAATACATGTGGCCAGGTGTAAGTACTGGAACAGCAGCAGTAGGTGGCGGTTCAACCGGCTTTTCGCTTCTTTCTTACTTCGGAAAGGCGAATTATGCATACGATGACCGTTACCTTGCTTCTTTTACTGTGCGACATGACGGTTCATCACGATTCGGAAAAAATAACCGTTTTGCAACATTTCCAGCCGTGACCGCAGGATGGCGGATTTCAGGAGAGCGCTTTATGGAAGGAACAAAAGGTTACATATCAGATTTAAAACTTCGTGTAGGTTGGGGGCAGACCGGAAATCAAGGAATTGGAGATCTAGCTACTTATGCACTGTTTGTGCCAGAGTATGGTATTGGCGATCCAACCTGGAATATTATAGACGGGACCGCATACGATCTTTCGGGAACAGGATCGGGAATATTGCCATCAGGATACCGTAAAATTCAAACCGAAAATAATGATCTGAAGTGGGAAACAACCACACAGACCAACATTGGGTTAGATTTTTCATTCTTTAATCAGAGTCTATATGGATCGATCGACTGGTATGTCAAAGCAACAAAAGACATGTTGATCAATCCTGCCTATATCGGTGTAGTAGGAGAAGGTGGCTACCGTTGGGCGAATGGAGCTTCGATGGAAAATAAAGGTGTGGACATTTCTGCAGGATATCGTAATAAAACTGCTTTTGGTTTAGACTATGATATAACAGGAGTTTTTTCAGCATTTAAAAATAAAATAACCCATTTACCAGAAGCAGTTGAAAATTCATATGGTGGCCGTCAGGGTGATAATATCATAGGTCGGCCATTAGGCTCATTCTATGGTTATGTGACTGACGGAATCTTTCAGAATCAAGATCAGGTCGATGCGCATGTCAATCAGGCAGGTAAAGGTATTGGGCGCCTAAGGTATGTGAATGTCTATGATGGCGATAGTCAGATTACAGATCTGGACCGTACTTGGATCGGTAGTCCGCACCCCGATTTTTCATACAGTCTAAATATTGCATTGAAATACAAAAGGTTTGATCTATCGGCTTACTTTCAGGGAGTACAAGGTATTGATGTTGAAAATTGGTTAAAGAAGCAGACCGATTTTTGGAGTGTTGATGATGTAAACTCCAATAAAGGTACCCGCTTACTCAATGCCTGGACGCCACAGAATGCTAATTCTACTATTCCAGCACTGCAGACAGTAAACAATAACGATGAGGGACGTCTATCCAATTATTTTATAGAAAATGGATCGTATATGAAACTTCGTAATTTATCTCTGGGCTATACATTACCAACAGATGCCGCCTCGCGGTTACGCATGAGCCGTTTACGCATATATGTTACCGGTCAGAATCTATTTACTGTAAAATCAAAGAATTTTACGGGTGTTGATCCTGAAAACGTCGGATGGGGATATCCCATACCGACCACATGGACAGCAGGACTTAACATTGGTTTCTAATTAATGAGTGTGTGATTAAAAACAAATTATTCTCATGAAAACAACATTTAATAAAATAATAATAACGGTATTGGCCGCAGGACTTTTGTCCGGATGTAATAAGTTCTTGGACGAAACACCAAAAGGCGTATTGAGTTCCGATCAGGTGAAGGAGCCTGAAAGATTACTTACAGCCACTTATGCAGCATTGGGAAACGATCACTATGATGTTCCATTTAGTTTATGGCCATATGGAACGGTACGATCTGACGATGCCTATAAAGGAGGTTCAGGGCCTCAAGATATACAGGTCTTTCATTTTCTGGAAACGGCAAACAATATTACACCGACTTTTGATGAAGTAAACCGTCTCTGGTTTCAACTATATGTATCGATTTCCCGTGCTAATACCACGATCCGGACGATTCAGGAAATGGGTGATTTTGCGAATAAAGACGAAAAAATGGCAGAAGCAAGATTTCTCCGTGGACACTTTTATTTTATGCTCAAGATCCTTTTCAAATATGTACCGTATATTGATGAGCAAGTGCCGATAGATAGTTATGAAACGATTGATAACCGAGCGTTAACCAATGATGCATTATGGCAGAAGATCGCAGATGATTTTCAATATGCAGCAGATCATTTGCCAGTTGTTCAGACAGAGGTTGGTCGTGCCAGCCGTATTGCGGCTGCCGCGTACTTAGCAAAAACATATTTGTATAAAGCTTACCGTCAGGACAATCAAGAGCGACATGCGGTCACCAGTATAAATCAGACAGATCTTGAAAAAGTAGTACAGAGTACAGATATTGTCTTATCCTCAAATCGTACATTAGAAACAGATTTCGGATTTAATTTCCTGCCGGGTCAATATGAAAACGGTACCGAAGCACTTTTTTCGATTCAATTTTCCAAAGATGACGGAACGAAATTTGGTCGAGTGAACTTATCTGATGTCCTTTCTGTGCCGATGGGATTGGGGTGCTGTGATTTCAATAAACCTAGTCAAAGTTTGGTGAATGCCTTCCGTACCACGGGAAAAGGACTGCCGTTGGATAACTATAATACGCTTAATACATTTAATGTTGCGGAGAAATACGATCCTCGGCTTTTTCATACTGTTGCAATTCCAAATTTACCATATAAATACAGTGCGAAACATGTGTATGAAGAAAGCTGGACCCGTAATCCGTCGGAATACGCTATGTATGCCTCTTTGAAAGAAAATGTTGATCCAGACTGTGATTGTTTTGTTCCGATGGTACCCTTTTATGCGAATACAAAAAATCGTATCGTCATTCGTTTTGCCGATGTATTGTTAATGCGTGCCGAAGCACTTATTGAACTTCACCGTTCCCAAGAAGCACTACCATTAATCAATCAGGTACGCATACGTGCAAAAAACAGTGTGACACTGACGGGCTATGCAACAGATAAGATGCTCATTGAAACGTATAAAAATGGAGAAAATATCATTTGGAACGAAGAAAATGCACGGAAGGCCTTACGTTGGGAGCGCCGATTAGAATTGGCCATGGAGAACGGACGATTTTTTGATCTCGTGCGCTGGGGGATCGCAGGTGAGTCTATGAACGCCTATTACGATGTCGAAAAATCACGTAGATCATATTATGCTTCTTCCCATTTTACTGACGATAAGTATGAGTATCTGCCTATTCCGGAAGCACAGATCAGATTAAGTAAATACTTGTATAAGCAGAATGCAGGATATTAACACTTGTTCATTTTGTGATGGTGAAATGAAGTGGAAAAAAATTAGTTAATGAAAAGATCCTGAATGTATCCTTTGTAACTGTACAAAGAATATGTTCAGGATAGTTTTCTGCTAAATAAATAAGAGACATGAATCAATCAATGCTCGAATGCATTGATATCACTTGTAAAACAATTATAAATCAATGAAAACATTAAATAATATTATAGGCTTAGGAATTTTCCTGCTCTTTATCGGATTGTTTACATCTTGTAAGGAGGAATCAGCTACATCGCTCGATTTGAGTTCGGATGTCAATATTCTTTCTTTTAAAGTGGGAAATACAGCAGGCGTCGTCGATAACGAGAAAGGAACAATTAGTGTGCTTGTACCAGCAGGGACGGATCTTTCTGCGGTAAAGCCGAGTATTGCGCTACCTGAAAATGCAACTGTCGCCCCAGCTTCTGGAAGTGCTCAGAATTTCACCTTTTCTTCAACAACACCGTTAGTTTATCGTGTATATAATGGAAACGTTTTTAATACCTACCAGGTAACAGTTAAGGAGATTATAGCCGAAATAACAGCTTTCCGTATCGGTAACAAAGTGGCTATTATTAATCAAAAAAATAAAAGTATCACCATATATCTACCGGTTGGTACAGCTGTAAAAGAACTCAATCCATCAGTAGAATTTACTAATGGAGCAAGTATAGCACCGGGCCAGGGCGGATATGTTGATTTCAGTTCAGCCGTAAAGTATACGCTTACTTATATGGGGCAAACATTTCCATACACGGTGACTGTAGTTTTGGGCGACGAACCAGCATAAAGAATATGTATACTGCCGCTTTTATAATTCACATATTATAAATCAAAGTTTGAAACTTTTTTAATGAATTGATTAAAGTTAGCGGAATTAAACGGAGAAATAATAATAAAACAATTAATTTGTATTTGATAAACCTTATAGAAAAATTTAAATCATGATGAAGAAATTAGCATTTATATTACTAGCACTTCCTTTATTTAGCTACGCTCAGACTGGAAGTACGAAACAAGATAAGCAAATGGTACAAGTGGAAAATTATCGCCCTTTATATCATTTTACACCTAAAGAAGGGTGGATGAACGATCCAAATGGAATGGTATATAACAATGGTACTTATCATCTTTTCTATCAGCATAATCCAGATGAACCTAAATGGGGTCCCATGCATTGGGGACATGCTACCAGCACAGATCTTGTGCATTGGGAAGAACAGAAAATAGCGCTATATCCAGATAGCCTGGGGACCATATTTTCAGGGAGCGCTGTTATTGATAAAGATAATACAGCTGGTTTTGGTAAAGATGCCATGGTCGCAATCTTTACGCATCACAACCACAAAGAAGAAGACAAGAGAACCGGTTTACATCAATACCAGAGCTTGGCATATAGTTTAGATCAAGGTAAAACTTGGGAAAAGTACAAGGGAAATCCTGTATTACCTAATCCTGGAATATGGGATTTCAGAGATCCAAAGGTGATGTGGCACGAAAAGTCACAGGTATGGATCATGACTTTAGCAACAAAGGACTGTATCACATTTTATTCCTCTAAAAATCTGAAAGAATGGAAGATGGAAAGTAGTTTCGGAAAAGAAATCGGAGCTCATGGTGGCGTATGGGAATGTCCAGATCTGTTTCCAATGACAGATAATGGGGTAACAAAATGGATATTATTGGTCAGTATAAATCCAGGAGGACCAAATGGTGGTTCTGCGACACAGTATTTTGTTGGCGATTTTGATGGAAAGCATTTCACAACAGATGATACCCAGATTAAGTGGTTGGATTGGGGAACAGATAATTATGCGGGTGTAACCTGGAATAATGTGAAGGATCGTCATTTATTTATCGGATGGATGAGCAATTGGCAGTATGCGAATGAGGTACCCACATTAAAATGGCGGTCGGCTTCTACGATCCCACGTGAATTATCACTGACAAGCATAAATAAACAGTATTATGTAGCAAGTAAACCCGCTAAAGAAATTGAAAATGCTTTTAAAATATCGAAAACAATTGCTCCTAAAAAAGTAAACGAGATTCTGTTAAGTGATCATCTGCCTACAGGATTCCAATTGGACATCAGTAAACTGAAAGTACAGGATTTTAAGATTATTTTATTCAATAAAGAAGGAAATGAGCTAACAGTTGGGTATAATAAGGCCAAAGATCAGTATTTTATCAATCGTAGTGAATCTGGAAATATATCGTTTAGTCACGATTTTCCTAAAAAACATGTAGCTCCCCGTCTTTCAAAAGAGTCTCAAGTAGACATGAACGTATTTTTTGATGTGACTTCTGTCGAGTTTTTTGCCGATAACGGACTTTCGGTGATGACAGACATATTTTTCCCTGATAGTCCTATGACCCATTTAAAAATTACAAGCAATGCTCCTTTAGAATATCAAAATATCATTATTTCAGAATATAAAAAATAGTCAATTACAGCAATAGACGGCTATAGGAATTAATTTTAGCCAGCCCAGAAACGCTTTCTTCATTAGATTGGAGGAAGTGTTTTTTGGATTTGAGCGTAGGTGTGGCATCAATTTGGTTTATTTATTTACACTCAAAACTTCACTTATTCGCAACTTAGTATTATAAATTTATAATATGTTTAAAATTAGAAAAGCCAGCTTCTATTAAAAAAGCTGGCTTTTGTGATAAAGTGAAAATTTGCAATAATTTTTTAATATTAACCTAGCACAACCGCACCATTGTACGGTAGTAATTTTCCCTGCTATTTTAATTTTAAATCTAGTATTTTTTAACCTTTAAAGGGTTTCTTTGCAGCTTCGATCAACTCCTTCATTTCTAATTTTATATAGTCAACATTCGGCGTTGATCCTGTTAAGAAATATCGAATATTTCCTTCCTTATCAATAATAAATTTAGCAGGAATACCTTTCACACCAAATTTGGCAGCCATTACCTCACCAGTTTGAGGATCTTTTTGATCATCATAAAGAACTTCAAAAGGATAATTATTTTTTGTTATAAAAGACAACACATTTTCTTTATAATTTTTGTCGCGTTCCCAAGTATTCATAAACAAGAATTGAACATCTTTATCATTTGCATATGATTCCTGCGCAGCTTTCATCCCCGGAAATGAACGCACACAAGGCTGACACCAAGTAGCCCAGAAATCAAGAACGACAACTTTTCCTTTTAAACTGGCTAACGATACCTTTTCATCTTTTAAATTGAGCAATTCAAAATTTGGAGCAGGTTTGAAGGTTGCCATCTCTTTAATATGGTCACGTATGGTCTGTGTTAATGCTTCTTTTAATGATGCATTAAAATTTTCGTAACCCTGAGCAGATCCGTTCAATTCCAAATAGAGTTTTTTAAGATCATTTTCAACAGCAAATTGTCCTTTAGCATATAATTTCGTCAAAATATTGTATGCCTCAAGTTTTCGTCCGGTTCCCATCAACGACTTGTAGTAAACCATTGCTAATCCGTCAGCTTGTTCAGGAGCTGCTTTCAGTGCATTTTCTATGTAACCAAGTGCATCGTTATATTTTTTCTGAGCTACTAAGATATTGACATAAGCAGACATAGAGCTGGCATAACCCATGGAAGCAAATCTTGCTTTATTGTCTTTTTGATCCTCAGGCAGGCTTAGGTAATAATAACTGTCATCCATCGCAGTTTTTAGGATCGGTGCTGCGGTGACTGTATCTCCTGCCGATAATAAAATCTGGCCTACGGGTAGATATCCATTGCCACGCCAAAATTTTTCTTTCATTTCGCCAAGGTAATGGATAGCTTTAGGGGCATTTCCATCATTTGCAAATCCCTGCGCTAAATTGGCTAAAACATAATCATAGGTCAAAAGCTCTTCGCTGAAGTTTTTGGACGGCCACTTTTTGTTCAAGTCATTATAAGCTTTTTCTTTCTCCTGGACAGTAGATGCGTTATAAAAAACATTGGTAATAAAAGAATCGCGGGTCAGTGATCCCTTAGGATATTTTTTTTTCGCAATAGCTTCTACCGAAGCCTGTTGCTGTTCCTTTCCCAATGACCTTAGGATATTGATTGTTGTACGGAACTCTTGCTCTGTTTTATAGCTCTTAATTTCGGTCAAAAGTACATTTGTAAGCGAATCTTTTTGAGCTATGCTGCCTTTTTCTATTATAGGGAGATATTTTTGAAATTTGTCTCCTGATGCCTTTTGTGCCATTACATTAGCTAGGGCAAAAGTCAAGGCAATGGTTAAGATTGTTGTTTTCATTTTTTAATAATCAGTTTAGATAATAATTTAGTTTTCGTATCCAGGATTTTGTGTCAGTTTAGTATTGATCAGAATTTGAGCCTGAGGAATTGGAAAAAGCACATCTGTAGGTTGCCAATTTGATTTAACAGGCGAAAGAACCTCGTTAGCACGTTCAGTACGTTTAAGATCAAGCCAGCGATGGCCATACTCGCCAAAAAATTCATGAAGTCGCTCTGTTTCTATCGCGGTCAATAACTGTGTTTGATTACTGCCGATATTGATACCTGTTAATCCGGCACGATTACGTACAGCATCAATATCAGCGCGTGCACCGCTTAGATTATTGAGTCTGCTTCTGGCCTCTGCACGTATAAGATACTGTTCAGCCAAACGTAGTATGATATGATATTCTGCACCTGTTCCAGAAGCTACTTTATACTTAGTGATGGCATAGTAGTTCTTACCTGAAATGGTTTTAAGACTTGTCCAGTTCATTTTTCTTAAATCAGTTGTGGACGATGACTCGAAACTGTTGTATACTGCATCGGGAAGCGTATAACCAGGGACAGCAGTCACTGCGGTAATGTAGTTTGCTCCGAAAGTTGTGATACCCGTCAGATTTCCCAACTGAAGGATAACCTCGTTGCTCGTGTTTTGGAAGTTTTTGTCTGGAGCAGGCATACCATAATCAGAAGACTGCAGTACTTTTGTTGCGTACAATTCGGCATTTTGATAGTCTTTTTGATATAAATATACTCTGGCCAATAGGGCACTGGCGGCAGCTTTATTTGCCCGTCCTCTTGGACTGGCAGTTGCATCATAGCTGGTCTGCATTTTACTCTCTGCATCTTTTAGGTCACTGACGATCTGATTATAGACCTGCTGTTTATCTGTCCTTGGTAGAGAAGCATCTTCAAATGCAAATAGGTCATTCCGCAATTGTAAAGGAACATCACCATATAGATTCACAAGATAGAAATAGGCATAGGCTCGGAAAAATTTAGCTTCACCGATTAGCTGATCTTTTATGGTTGGTGTCAGGGAATTTGATACTTCCAAACCTGAGATAGCGTTGTTGGTGTTCTTGATCAATTGATAACAATTATACCACAGGTTAGCGACATTATTATTTGTATTTAATATATTATTACTTGCGAACTCTGTTATACCAGCATCTGTCGCATTATATTGAAGATCGTCTGCCGCGATTCCGGTAAAGAACGTGGTTGTGCCGGACAAGTTGATATTTAATACTGTGCTGTACAATCCACGGATCACACTATTTGCTGATGCATCTGATGCAAACGCATCTCCAGTGATAACCTGAGTCGGTGGAGCGCCAAGATCTACAAATTTTTCGCAGGAACTAAATAAAAGTGCCCCATTGGTCAGTATAAGCGATATGATGGTTTTATTGTTTAATTTCATTGTTGTACGTTTTAAAATTGACAGTTAAATCCAAAGACAATTGTGCGCAGTGGAGGTAGCACTTGTGCGATAGTTCCTGTACCTAAACCAGATGGACCACCCTGGACGGTAGTTTCCGTATCGAGTACATACTTATTTTTTGCCCAGGTAAACAGATTCTGGCCCTGCATAAATACACTACAATTGGACATTCTCAATCTTGAAGTCCAGTTTTTTGGCAGGTTATAGGAAAGATTTATAGATCTCAATTTAATATAAGATGCATCCCCGTACACAGCATCAGAGCTACTGTATAGATTGTATGAATTGTTTAAAGCAGTTCCTGTAGGCGTAGAAGTTGGTGATGAGGGTGTAATCGCACCAGGAATATCAGTATTCGGATTCGTTGGAGACCATCTTCCAAGCCAGTATTCATTCTGGTTAACCATTGCTCCAGGTCTTGTATTTAAAATTTTGGTTACTCCAAATCGATGGTTAAACTGGAAAAATACACCCAGCTCAAATCCCTTGTATGAAAAAGTATTGTTAAATCCACCATAAAATGGTGTTCCCAAGTCAGCAACATAACGATCATCTGCATTGATAACCCCATCACCATTACGGTCTTCATAAGTTGCTCTGCCAGTTGTTTCATCAACACCCTGATAATGATAAAGACGGATTAGATTGAGTGGCTCTCCAACGAGAAAACTGCTGGCATAGAATGTATTTTCAATTCCCGGAAATTCCACTAATTTATTTTTATAGAATGTGAAGTTGGTCGATGTTTTCCATGTAAAATTTTCCGTAACAATATTGGTGGTATTCAATTCAAGTTCCAGTCCTGTATTTTGAATAAGTGCGGGAAGATTAGCCTTATAACTGTTATACCCAACTTGAGTACTTAGGATAACGTCGGTAATCTGGTCGCCTGAACGATTTCTAAAATAGTTACCGGTGAATAAGATACGGTCTCTCAAGAAGCCAAGATCCAGTGCAAATTCCATCTTTTTGGTCGTTTCCCATTTGATATATTCATTAGGTAGCGTCCCAATGTTCATCGAAGGATTATTTAGATAGGCCGTAGCAGAGGAGTAGAGCGGCAGATACATGTAGTTTGATATCTGATCGTTCCCGGTCGTACCATAACTAGCTCTCAGTTTACCAAAACTGAGAAAAGGCAGCTTGTCCTGCACAAAATCTTCTTTTCCGAATACCCAGCCTAGGCCGATTGCACCAAAATTTCCAAATCTGTTTTTTGGACCAAAACGTGAAGAACCATCTCTTCGGAATGTTCCGTTAAATAAATACTTCTCATTCCAGTCGTAATTCACTTTTCCAAATACAGCATTATATTTGTAATAAACAAGATTGTTGCTTGCTGTGAAAGTTCCCGCTGCACTGAGCGATCCTAAAAGTGCATCATTGCTGTAGTTGGATCCATTAGTTGTCTGTGAACGTGATGAATTCTGCTGAAAACTCGTGCCGATCAATGCTGTTAGTTTGCCTTGACCTATATTTTTGACATAATCCAATGTGGGTTCGATAATCCAGTTCTCAGCT
The DNA here is from genome assembly GCF_016132525.1 of Sphingobacterium sp. UDSM-2020. Classification (NCBI taxonomy): domain Bacteria; kingdom Pseudomonadati; phylum Bacteroidota; class Sphingobacteriia; order Sphingobacteriales; family Sphingobacteriaceae; genus Sphingobacterium; species Sphingobacterium sp. UDSM-2020. The sequence continues at coordinate 4,050,034 of NZ_CP066166.1, forward strand.
TTTGTATTTGAAAAAGCAGATGAGCCCAATGGATTCGTCAGGGTATTATTTAAGGACGAAATCGGTGTCTGGTTATTTTGGTTCAGCTGTGTTATGGTGTACCCGAAATTTGTTTTCACGGTCAGTCCAGGGATAATCTTATAACTCAAGTTTGCATTTGAAATAAGGTTATTCGTAGTTCCTATGTATTTTCTGTTGAGCATAGCAATAGGATTGTTGATCCCTGCTGATGACGGTAGCCAATAAAATCTGCCGTTGTCATCATAAATAGGGTAGTTGGGAGGCAGGTTGTACATGGAAGTAATATCCGAAGATGGCATATCCGAATTATCATTGGCATAACTTACAGATAGTGCCGCATTAAACTTCTTGTCTGCAGACGTATGATCCAGGTTGAGACGAGAGGTAAACCTGCTATTTTTACTGTCTCCATAAAATACCGTGCTTTCGCGTCTGTATCCGGAGTTAAAGAAAAAGCGTGTAGACTCATTTCCACCGGACATATTCGCTTGCATATCGGTAATATGACCTTTATTGCCGATCAGCATTTTTTGCCAGTCTGTAGATTTATTCTGGTCCCACAACAAAAGGTCTGGAGCATTTGTTGCAGTTGGTACCGTACCATCATTAACAAAAGCTTCTTTTCTCAAGGATAGGTATTCTTCCAGATTCATCATCGGGATAAATCGATTAACTTCCGTAAATCCAGTGTTAAAATTAACACCGATGCGCGTGCGTCCCGATGATCCTTTTTTTGTTGTGATCAATACGACACCATTGGCACCACGGCTACCATAAATTGCTGTGGCATCGGCATCCTTGAGTACATCTATACGTTCAATATCAGAAGGATTAATCATACTAAATGGACTTAGACCGCCAGAAGATCCAGAAATACCAAAAGAGTTTAGATTGTCGGTTGCAGGTTGACCGCTGTTAAAATTAGTGAAAGGTACGCCATCAATAACGTACAGAGGAATAGATCCTGAGGTCGTCCCGCTTAATGAAGCCTGGTTTCTGATCTGTATCTGTACAGCACTTCCGGGTACACCATTATTTTGTGCAATCAATACACCAGACATTCTACCGGCTAATGCAGCCAGGGGATTACTTACAGGTTGAGATGCAATATCTTTGGCTGTAATTGAAGCGACTGATCCCGTATTTAATCGACGTGTTGTTGTTCCATATCCGATCACGACAACTTCTTCTAAACTGCCTTCTTCAGGCTTCAACCGGATAGGAGTAGTGTTTGCAAGAAGCTGTTTGGCTGAGATCTCCACCTTCTGGTAACCCATGAAAGAAAATATGATGGTGATATCTTCATTGGGTATCCTCAATCCCCACTGTCCATTCACATCAGTAGCTGTACTTGTCTGTATATTACGATATGCTTCTTTTTGCCAGTCTTTTATTATTACCGATACTCCTGCTAACGGAGAACCATTTTCATTAAGTACTTGTCCGGCCAAATGTAGCTGACTTTGTTTCTTTTCTTTTATGGCTATTATATTATTATCCAGCAGTTCCCAGGTCAGATTACTTCCTGAAAGAGATTTTGAGAGTACGTCCTTGATACTGATTTTGTCAGCTATAATATTTACTGTTGAATTGGGAAGTATAGCCTTGCTGAAGAACATTTTGTATTTACTGTTTTCATTTATTGTCTGAAACACGTCTTCCAGTTTGCCAGACTTTATGGATACATCAATTTTTTCAGTTTGTGAATAGGCAAAACTCTGCACATGCACTGTGCTGAGACAAACCAGAAGCAGTGCCAATCTGGATTCTTTTTTAAATTTAGGTACTGTTTTGTTCATATGAGTTATGTAGGTTAGTTTGTTTTAAAATAGCTGTATTTGATTGTTACCTGTCTTTTTGATCTGGAAGTAATTGACCGTCTGCAGTGCTTTCAAGATATTGTCTAAATCTTCATTTTCAAATGTTGCAGAGAAGCGCTGAGTTGCGATTTTACTACTTAAGATCTGTATCTCCACACCATACATGCGTTCTAATTTTATAACAATATCTGCCAATCTTTCATCACGGATGGTCATCCGTTTAAGCATCCATTCTGTTTCGAGTGCAGTACCGTCTTGATTTGAGACAACTAAAGGCTGGACTGCAACTGTGGCATTTTGCAGAGAAACAACTTTTGGATTGGTAGATTGTGCATTGTTATGGATAATCGCATTAGAGAGCACAAACTTTTCATTCGGGTTCAAGATAAATTTTTTATCCGTATGGCCAGTTTTCCATATCGAAACTTTTCCTCGTATTAAAGCAGTTTCTGCATTTCTTTCATTTTCATAGTCACGAACATTAAAAGCAGTTCCCAGGACGCTGATTTCCATTCTAGGAGTATGGATGATAAAAGGTTTTTTTGGATTTTTAGCGACATCGAAAAATGCTTCACCGATTAAAATCACTTCACGTTTAGAAGAGTCTTTAAAAGAATTAGGATAAATAATTCTACTGGATGCATTTAGCGTAATTTTTGTTCCATCTTCTAAGGTAATATGGCGCTGTTGTCCGTTTGCTAAGTTGATTTCTATATTTTTTAAGCTACTGTTTTTGTACAGATATTGATATGCAATAGAAATACAGAAAAGTGCTACAGTCGCGGCAATAGCAAGTTTAATCATACCGATTTTTCGGATGGGTGTTGGAGAAATTTTCTTTACGACATTTTCCTGGATTCTTCTTTTTATTTCATTCTGTTTTTCATGATCAAGTTGATCCAAGATATCTGGGCGTGATGAAAAACTTTCAAAAAAATTTTCGACAATTTCCGCTTCCTCTTTGTTGCATTTACCTTTTAAGTATTTATCTATGAGATTTTGAAGCCTTGGGTTATGATGTTCCATTTTTGATTAGTACAGTATTTATATATACAGTGTACTTAAATCGGAATATCGTACTAGTCTAAAAGTGATTTATTTGCAACTTGCTTGAAATCAATGAAATAAAGTTAGTATAAAAACTAAAAAATGTTGAATGATTAATTTTCTTAGTTTAGCAATGGAGATCCCTAAATGGTTTTGTATTGTATTTTGTGAGCTTTCAGTCATTTCGCTTATTTCTTTTGTAGAAAGTTCATCGAGATATCTCATTTTAAAAATTTCTTTTCTTTTCTGTGGCAAATGGGCAATCCATTCTTCTATTAGAGATTTTAAATCTTTTTCAGCATATTGATCATATTCGGAAATCTCATGTTTCTGCATTAACGATAGATTTTCTTCGAGCATTGATTTTGTTCTCCTGTTTTTCTTGTAAACTTCAAAAACTTTGAACTTCATACAGGTACGCAGATAGGCTTCAAGATTCTGGATATCTCTCACCGCTCTCTGCTGCCAAAGGTCTATAAATACATCTTGCACCACTTCCTCACAAAGAGCCATATTATTAAGTCGTTTAAAGGACTCATTCACTAGAACGGACCAGTATCGCTCATAGATAACGTTGAAAGCATCCAGATCGCCCATTTTAAGACGCTCTAGTAAACTCTCGTTACTATGCAATACATGTTCGTTTTTCATTATGATTTTAGTGTGAATCATTTGGTTTTGGCTTCCAAATGTTTAAATAATATTGTATTTTTTTTCAATTATAGTAATATTTATGGCTTGTGACAACTTTTTTGTTAATTTTATTCCTATCTCTATTGTAAAAAAGCGTATGAAGCCTGTAGCCGTGTAAATATTTGAATGGATAGAGGTGCTCTTGGTTTTTTAAATAAGAATTATTGTCATGATGTAAATAATCAATTGGTTTGTAATCGAAGTTAACATTTGTTTATGAAGAAAGCTTAACAGCGTTTTACTTTCGAATATATTATTGTATTTAAATTTTATTGTACTGATATGCTGAATTTTTTATTGCATACTGTTAGTTTTTCAATATTTATTATTGTTTTATATTAAATAATCGTTTTATGATTTAAGAACGGAATTCTTATGTGAATTAAATGTTGAAATATTCATCATTAATCAACATATTTGATAAGGGATATTAAAGCGTCTATTTAAAATGGGTACATTTGATTTTTTGAAACGATGGAATAGCAAACCTTCGATAAAGGAGAGATTAAGAAAACTGCTTAATTCCCTTAATGAATCATTTGCTGATAAGCAATATTTTCAACAAAGTGTAGAATATAACCATCAGGAGGAGTGGGAGCTTGCAATTGAAAGTCTGATAGAATTGGGTGTTACAGGACCGTCGCATTTTACTAAAGAAGTGTGGGTTGAACTTTGCAAATTGGCTAGTGAAATAGGGCTAGATGAAAGCGCAAACTATTGCCGAAAACAAATTGACCTGATAGCATCTGAAATTTGTGAAATAGACGAGGTTGATGAATTAGGATTTACTAAGTCTGAATTGGAAGAGTATGACAAGCACGTCAGGTTTTACTATACCAATATCGTCAATTCGCTTATTCTGTTCACTTATAAATCTAGAGAACTGGAACTTATGGCATCTCCAATTTACGACCCAATGACAGAGCTTTATGAGGAATTGGAATATGCGTATACACCGGTGTGCTTCGAAACGGTATTTAGAAATAACCTAATACCAATCATATACAAACAAGAACTACTGACGTTCAAAACTAAGGTCGATCAAATGCCAAGTGAGATATGGGATTGGGAATATTTGGAAGAACATCCGAGCTGGATAAACATAAGAACTGATGCTGAAGAAATATTAAAGAAAATGGGAATAACGCACCGCGTATATGATTATTCATTCACCAATATAATATCATCAAGTGGAGAAGTGATCAAAAAGAAAGAATAGTAATAAGATTTTGAACAATAATCTTGAATCAAAACATGTTAATTTTTAAATTAAACTGGCTCTTTCAGGACTTAGATAATTTAATTCTTTTTCTTCAAAAATTGTCTCTAGAGCATCATATCCAAATTCAATTTTAAAATCCCGTTCAGCTTTTGTTATAGGAATATACCAAAAGCATTTGATGGTTTTATGATCTATATCTATTTGCTCAAAGTCAGGTTTTTCCAGATAAGGAAAAGATATAAAGCCATGGTCGCATAACGATTCCCCCAACCAAGGTTGTCCTAAATTAACTGTGTGATGTAAGTTCAATGGCGCATCGTTTCGATGGTAGCTTGCACAGTAGCAGAGAAGGTCTACAAGTAATGAATTCTTTTCAGCGGCATAAATGAATAACTCAATCAAGTTTTCATCCCACCTGTTTAATGACATTCCTACTGTACAATAGGTGTACATATTATGAATCTGATTGGGAGGAAACTCTAATATGAAAAATTCAGGATCGAGTTTATTTATTGGTCCCTTATCAATTTTATGCACAATTCCTGAAATACCAAAGTATTGTTCATAATGCCTCTTCAACTTATCTCTATAAACATTGATCATATTTTATAAAACAATTTATGTGCTGAATTTAGCATTTTGAATCCATCTTCACAACTTCACCTATCTATTTCCCTCATTCACCGATTTTTTAGTTGGTTTAGTCTAATTGCCATAGGGTAAGGACGATTTACACCCTACTTTTGAATCAACAAATAAGATAAAACTAACAATATAACATAAAGACATTATGAACCATCATGAGTACATTGGTAATTAGTTGCAGAATTTATACTCATGATAGCCTTATCACCTTTAAATAACAAATTATCTAGATAAAAAACTTTAGCAAAAACATTCGCAGCAGCAGCCTTAATAGCAGTATCTACATTCACTATGGCAGCAGGCAAAGCAGAGGTATCAAACCCTAAAAAAGCAGTGGTCAATTTATCTACAGCAGATCTGGCCATTGATCATTACGTTGCGGTTATGACAGAAGAACAATCGGCAGGAGTAGAGCAATTGTTTACAGCAGACTTCAGTCAAAAAGTTCAGGCATCAGAAGATAAAACCAATAGCCGTTCAGAAGTTATTTCCTTCTTAAAAAAGCAAAAAGGTGAGCAGTTAAACTGTAAAACAAGTACCAACATCGTACAGGAGTCAGCAGACTATATGATAGCCAAAGTAACTATGCAATTTGAAGGTTTTACCAAAACCGATCTTGTGACTTTAGTCAATGACGGCGGTAACTGGAAAATATCCCAATCGATCAACTAGTATAAGTAATTAACTGTTTAATCACATATGTTTAGTTAAAGCCATGTCATAAGATGTGGCTTTTTTTGTGTCCGGAAAGCAAGACTAGGTTAACAAATTGATGCTTTTGTTGCCAGCTAGCCGACAACAAACGACTACTATCGACAACAAACGTTTAATAACCGGCTAATAATTTTAGTTTTTCTGATGTTTGCTTAGCAACATTAATTATTTAAGTAAAGCATATTATTATGAAAAAGACAAAAAGTAACATGGGCAAGTATGTTGGTTTTAGTGGAGACTGGAGCTTTAAATTTTATTTTGGAAGAGAAGAAAATAAGCCTATTTTAATTGGATTTTTAAATGGACTCTTTGAGGGAGAGAAAGTTATTCAAGATCTTCATTATCGGCCAGTGGAGCAGGGGGGCGATGTTGAAAATGATCGGAAGGTCATTTTCGATCTCTATTGTACCGGTATTGATGGTGAGCATTTCATTATAGAGATGCAACAGCTTTATCAAGATTTTTTTAAAGACCGGACCGTTTTTTATACATCCAGGCTTATCAATAAACTTATACCCAAGGGCTATAAGGGAAATACATACGAACTTCCCGAAGTATATTTTATCGGTATCTTAGAGTTTGAGTTAGGAGAAACTGAACGCGGTAAGTATTTTTACGATGTTGCCCTTTGCGATAAGCAGAGTAATCTTGTTTTTTATGAAAAGCTTGGTTACAAGCTCTTAGTATTACCAAATTTTAATAAGAATGAGGCTGATATAAAGACAGATATGGATATGTGGCTATATCTATTGAAAAACATGAGCAAACTTGATAAAATACCGGATTTTTTGGATAAGCGGGTATTTGGTCTTATCTTTGACATAGGCGAAGTCGCAAAATTAACACCGGAGGATAAGATGGCATACGAAGCAAGTTTAAAACATAAGCGCGATGCAGAGAATACCTATTCTACTGCTCAGCGTATTGGACATGATCGAGGTTTAAAAGAAGGTTTAAAAGAAGGTATTGCCCAAGGCGAACACAAAAAAGCCATTGAGACAGCTTTGAATTTGAAAGAGATGGGTTTGTCTACTCAACAGATTGCCAAAGCTACAGGCCTTACCATCGACGAGATTGAAAAGCTGAAATAAATCAAATAGATCTTATAAAATAAACAAATAAAGCCATTCTGTCAAGAATGGCTTTATTTGTTTTATATCCTCCTTACGGCTTTACGTATTTTTTTAATCAAACCGATCACCACAAAAATCTCTTTTCAGCACCAGCTGTTATTGGAGTCAATGCTTTGAGTGCGATCCGGAGCGAGCTTCGTCTTGTTTGCTTCGCAGATCTCTTCGGGATTTTTCGGTGGGCGCTCACGCAATTATGAAAACAAATTCCAGTAGCTATATTGACTACTTTAAGTCACCCTTATTCTAGATAATTCTCCTTTTCCATTTCTTGTATCTCTTTTTCGATTTCATCATCGACAATGCTAGAAAGATTAGTTTTAACTTCTTTAATAGATTTGTATCTCCTTACGTCTTTATAAAATCGTGATATATAAATATCTTTTTCCCACTGTAGAAGATTAAAACTGAATGTAAAATAGTCTGAAGGTGATTTTATTACACAAGTCACCACGTAGTTGTCGCTACCTTTTTTATCAAAATATGTTTCGTGATAGGAAGAGTTCGTATCAATGTTCAGTTTATTGGCTTTAACTTTTAGTTCATTCCAAGCAACGGGTAATTCCAATTCCGAACCTTGTAGCATTCCTAAGACAAATTCAGCAGGACTATCTTTAAAACTAGAAAAATCTTCTTTTGGAAACAGACTTTTAAGTTTAAGCGCATACTTGAAATCTTCGATTTTTCCTCTTTGTATTAAAAATTCGGTGGTTCTTTTTCCAATATCTTCAATTTTGGTATTGATTTGTGATCGCAAAATGTTGTGCGTAAAAAGGGAGATGATAAGTAAAATTAATTTCATAAATATATTATAGTATTAAGAGTATTTTTCAATGGATAAGTACTCCCCATTGTTAGTACAATCATCATCAGTGGAACCATTAACAGTTAATATAGGAAAATCGTATATATAAGTCCCAGTGATTCAATTTTGAAAATAATCATTATCAAGTGCGATTGAAATCCCAATAAAGAATACTACTAAAAAAAAGTATAATTTGTTTAATTTCTTTTTTCTTAGTATTGCGTATAATCAAGTTTTAAAAATTTGTGATTTAAACACCATTTAAATGCCATATGTAGCTATTGTCTTTTGATAATCTTAACTTTAAACATTATAAGCATATAGGTTAACCGCATTAAGATACATATAAAAACCAAATATCTATCATGTAAAATAGTTGCGAATGCTTGAAAATCCATATACATCAAAAGGGCCTAATTCTCATTAGACCCTTTATCTTGGCGTTTAACTGCACAGTAATTTTTATGTTTCTTATCGTTTCCTCTTTTTTGTTTCGTCATCCAGATTGTTTTAAAGCAATTGGATTTATTTACTGTACTACGTCATTTATCGTTATCCACTTTCCTGCTGAAAGTATGTTTGTTATCGCTTTGTATAATAAGAACACCTGTCAAATAGAATAGTTCAAAAAAGTTTAAAATAATTTCACGTATCTATTTCCTTCATTCACCGAGTTTTTAGTTGGTTTAGTCTAATTGCCATAGGGTTGGGACGATTAACACCCTACTTTTGAATCAACAAACAAATAGAACTGCAAAGCAGGCATCAGGGTTTGAGTTGGTGGATGTGGGGCTGATGCAACTTAATAACAATATAACATAAAGACATTATGAAAACTTTAGCAAAAACATTCGCAGCAGCAGCCTTGATCGCAGTATCAACATTCACTATGGCAGCAGGCAAACCAGAGGTATCAAACCCTAAAAAAGCAGTAGTTAACGTATCCACAGCAGATTTGGCCATTGACCATTACGTTGCGGTTATGACAGAAGGACAATCGGCAGGAGTAGAGCAATTGTTTACAGCAGACTTCAGTCAAAAAGTTCAGGCATCAGAAGATAAAACCAATAGCCGTTCGGAAGTTATCTCCTTCTTGAAAAAACAAAAAGGAGAGCAATTAAACTGTAAAACCAGAACTACCATCGTACAGGAGTCAGCAGACTATATGATCGCCAAAGTAACGATGCAGTTTGAAGGTTTTACCAAAACAGATCTTGTGACTTTAGTCAATGACGGCGGTAATTGGAAAGTATCTCAATCGATCAATTCTTATAAGTAATCAAGTTTAATCCATATATTAACTAGAAGCCACCTCGTGAGATGTGGCTTTTTAGAGTATCTGTTTTTGATATAAAGAGTGATTTCAATAAGTTATAATTTAATTTTAAATATAGGAGTTTGTACTTTTTTTAGTGGCCAATCCTTTTTTCTTGTAACCAATTCCTCCTTAAGCCCGTCAGAGGAGTAAGATGGTCTTGACTGCCTAACATATATCGGGACATTATAATTTGGGATCACATCCAATTCAGCATAACATTTTTTTGCCATGTCAACTATTGCTGTCCTGTTTTCCTCTGTACCTGCGATCTGACTAGCAATATAAGACTCAGGGCCATACAGTTGTTCATATATTTTTGAAGCTTCAAATATCGTGAATTTTGCACGCATCATAATCTGAACTAATACTGAGTATAAGCTATTATCTTGAGGAGATAATTCTATTTGTTGCAATATTTTGGGGATCTCCTCCCACATGATCAATTCTACCAATAGATCTTTTGTGTTATCACCAATAAATTTTAAATCGGACCACATTTGATCCACGTAACCAATGATTTCTTTTCTATTCTTATGTAAAAATTGTAATTGTCTATCGCTCCAATACTCTAAAGGTAAATCTGATCGATAAAAAGCACCGTATATTCCTGTTGATTTAAATCGACCAAGACTTCCACAATTTTGCATATAGTATTCTTGTGTCATCATACAGTAGTTAAATCTATCGCGATTGTTTAGCGAATTAAATGTTTTGGCTGAAAGATGGTGGCTCAATGCATAATAGCGATCCTTACTTAAGGTCTCATTTCCTGAGACCAATTCATCAATGTAATATTCTCGCAACAGAGTACTTACAATTGATTTTCTATCAATAATCGGTATATTTTTATATTTATACTGGTCCAACCTGTATACATAAGCCGGCAAATTATTTGTTACAAATTTCGTGGTATCCTTAAGTTTATATTGAGAAAAACAGAGTAAAGGACAACCCCAAAAAAGTAATATTGAAATGTATTTTAATAAGTTTTTAAGAAAAGGCGTATAATTGGTCAATATCATATGTAGCAAAGCTATTATAAGTCTATAATATTATATTTCATTTATTAAGATAATGAAATTAATGTCCTCATCCTATTTTTTAATACAATAATTTAGAAATCAATAATAAAGAGATTATTCATAATTGAGATTATAAATTGTATTGACGTGTTATAAAAACGCATGAAATTTAACGTATTTTATTGACGTGTTACAAAAACGTTAAAAAAGTAACATCAAAATGATTAGTTGTCCGGTCTGATTGATACATTTTAGCTGTCAATGAACTAGTATTATACAGTTTATGAAGAGCATGTCCTGGATTATTTATGTATTTGTAGATATTGTTGATATGATTCTACAATTATCACATTTGAAATCATAAAGATTATGTAATTGTGTTTTTAAGGTCCATTTTTTCTTACAATTTGGGCAGAGTCTATTTTTATCATCTCCACTATTTTTCTTGTAATTGTATAAATAATAAAATGTTGGAATTGTCGTTTGTTCTTCAATTTGTTTACATATATCCAAACCTTGCTTTGATAATGGTGATTTTGTTTCTTGCATCTGATTTAAAGACCAACGTTCTCCGACCTCACAATTCATTTGTAAGCTATCACAAGCTTGATAGTTTGTTTCCCAACTTAAAATTGGCATATAACCAAAGTCGTAAAATTTTGGTAGCTTATAAATTGGGACAGATTTGTTACATGTACCACACGTTAATGGAGAGTCAATCGAAATGTAGTTTGTGATAAGAATGTAAAATTCAGATTTACAACATATACAAGGTTTCTTATACTCTGAACTTGTTTTACCTATATTCTTAATTGAAATTGTCGATCCACTAAGTTTTTCAATTTTGTCTATTTGGTCTTGGACATATTTGTTATTATACTTTTTACTAAGTGATTTTTTTTCAAGTGTATATGGAAGACTTACAATTTTATTCTTTCGCAAAGAGCCTGTTGACAATGGTGATTTCTTATTTGTTCATTTTTTTTTATAAAAATTCGTTGGCTTGAATATACGGTTAAATACAAAACTAAATAGTATTAAAATTGGTAAAGCTAACCAAGCTGTAAATACTAATTCCAGTCCATTTTGTCCGCCATGACCATGGCACAATGTGTTTCCGCTTATAAACAAAGGTGTCAAACTTGATTGAATAAAAATATAATTAAATAGTATTAGACGTTTTTACAGAATGATTCTATTCGTCTATATCCTCATATATTAATTCATTTTTCAGTTTGCTTATCGTAATTTTTCTAAAAGTAGGAGTATAATTATTTTGTCCACTGGGTTTAAAATACTCCCTAACATAAGCATCTTCTGTTTCATAATTCTGTGTAATTTTTGGACCCCAATATTGATTTAATGAATTATAAGATACAATGTGATTAGAATCTTCGTTCGAATGGAAATTTTTGGAATTTATAATTTTCGAAATAGCTTTTTGTTTATCCAAATTAGAGATGTTAAGCGTAAATGTTTCATAACTCTCACCAATTGCAAACGATGAGTTATAGTTACTGATCTTAAATTCATCTACTAATGTTATCGCTTGTTCTTCAACAAGTTTGAGCGCATCAGATTTTGTAAAAAAATAATCACTAAAAAATAGATAACATGTAAATAATAGGCAAATAAAACCATAGGTAAATAGCAGATATCTTGCAAACCTTGGGTATCCCAGTTTTTTAGGTATTATATATATCAATAATCCCACGACAATTGGTGTACCTATGAAGATGAGAAATAAAATCAAAGGAAAAAGAAAATCATCCATAAAATTAAATGATTAACAACAATCCCAGTTGAACCAAGCTTTGTCAAATCGCTTATTTATAAAATCTTCAGGGTGAATTAGTGTTTGCATATTTTAATTCGTTATTAGTTTGGTAATCCTTTCCAATTTAACAAAAGAAATGATAGGTTACAACTTCACGTATCTATTTCCTTCATTCACCGAGTTTTTAGTTGGTTTAGTCTAATTGCCATCGGGTTGGGACGATTAACACCCTACTTTTGAATCAACAAATAAGATAAAACTAACAATATAAGATAAAGACATTATGAAAACTTTAGCAAAAACATTCGCAGCAGCAGCCTTGATCGCAGTATCTACATTCACTATGGCAGCAGGCAAACCAGAGGTATCAAATCCTAAAAAAGCAGTGGTCAATTTATCTACAGCAGATCTCGCCATTGATCATTATGTTGCGGTTATGACAGAGGGACAATCGGCAGGAGTAGAGCAGTTGTTTACAGCAGATTTTAGTCAAAAAGTACAAGCCTCTGAGGTGAAGACAAACAGCCGTTCAGAAGTTATCAGCTTTTTGAAAAAGCAAAAAGGTGAGCAGCTAAACTGTAAAACTAGTACCACCATCGTACAGGAGTCTGCAGACTATATGATCGCCAAAGTAACGATGCAGTTTGAAGGTTTTACCAAAACCGATCTCGTGACTTTAGTGAATGACGGCGGTAACTGGAAAATATCTCAATCGATCAACTCGTATAAGTAGATGAAGTTTAATCCATATTTTTAGTTAAAGCCACGTCATGAGATGTGGTTTTTCTTTTTTCAGCATTGATGCTATCTCGGGAAAAGAAACGCCAATCTTTTAAGATCCCCTTTGTCGATACACCCGTACTTCTACGGTCAAGAAAATAAATAAAAATGCTAATATATTTAGTTTTTATTTGTATCTTTATTTCTATTAACCAATTGATAGACCGTTATGAGTGTAGATTCAAGACGTTTAAAGCCAGCCAAGAAGAATGATGAGCTTTTGAAAGCCATTTTTGAGGACAATTTTCCTGATTTTTTACGGTTCATGTACCCAGATGCGGATGCTACCTTTGATCTCGGGCGTGGATTGACATTTATGGACAAAGAATTGTTGGAGATCATTCCCTATCGTGAGCGTAAAAAAGGGAAGCGTGTGGCAGACCTTCTGGTCAAGGTTTATTTAAAAGATGGAAGCGAGAAGTGGATTTTAGTGAATACCGAAATCGAAGGCGGACATGATTCCGATTTCTCACATCGTATCTTTCAGTATTTTTACAGGCTATTAGATCGTTACCGTGTTCCTGTGGAGACCATTGCTGTTTTTACTGGAGGACGTTCGCAGCCATGTACTGATGAATATCATTTTGCTGTTTTTCGCACGTCGTTACGCTTTCAGTACCTGAGCTATCAAATTTTTGATCATGACGAATCAGAGCTACTCGATATGGACAATATATTTGCTTATATTGTCTTGGCATGCCAGAAAGCTTTAGATGAAGATAAGGTTCCGGAGCAGGAGCTCGCAGAGCAGCGTAGTACAATCGCAAGAAGGCTCATCGAGACCAATAAGTATAGTAAAGATCGTATAATGAGCTTTTTAGTTTTTTTAAAGAGTTTTCTTTTTATACGAGATAAAGAAATAAATAGTAACTTTGATCAATACATTTATCAAGTGACAGGAGGCACAATCGAAATGGGTGTAATAGAAACAATCAAACGACAAGAAAGAGAAAAAGGAATCCAAGCTGGAATCGAAAAGGGAATTCAGTCTGGAATTGAAAAAGGCAAACGAGAAGAATCAATTGCCATTGCTTTAGAGTTCAAGAAAATGGGCTTACCTATTGCAGATATTGCAAAAGGTACAGGCCTTACCATCGACGAGATTGAAAAACTGAAATAAATCAAATAGAATATAAAAAAACGTATAAAGCCATTCTGTCAAGAATGGCTTTATACGTTTTATACCCTTTTTACGGCTTCCCGTATTTTTTAATCAAAGCGATGCTTTATTTTCGGGCTTTTAAAACAGTATTCATCATAGACCATGATCGTTACCAGTACCAATACCATCGAGGGGAGAGAAGTCCTGCGTTATTTTGATCCTATTTCAGCAACAGCTGTTATTGGAGCCAATGCTCTGAGTGAAATAGGAGCCAGCTTTGTCTTGTTTGCTTCGCAGATCCCTTCGGGATTCTTCGGTGGTCGCTCCCGCAATTATGAAAACAAAAACAGGAGCTATATAAGAGCGTAGTAGAGTCTTTAAAGCAAAATGCACGTAGCTATAGGGCAGATGCCGTTATAGGCTTCAGCGTCAATATTGATGAGCTCTCGGGCAAAGGAACCCCAATCGTTTATGATCACCGCTATCGGTACACCTGTATTGCTCAATGAAATTAAACATATACAAGCAGAAGAAGTAGGTGGAGATATCGATGGATCTGTTATTAAGAACAAAGTCAAAGCAAGCTTGATCATAGAACGCTATACCGGTATCTATGCGATGACCAATGCTACAGCCGAATTTATAGCCAAATCTCGATTGACCGAATTTGTACCCTTGTTATTTAAAGCAATGAATGAAACAGGGGAGGATCAAGAATTCAAAGACCGTCAAGCCACGCTCTTCCGTGATTTTGATTTCCTGGACAAAGATCAAGCAATAGCCATACTCTATGGACAGTTGGTGTCGGATGATTTAACCGGTGCGCAGTTTAAGATCATTAGCAAAGCTATCAGCAGTTCCAATCTTATCGATTACGATCAGGCGGCGAAACTGTTAGCAGGATCTTTATTGGCAAAAAAGGCCGCATTGAAGGTACTTACCTTAGACAAAGACTGGTATTCCGCTCAAGATATTGCCTACCTACAGACTTTGAAAGGAGAGGGCTTGGTACAGCTATATACAGAAGTAGTTACCGTTAAAGAGTCAAAGGATTCTATTACTTTTTCAACATCAAAGAATGAGCTGGATATGGAATTAGAATGAAGTGATCTGGTACTGATTGTGACAGGTATTCCTTTAATTTGTATATTTGATAAACGCTTAGAAGTTTCAATACTATGCTCGTAAACCAAACGATTATAACCGACATCAAAACCATAATTGCACAATCAAAAGATAAAGCGATTCGTGCCGTAGATCATCACCGGACATTGATGTATTGGCATATAGGTAAACGTATTTTTGAAGAAGAACAAGATGGGAAAGAACGTGCTGATTATGGTACTTACCTTATCAAATATCTTTCGGAAAAATTACAGCCCGAATTTGGAACTGGTTTTTCAATAAGACAAATCAACTTGTATCGTCAGCTTTATCGGACATTTCCAATTGTGCACGCACTGCGTGCACAATTAAGCTGGACACAGTACAAATTGCTTTTAGGTGTTGACAGTGAGGAGAAAAGAGAGTTTTATATCGCTGAAACCATAAAAAATAATTGGACGTCAAGACAGTTGGAACGCCAAGTTTACAGCAATCTATACGAACGCCTTTTATTAAGTAATGATAAAGATAGTGTATTAGCAGTTGCTAAAAATGAAAAACTCCCATCGGATGCCAAAGAAATTATTAAAGACCCAATGTTTTTAGAATTTCTAGGTTTGAAACGTGAAACCTCTTACTATGAAAGAGATTTAGAAAATGCCATCATTACCCATTTACAAGAGTTTTTGTTAGAATTAGGAAATGGATTTTCATTCGTTTCCAGGCAAAAACGAATTCATTTGGATGGCGACGAGTTTTTTGTTGATTTGGTTTTTTATAACCGATTATTGCAGTGTTTTGTCATAATCGAAATCAAAACGCACAAACTAACCCATCAAGATATAGGTCAGTTGCAGATGTATGTCAATTATTACGACCGAATAGAAAAATTATCGCACGAAAATCCAACCATTGGTATCCTGCTGTGCGCTCATAAAAACGATACCGTTGTAAAATTTACATTACCCGAAGAGCAGAGGCAAATTATCGCCAGCCAATACAAACTTTACCTACCAACGGAAAAACAACTTTTGGAAGAAGTAAAAAAAGAATTGGATAGTTTTGAGGAGAAAGAAAATATTTGAAAATAAGTAATCACTAAGATTCTTTTTTATGAGTTTTAATGGTATGTTGATATACTAAAGAAGTTCTAGCAATTGATGATATTTTTTAGAGATTTTGAATAGATGTACACAGATTTTCTATTTCGGGCTTTTAAAACAGTTTTCATCAGACACCATGATCGTTACCAATACTAACTACCGCATTGTTGAATTTGAAAATATAGATAAGATAACAATATAGAATTTTAAGGAATATGATGAAATCCACATTATTAGTAATAAAACTGGTTGTTTTATTATGTTTTTTTGGTTGTAAAAAATCGACAAATTCGGAGGAAAATGAAAGTCACGATCCTCAATATGATGTTTTTATTGCAGGAACGGAAACTAACGGTTCAAATACTTTTGTTCAATTATGGAAAAATGGTCAATATACTAATCTTACAGATGGGAAATCAGTTGCAACTGTGAGCGATATGTATATATCTGGGAAAGATGTTTATTTAGTTGGTTATATATGGCGCAACAATAAAAATTTAGTGGCAGCCTTATGGAAGAATAATGAATTAATTGAATTAACAGATGGGAAATATTCTTCTCAGGCAAATTCAGTTTGGATAGATGGCAACGATATATATATCGTGGGATACGAAGGATCACCTAACGGAGATATTGCCAAATTATGGAAAAATGGCATTGCATCAAATCTGTTGGATAAGTCAAAAGAAGGACAAGCTAATTCCATTTTTATCAAACAGAATGATATATATGTAGGAGGTACATATTATGATATAGGCAATAGAGGTGGGTTTATATGGAAAAATGGTGTTGTGACAGATTTAGGTAAAGAAAACATATATGAATCAAATTCCATAAAAAAGATATTTGTAACTGACGGTGCTGTGTATGCTGTAGGATGGCGGGCTTTTGGTCAAGTTACATATGCAACTGTTTGGAAAGATGGTGTTGTGACACTATTTGACAAGGATAGAGAATCTAGTTTTGCAAGTTCAATTTATGTTAAGGGGGATGATGTATATGTCGTAGGACAATCTAGTGCCTCTGATAACAGTAAAGCAGTTCTATGGAAAAATGGCGTAAAGACAATTTTATCTCAGGATGATATGCAGGCAAGTGCAATAGATATTAAGGTTATCAATAATGATGTTTTTATTACAGGTTTTGAAATGCCTAAAAAAGGGACAATCAGTGTTATGTTATGGAAGAATAATACACCCTTTAAGATTTCCAATAGTAACAAATATGCCGCAGGTAAAAGTATTTTTGTCTCAAAGAGATAATTTTAATTGAATAACTTGAAAAACTGAAATAAATCAAAGAGATCATATAAAATAAACGTATAAAGCCATTCTGTCAAGAATGGCTTTATACGTTTTATACCTTCCTTACGGCTTCCCGTATTTTTTAATCAAACCGATGCTTTATTTTCGGACTTTTAAAACAGTATTCATCATACACCATGATCGTTACCAGTACCAATACCATCGAGGGGAGAGAAGTCCTACGTTATTTTGATCCAATTTCAGCAACAGCTGTTATTGGAGCCAATGCTCTGAGTGAGATCGGAGCGAGCTTCGTAGATTTTTTCGGTGGGCGCTCCCGCAATTATGAAAACAAACTAGAGGAGCTATATAAGAGCGTAGTGGAGTCTTTAAAGCAAAATGCACGTAGCTATAGGGCAGATGCGGTTATAGGCTTCAGCGTCAATATTGATGAGCTCTCGGGCAAAGGAACACAAATGTTTATGATCACCGCTATCGGTACACCTGTATTGCTCAATGAAATTAAACATATACAAGCAGAAGCGGTAGGTGGAGATATCGATGGCTCTGTTATTAAGAACAAAGTCAAAGCAAGCTTGATCATAGAACGCTATACCGGTATCTATACCATGGACAATGCTACAGCCGAATTTATAGCCACATCCCGATTGACCGAATTTGTACCCCTGCTATTCAAAGCGATGAATGAAACAGGGGAGGATCAAGAATTCAAAGACCGTCAAGCCACGCTCTATGTATAGTTGATAATTGGCACTGTTGATTATTCCAATAAAAGTTTATCAATTTCTTTTGTCAATCTTTCTTTCTCACTAGGTCTAGGGGCTTTCATATTAACAAATTCACCATTCTTGTTTAATAATAGGTACGAAGGAAAAGCATTGATCCCAAGTCTTGTTTCTATACTTCGTTGCTGCTCTTCATCTAGATTGTAGTGAATGACATTTTTTCCTTCTAGATCTTTTCTTTTTATAAAATTTTTCCAAGCATCCTTTGGTGTTCTATTCGCAAAATATATAAACACCACATCTTTGCCTTCTAACGCTTTCTTTAAAGCAGGTACATATTCCATTTCAGCAACACAAGGACTGCACCATGTTCCCCAAAAATCTATGTACACGACTTTGCCTTTGTGGGGAGTTAGAATTTCTGCCAGCAGTTTATCTGCATCTTTAGAAGATTTGAGATGTTCAGTTCTTCTTAAATTGTCTTCATATTGCATCGAACTCTTCGACAATTTTAATAAACTATTATTTGATGCCTTTATTTCACCTACAACGTATGAATTGTTTATAGGTTCTGTTATTTCACTAATTGTTTGTTCATCAAGAGGAACAGGTTCAGATTTTAAAAACTTCAAAATGTTTTCAGTATGAAATATATCGCGTAGTTCTGGAGAAAGATTTGCTGAAAAATATTGCAACGGGTTTATTACGCGTAAGCACAGAGAGCTACGTTGTGCAATTAGATCTTGGTACTGCTTATCAATCAAATTATACTGATGGCGAATTGTACTGTCTTTTTTCAATAAGTCTTCAATAAGTAATTTGTTCTTTTTATTTGACTCCCGATCCGATATTAAATGTGAGTACTGCACTACCTCGGGTGTAACGTTTATTTTCTTATTTATAATTAAATAATCAATAACATCAGTATAATAAATAAGCTTATTAGATGTGGAGTCCATTTCCTTTTTATAACTGATATAATCTCTCAAGAATGTAGCATTATCCTGTAAAAGGCTTGTCGGTTTAAGTTTATCATAAAAATTATCTGTTACTGTCTGCATATACAATTCAGAAAAATGCTCTTTCTTATTGCGATCTAGAGAAAATTTCTTTTGCATTAATTTAGATGCAATTTGAAAGTCAGTATTTTTATCAATATAGTATTTTGTTCTATCGGATAGTGTCGTATAGTTATTTAGAAATAGGGAATTAATGTATTTTAAACTATCTAATTCTTTTATTTTATAGCTAAGAAAGTCATCTCCACGCAGAGCCTGTTCCTGATTGTATTTTGCTCTCGCCACGTCAGCAGTCATTGATTTATATAATTTGTCGAAAATAAAATCATCGTATCTTGCCAATTCATTTTGAACACGTACATCTGTTCCTGCAAAAAACAGTTGTTTGCTGTCTAAATCATTGAACAGGCTATACTTTTTGCCCGGCTCTAATACCGTTCTAATAAAACTTGTTGGTGTCAACAACATATAAACCTGAGTCGTATTTATCATAGGAATTTTCACTGAAAAGCGTCCCAGACTATCTACATCCGCAAAGTAATTATCATTTTCATCTTTGAGCCAATTATGAACACTAATTTTGACAGGAGCATTCGATGTGCTATTTCTAAGATAACCAGTCACAGTTGTGGTATCTACTCCCTTGAATTCCGAATCATAGAATAAGCGATGATCCACGGTCGGATCATTTTTCAAGAATTTATCTATTCGGATTAGTTTAGATTTATTTTTTTCTGTTTTTAAAAACAGTTCATCTTTTTGAACAGACCCTGTTAATACAATTTCTTTATTATTCTGTGAAATCAGATTTATTTTAATGGCATTTTTTTCCTTGCTGACACTTTTATAATCGAAAAAATCACCATTAATTATCGCAAAGTCTTCAAAAAAACCATATTCCCAACTATTAGTTTTGGGATTGTACCAATTTCCATACAGATTGGATAGGGCTTTATTTTTTTCTTCTTTATTACTGGAATCAAATTTTGAAAACCCATGAATATCTTTCTGTGTCTGCGCAGAAGATATAACAATAGCCAATAAAAGGCAAAATGTTAGTATTAATTTTTGCATGAAAATATATATATGGTTCAATTCGTAATTGAGTTTTGGTTTTATAATTGTAATCTAAAGTTATATTAATAAATTACACTTATCAAGTGGTGTTTTAAAGCAATCGATTGTTTAATTTTTAGTAATAAAATTAAAATGATCTATGTTTTTGTTGTGGAATTCTTATGTAATAGAAGAATGAGCTCTTATTTTAGCTATTTTAAATGTAGATCTTACGTGGGTAAAAATCAATTTAATTATAAATACCATCGTTACCGCTTCCCGTATATTTTAATCAAACCAATTACCACAACAATCCCATATCAGCAACAGCTGTTATTCAAGCCAATGCTTTGAGTGCAATCGGGAGCTAGCGCATGTCGGCGATATAGGCATACTGGAGTTTGGGAAAATATTAAATATGTTTATCCCGACTATCGATCTGCCTTTGGATAAACTGGATGGAAATAGGGCATCACGAGCTAACCACCATTACTTTTCATAGCTATATTATTTACGAGCTGAATTCCTTTTCAATTGAAAGATAATATAACCAATAAGCGGAAGTGTGGACGAAAGAATAATGTAAATGCATTGCGCTTGAAAATGAGTTACACTTGGAGCTTTATTCAAAATTTTATATATTAATACATCATAGAATATATAATAAGCCTCAATTGTCCCCCACAAGAACGATATATCTATGTTCTTATTAAACTGATAACCTCCCGTTATCAGAATACACGATACAAGTATTACAAGTCCAATCAATCCGGGCAAGAATATGGATAGTATCCTTTTATTATTTTGCCCCTGTACATATCCAGCATAAATAAGCCCTGCTGCTTGTATCCCAAAAATAACTAGATTAAAATTTAAATTCTCAGTAAAATAAAGTAGCCAATCCCGATCTGTGAATAACGCATAAAAAGTCATGATCATAAAACAGAGATGAACAAATAGTGGAGCGTTCATTTTTTTCATTTTACCACTGTTACTTCTTATAAAATCGCAATGTTCTTACTGCATTTAGAAGATCCTTTTCGTTTTGTACTTTTAAATCTGCTCCAGTAAGATTAAATCGCGTTTTTGAAGAACCTCTCTGCCATAGACTGTCAATGTAAACTCCTGTCAATCCATTTCCGGATATTCTAGGAAATACTATTTTAGCACGTCTATTATCAATAGTATCCCAAGATACATTTTGTTTTCTAAACCGATCGGCATCAAGATCAAAATCCAACGGTATGTCCTTTAGAATAATATCTTTCATGGAGTCGGTAGCACTTTCCTCCATCATCTGTCTCGTGATTATTTCTATGTTAGGCTCAGTCAAATTATTAGAATACATACCCAGATCAAAGTACAGTGTATCAGATTTATCTATAGCAATAGCACCTACATAACTATCTATTCCATTTTTTTTAACCTGCTGCCATTTATAAGGGACATCAAGTGTAAATAGACCAAAATCCATTTTCTTTGTTCGATGTGGATCTTCACAGCCAATAAAAAGCATCATAAGGATAATAACTTGGACTATTTTTAAAAAATTCATACTATGGATTGTCTGAATAAAATACAATATACCTATTTTTATATATTCATTTCAAATTATCATTTCTACGCTTATTAGCTTTTTATTTTTCTAGTGTTTTCCAATTTCCTTTTTTAAAATAAACATTATTAAAGATAGGGGAATGAAATACCAGGTTGAAGCTCCAAGCACTTCGATAGATTGTAGGATTACTAACTATTATGTGATGAGTAGGGAGGTCCATTATTATTTTTAGACGTTCTGAATTATAGGGTTTTACTGTTGTGATCTTTCCGCGATATGTTCTAAGTATTTTCTCTTGATTAGTTACGTAAAAATAAATCGAATCATTTTCTCTTATTTCAAATCTAAAATTATTGTATTGCCAATCGGCTTGTTTTCCTGAGAAATAATTGCGATTGACAATATATTGTCCATAGTAATCCTCTTTTTCTAACTCGGTTTTCGAAGTTAACCATTGAACAGAAATTGAAAAAATAATAAGACAAAGTAGTCCAAGACCAATAAATCCTATAATGCTAATTATGATTGTTTTTTTGTTCAATAAGAAAATTACAAGAAGAATTCCTAGAACAGGAAGAAGAATGAAAGTGAAAAACAGATTAAAACCAAATCCCATTTTAAGTATTAATTATTTGTTATTGCGCAATAATTTTGAATAGGTAAGAATAATAAATTTTTTGAGAATTGTATACTCCAATGCTCAAAAAGCAATAAATTATACCGCAACTTCCCTTATACTTCTCCTATTTTTTTTATAGTTGATATTGATACCCATTGGATCACATTAAGTATTTTTTTTATATAAGTTTTATGTGGCGAAGGTAAGAACTTTTAATAACCTCATTTTTAGTTCTTGTAGTAAAATTGAATTATTTTTTGAGATGATCGAGTGTTGATATTAACCAATCTTCAGGTATAACCTGTTCTATTTTGTTTTTAATTATTTTATCTTCTAGTAATGTAATAAATTCTTTGTCATTAAATACTTCAATTGCTTCTAAAGTGTAAGAACTGTTAAAGTCAACTGTTTCCAGTTCTTTCTTCAATACTTCTTTTATACGTGCATCTTTTCGTGTTGCTAAACCAAAAATTGCTTCATTTTGTATTTCCTTATCTGAATCCGTAACTCTTTCCCATAAAGCTTCTCTGATAGCATCATTGTCGTTGATAATTAGTGCAGCTATTGCGAAAGTAGCCCAGTCGCGCACCTCAGAATCTTTGTCCTTTGAAAGTTTTATCAGTGTATGAATTGCATTTTTATTTTCTATTCCTGAAACTGCAAAAGTTAAACTATGTCTCACTGTTGAACTTTTATTAGAATCATAATGACATATGAAGTCAATTTGGTTTTCTGTAAGTTTTTCGTTGTTATGCCCGATAGCATACAAGATTGAACTTACTACATAAATATCATTTTCCTCTTTTAGTAAATTGAAATAGATTCTTAAAGTTTGATTTTTGTGTATTCTAGGGTTTCCGAATTGTGCTAAAATATTTATCCCGATTATCTTTTCTTTTTTATCACTAGATTTTGTCAATTCTATAGCGCTGTTATAAATCTCTGAGGATTTTCGTTTACGGAGCTCCATGATATACCTCCAATAATTAGTTTTAGACTTATTATTTAAAAGTCTTCTAAAAATTTCGGATGTTGAAAAAGATGTGATTTTTGTTCGAATCATGATAGTTTAATTTTAGGTATAAAAAAACTTAAATTACAGAAAATATTCCTTCTGATGCTAACACTAATTAGAAGAATAATCCGATTGCACCAAATACCAAACCGATTGTAAAACTAGCAATAGGACTCAGGTTGTTAGTTTTCATTTTATCAAAATTCACATTTTCTACATTCGCTTTTAATTTTGATGATATTTTTAATCCTACTGTTCCATCGTAAAGACCAATTACTCCACATAGCAATAATGCCCAAAGAGAAGAAGTGACGAATGAAAGGTAAAATCCAGTCAATACATATGTAGCAAGAGAGAAGATACTAAAAAAGCTATAGTTGAAATTGAATTTACGTGAAATAATTGATCCTAAGGTGTCTATTAAAGTGATTGATAGTAGTGCCAGAGCCATAATAAAAAGTATTTGCTGTATCATAATCATAATTGTAATTGGACTACTTATCTTTATATAAAGTTAATAATTATTTAAGCAGATCCTAAAATTATGAAAAATCACGTTCAGCCCGTTTTTATTGATCCGACCACCGGTGAGGGCTTTAAACGGTTATTCGGATACAAGGTCAACCTGATCAACTTTCTTAACATCATCTTTCGTGGTAGAAAGACTATCGTTGATCTGACGTATCGGGATATCGAGCGTATCGGTGCAACCGAAGAGATCATCATCGAGATACAGACCAGCAGTCATTCTAACCTAAGAAACGCATGCTTTATTATAAGGAGTCTAAAATCAAAAGTGTAATCGAGAACTTTATTAAGATCAACTACCAGCAAAAGTTGATTATGGCATCTGCCATTTATTCAATTTTAATTCAATAAATTCGAAGTTTAATTTTCTAAGTTTTACAATGATAATAATTTGATCTTTAATGGCAGTTCAACAAATTGAGACAGAAAGAATTCTTCTAATTCCCTACGATAAAACTCTGATAAATAAGATACAAGTAGCAGATTATTCGATGTTTAATGATATGGGGATAATTCTAGCTGAAGGTTGGCCGGATGAAGATGTTTTAGATACATTGCCACGGATATTGATTAATTTAGAAAAGGTATTATCTCCAACAGGATTTGAGTCATGGATGATTATCGTAAAAGAAAGGAATGAAATTATCGGTGACATCGGATTCAAAGGTCGGCCAGATTCTCTGGGAAGGATAGATCTGGGATATGGAATTGTTGAAAGTGCTCGGAAGAAAGGCTACGCAAGGGAAGCTGCTTTAGGCTTGATAAATTGGGCATTTAAGGATGTACAAGTTATTGAAATAATAGCTAAATGTGACGTTGGAAATATTGGATCCATCAATTTATTAAGTTCTCTTAATTTTGAAAGAAAGAATACAGAAGAAAATATGATAGGCTGGAGTTTGGTCAGAAATTAAATTTTGCAGGAAGAGTCTATGTTTGTCTATTGATCAAATTGCTGAGATTACAGGCCTTACCATCGACGAGATTGAAAAGCTGAAATAAAATATATAGATCATATAAAAACAAATAAAGCCATTCTAGCAAGAATGGCTTTATCTACCCTCCTTACGGTTTCCCATATTTTCTAATCAAACCGATCAACACAACAATTCCATTGTAGCAACAGCCGTCATTGGAGCCAGTACTTTAAGTGCGATCTGGAGACAGCTAGATTGTTATGATACATGAATCCTTTAGGTTTTTCTGTAGTTATTACGATAAAAACAAGTAATTTTTTAATTCTACAAGTTTATAAATTGCAAAGTTTAATTCATCTTGTTCTGCACCGTATTCTTGTATTTCACCTTCATATTTGAATTCAGAAATATTAAACCCTTCTTCTATATCATTGTAATATACTACTAAGTTTTTAAATTTAGCTACTACCCAAAAACCATTTCCTTCATCTCCATATTCAGCTTCAGACCATTTTTTTGGTACAGTTTTTATTTTATCCCAAAAATCTAAAAGATTCTGATCCATATTATGTTCACCATTTGAGATCAAAATTTTTAGTTCTTCAAAAGTTATCGGTGTCCAGTTCATTGCTTTATTTTTAAGAATTTATATGATTATTTTACGACGATTGTATCTGGGAACAGCTTGTTTTCTGAATCTTTATTATTCCATGTAGATAAAATTAATATATTTTTATCCTGACTATAGTCTACATTTAATTCATGCGCATAGGCGTTAATATCGTAGTATTCTTTTTTTACGATCAAATATTGTAAAACGGGAAAGAAAGCGATTTTTTTAGCAATCTCAATACGTTTACCTTTGTAATCATTTAGTGCATTACCCAATGTAAATTCAGTATAAGTTAGGCTAGTTGCTATTTTTTTTGACATTTTAGCCTCATATTCACCTAGTATAAATGCAGTTCCAAGTGCACCAATGGACCCAGCTGACATGCCGAAAAAAAAGGTAAATAACATAAGAATGATGGTGGTCACTTTGATGAATTTATTTTTATGATCTTGTAATATCCAAAATAATAAACTAATTGTAAGGTAAATAGTCATTATAATAACCCAGTTTATTTCAGTAGATAATGTAGATACACCAACTCTCATTCCCACAATAGCCAATAAATCCAAGACAATTAATGACCATAATACTCTTCTTAATAATACTGGTTTTCCCTTTGTCAATTGGTAAATAATATAACTTAAAAATGTCAATATTGAATACCATATCCAATAAATTCAATCGTATTAAGTTACGTATAAAATGATATATTAACACTGTAAATCATTATGAGAATTAGGTCATTTTTATACATCAAAAGGGTCTAATTCTCATTAGACCCTTTATCTTGGCGTTTAACTGCACAGTACTTTTTATGTTTCTTATCGTTTCCTCTTTTTTGTTTCATCATCCAAATTGTTTTCAAGCAATTGGATTTATTTACTGTACTACGTCATTTATCGTTATACACTTTCATGCTGAAAGTATGTTTGTTATCGCTTTGTATTATAAGAACACCTGTCGAATAGAATAGTTCAAAAAAGTTTAAAATAATTTCACCTATCTATTTCCCTCATTCACCGAGTTTTTAGTTGGTTTAGTCTAATTGCCATAGGGTAGGGCCGATTTGCACCCTACTTTTGAATCAACAAATAAGAACTAACAAACTATAAAATAAAGACATTATGAACACCTTAGCAAAAACATTCGCAGCAGCAGCCTTAATAGCAGTATCAACATTCACTATGGCAGCAGGCAATCCAGAAGTAGCAAACCCTAAAAAAGCAGTGGTCAATTTATCTACAGCAGATTTAGCTATTGATCATTACGTTGCGGTTATGACAGAAGGTCAATCGGTAGGAGTAGAGCAGTTGTTTACAACAGACTTCAGTCAAAAAGTAAAGGCATCAGAAGATAAAACCAATAGCCGTTCGGAAGTTATTTCCTTCTTGAAAAAGCAAAAAGGTGAGCAGTTGAATTGTAAAACAAGTACCACTATCGTACAGGAGTCAGCAGACTATATGATCGCCAAAGTAACCATACAGTTTGAAGGTTTTACCAAAACCGATCTTGTGACTTTAGTCAATAACGGCGGTAACTGGAAAATATCCCAATCGATCAACTCGTATAAGTAATTTACTGTTTAATCATATGTTTAGTTAAAGCCACCTCGTGAGATGTGGCTTTTGTTTTTTCTGCATTGATGCTATCTCGGGAAAAGGAACGCCAATTGTTTAAGATCCCGTTATCGATACACCCGTACTTCTAAGGTTAAGAAAATAAAGAAACAAATGCTAATATATTTAGTTTTTATTTGTATCTTTATTTCTGTTAACCAATTGATAGACAGTTATGAGTGTAGATTCAAGACGTTTAAAGCCGCCTAAGAAGAATGATGAGCTTTTGAAAGCCATTTTTGAGGATAATTTTCCTGATTTTTTGCGGTTTATGTATCCAGATGCCGATGCTACCTTTGATCTCGGGCGTGGATTGACATTTATGGATAAAGAATTGTTGGAGATCATTCCCTATCGTGAGCGTAAAAAAGGGAAGCGTGTGGCAGACCTTCTGGTCAAGGTTTATTTAAAAGACGGAAGCGAGAAGTGGATTTTAGTGAATACCGAAATCGAAGGCGGACATGATTCCGATTTCTCACATCGTATCTTTCAGTATTTTTACAGGCTATTAGATCGTTACCGTGTTCCTGTGGAGACCATTGCTGTTTTTACTGGAGGGCGTTCACAGCCATGTACTGATGAATACCATTTTGCTGTTTTTCGCACGTCATTACGCTTTCAGTATTTGAGCTATCAAATTTTTGATCATGACGAATCGGAGCTACTCGGTATGGACAATATATTTGCGTATATTGTTTTGGCATGCCAGAAAGCTTTAGATGAAGATAAGATCCCAGAGCAGGAGCTCGCCGAGCAGCGTAGTACAATCGCTCGAAGGCTCATCGAGACCAATAAGTATAGTAAAGATCGTATAATGAGCTTTTTAGTTTTTTTAAAGAGTTTTCTTTTTATACGAGATAAAGAAATAAATAGTAACTTTGATCAATACATTTATCAAGTGACAGGAGGCACAATCCAAATGGGTGTAATAGAAACAATCAAACGACAAGAAAGAGAAAAAGGAATTCAGTCTGGAATAGAAAAAGGAATTGAAAGAGGCAAACGAGAAGAATCAATTGCCATTGCTTTAGAGTTCAAGAAAATGGGCTTACCTATTGCAGATATTGCAAAAGGTACAGGCCTTACCATCGAAGAGATTGAAAAACTGAAATAAATTAAATAGATCATAAAAATAACATATAAAGCCATTCTGCCAAGAATGGCTTTATGCGTTTAATACCATCCTTACGGCTTCCCGTATTTTTTAATCAAAGCAATCCTTTATTTTCGGGCTTTTAAAAACAGTATTCATCATAAACCATGATTGTTACTAGAACTGTCCAAGACGAGATTGTTGAGTTATTGTTATTTACTTCGTTAAAAGTTTTTCTAAGGTTGCTATCAATTGCTCTCCTTTCAGTCCTTTTGCAACAATGACACCATTTGGATCTAGTAAGTAGTTTTCTGGAATAGCAGTAATTAAAAATCTCTTAGCAACTTCATTATTAAATCCTTTTAGATCAGAAAGCTGAGTCCAGGTTAAACCATCATCCTGAATTGCTTTTAACCAAGATTTTTTCTCCTTATCAAGCGACACTCCCACAATTTCGAAACCTTTTGACTTAAATGTCTCATACGCTTTAATCAAATATGGGTTTTCTGCTCGACAGGGCCCACACCAAGATGCCCAGAAGTCGACGAAGACGTACTTGCCACGAAAACTAGACAATTTTATGAAGTTCGATGCGGTATCCGCCTGCTCAAATTCTGGTAGTACCTGACCGATCTGACTCATTTCGTTACCGGAGATCTTAGAATAGATTTCTTTCCCTAAATAGGTCGAAGTAAGTGATTCAGGATAACTCGAGATCCATTTCTTTACTTGTTGAATTTCAAAAATTTTAGTTGTTAATTTTTTATTAATCAAATATAATCCATAATAGTTTTTAGGTTCACTTACAATAAAAGTATTTGTAATGCTATCATAAACCGCTAATGATTCATCATTGTTTAATTCAGATCCCTTTTGTTTCTCACGAAGATCTATGGCTTTGGACCATTTCTTTTTATAAATTTTATCAAGACTATCTAAGACCGAATTTCTAAGTTCATAGCGGTCCGATCTTGAAGCCAGTCCATGTAAACCTTTTATTAACCATCCGCTGTTATCTTTTAATAATATCGTTTTGCCTGGCTCTACCCAAAAAGAATAGACAATAAAATCTCCTATGATTCTATCGTTATAAATATTGGGCACGCTTAAGGAAAAAATTGTTTGTTCAGGAATTGTAGCCTGATATATAAAACTGCTATTTTTATCCAGTGTTATTGTATCCTGCATTATTTTATTGCCATTTGCATATCTTATAAAGTACGTTGCATTAGGTACGGTATCGATGACAGCTTTTAATACAAACGGATCTTTTGACTGCGCAGACAAATTTGTAATACCTGAAAAGATAAACGTTAAGAGGAGAGAAATTCGAATAGCTTTTATCATTTATTTGTGGTTTAAAATTAGGGTAAATTGACCAAAAAGGGTGACTGTCAGTAATTTTACGTTTAATTCTATTTGAAGTTAATAATTTTGATTGATATATTTTATTTTTAAGCTATCATTTAGGTAGAAAAGTTTATTTAATGTTTTGATTAGTTGAAGATTCCAGTTTTCGATCAATTCTAAAGCATTTTTCATGAGACATATTTGATTGATAAAAGAAGAGAATTATATAAAATGTGAAGGATACAACAGTATATAAATCCGTATCTGACTCTTGCGTAACCCAAGATAAGTCCACTGGTGAAATAGAATGCAAATACAAGAGGAAGTAATAGTATAATCTCCAAACTTATTTCATAGTGTCTATAATGTAGAATTGAAAAAAGAACTGCTGACAGAAGAATAATCTTACGTTGATTATTCTTCCAGAATCTTTCTAATGAATCTTGATTTTTTGATTTAATAAAGTAAAATATAAAAATAGATTCCAGTATTGAAATAGAAAGCCAGCGATAATTCTCGTACCAAGGCAAATTAAGATTACTTCCAAATAATTTGTAAATAATGATCCCAGAAGCAATAGATAGAGACCAGGATATATATATTCGGTTATAAACAATCCATAATCTCCCAACTAATTCTTCAATAATTGGAATAATAAAAGCTAGGGAAAGAGCACTGATTAAATTTTGATTAGCAGAAGAGTTTTTTATTCTAGGCCAATCATTGATTAATCCCGATGAGACTAAAAGAATAGGTATGATCAATTCAAAAATAAATAATGCAGCGAAATTCATAACTAATAGAAAGATGCAGCCTATTAGCTTCTGTTTAACGGAAAACGCCTCATTACATTCTTTATTAGGTTTTAAATAGAACCAAAAAAATTTTTTGATATAATTCATTCAATTTATTTTAAGGATGGGAAGATCTCTATGCGATCATTGTGAAAATCTAAAATTGTTTAACATCATCCCATGGGTGGTATCCCTGTCCAATGTACTAAAATCCTAATTTCTCATAATATCCGATATGGTCAGTGGAGAGATTTAGATATGAAAAGCCAATTTTTTTTGTATCCATCTTAGCCTGTTCGATAAGTAGGTTTCCATAATTCTGGCCTCTGTACTGCTCATCAATGAATAGCGCACACAACCAGAGATACAAATCCAATCGGCTAATGAAATCATTTGTAATCAAGTTTGCACAACCGATAATTTCATTATCTTTCCCTAGAGGATACCATTGTGATAGTGTTTGCGGAGCATTTATACAGTTTGAAATGCAATCTTCATAGATAATTGGTAATACTTCAGACCAACTATTTTGGAAGTATTGGATTGCTTTCTCTTTATATTCTGGATTTTCTCTTCCGGAAATTATTTTCATTTTATCTGTGTTCTTGTATGTAAATACTCGTTATATGTTCTGTTCATTATTCTTTTTATTTATAAAGCGTACACAAATTAGGATTGAAGAATGATTTTGGTTCTCTTATAGCTTTGTCACCACTTTTAATTTTTTTTTATGAAAATTAATGAAATAAATTTAATCACATGATGTAAAAATTTATAAAATTTTTATACTTTCGACAATTAACTGAACCATTTTATGAAGAAAAAACTATTATTTGCTATAACGACATTTATATTATTGAATTTTAACGCACAAGCTCAAAATAAAGATGTCCAAAACATTGTACTACGATTTTTAGACTCCGTACAAACCAATTCTTATATGAGTCTGAATGTGAAATGGGATTCTGTTCGTCCAGATTTTATAGAACAAACTAAAAATATTAATGATCTCAAACCTCATTTAACTTCCTTTATCAAAACATTGAAAGACGGTCATTCATCAGTTATATTTTTGAACAAAGAAGAAGATAATACAGAAGAATCCAAGTTTGCTTTTTACAAATTAATTGGAACAACTACTGACGCGGAGGCAGGTCTTCCTCCCAAAAACTTCCAACATCGCATACTTCAAGATAAATATGCTTATATTAATATACCATCGGTAGCTCTTGAGAATCGTAAATTTGTGGATACCATTGGAATACAATTAAAAGAGTTGGATGCGAAAAATCCAAAAGCGTGGATTATAGATTTAACCGAAAATAACGGCGGAAATATTATGTCTATGATTTGGCACTTTCCAACATTAATTGATGTGAATCATTGTTATTCGTATTTTAGTCGTACTAAAGATGAAAAAGTTTCGACAAGGTTTATTGAAACAAGTCCTGATGATATAAAAGTTGCTCAATTGATAAACTTAGAATATGAAAAAGTCCTACCTATAAGTATTAAGAATAATAATGTGCCAATTGTGATTCTGACGAGTCAAATAACGGCTAGTTCAGGAGAATTATTTGCGGCTTATTTCAAAGGTCAAAAAAATGTGAAATTAGTAGGTCAAAAAACAACTGGTTTGACCTCTAACAATAGCCCTATTGATATTGGCGGAGGTATTACTATAAATTTAACAACTTCTGTTTTGAAAGATCGAAATGGAAAAATTTATAAAATTGGTGAAGGAATTGATCCTGACATTCAGTTGAATATTGATTATGCAAAACAGGAAGGAAAAACAGATTTGACCTATCAAGAATTGAGTCAGGCTATAAAAAAGAACAAACAAAAATATTTGGATGAAGCTATCAAGATTTTGGGAAATGATAGCTTCAAATAATATAATGCTTAATTAATATTGCTCATTATATTGCCAAGTCTAAGTACTTAAAAAAAATAGATACCAAATTATAACAATGAATTAATATGACTAACCAAATTAAAATCGAACAATTATCAGCGATATTAGAGGTGTTGCAGTTAGCTGAAAAATTGAAATTTGTCTACTGAAATTCCTACAATTGAGAATCCATTTTCTTTATGCGTTCTAAATAGTTCCGCCAGCACAGGAAATTGCGCGATACATGGTCCACAGTTACTATACCAATAATCAATTAAGGTAAATTTATTATTGTTAATTAGGGTATTAAGATCAGTAACTACATTATTTCTGTTTGTCAGAGAAAACTTTGGAAACTCGTTTCCAATAGATCCCTGTTCAGCTTTCTTTAATTCTAAATCCAAGATTTGGCCGATCTTACTATTTCTTAGGTTAGTGTCTAATCCGTTATATATTTCACGAAAAATTGGTCGATTTCCAAATGGTAAAAGGTGGGCTACTTTATAAAGGGGAACATAAGAGCTTGAGTAGTCCTTTGCTATCATACTCACAACCGTATCGGTATTATTATAACTTAAATTTAAAGCGAATCTTTCATCTGCATATTACCTAACTGGTGATCTCTAATGTATTTATAGATGTCATAGTTATTAGCAAAAAGATTATTATAGGCTCCATAGCATTTTCTTCCAAATATTTATCCCGTCTTATTAATTGATATTTATTTTGAAAGAGCCTTGCTTGAACAATATTTACTCCAGGATGTAATACAACAGGATTGGTTCGATAATTAGAATCTATAACAAAACTCACGTAGGCGGGATTTCGAATAACAACATTAAAAAGAATATCTTTACCATTTATTGCTTTCTCAGGCAAGGAGTCTAGATAATATTGATTTCCCAGAACTTTTTCAATTTTAACACTGTGCTGTTTCCCATCAGTAAATAGTATACTTAAGTAGTTTTTTCCTGACCAAAAGTGAGACTTCCAATTGAAGATATTAAAATGGCAAGTATTATAATTTGTTTCATTGTAATATCTTTTTTTTTTAGTTTTTAGTATTCCATTTTCTTATCTAATTGACACTCATGGTTTCGAAATCTAAATTTAAGTATGTCTGTGCGGATACTATGGATGTATTGCAGGATAGTAGGAGTAATAGCGCTAGTTTTTGTAATGGTTGCATCTTTATTTGGTCGTAGTCTATAAAATGGTAGGCACAAGATACCTATTTATCAAACTAATCTAAACTTTTAAAACCAATTTTTTTTGAAACGACTGTAACTATTCGGTTCCAAATATTTTTCCATTAAATGTATGTGTACAGCAAGCGCAAAATGGTTTCATATCTTTTGCTTTTAGATCAGGATTAGATAATTGTAAAATATTGTTATTATCAACATATAGACCTGAAAAATAGGATGACTCTCCAATCCTTACAAAGTCTTGCTTTTCGTTTTCTTTTAAAGCTACTATTGCAAATATTGGTTCATCTTTATCTAACCTAGATTTTGCTTCACTAAAAACGTCGTTCCAATCAGATCCAACTTTGGATATTAAAAATCTGTAAAGTGGTGTGTAATCTAAACCGCGCTCTTTTTTAGCAGACATCTTTCCCTTTGCTTGTTCTAATATTTCTTTTTTGCTATTACGAGTGTCTTTATAATCTCCACCAAATTTATGATGAACATTAAATGTCTTAGTATTTACTTTTCTAAATAATTTGGATTTATCTTTGTTCATGTTAAATTCTTAGCAATTAATGCACAAATTTAAAGTTGGTGACAGTTGGATTTTGTTATTATTGATATAAACCAGAACTGTCATACCTAAGTTGATAAGGATAACGTTCATAAATAGCATTATCTTCATTGATCGTGTATCCATTTTTTCGATCTAGCTCCGCTTCCTCTAGTAATTTTGAAGCAGCTTCCGTTTTACCTAGATGTACTAATGAAACAGCTTTATAATACTTCGCGTCAGAAAACTGTTGATATTTATTTAGGGTACGATCAAACGTTTTTATTGCCATATCATATTTCCCTTGCTCGTACTGGGAGATACCATAATAAAATAAATCCAGATGATGGATCCACTCTTCACCAATTCTTAG
Organism: Sphingobacterium sp. UDSM-2020; assembly: GCF_016132525.1. NCBI lineage: Bacteria > Pseudomonadati > Bacteroidota > Sphingobacteriia > Sphingobacteriales > Sphingobacteriaceae > Sphingobacterium > Sphingobacterium sp. UDSM-2020. The sequence continues at coordinate 4,084,518 of NZ_CP066166.1, forward strand.
AACCGTCAAATCAATTTCTTGTTTTAAAATTGCTTCTGCTTTTTCAAATTCATTTAACTGCAATAAGCTCAGCGCTATGTAGAATTTATAGGAGTGGTCCATTATATGACCGTTACCATGCCTGGCTATAGCCTCTTCAAAGTCGACTATTGCTTCCCGATAGGTCTTAGCAAAAATACATTTTATAAATCCTCGATAGTTTAGGTAATTGTCTTTGTCATAAAAAACAGCTTTATCAAGATATTGCATGCCCATTTCATATTTTCCTTGTTTAAACAAGGGCATAGCTTTTTGTTGCCAGAGATAAGCAATCGTAGAATCTTCTTTTAAACCCATATCAATATATTTTCCCCATTCTTTTGAGTAGTAGCTGTATTGACGAGCGCTGTCTGTTAAATATTTTTCTACTATGGCTTCTTGCTTTGCTTTATCACGCTCAGGAGGAGGTTTTTCAATATTTCTGTTTTTACAACTTATTATTGTTACCGCCAAACTTAGTGACAACAGGGTATATTTTAATATGTATATGATATGATGGCTGCTATATAATCTTGGCATTTTCCTTATAAATTGAACCCTCAATATACAATAAAATAGAAGAACTTATTTGAATTTAGCATTTTGAATCGATCCTCACAACTTCACCTATCCATTTCCTTCATTCACCGAGTTTTTAGTTGGTTTAGTCTAATTGCCATAGGGTTGGGACGATTAACACCCTACTTTTGAATCAACAAATAAGATAAAACTAACAATATAACATAAAGACATTATGAAAACTTTAGCAAAAACATTCGCAGCAGCAGCCTTGATCGCAGTATCAACATTCACTATGGCAGCAGGCAATCCAGAAGTAGCAAACCCTAAAAAAGCAGTGGTTAATCTATCCACAGCAGATCTGGCCATTGATCATTACGCTGCGGTTATGATAGAAGGACAATCGGCAGGAGTAGAGCAGTTGTTTACAGCAGATTTTAGTCAAAAAGTACAAGCCTCTGAGGTGAAGACAAACAGCCGTTCAGAAGTTATCAGCTTTTTGAAAAAGCAAAAAGGAGAGCAGTTAAACTGTAAAACCCGCACCACCATCGTACAGGAGTCAGCAGACTGTATGATCGCCAAAATAACGATGCAGTTTGAAGGTTTTACCAAAACCGATCTTGTGACTTTAGTCAATGACGGTGGTAATTGGAAAGTATCCCAATCGATCAATTCTTATAAGTAATTTATTGTTTAATCATATGTTTAGTTAAAGCCACGTCGTAAGATGTGGCTTTTTTTTGTGTCCGGAAAGCAAGACTAGGTTAACAAGTTGATGCTTTTGTTGCCAGCTAGCCGACAACAAACGACTACTATCGACTACAAACGTTTAATAATCGGCTAATAATTTTAGTTTTCCTGATGTTTGCTTAGCAACATTAATTATTTAAGCAAAGCATATTATTATGAAAAAGACAAAGAGTAACGTGGGCAAGTATGTTGGTTTTAGTGGCGACTGGAGCTTTAAATTTTATTTTGGAAGAGAAGAAAATAAGCCGATTTTAATTGGATTTTTAAATGGACTCTTTGAGGGAGAGAAAGTTATTCAAGATCTTCATTATCGGCCAGTGGAGCAGGATGGCGATGTTGAAAATGAGCGTAAGGTTATTTTCGATCTCTATTGTACCGGCGTTGATGGGGAGCATTTCATTATTGAAATGCAACAGCTATATCAAGATTTTTTTAAAGATCGGACCGTTTTTTATACCTCCAGGCTTATCAATAAACTTATACCCAAGGGCTATAAGGGAAATACATACGAACTTCCCGAAGTATATTTTATTGGTATCTTAGAGTTTGAATTAGGAGAAACTGAATCCGGAAAGTATTTTTATGATGTTGCTCTTTGCGATAAGCAAAGTAATCTTGTTTTTTATGAAAAGCTTGGTTACAAGCTCTTAGTATTGCCAAATTTTAATAAGAATGAGGCTGATATAAAGACAGATATGGATATGTGGCTATATCTATTGAAAAACATGAGTAAACTTGATAAAATACCGGATTTTTTGGATAAGCGGGTATTTGGTCTTATCTTTGACATAGGCGAAGTCGCAAAATTAACACCGGAGGATAAGATGGCATACGAAGCAAGTTTAAAACATAAGCGCGATGCAGAGAATACCTATTCTACTGCTCAGCGTCTTGGACATGATCGAGGTTTAAAAGAAGGTATTGCTCAAGGCGAACACAAAAAAGCTATTCAGACGGCTTTGAATTTGAAAGAGATGGGTTTGTCTACTCAACAGATTGCCAAAGCTACAGGCCTTACCATCGACGAGATTGAAAAGCTGAAATAAATCAATTAGATCATATAAAATAAACGCATAAAGCCATTCTGTCAAGAATGGCTTTATGCGTTTATTACCAACCTTACGGCTTCCCGTATTTTTTAATCAAACTGATGCTTTATTTTCGGGCTTTTAAAACAGTATTCATCGTACACCATGATCGTTACCAGTACCAATACCATCGAGGGGAGAGAAGTCCTTCGTTATTTTGATCCCATTTCAGCAACAGCTGTTATTGGAGCCAATGCTCTGAGTGAAATCGGAGCGAGCTTGGTAGACCTTTTCGGTGGGCGCTCCCGCAATTATGAAAACAAATTACAGGAGCTATATAAGAGCGTAGTGGAGTCTTTAAAGCAAAATGCCCGTAGCTATAGGGCAGATGCTGTTATAGGCTTCAGCGTCAATATTGATGAGCTCTCGGGCAAAGGAACCCCAATCGTTTATGATCACCGTTATCGGTACATATCTATTGCTTAAACACTGTTAATAGAATTCATACGTTAACTGAGTTGTACCTTTTGTCGTTTCCAGTAAAATTTCCCCGTCCAAAAAATCATTCCACGAGATCGAATAGTCTTTATTTTCAATTTCTTTAACCTTTTCATAAAAAAGTTTACTACTGGGACGAGGGATATTCGGAGACTGAATATATTTGGTAGGTAGCCCATAATAGAAAATTAAAAACTGTTCGAGCGATTTGTAATAGCTATAATTATCATAAATACTTCGTACTTCTTTTAGGTTGTTATTCTTAATGACAATCTTTTTGATTTTTCCTTTATTGAAAAAATAATCTACGGTAGAAATATAAAATCTATCTAACCATCGTCCTCCAATATGTCTTATATGATCCTTATCATAAACGGCTACAGAGTCACTTTTATAAAAGAAATGACCAATATCTCCTATATGAGATAGCTTACCAAATTGAAATGAATAATTCTTCCTAATATTCATCGGTCTATTATCTTTATTTGCAGGAATCCATTTCGATATATTTTCAAATTTTTGTTTCAATGAGTCTATGCCATTAATATAACCTAAAGAATTTAAATCTAAAACACTGCTGTCTTTCATTGCACTGAATTCTATAATAATTCTTCCATTAGCATGTGGAAAAGCTTTCAAAAGTTCTTCATAAAACTTATATACACCAATTTTGGGCGTTGGTAGAAAGTTTTCATACGAGATAAATACAACCTCTTTATCTTCTTGGCTTTTGGCGATAAAACTTAAAGCTAATAATGAAGCAATTACAAAGCATCTAGCTAAACTATATTTAATACCGCTTGAATACATAGATTTAATTATTGTAAGTATATAGGTTAATCGTATTAAGTTACGAATAAATACCATATATACATCATGGATAATAGTTGCGAATTCTTGAGAATCCATATACATCAAAAGGGCCTAATTCTCATTAGACCCTTTATCTTGGCGTTTAACTGCACAGTAATTTTTATGTTTCTTATCGTTTCCTCTTTTTTGTTTCATCATCCAAATTGTTTTCAAGCAATTGGATTTATTTACTGTACTACGTCATTTATCGTTTTATACTTTCATGGTGAAAGTATGTTTGTTATCGCTTCGTATAATAATAACACCTGTCGAATAGAATAGTTCAAAAAAGTTTAAAATAATTTCACCTATTCATTTCGATCATTCACCGAGTTTTTAGTTGGTTTAGTCTAATTGCCATAGGGTTGGGACGATTTACATCCTACTTTTGAATCAACAATTAGAAACAAAAACTAACAATATAACATAAAGACATTATGAAAACTCTAGCAAAAACATTCGCAGCAGCAGCCTTAATCGCAGTATCTACATTCACTATGGCAGCAGGCAAACCAGAGGTATCAAACCCTAAAAAAACGGTGGTCAATTTATCTACAGTAGATCTCGCCATTGATCATTACGTTGCGGTTATGACAGAAGGTCAATCGGCAGGAGTAGAGCAGTTGTTTACAGCAGATTTTAGTCAAAAAGTACAGGCATCAGAGGATAAAACTAACAGCCGTTCAGAAGTTATCAGCTTTTTGAAAAAGCAAAAAGGAGAGCAGTTGAATTGTAAAACAAGTATCACTATCGTACAGGAGTCAGCAGACTATATGATAGCCAAAGTAACCATGCAGTTTGAAGGTTTTACCAAAACCGATCTCGTGACTTTAGTGAATGACGGCGGTAATTGGAAAATATCCCAATCGATCAATTCGTATAAGTAATATACTGTTTAATCATATGTTTAGTTAAGGCCATGTCGTAAGATGTGGTTTTTCTTTTTACCATAATTCCTCAAGATGAATTATTCAAGATGACCAACTTTTCGGTAGATCTCATTTACCGCTTAGATAACAGCTGTTCTTCTTAGATCCCCTTAGGGTTAGCTATACTTTTGTTCTACAAATTTAAAAAACATAAAATATGGCAAATCAATTTTTAATTAAGAGCACGATGGCAGATATGCGAAACCTATCTGTAAGTGAAATCGCATCATTGCAAGGCACAAACCCAACATATGCAGGAGTGGAGTTATTGGGTTATTACGAAAAAGGTGATACACCAGCTCCGATTATTTATTATCTGAGCACTACTACAGATCCTGATGATGGTGGGAGAGTAATCACTGCTACAAATGTAAAACTAGAACATAAATTTACCAACTATGTTGATACTTCCTATTTTGGATGTCAGAATTCGGGGGACTTTACGACCCAATTACAATATTTATTAAATAGCTACCGTGAAGTCAGATTAGCTAATCATGTTCATTATATAAATAGCACAATATTTTTCCCCTCTGACACGACGCTTAAGGGAAATGGAGATTCATCTGTTATTAAGGCTACCATAAATGGTGATTTTTCTATTGAAGATACTATAATTGCTGTATTTAATTGTAACAAGTCATCCTTAGTCAAGTTTAAAATTGATCAAAATGGAGAAGAAAGAGCAACTAGAATATCTCACAGTGTATTTTTGGCCAGTTGTGATGAAGTGACAGTAGAAAGCATCAGTTTTGTAAATAATGGTAGCTCAATCCAAAATGTTACTGGAGGGGTTTTATTTTTACAAGCGAAGGATACAGAAGATATGCTTCTAAAGGGCAGAATAGGATCAGTAACCAATTGTAAATTTAATAAATGTTCAATTATACAGAACACAACAGCTAAATGTAATTTTGCCATTAGAGTGCATACAAACTGGTTGGACCAGATACCAACCGAAAATTTTGTGCATAAGGTGGAAGGTAATATCTTTAATGAATTAATTATCAAAGGTGATTTCCCTTGGGATATAGTTGAATTTGCTGGTGGAGGTACGGTTTCTAATACTGTTCAAGATTGTTATATTACTGGGAAAACTACAACAGGAATAGATTTTGATAAAGGCTGCTCTTATAATTTAGCTCAAAATAATATAATCGAAAATCTTGAAATACATCCGGATTCCGAATCCATTGTAACTGGAGGATTCATATTCTCTGCTATTTCTGACAAAGGAAATCTCAACGGCTATTCTAATAATTCAAACAAGATTATTAACAATAAAATTATCAATTGCGGTCTCATGAATTTTCATGAGACCAGAGATTGTTTATTGTATCTAAGATTTAGCACTGGTAGTTTGGTATTAAACAATACTTGTATAAATTCAACTTTCACAGGGATGACATTAATGGATAATATCCATAATTGTATAATCGAAAATAACCATATTGTGACGAGTGGTCGTGGCGTTATTAATAACTTTAATACAAATTCAGGAAATATATCGAATGTTAGGATAATAAATAATAATTTTTCATTTGGTCTTTCAGGTATCAATTTAGTATGTGAAAATGTTATTAATCCTGTTACTGATATAATAATTGAGAACAACAATATTACAGTACAAAATTCCTGGTGTATTTTTGGAAATGCAAATACGTCAAATTTCTATATTAAAGGTAATGTTTTGACAAGGGGAGATGGAGAAAAAGTTAGTATATCAACGAATAGGTTTAACTTTACTGATAATATAATAAGAGGGGGAACTCCGACATATCATTTACGATTTGGTTATAGTGGTAGTGTTCAAAATAATATACTGAATGGATCAGGTGCTCCAGTAGTAACTCAAAACGGGGCAAAACCTTACTATTATAATAATTCTTGGTCTTCTAATTATCCGTTTTATAGATCTGATGCTGCGCTATTAACATCTCAGGCAAGTGAGAAGCCTACACAAGATTTCTTTGAAAATTCAGGAATCCGACTGACTACCATTTCATCGGGTATTGGATATCCTACGGCGCAAGGTATGATTGCATCGTTCATAAAAGGAAGCAACGATGCGGGTGGCTGGTTACGAAGCTTCGATATATATAAAGCCTATAATCAAGACAAATTGTATTTTAGAGGTTACAATAGCAACGGTACGCCTCGAGCATTTATAGATATGCAACCTCAGGCTACGACTACAATGAAAGGTTTCGTCAATGAGGCAGTCTCATCATTGGATTCAGCGCCTTCTCCATCTGTCGTTTATTCACAGATAGAGATGCAGGCTATTCTCACTGAGCTAAGGGATTTAAAAACAAACTTTAGAAATGCTGGGCTATTAGCACCTTGACCACTCTTTGATTTACGGCTTGTAAGATTAACATAGTAACCAAATTGCTCCCTCTGCCAGTTAGAGGGAGGCTCTTTTGTTTTAGGGCCGCAACCATGGAGGAATAGAGTTGTCGTTTTGTGCAATGCCAATCACCATGGTAAATATTCTTCCACAATTTAAGCTGTCTATACTTATTGGATTGATGATTTTGATGTGAGTTTTATCTCTCCCAGGAAGCTTTGTAAGTCTTTGTTCCGCGGATCGATCGTAGATCATAAAAATAACAAATAAAGCCATTCTGTCAAGAATGGCTTTATGCGTTTAATACCATCCTTACGGCTTCCCGTATTTTTTAATCAAAGCAATCTTTTATTTTCGGGCTTTTAAAACAGTATTCATCATACACCATGATCGTTACCAGTACCAATACCATCGAGGGGAGAGAAGTCCTGCGTTATTTTGATCCCATTTCAGCAACAGCTGTTATTGGAGCCAATGCTTTGAGTGAAATAGGAGCTAGCTTTGTCGACTTTTTCGGTGGACGCTCCCGCAATTATGAAAACAAACTACAGGAGCTATATAAGAGCGTAGTGGAGTCTTTAAAGCAAAATGCCCGTAGGTATCGGGCAGATGCAGTTATAGGCTTCATCGTCAATATTGATGAACTCTCGTGCAAAGGAACGCCGATCGTTTATGATTACCGCTATCGGTACACCTGTATTGCTCAATGAAATTAAACATATACAAGCAGAAGCGGTAGGTGGAGATATCGATGGATCAGTTATTAAGAACAAAGTCAAAGCAAGCTTGATCATAGAACGCTATACCGGTATCTATACCATGGACAATGCTACAGCCGAATTTATAGCCACATCCCGATTGACCGAATTTGTACCCCTGCTATTCAAAGCAATGAATGAAACAGGGGAGGATCAAGAATTTATAGACCGTCAGGCCACGCTCTTCCGTTATTTTGATTTCCTGGACAAAGATCAAGCTATAGCCATACTCTATGGACAGTTGCTGTCCGATGATTTAACCGGTGCGCAGTTTAAGATCATTAGCAAAGCTATCAGCAGTTCCAATCTTATCGATTACGATCAAGTGGCGAAACTGTTAGCAGGATCTTTATTAGCAAAAAAGGCGGCATTGAAGGTACTTACCTTAGACAAAGACTGGTATTCCGCTCAAGATATTGCCTATCTACAGACATTGAAAGGAGAGGGCTTGTTACAGCTATTTCCAGAAGTAGTTACCGCTAAAGAATCAAAGGGCATGTTTTCATCGGGCAAAGAGGTATGGGAATGTTTATGTGGCTCTAGCAATAAGCTGGATGCTTCAGCATGCAGTTCTTGTACCAAAGATAAACGAGGCTTCGGTGCTGAGGAATTAAAACTTGAAGCTGTGCAGAAACTGATTAACCTGAGGTTAGCGATTATTGAAGGGATTTAATGGTGAATAGAACTATTTTACTTTTTATTTTTTAATGTTTAATTTTCACGTTATATTGTGGTTGATTTTGAGAATAAAATATTAAGCCAAGAATCTAAGTTCTCTTTTTTATAATGCAATTTTCTATTTATTTCTAAAAAGGATAAAGATTATTAACCATTTCTGACCTTGAAATCTAGACTGATAAATGTTAAACAATAATTGTAAAATACCAGTTATAATTTACAGGTAAATATGTAGCATATGTAAGCTATGAAAGAAAGAGCTATAAAAAGAATTTTTGATAATATTTTAAATAAAGCGTTTGATGTTGATGAAATAATTCGAAGCCAACGCGAAGGATTTGATGTTAGAAGCTTATATAATAAAGATTTAGACAGATACTCATGCGTAGAATGTTGTCAAAATCTAGTTGTTTCCTTTAGTAGTTTGGATAATGTATATTTTCGTCATAAGTCAAGTTTTATTTATTGTATTTATAAAGATGAAAATATCAGTAATGAATTACTGAATGCTTATGAAGACGTAAGATTAGCAAAAGAAAGCCCGAGACATAAGGAATTGAAAAACCTAATTGGGAAATTATTGTATGATGAACCAAATGTTGAATTAGATTCTATTGATATAGATACCAAATTTCTAATGAAGGGTGGTGAGAGAAGGAGACCTGATGTATATTGTAAATATGATAATAAAGAAGTTGCTTTTGAAATCCAATTATCTCCATTACCACTGCATTATATACAACATCGGTATCAATTCTATAAAAAGAACAATATTTATCTAATTTGGATATTGGATATAAAGGGTTCTGCTGTAATATTAAAATCTTTTGAAAGGGATGTGAAATATATTTGGAAACATCAAAACCTTTTTATCTTGAATGAACATATAACAAGCCGTTTAGAACTAAATTGTCATTACAAAATACCTTTTAATGACATTGGTTCATATAAAGAAAAATGGTATGAAACCTCAATAAATTTTGATAAACTAAAATTTGATGAAGTAGAAATTTCCTGTTTTTTCTATGATTACTTGTGGATGAAAACAAATGTTGAGACAGAAATTTTAAAATTCAAACAAGAAGAAGTTTTACGTCTCGCTGATGTAGAAAACAAGCAAGCAAAACAAAATGCAGCAGCGGCAATATCTTCTTTAAGGGAAAAAATTAATCGCTGGAGAAATCAAGATTATAGTTTTTATAGAATGGTAGAAACTATTAGCAATTTTGATGTTTTAGAAATAGAGGAATTAAATAGGCAAATTGATCTTAACCTGGTAAAATCTGGTGTACCATTATTCCTTTATTATATAAAGGAATATGTTTGGATCAATAAGGATCCAAAAACTACAATTGTTGAGTTAATTTTATGCAGTCTAAACATACAATTTAATATAAATACCAAGGATATTTCCGGACATGGTGTTATACAATATTTGTATTTAAACAAAAATTTGTCTATACATCTTTATAAAATTCTTCCATTAGTTTTTTTACGAAAATATAAAATATCGGCCTTTGATGAAGTTTTTATTAAGGAGAATTCTTCTGAAGTAGACTTCTTAAGGTTGCATTACTTTTCATTTTGTGAAGATGATTTAGAAATAGAATTTGTTAAAGGTAAATTTAGATTTCTTCAGTTTATTGAATCTGCTATACAGATGAATATGCTTGAATCAAATCAAAGAAGTTGGGTAAAGTACATGATGCCGATTATATCTAATAACAAAGATTTATGGATATATATAAAAGATGTTTTTGAGAAAACTAGATTAGGAGACGAATTAAAAAGAGTAGATAAAAAGGGAACAGTATCAAGGAAAGTTATAGAATTTGATCTTGAAAATATTGATCAAAATATTGAAGCATATCAATTTTTGGTTAAAGTATATCCGGAAATTTTTCTTTAAACTAAATAAGCTGCTATTATGAAATAAAAGGGTTCATTCTTTAAGGTTTCCAGTATATAAAAGCAATTCTTAATTTATACTTTACATGAAATTTATGAACAATTTATAACCAAGTTATAACAATTAACAAAGCATAATTATGAAGTTAAAATCAATTATTTTAAAAAATTTTCGAGGCTATTTCCAGCCGACAACAATCAATATCGATGACCTTACGGTTTTAGTAGGTAAAAATGATATTGGAAAATCTACTGTACTAGAGGCATTAGACATCTTTTTTAATGAAGGGAAGGGTATAATAAAGTTAGATAAAGAAGATATTAACAAAACTGCCTTAGGGGGTGGAGATACTGAAATTGTTATTTCAGTTGTATTTTGTGGTTTACCAGAAGAAGTAATTTTGGATGTTACTAATAAGACAAAATTGGCGGATGAGTTTTTATTAAATTCTAATGGGGATTTTGAAGTAATCAAAAAATATCCAAATGCTGGCAAAGAGAAAGTTTTTATTAGAGCTCTACATCCTCAAAATGAGATCTGTTGTGATTTACTTCTTAAAAAGAATGCCGATTTAAAAAAGATAGTTAAAGACAACGATATTAATTGTGAAAATTTAACAGTGAATGCTGTTTTAAGAAAAGCAATATGGGATCATTTTAATGGAAATCTTAATGCAAAAGAGATAGAGATTGATGTGTCAAAAGGAGAAACAAAATCGATTTGGGATCAACTTCAAACTTTTCTACCTCAATATTCATTATTCCAATCTGATCGTAAAAATAGCGATGGTGATAGTGAGGTTCAAGATCCAATGAAGGAGGCTGTGAAACAAATTTTAGGAAATGATGGCATAATAGCTTCACTACAAGAAGTTGCTCAAAAGGTTGAAGAACATTTAAATGAAGTCGTTGCAAGTACTTTAGAAAAACTAAGAGAAATGAATTCTGATATAGCAGATTCACTTACTCCAGTTATTCCCCCAAGAGAATCATTGAAGTGGGTTGATGTATTTAGAAACGTTTCTATTTGTGGTGATCAAGATATACCAATTAATAAACGAGGAAGTGGTGTAAAAAGATTGGTACTACTAAATTTCTTTAGAGCTGAAGCTGAGAGAAGATTAAAGACAGGTAATTCGCGATCAATTATTTATGCTATTGAGGAGCCAGAGACTTCTCAACATACTAAACATCAAAAAGTACTGATTAAAGCATTTATTGAGTTATCTAAGGCTGATAACACTCAAGTTCTTTTGACTACACATAGTTCAAATGTTGTAAAAGGCCTCGAATTTGATAATTTAAGACTTATTTCAATAGATGATGATGGACATAAATTGATTTTAAATGTTGATGTTAATAGTTTGCCATATCCATCATTAAATGAGGTCAATTATACGGCATTTGGAGAGATTTCGGATGAATATCATAATGAACTCTTTGGGTTTATTGAGTCTGAGGCTTGGTTAGATGATTATAAATTGGATAAAGAGCGTAAAGCTTACAATAAAATTTTTAGAAATGGTGATATTAGAGAGGAGCAGGTAACTCTAACGGAATACATCCGTCATCAGATTCATCATCCAGAAAATAATCATAACCCTAAGTTTTGCGAAATTAATCTGAGTGATTCTATAGGATTAATGCGTAGTTATATCCAAGGTAAAAATTAAAGTAAAAAATATTTTTGTTTTGGTAGTATTTGTACTACCTTTGTGTTGTGGTATTCGAGATGTGTATGATATTTTAAGGGATAATTTATCCATATACATTTAAATTAATTTCGAGATGAAATCTAGTGAATTCCACAAGTTTTTACGTAAAAAAGGCTGGAACCTTATCCGCAGTAGTGGATCTCATTATATTTATGAGAAGGATGGAAGAAAATGTTCTGTTCCATATCATGGAGGTAAAGAGATGGGAGAAGGACTTCGTAAAACAATCATGAAGGATCTAGGGCTTAAATAAGCCTTAGATCCCAAATGAAAACAGAAAGGAGCAAAATATGAAAACTTTAAAAATTGTTATTGAGCGTAGTGCAGATATGTTTAGTGCCTATGCAGAGAATGCAGAAGGCATCTATGGCGGTGGCGATACTGTTGAAGAGGCAAAACAATCTATCTTAGATGCTATTAAAATAATTACTGAAGAGTTTACTTCAGAGAATATACCTTCCATTCTAAAAGGCAAATATAATATTGTGTATCACTTTGATGCAGAGAGTTTTCTTACCTATTACAAGGGCATCTTTACCAATTCTGCTTTAGAGAAGATTACAGGCATTAATCAACGTCAGTTGCAACATTACTCGTCGGGGCTCAAAAAACCGCGTCAACCCCAGCTTAAGAAGATTGAGGATGGGTTACATCGACTTGCAGCGGAACTACAGGCCGTAGAGTTAGTTTAATATTTAATCTGAGAATTCATTTTATATTTTAGACTGTCCATTTCTAATATATTAATAGCTAATATTGAGAATGAATGAATAAATTTAGTGCGTTTGGTATACTTCGAAAATTTAGCGCCACTTAAATTAATGTGAATATTCTCAGACCAAATTAATATATTTGATTTCTCTAAATCAAATAATGATTCGTGTGCTATTTCGTTTCGAATTAAGTTTAATCGATCTAAACACTCAATAATAAAATTATGCTTAAACTGGTTTTCAAAGGTTAGTTCTTTAAAAATCTGTAATTTTTTGTAAAATGACATATCAGTATATTTTTTATTTTCGAACTCAGATAGGAAATCGGTAAGTACGAAATCTAATATGACATGTCCCTTAAGAATAATTAACTCATATTCCTTTTTATCAACTAAGTATCCCCATACAGCTAATTCATATAATGCTTTAATATTACTCTTCATGAATTAAGTCAATTATAATGAACGTGTAATTGATATAAAATTACTGTGTAGTTTCATAATTTACATCATTGGTCTATAGCCAAAAGGGCCAGCATAATGGGGTGAGGGCTCAAATATTGGTTCAACTGTTTCTTCGGGTCTTGAAGTGAATGTATCATCATAGAATGAAATATTCATTTCTCTCATCAACTTAAAAAATTTATTATCTAATATTGGATCAATTTCAGGATCGATCCAACCTTTTAAAATTGACTCATAAATTAACAACCATTTTTCACCATTTAAATCCTCTAACTTGATGATTTCTTTAATGCTATTAACATTAAACGCACGATTTATCAAACCTTTTGAATTGAGATCAAGCAATATTAAAATTGATACAGAGTCTCCTGATTTCACAATCATATCAGCTCTAGATTTGGTTAGTTTAAAAGAAAACTCTTTCATTAACCATAAGGCCCATGTCACTTCGTAATTATGATTGTTTCCAATATTTGTGTCTATTATTTTCCCTAAAATACCTTTAAAAGTATTTTTATCTACTCTTCCTTCATTTTTAACGAAAATCTTTGCTATAGGTTCCATTGCTTTTGGCTCGACCAGCAGGATTTTAAAAAGTATAGCTTGGAAGATATCCCAATATTCATTTTGTATTATTTTTTTTGATAAGATTTGAGTAGCGTAAAATAATATTGAGTCATTTGGATATTTCTTATAAAGATCAAAGGTGATAGATGCAAATCTCTCTATATCTGTTCCTTGTCCTGAAAATTCTCTTATTTTGAAAGTCGATAGTTGAGATGTCCATTTATTTTCAAATTCAAATATTTTTTCTGTAATAATAGTTTTTTCTTCATTAAGCTCTAACTGATGTTCTGTTAATAATATTTGGTATTTTTTTATAAAGATCTCAGCATCTGATAACTTATCGCAATAAGCGTATAGGTCGTCAATATATCGTAAAAATTTTATCTTAGGAAAAGTGGACTGTATAGTTTTATCTATTTCGCTATGTATTAATTCAGATATAATTAACGATGTATCTGGTCCAATTGGTATTCCAATAGTTTGTCCATAATTTCCTTCGCGGAGAATCTTGTCTAATTTGTTTCCTAATAAATTTTTATCAGTCCTATTTTGTTTTGCCTCCATTTTTCCATGAAGTGCCCAAGGAATAGAGTGAGTATAAATGCTGTTATAAAATCTTGAAATATCAGTTTTCACTTCAAATAGCATGTCTGCGGAAGATATTAAACGCTCTTTTGTGAAATCTCCAAAATTTTTTTTGGTAATAAAAGCTCTATTAGAAAATGGATTATAATATGGTTTACTGAAAGATATAGTAGAGTCATTTAGCTTGTTCTGAATGTCGCTCCAATTCAAGGTTATTACTTCCGTTAATTGTATTTGAGAGAAGGGATTTGGGATATTTAAGACCCGCCTAATATATCCATTTTTAGGAATACTATATTTTATTGAGTTAGTTTCTTTATATTTTTGTTTTTCCTCTTTATTTAGCAGATTAAAAACTTTTGTCCATTTGGATCTCAATACAGAATAGTTATTAGCTAATTCCTTAGTATTGAAAGATGGAGGTAGTTCCTTTGGGAAATAACCATTTTGTAAGAGTGTGGATTCTTCCATAAATATTATTGATTATTTAATTTTGAATAAGGATAGTTATATTTTAAAAGGTGAGGGGTAGGGAACTTTCCATCTGGTTTATAACGATTAATAGCACGTGAAGTTTCAGATATTAAATGAAGATTTTTTCTTGCTCTAGATGCTAATACATAAAGCATTTTCTTAGAATTAGCCGCACCATTAATGTCACTAAAATGCGGAATGTAATCGTCTAATAATGCGA
Source organism: Sphingobacterium sp. UDSM-2020 (assembly GCF_016132525.1). NCBI lineage: Bacteria > Pseudomonadati > Bacteroidota > Sphingobacteriia > Sphingobacteriales > Sphingobacteriaceae > Sphingobacterium > Sphingobacterium sp. UDSM-2020. The sequence continues at coordinate 4,099,544 of NZ_CP066166.1, forward strand.
AACCAATAACTGTGTCATATTCTTCGCCTTTGGTACCGTGGATAGTGGAGACTGTGATTCCATCACGCTGTCTGAATACCTTTTTGAAGTTTTCAATATCACCTATATACTCATTTCCTTCGTCAATAAGCCTCTTAATTCTACTTTCAGAACTTGCAAAAAATGAAATGAAATGTTCATCTAACACCGGGAAATTGGGTAATACAATTTTAAGCTTTTCGCAAATTTGATTAAAGAAAGTCCTTAGATAAGTTAATCCATCTGTTTCAATAATATCCAAAGAATTACAAATTTTCAAAAACTTCTTACTAGTCACATTTGAAACATCAACTCCTGAAAAATCCAATTCATTTAATATTTCCTTGCTCCACCTTAATCTTCTTACATACATAAAAGGAGAGGGTTCCGTCAATGCAACTCTTGAAACTTTGAACCAAAAATTATCAATATCCCGAGAAAATGGTGCCATTCCTGGTCCGTCAAAACTAAAATCAGGAAGTCTGATGATCAGCTTTCTTGTAATGCTTGCTATGTGCACCCATTGTGGTGCGGTGATGCATATTTCATTGGGGCTAATTCCTGCTTTTTCAACATTAAATATTATTAATTGAGCTAATTCTTCAACTAAATCAGTTACTGAAATGATAGAGTTGAATGTGATTGAACTCGGATAATCTTTTCCTTTTCCAAAAGCTACAATTGGAGTTTCGAAAGTTTTATAATAATCAAAATAGCTTATGATAGCCGAAGATGATCTGTAGTTTTTTTCGAGGCTTAATGGAGTTAGTTCAAATCCTAATAATTTTTCTAATTCATCTTTGGGCATCGGATATCCTCCCAGCGAATCATAAATAGCTTGGTTTGGGTCACCTACAATTAATGTTTTTGAAGTGCCTTTGTTTATGCTTAATATTTTAGATATAATGTGATACTGTATTTCTTTGGTATCCTGGTACTCGTCAATTAAAATAAATGGAAATAGTTTGGATAGAATATTAGCTATAAGCGGTTTTGCTTTGAGTATTTCATATGCAAAGAATAAAATTTGTTCAAAATCAATCTGTTGATTTTTTTTGAGGATACTAAAATATTCCGATAGAATTTTTTGTAGAGATTTATGTTTTTTTTTATCCAGACAGGTTAAGGAAAAATTATCTGTTCTGGCAAGTATGCCACAGTCATAATATGTTATTTTTTCTTCTTTATAGGGTAGACATAATTCGGTTAGAATCTTTTCTGAATCAAAGGAATTGATAACTTTAAAGCCGTTTTTCAATCTTTCAGAATATAAATGATATGGTTTTAAAATCCATTCCATACAAAAGGAATGGATAGTGCCTATCCATAGTTGTGTTGTATCTACGCCTAATAATTCAACTCTTTCCTTGATTTCCTCAGATGCTCTGTTAGTATATGTTATAGCAATTACGAACTCCTTGTCGGACTTCAATCTGCTTAATTCATACGCAATTTTGAATGTCAGGGTTCTTGTTTTGCCACTACCGGGACAAGCAATAAGAAGTACGCTGTTGTTTTCAAGAATTGCATCTTCCTGTTCTTTATTGATACTATCTTTTCCCCAAATAAACATAACTATTTCAATTTATCTATTAACGTTAAAATTTGATCGTCAGGAATAACGAGGTCGAAGTCAAAAGCTAAGTCTTCCAATTTATTTGTTCCATTTCTATATTTCAAAAGTTCCACTTTACAACTTGAAAAATCGAAGGCATTATCAGCTTCAAAATGCTTATTCATTCTATACTGGATAATGTCAGCAACAATGTTTGAGGAATAGGTTTCTTTTGCAAAAAAGATAGCATCAAGAATATATTTTGGTATTACTGTTTTAAAAGAAACGTGTTTACCTAACATAATTGCAAACCAACCTTTACCTTCTTGATTAGCCATTGTTAATACACGTTTACCGTAAATAGCAACATCCTTGTTTTCTAAATCTGTAGTCGATTGATCTTTTGTCGCTTGGTCTATGTAAACTTGATCGATTATTTGTATAACTTCCCATTCATTTCCTGCGGTAACAAAATCAATTTCAAAAGTATGATTTGCATAAAAAGCCTTTATCCAAGTGTTACCAGCTTCAAATGCATCTAATTTTATTTTTCTCGCAACACCCTTGTTTTGAGAACCAGCCACTTTCTTTTTATACTTTTTCAAGTCAACATCATCATCAGCATTTTCGGTTGTATTACAGATGGCAGCATCTAAATCTGTAAGGATAGCACACTTTCTTTTTATGCGGTCTACGTGAAAAAGTTGAGCAACATTTTGGAAACCTGTACTTCTAATGTTGATTAAGCTGATGCCAAGTTCATCAAGGCTAACTCCTAGAACTTTTTTTACCATTATTGGAATTAAAATTTCTTCAGCATCACCCTCTACCAAAATTACACCTTTAGCAAATAACAAATTGGTTCTAACAGCATCTAAATAGCGTTGTACTTGATTGATGTTTTCCGCACCTAACCCTATTGAAGGTTGATATACTTCAGCATAATTTAATTTTTTAGCTAAGATGTTTATATTTTCAACATTACTTACTTCAGATATTTGAGTAGAATGTGTGGAATATATAATTTGAGTATCATCATAATCTAATTTGTCAAATAATGTTTTCTGAATGTGATTATGAATATGGGCTTCCGGCTCTTCAATAATTAAAAAATTAGCAAAAGTATCTTTTGCTTTTCGATACTTAAATTCCAAAAGTTTTAAGGTCAAGAAAATAAGATTAGCGCCACCTAAACTTAGTTCGTGGATACCACCTTCATATTCTTCGCCAGGTTCTCCTATAAATAATTTCAAAGATTGTAGCAGTTTTTCTGCTTCATCAGGAACGCTGGATTTTATCGATAAAGATGAAGGTGAATAAGTAAGCCCTACAGCATCTTGAATAGTAGATTTAATATCATCTCTAATATTTTGTACATCAGGGAGCGCTTCAATGCTTTCATTCAATTCGTTTACCAAATCACTGATGGGTTTGTAATCCACATCCTTTATATCACCACTTTTATTTTTTAAAAGGGTAAGTAACGGATTTGTTCTGTTGTTATGAAAATCACTAACGACATCTCTTAGTGCCTGTATGAAAGTAAAAGAAACCTCCTTTGTAACAGATAATTGATGTGGAATTTTAGAGCCAAATTTAGATGTATCAATAGAGGCAGGAAAAATTACTTTTTCAAAATCGCCTACAAGTTCTTTGTAAACTTCTGGGTCGTTAAAATCTGCAGTGCTTTTCCCTGTAAAAAAAGTTTCGTAATTATCTAAAATGTTAATATCGTCAAGTAAAGCTTGTAATCCTGCTGTATCTCCTTCAGCTAACTCAGAAAGTTTCTGTCTGATATCCGCTTTTGGTCGAAAAAAAAGATTGTAAGTAGCTTTTTCTACATAGTCCTCTTCTAAAACTCCTGCGCCGTGAATAAACAATGATTGAATGGCCTCCTCATCATTTAATTCATCAAATTCAATGCTGATAATAATCCAATGACCTTTCCATCTACCCTTATCTAAAGTTCTATTAAAATCACCCTCGGTAAGTTTATAGGCAAACTGTAGAGAAGCATCTTCTAAAAGTAGTCTGATTGCTTTAAAAACATTGGTTTTTCCGGAACCATTTTCACCTATAATGGTGTTTATTCCTTTATTGAAGTTAAAATATGCGTTTGCAAAATTTCTATAATTGATGAGAGTTACTTTAGATATATACATTGATGTTTTTCTATTAGTAGTGAATCATTATGTCTGATAATTTTTGTTGATATTAGGTTGTTAGGATTTACTCGCTATAAACTATTGTCAAATGTAATAAAACATCCAATTGGCAGGGGAGAGCGAGATTAAGCCTGCCATATATAGATTAAAACAAGAGGATGAACAGTCAGTAAAATCACGTTTAAAAACCCTTAATTTCAAGATTAAACAATATCAATTCGCATTTACAATACTTAAACATCTTTCCAGTATATCTCTATTGTTTATTATTACCACACCAAGTTTTAACCTTGTTCTACTCATAATCTGAAATAACATATTAGATGGGTGATAATAGGGTTGATTTGGGTAATTTTTGGTTGATAGATTCTTTTCGTTTTTATAATAGAAATGTTTGTCAATAACTGCTAGTACCTTGTCATACTCTTGACCGATTACAGTATGTGCATTATCTTGATTGTTTTCAATACTAAATAAGTCATAGGGTAACTTGTGTCTATTCGATGGTGTATAATTAATAACTTTCCAATTATCTTTTTGCTTTTCTAAGAGGAATTTTTTTGCCTGCTGATGATTATTAAAATAATTCAATTCAACATTTGGATGCTTGATTTTTTCAATTTGCCTTCTTTTGTCAAAAAGACAAAGGATAAATGAGGCAATTTCTTTATTAGTTCTAATCTTTCCCGTCAATTCAAATGCAGAGTAGGTTAATACACTATCGATATATTCTTCGTTATTGTTTTCAATTTCTTCTTTTCTTAAGCATTGCTGGCCATCATATGAAAAGATACATTTTGCAGATTCTTTGGCAGTTGTTTCAACAATATGCTTTAATTGATTTGGGTATATTCTCTGTGCCTCATCTACTATTACTAATTCGACTCTATTGAAATTAATTTTAAAAGTATCCCTTGCAGGATGTATGTTCCATCCATATTCTTCACGTAAAGTGTTGTGACCAAGATTAAGTTGGCCACAATGTATTATTAATATATTCTTGCTTTTTGAAATATATTCTTTAGCAATGTCATATGTTAAAAGTGTTTTTCCTGTGCCTGCTTTACCTTTTATAACTAAAATTTCATATTTCTTAGAGTCAAGTTTTTTGAGTATTAAATTTTTATATTCCTCTTGTTGAGATGTTAAAAAATATTTATTTCCGATAAATTGACGTGTTGAATTAAATGGGGAAACCAAATAGTTACTTGGATTAAATAGAGAGTCAAGATCATTTATCTTTTCAAGTACTTGCTGTGATAATACCTCAATTAAATATTCTATTGTTACTTCAGAAAGAACACTACGCTCATTCATCTCAAATAGCTTTTTAGATTGCGAAACATATGTGAAGGTATAGATCCTTTTGCCCAAAAAACTTAAGTAATAGCGATTTCTTTCTAATTGCTTCTTAATCTTTTCATGGGTACTTATACTCTTCAATTCAATATTTATAATATAATTAGGACCAATTCGCAATAAATCAAACTCCTTCCCAATTTGAGGTATGATATATCCCAAGTAATAGCCCTCATAAATAGCAATATTTGTGTTCAAATGATAAATACTATGTATTAAACTTTCTAGATCTTCCATTTCATCACTTTTTATTTGAATGTTGAAGTGTTCTATATAAGATTTGAAGAGTGGGCTGTCTAAGTTTCTGTATGCATTTACAATGGAAATAAGGTTAGCTTCTTTCATGGAATATTTTCTATCGTTTATATTATGTGTAAGAGTTATAATATGATCTTAATAAGCATGCTAGTTTACCATAAAAGGTGTAAACTTTTATGAGACTTGGGAATGATCCAAAAGCTTTAAATCTAATCTAACTTTACTCTCGTTAATAATTGCTTCACCTAAGATATGTAGACCTTTTTGCAAAAACAAGGCTTGCTGTTGATAATATCTTAGAATTTTTAGTTTTCTATTAATCTGTGAAAATAACATAAAATCAAAAGAAATATATACGGGAAACCGTAATACAATAAAATGATAGGAGCACCCTAATTTTAAAATATTGAGTATCAAAATAGACTAAAAATTATAGCAAATTAAACCTAATATATTTAGCTTTATTATTTATCTTTGGATATTGAATAAGGATGGACACGTTATAAGATAACCGGTTGCTCAACATTCTTGCGTGTTCATCCTGTTCAATATTGATTTAATGCAGGGGAGAGTTCTGTAAGTTCACTTTATAGTAAAGGAATTTAAGATCGAAATTTAGACCTGTTTGAAAAAGGCGGAAATAATAAATACTAATTGCGATGAATGTACCATTGACAACCGAGATCTTGAAGGACTTAAAGCATAAGGGATATAATATCCTGAAGTCTGACAATAGTGTGGATGATGTTATACAGCATTTTGTCCCGACAAAAGTAAACGACCTATGGGCGTTTATGAGTGAATTTAAGGAAGCGTCTGCGACAGTCGCGATCGAGCAGATCTTAGATGTGCCAGAGGAAGTGTTAGAAGGAAAATTCTTAAGGGTTTTCTGATTGATCTATGAATTTTTAAAAACTATACAGATGAATTTAAAGCAAATACACCAGGAATATATACTCAATCATCCTACAGTTGTAAGAACAGGTAAAATTAGATCACAGCTAACTTTTAGACAGATTGCGGGTATCCGAGAGTCTGCCTTCAGCATCTCTCAGCTATTTACGTTAGCAGATGGTGGAGAGATTATTAGACAAGGTTTTGCTCGCTGGCCAGATCTTATAGCAGGGGAGTTGGAGCTATTGAAGACGAGATTGGTTGATTAATGAGTAATCAAAATGTACCTATCGTCATTGAATTTCTTTGAATTGGTCATTATATGTTTTTACGTGATATGGAAACTCTTCTTCAAAAAATGGATATGATATACCACAAATTACAATTTCAAAAACGTCACTGTCCATTCCTTCAATATTTGTTACTTGTCCTCTAATTTCAATTCAATTAGAATTTCCAGTTGTTCAATGATTGCTATTGCCAAAAATAGATTTCAGCTTTAGCGTAGATCAGGATAGAAAAACTCTATTGGTGCTTTCTCTTAGCGCAAATTTCTCACTTTTGCGTTCTTAAACAAATTGAAGATAAAAGAAATGATTTCACAGGATTTGTTTTCGCCAGTCCATCTTTATTGTATAATGATTATTACCTTTAAGCGAAGGAGAAAATTGTTAATGTACCAGCATTTTTTATCCATCACTTTAGCTGGTCATCCAATCCTAAAATATGAAATCATAAATATGTGGGATTTAGTTGAGCTTTTATTTATTATCCTTATATTCGATTTAGTTAATATAACATCATAAAGTGTTTTTTTATTGACTGATTTTATTAAAACATATTAGTGAATTACAATGATCAATACAGAAAATGACTTCGATAAAGAATTAGCAGATAATTTTAAAGAGGAAATACGAAAAATTAATGAAAGAATTAGTTTATTAAAAAATGTTAGTTCTAAATTTTATTATGGAGGTACGAATTTAAGTTCAGAATTTCTTTTAAGTGGTAGTTACAAAACAAATTTATCTATTGCAAGCTCTTTAAACAAAAAAGTCAGTGAATCGGGGGTTGATGATAAAATTGATATGTTGACTGAGGCGATATTGCATATGCAAGAACAATACGAATCGCTTTTGCTAGAAAATAAAGTAAAAGATGAAAGATTAAAAAATGAGCTTTCAAAAATAAATCATATAGAATATGAGTATAAAGAATTAAATGAGAAGTTTTATCAATATGTAAATAATCGTGAAAATGATCTTTCAATACAATATTTAAATACTGAGATCTATCTTGATACGGATAATCCAGATGACATTTTTCAGGTTTATACTTCGGTTCTTGATTTTCTAGAAGAAATAGACTTTAAAGTTTATTTAGAACTTGATGCAGTGAAAGGATCATGGTGGAAAAAATTCATAGCTAAATCAGGTGGAGCTTTCACAAGTGAACAGGTAACTTCGAGGCTTAAAGAGGCTGAATATGCGTTAGAAGTCAAAATTTTAAAAGATCAGTCCGAGGTGGAAAAAAATCAATCTGAAGCACTAACAAATATTATTTTATCATTAAAAGATGTTCCAAATGCTGCAATACGGATAGGTTCCTTACTAGTTGTAAAGGTAACAAATGAGGAAGGTGTAGTCAGTCTGAATGTTCAAACGTTGAGTTTGACTCAACTTCATTATTTAAACAAAAATCCTAATTTAATGAACCAGCCTAGAAATATCTGGGATCAGCTGAGCAGAGAGAATGATGATAAAAATCTTTCTTTGCAAAGTTAAGAGATTATAATATATTACTGTGCAATTAGGTAAAACACATTGAGCCAATTTTCTTCATTACTGTAAGTATTGGTAAAAAGGAAACGATGAGACTTTAACGTGAACTGTGTCAACGGAATAATCAATAAGATTTTTTATGTTTAATTATTCAAACGACATGGTAATGAAAGAAAAGACCCCATTCGATTTTTCATTAGTATTTGTTTTTTAATTGTATTCAAGTGAGCCTCACCGTTTCGAACGCTTCAAAGAGGAAGCTATTCAAGTTCTTTACAACGGAAAGAGTTTACCTCCCACGGAAGGCTTTCTGGCGTATTTACTGAAGTCCATGATGGTTGGAGAGCTAAGTAGTCATATTCAAGAGAACAAGACTTCTGGTAACGCTAATCGCCGTGAATATTCAGGGCGCAATGGAAAGACCAAAAAGACAGTTCGAGGTCTTAGCAAAAGTAATTCGCCATTACATTAGCTAAATTAAAAAAAGGCCGCATCTTTTGGTGTTGGATATTCTGGACCATACTGACCCCTCAGAATCGAATTAATTTTAGGGATGAATATTGCGTTAAAGCCCATACTCAACTGCCCTACCTCATGCTCCAGTATATCCACTTAGCATATCAGATATTGCAATGGGAGGGATAGCTTCCGTGAGTGTGGATATGAAAACTATTGCTCTTAAATGCTTTGCATCTAAAATTATCTTATCCCATAATCATCCATCGGGTAAACTAATACCCAGTTCACATGATCACGCAATTACGAAAAAAGCTATTGAAGCTGGTAAGGTTTTAAATATCCAAGTATCTGACCATTTTATCAGACGTATAAATGGGTATTACAGCTTTAGAGACGAAGGATATATTTAGAATTTCAACCTCGTTAAATAATATAAAACGAGGTTGAAAAATTTTAGTTTCATGTTTGGTTATTAATTGAAAAGCATCTTACGCTATGTGTTTAACTAAAAGCTTTTTGCTCTTCCGGTGTTAAATTTTCGAATTCACTTTTTAAAATGCAAACTATCTCATTTTCCCCTATTCCCCTTATATTTACTTTTTTTGTAATGAATTGTTCTTTAAAATTAGTGCTCATAACCTCTGGGTTAATCCCTCTTCTTGAAAAACAGAATCCTAAAGATGATAATTTTTGAAGTCTAGCAGACATGTTAATACAAGGCCCAATAAAATCTTCTCCACTCCCTACTGAATAAATTGCACCTCGCGCGATCCCACATCTGAGTTTTTTAGGTGCATCTGTAATTTTTTTAGAAATTTCGGGATAAAAATTTTTACTATATTCTCTACAAATATTTAGCATTGAAGCAACTATATTTGTTATCTCATTTTGATCCATATTCTCAGTATCCCACAAAAACAATACTCCATCACCTAAAAATTTTGACAAAAATGGAAATGGTGCATAAATTTGATAACCATCTGCAATTACCTCGTCAATTAGTTCTTCTTTAACTCTCTTAAAAATCCATTTTAAAAACTCACTTAAATATTCTGGAACAGCTAATTGTGGGTCAATTTGTTTACAGAAGTTTGTAAACCCCTCTAAATCAAACATTACACTTAAGCCATTTATTAACTTAGATTTGGATTCTATGTCACCAAGATTTAGTATGCTTTCAGAAAATGATTCATATGTTTCAGTTGTAATTATATCAATTACTTCTCCATTATGATCTATTGATTTGGTTTTTGTAATAAACATTTATAAAATTTTTAGGTTATAAGGCATTCCATTTTGCAATTGCCATCATTAAATTACGCCAAATAAAGCTAAAAAAGAAATTGCGAATGGTTATTCATGTAATTAAGGCATTTTTTGAGCCATGAATATTTAATTCTTATATTCCCTAATAATTTTGGTGTCTCATCTTTTTTAGTTCCCTAAATTGAAATTGTGAGGGGATTAAAAGTATATTACCTCGTATAAATTGCAAGATTCTCAATCCAAGCATTTACTCGGTCTGTAATTAAATCTCCTCTTGCTCCTTTATCTGAATAATACCATTCTTGTGTACCAGGACTAAAATATGCTATTGCTTTAAATGTATAATTATCTCGTGTTACTGAAACTACATAAGCAGTATTATCCTCCTGAGGCAATCGGTGTCTTGTATCAATCCAATTCATAATCTATTTTTTAAATCAATATAATAAAGAAATTAGGTGTTTATTGAAATACCATCATAAATATAAGTCAAAGCAAGTTGGAAAACAAATTTTGCGCTGTTATTATACTTTTTCGAAGATCAAGATATAATTTTCTAGAAAAGAAAAATTTTGGCATCTCACTTTTAAACATCACCACTCACTTGAAACCTTTGAGGGTTTCTGTGAGTGGTGATGTTTAAAAGTATTAATCTATGTAATATTTCCAATAAAAACAGTTAGTTCTTTTGCATTTCTAACTTTTAAAACTTTTATTAATAAGTCCTCTAATTCTTTTGATATTCCCGATTTCTTAATATCAAAATCATTATTTTTTCTAATTCTATTAAAATTTTTCATATTTAGAGAATCTAGTATAAGTAAAAAATATAATCGTTTCTCCAAAACGCTTTTAGTTGATTGAAAACTTTTTATTAAGACTTCAGATACAAAAATATTATAATGATGAAAAAAATCAATTTCTATTAGAAATTTAATATGAAAATCCAAATCAACTCCATTACTTTCTAAAATTGTTAAATTTTTATTTAAATCATTAATGTTTTTATCATTTATTTGAATATTCCAGTAATATATGAAGAATTTTCCAATTAAATTTCTAGCATATAGTGGTGGATTTCGATATATTAATTCTTTTACCCCAAAATTATTAATAAATCTCACTGTTACTTCAAGATAATTATCAAATTTTTCTAATAAAAACCCTTCATGAAAATAAACAAGTGTATAAAGATATTTGTTTTCATTTAATAATTTCTCGAAATTATTTTTGCTTTTTAAGGAATCTAATAAGTTATAATCATCTTCATTACTTGGGAAAAACATTATCTCAGCTTGCAATATTAACAAATCTACAAGCTCTTTATCGTCTTTAGGATGAATGGAATTGAATGCAGTAATTAATAATTGTTGTTGTTCATTCTCCGACCATGTTTGAAGTCTAGAAAATACAGATTCTTTTAATTTGCTAAATTTTCCTTTTGTGGTTAATAGATATCGAAATATTGCAACAAGAAGATCATTAACTTTACTATTGCTAACGTTTTTTAAATTATTTACAACATATAATAAAAATATAAATGAACTTGACCTTTTCATATTCTGACTTATGATATCATCTAATATTTCAGCATCTGGCTGATCTTTATCAATCAAATTTAGAAATAGCTCAAGTACTATAGTCCAATAGGGCGTTGCAATGTATTTCGCGATAATTTTATTTCTCTCTTTTGTCTTGTGTTTTTTTTCAATATTAGAATATAGCCAATATGCAGTATAATATTCCAAAAAGGTTTTATGGGTAAAATTATTATCAAAATATATAGATCTTTTCTGTGCATAATCTAAAAATGATTCAGCTAAAATATCACAGTTATCATCGTCGGCTAGATTTTTTTTCAATAAAGAATTTGCAACCGTTCTTTTGGCATTATAGAAACTTATGTTTGGTTCTTTTGAACTCAGTTTTTCATATTGCCAATGTGCCAAATCTGAAAATATAGGTTCTTTTTTTTGAAGGATATCCTTATCAAGATCAATATCTAAATTTTTAATAGCATCCCATTTATCGACTAAAGTATTAGTACAACTTTGATAAATCTCAAGTTTCGATTCGGGAATTTTTAAATTATTTCTATATAGGATAACAATTAAAGATAACAATAGGGGATTTCCCAACAGCTCATTATCTACTTTGGACATTTTAGCGATAAAGTCCCCGCTCTCTCTTTCTCTTTGATTATCGTCATCTTCTTCTAATTCATACCACTTTTTAACATATTCTTTTATTTGACTTGAGTTAAAAGATAACATAGACAACTCACAGAAATTATTATCATCTAATTTTGCATCATTATATCCAATAAATCTAGATGTTACAATTGAACGTACTTTCTGATAAATTTTATGAAAATTTTCTATATCATGTTTTATTTCTATTTTATCTTTCACATCAAATATTTCATCCAGACCATCAAATAGAACTAGAGTTTCATATTCATTGAAAACTGTGGAAAGATTATCGACCAAAATATTACTGAGCGAATAATCATATGATAGTGAATGAGAAATATATTTAACAATATTACCTGAAGATAGCTTTTTATATGCCAGATAGTTTTTTAGTTCTATTCTAAATGGAATTTTTTGCTTTATTGATTGATCGGAAATTTTAATTTTATTATCTCCACAGATATAAAGGAGGATTGATTTTAATAAAAGTGATTTACCTGCTCCTGGATTCCCGAGAATCACAAAATTGTAAGGTCTTTCAAACATATCATTAAATGATATTTTGGTTTTTGCATCTTCAAAAGGATCATCATTCGAATATTGAAATAAATCTCCATCAAATTTAATTCCTTGCTTAGTTTCTTTATTTTTATGATATTGACTATCTAAAATAAAATAAGGAGGTATAAATATTGCAGATAGATCTTTACTCTTTCCTCTTTTTATAGATTGATCTACACCAAGCCCGATGTGATTTACTCTTTTTACATTATTTTCTAATACTTTAAGATAGTTCGATAGAAAATTGTCTATATTAAAACTGGATTTAAACTGACTCTCTAAAAGATTTTGTATCTGTTTTATTTCTTTTTCTTGAAGATTGGAGCTTTTTGCTATTTCTTGAATCGTCTTGTAAATGCCATTCAGAGTTATGTAAATCTCTTTGCTAGCAAGAAGGGGAGCAAATACTATCTCTTTATTTACTTCCTCTTTTAAATAGATTATGTATTTTAGTAGGAATTGTTTTGGTAATGTTGACTTATCAAATTTTTCAGAGATTATTTCTATGTCAATTACTTGATTTACAAATAGAAACTTTATTGATTCTTCAAAGAAAAAATCTTGTCTAAGGAAATAATCAATATCTCCACCAAGAACATCAGGGAATTCTTTGCTAAGTTTTTTTGAAACAGTTTTAATTTTGTCTCTAAATAGTTTATCAATTTCATTTTTATTCGATTGTAAATTATTTAATATTAAGTCAAATCCCTTGTCCGCTAGCTTGCTAGCAACCCATGTTACAAGCGATAAAACAGCTGTTCCTGCCATAAAATAAAAATATAAAATTAGGTTAAACGGCATTCCGTTTTGGAATTACCGTCATAAATATATGCCAAACTAAGTTAAAAACGAAATAATATTACATATAATTTCATTTTCAATGCTTCTCAGTTTGTCATTATTTATGCTTTTCGAGTTTGACTCGCCTGCTTATCGGTCAGTCTCCAATGTATGTATGCTGTCTTATAATGGATTGTGGCTAATTTGAGGAATAGTAATATTATGAAAATCCGTAATTCACAATCAAATCTTAAGTGCGACACAATTAAACCTTTACAAAATTGTAGATTATGTACAAATGTCTGTTTAAAATGGTAAATCGTCTTGCTCCGTCGTATCGCACACCGGTAAACTTTGTATATTTTCACTTACAACTTTTTCTATTTGTTCGTATAGGAAAGCAGGTGGATCTAGTAAAACGTCTATTAAGGGCTGAATAAACATAACTTCTCGAGGATTATTATAACCTGTTAATTCCGATACTTCTGTCAATTTCTTAAACCCTAAACGACGCATTAAGTCATCATATTTATTAGATAGAGTTGAATTGAGAGAATTAACGTCCTCCCAAGTTTTTATATTTTCAATCTCCCCAGTGGTTCTCCAACCTACCCCAAGGTTAAACCTTGCAGTATCAATTGCATAGCGCAATATTAGAATTTCTTCATTTTTGAGTCGTCCCTCCTGTAATTCTTTTAGGAATTTATCTAAATGGATAGAACTAGATTTTGAAAAATTATCTATCTGATCAGAATTTATATTCGAAGTTATTAAACTGTGGTTCTCGATACTTAAATTTGTGTTTGGTTCAATTGGGTTACTTACTTTTAATACATAACTATCGGAAGAAATTACCTCAATTTTAGCTACAAATTCTCTTATCTTTTGACTAACAAAAACTGCTTGTTTTGATATAGGAAAATTTAATCTTAACGATTCTACAAACTCTGTTATTCTGTCATGGTTATTAATCATAAATCCAATTTCTCTTGGGTCTAGTGCGCCACTTTGAAATTCAGAGCTTGAAGGCGAAAATTCGGGAGTAAAAATTATAGTGTGTTCATTTTCGACTATCCACGCGGCTCCCATCTCATTTAAGCAGGCGATACTTCTATAATAATCAGGAGATAATAAGTAAATCACATGTGGTTTTTCTGTAATTTTAGTTTTGAGCCAATTGAATATATTTTGCCCAGAGGGTATCCCAAATGCATCATTACTAGTGAAAATTATTTGATCACTACTAATATCTATCGAGACTAACTGTAAGTAGCAACTTTGTATCAACAGATTTTAGCAAAAGTAATTCGCCATTACATTAGCTAAAATTAAAAAAAGGCCGCATCTTTTGGTGTGAAACAAAATCAATGTCGGCCTCTTAATAAAAACAGAGTTTTTATGTGGTACAAAGTTAAAGAATTAATTGGATCGGGACTAAACATAAGTCAGATTCATGTTGAAACCGGTTTAGACCGGGCTACAGTACGCAAGTATCTGTCACTTTCAGAAAAAGGTTTCCATGACTGGATCTCACGGCCCAGAAATCTCCCCAAGAAACTTTCGGTCTATTACAGTTATGTTAAAAAAACCCTGGAACTTCAGCCCTATCTATCCGCAGCACAGGTTGAGGATCGCCTTATGGAGCGATATTCCGACCTCCCTACGGTACATAGCAAAACCATCTATAATTTTGTCAGGAACATCCGTCTTGAACATGGTCTGGTAAAATACAGGGATAAACAGGCGCGTGATTATGAAAAATTGCCGGATACACCTTATGGCCAGCAGGCACAGGTTGACTTTGGACAGGCCTTTATGCAGACCGACACCACTTACCAGATGAAAGTTTACTTCTTTGCAATGGTACTGAGCCGCTCACGGCAAAAGTTTGTTTACTTCCAGAACCATCCGTTTACCACAACAACAGCTGTTTATGCACATGAACTTGCTTTTGAGTTTTTTCAGGGTATCCCTCAGCAGATCATCTATGACCAGGACCGGGTATTTATCCAGGAAGAAAACCTTGGCGATATCCTGTTGACTGACGGTTTCCGTTCTTTTTGTGACAGTAACCCATTTGAACCAGTGTTCTGCAGAAAGGCTGACCCTGAATCAAAGGGAAAAATAGAAAATGTGGTCAAATATGTAAAGCATAACTTTCTTCGTGGACGCTTATATAAAACAGTTCCTGTCCTGCAGAAAGAGGCTCTGGACTGGCTTAAAAGACGTGGCAACGGAAAAGTACATGGCAGCACCGGTAAGATACCCCATAAGGAGTGGCTGATGGAGCAAAAGTATCTGCAGTCTATCACTGCTGCTCCAACTTTACCTAAGACAATGTTACCTGAATACTTTGTAAGAAAAGATAACTGTATTACCTATCGTGGCAATTACTATAGTCTTCCATCTGGAAGTTATAAAGGTCAGGGAACCAAAGTACTGCTTGAAATCAAGGGGAGCAGTATGTGCATCTATAGCGAAGCGAATCAGATAGTGGCACGGCATATCATCTCACAGCAGAAAGGCTATATCGTACGTCTTGAAGGACATAAAAGAACCGGTTCAGACCGTGTTGAACAAACAACGACAGAAGTGGTCGCTCTTTTTAACAATAATAATGGGGTCATTTATCTTACGCTTTTAAAAGAAAACAGACCGAGGTATTACCATGACAGTCTGAAAGTGATCCTTAAAAATCTCAAGAGTGCATCGCAGGAATCTATAGATCAGACATTGGGCATATGTCTGGAAAACAAAATCTTCAATGCCTATGAATTCTCCCAGGTTCTCAATCTGCAGAAGAAACTGCATCCTGCAGGCACAGAATATCTAACAGTCGGATCCAGTGCTGACACTACGCATTTACAGCAGGGCCTGGATCCTGAAACCAGTAATATCAATTATTATGAATCTATACTCAACTAATCATGGAACAGATCAAACAAATCAAAGAACATGCAGAGACATTGCGTCTGACCAATCTCAAAAAAGCTCCGGAAGAACTGATCCATCGGGCAAAGATCGATAAACCGTCCTATATGGATTTTATCATGGAGATATTGGCAAGTGAAGTGAGCTACCGAAAATCGGCAGATCTGGAAAGAAGAATCCGGCTGGCCAAATTACCCAAGCATAATGATCTGGACAGCTATGACTTTAATGTGTCCAACGGATTATTAAAGGCTGAACTGGCTCAGCTCAGAGAGTTGTTGTGGCTCGAACAGAATTATAACCTGATACTGATGGGACCCAGCGGAACAGGAAAAACATATCTGGCTGCGGGGCTGATCCATGACGCTCTGATCGCCGGCTACCGTGCATATTTCCTGAGTATGGAGGAACTAACCAATATCCTCAAGATGAAGGATATCACTGTATCGGCAATGAATGCATATAACCGTCTATTAAAAGCACATGTACTGGCTATTGATGATATCATGCTTTTCCCGATCAACAAAGTTCAGGCTGTGGCTTTCTTCAATATGATCAACCACCTCCATGAACAGGCATCCATCATTATCACAACCAATAAGTCTCCAAAACAGTGGGCAGAAACGCTTGAGGATGAAGTGCTGGCAACAGCACTATTGGATAGATTATTGTATCGATGTGAGGTTGTTAAATTGAAAGGAACAAGTTATCGGATGGATAACAGACAGACGATCTTCCCTGAAAAAAAACAAGAAAATACACCGGAAAAGTAAATGTATTTTTTTGAAGAAAAGTGGTGAAATACTTTTGCTAAAAATTGATGAAAGTAAATTTGCTATTTACACTAACAAATCAACTATAGCTTGGCCATATTTTGAGTTTTTAGAAGAATGAGAAATAAATATATTCATTTGTATTGTGGTATTGGTTAATAAGTCAATTTTAGATCAGAGTCATGCAATAAATATACAAATACTTTCCTACTCACTATTAATATTTTGATGACATATATAAATCATAATTGTAAACTACTATAATATCAATTAATCCAAATAAAGTGTTGAAGACCATATACAAGTCTTTAAGTTGATGATTTTGTTGTAAATAGGCATAGTCGATCGCTTGCTTCGGTAGACGGTCAATTTTGTTATTCTCCCAGTTATAGAACAATACTTGTTAAAAGTAACAGCGTTATAGAACTAGATCTCATCTGTTATAGCTGAAAATATTTCTTTAGCATCTTTTATTGAAAAATCAGTCACCTTTGTATTGAAGTAATGGTTATTAAATTTTAAAATCTGATTTTGAATAATTTCTTTAATTCCATTATTTGGAAAGTCAGATTTAATACGATGTAATTCAAGAGTTAAATAACTAAATGCATCAGGATTATTTTCGATTAGTGTATTAAGATTAGATATTACAGCTTGATAAATTGAAGTGTGGTTATCGAAATTATCATTGATAATGGTACTATATATTTCTTTTAAACCATTTATCAAAGATGTAATTGCAGTCTCATGATTTAATTCCTTAATGTGCTTATTGACATTGTTATTCAATTTGTCTGATAAAATATTTTCGCTGATTTTTATTGATTCTGATATCCAGGTACGAATTGCATTATCTTTATTAGAAGTAAAAAGATAATTTATCAATTTCGAACGGATATGAGTTTCAAATTTTTCTATTTGGAAAACAAGTGTATCTACTATAGAGCATGCCCAATCATACTCTTTTTGTAAAGCAGTAACAAATATATACAATTCAAAAGAGATATCAGAATCATTATTGAGAATTCGTAATTTAATAATATTTTCATCAATTATATCTTCCAATTCGCCACCTAAGTTTAGATAAAACCTACTTAAATGAATCTTTGATTGAGATGTCAAATCTTTACGTTTTAATAACTCATTATAAGCTATATCTATTATGCCGCTAATATTCAGCTCTTTTCCTATGTAGATATGATTTAATAGAATATTTTGTGGTAGCTTTTTATTTTGTAAATTATAAGTAATTTTCTGTTTTAATTTTTCAATATCTTGAGTGTTTTCTAGTATAAATTGAGTTATAGAATTAGATGTCATCGGCGGGTAAAGGTCATAGAGTAAGAGCTTGAAATACATTTCATCAGACATCTTAAAACGTAACATTTTGTAGAGTTCAAATATGCGTAGTTTTTCCCTATTAAAGTCAAAAACTCCATTTTTACCTTGTGTGAAGCAATCTTCAAACTCATCTTCATTTATTTTTGTTAAGCACCAATCTTTAGCAAATAAAAGTAGATCATCATCTATTGGATTGCTACGATTTCTTTCTCTTAGCATACCCATTATAGAATTTATTTTAAAATCTCCCCATATTTTTTGATCTGAATATCTTCCAATAAATTCGTTTAATGTTAAGTGATTTTTACGACTCCAACGACCTATTTCTTTTAAAGCTAATGAGTTTAAATCTTTTACTTTACCACTTTTAATAAGATCTAAATAATTTCTGATTTCATTGGAACCATAATTTGTAAATATATTAGTTACCTCTTCTATAAATAAATCGTGGTTAAGAAGCATTGACTGTTTCTCGAGGTCATTTTGTGCTTTAATTTCATCACGAGACATTGCTTTTTCAAATGTGGGAAATTCATAACCTTCATTTAATTTCCAATGTTTTTTGATTTCCTCAAATAAGATCTCATCTTGTTTATAGCAGATTGATAAGATAGCAGTGAGTGTAGTTTTAGACTGCTCGTTACTTTTAGCTAACTCTTCTAAGTAGGGGATATTTTTCAAGGATAAAAAAGATGTGCAGAAATATAAAGTTCTTTTCCATTTTAATGATTTCTCAAAAATTATATTACTAATATCTAGTTGTTTGAAGAATTGAATAAACGAATCAAAAATAGAATATTCAAATTCTATCATTTCTAGTTTTAACATTAATTTATACACCAAAGGTATAATACGTTTATCCTTTGTTGCTAGGGGTATAGCATTTGTGAAAAGTGTGTCAAGTTCATATGATTCAAATATAACTTTTTCTGATTCCTGAAAATAGTCAATTTTATTAGGATTGGTTATAAGATATTTTAATAATACAGTAAGATCATCCGTTATCTGTGGATTGCATAATGTATCCTTTATATAATAAGAAACAGTGTGATCATATATATGACTGATGTCAGACTCAAAAACTTCTATGCTTTCCAAAATGAAATCATTATATCCGTACATTTTTTCAGCTTTGATAATTCTTAAAAATGATTCTCTAATTTGGATATTTTTTACGTCAAGGTCTGACTTTAAATAATCATTAAAGTTGAGCTTTGACAGAATTTTACATCCGTGTAAAGTTTCCAAAATGTGGCCCTTAATTGAATTTGATGTTTGATTGTTATACAATACTCTATTTAGAGTAGACGTTATAACTTCTTTAATTGGTGGAGTATGCGAGTCACTTATTAATAAAACTAAAGCATTTCTAATTAAGCCTATATTTTTCTCAAATTCTACTTCATTTAAAAGAAATTTAACCTTTGGTTTGTCGATAATACAAAAGCTAGCAAAATCCTGTAACGTAAACTTACTCGATGAATATAAGGATAAGCCATTTGTTTTATATTTACTCCATATCTTGAAAAATATCGCATCCTTAACTTCTATTGTTAGTTTATCGCTTTCAAATTCTAATAATACTTCTGGATCATTTTCAATTAGTTCCGTTAAAAGCGTGTTAAACAATCCTTCAGATATAGACTCATTAGAGATTAAAAAAGATAAAATGTTCATCATTCTTTGACTTACCTGTTTTAAACCATTTTCTTTTACAAAGAGAAGATCTAATACAAGATCGACGTTTGCAGCTGTTGAAAGAATCTCCGCAGTGAGATATTCTTGTATATTTTTATGTTTGAAAAACCATTTATCTCCTGAAAAAGTTGATGTGTTTTTTTCAATAATACTTAAGTTACCTAACAATTGGATACTGTCCTTATTAATATCAAATTGCTCCAATTCATGAGTAGAAATCGCAGTTTTCCCGATTAGAGAAGATAAAAATGCAATTTTTTTAGAAATAGAAAATATACTATTGATTTTTTCCTTGTCACTATATCTTTCAATATCCCTGTGTAAGTTCTTCAGTGTAATACATTTTAGTAAATCACTTCTGTTCTTAGGAAAATTACCATTTTTATAAAAATCTATTAAATTAACCAGATAAAAAGGGGTATAGCAATAGTCGAATAATTTATATTTGTATAACTCAGCAATGAATATTTCAGACTTTCCTGATAATTGTTGAATGATATAATTTTTAATATCTCCTTTAGTTAAGTTTTCAAGAAGATATAGATTGGCATTAGAAATGGGAGAATTATTTTTATCAATGAAATTAGTTCTAACGGATAAAAGGAAATTTGTTGGTTTTCTTTGTATAAAAGAATTAATTTTTTTTATAATTACATGAAATAAATCAGGTGAAACTTCATCTAGCCCATCCAAAAATATGAATAAACGATCATTTGGTATATTGTTGTTTAAAGTGTCTGACCCAAAGAGAAAAATATCCAACTCTTCTCCATTATAATTCCTCAGATCAGCATAGATTGGGAAAATATCTTTATAAGAGGAATTTATAAAATTCACACAGTTTTTTAACTCTATACTTTTGCCTACTCCAGCAGATGCAGCAAGTATTATTTGTACCAATGAAGAAGAATCAAATTTATGCTTAATTACTTCTTGAAGTGATGTTGGCCTATGTGTCTGATTATCATTTAATATTTGCGCATTCCGAACAATATAATCTGTGATATTAAAATCATATTTCCTACGTTTTGGGAGATTTAGGCTCTCAATATATTTACTATAAGCGGTACCGTAGAATTCGATTGTAATGTCATGTCTAAAATAATGATAAACAATTGCGATGTATTTATCTGAGGAGTTTCCTCTAAGAAGGGTGTTTATACCATCAAAATCCCATATTCTTAGTTCTATATTGTTTAATTTTAATCGAGTACGTATACTGTCAAGCTCAACTTCGTGCTTTTCTTTTGCACTAAAGTTAAAAGATGTACAAAGGATAAATTCATTTGTTTTATTTTTAAATTTTCCTTTTAGAAATAGGTCAATAATTTTATTGATTTCACTTGGGCTGATGTATTTTTTCTTCTTGCATTGTGCAACAATAAGCTTTTCCGAATCTCTTTTTGTAACATATATATCTATGCCATCCTGCTTGCTTCCAGATTGTAGATACTCTCTTGAATCAATCGTATTGTTTTCCACTTTTAACAAATCTGTACAGAATTTTTGAAAAGTTGTCCAATCAAGACTATCTAAGGGCAAATCATGTTTGTGCATATTATTATGTTATGATACTAATCTAGTGATTATTAAAAAAATTCAGAATGTAGATCATGCGATAATCCTTCTGCTAAAAATTCTGTTGTTATAGAAATCTACCCACTAACATCCACCAACTTCATAATCTTTCCATCTTCAGAAAACCCAAATATTGACCTGCCTTTAAGTCGCAGTTCCTGGCCTTTCTTCATACCATTTGGAAGATCCTTGGCTAATTTAGCTTCGTAGTCGATTGTAATTTCAGAGATATTGTTGCGGTGTAGGATGGAGGTGACGGTCTGCTTACGGTTCTCAAATAGATCTAACACCGACACAGCCTGTTCTAGAAAGGCATCTTTGCCTTTTAACGACATCGTTGTATTACCATCATGGATATTCTCAAATACAACATCCTCAGCCATATAAGCGGCCATACTTTTAGCTTTAAAAGCATTGTATGCATTGATGTAATGGACTATTATAGAAGTTTGAGGGTGAGACTTCCAATAATAGATAATACCATCAATAGTTTGCTTAGTTAAAATGCTTTTCGTGGATAGTATTTTGATACATTTTTCTAGATCACTGATGGAAAATTCAAATTGTGATTCCGATATGAGCTTTTTCCAAATATTAATTGAAGGCGTTGGTAAATCGAGGATACCCTCATCGATCCATTTTATCAGAAGATCAAGTAAATCTTTATTGGTTTTTCGGAACGATCCTTTTTGATTTATCTTCTTTGTCCAGATAATTCGAGTACCTTTTCCTTTGCTATCGTAGATAATATGACTAAAACCTTTTTCTTCGTCGGTATTTATTTTCTGGCTGTGGAAGAGCTGAATATTGCCTTTCGGACAATTATTCGGGAATAAATCAGAGAAATAACAATTTAGTAAATAGGGGAGCAGGTCAACCTGATCAGACTTGAACTTATTTTTATCGTTTGGATTAGCGATGTAACTAAAGACGTAATTGTTGGCTTTTCCAAGTAGAAACGATAATTCCTCATCATCCATTCCTATTTGTCCTATAAGATCAATGACTTTGCATATAATATGATAATCCATATGAGACATAGTCACTACTGGACCGTCCTTCTTTCGTACCGATTCTCTTTTTACTATTTCAATCAATTTAGGCTACCTTTCAAATTATTAATAAATACAAATCATAACCTCAGTCTGAATGGTGAGCTTATAAATTATAATTCGAATTTACTAAAATAAATTGATAGCTAAATACGACCGTTACTATTACTATTTATTGTTTATGACAAACTTTTCCCAAACATCCTTTACAACTTGTTTTTCTTTTTCTGTTTGAAGATTAAGATGTTTATATAAACATTTTATTGTAGCTAGTGATTCGGGCTGTCTATCTTGTATTGCAATTATTACTCGTTTTGCAAATTGTGGATCTTCTAAAGAGAATATAATCTTTTCAACTTTAAGATGTGAGTCACTAACCTCCCAATCATCTGAAGGTGTTAACTGATCAAGATTGACACAAAGTGCATCAGAAACAACAGGATAGTCAGCAATGTTATACTTATGGTCAGTCGCCGTACTTTCCGCCATCCCTGTGTAGCCTTCAGATTTATTAATTCTTTCTGCAAATTCGCGAAGAGAATAACCTTTAACTAATCTCCAGAATTTTGATTCATTTATAAAATACAGAGATTGTCTGTTAA
Organism: Sphingobacterium sp. UDSM-2020; assembly: GCF_016132525.1. Lineage (NCBI taxonomy): Bacteria > Pseudomonadati > Bacteroidota > Sphingobacteriia > Sphingobacteriales > Sphingobacteriaceae > Sphingobacterium > Sphingobacterium sp. UDSM-2020. The sequence goes on from NZ_CP066166.1 coordinate 4,122,807, forward strand.
TTTTTGCCATTGTTAATTACTTTTACCCAAATAGCATAATTCAGAACTATAATAGTGTAAAAGAAAATTTGTAATAATCGAATATTGTTGTTATGTTTGTTATGTGAATATATCTTAATGGTATCTTTATTAGTATTTTAAAGGCTATTGATGCTGGATCTTGTAATCGAAAACGTAGGAAATTTTCATTTGACACAAGTTCAGGAGATCAAAGCCCAATCTCTATCTTTGTATTTCCAAAGGAGAGATGGGCATTCTCTTGTTTTTGTTAAAAGGTTCTCCTACGACCCTCGATTGGAAATAAGGTTTGTCCCATCTCTTTTTTGATGAACTTTCCTTATTATATACTTGATTCATTGCTCAAGCTTTTTTAAACCTTAAAAAAGAGAGTTATGAACAAAAAACAAACCACTAAAAACATCATCAAGCCGGCAGATTAGATCTGTTGTGCAAAGTCACTATGCTGACTATCCATTCAAAATGCAATACTGAATACCACATTATAACCTTTGACGAAGACTATTAATTGCATTTTCCTTATTTATTTTTAACCTGGCTAGCTATAATTGTCTGTATTACCGGTATACAGATGATTTAAAGTTAACCTATTAATTCAATCCAAAAAATGTAAAGAGCTTGCATACAGGGAGAAGTATGCACCATTCGGAAGGAGAACATTTACCTAGTAATGCCTTTTGAATTACTTTAATTATTCAAAAAATATTATGACAATGAACGCAAATTTTTTTAAATTAATTCCATTTGATCAGGTCTTTAATGAGGTCCATGTAAAGGGATATAATCCAATCGTAAATATTGAAAATTTTTGGAAGAAATATGATATAAACAGTAGTAGAGATCATATTGTAGCCATGTTTTTGGGGGATGTAGATGATCCCGAAGGTATAATGGAGAAACCAGATAAACGGTATTTAGAAGCTTATTCGCTAGACTTGTTTAGAGCGTTGGTTGCGTATTATCTAGCACACAAATATAAGATGAGTATGGAGGAGTTGGAAATACCATTGCTGCCGACCAAAAAGCTAACAGAAGAAGAGGTGAAATTAAGACAATCTAATCACGCACTTTTCGGTAAAAAGGATTGACCTTGATGCCTGTTCCATCATAAAAGCGAATACTTAGTTTATATGATCGGTATCAATTTAGAAATGCATTATTGTAGACCATATTATAACCAATAAACGAAGACGTAAAATTGCATTTTTTCCATTTTATTTTTTAACTATTGAAAGTTGAACAGGGTGCTTATTGCCAAATTTTTAGCTCCAGTTCTGCTTTCATTATAAACCTTAAAAAAATGCAAAAAACTTGCAAAAGGGAGGGCTATGTGCTGTCCCCAGGGAAAGAACTGTCTTCGTTTTTGAACGAAAAACGTGTCTCTTTTACTAAAAAACCAATTATGACAACATTTTTACCTGAATGTTTATTTAAAAGATTCGACCCAAAATTTAGATATGTAACGACGCTGTCTGCATTGAGATATGTGAAAGGTGAACGGCCATCACAGCGTTATTATTCGCTGTTGATAAGCCTTTCGGAACCTTCGGATTCCTTTAGTCTGGTCGTGCGCAATGAAGCTGTCGATGTTTTGCGGATCTCGCTGATTAATATGAAGATCTATGAGATTTACCTCTTTGCCTTAGCGTTACCAGCCGACTTTCCTGTCAGTCAGATACTGGTGCTGGGAGAGGACCGTGAACGGTTTATTCCCAATGAGGAAAAAGGAAATATTCCGGGATACTGCTACGAACTAACGGTACCTGCCAAGACGGAACGCGAAGAATACCAACAACGGATATTGAACGATCTGAATAAACACTTTAAGCTTGATGTAAGAATCGAGAAGCTAGCTGTCGTAAAAGACAGTCGAAAAGTCGTCAAGATGACGGGCGAGTCTCTTCAACTCATCTGGGCAGAACAGCTCACGATGGTCATGAAAGCTAATCGCAATCCAGTAGTCGTACGAACCATGAATTAAAGTCTCCTAAAGGGACGTAACGAATATAGTTTCACTGTTTAGAAGCCTGGATGCTGCCGAGGGCAGAAAAAAGACTTTAGGAACAAGTCACCCTCGGTAGTTGAAGGGGAAAGCAGGAGCTATATGCATTAGAAATTACAACAATGAAAATAGATAATAGATATAAAACCATGGATTGGAGAGATCTCCAAAAGCTTGGTAAATACAAGGGAGAGCTATTGCTACTCAGTAAGCTATTACTGCTCTCCTTATTGATGATCTTTCATATGGTTAGTTTATATGCTCAGACACCCCGCAAGGACAGCGGGGTGAACGGGCAGACAAAATATGAACTTGCAGGTAGAGTGATATCATCCATTGACGGTACACCGATGCAGGGGGTATCTATCCGTGTCGATGATGAAAATCTGCAGATCCGAACATCCAGAAATGGAACTTTTGAACTGCTGGTCACAAACCGAAAAGGGAAGGTGAAATTCTCCTATGTCGGTTTCGAAACTCAGGAAATCAATTATACCATAGGGGTATCGTTATTGGTCAGAATGATACCTGGAGAGAATAAAATAGATGAAGTGGAGGTTGTCTCTACCGGATATCAGAAAATCCCAAAAGAACGAGCAACCGGTTCATTTGAATTTGTCGACAATAAACTCTTCAATAGAAAAGTATCGACCAATTTTGTGAGTAGATTGGAAGATGTTGTTCCTGGTCTGTCATCGATTAAGGTTGGTTATAACAATACGGGTAAAAATGATCTGATGAATATCAATATCCGAGGTGTAAGTTCGTTAAGCGGTCATAATTCGCCCCTTATTATAGTGGACGGTGTTCCTTATGAAAGTAAATTGAGTGATTATGGAATAGGCAATTTTAATAATATCAATCCCAATGATATTGAAAATGTAACAGTGCTTAAAGATGCTGCCTCAGCTTCCATATGGGGATCCCAGTCCGGGAATGGGGTTATCGTGATCACGACAAAAAGAGGTAGGTTTAATGAACGGTCGCAGGTAAGTTTTAACAGTAATCTCAGCATTAAGGCTAAACCCGATCTGTACTATTTTCCGCAGATGAATTCTGGAGATTTTATTGATCTACAACATGAGTTGTTTGATAAAGGGAGGTACAATTCCAATTTAAACCGCTGGAATTCGAACTTGACACCTGCTATTCTGCTGATGAAGAATAAAAAGGAGGGTAAAATAACGGAAGCGGAGTTGAACGCCGGCTTGAATGAGCTGAAAAAAGTAGATATGCGTGATGACTTTCTTAAATATGTCTATAGAAATGCGATCAATCAACAATATAACCTACAGTTGCAAACTGGGGCAAAGAATATCAATAATTTGATTTCAGTAGGCTATGATAAGAACCTGAATGAACTGGTCACTTCCTCTTTTAACAGGATGTCTATTAAGACCGCTACACAGGTCAGACCGGTTAAGAACCTGATGCTTGATATTGGTATTACTTATACGGAATCAAAAGCTGTAGAAAGTTATGAACAGATGGGATACAACCGTATGGCTGCCGCCGATGGGAATTATCCGTATATGGATCTGGCAGATGATCAGGGCAACCCTTTACCAATATCGCTATTGCGGAAAAATCCGGGTTATCTGGATACTGTGGCAAATGGACGTTTGTTGGACTGGTCATTCAATCCCTTAAAAGAGATGTATGAATCCAAAGAAACGCAGAAAATTAAAGAAACCTTTTTAAATTTTTCGGGTACGTATGATTTCAAATTTGGACTTAAAATAAATGGGCAGTATGCCTATCAACGTACTATTAATCCTTCAACGATATGGAGAGGACTAGGATCATTCTATCAGCGGGATATCATTAATTATTATGCGAACTGGAATGATGAAAAAGTGAACTGGAACCTTCCTGTTGGTGATTTTTTATATGTAAGCCATTGGGATAGCTATGCTCATCAGGGGCGGTTGAATGGTGAATATAACCTGAAATGGAAGAAAAGCCAATTGAATTTATTAGCGGGTTTTGACATCCGTGAGCTAGGGAAAGATTTAACGTCATCGCAGTATTATGGTTATGATCCGGAGACTGGTGCTTTCCAGACCGTCCCGTACGGTGTTGAAGTTCCCGTCCTGAACGGGAAGGGCGGTGTAAATACGATCATGGACCGTAATCGGATCGAATCTTATCGAAATCGGTTTGTTTCTTATTATGCCAACGGATCTTACACCTATGCAGACCGGTATATCCTGAGCGGAAGCTTTCGGAAAGATGCTTCCAATCTATATGGTGTAAAAACGAACGACAGAGGACAGCCTTTCTGGTCAATAGGTGGAGCTTGGGTAGCATCTAGAGAAACATTTATTAAAGACGGAGTATTCGATCTTTTGAAACTGCGTGCTACCTACGGCTACAACGGTAATACCAATAATACGGTTGCCGCATATCCGATTATGAATGTGCAGAGTGAAGCACACTACATTACAGGACAGAATTATGCGATGATGTTTTCTCCGCCCAATCCTGCATTGCGCTGGGAGAAAGTGGAAAACCTGAATCTTGGATTAGATTTTAGCATGCTCGCCAATCGCATCTCGGGTTCTGTCGAATATTACCGTAAAAAACCGCAGGACCTCATTGCGCAGGCACCTGTAGATCCGACAACCGGCTTCAGGGCACTGACGATCAACAGTGCCAATCTGGATACAAAGGGATGGGATATTTCACTGAATATGGTACCCTTACAGTTGAAGAACTGGGGATGGACGAGCAGTCTTATTTTTTCCTACTCGCGTACCAAGGTCAAAAAATCGTATGTAGATGAGGATGTGCCAACTGATTTTATAGGCGCGCCTTTCAACATGTTGATGACGCCTCTAGAGGGAATGGACCTGTATACACAACTGTCCTATAAATGGGCTGGACTGGATCCGGAGACAGGAGAGCCTCGAGCTTATCTTAACGGGGAGATCTCCAAAGATTATGTTGCTCTCGTCAGTACTGATCTGAATAATCTCGAAAACAGTGGCGTATTACGCCCACTTTATTTTGGTGGATTCCGCAATACTTTCCGGTTCAAATCTCTGGAGCTTTCGGGTAATATTTCCTATCAGCTGGGACATGTTTTCCGTCGTACATCTTTCAATAATAATGGATTTATTAATAGTGGAAGCGGACATGCAGATTACAGGTTGAGATGGCAAAAACCGGGTGATGAGCTCACTACCGATGTTCCTGCTTTCACCTATCCAAATAATGCATTGGCGAGCAAAGTCTATCAGATGTCGTCTGCACTGGTTGAAAATGCGGGACAGATCAAGTTAAGGGATATTCAGCTCAGTTACACATTTCCTAATTCGGAAAAAATGAAGCTGAAAAACTTGAGACTTTACGCCTATATCCAAAATGTCGGTACCATCTGGCGTGCTAATAAATGGGGGATTGATCCCGAATACGGTGAGGCTATTCCAGAACCATTGATGACATCTCTTGGTATCAATTTTAACTTATAACACGAAGCCATGAAAAAGAACATATTGATAATTTTACTTTTTATGATGCTGGTTTCATGCTCCAAATTTCTGGAAGAGAAACCCGATCAAAAAATGGTCATCCCTAAAACCTTAAAAGATGCCGAATTGCTTTTAAATGATTATAGCAACTTCAATACGGGCTATCCGGTAAGTGGCGAATGGGGCATAGATGATTATTTTATAGCCGATTCCTATTGGGACGAATTATCCAATCCGGAACAAAAAAGCGCCTATGTATGGGCCGATAAACAGTACGATGATGTTACGCAGTGGCAAAGTCCTTATCGTGTGGTTTATCTTGCTAATCAGGTGTTGGCTATGCTTTCGAATCTGCAGGCACTGCAACATGAGGATCAGTATAAGAAAGTCCTCGGAACAACTTATTTTTTCAGAGCATTTGCTTTTCATCAGGTAACTGAAGTGTTCGCGCCCGCTTATTCAGTTTCAACAGCAGGTACGGCATTTGGTATTCCCTTAAGGCTTTCGGCAGATATGGACATCACCTCGGTTCGAGCTTCACTGGCAGAGACCTACAGCCAAATTATAGCAGATTACAGGATGGCCATTTCCAATTTACCGGTAGTGCAACCCGTAAAAGGACATCCGAATAGAGCAGCAGCATACGGCGCTTTAGCACGTGTTTATCTCGGAATGGCGCACTATGAAGAAGCATTTAAGATGGCCAATTCGGCCCTGCTTTTGAATGCCCAATTGTTAAACTTCAATTCATTGAATCAATATGATGAATTGCCCATTCCGCAGTTTAACAAAGAAGTACTGTTTCCTGCTGTAACAAGTAATGCAGGATTAATGAACTATTATAATGCATTGGTTGAACCGGTATTATATCAATCATATCAAGAAAAAGATCTGCGAAAAAAGATATTTTTCCAGTTGAGTGATAACGTAGAAGGTGCTTATAATTTCAAAGGAAATTATGCTAATTCAATGGCACAACTTTTTGTCGGAATCACGACCAGTGAAGTTTATCTCATTAAAGCTGAAGCGGCAGCAAGGTTAAACAAAGTCGGGGAAGCTCAGGAAGCACTGAATACGTTACTAAGATCCCGCTGGCAAACAGGTGAGTATGTTGATATCACCATATCCGATACAAAGGCATTATTGGAAATAATATTACAGGAGAGAAGAAAGGAGTTACTGTTTAGGGGAAGGCGCTGGGCTGATCTTAAAAGACTGAATCTGGAAGCTAAGTTTAAAAAAGATCTGATCCGTACGATAAACGGGCAGGAATACCGCCTACCTTTCAATAGTCTGAAATATGCTTTTAGATTACCTGATCCAGTAGTGAAATTGGGAAATATCCCTCAAAATGAACGTTAATAACAATTGAAAAATTAGGAAATCGAGATGTAAATAATGTTGACATACAGCGCAAATATTATTTACTCGAGCACTCCTCAACAACTAAAAAAATAAATAGATGAAAACAAAAATAATCGCAACTCTAATTTTCGTTTTAGCTCTTTTGCAAATGAGCTATTCACAGAACTCATTGGACATAGACCGCAGTAAAGTTCTTTCAGTAGGTTCAGATTTTACACCACCTGCTTCAGTGGCATTGATGCGTGGAGATTTTAAACAGATCGACTGGAAAGGATTGGAAAATAAAGTGATCATATTGGATTTTTTTGATACTTTCTGTGGAACCTGCATCAGCTCCATGCCCAAACTGCAGGAACTGCAAAATAAACTTGCCGATAAAATACAGATCTTCAATATCACTTGGCAGGATAGACCTACCATGGATAAGTTCTTTAATGAAAATGAATATCTAAAAGAACATAAGGTCAACCTACCGGTCATCTATGATGATAAGGAACTGTTTTCTTTATTTCCACATATAGGAAAACCACATGTTGCAATCGTATACAAAGGAAAAGTGAAAGCGATTACATTTCACCGGTCTATAAATGAAGAAAATTTACTGGCTTTAATACAAAAGGGCAGTATTGACCTACCCTTAAAGGATGATTTTGGTAAAGGTGATCTGCAGTCTTCATCAGATAGTAAAGTGATTGCAGGTACCTGGATATCCCGTTATCAAGATGGGGTGCCTGTACAGGGACTGCAAATTAAGAGAGATAGTATTTCCGGACAAAATGTAAGCACAGTATACAATAGGTCTATCTTTATATCCATAATAAATGCGTGGTCCATTATTAAGCCACCAACTTATCTCAGATTGCCACAAAGAGTCGATTGGAAAGTTAGGGATTCTTCTATCTACCATGATTTTAACAAACAAGGCGAGGAGTGGATCCGTAAATACGGAATCTGTTATGAGCGAAGAGATTTTAATCACGTATCTGATTCTGTTCAAGCACGAGCAATTTTAAATGATCTGCATAGTTTTTTTGGATTAAAAACTTACTATAGTACTAAAATGATGGACTGTATCATTGTTGAACCTTGCGCAGTAAAGGAAAATCCGAATCTAAAGATTACAAATGGTTATAAAGTTACGGGATCTAGCGGTATCAGATTAATGATTGAATGGAGTGGGAAATTTCCCCCTGTTTTAGACAAATTAAAATCAAAGGAAATATTATACACATTGGGCAGTTTTAAGAATTTGGAAGAACTGAATCAGCAACTGGAAGTATACGGAGTAAAAGCAAAGTATGGTCGGGAAGAGATGGAAGTTCTTGTAGTGGAAGAGAATTAGGTAGAAATATAAGGGTAGGTATGAAACCTACCCTTATTTAGTTTAAAGTAATCAGACATCCTTCAACTTTACATTTGTACTAGGTGTATTATTAGCTAAAGCTAACTCAATTTCTTGTTCCAACGTTGGACTGATAACCGGATTATTACTGCCGTCGTTCAGCGCCTGAATTGCACAAACTTGATCTGTTCCTGTACAAAATGGCTGTGTTTGCCTTAATGTATAATTAGATGCTTGATAGGGATCTGTCCCTGTAAGTTCAAACCATGCCATATTTACCTCCTTTTTTATTGTTTATAAATTTTACTGTTTTAGTCTTTCAGCAGGACGTTAGCAGAATTCGTTTTGTTGCTTAATGCTAAGATCATTTCCTGTAAAAGGCTGACTGAAATAACAGGATTGCCATTACCATCATCAGATGCTCTGATAGCGCAGATAACACAAGATCCTATACAGTTTGGTTGCGAAGCGACGCGTGTATAATGTGCAGGATCTGTAGGGTTGCTGCCTGTAAATAAATACCAATTCATAAATCAGCTTTAATAAATTTTTAAATAAGGTGCGGCTCTTCACCGCACCTTTCCAAATTAATATGTAAGAAATGTTATGGACGATCTTTAAGCTTTACGTTGGTGCTAGGTGTAGCATTCTGTAAAGCCAAAATCATCTCATTTTGCAACGCATTCGTAATTACTGGATTGTTGCTACCATCGTTCATTGCCTGTATAGAGCAAATTTGATCGTTTCCAGGGCAATTGGGAGCAATTGCACGTAATGTAAAATGCGAAGGCGATGTAGGGTCTGTCCCTGTTAGTTCGAACCAAGCCATAATTGACAAGTTTTAAGTGAATTTTTATATGATATAAATATTTCGTATATTCATATCGGTTCAAATCGATCATCCTACGTGTTGAAGGATGGCCACGTAAAAGCTTCCACGCAACGGAGGCTTTTACTATTAAAGTGGACTTTTATATCCTGCCCCGGCCACCGGGGAATGTCGCAAATTTGCGACGGTATCTTTTGATACCTGTTCTGTTCATCATGACATTATTTCAATTAAAAAACCAACGTAATTTTTATTCTCTAACCTTCTAACCTTCTCACTTTCCAATCTATCTAACTCATTAACCTTCTCACTTTCTAACCCTCATTTGAATCTATATCAAAGATAGGCTGTAAAATAAGGCAGGTGTTAGGTAGAATTCACTTCTTGATTGTGCACTTTTCATCTTGTAAGTTTTATTCTTTTGAATAACCGTCGAAGTAATGATAGACCTGGTAGGGATAGCCTACCGGAAATGCTTGGTAGCAATGCACATAAGCCAGTACGGCATAATTTATTTTATGTCGATTGAAAAGTGCGATAATGGCATCAAAATCATACGGATCTAACCAGCTATCTTGATACTTGCTCACGTACTGTTGAATGGTTTTTATGATCTCATGTTGCCGCAGACTTTTTTCGTAAAAAGGTAGCGCACTATATGCGAGATAGTGATCTTCGTGATAACAGATAGCAATGTGCTGCAGTTCATCGTCGATATGGTGCCAGATGTACTCTTCTGCCTGCAATATTTTAAAGATTAATTGAAGGCAATTGAACCGTTCCATTTCATCCCAGTCTATGGTGAAATCACTGAACAAAAAGTATTCAATATCGTCCTTCGGAATATGTTCCTGTTCCCCTGCAATTTCCAGTGCTATTTTTTCCACATCTACATAGGCGAGGTAATAATGGATGATGTCACTTTGATTAGTTTGCTGATATAACAGGTCGCCTTCTTCACTGATATCACAGAGCAATAGCAAAAAGATAAAAAATACTTCCTGCTCATCTTGGTCGAGCCCGGGATATTGGAAAGAATGATACTCTTCATGGTTGAGCGCATATTTATTTATAAAAGTAACTTCATCCATGAGCTGCTTATTGACACAGCTACTTTGTTTTTTTCCGGCTAGTATATCTGTGAGATATTCACTATGGGCATGCTGCTGCTGCTCTTGGATCTGTTTGTGATACTTGGATTTTTTCCAGCCTTCGGGTGCAAGCATTTTCATTACACGAGGTACTTCACTATACATCTTCTGGAGTATGGTTTTCATCCGCTGGTCAGATAGATTTTTGAAAACATGTGCTATCATAAGTCTTTGAATTACGATTTCTTAAACTGACTGATAGATTTACCGGTCAGCTTTTTAAAAAAGCGATTGAGTTCGCTATGTCCCGCAAAATTTAACTGCTCGGCCAAAGTAGCGATCTGTTGGGGATAATCTTCCAATTGTCTTATAATGCGCTCGAGGAGCAATTGGTTGCGATATGCGTGTAAACGGCAACCGTAATACTCCTGATGCAGTCGAGCTAACTGGTTGTGGTCTACCTGTAAGCTTTTAACAATATCTTTGATCAGTGCCTTTGCGCCAAACTTATTTACGGCAAGTTCCAGATAGGCACGTGCCTGATCTACTAATGCTATTGTTGTGTTTATTTTGGTCGTCTCGCTAATGATCTTGAGTCTCGACAAGGTGATGAGATAGATCTGATGGTGGACGAGTAGGTATTCGTTTTCCATATTCCTGGGATTGATTTGGCTGAAGAGGTTTAAGATTTCTGTACGTGTCAATGGACCGATTTTAAAATCGGAGCTTTGAAGAGGCACGGGATCAGCCGCTCGTTTGGCGTATACCAGTGGCATGACAAATTCAAAGTGACGCTCCAGATGCGGTCTGAACAGTCCAGCATCAAGCGTGATCCCGATAATGATGTGATGGCCTATGGGCAGTTCGACTGTCAATTCTGTCTTAGGCAGATAAAGATAACTGGCACGTTCGTGCTGAAAATGAAGCGCGAGCTGTGCGTTAGGATCGTGTAGTGTGATCGGTTGTGCCCCGGTACTCAGTAAAGGATAACAGAGGTGTAGATCTGGCGCTAGAGAGGTGAGAGCTACTGTCGTTGTAGTGTCGATCCAAAATTCGTAATAATAGATATAGGCATACCGTCCATCGAAGGTCTGCACTGCATAACGGTTAGTCGCATTTGCCCAGTAAGTGGTGTGGGCATAGCGAATGGGATAAGTAACCCTTAAATCCGAATGAGCTACCTCCTGGAAATCGGGTGGATGATTGAGAATAATGGTTTGTTTCATAATTCGGTTTTATCATGTGCTTCAGCAAATATGTTTTAAAGATGCAAGGGTGAACTTGGGGCTACGGCTTTTATGATAATCGGATCTGGCTATTATATTGTAAGTTCACCTCTATTGCATCTTTTTTTTCAATCAGGTAGGTAAACACAGATGGGAGAGGAGACATCTGTGCTTATTGTACCGAACTGTTGAAGTAAAGATAATGGCAATAAGGCCGGTTTGGATCTTAGATATTTGAGGTTTTCATCTACGATTTTCGAGAAAATGATCTACGATTTTGATGATTTAATTCTTTAAAATCTAAGATTATGCTTTTTTTGAGTGCTGTAGCCATACTTGGAAATGATTTGCAGTAAGGAGAGGTCTTGCAAAAAGATTTCTAATTTACGATAGACAACTGCATCTTTACCTTGAGTATGCAGTTGTCTATAGAAGCCTAAATTGTGCTGTAGTAGGAGGCGCTTATCCCTAAAAAAGAACTTTTATCGCTTATACTGCAATAAAAATTTGCTTCTGGATATTCTTTTCCGAAAGTTATTTTTCGGTCTTTTGCAGGCATTTTGAGAAGTCTCCCTCTGAACGATCTACGGTTCAATACCGTCGCAATTAAATAATTTGAATGGTTTGCAAAAATGGGGTGCTCTTCCATGAGCTTGATGATATTCTCCCGGCTGATGAAAGCCGTCACGACATCGCTATCTGCTTTAAAATAACTGCCATCAACATCTTCAATATGAAGAATAAATTGTTTTTTTGAGATAAAGTCGATGACATCATTTTGGAGCGGGCCAGCGTCATCCCAGCGTTTGATAATGATTCCCTCCAATACAATATGCAGATCCAATAGCTTAGCCTGAAGGTACCTGCCTTTTTTGATGGATCTGATCTCAACAACAGCTAATATGCTTGACCATAAAGCGGGTGGCACAGGAGCGAGTTCATGCAATATTTCAAATAATAGGTTTTGATATTTTGTTCTTTCCATATTTAGACTATCCAATTGTTTACAGATATGAGAATGAAAAGGTGAGCACCATAATACTTGTTTCTGGTATTTCTGGATCCGGAACGAAGCTTTGCGTCGAGTTGGCGGTCTTGCTATTTCCTTGTCCTTTTCTTTGTGCATCGTTTACCAATACTATAGTTGCTCTGTTATCAATAGCAGTAATAAGCGAATTGGCAATAGATTGTTGTGCCTGTGGACCTAAAGATACGGCGTATTGAAATTGATCGGTACTGAGTTGAAATCGTTGCGGTAACCAATTGATAAAACCGGTTTGAATAAACTGTTTTTCGACATCTATAACAGTTTGAGTAGCTGCGTAAAGGGCAGTTCTCCAATCTGTAGCTCCTACCTGATTGAAGGGAAATTGATCTGTCATTATTGTTTAGATTTATGTTAAATATTACCTTCAAAGATATGCTTCGATTTAAAAAAACACCTGAAATAACGTATTGGAAAAATCGAATCGGCAGTTTATTTTATCGAATCGATAGTTTTTTGCATTTTAGGTGCTGTTTTGATAGCTTAACGCCTGTTTTTTTTCATCAATTACGTGATTCGCTTTTTAGTGGTTGCGAAATTGTTACTCTAAATGTCGAAATTTTTAAATATTTTTATATTTCTTTTTACTTATGGTTTGTTAACCGCTGGTCATAAGTAATCCAATTTGACAACTTAAACCAGTGCATGAATAGTTATATCAAAACATATTTTAAAATTATCAGTTGGCGTATTTTCGTTATCTGCATTGCCATTGCTATGGTCATGGCATCTTTGTTTCCATTCGATGATATGTCAATGAGTTATATTTTCAGTAAGCCAGTAATGAAGGTCATGCTTAAAACCTTTGTAATCGGTGGTTTGTTGCTGACGATCGTAAATGTTGTCGCATTCTATGTGTTTCGTTTACGGCTCTGGGAGACTAACGTATTACATGCCAGTTTTTATCATACTTTCTTTGGAGTCATTTTGCCTTTTATCTGTGGTGTGGGTTTAATAAGGTTTTTCTATGGTCCTGCTATATTTCAGCACGATCATGTAAACAGTGACTTAATGCTGATGCTCCTTTTATTGGTTCTGTGCAATGCATTTATGGTAATACGGATGTATGCTTTTTACCTTAATAAAAAAACCGTGCTGGTAAAAACTTTGAAGGATGAGCATAAAGATGGAGATGTACGTCAAAAAATGTTATTAGAAAAAGCTGATTTAAAACATAGGGAGGAGCTAGATGGATTAAAATCTAGTTTGGATAGTATCAATGCTGAATTGAAAATAAGTTTAGTTAATGCAGATAAACATGTGGCGCAAGCTGAATTGCGTGAACGACAGTTGACTGATGAGATTGATAGGCTGACAAAAGAAATCGTGCTCAAAAGTACAGCTGTAACACATGAACTTGATGAGCACCATATACAGCAGCTGTCCTATATTTTACTTAATGATATTGTTCCCTATGAATATGATCCGTTTAGTAGATATCAATTTGTCAATGAGTTGAATGACAGGGTGATCAAAGAAGAGCATGTTGCTTTTATTTTTGGTGCAAATCGGGAAGGTGTGCTCTGTCAGGATATCTATCTATTGGATGGTGAAGTGTTCACTGTGTACGAAAGTTCTTTGGAAGAAATGAACAGGGTATTTCCAAGAATGGTCCGGATCTCGCGTAATCACCTTATTCCAGGTACATCGGTTGTTTCATACGAAGTCATGAGCTCTAAACTTGTTAAAGTAAAAGTTCGAGGTCAGGAAGAACCGATAGAAATGAAACATGAGTATATAAAAAAAGTGTTTTCTTGGATTATATTGCAGTATGTATGGAATCAATATAGGGAGAAACAGTCCTCTCCAGCTGTTTCAGTTTAAAGCATATTAGAGCAATAATTTTCTAATTTCTTCTTCCGGCAATCCGGTATAGTCTGCAAATAAACTGATGCTGACATACTGGTTTGATTTCAATCCGTAGCAATCGCGTATGGCCTGAAAGATTCTGTAGGTGTGTTTTTCTGTACGTCCCAATATAAGTGCTGCTTCTTTGGGGTAAATGCATAAACGAGATTTGTTTTTCATGTTATTCTGGTTTTTAGAGGGATGATCTGTTGATAATCAGATCATCTGGATTTGCTAATGATTGTCCTGACCGTAGACAAACATTCCCTATCAAACCACCTGTTAAGCAGGTATAAAGCAGGTATAAAGCAGTAATGGAGCACGGGTAAAGCCTATTTGGCTATGTACAGTATGCGCATAGGCTAAGAGCGTGGTAAGTGCGTACTAAGTGCGTGAAACATACTGTTTTTACACTGTATCTACGCTCTATCTACGCTTTACATACGCTTATGCCACGCTTTATAACCGTACAGCGTCCAAGTTTACAACGTACTTAAGTCCTTAAGCTTTGCAGATTAGGTTTGATTCCTCTCCAGAAAAATGATGTTATTGGTTATTCATTTACTAAGATAAGTTTTTTCTATATAATATAGTTTTATTCGCGTTTAGATACATTTTGGTCAATTTATTAAGGCAATCAAGTATCATTATTCCGCATTTTTCCCCTTTTTTACGCTTTTGATCCCAGTGCTTTTGTACTGATGATCATCTTAGCATTGTCAAAACAATACTATTATGGCAAGAGTAGAAAGTTTAATCAAATTAAATGGAACGATCGGGGATCTTTCCTTTTACAAATCAAAAAGTGTGGGTTATCAGGCACGTATGAAGACCGGTGTATCGAGCGACCGTATTGCCAATGATCCAGCATTTGCACGTACCCGTGAAAACGGCAGTGAATTTGGCAGAGCACAGCAGGAGAGCAAAAAGCTGCGTGATCTGTTGCGGGATGTGCTGTTCGAAAATTCGGACAACAGATTCAGTACCAGGCTGGCAAGCCGGATGTTAAAAGTCATCCAGATGGATCCGGTAAGTGTCCGCGGGGAGCGCGTTTTAGTACCGCAAAACATGGTATTGCTGAATGGTCTAGAATGTAATCAGCGAGCCAGTTTAAAAAACATCACCTTAAAACCTTTGTCGGTTTCCTTCGACAATTTTAGCGGTGAAGGTTTTTTATCCTGCGAGCAACTGATTCCGAATTTGCATATCGCCAAGTTGAGTGGGGCGACGCATGTGCAGTACACCCTGGTTCTGCAGGAATTCTCGGGAGATGAAGCCGATAAGCGTCCCGTAATCCAACGGTCCGCTTATATCAAACTTGGTGAAATGCAACCCATGGATCTGGATATTGCGGCTACACTTGCTCATGATCCTGATAAAAGTGTTCTGGTACTTGTGGGGACAGGATACTACCAGCTTGTGAACGGTGCTTATTATCCTTTGGCAAATGGTCAGTATAATGCGCTGACTATTCATCAGGTCGTGATACCGTAATGTTGTCACTCATGCCGTGACTGGCAATTACTTTTTTTCGTTAAGGATTTGATTTTATTGGCACTCAAGATTCTCTTCGAGGTTTTCCTTGATGAAAAAAGTAATCAAAAAAATCAAGGCTGCATTCCTTTGTGCTATTTCACCTCGTAGAGGCTAAATGAATTTAAACTCGTTTCACTCAGACAGAAATTCATTTTTACGCCTCTCCATCGTTCAATTACGCAGTCGGAATGCTAGGCCGTTTTGGTAAGCGTGTGGCTTTCGGGATTATTTTTCAGGTGGTGGGTGGTTGTGTTATAGCAACGACCTGCTTCCTGAAATTTATTCACCAGGTGGAGCTGAAAATGAATAATAATTTTTAATAGATGATGTAATAACATGTCAACAAAACAAATCTTGCATCTCCAACGGATTTATGGAGAGCAAGGGACGAACGGTACCCTCACTTTTGAAGGTGAGGTCATCTGCCGTACTATCGAACTGCCCTGGCGCAATAACCTGCCGAGGCTTAGCTGCATCCCGGTGGGGAGTTATAAATTGGAAAAACGAAAGTATACCAGACATGGTGAGAAGATCGGAATTCCGGCTGTATTGGGACGTGAAGCGATATTGATCCATGCAGCCAACGATGCACGGAAAGAGTTATTGGGATGCATTGCTCCGGTTACAGCATTAACGGGGGAAGGTTGCGGTACGGAGAGTAAAAAGGCGCTTGCAAAATTGAAGTCTCTGGTTTATTCGCTTTGGGATATGGAGCAGGAGGTGTTTTTACATATAAAGTAGTGACGGAAGTAACTAGTGACGGAGTGACATAATATGTTTTGTGCCTCTTTCGCCGGCACAGGGCGACAAACTTTGTCTTGACACAAAGTTTGACAAAAGTCAAGGCTGCATTCCTTTATGCTATTTCACCTTGAATAGGCTAAATGAATTTAAACTCGTTTCACTCAAACAGAAATTCATTTTTAACGTCTTTTCATCGGTAAAATTACGCAGTCGGAATACTAGGCCTCATGATTAAGCCTGAAGCTTTTGGGAAAGAACAGTGAACGAGTGATGAAGTCATAGTGACGAGTAACGAAGTGACAAGTGATAGAGTAACATAGTAACGAAGTGACGGAGTGACATAATATGTTTTGTGCCTCTTTCGCCGGCACAGGGCGAATTACTTTTTTCGTTAATGATTTGATTTAACGAGGTACTCAAGAGTCTCTTCGAGAGTTTTCTTGATGAAAAAAGTAATCAAAAGCCGACCGTAGGTAGACCATGGATGCCAAAAAACAAACACGAATCCATAACTCAAGGCTGTATTCCTTTAGGCTATTTCACCTTGAAGAGACTAAATGAATTTAAACTCGTTTCACTCAGACATAAATCCATTTTAAACGCCCTTTCATCGGTGAAATTACGCAGTCGGAATACTAGGCCTTTAGGATAAGCCTTCGGCTTTTGGGGAAAGAACAGTGATTGAGTAACGAAGTGACGGAGCTCTAACCTATTAACGATATCACCTCATAACTTTTTTACTCACCTCATAACCTTCTCACCATTTTCTAACCTTCTAACAATAAAACAAATGAAAAAGATAATTCAAAAAATAAGTGCGGCGTTGCAAGTGGTCTTGCTGGCGCCGGTTAAATTGCCGGGAAAGGCGTTAAATATTATTAAATAAATTGCTCTGGGTCTAGGTGTGGTGGAGACGGTGCTGGATGATAAAGACAAAAAAGGAGAGGAGGAGTCACCTCCACCAAAGCAGATCCTTCCTAATCAAGAAAAGGAGGTGCGGGATGAAATGGAATGATATCCGTATAGGAACTTTAGGGGGTACGCTCTGTTCGATATGGGTTAGCTTTTCTCTTGGTGATGTCGCGCATACCGCATTGATGGCGGTGGTCGGGACAGTCGTGAGTTATGTGACGAGCCGACTGTTGGGAAGGATAAGGAAAAGGTGATAAAAAAGGAGATTCTTTATAGAGTCTCCTTTTTATTGTTATTAATTTGGCATTTGCTTTTTCAACTTTAAAATCTTTATCAGAACTGAAAACTTATTATTTCCATAAAGCCACTTGTTGGTTCAATGTAAATTTTGTTTTCCCCATATAATGTTTTTTCCATTGATTGTGTTGAATCGCTTGTTTTGATATTTCCTTTAAAAAATTGGATTAATCCGGTAATATCAAATGTGTGGTAAACCATAATTGGCCAGCCTAAGCCTTGTTCCAAAGAACGAAGCATGAGGCGGGATTTCTCCCGATTGCTTTCATGAACAGCTTCAAATGGTATAACGTAATCCAGTATTACCGCTTTCTGCCCATCAGCGGCGGCTAATTTTTCAAGTAATGTACTGAACTTATCCCGGCTGATGTAATAGACAAAACCCTCCAGTAAGAATATAGTAGGGATTGATGAATGATAGCCCATTTTTTTCAATTCTGCCAACAAAGCATCAATATCGGTAGCATCATGAGTAATCAGCTTTAATTTATCATTATCACCGATCAATTTGGTATACATAGCACGTTTTTCGTCCATAGATTCCATGTCCACTTCAAAAATAGTCTCGATTTGATCATGATATTGCTCTAGCAGATAAAGTGAAAGCGGATCAAGGCCAGCTCCTAAAATACAGACCTGGAATTTTGGGAATTGTTTAGCATAGTCTTCGAAAAGATGGCGGATATACCGCTTTCTCAATATTGCGATTGACTCGGAGTGTTCGAATACTTGTTTAAAACTTTTTACGAGCGATTCTCCTTCTGAAGTATCGATATTTTCTACATATGCCTGGCAAGTTTTTCCGTCTCGATAAAGTTCACTGGCTAAACAAAGCACTAAACTGGCTGTCGGTGAAATTTTGAATTTACTTTTTAAGGGCTCGCTTATCATGTTTAAAAAAAGGTTGTAGTTGAAGGTTTAAGTGTTTTCTATCGCTCTTTATTATCACAATAATACCAAATAAAATGAAATTGTAAATAATTATTTTGCAGAATTTTCACAAATATTATCTTGTAGTAGTTATTACTGCGTGATAAATCCTTAATTCCATACTTTAAAGGGATCTGAACCTCTCATCCCAGCTCACTTTTTACTGCCTTTATTTGTGAACTGTTTCTATTAGGTTGTTAACTATTTTCATTTACAAAGTTTGTTTAAATATTCGCTTCCTAAAGGAGAAAGTTCGTAACCTACATTACGGCTTATGGTCAAGCCTAAATTTTTCAATTTTCGTATATTCAGCTTTAACCATTCTTTTTCAAATCCTGTCAATTCTGCTATACTTTTGGCATGTAAATTGGGATTGTCGTTTATAGTAGATAGAACTTTGTTCGTCCAATGTTCCTTCTTACTATAATTGTCTAATCGTTCTAATTTCTTTTTTAAATCGGTAAATACCTTTTCTGATAGTTCCGTTTGTTCTCTCAACTTAACTCGTGGGTCTGCGGAATGATAGCTGACAGATATTTTAAAAATGGTTCCTGTACTATTATGCGTAAATGATTTTAGTAACTGTTGTTTATCTGTAAAACCGGCCTGTATTGCATGCTGTTCGGTTATACAATTCTCGCTTATGGTTTCAATTTTACCGATTTCAATCAAACCAACAGAGGTATGTAAAAGGCTTCCGCATTTTACAGAAACCTTTTGCCACTTACGAAATGCCAATGTGATTTTTCCCGATTTAATACCGTTCAGATGTACTTCCTTAAACAACATAATCAAAAGATTTTTATAAACTCGTTCAAGACTAACGGTTTTCTACCAAGCAATTTTTCTAGTGTGTTGTCAACATAGGAAAACTCACCTATTTTAATACCATTTGCCATACTGACCAATAAATTGACTATTTCAGGAGGCACTCGGTAGCTAGTCAGTTCTTTTCTGAAGAATTCCTCTGAAATATCGCTATGTTGTACTGGTATGCCCTTTTCTGTAAAGATTAGCTTTGCCAATTCATCAAATGAATACGCTTTATTGCCTGTTATTTCATAGATTTGATTATCGTGTGTACTTTCTGTTAGTACTTTTACAATAGCTTCTGCAATATCCATTCTGGAGACAAAACTTATCTTTCCCTCGCCCGATGGGTAACGGATTTCGCCCGATTGCAACGCATCTCCAATAAGTTCGGGAATGGCTTCCATATACATACTGTTTCTTAAAAAAGAATAATGTATTTTTGTCCCTTTTATCAATTTTTCTGTTTCGTATGATGTTTTAGTCCCTTCAAATATCCTGTTGGCTTGGGTCTGTACCATACTTGTATAAACAATGTGTTTTACGTTGTTTTCTAGCAATGCGTTTACCACATTTTTTTCCTGCTGTTTAGCTGTTTTCAAGTCTACTCCGATAGTGGAGATATGCAAGGCCTTTTCAACACCTTTAAACGCTTCCAGAAGCGTTTCATAGTTGTTGTAATCTGCTTGCCTGACAATAATACCTTGTTTAATAAAATCATGTACCCTTTCTGGGTTTCTGACAATGGCAACAATGTTTGTAGGTGAGACTTGCTGCGATAAAAATTGAATAGTGGCTTTGCCTAAGTTTCCGCTTGCTCCTGTAATGGCTATCATAACTCTTTTTTTGAAGCAAAGTTATTAGGCTTTTTTTCGATAAAATTGGATAAAACCGACAGTATCTAAACTTTCCATTCCGGAAAATTCGAAACGATCTCATTGGCATGGAGCTTGAATTTCTTTGGACTTGTTCCTGCAAATTCTTTGAAATCCCTGATAAAATGTGATTGGTCAAAATAATCACTTTGATAAGCGATGTCGGTCAATTTTTCAAAGGGGGTTTTACGTATGATTTCTAAGGCAGATTGAAATCGACCTATTTTCGAGAATAACTTGGGCGAGATGCCAATGTACTGTTTGAAATATCGTTCCAATGAACGTTCGGACATTTTAAGCTCATTTTGCACATCTTGCAAACTCATTCCCTTTTCCAGTTGTGCGATTGCAAAATCTGGTTTTTCACTATTGATATTTGTTCGTTGCAACTGCCGCAATAAGAATGTAGAGAGTAATACTATCTTTTCATCAGTGCTTGCTGTATTTGAAATCTGTTCAGTTATAGTAGTTTTTAGTAGATCGTCTATGTCAATATATTGGTTCGTCAGTTCGCTTGCATCTATTCTGAAGATGGATTTAAGTGCGCTCGGCTGAAAGTAAATTCCAATATTTTGGAAACTGTTTATTGCTCTTTGTTCAGTATATCGTGTAGTTTGTCCATATACGAATAATTGTGGTAATTCCTGATTGTTCTTGTCTCGAAATGCCTTTTTGTTAGTTTGAAAAATAAGACCTGGCATACCGTCTGACATTATCTTAAATATTTTTTCAGAAAAATCCAGACTATTACCCTCCAATACCCAAAAGTAGCGAACATATTTCCGCAGTGGTTCTATTGGATATATTTGTTGATAAAACATGTGTTATTTTTTAACTCTGAAATATAGAGATTTTTATGCTGAAATCAAATTCACCTGTTTTTTCGATCACTGTATGAGTTCAATTAGAAAAGCGCCTATTAGATTTCCGGAAAAGGCTCTGAATATTATTAAATACATCGCTCCGGGGCTTGGTGTAGTGGAGACCGTACTGGATGATTAGGAAATTGTTGTATTACCATCATGCACATTCTCAAATATAACATCGCAAAAGATTTATAAAAAAACCCTCGAAAGGATATCTTCGAGGGTTTCAAATTTTAAAATTTATCAAAAAATAAAATTTATGAACAGCTTAAAATTATGCAAAGGCATAATGATCTGCTATGGTACTAAGATACAAAAGCTTAATTAAAGATGCAACTTAATTGCAATTTAAACTTTATCTACTTTTTGTATTCCTGTTGCTACTAACAGTGAGGAGCATACACGTAGATCTTTGTCGCTAACGTAATTTTTTACTCTAAACCCAAAGAGAGTGTTGTTATTACTTTTTGAGCATTCGTGGTGTTTGCTTGTAATGTAAGCGTGTAAATTCCAGCTTTCAATGAAGTATTATTTTTGACACTTACCATTCCTGTTCCTTTGTCTATGGTAAATATCGTTTCAGAGTCATTAAATACATGACCATCTTTCTCTATGGAAGAAATTTCAAAGCTGGATATCAATTTCTTTGGAAAAAAAGAAGGTTGAACCATGCTACCACCTGCAACCGAGCTGCGTCTAAAGCTGGTATTGATCTTTTTAATGGATTTGGTAGACGGATCGAGATATAAATCGCCAAAAAAGAATTCAATTTTTGGAATGTACCTGACCGAAAAATTTGCTGAGCCGATAGCGAAACCATCTTTCTCTAATTTAGGATTTAATTCCATGTATTTGTCATACTCTTGATTTGCGTTACCTTTCCAATATAGCTTTAATGCAGTGTCCTGCAATGAAAGTCCGACCTCTTTTGCTTGTGCTTCATTTAACTTTAGTATTAAGTTTTTTGAAGGAACTGGCTTTGCTAAAGTTAAATAACTTTCTGTGTCAGAATATAAGGTATTAAGCATTTTTAGTTGACCTTTTTTTAATTCATGAAAATATTTAAATTGAAGATCTTCCAACTCTAAAACACGTATTGACAACAATTTCTGAGCGACTTCTTTACCATCAGTTGATTTGGCGGACACTGTTACGCTGTATTGTGCAGGAATTTTTTTGCCATTTAAGCTGGAGGTGGTTCCATTAGGATATAATTCTTCGCTTTTAATAAACAATTTTCCAGATTTATCGACAAAAATTGCTTTTTCAAGTTGATTATGCAATGTTATTTGGGGTGTAATCTGTACATTCTCGGTGGGTTCAAAATCTATAGAAAAATTGACACCATTTCCTTGATTAACAATGAATGTGTTTAAGTCAATTGTATCATGTTTCCCATACTCCAGATTGATGTCTGCGGGTAGGTCAAAGGAAATCTCAGGTAATGCCATCGCGCCATCTTTTTTACAGCTCATTAAAGCCAACATCAATAATCCATAGACTAAAAAATGCGGAGGTCTCATGTTAAATGTTTCTATCATATCTATTTATTTAATAATAGGCGAAAGTAATAAATAATTCTGAAAAAGCAACAGTGTTGCATTTGTGAAGTTATATTTTGTGTTATGTATAAAAATTCTGAACAGTTTAGGAATCCATATTTTATAGTCGTACTGGAGGAACATTGAGTTGGCAGCAGGGAATGTAAATAGTTAAAACATAAAAATGTCAACAAAACAAATCTTGCATCTCCAACGGATTTTTAGAGAGCAAGGGTCGAAAGGTATCCTCACTTTTGAAGGTGAGGTAATCTGCCGTACTATCGAACTGCCCTGGCGCAATAATTTGGAGAGGCTTAGCTGTATCCCGGTAGGGAGTTATAAACTTGAAAAACGAAAATATACCGGGCACGGTGAGCAGATCGGAATTCCGGCTGTACTAGGTCGCGAAAAAGGAGAGGAGGAGCCTAAACCACCAAAGCAGATCTTGCCGAATCAAGAAAAGGAGGTGCGGGATGAAAGGCAATGATATCCGTATCGGAACTCTAGGAGGTAAGCTCTGTTCCATCTGGGCAAGTTTTTCTCTTGCTGATGTTATGCATACTGCCTTGATGGCTGTAGTCGGGACGGACCTGAGCTATGTGACTAGTCGATTTCTAGAGAGAATAAGGAAAAAGTGATCATGATACAGGAGCAGGCAACTAGGTATTTGCTCCTGTAAATATGTTAGGGAGAATTCAACTTTGCTAAACTATATTTAGTGTATAGTATCTCATCCTATAAAAAATCAAGGGTTTTTTACAAAATCCAATAATATTTTCTTCTGCTTTTTTATAAAACCTGCTTTGTCTTTTTTTACAGCATTAATAATCTCTTTACGTTCAACGGGTATCGTGTAATATTTATCTGCCCATAATTGCATCTCAATCAATAATGGGAGTAAATCTATTCCCTTTTTAGTAAGCGTGTATAATACTTTTGCTTTACTTTCCGGATGTTCTAATTTACTGATCAAACCATTTTCCTCGAGCATGAACAATCTTGAAGCCAAGATATTCGTTGCAATCTTTTCCTCAGATTTTAAGAATTCACCATACGTGCATTGCTTCGATAGCATCAGATCCCGGATGAGCAGTAATGACCACTTATCTCCTAAAATATCTAGTGAACAGCTGATAGGGCATTGCGATCTATTTTTCATAATAATGTACTTTTTTTAAAAAACACTTGCATTTTGCAAGTTGATATTTATATTTGCACTTGCAAAATGCAAGTAAATTTACGATTTTAAATTATTAATACCATGGAAAACAGTGCAATCTTTGATTCTTACCATAAAAATGGATTACAATTACGGAACCGTATAGTGATGGCTCCCATGACCAGAAGCCATTCTGATAATCCCGAAAATAAAGCAACTGAGCTAACGGCACTTTATACTAACAGCGTGCTTCTGCCGGATTAATCATTACAGAAGATACATTCATCAGCCCTGAAGCTGTCGGTGTGATACATGTTCCTGCAATTTATTCGAATGAACAGGTTGCAGGCTGAAAATTGACCACGGAAGCAGTCCATGAGCAAGGTGGAGTCATATTTACAGCTTTGGCATACTGGTGCATATTCGCACCCTGATCTGCACAATGGTGAAAAGCCTTTGGCACCTTCGGATGTAAATCCAGGGCAGCAGTTTTTTACTACGGTTCTTCATTTTGTTAACGAATGAAGAATCACTTTAAGCAATTTATATCAATTATGGAATTAAAAGGAAAAACAATACTAATAACAGGGGGAACATCTGGAATAGGACTGGAGGCCGCAAAACAATTTTTAGAAAAAGGTGTTCATGTCATTATTACAGGACGAAATCAAGCTAAATTGGATGCAGCAAAAGCAATGTACCCCGGTGTCATTCCGATTAAAAGTGATGTCGCTTCTGAGGAAGAAGCACAGTTACTCTTTAAGGAAATCGAAAAACTCGGTGGAATAGATATTTTATATAATAATGCTGGAGTTGGAGTGGAGCCCTCTAATCTCGGTATTTCAGATGAAAAACATCTGCAAGGGGCAACCTATGAGATGAACATCAATTATTTAGGAGTTATTCGTTTGAATAATCTTTTTCTTGATATGTTGAAGTCAAGACCTGAAACTGCGATTATCAATACCACATCCCTGTTGAGTTTTGTACCTTCTTTGCTTGAGGCAACTTACTCATCATCGAAGACTGCGCTTGCATTTTATACAACAGCTCTACGTGCACATCTTGGTATTTTAAAAAGCCATGTGAAAGTTTTTGAGCTTGTACCCCCACTTGTTGCTACTGAAATGACTGTAGATAGAAATGATCCTAAATTAAGTCCCGAAGAACTGGTAAAAGCTTTAGTTGCTGGATTAGAGAAAGACCGCTTTCACATTCGAGTGGGCTCTTCCAAATTGGTTTATATTTTAAACCGTATCTTCCCTAAACTAACTTTTAATCTTGTTAACCCGAAGAAAATAAATCCCTTATTAAAATCTTAATCAATGAAAGCATTTCGCATTAACCGCTATAGTAAAACGGATACGTTAGCACTTGTTGAAGTTCCGGCATCCAAGATTAAAGAGCATGAAGTATTGGTGGAAATCTATGCTGCCAGTATCAATCAATTGGATGCTAAGTTAAAACATGGCGATTTCAAATTATTATTACCCTATAAAATGCCTCTTATTCTAGGTCACGATGTGGCAGGTGTTATCGTGCAGGTTGGTTCAAAAGTGAAAAACTTTCAGGTCGGCGATGAAATCTATTCCAGGCTTCCCGATTTTAGTGTTGGTGGTTTTGCGGAATATGTTGCCATAGATGAAAATGATATTGCTTTAAAACCGACGAATATGACGATGGAAGAGGCCGCTTCCATACCACTCGTTGGTCTAACCGCGTGGCAGGCTCTTGTTGAAATTGCTCCGATTAAAAAAGGTCAAAAAGTATTTATTCAGGCCGGATCGGGTGGAGTAGGAACGATTGCTATTCAATTGGCTAAATATTTGGGTGCAACGGTGGCGACCACTGCGAGTAAAAATAGTTTTGATCAACTGAGCGCGCTCGGTGCAGATCTTTTGATTGACTATAAAAATGAAAAATTTGAAGATATAATCAGTGATTATGATGTTGTATTGCATAGTCAGGATACCAAAACATTGGAGAAATGCTTCGGTATTTTAAAATCAGGAGGGAAAGTTATATCAATCTCTGGTCCTCCTACTGTAGATTTTGCTCAAGATCTGGGTTTAGCCTGGTATATGAAATTGATAATAAGTTTATTGAGTAGGGGCATAGAAAAAAAAGCAAACAAGCTGAAAATTGACTACACTTTTCTATTTATGCGCGCAAACGGCCAACAATTAGCCGAAATTACCAAATTGATTGAAGCTAATCAGATAAAAGCAGTTATAGATCAAATTTTCCCATTCGAGAAAACCAATGATGCACTGACTTATGTAGAAAGTGGTCGCGCAAAAGGCAAGGTTGTCGTGACCAGATCTTTAAAAGATTAATCTACGATAGATGTATTGATATAGATCAATGACATTTTTTTTTGATAGTGGAAGAAAACTGTAAAACATAGCAAATCTATGTTCTCAAATTCAAAATTTATCTGTAGACAACCGCGGTAGATTGACAACGATTTTTAGTTTATCAACGCAATTTTCGGTCAATTAAATGACTGTCTAAATTCTAAAGGTGATCTTTCGGTTTTCTTTTTGAAAAGTTTATTGAATGATTGGGGATATTCAAAACCTAACTGATAAGCAATTTCACTTACAGATAATTCCGTTGTTGACAATAGTTCTTTGGCTTTTTCCAAGAGCTGGTTTTGAATATGTTGCTGTGTAGTTTGCCCTGTCAAATTTTTCAGCATATCATTGAGATAGTTTGATGATACCGATAATCGTTCGGCGAAGTACTGAACGGACGGCAGGCCTAATACATTTAAATCATCATGTTGATAATATGCATTTAATAAATCCTCAAATTTTAAGAATAAATCATTTGACGCTTTTTTACGTGTAATAAACTGACGGTTGTAAAACCGGTTGCAATAATTCAGCAACAAATCAATATGAGAAACAACAACATCTTGTGTGTAGTTGTCAATCATGGCTTCAATTTCCTGTTGAAGATTTAGCATCAGTCCTGAGATTACGGACTCTTCTTTGTCCGAGAGATGCAATGCTTCATTGTTGGCATATGCGAAAAAACCGTATTCTTTAATACGTTTTGCTAAAGCATAACTTTGAATAAAATCGGGATGAAAAACAATCATCCAACCTTCCACTGTTGATGAACTGTTTTGTTCAATCGAAAATAGTTGTTTGGGTGCAAAAAAGGTCATTATTCCATCATCATAATCATAATATTGCTGACCATATTTTACTTTTCCGTCAAAATTCTTTTTCAGATAAATCGTGTAGAAATTATAGACAATCGTTAACATTTCTTCAGCAACACAAGAATTGATCTCATCAAGATTCACAACACTTACTAAAGGATGTGCTGGTTTTTTGATGTTTAAGAAATGATGAAGTTCTGAAACTGTGTTTAGAAAATAAGTTTTATTATTTTTCATTTTATAAATTTATAAAAAAAACAGTGGATAAACGTTAATTTATCCACTGTTTAGCCTGTTACAAATTAACGCCTTTCATACTTTCAGCATCGTATCTTGCGCCTGTTTCTGTACCCAAAGGAATAATACTTTCCAAACGGTTAAGATCGTCTTGCGTCAAAGAAATGCTCGCTGCTGCTATATTCTCTTCTACATATTTTACGCGTTTTGTCCCTGGAATTGGCGTGTGACCTTTAGCAATAACCCAAGCAATAGCCAACTGTGCAGAAGTGATATTTTTTTCGACCGCCACTTTCTTAATTTCATTTACCAATTCTACATTTTTGAAAAACTGCTCACCTTGATATTTTGGTATAAATCTTCGGAAATCATTTTCATTAAAATCTTCTGGTTTTTGTATTGTTCCGTTTAAAAATCCACGCCCTACTGGTGAGTATGCGATTAAGCTGATCCCTAATTCTTTTAGTGTATCCAGAATGCCCAGTTCTTCAATTTGTCTTTCAAACAAGGAATATTCGGACTGTACTGCTGTAAGTGGGTGAATCTGATGTGCTCTTTTGATGGTTTCAGAATTTACTTCCGAAAGACCGATATATTTTATTTTTCCTTCTTTTACCAATTCGCCCATCGCTGATACGGTCTCTTCAATTGGCGTATTCGTGTCCAATCGATGCTGGTAGTACATATCAATATAATCGGTACCCAGATTTTTCAGGGAACGCTCTACGGCTTTTTTTATGTAATTTTTACTGCCATTGAATGCGCCAGTTGCTTGTCCGTTGTCGTCAATTTCGAATCCGAATTTTGAAGCTATGATGTATTTTTCTCTATTACCCTTGATCGCTTTTGCTATTAACTGTTCGTTGAGAAAAGGACCATATATATCTGCCGTATCTAAAAAATTGCCACCCAGCTCTAATGAACGATGGATAGTAGCAATCGCCTCTTTTTCATCTGCTTTTCCGTATATATCTCCTCCGAAACCTGTTGTCATACCCATACAGCCAAGACCAATCGTTGGTATGGTAAGTCCTTGACTGCCCAATTTTACTTCTTTCATGTTGCTCATAGTCTATTATTTTTAATTTAAAACAAAATTATGATGAGAAACCTGATCAAAAGTGTCCAAATCACGGAAGGTTGTATCCAAAAAGTTTGCCCCTAGCCGGTCATCTATTCTGGTGATAGTGTGGAAGGCTGGATTTTTACCGGAAATCATGATGTCATTGGTGGGTGGTCTTGCTGCTGTAGTTTTTTGTATATAACAACAACGTTGAAATTAGCTTAGTTGTTGCTCTTTTAATACTAAAATGAAGTGAACTCGAGTTCTTCTATAATGGAATCGATGCAACATTGAAGTTTGAACAAAAAGGAAACCAAATTTACAAATTGTCCCTTTTTCAAAACGGAATGGATTTGAATTTTCTCAAGAAGTAGGTAGTGTGCATATCTCTCTTCCTAATTTGGTTTTTCAATGATCAAAAGGGGACGCTGTTTGAATTTAAAATTAGAAACTTAAAGGACGTTTAGTTTTTTATTGTACTCGATTTGAATGCTCTTAAAGTAGGAATCGGATCTACTCTATAGCCTCTTAGCTTAATATAACTTTTTGTGCATTTGACGTTTTAATGAATTTAGAATATAACGCTGATCATATAAATTAAAGGGTTTTATTTTTTAGTTTTGTAACTATTGGACAACAACTTAGAAGCATTAAATTTGAAGTATCAGAAACATAACATTGAACAGTTTGAAATTTTCCCCGATGCCAAAGCGGGTATTTTCGTCCTAAATATGGATAACCGAGAAGTTGGGTCACATAACATTTCGAGACCTCATCGGGATGATCACTGTCAATTAATGATCGCTTTGAGCGGTAACTTTAGATTAAATATTGATTTTGAAAATGTTGAGTTTACTGGTCCAGCGTTACTTTTTGTGTCTCCCGAACAAGTCCATTATATTATGGAAGTAAAAAATCCTCATGGATGGATGTTCAACATTGATGCCTCTTTAATTAACGAAGAATTACTTCAGATCATAGAAAATAAAATCCGTAATCCCCTAATACTTCAAAATGGATCTGCTTTCCATCAGCAGCTTGCATCACTAACAGCGTTAATTGAAAATATACAATTAAACAATAGTAATCACTATACTGAAAAAATTATGCATTCCCTAGTGAACGGTCTTCTAGGTATTATTGCAGGAGAAATTGTAGCTATTTCGCCTATCGCTAAGGAGAAAGAAAATAGGGGTGTTTTGATAAAAGAAAAATTCATAAAATTGCTTAAAGAGCATTTTAAAAATTGGAAACAACCTGCAGAATACGCCTCTGCACTTTCTATTTCAACGTCCCATCTCAATGATACAGTAAAATCTTTAACAGGAGGATCGGTATCCACTCATATTCAAGCAGCATCGATTATGGAAGCCAAAAGATTGCTATATTTTACAGATGGTACTGTTAAGGAGATCGCTTATAAAGTTGGCTATGATGAACCTGCTTATTTTGGGAAACTTTTTAAGAAAATAACCAATCTTACACCTCTTGAGTTTCGGAATAAATTCCGTGATTAGAACTATCTTTCCCTGCTTTGAAACTATTATAAAGTATAATTCTGTAAGTAGTTTTGCATTAATAATTTAACACAGAAAATTGATATGCAAAATGAAATCAATATCCCAATCATCTTAGCTTCTGTAAGAAAGATAGGGGATGCATTTTTAAAACAGTATAAACAAAATACCATACCTCAAAGTATGGATGAACTTTTGAAACAATTAGAAGATATTGATGTATTGTGTCTTACATCTTTGAAAAAAGATCTCACTGCTACTTTTCCCCATATGCCTTGGCATATCGGGGATGAATTTGATACCGAATCGCAAAAGGAGTCAACCATAAAAGGGGATTACTGGCTCTGTGATGCAATGGATGGTGCCATACAATATCTTCAGCATATTCCGGGATGGACAATCAATTTGGCATTTATTCGTGATGGAAAACCATTATTCTCCGTTATCTATGATCCCTTGGCCACTGAAATGTTTTGGGCAAAAGAAGGTGAGGGAGCTTATATGAATGGCAAACCTCTTATGGTTAGTAAGAAAACTGATTTGGGGGTGATGTTGTCAGTCTTTGAATACGGTCATCAAGATAAATCGACAAACCAACTTAACAAAGAAATTGGAATGACAGTTACAAGACTGCTTGATAATTTTGGAATTGTAAGAAATTATGGACCTCACGGATTGCAATTGGCCTATGTGGGCGCTGGAAGAATCGACCTGTTTATTCAGGAAGATATCGATACCTATAACTGGATAGCAGGTATGTTAATCGCTAAGGAATCAGGTGCCGAGATATTGAACGCAGACGGAATTCCCTGGCAATGGGGGAGCGAAAGCCTATTGGTAGCAAGGAAAAGTATCACCGAAAAATATCTTGAAATAAAATCATTAAAATAAAATGAATATAGCAATAATAGGGGCAGGGGCGGGAATTGGCTTACATGCGGTTAAACAGGCTGTTGAAAAAGGACATACGGTAACGGCATTATCGACAAATACGGATCAGCTCCCTACGCATCCCAATCTCATTAAGATAAAAGGAAGTGCAACAGTGTCTGAGGATTTGAAAAATGCAATCAAAAATACTGATGCAGTCCTTATAACTGTTGGAACAAAGAATAAAAAGGCAACGACTCTTTTTTCTGATATTGCCAAAGCACTTATAAGCGTTACAGCTGATCTGAACTTTTCTTCGCCTGTTTTGGTCATCACGGGCTTTGGGGCCGGAGAGAGTAAAGGTTATTTAAGTTTCTTTATGCGCACAGTCATTTCATTGTTTCTTAAAGATCAGTATAACAATAAAACCATCATGGAAGATTTGATCACAGCGAGTGCTATAAAATGGGAAATCGTACGACCAGGAATGCTGACGGACGGAGAGTTGACTTCATCTTATCGTGTATTACCCAACCTTAAGAAAGGAATGAAAGTTCGGAAAATATCGCGAGCTGATGTCGCACAATTTTTAATTACCGAAGCCGAAAACCCTAAGATGCTTCACCATTATGTAGCATTAACGAATTAATGATCAAAAATAGAGACGGGAGTAATACTGTCTATTTTTATTAATGAAAGGAGTGTTTATTTGCTTTTTATAAGATATTTGCTTGCAGATATTTCTATCAGAATGAAACTGAAGGAATGAATAATAGATGGTTTAAGAATACACATGCCTGTCGCTTTTAAATAGTAAAACCTGATAAGATATGGGTACCTGGAGATTCCGAACTTTTACTTCAACATTCCCTAATTTTTTATTTCAAAATGATCTAGTCCGGAATGATAGGGGAGCTAACTTACATGTTAGACTCTCCTCCAGATTTCTGATCATCGTTTTTAATATTTGAATCATGCTTCTCCTTTTGCGAATTGCTCTTGCCGAACTTCCACGAAAAGTTAATGCCAAAGGATCGAAATGGAATGGCAAAATTTCCATGCTGTTCATATTGATCGGTTTTTGCATATGAACCCAGATTCTTTACTTTTTGAAATGGATCGACCATAGTAAGCCCTAAAGTACCTTTCTTCTTCAGTATTTCTTTTTTTACACTTAAATTCCACATATTAAAGGAGGCATAATACCCTTGGAATGTTCGCTCTGGAGCATCAAAAAATATAAAAGACTCGGCTATCCATCCTTTTTTCAGATCTACAGTACCGCTGATAAAGGTCTTGTAATTGATGAAAGTCTTATTGGCCTGATGTGTCAAATTATCGTACAGATCTTTGGGCTGTATATGGTAGGTATATAGATCGATATTTCCTCTCAACGTCAATATTTTAAATAAATCTACCGATGTAAAAATATTAACGCCTAATGACTGTGTTTCGCCGATATTGGCGAAAGTCTGCAATACGATTGGCTTGCCGTTGTTGGTCGTACTCCTGTAAACAGGTTCAATGACATTGCTGTTTCTTCGGTGGTATAGGGAAAGATTAAGCATGTATTTTTTCATAGTGAGATGCGTGCTCAATTCCATGTTATGCGACAGTTCAGGGGCTAATTGTGGGTTTCCCTGTAATTGATTGACAGGGTCTGATTCGTTTCGGAAGGGGTTTAGAAAATATAGACTTGGCCGTTGCATGCGCTGGTTATAACTGATCTTCAAATTTAACTGTTCTGAGACTTTATAGGAGATCACTGCGCTAGGGAGAATATTGTGCTGTTGATCACGAAAACTAGCTTGCTGATCGATGGCTTTAATTTCTGCTCTTGTATACTCATATCGAACTCCGGCTTTAATATCGGTTCTTGTGTTTAAAGGGATCTGTAGCGTCGAATAGATGGCCCCTACATCTTGCCTATAACTGAAATTGTAAGTTCTTTGACTGACATTTAAATAGACATCATCCCGTCCGATTGTATCGACTTGAATAGTAGATTGGATGTCCCTGAAGATGGCTTTTGCGCCCAATTCTAAAGTGGCCTTTTTGATGGGATGGGTATAATCCAGCTGTATCGTTACTTCTTTATTCGCGCCTGCGTTCAGTCCTTTTTCATCAGGACGAAAATTATTCTGCAGAAAGGAAGATTGATAATTTGTATTGGTGTTATTTTTAGATAATTGAACTGAAAAGTTTAATTCTTGATTTTTCTTCTGAAATTTTCGGATGTAATCGGTACTCCAGTCAAATCCACCGAAGCGAACTTGGTTGTTATTGATACTGCTGATAGGGGCACTTATTGCATAGCTCGTCTTGAGGAGATTGTCTGTTTGGATAGTGAGTTGATTGATATTGAAATTGGAAATGAGGAGATTATTGGAATCAAGTTCATAATCTAATGATAGGCTCCCTCTTAAACCATTCCTTTTGTTCCGGCTTTCGGTTTCTTGTTCGATATACTGTTCCTTATTCAAAAGTTTCTGATCAAATGTGATGCGTGTATCAACAGGCCAGCTCCAGGAATTCCCCAAATTTGCATTCATGCCTAATTTGCTCTTTCTGATGCTGATATTTCCATTGAAATTATTCTGTCGCGTTCCTAATCCTCCGGAATATGATCCATGTACTCCATCGGTACTGTTTCGTTTGGTATTGATAATAATTATTCCAGAACCACCTTCTGCGTCATATTTTGATGATGGACTGGTGATCACTTCTATATTTTTTATCTGGTCTGCAGGAATCATTTTTAGGGCATCTGCTACATTATTATTCATAGCCCCTGAAGGCTTTCCGTCAAGTAATATACGGACATTTCGATCTCCTTTTAGCGATACATTACCCATTGCATCCACAGATAGTAGAGGTACTTTTCGCAATGCATCAGCGGCATTTCCTCCAGACAGGGTGGGGTCAAGTGCCGTATTATAAATAAGCCGGTCTGTTTTGATTTGTACAAGCGGTGTTTTATGGTATACATCCACCTTTTGCAACTGATGATTGGCAGTAGACATACCGATCATTCCTAAATCAACATTACCGTTATTGATGTTAATGGAGTGTTCTGTACTGGTCGCGTAACCCAATGCGCTCACTTTTAGAAGATAGTTGCCGGGCTGAACCGCTGTGATTTTAAAATTTCCTGCTGCATCACCAATGACTGTTTTCATCGGTCTGCCATCAGCAGTATCTTTTCTATACAAATAGATACTTGATGCTGGAATCATTCTTTTTGTTAAAGAATCAACTATTTTTCCTGCAATGGTGTGCGCTTTAAACTGTCGTTTTATTTGGCCAAATGAGCAATGTGGCAGGTTTAAAAGTAGGAGCAGTACTACTGGTTGCATTATATAAAGTACCTTATTTTGTTTCATAATCAATGTTTCCCCAAATGTTCAAACTTTGTTGGACACCGTAAATTTTATTACGCCAACGGGGCGGGAAATGATGTTAAACTAAGATTTATAGATTCACGTAATATTAGGTGCCATTGGTGTAAAAAATTATAAAATGGTTATTAAATTTTTAAATTTGGGTATGACGAATAGAAGGCTTTTGAGCATCGTTTTATTTTTTTGGCTGATTTCATTTTTATACCTTATAATCGGAGCAATTTTATTTTCAAGATCATCCTTTGAAGGGGTGATCTTGATTGTGTTTTCGCAATTACTTTTATTGGGAGAGATCATTGTCTGTCTGTTCTATATCTTCCCAAAATTTTGGCGTGCGAATAAAGCGATTTCTTTAACGGTTAGCGTTATATCATTGCTTTTAACCATTGTATTTTTGAGGTATTCTTTTGAAGAAGTGCTCTTTGTGAAGTATCTTGGATTCAAGCCGAACCCTCATCTTGATCCTTATTATTTCATCTACGATAACTTTTATTTTTCATTACCGGGAGTCTTTATCGCCCTGATTGTGTATCTGGTCGCGAAATCTTTTGAGGTTGAAAAAAAGAACAAAGTGCTTCAGGCGGGGATGGAACAGGCGGAATTGAATTTCTTAAAATCGCAACTCAATCCTCATTTTCTATATAATACCTTAAATTATATGTATTCCATAGCGTTGCCTTTGTCCGAAAATTTATCAACTGCGATCCTAAAGCTGTCGGATACCATGCGGTACACGCTGGCGCAGAATAAGCGGGATATGCTGACGCTTGGTGAAGAAGTCGTGTTTATTGAAGATTATATTGCCCTCCATAGCATGCAGTTTCATCCTAATTTTTACCATACATTTTTAATAACGGGAGCAATAGACAGGCTCTTATTCCCACCTTTATTGCTTGCTCCATTTGTGGAGAATGCCATTAAACATGGCATAACACATGTTGAAAAGCAACCGGTCAATATCCGTTTAAATGTCACGCCAGCAATATTGGAATTTGAAGTGTCTAATTATATCAATACACAATTTCAGGAAAAGGGCAGTGGTATTGGAATCGCTAATGTTAAACGTCGGCTCGAAATTTTATATCCAGGGAAACATACTTTACATATGGAAAAGAATGATCTGGTTTATCGTATATCTTTAATTGTAAAATTGTGGTAAAGGGTGAGATAGATCGTAAAAGATATCGGTGCATAGCACTGGATGATCAATTGTACGCGACAGGAATTATTGCTGCATATGTTGACAAGACCCCAGATCTGACTTTAATCAAAGCGACCGATGATGCATTTGATGCTTTAAATATGATTATGAGCGGACATGTTGATCTGGTATTTTTAGATATTCAGATGCCGACGATAAACGGTATTCAATTTCTCAAACGTTGCGGAAATAAATGCCGGGTTATTTTAACTACAGCTTATCCGGACTATGCACTGCAAGGTTTTGATCTGGATGTGGTAGACTACCTGCTGAAGCCATTTTCCTATGAGCGTTTTCAAAAGGCTGTAGATAAGTTTCGGTTATTACAATTGGCGTCCATGACGCCGCAGGTTGAAAATGACTATCTGTTATTAAAAGGTGATGCTAAAAATAAATATTATCAGGTTAAATTTTCAGATATCATGTTTATTAAGGGTTTGAATAACTATATATCCGTCTACACGAAGGATCAACATATCATTACTTATATGAATCTGAAAGAAATAATTAATCTGATTCCTACCCGACTTTTCTGTAGGGTGCATCGTTCCTATATTGTATCTTTTAACTATATCAAATTTATAGACGGAAATTCTCTGCTAATTGATGAAGAGAAAATTCCCATCAGTGAAAGCTATAAGGCTACATTTTATTCGAGATTGAAGGAATTTTGATAAGGGGTATGATGTATTTTATAAGGTAAATTTCAAAATTTTATCTTTTTTAATTTCTTAGTAGGGTATAACAAGGTCATCTAAAACATCTTTGTATCTGTTTCGTTCGTGCTATTTTAATTGGTAGTATGATCACACTAAAAATCATAGCACTAATTTAAAAAAATCTCATTAACTCAAGTATTGTCGTAAGTGTAGTTCTCGCGAAAATGGAATTGTTTTTAATTACTGTTTGCTAAAATAAATAGATTTATTACTACTTATTTTAGTTATTTATGTTTATATTAGTGTTTGATAATCAATTAACCATGAATTATGATGAGGCAAAAATTAAGACGTGTTGATGATCCCTTGTGGAAATCGATACTGGAGCAGACTTTTGCAGATTTCCTCCGATTTATGTTTCCCGAAGCTGAATTGTTATTTGACTTGAATAAACCTTTTGAATATCTCGACAAAGAGTTTGAGACCTTATTTCCGCCAGAAAAGAGTAATAAAGGTAAAAGATTTGTCGATAAGTTAGTAAAAGTCTATATGAAAGGTGGAGGTGAGCAATTTATCTTTTGTCATATTGAAGTGCAGTCCAACAAGGGTAATAATGATTTGGAAAAACGGATGTTTGAATATTATTATAAAATCACTGATCGATATCAGGTGCCAGTTTGTGCCATAGCGATATTGACTGATGAGAATAAACATTATAAGCCAAAGTTGTATGAACAAAGTTTTTTAGGAACGACTTTACGGTATGAATTCAATTACTATAAGATTCTAAGTCAAAATGAGGAAGATTTACGGTCTAATCCGAATCCATTTGCTGTTGTGGTATTAACGGCATTTTTGGCTATAATTAATAATAATGTGACCGACGAAGAACTTAAAGATATTAAACATGATCTTTACGATCAAATGATGAAAAGGGATATGGAAAAGACTACACGTCAGGGTATTTATGATTTCCTGGCTTATTATGTTAGTTTTGAAGATAAAGAAATTTTTATTAAATTTGAACAAGAAATCGATACAAAATTAGGAAGGAGCACAACAATGGGTACACGTGAATATTTATTGGAAAAGGCTAAGCGAGAAGGACAGGAGCAAGAACGTGGATTAGCGGCGGTACGCATCAAGAAATTGGAAGCTCTTGCTGAGGCTGAAAGGGAGAAAGCTGAAGTAGAAAAAGAAAAAGCTGAAGTAGAAAAGTTCGAATCAGCTACTAAAATGTTGAATAGTGGTTTTGATATAGCGATGATTTGTGATATTTTATCTCTGACTCCGGAGCAAGTCGAAAAATTGAAATAAAGTTTTACTGAGCTAATATTAAAAAAGGTGCCTTTGGACACCTTTTTT
The DNA here is from genome assembly GCF_016132525.1 of Sphingobacterium sp. UDSM-2020. NCBI lineage: Bacteria > Pseudomonadati > Bacteroidota > Sphingobacteriia > Sphingobacteriales > Sphingobacteriaceae > Sphingobacterium > Sphingobacterium sp. UDSM-2020. Next base: position 4,160,201 of record NZ_CP066166.1, read on the forward strand.
TGTTGATATCAATTCTCTTTTAGAATAAGTATTTGCGCAGGGGTAGCAGTGTACCATAGTAATATGTTTTCGGCTGTAATGTAGTGACATATTGAAAAAGTGACATCGTTCAAGACGTAACATATTGACGGAGTAACGGGACAAGGGAGTGACCAGCCGGCTGTTGGGGAGATGGAGGAAAAAGTGATTAAAAAGGAGATTCTTTATAGAGTCTCCTTTTTTGTTTATGGCTTTTGACATCTACTTCTTCTATTCAACTGTTTTCTGCAAGGAAGGTGATTAAACAGCCTATAGCTGTGTTTCAGGACTGTATTTTGAACATTTTTACCCTTATTTTTAAGATCTGTTTCATTTTTTTAGACCCTATTAGTATAGTTTTGTTTTGCAATTAGAGATTCTGAAAGGCTCTTTTGTAGACCAAACCATAAACTACTAAACTTAAATTTAATAAATGAAATTTTTTATTGACACAGCCAATTTGAACGATATTCAGGAAGCCCAAGACTTCGGGGTTCTCGACGGTGTAACGACCAATCCTACCTTAATGGCTAAAGAAGGAATCAGTGGAGATGATCTTGTTAAGAAACATTACCTAGCCATATGTGCTATTGTCGATGGCGATGTTAGTGCTGAGGTGATTGCTACCGATTATGAAAATATGATAGCGGAAGGACAGGAGCTGGCAAATTTAGATAGCAAAATAGTGGTCAAAGTACCCATGACTAAGGCGGGAATTAGAGCCATCAAATATTTTAGTAACAAAGGCATTAAAACCAACTGTACATTAGTTTTTTCTGCAGGACAGGCATTATTGGCTGCAAAGGCAGGTGCTACTTATGTTTCTCCATTTATAGGCCGTCTGGATGATATTTCTGTTGATGGGCTTGGTCTTATTAAAGAAATCCGAACAATATATGATCATTATCTCTTTCCTACACAGATACTAGCGGCATCTGTACGTAATAGTACGCATATATTGGGTTGTGCCAAAATTGGAGCAGATGTTATTACATCGCCCTTGTCGGCCATTCTTTCTCTTTTAAAACATCCCTTAACAGATAGTGGCCTAGCGCAATTTTTAGCGGATCATAAACGGGTAGCTGCTCAAAACAATTAATCGCGATGGAAATTAATAAAAAGAGTATTTCTGAGCTACAGGCTATTGTTTCGCAAGTGCGAAGAGATATCGTTCGCATGGTGCATGCTTGCCAATCGGGTCATCCCGGAGGCTCTTTAGGATGTACAGAGTTGTTGGTTGTGCTCTATTTTGAAGTCATGAACCGGAAAGAGGGATTTGATATGGATGGAAGTGGTGAAGATCTGTTTTTTCTTTCGAATGGCCATATTTCCCCTGTCTTCTACAGTGTACTGGCGAGAGCAGGTTATTTTGATATAGCCGAATTGGCTACGTTCCGCAAGCTTGGATCCCGGTTGCAGGGGCATCCTACCACGCATGAAGGTTTACCAGGAATCCGTATTGCATCAGGTTCATTAGGGCAAGGATTATCCGTGGCAATCGGTGCGGCACAGGCGAAAAAACTAAATCGTGATGCAGGCCTGGTTTATGTCCTGATGGGCGATGGTGAACTGCAGGAAGGTCAGGTATGGGAGGCTGCGATGTATGCGCCACATAATAAAGTGGATAACCTGATTGCCATAATTGATTATAATGGTGCACAGATCGATGGGGCGACGAAAGATGTACTGTCTCTAGGTGATTTACATGCCAAGTGGTTAGCTTTTGGCTGGCAGGTATTGGAAATACATCAGGGAAATGATATCGCTGCTATATTGGATGGACTTACTCAAGCGCAACAGCAGGCTCGTCAAGGTCTTCCTACCGTTATTTTACTGCATTCTGAAATGGGAAATGGTGTCAGTTTTATGATGGGATCACATAAATGGCATGGAGTTGCTCCAAATAACGATCAATTGGCTGATGCTTTAGCACAGAATTCACAAACATTAGGAGATTATTAAGCAATAAAATGAAAAAATATACATATAGCGAATCTCGGGATACCCGCTCAGGCTTTGGAGCGGGACTGTTGGAAGCTGGCCGTCAAGATGAACATGTCGTGGCACTTTGTGCTGATTTGATCGGGTCACTAAAGATGAACGATTTCATAAAAGAATTTCCGGAAAGATTCTTCCAGATCGGTATTGCGGAAGCCAATATGATGGGAATAGCGGCAGGTCTGACCATCGGGAATAGGATTCCGTTTACAGGTACTTTTGCCAACTTCGCAACCGGAAGGGTTTATGATCAAATACGCCAATCGATCGCTTATTCTAATAAGAATGTGAAGATCGCGGCCTCGCATGCAGGATTGACACTTGGTGAGGATGGTGCGACGCATCAGATTTTGGAGGATATAGGGTTGATGAAGATGCTACCAGGGATGACAGTGATCAATCCTTGCGATTATAACCAGACCAAAGCTGCGACGATTGCTGCCGCAAAGTATTTCGGTCCTGTGTATCTCCGTTTTGGAAGACCTGTAGTACCTGTCTTTACACCAGAAGATCAAGAATTTGAGATCGGAAAAGCGGTTATGCTGAACGAAGGGAATGATGTGACTATTATTGCCACAGGACACTTGGTCTGGGAAGCCATTCAAGCAGGTGAGCTTTTAGAGCAATTGGGTATAGATGCAGAGATTATTAATATACACACCATTAAGCCGTTGGATGACAGTGCAATATTGAAGTCGGTTCGGAAAACAGGTTGTGTGGTGACTGCTGAAGAGCACAATCGCTTAGGTGGTTTAGGAGACAGTGTTGCACAGCTGCTTGTCAAGAATATGCCGATCCCACAAGAATATATTGCTGTTGATGATTGTTTCGGTCAATCGGGGACTCCTGCGCAGTTAATGGAAAAATATGGTTTAAATGCGGCGAACATCGTATCTGCAGTAGAGAAAGTGATTTCCAGAAAAATAGATCAATCTGCACAAGTGATATAAACCCTTTAATCTTCTGAATTCCATGGATTCAAAAAAATAGGTAAGGAAAAGGTCGGCTGATTCATGCTTATTGAAACCTAAATTGATAAATGATCAATTTATATAAGTGTTAATATTCAATTATAAACCAAATGATTATGAAAAATATTTGGACGGTGTTATGTATAGTCCTATCCATTACGGTATTAAAAGCTCAAACCGTTACAGCTCCTGAGGGGTTTGCTGTATATCAACCGGATATTGTACATGGTAAAATAGATACGATTACTTATCCTTCATCAACTGTTGGTATAGAACGGACGGCTTTAGTGTATTTACCTCCTGGGTTCTCGGCAAAGGAATTGTACCCCGTACTTTATCTTTTACATGGGATCGGTGGCGATCAGTTTGAGTGGTTAAACAATGGTACTCCTCATGTTATTCTAGATAATCTGTATGCACAAGGTAAGCTGGAACCGATGATCGTGGTATTGCCCAATGGCCGTGCCATGAAAGATGATCGTGCTATAGGTAATATCATGGATGCGGCTAAAGTTGAGGCTTTTGCGACGTTTCAAAGAGATCTTATTGATGATCTTATTCCATATGTCGAAAAAACTTATCCTGTGAATGCGAACCTTTTGAATCGTGCCTTATTTGGATTATCCATGGGGGGAGGTCAAGCTCTAAATTTTGGTCTTGGTAATTTGGATACATTTGCCTGGGTCGGTGGATTTTCTTCCGCACCCAATACCCTAATGCCTGAGCAACTGATCCCACATCCGCAAGAAGTAAAAGACAAACTCAAGTTACTTTGGCTTTCTTGTGGCGATCAAGATGGTTTAATCACTATTACGAACAGAACACATGATTATTTGAAAAAGCATGAGGTACCGCATGTCTTCTATATCGAGCCGGGAGGACATGATTTTAAGGTTTGGAAGAATGATCTGTATCAGATTTCGCAATTGTTGTTTAAGGAGCGTAGTCAGGGTAAATGATCACATTTTGAATATGTATGTAGGCTATTTGGTTCCTGAAACAGGGTTATAAGTTGACCAATACAGGCTAATCAATGTATAAAATAATAAGTAGAGGAAACAAAATAGCATGATGAGATTGATGGTTGCTAAATTATTTACGATCATAGGGATAGTAAAGCTGTCGATATTCGGCTGTGTTGCATATGCGCAGCATAAAAGCTCACTAAAATTGTGGTATGATCAACCTGTCGTTGATCAGATCTGGGAACAGGCATTACCGATCGGGAATGGGCGTTTGGGAGCGATGGTGTATGGTATTCCGGAGCGTGAAGAATTACAGCTTAACGAAGAAACGATTTATGCCGGGGGACCATACCGCAATGATAATCCGAATGCGTTAAACGCACTTCCTCAAATTCAGCAATTGATCTTTGCTGGTAAAACAGAGGCGGCCGATCGCTTAACAAATCAATCATTTTTTACCAAAACCCATGGCATGCCCTATCAGACGGCGGGCAGCGTCATTTTGAATTTTCCTAACCATAAAAATTATCAGAATTATTACCGCGAACTGGATCTCGAAAAAGCTGTCGTGCGGTCGCGCTATACGGTAGACGGTGTCACCTATACGCGTGAAGTGTTTTCTTCTTTTGCTGATGATGTGATTCTAATGGAAATAACCGCTAGTAAAAGGGGAGCTTTAAATTTTGATCTCGAATATGCAAATCCTTCCAGGTACAACATTTATAAATCCGGTCAAAGCCTAATTTTGGAAGGTAGCGGGACATCGCATGAAGGTATTGACGGAAAAATCAGGTATCAAAAGCATACTGCTGTTAAAAATAAGGACGGCCGTGTCACGCTCACGGATAACAAACTGACCGTATCGGGTGCGACATCGGTCGTGATCTATATGGCTGTTGCCACAAATTTTGTGAATTACAAAACCCTTGATGATCAGGAAGCAGTCCGGGCGGCGAGTACATTAGCACTGGCTCAAAAGAAAGCTTTTAAAACGGCATTGAAGCAGCATATCGCAATGTACAGCAAGCAATTCGCACGATTCAATTTAGATCTGGGTCAAACAGCAGGACAAGAAAATCTGACGACGACTAAACGGATTGAAAGTTTCAAAACGACGCAAGATCCAGCTTTGGTGGCGTTATTGGTGCAGTTTGGACGGTATTTATTGATCTGCTCTTCTCAGCCTGGTGGGCAGCCTGCCAATTTGCAGGGGATCTGGAATAGATCGATGAATCCGCCATGGGATAGCAAATATACGGTCAATATTAATACCGAAATGAACTACTGGCCAGCGGAGGTTACTAATCTTTCAGAAACGCATGAGCCCCTTTTTCAGCTTATTAAAGAGTTGAGCGAGAGTGGTCGAGAAACTGCACGGGTACTCTATGGTGCTGATGGATGGGTTACGCACCATAACACAGATCTCTGGCGGGTGACCAGTCCAATTGATTTTGCGGCAGCAGGTATGTGGCCGACAGGCGGAACATGGCTAACGCAGCATTTATGGGAGCACTATTTATACACCGGTGATCAGAAGTTTCTTACTGAAGTGTATCCTGTCATGAAAGGAGCGGCCGATTTTATTCTTTCTATATTGATTGCACATCCTAAGCATAAAGACTGGCTGGTCATTGCACCCTCCATATCTCCCGAGCACGGGCCGATCTCTGCGGGGGTTACCATGGACAATCAACTGGCTTTCGATATCCTTACACGTACGGCATTAGCGAGCGAGATTGTCGATCAAGATGCCGCTTATCAAGCGAAATTAATAAAAGCCGCTCGAAAGCTTCCGCCTATGCAAGTAGGCCGATATGCGCAATTGCAAGAGTGGCTGGAAGATCTTGATGATCCTAAAAGTGACCATCGGCATGTATCGCACTTGTATGGCCTGTATCCGGGAAACCAAATATCGGCGTATCGGACGCCCCAATTATTTGAGGCTGCTGCTAATTCATTGCAGTATCGAGGTGATTTTGCGACAGGTTGGTCCATCGGGTGGAAGATCAATCTATGGGCACGTTTGCTCGATGGGAATAAAGCGTATCAGATCATTGACAATATGTTGACTTTAGCGAATCATAAAAATCCGGATGGACGGACTTATCCCAATATGTTTACAGCCCATCCACCTTTTCAGATTGATGGAAATTTTGGTTTGAGTGCAGGAGTTGCTGAAATGCTGCTACAGAGCCATGACGGAGCGGTGCATGTGCTACCCGCGTTGTCCGAGTTATGGAGCGATGGCGCTGTCTCGGGTATTGTAGCTAGAGGTGGATTTACTGTTGATATGAACTGGAAAGATGGTCAGATTCGGAACATTGCTGTTACCTCAAAAATTGGTGGTAATCTCCGTTTACGATCCTACTGGCCACTTAAAGGTAAGGGGTTGAAGAGAGCAGCTGGTGAAAACTCAAATAACCTGTTAAACCCCATAGCTGGAAAAGAAGCCCTTGTGTCATCACAAGCGACTTTGAAAGGGAATCATTTGAGACCAATCTTTGAGTACGATATGGCTACTCAAAGAGGAGGAAAGTATGTTTTTAACGCACAGTAATTGCTTTAAAAGCATGTGAAAAGATAATGTTGACGAACAATAGGGAATAAAGAGACCAAAAAAAATATTAGAAAAATAGGATATGTTATTATTAGGAATAGATTTAGGGACTTCCTCTATTAAAGTTTCGGTTATTGATGCACAGACCAATAGGAGAATCGTGTCTACACAGTACCCCGATAGCGAAGCTGCAATTATTTCGGAACAGCAGGGCTGGGCGGAGCAAGATCCCAATCTGTGGTGGGAGCATACAAAATTGGCGATAAAAAAGCTTAACAGTACAGGACTTTATAATCCGAAGTATATCGGTGCCATTGGAATTGCTTATCAAATGCATGGCCTCGTGATCGTAGACAAGGATCAACGACCACTGCGTAATGCCATTATCTGGTGCGATAGTCGAGCTGTTGCAATAGGCGATCAGGCAATCTCAGATCTGTCCGCTTCTGGTTTTTTGGCCTCACATCTCAATTCTCCAGGAAATTTCACCGCTTCAAAGTTAGCCTGGGTGAAACACAATGAACCCGAATTGTATGAGAGGATACATAAATTCATGCTACCTGGTGATTTTTTGAGCATGTGTTTAACAGGTGAAATTAATTCTAATATCAGTTCTATATCGGAAGGAATCTTATGGGATTTTAAGAACAATAGGATCTCGGAGACCTTACTTGATTATTATGGTATTGATCAGGATTTAGTTCCGGATATTTTACCTGTTTTCTCAAACTATGGACTGATCAAACCCGAAGTAGCGGATGAACTGAACCTTTCCAGAGATGCTTTCGTGAGTTATAAAGCCGGTGATCAGCCTAATAATGCACTTTCTTTGAATGTATTTGAACCCGGAGAAGTGGCTGCGACTGCTGGTACATCGGGTGTTATATATGCGGTTACGGATCAACTGGTGTATGATCAGGAGTCTCGTGTCAATACATTTGCGCATGTCAACCATAATTCTTCGCAGACAAGCTTAGGAGTGCTGCTCTGTATAAATGGTACCGGTATCCAAAATAGCTGGATGAAAAAAATAACGGCACTGGGAAATGACTATGTACAGATCAATCAATTGGCGTCTAATATCGCCATAGGTTCTGATGGTATCACGGTTTTGCCTTTTGGCAATGGTGCCGAAAGAATGTTAAAAAATAGAATGGTGCATGCCCATATCGAAAATATTGATTTTGTACGTCACGACGAAGCGCACCTGTGGCGTGCCGCTCAAGAAGGAATAGCTTTCTCTTTTCGCTACGGTCTGGATATTTTGAGGCAGAATGGAATAGAACCAAAAGTAATCCGTGCCGGACATGCCAATTTATTTTTAAGCCCCGTATTTCAGCAGTCTTTTGCTGGGGTGACACAGGTAGAAGTCGAGCTTTATGATAATGATGGAAGTGTGGGGGCAGCGCTGGGAGCTGGAATCGGAGCAGAGATATTTGCTTCTCGGAAAGAAGCATTTGCCGGATTGGAGAAACATGCGATCATTGAACCTTCACAAATCACTTTATATGATGAGCTGTATGAGAAATGGAAAGATAGTTTAAATAGGAAATTGTTAAATTAATAAAAAATGGAAGTATTATTAGGAAATCAGGAGTATTTCAAAAACATTGGACAGATAAAATATGAAGGAGTAGATTCGGATAATCCACTCGCATTTAGATGGTATGATGCAAATCGTGTGGTAGCAGGAAAAACGATGGCCGAGCATCTAAGATTTGCATGTGCTTACTGGCACTCGTTTAATGGGAATGGATCGGATCCGTTTGGAGGACCGACACAGTTTTTTCCATGGGACGCGAAACCTGCCATTATAGACCGTGCAAAAGATAAAATGGATGCCGCATTTGAATTTATGACGAAAATGCAATTGCCCTACTATTGTTTTCACGATGTCGATCTGGTTGATTATACCGATAATGTGGTTGAAAATGAACGAAACATGGAGCGTATCGTGGATTATGCCAAGGAAAAGCAAACACAGAGCGGTATCAAATTGCTCTGGGGAACTGCTAACCTGTTTAGCCATCACCGTTATATGAACGGTGCTTCAACCAATCCTGATTTTCATGTACTGGCGCATGGCGGTGCACAGGTAAAAGCCGCTATTGATGCCACGATTGCCCTTGGCGGTGAAAATTATGTGTTCTGGGGGGGACGTGAAGGATATATGTCGCTCTTAAATACAGATATGAAAAGAGAGCAGGACCATCTGGCCCGTTTTTTACATCTGGCTAAAGATTATGCCCGTAAAAATGGTTTCAAGGGTTCGTTCTTTATTGAACCTAAACCCTGCGAGCCATCTAAACATCAGTATGACTTTGATGCGGCAACGGTGATCGGATTTTTGAGAAAGTACGATCTACTGGATGATTTTCAGTTAAACCTAGAAGTGAACCATGCTACTCTGGCTGGGCATACTTTTCAGCATGAATTGCAAGTTGCTGCAGATGCGGGGCTTTTAGGGTCTATCGATGCTAACCGTGGTGATTATCAAAATGGCTGGGATACCGACCAATTTCCAAACGATCTGAATGAACTGACCGAGTCTTTGTTAATTATTTTAGAGGCTGGTGGTTTAAAAGGTGGCGGTGTTAATTTTGATGCTAAGATCCGCAGAAATTCAACCGATCCTGCCGACCTGTTTTATGCCCATGTCGGTGGAATGGACAATTTTGCTCGCGCTTTGGTCATTGCTGACAATATTCTTCAGAAATCTGATTATAAAAAAATACGTTCAGAGCGCTATGCTAGTTTTGATGCTGGTGCCGGTGCTGATTTTGAGCAAGGAAAATTGACTTTAGAAGATCTCCGGAACTTTGCTGCTGAAAATGGTGAACCTAAACTTATTAGCGGTAAGCAGGAATATTTAGAAAATTTAATAAACCGTTATATTTAACCCGTTTTAGTAATTGTTTTTTTTTCGTTTTAGTTATGGGAAGGGCTTCTGCTCTTTTCATAACTTATTTTAATTTTATCAAGTCCATAACCAATTGACCTGTTATTCCTGTCATAAGATGCAGAGCGATGCGCAATCATCGCAATCTTAACACATCCGATGAGATAATAAGCATATGGAGGGGAAGAAACTTAAAACCGCGATTTTTTTATACAAGGAAAATATATAATTGTTCTATGAGAATTATTGCCATTCTGTTCAGCTTTTTTATTTACCAGCATGTCGTTGCCAAGATCAGGCTTCCGGCTTTAATCAGCGACCGTATGGTACTGCAGCGCGAAGTGGATCTGAAATTGTGGGGCTGGGCAGACAGTGGCGAGAAAGTAACCATCCGTTTTCAGGGAAAAATTTACCATACACAACCTGATGCTGCTGGCAAATGGTCTGTGAGCCTGCCTCCGCAGCAAGCTGGTGGACCGTTTCTCATGGAAATTAATGAATTTGTGATTCGGGATATTCTTATTGGCGATGTCTGGCTGGCCTCAGGACAGTCTAATATGGAAACCCCTATAATGCGTTTAGTGGATCGGTATCCCGAGATCAATGTGTCCAATAATCACATGATACGCTATTATAAAGTACCGACACAGGAAGTGATACAGGAAAAAGAGGAGATTGCTTCGGACGCAAAATGGTACTCAGCGACAGCTACTGATGTGATCAATTGGACCGCTTTAGCCTATTTTTATGCGCAGGAAGCATACCACCACACGGGGGTTCCTGTAGGTATGTTGGTGGTCAGTAAAGGTGGCAGTACCATTCAAAGTTGGATTAATCAAGCGCATTTAAAAGAATTTCCAGCTTTGACCGTCAATAAAGATGCATTAGCTGTTCTAGAAAATGCGGTGGTAGATCAGGGGGCCAATAAATGGTACCATGCAGATTGGGACGATCGTGACTGGAAAATAGCAACGGTGCCAAGCCGCTGGAATGAAACAGGTCTGGATGTTAAAGGTACGGTCTGGTACCGTAAAGATTTTAATTTACCTCCTGATATGGAGGGCAAGCATGCTAAACTTTACTTAGGAACAATGGTCGATCGTGATTCTGTCTTTGTGAACGGCATATTTGTGGGCACTACTTCTTATTTCTATCCTCCCCGCAAATATGATATTCCTGCAGGAATTTTGAAATCGGGAAAAAATAATATCACCATCCGTTTAACAGCTCATGCCATTGATGGCGGCTTTATTCCTGATAAGCCATACCGAATGAGCAGTGATGAAATAGAAGTAGACCTTAGGGGAGAATGGAAATATAAAGTTGGCCAAGATTTAAATGTATTGGAGCAGGCAAAAAAACAGCTTCCAAATCTGGAAACCATGGGGTCGATGCTTTACAATGGTATGCTCTATCCATTGCGCGACTATGAGGTGAAAGGGGTGATCTGGTATCAAGGGGAAAGTAATGCAGGAGATCCTAATTATGGGAAGTATTTAAAAGCACTGATCGCAAATTGGCGGACAACATTTCAAAAAGTTGAACTTCCTTTTTTACTTGTGCAGCTCCCTAATTATGCTCCGAAATCTGTCAAGCCACCAGTTGAAAGTGGTTGGGCCCGCGTTCGGGAAGCACAATTGCAAACCGCATTGGAAGTATCTAAAACGGCCTTGACAGTAACTTATGATCTGGGCGAATGGAATGATATTCACCCATTAAATAAAAAAGATCTTGCCTACCGTTTGTTTTTGCAAGCGCGTCGATTGGTCTATGGAGAACAGGTGGTTAGTGAAGGTCCGCTTTATAAAAATATGAAGATCGATGGAAACAAGATTGTTTTGTTTTTCCATCAAAGTGCAGGCGGTTTAAAGAGTCGTGAACATCGTTTAAAACATTTCGCCATAGCTGGCGAAGATAAGGCCTACGTGTGGGCAGATGCAGTTATTCAAGGTAATACGGTCATTGTGAGCAGTAATGAAGTTCCGAACCCTGTAGCCGTTCGTTATGCCTGGAGTGATAATCCGGAAGAAGCAAATCTTCAAAACAAGGAAGGATTACTTGCCTCGCCATTTCGTACTGACAATTGGTAGTGAGCTGTGGGGTAGCGGGGCGATGCATGCGGGGGTAATCAATAATATAGCAGAGAAAAATTATGAATAAAACTAAATTTATGTTTAAGAAAAAGTCAGTCTTACTGTTCTGTGCAGGTCTGTTTGCCCTATCGGCAACCGATGTGATGGCACAGCATAATGCGATAAAAAGTAATCAGACACAAAAGTTTGTTCACAAAGGTGCGGGTAATCCCTATTTGCCACTTTGGGAGCATTTACCGGATGGTGAACCTCGCGTCTTTGAGGATCCCGATCATCCAGGAAAATACCGTGCTTATATCATCGGGTCGCATGATCTACGGTTCGACAGTTATTGTGGACCTGATATCCGGATGTGGTCTGCACCTGTAGATGATCTGTCCAGCTGGAGAGATGATGGACCTATTTTCACTTACGAAACTGGTGGGCAATGGGATGTCATGTATGCACCGGACTTAGTTGAAGTAAAAAGAAAGGATGGCCGTAAAGAATATTATCTCTATCCGCACAGTCGGGGAGAACACCGTGAAGCTATGGTGGTGAAAGGAGATCGTCCTGATGGACCTTTTAAACCGATCAATTTAACGGAAGATGGTACACGTACGTTGCCTGGAAGCGTGATTGGATTTGATCCGGCTATATTTGTCGAGCAAATAACAGATCGGAATGATCCTGATTTTGAAATCGGTTTTAGAGCTTATGCCTACTGGGGTTTTCAACGCTCTTTGGCGGCTCAATTAGATCAAAATACCATGTACACGGTGAGACCCGGAACAAAAATAATCGACCGTTTTATTCCCGCAAGCGCAAGTTATGGTGTGTTAAGGGATCCAAAGGGTACGGAATATGCGCATGTTGTAACGGGAGAGGATTTGGGATCTTTTAACTTCTTTGAAGCTTCTTCCATCCGGAAAGTGGGCAATAAGTATGTGTCGGTATATAGTGGATATTCGGGGCCTGAATACGGTGTCGGAAGTTCGAACTCTACCTTGCGCTACCTGATTGGTGATTCGCCTTTGGGACCCTGGAAGAGCGGGGGTGTGCTGGTCGATTCGCGTGGACCGGTCCTTAATCAGGATGGTACAGCGATAGAAACGAGTAATGCGGGGCATAATACGCATGGCAGTATCGAGGAAATTAATGGGCAATGGTATGTTTTTTACCATAGACCGCCAAGAGGATTTGGATTTGCGCGTCAGGCAGTAGTCGCTCCGGTTATCATCGATTGGGATGAAAAACCAGTCGCACAAGGTGGGTCGGTACGCATCAGGGCTTATGATCCGTATGCCGAAAATAAAATGGTGACGGTTAAGGATAGTCAGGGTAAAGAATATAAGGGTGCAGAAGTGACTTCTGAGGGCTTCCATATTTTTGGACTCGATCCTTATCAATACTATTCAGCGGGATATACGGCCCACCTTTCTGATATCAGTACCATGCAAGATTCTTGGGATATATGGGATAATCATATGCCGGTTACAAATCTCAGAAATGGGAGTGTTGTCGGTTTTAAATATTTTGGTTTTGGGGGTCTGAAGCAGGATCAATTTGGACTGAAAGCTTTTGAAGGAACAAAAGAAGGAAACAATACCATGTTTAACCTGTTTATAACTCCAAAATCTAAAAAGTCCTTTAAAGTTAATGTTTGGATGGATGGTCCTTATGATAATGCCACTTGGAAGGGTCAGAAAATAGGGGAAATTGTCGTTCCGGAGAATGCTGCGGGTGAAACGGCAGCATTTAAAATTGATGTTTCCAAATATGTTGATCATCTGGATAAAAAGCATGCGATATACCTGGTTGCGGAAGGGGAAGATCATGAATTCCTGTTTGACTTCATCGGTCTGGGATTTAGTTCAAAGAAACATAAAATTGATCGTCCAATCGTGCCTCAAGTGCGTATCGCTGTCAACGGCAAAGCGCTGGAAATACCGGCTGTACCTGTCCGCTCTACCAATGCAAATGGCATTGTTGACTATGGTCAGTATGAGATTAAAAGTAAAATTTCATCGCAACAAGCAGCTGCACCGGTTGTGACGGCATCTTCGGATAATCCGGCTGTTAAAATTACCATTAATCAAGCAACATCATCTTCGGGAGCTTGTCGGGTAACATTTAACTACAACGGTGTGTCCAAGATTTATAATGTTATATTTACTGCTGATTAAGTCTCTAGATAAACCTAAAAAATAGATAAGTATTATGAAAATTCATGTAACAGGTATATACAGATCATCGTATTGGGTTTTACTTTTGTTTTTATTTATAAATCCAATTTATGGACAGCAAAAGGATCAGAAAGCAAAAAATCCGATCATCTTTGCCGATGTTCCGGATCTGTCGATGATCCGTGTAGGTGATACTTATTATATGAGCAGTACGACCATGCATATGAACCCGGGCTTGCCGCTCATGAAATCCAAAGACTTAGTTAACTGGGAAATGATCGGTTATGGACATCATACTCTTGCTGCTATTGATGAGCTGAATCTGGATCATAACCAAAGTACGTATGGTCGGGGATCATGGGCAAGTAGTTTACGCTTTCATCAAGGAACCTATTATGTCAGCACATTTGCACAGACTACGGGCAAGACTTATATCTATTCGACTCAGGATATCGAAAAAGGACCTTGGGAGCGAAAGGAGTTTAAGCCTGCTTTGCATGACCATAGCCTATTTTTTGAAGGGGATAAAATCTATATGATCTGGGGTGGCGGTCAGATCAATATGGTTGAACTGCTGCCCGATTTATCTGGAATAAAACCCGAGACGCAACGGGTATTAATTGAAAACGCAACGTTACCGACTACACCTGTGGGTGCGCAAGGTGGCCTTCCGGCCGAGGGATCACAGTTTTTTAAAGTAAATGGCAAATACTATCTGTTTAACATTTCCTGGCCTCCAGGTGGGATGCGGTCTGTGATTGTGCACCGAGCCGATAAAATAGATGGACCATATGAGGGGCGGGTGGTTTTGCAGGATCAAGGTGTAGCGCAGGGGGGATTGATTGATATGCCAAATGGTGCCTGGTATGCTTATCTTTTTCAGGATTATGGTGCTGTTGGAAGGATCCCATATCTTGTTCCTGTTACGTGGAAAGCGGGCTGGCCGGTACTGGGTGTGGATGGTAAAGTACCCGAAGTACTGGATCTTCCAGCCAGCAGGGGATTGATCCCGCATCTCGTTAATTCGGATGATTTTGACCGTAAAGCGGGAGAACCGGATTTACCGCTGGTATGGCAATGGAACCACAATCCTGTTGCTCAGTTATGGTCTGTAAGTGAAAATAAAGGAAAACTGAGGTTAAAGACTGGACGTGTAGATCCGCATTTTTTGCAGGCAAGAAACACCTTGACACAGCGCACCTTTGGTCCCACTTGTGAGGGTGAGACTGCAATCGATGTTTCTGCTATGAAAGATGGCGATTTTGCAGGTTTATCTTTACTGCAGCAAAACTTTGGCTTGCTAGGCATACGCATGGAAGGCGGTCAACATTTTTTAGTGAACAGCAATGCTAAGAAAGGAATCGAAGAAGAGCTGGTACGTATCCCGTTGGATCAGCAGAAAGTTTACCTAAAGGTGAAATGTGATTTTACCAATAAAAGAGATGTTGCTACTTTTTTCTATAGCCTGAATGGTGAAAAATGGGAACCCATAGGAACGGAATTTAAAATGACCTATACCATACCACATTTTATGGGCTATCGATTCGGATTATTTAATTATGCGACTAAAAATGTGGGTGGATTTGTGGATTTTGACTATTTCCACATCCGGCCCTAATTTTTTAACGGTCTTAGGACTTTACGGATTTTATAGCTGTATGTCCTTGCTTTATAAAATAAGCGATTCATCAATCCCCTACGTTATAAGACGTAGGGGATTGATTTTTTAGTGGACATCTGTTCAAAATGTAGGGATGAAACCTACACCATCTAAATTTTTAGTAAAGGGGGTTGTTTTTCCAAAAAACTTTCTTTTTAGCCATTTTCGGCCACCATTTAAACATTTTTATCTATTAATAACACATATGTATCATGTGCTAAATCGTCGTACTTGTAATTTTACAATTGTCATCATGAACTTGTGATACTGAACACATCGATAATCTTAAACATTATTGGTGGACCTAAAAAATATCAGGTATGCTTCAGCAGCTGCATGATGCATAAAAACCAATTATTTACAAGACAAAAATGAAAACTGAAACGCAAACTACAGGCGAACAGAAAGGTTTCTATAAACTTTCGTCGTTGCAACGAATAGGATTTGGATCAGGTGATCTGGTGCAAAACCTGATTTACCAAACGGTATCCATGTATCTGCTTATTTTTTACACGAATGTATTTGGGATATCTGCAACAGCGGCGGGAATTATGTTTCTCGTGGTTCGTGTTATTGACGTGATATGGGATCCAATTGTGGGTGCATTTGTTGATAAAAAGAATCCTAAAATGGGAAAATACCGGTCTTATTTAATTCTAGGCGGTATCCCATTAACTGGATTTGCCATACTCTGTTTTTGGAATGGATTTTCTGGATCATTACTCTATGCCTATATAACCTATGTTGGATTATCTATGATTTATACCTTGATCAATGTACCGTATGGCGCACTAAATGCATCGCTGACGCGCGATACGGATGAAGTAACAAAACTGACGTCGACCCGTATGTTTATGGCGAATATGGGTGGTCTGGCAGTAGGATATGGGGTACCTATACTGGTTCAATATCTTTCGCCAAATGGAAAGATCAATTCTCCCGAATCTGCGCAAGCTTGGTTTATTACAATGACGCTCTATGCTATCGCGGGCTTATTGTTATTGGTTTTCTGTTATACGCAAACTAAGGAACGTGTTGTCATGGATGTGAAAGAAACCGAAAATGTAAAAGTTTCGGATCTGTGGACAGCATTTAAACATAATGGACCTTTGCGCATATTGGCTTTCTTCTTTATTACTGCATTTGCCATGATGGCGATCGGAAATGCTGCGGGCTCATATTATATGATCTATAATGTCCAAGCACCAGAAATGCTTCCTTATTTTATGGCATTAGGATCTATTCCCGCCTTTATTTTTATGCCACTGGTGCCTGCGATAAAGCGTGCGATAGGTAAAAAGCAACTGTTTTATGTGTTCTTAACAATCGCCATATTAGGAATGATCATGCTTTATATTATTTCTGTCATACCCGCTTTAAGGAGTCAGGTTTGGTTGGTGTTAGTGGCACAATTTATTAAATCCACAGGCATCATAGTAGCTACAGGATATATGTGGGCATTGGTACCCGAAGTGATTTCCTATGGCGAGCATGCGACAGGAAAACGGATTTCAGGTATCGTGAATGCTTTGACCGGTATCTTTTATAAAGCGGGTATGGCCCTGGGGGGCGTTGTACCAGGTCTCGTGCTTGCATATGTCGGTTTTGATAAAGACAATACCATTACGCAATCGGCTTTTGCCGAGCAGGGTATCCTTTGGTTAGTGGTTGTTATACCTGCTATTTTATTACTGGTAGCCATGTTCATTATTTCAAAATATGAATTGGACGATGCGGTGATCGATAAAATAAATCATGAAATAGAATCAAGACACAAGAATTAAATCGTTAAAAATGAATAAAGTAAAGATCGTTTTTTTTGCAGGCATCGCTACATTGGGTTTGGCATGCACCTCGACTAAATCACAACAGGTAACGGGTGATCGAACCATTGAAGACCAAGTTATATTGAAGCATGCTTTCAAGGATAAATTTTATATCGGTACAGCTTTGAATCTGGAACAAATATGGGAACGCAATGCCGCCGCTATTTCGGTGGTAAAAGCTCAATTTAATTCCATCGTGGCCGAAAACTGTATGAAAAGTATGTACCTGCAACCCCGGGAAGGGGAGTTTAATTTTAAAGATGCAGATCGTTTTGTCGCATTGGGAGAGCAGCATGGCATGCATATCATCGGGCATACCTTAATGTGGCATTCGCAGACGCCAACCTGGTTCTTTATCGATGATAAAGGGAAGGATGTCTCGCGTGAAGTTTTGATTGAGAGGATGCGCAAACATATCCATACCGTGGTTGGACGCTATAAAGGACGTGTTCATGGCTGGGATGTGGTCAATGAGGCTGTGCTGGATAATGGTGAACTGCGGAAAAGTAAGTTTTACAATATCATCGGTAAAGATTTTATTAAGCTTGCTTTTCAATTTGCGCAAGAGGCAGATCCCAATGCCGAATTCTACTACAATGATTACTCAACAGCTATTCCTGCTAAACGAAATGGAATTATGAAGCTGGTCAAAGAGGTGCTCGATTCGGGTGTCCGTGTTGATGCTATTGGTATGCAAGAACATAATGGATTAGATAATCCTGCTCTAAGTGAAGTGGAAAAGACAATTGTCGATTTTGCTAGTTTAGGGACAAAAGTGATGGTGACGGAAATGGATATTTCTGTATTGCCTCATGTAAATCCCAATATGGGAGCAGAAATCAGTGAAACATATCAGTATAAAAATGAATTAAATCCATATAAAGAAGGTTTGCCGGATGCTATAGCGAAAGCTTTAGCTAGCCGTTACAAGGATTTTTTTAAATTATATCTAAAACATGACGATAAAATAACGCGTGTAACGGTGTGGGGGGTAGGTGATGGTGATTCGTGGAAAAATGGATGGCCAGTTCCCGGACGGACGGACTATCCTTTGTTATTTGACCGGGAGTATAAACCTAAACCTTTTGTCAAGGATTTAATTGAATTAGCAAAACAAAAATAACCCTATAATTTTATGAATAAAGGACGATATTTAGTACCCAATGATTTTATGGCTGATCCGTCGGCACATGTTTTTGAGAATAAAATTTACATATATCCTTCGCATGACTGGGAAAGTGGTATTCTGGAAAATGATCATGGCGATCATTTTGATATGAAAGATTACCATGTTTTTTCTATGGATGATATGGATGCCGAGGCGGTCGATCATGGCAAAGTATTGGACGTAGCAGATATTCCGTGGGGTGGAAGACAGCTCTGGGATTCGGATGTGGCGACAAAAAATGGTAAATATTATCTTTATTTTTCATTAAAAGACCAGACCGATGTCTTTAGGCTTGGAGTAGCGGTAAGTGATACCCCATATGGTCCTTTTATTCCGGAGGAGAATCCGATCAAAGGAAGTTATAGTATAGATCCCTGTGCTTTTCAAGATGATGATGGTAGCCATTATCTGTATTTCGGGGGAATATGGGGCGGGCAGCTTCAATATTACAGAAATAACAAAATGACTTATCCCATGGATTTGCCGCACTGGCATGATCTGGCGCTATGTCCAAAAGTTGTAAAACTAACGGAGGATATGTTGCAATTTGATGAAGAACCAAAAGATCTTGTTATTTTGGATCAAGAAGGTAACCCTCTTAAACAGGGAGATCTAGACCGCCGTTTTTTTGAGGCTTCCTGGATGCATAAATATGGCGACAAGTATTATTTCTCGTATTCTACCGGTGATACGCATTTATTGTGTTATGCAATAGGGGATAATCCTTATGGTCCATTTACCTATCAAGGTGTGATTCTGACTCCGGTGGTTGGTTGGACCACTCACCATAGTATACTGCAATTTAAAGAGAAATGGTATTTGTTTTATCATGACTGTGTGCCCTCTGGCGGTAAAACATGGCTGCGGAGTATGAAAGTAGTCGAGCTTGAATATGATGAAAAGGGATTAATCAAGACGATGGATGGGCAAGAATGCTGAACTTGAGGAACTTTTGTAGCCTAACCAATTATAAACCTGATTTTTAATCTTATGATGAAAATAAGTTGTTTTCTTTTGCTTTTTATTTTCCCTTTTTCTCGTATTCAGGCGGAGGACGGAAGTAAGCTATGGCTCAGGTATGTTCCTGTCTCTAAAGAAATAGCTCAAAGTAGATCCATCACGGTTGCTGCTGAAAACCCAATTGCGGTACGTGCACAACAAGAATTAATTACTTTTTGGAGGGGACAGTCCATTGGATTAGAACTAGATAAAAAATTGCCGTATTTAAAAGATGGTTTTAAAATAACAGGTCATCGAGATCGGATCAAGGTGACCGCACATGAGCCCGCCGGTTTATTATATGCAGCTTACCATCTGTTGCAATTACAGGAAACGGATCAACAGGTTTTAAATTTGAATGTGGAAGAAATACCATCATTTGATATCCGTATGCTCAATCATTGGGACAATCTTGATCGCACGATTGAACGTGGTTATGCCGGATATTCGTTGTGGAAATGGGATGAATTGCCAGGTGTCATATCTCCTCGATATGAAGAGTATGCACGAGCTAATGCTTCTATTGGTATCAATGCTGTTGTTATTAACAATGTAAATGCCTCTCCTCAAATTTTGAGTTCGGAATATGTGATTAAATTAAAAAGTCTGGCTGATATCTTTAGAAGATATGGAATCAAAGTTTATTTATCTGTGAATTTTTCTTCACCGAAGGTGTTAGGAGGAACTTCTGATTCGGATCCTCTAAATCCGGAGGTCATTTTATGGTGGAAGAATAAAGTCAAAGAGATTTACAGTGTTATTCCTGATTTCGGCGGTTTTTTGGTGAAAGCGAATTCGGAGGGCCAACCTGGTCCTCAGGATTATGGCAGAACGCACGCTGAGGGGGCAAATATGCTTGCCGCTATTTTAAAACCGTATCAGGGTTTTGTGATGTGGCGGGCATTTGTTTACAATCCTACGACCGAAGATCGTGCCAAGCAGGCCTATCAGGAATTTGTGCCACTCGACGGTTCCTTTAGCGATAATGTGATCATTCAGATTAAAAATGGACCGATCGATTTTCAGCCTCGTGAACCTTTTAATCCGCTCTTCGGAGCGCTCAAAAAAAGTTATGAAATGGTCGAATTTCAGATCACCCAAGAGTATCTGGGATTTTCGAATCATTTGGTTTATTTAGCGCCTTTATTTAAAGAAACATTAGCTAGTGATACCTATGCGGATGGAGCGGGAAGTACAGTCGCCAGATTAACGGATGGTACCTTACGGCCTGCGCGAAAGACAGCAATTGCAGCGGTGGCGAATATTGGCGATGATACCAATTGGACAGGTCACCACTTTGCACAGGCGAATTGGTATGCCTATGGAAGACTGGCGTGGAATCATCATCTCGCGTCTGAACAAATTGCGGAAGAATGGATCGCAATGACATTTTCGAAAGATAAGCAGTTTATAGCTGCTGTGAAAGAAATTATGATGACTTCACGGGAAGCTGCTGTAAATTATATGATGCCACTCGGGCTGCATCATATCTTTGCTTTCGACCATCATTATGGACCGGAACCGTGGGGCGATCAAAAAGGTGGACGTCCCGATTGGATGCCTTGGTATTATCATCAAGCAGATACAATAGGTGTAGGGTTTGATCGGACAGCAAGAGGGAGTAACGCAATCTCACAATACAGTCCTCATGTCGCGAACATATATGGTGATATCCTGCTATGTCCAGATCATTATTTACTTTGGTTTCATCATGTGCCGTGGAATTATACGATGAAAAGCGGCTTATCCTTGTGGGATGAATTATGCTATCAATATGATCTCGGGGTAAAGCAGGTACGCGACATGCAAAAAGTATGGGATAGATTGGAAAATCAGGTCGATCAGCAACGTTTTGCTGAAGTGCAATCGAAACTGAAGATTCAAGCTAAAGATGCGGTATGGTGGAAAGATGCCTGTCTCCTTTATTTTCAAACATATTCCAAAAGACCTATACCTTATGATATCGAAAGACCTGTATATGAATTGGAGGATTTGAAGAAAATCAAGCTGAATATGAAACATCATAATTAACGTCTTATTGCGCATAGCGGTAAGTGTTAGTAAGGGAAATGATCGGTTTTCTATGTTGAATGGACGATAACCTGTTTTACTTATGATGAATTAAAAAATTATTGAAAACATAAATAACAAAGATAAGATGCAAATCATGCAACAGAAAAAACATATAAAAATAGGATTATTGTCCTGCCTATTTGCTTTTACTTTACTATCATCCTGTCAGGCAATGCGCGCAGATGAGAGAAAAGAGCCGATCGGAAAAGTGGTAGGGCAGCCCTTGTACAGTAATTTTAAATACACCGGCAACGATGCTTTCTATAGTGAAAATCCAATTGTGCCAGGTCAATTTTACAGCACCATTTTACAGGGATGCTATCCTGATCCCAGTATCACCAGAAAGGGAGATGATTATTATTTAGTCGCTTCTTCATTTGTGATGTTTCCTGGCGTTCCTATTTTTCATTCCAAAGATATGGTCAACTGGAAGCAGATCGGCCATGTGCTAAACCGCGAGTCGCAGCTACAAGTTGGTACTGCAGGTATCAGTGAGGGGGTATATGCGCCGGATATTATGTATAATCCAAATAATGACACCTTTTATATGATCACAACGCAATTTGCTTCGGGGATCGGTAATATGGTTGTTAAAACTAAAGACCCGAAAGCAAACAATTGGTCTGATCCGATTAAATTACAGTTTGATGGAATTGATCCGGCTTTATTTTTTGATGATAATGGCAAAGCATATGTGGTGCATAATGATGCTCCGGATAAAGGAAAAGAACTGTACACAGGCCATCGGGTGATCAAGATCTGGGAATACGATGTCGCGACTGATCAGGTGATCCCGGGCACGAGTAAGATCATCGTTGATGGAGGAGTAGATCTAGCCAAGCAACCTATTTGGATTGAAGCACCGCATATTTACAAGAAAAATGGACAATATTATTTGATGTGCGCTGAAGGGGGAACGGGAGGGAATCACAGTGAGGTTATTTTTTCGAGCAGTCATCCAATGGGGCCTTATACTCCTGCGAAAAATAATCCGATTCTTTCACAGCGTCATCTCCCTGCAGATAGACCCAATAAAGTGGATTGGGCAGGTCATGCAGATCTAGTTCAAACTGCTGATGGGGAATGGTACGGTGTATTCTTAGCGGTTAGACCAAATGAAAAGAATCGGGTCAACACCGGTCGGGAAACATTTGTGCTGCCCGTTGACTGGTCTGGTGAATGGCCGATTTTTAAAGGTGGAATGGAGCCCCTTAAAGCATTGGTGCATACACCAAAAGGGATTGAAAGCAGTAAAGATAAATCCGGATTTTTCCCCAATGGAAATTTCACCTTTAACGACAAATTAAATGAAAAAACGTTGGATGAGCGGTGGATAGCTTTGCGGGGACCTCGTGAAAAGTTCTTAGTGGGTGAAAAGAAGGGATTGGCAATCAAACCTTTTGCTGTTACTGTTCAGGAAAAAAAACCAATTTCGGCACTGTTTTACAGACAGCAGCACATCGCATTTGTGGCGGAGGTAGAAATGGATTATACTCCAGGTTCTGAAAAAGACTTTGCCGGTATTACCTGTTTACAAAGTGAAAAATTCAACTATGTATTGGGTGTTACAAAATCCAATAATGAATATTACATCCAACTCGAACGGACTGAAAATGGCATAACAAAAGTACTTGCGCAACAGAAGCTCAGTAGATCGGGTAAAATGAAATTGCGTGTTAGCGCCACAGGCGATGATTATACATTTTCGTATGCGTTAGATGGAAGTTCTTTTCAGCATCTGGGCGGAACGGTATCTGGCGATATTCTGTCAACGGATGTTGCAGGCGGATTTACAGGAGCGATGATTGGACTTTATGCAACATCTGCATATGAAACACCGGTAGAAAAATAGCGTGACGGTCTTTATTGATATGCTTATCAAGGAAATTCGAATATGTATTTTCCCTGATAAGCATATTTTTTAGCTTAATTTAAAGCTTTTGTATTCCTATAGATTAAGGTTTTAAACCCAGCATGACCTGCGCATAATTAATCCCCAGCTTTCTATAGCCTGCAACGCTAAAATGCAGGCCATCTGCCACACCTTCACAATCTTTTGAAGAGACAATATGCGCATTTTTGAGGGTTTGGGGTAACGTGTGAATGATGGTATTCATGCTTGCACATCTGCCGCCTTGATCTGCCGCTAATAATTCACCAGCTAGGAGTGGAGTTTTTTCTTCCTGCAATGCTAGATCTTTCAATAGGTTGTGATATACTTGACTGACCTTGTTAGGCCAATCTTGGTCTCCCGTATTTGATTCGCCCTGATGCAGTAAGATGCCTTTGATGACTCCACTTTGCTGTGCGATCTTTCCCATTTCAACTAATCTATCATAGGGATTATTGTCGTACGCAGCTAACATACCCTTCATCCAGTTAGGGGCTTTTTCTACATAATTTGCCACACTATCTTGATCGAACAATTGGATATGGCATCCTCCAATGGATACATTGATGATCCCTATGCGAATACTATCGGGTAGATTTTCAGCTAAGGTTTTACCAAAATAGTCTGCAGGCGTAAGACCGGTATTACATCGGGTGATTGGAGGTTTGGCGAGGTACCATTCTCCTTTTTTACGATTGAGGTCCGGGCAGTCAACTGCTTGAAGTGAATAGAAACGGTTGTTGCCTAAGGTGTCTTGATCTTCAAATTTACTATGTCCTTCCATATTGGATTGACCAAAACACAAATAGATATGAAAGTTTTTGTCTTGTGCATAACCAAGCGTGCAAAAAAACAAAAACAATAAAAGAAATTTAAATTTTAAGGTGCGTTTTTTCATAGTTTTAATTTATCCTATTTTTTTTTAGAGAGGGAAATCTTCCCTCTCTTTTATTCTATACTTGCTTATTATTTTTGCTTTTGAAGTGCTTCTGCTACCGCTTGATATGCGGGTTTACGAACAAAGGATTCTGTCCAGATTCCAATCGGTTCGCCTCTTCTCCAAAAGGAGTTTTCGCGATCAGGACTGTCCAAAGGACTCCAGATGGTGATCCCATATTGTTGTGCTTTCGGGATAATTTCAAAGTATTTTTCAATGACAAATTTGTACATATCTGCTTGTTGCTGATACATTGCCGCTGTTGCATTGGCTGTTTTAATGTTGTCGCCAAGACCAATGTCAAGCTCCGATACTTTTATTAGTTTACCCGTTGCCGCCAGTAGTTTGTACATGTTAACAATGTCATCTTTATTGGCCGTGCTATTGATATGCATCTGCGTACCGATGCCATCTACCTTGGCGCCTTTACTTTCCACATAATTGACGTAGGCAATTAAACCTTTACATTTATTACCACCACCTTCCAGACCATAATCGTTTATAAAAAGGATATCATTGGGATTTCCGTATTTTCGGGCAAGTTGAATGGCTTTTACCGCATAGTCTTTACCCAGATAATCTTGCCAATAAAATTCGTCCTCCGCCAAGTCGGTTTTTCCAATCCCAGTTTTTAGGGCGTACTGATCAGGCCAATCGGACATGGGCTCATTGACCACGTCCCAAGCTTTGACATAATTTTTGGTTACAGACATCATGCCTGCAATAAAAGTTTCTAATGCTTCGGTAAGAATTCTTTTTTTCTCGTCAGGTGTTTTTTCAACTCTGATACCACCAGGTCCGCCATAACCTTCACCTACTGCAGATTGTGAGCGGGTAGAACTGTTGCCCCATCCTATCCATCCGCTGATGCCTTTTTCAAAATCTCCGTCAGGGATGAGCTCTACATTACTTCCAGCCTTTTTTAAGGAAATATTGTCTATGAAAACTGTTCCTGCAAACTGACCGAAATTAATGATAAATCGAGTGCGTGCTGCCGTGGTTTTCACTTTAAGTTCATACTCTTTATAGTCTGTAGTAAAAGCAATAGAACCAAAACTATCACCTGTATATTTAACTGTTTCTTGAAGATCTAGACCAATATTTCCAGCCTTACTGCCTCTTACTGTGATTTTTAGTGTGTATTCGGTGTTATCTTCTAGTCCCTTGGGATCAAAAGCTGTTTGTGCTTCCCACGCATTGGCAACTGATGGGTTAGTCATCTTTAGTGCATAACCCGAAAGTGATGGTACGTTGATACCTCCGGGTACTGGTGCCGAACCAGGTGGTAGTAATACTGGAGCAATCAAGCTATTTAAATAAGTGGCATTTTGCCCTGAATGCCAAGTAAGTGTATGCCCAAAAAGAGCCATGTTATTTTCTTGTGCAGCTTTGATCACACGTTCCAGTTTACTTAAGTTCAGTGTGCCATCGGCTTGTACAATAGAAGCATGTTTCATTTCGTATCCCATGACCATTTCTTCAAAGTTGCGATTTGCTAAACGGTACATCACACCTTTATTGAGGTAATCGTCCATATTGAGTGCTACCCCCCATTTGAAATTTGGATGCGCATTTTTATCGATGTAGGAGATCAATGGGCTATAGGTATCAATATTTTCTTGTGCAATAATACTTTCAGGCTTTTCTGTCCCATATTGGAGTATTTCATGTTTTGCGCAGGAACAGAATAGGAGACCAGCTATGAGGCCAACACCTATCTTTGTATGTAATCTTTTCATATTTTTATGGTTTTATTGCGACCGTAAAAGTTTCCATTTTAACACCTCGGTCACGCATGACTAAGGTATCTTTTGTACTCACATTCATCTTTTGCATATCGATTTGATAATCGAGATACAACACATCGCGATCGGTATTCCCCCAACTATTTTTATCACCCTTTTTTACAAAGCTTCCTTTTCCTGATGCTGTGACTCCCGTTGTATTAGAACTGATGACACAATTATTGTTATTATCGAAAGTTAACATTAAAGCACAGTTGATATTTGTGCCGTCTACATCCTTAAATGTTAATGGAAGTATTGTATTTTTCAACGACGCTGTTGTCAAGCTTTTTACCTCATCTTTCTCGACGTAAGCATTTCTTCTACTTTGCGTTTGGGTGAGCGCATTGTTTCCATTTTTACCAACAATCATATCGCGGCCACGGCGGAGGTAATTGCCTTGCCAGGTATTGATATATTTAATAGCATAGAAAATATAATCTTTAGGAGCAGTGTCCCAATCATCAGTTACTGCTTTTCGGCGTAAGCTTCCTGCTTTTGGAATTCCGGAAAGGATAGAGTCTGCATTTATGACATGGTCTAAACGGATCGGAAGTACATAATGGGTGGTGATAGCTTTAGGGTCAGCAAAGAAATCATCGGTCAGCTGTATTTCCACGCCACCTGTCAAGCTGCCTTTTGGTATCATTATTTTATTGGAGGCGATTGAATAGTAATTACTTGGCAGTGGTTTTACCTCTCCGCCATCTGGATTGAAAATGATTTTATCGGTCATGGCATTATCTACGGTAAAATCAATGGTGATGTCTTTTTTATTATCGTAGACACCACCTGTTGTAGCCATTACTTTGACTTTACCTTCATTATCTAATGCGGTATCAAATAGGTCTTCACCCATAGTAATAGTCCTTACAGGATATTGATATGCGAAGTATACGGTCTGATATTTAAAATCTGGAAATTCCCAGTCCTGATTTTTACAGGAGGTAAATAGGAATACAAGTACAATGGAAAATATATGTAATTTTTTCATCTGATTATTTTTAAAAATGTTTTACCACCCCATGTTTTGTTCAAGGTTACTGTATTTTAGGATTTCACTGTAGGGAATAGGACCGTATTGCATATAAGGTTCATACACCCGGTTTTCAACATTGAAAATCGTATAGCTATTATTTTGAATACTGACACCGCGTGCCGCTTCAGTGAGATTTTTATTCCATCTTCTGATATCCCAAAAACGAAAACCCTCAAAACATAATTCTAGCCTTCTTTCATTTCTGATGAGTTCGCGCATCAGTTCTTTATTGTTTTTGACCTGATTGAGGTAAGGGTCTCCATTGGTTGTCCCTACACCGGCACGTGTCCGGATTGCTTTAATGATATCGTAAGCCGAAAATGATTGTGTCCCAGTACCCGTAGGTCCCCAAGCTTCATTGGCCGCTTCGGCATACGCAAGATATATCTCCGTCATACGCAGGCGCGGTGTGATGTGATATTGCCCTGATGTAGAGGAAGGGTTGAGATTGACGTCCTGACGTAAAAGTTTGCGTAAATAATATCCTGTTCGGGTGGAAGTTTCTACTTTATTTAACCCATCATTGGTTGGACTGTTGACAGTTGTATTGATTGCCGTATTATTAACTCCGGCAGTACCGCCATTGACTAAAATATACTGTTTAAGCCTAGGGTCACGATTTTCGTAAGGGGCTTGAGCATTGAATCCACTATTTGCAATATCGGACACTGGATACCCGTTGGCCATTGGAAACGCATCGACCAGATTTTGGGAGGGATTAATCCGCCCACGTCCAAACAAAGTTGGTGGAAATTGATCGGCTTCTAAATTTGATGAAGGATCACCACGGTCTACACGCCATAGTATTTCCGAAGTATTGCGTCCTTCGTTCATAGCATTCACGCTATTTTGCTGATAAAATAATGCGCCTTGAGGGTCTATGCCAGATACACCTCCTTTTTGCTGGATCACAAGACCTGCATAGTTTGCGGCGTCAGCCCAGGTAGTTGTATTGCCACTTGCAAAAGCTGGACTTGCGGCCATAAGCGCAGCTTTGGCCTTGATAGCTTGTATAATTCGTTTACTCATGCGTAAACGAAAATGTTTGCCGAAAACTCGATTATAATCGTCCATTTTAATGGCTAATGCTTGATATTTAGCGGGAACTTCACTTTGCGATGAAATATCTTCATAATCTAGCGGTAATAAGTCCTCCGCTTTTTGAATATCTGCATAAATTTGTTTCATACAGGCTTCAAAAGAGGCTCTTTTATGATTGAAATCGGATGATAATACCTCATGTTCAAGTATAATGGGTACACCCATAAGTTCACCGCTACTCGTTTTTCCTGCGTGGGATTGAAGCAGATGAAACATAAATAAGGCACGGAGACCATATGCTTCACCTTTCATCCGATCACTGAACATGGTGGTGACCTGTTCTGTCGAGGCCCAACTTACTTTGTCCGTTAATGCTAAAAAGTTGTTGATATACTGTATTGCTGATTTGCTATTCCGCCATTGATCAAACGGATTGTTGATTGCAGTCCATTGCCCTGTAGAAATTTTTTGATAATCGTTAATTCTTTCATTAGTTACTGCATCATCTGTGGCCACATCGTTAAATGACCAGCTGTTTGTTGGGACTCTGTTGTAGCCATTTAGTAATAAACCTTGTGCGTACAATGGTCTGTCGTATGCTGTCTCGATATCTAAAATATTTTCGATAGCAGGCTCAAACATATCTTCACATGACGTGAATGAGAGGGCGGAGGCAATGCTGAATATGAATATGATTTTTTTCATGTCAATTAGTTTTCACTGTTAATTTAGAATATGGCCTTTACACCGAAATTGAAAAATCTTGTTCTCGGTGTACCACCTACGTTGAGTTGCATCGTTTCTTTTTCTTTGGCAATGGTCATCAAATTATAACCATTTGTATAGATACCGAGTTCTTTAACGATTCCCTTTCCGATAACACCTGTTGGGAAATCATAGGAAATCTGTACTTTGGAGAGGTCAAATCGATTGGTTTTATACATCCAAAAATCTGAACTTCGTAAATTATTGTCGCTGTTTCCAGTTGTCAATCGTGGATATGTGGCAGTTTCTTTATTTTCTTCCGTCCAACGACCACGTGCTATAATGGAGTATTTATCTTCGCCCTTCATCCAGAAATAAGAGCTGTTTTTCATTTCATATGCACCGTATCTTGCAGTTGCAACAGCAAATAATGTTACATTTTTCCATTTAGCAGTGATATTAAAACCCAGTGAAAATGGAGCTCCTGCCCAACCGGCTTTACCTAAATAAACTTCGTCGCGTGTATCAATAATACCGTCGCCATTTTGATCCTTATACTTAATATCTCCAGGTTTAACTTCTCCAAAAGCGGTTAAAGGTGCTTGGTCTATTTCTGTTTGGTCTCGGTAAAATCCGTCATTTTGAAGTCCCCAGATCGCATCTAAAGGTTTATTAGCACGGTTTTGATATGCACTTTCAAACAATTCATCGCGTTTTACTGCTTTCGTGTCATAATAAAGACCCGTTACTCCTAATGAAAGAAAACTATTGTTAAATGTTTTATTGATATTTAATCCAAAATCTATCCCCTGACGCTCATCTACATTATAATTTATAAATGGTAATTCTGAGTAGGTCGGCCAATAGGACATAAAGTACATCGGATACAGTGTATTTGGCTGTACCAGCATCCCATGCATCTGGTTGTAAAAATAAGAAGCATTAAATGTCACCAAGTTATTGTATAGGCCGGCTTCTATGCCAAAGGTGATCTCCCTACGTTGTGGATAGCGCATATCCATATTTTCACCTCTGAAACGATCAAAAGTGTGTACCAGTTGGCCATCACTCCAACTGTACCATGCCGCATTATTATAGGTGTAATATCCTTTATATAAATAATAATCCTCTATATCGAGGTCGGTATTGATAATACCAGCAGATGCCTTTAATTTTAAGTTGTTAAAAACAGTGTTGTCCTTCATGAATTCTTCTTCACTTATGCGCCATGCCATCGATAAAGTTGGTGAAATGGCTTTACGTTTGGCTTCTGGTAATTTTGCAGAGTGCGGTAAAGCGGCACTAAAATCGACATAGTATTTATTTTCAAAATGGTATCCGAGCTGCAAACCTAGGTTAGCATTGCTTTGTTTGTGATAAGCCTCAGACTGTCCAATCTGAAATGCATTGGCCAATACGATCGCAGACACATGATGTTGCTCGTTAAATGTACGTGCATAGTTTAATTGCGCTGTAAAACCTAAAGTTTGTCTGTATGCACTTCCGCCTATATTCTGTACTCCCGAAATACGGTCGTCACCATATTTGGTAAGACTACTGATGAGATCGGTACCATTATAGTTGTTCCAGTTGGCTTGGTATACGGCATAATTATTATTATACGATTGATTATACTGATTTTGATAATCGATCGCCATTGCCGTATTAAATGTTAAACCTTCCAGTACATCATTTAGATTAAAATTCAACCCCGTATTAAACTGAAATTGTCTGTTCAGATGTCGATTGCTTCCTCCCGCATAAATATTGGCAAATGCATTTGTCTGATCCAATTGACTACCGCCTAATAAATATTTGTTATCTACAAGAAAATTACTGTTGTTCACAAAAATCAAGGAGTTTTCGTCGCTGTCTTCAATCATGCTGATCGGTACAAGCGGAGAGAAGCGGTGTGGTCTACCAGTTGCAGCGGCAGCCCAATAATCTGCATTGACACCCTTGGAAGTATAGAAGCTCGCTGCTGCGTCTACATTTAATGAGATGACTTTGTTTAACTTTACATCAATATTGCCGCGCATATTAAAGCGATTGGAGCTGTTGTTGTCTACTGCCTCACCAAAGTTTAATAATGATCCCGCAGACCAAAATCCAAAATTGGTATAATATTGCGTCCTTTCGTTACCACCAGAAACTTCTGCGGTGGCATCGTATCTATTGTAACTCTTTTTAATGTAGTCAGAAGAATAATAATCTACATTCGGGTAGCGATAAGGATTCTCTCCCGTGCTATGCTTATAAATATTCTCCTGTGTGTATAGATTAGGAAGTCCGTCGTTGCGTCTAGCCTCATTATAGAGGGTCATATATTCAGCAGAACCGAGATATTTAGGATAACTGATGGGAGTATTGATCCCTGCATTGGTACGAATGTTTATTTTTTGATTACCTGCTTTTCCTCGTTTGGTGGTCATATAGATAACACCCTTTGCCGCACGGCTACCATAAAGAGCAATTGCGTTTGCATCTTTTAATACGGAGATCTGTTCAATTTCAGTGGGCATGACATTGTCGGCATCACGGGGAAATCCATCTACTAAAAGTAGGTAACCTGAAGATCCCCATATGTTTCCATTATAACCTGTAACAAGTGCATCTAGGTTTTCGAGACTATATGTTGTATAGTTTTTTTCCATTAACTGAGCTAGATTAATCGCTTGGACTTCGCCCATAAGATTTTGTTTTTTAACCTTACGAAAAGCCACCTGTATGAGCGTTGTACTATCCGTTTGCAACGTGTCTATTAATCCGAATCTTGCAGGTGATAGTGGGTTATAGCTTTTATATTGGGATAAGCGAGATGCCGATGCGTCAAGCGTACCCAAACCGACCATACTCAGGCACAATGCTATTTTTAATTTTTTATATTTCATTGTCTCATAATTTTATGAATTGATCGCTCATTTGAGTTACCATCCGGGATTTTGTGAAAATTCAGGATACATGCTAACATCAGATACTTTTAAGGGAAGCCAGTAATGCTTGCTTGTGAATTTTCGTTCTACTAATACTTTTTCTTTCATATTTACTACACGGTTTTGAGTAGGGTCAGCTGTATTAAAAGTCCCCGTTCTATCAAATTCAAGTGCAGTTTTTAGGGTGTATGGGCTTTCCGTAAGTAATAACCATCTTCTCAAATCATTGAAACGATGTCCTTCATAGGCAAGTTCAACTGCTCTTTCGCGGCGTAATTCACTCATAAAGGCATCGGAAGAAGCTAAGAATTTTGTGTTCACAGCATCGACTCCAGCACGTTTACGAATGATATTGACTGCTTCTACCGCAGTTTTATTATAATTTGTCGCTTTTCCATTAGCGGCATTATTTGCCATGGCTGCAGCTTCGGCATACATGAGGTAGACATCTGCTAGACGCATGTAGGGAACATAGATGTGCATATTCGATCCGTAGTCAAAAGCTCTGTCATAATCGTTTGTTGTTAAAGGAATAAATTTGCGCAGTGTATAACCCGTACGGCTACCATTCTGAATATTACGATAAGATCCATTGGTATAGAGTTGGGCGTATCGGTATTCATTTTCCGGTCTATCCTTGGGAGGTATGGTTCCTTTTATGACCTTAACGCCATCAAAGACGATATCATTGTAAAATCTTGGGTCACGTCCTTTCCAAGGGTATGCTGGATCATAACCGGACTCTGCGTCTGCTTGTGTGAAATCTTTAATCGGTAATCCGTTAGCCATTCCATAGTAATTGACATAATTGGCTGTCGGTACAAATTTCAGTGCATCGCCTTCGGTGATTAAGCTTGGCATATACTGCTTACTGGTTCCATAATGGGTGTTGTTGCCCGCATTGTAAGGACCTCTAAAGATAGCTTCAGTACTTCCTGGGAGTGCCCAATTTTCACTTATTGTATAGAAATTAAGGTGATAATTTTCAAAGTCCACCAATTTATATGGAGCCTGTCCACTTTCGGTCAGTGATAACAATTCTCCAAAAGCTTCCGCTGCTTTTTTGCAGTAATCGGTTTGATAGGTGCGGCTACCGGTCACCGTAAAATTCATCAATGGACTACCCGCCCACAGGTAATTTTTACCTAGATAACCCAAAGCCATTATTTTATTGATGCGCAGCGCGTTTTTCCCCAGTGTCCGCTTTCCCGGATTGGTATCATCCCAATTGATGGGTAAAAGATTGGCAGCTTCACGAAAATCTGCAGCGGCCAAATCTGCACATTCATGGTAATTGAGACGTGGAAGTGTTAGTTTTTCATCACTTGGCAATACTTTATTAATATATGGCATACCGCCGAAATATTCCATCAACCGATGGTGAAACCAACCTCTAAAGAAAAGCAATTGTCCTTTGATAAGATCCCGTTCTTCCTGAGTGGCTTCGGTCATTTTATCCATATTTTCAAGACCAATGCTAATTTTTCGAAGGCCGAACCAAGCAGCATTCCAAAGGTCTTTATTGATATTGCGATCGTTTCCTCCTATAAATTCCGTTGTAAAATCATTTTGTTCCATCCATCCTGCACCCCAGCCATCGTGCTGTGCCTGCCAGGCCCAAAAATTGCCATTATCGATTTTATGGATAAAGTGGTAATCGCCAGCGGTAGAGGTAATCTCGTCTTCGCCCCAGTTCCAGGAATTGGTCCAGTAGAGATTGCTGAAATTAACAATACAATGGTATAGCTCTTCAGTATAGCCTTGGAAATTATTGAAGTTTTTAAACGCTTCTTTTTCTGAAATAATAGATTGTTCTTCTTTGTCGAGGTACTTTTTACAAGAACTCATGTATGAAGAGGAAACTATAACACCAAAAGAAACAATAATTTTTAAATATTTTTTCATCATCATATCGATTAAAAAGTAATGTTCGCGCCTAGGTTAAAACGTTTGACGGTAGGGTAGGCGCCTTGTGAAGCCCATCCTGTACCTGCATAATTGGATTCTCGATCATCGGGCATTTTGGACCAGAATAAAAGGTTATGACCGTTGAGAAAGATGCGAATATGTTGAAATCCCATACGACGTATAAAATTGTTTTCAGCATTCAAGTTGTACGCAATCTCGGCAGTCTTTAATCGGATATAAGATCCATCGTACATAAAACGGCTCCCGGGCGTATAGTTACTCGGAGTAGCAAGCCAACGGGGTAAAGGTACATCTGCGTCTGTTTGCTCCTTGGACCAATAGGATCCTTCGTGATAAGCTAAATTGCGCTGTCTTTCAAAACTATTCAATACGACCTGACGGGTGACATTGTTGACACCATACCATTGTGTCATGATGCTGAAGTTTTTCCAGTCAAATCCGACCGTTAGGTTGTATGTGTTCTGCGGAGTAGAGGGGTAGGCAT
Source organism: Sphingobacterium sp. UDSM-2020 (assembly GCF_016132525.1). Lineage (NCBI taxonomy): Bacteria > Pseudomonadati > Bacteroidota > Sphingobacteriia > Sphingobacteriales > Sphingobacteriaceae > Sphingobacterium > Sphingobacterium sp. UDSM-2020. The sequence goes on from NZ_CP066166.1 coordinate 4,194,336, forward strand.
AGGGTATATTATCTTTGGAATCGATCAATCCATCGCCATTGTAATCCAGTATGTGATAGTTACCAGGTAGTTTATTCCCATCGTTATTATCATGTATGGTACTGGCATATAATTCATCCCAGGTATTGTAATATCCGCCACCGACATGTGTATAGGTTTGACTGATCTGCTTGTCATTGAGCTTTTGATAATCAGGAAGTAATTCGGGACTGTCTCCTTCTATCACTTTATCTTTGGCATGTGTAAAGTTCATATCAGCCCATAATCGCCAGTTTTGATTAATCGCTTTATTGACTTTTAACTCTACTTCATATCCCTTATTGGTCACGATGCCCAAGTTGGCTGCTGGTGCTGCGACACCGAAGTAGTCGGGTATTGCACGGTTATTTCCAGTGATCAACACATCGGTGCGCTTGTCACTGAATACATTCACCTGACCTGAAATAATTCCTTTAAAAAATGAGAAATCGGTACCAAAGTTGAATTTTCTTACTTTTTCCCAACGTACATTCGGATTACCCAGTTCATTTTCTCTGTACCAAGTATAAGTACTGCGCTCTGGAGCCTCTCCAACAGTCCCCATATGAGACTGACCGCCATATGACCATTGTGTCAAGTACAGATAGCGCCCATTAACATTGTCATCTCCGATATCACCATAGGAAGCACGAAGTTTCAGCATGTCTATAAAGGAAATATTTTTCATGAAATTTTCTTCAGACAATAACCAGCCTATACCTCCAGAATTAAAAAATCCAAATCGGTAACCGCGGGCAAATTTTTCAGATCCGGTATAGGCTCCACTGTAATCAAGCATATACTTTCCTTTGTAATTGTAGGTGGTGCGAAATACCCAGTCTTCACGATAAAACGGCTGCATACTTCCTGTAGCATATTGATTTCGGTTGAATAGACCCATCGCTGTAATGTTATGATCGTTTGCTATTCGGGTTGCATAATCCAATTGCAACTGGTAGAACAGGCGTCTATAGGTCATTCCGTTATTTACTGCTCCCGATTGTTGAGCCCAGTTGATCCCTTCTACAAAGTCAAAACGGCTGCCATCTATATTTTGTCCGTAAACGGCTAGTCCTGTTTCTGGATCAATCCATTTACTTTGTACATTATTATACAGATCGTTAACTCCTCTTCCTGCCTCGACAAATGTATTATCGAGCGATATGCTTCCTCTCACTTTCAACCCATCGACAAACATTTTGAGATCTTGCTCTAATATAAAATCTGACGTTATTTTACTCGTAGTTGTCAGTTCTACTCCGGATGTTGCGAGTGCTTGTGCTGAGTTGATACCGACTTGTGAATCAGGTTTGTAAAATCCCCATGTGCCGTCGGCGTATCTTGGGTAAATGACGTCAGGAGGTACGGTATAGGCGGCGATCCAGTAACTGTAATCATTTCCGCCACCCCAAGGACTTTTTCTTCTTCCATGCGACCCTGCTAGATTTGCTGAAAATTTTGTGGTTGGCGTGAGCTGAAAATCTAAGTTAGACCGCATGTTTAAGCGGTTAAAACCATAACCGGGTTTGTAACCGCGATTGTTATCATTTTCGCGAAACATATCGCCTTCGTATAAATAATCGGCACTGGCAAAGTATTTTACAAAATTTGTACCTCCTGCAATATTGAGGTTGCTATTTTGTGAGAAAGCATGTTTCTTGAATAGTTCCTCTGCCCAATTGGTGTTAACATACCGCTCTCTTTCTTCCAGATTGGCCGGGAAGCGGTATTTGTTGATCAGATCTTGAGGTTGGTATGAAACCCAGCTATTGGGAGAAAGTGCCAATTCGTTTTCGATGACACGATTGCGGAGCATCATGGCATCATATGAATCCATTTTCCCGGGCAATTGGGACACTGTTTTTATGATATTATTCACCGTACCTCTTACGGAAGCTTTTCCTTCTTTACCTCTTTTAGTGGTAATGAGAATGACTCCGTTGGCTCCACGTACACCGTATACGGCAGTAGCGGTTGCATCTTTTAATACGGATACGGTTTCAATCGAACTGATATCGACACTGCTCAAAGGACGTTCGACTCCATCTACCATAGTTAATGGATCGGTATTGTTCCAAGTGCTGCGTCCGCGAATCACAATCCGTGGATCTTCTTCTCCCGGCATCCCGGTACTTGCTGTCGTGACTACCCCAGGGACATTACCGGTCAAGGCCGCACCAACACTGGCTACACCGCCAGCTCTTTCTAAGACTTTCCCAGAGGTTTGTGTAACTGCTCCCACGACAGTTTCTTTTTTCTGGGTGCCGTAACCCACCACAACAATTTCGTCAATATCGATATTGGCACTGTTGAGTACGATCTGTAATTCATTTTTATTATTAATTTGGACTTCTGTTTTTAGGTATCCAACTTTGGTAATAACCAGGGTATTCCTGTTTTTGGGTACCTGAATAGTGAAAGAGCCATTTATATCTGTTGAAATTCCTGTTGTTCCTTCTTTGACTTTAACGGAAGCATTTTCTACTGCTTGTTGCTTTTGGTCAACGACTGTACCCCGGATTTGTCTTAGGTCTTGTGCATATAGCGGCGATGTTGTTGCAAGCAATAAGAGCAGAAGTGCTGAGGTATAGAGCAGGAAAATACCCCATAGTTTTTTCTCATACCAAATGAGTGTGATGGTATATTTAATCATCATAATAATTTTTACTGTTTAGTTATTGGTTTGAAATCATAAATCGGTTTGCTCAATTGTAGCGCATTGATTAAAGGTGATAGTGATCTATCATAGTAGGTTTTAGGGACTGTTCTGTGTGCTCATAATTTTATTTTAATCTAAGTGGTTTGTGTAAATGCCATGCATAAAATTTCCAGTTGCTATTAGGTAGGTTAGGTCTAATAACAAGTAGTGAAATTTATTTTTGACGGTTGGTTTATAATTACTAATTCAAAACTAGCTGATGTAACATTCTCGTTGAGGTAAGAATGTTCAAATGATGAGTAAGTATGTTAAAATTGGATTTAAATCATCAAATAATCTATTTTTTTTGATAGTTTAGGATAACGGTGACCGCTATTCAAAAGTATTGTTGTACACCTTTAACCATTATCTTATTAAACCTAAATATGTTGAATATATTGAAGTGTAAAATTATTATTGTTATTACCCTAATTTTCTGCTCTATTGCTAACGCGCAGGAACTGCCGTATTCGTTTGAGCATTATACGATAAAAAATGGTTTATCGTCCAATACTGTTTTTAGTACTTATCGAGATAGTTATGGTTTTTTATGGATTGGAACTGAAGATGGGTTAAATCGATTTGATGGATACACGTTTAAAGTTTATCGTTATAATGCCGATGTAGAAGCGGGTTTGAAATCTAATCATATCACAGCTTTATGTGAGGATAACCTAGGACGTGTTTGGATAGGTACCAATGGCGGAAGCTTAAGTTATTATGACCGTAAATTGGATAAAATTGTCAGTTATGATAAACATGTGGATGGTAAATGGTTGAGTACCGCAATAACAACCATTAATACGGATATTGCAGGGAATATCTGGGTAGGTTCATATGGTGGACTCTTTATTATCAATGTCAAAGATATTGGCAAACCACTTGACGTACGCTATACCGATATCGAAAAGAAGTTTTTCAAAATGACCTCCAGATATATTTTTAGAGACAGTCAAGGACGCATGTGGATTGCCGCTGAAAATAGAATATATCAGTTTGCATCGAATTTGAAAGAAAGTAAAGTTTATCCTGCTCAGGATCCTTTGACATCTGATAAACAACTCATGGAACTGACCTGCATTGAAGAAGATGAACAGAAACGTATTTGGGTTTCCTCACTACAAGGACTTGTTTATAAGGGTGATCATGAAGATCAGTTTTCTTTGTTTCAAGAATCGGGGGGAGCTAAATTGGGGAGTAAACGAATTTACAGTATTGCTAACGATACTAAAGGTGGACTTTGGATTGGTACGGATAATGGATTAGGCGTATTGAATACAGAGAATTTTGAGCTTAAAATTTTTAATAAGGATCCTCGAAATATTAGAAGTATAAGCCATAAATCGGTCCGTTCTGTTTACGTGGATAAATTTGGAATTTACTGGGTGGGTACCGTACAAGGAGGTTTGAATAAATTTGATGTGAATCTGAATCAGTTTAACCTTAAAACGATCGACAGTTATGGGAAAAATGAGGTCAGTATGATCACTTCATTTTTGCCTTTTAAGAGTCAGGTTCTGCTAGGTACAGATGGTGGTGGTCTTTTTCGATATGACCGTAGCTTGGATAAGCTGACAGCTATTCCGATTGGAGATCAAAATCTAACGGTTTTAGCATTGAAAAATGGAGATTCTCCTGGCGATATATGGCTGGGAACTTTTGGTAAGGGAGTGATCAAGTTTAATTTGGAAACACAATCACGTACGCACTACTTGACAGGATCTGGGGAAAACCAACTTAATAATAATGAAGTTTTTAGTTTAGAGAAAGATATCTATGGTGATATCTGGGTAGGTACAAATGGTGGTGGAATCAACGTGATTCAGCTTAAAAATGGAGTGGTTAAAAAATTTCGTCGTTCTGACAACCCCAAAGCGGATGAGATTGCACCTTCTGCAGATTTTATCCGTGCATTGAGAAAGGATCACGAAGGTAATATGTGGGTAGGTACCTACGGAGCAGGTATCTTTGTATACAATCCATACACCCGTAAAACCGTGTATTATAATAAAAATGCAAACGCTTTGCCGAACAATTATGTGTTATCGATCTATACTGACCGGGCTGGAAATGTGTATGCAGGTACAAATGGCAATGGAGTCGGGTTGCTGCAAAAAGATGATAAGCAGTTTAAAACGTTGTCTGAACGGGAGGGTTTGATCAATGATGTAGTACAGAGTATTGTTGAAGATAATACTGGGAAAATGTGGTTCAGTACGAATAAAGGATTGAGCTGTTATGATCCCTTGCAAAAAACGTTTAAAAATTATGCCTATTCTGTTGGACTACAAGAGGGCGCATTTGCGATAGGGGCAGGTCTCATGCTACCTGATGGAGAAGTATATTTTGGTGGTCAAGAAGGATTTAATCATTTTTATCCTAAAAATTTAAAAATTAATACAAATCCTTCCAAACCCGTATTAACGGAATTAAAGATTGATAATAAGGTGATTAAACCTTCTGAAGAAGGCATACTATCTGAATCATTGTTAACGGCAGAAAGGATCAATTTGAAGTATAAACAAAACTTTTCAATTTCATTTGCTGCATTGAATCTGACGGTATCAGAAGACAATCAATATCAATATCGCTTGAAAGGGCTTGATAAGGATTGGATTAAAGCTAATGGGGATCACGCTGCTTATTACACCAATCTGGATCCAGGAGAATATACATTTGAAGTAAAAGCGAGTAATAACGATGGGATATGGGATGATGAAATCAAATCTATAGTTGTTTATGTTGCACCTCCCATATGGTTAAAAGGTTATGCATTTGTCTTTTATGGGATTTTGCTTTTATCGGGGTTATATTGGTTAAAGAGTCGCGGTGTGCGGAAACTAAAACAAAAGTTTGTTTTGGAACAGGAGCGTCGAGATGCGGATAATCTCCATCAGTTGGATCAGATGAAAATAAAATTTTTGACGAATTTAAGTCATGAATTTCGAACGCCTATTTCTTTAATTACAGGTCCAATTGATATTCTACTACTTAAGGAAAAGGATAAGGAAACTTCGCAACAGATCGCGCTTATCAAGCGTAATGCCCACCGGTTGCTTAATCTTGTTAATCAATTGCTCGACTTTAGAAAAATGGAAGAAAATGAGCTTAGATTGCATAATACGAAAGGGGATTTAGTATCCTTTGTAAAAGATATGTATGAATCCTTTAGTGATATGGCCATTCAAAAGGAGATCAACTATCGTTTTATTTCTTGTGAAGATCATGTACTAACCGCTTTTGACCATAATAAAATTGAGCGCATTCTTTTTAATTTATTATCCAATGCGTTTAAATTTACTGCAAAGGGAGGTCATATTTCTGTGTATATAAAATCGGTGGAAGTACAGGAGGAGGGTGATAAAATAAAAGTTAAAATGGTAATCAAGGATGATGGTATCGGTATACCAAAAGAATCGCATGAAGCGATTTTCGAGAGTTTCTACCAGCATGATACACAGGGTAATATTTTGAATCAAGGATCTGGAATCGGTTTGTCAATCGCAGATTCATTTGTTAAAATGTATGGTGGTAAACTTTACGTGGAGAGTGAACCAGGCTTTGGAAGTGCTTTTTCTTTTGATCTGTTTTTAGAAAAAATGGAGGTCGTTAATGATGAAGTTGTACAGACTGTTATAAGTGTCGAACAGGATAATGTTGATCCGCATATTCGTCTGAGACCCGTTGTATTGATTATTGAGGATGACGATGACTTTCGGGGTTTTCTAAAAAGTAGGCTCGATCCTTTATATCAAACTTGCGAAGCGTCAAACGGCCAAGAAGGATGGCAAAAAGCACTATTTCATCACCCCGACATGATTATTTCTGATGTGCAGATGCCAATCATGAACGGTATGGAATTGACTCAAAAGCTGGTGCGGGATAAACGGACAAAACATATTCCTATTATCTTATTGACAGCTTCAAGAGTAGAAAATGGTTTAGTCTGCGGTTTAGAGTCGGGAGCAGTAGATTATATTTCTAAACCATTTGATATGGCTGCATTATTAGCAAAAGTGAATAGTTTATTGCTCCTTAATCAAGCTTTTAAAGATACTTATAGTAAGCAGCTCTCTTTTGTTTCACCAGAAGTTGAGGTGATGTCAGAAAAAGAGAAATTTTTACAGAGTGTATTTGAATATGTTTATGAAAATTTAGATAATCCACAGTTATCTGTTGAGTTATTGAGTAGTCACTTGTCCATTAGTAGAACATCGTTGTATAATAGATTACTTGAATTTTCGGGTATGAGTCCTGTAGATTTTATACGTTCGGTAAGGTTGGAACGTGCAGCAAATTTATTGGAAAAAAATAGTAATTCGATATCGGAAATTGCGTATGAGACCGGATTTTCAAATCCTAATTATTTTACCAAAGTATTTAAGGCAAAATATAAAATGACACCGTCGGAGTATATACAGGCACAAAAGAATCTGGTTAAATAATGTTATTGGCGCGAATTATATAGGAGAGAAAGGTCAGAAATAGTATTAAATAAGGGGTTGCAGATAAAAGGAAACGATTGCTAAAAAGGCTTATCTGTGATGGGATAAGCCTTTTTAGCATTAAGAGAATTAACGGGTTGCTAAGCTTTATTTACGCTTTCTTTTTTTTCTTTTTACGTCGATTGTACCAGATGTAGAAACCGGTGACAGGTAGGCTGGCGGCAATCAACGATGCCAAAAATACCAGCATCTTGCCCGGGATTCCCAGAATACTTCCTAAGTGGATGTCGTAATTTAAGGCCCGCATTTTCTCACCATAATTTTTACTTGAAAAATCGATTGTTTTTTGCAGATAACCTTTCTTTACATCATATTGTCGGATGATAGAGGCATAGCTTTTTTCATAGCGGATATACACGTTTAACGATGCTTCTTCCTTCTGTGGGAAATAAAAGTAATAGGCATGTGCATCGGGATAAGTTACCTCTACTTCGTTCAGAATGTTATCGTAGACCGAAAGATTTGTATTGAAATGAGCCTTTGACTGAATAGGTTTCGCCAGAACTGTTTCCGGAGCCTTATTTTCGATTTTATTGAGTACTTGCTGTACCGACTCATCAAACCAGGGGAAGGCCCAGATCATACCGGTCAATCCCAGAATTAAAGCGATTGTGAAGGAATAGAATCCTAGAATATTATGCAAATCGTAATTTTTCCGTTTTATGCCGGTTTTATTTTTCCAGCGAAACCAAAACCGAACACGTCTTGCTTTTTTGTTTTTTGGCCACCACAGATATAGACCTGTTAAAAGTAAGAGCACAAAAAATAGCGTTGCAGTGCCTACAATGGGTTGGCCAATGTCATTTTTGAACAGCAATGACCAGTGGAGGTAGAGTATGACCCTGAAAAATTCAAATTCAGCATTTTCACTGTATACGTTTGCTGCGGTATAGGGATTGATGAAAACAGACTCATAGTATTTTTTCTCGTTCCAGTACCAGATTCCATCGTTATCATCTTCTTTATATGCCCTAAAATGCCAGGTCCGTTGTGGATTGTTTTCAATTTCTACGGCCGAGACCTGTTTTTCAGCACCCCAATGCTGTTCTGCGTGGTCCAATAAAGTTGAAAATGACTGACGCTCATGATCTGGACTCGTGGACTCCACGTAATAATGATTTTTATAAACTACGGGTTTGATTTCATCAACAAATGCCAATATACAACCGGTTATGCCCAGTATAAAGACGATAAGTGATGAGAGTAAACCCATCCAAAGGTGTGTTTGATGTAATATTTTCTTTAGCACAATTTACGATCTAATAAAGCAGACCGCTCGCTAAAAGCGGTCTGCTAGTTGCTATACAATTTTTAGAAACGATAGGAAAGGTTTGCCGCCACACTGGATGGTGCCTGCAAATTGCCCCAGCTGTCCCAATATTTTTTATTAAAGATATTGTTCGCTTTCAATTGAATTCCCCAAGCTTGTTTGTTATAAAACACAGTTGCATTGGCCAGCGTATAGCTGGGGATAAAAAAGGTATTTGTCGAAGCGCGGTACATTTTATCAACATAGTTGACTCCGGCACCGACACCGAGACCTTTTACTTTTTCTTGGAAAGTGTAAGAAGCCCAAAAACTGGCGACATTTTCAGGCGCAAATTCTGCCTTGTTTCCTTCAACAGCAGTATCAGAAGCTTTGATGATGCGATTATCATTATAGGCATAACTTCCGATGATGTTCAGTCCTGCGATGGGGTTGGCAATGACCTCCAGTTCTGCACCTTTGCTCACCTGCTTTCCATCCTGTTCGGTAAACATGTCCGCATTGACACGGGTGGCATTATCAATCTTGATATAATAATAGCTGGCCGTCAGACTTAATTTTTTATGAAAAAGCTCCGATTTTATTCCACCTTCTGCTTGATTGGCAAATATTGGATCTATGACAAATCGATTTCCATCTGGCTGGATGACCGGAGCAACATTTTGGAAACCACTCATATAATTGGCAAATGCAGAAATACGCTCGGGAAGAATCTGATACACCAATCCTAATTTAGGCGCTAATGATGTTTGTTTGAATCCTTCTTCATCTTCCACTTTGTTCCGATTGAAATGATCAACACGTAGTGAAAGCATGGTCGAAAGACGTGGCACGATGGTGATCATATCGGATACATATGCACTGAGCGTTTGTTGCGAAGGAGTGGGGTACGGTGCAAATTCGGCATTTTTATCGATTTCCTGTCTCAACAGGGGCGTGAATTTTTGGGTCACATCTACTTTGTCGAATAGCTGTATATCTCCGAAAAGGAAACTGCTGCTGAGGGTTCTATAATTGGCTCCGACGAGCAATTTATGTTTGATACTTCCTGTGTTAAATTCGCCATTGATATTTTGCTGAATATTTGCGTATCCATTATAGACATCCTTATATATGGACGCGGCTCTAGTGACCTCTGTAGGAGAACTGACGAGCACGACACGCTGATAGCTGTGATCCACATTTTCCGAAACGTACGAGAACACGGTGGTGGACTGGAACTTATCCGATATTTTATATTTTGCCTCAGCAAAGATCCTAGAAGCGCTATTTTGTACATCGGCATCGCTATAATACAAGCTTTTGCGGTAATCCAACTTCAGATCTTTAGGTTGAAGTACATCTTTGGCCCGGATAACAAAATTATTGGGCTGTGTATTGTGAACCTTTAGGTATTCGGCATCTAAGTTTAGGGTCAGCTTCTCATTGACCTGATAGCTTAAACTAGGTGCGATTAAAAAGGTATTGTTAAAAGCATCCGAGAGGTAACTTCTTTCCTTATGGATAGCGGTATTCAAACGAAATAGGACACTTTTGTCGGCCTTTAATGGCGTATTGAGATCTATGGATAAACGGTTTAAGTCATAGCTCCCCGTAGTGTAGTTTACTTCCGTACGTTTTGCTTCAATTGGTTTTTTCGTAACGAGATTGACTACGCCACCAAATGAAGATACGGATGCTCCAAATAGTGTTCCCGATGGACCTTTAAGTACTTCTATGCGTTCTACATTGGCAAGATCCATCGCAGATCGGTCCGAAGTGGACTCCATACCGTTGCGGGCATTAATTCCAGTACTAAATCCTCTTAAATGGGCACTCAGTCCGCCAGAAGGATTGATCACGGGCACAGTACCACCTGCATTCCGCATGGCTTCGGCGATGGTATAAGAAACTTGTTCTTTCATCAACTGCTGTGTTACCACCTGATAGACCTGCGGATTCTCCAAATTGCGCAGTGGCATACGGGCTACAAAAGGGGTCTCTTTATTTGCAAAGCGGTTTTTACGTTCGCCGTTGACCACTACTTCCTGTAGTGCTGTAGCATCTTCATAGAGCACAAGGTTGACTGTAGATGTTTTATTTGCTTCAATATGTACCTGTTGCTTTTGGGTCAGCAAGCCAACATATTTTGCTTCTACGGTATAGCTGCCGGCTTCCATATTACTGAACGAAAATTTACCGTTTTCATCGGCCTGGACTTGTCTGCCCGCAAGGGAGATGCTCACATATCCAGCAGGGTGACCATCGCTGCTGTGTACCTGTCCGTTCAGATTGCCTTTTCCAGAAGAAGGCTGTAAATTAATGCGATTTCCATTGGTCTCTACGCGTTTTACAGCATCGCCCAGGATCTCCTGCAAAATTGTTTCTAAGCGTGCGTTTTGCAGGTTTACCGATACTTTTTTTTGTGCGTCGATCAGGTTCGGGCTGTAGATAAAAGAACAGCCTGTTTTTTCTTCAATTTTTTCTAGCGCCTGCGCTATTGTTTGGTTTTTGATTTGGATGCTGACCTTGGTCTGGAGGATACCCTGTTGCGCCTGTGTTAAGAGACAGGAGAAAGAAAGTGCTAATAAAAGGCTATTTTTTTTCCATGTTCTGGGAAATAGCGGTGTGCTAAGTAGCAAAAAGTTCATATTTTTACAAATGTGATTAAGTTAATGTATTTAATTTCATCCCCCGGTGGACAATTTTGGCGATGCGTACACCGGGTTATTTTTTGCGGATCGATTATCTATATAAGCTGACCTCCTTATCTTTGATGGTATATTTGATGGAGGTTGCAAAACTGATATCATGTAAAACTGATGCTAAAGAAGCCTGCTTAAACTTCCCTCTCACCTGATCATTCAGTATTGCTGTATTGTGACAGGTGATCTTTACATTATACCAGCGTTCAAGTTCCGGAATCACCTGTTTGATGGTTTTGTTGTCGAATATAAGTTGTCCTTCCATCCAGGCAGTCGACAGTTCACTGTTTACGGTACTTGATTTCATCTTTCCTGCAGCATAACTGCTTTGCATATTGGCTTTTAAAATAAGGGTGTCCGGACAATTTGCTGCGGTAAATTGTACTCGTCCTTCTTCCACAGTAAGCATATCGGACTGTCCGGTACGGCTTAGCAAATTGAATCGGGTACCCAGTACGCGGGTACTGGTATTTTTAGTCTGGACAATAAAAGGTCGTTTTGGATCTTTGCTCACCTCAAAAAAAGCTTCACCATCTAAGGTCACTTCTCTTTTCGCTGCATCAAATTTTTCGGGATAGCGTAATTTTGTTCCGGAATTGAGACTTATGGTCGTTCCATCGCTGAGGATGAGTTTTTGTTTTTTTCCAAAAGGTACTTCGATCTGTACAAAGCGGGTGGTTACGATCGGTTCTGCTGTTATTTTATCCGATCGAAGATAGAGCCAAGCTGCGGATAGGATACTCACGATACTGGCTGCTGCGACGAGTTTAGGCCAGCGTATACGGGTTGATTTTTCTGCAGAAACCCTATCGGGGATATTAGCTTGATGGCGAATATTTTGCCATAAGATCGCTTTTTTCTCTTCGGTTGTATAGTTACTTTTCTTGCGTGGAAATTCTTCATCAGGAATACCATCAGCCATCCAAGCTTCCACAGCTTGTTTCTCAACAGGTGTGCACTGGCCTGACCAGTATTTTTCCAAGAGCTGATGATCGATCTTCATATATTTTTATATACCAGTCGTCGTTTAGCTGTTTTACCCTTAGTCTAAAAAAAAATTATTTTTGTTCTGATGTCGCGATCTTATTTCTCAGGAATTTTAGGGCTTTCGTGAGATGTGCTTCGACAGTCTTTTCGGACAAAGACAATGCTTCGGCAATTTCGGGTATGCTTAGACCGCTATTGCGGCTCAGGGTATACACCTGACGGCAACGGCAGGGGAGTCGGTTGACCAAGCCATCTACAAAATGATCAAGATCTCTGAAATAGATGGTCTCCTCTGTGTTGTTGATGCTGTGGCAGAAGGTCTCTGTTAATTCATGTGTCTGATCGATGCGCTTATACTTTTCACGGTAATAATCATTGATCCGTATTCGCGCAGCGCGAAAGAGATAGTGTTCGATCTGAATAATTTCTTCCATCACTTCTTTACGTTTCCAAAGCGAGCAGAAAATATCCTGTACCATATCCATAGCGATTTGCTCATCATTACAATGGTGTTCACAAAAATCAACAAGTCGATTCCAATAGGCATCGAACCACTCCTGAAATATTTGTTCAGGTGGTTTTTTCTGCTTGTTTTTTTTTGTAAAAAATAGTTTAAGGCTCACTAAGCAAGTCGTTTTAGATAGATAGGTTCAAATATAGGTTTTAATCTGGAATTGTTCTAAATAAAATTAAATTTCACTGATTTTAATATTTGGATGGCGATTATCTCCTAACATAAATTTGTGCTGTACAACATATTCCTCCCGATGAGGAATTTTTCACCGAGATTATAGCCTCTGATGCAGGTTTTATTGGGAAATATTGCGGACATCATGTTCCATCTGGACGAGTTTTTAGCTGTTGATATAAGCGCATACAGCATGGATGGCTATAACCGGGACAGTCGTGGGTTATGCGACGAGCCGGATTGATTAACGGTATGAAAGAAAGTGCACAAGGTTAATATTGCTGATCAATTATATAAAACGTACCGGTCTTCTCATGCAATATTACAATTGTAGTCAATGGCATGTTTATTGAACTACTGAAAAACAATATAATTTAATAACATGAAATATACATTAATTAGTACTGCTGTTACCTTGCTTATTTTATATATCGGTACTGGTTTCTTACTGTTGTCGGATTTTGGTGCCAATAAAGCCTTCAATCCGAGTGAACAGATAAATACCTGGTTATTTGTTTTTGGTTGGTCAATGGGGAAGCTCGGTTATGTGCTCATGGCATTTCTAATACTTCTTTTCTTTGTATTTATAAGATGGTTAATCTTGAAAATCAGCAATAAAATAAATCCAGTGGATTAATGGTTATTAATACCGACTATTTGATCGTGAATGCAGGAATAACTTTTGGCAAAGTGGTTACATTCATTTTCTATTCACAGTGGTCATCTCGTAGGTATTTCTATCGGGGTTAATTTAAATGTTAGAGTCTCCTCCTGATTTTTGATCATCATTTTTGATATTGGAGTCTGCTTCAAAAATGCTTAAAAGTGGTTTTGATGTAGACATGATTTGTGATTTTTTGTCGTTAGCACCTGAAGAAGTTGAAATAGGCTTTTGTTAAGCTATATAATAAAGGGACATACTTTTTTTGTATGTCCTTTTTGCTTAAAAGTTTTAACAGAATTGCTGTTACTTATTTTAAGAATTACTGAACTTTGCGCCACTGTACGAAAGATCTCATAGGTGAATTGATCTCCTGCTTGTCATCTTAACTTTTATAATATCAGTGCTCTACCTTAATTCCATCCGATAATACTTTCTTTTGTGCTTTTATAAAACCCGCTTTATCTTTCTTAACAGCTTTAATGATCTCTTTCTGTTCTTTGGGTACCGTGTAATATTTGTCTACCCATAATTGCATCTCAATCAATATGGGGAGTAAATCGACACCCTTCTTAGTAAGGGTGTATAAAACTTTTGCTTTGCTTTCCGGATGATCCAGTTTACTGATCAGTCCATTTTCTTCCAGCATTAATAATCTTGAAGCTAAGATATTGGTCGCTATCTTCTCGCCAGATTTTAAAAAGTCGCTGTAGGTGCATTGTTTCAAGCGCATTAAATCCCGGATGAGCAATAAGGACCATTTATCTCCTAAAATATCTAATGAACAACTGATAGGGCATTGCGATCTATTTTTCATAATAATGTATTTTTTTTAAAAAACACTTGCGTTTTGCAAGTTGAATTTTATATTTGTACTTGCAAAATGCAAGCAAATTTACAATTTTAAATTATTAATACCATGGAGAACAGTGTAATATTTAATTCTTACCATAAAAATGGATTACAATTGCGGAACCGGATAGTGATGGCTCCCATGACCAGAAGCCGTTCTGATAATCCTGAAAATAAAGCAACAGCGTTGACTGCGCTGTATTACAAACAGCGTGCTTCTGCTGGACTGATCATTACCGAAGGTACATTTATCAGTCCTGAGGCAGTAGGTGTTATACATGTTCCTGGAATTTATACGCAAGAGCAGATCGCAGGCTGGAAATTGACCACGGAAGCAGTACATGCTGAAAACGGAGTCATCTTTGCCCAGCTCTGGCACACTGGAGCATACTCGCATCCTGATCTTCATCAGGGTAAAAAACCGTTGGCCCCTTCGGATGTAAATCCAGAGCAGCAGGTTTTTACAGCAACGGGATTTAAACCTACTGTCGCTCCTCAGCCCATGACGGTTGCTGATATTAAAAGAACGGTTAATGATTTCAAACAAGGGGCGCTTCATGCTTTTGAAGCTGGATTTGACGGTGTTGAACTTCATGCTGCCAACGGCTATTTACTGCAGCAGTTTTTTAGTAAAAATTCTAATCTGCGCAACGATGAATATGGGGGTTCGATCGAAAATAGAGCGCGCATTCTTTTCGAGATTTTGGATGCCATAAAAGAGGTTGCCGATATCCGTAAAGTTGCGGTTCGTCTCAACCCTTCTTTAAACGGTATTATGGGTATTTTGGTCGACGATGAGACCATTGCACTTTACAACTATCTAGTCAATAGGCTGAATGATTACGATCTGGCTTATCTGCACTTGATAGAACCTTTTACTGATGTTTCCGGAAACGCCAATGCTATCCAGGAGGTTGCCAAGCATTTCCGTCAGCTGTATACAGGAACGATCATCATTAACCGCGGCTTTAATAAAGATACGGCCAATCAGGTTATAGGTGATGGTGATGCCGATCTGGTATCATTTGGTGTACCCTTTATTGCAAATCCTGATTTAGTGGAGCGTTACAGAACCGGAGCGACACTAAATGTTCCGGATCAAAATACATTTTATACGCCGGGCGAAAAGGGTTATACAGATTATAAAACTATAGATCAACAGTAACAATATGAAAACAACAGGAAATACCATATTCATCAGCGGCGGAAGTGCCGGAATAGGATTAGCGATCGCTAAGAAATTAAATGCAGCAGGAAATAAGGTTATTATCAACGGCAGAAATGAAGAACGGCTTCAAAAGGCGTTAAAAGAACTGGATCAGGCAGTGGCTATTCAGGGAGATCTGTCGGTTGAATCTGATAGAATCCGTATTGCCAATGATTTGAAAACAAATTATCCGGATGTTAATATCATCATCAATAATGCTGGTGCTGCATTTGCTTATCTTTTGAGTGAAACTATCGGAGCACATGAAAAAGCAGCTATTGAGATGAATACCAATTATTTCAGCGTCATCCATTTTACAGAATTGCTCATTCCACATCTTCTTCAGAAAGCTGAAGCGGCTGTTATTAATATTTCATCAATAGCAGTGTTCGGAAGCCATGTGATGCTGCCCACTTATGGTGCTACTAAAGCAGCGCTCCATAGCTATACTGCCGCATTAAGACAGACCTATCAAGATCAGAAAAAGCTGCAGGTCTATGAAGTTTATCCGCCTTTGGTCGATACCGAATTCTCCGCAGAAATCGGAGGGGCAAACGGTATTCCTGCTTCTGAGGTTGCTGATGAATTGTTTTTAGCTTTGGAAAAAAATCAATTTGATGTTCCTGTAGGAGATACCAAACAGTTTTTCCAGGAAACTCACTAGTCACCAGAAACGGTTCTTCATTTTAGCAAAAAATGAGGAACCGTTTTAATTAAATGCTCCTAATTTCAAAGTAAAAGTAAAACGATCATCATTACAGTTTGAATATAGGGAATAGGACTTACTATTGGGCGCGTCCTCGCCATTCATTTACGCTGTTATGCATCTATGAACGTTGTTAAATTTCAAAAACCTGAGCTAGATGTGCCGGATAGTCTTTAAGGCTTGTTGCGATATCACCCTCTTTAAAAATATCAAAACAGTTGTAGTCCGAGACAACTTCTACGCCGCAGAATCTGTAATTACTTGTTATATGCATTAAATAATCAGCAGTGCTTATGCCTCTAAATAACTGTTGGTTTTCATCATTAAAACTTGCTTCAGGTGCATTCCAGGTACTACAGACCATAAATTTTTTACCTTGCATTTTACCTCCTGTTCCATATTGTCGGTAGGGATCTTCTCTGGTTCTGCCATCACCTGAAAGAAATTTTTCACTGAATAAGCCGCTATTGAATACTTCATCTACATATTTTTTATAGATCCATGGAGCGCCAAACCAATTAATCGGTGTTTGTAAAATGATGATCGCGGCTTCCAAATGTTTTTCTACTTCCTCGTCTGCGTTGTATCCTTTCTCGATACTCGTCTCGATGACCTCGTAGCCCTTTGATAAGAAAAATTCGTGCGCCACCTGTATAAAAGCGCTATTGAGTGTTCCCTCTGACCAATTGGGATAGGGCAGATGTGCATTGATTAAAAGTACTTTTTTTATAGTTTCCATTTTATATTTAAGCATTGATAATAAAGACTGTTTTCTATTTTGGCATATCCCCTGTAAAAGGTGTGCTATTTTATCTTGCAGACAAAAAATAGTATAACTGTACAGGGGTTAAATAAATCTGTTCGCGTTGTTTTTTTAATGAAACAAAATTATTAGATGACAGCTGCCGGCAAGGAAACAGACTACTACAAAAAAGGAAACAAATTACAGGGCGTAAATTTTTTAGAAATTTGGGATCAGAATTAACGGATTATTTATTGATCAGGGACTGACGGTATTGCCGAGGGGTAAGATTCACCTGTTTTTTAAAGAACTTGGCAAAATAGTTCGGGTACTCAAATCCAAGTTCATACGCAACTTCGGTACTATTCAATTCTTTTTTGATCTCAAGCAATTCTTTAGCTTTTTTTACTACAAAATCATGAATATTTTCAAGGGCAGATTTATTTGTTAAATGTTTGATTATATCGCCCAGATAGTTGGCCGACAAACCTAATTTATCTGCGAAATACTGTACTGTTGGAAGCTGCTTGACGGGTTGTCTATAGTACTCGTGAAGGTGCTGCTGAAAATCTGTCAGGATTCGGTTGTACTGCTTTGGATCTGTTGAAAACTGTCTTTTATAAAATGCTTCTACTAAAGAGACCAGTACGTTGACGTAGGATAATAAAACAGTATTATTCTTCTTTTTACTGTTATAATAAGGCGTCATCAATTCAAATACCGTACGGATTTCCTTCGCTTCCGTTTCGGTCAGGTACAATGCTTCATGTTGTCCATAATCCAGGTAATTTTTGAATAAAAATCGGTTCTCCGCAATGATCTTCTTTGAGAGCTGTAGATACATTCCTGTATAGGTGGGGAGCGGTGCTATATCCCAACCATTTGCGAGGTTAGGACTATTGAAAAAAACGGCTGTAATGGGCGTTGCATCTGGCGTATTACTATAAACCAGGTTTATCTTTATGGAAATTCGATAAAAATCTATTAAAACAGGATCTGATGTAGCCCTCATGCGAAGTGGCTGATAATAACCGATATCTATATCGTCATCTAACGGTTCTTTTAAACCTACATACTGATTATAAGACGCAAAGTTTTCGAACCGTATCATACTACAAATATATATAATTCAAATGCTGCACGCGTAAATTATTTATTGCAGAGGACAAGAACGTTCTCATATTCTTGATTTCTTAAATGTATACGGTATTTCATACCAGATCAGTAATATTGGTAGTTTAAAGAGTAATATGTGTAATTTATTCTTCTAAATCATGCTGAATTTTGTTATTAGGATTGGCTTTGTTTATGATCTATTCTATAGCATGTGACATTGCTATTATTTAATATTTGAGCTTTTGGTAATGAATTTAAAACAAGGTGAAATAGTTTGGGGTTTTAAAGATGTGAAACTCCCACGGATCGCAGGATTGCTAACATCAAGGCATTATCTTATTGACAAGTGCATGTGACGAGATAGGATTTTTCCCTAATTAACCGATAGTGAAAAGTAGGAAATAAATGCTAAAAAGGCTTTTTAATGTAAGCTGGAAGAGTTGAACAATAATAAATGATGGAAGAATGGAGACAATTAAATTAAACAATGGCGTAGAAATGCCGGTACTTGGCTTTGGTGTGTTTCAGATACCGGATGCTGCTGTATGTGAGGAATCTGTTATAAATGCAATTGAAACAGGTTATCGGCTAATTGATACTGCAGCTTCTTATGGAAATGAAAAAGCGGTAGGTGAAGCGATTAAAAAAAGCGCTGTTTCGAGAGATGAACTTTTCATCACAACCAAATTATGGATACAGGATACAGGTTATGAAAAAACTAAAATAGCCTTTCAGAAGTCATTGGATAGATTGCAACTGGACTATCTGGATCTGTACCTTATTCACCAGCCATATGGCGATATTTATGGTTCGTGGCGTGCCATGCAGGAATTATATAACGAAGGGAAGATCAAAGCAATTGGTGTATCCAATTTTCATCCAGATCGAATTATGGATATTATCATAAACTCTGGATTTACACCAGCGATTAACCAGGTTGAAACGCATCCATTTCACCAGCAGATTGAAACACAAAAATTCCTTCAAGAAAATAATGTACAGATCGAGTCCTGGGGACCTTTTGCAGAAGGGAAAAACAACATATTTCATCACGAACTATTATCGGCTATTGGTGAAAAATACAACAAGTCCATAGCCCAGGTAATCCTTCGCTGGTTAACTCAAAGAGGTGTTGTTACGATCCCGAAATCCATCCGTAAGGAAAGGATGGCTGAGAATTTTAATATTTTCGATTTTGAACTTTCATCTCAGGATTTTGATGCCATCGCATCCTTAGATACAGGATCAAGTTTGTTTTTTGACCATAGAGATCCAGAAATGGTGAAATGGTTAAGTGAACGTAAACTGGATATTTAAATCTGCAAAAGAAAAAATTGCAAGGATTGCATGAAAATAGAGACAGTATCTTTTATAAGAGGTGTAAACTGATATGCGCATTTATAAAGTAATGCCGGAAAATAAAATTTTAAGATGAAAAAAGAATTATGGAGATATTTAGGTGCATTGACGGTGTTATTGACGACCTCAATATCAATTAATGCCCAAAACAGACAGAAGCCAATCACCATTGCAGAGCAGGGAAGTTTTGCTATTGGTGGTGTAAAGGTGACGCAATCTGGAGTTTTTGATGTAAATAATGCTTTGAAACCAGACGGACAGACCTTTCATGGTGACCACGCCTATGCATTTTATCAAATTCCGGTAAAGTCCCGAAAATATCCGTTGGTTTTTCTTCATGGTGCAGGACAATCGAAAAAAACTTGGGAAACAACTCCCGATGGCAGATCAGGGTTTCAAAATATTTTTCTTCGCCGAAAATTTTCGGTTTACTTAGTTGACCAACCAAGACGTGGTGAAGCAGGAAAGAGTACTGTTGAAGGAATTGTTAAACCCACGGCAGACGAACAGTTTTGGTTTACACAGTTCCGAATAGGAAACTATCCAGATTACTTTCCAAATGTTCAGTTCTCAAAAGACACAGCTTCGCTCGAGCAGTTTTACAGACAGATGACCCCCAATACGGGCGCCTTTGATGCACAGGTTGTAACAGATGCGATCTCAGCGTTATTCGATAAAATTGGTGAAGGCATTTTAGTGACGCACTCGCAAGGTGGTGGACCGGGCTGGATGACAGCAATAAAGAATGAAAAGGTTAAAGGGGTGATAGCATATGAACCTTATAGCGGTTTTTTGTTTCCAGCAGGAGAACTTCCACCCCCGATCGCATCAAATGGCCTTTTTGGTGCATTAAAAGGTGTGGAGATACCTTTGTCCGACTTCAAAAAATTGACTCAGATGCCCATTGTCATTTATTATGGTGACAATATTGCAAAGGAACCATCGCAAGTTTGGAACAAAGATCATTGGCGTTCAGGTCTTGAAATGGCAAGGCTTTGGGCGGCAACTGTCAATAAACATGGTGGTGATGCAACGGTTGTACACTTGCCTGAGATCGGGATTTTTGGCAATACGCATTTCCCTTTTTCGGACTTAAATAATGTCCAGGTGGCCGATGTGTTATCAAAATGGTTAAAGCAAAAAGGGCTTGATCAATAATCGGGTCTCCCTAAAATATGGCGCAAAGGATTTTACCCAGAGACTGTAGCACGCTATAAGAGATGAAATTTGGATCGCGTGAAGGTTCATGTGAGTCAGAGATGCTAAGCATGTGCGATGGAACTGAAAGAAATATTATTAAAAGCTGAAGCAATATGAAACGAATAATCTATTTAACAGTCTTACTGTTTACCACTGTTACAACAAATGCGGTAGCGCAAGATCAGTCTATTTTTGCTTTAGGTGAAAAAGCAAAAAATGTTAATCATACAGGAGATGTATGGTTACGTGAATTAAACGCAGCCGACAAGAATATTAACGCGCATATATCTTTGGCGGTATTTGCTCCGAATGCTAAACTGAACTGGCACACGCATGCTGCGGGACAGATCTTATTGATAACCGATGGTATCGGATATTATCAGGAAAAAGGAAAACCGGTACAGATCGTACAGAAAGGTGATGTTGTTAAATGTTTACCAGATGTAGCGCATTGGCATGGTTCAACACCTAAAACTGGTGTTACCTATATTGCGGTTTCACCGAAAAGTACAACAACATGGCTACAGCCGGTCCCTGATGAAGAGTATCAGAAACTTGAAAAACCAGTTGAACATGCTACAGCCTCAGAGCAAGAACTGAAAGACCTGTCCAATGAAAAATGGGCATGGATGTCTGATAAAAATATTAATAAATTAAATGACCTCTTTCACGAGAAATCCATGTTTGTTCATATGGGAGGATCTTGGGGCAAACAGCAAGAACTTGATGTCATTAAAAGTGGAAGTATCTGGTATAAAAAAGCAACAGTATATAGTACAAGCATCAATATAATAGGCAATACTGCAATACTTTTAAACGACATTGACCTTGAGGCAGTGGTCGGGGGCAATACGGTCATAAATCCTTTTATGGTAACCGAAGTATATGTGAAAGAAAATGGCGCATGGAAGATGGGCTCCCTTACTTTTTCCCGTTTAATGCGTTCTGTTAAAATAAATAATGAAAACAAAAACTAAAATAAGCATGTAAAAGCGGTCAGAAAATTTATTAAAACTGAAAGCTTGTTTCCAGCTAACACTTCATTTTGTGTTAGCTGTTTTTTATATATCAGTAATATTGGTAGTAAAAACAGTAATGTATATACCGTTTAAGCGTCGCCGAATCGAGAACTTTGTATAACAATGTTTCTTTGAGGCAAGTAGATTGAATCATTACAAAAAAGGGCAAATTATGGTCAAATTCTTAAAAACACTATTTTTTATCATGGCAATTATTTTTACAGCAACTGTAAATGGCCAAACGAATGGAATACAAAATTTAAGTAAAAAACAACGAGCCATAGTCGGTATTGGATCTGTCACGGGAAAGGGAGATCTGACCAAACTAACGACACAATTGAATGCGGGACTTGATGCTGGATTGACTATCAATCAGGTTAAGGAAGTGCTGATGCATGTATATGCTTACGCAGGATTTCCGCGGAGCCTACGCGGTCTGCAGACTTTTATGGCTGTGCTAGAGGAACGTAAAGCAAAAGGAATTGAAGATATAATGGGGCCTGAAGCGACACCGATTGTGGATGACGGTTCTAAATATGACCGTGGCAAGGCCATACTGGAAAAGTTAAGTGGAGTTGAAGAGACTGGACCAAAAACAGGTTACGCGGCATTTGCACCTACTATTGAGGTTTTCCTGAAAGAACATCTTTTTGCAGATATTTTCGAGCGTGATGTGCTGACATATCAGGAAAGAGAACTGTTAACGGTATCGGTTCTCTGTGGGGTAGGAGGCGTAGAGCCTATGCTACGTTCGCATTTCAACCTTTGTTTGCATGTGGGTTTGCAACCAGAGCAATTGCAAGAATTTATTGGGGTTATTGGGCAAGCCATTGGAGAAAAAGAAGCCGCGTCAGCACAGATTGTATTGGACGAGGTATTAAAAAGTAAGAAATAATATGAAGAAGTTAACATCAATATTCGCAATAGTTGCATCGATGATTGTTACTGATCAAGTGCATGCACAATCTAAGCAAAATAAGCATCAACAAAATCCCTGGACCTTGGTCTACGATGGCGCTATCGTAAAAAATGAAGCGGGGAAAGTAAATATCCATCCGGTTACCTATAAACTGAATGGTATTGATATTGCTGCTAATGTATATACACCTGCTCATTACGATGCATCCAAAAAATATCCAGCCGTAGTTGTTGCGCATCCAAATGGTGGTATCAAAGAACAGACAGCGGGACTGTATGCACAGCGTTTGGCAGAGGCGGGCTATATAACTATTGCTGCAGATGCGTCCTATCAGGGAGCAAGCGGGGGGGAGCCACGGCACACCGACAAACCGCAATTCCGCACGGAAGATATTCGTGGTATGGCTGACTTTATCATGCAATATGCAGGGGTTGATGCCAATCGCCTGGGTGCTTTAGGCATCTGTGGAGGGGGTGGCTATACTTTAAAAGCAGCTCAGTCGGACAAACGTTTTAAAGCCATTGGAACATTAAGTATGTTCAACTCCGGAGAAGTAAGAAGAAATGGCTTCCTAAATTCGCAGCTAAATACCATTCAGGAACGCTTAAAACAAGCTTCGGACGCTCGTGCACAAGAAGCTGCGGGTGGAGAAATTTTGCTCTCGGGCGTAGCAAGTGTGACGGATGAAGAAATTGCAAAAACTCCCGCAGGTTTATACCGTGAAGGATTTGAATACTATTACAGGACTCATGCACATCCCAATTCAACTTTTTTATATACGACAAGCAGCCTCATGGATCTGATGACCTGGGATGCAACCGATCAGCTTGATCTAATTGATCAGCCTTTGTTAATGATAGCCGGCAGTAAAGCCGACACAAAGTACATGTCCGACGAGGCGTTTTCCAAAGCTACAAATGCAAAGCACAAGGAGCTGTTCCTGATTGAAGGGGCTACACATATACAGACTTATTGGGTGCCGGAGTATGTTACGCAGGCCGTACATAAGCTGGTTGAATTTTACCAAACGAACCTTTAAAATTAAAAAATATGAATTTTAAAAATTTTGCATTGCTGTTTCTTTTGGGTATCTCAGTGGTTTCCTGCTCCCAAGAAACTCATTCTGAAAATACCCAAAACAAAGAATTGATTTTTGCCAAAGGTGAAAAGATAACCAACAGTAATTTTACGGGTGATGTTTATTTAAATAATCTGGTGGAAGCAGACAGTCTTAATCAAAATGCAGTCGGTAGTGTCACTTTTGCTCCGGGAGCAAGAACCAGATGGCACTCACACCCCGCAGGGCAGATAATTCTAGCTCTTGATGGGGTTGGTTATTATCAGGAAGAGGGAAAAGAAAAGGTTATGATAAGAAAGGGCGAAACTGTAAAATGTCCAGCAGACATCCCTCATTGGCATGGAGCAAGTGCAGATAGCGCTTTTGTTCAAATAGCAATTACAGGTAGAGAAAAAGGGGAAACAAGATGGTTAGAGCCCGTTACGGATGCGGAGTATACACGTTCGAATTAAGATTCACGTTGCTTCTAATGGTGTTTTTTGAGACTTTAGCTTGCCGTTTTTGATGAAATAGCGTGTTCCAGACATGGGGTAGGTTAAGTCAATGTAAGAATATTATTGTCTCAATAATCGGGTTTTCCGCAGCTTTTTTTGGAAGATATTTTGTAATTTTAGGAACCAGTTTGCCATTCCTTTTAAACAATTATAGCGGTTCTATAATGATTCGGTAGGAAGTCAAATTGCGGTTCCAGTTAGATGATGATGAAGAACCGGATATATTTTTGAATGTGTTGATTCTAAATAATTTTTAACAATCACTTGATCGTATTCCTATTTTTCACTGAAAGAATTTTATGCCAGTTCCAACAAATAAATCTGAGCTACAATTAGCAATAAAAACAAATTACGATAAACTGAAAAAGGACTTAAGTACTGTGCCCTATGAGCGGACAGCGTTGAAGGATCTGGAAGGTCATGGTAAAGGTACATTAATGAGTATCAACGATCTGCTTGCTTATTTGGTAGGGTGGGGAGAGCTGGTACTCAAATGGAATAGGCTAAAGGATCATAAGGAGGAGGTGTCTTTTCCGGAGTCAGGATTTAAATGGAATGAACTTGGTCGACTGGCACAAAAGTTTTACGAGGACTATAAGGATGACGATTTTCATATATTAATGGATAAGTTAAGTCATACAGTAGAGGCGATATTAGCATTAATAGCTAATAAGTCAAATCATGAATTATATGAAACAGCCTGGTATGAAAAATGGACCTGCGGAAGAATGATCCAGTTCAATACTTCTTCACCTTATGCCAATGCGAGAAATCGAATTCGCAAGTGGAAAAAAGAAAATGGTCTAAAGTAGACAAAGCACCTTACTTTGATAAGGTGCTTTGTTTATTGCAGGCGTGATCATATCTGAGGAGGCCTATTCCATTTTTTGTTTCAATACACAACGATCAAAAATAGGAGGAAATGCGAATGCCACCATGCTAAACCTAACTATCATATTTCTTTTTGAGCCAAAGACTGGCACGTACTAAGAGGATGAGGACCGGTACTTCAATCAATGGCCCAATAACGCCCACAAATGCCTGTGGGGAATGTATGCCGAAGACGGCTATAGCTACTGCAATGGCTAATTCGAAATTATTTCCGGTAGCCGTAAATGATATGGCCGCATTCTTATCATAGGCGACTTTCATCGATTTATTGATGAAAAAACTTATAAAAAACATCAGTACAAAATAAATCACCATTGGTATTGCTACTTTAACAACCTGTATGGGCAATTGAATGATCTGTTCGCCTTTTAAACTAAACATCAGCACAATGGTAAATAATAGCGCGTATAATGTAAATGGCGATATTAGCGGTATGAATTTTCGATGATACCAGTTTTCACCTTTTATTTTGGGGAGAAATCTGTGACTTAAAAAACCCGCTAAAAAGGGTATTCCTAAATAGATTGATACACTTTTTACAACTTCGCCCATCTCTATCGATATCGCATACTTCGCAAATCCAAAATAGGAGGGCAAAACATTGATAAACAACCATACGAATAAGCTATAGAACAGGACTTGAAATACGCTATTTAAAGCAATTAGAAGTGCTGCATATTCGCGGTTTCCTTTTGCTAAATCATTCCATACGATCACCATCGCAATGCATCGTGCGAGTCCGATCAGAATTAACCCGACCATATAATCGGGTTCATTTCTTAAAAATAGCACTGCCAGTATAAACATCAAGATGGGTCCCACAATCCAATTCAGTAAGAGGGATAAACGCAGCACTTTTTTATCTTTGAATGCCAAGGGCATTAAATTGTAATTTACTTTAGCGAGTGGAGGGTACATCATAACGATTAATCCAATTGCCAATGGTATATTGGTGGAACCAATGGACAGCTGATCCATTACATCTGAAATACCGGGAAATAGATTGCCTATTAGTACACCTGATCCCATCGCCAGGAAGATCCAAAGGGTGAGATACCGGTCTAGAAATTTCATTTTTACCTGCATCTTATATTTTATTTAATTTGTGAAAAGACGTAAAACATTTCGGAGGCAATCTGTAAACTTCTGTTTCTGTAGACCTCGTCTTGTTCTGCTGTATTGTCCGATATTTTAGGATCTTCAAACGTAACCGGTACGCGTTTTTCAGCTCCTGCAATAAAAGGGCAACCGCCATCTGCCTGTGAACAGGTCATGACTGCCGCAAAGAGGGATTCAGGATTGAAAGGGGAGTCGTATTTTTTAGAGAATCCAATAATAGGCAGAGCATTTTCATCGTATTTGAAGGCATAAACCGGATTTTCGCTGTTTGAAATAATACTGAAGGCAATACCTGCATTTTCAAGTGTTAAGGCAACTTTAGGAAACAGTGCTGTCTCTTCAGTACCTCCTGAATAACAGGTGACGTTTGGTATTTGGTAATGCGCAGCAGCGATTTGTGCCCAGACCTGAGAGAGGTGACTTCGACGGGAGTTATGCGTACAGATGAAATTGATGTTGATAGCTGAGCCAGCTGTAACTTTATCCTGGATATAATCAATCAGGGGCTGCAACGTAGATTTGCGCCCTTGATTGATCGTTAATTTCAGTATTTCCGAAATGGTATTTACTAGTTTCGCGTTCATGTCGTTCTTTTGATTAACAACAACCAGATCCTGGTGTACAGCTGTTTGAATTTGAACCGACTACTTGCAATGGATTGGGGATACCACAGGCATCTTGTGCCAGACAGGCTGTGGTTTTGTTCGTTAAGACGAAATTCTTACCATTGAATGTTAAACCGTATTTTCCAATTGTACCACGCTGATATTCTACTTCTATCTCATGATCTCCAATATTCAGTTTTGTTTCTGAGAGTTCGATGATGTGGATCAATTTTCCGGGTTTTAAGCGGTGCTCATAATCGTCGGCATTCCATAATTGGAAATTTACCGTGTTTTCAGTACGCGTAACTCCGCCACAATCAATAAAAGTTTTGTTGATCTGACCGACTTCGGTTACATGGAAATGCTCTGGTACAAATGTTCCATCTTCTAATTGGAATTCAACATTTTCTAATGTTGGAAGGATCTGTTTGATTTCTGATAATTTCATAGTATTTATGTTTTATTATATCGTTATATTACGATGGTTATGGGTAAAAAAAATAAGTTATTTTTTAAAAAGCATCAGCCTTAAGCAGTTCTTAGCAACATTTTTGATTGTTTACAGATAGGATTATATTACCAAAATAGGCTTTTAAGACTGCGAAAGTATTCTCATCTATACAGTAACAGATGGATGTTCCTTCGATATTTCCTTTGATTAATCCCGCATTTTTTAATTCTTTTAAATGTTGCGAAATCGTGGATTGTGCTAATGGTAATTCATCCACAATATCGCTACAAATACAGGTGTTGACCTTTAAGAGATATTCAATAATAGCAATACGAGCGGGATGGCCAAGTGCTTTCGCAATATTGGCGATATGATTTTGCTGTTCTGTAAAGTGAACTGTTTTTGTAGCACCCATGGTATTATGATTTGTATATCGCAATATTACGATTAATGAATTGAATTCTAAAATTTTTTTCTCAAAAAGATTTATACATGACAAAAATACTCGTCGGGTGATATGAAGAGTATCTTGACGAAGCCAAGCTACAGTTAGCATTGCGCTGTTCTTTATTCCAGACTTAGCAACGGGTATGACTTTTTTTAACGCTATGTTCAAATAATGTCAGAGAGGAAGTTGCACATATTGTCTTTTACGCGATCAATCGGCATTTTACCTGTTAAATAAATTGGAAAATTTGAGTAAATATGACAGGTTTGAAGGCTCATATTAGTAGATAAAACCTTACCTTTGTTTAGAATCAATCTACACAAATATTAAAACAAAAATGAAGAAAATTATCGTCCTATTGTTGTTAGCACTTGGCAGCGGAAGCCATGGTATTGCACAACAAAAAGCAAAAAGAGAAGTTTTACCTGCAGCGGTCCAAATTAAAATAGCAGTACAAGCAGCACCGACAGAGTTTAGAGAAGGAGCACAGGTATATGGTTATGATAGTGAAGGAAAGTTTGTTGTTTTAAGAGCGGGTACTAACGATTATATCTGCCTGGCACCAGATTATAAACTTCCCATGTTGTACGCTTATGCTTATCCGAAGAGTTTGGAACCATTTATGGCTAGAGGTAGAGAATTGATCGCGCAAGGAAAGCGTAGAGAACGTGATGATATCCGCGAGCAGGAGTTTAAAGATGGTAAATTGATCATACCACAACAGCCGACGATGCTATACGGTTATTGGGGTTCTTTGGAACAGCTTAATAAAGAAACCGGCGAGATGGCTGATGCGAAACGCCGTTATGTACTGTATGTTCCTTTTGCTAAAGCAGCCGATTTAGGTATGGCAAATAAACCTACTGTTCCGGGTATTCCATGGTTGATGGATGAGGGTAGTTACAAAGCACATATCATGATTAATCCTGCAGATATGGGCCATTCGCACGGACCTGCAAAATAAATTTTTGAGTATAAAAAAAGTGCAGCCTTGAAAAAGGCTGCACTTTTTTTATATCCTATTTCTTTTCTTTTTTCATGACATGTTTAGTCTTGAGTGCTTGATCTTTTACTGCTTGGGGAACTTTATCGTCCTTTAGGAGCTGATCGCAGGTATTGAAAATGGCTTCTCTTTGATACGAAAGGGGAAACCAGCTCATTGCTTCTAATGCCGCAATGCGGATCGTTTCGGATTCAGATGGGTCTGCAATAAGCGTGAGCACCGTTGGTACTAAGCGATGGAAGCGGTAAAGGCGCAATGTTGTGATCTCGCCAAGGCGTTCTTTCTCGGTCTGTTTTTTGTCGCGTATGTTGGCTTCCATTTTCTCTACCTTGGTGCTGTTATAGTCAATATCTTTCAAAAGTTGGTCACTTAAGTTTGCAGCATTATAGATGCTCTTATTTTGACGCACTTGATTTTCAATTTCTTTTTTTAGCAATTCAGGATTGAAAAATGTCATATTTGTTCTCAATCGATAATTTATACGCTCGGAATGCGGGTCACTGACATAGAATGCAATAAGATCTTTTGCAAAATCATCGCCTCCAAACTCTCCTAAATCATACACTGCTCTACGTCTGATAAATTCGTAAGAATCATTTTTTGCAGCATGTAATACTTCAAAATATTGCTCGTTTTCATAGTTTCTAAGAAGTGCAAATGCTTGCATTCTTGTCGTTTCGAAAGGTGAGTTAAAGTAGGTATTCTTTAAGATCTGCGCCATCTCGGCTTCAGGTAACTGTTTCTGTAAATATACAAGAGCTAATGACTGTAGGTCGGCATCATTTTCTTGCAGTAATTTTTTCCAGTAAGAAATTTTTGCTCCACTAACGATCGCATTATTGAGTTCCTGACTTCTTTTACTTGTAAAATGAAAAGTAGGATCGCCGAGGATATGGGTCTCGAGATAAGCAATGTGTTTGAACCAATTGCCTACACGGACACCATGTTGCAAAGTACCCATCAGTTCTGCTGGCCACAAATCTTGCAATACGCCAATACTATTGGCAATAGCAGCAACATTTTTATTTTCCGAGAAGGGGTAATAGCCTGCTAAATAATTGTCCAGGTGGAATGAACCGGTTAAACAAGAATTGAGGTATACCAATCTTGCTTGTATAGCTGCATCTTTGACATCCCATATTTGAACGTCAAGGTTGTCATTGAAAACCGAATCTGAATCCATAACCGCTTTTTCAAACGCGTTGGTCATCCATTTATCCGAAACTCCTAATGAAGTCTTGAAACTTTCTTTTACTTTTTCGACATCTCTTCCATCTTCTTTTGCAGCTCTGATTTTGGAACGTAAATAGCGTCCTACATTTTCCATAGAAGGCTGTGGATTAGATGCGAGTGGATAACCATTGATCAATTGTAGTGTTGCGGTTCCATGTCCGGTCATAAATGCGAAATCAAGTCCTTCTCGTTTTAATTCGCGAAGCAGGTTGTATTTCATGAAATCAGCGTTTCTGAAATTCAAAAACTTGATGGAATTTCCGGGTTTGTACAGATCTGGAAATTGTGATTTCAACGCCAGTACATCGCCAGCAAACGAGTTCATTGAATTGGAGTTATAGCCATGACCGGTAGAGGCTACCATATCAGTAAGCGGATTATTCTCTTCACGCAATGTTACTAATTTATTGAGATAAGACTTGATTTTTTGCGTGGCATCTTCACCTTTTTCAACAGGTGGTTTGATACGGGCAGAGTAGATGTCCATCTCAATGTATTGTGGCGAAGTGCCATTAAGACTATAGTAATAATAGTGGGTACGTCCTTTTGCTGTATCTTGTTTTATGAAATCCAGCTGTAGATCGAAATCATCGTAATAACGGTCGGACGGTACGGAGGATTTATCCCATCTTATTTTTTGATTCATCTTGAAAGCAGATGTCAGGTACTGCGCATCGCGGATCATAACGATAGGAATATCGCCAATTAGGACTGTTCCTTCAAGAGCTTGTTTACCTTTATATAATTGCTGCAGCTGTTCGCGGATCTGCTCGGGTTTCTGCCAATTATGTGCTATGATGTAGGTGCCTAATCCATCTTTCTCGATGGATTGGCGATAGGCCATAACTTCAGCACGTGCACTTTCAAAAGTTTTGCTGTCAATAACAATTGCAAAGCTTGTTTTTGATTGTACAGATGGACGGATCAGCTCTTGGCCGTAGCTATAGGCAACGGCGGCGAAAGAACTTAGCAGTAGGATTGCTTTTTTTATTTTAATGGTATTCATCATGTCTATTTTCCGGATCTTTTTTGAGTGTAAATTAAAATGTATTGATGCCAATTGATAATTGTGTCATGTATCGGTTGTCTCCTTTTTGAATGATGCCGCTGTTATTCATAGCGCTGCTGATCAGTCCGGAAGCTTTTATGTAAAGCTGATTTTCTCTTTTTCCAAAGGGTTTCAAATGGTATTTGATATGTGCTTCATTTGTCCAGGTATTGACCTTGTTGTAATCGTGCATGGGAAGAAATACTTCATGGGCAACGAAATTACTGGAGTAGGATTTGTCGGTGTACAAAATTTCATCGTGAACAAGAAAGTCATAGGCAGATTTAAGCTGCAAGGATAGGGCTCTTTTGTTTGACAATGGATAGCGTTTATCAAAGCTCAGATCCAGATTGATTTTATCGATCAGCTGTTTGTTCTTTGGGTTTGCATATCTATTATCAAGACTATGATAAGCGGCAGTCCCTTTTAACCACCAATCAACCTGACCATCTTTTCTTTCTTTACTCAATAAATAGGAGAGACGGGTATTGTTTCTTAACATTGTGCTCATGATACTGGAGTATACGGTCTCATACTGCTTGGTATCTGGATTTTGTATTTGATGATATTCCGTATTGTCCATGTCTTTCAATGTCCATGTTAGCCCGATCTGATGGGAAGTTCTATTTATTTTCCAATCGAAGGAAGAAGATGCCTGATATTGTTTAAAAGCGTGTTTTCCTGCTTGCTGTAAGTAGATGCTCCCATCTGTGACGTCCTCGTATCCATTGCGGTAATCCAAGTTTATTGTCCATTGTTTTCCGGCACTGCGATGAACGTAATCCACTGCTCCGCCCAATGTGCGGCCTTCATAGGTGCGATTGTAACCTACGGTTAAGATATAGGGCGCACTATTCTGGTACTCGCCGGCTCCTAATAAGCGATATAAATTAAACTGACGGTTTTTTCCAACTGTTTCTATACTCAGATCTTCTTTATAGAAAAGGTAATGTCCTGTCAGCCCAACGATATTTTGATCATCAAGTTTATACGTGATGCTGGGCGACAGGCTGAGGTTGCTGGTATTGTCAAGTGGCCGTGGATCTTTCTGCCGAGCTCCGGTCTGCATATCGTACTGAATACGGATACCCGCATTCATGCGATCATGTGCAAAAGTCGGTGTGGCGACCTGAAGCTGTAAGCCATATTTTTGTTTCTTCCAATCGGCAGATAGTGAATCGATCAGTTGGTAAGGGTTGTCACGGTAGGGATCGGTATGTGCCGTGAGTCCCACTTCTTTATCTTTGCTGGATTGAAAATTGAAATGACCATAGAAGGTCCAATCGTTGAGACGCTGATAACGAGCTGACGAAAAATTGACTCCCTGGGTTGACTTTGAGCTGTAAGGCGAGCGGAAGTCTCCGCCTTTGTAGTACGCTCCAATTTCATTTTCTCCCTCTAATGGAAGGGTCATATAGCGTAATAGTGCCGCATTGGAACTTTTGAGTAGGGGTTCTTTGATTTTAAAATAATCGTATGTTGGTACTGTTTGTGCCGTAGCAACATGACCAAGACCGAGTATCAGATATATGCTGGCAAATAGGTTCTTTTTCATGATTACTATTTAATTTTTCTTGGTGTTGGATTGTTGTTTAC
Organism: Sphingobacterium sp. UDSM-2020; assembly: GCF_016132525.1. Taxonomy (NCBI): domain Bacteria; kingdom Pseudomonadati; phylum Bacteroidota; class Sphingobacteriia; order Sphingobacteriales; family Sphingobacteriaceae; genus Sphingobacterium; species Sphingobacterium sp. UDSM-2020. The sequence continues at coordinate 4,226,930 of NZ_CP066166.1, forward strand.
TTCAAAATCTTCGGATGAATTGTTGGTATCCATCAGTACAGCCCGTTGTCCGATTGTACTTTTGACTTTTCGGATCACCGATCTGCCGGAATTAGCAACCCCGACGTAAGTCAGTCCGGCATCTACCGTTTCTGGCAATCGTTTCTTGTCCATCGTGATGGTTGAATTGCCGACGCAATCTACGGCGTCGAGCACCGCGCTGACTGGTACCTGTAGAAAACGTGTTGTACCGCTTACATTAGGCTCTGTCATCGAGGGAAAATCAGCTACTGAAGCATCTCTGAATAAAACTAATCCTGCACCATTGATACCAATATTCCAGTCAAATCCAGCAGTGGTGTTGTAATATTGATGGATCATGTTAGGGACATCGGGGTTGTCGGTATCCCGAATATTAGTACCTGTAGGATTGAAATAGGTCTCAAAGTCAGCAATACCTTTTCCAAGGTCGGTAGGGGAATTGGGGTTACCGTTTGGATCTGTTTTGTGATTGATTGCTGTTACAGCAATTACAATAGATGCTCCAGGCTCTACCGGATATTCTTTACCTGTGCCGGGAACCATCCAAGCTTGTGCGAGGTAAACATAGTTTTTGTCTGGATAAAATCCATAGACTGAATTGGATGATGTTTTCGTATTTCCAACCACGAGACTATCGGCATATTGCAACGCTGTGCTATTGTTGTATATTTCGATGAAGCCGTCATAGAGATAGTTGGTGCCTGCAGGAGTTTTTGATCCGGTATAGTAGAATTCCTTGATCACAAATCCGCCTGCTATACTCCCAGTTAGTTGGATCGTACTGTTTGCCGCTTCGGTGATCCGAAGGGTGGGGATGTTGCCATTGCAGAAGATTTCTTCGGCAATACCTACCAGTTGTTCTGCTTCTGCAGGGTTGATGGTTTTGGAAGCAGTAACGGTATAGATACCGGGTGTGATATCCGTAATACTGATACGGCCTTCACTATCGGATCTGTATTCTTCACTGGCGCCAGTGATCGTATTTTTAAGGGTGACTTTGACTTCGCTTGCCAGTTTTGTGCTGTAATTTTCGGGATAATGTACGGTAAAATTATAGTCCAGTGTATCGTAGCTATAATAGTCTTTACGACAGGAAGTCAGCAAGAATAGCAGCCCGCTTAGGATCAGTATATGAGTGTTTTTCATGTCAGTTTAGAATTTAATCGTTATTTCTGTTCCGTAGAACATGCTGATATTACGTTTCGAATATTCTTGTGGATATCGCGTGCTTGCTTGTAATGGACGATGGTTGAATACATTGTTGGCGTAGAATGAAAAGCCCATGTTATTGGCAAATTCTTTTGTCATCTTGAGGTTGAAGAGCCATAGCGGTTTCCAGCTTTCGGCCTTGAAATAACCATCATTTAAACTCAGGTAAATATCGCGATCTGCTTCTGTGATGGATTGGCGTTCGGTTTCTGTAAAATAAGTGATCTGAGGTGAGCTGCCGGCAGCACCTACAGGGATGTAACCAACCGGTATGCTGGAATAATTGAGATATTGATGTTTATCTTTCCAGATGGTCTGTGCGGTGGCGGTAATGATAAACCTAAATTCTGGGATGTTATGTATCGCCCTTAAAGTGGTTACAAATCGCTCTTGCTGCATACCTCTTGCTTCAAATACACCAATTCTCTTTAGGGGCATATTAGGCGCATTTTGTAATAGGATATACGGATTAGCGGTCGTTAATTTCGTGGATAGGTATGCTCCATTTAAAACAAATGATGTACGGATATTGTCGAATCGACCAAAATCAAAATCAAACTCTATTCCTTTATTGAGGATATTTCGATCATTACTCGGGGCGTTGAATGTTGAAACAATGACGCTTTCGCCAACTTCGGTGCTAAGCACAGGAGGCTGACCTACGGGCGACTCCAGGACAGAATACGTTGGAATGGAGAAAAATTTAACACTATTGAGGTTGGTGTTCATCTCATAGCCGTTTTTGGTCTCTTCATAGTAGCCTGTCACCGAAAATCGTTTTTTACCGCGCGTATAATCCAGTCCTAATTCTTTTTTTGTGGCTTTTGCAATCTTCAAATCTGGATTTGCGGTATCAAAAACCCGTGTGCTGATGATGGCCATTGCCTCTACAGGATTTTCCTTATAATGATTTAAGCTGAATGCGTCATAATAAGCGCGATCAGGATAAAGATAGAGGAGCGTAGGCGATTTTGCAGTCATACCATATCCACCGCGGATGGTAAAGTCTTTGATGAATTCATAGGAAGCATTGATTCTCGGGGCCAGTACGGATTGCGAGAAACTTCCGAAAGGCTGTATCTGGTCCCAACGTACTCCTGCCTGTACATGTAGGTCACGATCAAAAATCTGCATGGAATAGCGATCTTCAAGATATACTCCGAATTGATTTAAGGAAGGGATATCTTTGTAAGAACGTGGTCTAAACCCTAAAGGATCGGCTGTTCGGTAAGGATTGTTTGGGTCAACTGTTCGACCGGAGCCAAAGTTGGCATCTAGGCGATAGTCTGCTCCGAGAAGGAAACGGTGTGTACCTTCACCTGTTTTCAGGTAAAAATCATCAGAGAGCTTGGCAAAGATGTTGAGAGGCTTGCCCTCGATCCATAACTGATTGAGGAATGTCGCCGGCAGATAAGGGACTTGCTGCGTTACATTTTCGGTGGCCATACTATTAGCTGACACACTGAGGGTGTTTAAACGTTGCTGATATCCTTTTTGTAAACTGTAGTTACCCGATAGGGTATAATTAAGATTACGGGCAAACTGCTTGTTTAATTTCCATTTACCATTGGTTGAAAACTGGTAAGCGTAATTTTGTGCCTTATTGATGATCTGCTCTGCTTGATAATCGGGATCTACTTTGTTGTCATCCAGATTCATGCCGAAGGAGAATGTCGTATTGGAATATAGCGGACGTTCTTTTCCAAAGGTATTGGTATACTGCATGGACCCGGTCATGCGTTCGTATGCAGAATAAGCAGTTATCTGGTTGTCGTAAGCCTTTGTAAAATCCAGATCGACAAATAAATTGCCTTTATTTTTTCCGAGGCTAAAACCTTGGCCAGCCCAAAACTGTGTGAGTTTGGGATTGAGTCTGGCTTTTACCTGTAACGGTTCTACACCGGCTTTGGTACTGACAAGTATAGCTCCGGAGGTAAGATCGCCGTATTCAACGGACGGAATCCCGCGTATGACTTCTACCGATTCAATGTTGTCTGTTGAAAGTTGACGCATGTCTGTACCCATACCACTGGATGTAGAAAAACCAGCAAGCACACCGGAGGTGACTGTGTTCATGGACTGGAGGTTGGCGTTGTTAGACTGCGGAGCACCATTGACAATAACCGATGTACCCATTGAACTCATATTGTCGCCGGGAGATGCGGCATCTCCTGAATATTGGCGAATACTCGTTTTATTGGGGTTTGTGAAGCTCGGATTGGAGACTATCGCTCCCGGTAACAGCTGTAGGATCTCGCCCAAATGTGTTGCCTGCATATGCTCGATAGCCTTACGGGAAATCACTGTTGAAGTGGCACCATCTCTACGTTGTTCTTTTCCAACAACAACGACATCTTTTAGGGTAATGCTGTTTTCTGTCAACAGAAACTGAAGCTCACCGGTTGGAAAGCTAATTTTTTGTTGTTCTTCCAGCATACCGAGATATTGTACGACTACGGTATAAGTACCTTTTGGGATTTTAGAGAAAGAGAATTTGCCCGATGCATCGGTTTTACTGTATAAACCCAGTTCTAAAATTTGAACGGTGGCTCCGACTAAAGGATCTTTATTGCTGTTTCGTCTCACAGTTCCTGTCAGATTTTGTTGTTGCGGCGATAGCTTTGTTTCTATTGATGCTGACTGTTGGGCCATTGAATCATCAATAAGCGTGGTTTGCAAAGATAAAAGCGCAAAGAAAAGTATAGGTTTTCTCATTGTACTCGTATATCAGAATAAGTTAATATTGTGCATGTTGGTGCAGATTATAGGTGATGTGCCAGCAAAGATAGGTAAATCATTTTATTTAGAAGCTGTCTAAATAAAATGATTTGTCATTTATATGTCGGCTTTACATTTCTCTGACGATTGAAGCGAAATACGTTGAAAGTATTAATAGACGCTCAGGCTACCTATTTATAGGAAGTAGCTATAGTTGCCACTTTTAGCTTTTACCGCGGGTAACATAAGATTTTATTGCTCGTAAAGACGCTAGGTTTTGGGAGTACGTACTGAAAAGCTTATTTTATTGTTAGCATAATCGGCAAAATTCGGCAGAATAGAAATAGTAGAATTCATTTGTCACAGGTTCTGCTAAATATGATTTGAAAGGAAATATTGCGGCGTTAACCTAAGATTGAATAAGTAGAGGACATTGGGTATTGCTGATTTTTTTAATTGTTGTTTATTGGGGTTTCCTCTAGACTGTGCAATATAGCTAGCAAGAAAAAGGGTTTGATAACAACATCAATATTGCTGTTATCAAACCTTGATAGGGATGTATGTGTTTGGACACTTGTTGGCCAGCATGGAATAGTGCATGACTGTTTCATAAGCTATTTTATACCGAGTTTTTAGGAGCAACTGCATGGACATTTACTTTGACTTTATAAAAGCAATTTATGTACCGTGACCAGTAGGGTAAGTAAGCGGTGATGTTCATTAATGAACATCATTTTTATTAAAGTGTTCGGAACCGCACATGCTGTAATCAATAGGTTTTGATGAAAACCTTATTTAATACAGCATTAAGCTATTATTCTTTACTTTTAAAGCAGGTGGTATAGTAATTGGTCTGCATCTCTAAATTAACTTTATGTTTTCGAACTATTTGAAGATCGCTTTACGTGTTTTTTGGCGTAATAAATTTTATGTTTTTCTAAATATTATTGGTTTAGGATTTGCTATTGCCTGTTGCATCTTGTCCTATCTCAATTATAATTATCGAGAGAACTTTGATTTAAATCATGATCAAACGGCGCATATTTATCGACTAAATACGATTCGGTCGGTAGATGGCAGTCGGCAAATTTGGGGAGTAGTCCCGCAGCCAATAACAGATGTTATGAAAAGTGAAGCATTCACTTTTAAGCAAATAGCCCGTTTTAGTAAAGCTTCCATGGTCGTAAAAATAGGTGAGGAGACGTTCGATGAGCAGATTCATTATGCGGACAAATCACTGTTTGAGTTTTTCAATCTTCCGTTAAAATATGGTAATCTTTCTGGTTTTGATCAATCAAATCAATTGGTTATCAGTGAAACGCTTGCTGATAAGTACTTTGCAAACGTAATTCCTATCGGGAAATCCATTACATTGATCGGCACTGATGGTATCCCTAATGTATACACGATTTCGGCTGTTTCAAAAAACATACCGGGTAATTCAAGTATTCGGTTTGATATTCTTACCTCATTTGAAAATGGTTTGATGAATAATAAGCAGGGGCTGGATGACTGGAAAAATCCAAATCTTATTACAACTTTTGTTCAATTGAAGGATTCGAATGATGCTGGTACTGCAGTCAGCACATTAAATCATTATGTGACTGTCCATAACCGAAACCGAAGTGAGTGGCCAATAGCTGGTTTTACTCTACAACCTTTTTCCGAGTTGGCGCTCAGTTCTGATATTGATATGTCCGGATATGTTTATGGCAGTCAATTGACCGCCAACCCACGCGGCGTATTGGTCATAGTACCCGCAATTATGTCACTGTTTATTTTATTGATTACGTGTTTTAATTTTACAAATATTTCAATTGCATTTGCCAGTAGGCGTTTAAAGGAGATCGGTATACGAAAAGTAATGGGCGGGATGAGACGGCAATTGATCATTCAGTTCCTTACTGAAAACATTGTTCTTTGTATATTTTCAGCCGTATTAGCGTTTTTGTTTGTCACGATATTACTTCCAACCGCTAATCAGCTCACTGAACTTGACCTTTCTCCTGATTATGGGCGTGACTATGGCTTTTGGATATTCTTGTTAAGCATACCGCTAGTCTGTGCGATCCTTTCAGGGTTGTATCCTGCTGTTTATGTAAGCTCCTTTCAACCGGTGTTGATCCTTAAAGGTAAAACGGCTTTGTCAACCTCAAATCGTTTTACTCGCTTTTTATTAATTGCACAGTTCAGTTTGTCTTGTTTTGCGCTGGTGGTCGGTATTGTGATGTCTCAGAATGCTTCATTTCAGAAAAAAGCTGATTTTGGCTATGCTATTCACGAAGTGTCGGTTGTCGCCCTTAATAGTCCTCAGGAGTTCCAGGTGTTTAAGGAAGCAATTTTGCAGTATCCCGAGATCAAAAGTGTTGGCGGAACCGTTGAGCAGATCGGTGACGGTACTTACACGCAAAATGCTAAAACAGAAAAAAATGAAATTGCCACACAGGTAGCAAATATCGGAGGCGAAGCTTATCTGAATACTATGGGAATTACCTTAGTGGAAGGAAGATCTTTTTACAATACCGGTGCTGATGCTGATGCGTCGATTATAGTTAATGAAACTTTTGTGCAAAGGATGCAGCTTAAGCAACCGATTAATCAACAAGTTACGCTGGATAGTACCGAATACACAATTGTGGGTGTAGTGCGTGATTATAAGGAATATGGTCTGCACGGTTTAGTTCCTCCTTGTGTATTGCATATGGCTAAACCCGAAGATTTTAAATTTATGGCAATCCGTGCAGATCGGGATAAATTGTTGGAAGTGACAAAATTTTTGAAAGCAACATGGTCGAAGCTTATGCCGAACACTCCATATCGAGGTTATCTGCAGTCAGACTTGATTGAGAAGGAAATTCGTATGACGGAGGCATTTAAGGCTATTGCGTTTTTTTTAGCGATGATAACTTTATTATTGTCTGCGTCGGGTTTATTTGCGCAAATATCACTTAACATTGATAAACGGAGTAAAGAAATAGGTGTCCGGAAAGTGTTGGGGGCGTCGATTATGCAAATCGTTGGTCTGGTTAGCAGGGAATTTGCACGAATCCTCTTGATTTCATTTATTATAGGAAGCATGTTGGGATACCTTTTTACAAGTAAATTTATTTTTCAGGTTATCTATCAATATCACCCGATTGCAGGGCCATTGCCCTATATTGGAACTTTGCTTATTTTAGTTATTTGTTGTACTGCTATTATTGGAACTAGGGTATTCAGCGCTGCTCGAACAAATCCTGTTGATAGATTGCGGGCAGAATAAAAACAATAAGAAGTGAATAGAGAGCAGCAGCTTTTATTGGTAATTGGTTCTCCTAGTTTTGATGTATGCTGAAATCTATTTTTATTTTATTAGTTATGATAACTAATTATTTAGCTGATATTTGAGTATAAAAGAATCAGCGATGGAAATAGTAGAATTCACCAAAGTAGAACACCAATTGATGCAGGTGCTGTGGAAATTAGAGAAAGCATATTAGGGGTAATTCTAAAAAAGTGATTGATGGTAATTTTACCCATCAATCACTTTTTTCTATTACTTTTGACAATGCAGATTATTATATAAGTACCCTTCTTCTTCTGTAAAATATCCTGCCATGCTGCATTCATTTCGTTTCTTAGAACATCACTACAATGCAGTTGAGAGGGTATAACTTTTCCATTGTTCAACATCATGTTTGATGATATCCATTTTTTTGTAGACAACGTCATAGGCATCACTACCTAAGAACAAATGCACCGGTGGGTTTTCTTTCTTGCTTATCGCGATCAATACATCGGCCGCTTTTTCGGGATCATTGGGCTGGTTACCATCAATGTCATTCAAGTGTGCTTGTTCAGACTGGCGGGCTGCTTCGTAATCTGCTATGGTATGCTGCGGTGTTTTGACCGATCCTTTAGCAAGGAAATCGGTGCGAAAATATCCGGGATATACAACTGTTGCTTTTATTCCGAAACCTTTTACTTCTTCAGCTAAACTTTCTGTTAAACCTGCAACAGCAAATTTAGTGGCACAGTAAATACCCCAACCTGCAAATCCACCTGAATAACCACCTATTGAAGCGATATTGAAAATATGTCCCGATTTATTTTGACGTAAGTGAGGCATTACGTTTCGAATGATATTCAAGGTGCCAAAGACATTGATGTCAAAATTGCTTCTTGATTCCTCGTCCGTTAGTTCTTCTATGGTGCCTATCTGTCCAAAGCCCGCATTGTTGACAACAACATCCAGTTGCCCAAAATGTGCGATACTTGTTGCAATTGCTTTTTTTACATCCTCGTTATCGGATAAGTTTACTTCTATCGGAAGGAATAGATCCGATATAGCGCCGATTTCTTTGATTAATGGCTGTGTATTCCGTGAGGTTGCAATAACCCGAAATCCTTCTTGTAGTAATTTTTTTACTAATGATAAGCCTAAACCTTTCGAGGCTCCTGTTACTAACCATACTTTTTGTGTTTCCATCGTTGTGATTTTTATGATAACACAAATGTAGGGCGACGATGAGGGAAGGGATAACGAAAAGCTAACAATACCTTACGAAATTCTAACATTTCGAAATTGGGTCGGATTAATAGCTAAGTGTTTTTTGAAAAAATTATTGAAATGGGTCACCTCGGTAAAACCTAATGCAAATGCAATTTCAGAAACGTTCCAATCGGTTTGGATTAAAAGAACTTTAGCCTCTTGGAGCAATCGTTCGGCAATGATTTGAGTTGGCGTTTTATGTGTGATTTCTTTTACTGCTCTGCTCAAATGATTGACATGTACAGCCAATTGACCTGCAAAATCTGATGCGGAACGGAAGTGAACTCTTTGTCTTGCATCTTCAATGGGAAATTGCCTTTCCAGTAATTCTAAAAATAAAATAGCAATACGATGTGAGGCATTGATTTCCTGTTTTTCAATCTTTTTTGCGGGTTGCATTTTTAAGGTCTGATGCAAAATTTCAAATACCAGATTCCGCAATGCATCGTACTTGTGCACATAATAGGAATCGATCTCTTCGAACATACTCAGGTAAATATGTTTTATCTTTTCGGTTTGTTCGTCGCTCAGTTCAAAAATAGGGGTTCCATTGGGCTGGAAGACTTCATAATTTCTTAGGTTACCAAAATGATGAAAAAATGAAGGTGTAAATACACAGAAAAAACCGGACTGCTCGTCATCGAGAGATTCCCAATTATAGGGAATCTGAGGATTGGCAAATAGTAGTGCCTGTTTTTTTATCTCGATTTCCTTATCGGCATAATAAATTTTGTTTTTACCAATGATCAAGCTGATTTTATAATAGTCTTTTCTGCTATATGGAACTGGTTTCGCATGGGTACCAACAAAATCATCAAGCCTGAATACATTGAAATGGCCAATCTCTTTTCGGATATTGTCAGGCACCCAATTGAGTTTGGTTTTATAAAAATCTTCGATTGATTGTGTCTTTTCCATTTTTCAAAGTTACAAAAAACAAACATACAGTTTTGTGCTTGTCTTTCGGTAATCATCTTAATGCAAGTAGCCCTCAGAAGGTTACTCTATTCTGAGGGCTATTGAATTAATGTATGGTTACCCGTGACGTTAAAATATAATTTCTTTTAATAAACCGATACTTCTGCCATGGCGGCATTTTGGGTGAAGTCAAATGCGGATTTGAAAACAAGTTTAAAATAACGGAAGGATTGGGTTGATGGTAAGTCAATGTTTTGTGGCACACTATTTTCCTGCAGGGTAAATGTTCCTAAATTGGTCCAGTTTGTGTTGTTCTGACTCACCTGAATTTCAATTTCTCTTACTTTACGAGAACCATTTCTTTGGGTCAGCGTAAAGCCAGAAACCGTTTTGCTGCTCTTCATATCTACTGTAATAAAATAGGGATATGTTTCGGGATTGCTGGACCAGCGTGAATGCCAGAATGTATTGGCATTGCCATCAATTATATTCGCTGCTCTTCCATTTTCTGCACCGGTTTCCTGATTGGTGTAATCGATCACAAGCCACTTATTTTCCCAATTAGGATCATCGGTCTTAGTCGTAAGATCCTCAGTAGGTGTTGGTAAATTGAGATTCTGTATTTCTGTGTATACTGATTCATCGACTTTAAGCCCCCATTTGCGGAAAAAAGCGGTTAGATTTTTACCTGAAATTGTACATGCTTTTAACATAAAATAGCGCATCTTCTGTGCTCTTGTCGTCACATTAGGTTGCTCTATTCTGGTTTCTTTGTGCAAAGTTTGATAAAAAGTATCTCCAAATGCTAACCAGAGTTGCTGGAACATGGCTAAGCGCGCAAATACACTTGTACTTGATGCATTAAAATCTTTTTCAGCATAAGGAATGATGAGATAGTCCATGACCTCTGTCCATACGTTATCACGGGTCAGCCTCGAGTTTTGAGCGCCCATTTTTCGTTCCGCAGCCAAAGAATAAATGTTAACGGTGGTTTCACCTAATTCTTCCCATGTCCAGGCGGACTGCTGATGCATATGTCCCAGTTCATGCCACGGACCCCAGCCGTCATTTCTAGCACCGGTTACTGTGAGCAGTGTATTCATTGTGGAGGTGTAGTAAGCAGTCCGATACCAGGTGGCAACCATGAAATAGTCTGCATTATCGGTTTCGGTCATTAATATTTTATGGATATTCTCATCATGCTGTGCCGCTGAACCGTCTATACCACTGATCGCATATTCTGCTTTGACAATTTCATCGTATGTCTGCATGAGCTGTTCTTGATTTTCCAATCTGTGGTCTAAGGCCTTTGCGCGGGAAGCTACTAACATGGTCTCTTCGCTTTCTAATAGCACATCGGGTGCTTCAGTCCAGGTATTCAGCATGACCTGCCACTGTGCATTGGTTGTTTTTCCCAGTATGTAATGTGGGACAGGTTTATGACCTGCTCTGAATTCTATGCGGGCTTTACCGCTCGGTAAACTGTTGTCATTCGCATTATAACGTATATATAATAAGCCCCCGTACTGATCTGCCTGTATGGTATTGAGGCCCTGTGTCAGCGGAACAACTGTCGGATTCCATTTGTCTTTATAGCGTGAATAGGTTCCTATTAATAAGGTCGGAAGGCCGGTGCCATCTTCCAGCTGGTCTACGTAAATGGATAAAGTGCCACTTGGTGCTACGTAAAACCCGGTAGCGGTAAAATCTGATGCGGGAAATGATTGCCCAAGCCTTTTAGATTCTTTGACTCCCGAGGGCAGTTCATTGAAAACCTGGATGGTATCGTAGCTGATCGCTAAACTATCAAGCGGGATTGTTTCGATAGGAGCTATCGTTTTTTGACAGGCTGAAAGGGTGGCGATGAACGCTATCAGCCCTAATTTGAATGTGTTTTTTATCATAATTAAAGTTTAAAATTTATGTAATTGATCTGTAATCCATGCTGATATCTCCCCATATCTTTCTCGCAAGATCTAAAAAAGGGGCGTTTCTTTTTGAAAAACGCCCCTGATCGCCACTTATAATCTACCTAATTTTCGTTTATTCTCACCTTATTTCAAATAGGATGTTTATCCAGCTTATATCTTAATATTTAAGATCTAATTTAATAAATATTTATGGATAAGATATTTTTTATTTTGTTTTTAATATAATTACCTTGAAAAGTTTGTCAGATCTTTCTTCTCGCATATCTTCTTTTGTAACAGTGTAGTTAAGTTTGTAGCATGAAGTGACTAAAACCTTGATCCGGTTTGAAGCTCAGTGCGATGTGGACAAATTTCTAAGTTTGAATATAAACTCCCGAGGGATGCAGTACCTCGGGAGTTTTATTTGATATACCTATGGGGTTAAGGGTATAATGGTACTGTAGATCATCTTTCCTTCGTGATCGATGCACTGCGCCTGTAATTGTTGTTGATTTAGAGCGAAGTACATGAACCCATAAGTTGAAGCTTCAAACTGGCTATAACTTAAACCTTTTTTGACAGGGGTTACTTCAGATCCGCTTCCAGAGATGAACTGATGGAAACAATTGTCCTGTACTTTTAAGTGTTGCATGGAATGTTCATGTCCAGACAAATACAACGGAATACGATGTTTTTCTAACAGGGGTTTCAAGACCTTTCTCACGGCTAATGTGTCATAATTTTCTGTGCGGGGACCTGCTGTATAGACCGGATGATGACCAACGACGATCTTCCATTTTGCTTTAGAAGATTGCAGTAGATGGTCTAACCACTGCAGTTGTTTTTCTGGTTGCTGCCCCGCGACATGTGGCCCATATTCGCTATTCTGATAGAATTCTGGTATCAAGGGATTCGTATCTATAAAAGCGATCAGGACTTCATCGTTATCCTTGATTTTAAATGTTTTGCTGTAATAGCGCGCTGGCATCTTCCATCGACGGCTGATGTTGCTGTAGCGTACTTGGGCATCGGGATCGGATTTATAATCATGGTTGCCCAATATGGGATACCAGTCCCACTGTAAGGCGAAATCGGTGTAAATATTTTCAAATGAATAATGCCATAAGGGGTCGTGTTCGCTGACAACTCCTGATGGGTAAAAATTATCACCTGTTGAGATAATAAAATCATTTGGATGCTCGGTCGCCCATTTCCCCATCTGCTGTGCCACCTGGACTTGATGATCGGCACCATTACGCCCCCAGTCACCGATCGCTAAAAAATGCAGCTCGTACTCGTCTTTTAGTGAAGATCGGCTGTTGATATCTTCACTTTCTATTCTTTGATTTGCGCCAATGGCTAAAGTCGCTAAAGGTCCGACAGAAAGCCCCGTAGCCACAGCTGTTCCTAATGTACTTTTTACAAATTCTCTTCTTTTCATTCTCAACTGTGCTTAATATCCGCTATTCTGTTTCCATTTTGTGTTGACTTCCATGATCGGTCTGGGGATCGGAAATATCCGGCGAAAGCGTTCGGATAATCCTGCGCTGTATAAGGATTTGAATCCCCAGTCTTCTTCAAATTTTCCATAACGGATCAGGTCATTTCTTCGCCATGATTCATCTGAAAATTCTCGTGCGCGTTCGTCCAATATCGCTGCTAACGTTGGTTGGGCTGTTAAAGCAGGTGCGTTGACATAAGCACGTATCTGATTCATCAGCGACATCGGTGTTTCGCCATTTGTAGGTGCCGCTCCTCGGAGGATGGCTTCGGCTTTCATTAACAAAATGTCGGCATAACGGAAGATGGGTACATCATTGCTTTGGTTTCTATTGTTTGCCGCTGTCACGTTTACATCCATGTAAAATTTAACCGATCGGTAACCCATTGACCGGCCTTTTTGATCATTTCCTGCATTGAGGGTCGGACCTCCATCGGGACGAAGTTTGATTTCTTTTGTTGTTTCCATATGCCAGTCAAACGTTACGTTTGCATCACTGCCTGTGTAGTCCTGGTCGATACCTTTTTTAGAAGTTTTGATTAATAGCGGACGGTTTAAATCTGGCGCATAGTCCGACCAATAGTACTGTAGTCCACCCATGTAAGCCGCATTTCTGTCGTCACCTTGGAGGTTGAATTTGGCTAAGAAAGTAGGTAATACCCGAAATGTACCGCCCACACTTTGTGGCAATTTGGCAAATTGATTTTGTCCGCTGCGGTGTATCCAAAAACGTGCATATGTCATGCCTTGCTGTTTTTCGCGGTCGAAAGGCATGGCAAAGATGAAATCTTTGACCTGAGGACCATTGTCGGGGCGGAATTTTTCCATGAACTTGTGGCTGCTCAGGTTAAATTGACCTGAAGCAATAATATCATCACACATTGCAACGACTTGTGCTAGTTTTTCATTGGGCATATTGGGGGTGTAGGAAGCTACATCGGTAGCGGTATAAACCGACCAGTTGAGGTATAGTTTAGCGAGTAGCGCATCGGCCATATAACGTGTTGCTTTGCCATATGTGGCGGGAGAAACTTCTTTGGGTAAACGATCTCTGACGGCTAGTAATTCACTGGAGATGAAGTTGGCGATTTCGGCTCTTGAGGAGCGATCCGGAATCTGGTCAATCTTTCCTGTGATCAGTGGTGTTCCTCCAAAATTATCCATCAGGATAAAATAAAAATAAGCTCTCATGGCGCGCATAGGTGCAGCCTTATCGCTTTCATTGTCTCCAAAAATAGCCAATACATTATTGGATAGATTGATGCCTGACATGGCGGCATTCCAGACATCTGGAAGAATGGCATTGTCGGGAGTCCAGTTGTGAACATGAAGTTCGCGGAATCTACCGCCGTCATAGTAATCTGTGCCTAATGCAAGACTGACAGCTTCGTCTGATGATAAAGTTTGTGTCATCCAATGGTTGTAGCCCAGTGCACTTCGGTATGCGGCATAAACGTCAGCTGAAATGGCCTCAGCAGCTTTATCCGTGGTTGGAAATTCAGTGTACTGTGATTTGATATCCACATCAAGATCGGTGCAAGCAACTAATGTTGCCGCAAATGTAGTTAAGGTAAATAGGCGGATATATTGTTTTGATTTCATGATTTGTTTTGCTGATTATAGGTTGAAGTTTAGACCGAATAAAATGGTACGGGTACGTGGATAAGTCTGCCTGTTGTCAACACCAGGTGTAAGGCCACCAAGATCTACCTCGGGGTCTACTCCTTTGTAATTCGTGAGCACAAAGACATTGTTCATCGAAGCGTATAGCTTTACATTTTTCAACTGACCACCAATATTGCGGATGTTGTAAGAAAGGCCCAAATTGGCTAAGCGGAGATAATTCCCACTTTCCAAGTAACGGTCTGATAAATAATGTGCGTTGATATCTGTTGCTTTCTCTGTGTCGATTACACTGGCCAATAGATTTTTCTGACCGGCATTGCCTACGACATTGGAGTGTCGGGCGCGAGTCGCATTCATGACCTTATGACCAAATACACCCTGGAACATACCGGTTAAAGCAAAGTTTTTGTAGGTTACGGTATTGTTCCAGCCTAAAGTCAGTTTTGGCTGTGCGCTTCCCGTTACGGCACGGTCTTTATTGGTAGGAGTAATGGTGGTTTCACCTGTACGTTCCTTCGTTTGCGCATCGCGTACATAAAAAGTCGAGATACCGGCATCATTATAACCTGCCCATTCCCAGGTATAAAACTGACCAATAGGTGCACCTTCTTGTAGGCGTTGCTGAAAAGCATTACTTTGACCGGCGCCACCCAAGTCTGCTAAATCCACGTAGTCGGTTGAAAATTCCTGATTCGTAATACGGGTGACCACATTTTTATTGTGCGAGGCCACAATCCCTGTGTTCCAGCTGAAATGTGTCGTTTTTACGGGGACAGCATTTAGGGTCAGTTCAATTCCTTTGTTGTTGATCTCACCGACATTGGCTGTTAGTGAGCGGTACAGATATTTGGTTGTGGACACGGCATAGTCGTAGATAAGATCGGTGGTATTTTTATCGTAATATTCCAAGGTTCCGCTTAATCTATTTTTCAGGAATGCGAAGTCGATACCCAGGTTAAGCATCCCAGTGCGTTCCCAGCGTAGATTGGGATTTGAATTACGAAGTGCAGCCAGAGTACGGAGATCGTTTCCGAAAGCATCGGTGTAGAAACTCGAGGTGGCACCATAGACCTGTCTAGCGGTAAACACATCGAAACCTAATGAATTGCCACTGACGCCATATCCGGCACGCAGTTTTAGATCATCAAAGAAATTCATATCGCGAATAAATGGTTCTTCCGATAGTCTCCATGCTCCTGAAATAGAAGGGAAGGTGGCCCATCGGTTGTTTGCACCAAATGCCGAAGATCCATCACGCCTTACTGTCGCCTGAAAAAGGTATTTATTGTTGTAAGCATAATTTACACGTCCGTAAACAGAGATCATACGCAATGTTGAAAGGTAATAATTGCCAAATCCCAAAATATCGACAACATTGGCCATGCCGGGATTATAATAGCTTAAACCATCATCGTAATAGTCTGAAGTTGTCAGTTGAAACCCATCGTCATTGTTGTTTTCTTCCCACGAATAACCGGCAAGTGCTGAAAACTTATGGACATTTCCAAATGTTCGATCGAAGCTTAGATTCATTTCCATGATCTTTCTTTCGTCTTCTACTGCTGCGCGGATCGATTTTCCATTTTGATTACGTGCTGCCATGGATAAACTCGAGTAGTACTGTGCGTTGTTATACTGGCGGTTTTGCAGGGACAGGTCGATGTTGTAGGTTAGGCTCGGTAATATTTTATATCCAAGTTTGGCATGTCCCTGTATCATTTTGGTTTTGGTATAATTGGTATTCTCCTCTATTAATGATAGCGGATTCACATATTGCGAACGGTCTGTTTTTTCAAACCAAGCACCAGATTCTGTCCGGACAGGGGATACTGGCAAGTAGTAATACATCGCGTCGTATACGCTTAAACCATCGCCAAGGGCAAGGACATCATTTTGTTTAGTAATACTGGTATTGATATTGAAAGAAGCCGTAAGCCGCTTATCCAGCGCGCTTGTTTGTACAAATCCGCGTGCGATCTGACGGCCCAGGTCTGTTCCTTTGATAATACCGTTGTTTTTAAACGTATTGAGACTGGCACTGTATTGTGTTGTTTCGGTTCCACCGATCAAAGAGACATTGTGATTATTGGAAATACCCGTTCGCTCTACCTCTCGTTGCCAATCGGTATCTGCTCCTAGGTCATCGGTCGGTTCCATCGCGAATTTGTTAGCCGCAATATAATTTCGGTACTGTTCACCGTTCATCATTTCATAGCGTTTTGCGATCTTGTCTATCGCTAAATAACCGTTGTAGCTAATGCTTGCCTGTCCTGCTTTACCGCGTTTGGTTGTAACGATAATGACCCCATTTGCGGCTTTTGAACCGTATATCGCTGTTGCTGATGCATCGCGTAACACATCGATCGATTGGATATCGTCTGGTGCTACTAGTGCGAGTGATGCTCCGGGTACGCCATCGATCACATAGTAGGGTTCCATCGCTTCGCCGCTTCTCAAAGTAGAAGCACCTCTTAGACTGACGGATGGGGTTGCATTAGGATTACTGTTGTTGGTTGATATGGTCAGGCCCGGAACCTTTCCCTGAAGCATCTGAGCAGGGGAGGTCATAACACCGACATTCATGTCTTCAGCTTTGACTGTTGTGATGGAACTGGTGAGGTCTTTTCGAGCGATACGTCCATATCCGATAACGACTTCATCGAGTGTTGTGGACATGGGAATAAGTTTGACGCTTAAGGCTAATGGCCTTCCGGGTTGCACACTGTAGCCCGAGAGCGTATCTGGCTGATAACCTACCGAAGAAAATATAAACTGATAAGGACCTCCTTCTGGCAGGTTGTGAAAAGAGAAAAGTCCTTTTTCGGAAGAGCTCGTCGTGAATGTTTTCCCCGATTCCCGATTTAGGGCTTTGACGCTGACGCCAGATAAAAACTTTCCATTTTCATCTTGTGTTGCTCCTTTTACTTGATCCTGTTGCGCCTGTGCGTAGGATAGCCCCGTCGCAAATAGTGCAAAGAATAACACGCTTTTTCTGAATTGGTTCTGTTTGTTAAACATGATTTTAAATAGTGATTGATTTTATGGATTTATAGTTGATCGTTGCTGTATTCATTTTGACGATAGATGGTATAAGAACCATCCGTTTCTTGTACATAGCGCAGGTTATTAATCAGACAGATGACTGCAAGTACGTCTTGTAACTGTTCAAGTTGCGGGTTTATACTGCCAGTGTATTGGATTTTGGAAATGTCCTGTTTGCCTATTTTTATAGGCGTGTTATAAGTCGTGCTGAGGGCAGTAAAAACCTCCGACAAAGGTATATTGTTTAGTTCAAGCAAGCCGTTGGGCTTGTTCTGACTCGGGGACTTGCTCGTACTTGCTTCTTTTTTTACAGTACCGCTGTGATGCGCTACGAGATGCATGTTTGCATCAAAAGACAGGGACTCACCTGCATTTTTTAGGAAAATATTTTTAAATGTAGGAATGGCCATTATAGATGCAACAACAATCTTTCCGGTGTGTAATTGCACAGCTATATATTTTGAGCTGCTGCGCGAATCAATGGTAAAGGATGTACCTAAGGCGGTCGTTTTTGTTGCACTGGCGTATACGCTAAATGGGCGGGAACCATCTTTGTATACCGAGAAATAAGCTTTTCCATTTAAATAGATCTCCCGGCTGTGATCTGTGAAGTACTGCGGGTAACGTATGGTACTCTGCGCAAATAGTTTGACAGTAGATCGGTCGGGCAGGGTATACGTTTGGATTGAGTTTTGGTTATTGGTTACTGAAACCCAGCTCGTATCTTTTTTGAGATCTGTTTTTTCCTTCCGCTCAACTAAAGTTGGACTGTTGTTATCAAAAGCTGGTTTTATCCATAGCCACATGCCCAACGATACGAGTAGCAATGCTGCAGCTGCCGCGTAATAGCTAAATCGCTTGAGGTAAATGTTGTTATTCTTCTTTTCCTGTTTTTGTTTACTTTCCGTGCTAATTTCGTCATGAATATAATACGCCATTTTAGTCGATGGGATAAACTGGTCAGCATCTCCCAGATGTGATTCCCATTCTTGATCGGGAAATATATCATCAATTATGGATGGATCTTTCCATAGTTGCTTCCGTATGTATTGCTTGTCAAGACGATTTTGCTGCTTGCCTGTTTTGTTTTTTCTGAACCTCATAATAGCATTACGTGGTTCAAGGGGATATCCCTAGCGACTTAACAATTATTTAATTTAGGAATTAGCAGGGGGAAGAGCTTTTTGATAGCTATGTGTCTTGTTGTCAGTGTGATGTGTTGTAAGGAAGCGAATTTATTTTTTAATCGATCGCTCGGATATTATTTTATAGCATAATGGAATAAAGATGCTGCTTGAGTTGCATCAAGGCTTTACCAATATGGTGTTCGACCGTTTTTGGAGAAATGGAGTAGAGTTGTGCGATTTCTTTATGTGTTAACCCTTGTTTCCGACTCAGTTCAAATACCAGGCGACGCATTTTAGGCATATTTTCGATATCCTGCTCCATGATCTTCAAGAGATCTTTACTTTCAATCGCAGTAATTAAGCTGTCCGTGAATGGGGTATTTGCCGATTCGCCTTCATATTTAAAACGGTTGGACTCTTTTCGGAGCAGATCGATCATGACTTGTCTGGCCATTCCAAAAATTTGGATATGAATTTCTAGATGATCATTTAATTGCTTACGTTGCTTCCATAGTTTAATGAACGTGAGTTGGGTTACTTCTTCAGAAATGTATTCAGAACGCGTTTTCAGTATAATAAAGCTATAAATCTGCTGGTGATATTGTTCATAGATCTGATTAAAAACTTTATGGTTATCTTCTTTTATCGCTTTAATATGTTCCATACTTGAACAAAGTTAAAATGTCCGAGCTGATTAATGATTAAGCGAATATTATGATTATGTAAACAATCTATCCATTTAATCTTGAGCTATAGGAGTAATCCGTGGTTTTGTGAAATGTCTTGTTGTATACCATAATGGGAGTGAGGATTTTTTTTCTGATCAACTGTATGTTTCAAAATATGTTTATCGCTATTTGCGTATTCTTCTAATTAGATATGGAAAGCGGCTTCATCCTGATATGATATTACGGCAGGTACATGCCTATTATTGGGATGAGCGAAGTTATTATTTAGCTCTAAAACTTTTTTAAGTTCCTTATTAATGTATTATCTTTGAACTTTATGAAAAGAGTACTTTTATATTTCTTATCTACGCTCATGCTTATTCAGGCATGCTGGGGTATAATGATTATAAGTGCTTTTTATATCAATCGTGATTATATAGCGCAATATCTTTGTGAAAATAGAGATGCTCCTCTATTGCATTGTCAGGGTACCTGTGTCTTGATGAAGAAAATGAAAAAAGCACGTGAGGATGAAAGGAAAAATACGGAAAATAAAATAAAGGAATCGCATGTATTTGTTGTAGCACCGGTTGCTGTGCACGCTTTCCCTTCGTATCAAAACAATGCTTTTGTAAAAGCAAATTTTGATATGCGAAAATCACACTATACTTTTGATCGTGTTCATCGTATTTTGCGTCCACCTAGTTGTTAATACCCTCATCGAGTCTTTCTGACTAATAATCTCGCTATCTCTGTTTGAAATAAACCGATAGCTAGGCCCCCTTATTTATTTTGCATTTCTCGTGTTTGATAGTCAATATTCATGACTGCAGCATGCTAATATTTATACCGTTTTTAATGCGCGTTAAATTATCGATACTCCTTGTCTTGGCCATTTTCATACAAGCGACTAGCTGTACCTGGATCTGTGTTGGTTTTGAGCTCAATCGCGAATATATTACAACAGCATTGTGTATAAACAGATTTACTCCTGCAGTGACCTGTAGTGGATTCTGTTATATCGATAAGCAGGTGGAAAAGGAAAGGGAACAACAGGATCCTGCTCCTAAAGCGAAGCAGATCGATCTGAGTGTTTATCTTCCGCTGACCTGTTTTTTAGTGAAGTCTGACGATGATTTTACTGATTTGCGATGCTCCGACGTGTTTTTCCGACGCTATCTCATTTTGGAGGGAACGGATAGCCTTATTTTCAAGCCACCCATTTTGTTTTTTGTTTAGTCGGTTATCTCACTTTACAATTACATTATTTATGGTTATTAAAACAGAAAATATCAATACATTCACATTAAACACTATTGATCCCGATCATATTGGGTTAGTTGTCTTCGATCTTAAAGACGACTACAGCTGTTTACAGCATTTGCATTTGACAAATCGAAGATCATTTTATACGGTCATCTATTTGATATCTGGAACTATGCAGCTCTCTATCGAGGGTTATTTGAGTAAACTGGAATGTCAGCAGGTTATCTCTTTCGGTCCTGGTACAGAACTGCAGTTCCCAATTGAAAAAGAGCAAAAAGAAGGTTGGATCGTTCTATTTGAAAAACCTTTTGTCACAGCACGTTACACTGATCATGTCCTGCATCATTTTAACTTTTTAAAGAAGCAAAAGGTGGAGCCGCAGCATGTTCCATTTTCGGAAGGGCTGGGCTTGTCTATGATTTTGGAAACGATGCAGCGAGAATATGCGTATAAGCATCCGGATGCGAAGGATATATTGCGTTCATATCTCCATATATTTTTAGGAACACTGGGTAGAAGTATCTTTCCTGAAGCTATTGTCGGTGTTAAAAACGAAAAGGAAGAGAAGGTTCTTTCTTTTGAGCGCCTTATTAGCGAGCAATATGCGAAGGAGCGTTTACCTTCTTTCTATGCTGATCGGTTATTTATTACGACCAATTATCTCAATCGCTTATGTCAGGAAAGACGCGGTAAATCTGCGGGTCAATTAATCCGTCAATATGTGTTGCTGGAAGCAGAAAACCTACTGATTCATTCCGGCAAGAATATTTCGGAGATATCTTTTGAGCTGGGATTTGAAAATGTATCTTATTTTATCACATTTTTCAAAAAGAAATTTGGCATTAGTCCAGATGGATTTAGAAAAAAGAATAGTAAGATGTCAAGATCGTAAGATCCTGTTTTAATCGCTTACAATTCCTCAATACACGCTGAAGTTGTATTGAGGAATATTTTGCGCTATCGTGATAAAGGTTGCTGCTTCCTTTATTGATGCTATTGGTTGCAGTTTATTTTTCCTTGATAGAGGAGCTGTAAATGACTATTTGGAATCTTCCTGTCTGAGGTATTCCAGAATTGCTACTGCTTCTTGGGTTTGCAGTCCTAACGCGGTCATTGTTCCGACGTAAGATTTACTGAGTAATTGCGCATCAGGGTCCTCCGCTAACATCTTATCGGGATTCAAGATCATGTTCATCATCCATTCTGGCGTTCTTTTTTTTGTGACGCCATAAAGAGCTGGACCTATTTTATCTTCCTTGATTTCATGACACATCGTGCACTTAACAATGAATAATTTATTGCCTTCATCGGCTAATTTTTGATCGAATGGTTTGTGCTCAAAACTTGTGATGCTCCCAATACCTTTGTTTCCTTGTTTTAGAAAGTCTGTTATCGGTGTTACAGTTGTTTTTTCTTCCGTTTCAGATTCTCCAATTTTAGTCTTGGAGTCGTTGGTGTTGTTGGTCTGACAGGCGATCATACCCAATGTGCAGCAGGATAGGAGCATGAAAAGTGTACTGATAAATTTCATAAGTTATTGTTTTTAGTAATTGCTACAGTTTTTTAATAATATTTTTTTGTGTTAAAAGCTGAAGGACAAATGAGTTAAAAACCGATTGCCAGCTTCAACACGCCCTCCTGCAAGATTTTGATTTAAGGGAGATTGATAATTTCCACCAAATGATATTTTCCCCATATTGACTTCTACACCCACTATACCGGTCGTGGAATTTCCTCCAGATTGTGCGACATCATATTTGCCAAATACGACATCCTGTGGCTGTGTTTCATAGGTGATGCCGGCATTTGGCGCTATGCGTACTTTATTCTTCACATTAAATTTATAGTACGCGAGTGCATTGGCTGTAAATTTATTAGCATACCTGTAATCGTATTTGTTTTCCGTATTCAGTTTATAGGTTGTATTGACATTCACGCCCAGATCCATGAGCCTTACATCATAGGCGAGATTGAACATAAAATCTGTACTGGCAGTTCCTAGTTGGAAATTGTTTGGCGAGTCCTGTGCGGCATTACTGCGTTCGCCGGCATCATACCTTCCAGTGGGGGCTTTGACACCAGCACCTATCCATAGGGAGTGGACGAGCATTTTATTGGATGCGGTGCCTTTTGCCTCTTCAAATATTTTGTAATAGCCCATCGCTACGACATCACCCATTCCATTTTTTTTTCCTTGTTCTCCACTGCCCTTTATGTTGCGCGTATTGAAGTTATAGGGCAAAATTGCCATGACTCGCCAACGCTGACCAATATTCCATGCTCCCCACATTTCCATGCTTTGATAAGTTTCATCGGCGGTAATTGGAGTCCGGTTGCCGGTAGGACCTAAGTGAGAAAGCAGTGATTTATGCTGATATCTTAGCCCTATAAACCGCTTGTTGAAATCGGGGAGGATGCCGATGTAATAACTACCTACGCCACATCCACAGATGTCACAGGCTTTTGATAAGGGGATCATTAGGCCACATGCCATGACGGTTAATAAGGTGTAAATTATTGCTTTACTTTTTCGATTATCGTTATTCATTTGTGTCTTATTTTATGATATTATTCATTAAAATGTATGGTTTAATTGGCTAAGGAACTTGCCTAATTCACAACAAATCCTGATTTTATTTCTGGTTCTGCCAGTAGTTTATTTGTGAGAAAATCACGGTCATCCAATGTTTTTAGAAAAGCGATAAGATTATCCTTCTGCTCTTCTGTCATTTTTATGCCCAGTGAGCCGTCAGCCTGTCTAAAAATAGGATCGAGGGTTGGAGAGTCGACCATGCCTGTACGATAATGTTCAATGACCCGGTTTAAGGTCAGGAAACGCCCATCGTGCATGTAAGGGGCGGTATAGGAAATGTTGCGAAGGCTAGGCACTTTGAATTTATATCGGTCAGCGGCATTTAACGTGACGGAATCACGACCCGTGTCATTTACTCTATTGGGTGCAAGCCCATTATTCCGGTAGCTTCTGTCGGTGAATAAAGGTTCGCTGTGGCATGAGGAACAATTTTTCTGATAGAACAGATAGCCTTTTTCTTCCTGTTTGGTAAAGGCATAACCTGCTTCTTTGCGCATCACATGATCGTATTTACTGTTACTGCTTACAGCCATGAGCATGTATTGCGATAGGGCTTTGAAAAAACGAGCATCTGTTATTTCATCTGTTCCAAATGCTTTTTTAAACAGTGTTGGGTAGTCGGGATGTGCTCTTAATTTTTTGAGCACGTTGGGCACTGTTTCATCCATTTCAACAGGGTTTGTGATCGCGTTTACTGCTGCGAGATCTAAATCAAATACGCCTCCGTCCCAAAAGAATTCTTTTTGCCAGGCCATGTTCATAATAGGCATGGGATTGCGTATGCCTAGCCGATCGTCAATACCATGGCTCACATCGTGACCATGATGGGTGAATGCAGCAGACTGGATGTGGCAACTGCCACAGGCGATGGTATTATTACGGGATAAGCGCGGTTCGAAAAAGAGGCGTTTACCTAGTTCAAATCCATCTTTTGTGATCGCGTTTCTAGTAAAATTATAAACTGGCTCCGGAAAATTATTTGGTTTTACAAAGCCTGTGAAGAGTTCCGGTAGTGCATCTTCACCTTTCTTGCATGCCCATACGAGGACTACAATTCCAATTAGTACGAATATTTTTTTCATCTTTTATAATTCGTCTTCACTCTTTACAAAATTTTCAGTGTGATCATGTGTGAAAAAATGTGGGAAATTATTGGCAATATTGACACTATATTCACTGAACATGACATTGGGATGCTCGACGATGCTGAATGTATGGGGGCCATTGAATATTTTCATGATATCAACAAACAGGTGGACATTACTGCGCAAGCCTGCTCTCACCTGCGCTATGCCCGCAGTTTTAAGATCTACGGTAATTGTCTTGATATTGTTCAAGGTAGGGGCATTGTATCCTCCAAACCCACCGATATGGTATTTGAACTGTTTATTTCCAGTGGGATCTCCCTGTTGATTGTCGGAGATCAAATCGCAGTAACCTTCCATCTTAAAGAAGATATAACCGCTGTTCCATCCCCAGTACATACCTCCACCTTCGTGTCCTTCTTCTGGATTAAAGGACAATACACCAGTCCGCTTTTCGACTGGCATTGTATTTCGTAAACTGTCCACTCCAATGATAAATTCGACTTTTTCATAGTTTCCTTCGGGTACTTTTACTTTCGTAAATCGTGTGGTACGATCTGCTGCATTCACTAAGAAATAACTGTCATCCTGAGGTACTGTATAGCTGCTGCCATCTGCTTTATAGAGTTTGATGTTGCTGATGAAGTATTGTAGTAATTTAATTCTAAAGGATTCTCCCTTTGCATTTTTATAAACCCGGGGTTCGAAGCCTAAAGTTTCTTCACCTACAATGTTGTCAAATTCGATGGAAAACTGCCCGGTCTTTTCGGCATCGGGAGCTGGTGCATCTTTTTTACTGCAGGCAGTTATAAGGGCGATGATGAGTAACATCATCGCTGTAAGTACGATTTTATTGTTTATGTTATTTTTTTCTGTTTTCATTTTTATTCGGATTAGAAAAATTGGTTTCATTTAAAAATATCTCATCTGTAAGTGCCTCCAAGAAGGATTTTATATCGTTCATTTCCCCATCGCTCATTGCTATGCCAGGATTTTCATTTTGATCGTAAAGAAGTCGGTCTGTGACAGGACTATGCTTAATGCCGGATCTATAGTGCTGCAACACCTGATCAAGCGATGTAAATCTTCCATCGTGCATATATGGGGCAGAGCGTGTTATGTTTCTCAGTGTTGGTGTCTTAAAGGCTCCGAGATCTCCTGGATTAAAAGATATGCGATAACGTCCGCGATGTATCCATTCGTTCGAGTCATCGGTAAAGTCATCGTCAATACCATTATTATGGAAAGCATTGTCTGTGAACAGTTCACCACGATGGCATCCACCACATTTTTGTATGACGAGATGCATGCCACGTTGTTCACTTGCTGTGAGCGCCTGCATATTTTGTCCACTTCGATAACTGTCATAACGTGAACTGGCCGATATTAAGGTTCGCTGGAATTGCGCCAATGCTTTTGCTGCACCCTGTGCTGATGGTTTCTCATTAAAAGCTTGCTGAAATAAGTTGACGTAAAGTTCACTAGCCATCAAGCGGTTGGCCAAAGTGGCTAAGGACATTCCCATTTCATCGGCATGTGTAAGCGGTCCAAAGGCCTGTGATTCCAAATTTTTGGCTCCACCGTCCCAGAAAAATCCTTGGTCTGCCCATGCCAAGTTGATTAAAGTCGGGGAGTGTCTCTCCAGCTTCTTTCCAGATACACCAGCCGCAGTAAGGGCCACTCCATCTGCAAATGCTCGTTCTTGATGATGACAGCTTGCACAACTGACCTGCATATTTGCAGATAACAAAGGGTCATAAAACAACTGACGACCTAAATGTACTCCTTCGACTGTGAGTGGATTATCAGGCATTTCGATTGGTCTGGGGAAATGTGGCGGAATTTTTAATAACAAAGGGGTAGGAGCTTGGTCATTTTCCAGGGTGCCCTGTTGCTCTTTTTGACAAGATATCATCAATACACTCACTACAAAGCAAATGATGGCTCCTATTTGTGATCCTTTGTTTTTATTCATCTTATTTCTTGGTTGCGGTAGCAGTTGTGCTTTTTAAAGTGATAGCCTTTGTCAGCAAATTGTTTTTTAGCTGTGTCATCAGCTCTTTTTGGGAAGCACTGATCAACCTGTTGGACCAAGGGTTTTCAATGTCGATTACTTTTTTAACATCCATTTCTAGGTTGATATTGGTCGTCATTTGAGCATTAATCGTGATTGCTTTGTCTAGCTTGATCTCTTTTTCAGCATAGAGATCATTGGAAGCGAAGTCCCAAAAGAATGTTTGTAAAGCCGGAGCTTCTGGAGATGCTTTTACCCAGGTCATTTTTCCATTTAAGACAAAGAATTTGTAACTGGTGAGCCACATCCAGCTTTCAAAAGCCATACCATTGAGAGCGGATAATTCTCCAGCGCGCAAGGTCAGATTGTCGTTGTATTTTGAATCAACTCCGATAGCAAATTTTACTGCCGTATATTCACCGGCGGGTATCGCTGCGATTTTAATCTCCTCTCTTTTATTTGCAGGATATTTCTTACCGAAGGATCCGTCCTGTACTGGAATTTCAACATTTTCCTCGATGAGATAGTAGGATTCGGGCACTTTAAATTCTTCACCAGCAACATTGACTAAACGAACGTTGCTCACCCAATAGCGCAGTTGATTAAATTCATATTTAAAGTCGAATTGTCCTGTGGTATTGGTGAATTTATAATCATATGCTTTGTTCAATTCGAAGTCAGCATCACCATATCGGGCATCAAATATTAAAGTGGTACTACCTGATGCTGCATCAATGTTAGGTTGAACGACTGTTTCTTTTTCACAAGCTGTTAATAAAAAGATGCACGAGAGGAGACTGCATACTCCTTGTTTTAAATAGTTTTTCATTTTCTTTGATTATTTTTTTGAATAGGATTGCTCTTTATTTTATCTTGATCGGGTAAATTAGGCTATCCTGAGCTACGGATTCTCCATTTTTAAGGAGCTTTACTTTTACGGTCCATTCGCCAGGCATCGTGAAATTGACTATTCCAGAATAGCGTCCGTTACCTTTATTTACCGCATTTTCATTCTCTGAAGAACCGTGTTTCATTGCGGGCATAAATGTTTCTACGGCTATGGTATAGTCATTAAGCTCTGTGAAGTTTTCCCTGTCCATTTTATGTAAGGCAAATTCGATCTTGTGTTTTCCTGCCGGCAGTTCAGGAGGAAGTAAACAGGATACAAATACTCGATCATCTGTTGCTGTACCAGTAGGTATTGTGCGTGGTATAGTAGTTTGTTGGACAGGTAGCGCAAAAGTTAGTGTATCCGTTTTATCTTTGCCTTTGAGAAAGGTTTTAAATAACCAGCCTTTGCCCATATCTTTCATGTTGGCCATGATAAATACCACATCCGCTTGATAAATACCTCTACCCTTGTTTACGAGAGGGGAATAAGGACCGCTATGTGCCATCATACCCATATCCATCTTAATTTCATAGTCCACTGCTAGATCCGATACCGGATTTCCTTTTCCATCTTCAAACTTCAGGTATAGGCTTTCAAATTTATTGGTCAGACTATCCGGGGTCCAGAGCGATACCTGATGTCCTTCAAAGGTTGTATCTGCTAGCATGATCATCTTAGATAGATCGGAATTATCAGTAACACTCTGATTTTCTATCTGAGATGGATTGGGTTTTGTGGCGTTATTACAGCTGTATACGGTTGTCAGTCCCAGAAATATGAGTGTGTTTAGTTTTATTGTATGCATATTTATTGATGTTATTTTAATCGGTTAACGTTTGTCTAATAATAGCTGAATGTCTTGTATTGCAACTTTGACTGAGTCCATTTCAATACCACTGTATACACCTCGCACATGACCTTTTCCATCTACGAGTGTAAATACTCCACTATGGTCAAAGCCCCCTGGCGATTCAGGGCTTTCTGTTGCGAATGAAAAATAACCTGCAGCTCCCGCGATATCATATACTGTTGATTTTGGGCCATTAACAAATTTCCACAAGTCTGGTGCACCCAATTTTTGTGCATAAGTTTTCAGAACCGACGGTGTATCATGATCGGGATCGATGGTATGAGATATAATAGCGAAGCGTGGTTCATGCTGAAAATGCTTAGCCACCTCCAGCATGTTTTTTGACATGATCGGACAAATGGTCGGACAGCGGGTGAAAAAGAAATCGGCAAGGTATATTTTACCAGTTAAATCTTCGTTGCTGATCCAGTTACTATCTTGATCGACAAAGCGAAATTCAGGTATATGATGGTATAGGGTATCCATTTGTGTAATACCAT
The DNA here is from genome assembly GCF_016132525.1 of Sphingobacterium sp. UDSM-2020. Classification (NCBI taxonomy): domain Bacteria; kingdom Pseudomonadati; phylum Bacteroidota; class Sphingobacteriia; order Sphingobacteriales; family Sphingobacteriaceae; genus Sphingobacterium; species Sphingobacterium sp. UDSM-2020. The sequence continues at coordinate 4,255,401 of NZ_CP066166.1, forward strand.
CTTTTGAAGTGGAAATAATTTCTTGCTCTCCTAAAATAGGCAGTTCTCTATTTTGGTTAGCTGATGTGCATCCTACTACACCCATGAACAGCGCAATAGATACACAGCCAAGAAGTGTATGTTTATATTTTGATAACATTTATCTTCGTGTTATGACTAATGATTTTGTATATGGCTAATCTGTGCAAGAGCTATTGCTCAAAATGAATACGATACAGCGTATCTATTCAAAATAATGAATAGCGTGTACTGGATAGCCTATATAGGTATCAATTAATGTGAAAAATGAAAAGACTCAAATGACAGATGATGTCACTTGTTTTTTTGCAACTAGATGGAAAAGAGGGGTGGGTGGAAGATTGTTTCTGCAAAAAGGAAAGTATAGCTCATATCTTGTGGATAGTGCTTGGTAATACGTCGTGAAATGCGGTTATTTTTCGGAAATTCGAAGGTGTCAAGATGATGAATAGAAGCTAACTGTTCTAAGTTAACGGTTGCTTGTTTTGCTTCTTTTTCAGCCTGCTTCTTCAGTTTTTTCATGAGTACGCATTGCCCGTTGCAGTGTAGAAGCGGTTTATCAATGTTCTGACAGGATTTAAGGTATTCGATCCTGTTTAATTTGTAATCAACGAGCATACCTATTTTGCTAAACGTCTGGAATAAGAACGTCATCAAGAGTATGGATATGGTCAATTGTTTCAAATCTGTAAATTTTAAACAAATATACCGGCCTTTTACAGATTGTAATTATGTTTTTCGTGCACATTGTATTGTGTTTCGGGACATCGTTCGGTTGTGGTAACCGTTATTCTGTAAAACTATTTTGAAATCGACCGTAAGTGCGATGTGATTTGTTAAGTGTTCTGTGAAGTATGACATATTATCAAATACATTGTTTGGGGTTTGCACCGTGTTGGTGATCTTTGACTAAAGAATACTGGGATTGAATGAAAATCCTACTGTTGTGCAGATGTTCATTAAGTGACATTTGAGGTATTTATTGTCCTAGATCAGGTAGTATGCCTGCAAACTTTGCTTTGTTCGAATTGTTATCTCTGTCTATTGTCATCCATGTTTACTTAAAGGATTTTTAAAATGGAAAATAAACGGAATATACTCATGATATTGAGCTCCCATGATAGAATGGATGGGACAGATAGTAAAACTGGGGTATGGTTAGGTGAAATGACAGACCCTTATTATAAATTTGAAGAGGCCGGATATCAAGTTCTTTTGGCCAGTCCATTGGGAGGTGAACCACCTCTTGATCCGATGAGTAAGTTAACCGAACACTTGACTAGTGATAACCGTAAGTTTCTGGATGATGAAAATGCACAGCAAAGATTTAAGAATACCGTTCAATTGGAAAGCGTTCAATCTTCTGCCTTTGATGGTGTTTTTATTCCAGGGGGGCACGGTCCTTTATGGGATCTGGCTCGACATCCTGAGGTGTCACGTTTACTGGCGGACTTTATCAAAGAGCATAAACCGATCGGGGCTGTGTGTCATGGTCCTGCGGCTTTAGTCGCCCTTGCACAAACAGATCCTGATTTCTTGGTTGGTAGGCACGTGACTGCTTTTACTAATATGGAGGAAAATCTCGTAATGCGAAGTGATTATATCCCTTTTAAATTAGAATCCAGATTAAAAGAATTGGGAGCTTCATTCAGTTCGGCTCCGGTACCTTTTGTACCGCATGTGGTGCGCGATGGAAACTTGGTTACCGGGCAGAACCCACTATCCGCTGGTCCAACAGCGACGAAATTGATTGAAGTGCTTCAAGAGATAAGTCCTAAAGATATTTAATCGTAAAGAAATGATAAGATTAGGGATGAAAGGGATGCTGTGTCAGTTAGAACGTTATTATCCTGTAGTTTTTTTTCAATGCAGTAATTGTATCACGGGTAATACAGAAACTGCTTTTACTTAAACAATTACTTGAAGAAAAATATTCCGCGGCCGCTGAAGCCAAAGATATTTTTATTCTCTAAATTTTGGGAGCTTTTATTTTTTCAATACTTAAAGTTCTAAAGGTTCAATCGCGGTGATTGAACCTTTTTTATGAAAATAATAGCGAACATTGTTTCATATATTTATTCGTTCCCCTAACTTTTTTTACATAAAGCTTCGTTAATTTTATTAAAATTATCAATGTTGTCCCCGCAGTTTTAATGAAAAATTCTGTCGTAAATCAATATAATAACTTTCATTCAAGCTTTTCTAGAGCGTTTTAATCGCATCTTATTGTTTTGGAAAGTGCTTATGCTCTTAATTGATATTTTAAAATAGTTAGCTTCTGAAAATTAGGTAAAGAAGTGCTACAGCAGGGAAGATGAATATGCCCAATATGACAGAACTGATGGGTTTTGCAAAATTCAATGTGTATCCGTGTATACTCGAGCGTGTTTTTGGTACTAATAGACGAGGGTCTGAAGGGTTATAATAGAATACACCGAACTTATAATTTTTTAAATTATCCATTGTTTGTAATTAATGATTTATAATTATGCGTGATAAAGCCTTTAAGTACAGCCCTAAACCCGCTTTTGGTTTCATACTAAAGGTAATATATTTCAAGGTTAATTTCAAATTTTGTTGCATTTTAATAGATTATGGCCATTGTAGAAGTAGACTTTTGTGCAAAACGGCAGAAGATATACTTTCATAAATACTCTTTTAAAATGAGGTGATAATGTAAGGGAATTTTCATAGTATGAATATGGGTCATTGATTAGATTGTTCGATTGTGAACAGGTAGTGTCCGATTATGGTTAACCTGTTGTTCTTATTATTCTTCAATAATCTGGTAATGAGTGAAATATGTTTTTGGTAGAATAGTTGGCATTGAGATTCATGAAAAATATAAATTAAAAATGATTATTCAATTTATTGACTCTACTCTTGGAAAAATCGCTAATCATGCATTGATTATTTTATTCAGTTTGTTGTTCATGCTAGCATATGATCAGCAGGAAAAAACGATAGCGAGCACAAAACTTGATGAAGGAGTTGAAATACTTAATTTTTTCTTGAGGGGCACTTATGGATCTGATCCCAGTTCTGAAGCTTCTCGAAATATTGATCGAATTGTTGAGGATGATGCATCTTATGAGAATCAAGACCTGATAAGCTTTTTTTCGCAAATAAGGGAGGGAAATAGCATTGACTATAATGCTGTGATGAGCCTAAAAATATATTATGATTATGATTTAAATTTAAAAATAGTTTATAACGATGGATCGTCTGAAGCACAATGGAATAATTATAACGCGATCAAGTATTTAAAGTTATTGCAGTATTTCATGGTAGGTGCGTTTTACTGAAAGTGATATAGTTGTGGCGTTATTGTGATATATTGAAGATGTTACGATCAACGATGCATTACTTTTTGTAGATATTGTTGAATTCAAGTTAGTAATAATTGATCATCTATCGATTTTGTTTTTTGTATCTTACAAGTTATAAAAATAAACTTTTTGTGTTGTTAACGTGCAGGAGCAGGTTGGTACGGGACAGTTATTGTATCAATAATGGTTATATTTGGTCTGTTTGCATACTATTTGGAACCCGTTTTATCTACGTCTAATTATAATTTGCTAGCATAATCTTTTTGAGGTTGATGTCTTGGAACGCGCGTTCCTATAGCTAATCTGAAAAATTGATAAATCTAAGCCAATGATGCATACAAGTCATACGCATATTGAAAAGATGAATAACAATAAATCAAGAATGAAAAATATACTATTGCTGGTGGGCTTATGTGCTTCCTGCAATCTTTATGGTCAGAAAAAGGGAGCTAACTTTGAACCTATCGCACTTCAATGCGAGCATCTGGTCAATCCATTGGCTATTGATGTGGAGCAACCCAGATTTACCTGGATGCTGAAAGACGATCGGCATGGGGCTAAGCAAGTGGCCTATCAAGTTGTAGTGGGAACTGACTCATTGTCAATCGTCAATAATAAAGGAAATATCTGGGATACTGGCAAACTGATGAAAGACAATATTCTTGTCCGTTATGCAGGTAAAGATCTTCATGCACTGACACGATATTTCTGGAAAGTTACAGTATGGGATAAGGATGGAAGACCAAGTAGTTCGGGCGTTGCTTCTTTTGAAACGGGCATGATGTCAAGGTTCAACTGGAAAGGTGCATGGATTAGTGATCATGCCAACGAAAATGATAAACCCGCACCATATTTTCGTAAAAAGTTTACAACGAATAAAACGGTTAAGTATGCTCGGGCTTACATTGCGGCAGCAGGTCTTTATGAGCTTTCCTTAAATGGAGCTAAAGTTGGGAAAAACGTCCTCGATCCTATGTATACGCGCTTTGATAAAAGGCTGTTGTATGTTGTCCATGATGTGACTGCGCAGATTAAAAGTGGAAATAATGCAATCGGAGTGGTACTTGGAAATGGTTGGTACAACCATCAGTCACTTGCTGTATGGGATTTCAACAATGCGCCGTGGCGCACCCGTCCTACATTTTGCATGGATTTACGTATTGTATATACCGACGGGACGGAAGAGACAATCTCATCAGAGCGCGATTGGAAAACTTCTTCAGGACCGATTATATTCAATAGCATCTACACCGGTGAACATTATGATGCGAGATTGGAGCAGAAAGGATGGGATGAAGCGGATTTTGATGATTCAAAATGGAATGGTGTGCGGTATCGCAGTGCACCTGCTGATTTGATTGTGGCGCAGCAGACGGTTCCAATTCGTATGGTAAATACTTTTACCCCAAAAAGCGTTAAAAGAATAGATGATAAAACCTACGTTTTTGACCTGGGGCAGAATATGTCAGGCATCACTAGAGTGAAAGCCAGTGGGACAGCAGGAACGGTATTAAAGATTAAACACGGGGAACGATTACATCAAGATGGGCGCCTGGATCAGTCTAATATTGATGTTTATTTTAGAGGTGACAAAGAGACTGATCCTTTTCAAACGGATATTTTAATACTGAGTGGCAAAAAGCAAGATGAGTTCATGCCAAAGTTTAACTATAAGGGGTTCCGTTACGTAGAGGTGTCCAGTAGTGAACCATTGGACTTAAAAGATCTGCATATTACATCGTATTTTGTCCATAGTGATGTGGCTGCAAAGGGTGAGGTTAAGACGTCGTCAAAGTTGGTCAATGATCTTTGGAAGGTTACTAATAATGCGTATTTATCCAATCTGATGGGGTATCCTACGGATTGTCCGCAAAGGGAAAAGAATGGCTGGACAGGTGATGGCCATCTGGCAATCGAAACAGCATTTTATAATTTTGATGGAATTACTGTCTATGAAAAATGGATTGCCGATCACCGTGACGAACAACAGCCCAATGGTGTTTTACCAGATATTATTCCAACAGGTGGCTGGGGATATGGTGATGCAAACGGGCTGGACTGGACCAGTACAATCGCAATTATTCCATGGCAGGTATATATGTTTTATGGCGATAACAGGCTTTTGGAAGATTCCTACCAGAATATTAAGAATTATGTCGATTATGTGGACCGTATCAGTCCGGAAGCATTGACTACTTTTGGGCGTGGAGACTGGGTACCTGTTAAGTCTACTTCAAATTTAGAATTGACATCGTCCATCTATTTCTATGTGGATGCGACAATTCTAAGTGCTGCCGCGAAAATGTTTGGAAAACAGGATGACTATGAGAAATATGATCGCTTAAGTAAGAAAATCAAAAAGGCGATCAATGAAAAGTTTCTGAATGTTTCTACAGGAATTTATGGAAGTGGAACGCAGACTGAATTGAGCATGGCCCTGCACTGGGATGTTGTTCCTGAAGATGTGAAAACAAAGGTCGCTTTTAATCTGAATAAAAAAGTTGAGGAATCCGGTTTTCATCTAGATGTTGGTGTTTTGGGAGCAAAGGCATTGTTGAATGCGCTCAAAAACAATGGTTATGAGGAGTCCGCTTATAAAGTAGCTGTTCAAGATTCTTATCCATCTTGGGGATGGTGGGTCGTTAACGGAGCTACTACGTTACTGGAGAATTGGGATCTTGATGCTAAGCGAGATATATCGGATAACCATATGATGTTTGGGGAAATAGGGGGCTGGTTTTTTAAATCTTTGGGTGGGATTTTACCAGATCCTGAACAGCCTGGATTTAAACATATTCTGCTGAAGCCCATATTTCCGAAAACATTGGATCATTCCGAGATTACACATGCTTCGCCGTATGGTGATATTGTATCTAAATGGAAAAAGAATAAGAATATTGTTACTTATGATGTAACAGTTCCGGCCAATGCAACAGCGACCTTTTTTCCTCCTAGTAATGCTAAAGAAAAGCAATCTATGGCGCTTGAGGCAGGTAAACACCGCATAAAAGTACAGCTATTATAGACAGAGATGCACCGGATGTTACTTTTTTGCTTTTAATCTATATCCGGATACTTGTACTGTTACTAGCAATTATGACCGATTTGATTATTCCAAACGTTATTGAAGTTATGAGCACAGTATGGCGGAGTTGTTGTCGAAAGGTATGTGATTACTTATCGTTTTGGAAGTTCTAAACTGTTCTGTCATTCAGAATAAATACGCTTATCTATGATTTGGTAAGCGTATTTATTATAGTAGTTTTTTAAATTTGCGGAGCTATTTAAAAAATGTGTAGTTAACAGGTTTGAAAATGAATACTTCATTGCCCACATTTCCGCTTGAATAGCCATGAAGTGTAGGCGTCATCTTCATTTCAAAAGATTGCTTTCTTTAATGATTCTTCTGATTTCCTGTTCAAAATGATAGGCAATATCAAAATTTTCATTCCCTACATTTTCCATTATGATAACACTGGTTTTTGTTTTTGGATAGTATAAATTAACCGCCGTAAAACCTTCTGATGGGTGAAATCCTGTATGGCCAATTTCAGCAATACTGTCTTTATCATTTATTCGCAAACCATAGCCGTAACCAATAGGATTTTTACTGAAAAGCTGATGTGTGTTGGTTATAACATAACTTGTCATCACTTTGTAGGTGGTAGGTTTTAGAACTTTTCCCTGATGTAAACATGCGTTCCATTTTGCAAGATCGGGTGCAGTAACAATTAAGTGACTGCCAAAAGTATGGCTAGCATCAAAACTTAATTGTTCGTTGCGTCTAAAAGTTCTGTCTTGTAGCACGGTATGTCCTTTTGTTAGTAATTGGCTATTGATTTCATTTGGATAATAGCTATCGTTCATGTGACAATTTTTAAATAGCGCTGTCACTAAAGCTTCAAAACTTTTCCCACTTTGCTTTTCAAGAACAAGTCCCGCAACATAATAACCCACATTAGAATAATTGAATGAAGATCCTGGTTTAAATTTCAATGGTTTGTCTATATCGTCGCTGTATAATCCTGAAGTGTTGTTGAGCAGTTGATGGACGGTGACGGTATCCGCCCAAGTATATTTCAAATCAGGCAAATATTTACGAATAGGTTTTTTCAAATCAATTTTCCCCTTTTCTACTTGCTGTAAAATAAGTGCTGCGGTAAATTGTTTGGCTATGGACATGGTAGAAAACTTGTCGTCCATTTTTAAGGGGATCTCTTTGCTGAAATCAGCTCGTCCATATGCTTTTGCATATTTTGTTATTCCATTTTGTTCAATGTAAACTACTCCATTAAAATCTCGTGGACTTTTAGTTAGCAGTAAACTATCAATTTTTGTTGAATAGATGTCTTTTAATTGTGCTGATGAATGGCAACTTGTCAATAGAACTGTTGTTGCAAGAAATATTAGTTTTAAAATTGGCTTCATTTAGCTTCGGGATATAAATATCAAAGTCTAGTTTTTAATGTCGGTCGATAATAGGTACTGAACGCGAATCAGTTCTAAAAAAATGGTTCTAGTATGCTCTTGATGTTATGATTAATAGTTGCGCTCTTTGTTTTGCTTGTGATCATCAATGGTGTAATTGTCTAATAATTACCTTTTAAGATCTTGTTGATCAATGCCATTGACAGTCTTGCCAGTCTGTTAACATATGAAAGAGTAAACCAACCGCAATAATTCGAGTTTTCGGAAAAAAGAGTAAGATAAAGTATACTGCAATTGCATAATAGGAGTGAAGTGGATGAAAGCCTATACTGCAACGATCTGGTGCGAATATTGGAGTCGCTAACAAATGATCGAGATCAACCAGCATTGTAGCAATCATGATTAACCAGGCACGTTTCCATTGTTTTCTAAAAAACACATAAGAAAGTAATCCTGGAGCTAAAAAATGTAAGGTATAATGAATGAATGTCTGTAGGTAATGTAATGTCTCAATATTCATTTAATAAACAAAATAAAGTGATAGATGTAGTTTTTCGGCCTCTCTAATTTCTGCAAATATAAGGATCAAAAAGTGAAATATTGAAGGAAATCACATCCCGATTAATGGTCTTTTTTATTGGAAGAAAGACTGCCAAAGATGACGTTTGATCTTTCAGCTTGTCGGATTTTTATTGAAGTGATCAGTGGAATTGTCGTCCTCATTAATCGTTTCTTGTATAAATTTTGGAAAGTATCGCTATTTGGCGCAATTGCAATTCAGGTTGATGTCCATATTTTCACCTATAAATTCCCTGTATTCACCGAGTTTTTCCTGAGCTTAGTCTAAATGTCATCGTGTTCGATTGATTTACAAACTATTTTTGAATCAATAAAAGAACGACTAACCATCAATATAAAATAAAGACATTATGAAAACTTTAGCAAACACATTCGTAGCAGTAGCCTTGATCGTAGTATCGACTTTCACTATGGCAACCGCAAAACCAAAAGTACCGAATAAAAAAACAGTTGTCAATCTATCGACAGCAGCGCTAGCTATCGACCATTACGTAGCGATTATGACTGCGGGTGAATCAGCAGGGCTGGAAAAACTTTTTACTTCAGATTTCACCCAAAAGATAAACGCAAAAGAAGGGCGGACCAATAGTCGTTCAGAAGTCGTCTCATTCTTAAAAAAACAAAAAGGAGATCAACTGAACTGTAAAACGAGTACCATAATCGTAGAGAATTCCGCTGATTATAAAGTAGCGAGAATAACAATGCAATTTGAAGGATTTACTAAGAATGATCTTGTAACTTTGGTCAATGACGGCGGTAACTGGAAAGTCTCCCAATCGATTACTACATATCAGTAATTCATTTGCAAATCATAAAGGAATTCAGTGTTCAATTTTTACTTTTAGCCAAGATAAATATGATGATTATAAAACCGCTCTCCCTTACAATTATTCTCGGAATGTTGGTAGGAACTGCTTCTGCACAGACCCACATGACGATTCAGGAAGGTATTTCCAAGGTCGAAGCTGGATTAATCCCACCAGTCCGTTTTGAGGGCGAAGCTTCTTGGGATATCGTTTCCCGGATGCAGTTTTATAACGTTCCAGGGGTGAGTATAGCTGTTATCAAAGACTCAAAAGTTATTTGGAGTAAAACGTATGGCTATGCAGATCTTGATTCTAAAACGCCAGTAACTTCAAAAACACTTTTCCAGGTAGCTTCGATGAGTAAGCCTGTAAGCGCTTATGCGGCTTTGAAAGCCGTGGAAGAGGGAAAGTTAGACCCTGATAGTAATGTTAATGTATATCTGAAGTCATGGAAAGTTTCTGAAAATGAATGGACTAAATCGAAAAAAGTTACACTAAAAAATATTGTGAGCCATACTGCTGGTTTTACAGTAAGTGGATTTCCTGGTTATAAGGTAAGTGATCCTCTTCCTACTGCTGCTCAAGTGTTGAATGGCGTAAAACCTTCCAATACCCCTGCAGTTTTTGTGGATAAGCTTCCAGGGGCTAATTTTCGATATTCAGGTGGTGGATATACGGTGATGCAACAGATGCTTTCGGACCTCGAGGGGAAAGATTTTACGACTATTATGCGTGAAAAAGTGCTTCTCCCTCTTGCTATGCACAACAGCAGTTTTGCACAGCCACTTCCAGCAGCACAAGCACAGTTCACAGCTACAGCCTATGGTGTCGATGGACGTAAAGTGGAGGGACGATACCATATTTATCCGGAGCAGGCTGCTGCGGGTCTGTGGTCTACGGCCGAAGATTATGCTAAGTTTGTCATCGATATTCAAAATACACTTAGTGGCAAAAGCAGTAGGGTAATTTCCAAAAAAATGGCAGAAGAATTTACGAGTCCGTTTATTGAACCTTTTATAGGTTTGGGCATTTTTCTAGAAAATTACAACGGAGAGGTTTATGTGACCCATGGTGGTTGGAATGAGGGGTTTAGTAGTAGCTTTATTGGAAGTAAAACAAGCGGTGACGGAGTTGTGATTCTTACAAACACCAACAAACCCCTGTTTATCAATGAGCTCGTGAGATCCGTTGCATTAGTCTACCATTGGCCCAATTATATTGCACCAACTAATCAAATTCTGCCGTTAAGTCAGCATGATTTAAATGCTCATTTAGGGAGCTACAAGTTTGAAAAATATGGTTTTATCAAAGTCTATAAAGAAAATGGTAAACTGATGACAGTTCGCAATGTGGATGCTCCGGTGGAACTTATCAAAGTTGGAGAAAATACATTCGCTATGCGAGACTGGAATTTCAAGGTGAGTTTTGATATGGATTCAAGTTCTGGTAAAAAAGAACTTGTACAGACTTTAGCTGATAAAACTGTTCGATCTAAAAGTCCTCAGATCGGCAGCGATGAAATTATACCCTTAGCATTAATTTTAGAAGGTCATTTTGAAAAAGGTGTAAAGGCATATCAAAAGGCAAAACAAGAGGATAGCCAACATGAGCAGCTTTCAGAAGGCTTTCTGAATGGTACAGGATATGAACTGCTCCATCAGAAAAAAAATGCTCAGGCTATTGCTGTTTTTAGCATCAACACGATCTTGTATCCAGAGAGTGAAAATGTCTACGATAGTTTAGCTGAGGCTTATCTCAAAGACGGACAGAAAGGAAAAGCAAAGCAGAACTACCGAAAAGTACTTGAAATCAATACTAAAAATGAAAAAGCCCGTAAAATCTTAGAAACGTTATAATCTTGAATGCCATAGTCAGGAAATTAAATTTAAGACTATGGCATTTAAACCTGTTTTTATGATTATGGTCTTAACGTGTAAGTAACTATATTTTCTATGTTTACGTGTTTGTTGTTATAAGTCTGGTTTTCAAATACAAAATTTAGCTTTTTCAATATTGCTACAGAATTGCTATTATCTGATGAAGGAAATGCCGTAATTACTGCTGCCTTCAAATTATTGAAAGTGAATCTAATAACGGCCTGTAAAGCCTCTTTCATATAGCCCTTTCCCTGAAATTCTGGTAACATTTCATAACCAATCTCGACCATATCAGATTCATGATCAAAGTTCCAGCAACAGACCGAACCGATTAAAGTATCATTGTTACTTAAGGTGATCACCCAGTACAGACATTCTTTCTTTTTTACCATTCCATTGATTCTTTCAATGTAATTGACTGCCTGTTTTAAAGTCGTCGCATTGTCCCGGCCAACAAAATTGTTTGTAACTGGATCGGAATGTAGTTTATGAATGAAGTTATAATTCTTCCTGAGTATTTTTTTTAATGTTAACCGTTCTGTATGCAGCGTTGGAAAATCTGTAAAATTTAAGTTCAGCATATGTTCTGTTGAAATGATTAAAAAGGGCTTTTTAGAATTTCTTATTTAATACATGTATTGGAAAACTTTTTTTTATGATAAAATCAAACGTTATTATTTTTTGTGCTACTTATGAAATACCAAGAGCTTTCATTTTTATTAAAAATTCTTCTTGAGAAATCTCTCCAGAACCAAATCTGTGTTGCAAGAGCAGCTTATTTTCATTTTCAGTCATAGGTCTTTTATATAGATCTTCTACTCGTGCTTTTTCATTTAATAATGGTGTAGTTATGTGCTGTAATTTGGCAAAAGCCTCATAATATCGAACCCCTAATATTCTTTGAGATTTTGCATCGAAATGAAGCTGATCTTCATTTGCAGTCAAATTTTTGGCTGTTACATAATAACAATGTGCGTGTGATTGTGCATACTTTAACAATTCTTCATTGACTTTGGGGTAGCTTGTAAAATATTGGCCATAAAGCCCGTTTGTTAAGAAGTTTCCAATCTCACCAATAATCAAAGGCAGATGCGGAGCGTCCAATTGTGAGCGTAATTCAGCTATTATTTTTTCAAATTTATCACTATAATGTGCCGCAGTGTGGGCAAAACTATCGTTCTCGCCCTGATGCCAGAGTATGCCTGCTAATTGGCTGCTGCGCATCGCTAACTTGGCTTGCGCAACTGCATGATCAAAAAGTGCACCCCCAATAGACCAGTCATCTAGGCTTGTGCCGCCATCTGCACAGGGGATGAGTCCAATTTCAAGTTCTATGTTGTGCGCTTGCCATGAGGCTGCGAATGAAGAACTAAGGCCAACCCCTGCGGTAGAGCGGTCATTATGGATAGGTTCAAACATGATCTGCCACCTGCCATTCCGTAAAACTTTAATATTTTCATTTAATATCTGAGGTACATCATTTACGTAACCTCGGCCTGCCATATTTGATTGGCCAATGAGTAAAAAAGACTGTATCATTTGACTGTATTCAATTATTCCTTATTATTATATCAAACCTATAGGAAAAATACGACATAAATGTAATAGCGATGAATTTTTTAATCGATAAAGATGGTAAAGTAATTGCAAGGAACTGAACTGATGCATGTATTGGAAAAGGTTTTGAAAGTAAAATAAAAGGTGCGGAATATATTATCCCGCACCTCGTTAATTGTTTACATCGTATTAATAGTTCTCACTTATTAATACCTGACTTGCAATGCGATCTCACCTAAATCAGCTAGGTCGGTCTGAGTTGTAAATACAACGCGACCTTTTTTAGACAGTACTTCCCAAGCGATATTGCTAACAATATCATCTATGGCATCTTCTTGGTTCGCATCATCAACGAGATCAAATGTTCTTTCGTCTGTCATGACTACAGGCTGCGAAAAATCATTATTAATAATTAGAAGTTCCCCGCGACCATCCAGGGAAGCTTGATAGATTTCTTGCAAATCCGTCAGTACTTTACCTGTTCCTACGGCTTCTTTCATCTGACTGATGGCGTCGGTACGTTGCTGTTTTTGTAATGTTTCAATAATCTCCCAAGATTGCTTTACAATTTCATGAGGAGCAACGTGGTTATAATTTATTGGAGCATGTCCAATATAGGCCGCTGGTATATCAGCTACTTCTTGTAATTTGACATAATTATCTTCTGTACTGATGACCACACAAGCCAATCCGGTATCGTGATGCAGTTTTACGAATGCCTTATCGACGGTATTTAAATATTCACGCACCATATTATCTACTTTCCGGGCATTACTGGCTTGATCTGCGTTGGCCACCTGAAGCGTATTCTCCGGAAAGGGAAAGTCATCATTCTTTATTTCAGTAACTATGCTATCATTTACGGCTTCATAAATTTGTACACCACTTTGTGATAGTAACATCAGCAAATAGTTTGTACTTCTATTATAGGATTTGATAAGTGAGCGAACAGCGAATCTTTCGGAGATATGTACGCCTTCACGACTTGTTTCCCATGCTGATTTTATTATTTCTTCGGTATCATTAGAGAGAAAAATATGGAGACTGTCCAGATTATAATTGAGATCGATCTGCGTAGTTATCGTTTGTATTTTTTCCAATAGGGGGGCTATTGTTTTTTTATCAAACGTTGTTGTTAATCTATCTTCGGCTTCTTTAAGTAAATTCTTCAAGGAAACTGCATCTGTGAGGTTATCCGGGTGAGTACGATGCGTATTCAGCGAGATGGTTACACAAGGATTACTTTTTACATTGGCGATTTTCTGTAATTGTTCTTTTAATATCATAACTTTTACATTTTATTTATCAGAAATTTAATTTGAAACTGATAATTGTTGAGTGTTTTGTTAAGATAGTTAAAAAATGTTTAATATCAAAGAAATCAGGGTACAATAATCACATTTCAAAGCTTGAAATTCTATTATCAAACTATCTGAAAATAGCATTTTTATGTGTTCCAGGCCAATTACATCATGGACTATAGAGCTTCATACAGCCATGCATGCAGGATATGGATTCTGTGTGGTTGGTCTTATTGATGTAGCAACTGATAAAGCATTGTTTTTGAGGGTGTAGGAAATGTGGGAAATACAATTGATATATTTCAATTTGCTATTTTTTTTGCTTTTTTGGAATAAAATATGGTTCTTTATGTATTAAATGTCTTTAAGACAAATAAACTAGAATGATGCACACCCTTTGTATTATCGCTCGATCAACCAAATTAACCAACAAATTTTAAACAATTATGACTAACACATCAAGAAGAAAATTTATTAAGAACTCGACAGCTGTCGTTACAATAGCTGGTCTAACTTCTATATTTCCTAAGCTATATGCTTCAGTGGGTGCAACGCAAAAAATTCGTGTTGGTGCCATTGGTATTAATGGTATGGGATGGTCCGATTTGAATGCGATCCTTAAACATCCAGATGTTGTCTGTACAGCACTTTGTGATGTGGACAACACTGTTTTACAGAAGCGGATAAAAGAGCTTGAAGGAAGAGGTATTTCGGTAAAAGGTTTTAACAACTACCGTGATTTATTAAAAAGTAAAGATGTGGATGTCGTGGTTATCGGTACGCCTGATCATTGGCATTGTTTACAGATGATAGAAGCTTGCCAGGCGAGGAAAGATGTTTATGTTGAGAAACCATTGGGTAATTCGATCGCTGAATGCAGGGCGATGGTGGATGCAGTAAAGAAAAGTAAATCCATTGTTCAGGTAGGGCAGTGGCAACGCAGTCAACAACATTTTCGAGATGCAGTGGCATTTGTGCATTCCGGAAAGCTGGGTAAGATCCGCTTGGTAAAAGCTTGGGCATACCAAGGTTGGATGAAAAGTATTCCTGTTAAACCTGATGGGCCGGTTCCAGCAGGTGTGAATTATGACTTGTGGTTGGGTCCTGCAAAGAAACATCCTTTTAATCCGAATAGATTTCATTTTGATTTTAGGTGGTATTGGGATTATGCTGGTGGCTTAATGACAGATTGGGGTGTTCATATGCTTGATTATGCACTGCTAGGGATGAAGGCGACTAAACCGATTTCAATTATGGCATCTGGAGGGAAGTTTGCTTATCCTCAAGATGCAGCCGAAACTCCAGATACGTTAACCACGGTATATGAGTTTGAGGGTTTTAATGTGCAATGGGAGCATGCTACAGGTATTGACGGTGGTCCTTATGGAAAGGATCATGGCGTGGCTTTTATTGGAAACAATGGTACTTTAGTGCTTAACCGAAGCGGTTGGGAGGTCATTCCTGAAAAGGGGCGCATGGATGGCATTGCTTTTCAGCGTTCAGTTGATGACGGTTTGAATCTGCATGCGGTTAATTTTATTGAAGCAGTGAAAAGCAGAGATTCATCGACTTTGAACTGTCCTGTGGAGGATGGGGCTGCAATCGCGATATTTTCGCAAATGGGGAACATTGCCTATCGTACGGGAAAGAAGATTTATTGGAACCAAGAAACCTGGTCTTTTGGTACTGAAGATGCAGATAAATTAATATCGGCATCTTACCATAATGGTTATAAGCTACCTACAATTTAAAATATTATGATCAATATATTTTTGTAATGCCAGCATACAGTGCTGATAACAGTAAGATGTTGTATGCATTTGAATCTATTAAATGGGGGGCATTGAACATGAAATTAGGGACCAGGTACTTCCGGCTTTAACTAAACCATATTTTTCGATGTGGTAAATAGATTAGAATGTTTATAATTGTTACTTGGCAATAGAACGCGAGATGTTGATGGCTCTATAAAAAAAGTTTTATAATTATCCTACTAGTGTGTTTATGTTAAACTTTTGTGATATAAATTTAACTATAAATTTTATTGATTGTCAATTTGTTATCATGTTTAAAAGGTGTTGATTAGGTCTTTAGAATATTAATTTTATATCTATATATTTGTGTCAAAATTGTTGGAAATATGAAAAAAAAGGTTGTGCTTATTCAGGATGATGAAGATATCCTTGAAATCATGGATGAAGTTTTGACGGATGAAGGCTTTGATGTTACTTCATCATTAACAACCGAACCCATTGAAAATATCGACAAGATCGAACCCGATGTTGTGGTAGTAGATGAGCATATTCGGGGAGGGAAGAAAGGTACGAAAGTGATAGAAGAGTTGAAAAGTGATCCAGAAACAGAGGATTTATCGGCCGTGCTTACTTCAACATCATATGATTTGCCTCAAACAGCAAAAGATTGTAAAGCTGATGATTATATCGAAAAACCGTTTGATCTGGATCATATGGTTGATGTTGTCAAAAATAATTCTTAACGGCGGAAAATTTAAAGTTTGTTCCTGACATCATTTTATATACAACTGATTTGAACGTTTTATTGTAAACATATTAATCTGTTGAAATTTAAGTAAGTTCAAATGGCTTATGATAGAAAAAGGAGATACAAATAGTATCTCCTTTTTCTATTTCAGGGGTATACTCCAAACTGAAAGGTTTTTATCATTTTCCATCAAAATAACTTTCTTATTTCTTAAATCGTGTCTTGTTACTAAGCTTGTGGACGTTAGGTAAAATTGTACTGCTAATAAATGGGCAAGGGATGCGATTTTAAAATCTATATAAACCTTTTACGTTTATTTAATAATATAAGTTCATCGAATTTTAGTAAATCATTTTACGATCTGAAAGTACAATACAATAAGGGAAAAAAGGGAATTTCCTATCTGACCAAGTTGTGCTCTTAATGATTGTATAGCTCTTTGGTGTAGCTTATAAGTACCTTTTATTGAAATTTCCAAAATTTCGGCAATTTCTTCAAATGAAAGCTGTTTCACATATTTTAGGTACAGCATTTCCTTTTGTTTTGGGGTAAGATGACGGAAAGCGTCTTTCAACTGTTTATGAATTTCCAATCGTTCTTCTTCACGAATAATGGTAGATTCTATAGGTAAATCCAATTGAAATGAATAATGCTCTTCGTCAATAGGCTCATGTAGGTACTGTTTGGAGTCGCGCTGACTATTTAGGAGAAGGTTACGCAAGGCCCGGTGCAGATAACTGCGTGGGTGCTTAATATCCTGAAGTGACTTTCTGTTTTCCCATAATTTAAAAAACAGGTTTTGGATGATATCTTTAATAACCTCATGATTGTCTGTAAAGCGTAAACCATACAGAAATAAACTGTTGAAATAATTCTCATAGATCACTTTAAATGATGTACGGTTTCCCGCACAGAAATTATTCCACTCATGATTATCGTGTTCTAGTAGTTTCATTAAAAATAGATGCTTAAGCTTCTTTTATCAGCCAACCAAATATAAGAATTTATATGATTTCGATCTGTTATCTGATGTGTTGAATTATTTTTGCTTGATAATCAGTGTGATATGTTTTTTTTAATGATTGGGTGGGGTAAAGTTTGAGATCTTGTGTCTTTTAATAGTACGATGTACAAATAGTGAGAAGAACCTAAATGACTTAAATGAAACTACCTGAAGAAGATGAGCTTTTGCATGATTTGTATGAAAATCAGGAATTCTGTAAACTATTAGCACGTTCCGAATTTGTCGAACAAGATGAATGGGAGCAATGGTTTGCCGAACGGCTAGCGTATAGACCTGTTTCTTACTTAGCTAGAACTTTGTATGAGCTGCAGTATTTTGAGCAATCCGTGTTTAATGGCGATGCGTATGCATCAGAGGTTTGGTCGGCCGTCGATGACTTTGTTGAATATTCGGATTCACCCGTATCTCGAACTTCATTCTTGAAGCGGATGGTTAGCAGTTGGATTCCATATGCAGCAATGATCTTCGCTATATTATCGCTTTCGATATGGTTTAATATGCCTTTGGATTATAAATCTGTTGATACTATTGCAATCGTTTCTGCAATTGACCAACGTTCTGTATCACTTCCGGATGGCAGTCGGGTCATCTTAAATAAGGGTAGTCAGATTAAATATCGCGAAGATGAACAGGGAAGACATCTTGAGCTTGAGGGAGAAGCTTATCTACATGTTGCAAAAAAAATAAAAGATAAAGTTCGGGTACCGTTTACAGTTAAAGGAGATGGATTTGAGGTGAAAGTTCTTGGAACGCGTTTCAACATGATCAATAATAAACATGTCAAGTTAATTGCTCTGGATGAAGGTCGTGTATCAGTTAATCAGTTTGATAAAAAGGTCATCATGGCACCTGGACAAGTGGTCAAAAGTGAAGGAAATGAATTGAAATTGGTGCCGATTAAAGCGGTTCTCATGAATGCTTGGCATACGGGCGTGTTGCAATTGAATAATACGAGCCTGCATGAAATTGTAACCTGGTTAGAAATCACACAAGGCGTAGATATTGTAAATAATCTACCAAAGGAAATACAGGGCTTCACGATGAGCGGCGAGATTGATGTTCGGGACCAGGAAAATCTTTACCGCTCTATAAGCAGTATTTATAACATTGAAATTGTTAAGGAAAATGACCAAATAATCTTTAAAAAAAATAATCAATAAAACCATAAATCTCAAAATCAAATTATGAACCGCAACTGGACCAAACAATTCGTCTTGATGTGGCCTGGCCTTCTTGTGCTTAGTCCGCATACAGCCCGTGCTGCAGGCATTTTTAGTGAAACGAATATAATCGTCATCAGTGAACAGCTTAATAATAGCGGCAAAGTCAGTACGATGAAGTTAGATGAGCTTTTATCCCTGATTTCAAAACGGGAAAAAATCTATTTTGTATATGCTGATCAGGTGCTTAAAAATCAATCAATAGAAAATTTTGACAGTGCTTCGATAAGATTGAAAGATCTTCATATTTTATTAGCTCGCATAAATCTGAAAGCTGAAAAAATTTCTAGCAATCAGTATATAATAGCGTCAAAAGCAACATCAAAACGGCATATTGTCAATAAAGAGGTTGAGTTGCTTAAAACGTCACAAGAGAAGAAGGTAAAGGGCGTGGTGAAAGATGGTCAAGGAGGCACACTTGCTGGTGTAACGATTAAGAAAATGGATAGTGAAGTTGCGACGCATTCGGATGAATCGGGGACATTCGAAATTAATGCTGCTGAAGGGGATAAATTACAGATTAGTTTCATCGGTTATGAAACACAGGTGGTGACGATTCTTCAGAGTGGAAATCTGACGATTACATTACAGAGTGTTGTTAATAATCTGGACGAAGTTGTTGTTGTGGGATATGGTACACAGAAGAAATCGGATCTTACTGGATCGGTTGGTGTGGTAAATGTTGGAAAAGCATTAAAATCTAAACCCGTCACGAATGTACAGGAGTTGTTGGCTGGAACTGTCCCGGGGCTCAATATAAGTAAAGGAAGTGGAGCAGTCGGTAGTGGTGCTACCATTAATATTCGGGGGACATCCACTATTGGAGGAAGTTCTGGCGCACTGATTTTGATTGATGGTGTGCCAGGAAATATCAATACGCTCAATCCTAATGATATCGAAAGTGTTTCTGTATTGAAAGACGCCGCTTCGGCATCGATATATGGCTCTCGTGCCGCGAATGGGGTGATCCTGATTACGACCAAAAGTGGTCAGGAGTTGGATAAATTAAGGATAGAACTGAATAGTTCAGTAGGTATACAATCGCCACAATTTCAGATTGATTTTGTAGGCTCTGAAGATTTTATGAAGCTGTGGGATCAAGCTTTGGTTAATGATGGTAAGACACCTCTTTATGGCCAGAAAGGATTGGAAGATCTTAAAAATGGAAAATATGCAGATGTAAAATGGTACGAAGAGATTTATAAACGTAATACTTTGATCACCAATAACTATCTGGCTTTTTCCGGGAATACAGAAAAAATGAAATATAGATTTTCGGCATCGCACGATTATCAGAATGGGACGCTACCGAATAATAATTACAACCGTGTGATCCTTAAACCCGATATGACATTTAAACTTTCGGATAAATTAACTGCGCGAGCTAATATTCAATATACAGAAACTTATATCAATACACCCCAGGGAGGAGTTGAATCCTGGCAAAGTCAAGCTACGCGTATAGCACCGATAAATTTTATCAAAAATTCATTTGGTCAGTATGGAACAGGTTCTGCTATTGCGAATAATCCAATTGCGGGTGTACAGGAAGCTGGTTATAATAAACAAAAGTATAAGGAGCTGATGGGCATTTTTGAAGTGGTATTTAGACCGATTCAAGATCTCGAGTTTAAAGGGAATTTTTCACGTTATACCTATGATAATTGGAGTAAAGATCGGGTCTTGACTTATAATCTTTACAATGATAAGGGGGAGGTCGCTTCTGTGCAGAATAGAATAACAGGCTTGACGGAAGGAGTGAGTAATAACTACCGAAATATGCTCCAATTTACAGTAGATTATAACAAGAAAGTTGGTGATCATTCCATCAAATTGTTAGGTGGATTCTCACAGGAATATTTTAATACATCAGACTTTTCCGCATTTAGAGAGAATCTCCCTTTTGGAGAAGTCGATGTGCTTAACAGTGGTAGTCAAATAAATATGAGATCTGCTGGACAGGCTAAAGATGTAGCCATTCAATCGTTATTTGGACGTTTAAATTATGATTATAAAGGTCGCTATCTTTTGCAGGCAAATATAAGAGGTGATGGTTCATCACGATTTGCTAAAGGTTATCGTTGGGGTATTTTTCCCTCTTTTTCAGCCGGATGGAATATCCATAAGGAAGATTTTTTTCATTGGGATTTAATTTCCTCTTTAAAATTAAGAGGTTCTTGGGGAATATTGGGTGATGCAGAAAAGGTGGGTAACTATGCAACTGCTGCTGTGTTGGCCTATGAGCCTGCGATGTACGGGTTTAATGGTTTGGTTGTCCCGGGGGCATGGAACAATGTGTCGATCAATCCCAATATCAGTTGGGAAGAATCGAAACAGACTAATTTTGGTCTGGATCTGGGAATCGCCAAGACAATCAATTTCAGTATTGATTATTTCATAAATAATAGGGATAAGATCTTGTATGCTCCTCCAGTACCTTCAGAATTTGGTTTAACAGGACCGTTAGACAACCTGTTGAAACTGAAGAGCTCTGGTTTAGAAGTTTTGGTTGGATACAAGGATCACAAAAATGATTGGAACTGGGCCGTGGACTTTAATACTTCTTTTTCCAAGAATAAAGTCCGGGATTTAGCAGGAACAGGACCTTGGATTGGTTCCTCAACCTATACCGAGGTCGGGCATACCTTCAATCTTCCTTATGGATATCAAGCTATCGGACTGTTTCAATCTGAAGATGAAATTCAGAACAGCGCATCGCAGGGGACAAATGTTTTTCCAGGGAACATCCGTTATCAAGATCAAAATCATGATGGCGTAATCAATGGGGAGGATCGTGTGATTTTGCGGGACAAGCCCAGTATTCGATTTGGTATGAATATCAGTTTGGGATGGAGAAATTTGGATATGATGGCTAATTTTTATGGAACACTACAAAATGTACGTTACATCAGCGGTTATGAAGGCTGGGCATTTTTTCTAACACAGAATGCAAGGCCTATGCATCTGGATAATTGGACAACAACGAATACCGATGCGAGTTATCCAAGATTGTCCTTACAAAATACTTCTAACGATCAGCAGTATTCTGACTATTGGTTAAGAAAGGCCGACTATCTCAAGATTCAGAATGTGCAGGTGGGATATACGTTTCCGAAACGTCTTATGGATAATTGGAAACTCAACGGACTTCGGTTATTTCTGTCGGGACAGAATCTGGCAACGATCACTGCATATCCTGGGTTTGATCCAGAGGGAAGTTATTATCCTCTATCCAGAACGTTTTCATTTGGTGTTAATCTTAACTTTTAAAAAAGGATGAAATGCTTGTCCGTATAACATGAAAACAAGTACTGCAGGCTGTTTCATTGCCTTTAAAAATATACTATCATGAAATTTAATTTTATAAGCAAAATAATAATCTGTGCATCTATTCCGGTGCTTTTTAGCAACTGTGAAAAGTTTTTGGATAGAGATCCATTATCTGAGGCTGCAGAAAAAAACTTTTGGAAAACAGAAAATGATGCCCTGGTGGGGCTTAATGCAGTATATACAGCATTACCTGGAGAACGGGACTTTTGGCGTGATTGTCAAAGCGATAACTCTGTTATGACCAATGCTTGGGGTGAAGGTGGCCTCGGGTATATCAGTATGGGTAATCATAATGCGGCGACTGCTTACGTTCAGGAGGAGTGGAGATATGATGATATTCGGAAATGTCTTTATTATTTGCAACAGTTAAGTAAAATGTCTTTTACGCAAGATGTAAAAAATAGACTTGAAGCGGAGGCTCGGTTTATTTTAGCATTGCGTTATTTTAGAATGGTGCAACATTACGGTAATATCCCATTGATCAAAGATGAACCGATCAATCTTGATGAAAGTGCATTACCGCGGACAGATAAAAACCTGGTGTTGGACTATGCTCTTGAAAATGTGGTTTATGCTATCGATCATTTGCCGGAACATTATACTGGAGCAAACTTGGGAAGAATCAACAAGGGGGCAGCCTACATGTTAAAAGCAAATATCTATTTACATCAAGCCAGTATCAAACAATATCATGAAGGTGCTGCAGATCCACAGTTGTGGAAACAGGCCTATGAGGCGGCATCCGAAGTTTTAAAAATGGGATATGGTTTAGTCGACGATTATGCGGAGGTGTTTAAGCAGGCCAACAATCTCAATACGACTGAAGTAATCTTGGCAAGACAGTACGTGGAAGATAAAATAACCCATATGTTACCAGTACTGGCTTCTCCGGCAGGAACGGGGATAACAGGAAATGGTTGGGCAAGTTTTTGTCCGACCCGCGAATTGGTTGATTCTTATCTCTGTACCGATGGTAAAGACATTCGCAGTTCCAATTTATATGATCCGGCAAAACCTTGGGAAAACAGGGATAAAAGGTTGAAAAAAACATTTATGTTACCTGGTGAACCTGTATTGCGTCCAAATGGCAAATATGCGGCTTACCAACCTCACCCAGCTTACAATATGGGTGAAAAAATCAACAGTGAGGGCGGGGGAATTACGGGGTATATGTACCTGAAGTTTAACGAACCGGAGTATGTTAAAACAGATGCTGGTTTTGCCAATTGGCCTATTTATCGCTATGCTGAAACCTTACTGATCATTGCTGAGTCATTGAATGAGTTTAAACCTGGTGATCTGCAGATCAAAACCATGATTGATCAGATTAGAAAGAGGGCAGGCCTACCTTTGTTAAGCAATAGTGATTTGTCAGATCAGGCTGTTATGCGTAAATTGATTCGGGAAGAAAGACGGCATGAGTTTGTTGCAGAACATAAGCGATATTTTGACATATTACGCTGGAAAATTGCGGAAGATGTACTGAATAAAAATGCAGAGGGTATCAACAGTAATCAGAATGATCTGATCGGTGACTGGACTAAACCGAGATTTCTTGCTCAAAACCGAAAATTTGAAAAGAGTAAACATTACCTATGGCCAGTACCACAGAGTTCAATTGACAAAAATAAAAACCTACTGCCTCAGAACCCAGGATGGTAATTAGGCATGATAAACCGTAAATAATGAACAGAAGAAATTTTTTAAGGAATTCAAGTTTAATCAGCTTGGGTGTTTTGGCGACACAGTTTCCGGCATGGTCCCGCAGCATTTTTGCATGGGAACAACCAATTCATAATATTGAAGCCGATAAGGCTATAGATCCCCAATGGCTAGCTTCACTATATGAGCGTGGAGAAAAAATCAAGTACTTTAAAAGTAAAAATGAGCTCAAATATATCGGTATGCCTATTGGAGGACTTCATACTGGTACTGTGTATATCGGAGGGGACGGCCGGTTGTGGCTGTGGCAGATTTACAACGAATCTTACGATGGTATGAAGGAAGGTGTAGAACCGAAAATAGTGCTATGGAACAACGGTAAAGAACAGGTTCGGATTCGTCCAAGAGATGGTTCTGCTTATATTGAGCCGGCTATTGCAGATAATCTACGCATACTGGAACAGGGATTTGCAATCTCTGTGTATTATAAAGGTAAGCAGTTGATAAAAGAGCTCCGCGAAAACCATTGGGACGAAATTGTATTTGAACCCTCGTACCCGACATGTACAGTAACTTACAGTAGTGCTGATTTTCCGGTTGATGTAAAGCTTACGGCTTATTCTCCTTTTATTCCGTTGGATATCGAAAATTCTTCACTGCCTATGACTACGCTGCATGTTGAAGTCGTTAATAAAACTGATCAACCATTGGATGTACTGATTAGTGGCTGGCTAGAAAATGGGGTTCATAAGAATAGAAAAGACTTTTCATCGGTCCGTAAAGTGTCGGTTTCGAAAGATCTTATTGATGGGAAAGCGTTATTTTTCGAATGTCAACAGGTTCCGGAGAAAGATCTTATAGCCAGTGATTATGGCTCTATGGCCATATCGTGCCAGCACAGTGATGCGATTGCTGTAGCGCAAATTAAAGAATGGCCTATAAACCCTGCTGATCTAATCAGTGAAGCAGGGTCTAGCAATATCGGTTTTAATGAGTTGCAGGTGGGGAGTCTTACTGTTAAAAGAAAGATACCTGCTACTACAAAGGTTAAAATCTCTTATGCGATAAGTTGGTATTTTAACAATGTTCATCCTAAGCTGAAGGAAAGAATTAAAGATGCTCAAAATGGTTATTGGTACGGAACAAAGTTTAGTAATGCTTATCATGTACTGGAGTATTATAATCAGGAGAGAAATAAACTGGACGAAAACACATTATTATGGGCTGATACGTGGAATGACTCGACGCTTCCGTACTGGTTCCTGGACCGCACTTTTGTTAATATCGGAACTTTGGCTACAGCCAATACGTATCGGTTCGCAACGGGCCGTTTTTGGGGCTGGGAAGGTATCGGTGCATGTGCAGGAACCTGCACACACGTCTGGCAGTACGGACAGGCCATGGGACGTATATTTCCTGAGCTGGAGCGTAATCTGCGTGAGGTCACGGATCTTGACATTGCCTTTAAACCAGAGACTGGGGCGATTATTTTTAGAGCCGAATATGAAAGCCGTCCTGCTATAGATGGGCAGGCAGGTGTTGTACTTCGTTTTTACCGGGATCATCAGATGTCTAGCGACAATGTTTTTTTGAAGAGAAATTGGGCTAATTTAAAAAAAGCGATCCAGTTTATTATTGATCAAGACAAGAACGGCGACGGTATGACCGATACACCTATGGAAAATACGCTCGATGCGGTCTGGGAAGGTGAGATATCATGGATTGTAGGTCTTTGTCTGGCTGCTGTACAAGCTGGAGGGGCAATGGCTACGGAAATGGGAGACAGGAGTTTTGCAAAATTGTGCTACGATTATGTCAAGAAAGGCTCAGTGAATATGGATAAAGAACTCTTTAATGGTGATTATTATATTCATCGTCCCAATACAGAATCTGGCCGTAAAAATCTGGGTTCTTACAACACTTGCCATATTGATCAGGTGTATGGACAGGCATGGACTTTTCAATTGGGGATGCCCCGTATCAATGATCAAAAACAGACATTGGCGGCTTTACGTGCTTTATGGAAGTACAACTTTACAATGGATGTAGGTCCTTATATCAAAACGCATTTGAATGGTCGTCCTTATGCTCTTGCCGGAGAGGGGGGGATGGTGATGAATACCAACCCTAAAAATGAAGCGAAAGCTTATGGGGAAAATGAAACCTGGCAATTGGGTTATTTTCATGAATGTATGAGCGGATTTGAACATCAGGTAGCCGCGCATATGATGGCAGAAGGTATGGTGGAGGAGAGCTTAGTTTTGACCCGGGTCATTCATGACCGTTACCATGCTGCAAAGCGGAATCCATTTAATGAAATAGAATGTAGTGATCATTATGCCCGTGCCATGGCAAGCTATGGTACATTTGTGAATGCTTGTGGATATGCGTATCATGGTCCTAATAAATACTTGGCTTTTGCACCGAAGGTATTGCCAGAAAAGTTCAAATGCCCTTTCACAACAGCAGAAGCATGGGGAAGTTATGAACAGATTCAACAAGATACTGAACAGACAAGTCAGCTGTCTGTCGCTTATGGAAATTTACAGTTGCAGAAGTTTTCGATAGGTAAGGTCAGAAATGAGCCTGTGCAAAAGGATCGACTAAAAGCAGTTCTAAATAATAAACCCCTAAAATTGTCGAGAGTAGAGGATGCTTCGGATAAATTAACGGTAACATTTCAGAAGGAACTGCAACTGAACAAGGGGGATTTACTTCAGATTAGCTGGTCATGATAAGAAAATTGAGAACTATAATGGTATTGCTGCTGATACTTTCTTTAGTCGCTTGTCAACCCGCCAGTGTTCAGCAAAAGGGAAGCATAAACAATAAGGATTGGCAACAAAGGTTAGAAGAGCAGCTGCCTTTGTTGGGACATCGGAACTGGATTTTGATTGTTGATAAGGCCTACCCAGCACCTCATAATTCGGATATTGTGATGATCAATACGGGAGCAGAAATGATGGATGTGCTGCGCGAAATGGACAGTATATTTCAGGTGCAGGCTCATATCAAACCGATTATCTATCAGGATGCAGAACTCAATTATCTGGATGAGGGTTTAGTAAAAGGTGTAGATAAGTATAAAAAGGAGGTTAAAGCCCTCTGGAGTAAATATACTGTTCAGGATATTCCACACGAAGCGATATTCAAAAAAATAGATGAGGCATCAAAACTGTTTAAAGTGGTTGTTCTTAAGACGGAATCATTACAACCTTACACCTCGGTATTTATAGAGCTTGACTGTGGCTACTGGGATGCTAAACGGGAGGACTCATTAAGGTCACGTATTCATTAAGTTGGCGTGTGCGATTCGGGAAAAAAGGAGATTCTTTATGGAATCTCCTTTTTTTTTGCTGATGTGCGAAATAAAATAAACATCAGTACTTCATATGGACAGAGATGTCAATCTAGTGTGATATGGATGATAGAGATCAGGAATCATTATTCTTACTTACATCTCTCTTTAATGGAATTTATTTATATATTTGGCACGTTAATTTTAATGAGTCTAAATAGTTCGCTCGATTATGTCACGAATTATTGATCAATATTATTTAATTTTTTGAAATAACTATACCTCAATTTAAACAAATAACAAAATGAACTACGGAAAGTCTCTCCATAGCTACACCTTAAAAAGCACGTTGCTTATAAGCTGTTGCTTGAATTTATGGATGACAGCATCACCTATATATGCCAAGGAATTAAATAAGCATATTGATTTGAATACTGTTGACGTTACTAGTATTCCTGTTAAGCAAGCTTTTGGGAAGGTAGAAGGGATTGTTAGCAATGCTCAAGGTGCCCCGATTTCAGCAGCGTTAGTAAACATTGAAGGTTTAGGAAGTACAAAAACAGATCCTCAGGGACGATTTATCCTAGATAAGTTACCATTCGGTCATTACAAGTTGATCATCAAAAGTTTAGGTTATTCAGAGCTTTCGGAAGATATAACCGTTTCGGCTGTAGCTTTGAGACTCTCAGGTTTGGTGCTTGTTGGTAAGGATAATAATCTTGATGAGGTTATTGTCACGGCTAGCCGATTGGTTGAACGTATCGATGAAGTACCTTCTTCTGTTACTTATATCAGTCCTGCAGCTATGGAAGTGCAACGTCAGATCAATGATAATCTTCCCAACATGTTAATGCAGAAAGTGCCCAGTATTTCACCGAGTGAGGAGAGTCAGAATAACTTTATCGCAAAAATTCGGGGGCGTAACTTTTTAGTGCTTATAGACGGAATTCCTCAGTCTACTCCCTTGCGTAACGGTGGCCGTGACCTGCGTTCTATCGATGCGAGTGCAATCGATCATATTGAGGTAATCAACGGTGCGTCGGCAATGTATGGTAACGGTGCAGCTGGCGGTATTATCAATTATATTACCAAGAAACCAAAAAAGGAAAAATCATTTAGTTCATCTACTTATCTTAACAACGCGATCAACCTTGTCAAGCCTAGTGAAACGTACGGTTATAATTTGGCACAAGTTTTTTCTGGACAGGTGAATAAGTTTGATTATTTGGTTCAAGGCAAGATTGCTAATTCGGGTGTCATCCGTTCCTCAGATGGTGAAGTTGTAAGTCCTTTTTATGGCTTAGGTGAAACACGTTCTTATAATACCCTTGCAAAGATCGGATACAACATCAGTGATAACCATCGCATAGAGGTTATGGGTAATTATTACCGGAGTTTACAAGATAGTAAGTATGTGGGAACAAAAGGAGAGTTTGGAGTTTCTCCTGCTATCGGGATACCATTAGATACAGTGATCAACGGAGGTACCCCCTACAATAAAGCCTTGAATATTAAGTATGATGGTAAGTATGGTAAAACAGATGCTAATCTTAGTCTTTACTATGAAGATATGAATACAGTGTTTGAAACCTATAATCAGATTTATTCGGATCATCAGGGAGCTCGTCTCAATTTTAACACTCCTTTTGATCTACAACGAGAGAACAAGTTAACATTGATCTATGGTGCAGATTTTCTGAAAGATCATACTGTGCAAAAGGGAATGAAAAATGAATTTGTTACCCCTGATATGAATATGAACAGTGTCGCCTTTTATTTACAGAGTAAGTTTAATCTTGCTCAATATTGGATATTAAAAGGAGGTGTTCGCTATGAAAGTCTTCGTTTTAAAGTTGGAGATCTAATGAAAGGTGATAAATTAACTGTTGGTGAAAAGAATAATTCCGATGCATTTGTATTCAACTTGGGATTGCGATATAATAAACTAAAGTACCTGCAGCCCTTTGCATCTTTCTCTCAAGGTTATTCTATTGGCGATGTTGGTTTGGTTTTGCGAAATGGAGTGCCATTAAGTTCTGTGAATCCAAAGCCTGTGCTGGTGAATAATTATGAAACAGGTATCAATGGTCAATATGGTCAGTTAGATTATCAGTTGACAGGGTATTACAGTACCTCAAAAAAGGGGAGTACATTCGCTGAAATCGGAGCCCCTGGTAACTATGAACTTATACAGGTGCCACAGCGGATCTATGGTCTCGAGCTTGTCGCTAATATCAAAGCTACCGATTGGCTCGCTCTGGGTACAGTAATCGGTTATATGGACGGTAGACAGGATCTTAAGAATGAAGGCAAGTATAAAGATAAATTGGACAATTCTATTATATCTCCTTTTAAACTTAATTTTAATGCTGATTTTAAGATCACAGATCAATGGAATGCCTATTTGCAGATGCTTCATATAGGTGGACGAGATGCGTTTCCGGTCGAAGCTTACAATTATGGAAAGTATCCGATAAGTGGTTATGATATTCTGGATTTTCAGACACGATACAAATTTAAAAATATGGCATTGACGTTTTCTGTTAATAATTTGCTCAATGCAAACTATTATCCGGTACACGCTGAAGTCCGCGGTGCGACAAACGAAGGAAGGTATTATATAAAAGGTAGTGGGGCTGTAGCTAATCTAGGTATCGCTGTTCACCTTTAGCATCAAGCTCAGCAGACTTGTGCTACTCTGCGTTTCATTACGATTTGGAGTTGAGCACACAAAAGCCACTTCTTTATAAAGAAGTGGCTTTTGTGTGCTCAACTGTAGGAAAAATGAAGTTCTTCATGAACGTAAGGATTTCGGGGTTACTGTTTCATTTTTTTTATAGCTTCTTTTATCTCAGGTAAATCCGTATTGTACTTTTCTATATTCCATCCAGGTACATATTCTACCATGGGTGGAAGTCCCATAGCAGCTCTTCTTTTGTCAAGATTATTAATGTCCATAATTGGATAAATAAAATTTTTCTTAGTCTTTTTGTCGGTAAATCCCTGACTTCCGTACGGCTGTTCTTGGCCTTTTCGGACGGCAATTCTATCTTTTAAGATGGCCAAATTACTAGAAAGGGTTTTACCGTTCTTTTCAGCCTCCTCGACTATTGGTAGATACTTTTCCTGAATAGTTAAATTTGCATGCTGAATAACTAAAAATAGACCTTGACTGGCAAACATACCGATGTCCTGTGGTCCCATCCAGCCATCATGGTCAAGTATTTTTGTAACTGTTATCAGATTGAGCGAATCGGCAATTCGAATATTATTGGATGCAATGGCTAATTCATTTTTATCAGCACCATTTCTAGCAAGTTGTATATACTGTTTTCGATATTCTTGATCTTTAAAGAAGATCGAATCCAATTCCAATGCTACCTCTTTTTTGAATTTGGTGCTGTCAATGTTAAATGAAGTCACCTTTGCATATGAATTTGAAAACCCTAAAATGTAACTTGCTAAAAGTAATATTATTTTTTTGTCCATATATATGTTTATTTTAATTGATCAAAGGAGCTTTTTACATTTATGTTGGGAAGGTGATCGTTTCAATTTATGCATTGCTGTCAAAAATGATATTTTTATTTATGATTTTTATGCCATAGGTCAATAGTTCGCAGTACTGATTTAGGATTCAATCTGAAGTGCAAGTATTGTTTTTCCATTATTTGATCTGTAGACTAAAATGCTGGAAAGAACTAAATCTGCTATATCATGCCCCCATATTCCGTATTTACCATCTGTTTCATTTCGATTGTACATGGTCGTTCTTTTCTCTAATGGAACCGTTTTCACCGTAGCACTATTTTCTTCTTCCTCATAGAGGATGTAATATTGTTTACTGATTGCATGTAATAACTGTTCTCTGGTAAAACCCTTTTCTGATGTTATCGTGAACTTATATTCCTTGTTTAAGGGATAGTCTATAAGTATTTCTACTGAAGAGTTGTTCAGTACAATTTCATCTTTATTATGAAGATTGGCCATGTCTGCATCGGGTTTTTCTAACTGTATCCAAGGAATGAAACCATCTTCATAATCATTTACATTATCTGTTTTTACTTGAAAATTAATCGTGTAAATCAGCTCTCCAAGTGTTGAATAGTCTTTGTTTAATGATAACTGTTCTTTTTTCTCTATGATTTCTGCTGGATCTTTAGAGTTAATTGCATGATGTCCATGACAACTAAAGAATATAACAAGTGAAATAATATAGAGCAGGTTCTTATAGTTAAACATGTTACTTGATATATAATAGGTATTATAAGCTATATAAATATAGCAATTGATTTCTTTAAAAATCACAAGACCATGAAATTAAGTTTGTAATTGTAGGGGAGTGAAAAATAGCAGCTTGTCAATGGTTGTATCTCAAGTTAAGACGTTAACTTCAACGATTTCTCTTGAACAATATGGTGTTTTTAATTGTTAATACTCTAAAGTATAATTATGGAAGAAGATAAATTAAATATGGACACCCGTATTATCGCTTATGATAAGCATTATGGGTTTGTTGAAAATCCGAATGATTTCAACTTTGGATATAATCCCCATCGTCTCATTGTCAAAAACTATGCTTTGAGAAAGAATGATAGAAAAGCGTATGAGAGTTATCTGACCACTTTTTTCCCGGAACTGGCTGCGATCGAACTAAAGAATTTTGATACAGAAGTTAATTACATTAGACATTTTGACAATGAGGAGCTTGCTGCCTGGTTGGCTAGCAACGATATACAAGTCGTAGAATCTGATATTAGTTGTTCAGATCCTGATGCAATCTTTAAAATGGTTTATGTGCCTGAGTCTGAAAGCCCCACGTCATATGTTATTAAAGAGGAGGACTTTATATTGAATAGAATATTGCCGGGAGACCTCATTAAGGAACCGAATAAAACATGGATCAACATTAAAAAACCTAAATTCTAATTTTTTTACATTAAAACCTTTTCTTTAAGGAGTATATTTGAAAAGTGAATTAAATTAACCACTTTTCAAATATACCCTATACCTAAATATGACAGGATTCTACATTACATGTGATGATTCCGGTTAATTCAGATGGACAACATCGCTTAATCCCACTTTACATTCAGGTTGTTTTCGGTTGCAAATTCTTTTCCTAGCGCTACTAAAGAGTTTAATCTTTTTTCAAACTCAGCATTGTATTTTTGTTCTATTGAATTTGCTATTTTATCTTTTTGCTCTTGAGGAGCTTTGGTGTCACAAAGCTGCGCATAAGCAGTATATTCATTTTTATATACCGGCAATACAAATTCATATAGTGCAATGGCTTGTTTTTTGATTTCTTCTCTATCATCACTATTGGCTGATAGTGCATTTAGATCCTTAAGTACTTTTTCCAAATAGAGAATCTTATTTTTAATAATATCTGTCGCTTCATTTCCGTTCTTTTTGCTGGAAGGAATATCTGGATATTCAATTGTATTATCATTAAGTTCTTTTGTCAGTCTCGGTGTTCCAAAATCGGAAATCATGTTACTATTTAAAATAGCAACACCAAAGAATTTATCTGGTGTTTCCGCACAGGATTGTAATAGGATAGAAAATGTTAAAAGGAGGGTGCATACCTTAGCAAATAATGATTTAAAAGTACTCTTCATGTAATTTTTTTTTTAGTTTTTAATGAATTATCTGTTTTAAAACAGAATCTACCTGATAAATCAAAAACTGAGCCATCTACTACTATAATTTACAATGATCAGGATACACTGTTTATAATAAGTGCTTTTCATTTTGAAATATAATTCGACCAGTTATAGCTGGAAAAATATTTTAGGACTTCAATGAGCTGAGATTGTCACTCGAGATATTCATAATATTTCGCAACGTTATTTTAAATGTTGATTAAGATAGTGATCATTTTTGTGTAAACCGGATAGGTTGATGAAAATTTCAATTATTTTTTCGGAATAGTAAACAAATTCTAAATTTCTTCTAAATCTCGCCATTGTTTTGCTACAAATAAATGCCAGATGAACAATTATGTTATTAATAACTGTATCAAGCTCAAATACGCTTTACTTATTACACCTTTGTTTTTTTTAACAGCAATAATTTTATTTCTGTATTTAAAGAATGCCTTGCAAGTTGATCAATACATTCTTATTCAGAGCGATTTTTTCTATTTTTTGAATGCAACGTTATCGCAGTTTCCTACTATTATAGTTAACCTTACGCAACTTGGAGATGAAATCGTTATATTATCCTTATTAAGTATTTTCGTACTTTATGCTCCTAAGGTATGGGAGGCTTTA
Organism: Sphingobacterium sp. UDSM-2020; assembly: GCF_016132525.1. Classification (NCBI taxonomy): domain Bacteria; kingdom Pseudomonadati; phylum Bacteroidota; class Sphingobacteriia; order Sphingobacteriales; family Sphingobacteriaceae; genus Sphingobacterium; species Sphingobacterium sp. UDSM-2020. The sequence continues at coordinate 4,288,610 of NZ_CP066166.1, forward strand.
ATTTCCTCTTCACTAGTATCCTGCATATTTACTAGCTCATTAAAAAAAATATTTGCTGTACCACGACCCGCTGCAGTATTTGATCCTCATTCTTTCGTGATTATCGGAAAAACACTCAATGGACATAATAGTTTACCTTCTGGGCATTCGGTTACGATTTTTACTATACTTACGGTATTATTATTTGCTTTTATGCCCAAGAAGTTAAATTATAAAATACTGTGGTATTTATTTATTATCGGGATGGGATTGATTCTCGTATTGACGAGGGTCGGCGTAGGAGCGCATTATCCGCTTGATACCGTCATTGGTGGTATTATTGGCTATGTTTCGGGACTATTAGGTATTTTTATCAATAAAAAATATGCGATATGGACATGGGTTAATCAGAAAAAGTATTATCCGATTTTTATACTATTTTTTTTGATCTGCATCATGTCAGTTATCAGTAAAATAATGGATCAAAATCTGTTTATTTTTTATGTTGCACTTGCTAGTTTAATTATCTCCTTATACAAAATCATCTATGTTTACAATAAAAAATAATTTAAAAATAGCTCATTTTGCTATACTTATGAGTATAATGAATTTTATATTCTTTCATTATGCATTTTTTACCTTTGTTTTCAGTCATGTAGATTATGGCAGTGTGAACAGTGTGATACTCATCACGAGTTTAATTATTCTTATGTTGGTGCTTAACGCTTTTGTTTTTTACCTGATCTGTTCTCTATCACGTTATGTTGGAAAGTTTTTACTGATCTTATTCTTTAATATTAATGCTATTGCAGTTTACTTTGTGAATACTTATGGTGTCATTATCGATAAAACGATGATTGGTAATATAAGCAATACGAACTATGCTGAATCAAGTAGTTTCTTTTCAATGAAACTGATTTTTTATATAATAGTATTGGGAGTTATTCCGAGTTTTTTCATTTTTAAAATTAACATTATCACTGTAACATGGAAGAAATTTGCAGTTACTTCCTTGTTAACTCTCTTGTTTATTTTTGCGCTGGTCCTCGCAAATGCGAGCAACTGGTTGTGGATTGATAAAAACTCAAAAGTATTGGGAGCATTAGCAATGCCCTGGTCTTATTCGGTTAATACGGCTCTTTTTTATAGTGACAGATATAAGAGTAATGAAAAGGAGATTTTGTTACCAGATGCTAGATTAAAAGATCATCATAAATCTGTAGTGGTTTTAGTCATCGGTGAATCAGCAAGGCGAGAAAATTTTTCACTATATGGCTATAACAAAAATACGAATCCCTTGCTTTCAAAAGTGTCCAATTTATTTCATTTTGATGCAAACTCAACAGCAACGTATACCACTGCAGGTGTAAAATCTATTTTAGAGCATACCAATACCGATAAGTTGTATGAGATTTTGCCTAATTATTTATATCGAAATCAGGTTGATGTCATTTGGAGGACGTCTAATTGGGGTGAACCACCCGTGCATATTAAAGAGTATCAAAATAGAGAGGTTTTATTAGCAAATTGTAAAGGAGAAGGATGCAATTACGATGAGTTGCTCCTTACAGGACTTAAAGAACAGATTTTATCCAGTAAAAGAGATAAAGTATTGATCATACTGCACACCAGTACTAGTCATGGACCTACTTATAGCACCAAATATCCAGCTCATTTTGAAACTTTTAAACCAGTATGTAACAGTGTTGATTTGGGGAAATGTTCGCAAGCGGAACTGATCAATGCATATGATAACACCATAGTCTATACAGATTATATGCTAAATAAGGTTATTGAAGATTTAAAACAGTTACCGAACTATCATAGTGCCATGATATTTGTTTCAGATCATGGAGAGTCTTTAGGAGAAAAAAATCTATACATGCATGGTGTACCGATGAGTATTGCTCCTAAACAACAGTATGAGATACCTTTTATTGTTTGGGTATCTGATGGTTCTAGACAGGTTAAATCGAATAAAATGCTATCTCAGAATCATGTTTTTCATAGTATTCTGAATTTTTTAAGTGTAGAGAGCCCTATCTATAAGGATAGCATGAGTATTTTCAATTAGGTGTTGGATATTGATTTGTTTCAATAGGATCTTTAGCACAGGTTGTTTTTGATTTTTTAACCCATCTTATTTTTAACCTTTAAAATAATGCTTCGCAAGTATAGCCCATTCTTTCAAGACAAAAAATAACCTTGTGATTTGCTATTTCAAAATTCTCAATCCGCAAGATATTGTCGCAGTCATCAAGATCGAAATTGATTTTATACTCCGGATTTTCGTTGGAAAGAATGACAGTTAGAAGTTTTGCTTCTTTTTGGTTTGTTACATTTGTTCTAAATATCTGTACCATAGTTATTGTATAATTTGATAACCAAATATAAAATATTGCGTTCTTTTTTTGCTGTAAATAAATGCAGAAACGGACAAATTGAGGGTTGAAACGGCTAGTAGATTTGAAATTTAATATCGCTATCAGCTAAGCAAAAATATTTTTGACCGTCCATCGTGATCATGCTTATCCTTTTATGGGAATAGGTCTTGAGGAGTTTTACTCTATCCTGAGGCTACTCCAATAAGGGTGTCGTAAGGTTGATGGTAAGTTAATATTGGCGTAATATCTTCGACCTATCTTTGTCAGGTCATGTCTACCCAAACCAAGAAGGAAATCCTTTATTTGTCTCGATTTAAAAATGGAGATCCACGAGCTTTTACCTATTTTTTTGATTCTTACTGGGAAGAGTTATATACAGTAGCTTACCGGCATTTGCAGGATGAAGCGATTTCGAAAGATATCGTTCAGGAAGTATTTATTCAGATTTGGGAAAAGCGCCACCTGCTTAAGGAGGATTACGAATCGTTAAAACCTTATTTTTTTAAGGCAATCAAGAATAGGATCTTAAATCATTATGCAACAGAGAAGGTACGTGAAAATATCATGGAAAAGATGCTGTATCGGATGGATAAGTTTACAGCCCTGAGCGATACTACACATGCGCAGTACCAGGAACTAGAAAATATAGTAGATCGTTCTGTAGCCAGGTTACCCAAAACCATGCAGGCTGTATATCTTTTGAGAAATGATAATTACTCCATTCAACAGATTGCTCAAAAACTGAGTATTGCTGAGCAGACGGTAAAAAATCATCTGTATGAAGCAAAGAAAATATTGAAGCAAGATCTGACGCAACGATTCGCCGACCACGATGATATCTTTTTAGTTTTAGCAAGTGCTTACCTGTTTCATAATTTCTTAACCTAAAGAAAACAGTTTCTTAAAGTATTTTGAAGCTCTTCACCTGTAGTAAGTAAAACAACAGGAGAAAAGTGAATTTAGAAGAGTTTAAAAATATAATACAGCGTTACCTTGAAGATAAATTGTCTGAAGAGGAAAAAAATACCGTGGATAGCTGGTATGATGAGGTGTCTTCTGGTACAGCAGATCCATTTACAGATGAACAGCATAAAACCAAAGTAAAGGAAGCGATATTTGCGGCATTTCCTCCTGCCATTCAAGCAACTAAAAAACAGGCGCGCGTGGTACGGCTCCGCTGGATTTCTATTGCGGCTTCAGTTTTGATCTTCGGTATTTCAGGTTTGTTAATCTATCAAAGGTCGCAACCCTTCCGTCAAGATACCACGGCGGCTTCAATTGTGTTCACACAGATTTCGACGCGCCCAGGTGAACAAATGGAGTTGCAACTTCCAGATCATTCCACCATAATGCTAAATGGAAATACTCAGGTTCGCTATCATGAACAGGAGTATCTGCAAAGCCGAAAAATTTACCTGGATCAAGGAGAAGCCTTTTTTAATGTGCAACGCGATACCCTACATCCGTTTTCTATCGAAACGGGAGCATTGACCATTGCTGTGCTCGGTACTTCTTTTAATGTCAATAATTCCGAGCAATCAAAAAATATTACGATCGATGTTAAAACGGGACGTGTGCGTGTCGGGAGCAAGATAAATCCATCATTACACGTGCTTACAGCAGGAAAAAGTTTACAATATGAAAAAAATCTGGGGAGCTATATACTGTTTGATACTAATGCTGATCATGCCGATATCTGGACACGTGGAGGTATTTTAATGTCTGGCGCTAATTTTCAGGAATTGCAGGAACTTATTTACAACCGTTATGGCTTGATCTTACGCAGCGACAGCTTGGATACAGATCGTTTTAGTTATTCGCTGCTTTTACCGCAGGTAAAATCGGTCGATCAGCTTCTTCATATGATCTGTCATATTCATCAAATTAATTTTAGAAGGGAAGGAAATGAAATAATACTACATCAATAAACTTAAAACAGTTAAAGTTGGGAAACTTGGGGAGTTTCTCAATAAAAAGTGCTCATCTGGCAAACCGCAAAATCGACCAGTGAGCACCCTTAATTCATGTTAAATGATAAACATTAATGCAAATATATGTATAAAATTACGAAGCTCAGCACATTGGCTGCTGCATTAGCTTTCAGCTCATTTGTATCGATCTCTGAAGTTACAGCAACTTCAATTCATGCCCATAGCAGGCAAGTTAAATCAGAAGGAATCAATATCCATCTAAAAGCAGGTAATGCTTCGCAGGCGCTCATGCTTCTATCGCAGCAAACTGGTCTCGGTATCGGTTATGACAAGCAAGTTTTACAATTGGAGAAAGTCCTGGTAAAAGAGCGCACTTTTCAAAATGCAAGCTTTGAAGAAGTATTGCGCTATATTTTGAGAAATACCAATATCCAGTCAAAAAAGGTAAATGGTGCTGTTGTTTTGGTGACCGAAGAAGTGCAGCAGACCTTTAACGTGCGTCTGCATGTCAGCGATAATGCACTCAAGCCAATTGCTGGAGCATCTATTAAAATTAGATCTAGCGGTCAAAGTGTGCTGACCAATGCTAAGGGAGATGCCCAATTGAAAGTTCCGGCGGGTACTTATAACATCTTGGTTAGCCATATTTCTTATGGAACCAAGGAAATAAGTGCGCTAAAGATAGATGCCAATTCTACTGGGGTACAGTCTGTCATTTTAGAAGAAAATAAAAATGAACTGGGAGAAGTGGTCGTCACAGCTCTGGGAATCAAACGGCAGGACCGTTCACTTGGGTATGCTGTAGGTACAGTGAAGGGGGAAGATCTGAATCGGGTGAACAATGATAATTTTATGATTGCGATGGCAGGAAAGGTTCCGGGGGTTACGATCAGTGCCACGGGTCCTACAGGTTCTTCGGTGAGTATGGTGATTCGTGGTGCTTCATCTTTAAGTACCGATAATCAGCCTCTATTTGTCGTTGATGGGGTGCCGATCATGAATCAGCTTAACAATATCGGTCAAATCGGTGATGATAATAAAGTCGATTATGGCAATGCGATATCCAATATCAATCCAGAAGATATTGAAAATATTTCTGTTTTAAAAGGACCCAGTGCCGCGGCTCTGTATGGATCGCGAGCTGGTAATGGCGTTGTTTTGATCACAACCAAGAGCGGTAAGAATGCGGAGAAAATGACGATAAACGTGACCAGCAATACCGTTTTCGATATTCCTTATCATTACATTGACTTGCATAACAAATTTGCAAGTGGTACCATGCCCTGGAAACCTGGAGATCTTGCCGGCGATCTGAAGATTGAAGAGGAATCCAGTTATATGGTGGGGCCTGCTTTGGATAAAGGGTATAAGGCCATCCAATGGAATAGTCCACGTGATGCCGATGGAAATCAGATCCCGACAGAACTAAAGTCTTACCCGAATAATATTAAAAATTTTGTACAGACTGGAATAACGAGTACCAATGGCATTTCGTTGGCTAATCGCAGTGAGCGACTCGATTATCGTTTTTCTTATTCTAATATGAACAATAGAGGTATTGTACCTAACGCCGATTTGTTTAGAAATACGTTAAATATTAATGCAACGATGCGTCTACGGCATAATCTTTCATTGGGAATGTCTCTGGATGCTAGTCGAAACAATTCAAATAATCGTCCGGCTACCAATCGCGGAACAAATCCTTTGCAGGCGGCATATGAAGTTGCACCTCACATCAATATCTTAGATCTGAAAGATTATTGGATGCCTGGACAGGAGGGGTTACAGCAACGCTCGCAGTCAATTGGAAATTTTAATAACCCTTATTTTTTAGCCTACGGTGTCAATAATGGTTTTGTGCGCGATCGTGTATTCGGAAATTTGCGCTTGGATTGGCACATTCGGAAGGATTGGAATATGATGGTGCGCTATGCGACAGATGTGTACTGGGAGAATCGGGAGACTAAAATACCCTATAGCTATACCAATGAACCACGAGGTGCCTATGGTATTGTCAATCTGATGAATATGGAACAGAATATTGATTTTCTGACTACTTATAATAAAAAGGTAGGCGACTTTCATGCAACAGGATCGCTTGGTGGTAATCTCCGTTATTCTAAATCAAATTCGGTACAAAATGCCTCTAAGAATGGTGCTGGCCTAACCACTCCTGGTTTGTACAGTCTTTCCAATATCAGTCCGCTGAACTTGGATTTTGCAAGTAGTCTTTCAGAGCGTGCTGTCAATAGCGTTTATGGGTTGATCAATCTTAGTTATCGGGATTTGGTATACCTGGATTTGACAGGTCGAAATGATTGGTCAAGTACTTTACCCGCCGCCAATCGTTCTTACTTCTATCCGTCAGCATCCCTGAGCGTATTGGTCGACCGTGTTTTTACGTTGCCAACGGCTGTGAGTCTCTTCAAGTTGCGGGGTGGTATCGCCCGTGTAGGAAATGATACCGGAAGCTACAATTTGTTTAATGTGCTGAGTAATCCCGGAAGCTGGGGTGATGTGTTGCGTATCACACGTTCTGGAAAGCTTCTTTTACCCAATCTTAAGCCAGAACAGGCTACTTCTTACGAGGTTGGTACTGATCTCGGAATTTGGAAAAACAGATTAAAATTTGAAGGGACCTATTATACGTTAGACAATAAAAATCAGATCATTTCTACGACATTACCGAGCTCGAGCGGATTTAGTTCGAGAAATATTAATGCGGGACTACTGAGTAGTAAGGGGATAGAACTGGCATTGTCTGGACGTCCCATTGAAAAGGAAAACTGGACCTGGGATTTAGGTGCTAACTGGTCACGTAATCGCACACGTATCAATGAGCTCTCGGAAGGTGTTGAATTTCATACTTTCTGGACAGATGGTCGAGGTGGAGCACGTACCTATGTAGGAGAAGAGATAGGTGATCTGTACGACTCTAAACTCGTGACTGTTGAAGATCCATCATCTCCCTATAACGGTTATCCTATTTTAGATAAAAATGGTTCTTGGCAGGCTGTACGTATTAATAATAGCCGTAATAAGATCGGCAATTTTAATCCTGATTTCAGTATGGGTATCCAGTCCTCACTGCGTTATAAAAAATGGACAATTCACCTTGCCGCTGATCTGCGTTTTGGAGGTAAATTTATGTCTCAAACTTACCGCTATTTTGAATCGAACCTCACTACACAACGATTTTTGGATCAGTTGATCAATCCAAATGGACTGACAGGAGAGTCATTGCGGAATTATTTGATTGAAAATGACCTGGTTCGTGTACAAGGCAATCGTTATCCTATTGTTGGAGGGCCAGGTGATGAATATGGGGGCTATCCTGTCAATGTGGGTGGAAATGTTGGAAACTTCGGCGTATTCAATCCAGGAGTTATTGCTGAATACGATGCTCAGGGTAATATCAAAGGATATAAGGAAAATCTCGGAGGTGAGGGGACAAAGTATATCGCTTATTCAGACAATTATCCTTGGGATTTTATGAATGCAGCCACATTTGACGCATCATTTATCAAATTAAGAGAACTGTCCTTTAGTTATGATTTGAAAGGAAAATGGCTTACCCGTATGGGCATCGATGGTGGAAGTGTAGGGGTCTATACGCGTAATTTACTTTTATGGACAAAGGCTAAGGTCGGAATTGATCCAGAAATGGCATTTCAATCTGAGGTCGGAGTCGGTTTTAAGCAGGGGATAGAGCGTTACAACGTGACTCCTTGGGCTATGCCTATCGGATTTAAAGTTAATATCACATTTTAATATAAAGCCAACAATGAACAATTATTTTAAAATTATAAAAATAGCATTATTTGTATCCGCCATAAGTTTTTGCTTGTGGAGCTGTAAAGATCTCACGGAAATCAATATCAATCCAAATGGTGTTAGTGAGGAAGACGCAAATCCAAATTTACTTTTACCTACGATACTTGCTGGTGCAGGAAGTAAATATAATGATCTCAGTTTTACTGATCTAGGTGGTGTAGTTCAATACACCCAACTGGATGCCTGGTTTGATTCGCACAATGATTATGAGTGGACTGGGGGGATATTAAGTTGGGATGCTTATTATGGATTCTTACGCGATAATGAATTGATGCGTCGCCGCTCTGAAGAATTGGGGCTTGATTTTCATCATGGAGTTTCACTGGTCATGCGCGCTTATCTGTTTGGCTTGATCACAGATTTGTGGGGCGATGCCCCTTATACCGATGCGTTGAAAGCTGAACAGGGCGGAGTGCAGTACAACTTCCCAAAGTTTGATCGACAAGACGTGATCTACAAAGGAATAATTGAAGAACTGAAACAGGCAAATACCCTATTTTCAAAACCAAATGGCCGTTATGACGTTTTGGCAAGTGCAGATATCTATTTTGGGGGTAACGTCGCAAAATGGCGCCGTTTTGCGAACTCATTGGCGTTGCGTTACTACATGCGAATCGCTGAAAAAGAAAATACATTTGCTAAGCAAGGAATAGAAAATATGCTGGCTCATCCGGCTGATTTTCCCATAATTACATCTGCAGAAGATGAGGTTTTGATGAGTTTTATGGGAAATAATGCATCAGATTCTTGGCCTTCGAATACCGTTTATGATGCAAGTGGGAGTAATTTTCGCCGGATGAAAATGTGTGCAACACTTGTTGATCGCTTGCAAGCTCTTCATGATCCACGCATTGCAGTTTGGACCAAAAAGGTGGAAATCCCGATTGAGGTTCGTACGACTGAACCAAATGGAACGGATAAAATTGTGAACGGTGTACGCATTGTTTCGCCCGATGTGGTGAAAGGTATTGCGGTGGATGTGGATGCTCAATATGTAGGGTTACCACCCAGTGGTTCTAAAAATCCATCGGCTTATAATCTCAATCCGAGCCCTGGACAAACGTCGGTGAATCCGCATGTTTCTTACCTCAATGATAGCTATAAAGCAGCTAAGGGGGGAATACTGAAAGCTCGACTACTGGCGGCATCTGAAGTGAGTTTTATATTAGCTGAAGCGGCATGGAAGGGATGGGCATTGCCAGAGTCTGCAAAGGCCTATTATGAGCAGGGTGTACGCAATTCGCTCGCTACCTGGGGCAAAGAAGATGCGTATAACGTATATATCCAACAACCTGGTGTCGCCTTTAATAACACCCAAGCACAGATTATGGAGCAGAAATGGATTTCTAACTGGTCAACAGCAACGCAGGCTTGGTTTGACTATAGAAGGACGGGCTATCCGCAATTGAAAGCTGGGCCTGCTGCGATTCGTTCTCAATTACCATTACGTATTCCATACATGCAGAATGAAATGAGTGTGAATCAAAAAAATGCAACAGAAGCATTGGCTAGAATTGAAAAAACGGCCTACTCACAAGCAGATAATGAAAATAGTGCATGGTCTAAATCTTGGTTGTTACAAGGAACGAACAGACCATGGTAATTTTATATGTACACCATTAATATTGATGAAATGATTTTAAAGAATTTAATTTTATCCTTGAGTCTGTGCTGTGCCCTATATACAGGAACAGCACAACCGAGCGATCGAGGCCTATATCCTGATCGTATCACGTTGACTTGGTCAGATCAACCATCAACGACACAATCTGTAAGTTGGCGGATAAATGGTTCTGCGACTAAAGCTGTGGGGCAGGTTGTAGAGGAGCAGAGCAGCCCTGATCTGGAGAAATCTGCACAGACAGTATTAGGTGTAACGAGTCCATTGACAATTGAAGGTCAGACTGCGGATAACTATGGACAGGTTTCGTTTCAAGGCCTAAAGCCTGGTACAATCTACACCTATCGCGTAGGGGATGGTAAGAATTGGAGTGCGTGGAATCAGTTTCGTACGGCTGATGTAAAGGGTGATTTTTCATTTATTTACCTGGGCGATGCGCAGAATGATTTACGCTCGAAATGGTCCCGATCTATTAGAAAAGCTTTTCAACAGGAGCCTAATGCACGTTTTATTGTCCATGCTGGCGATTTGATAAACCGTTCAAACAACGATAGCGAATGGGGGGAATGGCATGAAGGAGCTGGATTTATCCATCAGATGATACCTGCTGTACCCACACCAGGCAATCACGAATACCGTAGAGACTCTATGGAGCAGCTGGTCTTAGATCCGCATTGGAAAAAGCATTTTAATCTTCCTAGAAATGGACCAGTGGGAATGCAAGATGCGGTGTATTATTTAGATTATCAGGATGTGCGCATGATCTCTTTAAATTCGCAATTGATCATGCTGGATTCTATTGCTGCTAAAAAACAGGAACAATGGTTAATGGAGGTTTTGGCATCTTCAAAAGCCAAATGGAATATTGTGGTGATGCACCATCCGGTTTATTCAACCGCAAAGAATAGAGACAATACCATTCTTCGAGAACGTTTTAGACCTATTTTTGAAAAATATGGCGTAGACTTGGTTTTGCAGGGACATGATCATACCTATGCACGAGGAACAGCTGGTAAAGTTCGTCCGGTATATCTCCTTTCTGTAGCAGGGCCAAAGATGTATGGTTCCGATTCGGAACGTTGGATGGAAGTGTCAGGTGCGCAGACGCAGCTCTACCAAGTTATTCGGGTTACGGACAGTAAACTTATCTTTTCAAGTTATAAATTGAATGGACAATTATTTGACTCATTTGAACTAACTCACAAATAACATGATACATGTATTAACTATTTTTCGGGTTCTGTTAATTGTTTTAAGTATTTTGTTTTCAGTTGCTTATGGTCAATCTGGTCGTTTGCTGACCAAGCTGTCGGAAAAAGAACAGCATATTGCTGCTCACCGCGGGGCGCATAAGGAATTTCCTGAGAATTCAATCGCCTCCATTTTGGAGGCGATCAGGTTAGAAGTTTCTGTTGTTGAAATCGATATTCGCAGTACCAAAGATGGTGTGTTGATCTTGATGCATGATGCAACGGTAGATCGCACAACAACAGGTAAAGGAAAAGTGAGTCAGCTGACCTATGCTGAAATACAAACCTTGTATTTACGGGATACTCCAGCAGGTGCTGCCTCTAACTGTCATATTCCAACGCTTAAGGAAGTACTACGCTTATGTAGAGGTAAAATTATATTGGATATAGATTTTAAGGAAGAAAACGAAAAATATGTGGCAAAAACTTTTGAATTGATTGCTGCAGAAAATATGGAAGATGAAGTTCTGTTCTTTTTATACGATCACCGACTTATCGAAAAGTTTTATAAGCTCAATCCTCGTATCACTCTTTTTCCTCGTGCACGGAGTATGAAGGATCTGCATGAGATACTAAAATCCAAACGAACTTCCATTGTTCATATTGATGAGTCTTTCGATAATTATAATGAATTAGTAAAGCTTAAAGATCAGGGTGTTATTTTGTGGATGAATACGTTGGGCGATACAGATGAAAAAGCTCTTCGTGAAGGAAGTACTGTTTACGAGATCTTCCTGAAAAAATACCCTTATGTTAGGATTATACAGACGGATAATCCATCTCTCTGGAAAAATATGCTTTCTGGAAAGCATCGTCAGTAAAGATTTTCGTAGGATGCGATTTAACAGCTAATCATTTGCGCTATTATTTTTTGATTCAAATGCATCATGCTCTTGTTGCAGTTTCAATGCTAATGAAAAAGAATATAAAATACACAAGGATCTGCGGATGCTTGTGTATTTTTGCAAAAAATAAGTTCAATGAGCGCAATACTTCGATATTTAAATCCACACGGTAAAATAAACTATAGAGTAGAGATTTTGGCAGGATTGACTGTAGCGATGACCATGATTCCAGAATCATTGTCATTTGCTATACTAGCTGGTCTTTCTCCTTTGACGGGTCTCTATGCCGCGTTTATAATGGGCATGGTCACGGCCACTTTGGGTGGGAGACCGGGAATGATTTCTGGCGGTGCAGGAGCAACTGTCGTCACACTCATCGCGTTGATCAGCATGCATGGTGTTGAATATTTGTTTGCTACTGTTGTACTGGCAGGTATTTTGCAGTTTATGGTAGGAGCTTTCAAATTTGGGAAGTTCGTCCGACTGATTCCGCAACCCGTGATGTATGGCTTTCTTAATGGTTTAGCTGTAATTATCTTTATGTCTCAGGTCGAGCAGTTTAAGACTGTAGATTCTTCAGGAGTAACACATTGGTTATCGGGTGCTTCAGCCTATATTATGTTAGGGCTTACTTTATTTGCAGCATTAGTGGTCTATCTATTCCCTAAGATTTCTAAAGCGATTCCAGCATCATTAGTAGTCATATTGGCCACCTTCTTGCTCGTGTATATTTTTAAGATCGATACCAAAACAGTGGGCGATATCGCTTCTGTTAAGGGTAACTTACCGGCATTTAATATTCCTTCTGTACCCTTTACTTGGGAGACAATAACTATTATCTTTCCATTTGCGCTGGTTATGGGCTCGGTGGGGATGATTGAGTCGCTTTTGACCCTATCAATGGTCGATGAACTGACAAATACGAAAGGAAACGCTAATAAAGAAGCTATGGCGCAGGGAACGGCGAATCTGGTAAATGGATTTTTTGGAGGGATGGGAGGCTGTGCTATGGTGGCACAAACGCTAGTTAATATTAATGCAGGGTCCCGTTCACGACTTTCCGGTATTATCGGTGCCCTCACAATATTGACGATCATCCTGATTGCTTCTCCTTTTATTGAACAGATACCGATGGCTGCTTTAGTGGGGGTAATGATGGTGGTGGCTATAGGAACTTTTCAATGGATTTCTTTCCGTATTATCACTAAGATGCCGAAGTCTGATGTAATCGTCGGTATGCTTGTCGCACTAATTACGATTGTGTTGCACAACTTGGCTTTAGCTGTACTGGTCGGTGTGGTGATTTCGGCACTTGTATTTGCTTGGGATAATGCAAAACGTATTCGAGCTCGAAAAACGATTGATGAAGTCGGAAATAAGGTGTATGAAATTTATGGTCCGCTATTTTTTGGGTCAGTAGCTGGATTTTTAGAGAAATTTGAAGTCAATGAAGACCCTGATCTTGTGATCGTTGATTTTAAGGAAAGTAAGATTACAGATATGAGCGCTATAGATGCCGTTAATAAACTTGGATATAAATATCAGAGTCAATCTAAAACACTTCGCTTACGCCATCTGAGCGAGGATTGTAAAGCCATCATGAGGAAAGCAAACAGTCCGGTAGAGATTGAGGCTTCTGAAAATGATCCGACTTATAAAGTAATGCCAAAATAATTTTTTACTGCTGACAATAGGCTGTCACTATTGCTTGTAATTTTGATTTATCAATTAAAAATAAAGCGATATGAATACAGCAGCAGTTATTACCAAAGAAGAATTATTGAAACATTGGTTAGGTCATAGAAACCTGACTAGAAGAACGATCGAGAAGTTTCCTGAAGCAGAGCTTTTCACTTATGCTGTGCCGGGTATGCGTACATTTGGTGAATTGGCAAATGAACTGATATCGATTGCTGTTCCCGGTTTAACGGGCATAGTCAATAGACAGGTGGAAGCATATGCTGAAGCAAATAAGTATACAAGCAAGGCTGCCATTTTAGAAGTGTGGGATCAGCATACGGAAGAGCTTAAGCACTTATGGGGGCAACTTAAAGAAGAAAATTTTCACGAGACATTTAATTTGTTCGGTCAATATGAGTTTCCTGTCATTGAAAATATTTTATATTTTATCGATAATGAGATTCATCACCGAGCGCAAGGATATGTTTATTTGAGAAGTTTGGGGATTGAGCCTCCATTCTTTTGGGAGCGTTAATACCGCTAAAACTTACGACCTCCAAGGAGCAAGCTGCTCTCTGGAGGTTTTTTTATGCCAGTCGTTCTGCCTGAGATTTCAGTAAGGACCTTACCGTGTCTTTTAAAGATTGGGGGCTAATAATGTCTGCACGGTCACCGAACATCATATACCAGCGTGCGAATCCCATGTCAGCATTTTTGACATCAAATACCATTTCGACCATACCATCATTCAGGCTTTCTTTTTTAAAACCAAAATATTTACGTTCCCAATGTAGATAATGCGCAAATTGTGGATCGACATGAAGTACTACGCGCGTAAAATTAGCTTCCTTTTCTCGTTCTGCGAGATATTGTTCAAGATCAGGATGTTGTTTAAATTGTAATTGATCCAATATTCTAATGTTAGAGATGCGATCTGTACGGAACTGTCTATAATCGTTTCTTACCAAACAGAAAGCATAGATGTACCAATAATTACTTTCATGAAACACACCGATGGGTTCTATGTCACGTACGCTAGGTTCTTGCTGATAGGTAGCCTGATAGCTAATTTCCAATACATTTTTCTGGGCGATGCATTGAAATAGAGTCGTCAAAGTATTGGGAAGTGCTGAGCTCAGCTGATTATGCGAAATAGATTTCATGACCACATGTTTATCAATAGTTTCCATCCAATCCTTATCGGAACTCCGTATAATCGCCTTCAGCTTATAGATGGCCGAAGAGAAATGATCTTTCATTTCCTTATCGATAAATTTAAACACCAGCTTCTCAGCGGCTACAAAACTCGTGATTTCTGCTTTTGTGAACATCATTGGAGGAATCTTATAACCCTCAACCAGTTCGTAACCTAATCCTGCTTCACCAATGATTGGAATGCCTGCCGCAGTCAGGCTTCTAACGTCACGGTAGATGGTCCGTAAACTGACTTCAAAACGGCTTGCTAGTTCTTGTGCTTTGACCGTTTTTTTGGATTGAAGTTGAATTAATATTGCTAGTATGCGATCAAATCGATTGAGCTGTTCCACTGTGATGTTTTCTTCTGAATGCTATTAAATATGGGTTTAAGATATAGAATAATTTTTGAAGACAACGATTGAAAGGGATAAATTTATTCGAACCTTTTGGTACACATCCTATTGAAAAAACAAGGCATCACATGTGATGCCTTGTTTCAATAGGAATGCTGTACTACCTTATTTTTTGATTGTTGTTTCTTCCAGATCCTTGATGATAGCAGTAGCATAATCTTCACCATTAAGTTCTGATGCCTGTAGCAATGCGCCAGGACTAAAAACGTTGATTTCCATTATTTTGTCACCGATAATATCCAGTCCTACGAAATACATCCCGTCCTGCATCAGTTTGTCGGCCACTTTCTGTACCATTTGCAGTAGTGCTTGACTGATCTCAGCAACTTGGGCTTTGGCTCCCTGGTGGATATTGCTCCTCAATTCTCCCGCTGATTGTACTCTGTGCACACTGGCGTATTTTCCATTAACGAGCAGGGGTTTCCCATTGAGTAGGAAAAAACGGATATCGCCATATTGTGCATCGGGCAAATATTCCTGAGCGATTAAATAACCGTCGCGACAGATCACCTCAACAATCTGTTTGAGGTTTTTACTTTCCTGCTCATTGACTAGGAAGACATTTTTTCCCCCCGAACCCTTTAAAGGTTTCAGGATGATTTTATTGCTTTGCTCTTCAAAAAACCGCTTCACGTCATCGTAATTTCGCGTCACGATCGTGTGGGGACGGATTTCTTCGGGAAAGTTTTCGAGGTAAAGTTTATTTTCCGCATCAACGAGAGCGCGTGGATTATTAAGTACGCGTACACCAAGATTTTGTGCGAGCTGAGCAAACTGTAATCCCATAGATGCTGCCCAAGGCCTATTGATCATGTCAAGAACGGGGTCAAATCGCAGCCAAATAATATCTAGCTCCCGTAACGATATTTTTTCCTTGGCGGTAGACCGTAATTTATCAATCAATTGATCGGTATCTGCTATACCATCGATCTGATGTACAGCACGGGCATGAGCGGCTATTTTATCCTGATCCAGGTAAACAAAATCAGCAAGACCGATGTAATAGACGGAGTGGCCACGTAGGAGCGCTTTGTAAGCTAACAATGTTGTTGTGAAACTGGCCTTTTCTTTGTGTGTCTGATTGATGATGAATGCGATTTTCATATAGGAAAGTGCTTTTAATGATTTGAAAGGTTGAAAATATTGTCTCCTGATTTGATTTTTTCTAAGTTCTGTAAATAAGGTTCTGCCAGATAGCGTGGTTTTAGGATCGGATTGTTTAATAATCCTCTTTGTGTTAATTCTTCAACAATGGGGATATAGTCTTCCCGGATTTTACCAATGAGCAAAGGAGAGAGCTCTCTTCCCTCACGGATATAGGTAATGATGCTCATGAGGCCTTTTAGATAGAGAGCATCTTTTGTTAAGCCACCACCGCGGTATACTCTGGTGCAGATATGAAAGGCTATTTCTTCTGTGAAATGATAATGATCTACCAATAAGAAGAAGGTATCGCTGAAATTATGCCCTGCTAGCATATGGTGTACTGCCACTACACGTGCAGCTATAATCCTTAGACGGTCTCCGCTAAGCTCGTTGACCATGTATTCGGAGAATACAGCAAGTCCTTCCTGCAATTGCTCATAACCGGGTACACCCAGGCTGAACAGTTTAAATGGCTGCGACTTGCCATTGAAATAGGTAACAATGTGGGTACCTACTTCATGCTGTATGAGGGCAATGGCCCTGCTCGCTTCAACCTCATAATATTTGCTGATGTTCAATACACCTCGGTTGACCATGATGCCTGTGATATCTTCGCGGATCCGGACGCCGGTCTCCAGTGAAGGAAATTGTTGTCTGAGATAATGAAGCTCTTCCTTTGCCAATTTGGCGAATTCGGTTGCATTGATCATTTTTTTTGGAGGTGCCGGCTTCTTGCTGTGTTGTTCGTATACCAGTAGAATAGCCTTTGCGGTCTCCAGTAAATTGTCATTGACATTTCCGAATACTTGGAGGCTGCCGTGCATAAAGCCTTCATTGCCACGATCAATCAGCATGGTCATCATAGCATCAAGTTCCTTACGTTTATCTCTAAAAAGATAAGCGATAGTCGGATCATCAATATCTTCAATACGTAGATTATAAAGATTGCGTTTCACCAGCTCCGGATCTATTGGCATGGGTCTATATCTAAATTTTGGTGATTTTAAAAATTTATCTTTCTTAAATTGTAACCATGCTTCACGGGTATTTAAAGGACTGACTAAGAGCAAAAAGTCGAATTTCTGACTTTCAGAAGCTAAATTCTGATCGATTTCCATAATAAGGGGTTGCAGTTCAGTTGTCTTGAGCATCCTGAACTGTGATACCTTTAATGATGTATATAGTCTGATAAATTCAAGAAAACTCTTGCGTAAACTTTTTGTAAATATTTCCCGATAATTGCGCAGAATGAGCGGATATACCTTTCCAGTTGAGACATCATTATAATGCGGTTTCAGTGCAATACCCATGTAAAGTAATTGTTTAAATTCCTCTGCCAATGGATTGATAATAGGAGTTATATCTCTATTTTTTGGTGACTTTGTCTCTTTTTTTATAGCAGTAGACAAGAACATATTCTGTTCATCTGATTCTAAATCTTTGATAAATTTTTGAGCAATAGGAAGTGCTGATTTCTGTGAAATATGGATGGCGACGTCTGTATCCATCTCTTTATCCTGCCAGATTTCAATCAATTGACATGCACCAAATTCATCTATAAGCTGTCTTATTATTGGCGTGATCACCGCATTGAAATCCAGATCTGATGATTTGCCTACTAAAGAACAAGATTCCGATTTAACCAAAGTGGATATCATCTGATCTTTGCCTTCTACAGGGATCCGATAAACCAAAAGTAGCGGAATGATGCGTTTGAGAACAAGTTTACTATCTTTCGAAAACTGTATATGAACGGGCTCTTTTTGTATGATGGATGTAACTGCTTTCGTAATCGCTTTACTTTGATCCATAGTGACTTTGGTAGCTGTTTTTGATATACGATACAGAAGATCGTAATAGTTTTTTTAATGACTCGATATGATCAAGATTAGGAGTTCCTGTCCATTCATTCATAAAGTCTTTACGAAACTCAATAGAAAGTACACATCCTTTCTGACCATATTTACTGGTGACCCATTTGGAAAGATAACCACCTGAAAATTTGACGTTCTCACGTACGTCGATCTGGTTTTCATTTATATTGTGTTCTTTCAAGTATTTTACAAATGAGTCGATCAAAGGCCTCCAAATACCTTTATTGTTGATCGTTCCAATATTTATCTCTGGATTTGCGTAGGTGTCGACTGTTTCATCAGGACCCGATCGTTTAGCATTGTAACTATGGATATCATAAATGATAAAATACCCATTTTGCTGAATGCTTTTTTCAATCATTCCCGAAAGAACTTTTTGAATATAATGATAAGATTGTTTGAGTTGTGCTAAGATTGTCTTAGTAGGAGGTTGCTTCCATACATTAAGCCCCCATGCCTGATCAGGGCGTAGATATACGGAATCTTGAATAGGTCTATTAAGGTCTACTTGGAATCTGGAGGTTTTAATAATCAGCCGATTAGTGTCTAGATCTGTCAGCATACCCGTGTAAGGATCCTCCTCTCGTAATCGTTCGGATTCTGAAAGACTCATGATAGGTGATAGTTGTGGGGCAATCTGATGTCCATCATGTATAGCTAACGCTAGAACTGGTCCACCTTTTTCTTCCAATACATATTCTATTTCCATATTATTCTTTGCTTAAATTAAGTAGATCGTATATCTAGTAAACAATTTCGTGGACAAATAGTTTGAATAGTTGCTCATCAATATGCGATGTAAACTAATTCGCGGCATGCTTGTTATTAGAAATATATGGGATTGATAACTTTTACTAATCGCGGTATTTATTGTAAACAAGGTGATTTTTACGTGGACCCCTGGTTGCCGGTAGATTATGCTGTAACCACGCATGGACATGCAGACCACGTGCGCTGGGGCAATAAATACTATCTGTGCCACCATTTGACAAAGGCGATTATCAAATGTCGTATAAGCGAGGATCTGGTTGTCGAATCAATGGCATATGGGGAGAAAGTTTTTAGAAATGGTGTTCAGATTTCTTTTCATCCTGCTGGACATGTGATTGGCTCTGCTCAGGTTCGTCTTGAATATAAAGGTGAAATCTGTGTAATTTCTGGAGATTATAAAGTAGAATTTGATGGCATTAGTACGGCTTTTGAACCGATTAAATGCCATACGTTTGTTTCTGAAAGTACATTTGGACTTCCTGTATACAACTGGTTGCCTCAAGATGTCCTATTTGACGATATCAAGCATTGGGCAGCACAAAATAAAGAAAATAATAAAACGACCGTGCTTATTGCTTACAGCTTGGGGAAAGCGCAGCGTTTATTGCATAACCTAGCAGGATATCTGCCGATCTACGTGCATAATAGTATTGGTCGACTCAATGTAGCTATTGAACAGGCCGGAGTTACATTGCCTCCCTACAAAACAATAACAGCGGATATGAGCAGGGATGAGCTACAAGGGGGTATTTTAATTGTTCCACCGGTCATGCGAGATAGCAAGTGGATCAAAAGTTTGCAGGGTGCTGCTGTTGGTATCTGTTCAGGATGGATGCAGGTGCGTTCGCATCGAAGATGGCAGAGCGCTGATGCGGGATTTGCACTGAGCGATCATGCCGATTGGAATGGATTGATCACGGCCATAAAAGCAACTGAAGCTGAAAAGGTTTATGTAACGCATGGTTTTACATCGGTCTTTTCCCGCTATTTGACCGAGCAGGGAATACCAGCTGAAGCCGTGACAACACAATTTGGCATTGAGGATGAAGAAGCGGTAGCGGAGAAAGGGGGTGATCTTTGAGAAAGTTTAGCCGTTTAATTTCCAGACTCGAACAGAGTAATAAAACTAATGATAAATTAACTGCTTTGGTTGACTATTTTTCTGAAGCGGAGGACGCCGATAAAATTTGGGTTATTGCTTTGTTTACGGGCAAGAAGCCTAAAAGAACGATCAGTACTAACTTGTTGAAAGAGTGGATCACCGAGATCACTGGATTACCCACCTGGTTGTTTGTAGAAAGTTATCACAATGTTGGCGACTTGAGTGAAACGATTGCTTTGCTTTTGCCTCCTTCTACATCCACATCCGATATTCCATTGCATCAATGGATATTGGCTTTGAAGAACTTGTCGGATAGTAGCAATGAAGATAAAAAGGAATTTGTTTTCAACGCTTGGGAAAAACTGAGTACGCAAGAAAGATTTGTGTTTAATAAGCTGATATCAGGTAATTTTCGTATCGGTATCTCATCTAAAAATTTAATTCACGCGCTTGCAAAATTATCAGGTCTGGATACCAATCACATCACGCATAGCATTATGGGAAAATGGGATCCTGAGAAAATTTCTTTTGGTGACTTGATAGGTGGTTTGCATGTTAATACTGATAGTTCCTGGCCTTATCCTTTTTGTCTGGCATATCCGATCGATGTGCCTGTCCATGAGTTAGGATCGGTGGATAATTGGCAGGCAGAGTGGAAATGGGATGGAATCAGAGGGCAGATTATTAAGCGGAATGATGAATTATTTATCTGGTCACGTGGGGAAGAACTGGTAACAGACCAGTTTCCAGAATTGCACGTTGCTTTATCTGGTCTGCCAAACGGTACCGTAATCGATGGTGAAATATTGGCTGTACGTGAAGGCGAAGTATTATCGTTTAGTACTTTACAGCAACGGCTCAATAGAAAAACAATCAATAAAAAGCAACTGGATGAGGCTCCTGTCGCCTTCTATGCCTATGATGTATTGGAATATGGCGGTATGGATTATAGAGCTGAACCGCTCCATAAAAGAAGGGCTGTGCTCGAAAAGTTATTGCCAATAGCGGAGACAATTTTGACGGCTCCGATTGTTCCTTTTGATTCTTGGGAAAATTTAGTTGTAGAACGGAAAAAGTCTCGCGAACTGAATAGTGAAGGCATTATGCTGAAACGTCAGGATTCTTTGTATCATAGCGGTAGAAAGAGAGGAGATTGGTGGAAATGGAAAATAGAACCTTTTACCATAGATGTGGTGATGATTTATGCGCAAAAAGGAAGCGGGAGAAGAGCTAATTTTTTTACAGACTATACTTTTGCAGTACGCGACGGAGATCAGTTTATTACGATCGCGAAAGCTTATTCAGGTTTGACGGATAAAGAGATTAAAGAGGTCAATAGTTTTGTGGTCAAAAATGCCATAGAGAAATTTGGCCCTGTACGGACTGTAAAACCAGAACTGGTATTTGAGATTGCTTTTGAAGGAATAGCAGTTAGTAAGCGTCATAAAGCAGGGCTTGCGCTACGTTTCCCCCGAATTGTGCGCTGGAGAAGAGATAAAAAAGTAGATGACATCAATACGCTGGAAGATCTGCAGATACTATTAGAATCAACTATGAGGGATAGTGAAAGATGAAAAAAACGGTAGGCTATCAAAAAGTTGTGAAATGGTTGAAAACCCGGAAAAGAAAACCATTTCCCTTTCAAGAAGAGACATGGGCATCTTACTTGGAGGGATATAGTGGTTTAGTCAACGCACCTACCGGATTTGGTAAAACCTATTCTGTCTTTCTGGCACCCATCATTGCTTATCTGAATGAGGAGGGCAATGGAAGTAAAAGAAAAGGGAAATTGGGCTTGCGTGTAATCTGGATCACACCATTACGTTCATTGGCCAAAGATCTGGCACGTGCGATGGAAGAAGCTTTATTTCAGCTTGATGTTGACTGGAGGGTCGGCGTGCGGAACGGCGATACTTCAGTATCTGAAAAGCAGAAACAAAAACGAGCCATGCCACAAGTATTATTGATCACACCAGAAAGCTTACATTTACTTCTGGCTCAGAAAAATAACGATAATATCTTTGATGATCTAACCTGCATAGTTGCAGATGAATGGCATGAATTATTAGGCACTAAAAGAGGTGTCATGGTTGAGCTGGCGCTATCCCGAATCAAAGGTATGGTAAGTTTTAGAGAAAACAGGACGCTTCGCATCTGGGGAATTTCGGCGACAATCGGTAACCTCGAAGAGGCTTTAGCGGTTTTGCAACCTGATCATCAAGTGTTGAAAATAATTGTAAAAGCAGCAACTGAAAAGAAGATCCAGATTCAATCAATTATCCCTGATACCATCGAAATGTTACCTTGGGCCGGGCATCTGGGGATAAAATTGGCCGATAAATTAGTTCCTGTTATCAAAAAGAGCAAAACGACCTTGGTTTTCACGAACACCCGAAGTCAGGCAGAGATCTGGTTTCAGCATTTACTGAAGATCCATCCCGATTTTGCGGGTCAGATGGCGATACATCATGGTTCGATAGATTATGAATTACGCAACTGGATTGAAGAAGCATTGCACACGGGAGTATTGAAAGTTGTGATCTGTACCTCATCTCTTGATTTGGGCGTGGATTTTAAACCGGTTGATACTGTGGTGCAAGTAGGGTCACCAAAGGGTGTAGCACGTTTTTTACAACGTGCCGGAAGAAGTGGACACTCACCCTTTGAAACGTCAAAGATCTATTTTATGCCGACCCATGCGCTCGAACTGCTAGAAGTCGCTGCGATTAAAACAGCGGCTAAAACACAGCAGATTGAAAGTAGAGAACCTTTTATCTTGCCTTTTGATGTTTTGTTGCAATACTTGGTAACTTTAGCTGTAGGAAATGGATTTGATAATAAAATAATTTTTGAGGAGGTTAAGAATACCTATGCCTTTTCTGAATTGTTGGCTGAAGAGTTTGACTGGTGTATGCAGTTTATTACACAAGGAGGCTCAAGTCTGCAGGCTTATCCTGAATTTCACAAAGTGGTGTTCGACGAAACAGATGGCTTATGGAAAGTAACCAATAGGCAGATCGCAATGCGTCACCGCTTGCATATAGGTACTATTGTGAGCGATGCTATGCTGAAGGTTAAATTTATGACCGGAGGTTATGTGGGTATGGTTGAAGAGTATTTTGTGTCAAAACTAAAACCGGGTGACCGTTTTAATCTCGCAGGTAGAAGTTTGGAGTTTGTAATGGTCAGAGATATGCTTGTGCTTGTTAAAAGAAGTCAGCATAAAAAAACCATAACACCAAGCTGGCTGGGGGGCAGATTGCCCTTGAGTTCTAATTTAGGTGCTATCCTGCGTCAGAAATACAGTCAGGTATTGGTCGGAGAACATGAAGAGGAAGAGCTTAAGGTGATGAAACCCTTATTCGAATTGCAGGAATCGATTACACATGTACCTAGGGCGGATGAGTTTCTAGTAGAATTAATACATACGAAAGAAGGATATCATCTTTTTGCTTATCCATTTGAAGGGCGATTGGTACATGAGGTTATGGCGGCACTTATAGCCTACCGAATTTCAAGATTGATACCTATTACTTTTTCAATAGCGATGAATGATTATGGTTTTGAATTGCTGAGTGATCAAGAAATACCGATGGATGATGCTATTGTCTATGACGTTTTTTCTCCCGATAACCTAAGCGCAGATATTAGTGCCAGTATCAATGCCACGGAGATGGCAAAGAGGAAGTTTAGAGATATTGCCTGTATTTCGGGACTGGTATTTCAGGGTTATCCCGGTAAATATTTAAAGAATAAGCAGATTCAATCTTCTTCCGCTTTGTTCTTTGATGTTTTTGAATCCTATGATCCCAAAAATCTCTTATTGCGTCAGGCTTATGATGAAAACTTTCATTATCAGCTCGAAGAGCCACGTTTGTTGCATGCGCTGAATAGAATACAGCAAAGTACCATCGTTTTAAAGTGGGCAGAGCGTTTTACTCCATTTTCTTTCCCGATCAAAGTGGATAGTATGCGGGAGAGCATGAGTTCTGAAGAACTCGAAGCACGAATTGAAAAGATGAAGGCCGCAGTGTTTAAAAACTTGGATTAAGATGTACAGAATTATAAAAAGAGGAAAAACGATCATCATGGATAAAGACCGGGCTCTCTATATACCGGCATATCACATGCTGGTCATCAGTGATATTCATTTAGGTAAATCCGGACATTTTAGGAAGGAGGGATTACAGATTCCTAAACAGGTGTCCGATACCGATATGCTGCGTCTGGATAAACTATTGGAAGTTTATAATCCCAAAACCTTATTGGTAACAGGTGATATGTTCCATCACGATCATAATCTGGATCTGGAAACATTTCGTGAATGGAGAAAGAAGTATGCATCATTAGAGATTATTCTAGTGAAGGGAAATCATGAAAGATTATCCGTTCTATTCTATGAGGAACTCGCCATAAAACTGTTTTCAGATTACTATGAACTGGGTGAGTTTTGTTTTGTTCATAATAGAAAAGATGCACCAGATCGGGGGAAGTTTATATTTTCAGGACATATACATCCAGGTATCTTGTTAAAAGGGAAGGCCCGACAACGGATAAAATTACCTTGTTTTGTCTTTGATGATACGGCGGCACTTTTACCTGCTTTTAGTTTGTTTACAGGATTGTCTCTAATCGAAGTTACTAAAGAACAGGAAGTTTTTGCGATAACAGCTCAACGTGTACTCCCAATGGGAACACGCAGAGCTGAAATTTGAATAAACTGACCTCACTAATCTTATTGCTATTCTATTTCTGAGCAATGATTTCACTTAAAAATAAAGGGTAACTCAAATTAACCCTTATCAAAATAATAGATCGTATTTCTGATTTGATGTAAATTATTTATAATATTATTTACTTCTCAATACCTGTGTTTTTTATGTCCCTATAAAAAATAGCAATCAAAACCTGTCGCATTTTAAGTCAATTAAATCCTTTTCGAAGAGTAATAAGAAATAAAAATGTTTGGAGATATGAAAATTTGTTTATACTATTGTAGTAGGATAGAATAGTATAGACTCCTGTGCTACTTCATCTCATAAACCAACTATAAAATAATAACTAATTATGAACGATTATTTGTATCATCAATTCTGTAAATGGCACAGATTAGGTATTGTCTTTTTTTTCTTACTCATTTCTAACCTTGCATGGGGTCAATCACCATCATTTGAATTAAAAGGTATCGTACTGGATAGTGTGAGTCAATTGCCAATTTCAAATGTTACCATTGCAATAAAAGGAAAAAAAGCATTAGTATCCACAGATTCGCAAGGGCAATTTTTAATTAAAGAAGCGCATATTGGCGATGTTTTGCAATTTACTTCGGTCGGATTTGAAAGTAAATCCGTTAAAGTTGAAAATCAAACTAGGTTAACCATTTATCTCGCATCTTCGAGTTCTAGTTTGGATGAAGTGACTGTTGTTGCCTATGGCACGCAAAAGAAAACCAGTATGGTTGCTTCGATCACTTCGATCAATCCCAAAGAAATTAAAGGTCCCACTTCCAATTTGACTTCTATGTTAGCGGGGCGTGTTGCCGGTTTGATCGCTTACCAGCGAA
Organism: Sphingobacterium sp. UDSM-2020; assembly: GCF_016132525.1. NCBI lineage: Bacteria > Pseudomonadati > Bacteroidota > Sphingobacteriia > Sphingobacteriales > Sphingobacteriaceae > Sphingobacterium > Sphingobacterium sp. UDSM-2020. The sequence continues at coordinate 4,314,200 of NZ_CP066166.1, forward strand.
GTGGTGAGCCCGGTAATGACAATGCATCTTTTTTCATCAGAGGTGTTGGATCATTTGGAGCAGGAAAAAAGGATCCACTGATCCTGATTGACGGAATGGAATCTAATACAACAGCATTAGCAAGGTTGCAACCAGATGATATTGCCGGGTTTTCAGTTTTGAAAGATGCCGCAGCTTCAGCATTATATGGAGCTAGAGGTGCAAATGGGGTTGTGCTTGTCAATACAAAAAGTGGTATCGTAGGAAAGGCTAAATTTAATGCACGATTTGAAAATTCAATCTCGACCAACACGCGTAATTTTAAATTTGCAGATAATATTACTTACATGAAGATGGCCAATGAGGCTGTCTTAACGCGCGATCCTAGAGGTACACTTCCTTATAGTCAAAATAAAATTGACCATACTGAAAATGGTGACGATCCACTTCTATATCCGAACAATAATTGGATAGATCAATTAATAAAAGATCACACCAATAATCAACGTTTTAATTTTAACGTGTCTGGTGGTGGAAATTTAGCGCAATACTATGTTGCAGGTACTTTAAATAGTGATAAAGGGATTTTAAAAACGGAACAAGGGAATAGTTTTGATAATAATATTAATTTAAAGAATTACTCGCTACGTTCAAATATTACGCTTAATATTACGCCTACAACGACAGGGATTATTCGTACATCTGCTCAATTTGATGATTATACCGGTCCATTAGGTGGATATGATAAATGGGGTAATTTGATCAACGGCGGTCAACGTGTCTTTCGCGAAGCGATTTGGTCTAATCCGGTGATGTTTCCAGCCATCTATCCGTCGTCTTATTTGCCTTATTCGACACATCCGTTATTTGGTAATAATTATATTCCAACAACTAAGACCTTGTATAATAACCCATATGCTAATATGGTAAATGGTTTTCAGGAGTACAATAGTTCAACTGTTAATGTACAACTTGAACTAAAGCAAAACTTTGACTTTCTGACAAAAGGTTTGTCCGCGAGATTAATGGCTTACACGCAACGCTACTCTTATTTCTCCGTTATGAGAAGTTTCAAACCGTTTTACTATAATTTAGTCAAGATACCGGGAACTGATAATTCGATATTAAGTCTGCTGAATGAAAATGAAGGGACAGAATATTTAGATTATAATCAAGGTAATAAAATATTGAATACGACTACCTATGGAGAGTTTGCTCTTAACTATAACCGTACGATAGGTGAAGATCATGATCTAACCGGGATGTTGATAGGTATTATTCGGAATTATCAAACAGCAAATGGAGGAGATCTGCAAGCTTCTTTGCCCGCACGAAACCTTGGTGTATCGGGACGTGGTACATACGCCTTTAAGAATAAATACCTTTTCGAGTTTAATTTCGGTTATAACGGATCGGAGCGTTTTTCTAAAGATCATCGGTTTGGATTTTTTCCATCATTTGGTGTAGGTTGGAATCTGCATGAAGAAAAAATGTTTGATTTTATGACTTCTTCTGTCTCGAGATTGAAATTTAGGGCCACATATGGTTTGGTTGGTAATGATCAGATTGGAGATGAAAATGACCGGTTCTTTTACCTGTCTCAGGTCAATCCAAACAATAGCGGTAAGGGATATTCATGGGGAAACAACTGGGATTATTCTAGACCAGGCTATTCTATATCGCGTTACGAGAATCGTGATATTACCTGGGAAAAAGCAACAACATTTGATGCCGGATTTGATCTGAACTTAAAAAACGGTTTAGGTGTCGTGTTTGATTATTATGATTCAAAACGGACTAATATCTTAATGGTGCGTTCTAATATTCCTTCGACTACTGGTTTTCAGGCAAATATCCATGCCAACTTAGGTAAAGTGCAAAGTAGGGGATTTGATCTAGCATTAGATTACAATAAATCTTTTGAAAACACGTGGTGGACACAGTTAAGGGGAAATATGACGTATGCCACTAACAAATTATTGGTCAATGAAGAGCCTAATTATCCTGATAATCTCAGTTACCTCACACATTTAGGACTTCCGATAAAGCAGGGATATGGATTAATTGCAGAAAGATTATTTGTTGACGATATGGAAGCCGAAAATTCGCCATTGCAAAACTTTGGTGGTGCTTTTAGAACAATGGGAGGTGATATCAAATACAGAGATGTAAATGGCGATGGTAAAATAACAGATCTGGATAAAGTGCCAATTGGTTATCCTACCGATCCGGAAATCATCTATGGTATGGGATTTTCAGTTGGTTTTAAAGGATTTGATATAAGTGCATTTTTACAGGGTTCTGCACGGTCTTCATTTTTTATTGATCCGGGTAACATAACACCATTTGCTATAAATGGGCCTTATCAAAATGGACTGTTACAAGAAGTGGCGAACAGTTACTGGTCCGAGGACAATCAAGATACTCGTGCATTCTGGCCTCGGTTGACGGATGGTTTTAATAATAACAACAATCAGTTTTCAACATGGTGGATGCGCAATGGTGCTTTTCTGCGCCTAAAATCTGTTGAGCTGGGTTATAATGTATCGGATAAGTTTCTGACCAGACTAAAGATGTCAAATGTTCGCTTTTATGTCAATGCGATGAATCTCGCAGTATGGAGCAAATTTAAAATGTGGGATCCGGAAATGGGTGGTGAGGGCTTAGGATACCCAGTGCAAGCAGTTTATAATGTGGGTATTAATATTGGATTTTAAAAAAGAAATGTATCATGAAAAAGTTAACTATATTAAAATCAGTGATTGTGTCAGGGGTATTGTTTCTTCAATCTTGTAGTTATTTAGATGTTGTACCCGACAACGTTGCAACTATTGATAATGCTTTTACGATGCGAAGCGAGGCCATTAAATATTTAGCAACCTGTTATTCTTATTTGCCTCATGATGGTGATCCGACGCGTAACCCGGCTTATATGGCTGGAGATGAGTTTTGGTTAGACTATCCGACACTCAGTATTGATGGGACGAACTGGAATATTGCCAGAGGTAACCAGAATGTCACGAACCCCTATGTCAATTATTGGGATGGCGCAATGTTTAATGGGATTCGTGACTGTAATATTTTTTTGGAAAACATACGCAATCCGGAAAAGGTACGGGACTTAACCCAAGATGAAAGAACGACCTGGGAGGGAGAGGTCTTGTTCCTAAAAGCTTATTATCATTTTATGTTGATGCGCCATTATGGCCCATTTCCGATTATGGATGTCAACTTAGATGTAAACACGTCTATAGAAGCTGCTAAAGTCAAACGTCAATCGATCGATGAAGTTGTTGATTATATTGTTAAAGTATTGGATGATGCTATAGTCAAGCTTCCCAATACCGTACAATCGCCTGTTACTGATTTAGGTCGTATTACCAAACCTATTGCTATGGGAATAAAAGCCAAGGTACTTTTGTATGCGGCTAGCCCTTTATTTAACGGTAATAAAGATTTTGCCAATTTTAGAAATGTCGATGGCAGTCTATTTTTTAATCAGAGTTTTCAAATCGAGAAATGGCAAAAGGCAGCACAGGCTGCAAAAGAAGCAATTGTAGCCTGTGAGAGTTTAGGAATTGGTTTGTATAAATTTCCAGGAACGGTATTCCCTTTGTCAGATACCACAATAACGCAGATGAGCATCAGAAATGCTGTGACTGAAAAATGGAATAAAGAAACCATTTGGGCTAATCCAACTTCTCGTGCTTGGCAGATGCAGTATTCTTCAATGGCACATATTGATCCTAATAATTCTGGAAATAATAGTGTTCATGGTACTTTAGCACCTACAATAAAAATAATTGAACAGTTTTATACGAGTAATGGTGTGCCTATAGAAGAGGATAAAACCTTAGATTTTTCTAATAAAAATCAGCTTCGGAGAGGTAACCATAGTGAACGGTTCAATAATATTGAAAATTACCAGACGGCACGTCTGCACTTTGACCGTGAAAATCGCTTTTATGCAAATGTTGGATTTGATGGAGGCGTATGGTTTATGGAAAATAGTCCGAGCCGTAGTGACGAAAATACATGGACAACTCAACTACGCTTAGGGTTATTCGGAAGTGGGATTTCCATCCCCATCACGACATACTACCCAAAGAAACTTGTTAACTGGAAATTTGCTTTTAAGGATGGCAACAGCTCTCATATAGAGGAATACCCTTGGCCAATATTAAGACTGGCAGACCTTTATCTGATGTATGCAGAGGCTTTGAATGAAAGTCAGGGTCCTGCTGAAGATGTTTTTTTGTATTTGGATAAAATTCGAGCTAGAGCGGGATTGAAAGGTGTTAAAGAATCTTGGAGTCAATATTCATTTAATAGTAATAAACCAAATACAAAAGACGGTTTGCGACTGATCATCCAACGCGAACGAAATATAGAGATGAGCTTTGAAGGCTCAAGATATTGGGATTTAAAAAGATGGAAGCTCGCGGCGCAGGAACTGAATAAGAATATAACCGGCTGGGATCGAAACCAAGATAAGGACCATCCCGAATTGTTCTATAAAGAACTTACTTTCTTTCAGCAGCGTTTTGTGGCACCGCGTGATTATTTCTGGCCAATCCGCGAAAATAACCTGCTTGTTAATCCCAATTTAGTACAAAATCCAGGATGGTAGTATGATTTTAAATCTGAAGAAATTATGAAAAATTTAATATATGTCAAAAATATAGTGCTCTTGATAGCCTTACTATTTGCTGTAAGTGGCTGTAAAGAGGAAAAAGGTTGGAACCTGCTGGAAGATGATCAAGCTAAACCGGGTGTTATCACAAACGTATCCGTGACCAACGGTTTTGGTAATGCCACGATTCGTTATTCTTTACCAGAAAGCGATAATTTGCTTTATGTCAAGGCAACTTATCAAATGGCCAATGGCGAAAACCGCGTCGTTAAATCATCGCAGTACAAAAATGAAATTCTTATTGATGGATTTCCCGATACACAGAAGCATGTTGTTAAACTATATGCTGTCAGTAAAGCTGAAATTGCATCTGACCCCGTTGACGTTACCGTTGAACCAAAAACGCCAATTTTTGATCTCGTATACGGTCAGTTAAAGGTTGTTGAAACATTTGGTGGTGTTCGCATCACTTCTATCAATAAGGAAAAAGGAAATATTGTTATTGTTCCTATGGTGGATTCTCTAAATAATGGGGAGTTCCTTCCTTTGGATAATTATTATAGTCAAGATTCAGTAATACTTTACAATATACGCGGATTAAAATCGAAGGAAATGAAATTCGCATTTTACATTCGTGACCGATGGCTCAATACATCAGATACGCTCTATAAAACGTTGAAACCGCTGGAAGAAAATCTTTTTGATCGTCAGCAGTTCAGTTCATTGCGTTTGCCGGGTGATGCTCAAGTTTTATATGGTACAGTTGAAAGTATGTGGGATGGTAATATGAATCCTTCAAGATGGCCTTCTCTTTATACAGTAGAAAGTGCCGGTACTCCGCAGTCTTTAACTTTCTCGGTCGGAAAAGAAGCAAAGATGAGTCGGATTGTCGTGTTCCCGAGGAGAGAGAACGGATTCTATGATAAGGGGAATCTCCGTGATTTTGAAGTTTGGGCAAGTAATAATCCAAATTTAGATGGTTCTTGGGAGTCTTGGACCAAATTGGCAACTTGCACAGTTCGAAAACCTTCTGGAACACCATCAGGCACAAATACCAATGCAGACGAAGTCTATGGTATAGCGGGCTGGTCATTTGACCTTCCAGAAGATGCACCTAAATATAAATATTTAAGGATTAGAAATCTTCGCAATTGGAGAGGTAGTTATTTTATGCAGATCGCTCAAGTACAGGTCTGGGGTGTTTATTGATAATTTAAAAAAATAAAGAATATGAAACTATATATATTCGTACTATCCTTATTTGGTGCTTGGATGTTGGCATCCTGTTCTAAAATGGATGATTTTACCAAGTACACAAATGGCCAAGAGCAAATTTATCCTGCGAAATTAGATTCCATTAAAGTCCGATCAGGTAAATATAGGGTACAGATTGAGGGTGTTTTCCGGGTGAGTACAGGAATCTCCGAAATCCGTGTCTATTGGAACAGTAAACAAGACTCCATGCGATTTCCGGTTCAGCTGAAGAACGCAAATGATACCGTTCGTTGCTTGATCGAAAACCTGCCTGAAGGACCGATGAATTTTGAAGTCAGAACATTAGATCCTCAAGGAAGATTATCGATACCAACAAATCTGGTGGGATCAATCTATGGCGAGCGATATCGCGAAGGATTATTTCAGCGTTCTGTAGTGCAACAAAATTTTGTTGCAGGTCAGCAGTTGCAATTGGTAACACAGGATGTTGCCGCTACTATGGGAGCTGACGCTATGCGTATCAAGTACAAAAAAGATGATGGAAAGATGATCGATACTTTAGTGAAAACAAAATCCCAGAATGCACAAATACTTCTTTCTCATTACGCACTTTATAGTGAACTGTCTTATCAGACTATTTTTAGACCGGATAGTAATGCGATCGATACTTTCGTGGTACAGCCCACGAAGTTAATACCCAAGGGAGATATTACGGCCTGGTATTTAAAAAACTTTAAGAAACCTTTTACATCTGTTGCTTATGATGGAAACCGATGGGGTACGCTGAATGATTGGATAACAAATTCAAGTATGAAAAATCACAATGGTTTTGGTGGTTTTGCTTCTGATGATGGGGGAGTGGTCAATGTGGAAGCTGGATGGGGAGCTCCTGCTATTGTAAATGGTAAAATTGAACAACAGGTTACACTTCTTCCTGGAAAATACAGATTTTTCTGTACTTTGTCAGCAACAAATTATGATCAACCTCCTGCATATCTGGTAATCAGTAAATCGAATAAAACTATCCCCGATTGGGAACAGATTAATGATGCACTATTGTATACAGAAGTGAAATCTGATGGAATTTATTTTGATATTAAAGAGAAAGTAACGGTCAATATGGGAATGCTGCTTAATTTTCAACCTGATCATTATATGAAAATTGATGCTTTTCAAATCACATTACAATAATAGATGATATAAATTATGAAAAAAATTTTAGGAATATTTTTAATACTCGCCACTTCGCTTCAGGTACAGGCTCAAATATTTGAAGTAAAAAAAAATGAACTGGTATTTAAATACGACCGAGGAACAGGGAAATATAGTGTGTCCCAAAATAATAATTTGATTATAAAAGATGCTGTTTCTTATGCAGTTCTTTCAGATGGCACGCGTGTCAGTTCTGAAAATCTGAACGGAGTTTCAAAAATAAGTGAACAAGTTGTTGCTGATGCTTTAGGAAAAGGGAAACAGTATACGGTATCTTCAAAAACTAATTCCGGTATAGAGATGAAGCAACATTTTTTTCTATACGACCAGAAACCGATTATTTTAGTTCAATTGGAAATTAACGGAAAAAACATAGCAAGTAATGATATGTCTCCTTTATATATGCAGGCGAATATAAGTGGACTTGGTAAAGCATTATATCAAGTTGCTGTACCTTTTGATAATGATACTTTTATTTCTTATGAAAATGAGTCCCTTTCAAAAACAAATAAAGTAAGCGCTGAAGTGGGTGTTGTTTATGATAAGAATAGTAATCATGGATTGGTTATCGGTTCCTTAGACCAGTCTGTCTGGAAATCGGGTATATCCATTGGAGGAAATCAAAATAATTATGATTTTCTTGCAATAAAAACAGGATTTACGGATGTTAATATTACCCGAGATTCTATGGGACACGGGTTTATAAAAGGCAATCGTATTATTTCGCCGAAGTATTTGATTTCTTATGTGAAAGATTGGCGTGTTGGAATGGAGGACTATGCAAAGATCCATCGCCAACTACAAACACCTTATGTACAGCAGTGGACAGCTGCTACGCCTGTTGGTTGGAACAGTTGGGGCGTGATTCAGGAAAAAATTAATTTTCAGAATGCTACCGCTACAGCACAATATTTTGAAAAAGATATTCCTCATTTTCGCAATGCAGACGGTGATGCTTTTATTGATTTAGATTCTTTTTGGGACAATATGACACCAGGAGGTATGTCGGGAGATTATAGTCAACTTGAAAAATTTGTACATTATTGTGACTCTTTGGGTCTTAAACCAGGTGTATACTGGGCTCCTTTTACCGATTGGGGACATGGCAGTGGACCTAACCGAACAGCGGAGGGAAGTTCTTATAAATTTGGTGATATGTGGACCAAAACGAAAAGTGGCTATCACAACTTGGATGGTGGACGTGCTTTGGATCCTACGCATCCGGGTACATTGGCACGTATGGATGTCATATTGGGCAAACTGGTTGCGTGCGGATTCAAGATGATTAAAATAGACTTCTTGTCACATGCTGCTATTGAGTCGACAGGGTTTTATGATAAAAATACGTCTACGGGAATGCAAGCCTATGCTGTTGGAATGAAACATCTGGTAGATGTCTTGAAAGGCAAAATGCTCATTTATGCGGCGATCTCTCCATCATTAGCAACGAATCAATTTGCTCATATGAGACGCATAGCATGCGATGCATGGAAAACGCTTGACCAGACTGAGTATACACTGAACAGTGTGAGCTACGGTTGGTGGCAAACGTATCTGTATGATTTTATTGATGCTGATCACCTGGTCTTTCATGACGAACCGGAAAATGTAAACAAGGCAAGATTACTTTCCGGTATTGTTGCAGGTACGATTATCCTTGGCGATGATTTGTCGAAGAAAGAAAATTGGCAAAAAAACATGAATGTTTATCTCCAAGATTCAGAAATATTAAAGGTCATAGCAGATGGTAAAAGTTTTAGACCAGCTGGATTTGTGGAGGGAAAATCTGCAAACCAATGCTATTTTAAGAAATCGGGTAAGTATCTTTATGTTGCTATTTTTAATTTTAGCAATGAAAAGCAACATGTTGCTGTGGATTTCACACCTTTAGGTTTGAATCCTGCGCAACAGTATGTAGCAGAAGAATTATTTACCAAAACAAAGCAGAACATAAAATCTGATTTGCCAATTGCATTTAATGAAGGAGGCGGTAAACTTTTTAGAATCACCCTTTAACTCCTATTTAGTATTTATATATGAAAATATCCAAAGAAGAAAATAGTGCAACTTTAATCGCGCGGATAAAACGGTTAGAATCATTAAATACACTTTCTAAACATGAGTGTATTGTTCAAGGAGTGCTGGATGCTATCGATGCAAATGAGCTAGAAGTGCATTCCAGTCTTCCATCAGTCAATAATATGATACATTACCTCGGATATGCCAGAGAAACTTTTTCAAAGGCATACCGGGATCTTATAGCGCATGGAGTTGTTGAGTCTAAAAATAGAAAAGGATATTTTGTCGTAAGTAATAACACCCAGATGAAACAAAAAGTGGCTGTCGTGTTGTATGCTTATGATACATTTCAAGATACGTTAGTATCGGAATTGCGTGCAAATCTTCCAGAAGAAGTATCCATCGATTTATTTTTCCACCATAATAATATGGAGACTTTTGAGGATATTTTTAATCGTATCCAGGGAAAATATACGGTTTATATTGTAGCTCCGATTGAAAATAAAGCTTCGGTCCAGCTACTAAGGTCCATATCTCCTTCAAAGCTTTTAATAATTGATCGTTTATTGGATCTAGGCGAGGAGTATTCGTACATAGCTCAAGAATTTGAGAACTCTACTTATAAAGTTTTTGAACAGCTGTATCTTAAAATAAAAAAGTATAAAGAAATTATTTTTTATTTTAGAGAAAATACAGCAGAACCCAATGAAATCAAAAATGCATTTCTGAAATTTTTGGATAAGTATCAAATAAAGGGGCATATTGAAAAACAATATAAGCCCGGTAATTTGGAAAAGGATACGCTTTATTTTACGATTCACAATCCAGAACTGTACCTGATGCTGAAAGATATTTTGCAAAAGAAATGGAGATTAGGAAAGGACCTGGGGATTCTTTCTCATAATGATGATGTCATCAAAGAAATCATCAGCGGGGGGATTACAACATTTTCCACCAGTTTTCATACGATAGGTCAAGAAGCTGCAAAATTTGTTTCACAGCGGGTCCCTGTAAAAATGATTGTACCGACTGAGCTGGTAGATCGAAAATCACTTTAACAGATAAGGTAGACAAATTGATATGATAGTTGCAAGTTTTTGCTTTTTTACGGTTTTAGTAGCATTATGGTCTCTGTTAAAGTATAAATCGTATTATACGACTACATTAAGCGGTTTTTTTCTAGCCGGTAAAAGTAATAGCTTCTGGATGGTTGGATCTGCACTTCTGTTGACCAACCTAAGTGCAAATCAATTTATTGGTGAAAACGAATCTGTTTATATAAACAACTTATCTGTTATTGGATGGGGGGTGAGTTCGGTGGTCGCCATGTTAGTCGTTTCGGAGTTTCTGTTACCGATTTATTTCAAACATGGTTTTCGAACCATACCCGATTTTCTATCCCTGAGATTTAATGCGAAGACTAAGTTAATCGTTTCCGTACTTATCCTTGTTGGCTACATCGTGAATTTGTTACCTCCAGTTTTGTATGGAGGGGCGTTAAGTTTGGCAATCATGTTTGATGTACCTGCCTATTTTCAGATTAGTTATTGGCAAAGTATCTGGGTACTTGTCTGGGCTTTAGGAATTATCGGTAGCCTTTATAGCATATTAGGTGGATTGAAATTAATTTCTTTATCTGATGTCAGTTTAGGTTTGGGACTGTTTTTACTTGCTCTGATAATTCCAGTATATGCATTCTGGTATCTGGGCAGTGGAAACATATGGGAAGGAGTTCAGCAAGTATTTCTTAATAAAACAGAGCACTTGAATGCTGTGGGAGATAAACACGATGCGGTACCTTTTTCTACGCTCTTTACCGGCATGTTACTGATCAATTTCTACTACTGGGGTATGGAGCCATACATCGCGCAACAAACTTTAAGTGCAAAAAATTTAAAGGAAGCACAGAAAGGAATGACACTGGCCGCAGGGGGCAAATTATTGATGCCCTTGCTTATTAATCTTCCAGGACTTCTAGCCATACATCTATTGCCAAAAGTTGAGCCCTCGGCATCTGTATTTCCTAATCTGATTGTTCATATTTTCCCTGATATTCTTGTTGGTTTTTCACTGGCACTTGTTTTTGGTGCCGCTATGACGACATACACTGCGGGATTACAAAGTTGCGGTAGTTTATTTATATTTAATATCTATAAACCTTATCTGGAGCAATGTAATATCATCGTGTCGGAAAGCCAGCTCGTAAAAAAAGGCAAATATTTTGAACTCATCATTTCTTTGTCAGCCATGTTTATTGCACCTTTTATCCTTTTTGCACATGATGGTTTCTATACGTATTTGCAGACGGTTTCAGGACTTTTTAATATGCCTATTTTTACAATCATGATGATGGGTATTTTATCCCAAAGGGTAACTCCAGCGATGGCTCAACTGGGACTGTTTTTATATATGATCAGCTATTTTACCCTTGTGTTTATTTGGAAACTAGACCTGCATTATTTGCATTTATTTGCCTTATTATTTGTCATTATAGCAATTATTATCTGGATAGGCAGTAAATTAACACAACCTCATTATAAATCCACTTTTCAATTTGAATTTTCAGGATTGGATCGTACTTCCTATTGGAAAGGAAGGCATTTGGTCGGTACCATCCTAATTTTAGTGATGATAGCGATTTACATTGTTTTTTCACCCTTGGGCCTAGCCCAATAAATCTATTTTTTATGTTAAAATCACAAAGAGCATATATATTCATTCTAGTATTGATATTTTTTGTAAAAACGAATGTTTATGGTCAGCAGTATTTTCTATGGGATGATCAACCTGCTAAGGATTGGATGACTGAAGCTTATCCGATTGGAAATGGTCGTATTGGTGCCATGATATTTGGAGGAGTGAATAAGGAACATATTCAATTTAATGAGAACAGTTTATGGACCGGTAACGAACAGGAAACCGGGGAATATCAGGCTTTTGGTGAGGTGTTTATTGAATTTGGACAGGTTGGAGCAAAACCTTTCTCAAACTATAGCCGAAAATTAGATTTAGATCAGGCCTTACACCATATCACATACAATCAAGGTAATCAAAAAAGAAGTCGCAGATACTTCGCCAGTAATCCGGACCAGGTGATGGTAATGGAATACACAAATGAAAATAAAAAATCATTAAATGCAACCATCAGACTTAAAGATAGTCACGGCAAACTAACAAAATCGATAGCAGGCGATTTGGTGTTCAGCGGTGTACTTTCGAATGGTATGGAATATGCTGCACGCCTCCACGTAAAAACGGAAGGGGGAGAGGTTTTGGAGACAAAAGGAGAGGATGGCGAAATATTTATCCAGGTTCAATCGGCAGATAAAATAGTTATACTTTTGAGTGCGGCAACAGATTATGCCAATACTCGGTCTACGAATTGGAAAGCAAATGAAAAGCCATTAGAAGCGAACAAGAGATATATTCAAGAGGCTGCTAAATATCATTTTGATCAATTACTAACTAGACACTTAAAAGATTATCCATCACTTTTCGCTCGAGTACAGTTACAATTGGGGACTGAAGATTTATCGCAGGAGCTAACGACAAAAAAACTGCTGCAGCACTATAAGCAAAAGCCATCACCTGCGCTAGAATCTCTGATCTATCAGTATGGGCGCTACCTGCTTATAAGCTCTTCTCGTAAGGGCGGATTACCCGCCAATTTACAGGGATTATGGAATAATAGTAATACCCCTCCATGGCGATCAGATTACCATTCCAATATCAATGTGCAAATGAACTATTGGCCTGCTGAGGTTGCAAATCTAAGCGAATCTGCATGGCCATATCTGGATTACATCAATAGTATGCGCGAAGTAAAGAAGGAAAATACACAAAAAGAATTTCCAGGTGTTCGCGGTTGGACGGTTCGTACTGAAAATAATATTTTTGGAGGAGAAAGCTTCTCCTGGAATACACCAGGCAGTGCATGGTACGCGCAGGCACTTTGGGAACACTATGCATTTAATCGTGACAAAGCGTATTTAAGAGATTTTGCTTATCCAATATTAAAGGAAATATGTCAATTTTGGGATGATAGACTTGTTCGTCGTGATGATGGAACTGTAGTGGCCCCCATGGGCTGGTCACCTGAACACGGACCTACCGAAGATGCTGTGAGTTACGATCATCAGATCATTTTCGACCTTTTTACGAATTATGTTGAGGCCTGTCAAATTTTACAAATTGATAAAGCATATGGCAAGCATATCGAAACACTTCGCAATGCATTATTAAAACCAAAAATTGGAAAATGGGGGCAGTTGCAAGAGTGGGAAACCGACCGTGATGATCCTAATGATAAGCATAGACATGTTTCTCATTTGTTTGGCCTATATCCAGGACGACAAATATCTAAATGGGAAACTCCAGAATTAGCTAATGCGGCAAAAGTAACACTAAATGCGCGAGGAGATGAATCTACAGGATGGTCTATGGCTTGGAAAGTAGCATTTTGGGCTAGGTTACAAGATGGTAATCATGCTTACCTGATCTTGAAAAATTTTATTAATCTCGTAGGAGGTGAAGGGATAGATTACGATAACGGCGGTGGGGTATACGCGAATCTGCTTTGCGCACATCCACCATTTCAGATTGATGGTAACTTAGGTTATGTTGCCGCTGTTAGTGAAATGATCGTACAATCACAGAATAATATGATCGAGTTATTGCCAGCATTGCCAGATAATTGGAAAGATGGTAAAATTAAAGGATTGAAAGCTAGAGGAAACATTTTGATTCACGAATTGATATGGAAAAATAAGCAGGTTGAATCTGTTGTTTTAAGATCTTTAGAGCATCAGACTATTCAGCTTTTAAGTGCAACTGCACTTAAAGACGCAAAATTGATCAAGGAAGTTAACGGTAAATATATTTACCAACTGCAATTAAAACCTAATCAGAAGATTAATTTAAAAAGGGATGTTGTAAATTAATGATAATGTTTATTTGTTAAGAATGTTTAAGGTATTTGGTATAATATTTGGGTGTAGAGCTGTAGAAATACATACACTGTTGGTCTTTCAATTATCATGTTGAGAGTTTAATGTAGCAGTGTTTAAATAAAGTGATATATGAAAAGCATGATTTTTATGGCAGCTTTCCCTTTGTCTATCTTCGCAAGCTGTACATCTGCGAACAAAGGAAGCGATGATACTAAAACGGGTGATTCCCTAACGGTGGAATTTATTGGTTCAACACCGTTAAATATAAAAAATCCAGAAGGTAAAGTACAGTTGTATGCTGTTGCAGAGAATATAGCTGATGTCCCTGCGACACTACTAGAAGAAAAAAATATTCAACAATCTGGAGTTCCTTTTACGATTGACTTTGTTTTACCAAAAGATCATAAATCACATATAAAACCTGCTATAGCCGCCCATGAAGGAGTCAAATATTATGTTACCGTCAAATGGGATTCAGACGGTAATGGAAAAGTCGAAAAGGGAGATATTACAATTGACTATGACAGACAATTTCCGAACGTAAAACTAGGAGCAGGAAAGCAACAGGTCTATTTAACGGTTATTAAGTAATTAAAAGCAGTACAGGTTTTAAAAAAACTGTACTGTTTTTATGTTTAATTGACTAAACAGTTGTTATTTCATGAGCTGGGGTTTTTAGAAATTATAATTATTTTAAGAAATCTGTTAATAACTTTAATATCAGAAAATATGAAAAAAATAATCGCAGTATCATTTGTCCTTTTGACGATGATCAGTTGCCGAAATAGAGATTCTAAAACTGAAAGTGTTAACACAGCTGTCCAAGAATTGACAAATAAGACTGTTACTTTCTCAGAACCGGCGTGTTATGTTTATGATGATGGTAAAAATCATATTTCTATGGAATTTACCGAAATAGGAGCAATATGTAAAGGAAACTTAACTTATGCATTTGCAGAGAAAGATAAAAATATCGGAACTTTCATTGGAAAATTGGAAGGAGATATATTACTTGCAGATTATACATTTCAATCAGAAGGAATGGAGTCTGTTAGACAAGTTGCATTTAAAGTAAGCAAGGATACTTTGATAGAAGGATATGGCGATATGAATGCTGAAGGTACAGCTTTCAAAGATATAAAGCATTTGAATTTTACTTCCACTATGCCTTTGGTAAAAAGTGATTGTGCAGAACAAAAAGATGCTTGTTTGTTTGAAGAGGGAAAATCATATTCTGAGTTGGAACAGAGATGTATTACATTAGCGACTTTAAAAACTACCTTAAACCCCTTAAAAGAAGGAACAAGAACTGACGGTAAAAAAGCCTATGTGTACTTTAGTTCGGACAATGCTAAAGCTGAAGTTTTTTTACCTAATTCCAATAAAGGTATTGTATTGGAAAAAAAAGGTGAAGGCAATTGGGTTTCTGAAAATTATATCCTCATGGCATGGAAGGGATATGTGTTACAAGAAAAAGGTATTGCTATCTATGGCGGATAGGATATTAATCTTATCAAAAGTAAAGTGGGTATTGCAATTCTGTAATAAATGGATCATAAATTTTAAAAAAATATTTTTATGCAATACTATTGCATGAAAATATTTTCTACATTTGATAACATAATGAGATGGATAGCAACTATATTACTAATTTACATTGCAGCACTTTTTAGTGTTCCGTGCAGTGATGCAAGTAATAGTTGTAAAACCTCAAATAATTCTTCTCAAGAAGCACAACACAGTCATGATGAAGATCGAGATGATTATTGTGCTCCTTTTTGTCAATGTTCATGTTGTGGTATTACTATAACTACATTTAAATTTGACTTACCACAATTTGTTATTCCTATACAAGAATTTAAAGTTAAAAAAATCATTATAGGTAACTATTTCGTTGTTTCCGGTTTCTCAGGAAGCATATGGCAACCGCCAAAATTTAACGCTTAATTTTTTTTAGATTATTTCAGACCACTGTGTACTATATGTGTAAAAGCGTATGGTGTAATGTATGTATTCACCCAAAATCGCATAGCGATTTGCTGAATTCTAAAGCTGTGCTTTGGATTGATCTTTCAATTTTCCCATCCTAGGAAAAGGATTAATTATTTTATTAAGCGTTAAAATAACTAAATACATTGTGTTAGATCGTATTATTAAATTTAGTATCAAGAACAAGATCATTGTAGGTATAATGACTTTGTTGCTTATCATATGGGGAGCGTGGAGCGCAACAAAATTACCCATAGATGCTGTTCCTGACATTACAAACAATCAGGTTCAGATATTTACCTCCTGCCCGACATTGGCAGGACAGGAAGTCGAACAGCTAGTCACATTTCCTATAGAACAAAGTATCGCTACAGTTCCAAAAATAGAAGAAATACGTAGTATTTCCAGATTTGGTCTTTCAGTAATTACGGTCGTTTTTGAAGAGGATGTCGATATCTATTTTGCAAGACAGCTTATCAATGAACGATTAAAAGAAGCTGTTGATAAAATTCCTCCGGGTATTGGAAGTCCAGAAATGGCACCCGTAAGTACTGGACTAGGAGAGGTTTATCAATATATCATTCATCCTAAAAAAGGAAGTGAAAAAAAATACAATGCAAAAGACCTGCGTACGATGCAGGATTGGATCGTCGCTAGACAGTTATATGGTACTCCAGGCATTGCTGAAGTAAATAGCTTCGGAGGGCAATTAAAACAATACGAAGTGGCCGTTAATCCAGACAAACTGAAAGCCATGGGAGTTAGTATTCCCGAAATTTTCACAGCACTGGAAAAGAATAATCAAAATACAGGTGGTGCATACATTGATAAAAAACCAAATGCATATTTCATTAGAGGAATAGGTTTGGTCACTTCATTAGACGATGTTAAGCAAATTGTCGTCAAGAGCTCGGGCGCCGTACCTATATATGTGCGTGATGTGGCTGATGTTAGATTTGGCAGTGCCGTGCGTTACGGTGCGCTGACTTACAACGGTGAAGTAGATGCTGTAGGAGGTGTGGTGATGATGTTGAAGGGCGAAAATAGTAATGAGGTTGTTAAACGTATAAAGGAAAAGCTTCCCACGATCCAAAAATCGCTACCTGATGATGTCACGATTGAACCGTATTTGGATCGAACTGATTTGGTAGGTCGTGCCATCAGCACTGTCGAGAAGAATTTGATTGAAGGTGCATTGATCGTAATTTTTGTACTGGTACTATTCCTTGGTAATTTCCGCGCAGGATTAATTGTGGCTTCTGCTATTCCACTCGCGTTGTTATTTGCATTAGGAATGATGAATGTTTTTGGTGTAAGTGCCAATCTAATGAGTTTGGGCGCGATAGATTTTGGACTTATTGTCGATGGAGCCGTCATTGTGGTTGAAGCAACCATGCATCATCTAGGACTTAGAAAGTCGGTGAATAAGCTCACGCAAAACGAAATGGATGATGAGGTTTTTTTATCAGCATCTAAAATACGAACTAGTGCAGCTTTTGGAGAGATTATTATCTTGATCGTATACATTCCCATTCTTACTTTGGTCGGAGTAGAAGGTAAAATGTTTCGCCCAATGGCGCAAACAGTTGGTTTTGCAATTTTTGGAGCATTGATACTTTCTTTAACATACATTCCAATGATGTGTGCTTTAATTCTTTCAAAAAAACCAAATCACAAAAAAACATTTAGTGATAAAATGATGGATATGTTACAAAGGTTATATCAACCATTGTTACAGAAAGCAATCAGAATCAAGTATCTAATAGTGGGATCTGCAATAGGATTATTTGTGCTTTCACTTGTTGCCTTCAGTAGAATGGGGGGGGAATTTATACCGCAACTACAAGAAGGTGATTATGCTTTTCACTGTATACTCCCGCAGGGAAGTTCATTGAATCAAAGTATAGAAACTTCCATGCAGGCATCCCGTATAATTAAGCAGTTTGATGAAGTCAAAATGGTGGTGGGAAAAACAGGTGCTGCCGAAGTACCCACCGATCCTATGCCGCCAGAGGCAACCGATCTAATGGTTGTACTGAAGCCGCAAAGTGAATGGAAATCTAAAAGAACATATCCTGAATTGGCGGACGCCATCATGGAAAAACTTGAAGTTATCCCAGGGGTGTTTTTTGAAAAGAATCAACCCATTCAAATGCGTTTCAATGAGTTGATGACAGGAATAAGACAAGATGTTGCGGTCAAAATATTTGGCGAAAATATCGATACACTAGCCTCATATGCGCAACAGGTAAGTACCGTGATTCAAAGTGTGCAGGGGGCGACTTCTCCACAAGTGGAGCGTGTAGGTGGTCTTCCTCAGATCAACATTGAATATGATCGTACAAGAATCGCAAATTACGGACTGACCATACAAGATGTAAACGATGTGGTCAGCACTGCTTTTGCAGGAAAGAGTGCTGGACAAGTATATGAAAACGAAAGACGTTTTGACTTGGTTGTTAGACTCGACAGTGCAAATAGAGGTAATATTGAAGATGTAAGCAATCTGATGATTCCAACAGCTAAAAATATACAGATTCCACTGTCCCAAGTAGCCAATATAAATTACAAGTTAGGTCCAGCTCAAATAAGTCGTGAAGCAGGAAAACGTAGAATTGTAATCGGATTTAACGTCTCGGGTAGAGATGTGCAAAGTGTAGTCCAAGAAATACAGCAGCAGTTATCCGTAAAAATTAAGCTGCCACCTGGGTATTATTTCACTTATGGTGGGCAATTTGAAAACCTGAAGAAAGCAAGTGATCGTTTACTGATTGCAGTACCGATATCCTTGATGCTTATTTTTATGTTACTGTATTTCACTTTTCATTCATTTAAACAAGCAACATTGATCTTTACTGCAATTCCGATGAGTGCTATCGGAGGTGTTTTTGCTTTGATGTTGCGAGGTATGCCATTTAGTATCAGCGCCGGAATTGGTTTTATTGCACTGTTTGGTGTCGCGGTACTTAATGGTATCGTCTTGATCGGCACTTTCAATCAATTAGAAAAAGAAGGTATGATGGACGTCTTTCAGCGGGTTAAAGAAGGGACTATCGCAAGGCTTCGTCCCGTATTGATGACTGCGATGGTGGCTTCTCTCGGTTTTTTACCGATGGCTATCAGTACAAGCGCTGGTGCGGAGGTTCAAAAACCGTTGGCAACAGTTGTCATTGGTGGATTGATCACAGCTACTTTTCTAACATTATTTGTATTGCCATTGTTGTATATCATTTTTAATTCGAAATTAAATATGAAAGGAAAAAAGAATATGAAAACCTCAGTACTGATTTTTGTACTCGGGTTAGGAAGCATTTCATCTGTTTATGCACAGCAACGAATTACCGTTGATAATGCTGTAAGAACAGCATTGATTGGAAATCGTCAATTGGAAGTCAATACGGCTCAGATACGTAGTGCTTCATTAAATATAAAAACAGCTAACGATATTCCTAAAACTGGCGTATTTGCAGAAAATGAAGATTATCGTCCATCTGACAAAGTTGGTGTTTTAAAAATTGGGGTGTCTCAAAGTATTGCATGGCCAGGATTATACGCGGCTCGTAAAAATTATTTCAAACAGCAACTGAAATCTACAGAGCTCAATACGAATGTGCTCAATACGACTATAAAAAGAGATGTTAGAACGGTCTATTATCAACTTTGGTATTTGCAGGATAAAGAAATTCTTTTTCAAAGGTTAGATAGTATTTATTCTTTGTTATTTAAAACGACAGAAGTACGGGTTAGAACCGGTGATGTTGCCAAATTGGATCAGATAGCAGCTGAAGCAAAGCTTCGGGAACTGCAAGCTTTTATTGCTCAAAATAAAAAGGAAATGACCGTGCAACAGCAGCAGCTCATGATGCTTTTAAACCAAAACGAATGGTTGTTGCCACTAGCACAGCCACTTGAAAAAATTAATATAGAGTTGTCGGAAAATAGTGGATTACATCCCCTTCTGGCTGTGCAGGAGCAAAATGTAAATATTGCGGCTTCTAATATTAATATTCAGAAAAACACCAATAAACCGGAGTTTTCAGGTCGTATATTTAGTCAACGTTTATGGGGAGCTAAAAATCCATATACAGGATTTTCTGTCATGGCTTCTTTTCCTGTGTTCGGTACTGGAGCATATCGTAATAAAGTAAAGGTGGCTGTTGCGGAAAAAGAAATCGAAGAAAAAACGCTTTCCTACCAAACGCAACAGTTGCAAACACAAAGAACATCTGCTATCGCTGAAATAGAGAAAAATCTTTCCCTGTTAAATTTCTATGAAACAATGGGGTTGCGGCAATCTGAAGAAATAATCAATGCTGCTAGCCTGAGCTACAGAACAGGGGAGATCAGTTTTGCTGAATTGGGGCAGTTCTTTAATCAAGCGATAGGCATTCGCCAAAATTACCTGGATGTATTGAATCAGTTCAATCAATCAGCTATTCAATTCAATTACTACGATAACAAATAAGAAACAATGAAATTCATAGGAAAATTATTAGCTACAGCTATTCTCATCACATTTCTTAATAGTTGTGGGGATAAAACTCAAAAAGGAGCAGACAGTACTAAGGTGTCAGAAGTAAAGAAACCTGAGGCACCGAAAGAAGAAGGGCATGGCGATGAAGAATCTTCAACTATAGCATCACTCACACAGGATCAGATCAAAGCTGTAGGAATTACACTTGGAATAGTTGAAGATAAAAACCTTACAGCTACAATAAAGGCCAATGGTGCGTTGAGAGTGCCAAATAATAAGAAAGCGAATGCAACATCACTTTATGGTGGTGTTATTAAAAGCTTACGTGTTCAATTGGGAGATTATGTACGCAAAGGTCAAGTAATTGCTACCATTGAAAATCCACAATTTATACAATTACAGGAAGAGTATATTTCAATTGATAGCAGAATCACTTTGGCACAGCAGGAATTACAGCGTCAAAAGGAACTAAACCAAGGTAACGCTGGAGCTTTGAAAAATCTTCAGTCTGCTACAGCTGAGGTCAGTACATTATTGGTACGTAGAGCATCCCTGCAAAAACAAATACAGTTGATGGGTATTAATCCTTCTGGTATTACTGCCGGCAATTTAAGAGCAGCGTTAGTAGTCACAAGTCCTGTTAGTGGAACAATAAGCAATGAATTTGCGAAGATCGGTAGCTATGTTGATGTCTCTTCACCAGTTGTTGAGATTGTAGATAATAGCTTGTTACATCTTGATTTACAGATTTTTGAGAGAGATCTTCCTTACATGAAGATTGGACAAATGGTCAATTTTAATGTGACCAACAATCCGCAGCTCAATTATAGCGCTAAAGTGTTTAGTATCGGTTCTTCGTTTGAGAGTGAAAGTAAAACTATTGCTGTCCATTGTACTATTGTAGGTAACAGCAAAGGACTGATTGATGGGATGAACATAATAGGTATGGTCAGTATAGCAAATACTATGGCATCTACAGTACCTAATGATGCCATAGTGGAAGCCGATGGAAAGTTTTACGTATTTGTTCATACGGATAAAGAAGCTGAAACCGGTCACGAAGAAAGTGATCATGAACAAGCGAATCACACACATCAGGAAGGTAAAAATCATGACTATAGTAGTGAAAAGGAGCATGCGCATCAAGCTGGTGAAAAGCACGATCATGTCGCAGAAAATAAGGGTCAGGAATCAAAAATGAATTTCGAAAAAATTGAAGTAGCAAAAGGAATTTCAGAACTGGGATACACGGTGATCACACCAGTGACCACAATTCCTAAAGATGCCAAGATCGTTACGAAAGGTGCATTCTTTATCAATGCTAAGTTGAGTAATACAGGAGGACATGAACATTAAGTTTGAAACAAAAAAGTGAGTTTTGATATTGGTAGTAAAATAGAAAAACTTAGATATAAGTTTTTCTATTTTACCACTATAAATGAGGTTGTTTGAATAGATTGGGAAAATAAGACAGTACTAATTGTATTAAATTTTAAATGGAGGGATCAATTACTAGTAGCTGGTTTCCCAGTCTTGATCTAGTCAGTAACAGACTATATTTTTTCACTTATTAAATTGTTTTTATGTTATTAAACAAAAAAATATCCATCTGGTATTTTATAAATGAAATCAAATCTCAGTTCTTGGTGATCTGTGTCTTTGGTGTCACCATGGGATTGTTAGATTTGCATCCGATATTTAGAAAAGTATCATTACCCCTTAGTGTTCCCGCTATGGTAGGGACAGTTGTTTCCTTATTAATGGCATTTAGAACAGCACAATCTTATGAAAGATGGTGGGAAGCGAGAACAATTTGGGGTGCTATAGTAAATGACTCTAGAACGCTAATCAGACAGTTTATTCAATTTGTAACCGAAAATTCGAAAGAGGAAGTTAAGCAATTTGCGGAAAGACAAATTATCTGGACTTATGCTTTGGGACAAGCTTTACGTAAAGAAAAGTTTTCACGAAAGATTCAATCGTACCTCGATATCCACCAAATCAGAGCTGTAAACATTCCTAATGCTTTGCTGGATAAGCATTCCGAAACTATCAAAAAACTGTCTTCTGAGGAAATAATAACAGAATTTAGACAAGTACAACTCAATGAAACAATAGCTCGTTTGTGTGATAGTATGGGTAAATGCGAACGTATAAAAAATACCGTTTTTCCAAGATCTTACAGTCTGCTGGTACATACCCTAATTTATGTTTTTGCGACCATTCTGCCATTCGGATTAGATGATTCACAGCTTACTGTTGAAATAGTCATGACTGTTTTAATGCCGACCCTGTTTATCGCTATTGAAAAGACAGCGATCATTATGCAAGACCCTTTTGAGAATACTCCTGTAGATACGCCGATGACAGCATTGGCGCAGACAATCGAGATTAATCTATTGGAAATGATTGGAGAAAAGGAAATACCAGTAAAAGTGCAGAGCGACACTTATTATGAAATGTAATATCAGAATTTTATCGTTGTGATGCATTCAATCGTTCCCCATATAAAGAGCGTATTAAGAACCATCACTGAAATCATTTTGCGCTATTAAAATGCAAAATATTATAAACTAAATTAAAGAAAATTTATGGAACATAAACACAAATACGATGCACAAGGCAGACAAGTCTGTTGTACGCAAACGGAAAAAGTGTATAAGAATGCAGGAGCACAAAACCTGCTAAAAGAAGGGCATCGACAAGACGATGGGCATGATCATGGACATAGTAATGATGATGGACACAATCATGCAGAGGGAGAAAGTAGTATCTTCAAGATGTTTCTTCCGCCTGTTTTATCCTTGATCTTATTATTACTGGCAATCTCATTTGATAACTGGATTCCACAGCAGTGGTTTGAAGGCTCTGTTCGATTTATATGGTATCTTCTTACTTATGCAATCGTGGGATTTTCCGTTGTTAAAGATGCTATTTTAAGTATTCTGAAAGGAGAGATATTCTCCGAGTTTCTACTTATGAGTATTGCTACGATCGGTGCTTTTTTTATCGAAGAGTATCCCGAAGGTGTCGCTGTTATGCTGTTTTATGCTGTGGGAGAAGTATTTCAGACACTAGCCGTGTCTAGGGCACAACGTAATATCAAAGCTTTATTGGATCAGCGTCCCGACGAAGTAACCATTTTAGAAGATAATAAGCCGAGAGTGATTAAGGCTGAAGAAGCTCAGCTGGGCGCTATACTTCAGTTGAAACCAGGAGAGAAATTAGGTCTTGACGGTGAATTATTGACAGATAATGCTTCCTTCAATACTGCAGCCCTCACCGGCGAAAGTAAGCCCGACACCAAGAATAAAGGAGAATCTGTATTGGCAGGAATGATCAATTTGAATACGGTGATTCAAGTCAAGGTGACGACAGCATATCAAGATAGTAAGCTTAGTAAGATTTTGGAACTGGTACAAAATGCAACTTCCCAAAAAGCTCCAACAGAATTGTTTATCAGGAAATTTGCAAAAATATATACCCCCATTGTTGTATTTATGGCCGTAGCAATTTGCTTAGTGCCCTATTTCGTCGTTAGCACCTATATTTTTAATGACTGGCTTTATCGGGCTTTGGTATTCCTCGTTATTTCCTGTCCATGTGCTTTGGTAATTTCTATACCATTGGGATATTTTGGTGGAATCGGTGCCGCGAGCCGCAATGGTATATTATTTAAGGGAAGTAACTTTTTAGATAGTATAGCAGTGATTCAGAATGTGGTAATGGATAAAACAGGTACAATGACAGAAGGAGTTTTTAAGGTGCAGGAAGTTGTTCTCAATCCAACATTTGATAGAGAGGAGATTCTTAAGCTTGTAAATGCCATTGAAGGGCTCAGTACACATCCTGTGGCGACTGCCATACACGAATTTGTTGGTGAAATCGACAGTTCCATTGCATTACATGATACAGAAGAAATAGCGGGTCATGGGTTGAGAGCTTCCAGCAATGGTAAGGAACTTTTGGTTGGAAACTTTAAACTTATGGATAAGTTTAGTATCAACTATGATATTGATCCGGCATCTATAGTTTATACTACTATAGCCATTGCTTTTGGTGGTTTATTTGTCGGGTATATCACGATTGCAGATAGTATCAAAGAAGATTCGAAAAAAACTATTGAACAATTGCACAAGCTAAATGTTAAAGTCACCATGTTAAGTGGCGATAAAACAACAGTAGTGAAATATGTTGCAGATCAGTTAGGTATAGAGAATGCACTTGGAGACCTATTGCCCGAAGATAAAGTCAACAAAGTAAAAGAGATCAAAACCAAAAATGAAACAGTAGCTTTTGTGGGGGACGGTGTCAATGATGCACCTGTGGTTGCACTAAGTGACGTAGGGATCGCAATGGGTGGCTTGGGTAGTGATGCTACTATTGAAACCGCCGATGTTGTTATCCAAGATGATAAACCATCAAAAATTCCAATTGCCATCAATATTGGTAAAGTAACAAAAAAGATTGTTTGGCAAAATATCACGTTGGCATTTGTGGTAAAAGGCATTGTATTGATACTTGGGGCCGGCGGAATCGCTACAATGTGGGAAGCAGTCTTTGCTGATGTTGGTGTATCGCTGATCGCCATATTAAATGCTGTTAGAATACAACGTATGAAGTTTTAGTCTTTCCAATATTCCTCTATTTTTTTGAGAGGTTTTAAGATTCATGATCAGTCAGAAGATCATTGAGATGACGAATAATTTCCTTTAACGGTACATTTTATCTCTACTTTCCAATTTACGGAGAGCAGGGATAAATATGTTTTTTTTAATATTACTAACATATAAAACAAATGACTTTAAGCAAGATCCGCGTATTAATTACCATAACCATTTTAAATGTAGCAACCTCTTTCTCCCAAACACCAGACAGCAAAAAAAATAACATACAGATGGATTCTTTGAAATATAGGAATGAGTCACATAAACTCACTTATAAAAAAATGATTATCCCGCTAGGGTTGATTACAGCAGGAGCAATAAGTTTTGCGATTCCTGCATTAAAAAAAATGGACCTAAGTACCAAAATAGAAGTATCTCATGAACAACCAGCACAGACAGTATGGGATAATTATACGCAGTATTTCCCCGCTGTAATGGTCTATGGACTTAACGTTTCGGGAGTTAAAGGTTTACATAACTTCAAAGATAGAACAATCATCTATACCGCTTCGCAATTAATTTCAGCGGCTATAGTTACACCCGCCAAAAACATAATTGCAGAAGAGCGTCCTGATGGATCGAACAGGAAATCATTTCCTTCAGGTCATGCAGCTACCGCATTTTCCACTGCGCACTTTATGTACAGAGAATACCGAGATTACAATACTTTACTAAGCTTATCAGGTTATCCCTTTGCTATTTTTACAGGAGTTTACAGAATTATAAATAATAAACACTGGGTGACTGATGTTGTAGCGGGGGCAGGAGTAGGAATTCTTTCTACAGAGCTCGCTTATTGGCTATACCCGAAGGTAAGTGCTGTATTTAATAAACAGTATCGAGACAAAGAACAGATTATACTTCCATATTATCAGTCCAGGGCATTTGGGCTTTCTTATGTATTGATATTTTAAAATTTTGTAAAATGAAACAGGTAAGAAAAATTCAGAGTACTAAAAATAAAGTTCCTAGATCAAAACAACAGCATAAAAATAAATATAATATAATTAAGAAAGTGTTGCTCATAGTATTGAGTGTAATTTTAATTTTAGCAATTATGGAGCGCATAAAAGATTATTACATTCATATAAGTGGGAAAGCACATAAAACCAATGTGCGTAAGACACGTTGAGTTTATGTTATGATTGAAAGCTATTCATATCATAATAAAAGATATTTAATTACAAGTGTCTCAGTGTTTGAAATAATCTCTTTGAAATTATAATTATTAAACCCGTTGTGCATTTTAAATAGTGCTAATTTTTAAATTATTGATATTTCTGTTGAATATATTTTTGTTGATGTACTGAATGACAGTCATCGCGGTAATCTTTGTTAAAATTCTGGTCTTGAACCCTTCAATGATTTGGCGTAATTTGCTAGTAGGCTGTTCATTCTAAATCGTTTTGCCGTAAAAACAATTTACTGATTATCAGAGTATGAACAACTTATTTATAGCCCTAAATCATAATGCACAACGGTTTTCTTTAATTTATTAAATCTGTTTCAAAGGTCGTAACTCCAGTTTACATTCACCCTGGAATAATGACACATGATACCGCTCAAACCTTTATATTACCCAGGTGCATACTGTCTGTATTACCACCACCATAGCTCTCTACAAAAAAGATAAACACTTCATACGTCACTTCCTTTTTAAGTTTCGGGATTTTAACATTCTGTTTGCCGGATATTAAGCTGTCTTTCGAGTCGTTCATCAAAAGTGGATATTCAGCCCCATTATCTTCTGCATTATACAGGATTAAGAAGGAATCGTAAGACCTGGTGTTAAACTTCTTCTCCAGATAGAAATCATATTCCCAGGTAACCCGAATCACTTGATTTTCTTGATCGAAATCCATCGTGTAGGAAGTGATGGGATTCGGGCTTCCTTTGGCAATCATAAATTTCTGCCAGTCAACTACAAAATCGTCTTCTTTTTGAATAAGTGCTTCGTTCAAATTATAAGACATCGCCACATCATATGCCCGCTTAGGATAGCTGTATGCCTTATAACCAATATTGATAACGGAATTTAACATACTAATATGCGACCTCACAATTTTGAAGCGTGTTCTACTGAGCAGCTGCTCAGGTGTAGGTGCCCGTTTTTTAACGCGGGGGAGAGAACGCACATAATTTCCTGTTTTCGTTAAGACAAACACAACAGAACCTGCTTTCCCGGAAACAGTCCCATTAACGCCATTTTTGATGATTGCCATAGTTACCTGATTAGTTTATAGATAATTAAGATAAACATTAAAACGGAAACATCCTAATACCAAATTTTAATTAATAGCACTTTTTACTCAATTTTTATACAGTAATCAGTCAATATTGATACAATCTACACTGAGTGATTACTGAGCAAGAACTGAATAAGCACTGAACAAATAATGTTAAAAGGTATAATTTGATAATCATCTGATCTTCGTTTGCTGCACCTAAAAATTAAAGAGAGGAACCTCCGTTTGTGTAACAAAAATATTCTGGCTGAAACTCATTGCACTTAGCAAAACTGATGAAATGGAAGAAATAGGCATGAGCCTGCTTTGTTACGATGTCTATTTCCATGGTTTTCCAGTTTATGTTCATTAAATTCCGGCAGAAATCTTTTCGATACCGATAGGACAAAAACTCAGGCTGATCTCCTCAAGATCGCTCAGCGAAGGGCGCCTGCGTTGCATGGGTAATTGCCGCTCTGTTGATATTTCTCTTAAAACTCCCAATATTCTTTCGTAATTTGCTAATAGGTTGTTAATTCTAAATCGTTTTGTCGTAAAAACAGTTTACTGATTATCAGAGTAATGAACAACTTATTTATAGCCCTAAATCATAATGCACAACGGGTTTATTAATAGAAAGAGTAGTATTTATTTTTAGACCTGATTCTAAAGAGCAATCAAAAGAATCAGGTTTTTTGCTTTTCAACGATACAATTTTACAAACGATAACAAACATTTGTGTCTACATTTTATAACTAATAATAATAAGATTTAGTGAAGAAAGATAATAGATAATTTTCCCTTCTGACTTTTGACAGAGAATTGTCAAATAAATAAAAATAGCGAATTAAACGTAAGTTTTAATTTTAACTTAGACGTGCGCTATGTTAGCGTTTGAGATTATGGATCGTCGAATTACATTTTTTACTTTAAAGGAGTTTGTTGCCGAGCAGATGAACAAACAACAGTATGAGGGGTTTACTATCTGTCATTTGCAGAAAAGTAATATGACTGATATTCGTTCATACGAGCCTATGCGTACCGATAGCTTTGGCATGAGTATTATCCTAAAAGGAACGCTCGGCATGCGGATTGGTTTTTCGGAACAGGAAATCCACGAAAACATGGCTTTTTTACATTCACCGACAACAATTATTGAATTTTTGGAAATGAATGATGACTTAGAAATGATCAGTTTTATGTTTTCCTTAGATTTTGCGAAAAAAATAGGTATGTTTTTTCAAGGCAAATCCTCATTAGACTTTCTATTCGACAATTATTTAAAAGTATTTTCTTTACGCGAACCTGTAGTTAAGCGATTTGTAGTTTATCTTGAACATTTAAGAGAGGTAAATCTAAGTCCCACACCAACCAAACATCAGGCAGAAATTATTAAAAGTACTTTCGCATTGCTCAACTATGAAATAGAATCCGAACTTATGGATCATGTTATCGGCCAGGTGGTACTTAGTGGCCGCAAAGAAAAATTATGCTTGGATTTCATTACTCTGGTTGTAGATCAATTTCATACTCACCGTTCTGTTCAGCACTATGCGGATTGCTTATTTGTGAGTCGAAAATACCTCAGCAGGGTTATAAAAGAAGTTACAGGGTTAAGCCCGCTGCAGATTATTGAACAAACGTTGATGGCTGAAGTGACAGCTAAATTACGGTCTAATTTTTACTCAATCTCAGATATCATGCAACAATTGAATTTTAGTGATTTACCTACTTTTAGCAAATTCTTTAAAAAGAATACAGGTCAATCCCCGATTCTGTATCGTAAAGAATTATTAACTTAAATTTATCCCGAACTAATTTAGTGTCTTTTTGACAAGTTAAAGCTCCCTTTAGACTTTTTAACCGATTTAGTCAGATATATATTTGTATTAATTGTACATGAGGAGAAAAGATGGGGTCTGAAGTCCAATATTTTAGTGACTAACCCTTCTTTTCGAATCTTTAAATATAGCGAGAACATAATATATTTTAAATGAATCGGAAATTAGTTGTTCAATCAACATTGCTAGGCTTAAGCCTAGGATTCCTAACAAGTTGTGGTCAAAAACCAAACCAGGGAGGGGAGGCACCCGCAGCCTTAGAAGTTCCAGTGATGATACTTCAAGAAGAAAATGGAATATTAACAAAAACTTATGCAAGCAG
The DNA here is from genome assembly GCF_016132525.1 of Sphingobacterium sp. UDSM-2020. NCBI lineage: Bacteria > Pseudomonadati > Bacteroidota > Sphingobacteriia > Sphingobacteriales > Sphingobacteriaceae > Sphingobacterium > Sphingobacterium sp. UDSM-2020. The sequence continues at coordinate 4,343,725 of NZ_CP066166.1, forward strand.
CATTGAAGGAGTTGTAAATGTTGAAATCCGTCCACAAGTTTCCGGTTATCTGGCTAAGATCTTTGTTGATGAAGGTGCATTTGTCAGGGCTGGGCAGACTTTATTTCAAGTGGATGATCGTACCTATAAAGAGCAGTATAAAAATGCGCAAGCATCTATTTTAGCAGCAAAGGCGAATCTGTCCAATGTTAAAATAGATCTAGATAGGAAAAAAGAATTAGTAAGTAATAAACTCGTATCTAATCTACAGGTTGACCAAGCACAGGCAACGTACGAAGGTGCCCAAGCGGCTTTAGCGCAGGCAAATGCCGTTTTTGAAACAGCGAAAATTAACCTTGAATTCTGTACAATCAAAGCTCCGGTCAGTGGCACTATAGGTCGTATTCCTTATCGATTAGGAAGTCTCATTAATCCTGCTGCAGTCGAACCCTTAACGCTCTTATCAGATACGCATGCCGTATTTGCATATTTCTCAATGAGTGAAAACGATTTTGTTAATTTTCAGGCAGCATTACCGGGAAACTCTGTTGCTGAAAAGTTGAAGCAAGCCGCTCCTGTAACTTTAAAAACAGCTAATGGACAGGACTTTCCACATTTAGGAAAAATTGATGCTATTGAAGGTCAATTCGACAAGAATACAGGTTCGATCAGTCTTCGGGCAAAATTTGAAAACCCGCAAGGACAATTACGAACAGGAAACACAGGGAAAATAGCATTAGATCAACATATTGAGCAGGTTGTTGTGGTTCCGATCACAGCAACGACAGCCATTCAAGATAAAATTTATGTCTTTACGATCAGTAAAGAAGGAAAGGCGGTACAGACGCCAATTGAAGTAAGCGGTAAACAAGAATCTCAATACTTCGTCAAATCAGGTGTTACAGCAGGTGATCAGATAATTACAAATGGACTTAGTTTCCTTCAGAATGGTATGCCTGTTAAGGTGAAATCCGCAACCACAGTAAAAGATAGCGTGAATAAATCTTAACAACCATTTATCCTTAGTCATTATGTTAAAAAAAATAATTAAAAGGCCAGTATTGGCTACAGTTATATCCATATTGCTGGTTATTCTGGGAGTCGTGGCTATGCTCGGTTTACCCATTACCAAATTTCCTGAAATCGCCCCACCAAGTGTGACCGTAATGGCGACTTACCCAGGTGCCTCTGCCGAAGTAATTGCAAAGGCAGTAGCACCTCCATTAGAAAATGCCATCAATGGTGTAGAAAATATGGACTTTCTTACTTCTACATCCAGTAATGACGGTAGTTTGATGATTACTGTTGTTTTTAAATTAGGAACAGATCCGGATCAGGCCGCAGTAAACGTACAGAACCGAGTATCGCAAGCAACCAGTATGTTACCTGCAGAGGTTAATCAGATCGGTGTAAGCACACTAAAAAGACAGAATAGTATGGTGGCCATGGTTACGCTATACTCCGATGATAATAAATCAGACGAACTTTTTATAGAGAATTATGCTAAGATTAATATTGTTCCAGAGTTGAAGCGTATCACAGGAGTCGGTGATGCACAGGTATTCGGTAACAAAGATTACTCGATGCGCGTTTGGCTCAATCCAGCTCAGATGGCTTCCTATGATATCACGCCGCAAGAAGTGTCTGCTGCGATCCAGACTCAGAATATTGAAGCTGCTCCAGGAAGATTTGGAGAGAGTACCAAGGAAGCTGTAGAATATGTCATCCGATATAAAGGAAAGCTGGCTGAAGCAGCCGATTACGAAAATATTATCATACGCGCAAATGCAGATGGTTCCGTGTTGCGTCTGCAGGATGTGGCTAAAGTTGAGTTTGGGTCTTACACCAATACGGTTGCCACAGCGTATAATAAGAAACCGGCGATTATGATTGCCCTTTATCAGACAGCTGGTTCAAATGCTAATGCAGTCGAGATAGAGATGCAGGAACGTTTACAGGAGCTTTCAAAGTCGTTTCCCGCAGGTATTAAATATACTACGCCGTACTCTTCGAAGGAATCTTTAGATCAGTCTGTTGCTCAAGTTATCACCACCTTGCTAGAAGCTTTTGTACTCGTTTTTATTGTTGTATTTATCTTTTTACAGGATTTTAGATCGACATTAATTCCAGCGATTGCAGTTCCGGTTTCTATTGTTGGTACATTTTTCTTTATGCAACTGTTTGGATTTTCGATCAATCTACTGACCCTTTTTGCACTCGTACTTGCGATTGGGATCGTTGTCGATGATGCCATCGTTGTCGTAGAAGCAGTACATGCTAAAATGGAGAAGAAAAAGTTAAATGCAAAAGCGGCGACAATGTCTGCAATGAGTGAGATCACAGGCGCTATTATATCCATTACGCTTGTGATGTCGGCAGTATTTATACCCGTTGCTTTTATGGAAGGCCCTACAGGTGTGTTTTATCAACAATTTGCTTTGACCTTGGCAATGGCAATTCTGATCTCAGCAGTTAATGCACTAACCTTAAGTCCTGCATTATGTGCGTTATTATTAAAATCACACGATGGGCATCATGAGGAGAAGAAAACAAATTTTAAAGAACGTTTTTTCGCAGGATTTAATGCAGCTTTTAATAAACTGACATTTCGTTACGGTAAATCTGTCCTTTTCTTAATAAAACGTAAAACTGTGGCATTCTCAGGACTGGCTGTGCTATTGGTATTGTTTGTATGGATGTTCCGTACCACACCGACAGGTTTTATACCCGATGAGGATCAGAGTTTTTTAATGGCCATGGTCAATACGCCACCAGGTGCATCTTTAGATCGGACAACTAAAGCCATAACCGATGCAGAATTAGAAATTCAGAAACATCCTTCTGTAGAATCGGTGATCAGTATTTCGGGTTTAAATATGATGAGTTTTAGTACTTCTTCTTCTGCAGGGGTATTGATGATCCGCTTGAAACCACTCAAAGAAAGGGGAGAAGTTAAAGATATCAATCAAATTTTAGTTGCTCTTCAAGGACAGTTACAAGGAAATCAAAGTGCAAACTTCTTTGTATTGGGTATGCCGACTGTATCGGGTTTTGGTAATACTTCAGGATTAGAAGTTGTTCTACAAGATAAGACCGCTGGCAGTTTAAGTAAATTCAGTGAAACGGCCAATGGATATATGGGCGCATTGATGCAACGACCTGAGATCGCATTTGCCTTTACCACATTTAATGCATCCTATCCACAGTATGAAATGGTTGTTGACGAAATGAAGGCCAAACAGCTTCACGTGAATGTCTCCGATTTAATGACTTTGATGCAAGGATATTACGGAAGTATGCAAGCATCCGATTTCAATCGTTTTGGAAAGTATTACCGTGTTGTCATCCAGGCATCTCCTGAGTTTAGGTCAGATCCTTCCTCTTTAGATGGAATTATGCTTAAAAATCAATTGGGCCAGATGGTACCGATTAACAGTTTAGTACAATTAAAACCTGTATCTGGTCCAGAAACAGTAGAGCATTTTAATTTATTTAATGCCATTAACATTACCGCGATGCCAAAACCTGGGTATAGTACTGGTCAGGCGATGCAAGCTATAGATGAAGTTAGTGCCACTTTTTTACCCAATGGTTTTGCGCATGATTGGAAAGGAATGAGCCGTGAAGAAAAATCATCCAGTGGCCAGACTGCTGCTATTTTTGGATTATGTATTGTTTTTATATACTTCTTGTTATCAGCTCAATATGAAAGTTATATTCTGCCATGGGCAGTTTTGATCAGCATCCCCTGTGGTCTCTTGGGCGTATTTGTAGGAATTGGTTTTGCAGGTCTATCCAACAACATCTATGTACAGGTTGCTTTGGTTATGTTGATCGGACTACTGGCCAAAAATTCTATTTTGATTATTGAGTTTGCTATTCAGCGCAGACGCGCAGGAAAGAGTATCGTAGCCGCCGCTGTTGAAGGTGCAAAGGCAAGACTTAGACCGATTTTGATGACTTCACTCGCGTTTATAGCAGGTTTGATGCCGTTGTTGTTTGCAGTAGGGCCTTCGGCGATCGGGAACCATTCCATCGGTTATGCCGCAGTATTTGGTATGCTTGCAGGAACTGTGTTCGGGGTGTTTTTAACACCGGTCTTGTTCGTCGTGTTTCAGTACCTGCAGGAACGTATGAGTGGAAAGCCTGCGGAAGAAAGCGATTGGGAGTATGAAGAAACAGAAGTTTCACATTAAAAGTAAATCAAATGTTAAGCATTAACATAAATATGAATAAAATAAATATGACTTGCCTGTGTCTCACTTTAATGGTAACGGCTGCCTGTAAGTCTGTGAAATATGTTCCTAACCCAGTAGCAGTACCTGCAACATTTACGCAGGATAATCGAGTCATTGAAAGTAATAGCAGTTCCATTGCATCACTGTCATATAAAGAGTTCTTTAGTGATCAGATTTTATTAGATCTTATCGATACCGCGCTTTTGAAAAACAATAATCTACAGGTGGCTATTAAACAGATTGATATCGCAACCGAATCTATGAAACAGGCAAAATGGGGTGATTTACCACAGATTGGATTGTCAGCAGGAACGGGAACGGTAACCAGACCATCTGATAATAGTATGAATGGTATGATGGCTGGTCAATTTATGGGAAAAAAATACATGGAGGATTACACAACTGCAGTAAATATTTCTTGGGAGGCTGATATATGGGGTAAGATCAAGGGACGTAAAGAGATGGCGCTGACCAGTTATTTACAGACTCAGGAAGCGAGCAAGGCGATTCAAACGCGTCTGGTTAGTACGGTCGCACAAGGGTATTACAACTTGTTGATGCTGGATTTACAAAAAGATATCAGCTTAAAAAATTTAAACTTGATTGATAATATTCTGCAGATGACACGCGTGCAACATACTTTGGGGCTTACAACGCTACTGGCAGTGCAACAACAGGAAGGAAATAGAGATCTCATTTTAAAATCTATCCCTGTGCTGGACGAACAGATTATCATTCAGGAAAATGCTTTGCAGGCATTGACAGGTCGTATGCCCGGTCATATAGAAAGAAAAACTTCTTTAGTCACTTTACAGGCAAAAGATCATCTAGCAACAGGTGTTCCTGCTATGATGCTCGCTTTACGTCCGGATATAAGAACTGCAGAACTGGAAGTCCAAAAGTCATTCGCACAGGTGCATGTTTCTAAAGTAAGCATGTACCCGAGTTTAAATATTACAGCACAAGGAGGATTAAATGCCTTTAAAGCAAGTGATTGGTTCAATATCCCAGGTTCGTTATTTGGAGCCTTAACGGGTTCACTGACGCAACCAATAGTACAAGGTCGACAGCTAAAGACAGCTTTCAATCAGGCCAAAATAGCAAGTGCACAGGCGGAAATTCAGTTTAAAGAAAGTGTACTACAGGCAGTAGGTGAAGTATCCAATATTCTAGCCAGTATGGCATCTTTAAAAGAGCAGGAAGAAATATCACGCGGTCTGGTTGCCCGCAATCAGGAGATGATTCGAAATGCCGATATTCTCTTTAAGAATGATATGGCAACATATTTAGAGGTGATAGCAGCGCAGCAGAGTAAGTTGCAGGCCGAACTCGATAATGCAGCTATTAAGAGTCAAAGGCTCTACACTGAAGTCAATTTATACCGTGCCTTAGGAGGGGGTAGACATTAAAAGAATAGTACGTGGTAAGTCTATTATATCTGTTTAACGAGTGTCCTGAGCCCTAGCGCTTAGGACATTTTTAACAGTGAAAAGATAATTAAATTTTATTTAAACACAACAAAATCAAGTAATAAGTGTTTAACGATGTACTCTGGTAGCTTAAGACCAGAAAATCAATAATAACGAGAATTCTAATCCATTAATTTTAAATATCACTTAAATACAACAAAATGAAACAACAAGTGAATGAAGCAAAAGGTAAGCTGGGAATATTAATTCCGGGTCTGGGTGCAGTAGCCACCACATTGATCGCAGGTGTCGCAGGTATCAATAAGGGGTATTCAAAACCCATAGGTTCAGTATCACAATTGAGCCGCATTCGTTTAGGAAAACGTACAGAAGATAGAAATCCTTTGATTAAGGACTTCGTACCCTTGGCAAAATTAGAAGATATTGTGTTTGGAGGATGGGATGTATATGCCGATAATGTCTTTGAAGCAGCTTCAAAAGCACGTGTTTTAGAACCTTATCAATTGGAGCAAGTACGGGCGGAGTTGGAGCAAATTAAACCTATGAAGGCTGTTTTTGATCGTAATTTTGTTAAGAATCTCGATGGACAGCATATTAAAGAGGGACTTACACGAAGAGCTTTGGCCGATGCTGTACAAGCAGATATCCAGAACTTTAAAAAAGAAAATAACTGTGACCGTATCGTAGTACTTTGGTGTGGCTCAACTGAAAAATATATTGAAGGAAATGCTATTTTTGATAGTCTGAAAAATTTTGAAGATGCTTTGGATCAAAATGATCTGCGTATTCCACCTAGTATGATTTATGCATATGCAGCTTTAAAGCAGGGCGCACCTTATGTTAATGGCGCACCAAATTTAAGTTGTGACGTTCCTGCCATTGTGGAGTTAGCACAGTTGATGCAAGTAGCAATAGCGGGAAAAGATTTTAAAACAGGTCAGACTTTGATGAAAACAATTGTTGCTCCCGGTTTACAAGCTCGCGCATTAGGAGTTGACGGCTGGTTTTCAACCAATATTTTAGGAAATAGAGATGGACTTGTATTAGACGATCCGGAAAATTTCAAAACAAAAGAAGTTTCCAAGCTAAGTGTGCTTGAAGAGATTTTGGATGCCAAGAAAAACCCAGAGTTGTACGGTAATCTATATCATAAAGTACGTATCAACTATTACCCGCCACATGGCGATAATAAAGAAAGCTGGGATAATATTGATATTTTTGGATGGATGGGATACAAAATGCAGATAAAAATTAACTTTTTATGTCGTGATTCTATTCTGGCTGCGCCTGTCGCATTAGATCTAGCGTTATTTATAGATCTGGCACAGCGTGCAGGTATGTTCGGTATCCAAGAGTGGTTATCGTTCTATTTAAAATCTCCACAGACTGCTCCTGGATTACCTCCAGAGCACGATATTTTTAAACAGCTCATCAAGTTGCAAAACACGTTGCGCCATATGATGGGGGAAGATCTGATTACACACTTAGGTCTGGATTACTATCAAGAGCTAGTGGATAGCATGTAACGCATTATACAATTTACAACACCCTTGAAGTATTTTTAAATACTTTAAGGGTTTTATCAATTAAGATGGAGTACGCAATTATAGCTGCCGGTGAAGGGCAGCGGTTAAAGAAGGAAGGATTTAAGAAAGCAAAGCCTTTGCTGCCTTTATTAGGTGTTCCGATGATCGAGAGACTGATCAATATTTTTGCAACGCAGGGAGCCAGATCTGTTTTCATTATTATCAACGGAAAGAATAAAGAATTACATAAGTTTTTGGTCAAACATGAATTTAAAATTCCTATTCATTTGTTGATCAAAGATACCGTGAGTTCCTTACATAGTTTTGTTGCTCTGCAAGAAGCATTTCCCCATTGGGATTCCTGCTGTCTTACAACAACAGACACGGTGTTTGAACCGGATACCTTTGGCCAATATGTAGAGGCATTTCAGCAGGGAGATATGGACGGATTATTTGCTGTTACTCCTTTTGTTGATGACGAAAGCCCTTTATATGTGACCGTAAATAGCGATAATAGAATTGTTTGTTTTTCAGATAACAAATATCCGCAGGCAGCATTCGTATCGGGTGGTATTTATTGTTTACGAAAGAAAGCCATGCAGGCTGCTGTTGAATCCTTAGCCGCAGGCAATCAGCGCATGCGAAATTATCAGCGATTCCTTATCGATAAAGGATTTATGATCAAAGCGTATCCTTTTGCCAAAATTATTGATGTGGATCATCTACATGACAGGGAGACGGCTGAATATTTTTTAATGGAGCAAAAGAGCCAATCATGAGAGTATATGCAATACTAAGGAAAAATGATTTCTCGCCAAATCATGTTAATAATGATACAGCAATTTTTCAGGCAGTAATCGGATTACTGGAAAAAGAAGGTGTCAATATCACCCAGGTAACAGAAGATGATTTTCTTTCCCTGAAAGGTTATCAAAAAGAACCCATTATCACAATGGGAAGATCCAAAGCATTAGTGCGTTATTTGCAAGAGCTGGAGCGTAACGGCGTTTTGATTATCAACTCATCATTTGGAATCCAGAGCTGCTATCGGACTATTATGACAGAAAAACTGTTAGAAAATGATGTGCCTTATCCAGCAAGTGTAGTTGTTAATACCCACGATGATATAGGAGAGCTGTTTGATCATTTTGGCTTACCGGGTATATGGATAAAAAGAGGAGATTTTCATGCCGTTCATAAGGAAGATGTCAGTTTTGTAAGCACCAAGGACGAAGCAAATAATATATTGGCAGAATATGCTTTGCGTGGTATTGATGACGCTGTCGTATCGCAACATTTATTTGGCGATTTGGTAAAGTTTTATGCAGTCTCTGGGACTGATTTTTTCTATTGGTTTCATCCTTATGATCTAAATCATCATAAATACGCCGCTTATGAGCAAATAAACGGTGCAACAGCACATTACCCTTTTGATAATGAGGCTTTAAAACAGGCTGCGGAACGAGCGGCTGAAGTTTTGGGAGTCACTATCTATGGTGGAGATGCTATCGTACAAACTGATGGAAGTTTTCATATTATAGATTTAAACGATTGGCCAAGCTTTGCGCCCTGCAGAGAACAGGCCGCAGAAGCAATAGCCACTCATATTTTTGGAAAATTTTCTGAATTTATAGATCGGATGATCTTTAATGAAGAAGATAAAGATGATCGGAATTATGTCTAAATCAGAACATACATTATTTGAACAGTCACTCAAATCGAATGACACAGAAGAGCGAATCGATATTTGGTTTTACAGGCCGATAGGTTATCGTATCGCTAAGTTTTGTGCCCGAGTAGGAGTGACACCCAATGCCGTGACGATCACCAGTATATTTTTTGGTGTAGGAGCCGGGATTCTCTTTTATTACGGTGATCTATGGATCAATATCATCGGCATGCTCTTATTGGTATTTGCCAATTCTTTAGACAGTGCAGATGGACAGTTGGCCAGGATGACCGACAATAAAAGTCGGTTTGGAAGAATTTTAGATGGATTTGCAGGTGATTTCTGGTTTGCGGCCATTCATATTGCTTTATGTTTACGCTGTATGAATGAAGGTTGGTCAGCCTGGATTTGGGTACCAGGTGTTTTAGCGGGAGTATCCCATGTATTTCAATCAGCAATGGCTGACTATTATCGCAATGTCCATTTGTATTTTATAAAGGGAAAAGCAGGTAGTGAACTAGATAATTCGAAAGAGCTTCAGGCAGAGTTGGACAAAATGAGCTGGAAGAAAGACTTCTTTCAAAAATTCGTACTGAACGGCTATAAGAATTATACCACCATGCAGGAGAATTTTTCGCCAAAACTGCAACAGTTATTGCAGATGGTTAAGCGTAAGTATGCCGACCAGATGCCAGCATCATTTGTCAACGCATTTCGTATCCGTAACCGACCATTGATGAAGTATACCAATATCGTACAGTTTAATACACGCGTACTGTTTTTATTTCTATGGATCTTTATTGATCAAGTCTGGTTATATTTCTTTTTTGACATGTTTATTTTAAATCCGATACTGATCTATATGTGTAAAAGACAGGAGCAAGTAAGTGCTCATTTCATCGATCAATTAGCGACAAATCAATATGATGAAAAACATATATAAGCTTATTTTCTTGATCATTGGAATAGCTACACTTGCTTATATGATTTTCAGTATTGGTCCAGTAAATATTTGGAACAATCTGTTGCAGACCGGGTGGTGGTTTGTGCCCATATTACTAAGTTGGTTGGTGATCTATGTAATGAATGCTTTTGCTTTTAAATCAATCATTGAAGAACCGAACTTTCCTGAAACGAAACTGCCCTTTATCAAAATTCTACAGTTGACAGTAAGTGGCTACAGCATTAATTATGTTACACCCTTTGTCGCTTTAGGCGGCGAACCTTACCGTATTATGGAATTGAAACCACATTTGGGAGAAGCAAAAGCGAGCTCCTCGGTGCTGCTGTACGGTATGGTACATATTTTATCGCATATTGTTTTTTGGCTGGTGTCCATCTTTTTGATTCTAGCAGTAGTGCCCTTAAGTGCGAGCATGCTTATTGTCTGCTTATTTATTTTATTCTTTGGACTCGGTATTTTTTGGTCCTTTTCAAAAATTTATAAACGGGGATTTACAGTCACTATCGTACGCTTTTTTCAAAAGATTCCATTTGTAGGTAAGTACGCGCGTACATTTTATGAAGATAAAAAAACAGTACTCGAACATGTTGATCAGCAGATCCAAGATTTATATACACAGCGTAGACCACAATTTTTTGTAGCACTCTTTTGGGAATTTTTCGCTCGGGTTGTCGGTTGTGCCGAACTTTATTTTATTGGAGTAGCACTGGGACTCGATATAAGTGTGATTCAGGCTTTTATTGTTAGTTCAGGATCTTCGCTTTTCGCTAACCTGATCTTTTTTCTGCCTATGCAGCTGGGTACACGTGAAGGAGGATTGGCAATGGCAGTCACAAGTATTGGTTTCCCCGCATCGGTAGGTATATTTATGGGATTGGCAACCCGTATTCGTGAAATTATTTGGATTGGTATAGGGTTGATTTGGATGAGTATAGTCCGTAAAGATTATAAATTAAGATGATGAAAATAACAGGTATAAAGGGATTATTATTTGATTACGGCGGAACATTGGATACCAATGGAAGACATTGGGCAGCTGTTTTTTGGGAATATTATCAATTTTATGGAGTAGCGACCGATAAGTCCGGTTTCTATGATGCATATGTATATGCTGAACGAAAAATGGCTACAAATCCTATTATAAAGCCACTTTTTAATTTTAAAGATGTGCTTTTAGCTAAGATAACAGCACAATTTGAATATTTAAATATGACCTCTCTGGTAGATAGTGTCGGATTGCAAATTGTTAATGCCTGCAATAAACTAGTAGAAGATTGCCTTGATCACGTTAGGCCATTACTTGATACTTTATCGAAACAATATAAAATGGTGATGGTATCTAATTTTTATGGAAATCTGGAACATGTTTTAGAGCATTATCAGTTGCTGCATTATTTTGAGGCCGTTGTCGAATCTGCACGAGTTGGAGTACGTAAGCCTAACCCTGAAATCTATACTTTAGGTGTTTCAGCTTTAGGTATACCTGCAAATGCCTGTCTGGTGATTGGAGATTCCTATACCAAAGATATGGAACCGGGAAAAGTGAACGGTTGTCAAACACTTTGGTTGAATGGAGAAAGTTGGGAGGAACAACCGCTTCATTCAACTTCATCAGCAGACTATACCATAACAGATATAGCACAACTGAAGGAATTCTTGGTATAATTCCTTTTGTTGTATTTTGGAAATCTCCTTCACTGTTGGCTTTCTTGATTTCCGCCGACAGTGATTGGAGATTTTTATTTCGCTATTATTTTAGTGCTGGTAAAGGATTGAATCCTTCGGCACGAATTGACCAATTTCCATCCTTAGGGAATCCAGGATTTTTTGAGGATGAACCATCCCAACCACCGGCCATCATGGCAATTGCAGTTAGTAATCCACCATTTGATGGAAAATAGGGAAATGGACCACCTGTAGCTAAACCATGCTGGTCAAATTGAAAATTATTACTAGGGCGCAGTAGCAAATCGATCGCCAGTTCCGGATAGCCACAACGAGCAGCAGCCATAGTTAGCATGGGAAAGTCCCATCCCCATGTGCGATCAAAGTTCCAGGTTTCCAACACTTTTTTCAGTGTACGTTTGAATGTTTCTGGATCTACACCATCTCCTGGAAGCATGCCATAAGTACCAATTAGTCCAGGGTGTTCGTAATTATATTTTTTCCACATGTCTGGTATATTCTCATAAGTCTCATACAAGCCATTTTTTTGCGGTAGGGGGGCGAGTTTATCCTGTACATTTTTCCATTTTTTATTTGTTGGCATGCCAAGTCGCTCGCGCCACTGTTGTGCTAAGCGTAGTCCAGTACGCCAATAACTTAATTCAAATGTCGGATTTTTGGTTACTAATGGATCAGAATTTTCCGATACTAAGTATAGAGGAGGACCTAAATCAAATTGATTTTTTGTTTTGTCATACGAAGCATAATCTGCCATAAAATCTGCAGTTGCAAATACCACATCTCTCCATTTCGTTAATGTTTCCTTGTTCGTATGCAATCGATAATCGAGTTCCGCAAAATAAATGGGATGGGGTTGTTGCCATACAAGTGTCGCATGAATTAAGTCTGGCCAGTCTCGATCGATATCACCAGTACACTTGGGCCAGCGTACTCCTTGATATCCTTGATTGAGTGCCCTTTCTGTTGATGTTTTTAAAAAATTTTGATATGTCGAAAGACTTTTATCCCACAATGCCCATCTGTTCCAGAGCGCATAATGTACGCCATGCCACCAAATCATTTCGAAATGGAAACGACCAAACCAGCCATTATTGACCAGACCACTTTCTTGTGGAGGTAAAGAGCCCGACTCATTCAGTCGCATCAGGTATTGCGATAGTACAATTCTCCGTTCCAACTCTTTCCATCGCTGATCTTTGCTCTCAGATAGATCGATAGCAGCTCCAGAATTCCAGAATGCTTTCCATGATTTTTCACTTTCTTCAAAAAGGTTTGAAGTGATGGGTATCTGAATATCGTTAGTTTGATTTGAATAGAGACAAGTGAAGGAAAGTTTTGCAGTATCTTTTGGTATAAGTTCAAAACGATGCATTTGTTTTGTCTTTATCATCTGAGCATCAGTCGCCCATTTAATGGAAGCGCTATAATGTGTGCTATTCATTGTACGGTCTATACGTACAGAATTTTTTTCTAAACTCTGAAGTGTGGAAGTATGTTGATCACCGCCATCATATACGCCTAGGTAATTCTCATATCCTTGTTCTATGGCATAAGGAAATGCAAAGAAAACGGCGAGTTGCCCCTTTCCGATAAGTGCACTTTGAATCGATACCCCAATTGCATCGCTATCGGGATGACAAGCTGTTTTAACAAGGACCGGTACACCTTCAAACACAAAACTGCTGCTAATGATTCCTGTCCAGAGATCAACTTCTTGATGGGTATGTGCAATATCATTCTGATTTCCCAGTTTACCATCATTTCGAATTAGTTTGAAACCTATGCGTCCTAAATTGAAGCGATGCGGATTTGCAGCAAGCCAGTTGGATAGTTGTTCCTGTTTTGGATTTGGAAGATCGTATTGAACATCTTTGCCATTGGTTTTGAGAGTAGTCTTTTTGAAGTCACTTTCCTTCATACCTTTTGGTAAAGGACTATTGTGCCAACTCCAGTTTGATAAAGTGTTAAATGGTACAAATGTTTGTAAACCGGTAATATCTACTGCAAAAGCAAATTCGCCATTACCAACCTGTGCTGGACTCAACAGATCAAGTTTGTTGCTTACAATCCGATGTCTATCTACTACTGCTTTTCGATCAATAGCAATTTGTCCACAGGTTTGATGTAGAAAAAAAGGTATACATAGTAAGCAAAAGAAGAATCTTTTCATTATAATCGGTTTTGGACAATAAGATAAGCAATAAAACCCATTCCATTGTTAATCCAGTATGAATAAAAGCCCGTAATTGTCCATTTTTAGATATATGTATGTACAATCTAATATTTATTCTTGCATATGTACGTACAAAGTTTTATTATTGTATTATAGATGAGACGTGTGATGTTTATTAAGTGTGGTTTAATTTTAATTATACCTGCATGGCATCAATTGAAAGATCGAAATTTATTTTAAATCTTGTCAAATAATTACCCTTTAAACCAGTGATGATTGTGTCTATTTTTAATTGAATATTGTCGTTTTGATCCCATTTTTGAATTGGGTCAGAAAGCAGATGTTTTTTAAGAATAACCAATAAACTAAACAGTATGAATAAACGAAATAAATTTTTAATAGCAACAGGATTATTTTTTCTTGCTTTTGGACAGGAGGCATTAGCACAGCAAAATGTGATTTGGCAATTGGGTAAACCCGATGGTTCGAGTGCAGAGTTTGCATTAGCACCAGGAGATTATAAGAATTTTTTGGCTCATGATATGGGATATGAAGACAGACAGGTGATCATTGGTCAAAGTCAGCTAAATACAGAATTGCCCTATGTTCTTCCAGGGCCTGCAAACGAGTGGGGTGGTACAGGACCTACTTCAGGTTTACGAACACATTTTCTCAATTTCTATTACGCTTTGGATAAAGCATCTGGCAACGACCCTTATGTATTGGAAGTAGACCTTGTGAATTCGGATCCTAAAAATCACCCAACTTTGCAGTTATCTATTAATGGTCGAAATTATAATTATGACATTACTAATGGAGCCGGTACAGGAGAACCTGGAGTTGGAGCTTTGGGGAAGAAGAAACTCATCATAAAACCAGATCCATCTGTAATTCGCGCAGGATATAACCATATCACCTTAACCGTTTTGAAAGGTGGATGGGTAGAATTTGATTCTTTTCGTTTGCTGGGGCCAGCAAAATCCAAATTGATCACAAATTACGATGCTTTGGTAAAGCAGATCAAGGTTGCCGATTTTGAATCTAATGGTCCTAAAGGACGTATGCAGAATCTTTTGGTAGAGGTGCTTCGTTTAAAAAATGCCCAGCGTATCCGGATTCTTGTAGATGGTAAATCGGTCTATCAAGGAAGTTTAGACAAGGGCTTATCTATGCTAGAAGTGCCTCTTGATCCCGTCAAAAAACCAAAGCAAAGTATATGTGAAATTTACGTAAATGATAAATTAACAGATCGTTTGCAGGTGACACGAGCACCGAAAAGACTTGGAGGTGCCTCCGACTATGTTAATACAATGATCGGTACAGCTCATTCACGATGGATGATTGCCCCGGGACCCTGGATGCCATTTAGTATGGTGAAGATCAGTCCAGATAATCAAAATATTGGTTGGCAGGCAGGTTATGAACCCTCAATAGAATCGATCGGTACATTTAGTCATATCCACGAATGGACAATGGCAGGATTAGGAACCTTTCCTACATCAGGAAAACTGCAGGTTAAGGTTGGAGATCAGTACGAACCCGAATCAGGATATCGCTCACAGATTGATAAGACAACCGAACGTGCTCCATTAGGATCCTATCACGTCAAGTTGACCGATCACGATATCGATGTCGACATCACACAGACGACACGAGCAAGTTTTCAACGTTATACCTTCAACGGATCTGATACCGGCCGTGTAATGATCGACCTAAAAGCTAACGGCGAGTATCCTTACCAGATTCTAGATTATAAACTAAAGAAAGTATCAGACACTAAAATCATCGGGTATAGCAGTCAGCTATCTGAAAATGTGTGGTCTACCGATGCCAAGCAAGATTACATTGTTCATTTTGCAATCGAGTTCGATCGTCCCATCATGAACTTCGGAACATGGAAAGGTGACCAGGTCAGTTCTGGCCCAGATGGCGAAGGTAAGCAGGTGACAGAAGCTGGCATGTTTGTTGAATTTGATGTCAGGAAACAAAAAACAGTTCAATTACGCACAGGCATATCCTATGTGAGTATCGAAAATGCCGAAGAGAATTTGCATCAAGAAATCACCCAACCTTTTAAATGGTCTTTCGATCAGGTTGTAGCACATCAGCACGATGTTTGGAATGAGTTGCTCGACCGCTTGGAAATCACCTCCGACGATTATTTGGAGAAAGAGAAATTCTACACCAATATGTACCGTGCACTTGCCAGTAGAAACACGTTTAGCGATATTAACGGACAATGGCGAGATTCACGTGAAGTAGTTCGTACACTCACAAACAAGAATGATCTGGCACTTGGATGTGACGCATTCTGGAATACCTTTTGGAATCTGAATCAATTTTGGAATTTGGTGACTCCTGAATGGTCAAACAAATGGGTTAAATCACAATTAGCCATGTACGATGCCGATGGCTGGTTAGCTAAAGGACCAGCAGGAATGGAGTATATACCAGTGATGGTTGCAGAACATGAAATTCCGCTGATCGTCGGAGCATATCAGATGGGAATTCGTGATTATGATGTAGAAAAAGCTTTTACAGCAGTTAAGAAAATGCAGATGACCAGTCCTCTGAAATTTGAAGGCGGATTCGCGGGAAATAGAGATCTGGATGTGTATTTAAAATATAAATATGTACCATCAGATCTGGGCCGTTTTTCCAATAGTTTAGAATATAGCTATGATGACTGGACGGTAGGTCAGTTTGCCAAATCATTAAACAAAACTGACGATTATGCATATTTCAATGACCGGGGGACCTGGTGGAAAAATGCAATCGATCCTTCAACCGGCTATGCTCGGATGAAAGATTCAAAAGGCGAATGGTTAAAAGACTTTGATCCCTTTAAATCTGGAGCAAACCATCATTACGTAGAAGGTAATGCATGGCAATTAACCTTCTTTGTCCCTCAGGATCTACCTGGGCTTTCCAAATGGATCGGTGAAGATGTGCTGTTAAAGCGATTGGAATGGGGATTTGGAGAAAGTGAAAAATGGCGTTATAATGGGCCAAATGATCAATACTGGGATTACCCCGTTGTACAAGGTAATCAGCAATCGATGCATTTTGCCTATATTTTTAATTACATGAACAAACCTTGGCTCACGCAAAAATATAGCCGTTCTATCGCCGAAAGGTATTATGGACAAGGAATTTCCAATGCCTATCTCGGTGACGAAGATCAAGGACAGATGAGTGCATGGTATATCATGACTGCAATCGGTTTATTCCAGATGGATGGAGGAACCCGAAGCAAACCGGTATATGAAATTGGAAGCCCCATGTTCAAAGAGATCAAGATTAAACTGGATAACAGATACGGTAGAGGAAAGCAATTCGTGATCAAAGCCAATAACAGCAGCAAACAGAATATCTACGTGCAGGCCGCAACCCTGAATGGAAAGAAACTTGATACATTTTATTTTGATGCTTCCGAGCTTCTGAAAGGAGGAGAGCTTGTCCTAGAAATGGGATCTGAACCAAATAAACAGTGGGGGCTTATGCATCATTAAACCATTGATTCAGGTAGATTATACGTAATCATTGTTAAAAAGCTCATCTGCACTAAAATACAGATGAGCTTTTTAATGATTTTTTCATCCAATTCACGGGTTGCTATCATCAGCTACTATGCCGATAGGTAGCGCTTTTGCATCATCTATCGCTAAATCTGCAACATCGTTTAATGCTTTCAATCGATCAGCTTGCTGATGCAAAATCTTCAACAGTCATGCGAAGAGCATGGGCATTATAATGAAGATGTGAGAAGACATCTGGTTAATGCCATTATTGTCATAGCAGCAAGGAATATTGCGATTGTTAAACCAGAAAATATTTCACAGACTGCAGATACGCGCATACTGCAATTATTGGATTATATACAGGAAAATATACGGCAACCCGAATTTTTAAAAATAGGAGTAATGGCCGAAAAATTTGGACTATCTTCCACTTATCTCGGAAGCTATTTTCGTAAACAATGTCATGAATCTATACAAAAGTATATCTCTTCGTATCGGATCCGCTTAATAGAACATCGATTAAGGTTTAGTGATAAAAGAGTTCATGAGATTGCACATGAATTTGGATTTGCGGATGAAAGTCATATTAATAAGTTTTTTAAACGTCATCATGGACTGAGTTTAAAAAAATATAGAGAGAAAACGGCTGGATAACAAACCAGAAGCAGATATTTGAACGTAAGCTTATTGATTAAGAAAGAACTGAGTATGTAGTGTATTAAATTTACGGTGCCCCAATATACTAGTTCGTTATTTTTTCACTTGAAATCATTTTTAAAATAGGGTTATCTTGACTATAAGGATTATTGACCAATGTAATTGAGTCAGCCGTATTAACTAAAAATTCAAAACTATATTTATCATCATTCGTTAAAAACTGCCATAGCGTGGTGTCATTCTCACCTCGTAACGTATATCTTTTACCTTGTGCTACGAACAATTTTTTATTCCTGTTATCATAGATACTGATAGAGAACTGTCCATCACCACTATATTCTTGATTTAGAACGATTAATGTGTATTGAGAAGATGAAGCAGCTTTTCCTTCATAGGTACGGATCAATAATTTTCCCAAAGTAGAATCAGTTTTAACCGGTTGTATGGCCGTTAAATTGCTGATTATTGAACTATCTGTCACTGTAGATAAGCTATCAGTTATCTTTTTATTGTTTACTTTAGTCGTTTGATTTGTACATCCCAAGTAGATTAAACTTAAAAAAAGGAAGGTATTTCGTATAGTCATCTGTTTACCGAATTAATCTTATAAATAGTCTCTATTTGCGCTCTTTAAGGTATTTTATTTTTTTAAATATTTCTCACAAGGCACTTTCGAGCACGCTCTACACTTTATAAAAATAACAAATTAATCCGAAAATAGGATGTCTGTCTTGATATTCAATTGATCAGGATTTAAATCTTTAAAGGAATATTTTACTTTTTTCTCCAGATACTCAATACATCCTGCCAATTGCTCATTTTCTTTTTTCATTCCAATTAATTTGAGCATTTTCGATCCATAAACCAAATAGAAATGAAAAGAACACTTTTGTTATTGCTGCTACTTTTATTTTTTAAAACCTGGGCACAGGACCAGCAGGGGAATGACTACTTTTTCGGAGAGAACTTTCATTTTCATGGTTTTTCAACAGATAAGCGTATGATGATACGTAATAATGTTGAATATGTCACATCAGCTAAATATATATGGCATGTCTATGGTAGTTTTGATAATAAAGTAAAAGTACCTGGATCTGGCCTGAATAATGTTCCCAATTCCCCAATATTGCTCGGTATAAAATTGAGCCCTAAGCTTAAAAACTATTTTACGGCACCTGTTCAAAACATATCCAAACTCTACTATAGTTATATCGTACCCGATAGTTCCGATGCTATCATTGTCGCTATGGGGATTAATAAAGATAATTATAAGGATTATGTTTACCGGGTCGTAGAGCATGATAGCATCGAGCTAGTTCCCTGGTCTCCGATACCTAAATTGTCAATGGAGTATGGAGCCAAAATCCCTTATGGTGCTGTAGGCACTTTTAATTATCCCGGAAAACAGATCCTTGTAGAGGTCAGGAATAAGAAGAATTACGGCATCAGAGATGGTTATATCATTGACTGGCGTAAAAATAATCGCCCCGTACTGAAGCAACTGATAGCAAGAGGATCAGGAAAATATGGGTATTTCAATGTATTAAACGACTCTTTGAATAAGGGGCAGGTTCAATCCTATGATACGGATACTGGAGTTCCGGTAAGATGGACCTTTCAGAAAGATAGTATTACTGAATTTGATCTAGAATTTGACAAGCATGAGACCGTTCCATATTCCATTCATTTAATTAAAAATAGCAATGGTCAGGTTGATACACTTCGTCTGGAGTGGTGGACACAGTTAGACAAGTTTACTATTTCAAATCAATATTTGAATGAAGTAGGTCAGTATGAACTGCTGGTGCATAAAACCGGAGATCTTTCGGAATATAAAGATAGCGAGATCTTGCGCATTTCCTATCGAATAGTGCCGACAGCAATAAAGACCACACAAGCGGTGTGGCCTATCATATGGCCCTATCTTTTAGCCAGCTCAATTATGGTATGCGCTGGATTCTTCATGATGAGGTCTCGAAGTCGGAGAAAGATGAAACAAGTACAGCAGCAAAAGCAGGCGGTTACACTACAGATCAAGAATATTCAGGCACAGTTAAATCCCCATTTTATGTTCAATGCTATCAATTCCATTCAAAATTTGATTCAAAAGAATGATTTGATCGGAACCAATCATTACCTAAGTAAATTTGCATCGGTTACTCGCGCAACATTAGAAAATGCAGAAAAAGAAATGAATCCACTAAGTGAAGAATTACAATTATTGGATGATTATTTACAGATGGAACAGTTAAGATTTGGTTTTCATTATCAGATAGAAAATAAAATTTCTGTTCATGCAGATCTCATTGAAATACCAACTATGCTATTACAGCCTATAGTTGAGAATGCCGTAAAACATGGTATCGCTATATTAGGAAATACAGGTATGATCAATATTATCATTGATCAGCTTGGACAGACCTTGCGTATTTGTGTCGAAGATAATGGAGCCGGATTTGATTATACGGTTGATAATAATGAAAGTGGATATGGTCTTCGATTGAGCAAAGAACGTCTAAATTTACTTAATAAGCTTTATCCAGAAAATACATTTCATATTGAGATTAAGACTACTAACAATAAAACTCAGGTCTGTATCCTAATTTCTAACTGGATTTCTAAAAATTAATCATATGATCAGATATGTAATTATAGACGATGAGGTAAACAACATCGAAATATTAAGTTCTTATTTAGAAAAGTATAGGGATAATCTACAGTTGGTCGGTACAGCTACCCATGCTGACGAAGGTGTTTTACTGATAAAAAACACACAACCGGAGTTAATTTTTCTAGATATTCAAATGCCTCAAAAAAATGGTTTTGATCTGTTACAGGAAATAGGAGAGCGTAGTTTTGAAGTGATTTTTGTAACGGCTTATGATAAATTTGGAATTCGGGCTGTTAAGTTTTCAGCATTGGATTATCTGCTCAAACCATTGAATATAAAAGAGTTGGAAGAAGCATTGTATAAAGCCGTTGAAAAAATTAGGCAGAAGAAATACAATGCCAATCTGGAGAACTTAATCCAGAATCTCAATAACAAGCAACATGATGAAGATAAAATTGCTTTAAGTACTGGAAGAGAAACCCGGTATATTCCCGTCGCTCAAATTGTTCGATGTCGTGCAGATGATAATTATACCGAGATCTACCTGTCGGAGGGAGAACCAATTGTGATCAGTAAGACCCTTAAAGAATACGATGAAATGTTAAGTCAATATGGATTTATAAGAACACATCAGAGCCATCTCATAAATCCGAAGCATGTGTTGGGGTATACCAAAGGAGATAATCCGGCAGTTCATATGCAACATAATTTTTTGGTACCGATTGCCAGACAGAAAAAAGAATATGTTTATCAAATTTTAAACCAGATTATAAAACCATGAAAACTCTTATTATTTACTTTTTTAGCATCGTTTTTCCAATAGCTTTATTTGCTCAGGGAAAAACTCATCCAATGCCACTTACAGATGCGGCTTATGATACACAATCTACTCATCAAGTACGAGCTCAGATAAAGGGAAAAGTGTTACATGCAAGCCCGTCCGATCTCGAAAGAATTACGATTGAATATAGCATCGTGAATGCGGGCAATCCTTTTCAATCAAGTTATACAACCAAAGTAGCTCCAGATGGCACTTTTAGTATTGTCATACCAGATAAATTAATGAATCAGCAAATTTGGTTCACGTTTGGAGAATATGCATATTTCTGTATCTATTTAAATGAAGAACTGGAGCTCACCTTCGATCTGGACAAATTGAAAAAGAAATTTGTTTACTGGAATGGCGAGGGAGTTACTTTTGGTGGTAAAGATGGTAAAAAAAATGAGGTGATGAATAATTATATATTATTCGATAAAAAACATAATGAAAGTTTTTCAACGAAATTGCAGGATCTAAATAAAAAAGATACAGCATTCTTAACCAATCTAGATAGCTTATTTGCTGTTCAGGATCGTGTTAATGATATGTTCTATACTACATATGGCGATACTTATCAATATTTAGTCGAAAGTGAAACAGCGGCCAGTTATTATGAAGAAAAATTGAAATATTTACTTGAAAACAATATTCAAGTAAAACAGATAGAAGACTTACTGACTCCTGTTTACGCGATATCAAATAACTCACGCACATATATACAATTTTTGAATTATTATGTAAGATCCTCTTTTAAAACTACCGGTCAAAAATATAGTCATGTCAATCTTGCTAATTACTGCGATAGCATATTACCGGCAGCTTACGCAGATTTAATCAAGTTACAGCTAGAAGATAGAGATGTTAAACTTCAGCGTGATCTTTATAAACAATTAGCACCGACCCTCCATTTCAAGTGGTCTAGCGAGTATGTACGATCTCAGATTGCCATGTTGGACAGTAAGATTGAGAAAATTGATTCAATCAACCAGGCATCAACTGTTAAAGAAAATGTCAAAGAAAATGTTGCATCAACGCTTGGAAAACACATATTAAAAACCGGATCTGGAGCATTACTTTATATCGATGAACATCAATCTGGGGCTGATTTTTTGCGAGATTTGAAATCTACATTTCCAAATAAACTTGTTGTAATTGATTTTTGGGCAACCTGGTGTATCCCATGTATTCAAGCAATGCCTTATAGTAAAGAGCTACATAAACAAGCAAAAGAAGCTGATTTACCAATTGAATTTGTCTATATCTGCACATCATCCAGTTCAAGTGAAGAGAAATGGAAAAATAAAGTGCTTGAAATAGAGCAGCCCGGTATTCATGTATTTGTTAATGAAAAGGTGACAAGCGAAGCGATGAATTTATTTAATAAAGGTGGTTTTCCTTCTTATATTATGCTAAAACCTGATGGAAGCTATGATTCCGAAACGATTACCAGTATGCAGGGATTATCGTTAGATATGTTGAAATCACAACTCTGATTCAGAGATCATGATGAATAGGATGATCATGTAATTCAGACCATTTATTATTATCTTTTGTGTTAATAGTTTAAAATGCCTTTACTCTTCGTATCTTTGTCCCATAAATATAATAACATGCCAAGAGAAACAAAAAGAGGGCTATATCAAGGAATAATTGAGCAAGACGAAAAGGGTAATTACTTTTGTGGGCCATATTTATTGGACTATCAGTTAGTAGAACTTCATTTTAGATTAGGAGATAAAGTAAGCCTTAAAAAAGTAATTGGTAATACCAGTAGAAAAAGTTTTGATGATTATCCTCAAAAATCAATCAAGTTCTCTCTAGCTGGAGAAGACCATGATGAAGATTAGTCATTAAATTATACAGATCAGCTGCGATTTATTCAATGTTGATCTGTATCTTAAATCTTTTCCTCATCATAATCCTTATTTACACCATATCAGTATGAGTTATGGGAATTTTTTAACATCGCTTGGATATTCTGGGCACTTCTGTGATCTCGGTCTATGTTAGCCACATTTAAGAGTTTTCTTGCTTTTGAAAGAGACTTAGGTAAGTGAATTCCTTCCAAATACAATTTTGCCAATATATAATTAGCCTCTTCAAATTCGTAGGCGGAATAATACTTTTCTAACCTTAAAATAGATTTATAATAACAAATTGCCCTTTTAATGTCCTGCTTGGTTCCAATTCCATAATAATAACACGTTCCTATTTCTAATGCACAATATTTACCCATATTGTCCGCTAGATGATAAAACTCAAATGCTTTTTTATATTTCCCATTCGTAGTATACAAACGAGCTAAATTAAAAGCACCTAAACAGTCATTTGCTTTAATCGCTTCTTTATATAGTTTTTTTGCTAGCGCTTCGTTTTTGTCACAGGCATACCCAACAGATAAATAATTGGCATAGCTTATCATAGCTTGTTTGCTACCATTCCTATAGGCCGCTTCTGTTAAATCGAATGCTTCTTTTTTATCTTGTTGCAAGATGGGTTCTTCATCAATCCATAATCCATCATTATAATAATTTGCAAGTAAATATTGACTATCTGAATCTCCATGTTGAGATTTATGCATAATTTCTTCCAAATCTTTAAGTGAAAAACGCTTACTTTTGTATCTGTACATGATGTGATGTGTTATAAAACAATTTCAATTTACATAATTCTAAAACACTTTTATAGTACAGCTTTCCGCAATATTTGATTTATAGTCATACACTTTATCCTCAGTTTGAAATCTTTCCCCTATTGATTATTAATTTTTTGTTACTTTATTCTAGAATTCATTGTTTTTAATAACCTTATTATTAACCCTAGTACATACTTTTTTATGTGATAAATAATTTTGTCATTACAGGAGAAATTGTTAACTTCAAAAAACCAATGTTTTCAATGTGTTTAGAAAGAAGACTCAATCAATACTCCACATAAATATGAACTTAAATAAACGCGTAAAATTATTATCATTATCAGTTTCAACTGTTGCATTGTTTTTCAGTACGGCTATTTATGCCCAATCTGATCGTTTGAAAGTACATAAAAAGGTACTGTATAATATGACTTTTCAAATGGATAGTTTAAATACAGCATCTAAAACTACCGAGTTGACCGAGTTGCTGTTATCAGATACGGTTTCTTTATTTAGAACACTTCATAAAGCTGAGCAAGATGCCACTTATGCAGCTTATATTAATAATAAAGTTATCCAACTTTCTGCCCCAGTGGTTGTGACAATTGGAAAGATCAATAACCTGAATTATCAAATATTAAAATCTAATACTGGACAGATCAAAGTCTATGATGAATATTCGGGCAGCAATTTAAATCATGTTAAAGAAATAAATTATTATACAGAGCCTGCTACAGCAATGGACAGTTGGAAATTATCTTCAGACACAATTACCATTGATCAGTTTCTTTGTCAAAAAGCTGAAATAGACTTTGGCGGTAGGCATTGGACAGCTTGGTTTTCAACAGAAATTCCAATATCGGATGGGCCTTACAAATTCGGAAAATTACCGGGACTAATATTAAGATTAGAAGATTCAAGTAAAACATGGAAATTTGAATTTCAGTCTATTCAAAATGTAGACGAGGATATAGAATTAAACAAAAAAGAAAATGTTGAAATTAAAAAAATCAACAAAGATAAGCTGTTCAAAGATAGAAGGTACTATCAAAAAAATATGCTTTCTATAATGGAATCAAATGGCGGAAGTATTGCTGAGGATAGAAAAGCGGCTCAAGAAAGGTTGAATGAGGTGATAAGAAAAGATAATAATTGGATTGAGCTTTAAATTGTATTATAAATTCAATCGACACCTTGTCCAAAAGTTAATAGATTGTTGTCAGGATCGAGCAACGAAAATTCTTTTTGCCCCCACGATTTAATTTCCAGAGGAGCATTTGGATGAATAGCGACATTATTGTCTAAGAACTGCTGATAAACGGTCTCAATATTGTCCGTTCTAATGTAAACCTGGCCATAATTTTCTTTCGGATCAAGTTCTTTAAATTCAAAAAAGTGAATTTCAATACCTTCTTTGAAAAGCATTAAATAACCTTCATAGTCGTGGTCGCCGAAAGTTTCAAAACCTAATTGCTTGACATAATAGTCTTTTGTTAGCGATTTATCACGCATAGGTAACTTCGGATGTATTGCTGTTAGCATAGTTTTATTCTTTATTTAGCGATGTTAAACCTGTATGTATGACTAGAAAACTTTAACATCATATATACTGTATGTATAAAATTAACGATTTATTTTTGAACAATGATATACAGCCATTAATAATGAGGATGTTAAAAGAATAAAATTAGCGGATTTCAGGGGTGTATTTTTCGGTTGAAAATCTAGATATTTGGAGAAACGGGTTATCAATGAAGCATATTCTTATTTTTTCACTCTTATTATCAACTGTTTTAGGTTTTTCGCAGACAGTTCAGACTGCAGATGCGATAGGCTTCGGAGGTTCGATGTCTCCATTAGTAAAAGTCAAAAAAGATAGAAAAGAATATTTTTATCATCTGGATGGCAATCATTTCATAGATGATGTGGAAGAACATGATTCAGATCTATTTGTTGTCGTGAAGAAGGGGCATTATGGTGTCTTGAATGATAAGGGAAACATGGTCGTTCCTATCGATTATGATGAAATTGAGCTCGCTACGGAATACGAAGGACAGTGGTATGCAGGAATATCATACAATTACAAATACATCATTTTAAAAAAAGATGGTAAAACCGGAGTCGCTGATGATAAGGGCAACATTATTATTCCCTTACAATTTCAGAATGCCACAGTTATTAATAAAAATAGTATTGGAATTGCCAAAAATAATCTTTGGGGCTGGGCTTCAGCCTCTGATGGTAAATTAGTACATGAGCCTGAATATGAATATATCACAAATTTTTTTTCTGACGAGTATGTGGAGGTTCGCAAGGCGGATAAAAGTGGACTTGCCAAAGCTAGCGGGCAAGTTATCATCCCCGTCGAGTATGATGACTATTTAAGGTATATTGTAGGGGGTAAGCAGACCTATATTGAGGGAACAAAAAATAAACAGCTTTATTTAATGGATACTACAGGTACCATATTACTTTCAGGAAATACCGACTATAAAGCAATTGAAGGATCAAAGCTCTTGATATTTAAGCAAAAAGACTTGTTTGGAGTTATTGATCCCATTACCCAAAAAGTAATTGTATCGCCTGCATTTGAATCATTGGGTCCTTTTATTAGAAATCTGGGAATAGCCAAAAAATCCGGTAAATACGGAGTGGTTGATATGCAGGGAAAAACACTTTTGGATTTTCAATTTGAGGAGATAAGATTTTTAGCGGCAAATGGCCATCATAAATATGACACCGGCTCCGATGCATTAACCGAGAAAATGTTGGCCAGAAAACCTCCAGAAGTTGTCAGATTGAAGTTAATTTATGAGCAGCAGATAAACCAGGCACCCTATTTTATAGAAGTCACGAAGGCTGGAAAAAAAGGGCTGTACAGCTGGAACGGAAAAACAATTATCCCATGTGGTAAATACAAGAATATACAATTTCACTATTACAGAGGTAAGTCATTCTTTCTTGTAGACTCCGAACTAAAATCTGGAATTGTGGATGAAACTGGAACCGAAATATTACCAGTTCAATACACATTTAATGATTCTTATCAATATTCCAAAGAAGCAGTACAAAACGAATTCGATCTCGCGAATCGTTTTATTGTATTCTCAGAAGGAAAAGAAGAAGGAAGTATTGCATTAAAAATTGGATTGTTTGATCTGGATCAAAACGAGATTATTTTTGCAGCGCATGAACAGTATATTACATTACTGAATCACCGTTTCTTTCTACTGCGAAAACTGATTGCCGATTATAATTACGAGTTTTTACTCTATGATATCAAACAACGTAAGCTTCGTAAATTAGGAGCTGATATTACCGATATACATGTGGTGAATGACAGTTTTCTGCAGATCGAAACGAAAGAAGGTGTTTATCAATTGACCACTTTTGATGGTACAAAGATCTATGCGAACCCCTCATGGAAGGTCCAGGGTAATTATCACCTTATTCGTTTCCCCAATTATAATAAGCATGCTATGAGTGGGTTTTATTTTGGGCTGAAAAAAATATATGCGGGAGAAGGAAATCTTTTTATTGATACCTTAGGTCAGGAGAAAAGATTTACGGGCATTGATCAAGTTGATTGTTTTTACGATGGATATGCTGTTGCGGCAAAGAAGATCGAAAACAAAGAAGCCTCGAGTGGATTCAAATACTTGAAAGGAATGATTGATTTGGATGGTAAAACAGTCGTTCCATTTGAGTATGATGAAGTGTATGCCGCTGGCGCAGATGCTGAAATATTAGCTTTTGCTAGAAAAGATAGCCAGATGTTAGTACGACGAGACGGTACGGTTATTTTAGGAGCAGAATACCATGACATAGAGACAAGTAGTGCATATCCTAATTTTACCTTTGCGAAAGGGAACAAGTATGGATTGGCAGATTGGGCTGGTAATATCCTTGTAGCACCCCTATATGACGATATTCGTAGGAATTATGAAGGAGATCAAAAAACCTGGCCCTTATTGGTAAAAGAGGGTGACTGGTATTACTTCGTTGGGAAAGATGGTCAAAAGTATTCCATAAAAGCAAAAGAACGCTCTTTTTAATCTAAATATAATCGCTTATGACATCATTTTCATCATATTTAAAATACAAGAATTTGAATTTTATACTTACTGCATGCTGTTTTGCTGCAACACTTTGTTTTTCACATCCTGCAGCGGCACAAATAAGCAGTTCATATGTTGAAGAAGATCGTATGGCACCCTTTAGAAATGGCTTCGCGAAAATAACAGATAAAGGTCGGGTTTATTATATTAATGTGCATGGAGAGAAAATTGAACTTGCAGAAACTACCCCCGTAAGTTTTAACGATGCGTATTCAGTACAAGATTATCAACGTGAGATTAAAGAGGAAGCAGATTTTCTTCCAAAAAGTGTATTGAAGTATCTGAAAAATGGAAAAATCGGAATTATTTCGCCAAAAGGAGATCTTTTGTTAGCAGCAGACTACGATGATATTGATATCGAATTTCGGCAGTTCTGGAAGGTAAAGCGCAATGGAAAGGTCAGCTTATTTTTAGCTGATAAAACTTTTTTACCTTATTTCGATGATATCGGATATTTAGATGGTGAATATTTTGATGTTAAACAAAATGGAAAATGGTATTTATACAGTAAATCGCAAAATAAAGTAATGACCAGTCAGGGCTATGATGCATTTGATTATTGTGGTGGATGTGGCAATGGTTCAACCTATGTATATGCACAGCAAAATGGTAAGTGGGGAGTAATGGATTGGAGTGAAAAAGTGCTCGTTCCATTTAAATACGAGCATGCACATTGGAATATGCGGAGTGATAACTGGGTGGCTTCCTTTTCAAAAAGTGGACAGCCGCTTATCATACATATTCCATCACAAAGAGAGTTTGTTAATGCCAAAATATTAACAGGCGTTTTACTTGTAAAAGAAAATAACAAATATGGTGTATACGGGCAGGACGGTGATCTGAAAATACCATTTGATTTCGATAATATCGAACTGCCTAACGATAATTCATATTTAGGTTATTATGGAGACTATCTGTTGACCACAAAACAGTATAAAAAAGGAATTTCAGACTTATCAGGGTCAGTTATTATACCAAATGAATATGATGATATAAAAGTATACGACGATTATTTTGTTGTTAAAAAACAGCAAAAGTCTTATCTGATGGATAAGACGCGGAAGGTGCTTTTCGAAATCGAGAATGGAGAAATAACACATGTCAATGATTACTTTTACTCATCCGGCAGTAATAACTTAGCTACTTTTAAGATTAAAAAAGGCGCATATTATGGTTTGTATTTTGCCAATACAAACACCTATATTGAGCCACAATATTATAAGATTGATCTTTTTAAGTTTAAGAACAACGAACCAAAAGAGCAATATATCATTACCGAGAAAAATAAAATCTCC
The DNA here is from genome assembly GCF_016132525.1 of Sphingobacterium sp. UDSM-2020. Lineage (NCBI taxonomy): Bacteria > Pseudomonadati > Bacteroidota > Sphingobacteriia > Sphingobacteriales > Sphingobacteriaceae > Sphingobacterium > Sphingobacterium sp. UDSM-2020. The sequence continues at coordinate 4,373,047 of NZ_CP066166.1, forward strand.
AGCCTATTTGATCAAGATGGACACCTGTTGTTAAGCGATTTTGAAGGGATTTCCGAACTCTATGATGCGCCGGAAAATCTAATGACATTCATCAAAAATGGACAAATGGGGATTTACGATTTAGATACCAAAAAGGAAATCATTCCACCCGCTTACGATAGCTTTATTATGGGGAAATTGGGGAATAGAAACTTTATAAAAGCAAACAATGTCCGGAAAAAAGATGCAGATGATTTGGATAATCAGAGTAGTGATCTGTATGATCTTGTAGGAAAAAAGATATTGGAGACAGCTATTCAACGAATAGACACCATAGGAGTTAAATACTGTTTAATAAAAGATATAAAAGGAAAATACCTTTTACTCAATATGGATGACATGGAGCTGCAGGCGTTTGATTATCAATCTGTTTATCCGATCAATAATCCCAATCTTCTATTAGTGTCGAAAAATGACAAAACCGGGGTTCTTTATGATATTAAGGCAAAAAAAGAACTCAAAGGAGCATTTAGTGTAACCTATGTAAAAGAAGGTTATCTGCCAAAGGATCCCGGTAAGGAAACGGTGATCTTGCCCTATAAAGGTGACATGGCTTTGCTGTACAATGAGAGAGGATATGGCTATATCAACAATAGGGGTGAGGTAATTGTCTCACCACAATATGTTTGGGCATTTGATTTCCGGGGCGATGCCGCTATGGTATGTCAATCTGAAAACTCAGACAGCCGTGCACTGGTTTTTAAAATGGGTTTTATCAATAAAAAGGGAGCATTGATCTTTCCCCTGACATATGATCTCACAAATTCTAGGCTAAACCACGAAGAATCTGTGTTTATTAATAATTCAGTCTTTTTACCAAAAGTAAACGGTTATGAATATCTGTATGGATTGGGAGATCTTACCACAGGAAAAGAGGTGCTACCGGTTGAATACGCACAAATTCGGGCCCTTCAGAATGGAACTTATTTTCTGCTTCAAAAAAATAACAAATTTGGTATATCGGATGCTAAAGGAAAGATAATCGTGCCAATTGAATTAGAAGAAATTCTATTTGATGCACCTACCTTTTTCGACTCATCTTCAGATACAAAACAAGAAGTGTTCCCTCTATTGGTTTATCGGGACGGAGTGTGGAAATATATTGATGAAAAAGGCAATTATCTCAAAATAAAATAAGAGTTTTAGATTTAAAAAGTCTTGTAAATTCTCATGCTGTGAAAACAGCTTCAATTATCAATTGAAGCTGTTTTTTTTAAATAATTAAAGCATAATATGATTAAATTTAGTGATGAGTGTATATCCTAATTTAATTTTTCTCTTGCTTAAATAATGCCTCTAGTATGGCGGCTTGTTCCTGAAATTGATCGAATACATTTATTTCTTCCGCAAGATCTTCTTTAAGATTGTAGAGTTGAGGACCATTTTTTCCAAATGGAGGTATATACTTCCAGTCTCCAGATACAATAGCAAGGTTGCTATATCCTTCTTGTATCAATGTCTTTCTTCCTTGTTTCGCGTTGCCAACAAAGGTATCCCATAAATTTTGACTATCAGATGCTTGTCCATCTGGAAGTTTTTGATTGAAATAACTGGCAAAACTGGCAACGAAATCAATCTGACAAACCAATTCTTGACTTACAGCAGGTTTAATGTGTGCGGGCCAGCTGATAATAAAAGGGACACGGGTTCCACCTTCATATAGGTCCGTTTTCCATCCTCGTAGTGGACCTGCGGGACTGTGAATTCCGTTTAGTTCTTCTGCTTTATCAGCATATCCATCATCCAGTACAGGGCCATTGTCACTGCTGAAAACGATCATCGTATTCTGTTCAATACCAAGTTCATGAAGTTGCTTTGTTATTTGACCAACGATCCAATCCATTTCCAAAATAGCATCACCCCGATAACCTAAGTTGCTTTTACCCTTAAACATGGTGGCAGGCATTCGCGGCACATGAATATCATGCAGTGCAAAATACAGGAAAAATGGTTTCTTATGATTTTGCGCTATGAAATCCTGAGCTTTAGCTAAAAACGTAGTTCCCAATTCTTCGTCTGTCCATCTTGTTTGTTTTCCACCGGACATATAGCCAATTCTTCCTATACCGTTTACGATCGTATGGTTATGACCAACAGAAGATTGTAACTTTAACAATTCAGGATGTTCCTTTCCAGTAGGATCATTTCCTATTTTACTTTTATAATTCACGATAATAGGATCTTTGGGATCCAGGCCTATTATCCGATGGTTCTCCATAAAGACGGTCGGAACTCTGTCAGCTGTTGCAGGAAATATATATGAATAATCAAACCCGACCTCATTTGGTCCTGGTTTAATATCCGCATTCCAATCCTTATTAATTTGGTCACCTAATCCTAAGTGCCATTTACCAATGATAGCAGTGGTATAACCTTCAATTTTAAATGCCTTAGGCAAGGTAATCTGATCTGTTGGTATAATCAAAGCTGCATCTCCGGGAAGAATATTTCTTCCCGGTTTTCTCCAGGGATACTGACCAGTCATTAAACCGAATCTGGAAGGAGTACAGGTTGCAGAGGTTGCATGTCCACGCGTAAATCGCAGTCCATTTGTGGCCAATTTATCTGTATTTGGTGTCGAAATAGCCTTTGCGCCATAACAGCTTAAATCACCATATCCCAAATCATCTACGTAAATAAAGATAACATTTGGTTTGCTCTTTTTATTTTGTGCAACTATACTAAACGGAATAAAAATACCCGCGATCATAAGGGTTAATAAATGTCTTTTTTTCAAGGTATAGTGTTTCGGTTCAATGCAAATATAATAATCAATCTAAGAAAATTGCGAAATGCTTTCAGAATAAAATCGGTGTAATAAGTTTATAAATAATTGGAAAGGACAAATAATATTATTTTTACTACATACTTCAAAGGTTTTTTATGAAAAAACGGTTAAAATATTCACGATCAACTTGTAATATAAAGCTTTAATTCTTATTTTTGAGTAGACTCCCAAGTAAGACTTAAATTATGGTTAGAAAAATCTGCTTATTACTTTTAACAAGCTGTTTACTAATTTCATGTTCTGACAAAGAACTTGGTTCACTTGTCGACGAAATTGATGTCGAACATCCTACTGGCGAAGAAGAAAAAGTACCGATCAGAATAGTTGCAGATAAGAGCAATCAAAATTTCTACGAGATGGTGATGTTTGAACTAAAAGATAGTACTTATAATGGACCAAACGGATCAATGCTAATTCCCTTAAAATATCAAAATTTAGATTCGCTCACATGGGAAGTTGAAGGAAGTCCCAAGAAACTGAATCTTGTCGTTAAACAATCCGGAGGATATCGGTTTACTACAGCTTGGGGGCATTATTTTTATTTACCAGGAAATTATAAAACCTACTTAAAGGGGTATAGAGGAAAGGACTTAGTTGTAAAAGATTCTGCAACAATCCGTATTTCTGGCGATGGAGACTTTTTGCACGTTAAATGGAGTGAGCTGAGTGGTGATCCGAATGAAAATATTGGCTACACCAACAATGGAACACAAGATTATGAATTTCAAGTCTACAGCAATAAAATCGGTAAAGAAATTTTCTCGAAATTAAATGTGCGATTTGAGCATTTGGATTATAGGAAGTTTAATCCTGAAATAGGAAAACGAGAACTGGAAGTTTTTACAACATATATATCCTCCCTATATGGAGAACCTAAATATGATGAAACCACTAAAGGTATCCATGCCAAGTTCAAAAAGCTTTTTAGGAAAGGTGTAAGAGCAGAGCAGGTGATCAAGATCTGGCTCGGTAAAACTTCAAATATGGCTCTTTTAAAGAAAGAGTCCTGGAAGGAAGATGGATTTGGCTATGAAATCCATGCTGAACCAAATCATTAAATGGAATAATAAAATTTGATCACAATTATACATGTTTTACATTTTAACAGTAAAAATAAACATGATAACTGCGATCTATAGTTGATTTAAAGCGCTGTTAGTGTTTATAAAGCATATTGTTTAGCGATCTTCTCTTCCGGTTTTTCAGTGAATAAATACAGACAAAAGATAAAAAAGTACTCCAGAGGTTTCATCAATCTGTATACCAAATTGGATTTTTGAGTCGTATTAATCTTTTTTGATAAAGGATAACCAAAACGATCATAAAATCTTCTGATGACTTGATGTAGAGATGGAAAATGATCTGAAATTAGTTCTTCGAAAGCATTGGCAACGAGTAGTTGCCTGTTGACAACGACTTCATTTCCATGCCTTTTCCCTAAACGAAGTGGTTTTACAATCGTTGGATCTCCACAAACAGCTACAGTACATAAATAATGTCCCCTATGATCTAAAAAAGGTGGGTGAGTTTTGCTTGAAAAATTCCATGTAGTCGTTTCCGTAAATACTTTTGTTATGGAATTTACTTCCTGTCCAAATAAAACCAATATCGCAACAATAATCACAAAAACAGGAATAAGAAAGACGAGAATGTAAACGGGTTGATGGCTCACATTCGCCATTTTCGTGTTCAGGTAGTTAAGAAATTTATTCGAGTAATGTTTATTTGTTGCGGATATAGCTTCTTCTCCGATACATCTAAAAATTAAAGTAAATGCAGTCACCATATAGGTGACGGGCAGGAAAAAGAATAACCAAGAATCGTAGAATTGCGTATTCGATGAGATCTGTATTAAGACAGCAACGCTCATAATTATTCCGATAATGACAAAGATCAGTGACAGTACAAATAGAAGTGGAGGTGCTGATCTTCCTTTTAACCATAGCTTTATAATTCCAAGCATGGCAAGTGCGAAAAAAGTAACTAATGTCAAGCTATGTTCTAAAGCAAATGGCGAGTAACCGCCGTCGACAATATCGATTGCTTCCGTATAATGCGAACCATAAAGCATAAGTCCGAAACCAAATAGTACAGTCGAAATACAAAAAGCAACAATAATAAGGTACTCCGAAATTTTAGTAGAGGTATTAGCTTTTTTTCGCAACTGTTTATAAACCCAAAATCCTAGTAGTGGAAATGAAATTAGAAAAAATATGATCAGAAACTCCATTGGCTTTTCTACTTTAGTTTATAGTTAAGGGATGCAATTTTTTATGAATATAATCAAAATAAGGAAAGGTATTTGGTTCTCAATTATTTTTATTACTGATTATATTCTTTTTCTAGATGTCGTTTTAAAATGTGTAAAATTAATGGTTCGGACTCGTATAAAAAATACTAACTGTACCTATGAAAATTAGTATTTCTGTATCTGTACCCAAAGAAATAGAGTCTTTAAATTTGCTTATCACCAATACAATAAGAAGATGAAGATTAATGAAATTAATGGATTTAAGATTGGAAATTTTTATTTGTCCGAACTCCGTACCGTGGTTTCTTTATATAAAAAACTTCAGGAGAAATCCGATTTTCAGGGAAAGGAGGCAAGGATAAATATTTTGACGGCCGAATTTGGACTCCCTTTAGCTGTGATCATGCAGGCTAAAGAAGTTATTGGCTATGCATCTGCAATTATTAATCATTCAAACAAGGTGGAAATGACTTGTTTCTTTTTATCAGAATTTCATCAAGTCGAACTTAAGGAAGCATTAGAAGTCAAAGCAAAAAGAAATTATATCCAGACATTCGGAGATGATGATCATAGCATCTCTAAACTTAAATTGGCGATTGAACGACTTATTGATTGGCTCAACCTTTAAACTGAATGAAAAGGTGAATATTTAAAACATATAGCATAGGTGCTGTTGGATACATATGATATCCTAAAATATGTAAATTGCAGCGTGTTCTATATCCAACAATTTGAAGGCAGTGAATAATAAGATTAAAAAAAAGGGAAAATAATTAAATAGCGTAAAATCCATGAAGAAAGAATCCTTATACCTCAAGATTGCTCATATTATTGAAGAACAGATTGTTTCCGGAACAATGCAATTGGGTGATAAACTCCCTTCGCTTCGTGTGGTTCAGAAGATGTATCATGTGAGTATCAATACGGTTAAACAGGCCTTTCTAGAGTTAGAAAGCAGGTCTCTGATTGAATCTAGACCTCGATCTGGTTATTTTGTGAGTAAAATAGCGCAACGACGTTTATCACTTCCCTCAGTTGGTCGATTACAGGCCTCGGATAATGAGCACGACCAGGAAGATCTTATTGATAAAGTTTATAACTCGCTAAAAAAAGAAAATCTGACACAGTTCTCTTTAGGCGTTCCTGCACAAAGCATGCTTCCGATAGCAAAACTAAATAAAGGAATTGTGAATGTGATACGAAAACTTGACGACGGCGGGACCAGTTACGAACTTGCGCAGGGAAGTATTAATTTAAGAAGAAGCATAGCCAAATGGAGCATGGAGTTTGAAGGACAACTAACTGAAGATGATCTGGTGACCACTTCCGGAGCCATGAATGCTATTTTTAATTGTTTGTTAGCCGTGACAAAGCCAGGCGATACGATCGCAATGGAAACACCTGTATACTTCGGGACAATTCAAATAGCCAAGTCACTTGGACTTCACGTGATCGAAATACCTTCCCATCCGATTTCTGGGATCGATATGGACGCATTAAAGAAAGTTATTTCTAAAATAGATGTATGTTGCTTCACCGCAAATTTCAGTAATCCATTAGGCAGTCTTATGCCAGAAGAAAACAAAATCGAACTGGTGAAGATGCTTACCGAACGAAATATACCGTTGATCGAAGATGACCTGTATGGTAACCTTTACTTTGGCACCAATAGACCTAAGCCCTGTAAAGCCTTTGATGAAGCTGGAATAGTCATGTGGTGCGGTTCCTTTTCAAAGACACTGGCACCGGGGTACCGTGTAGGGTGGGTAGCGCCAGGAAAATTCAAGAAGAAGATCATTAGGCAAAAACTGTTGCAGACCATCTCAACACCTGTTTTATATCAGGAGGTTATTGCAGATTTTATGGAGCATGGCCGTTATGACCACCACCTTCAAAATTTTAGAAATAAGCTGTATTCAAACTGCTTTCAGTACCAACGGGCTATCGGAGAATATTTTCCGGACAATACTAAAATATCCGACCCTCAGGGCGGATTCGTGCTTTGGCTCGAATTGGATAAAAGAATTGATACAGCATCCTTGTTTGATACAGCTATCCGCCAGAATATAAGCTTTGCGCCAGGTAGAATGTTCACACTTCAGGACCGTTATCATAACTGTATGCGGTTAAATTTTGCTTTAGAGTGGAACGAACGAATCCATGCCGATCTGAAACGGCTGGGTACGATTGTGAAGAATGCTTTTTAAACACTTCTTATTCGGTATTCTTTCTGTGGTAAGACTTTATATGGTATGCTTTAATGATTTGATTTTTAGTTGTATGTAGATTAAAAATCAGATTGTGTTTCTAGGCTATCCCTTTATTGTTTTGCTATATATTGACCAGTTTTCATTCCGGTAAAAATACATCCCCCTAGAAAAGTTCCTTCCAGAGCCCTGTAACCGTGCATTCCACCACCTCCAAATCCAGAAGCTTCTCCAACAGCAAATAATCCGGGCAGGACACGACCTTCTGCGTCAAGCACTTGACCATTTAGATTGGTTTCAATGCCACCTAACGTTTTTCGAGTCAGAATATTCAGACGTACAGCGATCAATGGACCATTTTTAGGATCTAGGATTTTATGCGGTTTTGCAGTTCTGGCAATTTTATCGCCGAGATATTTTCGCGTATGCTGGATGTAGTTGATCTGTATGTCCTTGCTAAATTTATTGTCAAGTTGACGGTCCCGGTCCTGAATCTGTTTTTTTATCGTATTATAGTCGAGCAGTTCGTTTCCTGCTTTCTGATTCATTTTTGTCACCAATTCCTCCAGATTTGTTGCGACAATAAAATCATCGCCATGAGTTTTAAAAGCTTCCACAGGCGCTGTAGCAGCTTTTCCAAAAAGTCTGCTCAGAATGAGTCGATAATCTTTATTGGTCAGGTCTGGATTTTGCTCAGAACCAGAGAGTGCAAATTCTTTTTTAATAATTTTTTGAGTGAGAATAAACCACGAATAATCGTATCCCGTAGCTTGTATAAATTTCAACGTTCCGAGCGTATCAAAGCCAGGAAAGAAAGGAGCGGGGAGCCGATTGCCCGTTGCATCGAGCCAAATTGAAGATGGCCCCGGTAGAATACGAATTCCGTGGTTCGACCAGATGGGATTCCAGTTTTTTAGACCTTCAGTATAATGCCACATCCTGTCTTTGTTGATGACGTGTGCGCCAGTCTGTTCCGCGATTTCAATCATCTTGCCATCCACATAATCTGGAACTCCACATACCATATGTTGAGGAGGAGAGCCCAGTCGAATCGGCCAGTTTTTTTTCACAAGTTCCAGATTGGCTCCAATTCCACCCGAAGCGATGACAATGTGTGCTCCACGAAAACAGAACTCACCGATACAATTTCTATTAGTTTTCTCACCTCGTTTTTTATCATCAGCTTGAAGAATATCACCTTCGACACCGACAATAACTCCATTTTCGATCAATAACCGCGACACACGGTGTCGAAATTTGAACGTAAGCAAACCTTTTTCTTGAGCTTCATATGCTTTGTCAACAAAAGGCTTGACCACGCCAGTTCCTGTGCCCCATGTAATGTGGAATCTGGGTACAGAATTGCCATGTTCCGAAGCTGAACCAGCACCACGTTCAGCCCAGCCGACGATCGGAAAAAACTTCATTCCTAATTCCGAAACATAGTTGTATTTTTCTTCTGTTGCAAATTTAACATATTCAGAAGCCCATTTACGAGGCCAGAAATCTTCAGGACGATCAAACGAAGCCGTACCTTCCCAATCCTGATGAGCAAGTTGAAAAGAATCTTTAATCCCCAAAATTCGTTGTTGTGGAGAGTTTACGAAGAAAAGACCTCCAAATGACCAATATGCTTGGCCACCAATATTCGTTTCAGTTTCCTGATCTAAAATAAGCACCTTTTTACCGGCTTTCGTCGCTTCATATGCAGTAACGAGTCCTGATAATCCACTTCCAATGATAATTGTTGCATACTGTTCCATGTCAACATAATTTAGCTTTCTTGAAGTTAAGAAATTTTGAACAGTATGATCTTATTTTTTTAGAACTGTGTCAGTTATTGTCATATAGCATAGAATTTTATAAATACCAGCGTCTTCCGCTTACCGGATAAATGATGAATTATTAATGACCGTAAACCAATTCCTGTAGCAATTCCTGAAGGCGCTTTGTTAGAGGTCCTGCTGCTGGGCTAAACTCTTTATAACCCAATAAAGCAGTTACAGGAGTAATATTTTTAGTAGTTGAACTAATAAATGCCTCACTTGCCGATGCAATGTCCTCAATGCTAATATTGCGGACTTCAACCACCATGATAGTTTTTGCCAATTCGATAATTTTTTTACGTGTAATACCTTGTAAAACATCTTCACCAGCAGTTAACAATTTGCCATCTTGACTTATTAAAAAGAAGTTAGCACGCGGGCATTCCGATATCAAGCCGTTTTGTATGTAAACCACATCGTCAGCCCCCTGCGATTTAGCTGCCTTAAGCGCCTGTATACCCATCACATAATCGATAGATTTGACGAGACTAAATGGACGGTGATAGTGAAAAGGAAGTAGTTTCAGACCCTTACTTTCCAACACTAAATTTCTTTTTAAAGCTTGTTGACTGATAATTAAATTGGGCTCACCAATACTATACCCATCATTACTATATCCGCCGGTCAATAAAATTTTAATACCAGAATCCGGAATCATATTTGCTTCCATCAAACTTTTTATTTGAGCTTTCAGTTCATCTCTGGAGTAATTTACAGGTAGATCCATCAGCTCAGCAGATTGATAAAATCGATCTAGATTATCTTCTAGGAATACTGGAATACCGTGTACCGTTTTGAAAAAATCAAAAATACCGTAGCCGCGCACAAGAGCAAGATCCATAATTGATAATTTAGCTTCGTTTTCAGGAATTAATTTTCCGTTGAAGATCACATAGCCCATTTGCATATACTTTTTTATATTGAATGTTTAGCGAACACAAACCTATACAATCCTCCATTGAAAAACAAGTTCTAGCCACGTGTTTAATTTGAACTTTACCCGCAAAGTAACCTGTATTTGGTAAAGAATATCACCTTTAATTTAAGAGATTTAGCGCGAACTATATTGTTCATCATGCGCAATGGTCGTTTTCAAAAAAATCAAACTCATTCTTTTTTATTAATGATTTCAGATCAAATTCACCATTTTTATAACTTTTTACAAGTCCCATTCTATGGTATTCGACGAGTTACAGTTCAGCGTTAAAATAGATGAGCTCGCAGATTATCTTTTAGCCGAGTTTATATATACTTACAGCCCTAGATATGCATTGTAAGCTTCGATAAGTGCTTGTTTTTTTGTTTCGTCTTTTACAAACTTATAGATTGGAATTACACCATCTTTTTTAAAAAAATCAACCAGGGTAGGAGCAGTCTTCGAAATATTATTCCATTCCTGAGAAACAATTTTTTCTCCGGTGTAATTCGTGACATCGATCATCCAAAAATTGGGCGCTAGTTTATTTCCTCCAACCAGTTCAACAGCTAAATTCTGTTTTAATGGAGCGGCTTCTTTCGGTGTTTCTGTCCAAGTAGAAGGGGTGGGCATAAAATATTTATACATCGTTGGTATAAACCACTTTCTTCCATTAGACGCTTGATTATGACGATAGAGGTAATCCATTCGTTGTCCAACATCGATTTTCTTTAAAACATGTGTTCCATAAAGAGCTATTATTTCTTTGGCTGTTTTTGTCTCCAGATCATTTTTAAACGCTGAGGTTAGATACTTAGATTGAAATTCATTGAGATCCATTTCAAAGATTCCAAAAGTAGCATATACTAGTACTTGCGAAACCCCTTCATATTCATAATCTATTGATCTAAATGTTGTATCATTCTTAAATGCTGATTTGAAAGTCTCTCTAAAAATATGTTTATATTTTGCAAGCTCATCGCTGCTAAGCCCCGCTCTTTGCCCCATCGTCTGGATACATGTTTCTTTTGTTCCACTTATTTCTAATTTAGGACCACCGCTTGAACTGAAACTTTGAAAGATCGTTCCACCATCCTTGTCAAATGCTTCAACATCGATTACTTTGTTTCTAGTAGATGCAGGATGCGCATATTTACCCGTAATATCATAACCGTAGCCGAGCATATAATAGGTGTCTGTAAGATCCTTAGTTCTCCAATCTATATGAGCAGTATTAGATAGATCTATACCTGTAAAATAAGGATTGATTTTTTCTTCGTGAGTGATTAAATTATCTTCTTTTGCTTTATTACATGAAGCAAATAGAAATAAAGATAGCGCTATCAAGGGTAATTTATTTATCATGTTATTGATTTGAAATTCAAAGATAAATAACTTCTTTACATTTTATGTTTTTTTATCAATGATTTAATTAGTTGTCGCTACTGGGAAATCGATATTCAGATTTTGATCATGACTTTACGAAATACTAGGGTTAGTTTTTTAACAATTTGATCTATCATATGCTGCTAAGTACTAATTTTTTACATATCGGTATAAAATAAGACAAAAATTCAACGATAGGGAATTTATGGCAGGATGAATTTAGTAGTATGATTAGTTTTTGACGTAAAGTACTATATACTATTATAAGGTAAAGATGAAATCATCAGATCAGTTGCTACACTTCCTTTTTTAATTTCGTATCCTTTGAATCGAGGACGTTTTAATTTTTTACGTTTAAGTGTCATTAGTTTTTTTAGATTTACCGCCCCGATGTATCAGAAACAAAGCGAAAGATTTTGAAGAAGTTAAAAATAAAAGATAATCAGCAAAAGAAGGAAGACCAAGATCTGTCTTTTAGAGTGTTTGATTTAACCAAAGAAAATTTGGATCAATATATAATAGCGCATAAGAAGGATCACTTTTGCATCTACGTGATTGAAAATGGGACCATGCAAATGAGTGTAGAAGATAAAATCCATACACTAAAATCAGGTAAGATTGCCGTGATATTTCCAGAGCAGGTGAGTTTAATCGCAAATCAAAGTATAGATCTAAAAGGTAAGATCATCCTATTTGAAGAAATATTATTCTGTTCCGATATTTTGAAAAATGAATTGAGTACATACAATGTTAACCTTTCCACCCAGCTCAATTGCACGATGCTTGCCGCAGCAGATTTTCAGCGGAGTCTCGGGATGATCAATATTATTCAAGATGTTTATCAGAACCCCTCTCTAGTTAAAAAGGAGCAAGCCAGATTTTATATTAAAATTTTATTACTCGGATTAATTGAATCTGTCCATGGTTTACATCCCATAATGTATCAAGAAACTAGCGATAAGCCCATTTATATCAAGTACAAGAAATTGTTGAATATACACTACAAACAACATCGTACAGTTCAGTATTATGCGGCGGAACTGATGATAACGACAAAAAAATTAAATGCCATCACCAAAAAACATTGCGGTGAAACAGCTATTCAAACTATTCATCATCGTATTTTAATGGAAATTAAAAGGCAATTGATGTTTTCCGATCTAGCACACAAAGAGATAGCTTTTGATCTAGGGTTTAATTCGCCATCAGCATTGAACAAGTTTGTGCGCTCCAAATTAAAAGAAACACCTACACAGCTGCAGCAGGAACTGTCGCAAATGTATAACGGATAATCCCATTTGTATAACAGTGGTAATTCCTGCTCATGTACTTTTGTCAAGTACAAAAAAATATAAACATGAGTAAATTATTTATTGCAGGTGAGGTTTTCCATGGTGCTGGAAGTCTTGAAGAGCTGAAAAATATCAAAGGTCAAAAAGCTGTAATCGTAACCGGTGGCAGCTCGATGAAAAAAAGTGGTACTTTGGATAGAGCCATTTCATTTCTTGCAGAAGCAGGGGTAGAAGTAAGTGTTTTCGAGGGCGTTGAAGAAGATCCTTCTTCAACAACTTGTTTAAAGGGAGCAGCGCAGATTCAAGCATTTAAACCCGACTGGATTATCGGATTGGGAGGCTGTTCTGCTATTGATGCCGCTAAGATCATGTGGGTTTTTTACGAATATCCTGATATTGATTTTGATAGTATTATAAAACCTTTTACAGTTCCGGTTTTAAGAAATAAGGCCAAATTCATAGCGATTCCCTCAACAAGTGGTACAGGAACAGAAACAACAGGCCTTGCTGTGATTACAGATCGTGAGAAAGGTGTCAAATATCCGGTTGTTTCTTACGAACTTACACCAGATATTGCTATTGTTGACGGAGAAATCTGCGCGTCTATGCCTGCCCATGTGACAGCAAATACAGGTCTTGATGTATTGACCCACTGTGTTGAAGCTTATGTTTCCAACATTGAAAACAATTATGCTGATGCATTATCAAAAGGCGGTTTAGCGCTTGTATTTGACAATCTTAGCGAAGTTGTCCTTCATCCGGATAACATTACAGCACGTCAAAATATGCATGATGCCTCATTTATGGCCGGTTTGGCTTTCAATAACGCTTGGTTAGGTATTGTACACTCGCTATCACATCAGGTAGGAGCATTATACGGAATACCTCATGGAGCTTCCAATGCGATTTTTCTGCCCAATGTAATCCGCTATAATGCCCAAGAAACTACACGTTATCCAGATTTAGCGAAAATAGTAGGTGAAGAGACAGCAGAAGGATTAGCACAAGCTATTGAACGTTTACGCTCTGAAGTGAATAACAAAGCTTCCATCAAAGATTTTGGTATTTCAAAAGAACTTTGGGAGAAAAATTTGGATTTTATTGCTCAAAATGCACTGGTAGATCCATGTACAGGATTCAATCCACGTGTTCCTTCTTTAGAAGAATTGAAGGCAATTTATAATGCTTGTTACGAGGGAGTTGTGTTTTTGGAAGAAGTTGTAAATGCTTAATAAGATCAGCATTCTTTACAATGGTTTTGCATACAGGCAGAACCATTGTAAAGAATTTAAAGAACAGGGAGTTTATATGATTCCCTGTTTATTTTCTTAAACGCAGAAGAGATGGAATTTAAGAAGCAGTTTGTAATACGAGTTCATGAAATCGTAGTCACTTCATAAAGAGCATTTTTAAACTCACTGGGAGTTTGGTTTTTAATCGTCTTAAAGACTCTATTGAAATTTGATAAGCTATTGAAACCACAATCGTAAGCAACTCTATGTATTGAAAGTTGATTTTCTACAATTAATTTGCATGCCTGCATGATGCGTACTTCATTGACAAATTGCACAAATGTTTTTTGAGTTTGAGTTTTGAAATAACGGCAGAAAGCATTTTTGCTTAAATTCATTTCCACAGCGATTTCCTCTAAACTGATTTCTCTCGAATAATTGGTCAGTACATATTGAACTATCTTATCAATTTTTAGAGCGTTGTTAGGAAAGTGAATATTTGAGTAGTCAATGTGACATAAAACATTTTTGTCCGATGCATCTTGTAGTTTTTCGATGATTTGCAGAAATATAATTATTCTTTTCAATCCTTGGGCATCCAGAAGTTTGTACAATAATTTTTTGATCTGCTCTTTGCATTTTCCTTCATAGCGTATCCCCCTTTTAGATAGAAGCAAAAATGCCTGTAATTTCTCAGTATCATGAAATGATGATAAGATTTCCACTAAACGATCCGGATCAAAAAACAAGGCAATAGAATTAGCATGATGTTCCTTGTCCGATTCAATAACATCAGTATACCATACATGAGGGAGCTCCGTCCCAGTTAAGGTGAGGTCTTCACTTATAAAATAATCGAAATGATCACCGATTAAACGTTTACCTTGGCTCTGCACAATATAAGTCAATTGACATTCTTTATGAAAATGATAATCGGTAGAGAATGCTTGCTGCTGTGTTACCCGTACTGCAAACAAATCTTCCCCCATCGTTTCCATTACTTTTGCAAAAATTGGTTTCATAACAAGGTTGTATGTTTTTTCAATATAAAAAATAAGAAATCATTACAGCGAAGTTTTCATTGTAACCCACAAGATCGAACAGTTAAAGTTTTCGTAATGCGAATGAGTAAGATACGCGCGACCGAGCACAACGATCGTACTACATTTATGTAAAAATTCTCTTATGTGAAAATCATCAAAAAAATTTATCCTTACTACTGCTAATTTGATTTATTCTAATGTTTTTTTGCAATGCACTATAGAATCTCAACACATAGTTTTTAAACCGGGAAATATACTTTGCGCTATTAATATTATTTAAAAAAAAATAATGCCTATCTTAAGACTGTAGACAACATTTACAATTTAATAAACACGGCCAAGAGAAGAAAGGTTATCATTTGATCATAATTGTAGGTGTCTTTTTCGACGAATGATCATTACCTTGACTGGTCTGTTATTTTTTCTAAATGATGTAGAGCGCTATTCTGGTAAACTAAATTGATTGAACAGTCCAAATTATAACATTATGAATAAATATTCGAACATCATTATTGTAGCTTATATTTTAGTAGAAACCGTTAGCATAGTTTTATTTTCTATCGGGGAAATAGGTTTACGAAGTTTTTTGCTTTCAACAGGTGTGTCCGCTCGGGATATTCGCGGAGATATTGAGGACAAATAAAAAAAGAAAATTAAACGATATTAGACAGTAGAATTATACTCGATCTATATATGCTATAACTTCATAGCCTTATTTTGCAGTTCTATTTGTGATAAGACTTCTTGATCGAAACCTGACTTTTTCAAAATTTGAAGAATAAAGGCTGTTTTTCCTTCTACATAATGATCAATATCATCAGGATACTTTGCCGCTAGTTCGGTTTTTAATCGTCCATAGTCTTGTGCTTCATTCAGATTTGCGCGTAGGTAATCTCTTAACAATAAATGATTTTTTAAACTCTCACTATCTTCTACACAAACATATAAATGATGCTCATGCCAATAATAGCCAGAACCATCCATAGGCGTTAATTGGTCATCTCTTTTAAAGGCCTCTCTTCCAGGAATACCCATTTCACCGGAATACGTATAACCTAGTTTTCTGAGTATACTTTTGATCTCATCAAATTTTTCTTTATTGCTGATTATAATATCGATATCGATAATAGGTTTAGCGGAGAGACCAGGTACAGCGGTACTGCCCACATGTTCAATGTTACATATTAGCGTTTTCAAATAATCTTGGAAAACGGATTTAAGTTTTTCAAATTCATTAGCCCAATCTACAGTATAGGGTACTACTACGATCTTTTTTACTTTCTTATTTCCCATGCCGTGTGTTAGTTTGAATTTCAAAATTAAGGAATAAGTTTAAATTCAAGTTATGCTCGATCATCAAGACTTGTTTTTGCTCTATTGCGGACTGTATGTTTTAATTGCTACGTACACTGGACAACAGGTTTTTAATTTTAGAAACAATGTTGATGCCAAGGTCAGCAAGCGGCTCACTGTAGGTACCAATGTATCTTTCACGTATAATGATAACGATGAGGTCACCACAGACCGCTATGACAGCAGCCCTTCCATGGCCGCATTGATCTATTTATCAACGATACCGGTTTATAATGAGGATGGTAGCTATGCGAAATTTTTAATGGTTGTACTTTCGGCTAATAACTATGCTGTCCAGAATCCGGAAAACCCATTGGCATTACTAACCCCATAATTATAGTAATTTACAGGTCTCTTTTTGAGACCTGTAAACAGCGTTATGAAAAAATACTTGAGACAATTATCGACCAGCTTTTTAATGTCATTCATTTCCTTTTTAGCACTTCATGCTCAGACAAAGACCGAATTGACAAATGTATTTCTTGGATCTTCTGGAGATCACGGACAGCTATCTCCCGCCGCATCAAAGCATTTGTACGCACCATGGGTGACGACGCCGGCGCTATGTCAGGCTGGTTTGTACTCACGGCACTGGGTTTACATCAACCTCTGATCGGACAGCCCATTTATTATGTCAGCATCCCTTTATTTCCAGAGATTATCGTACAGCAGGGAGAGCAGAAACTGAAGGTCAAAGTGCCTAACTATAACGATAAAAACAACTATATCAAACGAGTTTTACTCAATGGTAAAAATATCAAAAGACTTTGGTTACATCATGATGAACTTGATAAAGGTGGAATACTGGAGATAGAGGCCTACGCCGAACCCTCACTTATGGTATAGATAATATTTGGGTTTCAGATCTGAAAGAATGAGATTAAAATCTGATTGATGAAGAGCCGTTTGAAATCACCAAACGGCTGTTTTATCGATTTGGTATTGAAATTTTGGTCAATGATTGTAGCCTGCATCGATTCTTTTATAAGTATTCGTCGCAATATCCTGATTCCCTGCAAAAGGAAAAAACACGAGAAAACCACCTGCTGTGGTTTCATTTGGTACGATTAAGTTGCCATTTTTAGATATGGCGAGGCAAAATGTTGTCGAGGTAAATCTATTTAATAAAATGTAAATGTCCACGTCTGTATTTCGAAACGAGATAAAGTTTTGCGGTTCCGATTTGATTTTTATTGTTTTTTCCCGTACAACATGATCCGCAGTATCAATCAATTTAAAATGGATTTTATCTTTGTTCGTTAGTTCCATTGAAGTTCTGTAAAGGTACTGCAGACTATCCCGTTTATAATAACCAGGTTCAATGAAATTCCAGAGACAATCGACATTTTCCTGTGAACTCTTTTCCAGAATGGGATTTATACGGTTTCCTATTTTTTGTGGAAAATTATCAAAGGTGTAGACCTCCTGGGATACTATTTTAGAAATAGTATAGTTATTGGCAGTTTCTGCTAAATATTTCGGAGATATTGAACCGCAGGAACTGTATAAAATCACAAGTAATGCTGAAAATAATCCAATACAAATTCGGTATGCTTTTTTTGCATAAGCTTTAGTTCTTCTCATAATCACTTAACAATTTATTTTTAATCATTCGTCAAAAGAAGCTCACGTTAAACAGTTAAAGATACGTTTACTTATTGTTAATAACATCATTTATTTGCCTTTGTGTATATGCTTTATAGATCACGCCGAGTCTCTGTGCATTATCTTCCACTGTAGAATCAAAACCAGCTTTTTTCCGTCTCTTATTTACGTTTTTAGCATCTTTAATAGGCATCACATATTCAAATGGCTCTTTTTTACCGGTTTTTGGATTATTGACCATTTGCATATATACTTGGGTACCGTATATCTGTTCTTTTCCTTCGCTAGTAAGTTTTCTATCCAGCATCATAGCAACATATCGAAAAGGTAATTCTTTATTTTTTCCTGCATTTTCAATTATTTTATAATACTTTGAGATTTTATCTGAATGCTGTACTACATAAAAAACAGCTGTATTTTCAGGTTCACCAACTAATGTTTTACCTGGGTAACCATATTTTTCAATGATATGCTCTACCTTTTCAATATTTATTGAATCAATTTTTTGCATAATTTTCCACTTACTTTTATCCAGTAAAGCTCTCGGATAATTGAGGAACTGAGCAATGGTATCTTTCCTTTCATCCGTAACCTGAGGATCTAAAAATTCTCTTATACCCTGATCAGTTCGTAGAATGCTATCCAATTGTTTCTTTAATTCCAGATTTAATGGCTGTTGAGCATAGCAGCTTATGCTAATGAGTGCTAATACTGATAGGAATACTTCTTTCATAATTACAACTTATTTTACTTACCAAAAATACACGATAGGAAGAAGCCCAAAAGGTATAAATCGGACAACTTTCACATCAGTTTAAAAACTGAACTCCCATTTCCAGGCAGGAAAGTACCTTTTGTAAATGACCTCAATGCACAACCTGTAAATTGTACAAATTCTTTTCTGAAATGCGATGAATCGTAATAGTCTTCCGTAATTAAAAACCTATGGTATGCGTTTGTATTTTTTGAGTATTGCGCATCCAGGACATTCCTAAATCTAATTATTTTTTTAAAGAGGGAAGGAGTGCAACCAACGTACTTTTTAAAATACCGTAAGAAATTTCGTTCAGACATACAGGCGGATGCTGCCAGCTCTTTCACGGTCAATTTATCGACTTTAGAAGTGCTGTTATAAATTCTTTCTAATGGATCACCTTTGTGCACGCTTAAATTTAATAAAAGAAATTCTTCGAGGCATTCAATTCTCTTTTCTAGAGGAATTGAAAAGAGTTGTGAAGCAAATCTAGACCATTTGGATTCGTTCAGTAATTGATGTGATTGAGCGGCTATTTCTAAAAATGGTAACTCGAAAAAAAAGTTGATACCGCTGGGTGTAAAATTAATGCTTATTTCGTTTACAGGATTATTAAACGTGATTAGTGTCGGTTGTGTTAATCTACCCAGTACAATAATTTCAGGCCCATGGGTTTCATCTCTTGTGAAAGTAACTTCGTTGGGCTGTATGGATATCGAGGTATGGTTAAAGAGGGCTAGACACGTGCCGAGATTTGGAAACGCTGTGTACCTTAAAGGAAAAGTCTCTCCAGGATGTGATACTGTAAAACAGGTAATATATTTTTTTAGTTGATCGGAAAGTGGTATAATATTGGTAAACATAATAGTATATCTAAAAAAATTATAAAAGGAGATATATCTTAAAGATAATAAGATTATCGCGCACTTGCACCGTTAAGAGGCACATTTCCAAAAGTTATCTCCCGTATGATCTCTAGTTTTTTCTCCCTTATCATCCTGCCTAATTCAATCACTACAATCAATATATGACCATGGCGATGGGTAATATCCCATTTCTATCGTTACTCAGAAACATGGAATTGATAAAAAAATAATATTCTATTTCCAATAATTAGTTTATAATTGCTGTTCATTATAAACAAGCTATAATTCGTATTTTCAAGTCTCACATGATATTACAACATTAAGAAGACACTGGCGCATTTTTGTGAGTAAGGGAAAAGTTGAATGGATTGGGCTGATTAAAGAATGATCATTTAAAAGAATAATTGATAAAATGGATAACAGGAGAGATTTTCTAAAAAAAGCAGCGATGCTGGCAGGTGGTATGTCCTTGTCGCAACTGCTACCTCAGTCTATTGCTAAGGCCATGGCCATAGATCCTACTTTAGGGAGTACGTTTTATGATGCAGAACATGTTGTGCTGCTTATGCAAGAAAATAGATCATTTGACCATGCATTTGGCACCTTAAGGGGAGTTCGAGGATTTAACGATCCACGTACTATCCGTCAGCCCAATAACCAGAAAGTCTGGTTACAGACACAAGCTGATGGTAAAACATACGCTCCTTTTCGACTGGATATAAAAGATTCTAAAGTCACTTGGATGGGCTGTCTGCCACATAATTGGACAGACCAGACCGATGCACGTAACCAGGGTAAAATGAATCGATGGCTGGATGTAAAACGTTCGGGATTTAAAGATTTTAAAGAGATGCCCTTAACATTGGGTCATTATACGCGTGAAGATATACCGTTCTACTATGCCATGGCCGATGCATTTACCATCTGCGATCAACATTTTTGTTCCAGTCTAACAGGCACCAATCCCAATAGGCTTTATTTTTGGACAGGCAATATCAGAGAAAAACTGACCGATAAAGCACTGGTGTGGAACGGAGATTCCGAGTTCAGTGGTAAAGCCACATGGAAAACTTTTCCTGAACGCCTGACAGAAAGCGGAGTGGATTGGAAAATATATCAAAATGAAATATCCTCCAGTAGTGCCGGTTACAGTGGTCAAGAAAACAGTTGGTTGGGGAATTTTGGGTGTAATGTAATGGAATATTTCCCTCAATATGCTGTCAAATATAGCAAGCGTTATCAAGATCTATTGATAAAAAAAAGAAAGCAGATCGACGCAAAGCTTGAGGAGCTAAAAGAAAAAGATATAGTAACTGGGGTAGAGTATGATAAATTGCAAAAGCAACTGCAAGAAACCTTAAAAGAGCAAGAGCTATATACGGACGAAAACTTTGAGAAGTTAAGCGCGCACACAAAAGAAATCCACCGACGTGCATTTGTCAATAACAGTGCTGCTCCCGATTATATGGAGCTCGAGCAGATGGAATATCAAGAAGGCGATGAGACCCGTCACCTCCAAATACCGAAGGGTGACATCTTGCATCAGTTTAGAGAAGATGTCGACACAGGTAAACTGCCAACAGTATCTTGGCTGGCGGCACCACAGCTTTTCTCGGATCACCCCGATTCACCTTGGTTCGGAGCCTGGTATGTCAGTGAAGTTCTGGACATCTTAACCAAAAATCCAGAAGTATGGAAAAAGACTATCTTTATCCTTACTTATGACGAAAATGATGGTTATTTTGACCATGTGGCACCTTTTGCGGCGCCAAACCCTTATCGTCAAGATTCAGGTAAAGTTTCTCAAGGTATCGACACACGGTTGGAATATGTAACAAAAGAAGAGCAATATCATCCCGAAAGCGGCCGTGAAAGTAACATCGGCCTTGGGTATCGTGTACCGATGATCATAGCTTCTCCATGGTCCCGTGGAGGTTGGGTAAATTCACAGGTGTTTGACCACACCTCACCATTACAGTTTTTAGAGCGGTTCATTAATCACAAAACACGTTCTGATATCAAAGAGACTAATATTACAGCATGGAGGAGGGCCGTTTGTGGAGATTTAACCTCCGCTTTCAGACCATATAACGGCGAAGTGATAGCAAAACCCGAATTTGTTCAGAAAAAGCCATTTATTAAAAGCATTCATCAAGCACAATTTAAAGATGTGCCCAAAGGATTTAAAGTCTTAAATCAAGCTGAAATAGAGCAGATAGAGCAAGATTCTCGAACTTCGCCCAACTTCCCGAAACAAGAGAAAGGGAATAGAGATTCATGTGGGCTACCTTATGAACTCTATGTTGATGGATATTTTGATCAAGAAAATGCAGCATATAAAATCTCCTTTGAGTCTGCAAATAGCGTATTCGGTGCCGCATCAGCAGGAGCAGCATTTACGGTTTACAGTGAAACTCCTTATCATAATGAACAGGGGAGAAGTTGGAACTATGCTACCGTCGCAGGAGACCGATTGTCCGATAGTTGGTCATTAAATGATTTCGAAAAGCCTGCTTATAAATTGAGCGTTTACGGTCCAAATGGTTTTTTTCGAACATTTACCGGAGGGAAAGAAAATCCGAAAATTAAAATTTCTTGTCGTTACGAACGTGATAAAAAAGGTAAAGGATTGACAGGCCGATTACTGGTCGAGATCGTGAATCAAGAAGACTGTCAGGTTAAAATATTGCTTCAAGATAACAGCTATGGACAAGCGGTACGTAACATGAAGGTGCGTGCCGGTTCGACCTCGGTTGCCATAGTTGATTTATCCAAACAGCATTTTTGGTATGATATAAAGTTAAGCTGTAATGGGTACTTGAACTATTTTGAACAGTTTGCCGGACGTATTGAAGTTGGGCAAAACGCGAAAAGCGACCCATTATTGTCATAAAAGTCGCAACGGTCTTTCCATTATTAAACAAAAAGCGTCATACATCTCAAATTGTACGGCGCTTTTATTTAGGTGCAAACTAACAGCGTATCATTCTATATATATGATTCCTTTTAATCGGGCATAAGTTTAATTTAATGTCGTTATTACTGCTGACATACTGCTGTCAGTCGCCATCGTTATCTTCGTTTAAATATTAAAAATCAAAAAATGAACAACATCACCATTCAAGAAAAGAAGATTATCGGTATGGCCATTCGAACTACCAATGAAAATGGACAGGCTGCAAATGATATCGAATTATTATGGCAAAAGTTTTGGAAAGATGAAACCATACATCAACTTGAGCAAAAGGTAAGTAACGATATCTATGCCGTTTATACAAATTATGAAACAGATTTTACGGGCTATTACGATACCATTATCGGATATGAAGTAAACACGTTAACGGTCGTTCCAGAAGGACTTAAAGGGCTAGTGATCGAAGGGGGAGACTATGCTGATTATGTGTCCAAAGGAAAGATGCCAGAAGCTATATTCAATACCTGGCTGGGCATTTGGGCTGATCAAGAATTTAATTCAAAAAGAGCTTACAAAGCAGATTTTACCGTACATGGTGAAAAATATAATGATGGCCCTGAAGCCGAGGTAGAGACCTATATCTCTGTTAAGTAGTGATCTTTATAGTTTTTGCAGCAGTACCAAAAAATATAAATAAGATAGTATAAAAATAAAAAGCCGTTTGGAATGACCAAACGGCTTTTATATGACCAAATTTTGATACTGCATGCTGATTCAACTTCTAAAAACCCAATAGCAGGAGAGTCATGTAACATATAATATTAAGTATAAAAACAATTTTCAGGTTGGTGGTAAGAAATAAAATGTTTAAGATACTTTAATAAATACTTAAATTTTTAATCAAATCAAAAGATATTAAGTCAGATAGATATGTTTACATTTAATAGTTTAATATTGCTTTTGGTGGGTATGTCCAAATTGTAGAAATCATTCCAGCCTTTCATAAATTCGGCCGGGAAGTTGAAGTAAAAATCTTTAATTTTTTTCAATTGTTAACGTTTTATGTATGATTTGTTTATATTAGTCAAGCCAATCAATGAGCCATACACATGTACGATATTAAGGATTTTAGTGAAGAGCAAAAACATAAAATCGCCATTATGCGTGATGAATATGTGTTTAAGGAGCTCTTCATTCAAAATATTGAAATTCTGGAGCAATATGCCTTATCCATTGTTAGAGACGATTGTCACGCTGAAGATGTCGCTAGCGAAGTATTTTGGGAAATCTGGAATATGGGTCCGAAGCTTATGGAGATCAAATCAGTGTCTGCCTACTTATACCGGGCAACAAAAAATAAATGTCTCAATCTATTACGAAATAAAATAGTTCGTTATGAATCTGTAGAAATGCATTACAATACCTTAATCGACGACCTATCTCCTGAAGCACTTCTAATATCTACCGAGAAAACCAAAGAGATTGAATTTGCAATCGACCAATTATCCCCAAAAACCAAAGAAGCATTTCTTTTGGTAAAAGACTGTCAGATGACCTATAAACAAGCAGCCGAAACCATGGGTATTGCAGTCAAAACAGTAGACAGACACATGCAGATTGCAATCGAAAAACTATATTTTCTATTAAAAGAAAAAAAATAACATATGGGATTGGGGATTTTGCTCTTTTCATGTGTCTTGCTATTAAACCATGAATATGTCATCAGCAGATCAGAAATATTTACAATTGATTCATAAAGTTTTGAACCTGTCGATTTCGGGTTCAGAATTGGATGAGCTGTATCGTCTAATGGCTGAAGATGAAAGTAGAATCGATCTCTACCTCTTTCTAACACAGAGCAAAAGTACATCTGGAAAAAAAACAGTCACCAAGGAAACACGCTACGAAAGATCAAAGCAAAAATTTATGTCCGATGCTGTTTACCAAGAACCTGCAATAGCACAACCAATAAAGCCAGGACGTAAAGTGCGAAAATATAGATTCTCAGTAGCGGCAGTGATTATATTTTTCATTTTAGCAATAGGAGTTACTTATATCTATATGCCAGCTACTAGTGATGATATCATCACACTCGTATCCGCCAAAGGAGAACGTAAATTCTACAGGTTAAAAGATGGTACGGAAATCTGGTTGAATGGCGAGAGCCAATTGGAGTACAATAAGTCATATGGACATAATAACCGTGATGTGAAATTATTGGGTGAAGCTTATTTTAATGTTGCAAAAAACAAAAACCTACCTTTTCATGTCGATTCTTATGGCAACCGGATCGAAGTATTAGGTACTCAATTTAATGTCAGAGCCTATCCCGAAGAGCAGAAAATGGAAACAGCATTGATTGAAGGGAAGATCAATCTACAAATAAAAGACAATGGCAAATATCGTCAATATCATATGTTGCCCGGAGACAAAATCGAAGTAACCAACATCATGAGCAATTCCATGCGTATCAGTAAAAATTATCAGAATACTTCTTCAGAAAATACGAAAGTAATTATTGATATGAAAAAAGCTACTGCGACAAATGGAGAACAACTGGATATGCTGTGGACTAAAAATAAGCTTGTTTTTCAAAATGATCCATTGGAGCTCATGACAAAAAAAATGGAACGTTGGTACAATAAAACGATTGTCATTGAAAATGAAAAACTT
Organism: Sphingobacterium sp. UDSM-2020; assembly: GCF_016132525.1. Lineage (NCBI taxonomy): Bacteria > Pseudomonadati > Bacteroidota > Sphingobacteriia > Sphingobacteriales > Sphingobacteriaceae > Sphingobacterium > Sphingobacterium sp. UDSM-2020. The sequence continues at coordinate 4,398,192 of NZ_CP066166.1, forward strand.
ATGAATGAATCTTTTACCGGTGTATTTGAGGAAAAGACCTGTAAAGATTTACTTGACCTGTTGATTAAAACAGGTGTCAATTTACATTACACAGAAAAACAAGACAGTATATTAATTTATTAAAACCCAAAATTATGAATCAAACCTTTACAAAAAAGAGTATATCATAATGATATACCCTTAAAGATGACTGAACAAGCACAAAGCCCTAGTAAAGTAATGTGCTTAATTACTAACTTCTAATATCTAAATTATGAAAAAAAATTCACATGTCGTCAGTCATGTGCCGATTCTTTATTACCTAAAGTGGCTCTTCATGGTAAAATTTACGCTGTTGCTTATAGTAGCTTTTGGCTATAACAGTTATGCAAACTCGACACTTGCACAAGGCAACATTACTTTAAAAAACAAAAGCATAAAGTTTAAAACTTTACTCCAACTGATCGAAAAACAAACTGATCTGCGCTTTATCTACAATGACAACCAGATTGACAAATTTGTGATCAGTGATGTCAATGCAATTAGAAAACCATGGAATGAATTGTTAGAACCTATTTTAGAAAAAACAGGTCTTAAAATGCAGGAGATCAATGGTGGCCGAATTATTATTTCACCAATCGTAGTACAGGACCCCAGGTTTCATGGTAAGGTCATCGATAGCAAAGGCGAACCCTTACCTGGTGTATCCATTAAGGAAAAAGGATCTGATAGGAGTACACTTACAAATGAAAAAGGAGAATTTACGATTGCGGTTAAAAATACACAAAGTACGATCTTAATTAGTAGTGTCGGTTTTGTATCGAGAGAGGTATTATATTCATCGGCTTTTCAATCTATCCAGTTAGCCGACGATCTTGCTCAACTTGAAGAAGTCGTTGTCGTTGGTTATGGAGCACAAAAGCGCGTCAATTTGACCGGTGCTGTTTCCGCTATTAGCGGACGGGAATTGGAAAACAGGCCCGTTGTCAATGCAACACAAAGCTTACAAGGGATCGTACCAGGACTAAATGTCAATGTTGGCGGGAATACCAAGCCTGGTCAAAGCTTCAACCTCAATGTACGCGGAGTTGGAAATATCAGCGGAACCGATGGCCCATATGTACTTGTAGATGGAATGGAGATGTCATTAGCAGACATCAATCCCAGCGATATTGAAAACATCTCGGTATTAAAAGATGCATCAGCATCTGCGATATATGGATCAAGAGCAGCATATGGAGTTATTTTGGTGACAACTAAAAAAGGTACAGCAGGAAAAAAAGTAATCAGTTTTACCGGAAATACTGGACTCACATCACCTGTTAGATTGCCCGATATGGCTAATTCTGTAGAATTTGCCAACTTCTTCAATGCCGCGACCTTCAATGCATTGGGTACGAAACAGTATTCGGAAGACAAGATTGCGCTATTGCAACAGTATATCAATGATCCAAACAGTCTTTCAATTTTTCCAGAAGTCAACACCAACAATTATGCAAGCTGGGAAAACAGTGCCAATGGAATTGCTAATACCAACTGGTTCAATCTGCATTATAAACCAACTGCTCTACGTCAGAATTATACACTAAACATGAGTGGAGGCAATGCAGGTACCCAATTTTACGTCTCGGCAGGCTATTACAACGAACAAGGAATCTTGCGTTATGCAGATATCGACTATAAACGTTATAATTTTAACAGTTCTGTTTCCTCAGATCTGACCTCTTGGTTAAAACTAAAGGCCAATGTTAAATATACCAGAAGCAACAACCAAACCCCTCTAGCAGGATACGAAGACATGTTCTTCCATAATTTAGCGCGTATGCGTCCTAATGTTTCACCTTACGATTTTTACGGTAACTGGAATGAACAATCCATGGTTCCCTACTTACAGTCGGGAACAAAAGACGATTTGACAAACAATACACTAGCAGTACTAAGTGGTTTGGAAATAAGTCCCTTAAAAAACTGGAAAATATTTGCCGATCTCAATTATAGGTTAGATAATGATGCTAATGATATCTTAAAATTACCGGGAACCATTTATGGCATTGATGGAACTTCTTACCTTGTTAATCGTTCTGAATACAATATCCCATTAGGGGGCAGTTTTGAGCGTAAAATGAACAGCAACAATTACCTCACACCTAACGTCTATACGAACTATAAACTATCGCTGGACAGGCACAACTTTGATATCACGGCAGGTTTTCAGCAAGAACTCAATCAGTTTAAAGAAATCTACACATCCGCTAGTGATTTGATTAGTTTCGATCGTCCCGGAATAGACCTGTCGACAGGAACCAAATCAAGTAAAGAGGCACGTAATCATTGGGCAACACGTGGTTTCTTTGCGCGTTTGAATTACAATTTCGACCAAAAATACCTATTGGAAATCAATGGACGTTATGATGGTTCTTCACGTTTCGCGCCCGGCAATCGTTGGGGTTTCTTTCCATCGGTATCTGCGGCATACAACATCAGTGAAGAGTCATTTTTTAAAGATCAAGTCAGTTGGGTGAATCAGCTGAAAATAAGAGGTTCATACGGATCACTCGGGAATCAGGCTGGAGCAGGACTTTATGCATACTCTGAAAACATGAGCATCATCGTACCGGGTGCAAACGGAGCTGGAGGAAGATATTATTTTGAAAATGGTCGCGAGAGCTACATCAACGCTCCAGGTGCATTCAATCCATTGATCACCTGGGAAACTGTACGTAGTGCCAATTTTGGTCTTGATTTTACGGCATTTAAATATAGATTGACCGGAACACTTGATATCTATCAGCGGAATACCAAAGATATGCTCGGTCCATCTCGAGATGTAGCCGATCTTTTCGGTACAGTACCCGCAAAAAGTAACAATGCTGATTTAAGAACACGCGGTTGGGAAGTCAATGTCAAATGGCGCGATCAGTTTTCTGACGACTGGAGCTATAACCTAGGCTTAATACTAACAGATTATAGATCAATGGTTACGAAATATCAAAATCCAACAAAATTTGATCCAAGTGGACAATGGTACGAGGGCAAGGCCTCTGGTGAAATCTGGGGCTATACCGCCAATCAATTGATCCGTACACAGGCAGAAGCAGATGCTTATAATGAATTGGATCAATCATTTTTGTCCGCTCGCGATTGGATCCCTGGAGATGTCATGTATCTTGATACCAACAATGATGGTAAAATCAATAATGGCACCAACCGCTTAGGTGATATGGGCGACATTTCCATCATCGGAAACACCACCCCAAGGTATAGCTATAGTTTATCTGGTGGATTAACTTGGAAAAATTTATCGATGAATATGCTGTGGCAAGGTATTGGTAAAAGAGATTTTAGTCCAGCAGTTGCGGATGCTTACTTTTGGGGAGCAGGTGCCTTAGCACAAGTAACCGTTTTCAAGCAACATTTAGATTACTTCTCTGAAAGTAATCCCGATGCTTACTATCCCAATCCTTATGCAGCACCAGCAGGTGCCATCAATTCTTATATCAATAAGACACAGCTATCTTCAACACGTTATTTACAAAGTGCTGCATATCTACGCCTCAAAAATCTGACCATCAGTTATAATATTCCTAAATCATTGATCCAACGCTGGAAATTCGAGCGAATAAATGTATTCGTTAGTGGCGAAAACTTATTGACTTTTAGCCCATTGGCGAAAATGTTTGACCCAGAAACCATCAACGGAGGTTCAGGAACAGGGAAGATATATCCCTTGAGTAAAGTGTATTCTTTTGGTCTTAACGTTAATTTCTAATCCGATCACCATGAAATTATATAACTTATATTTATGCTTAATAACAGTCAGTATAACTGTATTTTCAGGATGTAATAGCAATTTTTTGGATCGAGAACCATTGGATCAATTATCCACAACAGGTAGTTTATCTTCGACCAATGAGCTAAAACTGTATGTCAATCAGTTCTATCAAACCTTACCTGGCCATCCAAATTTTACCGGTGGTATCGGGCCTGCTTTTGATGATGCACGTACAGATAATATGATATTTACCAGTGTAGACCCGAGACTTAGCGGACAGTTAACGGTTGCCAATGCTTCAAGTATCACTGAATATACGCAAATAAGATCAATCAATTTTTTTCTAAAGCAATCAAAAAATGCAAAAGGAAATCAAACTGATATCAACAAATATCTAGGTGAAGCATATTTCTTCCGTGCTTGGTATTATTTCGAATTGGTCAAAAAGTATGGCGATGTCACGTGGGTCAATCAATTGTTAAGTTCCGAGGATGAATCCACGCTATTAGCTCGAGACAGCCGTATTCTGATAGTGGATTCTATCCTCAATGATCTGAACCGTTCGATCGATCTTTTACCTACCGCATCTACCAATGCAAGTATGCGTGTACACCGTGATGTGGCTCTTGCACTAAAATCACGAGTTGGTCTTTATGAAGGAACATGGCAACGGTACCATAAACTAAAAGCCACACCATTTGCGAGTGTGGAAGCTACCGAAGATAAGATCAAAAGTTATCTGACTCAAGCACGAGATGCCGCCAAGACTATTATTGATGGTAACCGCTGGAAAATATATACCACCGGAAAATTCAATGATGATTATCGTAATATGTTCAATACTGCAAATCTGTCGACAAACAATGAAGTTCTATTATATCGTCGCTATAATCCTTCAGAAAATGTCGGTCACGGTGTCTCCAAATATTTATCAACAGGAGGAGGGGATATCGGATTGACCCAGAGTCTCGTGAGTGATTATTTAACAGCAGATGGGAAACCATTTGTAGGTACAATTCAGACCGAAGTACAAAAAACATACAGCCAAGATTTAAGACCTACAGTACGTGATCCACGTTTGGCACAGACAGCTGTAGTGCCGCAGGCACCGTTACGACCTGATGCTGTAGCAGCAAATTTTCCACCGATCAATCAAAGTGGATTCAATCGTTCAACTACAGGTTACCCGATGTACAAATATGTCGAGTACAATAGTCTGCCTGCCGTATCTGATGATGGCATGAGTGCTGCTCCGGTCATTTATTTCCGTTATGCAGAAGTATTACTCAACTATGCCGAAGCTATAGCTGAACTTAAGGAAGATCCGAGTAAAATTATTGACGCGATACGACCATTGCGCGCACGCGTTAATATGCCGGACATGGATTTCGATCGCGAGTACAATACTGCAGCTAACTACTCCTTTGCACAGCTAGACAAATATGTACAGGCAGTAAGAAGAGAAAGACGCGTTGAGCTTGTAGCCGAGGGGCAGCGCTTACAAGATATTTTCCGTTGGGCAGCGGCCGATCAATTGATTGTTGGCAAAAGACCCTTAGGTATTCTTTATATTGGAAGCAATATTGCGCAAGAAAACAGCAGTACAGGCTTTTATAAGGACAACCTGTTATATTATGACACAGCACCAGCAGGAAAAACAGTCAATTTCTTTTTGTCCGGTAATCCTGGTGATGCGACACGCTACATGGATCCTTACAAAGCAGTATTGCCAAGTGGGTATCGCTTTAGAGTCGATCGAGATTACTTACTTCCCATCCAGCAACGGATGATCGAATTGACAAATGGTAAATGGAAACAAAACCCAAATTGGTAAAATCACTATCATGAAGACATTAATTTATAAAAAAGGAAACTTCGGTGTCCTTATACTCCTAATCTTATTAGCGTTAATTGCTTGCAAAAAAGAAGACCTTCCTGCTAAACCTATCGCTGGTTCATTTCAGGTAACCAGTACCGTGACAAACGAAATCGAAAAAGCAGAAGCTGCTTATACCATCAGCATCGTAGGCAGTACCAATGGCTGGTGGGTTACATTGCCCGCAAACGTACAGTGGTACAGTGTGGAACGCAAATATGGCTCTGGTAACGTGACGCAGAAACTGACGATCAAGGCCAATGATTCGGGTCAAGATCGATTGGGCTGGGTCAAAATAAACTCCACTTCCAAAGAAGAAGTAACCATCAATTTTAAACAAAAGGGATCATGAAATTAAGTTTTATTGTAATTTTAGTGCTCGCCCTAACTACAGGACGACATGCTTACGGACAGAAAAGGCCTAATGTCGTCATCATCATTTCCGACGACCATGCTTATCAAACCATAGGAGCATACGGTTCAAAATATGGAAAAACACCCCAGATAGATCGTATTGCAAATGAGGGTGCTATTTTTAAAAATGCTTTTGTAAACAATTCAATATGTGGACCCAGTAGGGCCACTTTATTGACCGGGAAGTATAGCCACAAAAATGGATTTAAAGATAATGAGACTTCCGAGTTCGATTTCAGCCAAGATCTATTTGTCAAACAACTCCAACAAGTAGGGTACAATACCGCTTGGGTCGGTAAAATCCATTTGGGAGACAAATTACAGGGATTTAATTATTTTGACATCCTGGTTGATCAAGGCACATATTTCAATCCAGATTTTATCAGTAAACAAGGAAGTAAACGAAGCGAAGGATATGTTTCAGATATTGTGACCGATAAAGCTTTAACCTGGCTCGATACCATAAATCAAGAACAACCTTTTTGCTTGGTTATCGGGCATAAAGCTACCCATCGTACCTGGATGCCCGATCCTGCAGATTTTGGCACTTATGACAGCGTCGATTTTAAATTGCCGGAAACCTTTTACGATGATTACGAAAGCCGTAAACCGGCCAAGCTTCAGGAGATGTCTATTGATAAGGATATGCGCATGGGCTACGATCTAAAGATGTTCGAATCTGTTGAAGCGATGATGCAGGATGGTAATTTCAAACGTATGACACCAGCACAGCAAGAAAAATACATCAACTATTACAGACCTATCTATGAAGAGTTAAAGCAATCCAAGTTGACCGGAAAAGCTTTAGCCGAATGGAAGTTTAAGCGCTATATGACCGACTACCTCAATACCGCACAATCCATGGATCGTAACATCGGAAAAGTATTGGACTACATAGACAGTAAGCAACTTAAGGAAAATACAGTCGTAATCTATCTGTCCGATCAAGGTTTTTATATGGGCGAACATGGTTGGTTTGATAAACGTTGGATGTATGAAGAATCCTTCCGTACACCCATGTTCATGCGGTACCCGGCAATTTTAAAACCCCATACTGAAATCAATGCAAAGGTGGTCAATGCCGATATTGCACCGACTCTCCTGGAACTTGCATCAGTCAAAAAACCGAAGGACATGCAGGGTGAGTCTTTTGTACATGTGCTCAAAAATCCATCAACAGAACATCGGAAAGATCTTTTCTATCATTACTTTGAAAATGGAGAACATGCTGTCAGCCCACATTTTGGAGTCCGTGATGATCGTTACAAATTAATCCGATATTATAAACGTCAGGAAGCATGGGAGCTTTTCGATTTACAAAAAGACCCTCAAGAACTTCATAATGTCTATCATGATCCTGCCTATAGTTCCATCGTGAAAATGATGAAGAAAAAGCTAGTTAAGCAAATTCATCTGTTTGATGATACAGAAGCAGCTGCAATTTATAAGATAAACATCGATTAGCAATGTATAATAAAACTATTTTACAATCAGTTGGTTTGTGCTTATAAGCATACCTTATGAATAATTCTGAAGATATATTCATAGATAAAATAAAATAGCGTAAAGGTGTAATTTAAATCAATTTTAAAGCCGTTTGGTATCCCCAAACGGCTTTTCCTTTAACAAAAATTCTTGCTTGAATATTTCAAAATTTAAATGCCAAACCATGATCACATTGATACACCTGTTAATGGACCATGTTGTGCATTTCTCTTCAAGAAGTAGGTCGATGCTTACCAAATGATTGTTTCTCCATCTTCAATAGAAGCTGAGAGACTAATTCGGAAGAAACTCCGTATTTGTTGCATAAAATGGAAACAAATGATTGCATATTTAAAAGTATAGAATATATCGTTTTTAATACATATTGCTTGATTAAGGGACTTTATAATATTTGAATGATCATTATGTAAATTTTATTTTTAACTTGTCTATATCAAGTAGGAGATAAAGAACGCTAATTATGAATAAAATCAAAACGCTTATTTTGCTAGGACTAGTTGCATCTATTGAAGTCATTTATGCGCAGAATAATATTGTGCCTTCGTCAAGGAAAAAATTATTCGATCAATCATTGGCTACTCATCCAAAAAAAGAAAGTTTGCAGGCATTCGTAGAAAATACCTATGTAAACTCTTCAATATTTCATTATGTTGTTAAGCCAGCTTTAGAAAAAGGTGACTTTTCTGTACTGATTATGACAAGTGGTTCAGATACTAAATTAAAGAAAAGTAGGGAGCTTGCGCGGATCAAGAAAGAAGATATCTCTGAAATCTCGTTTAAGAAATCTAAAAGATGATGCCCTTTATGGAGAATTTGCTAGCACTTTTGGAATGGTTATTATAACACTTAAGAATTAAGTTGATGGATTTTTAAATCTCATGATGAAGTTTGTAATCGGATTTATATTTCTCTGTTTATCTTCTGTTGATGTTTCTCCGCAGAAAGAAGATATCGTTGTATCTGTTATATTAAAAAATGTTATTGGTAAGTCTTTTACATTCAATCAGAGTGATAGGAAAGACTACTTAAATGATGTCATAATTACCTATCTAGGAAAGGTCGAAACTAAAAATAAAAGTAAATATCATATTTTAACTTGGGGGAGAATATGGGGGCCAAATAGACATACAACAGGAACTATTTTGTTATATGATTATAAGAAGAGATACTTTGGTAAATATGTGCTAGGAGCAATTAATGATTTACCCGTTAAGTTAGATTGCAATAAGTTAATCTTTGATAATAAGCAAAAAATTGATTGTGATCAATCGATAATGACTACGATTGACTTCGAAACTATTCCAAAGGATATATTTCTTAAGTGTAATGGTGATCAAGGGGATATATATGAGCTTAGTTTTTGATGCTTCATATCACCAGTTCCTGCTGTATCATTTACGTTTACGACGCATTGGGTAATATTATTTGTGTATAGAAGGAGTAGATACACAGCAAATTCGACATAAACAAGGGATTAATTGCTGGATTGAAATACAGCTTTCTGATATTCGAATTTAAACATGTAAGTTTTTATTTTTGGGTACAATAATATATAAGTATCACAGAAAAACAGATATCACTATCATGAGCTGTTTTAATAAATAAATATGTTTAGGTTATTTAAAAATAAATTTAGAACACTAAAAAGCTGGGAAATTGATGTTTTCCGTGAACTATTAGATCAATTAGGTGTTGAATATAAACATTATATAGCGCAACTAAATTTTATTGAAAAAGTAGGTATTAATAGATCTGATATTCCAAATTTGATTAGTTTCATATACCCAACTTCCTTTTATAAAAAATTTGAAAATCATAAGGTATACAACTATATATTAGAGAACCTGATAATAAAAGATCTGCATTCAACTAGAAATATAGTAATAACACTGTATTTTGCTCATAATATCTTTTTAGGTTACTCAAGTGATCTGAAATACAGTACTTTTGAATGCGATAATAAAAATATTTTTTATGGAGATATTAAAAAGAAAGTGTGGGGCGAAGAAGGATTTAGGCTAATTAAAAAATATTTGACATCAGCGGAATTAAAGCATATAAATCGCAGTGAAGTTTATATTTCAAGTATAGAGGGAGTTGAATATTTTCATTTAAAGGAGCTTAGTGATGGAGACTTTTTAGGTGTCAATAATAACGGAGTTTTTTTCATAGTTACTCATGACCCACTTGAAATGAAAGAAATTACTAGAGTGTTTGCTTGTCATATTCTACAATTCGGTAATGAGCCGTTTAACTAAACTATTTTAGTATTAACTGGATTACATTCACTGAATAAGAATTGCTAAACTAAAAACTGCGAAAAATAAATATTATGATGAATAATTATGAAGATCCAATTCAATTTAATCTTCAAAAAAGTACAAAAGAGATCGAATTAACCTATTCGAGGTTAACAGAAATTTGTCAAGGTGGACCAGAAGTTGGACATCTCACTATTAATGGAGTTAAGATGTCAGGATTATTTGGTGGGCCTGCCATTATAGATGGTCACTATGTTTATATCCCTCTTTTTGTGAACAAAGTGATTGGGCAGGGTTTTAAATTGGCAGTAATTGATGCCTCTACTCTTGAAGTTCGTAAATTTGGTCCTATCAAAAGTCTTATTTTTTTAGACTGCATTGAAAATAACAAACTGTTGTTTTTTGAAAACATTGATAAAGCAGTTAAGCGGTGTTTTGAATTGCAAAAATTGCACTCGATATAAGGGAAAATAAGCAGCGAATATAAATCGTATTTAAATTTTTAATATTTTTTTCAGTACAATTTTAAACTACTAAAAATATGCTTGACTTTCTTGGAATTCTCCTCATTATTAACAAAGATCGAAAAATGAAGAATGCCATTATTTATTAAAGATAATGGCATTCTCTTTATGCTATATAATTCAGGTAAACAGTTTTCATGCTATTTCACAATTCTGTAGGAAGAGTTTGACTTACTTAGCATCGAAAACCTGTGTTAAGTCAACAAGTTCAAAGTTTTTGTCGACCTCAAAAAACTGTCTTAGTATAGCAGCATGTCCACTCCCCACCAGAACAAGAATAGTTTTGGTATGAGGTTTTAATTGATTCTGAATATTAGCGTACATAACCAAATTCCTTTTATACCAGTCAGTAACGAGATTGGACCCTAAATAATCTTTATTAGTCATCACTTTATTAGCAAATGAAATATAAAAACCACTGTTTTTATCTAAGTTGGACTTTTCATTTATACATATAAATATATCACTCAGATTGCTTTTTTCTAGGCAGTTATCCGACAAAGAGGCATTAATTTTACTAAATTCTTCTTTCAAAGCTGGATTTGCATTCACCTCTTTTAATAAAATATCAAATCTCATTTCTATCATACTATCAATAGGATATAATTCTTGGTGTTCTAATTTTTTCGCTAATCTATAACCTAACTGAAAAGTTTCACCTTCGATATAATATCTTTTTAACCGTTCTCTTTTTATTGTATCTATGAACTTGTGATATTGATCTTTTAAATATGATTGGTAGTTTGCATTCAATTCGTTCCTTTTGTTAAAATTACTCTCGACAAATATTTGATCGGGTTTATAAGCAGATGCCTTAATTTTATTGGTAATTTCTTCTAAATCTTGTTGGCTTTCTTTAGATAATATATTTCTGTCTTTTTGTTTGATCATATCATTTCCAGGATTATTAAAGTGATAAGTTCCTAATAATATGACTTTTACTTTTTCTTGAGCCGATACAAATGAGAATTGAAAAATTAAGAAAAATAAGATGAAGTTAATTTTGCCCATGTTTACTTATATTTATTTAAGTTATTGATTTTTTGCAAATATATAAAATCACATGCTTGTTAAATATAAAAAAGGATATAATTTATAAGGTAAATGATGCCTTTTCAGGTCTGGAAAGAGTTGCGCATGAGACTTTCGATTTTTAATGTAAACAATAAATCTGAACAGAATGCTACAAAGTGTCATCAATCTAGAAAGCCATTCCGTTAGGAATGGCTTTCTAGATTTTATAGCAGCGAACTAACTATTGCAAATGCATGATTGCTTAGACTTGCATGAATGCTTTGTTGCCATTATCATTTATTTAGAAAGATGCGTTATTGGCGTTAGTAAAACCTTACGGAATTCAACTTCAGCACCTTCAGCTTGAAGCGCAATCTGACCACTGTTTGCGGTACAGTCGTAACCTTCATTTACAAGGTCACCATTTACCCATACTTTTATCTTCCGGTCTAAGCATTCAATCCTCATACTGTTCCATTCACCAAGAGGTTTCTCAGAATTGTCGGTAAGATTCAAAATCCGACGTTTTTTATCTTCTGTAATGCCCCATTCAGCAGGTTCACCTCGACGCTCAACCATATTTGGTACTTTAATGTCCTCCACAATACACCAAAAGTCTCCCGCATTTTCATGCATCATCTGTACTTCAATAGATTTTGGAAACATTCCATAAAGCGCGCGTGGAGTAGAGGCATGCACCAGTACACCGCAGTTTCCTGGTTTTCCTGCAAAACGGTATTCGACATCCAGACTATAGTTCTTATGCGACTTATCGGTTATAATATGGCCATTTGGATTACCCATACTTACTAGCATCCCATCTCTGACAAGAAAAGGACTTTTTACAGTGGTATTTTTGTCCATTTCTGGAACATCGATATGCCAGCCAATTAAGTCCTTGCCGTTAAATAGGCTTTTTGATTGCGCACACGAAGATAGGGAAAACGCTAAGCTACTGACAATAAAAAGAGCAGAATAATAAAAGTTCATATTTGGTTTAGGTTTGAATGATTATTTCGTTAAAACAAACATACATAATAATTTTCATAGGAATAAAATAGAAATATTAGTTTTTACTTAGTATTTTGAAAAACTAACTCCAATAAAATATCAGTTCAAAGTTCAAAAAATCGAAGATTTGAAGGTTTCCAATTCTGATTGTAAATAAGAATTACTTTTTTTTATAAAAGTCGTAAGAATGATGGATTTACATTGAAATCTCACAACTCGATCTATTTAAAAGCCACTAGGTCTGGGGCATGAATTTGGGTTTTCAATTAATTTAAGTTATGATCTTTTGGAACTTTTGCACCCATCTCAACTTTAGCGGAAAACACCAAAATTTGAATTAATATTGCAATAACAATTAGGATCACGATTTCGATGTAAGACATTAATCTACTTCTGCTCGTCATACTGATTACTTCATCTAGCTTGACTTTTCCTTCCTCCAATTGAATCGAAGACAATGTTTCTAAAGTTTGTCGTGCTTGTTTGCTGATCTCAATAGCTTTAGCATGATCTGTGGCATTAACATTTTGCGCTATTTGTTGAATGCAGATTTTAAATGTATTAAAATTGACATTTTCTTTATCTGTTAGCACCGTTTTTTCATAAAGTGTATTGATTTGCTTGATTTTATCTAGTTCCAAATTAACGTTTTTAGATGAATATTGAGGTGCAGATAGTAAGACAAGTAATTTCTCCATGCGATTTGAAAGCTTGTGAATATAATCAGCCACCACTAAGCGATCCGAATATAAAGAAGTTACCGATTCATTAATTCTTTTGACCAAGTGTTGCTCTTGAATATTGGTCAACATCACCAAGCAAAGGACAGAGAAAAACAACATCGCAGCCTTAATTTTATTTTTCACTGTAAAAGTCCACATTGGTCGTATATTTTGGTAAAAAAACTGAAGAATAGCAATTTAATAAAAATTAAGCTAAAGAGGAAAAAGTAGTTTTTTATCCTGAGTTTTCTTCGCAGCAGCAGTTTCGAAAAGATTTATGACATTAAGAAGCGAGTATTGCTATAATCGAATATCAGTTAAGTTATGAATTATATATCTTTTTTAATTTGCTGATTATTTGTAGATTAGAGTAGTTAAATTAATGTATTATGGGATTAAAGATATTTAGTTTTGTTTTTGCGTTTATTTTTTACAATTTCCATGAGCCAATTTTAGATAAAGAGGTATTGAAAGGAAATTGGGAAAATCAGAATGAGGGGATTTTACAGCGTATAAATTTTATTGGTGAGAACATTGTCACTTTTAATTTGTTACATGATCAAAAATCCCAAAGTTATCAGAAACTTTATAAAGTAAAGAAGTCGGTTGCAAAGGAACTTATTTTGGAAGTGTATTCTAAAGATCTATACAGTGATAAAGTCTATGGAGATACTAAACTTCTTAAAATTGACCTATCAGTTCCAAAAACAATGAAAGTATCCTTTGGTACAGATGATAATAAGAGTTTTATATTAGTTCGTAAAGATAGATCGATTTTTCATTGATATATAAGAACTAACAAAAATTCTAATCTTTTTGAACACTTCGTCACTTTTTTTTAACAATCATGACCAAAGTACACTGCACCATTTAGTGCTATGTGTGCTTTGGTCATGCAGATGAATATTGTCTAACTTTCCCACCACTTAAAATACAAAATTGCTCGATCAGCTAGGTTCACAGAAACTTTTACGCACAACAACAAAAAGCACTAGTTCAAAACCCTCTTGCCACAAAAATTATTCTTCATATCACAAAGAATCTAGGATTCTTTATAAGGATTTTTATTTCGTAAATTCAACCTGAGAAGTTATTCCGATTACAATATGCGAATAGCTTCATTTATGCTAATAAAATGAATCCATGAACAGTACGAAACGAAATAAGGGTTTTATCTTTAAGCAATATGACGAGCCGTTTCAAACGCCTTTTGACAAATTATTTGATATTTTCAAGGAATTGATTACACACACCTCCGGTGATTTCGATGAAGCTATTGATTGGTTGCGGCAATTGGACAAAGAGTTTAAACTGACCACTACAGCATATACCGTTGACGATTTCATTGCAGATCTGAAGAATAAAGGATACATCAGAGAAAAATTGGAACCAGGTGGCAGTGGTAGCTCAGCTATTACCTCAAAGTTGGAAAAAGCATTACGTCAGCATGCCTTAGATCAGATTTTCGGAAAGATGCGAAAAGGAAAGTCCGGCAACCATAAAACCAATCACCATGGGCGGAGTGATGAAAATATGGGCGATTTCAGAAACTATCAGTATGGAGACAGCCTTGAGAAAATAGCCTTGACGGAGAGCCTTAAAAATGCGCAGATTAATCATGGAATAGGAGAGTTCGCCTTATCAGAAAATGATCTCGTTGTCGAAGACACCCAGTTTAAATCACAGATGAGTACCGTGTTGATGATTGATATCAGCCATAGTATGATCCTATACGGTGAAGACCGGATCACACCCGCAAAAAAAGTGGCTATGGCTTTATCAGAACTTATCCTGACACGTTATCCCAAGGACTCACTGGACATCATCGTTTTTGGTAATGATGCTTGGCCTATAGCGATAAAAGATCTACCTTATCTGCAAGTAGGACCATTTCACACCAATACGGTCGCAGGCTTGAAGTTGGCGATGGAGATCCTCAGACGTAAACGGCATGCTAACAAGCAGATATTTATGATTACTGATGGAAAGCCGAGCTGTTTAAACATGCCTGATGGTAGTTACTATAAAAATCCGATGGGTTTAGATCCTTTTATCACCAGCAAGTGCTATAGTATGGCCGCACAGGCCAGAAAGCTGGGAATACCCATTACAACCTTCATGATCACTTCAGATCCCTATCTGCAGGAATTTGTTGACGAATTTACGGCTTCAAATCAGGGAAAAGCTTACTATACAGGACTTGGAGATCTTGGAGAAATGATTTTTGAGGATTATGAAGAAAATCGCAGAAAGAGAATACGATAAACAATTACGTTAATAAGATATACATTTTGCGCAGCATTTGCGCTTCATTATAAGAACATATGGATTACACGAAGATAACAACATTTGGCGCACTAAAAGCTTCTGGCTATAAACCTAAGGCGATAAAAGAAGAATTGCGTCAGAATCTGATTACAAAGATAAGCAACGGGGAAACCGTATTTACCGGAGTACACGGCTACGAGGACACCGTTATTCCAGAACTAGAAAGAGCTATCCTCTCCAAACATAATATCAATTTCCTCGGTCTTCGTGGGCAAGCAAAGACACGTCTAGCCCGACTTATGGTTAATCTATTAGATGAATATATACCTGTGGTACAAGGCTCTGAAATTAATGATGATCCCTATAACCCAATATCGCGTTATGCTGTAGAACTATTAAAGGAAAAGGGTGATGATACACCGATTGATTGGCTTCATAGAAGTGATCGTTTTGCAGAGAAACTGGCTACACCGGATGTAACTGTCGCAGATTTGATCGGCGATGTAGATCCGATCAAAGCCGCAAATCTGAGACTGAGCTATGCAGACGATCGTGTGATTCATTTTGGTATGATTCCACGGGCGAATCGCTCGATATTTGTTATCAATGAACTGCCCGATCTTCAGGCGAGAATTCAGGTAGCACTTTTTAATATATTGCAAGAAGGAGACATCCAGATCCGGGGATTTAAATTACGTCTGCCGTTGGATGTCCAGTTTGTGTTTACTGCAAATCCGGAAGATTACACCAATAGAGGAAGTATCGTAACGCCCCTAAAAGACCGGATAGGATCACAGATATTAACACATTACCCTGAAACAGTAGCGATTGCAAAAACCATTACTGCTCAGGAAGCTAACCTAGAAGCTGCACAAAAAGAACAAATATATGTTCCAGAACTGGCTCGTGAATTGATTGAGCAGATCAGTTTTGAAGCCCGCAATAGCGAATATGTTGATGAAAAAAGTGGTGTCAGTGCTCGTATGAGTATTACCGCATTTCAAAACTTATTAAGTACTGCCGAACTGCGGATGCTCAAAAACGGAGCTTCAGCCACAGCAGTAAGATTGAGCGATTTTATGGGTATTGTGCCAGCTATCACTGGTAAAGTGGAGCTCGTATATGAAGGTGAGCAGGAGGGAGCCAGTACTGTGGCAATTCAGTTGATTGAGAATGCCGTTAAAAGTATATTTCTTACTTTATTTCCAAAAATTGAGAAGTTTGAAAAGGAAAATGAACGTTATCCCTACGATGATATTGTCCGCTGGTTCTCGGAATCTGAGGGTATTGAATTATCCGATGAACTCACTGATGTAGATTACGAACATGCACTGGACGATGTGACACCTATCCGCAGTTTGATACAGCAGTATCAGTCACAGACGAAGCCTGAAGATTTCTATTTTCTGACCGAATTCATCCTGTGGGGACTTACGCTCAATAACAAGTTAAGTAAATACAGAGTAGGTAGCGGTTTGCAGTTTCAAGATAAGTTTCAAGAATATCTGAGGAACAATCTATAGCAAGCTAGCAATGGAAAATCATATATTTTTTTCATTACTTACGTAAATGATGAAAAAATATGCTTTGTTTTATTTGCTGTTTATTATCTTCACCAGGCGAGCTATGATGTAAAAGTTTGATTCTAAATTTTGATTATATTAAAAATCAGCAAGTCACTTAATATTGACTTGCTGATTTTTAACTTTTAGTGATTGTAGGCGCTCCTCCAAATCTGAAAAGAATAGAGTCTTTTTTTAGTAAGAATTGGTGGAAATAGTAAACTTATGAAATGCAGTGATGAAAATAGATTATGCTTTTGTTGTATTCTTATATGCTTATATAAATCAAATTGATTTGTCTTTGGATAGAAGTAGATGGGAATCCATTGATAATTTGAGGAATTTTTATAAAAATCAAATTTCACCCAAAAATATTGTTGCTTATCTAATGAATAGATTGAATCTAGAAGTCGAAAAAGTGGATAATTTAATTTTTCTTAAGGAAGAATCTTTCGGGGGGAGAATTAAAGATTCCTTGCTGTCTTCTTTTAAAAAAGATATATTTTTGGAAGAAGATAATGTCTACTTTTTGTGTAACAGGTTACTTCTTTTTGATCAATTTTTAGAGAAGGATATGCAAGTTCATCGACTAGAATTAGAAAAACTAAGAATAGATTTCTCGAAATTAAATTTTGGCACATTCATGTGGAAATTAACCAGAAAAGATCGCTTAAGGGCATATAAAGTAGAACATTTTTTACAAAACACATCCGTAAATACACTTTCTATCAGTGAATTTAGTAAGAACTATTTTAAAAATTAACTTGATCTCCTTCGAATAAATTGAAGTCTATTTTTTTAAAAAATTAGTGTTAAGATCCGTCGTTCATTATCATTGGCAAAAAATGAGAAGCAAGATTAAGGGAATCAGCGTTCAAATTTAATTTTTATCATTTATTATAGAATAATATTAATAAAAATGGAAGATTCAGTAATAGAATTATTTTCTCCAAAGAATTTTAACTCATTAAAAAAATATCAAAATTTATTATGCCTCATAGCTTTTATAAATTTATCGATTGCATTGGTAATGGAATTTCCTTTTTCTTTTGAATCAATAAAAATGATGATTCAGACTATCTCATTAACATTATTTTGTATTTGCATATTTTTGTTTATTCTGATTTCCATAATACTGAGAATTTCCAAAAGAATATCTTATTGCTATATAAATAGAAGTGTTCTGTATTTAAAAAAAGATAGTTGCCCAGAGGAAATCAGTATGGATAATATCAGTTTAAATATTAGTTTATCCAATCTAGCTGAAAAAGATTCGTACTTAGATTGTGGACATTTTATAGAAATTAGCACTTCAGAGGGCAAATCCCAGTTTCCAATAAAATTTAACGCCAGTCTTTTACATGTATTCCCTGAATCTAATGTGAATTTTTTTCGTAAAAGCCCGATTTTATTTGTGAAACTAAAAAATTACTTAAAAACTTACTAAATTTGACTTGGGCCACTTCATAGCAATTTGGAGAGGTTACTAAGATAACGGTTTATGTGATTTTACTAGAATAGCACTGAAAAAGAATTATTTTTTACAATCATATTTTGGTCATCATATATAAGTAGTAAATGAAGACTTCGCATTTTGGTAGACTTATTATTTTATTAAAAAATCATCAAACAATCAAATATGTAATTCTTAGTCAGAATACATATTTGATTGTTCTTCAAAGAAGAGATGCTCTTCTTCATTCCATCTAATTTTTTAGAATAGATATTTAGCTAATATATCCCTAAGTTTATTACCACGTATTAGCTTCTGAACAATCTGAAGAGTTGTCCCAAATTCTGCCAGCAAATGCCCCATATTGATCATAAGTATCAATATCTTGTTGGCCTTGCGCATTCAGGAAGTTCGAATAAACGACTGAAGCACCAATAGAACGACGGCCACCTTGTAGCATTTCCAAAGCTGTTTCATCTAACTTATTGTTTTCCAGTGAAGAGAAGCTCTTCATTCCACTTAACTTTTTCATAATTAAATTTTAAGATTTTATTAGCGATTACCTTACCCTGACCTAGAGAGCTTTTGTTGCAATTGCTAGTTATTAAATCTAAAATTCGTTATATACAGCAGGTGAAGCAAACGAATACTGATATGCGATGGTTTTAAAACTATAACTGTCGTTTATTTATGGATATTCGTTATAGAAGCTATATTTTCGATAATTACTATTGGATTAGTGGTTGGTTTTTCGGTATTCATGGTTTACCAACGCTCTTCTTGTGATTATTTTATATCAAGGAAATGCTAAAGGAGAATTTGAAGGACTCTTTAAGTCAGTCTCTTGGCGAAAAAGTCATTCATCATGGGGAGAGCACTACGACACACCATCGACTACATTACTCTGTCGCTTCCTTGCAATTACGCAACGAAACAAAATCCTCATTTGGAAGTACACCATATCTCTTTTTATAAATAGCCGAGAAATAGTCAGATTTTGAATAGCCCAGAGCATACGCGACTTCATATATGGTATTGAACTGACCACTTTTTACCATTTCTTTTGCTAATAACAACTTTTCAGATAGAAAGAAGCTATTCGGATTGCATTTATATATTTTTTTGAATAATCGGGTATATTTAGTCACAGACATACAGGCTATTTCGGCTAGCTTTTCAGTACCTGGAAATTTTTCAAGCAACTGTTCCATGAGGTAAACTTGACTATTCACAACTTGTTGCACATCAAATTCAGATAGCTTACCTACTACAAATTTCTGTTCACTTAACCTTTCAATAAGACTTCCAAAAGCCTGTAAGGCGGCTCCTTTGAGAAATAGTTCGTAGGAACTGTCTTCATATTGACGATCTTTCAGTTTTAGAAGTAACACCCGGGTACGGCTATCCATGTGACTATAGAAATATATGGTATTCTTTTTCGCATACGTCTTTTCAACTATAGACTCTGGAACGATATTGCCCAGATGTTTATGAAGAAGCTGTTTCGAGATCAGTAACCGAAAAGAATACATTCGTTCTGAAATTGGGGGAATATAAGTACTGCTCAAACCCGCATCAACAAGCCCCATTCCTAATTTTGAATGATAACCAACTTTATTCTTCGTATCATTGACTTTGTGGATGCTGATTTGATCACTGATATCATAGTATGCAATGCAGAAATCCCCGGATGAAGCAACTTTAGTAAAGGATATGCTTTGATGAAAGGTGAGGTCTACCACAAGAACTGTCAAGCCAGGAATGACCTCCATAAGATAAGAGCCACCGCTTGCTAAATTTTCAGGAAAAACCAATTGCCGTTGATTAAGATATTTTGCTCCAAGTTTTTCGATAAAATCTTGCCTCCATTCTGTATCCATGGTTACCGTATGAGAAAATTGAATACTATTTTTTGCAGATGTCTCCATTATAATTTTGTTAAGTAGTCCTTGGGTAAAACGCCAAAGTAATTTTTAAAGAGATGTGTTAAATTGGATGCGGTTGGGAACTGCAGTTCGTGAGCGATTTCTCCAATGTTATAGTTCCCGCTTACTAATAGATCACGCGCCAATTCCAGCTTGTTATTAAGGTAAAATTCATAAGGAGTAAGACCTGTGATCTTTTTATACAATTTTTTAAATTTTGTTTCGGACATCAAAGCATGTTCAGCAATTGTTTTGATTCCCGGGAAAGAATCTTTAAGCTTACTGATCAGAAATTCCTGAGAGGATATGATAGCGGTAAAATCAGTGTCGTTAAGTTTACTGACAACAAGGTCTTTTTTGATCAGTTCATCAAGATATTCTCCCAATAAGTTATAGACCGTTGCACTTAGAAACAAATCAAAGGTTAGCGGGTCAATATTGTTCTTTCGAAATTCATTAATATATTGTAAACTATTATTGCTCATGATATTATAGTGAAAGATCGTATTTTGATTCTGATCAAAGACCCGATTGATCAGTTTTTTTAAATGTCCAGAACCAATTAAGTATTCTTTGAGAAGTGTTTTACGGATGAAAATGCAAAAGTTGTATGTCTTGGTTCCCGCTTTAACACGGTAGTCGAGGTTTACACTGCTCTCAACAATGGCAAGATTGTAGTTCCATCTTCCCATTGCTAAAGTGTCATTATTTGTAATGTGAGAAGAGTCGCCTTCAGTGAGATTAAAATAGATGCCAATAAAATCTGAATTTGTATTGCGGAGCTTAAAATGGATATCTTGGTGGTAGAGGACATCTGCAAACATGACCGTGATATCTGGATTTATAGACAGCACATAGCGGGTGCCGCTATGGACGGTATCCGGAATTAGCATATGGTTACCCTTAACAGCTCCATCTAAAGCTTTTGCCATCGGCTCTACCCAATCAGTTTCTATACCAAATTCATGGATGATTTCTTTCATATATAAATTATGCTCCTTTATGTAACTAAATATTTTACTTGGTAACAGGTACTGTATGATTGATTAGCATTACGTTAGCCCTTTCATTTGTGAATTGATTAACAACTTTGTTTTATAACGTATGAATAGATCGAGATGATACACGAGATCATGTATGGCTTAGCTTTAAAATGAAATAATAATTTATTTATCTGAATATTGGCGCAATTATTTTACCAATATTTAAATAATAGAAATATGTAAATGTCATGTCCTCAAATATTTTAAACACTTTGTTAATCAGAAATTTAGTTAAAGTGCAAATTGGTCTTCAGCTGATATTTTATAACGGTATGGTGGTATCACTTCTTAGGAGTAGCTCGTAATTTTGTCTTAAATAAAATTAATATATAAATATAATGAATATGAAGACAAGAAAGATGTTAGGTCAATTATTATTAGTATTAATAATAGCAATAGGCATTACAGCCTGCAGTAAAAATGATGCCGATGAATTAACACCTCCAACAAATGCAATCACATCTGTAAGATTAGTATTTACAGATAGTACAGTCAATGAAAAATCAGCTGGATCAAAAGTAGATCTAACAAAAGTAGCTTCGGTAAAAATAAAATATGCCGTAACTGAAGGAAATATAGGTATTAATGTAGTTAGGGAAGCAACGCTGATGGTAAAAGGTGATAGTAGTAAGGTAAGTACGTTTGATACGAAAACACTTACTTTCAAAGGTGGAAGCAAACTTACAATTTATGGTGCAACGTTATACGATAACAAAGATGCTGTAGTAGGTGGATGGTCAAAAGTGGACAATGATGTATTTGAAGTAACGAGCCCTGAAGGAGTAGTGGTGATGGAGCGTATTTATGGAACAGTAGGTTTAGAGAGATTATAGCAGTTAATCTTATCCTAAAAAAGTGTCGGAAGGTTATGCTTTCGACACTTTTTTGCTTTTATTTATAATTTTAAGATGATATTATGCCTTCTGGTCATTATTTTTAGTTCGAGGGCCACGGTTATAGATAATTAATCCATTGAGGAAATTCCGAAGTAACTGATCTCCGCAAGGTTTGAAATTTGGATGATCTTCTTTACGGAATATGGCACTTAATTCCGTTTTTGTTGCCCTAAAATCGACTAACGCTAATACATTAATAATGTCGTCGTCCGTGAATTTTAAAGCTACTCGAAGCTTTTTCATGATATCATTATTGCTCATCTTATAAATATGTTACCTTAAAATTTTCTATATTTTATTATTCGTGCCCAAGCCAAAACGCTGTTAGCACTGAATGTTCCTGTCAAACTTAGATATATTTGTCTTATTATACAATTATAATTACACCTTATATTAAACATAAATATCGGTTCTTTACAACAAATAATAATTATTTCTTGTGCGAGATCGATAATATGTAATTGTATATGAATGGATTGAGCAACATTCAAGAGTAAATCATAATCAATACTACTGTAACTATAATTGCCCTTAAGTGTAAGGCAGATCTTAATTTAAATATTATACACAGTATTTTAATTATCCTTAGACTTTACAAATAAAAGATATGCAAGTCGTTGTTGTGTAAAATCAGCATTTGGATAAATATCGCGTATAATGTTTTTACAATCTTCGGCACTGCAGCCGGTGTCTAACCGAGCGATGTATTCAGTGATATCTTCTAGATTGATGTATTTGATTGCCACAAGAGTGGCGCAATCTTTACTTTCTTTATTTAATGTAATCTCAAATACTTGCCCGGTCTTATACCGTTCATTGGGCATCCGTAATGTTGTAAATGCCTCGCAGTCCAATTTATTATTCCAGTTTTTCGAAAAGTTAATGTGTTCCATTTTGGTATTAGCGAGTAGTTATAGTGATATGCCTATTTGTAGAGTCCGTACTCAGTACAAATATAGGTACCTATAGGTATGCTTTAAAATTTGGTCATTTATTCTTTTAATAATATTCATCTATCACATTACGATTTAAATGAATATTTATATAAGCCATCATGATCGCCAAATGACATGTTTTCATGAGTCTGTTGGAATTTCGTCAAAAATGAGCTATTTTAAGGCATAATATACCAAGTTAGGATACAGGTGAATGTTAATTATTATATAATTAAGTATATTTGCTCAAACTGTCTAGTAACAAAATTTAATGCAAAAAAATAGAGTAGGGCTTATTGGTAGTGGTAGTTGGGCTACAGCAATGATTAAAATGCTGGGTGACAACGTCGTTGAAAAGGATATACATTGGTGGGTCCGTAAACAAGAAGATGTTGACTATATCAAAAAGCATAAAAAAAATCCAAGTTATTTAAGTGCTGTTGAAGTAAAACTGGATACAGATCATATTTCAACAAATGCAAGAGAAGTAATTCAGGTATCAAATATTATTATTTTGAATACACCTGCCGCTTACTTGAAAGCAGCCTTAAAGGATGTGACAAAAGCAGATCTGGAAGGAAAAATTATTGTTTCTGCCATAAAAGGTATCGTACCTGATGAAAATCTGATCATTGGCGATTATTTACAGGAGGTATACGATGTCTCTTTGGAGAATATTTTAGTTGTCGGTGGACCATGTCATGCTGAAGAAGTTTCTTTGGAGAAACTATCTTATTTGACTTTTGGTTCCAAATCTGAAGAAAATGCGAAGTTAGTGGCATCTTTACTGGAATGCCGGTATATAAAAACAATCATTTCGGACGATGTGTATGGGATTGAGTATGGTGCTGTATTGAAAAATATTTATGCATTGGCGGGAGGAATATGTCATTCGTTAGGCTATGGTGATAATTTTCAGGCAGTTTTAATCTCAAATGCAATCCGTGAGATGGAAACGTATGTCGAGACCATTGATCCTAATCCGCTTCGCGATATTAATAAATCGGCGTATTTAGGCGATCTTTTGGTAACAGCATATTCGCAGTTCAGTAGAAACAGAACTTTTGGGGCGATGATCGGAAAAGGCTATAGTGTACAGTCTGCCCAGCTCGAGATGAATATGGTAGCAGAAGGTTATTATGCTTCTGCCTGTATACAGCATTATATGCGTAAGCATCAGATCGCCTTACCTATCTGTGAAGCCGTTTACCAAATCTTATACCAGCATAAATCTGCTGCAACAATCATAAGCCAACTGGCTGAAAAATTAAGTTAATTCAAGATGATCGATAGATTAAAAATCGCTGAAACTTATAAAACAATTCAGGACGAAATATGTCAAGCACTTGAAAAGCTTGATGGTACCGCTAAATTTGAAGAAGAAATTTGGGAACGTGATGGCGGCGGCGGTGGCCGTACAAGGATCATGCAGCATGGCAATATCATTGAAAAAGGTGGGGTGAATTTCTCTGCTGTGCATGGAAAATTGCCGGAAATGATCAAGAAATCATTTGGTGTCGATGAAGATGAATTTTTTGCTACAGGTGTATCAATTGTTATTCATCCAAACAATCCATTCGTTCCTATTATCCACATGAACATCCGTTATTTCGAATTGAATGATGAAATTCGGTGGTTCGGCGGAGGCATTGATCTTACACCGCACTATGTTATTGAAGAAGATGCACAATTTTTTCATCAACAGTTGAAAAACGTATGCGATATCCATCACCAAGATTTTTACAAAGATTTCAAAAAATGGGCAGATGACTACTTCTATGTACGCCATCGTGAAGAAACACGTGGTATAGGTGGGGTTTTCTATGATAAACTAACACCTGAAAAAACAGGTCTGTCATTTGAGGAAATTTTTCAGTTCTCATGTGACCTTGGACGTACATTTGCACCAACATATACCGAGCTGGTAAACAAAAATCGCCATAAAGACTATACAGAACACCATAAAAACTGGCAATACCTCCGTAGAGGAAGATATGTTGAATTTAATCTTGTTTGGGATTCAGGAACAAAATTTGGTCTTGAAACTAATGGACGTATCGAATCCATTTTAATGAGTTTACCGCCACAGGCAAATTGGGCCTATGATTTTCAACCAGAAGAAGGCTCGGAAGAAGCCAAAACACTTTCTCTTTTGAGAAAAGATATCAATTGGATACAATAAATTAATTTAAATAACCTGAATGGTTTCTTATCAGAAATTTGAACTAGAAAATGGTCTTCGCGTACTTGTTCATGAAGACAATAACACAGCAATGGCCTGTGTCAATATACTGTATGATGTCGGTGCGCGGGATGAATCTCCAGACCAAACGGGATTTGCACATTTATTTGAACACTTGATGTTTGGTGGATCAGTCAATATTCCCGACTATGATACCCCTTTGCAACGTGTGGGCGGTGAAAACAATGCTTTTACAAGTAACGATATTACCAATTACTACATCACGCTACCTTCTTCAAATCTAGAAACTGCATTGTGGCTGGAATCAGATCGTATGCTGAGCCTTTCCTTCTCTGAACAAAGTTTGGAAACACAAAGAAGTGTTGTATGTGAGGAGTTTAAGCAGCGTTACCTCAATCAACCCTACGGTGATGTATGGTTGAAATTAAGACCCTTAGCTTACCAAGTACATCCGTATCGCTGGGCAACGATCGGTAAAGAACTTAAACATATTGAAGATGCAAAAATGGAAGATGTAAAAGCATTTTTCAAGAAGCATTATACACCACAGAATGCCATTATGGTCATTGCAGGTGATGTTAAGTTTGAGGAGATCAAAACACTGGTAGAAAAATGGTTCGCAGATATTCCTGCAGGAAATAAATACATGAGAAATTTACCTCAAGAACCAAAACAAATAGCAGAGCGTAGGGAAGTGGTAGAGGCTGATGTACCACTTGATAGTTTGTTTATATCTTTTCATGCACCTGCACGTATGGATGAAAACTACCATGCAATGGACTTAGTATCAGATCTACTCTCTCGAGGATCATCTTCTCGTCTATACCGTCGTTTGGTAAAAGAACAGGAACTATTCAGTGAGATCAATGCCTATGTGATGGGAAGTATCGACCCCAATTTATTCTTAATTGAGGGAAAACCATCAGACGGCATTAGTCTGGAACGAGCAGAGGAAGCCATCTGGAAAGAACTGGATATCTTAAAGTCTACACCTGTTCCGGCAGAAGAGCTTGAAAAAGTGAAGAATAAGATTGAGTCTACACATGTATTTGCCGAATTGTCGATCTTGGATAAAGCCATGAATCTAGCATATTATGAGCTACTTGGTGACGCCAATGAATTAAACAATGAAACAGCCAAGTATTTGGCCGTTCAATCAGAACATATACAGCAACAGGCAAACGAAATATTTAGAAAAGAAAACGCATCTATATTGTATTATAAATCAAAGGAGGTGGCAAATGCTGAATAGAGCAGTAGCACCTGAAGCCAAACCGATTGGTGATATTCATTTAAAAAGCCCAAAAGTACTTGCTTTCAACAATGGAATTCCTGTTTATGTCTTTCATTCGCCTGATCAAGAATTGGTACGCATTGAGTGGATTTTTAATAATGTCTTCAATGAAGATGAAAATCCGCTCCTAAATAGTGCCCTAAGCGCTTTGTTAAAGGAAGGAACAAAAAACTATAACAGCGCTGAGATTGCGGATAAAGTCGACTTCTATGGAGCTTTTCTAATGCCAGAATACGGATTTGATATCACTTCGCTGACATTGTACACATTAAATAAACATAGTAATGTGTTATTACCTTTGATCAAGGAGATTTTAACAGAATCAGTTTTACCGCAGAAGGAACTGGATACCTATCTCAGAAACAATAAGCAAAAGCTTCAGGTTTCTCTTCAGAAAAACGATTATTTAGCGAGAAGAACCTATTATAATCATGTTTTCGGTTCTGGAAACCGTTATGGAAAAACGCCCTCTTTAGAAGAATATGATTTGATTTCTAGAGATGCTTTAATCGATTTATACCATAAGCAATTTACTCCATCTAATTGTCGTTTAATTATTTCCGGTAATGTATCTGAATCTTTGCTCCAAGAGCTTAGCTTATATTTTGGTGATCAATGGCTGGCTACAGATGAGGTACCATTGACCGAACCGAATTTAACTGCAGATATAGGACAATTGATTTATGACGAAAGAGCAGAGGCATTGCAATCTGCCATACGTATCGGTATGCCGAATATAAATCGTAACCATGTGGATTATCCCGCTTTGCAATTTGTAAATACGTTACTGGGCGGTTTTTTCGGGTCAAGGCTCATGCGTAACATTCGAGAGGAAAAAGGCTATACTTACAGTATCGGTTCAGCTGTGGGTTCTTTAAAATATGGAGGTTTTCTGACTATTGCGACAGAGGTTGGTGTAGATGTAACCGATGCGACATTGACGGAAATCGAAAAAGAAATTGAAATTTTAAGAACAGAATTAGCGACTGTAGAGGAATTGGACTTAGTGAAAAATTACCTCTCAGGATCTATGCTAGGTTCTTTAGAGAGTATTTTTTCACATGCAGATAAGTTTAAAAATGTGCTACTTGCTAACATGGATTTGACTTACTATGACCATTATATGAATGAAATCAATGCGATGACTCCTGAAAAAGTAAAGAAAATCGCTATTCAGTATTTTGACTATAGTAAGATGATTAAAATTGTGGTTGGAAAAATGAAAACCCTAGAATTAGTCTCTGAATTGTAATTAAAGGCTGACAATAAATAATAAATCATTCATACTTTGTATTTTTGTTGTATACAATGATGTATGGAACAATTTAATAAATAAAATTCGTAATGGAATTGAAACTCAAGAAACCTTTAGCATTCTTTGATTTAGAGACTACAGGAATCAATATCTCAGCAGATAGAATTGTTGAAATATCAATATTAAAGGTGTTGCCTAATGCTGAGGAGCAAGTATATACGAAGCGGATTAACCCGCTTATGCCTATTCCTGCAGAATCATCCATGTTCCATGGTATCTATGACGAAGATATTATAGACGCGCCAACATTTCAAGCGATTAGTCAAGAAGTAGCAGATTTTATTGGTGACGCAGATTTAGCGGGTTATAACTCCAATAAATTTGATATCCCTATGCTGATGGAAGAATTCCTACGTTCAGGAGCTGATTTTTCGTTGGAAAATCGTGTTTTTGTTGACGTACAGAATATTTTTCATCAAATGGAACAACGTACTTTGAAAGCTGCTTATAAATTCTATTGCAATGAAATCCTAGAAAATGCACACAGTGCAGAAGCAGACGTAAGAGCTACATATGAAGTTTTGAAAGCACAGTTAACCAAGTACGAAGGTGCTGTGTATGAAGATAAGCATGGTAAACAATCTGTACCTGTTGTAAATGACGTTGAAGCATTGTCAGATTTTACCAATATGACAAAACCAGTGGATTTTGCAGGACGGATTGTGTACAATGAAGACGGAGTAGAAGTCATCAATTTTGGAAAACATAAAGGACGTCCTGTTACAGAAGTTTTTGATGTAGAACCAAGTTATTATGCGTGGATGCAAAATGGCGACTTCCCACTTTACACGAAGAAGTGTTTAGAAATAATCTGGAACCGTCATCGTTCTGCTAAAAAAGCGGCAAAATCGACAGAACCCATTCATGCAGCTGAAGATAAGAAGCAAGCTAAAAAAGAGTTTCAAAAGCAAGAAAATAAAAGCCAAGCAACAGCGATCACAAATGATATGTTAGCAAGTCTAAAAAATAAATTTGGTTAGGTCATAGTACTCGTTAATTAGAAAACAATATTTTATAAAATAATATTATGTCTCAAGAAATAGAACACCTACAGTGTTTAATAATTGGTTCAGGACCCGCAGGATATACAGCAGCGATTTATGCAGCCCGTGCTGATATGAAACCTGTTATCTATACAGGGATGGTACCGGGCGGTCAGTTGACGCAGACAACAGAAGTGGATAACTTTCCTGGATATCCAAAGGGAATTACAGGGCCGATCATGATGGAAGATCTACGTATGCAAGCAGAACGTTTTGGTACAGATGTCCGGTTCGGATATGCAACTAAAGTTGATTTCTCTGGTCCAGTACATCAGGTTGAAATCGACGGAATTAAAACTGTTACTGCAGATACAGTCATCATCGCTACAGGTGCAACAGCAAAATGGTTAGGACTGGATAGCGAGCAAAAATATAACGGTTTTGGTGTATCTGCATGTGCAGTATGTGACGGTTTTTTCTTTAAAAACCAAGAAGTTGCTATTGTAGGTGCTGGCGATACGGCAGCTGAAGAGGCCACCTATTTAGCAAAATTATGTTCTAAAGTACATATGTTGGTACGTCGTGATGAATTTAGAGCTTCTAAAGCAATGGTTCACCGTGTGATGAACACACCAAATATCGAAGTACATTACAATTCAGAAACGAAGGAAATCTTAGGTGACGGTCAAGTGGTAACAGGTGTTCGTGTTTTAAATAACAAAGATCAATCTGAAAAAGTATTGGATGTAACAGGATTTTTTGTTGCTATTGGACACAAGCCAAATACAGATCTTTTCAACGGTATCTTAGATATGGATGAAACAGGTTATTTAATTACACAGCCGAATACGACGGCAACGAATATTCCAGGTGTATTTGCCTGCGGAGATGTGCAGGATAATGTATACCGCCAAGCAATTACAGCAGCAGGAACTGGTTGTATGGCTGCTTTGGAAGCAGAGCGTTATCTAGCAGCTAAAGAGGATGTTGCGTAATTAATAAGTAATCATGTAAAAAGGCCAGGAAATTATTCCTGGCCTTTTTTATGCCCTGCTCGCTTAAAATTTTTGAGTTAAGCTTTAGCTTCTTCCATTTCATATACTGAATCAATCTTCCAGGAAGATTTATCTTTCGAAGCTTTTACAGCCAACTGATCGCATCGTTCATTTAAAGGATGACCAGCATGCCCTTTTACCCATACTAATTTAACCTGATGCAGTTTGTAAACCTGCATCAATCTTATCCAGAGATCTTTATTTTTCTTTCCTGCAAATCCCTTTTGAATCCAGCCATATACCCATTTCTTGTCGATGGCATCAATGACATATTTGGAATCTGAATAAACTGTAACCTTTTGGTTGAGATTTTTTAAAGCTTCTAGACCAACAATTACCGCCATCAGCTCCATACGGTTATTAGTGGTTTTACGATAGCCACCAGAAAACTCTTTCTCAATCAGTTTACCTTTATACGCTTCATTATCACCCGTATAAACTGTCCTTAATATCGTACCGTAGCCACCTGGTCCTGGATTACCGCTCGAAGCACCATCCGTGTATAATTCAATCATCAATACAAAGATAAATTATTAAGCCAAAAAACCGACTTTAAGTTTGAATTGAACGAATAAATTCTTACTTTTCACCTTTTTAAAACCTGATATTTCAATAAGTAACTATGATTCGGAAGAAGTCAATATTAGCAGTGTTGTTTTTAGCACTTTCTAGCTATAACGTTTTTGCACAAGAAACTAAAAACAAGAATGAGGAAGTCAAAAAAATGGAATGGTTTGAAGATGCAAAATTAGGCATTTTTATCCATTGGGGAATTTATTCGGTTAAGGGGGTTTCTGAATCTTGGGCTTTTTTCAATAACTATATCAGTCATGAAAATTACATGAAACAACTGGGTGGTTTTACAGCCAACCAATATCAACCGGAAGAATGGGCAAAATTGATTCAGGAATCCGGAGCAAAGTATTCGGTCATTACAACACGTCATCATGATGGTGTATCTCTTTGGGATAGCAAATCGAATAATGCAATTACAACAGCGAAAGATGCTGCTGCTAAAAAGGATGTTCTGACTCCTTTTGTATCGGCACTTCAGAAGAAAGGTCTTAAAACCGGATTGTATTACTCATTACCGGATTGGAGTCATCCAGATTATGATGTCAATACGAGAATAAAAAAACGTTATAACGTAGGCGATGATGCCAATCGTTGGAATAAGTTTGTTAATTACTATCAGGGACAGTTAGCAGAATTGTCTAAAGCATATAAGCCAGATCTAATTTGGTTTGATGGCGATTGGGAACACAATGATCAGGAATGGCGTGCAAAAGAAACATTGACGCAATTACGCAAGTATAATCCAAATATCATTATCAATTCCAGACTGAATCAACATGGTGACTATGATACTCCAGAGCAGGGTATTCCGGTTGTAAAACCTGAAGCACGCTATTGGGAGCTCTGCTATACCATGAATGATTCTTGGGGATATCAGCATTTTGACCATCATTATAAAACTCCAAACATGATCGTCCGTACTTTGGTAGATTGTATTTCAATGGGCGGAAATCTTTTATTGGATATTGGCCCCAAAGCCGATGGGACAATCCCTACAGAACAGGTGCAGATCTTGAAAGAATTAGGAAGATGGACTTCTAAACATAAAGATGCGATTTACGGAACGCGTGCAGGAGTGCAATCTCGGTTTTGGAATGATAAAAATGCTTTTTCTAAAGATGGAAAAACATTATACATCTATTTGGATAACGTAAAAGATAAATTAGTTTTACAAGGTCTGAAAACCAAACCTGCTTCAGTTAAATTTGTTGGAAACCCAGATAAGATAGATTATCAGTATGATGACTATACACTGGAATTAAATCTACCTACAGCTAATTTCGATCCAGCTGTAACTGTTGTAGCCATTACCTTTAATGAGAAGCCAGCTATTGATTTGGAAAGAAAAGAAGTGAATTATACTGCTTATGAAATTGCAGGCCAAAGTCAAGTAGCGCATGCAATTGCCACAATTAGTAAATCTACAGCCATAGGATCCAATTTGTTTAAAGACAAGATCAGTGCAGACGGCGATTTATTAGATAAAAACTTAAAATTTACAGCTGCCGAAATTAAAGAGTGGGTAACGAAAAATGCAGAAATCTTACATGATGCTGCAGCTGGAATTGCTGATGGACACTACGCGGGATTAAGTGCACTATCTAAAGATAAGCAGACACTTTATCTTTTCGTTGAAGGAACTCCAACGGGGCCAATTGCATTAAAGGGGCTTAAGAATACCATAGCACGTATACGCATAGTAGGTGAAGGTTCTATGATCGGACATGATATATTCAATAAATTATACTGGAGCTCGACACCAGGTATTGTGTATATTGATGTTCCCAAAGAACGGATCGATAAAAACATGACAATAATTGCGGTTTTATTAGATAAACCAATTGAATTGTATCGAGAGCACGTAGGAGCTATTGAAAGTAATTTATAAATTTGTAAAGAGGCAATTAAAAATGCCTCTTTTTTTATGACTATGAAATTTTTATTACCACTGTTATTTTTACCACTGCTAATTTCCTGTAATAACGGAAACGGAAGTAAAGCGCAAAAGCAACGTGCCGATTCACTTGCCCTGGAAGTGGTAGAGCAACGCTTGGATATTAGAGATCTCGCAAATTCCGATCATTTCATGTATTATGAGGATAGCCAAGCTCAAAATACAACTGATATAAAGAAACTTACTGGAATCGAAAAAATAAAAGCTAAGGTAGTGGCTTATAGGATCTATAAGAATCTTAGTTTGGAAAACAACCGTTATGTTTTTAAAGCCAAATCTCCCTTAGAATTGCATATACCGAATAAAATTTTTGTGAGTTTTGAAAGAGCATTTTTAACATCCAACAATAGTGTCATCAGCAGCAAAGACTCAATTAAACTACAGTTGCCAACAAATTTCCAAGATTCGGTATTAACTTGGTAGTAGATAAAAAAGATATGAAAAAAAAAATCATCGTATTTACCGGAGCCGGTATCTCAGCAGAAAGTGGTATAAAGACATTTAGAGATGCCGATGGCTTGTGGGAGGGCCATGATGTCGAGGACGTTGCTAGTATTGATGGCTGGTACCGTAATCCCAAACTTGTTCAAGATTTTTATAACATGAGGCGACAAGTCGCTATGCAGGCTAAACCGAATGCTGCACATCAAGCTTTAGTTGTTTTGCAGAAATCATTTGATGTACAGGTTATTACGCAAAATGTAGATACATTACATGAAAGGGCAGGTTCTGATCATGTGCTTCATTTGCATGGAAGATTAGATCAAGCTTGCTCATCGAAAGATAAAAGGTTAATCTATCCAATCGACGGTTACGAGATCAAAATGGGTGACTTATGTGAAAAAGGTTCTCAATTAAGACCTAATATAGTATGGTTCGGTGAGGCAGTTCCAAATATGGAGACCGCCATTTACATGGCACGAGAGGCCGACATAATGATTGTTATCGGGACCTCTTTGGCAGTATATCCAGCTGCTGGTTTGGTCGATGTCATAGCTCCGACCTGCGATTTGTATGTTGTTGATAAACAAATTAACACATCGCGGATACCCAAAAGAGCCAGTACCATAGAAAGTACTGCATCGGAGGCAGTTCCATATCTGGTTGCCCAGCTCATAGAGCGATATACTACTTTGTAAGCAATTCATTACGCTAACGTTTTCGTTGTTTGCACAATCGTTTGCATCCTCGATATTCCCTGAGATGATCCGCAAGAAGCATATATTTAAATTTTATAAATCGAATTAATACGTTGTTCTTTCTGACCACACCTTGAGAAAATCAAGGCGTAGTCGTGATAGGTTTAATAAAATTTTATGATCACAAAAAAACTGGGCAAAGCAGCAGCATTTATCGTCTTGCTTACGATTAACTATAGTGTTACGAAAGCACAGCTATCCCTAATTCCAAAACCAGATTTTATACAGATTAGGGACGGGCTGTATTGCTTTCCTTCGTTTAGTAAAATACAGATTGAAGATAAGGAGTTTACCCCTGTAGGTCGATACCTGCAGAAGCAGCTTTTATCAAAATTTGGTTATACAGGACTTGTTCATCATGATAAGAAGACGGTTTCAAACATTCGATTTGTTCATAAGGAAAATCTTGAAATTGAAGAATATGAAATTAAGACAGATAGCAATACGTTAATTATTTATGCAAGCTCTCCTGCAGGAGCTACTTATGCAGTAAGCTCGCTTTTGCAGGTATTGAGCTTTGGAAAAAAATCAACATCGGGAATCAGTGTAAATATTTTTGAGATCAAAGATAAACCTGCATATGTATGGCGAGGTTTTATGTTAGATGAATCACGTCACTTCTTTGGAAAAGAAAAAGTGAAATCAATTTTAGATTGGATGGCATTTTATAAGCTCAATAAGTTTCACTGGCACTTAACTGATGAACCTGCTTGGCGATTAGAAATTCAAAAATATCCACTTCTATCATTGATCGGTGGGATTGGCTCTCAGACTGATCCATATGCTCCCGCGGCCTATTATACGCAGGCAGACATTACAGAGATTGTAGCTTATGCACAAGAAAGGAACATCGAAGTCATTCCTGAAATCGATATGCCTGGCCATGCCACAGCGGCAAATCGAGCTTATCCCCAATTAAGTGGTGGTGGAAATGATAAACACCCAGATTTTACTTTTCATCCGGCGAAAGATATAACGTATTCTTTTTTAACTCAGGTGTTGCGCGAAACAAAAGCGCTGTTTCCTTCTTCGGTAATACATCTAGGGGGAGATGAAGTATCATTTGGCAGTGAGGCATGGAATTCAGATACCAAAGTGCAGGATTTGAAGCAAAAACATCATCTCAATGATAACAAGGCGGTAGAAAATTACTTCATGCGTCGCATGGCAGATTCGCTAAAAACAATGGATGCCACTTTGCTTGCCTGGGATGAAATGGTAGATGCCGATTTATCAAAAGAGAAAACTATACTCATGTGGTGGCGACATGATAAACCTGAACAGTTAAAAAAAATATTAAAGGCTGGCTATAAAACAATACTGACACCAAGATTACCGCTTTATTTTGATTTTGTACAGGAAGAATCACATAAGTATGGACGAAAATGGGGAAAGCTATACAATCCTTTGGAAAATGTTTATAATTTTTCTCCGGATAATTACGTTTCGTTGACAACCGAGAAAAATCAAATTTTAGGCATTCAGGGTAATTTATGGACAGAAACCGTTATCAATACCACTCGATTGGACTATTTAACTTTTCCACGATTAGCCGCTTTGGCGGAGGTCGGGTGGACAAAAAGTTCAAATAAAAATTACGTGCAATTTGCAGAATCATTAAAAAAACATTTGAACCTGTACCGTGAAGCAAATTTATACTACTACGATCCATTTACGAATGCACATCCTGAACCTGTGGTGATAAAAAAGACACAACGTGCTTATATTGATAATCCTGAATAACCAACTAAATATGAATAACTTATTAAAAAAGTCTGTACTTGCTGTGGCATTGTTAGCTGGAGTTAATTCCCTACAGGCACAATGGACCGGACCAAAAATTAAATCAACAGAAATCAAAGAAATTAAGTATGGACCATTGTCACCTGCCAATCGGACAGATGAGGCAATGGTTGCATTCCGCAATTATGGATTAGGTCAATTTATACATTGGGGTCTCTATGCAATACCGGGTAATGAATGGGAAGGAGTGAGTGCCCGTGGTGGTGCAGCAGCATCCGAATGGATCCGTTCATGGAGAGGATCATCAGCTCCAAAAGATTGGGTGAATACGTACGACAATCTTTACAAACAATTTAATCCCAAAGATTTTGACGCAAAGCGTTGGGCAAAGCAGGCAAAAGACATGGGGGCAAAGTATGTAATTTTTACGACAAAGCACCACGATGGTTTCGCGATGTGGCCAACCAAATATTCCCCTTATAATATCAGTAAAACACCCTATAAAAAAGATATAGTCAAAGAGGTAGTAGATGCTTATACCGCAGTAGGTATCGATGTTTACCTTTATTTCTCTGTATTAGAATGGAACAATCCAGATTACATGGGTAAAGAACCTAAAACGGAAGAGGAAAAGAAAAAGTTTGATAAATTTTTGAAATATACTAGAAATCAGTTACTGGAGTTGATGACAAATTATCCACAGATGAAAGGATTTTGGTTTGATGGCACTTGGGATCAGTCTTGGATAAAGTCTTATGATTTTACTTATAATCTTGAAAAAGAACTTCGGGAAAAGCACCCCGGTCTTATCATCGGCTCCCGTTTCCGAAATGATGAATTTGGGAAACGTCATTTTGATTCAAATGGTCAGATGTTGGGCGATTATGAACAAGGTTGGGAACGCAAATTGCCGGGAGATATTACTTGGCTAGAGGGACGTGATTGGGATTGTGTGATGACAATTCCACCAAACGGCTGGGGATACATGAAAGATTGGTCGGGTATTTATACCAAAACGACAGACGATATTATCGATATGCTGACCTATTCAGCATCCCTAAGTGGTAATTTTGTTTTAAATTTCGGTCCAGATGGCCAAGGAAATATGCATCCTGAGGAAGATAAAATAGCAAAAGAGCTTGGTGAATGGATGAAAATAAATGGTGAAGCAATTTATGGAGCCAAACATGCTGGGATGACCACTTCTAAACTAGGATACTTCACTAAAAAAGCTGATAACTTATACCTCACAGTTTTCAACAGGCCCGTTAACAATATTGTCCGGATATCTGTGCCCAAAACTGCGAAAGAAGTTCCTGTGTCTGCCACTTTATTAGCCAATGGACAAATGTTAGAGGTGCGTCATTCAGATCTTGGTATTGATCTCGATAAAAACACCTATTATGACGTGTTATTGCCCAAAAGTTTCCAGTCGAATCAAGCGTTTGTCATTAAAATGAAAACCGGCGTACCTAAAGGAAAAGCAGAGAAGCTAATGGATGCTAAGATGTAATATCTTTTATAAACGTCTAAAAAAGCCAAAATTTAATGATTTTGGCTTTTTTTTATTACTTTTAAAAATCAATTAATGCACCGCAAATGATCAAAATATTAGTTACCATTTTTACTTGTACTGTTTTATTGTCATGCAACAATAACAACAAAAATCAAGGAACAACTTCTCAACAAACAGAAACAGAAAATAGCACAGAAGGAAAAAATCAACAGGTCGTACTGGATTCTACTGAAGCAAAAAGGATATTGGCACTGCCGTTACATTGCCTTGAACAGGAGTATCCAAATAAATTGGGGCAGGTCATCGGATCTGCTAAGGATCTAAAATCACCAAAACAATTACATCCCATTTTTTATGGCTGTTTTGATTGGCATTCATCCGTTCATGGTTATTGGTCCATCGTTAAAATATTGAAAACATTTCCTAATCTTAGTGAAAGTAAGCAGGCGAGACTGATCTTGAACGATAAAATAACTAAAACGAATGTTGATCAGGAAATTGCTTTCTTTCTAGACAGTAATAACACAAGCTTCGAACGCACCTATGGATGGGCGTGGCTCTTGCAGTTACAGGCTGAATTATTGACTTGGAATGATGCTGAAGGGAAACAGTGGGCCACAGCATTGCAACCTTTGGCAGATCTGCTCGTAAAACGCTACGAGGGGTACTTGCCTAAACTCGTTTACCCAATTCGGTCGGGACAGCATGATAACACCGCTTTTGGATTTACCTTATCAATGGACTATGCGAAGGTAACGCAAGATACAGCTTTTCAAAATTTAATTACACAACATGCAAAGCGCCTTTTTATAAACGATAAATCCTGCTCGCTCGCATATGAACCAAGTGGTAGCGACTTTCTTTCTCCTTGCTTAGAAGAGGCATTGTTGATGACAAAAGTTTTAAATGATGACGAATATAAAAAATGGCTAAAAGGCTTTATGCCTGATTTGTTTGTTAAAGAGTTTAAGTTAGAGCCGGGTATTGTTAAAGACCGTACGGATGGTAAGCTTGTTCATTTAGATGGACTGAATTTTAGCCGTGCAACTTGTCTAAATGGCATCGCGACAAAATTACCGGAATTAAATCATTTACATCAACAGGCGAATAACCACCTCACTTACTCGTTGCCAAATATCAGCAATGATGACTATATGGGCTCGCATTGGTTAGGAACTTTTGCATTATATGCTATTACACATCAGTAAGTTTATGATCAAGTTTATTTTTTCGATTATAATCGCATTGAGCATGATCAGTTCATGTAGCCCGATTTCTTTAAATAAGAAGGAGAGTGCTGCCGATGTTGTCGATCAGCATCCTTTACCACCTAAAGGTATGGATGAATTTATGCGCTATATTGGAGATAATTTTCATTATTCTAAGGAGATGATCGATAATCAAATTTCAGGTTTGGTGGAGATCTCATTTGTGGTTGAAAAAGACGGATCAATAGTCGACATGAAAGTTGAAAAAGATCTGGGGTTTGGTACGGGGGAGGAAGGAATACGGCTCATCAAAGAATATGGCAATTGGAAACCTGGTTATCAAAAAGGTAAACCGGTTAGAGTAGCCTACACACTTCCGATACGTTTAAATTTAATGGAAACTTCTGAAGCACCGTTGATTAATGAATCTATTAAGACGATATTTGATATGCCCTTATCGTGGAAAAAAGATGAAATCATCGGATTCGTAAATCAGAAGAAATTGTCCGTTCATGATCAAGGTCATACTGTTTTTGTTCCCAATTATAAATTCAAAGATCTAACAGCCAATTTTTTTGGAATTCGCGCTTCAGACGAAAAAAAGGTCGATGAGTTTGCACTCATGTATAAATTTTCTAATGATGGAAAAGACGAGATAATCTCTAATTACAATCGTTTTTTGCAAGAATTGATACTCCTTTATGGAGAACCTTCGCTTATAAAATTTAGGAAAATAGATCAGGATACCGATTTGAACCAATTGGAAGCAAATCCTGTTATTTGGAACTGTACAAATGCAGTAATTTCAATAGCATTTGATAAAAATGCAAATGAATTGTTGACGACAATAAAAAATAAAGATTAAGTCAAGCAATGAACAGCCCTGATATTGTCATTTTAACTTAAAATATGACATCTTGTCTCAAATTGACTGTTTGGAATATAGATTGATGTTTAACTGTGAAATCAATTAGCAATTAAATATAAAATATATATGAACACAGAAAAAGGATCTATTTCAATCCACACGGAAAACATTTTTCCTGTCATTAAAAAATTCTTATACTCTGATAATGAGATCTTCTTACGCGAGTTAGTTTCAAACGCGGTAGATGCTTCTCAAAAAATAAAGCGCTTAGCTTCATTAGGTCAATACCAAGGTGAAGTGGGTGATTTATTAGTTGATGTAAAACTTGATGAAGCAGCAAAAACGATTACCATTTCGGATAATGGTATCGGTATGACAGCTGACGAGATTAAAAAATACATCAATCAAGTTGCCTTCTCAGGTGCAACTGAATTTATGGAAAAATTCAAAGAAGCAAATGATGCAAATGAAATCATCGGTCGATTTGGATTAGGTTTCTATTCCGCATTCATGGTTGCTGATAACGTTGAAATCGAAACATTATCTTACCAAGATGGGGCAGAAGCTGCGCATTGGACATGTGATGGTAGTACTTCGTATGAAATTTCTGAAGGTACACGTACGACACGTGGTACTGATATCATTTTGCACATTAATGAAGAGTCTTCAGAATTCCTAAGTCAATCGCGTTTACAGGAGATCTTGGACAAATATGCGCGTTTCCTTCCTGTAAATATCCGCTTCGGAACGAAAACAACTTCTGAACCAGATGGCGAAGATGAAGAAGGAAAACCAAAATATAAATCTGTTGAAGTTGATAACATCATCAACAACACAAGCCCAGCTTGGACCAAAGCTCCATCTGAACTGACAGATGCAGACTATTTGGCTTTCTATAAAGAGTTGTATCCATATTCAATGGACGAACCATTATTCTGGATCCATTTAAATGTTGATTATCCATTTAATTTAACCGGAATTTTATACTTCCCGAAAATTAAAAATGAATTAGAAATTCAACGTAATAAAATCAAATTATACTCACGTCAAGTATTCATTACCGACGAAGTAAAAGATATTGTTCCTGAATTTTTAATGTTGTTACATGGTGTAATCGATTCACCGGATATCCCGTTAAACGTTTCAAGAAGCTTCTTGCAGGCAGATAGTAACGTGAAAAAGATCAACAATTATATTACTAAAAAAGTAGCTGATAAGTTGCAGGAAATCTTTAAAACGGATCGTAAAGGTTTTGAAGAAAAATGGAATGATATCGGTCTATTTATCAAATATGGTATGTTGAGCGATGAGAAATTTGCTGAAAAAGCAAATGAATTCTGTTTATTGACCAATACAAATAAAGAGAACTACACAATTAAAGAGTATTACGAAAAAGTAAAAGATATTCAAGTTGATAAAGATGGAAATATCATTTATTTATATACCCATGATGCTGCTCAACAAGATAGCTTTATTGCTACAGCAAAAACAAAAGGCTATGATGTATTGGTTTTAGACGGACCTCTGGATACGCATATCACTTCTTATTTGGAACAAAAAGGAGGTGAAAAGGTACAGTTGAAACGTGTAGATGCCGATGTCATCGATAAGTTGATTCAAAAAGATGAGAAGCAAGAATTGTCAATTTCTGAAGAAGAATCTAAACAAGCCTTATCAATCTTTGAAAAAGCAATCAGCCGTCCTGACATGAAAGTTGAAGTGGATGCCTTATCTGCAGAAGAATTACCAGTATCAGTAACGATCGATGAATTTATGCGTCGTATGAAAGATATGGCCAAAACCAATGGCGGTATGAACTTTTACGGTAACTTACCTGATAACTATAAGGTAACGGTAAATGGTAACCACCCACTGGTAAAACGCATTTTATCAAGTACTGAAGAAGAAGGTGCACAATTGGCAAAACAAGCGTTTGACTTGGCTTTATTATCACGCGGTTTGTTAACAGGTGCTGCATTAACATCATTCGTGAAACGCAGTGTTGAGATGATCTAATAAAAATTAAAAAATAATAGCTTAATCCTCATTACGATACGTTGTAATGAGGATTTTTTGCTTAAAAACATTTGGAGTATATCAAATAAAATTCTACTTTTGTAGCACAAACACGGTAGATGTAGCTCAGTTGGTTAGAGCATCGGTTTGTGGTACCGAGGGTCGTGGGTTCGAGCCCCATCATTTACCCAAAAGGCGAAAGATTTATCTTTCGCCTTTTCTTTTTTTAAACTTTTATGATACTCAAAATCCGATATAAACGATATGTTTGTAAATGCACTCGAGTGGTTTAATTCTTGCATTGCTATACTTAAGGTTATGATTTGAAACTTAGTATTAAGAATGGTTATCTTTATTACGAAAGATTGTAGCCGTTTCTAATAAGTAACTAATTCGACAACCAGCAATTATAAGTGATTAGTATCCGATATTATGAAAGAATTCATTAATAAAAATCCAAAACTGATATTTGTCATACCATTAGGTATTTTTCTGCTTCTTGGAATCCTGCTATTATTTTTCGCCGTGAAATATCCAGAAAATGTACCGGTCTATGGATGGATTACCATTATCCTGTTTGTACTTTTGCCAGCGATCTGTATTTATGGTTTTATATTTGGTTTCCACTTATCTGAAAAACAACAGCGATCTAGTGAAGCACATCGGAATATTATCACTTATTCAAAACAAGAAATTTGGATTCATAAGCCCATAGTTGACGGCACCTATAGCATTAATTGGTCTATTATTGACAAGATCGTCTATTTCGATTATCCCGGCGATGATCATGCTTATTATACCTTTTATCTGAACGATTTCCCTGAATTTATTAAAAATAAGAAGCAATGGTGGTTAAATAGACTATTTCCGGTGAATGTAAAGATGAGAAAGTTTACTCTTTATAATGATTGTCAAAATTTTTATGATTTACCGGAGAAGTTAAACGAATATTTAAATGTGGTTACTGATATTGATTTTGCAGATCCGCGTAAAGGAATACTCATCTCGAAGAAAGAGGTCTATAAATCTGGATATACTGAAACGATTGAACATTGGCAGCCGAGTCGTGATATCAAATGGGAGAAAATTTTATTTCAAAGATCTGACAACAATACGTAGGAGCGAAGAGCGAAACGTTCGATCAATTACTAACCTATAAGATTAACAATAAACATCGATGAAGGCTTAATAAAATAAAAAAGGAGCTATCCGGTTAAAGATAACTCCTCTGATATAAGAGGAAATTATATTATTTTAATTCAAATTTAGTAGCTAAAAGATCCTGCGAATTTTTACCGATAAATAAGGTAAAATCTCCCGGTTCAGCGACAAACTTGAGATCGTTATTATAGAATTTTAAATCTTCTTCCGAAACAGTAAAAGTTACGACTTTAGATTCTCCAGCTTTTAAGAATACTTTTTGAAAACCTTTTAATTCTTTAACAGGACGTGTAATTGAACCAACCAGATCTTTAATATAAAGTTGAACAACCTCTTCACCGTCATATTTACCCGTATTACGCAACGTCACCGATGCTTGGATAGATTGTCCAGCTTTAAAAGAAGACTTATCCAATTTCAGATCTGAATAATCAAATGTTGTATAACTCAAACCATATCCAAATGGATAAAGCGGGCTATTGATCACATCAATGTAGTTAGATCTAAATTTTTGGAAAGAACCGCCTTCTGCTAATGGTCTTCCGGTACTTTTATGTCCATAATAAATAGGTAACTGACCAACATTTCTAGGGAAAGTTGCCGTTAATTTACCTGAAGGGTTAACATCTCCAAATAATACCTCAGCTACAGCAGCTCCAGTTTCAGATCCACCAAACCATGCATTTAAGATAGCAGGAACATGTTCATCTTCCCAAGTTAAACTCATCGGTCTTCCTGCAAACAAAACTAAAACAACAGGTTTTCCTGTTTTTAATAGCGCTGCTAAAAGACGTTGTTGAATAGCCGGAATACCAATTTCTGTACGGCTAGAACTTTCACCGGACATCTCCGAAGATTCACCTAATGCTGCTACAATCACATCTGCTTGAGCAGCAGTTTGTAACGCTTCAGCAATAATATCCGACTCAGGTCTATTATCTCTAGGGATCGTACGTCCAAACATGGTAGCATGTTCTTGATAAATAGGGTCTTCAAGTAAATTTGAACCTAAATGTGTAACGATCTTCACTTGGTTGCCCAATACCGACTGCATACCCTCAACCAAAGAAGGAGTATTCACTAAGTCAGAGCTTACTGACCATGTGCCCACCATGTTCGCACGTGTATTCGCTAATGGACCTATTACAGCAACTGTACCTTTTTTCTGTAAAGGTAGAAGCTGCTTGTCATTCTTTAACAAGACAAATGATTTAGTAGCCGCATCACGGGCAACTTTAAGATTTGCAGGCGTCAGTAACTCGGTTTTAGCACGATCTTCATTACAGTAACGGTATGGATCCTCAAATAAACCTAATTTATATTTAGCCTCTAAAACTAAACGGCATGCGCGGTCTATATCAGTTTGAGAGACTTTGCCTTCTTTTAAAGATTTTTTTAAGGTATTTAAAAAACCTTCAGAAATCATATCCATATCCACACCTGCTTTTAATGAAAGTGCAGACACTTGTTGTAAATCTCCTAAACCATGATCCATCAGCTCTGCAATACCGGTATAATCTGTAACCACCATACCGTTGAATCCCCATTCCTTGCGAAGAACATCAGTTACTAACCATTTATTAGCTGTTGCCGGGATACCATTGATATCATTGAAAGATGTCATAACTGTAGCTGCACCAGCTTCTACAGCCGCTTTGTAAGGAGGGAAGTATTCATTGTACATGCGGTGCAGACTCATATCTGTGGTGTTGTAATCTTTTCCAGACTCCGCTGCACCATACAAAGCCCAGTGCTTCACACAGGCCATCATGGTATTGATTGCTTTTAAGTCATTGCCCTGATAACCTTTAACCATCGCGCTTGCAATCTGTGAGCCTAAGTAAGGGTCTTCTCCGGAACCTTCCGAAATTCTTCCCCAACGGGCATCACGAGAGATATCGACCATAGGAGAGAAGGTCCAATTGATTCCATCTGCAGTAGCCTCTTGTGCTGCGATACGTGCAGTTTTTTCGATTAGAGGAATATCCCACGTAGCTGAAAGACCTAATGGAATTGGAAAAGTAGTTTTATAACCATGGATGACATCTAGACCGAAGATCATCGGTATTTTAAGTCTTGTTTTGTTGACAGCAAGTTCTTGAGCAGCACGAATTTTTTTAGGTGTAGTCATAGAAAAGATTCCGCCAATTTGACCAGCAGCAATTTTTGCTTCAACTCCAGTACTGGCAGTGGCACCTGTGGTCACCTCGCCTGCAGTAACTAGATTCAGCTGGCCAATTTTTTCGTCAACTGTCATTTTTTTCATCAGTTCTGAAACAAACTTATCCATTTTGGGATCTTGTTTGTGCGCCGGCTGTGTGAATGCCAGAGTCGGAACTAATGCAACAGCGACTAATAGGGAAGTCCATTGTTTCATGTTCTAGTAGTTTTTTGTATGTGAATAAAATGCTTATAGATTCGGACCTTTAAAACCTAAGTTCTTCAATCCTGCTTTAACTTCGGGAGCCTGCATAAATAAATTCCAGATCAATCCAGTTCTGTAATTTTCAATCATGACAACAATAGGTCCCTGGTCAATTGCTAGATAACGCTGTGGATACCAATTTTCTGTTTCTGAAAAAGCATCATAAAATCCATATTTACCAAAAAGCTCTGCACCTTTTTGTTCATAAAAATAGCGCATCGCTTGCAAACTCTCTTTAGGAGCATATGGAATGGATGATAGCGCTGCTGTAGGAGAAATAACACCTTTATCATTATCAGGAT
This sequence comes from Sphingobacterium sp. UDSM-2020, assembly GCF_016132525.1. Classification (NCBI taxonomy): domain Bacteria; kingdom Pseudomonadati; phylum Bacteroidota; class Sphingobacteriia; order Sphingobacteriales; family Sphingobacteriaceae; genus Sphingobacterium; species Sphingobacterium sp. UDSM-2020. The sequence goes on from NZ_CP066166.1 coordinate 4,443,171, forward strand.
GGTGAGCATCGTATCCCTTTACAGAATAGCTCGCGGTCAATCCCCAAGAGTTTTCGCCATATCCTTTAAATTGATGAGGATTTTGTTTAGCGTATTCAATGTTAATTTTAGTGTGATTAACGTTCACTTTCCAGTAATCAGCATATTCATCTTGTAAGCCCTTTGGATTTAAACCTAAATAGGAGTAATGAGACCAGAATAGTGGACCTACAGCATTTTCGGGTGCATTGTGTTTTAGCACCAGTGGAATTCCAAACTTCTCAGTACTGGATACGATTGCACCACTTCTTGCCCAACCTTTATGATAAGTAGAGGCAGGGATTGGATGTGTCGGTGAGCTCGCACCCAGCACATAGCTGATCAAGCATTCATCATAACCCTGTATCGCATGATTCATACCCCAACCATGTGTTGGACTCCAGTGCCAGTACAGGACATCTTTACCATTGCGAAAGAAATTCCAATCAATACCTTTCCAAAGTGCGTCTGCTTTTTGAGCGACTTGTTTTTGTTGGTCGTTTCCATTTTGGTAATACTCCCGTAGACAGATTAAGGCCTGGGCCATAAATGCTGTTTCTACGATATCTGCAGCATCATCCTGATTTCCGAAAACCTTCGATTTTCCAGTAGGACCATCGATCCAGTGTGACCATGCGCCATGGTAACGATCGGCTTTTGCTAGAAAATCGACTATGCGATCAAACCTTTTAGTCGCTTCTTCAGCAGAGATAAAACCACGTTCGGCAGCTACGATCGTAGCCATTATACCAAATCCGGATCCGCCGACAGTGACAACATTAAAATCATTCAACGGATATTGACCATCGATATGGATTCTTTCCCTTGCCATTCCCGAATTAGGTTCAGCACCTTCCCAGAAATAGTTGAAAGTTTGCTTCTGTACCAAAGTCATTAAAGAATCATCAGAAATAGTGGTCTTTTGCAAGGTCTGAGGTGTTTTACACGCAGTAATGCTTGTACCAATTAAGATTAAGCCTAAGATAAGCTTGGGATTAAATTTTAATTTCATAGTAGAGTAAGTAGAGCGATGGATATTAAAGAACTGGGACTTAGTGCTAATAAGTCCCAGTTTCGATGGTTTATTAAGATGTTGGCTTAAAAACCAGGATTTTGCACCATATCTGGTGTTTGTGTTAATTGTTCATATGGAATTGGGAACAAATAGTTTTTGTCAGTGAATGTTTTTCCATCCGCTTTCATAGCTTCAGGGGCTTGTTTCGTACGAACTAGATCAAACCAACGATCGTGCTCAAAAGCTAATTCCAGACGACGTTCCTTCCAGATTGCTTTGCGTAAGTCGGCTTGATTGGTAGCTGTGGTATTAGGCAATTTAACTCGCGTACGAATGGTATTAAGAGCAGTTGTGGCTTCTCCAGTGTTGCCCATTTCATTAGCAGCTTCTGCTAAGATCAAATATACTTCGCCTAAACGTAAATAGCGTACATTTTTATCCCCATCACCAGCCCCGGCATTTGCTGAAGAGTATGCTTTCTCATTGTACATCGGATTATCCACACCGGTACCTACCAAACGTCCATCATATAAGGTTTCGCCACGGAAGATAATGGTTGCATCTCTACGAATATCATCTTTTTCTGCGTTAAAGGCATTTAATAAATTCTCGGATGGTGTATTGAAGCCCCAGCCCCAGCCAGTAACACCACGTGCACCCTGTACTTCAGAATATTGTTGAACACCGTGTGCAATTGCTTCACCACGCGCCTGGAATTCAAAGATGGACTCTGTGCCATTCTCTGAAGTGACGCGCCAAAGCACCTCATATTTAGACTCCAAACCATATTGACCGGAATTAATTACTTCTTTCGCTAAAGTATAGGCTTCATTCCAATTTTCATTGTATAAGTATACTTTTGACAATAAAGCTTGCGCAGCACCTTTTGTAGCGCGACCAAGGTCTTTAGATGCATAAGCAGATTTTAAAGGTAATGCGTCTATAGCCTCTCTTAAATCTTTAATGATATAAGCATAAACATCAGCTTTAGGCGCACGGATTATTAAATCCTGCTCTTGGATAGGGACATCGCCCCAGCCACGCACTAAATAAAAATAATTGAGGGCGCGTAAAAACTTAGCTTCACCGATTAATCTATTTTTATAAGCAGCATCTTCTATCGTTGATGATTGAGTCACTTCAATAGATTGCGTGGCGCGTCCAATTGATTTATACCAGTGAGACCACAAGGCTCCAAAGGAACCTGATGAACTTGTATACTCTAATTTGTCGATTTCTTGCTTATCGCCTCCTGGGTCGGTAGGAGAAGAGCCTTTGTCCGCATTATCAGAAAGCATATCTGTAATGGCTACATAAGAAAAGGAATAATTCCAGTCGGTAAACATACCATAGATGGCGTTGACATAAGACTCAGGAGTATAAACTTGATCTTTATCTGTTTCCTCCACAATTTCTTGAGAAGGTACATCCAGAAATGCCGAATCTTTACAGGCAGACATGCTCAGACCTGCTGTTAAAATTAAGGCTATATGTAATTTGTTAAATTTCATGATTTTTAATTTTTAAAGTTTAGAATGAAACATTGACTCCGAAAATAAAATTACGTGTTGTTGGATAAGCTGAAAGCTCAACACCTGCCGTTTCAGCTGGATTACCTGAACCTTTACCTGTAATCTCAGGAGAGAAACCTGTATATTTTGTGAAAATAAACGGATTTTGCGCTGTTAAATACATTCTAATTTTAGAAGTAGCGTTATATAATTTTGGAATGGTATAACCTAATGTTAAATTATTGATTCTAAAATAGGCTCCAGATTCTAAGTAATAGCTAGAAGCTAAGGCATCATGAGCTGCTCCAGGATGTGTATTAGATGTTCCCGCACCAGTCCAACGGTTATCAAATGTTTCTTTTGTAACGTTTTCCCCACCATTAACTCGAGTTCCTTTTAATCCATTGTAGATTTTATTGCCTGCAACACCATAACCCTGAGCACTGAAATCCCATTTTTTGTAGTTAACACTTAGATTTAATGCAAACGTTGAAGAGGGAAGATATGATCCATGGAAAGTTTTATCCTTTGCGTCGATAACACCATCTTCATTCTGATCTTTGTATTTTAAGTAACCAGGTTTTGCTCCAGTTGTAGCAACGCCATCCGCTATTTCAGCATCCGTTTGCCACACACCAATCGCTTCATACATATACCATGCGTAGATAGGTTGATTTGTCTTTAACTGCTTTGTGAGTTGACTATTATTTAAACTTCCTCCTTCAGTGCCATCATAAGCAGGTTTAACATCTTTCAGCGTATTCTTATTGTAAGAATAGTTACCACCAATACTGTAGGATAGATTTTCATTAATTTGATCTGTCCAGTTTAAACCGATCTCCACCCCCTGATTTGATACTCTTCCACCATGATCAAAGTATTTTTGAGAAAATGGTGAATTCAATAAAGGTTTTACTTCTAGAATAACGTTGGTATTAGTCTTATTGTAATAATCCACATTACCACTTAAACGGTTGTTTAATAGGGTGAAATCAACGCCTACGCCAGTTTCTTCAGTTACTTCCCAACCAAGGTTTCGAGCTGGACTTCCATATGCCGCTCCAAATACTAAATCTTGACCTGGGCCGAAAATGTAATTGTAGTTTTCTGATCCTGGTGATGATAGGATTTGAGAGATGTTTAAAGGAACGTTTTGATTTCCTAATCTACCCCAGTTTGCTCTTACTTTCAAGAAATCGATGCCTGAACCTTGCATAAAGCTCTCATTGGATACGGTCCAGCCTGCTCCCACAGATGGGAAAATACCATAATAGTCTCCTGAAGCTTTAAATGTACTGGAACCATCACGGCGTACAGTCGCTGTTAAATAGTATTTTGAGTCGTAATTATACTGAGCACGGGCAAAATAAGAAATTAATGCTCTCGGCGTATAATAGGTCTGTATGATCTGTTTAGCATATTTTGATGATGCCAAATCAATATTCCAGTATTGCGATTGATTGGGAACATCGTAACCTGTCAGATCAGACATATCGCCAATGTTGGATTTCTCTCTTGAATTTCCTAAGGTTGCATCTATATTATGTTTACCAAAGCTTTTTTGGTAGGAAACAAAATTCTCCCAAGTCCAACGGAAAGTCTGCGTTTTAGCAATATTTAGACTGTTGTTCGCGTAGGTTAAAGAAGAGGGGTTTTGTGCTTTTAACTGTTCAAATTCTGCAGATGTTCTTAAAGGATCAGCATTTAGATAGCGGTCCCTAATATCATTAAAACCTCTGTTTTGAGAAAAAAACTTGGTCACTCCTAGACGAGAAGTGAATTTCAGATCGCTGGTGATTTGGTATTCTCCCTGAAGTCCACCTTGAATAGATAAGTTTTTGTTATACTGCTGTTGCATTTTGTTCTCGTACACAGGATTACCTACATCATTTAACTTTCCTCCCTGCTGACCTGCATCCAGGATATAAGTAGCTTCTCCAGTTGTTTTATTGTAAATAGGTCTTCCATAGCGCCCATTTTCATACATAACAGGAACCAACGGCGATTGACGGTAGGCCGCATCAAAAGCACTTAATGGTTTATTACGGTCGTTTGAAAAAGAGATATTTAAGGTCTGGCTAAGCTTTAGTTTATTATCAAAGAATTTGTAAGTGTTGTTATTGCGAATCGTGTTGCGTACATATTGAGAACCTTCTGTAATTCCCTTTTCTGTAAAGTTATTATAACTAAAGAAGTAATCCACTACATCTGAACCTCCAGCTAAGCTAACGACATTATTGGTCACTATACCAGTCTGTAATAGTTCGTCATACCAATCCGTGTTGTTTTTTTGATTTAGTGCTAGAGGCGATCCAGTTTTATCTACTACTGCTAAGTTTTCATTATAATGGGTGGCGTATTCATTGCCATTAGCCATTTTAACACGGTTGAGAATATCCTTAGCACCTACATAGCCATCATAGGTAATCTGAGCACGACCAGCTTTCCCCTTTTTAGTTGTGACTAAGATCACGCCATTCGCGGCACGGAGACCATAAATGGAAGCTGAAGAAGCATCTTTAAGGATATCAATAGATAAAATATCTGCCGAATTGATATTGGTAATATTATCAACTGGAAATCCATCAACAATATATAATGGATCACGACCACCTATTGCAGTACCTAAACCACGGATAATTACTGTTGGAGAAGAGCCAGGTGCTTCATTAGCAATGATGTTAACCCCAGATACTTTTCCTTGAACGGATTGAACCGCATTAAGTGCCGGTTGTTTTACAATATCACTTGAAGTGACACGGGATATAGAACCGGTTAGATCGACTTTTTTAGCCGTACCGTAACCAATAACCACGATTTCATCTAAAGCCGTATTTTGTTCTTCTAGATTGACTTGTACATTGTTCTGTTGACCAATTACAACTTCTTTTCCATCATAACCGATATAGCGGAAAATTAAAACCTGATTGGGGTCTGCTGTAATTTTAAATTCTCCATTCGCGTCAGATTGCGTAGCAACGCTAGTTCCTTTAACCGCAATGGTTACTCCTGAAAGTACAGCGTTTGAAGATTTAGCTGTAATTTTTCCAGTGATCACTTTTCCACTCTGTGCATAAACTGACACATTGAATTGGCAAAATGCTGGGAGTAATAGTAATGTAAATAACTTCCTCATAGGTGTGACTTTTGTGTTATTTTAATTTATCAATTCCAATTAATCTGAATGTTTGTTAACAAAATTTAACCCTTTCATTAAATTTTGATACAGCAAAGATGTGATGTAGTATGCGAAATGTATAATTTAACACTTATACATTAATACATCACCATTTGAGATAAACATAAAAATTCAATTTAAAGAAATAATACATCTGATGGTCAGGTTATTAAAGTAAGTGATATATTACTTTATTTAATACTAAGTGTTTAAAGCACACTATAGCGCGTGAGAGGTAATGATGTAGTGTTTTAGTGTCTTTTAATAACAAAATGATCTCATGTCGTAGATAGGGTTCTGCCAATAAGGGCATTTTTCTAGCTAATATTCATTAAAAAATCAGTTAAATTCTGTTCAGTTGTTATATTCAATTTTTTACGTAATCGGTAACGTCTAATCTCGACACCACGTGTCGTTATATTTAATAAGCTGGCAATTTCTTTACTGCTCATGTTCAACCTCAGATAGGCACAGAGTTTTAAATCATTGGGCATTAATTCGGGAAATTGATGCTTTAACTTTTTAAAGAAATTCTCATGAGTTTCATTAAAACTCTGCTCAAACAGATGCCAGTCCATATTATCTTCATAAGCATTTTTAAGGATCTTGGCCACTTTTTGTAATTGCTCAGGTTGCAATTTATTTCCATTTTCGTCCTTCAACTGTAATAATTCGTGATTCAGTGCATTTAATAATTCATTCTTTTGCACAATATTCATCGTAGCATTAGTCAGTTCTTTATTCTTATTATATAATTCCTGTTCCAGTTGCTTATTTTTAATTTCGATCAAGTGTTGCTGTGCTCGGATTGCTTCCTGCTTTAAAAGTTCCTCCTGTTTAAGTAAATAAGCCTTTTTCACTTGTTTTTCATGCTTAATTAGCTTTTTGTTGTACCATTTACGGACTTCTTTTATTGCTAAAACCAGTAATATTAAATACCCTAGATAAGCATACCAGGTTCTATACCAAGGAGGTAGGATTTCGATTTCAACTTTTGTTTCCTTAGTGATAAAGCCATTTGGCAGTTTTGCACGAACTGTAAATACATACTGACCAACTGCCAGATTCGTAAACTCTTTGTAGGGCAATTTAGACCAATCAGACCATTCCTCCTGCGTGTTTGTTAATTTAAATTGATATTGAACAGCAGTTTCAGTGTAATAAGGTAGCGCATAACATACTTGTAAACTGTTGTTTTTGTATTTTATCTCAACTATTTTTTTATCACTATTAAAATCTATACTGTCCGTTGAGAAAAGAGATCTGATATTCCTGATGAGGGGAGACGGTACATCAGTGGGTTTAAAATTATCCCTTCCCAAATTGAGCAAAGAGAAGCCATTATCAATACTGATCAGGTATTGATTAGGATTGAGAGCCGAGATATTTTCATAATATTTCATCATATTATCTTCTAGAGAAGCTAATTTGATAGAATCAACCCTTATTTGCCCTCCTTGTAATAAATCGACTAAAGCAATTCTGGTTTTATTAATAAACCAATAGCTATTATTTCCTGCTGGTATGATTTTATTTGCTTTGGAGAATGTGCCCAATTTATTGTTTAATTGATGATAGGGCGTGAATTTATCAATAAGCTCGTCATAAACATATAGCCCACTATCTGTCGTAAAAACATTGATGGCGGCCAATTTGTAAACACCTAAATAACCCGATTTGGGTAAACCATTTTTTTGGGCATAGGGTTTAATCTGTTTAATAACACTAAAATCATCTGAAAATTTAAGTAGATTTAGTTCATTGTAACCTGCCGCCCAAACCGAATTTTTACTTTGTGTTTCTAACAATTGTACGCCAGATCTGAAATTAGGATATTGCGTCTGATAAGTTAATGCATTAGGTAAACTGTTAAATAGGGACACACCTGTATAATTTCCCTGTAATACATATGGTGCATGAGGGGAAAGCAGTTTGATAACCCAACCACCTGTTTTTGGCGATAATAAGGACATCGCTGTACCTTGAATTTGAAAGGTACCTGTATTATGTCCACATACCAATACGTTATTGATTACTTCTAGATTCCATACTTGGCCCTGAGAGCCATGGATCATCTTAAAGTCTATAGGCTGATATTTTTTGTTCGGATTCCATGAAGTATAAAATAGACCTTGGTTAGTCCCTAAATAAAGATATCCTTGGTAAATTTTTGCAGAATAGATGGTGCCAAGTTTTCCTGAGTTATCCGAATAATAGTAGAGATCAGCATTAATCGCAATGCGGTCAATACCATTGTCCAGACCAGACCATATATTTGACTGTTTATCTACTGTTAAACTAAGAACGGTATTATTTTGCAAACCAACACTTTTATTAATATGCTGAACAAAAGATCCATTTTCATCAAGAATGTAGATACCGTTTAAGATCGTTCCGAATACGTAATAATGGTTGAGTAGCTTGATCCCATTGTTGATCTGTACATTTTTTAATTCTTCATTGATGTCATTTTTCCAGGTCGTTATTTCTCCAGATTTGCTCATTAAAAATAATCCGCCTTTAGCTGTTCCAATTAAGAATGACGCTGCATCAAAGGGAAGAATACTTAAAATGTTATGTCCCTTTAACTGCTCTTTACCCGAAATAGGAATGAGCTTGTCATTTTTTAGTTCATGAAGTCCACTCGGTATTTTTTCTACGAAAATTCTCTTATTCGCTTGAAATGCAAATAGAAAAGGCTCTCCATCTTCAGTAATAGTTTTGATCTTATCATTTTCATAAATATAGATCGTAGAGAAAGATTGGAAGATAATCCGATGGTCTTGAATGATTATTTTCCAGATCTCATCATTAAGATCTTTAAGTAAGCGCTTACTTATGGAATGGTAGGTTAAACGACCATTATTATTTTTCAGCCAATAGCCAAATTCTGATTGGCCTCCCGTATAGATTTTCCCATCTGGATGTACCTGTGCAACACGGACGATACCTTTATTAGGGTGAGGATAGAGATTCCAGTATGCGCCATCATACTCTAATAAACCATCAGAATTAGCGGCGTAAATCAGACCATTCTGATCTACACTCAAGCCCCAGTTTTGATTGCTGGCTTTGTAAGTAGATTTTGTAAATTGCTGTACCCAAGGGCTAGCGAGATATTGAATATCATTGGCCTTGCTTTCACCAAAGAAGATCCCGAAGATTATAAAAAGAAGAAAAAATATTTTAAATAAAAATTTCATGCACAAAATTATGTTTGCCTTAACAATAATTCTACCATGCTAAAAAGACGAAAGTGTCTCTGAGCGTATTTATGTAATAGAAATTGAAAGAATTATTCCCTAGACAAATTTAACAATAAATTTAGCTGTATGAGTCATTATAAAGTATTATGATGTCTATTCAGCAATTCCTTAAGGATCTATACACACCGTTTTCGAAACTTTTAGCTACTCATGATCGTGTTTAAAAATAATTAATAAAAATTTAACATAAATTTTGTTTAGTTTTAATGAACAAAGTTTAGTTTTGTTAAACATGCAGAAGTGTGAGACCGTATGTGAAGGAAGATTGTTGTGTAACAGGGCTCATGTAAGCTCATAAATAAATGTATGGAAGGAAATTACAGGCTATAAACGACTTGTTTTAGATTAGAACCTTTTCCTAAAAGGTTTGTTTTACATCCTCTTGACAGGATAGCGAGTGTAAATACTGAGAATAAGGAATACGGACATGCTTTGATGGCAAAGACGGAAATTAATTCCGATTGAGTTTTTAATATAGCCGAAATAGGCATAAAGACCTCATATAGCCTATATAAATTGAATAAAATAAATAATAGCATAATAACACAATAGAAAGATATGGAAAGTAAAATTAAGATGGTCGTATTTGATATGGCGGGAACAACTGTTAATGAAGATAACATCGTTTATAAAACACTTAGAAATGCAATCAATAGCGTTGGTGGTTTTGATCTTAGTTTAGAAGAAGTTTTAGAGCATGGTGCAGGTAAAGAAAAATTGGAAGCTATAAAAACTATCTTGAAAAATAGTTTAGATTTAGAAAATGATCAATTGGCAACAGAGATTTTTCAATTGTTTCTTGTGCAGCTTAAAAGTGCTTATGAAGTGGAAACCATTTATCCATGTACTAATGCGGCAGCACTTTTCATAAAGTTAAAAGATATGGGTATTTTAAGAGTGCTTAATACTGGATATGATCGATTGACAGCAGAATCATTATTGAAAAAACTGAATTGGGAAGTAGGTAAAGACATTGATCTTCTCATTACTGCTTCGGATGTTGAAAATAATCGACCAGAACCAGATATGATTCAATTAGCAATGGCGAAGATGGGTATTACCGATGCTTCAACAGTTGCAAAAATTGGCGATTCAACGATTGACATTCAAGAAGGACAAAATGCAGGCTGTGGATTGAGCATAGGTATCACCACAGGAGCACATACCGCTGTACAATTGGCTACTGCCAATCCGGATCAGGTTATTAGTGATCTGTTGGATATGCTACCTGTAATTGAAAACTATAGTAAGAACAGTTACGCAGTATCATAAAAAAACTGATGCTGTGATTTTTAGAAATGAAGATCACAGCATCTTTATTCATAACGAGGGTTTATGTTAATGATTATGCAGTCTTTAATATGCCTGATTAACGTTTGATCCTTAAAAAGGCAAGAAGCAGAAGTATTTTGAATATTTGTAAATCAAAGCATCTGATTTGTAATTACACTTCTTTAACATCATTAGCAAAACCTTTAATAAGGGCCTTCCATTGTGGATAAGATGCTCCCAAAACCGCACCAAGTCCTACCATAAAGTTTCGGACATTATCGATGATATGCGTATTTTCGGTATTTAAAACCTCATTTCGTCCAGCATACTGAAACAATAAACTGTTATTTCTTTGCTCAACAATCAAAGTCGAAGTCGCTATTCCCTCAAAAAAATGTGCTGTTTCTTTATTTTCAGGATCAGTAGGATCTGGACATGGCTTTAGACTGACTGATAGGATTTTAAATTCGGCCATTTCCTTAGATTCCATATGCACAACGTTAACCCAGTCATAACCTTTTGTTCGGGGTAATCCAGGTCCTGGAATATCAATTTTGATGTAATCGTGTAGCTGAAGTGGACGATGCAATTCGAGACCATTGTTGTCAACAAGCTTAAATACCGCCGCAGGAAGTTCTGCAATTTTGTGCCATTCATTGACCGCCAATAGGTTGTAGGATGCTATAATAAAAGCCTCGCTGGCAATTTCAGTGCTTGTAAACTCAACTGTTTCAAAACAGTCAAGTTTATTGCCTTCTTTCTGGGTTGGAATAATATTCTTCATCTTTTTAATAGAATAACAATTAAAAATGAACTTATGTTCATGTGAATCAATAGATTTACTTGGGTTGAGGAACTATCTGATTTTGTAATTTCTCCATTATGTAGAAGTATAATAGACCCAACCCTGCAAATTTTCATATGCATCTGCCTGCTTCAGATCGATTAAAATATTACTATCCATAAATAAGAGGCGTTTTGTGTCCGTATTTAAATCGTAGATAGGATAGAAGATGGCATTCTCATTTGGAAGTTCTACATTACTCTGTAAAGCAGTATAACCCTCTGCAAGTAAATTGTCAATAAGTGTTGGAGTAATTGCGTTAAGGTACCGCATCATCTTACCAATCCATTTCTTTTCGTTTTCTTCATTGCCAGGGTAGTGTTCAGTTGTAAAATCTAAGATTAATTTTTCGCCTTCTTTATCCAATCCATCTCTGATCATGCGCAATCCCATGCACCTCGTTTCTTCCTGATAATAATCATGTCCATACTCAAATTGAATATCACCTGCAATGGGGCTATCTTCAATTTTTGCTCGAAGTGCCATCTGGCGATTCAGCAATTCATGTACATATGCATAAGTCTCATCCATAGTGATTTGATTTAAAGCTATAAGTATTTATGATGTCATCACCAAAAGAACAATTCTGAAAGACTAAAAGTTTGTTTAAGAATACTTTAGGATAAGTAGAAGGATACGTGATGCACGTTTAAAGTATATTTTTGAAGCATTGATCAGGTATACTGTCGTTAATTTCAGGTATTTGTTACGGTAATTGAAATACAAACTTTTGACATAGCACCACGTTATATCATTACAATAAACTAAATGAATACGATTATGGCTACTAAAAATGAAAATGCAAAAGTCGGTATTGTTGATAAGGACAAGCAACCGAAGAAAAAGAAAACAATTACCTCAGTTGTAGATAAGAGAAATAAAAAGCAGGAAGGTGACGGGGAAGCCGGCGTTGATCCTCAAAATGATCAATTGAATGATATGCCAGAGCCAGATACATTTCCTCGTGAGCAGGTAAAACCTTAGTGCAGAGGACGTATGTTTGAAATGAAAAAGATAATTTGGGAAGGCGCTGAATGGGATTTCCTTTTAGAAATTGTGGGACGGTCAGTCATCATGTTTATCCTGATATTGGTGATTCTTAGGCTTTCAGGAAAAAAAGGTGTAAGGCAATTAACGCTTTTCGAGGTGGCGATTATTCTGAGTCTCGGATCGGCGGCTGGTGATCCCATGTTTCAAGAAGAATTACCCGTTATTTATGCCTTTGTTGTATTATTTTCGGTTATCATTATCTATAAATTTATAACTTGGTTATCATCAAAATCGGTGTTTATCAATAAGATTTTAGAAGGGGAAGCGATGGTAGTTGTGAGGGATGGAATGTTTGATTTAAAACATGAACATGATGGTGACTTTTCAAAAATGGAATTCTTTTCCGAACTACGTAATCAGTCGGTTGAACACTTAGGGCAAGTGAGAATGGCCTTATTAGAAATTGATGGTTCGATGAGTATTTTATTTTACCCAGAAGATGAGGTGAAGTATGGTCTGCCTTTATTTCCAGATGATTATAAAAAAGTTGAATCATTTCAGTTATATGACTTTCACGCCTGCATGTATTGTGGTTTTATCGAACAATTGCATAATAGAGAATCAAAATGTCCACGATGTAGACATACAGAATGGAGTAAAGCAATCAACACAAAACGAAATTAATCTATTCTTTTAAAGCCATCATGCATGCTTCAGTATTTCCCCTAGGGGTTATAAATACGATTCAAATGTTCTAAATACCCGAAATGATTATGATTTAAACTATTTCTGCCTTGAGGTTGTTTTCTAGATAAATCAAGAGTTTTAAATTTATATTTCAAAAAATAGAGCTATGGAAAACAGAGCAAATGATCCGGCAATTATCAATGATCTGATAAAAATTAACAACGATAGGATAGCTGGATATAGAGAAGCATTAGATCTAGCACATAGTATGCGGATCGATGATCTAGGTGGTATATTTGCCAAATATATCCTGCAGTCAGAACAGTTTATTACCGAGCTTACTCCATATGTCACACTTGAAGGTGAACAACCTACAGACAGTACGTTGTTGAGCGGTAAACTTTTTAGACTTTGGATGAATATAAAAGTTAATATTTCGGGAAATGATCGTAAAAGTCTATTGGAAAGCTGTGAAAAAGGAGAAGATGCTTTTAAAGCTACCTATAGGAAGACCCTTGAAGAAGATCGGGAGGCTTTATCCATCCATGTGGTCAGCTTAATTGAAAATCAATTAAGTAAACAATTGGTTGCGCACGACCAGATTAAATTGTTACGAGATACCATTTCCGATACGATTTAATTATATCAAGCGTTTAGTATAAAAAATCATTTCAATATTGAGGTTAACAGGGAAAAGGGGCAATTGCCCCTTTTTTTTATAGTTTACACGATGATCAAATGTAATAGGTTATTTTTCACAACGTGATCTGATAAATTTCAGCAGCGCTTTTTCGGTCGCACCATCTGTATTTTGCACCATTTTCCGTTTAAGTTTTAATAATTCATTTTTTAAATCACCATCTACATACTGTTTCTGCAATTCCGGATGAATATAATAGTTCCTTGTAACTGATCTGGTATTGCCGAGTTGTTTAGCGACATGATCAAGGATGGTGACCAGTACTTTTTTACGTTCAGAAATAAGTTCGCCATAAGGCTCATTAGCCATCATCATAAAGGCAAGCGTGCAACCTGCCCATGTACGGAAATCTTTACAGGTATAATCTTCTTGCATCGCTTGTTTTAAATAGCGGTTCAGATCTCCTGAATCAAGCCGTTGAATAGCACCATCATGATCGTAATATTGAAAAAGCTCCTGACCGGGGATTTCTTTGACGTTTTTAAGCATTTTAGCTATTTTTGCTTCCTTGATATAAACCTGCTGAAGTACGCCTTTTTTCCCTTTAAATTTAAAAAAGATTTCATTTTTGTCAATTTTGACATGTCTGTTTTTCAATGTGGTGAGCCCATATGAGCCGTAGTTATGTTCATAGGATTTGTTTCCTGCACGAATGTAAGTTGCATTCATGGTAGAGATTGCAATCGCACAGACTTTTTCTTTGGATAATTTCTTTTTCCGTAGATCTTTCCGCAATTGCGTGCGGAGTAATTTCATCTTATTTGCAAAGCCCAGTAACCGATCAAATTTTTTGACATTGCGTATGGTTGACCAGTCCAGATGATAAATATATTGCTTCCTACCACGCTTATCAATACCTGTTGCCTGTATATGACCATTTTTAAATTTGCATATCCAGACATTTTCCCATGCTGGTGGGATCACAAGAGACGCTATCCGCTTTAAGGTATTTTTATTTTTGATTGGCTTGTTCTTGGATAGATAAGTGAATTTGCCTTTTGTATATGTGCGGCAATAACCAGGTTCCGTATCTGTAACGTAACGTAGATTTAGAGCGACAGATGGGTGAGATGAAGGTGTTAATGTTTTCATGTGCTCCAAATTTGTGAAGGAAATGTTTTGTTAATATTCAATTCCGCCGCCACATGTAATATGCGGAAGAAATTATTTTGATTAATTGAAATAAATTTAATGGTTCCTAATAGCCTTTATCAGTTCATCTTTTTTCATTGAATGCCTACCGGCTATGCCAATTCTTTTTGCTTCTGCAAGTAGGTCTGATTTTGTCCTTGAATCCAAGTCAGTAGCTTCTCCGCCTTTCTTGCTGGCATCCGGAGAATTTGCAATTCGTGCGGATTTTTCCTTACTCATTCCTTTCTTGCGTAATGCTTCATATTGAGCATCGTCTTTAATCTGTCTTCCGTGATCTTTTGCCATTGTTTTACATTTTAAAGTTTACATTACTCTCTTCTTAGCTGAGATTTCCCAAAGTAAGAACGGCTTGAAACGAACAATGTTTAAGAAGACGCTTCGAATGCGTAGTATTTGAAAAAAACAGGTATTTTCTTACTCTTCTGGACAGAAAGTTATCATTTTATCAATCAGGTATTTTGACTTGTATTATCACGTATATACAATGATTTCGTACCGAATTATACCTGTTTTAAAATATTTTATTAACCACTTTTATTTCACTTTGTTTTATAATAGTATTTCCGTTATAACTTTTAAATATGAAAAACCTGATTGTACTTTTATTTATTCCGGTCCTGTCATTTTTAGGCTTAGTGATTAATCTGCTTATTGCTATGCTAACCCGTATCAGACTAAGGGCATATTCATTTTTTAAATCAGAAGACAAGGGTAAGAAAAATTTTATTACTGCAGTCCTGATTAATGGAATTTACAATAGCGACATGATCTTTATTTAACAATCGGCCATATTTAACAATCGGCCATATTTAACAATCGGCCATTAAGAATGGATCGTATTGTGATTATTATCATATTAATGAACCATTTAGGTAAATTTCAAATTATTAATATAAAATTAGAGTGAAGCTGGTAGATGATCACGTATCGTGATCATCCATAAGTTTTGCGATATTATTATCAGCTTCCTTTTTTGCAAAATGTTCTCGCGCAAGCTTTAGTCCTATTGCAATAGCCGTTCCTTCACTGGCGCCTTCTTTTAATAGCGCATTCGCAATTTCTACAGCTTTCTCACGAATTTCAACGGGCTGGTTTTTATAGGACGGTGGATAATCATTGTTGTACCAGGGCATAAATTCTCCTTTCTAGTAGTTAAATAAACAATATCAAAGCAATGAGTTCCATAAAATCGGTGACTCACTAAAATCTTTTGTGAACTGTAATTGTATAACGCATAAGCGCTTATAAAGTTGATTCTTATATTCTAGATAAAGAGAAATTATAAATTTTCTTCAAAAACCGAATAAAAAAGCAAACAACTTGAATTACAGATTTGTTCTATAATAACAACAAACTACTATGAAGTAAAATTTTTTATTTACCTAATCTCCTACATGTTATGCGATTCACTTCCTTATCCCGACCCTTACTTCTAGATCTCAAGTGCAGAGGATATAACTTATTGACGTCCTATAATTCTCTTGATTTATCTAACTCGACATGGCAACCTCTCCGGGTTCACAATGTACACGAATATCTTCTACAAATGAATTTTAATGGAAGTAATACTTATCTAAAAAAGCCGACCATTCTCGTAATAGATCAGGTTTTAAAACACATAGATGATAATAAATTTGGTGGAGAAGTATTTGTAGAAGATGATCATTCGCAACGTTTGCAGCAGAAATGTAGACTATATGATCTTCGTTATCATTTCACAGCCAATCCAGAAATTTACGATTTTTCATTCGATCCACAACGGTTACTGATCCGGAATCATGCCTTACGTACGGGTGACTACGACATTTATTTTAAATACCTAGAGATGTACTATCAGGAGCATGTGACTTATGAAAGGCGGGATATAGAAGAACTGACCGGAACGCTAATGTGTCTGGATGCAAATCAAGCTGAAAAATGGTTTAAAAAGCATCATGTAACCGTTATGGAATCAGATATTTGGATATGTGACGAAGATGCTATTCTGAAAGTACTTGCTGTGAAAGAGCATGACCATCATTGGGGAATTTTGGATGATACAGAGGAAATGATCTATAATCTAATTAACCCCCAAGAACTCGTGTTATTACGTGATATTTTCTGGATAGATCCCAGGATAATTTAATGACTAATTGGACGTTTCTATTTATGTTTATTCCTAGCTAGGGATTGGATCACCGATCTCATCAAGTGAAAAGTAGAAGGTCGTTCCAGATCCTTTCTCGCTTTCTACTTCAATTGCTGAATCATGATAACGCAGGATCTCAGAAACAATGTAAAGCCCTATGCCGAACCCTGATATGTGTGCAATTTCATCATTATCAACTCTGTAGAAACGGTTAAATAACTTTTCTTGATCTTCTTTAGCAATTCCGATACCTTCGTCACTAACAAACAATTTGACTTTCCCGTCTTTTTTCTCACAACCAATCGTGATGGTGCCACCGGCAGGTGAATATTTTATTGCATTTGAAATCAAATTGGTAAAGACCTGTGCTATTTTATCATGATCTGCAAAGATTGTAATTGGTTCTGCGCAGGCAAACTTAATTTTATGCTTAGATATCATCAATTGCGCTTCCTCTCGCACTTCCTCAAATAAAGATAGAAGTGTTATGGACTCTTTATTTATTTGCAGTTGATCTTCTTCAATCCTGGCGAGGCTGAGGAAATCCCGTATCATGGCAATCATTTTTTTAGACTGGGTTTCAATTTTGTTACTCATCTGTTTACCCAGATCATTTTTATTGTCCTGGTAATTTTTCTGCATGATCTGAGTAAATAATAAAATGGAGGTAAGCGGAGTTTTCAGTTCATGGCTCACCATGGAGATAAAATCATTTTTCCTCCTTTCTTCCTGTTTTTTTTCAGAAATATCCCTAGCAATTTTTGAAACTCCTATTATTTGACCAGTAATATCCCTAATGGGTGATATGGTTAGAGACACGTCCAGCAGCTGTCCCGTTTTGGAGATACGAATAGTCTCAAAGTGTTTTAATGATTGACCAGCTCGTAATTTCGCAAGGATATGATCCTCTTCACTTTTGCGGTTTTCAGGAATTAACTTCAAAATAGGCTGACCGATTATTTCACCAGCTTTAAACCCAAATAATTCTTCTGCTGCAGCGTTCCAGCTTGTTACGATGCCTTCTAAAGTTTTACTGACAATGGCGTCATTGGAAGAATTAACAATTGCCGCCAGTTCAGCATTTTTAGTTTCCGAATTTTTAAGTTCAGTAATATCAAGTACCGAACCAATAATTCTATGCATCTTATTTGTATTATCCATATAGGTAGCTCCTTGAACGCGTATCCATATGGTACTATTTTTATCGCTCTTTAATACCCGGCATACAAAATCAAAGTGTGAATTGGAACTGCTTTCTTTTAGCTTTTGTATTATAAAGTTAACGTTATTTTGATCCTCTGGATGAAGGAGCTCTAAAATGTGGTGGTAGTTAAGGTCATTGAGGTGTAGTCCAAGAATTTTTTCGGCTTGTTTAGAAATATAGAGTTTGTTTTCTTCAAAATCCCAGTCCCAAGTGCCTAGATCAGTGGCCTCAATGGCCAGTCTAAGTCGTTCTTCACTCTCTTCCAGTAAAGTCATGAGCTTGTTTTTCCTTTTTTCTTCTTCAACCAGCGGCGTTACATCTTTTGTAAAACAGCGCGAATGTATAAACTTTCCATCTTTGAAAAGTACATTTGAACTGATTACAACATACTTAATAGAACCATTTTTACATTTCAATCTTGCAGGAAAATCCCGTATGGTTTCTTTGGCGGTAAGGCGGTTAAGAATTTCTTCGATTACTGCTGCATCCTTATGGAAATCACTGATCGGATGGCCAATATATTCTTCTTTGTCATAACCCAATAGATCTAATTCTGCTTGGTTTGCCCAAATAATAATCCCGCTCTCATCCACCCAATGTAATGGGACAGAACCATTTTCAATAAAGTCGGAGAGTTCAGCAACGCGATTTCTAAGTTCATTATTTTCCTTTTCCAGAATTGCTAAATTATCAGATATATCAATCTTATTCATGCTGTACGTCTCTTTTTGTATTTAAAGATAAAGAATAACTGCACAATTTTGTACTAATAGTCATATAAATTAGCAATTAAGGAAGTTTGTGGAATTGCATTACGCTTCGTCCTTGGTGTTTTTAACCAAGCCTATTCCAGAGAAGAAAAAGATTAGACCAATAATTCCGACTACGATGAGCGTCGTATAGGCCGTACTCTTATTAACCAATTCATAGCCCGTATAAATCATTCCTACAACACCTAATAGCGTCAGTATCGTTCCGAAAATTCGTTTTACATTCATCTTTTTTTATTATAAGTGATTTTTTTTGAAATTTTATCTTACCAACATCATACTTCCACCCAGAATAGTAAACTGTTATGGATAGCAATTAAGATTACCCTTATTCGGTTGCTGTCTTTTGGTTGCTAGTCATGGTTTTTGTTTCGTATTGGTTTTGATGCATTTCTTATACAACAACTGATAAAGCAAAAGGTTCGAGTTTTAGAGATTAGTAAAAAAGTAAATAGGTAATAAGGAGAGAAGATCCTAGTTGCTATACTTATTTGTCCTTAAATCTCAGGTAATAACTCAGTAAAAACAAATTGACTAGGACAGCAAAAGCGTTTGAAATAGTAATCGGTAATTCATTCTTTATTATTCCATACCACACCCATAAGGATAAGCCCGTTATCAGGATAATGATCATGGGCAAAGAAAGGTCTTCAACGGTTTTTTCCTTTATCACTTTTAAAAGCTGAGGCAACATGGATATTGATGTTAAAATTCCGGCAGTGATTCCGATTATATTTTCTAGGATCATAATTTTTATTTTTATAAAGTGATAACGTGCGTGAATATCCATTTTCTTTATGTTCGCTTTCGTATTTGTACCGTATGTTGAAATTAAATACGGGTTTTAGGACGCATTGTTGAAAATAAGAAGTAATAGTTATTAATTTTGATATTCGGTTCATCACCGTGCTATTAATTTGGTATATAAAAGGGTCTCAGCTTTGAACAGGCTGTGACCCTATTTTTTTTTGCGAAACTATCTTGCTATAGAAGTATGATGGTTTTCAAAAAGATTTACCAGGTAGAGCAACGTGTAAAAGTTATGTTTTACTTAAAATAAAATTCATGCTTCTCAGTGAGAATTATACAACTGACTGGAATTGCTTACGCTATCTTTCTGCACTAAGCAAAGTCTCGAATTCATCGGAAATTTGAATACAAATTCATTTGATCCCATCTTAATTATATTTCTTTTATCACTTTAGAACCTTTTTAGGATCATAAAAGTTCGATGAAGTTGAAATAAATTGGCAAAAGAAGCTTTGATCCCATGAGGTGTAAATTTTAACATATGAATGGCAAACGACTACGTTGTTTGATTGTTATTGAATTATAATCAACATACTATGAAAAATATTACCCTTGCGATTACTAATCTTGTGGCTTTATTAACTACGATCGTTATTAATTACTTATCAAATACCGGTTTCATAAATGGCAGAACAATGAAAACTGTTTCCGATGACTATCATAACTTTTTTACTCCCGCGTCGTTTGCTTTCTCTATCTGGGGACTGATTTATTTGCTTTTGATCGGTTTTGTTACGTATTCATTTTTCATATTGAAAGCAAAGAAAGAGAGCCAAATTATAGATCGGGTAGGAGCATGGTTTACGGTTTCATGCCTGTTAAATAGTATATGGGTTATTGCTTGGTTGACAGATTATATCGGAATTTCTGTATTATTGATGATTTTGTTACTGCTAACGTTATTGAAGATTGTTGTGAATGTTAACGTAGCACTGACTAATCCTTCATTTCGTATTGTCGCATTCGTTTGGTGGCCATTCTCGCTATATGCAGGGTGGATATCGGTTGCATTAATCGCAAACATAGCCGCTTATCTCGTTAAAATCGATTGGAATGGATGGAATATTTCACCGGTATACTGGACAATGATCATGGTAATTGTAGCGGGTATTGTTAATGTTTTTATGACCTGGAAGCGTAATATGCGCGAATATGCTTTAGTAGGAGTATGGGCATTAATAGCTGTAGCGGTTGCCAATAGAGATAACGGAACAGCTATCTTCCTTGTTAGCATGGGTACTGCAGCAGTTATTGCTACAAGTTGCTTGATTCATGGCATCAAAAACTTTCGCGGCTTTGGAAATGAAATTTAAATAGCAAGATTAAATCGTCAGCTTAAATTTTAGAACTGTAAGATAGCTATTTTCATGTCGTGATACAGAAGCACTTTCCAATGCTCCGCTTTTGCAAGTTTTTCCCATTCAGTACGTTGCTCCATAGCTTTCTTACCATCGAAATCGCTCTTAAATGCAATTGGATATTTTAAATAGCTTGCTGTTGGGAGGTTATCAGCACCGTAGAAAGCAATGCTTTCTTTGTCGCGAATTAAAAACACCTGATGAAAGGGTGTATGGCCGCCTGTCACTTCAAAAGAAATTTCTGAGCATATAATACCTTTATCTTCGTCCATCCAAACAATGGTGGCATTTTCGGTCATAAAATCCAAAATGTCAAAATCAAAAGAGGGATTATTGGTCTTACTTTTAGCAAAAAGATATTCTCTTTTCTGCATATAAATCTTTGCATCAGGAAAATTCAGAAACCATTCATTTCCTTGTGTATTGACTAAGCCAGCAATATGGTCTTTATGGAGATGTGACAATAAAATAGTTGTAATACATGAGGGATTGAAACCGAGGGCTAGTAGGTTATTAAGTATTACGGGAGATCCTTTATGATATCTCCCTAGCCCTGCATCCAGCAAAACAACATGATCCTCAACCTCAATTAGAAAAGGCTGGACAGCCATTTTAAGGCCTGTCGCGCTTGTTAATTCTTCCAAAGGAGTAAATACCTTGTTTTTGTCGACGCAGAAGTCACCATCTTTTAATACATGAATTTTCATATAACAGCAAAATACTTTTATTCAGGGATATTAGCAAGCAGAGAAATACAATATCTTGCTTATGTTTAATAAAAAATAGTTATTTTTGAATCAATCATGAATAGAAAAAGTAGCCTTCCTCCTCCAATAGCGTAATGTCATAGTAAAATAGATTGACATACTTTCGGCTGATAAGCCGTGCGCATCAGTATGTCAAAAATTTAGATATTAACTATAAAAAAGAAATACGCTCATTTTCATGAAAAAATCATATTTACGCTTACACATTGCTGTTATATTAGCCGGTTTTACGGGAGTTTTCGGTAAATTAATATCCTTAAACGAGGGTTTATTAGTGTGGTACCGAGTACTTTTATCAGCAATTATATTGTTCTTTGTTTTAAAGTTCTTTAAAAAAGATATCAAGCAGTCCATGCCCGAAAAACTTACTGTAAGTTCCGTAGGCATGTTGATTACCATCCATTGGATATTTTTCTATGCCAGTATAAAATATGCAAACATATCAATCGGAGTGGTCTGTTACTGTTTGACAAGCTTATTTACAGCAATTTTCGAACCTCTGATCAACAAAAAACCTTTTTCAGTCCCACAGCTTTTATTAAGTTGCCTAACTTTATTAGGCATCAGTTTAATATTTCATTTTGATTCATCTTATCAGCTTGGGATATGGCTTGGAGTTATATCAGCCGCATTTGCAGCATTGTATACTGTATTTAATGAGCGGTTGGTAAAAAAGCATGATAGCATCGTCATCAATTACTATCAAATGGTAGGAGGGACAATCGGTTTGGGAATACTATTACCATTTTATCTCTATTTTTTTCCAGTGACAACGTTGCTTCCTTCTACAACAGATCTACTCTACCTATTATTGCTAGCCGCTTTTTGTACCGTCACGTTGTATGTCCTGTTTGCGGAAGTTTTACGGGTAATACCTGCCTTTACGGTTAATCTAAGCTTCAATTTAGAACCTATTTATTCCATAATCTTAGCATTTATATTTTTTAATGAGGGTAAAGAGGTCAATACTTCGTTTTATTTAGGTTGTGCTTTTGTTATGTTATCTGTTATCTTACAGAGTGTATTTTCAAAACCAAAGCAGGTCTAAAGGTAAGAGCCGATTGCAATTGATGTAATCGGCTCTATTGTTGTGTTTTAGATTATTTTGTAACCTTTGGTGTGTCGGGCTATTCAGCTCGGTAAAGGCAACAACTTATTCCTGTATTCTTTTGATGGCATCTGAAATATCAAGTTCAACGTTGTTGTCATCAAAAAATGCATCTGCTACATCAGCGGAAGAAATCATAAAATATTTTTCATTTTTAGAATTAATAAAAGTTGTTTTCACCACATTAGCTCCATCTATCAGCAGATTTTCACTAAATGTAGGAGTAAGGTCGTAAGTGTCTTCGTTTAAAATATACAACATCGCTATAATTTTTAAGTTTACTAAAATAATAAAAAGACTTTTCCAACATGAAGTTGCTTATGATCCTGTATGTGGCAATTTAATGTTTATCCACACCGGATATGGGAATTCTAATACATCAAGCGGTAATATATGATGGAGTATCAGGTGATCCTTTGCTAAGTAGTTATCTACATCATCTTCAGCAGGGATTGCTACGACCTTAAAAATGGCATCTTTATCTGTCGAATTAATATCCGATTGCAATAGGCGTACATTATAATCGATCAGCCATCTCGCCAATTCATCCTTTCCGAATCTTTTGAGATATAATAACTCCTTATCATAATTTAAGAGCTCTTCCTCTTCCTTATCAGGAAAAAAAGTATTGAGGAATTTAGCATAAAGAGATTTATCCTTATTTCGTAATGTGTAATTTTTAATAATTAATCGTTGCGGACTATAATCAAAGCTAAAAGTTTTAGGTTGTTCTAGAGCCTCATAATACTCCTGATAGTTGATAAGTCGACCTTCCAAATTCATTTTTTCCTCTTCCATATATGTATTATTTTATAATTGTCATCTATAAAACAAATAGGACAAGAAGTGGTTTGCTTTTTTCTTATCAATTTTTCTTATATATTATTATTCTTAATAATACTTCGATTTCAGAAGTCATTTGAAGACGAAGTATTAAATTTTTTATAACGAGATTTTTACCTAATATCTTCTTTTTTATACGCGTTCTATATTTCGTAATGAACTATTATCTGTCCCATAAGTTATTAGTGTAGTTTAAATTAAAACTTAAGATCATGGCTAAAAAAAACAAAGATGGCGAAATGCCAAATGCGCACTTACATGAATTATTTGTAGATGAGTTGAAAGATATTCTGGGTGCGGAAAAGCAACTGCTTAAAGGTTTAAAAAAGTTAGCAGACGGAGCTCATAGTGATAGTTTAAAAGAAGCATTTAAAACGCACTATAAACAGACAGAAGGGCAGATTGAAAGATTAAAAGCGGTATTCTCGAGTCTGGATATGACCGCTCGTGGTAAAAAATGTAAAGCGATGGAAGGCCTATTAAACGAGGCTGATGAAATTTTGGAAGAATTCCAGGATAGCCCTGAAGTACTGGATGCTGCTTTGATCGCCGCTGCACAAAAGGTGGAGCATTACGAGATTGCAACCTATGGCTGTCTTGTTACTTATGCGAAATTGATGGAACACAGTGAAGCAGAAGAACTGTTAGCGGCTACATTAGCGGAGGAAAAGGATACAGATGTATTATTGACTGAAATTGCAATGAGCGAAGCTAATCTCGGAGCAGCAAAATAAATTGATCAAGAACAGGCCGGTATATACTACCGGCTTCTTTATTTTAAATCTAATATTACTTTACTATGGGAAATATATTATACACAATCGCCGTAATTTTGATAATTATTTGGGCGATCAGTTTTTTTGGAGGATTTTTTACTGGTGGGATTATTCATATTCTATTAGTGATTGCCATCATCGTTATTTTATTGCGTGTTATCCGAGGGGGTGTATAATCCCCCTTTATAGCTGAATTTTAGATTTTAGTGCTATGAGAAAACCCGATATTTATAAGGAGTTAAATAATGGTAGACAATTTTTAGCTTGGATATTACATGATGATTCAAAAATTGTTGAAATCAGAAGCCCGGTTATAGTGGATGGCTTAGTCGTAAATGTTGAAGTTGAGCGATATCATGAAAATAGAAAAATAGCGGTTTTAGAAATGGAGAATCTTTTAAATAAATAATAGTATTATTAGCTTTAAGTTGCTTATGATCAGGCTTCTATCATAAGTGTGCATTGCCGATAGATGAATGAGGGCCAATTGAATACAGTTTTTTATGAGTTTGTAGAGGTTTCGCAGGATAAGCACATGAGATATGCACCATACTATTTGTGGGTGGGAGTGGTTATTGTAAAAAATGTAGTTAATTAGCATAATTGCTAATCACTACATCAAAAATAGAGAGAATTACAATATAATTCCCCAATTCTTTTATCTTGCTACGCGTACATTGAATGCGTTAACACCTTTTTGACCGTTTTCTACTTCATAAGTAACACGCTCGTTTTCACGGATGTCATCTAGTAAACCTGTTGAATGTACAAATACATCTTGACCACCATTTGATGGTGTAATAAAACCGAAACCTTTGGTAACGTTAAAGAATTTTACTGTTCCTTCTTGCATTATATTATAGTTTTTATTAAAAATTATTTAATTCTGCGCTACCCTTCATGTCATAAGATATAACTTGATAACTTGCGGAAGTCGATCGATCTGCTAGCAAGAAAAGGATGTATGTATTAGTAAAGGTTGATTGGAATCAAGCTCTACAGAGTACTGCGCACTTTTTATGAATAACAAAAATCGGCAAGTGATGTGGTGAATGATCACGTAAGGTACTTACTTGGACTAAATAACCACTACAATGCCCGATACTATCTCAAATATAAATATAAATATAAATAAACTATAATCAAATTATTTTTTCAAAAGTTATCAGTTTTTATTTAAGGTAAAATTGAAAAATACATAAATTAAATAGCGGAAGACTTACTTTTACCGATACAAATTGTTATTATCTTTACTTGGCGGAATGGAAATGTGAACGTACATTACTCCATGTTTTAGATGTCCAGTACAAGATCTATCATGTACATGGGCCATGGATAATACTTATTGATGTTGTATTTAACGGGCTGACTCTTGAACGATCACAGGACGCTTGAAGATAATTCTATTACGAAGTGGTGGATTATATGTTTCTTAATGAAAATCTTTACAGATGAAAATACTATTGACAGGAGCCACAGGTTATATTGCTCAACGCTTACTTCCAGTCTTGCTTGACAAAAAACATCAAGTTGTATGCTGTGTTCGTGATGTGAATCGCTTTGATAGGAGCAAATATGACGGTTTTGATTTTGAACTGATAGAGGTCGACTTTTTGAAGAATGATTTTTTGGATCAAATTCCGCAGGATATTGATGTCGCTTACTATCTGATGCATTCGATGTCATCCTCAGAAACCGATTTTACAGAGGCCGAACTTACTGTAGCTGCTAATTTTAAAGCAAGTATCGAACAAACAAATATTAAACAAGTTATTTTTTTAAGTGGTATTGTTAATAGCAAAGAGCTTTCAAAACACTTGCAATCACGTTTAAATGTTGAAGAACGTTTACAATCGCACCATTATGCTTTAACTACTTTAAGAGCTGGTATTATCGTAGGGTCGGGTAGTGCGAGTTTCGAGATCATAAGAGACTTGGTCGAGAAGCTACCGGTTATGATTGCTCCGAAATGGTTAAAAACAAGGTGCCAGCCAATTGGCATTCGTGATGTGCTCTCATTTTTAGAAGGAGTGCTTATGAAGGAATTTACTTTTAATAGAACCTATGATATCGGTGGGCCTGATGTA
Organism: Sphingobacterium sp. UDSM-2020; assembly: GCF_016132525.1. Taxonomy (NCBI): domain Bacteria; kingdom Pseudomonadati; phylum Bacteroidota; class Sphingobacteriia; order Sphingobacteriales; family Sphingobacteriaceae; genus Sphingobacterium; species Sphingobacterium sp. UDSM-2020. The sequence continues at coordinate 4,469,655 of NZ_CP066166.1, forward strand.
ATGACTTATAAGGACATGCTGCTCCGTTTCGCACAAGTGCGAAAACTTAAGCGCTGGATCATTACCGTTCCTGTCATGACACCCAAGTTATCTTCTTATTGGCTATATTTTGTTACCTCTACTTCGTTTCCATTAGCAAGTAGTTTAGTTGAGAGTATGCGGGTAGATGTAATAGCAAAACCCAATGATCTACAGGAAAAAATAAATGTAAAACCTATGCGTTATGAACAGGCTATTGAACTGGCCTTTGGTAAGATCGAACAAAATCAAGTCATATCGAGCTGGCGAGATGCACTGAATATAGAAAGGTATCCCAACAGCTTTGTTAAACTTATTGAAGTTCCGCAAGACGGGTGTTTTAAAGATGTCAGATCAATGAAAGTGGATGATGTGGATCGTGCCTTGCGTAATATTTGGTCAATAGGAGGTAAAACAGGATGGTATTATGCAGATTGGTTATGGGGTATTCGTGGATTTTTGGATAAACTGTTTGGCGGGGTTGGTTTACAAAGAGGAAGAACAAATTCAGATACCTTGTCTACAGGCAGTGTCATCGATTTTTGGAGAGTAATTCTTGCAGATAAAAAAGAACGTAGACTACTGTTATATGCCGAAATGAAATTGCCAGGAGAGGCCTGGTTAGAATTTAAGATTGATCAAGATGATACGTTTACCCAAACAGCAACATTCCGGCCATTGGGTATATCCGGTAGATTGTACTGGTACTCTGTTTTGCCTTTCCATGCTTTCATTTTTAAGGGTATGATGCAAAACATAGCAAAAAAAACGACTAAAAAGATGTAAAATTATGCTTTATATTTGTTTATGAACTTCTTAAATAAGATGTAAAGCTGGAATTTAACACCCCATATCATGAACTGGAAAAATAATATAACCAAACTATTAGACGTTGAGTATCCCATTATACAAGCACCAATGTTTGGTGTTACAACTCCAGCAATGGTAGCTGCGGCGACTAATGCAGATTGCTTAGGTACTCTTGCCTTGGGCGACCTGCCTGCTGAAAAATGTATTCAACATATTCGCGCAACAAAGCAGTTGACAAAAAATAACTTTGCGGTGAATATTTTTGTAAATGATATACCTGAACTGACGGATGCGTTAAGAGAAAAATATACTGAAACCAAAGATTTTATTGAAAATATTGCACGTGAGCACCATCTCGATGTTCATCTGCCCAGCATTGAAGAAATACAGATCAATAGCTATCATGACCAAATTGATGCTCTTATTGCGGAAAAATGTAGGTTTGTAAGTTTCACTTTTGGTAATCTTGATGAACCAAGTATTTATAAGTTAAAAAATAATGGCACCCTGCTTCTAGGAACCTGTACATCTGTTAGCGAAGCGGTTATTTTAGAAAAATCTGGAGTTGATATTGTTTGTGTGCAGGGACTTGAGGCTGGCGGACATCGGGGTAGTTTTAGCAGCGATGACATACCTGCCATAGGAGGTTTATCTTTGTTACCTCAAGTTTATGATAGCGTCAATATACCGATTATTTATGCAGGCGGTATCTACAATGCCAAGACCTTACTGGCTACGCAACTCCTGGGAGCACAAGGATTTCAACTCGGAAGCCTCCTTTTGGGGTCTGCAGAAAGTGCGTTAGAACAATTTGAAAAACAGCGTTTAAGGGATGTCGATGAAACAGCTATTGCGCTTACTAAAAGTTTTTCAGGACGTTATGCACGAGGTATCAAGAATATTTTTACAAATCTAGTAGATGAAGGACATATATTGCCTTATCCTTATCAGAATAAGTTAACCGGCGAACTGAGAAGAGTCGCAAAAGCGAACAATAATAGCCAGTTTGTTAGTATTTGGACAGGTCAATCTAATAATGGGTATAGTGGGAAATCTACAGCAGAAATTATTCAAAAGCTGATCACAGAAGTGGAGAATTTGTATAGCATTAAAGAGGATAGAAAATAAGGAACTACGATTTCTGATCGTGTTCCTTAAAGATCAAGACAGAAGAATACATTATTCAGCATTCTCAAATATAATCTCAAATGTTGTTCCTTTTCCTACAGCACTTTCAACTCTAATATCCGCTCCTAATCGATCAACAATTCTTTTTACAATAGAAAGTCCGATTCCAGAACCATCATATCCTGAGGAGTTTGAAAGTCTTTGAAAGATATCAAAAATATTATTTTCTTTCTGAAGATCCATTCCAATACCGTTATCTACAATAAAGTAGGTTACCATCGTTCCAGATTGTTTACTGTATACTTCAACTTTTGGATTTTCTTGCTTGCTGCTGTACTTAACCGCATTTCCGATAATATTTAAAAAAAGTTGATAGATCAGAGTTCGCTCGCCTCGTATAGGAATAATTTCCCCCATTTTAAAATCCAGACCATCAACACCGTATTGATTTTTCGCAATCTCAGTAATGGAAAGGATATTGCTTTTTGGATCCAAGATTTCAAGATTTAATGCAACCGAATTCGATTTAGATAATTCATGAACCTTATCGATCATTTCGGTAATAAGCGCTGATGCATCTAATATATTGTTCGCCAGTTTAAGTAAAAGCTCCCTTGGAATATCATTTTTCATCAATAACATCTGTGCTCCCAGTTTGATGGATGACAACGGATTTTTAAGGTCGTGTGTCAGTGTATAGCTGAAAGTATCGAGCGCATTATTAGAACGGACAAGATCTTTGTTAAGTTGTTCTATTTCGGCATTCCTTTTGGCAATTGCTTGTTGAATAAGGAAAACAATACGCTCTAAGAATGATATCTCGATCTTAAGCCATGGTGAGGATGTATTGCCCGTTATTTGTTTCCATGCATCAAAAGAAGTTCTTGGAGAAGGAAAACTTATTTTTTTTGTTGCATCGTACTGAAGATGCTTTTCAGGTTTTCCTGCCCATATCTCTTCTATTAAGCGCTCTTTGCGGAACAGGTATATTTTCCAATCTGATTGTGGTAATATCTCTGCAGCCATCACGCCCGGAAGTTGGTTTATACCACTGCTGAATTTATATTGATTGCTGGAAATTATTCCAATGTCATTTTTTATGAAATTATGGATTTCCTGCAACTGATTTCTGTCGGGAATTATGCCGAAAGATTTTTCATTTTTAGCATATTTTAAATACAGTCCATCAGCATTCATGATGTGCATGATCTTCTCGCCAAACCTTTCAAGAACATCATGTGTATCTCTGTTTATTAAAAGATCACCTTTTAGATCTTTCTCTAGAATATGCATTGTATTCTGCAATTCTATATCTTTTTTTAATAAATTAGAAATATGATGATTCGTAGCAAATTGGGTCAAAAAAGTACAAAGATGCCTCTGGGCAAGATCCACATGTAGCGGTGTATTATTCTGACAGGTAACCAGTCCCCATAATTTGCCATCTTTTATAATAGAGAAGCTTGCACTGGCGCTAACTTTAGAATTTCTTAAATATTGGAGATGGATCGGAGAGAGCGCTCTAATGCTCGTTTTTGTTAAATCGATATCCGCGTGATCATTACTGATGATTTTATGTGTAGCTCCATCTATATCTGCAGTATGTCTGGCAAGAAAGATGGTGTACAATTCGCGGGCCTGCTTAGGTATATCAAATTCAGGATAGCGATAGCCTAACAGTGAATGTATGTTTTCCGATTTTGATTCTGCAATAACCTTTCCACTGCTGTCTTCCAAAAATTGATAGACCATTACCCGGTCATAATTAATAATCTGGCGTATGATATTCGTAAGCGATTTCCAGATATCTGTTTTATTCTCTTCTAAATATTTAGCATAATAATACAATCGATTAGGTTTTAACAGATTTTTATTGCAAATCTCCGCTTCCACATAGGTATGATCATTATAGCGATAAATACTTAAATCATAATTTTCATTATTGATGATTATTTTTTCTGTAAATCTGTAAAAAATAGAGGTATTGAAACTATCTTCTATGGTTTCAAAGACTAATTTGTCATTGCCCGTTAAAGCAGCTAGAATGATATCGATATTAAGATCTAAATATTTTTCTAAAGGAGTATTAGACAGTAAAGTAACATTCTCACTAGCAGCTATGCATCTTTTATTGTTATTGAATACAAATAGAAAACCGAGATCCTGGATCAGACCACATAGTGTAATTTTCTCATCTTCACAATCTAAAAATTCCATAAGAGCTATTAAAAACGTTCAATAATATATTATTGTTATTTTGATGTAATATCGAGGAGGAATTAGATTTTTTTACAAGCTTATTCTTTCAGAATATTATTTCAATCAGAAACAGAGAGTAAATTTAAGAAATAAAAATGAAATCATTTTAAGCGTCACCCTGCTCGTACTGCTATAATACGAATTAAAACGTGCGGTAAAGGTATAAATACGTATATTTCATTAATTTTTTATTTATAGTTCTACAATAAAGATATTCATGATATTTTTGACCAGCAGAACATAGCATAGCAGTTTTTTTGACATTAACCGTTTATATTATTTGCCTAAGAAGGGCAGGCTTTTGGACTTTACTATAGCATAATAGCAAGTTTTTGATACATCTCCTGCGCGACAATCAGCTACTTTCGTATTTTATTTTGTAATGAATGAATTTTAATGATAACCATCTACTAAAAGCTTTGGTAGACACTGCACCATCTGGAATTTGTATTCTCAATTCGGACGGTTTTATCGCCGAATTAGCCAATGAGAAGTTTCTCCAGATCGCAGGTAGAAGGGAAGAGGATTTAATCGGTAAATCTTACTGGGAAACCTTTTCAGAAGTGAGGGAGCAATATGAGGATATTTTATGTCATGTTGTTTCCAATAGTAAGGCGTATCATGCCGATCAGGTGCCAATGATTCTTATGCGCAATGGTAAGCAGGATCTTATTTATGTAACATTTGTTTATGCACCGATGGTAGATCTTGACGGTAAAGTGCATAAGGTAGCGATCTGGGTTCAGGAAAATACGAAAGAGGTAATGGAACGTGAAAAAGATACCGCTTTTAATAATGCAATGAAAATAGATCGTGACCGTCTGCACGATTATTTCCTTCAGGCACCTGTTGGGATTAGTGTCATGACTGGTGAGAATCTATTAATAGAATTTGTAAATCCCAATTATCAGGCCATGTTGCCAGGCCGCTCACTTGTTGGCCGCCCGTTTTTCGAATCTCTTCCCGAAATTGTGGATACCGATATTGCACAAGCTTTAACCGATGTCTTTAAAACAGGTCTTCCTGTTTCTTTTCGTGATCGCTTAGTCGCTATTTCAAAAGAAGAAGATGGACCGACAACAGACCGTTATTTCGATTTTAGTTATATTCCCCGGTTTGATTCTAACGGACAAGTAGACGGGGTTTTTAATTTTGCTTTCGAAGTGACCGCGTTCGTTCACAGCAGAAGAAAAGCGAAACAAGAAAGTAATAACATGGCACAGATACTAGATATGCTACCTGCTTCTGTCGTCGTGATCCGGGGATTTGATCTAGTTGTAGAAATGATTAATGACTCCAATCTTGCTTATTGGAAGAAAACAAGAGAAGAAGTCGTCGGTAAACCCTTTCTTGAAATCCTTCCTGATCTTGCCGACCAACCTTTTGCAAGTCAGCTTCGTCAGGTCATGGAAACAGGGCAGGTGATCGATGTGAAGGAAAGTCCGGTTATTTTCACAAACGCTGATGGATCGATCAGAGAAACCTATGTAGACTATACCTATCAGCCCTTATCGGATCTAGATGGAAATAGAAATGGTGTGTTGGTGATGTCTTTCGAAATTACGGACCGCGTTCACGCAAGAAAGCTGTTGGAGCAATACGCAAACGAGCTTACAGCAACAAATGAACTGCTTGCCCAAAGTGAATCCAGATTTAAGTTTCTCATTCAAGAGGCACCCGTGGCAATTGGAGTGCTTCAGGGTAAAACACTGATCGTGGAGACCGCTAATGATAAAATACTTGATGTCTGGGGTAAGACCAGAGAAATTGTGGGTCTTCCATTGGCGTCGGCATTACCTGAACTTGATGGTCAGCCTTTTCTTGAAATATTGGATAATGTATTTGCAACAAGAGAACCATTCTATGCCAATGAAATACCAGCATTGCTTGAACATGGAGGAAAATTAAAACAATTATTTTTCAATGTCGTATACCAGCCTATTTTTGATCAGCATGATAACGTTTCTGATATTGTAATTGTAGCAGTTGATGTAACCGAGCAGGTAAATTCACGAAAAGCACTAGAGATCAGCGAGCAGCATTTTCGCAAGTTATCTGATCTTGTTCCTGTTAAAATATCCAATGCACTTCCAAACGGAGAAGTAACATTTTTCAATCAGGGATGGCTCGATTTTTCAGGGTTGAGCTTCGAAGATCTCCGCGATTTCGGATATTTTCAGATGTTGCACCCCGATGAGCTTGAGAGTTTTCAGCAAGGACTTTTACAAGCGTCCAAAACCGGAGTTCCCTTTATTTCGGAGATGCGGTTTAAGAATAAAGAAGGTCAGTATATCTGGCACATTAATGTAGCTTCTCCTGTACTCGATGCTCAGGGTAAGTTGATCATGTGGGTCGGCTCTACCACAGATATTCAGGCAATCAAAGAAGAGGAGCAGCGGAAGAATGATTTCATTGGTATGGTTTCCCATGAATTAAAAACCCCGCTTACATCCTTAAACGGTTATCTCCAGATCTTACAGTTGAAGTTAAAGCAGGATGATGGTTTAACATTCGCCGAACACGCGCTAGAGCGTTCATTAAAACAAGTCCGGCTAATGACCTCCTTGACAAATGGTTTTTTAAACGTATCACGTCTGGAATCTGGAAAGATGCACATAGAAAAATCCACATTTGATCTTCGTGGATTATTTAAGGAAACTTGTGATGAATATCGCATTCTATTTCCGAATAATAAAATCACAGCCAAATTGAGTGACGAAGAAATTCCAGTGTATGCCGACCGGCAGAAAATAGCACAGGTGTTTAACAATCTGATCGGAAATGCAGTCAAGTATTCACCAGCAGCTAGTGATATTTGGGTAACTGTTGAGCAAGTTGGTACAAGGGCAAGGGTTATGGTATCTGACCAGGGCATCGGCATAAAACAGGAAGATTTATCAAGGCTTTTTGAGAGATATTACCGAGTGGGCAATACGACTGTTTCGGGATTCGGTATTGGGTTATATCTCAGCATGGAAATTATTGAGCGGCATGGAGGAAAGATCTGGGCAGAAAGTGAATTAGGAAAAGGTTCTACATTCTTTTTTGAACTGGATATCTATCAAAATTGATAAAAAGGATCATTTTATGTTTTTCCAAACAGCTGGCAGCTATAATTTTTTGCTGAGGACTTAAAACAGAACAACTGGAGGAGCTATAGACAATGCAATGAAAACGGTTCTATTTCCTGAAATCTATAGCTGTTTACTAAATAACCATTTCTGAAGTTCATCTGTTAGTAAATAAGGGATTACAATGTTGTTATGATCTAGATTTTTAAACGTTGTGAAAACAAGTTTGGCATTACCGTCTAATTTTTTATATAATACTTCGCTTCCGATGTATGGATTACTTGTGTCTTTTTCTCCATGAATTAACCAAATATCTTTATGCTTTAGTTTATGAAGATTAGATAAGTCAGGAACAGCGGCTATAGAAACTATTGCCGCAAATTTTTCAGGGGCTAGGTTGATCAAATTTTGAGCTGTCGATGCGCCCATAGAATAGCCAATTAGATAAATTCGATTTAAGTCAATATTTGGATGTTCCTTCTCTAGTTTTTTAATCAGTGTCAAAATTTGAATAGCATCTTTTGATGGACTAGCTAACAGCATCCCTTCCGAATTTTGTAAATAGGTAGAGGAACGTTGTTCAAATTGAGGTGCTAATACAAAGCAATTAAATTTGTCAAAGATATCATCCCTTACCCAAGTTCGAGCTAAATGTTCCAATTGATTTTCGTTATCATTGCCTTGTCTTGAAGAATTATGAAATGTAATTACAAGCGGATATTTTTTAGTTGTAGTAAAGTTCTTCGGAAAAAGGAACCGATAGGGGATTTTAGTACTTTCATTTGTAAATACTTTTTTTTGAAATATCTCTACCGGTAATGCGCTGAGTATATTTCTAGTCTCTGAGAACTTGGTGCTATCAATAGACATTTCGTTAAATAAATGTGTTTGCGCATGGGAAAAAGTGCAAATCATTATATTGAAAAAAAAGATGATTTGCACTCGGACACTGTTGTTATACATTTCGTTTTCTAGTTAGGTTGACTAAATTACATTTTTTTATTAATCTGACTCCATGAGATTTTGTTTACGAGCAGTTTAATCAACTTCACGATGGTTGGTTACGATCAAAAGACATACTCCTTCAAAAGGATTATGGGAATTGGAGTGCAATGAGCGTGAAGTGTAAACAAGTAAACCTGATCAAATCGTAAAAGGGATAAAACGTATTGTAAATATCTTCTTGTTTTATCATTTCATACATTAATTTAGTCCCTGTTAAGGATTATATCTGAGCCAGTAACAATAAATTACCAATAGTTTAGATCATTAAAAATTTAGAAAGATAAAGATGAAAAGAATATATCAAATAATTATTATACTTTTTTTTCTAACCAGCAGTAATTGTTCAAATGGTCAATCCAAGCAGGAATGTCTTGATATGCTCAATGATAATCTACTGTTGCTTGATAACTTCTTGCATGCCGATAAATATGAACCCTCGGATCTCCGAGATTTACGGGCTAATTTTAGTGATCTGCAAGATCTGACGCAAAATGATAGCAAGATAGACGAAAGCTATTTTTTTCCCAAAGGATATCCGCCAATAACAAAATATGTATATCCTAATACATTAATTGAAGTCCGGTTTGATCGATTTAATATATCCAATATCCTTGGAGATGGATATAATTTTACCTTAGATTTCGTAGATAACATCCCGGATGCAATTTTTAAAGTAAAAAAAATATACTTTTTAGATGGAACAATCGAAGGGGGCGAAGACATTTCGGTTGATAAAATAATTTCCCCGCACTTTGGTCATCAAACGTTGGTACTTAAAGGCACAAAACCAATCAAAAGCTTTGATTATAGTATGGAGACCAATTTAAGCAAGGAAATTATTTATGAAATTATTACAGCAGGACAAACCATACAGACCTCTGCAGGGCAAATCGAAATCGTACACTATGGCAATGGATATGTACGCGTCAAAGTTCCTGAATCAATGCGGCATGTCATAAAAATTGTAGCAGAGAATGCACAGGGTCATAAATTGTCAAAAGTGATGTCTGGAAACGGAGCTGCTTATAAAAGTGAGTACCTCAGACCTTATATAGCAGGTATTAAAAATGCCATAACACAACTTGAGAATGATAAAATTACATGTGCAGAAGCCTATAATAAGTTTTCATATGAGCGGATTATTGCGGACTTACAGCGCAAGGAGAACTCTTTGTTTCTAACTGAATATTTTGTTTCTGATTTTAAAAAAGCATCTATCGTATATTGGGATAAAACACAAGTAGACAGAAAGCACTATTTGCGTAATTCCGTTGACCAGTCTGATGGAGTGCCCGAAACCTTTTATGAAAGATGTGCTTGCGCTGTAGCACAGGATAAAAAGACCGAATTATTTGGAATTATTGGTTTGGATGGAAACTGGATCATCGCACCAAGTTTTTTAAAATTAACTCCCAATTGGGGAAATAAGAATTTATTTAGAGGACAACCATCTGATGAAGAGAAGAGTTATGAATATAGGTATGATAAGGAAAAAAAATCCTTGACCAAAATGTAACCCCTTCTTAAGTAATAAACGACTTTAAAGAATACATCCAATAAAAATATCTCCTTTCTTTTGGCATTATATGGAAGTGTCCTATAGTTTAGAGGAAATGTATGGGTAATGATATCAACAAGTACGGCATTACCTTCATTAATCAGTATATCTTTATTCCTAGAGAAATTGCTTTGATAGCCTTTTTATGCAGATAACTTACCATCTCCGGGTTAATTATAAAAATACATATATGGCTCCGTTGGTATGATATTTGGTTTAAAAGAGAAAACTTTATATGGAAAGAGCTATTAAAATATTTTTGATGGTGTGTGTCGTTAGTTTTATTTTCGGCAGTTGTTCAAAAGAATCTGATTCAGATTCATCAAGCTATCAGATCACTTACACTTTAAAGGGACCTGCCACAACGGCACAAGTTCAATATACACCTACAATTACAGATCCTTACAATATTCCAGATAACTATGAAGAGATTGTTAGCGTTCCTTGGCAAAAGACAGTAACATTGATAGATGCTGTGGGAGGAGCAGGCTTTTCCGTATCCATCGACGGCGGAATGCCCGGAGCGAAATATCAGATGTCAATTCTAGGTAAAGATGGTAGTATCTTAAAAGATGGAGAGTTGGTTCTGGATAATGAAGGCTACGGGGTCTTTTTGATAAACTATTATAAATAGTTAAAGAGATCAATACTAAGATAGAAATGAATAGAAAAGAGCTTATGAAATTTAAAATTCATAAGCTCTTTTTCTATACTTTGATTTTATTTATAAAATTGACAAAACTTAGTTTATATTCACTTTTGATTATTTTTATTGATAAACATAGTTAAACAGACAATGGAACAGCATATATTAATTGTGGGATTAGGCGGAGTAGGCGGATATTTTGGTGGTATGTTAGCACGAAAGTATGAAAACAGCGATATTCATATTAATTTTTTGGCACGTGGAAATCACCTTAACGAAATACAGCAACAGGGATTAACTGTTGTTTTGGAAAAAGAGACCTTTACAATCAAACCTGATAAAGCTTCGGATCAGGTGGAGGAGTTCAATACGATGGATTATATATTCCTATGCACCAAATCGTATGATCTTGAAGAGACATTGAGTTCGTTACATACATGTGTGGGCCCAAGCACAGTTTTTATACCACTGCAGAATGGCGTCGACAGTAAAGAGCGTATCAAGAAATACTATCCAAATAATTTAGTTGTCGATGGTTGCGCCTATATTGTATCTCGTTTGAAAGCGCCCGGAGTTATTGAAGTAACGGGGAAATGGGGCACCATGAATTTTGGATTAGATGGAGAACATGATGTACGGCTAGAAGGGTTACATGATCTTGTTCAAAAAGCCGATATTCATGTGAATTATTCAGATAAAATAGAAAAAATAATATGGGATAAGTTCATATTTATATCTTCTATGGCGACGGCTACCTCTTATTACGATTGCTCGATTGGTCAAGTTATGGAAGATCCAGAAAAAAGGCATGCTGTTATTAGGCTTATTCAAGAAGTTGAAGCCTTAGCACTACGAAAAGGGATTGTGGTTTCAAAAGATATTGTGAATGAAACGTTATATAAAATGGAACAGATGCCCTATGATGCGACATCATCTATGCATACAGACTATATCAATAAAAAACCACAAACAGAGCTGGCATCGCTAACACATTATGTCATTTCTGAATCTTCGAAGAATAATCTTCCAACAATAGTCTATCAGTGTATGTATGATGACCTTCAACAAAAGACAATGTCTGATCGTTAATTTTCGAAGATATTTAATTTATATCAATCAAAAATTAATATAGTATATAAGCAGCGGGTCATTATATGTGGCCCGCTATCTAATAAGATCAGTCCCTACAACACGCGTCGATAAGTTTTATGAAAGTTAAAGTAGAAAAGCCACATGCGCGGAGTTTTCATTTTAAAAATATAAAATATGCAGATAACCCTAGTCAAATATGTAGCAGCAGATTTTAATTATTTCAAAAGACTGGTCAGTGATTTGGAGACAATGAGATACATAACTGGAATCGAGTGGAAGGAAATCGAGGCGAGATTACAGTTTGACGCAATGCTTGAAATCAATGCTGTAGAGGAAAGTTTAGGATTTTTTAAGGTAGTTAATCAGAAAAACGAGTTTATAGGAAATTGTTCATTGGAATGCTATAAATACGATGCTGCAATTCTTGAAATAGGATATGTTCTTAAGAGAGAATTTTGGCGAATGGGTTATGGATCAGCAATTCTACAACGGCTCGTCCATAAAGCTAATAATTCATTCCCAGGCATGGATGTGATTGCCATTATCGATCCAGAGAATCAGGCATCAAGAAAATTACTTGAGAAGAATGGTTTTGTTTGTTATTTCAAGGGGGTGGAAGACAGTAAGTTTGCTGAAAAGTTTATCCTCAAAAATTTTCACACATACTAAACCAACATTTATTCGTTTTTTATACTTTTACTTTTATGGTCAATTTCAAAAATATGAAGTACATTTTAGTTGTACTATTGTTTATTCCACAGCTGATGTTCGGTCAACAAAAGAAGTCTATTCAGCAACTTCAAGAAAGGATAAAACACATTATAGATACTACTGGAGGAAATGTCGGAGTAGGGGTACAGGGAATGGATTTTAAAAGTGGTTTCATTATAAACGGGAACCATGAGTATCCAATGATGAGTGTTTTCAAGTTTCCGCTTGCTTTTGCTATTCTAGATAAGGTAGATAAGGGCGAACTGAAACTCAGTGATAAATTTCATATGCCGAAAGCATCTTTGGATACCAACACATGGAGTCCGATGGTAAAAGATTTCCCTAATCAGGATCTTGATGTCACTTTAGCTGATCTGTTAACTTATGCCGTTTCAAAGAGTGATAACAATGCCTGTGATTTTCTATATACAAAAGTCGCTGGTGGCCCAGTTGCGGTAAATCAATATCTCCATCATGCAGGTGTAAAAGATATCTCGATCGTCTATACCGAAGGAGAGATGGAAAAAGATTGGGCCTTACAATATAAAAATTGGTGCAAACCTGCAGGAGCGATTAAATTGCTACAGCTCTTATATAACCAGCAATTACTCTCAAAAACGAGCAACGATTTTCTTATACAGATAATGAGAGAATTGCCTGATTGGGGCAAAAGAATTACAGTTCTTCTACCACCGACAGCTGAATTAAATCATAAAACGGGTGCGTCAGGAGTTAACAAAGAAGGGATAATGGCTGCATTTAATGACATCGGTATTATCACATTACCCAATGGTCAACATCTCGCAATAGCAGTATTTGTCTCTGATTTTAAGGCGCCCCAACAAAGAGGCATAAATGTAATTGCAGCAATTTCGAAGGAGATCTGGGATTACTATGTATCAAATCCATAAGGAGAAAGTTCCTAAAATATGTAAAAAGAATAAAAACAAGATCACTGTTACACTGATTCTGTTTTTGTTCTTTTTTATTAGCATATCTTAGAAATGGACATGAATGCATTAAGAATTCCGTTCTTGTATTCAAGAGTATGACTAGTAAATTTCTAATAATGCTGTCAGACAGAGATCTTGTTACAATATTCTTAAATTTAGTTACGTATTCTATTTTTATAGTTCAGAAATTTGTCCTATAAAATAAGTATGAAGATTTTGCGATAGTCACAACAGCAGAATTTTAAGGGATTTATTCTAAATCGATCGCAAGGTGAAAAATCCTTGGCCAGTTATTTGTTTAGTAATGATGAAGATAAGAAAAATATACTTTTCAAATTAGTCCCTATTTTCGATAGCTGTGTCGACGATATAGAAATAGAAAGAGTGTGTGGAATCAAAAAGGAAATGTAATTAATATGGCTAGCGTAGATATAAAATTAGATAACAATATGCAAACAATATTAGGAGCCAACGGTCAGATTGGAGAAGAGCTCGCAAGAGAGCTTAAAAGAAATTTTACTTCATCTATACGCATTGTCAGCAGAAGTGCAAAAAAAGTGAATGATACGGACGAAATATTTTCTGCAGATTTATCAATCCCTGAAAAAGCAATTGAAGCACTGAAAGGCAGTGAAATTGCTTATTTTACATTAGGTCTTCCCATCAGTTCGGAATTGTGGGAAAACCAATTCCCTCTTATTCTTCGAAACGTAATTGATGCTTGCAAAATTAACAGAACAAAGCTTGTTTTTTTTGACAATACCTATATGTATCCTCAGGACGATCAGGTTTTAACAGAAGAATCAGCATTTTTACCTGTCGGCAGAAAAGGGAGAGTTAGGAGGAAAATGGCAGAAATGGTCTTAGAGGAAATTACATTAGGAAAACTTGAAGCGGTTATTTGCCGTGCACCTGAATTTTATGGTCCTGGTAAAACGCAAAGTATCACCAATACACTAATTTTTAATAACATTAAACAGGGAAAAAAACTAAAAGTACCATTGAGTGCTGATAAAAGAAGAAGTTTGATCTGGACCCCGGATGCCAGCCGAGCTACTGCTTTGATCGGAAATACTCCGGACTCATATGGTCAGACATGGCATTTACCAGTAGATATTAGTCATCCCACCTATAAAGAGTTTATCAGAACTGCATCAGAGATTTATGGTGAAGATCTAAACTATTCAATAATTTCAAAATTTATGTTCAAGGTCGGATCATTTTTTAATAAAAGTATAAAGGAATTGCTTGAACTTCTTCCTAGGTATGAACACGATAATATATTTGATGATTCAAAATTCAGAAAGAGGTTTCCTGAATTTCAGATAACTTCATACAGACAAGGAATACATATGATTAGAAATGAGCAATTTTAATAAAGAATAATTTAGGTGTGTATGGATCTGAAAACGAGCATATGAAAACTCCAGAGAAAGTATCATCCATCAGTACAATTCATCATTTTTTAGGACTAAAAAGACCAAAAAACCCGCTGGTTAGTGTGTTTAATTTTGACGATGTTAAACTGTATCCGGAGACTATTCTTGGTGCCATAACAATTGATTTCTATGTCATCGCTTTAAAAAAAGATTGTGCCGGCGGAAAATGTCGGTATGGGCAGCAATACTATGATTTTGATGAGGGTATCATGTATTTTATTGCCCCAAATCAGGTTTTTCAATTTAACGATATCCTACTAAATGAAGTCAAAGGATTTGTTTTAGTAGTACATCCAGATTTTCTTCACGGGTATCGTCTGGCATCCGAAATTAAGGAATACGGATATTTTTCCTATAAGGCGAATGAAGCACTTTATCTTTCTGAAAAAGAGGAGAAAATTATTTTTGATATAATAGATAACGTCGGCGGGGAAATAGATGGTAACATGGATACTTTCACTCAAGACCTAGTTGTTTCAAACCTTGAACTGTTACTCAAGTATTGTGACCGTTATTATAACAGGCAGTTCCTGACAAGAAAAAAAGTAAATAATGACCTGCTTTCAAAATTGGAATCTTTACTAGACGATTACTTCAAA
This sequence comes from Sphingobacterium sp. UDSM-2020, assembly GCF_016132525.1. Lineage (NCBI taxonomy): Bacteria > Pseudomonadati > Bacteroidota > Sphingobacteriia > Sphingobacteriales > Sphingobacteriaceae > Sphingobacterium > Sphingobacterium sp. UDSM-2020. Next base: position 4,484,944 of record NZ_CP066166.1, read on the forward strand.
AATGATAATTTGTTGGTTAATGGTATACCCACGGTTCACTTTATTGCTGAGCAGCTACATTTGAGTGCAAATTACCTAAGTGATATGCTCCGTATACAAACAGGACGAACGACGCAGCAGCATATCCAGCATCGGCTAATCGAAAAAGCAAAAGAATTACTTTCCACTACAGAATTGTCAGTTTCTGAGATAGCCTATCAATTAGGATTCGATTATCCGCAATCCTTTCATCGGCTCTTTAAAGCCCGAACATCCGTTTCACCTTTGGAATTTAGGGCATCATTCGATTGATAACTTAATTTTAAAAATTTGTTTTTAAAGCAGAGGTACGGTAACAAATTTCCTTCAATCAGCAATTTAAATATTAATTTTCCCTTATTTGAGAGTATTCTATTGCATTATTGATTTAAAGCTTTATTTTTGTGGTTGTTACATTATAATAAACAGGATTACAAAGTTGTTTTTTGATGATGGATAATAATTGTGATTTAATCTTAGGATCATTTTATACTAAAAAGTTAGTAGATCAACTTCAGCTTTCGATGTGTATATTTCTAAATAAAGAAAGACGTAAGGCAATTGGTTTATTTTTGGCGGCTGATAAAAATGAAGAAGGGGAATTATTAATTAGTTACGTACAAGATAATATTGGTAAGCCTTTATCACTGATTATAAATAAAGATGTGGTATTAAGCAATATCAATCATAAAAAAGAAAACTTTTATTATTGGCAGGGCACTGTCGGTACAATTCGAAGTTTGTTGCAGCTATTGGATTTCTATTGTATTAATGAGTTAGGCCAAAAACCTGTTATTTCAATTGTTAGTCATCCCTTTGTTATCGAAATCATGCATATGTTAGAGGAAATTGAAAAGAGAAATCTGCAGATTGAAGCAAAGCTAAAGCTTTAAATTCGTTTTGATGCTAAATAACCGACGTTAAAAATTGAAGCTTTGATGGACAAAAATGAGCTAATCCTTTTCCTTTGTTGGCCAAATAAATTTTTAACTGAAGTCTTTTTTAAATAAGTTTCAATACGATTTGGTCTTTAGTAAGTAAGTTGTATATTAGATAATTAACTGTTTTCGCCTTTAAGTTCCTTCTATATGAACAGAAATCAATTTGTATTCATTTTTATGGCAATTTGTATGCTGACCATGTTGTCAAGTTGTAAATTTGGTCGTTTCATATGGTATAATTTTGCAGACATTGATGATTACAAAATTTTTCCCACCCGTGAGCTACAAGCTTCTACAAAGCCTTTTACTTTCTATACTGCAAGTAAGGAATCGGTTCCGAGCAATAGAATATATGAAGAAGTAGAGCTTTCGTTTGATAATTTTTTAGATCAGACAAAATCTGTCGCTTTTTTGGTTATCCGCAATGATAGTATTCTTTATGAACGTTATTTTGATGACTATGATACCGGTTCAATTGTGCCTTCGTTTTCTATGGCTAAGTCCGTTACTTCGATGCTCATCGGTTGTGCCATTGACGACGGGCTTATCAGTTCTGTTCAAGATCCGGTAAGTAAATATGTCCCTGAAATGGCAAAAAATGGATTTGATAAGGTGACGATAGAGCATTTGCTACAAATGACTTCAGGTCTTAAATTTAATGAAGGTTACTTCAATCCTTTTGGAGAAGTCGCCACATTTTATTATGGCCTTGGTTTGCGCAAGAGTACCGAGAATCTAAAGCTGGAAGCAGAGCCCGGAACCCGCTTTGCCTATGCGAGTGGTAATACCCAGATTTTAGGGTTGGTGCTGGACCATGCATTAGCAGGAAAATCAATTACTGATTATCTGCAAGAAAAGATATGGCAACCAGTAGGGATGGAGTATGCTGCCTCCTGGAGTATCGATCAAAAGAAAGACGGTATAGAGAAAACCTTTTGTTGCCTGAATGCGCGGGCACGTGATTTTGCAAAATTGGGACGGTTGTATCTTCATCAGGGGAATTGGGAAGGAAAGCAGTTGGTTCCCGCAGATTGGGTGAAGGAATCTACACGAGTTGACAGTACCGGTGGAAGCTCTATAAACTATCAGTACCAATGGTGGTTGCCTACACAAAATGGCGATTTTATGGCTCGGGGTATCCTTGGACAATATATTTATGTGAATCCACAAAAAAACTTGGTTATCGTTAGACTGGGACACAAAGTAGGCACCAATTGGAGTGAAGAGTTTGTACGCCTATCGGATGAATATTAAGGTGGGCTACTTTCTTTCTAAAATTCACCTATCTCAACAGTTTTAAAACAAGGAGGCTTGCGGTATGATTGGTATTCCTTGAGCATTCATCAACATTATAAAGGAGCGTTATGCTATCCAATATTGAAATTACCCAGAGTATTAAGGAGGTGGTCATTTTTTTACTGCTTAACAACCCTGTTGAATTCCTCCAATAGTATTTCATTTTCTGTTAAGACCATATTTTCTATATGAAATTTCTGATTGCGAAATTGCCAGTTACGTGTTCCGTCAATAACTTTTGTTAAGTCCATTTTCTCGACCCTTACAAGTTCTTTATGAATATCGATCTTTAGGAAAGTCTTAGATGCAGGTTCAAACGTTTTAATTTTCTTTTCTTTCCCATCTTCTTCTGTAGTCATGCTGTTAATTTCCAAAAGCAAAAGATGATCATAAATGTGGTAATGGCAGACATACGTTCTTTTAACATCTGTTTCCTGTATTATTGTGGCTTGACCAAATGGTATAAACTGAATTAAATCATGCGATGAATTCGGACCTTTGAACCAGTATTGGTCTGTTGTTAACCCAACGGTTCTTCCCATTTCGATTACGTTCAAGCGATCATTTCCAAATGATACCGCTACTCTGGTATCGTTAAAGTCTTTCAACGTTAATTTGCTCGGAGTTTCTTCTTTAGAGACAGTTAGTCCGCTGCTATACTTCTTGTTTACACGCAGCCTAATTTCTTTTATATAGGGATCGTAGGTGTAAGTTCCTTCACTGGTATTTACAGACCATATACCACCAGAATATCCATTGTTGTAGACAAAACTTCCATCATCAGCAAAATAAAAGTTTTTAAAAAGTGGGCCTTTAGACCATGACCAAAATTCATTAAATAAAAAGCTGTTTTTCATTTCAAATGTATTTTTCATTTGTCCATACGCTACCATATTTAGTAGGAACATTAATTTTAGTAAACAAATTTTTATCATCTTTAAGCATTTAGTGAGCATGTCTACTCGTGAATCCCTTTACCAAAATTAGGATTATTTGACCCATTTCTATCATGCTACTATTCAATGGTATAAGTGCAAATATAGTATATATCACCAAATCATCTAAAATTTGTAACCCTTAATGCAGCGAGTAGCATCACTTTACTTTTGTTCAATAAGTAAGGCCTGAAAGCAATTCTTTAATCAGCTTAGCTTTTCCCTATTCATTTTATGAGAGTCCTAATAGATTTGTGTACAGATCTACTAAAAAATCAAGGAGCTCGACGATTAAATTTTTTTTCAATTTCATTAAAATTTAACGTTTTTTTCTCAAAGTGTATTATTCGTTTTTTGTAAAAAACCTAAATAAAGATTTATCTGAATACATAAATCTTTGCAATGCCTATTTAAAGCACCTTATTAATTCATATTTCTAATAGATTTCTAATTATTTGCCTCTATATTCCAAACTAAATTTGTCTTAACAAAAGAATCAAATTAAAGACAGATTATCATGAATAAAAAGCCGCTATTAGCGTCGTTGTTGTTGACCGTAGGTCTAACTGGTATACATACAAGTAATGCGCAGACAAATGATTTTGGAAATCCAAAACTCATACACTATCTAAATAAGGAGCATACCCGTTATGTTAGCTTCAGTGGCTATGCAGAACTTTGGGCACGTTATACACAATTAAATCCAGGCAGTCTTGTTAATAATGAGCAGGTAGGTAGTGTGTCCGATTTGTCCCTTCGTCGCATTCGTGCCAAGATGACGTATAAACCAACTGAAAATTTATATTTCGTATTACAAATGGGGCCTACAAATGTTAATGTGAACAGTAAAAATAACACCTATATGGATTTACTTGATGCGTATGCAGAATATAGCTTTAGTCCAAAGCTTGCAATAGGTGCCGGACGTTCGACCTGGAGAGGACTATCCCGTTTTACAACAGGCCCGCAAGCAACTTTGCTCTATGATCTACCCCTATATGCTACATCAAACACCGGCATTACCGATATGACTGTTCGAGAGATGAGTGCTTATATTAAAGGTCAATTGGGACGATTTGATTATCGCGTAGTCCTTGCTGATCCCTATACCGCTACGACTGCAGATCCAGCATTGAATGTTGCTAAATTCAGTAAAAATGAAGCCCGAAAAGATGTATCCGGCTATTTTAGATATGCCTTTTTTGACAAGGAAAATAATGAAACACCTTTTAATGCAGGAACATATGTAGGAAAGAAAAAGGTGTTAAGCGTAGGTGGAGGTTTTGAATATATGCACAATGCATTATGGCATTTAGATGCTGATAAAGCAATACAAAATGATGATATGAAAAGTGTTGCTCTTGATGTCTTCTATGATGCTCCTGTTAATAAGGAAAAAGGAACTTCTATCAGTGCATATGCTATGGCCATGCACAATGACTATGGCCCTAATTATATCCGGTTCTCTGGAACAAATAATCCAGCTACGGGAATAGTTGCAGCGAATGCAAGTTTAAATGGATCCGGAAATGCATTACCTACTGCGGGAACGGGTAATACATTTTATGCCCAAATAGGAGGTACATTACCTTATTTCAGTCGCAATAATCACAACCTGCAACTACAGCCAGCAGTCTCCGTACAATTTGCAAACTACAATGCTTTAAAAGATAATAGTGCAATATACGATGCCGGGATATCGCTATTATTTCACGGAAATAGTAGTCGCTTGACTTTTGATGCACAAAATAGACCAATTTATAATTCGAATGCGGTAAACGAAAGTTTGGTAACAGATCATAAATGGGCATTTATTCTTAAATATCGAATTGATTTTAATTAAATATATAACATGAAAAGGAAAAATTTCATACAAACATTAGGAACAGTTGGCGTCTTAGGCGTTACAAGTTCTAGCTTATTAGCTGCTGATCATAAAAAAAAGAAACCTGTGTTTTTTCATTATTTACTTTTTTGGTTAAAACCTGAGCTTTCAGTAACGCAAGTTGAAGAATTTAAAGAATTTTTTGAAGGACTTAAAAAATTGCCATATGTCAAAAATGTGCGTTACGGCAAACCAGCTGCTTCAAGTCCACGTACGGTTTTAGATAATAGCTTTACCTATAATGCAGCTATGGAATTTGATAGTCTCGAGGAGCTGGAAGCGTACGGCAAATTACCACAACATCTTGCTTTGGTGGCTAAGTACAAGCCCTATTTTGACCGTATGATGGTTCATGACACTGTATTTGAAAATTTGTAAAAAAATAATAGATCTTAAAATTAATAAAAATGAAAATTATCTCGAAAACAGTACTATTTTTCTGTTTAGCATTTATTGCTCCATCTTTACATGCTAAGGAAAATCATGGAAACATCAAATCGGTAAAAGTTGAAGAAGGTGAAGGTAAAATGCCTGCTATTCGATTAATCAATAATGCAGATGGAACTTGTACTTTTGAAAAAGGCTATATTCCAACCTTGAAACACGCGAGTACAACCACTTTTTGGTCGAGCAATAAGACCGAAGATTGGGAGAAAAATGCACATCCAGCTCCAAGACGTCAATACGTCGTAACATTAAAAGGCAATATTCGCTTTAAGGTGAGTGACGGCTCTACATTTTTGATCAAGCCAGGTGTTATCTTACTTGCTGAAGATTTAAAAGGTAAAGGCCATAGTTGGGAAATGGTACACTCGAAAAGCTGGGAACGTTTATATATACCAATACAAGATGGAGCTGACGATCTGTTTGTCTCAGATCACTAATCAAATGAATCATTAACTTTTGCTTTCCTTGCTGTTATGTACATCAGGGAAAGCAATTGTATGTCACTATTTATCTGAGATTTCAAGATTTATTTTTATTTAAAAAGTATCTACATTTGTTAATATGAGGGTATTAGTTGTAGAAGACAATGAACGTGTGTGTGCGGTATTGCAAAAAGGATTAAAGAGTCAAAACTATCAGGTAAGTATTGCGCTTGATGCTGAATCAGCTTTAAAACAGATAAAGTTGTTAGATTACGATCTTCTTATTATTGATATCATGCTTCCTCGTATGAGTGGTATAGAATTGAGCAAACGTATGAAATGCACTTATCCTAAAATCCCGATTATCATGTTGACAGCCCTAGGTCAAATCGATGAAAAAATTGCAGGATTTGATGCAGGTGCAGATGATTATATGGTAAAACCTTTTGATCTTCGCGAATTATATGCCCGTATTGCAGCTGTTTTAAAAAGAAATAAAGAGTTTGGCAGTTGGGAAAATAATGAATCTTTAAACTATGATTCTTTAACACTTAATTTGAGAAGTAAAAATGTGAGTCGCGATCACATCGATATTAAATTGACTCCCAAAGAATTTGACTTACTTGTATTTTTTATGCGGCATCAAGAAACGTTATTGAGCCGTGATGAGATTGCTAGAAATGTATGGGGAAAGAATTTTGATACCGGAACCAATTACATTGATGTTTATATCAATTATCTCAGGAAAAAAATTGATAAAGACTTTATTACTAAACTCATTCATAACAAATCGGGGCATGGTTTTATCTTATCAAATAAAGAATGAAAATAGCTTCTCGTACTTCCTTAGTATTAACGTTATTCTCTGCGGCGATACTATTTCTTTTCGCCTACAGTATCTATTTCTTTTCTGAAAAAAATAGAGAGGAAGAATTTATAGACCGCTTGCGGTATAAAATTACCTGGCGTGCTGAATTTATTTTTGATGCCAAAGTCAGTGAAACGCAACTGCGTCAGATTCATGAACAAAATAAAAAAAAGATAAATGAAGCTCAGATAACAGTTTTTGACAATCAATTTAAAGAGCTCTTTGTTGATGTTGGCGAACAACATTATGATCGTGCCTTATTACAAAAGATTCGGAATAAAAATTTTATGACCTGGAATCAGGGCGATGAGCTCTTTATGGGCATGCATTATCCTTTTCAAGGTAAACAATACTATCTGATTGGACATGCATACGACCAGACAGGTTATGCTCATATGCAACGTTTGAAGCAGCTCCTCATCAGTATTTATTTTGTTGCCATTATTTTTATATTTATAACCTCTTTTTTCTTTGCCCAGTACATTTTAAAACCCATCAAACATATCATTAATGAAATACGGGATGTCTCCGAACATAATCTTAGTAAAAGGGTCTATTATCGAAAAGCAAAGGATGAGCTCTCTGAATTAATTGATACCTTTAATGGAACATTCAATCGATTAGAAAAGTCATTTAACAACCAAAGGCATTTTGTTTCCATTATATCCCATGAGTTTCGTACTCCCTTATCAGCTATGATTGCAGAACTCGAACTCGCAAAAGAGCTAAATACAACCTTAGCAGATTACCAGCATTCTATTGATACCGCTTTATTAGATGCTAAGGAAGCAACAATATTATCCAGTTCCTTATTGGACTTTGCCCGTGCCAATTATGATAGTTCACAAGTTAGCTTTAGTTCTTTGAGACTGGATGAAATTCTTGTAGAATCAAAATTTATGGTCCAGGATAAAGATAAAGATTACCGTGTTAGCATATCTTTTAATTATGACCTGTTGCATAATGCAGAGGATCAAGAAGAAATTTTGGTCATGGGAAATGCCTATTTACTTAAAGTAGCTTTTGCTAATTTAATCGAAAATGCCTGTAAATACAGTTCAGATAAACATTGTCTAGTAGATATTATATACCATGAAGGGATAGCTATTGTCCAGGTTTGTGATAAGGGGAGAGGCATTTCGTCAGAAGACTTACCACATATTTTCGAACTTTTTTACCAATCAGCATCTTCGCCAGGTCAGCATGGACATGGTATTGGACTTTCTATTGTTCAGCGGATTATTGATATGCATAAAGGTCAATTACAGGTGCAATCCGAACTTGGTCAGGGCTCTACATTTACGGTACAATTTAATAGAATTTCTTAATTTGTGGGAAGGATAAACGTTATCGACAATTTTATTCAAACCTTACCAAGGAAAACCATATTCAATTCGGTCTCAAGAGATGATATTAACACATTTGTTTTAATTTGTAAAATTATGTCAAGATCAGTACGGAAAACGAAAATATTTGGAATTACAAACGCAAAGACAGAGAAACAAGATAAGAGAAGATGGAATAGAACTTTTAGAAAAGTTTGTAGAAAATTAATTCGCCTTGAAAAAGAAGCTCCTGTTAAAATTCACAGTATCACTAATGTCTGGGATGGTGCAAAAGATGGAAAACGATACTTTAAAGATGCCCCAATAAAAGATATGCGAAAATAATCCGTCATACCGTAATCACGCAATTTTTTTATACAATATGTAGCACTAGCTGTTGCACCACCGTTTATTATGATAACACTAGCGCAATGTGTATTTTTTAAATATAAGATTTAAGTTAACATATTATGAAAAAATACTTAAGATTACTAAGTTTAATAACTGTTGTTACTGCAGGAATTTTTGTGACCAGTTGCAGCAAAGATAAGGACGATCATCAACCTGTACCAGCAGCTTTGTTTACGATGGTAAATGGATATAGTGGAGCAAAGGCTGTACTGTATTATGCAGACCGAAATATCCTTCAAGATCCTAATTTTCCGCTGTTATATAAATCGCAGAGTAAAGTACACCTATATCCTGGATCACGCAAAATAACCATTACTGCTGGAGAAGGTAATCTGATCGATAGTACGATTGTGGTTAAAGACAGTACCATTTATAGTTCTTTTCTTTACGGAAGTAAATTAAAGCCAGTACAGGCAATTACGACAGACCGCGTCAACAAAGAGATCAAAAAAACAGAATCTGGATTACGCTTTTTTAATTTCTCTGAAGGTAGTGATCAAGTAACGCTTCACATCGGAGATCAAGCAGCGCCTGCAGCATGGACCGACCGTGCTAAAGAAACACAGCAATCTGTGACTGCAAATGAAGGTTTTATCGCACAAAAAAGTGGCACTTTCACAGTAGTTGCTAAAAATAAAGCAGGTAAGACGCTCGCAACACGTGAGCAAATTAAATTAGCTGAAAATCACTATTATTCTTTTATTCTGGTCGGTGATCCAGCTCAGGACAGTCAATCCGTATATTTAGGATTAGTAGAGCAACATGCAAATTAGTCAAATTTAATCTCATCTATTTTAAAAGCAAATAAAGCCCTTATTTAACCATAAGGGCTTTATTTTTAGAGTATAAGATTGTAAGAACTTCATATACGCCTCGTTTAAATCATATGCCGGATAAAAGCATCTGGACTATCCGCTTTATTCAAACTGGATGATAAAGAAAGTCTTTTTTTAAAATAAATTTACATCGGAAGGAATGAAGCAATTGACTTGGCAATCAAAATATATAAGTTGCTGTCTAAGATAGAACCTTCAAATTATTCAACCTTTATCGGACAAATGATTTGCTGGTCATTTATAATATTTAGGTCAAGTAGCTGCATCCAAATATTGCAGCGATTTCTCATGTAATAAAAAAGAAGATATGATAGCAGTAATATTTGAGGTAGTTCCCAAAGAGGGAAAAAAAGAAGAGTACCTGAACATAGCAAAGGCATTAAGACCAGAGTTGGACAATATTCCGGGATTTATCTCCATAGAGCGGTTTCAAAGTCTTGTTGACCCCAAAAAAATTCTTTCGCTTTCATTTTGGGAAAATGAAGAAAGTGTGAGAGAATGGCGTAACCTTACGAATCATAGAAACGCACAGCAAGCAGGGAGAAGTTCGGTATTCGACGACTACAGGTTACGTGTAGCAGCAGTAATTAGGGATTATGGTATGACTCCACGAGACGAAGCTCCTGCAGATAATATTTTTTAACGTAACCATAAAAAAAACTGAAAATGCTAACATACCAAATTGAAGAAACAGTCGGAGCAGAGGAATTTAAAGAAGTATTAATAAATTCCACACTAGGAGAGAGACGACCAGTCGATGAGCCTGAGAGAATAGCAGGAATGCTTAAGTATGCAAATCTTATTGCCACCGCAAGAGATTCTGGAAAATTGATAGGTGTAGCAAGGTCTTTGACTGATTTTGTTTACTGCACCTATCTCTCAGACTTAGCAGTCGATGAGAACTATCAAAAGATGGGAATCGGAAAAGAATTAATACGTCTTACAAAAGAACATAGCCCAAAAGCAAAACTTATTTTATTAGCAGCACCAAAGGCTGTGGGTTATTATCCTAAAATTGGTATGACCCAATGGGAACAATGCTACGTATTGGATAATGTTGAGGATTTAAAATAAGTTGTCAAAGGATAATGGAAAAGCCTGTAATAATTAGGGAAATGCAAAAGGCGGACATCCCCGAAGTATTAAGATTAATGGAGGCAATAGTTGTTTTTGAGGGGGACACCGATTTTAGTCTTACGGAAAATGACCTTTTGAAACGTGGTTTTGGTGATAGACCCGAGTTTGGGGCAATGGTTGCACAAGGAGAGAAGAACCAGCTCATAGGCATAGCAGTTCACTATAACATTCCTTTTATGCATAACCACACCCCCTCATTGATGCTCAAATGGCTGTACGTTGATACCAATCACAGGGGAAAAAGTGTAGGTCGAAAATTGCTTAGGGGTCTTGCACAATATGCCATGAAACATGGATATAAAAAATTCAACTGGTTTGTACTCGGAAGTAATGTTGATGCCCAAAAATTCTATCAAAGCATTGGAGCAAACCCTGACAATAAATGGATTCGCTGGACAATTACACCGGACAATATGGTGCAACTGTCCAAAGAATAAATAACAGCTTTTTTATTTTCTGAAATTCATATCTGGATAGCCATATTCTGAAGGATGATTTTACTAAATCCGCTCATGTACATGCCGTAGAACTAGGGTTGAAAGAAGCTGTCTTTACAGATAACAGCAAATGCCATGGTATACAACAGTTATTAGAAATAAATTTCGGCTATCGGATCTTCAACAACCACTTTCGAGAAGAAAAGTAGGATAAGCGTATGTACGAAACTAAGATTATAGGGCTACCTAAGTACACAACTACCTTACAAGGAAAGATCTGATCCATATATCCTCTTTACCCTTGAACATGGTCGCGTATGGACTTTCATCAGCGACTGCCAGATACAAGAGAACGTTAAGGCTCTAACTTATCAGTAGAAAAAACAAATGTACACTTTAGTTTGTTTAATAATAAATATATTATCAATTAAAGTAACAATGAGCCGAAATATATCACTCCATACTGATCTGCAGATCGTAAAGAAAGCATTCCCTAAGTTGCGAGAAGAGCCTAAGCCACTCGAATATGACTACCTTACTTTGAAAACGATCAGGTCATCACTTTTACCGAATATCCCATTATTTATAAAGACAATGAAGGAGCGGAGTTATGATTAAGTGAAATGGAGTGGTGAGTAGTAAACATATCCGGTCTCTTTGAACTTCGAAAAGTGCACGGATGGAACAAGAAAGGTTTCTATTTCATGGGAGACAAAAGAAAAGAAATCTTTTATAACCCAGGACGTTATCAATGATCAAATCTTGCTCCTTTAGAACAAGATGACCTGATAAAGCAAAACTTGTTTTAATTATATCAATAAGATTTTATGAAGTTTGTACCCTTGAGCCAACTCATACTTTTAGATTTAAAGCGGAGCGGTTATAATATTTTAACATCTAAAAATACAGTTGAAGACGAAAACCCAACATGGTATCCGTTAACTGTAGCTGATGTTAATGACTACTTGTTAAGCCTGGAGTGTGAGGGGATCATTTTTCCAATGCAAGAGTCTGCTCTACTAGTTATTGAAGACGCCCTTAATCATATAGATGAAGTGCAGCTGCAGGGCGAAGTATTTATTGAAATAAACCATTTACAAGAATTGCAGGATAAAATTAATTTTTATGGCAAGCGATACACATGTATTTCCGATCGAGAATATTACGATTTTGCATTCGATCCAAAGCGGGTTCTCGTGCGTAATTATGCCTTGCGGACTGGCAATCATCTCCTATATTTAGCTTATATCAGCTTAAATTATAACAATCATCTTCTAGATGAAATCCAAGATCTTGAGGATCTTACCGTTTCGTTAATCTGCTTAGATCAAGACCAGGCTAGAGATTGGTTTAAGACATATGAGATTACTATGGTGCAATCAGATATCTCGATATATGACAAGGATGCTATTTTAACCGTTTTTTTACTTAAAAAGGATCTACAAATAACGATTCCTTTAGAAGATAAAGATGAGCTGATTTATAATCTGATGCAGATAGAAGACCTGTTGCAAATTCGTGATCTATTTTGGATAGATCCGCGGATAGATTAATACTTCATTATTTTGTTTCGGAATTATTGTATATAATGTGTTTCGGTCAAATATCAATCTTCAGATGTTTTACTTGCAATTTATAAAAAAGTTGTTTCTTTTCTCATTGTTTTGGTGGTTTTTAAGTATAAATTTAATAATTGTACTTTATAAAACATTTATTGATATATTTAGCACTTGTAAAATAAGTTGTATATGAGATTAAATGCTGTTCTATTAATTTTTTGTTTAAGTGTAATTTATGGATGTGGGGGTAACAACAACACCAAAACACCTTCAATAACTAATAAGCATGAGGAAAATAGAATTAATTTTGTGAATATTAAAGCAAAATATGCTCTAACCGATGAATTGATTATTCAGATTGAAGCACTAGAAGGAGTTCCGATTGATTCTGTTCAATATTCCATTAATGATAAACCTTTATCAACCGGGTTAGTACATGATATTATTCGGTACAGCTTAAAAAACGAAAAGTTTGGAAAACAGATTTTAAAAGCTAAAGTGTACAGAAAAAGCGAAATAGAAGATGTAGCTGTCAACTTCGATATTTTACCTGCCGAAGCACCCAGTAAGCTTAGCTATCAAGTTATAAATATTTATCCACACGATATCAAAGCATTTACCCAGGGCCTTGAGTTTTATAAAGATAATTTAGTTGAGAGTACTGGCAACGGGACTACTGTAAGTGATAAACATGGTATCTCAAGTGTTCGAATCGTAAATCCCAAAACAGGAGAAGTACTTAAAATAGCGGAACTGGATGAAACTATTTTTGGTGAAGGTGCTACCGTGCTGAATAATAAACTATATCAATTGACCTATAAAAATAATGAAGCTTATGTATATGATGTTAATACCTTAAAAAGAATAGGGCGGTTCCCATATTTTCAAAATATGGAAGGATGGGGCCTTACTAATGATGGGACAAACCTCTATATGACAGATGGGTCAGAAAAGATATATACCATTAATCCGATTAATTTTAATAGAAGCAACGAAATCACCGTAGCATCAGATGAACGCCTAGTTACAGGTACAAATGAAATGGAATGGGTAAAAGGTAAGATATATGCAAATTTCTTTATGACCAATATGATTGGCATTATTGAGCCAAAAACCGGCACTATTGAAGCGGTGCTGGATCTTTCAGAACTACGTCAAAAAGTAACCCAGCACATTGATCTTGATGTACTGAATGGTATTGCATATAATAAAAAGTCGGATACGTTCTTTATAACAGGAAAAAACTGGGATAAAATATTTGAAATTAAGATTGTGAATGAGATTATATAAACTGATTGCGTTTCTAAAGTAAATTTAAGCGAAGAGTATTCTCTTAAAAGAGCATCGTTTTTCTTTTTATTCGTTAATCATAAGTCTACCCAAATGACTATTTTCATTTTTCTGTTTTGATATGTTTTTTTCTAAATATTCCATAGATCAATTTTGATGGTTACTCATATTCTACCATGGTTATTCTCTTATTCGTTTTAGCCGCCTCATTTCCCCACGCAGCAATAGAATGAAGTAAGGGAATAAGAGTTTTGCCAAAATCAGTCAGTTCGTATTCCACTTTTAGAGGTGGCTTGTTGGTGTAAACGGTTCTGGTAATCAGTCCGTCTGCTTCCATTTCTTTTAGTTGAAGACTCAACGTTCTTTCGGTTATAACATAACACGCTTTTCTCAGTTCGCTGTATCGTTTTTTTTGGATTAAATGAATGAGTATTGTAGCTTTCCATTTTCCACCTATATACTTCATGGTGAGGCTGGTATTGCAAGGATATTGCTTATCGTCTATATTATACATCAGTTACTATCAATTTTGACCGTTATTGCAAAGGTAAAACACTATACTTAGTTTTGCAACAATAAAAAGTATAGTTTAATTTAAATTTAAAAATGATGAGTTTTTTAGACCTTGCGAAACGTAGATACGCAACCAAAATGTATGATCCGGCGAAAAAAGTTTCGGCAGACCAAATTGAGGAACTGAAAGAGATAATACGGTTAAGTCCGTCTTCCATTAATAGCCAACCTTGGAGATTTACATTTGTTACAAACGAAGTTGTAAAAAGGGAACTGGCTTCTAAATCCTATATGAACGAAAATTCGATTAACGATGTTGGTCTTTTAGTTGTGTTCAGTGTAATGGACGATATTGAACATTTTGAGCAACGCAATATTTCCATTTTGCCGGAACTGTGGCGGACGGCTTTTTACGAACCAATTATAAAGTCGAATGGTGATATAGCCACAAAATCATGGATGGAAAATCAGGTCTATCTTTCCTTGGGCTACTTTTTGAGTGCGTGTATAAGTATGGAATTGGATGCTACACCGATGGAAGGTATTGACCGCAGTGCCTATAAAGGGATTTTAGCCCAAGATGGTTTTTCTCCGCTATTCGCTGTTACGGTAGGTTATGCCGATAAAACTGATTGGGCTCACCCGACTGTTTTACCAAAATCACGTTTTGAATTGGAAGAAGTGGTCCAATCCATCTAAAAAGATAAACAAATACCTTTAAGTTGGTTTTCAAAATGGCGTTAGCACCTTTTACATTTGTCCCCTTTTAGTTTGTTCATTTGTAAAAGGTGCTTTTATAAACCGTTTTCGTTTGAATTGCGCGATCTCTTTTTCGCAAGCTGCTTTTACGACTTGTTGTAAGTATCCTATAAATCAATTAAACAACTATCTAAACTAGAATGGTGTCTATTTCGCATTGTTTTTGAACAATTTGCTGAACGACTGTAGGTATATTGCTCGCTTGGCGACCTCTTTGTACTATTTACTAAGCAGGAGATACAGTATATTTTGTATAAATTTATATGCCTTAATGTGGGTAAATTTATTTTATGATTTATGCATATTAAGCGTCTTTGCTTTTTGATTATTTCGTCCACGATATAGAATTAGTAATTTGTTCAAACTAGATTTATCCATTGCGTAGTCATTTATTAACAGTTGCTCTATACCATTTGGATGTTCGTATGTTAAATAATGACGTATGTATTTTCCTGAACTTTCATCAATAACTTCCTCGTTTTTTATTTCATTCCAGTTGTAAAAATCTGTTGATATCGTTTTGATTCCATCGGCATTAATCGTAATTTGTGACAGTTTATTTATCATCTTCAGAAATTCTCTGATTGTAAAATATAGGCCTAAGGCTACTATAATAAACCCTGGGATATAATTATTATCCATAATTATAAAAATACCACATCCTAAAACTATTAACATAATTAACAAATGTAAAGAGCTCTTGCTTTTAGAAAAGAAGATATTTGTTTCATCTGATATAGATAGGTCGTCCTGAAATATGTCTTCATATTGAAACTTTTGCTTTAGTACATTCCACTTTTCTTTTTCTGTAGCATTAGAGATTTCCGTTTTATTAAAAATTACATCATCAGGCCAAATTAATTTTTCCTGTATTGCTCGTTTTTTAAGTTCATGTACATTTCTAACATTATCGAAAGCCCAAAGTCGCCATTTCGTGATCATTATACTCCACCAGATCCAACTAAATGCGATCGCACAAACAAAACCAATTGGTACAATCCAGAAAGATAAATGGATACATAAGTAAAAGCTAATCCCTAATGTGGTCAAAATAATAATAACGATCGGATAGTTTACCATTCGCTTTCCCTTTGATATTGCTTGATCAACGCTTACTTTATTATTCTTAATTATCATATATCACTAGTACTTTTCAAAGAAATTAGGTCTAGTAATACGCATTATTTACTAAGATTATAACCAGAAAAAGTATTTTTGACAAAGTTATTAAGATTTTTGCTAAAATATGAGCTACTTTTATCAATACAAGCAAAGGACAAACGAGAAATGTTTATGTAGTCCTGACAAAATGTTGTTACAATAGCGTTATACATTATCAATTATTTATTTGACAAACATTGCAAAGGGATAAATAATTGAATCAATCTAACATTACGATCAACTTTTTGTGTGATTAAGTGAAGCTTAAGATCTCTGATCGGTTAGCAAGTGTTTCGCTCATTTCCAATAAATATCTTTTTTTACCTGATACTTTGAAGTTTACCATTAAATGATCGTTTTCTTTTACAATTTCCATCCGTTCTACAGTAAGACCTTTTGTATTTAAAATATTTTCCAATTGCGGGATCTGATCAAAGTCAGGATTACGAAAGGTTACACTCAGGAGCTGTTCTTTTTGTAGTTGAGCAACCAGTCTTTCCACCCTGGTAACCATTAATAATACCCCAAGAGTAATTAAAGTAAGGCATAGTGCAAGCGCATGATAACCTATTCCTGCTGTCATTCCGATTGCAGCAGAAGTCCAGATCACAGCAGCAGTCGTCAAGCCACGAATAGAAATTTTATCTTTAAATATTACACCAGCCCCAATAAATCCAATGCCTGTAATAATATTTGCCGAAATTCGGTCATCAGTACCTGCACCATGCTGCGAAACTATGGTAAAAATGGTCGAGCCCAGTGAAATTAAAATTATTGTTCGAAAGCCGGCAGATTTATTTTTGTATTCCCGTTCAAAGCCAATGGCTCCTCCACATATGATAGAAATAGCCATTGCTACCATGTCATTAATTTCTACTGTAAAATCCATGCGTAAATCCTCTTATATTTATTGCTTCTTTTAACTGTTTTGGCTGTTTTTATTCAGGCTGAAAAAAAAGATTAGCTATTTTGCAAACCTGTTGACAGAGATGTATAGCAATCAAGCCCGTATTTGTTCAGAGACCCTTCGGTCAATATGGGTACAAGTAGTAAAAATTACGACCCACTTCATTTATCCATAATGATCAAATTATTTGATATCTATAGTTTACGAATATAGCTAAATCAGTTGAAGATTATATTGTGTGATAGGTTTTATTATACAACACTACTTGTATTATTTTACATCTTATTGATATGTTTTACCAGCATATTAAGGTCATTTTTATCGAGTAGATCTGGATAGATTAATTTACCTTGTTCAATTGTAGCTAAGCTATTCTTTTTATCCTTCTTGACTACTGAGTAATAGATCGTTGTAAACTTAAATGCACCGAAAGCAATCTCCTTCACTCGCTCTCTTACTTTTGGGTTGTTCTGTAGTGCATTAAGCATCAAATGATAGTACTTGATGCCTTCTTTATACTTTTCCTTTTCAAAATTCTGAATAGTTTCTAAGCCATAGAAGTAGGTTATAAAATGCTGGTAAGACATATCTTTTTTTAAGAAAGGATATGTTTCGCCGTATGCTACCATTTTTTCTACAATAGCAGCAGTAGGTGTTTCAAACGTATATTCTTGGAAAATACAATCAGAAAGAAATCCTTGTGCGATAGGCGAATTAGGATTATTTTTTAAACAATCTTCTAAAATTGGAATGGCACTTTTAAAATCCTTTGATAAAATATAACTTCTGGAGCTTTCGATCATATAATGATCCCTTAGCTCATTTAGTAATATAGTATCCTTCAGTTCATTTGTAATTTTATTATAAACCTCGCTAACATTATTTCTATTTTGTCCACGTAAAAGGTCATTACTAATCTGATTGTAGAACCTGCTTTTTAAAACGAGTTTTGCGTCTTCGCGATTTTGTAAATTAGCCAGTACAATAAGTGCATCCCAGTCCTCCAATTTTTCGATCTTACTGCGATTTACTAATTCTGCCAATATGGAATACTGTAAAAACTCATGTTTTTGAGCAGGATATAATTTATTTGCTTTGTAGAAATTTGCATATGCAGATTCGTAATTTTGGTCTTCAGCATCATACACACCTAGGTTATAGAAAGCAAGGCCAATCAGTTCTTGAAAAGAGACATTTATTTTCCCATATAAGAACTCATTAAAAGCTTTCTCGACGCCGACTTTGTTTACATAGTCTTGGTCGAGATATTTCGTTTTAATAAGATTTTGAACATATTGATTCTGAACTTTAGTATTAGGAACATATACACCTAAAGTCGGATCGGTAGTTTCAATTAAAATATTTGCATTTTCTGGAAATGCAATTACATAGACATGAGTGGGCTGTTCCTTTATCTCGTATGGAATATTAAGTTTTTCAAATATATAGGCATACAAAATTGATGCACTCACACACTGATAATTCCCATTTGAGAACATATCTTTTACAGAGGCTTTTTCTTCATATTTACGCAAGAATTTTTGATGTACTTGTTTAAATATTTGTTTAAGTTTTTTATTCGGCTTCATTTTATCCTCATCAATCCAATTTATACCTTGTATAAATTGATTAAGATCTAATATGTACGCATCGGCACCTTCTTTCGTTAATTCGGTTAGTAGTATAAGTCTTAAATAATCTTCATTAACATGAAGGTTTTCAAATAAATTCTTTTCGTCGTTAGAATGGAATGTTATAAATTTAGATTGTGCAATTATAGGTTTATAACTTGCTACGATAACAGTGATCAAAACGAAAATCTTACTAAAAAATGCTAATTTAGGCCTTTTCATGAATTTTTTTATTGTATTTCTTGTGTGAATATATTGAATTTATCTTTTCATTCTTACTGATACGATAAACTAAGTCTTAACTATATGACAGCTCAAAGTTACAAACTCTTTCGTCTAAATTATATGATATTATTTTTAAATAGGCGGACTTGCTATTTAACTATTTTACTATAAGAAAAGTGAACCATTGTATAATATACCGAAGCACTAGATTAATGTAAGTGATGTTAACACTATTTTGTCCTGTGACAAGTAAATGATCTATTGGTGTTCATAGGTGAGTTTAATGAAGAGCCTGTTACCGTAGATCGAACCGATCCTGCATGCGCCAGAAAAATTGTTAGAACGGAAATTCTTACGAGTTTGCTAAAATGAGTACATGAAATACTTTCATGTATTCTAATTCAAAAAAAAACGAAATCCAGGCATATAAGTTCGGTAGAATTTTGTAGCCATTTTTTTAAATACTGGGAATTTCGAAGGTCTCTATCATTAACAAAAAAACATATGATTATTTTTTGTTAAGAGTTAGTCTGATAGTGAAGATGAGCTGGTCAAAGTATTCTATAAACTCAAGAATATGTCTACGTTAAAGACCTTGCCACGAATCATCAATTCCGAAGTATTTCAACATTTGTTCAGTTTGCCAACTACGCAAAATTAACATCGGAGGATAAGATTGCGTACAAAGCAATTTTAATAAATAAGCGTGATGCAGAGAATATCTATTCTACTGCTCAGTGTATTGGACATGATCAAGGCTTAAAAGAAGGTATTGCCCCAGGCGAGCACAAAAAAGCTATTGAAACAGCTTTAAATTTGAAGGAGATGGTATTAGTCTACTCATTAAATTGCCAAAGCTACAGGGCTTACCAGAAAAGAAGTCGAAAAGCTTAAATAAATCAAATAAAAAAAGTAAAGGAAACCAATCTGTCAAGTTTATTGTAAAATAAGTGAAATATATTTTAACTAAAAGAGTAAAAAAGCGAAGACTGGAATAACAAAGGATGTTATTGTTAAATAGCATTAATAATAGTAGTTTTGTTCTATTTTACTTAATAGAATGAATGATGTATGAGAGTCGGTTTCTTTCAATATGCAGTTGTTTGGCGTGATAGAGATGCCAATTTATCTTATATAGAATCGAAAATAAAGAATGAGAAATTCGATCTGTTAGTGCTGCCCGAATTGTTTACATGTGGATATGCCTATGATGACAGGAAAGAATTACTTCCTTTTGGCGAAGATTTATCAAACAGTCCAACAATAAAATTCTTCACCCAATTGATGCAAAGATGCGGAGGTTACATCACCGGTAGTATACCAGAACTTTACGATGGCAAGTTGTACAACTCGTCTATCCTCGTAGGTCGAGACGGATTAGTCGCATCGTACCGAAAAATTCATGTCACAGATTATGAAAAACGAGCTTTTACGGCAGGCAATGAACCGATATGGGGACAATGCGGAGATGCAAAAGTGGGATTGACCATCTGTTTCGATGCTTGGTTTGCTCCACTTTCTTCCCTGCTAAAAAATCAAGGTGTAGCTATTATTTGCAACTCTGCAAACTTTGGCGGCGAGGTTACTCCAACCATCATTCCTATTCGCGCACTCGAAAACCAGTGCTTTTATATCAATTGCAATAGAGTAGGAACAGAATTTTTTGAAGGAGAGGAAGAAGCATATCGTGGCGAAAGTCAGATTGTTAGTCCTGACGGAAAAGTGATAGCCAAAGCTGATAACAAAGAGTCATTGCGTATTATAGATATAGACCTGGCAGAAGTCAATCATCCGGCATTTGGTAGTTTTATTACTAAAGATTTTGTGACGGAACACAATAAATATAGGGTTGAAATGTCGTGTTTAAGCTAGCGTTTACCTCATGATAGTTTTAGCAGCTAGCGTTAACATTTTTTTAAACTCTTTGACAGCTTCCGTTTCATAACTACCTTTTAATGAAATAATCTTTGCATATCTTATCAAACCCTCATCCTGGATTGCAATGGAAGCCAAAGTGGTTCCTACAACACTTGTTTTTATAAAGATACTGTACCAATTTCCAGAGTTGACGAGTCTAATCGCTGTGGGTATATCATTGACTTCAATCGTAAATTTTGGACTTAACCCTTTTGCTGAGAACGCCCTGTGAACCGTATGAGTCATATCATATCCCATTGTTGCAATGACCAAAGGAAGTTTGCAGATCTCTTCGAGGGTTATATTAGTTTTATAGGATACTTCCGTACCCGCTAATGCTGCCAGTACCATTGGACAGCTGAATAAATTTTTATAGGTAAAATAGGGGTCTATTTCGGTTTCATGAAGAGCCAAAACAAAATCCACCTGAGTTTGTTGAAGCTTCTCATACAGACTGTGGGATGGCTCATAGATAACTTTAATCTTTATTTGAGGAAATTTCTCTGTAAAGTTTATTAAAGTTTCTACAAAAAAATCCTTAAGACCATAAGCTACACCTATGGTTATCGTGCCAACCTTTATCTTTTTTAAATCTTGGAGCATCAATTTTCCATCTTCAGCTTTTCTGACACTCTGTTCGGCATATTCAGTAAATAATCTACCAGGTTCTGTTAGCGTTATTTGCTTGCCAAGACGGTTAAAAAGAGATACGTCCAATTCCATCTCCAGTTGTTTGATTTGCTGTGATAATGTACTCTGGCTGATATTTAAGCGTTTTGCAGCTTCAGTAAAACTCAGTAATTCTTGTGCTTTAAGAAAATATTTAAGTTGTCTAAGTTCCATTTTACTTGTATGATTTGCTCGTCCAAAGGTATAAAAAGTATCATTAATCCATCGAAAAAACCGATCGATGTGATCGAATAAAAACGTTTTGCCGATTTGAAAAAAGGACAGAGATTTGTCATTATATGAAATCAGCATCTCAGTCTATAGAAAGTGAAAACTTGGACTTTTTTAAAGTTCTGAATTTGGGTATAGCGCAAATCGTACTTTGGGGTGGTTCATATTTTTTACTTTCTGTCTTAGCAAAGGATATTATGGCGGAAATGAACTGGTCTTATCAGCAAGTTTATGGTTGCCTCTCACTTGCCCTATTGGTTTCAGGATTGCTGTTACCTACAGTGGGTAGAACTATACAGCATACTGATCGTCATGCTGCATTACTTTTTTCGGGATTAGTGATGGCGATAGGTTTGATCGTGATCGGCAGCTCAAGTAATTTTCTGATATTTGCTTCAGGGTGGGTGATTATCGGTTCAGCCATGGCAATGGGGCTATATGATGCATTGTTTGCCGCAGTTGGTAAGAGGTATAGTTTTAACGTAGCAAAATCACTCGTTTGGATCACTCTGGTATCCAGTTTAGCACCTTCCGTTTCTTGGATATTTACCAGCTATATTTTGGATAGTTTTGGATGGAGAAATACTTGCTATATATATGCCATATTGCTGATAATTTCTATATTCCCGATTCATCTGTATGTTTTCAAAAATAAAGAAGGAAACAAAAGCACCTTAAAAAATGAGACTTTCCAATCATCAGTCGAGCTCTTCCGTTCTAAATTGTACTATTTACTATCAGCAAATTTTACTCTTGGTTCGGTCATAAGTACTACAGTCACCATATACTTAATCGAAATATTACTGCACGGCAGGCTTGAGATGTCAATGGTACTAGTAATAATTGCTTTTTTAGGCCCAAGTCAAGCCATGGCACGAGTTATTGAGTTGATCATTGGAAAAAGGACTGCTATTGAAATGTCCTTTATTTCTACCATAATCATTTTTTTTGGTATGGTATTGATTTTTATATCACCAATACTTGCAATACCAGGAGTAATAGTTTTTGGCATAGGAAACGGGATGCGTTCAGTTTTGAGAGGAACCTTGCCATTATCGGTTTACGGGAGGGACAATTATGCCTTGATTATTGGAAGACTTGCAAGGATGCCGTTACTAGCACAAGCAACAGCTCCTTTCCTCGGAGGATATCTTATTCAGCAATTTGGTATGGTGTTTTTTTTATGTGTAATCAGTTTTATGGCAGTCGTAAATATTTTTTTAATTGCACTCATCAAACAAGCAATAGAACAGTATAAATTAATTTCAATCCATGAATAATATGAAATATTCTTTTAGACAGGCTACAGCAGGAGATGCTGTTCAAATTTGGAAAATTTTAGAAAAAGCGATCAAGAGACGAAAAGAGGATGGGAGTACGCAATGGCAAGATGGCTATCCCAATCTATCTGTTATTGAAAATGATATTAAGAAGAGTGTTGGTTACGTATTGGTGGATGATGATATCATCACTGGATATTGTGCTATTTTGATTAATGATGAACCAGCGTATGCTAATATAAAAGGAGCTTGGTTGACTAATGGTGATTTTGTGGTTTACCATAGAGTTGCAATTTCCGAAAAGTATCTTGGCCAAGGATTGGTACAGAGGATTTTACAGCATATCGAAGATTTTGCACTTAAACACAATATTGATAGCGTCAAGGTTGATACTAATTTTGATAATACGGGCATGCTCTGGATATTGCAAAAAATGTGTTATCAATATTGTGGTGAAGTTACATTCAGAGGAAGTCCAAGAAAAGCCTTTGAGAAAATTTTAAGATAAGGTAGATTAAATTGTTTTCGTAATAGCATTCCGAGGTTTGCGACTATTGCATCATGTTTGAAGAATTTATCGTGGATTGTCCCAATTTAGAGGTGCGGATATTGACCAAGCTTAAAAGAACGAGTAAGTGAAAGACCTGCCGTTTCCTTTAGTCCTTCACTAATGCCACACCGGATAAATTGGGATATTTAATTAAATACCCGTGATGACTTTTTCTCGATGCTTTTTTCCCCACTTTTGAATTGCGAGAAGCACTGGTTTCAAATCTTTTCCATATTCAGTCAGTGCATATTCTACCGTTATAGGAACCGTTGGGAAGACAGTCCGGGAGATGAGTCCGTTTATCTCCAGATCCTTAAGAGCATTTGATAGCGCTTTTGGAGAAATACCTTTTAACTCCTTTTCAAGTTCCTTAAATCTTAATTTTCCCTTACATAGACTGTATATAATGGGAAATTTCCATTTGCCACCTATTATCTCAAAAGCATCAATTACAGCCTGTATTTCAATATATTCATTTTCCTTTTCCAATGCTATACTTTTTTATAGTTACTACTGTTAAGTGTATTACTGAAAATAATAGAGCAAATATACTTTAACTTTGTTAAACAATTAAAGCAAATAAAATGGGTGTGAAGAATGATAACATGACGATGTCTTTATACACATGAATTAAAAAACGAAAACTGGATAGTGGTTATTCCAATATCTAGCTTATCTAAAAAAATAATATTATGATACAAAAAATAGATCATACTATGTTTGCCGGACATGGTCCAATAAAAGTATTATACCCTGGTCTCTCTCTTTCCCAAACGGATACAGGAATCGGCAGTATAGGTAGAATTGATCATCCCGAATTTCATGGAAATACAATTATCAGAATGCATCCCCACGCTAATGATGAAATTGTTTCCTATTTTAGATCTGGGCTTTCAGAACATAAAGATTCTGAAGGGATTGTGGAGAACATTGATAAGCATAAGCTGATGTTTATGAAAGCTGGACGATCATTTTATCATGAAGAGAAGATTTTAGGCACCGATGAACCTTTGGAAGGCTTACAGATTTTTATCCGACCTGGAAAAAAGGATTTAGAACCAAAAGTGGTATTTATGGATTTAGAATCTATTCACAGTGAGAACAAATGGCGATTATTGGGGTCACCTACAAATGAAACAGCGTTTCAATTCAGCAGTCAAAAGTGGTTATTCGATATGAAACTTCTTGCAAATCAAGATGCCACATTACCTCCATTGATAAAAGATGATCTGACTTATTTGTTATATGTATTTAAAGGCAGTGCAACCATAAATAGTGATATCCATTTACAAAAGAAAGAAAGTGTTGTCGTTAAGGATGAACAAATAAAAATTAAGGTTATTGAAGATACTGAATTAGTTCTATTTGTCACTGATGAGGAAACTGAAATCTTTAAGGGCGGTATGTACAGCGGTAATCAAGTAAAAATATAAATCAGAAAAATGGAAGGTATAAGTTTAATAAGCAAATTTGAAGGTAGAACTTTTCACATTGCTAAAGGTGAATATCGAACGATTATATCAGGTAAAGATACAAAAGGAAAATACGCTGTTATTGAAATGAACGTGCCTTCCGGTGCAGGGCCTCTGCCACATGCCCATCCTGATACCGAAGAAACTTTTTACGTAGCAAGTGGCGAGGTCGATTTCAGAACTGAAAATGGAATATTTAAAGTAAAAACAGGGGATATAATAAGAATACCTTTTGGTGGGGCAGTCCATAGTTTTAAAAACACCTCTGACCGTGCTGTAACGTTGATATGCACTGTTCACCCTGCTGGATTTGATGTAATGTTCGAAGAAATGAATGCATCAGATCCTTCAAAAGCGAGAGAAATCGGCGAAAAATTTGGTAATAAATTTTTTAACGAAGACTATTTAAATCAAAACATTTAAAAAATTAAAACGCAGTGAATTAATATAAAAGATAATATTAAGAAATCGCATCTTATAAAAAAATTCTATGGTTTGGTTAACAATTAGTCTAACGGATTTAAATTGCGTCGTTTATGATTTAAAGGTATTATATGATAAGTACAATCTTATAGTACCATGTACTTCAACGGTTGGTTGGAAAATAAGCAGGGGTAACTGTTAATAAATCATTTTCAATAGGAATTTCTACATGAAACTAAATTCCCTTGTTGAATTTCTCAATCAACCTATAAGATGCGGTTATTAAACCTAAGTGTGACAAACCTTGCAAAGGGATAAATATTTGAACCCATCTAGCGTTAACATTAACGATCAACTATTTGTGGGATTAAGTGAAGCTTAAGATTTCTGATCGGTTAGCAAGTGTTTCGCTCATTTCCAATAAGTATCTTTTTTTACCTGATACTTTGAAATTTACCATTAAATGATCGTTTTCTTTTACAATTTCCATCCGTTCTACAGTAAGACCTTTTGTATTTAAAATATTTTCCAATTGTGGGATCTGATCAAAGTCAGGATTACGAAAGGTTACACTCAGGAGCTGTTCTTTTTGTAGTTGAGCAACCAGTCTTTCCACCCGGGTAACCATTAATAATACCCCAAGAGTAATTAAAGTAAGGCATAGTGCAAGCGCATGATAACCTATTCCTGCTGTCATTCCGATTGCAGCAGAAGTCCAGATCACAGCAGCAGTCGTCAAGCCACGAATAGAAATTTTATCTTTAAAAATTACACCAGCCCCAATAAATCCAATACCTGTAATAATATTTGCCGAAATTCGGTCATCAGTACCTGCACCATGGTGCGAAACTATAGTGAAAATGGTTGAGCCCAGTGAAATTAAAATTATTGTTCGAAAGCCGGCAGATTTATTTTTGTATTCCCGTTCAAAGCCAATGGCTCCTCCACATATGATAGAAATAGCCATTGCTACCATGTCATTAATTTCTACTGTAAAATCCATTCGTAAATCCTCTTATATTTATTGCTTCTTTTAACTGTTTTGGTTTATTTTGTTAAGGCTGCAAAAGTAATTAGCTATTTTACAAACCTGTTGACAGAGATGCATAGCAGTCAAGCCCGTATTTGTTCAAAGACCCTTCGGTCAGTGTGAGTTCAAGTAATAAAAATTGTGACGCATTTCATATTT
This sequence comes from Sphingobacterium sp. UDSM-2020, assembly GCF_016132525.1. Classification (NCBI taxonomy): domain Bacteria; kingdom Pseudomonadati; phylum Bacteroidota; class Sphingobacteriia; order Sphingobacteriales; family Sphingobacteriaceae; genus Sphingobacterium; species Sphingobacterium sp. UDSM-2020. The sequence goes on from NZ_CP066166.1 coordinate 4,511,678, forward strand.
CCATAATGATCAAATTATTTGATATCTATAGTTTACGAATATAGCTAAATCAGTTGAAGATTATATTGTGTGATAGGTTTTTAATCAGCAAACAATCCCTTTTAGCAAAAGCCATCAGGCAAACCTGAATCGTATTAGGAGTGAAATCAAGTGATGATTTTTTAACATTTGCAAAATATTTGAGAATTTCTAACTGCTACATTTGTATTAAATATTTAAAAATACTTAAGATGAATTGGATAGCATTAATTTTTGCGGGCATTTTTGAAATTGGATGGCCGTTGGGTATGAAGATGGCACAGACATCTTCTATTAACAAGTTTGGATGGATTGTATTGGCAATTACAAGTATGGCAATCAGTGGTTTCCTTCTTTTTTATTCTCAGAAAACTATTCCTATTGGTACAGCTTATGCCGTCTGGACCGGAATCGGAGCATTAGGAACTCTCGTCGTTGGCATTTTATTTTTTAATGACTCAGCAAGTATCTTTAGACTTCTTTCTGCTTTGCTAATAGTTGTTGGTATTATCGGATTGAAAGTATTTTAATTCTTTTTCTATAAGAATTACTTTTTAGGAGACATTACCATGTTCTCCTTTTTTTGTCAATACTTTTTCGGCAATTGGATCTGTATCAAAAATATCTGAACAGCCAAAAGTCATGCAGTAGGTTTATTTGATATTTGCAAAATTCTTTGTAAATCAAAACGACGGTGTTTACGTCTAAAACGCGTGTGTAGGGATAAAGGAAACTATAATGATCTTATTTTAGCAGCCATCTTACTTGTAGATCAATTTCCGGATAAATACTATTTTTTTGTCCCGCGAATCCCAAGTTGAAACTTCTTGATCTACCAATTTTGTATGTTTTTTACCGATATCCCGCAACGAATTACCAATAGATTTTCGTAAGTATTCATTGTCATCTGATCTAAATTTTGCAATCAGTTTAATGGCATTTTCAGGATTCTCTTTGAAGTATGGTCTATTTGTCCAAATTCTTAACCCTTCAATAACGGCTCTTTTTACATTGGGATTGTTATCGTTGATCCATTTTTCAATTGTGGGCAAAGATTTCTCATAACCATTAGATTGACAATAATAATCAAATGCTTTGGCTAACATTTCCTGTACTCTCCAGTTAGCATCCGTTGCAACTTTAGTTTCAAGTATTTCAAGTGCTTCTGCATATTCGACTGACAACTGTCCTAAAAGATAAGCCGCCAACATTCGGATCTGATAAGCGTCATCATCCAGAAGCTTTGTTGCAAATTCCAAATGATCGATTGAAATGTCCTTTAAAATAAGATTACCTGTTTCAATGATATGTTTGAAACCATGTTCAATGCTTTTTAATTTTTCAATGATTGCATCCATTTGTTTTTAATGTAAATAATTGATTCCAACATTTTAGAAATACTTTACAAAACATGTGCATGTAATTTCCAGAAGCTTATTTTCCTTCTTGTCAAAAATCCCAATTTCTCATACAGTCTAATGGCATTAAAATTAGTATTAGCGACGTGCAGGTAAGGAATTTTGGATTCATTGAAAATCCTATTGCTAGCATGCACGATGAGTTGTTTAGCATAACCTCTTCCTGTATGTTCAGGGTGGGTCACGATTGCACTCAGTTCTGTGTAGCTCTCCATTTTCATCCGCTCTCCGACAACAGCAACAAGCTGATGATTTTTGTATATACCATAATAATTTCCCAGATCAGCTGTCATATTTTTGAAATAGCCTGGCTGCACAAGATTAACAAGCTTAAATAGATCATTCTTATGTATTTCTGTCTGAAGTTTAGTAATATCTTCGTGAATGTCCATGTCAATTCGACTGTCAATAACCATTTGATTACAGATTAATTCACTTTCCACCCGAACTTTATCAGTGATATCAGGTCTATTTCCTATTACAAAAAAACTGTCAGTAAGAGTGGCGTACTTTGCAATTCCTGATGCTGTCTCTTCATCATTCAACGCTCCTCCAAAAGGACAATAATTAGGGTCGTAAAATTTTATTTTCTCATAGTCAACTACAAAATCTTTGTGAGTTTCATTTAAGGAATACCATGCTGGATTATCTAATTTATTTATTTCCATTTTTAAATATAGTACTTACTTTTAAAAAAATATTTTCTCACTGTCATACTTTTATTTGATAAATTCTTGATTTCTCTTCCCACGGCTGATATCCTGGATCTATATATTCAGAAATCCGTATTTTGATCCCATTTCAGCAACAGCTTATTTGAGCCCATACTCTGAGTGCAATCCGGAGCCAGCTTGGTAGTGTTGGCTTCGCAGATACCTTCGGGATTTTTCGGTGGCCGCTCCCGCAATTATGAAAACAAAAACAGGAACTATATAAGAGCGTAGTGGAGTCTTTAAAGCAAAATGCAGTTAGCTTTTAACAAGCAAAACTTTTGGTTTTTCAGACTGCGTTAGGGCTTGAATGGTAAGGTAAAGGAGAATATACTTCCTTCATTTTTTACACTCTGAACCTGAATGGTTCCATCATGCAGTTCGATGATTTCTCTACAAAGATAAAGTCCAATACCGAACCCCGATATCACACCACCACTAGTTTCCTTCACGCGATAATAGCGATCGAATATCCGTTGCTGATCTTCCTCTGCAATCCCTTTTCCAAGATCTTGAACATTTACTTTTAAACTGTTATCATTGGCAGCATAATCTACTCTAATCGTCGATCTGAGAGGCGAATATTTGACTGCATTTCCAACAAGGTTATGGAGTACCTGCGCTATTTTTTCACGATCTGCATGTATCATTATTTTTCCAGGTGCTTTAAACAGAAAATGATGAGTTTTGATCGTCGACAGCACTTCATCTTCAATTTCGGCAAACAGTGATTGAAAATCAAAAACAGTTTTCATTAGATGCAGCTGACCCGAATCAAGCCTGGATACGTTAAGAAACCCATTAATCATGGTGTTCATATAATGTACCTGCTTTACAGATTTCCCCAGCATATTTTGCGACATAGGATCTTTTGTAGGTAAGTCCATCCGTTGCAATATCTGCAGATAAGCCTTAAGAGAGGTAAGTGGTGTTTTCAGTTCATGGCTTACCATTCCAATGAAATCATCTTTTCGCTGTTCCTCTTTTTTTTGTTCAGTAATATCCCTCAAGGTTCCATTTAAGCTGAGTGGATTACCATTACTGTCATAGAACACTCTTCCGTTGGCCTGCAGTAGTCTAATTTTTTTATCAACATTATTTTGAATCCGATATTCTATGAAATATTGACCATCAGAATCTTTACTTAACACGTGCTCGATGGCCAGCGAAACCCGATCCCGATCTTCCGGCAAAATAACTGCGATGGCCAGAGAAAGATCCATGTTTTTGTCCGATGAAAGTCCGAACCAACTCTTTAGAAGCGTATTTCCGGAAAAGAGATTTGTTTCAGTTTGATAGTAAAAGGTCGCGAGCTCGCCAGCATCTACTGCTAGGTTCAGCATCTGTTGATCATTTTCATTCTTCTTCCGCAGCATGATCTGCTGGGTAATTTCTTCAAGGATTACCAAAACACCTGAAATAGTACCGTCATTAGAAAATATGGGCTGATAGATGGAATTGACGATTGCCTCTCTCAATCCGCCTTTATCAAACAGCTTTACTGTAAATTCTGTGTTTATCTTAGGCTCACCACTTTGGTATACTTGTTTAAACCAATTGTTAACAGGCTGTCCACGCATTTCCGGCCGGGCACTTTCGTGCGGGTATCCAATGACTTCAGACTCCTTTCGACCCCATATTTTGAGAATCGCAGGATTGGCGATTTCAATATGATGTTCAGGCCCTTTTAACATGGCGATACCAACAGGCGCCTGTTCTATAATTGTCCGAATGTATTCCCTGCTGTCGGCAAGTTGTTTAATATATCTGTTGAGCTCTTCGTTCGTAGATGTCAATTCTTCGAGAGTCGCGGCCATTTCCTCGTTGAGCATCTGCTCTCTTTCTTCTTTAAGTTTGATCTGCTCTAAAAACTCACGGCGAGAGGTCACCTCCAGGGCCGTATTCAGTATACACCAAGTTCTATTGTTGTCATCAACAAGAGCTGTATATTCGTAATCGAAATAGTCAAGCGTCTCCTTTCCGTTCTTTATTAACTTTGCAGGAGCCGCAGAAACGGAGTACGTTTTCCCAGTCCGCCAAACCTCTTGCAACAGCTCTAAAAAAGGCTGTCCTTCCAATTCAGGTATTGCTTCTATCAAAGGTTTGCCTATGACCGAAGCATCTTTGCCCCAAACAGCCAGCATTCCTTTATTAGCAAAACGGATGATCATATTCTCACCGCTATAAATGGCTGTAGGCGAGGGTGAAAATGCCAGTGCCTGAATAATTAAATCAGAGCTAAAGGGAATCATATTTGGACTTTCTTGGGAATTCATTACAAACAAAAATATGAAAGATAATTCATTTATGTATACTGGTTTTAAAATTATGATTTTGGTGTATAGACCTATACTTTATCATTAAATCGCATGGGGGCTTATGCGTCGTAGCCTTCTTCTTGTAGCTTGATTTTTATTACTTCCTCTAAAAATAATAATCGTTGAAATTGAGGATAGCATAAAAAGAATACGTGTTAATGAACCTACCGAAGAAGTACATACACATCACTACTTGCAAAAGGCTTCTCTCAAAAACACAGGCTCTCTGATTAAATGCGAACTGAAATCTGTTATTCAAACGATTCACGAAAAAATCTACTGAAAATAGCTTATTTTTAGATCTGTAATAATGCTAAACATTTATTCAACTATGATTGAGCTAATAAGTATAGACAGTAAGAAATATAGTGTTAACAGTATAGATGAAATCACAGGTGATTTATCGGATTTTATCGTTATCCAATTCCATGATTATAATCCGACAGATATTGATTGGCTTAAGCAAAATTTCGAGCTCGATTTTGCGATCATGTCTCACTTTGAAGATATTGAGATCAGTTCACATCTTTTGGAAATCGAAAATCAGATTTCCTTTCATTTTTCTATTCCTTACTATAATTTAGAAGGGAAAATGATTGAAGAGCCCGTATTTATTATTATTTCTTCCGGAAGAATATTTTTATTTACTAGTTCTACACTTGATAAATATTGGGCCGAAATATATAGTACCAAATTGCTAGATCTACAGAAACTGGTAAATTTTAACAAAAGCATTTTTAAGTTTCCTTTCGAATTTATATCAGATTATTACGCTGATATTACCGAAAATCTTGCGAAGAAGATTAAAGTATTAGCAAATAAAGTCCTGATAGAAAATGTATTTACGGATCAGGATATGAATCTTATCACAACCTATAACTTTAACAATCTTCTTATTAAAGAAGCGGTAAATGAAGCGACCCGTATATTCAGACTTTGTAAAAAAAGTGATTTTGGTAATACGGAATTCATCAAAGCAGTACTCGAAACAGAGTTGGAGGATCTCCTAGTCGTTTCCGATTATATACAATTCAACCTTGAGCGACTTCGGGATCTTAGAGACCATATTAATAATAAAATTGACCTTGATCAAAACCGCATTTTTAAAATTCTGACCGTTGCAACCATCTGTATTGCATTACCCACGCTTGTTGCAGGAGTTTATGGGATGAACTTTGAAGTGATGCCCGAGCTAAAATGGATATACGGTTATCCTGTCGTCATCTTAGTTATGATTCTCTGTGCTATTATACCTTATTTTTATTTCCAGAAAAAGAAATGGCTTTAATACGCTGTCAATTATTAAATTATTGACAGAAACGAATTTTGTGTATATCAAGATTATTTTAAAATGTTTTTTTTATCAAGAAATAACGCCATTCTACAAAATAAATGACGTTATTCCAAGCAAATGCCTATCTTATTATAGGCATTTGCAGATAGCTGGCATACTGACCACCGGTGTGCAAGATATGTGTTCCCTTATTATTTGAAATACAACCAGGAGTTCCTGGCATAATAGAGCCAATCTCATCTTTACTGCTTATCATCACCCGTAGCGTATCACCTGCGTAATATATCATTCCGATTGGACTCAGTACGATCTCCAATGCTACAATTTCTCCTGCACCAAGTTTTTCTACCCGGTCAAAACTGTATGCAGGCACATCGTCAGTAGATAAAAATGGGTCCAAATGTCTATATGAAGCTCGCAAACGACCACTTGGTCCTTTATAACGTAGGGCAGAGGCACCATCCTGGGTAAAATCTTGTAACGCGGCATTACGGTTAGGAACCACAAATTCGCTCAGGACATTACCCAATTTGTCTATTTTTTGTACCCAAACAAATACATCCATATCATTCGCATTTTCAACCTCCATAAACAATTTAACTTTTGGATAGCCAATAAACGTGGTATCTTTTTCAAAAGTAGTCTGGAATGAAACCCGACATGGCAAAGCCTCAGGAAAATAACGCAATGGTAGCTCTTCTGCGTCTGCAGTCAATTGTAAAGTTCTTGTTCTACCGCTCATATAGTAACGCAACATTTCCGACTCCTTGGGCGGGAAAGTTGCAGTAACTAATCCAGTTTGATTATTTCCCTGTAAGTCTAAAAGCGAATAACGTACTTGAGGTGTTTTTTCCCATCCATTTTGTTTTCCCATTAAGTAGTGGTCAAAAAAACGACGAAGCTCTTCTGTAGATTCCGGATTGTAATAATCAGGCCACTCCTGGCTGTCGTGTATGCGCAACCATTTTTCGGTAGACCCTATGCTTCGCCAAGATCGAAAAGTTCCCATAGTATGTAAGGTGTTGGAGTAGCTGGCCACAATATATGCCGGAATAGTTATTCTAGATACGTCAGCTATTTTATCCTCCCACAAATCACAGTTTGCTAATGGATGAGTCTCCATTTCGGCAACCATATCTTCGCGTCTAGCACCCGAAGCACTTACATGATTTACTTGTAGACGCTGAATAAAATTAGGATCAGGAATTCCACCTATATAGGCTAAATCGCGATATGCGTCCTGCAATCCTTCAGTAGGGCTTATACACGTCAGGTGGGGAGGTTGACCGGCAGCGATAAACCATTGGGAAAAAGCGAGGTAAGAAGTCCCTGATAAAGCAGTTTTCTGGTTAGACCAATCTTGTTCAGCTAACCATTCAATCAGATCATAGCAGTCCTCAGCTTCCTGAGATCCGATCATCGTAATATCCCCTTCACTATGTGCTATTCCGCGTGCATCTGGGTTACATACCGCATATCCGTATTGCACCCAATAAGCTGGATCCGGTGCTTCAAATTTTGTTAGACCCGAATTCCATCCATTTCCCATTCCAAGCATATTGAATAAATTAATATAGCGGGGAGCCGTTCCGGCACTTTTTCCGTAAGGGCTCCAAGCAATCAGCACAGGAACCTTTTCGACAGTAATAGGTAGAAAGATATCCGTATAGATAGTAACGCCGTCACGCATTTTTACTGGTATATCTTTCAAATATCGAATATCACAATCAAGCGCTTTAAAGCCAGGAGCTATTTGCTCACCTTTTTTTAAAATCGTTTCTTTTGTTGCAAATGGACTTAATACACCATGCTCAATCCCATTGTCAATGTATTCAAAAGCAGGTGTGAAAACCATTTTTTCTGTTATTTTATTCATAGCCTTAGCAATTTAACTGTTAAGAAATGATGTCGTTATATATTTACGACTTTATTTCATTACAAAATTAAACTGTTGAAAATGAACAGTACTTGAATTAAGACAAGAAATAGACGGGTTAGAATAAATTTATTTTTTATTTGCTTTTCGCTTTAGTTTGCTGAACCATTCGGGAGTGATTCCCATAAAACTGGCAATATCTTGTGAATGAAATCTTTTAAATATAAATCCATATTGCATCAAAAACCATTGAAAGAACTCAAAACTGGAAAGGGCAGTGAGATGATTCTGAATGATGTGATGTGTCTGGAAATAATCAATCATATTCATGAAACTGGTTTTAGCTATAAAAGGATATTTCTCGATACAATATAAAGCAAAATCTCTTGTAAATTCTATCAGTTTTGCATATTCATTCGCTTTTATGTAGTAAGATAAGTCGGAACCCGCTATATTTTCAAAATTATTTCCGATCATCGGAAAAAGAGTTTCGGTATGAAACATCGTTGCGCGATTTGCACCCTCTGGTGTTACAATAAACCGTACCAAACTACCATTGATTAGTACAAAAATACGGTTTCGCTTAGCCTGTTCCGAAAAAAGTATTTCACCCTTTCTAAGTTCTGTCAATAATGCATTCTTTTGTAGCTCTTCCAGAAATTCTTCATCAAGTTGATTTTTAAATTTTAGTCTAATTTGGTCTATAATTTCTTCAGAAAGCATATGAGAATTAGTTAATTGATGTGAATGGTGCTGATACAGATGTGATTTAATATAATAGTCAAGATATCGTATTTTTTAAGATTAAGCAAATTTCATGCACATTTACGTCATTTTATTTACATTTTGCAATTGTATGTTCCATACTCACCCTAAGCAGCGGTGGCGGTTACAAAGCACTATAAGCTAAACCTGAAAAAGGCCTAATTTATATTAGACCCTTACTTGCACAGCAATTTTTATATTTAGTATCGTTTCCTCTTATTTAGATTGTTTTTTAAGCAATTGGATTTATTGATTATACATCTTCATTTAATTAATATGCCGCAGTAAATATTGTTTGATTGTACTTAGGTGATTCAATTTCATCGGCTATGACCACAGCAACATCTTCAACAGAAATCATACTTTTCCCTTTATCATTGGATATAGGATGAAGTATACCATGTCGGTATTGCCCTGTTCGACCTGTTGTAATGCCTGGATGCATTTCAAGCGCAGGACTAAAATAAAGCCAATCGAGAGACTCTTCTTTCTTCAATATGTTTAAATAATCCCTTGCCGCAAGCGCAACTGGTCTAAACATTTCAGGAAATTCATCAGTATCGACGGCTTGTAAATTATCGGCGACATATAGGCTTCCCGCTCCACCAATCACTATATAGCGTTTCACATCTGCTAATTTAGCAGCCAGTTGTATGGATGTTGAGCCCTGAATAAAATCTTCGTACATATTGGGGTTATTCCAGCCAGAACTAAAAGCACTGACTACAATATCAAAGCCTTTTATACGATTTGCTAATTCTTCTGTATTTCTGACATTTAAATTCACAAATGTTAGATTGTTATTATTTGAATGCTTTTGATGATTTGAAATACCTATAACCTCATGGTTTCGATTCACCAGCTCATTAGTGATATTACTACCTACGAAACCTGTCGCTCCAATAACTGCTATTTTCATTTTTTAATATTTTTAATGTTCTATAATGTTGTAAATATAGAGCAGTATAATTTACCGAATGTTATTTATTACCTTTTGGTAACTAATTACTAAATGGTAACTATATTTGAAAATATATATTCAAAATATGGATAAGAACAGTATTAAACTATCTGAGCATTGTAAAATGTCAATTGTTGGCATAAAGGATGTTCAAGATATCATGGGCGGGAAGTGGAAATATTTGATTGTGACTACCTTGTTTTTTATAGGGAAGTTGCGTTTTATGGATTTGAAACGCCACGTTGACAATATTGCACCAAAAGTATTGTCAAAAGAATTAAAAGATCTTGAGATAAATAATTTAGTAACAAGAACTGTATGTTCTACGAAACCTATAACTGTGGAGTATGAACTCACGGAGTTGGGTAAAAGTTTAAGTACTATTATTGAAGCGATGGGCGAATGGGGAATAAAGTATCGTAAATCCGTTTTAGGAAAATAAAAGCTTATTGGACATGATTGAGGTTTAAAAGAAGGCTTAAAGGAAGGTATTGCTAAAGGCGAGCACAAAAAAGCCATTGAGACAGCTTTGAAGCTAACCTAGATGGGGTTATCGGTAGAACAAATTGCTGAGGCGACAGGTCTTACTATCGACGAGATCGAAAAACTGAAATAAATCAAATAGATCAAAAAAAATAACAAAGAAAGCCAATCTGATAAGGATGGCTTTCTTTGTTTAATACCATCTAGAAGAGAGAAATCCTGCATTATTTTGATCATAAATCCGCAACCGCTTTTATTGGAGTCAAAGCTTTGAGAGAAGTAGGATCGAGTTTTGTTAAGTTTGCTTCGCAGATCCCTTCGGGATTCTTCGGTGGACGCTCCCGCAATTATGAAAACAAATTTAAAGCAATGAATGAAAGAGAGGAGGGCGGGGCAACTTAACCGATAAATTTATCAAGAAAGTTCAATCATAATCACATTAAAGAGCCCATCTTCAGTATTATCATTTTGCGTAACGATATGGCTATAAACGCAAGTGCAAATATTTAACAATGCACATATTATTAGGTATTTTGACAAACTAATTGAATAGGCATTTATCTAAAATAGTCGACAATTTCGTAATTCCCGTCGTGATACTTTTCCAGTAATTCTTTAATATAATATTTATGTTGCACCCCTGTTAATATTACTATTTTCTTTCCTTTATGCTAGTAAGCTGTTCTTATAATATTTATTGCCATTGAATTATTTCTTAAATCCCAGAAATTACACCAAAGTTTATAACCCTCTCGAAATGAAATCCTTTGTCCATCAGGTTTTGTAACGAAACGTTTTGAGAAAATAATTTCAGAGTCAGTGATTTTGGTTAACGAATGGTGCTGGATGTGCTGACGATCCCTATTTATTGAATCAAATTCAATAGAGTTTAAAGCCTTAAATCCCTTTTTAGAAAATTCTATCAGCGATTTATTTGCATCCAAATATTCTTTATAAATTTTGGTGTTTTCCAAATTCAATAAATTTTTGTTGTATAGGCTATCGATAAGCGTAATCGTTAAATTATCTGTCGGGGTCATTCCATTCGCTCTTCTGTAAGCATTTCTTCCTTCGAATTCAAATGGTAGATTTAATGTCTTGGGATATTTATCCAAATATTTTATTGAAGCGTTTTGTTCATTTGAATTTGGCTTTACGTCTTCATGATACGCCGCTATTTGTTCACTATCGTTTTCTTGTAGTAGAATATCAGGTTTTATTTCATCTAAAAGTTCGAAAAGCATTTCAGGATTTAGAATATTCGAACTTTCATGCACTGTACCAATTATGTATAATTTAGTCTTATCAGAATTTTGACCAAATAGCGTATTAATTGATAAACTAAATAAAATTAAAAATAGGTATTTCATCTTTTAAGATTTTAGGAATTATATTTACGGCAAACACTCACATATACCATAATGCGTATTAATATTTATCAATAAATATTAAATCTAAATATAACTTTCCATCTTTTATAATTTCTATTGATAATAAGATAGATAAGTTATCTAAATTTCAGGCTGATAAAATGTGTTGGAAGAAAACGAATTTAGTTCATCTGCTGTTTGGGCACTTAAACTTTGACAAAGTATAAGCATGATAGATATTAATTTTTTCATTTATAGTATATCTAAAGCTAATATTATGGTTTGTCAATATATAAAAAGTTCTATAAATGGACGTTCCACAATATACTCAATCATCCTGAATTTGTAAAGACCGTTAAAAGCAGAGCATAGCTAACTTTTAGACAAGAACACGCCGCTACTAGTCGAACTTTTTCAGACTATGCTATACATTCGATATGAACAAAATTTTTACATTGTATGTGTTCTTTTACCATGATTTGATTGCGTAAGATCTTAGAGTTGATCTGTGTTGATAAGAAAATTAACAATATTGCTATTATATGCCAAATTCATAAATTGGAAATATGTTTTTTAGAAATCGAAGTGTACATCAAATTCCCTCCATCAATTGATCACTAAAAAATTGTGGATAGTTTTTAGTGAGTTCAGATTTCCAATTATGCATTGGGAAATCATCATTTCTGACTCTACCATCCGGGTCCATCAAGACATACCTTGGGATCCCGTTAAATTTAAATAGTTCGCGCAATGCCATATACTCATCTGCAGATACTCTATATGATTCAGACATGTCATTTTCAAGAATATAATTCTTATAAAAATCTAGATCTGGTGTACCTACATTATCCGTTACAAAGACAAATACCAAATTCGGATTATCTTTGAGTTTTAACCGTTTTTCCTTCATTGATTCTATGCCTTGGCGACACGGTCCACACCATTGTGCCCAAAAGTCGACTACGACGACCTTACCACGATATTTATCTGTCATCTTGGTAAAGAGAGCACCAGCAGGAGTATTAGGTAATAAATAACCGTCTTTGGATATTTTTACACGCTCTGCCAATTTAAGTGCTTCATTTTTTAAATCTTTATTGGTTAATACTGTTAACAGATCATCTGTCAAATTTGTAATCTCTATGGTATCTGTGGCATTATCTAATTTAGGCTTCAAGGTACGCAATTTAGCAACTTCTGTAACGAAAGTATTGGCTATCGTCGGATTAAACTTTTTGTTTGCTGAATCCAGCACCAAGTATAGGTTCCCTTTAAACTGATGATTCAAGGCATTATAATATTCTTGTTTACGAAAAAGTGGTGAAAATTCGAAAAGATTGATAAAACTTGAAAATTCTTTTGGTACCAACAAAGCAAAATTGTCTAGGTCTAATCGAACAATAAAATCAAAATAATTGGTTGGAAGAGGTTCTTTAAGAAAGGAATTTTTAGGATCATCTCTAAAAAGACTTTTTTTGGACATTTGGAGATCCATTAATTGTGTCGCATAGTAAAGTGCAATATCTGTATGGATCAGATTTTTTAATTTGGGTGAAAAATCAGATTTCCTAAAACGTTCGTCTACTTCATGTTGTACCGAATCCCAGGCAGAAATAATTTGCATTTTAGTTTGTGAAATAGGTTGTTCTTTCAATATTTTTTCCAGATTTTTATAGAAGGCTCGAGGATTCTTTCCCCAATCAAAATCTTTTAATTGCTGGTTTTCGACAGCAAGAGGCCCCTCAAAACCTATTAATTCTAGGTTTTGATCTTGAGTAACTTTGAATCGTAAGGCTAACGTTTGCCCAGGTTCAATATAAAATGTAAACCTGTCATTTCTATATTTTATGTAGGAAATTTCAGGATTTGTCACATGGTAGCTCGCTTCAAAACGACCATCAGGAAAGATCCGAACGGTAGTTGGATAATCTTCCCAAGTCAGCTGATTGCTACTATATATTATGCCACTGGTAAATTCCAATTTAGGGTTATAACCTTCAATAAATCCAATTAATCTTACGGTATCAAATTGGAAGAAATTGTCCTTATAACTTACTTTGTTCGTTTTTACTTTAGCCTTTGCTAGTTCTTTTAATATCCAGCTATTCGAATTGAGTTCAGTTGATTGGTTTAGGGGCATCTGTGCGATAGCACAATTTAAAGAGAATAAAGAAAAAAAAAGGCACAATAAATATTTCATAATTTCAGGTTATCGGTGACAATAAAGTTAAATAATTTTAACGATAAAAAGAATGTAAAATTGATGTTATTATTTCTTTTTTCAATAAGTGAAATACAGTTAAATATGGTTATTTGCGGTCAGTACCGTCCAAAATAAAATTTGAGATAAATAGAGAAGATCACTTCTAAATTTTCAACATCATTCATATTCGCTTGTTGGAGCTTAATCATAATTATTAATTGGGACTAAGGGGAATTAGTACTTTTACTTCTTCCTATTTTTATCTTCTGCTGTTGTTTCTCGATTAAATTATTTCATCTGTTGTTTGAACCGACTATAAATAGAAATTTATAGTCAGTAGAATAATAGCGAATCGATTAAAGACTTTCTTATTGATCAGCGGTAAATAGCACATATCTGTTTTCCTTCGCCGCAAGTTCCCAGAATGCTATTGAATTGCTGAACCAATCCCAAGTGTATTGAAAGTCTTCCTCACTGATAAAATCGGCATAGTCTTCATCATCAGCCGAAATTTGTTCGTACCCTTTTTTCAGGACTTCTTTGGTGATATTTTTGACGGCTTTAGCTATTTCTTGCACTTCTTTCGGACACTTCAGGGTCATGATATAATCATTTCCATTATATAAGATTTCTCCGCCCAATATTACATGATTTAGAGGGAACTCACCATTATTAAAGCCGTATTTTCCGTCCGTTAAACTTCTATGTAGTCCATCCCATGATTTGTCCAGTTCTGCAATTCTATCTGGAAATTTTTCGAAGTAAATTTCTTCGATACCGTGTTGCAGATATTCGAGACGCTCCGAGTCAGCGTCATATGATTTCAATTTCTCTACTTCCTTTTCATCAAGCGAAAAGAGTACACCTAAACAACTCATGATTTTTATTTTATTTGAGCAATATTGATTGTATTGAATGAACGCTAAATTTCTTTTTACTGTTGACTCATCAGTTTTTTTGCGATGTCGATCACTTCTACTTTGAGTCGATCATAAGGCTGCACCCTATAAGCAATGCCACCAAATATAAATCCTTTTCCATTATTTGGAAAGTCAATAGTGCCTGACGAACTATCTATTTTAAGCTTTAAAAGTTCGTCTGCACGTTTTTCACTGATCTCTCCCCATACGCTACAGGGCAACTTTATGCTTTTTCCGTTACTAGGATTTACAATATTATACGATAGTGTGGTATTCGAACCCTCAATTTCTTGTATCAATATGATCATGTATAGCACATCTCCACCTTGATGAATGACGAATCCGTATGATGGAAGTTCTCTAGAGAATTTCAAATATTCAATTAACGTTGGTTTTTCGCTAACATAAACCGATGACTCTCTATTTGAAATATTATTGTCAATCAGGTAATAGGACGAAGTCAGCTCAAATTTGTCAAACTTTTCTTCACTAATAACCTCACTGTTGAATACGGGATTTCCTAGCCTGTCCTTCTGTCCAAATGCACTTTTCAGTGTGATAATAGTCAGTAGAAGCAGTATTATTTTTTTCATGTTTATCATCTCGTTTTACTTACAGATTTTACTCTGATTAAGAAGTGTAAGTATAAGCTTTAGTTAACTGATATATCGCTATTCAAAAGTAGAAATTATCTTTTTTAATAAAGAAACCTGACCTAAGTGATAATAGCTATGCTCAATAACACCTTCAATATTTCGTAAATAACTTCCATATTTTTCATCAACAAAAGTTTGGTCCAAAAGATTATCAGGTAATTGTTCCACCTGTTGCACAAACTTTTCAGAATTGGTTAAAAAATCATCTACTTGAATTTTCCAGTCCATTTCAGAGTGAATCTCTGGAAGGTCAAAACTATATTTATCACTAATATTAAGTTCTCCACCATTAAAAACATGCAACAGTCCCTTCAAATAATAATTGATATGAAAGGTTATGGCCGCGATAGTATTTAATTCTCCAACTTTTTGAGTTGCTTGCTTCCAATTTAGACTTAGGATCTGTTCTTTAAAATTTGTATTGGCAATCCATTGCCCATTAAATAGAACCTCACGAAGTCGGTTTGCAATAACAAAGTTTCTTTCCATTAGTATAATTTTATTCAATCAATTTTCCGTCTAAATATTGGGATGACATACTACCCAAATAAAAACATCTTAATTATTCATCTTATTTTTAATCAACCTAGCAACCTTTTTATTATCATATTTAACTGTTGTCTAACCTGATCATTAGAACATATTTACAGTGAAAAGATGGGTTTTATTTGATTGAGATTGTATTGCTTTTACTGGGATAAATAGAACTCATTAAAAGCAATACAATCGACACTTATCTCTTTTTGTTTTATGATAGCTCTTGAAGCAAAATATAATGATGGACTTATCAATTTAGATTCTTCTCCATACGATTTTATCTTTTCAATATTCCACATTTCTACCAGACCTACTGTCTTCTTATCAAAGAGAGAAGGACCATTAAAATTAAATTTATTATGAAAATACTGGTATGCGAGAGATTTATGCTTATTCCATATCATACCGTGCGTAATTCCTGTTTCATATTCAAAGGTCTCAAGAAAAAATACTGTATCCCTATATGATAGAAAATTTAAACTATCCATATCGATGAGTTGTTTCCTAATATTTTCATAAAAATCATTTCCCTTTTTTTTCACTTTATTCTTTAACTGACTTTTAGAAATTTCAGACGAAATATCTTGTATAAGTGTTGACTGTGCAGAGGAATACGCACTAAAGAATAATAATATCCAAAATACTAATAGAATCCTTTTACATTTCATTTTACCATTTCTTTAAACATCAATATAAGCTATCCCTTGTAAACATGTGATCATTACATTAGAATTCTATCACTCGTATATTTTAGCTCCTTTAAAAATATCGGGAAATGTTGACCAATCTGCTTGGTCAGCATTTTTATTTTGCTTCGTATTATCATAATATCCCTGTATGTCTTCTGCATACATACTTCGTGCTTCCAGTAAATCAGGTATTGATTTATTTTCCCAACTCTCGTCATTTTCCACAAAGTCCTTTTTTAATAAATCAAGGAATTCGACAAAACTTTTTCTATCCGTGACCTTAAAGCTGTTAATATCTTCTTTCATATAGGGGAGGGCAACTAAAATTTATCTAAATATAACAAATCATTGATATTCAAGGCGAACAAAATAAAACTCAATAAAGCTAAAATTTATAGCAAATAAAAGCTAATATATTTAGTTGTATTGTTTATCTTTGGATATTGAATAAGGATGGACGCGCTACAAGATAACCGGTTGCTCAACATTCTTGCGTGTTCATCCTGTTCAATAATTGGATTAAAGCAGGAGATAGTTTTGTAAGTTCACTTTATAGTAAAGGGAATAAAGATCTAAATGTAAACCTGTTTCAATGAGGTGAAAACGATAAATACTAATTGCGATGAATGTACCATTGACAACCGAGATTTTGAAGGACTTAAAGCATAAGGGATACAATATCCTGAAGTCTGAAAATAGTGTGGATGATGTTATTCAGCATTTTGTCCAGACAAAAGTAAACGACCTATGGGCGTTTATGGGTGAATTTAAGGAAGAGTCTGCGACAGTCGTGATCGAGCAGATCCTGGATGTGCCCGAAGAAGTGTTAGAAGGAAAATTCTTAAGGGTTTTCTGATTAATCTATTAATTTTTAAAAATCCAACAGATGAATTTAAAGCAAATACAGCAAGAATATATACTCAATCATCCTACAGCTGTAAGAACAGGTAAAAGTAGATCACAGCTAACTTTTAGACAGATTGCCGGTATCCGAGAGTCTGCCTTTAGTATCTCTCAGTTATTTACCATAGCAGATGGTGAAGATATTATTAGACAAGGTTTTGCTCGTTGGCCAGATGTAATAGCAGGAGAGCTGGAACTGCTCAAGAAGAGAGTGGTCGTTTAACATGTATAATTGGAGAGTTTTCGTCTTTAGCAGAAACTTTTCATTATGTAGGATAATGACATGTTCTTAAGAAAAAGACTAACAAAGCAGGGGAGGCTTATCTGACCTTTCTAATCTATATATATTGGTTAATTTTACTTTATTTTTTAAATCAGTGCGGAGAACTCGCTCATGTCAATGGAAGAGTTTTCCTTCGTGATTTCATAAATTATTAACTCAATAAGGACACATAAAAAGAAAAAAAGAATTATATTGTTTATCTGTATTCTCATGAATGCTGGCCAGTAAGAATAATTAATTTCGGCATGCCACCGACCGAAATGTAAATGTATTTTTATAGAACTGACGACAATGACAGGAAAAATGAATAAAGAATAAAAAATATGACACATAGATATTGGGGAAATGTTGAAGCAGATTGGGCTGGATTTTCGTCCGACATAACTTTCTCAAATCCTTTTTTTGACACCCAAAACGTTGAAGTTTTTTTGGGAGAAGAATATGATGAAGATGGAGAAGAAATTGATGAACTACCGAGCGAAAATCAGCTGAAAGAATTTGCAGAAACTTATCAAAATTTTATAGCGGATATTGAGAAGAATATCAAAAGTATTCAAGACAAAGCCTATGAAAGATATTTAAAATTATATGCACATTTCTATGAAAATTCTGAAAAATCAGGTGAACCAGCATTGAATATTGACAACGCCGATAAACATAATGACCATATTAAAGAGATTATATATTTGAGAGTTTTGGATGATAAGACAATTAAAGTATCTATTCGTTACAAATTGGATTCAGAACATGGACTTGAATTTAAGTTTGTAGGTGGACAAATAAAAGATGTTGGTGGAATTGCAGAAACATAACGATAAAAAATTCCACTAACACGGGTTTCGAGCCACTTTAAAAGAGAACACAAAAACAAAATTTAAAGAAATCTATGGATAAAAAAGCCAAAAACATATTGTTCAAAACGTATTGGAAAAATGGTTGGATTGATGCTAATGAAATACAAATAGATGCTGCTGACTTTGAGTATGCAAAATCAAAAGGTTTGATGTTTGAACCTTTGACCATTTCTCATGACCAATGTTTGGACAAGATTTTTGAGATACTTCCAACAATTTCAATCAACAAAGTTTCAACAGCATTTTTAAGTAGTCTTTCTAATAGGCGTTTATATTGGCGTTCCAGTTTGGCTTCCTATTTTATAGCGAAACAATTGGTTCCTCATCAATATACAAAAGCATTAAGTGGACAAAGTTTTGGAGAAAATGGAGAAGTAACACACGAGAGTTATACTTGTGGAATTTGCAGAGATTTAAAATATGGCATTATAGGAGACAAGGATTATATCAATGAGGACTTAAATGTATTGAATTTTGAACGAATAAAATGGGGCGGAATTAGACACGGAAACCTTATTTACACTTTGTTCGACCTTCAACAACTACAAATAGCAGAAATCCCGGAACCTTCTACTGAAGATGTTGAGATTTTTAAAAATATATTATCGATTATCAAAAATTCTCAACCGAACGATTATCCAAGTGCATTAGAAAAAAACTTATCTACTGTTTTGAAATCAACGAAAGATGAGCGAAAAATATTAATTGAAATTTTAGCTTGTATTAACATTCTTAAACCAACCTCCTACGACAGACCGAGTAGAGGCAAGCACGATTGGACTTTTGTTGAATACTGGCGTGGAGAAGACAAATATAATGAACAAGCTCTGAATACATATTTTGGAAAATATATGATGTAAAAAAGCGAACTGACAACGTTGAATTAAGAATTTCTACCTGAAATATTTCTCTGATATTTTTTGTAAACTTGAACTTTAGTGCTTCATAGCAAAGAAAACATCATGAAAACTCAGAACAACATGTGCGGTCAGCTGATCTGAAAAAATAAGATATACTTATAAGAAAATCAAAGCGTTATGAAATTTCAGACGCTTTTTTTATTTAAATGTGTAACATTTTCTTTTTCTTATGCTCTAAATCCTAAAAACAGCAATGCAGGTTTTAAATTTCGAAGAGATATACCACGAGTACTGGAAGAGAATATTTCGTCTTTGTATGGGTTATGTGAATGATCATGATGCGGCAAAAGATCTTTGTCAGGAAACATTTGTGGCTGTTTTTCAGCAATTGCCAAAATTCAGGCAGGAAGCATCAATTGGAACCTGGATTTATAGAATTGCTACCAATATCTGCTTAAGACAGATGAATATCGACAAGAGAATGCCAAAAAGCGAGCTCCCTGTTGAGATCAAAGATAATTCGGAAAAAGATAAGAAACTGGAACAAGATAAAATGACCGATTTTCTTTATCAATGCATCTCAGAATTACCTGAATTGGAAAGGATCATCATCTCTCTGGAACTGGAAGAAATGAAACAGGCTGAAATTGCTGAAGTCGTAGGGATTTCGCCTGCCAATGTCAGAGTCAAAATACACAGAATCAAAGAAAAATTAACCAAAAAATTTAAGAATTATGCAAACCGATAACATCAATTTCCGAGATATTTGGAACAATAAAAATGCAGATATTCCTAATATTCAGCAAATAAAAACTACTGCAGAAAAATACAGAAAAAAACAATTGAGCGGAACAGTTTTAATGATGCTTTGTTTTTTGGCAACAGCATTCGGAATGATTTTCATTTGGAATGTCATTAATTTCAAAATGTTTACAACCAGTTTAGGAATTATATTAATTCTTATTGCGCTGGCTCTTTTCATTTATTTATCTTATCAAAACGTCAACGTGATCAGGACAATAAATCCATCGATCAGCAATCAGGAATACCTTTCTTCTCTAAAAAAACTACAGCGTCAGCAGCTTTATATGCAGACGAAAGGGATTAGTATCTATTACATTTTGCTTTGTGCTGGCTTTGCCTTTTATTTTTATGAATTTGCTTTATTCATGTCAACAACGTTTGCGTTTTTAGCTTATGGATCAACTTTCTTATGGTTGGCAATCGTATGGTTTTTCCTGAGACCCAGACAGATCAGAAAGCAGAACCAAAAGATATCAAAGATTATCGATTCTCTGGAAACTATTGAAAAAGATTTAGGTGAATAACTGTATTCAATTAATACCTATCAATAGTAATTTCCGATCATGCAAGTAATGGAAAAATGTACAATCTGAGAAAGAAACGAACTCGTACTATACTATATGCATAGAAAATAAGCTTTACCTTTGGCACATTTAGATTATCAAATTTATGATTTTAGAAAAATTATTTAAGGAATTTGATGTTGATACGAGCTTAGTTACTTCAAAAGAAGCAGAATTATTTGATAATTCTTTTGAAAAAACACTTGTCAAACGTAACGGCTTCTTAATTCGGGAGGGGGAGTTAGAAAAGTACAGTTATTTTATTTTTGATGGAATTGCACGCTGCTGGACATTAAATGATAAAGGCGAAGAACAAACTTTTTGGTTTTGTAAAGAAGGAACATTTTCCATGTCGAATATATCCTTTACCTTAAAAAAGAAATCGGACTTCAACGTACAAACTCTTGTAGATAGTATAATTTATAGAATCGACAAAGATAGCGTAATCCAAATTTATGAAGTAATTCCCCACTTAAAAGCAATTTTTGATGATATGACGGCTATATTGTTAAGTAGAATCTTAAAAAGAAATATTGACTTGATTAAATATTCACCTGAGCAGTATTATTTACTGTTGATGGCTCAATATGGTAGTGTATTAAATTTTATACCACTAAAAGATATTGCATCTTATCTTGGAATAACTCCACAAGCCCTAAGCAGAATACGCAAGCGTGTATTTTAACTTGAGTTCAGTAGTCAGTGTGATAAAACTCTGTTGCTCAACATTCTTGCTTGTTCATCCTGTTCAATAAATGGATTAAAGCAGGAGAGGGTTCTGTAAATTCACTCAGCCCCGATTGACCGAATTTTTACCCTTGCTATTCAAAGGGAAGAATGAAACAGGGGGGATCAGGTATTTTTCGGTCAACTTCGATCTTTTCATCTGATTTCCTCCTATTTAGAATTAGTAATTCATCTCTGAATTCTATACTTTTAAAATGGCCAATTTTTTTGGAGGAGGTCAGAGGTCAATCTTTTTGAGGGTAAAACGATAGGGAATATGCTAATGTTGCTTTCGAACAAAGACAATATAATCTGTGCTAACCGGCTCAAGACCATTCTTTCTCATCTCTGTTGCTATTTGAGCTCTATGATAAGTTCCGTGATTAAAGGTATGTAATAATATCTCTTCAATGGAGTTTACAAATTTATCATTTTTAGTGTTTTTATATTGAATGCTATATTTGTCATAATCGTTGTGTTTTTTGATCTTTTCACCTAAGCCAGCTGAAGCCAAATTATGGTATTGTTCGCATTCCATAATACTATGTTCATCCCAAACGCCTAGGTATGGTTTTTCACCATTTAATCTACTTAACCAGATTATTTGTGCATTAACAATATGACTCATTAGTCGTAAACAGGAGGGAGGAATTATACTTCCTTGAGATTTTATTGTACTGATGACTGATTTATTGGCCCAGTCATTATATAACCATAAATGTTCAATCGGATTTGACATAGTAAATAAATTACTTTGATTTAAATATACGTAATAATTTCTCTAAGAATTCATTTTGTGAGTGGACTTCTTTTACAGTGGAAACCGCCATATTCGTAATGGTTTAGATCTGGCTTTTCCGTTCTTCTTCTAAGCTGTCTTTTAATTTTACTTTTTCTACTCATATGCCTTGTCGCCCAAAGGGAAGTGCAAAGCTTATTAGGGTCCAATTACTCCGCAAATTTAAAAAATCAGTTAAAAAATAGCTACGTCCCAATTTTTGTCATTCGTGATTTCTTCACTATATTTAAGTTATATACCGATAGCTGTTAGTTACGATTGATAAACCTTAATTTTTAATATGACAAAAATTGATCTTAACGAGGCACACGCACAAGTCATGCAGGTCTTTAATAGCATTTACCCGATGAGTGAAGCGCTTGAAAAAAGCATACGAGAACATAGCAAGATTACCAGGTTTAATAAAAAGGCTCATTTGCTTAAATTAAACGAAATCAATAGATCAATATATTTTATACTAGCGGGCTGTATAAGAACCTATTATTTGAATGAGGAAGGCGAGGAACATACTTCCTGGTTGCTGACCGAAGGAGAGCTGGCTATTTCAGTCTATAGCTTCTATAGCCAGAAAAAAAGCTTTGAGGCGATTGAAGCACTGGAAGACTGTGTAACACTAGAACTCTCTTACGAAACATTGACACATCTTTATAAAAGTCACTTGGAGTTTAATTATATAGGGAGATTTCTGACAGAGCAATATTATATCCAAAGCGAAAGTAAAGCTAACGCTCTCCGTATGCTCTCTGCGAAGGAACGATACCATGAATTAATACTTAAAAAACCACAAATTTTAAGACGTATTCCTTTGGGATACATTGCATCCTATCTAGGAATAACACAATCTACCCTAAGCAGGATTCGAGCAAAGATCTAAGCTTAAACTACTCTTCATTCAATATTTATATTTTTTGCCTTTTGTCAAAAGGATCTCGTTTTACGTCCCTTAAATTAGTGTCATTCATTCTAATGCAGATTTAAGGACATTCTGCATTAGAATAAACGATCGTTATTCTTGAATGAAAAATATGCAGGTATTTTCTTTTATAAATTATAACATATCAAATCGATTTAATGATAACTAAATAAGTCAAGGTTGTTTATTACTGCTCAACCTGCTACTAAAACAAACTCTAATTAATATGAAAACTAAAAAATACCTATTAAGATTTATCTATGTTTACCTGATCGCGGGCTTCATTAGTAATCTACCTTTTGTAAACGGTTACCTACTTCATCGGTTAGACGGGGATCTCTTTAAATATTCTAATGCAGATGCATCCTATACCAATCATGATACATTCAGTTTTAAATCTCCAACTATTAGTCAATGGGCAATTGATCGATACATAGAAGACACTCATCCAGAAAAAAAGAATCAGAAAATATATCGGCTCTACAGAATTAATCCATTTTGCTTTTGGCGATGGTCTCACTATCTCATAACAAGCAAAGATTTTGATTATAAATCATGGAAAGAGATTGAACCTAATAGAGTTCCTTACCATCCTGAAAATAGATATCAAGATTTTTAGGATCCACTGTAAATAGTAGGCTCTTTCAGAGAAGAGATCTAAAAGAGCATGTGAATGTTAATATATAACTATGAAAAAGAAAACAATCATTATAGTGCTTGTAAGCATTCTATTAATCCCTAATTTACCCTTCATCAATAAGTATATTGCTCATCGATTAGATGAGGGACATTTTAGGTATGCGAACTTAGATGGTTCATATGTCATAACACAGAATTTCTCTTTTAAAAGTCCTGGATTCTCGACTTTTGGTTTTAATGAATTTATTAAAAGAACAGAGCCTGCAAAGGAAAACCGGAAGTTATACCGTCTATATAAAATTAATCCATTGTGTTTTTGGCGCTGGAAGAATTATTTGGTGAATTCTATACATTTTAAATATAAGGATTGAAAAGTCATTGAGCGAGGTCATCACATTCTACTAATTGTAATTAAAATGAAAAAACGATATTATATTTTAATGTCATTAATCGTCATTATCTTTCTCAGTAATATTCCTCCATTAAGATATACATTTGATTGGCTTGTCGATGAAACACATTATAAATATGCTACTGCATCAGGGAATTTTTCTGTTATCGATAGATCCGGAAACAATATATCAGGAGTTAAAGGAGGATTTAAAGAATCTATAGATCCAGAGAAATTGATAGCAGATGATACTGTATTATGTCGATTATTTTGGAAAAATCCATTAGCTTTTTGGCGTTATCATAGTTATTTAGACAAAAATGATCCAAGATATAAAATTCCATATAAGAGTGAAGACGAGATAGAGAAACGGAAGAAAGAAATCGCTCATAGTCTTAAAAATCATGTAAATTAAATTCTTTCACTTACAAAGTTTAAGTTACAAAATCGATTCACAAGATCTATCCTATTTTTAATAGGGTGGCCCTTGTCGATTTAAATTTGATCTCAGCTATTTACCATAGCTGATGGGGAAGAGAATAATAGAAAAGGTTTTGCTCGTTGGGCGGATATGGCGGATACATTCCGTACCACGTAACGTGGACACACGAGCAACACGAATAAAATCTTAAAAACGATAATTTTTTAGAACTCAAAAGCATTGACAGCATATTAAATCATTTATAGAATTGGAAACGCTAACAGAGGTGAAACAATGAATTAGAAATACCAAAGAATGAGCTGGATATAGAATTACTTTAGAGTGATCTGGTACTGATTGTGGCAGAAATTTTATGAAATATCTTTCGGAAAAATTACAGTCCGAATTTCGAACTGGTTTTTCAATTATGCAATTCAACTTGATGACCCGAACTATGAAGGTGGTGCAAACCCAATTTCACTAATACAAGTACAAAGGAATTTTATTGAATTTGGTGCTTGTGAAAGAGAGATGATAAAAAATGTAAGCCAACTAGTAAAGGGCGAAGAACGAGACGATAATTGGAAACCATCAGATTCGGAATGAATCCGGAGCCAGCTTCGTAGCGTTTGCTTCGCAGATCCCTTCGTAATTCTTCGAAGGACGCTCCCGCAATTACGAAAACAAAGTACAGGAGCTAAATAAGAGCGTCGTGGTGTCTTTAAAGCAAAATGTCCGTTGATATAGAGCAGATGCCCTTATGGGCTTCAGCGTCAATATTGATGCTATCTCGGGAAAAGGAACGCCAATCGTTTAAGATCCCGTTATCGATACACCTGTACTTCTATGTTTAAGAAAATAAATGCTAATATATTTAGTTTTTATTTGTATCTTTATTACTGTTAACCAATTGATAAACAGTTTATGAGTGTAGATTCAAGACGTTTTAAGCCGCCTAAGAAAAATGATGAGCTTTTGAAAGCCATTTTTGAGGATAATTTTCCTGATTTTTTGCGGTTTATGTATCCAGATGCCGATGCTACCTTTGATCTCGGGCGTGGATTGACTTTTATGGATAAAGAATTGCTGGAGATCTTTCCCTATCGTGAGCGTAAGAAAGGGAAGCGGGTAGCAGATCTTCTAGTCAAGGTTTATTTAAAAGACGGAAGCGAGAAGTGGATCTTAGTGAATACAGAAATCGAAGGCGGACATGATTCCGATTTCTCACATCGTATCTTTCAATATTTTTACAGACTACTAGATCGTTACCGTGTTCCTGTGGAGACCATTGCCGTTTTTACTGGAGGACGTTCACAGCCATGTACTGATGAATATCATTTTGCTGTTTTTCGCACGTCGTTACGCTTTCAGTATTTGAGTTATCAAATTTTTGATCATGACGAATCAGAGCTACTCGATATGGACAATATATTTGCGTATATTGTTTTGGCATGCCAGAAAGCTTTAGATGAAGATAAGATTCCAGAGCAGGAGCTCGCCGAGCAGCGTAGTACAATCGCTCGAAGGCTTATCGAGACCAATAAATATAGTAAAGATCGTATAATGAGCTTTTTAGTTTTTTTAAAGAGTTTTCTTTTTATACGAGATAAAGAAATAAATAGTAACTTTGATCAATACATTTATCAAGTGACAGGAGGCACAATTCAAATGGGTGTAATAGAAACAATCAAACGACAAGAAAGAGAAAAAGGAATCCAAGCTGGAATCGAAAAAGGAATTCAGTCAGGAATTGAAAAAGGCAAGCGAGAAGAATCGATTGCCATTGCTTTAGAATTCAAGAAAATGGGCTTGCCTATTGCAGATATTGCAAAAGGTACAGGTCTTACCATTGAAGAGATCGAAAAACTGAAATAAAACTCAGATCATATAAAAAACGTATACAGCCATTCTGTTAAGAATGGCTGTATACGTTTAATACCATCCTTATGGCTTCCCGTATTTTTTAATCAAAGTGATTCTTTATTTTCGGACTTTTAAAACAGTATTCATCATACACCATGATCGTTACCAGTACAAATACCATCGAGGGGAGAGAAGTCCTGCGTTATTTTGATCCTATATCAGCAACAGTCGTTATAGGAGCAAATCGTTGATGTTAATAAACATCAAAAGGGCCTAATTCTCATTAGACCCTTTATCTTGGCGTTTAACTGCACAGTAATTTTTATGTTTCTTATCGTTTCCTCTATTTTGTTTCATCATCCAAATTGTTTTCAAGCAATTGGATTTATTTACTGTACTACGTCATTTATCGTTTTACACTTTCATGCTGAAAGTATGTTTGTTATCGTTTTGTATAATAAGAACACCTGTCGAATAGAATAGTTCAAAAAAGTTTAAAATAATTTCACCTATTCATTTCCTTCATTCACCGAGTTTTTAGTTGGTTTAGTCTAATTGCCATAGGGTAGGGACGATTTACACCCTACTTTTGAATCAACAAATAAGAACTAACAAACTATAAAATAAAGACATTATGAACCATCATGAGTACATTGGTAATTAGTTGCAGAATTTATACTCATGATAGCCTTATCACCTTTAAATAACAAGTTATCTAGATAAAAAACTTTAGCAAAAACATTCGCAGCAGCAGTCTTGATCGCAGTATCTACTTTCACTATGGCAGCAGGCAAACCAGAGGTATCAAACCCTAAAAAAGCGGTTGTCAATTTATCTACAGCAGATCTAGCCATTGATCATTACGTTGCGGTTATGACAGAAGGACAATCGGCAGGAATAGAGCAATTGTTTACAACAGACTTCAGCCAAAAAGTACAGGCATCAGAAGATAAAACCAATAGTCGTTCAGAAGTTATATCCTTTTTGATAAAGCAAAAAGGTGAGCAGTTGAATTGTAAAACCAGCACCTCTATCATACAGGAGTCAGCAGACTATATGATCGCCAAAGTAATGATGCAGTTTGAAGGTTTTACCAAAACCGATCTCGTGACTTTAGTCAATGACGGTGGTAACTGGAAAGTATCCCAATCGATCAATTCGTACAAGTAATATACTGTTTAATCATATGTTTAGTTAAGGCCATGTCGTAAGATGTGGTTTTTCTTTTTTCTGTTGTATTTCTAAAGACTGATTCAAGTTTCACTAGCCGACAACAAACGACTACTGTCGACAACAAACGTTTAATAACCGTCTAATAATTTTAGTTTTTCTGATGTTTGCTTAGCAACATTAATTATTTAAGCAGATCCTAAAATTATGAAAAATCACGTTCAACCCGTTTTTATTGATCCGACCACCGATGAGGGCTTCAAACGGTTATTCGGAGACAAGATCAACCTGATCAACTTTCTTAACATCATCTTTCGTGGTCGAAAGACCATCGTTGATCTGACGTATCGAGATACCGAGCGTATCGGTGCAACCGAGGAGATCGGTAAAGTTATCTTTGATCTAGTAGTTCAGATCAGTACAGGCGAAGAGATCATCATTGAGATGCAGACCAGCAGTCAGACTAATCTAAAGCAACGCATGCTTTATTATGCCAGCAAGGTTATTTCAGATACGGCTCCCAAAGGAAACCGTAAAGCCTGGGGCTATGCCATTCCCGAAGTTTATACCATTGTCCTGATGGATGGTTTTCATATGCCAGGAGGTGATCATAAAACCTATTTTCATGATACTTGCCTGTGTCATAGAGATTCAGGGCAAATTTTTTACGAGGGTTTGGGGTTTATCTATTTAGAAATTATTAACTTTGTTAAAAGCGAAGCTGAGGTTGAAGACGAACTGGATAAAGTATTCTTTATGCTCAAAAATATGTCTACGTTAAAGACCTTGCCACGGATCATGAAATCGGCGGTATTTCAACGATTCTTTCAATTGGCCAGCTACGCAAAATTGACAAAGGAGGAACGAACTATGTATGATATTAGTTTAAAACGAAAATGGGATGCCGAAGCAGTGCGGATGTATCAACAGGAACAAGTTGAAGGACTAGAAAAGCAATTGGGAGGACTAGAAAAACAATTGGGAGGACTAGAAAAACAATTGAAAGAGGCTGAGAAAGCTGCAATAGAGGCTAAACAAGTTGCAATTGAAGCTAAAGCTGAAGGCCAACACCAAAAAGCTATTGAAACAGCTTTGAATTTGAAAGAGATGGGGCTGTCTACTCATCAGATTGCTAAAGCTACAGGCCTTACCATCGACGAGATTGAAAAACTAAAATCGAAAAGATTATAAAAACAAAGCCATTCTGTCAAGAATGGCTTTGTTTATTTACTCATCAGGAAAGTTGTAATCATACCTACCAAAAACAAGAGTTATAAAATTAACGCTATTTTATAACCACAATAAAATACTTACGTTTTT
Source organism: Sphingobacterium sp. UDSM-2020 (assembly GCF_016132525.1). Taxonomy (NCBI): domain Bacteria; kingdom Pseudomonadati; phylum Bacteroidota; class Sphingobacteriia; order Sphingobacteriales; family Sphingobacteriaceae; genus Sphingobacterium; species Sphingobacterium sp. UDSM-2020. The sequence continues at coordinate 4,540,405 of NZ_CP066166.1, forward strand.
TTATAAACAAGTTTAAGAGATGTAGCTAAGGTTTAAGAACAACCTTTACACAATCTTCTTCTTTTTTATCAAAAATTTTATAACCATGAGTTGCATCATCCAATGATAAGGTATGGGTAATAATATCATCAAGTACAACCTTGCCATCATTAACCAGGCCAATTAGTTTGTCAATATAATTCAGTACCGGAGCTTGACCCTGCTTGATGGTAATGCCTTTATCAAAAACCCGGTGGAGCGGGAAATTATCATAGGTCGAACCATACACGCCCATTATCGATACGGTTCCCATTCTTCTTACTGCCTCAAAACAGAGATCGAGCACTTTCATCGAACCCATTTCAAAATTGACTGTAGCTTTAACTTTATCCATAAAGGTACGTTCTGGTTCAAATCCTACGGCATCTACACATACATCTGCACCCCTCCCTTCAGTCATTGCCCGTATTGCTTCTACAACATCGACTTCATTAGGATTAAGTATTTCAACGTTATTAACAGCTTTGGCTTTTTGAAGCCTATAATTTAACGGATCGATAGCAATAACTCGTGCGGCACCGTTAAGCCAGGCTGCTTTTTGCGCCATTAGCCCAACAGGTCCAGATCCGAAAATGGCAACTGTTTCTCCACCTTTAAGCGCGGCCCAGTCAATTGATGACCAACCTGTAGGAAAAATATCCGTTAAGAAAAGAGCTTGCTCATCGCTGAGATGATCTGGAACTTTACGTGGACTAATATCAGCGTAAGGAACACGCACATATTCTGCCTGACCTCCGGAATAACCGCCATACAGATCGGTATAGCCAAACAGTGCCCCACCTTTCTGGTCCAGCATATCGCCATTGGGACCGTAATGTTTAAAATTTGAGTTTTCACATGCTGGAGAAGCCTCATGCTGACAAAAGAAACATTGTCCACATGAAATTGGAAAAGGTACAACAACACGGTCACCACGTTTAAGGTTTGTAATTGCAGATCCAACTTCCTCGACAATCCCCATGAATTCATGTCCCATTATGAGGGGCTCTTTTTGAGGCACCGCACCGCTCAGAATATGTAAATCTGAACCGCATATGGCTGTTGATGTGACCTTAAGAATAACATCTCTGGGATCAAGGATTTTTGGATCAGGGACATTGTCGACTCGAATATCACCTGGTTTATGGAATACTGCTGCTCTCATATATTAATTATTTAGAGGTTTATTAACCTAATTTTATTTTTTAATGTCGCTATCTTTTTCTACCCATATATACGAGCAGAATCCTGCATTATGGTTGACCTCCACCACCGGCAGATCCATAAATTTGCCCTGTGGCATAACTGGCGTCATTGGCTGCAAGCTGTACATATATGGAAGCCAATTCTGCAGGTTGACCAGGTCGTTCAAGTGGTGTGTCACCACCGAAATTGACAAGTTTTTCCATTGTTGCCCCGCCACTTACTTGTAAGGCAGTCCATATGGGGCCTGGAGCAACACCATTCACACGGATTCCTTTAGATCCAAGCTGTTTTGCTAATGAGCGTACAAAACTTGTATTTGCAGCTTTTGTTTGTGCGTAATCGAATAAATCTGGAGAAGGGTCTGTAGCTTGAACTGAAGTGGTAGCAATAATAGAAGATCCTGCCTTCAAATGTGGTAGAGCCGCTTTAGTAAGCCAGAAAGGAGCATAAACATTAGTTTTCATTGTAGCATCAAAATCATCCGAGCTGATATCAAGAATGGATGGTCTAGTTTGTTGTCTACCTGCATTGTTTACAAGAATATCGAGCCCTCCGAGTCCAGCTACGGCCTCGTTGATCAATTTTTTACAAAAATTTTCATCCCGGAGATCACCTGGTATTGCCAATGCTTTACGGCCTTCTTTTTTGATCAGCGCAATCACTTCCTTGGCGTCAGCTTCTTCAGCAGGCAAATAATTAATAGCTACATCTGCACCTTCCCGAGCATAAGCAATTGCAGCAGCTCTTCCCATTCCTGAATCGCCACCTGTGATTAGTGCTTTACGTCCTTTTAGTCTGCCTGAGCCGCGATAGGAAGTTTCGCCATGGTCTGGTCTTGGATTCATTTGACTGGCAAGTCCTGGCCATGGCTGAGATTGTTCTTTAAAGGGAGGTTTGGGAAACTTTACTCTTGGATCTTCCATATCGTATCCAAATTTTTGATTTGCGGGCGCACCCGCATTTCCCATTAAGGGTGTAACTGCTAATGTGGCAATTCCAGCTCCGATACCTCCGATTACTTTACGTCTACTGATTTTGTTCTCTTCGTTCTTCATAGCATTAGATTTTATTTGAAAATTGGACGTTTCAAACCTTCCATACAATCATGAGGATCATTGTATAAAAGCGCTTTAAGTTGCGGTTTTGCTATCCAATTAAATTCTTTTTATTCTATTAATAAACATGCGGAAATGCTTGAAAGTTGTCAGGTTAAATACTGGTTTTCGCGATTTATATACCCCTATTGGTGGAATCAGGAATTCGCAAAACTGTTACAGTAAAAATGATAAAACTAATACATGACACAATTAAAAGCTGATTTTACATTTTTTTATGACAAAAAAGATCCAGACTGACTTTAGAAATTATAGACGTGATCATAATATTTTTTTCATAGCAACTCATATCTGATTCGTTTAAAATAGTAAATCAAATCCGGTCACTTCGAAAGTAAAAATATTTAAATCATCCGATCTGTAATACATAATTGTAATTTTTTAAACTAAAAATTTCGATAATTATAGTTGAACTTTTTTCCATAATCATTTGTACTTATAGCAAAATGTTGTAGAGCAGCTAAAGCAGCTCTTGCAAAACCATCAACAAACTTAAATCATAACAGATGATTGAACAAAAAAAATCAGCTCCAGAGTAACATGACCGGTAGATCATATGAAATTCAGTAGTTCATAGCTAAACCTCTTGTAGATAAAGATCTGCAAAACACGTTATTATTTCATTGTAAAAGGAGGATCAATTATGGTTATTATTTTTTGAAACAGTTCTATAGCCAACAATTTCGCAACCTAGTACGCTGGCTATTTATCCCAGCAATTCATTTAAGTACAAATTAATTTGGTATTTATTTATGTAAATACCAATATAATGGACTGTATCCAGTTAATAATAGTATTTCATTTTTAGAGATATTGTAAAATTGGATTAATAAAATCACTAACAATTAAATCACATCAAAATGCATAACTTATTATGTTTTAGTCATCTGTCCTGGAATTTTGTTTACCAGCGCCCACAACATCTTTTATCCAGATTTGCGAATATTTATCGGGTATTTTATTTTGAAGAACCCAGGATCGGACATGCCGATATGTACAGCGTTAGTGTCCAGGATAATGTAAATATTGTGGAGCTCATGATTACAAGTCATGATCCAACTACTAATTACAGAATCCAAATTCTAATCAATCAACTTTTAGAAGAATATAGTATTAAACATTACAGCTGCTGGTATTATACCCCAATGGCCCTTCAGTTTACCCGAAATCTCACACCGGACATTATTATTTATGATTCGATGGATGAGCTATCCGCATTCAGATTTGCTCCTCCACAGCTATTAGAGCTGGAGAATGAGTTGTTTAATAAAGCAGATGTCGTTTTTACAGGAGGACACACGCTGTACCAGGCAAAGAAAAACAGGCATCATAATATTCACGCAATGCCAAGTAGTATTGACAAAGAACATTTTGTACAGGCAAGAAGTGTACAGAATGATCCTGAAGACCAAAAGTCTATTGGCTTTCCGAGACTAGGATTTTTTGGTGTTGTAGACGAAAGGTTTGACATTGAATTACTACGTACAGTTTCAGCGCAGCGTCCAGACTGGCAATTTGTAATTATTGGGCCTGTTGTTAAGATTAATCCAGATGATTTACCTAGGGCCTCCAATATACATTATTTAGGTTCAAAAAATTATGCAGAATTACCATCTTACATTGCCCATTGGGATATCGCTCTTATATTATTTGCTTTAAATGAATCCACAGAATTTATAAGTCCTACAAAAACACCTGAATATCTAGCTGCTGGTAGACCAGTCATATCAACTGCAATAAAAGACGTTGTGCACCCTTATGGTAGTGCAGGTTTAGTTCAGATTATAGACAGCCCCAATGCCTTTATTTCAGTGGCCGAAAGAATATTTGCTAGCACTGAAAAAGATCACTGGTTGAAAATGGTTGATCATTTTTTAGAGAATGATTCTTGGGATCACACCTTTAATAAAATGAATGCACTTATTAATAAAGCAAAAATGAGGAATAACCACATTATAACAGTACAAAAGGAGATCGATCATGTATGATTTTTTAATAGTAGGTTGCGGATTTGCCGGCGCAGTTTTAGCAGAGCGTCTTGCAGCAGAAGGAAAAAAAATATTAATTGTGGATAAACGGAATCATATTGCAGGGAATGCCTATGATTATTACAACGAAGATGGTATCCTAATTCATAAATATGGACCTCATATTTTCCACACTAATTCTGAGGATGTTTTTCGGTATCTAAGCAGGTTTACTGAATGGCGACCTTATGAGCACAGAGTATTAGGCAGTGTAGATGGTTTATTGGTTCCAATTCCCATTAACTTGACCACTATTAATGAGCTATACGGTAAAAATCTGACATCAGATGAAGTTACTTCTTTTTTAGCATCAAAAGCTGAAAAAAGAAATCCTATTCTTACTTCCGAAGATGTTGTTTTGAATGCCGTTGGAAAAGAATTATATGAGAAATTTTTTAAAGGATACACAAAAAAACAGTGGGATCTAGATCCATCTGAACTTGATGCTTCAGTGACGGCCCGAGTGCCAACCCGAACGAATAAAGATGATCGCTATTTTACGGATAACTTTCAAGCAATGCCTAAAAACGGTTATACGGAAATGTTCAAAAAAATACTATCGCATAAAAATATTAGCATCATGCTTCAAACAGATTATAAAGATATTATTGATGTTATACCCTTTAGAACAATGATTTATACAGGTCCTATAGATTCATATTTTAATTTTTGTTATGGTAAACTGCCATATCGTTCCATTGATTTTAAATTTGAAACTTTTAATCAGGAAATATATCAGGAAACTGGAACAATCAATTATCCAACTTCTAATCTTTATACACGCATTACGGAGTTTAAATATCTGACTGGACAAAAGAATTCGAAAACTACAATTGTATACGAATATCCTACTGCCGACGGAGACCCATATTATCCAATTCCGAGAAAGCAGAATCAGGATGTCTATAATCAATATAGAAAACTTTCAGAAGAACATCCTAATGTATATTTCACAGGTCGTTTAGCGACCTATAAGTATTATAATATGGATCAAGTAGTAGCACAGTCTCTTGCACTATATCGCAAAATTAAAAATCAGGAAATATATGTTAATTAATGATTTTTCAGGCTCCCATCAGAATCCTTTTAAAAGTTTTCTGATGGGTGGGTTTGAATGTGCCGATCACCTTAATGCATTTGGCAATAGAGTAGATCTTTTCCATGCTTCAGGACATGATCGCTATTTAGAAGAAGACTTCGATCAGCTAAACGGACTTGGTATTCAAACAGTTCGTGAAGGAATTAGATGGAGTCATGTTGAAACGCAGCCCTACCAATACGATTGGTCAGTTGTAGAGCAAATTGTCGAAGTATCGCAACGTAAAAATATTCAAGTAATTTGGGACATCTGTCATTTTGGTTTTCCTGATGATCTGACTCCACTTCATCCCATGTTCGCTAGAAGATTTAGCCATTTATGCCGTGCATTTGTTACTAAATACCGGAGTTTGGTTCCCCATGGACCATTAATAGTGACTCCAATAAATGAAGTGAGTTTTCTTTCTTGGCTAGGAGGTGATGTCAGGGGAACGTCTCCTTACTGTGTCGGGCAGGGGTGGGAGGTTAAATATTCGCTTATGAAAGCCTACATAGAAGGAATAGAAATGATGAAAGAAGTTGATCCATCCATAAGAATATTGGTCACGGAGCCTTTAATAAGCATCGTAACCTCCAATCCTGCGAATATTTTGTCACTTGCGGAAGCTCAAAAAAAGCATCTTGAACAGTTTCAGGTCCATGATATTCTCACTGGAGCCATGTGTCCGGAGCTAAGAGGTAAACCTGAATACCTAGATATTATTGGCGTTAATTATTATTATAACAACCAGTGGTTCAATGAGACACATGAGTTTTTACCTTGGGCAGAGGAGCCAGCTCATCCCTATTATCGCACACTACATTCTTTAATTCAAAGCGTTTTTAAACGCTATGGTCGACCTGTCATTATTTCTGAAACTAGTCATCCTAAAGAAGACCGTGCCAAGTGGATTCATTCAATTACAAAGGAATGTATATCTCTACTGGAAGCAGAGATTCCACTTCTTGGATGCTGTATTTATCCAGTAGTCGACCGACCAGATTGGGATGATTTAGATGAATGGCACCATAGTGGACTCTATGATATTTTTAACACAAATTCTTTGGAAAGAGTACCCAACATAGATAGTATCATCGCTATTTCAAAATTTATGAAGCATATTAAGGCACTACAGCGCATCACTGATAATTTTAATGATCGTAAAAATGGAGTATATATAGAGTGATAAACCAATTAAGCTAAAAATATAAGTTATTTACATGGATGAGTAAAGTGCTGGATAAATTTTCGAAATAATGAATAAATCTAAAGTAGCAAAATTGGTGATGTCTGCTAAAATTATAGGAAAATCATCACTTTCTGAAGCTGCAGAAACTGACTCAGTTAGTTCTTTTGCGGAACAAACTTTGGTAAAAATAAAAGATACTGAACTGCTAACAGCATGTTTGCCTGTGAAATATGGTGGCCATAATGTAGGTTTACTACCAGGGACTAACTTGGCATTACTGGAAATTCTTAAATATATTGGAAAAGGTAATTTAGTAATAGGAAGAGTATTAGAAGGCCATTTCAATGCACAGCTCTTAATCAATCAATTTGGCACAGAAAAACAAAAAAAGCTTTTTGCAGCTGAAGCGTTTAAAGGTAAACTCTTCGGTGTCTGGAATACCCAATCAGAGTTAGGTACGTTCTTATCAAAAAAGAAAAATGGAAGTTATCATTTGAATGGTTCCAAAACTTTTGCTACAGGTAGTGATTATGTAACCCGACCAATTGTGACAGCAGCTAAAAAAGATGGATCTTGGCAGATGTGTGTTGTTCCTTTAGACGAAGTAAATGTAATAAGTGATCCCAGCTGGTGGAATCCAATGGGAATGAAAGCAAGCAGGAGTTTTAAAATGACATTTGTCAAAGCTCATATTACAAAAATAAATCTATTGGGATCAGCAGGAGACTATTATTTACAGCCTAGTTTTAGCAGTGGGTCAGTACGCTTTGCCGCAGTTCAGCTGGGGGCGGCTGAACAACTTTTAGATGAAACAAGAAAATATCTTAAAGCCTTAAAAAGGGTAGAAGACCCTTTTCAAAATATGCGCTTAGGTCAGATGGCAATTGAAGTAGAATCCGGAAATCTATGGCTTAATGCCGTGGCAACAAAAATGGATCATTATATGCAAAAGCCTTCTGTAAAAGAGGGGGAATGTTTTATTATTTACTGTAATATGATGCGCACTGCTATTGAGCAAATCTGTACCGAAGTAATGAATCTTTGTCAAAAATGCGTGGGTGCAAGGGGGCTTAATAAACCACATCATTTCGGAAGGATTATTCGTGATCTCAGTACCTATCTAAGGCAACCCGCCCCCGATGCCGTTTTGGAAGATGTAGGTAAATTTCTTTTAAAGTCCCATAATTCTTCTAGCAAAATCTGAAATTTAAGCTATTATAAAACAAAAAATTATGTTGCACTTCAATTTTGATCATATTCCCATGTCGCCAGAACATTATGTCGTAGGCTTTGGAACAACTCTTATTGTTGCTCCGCACGCAGATGATGAGAGTTTGGGTTGTGGAGGTGTTATTTCACTTTTACGGAAATATGGGCAGATCGTTTATATCGTCTTGTTAAGCGATGGGACTTTGTCACATCCAAATAGTAAAGAATATCCAGCGGCTAAATTGCGAGATCTACGTGAGCAAGAACTGATCAATGCCGCTGGAATTCTTGGCGTATCTGAAGAAAACATTTTTTTCTGCCGATATCCAGATAGAAATGTACCTACTAAAAATGATGAAGCATTTGAGGAAGCGGTAGAAAATATATCTACTAAGCTGGATTTGCTACAGCCTCAAACTATTTTTGTTCCTTGGCGTCGAGATCCACATCCTGACCACAAGGCTGCTTTTCAAATATTAAACGCTGCAACAACTCCAGGTATTAAAATTTATGAATATCCGATTTGGCTTCAAGAATTAGGAGAATTAGCAGATAATCCTACCAGTAACGAGTCGATGCCTTTTTGTTTAGATATAAGCACTGTACTAGTTCAGAAACAAGAAGCTATTGCACAATATCGTTCTCAAATTACTGATTTGATTAGTGACGATCCAGAAGGATTTCGTCTGGCTAATGAAATGCTTAGTCAATTTAATGTACCCTATGAGACTTTTTTTATATCCAAATAATGAATCAAAAAAAATCATTAACTTCTGACTATTTCAATGCTATTTATGAGAGCAACGAAGATCCCTGGGATTTTGAAACCAGCGCATATGAAGCCGAAAAATATGTGTCTACGATAACAGCTTTGCCGAATAAACATTATGAAAGTGTTTTAGAAGTTGGTTGTTCTATTGGAGTTCTCACCATGCTTCTAGCCCGACATAGTACTAATTTATTGGCTATAGATATTTCGCAAAAGGCGTTAGATATCGCCGCTAGACGCTGTAATAAAATAAGTAATATTACTTTTAAAAAAGCAAGTTTTCCAAAGGAATTGCCTGAGCATCAATTTAATTTGATCGTAGTTTCAGAAGTAGCTTATTATTTAACAGAAACAGATTGGCAATCTGCTATAGAATGTTTATATTCCAAACTACCGTGTGGCGGTCATGTAGTTCTAGTACATTGGCTTCCTGAAGTTCACGATTATCCACAAACAGGAGATCAAGTACATGACACTTTTCAACGATTGATGCAACATAAAATGGAAAATATATTCTCCAATAGGACAGAAAACTATAGAATTGATGTTTGGGGGAAATTATGATAAGCATATTCTTTAAGTTTGATCATTAAGTCTGTAATTGCTTTATCAATATGTACCGCAGGAAATTCCTCTTGACAATTGACTTGTTTTAATATAATTATTTTTTCAAACCATTCTCCAAAATATCTCGTATTATTAAAAGTTTTATACACTTCCTCAGTTAAGGACATTTCCGGAACTATTTTTCTGATCTCCTGGTAGAAATCGAATTCGGGACAGTGTTTTAGTTCCCACATGGTCCTTAGGTTTCTCTTCATTGTGAGCCTATTGATTATAGACGGACAAGATTCCACAAAATATTCGTCCACTTGCTTTCCCAAATTTTTCCATTCATTCAATTGGTAGGATAGACCTATTTCTGTTCTGCCTATGCATCTTGCAGACGTATAAACTTTCACTTTATAACTATGTCGGATTTTAGCATCAACACTTTCTAGACGTTCAAAAAAAGCGCAGTCCTCCAGGTAATTTACAATAGGGACTCCTCCCGATCTTAAATAGCAATCTGTAGTAATAGCAAAACTACCATTGAAATGTTGATGATGTCTCGGTGAGGGGTCAAAAGATGGATTTAGAATTCTAGCTTCCAGCTCTGCAATCAAAAGGTGATATTTTTCGTCTTTAAAATGGAGTAAACGAGTATATTCATCAAGACCCTCTAACTCATCATCAACAAGTAAAATTCTCCCACCCACACACTCTGCACCATTTTCAATTTCCCAACAGGTTTGAGCAATCCAATCCTGAGCTACTATTGTATCACTATCGGTAGTAAGGATGATACCACCACCATTTTTAGCTAACCTGAAATAGGCGCATTCCATAAGTTTTCTACGTACATAGCCAATATTTGCTTGGGCGGGCGGTAATGTCACCTCTTCCAGATAAATGTTTAGATTTGGATGTTTGTTTCGGAAATCTTTAATATAGGCAACTGAATTATCAGAACAATTATTAGCCAGGAGCAAGATTTCAAATTGATCTACAGGCAGTGGTTTCCCTAAAATATCAACTTGTTGTACAAAGGAATTCAATGTTTTTAAAATGTAATTTTCCTCGTTTTTGACAGGGATTACGATAGAGCTTTTTATGGATGGCATCACCTCTAATTGTGAGAAGAAAATGTCCTTAGTATTTGGTGAGAAATTGTTCATATTATAGTTATTATTCCAGGTGCAGTGATAACTTGCAAATGGTTTATATATAAAGGTTTACTCAGTTACTTAAAAGAATCTTGTACCGTCATTAACACCTGGGAGATACAAACATTACAATGCTAATTTATTACAATTCTAATGCCATTTTGTAATTTTATACAGCACTTCAATAAGAAATTTTAAAGTATACAACTTATTAGATATTACGTCATTGCAGCGATCTTAAATTATAAAATAAAAACAAAAAACTCACAGTTTTAACCTCTTTTTTCATTATTTTTATATACGGTAAAGTAAAAGAAAATTAAAATTTATTCTCGGACTATCTTTACTTTAAAAGATGCGATTACCGGAAATTACAATTCTATCAATAAGGTCTGATTGACGTCCTGAAAAATTTATTAACATGATTAATATTAAAATCAAACGTGAAAAGATGAATGCTGTTTTTATGAAACATCATTTAAAAGGTTTGCCATTCGATGCTGTCATACACCATTTCAGTGAAAAAGATGAAAACGAACATATACATGACCATCCATTTAGTTTTACCACGCATATTTTAAAAGGCAGTTATGTGGAAAAGATTTATGAAATTCACGAAGATGGAACTTACACTTTTTCAATACATCATAGGCAAGAAGGAAGTTCACATTTCGTTCCTGCAGACACTATTCATGAGATTATTGAGCTACCCGAAGGAGAGTGTTTCACGATAATCAGGCCTTATGAAAGAACAAGAGATACCTATTTTTACAAGTTTGAGAACGGAAAGGTGTTCACCAGACGCTGGAACCAACGGAAATTTAGAGAAGTTGTAAATAAATGATTCAATAAGCAGCAGAATATCTTATATATACTGATGTCTGATAATAACCGATCCGGTTAAAAAACATAACTTATAGCAAGCCGTAGTTTTTACCTGCAATTTGAATTTTATACCCAATATTAATCTTTTTGTGAACTATTATTCGATTCAACCGGTTATTACCGTATCTAAATGTAAAATTAAACTATACGATTATGGCTAGAAAAAACAAATCGGGCGAAATGCCAAATGCACATTTACATGAGTTATTTGTTGACGAATTAAAAGATATCCTAGGTGCTGAACGACAATTGCTGAAAGGACTCAAAAAATTATCAGAGTGTGCCCATAGCGATACGCTAAAGGAAGCTTTTAAAACACACTATAAGCAGACCGAAGGCCAGATAGAACGGTTAAAATCCGTATTTTCCAGCTTAGATTTGACCGCTAGAGGAAAAAAATGTAAGGCAATGGAAGGTCTTTTAGAAGAGGCCGACGAAATTATGGAAGAGTTCCAAGACAGTCCTGAGGTATTAGACGCAGCTTTAATTTCTGCGGCTCAGAAAGTTGAGCATTATGAAATTGCAAGTTACGGTTGTTTGGTTACTTACGCTAAATTGATGGAGCATACAGAGGCAGAAGAACTTTTGGCAGCTACACTTGCCGAAGAGAAAGAAACGGATGTTCTACTGACTGAAATCGCGATGGATGAAGCCAATGTAGGAGCTGTTCAATAAAAGTTTGACAGACTTTTCAAATAAAAAAGCTGATTCTTTTGAATCAGCTTTTTTATTTGAAAGGTTAAATACTTTATTATATTTCCATTAAGATGATATCTTGATCATTAAAGATCTGGTTAAAAAAAATCTCCGAGCACTAATGGTTGTACCATCGTCTTGGAGATTAAAATATATAACTACGTAATAAGCTATATTTAAGAAAATAATAACGCCTCTATCTAAATAAAAGGTTTGAAGTTTACCTATCGAGTTGTTGGGAGAACACCATTTGATGATTGTGCCGAGTTTGAATCTAGATACTCAACGATGTTGCTTGTATCTTGCATGCTGGTATCCTGATGCAAGCCTGTATCCGAAGGCAGACTATCCATATTATTTTGATCTTTATTTGTACTATTACCACAAGCTGATGCTAAAATTATACCTGTTAGAGCACCAAAAATGAATGTCATTCTTTTCATGATTAAATTGTTTAGTGAAACTTATTATTTATAGTATGTAGTCATTATTTACTGGCTTTTTGAAAAATGGCGTCAATTAATCTGATACATTTTCAATTTTTGTTTTAACGTTTTTCTAATGACATGGATCCGCGATTTAACCGTTCCTTCAGGAAGATCATAAGTTTCCGCTATTTCCTGATATTTGTAGCCTTCCAGATACAATCGAAATATATCTGCATTTTCCTGCGATAAACATTCGATAGCCCTGTTTATATCATCCTGTATCGTCTTGTTTTCTGTTTGATTGATGGCTACACTATCGAAATAATCAGTATGAATATACTCATCGTAGATAACATTTTTTCGCTTTTCGCGGCGGTATTGATTAATGTAGATGTTTTTCATAATGACATAGAGCCAGGTCATTAATTTAGGATCATTGATAAATTTATGAATTGATTTTAACGCGCGAATAAAGGTTTCCTGAACCAAATCTTCCTTTTCATCGTAATCGGATGTAAACTGACTGGCAAAGTGGTTCAATTGTTGTCTTTTTTCCTGGAACAAGACATTTAAATTTGCATTTTCCATATAATTTACCTTATTAATACATTACTTAATTGATATTAAAATAACGCCTATTAAGCTACAATAGTTTAAGGCCGATAATCGTGAAGGAAAAAAAATAGCACCATGTGTGTAAAATACGGTTATCGTTTTACTTCAAGAAAAGCATGTCATTTCTACTACAAAGTGGCTTTCTGAATTGTTTTATCTTTTTTAAAGCATTTTAATGAGAAATGAAAATAGGTGTTTGTTTTCATTAAATACGCATTTAACACATAGTTGGTGTAACACACAAAATTAATACTTCGCATCTTTAAAAACCAGCTTTTTACATAGAAAACACTTTAAAATTATAATTAATGAACTTTTATACGAGATAAGGGATTCTTTGGTTAAAAATTCAGATAATCTACTTATCACCGTTAACAAAAGGAGTAAAATGGAAAGTTTACAAAACAAAAATCAAAAAACCTTTCTGTATCGCAACAGTTTGTCTATTGTATTTATAGCGCTATTTGTTATTGCAATAGGAGCACAAGTTTATTTTGGATGGCAGGAGCATAACCAGAAATTAGCAGAGTTGGGAGCACCGGCCATTGCATTGACCCGTTATTTAACTAGTGGGCATTTTTTTTCGGCAACTTTTGAAAATTTCCAAAGTGAATTTCTACAGATGGCCTTATATGTTATCCTTACTATTTCGCTCAGGCAGATTGGTTCTGCCGAGTCAAAAGATATCGAAAAACCAGAAGAAGTGGACCGAGACCCGGACCCTACAAAGCCCGACGCTCCGTACGCTGTAAAACGCGGAGGCTGGCGATTGTCGATTTACCAAAATTCTCTGGCCATTTCTTTTATTTTGTTATTTCTGATCAGTTGGGCAGGACATTTATACGGCAGTTTTATTGATTATAATCAAGAGCAGCTCCTTAAAAATGAGCCTGTAAAAACTTTAAGTGATTTTATAAAAGAACCTCTTTTTTGGTTTGAAACATTTCAAAATTGGCAAAGTGAATTTCTATCTGTTTCATCAATTGTAATTTTAACTATTTTTCTCCGTCAAAAAGGTTCTCCTGAATCCAAGCCTGTGGATGCCGGGCATCTGGAAACAGGTAAATAAGCACCACATGTTAAATCTGTACATGGTGCCTGTTGGTAAGACCGTAAGTATGATCGGTGATTTAGTGGCCGAATACATTTTCCACACCGTTGGTTCAAGATCTTTTAAGAGGCCTCGACCTTTACCTCATCGAAGGGAAAGTGGTACAGGAGGGGGCCTGGCCGTCTCTGGAAGCCAGTAAAGGTCATATCTTTTTTTAATTTTTTCAAATAGTGGTCTTTTCAATAATTACTTTTTGTTTTTCTCTTACTCTTCTTCGTTTTAAAATAAGAGAGTGGTCAAGCTAATAAAAATTCCAATTAGTATGGTGATCCTCATGATCAGACCTATTTGTATAATTTATGAATCTAGCTTTATGTATATAATTACTATTGGGTATTATTTATATTTGACTTTCAAATAGAAGGAGCTATCACCGTAAGTACCTCGTCTAACGTAATTATAGAGAGACTCTGTTGACTATTTTGCTAATGCTGTCCATGATACATTATTAGCAATTATCAGCTTGAAACAAACATTATGTCGTTTCGTTTGTAATATTATTATTACAAACAAGAGTGCTATACGCTGTTATTCGGTGATGATTTAACTCTTCGGTTTGGCAATTCTTATATTTTTTTACTAAAAAAGACCAAGATGATAAACATTATTTTAGCGGATGATCACGATGTTGTGCTGACCGGACTGAAATTATTGATAGAATCACAACAAGATATGATGGTTGTTGGAGAAGCTAAGGATGGAGAGGCTGTATTAAAAATTTTAGAAGCAGGAAACCTACCAGATCTTCTTATTACAGATTTGCAGATGCCAGGTATGGATGGCTTTGAACTGGTCGCTCGAGTAAAGGATTTGTATCCAAGTATAAAAATCATTATTCTTAGTATGGAAGATGATGTTTCAAATATTATGAAATCTTTCAATTTAGGAGCTAATGGTTATTTAACGAAAAATGTAGATTTTGACGAGTTGTTTTTTTGCATTAGGCAAATCATGAAAGGGTTACAGTTTGTATGTGCTGAGATGACATTATCGATTCTTTCAAATCTTCAGAAATATCCAGCTACCTATCAAGAGCCAAAGCAAATTGTAATAGAAAGTGGACTGACAGAAAGAGAAATTGAAATTTTACGTCTAATCGGAGAAGGATATAGCAATGTCGAAATTGCAAATAAACTATTTCTGAGTAAACGTACTGTAGAGGGGCATAGACAACGTTTACTTGATAAGACATCACTTAAAAACACAGCCTCTCTCATTAAATACGCCGTGAACACCGGACTTATTGCTTAGGTTGAAGCCTCATTTATTTCTATTCGCCGCTTGCTGTCGGATGCTTTATTTACGGCGTTCTTAAATCTTCTGCTACCCCTTACCTGCCAGCCATTGCATGCCATACACGAGTCGTTTCACATTGTTCCAAATCGTGATTCTTCATTCATTTCAGCATGATTAAACTAAATAAAGTTCTGGACTTTACTTTCCGTTTTAAAGAATGTTTTAAATTATGGCATGTCTTTACAGTAAGCTCTGCTTTTGAATGGATTTATAACCTGATTATTTATATATAAACAGATTTATGTATAATATTTTGTATAAAATTTTGAATTGTAAGAAGGTGGAAATTGGATTGTTATTTTTAGGTTAAGATCTTCATATTCTTATTTGTGGTATAATCGTAGCCGTTATGGCTTAAAATTTGAGAGAGTAAGTCTAGCGAAAAAAATCTAAATATGGCAGAAGTTAATAAAACATTTGAATTTCACTACGAATTGGAAGACAAGATATATTCCGTTAAGGGAATTATTGCTTCATTTGATTGTAATGAAGAAGCCAGTCTTGAAAACTTAAATTTGGAACGTTACAAAGATTCAATATATAATGTTTCACTTGTTTCCGAGCCCGCTTCAAATTTAGAAATTTTTAATTTGCAGCATCCAGTAGTGTACATTATCGGATATAACGAGCAAGAAGGTCAATTAGGATATATTATCGAAAAAAAATTTGTACCAGAGCAGGGAGAGAATGATTTGGTAAATCTGATTAGTGCAAGCATTTTAGAAGTACTTCTCATAAATGGTGATTCAGGTCATTTTACAGACCAATAAATCCTTTATCCTTTACCATCCATTTCAAACTCACTCGTAGTAACTTTTCAGGAACAAGACTACCGTGACTTTATACTGCAGCGGTTTGAGTGCCACGATGTTTAAAGCATTTTGCTTTAATTTTAGTACTAGTCAGAGAAATCGAATTAAAAAACCGATCCTGAGCAAAGTACTTTATAACATTTTGCTCAAAAGAAGTAATTTTCAAGTGCCGTGAATTTTGATTGTCCCATGGTATTTTTGTATATTTTGTCTTTTAAATTACGGTAATGGAATACATAAAAATCTATCCTAAATCCAGTATTAAACATCTCGTTCAATTTTTTTGGAATTTTGAAGGAGATTTCACGAAAACATCCTTGTATTACCATTCATCTGTGGCATCCATATACCCTAAATTGGCTTTTCAGTATATCCCAGGAATGATGATCATGGAAAATGGCGAACAAAACAAGTTGTTTGTGAGTGGGTTTCAATCACAAACAAATTCCTTCTATCAACTGTCTTCCAATCAAAGAGTCGGAATTTTTGGTGTCTATTTTCAACCTCATGCCATTAGTTTGCTTTTTAATATTCCAGCTTATGAAATTACTGGTGAAAATTTGGAAATAACGCAACTTTTGGGAAAAGAGGGTGTTTTTCTAGAAGAGCAAATATTAAATTGTAAAAGTACACAGCAAAGAGTTGAAATTATAACTCGTTTTATTGAAAACAGGCTAGATCATTTATCGCCGAATTTTAAAAATACGATTAACACAATCAGTTATTTGATTCTCCATGATGGAAATGCGAAGATGTTTGATTTGCTTAACAGTCAATACCTGTCCCAAAGACAATTTGAACGTAAATTTAAATTTCTGACAGGATTCTCTCCCAAATATTTTTCCAGAATAGTTCGTTTTGAAAGGAGTATCACAAATGCATATTATAATCAGCAATTCTCATTGACACAGCTTGCCTTACATTCAGGGTATTTCGATCAAGCGCATATGATCAGGGATTATAGAACGTTCACCGGTAAGAATCCCTCAGCATATTTCTCTGAAGACCAATCTCTTTTTATCAGGGAATAAATGTCGAATTTGTACAATTTTAGTTTATTGGCAGGTGGTAATTTTGAGAATGAAAAGGTTTAGATTTTTAGTACTCATTTCTATTTTAACAAACAGTTGTATGAAATCACAAAAAGAAAAAATAATTACCAACAATGATGTTTCTCTCTGCACTGAACATTTTGGAGATCAAAATAATCCCGCTATTTTATTAATTGCAGGTGCCACTGTATCCATGCTGTATTGGGATGCAGGATTTTGCAAGCAATTAGCTGATAAGGGATATTTTGTCATCCGATACGACAATCGAGATGTAGGTAAATCTACCACCTACTCGACAGATTCCATTTCTTATGATATTACGGACCTGGCCGATGATGCTGTTCATATTTTAGATGCATATAGAATAAAGAAAGCAACTTTAATGGGCATTTCTTTAGGAGGTTTAATTGCACAGATTATAGCGATTAAAAATGCAGATAGAATTAATTCACTTATTTTGATGTCTACGGGTATATGGGGAACAGCAGATATTATTATTCCCGAAATGG
This sequence comes from Sphingobacterium sp. UDSM-2020, assembly GCF_016132525.1. Classification (NCBI taxonomy): domain Bacteria; kingdom Pseudomonadati; phylum Bacteroidota; class Sphingobacteriia; order Sphingobacteriales; family Sphingobacteriaceae; genus Sphingobacterium; species Sphingobacterium sp. UDSM-2020. Next base: position 4,558,126 of record NZ_CP066166.1, read on the forward strand.
ACAAAGAAGTAATCAACCTGCAGCGTAAAGCGGAATATGTAAACTGGGATGATGAAAAGGCTGTTGTTGATTATATGTTGCAATACGCTCATCTTATGGCAGGTCTTAAGCCCGTGGAGTATGAAAGGGAAGAAAAACGCGTTAGGGAAGAGTTTAAGAGAGCAGTTAATTACCAAAGTATGTTCAACCATTCCATGGTGGGGGGAGGAGAAAGCTATTATAACAGACTACATGAAATCAATGTCCCCACTCTGATTATTCATGGTACGCACGATAAAATTTGGCATTTCGAACATTCCAAAAGTTTATTGGCAGAAATTAAGCATTCACGACTATTAAGGTTGGATGGAACAGGTCACGAATTGAATTATAATGATTGGAATATGATTACGACAACGATCAGCCAATTTATAAAGTCAACATTTAAAGAAATCCTATGATTTTTGTTTTTGATTGCAATATCTTTAATTGTTTTCATGAGTAAAATGGATTCTGACCCACAAGTAGTACTACTACCATTCAGGGGAGAGAAGTCCTGCGTTATTTTGATCCCATTTCAGCAACAGCTGTTATTGGAGCCAATGCTTTGAGTGCAATCTGGAGCGAACTCCGTAGGTAGCTTCGGTGGCTGCCCACGCAATTGTAACGTATGTCCAAGCTCGCCATAAGCTATTTCAATAGTTTTATCTCTTTATATAGTCCAATGATTAGTTTTTATCATCATTTAAATGATTCATTTATTTGATCAATGTTTAACAAATTTATTTTGACTTATTTCTTCTTGTCTTAAATACCAGTTCTTCCAATCTGATGATAAATGAATTAAATGTACCGATAAAAGATAGTATTTCCGGAGGAATAGGCAGTTTTATAAACTTCTTTTGCTTTATCGTTAGTCACTAAATCCTCAATCTTTCCTTTATAACATCAATCCTTACACTATGCTTAACTAAATATTTTAGTCTTGTAATTCAGTTGTTTATCAAAATGTGTAAATTTCACACCTATTTTAGCTAAATATATTAGTATATTTGATCGAGTATTTATACCTTTAAGGTATAAAAAAACAGACGGGATAGAGATGATTTTTTAGGAAATGGAACGGAATATAGTGCATTGTGATCTTGACACATTTTTTGTGTCCGTAGAGCGTTTGCTCAACGTAGGGCTGGTGGATAAACCTGTGCTTATCGGTGGGATTTCCGATCGGGGTGTGGTGGCATCCTGCTCGTACGAAGCACGGAAGTATGGCGTACACAGTGCCATGCCCATGCGGCTGGCCTTGCGTATGTGTCCCGAAGCCATCATTGTCAGGGGCGATCATGACCTGTACAGTCATTATTCCTCTATGGTCACCGAGATTATCGAAGAAGTGACACCTGTGGTTGAAAAAGCCAGTATCGATGAGCATTATCTCGACGTGACCGGTATGGACCGCTTCTTTGGTTGCTGGCAGTGGACGCAGGAACTACGGCAACGCATTATAAAAGAAACAGGATTACCCATCAGCTTTGGACTGTCCGTCAATAAAACCGTCAGCAAGATCGCTACGGGTCAGGCCAAACCGTCTGGGGAACTGTTTGTCAACAGTGGTACCGAAAAAGGATTTTTGGCACCGCTTTCCATACGCAAGATTCCGATGGTAGGCGAGAAGTCCTACACCTTGCTCCGCAATATGGGTATCAGCAAGATCGGCACCCTGCAGCAGATGGAAGCTTTCACCATGAAACATGTGATGGGGGAGAATGGAGTCACCATCTGGCGAAAAGCAAACGGGCTCGACGACTCCCTTGTGCTGCCATTTCGGGAGCAGAAATCCATGAGCAAGGAAACAACTTTTCAGCAGGATACCATTGATATGGATCTCCTACGCCGTACACTGATCGGTATGGTCGATACCCTTGCATTTGAGCTTCGAAAAGATCAGAAACTCACCAGCAGTATCACCCTCAAAATCCGTTACAGCAATTTCGATACCCATACCCAGCAGGTCAAGGTAGCCTTCACCAACTCGGATAAGCTCATTACCGAAAAAGTAATGGCACTTTTTAAAAAGCTGTACAGCCGGCGCATGCTTATCCGCCTTATCGGAATCAAGTTTTCCAACCTCATCTATGGCGCCTATCAGACCGATCTGTTCAATGACAGCAGTGACGAAGTCAACCTGCTACAGGCCATGGACAGGATCCGCATGCGTTACGGTAGCCAGTACCTGATGAAAGGCATCTGCGCTCCAGAACCACCATCAAGGAAAGGAGGTGACCATGCTCCTTAATCTGCACAGCTATTACAGCTTACGCCATGGTACGCTCAGTCTCGACGAACTGTTGGAAGGCATGCTTGCAAATGGCTACGATACTGCCGTGCTCACCGATATCAACAACAGTACCGGTTCCATAGACTTTATCCGCAAAGGCCAGCAGGCAGGACTCAATATTCTGGCGGGTATGGAATTCCGTCAGGACGACACCTGCTGTTTTATCGCTATCGCACAAAATGAAAGGGGCTTTAGCGAGATCAATGCCTACCGTACACAGCTCAACTTCGAGAACGCAAAAGTTCCATTGCAGGCTCCAGAATTCAAGGAAGTATTTGTCATTTACCCGTTAGAGCGCATGGGAAGTTTTGCGCTGAAAGACTACGAATACATCGGTATCCGTCCGTCGGAGCGGAGCAAGGCCATCCTGATGGATAAGCAGTTGCTTTCCAAAGCCGTTATACTGGCACCCGTAACATTCCGCACGGCAGATCATACCTTTCATCGGCAGCTCCGAGCTATTGATCACAATCTGCTCATCTCACAGCTCTCGGACGAACAAGTAGCACCTGTCGATGAAGTCTTTGTACCCAAAGCACGGCTGATGAAAATCTATGCCGATCTGCCACAGCTCTTGAACAACACCCATCAGCTGTTGGCACAATGCCGCTTTCAGATGGATTTCCAGAGCGTGAAGAACAAGGCCACCTTCACCGGAAATCGCTACAACGATAAACAGCTGCTCCTCAAATATACCGGAGACGGATTCGAACACCGCTATGCCAAGAACGACCCCGTAGCCCGGGAACGCATCGCATGCGAACTCGAGATCATTGAAGAGCTCAATTTCTCCAGTTACTTTCTCATCACCGACGATATCTGCCGTTATGCCCGCCATCGCGACTACCATTACGTAGGTCGCGGTTCCGGAGCCAATTCCGCAGTTGCTTACTGCTTAGGTATCACCGATGTCGATCCCATTGCCCTCAAACTGCCTTTCGAACGTTTCCTCAATCCCAAGCGTAAAAGTCCGCCCGATTTTGATGTAGACTTTAGTTGGCGGGACCGTGACGATATGTACGACTATATTTTCAACCGTTATCAGCACGGCTATACCGCGCTAATGGGAGCGATGAGCACCTTTCGGTCTCGGAGCATCCTGCGTGAGCTTGGCAAAGTCTATGGTCTTCCCAAATCCGAAATTGACCGTCTGGTGCACGAACCCGAGCATATGCTCAATAAAAATGAAGTGACCAATACCATCTTGAGCGTCTACAACCGTATGGCCGATTTTCCCAATCAGCGGACCATCCACGCCTCCGGAGTGCTTATTTCCGAACAGCCATTGGTCAGTTATTGTGCGCTCGACTATCCGCCCAAAGGACTGCCGACCATGCAATTTGATATGTATGTCGCCGAAGAAATCGGATTTGAAAAATTCGATATCCTGTCCCAGCGCGGTATCGGGCATATTAAAGACTGCCGGGAGATCGTGCATGCCAATCAGGGCATCACGATTGATACCCGTCAGCCAAAACGCTTTTTTGAAGACCCCCATATTGCGCAGCAGCTCCGCTCGGCCAATACCATTGGCTGTTTTTACATCGAGAGCCCCGCCATGCGGCAGCTGCTCACCAAACTGCACTGTGACGATTACCTTACGCTCGTTGCCGCATCCTCCATCATCCGACCCGGTGTATCGAGCAGCGGCATGATGGCTGCCTTTATCCAGCGGCACCATGACCCCAGTCAGGTGGTATACCCACATCCCGTATTCAAAGAGCAGCTGGAAGAAACCTATGGCGTGATGGTCTACCAGGAAGACGTGATGAAGATCGCCAATGCCTACGGCGGGCTGGATATGGCCGATGCCGACGTCCTCCGTCGTATGATGTCAGGAAAATACCGGAGCAAAGATCACCTCATCGAGATCGAGGGGAAGTATTTTGACAACTGCAGAGCGAAGGGTTATGACGAAAAAGTGAGTCGGGAGATCTGGCGTCAAATGGAGAGTTTCGCAGGATACTCATTCAACAAAGCCCATTCCGCCTCCTTTGCTGTCGAGAGCTATCAGAGTCTCTACCTCAAGACCTACTTTCCACTCGAATTTATGGTCAGCGTGCTCAACAATTATGGCGGTTTTTATAACCGCAAAGTTTACGTTAATGAAGCCCGTGTTGCAGGGGCTACTATATGTTTGCCCTGTATCAACCGGTCGGAATATCAGACCAGTATCCATGGTCGCGATATCTATCTCGGTTTTGACTGCATGCAGCACGTAGAATCCAAACAAGTTGAACGGTTAATAGAAGAACGCACGTGTAATGGGCTGTACCAGAGCCTTGAGCAGTTTATCAAGCGAACAGGTACAGGACTTGAGCAATTGATCATTCTTATCCGTATCGGTGCATTCCGAAGTTTCGGTAGCAGTAAAAAAGAACTCCTTTGGGAAGCACATCTTTTGTTGAACAAGCATACAAAAGCAAGCCCAAGTGCCGAACTGTTTGAATCCAATAGCCGTAAACCCGTTTTGCCCCCTTTGGATAGTCATATCCTGGAGGACTATTATGATGAGATGGAGCTTATCGGTTTCTGTGTCAGCGGTACGCTGTTTGATCTCGCTCGGAGTGATTTTCGAGGCGATGTGCAGAGTCGTGAACTGATGGATCACGTAGGTAAGACTGTACGTATGGTAGGCGATTTTGTGGCCGAGAAGTTTGTCAAGACCAAGCGTGGTGAGCTGATGAAATTTGGCACCTTCCTCGATATCGAAGGCAAGTTTTTCGATACAGTACATTTTCCACCATCGCTCGTGCAATATCCATTGCGAGGAGCAGGTATCTATCTTATCGAAGGGAAAGTCGTGCAGGAGTTTGGCTGTCCGTCATTGGAAGTGATCCGCTGCGCCAAGATGCCCCTTAAGCCAGATCCACGGAGTATATAGCGGTAAATGCCGTGAAATATCTATTGATATTCCTTATATTCGTATCAACAACACGATACCGTTATGCTATACAATCCATTCGAACAACTCACTCGTGCTACTTTTCAGGAATTTCTGGAACAGGGCTACCGTGATTTTGTACTGCAGCGTTTCGAGTGGCCCGATGTTACAAAAGGAACAGGCTTTCTGCTTTCGCCGTATTGGTCAGCCGAAGAAGCACATGCACATGCTGCAGAACTGGGGCCCAAGGAAGGGAAAGCCATACAGATACCGGCAGATGCCCATAGCATACAGCAGTTATTGGAAACCAATTCCGGCTATCGCATCTTCAACAATCGCTTTCGCGAAGAAAAGTGGGACAAGCGCATGTTACGAATGTACGAAAGCAAGATTGTCGGTTACGTGCGTAACCAGACTACCTTCAAGAGGAAAGATCCGATCGATATCCTCTTTACCCTCGAACATGGCCGCGTATGGGCGATCATTACCGATGGTAAGACACAAAAAAAAGTCAGGGCTATGGAACTCATCAGTTAATAGCCGCAGGCAAAACAAATGAATACATCACCGTGTTTAACAAGAAACATACTATCAATATAAAGAACTATGTGCTGGGACATATCACTTCATACCGATCTTGAAATCGTCAAGAAAGCATTCCCTAAGTTACGGGACGAACGCAAACAGCTCGAATACGACTACCGTTATTTTGAAAACGTGCAGGCCATCACCTTTCCCGCATATCCCATTATCTACAAAGACAAAGAAGGCGAGGAGCTGGGTTTACTTGAAATGGAGTGGGGCGTATTGCCCACGTACATCAAGGACCCCAAAGAACAGGAAGACCGCCGCCGCAATATGATCAATGTGCGGAGCGAGCGAATCCTTGCCGATAGCAAGTCGTATTGGCATAGACTCAAAAATCAACGTTGTCTTATCCCCGTATCTGGAACCTTTGAGCACCGCAAAGTGCACGGATGGAAAAAGAAAGTACCCTATTTCATTGGAGAGAAAGGAAGAGAAATCTTCTATATCCCAGGTTTATACCAATGGCACGAGATTGTTGACCAGGAAGGAGAGATCCATAAAATAGGAAGCTTTGGTATGCTTACCCGTGAAGCCAATACCGTTATGGGCCAGATCCATAACGATGGACCGAACAAAAGACGTATGCCCTTATTCTTAACACCTGAGCTCGAACAGCAATGGCTCCATGCCCAAGATGAAGAAAGCCTGATGCCCGTTTTCAATTATGAGATGCCCGATCAGGCCTTAGAATACTATCCAGTCTATACCTTGAGAGGATATCCCAACAGACCAGATGGGAAGCATCGGTACGAGCCCTATCAATGGTCAGATCTGCCACCTTTAGGACAGGATGGACCCATGCAGCAAAGTTTGTTTTAGTGATATGTGTAAGATCTTATGAAGTTTGTCCCCCTGAGCAGAATTATACTATTAGAATTAAAGCGTAACGGTTATAACATTTTAACATCTAAAAATACAGTTGACGACGAAAACCCAACATGGTATCCGTTAACTGTACCTGATGTTGATGATTATTTGTTACACCTAGATTGTAGTGGAAGCATTGTTCCTATGGAAGAGCAAGCGCTATTGGTCATTGACGATGCACTTGCCAATATAGATGAAGGGCAGCTTTTAGGAGAAGTATTTATAGAAATAGATCATTTAGAAGAATTGGAGGATAAGATCCAGTTTTACGGCAAGCAGTATAAGTTTATCTCCAATCCAGAATATTATGTTTTTTCATTCGATCCAAAGCGGGTCTTAATACGCAATTATGCCTTACGTACAGGCAATCATCTTCTGTATTTAGCTTATATTGGTGTAAATTATCCCACTCATATCATAGATGAGATGCAAGATCTTGAAGATCTAACCCGTTCCCTGATCTGTCTAGATCAGGAGCAGGCAAGAGAATGGTTTAGCAAACATGATGTTACTATGGTACAGTCAGATATCTCGATATATGATAAGGACGCTATTTTAACCATTTTTTTACTTGGAACGGATCAACAAATAACGATTCCTTTAGAAGAAAAGGATGAGCTGGTTTATAATTTGATGCACACAGAAGACCTGCTGCAACTCCGTGATCTATTCTGGATAGATCCAAGAATAAATTAAAGGTTCATTAGTTCAATATTATTTTGGACAAAATATACAGAGAAGTACTCGAGATAAATTTAAAGAATTTTCTAAAAGAATAAGCCTGTAGAATATGCTAAAATCTTTTGATAGAAAGTTGTTACTTACATTGTGTTTTTTTCGCAATGTCAGAAATATTGTGCTTCATTAGTGTATTTGACAATTTATGCTGTATTTTTAGTTAAGTCCAAAACGGGTCACCCTCTGATGGAGATATTGGTGACGGTCTATAAGATTATCGTACGTTATTAGTTTTACTCGTTTTTGACCATAAATTAAGCCTTTATTAATAAGTTCTTGATTTCCCTCTCTATCATCTTCTCTTCCCATTAGTAAACTTAGTTTAAAGTCTAATGAGAATGTATCTATTCCTTCATTTTTTAGTCGTTTAGCTATTTCTTCTTGATTTATTTCGGATGAGAAATAGTTATTATATTTGTTGCCGACTTGATTAAAATAACGTTGAGCCTGTTTTAATATTCTAGGAATTTTAGTCTTGGTGACAAATCTTTCATTAGGAAGTTTCACTTCAAATATTTCGTCCTTAGCTAGGCTGTAATCATGTTTAAAATTTATAAAGTCACTTTCAACATACTTTTTCCCCTTGGTATAATAGAAGTGTTTCTCATAGAGTGATTTATAGTAGTCCTCACCTTTAAGTAGGTGTGCATTTGCTGTTAATAATTTGTGAATATCTTTTTCTTTCCTATGTGATCGATTATTTTCGTATTGCCTAAGCATTTTAAGTATATTTTCACCTGTAGCTTCAACTATATTAGTGCTGTTTCCTACCCAAATATAATCTAATCGCTTGGTGTTGTGATGGAATTGATCAGAGAGAACACGAAGTTTATAAGATCGTCTTTCCAGTACTTTAAAGTCTAGTAGGAACTTTCCCTGACTATCAATATCTAAATCATCCAAATCTGATTTTAATTTATCTAACCAACTGTCTAGCCCGCTAGCAAGTATATTGTTGCTTACGCCTATTCTTCTGTAATCACTTGGTTTTTCAATAATTCCATTATGATACTTAGATCTTTTCGATTCAGAAGTAAACCAAGAAGTATAGTAATCTTCATTAATTATCATGTCATTGTTCATAATGAAAAAAGGTATGGCGCTCAATTTGAAATTTCTTATTGAATAGCTCTCCTTAGTACTGCGTAACCAATCAGCTAGCTGGTTGATTTCTTCTTGAAATGAAGTCGTAGTATAATCCATGATTATAAAGTCTAAATGCTTTTGTTTCGCTATAATAGTATCAGTAAGGAAGTCTTTAGCACTATTAACAGAATATCTAACTGTAATATCCTCTTTTGATTCTATATAGTCTCCTTCAAACATCCTGAAGTATGATGGTGGAAGTGGAGTTTCTTCGCTAATTAGTAATACTTTCATGAGAAAATGAATTATGTCTTAGTTATCAAATTTGAAATATTAGGCATAGTGGGAGAGGAGTCCTCCTTTAGCAATCCTGTATCAGATCTGCTGAAGAGAGATTGTAGAATAATCTTCCGTTCTTCCTTATCCAGGGCGCCATTCTCAATCATTGATAAATATAAATAGGTGAGTTTTTCTCTTTCTTCCGCATCGCGGGCTAAATGGTAATTGCTAAACATGAATTTTAAAAGTGCTCTTGCAACGACAAAGAATATAGAGACAAAAACAACAAAGATAATTGACCAACGTATTGCGGCACCTTTATTTCCATTGAATATCGATACCATCAGATCTGCTGGTGTGTGCCATAACAATAAATAAACTGCACATGCGAAAATGAGTGACACAGATAGAATTCCTGTTAATAACCAATTACCCTTTGTTCTCAATTCTTTAGCACGTGTGGTCCAATATTTGATCGGTTCGTCTAATTCTACCTTACTACGATAACTCGCTTGAATGTTATTGATTCCTTCTTGAGATTCTTTTCTGAATACCTCAATTGCTCCTTTCTCACTTATGAACCAATCTGCCACTAATTTCTCTTTTGTAGTTTTAAATTCTTCAAGTTCATCTGTACGATCTTTGAAATCCTGTTTCAATTTGGAAATGTGGGTGGTTAACTCATTTTCATAATCACTAGATAGCGACTCAAATCGAGAGCGCAATCTATCGAAAGAATTTTTTTCTTTTACTCGTCGATTGAATATATGCGAATTGTCTTGATTACGAAATTCATAAGCCATTATCATACCTTCAAATGAATTAGTTGAATTCATAGATTGATTACCCCCAACGAAATAATAATAGGCAGAGTCGACTAAATGCGGATTTTTACTTCTAAGCGCTATAAGAAATTCGACTTCTGGAGAATCAAAAGGAAAGGGAGTAGTATTTCTAAGGTTTTTAATATTATTTAATATATCTCTGGTGAACAATGAGATTATTGTCTTTTCCGAATTATTTTGGTTCTGAAGCTCTTGTGTTATAAAGCGCTGTAGGGAAATTAATATATCTTTAAAATAACTATGACTACTATTAAGAATTGTGGGGGCCGATACCTTTAGATCTTCCCATCCTTTAAACTGATCATAAAAATACTTGTAAATATTATACAAACCTTTTAGTTCAAATTGAACATTTAGATAAGGATAAGAAATGTTACAACTAACATCGTTTATTTTTGATACAAAAACAGAGTTACTAATTAAATCTCGAGCTTCTAATAGAGGTAATGCCATAACGACTTTCTTTGGTTAATATCTTCAGGTATTATTTCATAAATTTACTTAAAACATTAACTCAAAACAAGCATTGTTTGTAGTAAAGCTAGTAAATATCTCACGTGCTTAGAATCTACTATTTTCACCAATTTTTATATACCGATAAATACGTTTAGCGATTATTAAAGTTATCCATGTGGACTCGGCCACGAAGAATTACGGATTGATCGTGCGTTTTGCTAAGTGTTAAGGTTTTAGTATTTTAAACGTTATTACTTCGAAAGAGCGATTGTTTATACTTCATTTCACTTGAAAGAGTCTTTGTTTCACTAACACTGTAAATATGGAATTACCACAATTTATCGAAATACGTTTTATCGATTTTTTCAGAACTATCTAGAAAAGTACTTTTGTATCCCTTTTTTATCATCATAATATCTTTTTTTCCTAGTAGTCTTGAAAGTAATGCTATTGGAGTTAGAATAAGGAAGAATACACTAATGAGAATGGCTTTCTGTACGATTTCACCAATTATATGAGTAATTTTTAATAAAACAAAATGTATTATGCCAGTAAATTTGCCAGATATTAAGCTTAGTAAAGAAATTATTAGAGCAATCCACAACAATATGAAATGGTTGTTAAATAAAAAGATTAAAATTAACATTGCTATAATAACAATAGCAGAATCTTTTTTGTTTCTAGTCATTGCTAATTAAAATATGGTGTAAATGAAAGGAGCTAATGCACTATTTCCACCAACAACTATAATCAATCCAATTATTAGCAATATGATGATTATTGGTAAAAGCCAGTATTTTTTTCTTTCCTTAATATAATCAAATAGGTCTTTTAAAAATTCCATAATATCAATCGAGTTTAAATTTTGAATTCATTTTATGCAAGCTGGTACGTTGTTTATCTCTAAAGTAAACATAATTTTGTATTACCAATATATCCATATCTGTAGTCATAAAACAGTTATATGCGTCCTCTGCAGAACATACGATCGGTTCACCACGTACATTAAAGCTAGTGTTTAATACAATTGGATATCCAGTGTGCTTTTTAATATTTTGCAACAATTCCCAAAATTTCGGGTTTAATTTCTTCGATACAGTTTGGATCCGCGAACTGTAATCTACATGTGTAATTGCTGGAAATATACTGGTTCTTACTTTAAGTTTTTGATTAATTAATAATTCATGAAAGTTTTCAGGAAGGGGAACTCTGAATTCGGATCTAATTTTACTTGTGTAAAGCATGTATGGTGAGGGATCTTTCATTTCGAAAAAATCTTGTAACTCCTCTTGAATTATAGCAGGGGCAAAGGGTCTAAATTGTTCCCTCAATTTTATTTTTTGATTTATTAACTCTTGCATATTCGGATTTTTTGGATCCGCAAGTATACTTCTATTGCCTAATGCCCGTGGTCCAAACTCCATATTATCCTGAAACCAACCGACGACATTTCCTTCACTAATTAGCTCTGCTATTTTAACAGATAGATCATTGAAATCCTCATATCTAGTATATTCTGTTTTTAGTTTACGATTTAACTTCAGAATATCATCCTCACTTATTTTTGGTCCTAAATAAATATTTGAGTTTTCTGGAATCACTATTTTATTATTACAAAAATACATATGGTAAACAGCCATAGCTGCACCTACTGAACCCCCACAATCCCCAGCGGCCGGTTGAATATAAATTTGATTAAAAAGACCAGATTGTTTAATTTTTGTATTGCAAACACAATTTAATGCTACTCCACCAGCTAAACAAAGATTCTCAGAATTTGTTAACCTTTTTGTCTCCTTAACCATTTTTAAAACAATCTCTTCCAAGACTTGTTGGACTGCACAAGCGAAATTACAATGATGTTGACTAATATCACTTTCAGGTTTTCGCCTCTCTATTCCAAAGAGATCTTTCCATTTATGTTCTCGGATCATTTTAAGGCCGGTAGCATAATGAAAATAGCTCTGATTCAACCATATTGAGCCATCTTCGTTTATAGAAAGCATCTCCTGTTTAATTTTTTCTATAAAAGCCTTTGTTTCTTTATCGTCTATATTTCCAAAAGCAGATAGACCCATTACTTTATACTCCCCCGAGTTTACAGTAAAACCTAGGAAATATGTAAATGCGCTGTACAATAAGCCTACAGAATGAGGAAATGGCATTTCTTTAACTACATTTATTATTCCTTCTTTAGCATGAAATATTGAAGCTGTTGTCCATTCTCCAACACCATCAATTGTTAAAATAGCAGCGTCTAAAAAAGGAGATGGGTAGTAAGCACTTGCAGCATGAGAAAGATGATGGTCTGAAAATAACAGTTTCAATTTTTTTTTATCGTAAGGTCCAATTTCTTGAAGACCTTTTTTTATTTTTTGCTTCAAGAATAGCTTTTCATCTAGCCAAATAGGTATAGCTTTAAGAAATGATGCAATTCCCATTGGTGCAAATGAATAATATGTCTGTAATAACCGTTCAAATTTGAGAAAAGGTTTTTCATAAAAAACGACTGCATCAATATCATCAATAGTCAGGTTTTCTTCGCTAAGACAAAATTTAATAGCATTAATAGGAAATGATGCAGAATTTTTAATTCGAGTAAAACGTTCTTCTTGAGCAGCTGCTCTAATTTTCCCATTTATTAATAAGCAAGCTGATGAATCATGATAAAAAGCTGAAATTCCTAAGATATACGACATGGCAATTAAAAATTAAAATATAAGAAGTGTTGCTGTCCTATATCCCCAAATAAAATGATAAATAATAAGCAAGTAATTAAAAATGCTGAATCCAGTATCTTTTCTGTATTTGTAATTGGCATCAAATTCATTCGGTTGTATACAAATTTAGAATTGACCAATAATACTATTAAAAGACAAGTAATTAAATAGAATAAATTTACGTTAGACGTGAAATACGAAGTTGAGGATGTTAGTGACCATTCGTCAGTTAAGAAAAAAATCTTTTTTAATATAGTAGATAACTCTTCAAGATTACTAGTTCGAAATATTAACCACGTAAAGGGGATAGTTGCTAAGAAAAATAATCTCCTAAAATATTTATTTTTAGAGTTTCCCAAGTGTTTTTTTAAAATATCGTCAATGATAAACAATAACATATGGATTAGACCCCATATTATGAAGTTAAAAGATATTCCATGCCAAATTCCACTCAAGAGAAATGTAGCAAAAAGTGCAAACAAAAAGTTTAAATAACCTTTTTTGTTACCACCTAATGAGATATAAATATAATCTCTCATCCATTGAGATAAAGAAATGTGCCACCTATGCCAAAAATCTTTAATTGAGGACGCTAGATATGGATTTCTAAAATTAATCTTTATATCATATCCAAGGCATTTCCCTATACCGATTGCCATTAGTGAATATCCCCAAAAATCAAAATAAATTTGAATAGAATATAAGATTGTCGAAGTATAAAGAAGTAATCCATCATGTTTATGCTGATTACTTAAGATAGGTTCAATAAGTAGTGCTAACTTATCAGCTACAATTAACTTACAAAAAAGACCAAATAATAATGTTTTAAATCCGATGGCAAGCGAAGTTATCTCAATAGGACTATTCTTATTAAATTGAGGTATAAGCTCGGATGCTCGATGTATTGGGCCAGCTAATGATTGTGGGAAAAAGCTAACAAATAGTGTTACGTCTTTCAAAGATACTCTTGAAGTATATTTATTGTTTTTTATATCAACTAGTAGAGCAATAGCTTGTAATGAATAGAAGGATATACCTATAGGAATAATATAGGAAGCTTGTTCAAATGTGTATGGAGTAAGGCGATTTATGTATTCTGGTAGATATGTATATTTGGATGATAAAAGTAAAAGTAGAATAACAAGAATAGCAAAATAGCAGATTTTGTTTTTGTCATAGTTCTTCATACTCATTGCGGCAAAGTAGGTGAAAAGTGATATCACAATAAGATAAATGAAACTTGATAAGCCTGCCCAGGCATAAAAACAACAACTGGCACAAACCATTATATATGACCTAAATTGATCTTTTGTAACCAATATGATCAGAGTAACAAAACAAAAAAATATCAAAAATGGTATAGATGCAAAAGGCATGTTTCTAATTTAATGACATTTTAAAAATACCATTTCTCAATCCATAGGTGGCAGCATAGTTGATTGAATCGCCTGTAGGTGAGAAGTTTGGATCCCATTCATTTCCTTTCGAATCTGTTAATTGAGTTTTTTTTCCACTTTGTAAATCTAAGAGGAAAAGATCCCAATTGTCTTTTTTGCGAGCCGCATAGACCATTTTAGTTCCATCTCTAGAGATACATGGATCCCATTCGTCATAATCAGATTTTGTGAGATTTGTTATTGTTTTATTTTCAAGAGAGTATTGATAAATATCAAATTGATTGTTTTTATCCTTTGCAATATAATATAACTTCGTTTCATCAGGTGAAAAAATAGGGCGCCAATTTTCGAATTCATCTGATGTTATAATTGTTTTCTCGTTATTCAGTAAATTTTGTACAACAATGTAAGGGTTGGTATATTTTCCATCTAGATGATGCCATGTTGCATATGCGATTTTATCACCTCTATAGTTATAACTTGGTATTGCTCCGTAAGTCGATGGATCATCTGTCAGGTATTTCCTATTACTACCATCACTGTTCATGATGACCACTTTTGTATTGTTTAATGATTGATCACCTTCAGTAAAAACAACTTCTTCTCCATTAGGGGAAGGCCAAGGGTGTAATTCATCTGTCTTATTCCATGTAAGCCTTCTATTTTCTTTTAGGTTATTATCTGCTAGGAAAAGCTCCATATTTCCATCTCGCCAAGATTGAAAGAAAATGCTATAACCATTTGTTGTATATACCGGGTACCGATCGCCAACATTTAATATACTTAATACTGTGCTGCGCACGTTCTGATTTTTATTATTAATGTGTTTGGAAATGCTAGTTGCTATTTGCTGATGCCCTGCTATATTGAGGTGTTCATCAAAATCAAAGAATAAAGGTATTTCCGAATTTACAAAATCATCTAATAGATCGATATGTATAATTTTATTTTCTTTAGAAAGGGTAGATAACCACTTATTTGGAAATTGCATATCAAGATCATCTATATCAATATCAAAACCACTTAAAACCTCATTAAGATATTTATATGATACCTGTTCTTTAGTTGGAATTTGCAATATAATTAGCTCTGCACCATTGTCTTTGACTGCTTTTGCAAATTTATTCAGGTAAAGACGAAAGTTTTCGAGGTCTTTTAACTTTTTATCCGATTGTTCTTTGTAAAAGATATTGAAGTCTCTGTTTGATTTTTGGTCTGGGTAAAAAGGTTCTGTCCATCTTCCCAAGGGCAATGCTGCGGGGTTAGCATACTTAAAATCGTAAAGTGTGAAACGTGCAAAATTAGAGTAATGCATGAGATAATCTGAGAATCCAGAAGTCCTCTTTTCGACTTTCATAAAATCATTAAAATTGCATATCTGTAAGAATACTTTGTCGGCCTTAAGATTTTTACCCTGATTGATATAGTAATAATATTCATCTATTATACCTAAGCCACTTATTCCAGCATTAACGATTATTTTATTGGAATAATCATTGAAGAGTTTACTTGTAAATAATTCTTCATACTCAACCTGAGCGCCCTGCGTGTATGAGTCACCAATAAACAACCAATCACACAGTTCAACTCGAGTGTCCGGATCATCTTCTTCTCCGATTCTGAAGCCCTGCGCATTTGTCTTATATTTTACTAGAAATTCTTTGTCTTGAAATGTTTTGTTTAAATATGGTTTATTGAAATAATAATTTTGTTTTATACTGTATAAATCTTCGATAATATAATCAGAGAATTTATAACTAAAGATCACTTCTGCATGCAAGAAAAATGATAGCACAAACATAAAATTTAACCATATTGTCGATAATACGTTAAAGCGTTGACTTTCATTAATGAAAGCAGTAACAAGAATAGCTGATATAGAAATAGTTAAACTTGCCCATATTGAGCTAGAAATTAGATAAATGATTATTGGATTAATCAGAAGTAATATACCTACTGTTAAAAATAATCTTTTATGGATTTTAATTTCTTTATTCTCTTTCATTTACTTAATTGCTTGAATCAACTGGCTATGTTTTTTTGATGTTGCAAAAACTCCACCGCACCTTTCTGTCTCAGAGCAGGATTCACATTCTTTTAAATAATTTTGCTTCCAATCTGATATCGACCTTTGTGCAAATTTCCAAAGGGAAGGTTTCAATAGACATAACTGTAAATTATAAATAGAAACATTCATCCCCATTGCATTTAGGTATAAAACTGCATCTTCCAGTTCGTCTGAATATTCGGTTGGCTCCATCCATAACAAATCTTTGTTTGCAATAGTATAACCAGTGTATTCCAATCCCATAAATGCTATATGTTCAACAAATGGAAAATTCATGTAGATGTATTTTGCTAATTTCGGAAGCCTCTTAAAAGATTCTTTATGCAGTACTATTCGCAATTCTAATCTATGTTTAAACTTTGCCATATTATGCAGCCCTAAAACTGTCTGATTAAATGCATCTTTTGCTTGAACAATATAATCATGTTGTCTATAGTAATCCGAGTACAGTGGAATACCGTATACCATACGCTCGTTGTTAATATTACTTAAAGCGTGAGGAATGTGCTTCCAGGCGAAACTCCTTCCATTTGTCAGAATATGAATATCAGTATTTGGTAACTCGTCTTTTATTTGGCCCAAAAGTGTAATAAACCTTTGACCTAATAAAGTTGGCTCTCCACCAGTAATTCCAAGTTCTATTGTATCCTTCGAAATTAATGGAATAAGTGATGTATTAATGTTGAAGAAGTGTGTAAGATCATCCACATTTTTAGGCGGTTGTGAACACATTAAGCAATTACTATTGCATCGATCAGTTATAAAAAGAGCATTATGATGAGAATTCTTCCTAAAAAGTGTATGAATACTACCATTTGTGTCAATATATATAATATCTCCTTCTTCTAGATATTCCAAAGTCGCTATACCAACTATCATGATTTTGTCTTGTATAGGAGGGACATTCTTAAATAGAAATACAGTTTGTCCAGATGGCGTATTTGCGACCAAATCCTTACTCCAAGTCTGAGATATTATAGTAGCTACAGTTGGGGCGGTCAGATTTATAGGGATACCCCTTGTTTTAAGTTGAATCATAATATCAAACTAATTTTGAGGAGTATTATTAATCCAAGAATTGAAAATTTTAATGATATCGTTTCCCTCTCTGTCTATTAAGTCAAAAATATGCCGAATGATTTCCATATTCTTTGTACAGAAATCTGATGTGGGTCTGAAACCTTCTAAATCACCTTGCGATGCGTAGTGAAATACTGGATCTGCTCCACAATAAGCTTGAAAACCGCAATCAGCACAACCTGCCAACGTTTCATTGGACCAGAATTTTGAAAAATATTGAGCTTTCTCACCATAGAAAAGAGAATGATAACTATCTTGAACATGGCCCAGCTTAAAAGTAAAATCTTGATTTTCTGCTAGCATTCTAGATTCATCAGTAGCATATACACTACCATCATAATTAAATACCACAACATTATTGATCATTCCTGCAGGAGATTGTAAGTCCACATAACTAACAGGAAACGGAGTTAGAATTTTTTTTAGAACAACAGTTGTATAATCTTCAACCATAAAATGTCCATTTTTATTTAGTTGAATAATATAGTCCAAACCTTTTTTATAAAAATCAAGATATCGCTGTGTCTGATAATGGTTTTTCTTTATATTTTTCAATGCAAATCCATAAGGACTTATGGGACGTAAAAATATATTACTAAAACCATTTTCAATATAATTATCAATGATTTCAATAGGATAGTCTAAACTTAAAGTTGTTGTTGTCATCAGGGCAGATATTTTATCGTGTCCAAGCTTTTCTCTTGCAAGCTCAATACCCTGCATAACCATTTCATAACTTTTAGTTCCTGTCTTTGGTCTATTTGCATTGTGTAGAAATGCTGGTCCATCTAATGATGTAGATATTACAACATTGTGTTGTGCGCAAAACTCCAGTATTTCGTCCGAGAACACAGTCGCATTAGTACAAATAACAAATGTAATTTCTTTATTGTGCACTTCGTTTAGGAGATTTGCGTATTGAATACCGTATTTTACTTTATCAAAAGCTAGTAAAGGTTCACCACCTTGAAATTCCATTGTGATTGAAGAAGATGGTGTTCTGAACATATGTTCAATACCAGCTTTTAAATCTGCGATTGAAATATCAAAATCCTGTTTATTTTCAGAAACTCTTGATACTTGGCAATAATGGCAAGAGTGATTGCAGCGTAAGGATACCACAAATATATGTAACGCGGTGAACTCATCTAGAAAAGACTTTTTAGTTCGGTACCGCGTTGCTAAAATGTCGATTAAATCAGGAATTGGTTTTTCTGAAATAAAAAAATTAGCAATAAGATCAGCATAAATTTCTTCTTTATCGTTAATCTGACGATTTGCAATTCTTGTAGACGTGCCTATGGGTACAATTAGAAAATCTCCAACTTCATTAACTAATACTTCCTTTTCATTATTGACCTGATGAAAGCGAAATGGAAGAAGGAAGTAAGTATTCGTACCAGTATTATATTTATCGATCGATTTAAATTTCCGAAATTCTTTAATTGTTCCTGCATCCATATCTTATTTTTTAAAATCAAATGGATTAAATCCAATAGGATCATCTAAAATTCCTGGAGGAGATTCGCCATATTCATCATCGTTTGCAAATGCCTTTGCAATCAATAAAGTCCTTATATCTTTAGTTTCAAGAGCTATTATTTCTCTAGTGTTGAAATCTAATAGATCTTTTTTTATCTTAGATATAAGACTGTTTTTATCCATATCATCAGGAATATTTGACATCTTAATTATTAAATTATTGTCCACACTTTCGATATCGATATCAAACTTTCCAGAGTACCAGTAGAAACACTTATGTACAACAGATATACTATATAGAGTACTTTGGATCTTTAGTACGATTTTATTATTTTCATTAAATTCTACCTTCATTTTATTTATTTAGTAAGTGATATGCCGTTGATGCGTCACAGTTACCACTCCCAGTCAAATTGTTATCTTTTTGATATTTCTTAACCGTTGCTTCAATAGTTTCGTCGTATGTATATGTTCCATATACTTGATTTTGTCCATTTTCTAGTAGGAGATATCCTTTTTTTAATAAAATATTAATAAGTTCGGTCACATCGCTTCCAGACATATCACGTTTTAGATTTCGATCTCCGAGTTTTAAAGCAGTGGCGCTTAGACCTGCTATAGTTTTAGTCGGAGAATTTTTATTAGTAGACGATGAAGTTTGTTTTGAGCTACCAGAACCACTTGATGATCCGCTACTGCTAAAGCCCAATGGACGAGTTGTCGAAGAACCGCTGGTTGAGCTTGTAGAAGATGAACTGCGAGAACTTGAACTTCCAGAGCTCGTCGAGCCAGAAGAGCTACTGCTTGAAGCACCAGAATAGTGTGATCTATGTGATGAATGCGATCGATGACTCCGATGTGATATAAGTGACCAGCCAGAATTGTTATTTAATTTTAATAATAACTTTGGGCTTAGATCTTTCTCTTTAATTATAGAGAATTCATTTTCTTTATATATTGAGCCTGGTGCATCTATTACAGCTGCTGCTTGCACTGTACTATTTGCTGCTATACCTGCAAGAGAGCTAAGAAATAGCTTTTTTAATACATCAGATAATTTATTTTTCATAGATTAGATGAATCTTATATGGGTTTTGATTAGTCAAACTGGACTAAGTTAATGAAAAACATATTATTTAAACAATTTACTTGAAATAAGATGTTTTTAATGATAGATGTAGATTAGTTTTATTTGTAATTAAGCGTTAATTAGAAATTAATTCTTCAAATCAGCATGCATTTATTGATCATTTCTTTTCAAAATGTATAAAAATTAAAAATTTCTCATCCATCAAATCTGTTATATAATAAACTTTTAATTTCAATTTTGATAAATTAATTTCCACATTTTACTCAATTAAGTCTATCTACTCTCATTTATTACTTTTTTGCGAATATATCTATAGAATTTGAGAATATTTACGGGAAACCGTATTGCAAAGGAATATAATGCTAAAAATCAATTAAAAAATAATAAAACTAAAAATTATAGCAAAAAATAGCTAATATATTTAGTTTTATTATTTATCTTTAGATGTTGAATAGGGATGGACATGCTACAAGGTAACCGGTTGCTCAACATTTTTTCATGTTCATCCTGTTCAATATTGGATTAAAGCAGGGGAGGGTTCTGTGAGTTCACTTTATAGTAAAGTAACTTAGGATCGAAATGTCACCCCTGTTGGAAGAAGGTAAAAAAAATAAATACTAATTACGATCAATGTACCATTGACAACCGAGATTTTGAAGGACTTAAAGAATAAGGGATACATTATCCCAAAGTCTAACAATAGTGTGGATGATGTTATATAGCATTTTGTCCCGACAAAAATAAACGACCTATGGGCATTAATGAGTGAATTTAAAGAAGAGTCTGCGACCGTTGTGATTGAGCAGATCTTGGATGTACCCAAAGAAGTGTTTGAAGGAAAATTCTTGAGGGTTTTCTAATTTTGTACGATTTTGTTTGATATATTTAGTATTGGAAGTAATGTTTTTAAATAAAGTGGTAAGGTTTGGCGTTGGGACGTAGAGGTTGGAGTAAAAGGAATCTTTCAAAGGATTTTATTTTGTAATATTGTATGTGCTTAATGGCTAATTTTAGAAGTATATTCAACGAAATGGTTGGTGTTTTTATTCGTTTTTCAATAAGTATTTAACCTGTAATTATCAAAAGCTATGGAAACAATTATTGATTTAGGAGTAGAAAAAGATCATATAGAATCTTTGACCAGAGCTAGTGGAATAACCGCTATATCAGAATTAATATGGAATTCCTTAGATGCTGATGCAACAGAAATAAGTATTGAATATGTGTCTAACAGTATAGGAGGATTTGAATCGATTGAAGTTAATGATAATGGATTAGGAATTGAATATACTAAAGCACAAGAAGTGTTTGGTAGATTAGGAGGCTCAGAAAAGAAAAACATCAATAATAGTCCAAGTGGTAGACAATATCATGGAAAAGAAGGAAAAGGAAGGTATAAAGCACTTGCTTTAGGTGATTTGGTTACGTTTACAAGTAGATATAAAAACTCTAGTTCTTATAAGGAATTTACAATCACTTTTGACAGAAATAATTTATCTCATTCTAAATTCAGTTCACTAATACCTCTTGAAGGTGACACTTCTAAATCTGGATTTAATGTTTTAATTCAGAATATCAACTTTGACATAGCCCAACAAGCTTTTGATGAAAAGAATAGAAAAGATTTAGCCCAAAAATTCGCATCTTATTGGATAAATTATTCAAATTTTTCAATTACTATTAATGGTCAAATTTTAGAATTTGCTTCACTGATCAAGAATTCTGACGAAACGGAATTTTTAACAGATAAAGAAGGAATAACATATAGGTTCAAATTTAAAATTCTTGAATGGAACTTTGATATAAAAAAGAAAGCATACTTATGTAACACCAAAGGAATTCCATTCAAAGAACTAAATTTAGGTATCAGATCGAATATTCCGATTTCAATTTTTATTCAATCAATTTATATTGAGAGCCTTCATAGAGAAAATAAAATTGATCTACAGGAATTAGATGATGTTATGACTTTAGTAATTGAGGAGTCCAAGAAATTTGCTAGAGCATATACAAGGAAAAGGTTACATTATTATTCAACAGAGTTCATATCGGACTTAAAGAAAAAAGGAATATATCCATATAGAGAAAAGCCAGAAAATCTAGTAGAAGAAAGTAAAAGACAAGTTTTTGATATTGTAGCACTACAAGTTAATGAGTTCTTACCTGATTTTGAACATCAAGACATCAAGAGTAAAAAACTTACCTTATCATTAATAAAAGAAGCTTTAGAAAATAATTCAAATTCTCTTCAAAAGATTTTAGCAGAGGTAATTGAGTTACCTAAAGATAAGAGGGATGAGTTAGTAGAAATTTTAGAAGAATCTTCTCTTTCTACAGTAATTGATACAATGACGGAAATAAAAAATAGGTTAAGATTTATTAATGGACTCGAAGAACTTATTTATAATAAAGATTTGAATAAAAACGTGCTTGAAAGAAAGCATTTACATAAAATACTTGTCAATGAAACTTGGCTATTCGGGGATGAGTTTACTTATGGTGTAGATGACGTCACTTTAAAAAATGTTTTAAAGGAGTATTTAAAGTATTTAGGTAGAGCTGATTTTTCAGAAATTACTGAAAGCAAAGATAACTCTGATTTACAGATTATACCTGATGTGTGCTTATGGAGACAGTTTCCCCAAGGAATACCTGGTCATAAAACAAATTTAATTATTGAATTAAAAAAACCTACGGTAGATGCTGGAGTAGATGAATTGATGCAAATTAAACTATATGCCTCTCGAATTTGTAAAGATAGAAGATTCCCGAAAGAAAAAACTAAATGGAAATTTCTGTTAGTGACCAAAGATATTAAATCCGATATTGAGTCCGAATTGGAACAAAGTGATAGGAAATATGGGCACGTTATTTCTACAGATCTCTATGATGTATATGTTCTGACTTGGGGCCATATTTTAAATGAAGCTAAGACCAGATACGAGTTTATTAAAGAAAAGTTAAATCTAAATCTTATGAACAATGATAAAAATCTTGAGTACTTAAAATCTAAATATGCTGAATATTTACCTGATAGTCTAAGTGATAATTAACTTAATATTTTCAGAGTTTTCATATGATATTAAACTGATTTATTAAAGTCAATATTAGTTATTTTGTAATTGTATTCATTTCATGTATGATTTTTGTGTCCTGTGTTGAAAAGCAACCAGTTTCGGTTGCCGTTAAAGCATCTACAAACAAGTTAGAAAAGGATCGTGGATTTGGTTTCTTAGACTTATTAGTGGAGATTTTAAGTTATTCTTCCTATAAAATTGTTGATTATTCAATTCAGTTAGATGAGAAGACAATGGAATTGATTGACACTTTAAAAAATCCGGAAGTTTTAGATCGTTATATGTTTAAAGGAAAATCAAGTGTGATCAGTAATAGAATTTACTTAGATCGTATCGTTTTTAATATTAATAATATTGAATTACAAAACGGCTATATGAATTTGTATTTGAATGATACATTCAGAGGAAGGCTCTTATTGTTAAAATCTGATTATTACGTTGCAAACAACTATGATAGATCCAAGTTTCCAGATTATGCATTATTTAATGCTCCAAAAGATTCTATTTTTGATAAAAAGTACAATTTAAATCAAGAAAATTTAGAGGTGGTGGATTCAATTTTAAAAGTTGCAAATTTAGAGCGTAAAGAAACCAAATTAAATTTGACCAATTATTTTAAACAATTAAAAACATATGCAAATGCTGATAGCATTGTTGTCCAAATTGATTTATTTCCTAAAGACCTCGGTGAAATCTACAGTAAGCGTTATGAGTTTTCACCAATAATTTTATATGAATATTCAAATTATGAAGGTCCCTATGGCAGTATAAGATTAAATTTAACAAAACGTACTTATACAACATTGGAATTTTTTGAGAATGCGTCTTAACGCTGTTATTGATGTTACTAACACCATAATGTAAGTTTTGTTTTGACTTCTAATCAATCCAATAAACATCAACAAGTCTTTTTCCAAGATTTCCATTTTTCAATTTGATTGGCTTCTTTTCGCTTTTTAACGTTTTCTTGGTAACTGCGTACCGGAGTGCCTTAGAAAGCTGATCATCAATGTAGGATTTTTGAAACTCTGTTTCGATATATGACTCTATTTCGTTAAGATATCTAGGTTCTTTAAGGAAGTCTGATTTAATAAGAACTTCCGAAACAAAAGCATCTATACTTCTGTCAGTTTTGGAATGTAAAAAGTATTCGGGATTATCTTTATTATCCCTTTTGAAGTTAATGACTGCTTCCGTTTTGGCGATACTTGAGGGGATAGTAACATTCAAATTAAGAATCTTAGCACCTTTAATCTCCAGTTTTTTACCAATATGTTCGGCAAGAGTGTCATTAAAAGGTCTAGACTTATTAGTAATTCCATAAATATGAGAGACGTCTCTCTCTACAAATTCGGCGAAACCAACATGTGTCATATCAAGAATATTCATGATTTGAGACAATCTCTGTGCTAATTTCTTATTATAAGTTTCATCTTGGTCTAACATTAAACAAAGACCGATAAAAAGTTACGCTAAAAATTATCATGAAATTACTTTTTTTGTAAAATAATTATATATATATTTGTTGTATTACTTAATTGATTTATACCTTTTTAGGTATGGTAGTGTAATTAACGAGTCTCGTTTCCCAAGTCTCACAAATAAATATCGAACACGAGAGCGGTAGATTACACCCAATAGCCTTTATTTTGCTATATTAGCAATATATAAAGGCGTGGGTGCTATCGTTTGAAGCTGAGTTCGACGGCGTGAGACCCAGGGAATAATGCTAGATAGTATCCCACGTTTTTATTTCGAGGGAAAGAGACTCATCATTTATAATTTTATAAGATGAGTATGTATCAAAAAAAACAAACCACCAAAAACATCATCAAGCCGGCAGATTAGATCTGTTGCGCCAAGTCACTATGTTGACTATCCATTCAAAATGCAATAATGTAGACCATTATATAACCAATTGACGACGATTTAAAATTGCATTTTTCCATTATATTTTTTAACTATTGAAAGTTTAACAGGTGCCTTATTGCCTACATTTTAGCTCCTGAATCCACCTTCAATGTAAACCATTAAACAATGCAAAAAACTTGCAATGGGGAGAGCTATGTGCTATTCCCGAGGAAAAGTACTGTCTTAAATCCAGAGTTATTTTTTGGTCTTCAATCCAAAACAAACCAAAATATAAACACATTGAAAAGTCCTTTACTCAAAAAGATATATGACAGAAATAATTCTTCTGAAGAGGGCAGTAGCACCTATACAGTTACTCCCATAGAAATAGATTGGTTGAAGCAAGTACCCATTTGTTATTTGCTTTCTCCAATCCTCCATGCCTTTAATCTGCTGCTATGCTTATTAAAGGCCATTAAAGTAATTGCGATACCCTGTATCATGATCATCGCAGTATTTCATAGTTTATGTTTATCAGCTCAGACACCCCGCAAGGACAGTGGGGTGAATGAGCAGGTAAAATATGAACTGGTAGGGCAGGTGCTATCTGCAATTGACAACAGCCCGATGCAAGGCGTCTCCATTCGTATCGAAGAGGAGAATATCCAAGTTAAAAGTTCTAAGGATGGAACTTTTAAAATGCTCGTCAACTACCAAATGGGTAAAATTAAATTCTCCTTTGTCGGTTTCAAAAGCCAAGAAATCAATTATACTTCTGAAGTATCGTTAACGGTTAAATTGATACCTGAGGATCATCAGCTCGATGAAGTAGAGGTAGTATCAACGGGATATCAGAAAATACCCAAAGAACGAGCAACGGGGAGTTTTGTGCAGATCGATAAAGAACTTTTGAATAGGAGAGTGAGTACGAATATTCTTGATCGATTGGAAGGAGTGACGAGCGGTGTTAACTTTAATCGATCATCTGGCGGAGCAGGAGGTTTACTACCACCCAATGAGCAGACGGGTGTGTCTATACGAGGGCGGTCAACTATTGATAATGATGTAAGTGCTGATCCACTTATTATTCTAAATAATTTTCCTTTTGAAGGTAGCTTAGATCAGATCAATCCTAATGATATTGAAAGCATAACGGTATTACGTGATGCTGCAGCAGCTTCTATTTGGGGTGCACGTTCAGGGAATGGTGTCATTGTGATAACGACCAAAAAAGCTGCTTTTAGAGAACAAACAAAGATTGACTTTAATACTTCAACCACAATCGGAGTGAGGCCAAATTTGAAATATAGCCGAAATTTTATTCCAAGTTCGGAATATATGCATGTCGAGCGTCAGCTTTTTAATAAAGGTTTTTATAATGATATATTATCCAACAATACAACTTTTCCTTTAGTAAGCCCATATGTTGAATTGTTGGATCGACACCGATCAGGTGATATAGATGAAAATATGCTTAAGCTTGCTGAGCAAGAGTTTGCAACCATAGATAGTAGAGATGAGACGTCAGAAAACTTTTACCAAACTTCAGTTAAGAACCAATATGCGTTTGGAATTCGCTCTGGAGGAGAAAAGTTTAACAATTATTTTTCTATTGGCTACAATGATAATCGAGAAGTTGTTCAAAAGAGTGGTCTAAACAGATGGACAATAAATATTTCTCCGCAGTTTAAGTTATTACAAAATCTAACTTTTTCTCCATCGGTATCCGTGACCAATACGACAGAACAATATGGTTACAGTTACAGTTCACCCTATCCCTATATTGCATACAAAGGTGAGAATGGACTTCCGATTACGGTACCAAGTGGTTATCGAGATAGCTACCTACGAGAAATGGAAAGCAAAGGCTTTAAAGACTGGTCACTTCGCCCATTAGAAGAGAAAGAACTCAAGAATACGTATGCCAAGCGCTTGCATACAATTTTGAATGGTCAACTCATGTATGCCCCGCTAGACTGGCTGTCGTTGTCCTCACTCTTTCAATATGAACGTCAGCAGAGTGAGTATGACGATTTGAAGGATAAGAATAGCTACTATGTAAGAAATTTAGTCAATCGCTATACGCAAGTCAACGGCACAAATTTTACTTACCCTGTTCCCGATGCGGATATACTTGATCATACTCGAGATAGGTTAGAAGCTTATAACTTCCGGGTTAATAGCACGATGAATAAAAGATGGTCAGACGATCATCAATTAAATGCGCTATTGGGTGCTGAAATGAAATCGACAATTATTACAGCCCATTCAGGTCGTTATTATGGCTATGATCATGAGACAGGAACGATTTTAAGTAATCTAAACTTTAATCAATACTATCCAATTAATCCGAGTGGATTAGGATCACAGCTGATTGATGATGGTATAGGCAATATGAGTGAAGTGACTCGCCGTTCCGTTTCTTATTTTTTTAATGGTGCTTACCAATTTCGAGAACGGTACACGCTATCCGCCTCAGCTCGAAAAGATGGTGCTAATTTATATGGAGTAAAGATTAATGATAAATTTGTACCACTTTGGTCCGTCGGACTTTTATACGATATTTCAAAAGAAGATTTTTATAAATCAACCTTATTGCCAACATTAAAGTTTCGGCTTACGTATGGTTATAATGGAAATTCATATAATCAATCTGCTTACCTTATTGCAAGCTTTAATAGGAACACACTTAATGGTTTTCGACAAGCTACCATTCAAAATCCACCCAATCCATTGTTAAGGTGGGAGCAAGTCCGTAATATTAATTTATCAATGGAGTTTGCTTCCAAAGGAAATCGTATTTCGGGTTCGATAGAGCTTTTCCAAAAAGATGGAATGGATCTTATACAGGAGATCTTGCTTCGCCCTTCCTCAGGTTTTAATAGTTACAAAGGTAATTCTGCTTCAGTTCGTAATAGGGGTTTGGATATACAATTAACAAGTATAAATACAAAAGGTAAGTTTAATTGGAGTACCGTATATCTTTTAAGTTTGATCAAGGATAAGGTTCTTTCTTTTAATGAAGAATACCCAACAAGGTATTTGGTATCTAATTCGTCCGCAGTTGACGGGTTAGCTCGCTATGGTCTCTATATTAAAGAGGGAAATTCACTTTATGGAGTATACAGTTACCGATCATCTGGACTGGATGAAAATGGAGATCCTTTGGGCTATTTAAATGGAGTTAAATCTAAAGATTATACAGGCATTATTGCAAGTAACATTATGGATAATGTTAACTATCATGGAAGTAGTAGACCAACCTTGTTTGGTTCATTGCGCAATACTTTCTCATATCGGAATTGGTCACTTTCAGCTAACATACTTCTTAAGTCTGGTTTCTATATCAGAAAGAAAAGTAGCAGTACTAACTTAAACGAAGTACTATCCATGCCAAATGCTGATTTTATGTTGGCATTTGATCCTCAGAACCCAAATAAAGAAACATCGATGCCTGCATTGGTCTATCCTGTTAATTCAAGCCGCAATACATTTTATCAAAATTCTGAAGCTTTAGTTTTATCAGGTGATCATATTCGTTTACAAGATATTTCCTTGTCGTACAAGGTGAAGTTTTCGCGATTTACAGCAGATATTTATTCTTACATAGACAACCTTGGAATCATATGGCGTAAGAATAAAGTAGGTATAGATCCTGATGTTAACGATTATTTCGGCTTATATCCAATACCAACAAGTTACTCACTTGGTGCTCGCATCCAGTTCTAATTTAAAAATTCAGATTATGAAATATCTCATTTATTTTTTCTGCCTGTTCTTCTGCTATTCTTGTAAAAAGATTGATAACTGGCTGGATGTAAAATCAAAAAATAGCGATGTCATACTAGAAAGTTTGGAAGACTATCAATCATTACTGGATAATACGACAGTGATGAATACCACGCCTGGCCTCGGAATTATCAGCGCTGATAATATCCATCTTCTTGAAAATACGGCTTTGACAGTTGGAAATCCTTCGGAACGAAATGCTTATATCTGGAAAGAAGATATTTATGAAGGCGCAATTGGAACGGGAACTGGAGATTGGACAGTACCTTACCGAGCTATAGCGTATGCCAATATCACTATAGAGGGAACAGATAAAGTTACAAAATCAAGTGCCGAAAAGGATAATATTCGAGGTTCGGCATTGTATTATCGTGGTTTTCATTATTATCAGTTATTACAGCTTTATGCTCCGCCATATGTAAAGGGCGCTTCAATATCTTGCGTGCTTCCTATGCGCTTTGGGTCGGATATCAATGAAAGTGGCGACTTAATTACGGTAGAAGCTTGCTATGAGCAGGTAATTACAGATTTGACTGCTTCATTGAGCATCTTGCCAATCGTTCCTGAAAAGAAGACTCGACCATCACGTTCCGCAGCTTTAGCGATGCTAGCAAAGATCTATTTAACGATGCAAAACTATGATAAAGCATTGCAATATGCAGAGGAGTATTTGAAGTACAATAATGAATTAATTGATTTTTCGAGTTTAAATACAGTGGCCACATTACCTTTTCCAACCATCGACAAGGGAAATAAAGAGATCGTCTTCTATGCTGGACCGATCAACTACTTTTTTGTATCGTATGGAGATCTCAGGGTTAATGAAGCATTATTTGATAGTTACAGAGATAATGATATCCGAAAATCAGCCTTCTTTAGAGTAAATGTTGATGGTACAAAATCCTTTAAAGGCCGCTACTCTGGTACAGTTGGAATGTTCTCAGGACTAGCTACTAATGAAATTATTCTGATAAAGGCAGAATGTCTTGTTAGAACGGGTTTTTGGAAAGAAGGTAGGGATGTATTGAATAACTTTTGCAATTATCGATACAAATATTTTTCAGAACCGCCGAACGAAACCACTGATGATGTGCTTTTACGTGTCTTGGAGGAACGTCGTAAAGAACTCGTGTTTACAGGTAATTGTAGATGGGAAGATCTGAGGAGATTGAATATGGAGGTGAGATTTGCTAAGACATTAACTAGAACACTTTCTGGTAAACAGTATATATTACCTCCGAATGATTCTAGATATACTTTGCCTGTTATTCCGCAGGAATTAATGGTAACAAATAAATAATGATCATGAAAATACGAATAATACATTACTTAATATACCTATGCATTTTTTTGGGTTTTAATCATGTCGCTTTATCACAAACGGCAACTATTGATGTTAGAAGACTCAAAGATAGTCGCTTAAAAAATGAATTAAATTGTTACTGGACTGATGACAATTTCGAATTTTTCAATCGAACTCCGCACAGAAAAGAAATGGCAATAAAACATGATGCTATATTTACGATTAAGTTTGATAAAGGAATAGATTTCCGATATATCACTTTAAAAACAGGGAATGAGAAAAATGCGGAAAAAATATTATTATTGGATTACTTAATATTTCCAGGAGATAGCGTGATCATTTCCGAAGAAGATGACCGTCTCGTATTTAGTGGTATTGGGGCTGAAATTATGAATTTGCAATATCAAATTAGTCGAATAGAAAAAACAGTATCATTCCCGAATTTTGTAAATAAAAAGATCGATCTGGTAGATAAGGAACCTGAACTGTCTTCAATTCTTCATGATAAGCTCCAGTCGCTTTTACAATATAATTACATGAAGCGTGATAGTCAACTTATTGTATTAGATCGAAATATTAGTGTATTAGACAAGAGTAGTTATCGATTACTAAAATTAAATATTATTGGTAAAATTGAACAAAACTTGTTGACACAATTGATTATGGTCTTTCATCGTATCAGTAAAGAAAATCCCAATCTTGAAAATGAGAAATCATTATTTATAAAGGAATACCTAAGGCGGAATACACGACTTCATGAAGTTACTGATAAGAATTTTTTTCAGGCAAATGAAATGGAAAATTATTTCATGGAAAGAATGAGGCTTAGAAAATGGTTGGGTACAGCATTTGAAAAAGAGTGGGATTCCGGGATGATGAAACAGGAAAGTCTAGATAGAATATATTATCGTTATTTTTTTCAGAATTATGCTAAAATGGATTATGATCAGCAGTCTAAAATCGAGTCAAATGTCTCAAGTAATAAATATCGAGATGCAATTCAGCTATTTCGTGTTCAAACAGCAAAAGGGCAATTGTTACCAGATTTTAAGTTGATGGATACAAGTGGAAAGTTGGTGCAATTTTCTGATTTACGCGGGAAAATTATTGTTCTTGATTTTTGGTTTACTGGTTGTGCAAATTGCAAAGTATTACATGAGGAAATGAAGACCGTAAGGAAAGAATTAAAAAATGTGAAAGATCTTTGTTTTGTTAATATTTCTGTAGATGAAGACATAGCGAAGTGGAAGAAATCTGTTCAATCTGGATCGTACAGTGATTCTTCAGATATCAGTCTATATACTATGGGAGAGAAATCGTTACATCCTATTATAAAGTTCTTTAATGTAATTTCTTATCCGCGGCAAGTTATTTTGGATAAAGAAATGAGAATCGTAACGACTCAGGTTCCAAGACCTAGTTCACAAGAAAAAGCAGCTGCTCTTGTAAATTTAATAAAGAGTATTAAATAAAAATAGCACCTGAAATTTTTCAGGTGCCATTTTTTAATTCCATTATTCGTTTGTGCGGAATACTCCTTGATCAGCTTCCTGGAAATTAGCAGGATTTTTATACTGGTCATTCATTGGTCCTGGAGCACTACCAATTTTATGATATGAACATGTTGAACTTGCATCTAAGCATTCTCCTGCAGGATAATTTGAAGCAGGTTCCCAAGTTGTTCCATCTAATGTGACAAAATCACCAGCTGGTGGAATTAACGATTTTGTAAATGATTGCGTTAATGCCGCACCGCCTAATACAGCTACTCCAAGTAGCACTTTTGTGAAATTTTTTAATGAGGTTTTCATACCTTTAGTTTTAATTGTTTATAATTTTTGTTTTTTTAAGGGCATAGATTCCGGCGATAAACCAAGCCACATTAAATATAATGTGTGTTTTCCAGCCCATGGATTCGATCACTCCTCCGCAGTTACAGAGCCTATCTTCTACAAAAGCGACCATTAGGGTCAGATAAATTGTGAATATGCCCATCAATAGGTTAGATACCCATAGCGCAGTACGCTTTATCTTGTATATCGGGACAATCAATAGTACAGCTAGCAGGATTTCCAAAGAAGGAATGCCCCAGCCGATCAATTCTGCATATTTCCCTAAATAGGGGATTTTACTGTTTCCCCGAATAAATTCAGCGATTATTTGCAGCTTCGCTATTCCTGTATAGAAATACAAGAAAGCATAACCGTAAATAATCAAAGTAGGTATGCGAGGCTTGATCCACCGTGCACTCCGACGGATTAAACTACCGTTTTTTGTGGATGTTGCCGGGTGTACTTTGTCGCCCTTATTGTTGATGATATGGTCCATTTGTTTGCGTTGTGAATGTCTCTTCTATCCATGCGACGGAATAGTCAACGATCGTCAACTGATTTCCTGTTTGCGGGTTTCACCCGCCTCTGGGGAAGGGTGCAAATTTTTTCTTGTACTGTTTCATAATTTGTTTTTTAATGAGCAGATCGGAAAAAATGGTACGGATACAATTATTTTCTTGTTTTACAGGACGATTCATTATTTCATCCGATCTGCTATTACAAATTTCAGCAGCATTTTTTGTTATATTTTGGGAATTTGGACACTATGTTTTGGGTTTTTATGCCCAATAAATTGGGCATAAAAACCCAAATTATTGGGAAAATGCCTATTCTCTTTCGCGTATAAGTCGACGAAGCAACTCTTCACTGATCCCCATAAACTGGGCTAATTCTTTATGTTTGATATACTGGCGTATATCCGGATATTTGTCAAATACAAAATCATACTTATCGGGATTGGGCAATGAAAGCAGTTTTGCCCGATAATTGAGGTACTGTTGCTGTTTGTCCATAAGGCTGGCGTAGATCGGGAAAAGCTTTGGGTTTTTCGCATTTATCGTATATAGCTGTTTTCTTGTGGTCATGTAAGTGCTACAGTCACTCAATGCAATAAACTGATAATTGTGACTATGGTTGGGGATCATCAGCGATTCGCCACTGATGGCATACCGTACCGGACATGTCTTTTCATACTTTCCAAATATACCTTCTGCAATGAGGTAGAGCTCGCCCCAGTTATTGGTTAGGTACTCGCCCTTCACAAAGCGGATCTCTGCAAATGCATCCGTCAATTCAGGGATAGCAGATATCCATTCGCCATGAATGTCTTTTAAAAAACTGGCTAAAATCTCTTCTTTACTTTTCTTCATAATTAAGTATTGGCTGGTATTGAGCATAAAATAGACCCACAATTTATTAAACGATGTTTGCAAAACCTATTAGCGGGAAATAAAGGCATATGTAGGGACGAATCACCTTGATAGAGGGATGAATCCAAACTTTTAGCGAGGCTATTTGGATGAAATATCGTTTTATCCCTCAATAAAGCAATATTTCCCAATTATTTTTTATTTAAAAAGCAAATTTCATATTTGTTCTGCTGGCCAGCAAAAAGGATAAATAACTGCCTCATTAAGGCAACGGGATTGACCTGACCCGGATGGTTATAGGTCGTAAACGAAATAGACAATTATGGAAATCGAAATTCAAAAAATCGAGCCGGTAGTTTTTGAAGGAAGTTCAATCTTTGAGCTTTTTACTGAAGATACTCCACTAATTGATTTAGACAGCGACAAGTGCTGGCCTTCTTCATTTTAGTTAGGAGAAATGCTTTCTCGAGCCAGAGAGAAGCTGTCTTCTCTCTGGTTCTTTGAATGATGCTATCCATACACTATAAACGATATGAAAGTACAACAAAAACAAAATCTGCACCGGTTGATGTGGCTGGCAAATGTCCAGCAGTTTTTTCAGGACAAACCGGTTTCAATATTATGGGAGCATTATGCCACATGGATCAGTAACCGAGATAATTTTGAAACACTATACCGTGAATTCCCTTTAAAAAGGCTGTGTGAATTGAATACGGCAGGTATTGACCGGATTGATATCAATGGGATTCTGATCACTTTTCACTATGGTCCATACCGCCTGTTACCCAAATTGCTGGTGCAAATGGGTTATGAGATCACTTTGCTGGTGTCTGGGGCTGTATTGGAAAGAGAGATCGAACATTACAGATCGGAACTGGAAGATGCAGGAATGTTACAAGATAAACTGGAATGTATTGATGCAAACCAGGCAAACTCACTCCGACATATTCTGCGGGCTATTAAAAATAAACGCCTGGTGCTGCTATTCCTGGATGCTGATGAAGGGCTGGTAAAAGAGAAAGAGGGAATCGGAGAAAACAAGCTGGCTGTTCCTTTTGGAAGCCACTTCTTCTATTGGCGCACCAATATTTTTAAACTGGCATACCGTTTCGGAGTTCCTCTCCACTGCACTTTTATGAAGAGGGCAAATAACCCTGTCCAATGGCAAATAATACCATTTATCAATATTATGGATACTGCGGACGGACCGGCAGAAGAACTGATGATGCGCGCATTTGCTGCGCTGCAGATGGCTTTTCACCAGATGATGCAACAGGGATGGATCTATTGGGAAAACTGGGCTTTTATACATCAGTATAATGGGCAGGCAGCGATTGACAAAAAAGGTATTACGGCAAAAGGAAGCTGGCTCGCACCGTTCGAATATAATCGTAAAAAATATTTATTTGACGTAAAGAACAGACAATTCTTTGAAGTAGCTTCTTGTTTTACTGATAGTTAATTATTATTTTTGAGTTAACCTTTTTTATAGAATGAATATTCAACCAAACCTAACATCAATCCAGCAGAGTCTTGTGAAGCGTATGGCTATCTGTCTGGTAATCTTACTGCTGGGACTGACAATTGTCAATTCCGGTAAGCTCCATCTTTTTACCCCACTGACTTTTACCCTCTATGTGCTGCCTTTTATGCTATTTTTTTCCGTAATGTATACCTGTTACCAAATGGCGCTGAAAAAAGGTAGGTTATGGTTTTTATGGTGGTTGTTGCTTATACTGTTCGTGGGGATAACGTATAGGTGTGTCAAGTACTATTATTATGATCTGGTACCGCTATTTTTCAAAGGATTTACCAGCGCCTGGAAACCAGAACATAGAACCGAGCTACTTTCCCGAATTAGTAGTGGTCTGCTTTTTTTTGTTGCGATCGTGGCTGCCGATTATTTTGCGTGGGCACATTTCTATACGAACGCGCTTTTCAAAAAAGTACAGGTACAGCTGCACAGCATGTCGGACGTCCAATTGCTGTCGGGGCATTTTATGAGACGTCTGTACAATATTGTCCGCGTGCAGCGGAAATCTGTTCAGAGTGAAAGCCTGGATTTCTTTCAGTATGTGACCGATAAAATAGCCAAGCCTACAGTACTGGTCCCTTTGAAAGAGGAATGGCATTACTTAATGCTTTTGGTTTCTTATAGCATGGACCGCAGTTTTATTGTCGAAGGTGATGAATTGTTGGATCGTGGCATGTGGAATAGATCTATTCCAACGCTCTCCTTGATGACCTGGATTGAAAATGCCATTGCTTACAGTCCCTGCGATCCGGTAGAACCGATTGTCATCCGTTGGGTCAAAGTACAGCAGGGAATGCAGCTGCACATCAAAAATTGTATAGCCTCTGCAGATCTGCAACATGGGACAGGTAAAGGATTACAACTTGTTAACAGGCTTTATAAGCAGATGAATAACCAGTTTATTGAACTGGAGTATGCTATTGAGGATCAAAAATACTTTGTTATTAAATTGACCTTTAAATCTTAATCCAATGGCTAAATATGATGTCATGATTATCGATGATGATTTATTCGATATTCGAAAAGCTGAAAAAGCTTTAAGGGGAATTCCGCAGATGGGGGAAGTTAAGAGTTATACGAAAGCCATTGATGGTTTTAATGCCATAATTGAATGTCCTCCTGATGTTTTGTTGCTGGATGTTGAAATGTCCGATATGTCCGGACTGGACCTTTATCTTACTTTGCCTGTTGATAAAAGACCGCCGGTTATCCTGTACACCAAAACAGAAAAATATAGTTATAAGGGCATTAAAATAGCTGTTGCAGATTATCTGATCAAACCTGTCAGTTTTCCGGATTTATACATTGCTTTTAAGCGCGCTCTGGAGCAGAAAAATATCACGGTTAAGATTGATTTGGAAATAGAACCGAGTGGAAAGTGGTTCAAATTTAAAAACACGGACCGTTTTATTAAATTTTGTGATGTGGTCGCGATTGAGTCTATTAAAAATTATGTCATCTTTCATTTACGTCAAGCAGAGGATGACTTTGAGTACCGCCTCACGATGGAACAGGCTGAACAGTTTGTACCGAAGAGAACCTTCGTAAGGGTACACCGCGGTTTTATTGTCAACACTGATTTTACAACAAAGATAGTGGATAAAACCTTCGTACTGCCGGACCGACCGGATCTGCAGCTTAAAGTGAGCGATGTGGGATTAAAACGACTTTACAATATGAATTGATGGGGTTACTTTTATAAACCTAAATATATAACTATGCGTAAAAATCGCTATTTGAGGGGCTTTCTCATAAGCCCAGGGTATTCCTATGCCCAAAAATTAATCTTGTTGGAGCTCTTGGCGACCAAGCGTAAGCTTGCGGCATATCTTGATCTCCGTGAGCAGATGGAAGAGGACAACGTGCTGTTGCGCGATGCGGACTATGTCAAATCTTACGTGGGTATTTCGACAGAAACCCTTTATCGACTTCAACGGGACGGGTATATCTGCGTTGCCAGACGCACCCGAAACAAACGCTATTACCGCGATGTGGATGTGGAGCGTCTGAGGAATAGTTATCGCGGATAGCTGAAAAGGATCGCCCGATCTTTTGCTATTCTTAGCTACATTTAAAAAATTCGTCTCTTATTTTAAGGGACGAATTTTTTAAAATAGTGACCATCTTTCAGCGTGATTTGATTCTTATTTTCTTATAACCAACTTCTGCTTTTACTTCAGTTTTCTTCGACCTGGCTTCGGGATTTCATCGGCGGGCATGCATGAAATCTCGAAGCGCACCCGAGGCCGAGCCGAGAAAATGGTGGAATTGGTTAGGAATTAGTTACCTGTTTGTGTCTTATTTTTTTAGTCAATTTTGCACTGATTTTAACCTCAACTTTTGTTCAAGTCGGCAATGTATCGGTCAAAAATACGATGCTGGTCGGTCAGGTATCGGTCTTTCGTTTTACTTCTATTTGTAATTGTCTTTTAGTGTTTTATGTTTGCTATATCAATCAAAAGTACCGGTATAAAAGTGGTTGATTTTAATTTAAAAAAAATATGGGAACAATCGTAAATGGAGCAAATGGAGGTTTTAAAGGTAAAGCCGGCTCAGTAATAGGAAGTAGTTGGAAAAGTATCAACTACATCAAGGGACTTTATAAAAAAAGATCCAAACCCGCTTCGGAATTGCAGATGATGCAACAGGAAAAATTCAGAACATTGATGCGGTTTCTGCTTCCGATCAATATGTTTTTGAAAATTGGTTTCGGACGTAAAAATACGGAACGTTTAACTCCGATCAATGCGGCTTTTCAGTTTAATCTGAATAAAGCCATTACGGGTACGTATCCGGGCTATGCGTTGGATTACTCCAAAGTCAGTATATCGGATGGTACGTTATATGGCGGTGGCACGGTGTCCGTAGCGCATGCCGCAGGTGAGCTTACTTTTACCTGGGACCCGACTGCCAATGATACCTTTGAGACTTTTGGTGATGATATGGTCTTCGTGCTGGCTTATCATCCTGAAAAAGATGAGTTTATGTCGTCACCGGCACCGAGTACACGGGCGAGTGGGGAGATCAGCTTTATCATTTCAGAACATCTTCAGATAGGTATCGTGCATACCTGGATGTTTTTAGCCAATAGATCTAAAACAAGGGTGTCCAAAAGTGTATATCTGGGAGAGGTATTACTGAACTAATTAACAACCCGGGGTCAGGCATATCCGGTCTGACCCTTTTTTATATGGTATTTAAAAATATGGCAAAAAGAATCGTTAGTCCTGCGCAGGAGAGCGTAAGGACTGCATTTAAAATGGCTGTTGCTTTTTTGACACCACTGAAAGGGGTGATAAAAAAAGGTTTTGCAGAAAAGGCTAAACGTAAAAAGTCTGTCGCGTCATCGTTGGCACTCGGGCATGTGCTGCATGCCGCAATTAAGATAAGGGATGGTATGCCTCAGGTTGATCCTTCAGAGGTGATTTTAAGTGAAGGCGCACTGGCAACTATTCGGATAGAGCAGATCGAACGTTCTTCCGATCGTATCGAAGTGCTGCATAACTGGTTTCCTTCAGACTTTAGTGCGGGAGATGATTGCCTTACGCTTTGTGCTTATCAGCTGGAAAAAGGTTATGCTTTTGTGAATCAGCAGATCTGGCACCGGCAGGAAGGAAAGATAATCGTTCAGTTACCGAAAGGTTTTCAGAACGACGGCCTACATCTATATCTCATGGCCAGTGACCGTTCGGGAAGCAAATATTCCCGTTCTCAATATTTAGGGTATTCAACAAAATGAAAACAAAACATATCCTGCTGCTCCAACGGATTTATGGAGCTAAGGGAACGAATGGAACCATTACCTATAAAGGTGAGCTCATCTGTCATACCGTTGAACTCCCAGATCGTAACAATATCCCCCGAATAAGCTGTATCCCGATAGGTCAGTACAAACTGGAAAAGCGGCGTTACCCAAGACATGGGGAACAGATCGGTATTCCGCATGTATTAGGACGAGAAGCGATCATGATTCATGCTGCAAATGATGCGCTAAAGGAACTCTTAGGGTGTATCGCTCCGGTAACAACTTTAACAGGTGAAGGCAAGGGTGATTTCAGCGGAAAAGCATTGGCGAAATTAAAGGCTTTAGTCTATGAAATGTGGGATAAAGGGGAAGAGGTATATTTGGTGATTAAATAGTGACGTAGTGACGAGTAATTAAGTAACGTAGTAAAGGAGTGACCAGTGAAGGAGTCAAGAAGTGCCCCGTGAAGGAGGCAGGTAATGTGCCTCTGTCGCCGGCACAGGGCGACAAACGTTTTTCGTTAATGATTTTTATTTTTTGGTACTCAAGATTCTTTTCGAGAGTTGTCTTGACACAAAGTTTGACAAGCCGACCCTAGGGAGACCATGGATGCCGAAAAAACAAATACGAATCCATAACTCAAGGCTGTATTCCTTAATGCTATTTCTCCTTGAATAAGCTAAATGAATTTAAACTCGTTTCACTCAGACAGAAATTCATTTTTAACGCCTCTTCATCGGTGAAATTACGCAGTCGGAATACTAGGCCTTTTAGTTAAGCCTGCGGCTTTAGTGTTGACATAAAAGTAATCAAAAGCCGACCGTAGGGAGACCATGGATGCCGAAAAAACAGATACGAATCCATAACTCAAGGCTGTATTCCTTTATGCTATTTCACCTTGAATAAGCTAAATGAATTTAAACTCGTTTCACTCAGACAGAAATCCATTTTTAACGCCTCTTCATCGGTGAAATTACGCAGTCGGAATACTAGGCCTTTTAGTTAAGCCTGTGGCTTTTATGGAATAAACAGTGAACGAGTACGTTTCTAACCGACTAACTCATTCACTTTCTAACTACATACTAACATTAAAACATGAAAAAGATAATTCAAAAAATAAGTGCGGCGTTGCAAGTGGTCTTGCTGGCGCCGATTAAATTGCCGGGAAAGGCATTAAATATTATTAAATATATTGCTCTGGGACTTGGTGTGGTGGAGACTGTGCTGGAGGATAAAGACAATAAAGGAGAGGAGTCACCGCCAGATCAGATCCTACCTAATCAAGAAAAGGGGGGACAGGATGAAATCCAATGATATCCGTATCGGTACTTTAGGCGGAACACTTTGTTCGATATGGGCGAGTTTTTCGCTCGGTGATGTCCTGCAAACAGCACTAATGGCAGTTGTGGGGACGGTCGTGAGTTATGTGACAAGCCGGCTATTGGGAAGAATGAGGAAAAAGTGATAAATACAGGAGCATGCTTGTCTGTTGCTTGCTCCTGTAATTCTGCTAAGAATGAAAAAAACTTATTAAACTAGTTCAAGGTTATTTCTTAAACTAGTTTATGGGTAGTATCCCTAAGAACTGTTTAATTTTGTTCTTAATGCATAAACGTTTTAAATATGATAAAATATACAACACAGCAGATTAAAACTCGTATTGTTAAGCGCATGGTATTTGTGCTTATATTAGTTTTTACAGTATTTTCGATGACTAAAGCTACGGCACAGCAGATTAAGCTAGATGAGGATCGTTTAACTGCTATACAGACGTCTATGTCGATTACGCAAATTTAGGGCAAAAAAGCTGTCCGGGTAGTGAAGTCTGCCGCAGTCAAAGAAGATGATGAAGCGACTTATATTAAGATCAATGATTTCGATTTTAAAAATGGCGTGATCGAGGTGGATGTGCTGTCACGTTTACTTCCTGATGCACCAGCACACGCCAGAGGTTTCATAGGTCTTGCTTTCCGTATCAATAAAGATGATTCAAAATTTGAAAGCATTTACGTACGCCCTACCAATAGTACAGCAGACGACCAGCTGAGAAGAAACCGCACCATTCAGTATTTTTCTTATCCTAATTTTAAGTTCACACATTCCAGAGCAACCGCTCCGGGACAATATGAATCTTATGCGCCAATAGCGCTTGATAAATGGATAAAACTAAAGATTGAGGTAAATGGTAATCAAGCAAAATTATTTATCAATGGCTCAAAGCAACCATACCTGATTGTAAACGATCTAAAAATGGGTGCTGATCAATCCGGCTCTATAGGTCTTTTTGTCGATATCGGTACTGAAGGATTTTTCAGGAATCTAAAGGTGAGCCAGACGCCATAAATCCTCTAATTTATTGAGCTGTATTTTTATTAGATTAATTATAGCGGCAGATTCTTTAGTGTGATCGGTGTCAATTTATCCCCTCTAAATTTTATCATAAAGATTAGCTCAATCATCATTTACCCTAGATATTAGGATTGATACTCATTAAAATAGCTCCGTATTTATGTAAACATTTGAATATGATATTTGTTATACTATTAAAACAAGTCATAGTCAGGATAATAACCTTAAAATTAATCTACGTAAAAAGCTAGGAACTATCCTTAAATATTAGTATTTTTAATTATCATTTTAGGTATTAGAATGATTTATTTAACTTAATTTTTGATTACGAAGTCCACCGTATTTTTTTAAGCCGTTCAAGTAATAATTTCAGAAATTGCCGTGACTGCTAATTCTTGTAAAGAAAGCAAAATACTTGTATACAGGTAATTGCGATTTGGAATGCAGTTTTAATAACCGAAAACCTTTAGCACTAGTGTTAATGCCTGATAATTAAAGTTTATGAATAAGCGACGAGTAAATATAAATGAGTCGGAGCGATTAGATGCACTACACAAATACGAAATATTAGATACACAGCCAGAAGAAGATTTTGACCGTATTACCAAGATCGCTTCGCTGGTGTGCGGTGTACCTATATCACTCATTTCTCTAATTGATGAGGACAGGCAATGGTTTAAATCCCGCGTTGGCCTAGATGTCGGACAAACTTCCCGAAGCTTGGCATTCTGCCAATATGCTATTAAAGATCGTAATTTCATGGAGGTTCCAGATGCTCAACAAGATGAACGATTCAAAAATAATGAGCTTGTCACCTCGGATCCTTACATCAGGTACTATTTAGGATTTCCTTTAGTTGATCCGGATGGTTTTGCGCTAGGAACGCTTTGTGTAATTGATACCATACCTAAAGATTTAAGTTCAGACCAAAAACAGGTGCTGTCGCTGCTTCGTGATGAGGTCGTATCCCTGATCATCAATCGAAAAGAAAAAGAAAGATATAAAGAAAGCGAACAGGAATTAAAAGCATTTTTTGACAATTCCCAAAGTCTGATGTGTACGCACGACCTGGAAGGAAATCTGCTTAAAGTTAATAATGCGAGCGCAGCTATCTTAGGTTATACCAGAGCTGAAATTGAAAAATTGTCTCTTTACGATATTATTCCAAGCAAAGGACATGAAAACTTAGATGCATACCTCAAGCAACTTGTTAAAACTGGTACGGTAAAAGGAGAAATGCGTACGAGCACTAAGTCGGGCGAGTTACGTATCTGGTTGTTTAATAATATCCTACAGGCGAATGGTGATAAAAAACCTTATGTGATCGGTAATGCCGTTGATATTACGGAACAGCATTTTCTTGAGAAAGATCTAAGGGAAACTCAGGCGATGTTAACGCGCACCGGAAGGGTTGCCCGAATAGGTGGGTGGGAGTATAATCTGCTTGAAAAAAAATTGATCTGGTCTGATGTAACAAAAGAAATTCATGGTGTTCCACCTACTTATCAACCTGATATCGCTCAAGGGTTGGATTTTTACAAAGAGGGGGACAGTCGAATAAAAATTAGCCAAGCTATTGATGAGGCGATTACAAAAGGGACTCCATGGGATCTTGAATTGGAGATCTTCACATTTAAGGGTGAAGATCTTTGGGTACGGGCATTGGGCAATGCTGAGTTTGAAGATGGTCAATGCATTCGTTTATATGGTACCTTTCAAGATATTGATAAGCGAAAACGTATCGAGGCTGAATCTGTGAAGTCTAAAAAGCTTCTGGAGGATGTTCTGGAGGCGACATCGGCAGTAGGTATTATTGCGACAGATAATGAAGGTCTTATAACGCTCTTTAATAAAGGTGCCGAAAACCTTCTTGGTTACAGCACTGAGGAGGTTATCGGCAAATTCACACCTGCTCTTTTCCATGTAGAAGAAGAGATAATGGCCCGCGCGAATGAACTTACGATTGAATTGGGGCGTGAAGTTATGGGATTTCGTGTTTTTGTTGAGAAGCCTGAACTGTACGGGGCAGAGCAAAGAGAGTGGACCTATGTTAGAAAAGACGGACACTTATTATATGTTTCCCTTGCAGTAACTACCATTCGGGACACAGAAGAAAACATAATTGGTTATCTCGGTATTGCTACCGATATCAGCAAGATTATTCATCAACGGGAAGAATTGGAAAAAGCAAAAATTCTTGCTGAACAGGGAAGTATTGCGAAATCTGAATTTTTAGCAAATATGAGTCATGAAATCCGAACTCCTCTCAATGGAATCATCGGTTTTACAGATTTGATGACCAGAACTTCGCTCGATGATACCCAGCAAGAATACTTGTCTATTGTGGATCAGTCCGCAACTTTACTATTGAGTATCATTAACGACATTCTCGATTTTTCAAAAATTGAAGCCGGAAAACTGGAGCTGGACATTGATAAATGTGATCTTTATGAATTGCTGACGCAGGTAACCACTTTTTTGAATATTCAGGCACCGGGTAAAAATGTTGAATTTCATCTAAATATCTCGAAGGATGTACCGCAATATATCTGGGTCGATTCCCTTCGTGTTAAGCAGGTATTAATGAACCTCCTGAGCAATGCAAAGAAATTTACAGAGAAAGGTAAAATTGAGCTATGTGTCGATTTTTTATCTAAGGAAGATGATCTGATCAGCTTGCGTTTCAGTGTGCGGGATACGGGCATCGGTATAAAAGCTGAAAAACAGGAGAAAATTTTTGATGCTTTTTCGCAGGAAGATGCGTCGACAACAAAACGATACGGCGGTACAGGACTGGGATTAACGATCTCTAATAAACTGCTGAAGATGATGGGCAGCGGTTTAAAATTGGAGAGTACTTATCTGGTTGGGAGCCGTTTCTATTTTGATCTCAGTGTGCGGTATGATGATGGTGATGTACGCGAATGGCTAAATCTGAAAACCATTCGAGCGGTATTGATCGTAGCCAATGATCCTGCAAAGCGGACGCTTTTAGCACAGATGTTAAACCTGCAGAAAATTAAAGTTTTCGAAGCGGCTAATGGATTTGAAGTGTTGCAGCTGTTAATGAAGGGCAATCAGTATGATGCTATTATTATTGACAATGACCTCCCGATAATGAGCGGTGTTGAAACCATTAAAAAGATCAAGGAAAAATTATTTAGTATCGATAATGATCACACGATCATACCGATATTTGATGCTAACGAGGGAAATATAAGTAACATATGTACATCCTTAGGAATCCGGCATTGGCTCGAAAATCCGGTCGTATATAATGATCTGTATGCCGTTCTGTCAAAAATTGAAATACAGGAGATTGAAAAGGCCGGTGATCCTGGGCCAAAAGATCGGCAACATGGAGAAGGCTTTAAGATTCTTCTGGTGGAAGATAATGAATTTAACACACGTTTAGAGACCATCTTGATCCGAAACATCATGCGGGGAATCGAGATTCTGGAAGCTAAAGATGGACTACAGGGAATTGCGATTTTTAGGGAAATGCATCCAGATCTGGTTCTGATGGATATTCAGATGCCTGATATGAACGGCTATGAAGTCACGGAAGTAATACGTAAGGAAGAAACAGGAATTAGAACTCCTATTATAGCTTTAACTGCAGGAAATGTACTTGGGGAAAAGGAGAAATGTCTGGCAGCAGGAATGGATGATTTCGTGGTTAAACCAGTAGTTGAACAGACATTACGTGCCGTGTTGACCAAATGGCTTCATCGCGAATAGTGAGTACTAAATACGATATTTTAAATCGAGATTAAGACGGAAATTAATCTCGCAAAATCTATTATTTTTTCAATTTTGTTTTCTTTGAAAAAATAATGTTAACTTCCTGAATAACTAACTGATGCCACTATGAGTTATCCTATTCCTAAAGATCTGAAAGGCCTTACAGAAA
Source organism: Sphingobacterium sp. UDSM-2020 (assembly GCF_016132525.1). Lineage (NCBI taxonomy): Bacteria > Pseudomonadati > Bacteroidota > Sphingobacteriia > Sphingobacteriales > Sphingobacteriaceae > Sphingobacterium > Sphingobacterium sp. UDSM-2020. Next base: position 4,602,786 of record NZ_CP066166.1, read on the forward strand.
ATCAAGTGAAGGAGTCTGTTGAAAAATACGGCTATAATGATTTAAAAACTAAAAGCAATAACGGTACGTGGCGTTTACTGATGAACATCATTAAAGAACCGATGTTGATCTTATTGATCCTGATTTCTGTCATTTATCTAATTGTCGGGAACTATGCCGAAGCGTACTTCATGTTCGCCGCGGTAATTTTTGTGTCCGGCATTTCTTTTTATCAGGACTCCCGAAGCCACAAAGCCATGCAGGCTCTTGAAAAGTTAAATGAGCCCTTAAGTAATGTGATCCGTGACGGGCATATCATTGCTATCAAAACTCATGAAATAGCTGTCGGCGACTTATGTATTACTGAAGAAGGCCAGATCATCAATGCCGATGGCCGTATTGTGCACAGCAATGATTTTTCTGTTAATGAGTCTTCTCTTACCGGTGAAAGCCTATCGGTTTTCAAGGATGCGGATAGCACAGACAATAAGGTGTATAGCGGAACAATCACGGTGTCGGGTCTGGCTGTTTTTGAAGTACAGCAAATAGGCGAGCAAACGAAGTTGGGAAAGATAGGCCGTTCTATTGCTTCTATTACAGCGGAAAAATCACCCTTACAGGTACAGATTGAGCGTTTTGTGAAAAAGATGGCACTTGTTGGACTAGTGGTTTTTATACTGGTATGCCTGGCCAATTATTTTCAGACCAAAAGTTTTATTGACAGTCTTTTAAACGGCCTTACTTTGGCCATGTCAATTCTTCCCGAAGAGATTCCTGTGGCATTTACGACTTTTATGGCACTGGGTGCCTGGAGGCTTATGCGGGACGGTGTTATTATTAAAAAATCGAGTATCGTTGAAACCTTGGGGAGCACCACAGTCATCTGCACGGATAAAACGGGTACGATAACGGAAAATACGATGCATCTGGTTGCTGTTTACAGTGAGGTTGGTCAGTGTACCGCTAATGAGAAGGATTACCATATGCCCGAAGTGGCAAGTGTGATACAGACGGCTATGTGGGCCAGCGAACCTGTGCCTTTCGATCCAATGGAGAAAGAACTCCACCGCCTTTACGAGCAGACTGAAAAAAATGACCGCCGCGCACAGTTTGAGCTATTTCACGAGTATCCGTTGGAAGGAAAACCGCCGATGATGACCCATCTGTTTAAAAATAAGAACGGTGAACGTCTTATTGCCGCTAAAGGAGCACCTGAAGCTATTCTTGAAGTGAGCCGGCTTACAGATGAGAAAAAAGAGGCATTGCGGGTAGTGGTTGATCAATTCGGACAGCAGGGATATCGGGTATTGGGAGTAGCATCTGCCATTTATGAAAGCGATGACTTTCCCGAAAAACAGCAGGATTTTCCGTTTGATTTTGTCGGCTTTGTTGTTTTTTACGATCCACCGAAGAAAGGGATAGAAAGGGTGTTTAAGCACATCTATGAGGCAGGGATCAAAGTTAAAATGATTACGGGTGATAACTCCAATACCGCAGGTTCTATCGCAGCACAGGCGGGTATTAAAAATGCATCTGCTCATATCGAAGGAAAGGAATTGATTGTGCTTTCTGAGGAAGAGCTGGACAAAAAGGTACAAGAAATTACTCTCTTCGCCCGCATGTATCCGGAGGCAAAGCTGGCCGTGGTGAAATCGCTTAAGCGCCAAGGTGAGGTGGTGGCCATGTTAGGAGATGGAGTAAATGATGCTCCGGCACTGAAAGCGGCACATATCGGTGTAGCCATGGGTCATAAAGGAACTGAAATAGCGAAGGCCGCCGCCGCAGTCGTTCTTATTGAAGATGATTTTTCTAAGTTGGTGCTGGCAATTGCAGCGGGTAGACGCATCTATGCCAATATTAAGAAAGCGATTCAATACATTATTTCTATTCATATTCCCATAATCTTGACGGTATCACTACCGCTATTTTTGGGTTGGGTATATCCGCAGATTTTCACTCCCATACATGTTATATTTTTGGAACTGGTAATGGGACCTACCTGTTCGATTGTCTATGAAAATGAGCCCATGGAAAAAAATGCCATGCAGCGTAAACCACGTCCTATATCGGAGACCTTTTTAAACTGGAAAGAACTGATGATCAGTGTGGTTCAGGGGCTGGTGATTACCGCAGGTGTTCTTGTTATCTATCAATATGCTCTGAGACAGGGAGGAGATGAGAAAACGGTTAGGAGTATGGTCTTTACGACATTGATCTTTGCTAATATCCTACTGAGTTTTATCAACCGTTCTTTTTACTACTATATATACGAGACCATCACGTATAAGAATCGTCTTATCTATTACATCACCGGCATTACTTTACTGTTTATGTTGATGATGCTATATGTTAAACCTGTTTCCGATTTCTTTAGCATGACGGATCTGGGATTTACGCAGGTGTTAATTTGTTTGTTGGTCGCCGTGCTCAGTACGCTCTGGATGGATCTTTACAAATGCTGGAAACGATCACGAACTGAATAGTAATTATTACGGTCTTTATCTAATGAATAAGTTACAGCACCTCCGTCGATCAAACTAAAAAGATCGTATATAGCATTTATTGGAGGGGAATTATTGATTCTTTTAATTTCGGTTAAAGCTTATTTAAAAATAAGCAAAAAGCTGTTCAGACCTAACTAGTAGGTGATTATTTAGAATATTTTTAATTCGAATTCCTAAATTCATGAGTCGTCACACTCGTTTTTCTGTGTGAAAAGATGCGTAAAATGTTGTTTGTATTTAAGTTTAATTTGAAGAACTCTTTACAGATCTGCTTGTATTTGTTAAATACCTATATTATCGCATCATTTATCAATTAGGACTGATATACTATTTCGTGAAAAGATATTAGCCATGCTCAAGAAATGTTTTAAAGGCGCTTTTAAATTTTAATGTTCTTCCCACAACCTAAATAAGGGAAAGTTAAAGCACAAAACTTATCATATAAAGTTATTAGCCGTGGTTTATGCGTGTTATTTCCATAAAGTACGCGATTTGTTGCTCTTAAGAACCATACGCATCATAGGTATGTTCTCCTTAAAAAATGAACTAAACTATGTCTTTGAAAGAACCGATCTTAAAAATTTTAGCAAAACAATACGCCCCATCTTCGATGATTGAACAAAAATTTGGTCGTTATGATCTCCTGTTTAAAACGGATGAGGAAGGCAGGCCAATCTTACTTTTTATAGGTACAAAAGCTTCTAACGGTAATATTATCGGTGAACGCTATGCTCGTAGGTTAAAAATAGACGATGAGGGCAATACCATTAAAGATCATTGGGAGCTAAAAGGAAAGGCGACCTAAACGTAGACTTTAGCGTAATCTAAATCTCTGCTCATTAGGAAAGAACAAGGTATAGCATTTTAATTGTGAAATTATGGCGTTAGAAAAATATCAGCAAAAAAGATCAAAGGAAAGTACACCAGAACCTTTTGGCGGTATACCTTCTGGTAAAGAACTTAGATTCGTAGTCCAAAAGCATGATGCATCGCACCTGCATTATGACTTCCGTTTGGAGATGGATGGTGTGCTTAAAAGTTGGGCAGTACCAAAAGGTCCTTCGCTTGATCCTGATATTAAAAGGCTGGCCATGATGGTCGAAGATCACCCGTACGATTATCGAAATTTTGAAGGTGTCATTCCAAAAGGTCAATATGGTGGAGGCACTGTGATTGTTTGGGATGAGGGGACATATGAAACTGGGGATGCCGAAGATACCGATCTGAAAAAGCAGGAAAAAGATCTTTTGAAACAATTAAAAGCAGGTAAGCTAAAATTTAAGCTAAACGGTAAAAAACTGAGAGGTGAATTTGCGCTCGTCAAAGCATATGGTAAAGCTGAAAATAGTTGGTTGTTGATGAAGCTTGATGACCAGTATGCCAGTACAAAAGATATTACATTGAAGGATAAATCTGTAATTTCTAAAAAGAGCATCGCCCAGATGGAAAAGTCGCCTGATCACATTTACGGTAAGAAAACCGTTACCAAAAAAAGCACGGTAAAAAAGAAAACGGGTGGCAAAAAACAAACTGCTTTACCTGTTGATGAACAGCTTGACAATACCGATGAAAAACCGGATCAGGATACTGACGTGCCGATGCTGTTAAAGGATGCTCCCAAAAAGCTTTTTTATGAACAGGTGGAACCCATGCTGGCCACATTAACCGATGAGCCATTTGACAGCGATGAGTGGCTGTATGAAGTAAAATGGGATGGATACCGTGCTGTTTCATTTCTGCAAGGACAACAGGTTACCATCAAATCCCGTAACGATAAAAGCTTTAATGATAAATTTTACCCCATTTATAATGAGCTAAAAGCGATGAAGCTCGAAGCTGTTTTGGATGGCGAAATTGTAGTGGTCGGAACCGACGGACATGCTAATTTTGGCGCATTGCAAAACTGGCGCAGCGAAGCAGACGGTGATTTGTTATACTACGTATTTGATATCATATGGTATAAAGGAAAAGATCTTACCCATTTAACATTAACGGAACGCAAGGCAATCCTTCAAAAAATATTACCAACGAGCGAAACGATTAAATTAAGCACGCCTTTTTATACTTCAGGCATTAAATTTTTGGAGAGCGCGAAGGATTTAGGGCTTGAAGGGATTATGGCAAAACGGAAGGATAGTGCTTACCATGTGCATGCACGGACAAAGGACTGGTTAAAGATCAAAGCAAACAAACGTCAGGAAGTGGTCATCGGCGGGTTTACAAAAAATGAAGGTACAAGTAAATTATTCAGTAGTATCCTTGTTGGTGTATATGAAGGAAAAGAACTGGTTTACACGGGTAAAGTAGGAACCGGTTTTAGCGATAAACTACAAAAAGAAATGCTGGAGAAGTTCAATAAAGTGATCGCAGATAAATCTCCATTCAGCACAGAACCTGACGTAAATAAAGCTTCCCGATTCCGACCTGATCCGCCACATGCAAATGTCACCTGGTTACTTCCTAAACTAATCTGTGAGGTGAGTTTTACAGAGATGACGACAGATGGTGTGATGCGGCATCCCTCATTTAACGGATTGAGGGAAGATAAAGATCCAAAAACAATTGTTCTGGAAAAAGAAGTATCAGCCCGTCAGATTGTTGAAGGATCTGAGGAGAACATAATCGAAACCCACAGCAAAATGAAACGAAAAACGTTACTGAATCCGACAGATAAGACACAGGTGAAAAAGGTCAATAAGCATGAACTTAAATTCACGAACCTGGATAAGATTTTTTGGCCAAAAGAGAAAATTACAAAGCGTGACCTGATTAATTATTATTATCAGATCGCGCCATACATATTGCCTTATCTAAAAGATAGGCCACAGAGCATGAACCGGTTTCCGGATGGCATAACAGGCGAGGGCTTTTATTTTAAGAATGTGGCCGACAGCGCTCCAGAATGGGCTGATACTTACCTGTATAAAAGTGAAACCGATCAGAAAGATAAACTATACCTGGTTGGGAAAGATGAGGCAACCTTACTTTACATGGCTAATCTAGGCTGTATTGAAATGAATCCTTGGAGCAGTACGATCAAGAAACCCGACAATCCGACATTTTGTATTATTGACCTTGATCCGGATAAAAATTCATTTAATCAGGTGATTGAAACTGCCCAGGTTGCCAAACAATTGCTGGACGATATGGGCGTGCCCAGCTATTGCAAAACGAGTGGGTCTACAGGACTGCATATCTACATTCCCCTGAACAACAAATATACCTACGAACAGTCCAAAGAATTTGCACGTGTGATCGTAACACTTATCAATCGGGAGCTGCCCGATTATACAACGCTGGAGCGCACCGTAAAAGATCGAAAGGGTAAAATGTATCTCGATTTTCTGCAGAACAGACCGCACGCAACGATTGCAGCGGCCTACTCGGTGAGACCAAAGCCTGGGGCTACGGTCAGCATGCCATTATATTGGGAAGAGGTTAAAAAAGGACTTAAGATGAGCGATTTTACTTTATTTAATGCTGTGGAAAGAGTGGAAAGTTTAGGTGATATTTTTAAACCTGTGCTAGGTAAAGGAATTGATCTCAAAAAAGTAATTGAAAAATATGCAGCAGAATAGGTAAATACCATCACTGTAGGACGGTTTACTGATGGACGATGACAAGATATAATATTCCAATAAATGAAAAATTATGAAAAGAGACGGAGCTAACATAAGTTATTGGCAAGACACAAGTGAGTGGTGTGATTTTAAAGAGGTAGTACAGCAAAATGATTATGATGTGGTCATCATAGGCGCAGGTCTAACGGGGATTACTACGGGTTTAATGCTTCAAAAGGCAGGTAAAAACTGTCTAATTGTAGAGGCCAATACCTTTGGCTTTGGCACAACTTCAGGCACTTCTGCGCATCTGAATACTGTTCTTGACACCCCTTACTGCGATCTGATCGCTAATTTTGGCAAAGAAAATGCCATCCTATCGGCTAACGCAGCCAAAGAGGCGTTAAAGATTATTTTCAACCATGTGCAAGAATTTGAAATTTCCTGTGATTTTGCATATTGTGACGGCTATATGTATGCCACCAATGAAGATGAAGAAAAAGAATTGAAAAAAATATATGATGCTATTCTTGAGGTAGGTCTGAAAGTTACCTATACCGACGACATTCCTGGTCCGATGGATAAAACAAAAGCGATAAAATTTGAAGAACAAGGCCGTTTTCATCCTTTGTTATATCTACAAGCTCTGGTAGAAGAGTATGAAAAATTGGGCGGTGATATTCGGGAACGGACCACAGTTACAGAAATCAATGAAGAAAATAATCGACAACGAGTAACGGTTGATAACGGTACCAATTATCACGCAGACGCTGTTGTTTATGCGACACATACGCCACCGGGTACGCATTTATTGACGTTTAAACTTGCCCCCTATAGAAGCTATGTGATGGGATTTCGCTTAAAGGATGACAATCAATATCCCGAAGATCTCATCTACGATATGCAGGATCCTTTCCACTACTTTAGAAAAGCAACGTATCAGAATCAAAATATATTATTAGTTGGAGGACAGGATCATAAAACGGGTCAACATCCTAATCCTGAATTCAATTTTGTAATATTGGAGGCATTCGTAAGAAAGCATTATGCTGTTGAAGAGGTGGTATACAGATGGTCTTCTCAGTACTATGATAGTACAGACGGACTCCCATATATCGGTTATTTTCCAGGAAAGAAATCCAAACAGCAGTTTGTTGCCACTGGATATAGTGGAAACGGTATGATCTTCAGCACCTTGTCTGCAAAAATTATTTCCGACCTTATTGTTAATGGATCTAGTGAATATGAAAAATTGTTTTCACCTGGAAGGATCAAGCCCATCGCTGGATTTTCAAATTTTATTACTGAAAACTTTAATGTCGCAAAACATCTCATCTTGGACCGCCTTACTATAGATAAGATTGATGATTTAGCTGATCTCGCAAAGGGGGAAGGAAAAATTGTCGATTATCAAAAGCACACAATAGGTTTATATAAGGATTCGGAAGGAACATTACTTGCCGTTGATCCAGTGTGTAAACATGCCGGCTGTATCGTGCAATGGAATAACACCGAAAAAAGTTGGGACTGCCCTTGTCATGGTGCACGCTATGCGCCAAATGGAGATTTACTCACAGGTCCGGCGACGGAAGGCTTGTGTACCTACAACTTAGATGAGGGAGATGAATAATTCCTTATATTAACCTGTAACTGAGCCTTTGTTGATGATAAACTTGTCATTTTAGCAATTGAACACAGAACTTTCTTACAGAGTAAAGATAAGCTGTAATTTTTTAAATTATGTTATTAGGTACGAATAAGTTGTCTATAGGTACGAACAAGTTGTCTACAGGTGCTTAATACGTTCTCTATGGGTAAATACCCGAAATATGTCTTTTGTGAACTAACAGTGAAGTGGCATGTTCTTTTTCTATAAGTGTTAAATCAACTAAAAACAAGTATTATGGAAAATAACTTCAACAACCCTGACATCATCAATGACTTAATAAAGATTAATAATGATCGCATTGCGGGTTATAAAAGAGCTTTAGATCTTGCTCATGGTTTAGAGCTTGACACCCTGCGCCAGCTATTTGCAAATAACATCTTACAGTCCGAACGTTTTATTGAAGAATTGAAACCTTATGTGCTTCGAGAAGGGGAGAAACCTACCGATGAGACGATGTTAAGTGGTAAGCTGTTTAGAATGTGGATGAGTATCAAAGGAAATATTGTCGGAAACGATAGATATAGTTTGCTCGAAAGTTGCGAAAAGGGGGAAGATGCGTTTAAAGAAATGTATAAAAAAATACTTGTAGAGGATGTCAATGATTTATCATTGGGCGCATGTAATAAATTGTTAGAGCAATTGAGCAAACAATCTGAAGCGCATAATGAGATTAAAAGTTTGCGCGATAACGTAACATTATAAATCCGAATATTATGAAAAACGAAACTGGAACTACCCCGAAATTTAAAACTAAATCTTCCATTACTGCGGAGCCGGCATTGAATGAGCTTTTTATGGATGGGATTATGGACCTGTACTGGGCAGAAAATCATTTGGTTAAAACCTTACCAAAGATGATCAAAGCAGCTACATCACCGGCATTGGTGAAAGCAATTACCAATCATTTGAAAGAAACGGAAGAGCATGTCGCGCGTCTGGAAAACATTTTCCAACTGATGGGAAAAGTCGCCATTGCTAAAAAATGTGATGCAATGGAAGGTCTAGCAAAAGAAGGAGAGGGTATTATCGAAAGTACTGAGGCGGGAACAGCCACGCGGGATGTCGGTATTATTTTAGCCTCTCAAAAAGTGGAACATTATGAAATTGCCAGTTATGGCGGTTTGCTGCAGTTATCCAATACATTGGGATTGCCGGAAGTAGCTACCCTACTTGAACAAACGCTTGCTGAAGAGAAGGCCGCTGATATCCTGTTGACCGAAGTAGCGGAAGATGAAGTGAACTATACGGCTGCTGAAGAATCATAAATTATAAAATCGTAGATGATGAAAAAAAAAGATATGTTAGAACAAGCTGCAGTTTCTGCAGAAAATGATAAAACAAAATCTCTTGCTCCCCATACAACAGATGCCACAGATCAATCGATGACAACAGACCATGGATTGGCCATCAATGACGACCAGAACTCCCTTAAAGCTGGCGACCGCGGCGCAACGTTGCTGGAAGATTTTATTCTCCGGGAGAAACTTACTCATTTTGATCACGAACGGATCCCTGAGCGTGTCGTCCACGCGCGCGGATCGGGGGCTCATGGGGTCTTCAAATTGTATGAATCTTTAGCTAGTGTAACCAAAGCTGGCTTTTTAAATGATACCGAAATTGAAACGCCTGTATTTGTTCGGTTTTCGACTGTGGCAGGTTCCAAAGGATCTACAGATCTGGCTAGAGATGTGCGGGGTTTCGCGGTTAAATTCTATACCCAACAAGGCAACTTTGATCTGGTGGGTAATAATATGCCGGTATTTTTTATTCAGGATGCCATGAAATTTCCAGATCTTGTTCATGCTGTGAAACCAGAGCCTGATAATGAAATTCCGCAAGCAGCATCTGCGCACGATACATTTTGGGATTTTATTTCGGTCATGCCCGAATCTACCCATATGATCATGTGGCTGATGAGTGACCGCGCCATACCGCGCAGTTACCGGATGATGGAAGGTTTTGGAGTCCATACCTTTCGTTTTATCAATGAGCAAGGTGAAGCGCATTTTGTCAAGTTCCATTGGAAACCTTTACTGGGTGTCCACTCCGTTGCTTGGGATGAAGCCCAAAATATCTCAGGAAAAGATCCGGATTTCCACAGAAGGGATCTTTGGGAGGCAATAGAAAGTGGGGCATTCCCAGAATGGGAATTAGGGGTACAGATTGTGGCAGAAAAAGATGAATTTAAGTTTGGCATTGACCTCTTAGATCCGACCAAGATTATTCCCGAAGAACAGGTTCCGGTACAACGGATAGGAAAGATGACCTTGAATCGCAATCCTGATAATTTCTTTGCTGAAACGGAGCAGGTGGCATTCCATGTCGGAAATGTAGTGCCGGGTATTGATTTTACAAACGATCCTTTGCTACAAGGCCGCTTATTTTCTTATACCGATACGCAGTTGATCCGGTTAGGAGGACCTAATTTTCATGAAATCCCAATCAATCGCCCCATTGTTCCGGTGCATAATAACCAAAGGGACGGTTTTATGCGTCAAACAATTAACCGAGGTAAGGTCAGCTATGGACCCAATTCAATGGGTAATAACGATCCGCAGCAGGTGAAAGAAGCCGATGGTGGCTTTACTTCTTATGAGGAACGCATCGATGCAAGAAAAGTAAGAAATAGAAGCAAAAGCTTTCTTGATCATTTTAGTCAAGCGAGGTTGTTTTTTTACAGCCAATCGGAGCCGGAAAAAAATCACATCATAGATGCTTTTAGCTTTGAATTAGGGAAAGTAAAAACAGTCGCCGTTCGTGAAAGAATGGTCGGAATTTTATCACTGGTTGATAAAGGATTGGCTGCCGCTGTTGCCTTCCAGTTGGGGCTTCAAGTTCCTGCTGTTTTAGAGCAGCCAGTGAACCGTAGTATACCCGCAGATGGTAATCCTGAGGATTATAAACCGGTACAAGTTGATGGAGAGGTGAAAAAATCAGAAGCCTTAAGTATGGCAAATACTGTTAAGGACAGCATAATCAGTAGAAAGATTGCGATCCTAGCCGCTGATGGCGTCAATGCGAAATCTTTGAATTCCTTGAAAGAAAGTGTGATCGCGGCGGGCGGAGTAGTCCATGTGATCGCACCAAAACAGGGCATGGTGATTGCGGCGGATGATTCTGTTGTGCCAGTGGATGAAAGCTTTTTGACCGCGGCATCCGTGCTATACGACGCTGTATATGTACCCGGAGGCACGAATAGTGTGGCAACGCTGGAAGCTGAAGCAAATGCCGTTCATTTTTTGAATGAAGCATTTAAGCATTGTAAAGCAATTGCAGCCGATGAACAGGCGCTACAGGTACTCGAGGCGACTTATTTCTTTAAGAAACTTCCGGAAGATTTTTCTGAGGAATCTGTTCTGGCGGAAGGTGTGGTCGTTGCAGAAGATGGAGCTGCACTAGCGCCGTTATTTATGCAAGCAATAGCACAGCATCGCTTTTGGAACCGTGAAAAACCACGATTGATACCTGCATAATCATTCCGTATATTGTTAATAAAAAATACCCGGTACTGTGGAGTGCCGGGTGTTTTTATTTAAAAAAAGGTCATGAGGTTTTAATTTTGTAAGATGGACAACGCAATTTCATTCCCTTGTTGCGCAGCCAGATCTTCTACCGACAAGCCTCTTGTGTCAAGAATACTTTTATTAGCACCGCGCTCCAATAAAAGCTGCAGCATTTCATTTCTTCCAAACATGGCCGCAAACATAAGTGCAGTGCCACCATTTCCATGCTGAAGATCAAGATTTGCACCATGGCTGATTAATAGTTCGGCGATATCTTTATAACCTTTGAATGCAGCTCCCATCAGTGCAGTGTTGCCACCGTTATCTTGTGCATTAACATGTGCGCCTGAGTTCAGTAATAATTGTGCAGCTTGATATTGGTTATTATAACAAGCAATAATAAGGGGACTATACCCTTTGTCATCCCGGCTATTCAGATCTGCTTTTTGGCGAATAAGTTCTTCCAGTACTTCAATATTGCCTACACGTGCGGCATGAATGATAATGTGAGCGTCCTGTATCATATAATTTTTATTTAAGTCTATTCTTATAATTATGTTTAATAACCTATTTATTGAATGTTTATAATACCTATATGTTCAAATTCAGAAGGCACTTCTTGCCAGTTTAGCTTTCACCAGGATTTCCTAATCCTGTTATATCAATAACAAACAAGATCAAATTTAGTTGCCGTGCTTCACTAAATAACAATATTTTAAATAGCACTATCTTCATCTGGATTTGAAATTACTTATTTGGCAAACGTTTTTTAGCATAGCCAGTAACAATACATTGTTCTGGTGATTTATTACCGTATTGCTGTGTTAATACTTGAAATTAAAGAGACCGTGAACTCCTCTTCGGATGGCTTGTTATTCCTGTAGAAATATTTATGAAGTAACTCATGTATTATGGAAAATCATTTGAACAACCCAGAAATTATCAATGACCTGATAAAAATTAATAATGATCGGGTGGAAGGTTATAAAACAGCATTAGATCTTTCGCATACGTTAAGTTTGGATAGCTTACAGCAATTATTTGCAAAATATGTCTTACAATCACAGCATTTTATTGACGAGCTGAAACCTTTTGTAGAAATGGAAGGTGAGCACCCCACTGAAGCAACGATGCTCAGCGGTAAACTGTTCAGAATGTGGATGAATGTGAAAGTAACCATTGCAGGGAATGATAGAAAAAGTTTACTGGAAAGTTGCGAAAGAGGAGAGGATGCTTTTAAGGACACGTACAAAAAAATTCTGGAAGAGGATAATGATCAATTGTCTGTCGAAGTGAAAAATATTCTTTTAAAGCAGTTGGATAAACAGCTGGAGGCACATGATGCCATTAAGATGTTGCGTGACGAGGTAACGTTGTAAATAATGGATGTTTAATCTCGAAACAGTAATCTCCGCTGAATAAGCGATCAGCATTATGATCATAAAAATACCCGGTCATGCCGGGTATTTTTTTATTTTAACGTTTTTAGCAAAAGCTGAATTACTTATTTCAGGCTTGTTAATGCTTTGGAATTTCTCAATAAAAAAACATATTGAAAATAATCTGTTGTAAACGTGCTCTTTTGAGGAACAATATTTTCACCAAAAACTCTCGATTTTATACTGATTAGGTGTTGCGATTTTCGAAAGGGTGAGTTCTCTGAATTTAACTTAAATAGCGTAATTGAATTTGGTTTACTCAATTCTTTTAAATCATTGATTCCCTTTACAAGTTGTAATGGACCATCTGCATTACTCCAGTCCACTCGTTCATTTTCTGGCGTGGGAAATTGCGGAATTTTAGGAAGGTACATTTCGCTGTCTAAGGTATAGCTAACAAAACTCGTGGTTTTTATACCCGATTTTTTTAGTTCAGAAGCGAATGTTGGTTTTCCATTTTCAGTTGTATTTTGCAATACGTGGAAATAACCAAAAAGACCGTAGAATTTTTCATTTTCAAGTTTTAAGCGCTTGATTGAATTCTTAAAATTAATGACCATTGCCGAATCTCTGGCCACTTTTGAATGATCATCAACATTCTTGTCAACTCCTATTACTGTAATTCTTGAAGAGTCGGTTAGCTGTTGATTATAATCGTAAATAGCATTCCATTTTTCCAAAAGCTCCTGACTTGATTGTTGCGGAATTCTTTTACGGATGGCCAATACAACGGCCTTTAAAGTTTCTTGATTTTTTAAGCTATCTGTTAGGAAATTATTCAGTTTTGCAGCTGTTATGCTATCCATTTCTGCAATGTAATATTTAAGACCCACTTTTTTATTTAAGAAAAAAAGCAACTGCCTGTCCAATGTCTGATTGTCAGCGTAGCCATGAATTTCTCCCAAAAGGAAAACCTTTGATTGATAAAAATCATCATCAAATAATTTGTCATGAATTGAATTTGTGATTTCCGTACTATTTTTCATTAGATAGCTTATATTATCCTCATTTTTAGATTCTAAAAATAATTTATTGCTGATAAAAAAATATAAAATAAAAAGCACGCAAATACTTAAAATAGTAATCGATGTGAATTTAAGGACTTTTAAAAATTTCTTCATGTGTATTTTGGTGATTTTTTGGTTCAAAAGTGTTGTCAGTAAATCGAATTCTTAAAAATAAATTACTGACTGAGGTTTTTTTGTACTGAACAGTTTTTAATTGTGATGTGTGTTAACATTACCTTGAACGGTTTGAGGTTGGCGTTTGTGCTTATTTGTTTCATTTTAGGTTTAATAATGCTATAATTTCTTGCGCTGACAAATATATGATTTTTGAATTCTCTTCACACACTTCAAGTTCTAAAAGATTATTATCGGTCCAGCGCTTAGCACTGCAAGTTCCATCTTGACAGTGGTCGGCTATAATTTTATAAAGATTTTTAAATTTTAGAGGCAGTATTTCCGGGTTGGTAAAATCACAGACGGTTACCGTCGAACAATTCATTCCATCTTGGCCATGAATGGCAATCAGATTATTTGCCGGGTTATAAAGCCATTCTTTTATATACCAAAATTCGTTGTCGCAATCCTCTTCAGAATTTTCGTCAATGCGGCATTCACTGACAAATTTATATGCTTTGTTTTTTGTGATGTTATAAATAGCATACTCCATCAGGTCGTTACCTGAAACAAAGTACTCGTTGTTATTTGAATGCCTGATATATTGATAAAATATTTTTCCAAAAGCATATCGAGTGGTATATAATTGATTGTCATGGTTATCGTACAACGTTAACCTTTGGCAACTAATTGATTTTCCATAATTGTGCGTGAGGTTATAAGAATGATTGTAATTGTCAATAGTCAATTTGATTTCGTCTGTCAAAAAATGGATTTCTTGATCGATGAAATAGTCTTTGTCAAATATGTAATTGTATTGCTCCAAATATTTTTTGTATTCAATACTGTCAGCATAATTTCTCAATCTATTGTCGTTTACGTTTGATTTAGTCAAGCCCGGTTATCGTATAAGGCATTATACACAAATATCTAAAAGTTTTATTAAACCGGGAAATCAAATGGTAATTCCTATGTCTGTCCGCATACCGCTACAAAATTTAAAAAAAAATAGCGCAGTCGGAAACAGATATAAATACTATTTGTTAAGCTATTATGATCTTAAACTCTTCTAAAATTCCCTTTCGTTATATGTTTAACAAAGTTAAAAGGGAAGTGGCTTTGGTGGCCATTTTTGGCTTAATATTTAATGGATTGACTTATATTTTGCACGACGAGCTTCCGGATATGCCCTTGGGGGTTCCTGCATTTTTAGGTACCGCCATATCGGTCTTACTGTCTTTTAAAATGAGCCAGTCGTACGAAAGATGGTGGGAAGCACGCAAAGTATGGGGCGCTATTGTCAATGACTCCCGGTCGCTCGTTATCCAGATGCAGAGTTACCTCGCTGCTGAATATGCAGGAGTGATCAAAGATATTGCTTATAAGCAGATTGCCTGGTGCTATGCATTAGGAGATTCTCTTCGTGACCTCAACCCGCTTGCAAGACCATTGGAATTGACACAGGAGGAGCTCGACCATTTACAGGAGCATCGGAATGTGCCTTTAGCAATTACCCAGATGCAGGCACTTACCATCAAGGACTTATCAAAAAAGCAGGCAATATCTGATTTTTTTCGTGTCCAGCTGGATCAGACCCTAGTGCGTTTGGTTGATGCGATGGGTAGAGCCGAACGGATCAATTCGACGGTATTTCCGGTTACTTACCGCCTTTTTCTTCACGGAGCGATCTATCTCTTTCTGATTACCCTCTCGATCGCGATACAGGATGTCAGCCCGATTTTCGAGATCCCGCTATTGGTGCTGATCGCTGCATTGTTTTTCCTGGCAGATAAGACGGCCTATAATCTGCAGGATCCTTTTCGCAATCGGCAAAGTGATGTGCCCGTAACCGCGATAGCCCGTAATATTGAAATCAATATCAAACAGTTGCTTGGAGAAGATCATATACCGGAGCCGTTGAAGCCAAAGACATTTTTTATTCTCTAATTGTGGGAATTAGGAGTTCGATCTTAAGGATAGCAGTTCCAGATTTTTAGAACTGCGAAAATCGATTCACGTATTGAAAAAAATAGGGATATAAAAGCAAGCATCGATTGGTGCTTGCTTTTCTTTGCGCATTGCTACCTTTAAAAATCATCTTAACGGATCAATGCGGCAATGAGGAGCAATCCGCTAAATTTTTGTCCCGCAGGCTTTTTATATGGTCATGAGCCTGAAGCTGCAGTATCGCCTGGTGGCGAATAAGATGCTCTGCTTCTAATGTCAGCACTTCTTTCTCTTCCAGGGTGTGCTGATACACGCGCTTATAAATGTCTTCTCTTTTTTCGCAATCGTTTAAGATGCTCTGGATCGTATTCTCCACAAAACTATTTTTGAGATCCAGCCACATGTTACGCAATTTGCTGGAAATCGTAGTGTTTATCTGTGGAAATTCACTCGCCTCATAGACAAAGGGCTTGAGGTCCGTAATAAATTGCTCCGACTGGTCCCGGTATTGCCTAAGGTACTTATCAATATCGTTGTGCGTATCTTTTGGTAACAGTTCAATATATTTGGTATAACCGGCAATTCGGTCATTATTGGCCTCTACTAAATTATTTAACAGATAGGCCTGTTCCTGCAATAAATTTTCCATCGTATATGCTCTTCATGTTTATTTAATAAACAATCTAAAAGAATGTTAGTTCATTATTTAAACTTATGGTGAATGTTAAAGGATAAAACATGCCATGAAGCTGAAAGATGATTAAGCCATCTGATTGATTTCGCGCATTTTTAAGAATTTAATCGTTATGCCCATCTGTCCGAGATGGTATAGATCATGATGGATAAGTCCTGTTACTAAATATTGGTAATCGTGTGGAAATGCAGGACCTGCATAAGGGTAGGGTGTCGATAGAAATACATCGTCTTTGCCTTCCAGGAAGTAGATGATGCTTTGTTGTGTCCCATGAAATTCCTGCAGCATATTTTTCCATCCTTTTTTTGCAAGTTCTGTATTGGTTCGCCAATTTGCGGCATCGGTCATTTCAAGTCCGCGGGGATTTCCTTGGAGACGACTGAGGACTTCCTTTCGCCATTCGATCAAATGCGACATCAATTCGGCGATGCTGTGCATGTCTGGAAGCGGACGCTCGAACGCTGTCATTTCATTTACTTCAGTAAGCTTCTTTTCGAAATTTTCATCGATCCATAGATCAGCACTTTCGATATCTCGCAATTGCTGCATCACATTAGTTATCAGTACTTTTTTCATGATTTTCGTTTTAAGTGGTGAAATACTAACTGTTATTACCCTACCTGCATCAGATCTCGACCCTCTAGCAAATATCAGTATTCATCTCATTTAGGCTCCTTTAAAGCCTTGATATTAAAGAGTACACTAGATAGTCCGCTTTTGTTCACTAACCGGGATAATAATGTTTTTATTTCAATACCGTTGTCGGTCAAACTTTGGTGAGCAGTGTTTGTTTTAATGTGAAGTGATCATAATGATATATGCTAAGTCATGATTAAAATAGCAACCTATAATATCAATGGTATTAATGGCCGTCTACCTGTATTGCTTCGATGGTTAAAGGAGGAATCTCCTGATGTCGTTTGTCTGCAGGAATTAAAGGCTCCACAGGAGCGTTTTCCTATACAGGCTATTACCGACGCTGGTTACAAGGCAGTATGGCATGGTGAAAAAAGCTGGAACGGTGTTGCTGTGCTTTCTAAATACGATATCACAGAAGTCTCACGCGTATTGCCTGGAGATGAAGACGATAC
Organism: Sphingobacterium sp. UDSM-2020; assembly: GCF_016132525.1. Classification (NCBI taxonomy): domain Bacteria; kingdom Pseudomonadati; phylum Bacteroidota; class Sphingobacteriia; order Sphingobacteriales; family Sphingobacteriaceae; genus Sphingobacterium; species Sphingobacterium sp. UDSM-2020. The sequence continues at coordinate 4,620,293 of NZ_CP066166.1, forward strand.
CCATAGCCGATACCTAGAGGTTATTGTCAATCAGCTCGTGATCTGCTGCTTGTACCTGCCTAATGGGAATCCCTATCCAGGACCAAAGTTCGACTATAAAGTGAACTGGATAAAACGGCTAGCCAAGCGTACTAAGACCTTGTTAGCGATGGAGATTCCCGTCATCCTTATTGGAGATTTTAATATCATTCCGACGGAGATGGATACATATAAACCGGAAAAATACATTGATAATGCTTTGTTCAGAATTGAAGTCAGGAAGGCATTTGAGCATCTTATAGCTCAAGGATGGCTGGATACTATCCGGAAATTATTTCCGGATCAGAAGGTATATACCTTCTGGGACTACCTGCGGCATGCTTACAGCCGCAATGCCGGTCTTCGTTTGGATCATATTTTACTTAGTCCCTTATTGGAAGATAGACTTTTAGAAGGCGGAATCGACCGGCATGTAAGAAGCTGGGAGAAAACAAGCGACCACGCACCGGTCTGGATATGTTTAAAAGAAAAATAGGGTGAAAGCTATTCGTATTTCACTGAATGAGCTCATGAAAATAGGTAAACCGCAAGAAAAAGGTGGTGATTATAACGGCGCTTTAAAAAGCGATCGGGCAATAATTGGAAAAGTCAAAATAGTACATCTGCAGCTCTCAGTCATAATTTAGCGAAAGCATTGGGTCTCGTCGATGATAATGGTTTTCCTATTTACGAAGAACCGCAAATAATGCGCTGGCGTAAACGTTTAGCGAATTTGGAACGGAAAATAAAATCAGCAAGTGCTCCTCAAAAAAATGAAAGTTCGCTAAAAAAATTAAACTGGCGACTTCGTATCGATGTTATATGAGATCATAAAAAGTCTTTCGCTTAGGATCAGTAATTTTGGTAGCAGAAACAGTAAAATATATACCTCTTAATTGTGCGGTATTCATGAAATTTGAAATACGTATAACAATGTTTTTTCGTTATGCATAACGTTTTGCCCTTAATAAGGGCATATGAAAACTTTTAACGGCTTTAATTTGTTCTAAAGTTATGCTTTGGCTACATTAATTGGGCTTCACTGTTTAATAGTAAAGTCGAAAAAATATTCCAATTATGAAGAAAAACAGTAATTTCAGCAGAAGATTTTTTTTAAAGACCACGGGCGCCCTCACTTTACTGGCGACCCTTCCGGCTTCTTTAAAAGCGGCCTATATACAAGTGAAGCAGTTTATAGTTCCTGCCAAGCGCACAGCTCCTTTGACATTGCAGGTTAATAAAAAGCCCTATACGCTTGATTCGGATACAAGATCCACTTTGCTGGATCTTTTGCGTGAAAACCTTGGCCTTACCGGTACAAAGAAAGGCTGTGATCACGGTCAATGTGGCGCCTGCACGGTCCATGTGGATGGCGTAAGGGTTTTAAGCTGCTTGACTCTTTCTGCCTCTACGGTCGGAAAAGACGTAACCACGATTGAAGGTATTGCCGATGGTGAGCACCTGCATCCAATGCAGGAGGCTTTTATTGCATGTGATGGTTTTCAATGTGGCTATTGTACTCCGGGGCAAATTATGTCGGCTATTGCCTGTGTAAAAGAGGGACATACACAATCCATCGAGGAAATAAAGGAATTTATGAGTGGCAATCTTTGCCGCTGTGGAGCTTATAACGGTATTGTTGAATCTATTCAAAAAGTAGCGCAATCATGAAACCTTTCGAATTTATAAGAGTAACCAATACCAAAACTGCACTTTCTCATAAAAAAGATCATGTGCAGTATATCGCGGGCGGAACAAATCTGGTCGATTTGATGAAAAAGAACGTGCATCTTCCGGATACTGTTGTAGACATTAATAATGCGCTTATTCGTACAATAGATACACATGACAAAAATATTCATATCGGTGCTATGGTTCGCAATACTGAAATTGCGACCGACGCGAAGGTATTAAAGGATTTTCCGTTGCTTGCAAAAGCTGTTTTGGCTGGAGCTTCTCCGCAGATCCGAAATATGGCTTCTACAGGAGGTAATATCTTGCAACGTACCCGTTGTCCATATTTCTACGATACCACTACCGACTGCAATAAGCGTGAACCGGGTACCGGATGCAGTGCATATGCTGGAGAAAATAGGATGAGCGCCATAATTGGTTATAGTAAAGATTGTGTTGCTGTACATCCATCTGATCTCTGTGTCGCATTTGTTGCATTGGATGCTGAAGTACACGTGATCACAAAAGATCAAAAAGAGACTGTTATACCTTTTCAGGAGTTTCATCGTCTTCCGGGAAATGATCCTCATCTGGACAATAATTTACCGGATCATGCTTTAATTTCATTTATTAAAATTCCAGAAAATCCATTTGCGAAACATTGTGCTTATCTTAAGATCAGAGACCGGGCTTCTTATGCCTTTGCTCTGGTTTCGGTAGCCGCTGCACTGCACTTGGACGGTGACCGTATCGTTGAAGCTCGGCTAGCCTCTGGTGGTGTAGCACATAAACCTTGGCGCTGGCTGGAAGCTGAAGAGTTCTTGATCGGTAAAAATGCCACTGCTGCTGTATTTAGCGAGGCCGCCGCCATGATTGTCGCGGATGCGCATCCCTTGGCACAAAATGGTTTTAAAGTAGGCATGCTGAAAGGTGCTGTGGAATCTGCACTGGCACAATGCCTGCTAGCTTAATCTGTAGCAGGGAATAACGTTTTTTAATAAAAAAGAATGGGTTTTTACAAAATAATGTAAAATGAAAGACTTGAATCAACAAAATATACATATACCTGAAGGACGCGTTGAAGCACGGGATAAAGTGACAGGGAAAGGCAAGTATGCCGCCGAATATGCTGTGGATCATATGTGCTATGCTGTTTTAGTGGGAAGCACGGTTCCCAGTGGCAAAATTAAAAATATTGATCTGTCCAAAGCGAAACAAGTTAAATCTGTGCTTGGTTTTGTATCCCATCTGGAAAAACCTGCAGTTCCTGGGTTTGCGACGGAGGCGTTGATTAAAGAATCGCGTTTTGGTCTTCCTGTATTTCATACAGACACCATTTATTTCAAGGGACAGCCGGTCGTACTGGTTATGGCGGAGACACTTGAGGATGCCACTTATGCGGCATCGCTGGTAGAGGTGCAGTATGAAAAGACAAAATTTAATGTTGATTTTGACTCTACCTACGCACAGATCCCACTTCAGGAAGCGGGTAAAGAACGCGGAAATCTCGAGAGCTGGCAAGATGCACCTCATGTGGTGGAGGCCGAATATGAAATTAAAACGGAGGTACATCACCCCATGGAAATGCATGCCACGATCGCTGCATGGACTGGTACCGATCATCTAAAACTCTACGACAAGACACAGGGAGTGAATAATGTACAACAGGTGATCGCTCCTTTGTTTAATCTGAAAAAGGAACAGGTGGAGGTCATGAGCGAATTTGTCGGTGGTGGTTTTGGCTCTGGTCTACGGGTTTGGCCTCATGTGCTGGCTACCGTTATGGCAGCTAAACAAGTGGGACGTCCCGTAAAGTTAATGCTGACAAGACCGCAGATGTTTATTGGTACCGGTTACCGTCCTGCTTCCTGGCAAAGAATAAAGCTTGGAGCAGATGATCAGGGAAAATTTATAGGCATCCATCATCAGGCCCGTAATGAAACCTCGTTATACGAACGGTTTTCAGATCAGATCACACGGATAACGCGTCTGATTTATGATTTTGAACATCTTAAGACTGAGGATGCACTAGTGCCGTTAAATATCAATGCCGCGACCTGGATGCGTGGTCCCGGTGATTGTACTGGAGATTTTGCAGTTGAATGTGCCATCGATGAATTGAGCTATAAATTGAATTTAGATCCTGTAGCGATCCGAGCTAAAAATATTGCTGTAACGCATCATCCGGATTCTAAATTACCTTGGTCTTCAAATTATTTAGTTGATTGTATGAACGAAGGGGCTCAACGTATCGGTTGGGAAAAGCGGCATCCGAAACCGAATAGCATGCGGGATGGCGACTGGCATATTGGTTACGGTATGTCTGTTGGAATGTGGAATGCCGGACGAAATAAAACGAGTGCCGCCATAAAAATGAAACAAGATGGAAGCCTGATCATTCAGACTGCAATGACCGATATCGGTACAGGAACAGGGACGGGTATTAAAAATATTGCCCACGAAATAACAGGAATTCCGAAAGATAAAATAACAATCGAACTTGGTCATTCCAATCTCCCTCCAGCGCCCAGCCAAGGTGGAAGTACTGGAATGTCTTCGGTAAGCGGGGCTGTTGTGGAAGCGGTGCGTCAGCTGAAAGAAAAGCTGTTAACCTATGCCGCTCAACATGACCAAAAGTTCAAGGATGTACAGGCAGATGCCTTAGTGCTGTCTGAAACTGGTTTGTCTTTGAAAAATGATACAACAGCAACTATTCCTTTGGATACCTTGTGGCAGCAAAATAACTTAGATGAATTAGTGGTAGAAGCGACCTCAGGTCCCGGTGAAGAGCGTAAGAAATATGCTTTTTGCTCTTCTGCTGCTCATTTTTGCCAAGTAAGGGTCAATGTGAAAACGGGAAAGGTCATGGTGACAAAAATGGTCTGTGTGGCCGATGGAGGTAAAATTGTGAATGAAAAAGCGGCAGCCAACCAGATGTCAGGTGCAGCTGTCGGCGGCATCGGAATGGCACTTATGGAAGAGCGCCTGCTGGATACGCGGATCGGTGGAGCTATTGCTGATGATCTGGCAGGCTATCATTTTCCGGTTAATGCCGATGCACCAATAATTGATGTCAGTTTTATCGGTAAATCAGATCCTTTTATCAACCCGACTGGGGCTAAAGGTTTAGGTGAGGTGGGAATTATTGGAACGGCCGCTGCAATTGCGAATGCCATTTATAATGCTACGGGCAAAAGATTACGCAGTTTACCCATTACTCCAGATAAAATATTAAGTTAATCAAACACCTTAATTGATGTTGTTTAAATTTTTGTAAAATAAGTGTTTAACGAGTTATTGAATTTTGTTTGATGAGTGAATTAAAAACCATAATTGCCGCATACGATACCGCTGAATCGCAGGGTTATAAAACGGTGCTAGCTACCGTTGTTAAGGTAGAGGGTTCATCCTACCGGATGCCAGGTGCACGCATGCTGGTATCTGAATATGGAGAGATGACGGGAGCGATCAGTGGGGGATGTCTCGAAGGTGATGCACTCCGCAGGGCGATGCTAGCGCTCCAGCAGCAAACTAATAAATTGGTAACTTATGATACCACAAATGAAGCCGATGCAACCCTCGGTATACAATTGGGCTGTAATGGTATTGTACATCTACTATTTGAATATATTGACCCGAGCGATCCTCAAAATCCGATTGCCTTATTAAAAAAAACAACCGATAAACGGGTACCAGCACTTGTGGTCACGATCTGCTCATTGGATCGCTATGCTGAACAGCCCGGTACATGTGGTATACGACTGAAAAATGAAACCGTTTTAAGAACCAATCCGCTTATTGCAGGTGAAGATATGCTTGCTTATATGGAGCAGGTAAGCAGAAGTAAGGCCACGATGCGAACGGTTTTAGAATATAAAAATGTGGATTATGAGCTATTATTGGAATACCATATTCCGCCCATTCATATGGTACTAGTAGGGGCAGGAAATGATGCACAGCCCGTAACGGCGATGGCGGCTATGCTTGGCTGGGAAGTCAGCATTGTTGATGGTAGGGCCAGTCACGCAACAGTTGATCGTTTTCCTGCAGCAAAACAAGTGATCACTGCAGCTGCCAGTGAGTTTTTGCATCATATTGATATCGATGCCTATACCGCAGTGGTTTTAATGTCGCACAATTTTAATTATGACAAAGATGTTCTCAAGCATTTACTACAGACATCTGTTTCTTATATTGGCTTATTAGGACCTAAAAAGCGGTTTGAACGTTTGCTTAACACATTACAAGAAGATGGTTGCATCATAGAAGAACCGCAGCAGGTAAAAATGCATGGTCCTGTTGGTCTGGATATCGGAGCTGAAACCTCGGCAGAGATAGCACTCTCGATTATTGCGGAGGTCAAATCTTTTTTACACCGACGATCAGCTGCATCACTTCGTGACCGTACAGCTAAGATGCACGAGAATATTCCAATCCTTTAACCATTATTATGCTATTTGACAAATTTGGGCGCCAACATACTTATCTTCGTATATCTCTTACGGACAATTGCAATCTGCGCTGTTTTTACTGTATGCCCGAAGAGGAGTATGCCTTTGCGGCACATGCCAAACTGATGCAGCCCGATGAAATCTTAGCGATCGCTAAGACTTTTGTATCGCAGGGAATTACGAAAATACGCTTAACCGGTGGGGAGCCTTTTGTACGTAAAGATGCAGCTCTGATTTTAGCAGGACTGGCCACTTTACCGGTAGAACTGACCTGTACCACCAATGGGGTAAGGGTGGATGCTTTAATGCCCATGATCAAAGCGGCCAATTTTAGCAGTATCAACATCAGTCTAGATACCTTAAATGCCGAAAAATTCCATAAGATAACAGGTAGAAATCTTTTTGACCGTGTTTGGTCAAATATTGGCCTATTGTTAGCGTCCGGCATAACCTGTAAATTGAATGTGGTGGTAATGAAAGGGCTGAACGATAATGAAATCACTGATTTTGTCGCGCTTACTGAAAAATGGCCATTAGAGGTTCGTTTTATTGAATTTATGCCTTTTTCTGGTAATAAATGGACCAATAACCAGGTGTTTACTTTCCGGGAAATAAAAGATGTGATCCAAAAAAGTTATACCATCCACGAACAGGTGGGGAGTATACACGATACAGCAAAACATTTTCATATCGCAGGCCACCGCGGATCATTCGCCGTCATCAGTACCATGAGCGAACCTTTTTGTGCAGGCTGCAACCGGATCCGTTTAACGGCAGATGGTAAATTGAAAAATTGTCTCTTTTCTACTCATGAAACGGACTTACTTACCGCCCATCGGCTGGGACAGCCTATATTACCGTTGATTCAAGCGAATATCCAGGCAAAGGCTTTTGCTCTAGGGGGCCAATTAGCCACTGATTTTACGCAAATAGATGCGGATAAATTACAAAATAGAAGTATGATAACCATTGGAGGGTAATGCAGGATACAGGTATAATAATATTAGCAGCGGGTAGTTCCTCACGCTTAGGGACTGCAAAACAACTTCTGGATTATCAGCATAAGCCATTAGTTAAACATGCTGTAGAACAAGCGCTGGCGAGCGATCCTGTTTGTGTGATCGTAGTTGTGGGCGCAAATGCTGAAGCTGTGGCCGGAACACTTGTAGACCATGATGTAAAAATCTGTTACAATGATGATTGGTCTACGGGAATGGCCTCGTCTATCCGTAAAGGAATGGAGACGTTGTTAAACGATCATCCATTGCTAACTCGGTGCATCTTTTCAGTATGTGATCAACCGTTTCTTAAAGCCCATCATTTTACACAATTGTTTGAGAGCCAGTTTGAAAGCCATAAGGGTATTATTGCATCGGCCTATGCGGATACTTTGGGTGTGCCGGTACTGTTCAGAAACACCTATTTTCCATTGTTACAGCAGCTGCAGGGAGATCAGGGTGCTAAAAAAATCATAACAGCATATCCTGACGATGTTGTTGCAATTGCTTTTGCTGATGGAGCTGTCGACATTGATGAGCCTGCTGATCTAAAATATTTAATGCAGGAAATGGTTTCAGTATCGGAAGCAAACGCGATTATTAAAAAACATAGCCATTTTGTTCGTACAGGTATAAAAACTTTAGGAGAAGCTTTGGGATATACTATTGCAGAGGAAGTCATATCAAAATATGATATTCCGGGTTTTAGACAGTCTTCGATGGATGGCTATGCATTAAAATTTGAGGACCGCAATAACCGATTGGAAATTGTGGGCGAAATGCGGGCTGCAAAACAGTCGGACGTAACGCTATTGTCCGGACAGGCGATGCGCGTCTTTACGGGTGCACCAATTCCAGCGGGTGCGGATACCGTGGTCATGCAGGAAAAGGTGAGTCGTGATGGAGATTGGATGATAGTTGCTGACGAGCATTTAATCATCGGAATGCATGTACGTGAAAAAGGTAGCGAAGCTGCAAAAGGAACATGGGCCCTTGCGCAGGGAACTGTACTGACGCCTGCTGCACTGGGTTTTTTAGCAGGTATCGGCTGTGAGAAGCTACTGATTTTTGAACCGCCAAAAGTAGCAATCATTGTGACAGGTGATGAACTGCAGGAAGTGGGTCAGCCACTTTCCTTTGGACAAGTATACGACTCAAACTCGATTCAACTGCGTGCTTCACTTCAAAAGGCAGGTATCGAAACGGTTCAGGTTTTTCACGCTGCAGATGATCCTGCCGCATTGGAAAAGATCTTGGGACAGGCTTTGTTAGCTTCGGATCTGGTGCTGCTGGTGGGAGGCGTGAGTGTGGGTGATTATGATTTTGTGGTGCAAAGTGCTCTGGCGCAGTCGGTGCGTCCTCATTTTCATAAAGTCAAACAGAAACCAGGAAAACCATTGTTTTTTGGCACTACAGATGAAACTATCGTTTTTGGGTTGCCGGGAAATCCTTCTTCAGCGCTAACCTGCTTCTATCTGTATGTTTTACCGGCTATTGATAGGATGATGCAACGACCAGATTCCGTTAGCTATGGCGAAGCGGTGACTACCGTTGACTATCCAAAAAACAGTGGATTAACACATTTTATAAAAGCTCATTTAATGGACGGTAAGGTATTGCCCCTGCATGCACAGGAATCTTACCGTCTACAATCTTATGCCCAGGCCAATTGCCTGCTCGTGATACCGGAAGAATCTACTGGTATTAGGGCAGGTGAAAAAGTCCAAGTAATCGTATTGCCTTAAAAATCTATGGATACCGAAATATTTTTTATTATTTTATTTGTTGTTGCTTTTTTATATGCCTCTGTTGGGCATGGCGGAGCGAGCGGTTACCTGGCTTTAATGGCTTTGTATGGCGTGGCACCGCAAGAAATGAAACCTACTGCACTGTTCCTGAATTTATTTGTTTCCTTAACTGCCTTTATTCAGTATTACCGTGGCAATCATTTTAAAAAAGAGATTTTTATACCCATAGCGCTGGCATCTATACCTTTTGCTTTTCTGGGCGGTATGCTATCGATCGATGATCATCTTTATAAAAAAATATTAGGAATCTTATTGTTGCTCCCAATAGTCCGATTTTTCTTTTTTAAGAATGTGGAAGACGATCGCCTGGTGCCTCCGGTAAAATGGATTTCGATATTGTTGGGTGCTATCATAGGACTTCTGTCCGGAATGATCGGTATAGGGGGAGGCATTATTCTTTCACCTATTTTGATCCTGTTGCTATGGACGAACCAGAAGCAAACTGCGGCGATCAGTGCCGCGTTTATTTTTGTCAATTCATTGGCAGGATTGGGAGGAATGTTGACACAGGGTATTACGTTGACTTCCAATATGATTTTATATATTGTCATCGCATTTAGTGGCGGTCTTTTGGGAGCTTATCTAGGTTCTAAAAAGTTTAATCAGGATGTTTTAAAATATGTACTGGCAACAGTGTTACTCGTTGCCGCCTATAAATTGCTCTTTACTTCGGCATAGCTGCGCGGTAAGAAAGCAATAGTGATCAGAATTGGATAGATATGTCTTGACTTTTGACGAGCATGATCCCTATGGGATGTCTCATCAGATAAAAAGAATGCTTAATTTGAATAAGAGATGAATAAGATTAAAGTACTTGCATTTGGACCGCTTGTAGAAATTGTAGAGAAAGAGTTCTTTATAGAAGCAGTGGATACGGAAAATTTGTTAACAAGTTTAATCCAGCAGTTTCCTTTACTCGAAAACCGTAAAATGGCGCTTGCAGTGAATGGAAAGATTACAAAAGAGTTGGTTCTGTTACAGGAATCGGATACGGTAGCACTTCTGCCACCATTTTCGGGAGGGTAATATGCATTGGGATCCACGATATGAGCGGCATTACAGTTTACCAGGTTTTGGTTATGAGGCGCAGGAAAAGCTTACCGCGGCTCAGGTACTTGTTGTCGGAGCTGGAGGTTTAGGCTGTCCGGTACTGCAGTATCTGACTGCGGCAGGTGTTGGGCGTATCGGTATCGTTGATTTTGATACGATAGAACTGAGTAATCTGCAACGCCAGACCCTATATAGCACCGCAGATCTTGGGCAGTTAAAGTGCGCAGTTGCTGTGCGGAAGCTAAGCGAAAATAATCCGTCTATCACAATCGTTGGACATCCTGTGTTGCTTGATGATAGTAATGGTAATGCTATTGTTTCACAGTATGATATCGTTGTTGACTGTACGGATAATTTTGCGGTACGTTATGTCATAAACGATTGTTGTACACGTTTGAAAAAACCGCTTGTTTTTGCGGCGATCTATCAATACGAAGGGCAGATAGCGATCTTTAATGTCGCTGATGATGATGGAACTGTCTGTCATTACCGCGATCTATTTCCACAAGTCCCGAGTGCTGAAGAAGCTCCAAATTGCTCAGAAAATGGTGTATTAGGTGTTTTGCCGGGGATCATCGGACTGATGCAAGCCACCGAAGTGTTGAAGTTAATAACGGGTATAGGAGTTCCATTGGTCAATAAATTAATGACTTTTAATGTCTTGACTTATCAATCCATGATCTTATCAATCACTCCTAATCCGCAAAGTACTGATGGTTACACTGTACAAACGAGCACGGATACTTCACAAAATCAACACCTGGAACAGGATATCAGCTTGATATATCCCAATGAAATTGCATCTTATCTGCAGGATAAGAACGTCAGTCTGGTTGATATCCGGGAATCCTATGAGGAACCGTCATTTGCGATCGCAACACAGGAGATCCCTTTGTCAATACTGTTTGACCATTTGGATGAATTAAAGGCCACACATATTATTGTGGTATGTCAAAGCGGAAAACGCAGTTTACATGCCGCGGGAAAGCTGAAAGCGCATTTTGGTTCCGCAAAGAGGGTAAGTCACCTGGCGGGTGGCATTATTTCATATTTAAGTATTAATAAAGCAGAATAAATGAAAAATATATTTGTGCAGGGAGCCATTTCTCCAGATCAGATCGCGAAGAGTATTGCAGCACATAGCAGTAAAACAGCTATCGGTGCCCACGAGTTATTCTTGGGACAGATCAGGGCCGATGTGGTAGACGGTAGATCCGTAGCCGCAATTGAATATACAGCTTACGAACAGATGGCTATAGAAAAAATGGATACCATTAGAGAGGCAATGTTTGCCAAGTATAAGCTCATCTGTATGCATGTGTACCATAGTTTAGGGACGGTGCCAACCGGCCAATTGTGCCTTTTTGTATTTGTATCTTCTAAACACCGCGCAGATGCACAGCAGGCCTGCCATGAGCTCGTGGAGCACATCAAGAAAGAACTTCCGATCTGGGGAAAAGAGCTATTTGAGGACGATACACATCAGTGGAAAAAAAATAATTAAGATGGTCGATATTACACATAAAACCGCTACGTTGCGTAAAGCGGTAGCAACAGCATCTGTGGTTACTTCTCATGTTCTAACGGTAGATGCCATCAAAAACGGACAGGTTCCGAAGGGAAACGTTTATGAGTTTGCCCGTGCGGCGACGTTGCTTGCCATAAAAAAAACGAGCGATATCATCCCGGACTGCCATCCGTTGCCAATAGAATATGCAGCAATAGATTTTGAGATTGAAGAACTCACAATTAAGATTTCGGTAACCGTGCACACGATCTATAAAACCGGTGTAGAAGTCGAAGCGATGCATGGTGCTTCTGTCGCCGCACTGGTGCTGTACGATATGTTAAAACCGATCGATAAACATGTTGAAATCGGCTCGATTCGGTTATTGCACAAATCGGGAGGTAAAAGTGACCATGTACATCTGTTAGAAAACAGGTCGATAAAAGCTGCAGTTGTGGTTTGTAGCGATTCGGTCTATTCAGGCGAAAAACAAGATCGCTCTGGATTTGTATTGCAAGAGTTACTGGAAGATTATGGTATTGCCGTCGTTCGATTTGAGGTTGTGCCGGATGAAATTGATGCTATTCAACATCAATTGCAGGTTTCCAAAGAATTAGGAATCGATATGTTGATCTATACGGGCGGCACGGGAGTGTCTGACCGGGATGTTACACCTGAGGCTGTGCAACCCTATTTAACCAGACAATTGCCGGGTGTGATGGAAATTGCTAGACAGTATGGCCAGCAATTTGTAAAAACGGCGATGCTTTCCAGAGCGGTCGCGGGTTTTGCTGACCGTATGCTGGTCTTGACATTGCCAGGTTCAACAAATGGGGTGAAAGAAAGTATGAAAGCGCTATTCCCACAGCTCTTGCATGTTTTTCGTGTTCAGGATAATCAGGGACACGGATAGCTTTTTAGCTATCCACGAATTTTGGTAACAACTTTCTTGATTCTGTCCAGGGTGTAATCGATGTCATGTTCAGTTGTAAACCGACCTAAACTAAACCGGATCGCACTGAGATTATCTTCATCCTTCAGTCCCATAGCTTGCAATATCGGAGAAGGTCTGTGTGTTACGGATGAACATGCCGAGCCGCTGGAAACAGCAATGTTGCCCAGTGCAAGTATCATTTCTTGGGAGTGTAGACCTCGTAAGCTGATATTTGTTGTATTGAAGATACGTTTGTGCAGGTGGCCGTTGACAAAAGTTTCATCGATTTCTAAGATGGATTTTTCCAGGGTATCGCGTAACGTTAAAATTAGCTTATTTTGATTTGTCATTTCCTGTTTTGCGATAGCTGCGGCAGTTCCAATTCCTATAATACCCGGAACGTTGAGGGTGCCACTTCGCATACCTTGCTGTTGCCGACCTCCATGCAGCAAGGGTTCCAGTGAACCAATAGCAGGATTGGTATATAACGCGCCAATACCTTTAGGACCGTAAAACTTATGTGCTGAAATCGGCATAAAATCAATTTGCATCTGCTTTACATCAATCGGAATCTTGCCGACAGCCTGTGTCGCATCGCACAGGAACCATGCTCCCGCCTGATGGGTTAGGGTGGCAATTGATGGTATATCTTGCATAACACCTGTCTCATTGTTCACAAGCATGACACAAACTAGCGCCGTATCTGTTGTAATGCTATCCTCCAGCGTTTTTAAATCGATGATGCCATCTTTATCTACAGGCAGATAAGTGACAGCATATCCCTTAGTTTCCATGTAACGACAACATTCAAGTACTGCATTGTGTTCTGTGGATGCACAAATGATATGTTTACGGTGACCATAGGTCAGCCCCTTTATCGCCATATTGATCGCTTCTGTGGCTCCTGACGTAAAAGTCAGTTCGCTTGTACGGCAATTAATTAAATGGGCAAGATCTTGCTGAGCAAAATCAATCTCTTCCTGAGCCTGCAATGCAAAAAGATGGGGACTGCTGGGATTGGCGTACTGCTGCTTGAAAAAGGGCAACATCCGTTCTAATACCCGATCATCAACGGGTGTAGTGGCATTATAGTCGAGGTATACGATTGATGACTGCATAGCCATAAATGTACTGAATTAATTTGAGAGGATGGGTTCAAAAAGCATCGTTTTGCTTGTAATCAACAACCCAATTTACGGATTCTTCTACCAATATTACTGTTTTGTGCTGTGCCCGATAAGGTATAGGTGAAAAATACATATTTTTAAGACTAAGATCATGATGTGATGGCTTTTGAAAGTGGAGAGCCAAAGTATCTGAAAGAAAGAGGATAAGCCCAAAATAAACAAATGATGAATACAGACTGTTATATAACAACTAACATACACAATTATGGAAACCATTCGCATTAACAAAAAGGAATACGAGGTCGTTATTGATAAAGAGATGCCACTGCTGTGGTTTTTACGTGATGTCGTCGGTTTGACTGGAACAAAATACGGCTGTGGAGTAGCACAATGCGGTGCTTGTGTGGTCCATATGGACGGTGAAGCGGTAAGATCCTGTGTTACAAAAATGAAACGCGCAGTTGGCAAAGAGGTGATCACGATTGAGGGTCTTTCTGAAAAAGGTGACCATCCATTGCAAGTTGCCTGGAAAGATGTGGATGTGCCCCAATGTGGTTACTGTCATGCCGGTCAAATCATGTCGGCAGCTGTATTATTACGTGAACGGCCGAATCCAACTGATCAGGATATTGATGATGCCATGACCGGAAACATCTGCCGTTGCGGAGCTTATTCTCGAATTCGTCAGGCCATACATCATGCTGCATCATTGCAAAAGAAATAAATGGTTATGTATAGATGTGTAATCTGCTAAAAAATAGCTCATGAAAATATTAAATAATATAAGAAGCAAAGGTACTTACAAGCTTGCATTGACTTTGGGTGTCATCGGTCTGTTTTTAACGGTTCTGGTTTCTGCTTTTACAAGTGATTCGCGATCTGAAAATACATTAGAACCGGATATCAGGGTCAAGAAAGATAGCATACAGTCTGTTGAAGCGTTTAAAAAAGTATATGCTGTGCTACAGAGTCCCCGATGTGTGAATTGCCATCCAAGCGGTGATATTCCTCTTCAGGGTGATGAGCGTAAGTTGCATGCGATGTTTCCGAAACGCGGGCCTGAAGGAAAAGGAATGCTGACCATGAAATGTAATAACTGCCATCAGGATGAAAATACAGCAGGATTGAAAACTCCGCCAGGAAGTCCGAATTGGCATCTTCCACCTGCGGATATGAAAATGGTCTTTGAAGGAAAAAGTGCATATGAATTGGCTAAGCAGTTGGTAGACCGAAAACAAAATGGAAATAAAGATCTAAAAGCATTGATAGCGCATGCGGATGATGGATTGGTAAAATGGGGCTGGGAGCCCGGAGAAGGAAGGACACTGCCTCCGATTAGTCATTCTGCTTTTAAAGAAGCTTGGATTACCTGGTTGACAACAGGTGCTTATGCTCCCACGAAGTAATTATTTTTTCAAAAAATCAAAGAAATAAGCGATGACAACAGATAAAACGACGCTAGGCAGAAGATCTTTTTTAAAAGCCGCGCTTTTAGCCGGTGGCGGAATGATTTTACATTTCAACTGGCCGGGTGCTGGAGCGGTGGCAAGTGAGCCAGGACCAGTAGCCGATGCTATAATTGAATTGAACAGCTATATCAAAATTTACCCAAATGGTGATGTACTATTATTTAATCCCAATCCTGAATTTGGACAGAATGTAAAGACATCTCTTCCGATGATCCTCGCAGAGGAACTGGATGTAGCCTGGGAGAAAGTAACGGTGGAGCAGGCTGATTTTTTTCCAGAAAGATATGGACGCCAGTTCACTGGTGGTAGTCAGTCGGTTCGTCAGGCTTGGCCGGTGTTGCGAACAGCGGGAGCTACTGCACGGCAGATGCTCATCATTGCAGCTTCTGAAAAATGGGCGGTACCGCTAAGCGAAATTCATACAGAAGCTGGTATCATTTTCCACAAAAAAAGTGATCAAAAAATAACTTACGGTGAAATTGCCTCTCAGGCAGCCCAAGTTCCGTTACCAAAAGATGTGAAGTTAAAGGATGTGGCTGATTTTAAAATAATAGGTTCGTCAAAGCAGAATGTGGAACTGGATAATATTGTAACGGGTAAACCCTTGTTTACCAGCGACTATAAGCAGGAGGATATGTTAATTGCTATGATTGTACATCCACCAGCCTTTGGGCAGGAGATCACAGCGTTTGATGATACTGCAGTACGTCAAATGCCGGGGATAAAGGATGTTTTTCTGATTGAACCGCTAGCAAAGGACTATACGCGCAATTATTTTGATACGATGAGTTTCGGCAGCTTAGCTGTAGTTGTGGGTACTTCTACCTGGGAAGTGATGCAAGCAAAGAAAAAACTGCAATTGGAACTGCAAACGGCCTCAAAAAGGAAGAATAAAGACACGCTTCAACTGGAGAGTACAGTTGGTCATTATGCAGAAATGGATCGATATGCGAAGATTCCAGGGGAAGTTAAACGTAAGGACGGAGATCCGGATGCTGCATTTAAAAATGCTGCTCGCATCATTGAGCGAACGTATACAGCACCATTTTTGGTTCACAATACCATGGAGCCCGTTTCCTGTTTTGCTCATGTAACGGCAGATCAAGCGGAATTATATGCGCCTATCCAGGCACCGGAGGTCATCACAACGACGTTGGTGGCCCGATTGGGGTTGCCTAAAGAAAAGATAAAGATTAAGCTCGCCCGTATGGGTGGCGGTTTTGGACTCAGGGCTTATGGACATCATCTGGTGGAGGCCGCCGTGATCTCTCAGAAATTAAATGCTCCTGTGAAATTGATGTATACCCGTGAAGATGAAGCGACATATGGTATTTATAGACCTACTTACAGTGCAACATATCGGGCTGCTTTAGATAACAATAATCAGTTGATCGGATTTCATGTCAAGGCTGGGGGAATACCGGAATCTCCGCTACATGAAAATAGATTTCCGGCGGGAGCGGTTGATCATTATTTAGCCGAATCCTGGGCGGTTGATTCCGATATTACGATCGGAGCATTTCGTGCACCGCGATCCAATTTTATGGCTAGCGCAGAGCAGTCATTTTTGGATGAACTGGCTGTTGAAATGAAAAAAGATCCGATCGATTTCCGTCTGGAATTACTTAAAAGGGCGAAAGAACGTCCTGTTGGACAACGTAATGATTATGATGCATCACGTTACGCAGGTGTCCTGCAATTGTTGAAGGAGAAAGCCAGTTTACTTAAAAAACCCGATGGTACAGGGAGAGGCATTGCGGCTTATTTTTGCCATAATACCTATGCTGCGGCTTTGGTCGATATAGGCGTTAAGAATAATGAACCCTATGTTGTGCAGGCGATTGCAAGCGTCGATTGTGGTATTGTGGTGAATCAGGATGCAGCCGTCAATATGGCGGAAGGTGCGGTGATTGACGGTATTGGAAATGCACTATACGGAGAACAATTGTTCGCAGATGGAGTACCGCAGAAAAGCAACTTCAATACTTATCGGATCATTCGTATGAATGAGTGTCCAAAACATATCGAAGTTCATTTTGTGCAAAATCAGGAAAACCCCACAGGTATGGGAGAGCCGGTATTTCCGCCGATGTTCGGTGCTGTTGCCAATGCTCTTTTTCACCATACTGGTAAACGATACTATAACCAACCTTTTATGAAACAATACTTAGCTCACGGTGCGCAGGGTTAATTCTCTATTAGCCTTTCGTCTAATTGGAGGATTAATCGTATTTATGAAAATTAAAGAACATCAGTTTTAATATAAAAACAATAAAAAATGAAAAAAGCTATTTTTGGATTACTCTTATTTGTCTTGACAGTGCAGTTGTCTTTTGCACAAAAAATGAATGCAGTAGAAGAAGTGAAGGAACTGTCGAAATTGAAGTGGCAGTGGATGGCTGATAAGAATGTCGATAAACTCGCAGCATTATTCGATGATAAGTCAAAGTTTGTTCATATGAGCGGAACATGGAAGAAGAATGAAGAACTCGACATTATAAAAACCGGTAGAATCTGGTATAAGAAAGCCGCTATTCATGATGTAGCGGTCGAGATCGTAGGCGATGTTGCAATTGTTTGGAATAGAATTACCTTAACAGCTGATGTGCGTGGAAATGATGCAGTAACAGAGTTTACGGTAACGGAGGTGTACAAAAAGCAAAAGAAAGATTGGAAGATGCTGGCCATGACCTTTAGTAGTGTGCGTGATACGCATAAAATTGAACACTAATTGTAACTTGCAATAAGTTGTTTGATAGTATAAATTGGAATAATAGAACTCAAGCATTGTCTCTGTTCTATTATTCCAAATTTATTGACAATCAGTGAGATTACAAGAATGCAGGGTGATCCAATTTAACCGCTATGCGGTTTGCTGCATTGACCAGTCCCACATGACTGTAAGCCTGCGGGAAATTGCCCCATTGACTACCGTCTTGCTCATCGACATCCTCACTGAATAATTTAAGGTGATTGCCGTAACCGATCAACTGCTTGAATACCTGTTGCGCTTCTTCTAATCTACCCACACAGGCCAGTGCTTCCACATACCAGAAGGCGCATACCAGAAATGTTGATTTCGGTTTTCCAAAATCGTCTTTATGCAGATAACGGTAAAACAGCCCATTTTCTCCTTTCAGCTCTTCTTCCAAAGCTTCGAGGTGACGTTTTGCTTTATCACTAGCGGGATCTAGATAGTTCATCATGATCAGCTGTAGGGTAGAAGCATCTAAATTGGGGTTTTTCGTAGCCGTTGTGTACACACCGCGCTCTTCATCGTAGCAGCTTTCAATATGCACACTGGCGCGTTCCCGTAATTCTTGTGCCTTAATTTTGATTTCCTCAAAACCGTACTGTTCGGCAATTTTTAAAGCTGCTGTCGCACCGGCCCACTGAAACAGATTGGAATAGCAGTGTCTGTTTTCAAAATTCCGGAATTCCCAGATCCCCGCATCGAACTCATCGATGGTGCTTTCAATTTTCTTCAGAATATAGTTGGTCCAGGATTTGGCCAAACCGGTATTCTGATGACTGAAGCGGTGGTCGGTAAACATCGGCAACAGGGCAAGCAGTGCCTGTCCGTAGACATCATTCTGAATGTGCTCAAAAGCCTGGTTCCCTAAACGCACGGGCTTATTCCCTAAGTAACCTTCCAGATGGTCAAGTGTGGTTTCTGTCAGCTGATGCTGCCCCATGATCCCGTAGAGCGGTTGCAGCCGTCCGCGATCGGTCTGTGTAATGTTGGCAATGTAAGAGGCATATTTCTCCATTTCTTCAAATTGCCCGATGTGGCTCAGGGCAGTCAGTACATAGTAGCTGTCCCGCAACCAGCAGTAGCGATAATCCCAGTTACGGCCACTTCCCGGATGTTCGGGAAGACTTGTCGTACTGGCCGCGATCAAAGCACCTGTATCTTCATATTGATGCAGCTTGAGCACGAGTGCAGAACGGATCACTTCTTTCTGGCAGAAGGAAGGTATAGAGGCATTTTTTACCCAACGTTGCCAATAACCTTTGGTTCTGCTTAAAAAATCTTCTGCGGTACGTTCAATCGGAGCCTCAAATGGGCTCCCGAATGTCATGACCAGATAAACCGTACTGCTCAGCACATGTGGAATATCATCGAAAAAATGGCTGACCGGCATATTGGTGGCCAAGCGCATTTTGATGTCTTCTTGCTCAAATTGGATATGGTTGCTGCCTCGGTTTTTCGTGAATCCCTGTTTTCCGTATTGATATTTGGGTGTACAGCGCACACGGATCTTTGGTCTACCGGTGAGCGGTTCTACTTTACGCACCAGCATCAACGGTTTGTAATAGCGTTCGTACTGCTCAAAACGCGGTGCAAAATCGGTGATCCGGTAACTGCCTTCAGCAGTGGTCAACGTCGTACATAGAATATTGGTGTTTTCGATATATTGCTGATCGGTGTTTGTAATTTCGGAAGTCGGCAGGATCGAAAATTCTCCGCCATTCTCCTGGTCCAATAAACTACCGAACACAAATGAATCTTCAAATGTGGGCCAGCATAACCAGGTAATATTGCCGGTGATATTGACATGCGCAATATAGGAGCAATTTCCAATGATGCCGCTGTTGTATTTATGCTTCGGTGTTTTGGTCATAAGTTTCTATTTTAATTTCAGATTCTGATTGACTGATCAGTTTTTGATTTTTTCTATTATAAGCAAAGTACTCGATGAGCTGTACAGCTTCCTGCTGTGTATCTACATAAAACTGCGCTGCGGACTTTTTATTGCCCACTTTGATGGTAATCGCATCGGCAGGTAGCTCTAAAAACATATCTTCGTCGGTCGCATCATCGCCGATTGCAAAGATGAAATCCGGATTATAGCTGTTCACGATTTCCATAGCTGCTTTCCCTTTATTGAGTTCGCTATTTTTAACTTCGATCACTTTATCGCCCATCAGCAGCTGCAGGCCATGTTGCTGCACTAAGTAACGTAAGCTCTCCACCAGTTCCAGCGCGCGAAGCTGTCCTAATCCGGGCTGTGCTTTACGGTAATGCCAAGCTAAAGAATATGACTTTTCTTCAATAACACAACCAGCAGTGTTATTGGCAAATTTGGTCATGATATGTTTGACAGGAATTTTCCATCGGGTAGATAAGATCGCACCGCTTTGCCATTTGTGGGTCGGATAATTGCTCCATGCGCCATGTTCTGCTACCAGAAAATATTCTTCATTGGCAAACCAGGTATCGAGCGTTTCATGCGGTCTTCCACTGATAATGACGACTTGACTGGCATCGTTTTCCTGCAATAGATTGAGTGTGTTGTATAACGATTCTGTAGGTATCGCAGCGGCCGCGTCATTTTGGAAGCCAATAAGTGTACCGTCGTAATCCAGAAAAAAGAGTCTTCTGGTGGCGCGGTTATATTGATCGAGGATCGCTAGCTTAGTCTGCTCATTGATTCTTCGGGCCATTTCATTCTGCTGGAATAGCTTGATTTCGCGGAGCCTGTTGAAAAATAGACGCACCCAGTGTCTGACATTAAATTTTTTGACGATTTCAATGCTGTCGTTGAGGCGCATGCGCTGTTCAGCAACCGGCATATGCAATGCCGCATAAATGGCTTCGGTCACCTGATCTGTTGCATTGGGATTAATATGGATGGCCTGTGTCAATTCTTTTGCCGCGCCTGCCAGTTCGCTTAAGATCAGCACACCATCGGTATTCTCCTTACTGGCAATATATTCTTTACACACCAAGTTCATACCGTCACGTAACGAAGTGATCAGGCAGATATCTGCTGCCACGTACAAGGCCGATAATTCCTCCAATGGAAATGAATTGTAGAAATAGGCGATAGGTGTCCATTCGTTACTGCCAAATACAGCATTGATATGGCCAACAGTACGGTCAATTTCGTCTAGTAACTGTTTATATTGAGCGACATGATCACGTGAAGGAACGACAATCATGTAGAGCACGACTTGTTCTTTTAATTCCGGGTATTTAACCAAGAGATTTTCATATGCCACTAAACGTTCAATGATGCCTTTGCTGTAATCAAGACGATCGATGCTGAGTATTATTTTCTGATCTTTATAATAATCTTTTATTGCCTGTGCACGGGTCTGGATCGGTTCGCTATTGGACAACTGTGAGAATTTATCAAAATCGATACCCATTGGATAGACTTCGGTAAATATACTGCGCCCATCGGTATGCAGACAATTGTTCTGTACATTGAGACCAAGAATATGGGCACAGGAGTTTAGGAAATGCTGTGTATCATTAAAGGTGTGGAAACCGATAAGATCTGCTCCCAGTAGTCCTTTGAGTAATTCATTGCGCCACGGGATACTTCTAAAAACTTCATCATTTGGAAAAGGAATATGCTGGAAGAAGCCGATTGCAATGGTAGGATGCGATTGACGAACCAGTTGTGGGAGCAGCATCAGCTGATAATCATGGATCCAGACTTCATCTTTTTCCTGTACATTTTGCTGGTCGACTACTGCTGAAAATTTTGCATTCACTTTTTGGTACATTTCCCAATCTGGTGTACGGTACACCGCATAGGAAGGTCTGTAATGAAAAACCGGCCATAAGACCTCATTCGAAAATCCTTCATAATAACCTTTTAGTTCCTCTTCGGTTAAAAAGACCGGAATAAGGTTGTGTTCAGCCAGTCCCTGGGTTATGATTTCTTCTTCTTGTGTGTTTAAGGGAATAATTCCGGGCCAACCAATCCATATGTTCTCATCGCTTTTGTAAACCGAACCTAAGCCTGTGGCCAGACCGCCCTCGCTCGGGATAAACTGCAGTTCGTTGTTTTTACGTTCAATGCGTATGGGTAATCTATTGGAAACGATAATTGTTCTTTTCTTATACATGTTTTTCTCTAATTTTTGATGGTCTCTTTACAGATGGCCATCTGTTGTTAACGGGCTCGATATTGACTAAGTTTTTGTTCTAAAATGGGTTTTAATTTTCATGTACATAGCCTGGACTACTGCCTACTTTTGCGTTATGCTGTGCGTTTAATGCCCAGTGGTTGTGTTGAAGTAGCCTTGGGCTTGGAAGCGTGTCATCTGTATTTTGCATCGTGATTATAATTGCTGTATTTATAAATTATGATGTGCTGTCGTTTACCGTTACCCGATGCAACTTGAGTCGTGCCGAAAATGGATAGCAGTAAATTACAGCCATATACAAGCGAATTTCCAGCCAAAAAAGCCTCTTGAAGCGGTAAAAAAGAGGTGGTTGTGCCACCAGGTATTTATACCTAGATCATGCGCTATTTTAGTATAGGGCTTGCTTCACAGCACATTAGCGCCTAGTCTGACGAATAAATGCTGTTTATAATCGAGGTGAGGACAAAATAGATTTTATCGTTTGGGAAATACATGTTAAAATTGGGTATTTATACCCGTTAAGATAACGAGGCTGTCTACTAGTAAATGAATTATTATCCTATGCGGAAATGATAAAAATGAACTTTTAATGATCGGTGGTTGTTTGTAGTTAAAGATTTCACTTAGTACCACTAACAATAAAAATATATGATGGAATATATTGATACGACAACATTAGACAAAGTTGGTCAGTTTTTAAAAGATAACCAGCTCAAGGTCTTTATAGGAGAAAGTATGACGGGTGGTTTTCTCGGCAGTGTGCTGAGTATGCAGACGGACTCTGGATCTTATTTCTTAGGAGGAGTGACGAGTTATGCGACAAGTGTCAAAAAGTCGTTGTTGCAGGTAGATGAACATAGCATTTCATACTTTACTCCAGAGTCATCGGAAGTCACGTTTGAAATGCTGGAGGGGCTTAAAAAATTAGTGGAGGCCGATGTTTATGTGGCGATAACCGGGATGGCTTTTCCGGATTCATCCACTGAACATCAAGCTGAGGTGGGCGATATCTTTATAGCCATATGCTTTAGTGGTATCCATATGCGAAAAACACTGCACTGTGTAGACTGCGATGCTGCCCAGATTTATATCACCGCAGTCAACCATATTATCCATGAACTGTACCGGTTCACCCTTGATCTGGATGATTAGCAATTTTTTTACAGATCATCTAAAAGCATACTGGCTGGGAATTCTTCAACAATAGGGAAGTAGAGGTAAACGGTCGTTCCTTTTTCTTCTTCAGAATCTATTTTGATGGTTCCCCCTAATCTTTCCATAATACGCTTCACTAAGGAAAGACCAACACCTGTTCCTTCGATGTGATCCACATTTTTTCCCCTTTTAAAAATCTCAAATATGCTGTGCAGGTTTTCTTTGGGAATACCGATACCCTGATCTTTTATCTTATAACAGACCTGCTCATCTTCAAAATAGCTGTCAATGTGAAGCTTTACGCCGGCGGTGCCAGGACTGTACTTGATCGCATTGCCGATGATGTTACTGAAGATCTGATACAAAGCACTTTTCTCACCCCATACCGGAAGCAATTTACCGTAATCAACCGTTGCTAAAGCGGGATTGTGCAGGATAATACTTTCTTTATAGATCTGATCCAATGTGTATGCCATCGGAATCGGATCTTTCGTGAAGGTTCCGGTTTTACGTTGGGAAAGTAACACGACATTGTTGATGATACTTTCAATACTTTCCGTGCTGGCGATCAGGTTGCTGTACCATTTTTGCAGTGCTGCAGGGTTGAGAGACTGTTTACTGTTCTGTAAAAATTGGATCCCCATTTTGAGAATGGATAATGGATTTTTCAAATCGTGGGAAAGTGTAAAGGTTAACATCTCCAATTCATTGTTGAGTGCTAACAGCTGTTCACTCCATTGTTGCTTGTCTTTTAATTTTCCAACAATGGATTCCTTTAAAATTTGATTTAGGCGTAGTACAAAACTGATTTCGACATCGTTCCAAGGGGTAGCGATATCGTAATTAACACTTTCAGTGAGGTCTATCTGTTTAATCCCATCGTTGCCATCTGTTTGGGGAGTGACATGCATCTCCATTACATTGCTCACGGTTTCTTTTCGGAACCAAATCAGGACCTGATCACTCAAAAGCCCTATCTTAAGGTACATAAGTCCTGCAAAAGGTAATTGTCCTTTAATCTTTTCCCCATGGCTTTCTCTAAAATTGTTATCCTTAAATAACGCTTTTTCGGAATGGGACTGAATAAAGGTTATGATCTCATATAGCTGTGCTTTATTCGGGCAGATCCCGTGAAAATAAACATCACCCTGATTAAATATGGCCAGACCGTCTGCATTGACCATGTCCATGATGGTACCCATATGTTGCACAAGGGCACAATTGGCCGTCTTGTATTTTAATAAATCAATTTTCAGATTGACTTCAGCGTCTTTCAACAGTTTACCTCGTTCCAGCAGATCCTGATTGATGTAGTTTTCGTATTTACTGGTGGCATTTTGGATCATAAAAGTACAGAGCTTTCGCTGCTGCAGATCGATATTCTTTTCTTTGTGATGATGTCCTATTAAAAGTCCCCAAAACTGTCCATCTACATGTATAGAAAAAAACAGGGCACTTGTAACTTCCTTTTCCGATAGAAAAAGCCGGTGCAGTTCTGGAACTGGGGCCAACTGACTCTCCAGTAGATTGATCTTTGGATCAATGGAATAGAACTGTTGCTTGTTATCCTGTAGATTGGGACTGTAGCGGTATGAACACATGCTGTAATAGGGGAAAACCTCTTTCGGCATAAAGCTTTTCGAGAATTCCATATTCCGGTAATATGCTTTCCCGTCTAAGGTGTCTTCTGCAATAACCTGGCTATAACCTGTTTCCTGCACCTGAACGACAAATACATGGTCATAATGAAGGATCCGGTTAATAGCGTGGCAGACCAGATCCCAGTTGTTGGGTTTTATGGTGTCTAAAAGGAAACTAAACTCATTTATTTTTTTTGCCGAAGTATATTTTTTATACTGCTCCTCCCATTCGATGAACAAATGATCATCGTGTAAGCTTAATTTTAGATAGACTCTTTTATGGGGTAATTTGAGAGGCAAGATCTGTCTCGGATATTTCTTATCCCGTATATTTTCCAATACCTGACATATTTTTACAAAATGTTTTCCAAATAGATCAGCAAAATAGACATCAAATTTAGATCCTAAAATAAGACTATGTTCTGTTTGATTGACCGTATGAAGAACATTCTCGCTTACTCCGGTGATTTGAAAATCAAAATCAAGAACAATAAGGCTACCAAATTGTTGAATAAAATTAATGGGTAAGGGCACGTTGTTTTCCATTTTATTAATTGTGCTGGAGCATGGTATAAATTTAATAAAAAAAGTAAATCACTTCCAACGGTGGATACAGTCTCGAATTATTAATTCTTAAAAAAAAATTAAATGCTTTCTAAATATAAGGATTAAAATAGGAAAAAGTCTTTTTTTTATTTTAATCAATTTTTTATTATTTTTTTGTCTGAACAAGTGGTTTCACTGCTTATTGAAAATGAATACCTTAGGCCACCTAAATAGGAGTAATCGTTTTCAGCGTATATATACGTATTGTAATTAAGTATAAATTTTTGTAGTAACGGTGCGATCTTTGCTTAAAGCTATCTGCAACTTTAAGTGTTATGCAAATAACCTTATTTCATGACATCAGAGTATGAACAAACGGGAGGAATTTTATAAAATAGTAATCAAGGAATATGAGAAGCGGAATTTGAAGTATGGACAGGTTCTGAGGGAAAATATTGCCCAGGATCTATATGCAATACGCTTGAATTTGCAACGCTATGCGATGGAGCATGGTAACTCGGTTGAGTTGGATAATACCAAAAATATGGTCACCGACACGATCAGTAAAGTACAGCATTTATCAAACATTTTGTTAAATGGTGTTTTACGTGACTTTGGATTGAAAAGAGCCTTGGAAGATCATTTTCTGGTTAGCAATCCAAATAACGATATTGCTGTGGATAAGCAAGTGAACGACTTGGATTTTAGCTGTCAGTTGCTCATCTTTCATATGGTCAGGTATGTTGTCTCGGCAATTGTAACAGATGAACTACCGTTTTTAGGGATTCATCTATATGCCGATGAGCATGATTTATATCTTGAAGTATATGGACTTAACAATAATTATATAGATAAACTTAAACAAAGCAATAGTAAAAAAATTAAAAAACTGCAAAACCGCGTTAATCTGCTTGAAGGATCACTAACATTTGCAAGTGACAATCAAGAGAATAAGATAGTAGTTATTGTAAAACTAAATTAAATATGGTTAAAATTGTTATAGCTGAAGATCATCTAGTTGTCCTCAATGGAGTGAAACTATTATTGGAATCGCAATCTGATCTGGAAGTTATTGATCAGGGAACGAATGGTAATGAGGTATTGGAAATCATGAGCAAAGGGAATATTCCAGATGTTCTGATAACCGATATTAATATGGCAGATATGGATGGGCTGGAACTCATATTGAAAGTGAAATCGCAGTACCCGTCCGTAAAAATAATTGTTCTCTCCATGTTGAATAGTTTACAGCATGTACTGCAAGCTTTTAAGAATGGTGCGAATGGCTATCTCGTCAAAAATGTAGGATACGAGGAAATGCTATATGCCATTAGACATGTTGCCAATGGTGGACAGTTTATCTGTGAAGAGATTGGAGGTATCATGCTCGATACTTTACAGAAGTCACCAACTGCTTTCTTAAACATTGAACAGATCATGGAGAAGATGGGGCTTTCGGAAAGAGAGATGGAAGTACTGGAGCTCATTGGTGAGGGATTTACGAATATGCAGATCGCTGATAAACTATTTTTAAGCAAACGTACTGTCGAAGGGCATAGACAAAATTTACTGGAAAAAACCGGTGTGAAAAATACCGCTGCGCTGATCAAATATGCGATTAGAACAGGTTTAATGCAATAATGGAACAAAGAAGGTTAACAATAACAATAAATGAAAGGGAGCACAGGTATTAATACCTGTGCTTCTTTGTTTTAATGCGTATATCGTGATATTGAGCAAACAATCACCCTGATACAGTCGTTATTTATGTATACATCAATTTATAACACTATGAAAAACTTCAAATTAGCGGCATTATCGGGAATTATAGTTTTAGGTATAATGGGTTCATGTCAGAATGACTCAAAAAGTAACAACAGTGAAGGTAATAGTAGTACAATTGCTCCCTCTGCAGGTGATGAAACACGTTACAATTTAAGCGAACAGCAGGAAATGACTTTGCAGGGCGATACGATTAAAATAGATTCCACAAAAAGTGATTCTATTAAATAACTTAAGAAATCATGGAAAACAATTTTGATAACAAGACTAATTTCTCAGAGGAAGAAGTCCCAAAGGAAGCACATGAAGAACAGGGTGATAAACCTGCTGCCAAAACGATCCCATGGGCAATTTGGATTGCAGTAATTGTCATGATCATTGTCTTCCTTTATATGTGGCAACGATAATTTTGACATCAAGCATTCCACATCGGCATTGTTTTAAATTTTTAGGTTGTTAGCGCCAACCCGAAAATCAGGTAAACACAGTGTTGATTGTGGAATGCTTGCTTTTAGCACGCGCTTCATACCATTCTTATAACCCAATATAAGAAGTTTTACTACCTGATTTGATCTCTTGTATTGGAGGATTAATAAGTTCACTAAAAATTATTCTTATGAAAGTTACGACATCAAAACATCCTGCGTATCCGCAACCACCATTTAGGAAACAGGATCAGCCTGTGCCGGGCGTATCCAAGAAAATGGATCCCGTGCCCGACCATGGAGAGAAATCATATATTGGAAATAATCTGCTAACCGGGCAGGTCTGCTTAATCACCGGCGGAGATTCAGGTATCGGTAAGGCGGTTGCCATCGCCATGGCAAGGGAAGGTGCTGATATTGCAATTATCTATCTGGATGAGGTCGAAAGTGAAGATGCTGCAGATACAGCGAGCTGGATTGAAAAGGCTGGAAGAAAAGCACTACTGATTCAAGGAGATATACGGGAAGAATCTTTTTGTGCGTCCGCTATTAAGCATACGATCAAGGAATTTGGAAGACTGGATATTTTAATTAACAATGCGGCCTATCAGATGAGTTATCAGTCTGTGACCGATATCTCTGCCGAAGAATGGAATAAAACATTTGAAACAAATGTGAGCGGGATGTTTTATCTGACCAAACATGCCAAGCCACATCTTCCCAAAGGTGGGAGTGTGATCAATACGACTTCTGTCAATGCTTATGATCCTAATCCATCTTTGTTGCCTTACGCAGCGACAAAAGCGGCGATCCAAAATTATACCGCAAGCCTTGCCCAGCAATTTTTTGAGGACGGTTCAGATATCCGGGTCAATGCTGTTGCACCCGGGCCGGTGTGGACACCATTGATTCCGAGCACCATTCCTGATCATGAAAAATTTGGAGCCAATACACCGATCGGCCGACCTGGTCAGCCTGCAGAGCTGGCACCTATTTATGTATTTTTAGCGTCAGCCGCAGCTTCTTATATTTCGGGAGCGACAATACCGGCTACCGGCGGACGTGTGACCATCTAGTATGATGCATTTGGAAACACACAAAAAAAGCTAGCATTTATAAAATGCTAGCTTTTTTTTATTTGACCGGAAGACTACACAGCTCCGCGTGCGGCAGCTAGACAGTCATCACCATATTTTAAAATATGATCTTTATCCTGAGCAGAGATTTTCTTTTCTAAGAATGCTTTCTCCACATCAGTTCTGTCCTCAATGATATCTTTTTCGGCTTCAACAATATCATCGTTTGTTTTCGCATTGATGCGATCTACAATTGACTTACCTAAATCTGAAGCCAATTCTTTTGCTTTACTATTTGATAATGCAGGCATCGCAATTTTAGCTACCGCTGCATTTGCCGCGGCCATATTGGCATAGACTGTTTTTTCCATATCAATATTCGCTGCTTTATCAGAAGCTTTTTCAGCATCAGTGGCAGCATCCATTGCTTTCTCTTCTGTCTGCTCCATTGCTTTTTCTGCTTTTTCCTGTGGTGTGTTGTTACATGCGTATAGCGTAGCGGCAGATAACGCCATTGTCAATAATGCTACTTTTCTCATAATATATGTGTTTTTGTGAATTTCTACTTTTTTAATACGACCAGTTATACCAGGATGTCACCTTCTCTTCCTTGATCACCCAGATCGCCACCTATGGCATTAATCAGTGTGACGGCATAGGAAACAAGTTTATGATGTTTGGTGTCCCAGTAATGTGCCTTTTCAGGAACGATCTTAAATAAAATGATATTGGGGTCTTCACGGCCTTTTTCAAACCAACCTTCTACAAATTTGTTCCAGTATTTGTCAATTCTTTGCTGATCATCGACGGCTTCCGCACTTCCGTATAAAGCGAGGTACTCCATGGAAGAAGGATCTGAAAAATACAGCTGTACTTGTTTGTCCTGATTAATATTTTTGTATTTATCGCTTTCTTTTGATGCAAGAAACCAGATATTGCCCTGGTCATCCACTTCTTGAACACTCATTGGAGTGGATTCGAATGGTGGCTGTTTCAGATCGGTACAGAAAAAACAATAATTGATGCCTTCGGCAAGCTCTTTGATTTTTTGTCGAGCTTCTTCTCTGTTTATAATATTCTCTTGACTCATGTTAATGGCCTTAAATGTTTGTTTAAAATGATGTATGGATACCTTTTGCGATAACTAGCAATAAGGAGATACAGATTGATCTCGAACTTGTTATCTTCTGGATTTTAATAAGTCGGTCGGGCAAGAACTTTTACCGCCATCCAACATGGCTAGCAATCCACTTTTTTTATGATTTGATTCGCAGTATTTCCATATCGCTAGGGCTACAATTGCTCCGCCTAACCAGAAGAGATTCTTATTACATTTTGCTTTTTTCTCTTTTCTAAAAGCTTCTTTACCGTAACGATGTGGGGAAGTGCCACTGCTTTCGTTGACTTGTTCAAATTCTTCTTTTAATTGTGAGTTTTCCATGATTGAATCTTTTTTGTTAACTATTGCGCTTCATTAATAAAACAACCGGTGAGGGGTAAAAGTTTGTTTTAAACTTAAAAACACATTTTTTTGATTGTATATCCAGTTGTTCTAATGAACCTGTTTCATCTTCAGTAATCATCCTATTTTGAAGTAGGAGGGACTGTACCACTTGGTATATTGGAAGTTGTATCCCGGTAATTGACCGTGGTGGAGTCCTGATTGACGCTATCTGGATAAATGGGATTTCCCTGGTCATCGATCGTGTCTGAATACTTTTTATCAGCGTCTTTATTATCATTATTGGCATTGCCACATCCTGTGACCATAGCCAGGCTTATAAAAGCTCCTAAAATTAGGGACGTCATGTTCATGATTGAATTGTTATGTTAAAAAATTATGATCTAGTTTGTTCATCTATTTTGATCGATCGCCCACATCAGTGAGGTGATCAATTATTGTGATGATTTTTTAATGAAGCTGTTTCCACTGCAATGCCGTGGAATCAGGATAGCTGATACATCTTGAGTTTCTGTTGCAAAGTCTTTCTCGTCTGGTGAATGCGTGATTTAACTGTTCCTTCCGGTAGGTTAAAAGCTTCGGCAATCTCGTGATATTTATAACCATCGAGATAATGCTTAAATATTTCTGCATTATCGGCCGATACGCTTGCCAGCGCTTTTTGGATATCATCCTGTATCATTTTGTCTTCATTTAAATTTTTTGATACGGTATTGAAATAGTCTGTATGGATATATTCTTCATAG
The DNA here is from genome assembly GCF_016132525.1 of Sphingobacterium sp. UDSM-2020. Classification (NCBI taxonomy): domain Bacteria; kingdom Pseudomonadati; phylum Bacteroidota; class Sphingobacteriia; order Sphingobacteriales; family Sphingobacteriaceae; genus Sphingobacterium; species Sphingobacterium sp. UDSM-2020. The sequence continues at coordinate 4,651,046 of NZ_CP066166.1, forward strand.
ATTAAATGCTTACGTTTTTCTCTTCTATACTGGTTGATATAGATATTTTTCATAATCACATACAACCAGGTCATTAATTTTGGATCATTGATGAAATTATGAACTGATTTTAACGCCCGAATAAACGTTTCCTGTACCAAATCCTCTTTTTCATCGTAATCATTGGTAAATTGGCTAGCGAAATGATTCAGTTGTTGTCTTTTTTCCTGGAATAAGACATTTAAATTTGCATGTTCCATATTTTCCTCCATTAATTTAAAAGTGTTACTAATTTAACGGTCATTTGGCATTAAAAGTTTAGGCCTTTACGACGGTATAGCTAATGGTTTTATGGGGCTAGGTATAAGTACCAGTGTGATCCGTACGGTCAAAATCTGCATCATTTCTGCCATAGATCATATTTTTAACAATTAAAGATTTTCCCTGCCCGATCGTATCCATAGTGAAAGGGGTGTTTGTTCAAAGCGATTGCGCATTTACCACATACGCGGTATAACACATAAAATCAGTAATTTATAGGTGGAAACACCTGTTGTGTCGGTGTGAAATACCCTTAAAGTAATATGAATTGAACTTTTACCTGTTCGGATTGATTCTTTATTTAAGAGATCATAACGTATTACTTAATCAAAAAAGGAGTAAGATGGAAAATTTAGAAAACAAAAACCTTCAAGAAGGAGAGATGACCAAGGAGATCGAGGAAAAAACCGCTCAGTTGCCTTCAAAAGTATTCTTATGTGCAGCCATCACGGCCATGATCGGCGCAGCGGCTTTAAAATGTGTCGGGCACAAACATAGTGCACTATTTGTCGGGCAATGGGTAGCACCGTTTCTGCTGTTTGGAATTTACAATAAGATCGTGAAAACTCAGGGACACGATCAGCAGTATAATAAAAATGCATAAGGTATATTCTTACTATAGATGAAGATAAATCACTAACATTCATATTAAAATCATGATCAGAAATTTAAAATTATGGGGTATATTTCTAGGAATTATTGCCCTGTTAGCCTTTAAACAGCAAAATGCTGAACAGGAATTTATAACGAAAGCTTATATGTCCAATCGATATGAAATTGCTATTGCTAAACTGGCCAGTGAGAGATCGAATAATGATGCGGTTAAAAATTATGCAAGCATGTTGATCGATGACCATCAAAAATTAATCGGCGATTTGCAAAAGATGTCAAGTACACTTGGCTTCACATTGACGGATGGCCTGGATGCCGATCATCAAAAGAAGTGGGATATGGTAAAAGGGAGTGACAGTACCAGCTTCGATCAAGCTTTTAAAGATGAGGCGATTGCCTCCCATCAGCAGGCGATCGATTTATTTGAAAAAGCAAGCAGCAATGAGCAGATCAAAGATGTCGGTCTTAAAAACTGGATCATTGGTACCTTACCTTCTCTTAAAGCACACTTGGATCAAGCACGTGTATTAGTGGCAAATGGAGCAACTGAAACAGCTTCGACTATTCCGCCCTATACTAAGGGGGGATAGTGAAGAAAAGAATTAAATATATAATAAGCTTAAGTCATGTTTAGATCACGTTATGAAGGTATATATGCTTTCTTTAACGTGATTTTTTTGGCAAAAGGTTTTTCCCTCTTTATTTACCCAATCTTATGCATCATCATACATCTTCAACTTTTGTTGCAGCGCTTTACGCGTCATATGAATGCGTGACTTGATGGTGCCTTCTGGAACTTGAAGCAGTTCCGCAATTTCATGATACTTATAACCATCTAAATGCAAACGGAAAATCTCTGCATTTTCGGTGGATAGGCTATCAATTGCTTTTTGGATATCTTCGTTAATCATTTTGTTCTCTGATAAATTAGTACTTATATATGCACTGGAATCAGCGTGTAAAAAGTAATCATAGATCACATTTTTTCGCTTTTCTTTGCGATATTGATTGATGTAAACATTTTTCATGATGACATAGAGCCACGTCACTAATTTCGGATCATTGATAAAATCATGGATGGATTTTAATGCCCTTAAATACGTTTCTTGTATCAGATCTTCTTTTTCGTCATAATCTGATGTAAATTGACTTGCAAAATGACTTAGTAATTGTCTTTTTTCCTGGAAAAAGACATTTAAATTTACATTTCCCATCTGGACCTCCTTCTTAACACCAACTTGATCCTTATATAACGTTAAATTTAAGATAATAGTTTGATAATAAGTAAGGTAAAGGGTGTGAGATGTAATAATACGTATAAAGTGCAAGAAGTGTCTTCTGATAAAAAAGGGGATGGTTGGCATTTTTACCTAGATATCATCCATTTTAAGAACTTTGTAAGAAATAGGTCAGATTTATAGAAAAGGTATTTAATACTTGTAAAAGGCAGAGTCTCTCCGTGTGGGTCAAGAGCGATCTCTCTTGTGGTATTGACCTTTGGTTCTACCGACTAGCTGGTTAGGCATATATGGTCGTCGGTTGTACATTTATATAGCTTGTGATTCGATTTTACCATGTAGATCAGGACATATGGATATGACAACCTACATGGTAAAAAATGTGTACTTAAAGTTTTCATCGATCGGATTGACATTTATCAGGATAGCACCTTGATCATCGACTGATTTAGCGATTATAAGAAATTGCCTCGATTATCTTCCGTTTCAAGCCCTTCTGCTTCCAGATCCTGATCATTATGATCGAAGTCTTTATTTTCATTATTATTTTGATCGGAGAAATCTCTTTCTTCCAAAAATTCATCTTGGTCTTCTTCCGGAAATTCGCTCGGTGTATCTTGTCCAAGATCATCTTTTTCCTCAACCGGCAACTCATCGTCAGGTTCTATTTCTTCCAGTTCATCTTCATCTTGCTCAGGAAGTTCCAACGGATCTTCATCATCGGGATCAATGTCACTTTCATCAGGACGCTGATTTAATGGATCGATGGGGTCAATTAAATCATCACGATCCTCATCCTCTAAAGCGTCTTCATTCAGTCCTGAATCTTGATCATCTGCTTCGTCCGGTACAAAATTTGGATCCTCTAACTCCGGATCAGGATTGGAGGATGGATTTTCTGCCTGCTTTTGCTCTCGAAGATCGTTTTCATTGTTAGCAGATCTATTCGGGTCGGTATTGGTAAGAATTGCTGCAATAATAAGACCTAGTCTTTTTGTTGCTGTTGTTTTATTTAAGTCCATAGTTCTAATTTTTTATGAAGTGATTTGTAAGAAGAACAGCTTTCAGAATGAAATAGTTGGTTCGTTAAATACCTGAAATATTGGAGAAGTACGCAGGTGATTTGCGAGAAAAAGGTAATGGCATAAAAAAAAGAATGCAAGGTCATCTTGCATTCTTTTTTATGTACATGTGCTCAATACCAGCACAATAAAGGCAATTTTTTAAAGGAAGTCATCTTCCTGTTCAAGTTCATCCTCATCAGGTATTTCTTCTAAAGGATCGGGTTCCTCGAAATCGTCATCATAGAGTTCTTCATCTTCCTCCAGTTCGTCGTCATCCTCGGGACCTCTGTTTTGTAATGCTGCTGTGTTTTCATTTGCGAAAGATTGATTCGCATTTCCCAAAATTGTTGCAATAATAAGACCTAGTCTTTTATTCGTTGCGTTTTCTTGTAGATTCATCATCATGATGCTTAATTAGCTCTATACTTCAATAACAAATAACATGGCTAAATTGTTGTGTTACTGCATCCTTAAAAAAGTAAAAAAATAGCTGCAGTAAAAATAAAAACAGGTGATGTGGTCTATTTCTTCTTATCTTGGGTAGCTTAAAGATGGCTAGGGCTATGCTATATGATTAGATTCGAATAATTTGATGATTCTTTTAGCATGATGAAAATGAAAATAATAGTATTTTATGACGATAACCACTTCATCTATTGGAAACGATAACTATCCGGAGCTTTCGGATGAAAGGATCCTGTTGAGAAAAGTTGGAGCAGCGGATATTCCAGCTCTTGTCCCTATTTCTTTTTATGATGGCATCCAGGCTTCGGATGTAACTATGGCAATGGCTATGCAGGCAAAGATTGATCAAGATCTCCTGAATGGAAATTCATTTCACTGGTGTATAATTGATCGGCTTAGCGGACAAGTGGTCGGTACCTGTGGTTATTATCGGGGGCTTGAAAACGGGGAAGGGGAGCTGGGTTGTGTCTTGTTATCCGCATTCCGTGGAAAAGGATACATGTCTCATGCGATGCGACTGACAGTTGCATTTGGGAAAAATAAACTCGCATTAAGGCGTATATGGGCTGTAACCACTAGGGGTAATTTGCAGGCTATCAAGCTGTTAGAACGCTTAAACTTTATAAAGATCGCAGATCGCAATGACGAGATTGAATACGAGTTGGCCAATAGATAATAGCTCGCTTGAACAGGGATCTGACTTAGAGCAGTTTCCCTAATTCAATGATGCCTTCTTCAAATTCTTTTTCAGTAGGTGAACCAAATCCTATTCTTAAACCATTGGTTGTGTGATCAAAACTATAATGGTCCGGAGTGATAAATTTTATTCCTATTGTGAAGAGCTTTTGTGCTATTTCCTCCCAATTGACTTCCTTGTTAGGGATCAACCAGAAGGCCAAACCACCATCAGGGATGTTATACGTGACCTTTCCAGAAAGATGTTTTCGCAAAAGAGCGGCCATTCTATCTCTCTTGTTTTTGTAATGGTTTGTCGCTTTTTTAATATGCCTTTTTAAGGTGCCATCACTGATCAGCTGCAACACAGCTTTCTCCATTATTCCATCACCCTGCACATCAATAATCTTACGTAAGGCACCCACTTTCTGCACTAATGTGCTATCGCTACTCACTAAGTAACCTATTCGTAATGCTGGTGCAACTACTTTACTCATTGTTCCTATATAGACATAATTGTTGAGTTCCGTTAAACTTGACAATGGCAATAGGGGACGGTAGCCATAATGAAATTCATTATCGTAATCGTCTTCAATGATCGTAAAATTGTATTCGTTTGCTAATCTGACAAGCTCTGTTCTACGTTGTAAACTTAATGTGACCGTTGTTGGATATTGATGGTGAGGTGTAATATAGACCGCTTTTATTCTGTTGTTGTTTTGTAAGTACTTGATAACTTGACTGATGATTAATCCTTCACCATCGACACTTACAGGCAAAAGTGTCGCGCCGGCATGTTCAAATACCTTCCATGCCGGTTTATAGCCGGGATCTTCCACCATAATATAATCACCAGTTTTAAATAAACATTGGGATACCAGGTACATGGCCATTTGGCTTCCCCGTGAGATACAGAGCGATTCTTTGTTGATCTTCATACCCCGCTGATGATTGAGCATCTGCACGAGGGCATCAATAAATGCTGGATCGCCAAATTCACTTCCGTACCCCATCATCTGCCAACGTGCATTGCGGTTAAATATCTGCCGATAGGCCATTGCGAGTTCAGCAACCGGGGCAATTTTACTGTCGGGATAGCCGTCATCAAAATTGATCCGGGCAATGTTATTCACATATTTTTCTGCTGATTTGGTATGATCAGCGTGCTTTTGCTGCTGCTGGGTAGGTAAGTTTTCTGCGACAAATGTACCTTTTCGTTCTTTTGAAATGATCCATTCTTCATTGAGCAAAACTTGCAATGCTTCTACTACGGTATTTCTGTTGACATTTAACCGTTGCGCCAGGGTCCTGCTTCCTGGCAGCGCTTCGCCACTCTTCAATCTCCCTAATTGAATCGCTGTAATTAGGGCATCTGCAATTTGTAAATACACTGCTTTCGTCGCATTGTAATCAATGTATATTTCAATTTTCCAGGGTCTTAGCATCGAACGTGTTATTTTGATCGGATAAACAACTTACATGGTTCAAAGATACAATTCTATTGGTATATAATGTTTTGCTGGTTGGTGAAGCAGCTAGTCCAGAATTGATAATAGCTACTGGTCCAAATGATTCGATTAGGGATGCTCCCTATATTTGAGCCGGTAATATTGCCCGAAACTTTAATTTAATTAGCATGTCAAAATCAATTTTTTATCACGCAGGTTGTCCGGTATGTGTCAGTGCTGAGCACGATATTATTAGTCTTGTCGGTGAGCACAATGTTGAAGTTGTTCACCTGGGTGAAGATCGTCAGCGAATCGAGGAAGCAGAAAACGCAGGTGTCAAATCGGTACCAGCTTTGGTGACACCGAATGGAAATGTGCTGCACATTAATTTCGGAGCATCGCTTGCAGATGTTAGCCGCTAAAAGGGCAGGGAATGGTTTGGGGTTTATTAAATTAATCCCCAGACCATTTTGATGTGCTTGATTTTGAATCTAAAGGGGTGCCTGTAAAGAAGCTACAACTCATAATGCTCATCTGGACCAGGAGTCTTTGTCTAAACTGAACCAGTTATACCATCCAGATTGCATCTACATTTGTGATGCAATAGTGCACATAACAAAACTTAATAAGCGATGTCAAAATTAGAAAAAGTATCAGAAGTAAGAAAATCCATTCACGAGGAGCAGAAGCAATTTAGCTCGAAAGATTTTCATCAGACTTTCGCAAGACCAACTTATGTAAAACCTTCGCATGCGATTCACAAGAATGTTGAAAATGCCGGCGTGCATAATACGTTTTCGGAAGAAAGAAAACATCCGGTGTTTTTTGTTGATCTACCGAGTAAAAATGTCAGTATGACTATCGGCGGTCTATTACCTGGGCAAAAAACACATCGCCACCGTCACACTTACGAGACTATTCTATATGTTCTTGAAGGCAAGGGCTGGACGCTTGTTGAAGATGAACGCATTGATTGGGAGGCCGGAGATGCTGTTTATATCCCATCTTGGGCATGGCATCAACATCAGAACCTTAGCGACACTGCGCCTGCAAAATATATTGCATGCGAAAATGCGCCGCAATTACAGAATCTTGGAGTAGCCCTTCGTGAAGAGGAAGGTCGTGATTTTTAATTATTAACTGCGTCTCTACAATTGGAGACGCATTTTTAAAAGCATATTATTATGAATAAAGTACCTTTTAAAGGAATCATTGCTTATCCTGTGACGCCATTTGACTATCATGAGCGCGTAGACATCCCTTTGTTTAAGACGCAGGTGGAAAGGCTTGTGACTTGCGGATCGCACGGAATTGCTCCTCTCGGTAGCACAGGTGTATTACCTTATCTGAACGATGAGGAAAAAGAATCGATAACTGAAGCGACCATACAGCAAGTAGCAGGACGAGTACCCACGCTGGTTGGGGTGTCAAATCTTACCACGGATAAAACTATTTATCATGCGCAATTTGCTGAAAAAGCAGGAGCGACGGGCGTCATGATTATTCCGATGAGCTATTGGAAGCTAACGGATGATGAGATTGTCGCACATTACGATGCCGTTGCTTCTAAAATATCGATACCCATTATGGCGTATAATAATCCTGCTACCAGTGGGGTCGATATGTCGACCGGCTTGCTTAAAAAGCTTCTCAAGATTCCCAATGTGACGATGATCAAAGAAAGCAGCGGCGATATTCAGCGGATGCATATCCTTAAAAACGAACTGGGTGACGATGTGGCGTTTTTCAATGGATCCAATCCACTGGCACTCGGTGCATTTGCAGCCGGAGCACAGGGCTGGTGCACTGCGGCACCTAATCTAATACCCGAACTGAATATGAGCTTGTATGAGGCGGTTCTAGAAAATGATTTTCAAAAAGCGCAGGAAATCTTTTATAAGCAGGTTGACCTGTTGCGTTTCATCGTCGATAAAGGCTTGCCACGATCAATTAAATCAGGTCTTAACTTACTTGGTTTTGAAGGTGGCGAACTGCGACGTCCTTTAATGCCGCTCGCCGAAAGTGAGATTGCCACATTAAATTCGATTTTAACGGGTTTGCATGCAGGTGTGGAAGCATAATGCTTGTGTTTCTTGAAATTTCACTTGAATGATGCGTGCAGTATAATATATTTTCAGTGTAGTAGTTTGGTAACCCAGGATAGAAAAGACCGGTTTTAAAAGCACCGGTCTCGAAAACCTGGGTTTATTCCTGTTCTGGTCTATCATCTATACGTACATTTTTACAAAAAACAAAGAAAGTGCAGTCCTATGCCCACACTTTCCTCGCTTATGCTTTCAACTTGCAGCAGGTAGCTTCCTATTTCATACTTAATCGTATTGCCCGTGCTTTTTTTTGTTTTATCAATTAGCAATATCCTAAAATTTGCAGGAGCTGATCGCTCGTCTGTTTTTCTGAAAATGTTGTAAATTCAAGTTCATCGTTGTCGCCCTGATCAATAATAATATGTTTTGGAGATGGAATCAAGCAATGATTGACACCTCCGAATCCACTTAATGCTTCCTGATATGCGCCTGTATGCATAAATGCGACAAACTGTTCCTGATCTGAGTGAGGCAGCATAACGGTTTTATGTTCCTTGACATTCGGATAGACATCTGCACTATCGCATGTTAAGCCCCCTAGGATAAAAGGTCTATTTTCTTCCTGGAGATTATTCACGGCAAATACCGGATATTCTTGCTGTATGGCCCATGTATCCGGGAGATGGGTAATAAATGAACCGTCAATAATCCCCCAATTTATCTTTTCACCCTGTTTTTTCTCCTGTATTTTGAAAATAGTTGTGGTTGCTTCAGCGACGGTGTATTTACCAAATTCGGTCACGATATCGGGTTCTGGCACACACTCTTGCTGACAGATACCTAAAATCGTTGAAACGATACGTCTCACTAAATATGGAATGTCAAAATTTTCATTTGCAGTACTCTGAAAAGGCATACCTCCGCCGATGTCGAGTGTCGTTAAATGAGGATTTAATCTTTTTAATTGGCAATAGAAGCGAACGATCGCTTCGAGAACGTCCCAATATTGATCATCAGAAGACAGTCCATTTTCATTAAAAAAATGCAAAGTGGTCAAGGTAATCTGCTGGTTATGTTTAATATCGCACTGATAGCAGGTGATAATATCTTCCGGAGATAACCCAAATCTGGATTCTTTGGGATAAGCGCTTAAAAAACTAAGATTGACTCTAATACCGACATTGAGGCTTGTATTGCTGTTTATGTTGTTGCAATAATAGATCAACTCGCTAGGACTATCGACCATCGGGGTAACTGCACAGTGGTTCTGTTTGATCAGCGACATAATGCCCCGTTGATAATCGGAAGTCTTATAACCATTGCATATAATTTTAGTTCCCTTTTTCACATACCCATCTTGAATAAGCGACTGTATTAAATCAATATCGTAAGCGGATGAAATCTCAATACCGATATCCGCTTGCAAGGCTTTTTTGATGATATGCTGGAAATGTGAACTCTTTGTACAGTAATAGTACGTATAAGTGCCCTGGTAAGATGTTTTTCTAATGGCCTTATTAAAATTTGACTTCATTTCATCGATCTTCTCCAGAATGGAAGGAAGATAGGTGAATCGTAAAGGCGTACCCTGTTTCTTGGATAGTCTGAATAGATCTATGTCTCTATAAAATAATTTAAAATCTTTTATATCGAATGCATTAGGCAGATTAACCTCCTGATGGATCAATAGTTTTTCTTTCATTCACAAATACCTGTTTTTAAAAAATAATGCGAATATATCACAAATCTAAGCGTCACTTAAGGTAATAAATGTATAATAAATAGTACTTTCTAGGGTTTGTTTTTTATGTTGCCGCCGAATCTCTTTTTTAACTCAATGTGTCAAAAATATTTCCAAATGTTTATGTTTTTTCCAATTAAGCTCCTTAAGTTTGCCTGCTGTTATATAATTTAAAATGTCAATAAACAAACAGAATAAATGGATTATTCCTGTCATGTCTTTTTCAGCAGGAACTATTGTTGCTAATGTCTATTATAGTCAGCCTATTTTAAGGAATATTGCTGAAAGCTTAGGGAAATCTGAAAATGCCGTGGGTAAAATTGCGGTGCTTGCTCAGCTGGGTTACGGATTAGGGATGTTTTTCTTACTACCCTTAGGTGATAAATTAAATCGTAAAAAACTGATTTTAAGCATTTGTCTCACTCTTATCGTGATGCTTCTATTACTTGCGAATACTACTAATTTTACGTTATTGCTTGTCCTTAGTTTTATTATCGGTGTTTGTTCTACACCTGCACAGATTATCCTTCCTATGTCGGCAGCTTTGGGGAAAGAAAACCGGGGTAAAAATGTCGGTATTGTATTTAGTGGCATCCTATGTGGAATTTTGGGTTCACGCTTATTGAGCGGGGCTTTGACTGATCTATGGGGGTGGCAAAGTGTATTCCTCTGTTCAGCAATTTTGGTATCCATAAGCAGTTTATTACTTTTTTTCCTTTTACCCGAGATGCCTGCTAAATTTAAGGGAAGTTACTTTGGCTTACTGAAATCAACGATTTCACTGATTGGGCAGTATAAAATACTTCGACAGGCTTCTTTACTGGGATCTTTCACTTTTGGGGTGTTTTGCTCTTTTTGGACTACGTTAACCTTTCATCTGAGTGAAGAGCCATTTCATTATCCTGCATCTACCATTGGCCTATTTGGTCTGATTGCAATAGGAGGTGCGCTAGTTGCACCTTATTTTGGGAAAATGGCGGATAAAGGCCAAGTGTTTAAAAACTTATATCTTACCGTAGGGATGTTGTTCTTGAGCATTTTGGTGATGTGGTTTTTCCCACATTCGATCTGGGTTTTGATCATTGCCATATTTTTCCTGGACATCGGTGTCCAGGCCACTCAGATTACAAATTTTACCCGGATCTATTCGTTGGATGAACAAGCGCATAGCCGCCTGAATACGGTGTATATGACCACTTATTTCATAGGTGCCGGAACAGGTACCTTCTTCGGTCTACTAAGCTGGTCGTTAGGAGGGTGGGATTTTGCACTCTCGCAAATGCTGATCTGGAGTGCTATAGCTTTAGGGATTGTTTGGTTATCGAGTAAAAATAAACTTTAAAATACGGTGTATCTGTTACACAAGGCAACCCTTCAGAGATAATTTGAGGGGTTGTTTTATTTAAAAGATCGATTCCAATACAACAGGTCCGAAAAGTTTGCTGATGCATCTGATATGAACCCGTTAAAATTTAAATAATCCGATGCAATATGCCGTGTGTGGGTGTATTTTCTTAAAGATGCGATAATTAATGTAAAATTTTATTTTAAATTTCCTCATGATAAGAAAAATTGTTTATGTTTGCCTTATAATGATTTATGATGCGCAGGCACAGAATCTATAAAAAAAACGATATTACCAAAACCATTATAGAAAAGAACCCCTCAAATCGCTATAGAATCCAATTCTATAGCGATTCTTTATTTGGTAACCGTTAAGAACAGTATGGATAAGCGCTGACATGCTTTTTGAACATTCATTTGAAATTATATTAAATATTTATGACTCTAATTTAAAGTGGTTTATGTATTTTACTTTTACTTATTCTTGATGAATGAGCACCCTTACTAAAACAGCAAATCGAGCGTACCAAAAACTGCTATTCCAGTAATTATTGTCCAAGATATCCAATCTTTAAACTCATTTTTTTGATGTCTGAGATAGAGGAGGTGCAATGCAAAATGTAAGATCGCAAAAATATCAAATCCCATGATGAAATTTTCTGAGGGTTGCGTAAGTCCCCATATTATGAATAAAAAAAGAGGGATATGAGCCAGTATAAATACAGGATATCCCCAACTTTCCTTTAGCAGTGCTAACCCGGGGAAAATACGCCACTCCTTACAACGTACGGCATCCATTTCGTGCATAATAAAAAGTACAAGTGCGAGATAAAAAAAAGAATGTGCGATCATATTATCCATTAAGTTGTGCTTATCCATTTATGAAAAATAAGCTTATCAAATATAAGGGCTTACTTTAATATGAGAGCATTTTAGAGTAGTAAAAGTATAATCCTGTTAGCTGTTGTAAACAGATTGTTTATGTTCTAGTGGTAATTCCATTTATATTCAATTTAATACGATATAGATCGATAATAAGTTCCCTAAAAAGATTAACGCTAAAGTCTAATTTTTTTAATTCTGTCATCAAAAAAAATGAACATCCGATAGAACAATAATGGGATCATGCTGTTTTTATAATCTGAAATTATAACTTAAATTAAATGACCATGAAAAACAAGATTCTTTTCGTATTATGCTTATTGACAGGCTTAATGTTTATCAATGCTGGCTTGGATAAATTTTTTCATTACATGCCTATGCCCAAGGATATGCCTGAGAAAATGATCAACGCAGGAAAGGCATTTATGGAAATCGGCTGGTTAATGCCACTGGTGGCGTTCGGAGAGATCACAGGCGGTTTATTATTGATCTTTAGTACAACGCGAGCGCTGGGAGCAGTTATTCTAACGCCAATTCTGACCGGTATTTTGTTATCGAACATCACTACCGCACCATCAGGTTTACCTATTGCGCTTGTTCTGGCTGCAATTGTTCTTTGGGTTATCATCGAAAACTGGCATAAGTATCTTCCTATGCTCCGCAAGTAGTAAAATAAGAGTCTATTTGTGTCTTTATATGTTGATATCCCGATCAAAAGGCACAAATAGCTTTTCAGCAAGTTTGATTAACCGATATTTCCAGCAATACGGTTATATATATGTTCAAATTTGACCGCTATCTCTCGACCGATATACATGCGTTTAGCGCTGGCATAAGGTTGATACTGATACTCCTGTAAAAAGGCTTGTGCGGCTATATTCTCTTTCGGTACGACCACAGTTGTCTTTGTTTGTAAGTGAAATTCCGTAAGTTCCTTACCTACAGCTGGATGAATGGCTATGATTAAACCTTCGCCGAAGGTCGGTAAGTAATATCCTGCAAGGGAGCCATCGATGACATAGAGGTAAGAAGACGCTAAATGATCTTCGAGCTCCCAGGCTCTATTTTCTCCAGATACCAAACTGTCCAATGCCAGCATTTGATCTTTATAGATCGCATTGTAGCTGCTGATATTCGGATTAGCGACTTGGCGTACAGGAATATTGACATCCTTAAAAAAGAGATATTCGGTATCTGTAATGAAACCGATACTTTCGTATACTGTTGCTCCCAGATCTGTTGCGATCAATTGAATACTAGTACAATTCTCCGCTTTTGCCGTTGCGATGAGCTGTTGTGTCATCAGCTTTCCATAACCTTGTTTTCGATGATCGGGATGAACAATAATATGTCCCAGCCAAGCAACATCTTGATGGACGATAACCGATCCTATAGCTACGATTTCTTGATTTTCAAGTAGCTTGATGGGGATACCGTATTTTTGATTGACATAATATTCAAATTTGGGTATTATATCATGCCAGCCCTCAGGTTGTAAGTTAACAAGCTGTGCGAAATCACTTGATACGATCGGTTCGAAAATTAAATTGCTCATTTGCGTATACAATTTTTGCGGTTTTAATTAAACGAATGTAATACTTTAAATTTATTTCAAAAAGCAGCGCTTTTTTTTTGATGACGGTTTGATTTATAAAAATGGGATGAGCGTGTCAGGTATAACTCGCAATTTCAGATTAGGGCTGGATTTCTTCATATTAAAGAACGATTAGAATAGCGAACAGATTTCGTTCAAGAATAATATATTCTCTACCTTTGGCTCTTTAGGGAAGAAAGTCCAGGTGGCTTTCCTGCATTTAAATTTTGCAAATATGACTGTTTTAACGTTTACACTCATTATGCTCCTTGGAGCCATATGTGCAGGTATTATTGGTTCGCTTTCCGGGCTTGGTGGTGGAATTGTGGTAATACCTTTGTTGACTATTCTGCTTGGAGTAGATATCCATTATGCGATAGGAGCTGCTTTAGTTTCCGTAATTGCGACATCTTCGGGATCTGCCGCCGCATATGTTAAGGAAGGGATCGCAAATATGCGGCTCGGCATGTTTTTAGAGATTGCGACTACTGCAGGTGCTGTTGTCGGTGCACTTATCGCAACATCGGCTCCCAGTTCGCTTATTGCCGTATTATTTGGTCTAGCTTTAATCTTTTCTGCGGCAAACTCGCTCCGGAAAAAAGAAGAACATATCGTAGAGCAGTCCAGTAAGCTGGCGATCAGCCTCAAGCTACCTTCTACCTATCCTGTAGTAAAGGGTACAGAGGTGTCTTATGGCACAAAAAATGTCATCGGCGGATTTAGTATGATGGGACTTGCCGGAGTACTTTCGGGTATGCTGGGAATAGGGTCGGGGGCTTTTAAAGTAATCGCGATGGATACCATTATGCGTATACCCTTTAAGGTGTCGACCACAACGAGTAATTTTATGATGGGCGTGACTGCTCTAGCAAGTTGCGTGATTTATCTTCAGAAAGGGTATGTTGTCCCTGATATCTGTCTTCCGGTCATGATTGGTGTACTAATAGGCTCGATGATCGGTTCCAAGATATTGATGGCGACAGATCCAAAGAAATTAAGAGTATTTTTTGCTTTTATTATTTTCTTCTTGGCTTTTAACATGATTTATAACGGTATTAAAGGAAAATTCTAATGCAGATTACAGATAAAACGATACAAAGAATTATTGGAGATGTCTTAAAATACGGCGTAAGAACAGTATTGGCGATCAGTACCATCGGCGGATTGATCTTTCTTTATAACCATGCGAATGAACAGGCTGATTATGCCCGATTTACAGAAAATGATCGAAGTATTATTGAAGTCGTATCGGATGTTTTCAGTGGAGTCATCAACATGCAAGGACGTTCGATTATATTTTTAGCGATCATTATTCTTTTTTGTACCCCATTGATCCGATTATTACTTTCATTGGTCAGCTTTATCATCGAGGGTGATAAACTATATGTCTTCATCACGACGCTAGTGCTGATCATAATTGCCTTTAGTATGTATTTCGGATTCGGACATTAACAACTTTGAAAAATTCTGAAATGAATTTTTTTAAAATATAAAATGAAAAGTTCTCCAAAAGGGAGAACTCTTCTATATAAAGGGTACTTAATTGTCTATTTTCTAGCCTTTTTTATTTTTTCTTCTATAGGCATATCCAAAATTGCCATAAGTAATAAGTAATATCCTTTTTTTAATCCTAATTTTTTCAAGTTTCCATCTTGCTTTTTCATGATTGATAATTTTTTAGTGCTTACTAGATATAACTATGGGATTATTTTCAAAGCATATGCCATTTTCTTGTCATGATACGAAGAAGCGTATTTTTTTTGCGCCATTTACGTATTTAGATTTCAGCTCGGTTATTTATACCTGACGCATGTACGATTTATCGCTTTATTGTGTGCTATTCATTACAATTTTATAACAAAAAGTTTTCATTAACAGTCGATTATTGCTTAAAATAATGCTAAATTGCTAACAGTATTTTTATAATGTGTATTTACCTATTATCTTGTAACTCCGATGATGCTAAACTATTCTAAATTCTTGACTACCTGCTTGGCCGCTGTCCTTATTTTTTCGATGAGCGCCTGTGATAAAGAAGATATAGGGCAAAAAACTGCATTATTTAGTCCAGACTATAAGAGTATTCAGGTCAATTCAGGTTTTGTGGACAATGGTATTGAAATCAATGCTAAAGAATGGTCCGTAGCCTATGTTAAAGATGCGCTTTCAGGAGAAGTACTTCAGGATATAAATGATAATCCAGTTGTCTTAAATGCAGCAGGCACTGTTGAAGTGGCCGGTGGCTGGTTGAAATTGGAGAAAATAGCAAGTAGTCATCTGCTTAATCTAACATTAAAAGAGAATTTCAACGTAGAACCCAGAAAGTTTGTAATTGGAATAGCGGCGAATGGAACGGAAGATGAACTTTCTTTCACACAGAGCAGAGGTGCTGGTTATGAGATTGTGAAGAAAGAAATCATAGAAGTACCTGGAAGCCGGAAAGAGTTTACAAGTGATGAAGGCTGTTATACCATAACGCTTTCTAACAATACCTCCACGGCAAAAAATATGGAAACGGTTGCCATCTTTAAAGACGTCAATTATATGTCCGAGTTCAGTAGTACTGATGAAGACGCTTTTAAATGGATAAATGCTCAAGATTCACTTATATTCATGGGTGAAATCTTGAAAGACGGGGCAACATACTGGTCGAAACAAGTACCATATAAAGAAGGGAAATTTTTTGAACCTTATATAAATTCTGCAAGCAAACAAATGTTATTAGTACAGCCGTATTCAAATATTCAGGTCAAGGGAGAGATCAAATACCTTACACGGGAATGCCAATATACGTTTACGATTAAAAATCAATCTTCTGGACATTTATTTGATGTATCGGGCACCTGGAAGCAAAAAGTACCGCTATTGCCAATTACAAAGATTTTTTAATGTTCCTCAACAGGGACATGTTCATTTTGTTTTTTAAACATTGCGTTTCTATACGCTTCACCCCATTTTGCAATTTCGTCGATAATAGGTTCTAATGTGCGGCCGTATTCGGTCACTTCATATTCAACGGTAATGGGTTTTGTATTCATAACCGTACGGCTGATAAGGTGATTCATTTCCATGTCCTGTAATTCCTTCGAGAGCATCTTGGCAGCAATACCATCTACTTCACGCAACAGGTCCATGAATCGCATCTTTCCGCCTTCCATCAACGTTCCCAAAATATGAAATTTCCATTTTCCGGATAAGATTTCCATGGTATCTGTGATCGCAATAATCCGGGCTTTACATCCTGATCTATTGTTTATGGTTGGATTTTTCTTCATGATCTTTTATTACAATACAAAATTACGCTGTAAAATTACGGAAACGATTATTGGTTTCCTATAGGAAAGTAGTTTCAAAAAGGAAACCAATAGCATTTGTATACTAATCCTATGTTATTTTTGCACAAGATTTATATAATTAATAATTTAAAAATGAAAAAAATAGCAATCTTAGCAGTATTCGCTTCTGTCATCTTAGCTTCATGTGGTGGTTCAAATGGTGATAAAGCTCAAACAGGAACAGAGCAACAAGTTGCCGAACAAAAAGGTGCAACTTTTGCAGTTGATACAGCAGTAAGTTCAATCAAATGGAAAGCATATCACAAAGGTGGATTCGATCCAAGATTTGGTACATTGAAAAGTGAAGGTACTGTATCTGTAGAAGCAGGAGCGATCACAGGTGGATCATTTGTTATCGATATGAATTCAGTGACAACAGACAAGAGTGCGGTTGATCCTGCAAAATCAGGTGGTAAAACTGCAGCTGATTTAGATGGTCACTTAAAAACGGGTGATTTTTTTGAAGTGGAAAAATATCCAACAGCTAAATTTGAAATTACCGCAGTTACAGCTTTTGATGCTGCTAAAGACAAAAGTGTCATTGCGGATGCAACAAACATTATCAGCGGTAACTTAACAATCAAAGATAAGACTGTAAATGTTACTTTTCCAGCAAAAGTTAGCGTAACGGATAATGAAATTAATGTACAATCTAAATTCACCATCAACAGACAAGACTGGGGATTAGCGTACGGTACTGAAGGTGATCCTAAAGACTGGATGATCTCTCAAGAAGTAGATATGGAGCTGCATATCGCTGCAAAAAAATAATTTTATAAAAACACGCTTTAAAAAATTAAAGCGTGTTTTTTTTACTGCGAAGTAGCTATACTGCGCGGTCAATAGGTCGAACCTTTTCAGGGCATATCGGCATCTTATGCTGTTTCGATATTGCATGAAATTTGACTACATAAACCAAATAAACCGAACATGAAGAACGAGTCTAACCATAATCCACTTTTGTGCGATCCTGAAATAGGTAGCTGTGAAATGCCAGTTTTAGCGTATGAATCAGCAGCAGTACACCCTCTTGAACAAACAGATAAACCCCTTAAAGTCATTTATTTCACAGATCCCATATGTTCTTCCTGTTGGGGAATTGAACCACAATTGCGGAAACTAAAACTTGAATATGGTGATTGCTTATCCATGCACTATCATATGGGCGGTTTACTGCCCGACTGGAACTATAACAGTGGGGGAATTAGCAAACCTAGTGATGTCGCCGGGCATTGGGACGAGGTGAGTATTTATTATGATATGCCGATTGATGGTGATATCTGGTTCGAAGATCCTTTAGACTCTTCTTATCCGCCTTCTATTGCTTTTAAAGCAGCACAATTGCAGGATAATGATCAAGCTATTCTGTTTTTAAGAACATTGCGAGAAATGGTTTTTTTACAGAAGAAAAACATCACTAAATGGGAATACATCGCTGCGGCGGCAAAAATGGTCGGGTTAGATGAAGTTCAATTATTGTCAGACTATCAAAAATCAGCGCCTGTTCAATTTGAAGAAGACCTTAAATTGGCGAGAACATACGGTGTAAGAGGTTTTCCAACACTTTATTTTGAGGATATGCATGGAAATCGCGAGATGGTGTATGGCGCGAAACCTTATGCTTTTTATGAAGCCGCAATTTTAAAATTAAATCCGACAGCTATAAAAGGGAGTTATCCTCACGACTGGGAAAGTATTTTTTCTACATACAATTCGCTGACTGCTAAGGAATATGCTGAACTGACAGATATGCCAAGATCAGCAAGTGAGGAGCTGTTGAACGAACTTACCGCAAATAAACTGTTGCAAAAAAGCACAACAAAAAATGGTGCTATCTGGCATCTGAACGTCACGTAGTCATTCTCAGAACAAGGTACTACGTTGTGTATGGCATGATATAGCGTTTTAAGCTAATACTTGTGCTGTAGATGTCGAAGAACGGAACTATTTGATCGGATTGGGATCGCACAGTCGCAGGTACAACCTGCTAGCAGACTGCACCAATTAAGATAACGTACGATGTTTTTATATAGGCAGGATTTTAGTGCATAAAAGCCTGTTTATATAAAAAGGGCTTAAATGAGATTTAGAAAATTATCCCGATACTGCCGTGGCTGCAGGCCTATGACACTCTTAAACTGCTTATTAAAGTTGGTTACTGACGGATAGCCGCATTCGTAGCTGACTGTTTCTATGGAAATACTATCGTCTTTTAATAGTTTGCAGGCGTAGTTTACTCTTATTTCCTTCAAAAAGTCCGAAAATGATTTGTTGAGGCGTGTCTTAAAGTATCTGCTAAAAGAGGTACTGGTCATATTTGCAATTTCTGCAACTTTCTCCAGACGAATCTGCTGATCAAAGTTTTTAATCACGTAATCATAGACCTTGTGTATCCGTTCGGTTTCGGCCTGTTTATAATTTATGGCTTCATCAAACTCATTGATGTAACGGCAGTCTGTGGACAGCACTAAAGTGTCCAATATTTTCAATAGGAGAATTACGCTTTCCAGCCCATCCTTATGTAATAATTCAAACATCATCCCTCCAATAATATCTCTGGTTTCTCCCGTTATTTCGACCCCGAGATTGCTGGTGAGAAAGAACTTTTTGAGCCTAAAAAATTCTTCCTTACCGTAGATTTCTTCAGCAAAGAAATTGTTATGAAAGTAGATCACTATAACCGACGTATCGAGCTGACTGTCCTTTTTAAAATAAGACAAATGATTTTTCCAGACATGGGGTAGATTGGGACCAATAAATACCATATCGTTTGCATGAAACGGTTGCAAACTATTGCCTACAATTCTGTTTCCTTCCCCTTTTATTACGTACGAAAGTTGAAATTCCGGATGTGCATGAAAGGTTGGATCAAAATGAGGTTCATTGATTTGTTTTATCGAAAAAGTTTTATTCTCTGGAATAAGCGATTTTGAAATAACTCTCTTATCTAGCATTATGATTTCAGTTTATTGGGGTAAATATAGTTAAAAATGATACAATATGTCTGAAACTTGATAAAAAAGCTAAGTTCCAAGCTACTTCATATCTCTATATTTGCTTATAACAATTATAGATAAATCCAAATTTCAACTAAATCATGAATAATATTTTAAGAGTTTTACTTTTATTTTTAGTGTTTTTGACCTCTTGTAGAGCTGATGAACCGAGAAGGGCAGAGGTACTATTTATTGGTGCTGGAAATAAGCAATCTTCTAATCAAGCGACCTGGTTATCGGTCGAACTTTTTAAATCGGGCATCAATCTAACCTATACCGACACCTTAGCAAGTTTAGAATTTGATTATTTAAATAAGTTTGATGGGGTTGTCTTATTGGTGAATGAAAAAGAGCTCAGTGAAGAAAAGGAGCAGGCATTAAAGAAATTCCTGAAAGAAGGAAAAGGGGTTGTGGCCTTGAACTCGTCTGCTAATTCATTTCAGAATTCCGAATGGTATACCAACTTGGTACAAGGTGGTTTTACCGACGCGGGTGATGGACAAGCAATTGTTACGATAGAAAACGCCAAACATGTACTGGATTCATCCATTAACACCATTCAGGTTAACAATGAAAAATACATATTCAAGAAAAAAACAGATCAAACTGTTATCGGTAGCGCTGCGATAGATGGTTCAAAACAAAACTACATCTGGTATAGTGAGGAAAACGGCGGTCGTTTTTTATATCACGCGTTAGGGAAGCATGATGATACCTGGAAAAATCATCAGTTTCTAAGAACGGTCAGCAGTGCGGTCTGGTGGTCACTTGGAGAGCAGGTTCAAAGTATGGTGAATAAATTGGCTATTCCGAATGTAAGCATATATCCCGATTCCATATCCGATTTTACAGCACGTTATGATGTTCCTAAAGTGCAGGATCCGCTTAGTCCAGAGCAGTCGATGAAACTGATACAGAAACCTGTGGATTTTGAATTAAAACTTTTTGCCGCGGAGCCCAATATTACCAATCCGATTGCGATGAGCTGGGATGAAAAAGGCAGATTATGGGTCATTGAAGCTGTTGATTATCCAAATAGTTTTGAGGAGGTGAAAGGTAAAGGAAATGATCGCATCGTCATCTGTGAAGATACCGACGGCGATGGTGTTGCCGATAAATTTACGGAATTTGCTAAGGGCTTAAATATTGCAACAAGTTTAACTTTTGCCAATGATGGTGTTATTGTTGCCATGGCTCCCAATTTTGTTTTCTTAAAAGATACCGATGGTGATGATGTAGCCGATCATGAAGAAATCATTATGACCGGTTGGAGCAAAGGAGATACGCATGCCGGTCCATCAAATCTGCAATACGGATTTGACAACAAAATCTGGGGTGTTAACGGATATGCAGGTTACAATGGTATTGTTAACGGTGAAAAGCATATTTTCTCTCAAGGTTTATACCGACTTAATCCAGATGGTTCGGATCTGGAGTATTTAGCTACAACCAGCAATAATACTTGGGGTCTTGGTATTTCGGAAGATAATAATGTCTTTGTATCCACGGCAAATAACACCCATTCTGCTTTCTATTCGATGCCGGAGAAGTATCTACAGCGACGTGTTGACAATATTCCTGGCGCTAATCCAATCAATTCAATCCAAAAAATTGACGGGCATTATGAGGTTCATGCTTTAACACCAAACTTAAGACAGGTGGATGTTGTCGGCGGATTTACATCAGCGGCAGGCCATCAGATGTATACCGCACGGGATTTTCCACAGTCTTATTGGAACAGTGTGGCCTTTGTAGCTGAACCTACGGTAAGATTATTACATAACGCAATTATTGAAAAAGATGGTGCCGGTTTTAAAGAAAGAGACGGCTGGAATTTACTGGCAAGTTCTGATGAGTGGTTTGGACCTGTGCATGCTGAGGTAGGACCAGATGGTGCTGTGTGGGTTTTGGATTGGTACAATTTTATCATTCAGCATAATGTTTTTATTCCTGCGCAAGCGCCATCAGAGAAAGTCCTTCCTTTTAAGGATCAGGTTGGAGGGCCCGGAAATGCATTTGAAAGTAATCTGAGAGACAAAAAGCATGGCCGTGTATATCGCGTTTTATATAAAAATGGCAAGCATAATGAAAGTTTCAAACTTTCAAAAGATAATCCCAAAGGACTTATCGAAGCTTTAAATAGTAAAAACAAATTTTGGAGAACCCATGCGCAGCGGCTTTTAGTAGAGCGGAAAAATGCGGATGTTGAACAAGATTTGATTAAAATAATCAACAATAAATCGGTAGATGAAATTGGATTGAATGCACCTGCTATACATGCTATCTGGACTTTAAAAGGTTTGGGTCTTCTAACAAAGAAAGAAGTGAATGATGCATTATTAGCCGCATTATCGCATCCATCTGCCGGTGTGCGAAAAGCTGCTGTTCAGGTACTGGATTTAAATGCTAAATCTTTTGATCAAATAGCACAGTCTAATATTTTTAAAGATGAGAATCTCAATACTAGGCTTGCCGCTTTTGTTAAAATTGCAGATTCCGCTCCTTTTGCCGCAGTTGCTCCTGTATTAAAGGCGGCAATCAATGATCCAGTCAATGCAAAGGACAGGTGGTTATCTCCAGCTTTATTTGCGGCGATCCAGACCAATCATAGTCATATGTCGATGGTTGCTGATCAGTCTTCAACAAATGCGTATCAACAAGCTGTAAACCAAGCGCTAGGTGAAGAAATTTATACACTTGGTAGAAAAAACCGTGTTCAGTTTTCACCAAATGTGGCTGATAAGAATATCACGATTGAAACAGCAGTATTACGCCGTGATCAGGATGCTTTCAAAGGATTAATTATTGGGCAAGGTGATGCAAAAAATGGTTATGCTTTATATATGCAGGGAAACAAAATATATTGGGACGTATATAATAATGGTGAAATACAGCGTATAGCAGCTACAGACGGAATCGGAAATGGATTTAAAGTTAATGCGAGCATAACAGCAAACCAAGGATCTAGTCTATATATCAACAACAAATTGGTCGGTAACATCAAAGAGGTCAAACCGTTCAATAAACCACTGCGTGCCTATCTGCGGTCGGGAGAAGATCTGGATGAATCTGTTGCGCTGACCAAGTACGAGTATGGATCTGAATTTATCGGAAATATCAGTGAGATCAAAGTAAAGCTTCAATTGAATGGGGAGCATGCGCATCACCATATGCAGCGCGCAAGTCCTGTGGAAGTGAATCAAAACGAGGCACCTGCTGAAGTCATTGTGATCAAAGCGGTAAAAGATATTATGCAGTATGATAAACGGTCCATTACGGTGAAAGCGGGAAGGCAGATTACTTTGATCATGGAAAATCCGGATGCAATGCCTCATAATTTAGTGATTATCAAACCTGGTACAACAGAGATCGTCGGTAAAGCGGCAGATGCCATGTTGCAAGCGTCTTCGGCAGCTGAAAAAGACTATGTTCCCGAAGTCAGTGAAGTGCTGTTTCATACCAAATTGGTAAATCCGGGACAAAGCTATACGCTTAAATTTCAGGCCCCTAAAGAAAAAGGTGAATATCCGTTTATCTGTACATTTCCGGGACATTGGAGAGGAATGAACGGAATAATGAAAGTTGTGGAATAATATAAACGAAACATATGAAAAATAGAATGGTAATGCTATTACTTACTATAGTAGTAAGTAGTATAGGAACTTTATGTGCCAAAGCAAGTGTACATTCATTGCCTCATGCGCAAAAAAAGAAGAATATACTGGTTGTCGGTGGTGGTGGATCGCATGATTTTAATCGCTGGTACAAAATCGAGGATACACAGCTGATCAATACCATTGAAGGTGTACATGCGACCTATACAGACAATACGGATTCAATACGCTTTTATTTAAAAACGACAGATCTTTTGGTGTTGACCAATAATCAACCGATCCCAAAAGCTTCACAACTGGCGATTGAAAAGTTTATTGCACAGGGTAAACCGCTAGTGCTTCTGCATGCTGCAGTCTGGTACAATTGGCAAGACTGGCCTCAGTACAATTTGGAATATGTAGGTGGAGGAAGTAATAGCCATGAAAACTTCCAAGAATTCAAAAACCTGGTGGTGAACACGGCGCATCCGATCAGTCAAGGCGTTTCTCCAGAATTTACATTCAAAGACGAACTGTATCGCCACCAACCGGATGCTGCCGGTAAAGGGATTGATGTACTGGTCATCGGTCAGTCTTTAGAAACGGCTAAAGTATACCCGGCTGTATTCACGGTCAATCATGATAAATCAAGAATAGTAGGAATTACATTGGGGCATGATGAGCACAGTCATCTGAATAAAGACTATCGCAAAATTTTAATCAATGCAATCCATTGGGCATTAAATATTTAAATCAACATAAAATAATCAAAATGAAAAA
Source organism: Sphingobacterium sp. UDSM-2020 (assembly GCF_016132525.1). Classification (NCBI taxonomy): domain Bacteria; kingdom Pseudomonadati; phylum Bacteroidota; class Sphingobacteriia; order Sphingobacteriales; family Sphingobacteriaceae; genus Sphingobacterium; species Sphingobacterium sp. UDSM-2020. The sequence goes on from NZ_CP066166.1 coordinate 4,675,158, forward strand.
AATCACTGTCGTTATCGTAGGAATGGGTTTTGGAAAAGAATTTATTCCCATTTATCAAAAGCATCCCCATATTAAATCTGTCGGTGTTTGTACCAGAAATCCTGAAACACTGCGAGAATTAAAAGAAAAGTTCAATCTAGACGATGATTTACTATTTACAGATTTTAACGAGGTCATTAAAAGAGATGATGTCGATGCCATCCACGTGGTGACACCTGTGCCGGAGCACGCAAAAATGACATTGGCATCATTAAATGCGCATAAACATACCGCATGTACCATACCGATGGCCATGACTGTGGCCGACTGTCAGGCTATCGTGGAAGCGAAGAAAAGAGTCAATAAAGTTTATATGATGATGGAGACAGCCTTATATACCCGTGAGTTTCTGTACGGACTGAAACTTGCTGATACGGGGAAATTAGGAAAAATACAGTTTGTTCGCGGTTCACATATTCAGGATATGAGTATGGAGGGCTGGGCTGAATACTGGAAAGGTTATCCACCGATGCTGAATGGGACACATGCCATTTCGCCATTATTACGTATCAATAATACCATAGCGGAATCTGTGGTTTGCCACGGTTCAGGTCAACTAAGTGCTGATCTTGCTGCCCGGTATAATTCACCGTTTGCAGTGGAAACAGCCACCTTTAAGCTGAAAGATTCCAATGTGGTCGCCGAGGCGACAAGATCATTATTTGATGTCGTGAGACAGTACCGCGAAAGTTACGATGTGTATGGTGATAAAATGTCTTTTGAATGGGAGCAGTTACAGGATGAGCAACATGTTATATTTGACGGTGGCGAAAATGCCGTACGCATGGAGGCGCCGGATACAGACGATTTATTGATTCCGGAGATTGCAGACTTTACTAAAAGGGAAAGAATAGATGATCCAAATCATGTTTCCTTTTTACAGGGAGCAGGTCATGGGGGTTCTCATCCACATTTAGTTCAAGAGTTTGTTGCAGCTATTGTGGAGGGAAGAGATTCTGCCGTTGATGCGGCCTTAGCGGCAAATTATACCTGTGCTGGTATCTGTGCCCATGAATCGGCGATGCAGGGTGGAGTCAGAATCGCAATCCCTTCATTTGATTAAATGTAAAGCTATGAAAATAGGAATAAGCTCTTTTGTATGGGTATCACCTTACACAGCAGATCATATTGATATTCTTTATAAAGCAAAGGATTATGGCTATGATGTCATGGAGATTGCTGTCGAAGATGTAGCATCAATTGATGTGAAGCAACTGAAGAAAGTGGCGCAGCGTATTGGTTTAGATTTATCTGTGAGCGGTGCATTTGGTACAGAAAGAGACATTTCAAGTGAACATAGCGCATACCGTAAAATTGGTCTTTCTTACATTAAAGATTGTATACAAATCGCTAATGAATTAGAAAGTCCAATTTTTGGAGGACCGCTTTATGCTGCTGTTGGAAAAACACGATTAGTTTCAAAAGAACAGAAGGAATTAGAACGGAATTTCTGTTTAGAAAATCTGCTTGAAGCAACGCAGTATGCAAAAGAACAAGGTATTGTATTGGCATTAGAGCCACTAAACCGCTTTGAGACAGATATGATCAATACAGTCGAGCAGGCTCTGGAATTGATCAATCAGATTGATGATCCTCACTTAAAGATCTTGCTCGATACTTTTCATGCTAATATTGAAGAGAAAAGCATTTTAAAATCAATCCATCTTTTAGGGGATAAACTTGCTCATGTTCAGGGTAATGAAAATGATCGCGGAACACCGGGAACGGGACAGGTAGACTGGTCCGGAATACGCGATGCATTAAATGAAATCGGGTATCAGGGAAGTGTCATTTTAGAAACCTTCGGATCGCCTTCCAAAGAACTGGCCCGTGCGGCAAGTATCTGGCGTCCATTAGCAGAAAGTTCAGATATTTTAGCCCGGGATGGAGCGAACTTTTACACAGAAATTTTCAAAAATAATCCATTACAATTATGACCGCTACACAAGATATAATCCAGCCAGACAATCATGCTAAAAGTACCCTTTTTTGGGGTTGCTTTATTGTACTGGTGGCATCTGCCTTTGGTTTTGTTTTCAGATCCTTTCTTATGCCCACATGGGCAGTTATGTTTGATTTGAGTAAAACACAGCAGGGCGAAATCTTTGGTGTTAGTTTCTGGCCATTTGCACTGAGTATCGTTGCCTTTAGCTTAATTATTGACCGGATCGGCTACAAAAAGTCCATGATCTTTGCTTTTATCTGCCATTTGATTTCGATCGTGCTGACTATTTTTGCTACTGGTTACTGGATGTTGTATGCAGGAACCTTTTTCTTCGCATTAGGAAATGGTGCTGCCGAAGCTGTGATCAACCCCGTTGTCGCATCGCTGTATCCGAAAGAAAAAACCAAGTGGCTGAATATTTTACATGCCGGTTGGCCTATGGGCATTGCGATATCGGGTCTGTTAGGCATTGGCCTTTTAGCACTGGATATCAATTGGCGAATCGTCATAGGTTTTATTTTGATTCCTGCAGTCGCGTACGGCGCATTGATCATCAACCAGAAGTTTCCAGTAAATGAGCGGGTCAAAGCCGGCGTTGGCTATTTGGACATGTTAAAAGAAGTTGGTGTTTTAGGAGCGCTGATTATCGTTGTATTATGTGTTTTTCAGCTGGGCAGTTTATTTAGCTGGGATTATAAATTCAATATTGTGCTCAGTATCGCCATTGTAGCCATATTTGGTTATTTCGTGCGGTCGTGGGGGAAGAGCCTCTTTGTGCTATTGTTACTGGCTATGGTTCCTTTGGCTACCATGGAGCTTGGTACCGATAGCTGGATTACCGATCTAATGACGCCAGAAATGAAAAAAATGGGTTTTCAAGGAGGTTGGGTGCTTGTATTTACAGCGGTGATCATGACTGTTTTACGGATGTACAGCGGTACAGTTGTTAAATTTCTGTCACCCCTGGCGCTCTTATCCATAAGTGCGCTCGTCTCTGCTGTCGGTCTGCAGTTATTATCCGTTTCTTCCGGGATTTATATTTTACTGGCGGCTGTTCTATATGCTTTTGGAAAAACCTACCTATGGGGTACGATGCTGGGAGTTGTTTCCGAACAATTTCCTAAAGGTGGCGCCTTAGCTTTAAATATTACGAGCGCAGTAGGGCAGCTCGGGGTAGGAATTATCGGCGCTGTTTTTCTGGGTTTTATACAGGACAGTAATATTGATAAAAAACTAGCTGAGTATGACCATATTCACCAGACACATTACCATGAAAAACTGGTGACAGGCACGAGATCAAGCATATTCGGGGACTATAAAACGATTGATTATTCACACTTGTCAACGTTAGACGAAACCAGTCAGCAAGTTGTGGAGCAGATGGAAAATAAAGCCAAGAAAGCGGCGCTATCCACTGTTTCCTTACTGCCGAGCGGTTTATTTGTCTTTTTTATATTATTAATTATTTATTTTAACAAGAAAGGAGGGTACAAACCAATAGATATCATTTAATTAAATATGCATCTTATAATTGAAAGACTATTTAAAGTGTTTTTGCATTCACCTATTTGCAAAAACACTTAAACTTTATAACCAAAATAAATTTAAAATTATGATTAAGTTTTTCTTTAAGATTAAATTCCTTTTGAAGGTCTTTAATCTAAAAACAGACTATGCGCCTTATTTTTTTATACTCTCGAGTATATGTTCCATAAACCTAGCATATGCACAAAATAAAGACGTAAAAGGCTCAGTCAAAAGTTCGGATGGCACTCCCTTGCAAGGCGCGACAGTTTTAATCAAGGGAACTACCGCTGGAACATCGACCAACAATGCGGGGGTGTTTTCATTAAACATGAATCCGACTAATGCAACATTAGTGATCAGTCATAAAGGCTATGAAACGAAAGAGGTCCAGCTCAATGCTTCTTCCCAGAACTTGGATATTACTTTAGTATCCAGTGCACCTGAATACATTGACGAAGTTGTCGTAACGGGTTTTGGACTAACGCAAAAAAAGGAATCATTGACATCTGCGATTTCAACATTAGGATCCAATGATATCAAACGATCCACTTCTTCAACAACTTCAGGAGCTTTGGTCGGTAAGATCCCGGGATTAAACTCACGGCAGTCGGATGGCCGTCCCGGCGCTGGTACAGCTTTACAGATCCGTAATATGGGCGATCCATTATATGTTATTGACGGTGTTCAAAAAGATGCTGGTCAGTTCAATAACCTTGACTTTAATGATATCGAAAGCGTTTCTGTACTAAAAGATGCATCGGCCTCTATTTATGGTGTACGAGCGGCCAATGGGGTTATTGTGGTCACAACAAAAAGAGGAAAAAGAAATTCCGCTAATACAGTCAATCTAATCGCTAATTACGGATTTCAGAATTTATCTACCTTTCCTAAAGCTGCAGATGCAGTCACTTACATCGAGAACTATATCCAATCGGAAACTGTGCAGGGAATCAAAGATTATAAATATTCGCGCACAGATCTCGAAAAATGGAAAGCGGGTACAGAAAAAGGCTATGTTCCATTTGACTGGTATGATTACATCTGGAAGACTTCACCACAACAGTATTATTCGGTCAATGCTTCTGGAGGCTCCGATAATATTAATTATTACTTCAGTGCAGGTCATATGAACCAAGAATCCATGATTGTTAATTATGGCGGTTTTAAACGGACCAATGTGCAGATGAATGTGGATGCGCAGATTTCCAAAAAACTTAAAGTGGGTGCTTCCCTTAATGCACGTTACGAAAACCGTACGAATCCTGGAGTTCCCGGTGGTGACGATTATTGGTTGCCAATTTTTGCTACTTATCGTAATTTGCCAACTGCCAGACCATTTGCCAATGACAATCCCAATTATCCGACCTTAACTTCTACCGATCCAGGTACGAATTTCGCCTGGTTAAATTATGATCTATCTGGAAAATATACAGATACCTGGCGTGTTGCCCAACTAAATTTCAATGCAGAATATGATATCATAGACGGATTGAAAGCAAAGGCTTTGGTGGGGTACTATTATGCAAATCAAAAGCTGGATAACCATGAATATACCTACAAATTGTATGGATACGATGAAGCCAATGATACTTATCCGGTGATTTTTGAAAATAACAATCCATGGCGCGAAAGAAGAATGGGTCATGTTGAAGAACTTACGTCTAATTTTCAGCTGGCTTATACCAAATTAATTGATAAACATAATATCAATGTAGTAGGAGGTTTTGAAACGATTGTCCGTCATACGCCAACGACATGGGTACATTCCATTCCGACAGCCAACTCGTTGAATTTGATCGATTATGAAACCATGGACACCTATAACGATGATGGAAATAGGACAGAAGGTCGATTAGGTTATCTGGCCCGTATTAATTACGATTATGACAGTAAGTATCTGATTGAAGTTTCGGGTCGATACGATGGTTCCTGGAAGTTTCCTCCAGGACAGCGTTGGGGATTTTTTCCTTCGGCCTCATTAGGTTGGAGAGCCTCTGCTGAGAGTTTTTGGAAAGATAATTCCATATTGAGTAAAATCAATGATTTTAAACTGCGTGCATCTTATGGTTTGCTGGGCGATGATGCCGTATCTGGTTACAGTGCATTTGATTACCTGTCCGGTTACAATTATAAATCCGGTGGATCTGTTATCGATGGTAAATATATCATCGGTTCACAGCCTAGGGGTTTACCGGTAAGGACACTTTCTTGGATCAGAGCGAAAATATTGGATATCGGGCTAGATTTTGCGATTGTCAATTCTAAACTGACAGGAAGTTTTGATTATTTCAGACGCATGAGAACTGGATTACCAGCTTCGAGATATGATATTTTACTACCATCGGAAGTAGGTTTTAGTTTACCCAACGAAAACTTAAATTCAGATATGCATAAAGGTGTTGAAGGGATGATCAAGTGGTCAGACCGTATCGGTGAATTGAGTTACAGTGTCGCTGCGAATGCAACTTACTCTAGATTTTACGATTGGAACCAGTATAAACCGAGATTTAGTAACTCCTGGAATGTGTACAGAAATTCAATCAATGAGCGTTTCGGGTACATCAACTGGGGACTGGAATCAGCAGGGCAGTTCCAAAGTTGGGAAGAGATCGCAAACTGGACAGTTGATAATGATAGACAGGGGAATAAAACTTTAAGACCAGGAGATATCAAATATGTAGACCAAAACGGTGACGGTGTTATCAATGGACTGGATGAGCGCCCTATTGGATACCGTGAAGACGCGACACCGATTTTGAATTTTGGCTTTAATTTTTCATTCGGCTATAAAAACTTTGACTTAGCCTTTGACTTAACTGGCGGTGGTCTGAATTCTTGGTACCAGGACAATGAGCAAAGAAATCCATTTCATGATGGGGGTAATAATGCACAATACTACATGGAAGACACCTGGAGACTTTCCGATATATATGATGCAAACAGTGAACTGATACCTGGGAAATACCCCATGTTACTGATCGGCAATACATCGCACAGTAATTATTGGAACAGTGATTTTTGGAAGCATAATGTAAAATACATCAAACTTAGAAATCTTGAGTTTGGATATTCCCTTCCGGAGAGTTTCCTGAAAAAAGCGAGTATCAAAAGAGCAAGGGTCTATTTTTCGGGACAGAATCTATTGACGTTATCTAATGTAAAAGGTGTGGATCCGGAGATCAACGCAACAAGTGGTCTGGTCTATCCGACAACGCGGATCTATAATTTTGGTTTAAACCTGACTTTTTAATTAAAGCTGTTAATTTAAAATGATAAATATGAAAAAGTTATTCAGTAATAAAATTATATGGATCGCGCTGATCGGTTTACTATCTACCGGCTGCAATAATATACTTGACCAGGACCCGGATAAGATCATCAGTGATGAACAGGTTTTTAGTGATGAAATCATGATCAATTCTGTTCTGGCTAATTTTTATGGACGTGTTCACTGGGGACAAAATACAGCAGATTCGTACAGCTATACGATTTTGGATGAAGCGGGTAAATCTGATGGCGGTCCTGATAATATCCAAAACTATGGCGATGATTTATGGCGGGTGTATGACTATACGCTCATCCGGAGTATCAATCAGTTTTTAGCTGGATTGCGGAGTACAAATGCGCTCAATATGACTAAGAAATTGAGTTATGAAGCGGAAGCACGCTTTTTAAGAGCCTGGGTTTATTTTAATATGGCCCGCGGGATGGGCGGTATGCCGATCGTGGGGGATGAGGTTTTTGAATATACCCCTGGAGATGATATTACGGCACTGCAATATGCGCGATCAACAGAGTCGGAGATCTATAGCTATGTCATTAAGGAAATCGATGAGATCCATGCCAACTTGGGTGACAGTCCGACGATAAATGCGGGTCGAATAAATAAATGGGGAGCATTAATGTTAAAAGCAAGGGCTGCTGTATATGCCGGATCATTGGCGAATTATAACAATAAGATGCCCAATCCGATTAAAACAACAAATGGTGAAGTTGGTATCGCGGCGTCTGAGGCTCAGAAGTTTTACGAATTAGCACTTGGTGCGGCAGAGCAGGTGATCAATGGCGGTAAATATCAGCTCAGCTTGAAGAAACCGGATGATCTAAGCCGGAATTTTTACGAAGCGATTAATCTCAAAGAGAACAATGTGGAAGTGATATGGGCCAGAGATTATAAATATCCGGGACAAACGGTAGAATTTACCAAGAATAATATTGCACCATCGCTGGCGGAAGATATTGACCGTGCATATGCAGGCCCGATTTTAAATTTAGTTGAAGATTTTGAATATATCAATGATCGAAATGGGGTTTTAAAAAATAAAGATGCGAACGGTAATTATATCTTCTATGATAATCCCTTAGCTATTTTCCAGGATAAAGATCCAAGACTAAGTGGTTCTATTATTTTGCCTGGATCGGTTTTTAAGGGCGAGGTGGTTACTTTGCAAGCTGGTCAGAAGATATTGCAGGGCGGGTCTTACGTAACTAAAATCGGCCAGCCTGGAACAAGTGATGCTAATGGTCTGATTACTGCGGCAAATGGGCCAATTACCTCAAACTTGCAATATGTCAATAAATCAGGCTTCTTTTTCCGGAAATTTTTAGATGAAAATCCCGGAGCTTCAACAAGAGGCCGTAATAGTGAAATGTGGTTCCCGCGGTTTAGATTTGCTGAGGCCGTCATGATCGCCAGTGAAGCGGCTTTTGAATTAAACAATATGGGTAAAGCACTAGGCTATCTTAATCAGATCAGATCTAGAGCAGGGTTAAAGGCATTAAATACGATGTCTCTAGCAGATATCGTGCAGGAAAGAAGAGTCGAATTTGCATTTGAAGATCATCGGTACTGGGATTTAAAACGATGGAGATTGGCCGATAAAATATGGAATGGATCTACGCAAAATCCGGATGCTATACAGTATGCTTTGTTTCCCTATAAAGTTGTAGCTCCGGGAAATGTTAATCATGGTAAATGGGTTTTTGATAAACAACCTTTTACAAATTCACCGAATCCGCGATTCTTCCAAATGAAGAATTATTATAATTTCATCAATCAGGACTGGATTAATAATAATCCTAAAATGGTTAGAAATCCGTATCAATAAAACTAAATCAAAGAATATGAAAAATATATTGATTATTATGACTGTACTGTCATTACTGTTTTCTGCTTGTGGTAAAGATAATTATGACCAACCTACTTCGACAATAAGTGGGCAGGTTAGCTATAAAGGAAAGCCGATTGGGGTCAGAGGGACAGGTGAGGTAGTTAAATTACAGCTTTACCAAGAAGGATTTGAACTCAATGCTCCAGTTCAGGTTTACGTAGGCCAAGACGGAAGTTTCAAGTCTAAAATTTTTGATGGCAAATATAAACTAATCGCCACTAATAATAATGGCCCTTGGTTAAACAGTACCGATACCGTTCGATTTGAATTGAAAGGGAGCACGACTGTCAATTATGAGGTGACTCCTTATTACACCATTGAGAATGTAAAGTTATCCTTAGATGCCAACCAAAAGCTATCAAGCAGTTTTACAATCAACAAGGTTTTTGACAATGCAAGTGTCAATTATTATATGTTGCTGGTTAGCCGTACGGCCTTTGTCGATGATGCTACAAATATTTTCCGAAAGGATTATCAAGATGGTAAAATGGAGATCAGTTTATCAGAAGATCTCAGCCAGTTAAAAGAAGTGAGTGGAAGCGGACCTCTTTTTGCCAGAGTAGGTGTTCGGGCAAATGCTGGAGATCAAGCTGTCTATTCAGAAATAATAAAAATTAAATAGTTGATGCAGTGATATTGTGTTAAAGACCTCATGATTCATGAGGTCTTTTTTTTTCCTAAATTCTTCAGCTTAGCTATCCTTATTCACTTTCCATCCATTTGATTTCTGTTGTATTTCCCACATTTTTCTGTAAATACCATCCTGTTCCACTAATGCTTCATGTGTTCCTTTTTCTGCAATACCGCCATTATTCAATACAATGATCTGGTCTGCATTTTTAATGGTAGCCAATTTATGTGCAATTACAATTACGGTTTTAGCTTTTACAAGTTCCTGTATGGCATGCTGGATATAAATTTCATTTTCAGGATCGAGACTTGCTGTGGCTTCATCCAGCAGTATAATCGGTGCATTTTTCAATAATGCACGGGCGATGCTGATGCGCTGTTTTTGACCTCCTGAAAGTTTACTGCCACCTTCACCCACCATGGTATCCATCCCTTTCGGAAATTCCCATACGAAATCCAGTATCTGTGCTTTATCGGCCGCATCAATGATTTCTTCTAGAGTTGCGTCTGGTTTACCAATTTTGATGTTGTTATAAACAGTGTCGTCAAAGAGATATACATCTTGAAATACTTCGCTGATGAGTGTATAATACTGATCTTGATGAATATCGCGAATGTCCATGCCGCCGATTTTAATGCCGCCGGTATTTACATCCCAAAAACGGGCAATGAGCGAGGCAATTGTTGATTTTCCAGAACCAGAATGGCCTACCAAAGCGAGCATTGATTTTTCAGGAACAGTAAAACTCAGATTCTGAACGGTTAACTTATTTTGATAACCAAAACTAACATTGTCGAATATGACATCATATCGATTGGGGACAGCTTCTTTTCCCGTTTCCATGGTAGGTGTTTCCATAATAGCAATAATACGGTTAAGACTTTCATTCATGTATCGAAGCACCAGATAATCGACCATGACCACTTTAAGTGGGTTGTATAAATTATATCCCATAATGAGGAACGTAATTAATACGGGAATGGTGATGGTATTGTTGGATAAATAGTATAATCCTAAGGCGACCATCAAAATAAAACCGATCTCGAAAACAATCCCTGCTGTGACAACAAACGGACCGGGAATAGCCTCCATACGGATACTTTTTTTTCTCAGATCTTCAAATGAATTTTCCAATCCCTTATGCTTCTCACCGGTTAATCCATAAGACTTTAAATGTCGTATGCCCTGTACATATTCTAAAAATTTTGCTCCAACAGTATTCCGGGCCGCTATTTGTTTTTTCCCTAATTTGCTGACGAAATAATTGGCCAAATATAAAAAGGGATAAATGAGTGGCAATGCTGCTAAGAGACAAAGACCTAATCTCCAATCATAGATAAATAGGAAAATAGAAAGCACCGTGGTTCCAAAAATAGCAGAAGCCAGGTTTCCAACGCTATGCCCAAAAATACCTTCAAAATTTGATACATCCTGTAGTACAATGGATGCAATTTCCCCTGGATCACGTTGTTTGAAGAAACCAAGGGAAAATTTCTGGATGCGATTTCCTAAGGCAATACGAAGTTTTGTGGACAGGTCATAGACCCATAAGTTGGATCTGACCATCGACTGCGATGCAATAAAAAATTGCACGACCAGCATGACAGCCATAAGACCTACTACCATCCATATTTTATGTACATCGGGTTGAGGAGAAAACAATTCCCATATGATGACCAGTAAAATTGCTGAAGGAGCGGCAATGAACAGGCTATGGAGTATTTCCCAAAGTATGATTTTACGCGTATCTTTTCTGTTAAAAGCGGTAACGTATTTTAGGTTCTTTATCATGTTTACTGATTTCTATTGTATGCTGTAATAAATTGAATGAATGATCGCCCTTATCATGTGAACGAGGAGGCGGAATTTTATGAGGCAAAATGACCCAAGTGCACTAGATCACAAATTCCTTTGCTCTGGTATGGGCATTCCACATGCGTCCATACAAGGCGCTGTTTTCTAGTAATTCATCATGTTTTCCATTATCGATTAATTCACCATGGTCAAAAACTAATATTTGGTCCGCATCTGTAATTGTACTCAATCGGTGCGCAATGATTAATACTGTCTTATCTTTGATCAACTGACTAAATGCTTGTTGTATTTTGATTTCGTTTTCGGGATCAGCGAATGCTGTTGCTTCATCTAAAATTAAGATAGGCGCATCTTTAAGAATAGCTCTGGCTAATTGAAAGCGCTGTTGTTCACCGCCACTTAAATGTACACCGGACTGTCCGAATAAGGTGTCGTATCCGCTGGGTAAGCTCAAAATTAAATCGTGTATCTGCGCCGCTTTGGCCGCATCTTCAACCTCTTCACGGCTTTTTTTCATACCCATACAGATGTTTTCATACATAGTGTCCTGAAACATAAAGCTATCCTGAAATACGAATGAGACCAGACGCATGAGCTGTTCTGTAGGATAATCTCTGACATCAATACCGCCGATGCGTATTTCACCCTTGGTGACATCCCAAAAGCGGGCGAGCAATTGTCCGATGGTACTTTTTCCTGCCCCCGAAGGGCCGACCAAAGCTGTTATTGTTTTTTCAGGTACTGTAAAATTAATATTTTGAAGTCCCCAGTTTTTGTCTTGATAAGCAAAACTTACATGTTCAAATGTAATGGAGTAGTCGATAGGGTGCTGTACAGCTGTATTTTCAAGTAAATGTTCTGTATACAGCAGTTCATCGATCTGTTCAACACCACGATTGATGATGGATATTTGTATACCCATATTATTGAGGGCAAATAAAGGCTTAATGTATCCTGTCCCTAAGATCAGGAACAAGAGAAGTGTGGCAAGAGTTACACCATTCTGAAAATAGAGATAGAGTCCGAGAGCCAATACCGGTAACATCGCATTGCTCGTGAAACTCATAAATATAGCGAAACCGGGCGTACTGCTTTTAACCCATTCGCCCACAAATTTATTGAACCGTTTTACGGTGTTGCCATACTTATCAAATGTTTCTGCAGACTGACCGAATATTTTCATGACAGGCATAGCTCTGACATATTCTACAATACCGGCATTCATTTCTTCTAAGGATTGATGATAATCCTGAATCAGTTTTTTATTCCTTCCACTGTACATTTTTGGCAACATAACGGCTAAAACTAAAAGTGGAACACAGCTGATTGCAGCCAGACGCCAGTCCTGAAAAAAAAGATAGACAATAGTAATGATGGGTAAGGCGATACCTTTTACAAAATCGGGTATTTGATGGGCGATAAAATTTTCAATGCGTTCAACATCATCAGAAAGTATTTTTTTTAATGTTCCTGAATTACGGTCATTGAGATAACCCATGGGTAATTTGCCGACCTGAGCGGTGATAAATTTACGCAGTTCAAATAATATATTGTACGCGGCGATATGGGATAATACGCCTGATAGAAAAAATACAAGCATACTGATTATGGCCGCTAAAATAGCATAGATGACATAGGTATTGACTAAGCTGAAATTGATGTTTTCTTTCGTGAGTTCACGGATAATATAAAAAACAAGAACATAGGGCACTAAGCTCAGTAGGGCATGCATGACGGATAGAAATCCTGAGACAAATAATAAACCCTTTTTTCGGCCGGCTATCTCAAGCAGACGGGCGATACCGCTTTTTTTATTTTTTTCTTCTTTCATTTGATTCGTGTTATGGTAACTATTATTAAGAATAGTTCTACATAATATTACTGTTTGGGCAAATATAGTGTGTTAAGCTAATCCGGGAAGTCTGTTAAAGGGAGTAAAAAGTCCTTGAAAGGGAGAAGTTTTTCTTCCGCAATAAATCGATCTGGCTTTATTTTTCTATATTTATGTAAGCCTTTCGTACGGAATATTTATTACCTTCAGCATGTTAACTATTATCTTCCATTAGCACCGATCATGAAAATAGCACTTGCATCACCACCTTTCCCTAGTTCAATAGATCATGGCCTTCAACTGCTGGAAAAATTCGCAGGTGATGCCGCACGTGGAGGTGCGGAAATCATCTGTTTCCCTGAATCATTTATACCGGGCTATCCAGGTATGGGTTATGCTATTGAAAGCCGTACTCCTGAAGCATTAGAGATGGCTTTGGAAAAAGCACAACTCATTGCAAAATCGCATAACATTGCGCTTATATTGCCAATGGACGGATATATTGCCGATTGTATTTATAATTTGGCTTATGTCATTTCGGGTACGGGTGAGCTTTTAGGTTATCAGACCAAAAATCAGCTTGATCCAAGCGAAGATGAACTGTGGACAGCAGGAGTAGCGCGTAAGGTTTTTGAAATAAACGGATTAAAATTTGGAATAACGATCTGTCATGAAGGTTTTCGTTACCCCGAATCTGTGCGATGGAGTGTATGCAATGGGGCTCATATCGTGTTTCATCCGCATCTAACAGGCAGTAATGAAACAGGTCAACACTATCATACATTCGGAGCGAAGGAGAATCCCTATTATGAAAAGGCCATGATGATGCGTGCCCTGGAAAATACCATTTACTTTGCCAGTGTCAATTATGCCTCCACTTATCAAGAGTCTGCTTCAGCTGTAATTGCACCGGATGGTTCCTGTGTTAAGCATCAGCAGTATGGAGAAGCGGGGGTTTTAATTGTTGAAATCGATCCAGCCAAAGGTTCAGGAATGTTAGCTAAAAGATTCAAAAGCAATTTATATTTATAAAAGGTTAAGTACTGTCTTTCAATTTTATCGGTATCTGAAATGCTGATTTAATTCAAAAAAATCAACTTTGTTGTAGATAGTGTAATAAATACACAATTATATTAGCAAAATTTAAATTAATTGTATACCTTTATGATAGAGTAATAAGGGAATATATATTTTTTTTATCAAAGTAATCTGTTTTTCCAAACATTACCACTAACCTTTTTCATTAAAATAAAGTAAATTAAAAAAGAAAAATGAACTTAGACCTAAAGAGCATTTTTTATTCTGAAGCGGATATTCCGTCAGAATTTAATCTAGCTGAACAATTGGATCAACGTGTTTTCCTTTCAAATGGAGCATTACTTCCTTGGGCAGGAGAGGTGAACGAAGTGTTTTCGCCTATTTGTATACAGACAAAAGACGGACTTCAGCGAAAGCGCATCGGTAGCTACCCGGTATGTACAGTTAAGGAATCGATGGAAGCATTAGATGCTGCTGTAAATGCTTTTGACAACGGACGTGGCGAATGGCCGACGATGAGTGTTGCCAACAGAATTGCCTGTGTTGCGCGTTTTACACATAAAATGTTAGAGCAAAAGGATACTGTTGTTAAATTGATTATGTGGGAAATCGGTAAGTCGTATGCAGATTCTGTAAAGGAATTTGATCGTACCGTAGAATATATCTATGCCACTATCGACGCTTTAAAGGATATTGACCGCGATTCATCCCGCTTTCAAATCGAGCAAGGAATTATTGCCCAAGTGAGAAGATCGCCACTTGGTGTGGTACTTTGCATGGGACCTTTTAATTACCCGCTGAACGAAACTTTTACAACGTTGATCCCCGCTTTGATCATGGGTAATACGTTATTATTCAAACCACCTAAGCATGGTACTCTTTTACACTATCCGTTGTTAGAGGCTTTCCGTTCTAGTTTTCCTAAAGGAGTTGTCAATACCATTTATGGTAGAGGAAATAAAATCGTACCGCAACTGATGCAATCTGGCAAGATCAATGTGCTGACTTTGATCGGATCAAGCAGAGTTGCTGATGAGTTAAAAAAGCTTCATCCTAAAGTGAACCGTCTACGTGCAATTCTAGGATTAGATGCCAAAAATGCGGCTATAGTAACCCGTGATGCTGACTTAGACCTTGCAGTCAAAGAAACAGTATTGGGTGCGTTATCTTTTAACGGTCAACGATGCACTGCGATTAAAATCGTATATGTGCACCGTAGTCTAGCTCAGGAATTTTTGAAAAAACTGACTGAAGAAGTGTCACGACTGAAGTACGGTATGCCTTGGGAGAGTGGAGTAGCACTTACACCACTTCCTGAAGTGAATAAACCAGCTTATTTAACAGAGTGTATTGAAGATGCAAAGCAGTTCGGAGCGAAAGTGATCAACCCGAATGGTGGTGAAGTATTGGAGTCATTTGTTTATCCGGCTATTGTTTATCCTGTCAATGAGCAGATGAAATTATACCGTGAAGAACAATTTGGTCCAGTTGTTCCAGTTGTTCCTTTTGATGATCTGGAAGAACCAATTGAATATTTAATCGGATCCTCTCACGGACAGCAGGTGAGTATATTTAGTAATAATGCGGCTGTTATTTCTTCTTTGATCGATCCTTTGGTCAATCAGGTAAGTCGTGTAAATATCAATTGCCAATGTCAACGTGGACCGGATATTTTTCCATTTACAGGAAGAAAAGATAGTGCTGAAGGAACGTTGTCTGTTGTCGATGCGCTAAGATCTTTTTCTATCCGATCATTAGTTGCTACTAAAAATACAGAGCACAACAAAGATTTGTTAAATGATATTGTGAGTGAAAATAGATCTAATTTCTTAAGCACCAAGTATATATTTTAACGATATGACAGCTATGCTCATCTCGATCGGGAGAAGCATAGCGGTGTATTATTGTCATAAATCGGGGCGTTTCCCTTGAAAATTTACGTACAGACTTGTACGAAAATAGCTTGGAATCACAATGGTAACTATCAAAAAGGCGAAAGATTATCTTTCGCCTTTTACTGTTAACTATATTTCTTTTTTACTGCTGCTACACCATCCTCTACGATCTTTCTGAGAACAGCTTCATCAATATCAGAAAGCCGTTTGACGTATATACAGGATTTGCTCATTTTATATTTCCCGAGTTGCTCAAGATCATATTTTTGTTCATCATCACAGGTATAGAGATATAATGATATCGCAGGTTTTCTTGGAGAAAAACCGACCAAAGGCGCATCACCTTCATGGCCACTGGCATATTTGTAATGGTAGCTGCCAAAACCAATGATACTTGGTCCCCACAAAGTTGCGGGCTGTGCTGTAATCTCTTCCATAATTTCGATCAGCTTATAACTGTCGACCCTTTTCTGTTGATCAGGTATCTGTTCAATAAATTGCGTAACAGATTCATCTGTGGGCACTGTTTTGTTCTTCGCCATATTTTATAAGATAGGAGTAAGCTTATAACCTTTCGCAGTTAAGAGTTTCAATAAACCTTCATTGCCAACCAGATGTCCTGCACCGACCGCAAATAGATGTGAAGATTGCGTCATCTTAGCGGGCATTTTGTTGATCCAATTGTTGTTGCGCTTGGTCAAGAAATCAGCTTGTTCTTCTTTGGACATATAACTGCTGTCATAAATTACTGTTTCCAAATCTTTTAGATTTTCGGCCTTGTAAGCAGTGACCATCTTATTCGATACAGCTGGCATTTCATCAATTTTTTCAAGGTATTTTAGTAAATCGGATGCCTTAAACATGCTGTTTAACATGTCGATCTGAAATTTCAGTGTTTCTAAATCATCTATTTTTTTGTTTGCTGACGCCGCTAATGTCTGGATGTCCGCCTCCATGGTTTTAACATTTCTAGGGTCGGAGCAATTCATTGATTTTAAACTCAAGATAGAAACAAAGACAGCAGGGGACATCATCTCTAACATTTTAACGGATAGGCCCTGTGAAATCAGAATGCTGTCAATTTTTAATAGTTCACCCTGACTTAATCCTTTCAGAAAACTCGTGTCAGGTTTCATCATTTCAGGAATAAGTGCTTTATTTTCTTCTGATGCAAGATTTACTTCGAAAGTTACAACATCGACCTGCGGTATTAGGTTTTTAATTTTATCTTTTAATATATAATCGTCCTCACACATAATGTGCATCGTACCCAATAAATAAGAGTCTTTCTTTAATCCATTTCCTGATATTTTCCACAGGACGGTATTATCTTGTGCGTGAACAGTAAAGGTGGCTACGATAAAGGCTATGATAGCCATAAGGCATATTTTTTTCATATAAATAAGTTTTTAATACACTATAAGTATGTGAAAAGCATAAAATGTTACAGCGTGATAGCAAAAAAGCTTTATAAATTAAATTATAAAGCTTTTTGAGGTATTTTTTTACGCTATCACTCGCGTTTCGACGGTTACTTGTGAAAGGAGTATTTTATGAATGGGGCAGGCGTTGGCGATCGCTTCAATACGCCCCTTCTGTTTATCATCAAGATTGCCTTTGTAGCTAATTTTTCTGATAAATTTCGTTTCTTTTTTATCTTCTGACTGTTCAATATCAACTTCTACATCGATAGGACCAATATCCCATTCCTTTCGGTCAGTATACATTTTTAAGGTAATGGCTGTACAGGATGCCAAAGATGCCGCTAATAACTGCTGCGGATGAAATCCGAGGTCAAGACCACCTTTTTCTTCTGGTTCGTCTACAATAATGCTGTTTTTTCCTGCAGTTACTGTTGTTTTATATTTATCTATACCGATAGTAGCTTTAGCGCTATTCATGATGTTTATTTGTTTAAATAAAATTCTGGAAGTGGAATATTTCCTGTTTCATTCGGAACTTCTGGAAATCTATTGTTGATCCAGTCTTGCTTTGCTTGTTCTAATCTTTCTTTGGAGGAGCTCACAAAATTCCATAAAATATACCGTTCCTCGGGTAAAGGTTCTCCTCCGAAAATATAGATTTTTGAATTTTCACCGATTTCAAATTCACATAATTTAGCATCTTTAGCGACCAATAAATGTTTAGATTCAAATGTTGTTCCGCTATCTGTAATGGTACCATCTAAAATATAAAGACCCGATTCGCCGTATAAATCGTTGCCGATGCTGATCTTTGCCTTGTTTTTAGATTTAATTTCGATGAAGTATAGTTTGCTGTATACGGATACAGGAGATTTTTTTCCAAAGGCTTCACCCGCAATTAAGGTATAGCTGACCCCATTTTCATCTTCCCAATGCGGTAAATCTTCGGCATTAGTATGTTCAAAAGATGGTTCGCACTCTTCAAGCTCTTTTGGTAATGCTACCCAGATCTGAAGGCCATGTAACACTTTATCGGTATGTCTTAAGTATTCGGGAGTACGCTCAGAATGGGTTACGCCTTTACCCGCAGTCATCCAGTTTACCGCTCCGGGTTTTATCTCCATTTCGGTACCTAGACTATCGCGGTGCATAATTGCTCCTTCAAAAAGATAGGTTAGGGTTGATAAGCCAATATGAGGATGTGGACCGACATCGAGGTTTTCATATTCATTTAATGCCGCAGGGCCCATATGATCAATAAAAGTAAAAGGCCCAACCATTCGCTTTTGACGAAAAGGCAATAAACGACCAACCATAAAATTGCCGATATCTGCGGCCCGTTCTTCTATAATAATACCAATGTTAGACATAGCTATGTTATTTTAAAATCTTATTGTATGAAACAGTTGTCATGTATTTTAGTTTTGGTGTCAGCAAAACCATATTCAGTAGGTTATCGCTAGGGATACTGATAAACACATGCCAGAGAACGCCTCGTTCTTCTGTTAAAGATAAGTACTTGTTTTATTTTTATTATTGATCTAGATTAAGAAAATGACGGCAACCAGTAATTTATTTAAAATTCAGGAAGTTTATCCATGATATGCCGCCTATAAAAGAACAATGCCAGATTTTTGTATGAAGCGTGGTGGTACAGTAATCATATGTTACTTTAGGAAAAAGATAACTTTTCGACTCCACTTACAATAGGTCTGAGGTGGAGTCGAAAAGTCAATTTTTATTATGCCAAATAAACTAGAGCATGATTGTTCGCTCGATATTTATCTCCTGTAAAAAGTACTCATCATGAGATACGACCAGTATGGTACCCTGGTAAGTTTTTAAAGCGGTAGTCAATATTTCAATATTCTGAATATCTAAGTTATTAGTCGGTTCATCCATAATGATGAGATCGGGTGCTAGATTCTGAATTGTTAAGCAACATAGGCATAGTCTCATTTTTTCTCCACCGCTCAGGGTATCGCATCGCTTATCCCAGCTGTCTTTACCAAATAAAAATCGATTTAATCTGATTTTGATCTCATGTTCCTGTAAGCTAGTATCATTAAATAACTGTACCTGATCATATATGGTCAGATCATTGTTGATCATGGAATAATCTTGATCAATATACACTGATTTATGTGCTGCACGATACACTTCACCTTGGTAATCATGGATCTTATTGAGCAAAATCTGAATAAGAGTCGTTTTCCCAGATCCATTTTCTCCTTTTAAAGCAATACGTTCTGTGCTTGAGATTTCAAAATCTAAATTTGTATTCCAAAGTGGCTTTCCATTAAAATTGCCATTCAGCTTCTTTACGGTAAAGAGTTTTTTGCCTGCGTGTAAATTGGAGTCCGTTAGACCAAACTTTATTTTATCAATATCTGGAATTCCCTTTCTTAAGCTCTGCAACTCCTGGGATAGACCCGCACTTTTTTCATGATGTGTATCTTTTATTTTAGCGGTGCTTTTTTCAGCATTATTGCGCAAGGTATTCATCATGATTCGGGAAACGCCCTCTTTCTGCTGTTTATTCTTCCCTCTAGCATCTAATTTTTGTTGCCGCTCTATGGTCTCTCGCGCCTTGATCTTTGTTTTTCTGATTTCTTTTTCGACATGTTTGATGTCATGATGCAAGGCCTCTTGTTTCATCTTCTTTTCTTCCAGATAGAAATCATAATTACCGGCATAGTAAATCAATCCAGAAGAGGTCAATTCGTACATGGAATCGAGTTGATTGAGCAAAGAACGGTCGTGACTTACGATAATCATCGTGCTGGATGAAGAACGGATGAATTGATACAGCAGCTTACGGCTCATGGCGTCTAACTGATTGCTTGGCTCATCGAGTAAAATCAGTTTGGGCTGGTGAATACTGATCCCTGCTAGAAAAACTTTCGTTTTCTGGCCACCGCTCAGGCTGTCTAGCTTTTGGTCCAAAGCGAGATCCGTTAATTTCCAGTAAGACAATGCCTCCTGGCATCGATCTTCGATGTTCCAATCATCATCGAGTACAGTTAGATTTTCTTCTGTTACAATTCCTGAAAGTATGGCATGAAGTGCACTTAACTTATGATCGATTTTTAATGCCTGCGCTACCGTTAAATGATTGTACTGACCGAATAGCTGCGGCACGTAATATAAGGTGCCATCAATACTTTTTTGGCCATGAGCGGCGGTTAATTCACCCGCAATGATCTTTAACAGTGTGGATTTTCCGACACCATTGTTTCCGATCAAAGCAACTTTTTTATTGTCCTGCAAACTTAGACTGATGTCCTGAAACAGCACATCTTTATTTTGATGTATATATGAAATGTTTTGTAAAATAAGCATAATTTCTTTTTTTAGCATGAACGATCGTGCGCATGGAGTATGCGTCACATTAATTTTTTGCAAAAAGAAATTATTTATTACATGGATATGTTGCTTTATAGTTACTGATGCAAATCTAGATAATTTTGTGCGGATATGAAAACAAATTTTTGTGGCTGTTTATTTTTTGCACGATAAAATTGACAGATTTGTAATCTGCAGTCGGATGATTTCAATTCGGGTCATCGGCTTTTCTATTTTGTACTAGTGCTTACTTTACAGCTAATTAAGTATTCTTATTTCTGTTTTACGGCAAGTCATATTCCTTATAAAAGGAAAAGTTTAGATATCATATTGAGTGGTACATTTCTAGGGTACAATCACGTAACGGCACTTTATTAGGGTGAAGCTCGGTTCAAATTTCATAAAGTTTTACAAGATTTACCCATAATGTTATAAAAATCTAAGTTGCCTATTGCGCTAGCTTTGCACCAAGTATTATGAAAAAACTATTCGTCATATTCCTCTCATTCGTTTACCTGATCTTGTCCTCGGGCTTTGCTCAGTATGCGCATTTTTGTATGGGAACCGCAACGAAAGAAGTAACCTTAACGAATATCAATCATAATACCAATACGCCTTGTGCCATCTGTGCTTCTAAGGAAAAAGGACTGGAGAAGAAAAAGAAGAACTGTTGCAAAGTAGAAACGCAGATCTTTAAGACCGATAAGGCTTCAAGTAAACAAGCTGGCTTTGATTTTTCGCTAAAAATTTGGGGAGATGTTATTCCCAACCGAACATTAGGTGCTGTTTTCGATAAACTATCGATCACTAATGTCTCTAATAATCCTAATTATCTGTCCGACAGGATTCTTCCCCGGACAAATCCCCTCTATATCTTCCATTGCATCTATAGAATATAGAAAGTCATGTATTGAATTTGACATTTACCATTCCCAATGAAGGGGAATCGGTACTCATTCTTTATATAACTTTTTAAACTTTCGTCTATGAATCTTAAATTCATGGCATCAGTAGGCTTTATGCTTGCTCTTAACTCATCGGGTTTTGGACAAGTACTAAACTTATCTGATGCATTGCAACGTGCAGTTGACCAGCATGATAAAATAAAATCAAAAAGAACTCTTGTTCAGTCTGCTGAACAGAATACTATTTTTCAAAACAAACAATTTCTTCCCGATGTGACCTTGGGTGCACAGCAAAGTTATGGAACGATCAATGCACAAAACGGGCCCATGTATGCTCATGGAGGTTTAGCTTCTGCGGCAACTTCAATGCCTTTGGCTGAACAAAATTGGAATGCTGCTTTTGGGTCTCTGTATTTTGCCAACGTCAATTGGAATGTATTCACCTTTGGCAAAAAAACAAATCAAGTCGCACTTGCCCGTACAAAGGAGCAGACTGCAACTGCTGATGTCGATCAGATCATATTTGAACATCAGGTCAAAGTTGCGGCGTCCTATCTTAATCTATTGGCGAGCCAACGTATTAAATTTGTTCAGGGTAAAAATACAGAACGTGCCCAGGTGTTTTTTGATATGACCTACAGTCGGGCAACAAGTGGTTTAATTCCAGAAGTTGATGTTTCGCTTGCGAAAGCAGAGGTCTCTCATGCGAGATCGTTAGAAATCAAATCTTACGATAAAGAACTGGCCTATTCAAAACAGCTTGCCGTTTTGTTGGACGATGATTTTCAAACGTATGAACTGGACAGTGTATTCAATACCAGCGTACCTATTATGCTATGGGATCAAATTCAAAGTAAAATAGCGAGGCATCCTTTATTGGAATTGCAGCAACGCAAGATTGATGAAAGTGCGCAATCTGAAAAATTTATCCACAGCCATAAAATGCCCAACATCAATATTTTCGGTGTGGTGCAGGGACGTGGTTCAGGTTTTGATTGGAACTATGTCCAGGATAACACCGCATATTCATCTTCCTATTTTAAAGGTGCAGGAATTCAGCGTAGCAATTACCTTTTGGGAGGTACATTGAGTTGGAATTTGACAAATATCTTTCGGTTTGACAGTAAAATAAAGGAGCAACAGTTTCAATCCCAATCCTTAAAGCAAGATTATACTTTATTGGAGAAAGAACTGAATGCGCAAACCAATTTAGCGAAAGTACAGTTTCAAAATGCAGTCGATAATCTTGAAGAAACAAAAGTACAGCTCACCGCTTCACAGTTAGCCCATCGTCAACATACAGCATTGTATGAGAATGGTCTTACAACATTGGTTGATTTCACACAGGCATTGTACAGCCTCAATAGGGCTGAGGTCGATTATGAAATTGCCCAAAACAATGTTTGGCAGGCGATGCTGCTATTAGCATCTGCACAAGGAGATATTTCGATTTTACTTAAAGCGACTCAACACTAATTTTTCTTCGAAAATGAATTTAATCAGATTTGCACTTCGCAAACCAATTTCCATCATGGTTATGGTATTGGGCCTTTTATTCTTCGGAATACGGGCAGCAAAAGATATACAGGTAGATATTTTACCTGAGATGAACTTACCGGTGGTTTATGTAGCTCACTCGTTTAACGGCTATACGCCACAACAGATGGAGGGTTACTTTACCAAGATGTATGTCAATATGATGCTTTTTACGAATGGAATAAAAAGTATTGAGACGAAAAATACACAGGGATTGACATTGATGAAAGTCAATTTTTATGAGGGTACTGAGATGGGAGAGGCGATTGCGCAGCTGACAGCCCTCTCCAATCGCTCGCAGGTATTCTTACCGCATGGTGCTCCGCCACCTTTTATCATTCGGTTTGATGCTTCATCACAACCGGTGGGTCAATTGGTGTTCCGCAGTGAAACCAAAACGAATAATCAGCTGCAGGATATTGCCAATTTTACAGCACGGCCTTTCTTGATTGCCATTCCGGGCTTAACAACAGCGCCACCATTTGGCGGTAGTCCACGGACAATTGAAATTAATATTGATCCCAATAAACTCCGTGTACACCAGCTTTCGCCAGAGCAGATTGTGGAAATCATCAGTCGTCAGAACATCACATCACCTTCAGGAAACGTGTATATAGACGATATCAACTACTTGACACCGACCAACAATACCTTAAAGACGGTAGAAGAGTTTGGCGATATTCCATTATTCAAAGGACAGGTTGATAATGTATATTTAAGAGATGTTGCAACTGTTAAAGATGGTGCAGATATTACAGCTGGCTATGCCTTGATTGATGGCAAGCGTTCGGTATATATCAATGTAGCCAAGTCAGGAAAAGCGTCAACTTATGATGTCGTACAGAACCTTAAAAAGGTCATTCCTAATATTCAAAAAAACCTCCCTGATGATGTGAAGATTTCTTATGAATTTGATCAGTCAGTCTATGTGATCAATGCGGTAAAAAGTCTGATTGTAGAAGGGGTCCTGGGAGCATTGCTAACGGGTTTAATGGTGATCCTATTTTTAAGAGATATGCGTGCCGCAATTATCGTGATTTTAACAATTCCGATTTCCATTATTTCAGGTGTGCTTTTTCTTAAATTATTTGGACAAACCATCAACATCATGAGTTTGTCGGGATTAGCGCTAGCCATTGGTATTCTGGTGGATGAAAGTACGGTCACGATCGAAAATATCCATCAGCACTTTGCAATGGGAAAAACAAAAGCAAGGGCTATCTGGGATGCCTGTATGGAGATCGCTTTCCCTAAATTATTGATCTTACTTTGTATTCTCGCCGTATTTGCACCTGCACTGGTGATGACGGGGATACCGGGATCACTGTTTATGCCACTGGCTCTTTCAATTGGATTTTCTATGATCACTTCTTACCTGATGTCTCAGACTTTTGTGCCGATCATGGCCAATTGGATGATGAAAAACAATCATGTAGCGGGTGAAGTGCATAAAGAAACAGCTTTCGATAGATTTAAAGTTCGCTACTCGAATCTGTTGGAACGATTAATGGCGAGTAAGAAGATCATTGTCTCCATCAGTTTGGTGCTGATCCTAGCCCTTGTTGCTGTTATGTATCAGTTTACAGGAAAAGATGTTCTTCCGAACGTCAATTCGAGCCAATTCCAGGTGCGGATCACTGCGCCTGAAGGAACACGTATTGAAAAAACGGAAGAAAAGGTAAAGGCCGTATTGCATCAACTGGGTACTTTGATCGGGAAAGATAAAATTGCGATCTCCTCTGCCTACGTCGGCTTACATCCATCCTCATTTGCGGTAAGTCCCATTTATCTCTATAATGCGGGTCCACATGAAGCATTACTTCAGGTAGCGCTAAAAGATTTTAAAGGGAATTCGGATGTCCTAAAAGATGAAATAAGAGCGCATCTCAAAAAAACGATGCCAGAACTTAAGCTTTCTTTCGAACCGATCGAATTAACCGAAAAAATATTAAGTCAAGGTGCGAATACCGCTATTGAGATCCGTATTTCGGGTATGATGAAGAAGATGAATGCGATGTCTGCCAATAAATTGATGGCGAAGCTTAAAGAATTGGATTACTTACGTGATGTCAAAATACCACAATCCATGAATTACCCAGCTCTGGAAATTAATATTGACAGAAATAGAGCCGCACAGTTAGGCTTAGATGCGCAGGATATTTCGAAGTCTTTGGTCGCCAGTACTGCTTCTTCACGTTATACAAGTAAAAATATGTGGGTAGGCGGTATGATGGGGATTGCTTATGACGTGCAGGTACAAATGCCTCAAAATATTTTAAACAGCCAAGATGAACTGGCGAACATTCCATTATCTAAAAATGCGGACAGACCTGTACTAGGCGATGTCGCAACCATAACACCTGTCAAAACATTGGGCGAAAGTTATAATTTGGGAACAATGGGTTACACAACTGTAACAGCCAATGTACATCAGACTGATCTTGGCCGAGCTAAAAAAGATGTACAGGCTGCAATTGATTCTTTAGGAGAACTACCAAAAGGTGTGAATATACAAGTAGCGGGTATGGCTCCAGTTTTGGATGATACCATGAATAGCCTAGCAAGCGGATTATTGATCGCAATCGTGGTTATCTTTTTGATGCTGACAGCTAATTTTCAATCCTTCAAGGTTTCAATGACCATTTTAACCACAGTCCCTTTCGTGGTATTTGGTTCTTTGGTTTTACTGAAATTGACCGGATCAACTATCAATATGCAATCTTATATGGGGATTATTATGGCAGTAGGTGTTTCAATTGCCAACGCTGTACTATTGATCAGTAATGCGGAGACATTGCGGTTAGAAAATAAAAATGCCATGCTATCTGCTATTACAGCAACGGGACTGCGTATCCGTCCGATCATTATGACCACTTTGGCGATGACAGCCGGTATGTTGCCGATGGCAATTGGATTTGGCGAAGGTGGAGATCAAGTGTCACCCTTAGGTAGAGCGATTATCGGTGGACTGGTAGCTTCTACTTTTTCCGTACTCATCATTTTACCCTTGGTATTTGCTTGGGTATTGGGTAAAACTAAAGTTCAATTACCTTCTCTAGATCCTGAAGATGAAAACAGTGTACATTTTAACAATTAGAAAACAGAAAAAAATGAAAAACTTAATTTATATAACACTTGTATCGGCATTTATTTTCACGGGCTGCGCTGAATCTAAAAAAGAAAATAAAGAAGAGCAGAAAAAGGAAATGGGGGGTATGATGATGATGAATCCTTTCGAAACCGTTCCTGTGAAGAAAATTAATCCTTTGGTTATCCTGAAACTAGCGGGTGAATTGCAACCTGATCAGAGCACAGAATTGTTTGCTAAAGTAAACAGTTACGTTAAAAATATCCGTGTGGACATCGGTGATCGCGTTTCTGAAGGACAGATCTTGATGACGTTAGAGGCTCCTGAGATCCAGTCGCAGGTAGCAACTGCTAAAGCGAAATTTAAGGCCCAGCAAGCTGTTTATGTATCAACGCTGGCTACTTATGACCGCATGGTTAAAGCCAATCAGACTGCGGGCGCTATCGCGCGCGACGCAATGGATCAGATCACTGCCCGGAAATTATCGGATCAGGCACAATTGGCCGCCGCAGAATCAGCGTATCATGAAATCAAAAATATTGACGATTATTTAGTGATCCGCGCACCTTTCAGTGGCATCATCACGGATAGAAGTGTTGATTTGGGTGCTTATGTGGGACCAATGGGTAAATCACCGTTGTTAGTGGTTCAGAATAATCAGAAATTGCGTCTGAATCTTTCCATACCAGAAGCAAATACTCCTTTTATAAAATTGGGGGATACCATTCAGTTTTATGTGAGATCGCAACCGCAACATAAATATTTTGCGAAGATAAGCCGCAAATCGGGTAGTCTTGATTTAAAATTGCGATCGGAGAAAGTTGAGGCAGATTTTATCAATACCAATAATACTTTGAAACCTTTTATGATAGCCGAAACACAAATTCCTTTACAAAATAGTGAAGCAACTTTCTTTGTCCCAAAATCTGCCGTTGTAGACAGTAATATGGGGATGTATGTCATTGCCGTTGAAGGTGGGAAAGCAAGAAAGATTGCGGTAAGCAAAGGACGTGTGATGCCTGAGATGGTCGAAGTATTGGGCGAATTGGCAGAAGATACGGTGATCCTTAAAATGGGCAATGAAGAGATTCAAGATGGTTCAGCAATTCCAAATAAATAAAATATTTAAAATCATGATAAAACAATTCAACACAATAGCGATGGTGGCAATAGCCGCCATCGTACTGGTATCCTGCACGAATGAAGCACCGAAAGAAGCGGGGGCGATTAGTGGTACACCGGCTCAAAAGCCTATTCTGGTTCCAGCTCCTGCAGGAACTTCAACTCCTAAAAAGGGAGATCAGGTACCCAATAATCTGGTCTGTATGGTGAATGATGCCTATATGGGCAAACAGCAACTGGAAGTTCCGTTCGAGGGTAAGCTATATTACGGTTGTTGCGAGATGTGTAAAGAGCGTATTCCAAATGATGCCAAGGTCAGAATGGCGGTCGATCCTCACACTTTAAAGAAGGTAGATAAAGCAACGGCCTACATCGTGTTGATCGGAGACCAGGATGAAGTCGCATACTTCGAAAGCAAAGATAACTACGATGCGTTTCTAAAAGCTTCGCAATAGGAAGTAGAAAGAAGGATAAAAGGTGCTTTTCATTGACTTGAAGAGCACCTTTTTTAGATCTGTATTTTGGACGATTCTATGTGAAAAGCTATCTTACTTATGGGCAAAGTGAGATTTTACCATTCAAAATTTGTATTTTCATATTGGTATTTCAAAAAACGAGCATTCATATAAAATAAGAGCGGTAATGAAGAAAGTAATTGCAGCGATCAATATGACACTTGATGGTGTTTTTGATCATACGGCCATACAACCGGACGAAGAAGTTCATCAGCATTATACGGATTTATTAAAGGATTCAGAGGTCATTCTATATGGTAGAATTACATTTGAGCTTATGAAATATTGGCAGACGTTTTTAAAAGATCCTTCAGAAGAAAAATCGATGAATGACTTTGCCATAGCAATAGATCAGATTCCAAAAATAGTCTTTTCGAATAAACTGAAAGATACGGATTGGGATACCGCAAGATTAGCAACTCAGGATATTGAAAAGGAAGTTTTAGCACTGAAAGAAAGTTCTGAGAAAGATATTTTACTGGGCAGCAGGAGTATGATTATTCAACTCATGAAATGGGATCTGATTGATGAATACCAGTTTTGCGTGCATCCGCTTATTGCAGGTAAGGGCTTGTCACTGTTTGAGGAAATGCATGATCGAACTTTATTGAAGCTCATCAAAACGAAGATTTTTAGTAGCGGTGCGATCATCCTTTACTATGAACCGCTAAGGGGGTAATTGAATTTCTAATTACTTTTTAGAGCAAAAACGGGGTTTGGTAAACAAGATTAACAATATGTATGTTATTATTCCGTACTGATACCACATCTTTTAATTTCATATCTGCAAGTAAATTATAGATGTACTCTTTCTAATGCGATTGACTTTTTATATTTAAATATTTTAGCACTGTAAAGATTAATACAAATTTTTAGATTCCGTACGCATTATTATTTAATTTATCTTCTTTTACTTCAAAAATTGATATCTAAGTAGGTACATCAACTCAATTTCTTCACCAATGCTATCAATCTTTATTAACAGAAGTATTCTTTTTGTTATACCACTTAAGTCATTATAATTGATCAGAAATTATCATAAGTTATGTGAATACTATCACTAACCGGAGCAGCTACACAAGCCAAAATTAGACCTTGCTGTAGATGAGTTTCAGATAAAACAAAATTTCTTTTTAAACGTACTTCACCAGCTTGCAGTTTGCAAACGCAAGTACCACATTTACCGCTACAACAAGAATGGGGCGCATCAATTCCGGCATTCAACATGGCATCTAGTAATGACATCTCCTTGCGCCATTGTATACGCTGTGTTTTTCCACTAAATGTTACAGTGGCTTCCACTTGATCTGAAAATTCGGTTTCTCTTATTGACATTTTATTGGTTTCATTTAAACTCATTATTACAAATCACACCCAACTATTACGATCCAAAAGTATTTCATCTAAGTCTTACTGCCATGGTACAGTTCGAAGATAAAACAGCTGGTCCAGACACGTGAAATTTGGTATATGGTTATTCTTTTTAAAGCTGATTCTTTATTTAGATTATTGAACTAGCCTATGATGTGATTTTTTATGTTTTATAATGAATTAATTTTCAGTGTGTTATTGTGATAAATTTTAATATATAGATTTTATTGGAATAGTCGTTCCAATTATATACTTTTGTCATCACTATGGCACGCAACAAAGAATTTGATCCAACAGAAAAGTTAGAAAAAGCTCGCGCTTTGTTTTGGGAAAAGGGGTATCATGCCACTTCAATGCAAGAGTTAGTAAGCCAAATGAAGGTGAACAGGGGTAGTATGTATACGACTTATGGAGATAAGCATCAGCTCTTTGTGGAAAGTCTTCAAAACTATGCTTTGGAAACGTATAGTGCATATAAAAAGGCTGCGGTTGGAGAAAATTCACCACTAAGGTGCATTGAACTCATTGTGAAGAAAGCAATAGCACGATCCTTTGAAGAAAATAAAGTTTGCATGATTGTCAAGTCTTCTTTCGAGATGGCACCCCACGATGAAGAGGTTAAAGTATTATTAAAAAAGCTAAGTAATGCGCTGATAACCATTTTCCAAGAATTCATTGAAAAAGCGCAGCAAGCTGGTGAAATTTCTGCGGGTAAAGATGCAAGACAATTGGCACAGTTTATTGTTGGAAATTTTGCAGGTTTATGGCAGATGCAATCTTTATATAATGATAAAAAAATGGTGGAGCAAATGGCAGAAAATATGCTTGCAATTTTGAGATAATATTTTTTAAGGTCGGGAAATCGATTTTTTTTGTTTATTAATAGAACGATCGTTCCATTAATAAACGATATGAATCTTATATATAATAATTAGAGCTTTAGTTTTTTTTTGCACAATAATAGAATGATTGTTCTATAATAATAAATCAAAATGATATGGAATTAGGAATTAGTATGTTTGGTGATTTGCACATCGATCAGGTGACCGGAAAAATGCAATCTGCTAAACAGCGGTTAAAAGAGCTTATAGAAGAGATAAAACTTGCAGATGAGTTGGGAATTGATGTGATAGGAATAGGAGAGCACCATCGAGCAGAATATGCAGTACCAAGTCCGGAAATTGTCCTTGCCGCGGCAGCAGTGGTAACAAAGAAAATTAAGTTAACCAGTTCAGTTACAGTCTTAAGTTCATCAGATCCCGTGAAGCTCTACCAGAATTTTGCGATGGTAGATCTGCTATCTGACGGCAGAGCAGAACTAATGGCAGGAAGAGGAAGCTTTACGGAGTCTTTTCCTCTTTTCGGCTATGACTTACAAGATTATAGTGCTTTGTTTGAAGAGAAGTTGGATCTTTTATTAGAAATCAATAAAAATGAAACCATTAATTGGAAAGGCCGTTTCCGTGCTCCTTTAGAAAATCAGCAAGTATTGCCTAGGACGGAAAATAGTAAGCTTAATGTATGGGTCGCGGCAGGAGGAACACCTGATTCTGTTATTCGTGCAGGCAGACTAGGATTGCCCTTAGTATTTGCCATTGTTGCCGGTACACCTTTGTTAAGATTCAAATCGCTCTATGAGCTGTATAAAAATACCTATCAGCAATTTGGACATGATATGGCAAAATTTCAAGTGGGAATGTTTTCACATGCTCTATTTGGAGATAATAGTAAGGAAATCGCTTCTTATTATTATCCTCTTTACGGAGCGCAAATGGACCGCATTGGAAGAACCAGAGGTTGGTTTCCATTTCAACGAGAACAATATGACTTTGGAAGATCTCGAGAGGGTGCATTGTTTGTTGGCGATGCACAGGAGACAGTCGATAAAATAATATATGCGCATGAGTTATTTGGCATTACACGGTTTTCAGCACACTTGGATGTAGGAGCGCCTTCCCATGCACACCTGATGAAATCAATAGAAATATTTGGGACTAAAATAGCACCAAAGGTAAGGGAAGCATTAAAGAAATAATTACTATAATGAGCGAGATAAAAAGAATAAAACTTTGGGATGGTAATCCCCCAACTGCTAGTGGATTGTCCGAAGCGGAGATTGTAAATTCAGAAGAAATTTTGGAAATTGTCAATGTTACCGAAGCGGAACTTATCATTTATAGTCCAGAAGAAGCAAACAATACAGGTGTCGCTGTGATTATTTGTCCCGGAGGTGCTTATGCTGGCTTAGCTATCACCAGTCAGGGCTATGATTTTGCAGACTGGCTAGTGAACTTGGGTATTACTGCAGCAGTTCTGAAATACAGAATGCCTAATGGTCATCAGGAAGTTCCGCTGGATGATCTTCAGGAATCAATTAGGTATTTACGTAAGAATTTTAAAAATTTAGGTATAAATAAAAATAAGATCGGCGTAGCTGGTTTTTCAGCAGGAGGACATCTTGCAGCATTAGCATCTACATTGTTCTCAGTCGAAGGTATCAGCACCCGTCCCGATTTTTCAATGTTATTCTATCCTGTTATTTCCATGGGACTGCATACACAAGAAGATACCTATCAAAATTTACTAGGTAAACAGCCATCACCAGACACAATAGAAAAGTATTCCTGTCAAAAGCAGGTTCGTGCAGATACTCCGCCTACGTTAATTTTGGTTAGTGATGATGATACGGTGGTTTCGACACTCAACAGTACCACATATTACGAAGCATTGAAAAAACATAATATTCCTGCAACGCTTTACCTATTTCCTCAGGGAAATCATGCGTGGGGAATAAAAGGAAATAACATGTTTGGTGGAAAGTTTGACTATTTAGAAGAGGCAAAAGCATTAATCATGAAGTGGCTCCTTTCTTATTGTTAAAGACTCCTTCAAACAAACCAGCAATCCATGGATTTGGACTTGCCCCTGAAAGTTGAACACTTTTTCGGGGCATTTTTTATGGTAGAAAACAGAATATGATTATGAATTTAAACTAGCTGTGATATATTAATGATCGTTTTTAACTGTTAATATCAAATTTTTGCATATATAAGTACTATATTAAGATGTTTAAAGCTATAATATCTAGCTATTCATGATGTTTTTTGTATTTTACAAATTCAAATAAATGTGTACATGTTAAATCCAATTTATGATAGAAGGAAAACTGGCTCCATGAAAAATGTAATTTTAATCCTAATTGCGATCATTGTGCTGATAGCACCGTCAAGCGCACAAATCAATCTTTCCAAACCATTTGAGGATTGTAATATAAAGGGGAGTATTACGATATATGATCTTAAGGAGAAAAAATGGATTTCTAGCGACATAATTGATAGTAACAGTCCGACTTTACCCGCTTCGACTTTTAAAATTATCAATACATTAATTGCTCTCGAAACGAATATCGTTTCAGGTGAAGAACAGATCATCAAGTGGCCTGGATCAACTGATACTATAAAATATGGTTATCGACCTGATATTTATCACGACATGAGCATGAGAGAAGCATTTAAGCAATCTGCGGGCTGGGCATATGTTGAGATGGCTAAAGTGATTGGTAAAGAGCAGTATAAGAAATATTTGAAAGCCAGCCATTATGGTAATGTAGACCTTTCTGTTGCGGACGATGATTTTTGGAATTTTGGAAATTTTGCAATATCTCCCGTCAATCAAATAGAAATATTACGGGGTGTATATGAAGAAACATTACCATTTAAAAAAAATTCTTTTAAGATTCTGAAAGAAATGATGATTGAAACCAAAACCAAGGCATATACGATTAGAGCAAAAACTGGCTGGACACGAGACAATGGAAAAGATACCGGATGGTGGATCGGATATGTAGAACGTAAGGACAATGTCTATTTTTTTGCGACACGTCTCCTAAAAGATCGAACGGATATCAATACTAATTTCGGTAAATGTAGAAAAGAGATAACAGTTAAGATCTTAAAGGAACTACATATTTTGTAATATTTTTACTTTATCAATGATTGAGATATAAGACAGTAAAATTTGTTTTTTGTTACTTTTGTATGCGCTATCGTACTCGTCTCTTTTAGAGTCGGAACTCATAAAATAATTAGGGAAGACTTGAAAGGATTTTATGATGAAAATCATGTAAATAGATCGTTTATTCCGGATGATGCAGAAGCATGATCAATATATTTTATACAATTTAGGTCAAACCGTTAGTCACTTTACACCAGCATTTACATTTAAAATATACAATTCATTGATTGCATTGGAAACTGATATGCTTAAAGCATTAAAAGTGTTTTAGTCCTGTTTTAAGTTCCTTTTCATCATGATATTCATATGTTCATCATTTCCTAGCTTGAAGATATGGCTGTCGAACTCTTGTATAAATTCCGAGATTTTTAATGAGTGAGCATTAGGCCAATCATTTAATGCATTGATCAATAAGGATGCTGTTTTATTAAAGCTATCTTCATTTTGATATAATTCGGTTAAAAAGACCAATTGATCAAAAGTTTCAAACTTGGTTCTATTTTCCATAAATGCTGTTGTAAATTTATTTATCTTTTTTATTTTAATAGAATAACTCGAAATAAGAAGAATGTTACCCCAATGAATAGAAAACATCCTTAACTCTGATAATTTACTGAGGTAAAGCCATACTGCTCATCATAATAAATAGGGGTCTCATCATTAATGCTAATATTCGATTCGTAAAGGGTGTTTGCATTATTACATGATGTTTTTATTTATAAGCGTAATAACAACTTTGACTGTAAAGGCGTTTTAAATTTTTTGCAGATACCCAATGATACTTATTTAGCATAAACTTTTCAAAAGCTTCAAAAGCAATAAATGTAATCTCTGTCCCTGTATGAACTGGGTTTTCTTGTACATAGCGATTTCCCATTTTATTCACAGTCTTACAAATTAAATGACACTCTTCCAGTTTTTGTGCACTTAAATTCGGAAATACACTTGACAATCTTTCATTGATCGGTTGCAACCAGTTTTCACCAAAGTCCATTGATAGTTCTAGACCGTAGTTTAATATATCAATTGTTAGTGGCATCTGCTTCATTGATAATGATTGTTTTGTTTTCCTTATAAAGCTACCAATAAGCGCTCATGAAAGCAATATGTAGTTAATTACAAATTAACGCATATTCTCTTCTTTATCGTGTTTGCAGATACTATCTTAATCTGTATTTTCGTTTGAGAAGAGAAATGACTTCCATGCTTAGATCATTATCAAACTATGTTTACTATTATAATTGACAATATAAAATGACAGAAGAACAAAAACATCAGATAAAATTAGAAAACGATAAAATAATTAAAGATAAAGGTTATCGTGTTAATGATTGGCTTCCCATTTTAGAGACATCTTCTTTTCGAACATTGGATGAAATAAAAGGCAGAATGTCGGTTATGAATGCGCTCATAAATATTGCTTTTGAGGCTCCTGTTTATGTTATTAAGGAATGGCTTGAAAACCAAAATCTTCTCGTATTTCTTTCAGATGCTGAAAAAGAAATCTTAGAAAAAGACAATGATGAGCTAACGGATATCGAAATTAATAGCCTGAATTGGTATTTAGAAAGTTTATGGGCTTTAATGTGGGCAACTGGTATGATTGAGCGTCTAGAAGCAGAGGACTATGTCGGTGATCATATGGTCTCCCTGTTACCTAATTTACAACATGGTGAAACGAATATTAAGCTTGAGCATTTGTCAAAAGTACGGACAGAGATCGAGCTATATACGATGCTGGATTATTATTATAGATTGCATTGGTACTGTGTAGATGAAAGACTAAATGGCCGTCAAGCTAAGTTAAATGAAGGACTGATCTATGAGCGACGGAAATCTTTGGAATGGGCATTCAACCGCGAAAATGACTGGGATAATGTTGAAATGGGAACGTAAAAACCAATATTTAGTTCCGGCTTTTTCCTAATCACTTTAAAAATAAGATTGAAATAAATGACACAGAGAGCAGCTATACCATGTCCTGAATGTGACAGAGAAAAATATTTTGAGGGACTGTGCTATTCTTGCAAAAACAGAAAGTTGCGAGAACATTATGAATCGATGAGCAGAGGCCAGATTCTTGAAACGGTTGAAAATATTATTGCAAAAATTGAAACCATTGACAAATGGGAAGAAGTCTATAAAGATTTCTCTGGATTACTGGCTTATCAGGACATTGATACAAGTAAAATTGCTGACGCAGCATTTCAAAAAAAGATCTTTTATCCGCCAACCTTATATAGAAATGCATCAGAGGAAATCCAAGATCAATTAATCGCATTAATCTGTACACCTGATTGTGCAAATGCAGGCCATATATTAAGTTGTCTTGCCGTGGTAGGTGGTGAAAAAGTAAGAAAGACTTTCTATGAACTGGAGAAAAATCCACTGCCTTGGCGTAAGAATCTGTATGTAGATCCTTCATTTTATGCCGCATTGGGCGGATGGACTTTTGATCAAGCAGGAAACAAGGTTCAACTTAATTATGAAACGTGTTATTCCCTTTTAGAAGGTGAACAACATGAAGATAATGCAGTCAAAGTAGCTGTGCCAAAAAATGAGAATTGTCAGATCTGTAATTGTCAAACGGTCGATATATTAACCCTGAATGGAAACGACGAACGGCTATCATTTCTTGGATTACCAGGGCTTGTAAAAATTCCAATATGTCCGAATTGTGCAAGTATGTGTGAAAAGACAATAGTTCGTTACCAAATTGATGGAGCGAGCACTTTTGAGATTGTAGAACCGTATACAGAAGAAAACTATTTGTCGTCAGCAGATTTTAAAGAATTGACAACAAACAAACTGGCGCTATCAATTTCAAAAAAACCTGTATATTTCGCATGCGGAAATGATGATGTATCAATAATAGGAGGGAACGCAGAATGGGTGCAAGATTGGCAATATGAAAACTGTCCTGACTGTCAAAAGAAAATGAAATTACTAGCGGCTCTTTCTTGGGATCAAATCATGAACGGTTCAGAAGGAACACTTTACGTTGAAATTTGTACTGATTGTTCTCTTGTCGTAGCTTTTCACCAACAAACGTAAGTGAAAGATTAGTTTTTGTTCCAACGGCGAAATATAATCCCATAAGTGAGCTTCCTGTTGAATTGTGCTGCTGATCTTCACATTTCAGCAGGAAGCCCGCTTTTTATTATTGCTTTTTACCAACATAAATGGTGGCAGCACCAAAAAGTTGTGGATAGGCATTTACTTTAACAAAGCCGGATTCTTCCAGTATGCTCAAGAATTTATCTCCAGAAGGGAAGTTTATAGCCGATTTGGATAGGTAAGCATATGCATTTTTATCTTTGGAAAAGATTCGGGCTATCTTTGGCATGAGGTGTTCCGTATACAGGAGGTATCCAAATTTTATTAATTTATTTGAGGGAACCGAAGTCTCTAAAATAACAATCGTTCCGTCAGACTGCATTACTCTATACATTTCTCCAAGTCCTTTTTCAAGATTTTCAAAATTCCTTACACCGTAGCTGATATTGACTATATCAAAAGAACAATCAGCAAAAGATAGAGATTCAGCATGCTGCACTTCAGTGTGAATGCGTCCGTCTAATTTATTGGCACTAATTTTTTCATTTGCGATCTTAAGCATTCCTTTAGAGATATCAACGCCGATTATATTTTCAGCTTGCGTCTTTCCTAAAAGAATTGCCATATCGCCAGTCCCGGTTGCGACGTCAAGTATGTGACGGGGATGACATTCTGAAACTATTTTTAAAACTTGACGTCGCCAACTTTTATCCATCCTAAAGGTGATAATATTGTTTAGGAGATCATACTTTTCGGAGATGGTATCAAACATGTGTTCAACCTGTTTACTTTTTCCTTCTGTCGAGTCTAAATAAGGTGTAATTTTCGCGTTCATATTTTTTAAATGATGCCGATCCAATTTAAGTTGAATTATTATTAGTTACTGTGGATGTGTGAAATAGGGATACATTAAAGCCTTGATGGAACTGACATAGGATTCATACGCCTGGAGACCTTCAAGTTTTTCATTAATCAAGTTATGTGAGGGCCAAAAGTCAACCACAATAAAAATATTGTTGATCAGATAATCCCACACTTCTTCAGGGATATCATTTCTTAAGACTTTCTTTTGAACCATCAGCTTAAAGAAACGTTTGGTTTCCTTTTTTTGTTTAATCACTATTGCAGCATATGATTCGCGGATTGAAGGGATCCATAAGGAGATTTCAACAAAGTTTATGAATATAAACTGATAACGAGTGAGGAGATTATAAAAATCTTTGAAAATAGTAAATACTAATTCCATGTCAACACCTTCTACATAGTTTTCAAGAGAAGCCATTAGCATATCTGATTCTTTAATCAGACGGTCAAATAAGGCTTGTATGATATCCTCCGTATGTTTGAAGTGATAATGTAAATTCCCTGCACTGATACCCATTTCTGTGGCGATGTGGCGGGTACTGGTATTACGAAGACCTCTGGTATTAAAGACCTGCAATGAAATTTCAAGAATGCGTTCCTTTGTATTCATATTCAAAATTAGAACTTTTGTTCTAATTTTGAATATATTTTTTACTTTTGTGTATGAAAACGCAAAAAGAGAACTGGTTCATAAGAAATCTTAAAGATATTCGAGAAACTATTTTTGGTTTTAATACCACAGATAGTACTTTGAAAAGAGCGAGTAAAGTTATGGGATGGTATATGTTTTTAACCTTGATGACATGTGGAATAGTCGCTACCTTGATCGCAATTTCTTTTGCACATTAAAGCAATACTTATCTGACCCATTCTTGCTGTTTTATGGTCTATCGTGGATTCTTATTCGATATTGCAGGCAGACAGGACAGCCAATCCCGATTTTAAATAACTGGTTGACAGATTTTGTCTTTGTTCCTTTAATCGCATATATCGCATTTTGCATTGGCAATCTCCTTTTAACTTTATACAGCACACCCCATTATTATCCATTATATCAGATATTTGTATTAGCATTTTTCGTTTCCATTGTTTTTGAATATATCATGCCTCAATACACCAATTACAATGTCAGTGATCCAATAGATACCCTGTGTTACTTCGCAGGTGGATGCTTTTATTATTTCTGTCATCAAAATTATTTGAAAAATAAATTTAGCTAACGATTATCCATAAGATTCTTGATTAACACGAAAGGACATAATCTAATTTGGAATATTTCACCCTTTCTTGAAACAGAAAAAATAAATGTTTTTTGGGAATTAATGTTAGATATTATCTAAATTGAACACACTCTAAGATACGGCATAATAAAATTTAAAAATCTCAATATCAATTTGATATACTAGATAGCATCAAAATGAAGATAAAATACGATATAGATTGGTTAATTGAAAGATTTGAAAGTGGTGAGACCTTGAAATATATTTTCTTTTGGGGGCATGAAAATAGACATAAAGATGTGGTAAGTAAATCTTGTTTTAGCCAATGGTTTGATTGCCCTTTTACGGTGGACAGTGTTAATTATAAAACTTCTGAACACTGGATGATGGCTCATAAAGCCCTACTGTTCGCTGATGATAATCTTTTTGATAAGATCATAAATTGTGAAAAACCTGGAGAAGCAAAAGAACTAGGCAGACAAATCCTAGGCTATGATCAACAAATCTGGAATGACCATAAATTTGAAATTGTAAAACTGGGAAATATACATAAATTCAATCAACATCCAAGATTAGCAAATTATCTTTTGCAAACAGAAAATAGAATTTTGGTAGAAGCAAGTCCGGTTGATGTAATTTGGGGAATTGGTATTGCTGTAGATAACGATGATATTGAAAATATTTATAATTGGCGTGGAGAAAATCTCTTAGGTTTTGCATTAATGTATGTGCGTGATTTTTTTAAACAATTTGGACATTTCAAGCCACTTGAGAATTCCATTCAACCGCCGTGGAAGAAATTCCCCAATATGGATAGTAATGATATGTTTTGGAGTATGGGAAAAGGAGAGGACTATCTAACCCAATTTTCAGAATATTATAATGGACTTGATGACAGAGAGAAAATGATTTTTAAAATGACGAACACATGCCCATATGAATGGCAAAGCTTTTATGATTAAGTAATTATGATGCAAATTCCACTTTAAGGAAAATAGATAATTAAGTTAATAAAGGAACTAGGATTCAAGGAGAAGATAGCTGCGGTAATTAAAAATCAATTTAGAAATGAGTAAATATAAAATCTGGATTACTATCGTCATTAATTTAGTGATAAGTGCTTTGTATTTTAAACAGATTTTATACATCGGAAATCTACTTCCGCTACTTAAAACGAAAGAAATATTACTGACACCATTTTTATTATTTTACACAGTATTAGGAATCGTAACCTGTCTTTTTCTAGATAAAAAAATAGTTAAAAATCAGCATATTACTGCAGTTATTTTATTGATTGTTATACTTGGTTTTTTGATTTTCCCAGTTTCGTTCCTACATCATAGAAGGGGATACGAACTTGCATTACCGTTCTTATCAACCCTTGTAGAGCCTATTAAAGTCAAGTACTTATTTGGCCAATCTATCAAAGTTTTATTGCAGAAAACCATTGTTCTGATGGTGATCAGCTTTTGCTTGCTCTTTTTTGCATCCTTGTTTTTTAATATGGATTCGACCAATTATCTTTATGCTTACGGAGGAATGTATTTTCTGATGTTGGCAATTCTAGACTATTACTTTCATCAAATAAAGTTCAGCGCTCAACCACATTGATTGTTTAAGACTACAATAGTTAACTATGGTTTTAGCGACATGAAACTACATTCAATTGAAGCAGTAATAGATCCCGAAAATGTGGCCTGCCAAAGTATTAGAGAAATGTAATTTTATTAAAGAAGGATATTTTAAGGAAAATGAGTTCTACAACGGACAATTTTTGGCTACTGTCATTTATTCGAAAATAAATGGATAAGTAACATACTACGTATGAAGAAAAAAATCCATGTACATTACATGGATTTTTTCGCTTTAAAAGCATATTTCATTGTCCTTTCTTTGAATGAACAGGTCACATTAAATATGCTTCCTGATATCGTGAGCAAACTATAGGCAGTCAAGCATAACTGTTAGTCTATAAATTATTTCAATTCAATGATTTTATTATTATCCGCTTCTTTAACCTCTTGTTCAATCGAAATCGTAAGTTTCGAAAATATCGTAAATGCTAATAGTACGATAAGTGCAACCGGAAATATAATTCCGATAATTATTGCAAAGAGCAATGAAATGCTCAAGTACACTTTTCCAGTACTAGAAGAAACTTTTAATTTAGAATTTTTTAGCGAATCAAATGCTTTTTGAAAACCATTTGTGATTGTTTTGCTATTGATGTCGAAGATTGTTTTAGTTTTCATGATAAATCTGTTTATGTATTTGTTTATGATTCAAAAGTAGCGCTATTGCGTTTCAAAGCTTAGTGGAAATAGGTGGATGAAGGAAGAAAATCGGTAAACCATTATTTTTTAGCGGTCAGTAAGAATAACTATATAGCTCTTTAGTATTTAAACATAATAGATGTTATGATCTATTTTAATAGGTTTAAAAACTCATTTCTCTTTGTCTCTGAAGAGAAAATGCCACCATATTCAATGGAAGTTGTACTACTTGTACTGTCCTTAATACCGCGGGCAGATACACAAAGATGCTCGGCATGGATCACCACAATGATATCATCGGTCTGTAAAGCAGATTTCAATTCATTATATATCTGCAAGGTTAATCTTTCCTGCACCTGAGGTCTGTGTGCATAATAATCGACCACACGATTAATTTTAGAGAGGCCGATTACCTTATTCTTTGCAAGGTACCCGATGTGTGCAAGACCTACAATGGGCAGAAAATGGTGTTCACAGGTTGAATTTACACGGATATTCTTTTCAATCAATATTTTATTATAATCATATTTATTGACGAATGTAGAAAGCTTTGGCTTATTTAAAGGATTGAGACCATAGAACAATTCCTTTATGTACATTTTGGCGAACCTGTAGGGCGTGCCACTTAAACTGTCATCATGTAGATCTAATCCAAGTTCCCATAATATTTGTTGAAAAAGCTCGGAAATGCGATTCATTTTCTCTTCATCACTTCTGAGAAATGCATCCGGTCGTAAAGGCGTTTCGATAGAAGTCATGGCATGTTGATCTCCGATATCCTCTGTATTGGAGATTGTTTCTGTTTGTGATAATGAATTCATCATGATTTATACTGTTGTTATATTAATTCGAAGTGCTATTAAATATTTAACAAATATAAATCAAAATTCTTCAAATGCAACTAAATTGCTTTTGTGAATTATCTTATCTATATTTGATCATTGACAATCCAATTGACATTTTTAATTATTATAATAAATGAATGCTATACTTATTGTTTCTATACTTTTTTTATCTCCATTTATAAGTGGAATTTCTGTTTTATCAGTCAAACGGGATCGTTCAACATTTTTAAAATTGATTCTTTCCTTCAGTGGTGCCTATCTTTTTGGACTGACGATACTTCATCTTATTCCGCACGTGTATGCAGATGCGTCGGAGCATATGGACACCATTGGACTGTATATACTTGGCGGTTTCCTGTTCCAGCTTTTGTTAGAACATTTCTCCCAAGGAGTGGAGCATGGACATATACATATGAAGAAGGAAAATATCAATTCTTTTCCACTAGCTATTTTGTTGAGCTTATGTGTCCATGCTTTTTTAGAAGGTATGCCTTTGGTTAGTGCACAGCGTCAACATCTTGTTTTTGGTATCGCGATCCATCATATTCCAGCAGCATTTGCATTGGGATCTTTACTTCTGGCCTCTCAAGTTTCAAAAAGAACATTACTGATTGCTATTTTCGTATTTGCTATGATGACTCCAGCAGGTTTTTTGACCAGTCAGTTTATCAGTCAGTATGCTGTGGGTGATCTTGCACAATATTTTGATAAAATTATGGCTGTAGTGATCGGTATATTCCTTCATGTTTCCACTACAATTCTTTTTGAGTCCGGATCTGCAGACCACCATGTTTTCAATAAAAAG
This sequence comes from Sphingobacterium sp. UDSM-2020, assembly GCF_016132525.1. NCBI lineage: Bacteria > Pseudomonadati > Bacteroidota > Sphingobacteriia > Sphingobacteriales > Sphingobacteriaceae > Sphingobacterium > Sphingobacterium sp. UDSM-2020. The sequence continues at coordinate 4,717,434 of NZ_CP066166.1, forward strand.
AAGATGATTGCAGTATTGTTGGGAATAGTATTATCACTGAGCAGTTTAATCATTGGCGGACATGATCATAGCCATTCTGAACATGATCACCATAATCACGAATCACATCACGAACATTAAAAAAAACTAAAGAATGAATACAATGAATTACAAATTATCGATTCTCTTGATGATCCTCATCTTCCTAATTGGATGCAATAATTCTCAAACTGGCATAAGTACGATTAAAGTTGGGAAAACAGGTAATGAGGTTAACGCGTTTATTGGTCAAGATCTCCATTTTAAAACAAATATTTACTTTCCTGAAGGAATTAAATTGCTGACAGTGAAATTTGAACCAATAAAAAAGACAGGTTGGTCCTATGTGAAGGATTATACTACCGATGTCAAACAACATAATCAATATCATTTAAGCGGGGTTATACCTATTCCAGTGTATTTAGCAGTCGGAATTTATAAATTATGTATCAAAGCAGTTTCGGAAGTAGGAGAAACTGCAGAGGAGGAAACTGAGATCAATCTAAAAGTAGATAGTTCGATGCCATTTGCGTCGAAAATTGATGTAGGTCTTAATGCGAAGAAAGATAATCTGCATCTGGAGTCAGAAATTACTGCCTCCAAAAAGATTAAAAGTGTAAAGGTTCAGCTTAAATGGGGTTCATTTTCCAAAACCTATACTTATAATACAGGCGCGATGATCGGCGCTCTACAACATATTTTTCATGAGCATCTGGACCTAAAAGACTTTAAAAATGGGAAATATGATGTTATCTTCATCGTAGAAGATCAGGAGGGGAGACTATTTGAAACAAAAGGAGATTTTATAAAATAACAACGCTCATAATTTTTCATACTCATTTTTAGGAGGTTACTTGATTTAGTAATATCTTCCAATGCCTAAGATAGTTTGTAATGGCTAAAGTCTTAGGCTGTGAAATTTGTAGTCAATAGAAAAGTTTGTTTAAATTTTTATATTGACTGCAATATATTATCGATCAGTCACGACAATGGCACAGCAATTATCCATATTTAGACTTATTTTTTCAAATTTTCCAAGTAAAAGCATTTTGTCTATTATTCTTGAACCATCAGCGAAATTTTCAAAAATATCAATAGGCAGTGGTCTGTACTTTACTGTTGTTTTAATAAATTGTGAAAAGAAGTAGGGGTCTAAGCCACCAAATTCATTCGGGACATTAAGAGAAACTTCTATAATTTGACCTGTTTTGCTGTTTTCAAATCCACAATGAATCCCATGAATGTCGTATCTCCAATCGTCAAGTTTTCCTATTTGCCTTTCATCCCATTTATATTCATCAAAAGTACCCAATGGAAAATCTCGATTTAACTTCACCTTGAGTTTACCCACTAGTTTGAGTATCAACTCTTCACCCAACGTCCTGTAATCCTTTGCACATTGTTCAAAGAAATCTTGATGGTCTTCAATATCCTTATCAGTGATAAGTTTCGCAATATTTATCTTCGGTTCAGAAATGTGTATTCCAACCTGAAAACCTTGAAGTTCTTTTTTTAGATCGTGCCCTATGGTTTCTCTTTCATTTTGAACGCTTTCCCCGAAGATAAGCATTAGTTTTCTTTCTCTGGGAATGGCACGAATTGTTTCAAGATCAGGAATTTCCGCAAGCGAATTTATCGTAATTATATCGATTAATCTATTCAATGGTAACGATTTTAAATTGGTATGTAGTAGAAGTTTATCTAACATTATTTGTTAAATGTAAAAGTAGTAAAGTTATGGCAGAAATACCTAAAGCTGGAAGAAAGATAGGAGGGTGTCTATTTTAAAATTTTAAATCAGCAATGACAGTTTAAAGAAGATCCAGCAAAATACCTTTTTTAGAAACTGTTATAATTTGATTAGAATTGTACAGGGAAACTTTATCGCTTACGCTGGTGTCAGAATCATTGATCATACTTGAATGGAAAAGATAAGACAACTTTTTCTACGAACAGTTTTAAAGTATTAAAACAGGTGAAAATCTAAACAGACAATTTATGAAAACGATATTCTTTCTTTTAGTTATGGGTATGGGTGTTACCGGATGTAACGGGTGGCACAAGTATTCGGACTCTGATAATAAAATCATCAACAAAATACCCCGCAGAAGCGGTTTGCAGGAAATTGATACACTTTGGGTTTCGCAAAATGACACAGCAGTTTTTAGGTCGGAAGAATTAATACAGCGATATCCTGATCGAAACGCTCGATTAGGGCTACGTTATGAATTGCGTAATCCTCAAGATGGAATCTATTATTTCATTTATAACGATAAACAACAGCTAGTGCAGGAGGGAAAATATACAGCACAGTATATTTATGAAGGAATAACATACGGTGGGAATTTCTATAACACAAAAAGATATTTTTATAAAAAGAATGGACGTCTGATTAGTGTACATTATCAGGAAGATGGCAGAAATTTCAAATTAGAACAATTTGCTAAGGACGGGCAACTGACTAAAATAACCTATTTCAATAAGAAAACAGGCGAAAAAGAAAAGATTGAAATTTATAAAAACAAGAAATTAAAGGAAACCCGGATTTATACAGCCTTTAAGACTTATCGCACGGTAAAATCTTTTTAATATTTAGCTTTACATCAGTAGCTTAGCATATGTAAGATAACATATGCTAAGCTTATGAATCAATAACACTATGATTGATCATGTTGTTACGGCATTGGATTATGGTCAAATACCTAACTTTTCATATTCAATCTTTCTTCTTGAAGATCGAGCAATCGAAGATGTTTCCTGATAATTTCTTCATCTAACAGAAGCTCCTCGCGGTTTTTATTGATAAGCCATGTTCTTTGCGTTTCGATTATGTCAATATAAATACTTCGATATTCAGCGAAATTAATGATGATTTCAGAACTGCTCAATTGATTTTCATATTTGTGCAATTGATCTTTCAATGTTGGAAAACTATCTATTTTGTGAGCATAATCTTTACGGATTTTATCTACTGCCACTTGAGCAAGGTTGTTCTGAATTTCATAATCGATTTCCTTTTCACTTCGAGTAAAATCCTGATCTATTTGAGGGAATTTCCTTAATAAGAAAGGAAGCGTAAGTCCCTGGACAAGTAATGTTAAAAGGATGACGACAAAGGTGATGAAAAGTATGAGATTTCTTTGAGGGAAAGGAGTTCCGTCCGCTAAAGTCAGGGGAATTGAAAGTGCCGCGGCCAATGAAACAACACCTCTCATTCCGGTCCAGCCAATGATTAAAGGAGTTTTCCAGCCAGGGGATTTGGCATCAGCAACGGTAATGTAATTTCTCATAATTAAAGTCGTTATCACTGCCGCATAACCGGAGAAAATTCTAACAAGAACCAGCACTACAGTAACAGCTATTCCATAACCGATTGCTGTAGAAATATCAGTATCTCCCAAACCAGAAACAATTTCAGGTAAATCTAAACCAATGAGCATGAAAACAATTCCATTTAACAAAAAGCAAAAACTTTCCCAAACTGTTACAGTACGTATTCTAGATGCACTGCTCAAAAAATCATGACTACGATAAGATAGGAATAGTCCGCCACTTACCACCGCCAAAACTCCCGACGCATGCAGTTCCTCCGCCGCCAAATACATCGAGAAAGGGGCGATAAAAGTGAGCAAAATATCAGTATTAGAATCTGTCGGAAGTATTTTATGCATTTTCAGAAAGATGTATGCAAGTGCAAGCCCGATGCCTACGCCACCAATGCACATCCATACAAAACTTCCCGCCGCTTCGTACCATACAAATTGCCCGGTTGCCGCAGCAATCATCGCAAACCTGAAAATGATTAAAGAAGAAGCATCATTCAGCAAACTTTCGCCTTCGAGGATTGACGCCAATCTTTTAGGCACCTTCACAAATTTTAAAATTGCTCCAGCACTTACTGCATCAGGTGGTGAAACAATTCCGCCCAATAAAAACCCTAAAGCTAAAGAAAATCCGGGGATGAAATAATTAGCGAAGACGGCTACCGATAATGCCGTAAAAAAAACGACTACGAAAGCGAAACTGAAAATAATTCTGCGCCATCGCCATAGCTCTTTCCATGAGGTTGACCAAGCGGCTTCATACAGCAACGGCGGTAAAAAAATGATAAATATTAACTCTGGTTCTATTTTTATTGGGGGTACTCCCGGAATAAAACTTATGGAAAGACCAGCTAATACAAGCAAAACAGGATACGCAACCTGAATCTTTTTCGCCAACATGATCAGCATGGTGATCAGCAGCACCAAAAAAAGATAAAATTCGAAATTTTCTAGCATGTGTAAATTTTAGTTACATAAATATATATTAAATTTTTAGTAACATTTACAACCTATTTAAAATTTAAATGAGTTGTAAATGTTGTCATAGAAATAATGTGTGATGCGTTTTTCCAAATTCCATATGTATCCAGCATCTAATAGTTTGCGGTGTAAAAGATTGTTGCTATAATTTTTATTCCGTACAGATTAAGCAGATCCGGCCTTCATTACCAACTATGGTATTTTTAAACAATTAAAACAAACAGTAAGGTCGAGCTGTATTACTTATTCACGACAAAAAAATATCATTATGAAAGTTGCCATCATCGGAGCATCCGGATTTATCGGATCAGCTATTTTAAATGAAGCGCTGAGTAGAGGTCATGACATAACCGCTATTGTCCGAAATCCAGAAAAAGTAACGGTTTCCGACCCACGTCTTAACGTCAATAAAGGAGATGTTATAAAAGAAGAGGAGTTGGTCAGCCTTTTGAAAGGAAACGAAGCTGTTATCAGTGCTTACAGCGCAAATGACTCATCGACCTATGTAAAGGCTATCACAGCTATTATTAATGCTACGAAAAAAGCAGGTATTACGCGATTATTAGCTGTTAGCGGGGCCGGAAGCCTCGAAGTAAAACCCGGAGTACAATTGTTAGATACTCCAGAATTTCCCGCTGAATGGAAGGACGGTGCTACTGCTACACGTGACGCATTTGATGTTATCAAGCAGGTGACCGACCTGGATTGGTCTGTCTTGAGCCCAGCCATGGTGATCGAGCCCGGCCCGCGTACAGGTGTTTTTCGCTTAGGGAAAGATCAAGTGTTATTTAATGATAAAGGAGAAAGTAAGATTTCTACAGCCGATTTCGCAGTAGCTTTGCTCGATGAGCTGGAACGACCCGCACATATCAAACAACGTTTTACGCTTGCTTATTAAGCTTGGAATAATTTTAGGCATATATATATTAAATAGGAAACAATGCTGTTATGATACATTACAGCACTGTTTTCCTATCTGATATACATTATGCGATTGAAATGGTTTCATCCAGGTAAATATCTTGTATCGCTCTAAGAATTTCTATGCCATCTTTGAGCGGACGTTGAAAAGCTTTTCTACCCAATATTAGCCCTGTGCCTCCGGCTCGTTTGTTTATGATCGCTGTTCTAATAGCCTCAGGAAGATCGCGTTCACCTTTCGATTCACCTCCTGAATTAATAAGACCAATTCTGCCCATGTAGCAATTTGCTACTTGATAACGGCAAAGGTCAATAGGATGCATGGATGATAAATCCGTGTACATTTTAGGATTGCTTTTTGCAAAATTAATGGTAGTGAATCCGCCATTGTTTTCCGGAAGTTTTTGCTTAATGATATCAGCCTGTATGGTTACACCTAAATGATTGGCTTGACCTGTAATATCTGCCGCAACTTCATAATTAACGTTATCCTTTGTAAAACTATTATTACGGGTATAGCACCATAAAATGCAGGGCATTCCTAACTCATGAGCTCTTTCAAAGGCTTCGGCAACTTCTACAATTTGCCTGTTTGAATTTTCTGAACCAAAGTAAATCGTAGCACCTATTGCAGTTGCTCCTAAGTTCCAAGCATCTTTTATACTCCCAAACATAATTTGATCATACTTTGTAGGATAAGTAAGCAATTCATTATGATTTATTTTAACGATGAATGGAATTTTATGTGCATATTTTCTAGCCATTATAGCAAGATTCCCAAAAGTTGTTGCAACAGCATTACAACCTCCTTCGATAGCAAGCTTGATGATATTTTCTGGATCAAAATACAAAGGGTTCGGAGAAAAAGAAGCACCAGCAGTATGTTCTATCCCTTGATCAATTGGCAATATGGATAAATATCCGGTATTAGCCAGATGTCCATGTTTGTAGAGTGCCGCAAGATTTCTAAGTACCTGAGGATTGCGGTTGCTTTGCAGGAAAATCTCATCGATAAATTTTGGGGAGGGAAGGTGAAGTTGTTCCTTCAAAATTTTTGGTGTATTAAAGCCTAGCAGATTTTCGCCTTCGGCACCTAATTCTAATAAAATATTTTTATAATTCATAACGTGATGATATTATTATAAATAAAGTACATTGAGATAATATGCAGTGATTTAAACTGTTATTACAATTAAAGTTAACTAATGATTTCGATAGTCCCTAGTTTTTAACATATTATTTGAAGGTTAATTTACAATCTTAATTAAAAAGACATCTTGTGCAGGATTGCATTCGGAATAAGAATTCTTATAAAAAAATTCAGTGCAGAAGTTTGTGATTCAAAGGGTATAGAGGATGATTGGGGAAATGCAACATCATCATGCTTTCCAATACCTTACATAGGTCATGATGAATACATATCAGATAGTTGCTTGAGATCTCAGGTTAAAGCAAGTGGAGGTATAGCTCATACCAAGCACTTCTAGCTATTTAAAACCGGCTGACTGGTTTTCTATTTCAAATTCGCGTTTTTGAAATCAAATGGTATCCGCTCAATCGAATTTTCATTTTCGATCATCAGTTCAATTTTGATTTCCTCTTTTTCGGTTGCTGCCATATCTTTTTTCAATTTAATCAGCTTATATTTCATATTTGTCCGCTTATCTGTCAAAGTGAGGTTATTGTAACCGTGGTCTAAGTCTTCATTAACAGCTATTATTAAATCTTGATTTTTAGTAGATCGATACGCATACATTAAGTCATAAGACTTGAAATCAATGCTTTTATAATCCTCCCCATTATTGGTTTTATACCTAAAATCTGGAAATGTTTTTTGTATGTTGGCAGAATCTACAATTGAAAAATAAACAGTTGGATTTGCTTTTACTACACTTTTATCTATTAAATTGATGTTTTTTTCTAAACCTTTTAGTTTACCCAAATTGAAATACGATTTTTTATTTTCTGATGGCTTGAAGTATATGATCGTGCCTTTAATATCAATTTTATGATATTTTTTATTTTCCTCAAGTTCGTACCTTGCTACAACATTAGCTCGTCTGAAAGAATTTTCAAATATATTATTGTGCAAAATTTGTCCCTTATTATAGGTCGCAGTAAGCGTATCTATTTTAATCAGGTGAAATCTGTCGTTGGGCTTATTTTCAAGTTCTAAACTTATCTCAATTTCATTGTACATCTTAATGGTGTGAGAAAGTATTACTTTTTCTTGTGAATAAAGACAAATAGGAATCATTAAAATCAAAAGAGTTGTGAGATTTTTCATTTCTACTTTGGAAATCATAAAAATACTGTCATTGCTTCATTTAGTTATGCTTAGAGATCGATCGTGAGTAAACGATAATTTTATTTAGCCGTTATTTAATCCCTCTTGATACTATAAATCTTACCAAATTCACTATTTGTATCATGTTGCATTGACTTTATTTGATCTTTCGTAAATTTTATCGTTGCGTCTGCATAATCATTTTTATATTTTTTTAGCAAGTCGGAAAGTCCAGAATACTTTTTCGTTGATATACTATGTGTTTTAAAAATCAAAGTATCGCCTTTTACTTCATAAACCTTATACAGCGTATAAGTATCATTTTTTTCTATTTTGTATAGATCATCAACTTTTGGATTTGCTAAATATTCAGTTTCATTAACCGAATTTTGATAAACAGTAAAGATGATCATGCAACATAACAATCCTATAACAAATAATCCAAAATAATGTGTAATTGGTCTTTTTGCTTTGGCAGATGCCATGAAATAGTCTTGCTTCATTTTTGGACTCATTTCATTTGCATATAGAACTTGTTTGCAATGACTGCATTGGCTCATTCCTTTTTTTGAAGTTGGAAAAAAAGGAATCCAAAAAATATGAAAATAGCGGGCTAAAAATAAAAAAGTAACAGTCCCTTTGCTATTGCAATTCTCACAGTCGTAAGACAGCATTTCTTTTGAATTTAAGATCTTTGCTCTTGTTCCAAATATTATCATAGCCTGATTTTATTAGGTTTTATTTTTCCGGATTCTATTCTTTAGTTCTTTTAACAGTTTCGTACGACTTTTAGTTTTTATTGTATAGTCCGCTAGTGCATTATTGTTGATATTTTCTGCATTTGGGCATAGTTATACTAGTAATAAGTTTTAAAGCAGTTATCTAAAGTGCATCGTTGCTGTTAGCAGTAATAAAAATACATTTAATAATCAAAACCAAATAGTAGATTTACAATTCGCGAAACATGTTTTACAATTCGTGTAATAAGTCAGTTTATTCCCTTAAACTGATTTAATAACTGTATTTTAGTAAATAGAAGCTAGTTCGAAAATGCGTTTTACGAACCAAAGTTTACTGGTATATACTGATCAGGTCGTATATGTTGGCAAAATATATGCGCTGTAAGAATATGGATGCGAAAGAAAAAAATGGAAAGTGCAATTTTACAGTAAATTACATCAATACTTATTGTATATAGACATCGTTATCAATGATTTATTTAGGCTTATGAAAAGTATAAACGTATTACTGGTTGTAGTTGTTTTGTTGTTCCAGACCTTGTGTTTGGGACAAACTCAAGAACATACGAAAATAGACTTCATTGTTACTAATGATTATATGTCCGAAAGAAATCTTTCTTTGATGGGAGGGCCGATCCCAGTAAATTATAAGAAAGAGATTAAAGAAAGTTTACGAAATAGTTTTGTTGAGTTTTATGATGACAATAACAATAGTATAGCGGAAAAATACTACAATAAAATAGGTGCATTATATCACACGAATCAAAACTTCTATGACAGCAAGAACCGATTAGAAAAAACACTTGAAATTGACGAATTTAAAAACGACACCTGCGTTATTCAGTATCAATATACGGACAGTTTAAATCTAGTGGTCCATAAACAAGTTAGTCGTTCAAGTAATTTTCTCGATTTTTATTACAGCTATAATGAAAAAGGTCAGAAAATTAAAGAAGTACTGAATGAGAACAACACTTTCCTCCGTAAAAAAGTCATTCTGGAAATTTCTAAAAATGAAAGACAAATAAGCTCGTATGATCAAGCAAACCGTTTATCAAATTATCAGTATAAGTATAATGACAAAGATCTGCTTATATACGAAAAACGTAAAGAATGGGATTATGTGCAAAAAGGAGAATATTTTGAAATCGGTGGCGAATATGAGTATTTGTATCAGTATGATCAAAATGGCAATTGGATAGAACGCATTAAACAAACCTATTGTCCAGCAAAGAAGAAAGTCGCAACAAGTAAAAAAGTGGATAACAAAAAAAGTCTAGTTAAAACAGAGGAACCAAAACTCCTCGAAAATATTGATTACAATTGCGAACCTGAAATCAAAGAGAAGCTGATCAGAAAAATATATTATAAGTAGAAATTTCCTTAAAAACAGAATCGTTATTTTCAGCGAGAGTTTCAATATTTACTCTTAAACGATCGAATCCAACGTATGTCAATCGAAATCTTGTTAAATTACACTGGCAAATATCTGATTTTGAAAATATGGATCGCTCATTGGACTATAAAACAGACTTTCTGTGGTATTCTTATCACAATCAACAGATTTGTGGGACTCTAAAATAAATTAAAGAACCTCCAGCTTAAAAAATAGCAGAAGTTCTTTAATTTAAATAGTAAGAATAACCTCAGCTTCGAATTGTTATTGTTGAGCAGCCCAAATTTCAATTTCAATTTTAAGTTCCTCAAGTCCTAGTCCCTTTACATAAGCAATGGTCATCGAGGGATAGACTTTCCCGAATAATTCTTCCCATTTTGCATTTAGAAAGTTCCAATCAATCTCTTCCGTAGCCCAGATGTTGACTTTTATAACGTCATCAGAAGCTAAATTTTGACTATCTAGAAGCTGGCCTATATTTAGAAATGTATATGCCACCTGTTCATTTGTAGAAGATGGAATGGATCCATTATTATCAATACCTATCTGACCAGAAAAAGTATATAGATTGGAATTTTTAGGAATGATCGTAACATGTGAATAGTTCCCGACAGGTGCCGGAACATTTTTAGGGTTTAACCTCGTTACTTTTTGCGTGTTGTTCATACTCATTTTTTTAAAATAAAAACTATAAATTTTGTGAAATAGTGATGCAAATCTATGTTATGGAAGATCTTAGCTATTTCGAGTACAAAAGTATAGGTGATATTTATTGTAGAATTGGATAAAACCGACAGTTCTACATAAAAATGATTCAGATTGGTAAAGAAAGCATTTAGAGGATGGATTTGATCATTTGGAAGCATCCCATAGAGGGAAATTCAGCAACTTTTCGTTTGCATTAAGCATGAATCTTTCAGGGTTGGTCCCAGTAAATCCTTTGAACTCTCTAATATAATGAGATTGATCAAAATACTCGTTTTGATATGCGATTTCTGTAAGACTGTTAAAATCAGCTTGTCGTAAGATGTTTAAACCAGATTGAAAACGCATAATTCTTGAAAACATTTTTGGAGGCATACCCACATATTGTTTTATTAATCGCTCGAGCGAGCGTTCCGACAAATTCATTCCTATTTGAGTTTCTTTAAGCGTTTTTCCGTTTTGAAGAAATAAGGATGCGATTGTAGCTTTCTCAGTATTGCGCTCTACTTTGCTTATGTGTTTTAATAAAAAGTTGGAGATAATTTTAATCTTTTGCTTTAAAGAGACTGCATTAATAATTTGTTGAAGAATTGGTTCTGTTATAATATCTTCTAGCGGAACTTTTTGATCATTAAATTCGAAAGCATCTACATTAAAAATAGTTTTTAAAGCCGTTGGCTGTAAATAAACTCCAATAATCCTAAAATTACCCATAACGCGATGCTCTGTAAACTTAGTTGACTGCCCCTGTATATACAACTGCGGTGCTGCCTGAGCATTCATATCAAAAAAGAGGTTTGGCTTTTCTTGAAAGATCAATGTAGGTATGCCATCTGGGATGATCTTAAATGACTTAACGCTAAAATTATCTGTGTCGTCTTCCAATACCCAAAAATATCGGATGTAGTCTTGTAAAGACGATTCAGGAAGGAACTCTTGATAATGCATTTGTTTTTCTTTTAAAATTTAAAAATACAAAAAATGATGAAGAATACGGAGATCCTTTTCTTATGATCCAGCATCTTTTCAAAGCTTCTATAGAGTCTTATGTTTCAGTTTATTTAGGAGTTTTCGTTTATAATTATCATTTTTAATCAAATAAATTGAATTATACTTTTTGCAATAAAAATTTATGGAATTATCTACATCTATTAGAAGAATCGAAAGCACAGATTTTGACTTTGTTTACGATTGCTTGTGTGCACTTGAAAATGAAATCTTAGATAAAGAAATTATTGAAGAGATATTCAATAACAATATTAAAAACTCAAATTATTATTATTTGATTGCTGAAAATTTAGATGGGAAAATGGGATTTATAACTTTCCATACGCAGTATCTGTTACATCATAGTGGACTGGTCGGCGAAATTCAAGAATTCTACGTAACACAGAATTTCAGAAACAAAGGAATAGGGCGAAAATTGATTGATGAAATTATGGAGATTGCTGATCAAAATAACCTAAAAAGTATTGAAGTAACCACAAACAAAAAGCGAATTGAGAATATTGCCATATATGAAAATCTTGGATTTAACCTGTCTCATAATAAATTTACGATATACAAATAAGCTAACGTGAACACAATTCCTAGAAAATGCAATAATAACCAATCATTAAAAATTAAAATGAAATTTAGAGTAGCAAGAGTCGGAGATATCCCGCAGATACAAGTTGTGAGAAATGCCGTCAAGGAAAATATGCTTTCAGATCCTAATCTGGTAAGTGATGAGGACTGTGAAGATTTTTTAATAAGAAGAGGGAAAGGCTGGATATGTGAAATTGACCAGAGGATCGTTGGCTTTTCAATTGTTGATCTAGTTGACTATAATATTTGGGCATTGTTTGTACATCCAGACTATGAAAAACAGGGCATTGGAAAACAACTGCACGATGTTATGCTGAATTGGTATTTCAATAAAACAAAGCAAACTGTTTGGCTGGGAACTGCACCCGGTACAAGAGCTTCAATATTTTACAAAACTGCGGGTTGGAAGGAGGTGGGTATGCATGGAAAAGGTGAGATCAAATTCGAAATGACATTTCAAGCTTGGAAAACCTTAAATTCTGATTAACAATATGACACATGATTAATATATTGATTTTAAATTTATTGATTTCGTTTAATTAAATTGATAGTTTATCTATTTTAGGTGTCAAAGAGCTAGTTTAAATTTATATAACACCGATCAGTGTAATGATAAATCAGTAAAATTGGTAAGAGATTCCGTGATTTATATACCTTATATTTTTAACTAAATTAGGATTTTTGTACTGGATGTAATTAAATAGATTGTCGAAGACCTGAGTTAAAAACAATAACTATTCAAGAAGGTTATACCTGTAGGCATGACGACCGAATGCAATTTTCATGTAACACCAATAAATAGAAGGATATGGAACAAATAATAAATGAAATATTTGAAAAGGGAAATCAAATAACCAATGGATATTTTACAGGAAATGCATTTCTAAATCTGTTGCAAGAAAAAGATGAAAATAATGATTTTGCCCTCGGTAATGTTACTTTTGAATCTGGAGCAAGGACAAACTGGCATACACATCCAAGAGGTCAGGTATTGATTATCACCGATGGTACAGGCATTTATCAAGAAAAAGGTCAAGTCGCCCAGTTGATTAAAAAAGGGGATATCATCAATATTCCTGAAGATGTGGAGCATTGGCATGGCGCATCTGCAGTAAGTGGCATGATCCACATTGCGATCACCAATTATAAAGATGAAGAAAATGTGACCTGGTTACAGGCTGTTTCAGAGGAAGAATATGCTATTGCCAACAAACAAATACAAAGATGAAAAATATATTCAAATTACCATTTTTGACAATCCTGGTGATGCTAATAAGTAGTCAAATCATATTTGCACAAAGCTCAGTTCAGGATACTACGATTAATAGCAATAAACAATTGGTGCGAATTTCAGAAATTGAAGTGTATCCGAAAGATTTTGATGCATACTGTGCTATTTTAAAAGAAGAAGCAGCTGCCTCTGTAAAATTAGAACCAGGTGTAATAGCCATTTTTCCGATGTACATTAAAGCTGATCGATCACAGATCCGTATTTTGGAAATTTACGCCAACGATGAGGCTTACCAGCAACATCTGAAAACTCCACATTTTCAAAAGTATAAAACAACTACGCTTACCATGGTAAAATCATTGAAACTACTTGACATGGCTGTATTAGACAAGGAAACAATGTCTGATATATTCAAAAAATAGAGGAGCAGCAAACTGTGGAATGACATCAACTTTGTGTTTTTATGATCAAACTTTAAGATAGCTGAAGATTTGAATTGACAGCTTAATACTTAATGAACTTAGTTCTGCGCGATTAGTGTAAAGCAATATAATCGGAACCTGACAGCGGTGTGCATAATAATTTTAGATCGATGTCGGCGCCGCAGTCAGGTTCTGTCATCCTACTTTCTAAAGGTTTAAACGGAAATTCTTATATTTAACGTTATGCTAGCCTTTAACAAGATCTTTCTTTTTCTAATCATTTGGTTTTTATACCCATCAAACGGCTATAGCCAAAAATCTGTCACGATAACACAGCTCCAAAAACAATATGGTGGAACATGGATTGACAGAAAAACAACCAGATGCCTGCAGATAACTTTTAATAATGACCGATTTGCAACGATCATCGACTGGACCCGTAAATACCAAAGCCGAGAACATGGCGATGTCTACAAGGCATATATCAAGAAAGATACATTGGTCATGCCCGAGGATAAGGATCACCATGCACCTTACAGTGAAATTACGATAGAAAACAATAAACTGATATACCGGACCAAGTCTACCAGTATACAGAAAATATCAATCTGGGATAAACAGGTATTTTCCCGGAAGTGAAACCTTTGTGCATTTAGCCCATTTGCAAAAATTTACAAGATGGATGAGTAATTTCTATTTTTGGGAACTTAAAAAAGCTTGTCAAATTTAAATCTAAACTATTCATCATCTTGTTTTCACTTCATGAGTAATAGGTATTATTGAAGTAGATATTCCTAATGCGATGACTCCCTATCATAGGCATGACTATAAAAGATTTTAAACCTAGAACGGAAATTTTATCGCCTGCTCAAAAAATCGTTGTACTAAATCGTGACTCGATAACCCGTGCTGTACATAGTGGTCCTACGCTGATCAGTGAAATTTCACATTTATCTTATCTCCAAATTCTAATAAATTTCTAATAAATTTCTGTTGATCCTCTAATGGCGTGTTAGCGGTATGCATTTTATATTTGCAACACATTTAAACAAAAACAATATGGACTCAGGCCCACATTCAAAGACACAAGAGATAATTATTTAATTGCCCGCGAATCATCATAACCTTGTTTTATGCCGATTGCAGGCCTAAAACAACGTTATGTTTCATTTTTCAAAACTGTTTAAAAAATATACACACGATCTTGTCGTGTATGACTGCTCAGTTGCTTCAGTTATAAGACCAATGATGGTGGTCTCTATAGTGGATCGCATCTGTGACAAGCAAAATTACCCTTTCAGGTACCTCTTTTTAAGATTATCATCCTCACTGTTGTATACGGTTAGGTATAGCCTCACACACACTAAAAATAGGAGGGCCAATGACACTATTTGAATTTATTTTAAGATTATCTATCGCATTTGCACTTGGTGCAGCGATCGGCACTGAACGTCAATGGAGACAGCGGATGGCCGGACTAAGAACCAATATGTTGGTATGTCTTGGCGCCTGCATGTTCGTTTCACTTGGGGTGAAAGTTGGCGGAGATGCTTCTGGTAGAGTAATATCTTACGTCGTAAGTGGCATCGGATTTCTTGGTGCAGGAGTAATAATGAAAGACGGTGTGAACGTAAGGGGACTAAATACAGCAGCTACCCTGTGGTGCTCAGCTTCCATAGGAGCATCCTGCGGATTGGGTTTTCTTTCTGAAGCCACCATCTTTACCGTCTTTCTGATCATTACGCACGTGGTGATGCGTCCTTTAGGTACAAAGTTAAGCCGTATACCTCTAAATAGTGCTGATAATCCAGTCGCGTATCTCTTAATTATAAAATGCAGACAAGATGTGGAGAATCATTTGAGAGTATTATTACTTCAGTTCACTGGAAGTGATGAAAAACTGTTGTTAAGATCGCTAAAAAGTACTGATGATGGAGACGCAAGCAGAGCAATAATAATGGCTGAAATACTGGCAAATAGCAATGAAGATGCGATTATGGAGCGGATTGCGGGACGATTAACGATTGAACATGAAGTTTCTGAAGTGAGCTGGAATAAAGCTGGTATGGAGAATGATCTTTAGCCCCATCGTAGATAGATTAATAACCCAAGGACCAATATCCAAAAACTAATAATAATTTAAAATATCTGATAATGATTGGTGTGATATCGCTTCATTTCCAATTGTATAACTAACAATATCTATTTAATACCATGATTAACGTAAAAGAGCGCTTAAAAGATAAAACGATTACTGACAGAAGAAAAATTATGTCAAAAGGTAGTGATGAGGCTGCTGCGACCAAGCTGCAAAATGTTTCAAGATCGGATCAGGATTTTTATTTCGCCATGCTGGAAAGCCATATCGGCGGTTTATCTTCTATACAAGCCAAAGAGAGGTTAAGTAGATTTGGCTTTAACGAGTTGCACCATGAACAAGCGCCTACATGGATAAAGCAACTATTTCAGGCATTTATCAACCCCTTTATTGGCATACTTCTTATTATTGCCACGATCTCCTTTATATTGGATGTATGGTTGGCCAGTCCCGGGGAGACCGATTATAAAACGGTTGTAATGGTCGGTATTATGGTGATGGTAAGCTCTCTACTCAGGTTCTTTCAAGAATACAGGAGTAATCGGGCCGCTGAGCAACTTAAAAGCATGGTAAAAACTACCGCGACAGTTGTAAGGAATATGACTGAAAAGGAAGAGCTTGATATTAAGAAATTAGTGCCTGGCGATGTCATTTTGCTTTCTGCGGGAGATATGATTCCAGCAGACTGCCGTATCGTAAAATCTAAAGATCTCTTTGTAAGTCAATCTATGCTGACAGGAGAGTCTTTGCCCGTAGAAAAGAGAAGTTTGGCTGTTCGGGACGCTGAAGAGAAACCACTGGTAGAGCTGGATAACATCTGCTTTATGGGAACCAATGTGGTAAGTGGTTATGCGACAGCAGTTGTCGTCAATACAGGAAATCAAACTTATTTTGGCTCACTCAGTAAAGTTATTGTGGGTAAACGTGCCGAAACAAATTTTGATATCGGGGTTAATAAAGTGAGCTACCTTTTGATCAGTTTTATGGTTGTCATGGTGCCCTTAATCTTCATGATCAATGGATTCGTTAAAGGAAACTGGTGGGATGCACTGCTTTTTGCAATTGCCGTTGCCGTAGGTCTGACCCCGGAAATGCTACCCATGATCGTAACTGCAAATCTTGCAAAAGGGGCAGTGAATATGAGTAAGCACAAAGTGATTATCAAAAGGCTCAATGCCATCCAGAATATAGGAGCAATGGATGTACTGTGTACAGATAAAACGGGTACGCTGACTATGGACAAAATCGTTTTGGAAAGACACTTGAATATTTTCGGACAGGAAGATGAAGAGGTACTCAAATGGGCTTATCTGAATAGTTTTCATCAAACAGGCCTTAAAAACCTGCTCGATGTTGCTGTTCTCGAACATGTCGAATTACATGACTACCTGAAAGTGGAAGAGCATTTTTTAAAAGTCGATGAAATTCCTTTTGATTTCCTAAGACGTAGAATGTCTGTTGTGTTAAAACAACGAAATGGTAAACATCTGCTCATCTGTAAGGGAGCGGTAGAAGAAATGCTTAATTTGTGCAGTCACGCCTTTGATCCGGGAGATGATAAACAGCTACATATTCAATCAGATCAGGTAATGCCTATGGATGAAGCGATGCGGAAGATGATTTTAAGAACTTCAAATAAACTAAATGAAGCAGGGCTGCGGGTTTTACTGGTTGCTATACGTGAATTTGATGACAGAGCACTGAATTATTCTTTAGAAGATGAGCAAAATATGACGCTCACTGGATTTATCGGTTTTCTTGATCCTGCTAAACCTTCCGCTAAAGCAGCAATTGAAGCTTTACAGAAGTTAGGTGTGAATATTAAAGTATTGACAGGTGATAACGAGATTGTCACAAAGAAGATATGCCAAGATGTAGGTATTCCTTTTGATCAGGTACTTTTGGGGGCTGAAGTTCAAAAAATGACTGATATGGAATTAAAGGAACAGATTGGAGAGGTTTCTATTCTGGCAAAATTAAGCCCGGTTCAAAAATCTCGGGTTGTTAAAATACTTAAAGAAAAAGGTCATACAGTTGGTTTTATGGGTGATGGTATTAATGACGCAGCCGCACTTAGAGATGCCGATGTAGGGATCAGTGTCGATACAGCGGTGGATATTGCTAAAGAAAGTGCTGATATAATTTTGCTCGAAAAAGACTTGATGGTTTTGAGAAAAGGAGTAATTTATGGGAGGAGAACTTTTGGAAACATCATCAAATATATCAAAATGACTGCGAGTAGCAATTTCGGAAATATGTTCAGCATGTTGGGCGCCAGTGCTTTTCTGCCATTTCTACCGATGCTACCGGTGCAAATTTTAGTGCAAAATTTACTATATGATGTATCACAGGTATCTATTCCATGGGATAGAATGGATGAAGATTTTATTGAGAAACCTAAAAAATGGGATGCTTCAGGCATTAAAAGATTTATGCTTTATATTGGCCCAATTAGCTCCATCTTCGATTATGCGCTATTTGCAGTTATGTTCTTTGTTTTTAAAGCGAATAGTCCAGAACACCAAAGTCTATTTCAGAGCGGCTGGTTTATTGAAGGACTACTTTCACAGACATTGATTGTTCACATGATTCGCACGCGAAAAATTCCATTTATCCAAAGTTGGGCTACTGCGCCTGTAGTGGCGTTAACTTCACTGATTATGGTTATCGGGGTATTAATTCCTTTTTCACCTTTTGCAGGTGCATTATATATGCAACAATTGCCACTGAGTTATTTTCCTTGGCTTATAGCCATACTAGCTTCTTACTGCACAATGACACAGTTTGTTAAAACATGGTATATCAAAAAATTCAATCAATGGCTATGATAACGCAATAGTCAAATGGCTTAATCCGTTTAAGAATTTGTTTATCAATGTTGTATTGCTTCCTATCTATAGGGCTTAATCGGACTCAGGGATCATTTGAAATGCTAGTCGCTAAGACGTTGTATACATACGTCTTAGCGTTTTAAAGAAGCGATATTATTCCTCATTTCCTCTTCAATTGTTTCGCTTTAGCATTATCTTAAAAAATATATAGAAGATCATTTTAAAACGATCACATTTTTACAACTAAAACAAGTGGTACTATACTTCCATTCTGCTTATATATATCCCAGCTATAATTTAAAATTTTAAGTCCTGTTATAGGATAAGAAAAAAGGCGACAGGATTCTTCACTTTTTTCCTTTAAAAATGGTTTACGAGAGGATGATCGTTTCTTTTCCTTGAATCTGGATCTTAAAACTATGGTCTCCAGGGGTATCGTTGAAGAATATAATCTCCATAAATCCATTCATTGGTGAATTTTCTGAACCTTTAATGATACGCCAGTCATAGAATGGTATGCCAGATTCTCCAACACTGACACTTATATTCTTTTCGCCAAAAGCATCTGTCAAGATGAGGTTGGAACCACTTTCCTTATCTGTGAAGGTAAGGCCAATACGTCGAGGAGGTGCTTGGTTTAAGATATTATCACAATTACGGTTTTTTTTACAGCTTGCTATTAAGCAAAAAGTTGCAACTAGGATTAAAATTGGTGTAATTAACTTCATATTCAAGATTATAATAGATAAAGATACTGAATTATCCCGCTTGTGGTAATTTTTCAAATAATTATATTCGTTGATTTATGATAACGATAGGGATAGATCAATCTCTTGAATGCAGCTGATAGGACTTCTCACATTTCACCGTTTTTTAACTTACTGTGATTGATAGAATTGACAATACCTACAATTTCTTGATTATTTGGCATAGCTTTGGCGATGATTTGATCAGTAACAAGCAAATAAACTATTTATTATACGATCGTCTTTTGTAAATACACAAATATTCGACTAAGTTTATTTAAGAAGTTTGTTTTTACATCGTGACTTAAATAATAGAAAGTAGTATTGTACATTTAATGCATTAAGCATGCATAATCAGAATTTTCAGTTGATATACCTAAATAATTATTTAAAAGGATAGCATGAAACCAATAATGCTTTTGATGACAGTATATGTCCTTTTCTCTTGTAGTCATAGTGCTAAAATAGAGGCTACTCATAATGCAAAGGACCACAATTGCGACTGTGAAAAGACGGTCGGAATAGACCGTGTTTTATTTGCCACGAACATTCGGTTGAAAAATGAGAAAAATAGGAGGGTATTGCTTTTTAATTGTGCTACTGTTCATACTGGCATCGCATCTATTAGTGATGCCGATGGTAAGAATGAACGTGAAAAATTTATCTATGACTTGGATTGTATCTCTGCAATAGAACAAAGTCAGGAACTGTCTGATGATTTTAAATATTATACGGAATCGATGCAATCTTCCGAAGATTTTTTTCAAAGCCTGAATGAGGAGAAGAAGTTCTTTTATGAGCTTACTTTTGAGAAGCAAAAGATCAAATCGATCTTAAAAGTGGAATTAGATTGAAAAAACTGTACCCCTGGATAGATCGAGTAAAACGGGATCAGGCCAAATGAATATAAAGTTCACGACGTGAACACTACAATAAACTAAGAATACTAACTTATTAATTATTCGTTATGGGAACACTATTGTTAAATGGAACGTTTTTCTTCTTATTATCTTGGACAGGCCAAAATAACCTTGCTAAGTATCCATATGCAGATTCAGTCGTTACCGTTCAAGTGGAACAAAAACAAGAAAATAAACCGGTCATGATTTTAGAGGCATTTCAGATTCTGGATAGCGATGGCGGTTCTGCTGAAGCTGTATTAAGTATGGATAAGGAAGGAAAGTGCTATGTGGGTAAAGAGTTTATCGGTACTATTACGGCAGCAGGAGAATTGAAGTCTGACACAGGAGAGCTATTGGTCCATTTAAAAGGTAATGAGTTACTGTCCAATGACGGAAAAGTTGTACTCGTCATCAAAGAAGATGGAACAATTTCAAATGGCTCTGGTAAAGATATCACTTGGGGACCGGATGGTGTATTAAAAAATATGGAATTGAGTCTAAAAATTGTTCCTGTAGACAGTAAAGCAAAAAGAGCGGCTTCCCTTCTCGTATATTCCTTTTTTGGTTCCGCAGAAACGGAAGTTCAGAAATAGGGTTTCAATTTGCGATCGCATGACAGATCAAAAAAGTAGGAACGACATTTATAATTATGTAATGCTGCTAACAGTAAAATACGCGACTTTGACGGCAAATCAAAGTAATGGGAGTAACACAATTAAAATTTTGTGTTAAATTTGGATTAGAGAAATTGTAATACCGAATTTCGTAAGGGTCCAAAACATTGGCAATAATTTTTATTGAATCCGAAACCGATAAATAATGGCAAAAAAGAAAAAAGCACTTCCGAAAAATTTCAGTGAATTAATTACTGAAAATAATATAGACAATCTTAAAAAAGTATTTGATACGTGTGAATTCGATGCAAGAGGTGGTTATGGAAAAGCAACAGCTCTTAGTTTTTTTAATGTTCCGGATGAACTTGTTCGCTGGTTGGTGCAAAGCGGAGCAGACATCGAAGCTGTCGATAGTTATGGACGTACGGCACTGCATCAACATGCGATGATGCGAAGTGGCAAGTTAGCCGTCTTCTTAGAATTGGGCGCGAATGTCAAGGCAGTGGATAGCTATGGGGACACACCGCTACATTTTGCGGCTGGAAGTAGTTTTAATGCTTCATCTGTCAAACAACTTGTAGCCTACGGTGCAGATACCAAAGCGCTAAATTCATATAAACAAACGCCCCTCGAGCGAGCTTTAAGTAGTGCAAACAATATTGACATTGTACATTTGGTGGAAATATCGCGAATATTACTGCAAAGTGAATCCGAAATCACTCAAAAAATGAAGGATGAAATTACTCGAATAGGAGAAGGTTTTGAATTTCATCGGAAGAATTTTAATAAAGACTATTTACAAGAGACAGACCAGGCGTTAAGCAAACTCTATGAGATATATCAAGTTGCACCTGTCAAGAAACGTATTATGCATGATGGTGTATCACCAATAATTGCAAATGGAACAACCTGGGAGAAACAATTTGAAGAATTGTGGGAGTTTTTAGTGCCATCAAAGGGAAGCGCTGACACAGTGCAAGGGGAGGTTGTGCGAATTGCAGGGAAAGTACGTGATGAAATATACCGTAATGGGGGTGGAAACTGGAACATTGATTTTAAAAAAATGTTGGATGCATTTTACCTTCACTTAACTTCTGAGCACGCTTTACCTGCTACTGAACTTGAAGAGGCAAAGACTTATATCAAAGATATTCGTAATACTGGATTTGCTGATGATCTTAATTTCCTATGTGAACTTGCTACGAACTGGGTACGTCTAAATCCGACACCAATTTTGCTTAATAAGCCAAATTACAAGAGATAAATTAAATCACTACAGCCGGCGTTTCTCACGACATTTCATTCTATTAAAATAAGAGAGGCCAATCGAAAGATTAGCTTTTCTTATTTACTACCTAATGGAAGATTTGCTGCGATAGAATCAAATTGAAATGGGGAATAAATTGCTAAATAATTAACAACCTGAATATTGTAGTAATAGCGATTTATGGTGAAATATTAAAAATTTAACGTTGAATAATACTTATTTTTAAAGATAAAAATTTTAAATTCTGTATAGAATACTACATTTACTATTTCAAACACTGCCTTTGCTGTTTTATGGTTTTAGTTTTGCTATTATTGCCGCAAGTTTGATGCAAATTAAACTCAACATTATGAAAAAGCTAATTTTAACAGTTCTCAGTTTCTTTACTGCTTTATTTACAGTAAATGCGCAAAAAGGTATCAACTATTCCCACACGTACGCCGCTGGAGGGAAGCTTCTTATGTGTGTTGATAGTGCTGCGGAAAATATCTATTATGACAATATGTTCCCCAACCAACCTAGCACTTACTTTAATTATTTACCTGAAATCAGCAATGTAAGTATCCAAATCTATTTCAGAAAAACAGACAATGTACAGCACTATCGGTATAGCATTTTAGTTGATGATAAACCGATAGCTGTAAACAAGCCAATAGACCTAGCGCAACTAAGAAATGTCGATAGACCAGACGAAGCCTTCAGATCTGCAGCACTTGGTGCTTTTCCTATTACCGGAAAAACCATTACAACCTTAGTCTACAGCATCGAAAAGCCCCTAGATATTGACAAATCTGTTTTTTACGGAAAGCCTATTCCCAACGCTAAAATAAAGGTTATTTCAAAACGGTACGCAACTGATAAAGGAGTCGACTACAGTTATATCGTTGATCCAAAACAAAACACAGCTATTGTTTTTACTGAGAAAGACGATGAACTTACCATTGTAAAAGACAGATCTGATATTGATTATGTTTATGTTATCTCCATAAAAGATAAGCAAACAAATAAAACAGTCTTTGAGTCAGCCTCATGGCAATATGGGGGCTATGTCGATGAACATAAACTTTCACCTTATGTTAAGATGAACAAAAACATTTTAAAAAAATCAGGAGATTACGAAATTAGTATTCAACCATTGATCAAGTGGAATACTTCAGCACCAAAAGATATCGACAAATATACAAGCAGATATACTCTTTCCATAACATTAGACCAAGAAAACTATAGCAAAAAAGAACTTCTAACATATACGCTAATTGTATTTTTTTCTATTGGATTAGCATCTTTTATTATTCTTTACTTTAGCAAAAAAAGAAATAAGAAAAAGCTGGTAGAAAATGAACAGCAAAAAGATACAGCAAAGCTACAACTTAGTTTAATTCGATCTCAATTAAATCCTCACTTTCTGTTTAATGCACTTTCTGGTA
This sequence comes from Sphingobacterium sp. UDSM-2020, assembly GCF_016132525.1. Taxonomy (NCBI): domain Bacteria; kingdom Pseudomonadati; phylum Bacteroidota; class Sphingobacteriia; order Sphingobacteriales; family Sphingobacteriaceae; genus Sphingobacterium; species Sphingobacterium sp. UDSM-2020. The sequence goes on from NZ_CP066166.1 coordinate 4,740,930, forward strand.
TTCAAAATTTAATGAACAAAAACGACATAGACAACGCTAATAAATATCTATCTAAATTTGCTCGGTTGACCCGTAACGTACTTGATGATACAGAACTGATTAGTTTATCACAAGAAAAAATTTTACTAGACGATTACTTACAAATGGAGCAATTGCGATTCGGCTTTAAGTATGAAATTAATCAGTCTGGAGACTTAGATTTAGATAACACGGATATACCAAGCATGTTGCTACAACCTTTTGTCGAAAATGCGGTGAAGCATGGCATATCGCAAAAAGCTAGCGAAGGAAAAATTGTGATTGAATTTATCAAACAAGCGAGCAATTTGTTGTTAAATATTATTGATAATGGAAATGGATTTGACACTAAAAATAAGAACGATGGATTAGGGTTGCTGTTAACTAATCGTCGAATAGCACTATTGAATAGTGTTTATAAAGAAAATCACTTTACCTTAGCTATACAATCAAATTCTAACGGTACTAAAATAAGCTTAACATTAACCGATTGGCTATAATATGATGAGAGCAGTTTTAATAGATGACGAAATTTCTAACTTAGAAAACCTGCGGATTTTGCTAGAAAAGCATTGTCCGCAGATAACTATAATCGCAACAGCGCAAAGTGTAGGTGATGCAGTTGATGTTATTGAAAAATATGTGCCAGACTTAGTGTTTTTGGATATTCAAATGGGCGATAAGACAGGCTTTGATGTGCTAAAACTACTTCCAACGCGTAATTTCGATGTTGTTTTTGTTACTGCTTACGACCAATACGGGATAAAAGCTGTAAAATTCGCTGCCTTGGATTATCTTTTAAAACCGATTGATATTGAAGAGTTAATGAATGCGGTAAAAAAGGCCGAGCACAAATTTACAAGGCAAATACAAACCTCACAACTCGATTTTTTATTGCAACAGCTTAAAAAGCCAGAACCGACCATAAGCAAAATTGCCTTACCCATGCAAAGCGAAATAAGGTACATTGCTTTATCAGAAATTATACGTTGCGAAGCCGATAATACATACACCCACTTCTTCCTTTCTAGTGAAGAAAAAATAACGATTTCAAAATCACTGAAGGAATATGCAGATTTATTGAGCCCTAACGGTTTCTTAAGAACTCACCAAAGCCATTTAGTAAACCCGAAATATGTAAAAAGTTGGCTAAAAGAAGATGGCGGTATTTTACTCTTAATATCTGGAGAAAAAATACCCATTTCTAAACCTAACAAGGACATTGTGAAACAAGCCTTGCAACAGTTTTAAATGTTAGATAGCTATCCCCGAACCCATACCAATGCTGATGTTCGCATCCTAATATTTTTAAACAAGAAAAGCCAATCTTGCGATTGGCTTTTTCTCTGTGATCCCGCTGGGATTCGAACCCAGGACCCATACATTAAAAGTGTATTGCTCTACCAGCTGAGCTACGGAATCTTACTCTTTTTTTGAAGTTTCCTTCGTTGTTTGGAGTGATGCAAAGGTAGAAAAAACTAGCATACAGTGCAAATAAAACGACTATTTAATTACAAAGTCCTTTCTTGTCCTTTCATTTATAGGGAATTAATTTTTTAAATTTAAGAAATATAATCCCGATCTTCATTACTTAAAGTTGAATTTGGAACTGAAGATTGTTCAATTTCTGATGGATTAACTGGATTTACTTGAATCACTTCTGTCTTTCTTTTCTTAGGTCTCAACAAAATAGCCCCAATGATGATCCCGATAAAAAGAGTGATTGCTATAATTGAGGATAATGCGAAGATGTGCTTACCAAAAAACCAAAATTCTACCGGAGCAGTGTTCTGCATAAAAAAAATCGTAATAATGACGACTAAAATTAAAAGTATGATCGTTTTGAAATTCATTTTTCGCGTTTTTATTTACCAAAAATAATCATTGTCATTGATACTTTATATTCTTAAAGGTGCAGGATCTATTATTCGCTTTGATAACGATCTGAAGACTAGAATGAATATTGCACACGGTTACTAAATTAATTAACTTGTATTAATATATAAATAAACTTCTATAAGCATGTATGACCGTCTAAAAAAGTTATTGTCACCGCTTTTTATCTTCTGCCTCATACTATTGATCGCCAATGATTTTTATATGAAAGCAACTTTCCACAATGCGTTTACGGGAAAACTTTCTGATTTCTGTGGGTTATTTATTTTTCCTATTTTTTGGTCAACGATCTTTCCCCGTCATAAATTATGGATCTTTATCTTTACCGGAATATTATTTGTCTTTTGGAAAAGTGAACTTGCCTCAGGAATTATAGAACTGCTGAATATCTTATTTAACATCCAACGAACGGTAGACCTGAGCGATCTAATTGCGTTGCCAATGCTGTTTGTAGGTTGGTTTTACATAAAAAACGATTCTATCATATTGATTGCTGATTCCTTAATAGCAAGATTAAGTACTTTGATTGTCGCAGGTATTACAATTTTCGCTTTCTGCGCAACTAGTCAGCAAAGGTATATCCAATCTTTTGATCAGCCACAATATGTTCTCTTAAAATCAGCTACAGTTCCCGATTTAAATTTATATGATGAATTTGAATTTTATCCGAAGGATTCTCTACTTGTCGTTAAGGTCAATCATTGGTATATTAATCGGCCCATTAGAAACGATGATTATAACAAGAATCATTCACTTGAAGATCTAGATAAAAATGTTGTAGCTAGGCTAGCAGATAGCACCACTGTAATTCCTTACGGAAAAATAACTACTCTGATTATTAAAACAGCGGAGGGTGAGGATTTTTTAAGATTTAATGGGGGTCGCCTCGATGGTAAATTTAGTAGAAAAGTAAATGATAAATTAATCATTGAAGGATTTTACAAAATGGGGGTAGAAGACTCAACTTGGACATTTACTTCCGGCGATAGCGATAACGTCGTCGTACAAACATTTGTAAATGGAGAACGGACAAGTGTCAAGCAGTTTGATCATGGTAAATTGGTTGCTAAGACTCATATTAATACCAGAGCAGATACTATCCGAAATACATATGTTCAGATCAGTATTATGATTTTGATTATCATTTTCATGATCCGATTTTTAATCAAGAATTACCGTAATACATTTCCTCAAGAACTTAAACTAAAATTAGTTTGGAAATGGTTAATATGTCTTATATCGCCAATATTTGTCTGGCTATCCTACATTGGAATAAGAATTTTGCTCATGGATTTCAATGAAGATATTTTTGTGATATTAGCATCATTTTTATTTATTTCTATAGTTGTGTGCCCGCTTATGTTTGTTGTTGTATTTTGGATCAAATTACGGAAGGAAATGGATATCCTGTTATACTGCCTAATATTTGGACTTTTATGTAGCATATGGACTTCATGTGGTACACTAATAGCTCTGTATAATTAGTTTTTGTCAAAATTTGACGATGATAATGCTCTTATCGGATTAAAAAAATGGAAATTCTGAATGGGGATTAAAGCAGAGACTATAGTATCAACAGAAATTTATCCGGAAATTTTGAACCTCTTCATAATGTACCAAAAAAGATCCGATAGAACTTAAATGCTACTATTTATAATCTTTTTTTTAATTTCTTAAATAGGAAGCGAACTGCTGCGTAAGTGAGCAAGGAGAAAGCCAGATCTATGGCAAACGCCATTAAGGAATAGTTACTGAAATGCTGCATTTGACCTGTAAGCAGACTTTGTCCTGCACCTTCACTGTAGTACGTTAACGGAAATCCTAATGTAGTTAAACCATCATAGGCCATACCATTGTGATAAGAAAGCCAACTCAGTAAAGCGAAGATCAGTAGCGTAGCTAACAGATAGGCCAATACTTTTTTATAGTTACTATGAGGTTCTTGGTACATGATCATTTAATTTAGAAAAATAGCCTCTTAAAAAAGAGGCTATTTTTTTCAGCTGTGATGGACAGCTATATGTTTTTATTAAAATTTATTTCGCATCGATATTGACCGCATTCAATCGTAATGAATTGAGGATAACGGATACTGAGCTGAGGCTCATTGCTGCGGCAGCAAGCATTGGCGATAACAAGATACCAAAAGTAGGGTATAAAATACCTGCTGCAATCGGAATGCCTAAAACATTATAAAGGAAGGCAAAGAGTAGGTTCTGTTTAATATTGCGCACTAATTTATGACTCAGTATTTTAGCTTTGGCAACACCCATTAAGTCGCCTTTCAATAAGGTTACTTCAGCACTCTCGATAGCCACATCAGTACCTGTACCCATTGCAATACCTATATCTGCCTGTGCTAATGCTGGAGCATCATTGATACCGTCACCAGTCATTGCGACTACTTTATTTTCCTGTTGCAGCTTTTTAATCTCCATCAACTTATCTTCTGGTAGCGCTTGTGCTTTAAAGTGTTTAATACCCAGTTCATCCGCTACAGCTTTGGCTGTTTTGGCATTGTCACCTGTTAACATAATCACATCAACACCATGATCCATCAGGTAATGGATAGCCTGTTTTGCCGTATCTTTTATTTTATCGGCAATAACGAGATAACCTAACAGTGTTGTTCCTTTAGCTAAGTAAGATACTGTACGGCCTTTTTCCTGTTCTACAGCAACTTGTTCTTTAACGCTTTCGCTGATCGCAATACCATCGTCCAATAACAACGATTCATTTCCAAGAAGCACTTTATCATTGGCAATATAACCAATAACACCTTTACCGTTTATGGTATCAAAACGATCTGTCTCTTTTAATGTTAGTTTTGACTCCTTTGCTTTCTTCACTACCGCTTCGGCTAAAGGGTGGGAGCTATTGGCATTCACTGAAGCTGCCAAGATCAACAATTCATCAACCGTACTGTCTGAGGTACTGAATACCTCTTCCAAACTCGGCCTTCCTTCGGTTATGGTTCCGGTTTTATCTGTCACCAGTACATTCACTTTATCTAGCTTTTCGAGCGCTTCCGCATTCTTTATCAAGATACCATTTTTTGCACCTTTACCGATTCCGACCATGACCGACATCGGTGTTGCAAGCCCCAGAGCACATGGACAGGCTACGATAAGAACCGCCAAAGCATTGGCTAAGGCAAAGGCCAGTTTAGATTCTACTCCATAGATCATCCAGACGACAAATGTTAAAATAGCGATGGCAATTACTATGGGAACGAATATGCGGGATACACGATCGGTTAACTTCTGTATTGGTGCTTTACTTCGGCTTGCACTATTGACCATTTCAATAATTTGTGCCAATAGTGTATCATCACCGACACGGTTGGCTTTCATTAAGAATGACTGATTACCGTTAATCGTTCCAGCACTCACTTTATCGCCTTCATTTTTATCGACAGGAACCGGTTCCCCCGTTAGCATGGATTCGTCAATCGAGCTATGTCCAGAAGTTATTTCTCCGTCTACAGGAATCTTTTCTCCTGGTTTAACGCGTAAAATTTGTTCTAACTGGATGTCTGCGACCGAAATTTTCTTTTCCACTCCATTTTCAACTAGATTAGCTTCTGCAGGAGAAAGTTTTATAAGTTCTTTAATAGCTGAATTCGTTCTTGAATGTGCTTTCGCTTCCATTAGTTGTCCCAATAGTACCAGCGTTAAGATAACGGCAACAGACTCAAAATATAGTGCAACCTGACCATGATGACCTAATAATGCATCCGGAAATAGGGATGGAAAGAATAAAGCCACTACGCTGTATAAAAATCCTGCTCCGGCACCTAGACCTATCAAGCTGAACATATTTAAGTTCCAAGTTTTGAAAGAGGTCCAAGCACGCTCAAAAAACATCCAAGTGGCATAAAAAACAACTGGAATGGTTAAAAATAACTGGATCCAGCCTGACATCTTTGGTGTGATGACTTGCCCGATTGGGTTGCCAGGAATCATTTCACCCATTGATAATATAAATAAGGGAACGGTGAATAACAGCGCTACCCAAAATTTCTTTTTCAGTGTTTGATATGTGTGATCATCTTCCTCTGTGTCGGCGTTTGCTACTAAATCCATACCACAGATGGGACAAGAACCCGGTTTGTCACTTTGAACTTCTGGATGCATCGGACAGCTGTAAGTTAAAGCTGCTTTCTTTTCTGGCATTTTCTCTAAGTTCATACCACAGACTGGACAGGATCCTGGTGTATCATACAGTTTCTCGCCCTCACACATCATAGGACAATAATATTTACCCGCTGAACTGGCCGTGACCTTTGGAGTGCCCACTTTTTCATGCAAAGAAAAGTCTGTGGATTTAGTATCATGGTGATGCTTATCTGCTTTATCAGCTAAAGATTCAACTGGAACGAGAAACATACCACAAACAGGGCAGGAACCTTTTTGGTCGTAAGTTTTATCATGACCTTCACAAAACATAGGACAGATATATTTACCTGATGGTGCGCCTGCAGTTTGGACTATCTGTTCATCTTTATTTTTTGATGAACAGCAAGAGGCGTTTGCACTTTCATCCTGTGTGTGTTTATTTTCCGATAATGACTCAACAGGTACTAAATGCATCCCACATATGGGGCAGGAGCCTTTTTGATCGTACGTTTTATCATGACCTTCACAAAACATAGGACAGATGTATTTACCTGATGACTTGTCCACCGTTTGGTTTATCTGTTCTCCGTTATTTTTTGATGAACAGCAAGAGGCGTTTGCACTTTCATCCTGTGTATGTTTATTTTCCGATAATGATTCTGCAGGGACTAAATGCATACCACAGACAGGACAGGAGCCCGGTAAATCGTACGTTTTATCCTGCCCCTCACAGAACATGGGGCAAATGTATTTGCCTGAAACAGCTACTGCACTTTTTTTCGATTGATCATCTGCTTTATGATAAACGGAGTTCTTTCCGTTGTGATGACTATTGTTTTGCACAATGTGGTAATCACCAATTTCTGAAAGTGCTTTATTGCATTCATCTACATCAACACGATCTTCACTATCAATAATGACTTCCGGTGGAGCTAATGTAACAGTAGCTTTTACACCTGGTATCTCATTTAGCTTATCTTCGACATTTGTGCGACATCCATTGCAAGTCATGCCGGATATTTGATATTTTTGATTCATAATCTGCTTTAAATTAACCTATACAAATATCCCTCTTTAGACAAAAATTAATGCTGTAACATTTGAGGTTTAAATTATAAGATTTTAATTAAGCAAGAAATATCCTTTAAATGGATATTTAGCTATCAGTAAAAGAACAAAGAAATTATTACTTTGTTTGTAAATGAAAATAGACCATGGATTTAAATCATAACAGAGATAAAAGAGACAGCTCGGGGCGGACTTCTCATATTTTAAATACTTCAGCCAATTTACTGGGAATTTGTTTTCTGGTCTTAACGACAATAAAAACGATGAAACTCACAGAGGGAAGTTTAATTGATGAATGTGCCGCTATTGCTATTTTCATATTTATGTCCAGCTGTATTATTTCCTTTATTGCGATGAAAAGAGGTGATCTAAGGGAAGTTAAAAGACTGGAAAATATTGCCGATATCATCTTCTTAACAGGCTTATTTGTTCTGTTTGCTGCTTCTATATTACTTGTGTTTAATCTGATATAGCGGTATGACATGAGAGTCAATGCTAATTCGGTTTTTAACCGTAAATTATTGCACTGCAGCCACCATTTATAAGGGTAATAGAATGCGAGATTAGGTAATGGTTCGTAACTTATTCGCCCTTTCTTCGGAAAGGCTTCGGGAATTGTCTATTGTGCCTCTACTGTTTGTATACTGTTTGTCTACCTTTCCTCTACATAGACAGTAGAGGCGGAGTATAGGCATAGTAGAGAATTAGTATAAACTACCCGAGGAAGGGGCGAAGCAGACCCGAAGGGCAGTCAAATAAAACTCGAATTTGCGGAGAAAAGTTCTTGCCGTAGATAACTTGATCTTTTTTTTAGTGATGTATAAATTTTATGCTTTATTACGAAGAATGTATAAGCTAAAAGTCCAAAGAAGTCCGTGAAAGTCCATGGAAGTCCGTAAAAGTCCTTAGTCTTCTTGAGAATGCTTGCACAACGGCTCGATAATGATAGGGAACAACTTCGGGATTGATTCGGGTGCGCTTCGACTGTTCTTCGACTCGGCTTCGACCATAAGACGAAAACAAGTCAAACAAATGGCGAACAAAATACGAACCAGTCTGCTCGCAATCTCAAAGAAATCCCGAACATCTCTCAAAAAAAAGTCGATCATTCCTAATCTATTATTAAAACATACAACAGATCGCCATCAGTATGTCTTTACAATAGATCAGATTAGTTGAAAACAAGAGATTTAAGCAATTTAATCCACCAAGACAAGTCTTTGCTAGACTGGTCACACAGAACTCTTTAAATCGCTTAAAATTAGCTTCAATATAAAGCGGTTAATTTTCAGAATGTGCTGTTCTATAGATATATTGATCAATAGATTGCGACAGTAATTTCAAGGATATATGCCTCAGAATCTTATTGCAGAAAAAAGTAATGTTTAAATGCCTTTGAAAATAATAGGATTGTTAATAAATTACATAAACAGCATAACCTCAGGATGTTTGAGGATCGTTTTGATCAAAGGTTTTGTTTCTCCCTCAATAATGGTTTTGTAGTGCGGTTCTGGAATGAAAAGTTTAAAGGTTTTCTTTTCAATTTTTATAACAAAAATTGCACCGTGTACCACCTGCTTATCATCGATAACCATTGAAAATCCATCAACCGGTTGATTAGCAAGCTTATTCTTTTCAACTAATTTTATAAGTTTTTCCATAGCCAAAACTACATATTCTCGTCAATATAATTCGATATATTGACGAGAATATCATTAATTTTTAGCGATTAAATCTCTTAGTGCAACGGAAGCGATTGCTCCTCCAAATGCAGCTGGCAGATAAGACATCGTTCCGTATGCAGATTTCTTATAGTTACTGCCATCGGTATACAATAAGGATGCTTTATCTGGTAATTCTGTAGAAAATACTGCTTTAAAACCACTTCTTATCCCATGTTTATATAACTTTTTACGGATATGATGAGCAAGTTTACAATTATAGGTTTCTCCGATATCTGCAATTTCTATTTTTGTAGGATCCATTTTTCCTCCAGCTCCCATAGAACTTACAAAACGAACTTTACGCTCTAGAGCCTGACGGATAAAAAATAATTTTGGCGTGATACTATCAATTGCTTCCACTGCATAGTCGGGATTAAGATCCAATAGATCGGAAATCTTTTCAGGAAGAACGAAATCTTCAACAATAGTCAAATCCAGTTCAGGATTTATAGATAATAACCGATCGCGCATGATCTGTGCTTTAGATTGACCATGGTTGGTTGCCAATGCTGGTAACTGTCTGTTTCTATTAGAAGGATCTACAGTGTCGCCATCAATGATGGTCATTTTGCCAACACCGCCACGGCAGATAAATTCCGCTGCAAACGATCCTACGCCTCCCAATCCCAAAACCATGACATGAGAATTTGCCAATTTTTCTAAAGCTTCACGCCCCACTAATGCCTCTGTACGCGATAGCCAAGTTAAGTCTTTCATATTTTACTCAAATACAAGTTGATAGTTTCTTATTATGTTTTCTTTTAATTCATTTATCGATATCTTTTTCAATTGTGCTGCATAAGCGTACAATTCTCTGATATCGGCATGCGCATCATCCGTTTCCAAAAAAAGCTGTTCAAGAGGAGTCGCTACAAGCGTTTCATCTAACTTTCCCGTGAGAATTGATGAACCAAACGAAAGGTAATATCCTTTTTTAAGCAATTGCTCAGCAAGTTTTTGATTCTTATTAAATCCATGAAAAATGATGTGACCTGTGAAATTTTCACTTTTTAAAACTTGCTGTACTTCGTCAAAAGCACGGACACAATGAATGATCAATGGCTTACCGTATTCTTTTGCTAAGCTAACTTGTTTTTGAAAAACGTCTTGCTGCACATTTAAGGGCACAGATATTACTTTATCCATACCACATTCCCCGACAGCTAGAATTTCATGATCACGAAGCAATTCTTGCAGGATCGATATGCCTTTAAAAGGGTCACTTTCATTGATGTGCCATGGGTGTAACCCCGCGGTTACTGGCGGTAAATAATGATCATCTGGATCAGCATTCAGTATAAGATTAAATACGTCAAAGCGTTCAGTCTCTGACGAGTGATGCTGATGGGTATGGATATCAATGTATATCTGTGTCATAATCAGGCGCAAATTTCAGAAAAAAAAATGATGTTTGAGAATTTTATCTACTAAAGATATAGATATTTATTGAATATGTGTATCAAGAACTTGCAACATACCATTTGCTTTTAACAAGCATTCTTGATATTCGTCTTCAGCATTTGCCTGAACGGTAATAGCACCGCCTGTCTGAAAAGACAGATATTTACTTTGTGCATTGTATAAAATGGTCCGGATCACAACATTGAAATCAAAATCACCTTCAGGACCGAAATAACCGATGGATCCTGCATATAACGAGCGTCTTGTTGCTTCAACTTGATCACAGATCTGCATGGCAGCAATTTTAGGAGCACCGGTCATTGAACCAGCAGGGAAGGTATTTTTAATAACTTCAACATCCGCTACTTTTTCATCGATTTCACAGGTAATGGTCGAAATCATCTGATGAACGAGTTTAAATGTCTGAATTTCGAACAGACGATCTGCTTTGACAGATTTTGGTACTGCGCTTTTCGTTAGATCATTGCGAACTAAATCTACAATCATCACATTTTCAGCAATTTCTTTTGTAGAGTTTAACATGCCTTGGACGATCTTTTGATCTTCTTCAGCAGTTTTTCCTCGTTTTGCAGTTCCTTTTATAGGTTGGGAAATGAGCTGTTGATTCCTTTTCGCCAGAAATCTTTCTGGAGATGCGGAAAGGATGTAATTCTTGTTGAATTTAAAAAATGCCGCAAACGGCGTAGGGGAGATGCTGTTCAATTTTTCAAATGCCGCTACGGGATTTAAGTTGACCTGGTCAGCATAAAACTCCTGGCAGAGGTTGACTTCGTAAATATCTCCTCTTTGGATATGATCTTGCATTTTATTAAATGCAAGCATGTATTCAGCCTTAGACCATCTGGTCTGTATCTGGCCATCAAAACCCACAGAAGCGGTCTGCCATGTAAAATCTAAAATGGTTTGATAGATTTGAGCAGGATTTTCAGCTGTTATCCAAACGGTATTTCCAATTGTTTTGATCGTAACTGCAGGAACAAAGAAATAGGCTAATGGAAATCCTAAAGGATCATCATGATGTGTTTCCAGTTCTTCGATTTCATTTTTCAGATCGTACGAAAAAAAACCAGGAATATAAGTATCTGGATATGTGTCTATAAATTTTTGAACATCCTGAAGTGTATTACCGGAAGTCGAGGTGTAAGAGGAAGTTGCTTTTACTGCAATTAAGCAGTCAAATGCACTCCACTGATCGCTATGTCCATTGGAATGGAGATAAGCTACTTCATCAAATTGCGCTGCCCATTGCAGCGCTTTTTGATGAAAATTATTCGTTGAATCTATAACAAAATTGTCTTCGACCCGCATTAACTATTTAGTCAATTTTAATGTTTGTTTACGATCTGGACCAACAGATAGGAACGTGATAGGCACTTCTAGTGCTTTCTCTAGATACGTAATGTAATTTTGTAATGCTGCAGGGATTTCACTTTGTTGAGTGATACCAGTCAGATCTTGATTCCAGCCGTCGATTTCTTCAAGAATAGGCTCAGCCTCGTTCGTGATAATCTCATATGGCATGTAATCGATTACTTTTCCTTCATGTTTGTAGTGTGTACAAACTTTGATTTTTTCGAAAGTATCCAACACATCAGCTTTCATCATGATCAATTCGGTAACACCGTTTAACATGATGGCATATTTTAAAGCAGGAATATCAATCCAACCAGTACGACGTGCGCGACCTGTTGTTGCGCCAAATTCATGACCTAATTTACGTAAGTTTTCACCTACTTCATCATGTAATTCAGTCGGGAATGGGCCTCCACCTACGCGAGTAGCATAAGCTTTGAAGATACCATATACTGCACCAATTTTATTTGGAGCAATACCTAAACCTGTACATGCGCCCGCTGTAGTTGTATTTGAAGATGTAACGAATGGATAAGAACCAAAGTCAACATCTAACAAAGTACCTTGAGCACCTTCTGCCAATACTTTTTTACCATCCTTTAAATATTGATTCACTAAATGTTCTGAATCAACATGTGGAATAGTTTTAATGAATTCGATAGCAGCTAAGAAAGCTTCTTCTTTTTCAGAGAAATCAGGGATTTCACCGTAGTGTGATAAAATAGAAAGGTGTTTTTCTCTCAATTTTTCGTAACGCTCTTTGAAATCTGGCAATGTAGTATCACCCACACGTAGGCCATTACGACCTGTTTTATCCATATAGGTAGGACCAATACCTTTTAAGGTAGAACCAATTTTACCGTCACCCATTTTAGATTCTGAAGCAGCATCTAGTAACTGGTGAGTAGGAAGGATTAAATGCGCTTTACGAGCTAACACTAAATTTCCTTTACCTACTGGATCAAATCCAGCAGTTTTCAAATTGTCTAGTTCTCTCTTTAAGATAATCGGGTCGATAACAACACCATTTCCGATTAGGTTAAGAGTTCCTTCATTGAAGATACCCGAAGGGATCGTGTTTAAAACGAATTTTTTGTTATCAAACTCCAATGTGTGTCCGGCGTTAGGGCCGCCTTGGAAACGAGCAATTAAATCGTATTGTGGACAAAATACATCAACGATTTTACCTTTACCTTCGTCTCCCCATTGTAAGCCCAAAAGCACATCAACTTGCATAGCTTTTAAAGTATTGTGATTAAGAATTTATGTTAATTTTTTGAATTATCTAAAAACAAAATGTTCAGAAAAATGAGCAAATCATTTTCTGAACAAATGTACTATTATATTTTGCCAATCCTGAGATTAATTTGAAATAACCTCTTCTTTTGCTTTTGAGGCAGCGATTTTTTGTTGACAATCATTACAAACACCATACAGATTTAACGAGTGATGTTTGATATCGAATTTTAATAAATCACCCATTAAGCTTTGAATCTGGTTGATACGTGGGTCACAAAATTCCACCACGATATTACATTCAATACAAATGACGTGATCGTGTTGTTTAAAGCCATAGGATTTTTCAAATTGAGCCATATTGCGCCCAAATTGATGTTTAGTAACTAAGTCACAGGATACCAACAATTCTAACGTGTTGTATACAGTGGCACGGCTAACTCGGTATTTTTTATTCTTCATATGGATGTACAATGATTCTACATCAAAGTGATCTGTACGGGAATAAATTTCTTCTAAAATAGCATAACGCTCTGGAGTTTTTCTTAGATTTTTATTTTCTAAGTAAGCTTCAAAGATCTTTTTTACTGTTGCGTAATTTTCAGCTGCGTTCATATTAATCAATAAGATTCTTTACAAATTTACCAATTTTGATTCAATTATTGTAGTATTAAAAAAATGTGATATTCAGCTGATGTTTAACTCTCAGATTCATATCGTGAAACAGTGGTAATGCCGCGCACTTGTTTAAGCGTTTTCATTAGATTTTCCAATTGTTCTGTATCATTTACAAAGACCATAATATGCCCTTCAAAGATTCCCTCGTTACTGGTAATACTTAAGGAGCGAATATTAACTTTAAACTCCTGAGATATGACGGTGGTGATCTTATTGACCAAACCAACATCATCGATACCGACAATACGTAATCCGGTCAAGAAAGATACATCTGTTTGGGATGTCCACTTAGCCTTCATAATGCGGTAACCGTAGTTCGCCATTAATTTGGATGCATTTGGACAGCTGGTACGGTGTATTTTTATACCATCGTTTACAGTTAAAAATCCAAATACATCATCTCCAGGTATTGGGTTACAACAAGGAGCAAGGGTGTAATCGATTTTCTGCAAATCATCACCTAACAAGAGGGTATCCTGATCTTTTTTACTGAATTTCTCTACTAAACCACCAATATGTGTATTAAATTGGGTGTTTTGGGTACTCAGTGTCGCATCGTTGTTTTTTTCGTGCGCCACAAATTCGCGCAATTGTTTAATATCAACGAGTCCTTTGGCTACATTATAAAACAGATCCTGCGAACTTGGAAATTTAAGGAAATTCGCAATTTTATTAATATTATCAGTGTTATAGGTAATCTTTAACGTTTTCAGCTTACGCTCCAGAATTTCTTTACCATCTTCCGCCACACGACGTCTTTCTTCTTTCAGTGAAGAACGGATTTTGGATTTTGCTTTTGCTGTCACGACAAAATTCAACCAGTCTTCTTTTGGTGTCTGTTTGCTCGATGTTATGATCTCTACTTGATCACCATTTTGCAAAACATGACTTAAAGGCACCAATTTATGGTTGACTTTTGCACCGATACAGGTTGCTCCGATATCCGAGTGGATTTCAAAGGCAAAATCTAATGCAGTGGCTTCATGTGGCAATTGAATAAGGGCTCCTTTTGGCGTGAAAATAAAGATCTCATCGGAGAACAAATTCATTTTAAAGTCGTCCACAAAGTCCAGTGCATTCTGTTCCGGATTGCTCAGTACATCTCTAATTTTTTTGATCCACTGGTCTAACCCACTGTCCGAATTGGATTCTTTATATTTCCAGTGTGCCGCAAAACCTTTCTCCGCAATTTCATTCATGCGGCTGGTTCTAATCTGAACTTCAACCCATTGACCACGAGGTCCCATAACCGTGGTATGCAGGGATTCATATCCATTACCTTTAGGTGATGATACCCAGTCTCTTAGGCGGTCGGGGTTTGGTCGGTACAGGTCGGTTACAATAGAATACACTTTCCAACACTCTGTTTTTTCACGCTCATCATCGGTATCGATGACAATACGGATCGCAAATAAATCGTAAACCTCTTCGAAAGGAATCGATTTTTTACGCATCTTGGTCCAGATGGAATGAATGGATTTGGGTCTGCCGAAAATTTGCGCCGTTATACCTTGTTCCTGTAATATTTCTTGCACAGGCTGAATAAAGTCGGAGATAAATTTCTCTCTTTCCGCCTTTTTTTCGTTAAGTTTTCGAGCGATAAACTTGTAGGTGTCGGGATCTGTGAACTTCATGGATAAGTCTTCCAGTTCAGACTTGATCGCATATAAACCCAGTCTATGTGCCAATGGCGCATATAAATAACTGGTTTCTGAAGCAATTTTCAATTGCTTATCACGTGCCATAAATTCCATGGTACGCATGTTATGCAGGCGATCCGCTAGTTTGATCAATATAACACGGACATCATCTGCCAATGTTAATAACATCTTACGGAAATTTTCTGCCTGCATGGAACTGTTCGGATCAAAAATTCCTGAAATTTTTGTCAGTCCATCAATAATACGACGCACTTTTTTACCAAACATCTGCTCGATCTCATCGAGTGTAATGTTGGTATCTTCAACCACATCGTGTAAGAGGGCACAAACTATTGAAGTTGTACCTAAACCAATTTCTTCTGCAGCAATCTGAGCTACGGCAATCGGGTGGAAAATATAAGGTTCGCCAGATTTTCGACGCATTTCTTTGTGACTTTCTAATGCGAGATCAAATGCTTTTCTGATCATCTGCTTGTCACCTCGTTGCATCGTTGGTTTACATGCGCGTAGTAATGCTCGGTATCTTTTACGTATTTCTTTATTTTCTGCTTCTATATCAATCACATAATCTTTCATAAACTTGCAGTTGCATTATGATTTTAAAAATACATTTCTTAAATTAGTTATTGTTAATTTAAAGGAATAAATAGTAAACCCGATTTATTTTTATTAAATGTAATAATTTTTTAATACTATTGACAAAAAAAGACAATTTTTAAATTGTAATGATCAGAATAAACTTACGCTGGATACTATCTTTACTTGCTTTTATCCCTTTTTTGGGGATGTCTCAAGCACTGACAGTACCGCTCTACGGGGAGGGGCAGCAACAAGTAATTGAAGAGTATAATATGACCACATTAGAGAGTGGCGAGCGGCTTCCTTGGTTCTTAATTCCAGAGGTCAAAATATCAAAACCAAGAATATGGACTTCGGAAGATGCTAAAAAACAGTACCTAAGGCTAAGACGAAATGTGTTAAGGGTATTGCCTTATGCTATTTTTGCTCAAAAAAGATATGATCAGTTGGACCGGGAACTTGCATTGGTTTCTGATAAAAAAGAACAGAAAAAGCTGATCGAAACATGTGAGAATGAAGTGAAGTCGATGTTTAATCGGGAAATTAAAAATATGAGTATTACACAGGGGAAAATTCTCATTAAACTTATAGACCGACAAACAGGACATTCGAGCTATGAAATGGTGAAACAGATGAAAGGTGGGTTATCTGCTTTTTTATACCAAGGGGTAGCTAAAATATTTGGACATAACCTAAAAAGTACTTACGAACCGAGAGAAGATTTTGAAATAGAAAATATCATTAGAGAATTTCAAAAAACGAGAAGAGATCCACAGTATTTTTAAAAATTATTAATTTATGAAGACAGTTTATGATTTTAAAGCCCTACAGTTCAATGGTCAAGAAAAATCATTAGCTGACTATAAGGGAAAAGTATTGCTCATTGTAAATACGGCCAGCCAATGCCTGTTTACGAGCCAATTTAAATCCTTAGAAAAACTTTACCAGACCTATAAAAATGATGGTTTTGAAATTCTTGCTTTCCCATCTAATAATTTTGGAAAACAGGAACCACTAACTGGTTATACGTTAGAGACTTTTTGTAAAATTAACCAACAAGTTCATTTTTCTGTTTTTAAACGTACACATGTGATTGGCGAATATGCCTCGCCCTTGTATCGTTATCTTGCTCAAAAGGAGGAAAATGGACATGTTTCGAGTAAACCACTATGGAATTTTCACAAATATCTGATCAATAAAAATGGAGAGGTAGTCGACTATTTTTACTCAACAACCTCACCAACGGCGTCTAGAATCAAAAAACGTGTTGAGCAATTATTATCTGAAGGGTAGAAAGAACGAAATGTTTACTACTTTTGTCTATATTTAGTTGGTTAAACATTGAAAATAGACTCGCATGATAAAACTTGATTTATTAGTAATTACTGTGCATCCGGATGATGCAGAATTAGGGGCCGGAGGTACAATAGCAAAATATGTTGCTGCGGGTAAAAAAGTAGGTATTGTAGATCTTACGAGAGGGGAACTTGGTACTCGCGGTACTGCTGAAACCAGAGATCGTGAAGCAAACGATGCAGCAGCAATATTGGGCTTAACGGTAAGAGATAACTTAGCGCTACGTGATGGTTTTTTCAATAATAGTGAAGAAGATAAGCTTGCTGTCATTCAGGCGATCCGTAAATATCAACCAGAAATTATAATCACAAATGCCATTACTGACCGCCATCCTGATCATGGCAGAGCAGGTCACATGGTGAATGAAGCATGCTTTTTGGCAGGTCTAAGGAAAATAGAAACGATAGCAGACGGAATTTTACAAGAAGCTCACCGTCCTAGATTGGTGCTGCAGATGATTCAGGATTATTATATTAAACCTGATATTGTACTGGATATTACGGATTATTATACGATTAAGGAAAAATCAATATTAGCGTATAAAACACAGTTTTATACAGGCGAAGAAACGAATCTCGACGAACCGCAGACCTATATTTCGAATCCCGATTTTATGGAATCTACAGCTGCAAGGGCGCGAGAATTTGGTAGATCGATACAGGTAAAATATGCTGAAGGGTTTACGGCAAAGAAAATATTAGGTGTTGATGATATATTTCATCTGATTTAATTTAAAATAATCAAATAAAAGCCGTTTCTTTATTATATTAAGAAACGGCTTTTGCTTTTACAGCATATATTACATGAAAAATCAACAATTCTCGCTACAGGATCGAATAAAAAGTTTTGCATATGCATTCAATGGTTTCAAAATACTGTTGATAGAAGAACATAATGCGCGTATTCATGTAGCGGCAACTATTGTGACCATTGTTGCTGGAATTTACTTTGATATCGCTGCGATTGAATGGATGATCATCTTACTCTGTATTGGTGCTGTTTTTGCGCTTGAAATAATTAATTCCGCTATTGAAAATCTTGCGGATCTGGTTTGTCAGGAAAAGAATGATTTTGTAAAAAAAGCGAAAGATCTAGCAGCTGCCGCAGTATTAACAGCAGCGATCGTTTCTGTGGTTATAGCAATGTTCATTTTTGTTCCAAAAATAATGGCGATATGGTTTTAATTAGGGCTTATGAGCTACGGGATCGGGATGTCGTACTCAATATTATGCAAGAAAATATTCCAGCTTACTTTGCTCAGGATGAAAAAGAGGATTTGAAGTATTATCTGGATTTTGAGATGCAGCAGTTTTTTGTTCTTGAAGTAGAAAATAGAGTGGTGGCATGCAGTGGCATTACCGTAGAGCCGGAAGAGCATAGGGCTGTAATCTGTTGGGATATGGTCCTTCCTGCAGAACAGGGTAAGGGATATGGCAAAAAGTTGCTGGAACACCGCATAGCAATTTTAAAAGAGCTGAAAACGATCGACCGCATCATTGTCCGTACTTCGCAACGTACTTATCTATTTTATCAGAAAAATGGCTTTGTTTTAAACCAGATTGTAAAAGATTATTGGGCGAAAGATTTTGACTTATACAGTATGGAATTGCTCTCTTAATCAAGTAAATTAAATAAAAAAGAGATCAATATAAAAAGAGGGATAATTAGAGCGGCAATGATATTGAATCTGAATTTTGGAATTTCGTTTTTACGGTATAAGAAAACAGATTCTACTATTAAATAGATAATCCATAGCAGCAAAAAGATTCCCATATAAAAAATTATAGCTAAGCTATCGGCTGTACCGCAACGTCTATTTGGATCTAACTGGGACAAACCGATGGGAATGGCCATAAATAAAAGAATGATCAATGCGACTATTCTGATTAGAACGTGTTTTGTCATACAATCTTTTTTTATTAATACACATACATAAAAAAAGGTAACCTTTCTAGTTACCTTTAGCTGTTTTTTACAATCTAAATTTTTATTTCTTTTTGTCAATTTTGTAAAGACGTCCTAAATCTGTAATGGCATAAAGCGCTCCATCTTTACCTTGTGTGATATCTCTGAAGCGTTGTCCTTCTTTTGCTAATAACCTTTCTTCGCCTACGACTTTATTATCTTTAATAACTAGACGGGCAATATGCGTACTGCTTAGTCCACTGATGAATAGATTGTTTTTCCATTCAGGAATGGCATCTCCTGTATAGAATGTAATACCGCTAGGTGATAATACGGGATCCCAGTAATAAACCGGTTGCTCTAATCCTTCTTTTTGTTGGATAGGTTCTCCAATTTTTTCACCACTGTATTCTAAACCGTAAGTAATGATTGGCCAGCCGTAGTTTTTGCCAGGCTCGATACGGTTTAGTTCATCTCCACCGCGAGGACCAAATTCTGTCTCCCATAAATCACCCGTTTCAGGATGAAGTGCCAATCCTTGAACATTTCTATGTCCATAACTGTAAATTTCTGGTCTTACATCTGCTTTCCCTGCAAACGGATTACCCGCTGCTGGAGCGCCATCTGTTGTTATTCTAACAATCTTGCCTAATCCTGATTTTAGATCTTGTGCCTGAGGTCTGGTGGCTAAATCTGAACGTTCACCCGTACTTACAATTAAATTGCCAGATTTATCAAATAGGATACGCCCACCATAATGTAGTTTACCTTTGTACTTTGGTGTAGCGCGGTAAATAACTGCGACATTTTCAACTGTCTTCTCATCTGCGGCTAATTTTCCTTTACCGACAGCTGTTAGGTTTCCTTCAGCACTTGGCTCAGAAAAAACAAAATAGATCATTCGGTTTGTTTCAAAATTAGGATCTATCGTTAGTCCCAATAAACCACCTTGACCATCTGTATCCACTTTAGGTAGACCTGTTATCGGTTCAGAAACTTTACCGTCAGCAGTTGCTATTCTAAAGGTTCCTTCTTTTTCGGTAATGAGTAAACGTCCGTCCGGCAAAGACGCAATTCCCCAAGGAGACTTCAATGTTGTATTGAGTACAACTCCTTCAAATGGTGTAGTGGTTTTTACACCGGCGATACGGGTCTGGCCTTCAAAGGCAGGTTTATATTTTGTATTTGCCGCATTCGTTTCTACAGCAGGATATATACTATCTACCGTATTATTGTTCGTTTCAGCACCTGTAGTACCGTTAGAACAAGAATATAATGCGAAAGAACTAATCAGGATTGTGGCTAATTTACTTTTCATAGACAAATTGAATTGTTTCATATCATATAAAAATATAAATAATTTATTTAAAAATTACATGCAAAGCATTTTATCATGAAATAAAGCCTTTTACATACTGACGTGTAATTTCATGTTTGGGATTTAACAGTACTTCTTCTGTTTTTCCAAATTCAAGAATTTCGCCGCCATAAACAAAAATGATATAATCCGAAACACGGCGTGCTTGTCTCAGAATATGCGTAACCAACACAATGGTATAATCTTTCTTGAGTTCAATAAGTAGATTTTCGATCGTCTGCGTCGATATTGGATCTAATGCAGAGGTTGATTCATCGCCTAATATAATCTCAGGCTTGACGGCAAGCCCACGTGCCAGGCATAGACGCTGCTGCTGCCCAATGGAAAGTCGTGTCGCGGATTGATCCAGCCGATCTTTCACCTCTTCCCAAAGTCCGACATTCTTCAACTGTGTTTCTACGATCTCATTTAATTCCTTTTTTCCTCTTGTCCCATGGATACGAGGGCCATAAGCGACATTGTCATATATCGACATCGGCAACGGAAATGGTTTTTGAGAAAGTAGGCCCATTTTTTTTCGAATATGTGTTACTTCGGCATTTGGGGCATATATATCTTCGCCATTGACAAATACAGAGCCTGAAACCTGAACTCCTTTCGTATCATCAATAAGTCGGTTTAAGGTTTTCAGTAACGTCGTTTTCCCACAACCAGAAGGACCGATGATCGAGGTAATGCTGTTATTCGGCAATGACAAATTGATGTTTTTCAAAATATGATGACCGTCAATATGAATATTCAAATCCTGTATCTGAATATGCGGTTGAATAGCCGGTCTTACAATTTGTGTTTGTTCTGTTTCGATGATAGGATGTGCGTGCATATGACAATAATTAGAATAATAAAAGTTAAGATAAGTGCTGATGCGTAAGCACGGCCTTGAACTTCTGGAATAGGACTGCTCAACTGGAAGAAGATCGCTAATGGCAATGTTGCGGCGGGTTCGTCAATATAACGGGGTAAATTGTCGCTAAATCCTGTTGTTAACAAAACTCCGGCAACATCTCCGATAGATCTTCCAAATGCAAGTAAGATTGCTGTAAATATTCCTTGTTTAATGTGTAAAATAAAAACTTTTGCGACTTCCCATTTGGTCGCACCTAAAGATAAAGTAACATGTTTTAAGTCTGTGGGAACTGTTTTGATGATTTCATCGACTGTTCGCACCACAATTGGTATTGTTAGCAGTGTAATGGTAATAATTCCACCTAAAAGGGATGCGCGGATGCCAAAATAAACCATAATGGTAAATCCTACAGCTCCGTATACGATAGAAGGAATTCCGTACAGGATATCAAACATTAATTTCGAGTACTGCGCTAGTCTCGATGATGTTTTGATGTATATATTTAAATATAAGGCGATCGGCACACCGATTAAGGTTGCCAATATAGTTGCTACACCTGCAAGGTAAAGAGATCCTAATATCGCATTTAAAATACCACCTTCTTTACCCATGTAAAAGCCGCCCTTTGGTAATTGACTCACCATTTCCCAAGATAGATAAGGTAACCCTTTATATAGGATGGTGCCGATTATAAAAAAAAGTGAACCGGTGACCAACATTCCGGAAAGATGCATAAAACCTTTTGCAACTTTCTCTTTAAAAAGTCTTGTTTTAAGATTATCCATTATGCTTGCCCTCCAATCTGTTTAATATGATGCGTGAAATGAGATTGAATCCGAAAATAATAACAAAAAGGAGTAAGGCTGAAAACATCAGTGCCGAATCGTATAATGGTATTGACATCATTTCCCCAAAATTGTTTGCAATGAGTGCGGGAATAGGATAACCAGCATCAAATATGGATGTCGGTATTTTAGGAACATTACCGCAGACCATCAAAACTGCAATTGTTTCGCCGAATGCTCTGGAGATCGCCAATACAATTGCGGCTATTATACCAGGTTTTGCTCTTCTAAGTATGACTTTTTGGGCAGTTTCCCATTTGGTAGCGCCCAAAGACAATGATGCTGCTTTAAGTTCTGCCGGTACCGTTTTTAAAACCTCGACCATAATACTGATCATGATCGGGAAAATCATCACTGCGAGTACGATTCCTCCAGCTAAAACAGTGTAACCCGAAGTAGAAACCGCAAAAATGGGCGCAATATAAGATTGTATTGCAGGTACGATAAATAATACACCCCAAACCCCGTATAACACAGGAGGAATGGCTGCCAGAACATTGATAAGCGGTAATATGACATTTTTCAAGGTGTCTGACGCATACTCTGTTAAGTAAATAGAGGTTAAGATACAAAGTGGGCATGAAATCAATAGCGCAACCAATGTGACACTGAGTGTGCCCATAATAAAGGGTAGGAAACCAAAACTTCCTTTCATAGGTGCCCACACATGATTTGTCAATAGTTCAAGAATGTTAAACGATTCAAATAAGGGTACTGATTTAAAAGTCAGTCCGATACCGATTATAATGACCACTGAAAGTGAAATGAGCAACAAAACAAAACTGACCTGTTTTGCGATTGCATTTTTTAATAACCTTGTTTTTAGCATATTACAGTTTAATCAGTTCTTTATTAATTAACGACTCTGTTAATGGCACATATCCATTTTCCAATAAATAACTCTGCGATTTTTTCTTTAGCACAAATGAAATGAATTCTTTAACGAGCAAATTATCAGGCTTCCCTTTTGTGATAAACGAAAGATCTCTGGCTGGTGGGCTAGGGTAATGGTTGTTACTGACAGCATCCGTTAAATCATCTATGGTACTATAAAAATCTTCGTTTTCACTGATCTGCCCATCTGCATTTAGATCGATTGGCAAGACATCAATTTTATCCATTACTTTTTTTGTTTTTAAGTCATAGACGTAATTGATGTTGTTAAATCCTATGGCATTTTTATCGTCTTTAATTGCCTGTGCAATTCCTGGATCACCAAAGATTCCCACGCCTTTTAAATCCTCCTGCTTACTTTTAAAGAAATTGGCCCAAGTTTCGGCGGCACCGGCGGCATCAGCACGTGTGTACACGATCACCGGATCTTTTGAAAATCGCGCGTCGATCTCGTTCCAGGTTTTATATTTTTTATTGATAAATATATTTTTGAGTTCCGCATGGGTCAAACCACGTTCTTTAAGTAAGGTATAATTTGGATTTTCAGCATTAATGGTACAGATCACAGCATCTTTAGCAACATGGATAGGAAAGGCGCCTTTTGCTATTTCCTGTGGATGAAGATCGCGGGAAATAAGTCCGATGTCGACCATACCGGTCAATGCATCTGCAATTCCTTTGCCTGCTCCGCCAGCTGAAATATTAAAACGCACATGTGGATGTTCCTTTTTAAACTCTTCACTCCATAAGACTACTAAAGGATAGAGTGCAAACGCTCCAGATAAGGAAATATTACCTTCAAATCCTCTTTCTTTTGTATAGCCATTCTCTATTTTAGGAGCACACGCGTTATTCGTAAGTAACAACAATAAGCTTAATATAAGTATATTACGGTTGTTTTTTTTCATTTTATCTATCTCTATAGGATTGGTCTACAATAATATTTTTGACAAATATATATTAATTTAATAGATTTTATAGATTATATAGTTTTTTTTTCTACTTTTGAACCAAATAGAAGAGAATACAGACCAATAAATAGAATTTCAGCATATGCAAAGTTTCCGTACAGAGCTTGAAAACCCTGTGGTTGAGCAAGAGATTATTGATTTAGAAAAGAAAATTAGACTTTTTCAGGAAGGGAAAATTACGGATGAAAAATTTCGTTCATTGCGCCTTGCAAGAGGGGTTTACGGTCAACGTCAACCTGGAGTGCAAATGGTGCGTATTAAATTACCTTTTGGAAAAGCAACTTTCAAACAAGTGATTAAAATATCTGATGTATCGGATGAATATGCGATTCGCAATCTGCATATCACGACCCGTCAGGATATTCAGATACACTTTGTTAGTCTAGATCGCACACCAGAGTTATGGGCCAAATTGGCAGAGGATGATATTACTTTACGTGAAGCCTGTGGTAATACTGTGCGTAACGTAACGGCATCACCTACAGCCGGAATAGACCCAAAAGAACCTTTTGATGTTTCTCCGTATGCGCAGGCCGTTTTCGAATTTTGTTTAAGAAACCCGATCTGTGCGGAAATGGGTCGTAAATTTAAGATGTCATTTTCTTCATCAGATGATGATACTGCTTTTTCATATATCCATGATCTTGGCTTTATTCCTAAAATACAGGTTATTGATGGTAAAGAAGAACGTGGTTTTAAAGTTCTGTTAGGTGGTGGATTGGGTTCTCAACCTTTTCTAGCGCACTTGGTACATGAATTTTTACATGAAGATCAGTTGATTCCGTTTGTTGAGTCTTCTTTACGTGTATTTGACCGCTATGGCGAGCGTAATAATAGAAATAAAGCACGCTTTAAATACCTGATCCAAAAATTGGGTATTGATGAAGTGTTAAGATTAATTGCTGAGGAACGCGTTGCTAATAATGTAAAATCTTTTCAGATCAACCGCGATACGATCACGCAACCGACTCCACCGGATACGGATGCCGTGGAAAGTTTATCTTTGGATTTAGATCCGGATTACCTGATCTGGAAGTCAACAAATACTTTTGAGCAAAAGCAGCAAGGTTTTTATGGTGTATTTGCTAAAATATCTACTGGTGATCTTCCAACTGAAAAAGCACGAGTTTTGGTTGCTGGACTGGAAGGTCTGGTTGCCGATGAAATTCGTTTCACTCAGAATCAGGGATTGTTGCTTAAGTATGCTACCGAGAAAACGCTTCCTCATATTTTTAAATTATTGACGAAGCTTGAGTTGGCTTCTCCTGGATTTGAAAGCACGTCTGATGTGACGACCTGCCCAGGTACGGACACATGTAATCTGGGTATTTCAAACAGTACAGAGATGGCACGGGTTATTGAGTCATACATTCGTGATTTTTACGCAGATTTTGTTTACAACCGTGAACTGAAGATCAAAATTTCAGGCTGTATGAACTCTTGTGGACAGCATGGATTGGCGCATCTGGGTTTTCATGGAAGTTCTGTAAAAGCAAACGGTAAAGTCGTTCCTGCTGCACAGGTCATGATCGGTGGTGGTACTGTTGGTGATGGTGTAGGTCGTGTGGCCGAAAGAATTATCAAAGTACCTACCAAAAGAGTACTGCACGTGGTTGACCTGGTTTTAACGGATTATAAAAAGAATGTTCAGGAAGGTGAAAACTTTCATGCTTACTATGACCGTCAGACTAAAAACTATTTCTACACCTTATTGAAACCTCTTGCTGATCTAACAACACTATCTGATGATGAATATATTGATTGGGGTCATCAGGAGACTTTTGAAACAGCGATCGGTGTGGGTGAATGTGCGGGTGTCATGATTGACCTTGTTGCTACTTTGATCTTTGAAGCTGAAGAAAAAAGAGCTTGGGCGGTTTCTGCTCTTGAGGAGAAAAAGTATGCGGATGCTATTTATCATGCCTACAGTACTTTTATAGGTTGTGCTAAAGCATTATTATTGGATAAAGGTGTTAATGTGAGTTCACAGCATGCTGTGATCCAGGAGTTCCAAGCGCAATTTGTGGAACAACATATTTTTGAATTGGAAACTACGTTCCCAGAACTGGTTTTGCAAATAAATAAGAATGAGCCTACTCCAGAGTTTGCTGAAAACTACCTTGAGAGCTTGAATACATTCTTTAACGCTGTGTATGAGTATAGAAATGCGGTGAAAGTTAATTAATGAGGAGGATAGAAGATGAATATTAAACCAAAAGTAACTTTGGTCGGAGCGGGTCCTGGTGATCCTGAATTGATCAGCTTAAAAGGTATAAAAGCGATAAAGGCAGCGGATGTAATTTTATACGATGCTTTAGTGGATGAGAGTTTATTGGATTTTGCCAGTGCAAACTGCACGAAGGTATATGTTGGGAAAAGAGCGGAACAGCTTTCTACTTCACAGGATCAGATCAACCAGTTACTGGTCGATTATGCGCTGACTCATGGTCATGTGGTGCGATTAAAAGGCGGAGATCCATTTGTATTTGGACGTGGTGGTGAAGAACTTGATTTTATTAATCAATATGATATCGAAACAGCGGTTATTCCGGGTATTTCCTCTAGTATCGGATTAACGGGCCTCCAAAAGATTCCTTTAACTTATCGCGGTATAAGTGAAAGTTTTTGGGTGATAACTGGCTCTACAACTGAAGGAAAACTCTCAGAGGACTTATATGCAGCTGTTAAAACAAATGCAACAGTAGTGGTGCTGATGGGATTTGGTAAGCTAACAGAAATAGTCGCATTATACAAACAGCATGGTAAAGAAAATCTGCCTATTGCATTGATTCAAAATGGCTCTATGCCAAATGAAAAAATTATTATCGGTACGATTGACGATATACTGGACGAAACTCAGGAAAAACGCATTGGTGTACCGGCTATTATTGTTTTGGGCGAAGTTGTTTCTAAGCATCCGAATTTTAAACATATTATTGAAAAATACGCAACTGTTTAAATGAATACGCTATTTCCAATTTTTGTCAAGCCAGATCAGATTCACATTTTATTAGTGGGAGGTGGACCGATCGGGTTAGAGAAATTTCAAGCAATCATTCAGAATAATGATAAAGCACATATAACAGTAATTGCGACTAAAATATGTCATGAATTTAAAATCATCATGACGCAATATAAGCATATCGTTTTTGAAGAGCGTGATTTTGTGGAATCGGATCTTGATGAAAAACATCTCGTGATGCTGGCAACAAACAATCATGAACTTAATGATCAAATAAGAGCGTTAGCGAGTTCAAAACATATTTTGCTAAATGCGGCAGATAAACCGGAACTATGTGACTTCTATCTTGGATCGATCGTTAAAAAAGGTAATTTGAAAATTGCGATTTCAACGAACGGTAAATCCCCGACAATTGCAAAAAGAGTAAAGGAGTTTTTACAGGAAATGCTTCCTGAGGAGATTGATGAAACATTGGAATTGATGAGCCAGTTGCGGAATCAATTAAAAGGTGATTTTCAGTCAAAAGTCACGGCGCTGAATAAACATACAAAATCATTAATTGAGAGAGATGGAAATTAGTGGAATTAAAGAACTTTTATCAGGAAAACAGGGAGCGGATCTGCTTCAGGTTATTACTGAACAATATCCTAATCAGGTTGTATTTTCGACATCTTTCGGTATCGAAGATCAGATTATTACAGATTGGATAGGAAAGAGCAAAGTGAATATCAGGGTTTTTACTTTGGATACGGGAAGACTTTTTAAGGAGACTTATTCGTTATGGAGCAGAACTGCTGAGCGCTATGCGCTAAAAATTGATACGTACTACCCGAATACCGAAAAGGTTCAGGAATTTGTTTCTGAAAAGGGGCCGAACTCATTTTATGAGTCTGTTGAAAATAGAAAATCTTGTTGCTACATACGCAAAATAGAGCCTTTACAGCGGGCTTTGCGAGGTGCCAAAATTTGGATAACAGGAATTAGAGCGGAGCAATCGGCGAATCGTCACGATATGGAGTATATCGAGTATGATGAGGGAAATAATATTATCAAAATTCATCCGCTATTTGACTGGACTTTTGAGATGGTTACCAATTATATTAAAAGCGAGCGTATACCTTACAATATACTGCACGATAAGGGCTTTCCGAGCATCGGATGTGAGCCCTGTACCCGGGCTGTTCAGGAGGGTGAAGATTTTCGCGCCGGCCGATGGTGGTGGGAAGATCAGAGTAAAAAAGAGTGTGGATTACATGTGACAACAAAATAAAGCAAGATTAAATGGATTATTTAGATCAACTAGAAGCAGAATCAATCTATATATTACGTGAAGTGGCCGGGCAATTTGAAAATCCTGCGCTCTTATTTTCTGGTGGAAAAGATTCGATTACTTTGGTTCATTTGGCATTAAAAGCATTTAGACCGGGTAAATTTCCTTTTCCACTGGTGCATATTGATACAGGTCACAATTTTCCAGAAACCATTGCATACCGCGATTGGTTAGTAGAACAGATCGGTGAAAAACTGATCGTAGGACATGTGCAAGATAGTATTGACGCAGGTAAAGTTGTTGAGCAAAAGGGGAAAAATGCCAGCAGAAATGCTTTACAGACGGTGACTTTACTGGATACAATTGCTGAAAATGGTTTTGACGCCTGTATTGGCGGGGCACGTCGTGATGAGGAGAAAGCAAGGGCTAAAGAGCGTGTATTCTCTGTTCGTGATGAATTTGGACAGTGGGATCCGAAGCGCCAACGTCCTGAATTATGGAATATCTTTAACGGAAAAATCAATAAGGGCGAAAATGTCCGCGTATTTCCAATATCAAACTGGACGGAACTGGATGTTTGGAATTACATCAAACGGGAGAATATTAAACTTCCAAGTATTTACTTCAGTCACGAGCGTGAAGTGATCACCCGGAATGGCCAATTAATGGCAGCTGCGTCTTTCTTAAACATCGATGAAGAGGATGTTGTGGAAACAAAATCAGTCCGATTCAGAACAGTCGGTGATATGACCTGTACTGCAGCTGTGGACTCGCAGGCTACTGCCTTAGATGATATCATTGCAGAAATAAAAGCCTCTACAGTAAGTGAGCGTGGTGCCCGTATGGATGATAAAGTTTCTGAAGCGGCAATGGAAGACCGAAAAAAACAGGGATACTTCTAAGGAGCAATGCAATAAGGTTTGGTGACTAATACAAAAATCTAGAAAATGAAAATTTTAAAATTTATAACGGCTGGTTCTGTTGATGATGGTAAAAGCACATTGATCGGCCGTTTATTATATGATACAGATTCGATACTGGACGATCAACTGGAAGCGATAAAAAAGGCTAACCGCAAAAATAATGATGGGACTGTGGATCTAGCAATTTTGACCGACGGATTGAAAGCTGAACGTGAACAGGGAATTACGATCGATGTTGCTTATAAATACTTTCAAACAGAGCACCGCAAATTTATCATTGCTGATGCACCGGGACACATACAGTACACACGCAATATGATAACAGGGGCTTCTAACTCCGATCTCATCATTATATTGGTCGATGCGCGTAAAGGGGTTATTGAGCAAACAAAACGTCATTCTTTTTTAGCAAAACTACTTGAACTTAAAAAAGTTTTAGTGTGTATCAATAAAATGGATATGGTGGATTATAGCCAGGAAGTGTTTGAAAACATTAAAGCTGATTATCAGACCTTAGCGGAACGTTTAAAATTGACTGATGTTGATTTTATGCCGGTTTCTGCACTAAAAGGTGACAATATTGTGCATTCTTCGGAACATTTGACTTGGTATGAGGGACCTTCTTTATTGTCTTATCTCGAGACGATAGAATTTAAAGAGGCAGATCAGCAAGCTTGGCGTTTACCGGTGCAATGGGTGGTAAGGCCACAGACCGAGGAGTTACATGACTACAGGGGATATGCTGGACGTGTTGTTGGTCATGGTCTAAAAGTAGGAGATGATGTGCTAATTTTACCTTCTTCTATTAAAAGTAGCATCAAAAGTATTGAACTGGCTGGAGTAGATTTGCAGGAAGCGGAAGATGGCCAGTCGGTTATTGTCCATCTTGCAGATCATGTTGATATCAGCCGTGGTGATACCATTGTAACGGCTCAAAATTCGGGTCTGGTGGAACGTAATTTTGAAGCGAATATCTGCTGGTTTGACAACAAGGCTCTGGATACGAATCAAATTTATTTGTTTCAGAATTTCGGTAGAACGACAAAAGTGAAAATAAATGAAATCATTCATAAAGTGGATATCAAGAACCAGGAATATAAGTATGGTGAAGGGATAGCTCTTAATGATATAGGCCGTGTACAGATTAAGGCCGCTGAAGATATCTCGTTTGATCTTTACCAGGATCACCAGGCAACCGGCAGGGGCATTATCATTGACCCGCGCACTAACTTAACAGTTGCGGCTGTTATGATTGAAAGCGTTGCTTAGCAGGCGAGGGGGATAGAAAGTCAAGTAAATTACTTTTTAATTAACATGAAAAAGGGTGGCCTTATTGGCCACCCTTTTATCATTAACATTTTTTTATTCTTATTTCCAACCTCCACCTAAGGCTTTGTATAACACTAATTGATTTAAGATCTTTTCTTCTAGAATATTGACCTGCTCAATTTGAGCAGCAAGGGATTCTCTTTGACTGGTGATGATCTCTAAATAATTGATACGGCCTGCCAAAAATAAATCATGAGCGGAATTTACGGATGATTCTAAAGCAACGACTTGTTCATTTTTGTGCTGAAAGCGTTCAATAATATGATCTTCTGTCAGCAAGGCATTGGATACTTCGTTATAAGCCTGTAAAACAATCTTCTCGTAATTCAAGAATGAAATACCATAATTTCCTTTGTACTGTTCATACTGCGTCTTTAATTCTCTTTGATTAAAAATCGGAGCTGTAATGCCACCGAATAAACCGTAAGTTGCCGATTTATTGATGTCAATCAGTTTATCGAAGCTAAATGAATTTAAGCCGATAAAAGGAGATAAGACTATTGCGGGTAAAAAAGCAGCTTTCGCAGCATGAACTTCATGCATGGCCGAAACCATCTGATGAGAGGCTTCGCGGATATCTGGTCTCAATGCAAGCATTAATGCGGGATCTCCAGAAGCCAATTTATCAAACAGGTGTACTTCTTCCAGCTGAATTGCAGTACGTTCAATAGGCTGATTCACACGTCCAATAAGGAAATTGATGTGATTTTCGAGAATACTGATTTCTTGCTTCGTCTTAGCACGATCTGACTTGGAGTTTGCTAGAATAGCTTTAAACTGCTGAACAGCTAATTCGGTCGCTCGACCCGCTTCTTTTTGTACTTCAATAATAGCTAAGGCTTTTTCCTGCAGTTTTAGATTTCTTTCAAAGACTGCTAACTGATTATCCAGACTGATGAGCTGATAGTAGGCAGAACCAATATTGGTCACCAATTCGGTCGCAATCAATTGCTTTGCTTCAAGCTGTGCTAGATAATTCTCGTACGATGACTGTCTCAGATTTTTTAATTTGCCCCATACATCGATTTCCCAAGAACTGCGCAGTCCTACAAAATAATCTGGAATAGCAGGTGATGGAATCTTTTCGTCTGATTTTAAGTTTTCTGAAAAGTTACTATCGTAGTTACCAATGCCTTCTTCGGTATAAAAGCCATACTTTGTCAAACCTGCGCCAACTTCAGCATTTACTTTTGGAAATAGCGCAGCTTTTTTCTGTTTGAAGCTTGCTTGAGCAATCTCAATACGCTTTATCGCCATTTGTAAATCATAGTTATACAGTAATGCTGAATCCACAAGGGCAATCAGTTTTTTATCTTCAAATACTTTTCTCCAAGAAATCTGACCTATCGAACTATCGGTTTGCACATTTGCCGGCGAAAATTTTTCGGGCAATGCTGTCGCTTGCATCGGTGTCAGCTTTTTAGGAACAGAACAGCTCGATATTAAAATAACAGCAAGCACTACAGAAACTACTGTTGCTAATTTCTTCTTCTTAACTTTTGCTGTTCTTTTTGAACAGAGAACATAAAGTGCCGGTATAATCAAAACACCGATTATGGTTCCGATCAACATACCTCCAACGGAAGCGGTACCAATTGTTCTGTTACCGATAGCACTTGCTCCAGAGGAGAACATCAATGGAATAAGTCCCGCCACAAAGGCAAATGATGTCATTAAAATTGGTCTTAGACGTGCTATCGCACCGTCGATCGCGGCCTCCACAATGGACATGCCCTGTTTGTTTTTGAGTACTGCATATTCGACAATCAAAATGGCATTTTTTCCTAAAAGCCCAATCAGCATGACGAGTGCCACCTGTGCATAAATGTTGTTTTCTAATCCCAATAACTTTAAAAATAGAAACGCTCCGAACATACCGGCGGGAATACATAAGATAACAGGTAAGGGCAAGAAGAAACTTTCATACTGCGCCGCCAATAGTAAGTAAACAAACAATAGTACTAAGGCGAAAATGTAAATAGTCTGATCGCCAGAAGCAATCTGCTCTTTAGTCATACCTGACCATTCAATACTATAGCCTTGCGGTAAGCTCTTCGCAATCTCCTGAATGGTTTCAATTGCTTGTCCGGTACTGAATCCAGATGCCGGCTGCCCATTGATCATGGCGCTTGTAAACATGTTATAGCGTGTAATCTGTTCCGGTCCAAATACGCGCTTCATGGTAATAAAGGCTGAATAAGGAACCATTTCGCCATTATCGGTTTTCACAAAAAGATTTAAAACATCTTCGGGCTGTTTCCGATAATGTGCGTCTGCTTGCACCATTACTTTATACATCTGTCCATAACGAATGAAATTGGTGGCGTAGAAGCTACCCATAAGTGTTTGCAATGTATTCATTGCATTATCCACAGATATTCCTTTCTTGGCCGCTAAATCGTAGTCAATTTCCAACATATACTGCGGAAAGTTAACGTCAAATCCTGAAGAAACGCTTTCTATAGCTTCGCTGGCGTTTAGTTTATTCATGAATTCTTCCAATACAACAGCCGTTTTATTGAGATCTTCAGTTCCTGTTTTATCCAGTAAACGAACCTCAAAACCTGCGGCATTACCAAAACCGGGAACGGTAGGCGGAGGGAAGAACTCGATCTGTGCATCTGCGATATGTGCTGTTTTTTCTTTGAGTTCATTCATCACATCATCAACTGTCTGCGCACGGTCTTCCCAAGCTTTTAAATTGATCATTCCCATACCGTAAGATGAACCTGATACTTCTGTCAAAATACTATATCCGGCAAGAGTTGATACCGTTTCTACGGACTCTAAACTTCTTGATATACGATCTACTTCATCTAACGCTTTCTCTGTTCTATCAACTGTGGCTCCTGGAGGTGTTGTGACACTGACATAGACCATACCTTGATCTTCCGTGGGAATAAAACCGGATGGTAGGATCGCACTTGTTCCCCAAGTTGCTACAAAAGATAATACCAGAACAAGTACTGTAAGTCCGCGACGGCTTACGGTTTTCGATAAAAATCCACGGTATTTTCCAGCTAATTTGTCGTAAGCTTGATTGAATTTTTTAAAGAAACGTGTCATCCAGTTATTTTTCTCTTTCTGATCGTGCGGATTTTTTAACATGATCGCGCAAAGTGCGGGTGTTAGTGTCAGGGCATTGATACCGGAGATAATAATAGCTGAGGCCAATGTGAGCGAAAACTGTCGATAAAAAATACCGACGGGTCCATCAAGGAAGGCCACGGGTATAAATACGGCTGACATGACCAAAGTGATCGCAATTACAGCAGTACCCACTTCTTTCATTGCCGCTAACGTAGCTTCCATAGGTGGAAGATTTTCCTCTTCCATTTTGGCAAATACGGCCTCGACGACGACAATACCATTGTCAATTACAATTCCGATCGCTAATACGAGTGCAAATAGTGTCAATAAGTTGATTGAGAATCCGAGCATCTGCATACAGAATAGTGAACCGATCAAACTCACCGGAACAGCTAAGATCGGGATCAATGTCGCTCTAAAATTCTGTAAGAATATAAATACGACAATAAACACCAATAAGAATGCCTCAAGCAGGGTTTTGATAACACTGGATATCGATGCATCTAAAAAGCGGGAAACATCATAACCCATTGTATATTTCATACCTGCCGGGAATGTGGCTTTTTGTAATTCCGCCATTCTATCTTTAACACGTTTGATAACATCTTGTGCATTGGATCCCGGCAATTGCTTTAACATGATGGAAGCCGAAGGTCTACCATCAGTTTTAGAAACCATTTCGTAATCTAATGAGCCGAATTCGATCTCAGCAACGTCTTTTATACGGATAATAGAACCATCTGCATTTGCCCGAATAGGTACATTGGCATATTCTTCCGGTTCCGAGAATTTTCCCGGATAACGAAGTACATACTGTTGCATATTGACCATTTTATCCGAACTGATACCGGTCTGACCAGGGGCAGCTTCGATATTTTGTTTACGAAGGGAAGCAATTAGTTCGTCGGTTGAGATGTTGTAAGCCGCTAACCGATCAGGTTTAACCCAAACACGCATCGCGTAATCACGCATACCCATAATTTGAGCAAAACCAACGCCTTCAATACGCTTTAGTTCCTTTAAAACATTGATATCTGTAAAATTGTAAATAAAGCGTTCATCAGCAGTTTCATCTTCAGTATACAGATTGAGATACATCAACATACTGTTTACCTCTTTTTCTGTGGTAACACCTGCGCGTGTCACTTCCTCGGGAAGCTCATCTAATACTGTTGTTACCCGATTCTGCACATTTACTGCGGCAATATCGGGATCAATTCCAACTTTAAAAACGACTTGAATGAGTGTTGTTCCATTGTTAGTGGAAACGGTATTCATCGAGGTCATACCTGCAACACCGTTGATCGCACGTTCCAGCGGAATGGCAACAGCATTGGTACTGACTTCCGCATTTGCTCCTGTGTAATTTGCGGTAACAACGACCGACGGAGGTACAATATCTGGAAACTGGGTAACAGGTAGTGTAAATAAGGCCAATAATCCTAGTAACGTTATAAATAATGAAATTACCAACGATAGGATAGGCCTTTTTATATAAACATCAAACATAAAATATTTTTAAAACAAAGTTTTTATAACTTAACAGGGATTACTTCCACCTTCATACCATCCTTCAAGGATTGTACACCTTCGTATACGATCTGATCTGTATCAGACAAACCTCCATTCACGATATAGTAATGCCCGACACGTTGGCCAGCTTCAAAAGATTTCATCGAAACAGTTTTATCTTTATTTAAGATATAGACGTAAGTTTTATCCTGAATTTCAAAAACAGATTTTTGATGTACAAATTTGGTGTCGCCGGTCTGTATTGGAACAGAGATTTTACCTGAAGCACCATGCTTTAACATGCCCTGCGGATTTGAAAACCTAGCCCGTAAAGATATTGATCCTGTGTTCTTCTCAAATTCACTTTCAACAATGGATGCCTTTCCAGGATATGGGTACGGATTACCGTCAGCGAGGATCAGTTTTACATCTTTGTTAAAAGAATCTTTGTTAAACGATGAGTCAGATACAATACTTAAGTACTCATTTTCAGAAATGTCAAAGTATACATTTACTTCGTTAAGTGAGGAAACGGTCGTTAGTAAAGAACCTTGCTCTAAGAGTGATCCTTCTTTTAGGGGAATACGATCAATCTTACCATCAAAAGGAGCACGTACTAATGTGAAATTCAACTGCGTTTTAGCTTGTTGCATGATCGATCTTGCTTCTTCGACCTTTGACTCCGCAGCTGTATATTGTAATTTAAGTAATTCGACTTCTGTTTTACTTACGATGTTTTTCGCGGCTAGATCTTTTGTACGTTCTAACTCAAGAACCACTTTTTTGACATCTGTAAGTGCTGCATTAAAGTTGGCTTTTGCGCGCGCATAATCGGCTTTATATTCTTCATCACTGAGTCTGAACAATACTTGACCTTTCTTTACTGCGGCACCTTCATCCACATAGATGTGTTCTAAAAAGCCACTTAAACGTGATCGAAGTTCGATATTTTTGACTGATTGTATATCAGCAATATAGTCTTTGTAAATTGTGGTATCCATAACAACTAAATTGGATACAGGTACTTTTTTAGGAGCTGTACTTACCTGTTTATCATTGCTTTTGGCTGTGCAGGCAGATAAAATCGCTAGGCATGACAATGCATACCAAGACATGGAACGTGTTTTCATATAAAAAATAAAATGTTAACGAATAGAATAAATCAATATAAAATATTGATTATTAGAAAATTAGACTCTTAAAATCTAATTTAAAATTAAAAAATAGGGCAGGGGGTAAACTAGAATAAACTGTATCGGTAGAGATACTGATAGTAACCTGATAAGCAGGCATTTTTCTTACTGTAAAGCGGGTGCTTTTTCTGTTTTAAAATTGATAATGCAGAATAAACAAGTCCCAGAACGAAAATAAAAACGGATAAAATCTGAGGATTAAAATTGAAAATACGATAATCGTCAAACTGAACTTCAGAATCTTTTTCAGGAACTTCAATGGGAATATCCAACACATCGTCAAGAACAAATTCAAGTAATGAATCTCCGGTAAAATATTGTGTGGAAATATTTGATGCACGCGTATTGGTATTGACGCCAGCCTGATAAAAAAGGATGTTCAAGTAACCAAATAATGCCAAGAAGTGAAATATTTTAATCCACATAAAAAACAAATATATAAAATCAAATAGTTATGCTGGAACAACCACATAAATATTACAAAAGAAAAACATTGTCTTAATATTTGATGCAGCTGTATTTTATCAAAATTCCTAATCGCTGAGATTTCAATAAAAAAAAATGAACGGATAATTGTCCAGATAATCAAAATCTCAGAGATGGTTTTTTAGAATATAATTTCGCTGTTTTATTTTTCATTTCGATTATTGATCGATCCATTTCGACGGGAAATTTGTGAACAGTTTTATTTAGAGTTCATCTGGTTTGAATTGTATTGAAATTAGCCACATAAGATGAACAGTAATATGCAGGTGGTATTTTGATTAAGTCATACAGATCAATATTGATTGATTCTTTAGCACAATAAGCCTTTGGTGGTTATATCACATGAACAAAGTCTTATAAATAAAATATTTCCAAGTATAAATGAAACTACCGCCATTATATGGAACCCTTGTAAATGAGCATATTAATAAGTCATATAATTTATATTATGTTAAATAGAAATTATATGATCATCCCCTCATACATTTATATCTAAAATTTGTTTACCAAAAATGACTATTTCGCAACATCGTATTTAAGTTCATCTAGGTGTTTTTTAACAAATTATTACTGCGCTATATCAAGCTACTACAGTACAATTTATAATCTTCAGAATCTTTTGAAGAATGGTTTTATACGGGATTTTGATTCATCTATGACAGCTAGGTATATCGATGTCGATTGTTTTAAATTTCATTTCTCTACTGCTATCAGATTGATTCTTTTCGATTCATAATACCGTTATATGCTATTGAATATCATGCTTTTATTTTGTAAATTAGATCATCAATGTATCTGTAAATGTGTAAATCGTATGAAAAAATCAAAATGGATTATAGACTCTGCCCACTCCTCGGTACAATTTCGTATTACTTATTTGGTAATAGCCTCTATTAGAGGAAGTTTTAACACTTTTAACGGTTTCGCTGAATGGGGTGAGCATTTTAAAGAAGCCTCTATACAATTTAATATTGATGCAAACAGTATCAATACAAATGTGGAAGAAAGAGATAAACATTTGAAAAGTGCTGATTTCTTTGATACAGCACAATACCCGACAATTTCATTTAAATCCACTAGTTTTAAAAAGATTAAGGGTGAGAAATTTCGATTGGAAGGCCATTTAACCATGCATGGTCATACAAAATTGGTGGAGCTACAAGTGGAATATAATGGTAAAATAATTGATCCACAAGGTCAGGAAAAAATTTCATTTGAGGTGACCGGAAAAGTGAGCCGATGGGAATTTGATATGAAATATAATTCAGTTTTAGAGGCCAATAGTCTCTTGATTGATGAAGATATTGATATTTCAATTCAATTGTTACTCAATAAAGAGCAATAAATTTATTATTTTGCGTGTGTAAATTAAATACTGTATCAAAATGGCACACGAACTTTTGGCAAAACTGGCGAATAAAGAAATTATTTTTTCAGATGTTTTGAACTACATAGCAGCTCGTTATGAGCACACCCCTACTGCATTTACGAATGGAAATCAAGTAAATCAAGAGACGGAAAATCAAGGCAGTGCAAAGATTCTTGCTTTTGCTAGTTTAAACAATTTAGATAAAGATCAGACTCTTGCCCTATTTGCGGAGCATTATGAGGCTGTTTTAAATGATCCTGATGGTGATAATCATCAAAACATACGTCAATTTATGATTAGTGGCTGGGATGGCGTATCGTTTAGCGGTGTTGTTTTAACGCTGAAATTAGAGGCCTGATAATAAAAAAGCCGTTATTTTCATAACGGCTTTTTTTATGCAATAAAACTTGGAACTTGTCATTGATTAATGCGAATGTTCTCCGGAATTAGTCATTTTGGCTAATAAAAAGAATGCCCCTTTTTGAACAATCTTCGTATGTTCATCTAATTCTTTTATAGGAGTAATTGCGGTATATCCTCTTGAGGAAACTCCTTTAACAACCGGAACTCTTTCATATTCGTTACCTACTTCTCCATGGTTGTGGTCCGCATGATCTTCGTGACTATGGGTATCAGCTTCTTTTGGTTCTGATCCATGTGCTTTATGGTCTTCCTTTAATATGAAAATGTAATCTTTACCTTCGGCACTTACAATACAATCTGTGGGAACAGCAAGTGATTTTTCATCTCCAATAACAACTGTACCTTGAACTTGCATGCCATTAATAAGTCCTTCTTTGTTGCCTAAAACCTGGGCATGAACTGCGATTGCATTGGTCTCTTTTTCAAAAGCCTGTCCGAGCTGATCTATTTTTGCTTCATATGAAGCATTAGCGTTGTTAACGGGAGAAAATAGAATTTTTTGCCCTTTTTTCACTTTTGAGAAATCTTTTTCATATACATACATATCCACATGCAATGCATCATTATTGACAATTTCTAAAATTGGTGAAGACGCCTCGATACGTGTTCCAATCAATCCTTGAATCGAAGCCACCACTCCCGAGATTGGCGCCTTAATCGTAATTTGTGAAGAAATGTGCAAAGACCCTCCTCCGGATGACAGCTGTCGTGACAAACTGTTCTTTTGAGCTTTCAAATTGGCCAGTTCGACCTCAACTTGCTGTAGCTTTTTTAAAGGTGCGGCGTTTCCTTCTACCAATTCCTTCTGACGGTTGACTTCAATCTGAGTTAATGAAATCTGATTGTTAATCAGTTGTAATTGCTCTTGCATTTTAATCAGATCTGGATTGAGCACTTTTCCTAAAATCTGTCCTTTCTTAACAAAATCTCCCGGTCTAGCGTAAAGTTCTTCCAAGACTCCACCATATACAGATGTCACGTAGGCTTTTTTATCATTCGGCACATCAAGCACACCATTGAGTACTAAACCATTACTTAGCATCTGATAGGATAAATTTGTATAGGTTAATCCTACCTGCTTTTCTTGGGCTGCTGTCAATGTAAGCGCCTCTTCCTCATGCTCTTGCTCCCCTTTCTCTTCTGTTTGCTGTTTTTCAGTTGAAGTATTGGTTTGACATCCTAGAGCGATTACGCTACTAGCAAAAAATAAACTATATCGAATTAAAAACTTTAGTTTCATGATACTTAATTTGAATGGTAATATTGATATTGAATCACACTTTGATTGTACGCATTCAAAGCTGTTAGGTAATTTATTTTTATATCAATGGACTGTGATAGAAATTGGATAAGATCTGCGTAACTGATTTCACCACTTTGATAGGCTAAATTGGCAGCTTTCATAATGCCCTCGGATTGCTTTAATCCTGATTGTTCATAAAACTGCAATTGCTTCTCATTTTTGGTGATTTCCTTCTTTGCATTACCTTGTTGCGCTGTAAGGCTAATTTTCAGCTGCTCCAATTCTTGTCTTTCTATTGCCGTCTCCAATTCAGCTATTTTAACTTTATTATGGTAATATTTATTAGAGAATAAAGGCATATTCATCGTTAGTGATATGCCGGTAACAGGATTCCGTTGTCCCCAAAGTTTTTGGGAGAAAGCTCTACCAGAAAAATCTGGCAACTTGGTTTTTTGCTCCATTTTGGTATTTGCTTCAGCCATCTCTATTGATTTCTGCTGTATTTTAAGCAAAGGATGATCACCTATTGAATCTGGCAATTGAAAAGCACTTATTTTTTGCAGCGCACTCTTGATCGGTAAAATCAAGTTGTTGTTATTTAATAAAACGCTGAAGTTTTGTGCGGCAATGGCTAAATCCTGCTCATTTTGTAGCATAATGGTTTTATTTTCTTGCCATTTTGTTTCTGCCGCCATCTGCTCCAAACCGGCCGCTTCCCCTGTTTTTACCCGAAGTTTTGCGGATTCAAATAATTTTTGATGGGTACTGTCCAGCTGTAGAAAGAAAGCTTGTCTAGCTTCTAGATAAATAAGCTGATAGTAATTTAAAGATACATCCCTTATCAGTTGTTTTTTCGCATCTTCTCTTTGCTCCAAAACCATTTGGGCATTCTTTTTTAAAAATTCTTTTCTAGCCTTATAAAACCCTGGCCAGGCGAAATCTTGACTTAACCCAACTTTCCATAATCCATTTGGCTCTAAAGGGGAGAAATCTTCATTCTCTACAAAAATTCCTGTTTTGCCATCGAAAGATTTCTGTTGGTCAATCTGTGATTTTTCAAGTTCTAATGCCGTGTTTTTAAAATTGAGATTGGCGTCCAAAGCTTGTGCTATAGCTTCTTCCAATTGAATCCTTTTTGGATTTTCTTGCGCTAAACTTATTGTAGAAAGTGATAAGAAAGCCAGCACTAATGATGTTATGATTGTCGATTTCCCTATTTTCATTTTCTTAGTATTAAAAAATAAGACATATAAACAAGGTAATACAAAAAGTGTCAAAAAGGTTGCAGACAACAAACCTCCTATGACAACTGTTGCCAACGGTTTTTGTACTTCTGCTCCAGCTCCCGTACTTAGAGCCATTGGTAAAAACCCTAATGAAGCCACTGTCGCCGTCATCAACACTGGTCTGAGTCGAATTTTTGTCCCTTCCCATACCCGCTCAAATACATCGGAAATTCCTTCCTTCTCCAATTGATTAAATGTGGAAATTAAAACAATACCATTCAGTACAGCTACTCCAAATAATGCTATAAACCCTACACCTGCGGAAATACTAAAAGGCATATCGCGGATTAATAGTGCAAATACTCCACCTATTGCACTCATAGGTATGGCTGTGAAAATTAGTAAGGATTCTTTAATTGACCTAAAAGTCAGGTAAAGTAATATAAAGATAAGCAACAATGCGCCCGGGACTGCCAGTGCTAATCTTTTAGAAGCTGCATTTAGATTTTCAAATGTCCCACCGAAAGTATAGTAGTAACCTGTTGGCATCACATCCATCTTTGTCAGTTTTTCCTGAATCTCATTTACTACTGAAGTAACATCGCGCTCTTTTATATTAAATCCGATCACGACAAGTCTCTTCCCTGATTCTCTGCTGATCTGTGCAGGGCCATCTTTTATACTAATGGTTGCCAGTTGGCTCAATGGAATCTGATCTCCATCCCCAGTTAAGACTGGTAGGTTTTCAACATCGGCCATTGACGTTTTATATGCGCTATCTAAACGAACAACAAGGTCGAATTTCCTTTCATTCTCATATATCGATCCTGTGCTTGTGCCAGCGAAAGACATAGCAATAACTTTATTTAAGTCCTTGACTGTTACGTTGTGCAGCGCTAACTGTGTTCTGTTGTAAACAATCGAGATCTGTGGTAGCCCTGTTGTACGTTCAATCTGTGGTGCTGAAGCTCCTTCAACACTTTGTACAACTTGACCTACACGACTTGCAATCGTTGCAAGTGAGTCTATATTTTCACCAAATATTTTTATGGCAACGTCCTGTCTCACACCTGTCATCAATTCATTAAATCGCATCTGAATAGGCTGCGATGCTTCAAAGAATACACCTGGAATGACGGAAAGTGAATCAAGCATGCGCTCTGCTAGTCCCGTATATGTATCCCCGGATTTCCATTCTGACATTGGTTTCAAGGTGATAATCATATCTGTTGCCTCGGGCGGCATTGGATCTGTCGGGATTTCGGCACTACCTGTTTTGCCTACAACAATTTTTACTTCGGGAAATTTTTTAATAATTTTCGCAGCCTGCATGGATGTTTCTATACTCTGTGAGAGTGAAGATCCTTGTGGTAAAATACAATGAAATGCATAATCTCCTTCTTGTAATTGCGGTATAAATTCACTGCCCATTTTACTAAATAGGAAGCCGGAAAAACCTAAGAGTGCTACTGTTAATAATAATAGTGTTCTTCTTATGCGGACAGCCTTTTGAACTAATGGTGCATACCATTGTTGCAATTTGGCCATCATCTTATCGGCGAAAGTAATTTTGTGGTGAGGCTTTTTGGATAAAAACAGTGCACTCATCATCGGTATATAGGTGAGTGATAATAATAGCGCTCCTATAATGGCAAAGCTAACGGTTTGCGCCATAGGGCCAAACATTTTCCCTTCGACCCCTACCAGTGTTAATATGGGTATATAGACAATGAGGATAATAATTTCACCAAATGCGGCGCTATTTCTGATTTTTGAAGATGATTGGTATACTTCCTCATCCATCTCAGCCTGATTCAGGACATGCTTACTTTTTCTAAGCCCCAGATGATGCATAGTTGCCTCCACGACAATTAAGGAGCCATCGACAATTAAACCGAAATCGATAGCGCCCAGACTCATAAGGTTGGCACTTACCCCAAATAAACGCATCATTCCTAATGCAAACAACATTGATAATGGAAT
This sequence comes from Sphingobacterium sp. UDSM-2020, assembly GCF_016132525.1. Classification (NCBI taxonomy): domain Bacteria; kingdom Pseudomonadati; phylum Bacteroidota; class Sphingobacteriia; order Sphingobacteriales; family Sphingobacteriaceae; genus Sphingobacterium; species Sphingobacterium sp. UDSM-2020. The sequence continues at coordinate 4,783,888 of NZ_CP066166.1, forward strand.
TGCCGAAGCTACAATTAAGCCTGCTCTCAGGTTTCCTAGAAAAATGACTAAAACAAAAATGACGATCAGGGCACCTTCAATCAAATTTTTCTCAACCGTTCCAATAGCACGATTAACCAGATCTGTTCGGTCTGAAAAAGCTTCAACTACAACATCTTGAGGTAGAGATTGTTTAATTCTTTCGAGTTTTTCCTTTACTGCTGCGACTACTTCTGCGGAGTTCTGGCCTTTTAGCATCATAACAATGCCGCCTACGGCTTCTTTTTCTCCATTATAAGTCAGTGCACCATAGCGTACTGCAGCACCTTCACATACTTCTGCGACATCCCTAATATAAATAGGGAAGCCATTTTTATTTTTTACGGCAACATTGCCGATATCTTCCATGGATGTCAAAAGACCAATACCCCGTATAAAATAAGCACTGGGTTTTTTATCTATATATGCGCCACCTGTGTTTTGATTATTTTCTTCCAGGGCTGCAAATATTTCATTGATTCCGACACCGGTAGCTTTTAATTTATAAGGATTAACAGCAACTTCATACTGTTTTAGTTTTCCACCAAAACTATTGACTTCAGCAACACCAGGCGTTCCATATAGTTGTCTGGCGATAATCCAGTCTTGCATTGTTCTGAGATCTGTGGCAGTATACTTTGATTCAGCCCCTTTTGCAGGATGAATAACATACTGATAAATTTCACCAAGTCCCGTACTAATCGGCGCTAATTCTGGACTTCCGAGACCTTCCGGTATATTTTCCTTTGCTTCCTGCAGTTTTTCGCTGATCAATTGCCTTGCAAAATAAATATTGACATCATCGTCAAAAACTGCGGTAACAACTGAAAGTCCAAATCTGGATATCGAACGTAATTCTACCAGATCCGGTAGATTTGTTAATTTTTGTTCGATCGGATATGTGACGAATTGCTCCACCTCTTGCGTTGCTAAGGCCGGAGAACTTGTAATTATTTGTACTTGATTATTGGTAATATCTGGATTAGCATCTATGGGAATGTGCAATGCACTCCATAGTCCCCAGATGATCCATATCAGTGTAAAGAGTCCGATAATAATTTTATTACGGATACTGAACCTGATGATTGCGTTCAACATAATATTTTACTTAAAATAGCTATACAAAATGCTCATCATGAAGATAAGCGAATGAAAAGTAGTCAACTAAGACTTTATCGTAAAATTATGCGAGCTGGGGCGGTTGCCAAATACTAGAGTAATCAAACGAATATAAATTGGTTTCGTACGCAATTTTTCGTTTTGATTCTAGTAATACTATGATAAAGGAAATGGTATTTGTTTGTTCGATATTCAATACAGTAGAACAACAAGAGCAGATGCAAAAAGGTGAGCAATAGTCCTGATGTTCATCAGAATGACCCTTATCTTGCGTTCCGGTTATGTGTATAGCGGTGGCCTCCTGCACTTGGTCTGCACAAGGAACCATCGTTAACCCGATGAAGTATAAGCATAATATATAGACGAATATCTTCAAATTTATCGATTGAATCTACTACAAAAATAATAAATTAATCAAGAATATGAAATTAAACGGCTATTTTTAATTTTCACACATAACTGCAAGTTTTTATAAAAAAAATGTAATGAAATAAGATTAATTTTTATATATTAGCAATTCAAAAGGGAAAATTTACTATAATACATGTCAAACACTTTTAACGAATTCATAAATTACGTTGAGAAACGCAATCCGAATGAACCAGAATTTCTACAAGCTGTACAAGAAGTTACAGAGGATTTAATTCCATTTATTTCTAAAAGTCATCCAGAATTACTTAAGCTGAAAATTTTAGAAAGATTAGTTGAACCTGAGCGCGTTATTTCTTTTCGCGTTGCTTGGTTAAATGACAAGAACGAGGTTGAAATCAATAGAGGTTACCGCGTGCAGATGAGTAGCTCTATAGGTCCATATAAAGGTGGATTACGTTTTGCTCCTTCTGTCAACTTAAGTATCTTAAAATTTTTAGCTTTTGAACAGGTGTTCAAAAATAGTTTAACAGGTTTACCTATAGGTGGCGGTAAAGGCGGTGCAGATTTTAATCCGAAAGGTAAGTCAGATGCTGAAATCATGCGTTTCTGTCAAAGCTTTATGACCGAGCTGTTTAGACATATCGGTCCGGATACAGATGTACCAGCTGGAGATATCGGCGTTGGAACACGAGAAATTGGCTATTTATTTGGCCAGTATAAAAGATTGCAAAATGCATTTACAGGCGTATTAACAGGTAAAGGAAGTTCTTGGGGTGGATCTTACACGAGACCGGAGGCTACTGGTTATGGTTTACTTTATTTTGTTGAATGCATCTATGATTTCAATAATCAGGATTTAAAAGACAAAATCGTTGCTATTTCAGGTGCTGGAAATGTAGCGTATTACGCTGCTGAGAAATCAATCCAATTAGGTGCTACGGTAATTACGCTATCAAATAGTCAAGGAACAATCTATGATGAAGAAGGAATTACTTCTGAAAAATTAGCGTACATCGGAACTATCGGACGTGATTTAGATCAATATGTGGTTAAATATCCGAATGCAAAATATTTTACAGACAAAAAGCCTTGGGCGTTTAAATGTGATATTGCGCTACCTTGTGCTACTCAAAATGAGCTAACAAAAGAGGATGCGTTAACATTAATTGCTAATGGCTGTCAATGTGTAGCTGAAGGTGCTAATATGCCTTCAACAGCAGAAGCTATCAAAGTCTTCCACGATGCGAAAATTAGTTTTGCACCAGGGAAAGCTGCTAATGCAGGCGGTGTAGCTGTATCTGGCTTAGAAATGTCGCAAAATTCTATTCGCCAACAATGGACTAAAGAAGAAGTCGATTGTAAACTAAAAGATATCATGGTTAATATTCACAAAACTTGTGTTAAATATGGTCATGACAAAAATTACATCAATTATTTAAAAGGTGCAAATATTGGGGGATTCCTGAAAGTTGCCCGAGCAATGACTGAACAAGGCATCGTTTAATTTAACGTTGTATTTTTTCCATATAAACGGTTAATCCCTAAGTGGGATTAACCGTTTTTTTATTTACTTTGTAAAAAATAGCAACATGAGAATATTAGCAGAATTACCACATCCTGATTGTAAGATATCCATCTTTGGTATGAATCAAAAGTTCATCATTAAGTTTGAACAAGGGACATTGGAACAGTCATATAAGATTGCAGAAACCGATATCGTAGGCGGTGTGAATGGTGTCTTCGAATTACTGGATGAAACCTTTATCGCGGAAGTGTTAAACCACTTCAGTATCATGCGTAAATCCTTTATTGTTGCCTTTGATCGATATGATTCATAGGTTAATAAATTTGATACAAATTACTTATTATCAATTCATTAGAAATTGATAACATCTAAAACAAAATTAAATTTGGTCATAAGGTATGCGTATTTCAGCATTTTCTACAACATAGCTAATTTAGTTGTACCTTGAGTATATGTAATCTGTGTAAAGTATTGTAAAACAAAGAGCTACATAAGTCCGCAGAATATAATTTGGTTTAATAAATAAGTGCTTTTAACAAAAAAAAGGATATCCGACTGGATATCCTTTTTTTTTACGTTAGCTATTTATTTTTCAAAAAATCATCTATTTCGGGCGGAACCATTTGAGCAATGGAGCCCTTATTTTTCCAGACATCCCGAACGATAGTCGAAGAGATATGGGCAAGTCCACTCCTGCTCATCAAGAAATAAGTTTCGATCTGCGGAGCTAACAATAAATTGTTTTGTGCAATGCTATTTTCAAATTCAAAGTCAGCAGTATTGCGAAGTCCTCTTAGCAAGAAATTCGCGCCGACCTTTTTACAGAAATTAATCGTTAACCCTTCAAATGAAACGATTTCAATTGCCGGATGATCTTTGAAAACAGCCTGGATCGTATATAACTTGTCTTCTACAGTTAATAAGCCTTGTTTGGCACTATTTACTCCAACTGCGATATAAATCTTATCAAAAAGAGGTAAAGCACGCTCCACTAAGTCTTGATGTGCTAATGTAAAAGGATCAAAGGATCCTGCAAAAACCGCAATCTTCATAATTTAAATAGTATAAAATGAAAATGATGAATATCCATACTTCCGTTTTTCAATAAAATTTGAATGTGGATCCATTTCCCGGGTGGAAGGATGTTCAATAATCAATAAGCCTTCTTTATCCAAAAGTCCGCTATCTAAAATAAGGTGTGCCAGCTGCGGCAGTTTTGGAATATCATATGGTGGATCAGCAAAGATAAAATCAAACTTACCTTTGGCTGTTTGAATATACTTGAATACATCTGCTTTTTTAGCTTTTATAGTGGATATGTTCATTTTCTTTGCTGTATCCGTAATATATTGAACGCATTTAAAATGCAGGTCTACTGATTCAACTGAAGCTGCGTATCGAGAAGCTAATTCAAAACTGATATTACCAGTACCTGCAAATAAATCTAAACAATTCAGTTCATCAAAATCCAGTCGGTTTTGTAGAATATTAAACAAAGCCTCTTTTGCGATGTCTGTAGTTGGTCTTACTGGTAAGTTTGTGGGTGGATTAAGACGTATACCACCATATTGCCCTCCTATTATTCGCATAGTATCGCGTCAAATAATGTATTATATTTTTTAAAATTGATTCCTTCGATATCCTTATTGATATGAGCCTTACTTTTAGATTCTAAATGCGCTATGGTTGTCGAATATCTTTCTAAACATTTACGATAGGTATCATTAGGTATTTCGCCTGATACCAATACTTTAGAAACTTGATCAGTTAGTGAAAATTGTTGTATAATATTTAAAATGTAGTAATTTAAATCATCTGCAAAATGCACATCAAAAGAATTATACAACATGAATTGCCCATTTTGAAACAAGTATAAATCTACCAAATGATCGGATACAAAATGTACACCTAAAACGGAACCTCTAATTGGAACAAGATCTTGGGCCTGATCTAATATAATGCAGAACTCAGGGAAAATTTCTGCATCAGGGAAAAGCGCTTTCCATCTATTATATAAGATGAGATCGTATTCAAACACGGCAACAATTCCCAAATTTTTCATTTCATAGGTGTGAATATGATTGGGAACATGTTCTACCAAGTATGGTGCATATTCGCTTAATCGATCTTCTTGAAAAACCTCCTTAGGAATGAATGTTAAACTTTGATGAGGAATGACCACCTTAACATATCGAAAAGGTAAACTTAGGATTTGAGTAGCATCCAATTTTGGGTTTTCGGCGTCATATTCTAGCAACAGATTCAGATTTAACTGCTTGTCCGTAACTGCAATTACATCTTTGCTAAAACCCGCTTTCGCAGATAAGGTGTATTCTGGCAAAAAATGGATATTAAACTTCTCCGATATATAATTCATATTTATGCTTTCCAAATTCAATTATTAAATTGTACAACCTAACAAAATTAACTTTTCTAAACGATAAGACAAACCTTTTAGATAACTTTGATGGTGCTTATTAAAGATTTATTGATCCAACGCTTTCCTTGGACAGCGACTCCGCAACAAAATTCTGTTTTTGAACTGTTAGCTCAATTTCTGAGTTCTTTTCATACGCAAGATTGTTTTGTATTAAAGGGCTATGCCGGAACAGGTAAAACAACGATCATTTCCGCTCTAGTGAAAACCCTTCCTTATATCAAGAAGAAAGCGGTCTTGCTTGCTCCTACGGGTCGAGCTGCAAAAGTAATGAGTTTCTATTCGGGTAGACCTGCACTGACCATCCACAAGAAAATATACCGTAAGAAAAATGCGGTTTCTTTTCAGCTGGATTTCACATTAGCTGAAAACCTGCATGAAGATACATTATTTATTATCGATGAATCTTCCATGATATCGAATGAAAGCGTCAACATGTTTTCGAAAAGCTTATTGGACGATCTTGTGAAATATGTACGAAGCGGTAAAAACTGTTCGATCATGTTTGTGGGTGATACCGCCCAGCTACCGCCGGTGGGTCTGTGGGAAAGCCCTGCTCTTAATCCGGCTTATTTAGAGCATGAATTTTATTTTCACCCTTATACCTTCGAATTGACAGATGTTGTTCGGCAACAGAAAAGTTCTGGAATTCTTTTTAATGCGACAAAGATCCGTCAGGAAATAAATCTTGAAGAGCTGGAAAGCACCTACCCTTTCCCTAAATTCATAACAAATGGATTTAAAGATATTTACCGAATGACAGGTGAACGTTTAATTGAGGGAATTAATTATGCATATGATAAGTTCGGAATCGAAAATACAATGATAATCTGTCGTTCCAATAAGTCTGCTAACTTATACAATCAGCATATCCGTAACCAGATTCTATTTCGAGACGAGGAGATTACAGGTGGGGATCATATCATGGTCGTACGCAATAATTATTTTTGGCTTCAAGATAATGGGATTGAAAATGGCTTTATTGCTAATGGTGATATGGCGAAAATAAGAAAAGTAAGCAACGTGCATGAGCAACATGGATTTCGGTTTGCGGATATTACTCTTGAATTTATGGATACTCAAAATCAAGAACCAATAACCTGCCGTGTAATTCTGGATAGTCTCTATACAGACAGCCCTAATCTTCCTTATGAGGAACAGAAAAAACTGTACGAGGCAGTGGCGCTGGATTACGAAGATATTTTCTTAAAACAGGATCGACTGGAAGCGATTAAGAAAGATCCCTATTATAATGCGTTACAGATAAAATTTGCTTTTGCGATTACCTGTCACAAGGCTCAGGGTGGACAATGGCCAGCTGTTTTTGTCGACCAAGGCTATTTGACAGATGAAATGTTGACTACCGAGTTTTTAAGGTGGCTATATACTGGAATTACCCGGGCTACAGAAGAGCTCTTTTTAGTCAATTTTAATGAAAAGTTCTACTCTTAGGGCTCTTTAACTAAAATTTTACAAGACTTGCTTCTTTCTCATGTGATTACTTAATACTTTTGATTTATAAATTTCACATAAAACTAAAGAATGAATAAGATTTACTTATTCTTAGGACTGTTGCTATCATGTTTTTATGCTACAGCCCAAGAATCAACCTCACCACCTAAAGCAAACTACCTGTTAGCGTCAAAATTTTCGCCAGATAGGCTTAAGAAAATGATTTTTTCTACTACGGTTAAACCAAATTGGATAAACTTTTCTGATCGCTTCTGGTACGATTTCACTACACCTCAAGGAAAAAACTGGTACCTAGTGGATCCTGCTGCCAATAAAAAAGAAACACTTTTCGATAATGAAAAATTAGCGGCACAAATTACGAAGATTGTAAAAAATCCATTTGATGCTCAACATCTGTCTCTTCAGAATTTAAGATTTACAAAAGATGAGAAGAAAATCAGATTTGAGGTTGCCAGTACGAAAGATACAGTAAAGTCCAAAGAAGAGATTGAGAAGCTGAAAGTGAAAACTGACACGATAAAAAAGAAGCTTTTCTATCTGGAATATGATCTGGCAACACAGAAAGTCATTGAGATAAGCGATAAATCAAAAGAGAAACAGCCTCTATCATGGGCAACCTTCTCTCCTGATACCAATACCGTCTACTTTGCTAAGGACTTTAATTTGTACTGGATGGATCGCGCCAATTATGAAAAAGCGGTTAAGAATGAAAAAGATTCAACAATTGTAGAACATCAGATCACTAAAGATGGCGTACAATATTATGCTTGGGCGGGTGATGAATATAGCACCACTACAGGCGACGATAAGAAAGATGAAGATCTTGTGAAGCGCAAGCGTGTATGGATGAACTGGTCTCCTGATGGTAAGCATTTTGTTATTACACGTAAAGATAACAGAAGTTTAAATCCGTTATGGGTGATTAATAACGTAGGAAGTAAACGTCCTACTTTAGAGACCTATAAATACCAGATGCCAGGTGAAGTAGATTCTACGGAAACTCAAATGTTCATCTTCAAGGCTTCTGATAAAACTTACAAACAGATAAAAGTTGATGCTTTTAAAAATCAAACGATAAGTAATTGGTCTAAAACCACAGATAAAAATAGCTACAAGGGTGATTATTTTATCAATTACTGGTTAGGGTCAAATGAAGCATTTTACATCGCACGTTCTAGCCGTGATTTGAAACGTATCGATTTGGTTAAGGCTAATATAGACGGATCAATTAAAGTGTTAGTTGAAGAGAGATCTAACGTTTATCAGGATATCAAAAAGCCTTTATTAATTAATAATGGTGCTGAGTTTATCCATTGGTCACAACGTGATGGCTGGGGACATTTTTACCTGTATGATAATCAAGGTAATTTGAAACAGCAGTTGACAAGTGGATCTTTCAATTGTGAAGAAATTACAGGATCTGATATGGCAACAAGAACGTTGTATTTCACGGCTAATGGTCGAGAAAAAAATGAAGATCCGTATTATTTACATCACTACAGTGTGGGCTTTAATGGTGGAAATCTAAAATTATTAAACCCAGGAAACTTTGATCATCAGGTTGATGTCAGTGAAAGTTCTCGTTACTTTGTTAATAATTTTTCTAGGGTAAATACAATTCCAGAAATCGCTTTATACCATACAAATGGTAAGAAATTAATGACCTTAGAAAAGGCGGATCTATCTTTACTTTTTGCTGCTGGTTATAAGTTTCCGCAACCATTTAAAGTAAAAGCTGGTGACGGTATTACTGATCTATATGGTGTTATGTATAAACCATTTGATTTTGATAGCACCAGAACTTATCCCATTGTGGAATATATCTATCCTGGACCACAAACGGAGGCTGTAAATCAGTCTTTTGGTAGAAGCATGGATAGAATTGACCGATTAGCACAATTTGGCATGATTGTCATTACAGTAGGTAACCGTGGTGGTCATCCTGCTCGATCACAATGGTACCATACATTTGGCTATGGTAACTTAAGGGATTATGGATTGGAAGATAAAAAGGCCGCTGCTGAACAATTGGCAGACCGCTACAAGTTTATTGATATCAACCGTGTTGGTATTACAGGACATTCGGGTGGTGGATTTATGTCAACTGCAGCAATGTTGGTATATCCTGATTTCTTCAAAGTAGCTGTTTCTGGTGCTGGAAATCATGAAAATAACATCTACAACAGATGGTGGAGTGAAAGACATCATGGTGTAACGGAGAAAATTAGTGCCAAAGGCGATACTACATTTGCTTATCAGATCGATAAAAATACAGACTTAGCAAAAAATCTTAAAGGTAAGCTTCTGATTGCAACTGGTGATATTGATAATAATGTACACCCGGCTAATTCTATTAGAATGGTGAACGCTTTAATCAAAGCAAATAAGCGTTTTGACTTCTTGCTTTTACCTGGTCAACGTCACGGATTTGGTGATATGACAGAATATTTTTTCTGGAAAATGGGTGACTATTTTGCAGAATACCTAATCGGTGATTCAAAAATTGAAGAAGTCAATATGATTGAAATGAATAGAGAAATACCGTTGAGTAGATAATCAATGATTACAAAACAAAAATTAGAAATTTTTTCCGCTATCTATACTCAGTATCAGGTAGCGGATTTTTCTTTGGATATTTTACAAGGATTATCTTTACTTGATCTTTTAGTGCTGTCTACATATGAAGCGGATAAGCAACTTGCCTTTAGAAGCGCCTGGATGTTCGAGACCATTGTTTTAAAAGATAAAGCCTTGCTTGACAAGCGTAACTACCAAATGCTGATTAAAAATCTGACAGATTTAAATAATTGGAGCTGCGCTAGAAGTTATAGCAAAGTATTAATGTACATCACCTCTCCAAAAGTAAATCATATCCGCTTGTCTGATGAAGAATATGATTGTATAATTGACGTCTCTTTCAAATGGTTAACTGATCCAAGTTGTCCGGTTGCTGTAGCTGCAAATTGCATGGATATTTTAGATCAAATGAGTAAAAAATATTCGTGGGTTAAAGAAGAACTTTATGCACAGGTCGAATATTTATTGAGAATAAACCCTACTCCAGCGATTAAAAGCAGGAGTTTGAAAATTTTGAAAAAGTAAATCAAATAGGTTAAACTAAAATGCTATGACTTGCTTTCGCTCTCTTATCTTCAAGATTTAAGAGATGTCCACCATCATCATAGCATTTAATTACTATTTTTAAGATAACTCTAGCACTAAAATAGTGTATTACCTTTATGTGAATATGCTCGCCCTAGGTGTCTAAAAGCAGCTTCAGTACATTCTCTCCCTCTCGAAGTTCGCATTAAATAACCTTCTTGAATAAGAAAAGGTTCATAAACTTCTTCAATTGTACCTTCATCTTCTCCTACGGCAGTAGCAATGGTTTTTAAACCAACAGGACCTCCTTTAAATTTATCTATGATGGTGGTCAGAATACGATTATCCATTTCATCTAAACCATTTTCATCCACGTTTAGGGCATTAAGTGCATATTTTGCTATCTCTCGCTCAATAGAACCTGTTCCTTTTATTTGTGCAAAATCCCGTGTTCTTCTCAACAGGGCATTGGCTATACGCGGTGTTCCTCTGCTTCTTCTTGCAATTTCATAGGCACCTTCATCTGTAATGGGTGTTTTTAGGATATCTGCAGATCTCAGTACTATGGTGGTCAATAACTTAACGTCGTAATATTGTAATCGCGCATTAATCCCAAATCGCGCACGTAATGGAGATGTTAATAGTCCTGAACGTGTTGTTGCTCCAATTAAGGTGAATGGGTTAAGCGATATTTGCACAGATCGTGCATTTGGTCCGGTCTCCAACATGATATCGATCTTGAAGTCTTCCATTGCTGAATAGAGATATTCTTCAACAATCGGGCTTAACCGGTGGATTTCATCTATAAATAAGACGTCACCCTCTTCCAGATTGGTCAGTAATCCCGCCAGGTCACCGGGTTTATCCAGAACGGGTCCTGAAGTAATTTTAATACCTACGCCCATCTCATTGGCGATAATATTGGAAAGTGTCGTTTTACCCAATCCTGGGGGGCCATGAAGTAATACATGATCCAAAGACTCGCCTCTTAATTTTGCAGCCTTAACAAAAATATTAAGATTCTCTAAAATTTTCTCCTGTCCCGTAAAGTCCTCAAAAGCCTGAGGTCGCAATACACGTTCAATGTCTCTGTCTGTATGACTTAAGTTTTCCGCATTTGGATCTAAGTGTTCATTCATTTACGCTTTCCTTTCTTCAATTTAATTATACTTTCTCGTCCAACTTGAAATCTTTAGTTGAATAACACCAAAAAAAGCTTCTTTAAAAATACTGGTACTCATTTTTGAAGTACCTTCTGTCCGGTCTGTAAAAATAATCGGTACTTCGACCACATTAAACTTATATTGTATCGCCGTAAATTTCATTTCTATCTGAAAGGCATAGCCCACAAATCGAATTTTATCAAGCGGTATACGCTCAAGAACTTTCCGTCTAAAACACACAAAACCGGCTGTAGCATCTTGGATATTGATTCCGGTGATAAACCGTACATAAACAGATGCGAAATAGGACATCAAAACCCTATTCATCGGCCAATTAACGACATTGACCCCTTTGATATAACGAGATCCGATACTCATATCTGCACCATCTAAGCAACTTTGTCTTAAACGAATTAGATCTTCAGGATTATGGCTAAAATCTGCGTCCATTTCAAAAATAAACTCATATTCTCGTGCTAATGCCCATTTAAAACCATGGATATAAGCAGTGCCAAGTCCTAATTTCCCTTTGCGTTCCTCCATGAACAAACGTCCTCTGAATTCCGCTTCAAGCGATTTTACGATTTGTGCAGTCCCATCTGGAGAACCATCATCAACGATTAAAATATGAAAAGGTACTGAGAGTGAGCATACTTTGCGAATTATTTTTTCAATATTCTCTTTCTCGTTATATGTAGGTATGATAACTAAACTATCGGCCACTTTAAAAACATTTTGTGTGTGGTAAAGTTACTAATTTTATTGGGATTTTGACGTGCGTTTAATTGGTATAATGAGGTGCTCTGCAAAATAAAAAAGTCCACTATTTTGCAATAGCAGACTTTTATTAACCAATTATAAACTTAAATTATGAGACTACAAATATAGGATAAAGGAATGGTAAACCAAACTAATTTGCGGGTTGATGCGTCTTGATAACACAAAAATTACAAATACAGCGATTAGCGATCGACTTCGCCTAATACGATGTCCATAGAACCCAATATAGCGATCAGATCCGCAATTAAGGTTCCTTTTCCTAATTCAGGTAAAACGGAAAGATTGTTAAAACTCGGACCTCTTGCTTTCACACGCTTAGGAATGTCTGTCTTTTCTTGTGTTACAAAGTAAAATCCTAATTCACCTTTCGGATTTTCAGCTCTTACATAATAGTCCTGTGCTTTTAAATTCACCTTTTTAGGTACAAGTGCTCTTGGGTCAAATGTATCTGTACGCGGAAATTCTTTTAATAGTCTTTCCAAACATTGTTCGATAATCTTAACAGATTCTTTTACTTCATCGACCCGGATTTTGTATCGGTCCCAGCAATCTCCGAGCGCTCCCATCTCTCCTTTTCCAACAGGGATTTCGAAATCAATTTCTGGATAAACAGAATAACCGTCAATTCTTCTCAGATCCCATTTGATTCCTGAAGCTCTTAACATCGGACCAGAAACACCATAATTGATCGCGACATCTGCAGGCAACACACCAATATTTGCTGTTCGGGATATGAAAATCTGGTTCTCGGTCAACAGTTCATCGAGTTCGACCAATTTTGGTTTAAAATAAGTTACAAATTCAGCACACCTTTCTTCAAAACCTACTGGTAAATCGTAAAATAAGCCTCCAACCCAAATGTAATTATAGAGCATGCGTGAACCGGATACCCATTCAAGCATATTCATAATATGCTCCCGATCTCTAAAACACCACATAAACGGCGTAAATGCACCTATATCAATTCCATAGGTACCGATACCAATTAAGTGCGATGCTATTCTATTTAATTCGCAGACCAGTACACGTATATATTCAACTCTTTTTGGTATTTTATCGTCGATACCGAGCATGCGCTCTACCCCCATTACAAATGCATGGCTATTATTCATCGATGATAAATAGTCCAGACGATCTGTAAATGGAATACTTTTACCATAATTCATTGATTCCGCATGTTTATCAAAACAGCGATGCAAATAGCCTAAATGTGGAATGACTTCTTTTACAAGCTCTCCATCTGTAATCAATTGAAGCCGAAGCACGCCATGGGTAGATGGATGTTGCGGGCCCATATTAATAATCATTTCTTGAGAGCCAATGCTATCTAAATGTTGTTGGTATTTTTCTAAAGCTGCAGTATACTTCGTATGCGACATATTTTTGGTTATCCAGTTCTTATTTTATTTAATTGCTATGCCATGATAACTTTCAGGGTCTTGATAATCCTTTCTTAAGGGGTATCCTTCCCAGTCATCAGGGAGTAGAATACGTCTAAGATCAGGATGATTCGTGAAAAATATACCCATGAGATCAAAAGCTTCCCTTTCATGCCAATCTGCAGTTTTCCACACTGCGGCTAATGATGGTACTTCGGGTAATTGCTGTAAATCACGATCATTTGCAACGGCAACTTTTAACACCAAAGTGTGTTGGTATGGTATAGAGGTCATATGATAAGTTACCAAAAATCCAGCATCACCTAAATCAACTGCCGCAATATTATTTAAAAAATCAAAATAGAAGCCTTCTTGATCCCTCAGGTAATAACAGATTTGTTCTAAAAATGCTTTATTAACAAATAAAGCAGACTGCAAACCCGATTCCTCAATTTTTTCGATAGCCTCTTCCCCGAACTGCGCAGTTATTGATTTTGAAATTTCGTGTATATTCATATACTATGGTGCTAAACGGGTTATTTTCCATGAATCTGAAACTTTCTGAAAAGCAATCCGATCATGCAGGCGGCTTGAACGCCCTTGCCAGAACTCCATATATAGTGGTTTAATTAAGTATCCTCCCCAAAATTCGGGACGAGGTACTTGCTCCTGGTCTTTAAATTCTTCTGTTAGACCTGCCACTCTTTCTTCTAAAAAAGTACGGTTTGGAATGGTATCACTTTGAGGTGAAGCAATAGCGCCAATACGGCTTCCTTTTGGTCTTGACTGAAAATATTCATCAGAGTCTTCTACTGGTAATTTTTCTATCAATCCCTCAATACGTACCTGACGTTGCAATTCTGGCCAGAAAAATAGTACGGCAACATGAGGATTAGCATCCATTTCTGTTCCTTTACGGCTATTAAAATTTGTAAAAAAACTAAAACCGTTCTCTTTAAGATCTTTAAGCAAAACAATTCTGGAAGAAGGTAGGGAAAACTCTCCTACGGTTGATAAGACCATTGCATTGGGTTCAAGAACCTCACTATGAACAGCTTCGTTAAACCATCTTTCAAATTGCACTAAAGGATCATTGCTTACTTCGCTTTCACACAGATTACCTAATGCATAATCTTGTCGAATAGCGGCAATATCTTTATGTTCGATTGCCATGACTTTGATTTTTTGTATGTCACAAACATACTAAATTCACTTATTTTTATCGACTAATCTAGTATAAATTAATCTGCAAAATGACTTTGGCATTAATTTTATTGTATAATAAGTCTAATATGTATCGCAATGTTTAACGAACTTGACCCAAAGGCTGGCTGTTTATTAATATCTGAACCTTTTATGCTCGACCCGCACTTCGAAAGATCTGTGATTTTATTGTGTAATCATAATGAAAAAGAAGGTACTTTAGGATTTATTCTAAATCATAAGGTTGTGGGCTGTATCGGTGATTTGGTTGAAAAAATAGCGAATTGCACATTTCCACTACATATTGGTGGACCTGTAGCACAAAATGAGGTATTCTTTATCCACTCAAGATTTGACTTATTGTTAAGTGGTGACGAAATTCGTGAAAATATCTATTTCGGCGGAGATCCAGAATTGCTATTTTCACTTATTAATGATCATAAGATAAAAGAAGATGAAGTCAAGTTTTTCTTAGGGTATTCGGGCTGGCAACCAGAGCAGTTAGATAAAGAAATTAAGGAAAATAGCTGGGCTGTACAGAACAAGTTTTCAACGGGATTGGTGTTTGAAAAAGACACAGAACTACTTTGGAAACAATCTGTTATGAGTCTGGGACCCAAGTATGCTCATGTGGTTAATTTTCCGCAGTCTCCTAGTCTAAATTAAATTGTAATTTTTATGAATAATATATAATATTCACTATTTTTTAGTATATTTGTGTCATTAAGCAGAGTCCTTACGTTTTAAAACATATCAATTTTATCTTAATTCGAGATATGGCTTTCACCTTTGAATTTATTTAATGCGCTGACTTTTGTTTACTTAAACTGCTATAAATTGAGTAGTTTAATATGGTTTAATATTAATTTTAAATAAATAAATGAGTAGTTCAGAAAGTTTTAGCAAAAAAGAAAAAGAGAAGAAAAAGTTAAAAAAGAAACAAGATAAGGAACAAAAGAAAGAAGAACGAAAAAACAATACCGATAAAGGTAAAAGTTTAGAAGAAATGTTTGTTTATGTCGATGAATATGGAAATATAACTTCTACTCCTCCTGATCCAACAAAAAAAACAAAAATTAACGTAGAAGATATCGCGATATCAACTGCTAAATATGAAGCAAACCCTGAGGATTTAATCAAATCTGGTATTGTGAACTTTTACAATACAGATAAAGGTTTTGGTTTCATTCGTGATCTCAAGACTCAGGATAAAATATTTTTCCACGTTAATGGTCTGATTGATGCTGTTAAAGAAAACGACAAAGTAACTTTTGAAACTGAAAAAGGATTGAAAGGTATGAATGCCGTAAATGTTAAATTGCAAAAATAACATTCAAGGTTAACGATATTAAAAAAGGGATTTAATTCATTAAATCCCTTTTTTAATATCGTTATTTTAACAATTTTACTTCATAAAGATCCTTTCGTCGATCCTTCATCACCTTGACGGTTCCATATTCATGCAGGTCACGAAGTGCATATAAATCGACATCTGCAATTAGCACCATCTCGGTGTTTGGCGTAGCCTCTGCTTTTATCGCATTATTTGGAAAGGCAAAATCCGAAGGTGTAAATACGGCCGATTGTGAATATTGTATATCCATATTATTGACCCGAGGTAAATTTCCTACAGATCCGGCAATAGCCACATAACATTCATTCTCAATTGCGCGAGCCTGTGCACAGGTTCTAACACGGATGTAGCCATTCTGTGTGTCTGTCATAAAGGGTACAAATAAGATCTGCATTCCTTGATCGGCTAGAATACGGCTCAATTCTGGAAACTCAACATCATAACAAATCAGTAAACCTACTTTCCCACAATCTGTATCAAATACTTTCACTTCATTACCTCCGGTCATTCCATAATATTTACTTTCATTGGGAGTAATGTGAATCTTTTTAAATGAATCCAGTTTACCGTTCCGGTGACAGAGGTAAGATATATTATATAGTTTCTTGTTTTCCATAATGGGCATGGAGCCAGCAATGATATTGACATTATAGGAAACAGCAAATTGTTGGATTTTATCAATAATTTCTGATGTTTTCTCTGCTAGTTTTTCCATTGCCAACCTTTCAGGCAATTCATTATACGGACTCATTAACGGTGAATTGAAAAATTCTGGAAACATAATAAAATCTGTTCCATAATCGCTCACGGTATCAACAAAAAATTCAATTTGATCAAAAAAAGCATCAATATTGTCAAATAAACGCATTTGCCACTGTACTAAACCTAATCGAATGGTTTGTTTGGTGGTAGAAATAGAACGTGTTTCTGATTCGTAATAGATATTATTCCACTCCAATAGGGTTGCAAACTCCATCGATTCTGAATCTTCGGGAAGGTAATGCTTCAATATCTTTTTGACATGAAAATCATTGGACAATTGAAAGGTTAACGTTGGATCGAAAATTTCTTTACGTTTCACTTTTTCAATATATGTCCTTGGACTCATTTTATCTGAATAATTGTGATAATTGGGGATCCTTCCTCCTGCTACGATAGATTTTAAATTCATCTGCTCACACAGTTCTTTACGTGCATCATATAAGCGCCTTCCTAATCTTAATGCACGATGATCTGGATGTACAAAGACTTCTATACCATAGAGTGTGTCGCCATCGCTGGTATGTTTTGAAAATTTTCCGTCATCAATAATTTCATAATAACTATCGTATATATTACTTTTTTTTGAGTTTAAAATGATGGAAAGTGCGCAAGCTACAACATGACCGTCGATTTCTACACATAATTGTCCTTCAGGAAACATATCGATTAAATCGACAATATTTTCTCTTGTCCAGACATCTCCTACTCCTTGGTAAGCTTCGGTCATTGACCTTCTCAAATCAACATAATCTTTCTTCGTCAAGTTCCTGACTTGAATATCCATATAATATAATTTTAGTTATCTAAATTTAAACAAAATTCAAGCCTAAAAGCACAGTTCATGCGATATAAAAGAAAAAGAGCTAAAACCTACGGCTTTAGCTCTTTTGTAGAAGCTTATTTATTGCATTTTACAATGCGAAAAATTACGCTTGACCAGTTGTTCCACCAAATGGGAACGCAACAGTTGGATCACCACCGATTACTTCTGCATCAGCAGTTTGGTTTCCAGCAGCAATAGCGTCAAAGCGAATAACATTATCTTGTAATGCACCTAACAAACGTTTAGCATGTTCTGGTGTCAAAACGATTCTAGATTTTACTTTAGCTTTCGGCACACCTGGCATTACACGTACGAAGTCAATCACAAACTCTGTGTTTGAATGTGTAATGATCGCTAGATTTGAGTAGATTCCTTCTGCTACTTCTTCTGTCAACTCGATACTCAATTCGTTTTGATTTTGATTATTTTCCATAAAATTTATTATAAGTATTTAATATATGTTATTCTTATTATTTGCTAAAAGTTCTAAAGTCTTGTCCTGCTTCAATATTCAATAATGTTTCATAGATCAGGCGGATGACATTGTCGACATCTTCTTTGTGCACCATCTCTACAGTAGTATGCATGTAGCGTAAAGGTAGTGAAATCAATGCAGATGGCACACCTCCATTACTGTATGCAAACGCATCGGTATCGGTACCTGTAGAACGTGATGATGCTTGACGTTGGAAAGGAATTGCATTTTTTTCTGCTACCTGAACCAATAATTTGTTTAAATTAATCTGAACTGCCGGAGCATAAGATAATACAGGTCCTCCTCCAGATGATAAATCACCCTGTGTAATCTTGTTAATCATTGGAGTCTGAGTATCATGTGTCACATCTGTAACGATTGCAACATTTGGTTTAATACGCTGTGCAATCATTTCAGCTCCACGTAGACCGATTTCCTCTTGAACAGAGTTTACGATATATAAACCAAATGGTAATTTCTTTTTATTTTCTTTGAGTAAACGCGCTACTTCAGCTATCATAAAACCACCAGCACGGTTGTCCATAGCACGACCTAGATAATAGCGATCGTTGAGGATGCTGAACTCATCTTCATAAGTAATAACACAACCTACATGAATACCCAAAGCTTCTACTTCGTCTTTGGAAATACAACCACAATCTAAAAAGATATTTTTTAATGTAGGTGCTTCTTCTTTCTCTCCGGAACGTGTATGAATTGCTGGCCAACCGAATACCGCCTTTACAATACCTTTATCAGTATGGATATTCACTTTTTTAGATGGTGCGATCTGGTGGTCGGAACCACCATTGCGAATCACATAAATTAAACCGTCCTTCGTGATATAGTTAACGAACCAGGAGATCTCATCAGCATGTGCTTCTATAACAACTTTATAGTCAGCTTCTGGGTTGATAACTCCTACAGCAGTACCATAGTTATCTGTGAATGTTTCGTCCACATATGGCTTTAAATAATCTAACCATAAGCGCTGTCCCTCCCATTCAAATCCAGTTGGTGACGGATTATTAATATATTTTTCAAAAAAAGAAATCGAGTCCTTTGTTACTATTGAAATATGTTTATTTTCTTTCTTCTTCTTGTCTGCCATGCTCCTAATTTTATTTCCGATGTCAAATTATGAAAAATTATAGTAACCACAAAAGTAAAAATTGAATTTATTTCATCTGTGCCGATATTGGGCACTTTTCTTGCTTTTTTAGCTTTATTCCGATGCAATCATGAGCTGAAAATGATTTTAAACATTATATTTACGCTTGTAAAAAAATTAATAGACAATATGGAGAATTTATTCAGCGTCATACATTGGAATTTAGATCCTGAAATATTTAAAATTGGCACTTTTGGTCTTCGTTACTATGCTTTATGCTGGTTAGCGGCATTTGCGGTATCGTATATGATCATGCTTAAAATATTCAGAAATGAAAATAAGAGTCAAGAATTATTGGATCAATTGAGTATTTATATCTTTCTAGGAACTTTAATTGGCGCCAGATTAGGACATTGTCTATTTTATGAATTTGATTATTATAAAGATCATTTATGGGAAATGGTGTTACCATTTAAATTTGTAAATGGTCAATTTCAAATGACCGGATTTGCAGGTTTAGCGAGTCATGGTGGCGCAATTGGTATATTGGTCGCATTATACTTATTCTGCAGAAAAACGAAAACAAACTTTCTTTGGCTTGCAGATCGCCTTGTAGTGGTTGTACCAATTGCAGGAGCCTTCATCCGTTTGGGTAACTTTTTCAATTCGGAGATTATTGGTACGCCTACCGATAAACCATGGGCGATTGTTTTTGATCATGTAGATCAAGTGCCTCGTCACCCAGGACAACTTTATGAAGCTATTGCCTATATCATCATCTTCTTTATTATTGTTTACTTATTCAAAAATAAAAAGTTGCAAAAACCTGGTGCATTAATGGGACTCTTTTTTGTCTTACTTTTTTCTGCTCGACTTTACCTCGAAAGTTTCAAAATTGACCAGGAAGAATTTGAACAAGGAATGGCTTTGAATATGGGACAGCTCCTAAGTATTCCTTTTATATTAGGAGGACTCTATTTTATGTTTAGAAAGCCTAAAGAAGTAAAACGTTAATAAGAGGATCTTTAAATTTGATATAAAAAAGCTTAGCATAATAGGATGTGCTAAGCTTTTTTTATGTGAAATTACTTAAATAGAACTAATTCTAGCGATAATGAGTGGATGGGTAGATTGGTCGAGATCCAGATTTTTCGAGAAAATAAATATCACCCCATTCCCGATCAATATAGTCTTTCCCATAAGTACTAAAGCTGTTCTGTCCGGCTGGAATAAGAATACTTTGTTTATAGGTTCTCTCAATATCTGGGACTCTATTTATAATTTGCTCACTATAATTTTCAATTACAACAGGCACAGGATACTGTTTAATGTAAGGTATAGTCTTTGCTTTGTCAGCATAGAATGTGAATGTACAAATCACTTCGTTTTCATAAGACCCTGAAAGTCCATCCTCAAAGATCTTATTATAAGTTACAGTATAATCCAGATATGGTTTCTCATTTCCGTAAAGCATATTGATCCCGAGTAAGTCAGTTGTTGTTGGATACGAATTGGGAGAAATTACTATATTAGAGTTATTAGCTGTAATTATATTTTGATTAATATTTTTAGCAAACGAAGCATCACTAGTTTTAGAAGGATACATCATTATCGAGCGGCTATCAAATATTCCGACATCTACGCTCGCTAATACGCCTACTTTATTAAAGTTATGCATTTTATTGGAATAAATATTTGAAGTATTGATCGTCACATAATTATCTCTATCATTTCTTCCCATTTCATGGTGAATACCACAGGCATGTAGTATTTCGTGAATTGCAGTAGAGACAGATGCATCCGAAGTTAAATTTATCAGTTGTTCTCCACCAGTCATTCCAATTAATGAATTATTTCCAGTGGATGAATTAAACTTTACAAAATTAGAATTTGATGAACTTTTAACAGCGAAAGTTAATGGAGTGTTTGTCGACAGCCAGTTTATGGCAGAATTTATATTAGCGCTGAGATTAGCAGAAACGTTATTGTTAATTGTATAATAGATTTTACCATTGGGCCATAACTTAGCGAAATCAGTCATAATTAAGCTTTTAGGTTTTTTTTCTGCATTATAATATGATAAATAATTAAATTGATCTTTCGTGAGAATGACGTCATCAGATAAAAAGTACTTGCTATTTACTTCCAAAACTCTTATATCTTCATTTTCTATCTTAAAGGTGTGCCAAATTGAGTCTTTTCCTGACGGTTTAGAATCTATTATAAAATCATTATTCTTGCAAGAGATTAGAACTAAAAATAGCATCACTGGGAGAAGAATTTTCATTTTTTTCATAATTTTTCAAATTTATAGTACAATTAAATATTTAATATTTTTTTCACAAAAACAGATATTTAGCACCTAGTGTTACTGTTTGGTTATTAAATTTTTCAAGATTTAATTCATGAATATTTCCATCTGTCAAAAATGTTCTTTCTTTACCTCTTATTAAATAACCGCTACTATATGAGATATTTAAAGAAACATTAGAAGAAATTTCAATAAGGCTACCAAATCCTAGATCATATGTAAATGATGAATGATCAAAGCTTTTGGGCTGTTTTAAAGATTCTATTTTATTCCAAGTGGCAATCGCATAATTATACCCTATTCCACCCTTTGCACCTACCTCAACAATTGTGTTTAAAACATTTAAAGAATAATTATAATTTAGTCCAAGATTACTTTTTCTAATTACATACCTACTGTTTAAATCAAAGACTGTTTTAGAATGTAGTTTTAGGTTATCTTTATTTAATTGCAGTAAAAATCCCCACTTCTCTTGTCGATTCTTAATTATGTGTGCCCCTAACCGTAAATTGATAAACATACTTTCATCACTTTGAAATTCAGTTTTTATCTCAGCTCCCGAACTAAATATATCAATATCTGTTCCTTTACCAGAAATAGTCCGTGCTATACCTATATCTGAAAAAAAAATCTTATTTGAAATCGACCTTTGGTATCCAAAACTAACGCCTGTTTTAATATTATTACTCCATGTCAATTTTGAAGTAAAGTCATATCCCCGAACTACCCATTTTAAACTATAAAACTCCATTTGAGGAGTAATATAGAATATTGATTTATTATTAACCTTTTTATCAATTTCTTGCGCCAAGGATATAATTACATTTCCTGAAAAAAGAATTAGTAGAATTAATTTTATCATTATTGGTTATAGGATAATAAAACATCACTATAAATATATGTAAAATAGTATATAAAATAAAAGTAGATTAACATAGTTAATAAAATATTAAAAATAAATTAACACAGATGCATTTTAAAGTTCATTTTTGTTAATTTATTTTTAAGAGATAGCTAGATGCTGAATGTAAAATCTTTGCTATTCGATTTGTTCACATTACAGGCTTCAACACGCAAATACAGCTTGTAACGACTGCCTGTATACAGCTGAAAATGAACCATACCCTGTACAAATAATTATTCTTACTGTGGGATTGTGAAGGTATCGATCCTAACACCATCAGTAACAGTAAAGTCAGTGTTACTTAGAATGTTAATTTTGGCAATCGCTGTACAAGACTATCAATGACACATCTCTTACATCTCCTTGCTCCTAAGTATTTCTTTTAAATTGGTTGGACTTTATTTTATGTTTAGAAAGCCTAAAGAAGTAAAACGTTAATAAGAGGATCTTTAGGATTGATATAAAAAAGCTTAGCATATGATGTGCTAAACTTTTTTATGTGAAAGGTATAATGGGTATTCGAAGGATGTAAATGAATTCTCAAACAGTTTTGCGGTTAATACCTCCTAACATTATAAAAAAGGGAGTCTATTTAGTGAAAACTAAACAAACTCCCTCTTAGAACATTCTGTTATATTTTATTTAAAAAATATATCTAACCCCTAACTGCATTTGCCAAGTTGTACTTAATGTACTGACATTTTGGAAAGGATTAGTTGGTAATTCACCGTTGATCACATTCATATTGAATTCGGGTATTCCATTTGCTGGAGTTGCGGCAGCGTTTAATACTGGTTTTCCTCCACTTACTCCTGGAACCATTTTATTTCCATACAATAATTGGGCGTTGTTTAGACGGCTCTGAACTCCGGCATTCTTACTTAATAGATTTCCGAAATTGATCACATCTAAACTTAGCTGTAAAGTATTTCTACGACCACCAATATTAGTGAAGATATCTTGTAAAACGCGGACGTCAAAACGATTTAACCAAGGCATTAAAAAGCCATTTCTAGGTAAATACTTACCACTATATTTTTCTAAACCATTCTCTTTAACAAAGGTAGCTAAAGCATCTCTTTGTTGTTTTTCAGTATATAATACTGTTCCATCAGCATTTAGACGATCTACAAAAGTTAATGTGTTTAGATCTTTTGGTAAGTAAATCAAATCAGAATTTATACCATCACGATTAATATCGGAATTATAAGTATAAGAGAAACGACCTTGAGAAGCTCCGTTATAATATACACCAACAGTAGTTGCTAGTCGATTTGCATATTCAATTCTGTAACTAACATTTGCCATTAAGCGGTGAGGAATTGCGAATGCTGAAGGGTGTAAGATTTGATCGTTAGGACCATTCACTGTTGCCGATCCGCCCCAAGCAGAACTTGCACTAGATCCAGCATTTGCAGATACTTCTTTTGCATTCGAGTACGTGTAGAAAACACTTCCATTAAAACCTTTGTAATTAGGAACCGTTACTCCAAGAGTGGCACTTGTGGCAAACCCTTTAACACTAGTGTTCGTTAACACAGTCGCACTGTTAGCACCGACCTTACTATTATAGGCGCTCGCATTGACACCAGTTGGATAAAATGCTCTGTTATCACCATAATCACCGGCTTCTCCTGAAGAACCATAATTCAAGAATGTATTTGGTGTTCTTCTATTAGCTCCAAGTTGAAAAATTGCATTTACATCTTTTGTATACATGAAATCTCCAGTCAATACTAAAGGTGTATTGGGAATTTTGTAATCTGCACCAATACTGGTACGCCACACCATTGGCATTTTGAAATCCCTATCAACAAGAGCGAATGAAGAGGGTGCGCCATCTTTTGGTGTCTTAATAAAAACATCCTCGGCTCCTTTGGGAACATTGTTTAAGTGGTAATATGGATCTGTATTGAATTTTACATTATTGATCCATCCAGCTACGGCACTATATCCTCCTGGTTCGATTGTATTTTGTAAAACTCCTGCATTCGTTGGCATATTCGTTAACCAGACAAAAGGAACACGTCCAGAGAAGAAGCCTGTTCCACCACGTATAACTAATGAACGGTCATGAAATACATCATAATTAAATCCAATTCTTGGTGAAATAAGCAGATTTGACTTTGGCCATAATCCTGAATCATAATTCTTAGGATTTCCATTGATATCTAACAACCGTAAGGCATCAATCGATGGATTTGCTGTTAGTTTATTCATATAAATTGGCAGCTCAGCTCTTACACCATATGTCAACGTGAAATTATTGGCTACTGCCCATTTATCCTGTGCATATAATGACGCTAATCCAAAATTAATTCTTGAGTAAGTGTCTTGACCTTCATAAGGGTATGTTAATCCAAACATAATTGGAGCAACTTCATTTGGGGTTCCTGTTTTTAGAAAATCATCAACAGAGGCATATCGGTAATATGAAGTACCCATTCGTGTATAACTATTTCCGAAATTTTGAATTTCAAATGCACCTCCAAATGTAAACGTATGTTTGTCTGCTTGAAGTGTTAAATTGTTTGTAATAGAGTAATTATTGTTAATGACATCATTATTGTATGAAAATAATTCCGTACCAAAACTCATATAATTATTACCTGTTGCAGAACCATCAAAAATATCTACAAATGGGAAAAGTTGTTTGCTTGGGGTACTTCTCGTATCTTGAATACGTGTATATGTAGCTAAAAACTGATTTGACAATCGAGAACTAAAATTACTGTTTAACTCCGCAGTAATCGAACGAACTACGTTTTTAAATGCATAATTACCATTTTCAAAGGTAATAGAATTTTCACTGACACGACTGGTTTGGCTTCGAGGTTGCGGTCCCGAACTTGCATTAGCTACTTGCATAGAGTTACCAACCACTTGATTATAACGAACTGCTAATTTATGTTTATCATTAATATTCCAATCCAAACGTACTAAAAACTTAGTACTTCCTTCTTTGGCTTCATCAGCATATCCTTCATATCGTCCTGGATCGTACCCCCATTGATTTATCAAATGGTTACGTACACTCTCTAAATCTGACCGTTTGGTTCTTGCTATATTATTATCTGGATCCGCTACACCATTTTCTGAAGCTTTCCAAAGATTTGCCCCTGATGCATTGGCTCCCGTCGCTTCTTCTCGTTCTGCGTTTACAAATAAATATAATTTATCTTTTACAATCGGTCCTCCTAAACGAAATCCAAAATTCTTTTTTGCTGCATCGATCTTTTCTAAAGTGACATCTTTAATTTTTCGTCCCTGAAGATTTTGATTTTGTAGAAAATAATAAGCAGAACCTTCAATTTTATTTGTACCAGATTTTGTTACAGCATTAATACCAGCTCCCGTGAAACCTGACTGCGTAATGTCAAATGGTGCTATGTTAACTGAGATTTGTTCAATGGCATCTAATGAGATCGGTTGCGAATTACCACCCGGTAATGGACTTCCACTTATTCCAAATCCATTATTAAAGTTTGCACCATCGATCTGAAGGTTATTATAACGAGCATCACGACCTGCAAAGGAATTTCCGTTTGCTTGAGGTGTAAGTTTTGTAAAATCTGTTATACTTCTATTGATCTGAGGTAATTCGAGAATTTGCTTCTGACCAATACTTGTAGAAGTTCCTGTTTTATCTGAACTAGTTTTTCTACCGGTGATCACAACCTCATCTAAATTAGTTGCAGATGATCCAAACACGGGATTAAGAACGAAGGCTTCACCTAATTGTAGATAAATGTTTTCATACGTAATTGGGTCTTGGCCAACATATGTAACGATTACAGTGTACGGACCACCCACACGCATATTCGCTAAATTAAAACGACCAGCAGCATTCGCCGCGCTCGAATAAACCGTGCCGGATGGCACATGTGTTGCTTTGATAGTGGCTCCTGATGTAACTTGGCCGGAGGATTCTTTCACAATTCCAGTCACACTACTCGTAGTAACTTGAGCATGAATGGTACCATAACTTGCTAATACAAGCGCAAAAAAGAGTAAAGGTCTTTTCATAAAGAAAATTTTTGTTATAAATATGCCTCAAAAGTATAAAGAGAATTTAACATTGAAAGCACTTAACAAAAACTTAACCTACTCATAACAAGAGTCTTCAATTGGATGCTTTTTTATTTAAATAAGTAATAATTGATAAATTGAGAATTTTAACAAAAATTAACATTCGTTTTTAAAATTATTATAATTGATTCATTCAATAATTGCAAAATAGACAATGCAATCGATTGTCATAATGAATCATTTTGGAGCAAAATAATTTTGAAAGTTTACCTGTTTTGTAATATTAATCTCTAAATAAAACAAAAAAAGAAGTTAGGTGTTTAGGATCCCTTTCTCGTATGCTTGAAAAGCCATTCGTAAATTTCATCTTGATGAAAAAGGCGTTCCACGCTCCCATGTGTACCACCTGGAATTATAGTCAACGTTACATCAGCTTCAGGATCTGCTTTCTTAATTGCATTGACTATTTTTTTTGATTCTGACATGGGTACAGCACGGTCACGATTTCCATGTTGTACCCAGAGTGGTACCTGACTTAGGTTGTCGGCATACTTAACACTTCCACCTCCACATATAGCTACTGCCGCTGCGATACGATCTGGATATTTACCTGCTACATCCATTGTGCCGTATCCGCCCATACTCATTCCGCAGATATATACCCGATCCGGGTCGGCGTTATAATGTTCGATAGCATAATCCACAATCTCAATAACTTTATCAGGATCCCATCCGCCTCGTGACTGTGGAGCGATTACGATACCAGGAACCTCCTGACCTTTATTCATCGCATAAAGTACGCCATATCGTTTAACACGATCAAGATTTATACCCGACAGACTCCTTCCGTGGAGAAATATCAAAACGGGGTGTTTATCGCCTGGTAGGTTATCAATCTGTTCTTCTTCTGGTAAATTCAATAAAAAAGGATAGGTCGTCTCCCCTTTAATCGCCTTTAGTTGGGCATATACTTCATTATTCCAGATGCTACAGATTAGCATGAAAATAATACCTAAAAGCCAAAAATTACGTTTATGAGAATTGTTTATCGTATGCATAAGAAACAAAAATACATTTTATTCTGAATCAGCAAAATAGATATTAATATTAATTAACTTCTTTTTTATAGAAAATTCGAGGTAATTTTAAGTTTTCACAAGTAAAACATGTCGCTAAAAATTTTACATACAGCCGATTGGCATTTGGGTAAACGATTGGATTATTTCTCCAGATTTGATGAACAAAAAGAAGTACTGGATGAAATTGTTCAGATAGCAGATCAAGAACAAGTTGATCTTGTTATTGTCGCTGGAGATCTGTTCGATGCGTTCAATCCACCTGTCGAAGCTATTGAACTCCTTTATAAAACACTTAAACGCTTAACGAAAAATGGTTCCAGACCTGTCATTGCCATTGCCGGGAATCACGATTCACCGGATCGTGTAGATGCTCCTGATAGCCTTGCGAGAGATTGCGGAATTATTTTCGCGGGTAAACCCAACATGAAATTTAATCCTTATCAGGTTGAGGGCGGATTTGAAATCACTAAAGGAGATATCGGTTTTCTTGAAATTAAGCTTCTAGGTCATGATTTCCCAATTCGTCTCCTTATAACTGCCTTTGCTAACGAACATCGACTCAAAGAATATCTTGGTGAAGATGAACAGATCGGGCTCAATGAAGTTTTAAGTAAAAAATGGAGTTCGCTGGCCGATTTATACTGCGATGATCAAGGCGCTAATATTTTGGTTTCACATCTATACATGAATAAAAAGGGAGGTCCTGTATTAGAGGAGCCAGACGGCGAAAAACCTTTGCGTATTGGTTTTGCAGATACTGTTTATACGGAATGTATTCCTCCTCAAATTCAATATACAGCTTTAGGTCACCTGCATCGCTACCAAGAAGTGGGTGGACATCGTGCACCAGTTATCTATTCGAGTAGTCCACTTTGCTATTCTTTTTCCGAAGCAGGGCAAGATAAAAAAGTGGCGATTGTAACGCTGGAGCCACACAAAGAGGCGGTCTATAAAACGATCAACATCCAATCTGGAAAAAAATTAATACGAAAAAAATTTCATTCTGTTACAGATGCTATTGATTGGCTTACAGTGAATCAAGATTGTTTAGTTGAACTAACACTTGTTTCAGAAACATCTTTAACACAAGGTGAAAAGAAACGTATTGAAGATAGCCACCCGGGTATTATCTATATCATTCCTGAAGTGAACAGTAGTGCTATCTATCAAAACGAACCCATATCCAGAAGAAGTAAAAGTATTAACGAAAATTTCTCTGATTACTTCCGATATCGAAATAATGACCAATCTCCATCGGAGGAATTGATAGCGCTATTTAACGAAGTTCTGGGTACTCAAACTGAAAAGGAGAATTAACGATTATGTTGCCATTATATCTATCCATAGAAGGGTTATATTCCTATCAATCAAAACAAGAAATAGATTTTACTGCTTTGACAGCGGCCGGTCTTTTCGGGATTTTTGGAAAAGTTGGTTCTGGAAAATCAACGATTCTGGAAGCCATTACTTTTGCCTTATTTGCAAACACAAACCGCTTAAACAGCAACAATAGAGCCTACAATATGATGAACTTAAATTCCAATCAGTTGCGGATTGAGTTTCATTTTATTGGAAAAGAAAACAAAAAGTATGCGTTTGAAGCTTCGTGGCGAAGAAATAGCAAGCAGTTTGAGAAAGTTACGACACCTGTACGAAAAGCTTATGTTTTTGAAGGTGATGAAAAAATACCACTTGAAAGTACCGATGCTGAAACTATATTAGGCATATCTTACAAAAACTTCAACCGTACAGTTATTGTACCTCAGGGGCAATTTAAAGAGTTTCTTGAGCTTAAAGGAGCTGAACGCTCGGGCATGATGAAGGAACTTTTTAATTTAGATCATTATGATCTATTTTATAAAGTCGCTTCTCTAAGTAAGGAAACAGAACTGAAACTCCAAAATATTTCTGGCGCAGTACAAACTTTAGAGGATTACACAGAGGAAAGTATAGCTGAATTGCTTTTACAATTGGAGAATGAACAATTGAAGCTCCAAGAAGTCACAAATACACATCAACAATTAGATCAACAACATCAAAAATTATTGGAAGTTCAACAGTTCCATAAAGAAATAGCTATACAGAAACAAGCTTTTGCTCAATTAAGTGCCGAACAAGGTACAATTGAAAATTTAAAGAAACAGATTCTTTTATTTCAAAAAGTTGATCGTATTTTTAAGCATGCGCTTGATAATCTCGCAGATCTACAGACAGAGGAGTTCCAGCTAACACAAGATTTTGCTCGAACGAAACATCAATTAAATGCAGTCCATACAGCACTGTTAACAGCAAATAGTGCATATAAGATAGTAGAGCAGGATTTTAATCAACTCGATAATAAAAGAATTGCTGTTGAGGATATGAGAAATATTGTTCATATTTTAAAACTGCAAGTTGATATCAAAAAAGAAGCTGAACGATTAGCTAATGGACAGATTGTGCTGCAAGGTGTTGACCAGCAGATTTTAAATAAACAAACGTTAGCTCAGGAAAAACAGCAAGAAATTACCAATCTTAAAGCAAGCCGTGTTGCAAGTAGTTTATTAATGACTATAAATGATTGGTATTCAAAACAAGAGCAATATATTAAAACGCAACATGATTTAGAAGCAGATTTAAAAATTAAGCGAAAGGATTATCAGGATATCATACTTCAATTCGAAAAGGAAAGCCTCACTCCTACATCCTGGCGAGAGAAACTTGCTGAAGATGAGAAGAGTGCATCTATTTTACTGGAAAGAATTCAGTCGGATGAAAATAAAATTCAGGTAAAACAGCAGTTAGCTAACTTTTCTCATGCTTTGACAGCTGGAGAAGCCTGTCCTTTATGTGGTTCCGAGCACCATCCACATATTATGCAAACAGAGGATGTTTCTGAGCAATTGGTTAAACTTAAATCTGAGAAAACTCATCTGCAAGAAACAATACTGCAAATTCAACAGCGTCAACAACGATTCATCCAACTAGATGCAAACCTGATAACATTGCAAAGGGATATAGATAAAAGTGTCGAAAAGTTGAATACGCTAACGATAGAATTTAATCATCACCTGACTCAATTCACGTGGACTAATTTTCAGCACAATGATCGTACAAGTTTCGATCAATGGAAATTGCAGGCTGAATCCATTGAACAGGCCTGTACACTAGCAGAATCGACTTTAGCAGCAATTCAAAAGGAATTAGATGATCTAAAGATTAAAAAGGAAAAATACAGTAATGGTTTGAATAGTATTGCTCTTACTAAATCAACACTTGAAGGACGATCAAGTATTCATGAACAACTGATTAAACGATTAAAATTATCGGAATTCGAACAGTTTGAAATATCTGAAATTGAAATATTGATTACACAATCACTTCAATCAATAGACCATATAGAGCAGGAATACAGCAGGTTGCTAAATGAGATTAATCAATTCAATATTTCTATAGCATCACTTTCTACAACAAGCAATACGTTAGAGACGCAATTAAAGAATAAGCAATCTAAGATAACATTGCAGCAGAAGCTGATTGAAGAACTGTTACAACAGCATGATTTCGTGTCTCTTGACGCTGTAAAAGAAATATTAAAACAGCAATATGATCTTGAAAAAGAAGAATTACGTATCAAACGATTTGAAGAGCATTTTGCTATTGTTAAGGCCAATCTGGTACAATTAGAGCAGAAAATAAATCAGCAAGCTGTTGATATTTCCCAGATTACAAAAATCAGCCAAGATCTGCAATTGGCAAAAGAAGCCAAAGAAATGCTGATAGGTCAATTGCAATCTCTCAAAGATCAAATTCTAATTTCAAAAAAGCGATACACTGAGAAAGTAGAATTGCAAATTGCTTTCGATAAATTGGCACTTCGGAATAAGAATTTAAGTATTTTATCAAATCTCTTTAAGGGGAATGGTTTTGTTGATTACATTTCAACTCAATACTTAGAGGACCTATGTCATATCGCCAATCATCGTTTTGAAAGACTAACTCGAGGTCATCTGAAACTAATCATCAATAGTGAAAATGATTTTGAAGTAATGGATCATTTAAATGGTGGTAAATCACGATCTGTAAGGACTTTATCGGGTGGGCAATTTTTTCAGGCATCTTTATGTTTGGCTCTAGCACTAGCGGAGAGCACCCGTAGTCTCAATCAGAATGAAAAGAATTTCTTTTTCATTGATGAAGGATTTGGAACTCAAGATACTGAATCTGTCAATTTAATTTTTGAAACTTTAAATGCCCTTCATAAAGAAAATCGTATTGTAGGAATTATCTCTCATGTTGATGAATTACAGGAGCGCATCCCTGTTTCAGTTAAAATTGTGAAAGATGAAGATTTAGGAAGCCTGATTCTACATGACTTTTGAGCGCTAGAACCACACATTACTTATAAAGCGCTATGATACTCTATAAATAGAAAGAGAGGTGTTGACCTCTCTTTCTATTTTACAGCATTAAATGCTCTCTTTATGGGCAATTTCGAGGTTTATTATCACATCTCTTATATCACCTTCCACAAAGGATAAATTTCCAATGACAAAAACACCTTTATTTGAACCGTTTTTCTCCGTGATTCCATAAACTGTGTTTTCGTCATCCGGATTCGAATCTCCTTCATATCGATAAATATAATCAATCTTATAATTAGATGGATTTGCAATCAAAGAATCCAGTTCAATGTTATAATCTATTGTATACCCCGCTTCTTTCAACTTCTCTAGGGCAACAGTAGCTGAGTCATATTTATTTCTATCTTCCATAATCTTGTATCTTGATCTTTAATAAAATAACAATTGGAACAGCAAAGTGTTTTTTATCATCTGGTTATTTTTTGGTAAACATACCAACAATATCATCTATGGCACTACCATCTTTATTCTTATCAAAAAAGTCGGAGATCTTGTCTGTCAATCCTCCTGAAGTAGTTGTAGCTGTTGGTTCATTTTTATCAGCACCGAATATATTCCCGATTATATTCCCTAATCCTCCTCCAGAACCCGTATTGCCACCTAAAAAGCCTCCCAGCAGATCACCTAAAGGATTACTCGTTCCATTTTGCGCGGCATTTGCTTTTTCCTTACCCAAATAACCCATAACAATAGGTGCCAGGGTAGCCAGTACTCCTGTAACCTGAGCCGAACTAAATCCACTTTTCTCCGCTAATCCAGAAGCAACATATTCAGTCTTACTGCCAAAGATGTGCTGCACGATCTTGTTGCCGTCTTCTGTAGGTCCCTGTTCGATTACCTCATCGACATGATCCAATATTTCACCGTTATGTTTTGTGTCTAATGCATTAGCAAAACCTTTAGCCTGACTGATGTCGTCCTTACTTTGATTATATTTAATTGCTCCCGCGATCAAAGGAACCGCTATTGCTAATATCCAAGTTGCTTTGGTGCTGTCAATTCCCAGCTTTTTGGACAATCCTGCAGCCATTTGATTACCAAGGCCACCTGTGATTAAATCTGTCATTCCCATAATTTCATCTGTTTTAATTGCGTTTAGAAATTCAAAACAATAATTAAGCCAATGAATTGGATTAACCCGAGCTGATTAGCCACAAAAAAAGAGGTTATTAAACCTCTTTTTTTCTAAATTATATAGAAACTATCTTTTATAATACTTTAAAGCTTCTGGAAGCAATTTTTGAATATCACTGATACGTCTTGCATCACTAGGGTGAGTACTTAAAAATTCAGGATTCCCTTTAGACCCGCCACTTGCCATGCGTTCCCAAAATTTAACAGCTTCAGCAGGATTGTAGCCCGCCATTGCCATAATCACTAAACCCATACGATCTGCTTCAGATTCATTCCCACGCGAGTATTTCAATGACGTTAATTGACCGCCGATACCGTATGCGTTATTGATAATCCCGGCATAACTACTCCCTGCAGTTGCAACCCCAATAACACTACCAATTGCTTGTGTAGCATATTGACGAGACATCTGCTCCATAGAGTGACGTGCTATTGCATGGGCAATTTCATGTCCCATTACTGTCGCTAATCCAGTTTCATTCTGCGTAACTGGAAGAATACCTGTGTATATAGCTACTTTTCCACCAGGCATACACCATGCATTGACTTCATCGCTTTGCACCAAATTAAACTCCCAACTGAAATTAAATTGATTTGCTATACCTTGTTGCGTAAGGTATTGATTAACGGCTATCGCCAGTTTATTACCAACTTTTTTAACTAAAGTTGCCTGACTTGTACCTGTAATTACTTTTGTTTTTGAGGAATTTAAAAATTGTTTGTAAGAAGACGCCGCTTGTTCTTGAATTTCACTATCACTCACCAAACTCAACTGCTTACGTCCAGTAATCGGCACAGTCGAGCAGGATGCTAAAGTAGCTCCAATCAGGAACATACTTGTATATTTAAAAACCTTTTTCATATTTTAAATGTTAAACACTGCATTAGATTGTACCCAACGCAATTCCTATGCCTAAATTTTCTTCTTTTTATTCTTGAAAAGATAAACTTTAGATTCGTGTCCCTTTAAGAGGCGTTCGATATTCTTTTGATGGGTAATCAATATCAATGCGCAGATCGCGATGCCATATAATAGAACTGAAGGAATAGATGTTTTAAATAAGAAGGCTATGCTAAAAGGAAAGGTAAAACCTGCCATTATTGAACTTAATGATACATAATGCGTTGTCAACAAGATTACAATAAAGACCGTAACGCAAAGTAATGCGGCGGGAGCATGAATTGCGAGGATCATGCCAAAGAGTGTTGCCACTCCCTTGCCTCCTCTAAAGCCAGCAAAAACAGGAAATAGATGTCCTAAAACAGCAATCACACCAAGTGCCAATTGATAGTTAACAAATTGGACATTACTGGTACTTTGCCCCGCTTCTATTAAATAAGCTAGATTTGTAGACGTGAACCCTTTAAAGATATCGACGAACATCACCACAGCACCTGCTTTTGGTCCCAAAACGCGAAAGGTGTTGGTTGCACCGGCATTACCACTTCCATACTCTCTAACATCAACGCCATAAAATGCCTGTCCAAACCATACCGCAGTTGGGATTGAACCAAATAAATAAGCTAGTACTACTGCACTTACTAAATAAATAGAAATCATTAATTATTGTTAAATCCTAAACTAATTTGGCCTTTAAGCTTAAATCCAAACTTTTTACAGAATGCGTCAATGCTCCAACCGAGATAAAATCTACTCCGGCTGCTGCATATGCTTGAAGAGTGTCTTCTGTAATTCCTCCAGAAGCCTCAGTGACAAATCTTTCTGCAATAATATCGACAGCTTTCTTCACATCTGAGGGACTAAAATTGTCTAACATGATGCGGTCGACCTTGCCAAAGGTAATAACTTCAGCTAGCTCCTCAAAATTTCTAACCTCAATTTCAATCTCAATATGCTTATTTAAGGTGTCTCTGTAGGCATTTGCGCGAGTTAAAGCCTGCGTGATACCTCCACTGTAATCAACATGATTATCTTTAATTAAAATCATGTCATACAAGCCAAAACGATGATTGGTTCCCCCTCCGATCTTTACCGCTTCTTTCTCTAACAAACGTAACAAGGGAGTCGTTTTGCGCGTATCTAATATTTTCGTTTTTGTTCCGGCTAATAATTTCGCATATCGGTTTGTGGTTGTTGCAATCCCGCTCATGCGTTGCATCACGTTTAAGATCAAGCGTTCGGCAATTAGGATACTATGGATTTTTCCTTTCAGGATTAAGGCTATATCACCAATTTTTACACTCGCTCCATCATGAATTAGCACTTCATGAGCAAGTGTAGGATCTATTTGATTGATAATTTCTAATGCAATCTCTACTCCAGCAAGTATACCTTCTTCTTTAACAATTAATTTAGCCTCTCCAGCTTTGTCTTTAGGAATCGTTGAAAGTGTTGTATGATCACCATCTCCGACATCTTCTAGAATTGCCTGTTGAACGAATTTTTTAATATATTCTTTTTTTTCCATCATGAGTCCTCACAAAATATGTAGCGAAGATGGAAATTTAAATTTTATTCAAGAAAATAATTTGGAATTATTATTTAGAAGCCTGTTTTTCAACTCTAAATTCTTCTATAGTTTGTGTAGATTTTGCCGAACTTATCTTCACAAAAACTCGAAACAGATTTTTATTACTGGTAAGTTGATATACGTAATAACTGTAATTGGTTTTATTTGTAATTTTCTGTATTAATTTTACTGCACCTGGTTTGTTTTTAGAGAAAAATGACTCTAACAACATTTCAGCCTGAAATTTAGAATATTGACCATCCTCACTTAAGATTGATAAAGTTACATTTGTCGCAAAATACCGTGCTATATTTTTGGCATTCCCTGCTTTCAATTGCAGCATTAAAGCATCGTTAATATCAGAAATAAATAAAGAAGATTCATACATTGGTAAGTAGTTCTTGTCAATATTATTCGCTGATATGCGCATAGTTATACACATAAAAAGACTTATAAAAAATAGGATCTTTTTCATTAATTATAGAAATTAAACTCTGTGTAGTTCAAGAACTTACCCAATAGTTATTGTGTTAAAGACTAGCTTTGTGATTTGGTAGATGATTCACATAAACAATGCCAAATTTATATAAATTTTACATTAAACAAACTTTAATTCTTCATTACATTCCTCATAATCTTGAATTATCAGTTGTTTTAAATTATATTTGCTTATATAATTATGGAAAAAAAAGTAGCACTATTAATCCTAGACGGATTAGGATACGGAAAAGAAGATCAATCTGACGCAGCATTTGCGGCAAATACTCCTTACTTGGATTATTTGAAGGCGAACTACCCCAATTCAAAACTAGTAGCTTCTGGTGAAGCTGTTGGTTTACCTGAAGGTCAAATGGGTAACTCTGAAGTTGGACATATGAATTTGGGCGCAGGGCGTGTGGTTTATCAAGAATTAGGCCGCATTCATAAAGCTGTTCGTGATGGTATTTTTAATACGGACATCACTATTCAAGACTCCTTTAAATATGCTTTAGCAAATAATAAGAAGGTTCATTTTATCGGTTTATTGTCCGACGGTGGCGTTCATGCACATACAAGTCATTTACGTGGTCTATGTGATGCTGCAAAACATGCTGGTTTAACTTCAGATCAGGTATTTATACATGCTTTTCTTGACGGACGCGATACAGATCCAAATTCTGGATTAAACTATGTGAAAGAATTGCAAGATTTCCTACCTCAGTCTGTCGGTACTCTTGCATCAGCAATCGGTCGTTATTATGCAATGGACCGCGACAACCGCTGGGAGCGTGTAAAACTTGCGTATGATTTGATGGTAAATGGTAGTGGGACTGAAACTAAAGATTTACAACACGCTATACAAGAATCATATAATCAAAACATTACAGATGAATTTGTGCAACCGCTTGTTTTGACTAATGCTGCAAATCAACCTGTTGCCACAATTCAAGATGGAGATGTCGTAATCTGTTTTAATTTCCGAACAGACCGAGGACGCGAGATTACTATTGCTTTAACTCAAAAGGCGTTTCCAGAGTACGACCTAAAACCATTGGATCTTTATTATATTACGATGACGTCATATGACGAGACATTTAAAAATGTTAAAGTCATCTTCCATAAAGACAATTTAAATAATACTTTAGGTGAAGTTTTAGCGGCTCATCATAAAACACAGGTACGTATCGCAGAAACTGAAAAATATCCACATGTCACATTTTTCTTTTCTGGAGGACGTGAACAGGAGTTTGATGGAGAACACCGTTTGTTGGTACCATCTCCTAAAGTTGCGACTTACGATTTACAGCCAGAAATGTCTGCACAAGGCATTACTGATGCTATTATAAAAGATATTGAAGAAGCGCAACCAGATTTTATCTGTCTGAATTTTGCAAACCCAGATATGGTCGGACATACGGGTGTATTTGACGCGGTAGTAAAAGCGGTTGAAACAGTAGACAATTGTACTAAACAAGTTGTTGAAAAGGGTTTACAATACGGATATTCATTTATCATCATTGCAGATCATGGTAATTCCGAATTTATGGTCAATGCTGATGGATCAGTTAACACTGCTCATACAACAAACCTTGTTCCATGTATTTTGATCGATAAGGATTATAAAAGCATTAAGGATGGTAAATTGGGTGATATAGCGCCTACTGTATTGAAATTACTAAAAGTTGAGATCCCTGCCGAAATGGATGGCGAGGTATTGATTCAAGACTAATATGAAAAATAAACGTATAGGTAACGCACTCTCTTTATTAATTATAGGGGGTGCGCTCCTACTATCGTCCTGTCAAAACGACAAAACGGTGCAAAAGCAAGTAAAAGGATCAACTCTTTCTCTGGATTCATTTTTTAATTCTGAAATTGAAAAGTTAACAAAATTGAATCCAACGGTTGAAAAAACGGTCATTAAAGACTCGGATGAGGAAGTGAAATCTTTGAAGATCCCAAACTGGCAAAATGAACTCAGTGGATTTATAGCTGCTGATATTACAAAAAATGCTGATGCCAGTTTGTATAATTTTAGAGAAGAAGATTGTCAAACAATTTATCAGGCCAAAGATCCCGGATTAGCGATTCAGTATCTCGCTGTGGAGCATGATTTAAAAGGTAAGATTAGACAGGTTGTCATTGAAAGAAAAGTAGACAATAGCTTATATTCAAGTGAAGAAAAACTGACGTATGATGTTGACTCTATTTATCAAATTGAAAAAAATCAGGATATTCTGATATTGGGAAAAAGTCATTATAAAATTATAGGAAAGTTTCTGAATCACTAAAATTTAGAAACCTCTCCTACATCTCAAGTAATTACAAAAAAAACACCATATCGCGATATGGTGTTTTTTTGTTTTTGAAAGATTACTTCAAGTTATCTCTGTAAATTTTAGCTTTTTTGATTTCTGTTTGAATGTCTTTACGAGAAGCATCAAAAGTTAAAACTTTTTCAAAATCTTTTACTGCGTTGTTATAAGCATCAGTTGCAACTGCTTTATTGTAATTCGCAACTCCGGAAGTTCCAACTAAAATACCATAGTCACGGAAAGCTAGCGCTCTATTTTGATAAAGCTTCACATCACTTGCATTTAATGCAATCGCTTTAGAATAATCTTCGATAGCAGATTTTAATAATGCTTCACGAGCAGAACTGCTCAATTTTGTAGAAGTTTGAGTCGCTAAATTATTATTTGCTTTTCCTTTAAAATAGTAACCGTTTGCATTTTTACTGTCCAAAGCAACTACTTTTCCGAAAGACTCTGCTGCCTTTTTAAATTCGCCATTCTGAAATTGAGAGTAACCTAACATATATAATACATCTGGATCTTTACTTTCCACTGGCAAAGACTTTTCTAAGTAAATTGCTGCTTTTTTGAAGTCACCATCCAATAGTGCTTTTTGACCTAAACGAACATTTGGATTCGAATGCTCTTCCTGTTTTGCTGTCTGTGCAAAAGATGAAAGTGACATCAAGGCAAATGCACCAGTAAATAAGCCTAATTTAATCGATTTAAGAGTCATATTTATTTAATTACGTTTCAATTTAAAGTATTTAATTCATATTCAACCGCTTAGTTTGTGTTGTTGAAATTTCGTTTTACTTGACTTCAACATACAACGCTAAATGCGTATTCAATATTACAATTATTATGCCTATTTACACAATAATAAATTGAATAATGTGACAAAACTCACATGTCAGACTGTCTTTTTTTCTTAAAGCACTGCATTAATGGATCATTCGTTTTCAAATAATAGGTTGGCATCTTACTTGCAATACCCTACATTCACAAATTTAAAATAACTTTTTATCAGAATTACGACATGTTGTCATAAACTGACATAAAAATATTAATATACCTTAACATAATATGAGCAAATTCGAAACATTTGATTTCAATCAGGCGATTCCCATTATATCTGAAGATACCGAATTCTTTCCATTATTAAGTCAACAAGATGAAGATGACATGCGCAATGCAGAGATTCCGGAGTCACTATCGATTTTGTCTTTACGCAATACAGTTTTATTTCCTGGAGTAGTTATTCCAATTACTGTGGGTCGGGATAAATCCATCAAATTAGTTAAAGACGCTTACCAA
The DNA here is from genome assembly GCF_016132525.1 of Sphingobacterium sp. UDSM-2020. NCBI lineage: Bacteria > Pseudomonadati > Bacteroidota > Sphingobacteriia > Sphingobacteriales > Sphingobacteriaceae > Sphingobacterium > Sphingobacterium sp. UDSM-2020. The sequence continues at coordinate 4,823,406 of NZ_CP066166.1, forward strand.
GGAGATAAAACAATAGGTGTTGTAGCTCAAAAGGATATGTCTATGGAAGATCCTACTATTGATGAGCTTTATCAAGTCGGAACTGTAGCACATATCATCAAAGTTTTACAGATGCCTGATGGTAATACAACGGTGATTTTACAAGGTAAGCAACGTTTTAAATTGCTTGAAGCTGTTCAGACCGAACCTTATCTAAAAGCTAACGTCGAGAAATATAAGGAAGAGAAACCGAAGTCGACTAAGGAATTTAAAGCCTTAATAGCGACTTTAAAAGAGATGGCTCTTCAAATTATTCAACTATCGCCGAACCTACCAAGCGAGGCAGGTATTGCCATTAAGAATATCGAGAGTCCGACTTTCCTTATTAACTTTATTTCTTCTAATATCAATGTTGATTTAATTCAGAAACAACAGTTATTGGAATTATTAAATGCTGATGAGAAAGCTCGCCTATTATTAGAGTTATTAACTTCTGAAATTCAAATTTTAGAACTTAAAAACCAGATTCAAAATAAAGTAAGAATAGATTTAGATAAACAACAACGCGATTATTTCTTAAATCAACAGTTAAAGACGATTCAAGAAGAATTGGGCGGAAACACTCCCGATTTAGAGATTATCGAATTGAAAAAAAGAGCATCAAAGAAAAAATGGAATGAAGTTGTTGCTAAGCATTTCGATAAAGAAATTGAAAAATTAGCACGGATCAATCCTGCTGCCGCAGATTATTCTGTTCAGATCAATTATTTAGAATTATTACTTGACCTTCCTTGGAATGAGTTTACAAAAGATAATTTTGACCTGAATAGAGCACAAAAAGTACTGGATAAAGACCATTATGGGTTGGATAAAGTTAAGCAGCGTATTATTGAGTATTTGGCCGTATTGAAATTGAAAAACAATATGAAGGCTCCTATTTTATGTTTAGTAGGCCCTCCGGGAGTCGGTAAAACATCATTAGGGAAATCTATTGCAAAAGCATTAGGCCGTAAGTATACTAGAATGGCCTTAGGTGGTGTGCGTGATGAAGCAGAAATCAGGGGTCACCGAAAGACGTATATTGGTGCAATGCCAGGTCGTATCATTCAATCTTTGAAAAAAGCAGGTGCAGCGAACCCTGTATTTGTATTGGATGAAATTGATAAGATGAGTGCTGACTTTAAAGGAGATCCATCTTCTGCCCTATTAGAAGTTTTAGATCCGGAGCAAAATACGAGTTTCTATGATCATTATGTTGAGATGGAGTACGATTTATCTAAGGTCATGTTTATCGCTACAGCTAACTCCTTAAATAATATACAACCAGCTCTCTTGGATCGTATGGAGATTATTGAAGTTAATGGTTATACGATCGAAGAAAAAATTGAAATTGCCAAGAAACACCTTATTCCGAAACAGCGTGAAGCACATGGATTAACAGCAAAGGATATTTCGTTGAAATCTAAAATTATTGAGAAAATAATTGAAGAATATACGCGCGAATCTGGTGTACGTGGTTTAGAGAAAAAAATAGGTTCTACTGTCCGTGGTATTGCAACTCGCATTGTTATGGAAAAAGAATACAATGTCAATATTAATGATAAGGATCTTGTAGAGATTTTAGGTGCTCCTATTTTTGATAAAGATAGTTATGAAAATAATGAAGTTGCTGGTGTTGTTACAGGGTTAGCCTGGACTTCTGTCGGTGGCGATATATTGTTTATAGAGTCAAGTTTGAGCCCAGGTAAAGGAAAAATGAGCTTAACAGGTAACTTGGGCGATGTGATGAAGGAATCAGCTTCCATTGCAATGGCTTATCTACGTTCGCATGCTGAAGAATTTGACATTGATTACCGCGTTTTCGATCATTGGGATGTACATATTCACGTTCCAGCAGGAGCTACACCAAAAGACGGGCCTTCGGCAGGTGTAACCATGTTGACGGCATTAACTTCCCTATTTACACAGCGTAAGGTTAAAGAAAACTTAGCAATGACAGGTGAGATTACTTTACGTGGAAAAGTTCTTCCTGTTGGCGGTATTAAGGAGAAGATTTTGGCAGCTAAGCGAGCGAATATCAAAGAGATTATTTTATGTAAATCTAATCAAAAAGATATTGAAGAGATCAAAGAGAGTTATATCAAAGATATGAAGTTTCACTATGTGACGGAAATGGCTGATGTCATTGCGCTCGGATTATTGGATAAAAAAGTCAAGCACGCAAAAGATCTGACTAAAGGATTAGAGCCAAAGAAATAGTCAAAATTTTTCTAAAAATTAAAAGCCGCTATAAATAAATTTTTATAGCGGCTTTTACATGTAGACACATGAGCAACTCTGACTAGACGTCGACATACCTGAAATAATTAAATAAAAGATTGGAAAGGTCTATAAACACAAAATGCTTTCCGTTAGGAAAAGCAAGTGTCTAATTTGTGATTTTAAAAGCGTTGAGAATTATTTCTCAAGCTTGTCATTTTCTTTTTTCAATGCTACGGGACGATCTTCTTTGATTTCCGTTTCCATAAAACCCCAGTTAGTCATGTAATACATGTATGGGTTTTGTTCAATTTTTGATTTTCTTGTTCTTTCTCTTTTTATCATATATATATTGTTTTGATTACTTCATATCACTCAAATATCGAGCCAAACTATCCTTAATACTGTTTATTAGTAATTATGAGTGTTCCTGCTGTTCTTTTGTAAGGATTACACTTAACACTTACAAATTGTAAATACTCGAAATGATACCAGTTATTTTCAAGGCTAGAATAAGTGCTGTTAAATATTAGTTTTGACTTCTTTAATATCCAAAAGTTTAATTGACAACTAAAAACAGCTATTATATACTATGATTTTTAATGATTTACAGCACCTATACATGAAGGTGGATGTGCAAAATTGTATTCTTTAGGGGGAATCTTATTTCTACAATCATCAGAAGATGTAGATAAATGCTCAAGAATATACGCTTATGGTGAAGGTATCATAATGAAGAGATAATTTTTAAAAAATTTACACTAGTATCAGATGTTGTTAGATAATAAACCGGGCATTTAATAAGCATGAAATGCCCAGTTTATTATATACAAGCTTATTTTTGATAATTCAACTACTGCTGTATTGCGCCTAAGACTTGAGCAATTTTTTTAAAAAGTTCGGTATTCTGATAATACCCCAAAAAGTTTTGAGCCCAGGGGCCATATGCCATTACAGGCACCATCATCGAACTGTGATCATTAGACGCAAAGCTGGCTTGTATACTGCCTGTTTTTACATCAGCATCTAATAAAGATAATGCGCCGGTTTCATGGTCTGCTGTTACCACCACAAGTGTCTCACCATTCTGATCAGCATAACGAAGTGCTTCGCCGACTGCCTGATCAAAATCCAAAGCTTCTGTTACCACATAGTTTAAATCTCGCGCATGGCCACCATAGTCAATCTGAGCCCCCTCGGCCATAATAAAGAATCCACTTCCCATTCCATGAAGTTTACTGATGCTCGTTGCGAGCAATTCTTTTAAAATAGTACCTCTACCATCTTTGACAGCTACCATATCTTGTTCATTAAAATAAGCTACTGTTTTCTCTGATTTGGCGTTTTTTAATCCGGTTAGGTTATCAACAACTTGATATCCGGCTTGATTTAATTTTTTTTCCAATTCATCTTTTCTTTCTTTCTCCCGATAAGGTCCAGGTAGTTCACCTGCCAATATTTTAACATCCTTATTTTCGATGAGCGCTTCTGTAATTGCAATGGATGCATTTCGGTCTATATTTGACGCATAAAATGCTGCGGGAGTCGCATCCGAGGCATCCCCTGTGGATAGTATTCCGCTTACCTTTCCAACTCTTGCTAATAGTTCAGGTAATCGCAGTAACCTATTGCCAGATGTGTCTACGCTTATCGAACCGTTATATGATTTATGCCCGGTAGCAATTGCTGATCCCCCAGCTCCTGAATCTGTATTACCTGGACTGGCTGATGCTGTTAAAGAGAACCCTACATGTTTCATCTGAGCCATATGCAACTGACCACGGTTGGCAACCATAGCAGCTTGAATATGACCTAATCCCATACCGTCTCCTATTAACAGAATCACATTTCTGACTGTACCCTTACTCCCATCTTTTGCAAAATTAGGTTGATACACAGCGTATGGTTTATTTGCCGTAAAACGTGAACTCTCCAAATCATTTAAATAAGCTTTTAGCACATCAGGATGATCTGTATTTAACCAGGTAACGCCCATTTTTTCTAATACTATCCACGTATTGACACTCTCAGGTGCACCCCAGAGACGAAATGGTTTACCCCATTTTCGTGCCTTTGCTCCTAGCTGTTCAATTTTCATTTGCTCTTGCTTCGTTGGCACCCCCTTCCCGTTCCATTGCGTATAGGTTCGTAAATTATCGCTCATCATAGCTACCCGTTGCAGTTGCTGGCTGGTGTATGTGTTTTCAAATCTACCGTCAAAGGATATGTAGTCTGGATAGTTTTTAAAGAGAGCAGGTGACGGCATATTGCCACTGATGACAATTTGAATAGCATATTTATTTTGTTTGGGATCTACTAGGTAACGATAAGGTGCTAACAGGTTTACTAATTTTGGCATCATAATCTGAAAATCTTCTTTCAGATCTAAAACCAGCTGTAAGTTTTTACTGCTGTCAGCAAAGGGATGTTGCTTATTTTGTTTAAATAAGTTTGCCAAAGGCTTTATATATAGATTTTCCAAGGTTCGTCCTGCTTTGATATCTTTAGCCTCATGCGCAACATATAAGGTATCATCTCGTAGGAATAGGTCTGCTTCAATGGATTCCATTCCCGCATAATAAGCACGTAACATGGGAATATCCTGTTCATAATCATTATGACTATGACCACGAACCCGAAGTACATGGTGCTGTTGATGCGTACTATACATGAGTTTATCAAAACGATTAACAGCTGTAGCTGTTTCCTGCGCATCAAGTCTGACCACTATGCCAACTAATGGCAGTATTAATAATAACTTAGCAAATTTCATTTTCATTCTTTCTATTGGACAAAAAACGACAGACCTGATCGCTCTTTCGCATCTTTCTAGCCTGTCGTCTTTGTGATTTAAGTTATTTGTAGGATAATTTTACCATCCCTCATTTTGACTGATCCCAGAATTACTCAAATCTGATGGCGGAATTGGCCATACATGATGAATAGCAGGATTAAAAGTTCGGGCAGGCCAAACTTGTACTATGGTGTAGCTAGAAGTTGGATCAGTTTTAGCAATATGTTGCCTTCCGGTTGCTGGTCGTGCGTAGGCCGCTTGGGCATCACCCCAACGAACCAAGTCACTATGCCTATCGGTATATTCTGCAGCAAACTCTGAACGACGCTCTCTTTTTAAATTAACCATTGTTGCGCCACTTATTGCAGGGAGCCCTGCGCGGTTACGTACCAAATTAATCTCCACATCTCCAGATTTCCCTTGTTTAATCTGCGCTTCGGCTTTCATCAAAAGAATATCTGCATAACGGATTAAAGGAATATTTAGATCAGAAGTCGGATAATCTCCACTTGGATTTAAATGTTGATCCTTTGGAAAACGGAAAGGTTGCATATACTTTTTGAACTGAAAACCAGTTTGAGAATTAGACGAATAATATTTCCGATCCAATCCGAATAACGTAAATGTATCGTTAAATTCAAGTATGGTTGCCTTTTTACGATTGTCACCTGATTCGAAAGCGTTATACAATTCTAAAGTGGGGTGAAAATATCCCCAACCATTATAAAGTCCATAACCTGTATTTTCAAATAATACAGCCGGCAATATGGAACCCTGAATTTTATTAGAAACTACAGAAAAGATATATTCAGATGAAAAATTGTTTTCGATGTAAAAGACGCTTGCAAAATCTGTTTCTGGTTTTCCTGTATTAATTAATTTACGACCTGATCCTGAGTTGGTCACCATATCGCAGTACTTAACAACTTGCGTCCATTTACTCTCGTCATATCGTGCCCATTGCAAATTTGTTTTGGCTAAATAGGCATAAGCAGCGTCTTTATGCGCTCTTCCTAAATCACCTGCTCCATATGTGTTGACAAGTGGCAATAGCTCTGCTGCCTTTAAAAGATCCCCTTCAATCTGTGCTAAATTCTCCTTTACATGTGTCGGTCGTACAAATTTAATTTCATTCATATTTGCATCTGTAACGATGGGAACACCAGCACGTTGATCTCCATAATATTGTGACAAATAAAAATAGGCATAACCTCGCATGAAATACGCTTGTCCTAACACGTGTTTTTTTACATTATCGCTAATGCTCATAGCTGGCACTTTAGTGATAATGGTATTTGCACGTTGTATGATCTGATAAAATTTCTTGTACATACTATTAATACGGCTTTCAGCACCTGTAGCAGTAAAATTACGCACTGCTGCTGATCCTGCATCTGTACGTCCTGTTACCATATCGTCCGATGCGTTGATAAACCAAAACAAACCTCTTCCGAAAATATTATCGTCATTGAAATGTTCATAAAGACCATTACTGGCAAAGATGGCATCTGCTTCTGTCTTCCAGAAGTTTTCATTGGTAATTGATCCTTTTGGAGTCAGATCAGTAAAACTCTTGCTACAGCCCTGTATACCTATACTCAATCCTACTAATGCTATTGTAATGTATTTGTATTTTTTTATGGATGGTGTTTTCATGATTTTCATTCTTAAAAATTAACATTTAATCCTATCGTGTATGTCTTGGCTAAAGGATAATTCGCTACATCTAATCCAATACTGCCGACCTCTGGATCTATACCAGAATAAGAGGTAAAGGTGAACGGGTTTTCCGCAGAAAAATAAATCCTAGATTGCAGTTTATTCAAAAACTTAGGTAAGTTATAGCCAACAGTAATGTTTTTTATACGAAAATAATCGCCACTTTCAAGGTACCAATCTGATATCGTTCCGTAATTAGCATTTGGATCTTTAGAAGAAAGTGCTGGAATATTACTATTTAGATTATCCGGTGTCCAGGCATTTAGGACACGATTATCCAGATTATAACCCTGTAAGCCCGCATTATAGGCTGTGAATTTATATCCGTTAAAAATTTTTGCTCCTGAAATACCATAGGTTAATACATTTAGATCAAAGTTTTTATAATCTAAATTAAGGGCAAAACCATAGGTGAACTTAGGAACCGCACTACCCATATATACACGATCATCAAAACTGATTTTACCGTCACCATTTGTATCTTCGAATTTTAAATCACCAGGACGTGCAAAGGGTTGAATAAGCTTACCATTTAGGCTATGCGCCTGTACTTCTGCTTCGGAATTAAATATTCCGGTATTCGGAATCAAATAGTAAGAATATAAGGCTTGTCCTGGCGTGGACCGATATGGAGACAATATACCCCTAACCTCTCCTGGATTTTCAATAAATTCGCTATTAACTCCATTCAGATGTAATACCTCATTACGATTGAAGGCAATATTAGCATTTAAACCAAGTCTCCAATCTCCAAATTGATGATTATATTTTCCGCTAAATTCAAATCCCTTGTTCATCACGTCACCTGTATTAATTGTAGGGCCTCTCTGCATACCTGAGTGTGGATCTGGAAGAATTTCATTGATCATTCCGATGGTCTTTTTCCGATAATAATCTGCTGTAAAACTTAACTGGTGAAATAAAGTCATATCCAGACCGATATCCCATGATTCGGAAGTCTCCCAGATGAGATTAGGATTACCTTGTTTGATCATTGCAAAATGGCGTACCAAAATACCTTCCGACCCTAAAGGTGTGACAGTACCGCTATTCAAAGGTAAGTTATATGCGTATTTATCAACAGTTTGAATGTTCCCGATCTGACCCCAAGAAGCGCGTATTTTTAAATCATTAATAAAGTCACTTTTAAAAAATGATTCTGAAGAAATTTTCCAGGCTCCCGAAATTGATGTAAATACATCCGATCGATTATTTATTGGTAAGCGTGAACTGCGATCCTGCCGGATACTTGCTCCTAAATAATACCGTCCTGCATAATTGTAATTAACACGAGCAATAGCAGATGTTAGTGCATCTTCCCAGACATCACTTGTTGGAATTCCTGGTATAGATTGTGCATTTTCGATATATTGATACCAATCGTCTTCCCGTTCAAATCCCATTCCCTGAATGTAGTATTGTTCATACTTTGTTTTCTGGGCAGAGTATACTGCTACAGCGTCAATCTGGTGATCACCAAAACGTTTCGTATAATTCAATTGCTGATCCCAAATCCAACGATCTGTACGAGCTTCTTCTTGCGTCAAATAATTGTTGCCATTTGATCTTCCAATTTCTGGTATTTTGGGATCAAATCTTTTTAAAGAATACCGATTTATATCCAAAACAAAATTAGATTTGAAGGTTAGACCATCCCATAAATCCACTTTGGCAAAAACATTACCATTGAGGTTAAGTGTCGGATTGTTAACTGTTGGACGTAGAAGTAAAGCTACTGGATTATAAGTATCACCATATGCAGATGAAAATTGCGATAAATTAAAAGGAACAGTACCGTGAAATAATCCTTTCTCATCATATACAGGTGCTGCAGGATTCATATAAATTGCATTGATGATCGATCCACTATAACTGCTAGATGTATTTGTACCTCGAGCGGTGGTATGGTTGACATAAAAATTTTGTCCTAATGTCAATCGATCAAAAAAATCAAATTCGGATTTCAAACGATAAGCAAAACGTTTGTAACCTGTATTCAGCAATAAACCTTCCTTATCGTGATAACCAAATGAAGAATTATACCTGGATCGTTCTGATCCACCAGACACCTGCGCATTTGCATTTAAAATATTCCCCGTTCTGAAGATTTCATTCATCCAATTGGTACGGGTTTCCTGTCCCCAAGGATTTAATGTCGCATTATGACCATCGGCAGGATTCACTCCATCTCTTTTCGCTGCATCATTATAGGCCTGGGCGTATTGTGTCGCGTTCAAAGCAGTCGGTAGATTACTCGCATTTTGCCAACCTCGATACAGATCGACACTTAGTTTGGGCGCTCCAGCTTTACCGCTTTTAGTTGTGATCACGATAACTCCAGATGATGCCTGAGCTCCATAGATAGCTGCAGAAGCTGCATCTTTCAAGATATCCATGCTTTCAATATCATTTGGATTGATAGGTCCGCCATAATAGGGTGCTCCATCGACTACATAAAGTGGCGATTCGGCGTTTAGTGTCCCCATTCCTCTAATCATCACTTTAGGCATTGCCGAAGGATCGCCACCTGCAGACATCACCGTTACTCCTGCAACGTTTCCTTGCATCAGATCTGCCACGTTAGTTATTGGACGAGCAACATTTTCTGCGACATTAGGTAAAGAGCTTACAGCAGTTGTTAAATCTCCCCTTTTTTGCTGACCGTAACCAATGACAACCACCTCATCAAGAGCTGAAAGTTGCTCTTTCAATGTAATCAAAATTGAGTTACTATCACCACTCTTTATACCTTTAAGATCTTCAAGGTAAGATTCGTACCCAATCATGGAAACCTTGATCTTATACTTCGCATCTTCATTTAATTCTTTAAATACAAATACACCTTTTTGATCTGTCGATATACTCGTGACAACTTGTCCTTTCGTATCTAAAAGTACAACCGTCGCTCCTGTTTTGACAACACCATTATTATCCATAATGGTACCTCTTATTTGCCCATTGGACTGGGCATAAGATTGCAGAGCAACGGAGATCGATAGCATTGTCAATAATGCTCTTAACTTCATCGGGTTTCTTTTCATTTCATTTAGTCTTTTAATTTGTAGGTGGTTTGTACCGCATGAACTAAAATTTAAACGGTATTATTTACTTCTTTTATTGCTTTTTATTTTTAATGATTATACTGTTATTGCTATGGGTATAGGTAAGTTCATTCATCTGACAAATAATGGATAACATAACATCCAGTGGATAATGTTCTTCAAATTTCCCAGTAAAGGATAGTCCTTCAAGAGATACCTCTTCTAGATTAATGATTACACCCTTTAGTTTTTCAATCTTTGAAAACACCTGTGTAAGTGGCGTCTGATCAAACTGCAGGCCACCCTCTTGTTTATGTTCGTCTGATTTCACGTTGTCCGCTAATTTTAGATTGTTCGCTTTTTCTTGTCGATCAACTAATAAAGCTGTTTTAAAATGATCATCAATCAATAACTGTTGTCCAGGCTTGAGCACCTGATCTTTCATTTCAAATGGACTGCGATTCGTTGATTTCACAACTATTTTTCCAGATATTAACCTAACCGATAATTTACTTTTAGTATAACTATCGACTGTAAATTCAGTACCAAGTGCCGTTGTTGTATAACCGTTGGCGGATACAATAAATGGTCGTTGCGCATCATGGGCGACATTAAATCTCGCTTCTCCAATTAGTGTCAGTTTTCTATCGATGTTTCCATATTCTTTTGTATAATAAATATTACTATTAGGGGATAAAATAATCCGAGATCCATCTTTCATTTTATAGGTAAGCGTATCTGTACTGCTGTTGGCAAGTTCATATATGAGTGGTTCTGGTATTTGTACTGTTGTACTGGGAACAGGCAAATTTGTTTGGACAAAGTGATACCCAAATATTCCCATAGCCAATAAAATGGAGGCGGCAATAGACCAGCCTATTTTTAAACGACGTCGATTAGGTAATGCTTTGATCACTCCCATTTTTTCATGAATACCGAATAACATCTGTTGATACTCTTCTTCTGTTGCCAATTTTTCGTTTTCATGTACTGTTGCAAAATCATTCCGAAGTTCCTCCATTAGAGGGTGTTTGGAATCTTCTAAGTCGGACAATAGTTTATGCTGATCCTTTTTAGAAAGTTTTCCTTCCCAAAAACGAGTAATTAAATTAAGAATCTGTTGCTTCATCAATAGTAAATACACAGGAAATTTCCAAAGGGGATGCTTTTGTTGTTAAGAAATTATTAATAAAACATCAATTAAACATGTGGATACATCGTTTAATACTAAAGACATGATCACGTATGAGAAAGATTATATTTGAGCCTTAATGTAAACGCAATACTCTTCCTTTTTATACATATCAAAAAAAGACAAATAATCTTTGGGAGAGATGAATCACCCAACGTATTTAAAAAGAAATAATAATTCGAATTTTACGGAGGTACAAAGGATTATTTTTTTTGTAAAAAAGCCTTTTGTAAAAGTTATGAAGCGGTCTACTATGATTCTGATCAGAATGTTCCGGAGATAAGGCAATAAGGAGTGGATAAAAAAAATTAAAGATTCGCGAGAAGAAAGACGATGAGTAATGATCTTTCTGCATAGGCAGGGTATTGCTTAGCGACATATTCTCTAATGGCTTTGTTCGATTGTTTGAGATAATCTGCTACCGATTGTGGGCTAAGTCCTAAAAGATCAGCTACATCTTCTTTTGTGCGCCCCTCATAACGACACAATTTAAATACTTCCCGTTTTCTTTTTGGTAATACGGCAACGGCTTCTTCCAAGATTTCCATTTGCTTATTGAAAATTTCTTCTTGAATACTGCTATCTTCCTCGGCATAAATTTCTTCGGGATAATTGGCAATATACGCAACTGATTCTTTCAACTTACTGCGTAGAACATTCAGCGATTTATTATAACTAACAACAAATAACCAGCCTCCAACAGGACGATCTACCTGTATCTTAAATCGATTCTGCCAAAGCGATAAAAAAACATCTTGCAACACTTCCGTCGCTAATTCACGATTATCGATTAATTTTAGAATATTTGCATGTACAGGTTTATGATACCGCGCATACAATGCATTGAAAGCCTTTACGTCTCCCCTCGACATTGCTACGATTTCTTCAATTTCTGTTACCGTTTTATTCATGTTAATTGATATGTTTTATCTTCTACATCTGTGGTTTTGTGGTTTGAAAACCACGGGCAAATTTATTTAAAAAACAAACAGCTTAATCCTTTTAGGAGGTTATCAAATTGTTAAGAATATGGGTTGTTTCTGGTAATTAAATAATTGGTTACTTATCGTAAATATACAAAAATGATCTACATTACAAAATAAGATTTATGCAGTTTAATGGATGACTTGTACAAGGGTAATGCTATCATTCTGAAATTATATTTCATCACTATCTGAGAGAAGCGAATTGCAATAGATGTAAGGCAGATGGAGAAAGGGAAATTTACATATACTATGAATACATGGGAATTTAAGTCACTAAAACCTGATTTTGGAAAAACAAGACAGAACTAGTATACAAAAATAGCTAACCTGTAATATACAGATTAGCTATTAAAATCATAATGCTTATAGCAGGTCAAGACCACTACTTGACACTTGCAGCTACAATTTCTGCAACGGAGGGAATACCTGTTTTTTTCCATATAGGTTCACCATTCTTATAAAGAATTAATGTTGGTATGGAAGTTATTTTAAAATCTTTAATTATTTCAGGATTTGCATCGATTTCTACTAAAATTGTTTTGATATTATTTTCCGCCTTGCTGTTGATTGAATCTAATACTGGTATTACTTTTTTACAAGGCGGGCAATAGTTTGATCCGAAGTCAACGAGAACATATTCCTGAGATTTCAATGCTGTTTTAAAATCAGCCAATAGAATTCTATTTTTATTTACAGTTGCTACCTCTACTGGATATCCTGCTCCGATCCAAGCTGAAATACCAGGTGCCAAAACATAGATCTTTGTAAATCCACGTTCTGCGAGTAAATTAGCGATTTTTGTAGATCGCCCGGTTTGGATAGAATAGATAAAGACTGGTTGACTTTTGATTAATCTACCCAATTGCTGTTCATAACCTTTAACGGCAGGATCGATCTGACGAGCTTGTGGTAAATGTGCCTGTTCATATTCTTCAGCACTGCGAGCATCTAAAATCTGAGGCTTATCCTGTTCGCTTATTTTTTCATGAAATAACGCCGCTTTTACGCGAAAATCTTTTTGTTCTCTCTTTTCCTTCTCTATCGGAGATGATTGGTTTTGTCCTTTGCCATCAAACACTGTGATGACCAATAAAATTAGGATTAATGTAATCTGTTTTTTCATTTGTTAAACACGATATAAATTTTGAATTTTCTTAAATTGTTACGAGTTCATTTTTTAGAAAAGATAATTCACTAGAAACGGAAAGCGGGTGCTGCTATTTCTTGTGTCTTACTTTTTCTAAATTCTTTCATAGATACCGGTTCACGATCCTCAAGTTCGGCGAAATCAACAACACCGTTATTTTTAGCCCATTTGAAATATGCTTGAGATAATTGGGATACCACATCATGATTTTGGCTAGCAACATCTTTTATTTCAGTAGGGTCGTTTTCTAAATTATACAATTCCCATTTATAAGAGGGCCAAGTTGAGATCAACTTCCATTTGCCTATTCGAGCCGCGCGATTACCGGCACGTTCCCAGAAAAGTCCTTCAGGTCTGTCAATTTTATTCTTATCATCAAAAATAACAGGTAACAGATTTTTACCTTTTAAATCATTGGTTTTTAAACCCTTGTATGTTTTTGGATATGTCGCTCCTGCTAAAGCGTAGAATGTTGGTGCTAAATCAATAATATGTCCCGTCCCATTTTTAATGGTATTTGCCTGTATTCGATTAGGAAACCAAGCTATAAATGGTGTATTAATACCACCTTCATATGTGTAATCTTTAAATGCTTTATAAGGTGTGTTGGAAGCATATGACCAGTTTTTACTCTGTGATTCATACGAACCTGTAGTGCCTACAGGCCCTGAGTTTATTCTTGCGCCATGATGCCACTTCACCAAATCTTCAGCCGGAGCTCCATTGTCGGATAAAAAAACAATGAGTGTATTATCCAGTTGATTATTGTCTTTCAATTTCTGGATAAGGTGACCAATACTCTGATCTAAGCGGTCGACCATAGCGGCATATATTTCCATTTTCTTTGCCCACAATTGACGTTGATCAAAAGATAGTCGGTCCCAATCGTAAATATCTTCATCACGTATTGATAATTTGGTATCAGGTGTAATTAAACCTAACTCCTTCTGACGTTTAAATCTTTCTTGACGAATTGCTTCCCAGCCTTTATCGTATTTCCCCTTATATTTTGCAATATCCTGAGGTAGCGCTATTAAAGGCCAGTGTGGAGCTGTATGAGCTAAATAGAGGAAAAAGGGTTTTTTATCATCTTTTACTTGATCCAAAAATGATAAAGCATGTTGATTGATTACATTGGTAGCATAGTTTTCAGGAAGTGGATATCCTTGTGCATCTGTTTCACCTTTAAAACCCGGCGCACCTGAATCAGAACTCTTTTCATCCTTTGGAAATACGAGATCAAAACCACGCTGCCAAGGAAGGCTCGTCCCTTTGCCAGATACATGCCATTTGCCGGATGTGATGGTGTTATAACCGTTTTCCTTCAATACTTCAGCAAGGGTTAGTGATTCTTGATTAATATATCCTTGATAAGCAGGTAATCCGAGGTCATTAGAAAAATAGCCTACTCCAGCTTTATGCTGATACTGCCCTGTCAATAAAGACGCACGAGTGGGTGCACAAATGGAATTATTATAGAACTCGCGTAACCGCAATCCTTCTGATGCAAGCCGATCTAAGTTGGGGGTTTCAATCTCACCTCCGTATGCACCAAGATCTGAATAACCCAAATCATCGGCTAAGATTAGCACGATGTTAGGCTTTTTTTGCTGTGCTACACCAAGTGTCGTTAGGCTTGCAGTTAAATATAATATGGAAAATATTTTTTTCATGGTAATGTTTGATTTTAAATGTTAGCGAAATGAGGATTGTCCTTTGATTCGGTCATAATTGACAACGTCGTTTTCCTTTGCCCATTTTCGATACAGTTCTTCAAGCTGTTTTACAACTTGAGGATTCTGAGACGCGACATTATGATTCTCTCCTCTATCTGTATCGATGTCATATAACTCTACATTATTCCCGTTACGATAGGTAGACACCAGTTTCCATTTTCCGAAACGGACAGCTCGATTGCCGGCACGTTCCCAAAATAAAGCTTGATTACGCTCCACCTGTGCCAGATCAGTATTTAACAGTTTTCTAAGGCTCACTCCGGGAAGTGTATTGGTAGCGGTCCCATAATTCGTATTTGGGTACTTTGCTTGGGCATAATCATATAATGTTGGAGCAATATCAATTAGATGTCCAGTTCCTCTTTTAATGGTGTTGGCTTTTACTTCCTTAGGGTACCAAACAATAAAAGGAGCGCCAATACCGCCCTCGTATGGGTTATCCTTGTAACTTCTTAATGGTGAATTTCCCGTTTGTGACCAATTGCTATTTTGCACATCATAAGATCCTGCAGAACCAACAGTACCCGTGTTTCTGCTTGTATAAATACGGGCTCGATCACCACCTTGTGCACCATTGTCAGACAAAAATATAATGATTGTATTGTCATCAACTTTTAACTCTTTTAGGGTCTGACGAATCTTACCGATACTTTGATCCACACGATCAATCATACCTGCAAATACTTGTTGTCTTCTTTTCCAGTATTGTTGCTCATCATAGGTTAATTTATTCCATTCTTGCGTTAATGTATCTTTAGCACTTATTTTCTGCTTTGCAGGGAATACGCCTTGTTTAATAGCGTTTTCATATCGTTTTGTGCGTAAACTGTCCCAACCAATAGTATAAGTCTCCTGATACTTTTGCGTTTCTTCTTCTGGTGCCTGTAGAGGCCAGTGTGGTGCATTAAAGGCTAGGTATAGAAAGAATGGCTTTTTATCTTGATGTTGCTCTTTCAAAAATCCAATTGCCTGATCGGTAATTTCATCGGTCAGATATCGATCTTTAGGTAAATAGAAGGGTTTATTATTCTTGTACAAAGGCACTGTCGCTTCAGTAGAATCGCTGATTTCATAAAAATTAGACGCACCTCCTACAAAATTGAACGACCGTTCAAATCCTCGTTGTGCCGGCCACTGATCGTAATCGTCCCCAACATGCCATTTGCCTGATATAATAGTGGAATAACCTGCCTTTTTTAAGACTTCTGCCAACGTTGGCGATTCTTTATTCAAGAAACCTTGATATGCAGGAAGTCCAAGGTTTACATTGAAATAACCTAGTCCTGCCTTATGGGCATATTGCCCTGTCAATAAAGATGCTCTTGTTGGAGCACAGATCGAGTTGTTATAAAATTCTTGAAAACGAGTTCCTTGAGATGCCAATTCTGTTAGATTTGGGGTATGGATATCAGATGCACCATATGGTTCAATATCTGAAAAACCGAGATCATCGACCAAAATCAAGATCACATTTGGACGTTTGTCCTGGGACCATCCAGCGAGGCTGCTTAAAGTCATTAAGAGCGTCAATAAATAATAGTTTCTTTTCATTATGTGAAATTTTTAATGAATGTGAATTGATTTTAATTATTAACCCAATCTGGATGCTGTTTAAGATTTGGATTTAAATTCAGTTCGCGTTGTGGCGTGGGAAAATGAATATGTCTTGGAGCCGCATTGGTTTTACCTGCGGCCTTTAGTTTTGCAACATAATAGGTTGCCCCTCTGCGCGCTAAGTCAAACCACCTTTGATATTCAAAAGTTAACTCCTTCCTTCTCTCTTCAAATACTGCTTCTCTAAAATCATCTTTACTTAAATTTTTTTCGATATCACCTGTTGCTGCACGCACTCTAACTTTATTTAGAGAAGTCTGTGCTAGTAAAGTTGATCCATTGAGCTCATTTTCAGCTTCTGCCAATATGAGCAATACTTCAGCATAACGAATAATGGGTAAATTTTTAGAAGATTGACTTTGGTTGCCTACTACACTCTCATCATAATATTTATTAAATTGAGGTTTTGCAAGAGCATAATACTTACCATCGACCGGAGAAATCATCCCTGTAGTAAATGTGGTATTTAAACGTTTATCCTGTTTAGAAAAAGTACCATATAAACCACCTTCAGCATGCCAAGCATCCGCATAGTCACCATTAATACCCGGAATATCCGCAGGTGCAGATCTACTTGCAAGCGAATTTCCCTGATATCCACTGTTCCCTTTGAATTGTGCAGAGAAAATATGTTCAATACCGTTTTTCTTATCGATATTGAATACATCCGTAAATTCGGGAAACAAATCATATCCCTCTTTATCAATTACATCCTGTGCTTTTAATTTTGCATTTGACCAATCTTGTTGTGTTAAATATACCTTTGCCAGTATACTTTTGGCAGCTCCTGATGAAGCTCTTCCTTTATCGTTGTCACCGTAAGATTTATAATTGGGTAGATTTTCTGCATCTTTAAGATCTGCAATAATTTGGTTATAGACTTCTTTTTCAGAAGCCTTGGTCACATAAAGCTCTTCCGTGCTAAGTGATGTTACAGGTTTTAGAACCAAAGGAACGGGACCAAACCAACGAACTAAATTAAAATAATGCAGTGCTCTTAAAAACTTGGCTTCATTAATTAAACGCTTACGGATTGCGTCATTAATCTTTTCAGGTGATATCAAAGCGATGTATTCAATATTTTGATTTGAAGCATTTATAGCGTCGTAACTTTGTTTCCACAATTGTTCCATACGGTCATTCGATGCATCGTGTGTCAAGTTACTGATCGCACGTACATGTGCATTCCGCGCTCTTGGTCCGGCTTCATAATCATCAGTCGCCATTTCTACTCCAATTTGAAAAAGACTATTATAGATGGACTGTCCGCTTTCATATAGTTTTCGATATGTTCCGTTAACAGCAGAAACAGCTTGATTTTCATTCAGATAAAATTGCTCAGAAACCAGTAGACTTTCCGGTTTCTCATCTAATTTTGAGCATGATACGATTCCAATCAATAATGTGGATGCGAATAATATATTTGTAATTTTCATGTACCTCTGGATTAAAATGTTAAAGAAAGACCTACTGTGAGGGAGCGTGAAGCTGGATAAATTCCAGAATCTGTCCCTATCTGTACGTTACTACCTGATGTCACTTCAGGATCAAAACCTTTGTACTTACTCCAGGTAAGTAAATTTTGTCCAGATAGGTATACATTCAAATTGGATATTCGAGTAGCATTTAATACATGTTTAGGAATGGTATAGCCAAATTGAAAAGACTTTAATCTGACAAATGAACCATTCTCAACAAACTGATCTGAAAAAATTGGAGCAGGATCTAATTTCGCTCTAGGATAGCTTTGACTGGCATTTGTTTCAGTCCATCTGTCTAAAGCATCTGTTGATGCATTTTGTTGTCCCGTAAACATTTCCAAGTTTTGACGATTGATATTAAGTAACTCATTGCCAACTGTTCCTTGTATTAAAAAAGTAAGATCAAAGCCGCGATAAGAAAGCGTATTGGTTAGTCCAAAAATAAAATCTGGTTGTGCATTTCCAATGATGCCACGGTCATTTGCTGTTGTAAATTTACCGTCACCGTCGATATCTTTGTAAAGACGATCCCCAGCTTTTGGTATGGCATTTCCAGTAAATAAACCTTTAGTTGATTCCTCTCCTTTTTGTAAAATTCCATCGATCTGTGTGCCATAAAAAGTTCCGAGAGGTTCACCAACTTTAATGATATAATTTCCAGAAATATAAGATTGTGCTCCTGTACCAATGGTTAATACTTGATTTCGATTGAATGAAAAGTTCACATCTGTATTCCACACAAATTTTCCATTTAGGTTCCTGGTTTTCAAGCCAAATTCAAATCCTTTGTTGGAAACTGAACCAAAATTCTGTAAAGAAGATGCATAACCTGATGTCCATGGAATTTCAACATTAAGTAATAAATCGGTGGTTTTTTTGTAGTAGTAGTCTAAGGTAAACTGTAGTTTACTGTTAAATAGCGCAATATCAAATCCTCCATCATACTGATAGGTCGTTTCCCAACCTAAATTTTTATTTGGTATACGTTGCGAAGCAAAACCGGTTACTATTTTATTGCCAAATAAATAATTTAAGTTATATAATGTCGAAAGCGACTGATACTGACCGATCTCCTGGTTGCCCGTAGTTCCAAAACTAGCTCGGATTTTTAAATCATTGATCGCACTGAACGTTTCTTTAAAAAAGCTTTCGTTGCTAGCTCTCCATGAAAAAGCTAAAGAAGGAAAATTTCCCCATTTATTATCAGCTCCAAATCTAGAGCTACCGTCGCGCCTGATACTGGCTGATAAATAATATTTATTGGCATAATTATAATTTACACGAGCCAGATAAGAATGCAGTATCCAAGAATAAGCATCGGAATTTGGACGGACAAGGGTTGATCCACTTTGCAGACTGTTATACAAAAGATCATCCGTTACGAAATTTTCAGCTCCCGCGTTGAAGGTCTCATTCTTTGCTTCCTGTTGCGTAAATCCAACTAAAGCATTTAAATGATGATCTTGAAAAGAAGTGGTATAGTTTAACGTATTTTCATTCAGCCATGAATATGAATCTAGATTACCTAAATTTGCTTTTCCATTGTTACCTGCTCCCTCGTAGATGTAAGAAGGCAAATAAAATTTATCGGTCCTATTGTTTAAATCTACACCTAATAGCACTTTCGCTTGAAGCCCTTCTATAATATCATATTGAGCAAATGAAGTTCCCAAAATGCGTAATGCGTTTGATGTATTGGTGGTTTCTTTTAATGTTGCAATAGGATTTGCAAAAATGTTTTCAAACGGATTTCTTAATGTGTAAGATCCATCGGCATCATATATGGTTGCGGTTGGAGGCATTATCAATAATGCATTGACAATTCCTGATGGTGCAATTTGAGATGTTGTTCTGTTAATTGAAAAATTAGCGCCAACATTTAAGCGCTTAAAAGGATTAGCATTGATATTGGAACGGAAACCTAAACGCTTAAAATCTGTATTTTTAATTACTCCATCTTGGTCAAAATAATTAGCTCCAATAAAATATTGCACCTGTTCAGCTCCACCTGATAAAGATAATTGATGATTCGTAATCTGTCCATTTTGGAAAGCTTCTTTTTGCCAATTTGTTCCTGAACCTAATTGATCGATTTTGTCTTGTGTGAGGTACTGAAATTTTCCCAGATTGGGATAGGCATCATATAAGGCCTCATTGCGAAGAATAGCAAAATCTGGAGCTGTTAGGACATCTATTTTTTTTAACACCTGCTGTTGTCCTATACTACCATCATAGCTCAGTTGTACACGACCTGCTTTACCTTTCTTAGTTGTCACCAATATTACTCCGTTAGCACCACGAGAACCGTAGATTGCTGTTGCAGCAGCATCTTTTAAAACTTCAATACTTTCGACATCACTTGGATTGATGCTCGACATGGGATTGACAGGAGTTCCACTACCTACTCCAGTACTCTCTGTTTGATTATATATGGGAAAACCATCAATAACATATAAGGGTTCATTTCCCCCCTGAATAGATGCGCCTCCACGAATACGGATACTGACACCACCGCCCGGCTGCCCAGAAGTTTGCGTAACCTGCACCCCTGATATACCACCTTTCAAAGTCTGATCTAGCGATGATACATTCTGTTTCAATAAAGACTCATTTAAGGAAGCAACTGATCCCGTCAAATCGCGGCGTTTCTGCGTACCATAGCCTACCACTACGACTTCATCAAGATCTTCCGTAGTAGGGCTTAATTCAATTACAGTAGGTGATGTATTGATAACAATCTTTTTCTTTTCATACCCGACAAAAGATACAATCAGCGTAAAAGGGAGTTTTTGACCTGTGACAAATTGAAACCGCCCATTTCCATCTGTTTTTACACTATGTGTTACTGCTTCCAATTGCACAGTAACACCTTCAATGGGTTCTTTACTGGAAGCATCGATAACTGTACCAACTAAGGAGGCATTTATTATCGGTTTAGGTTCTATTTGAGCATACAGCGAATTCAGGCTGCGTATTAAGAACAAAATAAGTATAGAATACCGAAGTACTCCTAATTTTTTCATAGTTTTACGGTGTTTAATAGTGAATACTTACAAGTGCCAACGCCAATTGAAGACTTGTGGTTCATTATATCCAAACTTGGGGGAGCGTTAAAGCTTCCCCTATTTTTTTAAAGAAGATTTTTTGAAATTAGATGCACATTCGCATCCAGCAGGAAGGTAAATTAAAGGAAACATAATCAGTCACGGAGACTGCTCTTGTAGATGGGTTAGTAAGGTTGTTTTTCATAAACTTTGTTAAATAATGAATATTAATTTCGGTTTCGTTTGCCAACGCCAATTGAGTAACGATAAGGCAAATATAAAAATAAATTTAATAAAGTCTACTAACTAAGTAGATTTAATGTAATTATTTTTAAAACCTGAACTAAAGCACCATATAGCATCGTTTAGTAATCATATTATCTGTCAAACAAATTTTTATATTGACAACAATACCAATGCATTAACATCAAAAAAGGAAATGAAAAATCGGATAAAGCTAATCTGTAGCTATTATCCGATTCAGTTATTAAATTTTCACTAAAAATACAGGGGTAATTCTATTTTTTTATTGGTGCATGAACATGTACCATTTAGTTTGCATGATTTTTTAACCATTCTAAGCGTCTTTGATCAGCAAGATGTTTCACTTCGAAATGCTCAAATGTTGCATTAAAACCATTACCATCAGGACATGCCGCCATTAAGCCCACCATAACAGGTGTATTATCTTGTAAATAGGCATTACGCATTAAAGTATAATTTTTATCATCAAAAGAGTAAAATATCTCTACAGCATCCAACCTCCTTACAGCTTTTATCCATACGTATGGAATGGCTTTTTCTAGACTGATGATACTCCAATCACTGGTGCGGTGTGTCACGACAGTACTTAAATTGTATTTTCCATCAACAAACTCGATTCCTGCTTTAATATAATTTTCTTTATCAATCCGTAGCATCAATCCCATCTGATCAAATCTCGCTTTATAGTCAGCAGAAATTTTTACTTTTGTCTCAAACTCACCACCATAAGTTCCATAATAAAATGGAGCATCGTCAACAGTAAATCCATAATGCGATATACGCCAATAATCACTCTGGGGTGTTACGAACATACTCAGCGTTTGGTCTTTTACCTCCCACTTTGCCGGTTCATTAAACCACTGCATTTTCGTTAGATTTTGTGCCATTGTCAACTGTTGGCAAAGGACAGTCATCATAAGTAGTATTAATTTCTTCATCTCTGTATTCAAATAATCTTATAATTTTTTACTTTAGCAAAGGTATACGAGTGTTTAAAGATTATCAATACTGATAAATAACCATTTTTTAAGATATGAATAACATTGCAGGAGTTCTTAACGAAAAGCTTTTAGAGCAAGTATTTGAGAAAGAGCCAGATCCTCACAAACTGCTTCAGCAATGTCAATATATTGCACAATTTTATGCTCATATTGAGAATGCGATAGCGGTTTTGAGTGATCTTAAAAATGACAAAAGCTATATCTACAACGGAGGGCTTGCCCAAACACTAGGATTATCAGATCATGATTCAGAGATTGATTCCATATGGGAAGATGCAATTTTCAAGCTTATTCACCCTGATGATCTACTACGGAAGCATATCCTTGAATTGCAATATTTTCATTTTATAAAACATATACCTCTTACTGACCGTCACAATTTTCATGTCATTAGTAAGATCAGGATGTACAATCAGGAAGGTCAGTATATATGGATATCCCATCGCATGTATTATGTTCAGAATTCACCTAATGGCAGTATTTGGTTAGCCCTATGTTTATACAATTTTGCTCATTTGTCCGATAACACAGAGTCTTACGAGGGCTTTATTGTGAACAGTGTTACAGGGCAAATTATTCAACCTGAAAAACAGGAAAGTAGCAATTTATTATCCAAGCGAGAGATAGAAATTCTTAGTTTAATAAAAATTGGCAGACGCAGTAAAGAAATTGCTGATGACCTCTCCATCAGTATTAATACTGTCAATCGACACCGACAAAATATTCTTGAAAAACTTCGTGTTACGAATTCAATTGAAGCATGCCGGATCGCATCTTCTTTAAACTTGTTTAAATAGTTGATATAGATGACCTATTTTCCCAAGCGATATAATTTAAAATCGGCGTCAAATTATTTCTTGACGCCGATTTTAAATAAGATTGCTATAATAATAAATCCTAATCCAGTTAATATGGGGGGTAATAGATTTCCTCTAATTCCAAAGTAAATCATCAATAAAGCGACTATAATGAGCAGTATAAGTAGTATGGTCTTCATATTTATGTATTGAGCAACACAGTGTGTTATCATAAAGCTACTTAAAAAATAATTAGACAGATCCTTTACTTTTTAAACATCCGTAATTTATACCATTATAAATAATATTCTTACCATTAGTACCAAAATCTCAATTATTTACTGACCTCATTCAATAATGCTAAATCTTCCTGATCTAAAGTGATTTTAGGAGCATCAAATAGCGTTTTCAATTGATTATTACTCGTTGCGCTTACTATTGGTGCTGTAATTAATGGATTGGCCAGTAGCCACGCTAAGGCTATTGTTGCTGGTTGTGTATGATATTTCAATGCGATTTTATCAAGAGCTGACAGCACATTTAATCCCTCAGCATTTAAATATTTCCGCACTCCTTCACCACGCGCACTCTTGTTAAGATCTGATTCATTTCTATATTTTCCTGTTAGAAATCCGGCGGCTAATGACCAGTATGAAAAAGTACTTAAATCATATTTTTCAACTAAAGGTGCGTAATCCTTTTCAAAAGTAGTGCGTTCCATCAAATTATAATGTGGTTGAAGCGCTACATATTTCGGAAAATTGTTCTTCTCAGCAACATCAAAAGATTCTATCAATCGCTTAGGGGATAGATTAGAAGCTGCAATATAACGAACTTTACCAGCCTTAATAATTTCGTCATACGCAGATAATGTTTCCTCAATTGGTGTTATTTGATCATCAAAATGCGTATAATACAGATCGATATGGTCTGTACCTAAACGCTGTAAAGATTCATCAACGGATTTCAAGATATGTTTTTTACTGATATCAACAGGATGTTCTTTTGTTTCAGATCCCACTTTTGTTGCAATGACAATATTTTCTCTGTTATTACGTAGCGTCATCCATTTTCCAATGATAGTCTCAGACTGGCCTCCTACTCCATTCACCCACCAAGAATATGTATCTGCAGTATCCACAAAATTAAAACCTTCATCTACAAACGCGTCTAAAATATCAAATGATTCTTTTTCATCTAAAGTCCATCCAAAAACATTACCTCCAAAATTGATCGGAGCAATTTCTAAATCTGTATTTTTAATTGTTACTTTTTTCATGTTTATTCAAATAAATATTTCAGTAAAAATAACTTATTCACATTTTAATAAATTCATCAGTTTGTCAAGATGTTGACTCTTTAGTTCTAATAAAGTTATAATATCTTAGAACAAAAAGAGTAATATTATAGAAATGTATGTCTAATAGAAAAAGCCATATCTAACGATATGGCCTGATATAAAACCTATATTTTTCAGTGAAATTTTCTATTTATATGAGGTGACGGAGTCCGTTATTTTCCAAGTCCCCTTATCATTGATTAAAGTTACAATGTCAATCTTGGTAAAGCTATCGAATTGCATGATCACTTTGGCAATAGCGTAGTCTTTGGAGGTTTCTAAAATCTGTGTAGTAGTCTTACAGTTTAATCGCTCTCCTTTTTGCTTTTTAAAGAAGTTAATAAGTTCTGATCGACTATTTGTTTTTGCATGTGTCCCTTGGACTTTCTGATTAAAATCGCTTGCAAACAATTGCTCTAATCCTATTGATTGTCCTTCGGTAATGATTTCTATATATTGACCAATTGCTAAGTTAGCTGTAGAAAGATTAACCATACTTTTTTCTGGTTTATCTGCCGCCATAGTAATGCTACCTAAAGTTACTAATGCTACCGCTGCGAATGTTTTTACTAACGTTGTCATCATGTTTTATTTTTTAGTACTCGTTTGTTGTGCTTTAAATGAGTAGATTTTTGGATAATTTTTCCCTTAATAATTTCCTTTAACTTTCTGATTCAAAATTAAGACAAACAACGTATATTGTTTATTACATTTAGATTAACAATATATTAAACTCGCTAAAAAACAGTATACTGAAGGTGAATAGACAATCCATCATTATTAAAGTAAATGACGTCGCGTGAATGCATGTTATAAATTACGGCCCTGTTAAATGTATATGAATAGATATTTTAAGCGGTTCGAGGGAAAAATAAATAGATAAAAAAAGAGAGTAAGTTCATCTTTAAAATATCTTACTCTCTCTGAGATTGTCTATAATAATTTTAACACATCGCCTATTTAATGATAACACTTATATAAATAACTTTATCATGTACGGATGATCTTCTGTATAAATTTCCATCCTGATAATTCGAAAATGATTATAAAATAAAGAACTACCTAACAACATGTTATTTAATTGACTTCTGATCTTTTTTCTCTAACAATGCGATATACTTAGCATAACCTTTCGTAGCCATTTCATCTTTAGGAATAAATTTGATAGATGCACTATTGATACAATATCTTAAACCTCCTTTATCTGCTGGACCATCATTAAAAATATGTCCTAAATGTGCATCGCCTGTCTTACTGCGCACCTCAGTACGTTCCATTCCGTATGAATTATCCGATAGTTCCTTCACTATTTTCTCACTAATCGGTTTTGAAAAACTTGGCCATCCACAATCCGACTCAAACTTATCTGAAGATATAAACAATGGTTCGCCTGTAGTCACATCAACATAGATCCCTTCTCTAAATTCATTCCAGTACTCATTATCAAAAGCTCTTTCGGTAGCGTTTTTTTGCGTTACATTGTACTGGATATCCGTAAGTTCTTTTTTTAAGGTTTCTTTATCCTTTTTTTTATATTCCCCCACTTTGACAGGATTTGCCTTCTTTGCTAATTCAAATAAATCTGCTCCTATATGACAATAGCCTCCAGGATTCTTGTCCAAATAATCTTGATGATATGTTTCTGCATCATAAAAACTCTTTACAGGTCCAAATTCTACCACTATTTTCTTTTGCGGATAAGCCCTTCCTAATTCCTCAATTTTTTGATGTACTAAACTTTCATCTTCTTTATTGGAGAAAAAAATACCTGTCCGGTATTGGGTTCCTATATCATTCCCTTGTTGATTTAAAAGTGTTGGATCGATCGTTTTGAAAAACAAGTCAATTAACAGTGCTAAATCAATTTCTTCGGGGTCATAGACAACTTTAACGGTTTCTGCAGCTCCTGTTACACCTTTAGAAACTGCCTCATAAGTTGGTTTTAAAACTGTTCCATTCGCATATCCTACTTCTGTAGCAGTAACACCTCTTACTTGTTTAAAAAAATGCTCTGTACCCCAAAAGCATCCTCCTGCAAAATAAATTTCTTTAGTTTTACGATTCATGTCGGTTGGTATTTTATTTAGTGGCTCTATTGTCTTTTTCTTTAAAGCAAGACCCATTGCCATCAATGTGACAACTCCAATAGAACATATCAATATTATTAATGTATTTTTCATTGTTTTATGTTTTAAACTGTCTTATAACTTACCAAATGCATACCAAATCCTAGATACATCAGATCTTTAAGTATAAAAAAATCTGTATAGGGTACGCCATCTATAATCTTCCAAATATTTGGTGTGGTGAATAAGTAACTCAATGTCATCAGGAATATGACGCACATTGCAAATCCTGCATATTTTTTCAGTTCGTCAAATTTTAATGTCAGAATCAGTAAAATTGCTACCAAAATTTCCACTACACCAACTATATTCGATACGGTTTGCACACTCAATATGGTATACATCCAAGCCGATAGTGGATGATTTTCTATCAGTGGTTTAATCGCATTTGCCTCCGTAGGTGTAAACTTAAATATTCCTATCCAAAGTAAAATAAGAACTGCTCCTCCAAACGAAATATAGTAACCTAACGAAGACCCTATATTTGGATCATTATTTTTGTTTTTTGCATGCATTTTGATTGATTTTAAAGTTCAGTGATGTTTCTTTACATCAATAGTCGCTGATACTTTCAAATCCTGACAAAAAAGATTAAGTTTTAATTTTACTTTTTATTTTACTTTTAAACTCCTGTATATCATCTTCATGAATAACCTGATTATGCCCTTTATTCAGATTGTTGCGCAAAAGTGTATCCATAAAAATAAACTTTCTCTCATAAGCGCGGCACCATTTACAAATAGAAAGATGTCCCTTTAATCTTAGTCTTTGAATTAATGATAATTCGTCAGCATTTTGCAGTTCAATTAACAAAGTCGTCTCAGAACAAGAGAGCAGTAAAAAGTGTATGGTTCTTTTTAACATAGTAATGTTTTAATTTTGAGTATTAAACCAATTATTTTCCAAACAGGCCCGTAATTGTAAACGACTTCTCTGAAGTATTTTCCAAAGGTTAGTCGTTGTAATTCCGGTTTCCTGACAAACTATAGCTGCCTTTTTTTCTTCGAGATAATAAAGCTTTACAGGGATTTTCCACTTTAAAGGAAGACCTTCTAAACACTCTTCCAAAGCAATATGGAACTCTTTGTCATCCAGCAGATTTTGTTCTTCGTTCCACTCATATAGTATATCATCACTTTTCCATGATCCTGATTCATCAAAAAAATAATCCAAACTGATCTGATCGTTATGACGGTACTTTTTACGATAGAAATCAGCAACTTTATTCTTTAAGATACGTATGAGCCAAGTTAAGGGACTACTATTACCCTTGAAGTTAGTATATGACTCAAAGGCATTTATAAAAACATCTTGTACCAAATCCTCGGCATCTTCTTTATCAGACACTAAATACATTGCTCTTTTTAATAAGGGCAGACTGTATTGGTCAATCCACTTATTAATTGTCTCTATCTTTTCATTCATGCTGCAATTCAAATATACTGGTTTATAAAGTTAAAGAATAAACTTCTGACTTCTATCAACATTAACCGGAGGATGTAAGCAGATTGGGTAGATTAATGCTAAATAAAAGGATGTTTAAATATACTTTTCATTTTAGTTCAGACAATTTATCTTGTTAGAAAAAAAGATATAGAATGAATTGATTATCAACAAATAATATATTATATTTACAGATAGGACTAACCTAACATTAAAAAAAAGATCTAATATATTGAAACTTATGCTAGTTAAAAAGAATGAGAAATCGTGTATAGCGTTTTTTTCCTTTCAGCTTATTATTGTGTTAATACTGCTAATATCTACTGTCTCACCCATTTTTGCGAAAAAGAAACCTAGTAAGGTTATAGTAGCCTATGTAACTTCCTGGACATCAGATATACCCGATCCAACACAGATTACACATATTAATTACGCATTTGGTCATGTTAATGATGCTTTTAATGGTATTCGTATCGATAATGAAACACGGTTACAATCGATTGTCGATCTGAAGAAAAAATATGCTCATCTTAAGGTATTATTGTCGATCGGTGGTTGGGGAAGTGGCCGATTTAGTGAGATGGCCTCAGATAACACTAAAAGAGAGCAATTTGCCAAAGATTGCGCTCGAGCTGTCAAACAATTTCATTTAGATGGTATTGATATTGACTGGGAATACCCTACTAGTTCGGCCGCAGGTATATCTTCCCATATTAATGATACCCATAATTTTAGTTTATTGATGAAAGCGATTAGAAAAGCTATTGGCACTAAAAAATTGCTAACTATGGCTTCTGTGGCAAGTGGTAAATATGTGGCTTTCGATATAGTTGCACCTTATCTAAATTTTGTCAATATCATGACCTACGATTCCGGTAATCCTCCTTACCACCATGCGAGCCTATACCGATCAGCATTGTCTGGTAATACAACATGTGAAGAAGCAGTAGCAGCACATATTACCGCGGGGATGCCTGCTCACAAACTTGTTTTAGGAATACCCTTTTATGGAAGAGGAAATAAGGAAGAAGTTAAAAGTTTTATCGATTACAAAGACTTATTAAAGCTACAAGGATTGGAAAAAAAATGGGATGATGTTGCAAAAGCGAATTACATGGTCAATCAACAAGGAGAATTTGTTTTGTCCTATGAAAGCCCCGAATCCATCAGGCTCAAGTGCGATTTTATAAGAACAAAAGGTTTATTAGGAGCTATGTATTGGGAATATGCTGGTGATACAGAAGATGGAATACTTCGAAGTACAGTTTATTCAGGAATATTCGAGTAATCAACAATTGAACATAAGTACAGGAATAACCTTATTCTGAAAGAATGGAAAAGCAAAGTTTATTTTATCATAAGCGGAATCCAGCAATTGATATGATGCGGGCACTGACCATGTTGATTATGATCTTTGTTAATGATTTTTGGAAAATTCATGACGTTCCCCATTATCTTGAGCATGCCGCTTATGGAGAAGATTTTATGGGGCTAGCAGATGTTATATTTCCATGCTTTCTTTTTTCTGTCGGTTTATCCATACCTTATGCAATCGAGATACGGTATACTAAAGGATATGAATCGCTATCGACAATAAAACATATTTTGTCCCGTACATTTGCACTTTTGATTACTGGAGTTTTTATCGGAAATTCCGAAGCCGGGCTAGCGGCAGACACTCCTTATTCAATCGCTATCTATTGGGTACTGATGATCCTAGCTTTTGTTGCCATCTGGAACGACTATTCAAAGGTTACGAATCATCGAATACAAGGCCTGATCCCCATCTTAAAAATAATAGGTGTACTCATACTTCTCTATTTAGCAATTAGCTTTAGAGGAGCAAATGGATCTGTATTTTCTTCGAATTGGGGTATTCTTGGGATGATTGGTTTTTCTTATTTCTTTTGTGCGACTGCTTATTTACTATTTTCTGATCGACAGAAATACCTATTTTACAGTGCTGTCATCCTTATTTTGATCGCAATTCTTAAAACGCCATTAAAAGCAGAGTTTGGTGGAACTTCAATCTTAAATCTACCAAAAGGTAATTTTATTGACGGATTCATTGCGCTATTTCATATCGGCAATGGCGTATTAACAGCTTTCACCATGGGTGGTGTAATACTCAGTATGTCACTTGCTAAAATGGAAAAATTATCTAAAAGCATGCAATGGTTCTATATCATTTTATCTGGGTTGATCAGTTTAGCGATGGGATATTTCTGTCATCAATATTGGATTGTAAATAAAATCTCGGCGACATTACCTTGGTTATTTTATGTCTTATGTATTTCTCTCTTGACATATACTTTAATGGATATCTTAACCTATTATAACTTGACAGGATGGTTTAAATGGATCAAACCAGCTGGTACAAGTACACTTACTACTTATTGTATACCTTATTTGTATTATGCAGCCTCTAGTTTAACCTTAATTACATTACCCGATCAATTAACCTCTGGGTTGCCAGGTCTTCTTAATTGCTTTCTTTTTGCTATTTTAGTAATCTGGACAGCTGGCCTTTTTGAAAAAATGAATATAAAACTACGGCTATAAAACATAGAAAATATGATTATGTTGTGTTCTAAATAAGCTTTGATACTAGCACCATAGCTGACTTAAATATTTACCTTATATCTATAATGAGAAATTCGATTCGAGCTGTACTTATTTTTTTCGCGGTATTTACAACATGTAACTTAACTGCCAAAGTGCATAACAGGTCAAAGTCTTTAACAGTAGTGAGATTGAAAACGGATATAGCTGATCCTAAAGATATCCCTCTTTTTTTTAATAAAGCGGCTATTACCTATCAAGCTATTGATCAGGTGAATTGGTCTACATATCCCTATAAACCGCAGGTTAGTTTTGCTATTGCATATACCGATAAGGCTTTATTAATTCATTACCTAGTGGAGGAGAAACATGTACGGGCTGTTACTAATCATGATAACGGGAAAGTATTTCAAGATGCATGTGTTGAATTTTTTGTCCAACCTCAGGCCTCTGATTTAACCTATTATAATTTTGAATTCAACTGTATCGGAAAGTTATTAATGCAGGCAGGTAAGCCTGGAAAACGTGCATTGGCCACAGAACCTATATTAAACAGTATCAAGCGATGGTCCTCTTTAGGTAGCGATCCGATCAATATTCAAAATCAAACAACCTCTTGGCAACTAGCTGTCATCATACCATTAACTGCTTTCTATTTAAATCCAATGGATTCATTTGCTAATCAAAAGTTTAAAGGGAACTTTTATAAATGCGGTGATAAATTGGAACAGCCTCATTATTTATCTTGGTCTCCTATTCATTTACCGCATCCACAGTTTCATGCTATAGATTTTTTTGGAAATATAAACTTTCAATAAAGATGAGTTAGATCTTTCGTATTATGTCTCTCATCATATTTCTTAACAAGAACTTTATAAAACCTAATTCTGATTTAGTTTTCAGGTTTAAGCACTGATATGATCAAATTTTCTTAGCCTGTAATATTTGATTAATTATTTTGCGAATGCAATTTTAATTCTATTTTATTTGTGGTCTTATGAGCTGATTTCAATAGTATCCATAGACATAATAATCCAATGGAAACGGCTGTTGCTAGAAAAAAGAATGAAACGACGGTACTCAGCTTTAGAGGGTTCAAAATATGTAACATCATTAAATTAAAAAAAATAAGCACAAGCATAATGATCTTGCCCAAACGTTCTTGCTTCAGATATTTTATCCGATAACTGACTTTATAACTCGCTATTGAAGAATGGAGTAATTTATCTGAAAACTCAGAAGAAGGAACATCCATTAATTCTCGGTTGAGCAAGTTAGCTAATGGATCATTTTCTTTTAATATTCTATCTTTCATAATATATCCTTTAATTCGTCATTAAGTAAGTCCTTAAGAGCTTTTTCTAACTTTTTTCTTGCACGTAGCAGTTTCATTTTAACTGCTGATTTTCCAAGGTCAAGTATTTCTGAGATCTCGGAAATACTTTTTTCGCCCAGATAGTGAAGAGTGATTACAATCCTCTCCTCTTCTCCAAGCTGGTTGAGGGCCAAATTGATGTACTTCTGTCGATCAGCAACTACTAAATTATTAAATTCTTTTTTTTCATCCGATATATAAGCAGTTGCACCTGAGTTTTCATTAAGCTCCTGTGTGTCATTACGTTGATTTCTTTTTTTAGTTAATGCAGTGTAATACACAATTTTATAAAGCCATGTTGAAAATTTTGCCGCGTTACGAAAATGTGCTAATCCACTGAAGGCCTTCATAAAGGCATCCTGCACTACTTCTTCAGCATTTTCACTATTACCACAAATTTTAAGAGCAAGTGTATATGCTAAGTTTCTATACGTAGCCACAAGATATTCAAACCCTTCTCTTTCACCCTGAATCGCCTTTTGCAAATAATAATCTTCTTTCTTACGGGGTTGTCCAAACAGCATACTTGTGGCTAGATTAATTTTCTTATACTAATGCTTAGACTCGTTTAAAAAAAAATTGGTCACATTGGTGACCAATGATAAAAATTTTCAGTCTCATTAAGAAATAAACAATAAATAATTTGACATGCAAAGCACATCAGCAGCACTATTTATATCTATTTCTCTCGTTGTATTTGGAATCAGTTATTACTATTTCACCACTAGACACAAAGAGCGAATGGAAATTCTGGAAAGAGGATTGAAACCGGATTACTTCAAAGGTCAATCAGATTTCAGACCACTATTATTAGTAATAGGTATTATCAGTATTGGAATTTCATTGGGCATTGTTAGTGGCACTATGTTAAGTGTGCTATTCCCTCTACAAAAACTGACATTGATGATGACATGTATTTTTCTTGGATTGGGTGTAGCTCTAATTACATCTTTCTATTTACTCAAAAAGAAATAAGCAGAAGGATTAGCACAATTACTCATATCAATCTAATTTAATATTTACCTAAATTTTTTAAAATGAAACTATCATTTATGGCATTGCTATGTCTTGGATTTTCCATTCTTTCACCTAGCATAAGTATTGCGCAACAAAATGTTATCTTATTTGACTCAATCGTCAAAAGTGAGCTTCCTAATAATGCACCTGGCACTGTTATATGCCTCACAAAAGGTAATCAAATTCTTTACAAGAATACATCCGGAAAAGCTAATATAGAACTGGATATTGACATGGGATTAGACCATGTATTTCGCTTAGGTTCAATTTCCAAACAGTTTACAGCCTGTGCGATCTTAAAGCTTCTAGAACAAGGTAAATTATCGCTCCAAGATGATATTCGAAAATACATTCCGGAATTTCCGACGAAAAATAAAATAATCTCTATTGAGGCTCTTCTTACGCACACTGCTGGAATAAAAAATTATACAGGTCTGAGTAGCTTTACTGAAGAATTAAAAAGGAAAGATTTAACGCCAACAGCACTAATTAATCTTTTTAAGGATGAGCCCCTTGAATACGAACCAGGAACCAATTATAAGTATTCTAATTCTGGTTATGTATTATTGGGCAGTATCATTGAAAAAATTACGGGTCAATCTTATGCAACATATATTGAAGAGAATATTTTTAAACCATTAGGAATGGTACACTCTTACTTCGACGATCCTGTTAAAATTATTAAAGGGCGGGTATCTGGCTATTCACAAAGAAATGGAAGTTATCAAAATACGAATTTCTTAAGCATGACATTGCCGTATGCAGCAGGATCATTAGCTTCCACTCCCAGAGATATACAAATTTGGTATAAAGCGCTGTCTAATGGCTTACTTCTGAAACCTGAAACGATTAAAAAAGCCTTTACATCTTTTAAACTAACGAATGGAAGGTTAACTGGATATGGGTACGGTTGGGAAATCGGTAATGTACAAGGAACTCTCAGTGTTAAGCATGTGGGAGTAATCAATGGGTTTTATACTTATGTCGCTTATTTACCAGAAGAGCAAATAGCCATATCTATATTTAGAAATAGTGATAGCCCAGTAGATCTAGATCTATTGGGGTCAAAAATGCTCGCTATAAGTTTAGGAAAACCATATACAGCTCATGAAGTTATTTTAACAACTAAGCAATTAGCTACTTATCAAGGAGTTTATAAACTCGATAATGACACAAAATACATTATCCGATTAGAAGATGGTTATCTGATGTACTATACTCTTGGAGGAACAAAAACTCGATTAATTCCAATTGCAAAAGATCAATTTACTTTAGGAAATAGTTTAATCATTTTAGATTTCATTGGAAAAGGACGATCTAAGGAAGCTAACTTTATAATGAAGAGTACAGGAATATCGGTCAATGGCTATCGGGAAAACAATGAGATAACATTATATAACAGCATTAAACTACCTTTAAAGTTATTGCAAGAATATGTGGGTAGTTATCAATTTAATCCAGGACCGGTATTTAAAGTAACCCTAGAGCATAATAAACTTTATGGACAGGTTGGTCCTGATAAAAAAGAACTTGTACCCTTTGCAAAACATAAATTCTTCGCGCGAGACCTAGATGCTTCCCTTATCTTTCAGATTGATTCCAAAAACAAAATCATTGGTTTAAACAAAATTCAGAATAGTGAAATGAAAGCACATAAATTGTAGTCAAATTAGTGTTAATATTGGATATCTAGTATAATGGAGTTAAATTTGAAATAAAAAATGGCGTTCAAGCACATCTTTAAAGTAGCACTAAGTTGGTTTTCAACAGAGAAGGTAGCTTCTCCTAAATCTAAAGTTTATAGTAAAAGCCATCACATTTCTATTGAAGGGAAAAGTGATCTGGCAATCTCTGCAGCTAAAGCTTTCAAAGGGGATCCAAGTCTATACAATCCAGAAGATCTCTTGCTGAGTAGCTTAGTTTAATGCCACATGATGTCTTATCTTTATCTTTGTGATCAAAACAACATTGAGGTCATCTCTTACACAGACCATGCAGAAGCAATATTAGAAGTTAATTCAGATGCTAGTGGCCATTTTGTGGAGGTAATACTAAAACCTGCAGTGGTTATTTTAAATCCGGAGCAAATTGCATTAGCGTTAGATTTGCACAAAAAAGCTAATCAACTTTGTTTTATAGCCAATTCGTGCAATTTTCCTGTAATGCATATGCCGACATGCCTCGCAGAATAAAAATATAATAGGTACTTTCCATAAAAGACAGGTATATAAATAACGCATATAACTTCGCAATTTTCTTGGGTATATGATAAAATTCTTTACTTTCGCTGTTCATTAATACATACATGATATATGAACAAAGAAATTAAAATCTTTAGAGATACAGCTAAAAGCAGAAAGTTATTAATCAGTTCTGGAGCGATCTGTCTAGTCCTGGGCATTGTATTTATTTATGGATTAGGCACTTTTGACGATATTTTTAAAGCAAAGGTAGCAGTGGCTAGTGGGGCTGTATTTTTGATTATGCTGATTTTCGTGATAAAGAGTATCATAAATATGAATGATAAGTCTGCAATTTTTGAATTGAATGAAAACACTGTAAGCGGAAAAACCTCACCTCTATCAAGAGGTATTGGAGCAATTAACTGGAAAGATGTTACTGGTTTAGAAGTTCAAAAAGTTGGTGGCGATACTTTGGTGGTTGTATACTTAACAAATGTAGCATATTACCAAACAAAACTTTCCAAGATGTTTTGGAATATGGCTTTTGATAAACAATCTCAAGAATTACAGATCATGTATTCTGTTTCCGAAATTGATATGAGCATAAATGAACTCTATGACTTGTTTGTATCTTACTGGAAACAACAAGTTGC
This sequence comes from Sphingobacterium sp. UDSM-2020, assembly GCF_016132525.1. Taxonomy (NCBI): domain Bacteria; kingdom Pseudomonadati; phylum Bacteroidota; class Sphingobacteriia; order Sphingobacteriales; family Sphingobacteriaceae; genus Sphingobacterium; species Sphingobacterium sp. UDSM-2020. The sequence goes on from NZ_CP066166.1 coordinate 4,859,158, forward strand.
ATAGTTATTCATTTTCGATAATAATATGAATGGTCTCCTGTAAAACCATCATACTATAATAGAAACCTTCATTTCCGATTCTGCGAAAAGACTTTTATGGCACTATTATTTAATTAAGGTCGATCTAATAAATTTCCAAATTTAATAAAAATACAAAAATAGAGAAGGCTTATCCCATCACAGATAAGCCTTCTCTTAATTACCTTCTTAATCTTCTTTTAAGGTTATGTAAGATCGATTATTTCCTACTATTGTTCCCAACCTAATGTTTGCACTAAGTTACTTCCACTCAACACCATTTGACTATTGGCGATAGGATAATAGTAGTGCTTATTTTTAATAAAGTTTTTCTTATTATCCCTAGCAACAGTAAACATAATATGTCCATTACTTCCATTCTCTAGGTAAATGCTATTATTATTACCATTTGCATCTTTGAGGTAGTAAAGTGTAATGTTCTTCAGTTGTTCTGGAGTAAACCCAGCAATAGGACCTGTATCTTTTGCCGATTCTAATATAGCTATATCGGCATTCCCGTCACCGGTGACATCCATTGCACCTAACGCCTTTACATACATACCTTGCTGTTGATCTGCAAGACGTTCACCAACTTCCCATCTAAAAATATCACGATAGCGCTGACCTTCACATGCTAATTCAACCCGTCTTTCTCTTCTAACTTCTAAAATTAGTCCAACATTTCCTTTTACATTAGGATAGTACTGTTGTAATATAGGATCTACAGCACCCATCGCTTCACTTAAAATCATCGCTGGCATAGCAACACGAGCTCTAATCTCATTGATCGATTTGTCCAGGTCTGCTTGACTATTCAAAATTCCAAGTTCCGCTTTAGCTTCTGCATAGATTAATAAAACCTCAGCATATCTAAATACAAATGCATCCGTGTAGGAAGCCTCCCAAGCTATCATTTCTGTTACCTCTGGATAAAACTTAATCTGATTATACCCGCCTAAAGTTGGTTTCAATCGGTGTGGAGTTTTTGCGTCAACAGATTGAAAACCTGGTTTCATAAATGTTTGTGCAAATCGTGGATCTCTATTCACAAATATCTCATCCACATTTTTTGTTTTATAATTAGGCTGATTGGTAAATCTACTGCCGTCCTTCATCAAATAACTCTCCATCAGTGTCTGACTCAATGCCCATTCATAATCCAATACCGTATGCGTATTCCGTCTCATACTTAGATCTTTATCATAATCGATAAACATAATAGTTTCCGGATTTGACTGAAGATTTTGACTGATAAACAAGTCTCTGTAAGCTCTATCTACACCACCGGCTTTACTGATCTGGAAGCCACCCTCATTTATGATTTTCTCCGAAGCAGATACTGCTCTTTCTAGAAACGTTTTAGAACTAGCAGCCAAACCTAAGTAGGTATGATATTTACGGTATGTACCTTCTTGCAGTGCAAACTGTGACAGCTGTGCTAAAGCAGCCCATTTAGTTACAGTCGATTTGTGTCCGTCAGGTTTTATATGGGCTGCTGCAAATTCTAGGTCAGCCATAATAGAATCAACCACCAAAGCCCTGCTGTCTTGCTTTTTATGTAAAGGTTCAGTATCTGCTGTACCTAAAGTATTCCCATACCAAGGTACATCATTATACATATTGACTTTATCAATATAAAAGCGAGCACGGAAAAATTTGGCTATACCAACATAATGGTTAACTTCTTCTGCACTTGCATTTTTAACTCTACTATAATTTTCTAAAAAAAAATTAATATTTCGCAAGGTCGACCAGCCCCATACACTCGCATTTTGAGGTGTTATACCTCCCCTCATCATTTCATCTATAGCGCTTCCCGAATTATGATGAGCCAAATTATCGGTACCAATATCGGCAATTGGCGAACTTAAGGTGTTATAAAAACTATTGGTATAAGTTTTTAAATCTGAAACATTATTAAAGAAAACTTCTTCAGTAACTGATGTAGTAGGATAACGATCCATAAAATCATCATTACAACTTGTGACTAGGGTAAACATACTCATTAATGTACCCGCGACAATTATCCATCTATTTATATTTTTCATGATACATTTCATTATTTAAAAATTAAAATTCAAGCCCAAAGAATATGTTCTTTGAAATGGATAAGCAGTTCTGTCCCCTACAATCTCTGGATCTAAATAATCCATCAATTTCGTAAATTCAAAAAGATTTTCGCCGCTGGCAAATAAACGAACGCGATCCACTCCCCATCGATCTGTCAACGATTTTGGAAAAGTATAACCGACCGTTATATTTTTAACCCTTAAATAGCCCGCATTTTGTAAATATTTAGTTTGTGTAGCTGCTAGCTCTACCCCGCTCTGTTCTGCTACATATGATTTAGGTCTTGGTAAATAACCATTTGGATTATCTGGCGTCCAGTGATCCAAGTTAAACTTTGTTAAACTCGCCCAAGGCTGTGCATAGATACCCCAAAAATAATGGTCACCACCTGGAGGATAGTAATTTCTCTTACCAACACCTTGCAAAAATATACGAAGGTCTATGCCATTCCATGCTGACGTTAAATCAAGTCCATAGGTATAGCGTTGTCTATAATTACCGATTACTTTATAATCACCAGGGTTTGCTAATGTCCAATCCCCATTAGTAATTTTACCATCTCCGTTGGAATCTTCAAATTTTAGATCACCTGGCTCGAGGCCTCTTGTACCCGGATATGAAGTAACATCATTCTGATCAGCATGCGCCTCTATTTCTGCTTCTGATTGGAAAAAACCTAAAGTAGTTAATCCCCACATTTCACCGATCTCCTGTCCTACATAGTAATCATTTAAATTATTTTTAGGGTTATTAAATTTTGAGATGTATGCCCTACTGTCCGCAAGATTAAATCGGGTTGCAAATGAAAGTGGTTTAGAACCGACCATAAACTCCTTATTAAATCCTAAGGTTAATTCCCAACCCTTCGTTTTTAAGTCTGCAGCATTCTCTAATGGAACTCCTGTACCAAGAACAACTGGTAATATACTACCTTTTGTCAGCATATCTTTTGTCATACGTCGATACAAATCAAATGATCCAAAAATCTGATTACCAAAAAGACCGATATCTACTCCGAAATTTGATTGCGTAACTGTTTCCCAAGTAAGCGTGGGTGAAACTAATCCTGGACTTGTTACATAAGCAGGGCGTTTACCATCTAATACAATACTTGTACCTTTTCCCATATCTGCAATATATGGATAGTAGTTGCCTTCAAGATCCTGATTAGCCAATGATCCATAGGATCCTCTTAACTTCAAGTTTGAAACAGACGAACTTAGCGGCCCAAAGAAGTTCTCTTTTGAAATCACCCAAGCCCCAGAAACTGATGGATTAAATGCAAATCGATCTTTTTTCGGAAATCTTGAAGAACCGTCATATCTGAGATTTGATTCAAAAATGTATCGCTCTTTGTAACTGTAGTTTAACCTGGCAAATGCCCCTCGTACCGACCATGCATAATCTGAAGCACCTATTGAAATAGGTTCGCCTGTTGCAAGTTCAATAGTAGGTAGCGAATTGGCGATCAATTGATCGCGGGATGCCGAAAACGACTCATAAATACGCTCTTCCTGATTAAAACCAACCATTACTGAAAAATAGTGATCCTTTAATGTCTGTTGGTACTGTGAATACAGATTATATACATTATAACGCGTTTCTTCACTTCCATTTGAAGCAGAACTATTAAAAGCTTGACGTTTTAAAGGACCTGGTCCTGTACTGTATTCCAGCGGTACGACAAAATAATGACTTTTACCGGATACCCTTCTAAATGTTGCATCACCATTTAAAGTCCAAACATTTTTTAGTAGATCGATCTTAGCTCCAAAACTGCTTTGAAAATCATTGACTCTGCGAACACTTCTTCCTCCATCGGCAACAGCACCGATCATACTTACACCAGCCTCTGTATAGGTTCCATCAGGATTGCGTACCGTATTTAATGAGGGTTGGCGGTTAACATTATGCCAATAAAGATAACCTTGATCAATAGCAGACGGTTGATCATATTTATCTGCAGTATAGGTTGTATTATTAGATAATGTAAACCAATCAGTTAATTTATAATCTCCCTTAGCCCTAAAATTATAGCGATCATAAGTATCCGGACTGATTCTGAGCATACCATTCTGTCTATAATACTCTCCAGAAAGATAAAATGAAGACTTTTCATTTTTTTGAGATATATTGATGTTGTTCGTGTAAGAAGGCTGAATATCTTTATATACTTCTTTGAACCAGTCCGTTGAACCTAAATAGATATAAGCATTAGGATTTGTTGGATCCACAATCACACGTGGCAATGAAGGATCATCATTTACAGCTTTACCATATTCAAGCATTCTTTCATCATAAAGATTATACCAAGGAGCACCCATGATATTCCTATACTTCATGACTTCATATGGATTATCTTCGATGTCAACCGTTCTAGTTATTGCTTTAGCTGCAAAAATTGAATTGGCGGCTACCTTTATCTCTTTACTTGTTCCTGTTTTCGTCGTCACTAAGACCACACCAAAAGCTGCCCGGCTACCATAGATTGCTGCAGATGCGGCATCTTTTAAAACCGTAACACTAGAAATATCAATGGGATTCATTCTGTTTAATTCATCATTTGTGGCCGGAACGCCATCAATCACAATTAATGGTCCACCGCCAGATAATGATGTATACCCCCTTACATTAATCCCAGGTGAACTATTTGCTCTACCACTCGTAGGCGTTATGTTTAGATTAGCCATAGCTCCCTGTAGCCCAGTGCCAACATTAGTAATCGGTCTGCTATCCAAAAACTTTTCGCTGATCTGGTCAACAGCACCAGATAAATTGACTCTTTTTTGAGTTCCATAACCCACGACAATAACTTCATCCAAGTGCGACTCTGCGCTTTCCATTCGGATATTGATCACCTTTTGATTTGCAACCTGAACCTCTTGATCTTTGTAGCCTAAAAAACGGAAAAGTAAAATGCCATTTTCTGGTACACGAAGAGAAAATCGTCCATCTGCATCTGTCTTTGTCGAAAGCCCAGATACTCCCAAAACGGATACAGTTACGCCCCGCATAACCCCAGTAGAATCACGCACTGTACCAGATATTTCAATATCTGTTTTATTTCTTTCAGTAATAACGATTGTTCCCCCCATTATCTCAAATGTAAGATTTTGACCTTTTAGTGCCCGATTTAAGACGGTGCGAACATCTGATTTAGAAACAGACACATCTACAAGATCGGTCTGCTCCAGTAATTTTTCGTCATAAAAAAAACGCAATTTAGTCTGCTTAGATATCTCTTTCAGCACATGCTCTATTTTCGCATTCTTCATCGAAATATTTACATTCTGAGCATATCCCGATGCTTGGGCCCCGAGTGTAAACAACACAACCAGCATACAAATTAACTTCATAATTAGCAGGATTTTAAAAACATAGGCATAGGGTCGACTCCTCCGATCATCCCGGATTATTATAGGAGAAAAAAAATTCATAACTTTGAATAGTTAAAGGTTGATTAATCTATAGAATTCACATTTCAATAAATTGCCTTTTTCCATTTGGGAGTGCGTCAACACTCCCTTTTTTTATGGATCTGGCCGTAAACTAGTATTTGTTAGGTTTCGATCATATCATTCAAATTTTAAGGTTTATAATTCTGTTATTTTATAATTACTTTTCGTCCATCAATTTCAAATTTTTTCTTAGTCACATATGCCAATGAATTTAGAATTTCGGAAAGTTTCAATTCACGACTTAAAGAGCCTTTATAAGATGAATTTAAGGTCAAAGCTTCAGCATTAATAATTTCAACATCATACCATCGCGCAATCTGTGATAAAATATCTTGAAGATTGTTGCCGTCAAAATAAAACTCTCCTCGTTGCCAAGCTATATGTTTTGAAACATCTGTTTGTTGGATTTTAATTTCATCACCTTTTATCAAAGCCTCTTCTCCAGGAAGCAACTCATGTTCGTGATTTCCTTTTAGAATCTTTACTTTACCTTCAACAAGAGTTGTATTCACTTGATCTGCATAAGCATTAATGTTAAAACTTGTACCTAGAACTTCAACAGTACTACCTTCGACTTCAATGCGGAAGGGTCTATTCTTATCCTTTTTTACTTCAAAATAAGCTTCACCTGTGAGCTTTACCCGACGCTCTTTTACACCAAAAGCATCCGGATAATCTAGTGTAGAAGAAGAATTTAACCAAACCAATGTACCATCCTCTAATTCCAATTTATATGTACCAGCATTGGGTACTTCTACAAAATAGTTGCTGGAATGCGGGACATTACTCTTACTTAGTTGATGGTCTTTTATTTCACTTTTTTTACCCTTATAAGATAGATAAGCATAAGAAGACCCAGGCAGGATATCATTTTTATAAGTTCCAGTAGAATCGGGTATTTGTGCTGCCAAATGGACTTCCTTTAATTGAATATTATTTTTCACGAAGTATAATGTAGCAATACTCACGAACACTATAACAGCGGCCGCTACGGAAAATCTTTTCCAGTCAAACATCTTTCTCACTGGATTTGAATCAGAAGTAACATCTAGCTGATCCATTACGATAGATTTTGATCTACCTAATGATTGAATCCGTTCGGTATCCGAAGTCTCTTGAGACTGGTCATCTTCAATTGAATAAAACCAATTCAAAAGCAGTCTATGTTCTTCAGGTGTACATTGACCATCCAGATATTTCTGAAGTAATTGTTTTTGAGAATCTATGGGTTTATTTTCCTTCATACATCCTTATAACCCGACTTTGGGTGAATAAGTACCGAAAAAAAGTAAAATAATTATTTGAGTTTAAATTTGAGTCTATTCAGCGCCATAGAAACATTATTTTTGACAGTCTGCTCAGATAAAGAAAGTTGATTGGCAATGTCTTTTATTGACATATCTTCACTCCTGCTGAGTCTAAAAACAGAACGCATAGTATCAGGCATAAGAGACATTTCATTTTCTAAAAGCCTTGCAAGTTCTTTAGCGATCAGTTCATCTTCACTGGTAGTGCCGATAAGATATTGATCTTTATTAATCTCAAGATAATCAAGATGACGATTTCTTTTTTCACTTTTAATAAGCCAATCAATCATCTCATATTTGGCCGCTTTAAATAAGTAAGGATAAATGGAATCACGCACTTCAATTTTGCTTCGTCTATTCCACATAGAAATAAAAACTTCCTGTATTATATCTTCGACATCTGGAATAGATTCAATCCGCTTTTGGATAAAACGAAAAAGAATATCCGAATATCGATCGAATAAAATTGAAAAGGCCATTTTATTGTCCTTCTTTAATTCCTCAAACAATTCGCTATCAGACCACGTCTTCATGATTTCTTACTCTTGATCAATTTAAATTGCATACTAGAACTTTACATTTCTTCAGTTGCAAAGTTATAATTGGTGTGTTAAGATAGCGTTAAAATAATATTTAACAAAAAACAAATCACATTTTTAATCTGGTTTTTATTAAAAATATTCATTAATCAACTAAAATGTAGTGATCTATCGATGCTACGGTTTTACATAAAAATGAAATAATTCCGGACTAAGACTGCTTATTTAGATAAATTAGTACCTCCACATATAAAATGCAAATTCTAATTATAGTACAAAAGCCCTAGGTATTTAAACATAGGGCTTTTGAACAGTGATTCATTTCCATCTATCAAATTTATAATGAACCTTTAAAAACCCGGATGGGGTTACCACGCTCTATTTCAGCATGATTATGCCATTGGAGGTCTTTTTCTTGCTTAACAGTCAGATCCTGCATATTCATGATCTTTAACGCAAGACGTTCTGTTGCTAATTTTTTATTTTGTAATTGGGATCTTGTATCCATCGCTACGACCATTAACCCTGTCGGCATATGAAGTGCGCGAACAGCAGAACTAACTTTATTTACATGTTGTCCACCAGGTCCCGAACTTCGTATCATTTGATAAAGAATATCATCTTCCGAAATTGCTACCTCATTCTTCTCATTAACAATAAACAAAGCAATGAACCAATTTTTTCTTTTATGAAAAGTACGAAATGGACTTGTACAAGTCCATTGCAAAGAACCTGTCCACGATTGAAGAAATATATCGATATCGTGTCCTGTTAGTTTACAAATTGCAGATCTTATTAATTCCCCCTCACTCTGCTCTTGACTCACAATAGTCACCAATATCTGCTTTTCTAATGCTTCTCTTTTAAAAATACTTAACACCTTTGTAAGGAAAAAGTCACACTCCTTGGGTCCTTTTCCTGAACTTAATTGAATATATACTTCCATTTTATTAACTTTCCATACGAACAAATTTTGGTTTGAAAATTCCCAAAACTGTTACTAATTCTTTTTGATAACTCATCACTTTTTCAATATCCTTATAGGCCATCGGTGATTCGTCCATACTGCCTCCGATAACTTGAACACCAGCATCGGCTAATTTTTTACTCATTGCTGTTTTGGTAAAAAGAGATTTTGCATCAGCTCTCGAATATAATCGTCCCGCACCATGTGAAGCGGAATTTAAACTTCCCACATGTCCCAAGCCTTCTACTAAGTAGCCTGGTGCGGTCATCGATCCGGGGATAATTCCCAAAACACCTTTACCTGCCGGTGTCGCACCTTTACGATGTACAATACATTCCTGACCACCGACCATTTCCTTCCATGCAAAATTGTGATGATTTTCGATTGTCACTACAATACGCTTACCCAAGGCCTTAGCAATCCGCTGATGGATATTTTCATGACATGCTTTTGCATAGTCTCCTGCCAAATTCATTGCTAACCAATATTCCTGCCCATCATGTGTATTCAGGTCTAACCAAGCAAGGTGCTCTACTTGACGTGGTAAAGGACATTGCTTTTTAGCCAGATATGTATAATGTTTTGCAATATTTGCTCCCAATCCACGAGAACCACTGTGTGACAATACGGCTAAGTATTCACCAGCAACAAGTTTCCATTCAGGTTTGGGGTGTGTAAGTTCAATAATTCCAAATTCAACGAAATGATTTCCACCACCTGAGGTTCCCAGTTGCTTATAAGCTTTGTCTTTCAAACTTTTTAAAAGCGGGATGTCCTGAAATTCGGATCGATAGAATAACTCATGGTCACTTTTGTTTTTATGCGTTTCATACATTCCAAATTTGGTGTGTTCTGATAAGATATTTAAGAGCATCGCATCTTTCCCTCTTATGAACGAGGCTGGCAAATTAAAAATAGACATACTCATACGACATCCAATATCTACACCAACACCATAAGGAATAACAGCCTGATGTGTAGCTAAAACGCCCCCAATAGGTAGACCATATCCCGAATGTGCATCGGGCATTAATGCGCCCGCGACTGCAACAGGAAGTTTTAAAGCATCATAGAGTTGAAATTTAGCCTTTTCATCAATCACATCTTCTCCAAAAATGGAAAATGGAGCGCGCTGTTTCAATAACTCCTGCATTTTCACTTCAACAGGCTTGATCAAACCCTCTGCTAACTTGCCCCAAATCCCATGATGATGAAAGATGCTAGGGTTAGACAATACCGCACTTAATTCTTGTAAGACAGCTTCTTTCTTCTCACGCTTTCTATAACGTTGTATTTGATTTAAACCAATATTTATTGTATTATTTTGAGGAAAACCTAATTTTATGAGGTCTTTCCCTGAGATTTTACTTCCCATGATTGTATTATAAAATTGAAAAATGTGTTAAAAAAACACAGTGAATATTTGGAAACAAGTTCCAATAATTGTCAATTCGGGAAAATTTGCATGTAAAATATAGAATAAACAAAAAAGCCCGAATTATCTTCGGGCTTTTAATATAATGATTTGATAGAATCCTTTATATCTGGGCACGAAGAACCATGACCGCATCTTTTGCAGTAATGTTAATGGATGTTATAGTAACTATAGACATTTTTGTGTTCTTCGTTTAAAGGGTTATTATTATTTATCGTGACAAATATATTATTTTTTTTGAATTAAGTAAAAATTATTTTAAAAAAATTTATGATTTTGATTTTCGTATACAATCATTAATTTAATGGAGGATGTTCAATTTTAGATATAATTGTCAAGAACTAAAAAAGCTCCGGTTGATACCGGAGCTGATCTATAAAGTACTTTTATATATAAAATATTTATTGTGCAACGGAAATCAAGACTTTCCATTCGCGTGTAGTTCCATCTGCAGAATACACTTGATACTTGAAATAACCTTTAGAAAAATCGCTAACTACACCTGCAACAGGTGCCCCCTCCAATGGTTCGATCTTTGTACCATAATGGGTAAATCGAATCGCCATTTTACTTAAATCAGTTCCTTTTACTGCAATAATCGTTATTGTTGCATTTTCTGGATTAACAATATTGGAGGAAGTAGGAATAGCATTGTATTTATATCCTGTTACAGGCTCACCATATCCCAGTTCATTCGTTACTTCTATATAATTAAACAGAACGGCTGTTGTTATAAAAGCTTTATCTCCGTAAGTTCCTTCATCAAGTTCAACTCTAGGTTTCAAACAGGAAACCAACGAAAAGTGAAGTAGAAAAAAAGAGAAAACACATACTTTGATATATTTCATCATTTTATTATTTAAAATTTTCAAATTAATTTATCCGATTAGTTCCATCCAGGATTTTGTCCAAGTGTTCCACCATTTACTTGATAGAGCATTATTTGTTTTAGCGGAATACCATTTAAATAATCTCTATTTTTATCAATATACAATCCGCGTCCGCCACTTAAAAAATCAGCTACCTTAAACCAAGGATTGATACTTCCATCAGGGAAACGCGACACATTAGATCCTACTGTAAGTTTGAAGCTATTTTCATATTTTTCTACTACATAGCCATCTTTCCTAATCTGACTATACAGTGCAGGGTTATTACCTTGATCTAAGGAAAACTGTTCTGGTGTTCTGTTATAATAATCCAAATATTCTTGTAACAAAGCTCCTTTGGGCTGATATCCATTGATAACTTTTTCATACACGGCCCATCTTTTCAGATCATTGAGTCTATAACCTTCTAAAGCCAATTCTACCATTCTTTCCCTCCGAACTTCATTAACTAGAGCAGATTCGGATTTGTCGAAACCATATTCTTCATTGTAATTGGTACCTACCCCAGCATTCATTTGCATCGGTAACATTCCCACCCTTGCTCTCATTACATTAATGGTTTTGTCCAGATCTGACTGCGTAATACTTCCTAAAATCGCTTTCGCTTCAGCAAGTGCCAATAAAGATTCTTCATACCGCATCAAGATATCATCAGTCTCGCCTTTTGTGGCTTCTTGTGCAAATACAGCACCTTTAAAATTACGATACCCCGTAGATGTAAAACCTTCAGTATAGGGAGCCTGATGGGCTATAAATGGATATCTAAACGGATCGCCATCTCCGCCTCGTCCTGTTAATTTATTTTGAGGACCTCGGTCTGGTGTCCAGACCGTCTGTTTAAAACGCGGATCCAAATTATTACCCAAATCGTTTAATGAAGGTGTATAATTCTGTCCAAGCGGCTGAGGCGTGCCATCCTTTCTTAAATAAATATCAACCAGATGATTAGTTATTGAATGACCAAAATCCTTTATTTTAAAAAAGAAATTGTGACTGTAAGCTAGCTTAGAGGCATCATAGACTTTATAAAGAAAAACACCATCTATGTTACTGGCATCCTTTTGAGAAAACAATTGATTGTATGCCATCTCTTTGTCACCTGCCATCGTAAAGATACGGCTACCATGACGGTTCAATAATATATTTACAGTCGGTTCAATCAATTTCAAAAACTCTACACCATCTTGACCGGTCATAGCAAATGGTGTACCTTTTTTATTGTGATAATACTCCCAAGTTCCTTCATACAGGGCAACTCTAGCTTTTAAGTTTAATGCGGCCTCTTTATTTAATCGACCAGCCATTGCAGCTTGACCTTCACCTTTCCAGTGCAATCGATCTATAGCTGAATCGATATCACTTATTATCTGTTTAGCGACCTCGTATCGGGAAGATCTCGGTTTGTATAATTTATCCGTATCCTGTTCCGTAAGCAGTTCATTAACTATGGGTACTCCACCGAAGTTTTGCAATAAATTGAAATAGTCCCAAGCTCTAAAGAAATATCCTTCACCGATATAATGCTTTGCTGCATCTGTCTTTTCAGCATTCAAATTTGCATAATGAAGAAAGTAATTATCATTACGGAGACCAACGTAACCATTGTCCCATGTGCTGTTGACATCTGGTGCTGTAGAAGCCGTACTCCATCTATTCAAGCTTGCCGTCACCGAAGTCTGCATTATCATCACATCTGTATTTAAATCCAACCCAAGATTACTATTTCCGCCACTAACAGAACCACTCCCGCCCATCGTATTATATTGAGGTGCAAGTTTGGAATACAATCCATTAGTGTAAATCTGAAGGTCAGATGCTGTTTTGAAAAAATTAGTCGAATTGACTGATGTCAATGGATCTCTGTTTAAGAAATCTTTAGAACAAGAACCCGTCAGTACCACACATACAAACATCATCATTTTGTGGTATTTATTTAATTGTTTATGAGGTTTCATATTTATATTTTAATTTCTAAAAAATGAGATTACAAAGTCAAATTAACACCCAATGAAAAATAGCGCAATGGAGGGTACCCATTTGTACTCGCTGAGAAAAGTCCGCCAAGATTACTCAGGAGCTCAGGATCATACTTTATAAATGATTTATTATATAAAAATCCAAGATTCTCACCACTGAAATAAATATTTGCACGTTTCAATTTCACTTTAGACAAAATTGTTTGTGGAAGATCATAACCAATCGTTATATTACGTACCCTTAGATGGGCTAAGTTGAGTGTATAACGATCAGAAGCTAAGGTTCTACTGGTATTTAAAGCTGGAAAGAAAGCATCCTTATTAGTTGGTGTCCAATAACCAAGCTTGGTACTTTCTTCAAATGCTGGAGTGTAGAAATATGCAGTACCACCGCCACCTGCACTACTTCCCCATACCCAATCAGAGCTTGTAAATATTTTCCAATGCATGACCCCCTCAAGGACAGCTGAAAAATTAAAATTGTTCCAAGAGAATGAAGGAATAATCGAGTAAGATTTACGGGGATAATTAAAGCCATTTTTTATTTGATCACCCTTACTATACCAAAAACCTCCTGTTCCAGATCCAATATAACCATCACCATCTAAATCTTTATAGGTTAAATATCCAGGATAGTTATATTCTCCAGTAAGAGTTTTACCACTTAAGTCTGCAGTATTCTGAGCTATTCCATCGGCCTGATACATATAATTTTGACCAAATAGTTCCCCTACTGTCCAAACTCCGCTTCGGGCACCACTAGCATTTGCAGAATACTTGGTGACATATCCGATATAATCACTCATGTTAAACTTCACATCATATGTAAATGGTTTATTTGCCAATTGAAATTTGTCATTCCAACCAATACTCAATTCCCAACCTCTGGTTTCAGATTCCGAATTATTCAATTGTGGAGCACCCGTACCTAATACTGCTGAGACAGGATTTGCGGGTCCCATCTGATTAATAATCCTACGTTGATACCATTCATAGGTAATATTTAATCTCCTATTTAAAGTGGTTACATCCAGTCCAAGGTTGAGGACTGTTGGTTTCGCCCATGTTAGTGAAGAGCTCACTAAACCAGGAGCACTAGCTACATTCGAAAAATTACCGCCTAAAAGCGTATTTTTATTTACAGAAAATCCAAGTGTGGGTAGGTAGGTATAGTAGTTACTTGATCCCACAGAGGTCAAATCTCCTGATGTTGACCATGATACACGAGGTTTTAATTCACTAATAATGTCTTTTAAAGGCCAAAATGACTCCTTAGCCACATTCCATGCACCAGATATTGATGGGAAAAATCCCCATCGTGATTCGGGAGAGAAACGAGAACTAGCATCTTTTCTTCCTGCAAATTTGATCATGTACTTCTGTTGATAATCGTAGCTCGCAATACCGTAATATCCTAAAGTTGCCCACTCATACATATTATCACCCGCTACTGGATTATTTGCAGCGGCATTCAACGCCTCGATCACATCCTGAGCAAAAAGATCCGTTTTACTGCCGCTCAAAGACTGATAATTATTTTCTTCAGCCTGCATACCCACTTGTACTAAAACATTGTGTTTGTCTGCAAAATTCCTACTGTACTGTGCATTTAATTTAGCGAATTGATATTTCTGAAGTCCACTAGACTTAGCGATGCTACTAATATTTGCAGAGCGATTATTTTGAATTTTTGTTCCATCTGGAAGCTCTGTATATGCGACTTTATCTACTTTGGTAAATTGTGAATTATTGACCCTATAAGTATAGTCTCCGTTAATTTCAAAATATTTGAATGGCTTCAGAGTCGCTCCTCCTGTCATGACAATATCATTACGCTCATTGGTTATTGAACCACCCTCACCCATTATTCCAGCAGCACCTAATATCCATGAATAAGCATTACCAGACGGCACTTTTAGAGGAGTTGCAAAATATTGCATCATGCTACCAAAAATATCGCCATAATTAGCTATTGAGCTACCCGAACCAGCATCTGTTGCAGAGCCCGCTCTGTAATTTGGACCTTTACTTTGTTGCAAAACATAGCTTACATCAGTCCTCAAATCCAACCAATCAGCCGCTTTATAATTCAACTTTGACTGCAGATTATATCGTGTATTATTATTAAGATCTCCCTTAAATAATCCTTTAGTTCCATTGTAACCAAAACTGGAGAAATACTGTGCACGGTCTGTTCCGCCACTTAAATTTACATTGTGCTGACTACTAACCGCCGATTTGTTTAAATAAGCATCATAAAGCTTTGTGGTAGCAAAAGACTGTTCTCTTGTCCAGTTCTTAAAACCAGCATTTGTTGTTGGAAACTGACCGTTTTCAATGTACAATTGTGCCTTATCTCCAAACTGTGCCCGCAATTCATCGAAAGAGGGGTCATTCCAGTCTTTCCGAAGCCATGCTTCCATTCTTTGAATCGTAATAGCATCAACACCATCTGTTCCTGTTCCATCAGGCCAACCGTTCTTTTGCGCCATATTGATATATCTGGCCCAATCAGGAGAATTTGGTTGGGTTGGAAAAGTTACTCGTTTACCGATCTTCACATTTCCGGAATAAGTAATGGACATCTTTCCAGATTTACCACTCTTTGTGGTAATTAAAATAATCCCATAGGGAGCACGAGATCCGTAAATTGCTGTTGAAGCACCGTCCTTTAATATGGAAATACTTTCAACATCATTCGGATTAACATCCTGAATTGGTCTTTCTACTCCGTCAATTAACACGAGAGGTGAAGCAGATCCATTGATAGCGGTAAATCCCCTGATATTTAATGTTGGATTGCTTTCTGGAGCGCCGCTCGGCATTCTGATGTTCAACCCTGGAGAAAGACCGATTAAGCCATCAGCAACATTACGAATTGGACGGTTTGCTAATTTTTCACCACTTACAGTAGCTACCGCATCTGTTAAACTGCTTTTCTTTACTTTCCCATAAGCTGTAATCACTACTTCATCCATTTCGAATAGGTTTTTAGCAATCACCATCGTAATATTGGATAAGTCTTTAGCGGTTATCTCTTTTGTTGTGTAACCCACCCCTGTGATAACGATAATAGCACTGCTGTTACTCACCTTAAATTGAAAATTACCCTTTACATCGGTCCTGGTACTATTCTTCGTACCTTTTTCGGTTAGGTTGATTCCTTCGATCGGATTTCCTTGCTCATCTTTTAAAGTACCTTTCACATTAAAATTTTGTAATGGGCGGCGGGCCTTTGATGATAGATGCTTATTGATAGGCGATAACAAGTTATTCTGATCAATAGCAGTGATGGCAAATGCATTATTTTTTGAAAAGATGAGGGCTAGAGATAGCACACTCGACACTATTGACACTCGAACAATAGGGGCAATAAACTTCCCTTCCCATTTGTTTACGAGAGAAATATTTTTCATATTTGAAAAAATAAGGTTAATTAAAAAACTCGAACTCTTTTGATTCCTTTAAAAGGAGATGTTGTCGCATCTCCTTTATCATTATATATATTTATCTACCCATAAGCTGTTTATTTATATTAGATTTAATGTGGTTAATACTTTTTATTAAAAAGATGATTTAACAATAATACTCAATTTGTTTAAAGTTTACAAATATTAAATTTAAAACACAAAATATCAACAAATATATCAATTGTGTTTAGCTATTGTAAAGTACTGAGGTTAAGAAATTGTTATCTTTTCTTTATAAAATGTACATATCCTGTCGCGAATAAGGCAGTATTAACGTGAATTCTTTTTAATGATTCATTATACATTCACTTATATATTTTTTTGAATTCCCCCGCTAATTCTCACATTTTAAATATTACAGGAATTTTAAAGCTAAAAAAGCCCCCAAAAAAAAATTTCGAAAATCACTTTCCGAAATTTTGTAATAAATAGATTTATTACAAATTGATCAATTAATGTCTAAAGTCTTATATGCTTTTGCAAGATTGACTAGTTCTGGTAAAGCTCTGAAAGTAAAATAAGCGATATCATCATCTTGTCTTTCCCGAAGAAGTTTGGTATAAGCATTGATACTTGCATTAATATGTTCCAAAAATAACTTGTTCCACTTACTTTCGGACTCATCACTGTAATATAAAAAAGATTTCTCTCCTGCTTTCCAGATCTGCTCAAACTGATTTTGATCTAGATCAATGGTTTTACCCTTGATAATGTCGACCAATATCGGTTGTGTATTTTTATAATAATTTCTGATCTGTTTGCATAATACAAGTATATCCTTATTCTTACTGTGTTTTTCCATCAACTGTGTCATCACCAGCCCCTCAGTTCTCATAAAAACAATGTCCCTCAGTATATGCTCATCTTTATAATCCTGCGAAATAACAGCCGAACTTTGAAAAAGTAAAAATATAGTTATGATAATTGAGTATGTTTTTGAATGTGCTTGCATACGATTTGAATTAATGATAAATATTGGGTTGTCACTATTTTACTATAATGGAAGCAATAAATGTGCTTTCTTTTGACAATTATCATTAAAACAGGTATTTATAATAATAAATAAAGAGTTTACCACCTTTAAATGTATTTTTACTTAGAAAATTTTTTAAAGTCCAATGTACAAGTCTACTACACGACATCGAGACCAAGCTACAATTCTATTATCTTCCTATATTTTCATCATTATATGTAATTATCATAGATTTAATAATTTCTATAAAATTCATGAACATAAATCCATTAATAAACGAATACTAAAATATATAGCAACGACATTGCGGTTAAAAAAGACAAATTCACACCTTAATATTATACTAATTATTTTAGTTTTATTTCATTTTTCAAATTAATTTTAGAAGGATTTTTGCACTCAAAAATTGAACTAATTTATTTAGTATCCGGAATCTCATTTTCTCTAATAAATGAGATTAAAAAGAGAAATTAAAATAGCTAACATTTTTAGTTTAATTGATAAACTAACTTATTTTCAATAAGATATAATCACAAATACTTGTGTTTCATTTTTAAGTCATGTTATTAAAAGCACTATGAATCCCTTTAAAATCCATATTTAAAATATGTATAATAAGAAGATTTGCCAATGTTATTTTGAACAAAAAAATATGTGGTCGAAAGACAAGTTCATCCATTTAATTTAGATACTTTGCCAGTACTTCACCTATCACCATCTACTCCGCTATAAAAATACTTTACCCTCTGATGCAAGTAAATTCCATTTGAAAAATTTAAAGTCCTTTTTTTTAACCTCAACACAGGTCACAGGAAAGCTTATAATTATATTTTCGATGTTTTATGTCGTAAACATAACTAGTAGCGTCAGAGGGTTTAAAACAATATAATATCGTAATCAAAAAAAATCCAACCTAGACTATAACTGTATTTTGATACCTAATGAAATATTACGCCCAGGAAGCGGCGCGAGGTATTTCAACAATGAGTTTTGAGGGCGTGCTTCTACATTTAGCAAATTATGACCCGATAAGTAATATGTAAAAACATACTCCCTAATTTTAAAAGAATAACCAACTTGTGCGGCGAGTAATGAATAAGATGGCATCGCTGGCTCAAGATTTATATTTTTCCCAAGGTAGCGTTGCTTTAAATAATGATCAAAAGTTGTATTCCAGTAAAAACTGTTCAAAGTCATCGTAGTAGATACGCCATATCTACTTGTTGGCAAATTAGGCATATAGTCACCCTCCGCCCAAGTACGCATTTTATCATCAGCAGTATTTTTATTTTTGACAAGATCTGCAAAAGTATTTAACTCAAAACTATGTTTATCTTTCCATTTAAAATTATAGGAAGCTTCCAATTCCCATCCTTTGATTTCTGTATCAGAAGCACGCCACTCTTTCACCAGAAAACCGCCAGAACGAGATATACCGGTGTGACCGAGGTAAATATAATTATCATAATTGCTACTGAAGTATGTTGCTGCCAGATGGAACCCACCTAAATTTAATCCCGTACCAAGCTCATAAGATCTTGCCGTTTCTTTACTCAAACGATCATCTCCATTTTCCTCTACCAAAATTGCAAAATGGTCATTTCCCGCATACAGTTCGTTGACCTCTGGAGCACGCTCAGCATGAGAATATGACGCCTGAACATAAGCAATATTTAATAGATGATAACGAATATCACCAGAAAACTGATTCAGATCAAAATCTCTTGGTGTCAATTTTCCACCGGCCATGCCTCTACTGGGTGTGTAACTGTTATCAGAAAGAACACGTCTAGCCACCCAGTCATGACGATAACCGAAATTGACTGTAAATAAATTATGTTCATATTTCTGCAATACAAAAGCTCCCAATTCTCTACTTAGATTGTTGGGAAGATATTTCTGTTCCCCTACCCCATCCATCCGTATAGATGAAAAATCTAAACCACTTATAGCTGTCCAATCTTTACTGAACTGATGAAGTAGTTCTGATCTTGTCGTATGTCTACGTGTATTAAATTTGTTCACCTGATAAATACCGACAAGTTCACGATCATCAGCAAATTGCATCGAATAATTAAATTTTATTTCCGTGATTTGTGAAAAAGATGGTTTAATAGCGCTTTCCATTGATAGGATATGTGACCAAGCACGGGTATTGACGGGTTCATATATTGGAGCTGGCAAAACAACATCATGACTATGTTTTGGTTTTGCCGCTTGTGCAAATCCTGGCACACCATAATAACCTTCTAGAGCCCGGTAACCAATTCCCACGCTGTAGTTTTCTTTAATAAAGCTACTCCCAACATTAACCGAGCGGCTTTCAGCATGACTATTAGGCATAATTCCATGAGTAACCGGAACATAATCTGTTATACCGTGAACAACTTGTGTGTAAAGGGCTGTTGCTGGGTCCTGTCCAGCAATGTATTGGTCATTAGTAGGATTAGGAACCTGCTTACCACCAATAAACGAGTATTGCTGAAAAGTATAAAGATCGGCCTCGGACAATCCCCAATCGGGGTCATTCATATGGTTTTTTACAAATTGACTTATATACGGATATAAGGATAGGTTGCGGATAGTTACCCTATCTACGTGTACCTGTGCCATTGTTTCTGTCAAGTGATCGATAGTCGGGTCGTACGCAATAGGAGCTTTTGTATTTGCGGGAATCTTCAGGTTTTTATGACTCTGATTCATTCCTCCTATATTCCAAACCCAGTGTTTCCCAAGATTACCGGCAATTTGTAAGGCCTGGCGATTACCACTATTAGTTCCAATTTCAACAATTGCTCTTCCTAACGATTTTTTTGAAAGTAATGACTGTGGAACGGTATTATCCTTGAGATCAACAGCTCCACCTATTGCCTTGCCACCATATCGTACACTTGCAGAACCTTTATAAATATCAATACCACTTAAATTATCCATATCCAGATTGACATTCAAATTAGGACTCATCCCAGAAAGGTCATGCATGGAAATTCCATTGCTAAGTATTTTTACTCTATTACCGCTTAAGCTCCGAATCATAACGCTTCCAGAATTTGGTCCAAAAGAAGCATTTTGCACACCAGAAATATGACTGAGACTCGCACTCAAAGTTTGTGTCTGGATCTGATCTAGCTTTTGTCTATTAATTTCTACGCGACGAATATTGTTTGTTTTTTTGCCTATAACCTGTGCACTTGGAAGTTTTATATTTTTCAAAGTGTCAAGAGGAGTCTTAATTTGTCCCGAACTTTCCGCACAGAATAGTAAAAATGCGATGAAAAGAGGATAAGCAATAGTATTATTTGAGGTCATCATACCTTGTTTTACATATATTTTCATGCAAAGGTATAAAACAATACTGTTAATGCAACATAATTGCATTAACAGTGAGAGATAATTATTTTCTCTTTTATTTAGTAATACAGTTGGAGATTTTTAAAAAAAGTGAGAACATGCTTATAAACCTGCTCCTACTTTACTAAAAGACGGTTTTTAAATTGCTTCAACAAAATTTAAAATTATATTTATTCCTCAGATTAAATTTTTCTATGGTACTTATTATCCCGATCCAAATCATACTGTCATACAGAACCTTCTATTTATCAGAGTTTCAGCGACACCTCAGCTATATCTAGAAAAGTATAAGGCAAGCTTTTCATTAGTGCCTACCTAGAAAACTGAATTCCTTATAAAAATAGCAGAGGCATATTTTCAATCAACGTCAATACAGGTATTGTGACTGTACTAAAATTGAAACATTGGAAGCTATAATTTAACAGATTTTAATTAAAACCCTTAAAATTATCGATATGAAGTTTACTACTGACCTCACTATGGTGATGACCACTGAATTATAAAAGGTTACGCAAGCTCGCATTTTAATCAACGATAGATTACCTGCTTATCTCATTTTATAGGCTTCCCACCATTCATCCAACATGTCGATAACCGGCAGAATCGTTTTCCCCATTTCACTCAATTTGTATTCGACTCGTGGCGGTGATTCGAGATAAACTTGTCTACAGATGATACCATCACGTTCAAGCTCACGTAACTGCAACGTTAATGTTGTCTGGGCCATATCTTCCATGTCTCTTCGTAACTCGCCGAAACGCTTTGGGCATTGCTGTGCGATGGTTTTAATTAGCAATACCTTCCATTTTCCACCTATAATTTTAAAAATTCCGTTGACATCGCAACAACTTTCCGAATTTTTGATTTTTTTTTCTTCCATAAGCCACTTATACTGAGCATTAGTGCATAAAACCATACTAAGTATGCATCTTAGAACTACTTGATATCACTAATTATCACGCTTAAATTTGATCGATAAAATTACTAAAAACAATTGATATGCGTTTCCAAATTACCGATTTACTCAAAGTTTCCGTGCTCTCTGCCGGCATATTTCTATTTGTGGTCGATCTCTTCGTTATTAATGTATCTTTACCAACCATGCAGAAATCGCTGCAACTCAGTACCAGCGATACTCAGTGGATCATTATTCTTTATGTCATTGGATATGCCAGTCTGCTCATCAGTTCCGGGAATGCGGGTAATTATTATGGCAGAAAAAAGATGTACCTCATCGGCATGCTGGGATTCACGATTTCGTCATTTATATGTGGCTTTTCTAATCATATCATTATTTTACTGCTTGGCCGATTTTTACAGGGCGTAAGTTCTGGTATTATGGTCCCACAGGGAATTGCGTTGGTTACTTCACTCTTTAAACAAAAAGAAAAACGCACTCTAGCACTTGGTATTTATGGAAGTATAGCTGGTATAGCATCCGTACTCGGGCAATTGTTAGGCGGTATCCTGCCCGATCAGTCCTGGATGAGTGACAGTTGGAGGTTGATTTTTTTAGTAAATATCCCTGTAGGCATATTGGCCCAATTGTTAGTTTATATCATTATTCCTTCTTTTAAACCTGATGTTAAAGCAAAAGTCAGTTACACGCCCATCATCCAACTGTTTGTTTTATTGATTGGATTAATCTGTCCCCTTATTCTGGGGCCTGAGTTACACTGGCCTGTATGGACCATAGTGCTACTTATTGTCTCAATCTTTCTCTTAGTTACATTTCTGCAGCAACAAAAAAAACGAGAACAGTATGGACTTTCATCTCTTATCAATTTCTCATTATTCAAAAACAAAACCTTCAATATAGGTCTAGGGGCCGCATTTAGCTATTATATGGTACAGGATGCTTATTTCATTATCAATTCTAACTATTTGCAAGTTAACAAAAACTTTACACCTACCATGACGGGTATCGCATTTGTATATCAAGGCATCGGATACGTCCTAGCGAGTATTATTGTAAGCAAACATGTTCAAAAAAATGGAAAATCAGTTATTTTATTTGGATTAGCAATCATGGTTGTAGGTTTAATAGCGCATTTGTATATTTATAATCAACCTACAATAACCATCCATCAGATCCATATCTTATTTTTCTTTTACGGCTTAGGTTGCGGTACTGTACTACCTTCACTTATGACAATGGCATTGAAGGATATCAAGACTGATTTAATCGGTACTGCATCCGGCATTTACCTCACCATTCAGCAGGTTTCTATCTGTATGGGTATTGCATTAGTAGTGGGTATTTACTTTCACAATCAAAATACAATACTTTTAGATATAGAAAACGTAAGTCATGCTTACAGCATAGCAACTCTCACTTCGATTACCTTATTAACATTTGTGATTTTTTTTATCTCGCTCTTACCATACAGAAAACAAAAATAATGAAGGGAAAAAAACTTCGATCACTAATCTGCTTAAAATAAGACTTCGTAATTTACAATTTTTTATTTATTTTAAACATTTAAACCATTTTGAAGCAAAAGTAATTATGAAAAAATCACTCAATCTAGCACTAGCTTTACTATTAGGGTTCTCTGCCAATGCCCAACACAAACTTGATAAAATATGGGAAACAGATAGCATTATCAATCTACCTGAGTCTGTGCTACCCGATACGGAATCCGGAATTTTATATGTGTCAATCATGGGAAACAGTGCTGATGAAAAAGATGGAATCGGCGGTATCGGCAAATTGGACATGAATGGAAAAGTGATGGACCTAGAGTGGATTAGCGGACTTCATGCACCAAAAGGTTTAGCTAAGCACGGTAATACACTTTATGCTGCAGATATAACTGATGTTGTAGTTATCGACATACCTTCTAGTAAAATACTTCGTAAAATTCCAATTTCCGAATCCGTATTTTTAAACGATATTACTGTAAGTGACAAAGGTGTAGTTTATGTTTCAGATACACGAACAAAAAAAATTCATCAGATCATCAATAATAAACCAAGTATTTATCTTGAAAATATTAATGGAGTCAATGGATTAAAGGCGATTGGTAAAGATCTTTATATCGCCGGTGGTGATAAACAATTACTTAAAGCTAATGAAAAGAAAGAAATCACAGCTTTAGCAGAACTACCTTGTGGAGGAGATGGTATTGAGCCAGTCGGCAATGGAGATTTCGTATATTCCTGTTGGGGTGGCTACATTTATTATGTATATGCTAATGGCAAATCAGAATTACTTTTAGATAGCACAACAGAAAAGAAAAATACAGCAGATATCGGTTATGATCCTATCAAGAAGATCGTTTATGTACCTACGTTTTTCAAAAAGAGCGTTGCTGCTTATCAACTAAAATAACATATTTTATTACACCTTTTTTAATAATACTATAGTTGTTTGCAACTACTTTAAACAACTATAGTTTGTTTTTTTTGATCAATAAAATAATTTTGCCTAGATAAAGTATATGAAAAATACATCTGATAAAGGATCTATCGTCGATTTAAGTGCTTTATAAAAAAATACGCTATAAGTGTACAAGCTGCACTAGACATGTTAAGTTTTAAAATTTATAACGATGACTTCGTGACTTTTCTCTGTCCAGTTTCGTTAAGAAAAAACGTTAAGATAATAGCTAGTATTATACCCCCTATCCAGAATAATCCTGTCGATTGAAAATGAGATGATTTGTTTATTCCTAAAGACAGCGTTTGTCCGAAAAACTTACTAAATATAGGATTTAATAGCGTAGTTACACCAAAAGTTATAAAGTTCATCGCTCCCGTAGCGCTACCTTTAACCTCATCTGGGTTAGACTCTTTAATAACTGAATAAGGAATCATTGCAGCTCCTGAAGCAACACCAAATATAAAATTAGTAGTATATACAGATATCAGATCTGGAAGAAAAAGAATCTGGCCAATTGCTAAAATCATAACCATAGCACCAACTAAAAGAACTGGCTTGCGCGCACCAATTTTATCCGTTATATAACCCAATAGCGGGCAACCTAGTACCCATCCCATAGGAATCATGGCACTTGCAATTGTTGCAGCATGAAAACTAAAATCTTTATCCTCCTGAAAAAAAGCCACACCCCAGGTCATGGCAAATATCGTTGTAGGAGCAAACAATAACCCTGATATCAAACCACATAACCAGGACTGAGGATTAGAAAAAACAACCTTATAGGGCCATAAAATACCTTTTGAATCTATGGTTTTCACAGGTGCATTTTTATCTTCATTTTTCGGTATAATAAGTAACAGGCCGAAAGCCACTACGATAGTGATCAAACCAACTCCTAACCAAAAATCGCTCGTTTGTAGTCCTTTTTCAACCCACGGTCCAACAACAAACTGTCCAGCAGAGCCTGCAAGCATACCTACACATTGTGTAAATCCTATGGCAGTAGCTAGCGACTTCGCAGAAAATCCTTTTGAAGCAAGGTACACACATCCCGGAAAGGCAAATGCACAGCCAGCGCCTTGTAATAACCTGCCGGCATTACCCGCAAAAGAACTGGAGAGTACAAAAAGCAGGCAACCAAGACATAAAATCAATGTACCTGTAAACAAAGAATATTTAGCTCCAAATTTATCAAGAGCAAGACCCGCCAATAAACTAACGATAGAATAGGTGTAATAGTAGGTGCCTATAATACTAATAAGATTAACCGATGTTACGTTAAATTGTTCAGCCAATTGGGGTAACATGACTGCAGGAGATGAACGGATAACATAATCTAAAAAATAAAATAAAAGTCCAAATATCCATGCAATAACATATAATCTGGTTGATGATACTTTTTTTAGTCCCATATTACTTCTTTTATCTATATAAAGATAAGAAATTTTAAACCACCGAATTCTCCTAATTATATTAAATAATTAATCATGTTTAATCAATAATGAAATTTGTTTTTCTAAATGCTTATTTTGCTGATTAGCCTGTTCCATGGTCAAGCCAGAGGGAATGCCAGGTCTTTTATGCTTAGTATAGCGCAGCAAGGCTAGTTTCATTAGTTCTTGTTTCTTAAGAACAGCCTCATACAACTTGGGTAAATAAGTATGCTTAGCAAGGTACTCATCCCACTTGATCACTTGCGGAAATGTAGGATTAAGATAGGAAATAATTGACCTGGCCATCAACCAGTGTCCCTCCTGCTCTGGATGTATACCATCCGGAACCAGCTTATACGTGGGATCAATCCGTCTTCTGGATTCTAAGTATTTTTTCATGGGAAAATGAAGATCTATAACTTCCCAATTTTTATTCTTCCGCTGTTCTAATAGCCAAGTTGAATATCGATCCAATACTTGATTATATCCGTCAAGACCAAGATCTGGATCATCATGAACGGGCGGTGTAATCAATATAATCCGTTTTACACCACTTTTAAGCGCCTCCGTATATAATTTTTCTATACCGTCCTGATAAGCTTTGAAACGCACACTGTCAAAAGGGAGATAAATGCCGTCATTCATTCCGTAACATGCAAAAACAACATCAGGTTTGATCTTCTGCAATATATTTTCCAACCGATCGAATAAACATGGTCTTGCAAATTCACCGTTCGCATGATTGTCCTCACTAAGCCCAGAAACAGTCTCACTTGGAAGCCCAAGGTTAATTATTGCAGTACCTTTTATAAAATGACTACTTAGAAGAACACTTTCTATCATCGCGACATATCGACCATCATAAGTTATGCTATTTCCAAGAAATAAAATCTTTTCGGCTCGATTCAAATGCAACAGAGAATTAGATTTTTGTTGCGCAACTAAAATCGAACAAAAAAAACTAACAATTATTAAAAGAGAATAATTTTTCATAAGTGGTATATTTATCAGGGAACTTTGTAAGTTAAAAATTTTTGCTATTTTCAAATTAAAATTATGATGTTTAAACAATTTAAAGAATATGATCTGATAATTCTATGTCCAGAGACTAAATATAATATATTGGCTGGTAATTAATAGATTATTTTTGATTAAAATCCTCCAATTTTTGAAGTTTAAAAACAATATTAATCACCATTTAGTACTTTTAAAAAGTTTGATGGAATTAACCAAATGAGCTTTTGCTCTTAAAAATTTCCTCGGTTTAGACCAGGACTTAAAACAGAAAAATTTAATGTTGATTTTGCGATTGTCAAATCGCATATTTAACTTACTATTATGAACAAGGAAATTCAGGATTATATTATTACCTACTATCTCGATCTGATGTCGCCCGAAGAGAAGCTTGCATATAAACATGCTCATTCCACGCTAAAACTAGATGGCAGTGAAAATTTAGAGAAAATGCAACGAATATACCTGAAGACCGGATGGCTTACAAAGGATCAAACCGTATTGAGTCTTCTTAACAATGGTTTAGAAAAATTCAATGAAAATACGGCAACCCGCATATTGCGAGACCACCACCTGGATATCGTTTTCAATTATTGTCCAAAATGCCACAAGCTAGCCCGGACACCAACAGCAAAGCAATGCCGTTTTTGTTTTCACGACTGGCATAAAGAAAATAACAATATAACTAACTGTGATTTATAACTAAACAAGTAGATTAAGATGCTTTGCAAAAAAGCACCGCTACATTTGAAGCATTCTTGAAACAACATGAAATCCCAATATTTCAGATATCTCCACTGAGACTAATAATTAATTTCCAGCTATTTTTATAAAAGGATATATGCATTATTAAATTTTAATGCAATTAAAGAAGATGAAATATTACTTATAGCAATTCTAAAAATAAGTTCTATTTAAATAGTATCTGTAAACAAGAGAGCTAAAACAGAAAACAAAGATGAATCTAAAAGTGGCTTTGTTTTCATTTTGTTCAACTATCTTTGCTTTGCATTATTATTTTAACATGAAATTACTAAAAGACCGAATCTTAAAGGATGGTAAAAGCTTTGAAGGCGGAATATTAAAAGTTGATAGTTTTATAAACCATCAGATGGACCCTATTCTTATGAAATCTATAGGTGTAGAGTTTGTCCGTCGCTTTGGGCATCTACCAATTAATAAAATTATAACGATTGAAGCAAGTGGCATTGCTCCTGCAATAATGCTTGGATATTTATTAGAACTTCCCGTGGTATTTGTCAAAAAAGCTGTTCCGAAAACAATGAATAATATGTTAACGGCCTCAGTTTATTCTTACACCAAAGATAAAACATATGATATATGTGTAAGTACTGACTTCTTAACTAAAACTGACCAGGTAGTTTTTATCGACGATTTTTTAGCCAACGGAAATGCTTCTATTGGAGTTTATGAACTGGTAAAGAAAGCTGGAGCCACCATGCTGGGTATGGGATTTATTATTGAAAAATCTTTTCAAAAGGGAAATGAGCGCCTACAAGAATTAAATATTCAAATAGAATCTCTCGCACGTATTAAAACATTAGGTGATAATCTTATCGAGTTTGAAGACTAAAAATTACCTCATTCTAATTTAATCTTCTTGCATAACGCTATAGCATCCGGCTATGGGGATCAACATTCATCATTAATACTAAGAGGCTTTAGTTTTAACACTATAGCCTCATTTTTAAACTTGTGAAAATCATTTTAGTCCTTCTTCTCATGAAGCGGAAATCCACTACATCTTTGTTTTAAACAATCAAAAGTATTTCTAGTCATACTTAATATTAAAATCCTAAATTGTTTATATGATACTTTCAAAGCTTATCATATGTATACTTTTATTCAATATTTTACATTTCTGTAAATCAATATCAAAATAAATTTTACAAACAGGTTTTGATATCTACTAATTCTAGTCTATCAATAATTTACAAATAAATACGTCTTTTTAAATGAAACAAAATCCCCTTCAAAATTGTTGATAAGAAGTAAACTCCTATAATCTGCATTTTTATTAAATGGCTTATATGATGATGATTACAGATGGCTAAAGAGCGATTTATGCTGAAAGATAAGAGATCTGTATAATAATTATGAAGTAATTTGTCATGAAATCAGGTTATAATAGATCGTAACCAGTAATTAAACGATATGAATATGATAGAAAAAACAAAAATTGGTATCTGGATGGACCATTCATTTGCCAACTTGATGGATTATTCAATAAATCCTATGCAGACTAAAACTATTGAATGCAACTTTACCCACGAGGATAAGGAAGAGGCACTAAAACGTAGTGAAAGTGTCATGCATAATAAAAAACAGAATGAGCTATCCGAATATTATAAAGAAATAGCTAAAATAATCAAACAGTATGATGAAGTACTCATTTTTGGTCCAACTGATGCAAAAATTGAGCTATACAATACGATTAAAGATGATCTAGCATATGCTAAAATTAAAATCGGAATAAAACCTGCTGATAAAATGACCGAAAATCAGCAATACGCTTTTGTTCGAACATATTTCACCACTAATTAATATTAAACGGATTCTTAAAACATCTGAGGGGAGACAAAACTTGATCAGCACTGAACTCCCCCTCTTGTATGATGTCTAAAAGGTAAATAAAATCAATATCAGTTCCTTTCATCGTCCTTAAAAAACTTTCACCTATTCACTAAACACTCCAAAATTTATGATATTCCTGTTTTATAGCTAAATATATATGAAGAAAAATGCTGATGTTATTATTATTGGTGGTGGCCTTGCAGGTTTAACAGCTGCATTACATTTAACAAAAAAAGGATTAAATGTCACATTAATTGAAAAATATAGTTATCCTCGTCATAAAGTCTGCGGGGAATATCTTTCAAAAGAAATATTACCTTATTTGAATTGGTTGAACTCAGACATTTTACAAGTATATCCAACAAATATTAACACACTTATATTTACACATCAAAATGGTAAAACTGCAAAAGCAGACTTACCTTTGGGAGGCCTTGGCATCAGTAGGTATTCGCTGGATAATTCTCTATATCTACAAGCATTAAAAATGGGATGTACCGTTATTAAAGCTACAGTAACAAAGGTAACATTTAATGAAAATGCATTCACAGTGATGACCGAAAATCAGATCTTGATAGCAGAAATCGTATTGGGAGCATTCGGAAAACGATCGAACGTGGATCAGGTACTAAAACGTAATTTTATGAATAAAACTGCCCCGTGGCTAGCCGTAAAAGGACATTATTCCGGAGAATTTCCTGATGATGTAGTAGCACTACATAACTTTAAGGGTGGTTATTGTGGTATTACAAAAGTTGAAGACAATACTATAAATATGTGCTACCTGGCTGATTTAAAATCATTAAAAAACACAAGAATATTACAGAATTTGAACAAAATGTTCTTTACAAGAATAAACACATCAAATACTTTTTTGAAAATAGCACATTACTTTTTGATAAACCACTTACAATAAGTCAAATATCATTTGATAAAAAACCGATCATCGAAAACCATATATTAATGATCGGTGATACTGCCGGCCTTATCCATCCCCTCTGTGGCAATGGCATGGCCATGGCTATGCACAGTGCTAAAATTTCGTCAGAGCTAATCGTCGACTATTACACAGGTAAAATCGTATCCCGAAAATTATTAGAAAAAAAATTCACACAACAATGGAAACAAAATTTCGAAAAGAGACTCTTAATCGGAAACCTGTTATCGAAAGCACTTCAACATCAAACCATCACAACAGTGTTGATCAGGATCGCAACGATGTTCCCTTCTCTTCTTCCTTTGATAATAAAGCAAACACACGGTAAAGCAATAACAATCAAATGAGAATAAATACCGATAATAGGACAGAAAAAAACGAATTAATGGATGATTTTTCACTCCAAGGTGAAGAATTACGAGAAGCTCTAGATAAAATTGCACGCATCAATCAATTTCTTGGAGGCAATAGTATTACACTTAATGGCGTAAAGCAATTGTTAACACACGTTGATCGATCTAAACATATCACTGTTGCAGATATAGGTTGCGGTAACGGTGATATGTTACGTATGTTAGCCGAATACGGTATTAAGAACAATATTAACTTTAAAATGATCGGTATAGATGCAAATGAATATACGGTCAACTATGCTCGAAAATTATCAACAAGCTACGCTAATATTGACTATGTATGCACTGATATATTTGAAGAAAATTTCAAGACATTAAAATACGATATTGCACTTTGCACCTTAACTATTCATCATTTTACTAATGAAAAAATAATAGATTTAATCACTATCTTTAGTCATAATGCCTCTGTAGGAATAGTTATAAACGATTTACAGCGCAGCAAATTGGCTTATAGACTTTACCAAATGGTATGTTTTGTTTTTAGATTAAACAGGATGTTGCAAGAAGATGGATGTACATCAATATTGAGAGGATTTAAAAGAAATGAGCTGCAAAGTTTTGCAAGAAAACTAAATTTAAAGAATTATACCATCCAATGGAAATGGGCCTTTCGTTACCAATGGATTATACCTAAAATATGAATGTAAAGATCGTAACTGTTGCAAAACAACTACCGAAATATTCAAGCGATACAGTTGAAATACTTCCTATACTAGATACTTGGCTTTATGGACAAGAAACACGTTTTATAAAAAAAGTAAAAAAAATATTTGAAGGTGCGGCAGTAAATACACGGTATTCAATTATGGATCCTATTGAAGTATTCACAGCAACTTCTTTTGAAGATAAAAATAACATTTATAGCCGTGAAGTTATTATCCTTGGTGAACAAGTGCTTGAGAAAGCACTTAAAAAAGCGGGATGGGATCCAAGCACCTTAGACTATATTATTACTGTAAGTTGCACCGGTATTATAATCCCTTCTTTAGATGCGTATCTTATAAATAAACTGAAACTACGACAGGATATCGTCAGATTGCCAGTTACAGAGATGGGCTGTGTAGCAGGAGTATCGGGTTTGTTATATGCCAAAAACTTCCTCAAAGGCAATCCTAACAAACGAGCCGCAGTAATAGCGATTGAAGCTCCGACTGCTACATTTCAACTGGATGATTTTTCAATGTCAAATATTGTAAGCGCGGCTATTTTTGGTGATGGGGCAGCTTGTTGTCTACTTTCTTCTTATGAAGAAGATTATGGTCCCAACATACTTGATGAACAGATGTATCACTTCTTTAATACGGAGCATATTATGGGATTTAAACTGACCAATAGTGGTTTGAAAATGATACTTGGCACTGAAGTTCCGGATACCATAGCACAACATTTTGGTGATATTATACATCCATTCTTAAAGAAAAATAATTTAGAAGTCAGAGACATAGACCATATGATATTTCATCCCGGAGGAAAAAAAATCGTAATGACGGTCGAAAAACTATTTTCAGAGTGGGGTAAAAATATTGATCACACAAAAGAAATATTATTGCAATATGGCAATATGTCAAGTGCAACTGTTCTTTATGTCCTAGAGCGCGTCATGGATAAAAATCCCATACAGGGAGAATTAGGGTTGATGTTAAGTTTTGGTCCAGGATTTTCTGCCCAAGGGCTTTTATTAAAATGGTAATGTACAATGAACGTAAAAGATATTATAGCAAAATTACCCTATAGTAAACCATTTTTATTCGTCGATGAGTTGCTTCATATTGATGAAAATGGAAGTATGGGTACATATACCTTCGATGAAAATCTAGATTTCTATAAGGGACATTTTAAAGAAAAACCGGTTACTCCTGGAGTGATTTTAACAGAAACTATGGCGCAGATAGGTCTTGTTTGTCTCGGCATTTACCTTCTTAATAATGAGCTAAAAAATACTTCAATTGCATTTACATCTGTCGAAATGCAGTTTTTAAAACCTGTATATCCAAATGAAAAAGTTACTGTAATTTCTCAAAAAATATATTT
This sequence comes from Sphingobacterium sp. UDSM-2020, assembly GCF_016132525.1. Taxonomy (NCBI): domain Bacteria; kingdom Pseudomonadati; phylum Bacteroidota; class Sphingobacteriia; order Sphingobacteriales; family Sphingobacteriaceae; genus Sphingobacterium; species Sphingobacterium sp. UDSM-2020. The sequence goes on from NZ_CP066166.1 coordinate 4,891,423, forward strand.
TAGATTCGGCAAACTCAAGTGTAACATCAGTATGAAAAACGAAGCCGAACAGATTGTTAGTCAAGGTATATTTTCAGGAATGTTAACCACTGAGCTATGAATCGAGTTGTAATAACGGGATTAGGGGTCGTTGCTCCAAATGGAGTTGGCGTACCTGCTTTTACCGATGCTATTAAAAATGGTATATCTGGAATACGCCAGGATGAACAATTACAGCAATTGCAGTTTTCTTGTCAGATAGCAGGAAAACCCCAAATTACAGATGAAATAAAGTCAGCGTATTTTACCGATCTTGAACTTAGAGGTTTTAACAGTAGCGGAATACTATATGGCGTCATTGCAGGTGTTGAAGCCTGGAAAAATGCTGGACTTCCGATAGAAAATAATAATGAGCCTGATTGGGACAGTGGAACTATATTTGGATCAGGAACATCAGGCATTGATAAATTGCGCGAAAGTATCTATAAAATTGATGATTTACAGACGCGTAAACTTGGTAGCAGTGTTGTTGCTCAAACTATGAATAGTGGTATAAGTGCATATCTGGGCGGAAAATTAGGACTAGGAAATCAGGTAACCACGAATTCTTCGGCATGCGCAACAGGGACCGAAGCAATAATAATGGCCTATGACCGTATAAGATCAGGAAAGGCAAAACGCATATTAGCCGGCAGCACTTCAGATAGCGGCCCCTACATTTGGGCTGGATTTGATGCTTTAAGAGTTTGCAGTTCTAAATATAATGAAGATCCTGAAGCAGGCTCCCGTCCTATGAGTGCAACAGCAGCAGGATTTGTACCTGCATCCGGTGCAGGAGCACTAATTATTGAGGACTTGGAAAGTGCGCTAAAACGAGGGGCAAATATTTACGCAGAAATTCTAGGTGGTAGTGTAAACTGTGGGGGACAGCGGGGAAATGGTACGATGACTGCTCCAAATAGCAAAGCTGTTCAAAGATGCATTATTGATGCTCTCAAAAACGCAGCTATTTCAGCAAATGATATTGACGCAATCAATGGTCATCTTACAGCAACTGCTAAAGATAGTATTGAAATAGAGAACTGGACAAAGGCATTGGGCAGAAGTCATATTGATTTTCCCTACGTCAATTCATTAAAGAGCTTGATAGGACATTGCCTCAGTGCTGCAGGAAGCATTGAAAGTGTAGCTACAGTGCTGCAACTTCATCATGGGTTTTTATTTGGAAATACAAATTGCGATGATCTACATCCAGAAATAGCAACTCATATTGATGCCTCAAAAATACCGACAAAATCTTTTAACATTAATTTAAATGTAATAGCCAAAGCTAGCTTTGGATTTGGTGATGTGAATGCTTGTGTAATATTTAAAAAATTTGAAATTTAATCTTATGAATAAAGAAATGTTGATAGGTAAGTTAAAGGAAATTATAAAACCTTATACCACGAATTTAGAAGAATACGAAAACCTAAATGAAGACACCGATTTTATTAATGATCTTAACATCAATTCTGCAAATCTGGTAGATATTGTACTCGATATTGAACAAATATTTGATGTTGTCATCGATAATGCTGATATGGAACGTATGTTAAACGTGAGAACAGCCGTCGAAATTATAGAAATCAAATTAGCGCAGAAGTGATTGGTAATGATATCATAGATATACAGAAATCCCGTCAAGAAAGTAATTGGAAACGACATGGGTTTCTGGAAAAACTATTTACAGAAGAAGAACAGTGCTTTATAGCCAATAGTTCTGATCCAGAAATTATAGTATGGCTGATGTGGAGCATGAAAGAAGCTGCGTACAAAATCCTAAATAGACAGACAAAAAAAAGAGAATTCATTCCTAAGAAACTGATTTGTAAAATATTATCACAAACCTGTTTTAGTGCAACTGGTCAAGTATTTTATATCGGAAATATCTATCATACAAGAACTTTTTTAGCTGATGATTTTATCCATACTATTGCTGTTAATGACTTAGAAGATCTAGATCTCGTAGTGGAAATAGACAAAAAAGAAATGCTAAAAGATATAAATGGAATACCTTGGTTATGTATTACAAACTCAAATCAATATAAAGCAGCTTCAAATAGCAACCATGGTCGCTTTGAAAAGACAGTGACAATTAAAAGTAAATAATTCTAAATCAGGATCAGTTTAATTGCGAAAGTTGCTGAAACCATTTTTAGAAAAGGAAAAACTTTAATGATAATTAAATATGCTCACGAATATATTAGTATCCCTTTTTGAAAGAGATCTGAAAAAATTAATAACTGAAATAGAACTTTATGAAAATGAATCCAATATTTGGCGGATTGAGAAAAAGATCTTGAATTCAGCGGGAAATTTAACCCTCCATTTAATTGGTAACTTAAACACTTATATAGGTAAAGAGATCGGGAAAACTAACTATGTAAGAAATAGAGATCTTGAATTTTTAGAAAAAAATGTTCCGAGAAAAGATCTAATTACGAAAATAGAAGATACAATTGAAACCATTAGACTTGCACTAAGCCAAATAGCAGATGAAGAATTAGATAGCGAATATCCCATTTTAGTGTTTTCAAAAAAAACTTCAACAGAGTTTTTTTTAATTCACCTGACAACCCATCTCGCTTATCATCTCGGACAAATAAATTATCATAGACGTTTAATCGAAAGCTAAAAAAATTAAATAAGTTGAATTTCAATATCAAAATCCCAAATAAAAATTAGCAATTTAATAACAGAAAGACCAAAAATAAAAATCCGGCTAACTGTTGCTGATTATTTTCCTGCAAGGTTAAGTTGGATACTTTTAGTCACAATAAGTTTGATTCTAATGACTTGTAAAATTTTGGGAGAGGCAGATGAATATGACAACTTGATTAATATTATCAAATTAGGGTAAGTTTAGAATATTAAAAAAAGCCATTCTTAAAAAGAATGGCTTTACTATTTATGTAAATAAAGGTAGATTTATTTCAATTTCCAGATCAATCCCATCATAATCCAACATTCTTAATATAATTTAAAACGAGGTCGAATTACGCTCCTTCTAAACACTGTAAATGCGCAGGTTGTTTAATAGCAAAAATGAGACCAAAGAAGCTATCTATTAAAAAATAATTATTGTTTTGCATAAAAATGTTTCAGTAAAGCTTACAAATAAAAAACGCAGTAATTTATCGTATTAGATTATCGGAGGGATAATTGTTTTTACCAGAATGTGGTTAAGTCTAAAATATATAAAAATTGACTACTATTCTTTAAAATAAAGTTAATAATCTCTTTTCTATTAACCTTATAAGTCATACTGTTATTATTATAACTTATAAGGCCATTACAAGGGATTTCCTTTCAATAGTTCTTAACCACATTACGAATTCATCTTCTTTAGAACCTTTTCAAAAGTATTAATATTTCTACTTGTAAATTGATCTCTAAGTGTCTTTTTACCCAAAATCTTTCCAAATGCTGAATCAAGCGTGTTTCCTATAGGGACCTGCCAGTAGAAAATATGATTAACTATTTCTGCGCTCTCATTGGTATTTTGCGTCGCGTCCTGAAATTCAGCCATTAAAACAGTTTCTATTCCAGTATCTCCGACAAATGCATAGATATGAAAATCCGTAGTCTTTTCAAAAGGAACACTTTCCCAATATAATACCGTATCACGCTCCGACTTTATAAATAAAACAGCATCGTAAGAAAAATAAGCTGACATGGACTTTTCCAAAATTAACTTTAATTCGATCTCGTTTTTATGTGATGAAAAAACAATATTACCAGATGCGATTATGGACCTAACATCCTGCATTCCTGCATCCCTAAAAACCTGACATACATCAGTCATCTTCATGTTGGTTCCTTTGACATTTACACCCCTCAGAAAAGCACAGTACTTCATAATTCTTAAAAAATTAAATTAAAATACATACGATACATCATTATACGTTTATTTACAAATAGGACTCATTCATCAACTTGCAATTTCTTCAATATTAATTTCTCAGTTGGTAAATCGTCTTCAATCCCAATAAAATAACTTTCAAATCCAAATTTTTCAAGTAATTTTTTAGAAGCCATATTTTCTGGATCAATAATTCCAATAACCGCTAAATCAGGATATAAATTATGCGCTACATCTAGTAATTTTCGACAGATTAAAGATCCTATTCCATTTCTCCAAAAATTCTTTTTTATAATATAACCTATTTCAAGAATGCTCTCATCATGCTTATATCGCTCCAACTTGCAATCTCCCACAAATTCATTTTCTTCAGTAAGAACCTTAAAATATCCTAATTCACGTTCCTTACTATTGATTTCAAGAATACGATCGAACTTTGCTCTAGCCTGATTTTCATTCAATCCATTTCCAGAAATATATTTCATTAAATCATCTTCACAAACAAGTGTTTTGAAAGAGTTAAAATCTTCCGGTCCATACTTCTGTAAGTTTATTTTCATTATCTTCTATGATAAAGTGATTTATAAAACAATATTACGTCTAAAAGCACAACCCAGCTCGATAATAGTCTCCGTTTTGGCAATACCTGCAATACTGTCTATTTTCTCATACAATAATTGTCTCATATGCTCATGATCTTTAGCGATGATCTTTAAATATAGCGTATAATTTCCAGTAATATAGTAACATTCTGTTACCTCAGGAATTTTATGAAGCTCCTCAATTATTCTTTTTGAATCATGATCTTTTTCAAGAGATATTCCAGTAAAAGCTCCCCAATCGTAACCCAATTTTTTTTCGTCCAAAACAGGCTTAATTCCCGTAAGAATACCTTGATCCATAAGGCGTGTAATACGCTGATGGACCATTGTATTGGAAACTCCTAGCTCTGTAGCTATAGCAGAATACGCCATGCGTCCGTCTGCTTCGAGCTGTTTCAAAATCTGTATATCAAAATCATCCAAATGATTCATGGTTATTTTTAATTATTAAGTTTAGAGTTAAATTAAATTTAATAAGCTACTAATTGAGTGAATTTAAATCCATATTAGGCTATTAAAATTAAATATCGTACATTTATTTCATAATTCCAATTACAAATAATATGGCAGACTTAACAAATTTAGCAAAAAGCAATGCATTCATTGCAAAGGAAAATAAATATGGTGCCCACAATTATCATCCCTTACCTGTGGTTTTAGCAAAAGGAAAAGGAGTATTTGTGTGGGATGTTGAAGAAAACCGATACTTTGATTTTCTTTCGGCATACTCAGCGGTAAACCAGGGACATTGTCATCCAAGGATTATTAAAGCCTTAACCCAACAAGCTGAAAAGCTTACCTTAACTTCAAGAGCATTTTATAGTGATAAATTAGGTGATTTTGAAGAGTATCTTTGTAATCTGTTTGGTTATGATAAAGCTTTAATTATGAATTCCGGTGTTGAAGCCGTAGAAACAGCCATGAAGTTATGCCGTAAATGGGCTTACTTAGTTAAAGGGCTTCCTGCAAATCAAGCCAAAATAGTCTTCGCTAGTGGTAACTTCCATGGTAGAACCATATCCGTAATTTCTGCTTCAAATGATGATTCGGCAAGAAAAGATTTTGGACCTTTCTTAGATGGGGTTACACAAGTGCCTTATAACGACGTTCAAGCATTTGAAGAATTACTAAAAAATGATACGAACATTGCTGGATTTATTGTTGAACCCATTCAGGGCGAAGCTGGAATTATCGTTCCAAGTGATGATTATCTATCTCGTATAAAAGCACTTTGCAAAGACTACAATGTATTATTTATAGTCGATGAAATTCAAACTGGTATTGCAAGAACAGGAAATATGCTAGCCTCTTTTGATATTAAAGATACCAATTCAAATACAAAGCCTGATGTTTTAATTTTAGGAAAAGCACTTTCTGGAGGTGTACTTCCGGTTTCTGCTGTGCTAGCAGACGATTCTATTATGCTGACTATAAAAGCTGGAGAACATGGTTCAACATATGGTGGGAATCCCCTAGCCTGTGCAGTATCCATGGAAGCTCTTCAAGTGATCATAGATGAGGATTTAGCATTAAATGCTGAAAAAATGGGTAAAATATTCAGAGAAGGCCTTCAAGAAATGATGATAAGATGTCCCATAATTAAAGAAGTCAGAGGAAAAGGATTATTAAATGCAATTGTAATAGATAGCAAAGAAGAAGATAATACTGCTTGGGAAATTTGTCTAAAATTTAAGGAAAATGGATTATTAGCCAAACCTACTCACGGTAATAAAATTAGATTAGCTCCCCCATTAGTAATAACAGAAGATCAAATTACGGAAAGTCTATCAATTATAGAAAAATCACTTCATCAATTTGCACAAAAAATATGAATAGATCGATTAAATTAATTAAAAATAGATCGGATATTGGAGCAGGTACCCGCGGTTCCGACCTAGGGATTGACGCTATCGAAATTGCTGCAATTAATAAAGGAAGTCAATACTTCAATAACTATAATTTTATAGATATACAAACGCGCAATAACACAGTTTATGATCCGCTTGTTAATCCATTTGGTAAGAGAATAAAGCAGGTCTTACAGCAGTGCAAATTATTGGCAATAGCTGTTGAAGATAGTTTACTAGAAGAACAGTTTCCCCTGGTTTTTTCAGGAGACCATTCATCTGCAATTGGTACCATTAGTGGTATAAAGTCTGCATATCCAGAAAAAACATTAGGAGTAATATGGATAGATGCCCATGCTGATTTACATTCACCCTATACCACACCTTCTGGTAATTTACATGGAATGCCTTTAGCGGCGGTATTAGGTACGGACAATTTAGAAAATCAAATTAATAATGTTGATGCAGAAACCAAACAATATTGGAATAAATTAAAAACAATAGGAACTTCCCAAGCTAAAATAATAGCAGAACACCTGATCTACTTTGGTGTTCGCGATACCGAATTACCAGAAGAAAATCTAATTGCGGAACTGAATATAAAAAAATATCAAGTAGAGCAATTACGTGATATGGGAATAAAATCCTGTGTTCAGAGCACCCTTCAGCAATTGGAAGGATGTGACCATATTTATGTTTCATTTGACGTTGACAGTATGGACAGCGAGCTAATTTCTAACGGTACTGGTACACCAGTACCCAAAGGATTTAATCAAACGGAAATAACATCATTGCTTCAAGAAATTATTGCATCTAATAAAGTGGTTTGCTTAGAATTTGTAGAGGTAAATCCCCTTTTAGACAGTCAAGGGAATAGAATGGCAGAGGTTGCGTTCGAAATTTTAGACCAAGTGACAGGATCTATTGAAACTTTAAAATCAGTATCATAATTTCGATATGATTTCTTGGAATTGAACAATTGAAAATAAGAATTATTAGTTTCTAATTTCAATTGTTCAATTATTGTTATGCAGAGAATTCGCAACCATTTAACCCAATATACAATGATTCAGCATGTAACATTCTAATTAAAAATTTGTAACATTGTTACTATAAGTATTTAAGAACAAAATAAAATGGTAAGATAAATTCTGATCTACTATTTGTTATATACCTTAAATATATTGGCTAAAAAAATGTTATGATCGGCAAATTTTTCAGAAAATTCTATTTAGACATAGTCATCTGGACCATTTTATTGTTACTTCCCTTTATCACCTATCTCTATCAACCAGATAAGATTTCGGAGTTTAAGCCCTACTCTGCTCTATCTCATCTAGCCAATATAATATTTTTGGCAACAAATTTTTATTTACACTGCTATTATGTCGCACCAAAATACTTCTTTACACGCAGAAAGTTTCTGGTGCTTTTAATTGCTTGTGCTTTTTTATCCTATGTCGCGCTAAACTATGCTATTGTATACTTTAATCCTAATGGAGAATTGGCACATTTCACAAAAGAAAATATACTTTTCGTACGACTAGTGATCGGTCCTGGAATTATATATTCACTTTGTTTAATTACGTCATCCATGATTTTTCTATATGGGGAACAGGCCAGGCAAAAAGAATTAAATAAGCAGATTGCTTTGGAGAAAACAAAAGCAGAATTAACAATTCTAAAACTTCAGATCAGTCCACATTTCCTATTCAACACCCTTAACAACATCCGCTGGTTGATCCGTAAACAATCACCAGATTCTGAAGACACGATCGTCAAATTATCCGAAATATTGCGGTACATTCTCTATGAAGTTGATGGTGCAAAAGTAGAGCTCTTTAAGGAAATCGAGCATATGCAGAATTTTATTGCCTTACAAACACTCCGTCTTCCGATAGCTGGAAATGTGGATCTCGAAATTGAATCTAATCTAAAAAATAGATTGATACCACCTTTACTATTTATTCATTTTGTAGAGAATGCATTCAAATATGGTGTAGACAGTAAAAACAGTCCAGAAATCAAGTTTCAATTCGCACAGATTCCAGGCGGTATAATTTTTAAGTCCAGCAATAAAATACTACAGCATACAGAACTTCGAACAAGTGAAGGAATCGGATTAACCAATGTTCAGCGTCGCTTGCAACTGTTATATCCAAATCGTCATGATCTTTCCATTACAAAAACGGATGACGGTTATTTCCAGGTACTACTCAAATTGATGACCGATGAAAATTAAATGCTTACTTATAGACGACGAACCATTTGCTTTAAACATCTTAGAAGACGATTTATTAAGCTTTGACAAGGTTGAAATACTGCACAAGTTTAACTCGCCAATCGATGTCGTCGATTACTTGAGAGATCATGAAGTCGATCTGATTTTCTTGGATATACAAATGCCGGAAAAATTAGGAACACAATTTATCCGCGAACTTACTAATCCACCTTTATTTATATTCACTACAGCATATCATCAATATGCTGTGGAGGGTTTTGAATTGAATGCAGTGGATTATCTATTGAAACCAATTGCAAAAGAAAGATTGACTAGCGCTATTCGAAAGGTTGAAGACATTATGCTTTTACGAGCAAATCAAAATAATATAGTAGATCACATCGTCGTCAATGTTGAGTATAAAAAGATTAAAATATTTATCAATGAAATAAGTTACATAGAAGGATTAAAAGATTATGTTAAAATCTATATGGTAAATCGGAATGCTCCACTTCTTACCCGTAGTAACCTAAGAGGTATGGAAAAAATTCTGCCAGTAAAAGATTTTTTAAGAATCCATAATTCATATATAGTAAACAAAAATAGAATTCAGCACGTCGCTCTAACGAAATTAACACTTCCTGAGATTGCACTGCCAGTAGGCAAAAAATATGTTGGAAATATCGAAATTTTCTAAATTAAATTCTCTTGTCGATACTAACATTTGTTTCAATAACTTCATTCGTCTACACATTTACGCTGTCTGTCTACAGATCATTGTGTAGATTAAAAATCCTTATCAAATTTGTCATATATCAGACCTCTATTAAAAAGGGATAAACAAATCGATAAAAAAAGAATAATGAAAAGATATATATCAACGCTTATTGTAGCAACTGCAATATCAACTGTGCATGCTCAAAATACCGCTGAAAATTCACCTACAAACGTAAATAAGTCTGAAGGTACAATCTTTGGTCAAATTATAGACAGTCAAGGAAAACCTATTTCAAAGGCTTCGATTAATCTCTTTCAGGTTATCAAAGATCAAAAAAACAATCAGGAAGGAGAAATATTAATAAGAAGTACAAGTTCGCTGGAAAATGGAAATTTTAACTTTTCAGCTATTTCTAATACCAATAATTGGAAATTAAAAATCAGCTCAATAGGTTACGCAACGCTCGAGCTAAATGTTGATCATAGTGATGATAAAAAAGTCTTAAACAAAAATATAGGAACTATTGTACTTAAAAATGACAATCAACAACTTGCAGAAGTAACTGTCACAGGTCGAAAGGCTTTATTGGAAATGGATATTGATAAAAAAGTATTCAATGTGGAAAAAAACATCGTAGCAACTGGCGGTACTGCTATCGATGTACTTCGTAATATGCCATCTGTACAAGTAGATATCGATGGAAATGTCAAGCTCAGAAATGCTGCACCAACCATTTTTGTAGATGGAAAGCCTACAACACTTTCACCAGATCAGATCCCCGCAGATGTCATCGAAAAAATAGAGATCATCACAAACCCTTCTGCAAAGTACGATGCCTCAGGAAGCATGGCTGGAATTTTAAATATAATCCTTAAAAAAAATAAGAAAACAGGATATAATGGTATGGTTACCCTAGGTGGAGATCGATTTGGCGGAACTAATTTTATGGGAAGCCTCAATGCACGTCAAAACAAATTAAACCTGTCATTTACAGGAATGAATATGCGAATGCGTACGAATACTGAAGGAGATAGTCATAGAACGAGTAATATAAATAACATAAATTCAACTGTAGATCAAGATATTGAAGGAAAAACAAAAGGTATGATCACTTTTGGAAGACTTGGTTTAGATTATGATTTCAGTCCACGAACTTCATTATCAATTGCCGGAGTTTTGGTTGAAGGGAAATTTCGTCCAAATGAAGAAACCCTAATATCAACACAATCTGAAGGAAAAACCTCATTAAGCAATCGAATTTCGGAATCCGAACGAAGCTTTAAACCAAGAGGTCTACAGGCCGGAATAGTACAGAAATTTAAAACAGAAGGTGAGGAATTAACTGTTGACTTTAATTATTTCGGAGGTAATAATAATTCAAACGGTCTTTACACCACAAATTATCTCAATGATATAAACCAGATAACAGGCACAAAAAAACAACAGAACATCGGTTCTGGAAATAATAAATTTATTACTATCCAAACGGACTATGTTAAACCTTTCAAAAATGGAATGAAATTGGAGACCGGTCTTCGTGCCCAAATTAATAAATTAAAAAATCTCAACGATAATTCAATACAAGATATTGGTGAAGAAGACTTTAAAAATATTTCTTCAGCATCTGCTAATTACGATAGTAAAAATAGCGTTTATGCCGCTTACGTTTCACTCGGAGGAAATTTTAAAGATTGGGTATCCTATAAAGTAGGTCTACGTGCTGAAAACTCAACTTATAATGGAGAACTTTTAAATACTAATGAAAAATTTAAGAACAATTATCCATTAAGCCTATTTCCATCTGTGTTTTTAAGTAAAAAACTGACCGAAAAAGATCAAATCCAGATGAGTGTCACGCGTCGCGTGAATCGTCCTAATTTTTTTCAAACGATACCTGTTATCGATTATACAGACAGCTTAAATATTACGAAAGGTAATGCCGATCTTGTTCCTGAATTCACGACTTCTGGCGAGCTTTCGTATAGTAGAACACATGGAAAAGGCACTTTTTTAGCTTCAGTTTATTATAAATCTACCAATAATTTGATTACCAGATTTTTGACTCAGGAATTAAATCCAGTAACAGGCAAAATGGATTTTATAAATACCTATATTAATGCCAATTCTAGTAAAAACTATGGTGCAGAATTTACATATACCAATAATCTTAAAAAATGGTGGGATTTAACCGCAGACCTTAATTTCTATAATTCAAAAATAGAAGTTGACGACAGTACCCCGTCTGAAGCAATGTGGACAGTATTTGGAAAATTGAACAACACCTTTAATGTTAAAAACAATTGGAATCTTCAAGTCGCATTTGAATATCAAGGCAAAACAAATATGCCTGTCACACAAGGTCAGTCATTTGGTCCTCCAATGAATCAAGCACAAAGCTCATCCCAAGGATTCATCAAACCTTTTTATGGTGTCGATCTAGCTCTCAAAAAGAGTTTCTTAAAAAATCAAGCTGCCTCAGTAACTTTAGCTGTGAATGATATTTTCAGAAGCCGAGGTAATACAATTGTATCTTCAGGAGAAGGGTTTACACAATCTTATTATCGACTTTCAAATCCTCAACTAATCAAATTGAACTTATCTTATCGCTTTGGAAAAATGGATATGAATATGTTTAAGAAAAACAAAAATCAAAATTCGATGGAAGGAATGCAAATGCAGTAATCTACCCGTACAATAACAAATAGAGGGGTGTATATAGATCTTAATCTATATACACCCCTTTATTTTAATCTAATTGATTTAACTTACAAAAATGAAGAAGTTGATTAAGATACTAACATTAAAATAGGGACCTTGGCATTAACTGCCAATTTTTTTGAGGCACTTTTTTGAAAAAACGAAGCGATAAATCCAAGTTTACGGGGTACCGTGATCAATACATGAATATTATGTTCTTGAACATATACATTTAGTTTCTCAACAAAATCTTCACCTTCCAAATAAGAGTAAGTCGGTTCAAGACTATCTAAACTTGCATGCAAAAAAGATTGTTCCTCAATTAAATCAGCTGCCTTATGCTTCCCTTGAACACTTACATTTACAACATACCATCTTAAAGATAACAATTCTTGTAAATGAAATATTGTTTTCACGGGCAATCGTTCATCTAAATGCATTAGATCCACTGCAAGGATCACATTTTTAAAGATATGTACTTTATCCATATCTGGCACCAATAAAAGGTTATACAGATGTGCCTGTATCAGCTCATTGGTAATAGTACCAATACTATTTTTACCATTATCATCATTTCCTCTCATGCCAGCAATAACTAGGTCAACATGCCCCTCTTCGGAAATTCGCTCCATGCCATCTAAAACAGTAAAACTATCATGTCTTGTATGGACGTTTGTAGCTGGTGAAACATTTAATAATTCCTGTTTCAAAAGAAGCATTTTTGAGTCTACTGCCGCAATATCTGTTTCATCTACAAGAATTGGTGGCGGTATAAACTCGCCAACATAGTAAAATCCTCCATTTAGATACCCTAAGGAGTGGTATATGATGACTTTTTTTATAGCTGTTTGCTTAGCAAGGGTCAAGAGTTGATCGAAAGCATGTCTAGCAGGAACAGAAAAATCGGTTAAAAAAACAATTGTTTCCATGATCGTGATTTCTTGTAATGTATACTCGATTACTAAACAACCGAATCTTATTTTTAGTTTAAAAATTAAGAAAATAATACACATTAATCTAAATGCATAAATAAATATTCCGAATAAACTAGAAATGTCTTATGACCGATTACGCAAGTTGTTTCATATTTATAATTAGTTTTTCGCACCGAAATTTGTTAATTTTAATTTTTTCGGTTTTCAATTATTGGTCTGTTCCCATAGTTTATAGTAAAATACGTTGAAAACCTGGCAATTGTCTTTAATAATTATATAAAACTTATGTACATATATAATATCCACTGGATCCTTAAATTTATTTTTAATTTGGCTATAATCATCCTGATCAGTAGATTCTTCTATGCTCCTTTTGATGATAAGTTAGCTGATACAAACCTTGTTTACATATTACCATTTATTGGATTAATCAGTAGCTATTTATATCTCTCAGCTTGGTTTGGTTGGAAAAAGAGCTTTTACATCATACTTTATTTAGTAGCATACCTGATCTTCATGGGATATTTTTTGCTAAATCATCTATTGCCAAAATGGGTTGATAATACAATAATAATCTTAACTGTATCTGTAATCGGTTATTTTTGCTATCGCATTATTAATCGTATTATTAAAACAATGATTTATCGCTGTAAAGGAATTAAGAGCCGTATTAATACATACGTAATTCGAAATAAAAGAAATAAGTGATCTTTTCAGGGAGCTCGAGAATGACGTTAAAAACATAAGAACTTATACATAGATATGAAATCTAATATCGATAAACTGAAGTTTCCAATTGGTAAATTTATTGCGCCAAATACAATAGATAATGGAACGATAACAAAATGGATTGGAATTATACAATCTTTCCCAGAACTTCTAAAAAAAGAAGTTCAAGAATTATCGGAAGAAGCATTACAAAAAACCTATAGACCTAATGGTTGGTCAATAAGGCAAATAATACATCATTGTGCTGACAGCCACATGAATAGTTTAATCAGATTTAAACTAGCTTTGACAGAAGATATACCCGTTATAAAACCATATGCTGAAGATCTTTGGGCAGAACTTATTGACTCAAAAGAACTTGCTATTAATTCTTCTATAAATATGCTAGAAGCTCTACATTACCGCTGGGTAGTTTTACTACAAAATATGACACCTTCGGATATGGCCAGACAATTTAGACATCCTGACTCGAACGAACTCATTAATATTAAAACAAATATTGGACTGTACGCTTGGCATTGTGAGCATCATCTTGCACATATTAAAATTGCAAAAATGAATAAGGAATAGTCAATTTAAAATATTATGAAGGTAAAAAGTTTTTTATAAAAATAAGCTAGCATTTTTTTGTAAAATTGCATTAAATTAAAAAGGTAAATTGAGATATTTTTTCCATATCGCCTATCAGGGTCAGAATTATAATGGTTGGCAAAGACAACCTGATGTAGAAAGCGTACAAGAAGTTTTGGAAAATACACTCCATAAAGTATTAAAAGTACCAACCACCATATTTGGTTGTGGCCGTACAGATGCTCAAGTCCACGCTAGTCAGTACTTTTTTCATGCGGATATTGAGAAAGAATATGATTTCGACTTATTATTTCGACTCAATAAGGCTCTTCCTGATAACATCGCCATTTACGATATAATAAAAATGGAAGGTAAGCCGCATGCTCGTTTTGATGCAGTGCATAGAGAATATGATTACTTTATTCACACGTACAAAGATCCTTTCTTAAGCAATCAAAGCTCATTATACTTATATCCCAAATTAAATTTAGACAAAATGAGTGAAGCTGCAAAATTGCTCTTAAAATATAAGGATTTTCGTCCCTTTTGCACACATCCTGATAAAAATGAACATACAATCTGCCATGTAACAGCTGCAGGAATATTTGTCAATACAAAAGGTGATAGAATTCGGTTTAATATTTCCAGTAATAGATTTTTAGGTAAGATGATCAGAATTCTAACCGGTAAACTTTTAAAAATAGGTAATGGGGAACTAAGTATTGATGAATTTGAAAATCATTTAATTACATTAGAACTTCCCAAAATATTGAGACCGGCCCATCCAATAGGTTTGTATCTATCCAAAGTTAACTATCCATACCTAAATCTTCCACCACGCACTGATTTTTTAACACCTTCCCAAAGTTGCGACTGGATTTCTATTTAGATACCCAGTATTAAAAAAAATAAAGTATGCAATCCTATCTAGATACTTTTCATAACAAATAATGTTAACCTTCTGATATTAGTGTTATTACTTTATCAATCGGTCGACCGATAACGGCCTTACCATCTTTTACAACAATAGGACGCTCAATTAGAATAGGATACTCCAACATAACGGATATCCATTCTTCATCCGAAAGAACAAGATTTTTAAACTTTTCTTGAAAAATTGATTCATTACGTCGTATCAGCTCAAGAGGTTTTAATTGAAGTAAAGTGACCAGCTCAAGCAATTCATCTTTACTAGGAACATCTTGAAGATACTCCCGTATTGATAAATCTACATCTTTCGATTTCAATAAATCTAATACAGCACAGCTTTTACTACACAATTTGTTATGATATATCTTTATCATGATCCAAAATCTAGAGTATTATATCTTTTTTAATCACTTGAACTTCAGCACTAATTCGTACTTCATCACTAACCACAATATTACCAGCTTCTGTAACAGCATCCCATGTTAAACCAAATTCCTTACGACTAAGTTGCCCGCTTAAAGAAAAGCCTGCTTTTGTTTGGCCATAACTATCGACCACAATCCCGCCAAACAAAACTTGTAATGTAATAGCTTTGGTAATATTTCCTATTGTCAAATTTCCGGTTAGTTGCGCTTCATCCCCGATTCCTACATATTTAACACCAGTAAATTCTAAATAACGGTAGGCTTCAGCATTAAAAAAATCAGCTGACTTCAAATGTTCGTCTCTTTGTGTATCATTGGTATTGATAGAATTTATCTCCGCTTTAAATGCTATATTCTTAGCGGTATTAAAATCATTAGAAGTAGTTTCAAGATCAAGTGTGAACTTCCCAAAATAACCTGTTATCGTTGTAATCATTAAGTGTTTCACTTTAAAAGCGACTTCACTATGACTTGGGTCTATTGACCATTTGTATGTTGCCATAAACTGTTATTTTAATTAATTAGGTAGATATCTAATAATTGCAAAAATAAGGATTACTAAAAATCTAAAAATTGATTTAGATCATTTGTTTGATACGTTGAGTATGCTACTTTAGGCTAAATTAATTCCTATTCTCAACGCTTGCAATCCTTTAACACCCTGTAATTCTTCCAATTCCAATTCTTCTAGATCATCTAATAAAGATCCGCTCTTTTGTAGATATTGAATATATCCTAAATATTCCTTTTCCTCACGCTTTGTAAAATAGACAATAGCAATTTTACCCGGCTGAGTAAGGCGTTCGTTCGAACCTTTAATAGTCACTTTATCGATTCTCTTTTTTATAATCTGATAGCGAATATTATAAGCTCCCTCTACATCAAATCGGTGTTCATCTGTTCTAAAATTAATATCGATCAACGTAGCATTAACAAAAATAAGCTGCGTTGTTAGTAAACGTTTCTCCATTTGATCCAACAGACTATGTGTAATTTTTGCAATCGCCGCCATTGACGTCAATTGCCAAAGTCGGATATTTTTTAAGTATATCTCATTGAACTTTTTGTCTGGAGCGATAGATTGGCCTATGTAAATATCATATTCAATACCATCTGATCTAAATTTTTCAAAATAACAAGGGTAAGAATTTTGCAATTCCTTTTCAAATAACTCCAGATAACCACTTATTCCACTATTAATTAAACGTATCGATTTTTCTAAAACATTACGATTCTTATAAACAACCCCATTTAAAGGATGGATAGCATTTTCATATGCGGCAATAATCGGATGAGATTCTTTTAAATTCTCCTTAAAATAAGTGAGAACTTCAGCCACATTTTGATTAAAAAAGTCATTAAGCTGAATCTGCATACTATCCATTAATTCTTCATTAATTTCCTGTAACCATCTGCGGCAGTTAAAAATCATTTCATCAAGAATAACAATACTATTTAAGTGTTTCAATTGAATTAAGACATTCTCCAATAATTCTAATTGAACAATCATGTCCTGAAAAGCCGCCTTATTTCTTTCAATAGTTGAATTTCGAATATCGATGGCACCGTACAACGGATATATTTGTTCAAATTTAATATCACCAACAATAGGTTTAGGTTTATCTTGTTCTATTCTTTGTAAATATTCCCAAGCCTCTTGATTAAACTTCCACTGTACTGCAGATTGAAGAGATGTAAATTTTTCCTTTATAACCTCGTTTATTTTTGTCTGAAACTCAACAATTTCATCTTTTAGCAACTGTGCTAGTAAGGTA
Source organism: Sphingobacterium sp. UDSM-2020 (assembly GCF_016132525.1). Lineage (NCBI taxonomy): Bacteria > Pseudomonadati > Bacteroidota > Sphingobacteriia > Sphingobacteriales > Sphingobacteriaceae > Sphingobacterium > Sphingobacterium sp. UDSM-2020. Next base: position 4,908,755 of record NZ_CP066166.1, read on the forward strand.
CTTGCACTAAATATTCGAGCCAAAATCTGTTCATCAAGAACTGCATCTGTTTTTGTAAAGACTTCGATAACACCTACGATCTCTTTATTATGGGCTATGGGAATCAATGCATAGTTGACGATGCCCAGATCTTTCAGTCGTTCCCAAAGGAAGGACATAGTTCTATCTTCAATAGGAAAATCTTTACTAAAAACAAGAATTTGGGGTTGCTTAATAAATTCATCCAGCAACTCTTGAATACGTTGCTCACTTCCTTTATTAATTTTTAATAAATCCAATAAAGCTGACGTTTTCTTTTCTTTAAAATCAAATACGACTTTGTTATTCAACTTAAAAAAAGGTAAAAGAGAAAATTCAATAGCAGGATTTCCTGCTAATGTCCTTAACGCCATAATCACGTGTCCATAAGAATCTGCTTCATCAATTCCCCTTATAATGATATTTTTTATATTTTCAAGCGCCTGTTGCTCAGTAATATCAGTAACTGTTAAAATAGAAAAACCATCCATTTTGATTTTATTCAATGGAATCAAAGTTTTTATTATCTCAAAATTTAATGTTTTTGAAAACTCATCAATTACTTTTATCCGATCAAAAACAGGTAAATTTCCGATTACTTTTACATCTACAAAAGTATGATCGATATTGATCCGGTAATACTTTTGTAGTCCAGTCAATGCATCGATAAAGGAATGAATTATCTCAAAATGCTTAGCAGATTTTATCCCATATAACCTTTCTAATATAAATGAATACAACATCTGGATTTTCTCAGAAAACCCAACAGAATCATGTGCTAAAGCAAGTTGATTATCACATCTATACTGTTCAAGTAAAGCATAGAATCTATCTGTTCCAAAACATATTTTTTGTCCTAAAGGAAAGCCCAATGCCCAATAAGTGTCCTCATCATCTTGTAATACTGGATTTAAAGATGCATGAATTAATCTAAATTCGTTTTCAAATTGGTGAATATTGTGCTTCTCCAAAGGACCATATTTTGCAAATGCTTGATTAAAATCCTTTAATACACTAGCTAAAAAGTTCTTTTTAATTGATATTTCATTTTCACCTTTTCTTTTCAGATAATTCAAAAATGGGTCAAAAGAAAGGTGGGTTTCAATTTCAGGAAATTGATCTTCCTCCTCATTTATTATAGTAAATAATGCTGATTGCATATTAAAAAAATTAAATTACTAACACGACCCATTACATTTAAGATGGGAATGTTATGCAGAGTAGATTCAGTTCGTTATTTATTTGTGATTTCTGTTTTATAAGGTATCCGGTATGCATAATCTGCCTTAATACCCTTATTATCGTAAGTATAATAAGTAATCTGAGTACTTCTATCCAATAATAGATCCACAGTAACAAAACCCTGCATTGAATTTTTATAAAGTAAGTTACTATTACTTTTTATAGATGAGCTTTTTGCTCCAGAACCGCTAACAATTTGATATTGATCTCTTTTTTTTATAAACTGTAAGCCGTGATCGTGACCAGATATGTAAACATAATTCGGAACTCCCTCAAATACCGCATTTACTTGTAGTTTTAAACGTTTGTAATCCGAATGATTCATATCTTCAGGATTTGAAAACACTGTTGATCTCATTAATGGATACAATGATCCAATTACAGGTAATGGAAGGTAAAAATTTTTATTCAATATTGTAAGTGGAAAAATATGGTCCTTCCACGAATAGTAACCCGCATGAACACCGTATGAATAAAAAGGATGATGTGAAGCAACCAAAATTGTTTTATTTTTATTCTTATGAACCAATTCCTTCAGTTTTTCTATAACTTTAACTTCAGAATCACAGCCACATCTAATATTTGTATCGATCTTTTCATGAGGAAAAAGCCACCATTCACTATCATATGCAATAATAACCAGATGATCTGAAATAGGAATTTCTACCGGATCAGGACAGCCATTTTTAGGAACTAATTGCAAAAGTGAATCTTGTTGTGCATCCAGAAAATTTCCTTGAGCTCTGATCTTTGCTAGTCCCTGTTTCCCCATCTTATCCCAATCATGATTGCCGGGTATAAAATATACTGGTGCATCAGCTGCTCGCATAGGTTCATACTGTGACCGTAAGATCAATGCTGTTTCCAATTCTTCCTTACTACCGGGTAGCCCCATACCACTGGGGTAGATATTATCCCCCAAAAACATAACAGTTGTCTTCCCTTTTAAAACCAGTGCGGCGGCAAGTGGAATAATCGTTTCCTGTTTAAAATTAATCTCACCGGCATCACCAATAAAAATAACTCGGTTTACTACACTATCTTGTGCAAATACCCCAGTCATTAAAAATGAAAGAAGTGTAACACATAAAAATTTCAACATCTTTTAATTCAATTTAAATTTTAATAATGTTGCTTTATTTGCTTTATCTCCACCCTCATTACCAATATATAAACTGCCCGAATCATCAAATGCAATAGCTTCAGGCTGATTAAAAAGTGACGGATCTAATGGAAATGCGCCAACCACCTCCCATTTGTCATTTGCAACAACTAACATTTTATTAATCGAGGACAAAATATACCACTCGTTTGTCCGCTTGTTTTTAGTCAAAGCTGATGGCCGAAACTGTTTTCCTTTTAAACTACTAATTAAGTCAATTTGTTTCTCATCAATTTTAAATTCCCCTTTTTTGAAAAAATCACCCTCTTTAGAAAGTCCCAATACATAACCAGTAACTTTGCTAGACGATTTATCAACAGCACATTTCTTACATATAATATACAATAAACTGTCTGATTGAGAGGCCGCTAGTGATTCATATTCAGCTTTAGGAATCAGGTCTTTTCCTACTTTAACATTTGTAGCTTCCCTTTGAAGTATATCACTGTAAGGAAACGAATAGACTGTACCTTTACTTTCTAGCACTACAATATATCCATTACTGATGGCAAGTCCCTCGTAGTCACCTTTCTTTGCAAACTTGATCTGCTGGTACTGGTGTTCACCTGGCGCAAAATAATACACCAGACCATTTTCATCCTCGTTTGCAAATATATGTTTGGAGCTTTCTGCAGGAAATGCTATTCCAGATAGTTCATGAAGAGCATCTGGTAAAAATAATTTTTCTCCTTTATTGAAATCATAGCCCTTTGGGCTCCTATAAACTTGAGTAGTTTGTGCACATGCTGTCAAGAAAAATAGACTAGCAATAGGCATACATATCAATAATAATTTTCTACCATTCATTTCCTTACTCATTTATTTGTTTACAATAATCATAAATACACTCTTGGGCGCGAATACCTTTATCAACAGATCTTTCGATGGAATCCATATGTTCATCCAGAACTTCAGCAGACGTATCGTCTTCCAATTGTATAGCAATAATTGTTTGAATCTCCTTTTTTAATCGTCTATTAACAATCGGAAAACAAACTTCTATCCTATTGTATATATTACGGTGCATCCAGTCTGCTGATCCTAAATACACCTGTTCTTGACCATTATTGTTAAATATAAAAACTCTACTATGTTCTAAGTATCTATCTACAATACGTCTAAGGCTAATATTTTCACTTAGACCGGCAACACCCGGTATTAGACGACAGATACTCCTGACTATTAATTGAATTACCACTCCAGCTTGACTTGCCTCATACAACTTTTGGATCATGCCCTTTTCTTCTAAATTATTGACCTTAATAATGATCCATGCTGGCAATCCCATCTTTGCAGATGCAATTTCCTGATCGATGAGCTGCATAAAACCTGTTGCCAAATTATATTGTGACACCAGTAAATACTTGAAATGGGTACTATAATAGGAAGTTTGATCTCGTCTTTTTTTTAACACATTAAACACCTCCATTACTTCTTGTAAGATTTCTTGCTGAGCAGTCAATAAAACATGATCAGCATACCTATGGGCTGTTTTTTCATTCAGATTGCCCGTAGAAAGTAAACCAAAAAACTGGACGGCATTACCTTGTTTTGTTTTTACTAAAGCAATTTTAGCATGCACTTTTAAATTTGGAATACTATATAGTACATTTACACCTGCTGCTTTTAATTTCTTTGCCCAATAAATATTATTTTCCTCATCAAATCTCGCTTTTAATTCCACGAAAACAGTTACTTTTTTTCCATTTTTGACTGCATTTAATACTGCATGTAGAATTTTAGAATCACTAGCTACCCGATACATGGATATATATATTTCTTCCACATCTCGACGAACCGCTGCCTCATTAAAAAATCTAAGCACCACATCATAAGACTCGTAGGGAGTATTAACGAGGATGTCTTCAACACTAATTTCATCTAACAAAGATAAAAATGAAGATTTAAACCGATAAGGTATTGGAGGTTGAGGTCTATATTTCCACTCTTTTTTATCAATCGGAAAAGAAAAAAAATCTTTTAGATTATGATAGTTACCTCCTTTGATACAACTAGATTTGCGAAGTTTAAACAACTTAATCAATGCACTTAAAAGATCATCTGGAAGATCTGGCTGATAGAGTAAACGTGTCGCTAGCCCAAAATCTCTTTTTCTGATCTGCTTTTCAATTTTCAGAAGCAACGAGCCTTCAAATTCATTATTTAACTCCAAATCTGCATCACGAGTCACCTTAAATGAATACATACCTGTAATGAAGTGATCTTTGAAAATATCTGGAAAGTTTTGCCTAATAATATCGTCAATAAAAACAATATACTTCTTATCTTCAGTGGCAACATAATAGAATCTGGGAACTTGATCCGACGGAATAGAAATCATTCCCAACTTATCAAGTTCCCCTTCTTTGAAAGTAAAAACAAAATAAAGTTGATTGTTTTTTGGAAAAAAAGTGATATCTTCGATAATAGATATTTCTAAGTATGATGTAATCTGTTCATAAAAATAATCTTTAGTTTGGTTAACAATAGTATCGGGGATTGTTTCATTATAGATGAAATGAATGTTAGCTGATTTTAAAGCAGGAATAATTTCACTTACCAAGATACTTCCAAAAAGAGATAACTGTTTTTTTATGCATAACTTTACCTGTTTGTAAATTTTAACGTCTTGCGAGTCATTATCTATGTTTTCCTGATGTTTAATCTTTTTCAAAGCAAGCAGTACGGGCATTCTAACCCGATAAAATTCGTCCAGATTTGAAGAGAAAATTGCTAAAAAATTAATTCTCTCTAATAGCGGAACTTGTTTTTTACCTGCTTCTCTCAAAATACGCTCATTAAACGATAACCAGCTCAAATCACGATTATAGAGACGTGTACTCACTTCTTCACTTTCAATGTTTAGCATACATTAGGAATTAATCAATACAACAATAATAAACGCACATACGGATACAATCAACCCGTACATAAAAATATTATAAGCTAATCGAAGTAATTTGAACTTTCTGCCCAACACAACACCCTGAGAATAGACATCTTTTATTAAAGTACTATACAGATAATCACGCTCTTCCATCATAAGTTTCATTCCGCTATTATAACTCTCTAGATTCATTCTGTAAAAGTTACCAAAAAACAACAAATTGACTTTTTTACTTTTCAAATCTTCATCGGTGTATTTTCCGTCCGGAACAGATGGTCGCGTTGCCAAAATAGCAATCACCATAGTTGCTAAACTAGTAAATAATAAAATTGATGTAGGAAATATTAAATGAGCATTATTGTCTAATTTACGTAATAGGAGAGCAATAACAACAGATAATATTATCGAATTAACAGTGATTAGGATATTGGATTTATTATCAGCCATATCACTTAAACGCTGATTATTAGTCGAGGTGATGCGAAACATTGTCTCAATCCCTCTTTCAGGTCTCCCGTTCTTTTTTTCTTGATCAGCAGTTCCAGAATTTTCTTTTTGTTTCAAAACCGTCATATTCTGCTGCTTTTTATTTTCTAGTAAATTACGACCATAATCCGTATGATAATGATGAGCTTCCATTAATTTAATCGTATTTTTTCGCCACTCATCTTTACTCACTACATATCCACAAGCTTTCGCTTCTTGACGCATCAATTTATTGCGGGCATCAAAACGATCGCTGCCTAAGTGAAATAAATCAGCATCACAAACAATTTCTTCCAATAGATTCTTTGGTGATTGCGGTAATTTTGTCGCTAGTATACAGCCAGACACAGACTGAATAAAACTATCATCAACATCTTTTGAATGAAGGAAATCTGAAGCAATGGCCGCACTCCTCTCTTCATGACTATCTTTGCCATGAACACAATAACCAAGATCATGAAAATAGGCTGATAACGTTACAATTGCGGTCTTGCGCTCTTCAAGATTATAATAACTTGCCATTTTCTGAACTGCATCCACAACCTCCTGCGTATGTGCATCATTATGGAAGCTGAATTTTGAAAGGTCATGTTCATCCATATACTTATGTACAAATTCGGCCGTTTCCTTTATCAATTGAGAGTAGTCCATAAAATATAAATTAGTTTGGGTTGATCGTAATCAATACTGATTCAATATACATTACTATTATTTAAAGATAAGAATTAAATAATATCTTCTTAAGATCCATCCAAACAAAGATCATTTATTTTTGGCAGATATGGATGAAAATAATCATCCTAAAAGATACGATAAATAATAATATTACATTTTTCAAAAAAAGCCGAATACATTTTTGTATCCGGCTTTTTTTATCATTATTTATAAATTAAGGTTACATATAGCACTTTCTCTTATTTAAACTGATTTATAGGTTTTGATACCGTTCTGAGTTTCGTATCATTATTTTGTAATTCCACCCATGCAAAATATACCTGATCTCCTACAAGCTCCATCTGAGGAAAACCACTCTTTCGACTAGATGAAAGTTGTGTAACTTTTCTCAACGGACCAGTTGTACCATCTTTATTAACGAGCATCGCATATAGATAAGTTAAATCACCTTCAGTTTGCATCCAGCTTACTATCGCTTGGTCAGTATCAACAAGGGCTACATCAACACGTCCAAGTGCACGCTTGTTACTGATCAATATAGGATCCATAAAATGCTCTCCACCATTATCTGAAAACACCAGTTGCACACGAGGAGTTTCATCTGATGCAGTAAACCATGCAACCGCTAAAGTATTACCAATAGCAGCTGATTTTGGTCCATTTACAGGACACCCCTGGATAAACCAATTATCGGCATGAATAGGAACCGGTTTAGTCCACCCATTTCCCACCTTTCTTACAATAACAATATCACGTATATTATCAGAAGTACAGTCTCTATACAGTACCACCGGCCCATTTGCTGTTAGACTAGTAGTCGTTTGACAGCAAGTACATGCACTGTCATCAACAATAGTTTCATCTTTTATTTCACCCTGAGCTGTTACTTCTGCAACCCTTACACTCATTGTTCCACTATGATGTCCATGAGCATGAGCATCAGTAACCATATTACGACCATCTAACCAAGTAATCAAAAAACTACTGTCACGATAAGGAATCATAGATACAAATCCATGTTCAGTAGCCGTATGGCCACTGTGCAACAATTTATAATGAGTAGATCCTTGATGATCAGAAACATTAAATTTAATATCATAAGCCATCTTACCTGTGGTTGAGAGTTGTAGATAATGACTCAATATCTTCCCTTTATGCATAGCAAGCATAGGATAATCGGCCCAATTCACAAACCAGTTTTTACCAGAAGCTAGTAGTACCTGTGGTTGCCATTTCCCGTTTTGAAGCTTACTGTACCGTAAGCTAGGATTCGAGTTAGATACTGTATCTACCCAAGATAAATATAATTGCCCCGCATAAGACGTTAGATGTGGCAGAACAGCATTTGATCCTTCTTCAAATGGAATTTCCTGAAAATCAGTTTCCTTTTTCAGCTTATTATCACATGCAGACAGCAATAGTATCATATATAGCAATCCAATTATTTTAATTGTATTTTTCATAAGAATAACTTTTAGTAACCAATAGTTTGTTTCATTCCACTAGCGCTAATTTCATTAGCCGGAATCGGATAGATCATTTTTACAGATATAGCTGGTATATTCAAATTTTTACTATTAAGTCCAGTATTGATATGATCAGTTAGCTTCCTTTCTAAAGCCGTTCCAGTTCTGATCAAATCATAGATTTCATGCCCCTCTAGTGCTAATTCTTTCCGTCTCTCCTTTGCAATTCTATTTAATAACCCCACACCACTTTCAGTAGCCCTATCCCGTTGAAAATCGCCAGTTCTTCGTTTAATCAACATATTTAAATAACGAAGTGCAGCTTCTTCTCCTCCTGTGGCCCCATTTGCACAAGCCTCAGCAGCAATTAACACAATCTCTGAAAGCCTGATGACAGGAATGTTATGAATACTTAAGCCAGACCCACCACTTCTATTGATGTATTTCACAAAAGCATTCTTCGTCCCTTCCTTATCAGTCAATAGTAGATTAGCACGTGGATCTGCAACATATTCCTTCAGTAAATCACTAAAAGTCTGTGTCGCTAAAATATCTCCCTGTCCCCCTGCTCTAAAATCAAATTGAGCACCTAAACCATTACTCCCCGGCGAGTTATCATTTGTGACACTTAGCTCAAATATTGATTCAGAAGTATAATCTGAAAAAACATAATTCGTCAATCCCATCAGTTTTTCTTCAGGTATAACTTCCATTACTTTTTGAGCATAATGAAGTGCCATCTGCCAATTCTCTTGATACAAATATACTCTTGCCATAAGCGCCTGTACTCCAACTTTAGTAATATACTTGGAACTCCCTGCTGCGGGAACACTCTCCTTTAGCAAAGTTTCAGCCATCTGTAAATCAATCAAGATCTGATTGTATGTCTGTGCCAGGGTTCCCCTTTCAATAACCACCTCATTTGGTGTAAGCTTTAATGGAATCCCCTGTGACTTTCCTTTATCCTTTATCCATGGATATGCAAATGTTCTGGAAAGATCAAAATAGACCATTCCACGTAATGCTAAAGATTCAGCTTTAATTTGTGCACGAAGTGCATCATCACCAATAGCACGATCTATATTAGCCAAAATTAGATTGAGGTTGCCGATTACTTTATAACATTGCAACCATAATATGGACGAACTACCGTTGTTATTACCACTTTCTTCATAACGATATTCGATCTGTTCATAATTTCTTGGATTGTATATGGTTTGTACGAATCTAAAATCTGCACTTTTTACGGCAGATCGCTTATATAGCACTCTTCCCAAATAATTACCATTTGAAATTTCATTATATGATCCCGCGAGCAAGCGTTTTAACTTGTCTACCGAATTGATCACCAGTTCCTCTGATATGACATGATCCGGCTTTTGATTTAATAAGTCCTTCTGACACCCCATAAAGATTGTCAAAATCAGCATAAAAGCTCCACTTATATAGTATTTATTTCTCATGTAAGATATCTTATAATTTGAATTGAACGCCTATTAAAACACTTCTCGAAGTTGGCGTTTGAAATAAATTAACTCCATTAGTAATTGCTTCAGGATCAAAATCGTCTAATTTTGTCCATAAAAGCAGATTATCGCCTTGAATAAAACAGGTAGCACCTTGCAAAAACCTAAATTTATCCAAATGATAGCTCAACCGTATATTTCTAACCTTTAAATAATCGGCATTATATAGATGTCTGGTAGACACATCATTTGAAAAAGTATTATTACCATTAATGCGTATCGGTACTTTTGAATCTGGATTAAGTGGGGTCCAAGGGTTCAATTGAGCTTTTGTGCTTGTAAACTGTGGTAAAAAACCATCATCATCACGTTTAAATGCAGTCCAATCATAAGCTTTGCCTCCAATTCCATAATTTAACAATACATCAAGACTAAATTTTTTGAAATTAAATTGATTTAAAAAACCTCCTTGAACCTTTTGTACAGCGTTTCCGAAAATTCCAAATCCGGCCTCCTCTGCATTTGTCGTCAGCTCGCCTGTTCTTCTTCCATCTTTAAGAACATGGTAGCTTGCCAAACCATTTTCATGGTTTACTCCAGCATAATCTCTTAGATAAAATGAATTTAAGCTTTCGCCAACTTTAGTAATAAGGGGATTTTGACCGTTGGATGAACTATAGGTCGGAATAAGATCAGATGGTAACTTAGTAATTTCATTATGGAGGATGGTCCCATTAATACGTGTATCCCACTTCAAGTCCTTATGGTCAATTACTCTGTATTTCATACTAAATTCCCAACCCCAATTCTTCATTTCGCCATAATTTTGCAATTGGCTAGTGAATCCTGTAGTTGAAGAAACTGGTATATTTAACAATAAATTGCTCGTTTTTTTATTAAAATAATCTAATGTAATATCTAAAGTATTAAACAATCGCGCATCTAAACCCAGATCAATATTTTTACTTAGCTCCCAAGATAAATTCGGATTAGCTAACTGTCCATAAGACAATCCCGATTCCGAAGCATAAGCCTTACCTGCCGTCGTGAAAAAACCTAAAGAAGCATAAGAAGCTGGCGGCAGATTTCCGTTAGTCCCCATACTTCCTCTAAGTTTTAAAAGATTAATTTTATTATGATTAATAAAATTCTCATCAGAGATTAACCATGCTCCCGAAATCGACCAAAAATTACCCCAACGAGAATCTTTTCCAAATCGCGATGAGCCATCACTTCGTATACTTCCAGAAATAAAATATTTATTGGATAAATTATAATTCAAACGACTGAAATAAGAAATCAAAGCATAGTTATCCGATTGACCATTCCATGACCACAATGTTCCAATACTGCTCGAAGACAATAATTCATTATCCAAAATATCATATCCTGAATTATTAATGGACTTCATTTTGGATTCCTCTGCCTCAAATCCAGCAAGAATATCAAAAGAATGCTTATTTATCCTATTTTGATAAGACAATATATTAGAAGTCATTAATTGAGAGCGCTGTCCCTGAGCAACATAAAGCGCCCCATTCCATTGTCCTCCTCCAGCTCCAAATACTTTATTATCATATAAAGTCTCTTCCAGACTTTGATGATCAATACCTAAAGTTGATTTAAATTTAATTGAATAAGGTAATACTAATTCTGCAAAGGCTGCCCCCCTTAACCGCAAATCTTTATTTTCATATTTCCCCACTTCAATCACTCCGATAGGGTTAGCATTTTTTTCAATGAGATTTGGTAGGTCTGCTATTCCCTGATAACCGTTTTTATCATATATAGGAGCTGCCTGCGGCAAGACCCTAGCCATAAATAAAGGATTTAATCCGCCAACGTATTCTGAATCATACTGTCCGCTATTACGGTCTGATTGAGCGACAGATAAATTTGCTCCTAAGTTTAACCATGATTTAGCCCTATTCTCCATATTCAACCTACCGGATTTTCGTTCGAGGTCAGATTTGATAATCGTACCATTTTGTTTTAGATATTCACCCGATGCGTAAAAAAGAGTCGACTCATTCCCACCACTTGCTGCAATAGAATACTGTTGTGTAGTTCCTGTTCTGTAAATGGCATCTAACCAGTTTGAATTCGCATCATCATGACCATAAACGGAAGAATAATCTTTTTGAGCCAAAGATTGATAATGTTGTAACAACTGTGAATCGTTATAAATACGGGTATAATCCGATCCTTCATTATTTTGAATATATTGATTCACCTGACCAACTTGCCAAAGCTGTTTAAAGTCCTGATTTGAAATAGTCTTCTCTTTAGTTAGATTAGAAAGTATTCCGCCTTGCGAAAGTACACTGAGAATAGTTTCCCCCTTACGTCCTTTTTTTGTTGTGATTAAGATAACACCATTTGCAGCTCTTGAACCATACAGAGAAGCAGCGGCCGCATCTTTCAAAACAGTAATACTTTCAATATCATTTGAATTGATAGATGTCAGTGGATTAATTTGATTAACGGCACCGTTACCTCCTATTTTTGAATTGTTATCACTGTTCATAACAACTCCATCCAATACATAAAGAGGTTCTCTAATTCCATTAATCGAACCCATCCCCCTAATCTGAACACTCGACTTACCACCAGGTTGACCGGTAGTATAAACATGAAGGCCTGTCACATTTCCCTGCAATGAATTCTCAAAACTTGCCGCTGATGTTTTCGTTAAGTTATCCGCTTTTATCTCCTGTAACGAGCCCGTGAAATTACGCTTATTGGCACTGCCGTATGCAGTCACCACAACTTCATCAATAATACTCGACTCCTCTTCTAGCGTAACCAAGACTTTATGCCCTGCATTAACTTGGATAAGCTTATTTTTAAAACCAACTGCAGAAAATTGCAATGTGGCAGTATTATTATTAGTTTTTAATGAAAATTGACCGTACTGGTTCGTTTGAGTGCGATTAACTGTTCCCGCCTCGACTACAGTCACATGAGCAATTGGCTTACCCTTAGCATCCTCAACGGCCCCAGTAATCGTAATCTGTTTAAATAAAATCTGGTCTGGATATACTCCTGCAAATAGCGTTCGACTATTGATCAATTGCAATGTAATGATCAAGCCGAGCACATAACCTAGTCCCATAGGACTTTTAGATAGTGGCATAATGACATAAAATACTTGTTTGGCTCACATGACAGTCGCTTACATTATAGGTCATATAATGCAACAAAAAACTTCATAATCGGAACCATCCAATTGTTAAAACTGATGTAAAATAAGGCCTGTAGCCATAGGATACTGATGTGAAGTTCTCTAAAACTTCAATTCAGAAACAAAATATTTTATGTAAACTGGGGAGGACGAAAAGGATTTCCTAGATATATTTTATGATAATAAACTGGGATATAAGCAACTTTACTAGATTTTTGTATAATAGGACTTAAGAAACAATGTTGAATTTCTTTGATCCAATCAACTTGAACCATTGCATTATCAACCGGAAGGCGATCAGATTGTTCCTTTTTCTTGGATTCTGCGATTTTCTTAGCCAAAAAACAAGTACCATCACAATGCAACATCGGTTTATCTTTGTTCACACAAAAATACTCCTTGATATAGTCGACATTCGCCAAATAAAAAAGCGTAGGAACAAACGGTTTCATTAGAAAGACCATAGTCATTGTCATAATAAAAATTCGTCCTAGATTCATTCTTTGTTGAAAGTCAATTTGGGCAAAAATAGCTTTTATAAATATCCAAAACAAAGATTATCTATTAAAAATAAATATCAAATACTAAAGTGAATATTCACACAAATAAATACAACAAAATATATAACAGTTAATTATAAAACTTTTCTAACTTAATAATAGAAGTATAATTCCAATCAAAGCTGGTAATGCTTGCTTAAAAAAAATACCTTTTTCTGCTGTTGCAGCCCCATAAATACCCGCTATAAAAACACAACTTAGAAAAAACAAAGCTATATTATGTTGCCATAAAGAGTCTCCTATTAAAAGCGACCAAAAAAGACCGGCAGATAAGAAACCGTTGTAGAGGCCTTGATTTGCGGCTAGAGCTTTGGTATCCTTAAATAAGTGTTTAGGTAAAGATCTAAATGTTTCCTTACCCTTGGTTTCCCATGCAAACATCTCTAACCATAGAATATAAAGATGTTCTACAGCAACAATACCAATCACAATTTTTGCTATAATTCCAATAATTCCTTCCATGTAAGTAATATAAAAATGAATTTAATCAATATTTTTTAATAAGAGGTTTATCAATAATATTTAGTAAGAAATTAACACTTACCTTTTATGCATCAGTAATAATGGAATACTGGTATTTAATGTTAACTTTTTTGTTTCGCTTTTATGAAATAAATTTTCTAAAAAACCTCTTTTAAGAGGTACTGCAACAATGAGTCCAACTTGTTTAGACTGTGCAAATTGTAGTAAAACCGGCACGGTATCTTTACTTTTTAAATAGTGAAACTCAGGATTGAGATCATCGATAAGCTCATGTAAAACGGTCTGCTCCTGTACTAAAGATACCGCATCCATATCATTTTCCTCACCAACATTGACTACAAAAAGATGTGCGTTTAGATCACGTACAAACTCTTTTAGCTTCTTATCAGGAAGAATTTGAACAATATTTTTTAGGTCGCAAGCCAGCATTACATTATCCATACGATATGATTTCAAGTTTGAAGGAACAAGCAGAAGATCTAAACTATGGTTTTTCATTAAATGGGCAGGTATTTTTCCAACACTGTTTTTACCCCCATCATCACTTCCATTTATACCTAATACGACAAGATCAATATTCTTCTCCTGTACGATTTCATGAACAGCCTCAACAACAGGTTTAGAGTCAATCAGAACATCGATCTCGACATCTTGCAATACTTCTAATAATTCATTGCGTAATTTTTGAAGTCTGGCAATTGAATTTTCAAATAATTGATGTTCATCACCTAAAATAGGAATTTTAATCCCATCAGGCACCAATGTGTCAATACCTTGGGGGCCAAATGAATGATAAATCAATATCCGTTGTATACCAAGCTGTAATCCATTTTCTTTGATATAACCTATTGTTTGCTCTGTAGCGGAAGAAAAATCGGTGAGAATAAGAATAGACTTCATAATCAAATCATTTAATTGATAGCTACATATTCATTTTACTAGAAAATAATTGACCAACAAATCAATATTTTCCACATTAAATATCCACACAACAATTATGCCTGTATAATGAACCTAAACAATATAACACAGTAAAAATGACAACGATTATATTAAAATAAATCATCGAATCGAGTACTGGCTTTCATTGATTATCATACTAATTTTCATTAAATTAGTAATGAACTAATCTATGAGCAAGATCAATGGATTAATATTGGTCCTGATAAAAATTTAGGGAATATACTTTCAAATCAGAAAAGAGCATGTTCGACATCTCATTAAATCATTAATGAACGATCATAAATGAATTCAAAACTATACGTACACTCAATAAACGAAACCACTACAAAATGACTAATTCCAAAATTAAAGTGATCATCACCGGCGCAAGTGGAATGGTCGGAGAAGGTGTCCTACAGGAATGCATTGCTGATGATAAAGTTCAAAGTATTCTTGTCATTGGTAGAAAACCTTGTGGATATTCGGGAGGGAAAATTAAGGAAATCCTGCACAGCGACTTTAGTACTATCTCCGTTATTTCTGATCAATTAAAAGAATATGACGCATGTTTTTTCTGTGCCGGAATTTCATCTTTAGGCATAAATGAAGATCAATTTACCAAGATTACTTATGATCTAACCTTAGGTTTTGCAAAAACCTTTGCTGAGGTCAATCCCAATAGCATATTTTGCTACATATCTGGAGCGGGTACGGATAGCAGTGAAAAAGGGAAACAAATGTGGGCAAGAGTAAAAGGAAAAACAGAAAATGATCTTTTGAAACTTCCTTTTAAATCTGTTTACAATTTCAGACCAGCATTTATGAAACCCAATAAAGGGGCTAAAAATGTAAAAGGATTTTACAGAGTAATTAACGCTATTTTTCCATTATTGAGAGCATTCAATAAAAACTATTTTTTAACGTTACAAGAGGTAGTCAAAGCGATGATAAATATTACTGTTAACGGATATCCATCACATACTATAGAAGTTAAGGATATCGCAATTCTTGCTAATAATAAATAAGGAGAATCCAATTTCCCTTAGTTTCTATTAAAAAATATTATTCACTAAATATGCACCACATAATTATTTTACATATTTATCCCCTATAATCCAATAGAGCAATTTGCGATTGCTCTATTGGTATTATTCGACAACAACTATCTTTCAAACTAAGGCTACATGCGATAATACTCCTCCCACCCTTTTGCAGGTGGAGGGCCGGCCAATAAAGCATTAGCAAAAATGTCATTGACAATTTCGTTCTTTTCAGAATCAAAAATAAGCTTTGTATTTAAACGCTGTGCAATAACACCTAAACAAAAAACTTGACTCAATGGCCCGGCTATTTCAAACGGCGATCTTGTTTTTTCTTCACCTTTACATCCCTTTAAGAAATTAGCAAAATGGTCTGATGGCGAATTTGGTACCACAGGTAACTTTGACTGCAGTTCTTGCGCTTTAGATTCTGGAATGATTTGTAACGTACTTCCATGTGAACCGCCTTTAAATAGAAGATCTTTACTATAGATAATTTTACCTGGGTTCAATTTTGCTGGTTCAAGCTTCCCTGTACTTGGTGCAGGAATATTTGGATCTAATCCTGAAACACCATAACCTTCAGGTATCGGAGGAAGATTGTTCAATCCATCGTACCAATTAATATCTACTGCAGGCATTCTCCTTCTTTTTGGAAAATGAAACTTAAGTGTAGAAGACATCGGAAAGAAATATGAATTATGTCCTTCCAGATTAACGGCTGTAATTTCAGTAGGTAAACCCAGATTAAGAAATTCATGAGCAGTATCCAATATATGTGCTCCCCAATCACCAAGTGCGCCCATGCCAAAATCATACCAGCATCGCCATTGCCCATTGACGAAATCTTTATTATAGTCATGCCCCATAGTCTGCATCTGCCACAGATCCCAATCCAATGTCTGAGGAACAGCTGTAGCAGCTGGAAACCTTTTCATATGCACATCCCAACCATGCCATCTACGAGGCATATTCATGTGTGCATCAATACGCGTCACATCCTTAATAATTCCAGCATCTTTCCATGCTTTAAATTGAAAATAATTAGCTTCCGAATGTCCCTGATTACCCATCTGCGTGACTAGCTTGGGGGATTTCTTTGCTTTATTTGTCATCAATTCAACTTCCAGAAAAGTTCTTGCCATAGGTTTTTCTACGTAGACATGCTTCCCAAGATCTAAAGCTAACATTGTAACCGCGAAATGGGAAAAATCAGGTGTTCCAATACTTACAGCATCAATCTGATTAGACATTTTATCAAACATAATTCTGAAATCCTTAAATCGGGGTACATCAGGAAACATCGAAAGAATCTCCTGTGTATGTTTAGCGCCCAGATCAACATCGCAAAGGGCAACAATATTACATAAACCGGTCTTATATAACGATTTGATGATTTCTCCAGCTCTGTTTCCCAAACCTACGCAAGCTAAATTAACACGTTCATTAGGCTTCGCCAAATTAATGTTTCCAAATACACTATTTGCCATTAATACAGCTCCACCCGCTAACGCAGATTTTTTCATAAAACTTCTACGCGATAAATAATGATTCATACTTTTATAATTTAGTTACTAGCATTGATTTTAATACTTCGGAATGATACTTGATCGCCATGATCCTGCAATAGAATATAACCTTCATTAGCCTCTCCAAAATTCACCCAATCCTTATATTTGCTTTTTGCAACCAAGTCCTTAAATTCTTTAGAACCTCGTTCATAGCTCAACATTTTAACACCATTCAAATAGTGTTCAACTTTATTATCGGCAGTCACTACAACACGACCTCTATTCCACTCACCAATTGGTCTGCGAGCACGTCCATCTTGATTTGATGTCATCAAATCATACAGTGAAGCCAATGTACGATTGCCATCTCTACCTAACTTTGCGTCTGGATGCAACTTATCGTCCAACACCTGATACTCCAAGCCTATAGCAGATCCTTTTGTCTTCTCTTTGAGTGTTACAAAATATTTAACGCCGCTATTAGCTCCCGGACTGAGTTTAAATTCAAATGATAGATCAAAAACCTTATATTTATCTTTTGTCACAATATCGCCACCATTAGTGGACTCACCACCATTGGACTTCAAAACCATTAATTGCCCATCTTTTACTTCCCAACCCTTTTCCGGAAATTTTGCCCCATTAACACTACGCCACCCATTGCTGCTCTTACCGTCAAATAGCAATTTAACTCCATTTTTTTTCTCTGAAGCAACTACGTCGTTAGGTTTTAGATTTACGATGTAAATATCTTTAGGAAAAGCACGAGATTTTAAATTAGAAGTTTGGATCTTGATATTTTTAAAGTAAACCTTCTTTCCATCTAATTTCTCAGGTATACTATGTACTTGTAGACCTATAAATCCAGATCGGTCAATTGTATCCACGACATAGGAGACCGGAATATCATTTACCCAGGTACGTAACTCATCTCCAATAGCTTCAATTCGGATATGATTATATTCCTCTTGCTTATAAGCCTTCTTTGCATTTTCATTTAGATCCAGCGGATAAAGCCAACTACGACGTGCCTCATCATATATTCCACCAGTCCATGATCTTGAAGTAGGATCAATTTCAACCTGACGACCATACACCCGGCCAAGTCCGCCATTCGCAGTAGGGTCTAAATGACTCCGTGTCTGAATACCCGAATTTGTTTGGTCTCCCTCAAGTTTCACATCTAGCTCTAATATAAAATCACCGTATTCCTTATCGGTGATTAAAAATGAATTAGGTGTCCCTTTAGTCATCCGTCCAACAATAGCATCCCCTTCTACAGAATAGGGTGCCTTGCCTCCTACAGATTTCCAGCCATTTAATGTTTTCCCATCAAATAGACTCATCCACCCTTTTTCTGTATCTGTATTCATCTGAGCATATGAGAATACGCCATTACTTAACATTGCACCGATAAAGACTGCTTTGACAATTGCATTTTTTTTCATTGGAATTATATTTTTAAACAAGATGAATCACGTATAAAGCATGAATTGATCTATAATAGTTTCACCTACATAATTAGTTATTGAGCACAAGGCTCATTTTATTCATATTTAATCAATATGATCAGGACAATCACTATATGTTTTCACATAAATTGCAATGATAAATGCTTTAGTAAAAACAATAATTAAAGAATTTATGAAATTAACTCATAAATATGATTATTGATCAAGAAATAATATAAAACGGTTTACAATTGAAAACATACATCATGGTAATTTTTCAATCAGTTGGTTTATCATTTTATTAAAATTAAAACAATAGTATCAATTACATCTCTAAAAATCCACCAAAACAAATTAATTATTTACGAAAACGTTTGAATATGTCACTTATAACACATACTTACATTTCATATGCTACACTTAAAAAAAACTAATTAGCGCATTTAAATAACCACAAAAAGATGAATTTACATTAATTAACAATTATTTTAAACAAAAATCTATTAATTACTGTTATGGAATCAGTAGCGATAGTGAAAAAATATTTCATTAAGTAAGGTACTTAAAAAGCATCAATTAACATATTAAGCGAACCAGATTAGCTTAGATTTTAGAATGGAAAAATAAATTTTAAAAAGAATGCTCATTATTTAGTAAAAATTAGAAATAAGAAAAAATCAGTATCATGAAAGAAATCACCTCAAAATTTGAAAAAGTACTTAATGCATCTAGTTCTTATGGTAATGTAAATCACGAACCCGATTCAAGCAAAGAACAACAGCGAAATACTCCTCAGAAATCAATGCCATTTTCCGATCAAATTGGTAATTATCAACGCAATAAAGGTATTCCCCCAAAATCGTATCAAAATAGTAAAGTGTATATTATTGGAAGTGGTATTGCAGGTATGTCGGCCGCTTACTATTTCATAAGAGATGGACATATTCCTGCAGAAAACATAGTCTTTCTAGAGCAACTTCACATTGATGGCGGTTCTCTGGACGGATCTGGGAATGCTACAGAAGGCTATGTGATTCGGGGAGGACGAGAAATGGATATGACCTACGAAAATTTGTGGGACATATTTCAAGATATTCCTGCTCTTGAAATGCCTGAACCTTATTCAGTTCTTGATGAATACCGTTTGATCAATGATAATGACTCCAACTTTTCCAAAGCACGGTTGATCCATAACAATGGAGAAATTAAGGACTTCAGCAAATTTGGATTAGCAAAATTAGACCAGCTTGCTATCATTAAACTTTTATTAAAGAAAAAAGAAGATTTAGACAATATCACGATATCGGATTACTTTAGTGAGTCATTTTTGAGCAGTAATTTCTGGACTTTTTGGCGAACCATGTTTGCTTTCGAAAACTGGCATAGTTTATTGGAGCTAAAACTATACATGCATCGCTTTCTACATGCTATTGATGGGCTAAATGACCTATCTTCGCTTGTATTTCCAAAATATAACCAGTACGACACCTTCGTTACACCATTACGCCGTGTATTACAGAAAAAGGGCGTTAATATCAGATTAAATGTATTAGTTAGTGATCTACATATTCACAGCAATACGGAAGGGAAAACCGTCGAAAGTATCATTACTGAACAAGATGGAAAGGAAGTAATCATTCCAGTAGGAAAGGAAGATTTTGTGATCGTTACTACAGGCTCTATGACCGAAGATACGTTTTATGGCGACAATAAAACAGCACCCATTATTGAAATCGATAACAGTACAAGTGGACAAAGTGCCGGATGGAAATTATGGAAAAATCTCGCTGCTAAGTCGGAAGTATTTGGAAAACCAGAGAAATTTTGTAGTAATATTGAAAAGTCATCGTGGGAATCAGCTACATTAACTTGTAAACCTTCTGCTTTAATTGATAAACTGAAGGAATATTCGGTAAACGATCCATATTCTGGAAAAACAGTTACTGGAGGTATAATTACGATTACAGATTCCAATTGGTTGATGAGTTTTACCTGCAATAGGCAACCCCATTTCCCTGGACAACCTGACGATGTACTCGTTCTATGGGTATATGCATTGTTTATGGATAAACAAGGTAACTACATCAAAAAAACAATGCCAGCATGTACAGGAGATGAAATTTTGAGCGAATTATGTTTTCATCTAGGTATTATGGATCAATTGGATGATGTGATTAAAAACACCATAGTAAGAACCTCATTCATGCCATACATTACCTCCATGTTTATGCCTCGCGCCAAAGGAGACCGCCCAAGAGTAGTCCCAAATGGTTGCAAAAATTTAGGCCTTGTGGGGCAATTTATTGAAACAAATAATGATGTCGTGTTCACCATGGAAAGTTCGGTGAGAACAGCACGAATCGCAGTATATGAATTACTGAACCTGAATAAACAAGTTCCAGATATTAATCCTTTACAATATGATATCCGCCACCTCTTGAAAGCGGCTAAAACTTTGAACGACGATAAGCCTTTCGTTGGAGAAGGTCTATTAAGAAAGGTATTGAAAGGTTCATACTTTGAACATATTTTACCAATAGGAAGTAACGAAAATGATGATCATGAATCTTTTGTGCAAGAACAGATCACCAAGTTTAAAGACTGGATAAAAGGTATAAAAGGCTAATCAGCAACATGAAATCCAATGTAATTACAACAGTTACATTGGATTTTTTATTTTAATCATCGCAAACGATACAGTTAAAAAGAGATTTTCTTAATATTTCCTATTTGGATGATTTCGCATAATGGAATAATAAGACGCTGTAAAAGCAGCTAAACTTTTATATCCAACCATAAAACCAATTTCACTTAAAGTATGTTGTTTCGTATCGATGAGCTCAATACTCTTGAGCACCCGAATAAGTTGTATGTATTTTTTTAAGGTTATTCCTGTTTCCTTTTTAAACAAACGCTGCAGTGTACGGATTGACAATGTGGACTGCGCGGCAAGTTCTTCAATTTTAAGGTTTATAGTATAGTGATTATTTATATAATTGCAAACAGACAACAAACGTTGATCTCCAGGTACAGGTATTTGTAAGTAATTGCTCTCTTTGCAAAAATTAGGCAGGCTAATCTGCAATGCTTTTAAGAATATAGCCTGTTCTTCATCCTCAGTAAGAAGTTTATTCCATTTTGATGCGTACCGAAGCATCTCTATTAAAACAGCCGGTGCAGGAAATACATGAATGTCCTGAAAAAAACTGTTTTCTAAATCAGATTTAAATAAGACGACCATAAGTTTCACCTGTGAAGCTTCCGAAACAACACGATGTTTGAGACCCGAAGGAATCCAGATAACATGATTTTTAGGAACAAGGTATATATTACGATCCAGATGAAAATACTGGTACCCCTCTTCTACAAAAGTTAATTGACTTCGCGCATGAAGATGCTCATGTTCATCATGTTGCCAATTATCTTCATACCAAACATACATATCCTTTGGAATAAGATCTACATAGATTCCTTTACCTTGTTCCGTAAGTCCGCATTTCGATCTGTCGTTTTGCATGTTGTTTTTGGCAAATTTAATAAAAATGACTTACCTAATTTTGCAAGTGAACATAATAATTAAGATCTATGATTAACTTACGTAATATATTAATCGCATTAATATCAATATTTTCAATTGTAGCACACGCACAACAAAAAAAAGCGCGTGTACTTGTACTCATACATTCCGACAATGGAAGCACTTATGAGCTCGCTAAAGAATTTGCAAAAGGACTAGAAAGTTCCAATCAAGCAGAATCAATTATCAAAATGGTTAAAAAAAATGAGCATGCAAAATTAAAAGAAATTCCTGTTGCTACCCCAAATGAACTCTCATCATATGATGGAATAGCTTTTGGTTCACCCATTTATTTTGGGAACATGAGTACTGCTATGAGCGAATTTTTATCAAAGACTGTCGATCTTTGGACAAAACATGGTTTGGAAGGTATGCCTGCTACCGTTTTCATGTCTGCAGGTAGCGGCGCGGGTAAAGAACTAGCCATTCAATCCATTTGGAATAGCCTCGCTGTACATGGGATGGTACTCGTTTCAAATGGCATTCGTGGTAATGAAAAAATTGACGTTAAAATTCCACAAGGTAATACGGTATTGGGTACAACAAGTCTTTCCTCTGCAAAAAATCTCGAAAGACCAAGCGAAAGTGAGCGCTATTTAATTAAGCTCCAAGGTGAAAATTTTGCCAAAATTGCACTTGCCTTAAAAGGCACCTTCTTTAAGAGCGCTGTTCCTTTGTTAGAAAATAAAACAACAGTTGCATCAACATTAAAACAAAAAAAGATTATACTACCAGAAGTTCCCCAACCAGCAGGTAATTACAAACCTTACATTCGTACAGGTAATTTAATCTTCATCAACCAGGTAGCGTTAAAAGACGGAAAGATTCTTAACCCTGGAAAATTAGGAAAAGAACTCAACGAACAACAAGTAAAAGAAGCGACCAGAACAACAATGCTGAATGTGATAGCTGTGCTAAACGAAGCTGTTGGCGGAAATCTCGAACAGGTTAAACGCTGTGTTCAGTTAACTGGAATATTCAATACACCCGAAGGTTATACCAAGCATGCTGACTTAATGAACGTAGCCTCTGATCTTACAGTTGATGTTTTCGGAGAAAAAGGAAAGCATGCCCGCGCAACATTTGGTGCATCTTCCATTCCTGTAAATTCTGCTGTAGAAATTCAAGCTATCTTTGAAATTGACTAAAAAAATTAAGCTTCATTGTTCATCAGCTAAAAACTTCCATTTGGTCCTAGAGCTCATAGAAATCTGGTGGATCCCTATCTTTTTCAATTGAATCCCATTATCCTTGCCCTGTTAAAGGAAAAAATAAAATATATTTGCCACAGATCACCAAATGATGTTACTAAAGCGAAAATAAGCAGGTACATCAGAAATTTATTTAGAAATGGAAATAAGAAACAGCACAGCTCATGATATTGAGGATATCTTCAAAGTTTACGAACAGGCCTCAGCATATAAACTACAAGTTGGTAATAAAGGTTGGAAGGGGTTTAAATTAGCTCAGGTACAAAAGGAGATCGATGAAAATAGACATTTTGTTATACTAGAAGGATCAGTTGTAGCTTGTACATTTGTACTTACTTTCAAAGATGATGTTATCTGGAAAGAATCTGCTAACGATAACGCAATTTATATTCACAGAATAGCGACAAATCCTCTATTTAGAGGAAATTCTTATGTAACAAAAATCGTCGCTTGGGCTAAAGAATATGCAATTGCAAATGAAAAAAAATTCATTAGACTAGATACTCATAGTGGGAATGATAAAATAAACAACTACTACATAAGCTGTGGTTTTATGTTTAAAGGAGTGAGTCAAATTAAATGGACCCCAGAATTACCTGAACATTATAAAGAAGGATCATTTAGCTTGTTTGAGATAGCATTATAAAAAAACTATTCGCTTCTTATCCTCAGCAAGATAAGAAGCGAATACTACATATTGATCCAATAATTGATCTTCATCATAAAAGTATTGCTTGCGGGTAACCCAAACATCCGATCTAGATTATTTCCCCAGCCGGTTTGATAAATCTCGTCACGATTAGATCGATTATGTTCCCAGACAAGATACAAAGTAGATCCAGGAAGATACTCCCAGCGTGCAACTAAGTTTGAGCGAAATTCATTAAAACTAAAGTTTGGATCTTTGAACTTTAGCACATGGTTTCCTTTATCAACTTCATAAACACCTGAATTAAAACTTATTTCCTCTGCAGTAAACGTTCTAAAACGATCCTCATAAGTGTGAGAATCTGTATTCGCGGCTTCTTTAAAGTGATCATATTTAGCAACTGAAGTGAAAGGAGAACCATAATATTGAATTGAAATATCAGGTGTTAGATTCATCTGCATATTTAAGGTAATACCATAGGTTTGTTGTTTCATACGCCCCATAACATAGGTCGTGCGATCTGTACTGTTTTCCGTTGGTAAAATACTATTTACATATTGCAGATTATCTTTATTCCATGCATAATTTAGCTGTCCTGTAAGACGAACATGGTCCCCTAACCGGAAGATCATACTTGGGTGTATTGCATTATACCCTGTCTCCTGTTCCAAATAGTGGCGCCCATTATAATCTAATTTAAAAACGATCCGTTTTGCACGATCTGAACTAACCATTACATTAGATTCAAAATTAGAATTCAATCTTAAGTCTGGCCCTCCACGAAGTTGACGGCTATCAATGGTATTCCAGTTAAAGGTTTCCTTGATATCCATTTCAATACGACGTTTCGTACTTAAACTCCTCCAACGGAGTGCAATATTATTATTAATAGCCTTTCCACCATAATTCCACATATTTTTCTGCGTTAGATTAATTCCTGCAAAACGAAATGGGCCCCATGGATCTGTTTTTCGATAGGTGATCTCAGATTCATTAAATTTAAAATCAGATTGACGAAGATACCCCACATTGTTAAGATCGAATCCCGGTGATGACCAACTAAAAGTTTCTGCAAAATTCCATTGTGCATTTCCTCTCTTACCCACTTTTACATAACCACCTGTACCTTGTAAGGTCTTCTTATCCGGATCTAAATTCAGATACCCCGAGCCTGATTCACGTTGATAATAGTGGGTCGCATTCATTTTCGTATTAAGGATCGCATCCGCTGAGCCATGTAAAGTACTGAAAATACCTTTTGCATCGATATAGTAAAGACGCTTAGCAAAGTACTGCGTAAAATCAACTCCACTTGTGAAAGCATTTTCAACCATTGCATCTTCCAGATGTTTTCTTCCTAACTTACGATTTACCGAAGTTACCATACCACCTAATAGCGTATTACCTTCCCAATTTTTTTGTACACGAGCCACCGTATAATTGGTTAAAGGCTCTGTAATCTCTTTATCGGGTTCACCATTTCGCATCACTTTAGAAGTAGTCTCCGCAGTAATGCTTTCCAGAAACCCAACTGTAACACCATTTCTGTTCGTGCCCGTTAACTTCATAGCACCTAAAATGGGAATAGGATTTGGTGTGCTCGCAAAACTTGTCAGATTATCTATATTTTTGGGTCGATAAGTAGGCATTGCTCCTATTCTACGGGAGTAAAACATCATACCCTCTTCATTATTATCAAACTCCAAAATATGTTTACCTTCAAGAAAAAAAGGTCTCTTTTCATCATAAAAAATCTCGAAAGCAGATAGATTCATGACCGACGGATCCAGTTCAACCTGACCATAATCTGGATTTATAGTCATATCAAGTGTAAAATCATTCAGTGCAAATTTCGCATCTAAACCCGCAGTGGCTTGCCACCTGCTCCCTTTCTGAAAAGGGCTGTTAGGTACTTTCGGATTTCGGACAAATTTGCTCATCGTGTATGGCAAAAATTCAATTCCTCTTGGCTTTGGCAAGTCTGTCATACCGTGCATCTCTCCAAAAGAAAAAACATGTCCATTATTTTTTATTGGAATTAAACTCCAATTCTGGACCTCATTATTTCTCCGAATGATACGCCTTACGTGTAAACCCCAAATACCATCTTCATTTTTCTGATTATAACGTAATTGACTAAAAGGAATCCTCAGTTCTGCCGTCCAGCTTGAATCTGCAAGGTCGATATTCGTCCGTCCTTCCCATACAGTATTCCAACTCAGATTGACAGATAATTTATCCGTCACCGTCAAATCTGTCTTATTTCCCCCGAGATTAACATTAAATTCAGATGCCACACGATAATCATGATAGGTGTCAAATGCAATACTGATCAAATCTCCATTACTGTTATCATCGCGATTACCAATAAATGCATTCATGGTTTCCGGGTGTACGTCCTTACAATAAACTCCTACATAAACATTTTCATCATCATAAAATATTTTCATCCGAGTCCATGAGGGTGTATAAACGCGTTCAAAAGGAATTACCTGAGAAAACTTTTCCGACCATTCTCCCTTATCCTTCCATATAGTTTCATCCAGTTTCCCATCAATTCGAGGCTGTTCTCCTGTAAGTTTTGTAATATGATACGCTCTTTTATAAGCGCTGTCTAAAGAAACGACCTCTTTTCTTTGATCCTGAGCCTCACATAGACTATGGATGAACAAAGAAGCCAGGAAACAATAATATTTCATAAATTATCCAATTATTTTTGTAGGTTCTATATAATATTGGTGTTATATATAAGTCAATCGACCAAGTTAAATAAAATAAATCATACTATAATTGAATTTGCAACAGATTATTAAGATAACTTCCTTTGTTAAGAATTAAGATTCATAAAAAGCATACCGAACTCAGTTCCTAGCATCAATCTATAAACATCCCAACAATATTTCTCGCAAGTAAATGGAAAATTAAATGAAAACACTATCTTAGTAATCAATAGCTAATTATTTAAACCTTTTTATGATTAATTCCACTAATAACACGACCATATACTGGAGTTTTGGAAAAAAAATAGGATTCCGTTTTTCTTTCGTTTTTATTTTATTATTTATAGTGATATATAATAACGGTTCATTCCCTCTATTCAGCTTCATCAATAGACCATTGATTATGCTAATGCATATCTGTACACCATGGTTTTCGAAAAATATATTAAAATATCAATACGACTATTCCATTTTCTCCAACGGTAGCGGAGATACTTCTTATGACTGGGTAACACTTCTGATATTAGTTATCATTGGAGTTCTGGGAACCATCATTTGGACCTTGATAGATACAAAAAGAAATAATTACAATAAGTGCTATTATTGGTTGACGGTCTTTATTCGCTATTACATTGCATTCATGCTCATCAACTATGGTGTAAGCAAATTGATGCATGCGCAAATGCCGCCTCCAGGATTGACCAAGCTTATGCAACCTCTAGGTGAATTTTCTCCAATGGGATTGGCATGGAATTTCTTTGGTTTTTCGAAAGGATACAATATTTTTATTGGTATTGTGGAGGTAATGGCAGGCCTACTCCTGTTTAGGAAAACAATGGTTTTAGGCGCTTTAATCACAGTGGCTACAAGTTTAAATATAATGGCCATAAACTATTTTTACGATGTACCTGTAAAGTTGATGTCAACTGCACTAGTCTTATTATCGGTATTTTTATTACTTCCATATCTCAAATCTTTAACAGACCTTTTTTTCAAAGGCGAGTCTAGTCAACTTAAGCAAATTAATAGGCCAGTGTTCAATAGAGCATGGAAAAAGTGGGTTGCATCGATATGCAAAGTCTTAGTGATTATGCTGTTTATCTCAACCCAGCTATTTGGTGTTTTTAATCAAAAAAAAATAATAGCACAATATTTCAAAAAATCGCCATTGTATGGTATCTATCAAATTGACACAACTTCAGAAAAAAGAGTTAGCATACCCAATGATTGGTCATTTCTAATCTTTGAATATGAAGGAAATGCACGAGCTCGTGATAATTTTTACAATGTACAACGAATCGGAGTCGGCTTTAATACATCAGAAAATAAGATGACCTTAAACAATTACACCTTTGATTATAAACTGGAGGAGAATGGTGATGTGCTATTAAAAGTAAAAATAAAAGAGCGATTGGAAGAAATCAGACTTAAAAAAAGAGATCCGAAAACATTTGAGTTAATGAATCGTGGTTTTAACTGGATACAGGAATATCCGCACAACAAATAATCGTATCCAATCATTAATCAAAAAAACTCTTATTTAAATAGCCTGCTAAAGAAAGAACCTGAAGATTCAATGGCAACATACAATTCTTCATTTTCAACTTTAGTAGGGTATATCTTAATAAAATCCCCTTGTCCGGGACAACCTTTGCCACTTGTCAAATTAAATCTATGCCGGTGATAAGAACAAACAATCTCTTCACCTTCGCACCAACCCGTTACAAATGAAGCTCCCGCATGTGGACATTTCCTAGAAAATGCTTTCCAGCCATTTGCATTATGCAAAATACACAACCGGGTGCGCCCCGCTTCTACCTCATAAATTCGGTCTTCAACATAAATACTCGTCTTATCGATCTTATACCATTGCAACATAATTAAAGATACATAGAAAGTTTCGACTTATTTTTTATCTTTGCGTAAATTCAAAAAACTAGCATATTTTATGGCTTTACAATGCGGTATCGTTGGATTACCTAACGTAGGTAAATCAACACTATTTAACTGTTTGTCTAACGCTAAAGCACAAGCGGCAAACTTTCCTTTTTGTACTATTGAACCAAATGTTGGGGTTATCACTGTTCCTGATACCCGTCTTAATAAATTAGCTGAATTGGTTAATCCTCAAAAAATTGTTCCAAATACAATTGAGATTGTTGATATCGCTGGTTTAGTAAAAGGCGCTTCTAAAGGTGAAGGTCTTGGTAATCAATTCTTAGGGAATATTCGTACAACAAATGCAATTATTCACGTTTTACGTTGTTTCGATGACGGCAATGTGATCCATGTTGATGGATCTGTAGATCCTATTCGTGACAAAGAAATCATTGATACTGAGTTACAGTTGAAAGATTTGGATACTGTTGTGAAACGTATTCAAAAAGTAGAAAAAATGGCCAAAACAGGTGGAGATAAAGATGCAAAACGCACTTACGAAATCTTATCTATTGTAAAAGACCATTTAGAAGCTGGTAAATCAGCTCGTACAGCACCTCTTGAAAAAGACGATTTCGATTTCATTCAAGATTTAGCATTACTAACTGTAAAACCTGTATTATATGTGTGTAATGTGGACGAAGCTTCTGTCAATACCGGTAATGCTTATGTTGACCGTGTAAAAGAAGAAGTTAAGGATGAAAATGCACAGGTATTAATTATTTCTGCTCAGATTGAATCGGAAATTGCACAATTAGAAAGTTTTGAAGAGCGTCAGATGTTCTTAGATGATCTAGGTTTAGCAGAATCTGGTGTTTCTAAATTGATCGTGGCAGCTTATTCACTACTGGACTTAGCAACATACTTTACTGCTGGTGTGCAGGAAGTTCGTGCTTGGACAATTGAAAAAGGATTTACAGCCCCACAAGCAGCAGGTGTTATCCACACAGACTTTGAAAAAGGATTTATCCGTGCAGAGGTCATTAAATATAATGATTTTATCGAATTAGGATCTGAGGCAGCTTGTAAAGAAGCTGGTAAATTATCGGTAGAAGGAAAAACATATATTGTTGAAGATGGTGATATTATGCACTTCAGATTCAATGTATAATTAATATTAAAATAATTAGAAAGGGCTGAAAATAAATATTTTCAGCCCTTTTCGTTTTAGTCATATAACAATACACCCGATACATTCCAGCTGCTGAAGCTTGTTCCCTCGCTTTCGCCTTGCGGAATATGAACACGGACAGTATGCTTTCCAGCTTTAAGTTTTCCTATATCGATAAAAATAGGATAAGTTACCGTTCCTGGACACCAATTAGAACGACTCAAATCCGAAGAAGATAGACCATTAGCAAAATTTCCGGAAGCAGGATTACTTAATCGATATGATCCACAATCATTACGCCATGGTGTAAAGCCAAATAACGGCACTTCGTTAAGAAATATACGATTTGTTTTAGGGACAAATTCATCACCATTCCCCCATCCACCATGTCCAGTAGTAACATAGCGCAGTTGAACATTTTCCGCATCCTCCTTCAACTCAAAAGTTACTACCAAACCTTGATCCTTATTGAACATCGTTCCGTACTCCTGCCCACCCATTTCCATTACATTAGTAGTATTAAAAATTGGCAGTAATTTTTTTAATGATTGGCTTCTATCAAACCCCGGATGTACCGTCAATTCAAGACTTATCTCATGGCCATTTTTATCATAATTTCCAATAAAAGCACCTACATAAACTTCCTGATCACTGATAGCCCCCGCAAGCTCGCTGATATCCTGTCTATATAATACAGAATCTTGCCAAGTCTTGCCCTTCAATTTTAAATAATTAAATTGACTCACACCAAAAGGTGTAAAGAAGCGCATAAGCTCTAAGATAGGAGAATAATTAGCCGTACGGATCACACCTTGGTATTTTTTACCATTACCATTATCATAAAACGGTAGCGTATTCATCCCTTTTTGCATACCATCTAAAAAAGACAGTTGCTGATCTTGTGGAATAATAAAAACAGAACCTGTACGATCGTAAGCGTCACCTTTAGATTTTTCAGTCAATTGCACAAATACAGTTTGTCCTGGATTAATCTTTGGAATTTTTACTTTTTTAACAATGACAGTACCATTTGCAAATCTTAAAATACTATCCGATTTACTATCATCAGAAAAGCTGATCTTTTCATTTTTAAAGACAGGAACTTGTGTAAACCTGCTTTTCCACAGCTCATCTTTATAGGTCAAATCATCAACATAAACCAATGACTGAGGCAAGTTTAATGACGTTGGCCATTCCTTTAGTTTTTCTATTTTACTTGCTGTTACTGCAGAATTACCATTACGGACTACTTCAAGTACAAAGCCAAGGTTCTGCCCTAAATCTGAAGGACCACCTTTTACCTTCAGCTCGGTCGTATACCAGATATCAATGCTATTCGAGTTTACACTTGTTTTTGCCCTATAGCAAGTATAGCCTAATATTTTTTTAGTTTCCTTAGTAATTTCCAAATTTTGTTTATTGATCGCATTGGAATCAATTGTACCTATTTGTTTCATTGCATTGACCCGTGTCATCTTATAATAAGCATTTGAAGGTCTTTTAATAACAAAAAGCTCATAAGGCATCTTCGCTTCACCGCTCATAATCTTACGGCTTGTAATAACTGTTTGCTCGGCATTTGCATAAACTAAAGTCGGATCCTGTGATTCCATAACTTTATTGTTACTGGAACGCTGATATTCAACTAAAATGCCTTTCTGAGCATAAAGTGATTGGAAAAAAAAGAGAAATAGAAATAGATATATTATACGCATAGTATGGAATAAATGATTAATCTTCAAATTTAAAAAAATGATTGATAATATGGCTATAAAATAGAAAAGCCTGAGAGAATCGAGCGATTTCCCAGGCTTTAAAGTACCTCTTGAAAGAGGTAATCAACCTAAACCTACGTCAAAGGTAAAATATATTTATTATTCTTACAAAATAATTATTTGAACACTGAAAAAATAATAAGGAAATATAGTGTAAAACGATACATTATTTATTATTTATCAATAAAAAATAAAGCTAAAAATACCATTACTGCAACTCTTTTAACCAGTAATAAGATATCAGTATACCCCATTTGATATGGTGTAAATCCAACACAATAACGTTTTTTGAATAAAAAACAGTGAAATCGAAATAAAACCTATATAATTAGAAAAATGACAATATTAAAACTTATAAGATAAATAATATCGCTATAAATAAATAAAGGTTTTCAAACGGGGAGAATGAAAACCTTTAAAACCAATTATAAACCTAAATTATGATGCAACAAAGATAGTGTATATATTACACTATAACAAATTATTTATTCTTATTTTTTTTAATAATATTAATTTGTAGTGATTTTACTACAATTTAGAATGATTCTAAGTGTTTACATATCCTCAGATTATCTTTATCTTTGTATAAAATCAGAAAAACACATGTTTACAGGAATTATAGAAACCTTAGGAAAGGTCAAAGATATTGTCAAAGAAGATACAAATATTCATTTGTATATCGAGAGCCAGATTTCCAATGAATTAAAGATAGATCAAAGCGTAGCCCATAACGGAGTTTGTTTAACCGTAGTTGGAATTGAAGAAAATTTGCATCAAGTGACTGCAATTGATGAAACACTGCAAAAAACAAATCTTCAAGATTTAAAGATTGGCGATGTCATGAATATAGAACGTTGTACGCAGGCCAATGGGCGTTTTGACGGACATATTGTACAAGGTCACGTTGATCAGGTAGCAACATGTATTAACAAACAAGATCAAGATGGAAGTTTCGTATTTACATTTCAATATGATCCAAAGCTTCAGAATATCACAGTTGAAAAAGGATCTATTACAGTAAACGGGATTAGCCTGACTGTAGTTAACTCTAAAATTGATCAATTTTCTGTCGCAATTATCCCCTACACTATTGAACACACAAACTTAAAAAATGTAGAAGTAGGTACAAAAGTAAATCTGGAATTTGATATCATAGGCAAATATGTATCAAAAATTATGGCTTTGAGAGGTTAATCTCAAAGCCATATTTCATGTTACTCCAAATAATGTCCTTGTCGCATCAGCAATGCCCTGTACTTATTAAAGACACTTGATTTCGATACAAAGCCGAGATAATTCCCATCCTTATCAATCACTGGTAATATCCATACATCATCTTTTTTCATCTTGAGCATGACCGACTCCATATCTTCTTCATGTATTTTAACAAGATCAGTAGGTGTTTCCGCTAACTTACTAAAAGGTTGGTCGATACCTTCCTCCTCACCCAATAAAATAGAAAATAAGCGTTCGCTATATAAGATACCGAGCAATTTGCCCTTTTCAGTAACAATAGGAAAAATATTACGCTTACTGTGAATAATATCAGACTGTCTCATTTTAGGGGTTTCTTCAGGTCTTAGTATGACAAAATTAGTTTCTAAAACATACCTTACCTTCATCATACTCAATACAGATCGATCTTTGTCCTCGTAAGACAGCAAGTCTCCTGAATCAGCTAAAACTTTCGTATAAATAGAGTATTTCAGTATCGATCTATTAATTAAATATGAAATGGAAGTGACAAGCATTAGCGGTACCATCAATCCGTACCCTCCAGTGATTTCTGCGATTAGAAAAACACCTGTCAATGGTGCATGCATGATTCCACTCAAGGCGCCGGCCATGCCGACCACTACAAAGTTAGGAACATTCAATTCTGTTATTCCTGTCAGATTGACTCCATAAGCAAAAGCAAAGCCCAATAGCCCGCCCATCACCAGACTAGGACCAAAAACACCGCCGTTTCCACCACCATTAAGGGTAAACAGAGCGGCAAATGATTTGGCAAAAAGAGTTAAAACCGAATAAGCTAATATTACAAGCCCGATATCCTGATAATCTGCAAATAGACTATTCTTAACAATGGCATTAAATTGACCATTCAATATTTGCTGAATCGCAATATATCCTTCTCCGTAAAGAGCAGGGAAGATAAAGATCATCAACCCCAATGATATGCCACTAACCCACACCTTATTGTAAGGATTTTTAATATTAGTAAACCAATTCTTGACAATACTGCTGATTTTCGCAAAATAAACAGAATATCCACCAACCAATAAAGCTAACAATAAGTAGAAAAATAGTGCTGATACCTCCCACTCTGTACTAAAAGTGTGAAATAGGGGTTCACTATACAATGATTGTGCAATTACCGATGCCATTGCAGCCGAAATCAGTAACGGAATAAGCACCGGAATAGAGAATTCCGGTAATAAAATTTCGATGGCGAACACCATCCCAGCTAAAGGGCTGTCAAAAGCGCCTGCGATACCAGCTGCAGCCCCACAAGCCAAGAGCATCGTCACCTCTTTATATTGCAAGCCAAAAAATCGCCCCGTATTAGATCCGATGGCAGATCCACTCATCGCAATAGGTGCCTCTAATCCACAAGATCCTCCAAACCCAACGGTTATAGCCGAGGTGACTATCTGCGAATAGACATTGTGAACAGGAATCTGACTCGATTTTCTGGAAATGGCATAAATAATCGGTGTTATACCGTGCTCAAGATGTTTCGCCTTTAGCACCTTACGCACATACAAGACACTCAAAAGAATACCTAATAATGGGAAGAATAAATAGAATGAATATTTATAATGCCAATCCACATCATCCTGTAAAGTCGAAGCAATAAAGTGCGTTAATGCTTTTAACACAGAAGCAGCTATACCACCTATAATCCCGACTACAAAAGCTAAAATAATGATAAAGTTTCGATTCGAAATTTTATGCATCCGCCAATGATTAAGCGCATCTAATTTTCTATTAAGCCTGCCTCTTAATGTTTTACTATTCATTTTATATTATTGAAAACTTAGAACCTCTTTCTTTTTCTTTGATTTAAACTTCTCCGGTATTGCTTCCATAATCTCACGCGATAACGCTTCAATAGCTTGTTTTTTGACAAAATTCTGTGTTGTTACAAGACTTATTTCACGGACAGGTTCCGGAGCTTTAAAATAACGAATCCGGTTTAGCTGATCTTCATTATAATCTACAATAGATAATTCGGGTAATATTGTAATTCCCGAATTGATATCCACCATCTTTTTTAAAGTCTCTACACTCCCGGTATTATATTCAAAACGACCAGAACTATCATAATTATGTTTATGATGGCAGATGTTTAATACCTGTCCACGCATACAGTGACCTTCATTCAATAACCAAAGCTTATCCTCTCCGATATCATCAGAGCTCAACATCTTTTTACCGAAAAGCGGACTGTTTTCCGAAATATATGCCACAAAGTTTTCATAAAAAAGTGGCTTTTCAATTATTCCTGCTTCATGTAATGGTGTCGATAAGATCCCGCAGTCCAAAAGTCCTACTTTCAACTCGTGAACAATTCTTTCGGTGGTATACTCCCAAATTTGTAATTGCATTTTGGGGTATTTATCCATAAACCGTGTTAGAACCGTCGGTAACAAATAAGGGGCTATCGTCGGAATCACTCCTATACGTAACTCTCCGTCCAATTCACCATTTTCATTTTGGACAATCTCCAAAACTTTTTTACTTTCTATCAGAATAATACGAGCTTGTGCAATTATCTTTTCTCCAATTTCAGTAGGAATTACAGGTTGACGGCTTCGGTCAAAAATTTTAACTCCAATAGACTCCTCCAGTTTCTGGA
This sequence comes from Sphingobacterium sp. UDSM-2020, assembly GCF_016132525.1. Taxonomy (NCBI): domain Bacteria; kingdom Pseudomonadati; phylum Bacteroidota; class Sphingobacteriia; order Sphingobacteriales; family Sphingobacteriaceae; genus Sphingobacterium; species Sphingobacterium sp. UDSM-2020. Next base: position 4,944,171 of record NZ_CP066166.1, read on the forward strand.
TTTGCATACTTAATGTGGGCTGTGTTACAAAACATTTTTCGGCAGCGGCTACAAAGTTTCTATATGTATCAACGGCGACTATATACTCTAATTGAATGAGCGTCATCTTATCAATTTTATTTATACAAAAGTAACAAACATATTTCATACCAAATGATCGAATCGCGATCGAAAGATATGTACTTAATATTTTTTATCTTTGAGCTTCGATCGGACAGAACAATCCTATTTAATAATATATAAACAAACATGAAGTTACTGAATACAAAATCCTGGAGTTTACTCCTACTTTTAGCAACAGCTGCTCCCACTATCCATGCGAAATCTCCTGACGAAGGAATGTTTCCTCTTAGCGAATTGAATAAAGCGGGATTGAAAAATGCGGGACTAAAAATAAATGAAAAGGATATCTATAATCCAGGAAAAGTTGGACTAGTTGATGCTTTAGTACAAGTAAGCGGATGTACGGGTTCATTTGTATCAGGAAGTGGATTGATCATCACGAACCATCACTGTGCATTCTCAGCAGTACAGCTTGCGAGTACTCCCATCAACAACTATCTTAAAAATGGTTTCGTAGCACAGTCACATGAACAAGAAATTGAAGCAAGAGGACTAACTATACGTATTACAGACTCTTACGAAGATGTTTCTGAGAAAATTCTGGCGGCAGTTGCACATATCACGGATCCATCCGAAAGAATAACAATTATTAAGAAAAAGCAACAAGAACTGGTAGAACAGGCTCAAAAACAGGATCCAACGATCAAAGCTGAAGTTTCTGAAATGTTTATCGGTAAGACATATGTACTATTCCGATATAAAACAATTGAAGACGTACGCCTAGTATATATTCCTCGTCAAAACATCGGAGAATTTGGAGGTGAAACCGACAACTGGATCTGGCCAAGACATACAGGAGACTATTCATTCTTACGTGCTTATGTTGGTAAAGATGGGGCATCTGCAAAATATTCAAAAGAAAATGTCCCTTACCAACCGAAGAAGTTTTTAAAAGTAAACCCAAAAGGTGTTAATGAGAATGATTTCGTCTTCATTTTAGGGTATCCAGGTAAAACATTTAGACACCGTCCTGCGCAATATATTCAATATCAACAAAATTTTTTACTGCCTTATGTTTCTAATTTGTATGAATTTCAAAATGAGCGCATGTACGAAGCAGGAAAAACAGATAATGATGCCGCCCTTTACTTAGCGACACGTATTAAAAGAAACGCTAATGTTTTAAAAAACTATAAAGGAAAACTAAAAGGTCTTCGTAATATTGATTTAATAAATACCAAAATAAAAGAAGATCAAGCGCTAAGTACTTTTATCAATAGCAAATCAGATTTAAAAAATAAATATGGTACTCTGATGGATGATATTGATGGCCTATACAAATTAATCAATCAAGACGTCTACAAGGAAATGTGGATGAATAATATCTACACGAGCACGAGTTTAATGCGCGTTGCAAAAGAAATAAATACGTTTAAAGCCGCGATGCTACAACAAAGTACATCACAAGATCAAAATGCTTTTTTTGAAGCTAATATTAATAAGTTAAAAACAAACTTAAAAGGTATCTACGAAAGTTACAGCATGTATGCAGATCTCCGTATCTTTGCTAAGATGCTAGCTGACGCACATGCTTTCCAAGCGAACAATCAAATCGAAACAATTCAAAAACTGAAGTTCCAAGATAATAATCTTGCAAGTGCATATGCCGGGGAGCTTATTACAGAATCGAAATTAAATAACAGCGTAGCAGTATTTAATGATATTTTATCAAATAGGACTAATCTATTGGCTTATTCAGATAACCTAATGAAATTTCAATCGTCACTAGAACAAGATATTCAGCAATTTGCTGTTGAGCAAAAAAGAAGAGATGGCGTGTTAAATAAATTGATGGGAGATTATGTGGCAGTTAAGGAATTGTATCAGTCTAAAAACTTTATTCCTGATGCGAACTCCACATTGAGACTAACATTCGGAAACATAAAAGGTTACTCTCCTGTTGACGCTACTTACATGAAGCCATTTACAACACTAGCAGGTATTATACAAAAAGGCAATCTTGGAGAGGCAGATTTTGAATATCCAGCTGAAATAAAAACTGCTTGGGAAAACAAGAATTTTGGACCATATGTTAAGAAAGAACTGAACGATGTACCTGTTAATATGCTCTATAATATGGATACTACCGGAGGTAATTCAGGATCTCCTATTATGAATGCATATGGCGAATTGATCGGAGTCAATTTTGACCGCTCATACGATGCAACCATTAATGATTTTGCATGGAACGATAGTTATAGCCGTTCGATAGGTGTTGATATCCGTTACGTACTATGGGTAGCAGACAAAATTGACAATGCTCAATTTATATTAAAAGAAATGGGTATATAAGTATCCCCTGCAACAAATAATAAAAGGCTTATCGGAAAATACGATAAGCCTTTTATTATTATTGAAATCTCAAACCAAACTATAAATCTCCATCGTTTGTTAATCTTCCAAACCCAAATATATCCCTACGGTCGTCTTTCTTTCCCAAAATTATATTTCGGATCACCTGTGCGGCAATCATACTAAATGTAATACCATTTCCGCCATATCCCAATGCATAAAGCATTCTTTTTTTACCGGGCCAGCTACCGATAAATGGCAAACCATCTGCTGTAGAAGAGAAAGTACCACACCACGCCATATTGACATCGATAGCAATATCCGGATATAATTTATTGAATTTCTTGACCAGTTTTTTAACTTTCCCCTTTAACAAACGGTCCCGTTTATCAGGATCTCTAAATTCCTCGTCTTCCCCTCCCATCATGATACGATTATCTGCTGTTGTACGCATATAGAAATAAGGTTCCGCAGTTTCCCATATTAAACTTCTTTCTTTCCAAAATTGATCTGTATGAATAGGCTTAGAAACTAGAGCATAGGTTGAATTAAGATTCATAACCTGTTTTGGCAAAAATTGACCCGCCTCAAATCCTGCGGCAATGATCACATATTTACAGCGAATCTTAAACCCATTATTCGTCACTAGTTCATACCCATTTTTCACTTCATGATAATGATCGATCTGAACTGGAGAAAAAATTGGAAGTTGATGTTTTTTCTGATGATACTTAAGAATACCGGTCGCAGACTTATAAGTATCCATTTGTGCAGATGTATCATTATATAATGCGCCAAGACCTGCAATTCCATATTCCTTCTTTAATGCTTTCCTATTTAATAAACGAACAGGAAGGTCATGTTTCACCCTCACCTCATATTCATCTTTTATATTGCTCCATCCTGCTTGATCACTTGCCAGATAACATGTTGAGACACGTTTAAAATCACCCTTCACACCTGTTTTCTCAAATACTTGCTCGATATCTATAATAGACCTTAAACTTGCACGATAAGCGCCAACTGCACGAGCTTCACCGATGTCCTTAATCATTTTATGAAGAGGAACATCAATTTCATATTGCAGCTGTGCTGTACTAGCAACCGTACTGCCATTTGATACGATTCTTTTATCAAAAATAGCACACTTTATACCGTGTTCACAAAGCTCGTGCGCAACTAGTGTTCCTGTAATACCAGAACCAATAATTGCCACATTAATTTCATAATCATTTTCTAAGGGATTGTTATAATCGTAAAGCGCATTTTTAATAATCCAAAAAGGTAATCCTGCGTATAAATCCATACATTGTATTTACAAATACAACATTGGGTTTGGCAATTTGTTTTTTCTTAAAAGAAAAACAACACCAACAAATGAAAATAATAATTCGTATTTCCTAAAATTCAATTAGATTTGAAGGATCATTAACAGTAAATCACAGACATGAATTATCTCTATTTCTTATTATTTTGGATTTGTCAGATCGTTTCAACTATTATTTTTAAATATGGCGGAATTCACCCAAAATACCACTGGTCAGCATTAGTTGCGGGTAATATAATTCTAATCACTGCAAGCTGGTTTCTCATTCAATTATTCAAAACATTTCCACAGCCGATTGTAATTGCCTTGTGTTCAGGGGGCACATTTTTAACAGTTCAGCTGGCGATGGCTCTTGTTTTTAAACAACCTTTGACCTGGATGCAGATCCTTGGTTCTACAATCATTGTAATAGGAATGGTGCTGGTGACCTTTGGTGGAAAAGAATAAGCAGTCTAAACCGATATTCTCCATGAATTGTATCACACTCAGTGTTTTGCAATCAATGGAGAATATTTTAAGTAATTTTAAAAACGAAGACCAATACTTAAATAAGGACGAAATCCTTCTTTTGAAAAACCTCCAACAGCCTGAATAACTAAAAGATCAGCAGGAATAAAATAAAAGCCACCGCCATACCCCATGTGCCAGCGACTAGAGGATTCGTTTTTCATCCAAACTCTACCCACATCGTGAAAACCAATAAGTCCTACAGTGCCAGGAACTAAATAGGAATCATAACTAAAAACTTTAAAACGTAACTCAAAATTATTATAGAGCATAGTTTGTCCACTGAAACGTTTCGAGTTAAAGCCACGAAGGCTATTTTCACCTCCTAAGTGCGCATATTGAAAGATTAATGGATCACCGATCAGTGTTTCAAATCCAGTGCGATTGGCAAGAGTTATCCAGTCGCTTTCATTAGTCTTATAAAAGTTGAAAATAGATCTTAATCTTATAAATTGATTATCGTTGCTCTTTAGCTGTGACTTTGCCTCAATCAGATTATCCCAGAAAATACCTTTTTTGGCATTATCTTTTTGATCACGACTATCGTATTGAACAGATCCTAAAATTCCTGTAAAGAAAAACTTACCAAATACAGGTATAGCTGGATTTTCTGCGGCATACTTTTCAAAAAAATGTCCCTCATTAGCTTCTTCATGGCTCATAATAAATTCTGAAGAAGAACCCATCTTCCATTTCCAGTTTTCAGCAAATTCTCTCTTCAATAAAAAGTTGGCATAAATAACGTCATATCGGTTTCTATAATATTGAATCCCACGTTCTTTACGCTGTTCATAATCTGTATTATTTCCCAAACCAAAAAAGTTTTCTTGGTTTTTAGGTCCATCAGATTCCAATTGAATCAAGAGGTCATTTTTATTCCATATCGATTTAATATCGGCATTATATTTAAAACTAAAGGACTTGCGTCCAGTTGTATAATGCGCCCAAAATTCTTGTTTAAAAGCATAAGGTTCTTTTCGAAAGCCCTGTTTTTCGATCAAATAACCAGCTCCGAACAAAAGGCCTTTATCTACTCCATATTGTAAAGAAGCCAACACACCGGTGCGATCATATTTGAAACTATTTCGATCATAACGATGCACTAAGGTATCATTTGACAATTTTAGATTTATAAAAGGCGTTTTCTTAAAATTAGGTTGAACTTCCTTATCATCATAAATATAAACAAGTTTACCGTTCTCAAAATTAGGGTCTATGCGGTAATCATCCTTCCCCTTACCCCCTATCAACCGAAGCTTTATTTTCGATTTATTTTGACCACGAATATCATATACATCTGAACCATCAAGCCCATAAATCCGTAATTCTTTTGTCTCCTTCGGAAGGAATGTTCTTTTAACCAGTTTCCTCCCTTCAGATCCATCTTTCTTTTTATTTCTGATTTCTAGCTCAAGCGAACCGTCAGTATGATAGTTAAAATAGAAAAACTCATTCTTAGCTGAAGTGGCGATATCAACGTTCTTTGCTAGATCACCATAATAATCTAAAGCAGTAGACATCAGATTATCTCTTCTAGCACGTATATGACCTTTAAGCTGTTCTCCACCCAATCGTACAATAGTATCTGGCATCTGTGCTATTGCTTCATCTATGACGGCATCAGTAACAACCGTTTGTACAAATTTGATCTCCTCTTTCCAATCCTTTCGATCCAAATGGTTTAAGAAATAACGGTCAAAATGTCTTTCATTAAAATTCCACTGACCGACATTGCGAATATGATCACCAAAAGGTTGCAAGTGCGCTTTCAGCCACTGCATGGATAGTAATACCGGAAGTATACCCGATGTTTTATAATACACTTTATCACGATCTCTTGGTACTGGACTATACACTTTCTTATCGTCAATCTTTTTAGAATCCCATCGCCAATTATCCTCATGACGATCCCAATCTCCTAAAATGAAATCAAGTAGTCTTGCACGCAATGTTAAACGCTGATCCACTTGAATATCATTATCTTCCTCCAACTTTCTTTGCGCTTTAAGTGTATTGTCAGTTTTCGCATCTTCATCCTCCAAAGGGACTCTTGGCTCAAACATGTAAGCTCTATTTTTAAATACAGCACGGTGTTCTTCTAAACCTGGATCATCACCAACAAAGACCAGTTCTGGACTAGCATGTGGGATTTTTAATACACGATTAAAAGTCGGTACAGTTAGCGCTCCAAATGGATGAGCAATCGAAATTTGATCCTGAACGATATCTTTTGCAATAGTATTTCTCAAATGTTCAGGCAGACTCCTTTCCGGAAATTTATTAATAGACCTCAAAACCCATTCTCTACCCGTACTGTCTCTTAAACGTAGGGATTGTGTTTGCATACCTCCACCAAGCTTGACAACAGTAAGACCGCCAAGTTCCTTTTGAAGATGCATGACCCGCATTTTAACCGGCGTATTGTATAGTTCACGATAAGAATCACCTAACCAGAAACGATGCAACTTACTCACTTGATCATATGTAGGATCGATCATGGCAACTGCCGAATCACCTTCCATTTTAAATGACGACTGCCCACATACATGAGATACATTAGTGATGAACAATAGTGTACTTACAATGCTGTAGACATGCTTTTTAAGATGAAGGTTTTGATTATTCATACGGTAATAATTAATACGAGGTCAATTTTGAAACTAAAATACAGTAAAAAATTTAATTGCACTTCTGCTTTTCAATAGAAGTCAACAAAAATCATCACATTTGGTTGTAAGAATAGTGTTATGGGACTTGCCTTATACTTTTTCTTTTACAAATTACAATATAACTGCAGCACTGCACTTTGGATGTTTTGCCATAAAAATGCCCCCAGAAAGCATCTAACTCTTCGGGGGCAAACCTAAATATCAAATTCTTTTAATTAATCTTTCTTAACGAACTTCTTGAACTTTTTCTTTTTAGAAGGTTTCTTCTTTTGATCAGAATAACGTGTTGGATCATAAGCCGGTCCTGCAGAAAAGCCTTCAGGTAAATCCAATTTTTCTATGCTTGAACCGATAAGCTCTTCAATTTTTGCAAACCGCGGCTGATCTTTCTGGTTCACAAATGTAATAGCTGTTCCTGTTGTCGCCGCTCGTGCTGTACGGCCGACGCGGTGGATATAATCTTCAGGGTCTGGAGGTACATCATAATTGATAACCAAACTGATACCGACGATATCAATACCTCTGGAAATAACATCTGTACCAATTAATACATTTATCTGCTTCGCTTTAAAACGATTCATGATATCTTCACGATGTGCTTGCTCCAAATCAGAGTGGAATGCTTCTACTGCGATACCGCTTTTATGCAGATCAGTACTCAACCGTTTGACAAACTCCTTTTTGGAAGCAAAAATAATCGTACTCGTATAAGTTGGATTAGTAAGAATATGCTGTATCAATGCCGTCTTCTGGTCATCATAAACCATATAAACTTGTTGATTAATTCCTTCAGAAGGTTTTGATAAGGCAATATTAATCTCGGTCGGATCATGCAAGATCTGCTTCGCCAATGTCCTGATTTTACCTGGCATCGTCGCTGAAAATAAAAGATTCTGTCTCTTTTTGGGCAAAAAGCTGATGATCTTCATAATATCTTCATGAAATCCCATATCGAGCATACGGTCTGCTTCATCCAATATGAAATGTTTTACTTTATTAAAATGAAGTTTTCCTGATGCTAAATGCGCTATTAAACGTCCAGGAGTAGCAACAATAATATTTGCTCCTTCTTTAATTGCTGTCCGTTGCTGTTCATAATCCATGCCATTTCCACCACCATAAACAGCAATTGAAGTTGCCCCCGTGAAATAGCCAAGCCCCATGATTTGCTGATCAATTTGCAAAGCGAGCTCTCTGGTAGGAACTAAAATCAAAGTATTTATATAATCGGATTGTTCTTCAGCTATTTTATGTAAAACAGGCAATAAATAAGAAGCTGTCTTCCCTGTGCCAGTCTGCGCGCAAGCGATCAGATCTTTATGTTGCAACACAACAGGTATGGCCTGTTCCTGTATGGGTGTTGCATCTTCATATCCCATGCTATCTAAGCCTTCTTCCAATGAAGGTGCTAAACCAAATTCTGTGAATTTCAATATTTTTTTCTTTTACTGTAAAAATCAGGATAATGTAGGCTTTTTTTTCTAATTTACCGCATAGAAAATCCAAAAGATTGATTTTTTACTGGAAAATTCATGAATTAGCTGGGAATTATTAAATTAATTTAATGCTAAATAAATAATTGAAAAAATCTACGTAAGGTAATGAATTAAAAAAGGTCCAATACGTTACATATTAGACCCCCTCTGTATAAACCTAAATTAGAAATGCGAATTAGTCTTTTTTCACAAAATAGCGATGCTCAATAACTTCTACACGTTCTACATCGTCTTCAATGGCTTTTTTTATTGCACATTTTCCAGTTATACCACGGTAAACTAAAGCACCACCCAAAGATAATCCAGAAAGTGCCGTTAGTGGATGTTTAATCAAATACCGAACACCTGCACCTAATATAAAACCTCCAGCCACAACAGAAAGGATACGTTCTGAAGTCTCAATAGTACCATTCTCACATTCTTCGTCTATTTTACTTTTTACTTTGCTTATTACTTTATCTACTATCGCGCCCATATGTATAAAATTTATAAGTTCTTCTGTAATTAATAACAAGCAGTACACTATTTTGTTTTTGTTTACTAATAATTATTCCGTTCTTTGGCCACACAATGTTGCAACGATGGAAATTATAGGGTACACTTTGTCTATTTTCATCGGTATCACCCTCGGATTAATCGGTGCTGGTGGTTCCATATTGACAGTACCAGTCTTAGTCTACCTATTCCATATACATCCTACACTAGCAACGTCCTATTCCCTATTTATTGTTGGAAGTACAAGTTTCATAGGAAGTTTCATCAAAACAAAGGAAAAATGTGTAAATTTCCGGGCAACATTATACTTCGGAATTTCCTCTGTTATCGTTGTACTTTTAGTCCGTAAAGTTTTACTGGTCCATATACCCGAAGTTATTCTAGAGATCAACCATTATCAGCTTACAAAATCAACATTAACCATGATCTCATTTGCTACATTGATGCTCGGATCTTCGTGGAGTATGATAAAAAACAAGAAAATTCAATCTAGCCCTCAACATCCAGTTAAACAACATACCATTAAGATGATTGCATGGGGCATTGGAATTGGACTTGTAACCGGTTTTTTAGGTGCTGGAGGAGGATTTCTGATCATACCGGCCTTAGTTATATTGCTCCATATGCCTATACGTATAGCAATAGGCACATCATTATCAATCATTACGATCAATTCTCTTATTGGTTTTCTTGGCGATATCGATCATATAACGATAGACTGGCATTTTCTGCTCAAGCTGCTTACCATAACAACCTTGGGTGTTGGAATAGGAAATCAACTTCAGAAAAAAATTCAAACAGATCATCTAAAGCCCATATTCGGCTGGTTTATATTTATTGTTGGTATTTATATTTTAATTAAAGAACTCTTTTAGCTACTTTTAATAGCAATGGCAAGTAAATTGCAGGAGTACATTAAACTGTAACCATAATCTAATATGCTGGTAAAAAAATACTCTGGAGAACTAGTTCCATTTAACAGTGACAGCTTACGTCATTCTTTAACGCGATCTGGTGCCAATAATGAACAAGTTGAAAAAGTTTATACACAAATCAAAGAAAAACTATTTGACGGGATAAGCACAAGAGAGCTATATCAGTTAGCTTTTGAAGCACTAAAATCGCAAAGAAATTCTTTTGCAGCTCGATATAGCCTAAAAAAAGCACTTCGAGAATTAGGTCCTGAAGGTTTTTATTTCGAAAAATGGATCGCACGCTTATTTCAAGAATATGGTTTTGAAAGCACCACAGGACAAACAATCCAAGGCCACGCAGTTTCTCACGAGATAGACGTTGTTGCATCGAAAGGAAACGAGATGTTGGCCATAGAGTGCAAATTTCGAAATGATATAGATGCGAAAATTTCAGTGACAACTCCCATGTATTTCTTATCCCGATTTAAAGATATCAGTGATATATCCTATCATTTCTTCGGTCAAAATAAAAAATTCACGCAAGGATGGCTCGTTACCAATGCCTATTTAACTTCAGACTCCAAAGACTTTGGTAAGTACTATAACGTCAATTTTCTTTCATGGGACTATCCAATAGACAATAGCATAAAAAAAAGAGTGGATAAAGCTGTTTTTTATCCTGTAACCTGTCTCACAACCCTTACAGATGTAGAAGAGAAAACTTTATTACAGAACCAGATCATACTCGTGAAAGATATTATCAATAATAAAGAAGCACTCAAGTCGCTAAAATTAGACTCCGAAAAGTTAAGGTTAGTACTTGAAGAGGCTAGAGAATTAATTGACTATAAACTTGAAGAAGAGTAAAATCAAAGCTTTAGTACGCACCTACTTAGCCTTCAAAACCAAAATAAAGTTCTTATTGTCGCCTTATTCTTTAAGAAATAAAGCGACAATAAGATATAAAATAATCTACTTTCAATAATCTACTAACAGAAAAAAATCAACACATTTCTTCCAATTCCATTAAGAAAATTAGATAACACTTATGATAGATCAATCGGATAATAAATATCACCATAAATTTTTAAATCATCCAGCACAACAGGATTTTCAAAAATTCCAAACACAGAAGAACCTGAGCCCGACATCGCGGCATATAATGCGCCAGATGAATACATTGCATCTTTAAGTTCCTTAATTTTAGGAAATTGCTCGAATATAGTTAGTTCAAAATCATTGTCCAGATAATACTTCCATTCCTGGATTGGCAACTGAATAATGGACCTTAAATCAAACTCAGGAGTTTTGGCAGCAACTCCGCTATAAGCCTCAACGGTAGATATGTGAATATTAGGATTCACTATAACAATATAGTATGCGCTCAAATTGACCTCAATAGGAGCAAAATCAGTCCCAATACCAGTTGCATACACCGGTTTATTTTCAATAAAAAATGGACAGTCTGCGCCCAGCTGCTTCGCATAATTTTCCAGTTGTACAACAGATAGTTGCAGCTCAAATTGATCATTTAGCATTTTAAGCACATAAGCTGCATCTGCAGATCCACCACCCATGCCAGCTCCGATTGGTATTCTTTTTAATAAATGAATAGCAACCGAAGGAATATCAAAATCTTGTTGAATTAAATGATATGCACGCTCACATAAATTCATACCCTTTCCAGGGATCACAATACCCTCCGACGAAAAAGTTGTACTACCGGAACTTAGTGGAACAATTTCAACAGCGTCATACAGGTTAACGGGGTAAAAGATCGTCTCTAAATCATGATAACCATCAGGTCGCTTACCTACAATATGAAGACCCAAGTTTATTTTAGCATTTGGAAAAGATAGCATAAAAGATATTTAATAAAGATCAGTGATAAAATTATGGATTCTATGTTAATATTCAAAAGTACCTGCTAACCAGATAGGAACTGTAAATTCTTCAATGAGATGTGCTAATTTATAAGTTTTATAATTATCTACGGTCAACCAAGTTGCTTCTTCAAGCTCTGCCTGTGGTATTATAACTAATTTTTCCTTAAACTCAATTCTAAAAACGTCACCTCTAACGAGGGTATCAGCTTCATTAACTGCTTCGGTTTCATGAAAGCCCATATATTCTAAATCTCGTGATAAAATATCCAGATCTAATTCTTCTTTTAGCTCGCGAATAAGGGCTTGAGAAGATAGCTCACCTTTTTCAATTTTACCACCAGGCATCATAAAATAGGATGAGCCTTTTTTTCTTACAACCAAAAGCCTATTATCAGCATCAACAATCATTGCACCTGCTAAATAAATCTTATTCATAGTTTCTCGTTTTAAGATGCCATAAGTGGCATCATGTTATAAAGTAAAAAGCGACTATTTCCATAATCGCTTTTTATATATTCATTTCTAACACTATTATGTATCTAAACCTTTTAAAAGTGTTAAATATCTTTCAATAGCTTCTCGCTTTTTAGCTGTAAGATGATAGTTCAAGCTTGATGTAAGATAATGATGGTAATCAAAATCTTTATATTCAGGCAATCCTGGAATCACAGCTTCAGGATGTGAAACTCCAAGTTTTAAAGCTTCATTAAATGAAGTAATAAATGCTTCCGGTAACTGCTTTTTACTGACCCAAACTGCGAACGCAAAAGGAAGACCTGTAAATTCTTTCCAGGTAAGTCCAAGATCGTAAACATAAGGGACTTCATTCTTTTTGCCAAATGTTCGGTCTCCTATCAAGACATAAGCATCCGCCTCATCTATATTGGCAACAAGTTTAACTTGACGCTTCCAGTGATGCTTTAACAACACGCGTGCTAAACCATTAGAAGTGCGTGATTGCTGATCCAGATATAATGTCTGGATTTCTTCAATCGGTTTATGGGAAAAAATAAAAACCGAATCAACAGCCCCCTCTGTACCGATACAGTAGTCGGTGATGATATGCGCTTGAGGAAGACTTAATAACGCCGCTATGGGAATAATCCCCAAATCAGCTTTATCATCAATTACTTTCTGGGCACATACACTCGGATTATCCAAGCTCAATTCGATGTGATCTAAAACTGCAGATTGTCTAATCCCATTTAAAAACGGCAATGTATTCGTATACGAAACTGCCGATACTCTCACTTTATCCATTTGTCAATACCTCTAGATGTTTCGTATTATAATAGTCAATGATTTCAAATTGATCATTATCATACGTTAATTTATATAAGGCAGTGTTTGTATGAGGAAATTCATCCATTTTTGAGGCATCTACACCTGTCAATAGGCAAAGAATAATACGTAAGGCACGACCGTGCATACAGACAAGTACGGTTTCTTCATGCTCTTGTTTAACCATATGTGCTATGGCATCACTTTGACGTAACATCAATGCATTAGGAGATTCCCCCTCATCTACACTGACATCCAATTCACCATTTTTCCATGCTGATACCAGCGCATTGAATCCACTCATGATAGATTCGTCTTGCTCTTTACCTTCGTAGATTCCCCAACTAATTTCATCTAAGCCCTCGAGCTCTTGCCAAGAAATACCATCTTTAATAAAAGATTCTACTGTTTGATGTGTTCTCAACAAGGTTGAGGTATAAATTTTATCAAACGGGATATCTTTATAAGCATCATAAAAAGCTTGAGCCTGTGCCAATCCTGTTTCATTTAGAGGAGAATTCACGCCACGTCCCTGAACAATACCTTTCAAATTCAGATCAGTTTGTCCATGGCGAATAAAATAAAAAGTCTTTTTCAAAATATATCTTAATTATTTACAACAGGAAGTGCATAATAATTCTTCTTCTTGCTATCGTCTTCAAAAACCACATCCTTGTAATCTGTGACAACATGATATAAGGTATCACGCTCTATTGGATGACGTCCTACCTTTCTAATCAACTCAACCAACTGTTGCGTCGACATACCGGGATTCTGTTCCTCCGCTCCTGCCATACTGTAAATCTTCGTCGTATCATCCAGTGTTCCATCGATATCATCAACACCAAATGCTAAGGACATTTGTGCAGTATCCCTTGAAATCATTGCCCAATACGCTTTTATATGATCAAAATTATCTAGATAAATACGTGCTATCGCATAATTTCTTAAATCTTCAATCACAGAAACCTCAGAAATATGTGACATTTGATTTTCTTTATTTCTAAATTTCAATGGAATAAAGGTTTGAAAACCGCCAGTCTTATCTTGCAACTGACGAAGTCTTTCCATATGATCTACACGATGCCAAAATTGCTCGATATGACCATAAAGCATGGTTGCATTGGTATGCATTCCCAACTTATGTGCCTGTTCGTGGATATCCAACCACTGTTCAGCAGTACATTTATCATGGGCGATCTGCTCTCTGATCTCCGGATGGAAAATTTCAGCCCCACCACCTGGCATCGAATCCAAACCACAAGATTGCAAATACTTCATACCTTCATAATGACTCAATTTAGCCTTTTTGAAAATATAATAATATTCCACAGGAGTCAATCCTTTAATATGCAATTCCGGACGATGTGCTTTACATTTTTTAAAGAACTCCGCATAAAAATCAAGATTTTGCTTCGGCACCACACCACCTGTAATATGTACTTCCGTTACAGCTTCATCATCATACTTCTTCACGATATCCATCATGCCTTCCACATCCATTTCCCATCCTTCAGCACGTTCCTTGATCATACGGGAATATGAACAGAATTTACAATCGTAAACACATACATTAGTAGGCTCAATATGAAAATTACGATTAAAAAATGTGATATCCCCGTGTCTTTTCTCACGAATAAAATTCGCCAAAACACCTAAATAACCCAATTCTGCTTTTTCATAAAGGTATACCCCTTCATCAAATGTGATGCGTTCCTCTTGCAACACTTTATTCGCTATAATTCTTAACTCACTATCCAAAAGCGGATTAGAAATTAAGAAATTTATTTTTTCTTTAGCATCCATTAACATGTCTCCTAGTCTATAACAAATGTACCAAAAACAAGGCTAAATTCGTAGAATTTAGCCTTGTTTTTGGTACTGCAATATATGTTGAACAACAATTAATCTGTGAACTGTTGCATATCTATTAATTTCCGGTATAAACCCTCCTGCTGAATCAATTCACTATGGCTACCTGATTCCACAATTTGACCAGCATCAATTACGACAATTGTGTCGGCGCTCTGAATCGTACTTAGACGGTGTGCAATAACAACTGTAGTACGATTTTCCATCAACTTATATAAGGAATCCTGAACCAATTTCTCAGATTCAGTATCCAAAGCTGATGTTGCTTCATCAAGCAACATAATGGGCGGATTTTTTAAAACAGCACGGGCAATACATATACGTTGGCGCTGTCCTCCAGAAAGTTTAGCTCCTCGATCACCGATATTTGTTTCATAACCCAATTCTGTTTTTAAAATAAATTCATGAGCATTCGCGATTTTTGCAGCAGCTTCAACCTCTTCCTGCGTAGCAGAAGTATTAGAGAAAGTAATATTATTAAAAATCGTGTCATTAAACAAAATGGATTCTTGATTAACTACTCCAATCATCGTGCGCAAAGACTCTTGATCGAGATCTCTTAAGTCTATTCCGTCAAAAAGAATCTGACCGCCGGTAACATCCATAAACCGTGGTATCAGATCTACCAGTGTAGATTTACCACCCCCAGATGGGCCTACTAGCGCAATTGTCTTACCTTTTTCAATAGTCAAATTGATATTCTTCAAGATGCTCTTTTCACCATAAGAAAAATCAACCTGTTGAAATTCAATCGCTTCTTTAAAATCAGTAACTTCCTTAGCATTAGGCTTATCAGTAACTTCACTTTTGGTATCAATCAATTCCAGTACACGCTCACCAGCAGCGATACCATTATGAATATTGCTAAATGCATCAGTTAATGCTTTTGCAGGACGCATAACTTGGGAGAATATCGCGATATATGCAATAAATTCCGACGCACCAAATTCATCACTACCTGACAAAACTAAATTTCCACCATATAATAAAATAATCGCCACCATGATTACACCTAACAATTCGGATACTGGCGACCCCATCTGTTGCCGTCTTGCCATAGCACGCATAATACCGGCATAACGATCGTTCTCATCATTGAAGCGTTTTTTAACAAAATTTGTTCCATTAAAAGCCTTAACAATACGAGCTCCTGATAAAGCCTCATCTAAAAAGGAAATCATATTCGCATAGGAGGTTTGTCCTGCGATAGCTTGCGCCTTTAATGTCTTAACAATCTTCGATATAAAAAATGCAGAAACTGGGATAACCAACATCGCAAAAAGAGTCAATTTGGTTGAGATAGCAAATAACGTGATTAAATATGCAATAAGTTGAAGGGGCTCTTTAAAAGCTACTTGCAAAGTACCTGTCACAGAAAACTGCACCACCTGAACATCTGAGGCTATTTTTGAAATAATATCTCCTTTTCTTTGACCATTAAAATATCCTAAGTGTAGATCCATCACATTATCAAAAACAGCTTTACGTAAATTCAATAAAGTATGAATACGTAAGTTTTCCATAATGCGTTGAGATAGATAACGAAACAGATTACTGATGAAAACAGAAAAAATAATTGCAATACACACATATTGCAATGCTTTATTAGGGCCAAACTCTTGATTGGCAAAATTTGAATAATAGTTGAAATAATCCAGGGGATTATAACCAACTGGCTTTACCAAAATCACCTGAGTAGCAGGTTCATTCGTACTAAATATGGTATTTAGCAAAGGAGCCAACATAGCCAAGTTTAACGTACTGAATACAACTGTAATTAATGTACAGATAATATACGGAATAGCATATTTCTCAATGGGTTTGGCAAAAGAAAGTAATCTAAAGTATGTTTTCATTTATGATATTAAGGTAGCAAAAATACTAAAATTACGCGCAATATATAAGGAATACTTTAAAGGAATGAAATCTTGCACTTGGATGATATTAAAAATTTAATTCAATAAACACCAATTTAAACGACATTATACTATTATTTTAATAGAAAAAGCCTAATTTAGTCCTTGTAAATTGTAAAATACCAGAACATAATGCAAATAGAAGTTGCCAAAAGGTTGCAACAAACCGAAGAATATTATTTCTCAAAAAAATTAAGAGAGATTGATGAGCTCAATAAAGCAGGTGCTCGCGTGATTAATTTAGGCATCGGAAGCCCCGACTTACCTCCTCACCCTGAAGTTATTCAGACCTTGACGACAGAAGCGGCTAAAACCAATGTACATGGCTATCAGAACTATAAAGGTTCACCTATTTTGAGGCAAGCAATTGCAGATTGGTATCAACGTTATTATCAGGCAACATTCAATCCAAATACAGAAATTTTACCTTTAATAGGCTCTAAGGAAGGTATTGTTCACATTTGCATGACTTACTTACAAGAAGGTGATGAGGTTTTAATACCAAATCCGGGATATCCAGCGTATGCGGCAGCAGTACGGCTAAGTGGAGCCACGGCAATTACCTATGATTTATCTGAAGAAACAGATTGGTTACCTAATCTTAAAAAGCTTTCTGAAAACGATTTATCAAAAGTAAAATTAATGTGGATCAACTACCCGCATATGCCAACTGGTTCGAGTGCAAACGAAGGATTTTATCTTGAATTGATTGCTTTTGCAAAGGCAAACCATATTTTAATCTGCCACGACAATCCTTATAGTTTTATCTTGACAGACAGCCCTAAAAGCATTATGTCTATTGAAGGTGCAAAAGATGTTGCCTTGGAACTTAATTCATTAAGCAAATCCTCCAATATGGCCGGATGGCGAATCGGTATGTTAGTGGGTGCAGAGGCACGGATCAATGAAGTATTACGTTTTAAAAGCAACATGGATTCGGGAATGTTCTTACCAGCTCAATTAGCAGCGGCCAAGGCATTGCAGTTGGATCAAACATGGTATCAAGATTTAAATGCAATCTATCACGAAAGAAGACAGTTGGTTTTCGAAATCATGAACCTGTTGGGCTGTACATATAAAAAGAATCAGGTCGGTTTATTTGTGTGGGCCAAAATTCCAGATAATTACGAATCAGGCTACACGTTAAGTGATGAGGTATTAGATCTATCACGTGTCTTTATTACTCCCGGAGGTATATTCGGAAGTGCTGGAAACACCTATATTAGAATAAGTTTATGTGCCTCAGTTGAAGTATTAAAAGAAGCAATTGCTAGAATAGAACAAGCAAAACAAACGAATTAAGATTGAAATAACATGATGAATATAGCCATTATTGGCGTCGGTTTAATTGGTGGCTCCGTCGCCATGAAACTAAAAGAAAAAAAATTCTGTGATCAGGTTTTTGGTGTTGACAAAAGCGATGCTAATCTAACGAAAGCATTGCAAATAGGCTTCATTGATCAAAAGGCAACATTAGAGGAAGCTTTAGAAAAATGTAAAGTGATCATTCTCACAGCTCCAGTTGATGCGATAATCACATTAGCGCCCAAATTATTGGACCTCGTAAAAGATCAAGTCATCATTGACATGGGCTCTACCAAACTAAATATTTTACAGTTAATCTCGGAACACCCTAATCGTGGCCGCTATGTTGCCGCCCATCCAATGGCTGGTACCGAATATTCAGGCCCCGAAGCAGCATTACCAAATTTGTTTAAAGATAAAATGATGGTTTACGTTGAGGCATTTAAATCTGATGAAGATGCGTTCGAATTAACAGATTCCATTACCGAACAACTGGAAATGCGGACGTCATTTATGACTGCAGAGGAGCATGATACACACACAGCCTATGTTTCCCATATTTCTCACCTGACTTCTTTTGCTCTAGCGCTAACTGTTTTAGAGAAAGAGAAATCGCAGGGTCGAATATTTGAATTGGCAGGATCTGGTTTTGAATCAACGGTACGCTTAGCAAAAAGCTCACCGGATATGTGGACACCTATTTTCAAACAAAACAGAGTTAATGTACTCGAAGTGTTAGAGGAAAACATCAAGCAGCTGCAGGCTTTAAAAGATGCCATCCAAGATGAAAATTACACTCAATTACACAAATTAATTAAAAAATCAAATAAGATTAAACGTATTATTAAATAAAACCCACTTGCTCCAACCGGCAAAGGCGAATTATTGTTTCATACAAAGTAATTAGAAGAAAGCATAGGAACTCGCAAGGTTCCTATTTTCTTTTTTATAAAAAAAGATCACAGGATCATCGATCTGCTGTTGTCTGTTTAACACCGTATATTTCAGTTATATTGCTTTCAATTACTGATATGGATTTCATCCACGACGTATAAACATATCGGAATAAATAAATGCTGCCCCATCAACTACCAATACTTACATAATAGTGAGAGTTTACGATCAATTACGAGTAGAATTAGAAGTATTTTCTAAGAAATAGCATAAAATATTTTGGTTTGTAAAAAGCAAGGCATATATTTGCATCGTAGTTCAAATAGAAATACATCTAATCAACACCTCTTAATCAGGTCTTGATTTATAAAGAAGTGGCGAGAGACTGGCTCAATGACCCACTGGCAACCTTCAAAATACGTTTGAAAAGGTGCCAATTCCTGTCCAAAGTAATATTGCTTTGGAGGATATAAATGAAACGACAAATGATAATAACATTACAACAAAACAAGAAGGTAAATTCTAGCACCAACGTAACAGATACAAATATTCCATCAAAACAGATGCGAATGCTTTTGCACATGTTTACGTTTTCTTGTTAATCAATCTTTTTTAAAATTTATTGATTTCAAGTACATATCCATGTGCACAATCTCACCCCTATTTTTTATTAACGAATCTTCAACTAATTAATTATAACTACAATGTCTACAAATAAAAATTTAAAATTCGAAACACTTCAAGTGCATGCTGGTCAAGTTGCCGATCCAACAACTGGAGCGCGTGCAGTACCTATATACCAAACCAGTTCATACGTATTTGAAAATGCAGAACATGGAGCGAACTTATTTGCTTTAAAACAATTTGGAAACATCTATACACGTCTGATGAATCCAACAACAGATGTATTTGAGAAACGTATTGCTGCATTGGAAGGCGGTATCGCCGCTGTAGCAGTCGCTTCTGGACAGGCTGCACAATTCATTGCATTAAATAATATCGTAGAAGCTGGTGAAAATTTTGTTTCCAGCAGTAATGTATACGGTGGTACATATAATCAATTTAAAGTAGCATTTAAAAGAATTGGTATTGAAGTACGTTTTACTAAAGAAACAACTGCCGAGGAGTTTGAATCACTAATCGATGAAAACACAAAAGCTTTATACCTAGAAACAATTGGAAACCCAAGTTACGATATTCCAGATTTTGATAAGATAGCAGCTGTTGCTAGAAAACATGACTTACCACTTATCGTAGACAATACTTTTGGAGCTGGTGGATATCTATTTAAACCTCTTGAACACGGCGCTTCTGTAGTTGTAGAGTCTGCAACAAAATGGATTGGTGGTCACGGTACAAGTATTGGTGGTGTCATCGTAGATGGTGGTACTTACAACTGGGGAAATGGTAAATTCAAACAGTTTTCTGAACCTTCAGAAGGATACCATGGATTAGTTTTTTCAGATGTTTTTGGCGTTAATGGCCCATTTGGAAACATTCAATTTGCAATCCGCGCACGTGTTGAAGGACTACGTGATTTTGGACCAGCTATTTCACCCTTCAATTCATTCCAATTAATCCAGGGCCTAGAAACATTATCACTTCGTGTTCAGCGTCATGTAGACAACACATTAGAAATTGCGAAATGGTTAGAAGCCCATCCGCAAGTGGAAAAAGTGAATTATCCAGGGTTAAAAAGCTCTCCTAGCTATGCAAATGCGCAAAAATATTTAAAAAATGGATATGGTGCTGTTCTTTCATTTCAAATAAAAGGTGACGTGACAAAAGCCGATGCTTTTATCGATAGCTTAGAGCTAATAAGTCATCTCGCAAATGTGGGTGATACGAAATCATTGATCATACACCCTGCGGCGACTACACATCAACAACTGAGTGAAGAAGCTCAAAAAGCTGCAGGTGTATTTGTAGGATTATTACGCCTATCTGTCGGTATCGAACATATTGACGATATCAAAGCAGATTTACAACAGGCCTTCGATAAAATTAAATAATTTCAGATAGCACTATTATATAAAAGCGTAAAAAAAACTATGAGTAAGAAATTAACGATTGGAATGTTTGGATTTGGGGTTGTAGGACAAGGATTGTACGACATTATCAAGACTAAAAACTTAAATTTAGAAATTAAAAAATTTGTCATCAAGAACGCTGACAAAAAAAGATCATTACCTGCTGAATTATTCACAACAGATGCTGAGGCTATTCTTGGTGACCCTGAAATCAATACCGTAGTAGAATTGATCGATGATGCTGATGCGGCTTACGCACTGACTGTTCGTGCATTAAAATCTGGAAAAAACGTTGTTTCTGCAAATAAGAAAATGATAGCCACGCATTTAGAAGAATTAGCGGCAATACAACAAGAATACGGAACAAGTCTACTATATGAAGGTGCAGTATGCGGAAGTATTCCAATTATCCGCAATTTAGAAGAGTATTATGACAATGAATTATTACATGCCGTGACCGGTATTTTTAATGGCTCCTCTAATTTTATATTGTCTAAAGTCTTCAATGAAAATCAACCTTATGCAGATGCGTTAAAAGAAGCGCAGGACCTAGGTTTTGCTGAAACTGATCCTACCTTAGATGTCGGTGGTTTTGACCCTAAATATAAATTAACGATCGTCGCTGCTCATGCTTATGGTATCAATGTAAATCCTGACGATGTTTTCAATATCGGTATTGATAAATTAGGAGCACAAGATATTCGCTTTGCAAAAGAGAAAAATTTCAAGATCAAATTGATCCCTACTGCCCGAGAAATAGATCAAAATAAAGTGGTTCTTTATGTTATTCCTAAGTTTATCAGTTCGGAAAACATTTTATTCAATGTTGAAAATGAAAATAACGGCGTCCTAGTAAAAGCAGCATTTGCAGATGAACAATTTTTCTACGGTAAAGGTGCTGGAGGTCATCCTACCGGATCTGCAGTATTATCTGATATTACAGCGCTACGTTATGACTACAGATATGAGTACAAGAAGCATTTAAATACAGATGCATTATCATACAGTACCGATCATGAAATCAAGGTGTACTTGAGATATGAAGATGACAGCCTAGTTGAAAAATTAGGTTTCACAAAAATTATTGAAAGATATTATGCTCCTGATTTTAAGTACGTTATTGGAACATTAAATTTGAAGAAAATCACAGATCTTAAATCTGAAATAAACAAAACAGGAAATTTTATAGCTGAAATTGCCTAAATTAATAAAAAGTACCGAATACCAACCAACCCTAACACTTGCTAATCACAAGTGAAAAACGTTGGATCTACTTGTAGGTTCAACGTTTTTTTATTTATCATCAACCCAATTCACTTCTATAAACCCCGTGCTGCAGCTACTACAAATCATGACTTATATTTAACAATTCAGATCTTTAATTAGTGACATTACTTACCACATAATCAGGTTCAAAACCATTTAAACTGCTATTTTTTGTTAAAAAATAGCATATTTAGAACTATAATAAATATGTGGCAGAAAATTTGCTTAATATCGTTAATATCACTATATTGTGATGTTACTAAAAATATTATAAATTATGGCTAAGTGGTTAACAATTCTACTGATAATGGTAGGCAACTTGGTTTTTGCAGATACCAATACAATTAATGCACAAGAACACTCGAATTCTAGTTATATAATTCTTGCGGTTGTTGCTTTATTGGCAATAATCTATATTCTATATAGAAGACAAAAAAGAAAATTTAACGATTAAGGGCATAAAGGGGAAGTGAAACTTCCCTTTATGCCTTAGTGTTTCCATATCTAATATCATCCTCCCGCCAATCATAGCTCATTCTAAAAGACCTTCATCACGAAAACTATAATACCCATTGTCTGTAAAAATAATGTGATCATTAACCCGGATATCCATTATTCTCGAAGCCTCCGCAATCTTTTTTGTCAGAATTTTATCCGCTTTACTTGCTTCACGTGAACCCGATGGATGATTATGAATTAATATCATAGAATGAGCTTTACAATTAAGAGCATTTCGTAGAATAATGCGAACATCAACTGGAGTAAAATCATTGCCTCCACGGCCTATTAATTGTTTATCCAACACTTTACAAGCTGTATTTAAATACAAAACCCAAAATTCTTCGTGAGGAAGATCTTGTAACTGGTACCGAAAATATTCATAGACCCGCAGACTACTATTTAACAAAGGTTTTTCAATATATTCAGATTCCTTGCGTCTACGTCCTAGTTCAAGTGCGGCGACAATCGTAATCGCTTTAGCTTCACCTATACCTTTAAACTCACAAAGCCGCAATACTTCCATTTTGGAAAGACTATCCAGATTGTTTTGAACACTGGATAAAATACGTCTGCACAATTCAACTGCAGTTTCTTGCCTTGAGCCCGAACCAATTAGAATAGCAAGCAACTCTGCATCAGAAAGTGAACGACGACCTTGCTCCAATAATTTCTCTCTAGGACGATCTGCCTCCGCCCAATCCCGAATGACCAGTTTGCTCATATCACAATAATAAGGTGTAAAATAGGTTTATATAATCTACTAATTTAATCATAAATTTAAAAACTTAAAATAATTAGTATCAATTATTTAAATAAATTTTATCATTTCAAAGCAGACATGAGCGTGCTTTCTTTTTTTCAAATCGTTTTGAAATCTTATATTTGTAATTGAACATTTATTTTAATAAAATGAGTAAAGCGATTATTAAAACAGAAAAGGGCGACATGACTGTACAATTTTATACAGCAGATGCTCCAAATACCGTTGCAAATTTCATCAAATTAGCTAAAGAAGGATATTACGATGGATTAAGTTTCCACCGTGTGCTACCTGACTTTGTTATTCAAGGTGGATGTCCAAATTCACGTGAAGGTGCTTCTGGTATGCCTGGAACAGGTGGCCCAGGTTACAAAATCGACTGTGAGTTAACCGGTGAAAACCAATACCATGATAGAGGCGTATTATCAATGGCACATGCAGGCCGTAACACTGGTGGATCTCAATTTTTTATCTGCCACAGCCGTAACAACACTGCTCATTTGGATAGAAATCATACTTGTTTTGGAAAAGTTATTGAAAACGTTGATATTGTAGATGATATCCGTCAAGGTGACCGTATTTTAAGTATTGAAGTTATCGAAGACTAGTTCTCAACAAGAAAAAGTGTATTATGAATTTAAGAGCATTAGTTTCTGTAACAGGAAAACCAGGATTGTTCAAATTAGTTGGACAAAATAAAGGCGGATTTATTTTAGAGACTCTAGACAGCGCTAAAATTAAATCGGTAGTAAGTTTATCTTCTACGAAAATGGCAACATTAGAAGACATTACAATTTATGGCGAAGAAGAGGAAATTCGCTTATTGAATGTTTTTGAAACAATCAAAGAAAAAGGATTAACTGTAGATCCTAAAGCAGATGGTCAAGCATTACGTGATGCTTTCCGCGAAATTGCACCAGGTCACGATGAATCTCGCGTCTATTCGTCAGATATTAAAAAAATCTTTACATGGTACAATATCATTAAAGATTTACCTTTATTTGAAGAAGAAGCACCAGCTCCTTTAGTATAATTTAGGATAAAAAAAAGAGAGGGTCTTAACATATGTTAAGACCCTCTCTTTTTTTTATCTTTAGTTTTCTACTTTCCTGCTTGAACAATTCCTTTACAGATATCCGATATCAAAGCTGGTCCCTCATAAATAAATCCTGTATAAATTTGAACAAGACTAGCCCCAGCATCAAGTTTTTCAATTGCATCTGCCGCAGAATGAATCCCGCCAACACCAATAATAGGAAAAGATCGGTTTGATTTTTCTGAAAGATAGCGAATGACTTCTGTCGAGCGCTTGGTCAAGGGAGCTCCACTCACCCCTCCCATTTCTTTAACCAAATTTTCATCACTTTGAAGGCCCTCTCTAGATATCGTCGTATTTGTTGCAATGACACCAGCAATACCCGTTTCTTGAACAATTTCAACAATATCATCCAATTGACTATTTGTCAAATCTGGAGCAATTTTAAGAAGAATAGGTTTCTTATTTAATTTTCGTTTATTCAATTCCTCGAGCGTATTTAAAATATGTTTCAGAGGCTCCTTTTCCTGCAGATCACGAAGTCCAGGAGTATTTGGAGAACTGACATTGACAACGAAATAATCAACATAATCAAAAAGTGCATTGAAACAATAAATATAATCATCTACCGCCTGTTCATTTGGAGTGATTTTATTTTTACCTATATTTCCACCGATTAAAAGTCCTTTACGATCTTCAGTAGCTAAATGTTTAAGACGATTAGCCGCAACGTCAGCACCTTGGTTATTAAAACCCATACGATTGATTAATGCCTTATCAGGAATTAAACGAAACATCCGTGGTTGATCATTTCCTGGTTGAGGTCTTGGCGTTACAGTACCAATTTCAATAAAACCAAAACCAAAATTGGCCATATCAGTAATGTATTCGGCATTTTTATCAAAGCCTGCAGCCAATCCTACAGGATTTTTAAATTTAAGGCCAAATACTTCGCGAGCCAAATTCGGATTTTCATAGGTATACAGACTGCTTAATAATTTTTTAGCACCCCAGATTTTTGAAAACATTTTTAATCCCCCAGTCACCGTATGATGAGCAGATTCAGGATCCATTGAAAAGAAAATAGGTTTTACCAACTTGTACATATGCACAAAGGTAGGCAAAGAAGAAGAAATTTCATTACTTTTGCAATCGAAATGATATCAATAAATAACTTAACATTCGAAATAGGCTCTCGCGCATTGTATGATGAGGCCAACTGGCATATTAAACCTGGAGATAAGGTAGGTCTAATTGGAGCCAACGGTACCGGTAAATCTACTTTGTTGCGATTGATCGTAGGACAGTATACGCCTACTTCAGGAAGTATATCGATGGCGAAGGACTTAAAAATTGGTTACCTAAATCAAGATTTATTATCTTATCATTCTGATAAAAGTATTTTACATGTAGCAATGGAGGCGTTTGAGCGCCAAAATCAATTACATACTGAAATAGAAAACTTACTCCAAAAATTAGAAACAGACTATTCTGACGATATTCTAAATAAATTAAGTGACAAGCAGATGGAATTCGAAGCTTTAGATGGCTATAGTATCGAATTTAGGGCTCACGAAATTTTAGCGGGTTTAGGTTTTTCAGAAGATGAGCAGAAACGTCCGTTAGCGACCTTCTCCGGTGGATGGCGCATGCGTGTCATGCTGGCAAGAATCTTATTGCAGACTCCAGACATTTTATTGCTGGATGAGCCTACCAACCATATGGATTTACCTTCTATTAAATGGCTGGAAAATTACTTGCAAGGCTTTGAAGGTGCGATCGTCATCGTCTCACACGACAGGTACTTCTTAGACCGAATTATTAAAAAAACGGTAGAATCCCGCAAAGGTAAATTAACGCTGTACGCTGGTAATTACAGTTTTTATTTGGAAGAGAAAGCACTAAGAGGTGAAATTCAAGCTGGTCAATTCAAAAATCAGCAAGCTAAAATCAAACAAGAAGAACGTTTGATCGAACGTTTCCGTGCGAAAGCCTCAAAAGCAAAGATGGCACAATCCCGTATTAAGGCTTTGGATCGAATGGAAAGAGTGGAAGATGTTGATGATGATAATCCAACGGTAAACTTTAGCTTTAAGTTTTCAAAACCATCGGGAAGACATGTTGTTACCTTAGAAAATGTATCGAAATCTTATCCAAACCTCGAAATTTTAAGAAATACGGAGGGGATCATTGAAAAAGGTGATAAAATAGCCTTGATCGGTGCCAATGGTAAAGGTAAATCGACCTTGTTGCGTATTGTGGCAGGTGCAGATACGGAGTATGAAGGGAAATCTGAACATGGCCACAATGTATTGCAAACGTTCTTTGCACAGCATCAATTGGAAGCCCTGCATCTGGAAAACAGCATAATAGCAGAGATGCAAGCTTTTGCGCCCAAACATACAGAAACCGAATTACGTTCAATCTTAGGCTGTTTTCTATTTTCCGGTGATGACGCATTCAAAAAGATCAAAGTTCTGTCTGGAGGCGAAAAATCACGTGTTGCACTAGCAAAAGCATTAACAGCTGATGCTAACTTCTTAGCACTAGATGAGCCTACCAATCACTTGGATATGCAATCGGTTAATATTTTGATTCAAGCGCTTCAACAATTTGAAGGTACCCTGATTGTCGTTTCTCACGATCGTTACTTTCTGGATAATGTTGCGAACAAAATATGGTATATTGAAGATAAAGAAATTAAAGAATACCCAGGTACATACCAAGAATTTGAAGAGTGGAATTCAAAACGTGTGATCAAACCTGAAGAAAAAAAGGTCGAGAAAAAAGTTGTAGCAGAAGAACCTAAAAAAGTCAAAGCTGCTCCTTCTGAAGATAAATTCAAACTGATCAGCAAAAAGAATAAAGAACTAGCGGCACTAGAGGTTAAAGTAGCTGAAAAAGAAGTTCTTCTAAAAGCACTGGAGACAGAATTGGCAAAAGAAGAGATCTATTCCAACGCAATCAAATTACAAGAACACACGCGTAATTATAATTCCTCTAAAGCAGAATTAGAACAATTGCAAAAAAATTGGGAAGATTTAGCTGAAGAAATTATGGAATTGGAAGATTAATTACACTCACTTAATTAGAAAGGTATACAATAGGCAGGCTTATTGTATACCTTTTTTTATGATGAAGGAATTGTGAAAATAAACTGGATCGAAAATATCTTATACCCGAAAGTATTTTTAAATAGACGGAA
Organism: Sphingobacterium sp. UDSM-2020; assembly: GCF_016132525.1. Lineage (NCBI taxonomy): Bacteria > Pseudomonadati > Bacteroidota > Sphingobacteriia > Sphingobacteriales > Sphingobacteriaceae > Sphingobacterium > Sphingobacterium sp. UDSM-2020. The sequence goes on from NZ_CP066166.1 coordinate 4,971,946, forward strand.
AGCAACAAAGTATTTCCAAGGAAAAACTATTTTAATCACCGGAGCAAGTGAAGGTATTGGAAAAGCCTGTGCAACACTTCTTTCCAAATTCCAGGTACACCTCATTTTAGTGGCTCGATCGCAAGAAAAATTAGAAGAAGTAAAAGCAATTGCTACCCAAAACAATTCCACTGCGTCCATCTACGTGACAGATCTATATCAAGAACAACAAATAGATCAACTTATTGAATATATTCATGCAAGACAGATGACGATAGATATCCTTATTTCTAACGCAGGTAAATCGATTCATCGCAGTTTGACAAAATCCTTGCCGCGCTACCATGATTTTACAAGAACAAACATGCTGAATTATTTGGCTCCAGTGAAATTGACATTAGCACTTACTCCTCTTCTATCACAACAAAAAGGTCAGATTATCAATATTTCTGCGCTCAATGTTCTGCTCCCACCTGCACCACAATGGGCTGCATACCAAGCATCAAAAACAGCATTTGATCAATATTGCCGATCAAACCAATCTGAATGGAAAAAAATGAATGTAAAGCTAAAAACAGTCTACTTACCATTGGTAAAAACAGAAATGATAGCGCCTAACGATCTTTATAAAAACTTTCCTGCCATGCAAAGTAGTGAAGCAGCCTTACGTATTATAAAGCTCATCTTAGGTACTGGCAGTTATTCTAGGCCATGGTGGTCTTCCTTTCCTATAACAATCGGATTTTTTATTCGAAAAATATGGGATAAATTTTAACCATATCCCTATGAGATTACGACAAAAAATTGATTTCGCTATTCAAGTATTTAAATCCCTCCTATATACGCTTCAATCAGGTATTAATTTATTTACTTTATTGAAATCAATTCGGAAAGCAAAAGATTCCTACTTAAATGATGGTAATCGTACCATAACTTACGCAGCTCTGTATGATGAAACCTGTCTTACGATTGAAAAATTAAAAATAGTACCCAAAAACAAGCTATCTTCCCGAGTCATTCTCATCGCAGACAACAGTTTCAATTTTATTAGCTATCTATTTGCCCTTTCCGCACTTTCAAAAGAGGTAATTATCATGAGTTCCCAATTATCCGATCTCCAATTAGAGAAAATTTTGGAAAATTATCCTCAGGTTCTAATGCTAACAGATAACAAAGACCGATTAGCAAATCTACGTACAAAGTCTTTGATCTATTCTTTTGCGGAAATTAATGCATGCGTCATCAATAAATTCTCTCATAAAATAAGACGAAACAATGGTAAAATAACAATTTTAAGTACAGGTTCTTCAAATATTCCAAAACCCATTGAACGTAAACTCAATATCTCAAAAATATGGAGTCCATTTACAGAATTAATTTCAAAACTTGGACTACTTAACTATTCCTCTACTTTCATTACAGTTCCATTTTATCACGGTTATGGTCTTGCAAGTTTGATCTTAGCACTATTTTTAAAGCACAAACTATACTTCACTACAAAATTTAGCGCTAATTGCATTACTCAATTCACGAACAACAGAATAGACTGTTTGGTTCTTTTACCTTCTATGATTCCCAAATTCATTGAAATAGATCAAAATGCACTGGGCCTGTTCCGATGCATTATTTCCGGAGCAGATAAACTTGAAGCAACATGGGTATCAATTATTCTAAATCAATATACCGAGACGAACATATATAATCTGTATGGTACCACAGAATTGGGAATCTGCAGCATTGCTACCCACACTGATTTAACAAACAACAACAATACCATTGGCCGATTTCTAAAAGGTATCAAATACCACTTGCAAGCAGATCAGCAGCTCAAAATAAGATGTCCATGGATACACGATCAGTGTAAAAATCAATATGTAAGTACTGGAGATCGCATACACCAGGATAAAAACGGATTTTTATATTATCTTGGCAGAACAAACTCTTCATTTAATATTGGCGGAGAAATTATTCATTTTAGTGAATTGGAAGAAAAAATAAACAGTTATAAATCCGTTGCCAAAACTAGAGTTCTCGTATCTAAAAATGAAATGATGATAAGCGAATTGAATTTAGAACTTACTTTAAAAAAAGATTCGGCATTTAATGAAGCAGAATTTAGAAAATGGCTCAATAGGACATTCCCTAAATACTTGCAACCAAAGTCCCTTCACTACAACGATAATTAATCCGTTCGGCTACAATAAAAAACCCTCAACACAATACACCTATTACCACCTATATATCAACAAATTAAAGCCATCTCTGTAAATAAAAAAGTAAGGTTAATTATAATAAAATTCCTTAATCGGCTCAAAATGAATGAGTCTTTCATTGAATTTATTGATGTTCTCCATCTTACCAGATAAGTCATAGATCACAGCCAATTCACCACCTAGCTTTTCAATAGTTTTCCGATTGAATTTCACCTTAAATTTTAGAGCCTCATTTTCGAAATTCGTAACCTGTTCAAAGTCGCAATCCATAAATCGTACATGCACAGTACGAATTAAATAATACCGCGATAGCATCAATTCAATTTCCTGAAATAAGGATAAGATAATAACCATGAAGAAAGTAAAAAACATTGCTAATTTTGTTTCTCCTATTCCCGAGATCATCCCTAATCCTGCTGTTGACCATATTACGGCGGAGGTCGTTAAACCTTTTACCGACAGTTTTCCTTTAAAAATAACACCCGCACCGATAAAACCAATACCAGTAACGATATTAGCGGCAATACGATCATCACTCCCATTGCCACCCATCATTTTTGAAACAACAGTAAAAACAGCTGAACCAAAACAGATCAAAACAATCGTTCTAAATCCAGCTGCTTTATTTCTATATTCCCGCTCAAAACCTATTATCGCGCCACAAAATATGGCAACCAGCACATTCCAGATGTATTGATTATCAAAGAAATTCAACAAAGAGTCCATAATTGACGAACGTATTATAAATATGCATAAGTAATACCATCACCACCACGGTCCTGATGTTCGTCTTCAAATCGGGAAATATGGCTGTATTTTCTTAAATAATCACGGATAAACTTGCGTAGAATACCATCCCCTTTACCATGAATAATTTTTAAAGAAGGGTAACCGATCATTACTGCTCTATCCAATACTTTCTCCAACTCATACAGCGCATCTTCGGTGCGCATACCGCGAAGATCAATCTCAGGGTTGAAATCGGCTACAGCATGTGCAGAAAGTGTCTTAGATCCAGCTTTTGCTGCTTTCTTCAAATCTTTACCCGCTAACTTGATAACATTTTTGCGCTTCTGCACCGTTCTCAGTTCACCCATCGCTAGAATAAGATTGTTTTTTGCAACCTCTAATACAACAGCCTCATTTTCCGAATCGATAATCTTTACCCAATCGCCAACAGCAATTTCCTCTGTTAAATCAGCGGTAGCAACAGGTTTCTTCTCGATCTTTTTATCCTTAGGTAGTATGGTCGAGAATGAACGATCCAAATTGGCACGAATTTCCTTAGTCTTTTCTTTATCAGCCTGAGCAGACTTAATCTCTGCTACTGTATTTTCAATTAATTTATTAGAGTTTTTTAAGAGTATCTGGGCTTCTTCCTTTGCTTTTTTTAGAATTGTCTTTTTATTCTCCTCCAAATAAGATTGTAAATCCTCGTATTCAGATTTTATGCGGATCAATTCCTTTTCTCGTCTTGTTATAGCAGCTTTTGTATCAAATATTTCCTTCTTCTCGCGCTCCAGATCTACCAAAAGTGTATCTACTTTTTTCTGATGGTTTCCAACCTTCTGTTTTGCTAAATGAATAATCTCTTTATTCAATCCAATTTTTTGCGCAATTTCAAAAGCGTAAGAACTCCCCGGTTTTCCGATCTGCAAGATATAGAGCGGTTTCATGGCGACATTATCAAAAAGCATCGAAGCATTTTCTAAACCAGGTGTTTGATTTGCAAATACTTTCAGGTTCGAATAGTGCGTCGTCACCACACCGCGAATGTTCTTTTTATTTAAAGTTTCCAAAACAGCCTCAGCAATGGGTCCTCCAAATAATGGATCAGTACCCGTACCAAACTCATCAATTAAAATAAGCGTTCGAGCATTCGCAAACTCTGTAAAATACTTCATCTTAGAAAGATGAGCACTATAAGTACTTAAATCACTCTCTATCGACTGATCATCACCAATATCTGCAAAAATTTGCTTATAAATCCCCATTTTGGAGTGCGCATCAGCGGGTATTAATAATCCGGATTGCAACATGAGCTGCATCAATCCTACTGTTTTCATACAAACAGATTTACCTCCAGCATTAGGTCCTGACACCACTATAACACGCTGTACATCGTCGATCTTGATATTTAGAGGAACGATTGTCCCGCGGTCGTGCCCAGCATTTAGTGTCAGTAAAGGATGGCGCGCATTCACTAAATTTATTTCAGCCTCTTTGGATAATTCAGGCATTTCGGCCTCAATATCTAACGCAAAAAGTGCCTTCGATCGAACAAAATCTACCTTAGTAAGTAATCCATCATACGAAAGCATCAACGGTATATGCGGTCTCAATTTGGTTGTTAACTCGACTAAAATACGTATAATCTCACGTCGTCTTTCAAACTCCAAATCTCTAACCTTATTGTTCAGGTGAAATACCTCTTCAGGCTCTATGTAAGCAGTTTGTCCCGTAGCAGATTCATCATGAATCAGTCCTTTCACCTTACGTTTATTCTCAGCTAAGATAGGAATACAAAGACGGCCGTCTCGAATAGTCAAATTACCGTCAGCTGTCCATCCGTTGTTCTGCGCGCTTTTAAAAATGATATCAATTCTTTTACGTGCTTCCTGTTCTGCTTTCAAGATGCTTTGAGAGAGATCAAGCAACAGGCGTGAAGCATTGTGCTTCATTTTACCCCGATCATCAATGATCATTTCAATATCACGGATAATCTGCTTTTCAATAGGAAGATGTTCAAACAGTAATTCTAAATTAGGATACTGCCCTTCCCGATCATTGAAATATCGGATGATAGCATAAACAGTTTTCAACGAAAGAAGCACACGATGAAACTCCTCCTCCATTAAAAAGGCGCCTTCGACTTTAGCTTTTTCAACTAAAGCACGAATAGGATATAAATGATCAACTGGCAAAGCATCATCAGTTGTTAATAAATCTTTAAATTCATTTGTTTGACGTAAAAACTTGTCTATCTGATCAAATCGGGTTTGTGGCTGTATCTTATCAACCAAATTACGCCCCGACTCACTGATACATTTTTGTTTTATCAATTCCTTAATCTCGGCAAAACCGAGCTTATCACTTGCGTTATTAGGATAAATCATGTTTCTATTACTATTTATTTAACCGGTTCTGGAGAAAGAATCTCCGTTTTTTGTTTGACCTTTCGGTCCAGTAAAAGAGGTTGTTTAACCGGAATTCTCACCTCCTTTACATCAGTTTTAAGAGGTATATCTTCAGAAGCCTTGACCGATTCAAGTTTAGGTCCCTGGCCATTTCGTATGGATTTGGCCTCAACTTTCTTAGTAGCAGTCGAATCGCTTTTGGAAGTAGCTGGTACAGACATATTTTTAAGTAAGAATGTGCCTAGATTCAAATTACCTTTTAAACCCGATTTATTATAAAATTCTTGCGCTGCCTTTTTATAATCCCATTTTACACTATCTTGTTTATAATTTAGGATTAGTTTTTTCTGCGACTCATAAAGTTCTTTAAAATCATTTATGCGAGTTAAACTATCTTGAAAATGTGCATTCTGTATAGAATCTTTTCGTCGAATAGAATCCATTCTGACCCGGTCAGTTTTGATATAACCGTCATTCATATTTTTCAGATTCTTACCGACCTCCTCGTATATCTTGTTCATCACTTCGGCATCACTACCATAAAAAGAAAGATTTTTCTTAAAAGAAGTGGAATCTAAATCATACTTTTTGAACGTATTGTCATATAACGGAAATATAACGCGCTTTGCACTATCCGAGTTTAATGTTGACAGATAAGCATCTGTTATATAAATCTCCGTTAGGACCTTCACAAAATCCTTTTTTGGAATAATATCTTTCTCATTTGTACTTTTACAAGAAACAAATAAAAAAATCAGAGCAAGTACATTCAGTATTAATCGTTGCATTTCGTAATTTTGTACAAATTTATAAAAAGGCCTGACATTTGTCACCCTTTGAATTCTTAAATATACAATTATCATGAGTATTGCAAGCAACCTAGAAGCGATTAATTTAGAAGTTAAAGCGCTCGGCGTTCAACTAGTCGCTGTATCAAAAACAAAACCGAATGAAGATATCATGGAAGCCTATGAAGCTGGGCAACGTGTTTTTGGTGAAAACCTTGTTCAAGAACTTGTTGAAAAATATGAATCTTTACCAAAAGATATCGAATGGCATCTTATTGGTCACTTGCAAACAAATAAAGTTAAATACGTAGCTCCCTTTGTGACCTTAATCCATGCTGTTGATTCTTTCAAACTTCTGAAAGAAATCGATAAACAAGCTGCTAAAAACAAGCGTGTGATCGACTGCTTACTTCAGGTACACATTGCTGAAGAAGATACTAAATTTGGTTTTGACCATGCAGAATTAATCGAAATGTTACGCGATGAGGAATTTTTAGCTTTAAAACATGTCAACATCCGTGGCTTAATGGGTATTGCAACCAATACAGAGAATGAAAAAGAGATCAAAGAGGAGTTTTATGAGCTAAAATCATTATATGATGGTATCAAGGCAAGTTTCTATCGTAAAAACGAAAGTTTCGATACGCTGTCGATGGGTATGTCTTCTGATTACAAATTAGCAATAGAAAAGGGATCTAATATGATCCGGGTAGGAAGTACTATTTTTGGAAAACGCATCATCAAACATTTTAAAAACAATGACTAAAGCAATTATTAGAACTGCTGTTGAAGCAGATTGTCCTGCAATGCTGGAATTAATTAAAGAACTTGCCATATTAGAAAAAGCACCCAATGAGGTAACGGTCTCTATGGAAGAGTTTATTGACGCCGGATTTGGACAAAACCCAATATGGGGAGCTTTTATTGCAGAATTTGATGAGAAAATCGTCGGAATTTCACTATATTACATTCGTTATTCCACTTGGAAAGGAAGAAGGCTCTATCTTGAGGATTTAATTGTGACAGAAAGTATGCGTGGCTATGGAATTGGCAAACAACTTTTCGAAGAAACTATCAATTACGGCAAATCTAAAGGATATCAAGGCATGGTTTGGCAGGTTTTGGACTGGAATGAACCTGCTATTCAATTCTACCGAAAGTATAAAGCGGACTTCGATGCCGAATGGATTAATGTATCGATAACATATTAGAACAGAAAAGGACGGTTAAATTACATGAAACCAAAATACTATTTCAACCCCTCTATCATTTTTGCATTAATTGCCATTACTTCATGTACTGGTAACGATACGGCAAAAGAACAAAAAAAAGCTAGTGGTGATACGCTTCATTATGACATGAAAGAAGTGCATCGGTATAGCAACTTTTTTGTGAAAGAAGGTGAAAAAATAGACACAACATTCTTCAGAGCTAAATATCCACAATTCAAGGATACCGTCATCAACACATTACTCAATCAATCGATTAATTTAGAAGGTGATTCGGAAATCAGTATTTCAGCCAAAAGATTCGTCGATGCATATGATGAATATGTAGAAGAAAATAGTGGCAGTTCTTCTGCAGCTTGGTTTCGGGATTTACAGGCAAAAGTATATCAAAATACCCCTAAGTTTATCAGCATAGAAACCAACCAAACCGAATATACCGGTGGTGCTCATGGTGACCATTTTACTCTTTTTACACATTATGATATCAATTCAGATCAAAAAATAACATTAAACGATATCATAAATGAAGAAAATCAGAAAGAATTGATTAAAATTGCAGAAAAATACTTTCGCAAACTGGAAAATCTATCTGACAAAGAATCTTTAAATGACAAGTTCTTTTTTGAAGCTGGCAATTTTGCACTTGCAAACAATTTTGCTTTAGACAAAGAAGATCTACTTTTCTATTACAATGTATATGAAATTAAACCCTATTCTGGGGGAAACACAGCACTAAAAGTGCCATATAAGGATATAAAACACTTGATTTCAAACAAGGGTCTAGAATATATCAATAGTATTAATTAGCAATCAACATCAACGTAATCCTATCCGATGCAAGTTTTTAAATTTGGTGGCGCATCAGTCAAAGATGCTGAAAGTGTAAAAAATTCAGCACATATTATCTCTAAATATAAAGTGGACGCTTTATTGGTCGTCGTATCGGCCATGGGTAAAACCACCAACTTATTAGAAGACGTAACAAAAGCATATCACCAAAATACAGGTGAAGCATTTGAAATACTTGAAAAAGCCAAAGCATTTCATTATAACATATTATCCGGTTTATTCGAAGATTCCAATCATCCCATATTTGATGAAATCGCAAATTGTTTTGTCGAAATCGAATGGATATTGGAAGAAGAACCACAAGATTCTTTTGATTATTTATTTGATCAAATCGTTTCTACGGGTGAAATCGTTTCTTCCAAAATTCTAGCGGCTTATCTCAATCACATTGGTGTAAAATCCCAATGGCTAGATGCCCGCAACTACATCATGACCGATAACACCTATACCGAAGCGCAGGTTAACTGGGAAAAGACAGAAGCTATTATTCAAGCTGAGATCCCAAAAATCCTTAGCGAATATATCGGGGTCACACAAGGATTTATAGGCTCGACATCCGAAAATTTCACGACAACATTAGGTCGTGAAGGATCAGACTATTCGGCAGCAATCTTTGCAGCATGTTTAAATGCTGAACACGTGACAATCTGGAAGGATGTACCAGGTGTACTCAATGCCGATCCAAAATGGTTTGAAAAAACTGAATTGATACCTGAATTATCTTATACAGATGCAATTGAATTGACCTATTATGGAGCAACCGTTATTCATCCGAAAACAATTAAGCCACTTCAGAATAAAAATATCCAATTAAATGTGCGGTCGTTCCTAAATCCGGAAGTGCCAGGAACTAAGATCAAGAGCACAAATGTATCCTTACCTGTACCATCGTTTATTTTTAAGGTCAATCAAATTTTGATATCCATTTCACCGCGTGACTTTTCATTTATTGTAGAAGATAATCTGCGCGATATTTTCAATTTGTTTCACCAATTCCGCATTAAAATCAATATGATGCACAACAGTGCTATCAATTTTTCAGTTGCTGTAGACGATACCGGTCAAAACATCCTGGAAGTACTGGACGAATTAAAGAAAAAATTCAAAGTCAATATTGAAACTGGTCTAGAGCTTATCACCATCCGTTACTATAACCAAGAAACAATCAATAGAGTTTTAGTGGATAAACAGGTGATCAGCGAACTGAAAGATACCTATACTTGCCAGCTTCTTGTAAAAAAAATATAGATGAATACACTTATCCTTCAAAAGGAGGTTCAAGATTTTATTAATCAAAATGAATCAGAATCTTCCGCTAAATTAGCGCTAAAAAAATCTCCTTTTGAAGGAATTACCTCGTCTGAACTTGCAACACAAATAGATGGCAGACAGCGATGTCGCAAAAAAATTCCGCTTTGGGCAGAAACAGCGAACATATATTACCCCGATAAATTAAACTTAGAACAATGTTCTTCGGAAAAAACAGCGATATTCAAAGCATCACTAATTCCGGAAAACGTTACTTTAATCGATATCACAAGCGGCTTTGGTATTGATGATTTTTACTTTTCAAAAAGAGCTAAAAAAGTAATTTCCTGTGAGATCAATCCGCAACTTGCACTCATATCTCAATACAATGCCAAGCAATTACAAGCTAAAAACATAGAAGTTATCGCTTCAGATGGAGTAGACTATATTGCTAAAAATAAAGATCTTAACATAGGGTATATATACATAGATCCTTCCCGCAGGGTGGCGCAGCAAAAAGTTTTTATGTTGAGTGATTGCGAACCCAACATCGTTTCCTTACAGAAAAACTTTCTACAAAGAGCAGCCCATATCATGATAAAAGTTGCTCCTCTTCTGGACATCACAGCAGCATTGTCAGAACTGAACCATGTCAAGCAAATCTATGTCATTAGTCTCCAAAATGACTGTAAAGAGCTACTTTTCATTCAAGAAAGAGATTTTTCTGGTCAACCTGAGATTACCGCTGTCCGTATTTTTGGTGACAAAACACAACAATTTACATTCACACAGGAAGAAGAAACTGAAACGGTCACTTCATTTTCAGCACCGCTGCGTTATCTTTATGAACCTGATGTGTGTCTTACTAAAGCTGGTGCTTTTAAGAGCATAACCAAAGCATTTGATCTCAAAAAACTGCACCAACATACGCACCTATATAGTTCAGAAATTTACCAAGAAGATTTCTTAGGAAAAATTTATGAAATCATCGAAGTTATTCGGTTTTCCATCTTCAAAAAATCAAAAGAAAAATTAAGAACAAACGCCGTAGCTAGAAATTTCCCTTTAAAAACAGAAGTACTAAAAAAGAAATTTAAAATTATGGACGGCGGTGAATTACATAGTTTTTTTACTACAGATCATACAGGAGAACTGATTGTCATCCACGCGACACGAAAATAGTAAAGCGACAATACCATTACATATTTTCCTAAAATAAAGTATAATTTTATTATATGAGAAATATTGCTTTATCAGCTTTAGATCTTGCGCCAATCAAAAAAGGTTGCACAACGTCAGAAGCATATAACAGAACCATAAAAATAGCGCAACATATTGAGCAGTTAGGATATAAAAGAATCTGGGTAGCAGAACACCACAACATGGAATACATTGCCAGTTCAGCGACCTCGCTCGTTATTCAGCACATTGCAGCAAACACCAAAACCATTCGTGTTGGATCTGGAGGTATTATGCTACCGAACCATTCGCCCCTTGTCATTGCAGAGCAATTCGGTACCTTAGAGACTCTTTATCCAAATCGTATTGATCTTGGATTAGGCAGAGCTCCTGGAACGGACCAAGAAACAGCAATGGCATTACGTCGCAATAATTTTAATACAGCATACCAATTTCCACAGGATGTTGCGGCACTGCAACAATATTTTAGTGACAGTAATGTTGACTCCAAAGTAAGAGCTTTTCCGGCCGAAGGTCTAAACGTTCCTTTATATATTTTAGGATCCAGTACAGACAGTGCCTATTTAGCCGCCAGCCTTGGACTACCCTATGCATTTGCTGCACATTTTGCACCGGCACAACTGGCTCAAGCAAGTGCCATCTACCATCAGAACTTCAAACCGTCAGCTAGTCTTTCAGCACCATATTTTATTGTTTGTGTCAATGTAATTGCCGCGAAAACAGTAGAAGAAGCCGAATTACAGTCAACAAGTGTGAAAAATTTATTTGCGGGGATTCTAACCAATACAAGAGCACCATTATCACCTCCAACATTTGAGGTTATTTACAAAGGGATTCCAAGTATTGAGCAAGCCGCAGACAATATGCTTTCCTGTAGCTTTATAGGAGACAAAGAGACCATCAGAAAGGAATTGGAACCGTTCATCGAAAAACTACAAATCGATGAACTTATGGCCATATCTTATATTTATGATGATCAAAAATGTCTTGACTCATTCCGCATATTGAAAGAAGCATTAACAGATTAAGAAAGTTTATTTACATCGTGCATTAAAATTTCTATATTTAATTATTCAAATTATAATGCACGATGAAATATTTAAGCCTTACAGCACTATTTATAACACTTATTTTTCAGTCCTGTCAAAATCAGAGCCCGGTTAATAAGACAATAATTCCTAATGACACTGCCGCTAGTGACATAACAAGCGACACAAATACGGTCAGCAGCCCAAGAATCAAAACCTCTCCCAATAATGAAGCATCCATATTTATGATAGATACCTATCGGATGGATGAGTATTCAGAAGATCCGAGCAAAATTTTAAATGAAGGATGGCTAGATCTTTATGAGGAAAAAGGAGAATATTACCTTGCAAAGGTCGATTATAAAATAGAAGATGGATTCAGTGAGTGTGCGGGAGTACCCACGAAAGGAGTAATTTCAAAAAGAAATTCCATCCTATTTCTCAATTTCCCTTTTTTAAAAGCAGGAAAAATTGAAAATCTAAAGATCACCAAAGCTGAAATATGGCCTAAAGAAACTGTTCAGTATAATTTTAACAACCAGAAATACTTGTTAAAAGGATATGGTGACATTGTAGGAACCAATATTCAAACAAATGACCAAAACCATGAAGAAGTCTTTCATGATGTTAAAAATTATAAATTAACGTGTTCATTCAACGGAAACTCAGAAATAAACATGTTCAAAGCTGACCAATTTAATGACACTTTTATCAAAACATTATTTGTAGGAGATATTGATCGTGATGGAAAACTTGATTTTATTATTTCAACCCCGACCGATTACGAAGAAAACAGCATTATGCTTATCCTTTCATCTCAGATAAGAGATAACGATATGGAGAAAAGCAGCTATAAGCAAGATGTCCAATTTGATTGTTAACGATGAAAATAAAGGCGATCATTCAGGATTTCAATCCGGTTCAAAAATGTATATTTTCATTTTCCTTTAGCATACTAACAGCTGTTATTTGCTATTATCTAAATATAAACCTCTTAATGAGCGCTATACTTTTTTGGATTACCTTTAGTTTGAGTTACAGCGCGGTATCGTGGTTTATCTTTTACCAGATGCCCGTAAACCGAATTGTTAGAAAAGCGGCATCCGAAGACGGAAGCCGTCTATTTGTATCCATTTTCATTTTAATGGCAAGTTTTGCCTGTTTGTTCGCTGTACTCCTCATTATTATCACAGATAATACGACTGATATGCCCAAGGGCGCAAGCATCAGCATCTGTGTATTAAGTATGATGAGCTCTTGGTTTTTGGTACATACGACCTATGTCTTCCATTACGCACATCTGTACTATGCAGACGGTGCCACTGGTAAAGGATTGGATTTCCCAGGAGATGAAAAACCTGATTATATGGACTTTGCATATTTTTCATTTGTGCTCGGTTGTACATTTCAAGTTTCTGATATTGAAGTTTCGTCACGAAAAATTAGAAGAGTGGTTCTGTTTCATGGATTACTCGCTTTCGCTTTAAATACATTTGTTGTTGCATTAACAATAAATATTATTTCCGGCCTTATACATTAACCAAAAAATTTGTACTGGCTACAGCCCCTTTCTGGATCAATACAAAAAAATCAAATAGCATACCGTTCTACAACGCTAAGCTTCGTTGCAAAATGCCCATTTAAAAAGAAAACGCACCCATCGAGCGATGGTGTGCGTTTCTAATTGAAAGGGAATTGAAAGGAATCTTTATAATTTCTCTGCATGTTGTGAAATATCCATACCTAATAACTCCTCCTCCTCAGATGCACGAAGGGGTGAAATCAGATCTGTTATTTTCAACAATAAGAAAGCAACAATTAAAATAAAAGCAGCGGACGCAAACAAACCAATTATATGCGCCTTAAATAGGGTTATTTCACCAAAAAATAAACCGTTATGCTCAACAACACCATTAATTTGTTTATGAGCAAATACACCCGTCAAAATCATCCCTACAATACCTCCAACACCATGACAAGGAAAAACATCTAACGTATCATCGACCTTTGAACGGGTACGCCAATCGACCACAAGGCGACTTACAATTGCGGCTACAGCACCAATTACTAATGAATGCGGAACAGTTACAAATCCGGCAGCCGGCGTAATCGCAACCAGACCCACGACTAGACCAATACAAGTTCCCATTGCAGATGGTTTAGTACCACGGATAGCATCAAAGAAAATCCAGGTAAGTGCAGCTGCTGCTGAAGCCGTCATTGTTGTTGATAGTGCCGTCGAAGCAAGGCTAGAAGCAGAAAAGGCAGAACCTGCATTAAAACCAAACCAGCCAAACCACAGCATACCGGTGCCGAGCAATACATAGGTTACACGTGCAGGTGTATGATGACCAGGCTCTCTACCCTGTTTTAAATAGATCGCTGAAGCCAGTGCTGTTAAGCCCGCTGACATATGTACGACAGTTCCTCCGGCAAAATCCAAAACACCCAGCTTAAACAATAAGCCATCAGGATGCCAGGTAGCATGTGCCAAAGGAGCATATATGAAGACGAAAAATAAACAGATGAACAAAATATAAGATGTAAAACGGATGCGCTCTGCAAAAGCCCCCGTAATAAGCGCCGGTGTAATGATCGCAAATTTCAATTGAAACATAGCAAACAGTGCAAATGGAATCGTTGGAGCACCCACCCAAGGTTTACCATCAATTACATGATCAAACATAAAATACGTCATCGGATTACCGATGAAACCTCCGATACTATCTCCAAATACTAAACTGAAACCAAAAACGACCCAAATAACACTAACAACAGCCATACAGATGAAACTTTGAAGCATCGTTGAAATAACATTCTTCTTTCTAACCATTCCACCATAAAAATACGCTAAACCTGGTGTCATAATTAGCACTAATGCCGTTGAAGTCAACATCCATGCTACATCAGCTCCATTATATTCATAATTTCCATCATTTTTAGGTAAAGAAGGAAAAAATAGTGCCATTAAAACTATTATTACCATAAAATAGAAAGGAATCGCTGTTTTTTTAATCATTTTTAATTGTTTTGTTAATCAATATCCAAATTAAGGTAAAAATTACAGTAAAAACAATATTTATTTCAAATATTTTCAAATAAAACATCAAAATTCTACAAAAACACAAACAACAACAGATATACAATGCATTTTACTCAATATAAAACAGAAAAAGGGGGTAGAAACTTAATTCTACCCCCTTTAACAAGACTTATATAACAAAAAACTACATTTGTCTACTTGATATTATCTTAATAATACTTGTTTAAGCACCAATTTGCTTATCCAGTTTCTCACTTAGTACTGATTTTGGCACAGCACCGATTTGTTTATCGACAATCTCACCATTTTTGAAGAATAATAACGCAGGAATATTACGAATTCCAAAACGAACTGAAATTTCTGGGTTTTCATCAACATTTACTTTTCCGATTACCGCTGTATCAGCATAATCCTTAGCCAACTCTTCTACAATTGGACCTACCATACGACATGGACCACACCACTCTGCCCAAAAGTCAATTAAAACTGGTTTGTCTGATTTCAACACAACTTCTTCAAAGTTGCTATCTGTAATTTCTAAAGCCATATTTTTATTTTTTTAACCGAAGTTATTTGATAATTATTATTTACTCATTTATAAGAACAAATATAATAAAGATGTCCGTAATATAAGTGTAATATTAAATTGACACCATTTAATTCAATCGATAATTTACACCTTCAAACTGCTCTATAGCCTCTAAGAACTCATTTGTCAAGTTGATACGCTTTAATTTCGCAGGCATCTCAATAGAAATTTCATCCTGCGGATCCCAAATTTTGAAACGCAGTTGACAATTCGGAACCACCCCTTCGATCTCATTTGAATCCAGCACTTGCTTCATCTCCTCCAAAAATAGATCATTTAATGCTGGCAATGCAATATTAATGGTGAAAATTTTAGCCATTTTCTCTCTCAAATCCGACAATAGCTGAATACCCTTGATCTCAAAACCCCAGTTCCCAACTTGTTTAAACCTTTCCTGCACCAAACCTCGGAGCTGCACAAAATAGCCTTCTTCAAGATACCCCTTGAACTTCACATAATCTTCACCAAAAACCATTATTTCATAAGAATCTGAATAATCCTCAATAATGAAAGAACCAAAAGGCTTACCCGATTTTGCAATACGATGGTTGGCAAGAGCAATAATACCACCGATAACAACCTCCTTATTTTTTATCCGATTAAAATCCAACAAAACATCTTCTTCAACTTCAGAAGCCTTAACCTTATTGATTAACTGCAGATCACTCACTTTGTTTTGACAGAAATGCTTAATCTCAAACTTATAGTTATCCAAGGGATGACTAGTCAGATAAATACCGATTACCTCTTTCTCGTACTTTAATTTTTCGATCAAACCCCATTGTGGACAAGAAGCCAATACAGGTTCTGGAAGCTCAGCCGCGCCATCTCCACCAAATAAACTTACCTGAGCCGAATTTTCATTTTCCTTGAATCGCTGTGCAAACTTAATCGCTTTTTCCAAACCCGTGGAATTATCTTCACTGTGAAAATATTGAGCACGGTGCATATTTTGAAAACCGTCAAATCCACCCGCATAAGCTAAACTTTCAAAAGCTTTTTTATTAGCGGCACGCAGATCAATCCGTTTTGCCAAATCAAAAACCGATTTATAGGGCCCCTTCGCACGTGTCTGTACAATCGTATCAACCGCTCCTGCTCCCACACCTTTAACAGCTCCCATTCCAAATCGGATCGCACCACGATCATTCACAGTAAATTTATAATGTGACTCATTCACATCTGGAGCCAATACTTCAAGTCCCATGCGCTTACACTCCTCCATAAAGAAAGTGACCTGCTTGATATCATTCATGTTATTTGAAAGTACAGCTGCCATGTATTCCGCTGGAAAATGCGCTTTCAGATAAGCAGTTTGATAAGCAATCCAAGCATAACAGGTCGAGTGCGATTTATTAAAGGCATAACTTGCAAAAGCTTCCCAATCTGTCCAAATTTTTTCTAATACTTTCGGGTTATGTCCCTTTTCAGCAGCCTGAGCAACAAACTTAGGTTTCATCTTATCCAAAACCGCTTTTTGCTTCTTACCCATAGCTTTACGCAACACATCGGCATCACCTTTGGAGAATCCCGCCAATTTCTGAGAAAGAAGCATCACCTGCTCTTGATATACAGTAATACCATATGTTTCCTGCAAATATTCCTCACAAGCATCTAGATCATAAATAATAGGCTCTGTCCCATGCTTACGCTTGATAAAACTGGGGATATACTCCATTGGTCCAGGTCTATAAAGGGCATTCATAGCAATTAAATCCGCAAAAACCGTTGGTTTCAGATCTTTCATATGCTTCTGCATACCCGGAGATTCATATTGGAATACCCCAACCGTTTCTCCTCTTTGGAATAACTCGTAAGTCAATTGATCATCAATAGGAAATTCATCGGGATCTAATTCCAACCCATTACTCAACTTCACGTTAGCGACCGTATCCTTTATTAAGGTCAATGTTTTTAACCCTAAAAAGTCCATTTTCAACAAACCTGCAGATTCAACAACAGAGTTATCAAACTGTGTCACATACAGATCTGAATCTTTTGCTAATGATACAGGAACAAAATTAGTGATATCGTCAGGAGTAATAATTACCCCACAAGCATGGATACCTGTATTACGCATTGAACCTTCCAATACGCGGGCCTGCTTAATCGTTTCCGCTTCAAGACCCGCACCTTCCGATATGGCGATCAGACGATTAACAGCTTCCAGTTCATCTGCGCGCAAAGTCTCTTTCAACGCTTTTTCATCCATATTGAAGATCTTTGCCAGCTTCAAATTTGGAATCAGTTTTGCAATTTCATTGGCTTCCTGCAAAGGCAGATCCAGTACACGAGCCGTATCTTTAATAGACGATTTGGCAGCCATGGTACCATATGTAATAATCTGGGCTACTTGCGAAGCTCCATATTTATCAATTACATACTGCATCACGCGACCACGACCCTCATCGTCAAAGTCAATATCAATATCGGGCATCGATACACGATCGGGATTTAAGAAACGCTCAAATAGCAAATCGTATTGTATCGGATCCAAATTTGTAATCCCTAAACAGTATGCTACAGCAGATCCAGCGGCAGAACCACGACCTGGACCAACAGAAACCCCCATTTTACGAGCTTCAGCAATAAAATCCTGTACAATCAAAAAATATCCAGGATAACCGGTCTTCTCAATGGTAGTTAACTCAAAATCCAGGCGCTCCATGATATCGTCTGTTACACCCTGCTTGTAACGACGCTTAGCTCCTTCTATAGTTAGATGTCTTAAATACTTATTTTCCCCCCTCTTACCATGATCTTCCTGATCTTCTGCAACCTGAAATTCCTCAGGGATATCAAAAGCCGGTAAAAGAACGTCACGGTATAAAGTAAAGATTTCAATTTTATCGACGATCTCTTGAATATTGATAATCGCCTCTGGTATATCCTTAAATAGCTTCTTCATTTCTGAAGCAGGCTTGAAGTAATATTCCTGATTAGGTAATCCAAACCTAAAACCTCGCCCCCGTCCTTTCGGTGTGCTCAACTTTTCACCATCCTTCACACACAACAAAATATCATGGGCGTGAGCATCAGGCTTATTGATATAATAAGTATTATTCGTCGCAATCAGCTTTACGTCATGTTTACGAGCCAAACTGACTAGCGTCGTATTTACGCGGTCTTCATCCTCCTGACCATGGCGCATCATTTCAATATAAAAATCATCCCCAAACTGATCTTTCCACCAGATCAAAGCTTCTTCAGCCTGATTTTCACCGATATTAAGCACTTTATTGGGCACCTCTCCTTGAAGATTCCCAGACAGGACAATTAAATCCTCTTTATATTGCTCAACAACCTTTCTGTCAATACGAGGCACATAATAAAACCCTTCCGTATAGGCTACTGAGGCCATTTTAGCCAGGTTATGATAACCTTTTTTATTTTTCGCTAAAAAGACAATCTGATAACCATTATCTTTTCTTTTCTTATCAAAATGATCATCACATACGAAAAACTCACAACCGACAATAGGTTTGATTATTTTCTCCGTAGGACTTTCTCCAGCAGCTTCTAATTCTTCATTTTTTGCTTTCGCCGCTTTATTATGATCGCCTACTTTAGAAACAAAATGAAAAGCACCCATCATATTACCATGATCGGTCAATGCAACAGCTGGCATGCGATACTTCGCAGCAGTATCCACCAAATTAGCTATAGAAATTGTTGATTGCAGGACCGAAAACTGAGAATGATTATGTAAATGTGCAAAATCGGCATTTTCAAAATCATTCAGCACATCATGATCAATCACAACTTCCTGACCACCACTTGGCTGACTGCGCTTTCTAATTTCATCTGAAGCCGCCTTCAGATTCACGTGCTTTAAACCAACAGTTGGAATTACTGATGGGTTCTGCTGTTTAAAATCTACAAAATATCCTGTATCAGTCTGTAACTGATCAACAGTAAAAACTTCCCTTCTAACTAATTCAAAAAAACAACGTGTAGTTGCTTCCACATCGGCAGTTGCATTATGTGCTTCAGCAAAGGGAACTCCAAATAGATACGAATGAAGTTCAGTTAAATTTGGTAATTTAAAACGACCTCCACGTCCACCAGGCAATTGCAGTAAAGCAGCTGTAACCTCAGTACAGGTATCCAAGATAGGCATTTCACCCATAGGAGATTGAACATCATAACGATAGAACTCGCTACCCATAATATTCAAATCAAAACCAATATTTTGACCTACAATAAATTTGGCTTTAGCTAATGCTTCATTAAACTTAACCAGAACATCTTGAATGGGAACACCCTGTTCTGTCGCTAACTCGGTCGAAATACCATGAATTTTCTCGGAGTCATAAGGAATATTGTAACCATCCGGCTTGATCAGATAATCCTCATGCTCAAGCAGATTACCCATTTCATCATGTAACTGCCAAGCTATTTGAATACATCTGGGCCAATTATCAGTATCTGTAATCGGCGCATCCCAACGTTTGGGTAATCCTGTTGTTTCCGTATCAAATATAATGTACATACCTTAATTCTTTATTCTTTCCTAAACAGCTAAATATCAACAACTAAAAGACTTTCAAACAGATTAAAACAGACCTGTTTAAAAGTTTACTAATTTACAAATTTATTCCTCACTAAAGCTGAAAAACAAGTCATTTTACTAAAAAAAATAAGCTCATTTTTCATCTTTTCGCCTCCCCTTATCCTGTTCAAACAAAAACTGCGTTGTGCAAAAAAAGCAATGAACTTAAGCCATCTTTTTAAAAGCTTTTACTAATTCACTAACAGCCTGATCTAATTCATTTTCAGACAAGGATGCAAAACCAAATCGAAATGCATTTTGAGTTTCATCGATACGAACAATTTCAAGCGAACAGTTCAAAAGTAAATCATTCACCAAAAACGGAGGCTTTAATCGCACCCAAATGGCCATTCCACCAGCAGGCAAGGAGAAATAAGTATAATTACCTAATCGATCCCGTAAAAGCTGATCCAAATAATCCCTTCGTATTTTATAGCAACGTCGTGCTTTTTTTAAGTATCTGTTCAACTCTCCCTCTTTAATCAACTCGGCTAAAGCATGTTGCATATAACCATCTCCTCCCACATCAATTATCTTTCTATAGGCAGTGCACTGCGCAATGAATTTTTCTGGAGCAACCATAAAACCAATACGGATGGAAGGATCTAAGATTTTGGAAAAAGAACCGATATAGATAACATGCCCCTGATGATTACTACTGGCCAATGGTAAATAAGGAGATGAGGTATAATGATAATCATAGTCATAATCATCTTCAATAATCACAAATCCATACTGTTCAGCTAATGCTAATAATTTCATTCTACGCTCTACCGAAAGCGTAACTGTGGTGGGATAATGATGATGTGGTATAACATATATCAAGCTGATTTTTTTCAACTTACACCAAGCTTCCACGGCATCCGTATCAATACCATCCTCATCAACCGATACCGAAATAACCGATGCACCGGTATCTTTAAAAACCTGATTTGCCAATGGATAGTTGGGTTCACCAACAAGCACATGTGAACTATTATCCAGTAAAAGTTGTGCTGCCAAATATATACTCATTTGCGCTCCATGAGTAATCAGCACATGTTCCACCCCCATAGTGAGACCTCGAGACTCGATCAGATGATTCGCCAATTGCTCGCGAAGCTTGAGCACACCTTGCCCCGTACCAATATTTGCAATCTTTGAAATTGTTTTTCGGTTTGTAAAAGTCCGATAGGTCTTCAATAAATCATCAATTGGTGACAATCGTATATCAGGATATCCGTCATCAATAAGCACCTTATCAAATCTTTCCGCGATTTTAACCAACACATCTGGCTGAGATTTTTTATACGAAATGGGAAGATCTTTTCCGTACCCCGTACGCACGAATGGCCTATTCCATTTTTGGGCCTTCAAAATTGGGATAAAGTTTGAAACAGCAACATATTTACGCGGCTCCACAATAATCCAGTCCTGAGACTGGAGCTCTTCGTAAGCAGCGATCACTGTTTTACGGTGAACAGCAAGATTTTTTGCCAATTCACGACTGCTGGGCAGATGTGCCCCAGGTTTTAAAACCCCATCGCTGATCGCATTAATGATTGAAATCGAAATCTGCCTGTATAGGGCAATATTACTCGATTTATCAATGGTTATAATATGTTCAAAAGGAAGCATACTGGACTACTTAATTACTTAAAACTGGAGCACAAAGGTAGTCCTATTTAAGAGTAATTTTGTCATAACAATTAAAAAAAGAAAATATGAAATCAGAAATTAGACAAGCAACATTAGCAAACCTTGACGAAACAGCAGTATTATTTGATTTATACCGTGTTTTTTATCGTCAGCAACCAGATCTTGAAAAAGGAAAAGCTTTTCTTAAAGAAAGATTTGTAAATAGCGAATCGACGATCTTCTTAATCTATGTGGATAATCAAGCAGTAGGATTTGTACAGCTTTATAAACTTTTCCATTATACCAAACTAGCTAAACAATGGTTATTAAGTGACTTGTATGTACACCCGGACTATCGCGGCCAAGGTCTATCGATCGCGCTTATTGATCGCAGTAAATTATGGTGCGAAGAAACAAATGCTTGTGGACTAATGCTGGAAACAGAAAAAACAAACATAGTCGGCAATAAGTTATATCCAAAATGCGGATTTGAATATGATGGATTACACAATTATTATCATTGGTGGAAATAAGCATACGAGAATGGCGAACGTAAAACGTTCGTCATTCTTCAAAAATTAAACTCAAGCTTTATTCAAAAATTAATAAATTGCCACCATGAATATTTCCGATCTGATTATTACTAAGAACGAGCAGACTGAACTGGCTAATATTTTTCTTAATCAAGAGAACAATGCTTCCATACAGCAGTTAATAAAAGAATATACCTACAGCGAAGAACTCCTTCAATATGGACTACCTGTAAACAATAAAATCCTCTTGCATGGAAGTTCCGGATGTGGTAAAACAACAACCGCCAAAGCAATCGCGCAAAAACTGGGAAAATCCATTTTAACACTAAACCTCAGTACAATTGTCTGTTCCCGCATTGGCGAAACATCTCAAAACATTAAGCAAATATTTGATAAAGCGGCCCGCGAAAAGGCTGTCCTGTTCCTAGATGAGTTTGATCAAATTGCAAAAGCAAGAGGTAATGACGACAAAGATGTTGGGGAGATGAGACGCCTGGTAAATACACTGATTCAACTCATCGATTATTTACCACAGACCGTATTACTGATCGCCGCAACGAACCATGTATCCATTATTGATAAAGCATTGCTGCGCCGATTTCAATTACAGATCAGCTATGATTTACCATCACAGTTAGAATTAGACAAGTATTATGCTAAGCTTGTCGAAAAATTCCCTGCAGATATTAAACAGTTTCAAAGAAAATACGAGATATCCTACGCAGAAGCTCGCGATCATGCTTTCACACAAGTTAAAGCAAGTCTGATAGCAAAATTGGAAAAACAATAAATCACGATGATATGACTAACACAACCTTAGAGAATCTGAAAGTAATTGAAGATAAAATCAAAGCATGTTGCCTGCTAAACAATCGTGACCCCAAAGAAGTCAAACTATTGTTAGCGACTAAAACAGTTCCGGCAAATCGTATAAAAACGGCTTTACTCGCAGGATATACATTAATTGCAGAAAATAAAGTTCAAGAATTAAGGGACAAATATGACGATTTAAAAAATATCCCGCATACCAATCATTTTATAGGTCATTTACAAACCAATAAAATCAAATACATACTCCAGCATGATGTCACTTGTGTGCAATCTATAGATCGGTTTGATCTAGCCCAAAAAATAAATCAAAGATTACAACTTGAAAATCGAACGATAGACATTTTAATCCAAGTGAATACTTCCATGGAAGAAAGTAAATTTGGCATATCACCTGATAAAACAATTGATCTGATACGACAGATAGCCATATTAGAAAATGTAAAAATTAAAGGGCTCATGACCATTGGTCTATTCAGCGCAGTAGAAGATAAAATTCGTGCCTGTTTCCGATTATTGAAAAACCTCCAGCAAGACATTATCAAAGCTGAAATCCCTGGCGTCGAAATGACAGAATTGTCCATGGGTATGAGTGGCGATTATGAAATTGCTATTGCCGAAGGAGCAACAATTGTACGCATAGGGACAGCAGTATTTGGAAAGCGGATATATCCAGACTCCCACTATTGGGACGAAAGTAAAAACTAATATCACAAAAAAGGCTTTCCAATGAAAGCCCTTTATATCCTGTTATAATTAAGAATTATTTTGCATCCAAAATAATAACCTCAACTCGTCTATTCTTTTGACGACCTTCTGGAGTTTTGTTATCAGCTACAGGTTTAGTCTGACCAATACCCTTTGCCGCGATTCTAGACTCTGCAATTCCAGCATCTACCAAAAACTTTTTAACCGAGTTAGCTCTCTTTTCAGCTAACCATTGATTATACTCCACAGTACCTGTCGCATCTGTATGCCCATCAACACGGATCTTACTTTTATTTTCTTTTAAAAGTGTTGCCAATTTACTCAATTCCGCTTTAGCTTTTTCTGTTAAATAAGAAGAGTTTGTCGGAAATAGCAAATCTGATGAAATCGTAAATTTAATTCCTTCATCTGTACGAGTAGCATCTTCAAAATCACGTTTAACGTTTTTCAATCCATCATCAGTACCATCAATACTAACAACAGCACCAGGATTAACAATTACAGCTTGTTGTTTACATGAAAACAAAGAAATTGAACAAAGCAAAGCAACAGCAATACTATTTATTTTTTTAATCATCGAATGTTTAGATTATTTATGAAAGCAAAAACTAACTGTAAAGATATAAAAAAAAGTGAACTCAAGAAAAACAGAAAGGGATACAGATCTTAGACATAACGCTACAAGATCTTGTATCCCTTTAATTCGTGCAGCAGTTTCGCTTATTTCTTATGATAGATCTTTTTAATAGTTGCATTAATCTCCGGTATCTGGTTATACAATTTCCAGATCAATCCAGATTTTGCATTCTCCATTAAAACAGCCACACTCGCCTGATTTTTCGCATTAAAACCATCGGAAACATCATTATTTTTCAAATCAATCCAAGATCTAAAACCATATTGGGTAAACAGCACCTTAGCATATTGATCATAAAATTTGCGCAAAGATTTTTGACCGATCTCCTGTTCGAAAGCAACAGCCGAAATTGCGATTGCTGGATTCACTAAATAATGCCCCACGCTATCGCTCGGATTCTGTACTCCCCAAATATCTGTATAACTAGATCCCAAGTTTAATTCATTATCCCTTCTTTTATAAGCTAAAATATAATTACTTGCTAGCTCATCATAATCGACATAACCATCGTATTTTCCCCTCGGATCTAAGGTTAAAAATGGTTTATAAAACTCAATCAAACTTTTATTTAAATCGCCAATTGCAATTTTTTTACCATACAGCATATGTTTTTCAAAGATCAAACTATCTTCAAAGGATACGGGGGTAGCTGGTTGCACCTGCGGTATCATAAGCCCACCATTCATATGCGAAGCAGCACCTTGATCAACTGTCGATGGAGATAAACTAAGCAAACTATCCGCTAGAGGTAATTTTTTAGCATATCCATTCAGGTAACTCGCTTCCGTCAATGGATAAGTCGGAGAAGACATCGCTAATAAATAAGCACTTAAACCATCATTCAAGCCGTTTAAAACTTTAGACTGATAGGTGCTATCTACAGCTGACCATCGATCCATCAGGGCATCAGGGTTTGACTTTGATGTTAGCTTTTGCCAATTCACCCGTTTCCACAATTTCGTTACATCCTCTCTAAAATTCTGTTCATCAGCAACATCTTTTGAGAAGTATTCCCGAGCAACAAGCAATCCTTCCATAAGTTTTGCCGTCGCTTTAACATCATACATCTGTACGCCATCAGTATAAAATGGTACGCCTTCCCTTCCATCATAAAATGCCGTAAATACACCTTCATGATGCTGAGCCTTGTTTAAAAACTTCATCATCCTACTCAAACGCAACAATAAAGCTTGACGCGAAATAACATTATTTTCAGCACCAACCAATAATGAAAGAATCGCATAACCCGATTCTTCTATAGAAACGATCGCCTTTTTATTTGATTTATTAGGTAGAAAAAGACCGCTGTTGATGTCATAGTTCTCAATAAAATAATTGACATTCGTCAATTTAATCAAATTAGACAGTTCTAAATCACTTGCAGGTTTGGTTTGAACTTCTTTTACCGAAGAAAATGGAGATTCCAGATAATCATAATCTACCCATGCGATCTTATAGTAATATTTTTTATTATATTCTTCGACAAGATCATAGCATTTTTGCATAAAAACTGGTCGAATGGCAATCGCTTTAAAATCAACATTATCTGTCGATCTGTAAATTTTTATATACCGGATACTCGGTGTTAACGGCAGTTGCCATTGAAGCTCCACCTGCTTATCAATACTGGAGACCTGTGACAGAATAGCTCCTGAAGACAACTTGACACGTGAAGGATTTTTAGGCAAAAACTCCAATTGATCTAAAAACAGCTGATGCGTCATCTCATCAGTTCCGTTTTGATGAAAAACCACTTCAGAAACCGCTTCCCCTGCTTTTAAATTTCCAAATTTTGACAAGGGTATCTCTATATTAAGCCAAGTATCATGATCAAAGTCATCTATAAATGGGGAAAGTTCTAAAATATTAGTTTCAGAACCATTTTGAAGCAATTGAATTTTCGGAAGAGTTTTTTCTTTCGTATGCGGTGTTTGCACATAAATTTTAATTGTCAGCACATCACTGGCCTGGACCTGATAATTGATCTTATGGCGATCATTTAGTAAAGCAACCTTCCAATTTCCAGCATTTGATGACAAATAACGGAGTGAAAGTGAATTTCCTGGAGTAAAAAATAAAGAATCTGTAGTCGGTAAATTTTTCTTTACATTCTGTACCCAACTGTCTCCCGAATATTCCACCAAGCTTTT
This sequence comes from Sphingobacterium sp. UDSM-2020, assembly GCF_016132525.1. Taxonomy (NCBI): domain Bacteria; kingdom Pseudomonadati; phylum Bacteroidota; class Sphingobacteriia; order Sphingobacteriales; family Sphingobacteriaceae; genus Sphingobacterium; species Sphingobacterium sp. UDSM-2020. The sequence goes on from NZ_CP066166.1 coordinate 4,998,274, forward strand.
AGCATAGTTACCTGACAAGAGACTGTTCTCAAACACAACTTCAGGATAAGTTTGTGCAGACAAGGTTGTTGCAGTAGAAATAGATAAACCGATTATGAATAGTAATTTTTTTGACATGCGCATAAATTGATAATAAACATCAAACAAAAAGTAAGCCATCTATACTTTAATGAATCACAAATGTAATAAAGGATTTCCAATGTAAATGTCATACGTAATTTTAATTTCGGAAAAAATGCACTAATTTAGCCATCTGATTTTTTCATAACAACTTTATATGAAAACTACATTTGAATTTGAAAAGCCAATTGCAGATTTGCAATTGCAGATAGAAAAAGTGGAACAAGTTGCCGTAAAGACGAAAGTCGATATGAGTGCAACTGTGTTAGAGCTACAAGAAAAACTAGCGAACGCTGAAAAAGAAATATACGGTAATTTGTCTGGTTGGGAAAATGTGCAGATGTCGCGTCATCCGGAGAGACCTCAAACATTTGATTACATTAACATGATCTGTGATGATTTTATCGAATTACACGGAGATCGTACTGTAAGAGATGATAAAGCCATCGTCGGTGGATTTGCATCGATCGGAGGTCAATCAGTTATGGTTATCGGGCATCAAAAAGGAAAAAACACCAAAGAGCGTCAATACCGCAACTTTGGTATGGCTAACCCTGAAGGATACCGTAAAGCTCTTCGCTTAATGAAAATGGCAGAAAAATTCAACAAACCTGTCGTTACATTGATCGATACAATGGGTGCATACCCAGGTTTGGAGGCTGAAGAAAGAGGTCAAGGAGAAGCCATAGCACGCAACTTACTGGAAATGTCGGTACTAAAGGTGCCTATTATCTGCGTAGTAATCGGTGAAGGTGCTTCTGGTGGTGCATTGGGTATCGGTATCGGTGATCGTGTATACATGCTAGAGCATACCTGGTATTCTGTCATCTCTCCTGAATCTTGTTCCTCTATCCTATGGAGAAGCTGGGACCACAAAGAAAAGGCGGCAGAGGCACTAAAATTAACCTCAAAAGACATGCTTGGCAATGGCCTTATCGATGGTATTATCAAAGAGCCACTAGGTGGAGCACATCAAAACCCTGAATTAGCGGCCGAGTTATTAAAAGCAAAATTGGTTGAAGATTTAGCGATTTTGATCGCCAAAGACGAAGATGTTTTGGTGGATGAACGTATAGCGAAATTTAGCAAAATGGGCGTAGTAGTTGAATAGCACTGCCATTCACAACAAAATAAAAGGGACACTTTAATAAAAAGTGTCTCTTTTATTTTGTTCCGCCCCTCTCCAGTAAAGAAAATAGAAAAAATAAGATTTTAAAAAAGAATACGTTACAACATATTTCAAAAAAATTAGCAAATATATTTGTTCCCTTTGCTAGATTTTTCTAGCTTTGCATCACTCCAAACAACGAAGGAAACTTCATAAGAGTAAGATTCCGTAGCTCAGCTGGTAGAGCAATACACTTTTAATGTATGGGTCCTGGGTTCGAATCCCAGCGGGATCACAAAAGAAAAGCTAATCTTATGATTAGCTTTTCTTTTGTATAAAACGGTTAAATTCGAATATCACTCCCTGCTTCTATCAATCAATCATTGGAACTTGTAATGCTATAAATGATACGATCATCAGCTATACCATTTACAATAAAAATGAACTTAATGCAGCCATCTGTTGACTGTTGTTATGTAGAAATAAGATATAAATATCAAGAGAAAGAGTGCATAATCATACGAGTAATTCCACTGCTCATTATTAAAACAAACGAAGCGTAAAGAATTCATTAAGTACTAGTGAAAACTTTCCTGACAAATAATTTATTCTAATGAAAAAATCAAATAAGGCCATATCAGCGGCATTACTATCTATGATCAGTGTTCAAGGTGGTGCCTCTATCGCTAAACATCTTTTTCCTGCCATAGGAGCAACAGGAACAAGTATGTTGAGAATTGGCCTGTCTACCGTATTGCTAAATATTATAAATCGTCCTAAATTCTTTCAATTCACGAAACAACAATGGTTATATTGCGCTATTTATGGAATAGGAATTGCCGCAATGAATCTTATTTTTTATTTAGCCATCCAACGCATCCCCTTAGGACTGGCTGTAACGGTAGAATTTATAGGCCCACTTTTTCTAGCTTTATCTTTATCCCGAAAATGGTTAGACGTCCTTTGGGGATTAATCGCTTGTGCCGGTATTTTATTTATCGTGCCATGGCAAAGTAACAACATTGATTTAATCGGACTTCTTCTCGCATTTCTAGCGGGTATATTTTGGGCAGTATACATTGTTATGGGCAGCAAGGTGACCGGCATTATGCCAGGAAAAGACGCTGTAAGCACAGGAATGCTATTTGCAACCCTAATTATTATCCCCTTTGCCCTATGGGATGGTGGTATTTTTAGTCTTACCCCAATGCTGTTTTTAAAAGGACTTGGCGTCGCTGTACTTTCTAGCGCTGTACCTTTTTCACTAGATTTAGTAGCTTTAAAAAGACTTCCAGCAAAAACATTTAGTATTTTAACAAGTTTGCAACCGGCATTTGCCGCCCTATCAGGTATGATATTCTTATCAGAACGTCTTACTCCGTTACAATGGATTTCCGTTGCTTGCGTTATAAGTGCAAGTATGGGCGCTACTATTTTCAGCAAAACGAAACAACAGATCGAAGAATAATTAAGAACGATCTACCCTACATACGAACAATATCACAAAAGCGCTATCTCCTGATAGCGCTTTTTTTATGTCAATCGAATAAGAAATAAGTTATAGAAACAAATCGACCATAAACTAAAAGAAATAAAATCAATGAAAATCCGTTAAAATAAACGGGTATATTATTTTATCTTTATTATCGATATCATATCGTCACTCAAATCTAAATTTAGTACCATGAATAATTTCGATTGGACATCATTTACAAAACGTATCGCGATTAAAGCCTCTCTTTCCGAGATTTATGAAGCCTGGTCTGTTGCGGCGAATTTAGAAAAATGGTTTTTGGAACGTGTCATTTTTCGTGATGCAACAGGAAATCAGCTTGAACAGATCAACCCAGAAGAAAGCGGCATGCAGTACGATTGGTATTGGTACCTGGATCCGACGCCCATGCATGGAGAAATCCTTAAAGCAAATGGTAAAGATTTTCTCCAGTTTACATTTGAAGGTACCAGTTTGGTTGATGTGACATTAAGTACACTTCATGAGTATGTTATCGTAGAATTACGGCATCACCAAATTCCACAGGACGATCACTCAAAGCAATACATCCGTCTGGGATGCTCTAATGGTTGGGCATTCTATTTACATAATTTGAAATCAGTCTACGAAGGAGGTCTCGACCTTCGTAATAAAGACCCTAGAATCGGTAATATGATCAATAACTAACAAACACCAGTAAACCGGCTTTCAACGAAAGCCAGTCAACCTTTTATCACGGTACTACAGAGGAACAACGCCGTATATGCTGGTCGTTATTATCAATACCTAGTCCTGCAGCAATTCCATTTCTTTTTTCAGGTTTTCTTTTGCCCGAACTTCAAAACGGTTATAAAAATAATCTGTTTTAAAAATCCGGTCCATGGACAGAAAATGAGTTAATGCCTTCTTTCGACCAGAGTGGTACTGTACATCTGGATAAATCTGATATTCCAAGCGGATATTTGTATAGTATTTTGCATATTTCTCCCATGGTTGTCCTAAAATAGAAAGATCAGCATCAGTAAAATAATTTGTGTCCTGATCGGTAGAAATTAAGTGCGATTTTGTCGCCAGGATCTGTTCGGTGCATGTCAAGATAATTGCTTCGGAAACAGCAATCTCTTTCATCCGTTTTACGGCAAAATGAGCACTTTCATCTTCATTGTTCTGTTTTGACGCATCGTAGATAATATCATGATAATAAAGTGTAAACAATAGAGCTTCCCAATTCTTGATTTTCTCTTTTACAGCCGTAAGTTCAAGCAGCAGATTTTCAAGATGATCTAAAGTATGGTAATGTCTGAGAGGATCACCATAATAGGCTACTACCTCCCTCCATAAGGAAGCGATCAATTGCTCATCTTTCGTATAATTTTTCAATAGCCCCACAAATGTTTCTTTAAGTATCATCGCTTTTAAATTATCATCAAGTTACCGAGCATATCTGATGCCACAGATTAATAAGTTATTATTCAATAAATGAAAATGATGACATTCATCAATTTATGTGACATCTATCACCTCAAACATCTTGGCACGCCGGCAGTATTTAAGTAACTTAGTATGAAATAAAAAAGCATAACAATATGGATAATACAATGAAAGCAGCACGATGGTATGCCGCAAAAGATATCAGGGTAGAATCAACGGAGATCCCAGCTCCAAAAGCGAAACAAGTTAAAATTTCAGTTCAGTTTGCAGGAATCTGCGGCTCCGACTTACATGAATATGTTCATGGTCCACAGCTCATCCCGGTAGCCGCCCCCTATCCGCTCAATGGACACCAGGGCACAACCACATTAGGACATGAATTCTCCGGAATTATTGATGCCGTGGGCGAAGGTGTACATCATTTAAAAGTTGGCGACCGGGTAGTTGTAGAACCAATCTTTAAAAACTTTGATAGCCCCTTTATTGCAAACGGAGAGTACAACCTGTCAGAACCATTAGGCTTTGTTGGCCTATCAAGCAATGGCGGATTTGCTTCTTACGTTGTAGTAGAGGATTATATGGTGCACAAAATACCAGACACTATGTCCTTCGAGAAAGGTGCATTGGTAGAACCCGCAGCAGTAGCAGTTTATGCGGTCATGCAAAGTAATCTAAAAATCGGCGGAACTGTTCTAGTTTCCGGAGCCGGTCCAATTGGTTTATTATGTGTTCAGGCGGCCCTGGCAGCCGGAGCTAGTACCGTTATCGTAACCGATATCGCCGACAAACGTCTTGAAAAAGCAAAATCTATAGGCGCTACCCATATCATCAATTCGAAAGAGGACGGTATACCCGAAAAAATTAAGACCATAACAGGTCTCGGAGTAGATGTTTTCCTTGATTGCGCAGGTGTACAAGCCTCCTATACAACGGGTATCACGAGTTTAAAAAATGGAGGAACCGCTGTATTAGTAGCACTATTTGGAAAACCTGTGACAACTGATGCGCTCGATCAAGTACTTCGTGAGATCACCATTAAAGGAATTATTGCCTATCGCAATATTTTCCCGCAAGTCATTGCACTGATCGATAGCGGTAGGATGCCGGTAGAGAAATTGGTTACACGCAAGATTGTTTTAGATGAAATCGTCACGAACGGATTTGAAGCCTTAGTTAACGATCCTACGGAAGTTAAGATATTGATTGATATACAAGCAAGCTAAATTTAAAAACAACTGCACAAAAGTTGGCTTGAAAATAATCATTAGGAATAAACAGCAAAGCCCAATCTTTCGATTGGGCTTTTTAGCTTTCGGACCAAAGAAAACGACTCTAAACCCTATTCGTTAATTATTAAACATTTCATAACCTCAAAAAAACTAACAACCTCGTTATCAGCACCATTAACTGATAAAAATTCACCAATAGCCAACCGCACGTGATCACAATAATTTGAAATTCTTGAAAAAAAATTTGCGTAGTCAAATAACTACACTTATATTTATAGTCAAATGACTTCATAATTTAAAACTAACCAGTACTATGGAGATTTGGAACATAAAAAACCGATATATAATTAAAGAAATCGTATAGCGATGTACTTATTTAATTCCAGAACAGTAAAAGATCAAACAATGGATCGAAAACTAACATGCGATAAATAAGGTATTAAGTAATACCGCTCAAGTATAAACAGATCAACATACGAATTGTACCGATTAAAAAACACAGTATGAAAAAGAGAGATAAAATCATCTATTGGTTTTCTACCATTTGGCTAAGTTTAGGAATGGTGTCAACTGGAATTGTGCAGATCATCCACATGGATGAAGAAGTTCATAAAATGAAAGATCTAGGCTATCCCTCCTATTTTCTCACCATTATCGGTATTTGGAAGCTGCTAGGAGTAATTGCTATTCTCCTTCCAAAGCTCCCAGTAGTAAAAGAATGGGCATATGCAGGATTTTTCTTTCTAATGTCGGGCGCAATTTTCACCCACCTTGCAGTTGCTGATAAAGCAGTCACCTATTTTGGTCCTGCGCTGTTACTCCTGCTCACGATTATTTCGTGGTATTTCAGACCAGTTGAACGTAAAGTTGAGAACAGATGAAAATAGAACTGAATCCAGGAGTTGACAAATATTTGATGGATGGCTGTATGCGTTGCAAATATGGCGGTACACCATTATGCAAAGTCAATAACTGGAGAGAAGAATTAGAAATGCTCCGCCAAATTGTACTGGAAGCGGGTTTGAAGGAAGAAATAAAATGGGGTGCACCCGTATATACCTCCAAAGGAAAAAATATAGTTTCCGTTGCTGCATTAAAACAATCCGCCAATATCGGTTTTTTTAAAGGTGTATTATTATCCGACGATCATAAAATCTTAACCCAACAAGGTAATTTACAATCGGACAGGATCATCAAATTTACCAATATAGCAGAAATCAAAAGATTAGAAAATACCTTAAAATCGTATATATCCGAGGCCATAACGATAGAAGAAAGTGGTCAAAAGGTAACATTTCAAAAAAATCCAGAACCTATCCCCGAAGAACTCCTATAGGTATTCGAACAAGACTCTAAGTTAAAAACAGCATTTTACGCATTGACACCGGGGCGGCAAAGAGGATACATCATTTATTTTTCACAACCCAAAGTAGCACAGACAAGAATTGGAAGAATTGAAAAATACCGACAACAAATTATAAACGGTATAGGATTAAACGATAAATACAGTTCCAAATAGCATTAATAAAACATGATCATAAACACATCAAGCAATGACAGGACAGATCATAATAGACTGAAGTGTTAAAGCGAATAAGAGCATAACAATGAATTTAAGAAGAGACGTTTTTCAAGCCCTTGCCGATCCGACAAGAAGAGCAATATTGCTACTGGTTGCCTCACATGCGATGCCTGCTGGAGCCATTGCTTCCAATTTTGACACATCCAGGCCCACCGTTTCTAAGCACCTGCAGATTTTGACCGAATGCGAACTCCTAAAACCTGAGCAAAATGGCCGGGAAATCTATTACCATCTCAATCCGCAAAAAATGAAAGAAATTGCAGATTTTATCGAACCGTTCCGCCAGATGTGGGATGACAGATTCAATAAATTAGAAGCCGTAATGAAAAACTATATAGCCAAATAATCATGGAACAGAAAACAAAAATCAGTGCCGAACATGACAAACAAGAAATCATCATCACACGCGAATTTGATCTTCCTCTAGAATTGCTTTTTAAGGCATATGAAGATGCTGATCTCTTTGAACAATGGATGGGTACAAAAGTACTGAAACTGGAAAACAAGAAACATGGTGCCTATGCATTTGAAACATCACACGATGGCACTGTTGTATTTCGGGCAAACGGAACAATCCATGAATTTGTACCAAACGAAAAAATCACAAGAACATTCGAGATGGAAGATAGTCCATTCCCTGTTCAGCTTGAATACCTCACATTTGAACCCTATACAGATGCAAGCAGTAAACTTACTATCCAGATTATTTTTAAATCTGTTGCTTTTAGAGACCAGCTGCTCAAGATGCCTTTTGCACAAGGCATCAATATGGCGCACAACCGGTTACAGGAGATCTTAAATACACAGAAACAAGATTAAGACAACTCAATCTATTAACAGACCGTTTCTTTGTCTATGAATTACGTCTAGCTGTTCCAGACAATAAATCAGGCCTTATACCTAAAAAACAACCATTATGAACACACAGTTAGAACATTTCTTTGAAAAAACACAACAATGGTCCGAAGAGTTCAATTTACTTCGTGATATCATTACTGAAAACAAATCCTTAGAAGAAGAATACAAATGGATGCATCCATGCTACACGCTCGATGGAAAAAACATCGTTCTTATTCATGGATTTAAAGAATATTGCGCGCTCCTGTTTCATAAGGGAGCTTTACTCAAAGATCCTGAAGGTATATTGATCCAGCAAACAGAAAATGTACAGGCAGGCAGACAGATCAGATTTAAACATATAGCAGAGATTATCACACTAAGATCTGTTATCCAAGCTTACATACGGGAAGCCATTGAGATCGAAAAAGCAGGATTAAAGGTGGAAATGAAAAAAGTGAACGACTACCCTATTCCTGAAGAATTCCAGCAGGCACTGGCACAAGATCAAGAATTAAATACAGCATTCTATTCCCTAACACCTGGACGACAAAAGGGATATCTATTTTATTTTAATCAGGCGAAACAATCCAAAACTCGGCAAAATCGAATTGAAAAGTATTATCAGCAGATCCTGGACGGCAAAGGGATTGATGATTAAAGTCCAGTAAAACCGAGCCCTCTATCACAAAATAAAGAAGCCCGGTTTTACTATCCTTTACCACCACATCAATCTAATTATTGGGGTATTACATTCTCTGCACGAAGACGTTCAAACAAGTGGATAAATGCTTCTTCGGTATTCTGGTAAGCCGTAAATCCCAGTTTTCGGCTATTGGCCATATCCACCATCACTTCGATAGGTCTGCCCAGATCAAGATCTGTATGCCATGGTGAAGCCAATTGAAAAAGTTCATGCTGTTCCAGTCCATACTCCTTTACCATATCAGACCACAATTGACCATCATTTTTAAGTTGTTCGGCAAGAGGCCTCGGCTCTCCATGAAATCCTTCAGCCTCAATGCCGAAATATGACGCGATGCGCTCCCATAACCAACTCCACCGAAAGACATCGCCGTTCACAATATTAAAAGCCATATTCTTAGCTTCCTCAGTCGTCGAAGCCCAGATTAACTGCTTCGCCAGAACACCAGTATCCGTTACATCCGAAATTCCGTTCCATTGCGCTTCCGAACCCGGCCAGATCAATTTCGCCCCTTTTTGTTTACAAATACTGGCATATACGGCAAGCGTTACCCCGAGATTCATCAAATTACCGATCGCATGCCCGATAACCGTATGCGGCCTATGTATACTCCACGTAAATCCATCTCTTGCCGAAGCTTCATATACCGCATCTTCCTGAGCGTAGTAAAAATTAGGATGACTTAGTCTAGGCTGTTCTTCCCGAATAGGTGTATCAGGAAACACACCCGTAGCAACGTATGACTCAAAAGGACCTAAATAATGCTTTAACCCCGTTACCAAAGCCACATGTGCAACAGTTTTCTTTTCAGACAGCACATCGAGAAGATTACGGACAAGAGCTCGATTTACAATAATATTTTCTGCCTCATTGTCTTTCCGCATCCATGTTGTAAAAAACACATGTGTTGGGTAAACATTTTCAAGTGCGATCTTCAGATTTTCAACATCCATAAGATCAGCTTTTACCGGAATTACGCCGTTATCAGTTTGACCGGGATGACGTGCCAGACCATAAGTTTGCCATCCTTGGCCAACAAGCTCCTCAGCCAAACGACTTCCCGTGATCCCAGTTGCGCCAACTACTAATGCAATTTTATCCATTGTTATATCTCTTTAAATTTCTACAACAAAGTTCGCCGCATTAAAAACTGAAAGAGATGATACAGATCAAGAAATTCCATTGATCCAGATCAATGAAATTAATCTGTAGATGCAATTTTCTTACGGATTCTACTCAGGGTTTCAGGAGCCAATCCCAGATAAGATGCCACCAGATGTTGCGGCACACGTTGCATAATTTCAGGACTAGCCTGTAACATACGCTGAAATTTTTCTTCAGCAGTATAGCTGTTCGAACTGATCAGCCGTTCATCTTTTGTAACCAAACTATTTTGATAGAGCATTCTAAAATACCGCTCCATCACCGGGACCTCTTCCATCAATTGTTCATAATCTGCCCGCGATAAAAGCAGTAACTCGGTATCTTCAATAGCATCTATATAGAGAATTGCCGGTTGCTGATTAATAAAACTCTTAAAATCAGACACCCACCAGCCTTCCCATCCAAAAAGGCTGATATGCTCATTTCCTTTCTCATCCAAACGGTACGATTTGATAAGACCTTTTTTCACAAATGAAAGATGCGTACAAACAGCTCCTTCTTCCAAGATATATTGCTTCTTTCTGATTTTTTTGAATGTAAAAAAAGAAGCTATCGCCTCTTTGTCACCACGAGAGAGCGTCACTTTTTTTTCAATATGAGAAAATAATACTTCTAACATGAATTTTCATTTATAGCGTACTCAAACTTAAATAAATTTGTTTTATTAACCCCAGAAAAACCTCCTAAATACCAAACATATTCACGCAGGCATCTGTTTTATACCCGATATAAAAACATTAAACCCAAAGACATGATCATTCAATATTTGACAACCGAATTCGAACAAGAGGTCAACAACACCCGTAAATTACTGCAGGCAGTACCTGAAAAAGACATACACTATAAGCCTGCAGCTATTTCCTGGACAATGGGAGAACTGGCACAACATATCGCAACCATTTATTATTGGTACGTAGGCACATTTACAGAAGATGTATATGATATGGCCACCGATCATCTTGAGCGCGGTGCACCTGATGATATCAAAGCCACGCTCGAACTTTTTGAAAAAAATGTAGCACGAGCCAGAACCGCTCTATCAACACTTACAGAAGAAAAACTACGCGATCACTGGACAATGAAAGCAGGTGAACGCATACTCTTAGGCCCAATGGAAAGAGGCATTGTGGTACGAGGATTCCTTTTTAATCATATTTATCATCATCGCGGAGAATTGATTGTCTATCTAAGAGCAACCGGAAATAAAGTACCTGGACTGTATGGTCCTACTTACGAAGACAGCAAAAAGATGTAAACGCAAGTCATGCCGCAGTAGAGCGAAATTTTTCATGCAGATCAGTTACAAAACTAAAATGACAGAACAAATTAATCCCATACCAGACCTACCCAATGATAGATCTGCTATGGGATTAATATTAACTGTTCTTTCAAGACAAAACGTGCCACGAAAATTAATCCTTTTCGTCGCTTAGTTTAAAACCTTTTACAATTTTCTGACCAGGTATATGAAACTCCAAAACCAGACTATCTGGCGTATCCCTTAGGACATCCAGGCCGATCACACTTTCATATCCCACCTTAAGATTATCATTTTTCAGGAAATCGGCATCGGTAAACAAAATCACCTTCTCAACAATTCCTTTATTTTCAATAATCTGTAACCGCGGACGGGCCATCACACTTTGAATAAGCTGTACTCTATATTTCCCGGTATCTGGTGTATAGTACGATCGTCTTTCCATGCCCGTACTTGAAAATAGAATACCAAAAAAAGGCAACATCATCGCGGCTATGCTAAACAATAGCCCCAATACTAATACGATACAGTATATTTTCGTATAAATACTTTTCCAGAAAATAATTAGAAATGGAAGCGTAGTGAGTAACCATATCCAAAAGACCAAGCGGTCACTCCAATACCCCGCCAAACTGATCTGCCACGTCAGTATAACCGTAATATCAACCAACATGATCAGTGAGATCAGCATATAAGCGATATAAAACTTTTTTCTACCTGTCACTTTTTGCATAACTCCATTAGAAAACTTAACGATAACTTCATTAACGGCTAAAATAGAATTATTCTCCTGAAATTAAACTATGGGATCATATTAATATGACTTGCCTTCACTAAGGAAGGAAAATACGGCAACACTTCTGCTCCCAGCTCATCAATAACATCGGCAATAGGTCTCGTACTGAATTGAATCCCTAAGGCAGCATGATTGACACCCGCTTCCTGCCATTCATGTAACAGTTCCAATAAACCATTCCTTCCTGTTTTAAGCACAAATCCACCCTGCAATGGCGTTCGCGGAAAATTGGGATCTTCCGTTAGTTCAATCCATTCATTGGTCATATGAGGCTTAAAAATCTGATCGGGAATTAAGTCACGCCAAGCTTTTATCTTTTCTCTCAACGGCCTAACATGTAATTTCGACGTTGTTGCTCCCGGATAAGTAATCCAGCCATCCCCATGTTCAGCAATCCAAGAAAGAGGCTGTTGACTGCCACCGGTTATTAAACTCGGAATATATTCTTGAACGGGTTTAGGGATAAGATCCAATCCGTCAATGTGGGTCAGCTCAGACTTAATTTTTGGATAATGTTCCTTATTTAAGCGTCGAAAATCCTGTAAAACCTGTCTAAAACGTTCACCTCGATGCTCAAAATCTAATCCAAATGCAGGAAATTCAATCGATCTATCCCCCGATCCTACTCCTAGCAATAATCTGTTATTGGATAGCTGATCTAAAGAAGCGGCTGTCTTTGCTAAAGAAATCGGGTGCCAGAAAGGTAAAACAATACTTCCTGTTCCTAATGCAATCCTGCTTGTCTGTCCGGCGATAAAAGATAAATAACTAAAAGCATCATACACTTGACCAGCATCACCAAAACTCGGATCAAACATCGGAATATCACGAACCCATATCGACGCAAAATCTAAGCGATCGATCTGTTTTATATATGCCATATGCTCCTCAACTAGGGGAAGCTTTCCGCTATATACTTCTAAGGGAAGAAATAGGCCAATAGTCAACACATCTGGAGCAAATACACGGTTAAATGCATAGTGGTTTTCAAAGTTTCTTGTCATGTTCTAAAATTTTAATGTAAAGCATTATACAATTTCGATATATCTAGATTTATAGATATATTGGATTAAAAAAAGGAAGGCTTCTTACCTTCTGAAATGGATTATCAAATAAAATGAGTGGTATGTACAGATCTAAATCAGGTCAATAGCTTATTTAAAGATTGTGTTCAGATCCGGATTTCCTTACAGCACCGTAACTGCATTAAAAACTGATCCCTAAAATCAACAAAATATTTCGACATATCTAGATTTATAGATATACTTGAGTAAAAAAAATGAAGATATTTATATCTCCATCCATCAAATAAATAATGAGTAACTACAGCGTATTCTTGATATAAGAAGCCAATTCCTGAAGTTTTTCCTCATTTCTCTTATAATAAGTCCACTGTCCCTCCCGTACAGATTTCAACAAACCACAATTCACCATCGATGTCAAATAAGATGATATCGTTGATTGGGACAAACCTGCCTTCTTTTGGATGACGCTCATACAAACACCATAATCCGTTACCTCCGGTTCAATATCTTCGGCGATAAAATTAGCATGCGGATTCTTCAACCACTGCAATATCTGTAACCGATGTTCATTTGCTAAAATCTTAAAAATATCAACCATATCTATATATCTAATAATCTCGAAACAAACATAACAATTAAGCGCTCCATATTTGTTGTCTTTATGTCATCTTGATACATTTATTAATGAGCTTTTCAACAAAGTAACATTGAGCTTTTGAGCAAAACACCCTCTTTATAATACCGCTAACTTTGAATAAACAAATCAGCAGAACATGAAAAAGATAAATCAGATTTATGTAAACGGTGCCTTTATCACACCACATGGGACAGAAACTTTTGATCTCATCAGCCCCACTACTAATGAAAAATTGGGTGAAGTTACCCTTGGGGACGAAATGGATACCCATATTGCGGTCCAGGCCGCAAAAGAAGCATTCAAAACATTCTCTAAAACAAGTAAAGAAGAACGTATTGCTTACCTGGAAAAACTACATCATGCTGTCAGTAAGCGCGAAGAAGAACTGATTGCTATTATGGTCGAAGAATACGGCGGAACTTACCAATTTTGCCAAGCCAGTGTGCAGATTGCGATCGCGTCATTCCCAACAATAATCGAAACACTTCAAAACTATGACTTTGAAAAAACTGTTGGACAATCACAGGTTCGTATGGAGTCATTAGGGGTTGTCGGCATTATCACCCCCTGGAACGCCAGCAATGGTTTTATCTGCAGTAAGCTTGCCACAGCTATTGCTGCCGGATGTACCGTCGTCATCAAGCCCAGCGAAATGAGTGCCCAACAGACACAGCTTATTGCCACATGTTTCCATGAGGCGGGTTTACCTAAAGGCTTATTCAATATCGTAAATGGTCTAGGAAATGTTGTAGGCGCCGCAATAACCAATCACCCCGATATTGCCAAAATATCCTTCACAGGTTCAACTGCGGTTGGCAAAACAATTGCTAAAGGCGCAGTAGATACGATGAAACGTGTCACTTTGGAGCTTGGTGGTAAATCCCCGAATATTATTTTAGAAGATGCCGATTTAGAAACCGTTATCCCCATGGCTATCTATGGCGCTTATATGAATAGTGGCCAAGCCTGTATTGCTCCTACCCGACTGCTAGTCCCTGCGAGCAAACTAGATCAGATCAATGCTTTAGCACAAGCCACCATCGCACATGTAAAAGTCGGTAATCCTACAGATCCAGATACCCATGTAGGACCTATGGTAAGCCATAAGCAATATGAAAGAGTTCAACAGTTCATTCAGATTGGACTTGATGAAGGAGCAACGTTACTAACAGGAGGTCTGGGTAAGCCAGCAGGTTTGGAAAAAGGTAACTTTGTTCAAGCCACCATCTTTACAAACGTTCGTAATGATATGCGTATCGCACAAGAAGAAATATTCGGTCCAGTCCTCTCCATCATTCCGTACCAGAATGACGAAGACGCTATTTCCATTGCAAATGACACCACTTACGGTCTAGCGGCATATATCAGCTCACCAGATCTTGCACGTGCCAATCGCATAGCATCACAGATTGATGCAGGAAGAATCTGTATCAATGGCTTTAAACACGATCCACAGGCTCCTTTCGGAGGATTCAAACAGTCAGGTATCGGCCGAGAGTTCGGAACTTATGGATTAGACGCATATTTAGAACCCAAAGCAATTTTAAGCTAAATAGCTAAAATTCAACATCCTTATCTTAAATTTGCATCAGAGATGGAAACAAAAAAAGACAACATTCAGGCATCGGGCATTGCTTATTCGTGTTATGCTACAAAAAGCAGAGAAGGAGAACACTTCGTCCAAGAATGCACCTTCACCTATCAGATAGCTGGTTCACTGGTGCTGAATGATGGAAATCAAACCTACATTTCCAATGCGGGAGCATTTCGTCTGGTAAGGAGAAATCAATTGTTAAAATTTATAAAGGAACCGCCTGAAAATGGCGAGTTCCGATCTTTGACTATTTTTCTTGACCAGCAGACATTAAAAGATTTCAGTCTCGAATACGGCATTAATGCCGAACAAAAACAATATGATCAACCTGTCTTGGATATTGAAGATCATGTACTGTTGCATAGCTATTTTCAATCTTTGATGACGTATCACCAGACCCAGAGTTTTGACAATCCCAAACTCGTTCAGATTAAAATGAAAGAAGCGATATTACTCCTCCTACAGATCAATCCTGAACTCAAAAATGTATTGTTTGATTTTACCGAACCGCATAAAATAGACTTAGAAAGCTTTATGAACAAAAATTACCACTTTAATGTTCATTTAGAACGATTTGCCTATTTAACAGGTAGAAGTCTGGCAACCTTTAAAAGAGATTTTGAAAAAACATTCAATACCACACCTGGACGCTGGTTGCTGCACAAAAGACTACAAGAAGCATATTACCTCTTAAAAGAAAAAGGTAAGGCAGCCTCAGACATTTATTTGGAATTGGGATTCGAAGACCTTTCCCATTTTTCATTTGCCTTTAAAAAAGCATTTGGCGAGGCTCCTTCAAAAATCATGAATCAATATAGCCCGTCAATACCGCTTCTTTCAACAGCATGTGATTAAGCCTAACCATTCAGCACCCCCTACATGAAAATATTTTATAAAACTATGCTCATCACCCTCATACTTATCATCGTATTCGTTGCGATTATCGTCCTGTACATGCAACAGCCCAAATTTGGTAAAGTACCAAGTGGCGCTCGGCTTGAATTAATTAAGAAATCACCCAATTACAAAGACGGTAAATTTGTCAACTTTAGTCATACCCCTCAAATCGTTGAAGATGCAAGCTATGCGAGCGTACTCTATGATTACTTTTTCAAAAAAATAGACCGGAAGAGTCCATTGGAAAATATACCGACCATAAAAACAGATCTGCAGAACTTGTCCCACAAGGAAGACGTATTGGTCTGGTTCGGTCACTCCTCTTATTTTATGCAAATAGACGGAAAACGCATGTTGGTCGATCCCGTATTCAGCGGAAGTGTCTCTCCTGTTCCCGGAACCAATAAATCATTTAAAGGAACAGACATTTATACAGTAGAAGACCTACCGGAGATTGACTATTTATTTATTACCCACGATCATTATGATCACCTGGATTATGAAACCATTATCAAATTAAAAACAAAAACCAAGAAAGTAATCTGCGGACTTGGTGTGGGTTCACACCTGGAATACTGGGGTTACAATCCTCAAGATATAATTGAAAAAGATTGGCATGACAGCATTTCACTCGACAGTGGATTTACCGTATACACAACTCCTGCAAGACATTTTTCAGGTCGGTCTCTTCAAAGCAGCAAGACACTGTGGATGTCCTATGTAGTACAGACGCCAACGATGAAAATCTTTATCGGCGGAGACAGTGGCTACGACACTCATTACGCGGCTATTGGTGAAAAATTTGGTCCTATTGATCTAGCGATTCTAGATAATGGGCAATTTGACAGCACTTGGCGTTATATCCACCATCTCCCTGAAGAAGTATTAAAAGCAGCAAAGGATCTGAAAACGAAGCGTCTATTCCCGGTGCATAACTCCAAGTTTGATATCGCCAATCACTCTTGGGATACGCCATTAATTCAGATTACCGAATTAAATAAAGAAGCGCATATTCCATTGATAACACCTATGATCGGAGAAGAGGTATTGCTAAAAGACGATCAACAGCAATTCAAGCAATGGTGGGTAGGCCGAAAATAACGCACTGAAAATAATAAGTAGCATCGGACTGTAAAGAAAATAAATTATTTATAGTCCGATACAACAATCATAATTTCAAATAAATGCTATCGAAATTCATGTTCCTTTACATATGAAAAACATTAAACCGATGGCCATCGGGGTCCGCAAATACAAAACCATAATATCCCTTTCCAAAAGCTGCAGGCTTAGAAATCAATGTTCCACCAGCGTCTTCCACCTCAGTAGCCCAACGATCCGCCTCTTCTGTACTTGATGCGGCAAGCGTAAAAATGATTTCATTAGATTTGGATGTATCGGCCATAGCCCCTAACATCGCCTCGCGAAGGATATGCTTTAAGAAAAAATGGATTACAAAATGATCTTCACCAAACAGAAAACTTGTCAGATCTGCTGATCGCCCATTCGGTTGAAAACCCAACGCAGTATAAAATTTTGTTGTCCGGTCTAAATCGGTCACTGCCAAATTAGACCATATCTTTTTTGGATTCATACGCTACTATCTTTTATATCTATTATAAAATTAAGCAAATCAAATTCTATTCTACTTCTCATAGGACAAGTAAATCACATCACCTCCTTAAACCTTTCATATCCGCACAAAAGGATGACACTTAATTTGTTTGAATTTTATACATTTACACCATGAAACAAGCAGAAAGTGTCAATGATTTTTACAGCCGCTTGCCAAGTCATGCACCCACTCATGTGCCATTGGACAATGCAGGCATCGGTCATATCAATGTTTTCAGTCGAGAGACCTGCGCAGTTGTAAGTCCCTATAGCAGACGTGATTTTTATAAAGTTTCCCTGATCATTGGCAAAGGAAAGATTTATTATGCCGATAAATGGATCCAGATTGATCGTCCAGCACTGCTTTTTTCGAATCCCATTGTCCCCTATTCTTGGGAAGCTGAATCCGAACAACAGTCCGGTTGGTACTGCCTCTTCACAGAAGATTTCATTCAACATAGTGAACGCACAAGTCAGTTACACGACACGCCCTTATTTCAGATCGGATCTAATCCCATTTTCTTCCCAAACGAAGCCCAATTAGCGGAGTTGTCCTTTATTTTCCAGAAAATGCAGGCCGAGATGTCTTCCACCTACGCTCATAAATACGATGTATTGCGCAGTTACCTGCACTTGATCATTCATGAGGCAATGAAAAACAATCCCACGACCAACTTTCATAAGTATGTGAATGCTACTTCTAGAATATCCGCCTTATTTCTCGAACTACTGGAAAGACAATTTCCGATAGATTCTCCAGCACTCGTACTCAAATTGAAGAACCCTGCAGATTATGCCACTGCACTATCCCTGCACATCAATCATCTTAACCGGTCGGTCAAAGAAATAACGGGTAAAACCACTACAGCACATATCGCCGCACGCATCATCAAAGAAGCAAAAGCTTTACTGCAGCATACCGATTGGAATATTTCCGATATCGCCTACAGTTTAGGTTTCGAATACCCCTCTTACTTTACACTATACTTTAAAAAACACACCGGCATGGCACCCACACAGCTGCGGTAGATTGTTTGATTATTATAACAATCTGTTTGATCGTTATAAGTCAGTTTTTGAGACCGTGCACTACATTTGTATAAACAAAATGAGAACATCATGAAATACAGAAAACTCGGAACAACAGACGAACAGCTATCCGCATTAGGATTGGGCTGCATGGGTATGAGCTTTGCTTATGGACCTACGGACGATAAAGAGAGCTTAGCCACATTAGAAAAATCCCTTGACCTGGGCATCAATTTCTGGGATACCGCCGACATGTACGCAAATGGAGCAAATGAAGAACTGATCGCTAAAATTTTAGTCCCCAATCGGGAAAAGATCTTTATTGCTACTAAATTTGGATTTCGCTTTAAAGATGGGATTGCAGGACCAAGCAATGCCGCAGGAACATATTTTGACGCTTCGCCCGCATGGATGAAAATTGCCGTTGAACAAAGTCTCAAGCGACTTAAAATTGATACCATTGATCTGTATTATGCGCATCGTGTCGATGCCAATATCCCAATTGAAGAAACTGTCGGTGCAATGGCCGATCTCGTTAAAGAAGGAAAAATACGATACCTTGGACTGAGTGAAGCTTCGCCGGCATCATTAAGAAAAGCACATGCAGTACATCCCATTTCTGCACTCCAAAGCGAATACTCCCTACTAACCAGAGATGTAGAAAGCGAGATTTTGCAGACAACACGTGAACTTGGGATTTCACTTGTGCCCTATTCACCTCTAGCTCGTGGTTTAGTAACCAATACGCTCCAGATGGATACCCTTGCAGCCGATGATTTTCGAAAATCTTTACCACGCTATCAAGAGGAAAACATCGTCAATAACAATAAACTTGTGGCCGGATTTGCGGCATTAGCCAATCATATAAATTGTACACCCGCACAACTTGCTTTAGCTTGGGTCTTAGCACAGGGAGAAGACATTATCCCGATTCCCGGAACTAAAAAAAGAAAGTACCTGGAAGAAAATGTAGGTGCTATTGATGTGCAGCTAACACCTGAACATTTAACAGAAATTAATTCCCTGATCCAAAGATACCCCATCTTGGGAGAACGTTATAACGAAGGGTCTATGAAACTCGTGAATCAATAATGGAGAAAAAATCGAAGCATGCCACAGGTAAATTCCTGGTAACGAGCATCTATTTTAAATAAAGAATTCATCTTTAGAAAAACAGAAAAAGCAACACCATGGTGTTGCTTTTTCTGTTTTCAGATCTACGATACCAATCCAATATTAATCACTTTTTGTCTCAATAACCAAAGGAACAATAATAAAGGCAATAAGTCCGGCAGCTATTGCACTGACGATTACATTGCCATATTGCTGAAACTGAAGTCCTGATAAAAATCTTAAAGCAACAATAAACAACATCAGCCCCAACACCAGTAACCAGTACATTAAACGAGCAGAAGGTAAATTTTCCTTCTGAACAGGTAGTTTATAAATAGCAAAAGCAATAACGATCGCACCAATAAAACTAGAAACATGTTGCAATATCTTTACAATAGGCACTTGTATACCCAGAAGACTAATCGAAGTTGCCAGCTCAGGAAATCGCCGAACAAAATAACCATCATCGTGTGTAAAACTGTCCCATAAAACATGTGATAGCGCACCTATGAGCACTGAAATAATAACGATTAACCAATTCTTTCTAAAATAACGATTCCAGTCAAACTGTTTAAATACAAAACACCTTGATTTGAGGATAGTAGGCATATTATCAACTAAGCTATTACGAACTATATTGTGAAAAATAAAAGCAAGGACTAGTCCTAATGGTAGATCAAACCAAAATAGACCTGCGATTGTATGGCTATAATCGCTCCTAATCTTCATTCTCAAAAAGTATTCAAAATCAGGCGTCAAACTGCCGATAACAAGTCCCGTCAGAGAAAACCAATGTCTCGGTAAATATGTCAAAGGCAATACCAATGCAGGATGAGAAAATGTAAAAGGCATCTATTCTTTAGTTTTTTGTCAAATTACAAAATATACGACAAATCGAAAAAGTTATATTCATGCTCTTAATGAAGGACTAAAAAATATCGGCAATGACAACCGTTTGCATGACCGTTTTACTTAAAAAAACAGAAATAAAAACAAGCCTGTCGATCAGCTGCATTTGTTTGAGAACACGTATTAATCTGATTACAATGGCCGTAAATGCATTTTTAAACCAATATCCGCTTTGAAATCCTGATCTATTAAACTATGTTTGTACATAATATATCGGACATAAAGCCCCCAATATAAAACCTTAAATCTTTTAAAAACCGAACTTACTAATTTATTAAAATGACAAATTGGTTCAGAAAAAACATGTCGGTCGTTATGATCGCTTTCATCAGCTTTCAGGCACAGGCAAATTCTACGCCCAAAGTCTACGACTTAACAAAGTATGGCATCAACCCCAATACGGGGAAAAACAGCAGTGCAACCCTCAATCAAGCGATTCAGAAAATAGTTACTGAGGCTGGAAAAGGTAATCCTATAGTAATCAAATTCAAAAAAGGACGTTACGATTTCCATGAAGAAGGAGCACAAAAAAGAACCTATTACATCTCCAACCATGATCAGGACAATCCTAAGACCGTTGGTATTACCTTAGAAAACCTCAGCAACATCACCATAGACGGACAAGGGTCAGACCTGATCTTTCATGGACGTATGTTACCCCTTGCATTGGTTGAAAATCAAAACCTCAGCCTTAAAAATCTGCATATCGACTTCGAGCAACCCCAGATCTGTCAGGTTAAAATCTTAGAAAACGATACCCAAGCAGGTACAATCACGTACCAGACTGCTCCCTGGGTCACTTATACCATTAAAGACAGCACCTTCTACAATACCGGTGAAGGTTGGGAAATGAAACCCACCTCCGGTATCGCTTTTGAAGAAAAAACAAAGCATATCGTGTACAATACCAGTGATATCGCAGTGGGCACAGCACATGTAGCAGAAATATCAAAAGGAATCATCAAAGCCTTCAAGTGGAAGAATTCAAAATTAATACCTGGAACAGTCGTTGCCATGAGAAGCTGGCATAGACCTAATCCCGGTATTTTCGTGCACAAAGGTAAAGACACCAGATTAGAAAATATATCGGTTCACTATTCCGAAGGAATGGGTCTGTTGGCACAGCTGACTGAAAACATTTATTTAGAAAAATTCAATGTCTCATTAAGAGGGAAAAACGATCCCCGTTATTTTACAGCACAGGCAGATGCAACCCATTTCTCAGGCTGTAAAGGTGTGATCATATGCAATAATGGACTATATGAAAACATGATGGACGATGCGATCAATATTCATGGTACCTATCTCAAAATCACACAAAAACTGGACAATAAAACCGTACTTGCAAAATACATGCACGAACAGTCCTATGGTTTTGACTGGGGCTATGCGACCGATTCAGTACAGTTTATCCAATCCAAAACAATGGAGCTCTGGGACAATAAAAACAGTATTCAATCCATCGAAGTAATCCGTAAAAAAGATAGCGATCCGATCCAGGATTTCAAAATTGTATTCACAAAACCCTTAGATGATTACATCGATCCAACCAAATTGGACATCGGTATTGAAAACCTGACGTGGACACCAAAAGTAGAGTTTAAAGGCAATACTGTACGAAACAACAGAGCACGGGGTGCACTGTTCAGTACTCCGCAAAAGACCGTAGTGGAAAATAATCTATTTGATCATACCTCAGGAACAGCCATTCTTTTATGTGGCGATAGCAACGGCTGGTACGAAACAGGCACATGCCGTGATATCACGATCAAAAACAATAAGTTTATCAATGCTTTGACCAACATGTTCCAGTTCACCAATGCGGTGATCTCCATCTATCCAGAGATTCCAGACTTGAAAAACCAGAAGAAATACTTCCATAGTGGTATTAAGATCGAAAACAACTATTTTGAAACTTTTGATAAGCCGATCCTATATGCGAAATCTGTAGATGGCATTACATTCACTAACAATACGATTAAGACAAATAAGGAGTATCCGGCATTTCACTGGAACAAAAAGGAAATTTTGTTTGAGCGCGTTATCAATGCCAATATCAAAAACAATACGATTGATGGTAAACCATTCGTTTATCCTGCTAATTAATCGCAGCTTATAAAAAGTAAAACGGCCAATCTCACTACAGGAGATTGGCCGTTTTATTTCTAACCCTATCCCGAACGGATTCGGTCACAGTGATCATTATGAGAACTGCAGATTCAGCTGATCGAGCATCAAAAATAATTCATTTTCTGTCTAAGTACATGGCATTGGTCAAAAGTTACTCCTGTTGAATCCACTCAAATTTACCGTTATTCATGTAAATGATCCCACCACCACAAGCTTCTGCCTGGTGGATAAAAACACCATCATGCGGTAATTTAATTTTATCCTTTTCATCGACCTCATCTTCTGTCATAATTTCACCTTCATCACTCACATTATTATAATAGACCTCTCCTCTCGGCGCTTTTTCAAAAATACCGACCCAGTCAATATCATCAAATCCCTGACCTAAAATATCCTGTCCCATTCCTAGATAAGTTGTTTTTTTGTTGCCAAAAGACACTTTAAGACCATATTTATGATTTATCGTATTTTGAACGATATGCACCGTATCCAAACGGCTGTCGCCATCCATATCACAGACAACAACATTGGGATCATGTTTTTTAGAAATCACGATGGTATCAGGCAATACCGTTCTTTTATCTGCCTGCATAACCAGGGAATCACGTATAACGAAAGTGCTGTCCTGATCCTCAGTCCTATTGTGTACCGTATCTGCAGCTTTATTCTGGCAACTCCACACCGTGAATATTATACCAGATAACAAAACAAACAGTCCCAACCAGTTTATATTTCTCACCATAGCTCCATGATTTTAATTTCTAATAACGATTATGAAATAGAAAATTATCGGATTACTTAGCTGCCGCAAGCAATATAATACGTCGGCACACCATCCACTTCAGTAGGTTCTTCGGCAATACCCTCGAAAAATACATGGTCGCCAAGTTCCTTATTTGCCTGTTGATTATGTGCCTTCATCAAAAATTCTAAAGCACTGAAATTCTGACCATTACCTGCTTTAAACTGAGCTACAATCTCGACCTGATATCCTTCATCATCGGCCTCCCCATCAAAAATATCCTCATCCTCCGAAATCAGACGTTCATTCTCCAGCAAGTCCGATGGTTTCATGATCCAGGCTTCATATTGAATCTGCACCGCTGAGGCTTCAAGCACAATCTCATTCGGATTCCATCGCTCGGCCGACCCGAAAATATCTTTTTGGTATTGCATTACTTCCTCATCAAATAGTGCTGCATCTGTGTACGCTTCCGATGAAAAAGACCAGGCAATCTGATTTAAAGTCGATTTACGTTCCGTATTTCCTTCATTATTATCCATTAAATCCGCGTAAACTGTAAATGTCTTTTCAATAATCTGATCTTTATTATCCCAGTACTGTAGATCCAGGACCTCAGAAATTTCATGCTGTTCAGCATCCGTTAGATATTTCGGAATATCCCACAACTTCTCTATTTCTTGATTATCCTCCAGATGTTCAATAATTTCATATTGCTTTTGTATTATAGCTAATGACTCCGTTGCTTTTAAGCGCATCAATGCCCTTACCGCATGGCTATAACAAGCCGTTCCCCAATTACAGAAAAACTGCAGAAAACCGCCATTATACATATCCATTTCAAGTTTCCAAAGCGCTGCCAATTCCTGTTCGTGCTCCGACAGGGCGTTCCAATCGTTCTCATTATTGCTGAGCTTATCAACAAATTGTGAGGTAAAATCAAACCATTTTTTATCCAGATCAGCACCATCATTTGCTGGAGGTTGCTCCATTTTATTTTTCAGCTCCTGAACACACCATTCCTCAAAATTCTTAGCCGTGCTATCCCCTAACGCGGCACTTTTTTGAAAATATGGCAATGCCTTTTCATATTCCTTACCATAGTAGTAAGCATAGCCCACCCTAAAATTCCACAAGGGATCTTCCGCTCCTGTCGTACTTTCCGACAGTAAAATGTCAAGCGCTTTTCCGTAATCCGAAATATTATTATAGGCCCGTCCCAGCATGTTTTTCAACGTATAGGTTAATTCCGATGCCGGCAGTTGTTCAAGCGTCTCAATAATTTGACGGTGCTTACTTTTCTCATGCCATAGATTGAGCTGTTCAATTAATTTATCGTCCATTTTTTAGTTTTAATCATTACCGTTAATACGATCAAATTTTAGTCCGCTTTTAATTTTAACGGAAGCTCTTCCAAATTATTTTTTGCCGTTATCTTTTCTATTTCACCTTGCTTATTTATTTTACAGGTAACAACTACTGTTATTTTCTGTTTACTCATCGTAAGCTTCTCAAACACATTAAACGTATTTTCCTCATCTAAAGCAACATAATCACGCTTTGTTTTACCATCAGGTCCAGTCGAAGTTAAAAATAAAGAAGAAGGTACAGCATGCACTGGAAAATCCTGTTCAGGCAATAGACTGTCGATGATGGTCACCTGCTCACCATTAAAAAATTCAACTTCCACCTCCGGATTAACCAAATCAGCATCCTTCACAAACTGAAGACGCCAGGCATAGGGTGTGCGATATTTTTGACGCCATTTATCATATGCCTGCGGATTAGCCGCTGTATGTGTGTGCTCAACCCAGTCTTTTGATGCACGAAGTCTTCCCAATTCCTCCTGAATCATCTGGCGTTGACCAAGTTCAATCTCCGTACTATCTATTTTTTGTGCTTGATAAAAACTCACTTCGACAGCATTTCCCCAATTTCCGCCAACCCATAACGCCGCATCTCCTCCCGGTGCCAATCCGACAATAATTTCGTCATAAGTCCGATGGAATACGCCATTATGATTCTTCGCTTCAAACCCCTTCTTAAACAGGCCACTTATTTTTTCTTTATCCAGGGCCACATTGAGTTTATAATAACAATCTTCCACAACAGAATACCAGGAGAGACGCAAGCTGTCCGGCATCACCAGAGCACCCTGATCCGAACTCATAAAAGTAGACGTACCTATCCCCCAGCGACTATCATAAAATTTATTGTCAATATCCGGAAAAGCATTATTTCTGCTCCACGATTCAATAAAAAATCGACCTTCCACCACACGAACCGGATAGCCTTCAGGATTGGATATTGCAGGTTCCCATTCGTATTTTTCAGAATTGCGCCATTTCCGCTCAACCGTCATTTCAGACCGGGAAACCGTCGTATGCTTAAGAATAAGTACGATATTCGCAATCACGGCAATCAAACAATAGATACCGATGATCCACATTTGCTTGACGGTCAATTCTTGGCCCTTTGTACCTGTACCGCAAATGATCAGCAGCACAATAAAGTGGAGTATAAACTGAGACAGTAGAATCACAACCCCTAACAGGTTGGCAAAACTAGCCCATATACCATGCGTTTCAAATGCAACACCGTCTCCCAGAAAGAGATAAAACAAAAAACCAAAGCCCGTAAGCGCACCAGCTATTAGCAGGATTTTATGGAGGTGTATTAAAGTCATGCTGTTCTTATCTTGATGAGCGGTATTGAAAGATTAAAGTCTTAAATATAAATTGGTATTAGCGGCAATAGCCAGTACTCAAATATACACAACTCCTCTTGATTTCAAAATCGCAAAAAACGGTACCCAGGCATGTTTTAAACATCCTGGATACCGTCCCTTAATCAGCCAGTCTTAAAAATAGGGGTTACTGACAATTTCTTAATTGCGAATAGGCCAGCTACTTATCCAGCCACACCACCTTTTGCTCACTCACATGTTCTTTTCCTAAAATATCTCGGTACAGGGCAGGCTTCCTTGCCTTGATATATCGGTATCCGCCCGCTTTCACCAACTTATCGGCAGTTAGTTCCGCTACGCAGATCTCATTATCCAATGAACGGCATTCCACCATAATATCACCATAAGGATCGATAATCATCGCACAGCCATTCTTCAACTGATCGTCATCCATACCGATAGGATTTGAAAAAACAGCATATATGGCATTGTCATAGGCACGTGCAGGTAACCATTTCATCAGCCAGCTGCGGCCTTTCAACCCGTCAAACTCTTCCCGAAGTAACGTAGCATTTTCTTGTTTATTTTCCCATAATTTGGCATCTACAAATCCAGCACCCGGACGTGTTGAAGGTGTACACATGGTTACATGCGGCATAAAGATCACCTGCGCACCAAGTAAAGTCGTCGCTCGAACATTTTCAATAATATTATTATCATAACAGATTAAGACCCCACATTTCCAGCCCTTGATCTCAAAAACGGTATAAGCTGTTCCCGGAGAAAGATGCGGATTGATAAAGGGATGCAGCTTTCGGTGTTTCGCGATCAGACCTGTTTCATCAACACAGATATACGCTTTAAAAAGATTACCGGCAATATCTTTTTCAAAAAGGCCGGCCAAGATGGTCATTTTATATTCTTTAGCAATTGCTGTTAATGCGTTTACTGATGGACCATCAGGGATCAGCTCCGCGAGCTCCAGCATTTCCTCACGGGAAAGGTTGCGGGCAAAGGTATAACCGGTAATCGAACATTCATGAAAAGCAACCACATCAGCTCCCTGTTCTGCCGCTTCAGCAGTAAGCTTTTTGATCAGGTCAAGATTATAAACCTTATCTCCACTTCGATTTTCAAACTGTACACTGGCAATTTTTAAGTTTTCCATTGATTTCTAATTTTTTAAAACCATTAATGATTCAAAATTAGTGGGACGACCACGCAATAAATTGGAAAAAACCGACAATATCGTTTTACAGCACCTGCATCAGGTTGATCGCAAGAAGATGATCATGATGGCGATATTGCATCGGGGTAACCCCTGCCTGACGCTTGAAACAATTATTCAGATGCGCCTGATCATAATAGCCACAGGCATATACAACCTGAGAAAGGTTAATATCTGAAGAAGATTTTTGCAATGATTTGAGAAAATGCTGGAACTTGATGACGTCTATAAATTTCTTAGGAGCGATTCCGACCTGTTCCTTAAACTTCCGCTCCAGTTGCCGTTCCGTTACCGGCAGTTTTTGGATCAGGTCAGCAACAGCAATCATTCCGTTTGCTTGATAAATCAAATCTAAAGCCCCATGCATAAGACCATCTTGCTTTTGAAACCGATTCACGCGGCATATCAACAGCTTTTCGATTGCTTTTATCGCTTCAGAAGGGCTTTTAGAACTCAATACCTGCTCCTCCATATCATTTCCTTCCTGACCAAAAACAGTACGCAAAGGTGTAATGGTATTGTTCAATTCATAAGCCGATAAGTTCGTCAGCGCATGCAGACCATGTGGATGGAGAACAACAATCAACATATCCAATTTTCCGACAGACTTGATATCATTAAAATGTGTCATCTGTCCATAAAGAAAACTATGCGGCTGTTTACTTCCCGATTCACAAGCATTCACCTGTAAGAAAGGATCTTTAAAGTGAAAGACCAAACCCGGATTACCATCCGAAAACAAACGATAATCGGCATACCCATCATGATCATGCTTGATGATAAGGTAGTGTTTTACAATAGCGGAAAGCATCAATGACGGATAAAGCTGCATAATCTCAATAGATAATTTAACAAAGGTAATCCATTTATTCTGATGGAAGAAACACCTTCGGATCAAAACCTTCCAGATAATCAATTTTCCAGATACCGTTAGCTAACACAGCCTTCGCTTTGTAATTAAAGCCATCTCCCCACGACCAGTTGAAAGTGGCCAGATTGTTGGCAAAATTTACATCCCTTAATATGATCTTTTCCCAGAAATTATCTGGATTATCCTGACAGTTGCACCAGGGATTTGCTCCGTTACCAAATGGCGGAAGTTCACCCACATACCATACCCACGATTTGTTTCGGAGTTTCTCGTCGATGATCAAGCCTATATTATCATAATTGGAAATAAACTGATCCGTGAATAGATTTGTTGCCCGCAATTCGTTGATGCTCTTTTTATGTATTTCCAGATCAAGTCCCGCATAAACACTATCCGTCTCTTTCAGTTGCAACGGTTCAAAATCCACATGAGTGCTCTTGGTTTCATTCCATTTATACAGTTCTTTTACTTTATTATTTAAGTCCCCTATCAAGTCGATCCCGTTACTTGTCCGGGCTGTTTCCTGTTCTTTTCCTTTTGATGCCACAGCATTCCCATGCTGGTTACAGGCAGAAAAGAGCACTAATGCAAGTAATATGGTGGTTAATTTCAAATATTTCATGTTTATGATCAACTTCATTAAAGTTTACTATATAACGATCCTTTAAGTTCTTTAGTAGAACATCAAATAGTTAATTGCTGTGCTAAAATAAACATATTTCACTATAAAACATACGTGCTATTAAGTTTTAATAAAATAAACCATTAAACCTATGACAATAACTAATCTGCCATCCTTACACGAACATCTCGTCTAAAGATGACAGATTTATATATCCTGATTATGTTGATCAATTAAACAAATGACTAAATCCTATTTAAAACGAAACACTATAGTTTTCCAGTTCCCTCAAATCAATTTATCTAATACACCTTTTAAACATGGCATGAGATTCCATGGATCTACTTGTTCAAATATTCCAAAGCAGCATTCAGAACTTCATCTTGCCCCGCTTTGATTCCTTTTATCGTTGGTGACACCAAGTGATCAATCTTTATTCCAACACGTTGCGTTTTACTTTGGTCAGGATAATAAACACCAAGTCCTGTTATCGATGTTTTCAGATTGCCCGGTAAATCAATGTAACTCACATTTCCATCCGCACCGGCAGTTTGAGATCCAAAAACCTTTACACTTGGAGAAGTTTGATAAGCCATAACATGATATTCGGCCGAGCTTTGCGTATCTTCATTAACCAAGACTGCTATCTTACCTTTATAATAATCGTTTGTTTCCTTTCCTACCTGAAGTGCGGGACTCATAATAAATGTACCGGGCTGACTAAGATTTGTATTTGTAAAACGTACGAAGTCGGTGGGTTTCGGAAGCAATAATGCACCTAGTTTGAAGACCAAAAAATCTCTCGGGTAGTTTCTATTATCAATAACAACACCTTTAACTTTGCTCCATTCATCCATATTTTCCTCTAGCATCTTACTTGTCAACAAACTGTGCTTGATATACAGAATATTATTATCCAACATTTTATAGGCAACAGTATCCGTCTGTGGAGCTCTAAACTGATTCAACGGTACTGCAGGTACATTCACCTCCATTTCTCGACCATTACGGATTAGCTTTATCGGTACTAGATCACTATTACTCATCATTAATCGTGCTGCAAATTCCCGATTTGTTACTGCTTCATTCGGTGTTGCTATGTAAGTCCAAACAGAATCTTTAATCTCTCCTATCTTTTTATTTTCCTTACCCATCAATACATCACCTACTTGAAGCATATTGACACCATCATTGACGGCTAACAACCTGGTCACAACAGCCTTACCTTCCACGATGCGAATCTGTGCAGGAAGATGGTATGTACCATAATAGCTTTGCAACGCCTTTGGTCTACTCCACAATCCCGTATGAGCATCTTTAACCCGTGACAACATTTTCAAGACAGCTAATCCATAACTCTTATCATCGCGGCTCAAAATCATTTCGGGTACAGATATTTTCAACACTTCATTCCAATTAGGTTCTGTGAGATCTTTATTCGGTGAAAAATATTCGACCATATTCCAGAAACGAAAGAGCGTCAATAAACGAAAACCCGCATCTGCACTTTGGATATTGTCATATTTCTTTTCATTATGAAAAAGTACATTACCTATCCCATTTGCAAAACTAAAATAGTGATGCTTATCAAAATTAGTGTAACGAATACGCTTCAACTTATCTTTCAGATCCTTTTTGAAAGATAGCTTATCGATCCAGGAATAGTCTACTTCGTATATCATGTGCTCCATTTTAGGTTTCGGGTACTCCTGTATTGTACCCAAACTATCCAAAAGAGTTGCATAGTAAGCTTCCACGGTTTGATGATCCTGAGCTGTAATAACAGCATGAATAGATTTAAATAGGTATTGATCCCAATCCAGCTTACCTTGTGCTACAGCTGGATGTCTATATTTCAGAAAACCCCAAATTCTTCCCAGATCAACTAACCTCTGATCGATTTCAGGACTATTATTGAAATCTGTAATACCTGATTCAACTGGATCTTTTTTTGCAAATGGAACAAACTTGCCGGTTTCTTTAGTGATATCCTTTCCGTCTACGGTAACGATAACATCATCGAACCAAACCTTCCCTTCACCTGAAAGGAAGAATGCCAAAGAAATACCTTCAGTCTTATCCGGGTTTAACTTTGCCGTCACCGTAAAGTTTTCCCAATCTTTTGTACCCCTCACTTCGCGCTTTGCCATATTGTCGAAAAAGATTTCCGGATCTATTCTTAACATAACGTTTACCACAGAACTGGCGGTTACATTTTCACGCTTAATCATGACAGACAAACGAATGGAATCACCCTTTAAATTGGAAGGAAGTCCCACCATAACACCTCCAAAACCACTGCTTTTTTTAAGGCTTTCCACTCTTAAAGAGCCTTTCCCATTATAATACACATCGTGATCAATAACCGTTTTAAAAACAGTGCTGTCACCGAGTCTATACCAAGGGCGAGCAATTGGTGTCTCGAAAGAAAAATTAAAACGTTCCTGACTCCAGGCAGGAAAACCCAAGCTCAGGAAAAAGACAGCAAATAAAATTGCTAATGAGGTTTGTTTCATAATTTAAATTTGCATTAAATTAATAAATTATATCATATTTAACAACATTTAATTGCTTACTTCGCATTTAAATAAAATATTACAAATAATTGTTTTTACATAATCGATAAAATTGACCGAATGAAAATTCCCTTAACATGGATAAATGTACGATGAATATGCAATTAAAAAGGCATTAACACGAATAAACCAAATCATACTAACATAAAAATCAACTTTGGTTTCAAAAATTACATAACATATAAGTGGAGATAAGATCAAAATTATGAGCAAGTTCATCCTTCAAAAACTTCCCTTAAAAATTAACATATTTCGCTATAAATAACTACCTTCAAGAAAGATTAAATCAAATAGAGCCCGTTAACAATAAAAATATGATGAAACAACTAGCTATACTCCTTATACTAGGATTCAGTATGGGTACAGCCGATGCACAGATTACCAGTATTTCGGTCAATAAAGCCAATTTCGAACAATCTGGTTTTCCCTTCAAAGGAAAAAGAGTGCTACAGGTAGAGCATATCACCACAGCAAATGAAGATAATTTTATCGTATTCTCGAAAGAACAACGGAATGCAGATCCCGATCACCTCTATATCCAGCAGTTTCAAAAAAATAACGACAAATGGACTGTTGTTGCCGAAGACCATGTCTCAGAAAAAGATATCGTCACTTCTGTCTGGGATGCCCGCAAAGCTTTTTTTGATGCCGATAAAGATGGAAAACTAGATGCTATTTTTGTCTATTCACGACACCCAAAAGGTGATATGGACAAACAGCTTAGCTGCATCGCACTTGTACTCTACAACAAACAGTTTTACAGGTTACAGGCTGATCAAGCAGATGGCTACCAAAAGACGACATACTCGGATAATTACAGTCAGTTGCCTGAAGTGATCAAAGCACAGGTAACACAATTCTGGGAAAAGCTAGATAAGGATTAAAAACATAGCGCTACGTCTGTATCGGACGAAGCGCTATGCAGAAATTTCAAAAATAAATTATAGAGAAGCTAAGACCATCTTTTCTTCATCTGCCCCTATTTTACTGATGGTATAGCGTTTAATATCGACATGCTTCATTTCGTCCAGCGCTTGTACCACATCCACCGCCCGTGCTTCCTTACTTGGTTTGATCAATACGATCATGTCCTTGCCATCCGCCTTTGCAGGGATCTCCAATTTCATGCGATCCAATACTTTTCTTATTCCATTCTTACTGAGGTCAGTGAACTCCGGTTTCGAGATCGGATGGTTAAAATCGCCATGATACCACATCAATCCTTTATCGGTTAACAGCAATGATACCACACGTCTTTCGTCCAATAATATCGGTTCATGCCCAGATTTATCAGGCATTGCGATATCTAGACGATGAGGTTTATTTAATGTTGTCGTCAGCATAAAAAAGGTAATCAATAAGAATGCAAGATCCACCATTGCTGTCAGATCGACTTTAGGAGCCAGTTTTTTACTTCTGATTTTCTTTTTTCCTGCTTCCGGTTGTTTTTGATTTAGCTCTGCCATGATGTTAGATTAAATGATAGAATTGGTTAATACTCATCTTTAAGATGCCAGCATCAATCATATTCCATATTATTTTTCAATAAAAAAGATGCATGATCAACATTCCTCATCCAGTACTCCAAGATATCTTAAGCTTATTTTTTTACGTAAATCACAGCATTTCAGCGGGTAATAACATCCTAAAATCAACTAATCCATTCGCTAGTCACTCCTACTCAACCACCCGATTGATCACCCCATAAGGCTGTGATTGAAGTGCTTTGTACAATCTACAGTCAAAAACTAGCCGAAAAGAAAAATATTTGGTTTACAACTGTGATTTTTTGACACCCACTGCGAATAATTAAGGAAATAAGTTTAATTAATATTTTTAACAATGGAATTTTCAATAACTGCTGCCACTTTAAATCGTATGCTATCGAAGCGGGCAGCACCTTTTTTCCATCATTGGAAACCGTACTTTCATGCTACTAACATCCAGCTTTTCTGGTCGAGCATTGCAAAGTTCGTTTTAGCAAACATTTCTGCGCAAAGCCTTATTATGGATAAAGCAAGAGATAAACACATCAGGTATAACCCAACAACTTTACCTAAAATTAAGAGTTGGCATGCGCACTTATCATGAACAAGCAGGAACAAAAAGAATTCTTTCAGCAAATAATTGAACAGCACAAAGGAATTTTGTTCAAAGTTGCCCGTGTGTATTGCCATGACGAGCATGAAAGGGATGATTTGATGCAGGAAATGATGATACAGATCTGGCAATCTGTTCCGAGATATAAAGAGCAGTTTAAAATATCAACCTGGTTATACCGTATCTCACTCAATGTCGCGATTTCTTTTTATCGGAGAAACACAACGAGGGCAAACCGACTCACGGTTCTTAACGAGCAGACATCAGATTTATACAATGAAGAAAAAGTAGAAACAGAACAGCAGCTAAACTTATTAGAACAGTTTATCAGCGAATTGAGAGAATTGGACAAAGCCCTTATATTGATGTATCTGGAAGACAAAAGCCATCACGAGATGGCAGAGATTTTAGGGCTGTCCGTCAGCAACATAGGAACAAAAATAGGACGCATCAAGGATAAATTAAAAACAAAGTTTTCACAATAAAACGATAAAGAAATGAACGAGTTAGAATTAAAAAAGCTTTGGCAAACGGCACAGGAAAAGTTGGATACTAACTTGGCTATCAGCACACAAAATACAGCAGCTATTACGCATATAAAAGTGGCGCATTTCCTATCATCAATGAAGCCGATCAAGCTTTTCACGATCTTAGTGGGGGTCATCTGGGTCGGTCTTTTAGGAACTGTAGTCGTTTACTTATTCTTAAACGCTTTCCCTAAAACAAATCTCTTTTTTCTGTTTTCAGCTTCGGTTCAAGTCATGCTGTCGGCCATTGCATTGATCACCTATAGCTACCAGCTTATCACCATTTATCAGGTCGATATCAGTGGCCCCATCTTAGAGACACAAAAGAAAATAGCTCATCTAAAATCAACCACCTTATGGGTCACCCGTCTACTTTTCTTACAGTTACCGGTCTGGACCACCTTTTATTGGAATGATAGCATGCTGGACAATGGAAGCTGGCTGTTATGGTTTTTACAGGGCAGCATAACCTTTGCATGCACCTATCTGTCCATTTGGCTTTTCATCAATATCAATTTTGAAAATAGAGATAAGAAATGGTTTCGCTTTATTTTCAACGGCAATGATTGGACGCCCCTACTAAAGTCAATGGAACTTTTAGAGGAGATTGATGCCTATCAAAATGACAATAAACCACAGCAAAGCAACCTGAGCTAAATCCTTAATAAATCCCACCATTCGGCTATTCGACGATTGTTATGCAATAACATTTGTTCGCATTTTTCTTCATCTTTTTATTAAACCAAAAAGATGAAGAAAATAAACAAATTAACGACATTTAGCCACCCATTAACACCACAAAACCGGCTATTATTTCGTATATTTATCGTTTAAGAATAATGCATCTTGAGGCCCTCAAAATAGACATTTAAACAACCTACACCCCCTATTTGCAGGCTGTTTTCACTGCGTTTTTTTTATCCTTGTAGATTATTCACAGACGCAAAAAAATACTGCTGCGGTAACCTGAAAAATAAGGATATATTTTGATCCAAAGCAGTACATGAACACGGCTGCCAAAAAATTATAAATAGGAACGCTTACTTGTCAATAGACCCTATTCGCAGGATACATTTCTTAAAGAATAAAACATCATAAGCTGTGCACATACGGCACTAATTTAAAAACAACATACAGATGGATATCATACTGATCAAAGTACTGGGTATAAATTTTATTGCAACATTAGTCAGATCGACATTTGGATTCGGCGAAGCCTTAATCGCAGTTCCGTTATTAAGTTTTATTCTGCCGCTCGATATCGCAGTTCCCATGTCCGTCATGTTATCCGTCGCCATTGCCTTATTGGTCGTCGTTCAGGATCACAAAAAAATAGATGTTAAAAGTGCCAAATACCTCGTACTTGCCGCATTGATCGGCCTGCCAGCCGGTTTGGGTATTCTGTTGTATGGCAATGATAAATTGATTAAAATCGGATTGGGAATATTACTAATTGCATATTCAGCCTATGCCTTAACTGCTAAAAAGACACAGACTAAAACAGCAAATAATAACAGCTTATGGCTCTGGACCTGTGGTATAGCTTCAGGTGTATTGGGTGGAGCCTTTGGCATCAACGGTCCTCCGCTCGTTGTATACGGAAAAATCAAAGGCTGGAATCCCAGCGAATTTAGAGCAACCTTACAAGGTTATTTTTTACCTGTCAGCTTCATCAGTGTAGTCGGTTATTACTTTAAAGATCTCATCACAGAAGAAGTTGTCCTCTATTTCTTAAAATCAATTCCGGTCATGATTCCGGCTATCTATATCGGCAGATGGTTAAACCACCGCATCGAGCATAAAAAATTCTTTATCTATGTCTACATCGGACTGATCGTAATCGGAATCACCTCAATATTAAACACATGGATCTAACATTTTAGTACATCCCACAATTCCTTCGCTCCTTTCCTTTATGGTAAAATCTTTATCAAATTAAAGTTTGATAAAAAAACTACATCGTTTTAAAATCAGTCGGACGCATATTGGTCAGCTGGGAAAATGTATTACTGAATGCCGAAATATTCGAATAGCCCACTTCATAGGCAATTTCGGTAATCGTAAGATCCTTGTCCTTCATCAATTCCATCGCACGGATCACCCGGAGCATTTTCACATACTGCACAATAGAAATATGCAATTTGCTTTTGAACAACCGCGTTAAGGTCCTCACACTATAGCCAAAAGTTCTGGCAATGTCCTCCAGCGCCAAAGATTCACTTATTTTCGAACGTAAATAGCTCGTGATAGCATTCAAACGGGTG
This sequence comes from Sphingobacterium sp. UDSM-2020, assembly GCF_016132525.1. Taxonomy (NCBI): domain Bacteria; kingdom Pseudomonadati; phylum Bacteroidota; class Sphingobacteriia; order Sphingobacteriales; family Sphingobacteriaceae; genus Sphingobacterium; species Sphingobacterium sp. UDSM-2020. Next base: position 5,034,561 of record NZ_CP066166.1, read on the forward strand.
TCATCAGTAACCGGAAGCTGAATTGCAAATTTCTTCAGATGCTCCTTCGGCAACAGGTTTTTCACCGTATTCAAAAACTCAAATTCCCAGGATCCCTGAAAAAAATCACCCTGCCATTTTTCACTGAAGACGAGCATTTCGGACAAGAGCTTACTCACCGGATAAATCCCCAGTTCATCGTAAAAACCAGCATCACCCTGACTGGGGTAGTAAAAATTGATAATCTGTAAATCCTTGGTATTGAACATCAGATTATGGGAAAAATGGCCCGGGATCCAGATATAATGATTAGAAGGAATATAATAGTCCCTTTCCTGCGTCTGCAGATAAGCAATCCCACCGTAAACCAGTAAAAGCTGCCCCTTATCATGCTGATGGGCGAGCAATTGCTGTTCCGTCTGTTGACGGATCACCAAAATCGAATCGGGATTCTGATCGATATTCTTAATGAGCTGCTCCAAAAGATCCATATGGCCCAATTTAACAAACTTTAGGCTAATTATATAAAACACCTCCTCTTTTCTTCCAATAATTTTGCACAAAGATTATTATACAGCATACAAAAATGAAACAGTACCCCTTTTTAACCATCGCATTGATCGGCAATCTTTTCCTCACACAGGCTTCTTTCGCACAAGCGCCTGATAGTAGCTGGACATTGGAAAAGATATGGGATCTCGCCGCAAAGCAGAACCGGCAGCTGCATCTGGCGGATTTAAGTGTACAGGAAAGCAGGACCAGTATCCAGGAAGCACGGGACAAACTGCTTCCCGATCTGGCAGTATCCGGAAATTACGCCCTTAACTCCAAATTTCTAATTTACGATAACGGTCTCTTTTCAAAACCGCAGGATGTTCCTGTTTCCAGTTATGGCTATGGCTTTGGTTACAGCCTGGATTTCAACATTTACAATGGCGGAAGGGATAAACGAAATATCCACATCAAACAAGAAGAGCAACAGCGCAAACAAGTTGAATTTGAACTGCAACATGACAACATCAAGTTTGCCATCGCCATGGTCTATTACGAGCTGTACAAGTATCTACGATACCATGAATTTCTGCAGACAGAAATTAAAACCGAAAAACAGCAGCTCAGCAGCATCCAGAGCCTACATAAAAATGGTGTCGTCCTCAAAAGTGACGTCTTACGTACTTCGGTTAAGCTCTCGCAATTGGAACTCAGTTTGTCGGACGTGGAGAAAAAAGTAGTGCTGGCCAAACAGCGTCTCAATATACTCATCGGAAGAAACGAAACCGAACCACTGGAAATTTCTATTCAGGAAATCGTGAACTTAGAGGCAGGCAATAGGGCAGCTTATGCAAGCTATCAGGCAGAGGCCCTCAGTCAATCGCCGGAATTTAAAATCACCCAAAGTGATATCAAAATCAGCGAGCTTCAGATCAAACAGGCAAAATCCACCTTGCAACCTAAGATCTACTTGTATTCACATTACAACTACACGTATCCGCAAGTATCCTTTTATCCCTACTCCAACGATCCCTGGGGCTATGGACAGACTGGTATCAAGATGCAGTTTGCGCTAGACAACCTCTACAAAAGCAAACATACCATCGCACACGCACGCAATCTCAGCGAACAGCAGAAAGAAAAAACAAACATCAAAAAAGATGAAATTTCGTTCAGGGTCAAGGAAGCATACCTGCAACAGCAACAGGCACTCGAAAGCGTCACAACAGCAACCGACAATATCATCCAGACGACCGAAACTGTGCGGGTCATCCGAAACAGCTACCTCAATCAGGAATCCCTGCTCACCGATCTGCTCGATGCAGAGAACATCCTGCTGGAATCAAAATTTAATTTAACACAAGCACAGGTCAATCTAAAATTAAGCCATATCAAGCTGCTGCTGATTACAGGAGCACTTTAATTGTAAACACCATGGACAAAAATAAAACAGATAAAATTGTAGTCGCAATCACAAAATGGTTAGGCATCTTATTGTTGGTCGGTATCAGCAGCTGGTGCGTCGTCTATTTCTGGAAAGGATATCAATACGAGCAAACCAACGATGCGCAGATCGATGCCTACCTCTCACCCGTAAACGCAAAAGTCGGTGGATACATCAGCAAGATTTATTTCCAGGATAACCAACAGGTAAAAAAAGGCGATACCTTATTGCTCATCGAGGAAAGTGAATACGGCCTGAAACAGGAAGCCGCATTGGCCGAACTGATGAGTTCACGTGCAAAACTCCCGATCCTCAGTGCCCATGAAGATACCCAGCTCAAGACCATCGAAGTGATCAAAGCACATCTTTCCGGATCAAAGGCAAAACTAACACAGCAACAAAAAGAATTTAACCGCTATCAGAACCTGCTAGCCGAACAATCCACCACACAGCAGAAATTTGATCATGTGGAGGCAAACTTGGCCATCAATCAAGCAGATTATGATGAATCGCAGGCTAATCTGCAGGTTGCACAGTCCAAACTGCAAGATTTCAAAGCCCAGCGATCGGCGATTGACGCCGAAATCCGGATCAAAGAAGCCCTGCTAAAAAGACAGGAATTGGATGTCCGCTACACCGTGATCACCGCACCTTTTGATGGGCAACTGGGTAAAAAAAATATTCAGGAAGGACAGTTGGTACAACCGGGACAAACCTTAGCATTTCTCACCAATGATACCGAAGAGAAATGGGTCGTGGCTAATTTTATGGAAACCCAGATCGGCAACCTACATATCGGAAATACGGTCAACATCGAAGTTGATGCCTTTCCTGGAGAGCAATTCACCGGAACCATCCAGTCCATTTCCCCCACTACCGGATCGCGCTACTCCCTGTTACCTCCCGATAATGCCACCGGTAATTTCGTGAAGATCATCCAGCGCATGCCTGTCCGCATTAAACTAAACCCAAGCCAAGGGCTAGCCAAACTCGCTGCCGGCATGAACGCACATGTATATGTGGTAAAAAATTAAAGATGCAAGCACATAAAATTCCTTTATTTAAACACTGGGTATCCGAGTGGCTGGCCAGATCCGTTATCTTCGCAATCCTGATGACCTGTTTATTCAGTTTTGCCCTCTACAGCAGTCCTGTAACCGTGATGGGGTATTACGGCGTAGCACCCACAGATGTACAATATGCCATGGTACTCATCTATGGATCCACAGTGACATTCTTGGCGCTCGATTCCCGTATTGTAAAATACTTCACCTCACGCAAATACCTCTTGATCGGATTAGCGACCAATGGTATCTGTACATTGATCTGCTTCCATAGTAAAAGCTGGCCCCTCTTTCTCGTCTGTCAATTTGCACAGGGCATCACCTGCGCACTGCTATCGGGAATTGTACTCCATCTGGTGTTCCCCAGACTGCATAGCACCCGGGCCAGAGTCATCGGGTACACCATTCTCTATGCCGGCATTCAGATTTCTATTCCACTTTATTCCATCTACTGCAGCATGGTGCTTCATTATCTGGATTTCAACTGGCTGTTTTACGGAGCCAATATCTTACTGCTGCTGCTCACCGCTACGGTATTGATCACGATGGATGCCAAAGCAAGATTGCATAAAAAGATACCGCTCTATCAGGTGGACTGGATCGGCTACCTCTTCTATACCAGTTTTGTACTGCTCTTGGGCTATATCCTCATTTACGGCAGGCAGCTGGGCTGGTTCAGCAATATCGTGATCTGTCAGCTGGTTCTGGCCGCAGTGTGCATCCTTATACTTTTTATTAGCAGGGAAATGCGGTTAAAACGTCCATTGATTAATCTGCGGATTTTCAAAGCGAAAAACTTTGTTATCGGTCTTTTACTGCTTTTTGTATTTTACCTCTTCAAAGGTAGTACAGGACTGACCTACAGCCATCTGGAAACGATCTTAAAAACCGATCCTTTACATAACATCCCCATCTGGTTGGCTGTCATATCCGGAACAGTACTCAGTATGTATATAACAGCGCGCTTTATACTATTGGGAACCCATCTGATTCGGATGATCATCGTCGGATTTATCATCATGGGCCTGTATTATAGCTATATGCTGCTCTTTATTTCCTTGACCGGATCGACAGCAGACTTTATATTGCCTATGTTTATCTATGGCATTGCGACGGGAGTTTTATTTGTGCCTATCGTAACCTTCACAGCATCCGCTGCTCCTGCTAAGATCGCTGTAAATGCATCAATGATCGGTATTCTGGCTCGATTTATCGGATTTTGCAGCAGTATGGCAATTAACAACGAACTGCAGTTATTTACCCGGGCCGCGGTTCAGGATCAGGTACGCCATGCGGTCAACCAAATCAATCCGCAGTTGCCCCTCGCTTTGCAGCAGATCGAACAGACGTATCAAAATGCAGGTAATGACGGCTTAAAATCGCAGGTAGCCGCCAATGCCTTTTTCAATACCATGCTCAAAGAACAGATCCTCGCCCGCGCAAGCCGCGATTATTATGACCTGATGCTTACCGGAGTCGTACTGGTCATTATTATGCTGATCTTTTTACCCAAAATGCAGCAGGTGGTACTGAGATTGACAAAATTCAATGTTCCTTATTAGATCTGAACAGATGTGTAAAAATAAATCGAAACCAATACAGCGCCTCTTTGTTTACCTAATGTCAGAAGGCAAAGCACATGTACGATATTGATCTAGGTCAATAATTATAACGGTGTTAACCTTTATTTTTGTAGCATCATATTAGAGAAGAAAATAAAAAATTTATAAACAAATTTAAACATTAAAGTTATGGCAAATTGGAGTTTAGACAAAGCACACAGTGAAATAGAGTTTAAAGTAAAACACATGATGATTACTAACGTAAAAGGTCAATTTCAAGATTTCGACGTTACGATAGATAGTGATTCAAACCATTTAGAAAATGCCAAAATAGACCTGACCATTCAGACAGCGTCTATCAACACGAAAAACGAACAACGTGATGAGCATTTGAAAAGTGCAGACTTTTTTGATGTTGCGGCCAACCCGACCATTACATTTCATGCTACGAGCAGTAAAAAAGACGGTGATGATATTAAATTAACAGGCGATCTAACGATCAAAGGCATTACCAAATCCGTTACATTCGACGTGGAGTTTGGTGGTGTAGCAAAAGATCCTTGGGGTAATGAAAAAATCGGTTATACCGCTACTGGTAAAATCAACCGTCAGGATTTCGGATTAACTTGGAACGCGGCTTTAGAAACAGGTGGATTGATGGTGAGCGACGAAGTAAAATTCCAAGCGGATTTTCAGTTCATTGTGACGAAATAAGCAACATATACCCTTATAAAAAAAGTCATGCTCCCATCAGAAGCATGACTTTTTTTGTATATGCACAAGATCCATAGTTCCCGCACTAAGCAGGCACTTTCCGTCCTTTCTCCCGATCCCATACCCGGTGACCTTTCATCGCTTTGATAAAGTCTGCCGTCAGGTTATTTTTTGACTCGAGTACCACACCGGCATCCTTTTCCTGCTTGGCGATATACGATCCTGCAATTAATTTTTCAGCACCTTTAGCAAAGGCCAAAGCCTTACAATGTCTAAATCCTTCGTTGATAAAATGGATATAATCCGGCTCATCCTCCAATGTTGCAACCGAATCACCATCGGGTGTATAGAATGCATCATAACAGACCGAAGCTTCCGTCAGATAAGTATGCTGAATTTCCGCTTCTCCACCTTCCTTAAACTTCACGTTACCCGTATGTGTCGAGATCAGAACGGCCTCAGCACCCTCCGCTTCCAATGCTTTTTTCATGACATCGACCGATGCTTTGCTCACACCATCTGCCACTAGAAAAGCCACTTTCCGAGTTTCAATCGTTCCTTCGCCCGGAGCGGTAGCCATACTCAATGCGGCAGATTTCTCTACCTCTGGCTTAGGCGCTTTCACCGGATATTCCGGATGGTTCTGACGCGCAAACTGTAACGTCAGTTCATCCAGTTGCTCCGGAGGTGTCAATCCCAGATTGGCACCCACTCTTTTCGCCAGTTCCTGATCGATCTGATTTAAGATCGCCAGCTCCCGTGTACGGATCGCTACCGAATTGACTTTCGATAGCTCAAAGCTATAACCACTGATGATATGTTCCTTTTCAGGTGCTGTCTGCGAATTGAAAAACAAGCGGGCTTGTGTAAAGTGATCAGCAAATGACGAAGACCTGCGTCTTACTTTATAGCCATCCACTTTTTCTTCATGGCTCTTAAAACCGGTCTCGCCTTTTAACATGGCCTGATAGGGACAACCGCCACCCAAGCTATTTGGGAAATAGCTGACATTGCCTTTCAGGATATCCTGTCTGCCAAAACCGTCTTTTTGATTGTTATGTTTACCGTTGACCGGTCTATTGATCGGAAGCTCATGAAAATTAGGACCTCCCAATCGGTAATTCTGTGTATCTGCATAAGAGAATATACGTCCCTGCAATAAAGGATCATTGGTCAGGTCAATACCCGGTACCAGACGTCCTGGATCAAAGGCTACCTGCTCGGTTTCTGCAAAGAAATTTTCCGGATTACGGTTCAATGTCATCGTTCCGATAATCGTCACCGGAATTAATTCTTCCGGAATGATCTTCGTTGCATCCAATAAATCGAACGAATATTTCTGTTCATCCTCTTCCGGTACAAGCTGTACACCCAGGTCCCACTGTGGAAAATTACCCTTTTCGATATTCTCCCACAGATCCCGGCGTAAGAAATCCGAATCAAATCCCGATAATTTTTGCGCCTCGTTCCATGCCACCGAATGCACTCCCAATTTAGGTTTCCAATGAAACTTCACAAAAGTGCCTTTACCTGCTGCATTGACAAATTTGAACGTGTGGACACCAAAACCTTCCATCATTCTAAAAGAACGTGGAATAGCACGGTCGGACATCGCCCACATCAGCATATGTGCAGATTCAGGCATCAAAGAAATAAAATCCCAGAACGTATCATGAGCCGATGCGGCCTGAGGCATCTCATTATTCGGTTCTGGCTTAACAGCGTGGATCAAATCTGGAAAGTTCATCGAATCCTGAATAAAAAATACCGGAATATTGTTACCCACTAAATCATAATTACCCTCCTCCGTATAAAACTTTACCGAGAATCCCCTTACATCGCGCGCCAGATCAGTCGATCCTTTAAAGCCCGCAACGGTTGAAAAACGGATAAATAACGGCGTTACCGTACCTTTCTTTAAAAAAGCGGCACTGGTATATTGAGAAACATCTGCTGTCGCTTCAAAAACACCGTGAGCACCAGAACCTCTTGCATGTACCACGCGTTCCGGAATCCGCTCGCGGTCAAAATGAGCCAGCTTATCTTGAAAAATAAAATCTTCTATAAGTGCAGGGCCACGTTCTCCTGCTTTGAGCATGTTGTTGTTATCATTGATCGGAACTCCATCATTCGTCGTCAATACCCGATTGGCATTGTCAATCGTATGCTCCTGAATCTGTTGCACTTTTTTGTTTTCTTGTTGCTTAGCCATGTTTAAATAAAGTTATTGATGAAGATTAGAACATGTCGGTACCCTTCACATGACCGACACTATTACTAGTAACAACGTAACCTCCGATTTGTTTCCAAAGATCCCCGGCGCAACAAGCCCCGACCGAAGACGTAAGACTGAGCGGCAGTCTTTCTAAAGTCAATTTAAAGGTAATATAGTTTTAATAAAAGGTAATAAACTTGCATTATTATTCATTCTAACCTCCTATTTTTAACCTAATCATTTGTTTCGTCAAATAATCAAGCGGGAGATTTTTAGCGAAACACCTGACAGCCAGAGCAAGATCACGTATAGCAATTGCCTAAATCCGTACATATACGGTTCGTCCCGAATAAGATGCAAGTACCCGTTTTTTCAATACGATCATTTAGAATAACCCATATATCCTTTAACCAAAAACAACTGTTATGAAAATTTACCATCTCGTACTTGCAGTGGCCCTCTTATTCGGTTCCTGTAAAAGAACAGAAATTCTCACCCGTATTGATGCCAATACGAACACCCTCGACACCGTTTACACGTCAGACCACCCCTACAACCTCAACGTCGTCTTGTTTGTCCCCTCGGACATGGTTCCCAATCCCGATTACGAAAGACGTATCAGTGAAACACTGATCTACCAACAAAACTTTGTCAAAACCTGGATGCAGCATTGGGGACATGGCGACAAAACCTTCGGATTGTTAAAAAATGCTTCCAATAGGGTCAAAATCCATGTTGTACAGGGCAATCTCCCTACTTCCTCCTATCCATATGAGGGTGGGGAATCAGCCATGTGGCAGGAAATTACCACGTATTTTCAGACCCATCAAAAATCCAGTGACCATTACCTGATCCTGACCACGGTCAATAAATTTGGTGAGCAAAATGCGCCGTACTATGGCATCGGAACAAAATGCTACGGCATCGATTTCCCCGATATGGAGATCGCCAATATGAGCCGTACCGATACAGCTGGACTGGCTTCTTCCTGGATCGGAGGCAATACGCATGAGATGATGCACGGTCTCAATCTGCCGCATAATGGCGGTCTGGTATCGCAGAACAATCTCTACGGTACACCCATCATCACCGGAAACGGTGGTACTTTTGTCGTAGCACCGACTTATTTAGATGCCTGGGATTGTTCTGTACTGAGCCGTGGACAGGTGTTCAGTACCACAACTCGTTCGGACTGGTATGTCGCTGCCAATGCGAAAATCACCAAACTGAATGCCCGCTATGACGATGCTACGCAAAAAGTAATTGTATCCGGACGGTTCAGCAGCAACAAAAAGGTGGACTTCATCGGCTTTACAAACGATGCCAAGCGCAGTGCCGGAGATGGTAACTACGACTCTGAAAACTGGGTAACCACCCCGATCGGTCTGGATAGTTTTTATACCGAAATCGCCATTACCGAATTCAAAGACCGAAGCAACCTACAGAATGATTTTACGATCAGCTTGATCCATGAAAATGGCTACAGACATTGGAACAGCTACAGTTATCAGATGCAGAACGGTAAACCCGATATTCAGTTTGGCGACAGACCCGAATACAATAAAGCAAACTGGAGTATCGTTGCCGTAAGTTCTGAAGAGACTCAGGCAGAAAGCGGTCAGGCTGTGCATCTCATCGACGGAGATAAAACAACGCAATGGGTGAGCCGCTGGACGGGAGCAAATTCTACCCATCCGCATTTCTTTACCATCGATATGGGAGCCTCAAAACCGGTGAACCGCTTTACCTTTGTACAGCGCTCTGGAGGAAGCAAACCCAAGAATATTCAAATTCAGGTCAGTACCAATAACAGCACCTGGCAAAATGCCGGCAGTTATGTGCTCCCGGATGCGGCAGGTCCTGCGTATGTGACTTTACCCAATAGCCTAACCTTCCGTTACTTTAAAGTGACGATTTCAAGTGCCACCGATGGCACCCAATGGGCGGCGCTCAACGAAGTGGGCACTTATCAAGATTAACCTTAGTTTCATCAAAAAAGCACCTGAACGGATCCGTTCAGGTGCTTTTTAAATTTCGCTTTTCATCCATTTCAAGCGCATATATAAGGTCAACGCTATTCCAGATCTGTAATAAAATAAAAAACAAGCAGTTCCTAAATTTTTACAGATCTTTACTCAATATTTAAAACAATTGATCACGAAGCGTTAAGACTGCGTGATCAATATGAATTGCGATTTAATATGACGTTTTATTTCGTATACTGGATTTCCTTATAACTGGTATAAAAGAAATCAATAGATTGCGCAATGGGCTTATAAACTGTCCGATACTTGATCGTACTTGGGCTTGCTATATCTTGTAAATTCACTTTAGTTTCATAAGGTGTGATTCTTACCGTCATCATTTCACCGTTTACTTTTTGATAAACAACTTCAGTGTATTGCATTGGAAAAAATGTTCCTTCCCGTGGCAGATTGCTCTCCCCATTAAAGGTTGCTTTATGCAAAGCACTATTCGCCTTATCAAAACTAGAAAATGTACGATTGATCAATGTTAGATTATATCTTTCTCCATAAATGTATTGATTCGTATTAACACTTTGAGAACTGTCATTACCCGAATATGAACGCACATCAATACTATAAGTCGCTTCTTCTAGTTGATCTAAATTTATTTCTCTGATTTTACCATAACTATTTGATGCCACATCAAATGGCATGATGGTTTGTTTTGATGACAAACTGTTTCTCAAAAAGACTTTTAAGAGTTTTACTTTCGGATCCGTTGTCATCTGAAAACGTAAAATTGCTCTTTTATTTCCCGGTATTAACGTTAAAGAATCTATACGCCCCGGGTAGTAAATCTCTCCATTTTTCAAATAATCGCCGTAATAATAGTCTGCTGGTTTGCAATTTGAAACAGCCACTAATAATGTGCAGAAACCTATTATTGTGTATATTTTATTTTTCATAATTAAAAGTACTATTGGGTGTATTTACCAAAAAATTTCATCTCAGATATAGCTACTGTCAAAGCGTTTCCTAATGGTTGTTCGCGTACTCCATTCCAGGTACAGAGTACTTTTACACGGAAGTATCGATAAGATTCCTGGGTATCCCAAGCCACTTCAAAATCTTCTCCCGCCTGCGCAAATTTTTGGTCTTCCGGTGTTGCATTCACGCCGAAAGCAAGCCCAGATGGTCGCGTTCCAGTAAAAGATCCCACCAATGTCCAAGAGTCCCATGAACCATCAGTGGCTGGATTGTTACTTGCGTAAACCTCAAATTCTTTGGGATGTGTTGCCTGAAATAATAAAGAAGCATTATCATTACGACCCCATAATTTCACACGACTTAATTGCACTTTTTTACCTAAATCCAAACTAAATTGTAAAGGAATTGGAGCATTCCTTCCCCACCATTGCTTTCCTGTATTATAGGTAGTCCCTGTTTGCGATCCATCAAAAAGAGCGACTTCTAAATCGGCGCTATTACCCTGAGCAGAATAGTTAAGAATATACTCTCCGTTTTTATTTTCATTTGAATAGGCAACGATACCTTTATAACCTTTAATACCGTTCAGCTCCACCTCTTCTAAAGGAGTAAGCGTGCGTACAATCGTATCTGAAATATTGCCCCACTGGTCACGAATAATCACACCATATTTGGATGCTATAGGATTTTCACCACGAACTCTTATTACCCCTTCTTTCGATTTGGTATAAGTATCATTGATGGTGCTCCATCCTGTTACATGAGTGATTGAATCTGTTCCAAATTTAAATACGCGTAATATAATATTTGCTGCAGATTCATTTTTATATACCAAATTGATTCCACCAAATGTGCTGTAGAAATAACTATCCGATTCAAATGATTCCGCCAAGATCTGATACTGAGGCTTACCTGTTTTAATCTTTATCACGATGGGATCAGATTGTACTTCACCAACGCTAACAGCTTTTAACTCGACATCATATTCACCAATTTTCGCAAATCCTTCTACCTTTAAATGATTATCGTAAACACTCGATTTGGCGACCATTGTACGTCCATTGTCTAAGGTGTAAGTGGCCTGAACATAACGCAAATCAACATTATCGGGCATATCATAGGCTATAATAGCACCACCAGCTGCTTCTTCAAAACTTATATTTGTTAATTTACCTGGTTTTGCTCCTTCCCTTGCGAATTGAATGCCACTATCTTCTTTACAGCTAATGATGGTAAAGGTTATCATTAAACACAACCAAACATTAAAGTGACTACTGAATTTTTTAATATTTTTCATAATGATTTTTTCGTTTTTATTTCACTTACCATCCTGCACTTTGAACAAGATTTGGATTTCTGCGTCTTTCATTTAAACTAATCGGCCAAAAATAGTCTCTATCCATAAATGATCTTGTGTAAAGCACAGTAGGTCTATAAAAAGAGCTTTCGGCAGACTGATTTATATCCCAACCTAATATGGGCGTATTTAATTCTTTTACCGCATCTTTCCATCTCCTTAAATCCCAAAAACGAATCCCTTCTAATGCAAATTCGCTTGTGCGTTCACTTTTAATAATTTCTCTTAAACCTTCTTTAGTGGTTGGTTTAGATGGATTAACCGAATAGTTAAGCCAGGAGTCCACTACACCGCCTAAACCGGTTCTTTCTCTAACCAGATCAATATAGCTGTAGGCTTCTTGCGTTGGTCCATTAACTTCATTGAGCGCTTCAGCATAGTATAAATAAAGATTTGCTAAACGCATCACAGGATATCCAAATAATCGAGCCGTAAAACCATTGCTCGCAGCTACTGTATTTTGATAGTTATAATGTTTTTTAGAAGCGAAACCTGTCCAATTATAATTTGTTGGATCTACTTTACCAGATGCCCCTGCATATTTCAAATCTATATTATAAGCATTCGCATCCGAACCTGCTTGATTTACAAATAAACGACCTGCGTCGAATACTAACGATGCGTAAAATCTATTTTCACGATCTAGTTGTAATCTTGAAGTTGTCTTTCCAGCTACGAGATCATAGCGATATCCATCCGTACTAGGTACCGTAACTAAATCAAACCTCGAATTATAGGGATATGAAATGTCTTCATCAATTGGAACACCATTTTTCGAGTAAAATTTCTCCACAAGATTTAAAGTTACAGACATATAGCCCGATAGACTTGAGCTTGTTGCATTCGCCGTAAAACGAGGCACCATAAAAGCTCCTTGGTATGCTGCTGATGCAGTAGATCGGGAATCGAGCCAGAGGATCTCTTTATTATTGGAAGATTCACTAAACGCTTCCCTTGTGTTCATTTGGTATTTTGTACTTGTCTGTGGCGTAAAACTCCCAACAGAATTCCAGGTATGCAATTGCTTGCCCAATGCATGTGCAAACTCAATAGCTTCTTTACAAGCCACCGATGCCTTTTGCCACTTTTCTACGGAATAGGTCTTATTAAATAATTCTTTGCCGTCATTATTTCGTAAGGACGCTTCTATTCCATTATTTCCATTAAACAATGGACTAGCGGCATATATCAAAATTTCAGCTTTCATCGCTTTTGCAACGAGCTTTGTAATCCTTCCTGTCTCCTGATTAACAGCAGTAACGTCGTCCATCAAATAATCCATGTCACCGTCAATCGTCCCAATAATATAGTCAAAACATTCTTCAGCACTGCTCCTTGGTATCTGGGAATTGCCGGGAGGATCATAGATTGGAATATTTTTGTCCATGATCGGAATAGGACCATACTGCCTTAACAATAAAAAATGATAATAAGCTTTCAAAAATTTTACTTCAGCAGCCCATTGCAGTTTTTCAGCATCGGTCATATCGGGTACTTTTTGAATATTTTCTAAAAATGTATTGCAGTTTGTGATACCAATCCAGAGACCAGTCGATCCATTATTACCATCCCATGCGTTCATTAACGGGTTATCTGAATTTTGATTACCCAAGGCTATTTTCCAATTGTTATAGGAATTATAAGTGGATTGAGAACTTAACCAAAACTCATCTCCTGCCAAAATACCCGTATTAGCTGTAACAGAAGAATTTAGGGGCAATGAATTGTAGCAGGTCACTAAATAACGTTCAGCCATGGTACGCATAGCAAAGGCTTGATCGAGTACAGGAGCATTATCAGGGACGACATCTAAAAATTTATTACAGGATGTTGCCATCCCGAGCAGCATACCCAGTCCAAGAATACTTATCTTAAAATTATTTTTCATGATCATTATAGATTTGCATTTATACCAATATTGAAAACTTTTTGCAACGGATAATTGAGTGCATTTCCGCCCATCTCGGGATCCCATAATTTAAATGCGCTAAAGGTTAATAGATTGGTTGCACTCGCATATATTCGGAAAGATTTAAACTTGAATTTTTGTGTAAATTCTTTATTTAAAGTGTAGCCAAGTTCCAGTTGTTTTAACCGAAAGAAACTTGCATTGCGTAACCAATAAGTACTCGAAACCGTATTATTAGCCATCGGTTGAATACTTAATCGTGGCCATGCGGCATATATATTTTTATTATCTTCGGACCAATGACTGTCGGCCCACTCCTGCAACACCGCATTGGGTGAGTTTATATTACCAAAAGGCGCTATACCTTTGCTAGTTGAAGTATTATCGGCACTTGGGTTAATGAATAATGAAGCTCTACCTACGCCACTAAAAAAGAAAGAGAGATCAAGACCCTTATAGCCCGTACTTAAACCAAAACCATAATTAATTTCAGGTGTGGTCGGGTGACCAATAGGCATTCGATCATCATCATTAATGACACCGTCACGATTTACGTCTAAGTACTTAATATCACCACCGCGTACTGTTGAACCAAACTCTTGTTTAGGGCTATTATATACTTCATTATCATCAATAAATAACCTTTCTGCTATATAACCAAAAGTTTGCGCCGCACTCGTACCTACCCGATTTCGATAATCATTTTTGTATTTAGGCTCTTCATAAAATGAATATTCCCCTGTAGCATAAGTAAATGTCCCTCTTCCCTGAAACCACAAATCATTATTTACAGTTTTATTATAAACAAGTTCCCCATCAAATCCACGACTTTTATACTCACCGACATTCGCATATACATTTGCCGTCAATCCATTATTATTCGGTAATGTACGTTGCTGCACAATGTTATCTCTAAATTGTGTGTAGAAATCCCCTGTAAAAGTAATGGCACCATTAAAAAGACCTAAATCTATTCCTAAATTGGTTTGTGTAGAAATTTCCCAACGAATATCCGGATTTGCGTAACGGTTTACCACCACTCCATTAACCGTATATCGAGAGGATTCCGCAGGTGGACCAAAGGTATAACCATTACTACTACTGTTCAAATTAACATCGGATAGATAAAAAAATCGCGTGTCTAAAATCTGATCGTTACCTAATGTACCCCGTGTAAATCTAAATTTAAGGTTACTGACAACTGGTTTCAACGGTTCGAAAAACTTTTCATTAGAAACGCTCCAGGCAGCTCCAAAGGATGGAAAAAATCCCCATCGATATTTAGATGAAAACCTTTCTGATCCATTGTACCCAAATGCGAACTGTACATGATAACGGCTATCATATCCGTAAGTAAAATTACCCGACAAGGAAACATTTCGTGAGGGCAATGTATTAATTAATGAAATATTATTGTCTACCGGTGTATTGATATTGTCTCGAATCGTATTGATGAGCATACCAAAGAAATTATGCTTCTCAATTGCTTTTGAATATGAAAGTTGATTTTCCATATAAAAAATTGCTGCCTGAGTTCTACTTCCAGGTTTAAAATCTAGATACTCGGTCCCCGTTGTTGGATTTAATTGCTTATAAATTGGTGTGTTACTAACAGGATCAATTCCGATAGGAGTATAATAAAAGGGATTGTAAGTTCTGGATTGCGAAAAATATGAATTTCTTGATATATTAATCAAACCTCTATAATTTAATCCTGGAGTAACGAGCTCGGAAAGATCTTGCTTCAGTTCAAGCTGAACCTGAACATCACTTCTCCTTCTTTCAGAATAACCGCGCATAATTTCAGCATACGGGTTGAGATATTGCCCATCAACTCCTGCATTTCCAAATAGCGGGTGCTTGATGTAAGATTGTGCCGCTCCAACTTCATAAACCGGTAAGAATAATACAGGATTTGCCCTTAAAGCAAGGTTATAAGCTTCTGCTCCGCTGGTGGGTGGCCCTGAGTAATTTTGCAAATTAACAACAGTTCGAATCATCGCTTGCGTACTCTTGGTGAGATTAATGCCAACGTTGCTTCGTAAATTCATAACCTGAAAATTCACATTATTATTGAAATTATTCAGATCATTCATTTTTAATAGACCATTATCATTCGTAAAGTTACCGCTGACATTATAGTTAGCGATCTGACCACCACCGGAAATTCCTAAATTGTAATTTTGTGTAGATGTCGTTTTATTGGTCAATGCATCCAACCAGTCTACCGCTGGATAAAGTAATGGATCTGCCCCGGCCTGTGTTTTTTCTATCTTCTCTTGACCATATTGCTCGACAGCTAGTGGATCCCTTGTTAACACGGCTTCATTGTTCAATTTCATCCAGGTAACTGGATCCGCTAACTTCAATCTTTGTGTAGGCGTAGAAATTCGATTTTCGGCACGTAAAGCTACTCTTGCAGGACCTTCCTTGCCTGTTTTGGTTGTTACTAAAACGACGCCATTGGCACCTCTGGAACCATAAACAGCAGACGCTGTTGCATCACGTAAAATGGAAAAATTTTCGATATCATCTACAGGTATCCTCGCGAGATCATCTGCCGTAACTTCCATATTATCAATCAATATGAGTGGTCTCGCATTTGTTCCAAAAGTACCAACACCTCTAATGAAAAAATCGGCGTTATCCGATCCCGGCTCCCCACTTCTCTGGAAAGAAACAACTCCCGCTACTTTTCCCTGCAGGGCAGCGGTAAGATTGCTGACTGGAGCCCGCAGCTCTTTAGGACTAAGTGAAGCAACTGAACCGATAATATCCTGTTTTCTTTGTCGTTGACCAAATGCCGTAACGACGACTTCATCGACCTGATTCGCTTCGGCTTCTACCAGTACCACATTGATGCTTGAGGATCCATTCACATTAATTTCCTGAGCTTTATAACCGACCATGGAGAAAACTAAAATTCCTGAGGATGGAACTTTTAAGATATAATTTCCATTGACATCGGTAGATGTTCCGATAGTTGATTTCCCTTTTAATGCAACTGAAACACCCCTCAAGATCGTCCCTGTAGAATCTTTAACGACTCCGGTAACTTGAATATCCGCCTGAAATAGTTTGAAATTACTTCGCAACAGTTTTTCAGACTCCTTTGCCTGACTATAATTGATGCTACTGAATAAAATAAGAGGGAAAATAATCGTTTTTGATGTGATCTTAAACAGCGTTGTAAACGGTGATCTTTTTAGGTCATCTTTATCACTAAGATGAAAAAAAAGATGACCATTTTTCTTGTGAAAAACACTCATTTTGTAGTCCTTAAAATTGGTTAATAAATAGATTTATAATTGTTGGTGATGGTTAGAGCACCGAAACAAATATTAAACTACTTAAGGACATTCTGAAAAGTTAAGTCACAGCAAACGATTGCGTTAAACACGAAATCCTTTTCGCAAATTTTTACAAAAAACTACGAAATCCATTGCGTAATTATTACTAAAAAAACTACGAAATCGTTTAAGTAGCAGGGGTAAATAAAGAAGAAAAATCATTTAGAGTCGTAAAAAACCATGCCGTTTTTTTTGATACTTAACTTCAAGTGTACAACTCATTAACTATTTGGTTTCCGAATTAAAACTGAATCATCTATCTACCTCACCCCACTAGATTTCATTCAAAAAATCACTTAAAGACTGATCTTTCCCTACTGGTAGTTTTTTACGTAAACGGTACCGGTGTATTTCAACTCCTCTGACCGTAATATTCTGCAACTGCGCGATCTGCTTGGTGGTAAAATTCAATTTCAGATAAGCACAGACTTTAAGATCATTCCGTGATAACCCCTCGTGATTGGATTTCAGTTTATTCAAAAAGCCATCATTCAGTTCATCAAAATGCAGCGCAAACTGATCCCAGTTGGCACTATTTTTCTCCACATCTTTCAGTAAATTGTTGATCCGTTTTAATTCCGAAGCCTCTTCCTCACTCCCTTCTATTTTTGCCAGTTCATCGCGGACTTTAACAAGCGTTCCCGAATTTTCCAAAAGCTGCATACTCGCACTGGCCAGCTCTTTCGTCTTCACCAGTACTTCCTGTTCCAGCTTTTCATTATTGAGCTTTACAATTTCCTTTTCGCTCTTTTCGATTTCCAGCTGATGGATGTAGCGGAGCTGTGCCATTTTCTTCTCATACTGAAGCTGTTGCTTTTTCCAGACCTGCTTTTGCACCTTAAAAAAGAGATAGATGCCCAATGCTCCCAATAGAATATAGACGAGCTTTGCCCAGATGCTCAGATACCAGGGTGGTAAAATCGTAAAATCATAGCTAACGGTCTCGGAGATCTGATTTAAATTGTTTCTCACCCGAACCTGAAAACGATACTTTCCACTTGGCAGGTTGGTATATGATTTTTCAGCGATATTTGCCCATGTGGACCAATCCTCATCATAACCGACCAGTTGATAGCTGAACTCCATATGCTCATGGATACCAAAACTTGGCGAAGAGAAAGCAAACTGAAAAGAATTGAATTTAGAGGCCAGCTCCAACTGGTCCGCACGGAGCTGTTCGTAAGTTCCGGTTTCATTTTTAGTGAAATAGCCGGCAAATAGAATACTGTCCTGCGCTGATTTTGCCGTTACCTGCGACAATAGCACAAGTGGCTTCCGCGCTTCCTGAATATACTTTTCATAGTTGACATGGATGATCCCTTTTTCAGCACCGATATAGATGTTATTTTTATCATAGGTATTGATATGATCGAATCCCGAAGTATTCATGCCTTCAATTTCTGGAAATTTGATAAGCTGATAGCTCTTATTTTTTGCATCAAATTGTGCGACCCCGACGTATTTATCTGTACAGTACCAGATATTGCCCTCTTTATCCTCCTTTAGATAGCGGATCGTCAGACCATCAAATTCCTTATAATCAGCAGACTTGACAAACGCATTTTTGCTATAATCGTAGGTGTACAGCCCCTTTTCTGTAGCAAAAACGATCTGATCCTTAATCTTGAACACAAAATTCTGATAGTCTGACGGTAAACCATTCTTCTTCGTTAAGAGAACAGCATCGTAAGCATGGCGGTCTGCCGCCAGTCGCATGCGGTAAATACCGCGATAAGGATGTGAAGCCCAAATTGTATTTTTGTCGTCCAATTCTAAAAAGCGATAAGAATCCACAAACCCGCGCAACTGACCGCCGGACTGAAAAATACCGTTTTGATAACTCAACAGCTCTAAACCCTGATAAGTACCCACCAGAGCCTGTTCTACCGGATAAACGGAACTTAACGGCAATACATTCCAGGTACCTGTGCGATTGGACAGCGGCAGTAAAGCTTGATCCTGAATCTGAAACAATCCTTTATTGTGCCCCAGTAATAAGCGTCCGTTCAGTTCTTCCAGCAACCAGGCCTCGCCACCATCACTTTTCGGAAAAAGTGAAAAAGAACTCAATGAACGGCTCTGATCTTTCAGTCCTTTGCTGATAGGTGCCACATACACCCCGTTGGATGAAGATAAATAAAGTTTATGATCAAAGATCAGCGACGATAGCCCAGTCACCTCATTTTCAAGATTGGGACGCAGATACCGTACCGCAGATCCGTACGAAATCACCGAAATCCCATTATCACTGGCCACCCAGATATTTTTTTGCTGGTCCACAAATACCGCTGAAATATTCTTGTTCACCAAACCTTCCCGAATACCGATGCGTTGAATCGTTTTCCCATCGCGATCACGGATATGACAACCCTCTTTTGCATTACCGACAACAAAGGTGGAGTCATCGATACGCGCGGCAGATGGTGTATAACTATCATCCCAGCGCTCCTTATTTAACTGCAATAACACCCTGTCTTTCAATAAGTAGTTCTGGTTATTTAAAGTAGATAAGACGATCCGGTCTTTACCCAATGGAAGCATCGATGCAATTTTCATTTCGCGATAAGGCAACGTTGCCAGCACGGGTGACCAGTGGTTATTGCGGTAGACCAATAAGCCATTTTTTTTATCTTGCGCAAAAAGCGATTCACCCACCTTACCCATAAAATACCATTCCGCAGCAGCGGGATGTACCGTTATTTTTTGACCTTTGAGTTCAAAAATCACATTGGTCGCCCTAAAAAAAACAGACTGCCCAAAAGACAGCGTATTCCAGATGTCAGCAAAATTGCGGTACTCCTCCGGAATCAGGGCTTTCAGTGATGTATACGTCAGACCACCCTGCTCAGCAGGTTCGAAGTAACCGAAATCTCCCTGACCGCCCACATAGATCCGATCATGGCTGTCAATCCATAGCGAACGGATAATGGTATGGTTGGGCAACGCATAAGATTTCCAGTACCGGCCATCAAAAGTAATCAGCCCTTCACTGTTACCAAAATATAGGATGCCCCTGCTATCCTGTTTAATATCCCAGGTCCGGCTTCCGCCACCATATACGGTTTTATTGTAGTTATTGACTAAGGGTAATCCCAATAAATTCTGTCCGCACAAAGAAATCGGTGCTATAAAAAAAACGAAAAAATAAAGGAATGCGAGATACTTCATATACTGTTTATAAGGGTTGACGTACAATTGACGTACCCCAAATATAGCGATTTTAACCGCATTAAAGCAACATGAAGTAGTAATGAAGTAGTGTTTAAATTTAACTTATGCCCATCTAAATCTAATTTTGGGCTAATTATAAACATTCCTAAATTTTTTAATTCATCAAGCATGAAAAATAATGTTAGCATCATGGCAAGTGTTGCTCTTCTGTCTTGTCTTACCCATACGGTAAGTGCACAGAACAGAACGATCACAGGTAAAGTCACAAATGAACTGGGGATTCCGCTAGTGGCAAGTATTACCTTATCCGGAGGTTCCAAAATTGGAACAAGTAGCAACGAGCAGGGAGATTTTTCCCTCTCTCTTCCTCAAAACACCAGTTATTTGACGGTCTCTTCTTTAGGCTATGAAACCAAAACAGTCGCCATCACCGGCAATTCCGTCAACATCCAATTAAAAGCAAATGCCGATTTTAATCTGGATGAAGTCGTAGTAGTGGGTTACGGTACACAACGAAAAGGCGATCTAACAGCGCCTATTTCAACGGTCAACATGCAGGATATGGCCAAACGTACGGTTTCAAATTCGATGGATGCCCTTCAGGGTGCCGTTGCAGGGGTGCAGATCGTCAGCTCAGGAGCTCCGGGATCAACACCCTCCGTGCGTGTCCGCGGTGTAGGTTCATTCAACAATGAAAGTCCGCTCTATGTCGTGGATGGGATGTTTATGGACAATATTGATTTCTTAAACCCCAACGACATCGCCGATATCTCCATCTTAAAAGATGCCTCCGGAGCAGCCATCTACGGGGTACGTGCCGCAAATGGGGTTATCCTCGTCACCACGAAAAAAGGAAGCCTTAATATGAAATCGCGTGTCACCTACAATGGATTTGCAGGTTTCCAGACCCCGACCAACATCTTAAAAATGGCCAATGCGCAACAATATGCGAATTATGCCAATGCGACCGGAAATGGTGCCTTTGTCAAAAAATCGGTTGAAAAGTATGGTGGTACCGAAACCAATCCGGCCATGGATACCGACTGGTTCGATGAACTATTGCGCTCAAAAGCACTCATCACGAACCACAATCTTGACATCATGGGCGGCAGTGAAAAGATTACCTATGCTTTTGGTCTCAACTACGTTAAACAAGAAGGCATCATGGATGCCAAAAACAACAACCAGAAGTTTAACATGCGTATGCAGGCCGATGCTAAGGTTACAGATTGGCTGAAAGTTGGGTTTATGGCACATTTAAATAACTTTAAATCCTATCATCCTAATAATGCAGCTTTCCGTCAGGCGTATTTTGCATCGCCTTTATACCCTGTTTACGATCCGACCATCGAACTTTCAAAACCTGAAAAGTTCGGATCCAGTACGGCAATCGGTATGCAGTCGGGATTTTGGTACAACAATCCGATCGCGACAGCCTTCTACAACAACAATCAGACGAAAGGATTTCAGATCCTGCCGAGTTTCTATGTAGAGGCAGAACTATGGAAAGATAAAATTACCTTTAAGTCACAGCTCAGCCAGCGCTATCAATCGACACATAACATCGGCTATAACCCAATTTATTACATCGATAACGACCAGCGAAATGACCGCTCTTTCTTACGTTCGGCACAGGCACGTAACAACAACTACATCTTAGACAATTTATTGACGTATAAAGATGAAGCCGGCAAACACCACTGGTCGGTCCTGTTGGGACAGTCGACACGTGAGGAACGCTGGCGTGAAACCTGGGTGCAGGCCAATGATGTACCTGAATCGGAAGAATTCTGGTATGTAGGAGTTGGCGCTCAGGGAATCGGTTCGGCAACAGGATACGGTGAGAACGGCTCCCGAAATGCCGGTATATCTTATTTTACGAGAGGAACGTACGATTATGACAACAAATACTTACTGACCGCTACTTTCCGTGCTGACGGAAGTTCAAAATACCAGACCAAGTGGGGCTATTTCCCATCTGTGGGTTTAGGATGGGTACTGACGAGAGAAAAGTTTATGGAAAACCAAAAGCTTTTCAATCAACTGAAACTCCGTGGAAGCTGGGGTAAACTGGGGAATGACGGTATCCAGCCCAATGCAGGCTATGCAACCGTGTATTCCGGAAACAATTTCTCAGGTATCTTTGGCAGTGAGGGCACGACAAACGGAACCCGTATTCCGGGATACCGTGTCGGCAGGTTCTTTTCACAGGTCCGCTGGGAAGTGGTGGAAGAATGGGATGGCGGGATAGATTTTGCCTTGTTGAACAACCGGCTTAGCGGTACATTAGACTATTACCACAGAACAACCCATGATCTTGCCTTCAGCAGGCCTATTCCATTTTCGTGGGATCGCGTATATGGAAATTGGGGCAGTGTCGCCAACAGCGGATGGGAGCTTTCGCTACAATGGAAAGATAAAGTCGGTGCATTGGGCTATTCCATTGGCGGAAATGTAACCACATTGAAAAATACCGTTAAAAATCTGGGCGGACTTGAGAATATCATGAACGGTTACCCGGAATGGTCGGCAGAATTTCCGGCCAGAATCCAGATCAACGAGCCCATCAACTTTTACTATGGTTATGAAGTCGCTGGCGTGTACCAAAATCAGGCGCAGATCGATGCCGATCCAATAGCAAAGGCGTACAACGAGCAAAATCCAAACGCCCCTATTTTACCGGGTTATCTCCAGTATAAGGATCAGAATAATAATGGCGAACTGGATGAAAATGACCGTATCAATCTCGGAAACTACCTGCCAAAGATCACCTATGGTTTCAACTTGGCATTCGATTACAAAAAGTTTGATCTAAGCGTTGCCTTTCAAGGCGTGAGCGGCAATAAAATCCATAACCTCAACCGGGCTATGCGTAGAAAATACAATCAGATGAATGTGGATGCGGCCTTTGTTGATAAACTATGGACCGGTGAAGGAACAAGCAACACCCATCCATCGGCAGCAGGTTCGGTGGCTTCATGGAACCTACAGGCTAGTTCATTCTTTGTCGAAAGTGGCGCTTACCTCCGCGTACAAAATATTCAGTTAGGTTATAGTTTTGACTTCCCGAAAATGCCAACCCGCATATTCGTTACGGCAGATCGACCTTTTATGTTTACCAAATACAACGGTTTTACTCCTGAAGTATCAGGAATGGGATTTGATGCCAATGTGTATCCAATTGCATCGACGTACAGCCTAGGCGTCAAAGTTTCCTTTTAATTTTTAACCTTACTTTTTAATCTTATGAATACCTTTAAATATATCCTCATAGCAAGCTGTATAGCAGTACCGTTATCCATGACGAGCTGTAAAAAGTTTTTGGACAAGCCTCTTGAAAACCAGCAGCGTTCGGAAGAAATCGATTACAGCAACCCTGCGCTGATGTACAGCCCCGTTTCTGGCGTATACCGCTCGGCAGCTGATGACAACCTGGTCCATTGGATCGATCTATCCATCCGCTGCATGCGCGATGATGATTACCTGCAGGCTGCTCCCAGCCCCAATGATAACCCGGAGCTCATGGCCATCAAAAACTTCCAGAACGATGTAACTGTGCAGTCGTACTGGGGACTGAACCAATCGTGGATCAGTTATTACAGCCTGGTCATCGCGGCCAACAATGCCCTGATCGAACTGGATAATTTCGCGGCAAAAATACCGGCAGGCAACAGCAAAGACCTCAACCTCAATAAGCAATACAAAGCGGAGGTCCGTTTTCTACGTGCATACGCCCACCTGATGGCCTCCCGCCTGTTCGGAAACGTGCCTATCTTGATCGACAGTGAAAATATTGGACGCCTGGCGACCATCGAAAAGAGCACTGCGGCCCAAGTAAGAGCCTTTATCATTGCCGAAATGAATGAATGCATCGAAGCACTGGAAGATGCACGTCCGAATCAGTCCATCCATATCGGTGCCGTGACCAAATATACGGCACTGCTCCTCAAAGCCAAAGCCGCAGCAGATCTTGCCGGTAATGATAACAGCAGTCCGCATTGGGAAGAAGTCTTGGATGCGACCAATAAGATCATTGCGAGCAATAAATTCTCCTTATATCCAAACCTGTACGAGCTCTTTAAGCTTCCCGGAAAACTGGCCAATGAATCCTTATTTGAACTGCAATATTCTGATTTTGGTGTAGGTACTGGCGATATTGTACGTCCCGGAGTAGACTGGGGAACATTCTTTAGGTGGCAGGGACCGTCGGGTGATCAAAAAGGAAGTCCCATCTCCGGAGCGGGCTGGGTACCGCCATCTCAAAATATTGTCGATTTCCTAACGAACCGTGGCGATGTTGAACGCTTGAAAAACACGATTCAGTACTGTGGCATCGACGGTAATCCTGCTACTTCAGTCACCACCCCGAGCGGTGATGTGGTCTATGGCAATCCATTTGGTATCAAATATTTCAATGGAAAAGCGTATCTTCCAAAAGCACAGATGACCGAAGGACGTATGGAATATGGCGCCAACAATAATGTTCGTATCTTACGTTATGCAGATGTATTGCTTCTAAATGCGGAAGCAAAAGTACGGAAAGGGCAAAATGGCGACGAACCTTTTCAATTGGTACGCGAAAGGGCTAAATTGGGTGCTATTGCCAATGTGACGCTAAACCAGATTTTAGACGAGCGCAGAGCAGAATTTGCCTGTGAATGGTGGGGTGAGCGTTTCAATGACCTGGTACGTACCGGTAAAGCAAAAGAAGTATTTGGTGCTAAATTTATTCCTGGTGTGAGTGAATCATTGCCTATACCGCAAACGCAGATCGATGCTAACCCTAACTTCAGATAAATCATGATGCATATAAAAACAGGAATTTTATGTTCCTTGCTCCTTTTCAACGTACAGCTGGCGGTATCGCAGGACAACAAACCCGTCAAAACCGTCATCGCTAAAGAAAACGGTGGTTACACCATCAAGCGTGACGGTCAGCCGTATTTTATCAAAGGCGCCGGTGGCAGCAATTATATGGATCGTCTAAAAGCGTATGGAGGTAACTCCATACGTACTTGGAACCCGCACAATGCGGGAAAAATATTGGACGATGCCCATCGCTTGGGACTTACCGTGACCTTAGGACTGGATGTACGGGCCGAAAGACATGGATTTGACTACAGCAACCCCGAACAGGTAGCGCAACAATTGGAGGGTATCCGTAAGACCGTCCTGCAGTACCGAAACCATCCTGCGCTTTTAGCCTGGGGAATCGGCAATGAACTGAACCTCCATTACAGCAATCCCAAGGTATGGGATGCGGTCAATGCGATTGCAGTAATGATTCATGAACTAGACCCTAATCACTTGGTGACAACCATGTTGGCGGGTATCAATCAAAAGGAATTTGATTATATTCAGGAGAAATGCCCGGCTATCGATCTGATCGCTGTTCAGGTATACGGAGGACTCGCGTCCGTACCGCAACAGATTAAAAGTGTCGGCTGGACTAAACCTTATATCGTGACCGAATGGGGTCCTACAGGGCACTGGGAGGTGACACAGACACCTTGGTCTGCTTCCATAGAAGAGAACAGCAGTGAAAAAGCGGCGGTCTACAAAAGCCGTTATGAAGCCTCTATCGGCACAGACAAAAACTGCTTAGGGTCTTATGTTTTCTTATGGGGACAGAAACAAGAGCGCACCCCAACCTGGTACGGACTGTTCACCGAAGCTGGTGAAGAAAACGAAGTGGTCGATGTGATGCAATACCTCTGGTCAAAAAAATGGCCTGAAAACCGTTCTCCACAGGTATCGTCCCTCCTGTTAGATGGAAAAAAAGCGGCTGACTTTGTTTATGTCGAACCGGGTAGAACTTACCCCGTTGCTGTGTCTGTAAGCGATCCGGATGGCGACAAGTTAACGACTCGCTGGGAGCTTCTGCACGAAAGTACCGACCTGAAAGAAGGTGGTGACCGTGAAGAAAGACCAAAGGCTATCCCAGGGCGTATTGCAGCTGAAGGTCAGCAGCACACACAGCTCACAGTTCCTGCAGAAGAAGGCGCATACCGGTTGTTTGTCTATGTTTCCGATGGTCATAACAATGTGGCTACTGCCAATATCCCCTTCTATGTAACGGCTAAAAAGTCAAATACCAGTGCTTCATCAACCCAGAAAAATGCCTACCGCTTTTCAACTGAACCTGTCTGGGCAGATGAATTTAATTACGAAGGCTTACCCGACACCACCAAATGGTCGTATGATATAGGTTCAAAATATAACGGTTGGGGCAATAATGAGGATCAGTATTATGTTGCATCTTCGCTAAAAAACTCAGTTGTCGGTAAAGGGGTTTTAAAAATCAAAGCTTTAAAAGAAAGCAAAGGCGGTAAACCTTACACTTCTGCCCGATTAGTGAGCAAAGATAAAGGTGATTTCCTGTACGGCCGCTTTGAAGCTCGTGCCAAATTACCGCGGGGACGCGGCAATTGGCCTGCGATCTGGATGTTGCCAACAGCATCTAAATATGGCAATTGGCCCAACTCGGGTGAGATCGATATCTTGGAACACGTGGGTTACGATCAGGATGTACTGCATATCTCCACCCATACCAAAGCCTATAACCACAATATCAATACCCAAAAAACAGCAACAACAAAAGTTGCAGGTGTTTCCGATAATTTTCACCTGTACCGTGTGGATTGGACACCCGAATATATCAAGGGGTTTATCGATGATCAGGAGATTTTTTCTGTTGAAAACGAACATAAAACCTTTGCCGAATGGCCTTTTGATCAAAAATTTCACTGGTTGCTTAATTTAGCCATCGGCGGAAATTGGGGCGGTAAACATGGGGTTGATGACAAGATATTCCCGAATGTTTTTGAAATCGATTACGTCCGTGTATATGAACTGTTACCTTAGATCATATTTATTATATAGCTATAATAGAGCACATAACAGATAACAAAATAATTTAAAAGACCTTTTCAGCTATGGGCTGAAAAGGTCTTTTTGTTATACTACTTCGAGAGATCGATTCTGTTTAAGCTCCCGTTAAATCCTGAAACTTGAGCAGGTAAATCTTCCAGTTTAACTTCATGCTTATCATCCGCTCTTATCGCGCTTACTTTTACCGAATCCTTATTTTTGATGTTTTTCGGGATTTCAATAAAG
Organism: Sphingobacterium sp. UDSM-2020; assembly: GCF_016132525.1. Classification (NCBI taxonomy): domain Bacteria; kingdom Pseudomonadati; phylum Bacteroidota; class Sphingobacteriia; order Sphingobacteriales; family Sphingobacteriaceae; genus Sphingobacterium; species Sphingobacterium sp. UDSM-2020. The sequence goes on from NZ_CP066166.1 coordinate 5,061,888, forward strand.
CCGTAGGACTTATATGGCGCCTCATGATGCCCCAATAAAGAACGAGGCCCTCCACCTAGGCAACCGCTGTGATATAAAATCACCCATTCCTTTTTAGCAGGGTAATACACATGTTGATGACCGGATAAATACAGGTCTACCTGATTTTCTTTTAAAAACTGCAAGGTCTCATCAGCATGCTCCAGAACTTCTCCTGGTTTATTTTTACTTTCAACGAGTGCATATAAAGGCAGGTGACCTAAGACGATTTTAAATCTCGCCTCTTTAGCCAAAGGGCTATCCAACTGCTCCTTCATCCAGCTTTTCACTTCAGCTGGGATTTGAGATGATGACGCATCCCAGGAGATAATGAACACATTATTTTTTAAATAAGAAAAGTAATACGGAAAATGACTGCTCTCGATGAAAGTAAGATTAACATCAGCTTTATGATTGGCCCAAAATGATGCCGAAACTTCACGGTCAAGCACAAAATTGGGAGATGCATCATGATTGCCCATTGTAAATCCAAATGGTACGCCAGAAGCCTTGATAGGTTGCAGTACAGCCTGATCAAATCCCTTCCACATAGCCTGAATAGCTTCTCTCGTTAAAGTCTTTTTTTGTCCTGCGACCATATCGCCACCACACAAAATAAGATCAGGCTTTAATGTGGAAACACTTCCCACTAGATCCAACACTTCCTGACTATAAGCCGTAGATCCATAACCATCATTTAAATCCGATATGACTAAGATCTTCAGACTTTTATTTTGCTGTTCCTTCCTGATATCCTTGTCAGAAATCTGAGAAAATACAGGATCAATAACGATGATCAGCGCAAAGAAACAAAGCAAAGCCAATAAATTAGATTTCATATGATGAGGTTTGAAGTACAAGATTCAAATGTAAAACTATAATTTTATAATCCAGTTAAAAATGGAAATCATAGCCAGCAGCATTTTTGACTTCAGAAAATATTACTCCAGCACCTTTTTCTTATGATTAATGCCCCAATCCTTCAGTGCATAAATAACTGGAGTCAGCGTATCGGCATATTCCTCCAGCTGGTAGGAGATCTTTACCGGATATTCCTCGATAACAACCCTTCTGACCAGCTTATGCTGCTCCAGATCTTTCAGTTCTTTAGCCAAAACTTTGGGCGAGATCCCGGGAATACTCTCCTGGATATCCGTAAAACGATCGTTACCGACACCAATGGATATGATAATAGGTATTTTCCATTTACCATTGATCACATCCAACGTATCGCGCACCGGTCTTATAGTTTCTAGACAGTCACAGTGAACTTTTTTTTGTGCCATTGTTTTAGTTTTAAATATAATGAAAAGCGGATTAGGTTCATTTTAATCCGTGCTATCATCGGCATTGATTTCGCTCATGACTTCAGCAAACAATTCGGTCGACTTGATTCGATCCTTGAAATCATAGATTGTCGATACGACGATCAGCTCATCCACTTGTGTTTGCTCAAGAAACGCCTTGGTCTGTTCTTTCACCCTTTCCTTAGTGCCCACAAACGAGTATTTCAACATCTGATGTACACTTGGATGATGGAAGATATCCTGCAAATCCTCTGTCATTTCTGTAGGTGGATGCAGCGGTTGAGAATTTCCGGTCAAGATACCCAAAAACATTCTGACCACCGATGTAAACAATTTTTGTGCTTCTTCATCCGTTTCAGCAATAATCACATTAACACCTGCAATCGTATAAGGTTTCTCCATTACTTCAGAAGGCTGAAACTCCTCTCGGTAGATTTTTAATGCCGACATTAAATGATCGGTGGCAAAATGGCTTGCAAATGCATAAGGCAATCCTTTCCGAGCAGCGAGATGCGCACTATCGGTACTTGATCCCAAAATATAAATGGGCACATCAGCACCTTCTGCGATCGGTGCTCTGACTTTACCCGTGCTGTTGGATTGTGAAAAATAATGTTCAATTTTCTCAATTTCTGCAGGAAAAGAGTGCGCAGCTTTCATAAAGTCCGATCGGATCTCCTGAGCTGTCAGTGTATCTGTACCGGGAGCTCTTCCCAGACCTAAATCAATCCGGTTTGGATAAAGATGCGCCAATGTTCCAAATTGCTCTGCAATAATCAAAGGCGAATGATTGGGTAACATAATACCACCCGACCCTACTCTTATTTTACTGGTGTTTTCGGCTACATATAAAATTAATAACGAAGTGGCACTGCTGCCTACCGAAGCAGAATTATGATGTTCCGCAAACCAGTAACGTTTATAATTATTTGCTTCTGCTACTTTAGCCAGTTCCAGCGAATGCTGTAATGTCTGTCCAAATGTACTGCCTTCTGAAACGATGGCGAGTTCTAAAATGGAATGAGCGATATGTTTTTTCATGTTTTTGTATTTTTGATTAACTAAATAACAGCTATAAAATAGCTGCAAATGCGCCATCTCAACTGGAGATTTCTAAAGTACTGACTGCACTTCTTTTACACTTTACAAAATTACAGCAAAATCACTAACCAAAAGATAGTAGTTACCTAAAGGAAAGTGAAATATATCACGGATCCTACTTTTCAAATGCGCCAATTGGGATCACGCCAAAAATTATGATTTTGAGAAATTACTGACGTAACATCCCCAAGTGGACATAAACCCCGACATCAGGTAACAACAATTAAACAGCTACAATTCAAGATATAACACAACTAATCCAAAATCAAAAAAGTCATTTCAGCTAATGGCTGAAATGACTTTTTTTGTTGATTCCATTGCTGCAACATGTTCTTGTTAAGCAGATCTTATCGCTCATTTTATATAAATACCCGAAAACAAATAGTCTTCATCAAAGTTAAGAGTAACCTTACCGTTGCCTCTTTTGACTTCTATATAATTCGAAAATTTTAGATCATTGAAATTGATGATGTCATTTTTGTTGAATAATTTGACAGCTTCCTTAAAAGAGATTCCAGGGCGAAGACCATTGTCAAATGAAATATCCACCTGTTTAAAATCCTGAAGGCTATAGCCACTTAAAAGATTGTTTTGGGAATTTTCACCATTACCTTGACCTGCAGAAAAATACAAAAAGAAGTTTTTGTCTTTATTGTCATAAGATACTTCCGTGGTCGAAGCCGTACTGCCGTCGATCACAACCGTCCGCTCAAAATTTTTATTCATAGCTGCGGATGCGAACTCCTGCTCCGTAGTTTTCCCTACCACCAGCTGATTGAGGTTCCAATCTTTGTCTATTTTCACAACAGGCTTTTCTGTCACTTCCTTTTCAGGACTGGTATTTTTAAGCAGTTCCTTCGTATACGCCTCCTGATCACATCCGCCAAAATCAATCGTTCCGTTCATGATATCCCAATAACAGGTTTTGGAAAGATCTGTACTGTTTAAAACGATCAATCGGTCATAATCTGGCGCAAAGAAGATGTATTTTTGCTCTTTCGCGACATTCCAATACAGCCCATTATCGGTATTCGGATTTTTAGTTCCTTTTCCATACCTGCTTTCCAATTTTGCGAGTATCTGTTTCTTTAACTCCTCCGTTTTCATTTCGATCCGCATCCCGTAGATGGTATTTGCTGCTTGATAGTTTTTTAGGATTTCAGCAAGCTCATTCTTGTCTTTGAAAGATCGCACGTCGATATGACCACCACCCTGTTTCGTCAGGCTGTCTGTTTTAAGCAATTCGGAATCGATCTGGAAAAATACCTTTTGGCCCGTCAGATCAAGACCGTCAAAAGTATAGTTTGCACCATCATTTATTTCAATCATCAAGCAAAAGGGGTATTCAACCGTTTCAACACCAATTGTTTTAAGTTCACCAAAATCAATGAGGCTCTCGATGCTTTCATTCAAGTGCAATTGGGACAGATCTATCTTGTCGCGGTCTTTACAAGATAGCAGGACAGGAAGCAGAGCAAATAGTAGGATAAGTTTTTTCATAAGTTCAATTCAAGGTCTTGTACGCTAGCGTAATAAATCCGCAATGGTTTCTTTTCGTTTATTTTTTCTTAACAGCTCAGACAGGTTGTCTTCAAATATCGTCCACCTTCGTTGCTGTCCAAAAGTATCATGCAGATTTTTGACAAAACGTTTTGCATCTGCCAAATTATTTGTTAACAGTAAATATTCAAATAGTTCCTGATAATTGTTGAGCCCATTTTTGTTGATCATCAAATCCGTCAGATCGCTGGTCCTGTTGATGTTATCATATAACAACACCACCGATTTTAGATCCTGGTGAAGTGTCAAACTTAAAGTTTCCAAGTCCGTGTCCTTTGTGATCAAGTAACCGTCATCGACGGCATTGATCAGCGAAGAAATGCGATCTTTGAAATAACACTCGTATTCTTTCGGTTCTACAAGTTCTGATCGACCTATTACTTTATCGATAACGGTCGAATGAATACCACAATTAATATAAAATTTTGTCTGTTCAGAACTGTTCCCATGACTATTTTGAACGTTCAAAAGGAAAACCAGATCAGCATTTCTTTTATAAAAATTCATCCCTTTCTTCGTGAAGCCATTTTCTTTCAGTAACGGTTTTACCACTTCTGCGATCAGCTGATTAAATTTTTCTTTCATTGTCTGGGATCAAATATTATCTTAAAGGGTCTAAAAGAGACGATTCAGTTTGTCAATATCCATTCGAATTACTCCAATAGATAACAAAACACCGCCGGGTTTAGTTTTGAGCCATACCATCAATGACAGACGGTAGTACCAGTCCATATATATTGCCAAAGCTCACGGGGCAATTTAGAAAAAATAGCGCAATCATTTTATAACTTAGTATACGATGCATAACTTGCAGGTGACTTCACATATTATAATCCCACATGAATGCTATAAAAGATACATTGCGAGCACATATCGAAAAAATCATCAGCCTTTCGGATGAGGAAATATCATCGCTATTTAATCATTTCACATTTCAGGAATTTAAGAAAAATGAACTGATCATCGCAGCAGGTCAACCGGTTAAGCATGTGTACTTTGTAATTTCAGGATTGGTAAAGCTAACATATACTGATAGTGATGCAAAGGAACATCTCATTTCTTTTGCGATGGAAGACTGGTGGGAAACAGATTTCGTAGCCTTTTATTCCCAGAGCCGCGCTACCTTATCGTTAAAATGCATTGAAAACACACAAATGCTTTGCCTTACACTAGAAAATTTTGAGAAGCTATGTGCGCAAATGCACAAGATGGAACACTTTTTCCTTAAAAAATCAATCGCTGGGCATATTGGCTCGCAACAGCGTATTTTATCATTTCTTACTTCCAGTGCAAAGGAAAGATACGAGCAGATCATTAAAAACCAGCCCTCTTTGATACAGCGCATTCCCAAAACATTGTTGGCATCCTATCTCGGCGTATCCCGCGAAACATTGAGCCGCATCTTATAAGACATTTGAAAACTGTGATATTTGTCACACGCTCATACAAAGCAACATCTTGATCTTTGTACCATACTTTAATAAAACATTAAAATGGAAAAAAAGATCATTAATCCATGGACTTGGCAAGATGCCAGAAGCTATGTCCAGGCAGTAGAAGTGAAACATGTTGAAAGTACCTTGTATGTATCCGGCCAGACAGCGATCGACGAGCATGGCATTTCAAGTGATGAGCATATGCGCGTCCAACTGCAGAAGACATTGGAAAATCTTGAAAAAGTAATTCGTGAAGCTGATTTCGAACTCAAGAATATTGTCAGGCTCAATGTCTACACCACAGATTCAGCGGCATTGTTTGAAAATTTTGATCTTTTCCAAGAATGGATCAATCGGAACCAAATCAAGCAAACAAGTACAGTACTGGAAGTACAGCAACTATTTGAAACCCTTAAAGTTGAATTAGAAGCCACGGTTGTTAAATAGCAAACCATAAAGCCAAAGATCCACCCGATGGAATTTCCAGCTTATCACTTTTTTATCATAATTCCTTGTAAGGCCCTGCTCACAAGGAATTATGTGTTTTTTCTAGCATGCATTCATATAATGATTAATATCAACCAACTGCTGGACTGCTGGCTATTGTTGTGCCTACAGTTGGCCACGGATTATTTATTCACTTTGACTAATTCCACGCGACGGTTTTTGGATTTATTAGCTTCCGAATCATTTGCGACTAAAGGTCGCTCAGCTCCGAAACCCGCTGCTGATAATCTTGATTTTTCAATTCCCTGCATGGTCAACAGGCTCAATACCGCATGGGCACGATCGTCTGAAAGTTTTTTGTTATGCGTTGCATCACCGGTATTATCCGTATGACCTTCAATAGCAATTTTTAAACCCATATTATTCTTTAATGCTTTCGCAATTTCGTTCACTAATTCCTTACCATCAGCAGAAACATTGGATTTATCAACACCAAAGTTAATGTATAAAATAGATTTGCCCTTTTCAGATAAGTCTTTTGAAATCTCATCTGCCGTGACCTTTGTTATCGTCTGCTTAAAAGCTTCCTCTTGAAGAATATTGAGCTTTCCTGCTGCATTATTTGAAGAAAACTGGATGTAGATATTTCCCTTATCTTTTGTACGAACGACATAAAACTTAATATTTTCACCTTCATAGCCAATATCACCTTCATCACCTTTATTTGGATCTTTTTTGTTATAGCGTTCATATTCCTCTTTTGTAATTTCACCATCAAATACTTTAACTGCTCCGATAGTAGTCATATAATCCGCCATACTTTTTTCAAAATATCGCTGCGCATATTCTTCACCCTCTTTTGCTGTAACATTAATTTTATATAATCTACCTTCAAATGGTGTCATCGTGCCATTAACCGGGAAAAAGCAAACATCAAACTTCTTCTGCAGAGGCTTATTCTGTTCTATCAACCCTTCGGGTAAAGTAAAAAATGGGAAATCTCCCAAATCTGCATTTGAAAAGGGTACATTTTCGATATTGAAACTTTCATTCGCATCATTACTTGCCTGGTCACTGGTTGAAACCTGCTCTTTCTGATCTCCTGCTTCTCCGCTTTGTTGATTTTCTTTCGTTTTCTGATTACATGAAATCATCATGGTGCCTAAGGCGAATAAAAGTGCTGCTCTTTTCATTTTAAATTTAATTGAAGTTTAAATTTAAAGTTCTGCATAAATAATTAAAAAATCAATATTCTTCTACAACATTTAGAATCCTTAATCTTTTCGGATTCACTCAAACCGCTACCCTAGCTCCTTTCGTCTTTTTAAATTCTGATAAGCTCATCTGATGCCGTTTTTTGAAAAACTTATTTAGATGGCTTTCATCTGAAAAACCAAACTCCGTGACGATTTCATTGACCCGCATATCACTGAACAGCACCCGGTGTTCAATCAGGCGCATTTTATAATTTAAGATGTATTGCTGAATCGTTTCTCCGGACTGATTTTTAAAGTAACTGCCCAGATAGGTTTCTGAAAACCCAAATTTCTTCGCGATCACAGCAACTTTCAATAGTGCTGGATCATGGATATTGCCTTGGATATAATCAATGATCTGAATCACCCTCTTATCCGAATTGGAGGTAATCTGCTCCGCTCGCATCTTCGAAATATTTCGTGCTGCGATGACAATCAACGCATTCACGTAATTCAACGTCAGCTCATCCTGATACAGATCCGGATGATGGATACCATGAAGCAGTGATTCTACAATCGAATTGACCAAAACAACATCAGGCTTATTCTGTAAAATACAGCCCGACAAAAAAGAAGCACCGTACAGGAGGCATTCCATGGAATTAATACTGTTCCAGGGGTAGTTTTTCACATAACGTTCACTGAACTTCACAAGCAACAGGTCCGTACTTTCCAAGATTTCGAGGTGATGCTGATCATTTGGTGTCAGGAGAATCAGACTGCCTTTACTGTAAGAAGCCATATTGTTGTTGATGTTCAGAAATCCTTTTCCGGAAATAACATACACAATCTGAAAAAAGGAAAAATGCATATCCCGTAAAGGACAGCTAGCGCCCTGATGATATTCTACTTTGACCAATTCATCGATGTTCTCACGTTTCATAAGACAAAAATACCTAATTATCATGAAAATATACTGATTTTTCACATTTTTTCTGTTCAATTTTGCCATACATAAATTTTAACAAATAATGAAAACATCAATTTACGTCTTAGCACTTGGCGCTTTTGGCATTATAACCACAGAATTTGGGATCGTCGGCATCCTCCCGACCATCAGTCGGCAATTTGACGTATCCATCGATACTGCAGGTTGGCTGTTGAGTGCCTTTGCGATCACTGTCGCCGTTTCCTCCCCTTTTATCACCTCATTTACGACCAAGATAAACCGGAAGCTATTGCTCTGTCTGGTCATGAGTATATTTGTTTTTTCGAATTTAATTTCTGCCTTTTCGACCAACTTCACCATGCTGATGGTCGCCCGTATCTTACCAGCGATCTTGCACCCGCTATTCTGGAATATCGCCATCGCCATTGCATTTAAAGAAAAGGGTGCAAAAGGCGTTTCTACTGTTATGCTGGGATTAAGCTTGGCCACGGTGCTGGGAATCCCCCTCACCACCTATGCCGTAGATCTGTTTCATAACTGGCAGGCTTCCTTCTTCCTCAGTAGCGCGATCAGTTTAATCGCTTTTATCGGTCTATTGTTCTTTATTCCCTCAATGCCGGCAGATCAGGCGATATCGACCAAAAATCAGGTCGAAGTGCTGAAAAGCCCGCTTCTATGGCTCAATCTCATTTCGACCATAGCCACTTTAGCGGCCATGTTTGCCAGCTATACCTACCTGACCGCCTATCTGGAAGAGATTACCAAGATGGACGGTGCGCAGATCAGTATGATGTTGCTCCTCTTCGGTGGCATGGGAACATTAGGAAACTGGCTGATGGGACTGGCCCTGAACCGAAATGTACGCTTAACCGCCAGACTGTTTTTAATGCTCTTAGTGACGGTACAGATCCTGGCTTACTATTTTGGCGGACATTATATTCCGATGGTCATTATCGTATCCCTTTGGGGAATGATCCATACCGGCGGATTTTTGGTGTCCAATATCCGCACCACGCAATCTGTTCCCCATCATGCCTTAGAATTTGTGAACAGCTTACTGACTTCCTCTTTTAATATCGGAATTTCCTTAGGGGCATTTCTAGGCGGAATAGTCAGTGTACATTATGGTGTTCATCATGTATTATGGGTGAGTATCCTGTTGCTATCGGTGACGTTTATCCTAAGTTTTGTAAGCTTCCCGAAGAAGATCTCAGAAAACGAAGAAGAAAACCAATTGGACAGAGCTGCATCAGCCTGCGTACATAGTTAAATGAGACGAATGTTATATATAACCAAAGAGCGCTTCCATATGGAGGCGCTCTTTGGTTATAATTGACACAATACCCATAAAATTGCTATTATATCGTTATAAAAACGAGTCGTTTTCTACGATGAATTATCCCTCCATGGTCATTTAATATTCCATTGTCGGAAAGTAGATCAGCACACTTTTGCTATAAACTTTTGTTTGCTAAAATAAGAATCAAATTTCTTCGTTTATGATTGTATCTATGAATTAACATCAGCTTGTGAGCCAATAAGGCATCAATTTTGTGTTATACTATTGGTCTGGCTAGAGACGTAATAAAAAAAGGTAATTACCTATTTTTATTTTATCTCCGAGATGCCTGTCAAGTATTAATTTTTAATTTTAAAAACTATGAAATATCCGTTAATTATTTGCGCGCTCCTAGCGCTGGCAACTTTAGGATCAAGTTGTACCAGTAATAAAAAATTTGCCGCACTACAAGCAAGTTACACCCAGTTACAACAAAGTAATCAGGACCTGAGCAGCCGCTTACAGGCATCTGAAAGTGATTTAAACGGTTCAAAAATCAGAATTAAGAGTTTGGATGAGCAGATTGCTTCCGAAAAAGCAAATGTTGCCGCTTTACAGACAGCATTAAACAATTGTCTAAGTTCCAGCACGCAGGGAAATGCAAATATTTCAAAACTTGTCGATGAGATCAATTCATCCAACAAATACATCCAGCAGCTTGTCAATAGCAAAAACAAAAGTGATTCACTTAATTTAGTGCTGACCAACAACCTGACACGCTCCCTGAGCAGAGAGGAAATCAGAGATGTTGATATCCAGGTATTAAAAGGAGTCGTCTATATATCCCTTGCTGATAATATGCTTTACAAATCTGGAAGCTATGAGATCTCAGATAAAGCAGGTGAAACATTAGCGAAGATTGCTAAGATTATCACCGATTACAACAGTTACGATGTACTGATTGAAGGTAACACCGATAATGTGCCTATCAGCATGCCTAATATCCGCAACAACTGGGATTTAAGTACATTAAGAGCTTCATCTGTGGTGATGGCTTTACAAAACAATTATGGAGTAGATCCAAAACGTTTAACCGCAGCGGGACGTGGCGAGTATAATACCATCGCACCTAACGATACCGAAGCTGGAAAAGCAAGAAACAGAAGAACACAGATCATCATTACCCCTAAGTTAGATCAATTTATGGAACTAATCGGTAAAGCCCCAGAAACAAGTCTGGACTAAATAATTGGACAGGTGGCATTGTTCTATCAAATTATAAAAACAGACAAATGCTATCAATAATAAAAAACAGCTCTTCTATTTGGAAGAGTTGTTTTTTTATCATCTATATAAATAATAAAGGACTATGCATTTATTTCCTTTTAATCTATCCCTGTCCCCCATCGACTTTCTTAAATTTATAAATATGCGCAATTCCTTTTAATTTTATTAAAATATAATCAGCGTCGTCAGTAATTTCAATATCTTCTTTCGCTATATTACCCTTTCCTGAAATAGATCCAGTCCAGAAAGTTGAATAATTACCTTCAGATCTCGTTAAAGAATGGCAGAAGATCTTCAAATCACTAGAGCCTCCCTCTATAAGTATCATCTTGTTATTCTCAAAGAAAAAAGAAGTCAACGCCCCTTTTAACAAATCATACGGTATGTCCGCTGTTTCAAGTATAATTTTACCGGTAGATCGATCATACATATACAGTTTACCATTACTGTAAAACCAGACTGTTTTTGTTGTAAATGTTATAGTATAAACATATTTATTCGCATCGTTTGACAGATTTCTTCCAACATTTATCAGTTTACCTTCATTAGGAAAGATAACTTCAAACGAAATAATTGGCTGGTCAGGTGACGTGATATTTGGTCCTTCAAACATTAATAAAACCGCATTCCCCTCTGTTAATACATCACTCGGATAAAATCTAAAAGCGTTGATTTTATTCTTTAATGATGTATCCAATTGTGCCGTTTTCTTTAAGTATACTTTACCCGACGCATCAATATAAGCGACCATATAATCGATGTCGTTACGCCCAACGACAACTTTATAGTTTTTGTTTTTAGTCATCCCTTCATATACATGAGCATAATCTTTCAGCTCAGGCAGGACAGAAATGTATTTTGCTTTTATCTTATCGGCAGCAATTTCTTCTATTTGCCTGATCGGATCATCCGAAGAATTTTTGCTACAGCCGGTTAGTGCTAGCGATGCTACGATTAAAATTGGTAATACCCTTTTCATAATTTCCATATGTTAATACAACATTAAAAAAAGTGATAAAGAAAAAGCTGAATTTACTGGTTTATAGACAAACTACTTACATGAAACACTAATTACCAATTACTGATTGTATTCGATTTATCAATAATCTGTTTTACGATTGCATTAAGATGAGCATTCAGTCCATTGGTAGCATCTTCTAAAAGCAATTTGCCATTTTGGTCATAAATCGCCACTCGATCGTTCTTGCCTTTAACAAGATTTAGCGTTGTCCAGCCACTATTACCATATCCTCTTCCAGCTCTGAAAGTTCCTTCGTACCATCTTTTAAGTTCAAAAGTAGGACTGTTGACCCGAATCTTGCCATCTTTAAAAAGAAAGGACAAGGTATACGACAGGTCATATTTATAATTCGTTTTTCCAAAACCACCACTGCTATGTTTTACAGGTATGGCTTTTTCTTCATATGCTGTCAAGGTAATACTTTCACCCTCTAAGACACTGAGACCTTTTTGAGGATTGCTGTACAGCGAATTTATGGCATTGAGTACGTTCTTGTACAAATCCGCCTGTTTTACGTTTGGAACATCTACTACCGCAAAATCTTTATTGTCGTTGGATACAAAACCGTTGGCTGTTAGCTTAAAATATTGCGCAAAACTCAGCTGTGTAACCAGCAAAAGTATCACCATACCTAGCATTTTCTTCCTATTCATCATCTTGAAAATTTTCAATTCTACCTTTGTTGCTGGATTCATGATATACATCATGAGTGATCCACTTTGGATCAACAAAAATATAATTATTTATCAAATGGCAAAAAATAAGTTTTTAGAGGTACGTGATTTTCAGAAGGTCACGGCTTTATTTCAAAAGCAATTACCAATTATTGATCGTTCCAGATTTATCAATGATCTGTTTTAAGAGCGCATTAAAATGACTGTTTAAACCATCGTAGGCATCTTCAAATCTGACTTTTCCATTATCTTCAAAAAGATATAATTTCGATTTCCCGACTTTGATCAAGTTTAGTGTAACCCATTCATCCCCACTCCAGCCACTTGCGCCTTTGTAAGAACCTTCGACATATCGTCTCGCTTCAAAAGCAGGACTGTTGATCCGAATCTTGCCATCTTTAAAAAGAAAAGTCAGTGTATACGATAAATCATATTTACGAAGAGTTTTTCCGAGCCCATTAGAAAGTTTTATGGGTAAAACTTCCTCCTCATACGCTGCTATACTAATACTTTCACCCTCAACGACACTAAGCCCTTTCTGTGGATTTCTGTAGATACTATTGATGGCATTAAGGACATTTTTATACAGATCCGTTTGTTTTACATTCGGGACTTCCACCACCGTATAATCACTGTTGTCGTTGGATACAAAACCCTTAGGCGTTAATTTAAAATATTGAGCAAAACTCATCTGGGTGACCAGTACAAGAATGACAATACCTAGCATTTTTTTCATATTCATAATTTTTTAGTATTTTAAATGAGCTGCTTTCTCTTGGATCAATGATTGTTCCACTTTACTAAATTACTACCTTTTTTATTTTAAAATTTTCGTAAATAGACTGGAGACCAATTTTGATTGCAGTTTTGAGTATTTCAGTTGCATTTGGATACTAGAAACACTTAGCGCTTTGGTGGTTTTAGCCGCTTCATTAATCGGTTATTTATTGACACGAATAGGACTACAAACACGACAGAAAATAAGAGCGAACATACAACAGCCATTTGGCAAAATAAAACAATAAAAAAACGAAAACACGATAGCTAACAAGGTAATGTCAAAAGAATGGCCGAAGGAAATCAATTAAACTTTTTAATTATATTTGAATATAGGTATTTCTAAAAAATGGCAGCGCTAAAAATATTCGCGGCAACTTTATTGTTCGCCAACAGCTAAATATAAATAAAATGTCAAAATCAGTCCTAACCATAACATTAAACCCCTGCATTGATAAAAGCAGCACGGTTAAAGGAATTCTACCCGAAAAGAAACTGCGTTGTGAAGCTCCAAAATATGAACCCGGTGGCGGAGGTATTAATGTATCAAGAGCATTAAAAAGATTAGGGATAGCATCAGGTACAATTTTTACATCGGGAGGCAGGACAGGGAAACTTCTTGAAGAGCTTTTGCAAAAGGAGGAAATTGATATTTTGCCTTTGCCGGTTGGAAATGAAACAAGAGAAAACTTTATTGTTGTAGACGCTTTAAATAATCAGCAGTTCAGGTTTGGTTTTCCGGGGCAATCTATATCTGAGGAAGAACAAATCGATATTTTAAAAACTATTGAAAGCATCAATACTTTTCCCGAAATAACCATTATAAGCGGCAGCTTACCTGAACAAGTTAAGCCTGAATTTGTAAAGGACATTATTCAAATATGTAAGCACAAAAACAGTAAAGTCATTGTAGACACTTCTGGCAAAGCATTGGAAATAGCTGTGAACGAGGGTGTTTTTCTTGTGAAGCCCAATATTGGAGAGTTAGCAGCTCTTTCAGGAAAAAGCGAACTGACCGAAAGCACCATGGATGATGCCGCTAAAAATTTAATAGCAAGCGGTAAAGCGGAAATAATAGTTGTTTCTTTAGGTGCTAAAGGTGCTGTACTGTATTCTGAAAAAGGAAAGGTACAACAAGCCGCACCGCTAGTGAAGGTCCGTAGCACTGTCGGAGCAGGAGATAGTATGGTCGCAGGTATGGTTTCTGTTTTGGCAAATGAGGGAAATGCGGAAGAAATATTGCGTATGGGCATAGCTTGTGGTACAGCGACCACAATGGCAGAAGGAACAGCGCTCTTTTTGAAGCAAGACGTAGATAATTTATACCAACATCTCCCCCAAATACATAAGGGTAAAGGTAAATAAGCCACCGGTTAAGAAGTAAAAAATACAATAAAAGGGGATTAGGTTATGGAGAGAAAGTATTTAGCCTAGCTAAAATGCTGCTTTTAAAAAATCCTCGCTACATATTCATATATTTAGTAGGTCCATATCGCGATATTCCTCAAAAAACCGCTTGAAATCTTTCCTATTAAAGTCGAAAAAATGGACTTTTAAACTCAAATATCCCTGTAAAGAGAATTTAATTTTGTTAATCTATTTTACAATCACTACTTTTATAAAGAAAACTAAATGTGATGTAAGCAAAAATAGCGCTTTTAACCTTATAAGTTTAACGAAATGAAAATAACCGGCATCAACATGCGATATATCCTTATCCTTTTTCTAGGAGCCATCGTATTCCAGTCCTGCACAAAAAAAACTCCCGAAGAACCAAAAGTAATACCTGAGCCCGAACCTGAGAAAGGTCCAGACCCGATCAAGGATCAGACATATGTTTACAGCTCGGAGAGCCAATTGGAATTTGGCCTTTATCAAAATAATAACTTGCTATCTTCATTTGCACAAACTGAACAAGATAAGAACTTCAAGAACCGTCCAAAATATTTCAGGCCTCAGACCATGACGCTCAAAAAGGACTCCTTGTTCATTTCCAAAGCTGGTGGCTACAAAGAATCGTACAAAATAAAATGGGAAAAAGAAGATTTGTTTATTTATCAGGATCAAGAAAAAGACTGGAAACACTTTGCTACGAAGAACGACAAAAATGAGATCTCATTAAATATTGCACTCTACAACAGCCAATTAAAAAGCGAAAATTCCAATGCACGCCGCTCGGGTCAGCTTTACAACCCATCGTCGATAAATGACATATTGAGTGATAAAAGTAGAGCCGATATGAAAACGATCTGGTTAAAGATCAAGGTTATTTATGTACCCGAAATTATAAAATCATGAAAGTAAAAATACTCATCATATTATTGAACATATTTGGTTTAAACGTCCTAGCACAAGAAGCCGACGATGACAAAGACAGGATTTTCACCAATAAAAATATTGAGAAACTATATCTGGGTGCAATTATGAAGATCAGTTCGCTCCATGCGGATAATTATGAATTTATTGAAGCTCCAAATCTCCCGGATGTAGACTATTTACAAACAACAGATGTCACGCTTGTAGCTCCGACCAAATCTGCGATGATCAAATTTATACTGAAAGATATTGAGGGCGATGACCTATCAACAATAGTCAGCACATCCTGGCCCAATACCCGAAAAGTAGCATCATATGACAAGTTAGGGACATTTTTTGGTCAAAAGATAAATGCTGAAATAATGCTTGCGGTCAACCCAAAAGCTAAAAATTCCAAACCCCTATATGCGGCAAAATTCACCAATCTTATCTACAGCTTAGACTGTATGCCTGATTATGCCAAAGCAAGAGCACATACTGCGATGAAAGGTCTCGATCCAAAAGACTATATGTATGTTGATGGAATTTCCTTTGGCAGGGCTGCATCAATTTTCATGGAGTCTGATGCGGACTATGAAACGATAAAGGCACTGATCGAGAAAAAATACTTAAAAAGAGAACTAACCGAGCAGGACGAGGCAATCTTGGCAAATTCAACCATTCATTTCCAAATTTCGGATACAAAACAAGTAGATCTTCTGGATGGAGACCCTTTTGAAATTATTCGCGATTATATGACTAGCCCGATCACAAAGGAGGACTTCCTAAGGCCAATCTGGTTTACTGGATCTGATTTAAAAGATGGCTATATGGTATTTACGCCGTAGAAATATTTGAACAGGATCACATCTAAAAGATTATCGCTTGGCACAAAGTCTAAAACCTAATTACGTGCTGGATATGATGGCGCCGGATAATCCCTGTCGACATGCATTTTATTGATCAAAATATCGTTGATCCGCTGACGCATGCGCTTATCATCGACCGAAATTTTAAGAATTTTGTTGGTATAATAGGTATCGCTTTTAAATTCACTTTCTATTTTACTGGCAAATGTTGGGGCCAGCGATTTATATGCAAATGAAAGCTCAGTTTCGTTTTCTGCTATTTTTTTTACGGTCAGTGTCCAGATAAACCCATATTCAGGAAATAAAAAGCTTTTTTTGATCGGCACAAATTGCGTTTTTTTGCCTTTTAACTTGTAATTATAGAGCATATAAATACTTGGTTTAGAAACGTCTTTCGCTGCCGCTGCGACCAGCTTATTATACTCTTTTTCGTTGTCAACAAGAATTTCAGTACTTAAACCCTTCTCCTGGATTTCAAAGGTCGCCGTAGTATCTGTATGCGCCAAGGCTTTAACCTCCATATCCTGATCAATATACCAGCCATCCATATCTGGGATAGCATCTTTTACACGTTCAAAACTTGCCTTTAATTTGATTGGAAGCAACTTACTGGTCACCGTTTGCGCACGCAGACCATTAGCTGCAGCGATAAAAAGAAGCATTATACAAAGATATTTTCTCATCATGATTATATTCATTTAGCAAAATGAAGAACTCCCGTAAATTACAGGTTTTATCGGTAGCATTCTATAACCAATTTATATTTGAGGGGCATCGTTTACAATTCGTAAGGTATTTGTGTTCATTCGTACAGTTTGATATGGTATACACCACCCTCCAGACTACTTGTTGTACAACTTAGCGTCTTCTTAAGACCAATCTGGTTTACTGTATGTGATTTAAAGGATAGCTTTATGTTATATACTCCGTAGGAATATTTGAAGAGTATAATGAACATTCACTTCATAAATTATTGACACAAAAGAAGGATTTATTTAATCAACTACTTATTTTTTAAAAAAGCCGTTTACATAATTGCAAACGGCTTTTTTTTGATTTGACAACGATACGAGTAGTTTATTAAACTGCTATAACCCTAGTGAATCTCTGATCTGCTTATTAGATTCTTTTAAGATAGAATCCATATTAGTAATATTACTTTCTTTGATAAATTTATTATTATTGACCAGATCTTTTTGGATTAATTCATAATATTCAACAGGAATTCCTTTAGCTACAAACTCTTTTTCACTTAAGTTAAACACCATCTTATTATCTTTTACGGCAAGATTTTCATAAGTAACAGTCGCAAGCTTTTTTAATAATGCTTGCTGTTCCGGCGTTCGTAAACTATCCGGTATCTGTTGTACATAATGATAACCTGGTTTAAAATAAGGCTCATCCTTCTTAATTTCCGTTACTGTTTTATTTTCTACTGTTTTATTACTATTCCGACATGAGAATAATATTAAAATTATAAATGGAATAAAAACAAGCTTTTTCATCCTTCTAAGATAACATTTTTTATGTTGCTGTCTTCCAATTTACTTTACCTGCATTAGAATCAGTTGGAATTCGAAAAGTTGATTCCCTTTATTAGCCGTTAATTAAATTTGTACAACAAAGCTTTATTGTTTTCCTTTAGGAAGACTTAAAATCTCCTGTTTAAATTCTTTTGTCAAAAGCGGTAACAAGTCATCATAATTGAACAATACCATTGGGGTAATTTGGATGTGTTCAACAGGATACCAAATTTTTGCAAACCTTATTATCGCTTGTTTTGCATTATCGATTTGCCCTGTCAGATAAAAAAGTCTTGCGGCATTTATGTGAATATCATCTAGGAAAATTTTAGCAGCAAACTTTTCATAATAGGCTAGACTTTCGTCCGTATTTCCTGACTCTAACATAAAGTGAAGCAGGTATGCTGCTCCTTTTTCACTATCAAATGTCAATTTTGGACGATACTGCTTTAGTTGTGCAATAAATTCACCAATTGATTTACCGTCATTTATAATTTTAATCGGTTTATCCCAAATACTCAAAACATTTTCTCCCTTTAGTTTAGCTAAATGACGTTCAATTTGAAACCTATAAGTACGTATCTGATGTTCAGGTAAATTTAATTTTTCTTTTTCAGTCAAGAAATTGCTGTAAAAAGTCTCTGCTCTTAAAATACTTCCCGTCATTAGAGCCGTATTTGTGTATGCAGAAAAGTGCTCACTTAAAACGTTGCCAGCATACCATTGGTCATTAAATGGCAAACCACTTTCATCGTTTGTCATCGCGATTTCGTAATTGCTCTTGAAGTAATTTATCTCCGCATGAACTATAGCTTTCTGAGGTCCAAAGCCTTTTATTTGTTCTAACTGCTCTAGACCAATTTCAATTTGTCCACCTCGTAAAGTGTCCAAGATATCTCGTAATTTTTTCGGTATTTTTACAGTGCTCATTTTTAAATTTCAATACTTTTGTGGAATTAGTACTTTAATGTCTTCCGTAAGATTTAGTCTTTAGAGACGACTTCATTTCAAAAATTTCTTTAAAAAGCCAAACCTGCCTTTACGTTTATGATCACATTCATTTTCCAATCCTTCCTCATAAAGCCTTTTCAATATTTTCTCATCCGTACCTCCGTACCGTAGACCAGCAATACATGAAACCTGCATAGCACAGATCGCTCTGTCCAATTCATCTGGAGTTTCTGGCTGTTTTTTAAAATAGCAGTGTCCGTATTCAGCTTTCGAATGATCAATGAGGTCAGGCGCCTCAAATTCCGGAGCCCCGCAACGAATACAAGCATCATTCTCTACATAAAAATCTCCTTGAGAATTTTCTGAATACCTAGCAGGTGGCTCCTTGCTGTGTTTTTTATCAAATATTTTCATCGCGTTATTATTTCTTTTAAGCACTTTATCTCATTATATTAAAATATCTGTAGAAAAGGTGATCACTGTTAGTACTGTCGTTCTTTTATTCAGAACTTGGGTTGGTCTAATTTTCTTTCTAAAGATTAAATGAATGACGAACTTTGTTATATTTAGGGTCTAAATCAATTTTATAAGTGTAAGTTATCAAATTTAAATATAAAAAAAGTCATGCTTTCTTTTGATCGCACGACTTTTATACTAAAATCACTAAATTCTTCCTCTTCTCCTACCTTCTTTTAATTGTCTGTCCAGATCTGAAAGACAATAATAGTGGCGCTTTCCTTTTCTTCGCGGTATCAACTCCCCTTGCTTCACCCAACGGTAATAGGTCGCCTCCGAAATCTTCAACAGATCGATCACCTGATTGATATCCAGTAAATCAGAAAGATGCGAAAGATCGGTTTCCGCATCGGGATCCACCTGTCTGGAGAGGGATACTTCATTCTGTTGCACAGATTTTTCCAACAATTGGGTAATGGTCTCCAGCTGTTGACAGATTCGTTCAATAAAACTTAACATAAAAAATAACTGTTCATGTCCGGTACCGAATCTATGGGGTTCCAGTTAACGGTTGCACAACCTGAAAGCCCAATACCTTACTGTTAAAGATAAATTTATCGCCTACTTTTTTTTGCCCAATGTATCGTACAATTGCGCTGCATCCATTTTAAGTAAACGATCTGGTTCCCAAAAATATTCGAAGCCTTTTCTAAAATGTCTAGACAGCAATAGTTTCTTCAATTTATCATGCTTCACCTTTTCGTCCAAAACATTTTTACAGAAATCATCGATCAATATATTGAACTTACCGCAGCCCTGGACACCAGGTAAGAATTTTCCATTACAATACAACATATTTAAAGTAAGATCCGCATTCACCGTCACCATCCAGGGATTTCGCAACAGTATAGCGGCTTCCTCATCTTCCAAAACCCATTTTTCACCAGAAACGTAAACACCAAGATTATATTTTTTTAATTTGAGTATCAGCATCACTTCATATACCCGGCGCACAGCTCCTGGCTGCACAGCATGAGACAGATGCCGGTCCCAGATAAAATGCATCAATGTATCCATGATCCTCGACTCTGTCCACGCTAACGGCCATTTTCCATTCGCATCAAGTTCATATTTCTGAAGCGATGGAAACATTTTAGTAGGCTTTTCAGCCTCCTGATCGCTCAGAAGATCTAACTGCGTTTTTAAAGCTATATTTTCAGCTTTTATCTCCTTAATTATATCATCATTATTTTCCTGTGTAGAAAGTGATTCGGCAAGCAGTGCATCAATTTTGGTTTTCAAACCTTCCTGATGCTGAAGCAGATGATTATGGTCGTTTGACAGTTCATGGTGGTGCTGTTGCAGTTCTTGATAAGCACTATCCAAAACCGCCCGTTCATGCAACAAGGCATCATGGTCCAGCAAGGCTTTTCTCGTATTCTGAAACGGAAGAAGTGATGCCTGTGGGCGAGCAAACAATAAACAGCAGTAACTGAGCAATGGCATAATGAAAAACCAGAAGTCAGCTCTAAAATAAGCCATAGAGAATATAGACTTGCCAGTCTTAAGACCTATTGCCACATGAAGTACCATCATATGCAAGGCCACAATTACACTTGTTGCCAACAGTACAAATAAAATAAACTGCCATTTCCTGGGCAGCTTATATAAACCGTTAATATCTGTATACCAAAAATTAATGAACCACGACAGTAACATGAGGTATACGAAAAGAAGCGGAACAGTCATGAGCATGATTGTCCGAAAAGGAACACTTTTCAAACGAGCCATCGGATCATACCATGAACTACCCAGATTGATGAGCAAAGTACATAACAGAACACCAACAGTGTAAAACAATAATTTTCGTAAAAATCGAGCAGATTGCATAAGTTAAAGTGAATTGTAGGTTTGGCTAATTAAAACGACAACAAACATTAAATTTAAA
Source organism: Sphingobacterium sp. UDSM-2020 (assembly GCF_016132525.1). Lineage (NCBI taxonomy): Bacteria > Pseudomonadati > Bacteroidota > Sphingobacteriia > Sphingobacteriales > Sphingobacteriaceae > Sphingobacterium > Sphingobacterium sp. UDSM-2020. Next base: position 5,082,982 of record NZ_CP066166.1, read on the forward strand.
CATATTTATTACGTTTTACAATACTAAAAGTAAAAATACGTAATGAATATTAACTACTTAGAAGCAATAAACCCTTAAGTATCCACTTTATTACATAAATAGCATATCCGTAAACATTTTCACAATATACACTTTAGTGTATATTATGAAAATATCCCTTTAAATGCGCTTGGCGAGCACAACATTTGTCTTTTTATTTGTGGTTCATTAAATCATAAAAACCAAAATGAAAAAAAATTTCAACAATGCAGGCGTTGCTTCATTTCATATGGAATTATTTCTAATGAACATTAACGAGCGTCAAGACATCATTGATTTAGCAAGAAATGATCTTGCAAAGCTGCTTTTAGATTATTTCGACATGAGCCCAAGCCAGCAAGCATATATTGCGGCTATGACACCAGCTTTTAAATTGACGACCGGAAACGGTATTGCGGAAACCTGGGAGTCGGGCCAGTATATCCAATTCCAAAAAGATGCTAAGCCTCCGGGAGACCATTACAAAGATATGGTCGTCCTCGACCCTAATATGATCATTAATAGAACTGCTCAATCCAATCAAGAGCAATCTGTACCCATCCGCCTACCCATTTCCATCTGGATCAGATATCATCTGCAGTAGTTGCCCCGTTAAAGGAGGAATGTACCGATCGCAATTACTTCCTTTAATCTCCCAAAAAACCAATAAACTATGAATAATGATTGTTTTGAGCTGATTGGAATAGCCCCATCATCGACCGGATTTAAAAGTTCGGTCGGTACCGGGTTCCATAATAGAGATCAACCACGAGCATAACTAACCCATTTTTCTAACACACTACAGGTTGGCAGTCAACCGTCTTTGAAGAAAAATCTATTTTTCAAAGGCGATCAACTGTCTTTATAAATTTACTGATCATGAAAAGATTACAAGATTACTTTTCAGGTTATGTTGCATTACCCGAAGAAGTAATAAACTTTCTGTCCCAAAACGGTAAGATCAAGCATTATAAAAAAGAGGAGTATTACATCAGGGAAAACGATATAAAACATTCCTCAGCCTTTCTCCTTGAAGGATTGCTTTCTTACGAACTGTTAAATAAAAAAATGAAAATCCAGATTGAGCGTATCGGCACTGTCAATCAATATATTGAAGGCACAAAACATCTTTACAGTCGATCATCTGCAGAGGTCGCTATTCGATTTTTAGCGGATAGCACCGTATATGAAATCAACAATGAAATCCTCCAGGAAGGAATAGGCCGATATCCCGAACTGAATCATCTCAACCACATTTTGAAGCAACAGGCGCTCAATACGATAAAAGTATACATTCGCATTCCAAAATTAGACCGGGAAGAACGATTAGCATTTCTATATGCCAAGATCCCGGAGCTTATAGGGAAGTTAACGGTAGATCAGATGTGTAGCCTTTTAGGCTATACTGATCATCGTCAATACTATGCTGCTTTAAAATATTGGCACAATAAAGACCATTAGCAAATTAAAAGTCTGCGTTATAACACAAAGAGAAAAACCAAAGCTACTATAATTTTGAAATTCTTCAAGATTATTAAAACTCAGACAAATTGAAAGTCTGAGTTATAACACAAAGAGAAAAAGCAAAGCTGCTGTAGTTTTGAAATAGATTATTGGAGTCAGCGTATTACTAGGATCATAATTTAGGTTTAAAATAAAGGATATGGAAAAGAAATGGAATAAACAAAAATTTGCGGTATTTCCCCATGATAAAGGGTAGCATCGTTAAAGTCCTGCTGTTTATCTTTATGATAGATACACCCTCGAGGGTAACTCAGAAGGCCGAACCGCAGCATTGACAAATCTGCACCTCGCAACCAAGGATAAATCAATTTTTTCAGTTTATTATTAAAACGGGCAGTTCAAAACTTAAAAAAACTGTCTTCGATAATGAACGTTCATTACTACTAAAGAATACCAAAATGGCACTATTCCAATTAAACACTCCAAGTAACCCTACAAGTCCAGCGAGTTACACTCTTATTTCAGGCACTCCACCTTCTTGTTCTGGAGATCAACAGATCTGTACCATTGAAGCACCTGTAGGTGCAGGATCCAAACCGCAAATTGACAGACCTTTACTGGAGGAAATGGTCACAGCCTTAAATACACACACAAACAGCTCCAATGTTACATTAAAATCGTAATCTTGAAACTGTAGAGATTATTCATCTAATGCACTAATCTCTTTTATTATAGTAAGTTCAGTTATTAAAAAATAGCTGAACTTACTTATTAATAAACTAATCTATTAGAGGAAAGAAAACCTAATCTCCTTTCAGACTATCGTTACTTATTACCAGACATTCAACAGGAAATTCCTGTTCAGTTGCCACCAGACCATTCTTAGTAATAACTGCCTGAAAAGTTTTGAAATCAGATACTTTATCTGTGTCAACCAAATGACTTTTTTCAACACCTTTTAAAACAATTGGTGGAAATGTAGGGTTAGATATCTCAAGTAACATTGTCCATGTACCGATCTCTTCTAATTGATTCTTTTGATCCATTCCTGAACTTTCAACCTTATCTTTCCCATTACTCACTAACCAGACTGGAGTTACACGGTCTTCCAAGCGCACATTGAGTCCTAATTTATTATTAAGATCACGCATTATTCTGTTCATGATTTCATGTTCTTCCATTTCTAATGGCCAGGTAGATTCATAGCAAAATGCGTGACGTTGTGTCCATATTGCTTGTGGCACAGAGTCAGGAACTTGATAATCACCTTTATTATTGAGTTCAATAACAATTCGTTCTTTTTTCATTAACGGCAAAGTTCTCATTTTTGAAAGCGCATATAAAAATGCTGGTATTGCAGTAACATTTGTCATCTTATATTTAATCAATCCTTCAGACTCAAGCGTATCAATACTGTATTTCAATTTTGCTCCCTCCTTATATGGGCTTAAAGCTGAATAAATGGTACTTTCACTTCGATTATTTTTATCTTCGACATATTGATAATAATCATCTTTTAACGGCCAAGACCTTATATCTTTCCCCTCTAAAATTTCTCTAATATTTTTACCGGTTAACATATCACCAGCAGTTACTGCTTTTACTACACCCTTGTATATCCACACGATGTGCGGTACACCTTTATATGGGAAAAGCTTGGATAAAGCGACATCTTCATAGATAACCGGCAATTTATTGTCTTTAACAAAGTCATTTTTACTAAAAAACGATTGAACGATATTTCTCTTTTCCGTTGTTACAGGTAAAATCTGAATTTTTTCATTAAACACCCGCTGTAATTCATTATTCTTAGGCATTGCCGCGATACAGGATCCACAGTTAGTTGTAAAAAAGTCTAATATAATTAACTTATCTTCAAAATCTTTTATAGCAAATTGACCTTTTTTATAATTGATCGACTGTAGTATCTCCTTGTAATTATATTGTTCTCCAATTTTCATCCCCAGGCTTTGACCAAAGGCAAAGAGATTACTGAAACATATAAGAACAATGAAAACTCCTATTTTATTATTTCTATTATTTTCCATCTTGATTATCATTTTAAATTATCTTGGATTCTGTTCTAATTTGGACTGCCCCATAACCTTCAGGGGGATCAGGAATGTATATCTTAAATCATTTGGCAATAAGTCGTATTCTTGATCACCGATTTTACGAACAAGTGTTTTTTTATGAGCTGGCTCCAAATTAAGTCTTTTCAAGTCCGCCCATCGAATATTACGGAACAACAGCTGTTTTCTCCTTTCCTGAAGTGTAATACTTAAACCCGCTTCTTTACTATTTGCCAAAAAAGGAACAAATGTTCCCGCATCCCATCTCGTTACCATTAGTTCATTAAGTGCATGAAGACCATTTTCAAGTTCATTGTTCCGTATAGATGTTTCAGCTAAAATCAGATAAAGTTCATCTACAGCGATTCCACAAAAAGTTGCTCCATTGAGTTGACCATCATATCTACCTTTAAATGAATACGTACCATCTTCATTATCACCAAAAAATAATGTTTTCCGCAAATCATGATCACTATAGGATTTATAAAGGACCGAATCAATTTTAGCCATAGTAGGATATAAAGCATCGCTTACGTTGGTAGATGCATGGAAGATCACCTCAACATTAAAGCGTTCAAATGGTGTTGTACTATTATCCTGTAAATTATAATTCATTAAAGAATTATTATGCTCCAATGCTTTTTCAGCAGCTGTTTTTGCCAACATATATTCACCCATTTCTAAGTAAATACGCGCTAATAATCCTTGAGCAGCCCCTTTACTGGGACGAGTTTTAACAAATGCTGTTACTGGTAACAGTGCATACGATTCTATTGCATCATTTATGATCTGCTCATAAGTTTCGCGCAAACTGGATCTAACAACATGCTCATCAGCTCCTGGCTTCAATCGTAACGGCAACCCCAATAATCGGTCAGCGCTTTCCTTTTGATAAGTACCTGTGAAAACAGTAGTCAATTGCGATAAAGCATAAGCTCTAAAAAACAAAGCGCTCCCCTTTATCCTGTCATACTTAACAAGATCCCTTTCTCGGTTTATTTTATCGAGTACTTCCAATACCTGATTAGCAATCAGTATAATTTTATATGGACCTTGCCATTCCATATAATTGATGTCCACATTCTTATTCCATACATAAACATCCCTTTCCCAAAAACTATAGATAGATTCCCAATCCGATTTAACGAGATAGTAATCATCAGAAGCAATCTCAGCAGACACCGGATACATGCTGTTCATCGTCGCACGATCATCCAGTAAAGCATCACAATCCTCCAGAGAATTTGGAGTGGTCATTTTTTGATCAGGTTTGGCATCCAAAAACTTCCTGCAGGAGGCGAATGTGACCAGGATTAAAAATGTACATATGGTATATAATATTTTTTTCATAACTTTTTTCTTGATATAGTTAGATTCCGACTGTAGCACCTATAGAAATAGATAATGGTAGTGGTATTGCGTCTCTATACTCAGGATCAATACCCTTTTTATTAGCTCTCCAAAGGATAACATTCATATTTTTGACAAATGCATACATTGAAAAACTTTTCAGCTTTCTAAGTTTCCCGAACTGATATGACACATAAATATCCTGCAAACGAACATTATCTCCCCTTTCAACAAGTAGATCAGAGCTCTTATAAAAGTTCTTTCTATTGCTATCAAATGGATACTTGACAGCAGGTACATTCGTCCATTTCTCATCGCCAGGTTTTTGCCATCTCATAGCATAATCCTCATGTCCTACTCGATATTCGGCTACATCTACGTCAGAAAAACTATTTCTTAAAAAGTAGTGTCCCCATCTTGCCTGCATATTGACTTTGAGAGACAGTGCTCCATAATTAAATTCATTACCCAATGAACCATAAAAAACAGGTATACCTGGTCCGACATCACGGATATTATCCATAGAACCATATAAAATACTGCTGTAGTCCATGCTCTCTTTATTTTCATTATAACCAATTGGATTGCCTGTGTCATGATCAAGACCAGCAGTCCGAAAGGCAAATACACTTCCATAATCATGTCCTTGCTTCATGATAGAATTTACAGCACTTCCACTTAAGGCATAATCTGCCGGATAACTCCAGTCATAAAAATATTTAGCTACCTGTGTACGGTTACGGCTGAGCATAAACGTGCTATTCCATGAGAACTTACCGATGTTCAAGTTCAATGTATTCAAAGTAAGTTCAAAACCTTTTGCGACAAGCTCACCTCCGTTTTTGAGCATTGACTCGTAACCTGTTGTAGGATCAATCAATACACTGGTCAATAAATCCGTTGAACGACGACGGTACCATTCAAAAGACCCACTTACTCGATCCGATAACAACTTAAAATCAACACCTAGGTTTAATGTTCCAATTTTCTCCCATTTCAAAGAAGGATTCGAAGGACTTGTTATATTAGCAAAAGGAAGCCCCGTAATATTATCTGATCCACGGTGGTAGATAATTGGCAGGGCACTGCTACTTGTATTTGCACGACCTGAATAACCATAAGTTGCTCTTACCTTCAGATAGTTCAACCAGTCTATATTATAAAACTCTTCATCGTGTATCGACCATGCGCCCCCCACTGACCACAAGGGGTTCCATTTCTGATTTGATTTTACACCAAATAAATTCGATGCATCCTGCCGAAGACTTGCCGATAAAATATATTTTTTTGATAAAGTATAATTTAAGTTTCCGAAAAAAGAAAGATACCTGTTCAACAGACTTTGGGATGTTATCAGATCACTGATTTTCGATCCGCCTATTCTTTTGTTAAGAATAGGATTAATAGTAACATAATCCACCGGTATGTGGGTCAGATTATCGTGATTATATCCGTACATGCCATAAGAATTACTTCTGAAACTTCTTTGTCGGATTTCACTGCCAGCCATTAAATCCAGTCTATGTTTTTTTAACTGGTCTTCAAAAGAATAATCTGCCTGAAACCTTGCTGTATAACTCGAAGTATGATTAAACATCAGATTCATGCGATCACCGACAGGTACTGGACGTTTTAAAATTTTCTCATCATTCCACTGTGTATATAGATTGATCATATTCCTAGTAGAATACGTACCGATGCCACTCCAGTCCGAAATATCATTTTGTACAGATTGAAAAGCATATAGCGCCTGTAAATTTAACGATGGCAATAACTTATATTTAAGTGAAAAATTAAGAGATAGATCTTTGGGATTAGTTTTGCTGTAATTATCGTCCTGCTCTTTAATTGGGTTATAACTCCAATTTAACAAATTTCCGTTTCCCGCTGTATCCCGATAGCTTTTTCTATATACTGCAAGATCAATCGGAATCGGATTTCCATTATCATCCACTAATCTGAGATAAGGCCAAGCTCCTGCTCCACCGCCAGCATCTAGCGTCCCATAAGCAATTGGTGCACTTATACTATTGTCTGAAGTTTTGGTATGTGCGTATGCAACATCTGCCGTAAACTCAAGTTTTTCAACAGGTGAGGCTTTAATAGATGACCGTACTGTTGTACGCTTAACATAATTATTTCTAAACTGACCGTCATTATTATCCTGACCCACCGACATGGAGTAAGCTACTTTCTGGTTTCCACCAGATAGATGGAGCGCATACTGTCTATTAAAAGATCTGCGGTATACATATTTTTTATAGTCATCGCGCAGATCGTATCCCTTATATCTTAATATCTGCGCATCAGCTTCCGCTTGAGTAATCTGGTTCTGACGAACTGCATCCAACAATTCAACAACAGGACTTAAAGTTGGATAACTATTTTTATCCTTCAATTTGCGATCAAAATACCCCTTTCCAAAAAGAAAAGATTCATATTCAATAAAGTCGCTGCTGTTCATAAACGGTAAGGCATAAATGTCAGGCTTATCCATTACCGTAAAGTTAGAGTTGAACGATAACTTGAATGGTGCATTATAATTTCCTTTTTTCGTTGTTAAAACAATTACTCCTTCCCCAGCATTTATACCCCAAATGGATGCTGCGACAGCGTCTTTCAATATGGTGACACTTTCAATATCGTTAGGGTTGATGTCACGAATATCACCAGTATACACTACATTGTCTAATATGATGGTTGTTTCCCCTGCTCCTGACATAGTAGCGGGACCTCTGATATTAAAGTGATATTGAGGAGTATTAATGTAACTAGTCCGATCTGCAAACTGGAAATCTTTATCAAATCGAAGGCTGGCGCTAGCATTTTCCAAACGATCCAAAATTGTAGTTCCTACCCGTTGATTCAGTAACTTAATATCCACAAACTCAAAACTCCCAGTCGCTCTTTCTTTTGGTATTTTTTGGTATCCTGTAGACACAACCTCCACTTCGTCAAGTTGATTCTCCACAGCATATAGTTGTACATGCAATGATACGCCTGCAATATAATCCAGCTCTAGGGTTTTATAGCCGACAGAGGTGAACTTCACTTTGCCGCTACGCTGAGCGACAGCGATGCTGAAAGAACCATCTTTCTTGGTCGATGTCTTCACATTATCCGCTTCAACACGCACGGATACAGCCTGTAAAGGCTTCTTATCTACAGCAGAAATGACCGTACCCTGTAACACATTATTTTGCTTACTCTGAGCTTGTGCGGATACCGCTCCGAAAGTCATCAATAGCAGTAAAAAAAACACTGCTGAAAACGCTCTTTTTGGCATTCGACTCACAAAACCCGCTTTCACAACATCTCTAACACCTCCTTGCACTTGATTTGAAAAGCATTTTAAGCGATTAAACAGATTATTAATGCAAAACCACTCAGATGCCTGACAAAAGAAATTGGATCGCTTAAATCTTCTTATTTTAGATAAAGCACTCTTGTAGGAATGGTTAATCTGGCATGATATATCGATAAAGCTCCTGCGAAGCATTGATTGTCCCTCAACCAAGCTATTGGCTCCAGTAGCTCTTTGGTAACTCTTCAGTACATTCCCAGTACCTTTTTGGCACCTTTTCAGTAGGGCATTCGTGAATACTCCGTACACTGACCGTACATCAAAAACGATTTTAGCCGTCAAGAAAAAAACAAAATTTGTACTTTTTGCTTTTTTTTGTTCGACTTCTGTTCGACTGTTGTTCGAGTGCGCTTCGAGACGTGTTCGACACTCCTTCGAGTCTTGTTCGGGTGCTGTTCGACTGCGCTTCGACTGGCCTTCGACAACTTGCCGAACAGCAGTCGAAGAACTGCCGAAGGATTTCCGAACCTGTCCCGACTGTGGTACGACGCTGTCTCGAACGCTTGTCGAATCTTCTTCAAAGCCATATTGACTGATAAAACCAACATTAGTTGCTTGTGCAATATTATTTTCTAGTGTATTTTTAACACCAGAATACTCAGGGAATTCCGTATTCTTTCTGCTCAACAGCCCTCCCTCCCTTTCAGGCTTAAATAGTTTTCCGAGATAATCCCAGAACTTGACTATATATTGTATGGTTATATTCATTATTTTAATTTTTTGGACATAAAGCTCCCCTGCTCCATTTACTACCGAGGGAGACTTGATCGTGAAGCCTTTTTCCCTCGGCAGCATCCGGAGATCACAGGTAGTGAAACTTTACTAATACTTTTCTAAGATTAAATCTTGGTTTTCTTTTACCGTTCTTTTGGCTTTAATGATCATCATAAGCTGTTCCTCCCAGATCAGCTCAACAGACTCTCCTGCTATGTTCAATACCTTCCGACTATCTTTTACGATGGTCAATCTTTCTAAGGTCACTTCTATTCCAAAGTGCATATTGAGATCGTTCAGTATCCGTTGTCGGTACTCTTCCCTTTCTGTCCGTGCAGGTACTGCCAGTTCATAACAATATGAAGAGATACCCTCCTCTTTCTCTATAGGTATGAACTGCTCCTTATGCTCTCCCAACACCAGTATTTGGTTGATCGGAAAGTTAGCTGGCAGTCCCAAGGCAAAGAGATAAATCTCATAGACGGTCATATTGATCAGTGAGATCCGAAGTACATCGGTATTGTCATTGCGCACCACCATACTGAAAGAATCCGAAGGCTCTAACAAGCGGATCATGAGCGAGTAATAACGATGCTTCGGTCTTTCTTGCTTGACATACTTCATCGCCGATTGCGCGGAGCATTCGGAAATTGGTAACGACACATTTTTAAAGAATCGTTCGGGCAAAAGAGTGATCATAGTTTGCTTTTTAATAACTGGAACACGATTTTCGCGCAGATAAGAAGACATTTCTTCCCTTAGGGTTAGCGCATAGCTCTCCCAATAGCAAGTATTTTGCATTTTTTTTAGTTTAAATTGGTCCCCTTGAAACCGAACTATTTGGACATGGCTCGCGCTGTAAGGAAACCAGTTAAAAAAATATTAAATCAAGAAAATGCAATTTTACGTCGTCGTCAATTGGTTATATAATGGTCTTCATTATTGCATTATTTGGGTTAAAGAACAAGAACCGACTTTCCATTATTGATGTAATTCAATAAAACTTGATGACAATAATTTGCTTTATGACTAGAAAAGTGTAATTTTAAGTTGCAAAACGTTAAAATCCGATCCAATTTAGCCTATGCAAGCAATTGTATATCAAAATGAAAGTCGGTAACATAAGCCATAATAGTATGGGAACAAGCTAGTTTTAACCTTATTAGAACGTCATTTTTAATATTAAGTATGGTTGCTACCCCATGCTTTTACCAAAATGCGCCTTTTAGTTTTGGAACAAACTCTCCTATTCTATTTATACTTATGTTTTACTAAACGCCCTATTCTGGCGCACAGGATATGTTCTTTTTTAAAATGGAATGTGCGAACCGGAGACAATAATCCTGGATCATGCCGTTGGTGGTTCTTGTGGTGGTTTTGAATCGTATCATCATAATTATTTTTGGTTATGTCGAACGATGTGACTCGAGAAGCTTAAAGTAAGCTTAATTGGTAAAATACCAAATAGAGCGAAACTCAAAACTTCTGAACTGGTGCTGTCAAGAACCGCCACAACCAAAATTGTGGATCCACAGAAGATTTACATGAGCTTCGCTCTATTGAATTAATATCACAAAGATAATAAAATCCAATAGATAGCGAGCTCACGATCTACTCATGTGGAAATTGACAGCTTCGTTCATGAGTGACATCGTTAAGATGGAGTATTTCAACTTCATCAAATTAGTCGCTTATACTATAACAAAAGTAATAATAATAAATCGATAAAACAAAAAAATAAATAATCTAATTATCATGATGCTATCAGAAATAGTTACTAAGAACTTAGAAAAGCAGAGGACGCACTTAGGGCTTGAGCACTTTGATATAGACAAGTATTCCGATTTAGATGAAGGTACCTATCTAGGAATAATATCGGGTCAAATTGAATTAACTGTTAACACCCTGCACAGCATTGTTGAAAAAGTTTTTAATTCTAAAGTGAAAGAATATCTAAACCCAAAATTTAAAGCTAAACCTTATACTTCCCTCAAGCAAAACTTACAAAAAGTAATTCAAGAAAAGAATATAAAAATATCATACGGACCGCTCCCCTATTATCTCACTTTGATAATTTATCATTGTATAAATATTAACGAGGAGTTTTCTAATAAACTTTTTAAAGAAAATCTGCCAGAAATATTTAAGGAAAGAAACATAGAAATACATAAGTATACTCTAAGAAAAAATGTAGAAACACTTAATGGGGTAACAGAGGAAGGTACACACAAAAATTTTATAAAATTCATTTACAAATTCCCTCTAAGTGAAAAGCAAATTGAAAAAGCGAAAGAAAAAGTCAATCCAAAGTGGTATAAGGATTTTTCCGAAAGTATAATAAAAAAATAGCAACATAAAAAAAAGTGTCCCGTATTTTTATTGAGTTTATAACACCAATTGTTTCTGGAAAGGAAGATATAAACACAATTATTAAAACAAGAATATATTTTGAAATTTACCTTTTTAGAATTTATAATCACATTAGCTTAAGAAAATATGTTTTTAGAGATATTTAAAGAACACTTGGCGAAATTTTCAACTGCCCCATTCTTATTTGTTGGCTCTGGTTTCTCAAGACGATATATTGGCATGGAAACTTGGATAGAGCTACTTTCTTCAATACATCAACATTTGGATTTGAAGAAACCTTTCAGATTTTATACTTCAAATGCCGTTAATTTACCTGAAGTTGCCTCATTAATGGGAAATGAATTTAATGAAGTATGGTGGGTTGAGGAACCTTTCTCAGAGAGTCGAAAAATCTATCAAGACAATGCCACAAACAAGTATTCACCTCTAAAATTCGAAGTCTCAAAATATATTCAAGAAAAAGGCATTGAAATCAAGGATTTAATGGAGGAAATTGACCTACTAAAAGAAGTTCAAATAGATGGTATACTAACAACAAACTGGGATCTTTTATTAGAAAGTTTTTTCCCTGATTTCAAAAAAATTATTGGCCAAGAAGAGCTTATTTTTTCTGAAACCTTAAATGTAGCGGAAATTTACAAAATACATGGATGTGTTTCAAATCCAGAGTCCCTAATTTTAACGGCAGAAGATTACAAAGACTTCAATGAAAGAAATCAATATTTAGCAGCGAAGCTCCTAACTATTTTCATGGAGCATCCAATTGTTTTCCTCGGATACAGTTTAGATGATTTAAACGTACAGGAAATTTTTAAAAACATTATAGGCTGTTTAACACGCAATAATATCAATAAGCTAAAAGATCGGCTGATTTTCTGCCAATGGAGCTCAGAACAGAAAGAAACAACGATTCTAGACAGTACTTTAATGATTAACGGGACTGTCATTCCGATCAAGCTAATTGAATTCTCATCTTATGTTGAAATCTTTAAGGCTCTCGGAAATTTAAAAAAGAGAATACCTGTGAAGATTCTTAGACAAATGAAAGAAATGATTTATGAATTTGTAAAAGAAAATGAGCCCAAGTCAAACATTTATGTGGCCGATAGTTTGGACCAGCTTGATTCTTCCAATGTTGGATTTGTCTATGGTGTTGGTATAAAAGACAAACTCGGTGCTTTAGGAATAAAGGGCATTGATGCTAGATCCTTATTAAGAGATGTAATTGTTGAACAAAATTGGAATGCATTACAAATATGTGAGTTGTTATTACCGACCTTGAAGAATCAGTTCATTCCATATTTTAAGTATTTAAGAAATGCACAACTATTAGATGAGAAAGGTAACTTACAAAGTAGCACTCTGAATTTGCCTGAGGATTTTGTTAATAAAGTAAATTCAATTAAAATATCAACATTTTATCCTAATGGAACATACTTATTAAAAAAGGATGAAGTTAACGCAAAATATGGCTCTTTTAAGGCTCTTTTAGCTGGAGAACAAGATTTCGTACGTAAATTAATTCTCGCGCCATTACTTGATCCGGACAAGATTGATCTTAAAGAATTAAGAAGTTTTCTCAAATCGCATCTAGACAGTTTAGTTCATTCATATCACGGAACTCATTTCAGAAAATTAATATGTCTCTACGATTATTTAAGTTACAAAACATAAATGTAAAATTATATAATTAATTTGATTCTTAAACTTTATCAATAACGAAATATTTATTATGCCAGAATGCTATATACAAAATTACTACCTACGCGAAATAGTTAAATAAAAATTATTCAAGAACATGGTGATGATGAAACTCTATATTGTTGTGATTTAGTACAGGTGGTTAATACGATTTATTCAGAATACTCATTTAACAAATTCACATAAATAATGGTTGTAGTGCATAAACCACCTTCATAATAAAATGTAAATGAGAGTTGAATCCGTGGCTAGTTCTCCAGTGTCCTTATTATTCATAAGTACAACTACTTGATTTATGCAATCTATTACTTTTGACTTGACAACTTTAAAGTCAAATACTTTAGGACTATGGCTGGATTTCGTTTTTACGGCATTACGTCAGAAATAGCACTCAAAACACTTATTTGTAATATTGTGAACAATTTAAATTATTTTGCTGACTTTTAATGCATAACATTTTTTTTACGTACACTTAAATAAATTAAACTTCAAAAATATGGGCGGTCAACATGGAATTCGTGGATATTTACTTCAGGCAATAGTAACTGTACTAGAAAGCTTATCTAAAAAGGCAGAATGGAAGAATGTTACTCTTGAACCTTCAGATGAATCAGAAAAAGTGGATGTTCTCTGGGAGTATAACGATGGAACCAAAAAAGTGGTTCAAATCAAATCTTCACAAAATACAATCAATTATTCGGCTGCGAATTCTTGGGCTGAAGAATTAAAAGAACAAACAAGCGCAGATTGCTTTGAATTGATCTGCATTGGCCATGTTGATACCAAATTGAATAAAGCAAAAGATATTAATGGTGTCAAAATTACTGTAAAACCACTTGATTTTGAATCCCTTCAAAATAACTCTATAGTAAAACTAGATGAATTCTATGAAAGAAGTGGTCGTTCTAAAATTAGTAGTACAATAAAAGAGGTATTATTAAATAGTCTCAATTATAAACTTAGTAAAGAATCTATCTTCGGTAAAACTATCTCTGCCGAAGAATTTGACACAATATTACTTACGTGGCTTTCAGAAATCGAAAGCCATGTGAGTAAGAATCCATTCATTAAGTTTATGCCGTTTGAAGATGGTCAAGCTGAGTTATCTTTAAACCAAAAGATAACAACCAACTTCTTAAAATTAATAGGTTGGAGCAATTACACTGATAATCATATAATAACATTTTATGATCAAAAAACGCTTAGCGATAAAATTGCCACTGTAGATTACTACATTGCGCAGGAAAGTAAACTTAAGGATAATACTACTGACCATATTTTTTTCAATTCTATACAAGATTTCAAGTATCCAGAAACGACAAAAACTGAAATATTAAATTTTCTCACCTCCACTAATCAAGTTACTGAAGAATTTAAAAGAAACCGAAAAATATCCCCCACAAATAACAATAATATTTTTAATATTTTGTTCTGGATATCTACTGAAAATACAGATTTAAATATGGATTTTGCAGATGTTAATAGGGACTATTTTAGAAATGAACGTCTTCAACTAGATCAGCAATATTATTTTGTAGACAATGCCAGAGCTAACTTTATCATAAGTTCGATAGCAACAGCCAAAAATTACCGACCCGAACAAGTTGTCAAATTTATATATCCAATCACTGAATCCAATCTATCATATAATAAAATAGGAAAGAGGGGTATACAATTACCTCCAGAATATATAAATACTAATATCTTACCCATTATCAAGGAAGGTGATGGTAAAATAAGTGTTTTACTTTTTTGTGCAGATGCCTATGAGTACGAAAGCTTAAAAAAAATAATCTGGTTATTAATCGTGCTGACAAGTGGCATGGCTAATGAATATATAATTTATTTCCCTGATTTTGATGATCGTTACAAAGGAGAAGTTATAGAAGCTGTTAATTCATTTGAAAATGCGGATCTGATAGGCAAGATTAAAGTTTACAAGTCTTTACAAGTAGATACTCAAAATATCAGCCAAATGGATATTGACGTCGCAAAAGATTTAGCTAGTGATGTGAAAGCTATTGAAGAAAATAAAGAAATTCGTATAAACCCAATTTTTAGAGAACAACTACCTTATGGGGATTTGCTTAAGCCAATATTAAATACCGATCGCGTAAGTGCGCAAGATCTTAAGATTTTTCTTTCATTACGGGGTATCTTTGTTAAAAATGCAGATAAGAAGCAACTGATCGATTTGATGTCAAATTTATTATTTAGTCCACTCGAACTGATCAACTTTATAAATTTGATTAATGTTAAAGAAAAGCCGGTTACTAGTACTCCTATTATTATCACCTTAAATAGCAATGACTCTGTTAAAACACTTTTCAATTCGATTAAACCTGATTTCAGTAGAATTACGGAAGGATTACAAGCAAAACTAGATAATTCGGTAGAGTTCAATGAAGATCCTTCGGTTCCAGATATGTTTGTTTACACAGCATATGTTGAAAAAAAGGACATTACTAAGCATGTAGCAATTAATACCACTTGGGAACCCATAAAAATATCATATAAGAAAATTGATGATCACATCGTAGTAAACACCGTAGAAACCAATTCACGTGATGGAAAGGTAATTGCAAGACGTATCGTTGAATCGATTAAAGCTGAATTAATTGAGAAAAATCATATAAAAGAGGATACTGTACAACTTACATTTAACGACTTCTCTTCAAATCGTGAGCGTGTAAACTTTCTTCTCAGCTTTATAAATATTGACCATGCTAATTTATTCATTGACCAGGATATCAAGGGGCTAAAATTTATTTTCGATGAAACACAGGAAATCCCTGATTTATATAAGGACAAAACCGAAAAGGATTTAATAATACTATTTAGAGGTAAAAATTTGGTTGGATTGCGTGAGATTTCGGAGGACAATTTTAAAGATGTTATATTATTAGAAGAAATTTCAATCACCTATAAGTTTGAGGTTAAAGGTATTGTTGGATTTTATAATGTTAAATACAATTTCTCTGAAGCACTAAAATTCAAACCGATACAAGGAGACTTCAGATCTCAATCGTATCTTCATACAAATCACAGAATTAAACAGTTGCGGAACATTTCGACATTAGAGAAACAATTGACTCAAGAAGTTGAATCCCTTAAAGTTGAGAAATTAAGAAAATTTGGAAAAATATAGGTTAACAATATTTGATATTATAAATCTAAAAAAGAAACTTACATGACATTTACAGAATCCGATATTAAATTTGAAAAAATTAATTGGAAGCAATTCGAAGAACTATGCTATGATATCTTGCATAAATACCAATTCCATTCCTTAAGCTGGAGGCAGGGTGGTGGTGATAAAGGCAGAGATATAGAAGCATTATTCACGGTTATTAATCCTATAATTACATCTTATACGGAAAAATGGTTTATCGAATGTAAACATTATTCGAAAGGTATACCCATAGAACAAATATCTGGAAAACTAGATTGGGCGGTCGCAGAAAAAGTTCAACATTTTGTTTTAATGACAAATTCTTATCCTTCCATAGCGACTGCAGAATATATTGAGAAACGCCAAAGAGAACTCAATTTTAAAGTACATATTATTGATGGAAAATTGCTTAAACAAAAATTATTAGTTTTCCCAGACCTAGTTGTAAAGTATTTTGCAGATGATGCAGTTGTGCTTATTCAAGGGATGTTGAGGCAATGGCTTTCCCATGACATACTGCCGGATATCGTTGCACTTTACAAAATATCTAAATTAATTGATGCCCGAGCTCTTAATATTGAAGAACTTACTTTTCTTTTTTTTGCTTTCGAATCCTGTGATTATGAAGATGCTATAACCTTTGGAGATTTAGATATAGAAGAATTTTCTTTTGACTTTCTCATACCTACAATTGTAGCACATACAAACAGTAAATTTCCAATAAAAAAACCTAAAGATTTAAACTTTGATTCCAGAATTTACTTTCTTGGAGGAGGAACAAGCACCGTAACCACTCAAGAAACGGATCATCTTACTTGGCATTATTTAAATTTAATTGAAAATAATCGAATGATAGATATAATTATGGTACGAAAAAATAAGCAAATAAATGTTCTTATATCTACTGGTACAATTATTTCTTTCAAACGGTATAAATATTCGGCACCTAAATTCAACTTTTCAATCAAAAATCTTCAAAAAGATAATGATATAGAAAATAACATGATTTAATATTGAATCGAAAATTATTAAGTAAGATTTTGGCAGAACTAGTCAAGCTCAGAAAGATCGATAAAATATTAATTAAACAAAGGTTTATTCACTTTAAAAACAGTCATTCATAGGAATGAATTACATGATGATAAAATATGTATCAATGAAATGGACAATGAGAATGACAATACACAGTTGGGTCTTAAGCCTATCACAACAACATATTAAATTTTGTGATAGGCTCAAACTTGATAGAGGTTTTTAGTTCTTGTTAATTATCCATTAACACAGTTTGAATTACACTCTCTTAAATTTTCTTTAAAAATTTTAAACAAAAAAACATATCTACTTTTCTTCGAATTACAGCTAAATCAAGCTATAAAACTTTTATCTCATGCACAGACTTTAATAAAATCTTTCAAGCACTTTGGCGTATAAGCATATTGAGATAATTCTGACAATACATTTTTTCTAGAATAAACCAATGATACATTAGCTATTGTATTAAAGGGTGATGTTCTTCTTTTTACAGATGAAATTAATAATTCAATCATAATATGTAAAAAATCAACCTCAAACTTTCCCCTAAATTTCTCATAAGGTTTCGATTCTAGTATTACTTTAGCTTGTTCTATTTCCACATCCGGAACTGATTTTGATTTTGGGAAAATCTTTTCTAAATATAACCTATCATATTTAATGAAATTTAATTCCTCTAAAGTTATTGATTCAAAAACTGAGGTTAATTTAAAATCAGATAAGTTAAGCTTAATAGATTTATCTTGTCTCTGACAGTATATCCAAGCATTTAAGTATGATATTCCTGTATGGAAATCTTGAAATCTTCTCGTGAAAATCTCTAAGATATATTTAAAAATATCTAATTCAGCATCTACTTTAAACTCATTTTCTATAATTTTTTCAATTGTGCAACTAGTAATATAGAAATTCTCAATTGAATAATATGGAGTTTCATATAGGTTTGTGTAACCAATTAACGGTTTGTCAAAATCTCTATCTACAAAGTATAAGATATTAGCTTTGTTAAGCTTGCTGATTTTAGCAATGAGGTTATATACTTTTAAAACATTTTCTTTCCCTTTACATTTTACAGGTCTGATTTTATCATATTCTCTTAATGCGAGGTTCTCAATCCTAATTCCGTAATACTTGAAATCTTCACCTTCGAAACAACATAGTAAAGAATCAGGATAATCTTTTGACATTCTCAAAATTTGAAGATAAACACTTGAAGAACTTTCTCTTTCAGCTCTTAGGGTATCAATTCTACTAACCATAAAATTCTACGATTTCATTCATATCTTCAGCTATACTATCCAAATCATTCTGAAATATAAATGGAGAATGAGTTACTGATATCAACATTTCAACTCGATCCGATGCTAATATATCCGGAAGTAACTCTTTTTGCCATTCAAGGGATAATGAAAGTTCGGGTTCATCAAATAACACAATTAAATTGTTGCTTGACTCTAAATATATTCTAGAGAAAATAGAAATTATTTGCTTCTCTCCAGAGGAAAGATCTTTGAGGTTGATGACTCGTGCTTTATTATCTATAACGTTAACAGTCAATTTACTTTCATTATAAACGACACTTTTATTTCTCAAATATTTAGAACAAATTGCACTAAAGTCCTTCAAAACATTATTTAAATGATCTTGACCATAATATAATTTTATTAATTCAGAAATAAAATTTAACAAATATTTATATTTTTCTTCATTTTTAAATATCTCTCTTGATTCAACTAAATTCAAAATATCTAATTTTGTCGGAACGGTAATATTTTCTCCAATTCTCTCCATAACAATATTCAAGATTTCACTTGTAATTATTACACTCGAATTATTTATACTTAAGTGATTAGAAGCATATTGATTTAGAAGTTCTCCTGCTAGCGAAGAAAAGCCAATTAATGTGGCATTTTTAATTTCATTAAGAATATTAGATATTGCCAATTCTACATCTTCCATCCCAAATTGTATTAATCTATTATTACCATGATGAGATAGATCAGATTTTATTCCTAGGTTCTTTAAATCTTCCTCAATTCGTCTGTAAGTTGGGAAGTATATAATATTCAATTCTTGCTGGTTTAATAAATTAAACTCATGATATTTCCTCAAACTAATATCATACATGATGGACAAAGCTTTCCTAATCCGCATTGAAGGAACACTAATCGAATCATTAATGATATGAGTATACTTTTCATAGGTATTCCTTATTTCACTCCTATCATTACTATTTAGAGAATTTATTAAATCAAGTTTTTGATCATCTGACAATATTTCATTAATAGCATCGATTACAAGAGTAACACGAGGATCTAAAAATTCCTCCTGTCCAAACACCCCTAATTCAGACTTTTTAAAACTAAACTGTCTTCCAGAAAGATAATGAATTTGAACTTCTTTAAATTTTATTCTTGCAAGCTTGCTAAATTGATTACTTAATGTGTAATAGATAATATTAAGAATTGTTGTTTTTCCTAAACCATTCTCACCTACAAAAATTTTGTACGGATTCGATAAATCCATATAAATATTTCTTGAATCAAATAATCCAAGAATATCAAATTTTACAATTCTGTCATTGTTTTGAGTATTCCGCATATTAAAACTGGGTTATAAGGCATTCCGTTTCGGAATTACCGCCATTAAGATACGCCAAACCAAGCAATAAATAAAAACGGTTTCCCGTATTTATTTATTTAGCTTCGCTATTTGTCATATTTAATGGTTTATTAATCAATTTACTTCATAAAAGTTCCTTTGTCTTTCGACTAGGTATACATACTTGGTCGAAATCACGATTCACATAATAATTTATATCCTTTTTAAGTTCTCCTTTGGAAACTCCCATTTTAAAAATAAAAAGTAATTCCTCAAGAAAATCTTGTTGTACATAGATTGCCTGTAAAAAACTAATATTAAAGGTAAACATCTCTGTATAATTTCGAGCTTTGGGAGGAGTACTATCAAATACAATCTCTAACGTATCTGTAAAGTAGCCCATAAGATCCCCGAAATAATTTGTTTTTAAATCATCTCCTGAATTAAGTTTACTGAAGCAGAATTTGTATTTAAACAGGTAGGAATTCCAAGTACTATAAATCTTGTTTAAAATAGCATCAATTTCTTCTTTTTGCGATTGTAATGGTTCCATTAAAATAAAGTTAACAATTCGATTGCTGATGATATTTTTGTATTTTCGAGAAAAATAGTTTAACCGATTAATCTGTTAAAGTATTTTCTTATTCGCAGCCATAATAACTCTATAAAGAGAATATAAATTTATAACTCCGTATACCAATCATAAATGAAAGATAACGATAACAAAGAAGAAAATAATCAATATATAAAAATATTAACTTACTTAGTTACGATTAGTATATTGGTCATATTTCGTTATGCCATATACGATGTATTAAACACATTACTAGTCAAGCCAATATTTAGTAGAGTCACATCGGATCTATTTACAAGTTTTTGCATAGTCATTGTGCTCATTTTAATTACTATTCATTTTTGGAAAAACAAGGACCATCGTGGTATTATCAAGTATGCACTATGTTTTCTAATAATTTATTCTATAATTCGATTTGATGATTACTGGTCTTTTACATCTACCACCTACCCTACTTTAAAGTATATCGAACTATTTGCCTTCACATCATTAATACAATTGATACGACATAGCTATTTGAAAAGTATCGAAAAACTGAGATCAAATAATAACACTACTGATGGATTTATCGAAGATAACGTCATCATTGATGCAGCAGGTGATTCCTACGAACGTAATCAAGTTGCTGAACAAATAGCGAAACAAATAATGCTAACTGCAAATACTAAAGCATTTGCAGTTGGAATTACCGGTTGCTACGGTTCTGGAAAATCTTCTTTTGTTAATTTAATATGTAATAGTCTAAAAAAGAATAAAGTAGAAGATCATATCGGACCGTCCACTTCCATCAATAAAAATAATGATGAATTTAAACCCCTCATTGTATTCTTTAATCCTTGGGATGCGAATACAGCGGTAGACATTCACAAATATTTCTTTGATGAATTAAGTATCAATTTGGCGAAAGAAAACAAGACTTTATCATCATCACTATACAATTATTATAGAAGATTGAATAATAAAGATACAATGTTCGGAAACCTACTGAACAACCTACGAGATGCAACATTATTTTTTGAAAGGGACTTGAATGACGAAAAAAAGAGAATCAATGAAATGATGGTTTCTTTTCCCCGTAAAATCATTGTAGTAATTGACGACTTAGATCGTTTACATAATGAGGAAGTGCTGGAAGTACTAAGATTGATAAGAAACACAGCAAATTTTGGCAATGTAACATACATAGTGGCCTATGACAGACAGTATGTAGAGTCGGCGATCCAAACCATCAACCTTAATACATCAGTTAATTATCTAGATAAGATATTTCAATTGGAAATAGCTTTGCCAAAAACTGAAAATCACTTAGTTACTGACGCTTTGGTAGAAAACTTAAAATCAATAATCAAAGAAGATGATCTCAAATATTTAAAAGATAATTTTATACCCCTTAACTTTGAAAGTGGGTATGAGGAGTCAATTTCACCTCTATTTAATACTCATAGAGATATCATACGTTTTGTAAACAGTTTTAAACTGACTTACTCCCTTATTTCCAATGAGGTAGATTTTGCACAATTGCTTTACTCACAACTCCTGAAATTTAAATTTCCTATTGCATATGATCTCTTGTATGAAAAACGAAGTGAAATACTGTTATCCTCAAATGATACTTTTTCATACAAACGAGACTATGAATTGGTTAAATCTGAAAAAAGTGATAACAAAGCATATCTATTAATTGACATTTTAGATAACAAGTATAATATAGCAGACAAAAAACTGATAAAAAGTTTACTGCACTACCTTTTCGACTTAAATTTAACTGTTGATTCGAAAGATAAAATAAAGTCAATCAAAAACCCTGCGATGTTTGATCTGTTTTTCACTAACCGTATTTCATCAATAGCGATATCAGAACACGCTTTCCGTGAGCATATGCTTATTAATACTAAAAATGCTGAAGCCTATGTTATTGATCAAATAAACAGGGGGCTATGTAAACCATTATGCTCTAGAATCTTGAAAATGGAAATCATTGATTTTAAAAGCAAAGAGATATATGAAACAATCACCAATTTACTCTTTCGGTTCATTGCACCAGAACTTATAAAAAAAGACGGTTTAAATGCTTTTAATTTTAAAAAGTATACCTGGACACATTTTAATAAAAATCAACAAATAGTTGCAAACGTATACGAGGACAATTATGAAGATCACACAAAACATTTAAAACATTTATTTACGCAGCATATTTCATCTTATATATTTCTTGCTGAGTTAGCCCGAAACATTTTACTTGAATTTGAAAATTGCATTTTTATTAAAGAAAGCGTACTTTATGAAGTACAATTTGATTGCCTAGTTGAAGGATTACAGAGAAGCCCCAAAATAATTCCACCTGAAGTTGTTTGGATGTTTTGGGGTATAAGATCTTATAATGTAAAGATCAACGAGAAAGCAGAAGAATTAAATGATGATCAATCATGGCAAATACATCAAGAAGCTATTAAGATTTTTAAACATAACACCAACGAAAAAGATTTAAGACATTTTCTGAGATCACTCATTATCAGAAACATGCATAGCGACGACGAATATGGTTTGAGCGAAAAACTTATCTATGATGTATTCGGAGATAAAGACCTATTTACGTTTCATGTAGCAAATAGCATCACAGATGACGAAATTAAAAATGAATTTTTGCACTTTGTTAAAAAATATATTAATAATGGTAAGCCTTATGTGAAGTATAGTTTTAAATATTTCAATCTATCTTAAGTGGTTTAAGATTAAAAATTAATTTATAACGATTTCATAAAAATGAATATAGACAATCTCTTTACCAAAAAAACGACCATAGATATATCTGTTGTTAAACTCAACAATCAAAAAATAAACAAAACAATATTTAATCAAATCGTAATACGTTCACCATTTGATCGCGCTTACTCACTGTCTAAAAATGTACAATTCCTAGGTTATGTCAATGATAAAATTTCAATGTTATTGTGGACCAATGGTGAAAATATTTACAGATGTAGATTAAAAGATCTGAGAGAATTTGCTTCTTTTGATCTTGAAAATAAAACTATTGAAAAATTTGAAGAATATTACTCCACGCTTAATCTTAATTATTACCAAAATCGCGACGACCATGGTGCTGAGCATGAGTATTCAGATAAAATATGGCATATTTTAACCGGTGATGAAATTGCTGAAATCAGGAGCAAACAGGAGTTTGTTAAAGAAATCCTCAGTGCACTTAATGGCTGGCAGATTTTTCTGTAAGGTAGACTTACCTGTTTTTCAGACAAATTAAAAATGTTAAATTAGTTTTATACTATGAAGAAGAGCAAGTTTTCAGAACATCAAATCATCAATATTCTCAAGGAATATGAATCAGGAAAATCTACCAAGGATATTTGTAGAGAGCATGGAATTTCAGCTCCTACTTTCTAACAATGGAAGCAAAAATACGGAGGTATGGATGCTCAGCATCTTAAAGAGCTAAAGGCTCTTCAAGAAGAAAACTCCCGTTTAAAACGAATGTTTGCAGACTTAAGCCTAGATCATCGTATTTTAAAAGATATAATAGAAAACAAAACGTAGTGACTCATGAATTCCTTTGAAAAATCATTATAAATGAATAAAAAGCTTTAAGGCTCTATGAACGTAAAGAGCTGGTCGATGGTGCAATAGATGAGCAGGGAATCAGTATTCATAGAGCCTGTAAGATTGTTAGCATGAGTCGCAGTATGTACTACTATACGCATAAAAAGGATGATCAATCTGTTTTATCAAAACTTTAAACAACTATCTATTAATCGACAAAAAATAGCAACTACATAAACACATTAAAAATAAAACATTTATAATTATTTTATAAAATTATAAAGTGAGTCAAGATTGATTAAGAATCATTCTAATTTATAAACTACACATTGGTGTTTTTTTATTAAAATTTTATTAAGATAAAAAAATTTATACTAAATTTACACTTTTAACCTAAGATTTACTCAATATCCACAACATTATAAACAAATTATTTTTCACACTACTAAATCTAATTTAAACAAAAATGATAGAATTTGAAAATGCAACATTCAAAGATTTTGAAAATATTTCCAAACTCAATATTGATGAAAGTTCAAAAATTTTTGAAAAATACTTGAGTTACAAAAAGTATGATGATCATCAAAGCTATAGAATCATTTCAAAAAGTGGATGTTCTTCTAAGATGATTTTAGAAAGTAAATATGGCCAAGAATTTATTAGTTTCAAATGATTATTTAGGCTTTAGCCAACACCCCCTTATTAAAGAGGCAGCTATTACTGGTCTAATGAAATATGGAACTGGTGCAAGCGTATCACCTGTAATTGGAACATTACGTGCAACTACTGATTTATTCAAAAGAGGTCTTTACACAAATCCAATATGCTACCCTGCTGTATCTAAAAAAGACTCAAGAATTAGAACTAGTTTGTCTGCAAGTCATTCCATTGATGATTTAGATATAGTATTATACAAATTACCTAAAACTATTGGTTAATTTATGAGAAAAATAACTGACGGAGAGATTCGAAACAAAGAAAGAACCAAAGACAAATTAATTGAAGCGGTTGGTGAATTAATTATCAAAGAAGGCTACACTAGTTTAGGCGTGAATAAGGTAGCAAAACTAGCTAAAGTTGATAAACAACTTATATATAGATATTTTGGAAGTTTAGACGAATTAATTAATGCATACTTTAGAAGAAAAGATTTTTGGATCAATCTAAACAATGTAATATCTGAAGATATAAAAAGTGATACACAAGATCATGGTCAAACAATAGCAAAAGATTTCTTAGTGAATTTATTTAACCATTTAGATATTTTAAAAGAAACGCAAAAAATCATTCTCTGGGAAATATCTGAGAAATCATTTGCGACTGAACAATTATCATTAGAACGCGAAATGTTAAGAAGCAACTTATTTCAAATTACGGATCCTAAATTTGAGAATAGCGAAATTGATCTGAGAGCATGTTATGCAATTCTATGTGGAGGAATTTATTACTTAACCTTATATGCAAATGCGACAGGGGGAACATTTTGTGAAATTAACATCATGGAACAAGCTGGTCGTGAGCGAATAAATAAGGCAATTGCATGTATGATTGATCTTCTATTCGCAACTGCGGAGCCCAATAAAACGTGCGTATAATCCATATTGTAGAATTTGCCACCTATAGAGTTGTTCAAAACCTTTAGAAAAATGGATACTGTATGGATTAGGTTTTTGGAGCGCACTTCCAAGACGAACGAATCACTGGAAGTGCAGCTTCAAAATTTTTATACATCTAATTAATCCGTAGTATTATTCGATCTCCCCTATTATAATCTAGTTCCCTTCCCAAACTTGCGCGGAAAGTAAGACAGCGTCAGCAGATAATAATTGGTTAAGATATTACGAGTACCTGTGGTGAACTCAGTCAAACCATTGATAAAGTAAATACCCTTATTTTGTTTAAGCAGATCATTAGCTGATAATTTAACTTCAAGGTTATTACCCTTCAACATACGGTATCCTATATCAAAATTCCAAATCCAAGCATCATTACTAAAGCTACCAGATTTATTGACCAAGCTAGTTACATTACTATTAAAAGACCAGCGAGTAGCTAAAACATAAGCCACGTTATAGGTTGATCTCCAAGTCAAGGAGCTGTAACTATTATTGGAATTAGTATTCAATTTATCTTTACGCTGATACCTATTACCCCCATTTACCCAACCAATCTGAAATGCATTATTGAACGTATAGTAAAGGTTAAGATTCAATTCCTGACTATTCGACTTCATATTTTGCAACTGTTGATCAGTATATTGATAACGATCTGCCCAGGTAATATTGCCATCCAACTTTACATTAAAGGTCTGATTTTTCTTTATTAAAAACGGTTTAACAACTTTGAAATCTCCTGAAAACGCATCAACACTCTTATCTATCTGTCCGATATAAGCCTTTAGTTGATCTTTAGTATAAACAATACTGTCGATCTGTGCATTTCGATAATTACGATAAGTAATTCCTCCATATACATTAAAACCATATTGCTTTAATTGCTCAAAGCTTCCATTTAGATTGAATAGATGTATCCCTGTTTTTTTTAGAAGATGAGTAGATCCAAAAAATCGGTATGCAGGATTGATATCGTCATAAATGGGACGAAGGCTATTTACTAGCGGATAATCTTCATTGTAATTATACTGAAAATTTAACGTTTTAATATAAAAACTTGTTTTGGTATAACTATAATTTAATTTCAAGTCTGGCATGAAAGTATGATAATTCAGAGTCAAATTTCGATAATCTAAGGTGGACGTAGTTTTCTCCTGATAGCTACGCAACCCAACTTTCGACTTTAATAGAAAATAAGAATTGTTACGACCGTAAAGTCGCTTATTCCATAAATACTTCTGAAAACTAACTCTTGGTTCAAACTGAATGCGATTATTGTTGGATATATGTGTCAAATCTGAATTTAAAACAGCAACACCAGAAACTTCGTCATAGATGTTATTATTGTTACCCTGACCATATGTATATAAATTTACTCCGAGTTCAAATCCACTACGGTTATCTTTGGCAGATAAATCTACTAAAGCATCTTTTCGCTTTGTATTTTCGGCATATGTCCTGTTAATAATCTTACTTTGAGCATTATCTAAAAAATTGATGTAATTATTTTCTTTCCGAGCATTAGCATCATTTTGACCTATATTTCCTTTAATATCCAACTGATAGTACACCCGTTCCCAAAAAGTTTCTTTCTCATTAATGTCTCCTAGTGCATTTCGATTATTCTTATTCAAAAGAATAATCAATGCACTAAAATTTATATCATCCGCATTGAGCAAACTTGTATTCTTGATATCATTTTCAAGTTGATTATTTGAATAATTATATTTGGAAAAGGAATGCACGTTATTATCTTCTTTTGATTTATGAAAACTTAAATTGCTTTGCAAGTTGATTGGCCTATCCCAAATTGTACCTACTGTACTATTATACAACACATTTGCACGATAATCATTTAGATTAGTGTTGTTTTCAGAGCTAGTATTTCTACTATTTTTTTCCGTATCATCACTGTTTAGTAATACTGTATTTGACTCATTCTTAATATTAGTTACATTATTTTTAACGAGTACATCAGTGGTAATAAAGTTCTTTAAATTGACTTGATTAGTGCCTGCAAAATCATATTGGAACCGCCCTCCTAATACATTCTGTTTAAGTATTCCTTCTCGCATAAAGTCGGAATTAAAATCTGAATTAACACCAACACCTTTAAAGGTTGAATTTTTAAGCAATTGATCAATATCTCTCAGATCCTTATTAACATTATTGCTTGAAAATGCTAAGGTAGATTGTGATTTCGGGGTCATCCGATTAAAGTTCAGTTGCGCATGATATCGATTCTCTGTTCCTACTCCCGCACTTACATTTCCGAAATACAGCTGGTCTTGCCCATCATTTAATACAAGATTCATTTCATACCTTTGATTATCGGGATTTTCCTTCTTTAATTCTCTAGATCGACTATCATACACCTGAACAGTTTTAACTGCGGTTTTAGTTATATTCTGCAGAGCAATTCCCATATCTGCGCCAAAGAATGGTTTTCCGTTTACCAAAACTTGAGGTATTTCTTTACCGTTATATGTTACCGTGCCATCACCCCAGACGACTAACCCAGGTAATTTTCGAAGAAGATCCTGCACCACTGCATTCGAATCCAACTTAAATGAACCTGCATTGAACTCAAGTGTATCTCCTTTCATACGCACAGGAGCTATTATTTGCACCTCATCTAACTTATTTTCTAAGAAAGACATATTGATATAGCCAAGATCCTTGAACTCGTCTTTCTTCAACAGTAATAACTTACCAGTTACTTCATAACCGACAAAGGAAAACTCCAACCTTAATGGCTTCTCAGCAGGTGCAGACTCTATAACAAACTTTCCAAATTTATCGGTAATTGCAACTTTTTCAACGAAAGTTTTTCCCTCTTCAAAAAGAGATACAGAAACAGCTTTTAATATGTTATGATTCGTCGAATCAATTAATATACCTTGTATTTTAGTTTGTGAGATGACATTATGAATACTAATAAATATAAATACAAAACAAATTATCCATTTAATCATTATAAATTTAATTGAAATTTAACAATAACTGGATTATTAGACTTTTGTAAGTCCAAATAGGTCTTTCGAATAGTATGTTTTTCTGTCGCTGATTTGTTTATTGCCGAACGAATATCTTGAGGGTAGATAATTGAGTATAAATATTCACCATCAGTAGTCAAATAACTAGGACCCAGAAAATCGAGATAATCATTAGACTTATCAGCAATAATATTACTTAAATTGTATATGCTTTTATTCTCCAAATCTAAAGCTAACCAGTTAGGTCCCGTACCTAGAATTATGCTAAAAATTAAATAGTTTTTAAATCGAACTACCCTCCCTATCTCTATAATCTTTGAAGACTGGTCTGTCAAATAATTAATCAAATCATTCACATTTTTAAATTTCAATTTGTCTTCTTCTGCTAAAGTATTATTCATTGGAAAAACAAAATCATAAATATTCTTTACACCTTTGCTATCAAGCTCGTAAATTTGATTTTTCTGTGCAATACTCAGGTAGGCAAGGTCTTCATTTACTTTTGTAAATCCATCTGACATCGTATAATATGTCATATTCGTATCTAATGGATTGAATTTAATTAAAATAGAATCATTTAATGAGAGAACATTATTGTCCTTTCGTCCATTCCAGTAAAAGATGCTAGTATAGGAAAACTTGCTATTAGCATTTAAATTTAATTCTTTTGGAGGAATTCCTCCTTGAAAATTATTCTTTATAGTGTCAACATAATCACCATTCTTTGTAAATAAATACTGAGACACGGTATTCATACCAGTTAATTTTAAATTACCTCCATCTTTGTCAATCTTATAAAACAAACCGTTATCTCTGGTTTTCAATACATCTTGGATTTTACTTACTTTCTTTATCAATTTCCCATTATTATCATAGATATAAAGTAATCCTCCACTACTAGGAGACCCAACTATGGCAATTCTATCTTCAACAATCTTAAAGTCTACTATGTAATCAATCAAATCTTCCTTTCCGGCTTGTAATGGAAGATACTCCAGATTTTTTATACTTTCAACAATTGTCCCTCCTTGCGATTGTTCCAATACTACCCGAACCTTTTGGGTTGGATAATTAGAAGAATAAATGAGTCGTTGTGCTTTAACAAGGATCGTTGATGTCAATATCATTAAAAATATTAAAGTAATTTTTTTCACTATTTAAAGAAGTTATGTTAATATAATTAGTATCTTTCAAATTAAGCACTATAAAATAGAAAAACTGGTGACATAATATTTTATACAGCTTTTGTAAACCAAATTAGGTGGACTTACTCAAGACTTACCATTAAAGCATATTTTTATATTTATTCACTGTTTGAAAAATGGTAAGTCTTCAAAAACAGGGAAGGCTTCACTATCCTTTATTAAAAATAGCGATTTCTTTCTTTACATACTCCTAAAAAATATATTATTACTGGGTGAAATTTAAAGAAGAAACTTCCAATATCTTTTGTTTACCAAGTTTCTTATAAATTATCTAAAAAAATTTTGGACACCTTCTCTTCTTTTTATGACTAAAAGAAAGGTTTGTCCTAAAAAGCAGATATTATTAGAATATCAAAAAGCAGAAAGCTACCTTTCATTCATAGAAGAATGAATGATTTGGAATTGCACAAAAAAAACCGCTTAGTCATCCCAAACGGTTCTATATATTTTAGAACACTGTTCTACTTCAGTTTTTCGATCTCTTCAATGGAAAGTCCGGTACCCTTAGCAATTTGCTCTACAGGTAAACCCATCTCTTTAAACCTCAAAGCTGTCTCCATAGCTTTTTTGTGCTCGCCTTCAGCAACACCTTCAGCTTTAGCTGTTATTGAAACTCTTTTAGCTTCTTTTTCTGCTTTTTTAGCTTCTTTCAATTGCTTTTCTAGTCCCTGCAGTTTCCCTTCAAGTTGTTCTTGTTGTTCCTGTTGGTACATCCGCACAGCTTCAGCATCCCACTTACGTTTTAAACTAATATCATACATAGTCCGTTCCTCCTTTGTCAATTTTGCGTAGCTGGCCAACTGAAAGAAGCGTTGAAATACTACCGATTTCATAATCCTTGGCAGGGTCTTTAACGTAGACATATTCTTGAGCATAAAGAATACTTTGTCCAGTTCGTCTTCAACCTCAGCTTCGCTTTTAACAAAGTTAATAATTTCTAAATAGATAAACCCCAAACCCTCGTAGAAAATTTTTCCTGAATCTCTATTACACAGGCAGGTATCGTGAAAATAGGTTTTATGATCACCTCCCGGCATATGAAAACCATCCATCAGTACAATGGTATAAACCTCGGGAATGGCATACCCCCAGGCTTTACGGTTTCCTTTGGGTGCTGTGTCTGAAATGACCTTGCTGGCATAATACAGCATACGTTGCTTCAGGTTGATCTGTGTACTCGTCTGCATCTCGATGATGATCTCTTCTCCTGTACTGATCTGCACTACGAGATCAAAAATAACTTTACCGATCTCTTCAGTTGCTCCGATACGCTCTGTATCCCGATAAGTAAGATCTGTAATGGTCTTTCGACCTCGAAAGATGATGTTGAGAAAGTTGATCAGGTTGACTTTGTCTCCAAATAACCGCTTGAATCCTTCATCGGTGGTTGGATCAATAAATACGGGTTCTGCATGTGCTAACATAATTTTAGGATTTACTTAAATAATCAATTACATAAATCAAATATGATAAAAACTAAAAATATTAGCCGATTATTAAACGTTTGTAATCGTTTGTTGTCGTTTGTTGTCGGGTAGCACAAATTGGATCAACCTTTAGAGATACAGTAAAAAGAAAAGCCACATCTTACGATGCGGCTCTGACTAAACATATGAATTTAACTTACTTATACGTATTGATGGATTGCGATACTTTCCAGTTGCCTCCGTCATTGACCAAGGTAACTAAATCGGTCTTGGTAAACCCTTCAAATTGCTGGGTTACTTTTGCTACCATATAGTCTCTGGATTGCTCAACAATGGTAGTACTTGTTTTACAGTTCAACTGCTCTCCTTTTTGCTTTTTCAAGAATGAAATTACTTCTGAACGGCTGTTGATCTTAGCTTCTGCTGCCTGTACTTTTTGATTAAAATCTGATGTAAACAATTGCTCTACTCCTGCCGACTGTCCTTCGGTCATAACCGCAATGTAATGATCAATGGCTAGATCTGCTGTGGATAGATTGACCACCGCTTTTTTAGAGTTATCTCCTGTTGGTTTAGCTACTGCCATAGTGAATGTTGATACTGCGATCAAGGCTGCTGCTGCGAATGTTTTTGCTAAAGTGTTCATAATATCTTTATGTTATATTGTTAGTTTTTTGTTCTTAGTTATTGATTCAAAAGTAGGGTGTAAATCGTTCCTACGCTATGACAATTAGACTAAACCAACTAAAAACTCGGTGAATGGTGGAAATAGGTAGGTGAATCTTTCTAAACTTTTTTGATTGGAAAGGAATTGTGATTAAATGTAAACCAAAAGTTGAGTTTAGGAAATACTGCGGCGGATTGGCTAAACTTTTTTGTAAATTCGATTCATAAATACAAGTGTTATCGGTATGCAAAAAATCAGACGTTTTATTAAAATCTTAATGCTGAATAAATGAATATTTTACAGATTATAGCAAGAGGAATTATTAAAAAATCATTTAATCTTTCAGTTTGGACAATAGAACAATTTCACGATACCCAGGTATATGAGCAAAAGAAAAGGGAATTACTAAATCTACCTGAAGGTACTTTAGGTCAAGACATTGCTAAATGTTTAGAAGAAAACAAATTAAGATTAGTTCCAAACTATGAAAGTCACGATTTGAAACACGTATTGTTAGATTTCAAAATGACTCCAGTGGACGAAATTAGAATGCAGGCTTTTATGCTTGGAAACGGAAATTATTCAGTTCCAAGTATTATGATTTTTATTTTTGGTTTTATGCTGTTACCAGACTTATGGAAAACATTTTACTTTGATTTTAAAAACGGATCAAAATCGAAACCAATAAAAACCTGGACTATTGAAGATTATGCACATTGCCAAACTTTAACTTTAAGAGAATATGTAATGAATTATTCCAAATCTGAATCACAAAAAGAATTTGATATGAAAACTATACTAAAAATAAGTTCATATTTAGCAGTAATCCTGGGAACTTTTGGAATGATATTTTGTCTACCTTTTCTATTTTCAGCAAATATGTTCGATTTAGTTGGAGCAGGTTTCCCATTTGTTGGAGGAGCCATAATTGCAAGCGGGGGACTAATCTCATTATCAAACTTGACCAAATATCAAACGAAATTACAACAGAAATCGAGCATAAGATAGAATGCAACGTGAATGTTATCAGTCCAAAACCATAAATCTTCTACTGAGAATCCGTTCTATACTAGTAAATCTTACTATCGAGCAATATTCGGAAAAAGAAAGGGCTTTTAAATGAATACTTCGTACAGGTATTTGCAAGAAAATAAGACTTTTGTATATTTATGGTTAGACAAAATACGCCAAACCTGCTTAATTTGAAATTTTCGGTTTTCTTAGCTGATGAATTGCTTCCTGTAAAATAGTAGAAATAACAATATACTCAAGCCTATTTTAACGAGCATCCAAGTTGCCAAGTCTTGGTTGGTTGCATACCATCCTAAAGCAAACTCTAGGCTAAAAACACAAAATAAGATCAGTAGTCTATTCCGCTTACTTTGTCGAAAAGACAATCTTACAGGAAGAAATAATAACACTACTTCAAGTATTGGAAGAGAAAGCAACATAAATACCGCCAAGAAAAGCCCTTCAACGTTAACCCTTCCAAAATCCCATTTGGAATTACCTTCTAAAAAAAGATAGATATAAAAAATTACCCATTTCACCGCGATACATCCACCAAATTTCGCAAATGCTCCCATATTGTTATATTATGTTATTATGGTAATCTAATATAAAACTAAACTATCATCAATAGCTAGATTTTTTGTAATATGGGGTTCAACACATCATAATCTGACCAATCACCAAAACCTTTAAATTTCAGATTTTGACTCCACGAAACCATGGCTCTACATTCAAAACAGATTTTAGCGATTCCAATACACTTTTTGTCTTTATAAAAAACTAGGATATCACGAAACTCTTGTATGCATGAGGTATCGAGATAATGCTTTCGAACTTTTGAAAAAAATAAAGAATCTATAGGTCTATAAAGAGACTTATTGATTGAGCTATTTGAATATCCTATTTCTTTCAATCTAGGTAGCAAAGAAATATCAACCTGACTGTCTTGCAGTACAGACAGCAAAAGGTTATCTTTCTCGATTTTATTTTGCTTATCCTCCAATTCGCTTATCTTATAAAGATCAATTGCAATCGAATAATGCTCTAGTGAATCAAAATTTGAGAATACTAAAGGTGATCTTTCTCCGGTGTTAGATTCGCTATTATTTATACAGCTCTGTAGGTAAATAATATTAAATATAATGCAGGCTATTAAAAGAGATGCTATTTTCATATTTATCATTCTCATGTCTATAAACAATAATTGCTGTTATTCTAATTTTCAAAAACTAAAGCTCTTTTTATCGGAGAGATTCGTTTCTTTCAAAAGTCTTATCATAACATTTAAAATTAGTAATTCATCTCAGAATGATATACTTTTAAAATGTAATTTTTTGGGGAGGATGTCACCTCATATTGAGAATTCCTAATTCATCACTAAGATCTACCTTTTGCCTCCATTCTCCTTCTTCTTTGCATCTAACATTTAACAAATCGACCTCTTTTCTAGCCGCCTTTAAAATTATATATTCATATATGGGGAAATTACCTGCTTCCCATTTTTTCTTATATCCAACCAATCCAAAATCAGTCAGAGCTTCCTCTAATGACAAATAAATACAATCAAATAATTCCTCTGTTTTAATGTTTATATTGAGTAGCTCCTCTTTATACTCCGAATTAGAAGGTGATAATTCATAAATTTTGATATTGATGCAGGAATCAAGTGAATGCATGCTTATATTCCATTTATAATTCACAAAATCGTCCTGCCAAAGTACATCGGTAGAATACGGAAAATAGATACTATCATTTTCTTTTACTATTTCATATATGAAAAAAAACTTGTTAAGTAACTCCTGAAATTTATCTCCATAATTTGAACTATGACCTATTTTTAATCGCTTTGTATCTGATAAAAACTCAGCAACAATATACCCTAATGTTTCAATTTTAAATTTAACTTCCATTTTTATTTCTCTAAATATTTAAAATTAATCAACATTTAACGAGCTTTATATTTTTTTTAGATAAAAACAAACAAAGCCACATCTCACGACGTGGCTTTGACTAAACATATGAATTTAACTTACTTATACGTGTTGATGGATTGGGATACTTTCCAGTTGCCTCCATCATTGACCAAGGTGATTAAATCGGTCTTAGTAAAACCTTCAAATTGCTGGGTTACTTTTGCTACCATATAGTCACCTGATTGTTCAACAATGGTAGTACTGGTTTTACAGTTCAATTGCTCGCCTTTTTGTTTTTTCAGGAATGAGATTACTTCTGAACGGCTATTGGTCTTATCTTCTGATGCATGAACTTTCTGTTTAAAATCTGATGTAAACAATTGCTCTACTCCTGCCGACTGTCCTTCGGTCATAACTGCTACATAATGATCAATTGCTAGATCTGCTGTGGATAAGTTGACTACTGCTTTTTTAGGGTTTGCTACCTCTGGTTTGCCTGCTGCCATAGTGAATGTTGATACTGCGATCAAGGCTGCTGCTGCGAATGGTTTTGCTAAAGTGTTCATAATATCTTTATGTTATATTGTTAGTTGTTTGTTCTTAGTTATTGATTCAAAAGTAGGGTGTAAATCGTTCCTACGCTATGGCAATTAGACTAAACCAACTAAAAACTCGGTGAATGGTGGAAATAGGTAGGTGAATCTTTCTAAACTTTTTTGATTGGAAAGGAATTGTGATTAAATGTAAACCAAAAGTTGAGTTTAGGAAATACTGCGGCGGATTGGCTAAACTTTTTTGTAAATTCGATTCATAAATACAAGTGTTATCGGTATGCAAAAAATCAGACGTTTTATTAAAATCTTAATGCTGAATAAATGAATATTTTACAGATTATAGCAAGAGGAATTATTAAAAAATCATTTAATCTTTCAGTTTGGACAATAGAACAATTTCACGATACCCAGGTATATGAGCAAAAGAAAAGGGAATTACTAAATCTACCTGAAGGTACTTTAGGTCAAGACATTGCTAAATGTTTAGAAGAAAACAAATTAAGATTAGTTCCAAACTATGAAAGTCACGATTTGAAACACGTATTGTTAGATTTCAAAATGACTCCAGTGGACGAAATTAGAATGCAGGCTTTTATGCTTGGAAACGGAAATTATTCAGTTCCAAGTATTATGATTTTTATTTTTGGTTTTATGCTGTTACCAGACTTATGGAAAACATTTTACTTTGATTTTAAAAACGGATCAAAATCGAAACCGATAAAAACCTGGACTATTGAAGATTATGCACATTGCCAAACTTTAACTTTAAGAGAATATGTAATGAATTATTCCAAATCTGAATCACAAAAAGAATTTGATATGAAAACTATACTAAAAATAAGTTCATATTTAGCAGTAATCCTGGGAACTTTTGGAATGATATTTTGTCTACCTTTTCTATTTTCAGCAAATATGCTCGATTTAGTTGGAGCAGGTTTCCCATTTGTTGGAGGAGCCATAATTGCAAGCGGGGGACTAATCTCATTATCTAACTTGACCAAATATCAAACGAAATTACAATTAGAAATCGAGCAGAAGATAGAATGCAACTTGAATGTTATCAGTACAAAACCATAAATCTTCTACTGAGAATCCATTCTATACTAGTAAATCTTACGATCGAACAATATTCGGAAAAGAAAGAGCTTTTAAATGAATACTTCGTACAAGTATTTGCAAGAAAATAAGACATTTGTAAATTTATAGCTAGGCGAAATGTGGCGCAACGGTTAACTATTTCTCGTTCCTCCTGTGACCTACTCTAAAACAACACTAATTATTTCAAAACAAACCTAACTAAATATAGTAATACATTTGAAATCAGATAAACTACTATTAATGTTTTGACGTATCTAAATTTGTACTTGGCTTGCTCCATAACGATTTAACAACTAAAAAAAGTTAGAAGCTCATTAAACGTTCTCTCTCGGTAATTATTCAGCCTCTATTCGAGACTGCTTCGCCCCTTATTCGGAACGCCTATACTGTTTCTGTAGAGGCAAGGTAGACAAACAGTATAAAAACAGTAGAGGCTCAGTAGAAATTTTCCGAAGCCTTCCCGAACAGCGTACGAATAGGTACCTAAGCTGAATACTATAATATCCATTGCATTCCTGAAAAGATTTGCTTGAAGCAAGAAAAGAAAGCCTTATATTATTTATATCTTTAAGGGGAAGGTTATAACCAATTTAAAGAAATGGAAAATTTAGAGGACAAAGTTTAATATGCGTGCTGTGGCTCTAATCTTTTGGATGAGCGTTTTCTTTGCTACATAATGGGTGGACAACCGGCAGGTGCAAAATAGATATATAATGGATGTCTTGTTAAAACATTATCCTTTGATAATTAAGACATGTATATAAACTATGAGCTTTATTTTGCTAGGGCTTCTAAGAATTGGGATAATGGTGGTGTTGCTTTTATCAGAATGACTTTTAGTCCTACTGTATCAACAACGGGAAGGAACTATCTGATAACAAAAGGTCAATTGATTGA
The DNA here is from genome assembly GCF_016132525.1 of Sphingobacterium sp. UDSM-2020. Lineage (NCBI taxonomy): Bacteria > Pseudomonadati > Bacteroidota > Sphingobacteriia > Sphingobacteriales > Sphingobacteriaceae > Sphingobacterium > Sphingobacterium sp. UDSM-2020. The sequence continues at coordinate 5,120,350 of NZ_CP066166.1, forward strand.
TATAGCTAAACAGGGAACGAACACGGTATCTAGTCTTGAATTGGATTTTAATAAGGCTATACAGGATGGTTCTTATATATTTAAAGAAAATTCTTGGTATGGTAATCTGTTATACATAGGACAACAGAACGATTATCCAATATTCACCTTAACAAATGAAAGTGATAGTATGAACTAAGTATGGGGATCAAACGCAAAAAAAATATCATAAATTTTAAAACTTCATTCTATCATGAAAGACTTTATAAAAACACTTTTTTTATTTTTTATAATTTTTGGAATTTCAATTCTAAATAGCCATGCGCAATCTGTATTTAAAAATAATACACAAAATAAAAAGATAGACGAAATCTTTGATATCTATCGAAATATTGATAGTATCTACATCCAATATCAAGATAATACCCCTTTTACTTTATTCATATATGAACCTTTAGAGGGAAAAAGTTTAGATCAATATAGAAGAAAAGAAACTATTTACCAATTATTTTTTGAAGGAGATCAATTGTGGCTAGAACAAAAATACAATCTTTTATACCAATTTATTTTTCAAGATCATTTAGCTATATCATCCTATGCGGAAGGAACAATGAATACTGTACAGGCTTTTAATAATCTTATAGATGGATTTAAAACTGGTGTTAATGCAGGGACAACATATAATAATTTTAATACTACCCATATAATGTCTAATAACGATATAATTATAGACGACCTATTAAAATAGCATGAAAAAAACAATTAAATTATTTGTAATATTTATTCTATCTAGTAATATACTAGTTGCACAAACTTCTTTTGAGCACACAACCAATTATTACAGGCATAGTAAGTTAGTAGATTTAATAACAGAAGTTTATTATTCGAAAGTACCTTCTAACAGAGATCAAACTACCTCACCTAATGAATTACGGGATAACTCCCCCTTTCTATATAAGAGTACCGATTCAATATCAGGATCTTACAAAGATAAACAGAATCCAAATATATATGCAAAAGGATGGCTAATTTTAACATTTGATAAAAGTGATTCGCTCATTCAAATTAAAATTGGTGAAATTTCTGCTTTAAGTAAAAATGAATCTTCAAAGACTATAAGTGTTCTTGACGACATTGTATTTGTAGATAATGATAAAATTGGTTTCACATGGAATGAAATTGATAAAATGAAAACAGGAATACACCCTACCACTAAAAAATTACTTCGATTTGTAGTTGAATCAACTAAGAATAGAAAATTTAAAAAACCAAAATCATTTCCAGAAAAAGATTTCACAGATGAAAATGTAACTGTTACTCCTTTTACAGTAAATAAAGATACTTTTTTTCAGAATTTTTATTAGTAGAAAGGCAAAATTGTACTCAACATCAAGTGGTTAAAAACAACAAACACGTCCAAATATGGAGTAAAACTGACGATGCTGGAATGGAACATTTTAACAGTATGGAAGATTTCCTTAATTCTGGGGGGAATAGAACGACATATGGGTATCAAACACAAAAAAAATACTATAAATTTTAAAACTTCATTCTATCATGAAAGACTTTATAAAAACACTTTTTTTATTTTTTATAATTTTTGGAACTTCAATTCTAAACAGCCATGCGCAATCTGTATTTAAAAATAATAAAAAGATCTCTGAAATATATGATACCTATCAAAATATTGATTCAATATATATTGAATACATAAATAATACTCCAACGTTTTTATTTTTATATGAACCTTTAGAGGGAAAATCTTCAAATCCAGATCTTAAAAGAAAATCAACTATTTATAGTTTAGATTTTGAAGGGGATAAATTATGCTTAGAACTCCAATACAATCTTTTATACCGATTTATTTTTCAAGATCAATTAGGATCAGAGATTCAAAAATCCAATGAGAAAAAAAATTTTAATTTAGTGATTACATCGAAAAAATCAGTTGTTCAAGATATTTTCCAGTCTGGACCAGGAGCTAGCGCTATTTTAAACCCTGAAAATAAACAAGATTTCATAACCCTTCTAAATACAAATTATAAAGATTGTACTGATGTCATTACAGATTCGGTATTAATTATTCAGGCTGTGATCAATAGAATTGGAGGTATTCAAAACAGTGAAATAATTTATGGGAAATCAGAGCCTCTGTATCAGTATTTGATGAAAACATATCACTATTTTGAGGCCAGTCAACCTGTTCAAGAAAAGATTCGCAAAAATTTTCCAAACAGAAATGTAAAATGGCTTTTTAAACCTAGAGTTAGTAATACGCAAAGGACAAGTTTGATTGATATATATCTTCGCCTCAATCCAGATAAAACTTTCACATTTTCGGCAGAAGGAAGTTACAGACGTTTAAAAATTAAAGATTATCAGGAGGATCCTAATGATCCAATATTTTATTAAAAAGATGCTATTTCAACAAAAAGATTTTAAATATTTTAGGCGATACAGCGTATGATGGCTATTTAACAGAATATGAAAGAATATTAAATGGCACCTATAACTATGTTGCTGTTGTACATGTAAAAATTATAGCACCCATATCCACATCACTTTTGCGGATGATAGAAATAACGATTTTAGAAATACTAAAAAGAAATATTACAAAATATAATTTATTAAAAGCTATGAAAAAAATGACAGATCGTTCAACTCTAATAGTTTTACTTTTATTAACAATCCTCTCAACAAATGTTTTTGGGCAGAATCAAATTAAATTTAAAAAGGAGGGTATCAATGAAAATATTAAAACTCTTTTTAAAAATAACGAAGAGATAGATTCTATCATGATAGAATTTGAAAATAGTATACCACTTAGACTAGAAATATATAAACAGTCAGACTCTATAACAAAATATCAAACTGATAAACCAAAACCTTTTATAATTAAGCATGGCACTTTTTATAACTTAAATTTTGATGGTGATATGTTTTTTCTAAAAAAAGAGTTGAATTTATTATACCAAATTATCTCCAATAAAAACTTAATTAAAAAGATCTCAAACATAGGTAAAGAAAAGAACTTTAGAATAGTTATTACACATGATGCATTATACAAGAGAAAGTTCGTAGGAAACGATACATTTTTTGCAGTACTCAAACCCAAAAGAAAGAATGAGTTTATTGAATTATTAAATAACAATTATACAGACTCACTTAAATTCGGGGGTGACTCTATTGTAATTTTCCAAGCAATAGTATATAAAGGTGGTCATTTAGGAGAAACAGCCATATTACATGGGGAAAAAAAATTATTAGACTACTTTTTCTCTAACTATAAACCTTTTACTAAGAAAGCACATATGTTTCCTAGAGAGTCATTATTTCAACCTTTTTTAGCAGGCGGAAGACCATTAGTTAGCTTAATAGACGTTTACTTAAAAATAAACGCCGATAAAACTTTTATACTTTCAGCAACCGGAGAAGGAAGAGACTTAAAAATAAAAAATTATAAAGATGATGAGTCATACGGAAATTTATTTTTCTAAGATTTAGACTACAATAATATACGTAAAAAGTAAATGATTTAAAAGCTTTGAATACTTATCGAGAAAATTTAAAATATGAAAATAAGAAAGCATTTTTTCACTATACTATTACTAACCTTTTCATACTTTTCTTATGGTCAAGACAAAATAAGCTTTATTAAAGACGTTAAACTAAAAAAAGAGATCGATAATATATTTAACGCATACAGTTCATATGATTCAATTAATACTATCTTTTATAACAAATCGTTAACTTACGTTATATTATATCATAATTCGCAAGCATCGAAACTATTAAATGGTTACGACACAAAAAATAAAAAATATCGTTTAACATTTGAAGGAGATCAATATTTGTTAAAAAAAGAATAATTACAATAAAAGTATTATTCCAACTGGAGATTCTGTGCTGATTTTCCAAGACATTGTGACAGCCAGTGGTGATCTTGAAGGAAAAATGGAGCTATATTGTGGCAATAAAGATATGTTTTACGATTATTTTATGAAAACTATTGAGGACTTTATACCTTGGAGTTGCTAACTTAGTCGGCAGTGTAAGTTAAGAACAATAAATATCTTAATTTTGAAACGATGACTAAAATCCGTAAAAAATATGATCGCACCTTTAAAGAACGTGCAGTTGAGTTGAGTA
>NZ_CP066166.1:5124577-5194753 GCF_016132525.1 Sphingobacterium sp. UDSM-2020
CAATGCACAATTGGGGCTTGACTATATCTCAACTTTATATTAAATTTGGGGATAGACTAAAGCTCGACAGAGGCTTTTAGGAGTAAGTCAATTATCCAATGACACAGTTGAAGTTACACTCCCGCGACTATACATTCACAACCATGTACTATATTTCCAGAAATAATGCAACTATCACCTTCTTTCATGACATGTACAACATTACCAATAGTATAGTGAAATACCCCAGATTTAACGTATGAAATTTGTGTATGAGGATGTTGATGCAATTCGCCCCTAGCCCCTTCTTCAAATTTGACTTTAGTGAGCATCATAACTTGATTATGTACTGCAATTTGTCTTTGAACTCCCTTACCTAAATCTTCCCAACCATTGCTATTTTCAAAGTGAAATACTTCATTTTCCATATGTACTTGTATTTTTACTATATTTTTTCTGCTAATATATAAAGGATTCATTCAATAAAAAATACCCTCAATTCATACATGAGAACTAGTTACGACAAAAATAGACCTCTCTTTAATTTGTGATTTTGTCATAACTCTTTCCTAATTATTAAAAAACATTAAGCACTACGTTTCATCCACCACGTTTTTCTATTAATTTCGAAAGGAAACTGCTTATTTATTTTATAAATAACTGTGCAAAAGATCGCGATGATAATGGTTAAAAATCTGAAAAAGTTCGAATAAGTTCCTCCTAAAACATTAGTATCAACATCAAAAATAAGCCAGTATAAATTCATGAAGCAATGTAAAAAAATAGCTGTCCATAAATTGAATTTCCATTCAGCATAAACCCAGGCGAATAAAACTGAACCTGAAAATGTCATCGCAAATATTCCGATCAACTCGTTGATATCATTCCCTTGATATAAATGTGCAGACCCGAATAATAATGAACCTAAAAATACAGAAGGAAAAAAACCTAGACGTGTATACCTGTATAATTGTCCAAAAAGAAATGCACGATAGATAACTTCTTCAAAAAAAGCAGAAGAGATGGTATTAACAATAATTGTATCAAAAGATAGTTCCTTGTTTAATGGAAATTTCACAATAAAACCGATTAACATGGGTAGTGTGGTTATTAAGGCAAATAAAGTAGCTGTCCAGATACCTTTGGATATTCCCAATTTCTCAGAAATGTTTCGATAATCTTTATGAAGAACCCCAACGGTCATAAATAAAGGTATCAATGTTATACCATATGCAACAACATGTCCTACGGCTTTTGAGTGAGTTACTATGAATATTTGTTTTAATATTAAGGTAAAGAAATTGGTGTCGATGTAAAAGTAAATTACAAATCCGATAATGAATACTAAATAAAATCTTAATCTGTCCATAACTGTTTTTTTTTATAATTACGAAGATAAAAGACCTAAAACACCATGGCAAAACAAAGTGGTGGCTAACAACAATTAGGGACGAATAGCAAACTTTTTTAAAAGAGGCGCAACCGAACTAATGTAGTTTCTCGACACTCTTAATTCTTTATTCATGTTTTCCAGTGTTATACTATATCCTGAAGTATTTCCTTTAAATTTTATAACCTTTTTGAGATTTACAATTAATGAACGGTGCACTTTTCGTATGTTATCACGCTGAATTTGATCCAATAATTTTGTAAGTGAAATTCGAATTATTTCATTTTTAAGGATATCATTTTCATAAAAATGAAGAACACAATAATTATCAGCAGCTTCTGCAAAAACAAAATCCTCAACAGCTATCTCCATGAAAATATTGGAATTTTCGGAAATGATACATAGTTTTAAACTACGTTCTATCGCTAGGCAATGATCTGTGTCTGCAATGTTGTCGTTTTCAAGATTTCCTGCCTCTTCATTAAATTGGCTATTATTGCTGAGATAAATATATTTTGCCAAGATATAAATACACGAAACTGGAGTTCCAATTGCCACAGAATATGCAAACATGTACAAAAAATTCTCACATGAGAGCCTCACCCTACTTAAGAATAAAGTATTGTAGAAGTATGCGAATATTGAAATTATAAATAAAATGAAAAAAATTTTTAAAATTTCTCGACCTGTTGTCCATTTCTTTTTCCATTGCATAGATAAGATATTGACAATGTAAAACGAAAATGTGGTAATAATTGCATAAGGAGCTAGTAATAAATATTTAAAGGTATGTTCAAATTGACTTGTACCAAAAGGTTGATATACAATCAAGAGTATGTAAAATAAAATACCTACCAGTGAAGATGTTAAAATAATTTCTTTACCTGACCTGCTTTCAGGGTATAAAGTGCTTAATTTCATGCTTAATTATAATTGAAAATGGTAATAATTAAATATCTGAAATTTTAACCACAAAAATTATTAATCTCTCACTTATTATCCAGGTCAATATCGAGATTATCTGTTCCATTTACGGCATCAATACCGACACTTACCGCTCATAAGGTAGCATTTACCGAATACTACCAAACAAAATGAAATAATCCTTTGATATTTAATCAATTAAAATACTGCAAAAGAAAAAAACAAAAGATAGCTCACTTTAAATAAACAGGAATGAAATTAACTATCCTCCTACTCTTTATTACATTTTTTACCATATCCTTAGTTTATCCTCAAGTCTCTGAGCGAAAATTGGTATCCATTAATAATAAAAAAATGGCTTATATTACATTTGGTCTTGAGAAGAGAAAAATTGATGAACCGATTGTCGTATTTGAAAGTGGACTCGGTTCTTCTGGAGGAAGTAATGGAAGTTTATTTCCATTTATTCAGGATAGTTTTGCAGGTATCGTTTATGATAGAAACGGAATTGGTGAATCTGAATTAGATAGTGCAGTAAGAACCGATGCGGATGTGATAAAAAGACTTCACGATTTACTGACTACTTTAAAAATAAGCCCACCCTACCTGCTAGTTGGACATTCGATAGGCGGACCCTTTATTCGATTGTTTACTTCAAAATACCCTGAAGAAATAGCTGGTTTATTTTTCATAGATCCAACAGATTTTATGTTGACCAAAGAAGAAGATGATGAAGTAAAGTTAAAAACAAGTAGTAAAACAGGATATCAGGAACTTTTGAGTATAAACCTCCAAAATATCCTAAAAGATCCTACTATATCTAGAGGTTTCCGACATGAACTGAAGAGAGAGTTGGATGAAAGCACCCCATATTTTTTCAAAAATTATACTTCTTTACCACCACTACCCGACATTCCGGTTACCATAATGATTGCATACAATAAGCATATCGAACAATACGAAACTAAAATGAATGAAGAGTTGAAATTGGGTATCAACTTAATCCAGTGGTGGAAAGCACTCGATCAACTTCGTATACAACACTATGCGGAAATGATAAAAAATAACCGTAACAGTAAATTAATCTTATTACCAAGGTACAGTCATGGTATCCATCAACAGGATCCTAAACTAGTAGCTGAAGCTTTAATTTCAACATATAAAATCTGTATAAAACGATGAAAATCAAATCATTCCTTAAAATAATTTGTACAAACTATTTCTAGATTTACGTTACATATACGATCAATCCAAGCACATTGATAATAAAACTATAAATCACTAAAGCAATTAATTTAGAATAACAATAAAAGCCGCATCTCACGACGGGGCTTTTTATTTTCTAAACATATGATACTTATGAGGGTTACGCTATTTATATTAAAAAAATCAATTACCCCCAGAATTGATTAGAACTAAAATTCTATTGATAAGTATGAATAGAAGCTATAACTTTCCAGTTTCCATCTTCATTAATTAAGGTGATCAGATCAATCTTCGTAAAAGATTCAAATTTCATGATAACCTTAGCAATCATATAATGTGCACATTCATCAATAATTTGAAGTGTCGTTTGACAGTTCATCTTCTCTCCTCTTTGCTTTTTCAAAAAACTAATAATTTCCGAACGGCTATAATTTGAAAATTTCAAACCTTGCACACGTTGACAAAAATCAAGCGCAAATAATTCCTCTATCCCTTGATATTGCCCCTCAGTTATTACATCCATATAGTGATGGATAGCATGTTTTGCCATTGAAAAGTTGATGCTCCTTTTGACAGGTCTTCCGTCAGCCATGGCACAAAATGACAGTATAACTAAAAATGCTGCTAAACCTATTTTTATTGAAGTCTTCATTGGTTCTTTTCTTACAGGTTCCCTTTGAGACTAACATCCCTAGTTAAAGTGATCAAAGTGAATAGATCAACTACAGCATTGATTACATTAACGTCTATTCTGAACTACATCATAACTTTTGCAATTCCAAGTTATTATTAGATAGTAATATCCCATAAATCTCACTCCATGACAATTAGAGTCGTTATTCTGTTATAATCATGATAGCGCAAAGTTTCACAAATTATAAAATAAAAAATAACCCTCCGAAACTTTAGTTCCGAAGGGTTACAAATAATGCTTGCAATAACCGCAAAATAGGTATTAAAATGAATTGAGGATTAGCTTGTTATTTTAAGCGACAATGCGTTCAATAGAGCTTTAGCTTCGTTTAGATTCGAATTCCAAACTTTAGTTCTTTCTGCACTATTTAACTTTTGTATCGCTGCTTCGAAACGTTTCAAATCTTCTATTAATCCCTTCTCTTTAAGCGCCTTCTTTACGATCTGCACTTTTTCGTAGTCCTGAACACCTTCGAGTGTTCTTTCATAACGGATCGAGCTTCTCCCATTTGGATACACGATATAGGTATCACCTGCTGGCCAGGTGCGGAATCGGGAATCTAAAATCGGGTTTTCCACCCATGAGTTGAATGCCCAATGCAATAATCCATCAAAATCAGCAGCTTCAGCATACCATCCCATGTAAGCAGACTCTGCAGGATCTGAAAATGTAAATTGATTTGGAAAATTATTCCCACAGTACACATAAAAAGTAGTGATCAAACCTCTTTTTTTACGATCGAGCAGATCTTCATGAGAAAAGGGATGATTTGCAGCAATACTAATATCTTTACTGTCAGGATAGCGCTGATAGGTTTTCTGATTATCCGCATAAGAAACACCTAAAGTTGGTGCCACCTTTTTTAAAAGAGACAAAGCACCATCTACTTCTTCTTTTGTACGTTCGTCCATGGCGATATTTGTAATTCCCAACCAACCTTTTGAATCCAAATGTTTTACAAGGTCTTTTAAGAAAGGGGTCCATAATTCCTCAAATGCAGGTGTTCCTGGTTTTGCAACAACATTGACAACTTCATTTTTTGCTACATCGCGATAATGTATTTCATTATTCCATGGAACAATTGAATATATATTAATCATCTTTTTAATGCCTAGGTCCATCATAAACTGAACCCAGCGATCAAATACTTTATAATCATAAGCCCAAGTACCGTCTGCATTTTTATTCCAAACAATCATGTCAGCATATGGATCATAAGTCTGTACATTCCATGGATCTTTATTCATGGTTGCAGTGATCACTTTCTGTCCTGCATCAGCTAACATTTTCATAACTGGTTTCATCGCTTCAAAATGGGCATCACTCCACATTTCTAATCCATGCACACGTGCTACAGCCGATGGATGTTGCCATTGATCCAAATGGAAGACCCATTCACTAGGCTTTGGCAATATATTTTCTAAAACAGTAACTTTTAATGTTAATTGGTCAGTAACCTTTCCTTTACTCTCGATGCGCACTTTAGCTTGATATTCTCCAGGGGTAGCATCACTCGGGATCTTCACCGTCAGCCAAACAGGGCGGACCTTGCTAGCTTCAAGATCGAATGATGTTAAATCATCTAGCATATCTGGTGATAATGAAGAAGCAAAGTCCTCTTTCTTCCGATATCCACAGCCAGCGGCAAATTCATCAGTCATTACGTAGCGAACAAAACGTGCTGAAGCAACATTTGAAGACATTTTAGCACCCTTTATACCTTTGAAATCTGATATAGTCACCGTGACATCGGGCGCAGTATCTTTCGTCCATAATAACACTTGTGATGAAACACGTTCTCCACGCCAACCTACTACTTCATCGCTAACTTTCTTCTTCAAGTCAGGAACCAACGATTTAGGATACCGTTTATCAATTGTTACGAATGAGCTATGTACGCCCTTCTTAACCGCAGACCAGTCTGACAATGCATCTTTCGTTGGATCCGCCATTTCTTGAAAATTTACCATTTCAAAGGCCGGTGTCTGTGCCTTCACCGTTTGTACAGTCCATAGCGCTCCGACAAGAAGTGCTGACACTAAAGTTGTATTCTTAAAGCTCATATTTATATAACTTATTTTTCAATTCAGATTTATCCTACCGATTTGATTAGTTTTTAAACAAGTATATTTAAAAACTAATCACAAAATATATTTTCACAATATGAAGCAAACTAATTAAATTTTAAGATGTATACAAATGCTAAACAAGAACAAACGATTGCTCATTTTTATCACCCCGTTAAGTCCATACTTTTTCATTGTAAGCAGCCTCCCAAAATTGATACTCCAGTCTAGATGCTAAAACAAATGCTTCACTCATCTTATTACGAATAGCAACAGTCGTATTTGCAGCTACTTGATCACACATAGCAATTGCTTGTCGTACAGAAATAGCAAAATCTTCTCCTCCATACGTATCAATCCATTTTTGATAAGGATTATCAACTGTTTTTTCTTGTCTAGCAATATATTCCCCCACTTCTTTATATATCCAAAAACAGGGTAAAGTTGCGGCCATCCCAACCTCTACAGGATCTAACGCTGCTGTACTTTTTAGGTAATGCACATAATGATGGCAAACAGGCTGTATATAACCTTTTTCGGTGACACCAAAATCCTTAAAATAAGAATCGTGCAAAGCATTTTCGACAACAATCGCATTTTCTCCAAAACGCATATAGGATAGCGCATCTTGAACATCATATGCCCGAGCACCAATAAGGGCTAATGCTCGACCAAAATGTTCAAGATAAAGCGAATCTTGAGCCATGTAAAATTGAAATTTTTCTTTCGGCAAATTTCCTGTCGTAAGTTCCTTTATAAAAGGCATGTCTAATATAGACTGATATTTATCTGAGATACTATTCCAGACCTGTTCAGACCAATTCATATTTAATTTGTTTTTGAGGATTAAAAAAATGATTTAAAGGACCGTTTCCCATCCCTAATTGTACATCTGCTCCCTGCTCTATTGCCATAAAAACATAATTTTGCGCTAAAGAAACGGCTTCAGATATCGTATGCCCCTGTGCCAGATAAGCGGCTATTGCAGATGATAGTGTACAACCGGAACCGTGTGTATTCTTCGTTTTAATTTTTTTACTTTTAAATATTTCTGGGTGACTATTCTTATCAAATAATATAGATTGCAGCGTATCTTGTTCCAGATGCCCCCCTTTTACCAAGACACGCTCACAACCTAATGCAAGGATGCTTTCCCCTGCAACGTACATATCTTCTAAAGTTTCCACTGATACCTTGGCAAGTATACCTGCTTCATCCATATTCGGTGTAATCACATCTGCTAAAGGGAATAGTAGGTCGATCATTGCAGCAATAGTTTCTTCCTCAATAAGCTTGTGGCCACTGGTCGCAACCATAACAGGATCAAATACAAGGGGTACTTTTTTATATTTTTGAAGCGTCTGTGCGATCGTAATAACCAATTGTGGTGTATGCACCATTCCTATCTTTATGGCATCAGGAAAGACATCGTCCATAATAGATTCAATCTGATCTGCTACAGCTTCCAGCGCTATAGGATAAATTTTGCGGACACCCATCGTATTTTGTACAGGCAATGCTGTCAGTACTGAAGTAGCGTAGCATCCTAATGCTGAAAAAGTTTTGATGTCGGCTTGGATTCCGGCTCCCCCACTGCCGTCGAAACCTGCGATCGTCAGCGTACTTGGATAACGGTATTTTTTCATTTCAAAATTTCATTTTTAAGTTCATAAGCTGCTTTTTCTGGATCTTCACTTCCACATATAGCAGATACTACAGCTAAACAATCGGCACCTGCTTGTATAACACGACGAGCATTTTGTATGTGAATATTGCCGATAGCAACCAGCGGTTTGTCTGTACGTTGCCGAATCTCTACAATACCCTTTAAACCCCATTCTGTGATAGTGTCTTTTTTCGTTTCAGTATTAAATACAGGGCTGATACCCAGGTAATCGGATAATGGAATTTGCTCATTTTTTAACTGTTCAAGATTTTCAATAGAATAACCGACTAGAGGTCTTGGGCTATACCAGACTTCTCTAATACCACGAGGAGAAATATCACGATTACCAACGTGAATACCATCCGCACCTACTTTTTGGGCCACTTCAAGATTATCATTGATGATTAGCGGAATTGTGTATTTATCAGTAATCTCTTTCAATTGTTTAGCTTTTGCTAAGTATAGTTCAGATGTTAGATTTTTTTCTCTAAGCTGTATGACATCGACACCACCCAGAATTGCTTTCTCTGCTACGTGAAGGAAATTTTTCCCACGGCAATCCTGCTCTGAAATTACGAGGTATAGCTGATAAGGAAAAGATGTATCTAAATTCATAATATGCCAAATTTTAATGTATTATTAAATTCAGCCTCAGTGATATTATATAGTTTATCAAGAAGTTTAACTTGCAAACTACCCGGCCCATTACTTTCCTTCTCAGCTAACTCCCCCGCTACTCCGATTAGAGCCATTGCAGCAGTTACAGCCTCTGTTTTATTGGTGATTACAGCCATAAATGCGCCAATAAGCGCAGTTGCAGAACAACCTAAACCGGTTACTTTTGTCATCAAAAGATGTCCATTTTTTAGATGAATCTCCTGACTCCCAGAAATCACGATATCTGTTTCACCAGAAATACAAACAATGGAACCATATTGTTGATGAAGATCCAATGCTGCCAAAACTGCTTCACCACTTTGAGAAGTACTATCCACTCCTTTCGTCTTTATAAGATTAGTTTTGTTTAGTGCGATAATTTCAGATGCATTACCTCTTATGACAGTGGGTTTTTCACGAAGCAATTCTTTTAGAATATGATCGCGATAAGATGTCGCCCCCGCTCCAACAGGATCTAAAACCCAAGGTTTTCCTAAATGAGAAGCAGTATTTGCGGCCAATAACATAGATTCGGACCAAACTTCGTCTAATGTTCCTATGTTAATAACAAGTGAATCGCTGATTGTCACCATCTCGACTACTTCAGATTTAGCATGCGCCATAATGGGTGAAGCACCAACAGACAACAAGGCATTGGCAGTATTATTCATGACCACAAAATTACTGATATTATGTACGAGTGGCGATTGCGCTCTTACTTGTTGGATATACTTCCAAAGTGTTTTTTCCATGTTCATTTCATTTAATAAAAAATCGAATGCTTTAGGAAAAAACCACATACAAAACAGCACAGGTGTACTGTATTGCTTTTCCCTACGTCGGTATTAGCCGTATCAGGTTCAAAGGGACTCTCTCAATTCTTTTTAGAATACCCCTAAAGCATAACAAAGATATAAAATATTAACATTCATTCTTATAGCTATGAAAGTTTATATTGATAACCACAGGATGTATTTTAATACAAGATTGACACCATAATAAAACAACATCAATTCCTATCAAACAGTTGTTTTAACTAAGCTGGCTAATTTTTTCCACTTGTTTTGAGGTAGATGGGTTAATTTATTCATACTATAAAGATGCAAATAAGTAAGATGAAAGAGCTATCAACAAACTATTTTGAATATATTAATTACAGCAACAGAAGAAAAAATACATATCTAATTATTGAGTTATTTGATCTCATCGATTAGAATCTCTTTCAACCAGAATATCAATATTTTTTAAAATAATATTATTCAAAATGTATAACCATTGAAATATACTATTTGTATCTCACCTAGGAGACTAATAAAAAGATGATAATAAAGTATAAAATTAGGGTAAAAAACTTTTATTTTTTTTTTAAAAAGTGTTTTAATCTTTATGTTTTATTTTATATTTGCAATGCCTATTCTTAACAAAAAGAAAATAATTTCATAAAGATTTTATTTTAAATAATATTTCTCTTTTAAGATTTTTTCTGATTGTTAAGTGCTAATCAAACATTATTACGCATTCTATTAATTTAAGATCTAATAATCTTGTTAATTTATGTCAACGATAATTTAACTATTCAAACTAGCTAATAAAAACATAAAGTCAATAAAAAACACACTAACCAAAGAAAAAATTATCAGAATAATACCAACTAAACAATTTTATTTTACCTATTTTTTTATGCATGTATTTTTAAAAAGAACCACAGGAATTGCGTTATGCACGCTATTTAGTGCAACCTCCTTGTTTGCCCAGCAAACCATAAAGGGCACAATTTCTAATGAAAAGGGCCCTATAGCGGGAGTGACAATTACAGTTATCGGCTCAAATCGAGCTGCACAAACTTCACATGATGGAACATTTTCTATCTCTGCTAATCAGGGAGAAAAGCTTCGTATTTCGATGATCGGATATCAAAGTGAGGAAATTACTATTGGTAGTAATAATAGTTTGAAAGTGAGTTTAAAAGAAACTTCTGCATCTTTGGACGAAGTTGTGGTAACAGGCTTTGGTGAGTCGCGTGAGAAACGTCAATTGGGTTATGCAATGACACAAATCAGTGGTGACGAAATCCGTCGAACGAATGCGATTAATCCTATTGCCGCACTACAAGGAATGGTTCCTGGTTTACAGGTTAATGTCGGCACTGGAGGACCACAATCGACTCCAAGATTTCAGATCAGGGGAGCGGGATCATTAAACCAATATGGTAATACTCCTTTGGTGGTTGTCGATGGGATTATTATGGATGAAGAAGTTGTGCTTCCTAATCGTGGTGGAGATCAGGATTTTGGTAATGTGCTTAAGAATATTAGTCCAGACGATATAGCAACAATCTCAGTTCTAAATGGAGGCTCAGTTACAGCATTGTATGGAAGTCGTGCAGCTGGTGGGGTTATTCTAATCACAACAAAAAAAGGATATTCACAAAGAGGATTTGGTATTGGTTTTACACATACTCAGGGCTTTGATAAACCATATGCTACTGCGGATATGCAAGACAAATATGGTCCTGGATCTAATCCAAATGCAGTATATGTGGCTGGAACAGATGGCTATGAACAAATTCCAACAACAAATTATGGGTATAGTTTCGGTCCAAAATTTGATGGTAGAACAGTCAAAGATATTGATGGTAGACTCGTTCCTTTTCAAACGAATAACAATCCATTAGATCTATTCCGTACAGGAAGATATAATAATTCCAACCTATCACTTCAAGGCGGAAATGAACAAACTACGTTTAGGATGTCATATTCCAATACCAATTCTACAGGAGTGGCGCCCAATAACAAGCTCACGAGAAATAATTTTAATTTGAGAGCTACACATCGTATGGGTAAATCGATTATTCTCGATGCAGGTGCCACATATGTCAATAGTCAAAGTTTCAACCCACAATATGGGGGTGAACGTTGGAATATGAATAACAACGTAATGTACGGTTTATCATATGGTATGCCACGTTCTTATGACCTTAATTATTGGAAAGATAATTATAAAGATGCTATAAATGGAGGTGTCACGCAAGATGATCCTACCGGTAAAGCAAGTCTTCTGTTTACGCTTTATGAACAAAAACAACAACAAATAGAAGATAATTTTAGAGGAACATTTAATGCTCGTGTTAATTTTACAGATTGGTTGATGTGGGAGAGTAATTTCACAGCGAATCTTTTTAATACTAACCGTCAAATGAAAAATCGAGGACAGGAAGAAGGTTTCAACGGAGGTTCTTATAACAACAGGAGTTCACGGGTTCTACAAACTAGGTATCGCTCAAATTTAAATTTTTCAAAAAAAACAGAAGATTTTGAATTTACAGTACAAGCAGGTGGAGAGGTTAATCATTCCTTACGCAATGGTCTGTATGGACGAACTGATGGGATGCTTATCGCCGATGTATTTCGTTTATCAAACTCTTCAAGCAGAGCTTTTGTCGATGAAGATAAACCAAATCAATCCCGTATTGTGTCAGGTTTTTTTCAAACAGCAGTTACTTATAAGAACTGGTTATCGATTAACATATATGGTAGAAATGACTGGGATTCAAGTCTAGTATATCCTGATGGATCAGGTAATTTTTCTTATTTTTATCCAGGAGCAGATTTGTCTTGGGTATTATCAGATGCGCTGAAACTTCCTGACAATATATTTAGTTTTGCTAAATTAAGAATGTCCTACAATAAGGTTGGTAGAGGAACTAATGCCTATACTGCAATGACTGGGTTTTATAGAGCCAACAGTCCTTATCTGGATGTTCCAAACTATGGATTTGATTCAAAAACATTGGGAAACCGGAATCTAAAACCGGAAAGTAGTGATACCTATGAAATCGGAACCGAGCTTAAAATGTTGCAAAATAGACTAGGTTTTGACTTTACGTATTATACCAAGAATACGATCGATCAAATTACTTCAGTACCGATTTCACAAGAAAGTGGAGTTACTGCAGCATTGGTGAATGGAGGTCATATTAGAAGTCGAGGAATTGAAGCTCGCCTTTATGGAACTCCCGTTAAAACGCAAAATTTTTCTTGGGATGTCAATTTTAATTACTCTAGGGATCGCAATAAAATCATCAGTCTTCCTTTTGGCGCAGGTGTCCAAGAACTTGATGCAGATGATGGTATTCGCTCTATAGCTAAAGTTGGTGGTGATTATGGGACACTTGTTGCCAATTATGGTCATGCGCGTTTTCAAGCGAGAGATGGAGCCGGCAATCCAATTGACCACGTGAATAATGGCAAGCCTGTTATGGCAACTACGGGAAATATCGGTTACTATTTACGTTCTCAAAACTACGCACAGGGCCTAGAAAAAGAAGTAACAATAGGTTCTTCGCTACCTGATTTTATGGGAAGCTTATTAAATAGATTTAATTACAAATCTTTTTCTTTTAGCTTTATGTTAGATGCCAAATTTGGAGGTATGGTCTATTCTCCAACATATAATTATGGTATGCAAACTGGACAGATTGCAAGTTCTCTTTATGGTAGACAAGGAGAAGCAGGAAGTGTAGCCTATAAAGATGCTAATGGTAATGAAGCTTGGGGTATAATTCCTGATGCAGTATTCCGTCAAGGAACTGTTGTCAATGGTAATGATCTATCAGGGATGTCTTATCAAGAGGCTGTTGACAAAGGCTGGAGATTACCGATCAGTGCTGTTAATTATTATAATAATTCTTACGGATGGGGTAACGGTATTCGTGAACTATCAACATTTAAGTCATCTTGGTTGATTTTAAGAGATGTATCATTCAGTTATGATTTGCCAAACTCAACTGCTTCAAGATTAAAATTAAACAATTTAAGACTTACACTTACTGCCCGTAATTTAGGCTATCTGTATAATACTTTACCTGATAATATCAATCCGGAAGATAATAGATCATCTGGTTCTATCAATGCTTTCTTGGGTGGTGGCTCTCCAATGATTCGCAATTTTGCTTTCACTATTAATACAAACTTCTAATGATAATAAATATGAAAACCTCATTCTATAAATATGCTTTAATCCTCTTTAGCTTATATTTTGTAGGCTGCAGTAAGGAGAAGTTTGCTGAATATAATACCGATCCTGATGCCGTTATTAAGTTACCAGTTGATTACTTACTATCAAGAGCGATCATCGCTACGAATGATAATGATTTTGATGCCTACTACGACAACTATAGTTATGTGAGCCGATGGTCTCGTGTTTTCCTGCAAAGAACTGGAAATACATTTACTGTAACAGATAATGCCGCAAATGCCAATAATCGTTACGGACGCTTCTTTCAAGATGTAGGCCCCATTTTGGAGGATATAAAACAAACTATTGATAAAATGCCAGAAGAAGAGCGGGCTAGAAATCTTTACAAAAGAACCATAGCTACGATTTTAAAGGTCCAACAGGCTTGGTATGTAACTGATGTAAATGGTAGCATACCATATGAAGAAGCTTTTCAAGCAAGATATGGCGGCACATTGCAACCGAAATACAACACCCAAGATGAACTCTATAAAATATTTGAAGCAGAATTGAAAGAAGCTGCAACTATTTTAAACACACCTCAAGCTGTAGAACAGTTTAACTATGCTAAAGCAGATCTTTATTTTAATGGTGATGCGAAAAAATGGGCAAAAACAGCCAATTCTTTACGTTTAGTTATTGCTCTCCGACTTTCTAAAAGAGACCCTGAACGGGTGAAAGCTATTGTTCGGGATGTACTTAGCCATCCTGCTGGATTAATGGAAAGTGCGTCTGATAGTTGGATGTTACAAGCACGTAAGGATTTTACAGCTGGTGGTAATTGGAATATTACAGGTAATGGACGTCTCTTTGTCGGTGAATATGGGGTTATTAATTATATGTGGAATAACACTGATCCGCGTCTACGGTTCTTCTTCCGTCCAAATCAATGGAGTGAGGTTAACTTCCAAAAAGCAAAAGACCAACGTGTCATCAGTCAAACGGCAAAATTTGATACAAGAAGATACTATGGTCAGTTTTCTAATCCAGAAACACCTAATAATAATCCTATCAAGACTCGTTTTTTAAATCCATACCAAATTAAGGATGGTGAAAATACGATAATTTTAGATACAGTGTCGCGAATTCAGGATCGCCTTTTTCAACCAGAAAATAATGCTGGTACTGGGACGGGAATTATTCCGATCTTAACTTATGCTGAACTTTGTTTTGCTCGCGCAGAACTGGCTCAACGTGGTTGGTCTAATGAAAATGCGGAAGAGCTATATTATAAAGGAGTAGATGCTTCACTTAGATTTTATGATAATCTAGCAAAAACTGCACAAGTTTATGACTATGTTCCGTTAACGGATAGTGAAATTACTAACTTTAAATTACGTTCTGATATTGTGTTTAAATCTTCTACAGGTCTTGAACAGATTATACTTCAAGCTTATTTGAATTACTTTAGAAATTTTAATGAGGCGTGGGCTTTAGTTAAAAGAACAGGAATGCCTAATAAAAACACAAAACTTATTTTTGAAGATTGGATAAATGAAGGACAAACTTTAGAGGTTCCAAGAAGATTTGTTATCAATTATGCATTGGAAGGTGATTTAAACTTTGATAATAGAAACTCTGCTATTGACAATATGCGAAAGGATCCAGATTTTGGTGATCCATCAAGTATTCAAGGCCGAGTTTGGTGGGATAAAAAGTAGTAAATATTGAATTATCAAAAGAGGAGTGAAATTTTGAAAATTTCCACTCCTCTTTCATTTTATAAAATCTTATTATTGAATTCTTGGTGCCAGTTCTTAGTATTTATTTACATAGTTGAAACTATGAAAGTTATATTCTCAATCTTACTGAAAATTTCGTACTCCTTTTTCTTATCAACTTCAGAAAGCCCAACTTAGATATCAAAATCACATATTGCACCGACTCAGAAAAAGAACGAAAAGAAAACTTTCTTTACAGAAAAAACTCAAATTCAGTAACAAAAGAAAAAAGATCCGTTTTGAAAGAAACCTGTGACGAAAATAATATTAACACTTATTTTTAAAGATGGACTAAAAGAATTGACAGGATATTGCAGAGAGGTTTACTAGACAGATTTTTTTTCTATTCACGGTCTATGTGTAGCATGTCGTTTTTAAAATAGTAAATCGAACTAAAAAAACACTCCCAAGATAAGTTAAAAAAAACTCTATATATGAAGCGGAGTTAGTACAACTATTAAATCAGAGAGTTAATACAGATTACTTTCAACAAAACATTACAGTAGAGCAACCTCCGTTTTAGTTGCTCTTTTGTCATTACAATTATTAAACCTTTATCTACACAATTAGGCGCTTCAAACATTTTAAAATTCAAACTTGACAAATAAAGCTTTATGATCAGTAGACCAGCCTCCTGCAATTAGAGGGAATTCATAATGACTATCCTGATCTTGTTTTTTAACATATTTAACTGTTCCAGAAAAATTAACAATTTTGACTTAAGAAACTTTTACAGGCTTATTCCTTTATAATAAACATAATAACTACGATCCCTGCCAAATGAGAGTATATTTCATGCATTAAAATGCGAGGACATTACTTTTCTTCTTAAAAGTATTTTAAAAAATCTTAATCCAAAAGGGGGTAATGATAATATTTCTGCCCAAGCTACTATAGCAATTATACAATCATTTTAAGAAACAATAACCGCAACCTATAATGTTGCCTAATCTACTCATCCGTATTAGTTTTTGTAAAATCATATTAAAGCTGCTCTTTTTCATAGTGTGCCACTATCTCATAACCACAATCCTTTTATCGTATCAAAATAAAAAGAATCGACTATACTTATCCATTTACATGGTGATGATTCAGTAGATCACTATTTCGCTTCAGAAGCTATTTTTACCAGTTCAGTCAATTATTTCTTTATTAAACAATCTAATCTTCTGTTATTTGTATTTGAAATTTTAATCATAAAAAAATGGTAAAGCAAGAATTCAAAGCAAGAAACAATTTCAATCTATATATAGCCGTATTTGCTTTCGGTTTATTATTCATTTCATGTGGCGGACAAAAACAAGATGAATCGTATGAACAACAAGCTGTTCCTGCTGATTTCATTGAATTAAAAGAATCTCCTACTACGATCGTAGAAACTTATCCTGGTACCATAGAGGGAACAGTTAATGTCGATATTAGAGCACAAGTTTCTGGTTACCTTGAAGTAACATATGTGAAGGAAGGACAATATGTACAAAAGGGGCAATCACTTTTTAAAATTAAAAGTGATGTTTTTAATGAACAGGTGAACAACAGTAAAGCTTCGTTACAATCGGCACTAGCTGCACAGGCAAATGCACAGATTGAATTAGAAAAAATAAGACCGCTAGTTCAGGGAAAGGTTGTTTCAGATCTACAGTTAAAAACTGCTCAAGCGCAATATGATGCAGCAACAGCTCAGGTGGCGCAAGCTAGGTCGGCAGTGAGCTCTTCACAGTTAAACGCCGCTTTCGCAATTATCAAAGCACCAGTAAGTGGATACATCGGCCGTATTCCGAGTAGGGTCGGAAATTTGGTCACACCTTCTGATGTGAATCCATTGACAAGTCTATCTGAAATCGATCAGGTATTTGTCTACTTCAACCTTAATGAAGCAAAATTCATTGCTTTTATGAATGATCGAAAAACTGATGCTGGAATGAATACAGTGGAAATTATCATGGCAGACGGTAACCGTTACAATCAAAAAGGTCAGGTCGAAATAGCAAGCGGTAACATTGATCGTAACACCGGTACGATATCACTAAAAGCGATATTTTCAAACCCAGATAAAATTTTACGCTCAGGTGGTGCTGCACGCGTAGTTTTAACTAAAAGTCTAAATAGTGCAATTAAGTTACCTATGGCGGCAGTGAAAGATATTCAAGACAAATTTTTTGTCTATGTGCTCGCTGATAGCAATAAAGTGGCAATGAAAGCTATTGAAATAAATGGTAGAACTGGTGCAGATTATATCATCAAATCAGGCGTAAAAGCAGGCGATAAAATAGCCGTAAATAGTATTGATCAATTAACAGAAGGTATAGCAGTTCAACCTAAAGTAATCAGTCAAGACTCATTGAAAAATTAATTTTTAGACAAGTATCAACATGTTAAAAAAGATTATAGATAGACCAGTAATGGCCACCGTTATTTCGGTTGTGCTGTTAATATTGGGCGTTATAGGATTATTAAGACTTCCTGTAACAAGATTTCCAGATATATCTCCACCTACCGTAATGGTTTCGGGGAGTTATCCTGGAGGGAACAGTGAGGCCGTGATCCGCTCAGTGGTAACACCACTGGAAGAGCAGATCAATGGTGTGGAAAACATGCAGTATATCAAGTCTACTGCAAGTAATGATGGTTCTTTTTCCATTTCCATTATCTTCAAACAAGGTGTCAATCCAGACCAGGCTGCTGTAAATGTACAAAACAGAGTTCAACAAGCAACGCCGATACTTCCAGAAGAAGTAATCCGGATGGGGCTTACAACCTCAAAGCAACAGAATAGTATGATCATGATCTTCAACGTGTATACGGAAGATAATGAAAAATATGATGAGCTGTTTCTTCAAAACTATGTCAACATTAATGTCATACCACAAATTAAACGTGTACCTGGTGTAGGTCAGGCACAAGTTTTTGGTTTAAAGGACTATTCAATGCGTGTATGGCTCAATCCTCAGAAAATGGCATCTTATGGTTTAGAACCTGCTGATGTAAGTAAAGCCATTGGCACTCAAAGTTTAGAGGTGGCACCCGGTAAATTGGGTGAGGAATCGAATGCGGCATTGGAATACGTTATGCGTTATAAAGGTAAAAAGAGCCAACCTCATGAATATGAAAATATCGTTGTTAAACGTGATGGGGAACTTTTGGTACGCTTGAAAGATGTAGCACGTATAGAATTTGGCTCTCTTAGTTATAGTGGAAATACAACTATGAGTGGTAAAAATTCAGTTACTGTTGCAATTCTCCAAACTACGGGATCTAATGCAAATGACATCGAAATCGGTGTACGCGATGTATTAAAGAGTGCTTCCAAAAACTTTCCTCCCGGCGTAGACTACACGAGTTTGATGAGTACAAAAGAGCGTTTGGACGAAGCAACAGGCCAGGTGAAATCTACTTTGATTGAAGCATTTATTCTGGTGTTTATCGTCGTATTTTTGTTTTTACAAGACTTTAGATCGACCATTATACCTGCAATTGCTGTACCGGTAGCGATCATAGGAACATTTTTCTTTCTCCTTGCTTTTGGTTTCACCATAAACGTATTGACACTCTTTGCACTGGTACTTGCAATCGGTATTGTCGTCGATGATGCCATTGTGGTCGTCGAAGCCGTCCATAGTAAAATGGAAGGTACAAACATGACCGGAAAAGAGGCAACTCATAGTGCTATGGGCGAGATCACAGGTGCAGTTGTATCGATCACTTTAGTCATGTCTGCGGTATTTATACCGATTGGTTTTATGACAGGATCTGCAGGTATTTTTTATAAGCAGTTTGCCTATACATTAGCGATTGCAATTATTATATCTGCGATCAATGCATTAACCCTTACTCCTGCCCTATGTGCCTTATTATTGAAAAATAATCATGCCGAGGGTCAACATGGAGAAGTCAAAAAGAAAGGATTTGGAAAAAGATTCTTTACTGCATTTAATGCTGGATTTGAGAATTTAACAGGTAAATATATCAAAGGGTTACGGTTCTTAATTGTTAAAAAGTGGATCGGTGCAGGTTTAGTTATTGTGATTACTGCACTAGCAGGCTGGATGATGATCAGTACACCAAAAAGCTTTGTACCGATGGAAGATGATTCATTTATTATCTTCAGTTTAAGTATGCCTCCAGGTACTGCCTTAGATCGGACAACTACCGCTGCTGCACGTATAGATGATATGTTGGAAAAAGAAGAATCAGTACAGAATAGTACCATTATTACAGGCTTCAATATTTTATCAAATAGTGCCAGTCCAGCATATGCTATGGGTTTTATCAAGTTGAAAGATAAGAAAGATCGTGGTGCGGAGAAAGATATTGACGTGATTTTAGGAAATCTAACAGCAAAGTTTGCAACGGTTAAAGAAGCTACTATTATGGCCTTTAGAAGTCCACCGATAGACGGATATGGGGTTACAAGCGGTGCCGAAATCGTGTTACAAGATAAGGCAGGGAAATCTCCCGAAAAGCTAAAACAGATGTCTGATGAGGTTATTGGGAAAATTATGCAACAACCAGGGGTACAATTTGCTTATACAACATTCCGTACGGACTTCCCGCAATTAGAACTTGAAGTTGATGAGGATAAAGCCCAACAAATGGGTGTAGAAATCAGTAATATGATGAACGTAATCCAGACCTATTTCGCAGGTGATCAGTCCATGAACTTTACACGATTTGGCAAATTCTACCGTGTCAATGTGAAAGCTGATGGAATATTCAGAACAGACGAAGATTCCTTTAATGAAATATTTGTCCGGAATGACCAAAATCAAATGGTTCCTGTGAAATCACTTGTTACCCTACATAAAGCATATGGTCCTGAATCCTTAAGCAGATACAACTTATTTAATGCGTTGACCATTAGTGTAGTGCCCCTACCCGGCGCGAGTAATGGTGAAATCATGGATAATCTGGAAAAAAATGTATTGAGCAAATTGCCTTCAGACTACGGTTACGAATGGACTGGCTTAAGTTTAGAAGAAAAGTCAGCAGGAAATCAAACGTTAATTATTTTATCGTTGTGTCTCCTATTCGTTTACTTTTTATTAGCGGCGCAGTATGAAAGTTACCTTTTACCACTAGCAGTATTGCTATCTATTCCAACAGGTATCATTGGTGCATTTGCTTCAATTAAAGCTATAGGATTGGATAATAATATTTATGTACAAGTAGGATTAATTATGCTTGTGGGGCTATTAGCTAAAAATGCAATCTTAATCATCGAATTTGCCGTACAACGTCGAGCTGCAGGTTATTCTATTGTAGAGTCTGCTATTGAGGGTGCAAAATCAAGATTACGTCCTATCATCATGACATCTCTAGCTTTTATTGCTGGTATGATTCCATTAATGTTTGCTACGGGTGGATCTGCGATGGGTAATAGATCGATCAGTACAGGTGCTGCAATAGGGATGCTTTCAGGCGTCATATTGGGTGTATTTGTCATACCGATCCTATATATTCTCTTTCAATATCTGCAGGAAAAGGTATCGGGTAAAAATAAAAATCAAAAAATTCAAAGCGTTGAATAATGGCATTATCTATAAATAATATAATTTACGCTGTTGGAATGGCAACTTTATTGTCATCCTGCTCTGTAAACAAAAAGTATAGTCGTCCAGAGTTGGAGACCCCACAACATTATAGGAATACGATTGTGGTGACAGGTGATAGCATTAGTCTACCCTATAAAACCTTCTTTAAAGATACTCATTTGACGGCTTTGATCGATAAGGCACTTGATAAGAACAAGGATATATCGATCGCTATGATGAGTCTTCGTCAACTGGATCTTTCCTATAAACAGGCAAAACTGGGACTTCTTCCTACAGCTGATCTTTCGATATCTGCGGCAAGGAACTATTTATCAAAAAGCTCTTTGAACGGTTCTTTGAGTGAGCAGTTTACAGGAAATCAACACATGGACGATTATTCTGCTTCTCTTAATATTTCGTGGGAAGCGGATATATGGGGGAAAGTTGCGTTGCAAAAAGAATCTGCAAGAGCAAGCTTCTTCATGCAACGTGAAAATTTATCAGCATTGCGAACACGTATTGTAAGTCAAGTCGCACAGGCTTATTACAATTTAATTACTTTGGATGAGCAACTTAAAGTTGCTTCGCGAAATATTGCTTTGAGCGATACGACTTTGCACATCATAAAACTTCAGTTCGAGTCTGCACAAACCAATTCACTGGCAGTGGATCAAGCTGAAGCCCAGAAGAAAACTGCTGAATTATTGGTACCCCTTGCTAAGCAAAACATCGCACTACAAGAGAATGTACTGAGTATTCTTTGTGGGTCTTTTCCAGATAGCATATCACGAGCAAATACAATGGATACGACACCCTTTGCGGAAAGCTTTCCAATAGGTGTTCCTGCCGATATGCTCAGTAGACGTCCTGATGTTAGAGCTGCAGAATACGCTGTGGTAGTTGCTAACGCAGGTACTGGTCTTGCAAAGGCTCAGATGTATCCATCTTTGAGATTAACTCCTTCTATTGGAACAAATTCATTCCAGTTTGAAAATTGGTTTGATTTACCCGGTTCATTAGTAAAGAATATTGCTGGTAACATTACCCAACCTATTTTTCAAAATAAGAAGTTAAAAACAGCTTATGAAATAGCAAAAATCGAACAGGAAAAATCTGCCGAACAATTTCGTCTGGCAGTCATGACTGCTGTGAGTGAGGTATCTGATGCTTTAGCTAAAAGAGAGTACGCAAGCCAACGTATTACACTGATAGAACAGAAAAAAACGGCATTGCAAAAGGCCGTTAGTGATGCAATGTTGCTGTATAGAAGTGGAATGGCCACATATCTTGAAGTTATCACTGCACAGAATAACTCCCTTCAAAATGATCTAGAGGCCATATCGATTCAAAAAGAACAGTTTGATGCTTCAACAGATCTTTATCGTGCATTAGGTGGAGGAACAGAATAAATAATCACAGCATATCAAAAAAGAGGATCGACATACTATCGATCCTTTTTTGATTTAATCATATCTCTTTTCTTACCCTCGAATCTATCCAAAAGAGATCATGCATAGGCAAAAGATCTTGTGGCGCTATGCGATTGTAAATTAACTGCTCAGTATCACCAGAAATGTTCCATCTATAATCATCTCCCTGAACAGCTAATACTTTTAAAATAGCATCTTCATCACAGACCCAAATATCCGATTCTATTACTGCGACATTGTGCATCATAAACCAGTTATGTGCTTGAGTAGAATCAAGACAGATTAAAGATCGGGTCAAAGACTCCAAATCTTTCATTCCTACAGCAACATGTTCTGGATAATGTAATTGAAGGTAATCCAGGTACATGCTATGATCCCCAGTATGTAAGGCATAATTGCGGATAATCAATCTTTGTGGGTCGAATGAAAAATCATAGACTTCCGGATTGGCTACAAATTGATAATATTGATTATAGATGTGAAGCCGTTGATTCAATCTTAAGTAATGATCATCTTCAATAAATACTTCCCCATCAAGCTGTTCATCTTCCACATTTAATAAAGCGTCTTCAATAACAAGGACAGCCGGTTCCTGAAAACTCATTACCTTTGTTTTACCATCTAGTTGCAGCAGGTAATCCCATACATTGGGTACACTAATCGGATACCAAGTAGGATTCTCATCATCAATCCTGTTCTTAGATGTTAAAATATTGTACCCTTTAGACTGCAGGTCTAACAGGATGGATCTGGTCAGAGTAGCAAACTGCATAACGTGATCTTTAGGAGGTTCAACTTAATTCATTTAACACATAAACACTAACCGTTGCAGATCAGGTGTTTATGACTAAACACTTAAATAACAAAGTTGTTTTACCTAGATATTGTTCAACAAATGAAGGTCCTAATCGAATCTATCCCATAAATAAACCCATTCGTCACATATAATTTGACAACTGATAAAAGGTTGATATTCTTGTATGGTCAATTAATACAAGAATATATGAAAACGAAATTAATAATGGTATTTCTCTTATATGTAATTATTCTAAATCATCTTCATGCGACTGCGCAAAATCATAAGGACCTAGATCGTGATTACGTAAAAAAGGATAGTATCTTATGGAATGAATATGAAAAACGTATGGATAGTATTGTTAGAAATATTGCAGATAGACAAAAAAGAAAAGCAGACCTTATTGCTAATCTTGATGAAACAAATCGTAAAAACAAAGAATTAGCGATCTCGTTCAAGAATACTATTGGTGGAATAGAACGTATATTTATGACCCGAGCACAGTTTACAAAAACTGAACTCAAAAATGTTTTAGAAAGCACGTCCTTAAGAGTAAGAAAAACTTCAGCATTTAAAGCAATTCAAGACCATCTTAATATTGATCAGATAAAAATCGGAAATTTATGGCCAGAGCATCTCACGATAGTCGATACGGCAAATTTACCTATAAAATTAAAAAAGAATATCACAAATATCATTATCTATAATGGATCAGGAATGAGTGACTGCATGGGAGAATCCAATAGATCTGAATTGAACAAACTTGCTAAAGATGCACAATTCTCTAACCGGGCTAAGATTTATTTATTTTACAATACAGAAAATATAAATACATTGAAAAACATTAATGCTAAATTTAACGATCATTTAGAATATATCAGTGACCTGACTGGTGATTATAGCAACTTTAAAATAGCAATGGGAAGCGAAGCAGTACCAACTGTTTATATCTTTAATTCAGATGGTAAGCTAGAAGCTATTCAACTTGGTGTTGAAGATCTAATCACGAAGTGGCAAAATAACTAACCTTAAAATCAAAAAAAATGAATCTGAGAAGAATTGAATTTATCATACTAACAGGTATATATCTATTTTTAATGCTCTTGATATATACACGAACCGCTAACGAACAAAGCCATGCAATGTTCTATCAAATCATCGGTCTTACTATCTTTTTGACCACAATATCCTTTATCTGTTATCTACGTCCCTACCTGTTTGGTAGAGGTAAAATAGATTGGGGAATTGGTGCTACGATACTACTTTTCATACTGTCATGGTCTGCAATTACATGGTGCTATTCCAATATTAACATCAACAATAATTCATGGAAAGATAATTTTTTTGATTCACCTTCTTTTCCTATTTCTTTGTTTACTTTCTTAACTCTATTTGCCTATGAAGGTATAAAAACTTGGTTTTATTACTTCTCTTGTAAAAAAGAAACTCTTATTAGAAAAATAGCAAAAGAGGCATTTATAGTAGTTATCTCAGGAGCTCTACTAACCTTTATATCTTTTGGCCTTTCCAGTTATTTAGCTTATCTGACTTTAGCAATTCCTTATGGATACTGCCTATATGCTCTACAGCAATATTTGCTACTAGAACATTTAGAATCCGGCAAGTTAAACCGCGCACTGTATACCATATTTACCATCATCAGCGCTATTTTAACCTACATCCCTTTTGCTTCCATAATCAAGATAGCTTCAGGAGCGAGATTGCACAATGAGATCATTCTCACAGGTGTATTAATAAGTATTATGATCATTCCATTGACCTACATCTTATATTTCAATCAGCGTAAGCAATCTAGACAACTTGTTAATCTTCGTAATGAACTTGGGCAGACTGAATCAGATCTTAAACTTTTACAATCTCAGATTAATCCCCATTTCCTCTTTAATGTAATGAATACGATATATGGGATTGCCCTTCAGGAAAATGCAGAGCGGACTGCTGAAGGCATACAAAAATTAGGAGATATGATGCGATTTATGTTACACGAAAATCAACAAGATTCGATACTATTGGCTAGAGAAATAGAATATCTAAAAGAGTACATCGATCTACAAACATTAAGAACCGCGCCTGTAGAAATGATTAAGATTACTTATGAGATTCCTGAAGTACTCGAATCGCATGCTATTGCCCCGATGCTCTTAATTCCATTTATAGAGAATGCTTTTAAGCATGGTATAAGTCTTAACAAGCCGTCATGGATCCGTATTCATTTAAATATAGACAAAGACATATTAAAACTGAGTGTTTACAACAGCATTCATAGATTGAACGAACGCGATCCCGAAAGCAACAAATCTGGGTTAGGCTTAGATAATGTCAAACATCGATTAAATTTATTATACCAAGGCAACTATGAATTACATATTGAAGAAACTCCAATTGAATTCTTTACATTTCTAACTTTGAAAATTGGAAAAAATAGTACGCACGCTTATTCCTAAGGTCTTTTTATGTATATTAACTTTAAACCGATTAGAATATAAATATGATAACAGCTATTGCAATAGATGACGAACCAATTGCATTGGATATTGTCGATCGCTATGCACAGAAGGTGCCTTATATTACTTTGGAAGCAAAATTTTCAAATGCATTTGATGCTTTAGCATA
This sequence comes from Sphingobacterium sp. UDSM-2020, assembly GCF_016132525.1. Lineage (NCBI taxonomy): Bacteria > Pseudomonadati > Bacteroidota > Sphingobacteriia > Sphingobacteriales > Sphingobacteriaceae > Sphingobacterium > Sphingobacterium sp. UDSM-2020. The sequence goes on from NZ_CP066166.1 coordinate 5,150,288, forward strand.
CTTGAGGAGAAAACAAATTGATCTTTTGTTTCTCGATGTAAAGATGCCTGATATTTCAGGCATCGATTTTTTCAATAGCCTAAGTAAAAAACCGATGTTAATATTCACAACAGCGTACTCAGAACATGCTGTAACAGGGTTTGAACTAGAAGCAATTGACTATTTACTAAAACCATTTTCATTTCCCAGATTTTTAAAAGCCTGTAATAAAGCAAACGAAGAAAAACAACCAGTTTCTACTGTAAATCATATCTTTGTTAAAGATGGAATTAATATGGTGCGGATTGATTTTGATCAAATTTTATTCGTAGAGGCAACAGGCAATTATATAAAATACATCTTAAGAGGTAAAAGTATTTTAGTTCGTATGACCGTAAAAGAAGCGCTAGAATTATTGCCAACACATCAGTTCTTACAAGTACACAGGTCATATATCATCAATCTAAAGCTGGTTGAAAAAGTCGAAAGACATCTTGTTTTAATCGCTGATTATATAATTCCAATAAGTAGCTCCTATTTCAGTGATCTCAAAGAAAAATTAAAAGGCAATGTTAACATTAAATTATAAATTTCTCGATAATTCATTTATATGGGTCTAAAGTGAGTACTTCAGGATTGAAGTAAATAAATATTACCATTATATCACTAATTAATACAATTAATTTATAAATTTGTCATATTGAAGAATTTGAAGACTCATATTGGTATAATCTTATTATTCTGTCTTGGCTTTTTACTCCTGCCAAGTACGGGGTATTCCTGTGATATGGATCATACCAACACGCAGCAGGCTTCCACCGCACAAGAACATCAGCCCACACATTCAAAAACAAGTAATTCCTGTTCAGAAAATGCTTCTAAGAAAGCTGATCACGGAGACTGCAACCATAGCAAGTGCGACCATGTCACGTGCAGATGCCTCTCTTCTTCTTGTTCTGTTTTCTTAACCATCCCATTTGATATAAATCTGAAAGAGTTTTCTTTTGTTGCCAAACAAAAATTCGGATTTCAGCAAAATAATTATTACTCAGAATTTTCAAGCATCTGGCTACCTCCCAAAATAGGTTAAAAAGGGCTCTTAATGCCCAAAGTACGTCATATCAAAAGCTAAAGTTAGCTTTTGGAAATCTTTAATTTATTTTAATTATTAAAATCATGAAATCAATATCAAAAATATTGGTAGTAATCACTGTATTATTATCATCCATAAATACGTATGCCCAAATCAATAATGCAAAAACAGAAACCGTCAATATATATGGTGAATGTGACATGTGCAAAGCAACCATAGAAAAAGCAGGAAATAGTAAAAATCTCGCTCAGGTGGAATGGGATGTAGACACAAAGAAAGCAGTAATAAATTATGATGCTCAAAAAACAAGTAGAGAAGAAATCTTAAAACGTATTGCCTTAGCAGGGTATGACAGCGAAGATTTTCTAGCTCCCGCAGATGTATATATGAAGCTTCCCGAGTGTTGTCAATATACAAGAGAATTAAAGACTGGTACAAAAACTGATGCCGTACAGTTGAAAGATCACAACGAGATGTCAAATCATGCAACGCATATTGCTACCACAAACAAAAATCAAATACAGACAGTTCTTAACAGCTATTTTTTAGTCAAAGATGCTTTAATACAGACTGACGCGACGGCGACCTCCACCCGAGCAACGGCATTACTTGCTGCTGTCAAAGCAGTAGATATGAATACACTATCTTCAGAAGAGCATCAGGTATGGATGAAAGGAGTTAATGGCTTAACTGTTAATGTCGAAAATATTTCCAAATCTAAATCGGTTGCAAAACAACGTGAACTATTTGCAAACGTTTCCAAAACAATTTATGATCTAGCAAAAACATCTAAATTGGAAAGTCCCATTTACTATCAGCACTGTCCCATGTTTAACGCGGGAAAAGGTGCACATTGGTTAAGTAAAGATAGTGCCATCAAAAACCCATACTTTGGTTCTAATATGTTGACTTGTGGTAGCACAGTGGAAACGTTGAATTAATAAATACAATTCTAAAATAACATAGACAACGTATATCATATTCCTATACGCTATATGTAACTATTAAATGCAAAAAAAACAAAAATCCTTTTTCACTGGTTAAAACTAGGAATAACTTCCATTAAAAAATAAATAAACAATGTATATAGCTAAGCATGTATCTATAAAAGCATTACAGACATTGATTATACTCATTTGTGCAACAACTGCGTTTGCACAAAAAGTTGTCAAATATGACCTGTATGTTCGAGATACGACTGTCAATTTTACAGGGAAAGAAAAACGGGCAATTTCGGTTAACGGACAAATTCCTATGCCCACCCTTACATTTACAGAGGGTGATACTGCTGAAATTGTGGTCCATAATGAGCTAAAAGAAAATACATCCTTACACTGGCACGGCATATTTTTGCCTAATAAAGAGGATGGAGTACCTTATCTTACCCAAGAACCGATAAAACCCAATACCACATATACCTATCGCTTTCCTATTATCCAACATGGTACGCACTGGTACCACTCCCATTCCGGGTTACAGGAGCAGATCGGCATGTACGGCAGTTTCATTATGAAAAAGAGAAGCGATGATAAAACTTTCAGAAAAGGAATTGACGATTTACCTACTATACCCATTATATTAAGTGAATGGACTGACCTAAATCCGGATAACATACATCGCATGTTGCATAATGCAAATGATTGGGCCGCTATCAAAAAAGGTGCAACCCAATCTTATACCGAAGCTATCAAAGAAGGTCACTTTAAAACTAAAGTCAAAAATGAATGGAAACGTATGATGGCTATGGATGTAAGTGATGTGTATTACGACAAGGTTTTAATGAATGGCAACGAGTTCTCCGAATTGCAAAAAATCGAGAGTAAAACTTTGAAAGCTGGAGATAGGGTTCGCCTTCGCGTATCAAATGGTGGTGCATCATCTTATTTTTGGCTTCGCTATACAGGAGGTAAAATAACCGTTGTCGCAAATGATGGTAACGATGTAGAGCCTGTACAAGTAGACCGATTAATGATTGCAGTATCTGAAACCTACGATATAATACTCACAATCCCTAATGAAGGCATTTCGTATGAATTCATGGCGACGACAGAAGATAGAACAAAATCAACAAGCTACTTTATAGGAAACGGAAAAAAACAGCTCATATCTCCCCTGCCTAGACTTAAATATTTTGAAGGAATGAAGATGATGAATGACATGATGAAAATGAATGGGGATCTTGATGATATGGGCATGAAAATGAGCCTAAACCAAATGGATATGAACGTAGTCATGTATCCTGAAATATCTGGTGATAAGACAAAAAAAGAAGATCATAGTCAACATGGTTCACATAAAATGACCGAGGATAAAGATCGATATAATGCCAATGCTATAGGAGATATTGTAACGCTAAATTATGCCATGCTCAAATCTCCTTATAATACTACACTCCCAAAAGATGCACCGGTAAGAGATCTTAAATTTACCCTAACTGGAAATATGAACAGATATGTCTGGAGTATGGACAATAAAGTGCTGGCTGAAAGTGATAAAATTCCTGTAAAGAAAGGTGAGGTATTACGCATCACACTATACAATAACTCCATGATGAGACACCCAATACATCTACATGGGTTTGATTTTAGAGTACTTAATGGTAAAAAAGAAAATGCACCTCTTAAAAATGTTATTGATGTCATGCCCATGGAAGTCGACACTATTGAATTTTTAGCTAACGAAGAGGGAGACTGGTTTTTTCATTGCCATATTTTATACCACATGATGGCGGGCATGAACAGGGTTTTTGAAGTTGGAGATTATAAAAACCCCTTACTTCCAAATAAAGAAAAGGCCTATAAAGCCTTACAGAAAGAAAGTAATATGTCCCACTTCATGGCGCAGAATGATTTCGCAACAAATGGTAATGACGGTAGTGCAATGATTCAAAATGCAAGATGGTCATTAGGAACAGAGTGGCGATTAGGCTACAATGATATGCATGGATATGAAGTAGAGACCCATCTTGGACGATACATCGGAAAAATGCAATGGTTTATGCCATTTGTAGGTTTCGATTGGAGATATAGGAGAATGGGCGAAGATGAGCATGAAAAAAACATCTTTGGCCAAGTTAATAAAAAAGATGTCAGAAGAGCTGTCAGTGCCGGATTTATGTATACACTTCCGATGCTTGTAAATTTTCAAGCTGAAGTTTATCATGACGGAATAGTACGCCTACAATTGATGAGAGAAGACATTCCTATTTCACCCAGATTAAGAGGAGGTTTTATGGTTAACACAGATCTAGAATATATGGGTGACCTTACGTATGTGATCAATAAAAATATGGGTATACGTACGCATTATGATAGTGATATGGGCTGGGGATTCGGATTATCATTAAACTATTAAAACTGATATATTTCTCTTAATGTATTGTATCGTTAATAAGGAAATAAGAAAACACGAAACAACTGAACGCACAAATAAAGGGTCTATTTTTTCATTAGACCCTTTTTGTTAAACATTTTTACTTTCTAATGTATGAAATGACAGTAACTTGAATTTTTGTTTTAGAAAAGAACATAAACTCGCGGAAATGGTGTCGAAAAACTTTTTGCAGGAACAGTTTGTTCCTACAGTAGTTATATTTCTAAAAAATAAATTATGTATACAGATACTGTTACTGCAGGAATTCTAATAGATTTGATTCAGATTAACAACGACAGAATCGAAGGCTACACGCTAGCTTTAGAAAACCTAAAATCAAACCGTGATAATGACTTACGCTCCCTATTCGAAGGTTATATCCAAGAAACCATCTTGTTTAACTCCGAACTTGCTCCATTTACCGTAGTCGATGGCGAAACTCCAACAGTACCGCCACGCATTTCTGGTAAATTGCATCGCTTCTGGTTAGATCTCAAAGCAACACTAAGCGGTCATGATCGTAAACAGATTCTTGAAGAATGTGAGCGCGGTGAAGACGCTAGTAAAAAAGGATATGAAAGGGCTTTAAAAGAGGCTCCAGATCTTCCTATTGCTATTGTCACCATAATTCGAAATCATGCAGAAAAGCAAAAAAAGGCACACGATCAGATTCGTACCCTCAGAGATGAGGCTGATTAAACTGGGTATACTAAAAATCAAAGTTCCTTTAAGCCTAAACTTATAAATGACCGACGGTATCTGTAGCATCATCTCGCTCAAGATTATTGAGAGGAAGACCTGATTTATTGTCATTAACATCAACAATTGAGTCCCCAGTTCTACTTCGATGAAGATTATCAAGAGGAAGTCCTTTCAGTTGCTGATGAACTGTATCTTGAGTCTTAATTATATCTGAACTAGCTTTTGTCCGATCGCGACAAGACGAAAAGAAAAAAGCATTGATGATCAGTATTAAAGCAATATTTAAATTTTTCATTTGTATATTTAATTGAAATTAGCATTTATAGATTTACAGCAATTGATAATAAATATCACCTATTTGCTCCTAGCTTTTTCAATAGCGTTGCTTCATCAGTCAAGTCTAATCTCAGTGGAGTTATAGACACCATATCATTCTCCACAGCCCATCTGTCTGTACCTTCATCAGCTGGTTCAAGTGGAGATACCGTAAACCAGTAGTGCTTACGCCCCAATGGATCAGTTCCTGGTATTATTGTACCATCATATAGACGTACAGACTGTCTCGTCCAAATAATATCTTTTGGCTTTTCTGGAAAATTAACGTTATAGAGAGCCAATTCTTTGTCTTCCAAAAGAAGCGCTAATGTTTTTTCTACAAAAGGTTCTAATGCTTCAAAATCAGGTTCTGTTTTTCCCACGGGTGTACTCAGTGCAATGCCCTTAATACCAAATAAAACGGCCTGCTTTGCAGCAGCCAACGTTCCTGAATGCCACATCGAATTACCTAGATTTGGCCCCATGTTAATACCAGATAGAACCACATCAACATCGTTCCATAGATGAGTCCCCATAGCAACACAGTCTGCTGGAGTGCCGTTTACCCGATAAGCTTCCACATCATCAAATATGATGGGAGATTTTTTATAACTCAACGGTCTAGAATGCGTGACTGCATGTCCCATGGAAGATTGCTCAACATCTGGTGCCACTAACTTCACCTGGCCAAATTTCCTAGCCACTTTAGCCAGCGCGGCAATTCCTGGACTGTAAATACCGTCGTCATTTGTAATTAAAATTCTCATAGTCTCTATCGTTTCTGCAAATAAATATTTTATATAAATAACAACAAATGGATAAGCCAAATGTTGTTATATAAATTAAATCTATGGAACAAGCAATTTTATTACACAATCCCGGAGCAGGCGATGAGGATCATCTGAAATCTGATTTAATAGCGTTAATTGAGCAAGAAGGTTATGCTTGTGTATACTTTTCGGTAAAAAATGGAGATCAATGGATTCATCAAATAGATCAAGCAGATTTTGCCGTAGTAGCCGGTGGCGATGGGACCGTAAGAGGAGTCGCTAAGGAATTGGTTAAAAGAAATTCTCTTGAGAAAAAGATCCCTATTACCATATTACCGATGGGGACTGCCAATAACCTATCTATAGCATTGGGTATTGACAGTACTAAAAAAAACCTAGATCATATTAAAAATTGGAAAAATACGAAACAGCAACGCTTTGATGTAGGTGTCATTAAAAATGCAGATTCTACAGATTTTTTCTTGGAAGGAGCAGGATACGGTGTTTTTCCACATTTAATCCAGAAAATGGAATCGGTTGATAAAAGTAAAGTTGAAAATGCCAAAGATGAGTTAAAATTAGCTTTAGAAGTCCTGCATGAAATTATTAAAACTGCCAAAGCAGAAAAATATTGGATAAAAGCGGATGATAAAATCTACGAAGGTAAATGTTTATTACTAGAAGTGATGAACATCCAATCTGTTGGCCCCAATTTAATATTATCACCACAAGCAGTAACAGATGATGGCCTTTTTAACGTTGTATACGTTGATGAGGATCAGAGATCAGATTTCGCTAATTTCATTAAGAAAAGATTAAACGATGAAGAAGTGACGTTCGACTATAGAACATTTGAAGCGAAACAACTCACCATTGATTGCGAAAGCACCTATATGCATATAGATGATGAACTGGTACTACCCCTCAAGAATGTTGCAATTTTGGAAGTAAGGGAAAACGTACTGGAGTTTCTTGTTCCGCAATCATAAATAAACATTTAAATTAGGGCTTTCCAAATTGCAGGAGATAAATGCTGATGAACTATAATAATTGAAGTATAAAAATATAGAACTAAATTAAAAAAGGATCCTGAACAGGATCCTTTTTTAATGCATATACAATAATCAATTCATCTAAACATTTAAATCTGATTTCGATAAGTTCAACATAGATTTAACAGCATTTTCAAGATCATCCAAGTTAAATGGCTTCTCGAGATAACTGTCTGCACCCGCTTCTTCTGCTAAGAGCTGAATATCATTATTAGCGGATACGTATATAACAGGAATATGATTGAAATCTGGATGCTGTTTAACAAGTTGAGTAGCTTTGATACCACCAATCTCAGGAATCCAGTTATCCATTAAAATAACATCAGGTTTAACAGCCGTTACTTTTTCAATAATATCATGTGATGTCTCAGATGTAGCCACCTGATATCCATAATTTTCTAAAATAATGGTGCAAACTTCCAAGATGTTCACATCATCATCAAAGAGCAATATAGTCTTATCTTTCATCGTAAATCAAAGTATGGGAAAACGTTAATAAGTCGCTAATATAATAAAAAACTAATGCAAGATTAGTTGCGTCAAATACGCAATTGATTGATATAAGACGCAATTTCGGTCGGTTTTAATACCTGGTCTACCTCCATAGCTAATAGGGCGTGCTTAGGCATATAATCTATTTCTGCTGTCTCTGGATCTTGCACCAAAATAGTTCCGCCATATTTTTTAATTTCTTTCAATCCATTTACACCATCAGCATTTGCTCCCGATAATAGCACTGCAACCGCATTTTCCTTAAAGGTTTCTGCAGCTGATCGAAATGTAATATCGATAGAAGGACGTGAAAAATTTAATTTTTCTGAAAAGTCTAAGGATACCTGAGTTTGATTTTCAAACAGCATATGATAGTCAGGTGGAACGATATAAATACTCCCTGGCAAAATAGTCATCTTATCCTCCACCTCCATAACCGGCAATTTACTGCTATTAGCTAATAATTTATTGAGTACAGATCCAGGGTAAGATTTACGGTGCAAAATGATAACAATAGGAAATGATAAACCCATATCAAGTTGAGGCAATACCTCTAGTAATACTTTGATACTTCCTGCTGAACCTCCGATTACGAATATTGAATCACCCATTTAAAACGAGAATTATGATGAACGTGTTTTCCTCCAGATTCGTTCATCGTTAATTTGTTTATATTTTTTCTCCAAATTAGAAAAACGAATAGTTTCCTTAGACCCCAATGCCAGATATCCTAACGTATCTAAGCTTTCATCAAATAAATCAAAAACACTGTTCTGTAAATTCTTGTCAAAATAAATCAGAACATTCCGGCAAAGGATTAGCTGAAATGCATTGAAAGAGGTATCCGATACTAGATTGTGTGTCGAAAAGATCATTTTATCTTTTAAATCACCGTTAAACTTTACAGAATCATAATTAGCGGCATAATATTTAGAAAAATCCTCTAAACCTCCAGATTGTATATAATTCTCCGAATATTGTTGCATTTGACTGATGGGAAACATCCCACTGCTTGCCCGTTCTAAGACTCCTGGATTAATATCTGTCGCATAAATCAATGATTTATGATACAAATTAGCCTCCTTGAGCAAAATTGCAATTGAATAGGCTTCCTCTCCAGTAGAACACCCCGCTACCCAAATCCGTATAAAAGGATAGGTACCTAATCGCGGAAAAACATCTTCGCGTAAAGCCTTATAAAAATTTGGATCACGAAACATTTCGGTGACGTTGACGGTAATTTCCTCAACAAAACGTTGCAGGTATTCGGGATCACTTATTACCCGATATCTCAGTTCGGCAAAGCTTGTAAATTTATCGATCAGACACAGTCGATTTAACCGCCTTTTCAATGAAGCTTTACTATATTGCGTAAAATCATAACCATACCGTTCTGCCACATCTGTCAAAAGTAGCTCGATATCCTCATTTTTTATAATACTAGGTTCCCACATCTAACTATTCTGTTCAATTATACGGATTAAGAGATCTAAATCTATTGGTTTTGGCACATAAGCACGAGCACCCGCCTCCAAACATTTCTCACGGTCTCCCTGCATGGCTTGAGCTGTTACAGCAATCACTGGAATATGACCATAAGTCTTGGATGCTCCAATCACCTGAATAGCCTCATAACCATCCATATCTGGCATCATCATATCCATTAAAACAATCTCAATGTCGCTATTCTTATCCAATAACTCCAACCCTTCTTGGGCACTGTTACAGGAAAGTGATTGATATCCTCGCGACTTTAAAGCCAATCGCAATGCGAAGATGTTGCGATTATCATCATCGATAATCAATACTAACTTAGCTTTCTTCATCACCTATTTTATGCTCTTAATTATCATATAACCATACGCGGAGTAGAGATAGCAGTTGATCGGTGTCAACTGGCTTAGATATATAGTCAGATGCACCTGCTACAATACACTTTTCCCGATCACCAGTCATTGCTTTTGCAGTAACAGCCATGATAGGCAGTTTTGAATATTTCGGATTATTTCGCATTAGCCTGATCGTCTCATAACCATCCATTTCTGGCATCATCATGTCCATCAGAACGATAGATACATCGGGATTATTTTCAAGCTGTACCAAAGCTTCCTTCCCATTTGTAGCTGATATAACATTCATTTGATACTTTTCTAATGCTTTTGACAATGAAAATATGTTCCTTACATCATCATCTGCGATCAAAACCTTCTTTCCTGTTAATACCTCACTCAAAGAACCTAACTTATTCACTTTTCTTTTCTGTACGTCAGCAGAATTTTCTTCAACTAGGTGAAGAAAAAGTCCTACCTCATCTAAAATTCTCTGATAAGAATGGGCAGTTTTAATAACAATGGAATCTGCATATTGTTTAATTTTGACCTCCTCCGCATGTGACAGATTTTTTCCTGTAAAAATAATAATAGGAAGATTTTCCAAACCCTTATTATTTTTGATTGCTTCTAACGTTTCATAACCAATCTTATCGGGCACCCCCATGTCTAGAATTACACAATTTGCGCCATCCGAACTTAATGCCTGAACACTTTCATCAACATTTGTCTTAATTTCAGCAGTAATATTAAAATTGCTCAAAAAATAAGAAAGTGCTGAAGCATGCTTTGGATTTTCCTCAACAATCAGAACCTTTCGCGGGTAACGCGTTAGCGCATCCTCTATTTTTTTAAACATAACCCCGATCTGCTCAACGGCAACAGGCTTATTAATAAAATCTATTGCACCTTTGAGTAGACTCTCTCTTTTGACCTGAAGAGAAGACATGATGTGAACAGGTATGTGCCTAGTAAGTGGATTGCTTTTTATTTCATCCATAACCTGCCAGCCATCTTTTATAGGCAACTGAATATCTAGCAAAATAGCTAAGGGCAAATAGCGAGCAGCAAATTCTGCAGCAATATCTCCTCTTACCACAACTACCCCTTTATAATTCTGTTTACGTGTATACTTGAGCAAAGCCTTCGCAAATGCAGTATCATCCTCCACAATAAGAATAACTTTATCTCCTTTTACAATATGATCGCGATCATCTTCGACCTCTTCAGGAATAGTATAAACGACATTTGGGGAAACTGATTCACCAACAATGCTCTTCATTTCATCTATATCGGAAGCAATGATATCGATCAATCGCTCAGACGTCGGTTTTATTATGTCAGCAGTTTTCCTTTTCGGAATAATTAGTTTAAAGACACTACCCTCGCCCTCTTTACTAGTCAATAAAATCTTACCACCAAGAAGGCGGGCTATCTCCCGGCTGATAGACAGTCCTAATCCAGTACCGCCAAATTTTCTCCGTGTTGAACCATCAGCTTGCTGAAACGCTTCAAAGATAATTCTCTGCTTGTCTTCAGCTATACCAATTCCAGTATCCTTAACCTCAAAAATCAAATTCTCCGGATGGTCTTTATCTTCAGAAATTGATAAACTAATCTTACCTTCAGACGTAAATTTAACCGCATTTGATAACAGATTTCTTAAAACTTGATCCAGTCTTAAACGATCTGTCTCTATAGTATGAGAAATATTCGAATCAATAGATATATCAAAAGAAAGTGATTTTTCCTTGATTAATGGTAAAAACAGATTCTGCAAATCATGGGTTATATCGTGTAATTTTACATCTTGATAATCCAGTTCCATTTTACCAGATTCGATCTTAGAAAGATCTAAGATCTCATCTATTAAACTTAATAAACTTGTTCCTGAACTCTGAATAACTTTTGCTGATTCAATTTGATCATCATTCAAATTACCATCAGTATCCTCTGACATCAACCTGGATAAGAGAAGGATAGAATTAAGCGGTGTTCTAAGTTCATGCGACATGTTCGCCAAAAATTCCGATTTATATTTTGTGCTCAGTGCCAACTCTTCAGCTTTGCGCTGTATCTCTAAATTACGCTCGGCGATAAGATGGTTTTTTTCTTCAAGAGATTTAGACCGTTCTTCTAATTCGTGATTCGACTGTACTAATTCTTCCTGCTGCACCCGCAATTCTTCCTCCGAAGATTGTAATTTTTGAGTCTGCGCTTCAAGTTCAGTATTTAAATTCTCCAATTCAGCATGTTGTGCTTGTAATTCTTCCGTTTGCGTTTGCGTTTCCTCAAGAAGTTGCTGTACTTGATCACGGCTTTTAGCCGCAGCTATTGCAATCCCGATATTTCGGGTTGCTTCTATGAAATAAGGTAATTTTACATTTTCAACAGGATTGATAGATCCCAATTCAATAACACCAATACAATTATAATCCGCAAAAACAGGTAATAAGAGCACATGATCGATACGAATCTGACCACTGGCAAAACTCACGACATAATCACTGTTCGATAGATTTTCAAACCGTTTAACCTTTCCTTCCTTAAAAACCTGACCAATCATACCTTCTCCCGGAGTAAAATATTTTACCATACGGTCTTCTAAACCATATGCATTTTTAAGTACAATGCGATTTTGCTCCCACAGGTAAAATGCACCATTGGTACAATTACCGTAGGTGATAAGTTGATCTAAAGCATCTGATATTAAGATTTGTTCTGTTTTATTTCCAACAAGAGTTTCATTAAGTTGAGCTAACCCTGTTTGTCGCCATTCATTGTTATTTAGGTCATCAAATGATCGTTTTAAAGCATCAGCCATCTGATTCAACGAACCGCCGAGAATACCTAGATCATCTTGCTCCGTATCATTCACATTCACGGTATAGTCTCCTCCTGCAATCTTATTTGCAATCCTTTGCGTAATTTTTAGCCTACGGCTAATTTCTTCATCTTTATCTTTCAGTGATTTTTGTAACTCTTCTCGCTTGATAAAATCTTCCCGAATACGTAGATAAAAAACTATGGTGATCAATAGCGAAACAATAGCCGCAATAACGACAAAAATTGAGGTATAGAACGACGATTTATTAAGTTCATCAGATCTTCTATTGAGTAGAACCTCTTCAGCATCAATAAACCTGGCAATAATAGCACGGCAACTATCCATGTATTGCTTACCCTCTTCCAATTGTGCTAAAGAAACGTCTCCCCCCTGTCTTTTTATGGTAATGAGATTAGCTAAAATCCCAAGCCTTGAGTTTACTAAAGAGGATAGACTATCCGCTACTTGACTTTGTTTAGGATTATCAGTCACAAGTTCCCTTGTCAAGATTAGTGCTTGAGGTAAAGATTTTTGACTATTAATATACGGTTCTAAAAAAGTTTCCTTTCCGGTAAGATGGAACCCCCGCTGACCGGTCTCGGCATTTTGCAAATCATTTAAGATTTTATTTGCTGATGCAATAACGCGCCGACTATGATCAACTTTTGTACGGTTATTGATCTGCTCTTTAATACTTATATAAGATGCAGTAGAACTTGCCAATAACAGAACCAAGGAAAAACCAAAGCCAATCTGTAAATTTCTTAAAAATGGTTTAGACATTTTCTTACTAATTTAAAGGTAGAGTAAAATAAAAAGTAGATCCCTGACCCAATTCACTTTGGATACCTACAGTACCATTATGTTGTTTAATGATCTCCGAACAGATATAAAGGCCTATACCAAGTCCCTGAAATCGCACGGATGATTCTTCTACCCGATAAAATTTACCAAATATATTCTTTTGCTTATGTTCAGGAATACCGATACCATAATCCTTTACACTAACGATTAATTGATCATCCTCTTTTTCTGTACGTACAATGATCCGATCAGTATTTGGCGCATATTTAATGGCATTTGTCAAATAATTGATCAAAACCTGTTCGATACGAACTTCATCACCTAAAAAGAGCTCTTCTATTCGATCACCTTCCCTCTCAATAGTAACGGTATTATTTTCATGGGTTTGATAAATAATATCAATAGCATTGGTTAGTAAGTTTTCAAAATCAAAATTCTTTTTTGTAATCTTCAATTTCCCGTTTTCAATTTTTGAGATGTCCAACAAATCTGTAATAAGTCCGCTAAGTTTGGTGACCTGGCTTTGTACCCTATTGATATATTTGACTGCTGTGACGTCTTTAGCAGTATTAATTGTTCGCTCCAATAGCTGGGCATATGCCTTAATACTTGTTAATGGGGTTTTCAATTCATGACTGGCTATACTTAAAAACTCATCCTTCTTCTTTTCCATCTGTTTTTGATCATCAATATCCGTAAAGGTACCGACCCACTTAACCTGATTATTCTTTTCTTTAATGGGAATGATTCGTAATAAATGAAATCTGAACAGCTCTGCTTTTAATTCTTTAATACGTACTTCAAGCTCTATTGGTGTTTCAGCAATTAATGCTTCTGCCCAAGATACATGTATATCCGGATCATCAGCATGCGTTGCAGGAAATTTATTTGATGTTGCATAGGATAGCCATTTACTGTTCACAAATTCTATTTCACCATCTCCATTTGCCGTAAAAGCCAGCTGTGGCAGTGACTCTAATGTCGAATGCAAATTTTCAACTTGTTCTTTTAACTCCTGCTGCGCTTTTTTTCGCTCCTCAATTTCCAATCGTAGTATCTGCTGCATATCATTCAGAGCCACTGTCTGCTCATATAAACGAGAAAATGTTTTCACTTTCAGCATTAAAATATCTGGATCAATAGGCTTGGTAACATAATCTATACCACCTGATGCATAACCTTTCGTAATAAACTTTTTATCCTTATTGACAGCAGATAAAAAAATAATCGGAACATCCTTAGTTTTATTAAAACCCGATAACGTTTCTGCAACTTCAAAACCATCAATTCCCGGCATCTGAACATCCAAGATAATTAATGCATAATTATTCTTTAAAACCTTTTTTAGTGCCTCTTCTCCAGATAGCGCAGTATCAACTGAAAAATTTTGAGATTCGAGTAATTTCTTAAGTGAATAAATATTCGCTTCTTGATCGTCAACAATTAAAATCATAGCAGTTTAGTTCAATTCGTCTGTAAACAACAATCGTGTAAACACAGGTATTCGAATGATAAAGTTTAAAAATAGTATTTTATTTTTTAATAATGACACCTAGACACAAAGCAAACTATATTGGTTCAAAAATATTACTTTGCAAAAAGCGATATTTTCCAATTATGAACAATAAAAAGGAATTATTTAAACGATAATTCTATGAGTTACTGACAAATAAAGAGACAACCTCGGTGATAACAGTAATTTATACCTGTTTATAAGAATAAATGCCTGTTTACATCACCGGATTCGATTCGAATTGAACTTAACAGCGTTTACCCTGTTCTTAATACAAGAAGAATGTACCGAAATATTCCATATCATTCAATAATTCTTGTGGATTTAATTTATACTAAAAAATGAAAATAGCTATTATTGGAACTTACCCACCTAGGCAGTGCGGAATTGCAACGTTTTCACATGATCTTTATCACTCCCTGCCACGATCTTTAGCGAATGAACATCACATATTTGCGGTATCTGATGGTTCGGAATATGTGTTTCCTGAAGAAGTAACTTATATCATAGAGAAAGAAAATTTAGATAGTTATATTCAGGCGGCCGATGTCATCAACAATGCATTTGATGCCTGTATCATCCAACACGAGTACGGAATATTTGGCGGAGAAACAGGGAGCTACATTATTGACTTACTTCAACACTTAAATGTACCCGTTCTGACCAACTTACATACCGTGCTGGAACATCCCCATCATAATGAATACCGTATTCTCCGTGAACTAGCGCAGTATAGCAGTAAAATCACGGTTATGACGAGTCGTGCCATCAATATGCTAGAGACAATATATCAAATTGATCGTAATCAGGTAAGTCTAATACCACACGGTGTTCCAAACTTCGATTGCGACCAAGAGATGGCGAAGAGAAAATTAGGATTTCAAAATAAAAAAGTCATGCTCAGTTTCGGCTTTTTAGGTAAAAGCAAAGGTTTTGAAACAGCGATTCAGGCAGTTTCTGAAATTGAGAATGACGACTTCGTTTATATTATATTAGGTTCAACACATCCAAATGTTTTAAAGCATGAAGGTGACTCGTACAGACATGATTTGATGGATATGGTGATGGCCCTTAATATTGGTCATAAAGTGCAATTTGTCAATCAATTTGCATCCGAAAAACTATTAAAGGAATATTTGAGCGCTTGCGATATTTATGTCACTCCTTACCCAAATGAAAACCAAATCAGCAGTGGAACACTGTCATTTGCACTGGGTGCTGGAGCGGCCTGTATTTCGACTCCATATTGGTATGCTAAAGACCTCTTAGCAGATGACCGTGGGTTATTCTTTCCTTTTAATGATGCACATGCACTTTCGGCAGTTGTCAATGATCTTTTAGATCAACCTGAGAAAATGCATTATTACAGAAACAATGCTTTAGAATATGGAAAACAAATGTCTTGGGCAAATGTAGGAAAGAAACAATTTCAGTTACTGAATGAGCTATGCACAGCACCGAAAGCTTCAACAATTTGTTTCAATGACACTGTTCAGCAAAACAACATTACGAACATATTTCACAGCAATAAAAGACTATCTTCATAATGAAACTACGACAATGATTTGTTTATATGAAAAATAAAGCTCTAAAAACAACAGCAAAAATTCCCAAAGAGAAATCTAATGATGTATCTCAGAACAAAGTGAAAAGCAATACCGGTACACCACCAAAAAAAGACACAAATCCGCTTCCGCCAAATCCAAATGAAGTGGACAATCACGATACGTAGTGCCATGGCTATCATGGCACTACATTCCAATTATTGAGCTCAAAAATTTATTCTTTACCTTCAAACTTTTTATACAGATCATAATCAAACGGAATACGCATCGTCAGATCTTTAGCTTCCCAAATATCGCTTTTTGACGGCTGATAAAAATCATACGCGGGCTTAAGAAAATTATCTCCATCAGGTGCTTCCTGCCAATCTTTCTTATCTCTATTATATAACAAAATCATACAGCTTACACAATTGTAATTGCCATCTGTATTTGGGTTATCGTAACACTTACCAACTTTTATATTGATCTTTTGATTAATAATAACGTCCGTTAATCGGCCATCAGTATGGCGGATCAACGCAGCCTGTGCATCTTCATGATCAGGTCTAATTTTAGCTTCAACAAGACGATCAAAATTTGCTTTTTTAATCTTTTCAAGTTCACTTGCAACAACTTCAGGTGCCACACGGCTCGTATCTAACGAGTAAATATCATCAGGAGAAACTACCGCAGCTACCTCAGTTTGAATATTACCGTCTGTTGGATTATTTGCTAATATTCTTTTATTTTCTTCATAATTTTCCCAATCAGCTTTTGAATAGGTTACATATTGCTGCGCTTTATAGAGCAATGTTTCATTTGGCGTGATATATATAAAATTACTAGCAATAAGCAATACGATTAATACAGCTACTGTTCCTAAAAGAATCATTTTGGTTTTGTTACTTTTCATTTAAATTTATCTTATGTTTTAATTATTTATATTACTGAGGTTTTTACACCTGCAATCGTAGTCTTATCCAATTGATTACAAACAGACCAATAAAACAGATCAGGATATAAAGCTGAATTTTATTTACTTTTCTTGTTCCAAATTTCCAAACACAAATTCTGTCAATCACAATGATGAGCAAAACAGGAATCAGTCCAAAAAAAATGTACATCGCGGCTAACTTATCTGGAGCAGAAACCCCCGTAGCTAATATAATCGCAATTAAAATTCCGATCAAAATCGATAATGCACTTAACGTAAAAAAGATCGTTATTTTATTTTTAAAAAAATCTTTCATTTTTCAATAGCTTTAATAAGCAGATTTTCGCAACGTTATTATGATACATAATAAGGCTTAAAAAAAAGTGTTCATTATTTTTTTTTAATTATTCCATTTTCATTTACATCATATTCTATACCTTCTGATACAAGTGTTACGCTACCATTTTCAAAACGACTTGGATAAGAAAAACGAGGTGGGCTAATTATTTTTTGATTAAAATCCATAATTCCCCATTTAGCGGTATTGTTACCATTACCTATAGGAATCAAAACTTGAAACATGATCAAGCCATTCTTGCCCATCATAAATAAATCATCATATTTTACCGGAACAATAATTTGACCAGCGGCATTGATGTAGCCCTTCTTATCATTTTTACTGACTTTTATCAATCCAAATTTTGTATCCATCGAATCGGCCGCATTATTCCCAAAATAGATATCATCAAATTGAGGGTTTACAATTTCAACACCCTCGCTATTGACTATACCATAATTATTAAGGGAATCACTAACGACGAAAAAATCATTTTCCGCCCTAATGCGCATCGTTACACTGCTGTAAATAGGCTGTATAATAACTTTCCCACTCTTATCAATAAGACCCAGACCCAAACTATTTCCATCTTTATCCAACTTACTGAATGTGGCATAAAGATCTTCTCCAAATGAAGAATAAGCATCATAATTGGGATCGCTGTTTTCCCATGCATTATCCTGCACATTATAATGTCCTGGCAATTGCACTATTTTAGATTTTCGCATGTCCTGCTTTTGTATCGTATTATTGGTACAGGCAGATAAAATCGTAAAGAAAAATAATAATAAATAGTTCATTTATATAATTTGAAAATGACACCATTAGCAATCTCGATGATGTTCAATTGTTACTATTACAAAAATACCTTAAACATCGACAATATTGTGATGGGTTTACAATTCGCTTAAGAGATCTTACAATCCGTGTTCGACTATTTTAAACGAAAAAACTAGTATATGATTTAGCTATGAAAATATTAATACTGAAAAGTACACTTCATACTCTTGCTAAAAATTTACTAATGACAACTGGCAGAATAACCATTAGTATTAAACAGCAAAGCGTTAGGATATGATCTTTACCATTATCTCCGAAGAAATAGATAACAAGTGCCAAAATGAGGATAGGACTAAAAATATAAATCTTATGAATGTAATATTGATTTTCTTTACTTAGATTTTGTTGAATAAACTTGTCTCTATTTAAAAGATTTGGATAATTAATTTTTACAAAATCGTAAATCTGTTCTAGATCAATTGTTGTTAGCGCTCTAGGTCGTATCAATAGATCATCTATTGCAATGGTCATATCTTTTCTTCTGAAAGAGATAGCGCTAATTTTTTCTGCAGCATACTTCTTTAAATAACTTCTAGGATCTAGTGCATAGCCTTTATAATCTGCATCATTCTCCGTTGATAAACAATGTAGCTCTCTGCTATCCAAATAGAAAATTTCAAAACTATCAAGTGCTTTATAAGTTTGATAACTCGATTTTATGAAAAATAAAAAAGTTAGAAAAATCGAAGAAAGGACGATCTGTAAAAATTCAATATCCTGCCATTCACTCAACAGATATATAGCAACAAAGGACAAGCCAATAAAGTAGAGAAAATAGTTGAACTTGACGAAGCTATGAACAACATATAGTACAGTTACTAAAGCAAGTCCGGAAAGTCCACTTTTCCAATCTATTATAATGCCAATGACTCCTAAAAGAGAAAACATAATGACAAAAATTAATGAAATGGCACTATTATTCTTTCCAAACTTTTTTTTCGAAATACTGATAGAATTATTTTTTTTACTCATTATCAATTGACTTCAAAATATCATCAATGTATGGTATCAAAGTATATAAGCAACAACCTGAATTTTTTAGCGCATAGCCTCAATTAAAAAGAAATGATTCCATGTACACATTGATCTATCTAGGACAAAGAGAAAGATTACATCGTCTATGAAGGTTTATATTATTTATGGATCTTTTTACTATTTTTCTCATTCCCCGTATTAGTTTGTTCGACCGGCAATGTCATGATAAGAGGTGCCACAACCTCCTTCAGCTCTTCATCATCGACCTTCTTCAATACTTTTCCTTTATAACGATATGACTTTTCGATCTCAGTACAGCTACTGAAAAAGATAGTTGAATCGGAAAATACTAATTCTTCTCGTCCCTTCATAACCCTATCCATAAGATTCTGTTTAAGAAACTGACTCAAGATACGATCATCCTGATACACATTATCTTCATAATAGGCATCATTATCCGGGTCATCCTGCCGCATATACTGGTTAGTAAATTTGTCCAGACGATAGGTAGAAAGATCCCTTTCAAAAGTGCCATAATGCTTATTAACAAGCATAAAATCACGTGATTTAAACGATGTAAGATATTCATTTTTCATCATCATGATATCATTCCATTCATGATCACTTTCCTGTTTCTTATAACCGTCTTCCCCTCCATAATTAGAAAGCTGGATCACCAATTGATTATCTTCATTCTTATATAACGCTCCGGAAAAATCTTCATATTCTCGTCGGGCTTTATTGTGTACGAGCACAAAATTATTAAAGCCTTTATCATTCTGATAATTCCATGAAGCTAGAGAATCGTCCTGACTATTTTCTGCGGCATATAAACTAATACTTCTCGGAAAAGTATTTTTTTCATATACAAATGGGCTACTAAAGCAGTTCGCATCGTCATTAAACACTTGCTGTACACTGTCTTTATCAAACTTGACATAGGTATTTCCATCTTCAAAACCTACAAAAGCCATTTTCGTTCCCGCGCCTAGAGATGGATCTTGGTGGGCATAGATCTCAAATAGATCTTGTTTATCCGTATAAAAAAGTAAGTAGTCCTTTTCAAAACCATAATGCCCAAAAACTGCTGTAGCATAGCCATAAAGCATAAAAGTACCATCTTCAAAAAGACAGATGCCGTCATTACTCCCGTACCGTCCACTGATTTCTTTATATCTTTCTTGATTTTCTCCCTGCGGAAGATAACCCTTCCGCTGTGCCGATACAGAAATTCCCATCATCATAACACATACCATTAAAGATGTCTTTATCATCATTTATATTTAATAATTGAAAAGTAATTCAACTGCCAGATATCTTTACCGCAGATCGGAAAGAAAATAGCATTGATAACAACAAACTTATCATTAATATTAACCTTTTCGAAATAGTATTATCAAAAAATTTATACACCTCCTATTCATGAAAATCGAAATAACAGCATAAAATCCTGATAATCATCTGACAACATTATATTAAGACACACCTTGATCAGCGGGTTTGGCCGGAATTTCTTCCACCACACGCTCACGCTCCTTTTCTTCTACATAAACCGCATAGTCAGCAGGTTTAATCGGTATACCGTTTGCAATGGCATTTTCACGTGTGTAGACCGCACCAAAATACAAGATAGCAGCAGTATAGTATACCCATAATAATACTAATACAAGTGCACCTGCAGCACCATAGGTTGACTCAGTTCCGGAAGATTCTAAATATAATCCAATGGCATACCTACCGATAATAAATAATAAGGCTGTAAAAAGAGCTCCCGTGCGTACAGTCTTCCACTCGATCTTAACATCAGGCAATGTTCTGAATATGATTCCGAATAAAATAAATATAATTCCAAAGCTTAATGCAAAATTAACTGCATTCATAAAGAAAACTGTTATATCAGGGAAATAGACCTGCAATCGATCTGTAAAAGCTAGAATGATACCATTGACAACCAATGTGACCATTAATAAAAATCCAAGTCCAACAACTAGAGAGGAAGATAGCAATCGATCCGTAATCAACTTGAGCCAGCCTCGTTTTGGTTTTGCCCGAACATGCCATATCCTATTAATGGAATTTTGAATATCTCCAAATACAGTCGTAGCTCCAATTACCAAGGTGATGATACTAGCAATCAATGCAAAATTTGATTTACCTGATAGTTTCAGATTGCTGATCACTTCCTGAATTTGTCTGGCGGCGCTTGGACCAACCAAACCTCTCATTTCTGAAAACACTTTCCCTTGAATCGCGTCCTCTCCAAAAAAGATCCCTGCAAGGGAAATCATAA
Organism: Sphingobacterium sp. UDSM-2020; assembly: GCF_016132525.1. Taxonomy (NCBI): domain Bacteria; kingdom Pseudomonadati; phylum Bacteroidota; class Sphingobacteriia; order Sphingobacteriales; family Sphingobacteriaceae; genus Sphingobacterium; species Sphingobacterium sp. UDSM-2020. The sequence continues at coordinate 5,171,956 of NZ_CP066166.1, forward strand.
GCACGAGAATCGGACCGATTGAAAATATAGTGTAATACGAAAGTGAGGCACTGTATTTAAGACAATCTTCATTCATAAATCCCGATACTGTCGATTTAAATATGTTTATGTATTTACTTATAAATCCTTTTTTTTTATTTTCCATAGTCCTGATCACTTTGTTAAACGCCTAGAAATCATTTTTTATCATTTATCTATAACACAATGTCTCTGTAACACTAAATTTGTGGCACAGGAGCATTGTTATAAATTAAACCTTCATTTTTTAATTCCTCCCAAAGTTGAGGGGGAATTACGGTATTCAAAGCCTCGACATTGGATCGTACTTGATCTGTAGTACTTGCACCAGGTATGATTGAAACGAAATCCTCACTTGCAAGCACAAATTGAAGGGCAATAGGGATAATTCCGACACCATGAGAAGCTCCTATTTGTGCAATACGCTCACGTTTTTCAATCATGCCCTTTGGTATAAAAGATTTGTAATTATATCGGTTTCTCCCAGCAATAAATCCTGAATTATATCCAGCACCAGAAACGAGCTTTACTCCACTTTTTTGCACAGCGGGTAGAAGGCGGTCGACAGCATCTTCATGTTCTAAAATTGAATATTGAGTGGCAGACAGACAGATATCAGGGTCCGCTACTGCAAGACAGTCCAAAATAGGTTCAATTTTATTGACACCAAGTCCCCAGCCTTTTATTATACCTTGGTCACGGTAGTCGGATAATACTTTAAATGCGCCATCTGCTGCTTGTTTGAAGTAATAGTCATAGCGGTCACCAACCTGATCTTCGGACAGATCATGTACAAATACAATATCAAGATGATCAACGCCCATCCGCAGTAAACTATCATCAATCGAACGCTTAGTTCCATCTGCAGTATAGTCATGTTCGAAATCAAATGGAAATGGTGCCTTCCACATGGTAGGCGGAACAGCTTCGGGTATCACTGGATCAAATAATCGACCAATTTTTGAAGAGAGGATATAGTCAGACCGATTTTGATCTTTTAAAAATTCTCCAAATCGCGCTTCACTTTTTGTTAGACCATACCAGGGAGACGTATCATAGTATCGAATACCCAAATCCCATGCCTTTTGCAGTATATCATATGACTGCTTATCTGATAATACTTCAAAACCAGTTCCTATAGCCACGCCACCTAAGCCCAAGCGATGTTTTTCATTAAATAAATTCTTCATATACAATTTTTATAGCCTGCTTCCTGTATAATAACCCAAAATCCATAAAAATGTTCCCTTTATGAAATCGGAAAATACCATTCTAAAAAACACAAACAGGAAAGTTGAAAACAAAAAAAGAAAGGCTTCCTAAGGCCTAAACCCAAGGAATGCCCTTCTTTTCACAAAATGGAAATTAATCCTGTTTAATTTTTATATGTTGATAAAGTTCCCTTTAGTCTTTTTCTTGCAATATGGATACGAGTTTTCACTGTACCAATAGGAAGGTTAAGATGTTCAGCAATTTCATTATATTTATATCCTTCGTACAACATAGTAAAAGGTATATAGAACCCTTCATCCAATTCTCCCAATGCTTTCTGAATATCTTCCATCACAAATTTATCTTCTCCACCATTTCTTACCGAAGAATATTGCAAATGCGAAGTACTGATCTCTTCTTCTGTTGTAATAAAAGAACGACTTTTAGTTGTACGTCGATAATTATTAATAAAAGTATTGCGCATGATGGTATAAAGCCATGCTTTTAAATTAGATCCTTCTTGAAAATTACGGAAATAGCTTACCGCTTTTAACATGGTATCTTGCAAAAGATCATTGACCTCGTCATAATCATTTGTAAAACGCTTTGCAAAAACTTTGAGCTCATTTGTTTGCTCGATCACTTGGGTGTTAAATTCTGTCTTTGTCATAAAGGATAGTTTTTTATTGCTGTACTTGCGTACATCTTTGTTAACACTTAATCTAATTTTATCTAGCATGGATCATTTTAATATTCATGCATTGTTGATAACATTAAAGCAATCGCTGTGCTATATCCTTTAATATTTTTTCAAAAAAAAGAGTATTAATACCCCCTAAACCACAAGTTAAATCATCAACACTATTTTCAAACAATTAGAAATGTGTATTCAACCATTGAATTTATACGCAAGAGCGGGTATTTAACCCCAATGAAAGATCATAATTTTTCACATAAATGGTTAAATTTCTTTATGGTATTGCTATTCAACAAATAAACCGTCTACTTCTCTATACAATTTACTAAAAGTAAGACAAAAATTGATATTTATAAATCTTAAAATATTCAAATACCCATTAAATGTTCACGCTTTGACAATAGTTATAAGTTCGCTAAAGCTTCTTTAATATTACTAGGTGTGTCGAAAAAGGTTTTCCATGGATCCTCCACTTTCTTCAATCGCTCCGTTATAGTTTTTAAATTAAATTGTCTGATGTCCAAACCTTTCTTTACTTCCTCCCAATGTAAAGGCGTGCTGATAGTAGCACCAGGTTTAGGACGTATAGAATATGGAGCTGCGATGGTCTGTCCTCTTCTATTTTGTAAAAAATCAAGATAGATTAAACCCTTTCTTTTCTTAGGATCCCGGATAAGGCTTGTTGTATCAGGATGCTCCTCATGAATCATTTCTCCGATGAGCTGGATAAAATCGCGTACAACCTCATAAGTATACCGTTGTTTGACATACAAGTAGATATGTAATCCTGTCGAACCAGATGTTTTAATATAATCTGCAACTCCAACTTGTTGAAAAATTCGATGAGCAGTCAGCCCTATTTCAATTACCGAATCAAAATCTGCTCCATTTGGATCAATATCCAGAACTGCAAAATCCGGATTTTCAATCTTTTTATACGTCGATAGCCATGGATTTATCTCAATAGAGCCGAGATTTGCAATAAACAAGAGGGTTGCTTTATTATTGCACACCATATAATCGATATTTTTATCCGTACTTTCAGCATATATGGGCACGGTCTTTACCCAATCTGGAATTTGTTTTAAATCGACATCCTTTTGAAAAAAACTATCAGCTCCTATTCCATTAGGAAAACGATGAAGTGAAATTGGCTTATCTTTTAAGTAAGGCAATAGTAAATCACCATATTGTTCATAATATTCAAGCATTTCACCTTTCACATATCCTTCATCTGGCCAATATATTTTATCAAGATTAGTGAGTTTTACACGATGGCGGTTTATAGAAATTATCTTCTCTTTTACCCTTTCATTTCTGACCTCTTCCATGACGATCTCCTTAGCTTTTTTATCTGTACGTAATCCCTTGAAAACCGGGTGACGTAAATGATGGTCCATTGTCCACTCCGAATAATAAACTTCGCAGACGAGATCCGGCTTCACCCAAGTCACTTCCTTTTCCTTCGCAACAGATACATCTTGAGGAAACGGCTTCTTGCTTATTATAAGCCCTTTCAATTTATCCATTAATATTTCCAACAACTCATCACTAAATCCAGTACCACAGTTACCTAGATAGGTTAACTCCGAATTGTCATAGCAACCCAAAACTAGAGCTCCAAAAGAAGAACGGTTTCCCTGCGGTTTTGTAAAACCGCAAATAACAGCTTCCTGGCTTTGTCGAATTTTAATCTTAAGCCATTGATTGCTTCGTTTTCCAGGATGATAAAAACTGGTAAGATCTTTGGCAATTACTCCTTCCCATCTCTTTCGTTCCGCTTGACGATAAATGGACATAGGCGTCCCTTTTAGTAAGTTAGCCAACTCAATCATTTGACTTTTGAATCCTTTAAAAAACAAAGTCAATAGTTCTTTTCGCTCAGATAAAGGGTATTGACTTAAGTCATTTTCATCCAAATTCAAAATATCAAAGATATAATAATGCAGTTGATAGGAACTACCCAATGGTTCGCCTGTTGCCAACATCTGAAAATACGATTTACCTGTGCTATCTTCTATCACCACTTCCCCATCTAACCAAACATTCCTATTTAAAGCCATTAGCTCCTTCACAATGGAAGGAAATAGTTTGTTCATATTTTTTCCATTTCGGGAATAAAGAAAAATATGTTCATCCTTTTTTACTGCAATAATGCGAAAACCATCAAATTTCTTTTCAAATAACCAATCATTCCCTTCGGGCATAGCATCGGTTAGCTTGGCCAACATTGGCGATAGCTCAGTCAGCTCTGGTTCACTATTATTCGATGGCTTAGCTATTCGTTTTGACTTCTTCTTTGCTCCTACTTTTTTATATTCTAATCCTTCTTTTTTTATTTTTTCAGGAACTGCATCTTCAGCATTATAGGATACTTCGGTTGCATATTCATCTTTATGTTTAATGAGTAACCACGACTTACCTTCTTGATCACTTTTTATTCTGACAAGAGCAAATTCTCCTTTGAGCTTATCTCCATGTAGGACAAATTTAATAGACCCATCCGCTAAATTACTTAAAAAAGCATCTTCATCTTGTCCATTTAAAGGCTCATAATACCCTTTATCAAAAACACTTACGATACCAGCACCATAATTACCTTCCGGAATTGTTCCTTCAAAATTTGCGTAATCGACGGGATGATCTTCAACTTGAACAGCCAATCGCTTATCGGTAGGAAACAATGATGGTCCCTTTGGTACAGCCCAACTTTTTAGTACACCGGCTACTTCCAATCTAAAATCATAATGCAATCTACTGGCATGATGTCTTTGTACAACAAAGCGCAATTTTTTATCTCGTTTAATCTTTAACTTACCTTTAGGCTCTTCTGTACTTTCAAAATTACGTTTCTCGTGATATTGCTTTAGTGTATCCATGTTTTTAGTTATTGATGTACATGAAACCCTCGAAGGGCTCTATCCTGACTGAATGAAAAACTAGGTGACGATAAAGTGTTTCCTTTTATAATTATAACGCTTAAATGCATCATTTTGTTAGTTTTGGCGGACAACCTTTTGTCCCAACTTTAAAACATGAGTTATACCCTCTTTTCTATGGTCATTTTCAATCACTCTAAACTTCCATCACAATAGTCTTACATAAAAGCATATCAGATTTTAACATTGAATACTTATATTTACGTGAAATCAATCTATTACAAAATGAACAAAATTTATATATCTTGCTGTGTCCTCAGCACGAGCCTAATTGGTTCTTTAAGTTATGCCCAAACGAAATTTCAACCGCAGGATACCGAGTTTTATACTCCAGTACTGCGTACGGTGACAACTACTGAGAACAAAGCCCCTTCTGATGCGATCGTTCTTTTTGACGGCTCCAATCTGAACCAATGGGTAAGTTCCAATAACGTAAAAGAGCAGGCACCCTGGAAAGTACAAAATAACGTTTTAACGTCCACCCCAAAAACAGGGAATATCCAGACAAAAGAAAACTTTGAAGATTTCCAGCTTCATGTCGAATGGAAAAGTCCGGAAGTCATCAAAGGTGAAGGACAAGGAAGAGGAAACAGCGGTATCTTTTTGCAGGGTCAATATGAATTACAGGTCTTAGACAACAATAATAACCCAACCTATGTCAATGGACAAGCAGGATCGATCTATAAACAACAGCCACCCTTGGTCACAGCAACCAAACCAGCTGGACAATGGCATACTTACGACGTCTTGTATACCGCTCCACGATTTAATGCCGATGGTGTATTAATCAAAAAAGGCATCGTAACCGTTTTACACAATGGTGTTGTGGTACAGTACAATACGCAGATCGAAGGAACTACAGAGTACATCGGATTACCAAAAACATTAGTTCACGGTCCAGGACCAATCGTATTGCAAGACCATGGCGATCTTGTTGACTTCCGCAATATCTGGATAAGACGTCTTTAATCAGTAAAAAAATTAAAATGGCCGAGTGAATTACACTAGGCCATTTTACATTCATATTTATAGCTTGTACCTACAAAACTGTTTTTACAGAATACAGACTACCTTAGTTTGTTCCTGAATAAGGGTTTTGATCAGCCTCTGAAAGTGCCGTATTATTGGCAATTTCCAATTGTGGTATTTGACAGAGCATACGGTAGTCATTAGAAGGAAAAGTTCCCGTTGGTGCCGGACTGCTTGCAACATAACCGTTCAAGTTCGTCACACCCCAAGTATAGTGACCCTCTACATAAGTTGCTGTTTCCTGAATACGGACAAGTGGTTTTTGCAAACGCAATAAATCATAAATTCCAGTAACTCCCTCACATAACAGTTCCTTGCGTCTTTCCACATAAATAGCCTCTAGCAACGGAGTTCCAGAAGCGGCAACTGTCAAGCTTTTAACTCCACGAGCCGTTTGCAATCTATTTAAATAACCCAAACCCTCACCATTATTTAATTGAGCTGAAGCCTCAGCCATAATCAATAACATCTCAGATCCACGCATTAAAGAAACCTCAGGTCTCGTATTTCCCTGTTTAGCACCATTCGCATCACCATAATGTTTGTACTTATTATACGCCCATTTTGTCGACCATTCTTTAGAAGCATTTTTAGTACGTTTCCAAAATTGGTAACGATCTTCCGTTTTTTCAAACAGTTTTTCATATTGACCATCAGCAAAGAAATCCAAAAATGAGTAAATAGGCCCATCCGTATAACCCTCGCCATAGCTTTCATCCTGGTTATACCAGAAGTTAAATTGTGTTCCTCCACCTAGGTTATTAGTCGTTGTAAATGGAACTGCCCACATCACCTCAGCATAGTTGTTTGTAATCACATCATCAAATCCAGACTGATACTGTGTCTTGGTCATCAATTGACTATAATTTGTATAAGCAGTTTTCGCCTCTTGATAAGCACCTTGCCAATTGTTCATCACCGAATACACACGTGCCAACTGACCAGAAACCACATACTTATCAATGGTCCATTTATTAGGCTGTGTATAATTAGCTAATAACGATTTTGCATCCGTCAAATCTTTGACGATTTGTGCATAAGTCTGTTCTACAGTAGCTCGAGGTAAATTTTCACTTTCCTTAGGACTCAAACGCAAAATAACACCTGGTTTCTGCTTAGCCAACATATAAGTTTGCTGATAATTTTGAATCAGATGGAAATAGCAAAGACCACGAATCGCTTTTGCCTGACCCATAATCTGGTTTTTTAATGTCTCTTCCCCCTGCGCGGCAGGCAACGCTTCAATAATGATATTTGTTTGATTGATGATTTTATACATCATCGTCCAAATTCCATTAGATAAACCCGTCGTCTGTGTTTTTTGCGGTTCATAAGTATATGCTGTTACCTGATTGCCTCCCATATTGGTGTGACTCACAATATCAGCACCCCCTAAATCAACATACATCTGCAAACCGGGTAAACCAGCATATACCCGATCCATTCCTTGATCATTGAAATACAATTGTCTATAAGTAGCAGTCAATACACGCTCCAATTGAGAAGCACTTGATAAAACAACATTCTCCGAAGTCGCTGTTGAAGAATTAGCATCAAGGAAATCCTTACAGCCTGTTTGCATTAAAACAACAGTTCCTAATGCAATATATTGTAAACTTTTAACGATATTTTTCATTTTCTATTCTTTCTTAAAATGACACTTGTAAACCAGCCATATACACTCTTCTTGAACCTTGGATTCCGTTATCTTTATCTGCAGAACCATTATAATTATTACCAGATAAAGCCGTCTCCGGATCAGAATAGCGATTCTTAGCCGACCCAAACGTTAATAAGTTGTCTCCAGAAACATACAGACGCACTTTAGACAGCCCCAGTCTCGCCATTGTAGCTGTCGGCAGCGTATAACCTAGAGAAACATTTCGAAGTCTTAAGTAATCGTTATCAAACACATAGAAATCAGAATTTTTACGGGTACTCGCATAGTCATCATTCGAAAATTTAGGTAATAAAGCCTGATCACCAGGTTTGCGCCAATGGTCTTCTATTAGATCCTGGATTACACCAACACCACCACGTACTGCTGTACGCTCCACATAAGCATAATCAAACATTTTAGAACCTAGCGAATAGTACAACATGAAGGACATATCCAACCCTTTATAATTAAATGCATTGGTCAAAGAACCATACACTTTAGGAAGAGCAGACCCTATACGTTGATAATCATTCGAAGTGACATCCTTATCATAGTTTTCCGTCATTTTCCAGTTTTCACCATCACGTATCCAGTAACGCATGTTTCCTGTTTCAGGATTAACACCTGCATTTTTCACCATATAAAATTCATACAAGGAATATCCCTCCGAAAGTTTATAACCAGCACCACGGTTGTTGTACGTAAATTCACCTCCTGGCAAATAAGTGATCTCATTCTTCAACGTCGAAAGATTCGCATCAATTTTCCATCTAAAGTTTTCATTACGGATCGCATCAGCACCCAATGAGAATTCAAAACCCGAATTTTTCAAATCACCTAAGTTTGTATTCAAACCATTCGCATTACCGACCTGTGCAGAAAGTGGAAACTCTTTGTAGTAAAGCAAATCAGAAGCAGTACGGGAGTAATACTCAATGGTACCGTAGATGTTTTTCAGAATACCAAAATCAAATGCAGCATTAAATTGCTTGTTCTTCTCCCAGATCAAAGCAGGCGTAGGAAATGCAGATGGTTTTAAACCCGCTTGACCATATAGATCACTTGCTTCATATACACCCTGATAGGCATAGTAAATATCACCGGTTCCAACACCGTTATCTCCTCTACGGCTTAACTTATCATTACCGGTAGTACCATAACTGGAGCGGAAGGATAAGTTATCTAACCAGCTCACATCCTTTAAGAAATCTTCCTTAGCGATCTGCCAGGAAAGTCCTGCGGAAAAGAAATTCCCCCAGCGGTTATCCGGATGAAAACGGGAAGATCCATCACGACGGAATGAACCCGATAAATAGTATTTACCGCTATAATTGTAATCTAACTTTCCAAAGTAAGATAATAAAGCAAAACGGTTTTTATTGGACTGCACCTGCCAGTTCTTGGTTGTCGAACTTAGTTCATATTGCCCCAATTGCATAATGCCTTCACCATAACCATAGTCGTAAAGACTGTTGTTGGTATACGATTCCTGACCGGCCAATGCAGAAAAATTATGATTACCAAAATCCTGATTCCAGCTTAAGATATTGTTAAACGTCACTGATTTAGTGTTCGTATTCGAGCGAGTCGCATTTCCACCATTAGTAAGCACCGTTACACCATAAGGAGCGAGCTGTCCTGCTCCATGAACTGCAGATCCGTACAAAAAGTTTTTAGAACTGTTATCGTCAATACTGAGACTCGTTTTGAAACTCAAGTTATAAGGCAAGGTAACCTGAGCAAAGAAACGTGATGCCATCATCGTACGCATAAAATTATTGAAATCTTCATCATTGTCATTATTCCAATAATCACCATTATTCTGTAACACATTGGCTCCAAAGAAATTATTAACATAATCGCCATAATCGTACATGCGTTTACCTGTTTTTTCGGAGTAAACCCAATCTGTATTATCGCGATTACGTAAATAAGGTGAATACATCGATGTCGTAAACACTAAAGCACGTGCTGCACCAGAAACATTCTGTCTAGACCCACTGTAAGAAACATTTCCACCCACCTGTAACCATTTGTTGATTTGAGTCGTCACATTCGCACGGAAGCCATAACGCTTAAAGTACTGATTGGAAGCATATCCTTTATCATCTAGGTACGAAGAGGAAAGGAAATAATTTGTCTTTCCATCACCAGCAGTTCCCGACACATCCATGCCATAATCCTGTCTTAGTTTTCTAGAAAAAACAGCCTTATACACATCATAATCTTCTTCATTCCAGATCATTTTCAAGTTTGGATTGATATAGGGATTACCCTTACCATCATGCAACACATAGTCTTCATTGATATGCTGAAAAGGAGAAACATATGTAGGTTCACCTTTCGAATTGGTCACCTGCTTAAGCAGTTTACTCAAGACATTGTCCGAAGCCCAATCTCCGGCCTTGTCCGATGTTAAGTTATATTTATAGAACTGATCATTGTACATGGCTTCCCAAGTATTCAGTAATTGTTCCTGCGGAGAAGCTTTTGTCGGATTTTTGACTGCATTGTCCGAAGTACCCCATGCCGATCTAAAATTCAATTGCGGTTTAGCTGTTTTTCCCTTTTTAGTTGTCACCACGACCACACCATTTGCTGCGCGCGAACCGTACAATGATGATGCTGCAGCATCTTTCAATACTGTAACCGACTCAATATCCGAAGGCGATATTGAATTCAGTTGTCCATCATAAGGCATACCATCCACCACATATAGCGGATTAGAATTACCCGACATAGAACTGATACCACGAATTTGAATACGGGTGTCACCGCCCGGGTTACCTTCATTATTCACCACATTAACACCTGGGCTCATCCCCTGCAATGCCTCTGCAAATCCCGATCCTGATATTTTCTCCAGCTGATCCGATTTCACCACCGACGCAGATCCTGTAAAGGTTGATTTTTTAGCGGTACCGTAAGCAACCACAACAACTTCATCCAGATCATTTGATGTAGACTCCAGTTGCACATTCAAGTTACTTTCCCCTTTCCATTCAATTTCTTTAGATGCATAGCCGACATAGCTGATCACAATTTTTGATCCTGCAGGAATAGTCGCTAAAGTAAATCTACCTGAAGCATCCGTAAAAGTGGCGATCGATGTGCCCTTTACAGCAATAGATGCTCCTGAGATCGGACCAGTCGCATCTTTAACAACTCCAGAAATCTTAACTTGGTTGCTTTGATATTCAGACAGCGTACTGGCGATCGATTGGTTGAGACCACCAAATCCAAATACCATAGAAAAGGCTAAAACATGAAATAGTTTAGAATTTTTCATTTAATTTAGTTCGTTAATGTATGTTAGTGTGCATGATTCCAAGTGAACATGCAGAAACAAATAAATAAAATATTTTTAACATACACTACTAATTAAATAAACAATTTAAAAAAAATCGTATTTAAATTACCAAAACAATAACAAAACAGTAATATTTATTACAAATAACGAAATTAAACACTTGCGCAAAAATGAACTAAACAATAGAAAATGAACTTATTATATGATTATGAATCTGCATGCATATACTAGCAAAATGAAAAAATTGGTAGGCTTAAAGAGAGTCACATGCTACCCATAAAAAATCAAAATGGATCAGCTATTGTAACATAAAGTTAATAAATACTTTACTTTTATTCCCTCGCCTATCCTGTAAAACAATATACTTTTGTATCAAGATCAACCTTATTTGCTTGCTCGAACCGTACCGCCTACAACCTGGTAGCTGCCCAATGGAATAAACCTCTTCTAGACTATTCCACATCATTTGCAAATAGCTGTAGAAAAATCTGTAACTTCGCAGGATTATGGGTTACGCAAAAGAAAGAAAAAAGCTTGAGAAGCTTTCTGAAAAAACAAATGAACTTCAACATTTTGATAGTGCAAATTTAGCTGTCATCACTGATATATTTGAACAATATTCACACACGATAAGAATACTAAAAAATAAAGATACCGCAACATTTAACGATCTTTATTTAAATGAACTGCAAGCTGTAAAGACAGCTAAGACAGCTTTAAAAGTATCTGAAGAAGTAGATCGTCAAATCCATTTCATGGCATATAAGGAAGTATTATCGGATGCGATTACGAAGACAATTCAAGCAACACTAGAGGTCGCTTAAAGTATGTCAGTCTATTTTGTAATAGACAAAAACATTAAAAAATAAGGGTTGTTCAATAATTGAACAACCCTTATTTTTTAAATCAATACCCTCATTATTCCACAGTAGCAAAAGCATCAATAATCTGCATTAACGTTACCGCTTCTTCAATGGAACTTGGATTAGCTCCCATATCCTTAAAGAAGTTAACTGTGCTTGCAATCATTGGTAGCTGTATATTTTCGGGATGATCAAATGAAAATTCCTCCTCTCCACTTTCATTTTTCAAAACAACTTTATTACTAAAAATTGAAAATGTTAAGCTCCCCGTTTCTCCAACTATTTCGCAGCAATCCACGTTATCCGACGATGCTACATTAAAAGACCAGCTTCCATTAAAAACGATCGTGTTATCAAAAACAATTGTGCCTCTTGTTTGATCAGCAACAGCACTATCCGTAGATTGAATTAGGCTAAAACCATGATAAGACAAAGGCGTGCCAAAAAAATAGATCATCAGATCCAATTGATGTGGTGCAAGATCAAAGAAATAACCACCACCAGATATCGCAGGATCTGTCCGCCAATCAGCAGCTCCCTTAGTGACTAAAGCCGGAGAACGGCTCTGCCAAAGACGCAACTCCACCATCCGGACATTACCAATAAGACCATTATTGATCATTTCTTTAATTTTTAAAAATAGCGGAAGCTGTCTGCGATAATGAGCAACCACCAATTTACCTTGATATTTCTGAACAGCATTTGCCAAAATCGACACTTCACTGGCGTTAAGTGCCACAGGCTTTTCAACATAAACATACTTTCCGTGCTTCAATGCTAAAAGTGCGTATTCCAGATGCGAAGATGGAGGAGTTGCAATATAAATGGCATTAATTTCGGGATTGTTTAGTATTCCGTCAACATCAGCATACCAAAAAGGAACTCCATGCCTATGCGCATAATCAGCAGCTTTCTCAGCATCTCTACGCATAACAGCAAGCAGCTCACTACCCGGTACTTTATTAAATGCAGGTCCGCTCTTTTTTTCCGTTACATCACCACAGCCTATTATTCCCCATTTTATCTTAGTAGTTTCCATAAAATACGCTTAAAATTATCGGGCCATTACTTTTCTAAACAATGTTTTAATATGATCAATTTCTTCCTGATGGAGTGTCTTTTTTCGACAACCAAAATATAACGTATTTTTGAGTTTTTTATCTCCTTCCCACACCAGTTGGATCTGCCCGTTATCAATCTCAGTATTACATAAAAAATCAGGCACAACAGCCAGACCTCCACCTGCACTTAAACAGCGTACGATAGAATTCAGATTGGGGACAATATAATTAGGTCTAAAATCTGGTTTTTTACCAAAATTTAAGTTCCAAAAATTAAAAAGATGTTCCATATCGCCAGTTGTACCGTACCACTTCTGCTGTTTCAGCCAATCTTCAATAAAACCCTTATTTTTTGTTTTCAGGACTTCTTTAAAAGCGTCAATATCGACCTCTTTACCCCCTACAAGTACTATTTTTTCATATGAAAACGGTTCATGCTCAATATTGGCCGACACCCCCTTTTTAGGGGTGATGATCAAATCTAGAATACCTTTGTCCAGCTGATCAAGCATTTCGGGATACTCGCCGAAACTGATAATCAGATTAAAAGGCAGTGTCGAGACATATTGTTCCAAAGTAATCTGAAAAGTTTCAAAACACATGCCTACACTTATTGTCGGGATATGTTTCTCTGTTGAGCGCTGAAAGTTTTTCTCCACCTCCTCGAGTTTTGTTAAGGGCTCGACCAACGCATTATATAATACTTTTCCATGTTCTGTTGGGATCATTTTTCGACCTGTACGGTCAAACAACTTATTACCAACATAGGTTTCTAATGAACTTAAATGCAAACTAACACCCGGCTGTGAAATAAATAAGATTTCCGCAGCACCTGTTAATGTTCCTGTCTTATAGATCGCTTTAAAAGTGCGGTACCATTCCAAATTAACCATATTATCAAAAATATGATGTAAAAATACTAAAAGTATCATAAAAATAATACGTCTATAACAATAAAAAGATTATAAATGCTAGTATTGGTCATTTTCACTATAACATAAACCATTCTTTTTCAGAATATTAAAAAAATTCATTAATGCTCACCCCCCTAATTCCTATATAATCGTCTATATTAAGTTTGGTAAATCATGTACGGTATAATGTGAAAATACAAGTATCATAAATATAATACTTAATTATAATTTATACTATTTCTGTAATAACAAAAACCCCGATACCTTTGTAACAGTAAATTTAAAATAAAGCAAAATGAAATATCCACGATAGCCTAACAGCAATAAAAATAATCTGGATATTCCATATGCCCATTAAAAGAAAATTCATTTACATATGAAACATATATTAATTATCAACGCCGGACAATCATTCGCGCATTCAAGCGGACGGTTCAATAAAACAGTAACCGAAAATACAATCGCTTTTTTTGAAAAATTTAACTCCGTAGAAATCAAAGTAACCCATATTTCAGATGCTTACGATCATGACGAAGAAGTTCAGAAATTTGTTTGGGCAGATTACATTATTTACCACACTCCAATGTGGTGGTTCCAGGTACCAAATGCTTTTAAAAAGTATATTGACGAAGTGTTTACCGCAGGGCACCGTACAGGCATATACCACAGTGACGGCCGCCGCTCTGAAAACCCGGACATCAACTACGGAACTGGTGGTATGTTGCAGGGTCGCAAATATATGGTGACCAGCAGCTGGAATGCGCCAAAGACTGCCTTCACTTTACCCGGAGAGTTTTTCAATCAAACCAGTGTAGATGACGGTCCTTTATTTGGTTTTCATCGTATGAATGCATTTGCATCCCTTGAAAAATTAGAAAGCTTTCATTTCCATGATGTGGAAAAAAACGCAGACATATTACGTGATATGGAAGCCTACCAAAAACACCTTGACAAAGTATTTACCCCACAACTAACAGAAGCATTAGTATCATGAAAATACATTTAACAGCCATCATTAAAACAAAAGATGAACATAGAGCTGCAGTTCTTTCCGTACTGCAGCATATGGTAGAGCAAACCCGAAAAGAGGATGCCTGCGAACTATATAGCCTGCATCAAGGTATCGATGACAGCAACCTGTTCACCTTTTATGAAATATGGAAGAGCCAGCAAGGTTTAGATGCGCACAATCAGCAACCCTACATCCAGGCATTTGGTGAACTTGTAGCAGATAAGCTTCAGGAAAAACCAATCATTCTTGCAACAACATTAATTTAAAAACAACCGCACAATGGAATATAGAAAATTAGGAAATACAGCATTAGAATTATCGGCCATCACGTATGGATCATTTGCCATTGGAGGCAATATGTGGGGCGGAAATGAAAAAAAAGATTCCATTGCTTCCGTACATGCATCACTTGATCACGGTGTGACAAGTATTGATACTGCACCTTTCTATGGATTTGGTCTCAGTGAAGAAATGATCGGCAAAGCCATTAAAGGAAAAGACCGATCAAAAATACAGTTACTGACCAAATTTGGTTTGGTCTGGGATGGAAGTAACCAGGGAAAAGGTGAATTTTTCTTTGATGCATCAGAGAACGGTAAAACAATACCGGTATATAAATTTGCATCTAAAGCCAATATCATTAAAGAGCTGGAAGAAAGTTTGAAACGTTTGGGTACCGACTACATCGATCTGTTGCAGATCCACTGGCCGGACT
The DNA here is from genome assembly GCF_016132525.1 of Sphingobacterium sp. UDSM-2020. NCBI lineage: Bacteria > Pseudomonadati > Bacteroidota > Sphingobacteriia > Sphingobacteriales > Sphingobacteriaceae > Sphingobacterium > Sphingobacterium sp. UDSM-2020. Next base: position 5,187,386 of record NZ_CP066166.1, read on the forward strand.
CGACTACCGCTATCAGCGAGACGATGGAGGCTTTAGGAGTTCTGATCCAGCAAGGAAAAATCCGTGCAGCGGGCGTTTGTAACTACAGCGTTGATCAATTAAAAGAAGCATCGGCAACACTTACCCTAGCCAGCAATCAGGTTTCATACAGCATGCTCAACCGCAGTATTGAACAGGATCTAGTGCCTTATGCATTGGAAAACCAAACCGGCATTATCGCCTACAGCCCGATGGAAAGAGGACTACTGACCGGAAAATACTTCACAGAAAACACCTTAAAACAAGATGACCACCGCAACGGTTATTTCTCACAGTTTGATCTCGAAAAAGTAAAAAGCCTGATCGCAACACTTGCCCCTATTGCACAAAACAAGGGTGTTACCGTAGCACAATTGGTCCTTCGCTGGACAACATTGCAACCAGGCATCACTGTGGTATTGGCAGGCGCCAGAAATGCGTCACAATCGATAGCCAATGCACAGGCAATGGATATCAATTTTACTGCAGAGGAACTTATTTTAATAAATAACGAACTATCAAAATTATAAGTTTTATAAGATTATTATCCCTTAGAAATGAAATGTATTCAATGACTCGCTCTAATACATGCATTTTTAAACAAACAAGACCAGAAGTTAAAATTTCTGGTCTTGTTTCCATTCTAAATTAAGTTACTTATATCTCAATGGTTTATAGACAACTCTAAAACAGTATTTACTTTAAATTTACAAAGCTTGTACTGCTTTTATGATGAAATCTGTAATCTCTTTAGGATGGGAAGCCATAGAAGCATGGCTGGCATCAAGACCAATTACCTCTTTTGCCTTTATCCTTTCGGCCATTTCCTTTTGTGTTTCAGGTGGAATCATATGATCGTTATTGGAAATCTGATACCAACTCGGTTTTACTTTCCAAGCGGGTTCATCAGCCTCAGCGCCAAAAATACTGCCATGAGTAGGTTTCTGAGACAAAGCCATTACCATTGATTCTATAGGATCAAGATCCTGTGAAAAACTCTCATGATACTTGTCATACTTGATCCAAAGAAAACCCTTCGCATCAGGGACAATATTAGCAGCACCGCTGGGCTGCTCTCTACGTGAAAAAATACCTCCTAAACTTTCACCCTTGTCCGGAGCAAATGCCGCAACATAAACTAGTCCCGCTACATTCTCATGATGACCAGCCCCTGAAATCACAGCGCCACCATAAGAATGTCCAACAAGTAGCACCTTACCTTCTTCTTTATCAATAAGATCGATCGTTCTTTCAATATCAGCGGCCATGGAGGTTAAAGGATTCTGCACGCTTCTAACCTTATATCCTGCCTCATATAAGATTTTTGTTACTTTACTCCAATGTGATCCATCTCCCCAGGCTCCATGTACCAAGACAATTGTTATATCATTCTTTTCCATACTATTATATTTATTTTACAAAATTCAAATAACATCTTTATAAATAAATAATCACACTTTTTTGTTTGTCATAAAATAAAATATATCAAAAAGGCATTCACAAGCTGTTTCAATAAATTCCCTAGGATGTTAAAAGAATTTATCCGTCATTAATTTAAAGTTTAATGTATAGGTAAGGAAAAAACTTATCAAAATATGTAACTTAGTACTATTTACAATATTTAGCCAAGTAATTTTCATCGAGTTATTTTCTTGTTATAAACATATAATATCTTTTACTTTTCATCAACGCTACATTACTATGAATTTCAAACAAAAAATACTACATACTTTATATCCCCTAATCAAAAAACTTTCCAGATCCGGAAAAATGGGAACAATATTGCATGCTCCTTCTGGCAAAACAGCACCACAGTCTTTTTACCAGTTAACAGCAGTAAAAAGCAATGGTATGACAATAGACTTCTCAGATTTTAAGGGAAAGAAAGTAATTCTTGTCAATACCGCTTCTGATTGCGGTTACACACGTCAATATGAGGAATTACAAGCGCTATATCAGAAAATGGGCAACCGCATTGCTATCATCGCTTTTCCGTCCAATGATTTTGGAGAGCAAGAAAAAGGCACAGACAAAAATATTGAGCAATTTTGTCAGGTAAACTTCGGAGTCACCTTTCCTGTTGCAAAAAAAAACATAGTGATCAAATCTAATGAACAGCATCCTGTATTCCAATGGTTAACTCAAGCTTCACAAAATGGATGGAATGATCATGCACCCGATTGGAATTTCAGCAAATATATAGTCAATGAAAACGGTAATCTAAGTCATTATTTTGCGTCGAGCATATCTCCTTTGGATCCAGTATTTTTAAAAGCATTGGAAAGTTAAAATTTTATTAAAACATCGATTATGTTTTAGCTACCAGAGATTTTACTAGGTATTTGTTTCAAAATCTATTTAAAATTTTTCATTAAATTCATCGCATAAAAATGATTCGACTGATGAAAAGAGCTATAATATATTTTAAGATTATAATTTTCTATCTTTTTACGCTCATTGTATTTGCCCTAGCTTCTGGTGTAACAAAAAATAGCACCAACCCTGACCTATTTTCACTAGGACTTGCCGCTACACTTACCTTCATAATTGCTTACCTCTTTACGTACTGGGATAAAATTAGTTTAACAAAAATCGGAATCCAATATAATCAGAAAAGTATAACTGAATTTGGAATAGGTATTTTGCTAAGTGTTCTGATGGTAATGACGATGACAGCACTACTGACATATTTTACTGATGTTACATTCGTAAAATCACGATCTTTTAATTACAAACTTCTTACCGCTAATATATTTTTATATTTTTTTGTATCCTGTCGTGAAGAGCTCGCTTTTAGAACATACCTTTTATGGCGATTGCGCGACAATTTAAGACCATGGTTAGCATTATCAATTGTTATATCAGTTTTTATCGGAGAACATATTTTAACAGGCACTAATTTAAAAATGGCAATATTTGGACCTGGATTGGGAGCAATTTTGTTCGGTTTAGCTTCTTTAAGAACAAAAAATATTGTCTTACCATTAGGACTCCATTTTGGATGGAACACCGCTCATTGGTTAATGGGATATAAAAACAATACTGGTTTATTTCATGAAACTGTACCTTTAGGATTCGAACAACAGGCAGAATCTACCGCACTCATTGCCTACACAATTACAATGATTTTAGGCATTGGAATTATTTTATTACTATTTCCACAATCTCAAAATAGCAAAAAAATATAACATATTTTTAATCCACGAAATACGATTTCCATTAATTTTATTATAGCCTCATCATAAATAAAATTAATTAAGAACTGGATTCAAAAGTTCATATAAATAAAGTAAACAGTATTTATAATATTTTAAATCACCACTTGTAAGATTAATTTCTAAACCAATCGATTGCAGCTTTTACTTTAGCATCATCAGACAGTGATTTAAAATTATCACCTGCATTGATCAATAAATCGGGTGAAATATCCTTTGCATACACATTATTATCCCTAGCTTTAATATCCCCCCCTGAGTAAGTAAAGATAAGATCATCACTAAATTGCACCAGTTTTGTCATTGTTAAATACCCTGCAGTATTTTCACCAATAAACTTAACATTAGACTTCCCTTTAAAAGCGAGTGCTGTTTGTTCTGCCGCACTACCAGTCAAAGGTCCTAACAACACTGCAATCTTGCTAACTTTAAAAGAGCAATCAGCTTTGGTGTTAGAAATTATATTGCCATTCTCCAGCATACTTCCATTAACTAATTTCACCTCAGTATTACTGTTGGCCTGTTGAACAGTAAACACGGTACCGTCACCAATTAACGGAGATAAACCACTTATTGGTATAGCATATGATCCTCCCAAACTTAATCTTAAGTCCACAATTATTCCATCTAACTTTTGGGAAGTTAAACTGCATAATGAATCTTGCAATGTCTGAGACATACTCGAAAGCATTTCTAAAGCAAGTTTTCTATCTTTTATCAATCCCAGTGAAATAGTAGGTGATGGTACTGATATATAACCATATTTGTCATTAAGTATCTTTGTACAAAATGCATATTGTTCATCATATGCATAAGTATAAAGCGACGAATCTATCTTACGATTAACGTATTTTTTTCTTCCTTTAAAAATATCATTTTTATATATAAGAACACCATGCTGATCACCGAGTAATGAAAAAAGCTTCTGAACTGCTGGAATGATTTGATATATTGAATCAGCAGCTTTAGAGTCTACTGATTTGTAAATAGTAGATTTTATATGTTTCCAATTTACAGAAGTTCTATACATAGAGTTATTCTCTAGCACTCGAACAATAGAATCAAGAACAACATGACGTTGCGCGTAACTGTCTAACGTATTGAAAAGAAACAAAATCCCCGCCACTACAATAAAACGCAAATAAATGTATCTCATTAGATAACTTGTAAAAGGATTATAATATTTCGTATTGTTGTTATTAAATAAAGATACTATTTTAAGTAAATTTTAAACAATATTTTTCATTATTTTGACAGATATATCCCGAATACTGCTGGTTCTATGCTATCATAAATTCTGAAAAATGTAACTTGTATGCAGATATCATTTCTTAAAAATCCCCAATTTCAGCGAATGTTTTAGGAAACTAATCTTTTTATCTTTGATCAGGATCTTAATACAATTATAAAAATGGCACATCGCATTTACATCTATAATATCGACTCCCAATCTGGTGAAAGCTATCCCTATTATTTGGGAGAATGGAACTACGAGATACCCCCTCTTTTATTACCACTTTTTGCTTCTGAAATCAGGGCAAAAGGAAAACTATTATATGCAAACCGAGAAGCGGGAATTGTGTTATTAAGGCAATTCTACACGCTATTAGCCGATGAATACCAATTGCACTATAAAAAGGCGTATTACGAGCCCGTCAATCAGCTATTTGATTTGTTAGAAAATTTACCCTATGATACGTTCTTGATCGATGGTACGGATGTCTTCAATATGAATGAGGAAAGAAAATCAGAACAAGCGAAAGATTGGGTTATTGAAATCCAACAAAAAAATAAAAGTTACCTAAAGGCAACAAAATCTCAAAGCTTAAAACCGCTCGATAGTATATTGAAAGCATCAGGTTATCAAAATTTTCTTGAGGCTCTAAAAACAGATTGGATAAACTACGGATTAGGATATTGGAATGAAGATGTTTATAAACACGATTATGCTGAAGTGTTTACAGAAAATGATGTAAAAGGATTAAAAGATATAAAAGGTAATATCATTACTCCTGCCTACTATGATGAAATATCTGAATTTGAGGATGGAATTGCAGTTATTCAAAAAAACAACAAATTTGGTTACCTAGACACAAAAGGAACTGAAATAGTTCCACCAACTTATGATGATGCATCTCATGTTTTTGAAATTTATTACGGACTAGTTTCAGATTACGATTACGAATTTAAGCATCTAGTTGGTTGTGTAACTTCTGATGCTAAGGTTGGGCTTATAAATATGGTAGATCATCAATTGCTTATTCCACCTATTTATGAGGAGTTAACACATCTATATGGGAATTATTTTAATGCAAAAACAGGTAGCACATACACGTTAATCAATCATAAAAATGAAAACGTCATCAATCAAGATAGTGAAAGTCCTTTTGATTTTGACAGGAGTGAACTTTTCTTTATAAAAATTGCAGGAACTTCAAAGCGTAAGTATTTTAATAATAGAGGGGTCCATATTGGCGATTATCTCGAAGATGTATTACATGTACTGCCCCATAACTTTTTCTATGTAAAACCAAATAAAGGGAATAAAAAAATTGAAATTATCAAATCTGATGGAAAAATTCTTGATACAGAAATAGATCAGGTAATCACACTTTCGAACTACCAGACTTTTGTTTACCGTAAGGCTAAAAAGTGGTTTATTTATAATCCGATAAATGAAAATTATCTAAAAGAAGATGCTAATATTCAAAAAATTGAAATTGATTATCTGGCAAACTTCTTTAAAGATATCTACATATTATATACCGAAATTGGTAATGGAATTTTTGATGCCTTTAACAACAATTGGTTACTAGAGCCCAATGCTTCTTATCTTAAAATCGAACAGCTTGAAAAACACTTTTTAAGAGTGCACTTAAAAGAGGGAATGCAATATTGGGATGGACAGACCAATCAATTAAGCCCAATTTACGAGTATGTTTCAGAAGTAATTGACCATCATAACGATGAGCTTTTCCTCTATCAGAAAGAAGAATTGTTTTGTCTTGACAAACTGATGAAAATCAGAAAAATTACACCTGATGAGATGGGTAAATGCTATAACCAAAAAGAGAACTTAAGGGGAAAAGACTTAGCTTTTTTCTTAAAATATTACACCGCTTGGAAATCTAAAATCGGCACAAATTACTTTCACTATTTCGATAATCAAAGCTTGTACGAATTAGGTCTTGATCTTTTGAAAAAAAACAAAATAGAGGAGGCAATTGAAGTTTTAAAAATAGGTGTGCAGCGAAAGCATCCTCAAATGATGACCGAATTGGCCATGATTTATACCGATACCGAAGATCAAGTTCATGCCAACCTAGCTTTAGGTCTCGAATTATATGAAAAGGCTGCAAAATTAGGAGAAAAGAATGCCTGGAACAATTTGGGATATCACTATCAAAATGGCCTGGGCTGTAAGAAAGATATTGATAAAGCAGTAAATGCATACACTAAAGCTGGAGAATTGGGCAATGGATTAGGATGGGCTAATTTGGGAGATCTTTATTACCACGGCCAATGGGTAGAAAAAGATGAAGACAAAGCGTTAGATTATTATTTAAAAGCCCAGAAATTATATTATTTCAATTCGGATAAGCTAGCCGATATATATTTTACAAAAGAAGATTATAAAAAGGTTCTACCGCTTTTAAAAAAAGATTACGATGAAGAATTTTCACCTATTTACTATGCTATTATGTATGAACGTGGCCTCGGTGGATTAAAAATAAATCTTAAAAAAGCAATCAGCTATTACGAAAAAGCAATGCAGATAGGTGTTTACCATCATGCTGTAAACCAATTATTATATTATTATAGACCTGCTTCAGAATATGCTGATGAAGTTCAATTTGCAAAATGGTATGCGTATGCGGAAGAAAATAATATCGAAATAGATCTGAAAATCTTAGGTCTTGATAAACAGCGAAAAGACACATTAGGTTCATTTTTTAAAAATCTATTTAAAAAGTAATGTCTACATAAATAGTAATGTCTATAAGACCAGAATGAGACTGTAAAATAAACTGTGTCAAGGATAATAAACAGAAGTATTATTTTTGACATAGTAATTATGAGTATTAAGGAAAACGATTTTGATTTTGAGTCCATGAAGGACAAAGCGCTGGAACAG
>NZ_CP066166.1:5194853-5318270 GCF_016132525.1 Sphingobacterium sp. UDSM-2020
GCACAAAAATTAGCTATTTGGTTTCCCGGAAGAATGGTGTTAGATTTGCAATAAGCAAAATGGTTCAATTACCACCCAGCGGGGTGGTAATTGAACCATTGACACAGTTTATTTTACACTCCCACCAGAATATTCAGTGGCCTTATAGACATTACTATTTACTGATTATTTACCACTTCACCAACTTACCGATCCGATAAGTCAATACTCCAGTTGTTGGATTATAGCTATCTGTCGACAGAACCGGCATTGGCATTGCAATCTGATCCTGATCCGGATGATGTGTTCTGTTATGATGAGTTTTTATTTCCTTTGGAATAAACTCTTTATCATTTATCCTCAAATTACTTAAAGTCATATCAATGACTGGGATATCCTTATATCGGAGATACCCCTCTCCTAGTTTACGATCCTTACTGGCAAAATCAAACGCTTTATGATACTGCTCTGTAAAGTATATGATACTTTTGCCCATCACTAACTTCTTGCCAGGAAAAGCCATGGAACCTATGGTATCAATTTTCTTAGTTTCCAAATTTTCAACCGTGTAGGTCACCCACGTATGTTCCATATCGCCCCAGGCGAAATATAGATCTTTAGGATTATAGTGTTCTGGAATTGCTTTTCCAGAAACATAATCTGCTTTTGAAAGTTTTAGGCGATATTTTCCCTTATTCCAATTAAGTTTATTTCGAACACTGATGAAATCACCTTCGCCATCACTACTATTGTAATATCCTTTGGAGCGAGTAGCTTCCTTACTTCGTTCATACCAACGCGAAAAAATCCCACCTCTGCCGATCTGCTGATAGGAATTATCTTTCACACTAAAACCATCAGAATGGGTTTGGATGCCCCCATATATAGGCATACCATTTAAGCTGATGTTGAAAGGTGAAATATAAAACGCATAATCATCAGGAATGTCATTCAATATTTCTACATCGATACTGAAAGATTGAAAGTCACTAACAGCGCTATCTAAAGTAACGAAAGAGTTTGTAAAATGAAGAGGTGCTAGAATCACACTATCGGGATAGACTCTAGAATTTCTCATCTTTTTCTCCGTTTCCTTATGAAGATCGCTGTTTTCATATTTTTTCTTAAGCTCTTCTTTAGTCTGCGCCAATAGACATGTACTTGAAAGAGAAAGAAGCAATAAAATAGAATGTATTGAATATCGCATTGGGTTATAATTTTAAGACCTAAATTACACTTATTTTTAAATATTCAAATTTAATCACAGCAAATCTTAAAAGAAAAAAAAGTAAGGTTAAAATTATGATGTAGGCAGATTAACACGAACACCATTTTTCCAATAACATGGCTTATAATTTACAGGAACGTCTCCAGTTGAACCTGTTACATAAACATCTTCACCGTTAATAAAAATTCCTGAAGCTTGAGCATTATCTTCTAATTCGTGAAGAACACCGTTTTTCCAATAACAAGCAGTATGACCAGTACTGTTTGATTGATGTTTATTAATTAATCCAACAGCATAGATATCATTGTTCGATTGTGTAATCTGCAGAACTTCACCATAACGTTCATCCAATACAACAAGTTCTTTATTTTTCCAATAGACCGGAAAACCACAATTACCACCTATATAAACTGTATTTGCACTACCTTGAAAAATTGTTGTTACTTCTTTAAATATTCCTTTGCTCGGCAACGGTAATTCTTCTGGCGCAGATACACCATTCCAATAAAAAGGTTTACTTATAGCTAATGAGCTTCCTCCGAAATTTCCAGAAACCTTTCCATACATACCTGCAAACAATGGTTTATCATTATACATAGTCATAGTACGTAGGACCCCCACACTATCACTATTCATTTTTACCTTCACATTGTTCTTATAATAATACATAACGGTATCTAACAGGAAGCTACCTTGGTCCATCTGATAGGATTCCTTTGCTCCTGACTTATTTTTATATTCAAAATTTATTCTTGATTTATCATCAATAGCTTTACGATAAAAAGTTCCATTCGGAATATTTTTAATAAATGTAGTCGCATCTATCTTTAGACCATCTAACCAATAGACTGTACTAACTTCACCAACAAAGGATCGATAGCCACTAATTGCAACGTGGCCATCAGTCGCGATAATGGATAGACCATTACTTAAGAGCTCCTGTTTGACATCCGATTTTTTACAAGAAAAAAATAGAAATATAATTGAAAATATAGCTAAAAGGCGACTAGGATATATGCGACTCATCATCAATGGAATTTATGTTTACTAAAATTGATTAGTTGTATTGTCAAAGTTAAAAAAAATATAAAGATCAAGCATATATTAATAGTACTTTTTACAGGCTAAATATAGTTGTCGTTTGGTTAGATGAAATGAGTTAAGGATAAGAAATTGTTGAAATAATATAGATTAGATCAATTTATTCTCTGTTGCAACCCTTACTAATTCGATCATATTTTTTGCCTGAAATTTTTTTAGGAGATTTCTGCGGTGAGTTTCTACCGTAATGATGGAAATGAATAACTTCTCAGCTATTTCTGCTGATGTTAGTCCGTCAGCTACAGATTTTAGAATCTGCTGTTCTCTCTTTGTCAGTCGTGGTATTTCGAAAGTATTGAGGGAAGGCCTTAACATAATCTGCTGTACTTCTTTACTTAAAGCAATCTCACCGCCCAATGCTTTTTCGATGCACGCAACGATTTCTTCTGAATCAGCATTTTTTAAGATATAACCATTACCACCATTTTCTAAAAACCGGAAAATAATACTGCGCTCAGCCTGATTGCTTATACCAAGTACAATGGAATGTGGTGATTTTTGTTTAATATTTTTACAAAAATCCAATCCATTACCATCACTTAAAATAATATCCAATAATACAATATCGACTGTATTTTCCTGAATAAAATCCAATATAGCGGCACCTTTTGTAAATGAAAACACTTGAAATTTATGTTCATTTTGAAGTAAAGATCTTAGTCCCTCCACAATCATCGGGTGATCATCAACTATTGCCAGATTTAACGTATTTTTACTAGACATAACATTCGACATTTATTGTAGTCCCTTCCCCTTTTGCAGAAGTAATATCTACCGTTCCATTAATCAATTGTACACGGTTTTCAATGTTCTTTAATCCTAATCCTTTTGTAATTTGATTTTTATCAAATCCAACGCCATCGTCTTCAATGGTAAGATTCAAAAGATTGTCATTCTGACTGATCTGAACAATTACATTATTTGCCTGTGCATACTTGATGACATTGCTTATACTTTCTTGGGTAATGCGATAAAGAGCAAGCTGAGTTTCAAAAGGAATATTTTCCGATAAATCAAAAGCTTCGAATTGAATGCGTAATTTTTTATAACTCATGGATTCACAAAGCTCTGATAATGCAGTTTCAAGACCTAGATTTTTTAAGGTCTCAGGCATCAAATTTCTAGAAATACGACGCATTTCCGAAATAGACCTATCTAGCTTTTGGACGATATCATTTGTTTCATTAATATTTCCTATCCAATCCTTTGAAATGGACATTCTGATGTTGGCCAGCATTCCTCCCATACTATCATGTAGATCCTGGGCAATACGCTGACGTTCCTGCTCTTCTCCTTGTAAAAGAGCGTGTGTTGCATCATATTTCCTTTTGTTCTCAATACGTAACAACTGTTGCTGATGACTCAAGCTGATTTGTTCATTCAATTTCCTCTGTTTCGAATAATTGAGATAGGCTAAGAATGCAATAACCAAACTCAAACCAAGCGCAATGCCCAATAATATAGTACGCAGATTCTTATTTCTAGCTAAGAGTTCATTTTCCTTTTTTTCCTGTTCTAAACGATTTATGGTTTGTTGCTTTACTGAAGTTTGATGTGAGATTTCCAACGCGTTCATTTTCTCCAGTAATTTTTTTTGTTGCAGGCTATCGCTTAATGCGCTTGACTTTTTTAACCATTGATAAGCTTGTTTATAGTCGCCCATTAATTCATTAACCGTAGCCAATTGGGTTATTATTATCTTACGATTGATACCTTCTTTTGTCAAGATATCCTCATCTAAAATCCCCTCCATTAAGGCTTTAGCTTTCGTATAATCTTTTTGCATCAGATAAACATTATACATCCTAAATTTTAACATCTGCAACATCTTTCCTTGCTTTTTTATTTTTGCCAATGCAATACCCTTACTTAGATTTTCCAAAGCTGGAGTAAATTCCAGTTTTGTTGTATGATACATGGCTACCTGATAATAATAATTAGCCGCATGCTGTGTATTGGGATATTTTTTAATAAGTGCTGTTGCCTTGTCCAGATAGATTTTTGCAGTTTTGCTGTCAGGTTTATAACAGTAATTACTAACAAGATTGAGATAAGTAATAAGATGAGCTGTATTTTGTTCAGGTATACTAAGGAGTTGCTCCAATGCCTTTTTTTGATATTCTTCAGCAGTATTAAGCTGTCCAACAGACATAAAAGTTAAGCCTAATTGGGTATAGCAATAAGCTAAAAGTTCTGTATTTCCACTTTTTTCACTCAAGGGTATACATTTCTCAGTCAAAGTCTTGACCAAAAAATCATAACCTTTGTCCTCCATTTGCATGTATGCGTAGTTATACCAAGATTTGATCAAGGTACCTTTATTCTTTGATTCTTTTTCAAGTATAGATATCGCATCATTGTACAATTGTTTAGCCTTAGTTTTATCACCTTGACTTGTTTCATACACTGCCTGGTAATAATTTAAAAGTCCGGAGCTTAAAATATTTTTATTCTTAGCGTGTAATACTGCATCCAATGCCTGCTTGCTTTTTAAAGCGTCTGTTGGCGCCCAATATTCTGAAAGCAGTAAATAATTGTAGAGGCGTGTACTATCGCTATTACCACGATTGATCTGATCATTAATTTGCCTTACATAAGCCTCTTCATCCAACGGGATAAGCTGTTGTGCTTTCGCATAATATGCAAAAATAAAAATCGAAAATATGATTGATAAAAAGTATCGCTTTAACATGGGTTTAGTAATTAAATGACAAATATCTGCATAAAAAGAGTTGATCTTTTATTTGCAAAAAAAATCATGGTAAACCATTAGAAATTAAATCATGGTTTAAGGTTATTGTTCAAATAACCCAATCTATGGAAATTTGCTATCACAAAATAAATAAAATTAGTAATTATGAAAAAAGTAAATGTAAAAATAGCACTTTTAGGGATTTTGTCAGCGCTGACATTTAGCATGTTGACGATAGGCTGTAGTAAAGATGATGATAATACAATACCAGAACAAAAGGGAAGTCACTATAAAATCACAGTAACCCTTAACAATGTAAATGCTGACCAGGATTTTGTTTCGATTGCTGTGGCAGGAGGAAATCCAGGCGGAAAAACAGATGTCTGGAAAGTTAATGGTGTCGTGAAAACAGGTGAATCGGCTATTGGATTAGGCGATACTGATTTCACTGGTGCTACTAAAACATACGTTATTGAAACGACAGAACCGATTCGCGCATTTTCAGGCGGTGTACAAATAATCAATTATGGCGCACCTTTATCTGTGGACTATAAAATAGAAGTAGATGGTAAAGTTAAAGTTACTGAAAATCCTACACTAACGGGAGATGGTGCAAACTTAACGAAACAATATTCGTTCTAAGATTCTTACCTATTTATATTATTTATAATAGATTTTATTTAAAATCTCGTGATATAACAAGAAAAGCCTCTATCGAGGCTTTTCTTGTTTATTGATTAATACAATAGCAAACAGAATGAATATAATTCCACCCCACTGTATTGTATGAACTGACTCATTTAATATGATTACTGCCGATAATATCGATACAGGAATCTCCAAGCTGGCAAAGATATTACCAAGTGAAATTCCAACTTGCGGAATACCTTTGGTGAAAAGAAGTGGTGGCAGAATAGTTCCAAAAATCGCAATCATAATTCCCCAATATAAACTGACCGCACTCATTTGTTCGACAATATGAATATTCCAGAATAAAACAACTAAGATTAATCCACCAAGGACAAGATACTTACTTCGTAAATGACTGGGTACATCTAAAGCTACGGAACTTGAAGCAAAGAGTGACAAAGTGTATGAGGCTCCGGCTCCTAATCCCAATAGAAGACCTTTTACGCTGATATTAAGTTCAGTTTCAAAAATATTTGTCGCAAGCACTGTACCAATTAAAACAATGATTACACCGATTATTTTAGCTGTAGTGGGTCGTTTTTTGTGGACGACAATCTCCACAATGAGACTAATCCAGATAGACTGCATGAGAAGAATAATTCCTACGGATACAGGAATATACTGGATCGAAAGATAGTATAATGTGGTTGTGAGTCCAAGTGATGTTCCCCAAAATACCAATCTTGACTTTGATCTGAACGATACAATAACCTTCTTCTCCCCTCTTCTTTTTTTCCAGATCAGGTCGAGGAATAATAGAAATATAAATCCAATAAAAAATTGCCAAAATGTTAGGGCACTTGTCCCTATACCTAAACCATTCGCATATTTAACGATAGTCGCCAATAATCCGTAGCTAATGGCGCCTGCAAGTACATAAATAACTGCTTTAAAGTTTTTCATAGTAAAAGTAGTTATTAAATAAAGCCAATTGATTGGAAAGCGATCTGCTCCAGTAAGCGGTATCGTGACGACCATTTGATTCCTGGTAAATATGATCTACATTAGCCTTTATCAGCTGATTATGAAAGTCACGATTCATTCCGATCATCTGCTCGTCTTGAATACCGCAGTCCAAAATGTAAAACTGATCTGCAGTTTGCATTTTTGCGACCTTACTGGATGTCAGAAATGCTGGATCTAACTGTTCGTATTGACCTAATGCTTGATCAACTTGGTATCCATGATAAGCTTCTCCAAATCGAGTAAAATCCAATGCTCCACATGAACTGCCTACTAATGAGAATGATTTTGAATAAGTAACACCAATATTTATAGCGCCATACCCTCCCATACTCCAACCGAGAATCCCTCTACTTTCTCTATGAGCAAAGACTGGATAATGTGCATCTACATAGTTTACTAATTCATCTCCTATAAAAGTTTGATATTGTGATCCTATGTCGATGGGACTATCGACATACCAGCTGTTAAAATTAGCATCAGGTAAAACATAAATAGTTTGGTAAAGTTCCGACTTTGCGAAAAGATCTGGAATATCTTGCTGATGAGTTCTTTCGGAATTGCCACTATAACCGTGCAAAATATAAACAGATTTATAGCTTTTCCCCGCTATTATATGAGGTGTGATAATGACCACTGGAATTTTCTTGTTCATTTTCGCACTATAAACATGTTCATGGACTATGTGTTGTCCAAAAACAGGAAGTATTAATGTAAAAATAAAGCACATCATTGCAATTTTTTTCATCTTCTTATTGTTTTAATTCAAGACAAAAGTCAAGTTTCAAAAGATGAAAAACGTTTACATATGTTGAAGGATTAAAAATTTAATTCTTTTCGTATTCGACTGAGTTGTGTTGGCGTAATGCCAAGATAGGAGGCAATATGATGTTGCTTAAGTCTTTTAAACAATTTCTGATTTTCATAAAGCTTGATATAACGTATTTTTGCTGTATCCCATTTCAGGTCGATTTCCAAAGGCTCTTTTTTTACAACCCAATTTTTCTCTAAATAATGAATATGAAACAATGCAAGATCGTGATATTTGATCAGCAATTCACGAAAAACTTGAGCAGGATACATAATTACTTCACAATCTTCAAGCGCTATGATGTGGAATAAACTTGGCTTATGTTCAATAATTGCGGCTGTGGAAGCCACAAAGCTATTCTCTTCAAAGAAAAGTTTGAAAATTGTATTACCACTCTCATTAATAGTATAGTAACCCAGCAATCCTTTACGAACATAATAATAATAACGTGCCATATCTCCCGCTCTTAAAATTAAATCATTCTTTTTAAAAGAGTGTATTTTGCAGATTGCCTTCAGAGCATCTGCTGTTTCTTCAGATAGTGAATAATAGGCATTTATCTGTTTCAAAAAATCATCCATGTCGAGTTGAATTACTATCCGCTAAATTAGGTAATGAAAAATTAATATTAGACTATATTCTGTATGCATTAATAATCACTTGGCATAAATTACCACCAGCTTCCCGAAATATTTAGTTATTTTCGCTAGATCGCTATTTATAAAACATCAGCTTTAAAAGAATATATTTTAAAAGTGTTTTATGAAATTTTGAAATGTTGCTAATACATGATAAAAAACAGTAAAAATAAAAGAACAACCTACGTTGGTTTAGTAGCTATCACAATAATACTTGGTTTGGTTTCTAGAAGAATTGATTTTGTTCCTGCAATAACAGGCGACGTGTTATACGCTATAATGGTATATTGGATCTTTCGTTTTCTATTTTTTACGCGTCCACTCCCATTTTCAATTATACTCACTCTAGTTTTCTGCTTTTCGATAGAATGCATGCAATTAATACAAACTCCCTTCTTTATTTATATCAGAAACAACCCAGTTCTTCGTCTTGTTTTTGGGCAAGGTTTTCTCTGGTCAGATCTATTCGGTTATATCGCGGGTACCGGTATTGCCTATCTATTGGATAAAAATAGATTTTTCAAAATGGATACCTCAAGGAAAATTTAATCAAAGAATTGCACAATCACAGTTGCCTAACACCTCAACTATTAATATCATCTGTTAAAAAACGGTTTTTGAAAAAAAACTTCAACAGTAAACATTCGATTTTAGCTACTTGTTCTCCAATACTTCAACTGCTAATGATGAACGCTCCACTCCTTTCCAATATCACTAATTAATTTTCATAAAAAGAAAATTAATCATCAAATTGTCTCAGAATAATATCAAAATGTCTCAACATAAGGTTTAAGGTTTAAAAATTTCTCAATTTAATGTCTATAACCAAACCAAGTATGATAATTATTATGTGCTTAATAAGCTATTATTATTGCGATGCCGCATTACATCAACTTCTGATCGATCCAACATATTATAATCACTAATAATAACCCTAAATATCTCTTACAAACCTTTTAGCTTATGAAATTTAAAATTAACAATTTTAAAGTAGCTACCAAATTATTACTGTTTAGTACCAATTTCTACGCGATTACATCTCATGCATCGCCCATGACCAACTACAGTAATGAAGTACAGGCAGTACTTAACGGTAGTATCACTGATGAATCAGGCAATCCTTTGGCAGGAGCCACTGTTCATGTAAAAGGTACTTCTAACAGTACCGCCTCGGACCAGAATGGATCTTTCAAATTGAATAATGTCAAAAAAAATGACGTGATCTCAATCAAGATGATTGGATTTACAACACAAGAAGTTCGGTACAATGGCGAAAGCAACCTAAAGATTCAGCTGATATCGGTAGCACAAAGCTTAGAGGAAGCTGTTGTAGTCGGTTATGGAACGATCGATAAAAAAGAGCTCACAAGTGCTGTATCTACTATCAAACAAAAAGACATGATCGCAGGTGCAGTCTCGCCCTTACTTTCGATACAGGGAAAAGTTCCAGGACTAAGTATTATCTCGACCAATGGGACTGATCCCAATGCCGGAATTTCCTTACAACTTCGAGGCGTTAATTCAGTAAATGCATCACAAGGTCCTTTAGTTGTGATTGATGGTGTACCGGGAGGTGATATCAACTCGGTTGCTAAAGAAGACATTGAATCAATTAACGTACTTCGAGACGCTTCAGCCGCTGCAATATATGGAACCAGAGCTTCCGGAGGAGTTATTCTAATTACAACAAAAAGACCACAAATCGGAAAAGCACAAGTTAATTTTACGTCAGAATATTTCCTCGAAACAGTCCGAAAAAAACCAGAAGTCCTTTCTGCTGATAAATTTATCGAATATGGCCTTGGTAATGACCTTGGACACAAAACAGATTGGTATGATGAAGTGACAAATAACAATCCATTTAGCCATAGACAAGTGGTCAACATCAGTGGTGGATCTGAAAACGCCAATGTATACACTACTTTTACAAAACGAGATGCTACCGGTATGGCCATTACCTCTAAAAGGGAAGAAATCGGTGGACGTATCAATTCTTCCTTTAAATTTTTTGACGGGTTTGCTGAATTAAACACCAATGTTAGCTACAATGAAGCAAAAGCTTTTGGAAGCAATAATGATATTTTCAATATGGCAATGGTACTCAATCCAACAGAAACTCCTTATGATGTAAATGATGTTAGCGGATTTAATGTACTTGTGGGTGGATATGATTATTGGAATCCTGTTGCTGAAGTCAAACTTCGGTCAGATTTAAAACAATTTAAATATCTCTTAGCCAATAGTACATTAAAACTTAATTTAACAGAACATTTAACCACTAGCGCAACAATTGGAGTAAAAAACAATTCAGAGCATGGTTCATATTATCGATCTGCCCAACATCGATTATCAAGACAGGATGGTGTAGATGGAAACGCCTCACAATATTATAATAAATATAATGACAGAGTATTTGAATGGACATTTAATTACAACAATCGATGGGATAACCATACTGTCAACGCAGTAGCAGGTTACAGTTATCAAGATTTTAATGGGCAAGGATTTTCAGCCAATAACTCAGATTTCCCTGTAGATGGCATTAAAGAAAATGATATGGGAACAGGAAGTTATTTAGTCGAAGGAAGAGCTGGTATGGGTTCATGGCGCAATCCTTGGGTAAAATTAGCAGCTTTTTTTGGACGTGTCAATTATTCTTATTTGGATCGGTATATTCTTACTGCGACAGCACGTTATGAAGGCTCAAGTAAGTTTGCTCCAAAGAATAGATGGGGTTTCTTTCCTGGTCTGTCTGCAGGATGGCGCGTATCTCAAGAGCCATTTTTAAGAGATGTTACTTTAATCAACGATTTAAAATTACGGGCAGGATATGGTGAAACCGGAAATGAAGGTTTTGATGCTAAAGTAGCAAGTCGCATGTACAGTGCTGATACCTGGTTCTTACAAGATGGAAATTGGTTCAGGACATATGGAGTCATGCACAATCAAAACCCTGACATCAAGTGGGAAGTAAAAAAAGAGTATAATCTGGGTTTAGATTTTTCAATTCTAGAAAATAAACTGAACGGAAGAATTGACTTCTATAAACGTAAAATAGATGATCTTATTTATGATATCAGCGTCTCCCAGCCACCGGCAATTCATGACAAAACAACGATGAATGTTGGAAGCATGCAAAATACAGGTTACGAATTTGAATTAAATTTCAAAGCAGTCTCTAATGAGAACTTTACTTATAGCACTGGTATTATTGCTTCTCATAATAAAAGCACGCTCAATACACTTTGGGGCAGCCAAACATTTACAGATCGAAAAGATTTTCCGGCACCAGGTTCTCCAGGATCTGCAGTAAGACTATTCCCCGGAGAAGAAATCGGTCGGTTTTATCTATGGAAATTTGCAGGCTTTACAGATGATGGTTATTGGCAATTATACGATAAAGATGGAAATACATTTGATGTTCGGGAACGTAGTAAAACGGTTGGTGATAAAGCCTTCGTTGGAAATGCCATCCCTAAGCTGCAATTATCATGGAACAACCAGTTCACTTATAAAAACTGGGATGCAAGTATCTATATGCGCAGCTGGATTGGCCATGATGTCTTTAACATGATCAATATGTACTATAGCTTACCAAATGTGAAAGGCCAGAATGTCCTGGCAGAAGCCTACGATAAACACAAAAATATCAAAGGTGAAAAAGAATTGAGTGATTACTGGCTTGAAAAAGGAACATTCTTAAAAGTCGACGCACTTAATATCGGTTACTCTTTCAATGCAAATCTGATCAAACCTATAAAATCACTCCGTATTTATGCTACCGCTAGAGATCTATTTGTATTCACAAATTATACCGGGTTAGATCCCGAAGTAAACATCAATGGACTTGAACCTGGTTTTGAAGAAAGAAATGTCTATCCAAAAACACGAACTTTTATGATGGGTTTACAAGTAAATTTTTAAAAATAAGATTATGAAAAAATACATATCGATACTAACACTATCTGCAGGGCTACTCTTTCAGGCTTGTACCAAATTAGATCAGGAATTTTATAGCTCTGTAACTCCTGAAACATTTTACAAAAGTGAGAAAGATATCAAAGCGGCCCTTTTTAGACCTTTTACCCATGCTAAGTGGTACATCGGAGAAGATCGCTGGAGATTACAGGAATATACTGCAGACAACTTTGCGATCACAACTAAGGGCAGGCATTGGTATAATGGCGGAGAAAATGAACGCTATCATTATCACAAATGGACTGCAGACGACGGTTGGATTTGGGGAACATGGCGTGGAACCCTGATGGGGGTTGCCCTTGCTCTGGATACCAAAAATGATCTTTCTAAATTGGATTATACAAAATTTGCTTTAAGTGCGGACCAGCAACAAGCTGATATGGCTCAGCTCGATGCTTTAATCTCATATTTCTATTTGAGAGGACTGGACTATTTTGGCGGAATGCCCATTTTTGAATCACTAGAGCAAGAATCACTTCCTCGAAATACCGACCAAGAGCTGTTTTTACATATTGAAAAATTATTGAAAGCAGCACTTAATAATTTACCTGCAAAAAAACCTGGTGACAAAGAAGAAGGGGCAATTCGAAAAGCGGCTGTTGCGGCAATGCTTGCTCAATTGTATTTTAATGCAGAAGCCTATATTGGTAAGCCGATGTATGAGGAAAGTAGACAATTAAGTCAAGCGCTAATCAATAAAGAATATGGTGATTATCAACTGGATCCAACATGGAATGGTGTTCATGGGTTTAAAAACAACAATTCTCCTGAAATTATATGGTCTATGCCTTCTGAATTTAAAATGCTAGAGTACAATTGGTTTTATGCAGATTTCTACCATTACAATACAAGAGAGTATTTTAGCCAAGATATGGGCGGGAATAATGGTGCTCACCTCACTCCTTCTAGAAAACCAGATGGTACACTTTATAGTAGTGATTTTAAACTAGGATCGCCATTTGAAACTTTTAGCGCAGGGGACTTTCGAAAGAGCCCTTATCGTTATTTAGGCACTGAAAACTATGAAGGTATGTTCATCGTGGGGCCACATCTATCTCCAGATGGAAAAGCCATTCTTGGCGGTGAAGAATATAATAAACAGCCTTTAAATTTTGTAGATCAGGTGGCACGATTCTCAGAAGTAGGTCAGGGAAAGAAATATAGCTCTGTCGCGCAACTCCCGTCAAAAATGTCGGAGGGTGAGGAAAACACCGGAATTCGTTTGGTAAAAGTTCCCATTCCAAATTTAGCCAATAATACATTAAGATGGGGTGCTGATATGCCTGTAATCCGATTGGCCGAAATCTATTATATGTTAGCCGAATGTGAGTTCCGTGTCGGAGATAAAACTAAAGCTGTTTCCCTAATCAATGATGTTAGAAAAAGAAATTTTACAGAAAACATCGATTTAAATCCGGTCACCACCGCTAATATAGATAAATATCGTTTTTTAGATGAATGGAGTATTGAATTTATAGGAGAAGGGCGAAGAAGAACCGATCTCATCAGATGGAAAGCCTTCACAACAGAAAATTGGTGGGATCACTCGCCTTCTAATAGCAGTCATCTGAATCGTTTTCCTATTCCAAATCAAGCCATTGCAGGAAATAACATGCTGGAACAAAACCCCGGATATTAATTTAATTAACTTTAAGTCATTGATTTCGGATTTGCCCCAAAAAGTTTCTAACTTTTTGGGGCAATTTTAATAAGTAAAATACATGAAAATGCATTATCAATTTAGTATTTTTTTATTAAATAACATAACTTAAATCTTGTATAGAGCAACTTAAAGAAAGTAAAAAATCATTGTTCTGGGGTAGATCTTATAATGGAGTTAAAACTTCCAGCTAATAGCACTAATTTTAAAAACCTTTATATTTTCACATCTTATGACCACCCAGCTAACTTTTAAAAAATATACCGAAGAAGACTTTTCAGACTATCTTAATCTTGTTAAAGAAGATGACCTGATGCAATACATCACCGGAAAAGGTCTATCTGAAACAGATGCTAAGAGAAGGTTTGCATTTATCTTAGATTTAGGCAAACAGCATGATTCTCTTGGTTATTACCAAGTATTGAATACAGCTACTGGTCAAATCATTGGTGATTGCAAACTAGTCTTCTACAAAAGAAATATCCATATTTTTGAAATTGGTTATTTACTGCGAAAAGAGCATTGGAAAAAAGGTCTAGGAACTAAAATTTGTGAATATTTGTTATCCCAAGCGTCAACCATCAATAGAAAAAATGATGTAATTGCTGTCATTCACCCAGAAAATATCGCTTCAAGAAAACTACTCGAAAAATTTAATTTTAAAAGCTATTTTAAAGGAAATGAAGATGGTACTACAATCGAAAAGCTGATGCTAAAGAGATAAGCGAGATTAAACTGATTTATATGACAATCTGCTTTTATTAATAAAGTTTTCTATTTACTTTTGAAACACATATGAAAAAAAGTATAGGTATAATATTTATGACCATCTACATGTTTGCTACTACGCAACTTGTGGAAGTAATTAAAATGCCTATTCTTATCGAACACTTTGCTTCTTATAAAGGTAGTTTTGTCGATTTCAT
Source organism: Sphingobacterium sp. UDSM-2020 (assembly GCF_016132525.1). Classification (NCBI taxonomy): domain Bacteria; kingdom Pseudomonadati; phylum Bacteroidota; class Sphingobacteriia; order Sphingobacteriales; family Sphingobacteriaceae; genus Sphingobacterium; species Sphingobacterium sp. UDSM-2020. The sequence continues at coordinate 5,209,520 of NZ_CP066166.1, forward strand.
AGTTCGTCATTATGGAGGACATGAAAAAGATGCAGATTGGGAAACAGATATGAAATTGCCTTTTATGCAATCTTCAGATATTATGTTTGCCGTTACCGTCATTCCTGACTTAATTGCCTCTGAAAATATTCTTTTCACATCGGAGTATACTATCACTCCTATTCGCAGATTTACGCCCCATCTCTGCTCTAACTACTTATCCGAAATATTCCAGCCTCCACGTTTTTGTTAATAGATTAATATATCATGTTTCGCTGTTCACAACTGTTGAACGGTGATTTTCTATATGCCAAATCTTTTTAACAATTTATCATGCTTAATAAAATCATTGAGTTTTCCGTACGGAATAAACTCATCATTGCCCTATTTACATTGGGGCTACTGGTTTTGGGGATCTTTGAATTGCGTAAGCTACCGATCGATGCTCAACCCGATATAACAAACAATCAAGTACAAGTAATTACTGTTGCCCCTTCTTATGGAGCGGCGGATATCGAACGACTGGTAACTTTCCCTATCGAACAATCAACCAGTAACATCAGTGGAATAACGGAAATAAGAAGTTTTTCTAGGTTCGGACTTTCACTTGTAACTATCGTCTTTAACGATGATACCGATGTATATTGGGCTAGACAACAAGTTTCTGAACGACTCAACTCTGTTAAGGAAATGATTCCTGATGGTATTGGAACGCCAGAACTTGGTCCTATCTCAACTGGACTAGGAGAAATATTTCAATATGTAGTCAAACCAAAACCAGGTTACGAAAATAAATATACAGCAACTGAATTGCGGACCTTACAAGATTGGACTATTCGCAGGCAACTATTGGGAACCAAAGGCGTTGCGGAAGTGAGTAGTTTTGGAGGTAAACTGAAACAATATGAAATTGCTTTAGATCCTAGCCGCTTAAGATCCTTAAAACTTTCTATTCAGGATGTTTTTGATGCCTTGGATAAGAATAATCAAAACACCGGTGGAGCTTATATTGAGAAGAAAGAAACCGTATTATTTATCCGTAGCGAAGGTCTCATTGAAGACGAAAAGGATATTGAAAGAATAGCAGTTTCAAAAACAAAAGACAACACTCCTATCCTATTAAAAGATGTTGCTACAATTCGTATCGGTCATGCAATACGTTATGGTGCCATGACGTTCAACGATCAAGGAGAAGTTTCCGGAGCGATTATTTTAATGCTAAAAGGTGAAAATGCCAATGAAGTCGTTAAAAATATTAAAACAAGATTATCTGAAATTGAAAAATCACTGCCCGAAGGAGTTGAAATAGAGCCTTTTTTGGATCGAGCCAAAATGGTTACCAATACCATCAGTACGGTCAAAACAAATCTGGTTGAAGGCGCACTAATAGTTGTTTTTATCTTAGTTATATTTTTGGGTAATCTACGAGCAGGATTATTGGTGGCATCTGTCATCCCCCTTTCTATGCTATTTGCCATTATCATGATGAATCTATTTGGTGTTGGTGGTAACTTAATGAGCTTGGGAGCGCTAGATTTTGGCCTTATTGTCGATGGCGCAGTTATTATTGTGGAAGCTGTATTGCATCAATTAATACATAATAAGCGTTTGCCAGGTTCTATGTTACGCCAAAATGAAATGGATCTACAAGTAACAAGCTCGGCGTCTAAAATGGTAAATAGTGCTGTTTTCGGTCAGATAATCATATTAATAGTTTATCTCCCTATATTTTCACTAGAGGGTATCGAAGGTAAAATGTTCAAACCAATGGCACAAACAGTAGCTTTTGCTTTGGTTGGAGCTTTTATTCTATCGTTAACTTATATCCCTATGATGACTTCACTCGTAATCAGTAAAAAGAAGCCGACAAAGAAAAACTTCTCGGATAGAGCAATGGAAAAACTAGAGTTAGGTCATCAAAGATTACTGATTAAAGCATTAAAATGGAATAAACTTATCATTGCGGTTGTACTGATATTATTCACATCGGCAGTTATTCTTTTAACACGTATGGGTGGCGAATTTGTACCTTCTTTAGAAGAAGGAGATTTTGCAGTTGAAATGCGCATTCTTCAAGGAAGCAGTATAGATAAAACGGTAGAAGTAACAACAAAAGCAGCGCATATTCTTAAAAATAAATTTCCTGAAATAGAAAAAATAGTAACAAAAATCGGTAGTGCTGAAATCCCGACAGAACCTATGCCGATGGATGCTGGCGATATGATCATTGTTTTAAAACCCAAAAAGTTGTGGACATCTGCTACTTCATTTCCGGAATTATCAGCGAAAATGAGTGCCGAGTTACAACAAATACCTGGCCTAACAACTGGATTTCAATTTCCTGTCCAAATGCGTTTTAACGAATTAATGACTGGAGCAAGGCAGGATGTTGTTTGTAAAATATTTGGGGAAGACCTCGATTCACTAGCTCAATATGCGAATACACTTGGAACTATCATAAATAAAGTGAAAGGTGCGCAGGATCTATATATTGAACCAGTAGTTGGCGCTCCTCAGGTGGTTGTCGAGTATAACCGCGACGCACTGGCTCGCTACGGAATTCAAATCGAAACTGCCAACCGTATTTTAAATGCCTCTTTTGCAGGTCAGCATGCTGGCTTGATCTATGAAGGAGAGAAACGTTTTGATATGGTGGTAAAACTTAGGGATGACAAACGCCAAAATTTAGAAGATATTCGAAATTTATTAATTCCAACAGAAACGGAGCAACAAATCCCGTTACATCAATTGGCAAATGTCGAACTGAAAAGTAGTCCAAATCAGATACAAAGAGAAGACACAAAGCGACGTATTATCGTGGGATTCAACATCAGAGGAAGAGATGTACAGACGATAGTGGAAGAACTTCAGACCAAGGTTGGGCAAGAAATGAAAATGGAGACTGGCTATACCATCGCATATGGTGGAACATTTGAAAATCTCAATAAAGCCAAGGCCAAACTAGGGGTAGCAGTTCCAGTTTCTTTACTTTTGATCTTCCTTTTATTATACTTCGCATTTCGATCATTTAAACAAAGTTTATTGATCTACACGGCGATACCACTATCTGCCATTGGTGGTATTTATTTCTTAGTACTACGTGGAATGCCGTTCAGTATCAGTGCGGGAGTTGGATTTATTGCACTTTTCGGTGTGGCTGTTTTGAACGGAATCGTTTTGATTGCCGAGTTTAATCGTCTAAAACAGCATGGTATACGCAACAATACACGTATCGTCATGATGGGTTCACGTGTAAGACTCCGCCCAGTACTAATGACAGCTTTTGTCGCTTCGCTGGGATTTCTACCAATGGCCCTTAGTAGCGGTGCTGGGGCAGAAGTTCAGCGGCCTTTAGCAACAGTCGTGATTGGAGGTTTATTATTAGCAACAGCCCTAACACTCTTTGTTTTACCAATTTTATATGTACTTATCGACCGAATAAAAATCCCAAAAATGAAACGGAAATATACCATCATCTTAATTCTGCTATTGTCATGTGGATATGCTGATGCACAAAATCACATCAACTTGGAGGATGCTATTAAAATGGCGACGAACAATAATCTAGAAATAAAGCAACAGGCATTAGAACTCGATTATCGATCTAAAATGAAAAATAGTGCTATAGATATTCCACAAATGGAGATCTCGACCGAGTGGGGTCAGCTTCAAAGTTCAAAAATGGACAATAAAGTTGGATTTATACAACGATTTGACTTTCCTACAGTATATAGCCGTAAAAAACAAGTGTTAGATGCATCCTATAAGCAACAAGAAATTTATCAAAATTGGACCACAGCCCTAGTGACTAAATCTGTTAAAGAACTTTACTATTCCATATTACTCTTACAAGAGAAAGATGCCATTTTAGCATATTCGGACAGTTTGTATGTAAGCTTCGCAGATAAGGCAAATTTAAAATTTCAATTAGGTGATGCCAATATTATGGAGACCACTGTTGCAGATCTACAACGCGAGCAGATCATATTACAGCGCAAAGAATTAAAGATGGAATTAGAGCAGGCAATTCTGCAATTTCAGTTTATTCTGCAAACAAAAGAGCCTATTCTTCCTCAAAGAGAATCCATAAAATTTCAACTGCGACATGAAAAACAATCCATTCTGGAGGAGCACCCTGAATTAAAAGCATTTGCACTACAGACTAAAACAAAGCGGGCAGAAACAAAATTAGAGTCTAGTAAATTACTCCCTACTCTCAATGCTGGCTGGTACAACCAGTCTATGAAGGAAATAAGTGGAAATCGATTTAATGTAGTTCAATTGGGCATTGGGCTACCTATATTCACAAAAGGTCAGAGAAACTTAGTAAAAGCTGCTAAAGTCCAAGAGATCGTAGCTCAAGGAAATTATGACTTAAAACTAAAAGAAAATAGCAATAAGAAAAAACTATGGCAACAACAGTTTGCCAACAGACAAGAGATTGTGCAACGTTTTGAACAAAATCAATTAAATAAAGCGACAGCATTATTGAATACAGCGATGCAACAATATAATGCTGGAGGAATCAACTATTTAGATTGGGTGATCCTTATTAATCAATCTTTAGAAATTAAAAGTCAATACTTAAATGCTATAGAAAAGTTGAATGAAAGCACTATCGAATTGGATTACCTATCTATTAATTAAACAAAATGACGAACATTAAAAATTATATTAAAACGGGCTTCATACTCATATCGATTGGCTCAGTTTCATTCTCCTGCTCAAACGGAGAAGCGAAAGAAGAAAATAAAATCTCTAAACCAGTAAAAAATATTAGTACAGAAATAGTAAAGCTAACGCCAGATCAAGAGCAACACTTATCCATTTCCCTCTCTTCTATATCAGAGCAGATAATGGATAAAACTATAAAATTAAATGGAAAAATGATGGTATCGCCCAATTTTATTCATAGCATCTCCAGCTTATATGGTGGTCATATCAAAAACATCCAAGCTATGCCTGGTATGTCATTTAAAAAAGGACAAATATTAGCAACATTAGAAGATCCGCAATTTATACAGTTGCAAGAGGATTATTTGAGTAATTTAGCTTTATTAAAGACTGCAACACTTAACTATGAAAGACAATTGGAACTAAATAAGAACAAAGTTGCCAGTGACAAAATTTTTGAAGAAGCAACGTTAGAATACAAAAAACTAACTATATCCAATAAGTCCCTAGCAGAAAAAATAAAACTTATCGGCATCAATCCCAACACGCTACAAGTCGACCAAATAAAAAGTCAAATAAATATCGTGGCTCCTTTCAATGGACGAGTTAGTGAAGTTCTAGTTAATAAAGGCCAATATGTCTCACCCACAGATAAATTATTTGAATTACTAGATCCAAATGGTTTACTAGCAAATTTTAAAGTATTTGAAAGTGATCTTGCTCATATCCAGGCAGGACAAGAAATAAGAATAAGCACAAATGCTTCACAGGATAAAAAATATGAGGCAAAAGTAATTACGATAAACCCACAAGTATCTGAGGATGGGTCTACCGACATTTTCGCACGCATCCAAAATTTGGATTCCGGGCTTATTTCTGGCTTATTCATTAACGGAATGATCAGCATTCAAAAACAGCCTACTCAAGTACTACCTACTGCCTGTATCGTTTCTTTTGAAAATAAAGAATACGTTTGGGAACAATTAGTAAAAGGACAATTTAGACTGATCCCTGTAAAAACAGGAACACAGTATAACAATTTCGCAGAAGTTAGTTCTTTAGAGGATCTCCGAGGAAAGTCGTTTGTCGAAAAAGGAGCATACGATCTATTGATGGCACTAAAGAATAAAGCAGAAGAATAGTTAAAGAAAATAATAGTTGAAATCATAAATGCAATTAAAAAAGGAGTAGAAATCTATTTTTTCTACTCCTTTTTTAAGTTTTTTTATTTATACATTTCTAATACAAAACATTTACCATTATAAGCAGCTGTTTATTTTTTAAGATGCTCATAATTGAATTATTGTTATTAGTATCGAACGGTATCAGAAGCTAGAAATGGTAACTGATAAGATCCTGTGTCGATCAGAACTTGTTTTGATATCTTCCTTAAATTTTCAACACTTGCCAACGTCGCTTTTGTCTGATAGGCATAGATTTGTTTCAATTTTGGCATTTTATTGAGCTTTTCTAACCCTTTATCAGTAACTGGCACTGCAAATAAATTTAGATAGGATAAAGCTGGATGTCCATTCAGATGTTCAAGTCCTAAATCTGTAATTTTTGTATTTTCTAAATGTAACTTCATTAAGTTTGGGAATTCGGCCATCATCTTGAGGCTTTGATCAGTTATAGCGGTATTTCCTAATTTCAACTGCACAATGTTATCCTTGATCTTTAAAAGATCTTTTAAGTCTTGATCCTTAAATTCAGGATAGTTAATTGCGTTGATGGTTACATATTCACTATTACCTGCAATAGGCAAAACTTTAATTCCTTTTGCTTGTAACTGCTGTACAAAATCAGCCGGTAGCTTTTTTGCCTCCGGTAATTCTTCAAATGGAGAAGTCGGTTCACTTCCCTTTTCTAATTTCCCTAAAATTTCTTTTATTTCTGCTGTCTGCGCCAAGTCACTTGATTTTTTAGCAAAATCAGCACCTTCTTTCACCCACCATCCGATCAACTTAATTTGTTCTGCAGTAATTGGCTTACGGCCTTTTGGAGGCATTCTTTTCTTATGACCCTCTGGCAATATCAATCGCGCATATAATTCACTTTTTTCTAAATCATTTGCGACAAGTACTGTCCCGCCATCACCACCTTTCAATAAATGAGCTTGATCGTGAAGAGCAAAACCACCTTCTTGCTTTTTCTCCCCATGACAACTTTGACATCGCTGTTTAAGAATGGGCTGAATAATTCCGGAATATACCTGCGCTTGTTGCACATTAGTCAGTAAAACAGATTCTTCAGATGCATCCTCTATCCCGACAACAGTTTTAATCGCTGTAGGAAGCGCATCTTTAAAATACCCTTTCCCATGTGTTAAAGTACCTCCAAAGTGACCAGTAATGCCAATAAGAATAAACATCAAAAATAATAATGTAACACGCTTAGATTTAAACTTTTCAATGAATGAATTACGAACACCTTCCTTATATAAAAAATATAAAAAAAGACTAATAGCAGCAACTGCAAGTCCTAACCACTGATGGAAATTCAAAGTATCTTGCTCATAACCGCCTTGTAAAGACAACAGATACCCTGTAAAACAAGCGAATATAGCCGCCACACTACCAAACAATAAGGATAATGATATTGCTGGGCCTATATTCTTATAATTTTCCTTTCTTGAGAAAAGTGCCAATACACAGGCAATAACTAACATTCCAATAGGAAGATGTACCATAACTGGGTGCCATCTTCCTGTAAAATTCATTAACTCTTCAAAAAACAACATCATGATTTATAGCGTGTCTTTAAAAGATTTAACATAAAGACATTGATACTCCATTGATCAGCTACAGGCTGTTGTGTATAAGGTAAAGTCGGTAAATATCCAGAGGGACCAAATTCAGTTGTTATGGTTAGGACTTTTGCTTTACTTTCTTTGTGAATACGTACAATTTCATCCCACCATGCCAAATGCTGATCCAAAATAGATTTCCATTCTGGAGCTGCGGGATCATTAACCTGTGGTCCTTGCGGATGACCAACACGGGCGTGTATATGTCCAGTTTTTAAAAGCGCCAATTGAACGGCTTCTTTCTGATCTGATAACATAGACTCATGAACATTACACCAATGTGATATATCTAATGTTAAACGCAAATGCGGAATCTCTTCTAAATATTTTTTTGTAATATGTGCGGCAAAGCTAAATCGGCCGCGGTGTGTTTCATGTCTAACTGGGATACCCGTTTTTTTAGAAATGGCTTCTGCTGCATCAATCAAAGCTTTATTTTGTTCAAACGTGTAATACTCTTTTCCAGTATGACAATTAATATAATCTGGTTTTTTTTGCGCGGCATCCTCAACATTTTTTATAAAAGAAGCAAGATACTGATCAAAATTGGCACCGCCACCTCCACTTAATAAACCCAAAGAAAGGTTATGTTTTTTTAAAGCATTAAACATGGCTGTACGCTCTTCCCCTGCCGCTGGAAGCCAGGTCTCTAAACCATCAAATCCAGCCTGACTTACTCGAGCACAGTAGCTGTCCCATGACTCTGACATACCCCAATTGGTACAATAGAACTTTATTTTTAAATTATTATTCACTTGAGCTTGATTTGGTAGAGCCCATAAAATAAAAAGCATAATGCTGTATATATATTTCATTCCAATTATTTATTAAACAACTGCACTAATCAGGTTACCTTCAACATCCGTTAAACGGAATGGTCTGCCCTGAAATTCATAAGTAAATTTTTCATGATCGAAACCGAGCAAATGAAGCATTGTCGCATGTACATCATGAACGGACGATCTTCCGCTTACACCCGTAAACCCGATTTCATCAGTCTCTCCATAGGTCACCCCTTTCTTGACACCGCCTCCTGCCATCCAGATCGTATAGGCATCAGTATGATGATCACGTCCTAAAAAGGGCATATCGCTGTTATCTCTATTTTCCTGCATTGGAGTTCGTCCAAATTCTCCTCCCCACACTACAAGCGTTTCGTCCAGCAATCCACGTTGCTTAAGATCCATAATCAATGCGGTCATAGGTCTGTCAATTTCCCTACATTTATTACGGAAACCATAATCGATAGAATCGGAGGCATTAGTTCCATGGCTATCCCATCCCCAATCAAACAACTGTACATAACGGACTCCTTGTTCAACCAGTTTTCGTGCTAATAAACAATTATTCGCAAAAGACTCTTTACCCGGTTCTGTACCATATAATTCATGAATATGCGCCGGTTCTTGACTGATGTCCATAACCTCTGGAACCGCGACCTGCATTTTGTAAGCCATCTCATATTGGGCTATTCGAGATAATGTTTCAGGATCCTTATAGGTATTATATTCGTCCTTGTTGACTTCATTAATCGCATCGATAGCATGTCTCTTTAAGTCTCTGCTCATGCCTTCCGGATCGGCAAGATATAGAACAGGATCACCTTTCGAACGGCATTGCACACCCTGATATACTGAAGGTAAAAATCCTGATCCCCAAACACTTTTTCCGGCATCGGGAGTCTTTCCACCTGAAGTCAATACTACGAAACCTGGCAAGTTGCTATTTTCTGATCCTAAACCATAAGTTACCCAAGATCCGATACTAGGCCTACCCAATCTTGCACTACCAGTTTGCATAAACATCTGTGCAGGACCATGATTAAACTGGTCTGTATGTACAGCCTTTAAAAAGCTGACATCGTCCACAACTTTACTAAAATGCGGTAGATGATCGGAAACCCAAGCTCCACTTTGCCCATACTGTTTGAAAGTCGCTTGAGGACCTAGCATTTTAGGAGTACCTCTGATAAATGCAAAAGTTTTACCTGCTAATAGTGACTCAGGACAGGGTTGATTATGTAATGTCTGCAACACTGGCTTATAGTCAAAAAGTTCCAATTGTGAAGGAGCTCCTGCCATATGCAAGTAAATGACACTTTTTGCTTTTCCAGGAAAATGAGGTGATTTTGGTACAAGTGGATTTAATGCATTTAAATCTATAGCTCCAGATCCACTGGAGTTCCCTCCACAACTTGCCAAAAAACTTGCTAATGCTATGCTTCCAACACCTGCCACACAATCTTTCAAAAAATGTCTACGCGTTACCGCCTGCAATTTCTGCTGTTGCAATTCACGAAATAATTTATCGAGATCTTTCATGTCGTTTAAGATTTTGTAAGAAATTCATCCAGATTTAATAAAGCATTGGCTACCACCATGTAGGCAGCCTTTGATGTTAAAGATGGATCTTTTAAATCACTCGCATTAACAGCCATGAATTTAGCTGCCTCTGCCGGTTTTTTATTAAAATTTTGTAATGCTTCTTTATATAATTTTTCCAGTGCAACCACTTTTTCTGCACTCGGATTTTTTAACATCAGTTTCTTATAACCATAAGAAATTATTTTTTTAGAATCTCCTGCTCCTTCTTTCTGCATGAGTGTCGATAGATGTTTAGCTGCCTCCAGATAAACGGGATCATTTAATGTGGTTAGTGCTTGTAATGGAGTATTTGTTCTGATCCGATCAACCAAACAGACCTCTCGACTCGATGCATCAAAAGAAATAAATGAAGGATAAGGACTTGTCCGTTTTAAAAATGTATATAACCCCCTTCTAAATTGGTCTTCACCTGTACTTGTTGCCCACGACTCACCACTATATACCGTCATCCATACACCATCCGGCTGATAGGGCATCACCGAAGGTCCATACATTTTAGAACTTAGAAGACCACTTACGGCTAATGTCTGATCCCGAATCTGCTCTGCCGAAAGTCTGAATCGTGGTCCTCTCGCTAGAAATATATTAGCCGGATCTTTCTCCGCATCTCCTTGATTTAAACTCGATGATTGCTTATAGGTGGAAGACATAACAATATCCTTAATAAGCGCTTTCATACTCCACTTTTTATTTTGCATGAGATCTAGCGCTAAGTAATCCAATAAATCAATATGCATAGATGGTGTACTCTGCGTCCCCATATCTCCTAGTGGTTCCATCAACCCGCGTCCAAATAATTGCGCCCAAATTCGATTTACCAAAGTACGTGCTGTCAAAGGATTATCTTTACTTACAATCCATTTAGCAAAGCCCAATCTATTGTTAGGAGCTCCCTTTGGAAAAGGATTTAATGTTTCAGGAACTGCAGGTTGCACCTCTTTACCTAGCGCTAATCTATTTCCTCGCTCAAAAACATGTGTTTTACGATGCATTTCTGCAGGATTTTCAATCATCACAGGTACACTTTCAGGATTTGTATTAATCAGTTGCATAAAGTTATTTTGCATTCGCTGGGACTCCGGGTCTGCAGATACTGGAAACCCTTCGCGCAATGCGAACCACTCAATCATACAAATCGGCTGATCTTTTGCTGCTGTTGCATTCTTAAATATTAAATAAAGGTCATGAACTCCGGTATCTTCCTTCAGATCTGCTTGAATAACTTGTCTTCCAGAAGTACTAGGCAATTGGACTGTCGTCAGTAACGGGCCTGTTTTACTACCCTTTCTGACTTCTATGGCACCTCCATTTAATGATGTCCAATAATTAATATAAAATTGCTTTTTACCCTGCAAGGTGATGTGTTTCAATCGAGCACTTCCTCCTGAACGTATTCCGAGCCATTTAGTATCATACAAAGCGCCATTTTCAACCTGATCACTATAATGTGCATGAATTTTTGGTTCCAATGTATGCAAGAATAAGTCTGTAGAACGAATCAGCTTTTGATTCCCTTTCTGGGTCAACCAAGATTTGATACTATCCACTCTGCTTTCATCTTCGGCCTTATAGAACCGCAACCTTGGATGATCACCTTGGGTATCTTCATCTCGTGTATTATTAAAAAAAGCAACAGATTTATAATACTCTTCAAATTTAAATGGATCGTAAGTATGGCTGTGACACTGTACACACTCAAAAGTTGTACTTAGCCAAACCTGGTAAGTTGTATTGACCCGATCTAGAACAGAGGCCACACGAAACTCTTCACTGTCGGTCCCCCCTTCATCATTATTCATTGTATTTCTGTGAAAAGCTGTTGCAATAAGCTGATCTTTAGTTGGATCAGGCAATAAGTCACCCGCTAATTGCTGTACCGTAAATTCGTCGAAAGGCATATCCTTATTAAAAGCTTTAATGAGCCAATCGCGATAAGGCCATATTTGTCTTGACCCATCCTTTTCATAACCTTTAGTATCCGCATATCGGGCTAAGTCCAGCCACCAACTAGCCCATTTTTCACCATACTGTTGTGAAGCTAGTAAACTATCAACTCTTAACTCGTAAGCATTTCCCCTCGTATCATTTACAAATGATTGCAATTCGGTTAAACTTGGTGGAATACCGACCACATCTAGATACAGTCGTCTCAATAAGGTCTCCTTATCTGCCTCCTTTGAAAAAGACAGGTCTTTCTCTTTCATTTTATCCTGAACGAAATAATCGATATTATTGGATATACCCGATGGATTCATTCCAAATAAACCAGCAAAAGAAAATGGTTTAGGTACTTCCACTTTTTCAGGTAACGTATAAGCCCAGTGCTTGCCCCATTTCGCCCCCTCGTTGATCCATCTTTTCAAGATGTCGATTTCATCATCACTCAATCGTGGTGCATTGTATGGCATTCTTAACTCGGGATCATCAATGGTCAACCGTTTAATAAATTCACTATGATCTGCATCGCCTGCGATTATAGCCGGCTTACCAGACTCTGCCTTAGCAAATGCCTCATTTTCGAAAAGCAAACTAAAACCTCCATTTTTCTTTACGCCACCATGGCAAGTAATGCAATGCTTATTAAGGATAGGTTTCACTTCAGCACTAAAATCAACAGGATCTTCCTTCTTAAAGGTAAACAATCCGACGACCACAATGGCACTCAATAAGAGGGATACGACGACGACTTTCTTTTTCATGTTTAATACGATTTATAACTTCTAAGCTTTTATTTTAAATCGCAGTACAGCGATTTTAAACAAAGCAAATTAGTTGTATTCGCTTATTAGGTTTATAAAATAATACAAAGGTTTTATAATGTATCTTGCTAACAGCAGTTCTTCTTCATTTATAAAAAATAAAATTAAGGATCTTCAACCTCATAAAATACAACCTCATTAACAAATAATGACAGTATATTGACGTTAATACCTTTTTTGTGTAATTTATTTGTTTCTTTCAGCGTCATAGTAAACCTATGTTTAATTTATGATGCTCTTTATAACTTGAAATGCTATGGCTATCATGGAGACTTTTTCCCTTTAAAACTAGCGACCATTTACAATATCAAAAATTTTACTATTCAAGATTTGATCACCTCGCTTATGGGGAGTCGCTCATAGATCACATTGTTCTAATGCTTATTAGTATAAATCAACATCAGCAGTTCATCTTTTACAACTATATATCCCTAAAAAGCGATCGATGATCACAAAAGATCAAAAATTGTTTTATTATACCGAAATTTATATATTCGTAGGTTACAAGCCAATTATCTAGACGAATGAAAGCTAAATTAATAGAAATCAGTCCACTTCCGAAGAAAACAATACATATCAAACATGTGGACGAAGCTTTTTTTAGTAATCCTTTGCACTTTCATGAACTATGCGAACTAGTCCTTATCGAAGAAAGTTACGGCAAACGTATTGTTGGTAATCATATTGACTCATTTAGTGCAGGAGATATGGTATTAATCGGGCCTAACATTCCACATATTTGGCATAATGATGATGCTTTTTTAAAGCCAGACTACCATGAGCGTGCTAAAGCTCTTGTTATTTACTTTCCAGCTGACTTTCTTATTCAATTGACCGATGATCAATCGACAATTCAAGCCATGCAAAAATTTATTGATAAGACTAAAGATGGTTTACGTTTTTATGGGAATACATTAAAAAATGCAATGACACTCATGCGGGATCTAGTCCATAAAGATTCTTTTTCAAAAATAACCGGTTTCCTAAATCTTATAGCATTATTGCATCAAAGTACCGAATATGATCATTTATCATCAGGGACATATAAACCTGTTTACAGCGAAAAGGATAATAAACGGATAAACATCATTTATGTTTACGTAATGCAAAACTTTAGAGAAACCGTTTCATTGCAGGAAGCGGCTAGCCTCTTAAATATGAACTCAAATGCTTTCTGCAGGTTCTTCAAAAAACACACCCAAAAATCGTTTTCTAAATTCGTAAATGAAACACGCATAGGACATGCCTGCAAATTGCTGGAAGATAAGAATCTGAATATTTCAGAAGTATGCTATGCTAGCGGTTATCAAAATTTAACAAACTTCAATAAGTTTTTTAAAGAAATTATGAATAAAAATCCGAGAACCTATCGAAAAGAAATGGAGGTTGGTAGATTCAGCACACCAATAAAACCTATTTCTTCCAATGATTAGTATTATTCACAACGAATAAAATGTCCTAAATAATTATGGTAACATTCATATTCCAAAGTTTTCAAATAAAAAATAATTCGCTTTCTTTGGAACTGATAAAGAATAAAAGTTAAAGGGTATTCTATAGTAGATATATAATATCAACATAAACCATAAAAACTAAATGAAAATAATTAAGAAAATTGCTCTTTTAGGATTATTATCGACAGCAGTATTATCGAGTAATGCGCAATCTATTCCATACGAAGGAGTATCCGGATGGGAGGAAACAAAAGACAGTCGGATGACGTGGTTCAGAGAAGCCCGATTTGGACTTTTCATCCATTGGGGACTTTACAGTGCCGCTGGAGGTAGCTGGGAAGGAAAACAATATCCACAACATTATGCCGAATGGATTCAAGCATGGGCAAAAGTACCGAGCAAGCCATATGCCGAAGTTTTAAAACCAAAATTCACAGCTTCAAAATTTGATGCCTCTGCTTGGGCATCCCTTGCAGAAGAAGCAGGCATGAAGTATGTTATTATAACCTCACGTCACCACGAAGGATTCTCAATTTTTAATAGTCAACAACCTTATTCATTAAAAAATGACATCACAGGAGGTACTAATATTTCACCTAAAGGACGTGATCTTTACGGAGAAGTCGTTAAAGCTTTTCGTGCTAAAGGTCTAAAAGCGGGTGCTTACTATTCATTATTAGATTGGCAACATCCGGACTCATATGAAGGTCTTTCCTATTTAAACCCCAACCCTACTGGCTATAAGCCCAATCATGAAGTCTATAAAGATTATTTATATGGGCAGGTGAAAGAGCTTGCGAATAATTATGGAGGTCTGGATGTCCTATGGCTTGACTTTAGTAGTAAAAATCATCAGGGTGAGAGCTGGGGTACAAAACGTATTCTTACAGATTTAATTAAATGGCAACCTCGGGTTATTGTCAATAACCGTTTCTGGGATGGTCTTGAAAATAAAAATGGGGATATTGGAACTCCCGAAAAATATATACCACCAACAGGTCTTCCGGGTATGGACTGGGAAGTGAGCCACACGATGAATGAAAGCTATGGCTATAGTGCACATGACCAGAACTGGAAATCATTTGATAAAACAATGCGTCTATTTATCGAAACAGTAAGTAAAGGTGGAAATTTCCTACTCAATGTTGGTCCGGATGGTGAAGGTGCTATTCCAGAGAAAGCCGTCAAGCTACTTAAGGACATCGGTCAATGGATGAAAGTAAATAATGAATCCATATATGGAACCACTGCAAGTCCGTTTCAAGGATTAGATTGGGGCTACTGTACTCAAAAAGATGGTAAACTATATTTCCATGTATTCGATATTCCATCAAATGGCAGTATAGAAGTACCATTGGCGAGTACTATTCATAAAGCCTATTTATTAGGAAGTTCTAAAAAATCATTAAAGATATCAAAATCTGCTGCGGGAAAAACAATCCAATTACCTGCGGACTTTAAAGGACAGATGCCAATGGTTATTGTTGCAGAAATCAAAGGAACTCCTCAAGTAATACAGCAACAGATATTAACTCAAAAAGATGGTAGAATAATCTTAACGGCTAACAATGCTAAATTAATCGGTACTGGAGGAATTAAACTTATTGGCGCAACGACTCATGATCCGAATCGTCCAAATGCAATTGGCGACTGGTCTAAAAAATCCGATCAAGTGGCGTGGGATGTAAAAATCCAGCGTCCTGGCATCTATAAGATAGTCGTTAATTATCTTCCGCACGAGCAAAAATCAGGAACTATTTCGCTAAGTCTCGGAACGAATAACTTATCTTATCAACTCAAGGCAACCAAAGGTAGCCAATTTGTAGATGTTGAAACAGGAACATTTGAAATTTCACAACAGGCACTTGGAGACACCGCTTTAAAAGCGGAACTAAAAGCGCTTGAAATTACGGGAAATTCACTACCTGAGATTAGTTCAATCAGTCTCGTTCCTGTCAAATAAACTGAAATAAATAGACAGCTAAGAGCCTGTTTCCAAATGGAAACGGGCTCTTTTCATTTAAATTTGATGAGTTTCACAAAAAATGAAAAATATTTTTTGTTTTCAATTAATTGCCGTTAAACTATTTTGAACAGAAAGAATTAAAATTCAATTTTTTAACATCAGATTCGAATGATTTATATTGCTCTGCAGTCATATTTTTGACTGGTAGTCGAAATTCTCCACAGTCTAGTCCAACCTGTTTCATATATGCCTTACCTACTGAAATACCGCCATATTTTCCAAGAAGGGTAATCATATCAATAGATTGTTGCTGAAGATCATTTGCCCTGTCGAAATCACCATCATCAAATGCTTTGATCAGGTCATAATATAATGGTGCGGCATAATTGTAAGTACTCCCAACCGCTCCCCTTGCTCCTAATACTAGAGCAGATAGCATATTCTCATCTCTGCCCCACAGCATATCATACTTTCGATCCGCATAGTTCATACACGATAGAAAATCCATAAAGTCTTCATGTGTATACTTAATTCCTGCAAAATTCGGAATTTTGCCATCTACTGCTTTCAGTAAATCAATCATTGGAAAATTACCACCTGTCAACACCGGAATATGATAATAATAGAATGCCGTATTGGGAGCTGCTTCAGCAACAGCGGCACAACATTTAGCAAGCTGATCCACATTTGAAGGCTTGAAATAAAATGGTGATGTAAATGAAATAGCGTCTACGCCTTCTGCTTCAGCAATTGTGGCCAACTCTCGGCATTCTTTAATGTTTGTACCTCCTAAGAGAATCATTAAACTAAAATCAGGATCGCTTTTTGTTAACTTGGTCCATGCTTTTAAGACATCGACTTTTTCTTGAAAAGTTAATGAAACTCCTTCACCTGTTGACCCACAGATAAAGCCTCCCGTAACCTTATTATTTTTTAAAGACTGGTAGTAATTTGGTATTTGTGCTAAATTTAATGCTCCATTCTCGTCAAATGGCGTGAAAGGGGCGGCAATTAAGCCATCTATTTTTTTTGTGATCATATATAATAATTAGATTTTTCTAAAATGAAATTCTACTCCGTTATGGAGTAGAATTTTTGTGGTTAGGTTCCGGAATAACCAGGATTTTGTTGTCCAGTTAATTTCGGATCTGCTGACAACGTCCCTAAATCTATAGGCCATAAAAGTTTATGTTTCTGACTTTCAGTATTATCCAAAACACCAACTAAAGGCAAATCACGGCGAAACACAAGAGGCTTGCCACTAGCATCTTGCATGCGACGCAAATCAAACCATTGATGTCCTTCCGAAACAAATTCTTTAGTACGCTCGTAATAAATGGCAAGTTCATTACTTTCAAAAGTTCCATTTACAAATAATGGCGCTTTTCCATTATATGCACGATTTCTTACTTTCATAATTTCATCAGTTGGATCTTGACCTAATTTATTTTTTATTTCAGCTAAAAGTAAATAAGCGTCCGCAAGTCTATAAATAGGATAATCATCTGAATAATTACGTACCCCGTCAATTAAGGTCCCTAAAAATTTTCGCAAGAATGTTGCAGAGGTATTACCTTTATTAAAATTTATAAACGTAGCATTTGCCCTAGTATCATTTTTCTCAAATAATTTATACAAATCAATTTTATATTGATAACGGATGATACCAGTAGAGCCTGCCTGTAGTGGATCTTTCGGTATAGCCATGCCATTTTCGTCAACATATCCTGAAATGTCATCAGAAGCTGCATATATAAAATTATTAAAGAAATTGGTAGCTTCCTGATTCATGTAACGTAGCGTAAAAATAATTTCAGAATTACCTTTCATAGCCGGAATACTAGCAGATTGAAATACGTTTGAAAAATTATTCTGTAAAGAATATCGCGGTATTACATCTTCAACTGCACTTTTAGCAATATCGAGGTCGGCTTTAACATTCTGAGGAGCCTTACCATCTAAATCAACTTTAGCTGTCCATAAGTACACCTCTGTTTTCAACATTTTAGTGGCAGCTAAAGACCACTGTGCTTTTTGATTTTTTGTATCATAAACAATTCCAAATGATTTTTCAGATTTATCAATTTCTGATTTAATAAAAGCCATTGTTTCTAGCTCTGTTTCTGTTCGAGCTTTGTACGCTTCTTCCGCTGAACTAGGTGTATTAACTGCTGCTTGAGGTTCAGTAACAAGTGGCACACGTCCGTAAGTTCTGAATAAGTAAAAATAATAGAAAGCTCTAAGTCCATATGCCTGTCCCAAATAGTAGCCTTTTTGTGCTTCAGTAAGATAATCGGCTTTTTCTACCTGGTAAATGAAATTATTAACTTGAAATAAAGGTCCATAAAGACCAGCCCAAGCACTAAATCCAGGTGAACTTTCACGAATGTCCTGAATTATTATATTAGCAGAATTTAATGAAGAGGTACCAATATCTGCAGTACCATTTCTCAAAGTTCCACCACGAAGTTCACCTAAACTCCATAGCGTTTGTTGTTGTCCCCTCAACTGTCCATGAAGGCCCAGCATTGCCCCAGCAACTTGATCGTTATTTTTCCAAAATGATCCACTAGCAAAATAATCTTCTGGGGCCAGATCTAATTCCATTTCTTTACAAGAGGAAAGAAATGAGGATGCTATTAGTAAGTAAATAAATATATTTTTCATCGCTTTGCATTAAAATGTTAATTGTAAACCTAATATAAATGTTCGGGGTAATGGATATCCTCCGCCTCCCTGTCCGACACTACCGCTTTCTGCTGAAAATAAAGTGTTTTTTGTCCAGTAATGAAGGTTTTGTCCTGTTAAAGAAACATTTAAATCTTCCATTTTTATCTTATTTGCTAAGGTTTTAGGTAATCTATATCCAAGGGTTAATTCGCGAAATGCCAGATAGTTTCCCTTATTGTAAAACATGCTACTTTCCCGACTTGTATTATTTTTAAATAATTGATCTGCCCAGTAATAAGAAGGGTACTGAGCATTGGGATTTTCCGGAGTCCAAGTATTAAATACGTCTGTTGTCGTATTAAATGTTCCTTGCATCATTCCTAGAAACCAAGCCCTTGGTCCATCATAGGCAACATAACCTAAGGCATAATCAAAACGGCTATTTAAACTAAGATCTTTCCAGCGTACAGAAAGCCCGAAACCTCCAGTCCATTTAGGAACTGTATTTCCCATATAAACACGATCATAAGAATTAATAATACCATCACCATTTACATCTTTCCACATAACATCACCTAGAGCTAATGGGTAATATAGTCCTTTCTGATCGGCTGGTAGCGCATTAAATACATCTGGATGAACAAGTGTTCTTGCTCCGATCAAATCCTTTAGTTGTAAAGCATAATTATCTAGATCCTGCTGGGTACGAATAATACCTGTAGCTTCATAAGCATATGCGACATTTGGATCTTGTCCTTCTTGAAAACCACCAACCCAGATCAATTCCTTAGTTTTTGAATCATACACCTGCAAACCGCCCTGTCTATTATTTTCAACACCATTATATGGTAATTTTAATATTTTGTTTTTATTATAAGCGGTGTTCCAACTAACATTTACATCCCAATTAGACTTTCGGAGTAATTGATAATTTAAATCAACTTCCACTCCTTGGTTTTGCATATCACCATTGTTGGTTGTAATAGTTGTGAATCCAGCAGAAGCAGGTAATGTTAGGTTAGCTATTTTATCTTTTGTCGTACGATGATAATAAGCGACCGTAAGATCTAATTTATTGAATAGTCTAGTTTCTAAACCAACTTCTTTAGTCATTAAACTTTCCCATTTCAAGTTAGGGATAGATAAAGTTGACATCGTGTATCCTACCTGACCATCATATTTACTAGTTCCATAAGAACCTTGTAAGGTATATGAACCTATTCCACTAACATTTCCGTTTGCACCATAACTTGCACGCAGTTTTAATGAATTCACAGTATGATCAGCACCTAAATAATCCTTTAAAAAATCTTCTTTATGTAAAGCCCAGCCTAGTGATATTCCAGGAAAAGTTCCCCATCGATTATTAAGGAGAGTAGAATAACCGTCGCGTCTTGCTGTCAAAGTCATCAGATATTTTTCCTTATAATCATAATTGACACGTCCAAAATAGGAAGTTATACGTTGGCGATCATGATACGAGTCAATCGCTCTCTTATTTGCTTCTGGGCTTGTTAAACCCAAATCCATAAAATCATCTGTTGGCGCTCCTGTTCCTGAAGCGGAAAAACCATTATTATATGCATCAAAAAATTCCCAACCGATCATCGCATCAATATGATGATCCTCACGAATGTTCGTATTGTAGTTTAATACGGCATTATAAGTTTGGTTATAGATCTTATCATAGGAAGCAGATGAATTACGTGTGCGTACATAATTTCCCGGACTTGCTAAATAATCCTTATTAAATGATTCTGCTGTTGACTGATTAAAAAACCAATTACCACTAACTCTTAAGCTTAAATTTTCTAAAAAATTGACGGTAAAAGCCTGTGATAATGTAAGCTTTTGATTAATATTTTTCCGAATAAACTTATCATCATTTACAACTGGATTACCATCTTGCCAATCTTTTCCAACAAGCAATTCTCCATTGGCATTAACACCGCGCATAGTTGGAGGCGCTCCTAATGCACGGGTCATGTAATTACCTTCACCATTAATAGCATCACGCCATTTTGTATAAGCAAAATTGACTCCTGAAAAGGACTGTAACCACGGCTTAATTTTATAATCACCATTTAATACAAAGGTTGTCCGATCATAAAAACTACTGATTGGCATTCCCTTTTCATTATATTTGCCAACACTTCCATAATACTTCCCCTTATCATTCCCACCTTGAACGGCAATATTATAGTCTTGAGTTAAGCTGAAATCACGTAATGCATAATCCGCGTAATCGAAATCTTTAAAAATTAATTCTTTACCCGTAACTGGATCAATCATTGTCTGCCAGCCTTGCTGCAATAGCTCTCTATTTGTATCATCTAAGAACATTGTGCTCCAAACTGCATTACTTGTTACATTTCCATCTAAAATGTTTCCATTTGCATCTTTATACAAATTACCAGTACCAAATGGGAGAACTTTCGTTAATTGATCTAATTGGCTAGGTTGATACTGCCCTGACAATTGAACTCCTTTTCGACTCCAATTTATATAATCTCGTGCATTTAAAAACTTAAATGGAGAGTTTAAAGTATTAATACCAACTTTAGATTGAAGTGTAACATTAGATACGCCTTCTTTTCCTTTTTTAGTAGTGATTAATACCACCCCATTTGCCGCTCTTGCTCCGTAAATAGCTGTAGCCGATGCATCTTTTAGAACATCAATAGATTCTATATCATTTTGATTAATATCATTAAATCCGCTTCGAATTAAACCATCAACAATTACTAATGGATTCCCACCGCCAGCATATGTAGTCCCCCCTCTTAGCGTTACTGATGGCACCGCACCAGGCCTACCTGAAGTTTGCTGTACTCTAATACCTGGAATTGTTCCCGCTAATGCAGAAGCTGGATTGGATCGAACACCCGTTTCTAAAACTTTCTTATCCAATCGACTTACGGAGCCCGTCAAATTGGATTTTTTCATCTTTCCATAGCCCACAACAACAACCTCATCAATTTGCTGATTGGAAGATTCTAATTTAATTTCCAAGGATTCTGCCTGTCCAACTTTTACTTCCTGAGGTTTGTATCCTGTAGAAGTAATGACCAGGATCGCATTCGGATTTGTCGGTAAAATAAAGGAACCATCAGCTTTTGTTTGTAAAGATTGCTTACTTCCCTTCACGTTAATAGTTACATTTCCCAAAACTTCTCCTGTAACGGCATCTCTGACTTTACCTTGAATGTTTCGATCCTGCGCATGGATTACAGCTAGATTTCCTGCTAGCATAGACCAGAGTAATAAATGTTTTAATTTTCGGTTTGAATACATATTGGTTATTATTAAGTATTACATAAAGCAAATTTATATAATTTAATTTGTAAAAAACAATATTAAATTAACATTATGTACAACATACTTGTAAAAATTTATATGTATATTTGTTTTTAGGCGTATAAATGCACTTTTATGAGTACAAATCCAACATTGATCAATTTTGTTAACACCATTGATACCTCTTCACTCGTTGATAAAGTGGAGAAAGAAATCATCAATTTATTCATTAGTCAGGGATTAAAAATAGGCGATGCACTTCCCAAGGAATTAGAATTAGCGGAAACTTTAGGAGTAAGCCGCACGGTGATCCGAGAAGCAATGTTACGTTTAAGACTAGTAGGCTTAGTAGAATCTAAAAAACATAGAGGTGCTGTATTAACCAGTCCGGATCTGATCAGTCCGATGAAAAAATCGCTTTACCCAACGATCATGGATGATAAGACACTGCGTGATTTATTTGAAATGAGATTGATATTGGAACTTGGAATGGCAGATTTACTTTATCAAAGAATTACTCCTGCAGATATTCAAGAATTAGAAGTAATTGTTGCTAAAGAATCAAATGATAATGACAACAGCATATTTGATATCGAAACAGAAGTTGCATTCCATGGTAAATTATATGAGATCAGTGGGAATATCATGCTTAAAGATTTTCAAAATCTTCTTTTACCAGTCTTTAAATTTGTACATTCGAGTGGCATGCTGATTGAAAAGTCAAACTCAAAGAATTTTATATCTCACCGTGGCTTGGTGGACATATTAAAGGTAGGAACTCCTGAAGTTTTCAGAAATGCGATGCGCCAGCACTTAGATAATCACTTTCAGCGTATACAACAATACGATAACAAACCTATTGATTAAAGATTCAATATTTCATCATAACTTATTACTATACAGCAACTGCTTTCATACCAGAAGTATGAAAGCAGTGTATCTCATACCTATCAACTTGCTACTTAAATGTTAAGTATAATGAATATGTAGCGCTCCCGTAGCCGACTTCATTCGAACAACATCTATATTTATTCTAATTTTATAGCTCACTTCTATTTACCTTTATGCCCACAAAAAAAAGTACGATTTATAAAGGCTTTTCTTTAGCAATTGCAGCAGCTATCCTATGGGGAGTATCTGGGACATTAGCACAATTTCTATTTCAAAAAAGGGAAATAAATGTTGAATGGTTGATTACAGTTCGTATGTTACTATCTGGCATCTGCTTACTAAGCTTTGCAAAAACTAGCGAAAGAGCGCCTATATTTGAAATTTGGAAAACTAAAAATGACCGTTTACAACTACTTGCCTTTAGCATGTTTGGTATGCTGGCTGTACAATATACTTATTTTGCGGCCATTAAGCATTCGAATGCCGCTACCGCTACTGTGCTACAATATGCTGGTCCAATCATAATCGCCATCTATTTAGCGTTTAAGCATAAAAGATTACCCAGCCTTTTAGAATTATTTGCTATTATTCTGGCAATAATTGGAACTTTTCTATTAGTCACAAATGGTAACATCAATACCCTCGCCATATCCAATACCGCGCTGTTTTTTGGCTTAGCCTCTGCGGTCTCATTAGCGATCTACACTTTAATGCCGATAACATTACTATCAAAACACAAATCCTCTGTAGTGATTGGCTGGTCTCTCCTTTGTGGTGGTATTGCCTTCAGTTTCATGAAAGCACCTTGGGATATTCAGGGCGTTTGGGATACTAAAACTTATTTATTTACGGCACTCATTATTCTTTTCGGAACTGTTTTTCCATTTTACTTCTATCTGACTTCCGTAAAATTAATCGGTGGACAGAAAGCGAGTCTGTTAGCATCAGCTGAGCCTCTTTCTGCCACACTTTTGGCCGTATCTTGGCTTCATGTTCCCTTTTCCTTGTGGGATTGGATAGGAACTTTCTGCATTATCGCTACCGTCTTCATATTAAGTAAAAAATAAAAAAGGCTGTAAGATTATTACAGCCTTTAAATAATTTATAAAATCTTAGAAAGAAAAATCATCTTTAGATGATTCACTTACATATGCTGGATCATCAAAATTAGGCTCGTAGCGTTTTTCAAGAACTTCCTGATTCGATTTAATGTATTCAACAACATCTGTCAAACCCTCTGCAAATTTCTCAAAGTCTTCTTTATACAAGAATATTTTGTGTTTAATAAACTGGCCGTCTTCAAAACGTTTCTTGCTTTCAGTGATGGTAATGTAGTAATCGTTAGACCGTGTAGCCTTTACATCAAAAAAATAGGTACGCTTACCCGCTCTCACTTTTTTTGAAAAAACCTCTTCTCGCTCTTTGTTTTCAAAATCTCCCATTGGTTATTATTTAAGTTTAAGTTATCTTAATCTTTGATAAATATATAATATTTAGCATGTAACTTCCAAATATTATTCAAAAAAAATAAATTTTGAATCTATGATAAGCTCTTTTAACGAACTTGATTTTTATATTTAGCCGATAAATGTCACCTATCGCTCCTCAACGATATTTTTTCACCGAGGATTTTATTACATTTACCGAATATTATTGATCGATTACCTATTTCAATTACTTCGGGTTATATAACAACTATACCTTTGAAGTATAAATTTTAAAAGTCATGGAAAAAGAGCCATTCGTACCAAAAAGCAACAACAGTAAAAATATCATAGGTGGTATCATCATACTCATCGGTATTCTATTACTATTAAAAAATTTAGATTTAGACTTCTTCTTCCCTTCATGGATATTTGGCTGGTATATGATTTTGATTATTATCGGTCTTGTAATAGGTGTCAATTCTAATTTTCAAAAAAAATCTTCTATCATCTTAATTGCGGTTGGTCTAGCATTTCTAGCTAGAAGAATCATGCACACCGATTTTGGAGGAATTATATTCCCGATCTTGATTATTGGATTAGGAGCATATTTTATCATGGGAAGAAAAAAAGGTTTACCTCCTATGCCTCCCATGCCTATCAACCCGAGTGGTCCTCCAAAGCCTCCCGTAGACTTTGACTGGGATAAGCGTGTTATCGATCCGGCAACTGAAAATGATCAACAAACAGTAGCTGAAAATGACGAGACAAGCGGAAACGCCAACAGCAATACAAATAGCAATCAAGGTCTGCCTAATGAGCAGGCCTTTGCCACTCCATATTATGCACAGACAGAAAATAGCTTTGAAGATGTTTTAAATGTCAATTCCATCTTTGCAAGCCTCAAAAAATTTATTCTATCTAAAAATTTTAGAGGTGGTAACATAGCTTGTATGTTCGGTAGCGTATCCATTGATCTGACACAAGCGGATATAACCGACATAGCCGTAATTGATGCTTTCCAAATGTTCGGAAGTGCTAAAATTATTGTTCCTGCGAATTGGACCGTCTATTCTAACGTTTCATCTGTGTTCGGTGATGTTGATGACCGACGTTTCAATGTAGGTCTAACAAGAGATCCAGCTAAAAAATTATATATCACAGGTACTTGTCTTTTTGGAAATTTAACCATTAGAAATGCCTAGACATGAAGGATAAACTTTTATTGCAGAATAAAAATAAACTGATTTTAATCATTTGTTTAAGCATATTGCTTGGCTACTTTGTCATGCAATATGCTTTAATGTATAGGTCCGGGTTTCCAAGCGAAATAACAATAAAGGACTCCATCATCAACAGTTTAATGATGATGCTCTGTTGCTATGCAATTTCCACCACGCTCAATTACTATATACCTAAACCTAACCAAATCTGGAAGGTGCTTATTATAGGCTTCATTATGAGCGGCATAAGCATTCTTGGAAGCCGACTGGTCGTTCAATATTATCTTCCGAAGGAGCATTTAAAAATCTATGACCTCATTATTCCTTATCGCTATATTGTTAATTTTTTAATCTTAACATCAGTAGCTATTTTCATTATTGTATGGAATATACAGGAAGAATATATTTCTAACATCAAAAGAAAGCAAGATTCGGAGAATCAACTGCGTGAAGCAGAACTGTACAACCTAAGACAGCAATTACAGCCTCATTTCCTCTTTAACAGTCTCAATTCCATTATTGCTTTAATAGGTAGTAAGCCAGATCAGGCCCGCAATATGACCTTTCAATTGTCCGATTTTTTAAGGGGTACACTCCGAAAGGAAAATAACCAGTTGATCGTACTTCAAGAGGAATTAAACCATCTCGAACTATACTTAGATATTGAAAAAGTAAGATTCGGTCACCGGCTTAATATCCACATTGATCATGACCAAGATGTTTTATCGACCAAAATACCGGCGATGATTTTGCAACCGCTAGTTGAAAACGCTATTAAACATGGCCTATACAATGTAACAGAAAATGTAACCATCAGCATTAAATGTTTCTTAGATAATAAAACATTACATGTTTCAATAGAAAATCCCTTTGAGCCAGGTGAATCCGTGCAATCTAAAGGAACAGGCTTTGGGCTTACCAGTATCCAAAGGCGCTTATTTCTTCTTTTTGGAAGAAATGACCTACTAACGACACAAACCGAACAAAATATATTTACAAGCAGTATCAAAATCCCGCAATATGATTAAAGTTATCCTTATAGATGATGAACCTCTAGCGCGTTCTATCTTAGTAGAGTACCTGAGCAAAGATCCGTTAGTTTCTATTGTTGCAGAGTGTGGAGATGGATTTGAAGGAGTAAAAGCAATACAGCAACACCAACCAGACCTACTCTTTCTAGATGTTCAAATGCCTAAATTAACAGGCTTCGAAATGTTGGAATTAGTCGAAAACCCACCCGCAGTAATCTTTACAACAGCATTTGATGACTATGCACTCAAAGCTTTTGAAAAAAATGCGATTGACTATCTGATGAAACCAATTTCACCGAACAGATTTAAGCAAGCATTCGAGAAGTTTAAATTAAGTTTTTCAAAACCAAATGCAGAACCGGCACCTAATTATGAAGCTGTCATTCATCAAGAGGAATCAAAACTAGACCGCATCGTTGTAAAAACAGGAACACAGATTAAAATAATACCCGTTCCACAGATTAAATATCTGGAAGCTTATGATGATTATGTGAAAATTCATACAGCAGATGGTCTCTATCTGAAAAATAAAACAATGGCTTTCTTTGAAAAGCATCTCGATGAACAGACATTCGTTAGAATACACCGTTCTTATATCATCAAGATCGATCAGCTGGCACGCATTGAACCTTGGGAAAAAGATAGCTTTGTCGCTATTTTAATAACCGGTGAAAAGCTTAACATCAGTAAATCTGGATATGCCAGATTAAAACAAATGATTGGCATATAAATAAAGTTTATGTAAATTTGTAGCAGTATAATCATTATGAAAAATTTTATTGCTGCACTTTTACTCAGTAGCTCATTGACTGCTGTTGCTCAAAATTCTAATCAAGAACAAATTAATCACACGTTCTATAATAAAATAGAATTTTTTATCAATTCACAACAGACAGATTACATTTATAAACTGGCGAATGAAAATTTTAAGAGAGCAGTACCATATTCTTCTTTAAAAAACTTACTGGAAAATGAGATCTATCCGTTAGGTAGGATCAAACATGCTGAAAAAATAAACTTCAGTAATGGAGTAAGTCAATATCGTGTAGATTTCACCGATAAATCCTTTCAGGTTCCTTTCGGTGTGGATAGCACGTTGCATTACCACACTTTAGGTTTTCAACCCGTTACAAAACCTGTTGCAGAGAAACAGACAGCCGTATTAACAAATACCGTTGTCGAAAATAAAGTTGATTTTTTCATTGATTCTGCGGCCAATATTTATACCAAAAAGGGGAATACACAATCTTTAGCAATTGGTATCATAAAAAATGGTCAGTTAAACACCTACTTTTATGGTGAGACTGAAAAAGGAAATAAAATTCTACCCACAATTAGTACCCTTTATGAAATAGGTTCACTGTCAAAAATCTTCACGGCTACATTATTAGCGGATTTCGTTCAAAGTGGAACATTAAGTTTAGAACAGCATATCGTTGATTTTTTACCTGATTCATTAAAAATAAATCCTAGCTTACAAAAGATAACGTTTAAAACCTTAGCAAATCATACTTCCGGTTTGCCCCGATTACCAGATAATCTTGAGAAAACAAAAGGTTTTGACCCCAACAACCCGTACAAAAATTATGATAGGAAATATTTACACCAATATCTGGCAACTTTCAAAGCCGAAAATGAAAGCGGAGAAAAATATGAATATAGTAATCTTGGGTATGCATTATTAGGAGATATATTAACATCACTCCATAAAAAAAGTTACAACACGGAAATTCAGGAAATTATCGCAAAACCTTTAGGCTTAACATCGACTACTGATGTTCTAAATCCTAAAACACAATATCTGCCAAAAGTCTATAATATAAAAGGAGAAGAAACGAAAGCATGGGATTTTCAAATTTTTAGTGCGGCTGGAGGTTTAAAATCGACTGTTACCGATTTAATGACCTTTGCGCAGACACAGTTCAAAATGCCGGAAACGCAATTGGAGAATGCTATGGCACTGACACGTCAGTTCACATATTTCCTTCCTCCTAGCACAGACATTGGTCTGGCTTGGCACATGGATTTATTGGATGATATTACTTACTGTTACCACACAGGAGGTACAGGTGGAAGCAGTTCATTCATAGCTATTGCACCAGATAAAAAAACAGCAGTAGTTTTACTTTCCAATGCTGCCGAATCTATCGAGACAACTGGATTATCGATTTTCCATTTTCTACTTTCTCAAAAATAAGATAAAGCAGCCATTCAAATAGTTAGGGGACATATTATGCAATATGTCCCCTATTTTTTTAATCGTCTCCATAAAATAATGATGAACCAATGAGATATCGATTTGTTTTACATATATAATTACATCATAAATAAAACAAATTTAGCTAAGTTTGGTAATAGAAAATTGATTTTAAGCGTATGAAAGTTTTTATCTGCAGAACAATTCCTCAAAAAGCGATTGATAGTTTACAACAAGCTGGTTTTGATATCTCTTATCGCACAGAACCCGGGAATATACTTCAATCAGATTTAATTAATGCCTGTAAACAGGTAGATTATTTATTTGCCGCCGGACATAATCTGCTAGATGAAAAATTTTTCGAACAATGTAGTCATCTTAAGGGAATAGCATTGATGAGTGCCGGATATGACAGTGTTGACCTTGAAGCCGCAACCAAACATGGTATTCCTGTAAGCAATACACCTGATGTATTATCCAACGCAACTGCTGATATCGCTTTTCTATTAATGCTCGCAGTGTCGCGAAAAGCGTTTTTCATGAACCGAAAAATCATGAATAACGAATGGAAAGATTTTGAATTAACGGAACACCTCGGAGTGGAGCTTGATGGAAAAACTTTAGGAATTTTTGGATTAGGCCGTATTGGTTTTGAACTAGCAAGGAAAGCCAAAGTGGCTTATAATATGGATATCATTTATTACAATAGACATCCAAACAGTAATGCAAAACGACTTTTGGATGCTACTTACGTAAATTATGATGAATTATTAACCCGAAGTGATGTGCTATCGGTTCATGCGAATCTTACAGCAGAGACGAAAGGGAAATTTAATAAAGAAGCCTTCAAAAGAATGAAAAACACAGCTATATTCATCAATACAGCACGTGGGGGATTACATCAAGAAGAAGATTTGTACACGGCATTAACAAGCGGAGAACTGTGGGGAGCTGGTCTAGATGTCACTAACCCTGAGCCTATGGCATTTGACAATCCACTGCTTAGCTTACCCAACGTGGCTGTATTGCCCCATATCGGATCTGCTACAACAGAAGCCAGGGATAATATGGCGTTAATGGCAGCTCATAATTTGATTGCCGCTAATAAGCACATCAAAATGCCTCAAATTATAAACAAAGAGATTTATGAAAATAATATATAAATTCATCAATAAAATCAATAAACTGATTTTACCGCGGTATGCAAAGAAAGATCCTTCAAAACTAAAAAAGTACCAACAAGCTATATTAGCTTATCGGTACTTTATTTTGATCCGATCACTCGATTAAGATTTCATAATGCGGTCCTGTCCTCCCTTTAGATCCGAAATAATACGCATCTCAGTCTGTGGATAAGGAATGCTGATATTATGTTTATCCAAAGCATTTTTAATAGCTTCTTGATTTTCATTGTTCGCTGGCCAAAAATCTTCCTTTTTTGTCCATGCACGAATGGTCAGATTAACGGAACTATCTCCCAACCCTTTCACAAAAACCTCAACAGAAGGAGTTTTCAGAATACGTGAATCATTATGGAGTACGTCCATAATAATTTCACGCGCTTCCTTAATATTGGCATCATATGAAATACCGACCGTATACTCAAAACGGCGATTGGTAATTTTGGTAAAATTTTGAATAACAGAATTTGCTAAGGGACCATTTGGACTAAATACACGAACGCCATCTCCAGCAATTAACGTCGTATATAAAATATCAATCCTTTCCACAGTGCCCGATGTACCGTTACTGCTGCTTACATAGTCTCCAACTTCGAAAGGTCTAAATAAAAGAATCAATACCCCGCCGGCAAAATTACTTAAACTGCCCTGCAATGCTAAACCTGCTGCCAGACCAAAAGCTGATAAGGCGGCAATAAAGGAAGTTGTTTCAATTCCCATGGTACTCGCGACTGTTAGGAATAATAGGGCGTAAAATACAACACGCAAGATACTCATCGCAAATCCTCGTATTGATAAGTCTACATTACGCTTTTCAAATCTCCTACTGATCAGGCCAAGTAAAAACTTGACAATATAGTTTCCAACGATTAATATAATAATCCCTGTAATAATACTTGGTGTCTTTAAAAGTACAACTTCTAGTAACGTATCCAGACTGCTTTCTAATCTATTCATTTGTTATCTGTTTTTGTTTCTCATAAATATAACAATTGAGTCACGAATTGGCAATAAAATTATCAATCATTGAAAAACACCATAAAATCGATAATTAAATCTGTTACAAATGTGATTTTTGAAGTAAATTTGTAATGTGATAAAGAAAAGTACCATACCCGTATTAGATAACTGCTCCATCAATAACGATTCGAGCAGCCTCTTATTTGTCGATCATCTTGCAGATTACATCGCGATGCATCACAATATGGTATTTCCGCATAAACACAATTTCTACCATTTTGTGCTCTTTACAAAAGGTTCCGGCAATCACCTGATCGATTTTGAGAAACACGAAATAGAAGCATATCAAATCTACTTTATGGCCCCGGGGCAAGTTCACACTTGGAATTTCAACGGTGATGAAGAAGGTTTTGTTGTAAACTTTGATCCGGAATATTTTCAATCTTTCTTATTACGAACGGATTATTTAAACCGTTTCTCGTTTTTAAGCGGTCAGAATGATCAGATTGTATTTACAATTCCCGAGTCGAATAGACAAGACGCTGTAAAAATATTTGAGGCATTTTACCAGACAAGTAAAAATCCGACTGCTAGCGATTTAATACGGGTGAGCTTACTTCAGCTATTGCTCTGGATTGAATCTTGGCATGGTACAAAAACAGAAAAGACGAGTAATCCCTATAATTATACCATATTCCACAATTATCAGCGTTTAGTGGAAAAGAATTTTAAAGAGATTAGATTACCTAAAGCATATGCGGAACAGTTATTTATTACTCCCAATCATTTAAATGCCATCTGTAAATCCTATATCGGAAGTGCAGCAGGAGAAATAATACGAGAACGCGTATTACTTGAAGCAAAGCGATTATTAGTCAATAAAAATCTCAATATTAATGAGATCGCTATCGAGTTGAATTTTAATGACAACTCTTATTTTACTAAATTTTTTAAAAAAGCTACTGGATTAACACCCGATGAATTCAGAAAAAACAACAGTTAGATATGAAAGAGAAGGAAACTACTTACGAATTATCAGAATTTAAAGCAGCCAGCAAGGCACTATGTCCACGCTGTCGTAAAGGAAAAATATTCACAGGGAATACTTATGGCTTTAAAACACAAAAAATGAACACACATTGTGATTATTGTGGTTTACGCTACGAACGTGAACCCGGTTATTTCTACGTGTCAATGTTTGTGAGTTATGCATTCACCGTTGCTGAGATGATAACAGCCTGTGTAGCAACTTATATACTAACGGGAAATGACAGTTCTTTTTGGCTTTACTCCATTGTGGCACTTGTAACCGTTTTTGTATTGAGCCCTTTCAATTACCGTTATTCCAGAGTGGTACTGATGTACTGGTTGAGTCCAGGATTGAATTACAATCCGAATATCAAACAAAAAGAAATCGACCCCACATCAAGGACTTTATAAACAAGATAATATTTACCTTTATACAATGAAGGAGTTAATTTATCTCGACAATAATGCAACAACTAAAATCATGGATGAAGTATGGGATACCATGGTACCCTATTTCATCCATAATTATGCAAATGCATCCAGTGTATATCATAGCATGGGGCGTGAAGCCAACGGAGCAATAGAAAAAGCCCGTCTACAGGTTGCCCGATCTCTTAACTGTCAACCTAAAGAGATCTTTTTCAATTCAGGTGCAACCGAATCCATTAACACAGTACTAAAAGGAATTTATAAAAATTATAAATCCAAAGGCAATCACATCATTACAGTCAAAACAGAGCACAAAGCTGTTTTAGAAACCCTGCTACAATTAGAAAAAGAGGGAGCTTTAGTTACCTATCTTGATGTTGATCACACTGGAAAAATAGATTTAAGTGTTCTAGAAGAGCATATTACGGCACAGACCATATTAGTCTGTATAATGGCCGCAAATAATGAAACCGGTTATATCCACCCTATTCAGGAAATTGCGGCGTTATGCAAAGATAAAGACTGTTTATATTTTTGTGATGCTACACAATACATTGGCAAAATCCCACTTAACCTTGCTCAGCTCCCCATTGACATACTATGTTTAAGTGCTCACAAACTCCATGGACCAAAAGGCATCGGCGCATTATTCATCCGTCGCAAGTCCAAACCCATCCAAATCAGTGCACTGATTACAGGAGGAGGGCAAGAAAATGGTTTTCGGGCAGGTACATACAATGTCCCCAATATTGTTGGTCTCGGATCAGCAATAACCCACATACAGCATCATGAAAGAGATTTTGAGCATACGATTCAATTGAGGGAATATTTAGAAAATGTATTAAGTAAAATCCCTGCAACTTATATTCATGCAAAGACTGCTTCACGTTTACCTAACACCACGTCGATCTGTTTCAAGCATTTACTTGCGAGCGAGCTCATGACCAATTGTCCACAATTAGCATTATCATCCGGTTCTGCATGTGTTAGTGGTACCAGAGACCCGTCTCACGTACTACTTGCAATGGGGGTTTCAAAAGAAGATGCGTTAGCAACAGTACGATTCAGTATAAGCAGATTGACAACAAAAGAAGAAGTAGACACCACCACTAGGCTCATTACAGAAGCCGTGACAAAAATTAGACAAAACTCTCCTATCTGGCAACTCTTCCAAGCCGGTCTTATTACTTAATTATTACATTTAGGGTCAGATTTGTATTGGAAATAAAAAAGAAGTTAGCGTAATTTGTACTATTCAATATTAATATAATTATTCAGCGATATGGTAACCGTTACAGACAAAGCAAAATCTCGAATTGAAGAGATAATGAGTACTGAAAAATATGACAGCAGTTATTTTGTGCGTGTTGCTGTTGAAAGCGGAGGATGTTCAGGCCTAAGCTATAAACTGCATTTCGATAACGAAGAAAAAAAAGGTGATCAGTTTTGTGAAGATAAAGGTGTTAAAGTATGTTTAGATATCAAGTCATTCTTATATCTAGCTGGAACAGAGCTTGACTATTCTGATGGATTAGATGGTAAAGGATTTGAATTCCATAATCCAAATGCCACAAGAACTTGTGCTTGCGGTGAAAGTTTCTCCGTTTAAAAAAACTAACATATAAAAAATATTGGAGGTCGCCATATCAAAATGTCGACCTCCTTATTTTTTAAGATCTCATCAATTCAGGCAATTTCTTGCCATCACATCAAAAATATATCAATCTGGAAATAAATTTACCAACAATACCTTGTTATGTCTGAAATATTGCTATTTTTGAGGAAAATTGAGGGAATCAGAATTTGTTTTGAGTATTACTCTATACAGATTCTTAACAGATACAAATAAAAAATAGATAACTAAGAGGCTATTTTTTGATATATATACATTTCATGGATAAAAGAAAGTTATTAAAAACTGAAGTTGCTATTAGTTTTGTAAAGGATACTTTTGCACAACAACTTAGAAATAATTTAGGATTGATTCCTATCTCATCACCTTTGGTTGTACTTGATGGTACAGGTATAAATGATGATTTAAATGGCATCGAAAGACCAGTAGCCTTCCCTATCAAAGCGCTACAAGAACGTAAGGCTGTTGTTGTTCACTCACTAGCAAAATGGAAGCGCTTAAGATTAAAAGAGCTTGAACTTGAGGTTGGAGAGGGCATATTGACAGATATGCGCGCATTACGTCCTGATGAGGACTATACGCCGATTCACTCTATCTATGTAGATCAATGGGATTGGGAAAAAACAATCTCCGCAGAACAGAGAACATTTTCTTTTCTACAAGATACCGTTCTAAAAATATATGATGCTTTACGTTTCACTGAAAAGCAAGTAGAACGTCAATACCCAGATATTAAATCTGTTTTACCTGAAGAGATTACCTTTATTTCTTCAGAAGAATTGTTGCAAAAATATCCAACATTCACACCTAAAGAGCGTGAAAATGCCATTGCAAAAGAGCATGGCGCTGTATTTATCTATGGTATAGGTGGAATTTTATCGAATGGCGAAGCTCATGATGGACGTGCAGCAGATTACGATGACTGGAGTACTGAAAATGGAAGTGGAACAAATGGATTAAATGGGGATATCTTAGTTTGGAATCCTATTTTAAACACTGCATTTGAACTATCTTCTATGGGCGTACGTGTAGACAAAACTGCGTTAGAGCGACAGCTTAAAATTAGAAATAATGCTGAACGTGCAGCATTATCATTCCACAAAATGTTGTTAAATGATGAGTTGCCAGAAGCCATCGGTGGTGGAATCGGACAATCACGTGTATGCATGTTTATGCTTAAAAAAGCACATATTGGTGAAGTTCAGGTCAGTATATGGGATGAACAGGAAAAACAATCACTACAAGATAAAGGAATTCATTTATTATAATTGAATCCATAAACATAAAAAAAGGTCTGCTTACGGCAGACCTTTTTTTATGTAATACTTTGTGTACTTTTGCAACATGCAAATAGACGCCATATTACAAAAACTCCATATCTCTTCGCTGAATGACATGCAGAATGAGGTCATGGATAAATTCAAAGAAAAAGAAAATCTCATCTTACTTTCACCAACCGGTTCAGGTAAAACATTAGCTTTTGCACTTGCTTTGATGAAAACATTAAACAAAGATGTAGCTGACGTCCAATCTTTGATCCTTGTACCCACCCGCGAATTGGCTTTGCAGATTGAATCCGTATTAAAAAGAGTTGCTACCGGTTTTAAAATCACCTGTTGCTATGGCGGTCATGATACCAAGACTGAAAGAAACAATTTAAAGAATCCTCCTGCTATCCTCATTGGTACACCAGGTCGTATTGTTTATCATCTTGAAGGAAACCACTTTGATCCGACACAAATCAAGACGCTGGTTTTGGATGAATTTGATAAATCATTGGAATTAGGTTTTCAGGATCAGATGTCTTTTATAATTGACTACTTAACTAACTTAAAAACACGCATCTTAACGTCGGCTACCGCAATGAAAGAAATACCTGATTTCACAGGCATTTCTGCTGCAACGGAGGTTAATTTTCTAAGTCACATACAAAGTGCACCAGCGTTAACGATAAAAAAGATTGTTGCTCCAATCCATAAAAAATTAGAAGCGCTATTTCAATTGCTATGCAAAATAGGTAATCAAAAAGTACTTATCTTTTGTAATCATCGTGATGCTGTTGACCACATCAGCGAATTGCTACAAAACCGTGATATCATACATGATGTATTCCACGGCGGACTGGAACAAAGTGATCGCGAGCTGGCACTATTGAAATTTAGAAACAATAGCAATCATATCTTGATTACGACCGACCTTGCTGCCCGAGGACTTGATATCCCTGAAATCGATGCCATTATCCATTATCAGTTACCTTACCGTGAAGATGATTTCACACATAGAAATGGTAGAACTGCACGTATGCAAGCAAAAGGAAAAGTCTTTATCATCTTAAAACCTGACGAAGATTATCCATATGTGGCGGATGATATCGAAATCGAAGAAATCGATGGTGAATATAAGCTACCTGAAAACTCTGATTTCGCTACCCTATACTTTTCTGCAGGTAAAAAAGATAAAGTCAACAAAATTGATCTCGTTGGCTTCTTACTTAACCTCGAGGGAATAGAAAAAAGCGATGTCGGTATTATTGAAGTTAAAGACAGGGAATCTTTCGTTGCTGTCAAACGCTCTTTAGTTAGCACCATACTTAAACATTCTAACCTCGGTAAGATTAAAGGCAAAAAGATTAGAATATTGAGAAGCTAGGCTATTCCTATCCTCTCCCAAAAACAGATAACTGTTATTAAAAAAGGCCAAATTAAATCATGATATTTAATCTGGCTTTTTTTTAATCCAGTCTTTATTCATTTTTCTTATCTTGTCCTATCGTAAAATTAATCTAATACCATGAACAAAGTATTTTTAGCTTTTTCAGTGCTTGCAACAACCTTTTCATTTCAAGTAAAGGCTCAGTCAATCCTCGAAACAGACTATGTTAAAAAGAATTATGATAAAAAGGAAATTTCAGTTCCGATGCGTGATGGGGTCAAATTATTTACCACCATCTACACACCAAAAGACAAAAGTCAGCAATATCCTGTTTTATTAAACCGCACCCCTTATACCGTAGGCCCTTATGGTGAAGATAAATACAAAGAGACATTAGGGAATTTCCCGGCAATGACTTTAGAAGGTTACATCTTTGTTTACCAAGATGTACGTGGCAAATGGATGAGCGAAGGAACCTTTGAAGATATAAGACCGACAAACTTAAAAAAAGGAAAAAAAGATATTGATGAAAGTACGGATACCTATGACTTACTAGAATGGCTCAGCAAAAACCTAAAGAACTACAATGGTAAAGCAGGCATGTACGGCATTTCTTATCCAGGATTTTACTCCACAGTAAGTCTTACGAAAACACATCCATCATTAAAAGCAGTATCACCTCAAGCTCCCGTAACAAACTGGTACCTGGGCGATGACTTTCATCATAATGGCGTACTTTTCACAGGAGATGCATTTAAATTCATGTCCAGCTTCGGTATTCCTAGACCTAAACCCATTACGCCAGATCAGGCACCCAAGACTTTTCAATATCCTTCAAAAGATGTTTATCAGTTCTACATGAATGCCGGGACAGCGAAAGACCTGAAAGACAACTACTTTGCCGATTCTATCAAATTTTGGAATGATGTCTTTGACCACCCACATTATGATCAGTTTTGGAAAGATAGAGAGATATTACCACACTTAACCGATGTTAAACCAGCCGTTATGGTAGTTGGAGGCTTTTTTGATGCCGAAGATGCCTACGGAACATTTGAAACTTACAAAGCAATCGAAAAACAAAACCCAAAGAATAATTCGATTCTTGTGGCTGGCCCCTGGTTTCACGGAGGCTGGGTACGTGGTGACGGTAGCTCTTTTGGTGATATTCAATTTGACCAGAAAACAAGTGTGACTTATCAGGAAAAATTTGAACTACCCTTTTTCAATTATTATCTGAAAGGGAAGGGTGATTTTAAGGGGTCAGAAGCGAATATCTTTGTAACAGGAAGCAACCAATGGAAATCATTTGATAAATGGCCTCCAAAAGATGTAGAGGACAAAAAACTGTACCTACAACCTCAAGGCAAACTAGGGTTTGAAAAAGTAGGACG
The DNA here is from genome assembly GCF_016132525.1 of Sphingobacterium sp. UDSM-2020. NCBI lineage: Bacteria > Pseudomonadati > Bacteroidota > Sphingobacteriia > Sphingobacteriales > Sphingobacteriaceae > Sphingobacterium > Sphingobacterium sp. UDSM-2020. Next base: position 5,247,553 of record NZ_CP066166.1, read on the forward strand.
TACAGATTCTTGGGATGAATATGTTAGTGATCCTAACAAACCTGTACCTTATCAAGGTGGTGTTATGGAGAGCAGGACACGTGAGTACATGATCGACGACCAGCGTTTCGCCTCATCTAGACCCGATGTTATGGTTTATCAAACAGAACCTTTAAACGAAGATATCACAATAGTTGGCCCCATTAAAAACTTCCTAAAAGTATCAACCTCTGGAACAGACGCAGATTATGTCGTAAAACTTATTGATGTCTACCCTGCAAACATCCCATCCTCCAACAATAAAGTAATGGATGGCTACCAAATGCTGGTTCGCGGTGAAATTATGGCTGGAAAATATCGGAATGGATTTGAGAAGGCAGAACCTATGCAACCGGATTTTGTTACTGCGGTTAACTACAGCATGCCTGATGTAGCGCATACGTTCAAAAAAGGACACCGCATCATGATTCAGGTACAAAATACCTGGTTTCCAATTGCAGAACGTAATCCACAGCAGTTTTTTGAAGGTTATGAAGCCAAAGCGAGTGACTACAGGAAAGCAACACATCGTATTTTTCATGATCACAACAATTCGTCATATATTGAATTTTCGATCTTAAAATAGAAAAAGCATGCTTTACCATTTCTTTCTTGCCCTACATTCGGCTAGCAGATGGATGATCGTCGTTTGTCTTATCGCATTATTAGTACGTGCCTATATGGGCTGGAAAAAAAAGTATCACATGAAACCGTATGATTATATACTACAGATAGTAACGTTAATCTTACTTTACATACAGTTTATAGTAGGATTAACACTCTATTTTGAAAGTCCGATCGTACATTATTTTATCAAAAATTTTAATGAAGCCATCAAACTGCGTCAGGTACGTTTTTTTGGAATGGAACACATCACCATGATGACTATTGGCATTTTAGTGTTTACCATTGGATATATAAAGGCCCGTAAAAAACAAAGCAGTGTAGCTAAATTCAAAACGATATTTATCTACACTGCTTGGGCTATATGCATTATCTTCACCTCTATCCCGTGGGAATTTTCACCTTTAACGAGTAGACCTAGCTTCAGAATGTTTTAATAACAATTACTCTCCTTTCCAATTTGGAGGTCTTTTTTCCATACGCGCGGCCATTCCTTCTTTAAAATCATGGCTTGTTCTCAGCCTTTGCAACTGCTCAAGAAGAAAAGCATACTGATCAGCCTTTCTAAGCCCTTCTAATTGTTTCGCTGACTCAAAGCCCATCTTAACCGCTAATGGCGCAATAGACGTCAGCTTATTGATCAAATCTGGCAACATATCGGGTTTCTGATCCATCAGTTCAAAAACTAAACCCATATTTTTCATTTCTTGAGCTGAAATCACCTCTGGACGAATGCATAGATCCATTGCTTTGTTATGGGGCAAATGCTTCAGCAGACCCGCCAAAACCTGAAAAGGAAACAATCCTAACTGCACCTCTGGTAAAGAGAACTGAACTGTCGACTTCGCAATAACATAGGTGCATTCCAGAATCATTAAAAAACCTCCCGCAATCACATTTCCTTCGAGCACTGCGATCGAAGGTTTATTCAATTGTGATATGACTTCTCCCAAAGACAAATCAACATGTGGAACCGTCTTTGCCAGCTCGGAAACATCTGGATTTTCAAAAGCTTTCAAATCCATACCAGCACAAAATACAGGACCTTCCGCGTCGAGAATAAGCACCCTAACATCCGGATCTGAATCTGCGATTTGTATGGCATGATAGATCTCATCGATCATCAACGGTGTAAAAGCATTTCGTTTTTCAGGACGGGCCAAGGTCAAATAAAAAACATGATCGGCCTGTTTCACCTTAATAAACTTATAATTCAAATGACCACTCATAAACTTCTGACTTTATGCTATTAAATTAATAAATTCACCACCAAAGGTCAATATTTTATCCTGCCCTTTTCGCTCAAAATAATATATCAAATCTTCCGTTGGAATATTCCCTACCAACTCATCTTCGGCAAACGGACAGCCTCCGTATCCTAAAATAGCACCATCAAATTTTCGACATCCAGCAAGGTAAGCGGCATTGATTTTATCTAGACTACTTGACTTAGGAGAATGAAAATGTGCACCGATATTTAAGGTTGGAAACCGTTGTAATGCCTGTTCAAAAAGTTGTGTTATCTGTGGCAATGTTGCCTCAGAAGTTGTGTCTGCCAAAGAAAATTCCACCACCCCTAAGGCAGCGATCTTGGCCATCCAATCAAGCACGAGCTCATTACTCCAAAAATCACCAAATGGATTTCCAAAAGCCATGGATATATACACCACCATTTCTTTTTTGTGTTGATGTGCAATTTCCACAATACCTTTGAGACGTTCAAATGAATCAACGATAGAAGCATTTGTATTTCGTTGCTGAAAAACCTCAGAGATGGAAAAAGGATAGCCCAAATAAGTGAGATTATCCGATTTCACAGCACGTAGAGCACCTTGTTCATTAGCAATGATCCCCAGCAGCTTCGTTTTACCGGACGTATCCAGCTGACGAAGCACTTCTTCAGTATCCGCCAATTGCGGAACAGCTTTTGGAGAAACAAACGATCCACAGTCAAGCCAGTCAAACAATTCGCTTTCAAGCAACATGTTCAAATACTTAACTTTTTTTTCCGTTGGAATCACATGCGATATCCCTTGAATGGCATCCCTGGGACATTCTACCAAAATTATATCTTCTTTTTTAGGCATCTTTTTGAATTTCCCGAGAAATAACCATCTTCTGTATACTGGACGTACCTTCCCCGATTGTACATAATTTTGCGTCTCTAAAGAACTTTTCAGCAGGATAATCTTTTGTAAAGCCATATCCTCCAAAAATCTGAACAGATTCATTAGAAACCGAAACTGCCGTTTCTGAAGCGTATAGCTTTGCCATTGCTCCTATTTTAGAAATGCGTTCACCACGATCTTTCATATATCCCGCTTGACGGGTCAGCAGCTCTGCTGCCTGAATTTCTGTAGCCATCTCTGCAAGCTTAAATCCAACCGCCTGAAATTCAAAAATCTTCTGATTGAACTGTTCTCTTTCGTTTGCATACTTTAACGCACATTCATAAGCACCACGAGCAATACCCAATGATAAAGCAGCGATAGAAATACGGCCACCATCCAATAGTTTCAATGCCTGAACAAAACCCTGCCCCTCTTCACCGACCATCTGATCCTGATGAATACGACAATTATCGAAAAACAAACATGCGGTCTCTGAAGCACGCATCCCTAATTTATTTTCCTTTTTACCTGCAGAAAAACCTTCCGTCCCCTTCTCGACAATAAAAGCAGTAACACCCTTTTTGTCACCTTTCTCACCGGTACGGGCAAGTACAACAGCTACGTCCGAGCTTATGGCATGTGTGATGAAGTTTTTAGAACCATTCAGCACAAAATAATCACCGTCGCGAACTGCAACAGTCGCTAATCCTCCAGCATCAGACCCCGAACCCGTTTCTGTTAAACCCCAAGCTCCCAACCATTCCCCTGTTGCCAATTTTGGTAGATATTTCTGCTTCTGACTTTCATTTGCGAAACTCAATATATGATTTGTACACAATGAATTATGTGCCGCTACCGAAAGTCCTATGGAACCACAAACTTTGGAAATCTCGTCCAAAACGGTTATATACTCCTGGTATCCAAAGCCAGATCCACCATAAGCTTCCGGGACAATAATGCCCATAAAGCCATGCTCGCCGAGCTTCTTAAATAAAGGTGCAGGAAATGTTTGTGCTTCATCCCACTCCATGATGTAGGGACGAATATGAGTTTCAGCAAAGTCTCTAGCACTTTGGCGAATCATCATCATTTGTTGTTCATTTTCAATAAACATAAATGTAATCTTTAATTTATAATTGGAATTCTGTTATTTACAATAATAACAAAATTATAACATCTTTTTTTAGAGAAACTCAAAATATAATGTTAAATTTATCTCATATTATCAAATTCTGAATTTGACATGCTTAAAATCCAATTATAACATGAATGAACTAATTGTAGAGTTAGAACTAAAAAGAGCAGCACTTCGCTTGGGAGGTGGCGAAGATAAAATCAAAAAATTAAAAGCCAAAGGAAAGCTCACTGCATGGGAGCGTGTCGAATACCTCCTTGATGATCACAAAGCTTATATTGAAATTGCCCAGTTTGCCGGAGACAATATGTACCCTGAAGAAGGCGGTTGTCCAAATGCAGGTGTTGTCTGTGTTTTAGGGTATGTTAAAGACGAATTATGCGTCATTGTCTCTAATGATGCAACTGTAAAGGCTGGTGCCTGGTTCCCCATTAGCTGCAAAAAAAATCTACGTGCGCAAGAAATTGCTATGGAGAACAAAATTCCCATCATATACCTTGTCGATTCTGCAGGTGTCTTTTTACCGATGCAGGATCAAATATTCCCTGATAAAGAGCATTTTGGACGCATTTTTAGAAATAATGCTAAAATGTCCTCTATGGGTATACCACAAATAGCCGCTATAATGGGCAGTTGTGTTGCGGGAGGTGCCTATTTACCGATCATGTCCGACTACGCATTTATCGTTGAAGGAACCGGCTCTGTATTTTTAGCTGGCCCCTATCTGGTCAAATCTGCTATCGGTGAGACTGTTGATGCCGAAACATTAGGAGGCGCAAGCACACATTCTGTTATTTCTGGCGTTACAGACAATAAATTTCCAGATGAAGCAAGCTGTCTTGATGCTATAAAAGGTGTTATGGATAAACTTGGTGCGCATCCAAAAGCAGGATTTAATCGTAAAGAAGCCAAGGCGCCTATACGTCAAAGCTCCGAAATCGCAGAAATATTGCCTTTAGATCGCACAAAACCGTATTCCATGCACAAGCTTTTAGAAGCTTTAGTTGACGAAGGTACTTTTGAAGAATATAAACAGGATTATGGCAAAACGATTGTCTGTGGTCTTGCCCGTATTGACGGATGGGCAGTAGGAATCGTTGCAAACCAACGTGAAATTGTTAAAGCAAAGAAACCAGCTGGTGCTGTTGAAATGCAGATGGGTGGCGTAATATACAGTGATTCTGCAGATAAGGCTGCACGCTTTATCATGAACTGTAATCAACAATTAATTCCACTGGTATTTCTACAAGATGTAACAGGTTTCATGGTCGGTAGTCGCTCCGAACAGGGCGGAATCATCAAAGATGGAGCTAAGATGGTCAATGCGATGGCAAATTCAGTTGTGCCCAAGTTTACCTTTATCATCGGCAACAGTTACGGAGCTGGAAATTATGCGATGTGCGGTAAGGCATACGATCCTAGACTCATATATGCTTGGCCTACGGCGCAGATGGCTGTTATGAGCGGTGCTGCCGCCGGCAACACCCTCTTACAGATTCAAGAATCTGCTTTAAAAGCGAAAGGCATAGATATATCTGAAGAAGAAAAGAACACACTGCTAGATGATATCAAGAAACGTTACTTGGAACAGCTAAGCCCTTACTATGCTGCTGCCCGCATCTGGGTCGATGGCGTAATCAGACCCGATGAGACAAGAACTGTTATTAGCCTTGGTATAGAAGCTGCAAATCATAACCCAATTACAGAACGTTACAATGTCGGTGTGATCCAAACCTGATCCCCTACATCACATTTTGCAAAAGTAAAATAGCATAAATAATGCCCCGATTTTTGACCGGGGCATTATTTATTTACATACAGTAATTATTTACATTAATAATAACTACTTACTATCTAATAGTAATTTAACCCAAAAATCAAGAGAATTAGGATCTCTTAATACAGCGACGCTGACTACCTTCTCTAACGGAGTTCCCATCATAATTTTTTTCACAGGAATCTCCAGTTTCTTACCACTAAGCGTGTAAGGAATGATTGGTACTGCTACAATAGTATCGGGTACATGACGTGGACTATAGCTTTTTCTTAGCTTTAATTTGATGGCCGCTTTCAGCTCATCGGTCAAAGAGACTCCGTCCTCCATCTGCACATACAGGGGCATGGTAGACGTCCCGTCCGCATGATCAAGACAAATAATTAAACTATCGGCAACTTCCGGAAAAGTATTTAATATGTTATAAATTTCAGCAGTCCCGATACGTACCCCACCCCGATTCAAAGTAGCATCAGAACGACCGTAAACGATAATACCCTGATGTTCCGTAAATTTGATCCAGTCGCCATGACACCACACTCCTGGGTATTTTTCAAAATAGCTCTCCTGATACTTTTCATTATGAAGATCATTCCAAAAATATATGGGCATTGATGGCATAGGGAGCGTTATAACCAGTTCACCTACTTCATTTTTCACTGATTCTCCACTTTCATTATAGGCTTCAATCTTTGACCCTAAGGTTAAACACTGTATTTCACCGGCATAGACAGGTAATAAAGGATTTCCGGATAAAAATGCGCTACAGACATCTGTACCGCCACTCAGTGAAACAATCTGCGCTTGGGGAAATTGCTTTTGTAACCAGGAAAAGGTCTGCGGAGGCAATGGAGAGCCTGTTGAACCAATCGTTTTGGGTTGAAAACGAGGTTGCGTCAATTCAATATGCTGATTGGCGATATAATAGGCGGCGCCAGCCCCCACATGGTCAATCTCGTGCTGTCCAATAAAATTCCAAAAAGATAACTTTTCAGGATAGGCCAATGAACCCTCATAAATACAAAGGGTAGCCCCCAGTAATAAGGAAGAAAGCGCATAGTTCCACATCATCCACCCGGTGGTTGCATACCAGATAAATCGCTCCCCCTCTTGCACATTCTGGTGTAAAGCCAATGCTTTTAAATGCTCCAATAAAATACCACCACAGCTGTGCGTAATTGCCTTAGGCTTACCTGTCGTACCAGAAGAGTATAAAATCCAAATTGGATGGTCAAAAGGTACCGCTGTAAAACGCAACGGCACTCCTGTCTCTTGTGATACCGCATCTTTCCAGACCTGTTCATCCACAAAAACGACATCGTGTACCAGACTTTCCAGATTTGAAGATAGATCAATCATTGAAGCTTTAAGATCAAATAATTTGCCGTTATAGCTGTATGCAGCATCTGCGAACAAAAGCTTAGGTGTGACCTGAGAAAATCGTTCTACGATACTTGAAGCTCCAAAATCTGGCGAACAGCATGACCAGATAGCGCCAATACTGTTTGTCGCTAAAAAAAGAGCGATAGAAGCCGGACTGTTTCTCAACACACCCACAACACGATCTCCCTGCTCTATACCCTGCCCTATCAAGAACCGCTGCAATGAACTAACCATTCCTTCCAGTCCGTCCCAAGAAATGCTCTGAAGGGGCTTATTCTCTTCCTGGAACAAAATAGCCGGCCGTTCTGCAGTAGATTTTCGGAAAATATGTTCCGCATAATTTAAAGTGGCACCTTCAAACCATTTAGAACCAATAAATCCTTGTGGAGAAGCTTGAAAAATTTCTTGGTGAGGAGTATGAAAAATTACGTCAAAAAACGCGGCGATATCTTCCCAGAATTCCTCCAGATTTGAAACTGACCAATCCCAAAGTATAGGATAAGAATCCATCTTAAATTGTCGTTTCTGTTCTACAAATTGCTTAAACTTGTATAAAGAAGATTCCTGTTGATAAGCAACAGAAGGCTTCCAAAGTAAATTACTCATTATTCTGATTCATTTGGTTTGAATCAAATCTAACGAAAATAATGTAAAATAAATCAGCTCAAGAAATTGATTTGTAAACAATAGATGTATTGCTATAATCAGGTATTTAATCTAATAAAAATGCTAATCAGGGTTGTAGCCATTACGAGAAACATCAATAAATCTAAAAGATTCAAACATAGACATCAGCTTTTATACCCCGTTAAATTCGTGAAGAGAACTCTTTTAAAGTCCGTACAAGTCCATGAAAGTCCATACTCTATTCGACAACGGCTCTGCATTGATAGGTATTTACTAGGATACATGTTCGGTACTGGCTCGACTGCGCCTCGACTCCTATTCGACTGTGCTTCGACAAAAAGGCAAACAAATGCCAAACAACTACCGAACATGACCCGAACCAGTCTCCTAGCAGGTCCAAACCATTTTCGAACCACAACCAATGGATACCCGAACAAATGAAATTAAAATGCTGCTTTTTTAGATAAGCCCAGAATGGGGAAAGAGTTTAGATTAATACACATCGATGACCGTGTCGTCTTCAACAGGATGTCCAGTACACAGCAGTATCCGGCCATTTTCCACCTCCCGATCTGTCAGCACTTCGTTATAACTCATACGCACTTTTCCATGGGAGCAATTTGATATACATGTACTGCACATACCCGACTTGCAGGAATATGGAAGCTTAATCTTGTTTTCCAAACCCACATCTAGAATAGATTTATTATAAGGAATATCCAGATGATAGCTTTGACCTTGAAAGTTCAAGCGAATGGAGTACGTTGTTTTATCCACTTCTTTTTCCGTTTCATCATCATCGTCTTCTTCATTTTCAGGAAGCAAAAAGGTCTCCCGTTTGATTTGAGATTCATCAAACCCCATCCCCAACAAAGTGAAACGACACAAGTCCATATAGATCACTGGACCACAGGTGTAAAACAGAACATCCTGATGTGCAGTTGGCAAATGATTTTTCAAAATGGAAAGGATATAATCTCTATTCAATCGTGCTGTCATCAGATTTTTACTATTTGAATAAATCCAAATGATCTGAAGACGATCCGGATATTTTTTTGCCCATTGCTGTAATTCTTCTTTAAAAGGAGTTACCTCTGGAGAGCTATTGCTATAAGCCAGCACAATCTTCGACTTATTTTCCCGAACCAACGCAGTCTTCAAGATGGAGAATAAAGGAGTGATACCAATACCTGCGGCGAATAAAAATACGGTACGTTCGCTATCTTCAATAGGTTCATAAATAAACAGACCTTGTGGATCTAATGCATCCACAATATCTCCCTCCTGAACTTTATGATGTAAAAAACGGGAAATCTCACCGTTCTCAACCCGCTTAACCGTAATACTTAAGGGTTCATCGACATCTGGTGAACTACTAAAAGAATACGATCTCCTCAACTCCCGATTAGCAAATTCAAAAGATAAAGTCAAAAATTGACCAGCTTTATAAGTTGGAAACTCCCCTGATACTGGTTCGAAATTAATGGTTACATTGTGATTTTCACGCGGAATGATGTTCGTAATTCTGAGCTTGTGCATAACCAAAGATAGTATTCACATCGAGTTTTATCAAATCATTAATTGCAATAGGCTATAGGTTAAAAATATAATCTTACTAGCGCGGAAATAAGTAAAAAATAATTCATGCACATCTAACAAACTTTACAATAAAAAATTATTACTGTATTCATAAACATCTGTTTGCATTTCAATCAACCTGTTTTTTAAAATGGAATAATTGCTCGTCATTTAAAGGTCTCATTTCAATAAATTAATTTAGATCTATTACAAATAATGTATATTTGTAATAAGGTATGATTATAAAAGCAAAGATAAAACAACATAATGAATGGCTATTTTGGGAAGAGCTTCCTGAGATCAGCTCGATCAATACCATTTTATCCGAAAAGCATATTGCAATCAATAAAAGCCCGATAAATATCAGTACCTATCAGATCCTAAGCAGAGGATTGTTTGTGCTCTGCGCGGATATGCGTGTTTCAGCTCCCGTAGATATTATCTCGGAGATAGAAGGCGAAGCTGTCGTGAGCCAATTTATCCTCAGTAAATCAGAATCTGCGCATGGATTTACGTTCAGTAAACATAACATACGTTACATTCCTTCTCTTTACGAAGAGCATCCGATTCAGAGCAATCAGGACTTCCTGTATTTTATGGTCATCATGACACCTGAACTCTATCAGAATATGATCAGCATACATACGCCACTTCATTTGGAATTCAAAGAGAAGATGAAGGAAAAGAAAGTGATCTCCATTGTCGAAGAAGATCTTTTTGTTACCACAGAAATGAAGGGGATCATTGATAGTATTCGTACCACGACAAATAAAAATGAATTGAAGCAGATATTTGTCAATGCGCGCATTCTCGAACTCATCATGCTTCAGTTTGAACAGTTCAGTTTCATCAGCGATAAACTTACGGATCTTTTAAAGATCGAAGATGTTCAAAAACTGGAAGAGGCACAGCGGATTCTTCGCAATAATTTTGTCAATCCGCCAACACACAAACAATTATCGAAATTAGTACTATTAAATGAGTTTAAACTTCGTAATGGCTTTAAACAACATTTTGGTACTACCATTTACAACTACATCACACGTATCCGAATGGAGGAGGCAAAACGTCTGATTTTAAATGAAAACAAAAACATGTATGAGGTGAGTACGATCGTAGGTTTTAAACATCAGGCTAGCTTTACACATGCATTTAAAAAATATTACGGCTTACTCCCTTCAGAAATAAGCCGTTAATTTACTTTTATACCTTTTGACCTTGCAATAGCGAACGCCATGATTCTAATTCAGGAATACCCGGTTTTCGTTTCCCAAAAAGTTGAACAATTAGATTTCCCTGCTTGTCGTAAACTTCCAATGCGTTTACATCACCATCTGTAGAAGGTTTTCTAACCTGCCATATTTGGTCAATCGCATCCATATTAAGATGCAGATTAAACTGTGGATCTAGTACATTAAACCAATTTTCCATAGTTACAAGTTTCGTGATCAATCCCGAATGTATCTGTATACAGCCTTTATTGCTAACAAAAACCATGACAGGAACGTCCTGTTCTGAAGCCTGGTTTAAGATTTCTGTAAATCGCTCTAATGGCAATTGTTCTGCGAAACCAGAAGGTGCCAGACGCAATGCCTGTGTCCGCTGTAAGCTATATTTACGTAAAATACCAAAGAATTCATGGCTATCCTTCATATTGAGCCAATCTGACTGAAAACTATCGACAGCAATTTCCGTATCTGGAATGGAAATATCACTTAAAACTGCGGGAACATTGATTGTAAAATACGTCTGGTCTGCAGCACGATAAGAATTTACAAGTTCTTCATAAACAGCAATCGGATTAGAGTCTTTGGTCAAATAAACTTTATGAACAGCTAATCCCGCTGTATCAAAGAACTGGATACTCAAAAGATCTTTAACTTTTACAGCAAATGCATAGGCCCAATTCTGAATAAAAACGCGTAGGTCAATATCATCATTATGAAATAGTACGACATGCCCCTCATTGGAAGGTGTGGGATACGTTCCTTTTCTTTCATGAACACATGCATCATTACGTGTCAAAGCCATAACATGCCCTAAGCGTGGTAATTCCTGCAAAATAGCCCAAATATCATCCTTAAGTAACACCACATCATCTGACAATTGTGTCAATAGAAGCTGTGCTTCACTTACCTTAAGTGCTTTTGCACAGTCGTAAATCCTTGCCTTAGGATTATCTTTTTTATAATTTTCGTACTTTTCTTTTAATTCCATCGCCAGTTCATGTTTATAATTTGAATTAAATTTTGCTGCTGAATAATGTACTGTACAGGTTTGTACAGACGGTGTCAGCGTAGCCATATCAGTACTCACTTTTGTTTGTACACCAAATATAGCATATATATTTTCAGGCTTGAGCACTTCAATAGGAGCTCCCTCCCACCATTTCCTACCCGATTTGAGCATCAATACACGATCGGCATACTGTGCAACAAGATTCAGTTCATGTAATATGGCGACAACACTAAACCCAACAGCAGTCAAAGCTTTCGCAATGGCTAGTGTTTGATGTTGAAATTGGATATCCATACTCGCTACAGGCTCATCTAATAATAACAAAACGTCTTTCTGGTCCCACACCTGTGCCAATACCCTTGCAAAATGAACACGTTGCTGCTCTCCACCCGACAGTTGCTGTATTTTTCTATCGCCCACATGTTCGACTTCACAGATGCGCATACACTCTGCTATAGCCACGTTGTGTTGCTCCTGAGATGCTTTCAAATGATAGCGTCCCATACGGACGACCTCCTCGACAGTAAACGCCATAGCCATACTATTGGACTGGTGTAGGAAAGCTCTCGCATAAGCAAGTTCTTTCAATGAGTAAGAACGAAGTGGTTTGCCTTTAAACAATATTTCTCCCTTTGCAGGTTTCAGATCGGAAGCCAACATACGTAACAAAGATGTTTTTCCGGCTCCATTTGCTCCTACAATTGCGTAAAATTCGCCTTTTTGAATAGAGATATCAATATCCCTTAAAATGGGACGCCCTTTGATTTCGTATGATAGTGATTGTACTTGTAGCATAAACTAGATTTTATTCTTGTCTCTGATCAGGATAAATAAGAAAACTGGAGTACCCAATAATGCTGTAATAACCCCAATAGGAAGTTCCAATGGCTGAATAATTAAGCGCGAAAGCAGATCAGCAAGTGTGAGGACCAATGCTCCGGCAATACTTGATGCCACGAGCACGTAACGATTATCAACACCACCAATCAATCGGATTGCATGCGGCACTAATAAACCCACGAAGCTGATAACTCCGGAAAATGCAACAGCTGCTCCTACTGCCAATGTTGAAAACAAAATAACTACAATTTTCAACCGGCTTGTATTGACGCCCATCATTTCAGCTTGAGATTCTCCTAAAGCAAAAACATTCAATTGTTTCGCAAAAAGAGGTAGAATAACTAAAGAAATAAAGACACAGGGATACAATACTTTAATATTTTCCCATGATGCTCCCGCTAAACTGCCCAATGACCAAAAGGTGATGGAACGTAATTGTTGTTCAGTTGCTAAATAACTCAATAATCCCGTTAAGGCTCCTGCAAATGCATTCATAGCAACACCTGCTAAAAGCATGGTTGCAATATGAGATTTCCCATTGTTCATGGATATACGATAAACAATAAGCACTGTCAATGTTGCTCCTAAAAACGCGGCAAATGCCAGAACGTAATAACCCAGGCTTGCAGAAATCATGGGAAGTAACAAGCCTTCGAAAGAGATAACGAGTGCGGCAAAGAAAGAAGCGCCTGAAGAAATTCCCATTAAGCCAGGTTCCGCTAATGGATTTCGAAATATACCTTGGATAGCTGCTCCACTGATTCCTAAAGCTGCACCAACTGCAATTCCCATTAGAATTCTAGGTAATCGTATTTGCTCCAAAACATTCACAGTCAGCTCATCAATACCTGATGAAGCTTTAAGACCTATCTTATGTAACAGTATAGAGCAAACATCCCAAAAGGAAACCGAAATCGATCCCATCCCTAATGAAAATATGACTACGATAATAAGTAATATGCTGAGTAGCGTGTAAATTAAGGTATTTTTCATTACAGCAACTATTTTCCAAATAATTTTTCGTGCAACTGCTGTATCGCCTGTGGTAAACGCATACTGAAACCATTTAACAAGGATGCATCCATAGCAATTACTCTTTTATTTTTACCTGCTGTAGTTAAGTTAACACCTGGTAACTTCAAAATAGCTTCTTTTCCTCCTAAACTGGACATCCCAAAATCAAATAACAAAATAACTTCCGGATTGGCCTGAACTAAAGCTTCTGTATTATATGTTTTGTATCCTGTAAAACCTTTCATCACATTTTGAGCACCGGCTAACTTGATTACCGCATCAACGGCAGTTCCTGAACCAGATACACTCATTGCTCCTGCCCCACGTGCATATACAAACATCATTTTAGTTGCTTTACTCGATTTTCCCTTCGCAATTGCCGACTTTAGATCTTTCGATAATTGATCTGCAACCTGATTTCCCTTTGTAGTAACATTTAAAGATTGTCCTACTTTGCGAACCAATCCTATTAATCCTGCCTCAGAAAATTCCTGTTTAAACAAAACACATGAAATATTCAAGGTCTTAAATTGCGCCAATACAGCCGCACTGACCTCTCCTTCAAAACCTAGTACGATATCTGGACGAAATGAAGCAATTCCTTCAGCCGTAATTGATCTGTTTTTGCTCACTTTAGGAATCTCTTTCACATAACTTGGATAATCGCTTGTCACATCAACAGCCACTAGATTAGCACCTAGCCCTAATGCATCAACAATTTCCGTCAAACTTCCACTTAAGGAAACAATTCTTTTTGGCGTGTTGCCCTGTGCTATAGCTACTGTATAGCTAGACCATAAAATGATGATAAGCGCAAAATTATTTAATATTTTCTTCATATAATTTGTTCATTTATGAAGAACAAAAATGGGCTTATTTAAACTAATTACAAATAAAGAGTTCTGTTTGCAATACGCTTATACTAATACACAAGAATAGATATAAATAACATAAATACCCTGAATAACAATAAATTAACTAAACAAGAGGGATCATTATGTCATTTAAATAATATCATATTGCACAAAAATTAATACACTTTGCACAAATCAAAATACACAATGCATAAATAAACTTTGGCATTTTATGGAGATACTTGCATTATTATTTAGAATTATTACAAATAACTTTGAAGACAACACACTATCTATGCCTGCTATTTAATTTTCTTTTTCTGATCGGGAAAAGCAATTCAGTGCTTGCACAACAGAATGCGCAATTTCAGGGGCTTATTGTGGATGAATTACAAAGACCGTTGGCAGATGTTAGTATTTTAATCGAACCAGACCGATCTACGACAAAAACAGATAATCGGGGAAATTTCATAGTCAAAAAATTATATGCCGGAACATATACTTATACTTTAAGTGCAATTGGATATGAAACCTTAACTGGCTCTATTGAGTTGATCGCAAAAGACAAGCAGCTACATCGCTTCCAGCTTCATAAATCGAATCAAGTTTTAGATGAAGCATTGGTTACGCAAGAGATTCAAAACCGTCCAACATTAATTGATCCTAAGAACTCTGCTATGCCGGTTACTATTATCGACAGGAAGGCAATTGAACTTATGGGGAGTAGACGTTTGGACGAGGTCTTAAAAGAACAGACAGGTATTGCTATTGTTAACAATACTGCTGGCGGTAACCGTTCTGTAGGTGTGCAGCTGCAGGGATTCTCTAGTGAATACGTCATGATCCTTATTGACGGACAGCCGATGCTCGGCAGAAGTTCCGGTAACTTTGACTTATCACGTATTTCGGTAACAAATATAGAACGTATAGAGATTATCAAAGGGGCTTCTTCTTGTCTTTATGGGAGTGATGCACTGGGAGGAGCGATCAATATCATCACCCGTTTAGGAAAAGTAACTCCTCAAATGCATGCAAATATTAACTATGGAAGCTTCAACGTATTGGATGCAACTTTAGAAGGTGAGACTTCCTTTAATAAAAATAGAGGAACAGCTTTACTATCTACGAATTACTACCGTACGGATGGTTTTAATACAAACAAAAAATTTCAGTCAAGCGGAACCACAGTCCCACCCTACCAAACTTTTTCCATCCAGGGAAAAGTAAGACATCAATTGAAAGATAATCAGCATTTCATTGGCGCTTCAGGGCGTTATAACTATCGGCAATCCGATATGCAACGTGGTTACGGACAAGATTTCAGCACGCTAGATCAACAAAAAGAGACTGACATCAATGCTTCATTGTTCTACGATAGTCGTTGGAATGAACGCTGGAAATCGCTTTCTACCTATTACGTATCGCATTATCAATCCGATAATAAAGTAACAGCACAGCAAAACAATGCCAATTTAGCTTCAGACAATTTCACACAGATGGTCCATCGTCTGGAACAACAATTTGCTTATCAGTCAGAAGGCCTAAATGTGACTATGGGACTAGGTGGAGCTATAGAAGCTATGGATCTTGCTGAAAATTTTGACAACAAAAATCAGAAGAACTTCTTTTTATATTCCCAAGCGAATAAAACAATCGGAGAAAAAACCACTGTTGTTGCAGGATTGCGCTATGACCAGACAGACAATTACGGAGGGCGATTAAACCCAAGTTTAGGTGTGACCTATCAATTACTGCCTCAGCTTGCTTTGAAAACAGGTATAGGAACTGGATTTAAAGCTCCTGACTTCAAGACCCGTTATCAGGTGTTTTACAACCCTGCTGCCAATTACTACGTTATCGGCAATGAAGTTTTAAACAGTACTTTGGATGAAATGGATGCCGCAGGACAAATTTCTGAACGTCGCAATTACATCATCAATCAACTTGATGGTAACTTAAAAGCCGAGCACAACACCTCAATCAATGCAGGTTTGACCTGGAAGCCGTTAACAAATACAACAGTAGAAGTCAATGTATTTCGTCATCAGCTTAAAAATCAAATCAATAGTATACAGGTTGCTACAGGTATGCAAAACATGGCGATTTATTCGTATCAAAATTTACCAAAGTCAGTCAATAAAGGATTTGACATATCTTTTTCTACTCGGGTATTAGAAAAAATCACAATCAATGCAGGCTATCAATACCTGATTGCGAAAGATATGAGTGTTGTTGATAGTATAAAACAAGGGAATTGGCCATTTAATACCTTAAGAGATCCAAAGACCGGAGAGACATTTACGCCAACATCAAAAGACTACTGGGGCTTAGAAAACAGATCAAGACATCAATTCAACATAGGTGCAATTTATCAAGCTCCTTGGAATCTGACAATAAATGCACGTGCTAACTACAGAGGGAAGTATGCATTTTCAGATGCAAATGGCAATCATTTTATTGATCGTTTTGACACATTTGTCAATCAGCATATTCTCTATAATGCAACTATTGAAAAAAAGTTTGACAAACTTCCTTTAACTGTCCGGGTGACTGGAGAAAACCTCGGAAACTATATTAATTATTTAATTCCAGGCCAAATTGGTCGAAGTGTATCCTTTGGCCTATCCTACAGATTAATAAAGTAAAAAGATGAAATTATCCATAAAAATACTCTTTTATAGTTGCATAGCAACAGTGTTTACTTCATGTTTTAAACCCAACATTGAGCCAGACATCTTAGCCGACGGAAAAAGTACAATCATAAAAGATCTTGCTGGTGATGTAAATGCTTATGTCGGAGCTGGTGTCGGTGGCGGAAACCCCAAAGAAACAAGAGACTTTTATACTTTCCTATTTCGGTTTTCAGATCAAAACCAGACTTGGTTAAAAAATCATACCGATTCTGTAACGAACTTTGCAAAAACAGATTGGGATCTTGCCTTTACAGGACAATACAATGGAACACTTTTTATTAATGATGGAACGATGGAAAATAATCCCGCTTACGGAAATCCATCAAGACACCGCGTTGTACTGATTAAAAAGCCATATGACCAAGTCGATTCAGCTCCTGAGGATATTGAATTTGAAAACTCAAAAATAAATGCATTCGGTATTATTATGGATGCCGAGTCATCAGGCTGGTATGATTATAATATACAGCGTCATCTGGTACAGGCCATGCCTGACCGCACCTATGTCATCCGTTTAAGTAATGGAAAATATGTCAAGCTACAAATGATCAGTGTATATCAGGGTATTCACAATTTTACGCCTATTACTGACCTTTACTGGCCTGCCCCCTACTTTACTTTCCGATATTTCATACAAGAAGATGGAACAAAAAATTTAAAAACGAGTAATTTATAAAATTAATAAGCAAATATCATGTTAAACTTAAAAATCAAAGAAGCCACAAAAAATGGCCATCAAGAGTTAGAAAAAAATGTTATTTTTAAATTGAAGGCTATTGAAAATAACTTAGATTATGCAGACGTATTGAAATATTTCTATGCTTATTTTAATGCTGCAGAAGGAAACATTGAAGCGGCATTACCAGCAAGCTTAGCGTCTTACTATGCCACACGCAGAAATGCATCACATGTTGCCAAAGATATCATTGAACTAGGTGGTAGTTTAGAAAACTTACCTGAAGTTGTGTTACCGACGATCAGCACAAAAAACCAAGCTATCGGTGCTCTTTATGTACTAGAGGGATCTATCATGGGCGGACCACATATTGTCAAAATGCTTCAACATAGAGGTATCAATTCGGGATTTAACTTTTTTAATGGTTATGGTGACCAATCAATGGAAAAATGGGCGGAGTTTACTGCAATAATCAATGCAGAAGTTGCCGAAAATGACGAGCAAGAAGCTATCGATGCTGCATTAGCGACATTTGAAGCATTTACCAATACATTTAATTCAAAAGCAGTTATCTCGTAATTTTAAATCCGTGTAATCATGAAATCATCACACAAATTAAAAAGTATCCTGTGTGTTAGTGCTATTGCACTGACCTCTTTTCAATTTACAGCTTGTAAAAAAGATAAAGTTGAAGATCCAAAAGAAGAAGAAGTTTTCAAAACTGAAGGACTTAATGTTGCTGTACCAAGTGGTAAAACCATATTTTACGACTTAAAGAAACAAGAAGATGCGACAGAAAGCTCTTATACTTTTAAACTTTCAGGCATGTACGGGTCTCGTTTAGATTTGGGAAACCAAGGCTATCAAATGGGATATTTTGACTTGAAAAATACGAGTATCAAAGATATTAAGTTGACCAATACAGCAGACTTTAACCAATTGGATGTTAAAGAAACTAATTTTTTAACCATTGATGCATCCACTGCAGGAGAACCGGCAAACGGTCCAACTTGGATTATTTATGACTATAAAAATAATCATGCTGTATACCCGACTGCAGATCGTTATATTGTATTCTACAAAAAAGCAGACATCACAAGTGGTGCACAAACTGAAGTCATCATTATGCAAGCAGATAAAGTAACAGCCAAGGATGGAAATGCACGATACCAATTAAAATCGGAATCGCATAATATCAATATCCTCAAAGAAAAAGAGGTAAAAACAGGTACTGTTGCTGTTCCTTCTGGTAAAACAGCATTTTATGATGTGTTAAATGATAAAATTACAGAAACTGTCGAAACAAGTCTTGTTAATTTTTCTGGGTTGTCGGGTACTACGCTTAAGCCAAGTACAACAGCTTATAAATTTGGATATTTCGATTTAAAAGGAAAAAGCATTGAAGATATCAAAATCGCGAACTTAAAAGAACTTGATTTCAAAGAAGCAACATCATTAGGATTAGATGCGACTAGCATGGGGCAGCCGGTGACAGGCCCAATATGGGTGGTATACGCAGGTGCTCCTACACATGCTCTACATCCTACTGCTGATCGGTTTGTAGTATTATACAAAGGAACATCCTTATCTGAAAATCCAAATGAAGTCATCATCTTCAAAATAGATGAACTCGTTACTGCAGGGCGAGATGCAACCTTCAAATTGAAAATAAAACAGTTCATAAAATAGACCTAAAAGTCAATTTTATAATAGCATGAAGCATCTTGATTTGTATCAAGATGCTTTCTTATTTTTAGTACGATGTATGATATCTCCATGGTATTCGTTCTCTTTTTTGAGATCAACTGATTTCAGTATAACTTAGGGAAGATAAAAAAATCTTAGATCTGATCATTTTACGCGGCAATACAGACATTCAAACTACTGCAATCATATTGCTTATACTTCATTTTATTTCCGAACCCTAGTCAACAATATAAATAAGCTATTTAAAAACAGCGTTACTTATTTCTTGTTTAATTGGAAAGTCCTATTATATTTGCCGTTCGATAATACTATTTACATCTCAAAGATCTACAACGTGCAGCCTATGAACACTCTTGTGTTGATAAAAAGCTCAGACCTGTTTGAAAGAACATAATTAACTATTGATGAAAAAAATCAAAGATATTACGACACTAGGATTCGCCTTATTTGCTATGTTTTTTGGAGCTGGGAACTTACTGCTTCCTCCTTTTATTGGATTAAATGCGGCAGATCAATGGGACTGGGCAATAATAGGTTTTGGGCTTACAGGTATTTTACTTCCTCTGTTAGGCGTTTTATCGATCATCAATTCAGGTGAATCATTCAAAGATCTAGGCAATCGAACTCATCCTTATATAGCCACCATCCTGGGTATCATCATCATGCTGGGTATAGGGCCTCTAATTGCCATTCCGAGAACAGCCGCGACTACTTTTGAAGTAGGTTTATTGCCTGCATTTCCGAACTTATCTCCCATCTGGGGTTCAATACTATTTTTTGCGGTTACTTTTATCCTTTCTATCCGCCCTTCCAAAGTCGTGAATGTAATTGGAAATTTTCTGACACCGTTACTTTTGATCTTATTGATCGGTATGATCATCATGGGAATTTTGTTTCCTTTATCACCGAATATCGCACATCAGATGGAATCCATGCAAGCCTTTAAGCTTGGTTTCATAGAAGGGTATCAAACATTGGATGTGTTGGCTTCTGTCATTTTTAGCAGTATTATTATCGCTGCAGCAAAAGCCAAAGGATATGAAAAACTTAAAGATAAAAATAGAATCGTCACGAGTGCAGGTTGCCTAGCAACATTTTGTTTATTATTGATCTACGGTGGTTTAGTTTTTTTAGGGGCAAAATCTGGATATCCTTTATCTCCAGATGTAAAACGGGCAGAGTTACTCCTGTTTATTTCGCATAAAATCTTTGGAAGCTATGGGGTGCTTGCCATTTCAGTCAGTATTGCATTAGCGTGCCTAACTACTGCAATCGCCTTAACTTGTGCTGTAGGTACATTTTTTAGTCAGCTGTTTAATAATCGAATTACCTACGAGTGGATTGTCATTATTTGCTGTCTCTTTTCGGCAGTACTTGCCATAACCGGAGTGGAGTATATTATTCAAATTGCTTATCCATTTTTAGCATTCATTTATCCAATTGTAATTACCCTCGTACTCTATGTACTTATCTTTGGTCGTTTGAATAAATCTAGACTACCCTACATTGGAGCTTTAGCAGGAACAACACTTGTTTCTACAATTTATCTCTTAGCAGGATTTGATATACATATTAAAGGAGCTGAAAATATATTAGCATCAATTCCTTTGGCGACATATGAACTGTGGTGGGTTATTCCTTCAATTGTTGGATTTTTATTGTTTTTGCTCTTGGATAAGTTAAAAGTAAGTCGCTAGATATAATATCCTAAAATGGGTTGTTGTCATAGAGTATGATAACAACCTTTTCATAACCGCTATATACAAAACCAGATGTCCCGTCAGACCTATTGATGATGCAAGATAAATGTGGCTATCCTCATATATTTACAGCACAACAAGCAATTATAATTTCAAAAGAAGATCTTCGGCACACCGCGGTATTTCGACTAGAAGTTTAAATCCTGTCCTAAAAACGTTGAGCCACGAAGTCAACATTAAGAGTTAATACTTCGCCACTTTTTATACTTAATTTTAACTTTATTGAATTTAAAAGAAAATTTCAGCTACAACAGCATCTTAAAAAAATAGCAAAAGTCATGGTTTAGTAACATTCTCGTTCTATTCTAAAATTTCCCGTGTTAAAGAATAATAAAACAAAAAAAACGCGTTATATTACTACCATTAACTTAATAAATAAAAGAATGCAAACACGTAGAAACTTCCTTCACAACACCGCTAAAGCAACCTTGGCTGTCGCAGTATCGGGCAGTGTTTTAACTAATTTAGCCCAAGCTGAACCTGCACGTAATCAAGCCGCTCCTCTTTCTTTTAGTCAAATCAAACTTCCTTATACTTATTCCGACCTCGAACCCAATATTGATGCCTTAACAATGGAAATCCATTACACGAAGCATCATACTGCATATATTAAAGCGATCAATGAGGCGATAGTTGCAGAAAATATTACTGAAACTTCTGAAGAGCAGTTGTTGGCAAATATTTCTAAATATTCTGCTAAAGCACGCAATAACGCTGGCGGGGCTTGGAATCATAATTTTTTCTGGGAAAACCTATCTGGAAAACAAACGGGTCCTTCTGAAAAAGTGATGCAATTGATCATCTCATCTTTTGGATCAATGGACAAATTTAAAGAACAGTTTGCGGCTGCGGCGACTTCAAGATTTGGTTCAGGCTGGGCCTGGTTAATCTTGGACGATTCAGGTAAGCTAAAAATAACATCAACCGCTAATCAAGACAATCCATTAATGGATGTGGTCGATCAAAGAGGTATTCCTGTTTTAGCATTAGATGTATGGGAACATGCCTACTATTTACATTATCAAAATAAGAGGGCAGATTACATCAAAAACTGGTGGAATGTAGTGAATTGGAATAAAGTACACGAAAGACTTGCATAATATATAAAATGAAAATGTCTTCCAAATTGGAAGACATTTCTTTATAGACTGAAAATTTATAGGATAAAATAGGGATAGATTATCCTAAAATCTCTTTCAATTTATTCAGTTGAAAATCAGCTAATTTTTGAAGAGGTCCTGAAGCGATCATTTTCATCATCATATTCAAGTCAGCTTCAATCGTAAATGTTGCCACTGTTACGTTAGCCGAAACTGTTGACAAAGTCCATTTTAATGTAACATCAAAAGGAGCCTTTTCAGATGGAACTAGTTTTATTTCTTGATCTTCTATCCTTTCGTCTACTTTCAGGGCCAACTTAGCCATATTCTGAATTGTAAAACGTGCCTCATCGGCAGTTGACGACCAATTATAAATATTCTCAGGCATCAATTGCTCATGATTATTTAAGTCTTTCAAAAAAGCATAAACCTCCTGAACCGACTTTTCAATTGTTACATTGTTCTGAATAGTTGTCATAAAAATTCCTTTTTATAAATTAGACAATTGGTGACCAGGTTGAAGGATTTTTTCTCCAATCTTTTAATAACTCAACATCTTCTTCAAAAATAAAACCATTTTCTGCAGCCACTTGAATGAGTGAATTGTAATCACAAAGACTATGTAAAGTACATTTTGCATCAGCAAAATTCTTTGTTGCTTCATCCAGACCATATGTGAAAATAGACACTAGACCTACCACATTACATCCTGCCTCACGTAAAGCTTTTACCGCAATTAAACTACTTTTACCCGTTGAAACTAAATCTTCAACAACAACAACACGTTGACCGCTAACAATCTCACCTTCAATCATATTTTGACGACCGTGATCTTTAGCACTGCTTCTCACATAAGAAAATGGTAAGCCCAAATCTTGAGCAACTAGTACACCTTGTGGAATACCTGCAGTAGCTACACCAGAAATCATATCCACTGATCCAAATTCTTCTTGAATCAACTTTGAAAGCTTCTGACGAATATACGTACGGATTGCTGGATACGATAAAGTAATACGATTATCACAATAAATTGGAGACTTCCAACCCGATGCCCAAGTAAAAGGGTTTTTAGGTTGCAATTTTATTGCTTTAATTTGCAATAAGGATTCGGCAACTTTTTGTTCAACCTCATTTAAATTATTCATGTCGCAAATTTATAAAATTTATATGAACCAATCTGTGCTAATTTTGGCAGATTTTGTTCCCACGGGTATTAAAAACCCTCAAACTATTGATGTTCAAGATATTGAACTTGAAAAACTTTTTAAATTATCTGAACAAAATGACATTCCTAAATCATTTTTATATATTCATAAAGACTGTGAATTGATTTTCCATAAATTAAAGGAAAAGAATAAAATCATAAAAGCGGCCGGAGGCTTAGTGAAAAATGGCGATGGCGACTATTTATTCATCTTTAGATTAGGCAAATGGGACCTTCCGAAAGGGAAAGTAGAAAGTCATGAAAAGATGAAAGAAGCTGCTGTACGGGAAGTGGAAGAGGAATGTGGCATAAAAATAGATTACCTCGGAAAGAAAATACAGACATCATACCATACTTATTATTTGAGAAATGGTGATTTTATCCTGAAACAAACCAATTGGTATGAAATGGGTGTTAATAAAATCCCTAAACTCATACCTCAAACTGAAGAGGATATTACCAAAGCGGAATGGTTAGATAAACATAGTCTGAAGCAGGTAAAACAAAATACCTATCCGATCATCGCAAATATTTTAGAGGAAAACTTGTAATTATTAAATTTGATTGACATTAAACTGGACTTGAATCAGTAATTTTAAAACATGGAAAATATAGCTGGGAAAAAAGCACTCGTCACTGGTGGTGCTCGTGGATTAGGAAAAGCAACTGCTATCGCACTAGCGAAAGAAGGTGTTCATGTCGCTATCACAGGTCGTAACGAAGAACTTCTGAAAACTACGGTAAAGGAATTACAGGATATAGGCGTACAAGCTACTTATGAAGTTTTTGATGTTTCAGATTTAGCAGCTGTGCAGGAAGCAATAGCAAAATTGAATGCTTCATTTGGTCAGTTTGACATTATCATCAACAATGCAGGAATTGCAGCCTTTGGATCTTTATTGGATATGGATGCCGAAACTTGGACAAATATTATTAACACAAACGTATTGGGTAGTTACCACGTAACAAAAGCAGTACTTCCACAGTTGATTGAAAAAAATGAAGGTGACATTATTTTTGTTTCTTCTACCGCAGGGCTGAATGGAGCCGCAACGACTTCTGCTTATAGTGCATCTAAATTTGCCGTAATCGGTATGGCCGATTCGTTAATGCGCGAGGTCCGTAAATATAATATTCGCGTTTGCACGCTAATGCCAAGCACAATTGCTTCGGATATGTCCAAAGATCTCGGATTAACAGATGGAAATCCAGAATCAGTATTGCAACCTGAGGATTTTGCAGAATTGATTATTGCAAACTTAAAATTACCAAGAAGAGCGATGTTAAAATCTGCTTCGCTTTGGTCAACAAATCCATAATATAATTTAAAAGGAGCATCATGCTCCTTTTTTATTTCATTTAAATCATTTTATATGAGCATTCTATTTTCAAGCCTTAGCCTAAAAAACATAAGTTTAAAAAACAGACTAGTCGTTTCTCCGATGTGCCAATATTCGGCTGTAGATGGTTTTGCCAATAACTGGCACCTTGTTCATTTGGGACAGTTTGCAATGGGAGGCGCCGCCGCCATTATTCAGGAAGCAACAGCTGTTTCGCCCGAAGGAAGAATCAGTGCCGGAGATCTAGGGATTTGGAAAGATGAACAAATCGAAAAATTAAAAGAAATAACGACATTCATAAAAGAACAAAATTCAATACCTGGCATACAGTTAGCACATGCTGGACGCAAAGCAAGTTCAGGCAAACCTTGGGAAAATCATTATCAAATTGCACCGGATGCTGAAAATGGATGGCAAACAGTTGCACCTTCTGCTCTGGCATTCAGACCCGAGAAGGACATAGCCCCTCATGCCATGACCTTAGATGATATCAAAAAAACAATTACTGATTTTCAGCTAGCTACGAAAAGAGCTGTCACCGCTGGCTATGATATTATTGAAATTCATGCCGCTCACGGATATCTAATCCATCAGTTTCTATCTCCCCTATCGAATGACAGAACTGATCAATATGGTGGTTCTCTAGACAACAGAATGCGATTTTTAAAAGAAATCATTGAGACCGTTCAGCATGAACTTACAACACAATCGTTATGGGTCCGTATTTCTGCGACAGACTGGGCTACTGATGGCTGGGATCTGGAACAGTCTATTACTCTTGCCCAAGAATTGAAACAATTAGGTGTTGAAGTAATTGATGTTTCTACTGGTGGAACAGTTGCACATCAAAAAATTAGTCCTGCAAAAGATTACCAACTGCCTTTTGCTGCGGCAATAAAGAAAGAAACAGATCTTATCACAGCAACTGTTGGGCTTATCAAAGAAGCGTCGCACGCTGAACAAATCTTACAAGATAAAAAGGCAGACATCATCATGATAGCGCGTGCTTTTCTAAAAAATCCACATCTTCCACTCTATTTTGCAGAAACTTTAGGTGATCACATCGAATGGACCAATCAATACGCCCGTGCTAAATAATCTGGTATGAAATTAAATTTACAACAAGTACATCATATTGCTATTATTTGTAGCGATTATGAAAAATCCAAAAAGTTTTACACCGAGTTACTCGGATTTACCATTATACAGGAAGTGTATCGTGAAAACAGAAACTCGTACAAATTAGATTTAGCCTTAAATGGCAATTATATCATTGAGCTATTTTCATTTCCAAATCCTCCCAAACGACCTTCAAGACCTGAGGCCGTAGGGCTGAGACATCTTGCTTTTGCGGTACAGGACATCTCCAAAGAAGTCCAACTATTACAGCAGTCTGATATTTCAGTAGAGCCCATCCGGGTTGATGAACTTACAAATAAAAAATTTACATTTTTTGAAGATCCCGATGGATTACCCATTGAGCTTTATGAAATTTGATTTCAATAGCGCTAGCTGTACTTTAGTCCAACATTTTTTTATTTCATTCCGGAACTTGCTTAGTCCTATTTAATCAATTTCAAGTATAAAATAATTCTTGAAGGTAGCGCAGATATCGATAAATTTGTTTTATATTATGATACAATTAAATAAAACAAATTTATCTTAGTTTAGCTAAAAAATGCTTAGTATTTATTTATTCTGAGGATCCAGCCATGAAGTACAAACAAATAAACAATAACTCCATTAACCAAATCATGTTGATTACGATCATACTTTTGATCTGTATATTAATATTTACAAATTTATCATACTATCTACCGGGCTTTTTAGGAGCAATAACACTTTATATATTATTTAGAAATATTTACCATACCCTCACTGAAAAGAAAAAGTGGGGTAAATCTATTTCAAGTATATTCCTGATCAGTCTTTCTGTGATCTTTATTGTGTTTCCATTATGGGGATTGATTAACTACCTAATTCCCCAGTTAGAACAGCTTATTGTTAATCAAAAAGACCTATTGTCTAAATTTGATTCTGTAAAAGACTATATGCACAATAAGCCTGTATTAAAAAACATAGATTTATCCGATGCCGCAATTCTTAATTCTCTTCAAAAATTAGCAAAATACATACCCAATGTTTTAAATTCTGTTGCGGAAACTGTCGTCAATATCATCGTCGCTTTATTTGTACTTTATTTTATGCAATATTATAGCAAAGAGATGGAATCTACGATTCAGCATGCTATTCCTTTTTCGCAACAAAGTAAAAAGGAACTCTGGAACGAAATAAGCATGATGGTACGTTCAAATGCTATCGGTATTCCAATTCTTGGCATATGTCAGGGCGTTGTTGCCGGTATTGGCTATTGGATTTTTGGAGTTGACAGCCCTATTTTATTAGGAATAATAACGGCCGTTTCCACGATTATCCCGGTCTTGGGCACGATGACTGTTTACGTACCTACCGCAATTTATCTGTTAGCTATTGGCTCGACAGGAAATGCCATTGGTCTGGCTTTATATGGATTTATATTAATTGGTGGTATTGACAATGTACTTCGTTTTACGATATTGCGTAAACTTGGCGATGTACCGCCACTGATTACAGTATTTGGCGTATTACTGGGGTTAAATCTTTTTGGTATGCTAGGGCTTATTTTTGGACCATTGATCATCTCATCAGTTCGTGTATTATTAAAAGTATACAACAATGAATATGGAAAGGGAAAACCTGAAATCATAGAATCAACCTCCTTCACAAATTATGACAATGATAATAATATCATTACTTAACATCGTATGATTATACAGTACAGTGTCATTAATCAGCTTTTTTAAGGTTTAAATTCAATATTTTTTATAGTTTTGATAGATAATTGATACCCATTACCATGAATAAAAAATTAATATTAGGCATAACAGGAGTTGTCACAGCGTCCCTGTTATTCTCTTGCAATTCAAATACTAAAACGCAAGAAGCGGCAAAAACAGAAGCACATGATGAGCATGATGGTCACGACCATAGTGGGCATGATCATAGTGCACATACGGAAGCTCCTGCAGCTATGCAAAAAGAAGCTGCAAAAACACTTCCTGACTTCACTTTTTACCAATTAAGATCGGGTATTAAAGTTTCAAAATCAGATGTTTCCAAAGATAAAAACACAGTTTTTATACTTTTTGATCCAGGATGTAGCCACTGTCAACAAGAAGCAACTGCTTTAGAAAAAAACAGAGAGCGCTTGAAAGATGTTAACATCTACTATGTTTCAATGAATGATCCTGCTTTAATATTAGGCTTCTTTGACAATTTCGCTCCAAAATTATCAAAAATGGAGAATGTTGAAGTTTTAGTAGACAAAGGCCAAGAGTTTATTCAAAAAATACATGTTCCTGAGCAATTCCCTGCAAATTATGTTTACGGTGCCGACGGTCAATTAAAAGCACAATGGGAAGGTGATAAAAATATAAATGAAGCTATAGCTGAATTTCATAAATAACAATCAGTTATGCATATTGCAATCAATGGGTTTGGACGTATTGGCCGTAATACACTGCGCAATATTTTCATTAGGGATGCTGAACATCTAGAAGTCATTGCGATCAATGATCTAACAGATACAAAGACATTAGCACATCTATTCAAGTATGACTCTGTGCACGGTCCATTTTCTGGAACGGTTGACTTTGATGACAATCATCTCATCATCAATAACAAGCGTATTTTAGTCACGAATGAAAAGAATCCCGAAAATCTGCCCTGGAATACGCTTGACATTGATGTCGTTGTCGAGTCAACGGGTCATTTTACCAGTAAAGAGAAAGCAAATTTACATTTGATAGCGGGAGCAAAAAAAGTAATCATTTCTGCCCCCTCTTCAGATAAAGATATACCAACAATCGTATTAGGCATTAACGACAAGGATTTTGACTTAAATGTCCCTATTCTTTCTAATGCTTCTTGTACAACGAATAATGTTGCTCCTTTGGTCAAAATTTTAGATGAAAACTGGGGAATCAAAGACGGTTATATCACGACGGTACATTCCATGACAGGTGATCAGAATCTGCATGATGCTCCCCACCGTGATCTTCGCCGCGCACGTGCTGCGTCATCTTCCATTATTCCAACTACAACTGGTGCTGCCAAGGCAATTACCAATGTTTTTACTCATTTAGAGGGTAAACTAGGTGGTGCCGGT
Organism: Sphingobacterium sp. UDSM-2020; assembly: GCF_016132525.1. Taxonomy (NCBI): domain Bacteria; kingdom Pseudomonadati; phylum Bacteroidota; class Sphingobacteriia; order Sphingobacteriales; family Sphingobacteriaceae; genus Sphingobacterium; species Sphingobacterium sp. UDSM-2020. The sequence goes on from NZ_CP066166.1 coordinate 5,276,436, forward strand.
ATCCGTGTTCCTGTTTTAAACGGTTCGTTAACAGATTTTACCTGTACATTAACACATCAACCAACAGTAGCAGAGATCAATGCAAAATTTAAAGAAGCTGCAGAAGGTGAATTGAAAAATGTACTTTACTATACAGAAGATCCAATTGTATCTGTTGACATCATCAACAATCCATATTCTTGTGTCTTTGATTCAGAACTTACCTCAATTGTAGGAGGTCTGGTAAAAGTTGTTGGCTGGTATGATAATGAGTTTGGATACTCAAATCGACTTGTTGATCTTCTTGATAAGATCAGTAAGCTATAAAAGACGAAATCACATGCTATTCAAGATAAAAAGGGCCTCCATGGAGGCCCTTTTAACATAAACTATAAGCAAACTAAACATTTTAAAATTTATACGTCAATGTTGTCATGAAACTTCTTGGAGGAATTGGATTCACACTGTAGTTTTCATGGATATAATAATTGAAAGCATTATTAACATTAGACATTTTAGCTAAAATGCTCCATTTTTTATATGTATAACCAGCAGAAATATCTACTGTTGTGAATGGGCTAACAGTAATTAAACGGTCAACACCATCTCTCACATTGATTTTTGTATTATTCCAACCGGCATTTCTTCTTCCAGTGTAAAATGCAGAAACCCCAAATTTCAGACCTTTAGCACCACCATTTTGCAAAGTATAGAAAATAGTTCCATTGGCTGTATGTGCTGTTGTTCCCACCAGACGCACATCTTCCTCATTACCAGAAACCTCCGTAACTTTAGAACTACCGTTGACAACAGTCGTGATCTTTGTGATCGGACTTGTCTCCGTATAGCGCATGTAGTTGTACGAGTATCCGGCCAAGATATCTAGTCCTGGTAAGATAGAACCAGTTACATCTACTTCAACACCATCTGAAGATGTTTTTCCAGAAAACTCCTTCATATTTGTATCTCCATTATCAGTGCCATCAGGTTTCACCAATAATTGCTGAGCAAAGCGATTGTTATTGATTCTGTAAACCGATGCATTCAGGGTTAAACGACCATTGAAGAAATCATTTTTAACACCTGCTTCGTACTGATCAATCGTTGAAGGCCCCATTGGCTTATAATCAACATCATAACCTGCGTTTGATGTGAAGTTATTCGCATAAGTTACATAAACACTAGAGCTCTTAATCGGTTGATAAATCAAACCAAATTTTGGCGACCATGCCTGATCAACTTTAGCACCCAGTTCATTTTTGTTTGCATCTAGGTTCTTTACTTCCTCTGTTTCACCAGTTGCATAGGTGTATTTATCTGCATATGGTGTTCTTTGGTAAGTATAACGTAAACCCGCTAATACTTTGAATTTTTCCGAAACTTCAATTAAATCTTGAAAAAATACACCATAACGGTAAATATTAGTCGTTGTTCTGGTCAAATACTCTGCACCAGGCATATCTGTGCGCAAACCTTTGCCAGAAGGTAAATGAACCGCCGTTTCACTCGGATTAAAGACATAAATAGAATCATAAACATTGACTTTTAATGCCCCTTGCTTATCATAATAATTAATACCGTCTATAAAGTATGCATATGCTTTTGTATTAGACTGATCAGCATCAGCTCCGATTAAGATCTTATGCTTGATAGCACCTGTTTTAACAGTTCCGGTTAAATTCAACTGCTGATTGAAAGTAAGTTCATCCGATTTTGAACGCGTCAAATTACGTGGTGCGATACCTTGTGCATTTGCTTGAACCCTATCCGATCCGTAGTAATCACGTCCATAACTTTGATAACTCGCAATTGCATTCAACTTCCAGTTATCATTAAACTGATGATTTAAGTTGATCTGCCCATTTGTGGTATTGGTTTTATTATATGCCCACAAGGTATTCATAAAAGTATTACGACCAACATCCTGATTCAATTTACCGTCTACCGATCCAATACCAAAATCTGGTGTGTAATCGCTTTTTAGGTAATCAAACATAAAGTTGATATCCGTACGGTCATTGATCTTATATAAAATAGAAGGATTGACATACAATCTTTTTGAGTCGACATGATCTCTAAAACTTCCAGATTTTTCATAAGTACTGATTACACGGAAAGCAACCTTATCTGAAATAGGCCCGTACACATCAACCGTTGGTTTGTAAAAATCATAACTTCCCACACGGAATGAAGCTTCACCTCCATATTCAAATTTAGGTTTCTTAGTTACTAAATTAACGACAGCACCCCCAGTTACACCACCATATAATAATGCGGCACTACCTTTCAATATTTCTACCGACTCTAATGTACTCGCTTCAATAGATCCACCGTTATTGGTACGTGCACCATTTTTGAAAATATTATTCGCACCAAGGCTGTATCCACGTGCATAAAAATTTTCATTTACACCACCTCTATTTGCGCCCATAGCAATACCATTGGCATTTTTCAAGGCATCACTCAATCGATTAACCTGTTGATCCCGGATCACCTGCTCATTAATGATCTGAACGCTTTGCGGTAAGTCTTTATCTATAATTCCGGCTTTTCCAACATTGACAGTCTGATTATTATGCGAGTTATATCCTCGGACATCTACCACATCCAATTTCGAATCACGGCTTTCTCCAACCAAATAAATAGGCTGAGAAGAACCGTTCACTACTTTTATCCTCTCTTCGTCTATAACATTACCTAAACTTTTAACAATTATGGTATAAGTTCCATCTGGTAAAGTTGAAAATGAAAACGATCCATTCCGATCTGTTGCAGTAGAAGTCCCCAATTCTTTAACTGTAACTGTAGCTGCTTCGATTGGAGCACCAGATTTGCTTTTTAGTTTCCCATGAATTCCATGATGTTGTGCAACCCCCTCAAGTTGTACCCCTCCAACTAATCCTAAGCTTAAAACTAAGCCGAGAAATGACTTTTTCATATGTGTATGAATAATTAGATTAATTTTATTTTGGATGCAAACTTACAATCTTTTTTTGATTCTATTTAGATTTATTTTAAATAAAAAGAGTTAATTTACAAATAAGTATAACAAGCTAAAACAGCATTTTAAATTATAAAAAAGTAGTTTAAACTATATTTTATAGCTATTATTAATAAAATCAGCTTTACTTTATATCGGTATCCATTTATTATTCCAAACCACTGAAAACCGAATAAATCAGCATAAAAATTGCATAAAAATGCAAGACAATATCATGATTCTTATTAATTATTTATACCTTTCCAATACTAATCCTTAAATCATGAAAAAGTACGTTCCTCTTCTTTTAATTTATTTGTTTCTGATAAGTCCAATAACGTGGGCACAAACCAACAATTTAGACAAAAAAATTACTGATATCATGGCTCAATATGAAGCTATTGGACTGTCGGTAGCTGTTATTAAAAATAACGAGTTGTTTTTCAATAAATCTTACGGATTGAAAAACAGAGAACAAGCACAACCTTTGGATCAGGATGACCTATTCAGAATTGCCTCTATATCAAAGTCCTTTTCAGCAACAGCTATTATGCAGTTAATAGAGCAAAAGAAATGTCATCTCGATGATGACTTTGGTGATCTAATAGGTTTTAAAGTTCAAAATCCAAAGTTTCCGAATAAGAAGATTACACTCAGAATGGTTCTCTCCCATACTTCCAGTATTAATGATAAAAATGGATATTTTGATCTTGATGTCATCAATCCATCAAAGTCAGATCAATATGCCTCTTCTTACAGCCCAAACGAACCTGGCACGACCTACGATTATTGCAACCTCAACTTTAATATGGTTGGCGCTGTGATTGAGCGCCTTTCAGGACAACGTTTTGACCAATATATTAAAGAACATATTTTAGATCCGCTGCAGTTGTATGCAGGATATTGCGTGGACTCTCTAGATCAAAACAAATTTGTAACCTTATATGAATACGATTCTGCTAAGCATGAGTTTTTTCCACAGCCCAGCGCTTATAATCCAAGATCGCTGGAAATAAAAAATTATACACTAGGGCATTCCACTCCTATTTTCTCACCTACGGGCGGGATGAAGATCTCAGCAGTCGATCTCGCTAAATACATGGGTATGTATATGAACTATGGTACAGGATTAAATGGAAAACAGATCATTAAGAAACGGAATTCTAAAATTATGCAGACGCCCATTACTGCTGAAGAAGGATATGGGCTAGCTTTAAGATCCATCAACACATTGATCCCTAACAAAGTATTAATTGGACATACAGGCTCCGCATATGGTCTCTACAGTGCTATGTTTTTCGATCCTAAAGAAAAATTCGGAATTGTTGTGATAACAAATGGTTGCCGTATACCTGAAAACGTAGACTTTAACCCACTATTAAAAGATTGCATACAGCTCATTTATAAAGAAATGATACAGCAATAACCACTATATTATCATATTATTAAGGTTTATTTTTTCCAAAACAAAACTAGTATATTCGTGTAAATAGTAAAAAGAGAATATCATGCAACTTTATACAATTGAAACGCAGAACTTCAAATTAGATGGAGGTGCCATGTTCGGTGTGGTTCCAAAATCCATATGGCACAAAACAAATCCTGCCGATGCAAATAATATGTGCACCTGGACCAATCGCCTATTACTTATAGAAGATGGCGCAAAATTAATTCTTATCGATACTGGACTCGGAGACAAACAGTCTGAGAAATTTTTTGGACATTATTATATACACGGAGACAACTCCATTGACAAGTCTTTAGCAAAATATGGATTTAATAGAGAAGACATCACCGATGTTATTTTAACACACTTGCATTTTGACCACTGTGGGGGTGCTATAGTCCGCGAAGGTGAAAAACTGAGGCCTTCTTTTACAAAGGCGAATTACTGGAGTAATGCCGAACATTGGAACTGGGCCACAAATCCAAATCCAAGAGAAAAAGCTTCTTTTCTAGAAGAAAATATAAAACCGATACAAGAAAGCGGACAACTCAAGTTTGTCGAAAAAGAAAAAAATCCGTTTGGACCAGATATCCAAATCAGATATGCCCATGGACATACAGAGTCAATGATGTTGCCCCAGATCAAATATAAAGACAAAACAATTCTTTATATGGCAGATTTACTTCCTTCTGTGGGACATATACCCCTTCCGTATGTGATGGGTTACGATGTAAGACCATTGACAACCATGGAAGAAAGGAAAAATTATTGGGAAGAGATTGTCGATCAAGAATATATACTTTTCTTAGAGCATGACGCCGTGAATGCTTGCTGTACCTTACAGCATACAGAAAAAGGAATACGGCTCAAAGACAGTTTTCAACTTTCTGATATTTAAACAAAAATGGGATGATTTTTAGATCATCCCATTTTTACTTTATTAGAATTTAAATCCAAGGACCCAATAGTTCTCGAAAAACCATATGGATTGACTTGCTTTATCTATATTATTTCTACCCGTTGTACGAATATTATTCAGGTCTGTCCAACCTGTTTTAAAACTCGTTTGAAGATATAATCCTCTAAAAAAATGATACTGCAAACCTACTTTTGCAGCAGCACCGTAGCCGGCAATGTTCCAATAGTTATTCTCTCCAACTCCAAACAGACGAACATCAGTTCTAGGAACCAATAAACCTAGTTCGGCACCTGTTTCCATCGACAAGTAAGACTTTCCGGTTCTGGAAACCCAGATATCATCATGTCTTTCTAAAGCGACAGAGGCAAAATTATAACCATCGGTATGCTCAAATTGCAATACCGAATCAACCAAAGTAACCTGTTCCCCATTATAGGTTCCAGCCATGCCATATGTTGGGATACCTGGTTCAGAGATCTCAGGACTAATATGTCCTTTAATTCTTACCGTCTGCGGAATATCAACAACATATTTCATGTGATCCCAACCTAGCGAAATCGAATAATTATCTTTTATAAAATAACCGAAGTGGAAATTAAACTGCGGAATCGAGATCGTTGCCGGGTTAATATAGGTCATAGACAGTTTAGTCGGTCTATCTGCCGCTTTTACATCCATTAATGTAAAATCATATCCGGTTCCTTTAAAACGGATATCACTCTTACCATAAGATGAAAAATTATAACCCCAGTGAAAATAAAACTTTCCCTTATTACTTTCTGTACGGGAATATTTCGGATTGAAAATACTCTTAGCAATTGGTTTTGCAGGAGATTCATTACTATTATCTTGCGCAAATAAAGAAGAAGCAGATAAAGTTAGCGCACTTAAGGCTAATAAAAATTTATTCATATTGTTGTCAAAAAAAACCCGGCACAAAAGTACCGGGTTATGCGTTGATAAGCAAATAAAATTATTTTGCTTGGTTTTTACGTATAATGTTCAAAGCACCACCTTCTTTAAACCACTCAATTTGTTGAGCGTTGTAAGTATGGTTAGCTAAGATCTGATCTTCCGTTCCATCTGCATGGTGAAGTACTAACGTTAGCGGTTGCCCTGGAGTAAATGTTGTCAATCCTAAGATGTCGATTGTATCGTCTTCTTGGATTTTATCGTAATCTTCTTTATTAGCAAAAGTTAAACCTAACATACCTTGTTTTTTCAAGTTTGTCTCGTGGATACGAGCAAAAGATTTAACCAACACTGCACGAACACCTAAATGACGAGGCTCCATGGCAGCATGCTCACGTGAAGAACCTTCACCATAGTTTTCATCACCAACAACGATAGATCCGATACCGGCAGCCTTATAAGCACGTTGCGTTGCAGGAACTGGTCCGTACTCACCTGTCAATTGATTTTTAACGGAATCTGTTTTCTCATTAAAGTAATTAACAGCACCAATCAACATATTGTTCGAGATGTTATCCAAGTGACCTCTGTATTTCAACCAAGGACCAGCCATAGAAATATGGTCAGTTGTACATTTACCTTTAGCTTTGATCAATAATTTCAAACCTTTCAAGTCTGTACCTTCCCAAGCCGCAAAAGGCTCTAATAATTGCAGACGATCAGAATTTGGATCCACATCAATCTTAACCGATGAACCATCCGCCGCAGGAGCTTGATAACCTGCATCCTCTACAGCAAAACCTTTTGAAGGTAATTCATCACCTGTAGGCGGGTCTAATTTAACCTGCTCACCCCTAGCATTTGTCAAGGTGTCTGTCAATGGATTGAAACCTAAATCACCCGAAATGGCAATTGCAGCAACGATTTCCGGTGAAGCTACAAAAGCAAATGTATTTGGGTTACCATCGGCACGTTTAGCAAAGTTACGGTTGAACGAGTGAACAATCGTATTTTTCTCTTGTTTTTCAGCACCAACACGGTCCCACATACCAATACATGGACCACAAGCATTTGTAAAGATCGTCGCATTCAGATCTTCGAAAGTTTTTAATAAACCATCACGAGCAGCAGTATAACGAACTTGCTCAGAACCCGGATTGATACCAAATTCTGCCTTCGTTACTAAACCTTTATCAACCGCTTGTTTAGCGATAGAAGCAGCACGTGACAAATCCTCATAAGAAGAGTTTGTACATGAACCGATCAATCCCCATTCTACTGTTGTAGGCCAGCCATTTTTAGCCGCTTCTTCACGCATGCGTGAAACTGGAGTATATAAATCTGGTGTAAAAGGACCGTTTAAAGAAGGTTCTAATTCAGATAAATTAATTTCAATAACTTGATCAAAATATAGCTCAGGATTTGCGTAAACCTCAGGATCCGCAGTTAAATGTTCTTTAACAGCATTCGCTGCATCCGCAACATCCGCACGGTCAGTTGCACGTAAATAACGTTCCATTGACTCATCATAACCGAAAGTAGATGTCGTAGCACCAATTTCAGCCCCCATGTTACAGATGGTACCTTTACCCGTACAAGACATAGATTGAGCCCCTTCACCGAAGTATTCTACAACAGCACCAGTACCGCCTTTAACGGTTAAGATACCTGCAACCTTCAAGATAACATCTTTAGGAGACGTCCATCCGCTTAGCTTACCTGTTAATTTAACACCGATCAATTTCGGGAATTTCAGTTCCCAAGGTAAACCAGCCATCACGTCACATGCATCAGCACCACCGACACCGATAGCCAACATACCCAAACCACCAGCATTAACAGTATGTGAATCTGTACCGATCATCATACCACCAGGGAAAGCATAGTTCTCCAAGACAACTTGGTGAATAATACCTGCTCCAGGCTTCCAGAATCCGATACCATACTTATTTGCAACAGAACCCAAGAAATTAAAAACCTCTTTTGATTCTGTATTTGCTCTTTGTAAATCCACTTGAGCTCCTTCTTTTGCCTGAATCAAGTGATCACAGTGCACAGTCGAAGGAACAGCCGCTTGAGGACGACCTGCTTGCATAAATTGCAATAAAGCCATTTGTGCAGTCGCATCTTGCATCGCTACACGGTCTGGAGCGAAGTCTACATAAGATACACCTCTATCGTATGTTTCAGTTGCATTACCATCCCATAAGTGAGTATATAAAATTTTCTCAGATAGGGTTAAAGGTTTATTAACCAGATTACGAGCAGCGTTTACACGCTCCTCATAACGGCTATAGACCTTTTTAATCATTTCTATATCAAAAGCCATATATTTCTAATTTATGATATTAATTTAGTTAATTACCAAAACTTCAATATTAGTTTTTTCTACTTTGTCGAGATAGGCGCAAACTTAGTTAAGTTGATACCTTCGACAGCAGCTTTGTACTCTTCAACGTTTGGAATTCTACCTAAGATAGCAGAAAGCACAACCACTGGAGTAGATGCTAATAAAGATTCTCCTTTTTTACCGTCTCTATCTTCAACAACACGACCTTGGAAAAGACGGGTTGAAGTAGCCATTACCGTATCACCTTTTGCCGCTTTTTCTTGGTTACCCATACAAAGGTTACAACCTGGACGCTCTAAATACATGATATTTTCGTACTCTGTACGTGCAGTACTTTTTGGCAAAGCATCACTGAATTCAAAACCCGAATATTTCTGTAAGTATTCCCAATCTCCTTCTGCTTTCAATTCATCAATGATGTTGTAAGTAGGCGCAGCGACAACTAAAGGTGCATTAAATTTAACAACACCAAGTTGTTTCTCCACATTCTTAAGCATTTGAGAAACGATTTTTAAATCGTCTTTATGTACCATACAAGAACCTACGAAACCTAAGTCTACTTTTTTGTCACCGCCGTAATAAGAAAGTTCTCTAATTGCGTCATGTGTATAACGTTTTGAAACGTCAACATTGTTAACATCAGGATCGGCAATCATCGGCTCATCAATAATATCAAGATCGATCACGACTTCAGCATAATATTTAGCATTTGCATCTGGAGATAAAGCTGGTTTTTCACCTGTTCTAATTTCCTCGATACGTTTATTAGCTTTATCGATCAATCCCTGTAATACTTGATTTTTATTCTCCATACCCTTATTGATCATGATCTGGATACGGCTCTTAGCGATTTCTAAAGACTGAATTAACGTTTCATCTTGGGAGATACAGATCGAAGCTTTTGCTTTCATCTCTGCAGTCCAGTCTGTAAAAGTAAAGGCCTGATCGGCAAGAAGTGTACCGATATGTACCTCGATAATTCTACCTTGGAACACATTCTCTCCACCAAATTGCTGTAACATTTGAGATTGTGTCGCATGAACCACATCACGGAAATCCATGTGCTGTTTCATACTGCCTTTGAAAGTTACTTTAACGGATTCAGGAATCGGCATAGACGCCTCACCCGTAGCTAATGCTAAGGCAACAGTTCCAGAGTCAGCTCCAAAAGCAACACCTTTAGACATACGTGTATGAGAATCGCCACCAATAATAATCGCCCACTCATCAATCGTAATATCGTTTAATACCTTGTGAATAACGTCAGTCATGGCATGGTATTCTCCTTTAGGATCACGTGCAGTGATTAATCCGAAGTCGTTCATAAACTTCATCAACTTAGGAATGTTAGCTTGCGCTTTCTTATCCCATACAGATGCTGTGTGACATCCTGATTGATACGCACCGTCAACTGTAGGAGAAATAACTTTAGCAGCCATGGCCTCTAACTCTTGAGCGGTCATTAAACCTGTTGTATCTTGAGATCCTACGATATTCACTTTAACACGAACATCAGAACCAGCATGTAACACTTTTCCTGGAGTTGAACCAACAGCATTTTTATTGAAGATTTTTTCAACAGCCGTTAAGCCCTGATTTTCAATAGAAATTTCTTTTGCAGGAGCAAAAACAGTCGGAATTGAAATCCCTAAAACTCCAGCTGCAAACGTTTGGATCTTTTTACCAAATACAATTGCATATGAGCCACCTGCTCTTATAAACTCTCTTTTTTGAGGAGTAAGCGCTTTAGAGATGTCGATCAATTCCTGATCTCCATTATATAATTTTTCAGTCTTCGTGTTGATTGTAAGAACTGTTCCTGTAGCAACAGAATAAACTTCTTCTAAAACAGGTTCATTATTTTCATTACGGACAACTTGACCATTTTCGTCTACTTTTTTCTTCCAGTTCTGAAGATCAATTCCAATACCACCGGTAACATCTACCGTTGTCAGAAAGATTGGAGAAATACCATTCGTACCACCAACAATTGGAGCAATATTTACAAATGGGATATAAGGACTTGCTTGTTTACCTGTCCATAACGCCACATTGTTTACACCTGACATCCTTGAAGATCCCACTCCCATTGTACCTTTTTCAGCAATAAGCATAACGCTTGCGTCTGGATATTGTACCTGTAAAGCTTTGATTTCTTGCTGCGCTTCTGGAGTGATCATACATTTTCCATGTAGCTCACGATCAGAACGCGAGTGCGCCTGGTTACCTGGAGACAGTAAATCCGTAGAGATATCACCTTCACCTGCAATATAAGTTACAACTTTTATTTCTTCTGGTAACTCTGGAAGTTTCGTGAAAAATTCAGCTTGGGCATAGCTTTCAAGAATCTCTTTCGCAATTGCATTACCGCTGTTAAATGCTTCTCTTAGACGCTCTGTATCGGCATCATAAAGGAAAACCTGTGTTTTAAGAACTTCAGCAGCTTGCTTAGCAATAGCTGCATCATTACCTAACGCCAAATCCAGAAGTACTTCAATAGAAGGACCGCCTTTCATATGAGATAACAACTCAAATGCGTAAGTAGGTGTAATTTCTGCAACAGTCTCTTGACCAAGAATAATTTCTTTTAAGAACTTTGCTTTTACACCAGCCGCACTAGTCGTACCAGATAAAGTGTTGTAAATAAATAACTTCAGAGACTCGACTCTATTTTCGTTATTCAAATCTTTAATTTGAGCAATAACTTCACTTAGTAATTCTGCTCCGTCAATTGGTTTAGGATTTAAACCTTCACCTTTTCGTTCTACAACCTCTTGTACGTAATCGTTGTAAATACTCATAGTATATAAATCTTTTATATGTTTAAAGGCAATACAAAAAATATCAAATATTATCTCCTGATACTACCACACGTTTAATAATTAAGCTAAAAAAACATCAGTAATGCACTGCAAGCCGGTGCTTAAATTTAACTCTACAATTCTTTCATTTTGACGATCTGTTTTCATTTAAAAAAACTTCTCATCTCGTACTACAAAAATACTAAAAATCAACGGTTAATACGTACCAATAAGACTTATTGCTTTAATTTGGAAATATTCTAAACAACATTTATTTTAAAATAAAATATCGAAACAACATGCTAAAATACAGACACTTGACTATTTAAATTTAAAATATTTAGGGTAAGAAATTAGTAAATTTTGACGCTAAGATTAAATATAATGTGGAAATAACCCACAAAAAAAGGGAAATCATATCCGATCTCCCTTTATAGCCAATATATTAGTTTAACTAAATATTTTTCAATTGAATATCAACAGCTTTCAAATCAGCTATTGACTGTGTTGGATTTGCTGCTGCAAACACAGAACTTCCCGCTACCAACACATCTGCGCCAGCTTGTAAAAGAGCGCCTGCATTACCTACTCCGACACCTCCATCGATTTCAATCAATAATCCATCATTCACACCTGCTGCCATAGCGCGCAATTGTTTTACTTTACTGTAGGTGTTTTGAATAAATTTCTGCCCGCCAAAACCTGGATTTACAGACATTAAACACACTAAATCTAAATCTGCAATCACATCTTCCAATAAAGAAACTGGTGTATGCGGATTCAAAGCGACCCCAGCTTTACAACCTAATTCCTTAATCGCTGCTAACGTACGATGTAAATGTGTACAAGCCTCATAATGCACGGTAATAACAGCAGCTCCAGAATCTTTACATAACTGTAAATAACGATCAGGATCTACAATCATTAAATGTACATCTAAAGGTTTTGTAGCATGTTTAGCGATTGCCTGCATTACTGGAAAACCAAAAGAAATATTTGGCACAAACACGCCATCCATAATATCAATATGAAACCAATCGGCTTCACTATTGTTTACCATTATAATATCATCGTACAATTTAGCGAAATCCGCTGCCAAAACTGAAGGTGCAATAAGATGCTTTTTACTTGACATGAGTCTTTGATTTGTTTTTGCAAAGATAATTAAGTCTTGCGGATAGCCCGAATTTAAATCAAAAAAATTAAACATAACCTGACCTCGTAATGACAATGAGCTTTATAATAGCGCATTTTTAAGTACATTTGTTTGAGTAATTTTTTATTATCCAACTACAATTCAACCCCGTGAGTAGATTAAAAATTAAATATAATCGTGAGTCCGACACTAATCTTAACCTTATTCGTAAGATAAGCTTAATATTGGCAACCATCATTCTTATTTGTATCTTCCTTCCAAAGCAGGCTCGCTTTCGCTATGAATTTCAGAAAGGAAAAGTCTGGGATCACGAAAACTTAATTTCTCCCTATAATTTTGCGATACTCAAAACACAGGAGGAACTAAATGAAGACAAGAAAAACATTCTTAAAACCATTCAACCTATCTATGACGTTAATTCGACCATCAGTAGGGAACAGATCGATCAATTTGAAACTGATCTAGCTGAAAAATGGCAAACCAATAAATTAGACACTACTCCTCAAAAAATACAGGATTACCGTGCCGTCGGAAATGCCATATTAACGCATCTCTACGACCGAGGCATCCTGTCTTTAAATAATCGTTTTCAAAACCGAAATGACGACAAGAGTCCTGCTGCAAAGCAATATAATTTTACCTTGATACAAGATAAAGTCGCCACTCAAAAAAATACGGCAGATTGTTATACAATCGAATCTTCTTATGAATACGCCAATTCAGTCTTAAGCAATTCGTCAAAGATCTTGTACAAGAAATGGCTCTTAGAGACATTAAAAAACTACATTACCCTAAATTATGTTTACAATGATCAACAGACAGAGCGACTGGAACAAAATGCTTTAGCAAATATCTCCTCTACTCGGGGAGTTGTGCAAAAGGGAGAATTAATTGCTGAAAAGGATAAAATTATCAGTAATGAAACCTATCAGAAACTAGAATCGTTACGCAAGATTTATGAGGACGAAGGAAAAATCTCTGGCAATCAGATTTACGTTACACTGGGGCAATTTTTGATTATCTCTCTTGCTTTATGTATTCTGATGGTATTTCTATATCTTTTCAGAAAAGACATCTATTACAACAATCGCCTGCTATCAATCATTATGATTGTGATCATCGGCATGCTTGCCGTCTTGTCGTGGGCCATTAAGATTAAAATTCCTAATTTATACTACATTCCATTCTGTTCAGTTCCGATCATTATTCGCATCTTATTTGATTCCCGGGTAGCTTTGAATATTCACCTACTCATGGTCCTACTGGCAGCGCTATTTGTTCCGAACTCGTATGAATTTGTATTTCTGCAATTCATGGCTGGAATCGTGGCGATTTACAGTATCAAAACATTAGTAAAGAGAGAACAATTCTTCATCTCGTCAGCCATTATACTCGCGACTTACTTGATTGCTTATTTTGGACTTTTACTCACACGTAACGGATCCTTAAGTACCATTAACGTCATGGACGTCATCCCTTTTGTGGTCAGTGTCATGATCACATTAATGGCGTACCCATTAGTATACGCATTTGAAAAACTATTTGGAATCGTATCTGATCTGACATTAATGGAATTGACCAACAGTAATTCAAAGCTTCTGCGTGAACTTTCATTTAAAGCCCCTGGTACTTTCCAGCACTCCTTACAAGTAGCCAATTTAGCTGAAGCGGCTATCTACCGAATTGGCGGAAATCCTCTCTTAGTACGGGCAGGTGCACTTTACCACGATATTGGTAAAATGACAAACCCGCAATTCTTTATTGAAAATCAAAAAACAGAAAAGAATCCGCATGATGAATTATCACCTGAACAGAGTGCACAAATTATTATTTCACACGTTATAAAGGGCGTTGAGATTGCAAAAAGAAATCAGCTTCCAGATGTTATAATCGATTTCATCAAAACGCATCACGGTACGACAAAAGTCGATTACTTCTATAATTTATTTATAAAGAATAATCCCGACAAACTAGTTGATGAATCTTTGTACCAATATCCTGGGCCTATTCCCTATTCGAAAGAAACAGCTGTACTAATGATGGCAGATTCCGTAGAAGCAGCATCTAGAGCTCTTAAAGAACATACGGAAGATTCTATTAATACGCTTGTCGATAAAATTATTGAGCATAAGCTGAAGCTGAATCAATTTGCAAATAGTAATATTACATTAAAGGAAATCACAGAATCTGCAACCATTTTCAAGGCAATGTTGAAGAGCATTTACCATGTTCGGGTCGATTACGATCTCAGCAAGAAAAAATAAGTGAAAATTATTCTGTAAGCAATAAATTGACATACAATCGCTTACTATAACCTTACGTATTTTTTGTATTTTTTTTATAAAATTGACTTTGCAGAATAGAATAATTGCCTTATGTTTGCAATGTCAAAACGAGGAAGGGTGCCTGAGTGGCCGAAAGGAACAGTTTGCTAAACTGTCGTACTGGAAACGGTACCGAGGGTTCGAATCCCTCCCCTTCCGCAAAGACAAAACAAAGCCCGACAATAGTCGGGTTTTGTTGTTTATGGACTTTTGTAAACGTTAGTTTTAACAAAAAGGATATAAACAACAAAAGTAATGAACAAAGTGAATGGCTTTGTTTTGTATTGAAGCCCCCCTTTTTTGGGATCATGAAAATAATCCCTCCCCTTCCGCAAAGACAAAATAAAAGCCGACTTATAGTCGGCTTTTGTTGTTTATATACGTTTGTAAAAATCGATTTTAAGAAAGTCGATGTACAGTAAAATAATGGGCGAAGAGGATCGTCAAATTTTATAGGAATAACAATCTCCATTCATGATGAAGTAAATAATCCCTTCATCAAGACAAAATAAAGCCTGCTGATAAGTGCGATTTTTGCTATTTATCGACTTTCATAAAAAAAAATCAATAAAAGGATAAAAAAGGCGTTTCTAGACTTTGCAAAAATAAAATAATTGCCTTATGTTTGCATTGTCAAAACGAGGAAGAGTGCCTGAGTGGCCGAAAGGAACAGTTTGCTAAACTGTCGTACTGGAAACGGTACCGAGGGTTCGAATCCCTCCTCTTCCGCCAAGACAAAACAAAGCCCGACTATTAGTCGGGTTTTGTTGTTTATGGACTTTTGTAAACGTAAGTTTTAAAAAAAAGTATATAAACAACAAAAGTGATGAACGGAGTGAATGGCTTTGTTTTGTCTTGAAGCCCCCCCTTTTTGGGATCATGAAAATAATGCCTCCTCTTCCGCCAAGACAAAATAAAGCCCGACTAATAGTAGGGCTTTGTTGTTTATGGACTTTTGTAAACGTAAGTTTTAAAAAAAAGTATATAAACAATAAAACTAATGAACGGAGTAAATGGCTTTGTTTTGTATTGAAGCCCCCCTTTTTGGGATCATGAAATAATCCCTCCTCTTCCGCATCCTGATAAAGAAAATATATCAAAACCCTATAAATTCAAGGATTTATAGGGTTTTTCTTTTTATACACCTATCGTTTTTTTCAATACTTCTCATTTCTAGCGAGACCCTAAAATTTGGCTAGCTAGGGTCTCGCTAAAATGAACCGCTAGATGAATACCGCACAAAGGCATGACATGACCAGATGCTGAACATCTTGACAGTTTATATCCAATAGAATAAATTGAATATTGAAATAAAACACCACCACAATGAGCAATCAAGTTACTATCTACATGTATACCCGTGCTGTAAAAGCTAACAAAGCAGGACTACATCCCATTTATGTCCGCATAACCATACAAGGTAAACGAACCGAATTCTCGACCAAAGAAAGCAAGTAAAAGAGCGTCTCTATATTGATGTTAGATTTTAGATATTTCATAAATTTAAAGTATATTAACAACTTAAAATAGGTTTAACAAAACAACATATGCATTGCGTCATTTTTTGAGTTATCTGCTAACATTTCCAAGCATAATCGATAGACTGGACGATGAAAAAATTATTTAGTGCAATAAGGAAAAAAGAAATTAACGAAATTTCTAAGATTCTCAACAAAAATCCCGAATTAGTAAATTGTATTGCAAAAGGAATATCGAAACGCGATGATGGAGAAATTCCTTTACAGACTGCAATTAAAACTGAAAACTTTGACATAGCTAAACTACTAATTGAACGTGGAGCTGATGTAAAATTTATGGAAACAGAAATTGAAGATGAAGATTGGAGAAAACCGGTTTTACATTTCGCAATTGAAGCAGTTATTGCCAATTCAAGAGATGAAATTTACATTCCTAAATATAGTCCTCAAAATAATTCTGGCTTTTTAGGATTATTCAAAAAAGACCAATGGACGGTTAAAAGTGAACCGACAAAAAAATATCGAGAGGCATTTGAAATTATGAAATTACTAATAGAAAAAGGTGCTGACATTCATTCATCTAATTCAACTAGTAATTATCAAATAAGTGCTAGCGAATTTATATGTAATCGTATTGCAAATTATCATTTTGACAATAAGAGACCACTTGTTAAACAAACATTAGATGATTTACATCCGATATTTGAACTATTCAAGATAACGAAAATTACTGAATTTGATTTACCAAGTGTTAGCAAAAGAGGAAATACGGTTTATGAAAGTTACAAAAATTTAATTGACCAAATTTTCGAATAAAATTATGCCTTCACATACAAGGGTTTTGCCGAATCGATAGTCGCAAGCGTATCGCGAATCTGCAAAATAACAAATGACCATTTTATTAAAATTTTAGATGCACTTTATGAATCAGGCGAAAGTTGTAAATTGGTGTTAATTGATTGGAACAATCTGGAGCTAATAGACCTAATTGACAGAAATAAAATTGAAAGAGTATTTCCTCATCTATACAAAATAATATGACAAGCGATAAACAACTGACACATATAAGCAAGTTTTTAAGTTTGGTACTAAGACACCAACCTAAAACAATTGGTATTCAACTTGACCAAAATGGTTGGACCGACGTTAAAGAATTAATTGAAAAGGCAAACGAAAATGGTATAAGTTTCGACCGAGATACACTTAACTATATTGTTGCGACAAATCCAAAAAAGAGATTTGCTTTTAATGAAACGCTTGACAAAATAAGAGCAAGTCAAGGACATTCAATAGAAATTGAATTAGGCTACGAGAGCCAAAAACCACCTGAAATTCTATATCATGGAACAAGCGAAAAATCAGTACAATCAATAATTGACAAAGGACTTGAAAAGCGGAGCAGACAGCACGTTCATTTGAGTAGCGACATTGAAACAGCAATTAAAGTTGGACGAAGACATGGAAAGCCTGTTGTACTTAAAGTCCTTGCTGAAAAAATGTACACCGACAATTTTCAGTTTTTCATTTCGGCCAATGGTGTTTGGCTGACTGACCATGTACCTGCAAGATATTTAAAGTCGAATGACGAATAAAATAATAAAAGTTGGTAACAAGCAATGGGGTATCACATCTTGTCTTTTTTTTGTTTTAATGATTACATCGCAGATGACAATAGTGGGCAGAATGTACATACTTCAAGTTTTGTGCTTTGGTAGAAATTTGTATTTGAGTTGAAAGTTTCGGCTCCGAAATCCGCCATTGCGTAAAGCACCGTAACGTTTTGCGTCAGCTTAAAAACAATCCCGTGCGAATAACAACAGTCCTCCTACTCGTTTTAATTATAAAGCTAGGGTTTGTAAGCGTTGTAAATTTCATCAACACTTTTGATACACTAACGTCGTTATATTGATGTTGGATTTTAGATATTTCATGAATTTACGGTATATTGATAACTAAAATAAGTCTAATAAAACAAAATATGCATTGCATCAATTTTTGAGTTAGAGGTAATTTTAAGAAACACCATAGAAGGGAAAAAGATAATAAATGGAAGTGAAAAGTTATTATTTATCTAATTTTAGGTCCATAACTATAGGAGTAATTTTTATAATTATGGGCATTGCCACAACATTTATTGGGTTTGATATAAAAAGGTCATTTTGGAATAACTTTCAAAGCATGATTATTGATTTCAGAGGCATAATGCATTTTATTGTCTCGATATTGTTATTGCTTTTCAGAGCTGGCTTCATCTTTTTTGGATATATTACTATAAAATATAGAAGTAAAATCATTAGAGCAAAAACTGATGACAAGGGATTATATTTTAAGGAAATTACAGGAGGTAATAAACTTGAAAGATTATCTTTTGACCTAAATCCATTGACACTTTTACATTATTCAAAAATTACTAATATATATTATGTAGAAGATTTCTGGAAAGGAAACTATTTAGAAATAGAAACAAGTTCAGGACGAAAAATATTGACCGCGCTAAATGTCTTGTCTAAGTCAGACAAAAATGAAATTTATAATACTGTTAAGAAGCAAATAAATAAAAAAAATTGCTAACATCGATTTAACTATAGTGGAGCTCAACTGCTAAATTTCAGCATGAGTAATTCTAGTAATCTTCAGTAATAATTTGAGCGGAATTGCGTACAATTCTCCACAATCGACAAGCTGTAAGACATTGGGCGACATTTCAATAAATAAAATAATAAAAGCTAAAAATAAGGTAAAATGAATTCGTCTTTTATAAAATTATCATTCACTATTTCAATTGTAAGTTTATTAATGTCTTGTAAAACAAGCAAAATATCAACTGATACAAGTAAAACTTTAAATGAGGTTGATATATATGTTGTAGGGTACGAATACAATGATAGCAAGTTTGAATCTTCAATAGAAGAAATTGCAGACGAGGTAGGCATGAAACACGTAGCAAAACTATGGAAAAATGGTAAAGACATTCACTTAGAAAACAGTGAACTATATTCAGATGCTAAATCCGTATTTGTAAACAACAATGATGTTTATATTGTAGGATCAATTATACTTGATAATGAATACGTTGCAACTATTTGGAAAAATGGAAAAATACAAAAATTAACAAACGGTAAAACTGCTGCTCATACCAGTTCTTTGTTTATAGATAAGAACAATATTTATATTCTTGGTGCTCAGTATAATACAAAAAATTATATGATTAAAGTATGGAAGAATGGTGTTTATACTGATATAACAAATGGAGAAAACCCAACAGATGATGCTTCGATTTTTGTATATAAAGGAGATGAATATATATGTGGACACGAACAAACCGGAAATAAAAGTAAACATTACAGAAATAATAGCGTAGCTAAAATCTGGAAAAACGGAAAACCACAAAATCTTAGTAATGGATTAAATGATGCTTATGCGCTCTCGTTATTTGTTGAAAATGGTACCATTTATGTTGTGGGATATGAGATAGAAAATGATAAATATATAGCCAAATTATGGAAAAATGGAAAATCTCAAAATTTGTCTGATGGCCTAAATGATTCATATGCAAGATCCATATATATTTGGAACAATAATACATATATAGTTGGTAGTGAAAATATTAATGGTGTTGAAGTGGCGAGATTATGGATAAATGGAAAAGTACAATCCATTACAGATGGAAAACATCACGCTGTTGCTAATTCAGTTTTTGTAAACAACAATAATATTTACATCGGAGGATATGAAAAAAATGATAACGACAGAGATGTGGCGAAATTATGGATAAACGGGGTTGCTAAAAACCTAACTGATGGTACAAAAAACGGATATGCACAATCTATTTTTGTTGAAATAAAAAAATAAAAAACGATCGACCAACAAGATTTGCCTTTTATACACCTATCGTTTTTTTTCAATACTTCTCATCTTTAAAGAGATCTAACGAGACCCTTAAATTTGGTCATCTAGGGTCTCGATGAAATGAACTACTTTGTGAATTGTTCTACTATTCCCCTTTGGGTTCATTTAAATAGTTTTTTCGTATTTCCACGCCCCACCTTTAGCTCCAAAAAAGCCTCCATCATGAGCAATCAACCGATGTCCTTGATTATAAAAAGGATTGATCAGGAATCCGTAGCCAAAGTTTTGTTGTTTATGGACGTTTTGTAAACGTAAGTTTTAAGAAAGCACATAAACAATGAAATAGCTTAATACCCTATTGCACTACAAATTGGTAAGAATCCATAATTATTGTCAAGGAATTCGTTAAAAAAGAGTAAATTGTTTTTGATAACTTAACGTTGAATTTCTAGGTATTCAATATTAAAAAGAATTGTCATGAAACTTTCGTCAAAAACAGCGCATATTCTAAGTCAGATCAGCACAACAACTAAGCTCGGAGACTTAAGAAAAATTGCGAAGGAGATCAAAAAAGATCACGAATTAGCACTGGAGTTATGGTCTACACCTGATTTTTTAGCAAGGCTATTGGCCATTCTGATTATGGATAATAAGCGCATTTCACAAGACACCGTCAATCAGCTCGATCAGGATATGCTTATGCATCCACCCGAAGAACGGAATCAGCTTATGGATTGGCTTATGGCAAACCAACTGACTAAAGACAAAAAAACGATTGCACTTATTGAATCCTGGCAAAATAGTGTATCACCGCTACAAAGGCGGATATTCTGGTACTACCAAGCCCGTTTAAGATGGACAGGACAAATACCTCCTCCTAACTCACTAGAATTATTAAATGAAATAGAAGCCAAAATTGCAAGAGAAGAACCGGAAGTACAATGGGCAATGAATTTCCTAGCAGGATGGATTGGCGTTTATGAAAAACAATACCGAGATCGGTGTATTGCAATCGGAGAAAAAACAGGCCTCTACAAAGGTGATATGGTATCAAAAGGCTGTACACCAAATTATTTACCAGAATTCATTGCTATAGAAAGCAACAAACGAAATTTATAATCCAGTTAACAATTTCAAATCCAAATTAGATCAATACAATGCGTTATGATAGGATCACTAATAATCTCCTATCCTAACGCTATTGCTATTTTTAGTGCTCACGACTAAAATCAACTATTGAATCACTCCATATCGCTGTAGAAATCGTACGCTGGTTACCCCAAAAATAGTTTACCTCTAAATCCTACATCAAATATCAATTCAAAAAAAAAATAAACAATTTTAAACCAAGTACTTTGTTATACTATGTATTTTCTTTAGCTTAGCTCCATGGATAATGACTTTGTAAATAAATGGACTTCACAGCTCAAAAAGGGAACCTTATCTTTTGTTGTTTTAAGGATCTTAATGGATAAGCGTGAATATTATGGCTATGATCTAATTAACGAAATAAAAAAAAGGACGGCCATTGAAATCGCGGAGGGCACATTATATCCGTTGATGAACAGACTTAAAGATGAAAAACTTGTTGACTATAAATGGGTAGAACAAAATTCAGGAATTCCCAGAAAATATTACAACATCACAAGTTTAGGTCAGGAAACAGCCGAAGAGATGAAAAAATACTGGATCACATTAAACGACACCATCAATTCAATCTAATATGAAGTTTAAAGAAATAGAATTTGAAAACAGGAATTGTACACGGATATACCGAGATTACCTTAAACGTGTCCGAAATACTGTTAAGGTATTAAATGAACAAAATCAACAGGAAATTTTACTGGAGATAAACAGTCATCTTTTCGAAGGCTTTTCAGATAATCCCAATGGTCGGGACGAAGTGGAACATTTATTAGATATTTTAGAAAAACTTGGACAACCGTAAGAATTTCTAAAACCTCTGGTAGCAAATAAGAAACTGGAGGAAGCAACACGTACTTTCAATCCTCTCGAAATAGTGAAAGCTTTAACATTAAATATTAGCAACGGAATTTCCTATATAATATTTGCAATACTATATCTATTTTTATTTGGATTTCTTTTTTTAATCATTGCTAAACTGATCGACCCGGATCACGTGGGACTCTTTTATCGTGCAAAGGACATCTTTATACTCGGGCAATATAATAATTCAGATGGTGTCAGTTATCTTCAATATGAGCGCTTAGGAAATTGGTTTATCCCTTTAATGGTTGTAGCCTCGATCACATTATATATACTATTAACCTTACTGTTAAAATTGAAAAAAAATATAAACCACAAACCGTTATGATTAAAAAATATCTCTTCTTGTTATCCTGTTTTTTTGTTTCGACATTGACAAATGCCCAACAATTTGACACGAACAAACTCGATTTGTATTTCAGCTCCCTGGAGAAAGCTAATAAATTTATGGGAACTGTTGCAGTGTCGAAAAATGAAAAAATTATCTACAGTAGATCCATAGGTTATTCCAATTATGAAAATAATACCAGATCTAATGCTAATACCAAATATAGAATCGGTTCAATCTCTAAAACGTTTACTGCAGTACTGATCATGAAAGCAGTTGAGGAAAAAAAACTGGACCTCGCTCAACATATTGATAAATTCTTTCCTTCCTTAACAAACGCATCTGCCATAACAATTGGTCATTTGCTTAGCCATAGAAGTGGTGTCCATGACTTTACGGATGATGAAAATTACATCAACTGGTGCTATACTCCCAAAAGCGAAAAGGAAATGATGGCATTTATTGAAAAGGGAGGTTCGGACTTTCAACCTGATACAAAATCGGAATATAGCAATTCAAACTATGTACTATTAACCTATATTCTTGAGAAAACTTACAAAACGCCCTATGCAACACTTTTGAAAAAATGTATTACTGATCCATTCTCGCTTAAAAATACTTATTTTGGAGGTTCAATTAATACTTCAAATAATGAGGCAAAATCATATACCTTTGAAGATAACTGGAAAGTTGCCAAAGAAACCGACACATCAATTCCTTTAGGAGCTGGAGGAATCGTTTCTAATCCGCTTGATCTGATAAAATTTAGCGACGCCCTTTTTTCAGGAAAGATATTAAAAGCCGAAAGTCTGGCATTAATGGAAAACATCCAAGATGGACATGGTCTGGGACTTTTTAAACAACCTTTTTACGACAAGCAAGGATTTGGTCATCGTGGCGGAATAGATAAGTTCACCGCAGTATTTTCTTACTTTCCGAGCGATCACATATCTTTTGCACTGACTTCAAACGGTTCCAATTATAACAATAATGAAGTAGCTGTGACTGTTTTGAATGCCATATTCGGTAAACCTTTTGAAATTCCCGAATTTTCAACATATCAAATAAATGCTGAGGAACTGGCAAAGTATAACGGAGTTTATGCATCCGCTCAAATACCCATAAAAATAACAATTACCAATGATGGCAAAAATTTAACTGCGCAAGCTGACGGACAAGCATCCATGCAACTTGAATGTACTGCGGAAAATATATTCAAATTTGATAAGGCTGGAATTGTACTCGAATTTAAACCTTCAGAGAACGTAATGATTCTTAAACAAGGTGGTGGACAATACATCTTTAATAAAGAAAAATAAGTTTCTATCCAGAGGACATCCTGAATAATAAAAACCCGACAATAGGTCGGGTTTTTCAGTTATTACAAATTGATCAATCTATCAACCTCTTCTGCCGTTTCAATAACATCAAAAGACGTCGTTCCGTGCGTTGACGAAACAATACAAAATATAGTAGTCAAGGATCTTCCCTGATATTCATTTTGAACAAAATGAACAATGTTTTCGGCTATAAAAAAGATGGGTCTTTCTACTACTTCATCACCTTTTTTAACCCTTTGAGTTAGTTTAATTGATTTAGCCATATGAAGATATATTTTTTAACTAAATATACAAAAATCAAATTCTTATTCCAATTCATAATTTTCCCCTATTCTCTTGAGAAAAATTGACACGAAAGCTTTCTTACTAGCTATGGTAATGTCGCACTAAACAACAGCTAAATTTAAAAATAGAAAATCCTACTATCATAACAGATGATCATAGATTTGCGGTAAACATCCACACTATATAGGCCCGTATTTATATTTCCGGTTCAATTTAGTTTATTCCTAGTCGTAAATGCCTATTTTTGCAGATCATGAACGAAGATCCTATTATCATCATTGGTGCTGGTCCAGCTGGACTGATGGCTGCGCAACAACTGGCAACAAGAGGTTATCAGGTACACATCTATGAAAAAAATAAAGCTGCGGCAAGAAAATTCTTAGTCGCTGGTCATGGCGGATTTAACCTAACGCATAGTGAGCAAATAGAAAACTTCGTTACTCAATATGATGCCGCGGAAATCCAAAAGATCATACGCCATTTTGATAATAATGCTACTGTGGAATGGCTTTCATCAATCGGAATTCCGACATATGTTGGCAGTTCTGGAAAAATATTTCCCGAAAAACATATAAAACCCATCCAAGTTTTACAAGCATGGCTAGATCATCTCAACCAACTGGGAGTCATCATTAACTATGAGTACAGTTTCGTGGATTTTGATCTAGATTCTGTCACATTGCTGCACAACAAAGAAGTTGTCCGCAAAAGTTATCGTCAGCTCATCTTGGCACTAGGTGGTGGCTCATGGAAAAAAACAGGATCAGATGCTTCATGGATTCCGATTCTGACAAATAAAAAGATAAACATTACCCCTTTACAAGCGGCCAATTCGGGATATAATACGACCAATGACCTGAGCGATCTAGAGGGACAGGTGTTAAAAAACATTCAGGTTGTATTTAACGGCACGAGTAAATTAGGAGAAATTGTATTTACAACCTATGGAATAGAAGGGAGTCCGCTCTATTATATGAACCGCTACAGCAGACCATACGAATTCCCGATCACACTTCATATTGATCTCAAGCCCAATGTGTCATTAGATGCAATTTTAAAGCAGATGCAATCTGGCGGAAATATAAGCTCACTATTAAAAAATAAACTTAAACTTTCATCCACTGCAGTTGCGCTATTAAAGAAATTGGATAAACAAACTTTCACAGATCCAATAGCGCTGGTACAGCAAATTAAAAACTACCCTATCCAAGTATCAGGATTAAGACCCTTAGATGAGGTGATCTCTACAGCTGGCGGTATACCCTTTAATGAACTGAATAAAGACCTTTCATTACATAAATTTCCTTTGGTATACTGTGCCGGCGAAATGCTAGACTGGGAAGCACCAACAGGCGGATATCTGCTACAAGCTTGTTTTAGTACAGGTGTTTGGGTTGCTACATCGATCAGTAAAAATCACCCTTTAACAATTTAAAGGTTTTGATTACCGCAAGGAGGACGAACTTATGCTCCAAGTCCCTTCTATGAATAGGATTCTAACTTGACGCACATAAAAAATGCTTAATTACAGCTATAACACAAACTGTAATTAAGCATCTAATGCTAGCAATTGGACGCTAATGAATCATGATAATGGCCCATTTGGTCGCAATAAAACTACGTTTACTTTTTAACAACCTTATTGATCAATTTTTGATAAGCATCGGCTATTTTTTTCATTCCGATATCATTTGGATGAGCAGAATCTACGGTTGAATTAATATCTAAACCAATTTCCCTATTTGTTAATAGATAGAGATTTTTATCTCCAGATTGTTTAATACGATTTACAAATTGGTTAGCGACAGCACTGCTCTTTTTATATTCTTCGTTAATATCTAAATTGAAGATGGCGTTATTAAATCCTGAGCTATGCTCGGTAACAATAATCGGTGTCTTCGGATGTTTTTTTCGAATTTCGACAACTGCATTAGACAGTAAAGAATCCAGTTGCTGTGCAGTTCTATCTTTCGTTAAAGCTAGATTTGGAATACAGTCCAATATAAAAACAGCTGCATCCACTTGATTGATATGATCGATAATAGGTTGTTCTAAACGACCATTGCCCGAAAAAGCAACATTGATGACTGGGTTTTTAATAGCTCTACCTAGCATATTACTCCAGGCTAATCCAGGTCTAGTAGCACATGCGCCTTGAGCGATTGAAGTTCCGTAAACAACAACTGGCTTACCTTCTTGAACAACAAATTTAAAACTCTTATCAGACCCTACTCCTATTTCCAACCATTCCACTGTATTGTATAAAGGGAGGTATAAGCGATACGTAAAATTTGAATTTTTGCCTAATGCTTTGTAATTATAAGTTACCGTATCAGCAAAATTATAGTTACCAAATGCCCAGTTCCAATTACCCCTATCATCTTGCGCATATAAATCGACACCACTAACACCAATCGTAGGCATATGTGGCATATTTAAAGATCCGCTTACTTTATAGCGTACTTTAATGGCTTCCGCATCGGTCTGAAAGTCAACATACAAACCGGCACTATTGGTACCTAAGCTCCATACAGGAGATCGCACCTGACTTTTCAGGCTCTCGGGCAAACGGTAATAATTCGGTAATTCTTCCGTATGGATACGTCCTTGAATCACCTTATTTTTAAGCGGATCATTCCAGTTGATCGATTGTTGAGCAAATGAACTAAAAGCAACAAATAGACTGGCAAAAGATAAAACTAAGTTTAATTTCATAATTTAGATTGAAAACCAAATCTACCAATTATCAGGATAAATAGAAATAATTCTTTTGTATCATTCGAATTACTTTAGTTGCCATAAAGAATTCATCGAGGCAACAAGAAATAAGTGCATAAAAAAAAGTCATCGTTTAGAACGATGACTTTTCTTTATGATAAAAGCTCTTTAATTAAAGAATAGCTTGTCTTACACGAACTAACTTTTCCATTAAGTCTTCTAAGTAATCTAAATGTAGCATATTAGCGCCATCAGATTTTGCTTGTGCTGGATTTGGATGAGTCTCAATAAATAAACCATCAGCTCCAACTGCTATTGCAGCTTTTGCGATCGTTTCTATCAATTCAGGTTTACCACCCGTTACGCCAGAAGTTTGATTTGGCTGTTGCAAAGAGTGTGTACAGTCCATAATAGTTGGTACACCAAAACCTCTCATCTCTGGAATTCCTCTGAAATCAACAATTAAATCCTGGTAACCAAATGTATTACCGCGATCTGTTAATAACACGTTCTTATTGCCCGAGTCAATAACTTTATCAACAGCAAACTTCATCGATGCTGCATTTAAAAATTGTCCTTTTTTAATGTTTACTACCTTTCCAGTCTGCGCTGCTGCAACAAGCAATTCTGTTTGGCGGCATAAAAAAGCTGGAATCTGTAGGACATCAACATATGCTGCAGCTAAAGCTGCTTCATGACTTTCATGAATATCTGTTACAGTGGGTACACCAAATGTTTTACCAACCTTCTCTAAAATACGCAAAGCTTTCTCATCACCTATTCCTGTAAAAGAATCAACACGCGAACGATTTGCTTTACGGTAAGATCCTTTAAATATATAAGGAATATTTAAGCGGTCTGTAATGGTTACGATTTTCTCTGCGATTCTTAAAGCGATTTCTTCTCCCTCTATCGCACATGGTCCTGCCATTAAAAAGAAATTCGTCGAATCTCCATTTTTAATTTGAGGTAGTACTGTATTTATCATTTAATATATGCGTTTCTAATTCCCTAATTCAGACATGAACTTTATTCGCATCAGTTGAATATCTTCATACGAATAATCATCTCCACCTAAATCTTTTAAAGCTTCATCAATAGAATCCGAATCTGCTTGCTTAAAATAATCGTAGACTTCATCTTGACGATCTTGATCGATCATCTCATCAACGAAATATCCGATATTAAGTTTGGTACCAGCATTTACAATTGTTTCTACTTCTTTCAACAATTCTTCATAGCTAATTCCTTTTGCGGCTGCGATATCATCTAAACCAATTTTACGGTCTATATTTTGAATAATCGCGACCTTAAGCGCTGATTTATTTGCTGTACCTTTTATAACTAAATCTACCGGGCGATCAATATCATTTTCTTCGACATACGCCTTGATCAATTCTACAAACTGAGCGCCAAATTTAACCGCTTTGCCGTTACCGACACCCTGTATCTGTTTCAGTTCGTCCAATGAGACGGGATAATGCGTACACATTTCATCCAATGATGGATCTTGAAAAATAACAAACGGAGGAAGTGACTTTGATTTCGCAATCTTTTTACGAAGATCTTTCAGCATTTTCAATAGCTCCGTATCTAAAGCGCCTGTTGAATGTCCAGCATCTTCAGATGATGAATCATCTGAAAAATCCAAAGGACGGTTCATCACAAATTTCAGTGCATACGGATTTTCCAGGTAATGACGACCAATGTCCGTCATCTTTAATAAGCCATAATGATCAATATCCTTTGCTAGAAAGTTATTGAGCACCGCTTGACGAACCAATGATTCCCAATACACTACTCCTTTATCTTTACCTTTTCCGAACAAAGGATGCTCATCATGTTTATAAGCAGAAACAGGTTGATTATTCTGACCCACCATGACATTGATCACGTGTAGATCGTCAAAGTTTTCACCTTGTTCTTTAATAAAAGAAAGAACTTCAAATAACGATTGTTCTGCTTCAAAATAAGTTTTTTGAGCACGACAATTATCACACATATTACTACATCCGGTTTCGTCAAAATTCTCACCAAAATAATGTAGAATTTGTTTACGACGACAGACTGCAGATTCTGAATAATCAATAACTTCTTTTAAAATTTGTGTTCCGATTTCCCTTTCAGCAACGGGCTTATCCTTCATGAATTTCGTTAATTTCTCAACGTCTTTCTCCGAATAAAAAGCTAAACATAGACCTTCTCCACCATCACGTCCAGCACGACCAGTTTCTTGGTAATAACCTTCCATAGATTTTGGAATGTCATGGTGAATCACAAAACGTACATCGGGCTTATCAATACCCATACCGAATGCTATCGTTGCTACGATAACTTCGACATCTTCCATCAAAAACTTATCCTGTGTATCGGCGCGTGTTTTCGCATCCAATCCAGCATGATAAGGAAGTGCTTTGATTCCATTGATATTAAGAACTTCACTAATTTCTTCAACCTTCTTACGGCTCAAGCAATAGATGATACCTGTTTTACCAGACTGTCCTTTTATAAAACGAACAATTTCTTTAACGACATTTTTCTTCGGCCTTACTTCGTAGAATAAGTTACCTCTGTTAAATGAAGATTTAAAGAGCATAGCATCATTCATTTGAAGATTCTTACGAATATCTGACTGCACCTTAGGTGTAGCTGTAGCTGTCAATGCAATAATGGGTATTTTTTCACCTATACCATTAATAACCTGACGAATCTTGCGGTATTCCGGACGGAAGTCATGTCCCCATTCGGAGATACAATGGGCTTCATCGACAGCAACAAAAGATACCGTAATCTGCTTCAGAAACTCGACATTCTCCAATTTCGAAAGCGATTCTGGTGCTACATAAAGTAATTTTGTTTTCCCTGCTGTAACATCCTGTTTGACACGCATGATATCACCTTTGTTCAATGAAGAATTTAAAAAGTGAGCAATACTATCCTCTCCGCCAAATGCGCGAAGCTGATCAACTTGGTTTTTCATCAAGGCAATTAACGGTGAAATGACAATCGCTGTCCCCTCACTCATCAATGCCGGTAACTGGTAACAGATGGATTTACCACCCCCAGTAGGCATTATGACAAATGTGTCCTTTCTCTGTAGTACATTTGTTATGATTGCTTCTTGATCCCCCTTAAAAGTATCAAAACCAAAAAAATCTTGTAAATTGTCGAAAAGTGATTTTTCTATTTCCATCGAGCCTCGGGCAAAAATAAGATAGATAAATGACCAAAAAATCTGTAAAATAACCTATTTTTGTATTCATTCTTTAATATAAAAGTAGATATTTTTTTTGTGAAAAGCAACATCGATATAAAAAATATAGCTATCCAAGCTATACAAGAAGAAGCTAAAGCGGTAGCTGATTTATCACAACGGATTGACGACGACTTTGTTAACGTGGTTAAACATATAATTAACTTACAAGGCCGTGTTATTGTCACTGGAATAGGAAAAAGTGCTATTATCGCACAAAAGATTGTTGCGACAATGAATTCGACTGGAACACCCTCCATTTTCATGCACGCAGCCGATGCCATTCATGGTGATTTAGGGATCATTCAAAACCAAGATTTAATCATCGCAATTTCAAAAAGTGGTACAACTCCTGAAATCAAAGTCCTGGTGCCTTTCTTGAAGCAGACCGGAAATACATTGGTCGCTCTGGTAGGAAATATCAATTCTTATCTGGCTGAACAAGCGGATTTCGTACTGGACACCACTGTTGAAAAAGAAGCATGCCCTAACAATCTTGCTCCTACCTCAAGTACCACTGCTCAGCTAGCAATGGGCGATGCACTGGCGGTATGTCTGCAGGAATGTCGCGATTTTTCAGATCAGGATTTTGCAAAATACCATCCAGGAGGTGCGCTAGGTAAAAAATTATACCTAAAAGTAGCGGATCTCTCCGATCAAAATGAAAAACCAAAAATCCCAAGTAATGCCACTATCAGAGAAATCATACTGACCATCACACAAAACAGATTAGGTGCTGTTGCAGTATTGCAAGATGAAAAGATTGTGGGCATCATTACCGATGGGGATATTCGCCGTATGCTTGAAAATCATGAAGATCTTACAGGATTAACTGCGTGCGATATTATGGGGACACATCCTAAAACGATCGACAAAACAGAGCTTGCTGTAAATGCGCTGCATATGATGCGTCAGAATAACGTGTCTCAATTAATTGTTTTACAAGGAAATATGTATGATGGCATCATACATATTCAAGATTTATTAAAAGAAGGAATAATCTAGTCATACATAATGTAATATTATTGTTATCGCGTTCTTTTCTAAGGCAATTACGTATTAAAATTTCTATTTTGGTACGTTGTTTGACATTATCAAAGAGCATAGTTAACAAATTAAGAAGAAGAAGATATGAAAAAGTTTTTAGCCGTATTAACTGTTATTATTGCATTTGTAGGATTTACTGCAATGCAAACAAGTCAGAGCGAATTTAAATTTGAAAAAGAAACACATGATTTTGGAAAGATCGCACAAGGAACTCCAGTATCATACAGTTTCAAATTTTCGAATGCAGGAAGTGAGCCTATCATTATTTCTGATGTTAAGCCTTCATGTGGATGTTCAGTAGCAGAATTTACAAAAACACCAATCAAACCCGGTGACACAGGAACAATTAAAGTTACTTTCAACGCTGCTTCAAAAGCACCTTTTACAAAAAGCTTTACAGTAACATCGAACACAAAAACACCTGTAAAAACTTTATACATCAAAGGAATTGTAGAATAATTACTTTGCGTACATAATTAAAGAAAAGCCACTTCAAGTAAAGTGGCTTTTTTAGTTTTAATTCAGTAGATTTGCTTCGCTAATTTATATAAAATAATGCCATCAATATCAGAAAAAGGGTATAACATGCCCGCATCCCCAATTAGAAAACTAACACCTTTCGCTGATCAAGCAAAAAAAGAAGGGAAAAAAATCTATCACTTAAATATCGGACAGCCGGACATTGAAACGCCAGAAGTAATGCTCAATGCATTAAAAAACATTGATTTCAAAGTTTGGGCCTATACGGCATCTGAAGGAACAGCATCTTACCGCAATAAACTGACGACATACTACAATAAATTAAACTACAATATCGAACCTACTGATATTTTAGTGACAAACGGTGGCTCTGAAGCGATTATGATTGCGATGCAGGCTTGTCTTAACCCGGGTGAAGAAGTAATCATTCCTGAGCCTTTCTATGCCAATTACAACGGCTTCGCATGCTCATCAGACATTGTGGTAAAACCGATCATGTCTTATATCGACAATGGATTCGCTTTACCTTCTATTGCGGAGTTTGAAAAAGTAATCACTGAAAAAACAAAAGCGATTGCGATCTGTAATCCGAACAACCCTACAGGTTATTTGTATTCTAGAGAAGAACTAGAAGCATTGCGTGAGCTTTGTTTAAAATATGATTTATACTTATTCTCTGATGAAGCCTACCGCGAATTCTGTTATGATGGGCGTGAATTCATTTCACCTATGCATCTGGAGGGATTGGAACAACATGTTGTTGTTTTTGATACCGTTTCAAAACGTTACTCAGCATGTGGTGCCAGAATAGGTTGCTTAATCACAAAGAATAAAGAACTGTACCAAGTCGCTCTAAAGTTTGCACAGGCGCGTTTAAGCCCTTCTTTGGAAGGACAAATTGCAGGTGAAGCAGCTGTAGATACACCAGATAGTTATTTTGAGGCAGTGTCTGAAGAGTATACTGCACGTCGTGATACTTTAGTCAACGGCTTAAATAAAATTGAAGGTGCATTTTCACCTAATCCAGGTGGCGCATTTTACGTTGTAGCAAAACTACCGATCGATAACGCAGATAAATTCTGTCAATGGATGTTAGAAGAGTTTGCATACGAAAATGAAACGGTTATGATGGCTCCTGCAACAGGCTTCTACAGCACTCCAGGTGCCGGAATCAACGAAGTTCGACTAGCATACGTTCTTAATCAGAACGATCTAAAAAAAGCATTGATCTGCTTAGAAAAAGGACTTGAAGTGTACCCAGGCCGTACACACTAATCAGTGAGTATAGACGATAAAAAAGGGTTGCTCAAATGAGCAACCCTTTTTTATTTAAAACATTTTGAACACTTTATACGTTATATATAGTAATTGATCACTAAATTTTATATAATATGGATAAATTGAAGAAATTTGAATTGATGGAAAAAATTGCGAGAGAATTAGAAGATGTTAGGAAAAGTCAGCAAGCCGTATTAGAAAAAATTGGGAAAATCGAGGTGGATAATATCGAACTTGGAGACCAAAATCTAGAAAAGATTCTACCGGATATTTTTCAACGTACAGCAGACAATTCAGATGCAATCCGTCAACTATTAGATTCTTTCCAAGAAAAAACAGAAGAATTTGGAGAGAAAAACAATGTTGCGAAACTAAAAGAACAACAACAAATCAATAGCATTAAATAAAAAAGAAGAGTTTCCTATTTGGAAGCTCTTCTTTTTGTGTATTCATCAATGACAAATGTCAATTGATCTTCTTGACTCATATAAGAATTATCCAGCACAATGGCATCTTCCGCTTTACGCAAAGGACTTTCTTCCCTTGTACTATCAATATGATCACGATGTGCCAGATTCTTAACAATTTCATCGATCGTCACCTGCTCTCCCTTATTGGTCAATTCTAAATAACGTCTGTTAGCACGTACTTGCGGATCCGCTGTCATGAAAATTTTCATATCTGCATCCGGAAATACAGTTGTGCCTATATCGCGACCATCCATCACGATATTGCGTCTCCGCCCTAATTTCTGCTGTTGTTTTACCATGGCTTGACGCACAGCTTTTATTGTACTCACTTCACTCACCATATCCGAAATATACATCTGACGGATCTCATCCGATATATCTTCATCATTAAGATGAATCTCAGTTTTATCATCATTAGGAATGAAATCGATATGAATATTTTCCAACGCCTCAGCTATTGCTTTATCATCTTTCATATCTATTCCCTCTCTGAGAAAATAAAGTGTCACAGCACGGTACATTGCACCACTGTCAATGAAAACAAATTTTAATTTTTTGGCCAGTGCTTTTGCCACTGTACTTTTACCACATGATGAAAAACCATCAATAGCGATAATAAAGTTATGTCTTGTTGTCATAAAACTAATTCATCCCCCCAATAATCACCCCAAGCTTATTCACTAAAGGAACCAGTATTAAATTCCCTTCTATAATGCTTTCAGGTAGGAAGATGTATTTTTTATCGTAAATAATATTATCAATATAAAAGCTTAACCAATATTCATTGGTTAAACCGAATACCTGTTCATCAATAGCTTCGATTTTTTCGAAAGAATGTGGAGCAACATTACCGATAAAATGACGTAATGTGCTTGTGATCACATTTGCACCATCCTTTTCGCCATAACCTTTTGAAGTAACCAAGACATTTTGAATTTCTTGATTCTTTTCATTAATTAAATAAACATTCCAAACTTTTGACTCCGGGCTTTCACTCTCCAATACAACAGCAATCGTAATATTTTGAACAATGTTTTCAGGTAAATCCTTTTTCATTTCAATTATTTATCTTTAGTCGCTTTCACAGCAGCCTTTGTAGTTGTCTTTTTAACCGCAGTCGCTTTCTTCGCTGCAGGAGCTTTTTTAGCAGGAGCTTTCTTTGCAGTAGTCGCTTTTTTAGCAGTTACTTTTCCTTTGCTTTTAGGAGCATCAGCTTCCGCCCATTTCAAGACATCTTCATACGTGATCTGCTCTACTTCTGTTCCTTTTGGAATTTTCAAATTCTGTTTTCCAAAACGGATAAACGGTCCCCAACGGCCTTGTTCAATTTGAGCTTCAGGATTTTCGTCAAAAACACGAATTACCTTTTCAATATCTTTTTGTCTCTTGTCTTTGATAATCTGGATACACTCTTCCTCTGTCACATCAAGTGGATCAACATTCTTTGGTAAAGAATAAAAAGAAGAATCATGACGGATATAAGGTCCAAAACGGCCAATGGCAACAGTCATTTCCTTTTCTTCAAAGATACCAACCTTCTTTGGAAGCTTAAACAATTCCATAGCATCCTCAAAAGTAATCGTTTCGATCATCTGTCCTTTTCTCAAAGATGCAAAACGAGGTTTCTCTTCATCATCTTGTGCACCAATCTGCACCAAAGGACCAAACTTACCAATACGTACAGAGACAGGTTTACCCGATACAGGATCGACACCCAACTCACGTTCGTTGTTAGCACGTTCAGCATTTTCTAACGTATTCTGTACTTCTGAATGAAAAGGTCCGTAGAATTCACGCAACATATCTGTCCATTCGGTCAAACCATGTGCAATTTCATCAAATTCCTTTTCTACTTTTGCCGTGAAATTAAAATCTACAATGCCTTTAAAGTGTTCAACTAAGAAATCATTAACAACAATACCGATATCTGTTGGAAACATTTTTCCTTTTTCAGCGCCAGTAATTTCAGTCTTAGTAACGGCAGAGATTTCCGTATTTTCTAAAGTCAATACACGATAGTCACGTGAACGTCCTTCTCTTTCTTCTTTCACTACATAACCGCGATTTTGAATCGTAGAAATTGTCGGTGCATAAGTAGATGGTCTACCAATACCCAATTCTTCCAACTTCTTCACCAAAGCAGCCTCTGTATAACGAGCAGGAGGTCTTGTAAAACGCTCTGTCGCGTTCATGCTTTTCAATACGACCGATTGTCCTGTTACCAAAGGTGGCAACAAGGAGTTATCACTATCATCATCATTCGTTACCTCTTGATCATCATCTGTAGATTCAAAATAAACTTTCAAGAATCCATCAAACTTCATTACCTCACCTGAAGCAGATAAATCCTCCTTACGTGTAGAAATAGAAATTTTAGCTAATGTTTTCTCGAACTCTGCCTCACTCATTTGAGAAGCAATAGCACGTTTCCAAATTAAATCGTATAAACGTTTTTCTGCTGCATCACCTTCAATGCTATGTTCAGAAAAATAAGTTGGACGAATGGCTTCGTGAGCCTCTTGAGCTCCAGAAGTTTTTGTTTTATATTTTCTTAACTTATGATAACGATCACCATAAGCAGAACGAATTTCTTTCTCAGCAGCTTCTGTTGCTGTATCACTTAAGTTAACAGAATCGGTACGCATATAGGTAATGCGACCAGCTTCATATAAGCGTTGAGCAACCTGCATAGTACGCGCAACAGAAAATCCTAGCTTACGACTAGCCTCCTGCTGTAGCGTTGAGGTAGTGAACGGAGCCGCTGGAGCTCTTTTCGCAGGTTTTGTTTCCAAACTCTTAACAGCAAATTCCGCTGTCTTACAATCCTCTAAAAACTGCTTTGCTTCAGCCTCTGTTGCAAAACGCTGTGGCAACTCAGCTTTAAAACTATCTTTAACTTTTCCAGTATGGAAAAATGCCACAATACGAAATGATGCTTCCGCATTAAATTTTATAACCTCGCGCTCGCGGTCTACAATTAAACGCACTGCTACCGATTGAACACGTCCTGCGGACAACGATGGTTTTACTTTCTTCCATAACACAGGTGAAAGCTCAAATCCTACCAAACGATCCAGTACACGACGGGCCTGCTGTGCATTTACTAAATTATAATCTATTTTACGTGGATTCTCAATGGCCTTTAAAATCGCAGGTTTGGTGATCTCATGAAATACAATACGCTTAGTACTCTCATCTTTTAAACCTAAAGTCTCAAATAAATGCCACGATATAGCCTCCCCCTCGCGGTCCTCATCGGATGCTAGCCAAACTGTTTCTGCAGCTTTTGCTAATTTCTTTAACTCACTGACAACAGCCTTCTTATCACTCGGCACTTCATATTTTTGTTGAAAATCTTTATCTGTATCAATAGCATCATCGGTCTTCACCAAATCACGAATATGTCCGTAACTGGACTTTACCAAAAAGTCCTTCCCTAAATACCCTTCTATTGTTTTCGCTTTCGCCGGAGACTCTACTATGAGTAAATTTTTAGCCATTTAAATTTGAGATTTGTGCAAATAAAGGCATTTCTTTAACGAATGACAATATTTTTAGTCTTTTTTTACATTATTTAAGGAAAAAAAAATAAATAACCATTTGTTTTATTCCAAAACAAGGGTTCATATTTTTTTATAAAATTCTGTTTTTTACCCGTAGAAATTTAACAAACAAGCTTTAATAATACCAAAGACGTACCTCTTTAAATTACATCTATATTGGATGAAATCGTACATCAAATGTATGACCTACCAATTATTGACAACAACCATATAGCTAATAAATGGTTAAGGTATCGTTATAGCTGACGAAAAGATTACCTTGGTTTACCTAACGACAAGAAAACAAACTCCAATCTGTTGGTGACTTTGTAAAAAACAATTTGGAGAACAAAATACTAATTAAAAAATAAATAAAACAAACTTTCAAGCTATTTCGTTTATAATGTAAGGCCCTTCTTTATAAAAGATATACCTGAAAAAGTGAACATTTGATAAACAAAATATCCAAAATCATATCATTGTATGAGCAATTTCAAAAGAAAGACGAATCTAGAAAACGTAAATAAAACTTCAAAATGGGACATTGTTATCATTGGAGGCGGGGCAACTGGGCTTGGTATCGCTGTCGATGCGGCTTCTCGAGGATTTAAAACATTATTACTCGAAAAATATGATTTTGCAAAAGCAACCTCAAGTAGGAGTACGAAATTAGTCCATGGTGGTGTGCGGTATCTCGCAAATGGAGATATTAAACTTGTCTATTCCGCATTGCATGAAAGAGGAATAATTTTCCAAAATGCACCACACTTAGCTAAAATTCAAAGCTTTATTATTCCATGCTATACATTTTTCAGTAAGTGGAAATATCTGATTGGATTAAAAATCTATGATTGGATGGCCGGTGCATACCGGATCGGAACTTCCAGATTTTTATCCAGCAGTCAGGTTGTTGCAAAACTGCATGCTGTCAAACAGGATAATCTAAAAGGGGGTATAATCTACTATGACGGCCAGTTTGATGACTCCCGATTTGCGATCAATCTAGCACAGACAGCAAATTCTCTTGATGCAACAATCTTAAACTATTGTGATGTAAATGCCATTCATAAAGATACAAATGGTCAAGTTTGTGGTGTTTCTTTTACAGATTTAGAGTCAAACCAGAATTTTGAAGTTAAAGCAAAAACCGTCATTAATGCGACCGGAATCTTTGTTGATGATATATTAAAACTGGAATCACCTGTCCATAAGAATTTAGTAAGACCATCTCAGGGAACACATATTGTCATTGACAAGAAATTTTTAGGGGAAGAAGATGCCCTTATGATTCCGGAAACTAATGACGGACGTGTGCTATTTGGTGTGCCATGGCACGACCACATCCTATTAGGAACGACAGATACGCCCTTAGATATTCACACTATTGAACCAAGACCTTTAGAAGAAGAAGTAGATTTTATTTTAGAAACGGCTAAAAACTACCTCAATCCTGCTCCTACCCGAGCAGATATACTCAGTGTATTTGCAGGTTTGCGACCACTGGCTGCACCAGATGAAAGTAATCCAGCTTCAACAAAAGAAATCTCCCGGGACCATAAACTGATCAGCAGTAAATCAGGATTGATTACCATTACAGGAGGGAAATGGACGACATATCGTAAAATGGCAGAAGATACCGTTAACAAAGCCATTCAAATCGGAAAGTTAAATACAGCTCCTTGTATTACAAAAACCTTAAAAATACATGGTTATCTTCAAGAAAAACAGCAGGGACACTGGCAGATATACGGTTCAGATGCAAAGTTAATACAAGAGTTAGCACAAAAGGATCCAAATTTGTCCCAAAAGATTCACCCCAAATTTGATTATATCGCAGCAGAAGTAGTATGGGCAGTAAGAAATGAAATGGCAAGATGCCTGGAAGATGTTTTAGCAAGAAGGATACGCATGCTGTTTTTAGATGCAAAAGCAGCCATGGAGGCAGCTCCCCTAGTTGTTCAGATTATGTCCAAAGAACTTGAGCAATCGAAAACATGGGAAGAAGAACAGCTTGCACAATTCCTTATACTTTGTAAAAACTATACTTACAATTCCTAATCCATTAACAACGCATTTATGAGTACTAAAGAATACATTTTGGCATTAGACCAGGGCACAACGAGCTCAAGAGCAATTATCTTTTCGAAGTCAGGAAAAATAGAAGCGATAGCACAAAAAGAATTCAAGCAGATTTATCCAAAATCTGGTTGGGTTGAGCACGATCCTAAAGAGATTTGGTCCAGTCAACTTTCAGTTTTTACAGAAGTTATGGCCAAGATGAAGATTACCCCAAAACATATCAAAGCCATCGGAATTACAAATCAGCGTGAAACCACTATTATTTGGGATAGAAAAACCGGGGAACCCATCTATAATGCTATTGTATGGCAAGATCGAAGAACAGCAGACTATTGTAAGCAGATCGAAAATCAAGGTCATGGCAATACCATTCAGAAAAAAACAGGTCTTCGTATCGATGCCTACTTCTCCGCATCTAAGATCAACTGGATATTAGATCATGTAAAAGGTGCTAGAGAAAGAGCAAATGTGGGCGATCTCGCTTTTGGAACCATAGATAGTTGGATTATTTGGAACCTAACTGATGGAGCTGTCCATGTAACCGATGTGTCCAATGCATCAAGAACGATGTTGTACAATATCGAAACGTTAACATGGGATAATGAATTGCTGACCATATTTAACGTACCTGCAAGTATCCTTCCTAAAGTTGCCTCCTCGTCAGAGGTATATGGACATACTTCGGGTCAGATCCTTTCCAGTAGTGTACCTATTGCAAGGATTGCGGGCGATCAGCAAGCGGCACTATTTGGACAAATGTGCACCCAAAAAGGAATGGCAAAAAATACCTATGGAACAGGTTGCTTCTTATTAATGAACATTGGCTCAAAACCAATTTTTTCGAATAACAATTTAGTCACTACGATTGCTTGGAGAATTGGAGGAAAGGTAACATACGCTCTGGAAGGAAGTGTATTCATTGGAGGAGCTGTTGTGCAGTGGTTACGAGATGAATTAGGTATCATCAAAACTTCTGCAGAAATAGAAAAATTGGCTGAAAGTGTAGCGGATAGCGATGGTGTCTATATGGTTCCGGCTTTTTCAGGTTTAGGAGCACCACATTGGAATCCTTATGCACGTGGTACGATATTAGGGCTTTCTCGAGGCACCAATGTCGCTCATATTGCCAGAGCTGCGCTAGAGGGAATCGCATTTCAAATAACAGATATTCTGACAGCCATGCAGTCTGATTCAAATATTGAAATCAAAGAACTTCGTGTTGATGGTGGCGCAAGTGCGAATAATTTCCTGATGCAAACCCAGGCCAACTTTCTCAATACAATCACCATACGTCCTGAGGTAACAGAAACGACAGCACTTGGAGCAGCATATTTAGCCGGTCTAGCGGTTGGATTTTGGCCCAGTGTGGAAGAAATAGCAAAACAATGGCAAATTAACAGAACATTTACACCAATACCAGATCCATCAATTGAACAATCATTGCGAGAATGGAAGCGCGCTGTAGAGACAACCAAGTTTTGGGCTAACTACGATCTCAACGCTTAACAACAGTTATTATGAATGTACTAATCGCAGAATTTATTGGGACAGCCGTGCTCATTTTATTAGGAGGAGGAGTTGTCGCAAATGTTGTATTGAAAGATACTAAAGGGAACAATTCAGGTTGGATGGTAATCAGTACAGCTTGGGCTTTAGCGGTATTTGCCGGAGTAACGATTGCAGGACCCTATAGCGGGGCGCATCTTAATCCTGCTGTTACGCTTGCTAATTTAATATTGAACAAAATGACCTTAAGTTTAGGACTTCAATACATCACAATGCAAATTTTAGGGGCTATGTTTGGTTCATTTATCGTTTGGTTGATGTACAAAGATCATTTCACCCAAACCGAAGATGCAGGAGCCAAAGAGGCCGTGTTTTGTACAAGACCTGCTATCTTTAATCCTAAAATTAATATCATCAGTGAAATTGTAGGTACTTTTGTCTTAATTTTTTGCATCCTACATTTCACTGAACCAACTATCCAACAAGGACAAACTTTGGGCTTAGGTACTATAGGAGCAATACCGGTAAGTTTTATTGTTTGGGTAATCGGATTATCTTTAGGCGGTACAACCGGGTACGCCATCAACCCTGCCCGAGATTTAGGCCCTCGAATTACACACGCTTTATTACCGATAAAGAATAAAAAAACATTTAATCTAGCATATGCCTGGGTGCCTATAGTCGGTCCACTTATAGGCAGCACTCTTGCCACATTGATTTATTTATGTATAAATTAAGACGATTAAAATTTGTCCAATTGCAAGAATAAAAATCCAATATTCTATAATAAATATCATAATAAGCATTAAGAATAACCTAATCCAGCTAAATAAACTGGATTAGGTTATTTTTTATCAAGTATAATGAAAGGGAAACCTATTGCCCGTAAATCATGTGATCTCAAATAGACTATCATATGCTACATACAAAACTGAATAGCTAAGTGATAACGAAGAAATAAAAAGGCAGTACACAAACCCCGCGTTCACGAGAACATAATAGTCCCTAGTATATAAGAAGTATCAAATAGCATTATATGAGTATTAAAAATTAGAGATCGGAAGATATAGTGACAGTATGCTTGTCCGATAGGAAGAGGATATAGAAGCTGAATAGGTTAAATGATGAGCATGACGGGCCTGCAGAAGTTACCGGAATAACCGGAATAGCCCTGTTCACAGCATAAAAAGGTATAAACACAAAAAAGCCTCTGCTGTATAGCAAAGGCTTCTGTATAAAAAAAGGCACCGACCTACTCTCCCACCTGTTACGGCAATACCATCGGCTCTGGCGGGCTTGACTTCTCT
>NZ_CP066166.1:5318370-5400326 GCF_016132525.1 Sphingobacterium sp. UDSM-2020
TACTCAACTCAACTGCACGTTCTTTAAAGGTGCGATCATATTTTTTACGGATTTTAGTCATCGTTTCAAAATTAAGATATTTATTGTTCTTAACTTACACTGCCGACTAAGTTAGCAACTCCAGATATTTATAAAAATAAACAGCATAACTCTATTTACATGCTTAAGGGAATGGTGTATTACAAAATATACTTTCGTCTTCATCCTTTATTTTTCGTTTTAGTCGGGTCAGGTATTTATTTTCGAAACAGAAGGTTGTATCTTTATAAATAGTACTATTTATTGTTGTACAAAATCAAAAAAATATTGTTAGCAAAATACAGTTCATGGCAGGTCTTATTAATCAGTATCGCTGCCGCAACATTTATTATATACCCGGATATCATCTGGTTACCTTTTGAATTAAGAGGATTAGAAGAAACAAGAAAAATGCAGCATATCATCTTTTTCTTATTTCGCTACCTGTTCTTTGTGTCATTGGTTTTTATTTTGATTAAAAGCAATCTGACTTATCTTCGATCTTCAACCTTAAAAAAACGGATCGCTTACAATCTTTTGATATCAGCTAGCGGCTACGTTGTATATGGCGGTATTTCATTTTTACTATTTACCAAAGTAAGGCATTTTGGAAGTCTTGTACTCTTTCAATTCTTTGTTGTTTCTATCCTGAGTTCGCTCGTGGGGTACATTATACAGCTCTATCGCGATAAGAGAAAAAAAGAACAGCAGATTGAGGAGCTAACCATGAAAAATCTACAGAGCCGCTATGATGCACTTACCAATCAGATCAACCCACATTTCTTTTTTAATTCCCTAAATGGTCTAACTTCTTTAATTCGAAAAAAGAATGATGAAGTCACTTTAACTTATGTTAACAAATTATCTGATGTATTCCGATACATTCTGCAGAGTGACAAAAAAGGTCTGGTTACTTTGAGAGAAGAGCTTGCTTTCGTAGATGCTTTTAAATATATGATGGAAGTTCGCTTTGCCAATAAATTGACCTATAACGTTGATATAAGTGATGAAGTATTGGACTATAAATTACCAGTGTTATCTATCCTCCCTTTATTGGATAACATTGTTGTACATAATATCATTGACAGCGATCATAAAATGATCATTGATATTTACTTCAATGACCGCAATGAACTTGTTGTTTCAAATCCTATTTACCCTAAATTGGTCGCACCCGTCAGTAACGGAACAGGTCTTAAAAATCTAGAAAGTAGATTTATATTATTACTGGAAAAACCGATACATATTGAAGATAATGGCAAAACATTTACAGTTTATTTACCCTTAAAGTAATTATTGATGCAGGTATTAATTGTTGAAGACGAAACTGCAGCTTATGAAAGCTTAGTTGAGATATTAAAAGAAATTGATCCCACTATTCAGGTATCAGGTAATACAGAAAGTGTCAGCCAGACCATTAACTGGTTAACTACAAATCCACCGCCGGATCTCATTTTAATGGATATTCATCTTTCTGATGGTGCGGCATTTCTAATCTTCAATCATGTTGAGGTGGAAGTTCCTATAATCTTTACTACTGCTTATGATGAATATGCTATTGAAGCCTTCAAGGTCAACAGTATTGATTATTTGCTAAAACCAATAAAGAAAAATGATCTTGACCGCGCGTTGCAAAAATTTAAACGTTTTACACAATCAGATCTAGTAGCCTATATCTCAAAGATTACGCAATTAGCTCCTGCCAAACAGTATAAAGATAAAATCTTAATTCCTGTTCAAGACAGATTAATTCCAATTGACCTACAGACTGTTTCTTTTTTTTACACAACAGATAAAAGTACCCATATCTATCTCAAAGATGGCAGTAAATATCCTTATTCAAGAACACTCGAGCAACTCTATATTACTTTAAATCCTAAGAACTTTTATCGTGCTAATAAACAGTTCATTATTGCAAGAAATTCAGTCCAGAGCATCACCATCTGGTTTGATAACCGCTTACTTATTACACTTGATACAGAAACCCCTGAACGCATTTATGTCAGTAAAAATAAAGCTTCAGATTTTAAAGAATGGATGGTAAATATGTAAAACCATCGTCGTTTATGTTTCAGATTTTTCGTATTCAGTAATCAATATTTCGCTTTGTTCCATCCCTACATATAGGCATTAATAAATTTCCACATTTTTGCGACTACCTATTACAAGATAGTTTATGGAACCAGTAGCAAAACAAGCAATTACAAACAATAGAATAACTGTCATAGATGCTATTAGGGGTATTACTCTAATCGGTATTTGTATGACACATGCCTTACAGCATTTCGGTGCATTCACTAGTACTGCCCCACCACCATTGCCCTGGATCGGTACAATGGACTCGATCTTAAGCTGGATATTACAGTATTTCATCATGGGGAAATTCTTTATTATCTTTTCTTTTTTATTCGGCTTGAGTTTCTTTATACAAATGGATAATGCTGCTAAGAAAGGTATTGATTTTCGTGGTCGATTTTTCTGGCGTCTTATTATCCTATTTATCATCGGTCTTATACATAGCGCTCTTTTTCGAAATGATATCTTGATCATCTATGCGCTATTGGGTGTACCGCTGATCTTTATGTATAAATTATCCAACAAATGGTTGATTGCGATCTCGATTTTCTTTTTATTGGGCGGTGCACAGCTATCTAACATTGTTTACAAATCAATTGCTCCAGAGATTCTATCAACTATTACTGAAACGATGACTGAAAGAAGAGGCCGTTGGCAAGAAATATTTTTCAATGGATCGATTTTAACAAACATACAGCACAACCTTAGTGAACAGTTACATTTTAAATTCAACTTCCAATTTGGGGAATATGGACGAGGCTATATGACAATGGGCTTTTTTATTCTTGGATTATTGGCAGGTCGTTTACGTTTATTTGAAAAACTTGAAAAATAC
This sequence comes from Sphingobacterium sp. UDSM-2020, assembly GCF_016132525.1. Lineage (NCBI taxonomy): Bacteria > Pseudomonadati > Bacteroidota > Sphingobacteriia > Sphingobacteriales > Sphingobacteriaceae > Sphingobacterium > Sphingobacterium sp. UDSM-2020. The sequence goes on from NZ_CP066166.1 coordinate 5,321,300, forward strand.
AAAAATCAGATTTATCGCTTAGCTTGGATGGCCTTAGGTGCCGTTATATTACTTTATATTATAAAACCGATCTTACCGGCACAACATGGTAATCCAATTGCTGAATGGCTAGTAATTCCCTTAGATAATCTCATTAACCTATTAGCAGCATATTTATGGTTAGCTGTCATCATAGTTATTTACAGTAAAGAAACGATGCAAAAGAAACTTTCAAAACTTGAAAGCTATGGTCGAATGGGGCTGACCAATTATATGGTACAGTCGATCTTAGGTGTATTTATATTCTATGGATATGGCTTTGGTCTATATGATCTTGGTATATTTCTAAGCGTTATGATCTGTTTAGGCTATACTATGCTCCAGATTCAGTTAAGTCATATGTGGCTACAGAAATTTCGTTACGGTCCGATCGAATGGTTATGGAGATCAGGAACCTATCTTAAATGGCAAAAATTGATCAAATCATAAATGTAAGTAATATGAAAAAAATCACTCATCTAAATAGCGTTTATGCATTCAACATTTTCAATCATTTTGAAGTGCGCCATCCGTTAGTTAATATCGTTGACTGGTCTAAAGCAACCTTACGTCCAGATTGCAATGTCCATTTGGATTTATATTGTATTGCACTATCTATACTTGATAATCATGAAGGCAAGCTTTCTTTTATTGCTCCGGGCAACACGATCGGAATCGAAAATACGGCCGATCAGGTTTTTAGAAAAGGGCATGCCTTAGTATTTCATCCGGATCTGATTGCAGGAACAGCACTTACTGAACATTTAAATGTTTATCATTTTTTTCAAAATAACAGTCATCAAGTATTGCTATTAACTCCAAATGAATGTAAGATCGTATCTGACTGTTTCGCAAAAATCGAATATGAATTAAGTCAACCCATAGACAAGCACAGCAAAAAACTATTAATCTCGAATGTCGAGTTGTTTTTAAATTATTGTGAAAGATTCTATGATCGTCAATTCAGCGTTCCAGATCATATTAATCGGGGGATGGTAAAGAATTTTAAACAGCTATTAAATCATTATTTCAAGTGTGATAATTTAATTGAAAACGGTATTCCTTCCGTGGCGTATTTTGCAGATAAACTAAACATATCGCCCAATTATTTTGGAGACCTAATCAAAAAAGAAGCTGGCAAATCAGCACAGGAATATATAAAGGATAAGATCATTGATGAAGCTAAAAATAAAATTTACAACCGAAGTAAATCAATCAATGAAATTGCATATGAATTAGGATTTAAATATCCTCAACATTTTTCAAGGTTTTTCAAGAAGAATGTAGGCCTTAGTCCAAACGAATATCGGCTCTCGGCTTTAACATAAAAAAGCTGTCTTCCTTATAAAAGAAGACAGCTTTCTAATAAAATAATCTTGATCCTGATTAGTGAAGATGTTTACTAAAGAATCCCATCATCGCTTTATAAAACTCGATCTGATTTTCTTCTTTACCAAAACCATGTCCTTCATCATATTTAACCATATAGGGTACATCAACACCCTTATCCCGCAAAGCTTTTACAATCTGATCAGCTTCAGCAATTTTAACGCGTGGGTCATTTGCTCCTTGTACGACAAATAAAGGTGATTTGATTGCATCAATATGAAAAATTGGTGATACTTCTTTCGCGATTGCAGCTTCATCTTCTTTATCCAGATCATACCATATTTCATATAACATTTCTTTATAAGGTTTCCAATACTCAGGAATCGAACTCATAAGTGTAAAAATATTAGAAACACCAACATAATCAACTCCCGCTTTATACAGATCAGGTGTCTTTTCTAAACCTCTTAGTACAGCGTATCCACCATGACTAGCTCCATAGATCGCGACATTACTTTTATCAACCCAACCTTGCTCAATAGCATATTGTACACCATCTTCAACATCATCCATCGCTTTACGACCTATTTGCTTAAAACCGGCACGAAGGAATTCTTTTCCATATCCACCAGATATACGGAAATTCACTTGAAGGGTTGCATATCCTCGGCTTGCGAACAATTGTGTTTCGGGATTAAAGCCCCAGCTATCGCGTATTCCCTGAGGACCACCATGTGGGTTTACGATCAAAGGAACTTTTTTACCATCAAGAGCTACTTTAGGCAATGTGATATATCCATGAATAGTCATTCCATCACGGGATTTAAAAGTAATTGGACGCATCACTGCCATATCCTCTTCTTTCAATTGTGGCATCAAATCCACTAATAGAGTCGCTTTACCACTTTTGGTATCATAATGATAATAACGCCCATAAAGTTTGTCGCTTTGAACAACAACTAACAATTGATCTTCATTGTCTGTTTTACCAGCAATCGAGAACTCATAACCTTTAAATTGGCTTTCCAGATTTTTATAAATTTTCTTAAAAGTCTCGCTGACCGGTTTTATAATTACCTTTTCTCCTTCATATCCCACAAAGTCAATTTCCCAATTGCGCTTTCTTGAAAGAGAAATTAGATTCGCATCATATTCTTCATTGGCGTAGATTTCTCTTAATATCTTTTTATTTTTAAGATCGTACAAAACAATTCGAGATTTGTCGGAATCCAAATTAGTTAAGACATAAGCTTCATCGGAATTCTTAGAAGCATAGTTAAACGATACAACACTAAATGTTTCATCCCACTTAGTCGTATGGAAAAGTTCAAAATTTGTGGCACCTTGAGGCTTATAAAAAAATTGACTATTTATACCATTCTGCATCTTTGCATATCCACGAAGGTTACCATCCTTATCAAATTCATAACCAACTATTGCATTTGCAGGATCTTCATTCGTAAATAGTTTTTCCATTACCCCAGTTTGAATATTAACTTTATAAGGTTCGAATACCTGTTTATTATCTTTATTCATCTGGATAATAATAAAATCCTTTTGTTCCTTCAACATATTCAAAATCGATGCTTGAATATTTTCAAAAGGTGTCAAGTCAATATTATTAGTTCCATCAATATTTATTGCATAAAGATGGTAATTCTCGTTACCACCCTGATCCATGACGTACACTAAACGATCATCATTAATCCAACCCATACCGCGGATCAGCTCATTTTTTTCTTCAATAGCCCGAATAACTTTACCAGTAGCGACTTCTTTTACCATTACATGGCGTTTATTCTTATCATCCTTCTCGCGATATGAGATATATTTACCATTTGGAGATAACTGAAAACCGGATAGCTTTGGTTTCGCAAAATAATCTTCAACCTGATATTTAAAATTACCTTTGTCCAATGCAATAAGTGTTGCTAACTGTTCTTTGGTAGATACCAATGTAGTATCGCCAGGCTTAGTGATTACTTTATTTTCCAAAATTAAAGGTAGCTTGGCTTCACCTTGTGTATATGTACCTGTGATTTTTCCATTTTCCAATTTACCACTATACTTAATTCCTGCTTGCTCAATACTCAAAACAAGTTGCTTGTTTTCGAAAGTGACAACAGACAGGGGAATTCCAACAGCCCCCTGAAGTGGAACATCCATAGTACCCTGAACTTTACCGTCGGTCTCGGTTAAGTGAAAAATAATGGCAATTGCAGTACCTTGGTAATCCAATGTACCGGTCCAATCGCCTTTGATCTGTGCTTGCGTATTTGACATACCCAAAATTACAAATACAATTGCATAAAGAATCTGCTTCATAATTAATAAAGTTATTTTTGTATTAGTCGCATCTTTATCAATTTTGTTACACTTTTTTTATGTCAGAATCAATAATACTAAAACATCCTATCATCTAATGAAAAATACACAGCACGTATGAGCTCTGGCCAGTACCTCTCCAATCGCCCTTCTCGAATCTGCTGTTCCATCTTACATGCTCTTTCTGACACAACATTGCTTAAAATTGTTATGTTCTCTCCTAACTTTTCTGCGGCTATCTGCTGTAAAAGTTTCTCATATATATTTCTAGATTTAATTTGATTTTTTACCTGTTGCAATTGAAAACGACTACCTTTCAGTAGATTCCTCAATAATGAGGATCATACCCTTGCCTTTTTCGATCATAATTAGGTCATCAGCTTTATATCTTCCCTCAACTTGAAAAAGAGGTATTGCTGGAGCATATATGTTTGCTTTCTGTGGATTTACGCCCAATTTACTCCAATCAATCTCCAATTTAACTGCGGTATTTTCCGGAGCCCAGCTCGCTATTGCCAGCATAGTTTTATTTCTTTTTTGAAAAACAGTAGTCAAAACATTCTCTTTATTCGTTTTTATAGGGATATTTGGAGACCAGTAACCGATCATTTTACTTCCTTTGATACCAAAATCATCCCATGCTTTCCACAGTCCGGCAGGTGTTAATTTTTGATAAGGCATACGGTTAGTCATACCATAGATCATGCCTCGCCAAGGATTTCCACCGTCCTGTAACATTTCCCCCATCAATCCAAATGGAATACCGCTCACCTCTGTTAAAAAAAAGTCCGGTTGATTGTTTTCATAATCAAAATATTCACCAAACCACAGTCTATTGAGATAAGGAAAATGTTCCAAATAAAGATTTGCACTGTTATTAAAACCATCACTCTTATTAAACTGATTAGCGGAGTGTAGATCAATTAATCCAGCTTTACCATTTTTAGTTAGTACCCTTTTTATGCGTTTCATCGTGATCCGATCAAATGCAACGTCATCGAGATAAATACCATCAATACCAATACGATCGACCAACCAGTTCATACCTTCAACATAGTAGTTATGCCATCTATTCATTCCACTGTTGATGATTGCAGCATCCTTAAATTGAGGCACATACCAAGCAGCAATATAATCACTTCCCAAATGTTCCTGTAGCCATGAATATCCCTGTCCTTTACCAGACGAGAATACCTCATGCCCTAAGCTTCTTAACGGATACAGTTCATAGACTCTGTTGGAAACTTCCCTAACCGTATTATATATTTTCACTTTCAATCCTGCTTGATGGGCTTCATCTACATAATGCTTCATTTCCTTAGTAGCAATAAAAGGATAATTGATGTAGGGATTTATTTCATTAGCATGATGTATATTAATCACATTAGATCCACTCTGTACAACCGAATCCACAGGTTTATAAGCATGATAATAACGTTCGTTCCATTGGGCTTCGGTATTCAACGGATGAAAAGGGGTAATCAGTAAATTAAAATTATAATAGAGAATATCTCCTTTTTTCAATATTCGTTCACCACTATAATTATTTACTACAACTGAGTTTCCTTCTTCTATAATATTGATTCCACCTTTATTGTCGTTACCCCAAGATTTTGGTAATACCAATGGTTTTTGCAGGTAAAAATTAGTATTGAGCGGTCTTGAATAATGTTCGTCACGAAGTGAAAACTGTATTCCGGCATGAACAGCTCCTATCCAGCCACCATCCTGATTTTTATTGGCCACATCCCATTTCCAAGTCAGTTTATTAGGCCTTTTCCCTCCTTTTTCTCCCAAACCCATAAAATAGGTTGCATATTGGGACTGCATCGGAATATGCATCTGGATATCTTTTAATGAAACATCCTCCTGAGCAGTTAGCTTAACTTCGTAATGTAAGTAACCATCAAATTCCAGACGTCCATTTACTTCCATGTTAAGTTGTGGAGAACTATTCATTGCTGTCCAACAATATTGGCCTTCATTTCTTTCGACAAACTTAATTCCACTATTATTCATTTTTATAGCTCTTCCATCAATGGCTCCATAAAGATTAAACTGCATAGGTCCATCTAGAAGATTATTTGGTTTATCTGAAATTTCCGTTAATTCCGGTGTAAAAAACGTGCTGATCTGTCCGGGTAATCCCGATGCACTCAATTTAACCGCTCTCCCCAATATTTGTAAAGTAGAATCAGCTTTCATCTGCAGTGCTGTATATGGCGCGATAAGTGTATTCTTTTGTGCTAAAATAGAGTTCAACCACGGAAGGCGTGTCATATTCCAAGGTTCATCCACACCATGATCCTGAATCAGATCGGCTGTAACTTCTACAATAACGTTTATCACTTGTTCCTCAGCATTGGCTGGTTTTACTTTTACTGTTCCTTCATACACTCCAGCACCTATATTTTCAGGAACTTGAATACCACACCAAAGCGACTGGATATTATTTATCGGAACAGAAACTTTTAATTTCATCGGTTGTCCAGTATAATCAATACCTTGCGTATTTAGACAGTTCAAGTTCTCTGCAGTGATCAACGATCCATCCTTAGATTTAAAGTCTGAAAATGAAATCTTTACATCCCTTAAATCATGCTTAGAAGACCAAAGAGCAACTTGAAAAGCATAATATTCACCTCGTTTTGCGTGTCCATAAATACGATCACGAGGTCTGTCAATGCCTATCCAGCGCTGGGGTAATTGTTTTTCCATTTTTACAGGAAATTCCCTTAACTCCGGAAATACATAATAGGATTTCTTAGCATTATGGGAAACAAATGCTTCGATCTCTTTCTGAGTTGCAAGAATTTCCATAGGATCATTACTATTATAGTGATCCACCGATTCGAAACGATCAAATGAAACACCTTTCGAATTTTGAATTTCAGGTTTTGCATCCGAAGGTGCTGCAATAGGATTCTTGAGGTAGATGGCATCAGGGTAATTAGCACTGCGTCCCCCCATTTTATAGGGTAAATAATAAATGTAGTATGTTCCATGATTTGCTAAAGGATTAAAGCGAAAAGCCCCCGATTCAGCATTGATCCACAAATAAGTATTGGGAACTAACTTTTTGTTACTTGCACTATCTACCATGATAAGTTGCTGCTTAGGTTCCATCCAACGGTTACGCCAAGGCAAAACGACCTGTACCTCTTTTTCTTGACTATTTACCCTCACTATCGCCCGATGATTTCCCAATGCATCAGCATCCCATTTCTGTACCTCTGGCGGATACGCTAATTGGCCATAAGCAGAAAAGGAAAATAACGTCACTGTGACAATTCCAACTAAAGCATATCTTTTTACTGTATTCATTTAAATATAAATTTAATTAACAACATGGTATTTATTCCAGTTTTTTAGGATACATAAGCCTACACAACCAAGAATCTATTTAACAACATCTTTAAATATTCGCAATGAAAATTCGTAACACAATACCAATAACGGAAAACTCATGTTATGGGCTGGTTGTCTCTATACGATTTCGGTACTGCATAATATCATTTTAGATTATCAGGTTTATACTCATATATCTTCTCTCAAGCAATATTTTCTTTTGATCTTGAACTACTTCCTATATGATTTTTGTTGGTTGTATTATGAAACTAATTTGGTTATTATTTATCAATATTACAAGAAAAACATCTTGATACACACATCATTATAATCTTAAAAAATTATAACAATCCTTTTTAAGAAACACAAGCTTAGAAAGTCTATCCTTATGATCACAAAAAAATATCAAAGTTCATTACTTCCAAAACTTTAAGTTCGGGTATCCCAGTTAAATGATCGTTTATCTATCACTTTCTATAAAATTTTATCGATATTCGTGTAAGTCGGTGCAAACATTGCCTCTTAACACTTGTTTTAATAAAAATTCGACATGCAACAAGGAATCGTCACACTAAAAAACGTTAAAAAAATTTACAAGACAGGCGATTCTGTTATAACTGCATTAGATACTACCAATGTTAGTTTTGAGACAAATAAATTGACTTTAATAATGGGGCCTTCGGGTAGTGGAAAGACAACACTATTATCAATTTTAGGCTTTGTGATCTATCCTACCGCTGGTGATGTTTTTTATAAAGAAACACATGTTAACAACTTAAAGGAATCCGATTTAGCACAATTACGGTTACATGAAATCGGTTTTGTATTTCAACAGTTTAATCTTATAGAACCATTAAATGCTTTAGAAAATGTAATCCAACCACTCATTTTGCAAGGCATTACAAAAAAGGAAGCTATCGTCCGTGCAAGCAGAGCTTTGGATGAAGTAGGATTATCAACTAAAATGAAGACACTTCCGAAAAGATTAAGTGGGGGACAGAAACAACGGGTAGCAATTGCACGTGCTTTGGTGACTAATCCTGCAATGATCCTATGTGACGAACCAACCGCATCGCTTGATGCTAAAAGTGCCACAAGCATTATGCAAGAACTAAAAACACTAGCTTCCAAAAACAAGGCAGTCATTATTGTTACCCATGATTTACGTCTGCGCAAATATGCAGATAAAGTAATATATGTAGAAGAAGGAAAAGTTTCAGATGTGATTAATAATGAACAAGATTACAAATAGAATCGCGATAACTATAGCTATTGTAATGATGACAATGGCCTGCACTTCGGATAAGAAGCCGAAAACATCACATACTAATAAACAAATCTTACAAGATATAACCGAAATAAAAGCGATTGGTAAGATAATTCCTTCAGAAGATTGGGCCATTATTGCTAGCACAACCGCTGCAATTATTAAACAGGTACTGATTAAAGAGGGAGATACAGTTCAGGCAGGAGAGCTTCTTGTCCTACTTGATAAAGGCAATATTACATTAGATATCGAGCAAGAGCAAACAAAGTTAAATGCGGCAGTCACCGAAAACAGAACTACAGTTGAGGATATTGAAAAAGCAAACTTAAATCTAAAAGAATTGCAAGCTAAATACGAAACTTCTAAACGTCTGTTTGCCCAAAATGCAGAGTCAAAAGAGGTAATGGAAACGGATCTTACCAGTTGGCGACAACAAGAATTAACGTTAAAAGGTCTTCAAGAAAAGCGCAGAGCGCAGCAGATAAAAGAACATGAACAATATTTACAGATTCAAAAAATACAGAATCAGGAGAATGATTTCAACATAAAGGCACGTAAATCAGGAATTATTATGGATCTAACTGCCAAAGTTGGTCAAAGTGTCGGCAATGCAAATGAGCTTGGAAAAATAGTAAATGTTTCAAACCCAATTATTGAAGCCGAAGTCGATGAATTATTTGCTCAGGATGTTAAAATTGGTCAATCGGTAACTATCCTGCCAGTAGGCAGAAAAGATAATCCTACTACGGGACAGATCTTCTACATAAGCCCCATCTTATCGAACAAATCGATTCTATATGAAACCGCAAATGAAGGAGAAGACCGCCGTGTTCGAAAAATAAAAATACAGGTAAATAACAATAATCAACTACCTATCAATGCCAAGGTAGAATGTACAATAAAGATGAAATAGCATGTTAGCATTAGCTTTTAAATTCATCAAATATGATCGCGCAAAAAGTGTAGGAATCATTACGGCAATTGTCATCAGTATCTTTCTAATCGGACAACAGCTCGGGCTCCTTTTTTTTCTGATGGGGCTAATGGGAAATCTAGTGGGCAATGCTCCTGTTCAAGAAAATGATCTATGGATTATTGAAGCACAGAGTAACAATATAAATGCTGTAAATAGTATCGATAAGCGACTGGTTCAGCAAATAGGGAGCTTAAACGATATTGAGCATACCTATCCTGTAATATTAGCACCAGCACGAGCAACTTTTTTAGATGGAAAAACGGCTTCAGTAACGCTAATTGGTGCCGATGCTCCAGACTTTGTTATGGGCCCTAAGACCGAAAGGATAAAGGAAGGAAATTTATCTTCATTAACAACTCCAAGTACAGTGTCGGCCGAGTTTTTCAGTTCAAAAACATGGAATACAAATTTATTTGTCGATAAAGCCATAGAAATCAATGGTCAAAGTGCCAAAATTAGTGTAATAACAAAGCAAGCGCAAGCTTTCGGAGCAAGTTTAATGTATACCTCTATGGAAAATGCCATATTTCTGGGAAATGTATCTCCTTTTAAAGTCAACATCATTATTGCAAGATTAAAGCCCGGAACAGATAAGGAAAAGGTACGCAACGATATTCAGCAATTATTTCCACAGCTCCGTGCTTGGGATGCCAAGAAATTGCAACAGTCTACAATCAAAGAAATCTTGATTACCTCCAATATGGGAATGAGCTTTGGAACTCTTGTCCTTTTCGCTATGATTAGTGGCTTTTTCATTATCGGACTTACCTTATATTCATCTGCTTTAGATAGAATTAAAGATTATGGGACGCTAAAAGCGATCGGAGCAAAAAAAAGCTATGTAAATAAACTTATTATTGCTCAAGCATTTTTATATGCTGTCATTGGCTATCTTATTGCCATGTTTTTATTGGCAGGATTTAAATTCGGTGTTGCCGGTGCTGGATTAGTAATTGATATTTCCCCACTTTTTGCCTTGTTTCTACTATTCATTACATTGCTTATTTCAATTGGCGGTTCATTATTTGCAGTTAGAAAAATAACCAAATTAGAACCGGCATCTGTTTTTTAACATGAAGAAGATCCTATTTACTATACTAACAATTTTTCCAATCTTCGTTCAAGCACAAAAATTGAGCATTGCACAACTATGGAAAGAGGTTGATAAAAACCTCATATACCAACAAGATCTTTTAAAAAGAGGAATTAAAATACAGGAATTAAAAGAATTAAGAAATACTCGTATTCCGGTATTTTACATAGATGCTAACCTGCAACGGAATCTTATTATCCCGACCACGCCAGTCCCGGCAATTGCATTTGATCCGAATGCATTGGAAGGTGCTATACTTCCTTTAAAATTTGCCACAAAATGGTCTTCCAAAGCGGGAATACAGATGGAATGGAATTTATTTGATCCAAAACGACAGCTCGATGAGAAACAAAAATCATTTGAAATACAAAAAGAAGATATCAACAAAGAGCAACATATACAAGAGTGGAAAAAAAATGCTACACTAGCTTATGCTTCTGTTGTACTTGCAACACAACAGTATGAGCTCGCATTACAGGATTCTGCTTCTTATAATGAAATTTTGAAAATTAGCAAAGCTCGTTATGAAGCTGGACGTCTCCCATCTAGTCAGTATTTAAATGCGCAACAAGAATATGAACAGCATCTGATCGGACTATACGATGCTTGGTCGGTTCTAGAAGATGCTGACTTAGAGTTAAGAAAGTATACCGATCTCGCTCAAACACAATCCTTAAATTCAAATATCGAGGAAATCTGTTCTTTCGTCAAAAATTTGCAACAGGAAAATTATACCATTAAGTCATTAGAATTAGATCAACAGATCAACAAATTACAGATGCAAGGTGTCAAAAAACAGCTGTTGCCGACCCTATCAACAAACGCCTACCTAGGGAAACAGTATTTTAGTAATGAATTCCGCTTGGATAGAGGCCATTCGTGGTATGGAAATAGTTACATCAATCTAGTGCTTCGCATACCCTTATCCGCTTATTTTACTGCACAGCCAACCTTGAAAAAAGAAATATTAAATTCAGGTGTATTGGAATTACAATTACATCAGGAACAGCAAATCGACCAGATCAATGCGCAACAGCAAATTGTTAAAATTAAGACTGCACAACAAAAACTCTTCCGCTTTCATAATATTGAACAATTGGCAGCACAAGAAAAAAAAGAACAAGAATCACGATATCGAGAGGGACGCTCCATGTTATCAGATTACAATCAATCAATTCTCTCCTATCATAAAGCCAAACAGAATGTATGGCAAGCAGAATTTGATCTGATCAAATTACTCTTAGATAAAATAGGAGTTAATCAATCAAATTGATTGAAAAGCATATTGATTATAACCTTGAGAATTGTTTTTTACTAATGTTGAGATAGGAAAACGTTCATTAAATCACAGAAAACTCATATTAAAGAAAACTAAATTAAATCCTATTCAATTTTCTTTACACAGCTCCCTCTAGGCGCATCACTTTCAAAAAGTACCATTTCTGAATGCAGAAATTTCGCAGCATCTGCAGAATCCTTCACTTTGACAGCACTCCGTGTTATCATTTCTGACTCATACTCCATCAACACGGATTCCCTTATTCCAGTTTTTTTCCAATGAGATGATCCACATCCTTTTGAAATACCCCGCGCTAATGCCAATGCGTCCAGTAAGGCTTGATTTGCCCCTTGTCCTTTAAAGGGACTCATAGGATGGGCCGCATCTCCGAATAATGTTACCTGCTTCCCATTATCCATAAGCCCCGCTTCAAGTAACGCTCGATCATACACAGGATAACCTGAAATAAGATCAACCTCGGTAGCAGCTAGAATCTGAGGAATAGGATCGTGCCATGGCGCCTTGCGGCATGCCTCCTCTTTAAGGGCCTGCGGTCCCTGTAAACTTAAAGCTTTTGCTTCATTTTCAGAGACAGGAAAACTAAGTTGCCACATAACAGAATCTGAAGTATAGGGCATGATATAAATACGATCATTTCCATTAGCTGTTTGAAAAACCGTCGCACCGTCCAATAAAGTGCTTGTGATATTATTGAGCGCACTCAAAGAACAAATACCCAATATCACCATACAATCAAGATAACGTAAAGGATTCACATCATCACCAAGCAATAACTTGCGGACAGAACTTCGAATACCATCTGCACCAACTACTAAATCGGCTTTCGAAGTTATGATTTCACCGTTCACTTGGAAATCTAAGACAGCCCTCCCGTTCTCGTCTTGCTTAAAATTCACCAATTGATGTGCCCACTTAATTCTATCATTTCCACCAAGCTGCTGTAAAAGTGCCTGCCGTAGTGATTGACGGGCTATATGTACATTCGAACGTTTCGCAACCATCTCAACATCCGAAGACAACCATTTCCTCATCCCCCACTCACCTATCACTTCACCTGCAGTTGTATGAACCACATGCTTTGTGGAAACCACACCTTCGTCCAAAGTTAAAATACCTAATGAAGAAATAGCTTTACTAGCCTGTTGCAAAGTAAGTCCATAACCCTGAGACCTAGTGCTAAAGTCACGATCGCGTTCATAAAGCGTAAAAGGAATACCACGGTGCATACACGCCACCGCTAGCGCAATACCACCAATACCCGCACCAATAATAGCAACATGTGGATAATGCTCTTCGTCAGGTATAACTGGTTCGTTAGACAGAATCAAGCCCGAACCATTACAGTGCAAACAAGTATATTGATGACCTTTAGGGCGAACAGGTACATTGCCCTCACCTTTCATTGTTTCAAATTGATCGCATGCAAGCTGGTAATTTAACCGTACTTTCTTACTAAGCTTACGTCTTTTTTTTCCGCGTCCCAAGCATTCCCGGCACATCACCCAATAAGTTCCTTTATTTTCTACTTCCTTCACTTCAACTTTACTTTAACATATTCAGATAAATTAGCAATTTACGAGTACAGTAAAAGCTAAGTGACCTACGTCTATGATACTACTAAATAGTATAAAACATTACTTTATCAATAGATTGCAACAAAGTAATGATACAAATTTACGACAAATAATAGGTTTCGCCATTGCAAAAAATAACCCGAATAATATTTATTTATAAGACGACATTGATCCACTCAGACGCAAAAACATTGAATTCACATCAAGAATGAAGAGGAGCTCAATAAAGATATGTATATTAGATTTACTAAACCTTTTTCAACATGCAATACCAGCAATCACTCTTAAATATAAAATCGATTTTCATAATCTTGTTTTTAAGTTTAATAATCATACCTTCTTCGGCACAAAACATACATCGCTTTACAGAAGGGCTTAGCATAGAAGCATCCTTTACCTATGGAAGGGAAGCCATATATACAGACGAACTACTCTGGTATTTTTACCAGCATAAATTATCCACCCCTGTGGCAGGAACAACTTTAGATGGCAAAGATGATAAAGCTTTATGGACTATTGTAAAAGCCGATACTAGTGGCTTCTTTAGACGTCAACAAAATACAGCGACCAACCTACAGCAACCCAATAATCCACCAGGACCAGGTCGTATTGCAGAGCAAAGTCAGAACACAACATCTGCCGCATCAACATATAGAGGGCCGCGCCCGAGCTATCTTTATCTTACTTACCATTCAAATAAAGAACAGGCCGCTCTACTCAATATCAGAGGGAATAGCGCAGTTCTTATTAATGGTGAAATGCATACTGGCGACCCCTATCGTATGGGCTGGCTATATATTCCCGTCCAGTTGAAGAAAGGCTTAAACGAATTTTATGTAAGAGGTTCATTTATAGCTGCGACACTCAGTTTTCCAAAAAACAAAATACAGATAGCAACCGAAGACCTGACACTTCCAGATATCGTACAGGGTAAACAAAATCAGAATCTCCTTATCGGCCTAGTTCTGATTAATACAAGTAATAAAAATATTCATAATATAAAAATTCAGAGCAATACTGGAGGGAGAAAAGTAATTTCAACAGCACCTGTTCTTATGGCCAATAGTACACGGAAAATTATCGTTCCTATTGATGCATCTGCAATAAATAGTTTAGGTGAAGTACAAACTGATATCGCTATCTGGGATAAAGAAAAGTTGATCGAGACGAAAAAAATACCACTGAGAAGTGTATCGGGAAATACTCCCTATCGAATCACATTCATCAGCAAAATAGATAATAGTTTACAATATTATGCCGTAAATCCAGCCTTAGGAGGAGAAAAAGCAGGAGATGCACTTTTCTTTTCAGTACATGGTGCCGGTGTAGAAGCCTTAGGGCAAGCACAGGCTTATCAAGCAAAGGATTGGGGAACACTTGTCGCACCGACCAATCGTCGCCCCCGCGGGTTCAACTGGGAGGATTGGGGCAGAATGGACGCTTTAGAAGTACTCGACCTTGCCCAACAAACGTTAAAGCCAGACAGTCAAAAAATTTACTTAACTGGTCATTCCATGGGCGGACACGGCACCTGGTTCCTAGGCGCTACTTATCCAGAAAAGTGGGCAGCAATAGCACCTTGTGCAGGATATCCAACTTTAAAAGGCTACGGATCTGCTGATGGGCTGATACCAGAAAAAGGCCGAAATATGTATGAAGACATATTATTAAAGTCAGGAAATCAAAGTGATGTAATTGCATATGCAAGCAACTACAAACCTTTAGGAATATATGTGCTCCATGGTGATGCTGATCGAACAGTATCTGTTGAATATGCACGTCAAATGCGTAAATTACTCGGAACTTTTCATCCGGATTTTAGCTATTACGAATATCCAGGTGGATCACATTGGTACAGTAATGAAAGTGTCGACTGGAAACCTCTATTTGATTACTTTAAAATACATCAAAGAAAAACAACAAACGAAGTCGATCATATTGATTTCAAAACAGCCAATCCTGGTATCTCAGCGACATACTACTGGAGTACGATCTATCAACAGATTAAGCCACTTGATTATTCACAAATTGTACTTACTAGAAATCTGGAGAAAAGAACCCTAATCGGTAAAACAGATAATGTACAGATATTGAAATTAAATTTGGAAGGTTTTCAGAAAAATGAACCCATCACGATTGATATCGACAGCTCCAATACAATTACCTATCAATGGAATACAATTGAACAATCTGTAGTGTACCTCAAAAGAGAAACCCAAGGTTGGTTAGTTGTTGAAAGACCAAAGCTAGATCAAAAAGGCCCTCATCGGAACGGTTCTTTTAAAGAGGCCTTTAACCACAGTATGGTGTATGTTTATGGTACAACCGGAACTAAAGACGAAAATAAATGGGCTTTAGAAAAAGTACTCCATGATGCTGAAGCATGGTATTACAGAGGTAATGGAACATTTGATGTGATAGCTGACCGCGACTTTGATGCAGAAAAATACATTGATCGCAATATTATATTAATTGGTAATGCAAAAACAAATAGTGCTTGGAACAAACTGCTTAGTGACTGCCCAATTACGGTAACGTCTGATCAAATTAAAATAGATAAACAAACTTATAAAGGCAATGATTTAGGCGGTTACTTTTACTGGAAAAAACCAGGAACCGAAACCAGAGGTGTTGGCGTGATTACAGGAACTGGACTTAAAGGAATGCAGGCCACAGGAGCAAATCAATATTTTGCAGGAGCTAGTGGTTTTCCAGATTATATGTTCTTCAATTTAGATATGTTAAAAAATGGTCCAGAGAATATAATAGATGCAGGATTTTACTCGAATGAATGGAAGATAGAAGCAAAATAAAAAAAATAAGGCAAATAGAATCAGAAAATTAAATTGTAAAGTGATCTAGCTTTAAAAAATATTAAACAACAAAATAACTACCTCATTAGCAAAATGATGACTTTTTCAACATTTAAATTAGAGAGGATTGGCAAACTATTTGTTATAACAGCGAAAGTTTTCCTTTTGAAAACTTAAACTAATATTTTTTATAATTATCATGAAAAAAGTAATTCTACCTTTTCTTACTCTTTTTACTTTATTATTTGCCGCTCATCAGAAGGCAAATGCACAAACACCTTATCGTACGGCCATTGGTTTAGGGATAGATTTAGGTGATGGCGAAACTTTATTTGGTCCACAAATAAAACATAACTTTGGCGGAAATGACGCTGTAAATGCACAGGTATTATTTGGGGATAATATCACAGTGCTAGGCGTTGACTATTCCTATAACAAAAGAATTCCAGGAGCTCGTGGTCTTTCCTGGTATATTGGTGTTGGTCCGCAAGTATCGTTTATCGATTATGATAAAGGGTACAAAAAGTATCATTGGAAAGATGGTGATGATACGCATGTAGATTTTGCAATAAGACCAGCGCTCGGTTTAGAATTTAGAATTCCTTCCGCTCCATTGGCGATGCATTTTGATTGGAAACCTTGGTGGAATATTTCTCATGATGTTAACTTTGATCCATCAAGTTTCTCATTGGGATTCAAATTCGTTTTAAAATAAACGAAATTATAGCTAACAAAAAAAGGAACTCCTGCACAACATAAAGTTTGCAGGAGTTTTTTTATCATAAAACTTCAGTTACCCTAACCGATAAAAATTCATCTTCCAATCTGAAATAATAAACGGGAGCTACTGCTATTTTGATCTTCTCCTCTGCCATCTAACCTAAACAAAGGTTAATATATACAACCATGAAATAACCTTAAACATACATATAGTTAAGTTTCTGGATAAGAAGAATTGATTATTTTTAGTAAACGATAAATATTACTATCTTTATTAATAACTGAGTACCAATAGTTTTTAAATTTTTGTGTTTTATAAAAGGATAAAACTTTATAGAAATGCTGATCTATTCAAAACCATACTCAATTTAAACCACAATCAAAATTTTAATAATGACTATTCATAGAAACATAAAATTGACAGTAGCTATATTGACTATAATATTTTCATCACCTGTATTCGGACAAACTCCTTCAAAATTCTATGATCAAGCTAAAATAGAGGTATTTCACCCCGATTTTAAAAAAATAATTGACCCTCTTATAAAAATTGAGTTACTAGCAGAAGGTTTCCAGTGGACAGAGGGACCGGTATGGGTTCAAAAAGGTAACTATCTCTTGTTTAGCGACACAAGGCTGAACACCATATATAAGTGGTCCTCAAAAAATGGAGTAGAGAAATTTATACAACCTGCAGGATACCAAGGAACTGAGATCTACAGTGAAGAACCAGGTACTAATGGGCTCGTGATCAACAAAGAAGGATATCTCGTTGCATGTGATCATGGGAATAGACAAATTGTTCAGATCAATCTCAATAAACGAAAATTTACACCATTAAGTACACACTGGAAACAGCTCAGATTTAATTCCCCTAATGATATCTGTCAACATGATCATGGAGATTACTTTTTCACTGACCCTCCTTACGGACTCCCTAACCGGGAAGTGGATACTATAAATAGAGAGATCATTAGTAATGGTGTATATCGACTAGATTCCTTTGGAAACGCGATCCAAATAATCTCTAATTTAACAAGACCTAATGGTATAGCACTTTCAACAAAACAAGATAAACTGTATGTCTCCATTAGTGATCACAAGCACCCATTTATTATGGAATATTCTTTAAATAATAAATTGGAAGTGGGAAAACCAGAGGTTTTTGTTGATTTCAAATTAAAGTTTCCATCAGAACCAATGGCTGCCGATGGTATTAAAGTACATCCTGACGGATATGTTTTTGCCGCTGCTGGAAGCGGAATTATCATACTGAACGATAAAGGAGATGTAATAGGTAGAATTAAACTCGGAATTGCAACGGCAAACTGTAATTTCGGTGGAGATGGATATCTATATATAACTGCCTCTGATAAACTCTTACGCGTTCCCCTTCTGAAATTATAATATCCAAATTTCAGAACATTCGATTTACGTATCACATAAATCTTGATTTCCAGCACTTGCTATCCCCCTTTTAGCAATGATGTTTTTGTTTCAGCTGACAACCAAAAGAATACAAAAAAATGTTGTTATAGCAGAATCGCTCGTAAAAATTAAATTTTTACCTGCTTATAATAAAAATGCTACACCGCAAATTCCATAAAAATAGAATCACATCCTAATTATGTAAAGTTATTTTAATTTTCCTATTGCAGGGTTAATTAATTATGATTAAAATTGATAAATAATAAATAAGAAATAAAATAAAAAATGAATTTAATTCCCTAATAGAACAAAATTAGTTTTAAAAAATACCATTCAAATCTAAACTCATTAATTTTTATTAAATATATTTTTATCAAAAACCTAAACACCGTAAGATTCTTATGACTAGATTTACACAAAAAATGATGTTAATTCTGTTGATTTTCACAAGTCAACTTGTTATTAACTGTTCTTCAGACAATGATCCAATTAATGAAGAAATTGAAAACCCAACCGGATGGATGGATGATCTGGAAAGATCACTTGGTACAGGTACTAAGGCCAAATTAAATAATTGGGTAGAAAAAGGATTAGATAATACGAAGCTAAAAGAAGCTTTCTCTAAAACGAGTGATAAAGCTGGTTTAATGACTAAACTTGAAACTGCAATCAGCATTTATCACCAAAGAGTTCATATAGAAGATTGGAACAATATTCCAGGAATCGCAAAATCTGATTATAAATCAAATGGTTTATTGGCAGGTATTAACCATCCGGATTGGAATGATCCAGCTTTAGATCTACCAGCTATTGAGGCCGCCAACTTTGTTGATGCAACAGCAACGGTTCTACCTTCCGGAACAAAAATTTACCGGGTAACCGGAGGTAATCCTGCAGGAGGATACTGGACAAAGGAAAAACCAAAATCTGTTGGAGCTGTTATTGGTGGTACTGCCGTTCAGCCCGCTTGGAACGATTTTAGTAAATGCTACGAATATGAAGTTCCACAAAAGCAGACTTTAAAAGTTTGGCAGGGAATTACCGCAAAACAACCTATTACAGCAGGTGTAATTAATCCACACCTACCTGGAGGAGAACTGCAGTTATTCATCCCTCCAGCAGTTAGAGACGATGCTTTTAAAAAATTAGTAATACAAATTCCATTATCATGGTAAGTTCAGAGAAAATAAAAAATGATTATCTAAAGTTATTGCAACTAATAGAAAAAGAAGCCGCAAATGAAACCACTATTCAAGCATATCTAAACTATCTCAATAACTACAAAGACAGATTCATAAACGAAGATAACATTCAGCACGGTCAGGAATTGAGAGAATTTTTGAAAGGGGCAAATAGATTCTCAGATGAATTTTCATTTTCTAATCAAAATATTTCTCAAATACGGACATTAATCAATAGTATTTATGAGTCACTAAACAACTCATAATAGATCAGACCATTAAAGATTGCTATCTTTTTATGCAGATAGCAGTCTTTAATGTCGAAATAGACATTTTATTCACAATACCTTCTTGCTCAAAAGGGATAAAAATTACACTTCAATTCATTGGTTCTTATTCAAATTTTGCATAATTTTTTCTACAATTGCTTTTGCATCATCACTTACTCCAAAAACAAGTCCTGATTTTTTCTTCCGTAACCAGGGAAAGCCTATGCAATAAAAACCCTCCGTTAGCATTTCACCATCTACATGCTCAGGTCTTCCCTTATCATCAACTAAAGATGCATTTAGATAACTAAAGTCATAGCCAAACCCTGTAGCCCAAATTATTGTAGCTATATCAAAGTCTCTTAAACAAAGTATACGTAAATCGGAAGCTGAAACATAGTTATTATCAGGACAATCTGAAAGATCCTCCTCTTCTTCTGAAATAAATGCAGAATGCTTTTCAAGGTAAGCATCTACTTGACTCTTAATAAAAACCGAGGTTTCATCTGCATAATGGATATTACTTTTAGCATTATCGTCAAAATATAGATTTTCATCATCTACGCCTTTTAAACCACCAAGAATTGTGACCCCTATACTATACAATGATTGATAACTTACCGTATGTCCTAACAAACCTAGACCTGAAACTTGAGGTTGCACAGCAAGTAAATGAGATTTTTCTTTTAACAACTTACTGGACATATCCATCATCCCCATCCGATCCATCCATTCCATGATATCTTTCCCTTTATAGCGGCGTGGTGCTCTTGCGACTTTACTTCCAGCTAAATATACTTTTCTCTTTGCCAGAGCCAGTTCTTCAGCAATCTGACAACCTGATTGCCCACCTCCCACAACCAATATATTTCCAGTAGGCAGTTGTTTCACATTCTTATATTCGGAAGCGTGAAATTGTTTTACATGAGCAGGTACGTTTTTCCATAGCTTGGGCAATGAAATCTTATTCATAATACCCGAAGCGATTACAACTGCTTTTGATAAAAATGTATAAAATACACCCTCCTTCTCTATATTAACAGCAAAACCTATGTCAGTTTTTTCAATTCCGATTACTTTATGGTTTTCTAATATAGGTAGGTTAAATGTTCGAACATACTTTTTCAAATACATTACAAATTCTTCTTTAGTCATAAAGTATTCCCTTTTATTAATCGGAATATCCATACCAGGAAGAGTGGTCATCCAGTTCGGTGTATTCATTTTGAATGAATCCCAGCGATGCTCTTTCCACGAATAACCAATAAAATGCTGCTCCAATATGATATGTTTTATTCTGTGGTTTTTAAGATAATAGCTTATGGCCAGTCCAGCTTGCCCAGCTCCGACAACAATAACATCCTGTATTTTTTCAACTTTCATTTTAAACTGTCTTAAAAAAATTCAACTTATGAAGGAATAAAGCAAATTGTATATCGAGTTCATTCCAAAACAATACATAAAAACTTATTTGCTTACCTTTGTACAAATATTATCATTACATATCGAGAGAAGATAACGCAATAGAGATTAAAACCTACGCAATGATGCAAAATCAGGAATTAACTATTATCCAACGCAATAGTCTAAAAAGCGAAAAGTTTTCTGCTTATTCGGAAAAGAAACATAATATAAAAACAAAATCAGGTGGTGCGTTTTTTTTTCACGAAACGACCTTTGATTCGTTACAATTTATCCAGTGCAATTACACATTAATTAAAGAAGAGCAACTCCAGATTAATATTGAAAAAGAAGCTCTTGAAATGCACTTCAGATTAGATGGATCTAGTGGAGCTTATCGTTCCGGACAACCATTGAATCTTATAAAAGGAAGCAATACTATAACATATTTAGAAGATTATAGACAAGATATTGTGATGTCTCCAACTGAAACAGGAAGTTTTTTGGAAATTAGGATAGGCCAATCTCATTTTGAAAAATTATTAAGTGATTTTGTTTCTGACACATCAAATCTATTCTCAGGAACTGTGATGACCACTACTCCAGCAATGCGTAATACAATTGCTCAGATTCAAATTAACCCTTACAATCAAAAGATGCGCGGGCTATATATGGAAGCAAAAATGACAGAACTTTTCCTACTGCAATTACAAAAATCCAATAATCATCCCCACCAAAAATCTCTCTCTTTTGGAAAAATGGATAGAGATAAACTCTTTCATGCGAAGCAACTAATCGAGCAGCACATGGACCAATTCCTAACCATCACACAACTGGCTCAACTTATTGGCATGAACAAACGGAAACTTATGCTAAGCTTTAAAGAGCTTTTTGGAATGACAGTATACAGCTACATCAAAGATCTGAAAATGGAAGAAGCAAAAAGGCTGTTGTTAGAAGAGGATAAATATGTAAATGAAGTGGCAGACCACATCGGTTATCAGAATCCCCAACATTTTATAACAGCATTTAAAAAGAAATTTGGCATTTCTCCAGGTACACTAAAACAGTAAAACTTCTAGCACTTAAGAAAGTTATACCTTAGTAAAGTGAATAGAATAGAATAGTTCACTCATCTTACTCAAAAATAATAAGAAAGCATTCTGTAATAAAAAATGGAAATTACAACTTTAGAAAATATCAGAATTGATTACATTACAGAAATTTTGAACCAATCATTTTCTGATTATATCGTTCCATTTCAACTTACTTCTCAGCAGTTGGAATATAAAATTTTCACCGAAAACATCCGGCTTGATTTATCTTTAGGAGTTTTTTATTCAGGTAAATTAGTTGGTTTTATGCTTCATGCCTTAAATCATACTGGTGAAAAATTGGTCGCTTATAATGCTGCTACTGGAGTCATTCCTGATTTTCGAGGACAAGGTTTGGTAGGTAAAATGTATAATTACTTAATCCCAAAACTAAGAGATCTTGATGTAGATCATATGGTACTGGAAGTTATTGTCGGTAACCAACGTGCAATACGCGCCTATGAGAAAATGAATTATCGGGTTAATAGAACGCTAGATTGTTTTAAAGGATCTTTTGAATCAGATAAGAAATCCAGTTTTTTATCTATTAAACAAGTAGAAAATTTTAAATGGGATGATTTTATATCTTTTTGGTCAATTAAACCATCTTGGCAAAATTCCATAACAACTTTAGAAAAAAGCAAAGATAAGATTACTATCCTCTGCGCGTATTTAGAAGACGAATTGGCCGGATATATAATCTATAATGCTCAGACAAAAAGAATACAACAAATTGCAGTTCCTACAATCCATAGACGGAAAGGCATAGCAACACAATTGATAAATGCGATGACACAATCAACCGGATCAAAAGAACTATATGCCTTTAATATCGACAATAGTTCCTCAGAAAGCACTGGATTTTTTAAAAGTTTAAGTCTTGAAAATAATGTGTCTCAACTTGAAATGATAAAAAATATATAAAAAGCTAGGAAACTAATGATTGGCGGTGTCGCTGCACATATTGTTTTTTGATAATATATAGCTTATAGTAATCATAAGAGCCTATGATCAATAGGACAAAACATACTACGTAAAATGTCTTATTGGTCAAAAAAGCAAATGATAAACCACTTAACAGCCCGCCCGCAACATAAGCCATTACTATACTCAACAATAAATTAAACTTATCAACAAGTGCTTTATTATGTCTGTTAGATTCCTTTGTAAACATAGAAATCAGAATAGCCAGATCTGTTGTAAGCCCAGTCAAATGAGTCGTTTTTACTACTGAGTTTGAAATACTGGCAGTCAATCCATTTTGTAGCCCCATAGCGAATAACAACGCCCCCACCAAGATTTCTGTTTCCTGTAAAGAATCTTTATAAAAAAAATCCAGATAAATGCCGACAAATAATATGCTTAATATTTCAAGAACTAAAGGTATAGAATGAGTAAGAAAAGCACTAAAACGCCCCTTTCCATGAATAATAATCATATTCGAAAGCATACTGCCGATTAAAAATAATAATATCCAGAATAAAACTACAGCCCCCTGATACCAGTTACCCTTAGCAATCTCTTGAGCAAAAATGGCATAATACCCCGTTACATTTGAGGTAAATGAAAAAAAAACGATGACCGATGCGACATTGACCATACCTGCTGAAAAAGCAGTCAAGGATCCCAATTTAATATTGTCTTGTATCGTGCGATGATTACTATATTTTCTTAGCATAATTTATTTTTTCTCCTTTCTCCAACACAATTCGTGCAATTCCCTTAGCCTGTAGATCTAAATTAAGATGTAGTATTAATCTGGTATCACTAAGTTCATGTATCACAAAACTTTCCACAAGTTTATCGTCTTTCCGTAGCTCCAAAATATGACCTCTTCCCTTTAAAAACCAATTATATCTATTATCATGATGATGGGCAATATAACTGCGGCTTCCTTTTCTTTCAAAGTGCCACAAACCGTCTTGAAGAGGCGGTAAATGTGCAATCAGAGTATTTTTAATTTCTTCATGAATCGTCGATTGCTTTTGAAAAGATGGCATATTATCCACTTTTTCAAAATACCATCCTTGTTCGACCCATTCTCCTTCCAACATACGCTCTGGACTTTCATAAAACATCACCATAGTTGTTGCTAAAAAAAGAAGCAAAGCAAGTAAGATAAAGTTGAATTTAACCAGCAGATTTATTTTAATAATTGACATCCCATTTTTTTTTAAAGAATAAATCAGATAAAACATTACACTCAAATTTCTCAGTACCGGGTTTCTGTATAATTCCGACTTGCCCCAGTTTACGCGCGTTCAACCGCAGTAAAACCTTTCCTACATCAAAAAAATGCTTAGTTCTTTTTTCAAATGCATAATTTGATGGCACTCTGATTTCATCAATCTTTGCGCCTAATAAATAATTATGTAAGTAATTTGAATTGTCGGTACCGATGATATCCGTATATATGACCAACTTCCGATCTTCATAGCGATTACAGATCATCTGGCAAGCTTTAATAAAATCTTCCGAATGAAGATCTGACAGTTGATCCTCCAGTTTAATACCTAGCAATTCACTGATAGACGTACTACTGCGGTTGCCATATACCAATACGACCTCCACTTCTTTCGCCTTCGAATGTTCGAGACTTTGGATCACAAATAAAAGGGAATCTATTGTAAAATCACTAGGAATCAATATACGTTTCTTCATATCAAATTACTTTTGATACAAAGTTAACACCGAGAGATTGCAATGGAATGAAGCTGAAATTAGCTTTCTATTAGAATTTCAAAGCTGAAATTAAAATGAGATTAAAACAAATGAAAAGATTAGAATAGGATTAAAATTTAAGATAAGTAGGGAGCTCTATTTCAACTGTTGTTCCTTTTCCTACAGAAGATTTAACTTTTAACGTCCCCTCGTGTAATTTAATGATATTGCGAGCCAAAGGCAAGCCAATACCATAACCGTCAATACCATCGGTATTTGAAGCCCTAAAATAAGGATCATAAATATGTTCCAAATCTTCTGAAGGGATACCTATGCCCTCATCTTTGATCAAAATAAACACCTTATTATCCAAAGCACCTAAAGCAATATAGGCAGTCCTATTAGATGAGTACTTACAGGCATTACTAATAATATTGGACAAAGCCAATTGAAGTAAAATAGCATTTCCATTAATTTTAAGACGCATACTGTCATCTGGCAATAAGTCAAAATCAGTAACAATACGAAACTTATCATTAATAGCTTTGATTGTCAACTCTGCATCCATTATAATTTGATCAATACGAACAGGACTAAAAGAAGATGAATTACTGACAAAACCAGTACGTGCCAACAACAAAAGTGCCTTTGTTTTTTTTTCTAAATGCTCAGCAGATGAAATAATTTTCAAAAGAGTTTTTTGATAATCTTCTTTACTTCGCTCTTTTGATAGTGCCAGATCTGCCTGCCCTATTATGGAAGTCAAAGGAGTATTCAATTCATGTGAAGCATTACTGATAAAATTTTTCTGAGTTTCAAATGATGTCTCTAATCTTGTTAACATATTATTAAAAGTGCTGGCAAGATCCTTAAGTTCCCCTTTATATTTAACTTCATCCAATCTTTTATGTAAATTTTCAGAACCTATTTGTTGCACCTCCTTCATCATTGTTAAGATAGGCTTCAAAAAAGAACGTTTCATAAAAACGGAAACTACCAAAATAAAAAGTATACCCAAGATTAAACTAATTATCAGCAGATTTCGAAGATATGCAAGATGATGCGTATAAAAGTAGTTCTCAGCAGAAGCTCCAATTATATACCTCCGTCCATCCTTTTCAAAAAATTTGGTCGAATAAAACTGACTATCGGATTTAAAATTAGAAACACCTTTTTTATCGATCTTACTCCATAGCTTTCGATTAAAACCGCGACTCTTAACAATATTCCCAGCGGCATCAAACTCGACAAGAAATTCGTGCTGATTATCAAGATTCTCAATAAATTCTAAGCTCCATTGGTTATTTTGATCTGCGCTACCATTATTTAAAAACTTCTCAGCTGCTATATTCCGTCTCAGATCTAACCGTTTATAAAAATCGCGAAACGCAAAATTGGAAATAGAATAAAAAATAAAACCAACAAAACAACAGACATAGATAACCAGAATGGTAATGAGGTAAATAAGCTTTTTATTATAATTATGCATAAAATCTTAATCTTCGACTTTTAAAACATATCCCATACCGATCACTGTATGTATAGCTTTTTTGGATGATACTTTTTCTATTTTCTTGCGGAGATAGTTAACATAAACATCCACTACATTAGAACCAATATCAAAGTTTATTCCCCATACCCGATCAAGCAGTTCGCTACGCTCAAATACTTTTTTGGGATTTTGGATAAACAATAAAAGCAATCGATATTCTGTACTCGTAAGCGTTAATTCTTGTTTTTCACAATAAGCTATTTTTTTATAATCATCGATTTCAAAAAAACCGTATTTATATATCTCATGGACTGGTTCCTGATCCCGCTGTGTAGCCTGAAGTATGGAATGCTTGCGTCGAATCAAAGAACGAATTCTTGCTTTAAGTTCAATCAGTTTAAAAGGTTTAGAAAGATAGTCATCAGCCCCGTTGTCCAAACCCAGAACAACATTTTCGGGAGTTCCCAAGGCAGTTAGCATCATCACAGGTAAATCAGTATAACCCCAAAACCGGATTTGTCTACAAATCTCCAGCCCATTGGTACCTGGTAACAATATATCCAACAGTACGAGAGATATATCATGATTGCTAAGCAGCTCCTGCAATAAATTTGCTTTATTTAAATGAATTACCTGATAACCGTCCTCTTCCAAGCCCTGAACAATCAAATCAGCTACATCTTGTTCGTCTTCTACCAAGATAATTTTTTGTTGCTCTATATTCATGACATGATATCTGATTACCTTTTAATTCCTTCAAAAGATAAAAATAAGCTTTTGGTAACTCACACACAAATTTGAAGACATATCGGAGCAAAGAATATGAAACCAGAGACCATGCTAGAAAATAAAAAGTGAAATACCTTATTATACTTTGGTGTTTTCAGCACGAAATAAATAAAATAGAAGAAGGTCAGAAACGGATCAATTAAATTATAAGAATTGCAAACCAATTCCATCAACTCTCGTATCTAACCATATTTTTTCTCTTGATTTAAGTACTTGATTTGGACAAGAATGACGCAAGATGAAATCATCATTGTCCTCATTCAGATAAGGGTTAATATCATCTTGATCTGATAAATAAACAATATTAAACACAGCATCTTGATCATCTGCATTAATATCAGATTGTAAAATTTTAACATCTTGAGTCATTAGCCACTTTGATGCTTCGTCTTTATTAAAGTATTTTAAATGTAAGATATCTACACCAAACTGCTCCAATTCTTTAGTGGCCCTATCTGGAAAAAAGTTAAGCAGATAACCTTTATATACCTCTATGTGATTATTCCTAAGCGCATAATTTCTTACAATAAGTCTGTGAGGATTATATTCAAAATTGAACATCATAGGATTTTCCATAAAACCATAATGCAGATTATATTGTAAAATACGCGCATCCATATTGATCTTTTCGTTTTTCATAATTGGCATAGTTTAGTATAATCAATAACATTAAATTACCTAAATAGTTCGTACAATTGCTAATTCCCTAACACTTTAAGCAATATTCTCATTCATTTACTATAAACCACAAAAAATAATATGACGATGAATTCAATTCAAAATCTGAAAGAAGATTATAAACCGTAAAAATCAGAATAGATTAAAAATCAACAAGATCAAGGTATCTTAATCTATTCCTAAATTTTCATTATTAATTTCGGTCTAATTTCTCCATCCATCTTAATAACAACAAACAACCTGGGGCATACACAGCACCGTGATCAAAACCCTGTAATTGGAATAACTCCGTTTTAGAATGTTTTAAGTTTTCAAGCACTTTGGCCAGATGTGCATTCTCCTCATATCTGGCAGGTAATTCTAATCTAGCATCACCTGTAATCAACAAAGTCGGAGGAGCATCCTTTCTAGCAAAATGAATAGGTGCATACTGATCAATAATGGGTATTTCCATTGACTGTTTACGTTCCTTCTTGATAGTGTAATGGGTATTTGTTTGTCCGCTGATAGGTGCTATACCTTTGATCTGGTTAGCATCTATATGGTATTTCTTCAGATAGCTCACATCCAATCCGACCATCAATGCTAGATAACCTCCAGCCGAATGCCCAGATACATATATTTTAGTAGGATCACCACCATACTTTGTGATGTTATTGAACGCCCAGGCAACAGCGGCAGCAGCATCATCAATATAATCTGGCCCCTTTACTTTGGGACTCAATCTATAATTAACAGCAATTACAGCAATCCCCTTTTCCTTAAGCTCCAATGGTACATATTTTTCTCCTTCCTCTAATCCTCCGCCATGAAACCATACGACTGTAGCAAAACTCGATTTGTCCTCCGGAAAATACAAATCTAACTTACAGCGCTCTTGTTTATACATATCTTTTTCAGACTTTTCTACATAAGAAATATCTTGCAACAATTTATAACCCTGAGCTGAAGAAGTAAAATTAGTTAAGATTAAACAAAAGAATACAAAAATTTTATACAACATCATGATCTAATTTAAAAACGCATACATAAAACTGGCAAATAAAAATATAGTAGTCATATCTATTCCGACAGTGCAGTATCTTTATCAATCGCTAATTCTTGATTATAAGCGTTTACAAAAGTTCCTTTCACACGTTCTGAATTATAAAGATACATCCCCCATAGCACACTGTAGATGATATTCTTCACATTTGTAGAAATTACATCGAGAGCTAAAATATTACTCATATAAAAATAATTAAAAAAAGTAAAAACAACATTTGAAAGAAACATCACAGCGAGCACAACAATCATAGTTTGTGGGAAAAGATCTCTTTTTTTACTAAATAAATAGATGCAGTATATAAAACCCATTAAGAGAATGATATTTAATAAAATTTCACTCGCAACAAATATTTTATGAACATAGTCCGGAAAATAACTAGTATACCTATAACTCTCCCAGATCTCCTGAGTTAGATACCCAGACTCAAAAAAATTATACGCAACTCTTAGAGTAGTAATTACCATCGAAATAATTAATAAAATCAACCATCCCCCAACTGAATGGTATTCGGGCTCCTCGTATAATTGAATCATTGAAGATGATGCTGTTTTATTATAGCGAAGTATAAAAATAACACAGATTAAAATAATGCAAACACATCCAAAAATTGTAAGCATACTGATTTTACCTGAAATATTAGAGCCGACGATTATTCCATTATCCTCAATATAATATGCATTGTACAATAAAACATCTCTGTTTTTAAAATCATCAACATATTGTTTTTTATCACTCGATGCTACGAAAGGATTGTGGAATCCAAAATTGTAGCTGATAATAAGCGTGTCTTTTGACGTTTTAACAGTTTTACCAAAATAATAAGAATCACGATCAATGAAAGAGCTCTCTCTTTCTGGATTAAATTCAACCCCGCCATGATTTACGATGCGAATATCATATTCTAAGCAATACGGAAAATACAAACCAAGAGGCGCTAAACCTTCTGATGAATTAAGTTCAGGTAAATTATTATTAATTTGACTCGCATATATGCCAAAGATATTTTTATTTGACGCCTCATCTTTTTCACCAATTTTCTCAATATAATACCTCTCTGTTACATGAATAATATTTTTATCAAACTCATCTTCAAATTTTAGTGACTCTTTAATGGAAATTTTGGGATACATTTTTTTGTAGTAATCCAAATAACTCTTTTGTATCTGATTTTTTGCACTTTCTTTAAATGAAGTTCTTATAAAGTCTGCACTAGAGGCGCTATAGCTCGTTTTAACCTCTAAAATTGCTCCGCCCTTACTATCTAGCAAATAAGTTTCTGAAATTTTTGTTAATCCATTGACATTTTTATCAACAGATGTCAAATGCTTCGAATCATCGATTTTTAAAACTCTACCATAGTAAGGGAAATATAAATCTGTAATCCCGCCACCTTGATTAGTGATGGTAGGGTCAATATACTGTTGTCTGTCTCCAATCTCAATAGCAGCCACAACATGATTAAAAGCACCTGGCGATGGTAGATAATCTTCCATACCATATGTAAGGTACGAATTCGCTAAAACCAAAGATCCTTTTATTCCTTTCCGTTTTAACATGGAAATCATCAGCAACGATTTATCTTTACAATCACCGTATCGCTGATTAAAAATTTTTTCCGGTGTGTTAGCACGATGAGAAAATTCACCCAGCTCAACTCCCATATAACGAATATCATTCTGCACAAAGTGTGTTACCTTTTTCAGAAATTTCATCGAATCTCCCTGAGAATCATCCCAATATCTATCAACTAGAAGTGCTAGCGGAGAACCGTCTTTAAAATCTACAGTTGGATTAGTCTGCGCCATCCAGCCCCCTACTTCTGACCAAGAATTAAATTCTGTACACTCTATCCATTGTAGATTTGTATACCATGCAGGCGCATATTCATCAAATTCAACGGCAGGAAACGACTGCTCTTCCCAGCTATAAGAAACGTGATTACTACCTTCTTCTATAAGCGGTTTACTAGCATTGTTATGCGATTTAAAATTTAACTTCCTATTTTTCGGAACAATATAATTAACTACTGCCAAACCGATAGGTTCATAAGATTGCAGATAATATTTGTCAAAAAACTTATTTTCAAAAACAGGATTAAATCCCTTCAAACTATATGAAACGATAATCTTATCGTCTTTTCTTAAATCATCCAATATATAATAAGCAGAATAAGTTCCATTATAGATAAATCGAGATAAATCGGTCTCAGTAGCAACTAAGGTAAATTTACCGACATCAAGCTTATCAATAGTTTTCCCATCCCTAATTACTTTCAATTCATGAAGAGTAACCTGCTGATACTTTGGATCAAAGTTTATTGAAATTTGACCTGCATTTTCAGCACCGTTACTATCAAATAAAACTTTAACATCTCTAAAAAACTTAATTTGCTCCCCTATATTAACCTGATATTCAATCAAATCATAATAATACCCTTGTCCTATATCTTTAATATCAATTTTTGAAGGTGAAAGTTTATTCGCTCTAACCCAAGTTGGAACAGGAGCTTTATTAAGTTTGTTATTAGCCAGAACATGGCTATTAAACAAAACCGCTATAAAGAATAAAAAAAATAAATATGAATTAAATTTCATTGGTTAATAATCTTATGTTAAAGATATAAAAATTAAATTATTATCGATATGACAAGCAAAATTTTGCTTTGTTATAGACATAAAGATCAAGATGATAAGATATAATATAGACAACTAAGATATAATATATACACAGTTCTAATCTGAAGATAAACAAGGTGATCAATAGAAACAACATCACAAAAATCACCGAATAACCCATTTTCAACTATATATAATAAAAAGAATTGGCTCATTTTACTCATCCCTAAAAAGAATATCTGCAAACATTTTCGTCTCCTGGCTGTTGATTCTAATAAAGTACACATTAACATATGTGACACAGGTATACAATTTTTTAACAAACACCCGAATAAACCTATACGAATTCGTGGTGCATAAATCGCAAAAAAATGGCAATAACAACCAATAGATTATCACAGACTCTTAGTAAAGCTTTGAATGATCAAATTACATTAGAAGCATATTCTGCTCAAGTATATTTAATGTTAGCTTGTTGGGCTGATCAGAATATGTTAGATGGTGTCAATTCGTTTCTTATGAAGCATTCCCAAGAAGAGCGCGTACATATGGCCAAAATAATAGAATATATTCAAGAAAGAGGTGGATCTGTAAAAATTGATGCAATAAAGAAACCAGAACCAGAACCTAAAAACATTCTAGAATGCTTTGAAATGGTACTGCAACAAGAAATAGAAAATACAGAATCTATCTATAAAATAGTAAATTTAAGTATGCAAGAAGGTGATTGGGCAACATGGAATTTCCTTCAATGGCTTGTTAATGAACAACGTGAAGAAGAGAAACTTGCCTTAGACTTATTAGACAAAGCTAAATTGGCTGGAGGTGAAGATATGACAGATAATGCCCGATTTGAACTCAACAAACTAATCGGAAATACTGGGCAAGAGTTTCCAGTTGCAGATCAAGTAAACCCGCTGGCATAAAATACATATAAAAAAAGGTAGCTTAAATCAAAAGCTACCTTTTTATTTTTCTGAAATTACCTATAGCGACCGCTTAGCCAGTAAGGAAATATCTAAAGAATTATGAGACAATTTATCCACAAGACCATCCATTAATTCTAATTGCTCTGTAATTAATAGCTCGTCACTCTGATCACTTATATGCACTTTTGAAACAGCTGTTTTCAAGGCAAGAATTTCTAATGAATCAGTGGCAAACAAAGTATAGGTCTTTTTTAATTTCGAAAGAATCTTGTTCATCAGCCGTTCATGCTCCTCATGAAAGGCTAAACCGGAACTATGGTCCAGCATATTTGTAAAGGCCATAGCATAGGAAATCAATTGATGCGTAAAAATAGAAAAGTCATTTAATTCCTTTGTGAACGGGCGTTGAAATATAGGTTCATTCAATATACGTTCATTTAGTGCATTCAATTCCGCTAAACTGAGATAAATTTCTTTCCTAGCCAATTTATAATCCGCAATATCGACTTTATCACCCGATAACTTACGAAAACTAACAGATAAGAAATGTACATTCGCCTGTATCACATTTTTCAAATACGTCTTTACTGAATCACTTTCCCAAGTAGGAAATATGAAATGAAAAGATAAAAATGAAAGCACACAGCCAATTACAGTATCCAATAGACGTTCCTTCAATAAAAGAACGCCAAAATCATCTACTCCTGTAAAGAAATAATAAGCAATTAGAAAAAAGGCAGTTAGAAAAAATGAACCATAAACATATTTACTTCTTAAAAAAGTAAAAGTCAATAGCATATAAACTAACATGAGACCTAGGAGTACATAAATATTTGTAATCAAGAAAATACTTGATAATCCCAACATGCCCCCCAGAAATGATCCTTTCAATCGATCAATACTTCGTTGTTTGCTTAAACTGAAACCAGGACGCAGAATAACAATTATGGTAATATAAATCCAAAAACTATGTTTTGTCAAAGCAATGTATTCTGGAAAAAAAACAGGAAGTGTTTTAGTAATAACAAAAGCAACCAACATAACAATAGCGACACGAAGTGAGTGTCTAAAAATTGGTGACTTTAAATTTAAATGTGCCTGTAATGCTGGCCACGAAAAGGTTCTTTGTTTAAAGAAACGTTCTTTGTGTGCAAGTAACTCAGAGTGATCATGAACTTCCTCAGATTTAGATAAAATACGATGAACCTCTCTTATTTTCTGCATGACATAACGGATATTAACAAGGATTTTCTTCAATACGATTGTCGTTCCTTGCTCTCGGCTCTCTAAAGCGATAACCTCAGCATAGGCTTTATCCCACTGTCCTGTAAATTGAATAGCTGTCTTCGGTGGCTTCAATAAACTGATTGGAGTCGTCAGTCGCTCCAATTCTTGAGCACAGCTAATTAACAATTCAGGTATGACCTGATAAACCTTTGTATGTCCATATTTTTCACGAATCTGATAATAATCATGATGAGAAGCATTTATTCTTTCAAACAGTTCCATCAAGGTCGCGAAAATAAAAGTAAGCTGTTTATATTGGTAACTTGCAAATTGCTTCTCAGTAGCCGCAGAAAATAAAACTTCACGTACATTTTCCTGTCGTTGATTCAATATTACATTGATCTGAATAACACGTTTATGAGTCTTTGCAATCGCAGTATGAACATCAAAGAAGCAAGCTTTGATACGCAATAAAGTACCGATCTTATAGGCACACTCCGCCAGAACCTGTTGACTGACCCGATAAGGTCTCATGTAGCGTACTGCTAACACAAAAATCATATACCAGACTGCACCTCCAGTCATCAATAAAGCCTCTGTTATAGGATGACTGCTTTCATGTGTCAATGTCAAACTAAAAAATAGAGCCAATAAACAAGAAGCTCCGATTCCCATAGCTCTGATACCAAAAACACTGAGCATGCAAGCTGCAAAAGAGAAAAAAGCAATAAACAAACCAAGGAACACATCTGAAAAAGGAAGTATACGCGTAAGCATACTCATTGCGAAAATAACAGCAACATTGATAAACAAGGACTGACGGCGTTCCCGGTAAGGACCAACCAGATCTGGAGTACTTGCAATAATGCTACCTATTCCTAAGGTTACACCATTGTGCAAATGGCCGAAACAAGCAAATATTACAACCGGAATTAGCACTGCCACCGTAATTTTTAATCCTTCATGAAACGGTTGACTATTGATAAAGAACCGTGCCTTTTGCCATACTATTTCTAAATGATCACGCAATGTAGGTTATATTATTAATGTGGAAATATATCGATAAAAGACTATGCATATGCTAATCATTTAACTTTTGCAAAAGTACCAAATTAAATACTACAAAAAGAAATTTTCATCTCCTATAAAGTTCACATATAACCATAAAACATTCATAAAATATTGTTTTACATCAAAAATCAATATTTTATTTTAAAAAAAAGACCTTCTTTAGTAACACAAATGAGAAATAGTCAAAAGAAAACAATAATTTTAGGCACTAAAAATCTTTAAATGCATGAAAAAACTCACGCTACTTTTGTTATTAGCAAGTTCAATGGCTTATGGTCAGCGCAACTTGAATATAGAAGAAACAGTCTTTGGACCTCGTACATATGCCCCGACTGCCCTTATTAGCAGCAATTGGATACCCAACAGCAATAACATTAGTTATTTGGATAAGGGATATCAAAATTTAGTTCAGAAAAGTGCTACGAACACAGGGTCTGAGGAAATAATACTGAGCAAAAATGACTTACAAAATGCTTTAAAAACAAGAATTCCGAATGAGCAGATTAATTTGCAGATCTTTCCTAGTGATTATAAATGGGAGGATGCAAATACGATCAGCTTTATACTCTATACGAAACAAGCTCATTATCATATCGCTGTTAACGTAAAGAATAAAGAAATAGTTCATCTGTTGGAAACAAAGTTGGAGGCAACAAATCAAGAATATACAAAAGATTACAGTAAAGTAGCTTTTTTAATTGGTAATAATATACAAATTAAAGACAATACTGGGCAATTAACTGTTGTTACTGCAGATACAGTAGACGGTATTCTTAGTGGAAGTGACTATACGCATAGACAAGAATTTGGTATCAAAAAAGGTATGTGGTGGAACCCGCAAAATGACAAATTATTGTACTACCGCAAAGACGAGACGATGGTTACTAAGTACCCGCTTATCCAATGGGACACGCGTGTAGCTTCAGTCAAAGATATTCGCTACCCGATGGCGGGTATGAAAAGTGAAGAAGTTACCTTGGTCATTTATGATACGAAAACAAAACAAAAAATTACCCTTGCGACGGGAGAACCAAAAGAACAGTTTTTAACAGCGGTAACATGGGATCCTTCTGGACAATCAGTTTATGTTGGGGTATTAAATCGTGAACAAAATCATCTAAAACTTAACCAATATAATGCACAAGATGGTCGTCTAATCAAAACATTATTTGAAGAAACAGCTTCGACATGGGTAGAACCTCAAAATGATTTATTGTTTTTACCAAATAACCCAAAACAATTTCTATATCAATCAGACAGAGAAGGTTTCAATCAACTTTACCTGTATAATACTGATGGTAAATTGATCAAAAAATTAGGACATCAAAATCTTATTGTACAGCAGCTAGGCGACTTTTCGCCAAAAGGAGATTTAATTTATTATACAGGTGTCACTAATGATGGCTTAGATCGTCAGCTATTTTCAGTAGACCTTAAAACCGGTAAAACAATACAATTAACACAGGGTACAGGAACACACAATGCCAAATTAAACAGTGATGGCTCTTATATTTTAGACCAATTCAGTAATCTGACAACTCCAAATATTGTTCAGATAAAAGCTACAAAATCCGGTAAAACAGAAAAGATAGTGGAATCAACAAATCCGTTTTTAGGAAAGATCAATCCTCCTAAAATAGAATTTATCACGTTGACATCTGCAGATGGAGCAACACCTTTAACTGGCCGTATCATTTATCCAAGTGATTTTGACACAAATAAAAAATATCCCGTGATGTATTACCTTTATGGAGGATCTCATTCACAATTAGTAACCAATAAATGGTTAGGCGGTGCGGGTTATTTTGATATGTACATGGCGCAACAAGGTTACATTGTATTCACAATGGACAATAGAGGAACAGACGCTCGTGGAAGAGCATTTGCAACAGCAACACACCGTCAATTAGGACAAGCAGAGATGGCTGATCAAATGAAAGGTATCGAGTTTTTGAAATCCAAATCGTTTGTTGATCAAAACAAGATGGGTATATTCGGCTGGAGTTTCGGTGGATTTATGACAACATCATTTATGATACACCATAACGACATCTTTAAAGCAGCAGTAGCAGGTGGTCCAGTAATGGATTGGAAATACTATGAAGTCATGTACGGAGAACGTTATATGGATATGCCTCAAGAAAATCCAGAAGGCTATAAATTGACTACACTAATCGATAAAGCAGATCAGCTGAAGGGCGACTTATTAATCATTCACGGAGCTCAAGACCCTGTAGTGGTACAACAGCACAGTATGGAGTTTGTAGAAGCATGTATCAAAGCAGGAAAACAGGTTGATTATTTCCTATACCCTACTCATGAACATAATGTTTCTGGGAAAGATCGCATTCATATGTATGAAAAAATTGCCAGATACTTTGACCTGCATTTAAAGAAATAAATGATTTGAATAATTAAAAACAATAAAAAATCCCCTTGATCGCTCAAGGGGATTTTTTATTATATAATATCAATACTAGCGGGCAAGAAGTGCTTCAACTCCTAATCGATAGCTATCTAAACCAAAGCCACAAATGACTCCTACACAATTCTTTGACAAATACGAATGATGCCTAAATTCCTCCCGTGTATGAACATTTGAAATATGGACCTCTACAACCGGAGTATTAATAGCCGCAATAGCATCAGCAATTGCAACAGAAGTATGCGTATAAGCCCCTGCATTGAGTACAATACCGTCGTATTCAAAACCTACCTCATGCAATTTATCTATAATAAATCCTTCAGTATTACTTTGAAAATAACTCAACTCAACAGATTCATAGTTATTTTTTAAAGTTGAAAAATAACTATCAAAATCTTGTGCTCCATAAATTGATTTTTCTCTGACTCCTAATAAATTAAGATTAGGTCCATTGAGAATTAATATGTTTTTCATTAAAATAAATAGCTTCTTGAGCAACCAAGCTCGGTTTCTTTTAAACAATTTACAGACTAAAAATCACTATATAATGATCTAAAACTTGAACGAAGACCAATACTAAATACACCCGATTTATGCGTTAGCGGGGTCTCATATTGTATCTTTTGATAACGTTGCGAATAACCTAATTCGAATCTAAGATTATACTTAGGATTCAGAACATAAGCAGCTTTAGCATCTGCATAAACGACTTGACTTTTTATCCCTTGCCCAATATGATTACCATACATGTTAGCAAAAGTACGGTAAGACTGAAAAATATCACCTCCCATATTTGAACCATCCTCAAGATCTAACCCCTTTTCATTATAATTCAGCTGCGCAGAAAAATCAAATCTTTTCCATGCATAGTTAGCAATACCAACAACCTCTCTAAAATTAGCTCCCAAAGGATGCGCCAATGGCTCAGCATTATTACTGTAGTTTGAACCAGAATCAAAGTGGGCATAGGTATAAGGTCTGGCTGTGTTGTATTCAACTAAAAAGTTTAAGTTTTTTACATCAAATATGTCATATCCCCTTACACCAAACTGAGCTCCCCATTTATTATGCACATAACCTTTACCCGCAAAAAACTCCTTTGCCGTAAATTCACCTAATAGGAACTGGCCATAAGCTGTTATGTTCTTAAGAACTTTATACTTTGTATTCAAACCTAAAAACATCTTATCCGGAGATGTTGAATTATTAGATTCGACCGGACGTAAAAACATCACGGGGTTAATATAAGTAAAGTCAAAACCTCGAGTACCTGCGGCATCACGATTTGCCCAGGTGATGGCCTGGAAAAATCCAATCGAAAATCTATTCGTAGCATTGTAATCCACATACTGAAAAACACCCCACTTCTTACCGTCACCATATCGCTCAGTCTCACCTAAGGCATTAGAACGTTTATTGGTTGGATCATTCATATACGCCCAGACTGAAGTATACTGAACATTACCAATCGTACCTGTAAATTTTAAATGTGTATAATTAGAAGAAAAATCCGACAATAAAAGCGAACGGTATCCATCACCGATAAAATTCTTATCATAAGCTACAGTAGCCTGAAAATGCTTACTAAAATCATAAGTTAAACTAGCAGTTGCATTCATCCAGTCTTTCTTATTATTAGACTGATGTTTTGTATTCCCCTCTCCTGGTATAACTTTTCTATCATCGATATAATCCGACAAATATTCTGGAAAAACGGCCTGATTTTCCGTTGCACTGGTGTAAAATGTAAATTTATCTCCCACTGTGACTCCCGCTTGAAAACCTCTAGAGTTCATCCAAGTACGACGTTTATCTCCCATCATATCCTTCCCAATTATCATATCGGGCAATAAATCAGCATAAAAAGTATAATCATCTTTCTCTACCTCAATAAGATGTTCATTAAATATCTTACGCATAAACCAATTATCCGAAGCTACCGGCTGATTCGTTTTTATAGAATCAAACTTCGCCAATAATTCATCGGTAAATAGAAATGGTTTAGATGATGTATGTAAACGCGTATGTGGCGAATACAGTACATCGTTCATTTTTTGAGAAAGTTGATAGGAATAGGGTTGATTTTTAATTTGTGCGCTTAATTCGTTCTGATTTAGCATACCAAGTGCAAGCACTCCAGCAAATGCTAAAAATTTTAATGACACTTTTTCTTTCATGAGATTTTTTTATACAGTAAAATAGGACAGCAAAATCTATTCCTAAAAAACAAAATAACGCTTTTTTAAACTTATAAAGATTACTATTTACA
This sequence comes from Sphingobacterium sp. UDSM-2020, assembly GCF_016132525.1. Taxonomy (NCBI): domain Bacteria; kingdom Pseudomonadati; phylum Bacteroidota; class Sphingobacteriia; order Sphingobacteriales; family Sphingobacteriaceae; genus Sphingobacterium; species Sphingobacterium sp. UDSM-2020. The sequence continues at coordinate 5,360,640 of NZ_CP066166.1, forward strand.
AAAAAAACATGCTAAAACGTATTTGCTTTCCATTTTAACGATTTTTTATTACCTTGCAATACAGAGAAAACCAGTATGATAATAAATAACCTTTTTGAAATTTAACAATGAAACGCAGAACATTCATTCAAAATTCAGCCGTATTGGGTGCTGGATTATTTGCAAGCAAAGTATCTTTTGCTTCGAATCAGACTTCATTCCCAACAGTGCGTATTCCTGCAGATAAACGTCTATTTTCAAGTAAAGCTATTGAAAATGCAATTGTAACATTTGGTAAAGCAACAAGTAATAAAGAATTGGCTTGGTTATTTGGCAACTGTCTTCCAAATACCTTAGACACAACAGTATTCCCATATGTTGAAAATAATCGCAATTATACCTATGTAATTACGGGTGATATTGATGCGATGTGGTTAAGAGATAGTAGCGCTCAGGTATGGCCATACCTCGCATTTATGAAAGATGATAAAAGTTTGAAAAATCTGATTTCTGGATTAATACATAAACAGAGTAAATGCATCAACATAGATCCTTATGCTAATGCATTCTACAATGATCCTACAAAAAAAGGTGAATGGTTCAGTGACCATACAGACATGAAACCAGGGATTCACGAACGTAAATGGGAAATCGATTCGCTATGTTACCCCATCAGACTCGCCTATCACTACTGGAAAGAAACAAATGATGCAGGCCCTTTTAATGAAGAATGGGAAGCTGCACAGGAAAAAATCTATCAGACATTTATTGAGCAACAACGTAAAGAAAATCTAGGTCCATATAAATTTATGCGTACCACGCCAAGAGGATCAGACACCCTGCAGGTTGATGGTTATGGATATCCCGTTAAACCTGTTGGTTTGATTTGCTCCAGCTTTAGACCTTCAGATGATTCAACTGTTTTTTCTTTCTTGATTCCTTCTAATCTTTTTGCAGTAGTCAGCCTTAGACAATCTGCAGAAATCTTAAGAAAAGTCAAAAATAACAATACTTTAGCAACTAAAATGGAAGCACTAGCCAATGAAGTGGAAGCAGCTGTTCAAAAACATGGAATAATAGATCACCCACAATTTGGAAAAGTATATGCTTTTGAAGTTGATGGCTTCGGCTCATTCTTAATGATGGATGATGCAAACGTTCCAAGTTTACTTTCATTACCATATTTGGATGCTGTAAAAGTAGAAGACCCCGTATATCAACGTACACGTCAATATATCCTATCAGAAAACAATCCGTTTTTCTTTAAAGGTACTGCTGGAGAAGGTATCGGTGGACCACATATTGGTCGCGATTTCATTTGGCCAATGTCTATCATGATGCGTGCCTTTACATCAAATAATGATAAAGAGGTAATCGAATGTGTTAAAATGTTGATTGCTACACATGGAGATACAGGTTTTATGCACGAATCCTTTCATAAAGACGATCCAAAAAACTTTACCAGAAAATGGTTTGCATGGCAAAATACTTTATTTGGAGAATTAATATGGAAAATTTATAAAGAAAAACCATCTTTGCTTAAACAAATATAGTTTACCCTATAGTAATAAAAGTGCTATAAGGTAATACTTATAGCACTTTTTTATGGAGCAAGAAAAAAAACAAATTGGTCCAATAGGGATATTTGATTCTGGATATGGTGGTTTATCCGTATTTAAAGAGATCAAAAAACAATTGCCTCAATACGATTACATCTACCTGGGCGATAATGCTCGCATTCCTTATGGAACCCGTTCATTCGAAACCGTCTATGAATTTACAAAACAATGTGTATTTAAGTTATTTGATTTAGGATGTAATCTTGTTATTCTAGCTTGTAACACAGCCTCTGCCAAAGCATTACGTTCAATCCAACAAAATGACCTTCCACCTGGAAAAAAAGTACTGGGTGTCATTCGTCCAACAACTGAAATTGTAAAAGAATTCACAAAAACAAATCAGGTGGGCATACTAGCAACAACAGGGACAGTGAAATCGGAATCCTACAAAATTGAAATCAACAAATTTTATCCCGAAATAAAAGTATTTCAACACGATTGTCCTTTTTGGGTACCTTTAGTTGAAAATAATGAAATCAATACAGAAGGAGCAAAATATTTCGTTGAAAAAGATATTGAGAAACTTTTAAAACAATCGCCTGATATTGATACCATCATATTGGCCTGTACACATTATCCCTTATTACTACCCGTGATTAAGCAATTTGTACCCAGCCATATCAATATCATTTCACAGGGACCACTCGTCGCTAAAAGCTTAGAAAAATATTTGGACCTGCACCATGATATTGAATACAAAAGTTCTAAAAATGGAAGCATGCAATTTTATACAACCGATGATCCACTTGATTTTGAATCAAAAGCAGAAATATTTTTCGGTCAAAAAATTAAAGCTACACACATTAAAGTCACATAAAAAAGGCCTCATCTACTAAAAGATGAGGCCTTTCCATTTTATCGATGTAATTTAGATCTTAATCAGCCAATACCTCTTTTTTAACATAACTATCATTATGAACCGCAGCAACAGCTCTGCCCGAAGGATCATTTAAGTTTTGAAATGATGCATCCCATAATAAAGCTTCAGGAGTACTGCAAGCAACAGACTTAACAGAGGGCACTGTTTTAGCAGCCGCTTCTGAAGGGAAATGTGATTCAAAGATCGTACGGTATAAAAACTCTTCCTTATTTTTAGGAGGATTGATAGGAAATCTTTCCGCCGCACCTGCAAATACGGCATCACTTACTTTACTTTCAGCCTGTTCTTTTAAAGTATCGATCCAACTATAACCTACACCATCAGAAAATTGCTCTTTTTGTCTCCAGGCAATACTTTCTGGTAAATAATCTTCAAATGCTTTACGTAACACCCACTTTTCCATTTTACCATCCTTAATCATTTTATCCTTTGGGTTGATCGTCATGGCAACATCCATGAATTCCTTATCTAAAAATGGAACACGTCCCTCCACACCCCATGCCGCTAAAGATTTATTAGCACGCAAACAGTCATATAAATACAATTTCTTCAATTTACGAACTGTCTCTTCGTGAAATTCTTTAGCATTCGGTGCTTTATGAAAGTACAAATATCCTCCAAATAACTCATCAGAACCTTCTCCTGAAAGAACCATTTTTATCCCCATAGATTTGATCACACGTGATAATAAATACATCGGTGTAGAAGCTCTTATCGTAGTAACATCATAAGTTTCTAAATGGTAAATAACATCGCGGATAGCATCGAGCCCTTCCTGAATAGTAAAGTTAATCTCGTGATGGATAGTGCCAATATGGTCTGCAGCTTTTTGTGCAGCAATTAAATCTGGAGCACCTTTTAATCCAACAGCAAAAGAATGCAATTGTGGATACCACGCCTCTTCTTCATCACCAGATTCTATACGTTTGGAAGCAAATTTTTTTGTTACAGCAGCAATTACTGATGAATCTAAACCTCCGGATAATAAGACACCATAAGGGACATCAGACATCAATTGACGGTGAACAGCAGCTTCTAAAGCTTCACGCAATTTAGCTATATCTGTTTCAGCATCCTTAACTGCTTCATATGATTCCCATTGTCTTGAATACCAACGCTTAGGCTCTTTACTTTCAATGCTATAAATATAATGTCCCGGAGGAAATTGATCCATAGTAGTGCAAAATCCTTCTAAGGACTTCAATTCCGAAGCAACAAAAAATTGTCCCTTATCATCCGTACCATAGTATAAAGGTATAATACCCATATGGTCACGAGCGACAAAAAATGAATCATTGCGAGCGTCATAAAGAGCAAAACCAAAAATTCCGTTTAAATCTTCTATAAATTGAGGTCCTTTCTCTAAATATAAAGCGAGTACAACCTCAGAGTCAGATTGTGTAGCAAAATCATAATTTGGCAGACTATCGCGCAATTCCTGATGATTGTAAATTTCGCCATTAACAGCTAAGACAACTTGCCCGTCTGGACTATATAAAGGTTGACTACCCGATTTTGGATCTACAATAGCTAGTCGCTCATGCGCAAGTATAGCCAGATCTGAACTATAAATACCTGACCAATCTGGTCCACGATGACGTATACGCTTAGACATTTCTAAAACTTGAGGTCTGATTAATGTGACAGATTCCTTTAAATCAAATGCTCCGATGATACCACACATATTATTGTTTTTTTATTGTTTCTTTCTTTTGATTGAATTATTGACACAAATTAAAGAAATAAATAATTAAATTCATAATGTTTTTTAAATTTTATTAAAAATTTAACATTAAACAACTAAGTTCTTTACCATTTATACATTAAAATGACTCAATCAGTACCAAATAAAAAATAAAGAACCCTCTAATAATCAACAATAAAACATGCATTACTAAATATACTTGTTTCATTTTCTAACCAGATTTGGCATTTTTTGCATAAATTCATACTAGAAAAAAAATATAAATCACCCATTATGAAAGCTTTACTTCATCATTATGAAAATCTAGCAATTAAACAAAGTGACCTAAATAAAATAATGACCGGACATGAGCTTCTTCATTTTTCTAAAAATGATTTTTTACTCCGCAAAGACGAAAAGGCACATGAATACTATATTTTGGAAAGTGGCCTCATAAGGTCATTTATTCATGATTATAATGGAAATGAAATTACAACTGATTTCTTTGGTGATCATGATGTAGTTATCGAAGTCACTTCACTTTTTCTTCAATTTCCTTCTCCCGAAAATCTTCAATGTTTAACTGACTGTAGCGTTTGGAAAATTGATTTTAATACCTTTCAATCTTTGTATCATACCATTCCAGCTTTTAATGAATGGGGACGATCATGGATGACCTATGCTTTACACATTAACAAAAAACGTTTTATAGATATGGTTTCACTTTCTGCTACCGAACGCTATCATAATTTAATCAGTACCAAACCCCAAATAATTAAGCAAGCAGCTTTAAAATATATAGCTTCATACCTAGGCATAACAGACACATCGTTAAGTCGAATCCGAAAAGAAATATAATTTATCCGAGCAGTAAAATTACTTGTCCTATGCGAAGTCGATTGATTAGGGTTTACTTTACTTTTGAGTAAGATAAATAAAGCAACAGATCGTCAAGACTTTAAAACAGTTCTTTTATATTCTGGTTTATGAATAGAAACAAAACTTAAATAATAAAAATATTTTTTACCAATTTATTTACTGACATACAGTTGTCAAATCAACAACTAACTTTGATATAACTTAAATATAAAAAAGAAAATTATGGCTATTTTACATGCTTACTTAAACTTTAACGGTAATTGCGAAGAAGCTTTCAAATTTTACCAATCTGTTTTTAATACAGAATCACTAGGTATATACCGCTTCAAGGATATGCCAGCCGATCCAAATTATCCACTACCTGCTGATGCAGGAGATAAAATAATGCATACAGCAATTAAAATCAATGATTCTGTCATGCTAATGGGATCCGATTGTATCGAAGGTTTCGGACATAAAGCAACTTCTGGAACAAATGCTTATTTAATGTTGGATACAAAAACAGCTGATGAAGCAAAAGACTTATATGCAAAACTCACTGCAGAAGCACAAAATATCGAAATGCCATTAGGAGAACAATTCTGGGCTGAGCTATATTCATCATTCCAAGATAAATATGGTATTTCGTGGATGATTCATTTTGAAGGGAATAAAAAAATGCAATAATGAAAAATGCAGTTGTATACTTTGAGATTCAAGCAACTGATCCTAAAAACCTTGCTTCATTCTATCAACAACTTTTTGGTTGGACATTTATTAAAGAAGAAAACCTTCCAATTGAATACTATCGAATAGAAACAGCAGGTATAATGGGTGGATTATTAAAACGTCCAGCAGAAGTTCCTCCGTCAAATTGTGGTACTAATGCATTTACATGTTCAATGGAAGTTGACGATTTTGATCAGACATCAGCAAACATTTTACATAATGGCGGAAAGATTGCCTTACCTAAGTTTGCAGTAATAGGAAAATGTTATCAAGGATATTTTACTGATCCGGACAACAATATCTTTGGGATATTTGAAGTGGACATCAACGCTCATTAAACGTATACTAAAGGGATTAATAACTTATTTATTAATCCCTTTAGTATATTTTATAAAAATATCTTCCCCCTATTTGCTATCCGTTTCATAAGATCAAGTTTATAAAGGCTCCGAATTTCTTTACCATCACTTTGTATAGGAATATTGAAAATTGTAATTTTTCAATATTGTTTTACAAAGATTTATACGTTCTTTGCAAATTCAAAAAAAGAATTTGTGTTAAAAAAATATCTACCCTACTTTTTACTCACTGGTAAAATAATCTTTACAGCTTGTATTTTATTTATTGCACTCATTTTTACTATTCCTTTATTATTTCAGGAACAAGTAAATACAAAAATTAAAGAGGTTATTAATGATCAGATTGATGGCGAGTTAAATTACAGTAAAATTCATTTATCTTTCTTCGACCACTTCCCTGCATTAACAGCTTCCCTTCATGACCTTTCCCTAAAAGGATCTGCTCCATTTAAAGATGTTGAACTATTAAAAGCAAAACAAGTAAGTCTTGGAGTCGATATTCTAAGCCTTTTAAAGTCAAAAATTGTCGTTCAACAATTCTATATCGATCATGGCAAAATCCATGTTAAAGTAAATAAAGATGGTGAGTCTAATTATAATATCGTTAAAAAAAAGAATGATAAAATAACAAATACTGATGAAACAAGTACCGCAATTGACTTAGCCTTTAAAAGCATTTTACTTCAAAAAGTAGATGTGTATTACGAGGATTTATCAGTTCCAATCATCCTAGAAGCTAAAAAAATGGATTATGAAGGTCATGGTGATCTCATGTCTTCACTTTTTGATTTAGATAGCAAAGCAGACATACAATCATTAAGCCTAACTTTCGACGGAGAAAAATATGTAGATGATAAAATGATACATGCCAGTCTCATGACTAAAGTAAACACCAATACATTGGCTTTTATATTTGAAAGGAATGACATTCGGATCAATAAACTTCCTGTTAAATTTAAAGGTGAATTTGGTTTCTTAACAAATGGCTATCATCTGGATTTTAAATTAAAATCCAGTAAAAGTACTTTATCTGAATTACTATCTTTAGTTCCGACCTCCTACTCGAAATGGCTGGCCGAAACAAAAATAAAAGGTAACTCAGAACTATTCATAGATCTCGTAGGGGAATACATTGTAGAAGAACATAAAATGCCAGATCTTACCGTGGGTTTAAATATTACAGATGGATACTTTTCCATTAAGACGGCTAAAATCCCAATAGAAGATCTACAGACAAAACTTAAGATTAACCTTCCTCAATTAAACCCAGATTCTCTTTTAATTGAATTAAAACAATTTGAATTTAAGGTTGCTTCCGGATATTTCAACAGCAAAGGAATAGTTAAAGGACTAAATCCTTTATATGTAAATACTGAATTTAAAAGTAATCTAGACTTAAGTGCTGTCAGTAATGCACTAGCTTTGCCCACCTTAAGCTTTAGAGGAAATTGGATGTTAGCTGGTTTTATTAATGGAACCTACGCAACGGCTATTAAAACCTCAGGATTAAGAAATAAAATAGATACTACCATTGCATCTATACCTAATTTTGATATTCACAATACGTTACGCAAAGGGTATTTCAAACTCGCAAATTTACCTGCAGCTATCGAAAAAATTGAGTATGATTTAAAAGCAACATGTAATGATGCAAAAATCACCAATGCTCAAATTGCATTAGATCATATTGACATTAAAGCACTGAACAATTACATAAAAGGATTTATACATATCAACGATTTGCTAAAATTAGATGTCAAATCAAATATGCAGGCTGATATTCAATTGGCCGATATTAAAAAAGTATATCCAGTCGATAGCCTTGAAATATCGGGAAAAATCTTTGTCAATATGGTAGCTGATGGTAAAATGGATCTAAAAAAAGGTACTTTTCCACAAACAAATACAACAGTTACTTTAAAAAACGGATTTCTAAAAACACTAAATTATCCCCTTCCAATTGAGGAGATAAATATTGAAACCTATATATCCAGTGAAAAAGGTTCTTTAAAAGATTTAAAAGTTAAAGTTTTACCGATATCTTTCAATTTAGCTGGCGAACCTTTCTTTTTGCATGCAGATTTGCAAAACTTTAAAAATATACGCTATGCAATTAAGTCTCAAGGGAAGCTTAATTTAGAACCCCTATATAAAATATTTGCCATAGATGGGATAAACGTCAATGGTTATATTAGAACCGATCTGGATCTCGCCGGATTACAAAGCGATGCTACAAGTGGGCAATACCATAAATTAAAGAACCATGGAACATTAGACATCGGGCAAATACAAGTACAATCTGAATTATTTCCTAAACCCTTTAATATTAAAAAAGGACATTTCACTTTTGCCAAAGAGAAGTTAGTTTTTAGCGATATCGCATCTTCATATGGACATAACAAATTAAATATTACAGGATACTTAGATAATCTTATCCAATACTTCACAAACACAACACAGACATTAAAAGGTAATTTTCAATTAAGCAGCCCCATTATTAATGTAAATGATTTTACATTTTTTGCTGAAACTGAAAACAGTAGCCCAACAAGTACTAATTCAGGCGTAATTTTAATACCAAAAAATCTAGATATCTCAGTTAATGGCATCGTAAATAAAATGAAATATGATCAGCTTACATTAAATCAACTAACGAGCAAAGTATCAATTCAAAATGGAAACCTTTCATTCTCAAATACAGGATTTGAACTTTCAGGATTAAAAGTGGCTATGAATGGTCAATATAAAGCATTGAACAGCAATAAAGCTCGATTTGATTACCTCGTAAAAGCTGATAGTTTTGACATCCAGCGTGCTTATCATGAAATCCCTATGTTTAAAGAAATGGTTTCTTCTGCGAAAAATGCCCATGGACTGGTATCGCTTGAGTATCAATTATCAGGACTTCTAGATAACAACATGAATCCAATAATGCCTTCAATAAAAGGAAGTGGTTCCTTGACCCTTGAACAGATCCAATTCATGGGGTTTAAACTATTGAACAACATTTCAAAAGAAACTTCAAAAGAAAGTCTAGCTGATGGATCGGTCAAAAAAGTAAAGATCAATACATCCATAGCCAATAATGTAATGACTATTGCACGTACTAAAATGAAAATGGGATTTTTCAGACCTCGTTTTGAAGGACAGGTCACACTGGATGGTAAGATGAATCTTGGATTCCGATTAGGGCTCCCTCCTTTTGGTATTTTTGGAGTTCCAATGCGAATAACTGGTAATGCACAAAACCCAATAATAAAATTAGGGAAATATAAAGAAGATGATCTGGATACAGATATGGACAATGATGATAAAAAATTATATCAAGAATCATTGATGCAAGATTCAATCACAATATCCAACAAATAGACGATAAAGTAAAAAAAGGTATCCAAAATCACAATAGATACTTAAAGAAAATTAAAAAGTCGAAGGATTGTTTTTATCAAATAATCCTTCGACTTTTTAATCCATTCAAATTTTAAAAGTCATGAATAATAGATTATCTTTCGATGGATTTAGTTACTTTTTCCAATATTTCAAAAGCCACTTCAGCCATTTTATTCCCTTGGTGATCCAATAACGGATTTACTTCTACCACCTCAAAGCAAACAACCTTCTTAGAGCTTAATATACCTTCAAGCAATTCTGTAACTTCAGAAGCATAAAAACCTTTAGGGACAGGCGTACCAGTTCCATCAGATATTAACTCGCTATCCATGCTATCAACATCAAAAGAAACATAAATCAGATCACAACCGGCGAGTTTCTTCATCACCTCACGTATACAGCCCTTTACAGATAACTGACGAACCTCATCGACAATATAATTCTTAATTTCTAAATCATTGATTAATATATCCTCAGGAGGTTCAGTATCACGTACACCAAAATAAATCAAATCCTGAGCCTGAAATTTCCCTAAATGTCCACCAATACCCTTTAACTTCTGCCAATATTTTTTCGTCTCCTCATCAGGCCGATTAACTGTGCACAATAAATTATCTACGCCCAATGTAGCTGCCAAAGGCATACCATGTAAATTACCAGAAGGAGTGGTGTAAGGAGAATGGATATCGGCATGAGCATCAATCCAAATTACCCCTAATGATTGATCGGGGTAAACAGATTTTATTCCAGAAATAGTTCCAATAGCAGAAGAATGATCCCCTGAAAAAACTAAAGGAAAGAAACCTTCTCTTAATGTCCTTTCAACGACAAGTGCAACCTCACGGCATTGCTCGTAGACTTCTTTAATTCTTTTAGCATAGGGATGGAAGGACGGATCGTAAACCGCATCATTGCGAGTTTCCACATCAATATGAGGATAATTATGAAAGTATTGGCTTCCCTTATTAATCGCAGCAATCTCAATAGCATCAATTCCTAAATCGGAACCTCTTGTTCCAGCCCCTATATCAGATCTATTTTTGATAATTTTTATGGATCTTTTCATACATCAAATCTAAAACTAGGCATACAATTAAAAATAAAAACCACGAAACATAATATGAATACTTAATATTCACTCATTGGGTTATAATTGTTTATATAAAGATAATTATTTCAAGTTAATAATACCGTCTAATACTAGGATAAGAATCAAAAACAAAACGGGCTTAGAAATATTTCTCTAAGCCCGTTTTTATAAAAAATAAAAAGAATTTAAAATCTTAATGTATTCAGATTTTTATCAACTAAAAACCCTTGAACAGCTTTCAATGTATATTTTAAATCTTTTTTTGCTCTAAGTTTCAAAACAAATAGATCTTCATTTCCATTTAAAGCTTTTTGATCGCCAATATTTACAAAAGTAGGGTATAATACTTTTTCACCACTAGTATGAAGTCGGTCATTGGTCAGGTTATCCATCCCTTTAACAGCTAACGCCTGAACTGAAATAAATTCGTAATCTTGCGACTGATATGGTAATCCAAAACTGATGGCATTAACAGATTTAAGATCCTTACCTTTAACCATAATTTCAATGATCTCATCCTTCTTATAACTTGCTTTCGGAATCGATAGGCTGATTTCACCTGCAACTTTTTCGACTTTAGGATCTTTGATACCACCATCTAATTGAGTAGCTACAACTGAAATATCATAAGCATCAATTAAATCATTTTTATTAATATCACCGTTACTAACATAGCCTTCAAAATCAGCATCACCCCTTTTCAAACCAGTATAATTTGTATAAGAAGTCAAATCATTTCGATCTATCAAACGATCGTTGTTGATATCACCAGGAATGTAACTCTCTGTACCAGGAACTTTAAAAACATACATTTCACGACCTGAACCAAATCCGCCGACTCCTTCAGTAATTGCTAACTTAACATAACGAGCTGTAGGCTGATTAGCAAAATTGAAGATCTTCAGTTCATCATTATTAGCCCAGTTAAATGCACCTGCTTCTGTCCAGCTATCTTTATCTGCGCTATAATAAACTTTACCTTTCAGCACAATACCGTTACCACGACCTGTACGAGGTAAATAGTGAATCTTATCCAATTGATTAACAGACTTTAGATCTAAAATCATATCAAATGGTAATGCATTTTTACCCCATGCAGTATGCCACATATTACCTTCGTCAAAGTCAAACAATTTATCAACTCCTGATCCATCTTGATTCTCAGCTGTTGTTTCGCCTTTAATATCATGAATAGCAAACTCCAGTGGATTTGACTTCGTCACGGACTTAACTTCAACCCAATCAGAAAAACCACTCTTATTGACAGCTCTTAACTTAAAAGTATACGCCGTTTCTGGACTTAACCCATCAAAGAGCAATTCATTCTCCATGATCGTCGAATAAAGCATATCTTTAAATTCGATCTCATAATAATCAGCATGGTCTACCTTGCTCCATGTCGGCTTCAATGTATATGCAGCTTTATTATCTTCACTAACAATAGCATTTTGAGGCGCAATCAATGCACCCGAAGAAATGCGGAAACGATCCTGTGGATTAAATTCAAATCCCTCCAACAGTAAGCTTACATTATTTGCTGTAATATCTGTAGAGGCCAATTTAATATGTACAACAGGATTTTTAGTAATAATCTGCTTCTCAAATTCACTACCTTTAGTTGCAAACTTATTCATGTTAGGCGCAGCATCATAAAAATAAACATTTTCTTGATTAGCCAATTCTCCTAAAGAATTTACTTCAACCAATTTAACCTTGCGTTTTCCAATCAGTCCAGTCAGTTTTTTAGGTTTTGAAGTAACGTTTATTCTAAATTCTGTTTGCTTATTTTTCACGAAACCATCAAAATCACCAATTGTAGAATTCACCGTAACAGCTAACCGATTTTTTCCGTCTAAAGATGATTCAATTAAGGTAGAAGATCCTTTACCTAATTTATAAGCTTCAGAAACCCCATCATCATCATACTCCGTAAAAGACGTTTTTCCTTCTGGATAGATTTCATAAATACGAAGTCCTTTATTTATTTCATGAACGTTATTGTTTGGATTTGCCATGGGAATAATGGAACCATTTTTTACAAATACGGGCAATTTCCAGATCGGCGAATCAAAATTATTGAGAATAACATTTCCAGTAAATTTATCACCTGTAAAATAATCTACCCAAGTACCCTCTGGTAAATAAATGCCATTACGCACATCATTACCTTTATCATCAGATTTCGTAGCCTGATAAATAGGAGCTACTAAAAAGGAAGGACCGTATAAATATTGATACTGTGTAGATGTTCCTTGTGTATAAGCATTTGGGTACTCTAAGAACAGTGCTCTGATCATCGGTAAACCATCTACTGCTTCTTTAGCAATACTATAAGCATAAGGAATAAGCTGTGATTTTAATTTCAGATAATTACGATTAATTGAGGTAACAGGCTCACCCAGTGCATGTGGATATTTTTCATTCGAACCCCACCCGTCCATATTCAACTCCATTGGAGTAAAAGTTTTCCATTGAAAATCACGAATATTGACCGCATTATTTTTACCTCCAAAAATACCATCCATATCGGATGTAATATTAGGCTGGCCAGATAAACCTGAACCTAAATATGTCGGAATATGGAATCTGATATATTCCCAGACACCACCAGTTTGATCGCCAGACCAAATGCCGGCATAACGTTGCGTACCTGCCCATCCGTCTAATGAAATAGTGAACGGTCGAGCTTCATTTCCATAATAAGGAATAATATGACCAACATCCGCCACACCATTCAATCCAAAAGAATAACCAGCACCTACCCAGGCAACATCCGTTTTCAGAACACGAACTCCAGCATCTCTCACTTCTTTTACGATATCACGTTGTAATAATGCACTGATCTCAGGTTTTGGATGTAAATCAGACTGTGTCCACAATCCAATTTCAACCCCATTCTTACGTGCGTAATCACCAAGACTTTTTAAATTAGCAATATTACCATCTAAAGTTTCTGTCTGTCCGTAACCCGCTCCATAACCATCATTAGGCAACAACCAGCCAAAAGGCATATCATGCTTCCTATAACGATCAATAACAGCACGCGCCGAGAATTGGTAATTATTCAATTCTCCATTTAAAGACTCCTTTATACCGCCATTATCTTTTTGACCTTCTTTATAGCGCTTCCCATCTTCAAACAAGATGCCCTTTTCATCCTCTTTCCAAAAATCTCGGTTGTAAGCATTCAGATGACCTTGATAAAAACCAAACTTCGGAAGTAAAATAGGATTTCCTGTTAATTGATAGAAATCATTCAACAAAGGAACAGCGCCATCATTTACCATGAAGAAGACATCAAGATAGTCGCTGTCATGTGTCAATTGAACTTGTCCTTTTTCTTTTGAACCAAAATCATACTTACCGGGCTTGAAAGTATACCACATAAAACCATATCCTCCGGATGACCAGTAATAAGGAGTAGGCGAAGCAACACCACCGTCGGTCCAGCTATTTTGATTTTCAATAGAGATAACTTTTCCTTTATGAGAAAAACGACCATTCTGAACACCTCCCCCATAAAAATACTCCTCCGGTTTTTCCTGAAGACTTAAAGTTACCTTTCCCTTTTCAAATTGAATAGGTTTTGTAAAAACAATAGACTTGTCTTTATTTTTTTGATTAACAACAGTCAATAAATTAGTTGACTTATCAATAACAACAGAAATTTCATCTGTAGCAATAGTTATCTGATTATTTGAATCGTTAAGATTTAAAAGATGAACAGGCTTTCTGGGATTTGAAACTAATATCGAAGCTGCAGGTTTGGCTTCTGGATCACGAATGATACCTCCGGTATTATCCTGAAACAAACGAAAAATATGTCCTCCGTAAAAATCAAATGTTAATCGTTGATTATCGGAAAATAAAACCTCTATTGTCGTCGCATTTATTTTTTTTGCGCTCACAATAGTTAACGTTGGATTAATTTGCTTCTGCAAAGCCTCTCCCTTGAAATTGGCCTGCGTAGGAGCAATACTAACCATTAAAGGAAATGCCAAAGCAAACATCACCTTTCTGTGTTGTTTATACATTATGTTACAATTTTGTGTTTTCTTATTTTATTTATAGCTGTTTAGACGTTAAATAATAATTTGTTTTAAAACTGTATTTATAGGTCCGTAAATGTAGGAAAGAGATTTGAAAATAAAAGATTGTATCTATTAAAATACATTATTCTTCAATTTAAATTAAAGTGCATATCAATCTGTAACTCCTTCAATCAAATTCTACTTATCAGAAACAGCTATATAGCATTAGCATTTAGATGAAATAACAAAAGGTCAGAACTAAGTTATAATTCTGACCTTTTGCTATTATTATATAAGTTCAACTATTTATTTGAAGGGGCAATACTGTAAAACTTCAGTTCCTCTTTTTTGAACCGATTATTCAATTCAATCAAGACATCATTTTTAAAACCACCACTATTACCCGAATTATCAATCCAGCAACTAATACTAAGGTAAATCATTTCTTCACTTATATCTTGAACGCTAATGCCAATACCCAATTCAGGTTTACTAAAAGTACTATGCTCAACAGCCTCTGTAATCCATGATTTTAAAGTATCAAGTTCAGCTGTACGATCCACCTGAATAACAAAACTTGTTTTTGCATCATCATTAGATAAAGTCCAATTGACCACACGTCCAGATAATAAATCACCATTTGGGATAATAACCTCGGCCCCATCTCCAGTATTTAAGATGCTCGCGCGAATACCAATCTCTTTTACCCTACCCTTTTTATCAGCCAACTCAATGCGATCTCCAACGCGAAAAGGTTTATCAAAAGCTAAAATAATACCCGAAACAAAATTATTAATGATATTCTGCATTCCTAAACCTATACCAACACTTAAGGCTCCAACGATTACCGTCAACTTATCAAGACTAACACCTAAAGCAGAAATAGCTATAAAAAAACCTATAACAATTATAATCAACCTAAATAAGGGAAAAAGGGTCATTTTCTGATCGTAATCAGTACTCAACGTTCCATTTTCACCACCGATCAACAATAAATTCAAATTCTTTTGAAACCAATTAGCAGCAGCCAATATAATTACCGCTAACAATAAATTACCAAAATTAAAATTAATTCCACCGAGCTGATGATTACTGCTCAAAAATTTAGACACCGAAGATGCTAAAGAAGCAGCAAACTGAAGGTTATTCGCCAGCACAATAATGGCTAGTAGAAGACAAACAAATTTCAAAGCATCCCCTGTAGCCTTCAAAGCACGTTCTTCATTAAATCGCAACCAAAATCCTCTCTTCACACGATTTCTTGAAAACTGATTTCTAACATCCTCTTTTATCATCTGCGTGAAAAAAGTCAAGGTAAAAGATTGTGCAAGACCAACCGCACCAGCAATACTAAAACTACGAGAGTGATCAACATAGCCTAAAATATTCAGAATAATTGCACCAATATTTAAAACGGCAAATATGATAAAAACTGGAAGTTGAATATAGCCCGCGGCAGTAGGATCGTTAATATTCTTTTTTAGATAAAACCCTATTCCTAAAGCCACTATATTAAATAAAATACAAACAATCCGCATAATAAGGTCTTCGCTCACAACAGAATTGACAAAGACATCGCATATATAAAAAAGAAGTAAAAATCCTACAATTTTACCATGTTTTACAGTAAATTTCTTTCTTAACAAAAGACCAAATATGGTCATAATTAGCAATTGCATCCCTTGAATAACCAAAGTTGGAGTAACAATGGAAACAATAGGTAATAATGTCAGAAATAGAACAAATGCTTTTCCAACAGGAACCCAATAATTAAAAGATGATTTCGTAGCAGATAGGCTATTGTTATGCTTATTTAATATATAAGCTGTCGAAACAATCCAATAGAGATAAGCAAATACCAAAATAATCAATAACACCCGACTCGTCCACTCAGTCTTATTCACATAAGTATCTAGCGATTTACTCTTTCTGTAATTATCTTTTAAATTATTTAAAATTTTCTCTTTTGTAACTGCGGCACCTCCAGCTTTCCATAATGAACTTTTTACAGCTGATGTATCCGACTTCCCTGCATTAGTTTGCTTAGAGACAGTTTCCTTCACATGATGGGATAAACCATAATAAGCCTTCAAATTATCATTAGTAATACTTACAGACACTTGTAAAGAATCAATTTTACGTTGCACATCTTGTTCTGATGTAGTCAAATAAGTGCTTAACCGCTCATTAGTTTCACTTTGACTATACTTTGATCGAAACCCTTTTAGTTGACTTAAAGTCAAATTAAGACTACGGTTGTAACTTTCTAAACTACTGTGAAATGCATTTAAATCAGCGATTTGAGTGCGAACATAATGCGTCCATGAAGTGACAGAATCTGGAGGAAGCGTTCCAGAAAAATTATTCACCTTCTCAATAAATTCAGTCCGTATATCACGCTTATGTATAGCCTCACTTTCCAATGCGTATGCACGAATATTTGCAATGTATTTTACATTGATCTTTGATAGATCAGCCCGCAGACTATCAACAGTATTATTCGACTGCAAACTAGCGACAGTATCTACAAAATTGCGTCGCATCCTATTTTCTCTACGATTTTCCTTATTACGAGAAGCTTTAACAATGTATTCGCTCTTCCTTGCGCTAATCGTATCAACAGCGATCTGAGCGAAACTTTTATCACTAAAGCAGAGCAATAAAAACAAAATCAATATATAATTAGATGGTTTCATTTAATATTCTTTAAATTAAAAACAAAGGATACTCAAGATGAATGTGTGCAATCAAATTCAAGTTCGACAAAAATAACTAAATATCTACGATTATAAGGAACTAGCAGAACCTTCAGACATCCTTAATCTGAAATAAAAGTTCCAACATTTTTATTTAGAGCTCGAATCGAAATAAATTCCTAAATTCATGTTATGTAGATTACTTTATCAAATTAAAATAAAGGCATTTCCAGAACAGATCTGACAATTGTATCTAGTAACAGGTGTATTACACAAATTGGTCACAGGCTTTTCCTAAAACTTGCGACCATAAAAAACTAAAAAGAAGCCAGAAAATAAGATTTAACTGTTAAACCCAGCGTAGATAGAATTTATATGCTTTTAAAGAATGCTTTCCATAAACGAATAGTTAATTTTTCATTATCGCATGTCTATCGATATACTTAAACCATATAACAGGAATGAATAAGGCATTTCTTACCGCTTTGATAGATCTAAAAAATTAACATAACAAAGTTAGTTTTTCAATTTCTTGAATTTCAAAAAAACAGCACCAACTTAATAAACATCAAAATCAAAGTATGTTTTTTGGTAAGGTTCATGAATTAGAGTAAAATGCCACCATTCTTTAGCATAGCCTTTAAAACCATGTTTCATCATGATGCTTTTCAACATTATTCTATTCTTTTTCTGCGTCGCATTAATTTCCTCAGTATCAAAATGGGATATTGGTCCAAAAAAATCAAAAGGACTTCCCATATCCAATTCCTTATGATCAATAAGAGTGACTATCGTTAGATCGATCGTACTACCTCGACTATGCCCCGATTTACTTGCGATATAACCTAATTTAAATAAATTTCTTTTATCTAGATTCGGATAGAATTCTCTTTTTGATAAAGTGTCATTAATTTGTAGAGCCCATCTTTTAAAATGCTGAACCGCTTTTTGTGGGCGATAAGCATCAAAAACTTTCAATGACATTCCCTGTGCATTTAATTCCTTCTCAACTTTTTTCAAAGCATTTGTCGCTGCAGTACTCCATATAAGGACAGGCGATTTATAACCGTCGATTTTCTTACCAACAAAATTATGTGAACTATAATAACGTAGATCAACATTTATTCCAGGTATGATATCTTTAACATAACTAAAACCTTTCGGTAATTTTTGCTGAGCAAAAATGGTGGTTTGACTAAAAATAAAGATAAAGAAAAGATAGCGATGCATTTTGATTGATAAGTTGTATGCTTGAAGTTAATAAAAATATAGGATACTACTTGAACAACCTGTCGAAATAAAAAGAGAGAATAAAAAAAGCCAGTACTTATGTACTGGCTTGGGGTAAATGATGGGGCTCGAACCCACGACCCTCGGTACCACAAACCGATGCTCTAACCAACTGAGCTACATCTACCGTGTTTGTTGCTACAAAAGTAGAACAATTATTGGTATTTAGAAACTGTTTTTAATCTTTTTTTACAATAAATTTTTACTTCGTTCATAATTAAGAATTTAATTTTCACAAATACAAAATATAAAACCGCACTTGTTAAATAAAAAACAAACAAATTCGCTTTAGAAATTACGTGTGGACAAAAAAACGTAACGCAAAAATATCTACTCTTTGCTAAAACATATTTTTTGTAATCA
The DNA here is from genome assembly GCF_016132525.1 of Sphingobacterium sp. UDSM-2020. NCBI lineage: Bacteria > Pseudomonadati > Bacteroidota > Sphingobacteriia > Sphingobacteriales > Sphingobacteriaceae > Sphingobacterium > Sphingobacterium sp. UDSM-2020. Next base: position 5,379,608 of record NZ_CP066166.1, read on the forward strand.
CCATTTCCTATATTTGACTTTTATCAAATTCAATCAATGGCACTTTGATAAAGATGATCGTACTCTGTCTTGTACTTCTGCAAAATCACTTTACGTTTCAGCTTTAATGTAGGAGTAAGTTCTCCCCCTTCAATTGTAAATTCATCTGCAATGATTATAGGTCTTTTGATCTGCTCCCAATTACCAAAATGTTGGTTAGCCATACGCACCTCTTGATTTATTTTTTTAATAATCTGATCTTGCTTCAGAAAATCTGCCTTAGATAATTTTAGAAGATTAGGATTTTCAGATTTGGCCCAGTCAATTAAATGTCCATAATCAGGAACTATAAAAGCAGAAGCAAATTTCATCCCATCACCAACCACCATCGCCTGTTCAATAAACTTAGACTCTACTAATTTTTTTTCAATAGGCTGAGGAGTCACATATTTGCCTCCTGAGATCTTAAATAATTCTTTTTTTCGATCAATAATTTTTAAAAATAGACCGTCCTCCCAAACTCCGATATCACCTGTATGCAACCACCCATCAATAATCGTCTTACTCGTTTCTTCCGAATTTTTATAGTATCCCATCATGATATTTGGCCCCTTCACTAAAACCTCACCATCACTGGCCAATTTTATCTGAACATCCTTTACCGCAAGTCCAACAGTACCTACACGAGTGCCTCTTAAATAATGATTAACAGATATAAGTGGAGATGCTTCAGTCATCCCATATCCCTCATAAATAGGAATACCTGCAGCTAAAAAAACACGTGTCAACTTACTTTGCAAAGAAGCACTGCCAGAAGCAACTGTCTGTAAAGAACCTCCAAGTCCCTCATACCATTTATTTAATACCAGTTTCCTAGCTAGGTTTAATTTAACATCATATGCAAAACTTCTTTTTTGAGGATCGGGATCATAATTTTCCCCTACCGATACAGCCCAATCAAATATTTTACGTTTAAGACCATGCAGGTCATGTCCCTTCTTAATGATCTTTTCATATACTTTTTCCAAAATGCGAGGGACAGCAGTCATTATGTTAGGTTTTACCTCTATTAGATTTTGACCGATCTTATCAAAAGACTCTGCAATGTAAACGGTTATACCGATATAAAAATAAGTGTATATAACCATCCTTTCATAAGCATGACAAGGAGGTAAAAATGTTAGTCCGCGATCATAAGCCTTACATGGGGTAATCTCTCGGGCCGATCGAACATTTGCTATGATATTATCATGTGACAACATCACACCTTTAGGCTTTCCTGTAGTTCCTGAAGTATAAATCAAAGTTGCAAGATCATCAGATTTTACTGCATTTTTCAGTTTTTGAAGATGCCCATCCTCAATATGACTTCCTATTTGAACAATCTCTTTCCAATTCCGTACCTCATCATGCGAACTCATACAGAAAATATACTTGAGCGTATAGATGGAATTTTTAATATTAACAATTCTTTGATAAAGACTCCTTGTACTAACTATAGCAACCCGAATCTCGGCATCATTAAAAATATATTGATAATCAGCATCCGTAATATTTGGATAAATAGCAACAACTACAGCTCCAATTTGTTGAATTGCAAAATCAACAATATGCCACTGCACGCTACTTTCGGCGATTAAACCAACTTTTTCATTAGGCTTGACCCCCAATTCTATTAATCCTTTTGATAGCGCATTAACCTGACCAATAAACTCATCAGTCTTTAGATCAGTCCAGTCTCCATTTATTTTACTGGAGAACATGGCTAGACCGGGATATAATCCTAACTGCCGTTCAGCTAAATCAAATATTCTTAATTTTTCTTCCATTTCAATCCTTAAAAAAATCCACCTTGAGAGTAAGGTCATCTCTTAAACAAAATGCTAAGAGAATAAGTTTACAAAACTAACCAATTGTCAATAGAAAATAATTCAAAATATGAGTCCCAATAAAAGAATCCAAATATTTAAGATCAATTGAATTTATTCTGTAAACAAAAAAGGCCTTGAGTTATTTCCCAAAGCCCTTTTTGAAGGTTATAAATATTTATTTTTTAGACCAACTTTTAAAAAACTGCATGACCTTATTTTTGTCATAGCCTTTACCAGATTCTAAACTACCACTTTCCTGAATTTTAAGGACCTCACCTGTACTATTCATGACAATAAAAAAAGGATATCCTAATTTTAACGAATCAGGTACATACTTTTTAAATATGGCCTCATTTTTATTCTCTTTGGAATAATTAAGATGGTAGTATAGATAGTTATGACGGAGATAATCATTAATCTCAGCAGTTTTATGAATATAATCATTAAATCTCAAACACCAAATACACCAATTACCTCCCGCTTGAATAATAATATTTTTATCCTCTTTATTAGCCTGAGCTATTAGTTTATCTAAATCCTCTTGTGCATTAGCTTCAGGATGATAAGGATATGATAAAGTATCTTTTTCTCCTACAGGCTTCGTTTGTGCAATAACCTGCTGAAAAGTAAAAAAAACAAAGCATAACGTGAAAACTCTTATAATCTTGCGCATACAATTCTATTCAAATGTAAAATCAAATTTAAGGAAAGTAAAGCTTAAAACAAACCTGCATTCATGAGTTTTTATACATTCAACGACGATTCAAGCTCCATACTATAAAAATACTCCACCTGTTCAACCATGAGTTTACTTCCTATAACTACAGGAACACGCTGATGTAATTCAGTAGGCTGAATATCCAAAATCCGTTCACTGCCAGTAGTAGCTTTGCCTCCTGCCTGCTCAACAATAAAAGCCATAGGGTTACATTCATACATCAAACGCAACTTTCCTGTAGGAAAAGATAATGTTTCAGGGTATATAAAAACACCTCCACGAATCAAATTACGATGTATATCAGCAACCATTGACCCGATGTAGCGGGAAGTATAAGGACGTTTTGAAGCCGAATCTTCAATTTGGCAATATTTAATATAGTTCTTGACCGCTTGTGGAAATTTAATATAATTTCCTTCATTGATAGAATAAATCTGCCCACTTTCAGGAATTCTCATATTAGGATGAGATAAACAGAACTCTCCTATAGAAGGATCTAAAGTAAACCCATTCACACCATTTCCGGTAGTATATACAAGCATAGTCGACGAACCATAGATAATATATCCTGCCGCAACCTGCTTCCGCCCCTGTTGCAATAGTTCATCAGCCATCGAAACAGGTTCATTGTTCGCCCTTCTGTATATTGAAAAAATTGTTCCTACTGAAACATTCACATCGATATTAGAAGAACCATCTAGAGGATCAATACAAACCATGTACTTAGCATTCTTGGAAACAACATCATGCGACAAGTCAATGCCCAATTCATGTTCCTCCGAAGCTAAATAACAGCATTCTCCTCCCCTCTGTAGTGCGGAAGTAAATTGAACGTCAGCATAGACATCCAGTTTCTGTTGCACCTCGCCCTGTATATTCATATCCCCGCATGCACCCAGAAGATCAGCTAACCCCGCTTTATTAACTTCACGATTTACCACTTTTGCGGCGATAGCAATATCTCTTAACAATCGGGATAACTCTCCTTTTGCAAAAGGGAAATCAGCCTGTTTTTCAATAATAAATTGACCCAACGTTTTCATATATACACAATGATTTAGCCTTTACATTAGACGGTAGTAAAATAGGTATCTTGATATTTTTTGAAGTTATTCTCAAAAAGTGATTTTAGAGCCATGGCCTGTTCATCATAGGCATCATCATTGCCCCACAATTGCTTGGCTCCTAGAATCTGCTCTGGAACTTCTTGACAAAATGTGGGATACTTTAAATTAAAGATCGGATGCACTTCCATAGGATATTCCTCCAGTTCTCCTGATAATGCGGCCTGAATTAAACTACGCGTATAAGCGAGCTTGATGCGTCTACCCACACCAAAAGGTCCTCCGATCCAGCCAGTATTGACTAACCAAACCTTAGTATCTGGATTCTTTTTTAATCGATCTCTTAATAACTCAGCATACTCCATAGGATGTAATGGCATAAATGCCTGCCCGAAGCAAGCTGAAAATGTAGCCGTTGGTTTTGAAACACCCATTTCAGTACCAGCAACCTTTGCAGTATAGCCATTGATAAAATAATACATGGCCTGTTCTATAGTTAACTTTGATATTGGAGGCAAAACTCCAAAAGCATCCGCTGACAAGAAAAATATATTATTAGGTGCATCAACCAATTTTACATCTTTATAGGAAGAAATATAGGATAAAGGATAAGAAACACGCATATTCTCAGTAATACTTGCATCCTCAAAATTAGGAACAGCTGTACCCTCGTGAAATTTAATATTTTCCAAAAGTGATCCCGATTTTATAGCTCCGCAGATCTCCGGTTCTTGTTGCGGATTTAACCCTAAACACTTTGCGTAGCACCCACCCTCAAAATTAAACACACCATTGTCAGACCAGCCGTGTTCATCATCACCAACCAAATTACGATTCACATCCGCAGAAAGTGTCGTTTTACCCGTACCCGATAATCCAAAGAATAAAGCGGTATCTCCATCTTTACCAACATTTGCAGAACAATGCATGGACAAAACTCCATCCTCAACGGGCAATATAAAATTCAAAATCGAAAAAATACTTTTTTTAATTTCTCCAGTATAACCAGTCCCAATGACCAAGACAACACAACGACTAAAATCAATAACAACACAATTTGGAGCATTAAGACCCAACTCCTGAAAATTAGGAACTTGAAGATCCGAAGCTACAAGAACAGTCCAATCGACCTCAGTATATTCAATACCGTTTGTTTCAATAAACATATTGGAAGCAAACAGATCCTGAGTAGCTTTTGTGGAGACAACTAAAAGATGTTTCGATAAATCATCACTCGATACAACCTGACAATCTCTTACAAAAAGTTCCTTAGCCGATAGATACTCAGTAGTCAAATCATACAATTTATTAAATGCATCTGGAGTAATTGCTTGGTTAACTTCATTCCAAAAAACTCTGTTTTCAGTTATCTCATCCTTTACGAGATAACGATCCTTAGGAGATCTGCCCGTAAATTTACCGGTCAAAATATTCAAAGCCCCATTTTCAGCCAATGAAGCTTCTCCTTTTTGAATAGCATGTCCAATAAGAGCATTTCTATCCAATTGACAAAATACTTCCTTGGGCTGGTGAATACCCAAAGCAGCTAACTGTTTAATCTTTGATAAAGTCATACTTTTGTTTTAAAATATTGTTCAAATCTAGCTAAATATAACACATAGATACAAACAAAATTTAGCTTATTGTTGAAACTACACATTTATAATACTTTGAAAATAAACGTGTTATAATCACAAATTAATTTAAATATTATTTAAACAGCTAAAATTAAGACATAGATTTAAACATATTTTTGCTAAAAAAAACAAATCGCAATTCAAAAATAAAGCCCTTGAAATTTAGAATAACAAGGGCTTTGTAAAAATGAATATATTTTAGACCTAAGATTTGACTACAATAGATTGTTTACTAAACAACTTGTATTTTAATATTTCTTCGGAGAGTTTTGAGATAGCATATCCAATAATAGTCACATCATCTATCCATCCCAACACCGGAATAACGTCTGGAATAGCATCTAATGGCGATATCACATATATTATGGTCGCAACGATAACGGATAAATTCCACTTATTCATTTTGTATTTTCCCGAAAATGTATCCTTACACATTGCTATCAACAATTGAAAATCTTCCTTTCGAACATCCAAATTTTTCGCCTTTTGTTCAGCTTCCTCTAAATCCGCCGACGTAATTTTATGTGTTTTAAATCTTTCAAATAGAGCCAGAGCCTTACCTAGAAATTGTTTCTTCATGTCCTTAAATTATAAAAACCACCCGTTAAGACTAAAATATAAGATCAAAGTTTAATCTCAACAATGGTGCAATGTATATTTACTTCAATATCTATTCCAATAAACTATTATATCTCAAAAATAATTAAATACGTTAAGACAGAAATAATCTTATTTATTATCAGTAGCTTTAGTAAGAATTATTATTCACTTAAACATAACTGTTATGGCAAAGGAACAAAATGCGGTAAAGAATGATAAAAAGAAAGCTGAAAAGACGCTAAAAGAAAAAAGAGCTGAGAAAAAAACAAAGAAAGCTAGTAAAAGCAAATCCGAATAAAATAAAATCCCCTTTACTTTTGTAAAGGGGATTTTATTTTATTCGGATACTAAAAATTAATTGAGATATTTCTTCATTGCCACCTTCAATCGTTCGTCATAACCATAGATATCAGGAAATTGTTGAATTTTATCATCCCCATCTAACCAAGTCGTGTAATAAGATAGGTAAACAGGGATGCCCTCTTTCATTTTCACCCATCTGGAATTATTAACTGAATCTTTGATTTCTGTTGCAATTTTTTCCGCCTCTTTCTCATTATTAACTAAAAAAGCAGCTAAACTGGTAGGATCTTCTACACGTACACATCCATGACTCAAAGCACGGTTACTCACCTTAAATTTCTGTTTAGCAGGAGTATCGTGAAGATAAATAGCATAAGGATTTGCAAAGATGAACTTTATATTCCCTAATGAATTATCAAATCCAGGGTTTTGCTTAAATTTAAAATTCTCTACCGAATCTGCCTGCCAATTTATTGTATAAGGATCAACGATTTGCCCCTTTAGATTATAAACCACCATATTCCGACTCTCAAGATAACCTGGATTAGCTCTTACACTATTTAACAGTTCCTTTTTCACAATACTTTTAGGTATATTCCATACAGGATTAACTTGCATTCTATCCAGTACACCGCGCATCATAGGAGTTTCGTGATTTTCCCCTGTTTTAGCAAAAGCTTTGTTTTCAGTCTCTCCCACACAAACATTCATCGTTTGTTCAACAGCCCCTGCTGTGATCATCTGAAGTTTCATTTCCGGAATATTCACGAAAACATATTTATCAGGAAAATCTTCCCCCATCCACCGCAACCGTTCCATGGTCATCAAAACTTTGACACGTTCTTCCTTATTAAGATCTCCTTCAAGCAACAGATGCTGAAATTTTCTATAAATCGAATTTGTAGGTTGAGCATGGTTCACAACCTCCGAAACATTTAAAGCACTATCCAGCAAGTGCTTTGCCTTATCTAACGAATATCGTTTATGCCCGACAAAATACCTTCCGTAAAGTTTTTTAGGATTTACAATACCGTTTTCCAATACGTTCAAATAGGCAACCAAAGCATCTGAAGAAAGAACTTCCACTTTCGCCAACAATTGGTAAGCCTCATTTAAATCCGTTATTTGCTTACTTTTTAGCCGATTCAAAGCACGGCTAATTTCTACAGTATGAAAAATTGAGGGATCAATACCATGTTCTTCAGATCTTTCTAGATAGTACAATAAAGTATCTGTACCACCCGTAAACAACTGATTAGGTATCCAGGTAAAACCACGAGAGGAATCTGCTAATACACGCATCCATTTCGGGTTAAACAAACGAGAGTTATCACCTTTTAATTCTTTCTCAATAGCAGAGAAATATGCCGTACTATCAAAATCTTTAAATATCTCTTGATCAAATGACTTTGCTAAAATATCACCAAATGTGGGCGGATCTGTTTGACAAGATGAAAAGGAAAGTATAAACAAAAAATATACAAGCACTAAATTTCGCATAATATAATTAAGAAATTGCTCAAAAGCTCAAAGATAACAATGTTTCAAATGATATTGAAATTTGTTATTACAACTACCCTAATTGTCAAGGTACCGCTACAACCTTATAAAACGAACAGAGCCTAAAATAATGTAATTTTAGGCTCTATTAAAGGTTAAGAAAGACTTAAACTGTCTGTAGATACTGTGCAAAACAATACCCCTCTTCATTATCTTTTGTCCGAACTAACCACCACTGGTCATTAGCTTTACTAATCAATGTGATGATTTCATCCTTTGCAGCTTTCCCAACGATAGGCTGATCAGTACCAGGTCCTTTACGAATGTTCAGATTTGAACTATCAGTAATAACCCTGACCTCACTTCCTGGAACCTCAGTAGCTACCTCTACATCCATAACCACATCTCCTGTTGCAAAATTTGGGTCTATATTTCCATATATTTCCCATAATTTATTCTTAACATCTGCAGAAGGGGCAGTACCCCTAATTTGCAATACGCCATCCTGCTCGGCATAATTTAAATCATTAATACCAGATGATCTCGCAGTATCCAATAATACTTTATATTTTTCTTCTAAAGCCATGATATTCGTTTTTTGAATTAGTTATTTAGTGACAACCGCACTCAGATCAACTTTTTTGGGATGTAAATTATCCAAAGCTTGTTTTAGTATTACTAACTTTGCTTTTTCAATAGTTCCAGTTACTGAAATAACTCCATCTTTAACAGTAGCCTGTACAGTTGGAAAATCTTTTGTAGCATCAACAATACCTTTAGCTAATGATTCATCCACAGTATTAACAGAAATCTCTGCCGGAGGAACAGCTTGCACGATAATATTATTCACAACAGACTTGATAGACTTATCAGCAGCTTTGACGACAGTTTCAATCTGAGCCTTCTCTGCATCTGAAGATGCGAAACCTTCCAAAGTAACGACACCATCCTTAACCGATGTCGTTATACCTTGATGGCTAGTAATCACCGTTTCTACTTTAGCTTTTAAATCAGCATCAGAAACTTTAGATTTACAGGAAGGCATTGCAACAGCTAAAGTGCCCGCCATCATTAACATTGGGAATACTCTTTTTAACTCCATAATCACAGTTTTTTATTTTTTTTAAAGCCTAAATCATCCAATATAGACACTTAAATCTAAACAATTATCAGAGTAAATAGTTTCGATTCCCAAACTAATTAATAGAAAGTAGACGTTGTTCTACATTATTGAAGACAAATGATTCCCCAACTTTCTTTCGTAAAAGCAACTTTCCGATTGGCGATTGATTAGATATTACAAACACCTTATCATGATCGATTTTCACAACACCAATGCTAATTGCTATAAAATAAATACCCAAATTTGTTTCCACTATACTTCCATTCTGTACAAAATCCAAATGATTAGGTTCAAGAAGCCCCGTTAATATTAATTCATCCTTTTTTGCTTCTGCCAACTGCATTTGACATCTCGCGATATCCTGTTGCATCATTTCGCGCGTAGTTTCATATTTATCACCCGCACTACTTTTAGTATCATCAGTACTTGCCTCGTGAGCCGATTTCAATGCCAGTTCTAAGTTTGCAATGCGATCCTCAACATGTAATTTACATGATGACATTAACGACGATCGTAATAAAGTATAATCCTTCTCCATGATTGCAAACTAGGGATAAAGATTTAAAGAAAAAAATCAAAATAAAAGTAACTAAAAAACAGGATGATACAGCTCACAATACATTAAAACAGCTTTAAATGCCAAAATAAATTTGGTATTGAGCTTAAAATTTGTACTTTTGTGACGGAGAGCTGGCAGAGTGGTCGAATGCGGCAGTCTTGAAAACTGTTGACTGTCATAGGTCCGGGGGTTCGAATCCCTCGCTCTCCGCATCCTAACAAGGAGAAAGTATCAAAACCCTACAAATTATACAATTTGTAGGGTTTTTCTTTTATACGCACATATCGTTTTTTTCAATACCTCTCATTTCCAGCGAGACCCTAGCGAGACCCTTAAATATGGTTAGCTAGGGTCTCGCTAAAATGAACCGCTAGATGAGCACTGAATAAAGGCATTACATGACCAGTCGTTGAACATCTTGACAGTTTATATCCAATAGAATAAATTGAATATTGAAATAAAACACCACCACAATGAGCAGTCAAGTTACCATCTACATGTATGCCCGTGCAGTAAAAGCCAACAAAGCAGGCCAGCATCCCATTTATATACGGATCACTATACAAGGTAAACGAACAGAATTCTCAACCAAAAAATTCATCACGCCATCCAAGTGGGATCAAAAAACGATGAAAATGAAAGGTACCAACGAAGAAGCCCGTTCAATAAATAGCTATCTCGATACCATTAAAAACAAGCTAATACAAACACAAATTGTATTAGAATACCAGGGCACGGAATTAACATTAGAAAAATTCATGGGCGCTTACCTAGGCAAGAACATACTAAGAGAAAGAACCCTCATCCCTATCTTTCAAGATCACAACAATAAAATCAAAGCCCTAATAGGAATAGATTATTCCGAGGGAACACACGAACGTTACGAAACGTCGTTAAAACATACCCAAGAATATATCAAATTTCAATACGCTACTAACGATATAGCCATCACCAAGATCGATCACGCCTTTGTTACAGGTTACGACTTCTATCTGCGGACAGAAAAAAGCTGTAGCAACAATACCACAGTCAAGTACATCAAGAACTTTAAAAAGATCATAAGAATTTGCTTGGCCAATGGCTGGATCAGTATGGATCCATGTCTAAATTATAAAATCAAGCTTCAAGAAGTAGAACGCAATATCCTCACACAAGAAGAGCTGGAAATCATCGCCACCAAAGACATCACAATCGAACGTCTGGACGCCGTACGCGACATATTCCTATTCTCATGTTTTACCGGACTAGCCTACATCGATGTCAAACAATTAACACCCGCTAACCTTATCAAAGGAATCGACGGTCAACTTTGGATAGATACCAAACGTCAAAAAACAAACACACCATCGCGTATACCATTATTAGGATCAGCATTAGATATCATTGCAAAATATCAAGATCACCCCAAGTGCAACAATGAAAACACATTATTGCCAGTAGCCAGTAATCAAAAAATGAATGCCTATCTCAAAGAGATTGCCACAATCAGCGGAATAAACAAAGAACTGACCTTCCATTGCGCTAGACATACATTTGCAACAACAGTAACACTTTCAAATGGAGTGCCTATCGAATCCGTTTCCAAGATGTTAGGGCACAAAAGCATCCGTACAACACAGCACTATGCAAAAATAACAGACAGAAAAGTAGCAAATGACATGGACAATCTTAAAGCAGTATTAGAAATGCACAAAACAAAAACAATAAAGAAAACGAGCTAGCAATATACTTGTTACAAGAAATAAAAGGTTCGAAACGATATAATTTTTAAAATTGAGGTTTACGAACTTTTCTTAACGATAATGAATCAAACCTTTCATAAAATTAATGAAGATATTACTTCCTACATCAAAAATTTGGAAGAAAAGTATCAGCATGACAGCTCACAGATTACCGAGATGGCCATACAGTTTATCTCAGGTAGACTCGAATACGTAAAGGAAAAATTTGAATCGATACCAGATATAAGTGCCGAGGACGAAATCTTTTATTTTAAAAACATTAAATGCCATCTACTGGCACTACTCCAGTATTACTACATGGTGCAGAAAATTGAAATTAAAAAGCCAGCTATACCACTAAGAAAAATAAAGAAGTATTATCTAAAAGCACTTTACAGGATAAAAAGCAAAATCAGTGATAATCACTTTTTTTATAACTATTATAAAACAAACTCCAATAAATTAGATCAACAGTTCTTTAGAAGACTGAAGAACGATTTCTTTCTGCCAAATGCTGATATGATCATAGATATTGACAAGAGATATACCACACCATCTGTCAGCATCTTTGCCAAAGTAGAAGCACTTGAAATGACCAGGCACTATCTCAAGAAAAAGATCAAGTCTTTTACCAGATCCAGTACCATCATACAGGAAAAGAAATCCAAACTTAAATGGACAGCCTCAAAGGCCGATCTCATTGAATCCATATACGCATTACATTCCTCCGGTGTATTCAATAATGGAAAAGCAGATCTCAAAGAAATAGCCGAATACTTTCAAGAAGTATTCGATCTCGACTTAGGGCAGTACAACCGAGTATTTTTCGACATCCGTGCACGCAAAAACAATAAAACAAAATTCCTAGATTCACTAAAAGACTCCTTAGTCAAAAGAATTAAAGATACTGATAGCGAGATATTTCCATAATTATTTTTCACAAGTTGGTAACAACTTGTGAAAAAACCATTTATATAATATCCAATTTTACAGTTCACCATAAATCAAAAAGTTATGTCAGTAGAGATTTTGACCAAAGAAGACCTGATTAGATTCAAAATTGAATTAATTACCGAATTTAAAAACCTAATAAACGAGAGAAATGATCAAAAGAAGAAATGGCTACGCTCAAAAGAAGTCGAACAACTATTAAATATTTCACCAGGCACATTGCAAAACTATCGCATTAATGGCAATATCAAGTGGAGCAAATTCGGTAACACCTATTTTTATTCATTAGATTCCATCAATCAATCCTTTGATGACAATTCATCAGCACCATTTTCTTAAAGAGCCAGATCATGAACTATATTAAGCAGTTAACACATTTTTTCAACAAATCATCTGTAGATCCCTATTTTACCCCAACACATATGAGTCTCTTTATGGCACTTTTTCAAAGTTGGAATCAGGCACGCTTTACCCAGCAGATCCAGATTATCCGCGACGATATCATGCGCCTTAGCAAGATCAATTCCAAAGCAACATACCACAAAGCAATGGCATTTCTCCATACCAACAGATATATTGAATATAAGCCCTCTTACAACCCGTTAAAAGGAAGCCAGATCTCATTTTTTCCGACAAATTCACCCGTTAGCAGTTCAAAAAATGAACCCGTTCATATTTTGACCACAAGACCATTAAACGAGCCATATAATAAACTATCTAGTACTAATATTATCATAGATAATATCAGTACCCACTCGCGAGAGAAAAAGAAAAAATCAAATCAGGAAATAGATAGGTCACAATTTTCAATTCCTCAATTTAAAAAAGAAAAAAGTTCCGCAAAAAAAGAAAATACAATACCGCCCCCACCGCACCAGGTCGAAGAGTTTTTCCTCAGCCAGCACTCCACCATCCAGGAAGCGCAAAGGTTTATCAATCATTACACCGCCAACGGATGGTTAGTTGGCGGAAAAAGCCCAATGATAGATTGGAAAGCTTCAGGAAAAAATTGGATATCAAACGCAGTCAAATTCAACACAAATGCAAAACAGGATAAGTCACCAAGAGCACAACAGCTACACAGTAATGCAAATAAAAACTATTTCGAACCACTTTGATTACAATCAGGTATTCGCCTTTCTTGAGCAAAAAGGAAAAGAACTTTATGGAACAAAATTTCAGATACACCAGGAAGATATAGCAACTATCCTCAAGCTCGCAGGATATTTTCTCCAAGATCAGGAATTATGTCAAAAACAAAATATTGATCTCAACAAAGGAATCATGCTTACTGGTCCTATCGGTTGCGGAAAAACTACATTGATGAACCTTTGTCGACTACTCTGCAGTATTGAAAACAAATTTGTTGTAAAAAGCGCCAGAGATATCACATTTGAATTTATCCAAGATGGTTATGAAACCATCCACCGGTATAGCCGTGGGAAAATCTATTCCAGTGAATTCCGCAACTATTGCTTTGACGACCTTGGTACCGAAAAGAACATGAAGCACTTCGGAAATGAGTGTAACGTACTCGCAGAGATACTACTCTCCAGATATGATCTATTTGTGGCAGGAAAACTCAAGACACATATTACGACAAATCTTTCGGCAACCGAATTAGAAGAAGCCTATGGTAACCGGCTCCGGTCACGGCTCCGCGAAATGGTAAATCTAATCGGTTTCGATATGGCAGTACAGGACAAAAGAAAATGAGGCGAATATTCGCCTCATTTTAAACCTTTTCTAACTCAGGAAAACAATCTGTTAGATCAGCCAATTCGATCAATGTCTCTAAAAATGTTTGAAGACTTTTAAAATCTGTAGATTTAGAAAACTTATACTCCTTATTGCTCAAAACAGCCTCTTCCCATTCTCTCAAGTTATTACGCCAAATGGCCAATGGCACTGTCGTAAATTTATCATTTATATATTTCCAGGGTTTGGTAATATCTTCTTTAGAAACAGCTCTCAATTCATTAGCTTCTTCAGTAGGAATATCCCAGGCTAAATTTAAGATTTCACTATCGGCATTTACTTTTTCCCAGTGCAACCAAAAGATCTCCAATGTAAATAAATACTGCTGAAAATAATAGATCACTTTACCCGGGTTACTGTTCCATCCCCAGTAATTATCATGATACAATACATTTTCACTAGCCTTTAATACCTCTTTTAAATCTGCTTTTTTTATAGAATGATCAAAAACATTGTTCAGACCACCATCATAAATTAGACACCCGCCCCTCTTAAGAAAATCATTTTCAAAACCTTTTAATATAACCATATCCTTCTTGGTCACTTCATTATCCTTCCCTTCAATCACAATAGTATACAGTATCTGGATCAAAGCATTGATTTCTTTATATCGTTCATACAACACTTCCCCTATATAAGATTCCCTTTGTTCAGATGCCAGATTAAGTCCCGCTAGCAGTATTTCAAATAGATCCACACGGTAGAAAATTAGCATGTTATTATTGTAAAGCCGTATTAGCATTTTATAAGCAGTATTCAGATCATCCAGATTATTAAACATACTAGCGTTAACAATATTATTTTCATGCGGAAAAGATTCCGATATCCCCCCTTTTATCATATAAGACGGTCGGATATTATAAATCAGCCAACCAGCCTCGAGTAGACAAACCATCTTTTTATAATTTTTATAAAACTCCAATGGAGCTTTAACTTTCATCCAATAGTGCGGTCTAAATGCATTTGTGATTAAGTCCCAACATTCATCCTGCAGACGTTCTGCAGATACATCCTCACCAAATATTTCCCTTATCGCCAAAAACGGATTTCTCACATCATTTGAAGACAGTTGCGTAAAGCACATTGTCTCATAACTTACATTATTCATAATTTTTTCATTTAGGTTATATACTGCCGTTCGATATTGATTCTGTCATTTTGTTTGAGATGGAGCATCCATCGTCCATATTAATCAAAGTAATCTTCGGACATCCCGTAAATTCAAGCCTGCTCCTACCATACATTCTTAGTTCAAATAAATCTGAAATAGATATCAAAGCTTTCGCGTCCTTATTCAGACAGATATTACCTTCCGACACATCCAGATTTTCACCATCATAAAATCCCAAACCATGTATCAATACGTTAGAAATTATAGAAACACCATTCAGCTTTACATTAGCCCTTTTTAAAATAGTTAAGTCCAGTAGAGCAGTATTAATATCTAGTTTAACATGACCAGACTTTACGATCAAACCTAATTTCGGGAGCTGAAGAACTCCTGCGCTTGACACAAATGCACTGTCTAAGACCTCGATTCCGTTCAAAACATTTATAGTGATGTTGACTTTGGGATAATGATCATGCATCAGCAAGAATCCATAATGCTCCGGCTTAGTGAATAAAATCAATTCCCCATTCTTGATCTCGTAATCAAGCCACCCCCTCATTGCTTCATCATTGACAATTTCAATTTTAGGCATATTACCCTGACTCAAAGTAACATCGCATCGCGTGTTAATTTTAATGTTGTGAAAACTTTCCATTTCTATATTGTTTAGTTACATCAAAATGAACACTTAAAAACCATGTATTCAACCAACTAACCTTGTAGATTATCTACAAACGCTTGTGAAAAACAATAAGAAATTTGTAAATTACCAATGTGTTACAATACACCCCACAAATACAAGAATATTATTAACTTTGAGTTATGAGTAAAGAAAACAAGATCGGACCAAAAATTAGTCGCATACGCGAGATGCGAGGTATGAAGCAGGAAGTTCTAGCAACAGCTCTTGGAGTCAGTCAACAGACTATATCCAACATGGAGCACAGTGCAGAAATAGAAGCAGATCTCTTAGCTCAGGTAGCCGACATATTAGGAGTTACACCAGAAGCAATTAAGAATTTCAACGAAGAAGCTGTGTTAAGCATTATAAACAACACTTTCACAAGTAATGATGCATCAACATCGATAGCAATCCATACAGCTCCTACTTTTAACCCGCTTGACAAACTCATCGAAGCCCACGAAGAAAACAAAAAACTTTACGAACGCCTCCTCGATGCCGAAAAATCAAAGGTCGAACTACTTGAGAAATTAATCAATAAAGAGAAATAGAGTATTATACCCATAAAAAATAGCCCAGTATCCATAACGGATGCTGGGCTATTTCATACCTAACTTTTTTTAACCAGTAAAACCATATCCACAACTATGGAAAACCTGACACGAGAAGAATTAAAAAAATTGATCAAAGAAAGCATCCGTGAAATTCTAATAGAAGAAGACCTTGAAATAAAGAGCAATAATGAATATCATACTACCCCAATACTGGACAACTGCATAAATGTTTAAATTAGCAGTTGGAAATGAAAAAAGAACGCAGGAAATTCAGTGCAAGCTTTAAGGCTAAGGTAGCCATAGAAGCCATCAAAGAGCAGCAGTCTATCCAAGAGCTGGCGGTTAAATATGAGTTACACCCAACCCAGATCAACACCTGGAAACGGGAGTTTTTGGATAATGCAGAATGTGTTTTTACCACGGAGAAGTCTTCTTCAAAAGACGATTCCAAGGAAAAGGAACTATACTCCAAGATTGGGGAGTTACAGATACAGGTGGATTTCTTAAAAAAAGTATTGGGCAAATGAGCTTAGAAGAGAAACGTGGGCTTGTTTGCCCATCCTATAAGAAAATGAGCGTTTACAGACAGTGTAAGGTTATAGAGTTACCCCGTAGTAGTTATTATTTTAAACCCAAGGGGGAATCGCTGTTCAACCTACAGGTTATGAATGCGATAGATCGTAAGTTCCTAGACTGTCCATTCTACGGGGTAGAGCGCATGACAGATTATTTAAGACAAGATCTAGGTTATTTAGTGGGTTATAAGCGCGTTCGTAGGCTGTACAAGCTCATGAATCTGAAAACTATACATCCTAAAAAGAACTTGAGTAAAGCAAATAAGGCGGACTATAAATTTCCGTACCTACTCAGGAACCTTAAGATCGAAAGGCCTGCTCAGGTATGGCAGGCAGATATCACGTACATACCAATGTTTAAAGGCTTTATGTATATGTTTGCTATCATAGATGTATACAGCAGAAAGATAATGGGCTGGGACGTATCCAATACGATGAATGCCGAATGGTGCAGGGATGTGTTGGTCGATACGATCCAAACTCATGGTAAGCCCGAGATATTCAACACCGATCAGGGATCTCAGTTTACATCTGAAGTTTTTGTGAAAGCCTTACAGAAAAATGAGGTTAAGATATCAATGGACGGCAAAGGTAGAGCACTGGACAATATCTACATCGAAAGATTCTGGGGATCCCTTAAAAGAGAGAAGATATACCTCAATCCACCCAATGGAGGTGTGGATCTGTACCGGCACATTAAAGAGTACGTATCATTTTACAACACTGAAAGAAGGCACAAATCTTTAGGACGGATAACACCCGATGAAAAGTTCTGTAAGGAAATTAAAAATGTATCGTAATTATATCTTAGTTTAGTAAAAAGTTGTCCAGCAAATAGGGAGTATCATAGAAAATCCTGTCCTTAAAAACTCCGTTAGAAGCCTGAAACTAAAAACACTAATCTTGAACGCATTAAAAGTTAATGAAATTCATACTATTGCAGATTTGACCAATACTTCCCGATATAAATTAAACACTTTTTCAAACATAGGAAAAAGAGGCCTTGAAGATATACAACTCAAATTGAAAAGAGTTAGATCTTGAGTTATTGGCTTAGTTAATTAACCACCTCAATATAAAAAATAATATAGATCTTGAAAAGCTTTTCAAGATCTATATTATAGTGAATGATAATGTCATAGAGAATGTTTCCTATTTTCAAAAAAACAAGAGTACTATATTCTTGCCATTGCACAATATATAAATGATTTCTATCTAGGTCCTAAAAAACGATCACCATTAAAATGAATCATATGCTCGGGCATATCCATTAGCCAGACCTCAGTTTCCCACGCAATATCAGTTGAATACTTTTTAAAAACAGTCATATTTGGAAATGCTGTAACATAAACCTTTCCAGCAGTACAATCTTTAAACAAATCTTCTAATTCATTAATTCTCTTTTGAGAAACTGGACCATGAGTGGTAACAGCCTCAATTAAATATATCCAATCTTTATCTTCAGAATAGACTAAAACATCAGGTAGCTTAGAATGTTGATCTATAGGAATACCTAATTCTAACAACTTAACTTTATCAACTACTAAATCTTTTTTTGCTGTATCCCCTAAGTATAATAATGAAGCACCAGGTGCAAATCTTGGAATAAATTCCTCAATAATTGCTTTTTGAACATAATTATGTAAACCAGCTGACAATTTCAGAACTTTACCATCTGGTAACTTGACTGGAACCATTCTAAATGCTTTTGTCTTTACATATTTATCCCTGATATCTTTAGCCTGACCTACAAATGCTCCAACTGCATTCTCCCAATCTGTAGATCCAAACATTGAAAGTACATTAAGAAACTCCTGCGTAAGAGCATAATTATTTCTTGAACTATTTATTGGAATTGTCTTGTCATCAGGATTATGCTCAACTATATTTGCTTGGACAAAATAATGTAAAACTTGTCGACGAATGGATTCGCGAGAGTTTTCTGCATAATTAGCTTCATAATTATCTTTCATGAATCCCATTATTCCTTTGACAACAGTCAGTCTTGGGTTCTGGCATTCATTCCAATTTTTTTCTTCAGTAATATTCGCTAATGCCAGCAAAGTTAGTCCTGCCATTCGATTAATTTGTGTTCCAGTAAGACCTATATCACTTAATATACGTTGCGCTTCTAAAATTTTACTCATAATTTATTTTTTCATTAATATAAGCGTTTATAATACTTATATCAGTCAATTTATCTTTACTAATTTTCTTTCCAATATCAATCAGCACATCATAAGACGGAAATTTTAATTCTTTAATTTCACTAGCACTGACATTAATATTACCGTTGAATATTTGAAAATAAGAATTCATAAATGCAGAATTTAATAAAGCTGATAGACCAAATATTTCTTCTGCCGTAAGCGAACGATTTTTACTGTAAAGATAGTTTAGTTTATTATCTATCCCAATAAAATCAATTTGATAATCATCTTTATAATAAGGAGAGCAGATTAATCTATTACTATCTCCTTTTGCGCTTTGTCGTCTTAAAAAAATATAATTCTCATTAGCTCTCAAAATAGACTTTGTGCTATTATTCCCATGAATATATTGGCCTTTGACCAAACTATTTAATGGCCATTCCAACTTCATCTGGGTAACATTATTAAGCCTAAAATATGGTTTTAAATTTTCAACGTCATTCGATGATTTAAAAATATTTTCCTTAGTTCGGAAATCAACAACTGGGCCAGTTGAAATAGTAATACCAAAATCTTCTAACTTATTTTTCCATGAACTTACAATTCTTAGTATCTTATCCTCAGTAATATTAGTTGGAATAAAAATATAACTATTATCATCAGCTATGTCATATATTTCTTTATAACCATACGATTTCACTGAAATATCATCCAATAACGTACTAGAACTTGAAATGTATACTTGATCAACGGGTTTATTAACTGCCTTTAGAATCAACAATTCCTGTAACACTTGATCCTTTTTAAAAGTATCATTTCTATTTTGGAAAAGATGAATACTCTTAATGTTTACATGACTTAAAAAATACTTTCTAAACTTTTTAAAGTATAATCCTGATGTGAAACTCCTCGGAACAATGAAAATCATTTCACCTTTTTGATTTAGCATATTCGAACAAATTGCCAGAAACATCGAATAGATATTAGGAAAGCCCCCATTAATTTGTTGTGTAGCTATAGATTTTGGATCATCTTTTGGCAATTTAAAATATGGTGGATTTGAAATAATTATATCGTATTTATTTAAAAAATCACTATTGATATATTTCGCATTCTCAAGAACAAAATCTTTTAAGATAATATTACATTTAAAACCGATTCCTAAAGATTCTAAAAATTCGCGCATTGCGGTAACCATCGACTGAATGTTTTCCTCCAATTTTAAATCAGTTTCATACAAATCTAATTCAATGTAGCTAACTTTACCTTTTACCACCAACGTCTGAATTAAATTCACCGATAAGATTAAATTTCCACATCCGGGGTCCAAAATTCTCATTTTCTTACTTTCAGAAAATGTCGATAGCTTTGCCATATACTCAGCTATATGCTGAGGAGTAAAAAACTGACCAATTTCTCTTTTCTCTTTTTGAGATTTCGCTTTTGAATAGATTTCCCCAAAAGTATTTGAAACCACAACCAAATCCTCTTCTACTATATTGCTCATTTTTAACACGTTTTATTCTAATATTTTAAAGTGATATTTTTCGTAAAAATATCACTTTAAAATATGCTTTCATTACAAATTTTGATAATAATTTAATACAATTATATCTAAATCAAAAAAACTGGACTTGCAAATAAAATCGGCAGTACTAGTTAAGCAGTTTTTTTAAGATTTTGTTTTTTGTTATTGAATTGCTCTATGGTAAGGTTTCCTAGTGCAGAATGTCGACGCTCTCTATTGTACCATACTTCTATGTATTCAAATAAATCTGTCCTCATTTGCTCTTTTGATACCAATTTGTTCCCATATATTTGCTCTGATTTTAGTGTTTTAAAAAAGCTCTCTGCAACTGCATT
>NZ_CP066166.1:5400426-6101723 GCF_016132525.1 Sphingobacterium sp. UDSM-2020
ACTAATAAATGTATTTAGGGGGTCAACATGAGCCAGTATGGCAGTTGAATATGGGCATTAAACGCAATATACCTCCCTAAAATTAATTCGAGTTTGAGGGGTCACTATGCTCCAGTATATCCAACTTATACTTCTCCTTAAATTCCTCAATTTCTTGCTTTTCTTCCGGAGCTTGAAATTCTTTCTTATCACATGCAAATAATGTTACTAGCACGATTGACATTAAAATTATTTTTTTCATTTTATATATTCATGTTTATAATTTGATTTACCACAATTTGATTTACAAAATCTATGATGCTGTTAAATATATCTGATTACTGTTTGACTTTTTTAAATGCTAATCACTGATTTTTTTACTGTTCACTATGTAGTGTGGCCTTTTTTTTGACTCCGAAAACGTCTTTCCGAGATACTCTCCAATAAGACCAATAAGTAGAAATTGAATTCCAGCGATAAATAACACACTAAAAACAATAGAAGTCCACCCTATCAAAGTTTTATTATTAAATAGGTACTGATAAATAGCATAGCCGGCATATGTAAAAGAAAGAGTTGAAAAAAAAAGCCCAAATAGCATTGAAAACCTAAGTGGATTTATAGTTGTGGAAGTCACACCTCGCAGGAATAATGATACCTGTTTCTTTAAGGTATATTTTGAAGAACCAATTTTTCTTGAAGGGCATTCAAATAAAATATTGTGATGATTATATCCTATCCATGGAAGAATAAATCTTAAAAAATAAGCTTGTTCATTCATTTGTCTTAAAGAAGTTAATACATTGTATGAAATTAATCTAAAATCGGGACTGTTTGGAATAATTTTTACATCAGAAATTTTATTAATCAAGTTATAGAAAATTATTGAAAAATTTTTCTTTATAAAATTAGATGGATCATTGATTCGAATTGCATTAACTACATCAGCACCATTTTTCCATTTATCAATCATTATTGGAATATATTTCGGTGGATGCTGTAAATCTACATCCATAATAATCACAAAATCACATTCTGCTACCACATCTAATCCCGCTTTAATAGCTGCTTGATGTCCAAAATTTCTTGATAACCTAATATAATCTACTCTATTATCTATAATTGAAAGTCTAAGTATTTCAGATTGTGTATCATCATCACTTCCATCATTGACGAACGTTACTGTATAATCATACGAAGCTATCCAAGTCATTAACTCCATATAAAATATTTTAATATTTTGTACTTCATTATAACAGGGAGTAATTATATTTATTTTTAAAGATTTCATGAAAAGCTGAATTTTGCTAATTTCCTAATTATATTAATGCGTCTTTAATAGTTTTGTCATGAGAAAAAACAACATTAAAATTTTTCAATAAGTTTTAATGTAGCTATAAATATTTTTTAGATAGAAAGTTGTGAAATTATTATAGGACTTTTCAGGAACAAAAATATTTGAAATAGAATAATTTTCATCAATTACAAAATAGTATAATGGATTTACATTCTCAACTAGGTTATTTATAAGACTTTTGCTATCAATAGAATAGATAGGAAATAATATTTGATATTTTTCTTTTACAGCTTTTATTTGCCTATAATTATCAACAGTAACTAATATCATTACATTTTTTTTCCCCCTTAAAATGAATGACTTGTTTAAATTTTCGACTTCCTTTTCAATACACTGTTCGCAATGATCGCCGATTCTCAAAACTAAAGTCTTTGACTCTATTAAATTTTTAATACTATCTATTTTACCAACATCATTTACTATTAAAGAATTAGATTTGATATATAGGGAATTTAATTTAATTTGAAGCTTCAATAAATTAGAAATTCTCAACTTATCATTTTTAATAGTTTTAATTTCATTATAATAATTTATTGAAATTATTATAAATATAACTAAGGTAACTAAGGTAACTATCCATGTAAACTTAAATACTAAATTTGCTTTCATTTGTAATCAATAATTAAAGCGAAATCAATAAGATATTCTTATATAGAATAATCTTTAAACGATTTTCATAATATGGGACAAAAAATTGTTGAAAATTTAAATAATATGTTATTATTTAAGAATCTCAAAACTCATTTAAGATACAATTTCACAATAACAGGATTCTCAATATTTTTAATATTCTTATAAATATTTAATAGTGATTCTGCAGGTTTCCCTGTATTTTTTTTATTTAAATTTATCATTTCTTCTACAATATAACCGGGAAGAACTGTTGTAATAAATTCTTTATTAACATCCATAAAATTACTTATTGGTATCTCATCAATATCATTCAAATATGAAGAAAAAAGAGATAACCATTGGGAATCAATAAAGTAAATTCCTTTTACAACTTTTCCTTTATTAATTAAGTTAAAAAAAAGCTTTTTTTTCAATTCTACTGGAGTTTCAATCAGAAAAGTTTGATCTTCAATAATTTCAGCAAAAGCTCCGTAATCATCTGACTTTCTAGCATCTAACAAAAAAGAAGTATCTGTGTTAAAATAATATTTACTAAAAATTTTATTGTCACTATGAATCTCAAAAATTTCTGGCGTATATATTCTATTAAATAAAATATTAGTTGTGTTATTGTTAAAACAATTAGAATTTTCGAATGATAATTTTTTATTAAAAACCTCAGAAAAATAACAAGTATTAAAAGTAAAGTTCTCGTTCAAAATCACTAATTCAGCATTATTAAATATATCTCTTGGCGAGTAAGAAGATGATCTGTATAACATATACTTTCCATCATTAAAATTTTCAATTTTAGTGAATCCAGAGGGAATATTATGGGATGAAATAAACTGACCTTCCATCGAATATTTGAAAACCCTATTTTTTTTTGTACAAAGAATGTTAATTTGTTTAAGCTTTGAATTAATTGAAAAGTCGTCAATTGATAATAAACCATGTTTATTTTTTGTATCAATTTTAAATAAAAAATGTCCTTTAGAGGAAAAAGCAAAAAATGTTTTTGATAGATTGAAATCTGCAATAAAATATTTTCCCTCAAAATATTTAATCTTATCAACTTGATAAACAGGATTATATTGGTTTCCTTCAAGAATTAAATACTCAATTTTATTAAATAGTTTAGAAATTTTAAAATCTTTTTTGATATTAAATAGTGCTGTATCAATATTAATGATGTTAATAGAATCTCTATTAACATCATTAATCGGTTCATATCTTTGTTCTGATAATTTATGTTTACAGCTAAAAAAAAATGAGATAATAATGAAAAATATAAGGTTCTTGAGCATAAATTTAAATTACTGTACTAAACTTTTATTATCATTTAACTCTGTTAGATATTAATTACAGCTAGTTTGTTTACTAATATCACAAGAATCTGGAGCCGAAGATCTGCATGAAAATTTATTGCCTAATGAAGCAGTAAATGTGGATTTCTTTATGGGAAATGAAATATTAGCTCCAATTTTTATGCAAATTACTTGTTTTAGCTTATACTTAGCTTTTACAGTGCTAATATCATTTGATCCAGCTGTCAGATCTCCCTCCATATCTACATCGCTTGGCATTTCATCTAACCATGGATCGTCGTCTGGTAATGTTTCAGCAGTTTGAGCCATTAGCTTAGACCCTAAGCTTATTTCTGACAAACCATAGTTTAAAAATGAGTTTTGCATATTTAACATTAGTCCTAAGGTTAATGCTGAAATTCCACATGTTTTAATTAGTTTTTTCATAATTATATTTAAATTGTTTATTATTATTTATTTATATTCATAATATCTTTATAATCAGATCTTTTGTTAATAATTTCAATTAATTCTTTCTTTAGTGATTTGGTATTATACCAGTCTTTACTTCTGTTAAATGTGTAATATGAAAAATAAAATAAGTATACCGATAGAGAAATCATTAGTAAAAATTTATTTATACGGTTCTTTTTTGTTAAAAAATAAAATACCAGATAAGAGATAGAAAAACTTGATGCTATTAAAGATAAATATAAATATCTATCTGCTGTTATAGCGAATCGCTTCATTGGAAAAATATGTAATGTCAATATTAGGTTACAAACGAAGAATCCAACTAAAAAAAATACCCAAGGATTTTTTAAGTAACTTATAAAATAAAAAATTGAAATAATTAAAAGTATTGGATAAATCCATAATTTAAGTGGAATTACGTCGCCAATTACATAAGGAAATGGATATATATATGATAAATTAAACGGCAGGAAAGATTTGGCTATATATTCAAACGTTGAATAGGAGAAAAAGATCAATCGTTCTATAATTGTGTAATCTGATTTACCAAAAACATTATTAAAAGCATTTGGATCAGTTGCATAAATTGTTATTATACCAAATATAATTGAAAGTAAAATAAATGGTATTTTATTAACAGCCTTAAATTTAACTTTTTCTTTTGTATAATATAAAAAATCAATAAGTATTAAGCTTAATGGAAAAATGAGAGCTTGTTCTTTAGATCCAAATGATAATAAGAAGCATATTAATGTTAAGACATAAAATCTATTTTTTTTAGTTATAATAAATTCTATATACATTAACATTCCAATTAAATAGAAAAATGAAAATAATAATATTTTTGAAGCAGAAATCCAAGCCACCACCTCAACTGAACACGGGTGTATTAAAAATATTACTGAAGCTAGTAAACTAATTTTGTTAGAGTTGTCAAAGATTGAAAACTTATAAATTGTTGTTTTTATTAGTTTTTTTAACAGTAGAAAAACTAACACGCTATTAAATAGATGAAGAAATAAATTTGAAAAGTGAAATATTGTAGGATTATACTTATCAATACTATATAATGCAATATAATATAACTGATTAATAGGTGAATATTGACCTTTATAGTAATATGAAAATATTTCAAAAATATTTTCATAGTTAAAACCGCTTTCTGTGTAAATATTTCTCACCTGCCATTGATCATCCCATGCTATTTGAAACTGATGATAACCAACAGGAAAATAAATCAAGATTCCGAAGAATAACAAGATTATAATACAAATATTGTTAATGTTAGTAACGTATTTTATCATAACTGAAAAATGTGATATTATTAGCTAACTGTTAGGTTTTGTAAATTAAAATTGGCTCTGTTAGCAATTTTAATAAAAAAAATGTAGAAAACAAGAAAAACGCATAAATTTTTATACATTTATAGAAAATCTATTATCTTAATAATTTTAACCAGTTTTAACCGAGCATATCTAATACTAGAATTCATGAAGATTCATTTAACCATATTTATTTCTATTTTACTTTTTCAAAAAGTTTATAGCCAAAGAATAGAATTTTCAAACTCGATTCCAACACAAACTATCCGAATTATACCTAACCAGTTATATGGAGGTACTGTTTCAGATAATGTAAGCTCCATAGAATATTTCGAACTAGAAGGCAATAACGATAATATTTTGGGACAAATTATTTCTAGAGTATTTAATAAGAATAGAATTATATTAATTCACAATATAGATGGCAATTTATTCATTTTTAATAAAAATGGGAAAATTATTAAAAGGATTAGTAAAGTAGAAGGATTCAAGCAACCAAAGAAGAATCTATTTTACAGAGCACAGATAGAAAATGACAATATAGTGGCATATGGTCCAAGCATTAGAGCTGTTTATGACAATGATGGCAACTTACTAGAAAAACAATTGAATTATAATTTTAATTATGAAAATTCCACGATGTTGATTGGATCTACATTTTTTGAATATGGTAATCCTCAGACGTATGGTGAAAATTATAAAAATAATTTTGCATTAAAAATGAATGATAAGGTTTTAATAAATTACAATGCTCAGGATACTGTTCATTCATTATTTTATCAAAATCTACCAATAGTTAGTAATTCTAATAATTCGGCATATGCTATATATCCCTCTACTTATAATATTTTCGAATTGAATTCCGGAGGAATCGTAAAAAATATAAATTTTTTATTTCCTCTTCAAAACACAATTGATACGAGTGAATTTTACATATTTAAGAATCCTATTTTATTAAGTAACTATCTAAATAAAAAGCCAGAAAAAATTTATGGAATTGGAGATCCAATAATCTATAAGAACTATTTAATTGTAAAATTAGGCTCATTTAAAATCCCCAGTTGGATTGCTATAAATCTAGACAATAATAAAGTTATAGCTCTAAATAAAATTATGCCTGACAAATCTAATGATTTCTTACCTTTTATTGATTTAACTGACTTAAATACAGATGGAGATTATTTATATAGTATTATTTACCCAAATGACATTTCAAAAGCTATTACTTATTGTAAAGAAGAAGGTCATAAAATGCGTAAAGAATATCAAAATTTAGAAAAATCTAAAAATCCTATTGTAGTCAGATTTAAGATTAAATAGTTAATGGTAAAAGAAGCAGTCCTTGGTTTTTATTTATTTCTTTTTATATCAATTTCAGCTAATTGTCAAGTGAAGTTGAAAGGTACAGTCATTGATTCCACTTATAAGAGAGCAATTGAATACGTAACAGTTTCCTCATTTGAGGAAGAAAAGACATTAGTAAATAAAATTACACTAACTAATAATTCTGGAAAATTTGAATTAGATGGACTCCCTATCAATAAAAGATTATTACTAAAATTTTCCGTTGTTGGTTATAAACCTGCTACAGTTGACTTAAAACTTACTTCAACTGTTGCATACGACCTTGGAAATGTTCTTATGGTACAATCTCCAAATTATATTGATACAATCAATATAATACCCCCCATAACTTTGAAAGGCGATACAATTGAATTTAATGCCGATGCTTTTGATTTAGATTCAAATGCTGTTGTTGAAGATTTGCTACATAAATTACCGGGAATAGTTGTTTGGGGAGACAAATCTATTACATATAATGGTATTCCTATTCCAAATATTTTAGTTAATGGAAAACAGTTTTTTGGCAATGATTTATCAATAGCTCTACAGAATATAGATAAAAAAGCTGTTAATAAGCTTCAATTATATGATAAGAGAAGGTTTGAGGAAAAAATAAAAGATCCGGAGAAAAAAGATTTAGAAATTAATATTCTATTAAAAGAAGGGAGAGAGAATATGTTGTTTGGCAATATTGGAGGCGGAATAGGATCAAAAAATAGATTACAATCTCAATTAAATCTTAATAAGGCAAATAAAATATGGCAAAACACTATTGCCTTTTCCGGTAACTCTGTGAATATTACAGTAAATAGTTTAGATCAATTATTGAAAAACACTACGTATAAAGGTATTGGAGTAAATTCAGATTTCTCACCAGATTTTCAAAGGCAAGGAATTACAAAACAAATGGTTTTGGCATCGCGTTCTCAATATGACTTTAATCCTGATGCTAATCAAACTAATAAAAACTTAATAACTGCTAATTTTTTTTCCAATTGGGCTCTAAAAAAAATCAAAGATACAAATACCACTATATTGTTAAACAATAACTATTTAGATCAGAATCTTAAGGAAAACTCTACTTTAAATGTTCAAGATGGAGCAAGTCAATTGTTAGATATAGTTTATACTCGACAACTTAATCCCCCAATTATTGAACAAAAGAAAACAAAAAATTATGGATTTAATTTAAACGTGGAAAATTCAAATAATGAAGTCCATAATACGCAAAACACAATTTATAATTATTCAGGAAATAAATCTCAAAATAATATTACTTCTCTTTTTAATACAAATAACAAATCTTTAGGATTGTACACATATTATCACTCATATCCACTTCTCAGCTCTATCTCAAAAAGAGAAGATAAATCAGCTTTCATAAATAATCTGGAAACTAATGTTAGTCTTAATGTAAAATATTTAGAAAATAGATTCGATGGAATAAATAATGGAATATACAATAATGTTGATAATCCAACCTTAAATCAAAATCAGGAAAGACTTTATGATAATTTTAACTCTATCTCTAATTTTGTATCAAATATCGGGATTAGGTATAAAAAATGGAATTTAGAACAAGAATTTCAATTTAAAGAAGCAAATTGGAATGATAATGTTTATGATAATTCAAAGAAAAATAGCAACTTAACACACATATCAGAATTATTTCAGTATAAATATTCCATAAAAACTAAATTCAACAAAGACTTAATTTTACAGAAATTTCCTGGAAGGTACAGTAAAAATTTATTTTTAAATGCGGCTTTAGGATATAATGTTGTCAGCGACAATAATAGATCAAGTATTAATTACAGAAACTTTTATCAAAGTTTCTCAAATTTTACGCCTTTATTATCATTGAATTATAATAAAAACAAAATTGATAAAGTTGATTACAATTTGTCATTACAATATGCTTATAATCAACTTTATCCCAATGTCAACGATTATAAACCATTTTATGATGATATTAATATAGGATATCGAAATTATGGATATCAGCATCAACTCCGCTCATCAGGTACTCATCAATTAGTCTTAGCTGGCAGCATTAATTCATTAAAAAAATATGGATCCAATTTAAGTGTTGAGGTATCCTTTAAAATTATTGATAATCCTATTTTAGATAGTATTGAACTATTGAATAACCAGTATGCATTATATAAGATTCAAACTGAAAATAATATTAAGGCCTTTAACTCTAAATTATCTTTTAACATAGCCTTTTTATTGGCAAATAATAATACGCTAACTTTAAAATTATTCGGAAATTATGAAAGGGGGAATACCTTCTTATATTTTAATTCTGATCTTCAAGATATGATTCAAGAAAATTATATAATAAATACAGATGTTTTTTTCACTCTTATCAATACACTTCAAGTAGGTTTTAAAAGTAATTTATCCTTATATAGAAGAATAGAAAGCAAGTTCGGTATCATGAGTAACAGTTATAATAGCACATTTTTTAATAATGCAATTGCAGTTGCTTATAATATAAATAAAAGAATAATTTTAAATTCAAATATTGATTATCGCAGTAATTATTTTCGTAAAAACAATTTGACTTCTACAGTATGGAATGCTAGTCTTTCTTATCGGGGTTTAAAGACAAATAATTTAGAAATTAAAATTGCAGTTTTTGATTTATTAAAACAAAACAAGGGTTTTTATTTCATAGAAAACCCATATGAATTTACTTCTGGAAGTAGGAATGTTTTAACAAATTATTTGATGTTTTCTATTTCATATTTCCCGAGAAAGTTTGGGAAACATTAATTTCGGCTGAAGACTTACCATTTTTCAAACAGTGAATAAATATAAAAATATGCTTTATTGATCTCCTCCCAATTTTAGGAGCATTGTAAAGTAGAAAAATTTGCTGTTTTGACCTGATTTTCAATAAACATTTCAGGCGTTAAATCCCCTAAACAGCTATGGGGTCTGAAGGTATTATATTCGTGTCTCCAGTCTTCAATTTTCTGCTTGGCATCCTCCAATGAAAGGAACCAATTGGTATTTAAACATTCGTCTCGGAAGCTTCCGTTGAACGACTCAATATACGCATTATCCGTTGGTTTTCCAGGTCTGGAGAAAACGAGTTCAACTTTTTGTTCGTAGGCCCACCTGTCCATTTCTTTTGAGATAAATTATTCACTTTTTTTTATTTTTTATTGGTGTTCATGATTACTTTGCAATTCTGATCCATTATCCACTTGAATTTTCTTTGGCTTAGCTCCTTTAAACAACCTCAGTTCTTCAAGAACTTCTACAACCTGATAGCCCTTTATACCCTGTCCAACATGGATTGCAATACATTTACGGCTATAATTATCCACTATAGTTAAGCAAGGGATTTTCTTCCCATCAAACAGTGCGTCGGAGACAAAGTCCATGCTCCAGCAGTCATGTAAATTGGAAAATGAAGGTCTTTCAGAGCGATGCGAAGCAGCCCGACAGCGTCTGGGCCGTTTACTTCTCAAGTTCAACCCTTCTTCTTTATAGATGCGATAAATCCTTTTATGATTATCTGGCCATCCCTCACGCCGTAAAAGTATATAAATCCGCCAAAGCCCATAACGTACTCGAGTCTCAGCAATATCTCGTATTCTTAAACGTAGGGAAGTATCTGCACGCTTACAACTTTTGTAATACCACATGGATCTGTTCAAAAGTGAGATATGGCAGGCCCTGCTTAAGGAGACTCGATGATCGGAAATCAAGCCTTTGACTATTTTACGACGCTGGAAAGGCTTCAATACTTTTATTCATCATTGTCTGTTTTCAATGGGATTCATGAGACGCTACGCTTAGTTTTTTTAATACATCCTGCAACATCTGCTTATCCAAGCTCAGATCTGCAACAAGTTTCTTAAGTTGTGCGTTCTCCTCTTCTAACTGACGTAACTTTCGTAGTTCAGAAACCCCTAAACCACCGTATTTCTTCTTCCAATTGTAGAATGTTGCCTCGCTGATACCCAGCTTGCGACATACTTCCTCCACTCGGGTCCCGGTCTCGGACTGCTTGATAGCAAAAGCAATCTGTGCCTCGGTAAACTTCGATCTTTTCATCGTTTTTCCTCCTATTTAAAATTAGTAATTCTGGTCCGAATTCTATACTTTTAAAATGTCCAGTTTTTTGGGAGGAGGTCATTCAAATATAGTAGTTCATTACTTAGCCGACATAACTTCTCTGATTCTTTTTGCAGAAAGATATGGTCTTCGCAAAAAACCAGAAAATATTGCAGTAAGAATTGCGGCCATAAATGTAAATAACATCCCAATAACTAACGTCAAATTTTTAGGATCATTAAAGATGAGTTCAATCAATAAAACTAAGCTTAGCAATAGGAATAATACAAAAGGTATAAAAAAGATTACTTTCGTTAAAATATCCAGCATGTGTACTCGTTTTGTAATATCTACAGTAATGATATCATTTTTAATTTCTATAAGTGGCATGGCATTTCTAATAATTCGATAGTTGATTTTAGTTGAACTATTTTCAAGCGCAATTAAAGAGTCAATTTTAGAAACATCTGTAGTAATACCTGATAATTTTTTAAATACTTCTTGCCGTTTAGCATCATCGATCAATTGATGAAGCTTATCCCCTTCCTTTAATTCAATTGTTGTATCCCATTTTGGATTTTTAGGTTTGAAAATCATTTGATTTAACGGACCATCTGTATTGAGTAATTTATAAATGTAAATAGCTCCAACCACTAAAATTATAAATACTGCTACAGGAATGGTAACTTCTTTTAGGATGTCCATAAGACTTTCAATGTTTTTTATGTTCATTTTCTTAAATTAAAAAGTCAAAATTTGTTGGTGTTCATTATTTTTTTGATAATCGTCATCCCACATTATTTTTAAAAGCATTGAATCAGGAGATCCCATGGAAAGGTGAATATAAAATTCGGCGCTTTCTTGTGGGTTCATAAATGCTAAAGGAAATGCAGTATTAGATATCAAAAAATCTTGATCATCCATTATTAAACGAACTTGATGTGCTCTTGCTTTTCCCTTGTTATAGATCTTAACAGTACACTTCCCCCGATCACCTTTGATAAGACTAGCCCTAACTTCTGCTTTTTTAAGCTCCAATTGTTCGCTTTCAATCTTAAGCAAATTATAAGTATTAATTTTGAGCTCTTGCGCTTTTAACCTTCTATCGTGTAATAAATATCCCATTAAGGAGCCAACTATGGCTAAAATTGATAATATCAAACTTACATTTTCCATTTCCTGATTTATTTAAATCCTTTTAATCCCTTTTTAAAATCGGATATAATATCCTCCAGCAATTTATTTCCATAATCTTTCACAGCTGATTGTATACGATTTTGGTTGAATTCTTGCAATTCTGCAAAACCACCGCTGTATTCACGATTACAATTATTAAATTTTACCCAACTCTTGTCATCATTATGATCAAAGTCTGATTGACCACATGTATCACATAAGAGTGTTACTGTTATTTTTTCTTTCATGGTACTGTTTTTATTTTTGAAGTAATACTGCGTCAGCAACTAAATA
Organism: Sphingobacterium sp. UDSM-2020; assembly: GCF_016132525.1. Taxonomy (NCBI): domain Bacteria; kingdom Pseudomonadati; phylum Bacteroidota; class Sphingobacteriia; order Sphingobacteriales; family Sphingobacteriaceae; genus Sphingobacterium; species Sphingobacterium sp. UDSM-2020. The sequence continues at coordinate 5,412,366 of NZ_CP066166.1, forward strand.
CTAACGCAGTAAGTGATTTACAAATCGATTAAGTTAAATCAACTAGGTCTGCTCCTGGAGCATAGTTTTTAACTGCAGTGACTCCATTCTCTCTATTTGCCGAGGAAGTGTAACTTTCACTCCTTCCAATAATTTCACCATTCGATGATTTTAAATTGAAAGTATAGTTTAAATAACCATCCTTCCGTTCGTAACGTGAATCGTATGGAGCATTAGTTCGAACAGATGCTACGCCATTTAAACACCCTTGTTTTGAAACATAACTTTCGCTACCTAAAATGATTTGTCCATTAGCAGCTTTTAACCGAAAGTAGTATTGCGAATTCCTTGAACTCACGAATACCTCAAATTTTCCCTTTGACATATTGACACAAAGTTCTATAACAACTATGCAGTATAACTGCACAGTAGAAAAATAAATGAAAAAAAGTTTATTTTCAGCCTTTAAAGCTAAATGAGATAGGTTTTTAAATGAAAAATTGGAGACTTAAATTTTAACTACGCAGGTAGGTCGCGTACTAAAGAATTCGTTTGTATTTTTTACTAACAGAAGCAGACTGACGCAAGCAGTCCAAGATCATTTCATGCTCTTGGGGGAGCAATTGATCGACAATAACATAATCAACTCCTTCAACTGGATACTGTTGCTGAATAATTGCTTTTTCATACATATCAATCTGCTGTCCATAGAGTGCAGTTAATAATGGGAATGAAAACCCGCCTACACCGATGACTCGACCTCGTGTAAACAGATAACAGTTAATACAGCCTTCTGGAACTTCAATACAACCGTGGTCTTCAGCAATGCGATGAGGGAGGAAAATTTGACTAGAGGGTAATGAGGCTAATATAATACGGTCTTCAATCTCTTTAAGCACAATAAAATACTTGTCTTTGCTGGCTGCACCATTTTTAAAATAAAAAGGTGTGAAATATAGAATGGTACCGGCAGTAAGCATAATGAGAGGATTATTTTAACGACTTGGATGCTGCTAAATACTCCAGATGCTGTTGATAGATCCTTTGCTGATCTTCATCCAACTGCGTATTGAAATCTACTTTATAATCAGTAGTAAATACACGTTCCTTTAAAAGATCTTCTAAAACTTCATAATGCTGTGCAGTCATAGTCCAAGGTGAATGTGGTCGATGGGTTACTTCAACAAGCTCTTTGGCGGTGAGATTTCCAAATTGTCGAACCACCTTATCTAGAAATTCAATCTCGATATCGGAGAACTCATCATCATCAAATTTAGCCTTAGCTGAAATAAAAATTTTTCCTTCTTGATCAGGATGAGTACTAATATATTCTTTGAAAATATGCGGTTGTGCTGAATTGACGTCAACATAAATATCTTTGGCAACAGGTCCAAATTTCCAAACCTCAAAATCAAGATTTAAAAATGGCCTCGCACAGTGCTTAATGAATGTCTCTTCCAAAAGGTAAACCATCTTCAACAGTTTGGTTTTTGAAAGATCGCCAATATGTTCAGCGAAATACACTAGTGTATTGCCGATTTTTGCGATCTCATCTGCTGTATAAATATGCGGTTGACTCATGTGAGATTGTTCAATAGTTGTTATTAAATACAAAGTAACTAATTTTAAAGGAAATAACAATAAAAAATGAAGATAAAGCCCCTCCTCTTCGAAGGGGCAATCAGTATGTTTTCATGAAATAGAGTCTTTTTAATGACTATGATGTATGACAGTTTTCACTACAATATTTACAACCGTTTGATTGACGGTAAATAGTTTTTGCTTTTGTCACTGCCGATCTACAACCTGTATGGTATCCTAAATCTGATTTGCTCTTGACTAACGATAGCCAATAGCACCCGTCTTCATGTACCTCATGATCGCCATTATCTTGTGCCCGATCGTTTACGTAATATCTGCTCATCTTTTACTTCTCCTTAGTAACACCTTTGAAAGGCTTACCATCCTGTTTAACATCCATAAATCTTCCTGTTTCTGCATCACGTTTGACCCATTGGTCTGTTCTTGGGTTGTGTACCTGACTGCGGCTTCGCACTGCTCCGTTGCGATGACCATCACCTTTTGGTGGATTTGTTGCCATATTGTTTTTTATTTATTGATAACCTTCATTGATTATCTAAAACAAATTTATTAACCTACTATGCAACCTATCTGCACAGTTTATGTATATTTATATAAATCATCTTAATTTGTGTTATGGCAACCAATAAACAAGCATCTATACGGTATCGAATCATTGACAACTGCCTATCTAATCCGCAGAGAAGATTCTCTTTTGAGGATCTACGTGATTGTTTAAACAGAGAGCTTGCTGAAATCAATGCAAACCATAAAGAAATTAGCATTCGCACACTACGGGAAGATCTAAAACATATGAGAAGCCGTGAAGGTGGAGAAGCGCCAATTGAAACTTATAAAAAAGAAGGCAGATCATACTATCGTTATGCGGACAAAGATTTTAAACTTTATAATCAGGGATTAAATACAGCGGAACTGCAACAACTTAAGAATGCAATAGATACTTTATCTAAAATTGAGGGTCTTCCGCAAATGGGATGGGTGCAGGAACTAAGCACGAAATTGGAAGAAAGGTTTTTCTTAGAAAATTCCGATCAACTTATCATGAGTCATGATCATAACCGGTATCTAAAAGGGATTGAGTATTTAGGTGAATTATTTCATGCTATATTGTATAAAAAGTGCTTAACGATACGATATCAATCTTATAAGACTAAAAAGGAAAGTTGCTTTGAATTATCTCCTTATCACCTACGAGAATATAATAATCGCTGGTTTCTTTTTGGACGAAATCAAAGTTTTAAGAATTTAACAAACTTAGCTTTAGACCGGATAGTCTCAATTGAAGAAAGTAATCATTCATTTATTGAGAATGAAAAATGGAACTTTAATGAATTGTTTGAAGATATAATTGGTGTTTCGTTTTCGGAGAAAGAAACCGAATCTGTTCACATTTGGTGTAGTCCGGAAGCAACTCCATACATTACCTCTAAACCTCTTCACGGATCGCAAACTAAGGTCTACCAAGATGATAATGGCTTAACCATTAGAATTGAAGTGATACCAAACTTTGAATTGGAAACTTTGATTCTTTCTTTTGGTGAAAGAATTAAAGTACTATCGCCCGAAGGGGTAAAAAAAAGGATAGCTGAAAGGGTCAAACAGCTTTATTCAAATTATTTTGATATCACTAATTCAAAATAAAGATTATCCTTCTTTAAACACCTCGCTCCTATGCCATCCTAGATTTTCTTGTGATGGATGGTACTGTTCTATTTTTGGTAATATAAGCTTGGTCCCCTCCAATTTTTTGAGACTATAGGGATGCTCCCCAAGCTCTCGGATATGTTTTGAAACCAGAATACGATAATCTTGATCTACAGCAACTAAGCCACGATCAAAAGCGCGGTGCAGATTTGGACATAATGCAAGTCCATTGGTGACCTTATCATCGTGCGAAATTGAAAAGGGTACAATATGACAAGCATCAATAAAATTGTGATTGTAAGTGGACCGCAGCTGCATACCTGTCATCGCACAGGTATCTTGATACAACTGTGGTATATATCTTTTGAAAAGGTGCGATCTTACAAAAACATCTTCCTCTGTATGAATCGCCAAATGTTTATACTTGACTTCGGGGTCATTAAGAACTAATGCCTGAAGATCGTGATAATACCCATCTCCTATCTGTTTATGCTCGAAATAAGACTGCAATTGGTTAGGGAAATAATGCGCCAAAATAGCATTGCGGATTAACTGTCTTGTTTCAACAGACTGCAGCAAGACGTATAGTTCACTTGAAAGACTTCCATAGGCAACAATGCATGCTAATGTACTAACACTTTTAATATGCGCTTGCATAGGAGCTCCTGTATACGTATGGATATACCAAAAGGAATGTCCATCGACTTGATCGCTCTGTAGATAAAAAAATGGCTGTGTAAAATCCGGCTGATTTGCTGTGGTCACCAACAACCGCCAATTCTCCTGAAAAAGACCAACCAAGTCTGCATTAACAAGAAAATGATTGTCATGATCCAAGCCCAGCCCAATTAACTCAATCAAGGTCAATAGGAAAACTGGTTTATGCGGTGCTTTACCGTATTTGGTAATCCCTTGTTTTAATCTTGTGAATGCTTTTAAATAAATGGATAGGTCGTTCATGTAGGTCAAAGATAGGAAATGGAAAGTAAAATATTGATAGAGTTTCATTACCTTTAAACCACGATGCTGCAAGTAACCTGTGCTATAATTGAACACAATAATAAAGTGTTGATCTGTCAACGTTCTGCGACGATGAAACTACCAATGAAATGGGAATTTCCGGGAGGCAAGATAGAACAAGATGAGTCAAAAGAAGATTGTTTACAAAGGGAAATTAAAGAAGAACTGGGTATGATCATTACCATTGACCGTGCACTGAAGCCTGTAGAGTATCAATATCCAGATTTTTCCATATGCCTCTATCCTTTTATCTGCAGATGGGAATCTGGCCAAGTAGTGCCCACAGAACATAAACAGGCAATATGGGTAGATGCATCTGAATTATTAAACTACGACTGGGCGGAAGCTGATTTGCCGATAGTACGTGAATATTTGAGCTTATGACTTTTGGAATATACGAATCGCTGATAACACAATCCTTAGCAAATAAATTGAAAGAATTGCCTGAAAAGGAATTCTATATAAACAGAACTTCACTTGATAAGGAAGAGGCGATAAGAACATTGTCAATGCATCTGCAAGAGGTAATTGGTAAGGCTTTTCAATCCATTAAATCAAACAATGATCTTTTACTTGAGAAACAAATTGAGATCAGTAATCGCTTGATCTTGTTCTTACATGCGGAGATCACGCAATACGAATTTGAAGAAGATCTTATCGAAGTGAATGGCGGTATACTCAAAGCTGTTTTTGACAAGATGGATTCGCATTATGCCAATTTGGATCTTAGGCTAAAAGAGATTACGCCCGCTAGTCGGTTGACGCAAAGTGAGCTGTTCACTGGTGGCAATATGGGTCTTTCTTTAGATAGTGAATTGAAAAAAGAAATTCGATCAGCAGACCGCATCGACCTATTAGTTTCCTTTATAAAATGGAAAGCAATCGTGATCTTAAAAGATGCTTTCCAAGAATTCACAGCAAGAGGTGGACAATTACGCATCATTACCACCACTTATATGGGTGCGACTGATGCGAAGGCGATACAAGAATTGTCGCTTTTGCCCAACACGCAGATTAAAGTATCCTACAATACAGGGAATGAACGCTTGCATGCTAAAGCGTATCTTTTTTATCGAAATACTGGTTTTCACACGGGATATATCGGCTCTTCCAATTTTTCGAGATCAGCACTTACGGATGGCCTTGAATGGAATGTTAAGGTAACGACAAAGGAGATACCACATATCATTGATAAATTTCAAAAAACTTTTGAATCTTACTGGGAGAATGCGGAATTTGAACTTTACGATGATCAAAAGCACTTTGTACAATTGGACCGTGCGCTGAAAAGAAATAAGCTGGGTAAATCGGATCAGAATGTCTTCACCCTGTTTGATCTTAAACCTTATCATTATCAAAATGAGATCTTAGAGAAACTAAAGGTTGAGCGTAAAGTACACAATAGGTATCGAAACTTGGTTGTTGCTGCTACGGGAACTGGAAAGACGGTGATCTCAGCATTTGATTTTAAAAATTACTTAAAGGATAACCCACACAGTAATTTTCTGTTTATTGCGCATCGTATCGAAATTTTAACGCATGCTCAAAATACATTTCGTAATGTTTTGGTTGACCCAAACTTTGGAGAACTATTGGGTGGTGGCCTCGAAGTCGCTGACAAGAAAAATGTATTTGCATTAATACAAACTTTAGCAAATAGAATAAAAGAGGGCGATTTTTCTGCAGAGTATTATGATTATGTGATCATGGATGAAGTACACCATGTACAGGCGGATAGTTATCAACAGGTGATCAAATTCTTAAATCCAAAGATAATCCTCGGACTGACGGCTACTCCTGAACGAGCGGACGGGAAAAGTATACTAGGTGATTTTGACCAACATATTGCGGCAGAAATTCGCTTACCTGATGCACTGAATAACAAACTGCTTTGCCCGTTTCAATATTTTGCTGTATCTGATTCAGTAGATTTGGATAACGCGAAATGGATTAAGGGAAAGTATGATACGGGAGATTTGACTCGAATCTATACGCAGAGCGATGATCGGGTAAGAGAAATCTTGCACAACCTAAACAAATACTGCAAAGATATACATGAGGTAAAGGCAATCGGGTTTTGTATCAGTATCGAGCATGCACAATACATGCGTGAGAAATTTATAAGCGCGGGTTTACTTGCTGAATCATTAACGAGTGTAAATACAGACAGGCGTCAGGAAATCATGCATCAGTTTAGAAAAGGTGAGATCAACTACCTCTTTGTGGTGGACATCTTCAATGAAGGCATCGATATCCCTGAAATAGATACGGTAATCTTTTTAAGACCTACGGAAAGCTTAACGATATTCTTACAACAGCTGGGTCGTGGTCTTAGACTACATGATCATAAAGACTCCTTAACTGTGCTGGACTTTGTAGGCAATGCAAATCCTAATTATGACTTTGAGTCTAAGTTTAGAGCCTTAATCGGTAAAACGAATACAACGGTACAGAAGGAAATTGAAAACGATTTTATTCACCTACCCTTAGGATGCTCTATAATTTTGGAGAAAAAGGCGAAGGAAGTCATCTTAACTAACATCCGAAAAGCAACTTCTTTAAATAAGCGAGATCTGGTTAGACGATTAGAAAACTATATCAATCAAACGGAACTTCCGTTGACATTGGAAAACTTTCTGTTTATCAACAATATTTCATTTGAACGTTTGTACCTACGCCATACTTGGACATCGCTATGCGAAGAGGCGCGGATTGTTAAAAATGTAGATCGTACGAATGATAAAAACTATCGTGCGATGCTGTCTAAAAAATGGGCGGCGACAAATTCGCTTTCCTACTTTCGGTTTTTACTCGATTTAGCGGAAAAGGATTTTGTGTTAAACGAACTTTCATTTTCAAAAATCGATACGTTATTCCTGACGATGCTGCACTATGATTTTTGGCAAGATGCTTCAAATGAAATATCGCTGTTCAAATCCATTGCAATAATAGGTAGTAACAAAAGTTATGTAGATGAGATGAAAGTCTATTTAAAAATGCGCATCAACCTGATCGATTTTGAAGAACTTGATTGTACGGAATTGGGATATGAACAACCGCTTAAATTGCATGCTCGATATACGCGCGACCAAATATTAGTTGCTTTTGGACTGAGCACGCTAACAAAGAAAAATCCCAATCGTGAAGGTTCAGCTGAAAACAAAGAACTGAATACCGAGTTGTTATTTATAAACCTACAGAAATCTGAACAGGACTTCTCTCCTACCACGATGTATGAGGATTATGCGATCAATGAAACACTGTTCCATTGGCAATCTCAAAATGAAGCTGGTCCTCATACCACAAAAGGAATAGCTTATATCAATCAAAGGGAACTTAATAAGAAGATATTGCTGTTCGTACGTGAGTCTCCAAAAGATAGTTTGGGTAATACTGCAGGTTATGTATTTGTGGGGCTGGGTAATTTTGTCAAACACGTTGGCTCAAAGCCAATGTCGATCACTTGGAAATTGGAAGAACCGATTCCCGAGTACTTATGGACAGCTTCTGCTAAAATGGCTGTTGGTTGATATTAACATGAAAGGTTAAGGATAATAGCAACAAAATAGGCACAATTTTATTAAGACTGTGCCTTATTTTATTTATAAAAACATAGAAATTATATTTTATATTTCAGAATGTCATTGGGATTGATCACGGGTAAAACAAAACCATTCAAGTTCGTTTCACTCATCTTACCGTATATCAAACCACGCAACGTAGAATAAGAAATTCCGACCAAAGTACCTACGATCTGCTTTGTAAAGACCTTTTTGTGTTCTACTTCCACCAAAAAATCCAACATATTTTCGACTTCAAAGATGAAATCATATAAGTATTCAGCAAATCTTATTTCCTCGCAACTAAAAGACACAAGAAGACTTATTTTAAAAGACTTCTTTTCTAAACTATGCTGAACTGTTTGTGCAACATGCATTTCAAAATCTTTATCTCTTAAATCACAATGATTGTCAAAATATTGATTTTGTGGAGTAATTCTCCTCAAATGAATTTTTTCTGATACAACTTCTCCGCTACCCATTTGCAATTTAAAATTAGGCTGATTTAAATTCTCCAGTGTAAGCTGAGTCCTCAAACACATAATCATCTTCCACTTTAGACATCGATTCACGACGAACATAAGTGGTGAAATAAACATTATGTACCCTAGGTTCTACATGGATAATATCACAATTAAGGGCATTTTCTATAGCTGTTATGGTGCGCATAGTAAATGTATGCTGACCGGATAACCATTTAGATACTTCAGATTTTTGCTTATTCATTAAATCCGCTAAGTCTACTGCCTTCAACTGTTTACTAGTCAAAATTTCTTGAATTTTATTAGCGATAGCTAAATTCTTCTTCACTAGTCTGTCAATTGCATCATCTCCATGCTCCGCTAACCAACTATTGATAATTCCATTATCCGATTTAGCTTTCTCTTCTAAATTAGATTTTCTTCTTGAAATCTTCATATTAATAGTATAGTTTATAGTTTTCTTCAAATTTTATATCCATTAAATCATCTTCCCATTCGATGTCACCGACACGAATACTGTCATCAACTAGTTTAGACAATTTATTTGCCAAAATAAATGGCATTCTAACATTTGCACAATCTTGTACAGCAGCAGCTGTCTTTATACCTCCACTGAACAATAGTACTACGTGATCATTCAATCGATGACAATATAGTCGAAGTGGATTTCCCGTTGTAACATCATCTTCCGCATAAGTTGGCTTCTTATTTATACCTGAAGGCGGAAGAGCACTTGCATAATTCTCCTCTCTAAATAAAGAACGCTGTGCACCATACTTTTCTCCAATTTCTCGAAGCCAAGATAAAATATGATTCAATTTTTCAGTTTCTATCGGTGTAAATTTTTTAATAAAAGCCTCAAACAATGATTCCTCATCTTCTTCTCCATTTATCACTAATGAATAATAAGTGACTTTGTCAAATACGTTAATAAACTTTATAGAGGCAAAATTAGACATAATTAGTTAGTTTTCAAACACAAGTTCACTAATAAATGAACTTTTATGGTTTTTTAACATTTATTTATTGAATTACATATATCAAAGATAAGTAAATATAAAATTTCTAAGTAATCGCATGTGAAACAATAAAGTATTATTGCAAAATATTCATTTTCAGATTAAATCTCCTTTGATAAAGCCTGTCTAAAAGACCGCTAACATGGGTTTAAAACATAGATTTCAACCAGGTTCGTAAATAGCAATATTGATATCAAGATAGTGAAGTGCCTCGATAATCATAGCCTTTACAACATTCCAATCCAATCCACCAAGTCCAGAGCCTAAAGGAGGAATAGCGATACTTTGAATATCCTGTTCTTGTATAGCCTTTTTTAAGGCTACTAATCCATCTTGGATATATGAAATCTCCGATGGAGATCTCCAATGCTGTTTAGTTGGAAAATTGACAATAAATTTTTGATTTATTAAATCGCCTTCCTTCAAAACTAGAATCTTCCCGATACTTAACTCACCTTTTTTACAAGCCTCCTTATATATTTTATAGTTTGTAGGATATCGATTTTTAATGTTGAATATCGGACATGATGAAATTTTTTAACTGCTAAGGGTTCTACCCAAATATCTGAAATAATGTTCACTAATAAAAAGAAACCTTTTTTTTAGGAAATTGAAATGACCCACATAATAACACATTGTGATTAATGACAACAAACCAAAACGGGATGGTATATACCATTTAATATATTTAACGAAAATTTTTAGGAATATGAATTATGTCTTTTCAAGTAAAGAATGTTCGAATTAAACAGTTCAAAAGATCTAAATTTTATAACATCGAATATTTTGTTCTATTTGTTTCATAATATCTTCAACATAAGCACCAGTCTCAGGATGATTTTTATTATCATTGAATTCATACAACCCTACATACTTATTCTTCCATTCAGGTTCAACTTTTTCAAAGAAATTCCAAAAAGCAATAACACCAAAATAGGCACCATCCGACGCATCCTTAACTTTTTTTTCTCTCTCTTCCAAATGTGCTTTAATCTCTTTCTTTTTCCAGCCATTATTAACTTTCAACTCTATCGAAGCTAATAACTTAACCTCGTTTTTGCTCCAAATTGTTATATCAGGTTTAACAAGCTTTTTGCCAGGTACAATACTTTTTTCTGAACAGACTAAAACTTCATAGCGTTGCTCGAAATATACTTTAAAAAATAGCATACAAGTCTGCGTAAAAAAATCTGATGCTGGCGGAGTAATATTAGCCCTCAATAATTCCTTCGTATTGTGCACATTGAAGTACCAAAAAGCTGACATTCTATTATGAATGGCTCGTGTTATTTCAGTCTTATCTAGATCAAACTCGTAGCTTTTATATTTTTCAATCAGCTCGCGTTGAATTTCAAATAATTGTTTGAAATGGTTAGAAAATTTATGATCCAATTCAGTCAAGTTTTGCTTCATCTTTTACAATTTATATTCTAATAATTTTATGTTTTATCCTTTAAACAAAAACAGGTTTATTATTCACTAATATCAAAGTTAGATTATATAAAAATACAGATGAAAAACACAGCTTTAATTATCACACAATTATAAGCAATAAAAATATATTGATTTTACAGAAAACCGTAAAGAAATGAAAACAAATATTCTAATAACGCAAAATGACACTGTAAAATACTGTAAAACAAAACTTAGCAAAAACAAACACCCAATAATAAATAAATTAAAACACTGTAAAACAATGATTTATGAGTTATTTAAAAAATAAATTATAAAAATTATTTAATTCATTTAAAAATATATTACATTTGAACATAACTAATTATCAATACTTTACTATGAAGTATATTTTCTTAAACATTCTTATTCTACTCACTATTTTAGGCTGCAGTAGAAATGATTTACAACTAAAAGATGAATCTAACTTAAGTGACATAGAGCTATTAAAAGCAGATTTTCAATCCGACAGCACCGCTTTTTCAAAATCTGCAAACCGGCCTAAGCTCAATTACAGGCAGTCACTTCAAAGAGTATTATACTGGGAGTATGCTACAAAAAAAGGAAAAAGCACCTATATTCCAATTCAACAATATTTACCTAAAGGAAGTATTACAACTTCGGGTCAAAATTTTCTTCCCCATCGTGCATGGCTGGTAATAGAAAGAGATTCTATTGCCAAAAGCAATAATTATAAAATTTTAACACTAATATCAGATAAAAGTGTTGTTAATTATACGAATTTTGAAGGTATATCGTTGCTTGAAGATTATTTCACTGGAACAAGGATAGATGCAATTAAATATGGCGTAGATGAAAATCCTATATCACAGGAGAAGCGTGCAAAATTATATGCACTCGGAGGATGGGGTTCTGTCTGTTCTCCCGAACCCAATAGTAGCATGAGATGTGGTCCTAATTTATCCTGTGAATATATAAAGATTGCTACTGTATGTCCTGGAATGACGGATACTTATTGTGCTCCTCGCTATGAATGGAATTGTGTAAGAAGACTGGGGCCAATAGATCCAGATAATCCTGATCCTACTGGTCCTCCAGATCCCGGCACTTGGCCAAATCTACCTGGTAATGGAAGTGGAAATTCACCTATTAGCCCTTCTGACAAAGAAATCATTGATGCTCTTGATGGGTACCCTTGTGCTCAAGCAGTATTGGCGAAAATACCTAACTTAGAGAATAAAATTTCCTTGTGGCTGAACAAAATGTTTAAAAATAATGTTGACTATAATATAATATTTAGGGTCAGTACTGCATTAGATAATAATGTTGATGCAGTCTGGAACAATAACAATGCTGTTGGAACAACACAAACCATCAGTTTAAACTCGAAAATGCTTAACACAGCTTCGCAGGAATACATTGCTGCGACTATGTTTCATGAAGTCTTGCATAGCTTTTTATTCAATGAAGAAAATAGACTTAAGCAAGAAGGTAAGCTATCACAATTTGGGATTTTATATCCAGGTTGGTCATCTACGGATATAGGTATGCAAAATAAATATGTGAATGAGCATTCAACTATTGCAACTACTCTACAAGATCTTGCTAATGCAATAAAATCATTTAATCCATCAATGAGCAGTTCACATGCCTTAACCCTTGCTAAAGGAGGTATTGTCTCCAATATGATACAACTGGAACAAGATATTAATCAAAATTATAGACATGGTGGCCTTGGTACAAAATGTAATTAAAAAGACGATTTTCTGGCTTATATTGCCTTTAGTATTTATTCCGATCATTGTGTCTGCGCAAGTAAAATACTATATCATACCTGATAAGACAGATGGTTATATTATAAATCAGTATAAGTTATCGACTGAAAAATTATATGGTATCAAAAAAAATGTGGAACTATTCTGCTTGACTTTCCCCATAATGGATACGATTAGAAATGGTGACTTACAAAATCCAAATATTGAATTTAATATTGTGTTGCTATCTGTTCTGCCCGATTTAACAAGTAACAGTGATTGGACAGAAATTAACATAGATAGTTTGAAAAATGATCTGATAACACATTCGCATCTAAAAAGACTTTTCTCTTTAAATACCTATTCTGAATTTGATAAACAATATGGAGATAAGAACAAGTATTTTGATGAATACCAGATTATAAAAAAAATAGACAAAAAATATTATAAATCTAAGCATTGTCTGTTACAGTTTTTTGCTGTCCGCAATAGACCTTCTGTTTTTCAGAATAGTTTTGGTACCATTAATATTAAACAGGAACCTGTCACAATTCTTGAAATGGAGCATATTTTTAAGAAAACATATCCGAAAGATACTTTTCCACTTTATACAATAGGTGAATCACCATACTCGTATTCATCATTCGATTATTTGAGGGATAGGAAAGAGTATTTATCAAAGGTGATTAAATTAAGTAATAATGATCTTGCCTATCAGTTCTGGACTTATACAAATTGGCATAAACACAGGCATGAATTTGAAATCGACCGTGGTATAGACCGCTTTGTATATCTGCCGGGTAATGGTATTATTGGTGGCTCTTTTGATTTCTATTTCTACTTCCATAGAAAGAAGTTACCGATTCAATACAGTGACTTCGTCCAGAATATAAAGGACGAAAAAGTTATGATGGCCGATCAGTTTAAATAAATATATCCTTCACTTGAAATCTTCTGAGTTTCTAGTGAAGGAAAAAAGATGTATATGAAAATGATCAGTATTATAATTAGTGTTTTCAGATTTTGTGTTCACTGTTAAATTACTTTATATGATTATTTCTTAATGTAGAATGGCGATTTCTCCTATTGTATCTCATTTCGATATATTCGGACAGCTATCCGAAAATACAAAATAGCTAGTATTAAACTGGCTATCTTTTTAAATCAGCATCCCCCCTAAAAACCAATTGATTCCAAAAAACTCTTAGTCTTTTTGTTTTAGGTATAACACGGAACCTTTCTTAAGCTTTACTTTTGACACGCACTAGTTCTTTGATGATTCTTTTAGAACCATCTGGAAACTTTCCGACCACATAGCCGTTCTCAACTATTTGAATAGACACCGCTAAAGCTCTATTTTCTCTATTGGCAACTATTGAAGCTTCTCTAGCTATTTTACTTAATAGTACACGATAAAGTCTTTCATGTGTTCGTTTTAAAACTGCTGATTCCATAAATAACCTCCTATTCTCAAGTATACAAAAAAATAGACATAATAATTGAACTATGTGACACAAATAGCCATTATAACAGCACTTTTTTGAAACGTTGATACTTATTATAGTTTTCTTCAGTTTTATTAACACTAATCTTAAAAGAAAATATAGGTATTCTTAAGCTTACTTTTCTAACAAAAAAGCTCCGATAATAAAACACTGTAGCTAACACATAAGTAATAGGCTGATTTAGTACAACTTAAGTTTATTCTTTTTTTATTTCTAATTTGTAAAACACTAAATGTAAGCTTATCTTCGCAGTAACAGTGCACACCACGCTACCCACAGGAGCAGCGTCGCCAGGCGTTTCTTTTGTTTTATAGACCTTTTTTAAACCACCTAATATGTTTGAAAAGAAAGTTTTTACAATAGATGAATAAGATTTTAAATTTTGACCAATTATACTGCTAATAGTTACAATAGGATTAGTTGTATTTTTGCGTCCAGTGATTAAAGGTTATCTGGGTGAATTGACAATTCGATTTATTCTTTCATTCTTAAACAAGAAAGAATATAAAGTAATCAACAATGTTCGCGTATTTCACAATGGTATAATGGCTCAGATAGACCATCTTATCGTATCTAGATTCGGCTTATTTGTTATTGACACCAAAACCTATAAGGGATGGATATTTGGAAATGAAAATGCTTACCAATGGAAGCAGGTCATATTTAATAATACTTTCCGATTATATAATCCGATACGTCAAAATCTAGGTTATACTAAAGCTTTACAGGCTAACCTAAATGAATATCCAGATCTTGATTATTTTCCAATTGTAGTTTTTACCCACGGATCTAAACTAAAGGTCAATAGCTCCTTCCCCGTTATAAAATATTATAACCTGCTCAAGATTATAAAAAGCGTTAAAGATGAAAATGTAAGCCAGGAGATTAGAGTTAATATATGACTTATTGCTCAAAATAAACTGAGACAGACCTCTTATAACACCAAAAAAGGCAACTGATGAAGACTATATTTCTAAAAATAAAAATATCTGCCCTTATTGTGGTAACAGAATAATTTCAAAAAACGGCAAATATGGAAAATTTCTAGGTTGAGCAGATTACCCAAAATGTACTTATACCAAGAAGATTGGACAGAATAATTAGTGACTTAGTCAATTTTTTTTTGTCTATTTTTATAAAATATTTTTATTAAGGTGAACCAGTAATCAGTTTACTTTCTTAGATCCTTATCCACTGGAAAACGATAAATATACTTTTCACTATCAAATATGAAAATCATCTTTTTTTTATCTAAGTAATATATTTAAAATAAGATTTTATCCAAAAGTCCTAAAATTAAAAACATATCCGCTTGCAACCTAAAAAATAAATTAAATTTTGCTTTCTTATTGTTTTAATAAAATTTTTAATATAAATTTAATTAACCAATATAACCTTATAGCCATGATAAAAAAACTACTAACCATTTTAGCGCTGGGTGTTTGTATGAGTGCAAATGCTCAGAGCGATAGTAAAACTCCTAAAGACAACGATAAAGATATAAAAAACTTCATTGGCAAAATAATAGGAACAAAAACTGAAGTTCCAAAAGCCAGTTTTATTTTTGACATTTCAAAAAGTCCAGAATTAAAATTAAATGTACCAGTACCGTTAAAGAACACCATTTATAATCAATTATACTTTGATGGAAAGGTTGCTTCATCAAATGATTTCACACCATTATTCAAAAGTGGCACATGGCTACCTGATCTAGGAATTAACTTAAACTATACTAAATTTCTTTCCACAACCACAAAGTATTATACCTCGGAAATAGAGGAGCAATATAATGGGGACATTTCAAAAGTACCAATAGATTCTGCATCTCAACTATTTTGGCTTTGGTCCAATATAAAAGCAGGTTACAATTACGCTACTTTGGAGACCTACAATAATAATATTTCATTATTAAATAAGGAGAAATTTTCGAGTAAAAGCTTAAATAGTTTAATAGTAAAAGCTGATATGAATTTTTTCTTTTATCCATCAAAAAGAAAATTAAAATTTCTTTCTTTTAATGGTAAAGTTGGCTATGAATACAAAACTAACGACAACAATTATTCTTCTTTAAGATCGGTAAATATTAAAGAATATAAAACAGTGTCTGATGGCAGTGGTAATACAATGGAAGTATCGTCGGATGCTAAAAAAGTTAAAGAGGGAACACTAATTATTAGAAATACGTCAAGTATTAATTATAATATAATGGCCCTAATTTCAACTTCGAAAAGTTTTTACATCGGATTTAGCACATATGGTAAGCAGACTTTAAGAAAAGATCTAAAATCTTTAGATGCTGGCTTCGGAATTACAGTACCAATAACCAAAAATGACAACACGCTAGCAAGTTTCACATTAAAATATGAAATTCCAGACATCAATGATGACATAAGTGATATTGCAATCAAAGAAAAAGGGATACTTGGTTTTTCTATAGGTCTACCACTTAATGTATTTGGCAGGAACTAACAAATAAAGTGAAACAGTTGATTGACCTTTTGTTTATTCAAAAGCGTACTGAAATCCACTTTAGAATTTGGAAATACCGGTTTGTCTGTATCCAGCCTACGAACAGTCAAACACGTAGTTCGTAGGCTGGATACGTATGTTATAGATAGCCCTTGATTTAACAGTTCTATTCTGGCGGGCTTAAATATGCATGCAGTCCAAAAATACAAAGGGATAAACAGTTTCCAGGGACCTGCTACGCCATTCATTTACTGCTGGAAGAACACTTTCGGTAATACGGGATATTTCAGTGGCAGAGATCTCCATGGCATACATTTCGCGGATAAACTCATTTATTTCAGGTGTGCTCATTCCTTTGGCATACATGCTCAGCACGTGTCCCTCAAGCTGTTCAGTGCAGATGAGTTGTCTCTTAGGTACTACTTTAGGCTCGAACGTTCCCGATCTGTCCCAGCCTGTTTCCAATTCAAAAGTGCCGGTATTGAGACCTCGGACTGCCTTTTTTGTCTTGCCATTTCGACGGTTGCTATTACCCGAAGCGTTCTCTTCGTTCAGGTAGTTCTCCAGCTCGCCCTCCACAATCGATTCCAAAAGATGCTCCATTAACGGCGCTAGAACGCCATCATTGGGAGACAAACTTTTACCTTAGTAAAGACCTTGTAAGTGTCCCAAAAAATCAAACAGCTTAAAACTGCACATAAATGTTTAGATTTAAATAATAAGATGAAAAAGACACGTTTTACAGAAACACAGATTGTAAGAGCTCTCAAAGAGGGAGAAGAAGGTAGAAAGACGGATGATATCTGCCGGGAGCTTGAGATTAGCAAAGCGACCTTTTATAACTGGAAAAGTCGTTACGGTGGCATGGAAGCATCTGATGTCAAGCGCCTGAAGGAACTTGAAGAAGAAAATGCACGCCTAAAAAAGATGTTTGCCGAGCTGAGTATGAACCATGATATCCTAAAAGAAGTCATCACAAAAAAAGGTTGGGGCTCCGGCAACAAAAACAGTTAACTCAGGAAATTGTCCTAGATCACGGTTTGAGTGTCGCCGGAGCCTGTAAATTGACAGGTATGTGCCGTTCACAATATTACTATGTTAGCAAGAAAGACGACAGTGCCGTGATGGCAGCATTAGATGATCTGTCCTCCAAACATCCTGTATATGGATTTCGAAAACTATATGCCTACTTGCGCAGAGAAGGTAAGTCCTGGAACCATAAGAAAGTATACAGGGTATATAAGCTACTCAATATGAATAAGAAGAGACGTGTCAAACGTCGGCTTCCCGTTCGGGAGAAACAACCTTTGGAACAACAGGTCAGCATTAATCAAAAATGGAGCATGGACTTTATGAGCGATAGCTTGGCAAGCGGAAATAGATTTAGAACCTTTAATGTAATGGATGACTGTTCCCGTGAAATATTGTGTATCGAAGTAGCTACCTCTATTTCTTCTGTACGGGTCACCCGGGCACTGGAACAAATCATAGACTGGCGAGGTAAGCCGCTCTGTCTGCGTGTAGATAATGGACCCGAATTCACCAGTCATCATTTTGATCTCTGGTGTAAAAATCAAGGCATCGCGATTCAATTTATTCAGCCCGGCAAGCCTATGCAAAACGGTTATATCGAACGTTTTAATCGAAGTTATCGAAAAGAAATTTTGGATGCTTATTTATTTTTCAACCTGGCAGAAGTCAGAGAACATACCCAAATATGGATGCATGAATATAATAACAACAGGCCTCACGAAGGACTTGGCAATCTTACACCAACGGAATTATCAAAAAATATTAGACACAAACAACAAATAAATAAATTAGTAACGTTAATTAGAAAAGTCCAATTCTAGCTGTAGGAAAAATGGGGTACTTACACCTGATCCTAATTAACTTTTACTGTTTTACTATCCTGCACAAACAAAAAAATAGGACACAATAAAAATAACTTGATAATAATGCTTTTCACTATTCTCATAATCTTCATTTTTTAGGTTAGTTAGTATAAAATGACAGTAAAAATTAAAAAAAGATTCTGTCATCTTAAAAATATATCGTTTAGAAAAGTTGACATTAAAAATTAAAGTATGTTTAATTACATTATAATTGCGATTTTTGAATAACAATCCTTATGAAGAAAAAATTCTTGAAAAGTTAAATTATGTTGAATACTAATATTTGATTTACTTCGTGTCAACTCAAATCGTGGTTACAATAGTATTTTATAAATTAGAACCCAATTTAATAGTGGATGAGGGATAAATCCAACAATACAGTTATGAGAATAGAATCCATTTATATCAATGGATCTGACAAGACGAGTGAAATACAATCTTTTTCATTTGTAGCAGATAAGTGTCTTGTTATTTTTAAAAATAGTAATAAGCAATATAGTTATGAGCGCAGTAAAGTACAAATCGTAAAATCGGCTATACAAAGTAAGCGTGCTGAAGATGTTTTTGTGTATTTAACAGAAATTGCGGCTACGATAGGTATCAAGTTGCAAGAGGGCAAAAACATTCTTGCGGAAAGCTATCATCGCATATCTTTTATCCCTGAGTATACCATACTTTCCAATTATTTGAATGGCAAACAGCCTAATAATGGTCCTGTACCCTCCCCGATCGAAATCTTTCCTTTTGGTTTTAATCTCAGCCAAAAGGAAAGTGTAAACAATGCTTTTACAAATCCACTGAGCGTAATCGAAGGTCCTCCGGGAACAGGAAAAACGCAAACAATTCTTAATATTATAGCCAATGCTGTGATGAACGAGCAAAGTGTAGCGGTGGTATCAAGCAATAATGCGGCAACGAAAAACGTGTATGAGAAACTGGAAAACAATGGTCTTCATTTTTTAGCTGCATTACTGGGAAGTAGTCAAAATAAACGGGAATTTATAGAATCTCAGTTGGAAATACCTGATCTATCGACATACAGATTATCGAATGAAAAGCTATTAGATCTACAGCAGAAAAATAGTAATCTTTTTGCACAGTTAACGGAAAACCTGGCTAAAAAGAATGAACTGGCAACGCTGAAGCTGGAAAAGGAGGGCATAGAAACAGAATATCAACATTTTCTCAATAATGTTCGTACAGCAGCGACTTTTACATTGCGGAGCAATATTTCATCCGATAGACTATTAGTTCTTTGGAATTCTATCGTAAATCAAGAACAATCGGGTAAGCAATTTAGCTGGTGGAAAAAATTGGGTTATTTAATACGATATAGAATCACAAATGCAGATTTTTATAAATGCGCTTACGTTGACATGATCAAGATTGTTCAAGAGGCGTACTATCGTACCAGACTCATAGAATTAGAACTTCGAATAGGCTCCATAGAAAATGTGTTGCACCGATTTTCTTTCGACAGTAAGATGAAAGAATACACCGAGATCTCTATGCGCCTTTTTAAAAGCAAACTGTACAAGAGATACAAGGGGACAGAGCGTACACGATATACAGAATCTGAACTTCGTTCTAGATCGGAGAAGTTCATCAACGATTATCCTGTCATCATGAGCACAACCTACTCTTTGAGACGCTGTTTAGCTGAACAGACTGTCTATGATTTTGTCATTATTGATGAATCCTCGCAGGTAGATCTTGCTACTGGAGTATTGGTGCTATCCTGTGCTAAAAGAGCTGTGATTGTCGGTGATCTCAAGCAGTTGCCCAATGTGGTAGATGATAAGATGGCACAAAAGACGGATGCTGTCTTTCAATCTTTTAAATTACCGGAACAATACCGTTATTCTAATCACAGTTTGCTTTTGTCGATAACAGAGCTTTTTCCAGATGTCCACAAAACGCTTTTAAAGGAGCATTATCGCTGCCATCCAAAAATTATTGATTTTTGTAATAAAAAGTTTTACAACAATCAGCTCATCATACTTTCTGATCCTAAAAGTACGCGTGAGCCACTGCTAGTCTATAAAACTGTAGCGGGTAATCATGCTCGAGAAAGAATGAATCAACGGCAGATCGATGTCATCGCGGAAGAAATAATCCCGCAACTCCAACTCGAGTCAGTAAACCTAGGCATCGTAACACCTTATCGAAAGCAAACAGAGGCACTGCAAAGTGCTTTTGAAAGTGAAATGATAAAGGCCGATACAGTAGACAAATTTCAAGGCAGGGAAAATGATGTCATTATCATCTCTACTGTGGATAATGAAATAACTGAATTCACTGACAATGCCAACCGGATGAACGTCGCTATTTCACGGGCTATTGACCAGCTTATCGTACTGGTACATGGAAACGAAAGTGAAAAAGACTCTAATATTTCGGATCTGTTGCGCTATATTGAATACAATAATTTCGTAACAGTAAACAGCAGTTTGCATTCGATATTCGACTACCTGTACAAAGGATATGAAGAGAAAAGAAAAAAAATCTTGTCGCAAAAGAACATAAAATCTGTATTTGATAGTGAAAATCTGATGTATACTCTAGTTAGGGATATTCTCTCTCAGGACAGATTTTCAAAATATGATGTGATCTTGCATTTCCCGTTAAGAAGTCTAATCATGGATTTCTCGCTTTTGACGGATGATGAAGCAAAATATGCCGGTCACCATTTAACACATGTGGATTTTCTGATCTACAATAGCCTTGGAAAAAAGCCAGTCTTGGCCATAGAGGTCGATGGTTATGCATACCACAGCAATGAAGAGAAGCAAATGAGGCGTGATAATATGAAAAACATAATCCTAAAAAAGTATAATCTACCGCTATTGCGTTTTTCGACGACAGGAAGTGGTGAACGTGAACAACTAGTACAAAAACTGAGCGATATAACGAAATAAGGGTATGTTCCTAAGAGATTCGCTATGGGTGAAGCTATCAAGACACGAAGACTAGTAACAACTGTTGAAAAGGCTATCTTGTAGTTTTACAAAATTAGAAGCCTCAACAACAGGTGCCAATACCAGAATTCATACAAAGGAAATCATACCTATAATTCCCTTTTATAATTTTTGCGGTCTTGGGTTTTCTTTATCACCATCATTAGGAACGCCATCATCTGTTGTTTGCATCATTGTCGGATTTCCTTGCGTTGGTTGCGAACTAGAAGGTTGACCAATTCCGAATAAAAAATATAAAATTAAACTCCAAATAATTTAAAAAATTAAAATGTAAATATTTGTTAGCTCCATATGCTCGGACATAAGATTGCTACATGTGCTTTCAGAAATTCTTCTGAATTTTTCAAAAAATAGAAGTGTCACTATCGTTAATCCCTCCCAATTTGGCTAATCGCTATCGTGAATTTTTCTAAACATCAAATCTATTTATTCTCACCAACTACTTGATCTATTATCTGATTTGGAAAACAAAAGTTGTCTTCACCAACTCCTTAAAGTATTATGGCCGAGTGGGTAATGGTGGTACTGTACTTCCCTTATCCCCACCATCACCATCATTAGGATCTCCATCATCTGCTGTTTGAATCGTTGCCGGATTTCCTTGTGTTGGTTGCGAACTAGAAGGTTGGCCAATTCCGAATAAAAAATATAAAATTAAACTCCACATAATTTAAAAATTAAAATGTAAATATTTGGTAGATCCATATGCTCCGTACATAGGATTGCTACATGTGCTTTCAGAAGTCCTACTGAATTTTTCGAGAAGTAAAAGTGTCACTCAAGTTACTCTTTGCTCCTTACCAATTTGGCTAATCACTACCGTAAATTTTTCTCAATTTCAAATCTATTTATTTTCACCAACGACTTGATCTATTATCTGATTTAGAAAACCAAAGTTGTTTTCGCCGACTCCTTTAAGTATTATGGTCGCCTATGTTTTGGTGGAACTGTATTACCTTTATCTCCCCCGTCACCATCGTTAGGATCATTAGGATCACCGTCATCTGTTGATTGCATCATTGTCGGATTTCCTTGCTTTGGTTGCGAACTAGAAGGTTGACCAATTCCGAATAAAAAATATAAAATTAAACTCCACATAATTTAAAAATTAAAATGTAAATATTTGTTAGCTACATATGCTCCTTGCATAGGATTATTCAATCGATATCCATTAAATTCTAGGATATGCGAATCGATAGATAAGGCTTCCTTATAACGTTTAAATGCTTAGATCAAAACTTACATGACTTCATTAGGATCTCCAAATAAAAGACCAATGATAACAAAAAACCATAAAATCCCTCCCGCAATTAATAAGATTAACTGTTTCGCCGAAAAAGATGACTGGTATCCACAGTTGAAACTGCTATCTTGAAATTTCGCAAAATTGGAAGCCTCAACAACAGGTACCAACACAAAAAAAAATATAATGGAAATAAAGCCATACGGATCTGGAAATATTGACGCAATATTGCTAAAAATAACTACAAATAGAATTAATAACGGATCGTAGGTTTTTGTGTACCCCAAGGATTTGGCATAATCTAGAATCCTTTGAGCAAGAGAATAAATAAAGAATACTGAAAATATTGCCCGTACGGCAGGATAGATATCAAGATATTCTTTTTCCCGGAAAAAACGCCATTCTTTGTACATCCACCAAACGGTATAAAGGCCAAAAGTGGCAATACTGAGTAACATATACTGCGTGATGGTCACTAATTTTTGATCTTCTATCGGATAGTTCAATGACAGGCTTTCATTTTCTAAATTTTCATTCATATTGTCTATAAGTCTGGTTAATTATTTTAAACCGTAAATATAATTAATATTTATGATGATGAAATAACATAAAATAAGTTGACAAGAAAGGATGCCATTGTTAAACAGGACTCTTTCTTTTCAGGGTCTCTAACAATTGTTTATCTTGGCTACGAAATGAAAAAAAACAAATTTTGGAATTGGAAAAGCATTCTGTGTTTCATAGTTCTAGGTGCTATAATTTACCATAGTTATTTTAGAGAGGAAAATAAATATTATCAAGTACAACACAGTGAAATCAAAGATTGGGAAAAGGGTAAGCGGGGAGATTGGTCGAATAAAGATAGCTCAGTGCTCGTTTATAGCCTTTTTAAAGATCTTAGATTTATGAATGATTATCTCATGTATTCTTGTATTGAAGTAAGAAATAAACAAGATACCCTATTTTATATCCGAGAAATGCATTATGGTATTGATGAGGTTTTGACAGGCGACAGCTTAATGATCGCCCATCAAAATAATCAAAGTATTCATGGCTGGTGGAAAATAACACCCGGGTTACAGCACCGATTAGATGGTGATAGTCTAGAATGGAGTCAAACTTTAAAGGAAAGGAAAGATATTGCAGCGCAACTGGGCAATGCCAGTAAGTTGAAACATGCGGTCTATAAACTGGAAAAATCTGGCCTAGTAAAAGTCTTTAATAGTGATAATCCTTTAAACCGTCAGAACAAGAAATCTTACGATAACGAGGGAATATACTATGTTAGTCCATTTAGCTTTGCTCCTGTGAGCTTGTACAAGCTAGATTCGATCAGCAAGCTGTTATTAACGGATAATCCACCAAAGACTTTAAAAGCTATCGCGATTCTGGATTAGCATTCGCTATTTTATTTACAAATTGAAGCATTTATTAAAATAATGACAATTCATATTACTACAAGATTTAGATCAAATTTTCACCAATTTTATTTTTAAATTTACCCTAGCTCAATATGAATAAAACCATTCAGGATTACGGATCAATCACAGCTCATATTAACACAAGATTTAAATCAAATTTTCACAAATTAATGAAGACTTTTTTACTGACAATTACGTTCTTAATACTCTTTTCTATAAATAATTACAGCTGGTCCCAGCTATTAAATGATTCCAGAGACTTCAATAACTTATTGTCAATAGGTCAATTATATTCATCTGGTGGAGAGAATTACGAAGATTCTCTCCAAAAATTAAGTACTCCAAGACTTGAACCGATTATTTCTGCATTAAAAGTAATAAATGCAAAAACTGCTGATATTCTTCAAATTGAAATGCTCAAGAAACCTAGTCATGAGATACTTTTATATTGGTATATTATACGAGAGATTCATTATAATCATAATAACGAACAACCCATTGCAGATTCTTTGGTAGTTAAAAAAATATTGTCATCTAAGATTGATCCTAGAAATCTACTGGATAATTATTATAGCAGGATATTATCTGGACTTTCATTTTACTTCAATGAGGGCAATCTTTCCAACTTTAATATTAATTTAGAAAAACTTGAATTAGACAATCCGGAAGAAAAGGCTATCCTATATTTTTGTTTAATAGACAACTTGATTGGCTCGAGGATAAAAGTACTGCAGTATGTCAAGAAAGATAAAGACATCATGAAATTTATCAAAAAAATGCCGAAGATAAATAATAATGAATATTACTGTTATAATAATTTTGATTTTGAAGATTTTGAATGGATGGGATATGACAAATCCAAATCCTATAAAATGACACACTTATCTAATTTTTATAATACTCTCTTGGTTCACTTTTCGTCTTTAATTAAAATTAAGGCATCGAATAAAACAATTGATGTATACCGCAAATCAATCTTATCGGAACCAAAATATTTTCAATTCTCTGAATCGAGTGAAGATCTAAAAAGATGGTACAATAAGAATCAAGTAAAATAGGCAAGGAATCTTCTGAAAAGGAATTGTCTAAGCCAATGTCGATCACTTGGAAATAATTCCCACGTCCTTAAATTTTTACTTGTCATTTTGTTCAAAAAATGATTTCGCCATATTTCGTATTAAATCTCTATTTTCCTGAGAATTATCGATTGCACTTCGAATATGGGATTCTGGGCCATATATTTCTTCATAAATTGTTGTTTTTTTGAATTTAGCATAATCCCCTTTCCTCATTAATAACATGAGCAAAGTATATAAATCATTATTCTCTTTTTTATCCAATTGATCCAATACAATAGGAATCCCTTCTCTAACATTCAGGGATTCCATCGTAAGTAGAGCATTAGTTCCTATAAATCCATCCTTACTTATAACATTGTCCAAAAGATGAAATATGGTATCTCTATGCTGCTTTAAAGCATTCAATTGCCTATCGCTCCACACAAATTCCCTATACTTTCTATAAAAAGTGCCATATAATTGTGGTTCATCTTCCTTTGTTATTCTAAACACCTTATTTATATGTAGATATGAGTTTAAATACACTTTCAGCAGATACATAATCAATCATATAACATAAGCTCAAATTTACGAATGTTGTATAACAAGAAAATTCAATCTGATTAAGATTGAACACAATAGCTGTTAAACTCACCACTAGTTGCATCTGAACTCTCTTCCCTAGCTTTTCCTCCATGTAACTAGTCCATTTTAATTGAAATAATCTTGATATATGGCACCATTTTTATAAATGCCCTCAAATAATGAAGCATAATTTCTATTAACTTTACGACTATAAGCAAATAATAGATGCCCAAAATTGAAATTATTACTATAATCAATGCACCTATAGCGTTGTGTTTTGATCTTGCCAGGAGTATTGATTTACATACTATTTCAACTTCAAAAACAAATGAAAAAGCTATTGGTGGTAGAACACAAGGATTAATAGAGCTACATGAATATGTTACTTGGCAAGCCACACATTTTGGTATTAGACAGATACTCACTTCAAAAATAACAGCTTTTGAAAGACCTTATTACTTTGTTGATGAGCAAATAAGTGGTGCATTCAAATCGCTATACCACGAACATGTATTTGAACAGGATGGTGAAAAAGTAATCATGAAAGATATCTTTACATTTCAATCGCCTATGGGGATATTTGGAAAATTATTTAACAAACTGATTCTAACAGCATATCTTCGCAAATTTCTCATGACGAGAAATAATATGATTAAAGAATTCGCTGAAACGGACAAGTGGAAAAGACTGATCTGATTATTGCACAAAAGACGAAGATGCCTGGTTACATGCTACCAACAAAGAAGCTATCATTTCAATAATGAAACCTTATGATGGAGAACTAGGTAGTCATCAAGTTTTATGAGTAACAGATCCCAAGATGACAAAAACCTAGGCGAGCACCTAGGTTTGAAAATTTACTAAATTTCTGACTTTGGGAGCCCATTAAAGTTTTTATTATGATATACATAAAAATAAATAAATAATTTATAATTCCAAGATATTAAATAAAAAAGCCTTTGGCCCGCAAAACCAAAGGCTTCAATATTCATAAAATGATAAGGTAAATTATTGATCTAAAAATAATATGATTTTTTATATTTTAAATGTGTGAAACAAAAAAAGCTCCAAATGATTATCTGGAGCTTGAATTTTCAGCATTGGGTACTGACTAAATGTATTTGATTTGATTGGAAGCTTCCGACGGCTTCTAAATAAAGGTAATGAATTAATTTTCAGCTGGCAATAGGATTTAAGAATTTATTTTCAAGAGTTCAAAAGCCTTTATTCACAATGAATAGGGATTTTAAATTAATACAAATCTAGTTGATTCAGATCTCCAAAATATTAATCCTGTGATAACGATATACCAATAAGCAATGTCTAAAATCATAAGTCAAGATTATCCATACTAAGGCAACACGCAGGATAATGATGGATATAGGGGATGTCAGGTTGAAATGCATATACAAGAATAAGAGTAAAACAGAACTATAGCTCCTTCTGTACCCTCACGATTTGATGTAACAGGTTAAATAATTTCAGAAAAGTAAGTCTAGGACCTATCATAAAAGAGGCTCTTTTTAGTTTTATTTCAGAAAACAGCATCATTGACAATGTGTTGTAAAGCTATATAATTTCATTTTGAAATAACCTTATATTTATATATATTTAATATCAGTTTCGTTACTTTAACCAAAATAACCTAGGGGTCATATTATAATGGATGTGAAAGGATTTTCATGTAGTTTAGATGAGTTTAATCGCTTTAAATTAGGGGATGAACGTGCTTTCTATAAGATTTTCGAATATTATAAGCCAATCCTGTTCCAACGGTTATGTAGACTATGCCCTTCTCAGGTTGATGCTGAAGAGATCTTGCAAGAAATCTTTATCCAGTTATTTATGAAGCGTCATGATATTCCTGATGTTGAAGCAATTTATCCTTTCTTATATATTGTTGCAAAACGAATGGCTGTTTCTGCATTTAGAAAGGAAGCCGTTCGTCAACGCTTTCAATTAACTCATAATTCCCAATGGCACGAAGCGCATGATCGGTTGGGAAAACAGATTGAAGATAAGGATTTGATTGTGTTTCTAAATGCGGTAGTGGATCAATTACCTAAACAACAGCAAGTCATTTTTCGAATGAGTAAGATCGATGAAATGAGTTATTCGGAAATATCAGATCAAATCGGGATCTCAAAAAATACGGTCAGAAATCATCTTGTGGCTGCCTATCATTTTGTCCGTTTAAGGTTAGAGAATATCTTATTTCTTATATTTTTCATAAAAAATATCTTTTAACTAGTCCATCTTTCTTTTTGGTGCGATTAATCTAATAGCGCACAATAAATATAAGATGTCTAAAGTAGAAGCATATAAAAAACTTATCCGCCAGTTCTATGCAGGTTCCCTTCAGGGAACTGCGAAAGATAATTTTATCAAGTATTTTGAAGATCCAGAGTTTCTGGAAGCTTGGGAAGAGTTGATGAAACAAGATACGGATGAAAATACTTCGCTTAAAGAACCTGATTCATCACAATTATTTGCTCGAATAAAAAACGATGACCGTGTTAAAGATTATCTTACCGATGTCCCTGCAGGTTCATCATTTAAAATAAAAATCTTCAAAAGAATAGCGGCCGCTGCACTAGTGTTATCGGTTGGCATAGTGGCTTTTCTAATCTGGAACCAGAATGAGACAAAGATCGGCCAAATAGCACAGCTCCAACATAGAGATGCCGACTTCAAGGTTTTGCCCGGAACTAATAAAGCTCAAATTATTTTAGAGAATGGATCACGCATTGATCTAGAAAAAATTAAAGGCGATACTGTAATCGCTCACGGTGATTTTGAAATTGTGAAAACAGCGGATGGCTCGATATCTTATCGACCAAAATACCCTGGTAAAGGATCCTCAAAACTGGTGTATAATACTATTGTGACGCCGGGAGGTGGAGAGTATAAATTAATCTTGCCAGATGGAACAAAGGTTTGGCTGAATGCCATGACAACTCTTCGGTATCCGATTCAATTTAATAAAGCTATTCGAGAGATTGAAATGACAGGCGAAGCCTATTTTGAAGTTGCGAAAGTATTGAATGAAGGTAAACGTGTTCCATTTATTATCCATACAGGATCTCAAAAACTGGAGGTATTAGGAACGGTCTTCAATCTGCAGCATTACGGACAAAAGATTATCACCACGCTACTGGAAGGTAAAGTGAAATTAGACTTTAAGGAAAGTGGTCTAGAAGGGCAATATTTAACTCCTGATGAACAGGCTACATTTGATATGGCTAATAATCGGGTAAAGAAAATACAGGTAGATCCTTTTTATTTTTCGGCTTGGAAAGATGGAAAATTTGCTTTTGAAAAGACAGCAATTGAAGAGGTAATGGAAACAATAAGCCGATGGTATGATGTGGAAGTTATCTTTAAGAATCAATTGACAGATTTTCAGTTTTCAGGAACAATTTCCAAATATGAAGATATTAATAAACTGCTTCAAACGATTGAACTTGTCGGAGGCATACATTTCCAATTAAAAGGAAGGAGAATTTATGTAATGAAATAATATCTACACATGTGAAAAATTTCAGGAGCGTTGCGACCGCCCCTGAAGTTTTGTCTTTAAGAAAGACAGGAGGCCGAACAAATCTTAACTTATAAAATCATTATCAACCGTATGCAAAAGTACAAAAAAAATCGGTGTGGGATGCCTATGAATTTTAGGCAGACCTACACCATTAACCCATTGACTATGAAATTGTCAATCGCACTACCCTTATTATTTGCCACAGCTTTACAGGTAAGCGCCCTCACCTATGGTCAGGGTATAAATTTGAAGAAACAAAATGTTAAACTGGAGACAGTGATAAAGGATTTACAAAAGCAAAGTGGTTTCAATATTTTGTATAAAGAATCGCTTGTTTCCAATACAAAAAGAATAAATATCAATTATAATAATGTTCCATTTGAAACTGTACTGAAGGATATTCTTGCTCCATATGAGATCAATTATAGAATTGTTGATAATAACGTTGTGCTGAGCAAAGCATTGCCAAAAACGGCCTCTATGACTGAAATCCAAACTCCTGTAGCACCTATACAACAACGGAAAATTAAGGGGAAAATTTTAGATGCGGCAGGTCTGCCGCTAAGTAATGTTACGGTCACGGAAAAGGGGACGTCAAATAAAACGGGTAGCGCTGAAAATGGGCAGTTTGAAATCCAATTATCTGGTAATCACACAACGTTGCAATTTTCAATAGTCGGTTTCCAGACGCAGGAACTCTCGGTAGAGGGTCAGTCAGATGTGACTGTTTATATGAAACCCGCTATAACCGCAATGGATGAAGTGGTGGTGGTTGGTTATGGAGAGCAAAAACGTGTCAATCTGACCGGGGCGGTTAGTCAGATCTCCGGTAAAGAATTTGAGGACAGACCTGTTACTCAATTAACGCAGGCCTTGCAGGGAACGATTCCCAATTTAAATATTGTATTTGGATCTGGAAAACCTGGAAACAGCGGTACTGTCAATATACGTGGTAACACGTCCATTAATGGCGGGGGCCCACTGATCCTGATCGATGGTATATTGGGTACATTAGATCGTGTCAATCCGAACGATGTTGAATCTGTGACGGTCTTAAAGGATGCTTCTGCAGCTGCCGTATATGGAGCTCGCGGGGCATTTGGAGTGGTGTTAGTAACCACTAAGAAAGGAAGTAAAAATGGTAAATCGATTATTGATTATAGTAATAATATCGGGTTCACCAAACATGCAACTAATACAGATTTCATAACAACTGGGTATTGGAACGCAAAACTTAATGATGATGCGATGTACAATGCACTGGGATATCGCACCACCCGTTATACCGATGAGGATTATGAAGAGCTATTGTCTAGGGTCAATGATCAGGTTGAAAATCCTGACCGCCCTTGGGTAGTTGTCAAAAAAGATGCTAGTGGTCGGGATATATACCGCTACTATGGCAATTTTGATTGGTTCAATTATCTGTATGACGACAGCAGACCTAAGAGCGAGCATAACCTTTCGTTCTCTGGATCTTCAGGAAATACCAGATATGCACTCTCGGGATCGAAGGCTAGCGAACAGGGAATATTTAATATTGATCCTGATCAGTTCGGGAGATACAATTTAAGGGCTAACATCGCCAGTGATGTTAAAAAATGGTTAACGGTAAGCAATAGTACGCACTTTTTCAAATCATCTTATGATTGGGCTGGACTGGAAAATAATTTTAGCACGGTTGCTAATAACGTCAGTAACAGTCCAACTTATCATTATCATGCCATGTATGTACCCCGTAATCCGGATGGGACATTAACTGGATATTCAGGCATCAACAGTTATCCAATTGGCTACGGCTTGCACAATGCTCTTGAAAGTGGCAATATGAGAGGTTATACACGTGGTACTGAGTTTACCAATATGACAGAAGCTGTTGTTAATCTTGGTAAAGGTTTGAGTGTTACGGGTAACTATTCATACCGGGAGTATAGATCTGATTATTCCTACAGACAGACGAAACAATTCTACTCCAAGTATCCGGGCGTAATGGAACTGTCTTCTCTTTCGCAGTTAAATCAGGACAAGCTTCGAGAAAGTATGAGTAAATATGTCTGGCATTTTATCAATGTATTTGCAACCTACAAAAAAGATTTTGCTGATCATCATTTCACAGCAATGGCTGGTTTCAATCAAGAAGATCGTATGTACAAAAGGATTGGCGGAATCGGACAGGATTTACTTTCTGAAAGCTTAAACGATCTAGACTTGGTCATTGGAGAAAAGCAATTCGAGGGCGGAGCAGATGAATGGGCTCTCCGGGGTGGGTTTTATAGATTAAATTATGATTATTTAGGGAAATATCTGTTTGAAATGAGTGGCCGATATGATGGTACTTCACGTTTTCCTAAACATAGTCGTTTTGGATTTTTCCCTTCTTTTTCTGCGGGTTGGCGTATCAGTGAGGAAAAGTTTTTCCAACCATTGAAGAATACGGTCAATAATTTAAAATTACGCTATTCTTACGGATCTTTAGGAAACCAGGAGGTAAGTACTTATGCTTATATTTCATCAATGGGTACTGGTCAGATCTCATACCTTGTCAATGGACAAAAATTGAATGTGGCCAATAACCCTGCTCCTGTTGCTCCAACTTTAACCTGGGAAGAGATTACAACAAGTAATATTGGTTTAGACTTCAGTATGTTTAACAATCGTTTGGATTTTCAGTCAGATTTATACGTAAGGCAGACAAAGGGTATGCTGAGCAGAGGAAAAACGCAACCTGCAGTTTTTGGTGCGGCTGAACCTCAAGAAAATGCTGCCGATCTTAAAACGAAAGGATTTGAGGTTTCTTTACTATGGAAAGATCAATTTGCTGTAGCAGGTAAAACCTTTAATTATTCTATTCGCGGTATGCTATCCGATTACCAAGCTGAGATCACAAAATTTGCCAATGATGCAGGTCTGTTAAATAACTATTATACAGGACAAAAACTGGGTGAAATTTGGGGATACAAATACGATGGTCTTTTCAAAACGACCGAGGAGGCTCAGGCATATGCTCAGATTGTCAATCAAGATCAAATCAACAGAAGACGTGTACAAGCACCTACAGCTGATCTTCGGATGTTGCAAGCTGGAGATATCAAGATTTTGGATCTGAATGGCGACGGAATTATTAACGCGGGCGATAATACCTTGAACAATCCTGGAGATCGCACGATCATCGGTAATGATCAACCTCGATATTCCTATGGGCTCAATTTGTCTGCCAACTGGAATGGTATTGATGCTTCGATATTCCTTCAGGGAGTGGGACGCCAAAATTGGTACCCTAACCTTGAAGCGCAAGCATTTTGGTCCGTGTATGCAAGACCTTATGATTCCTTTATCCCGGCTAATTTTCAAGAAAAAATCTGGTCTCCTGAAAACCCGAATTCCTATTTTCCTTTCTTGAGAGGTTACACTGCCCAGAATTCAGAACTATCTGTTGCTAATGATAGGTATATTCAGGATATCGCGTATCTGAAACTAAGAAACCTGACCATAGGATATACGCTTCCGGTATCGCTGACAGAGCGCGTTCACATCAATAAATTGCGTGTATTTTTTAGCGGAGAAAACCTGCATACTTGGACCAAATTAAAAACCGATTACATCGATCCGGAACAAGTGATGACAGATAATACCGGAAGAAGTTATCCTGTAGGACGAGTATTTTCATTTGGAGTACAAGTTTCATTGTAAATCGTATAAATCAGTTAAATAATGAAAACGAATAACACGTATATAAAAGTTGCTGCATTCGCAGCAGTTCTTCTCTTTAATTCCTGTAACGATAAATATCTTGAGCGTTACCCTTTATCGGAATTAGCTCCCGAGAATTATTTTCGTACAGCATCGGAATTACAAACCTATACCAATGCTTTTTATAATGATTTGCCAGATGCATTAGCGATTCACTATAACAATCCTAATCAAGGTGATGATGAGGCACGAAATACTTTAGCCGCCGAGTTTCAGGGCACACGAACTACGCCATCTAGTGGCGGCGGATGGAGTTGGACCGTGCTGCGCAAAATCAATTTCTATTTAGCCAATTCACATAAATGTGCTGATGAAGGAGCACGTCTGCAATATGATGGAGTAGCTCGATTTTTTAGAGCATACTTCTATTTTGACAAGATTCAGCGATTTGGCGATGTACCGTTGTACGAAACAGTAAACGAGCTAGATGATCCTGCCATGTTTAAAGCAAGGGATTCACGAAAAGTTGTTTTTGCGAAAGTTCTAGAAGATCTAGATTACGCTATTGCACACTGTAGTGACACGAAAAGCGCTCAGCTTATTACCAAATGGACAGCATTGGCCTATAAGTCCAGAATGTGTCTCTTCGAAGGTACATTTCGTAAATATCATGGTTTAGGAGATTGGGAAGCTATTTTGGAAGAGGGAATAAAGGCCTCAGATGAGTTGATGAAATCGAATACCTATAGTATTTATAAAAGCGATGTAAAAACAGCCTATCACGAACTTTTTATTGCTGAAGACGCCATTGCATCTGAGATGATCTTAGCCAGACAATATAATGCTGCGGTACCTTATGTGCATTCGGCCAATTTTTATATCCTGTCAGCATCTTATGGCCGACCAGGAATGGTAAAACAATTGGTAAACAGCTATTTGATGCAAGATGGCTCCCGCTTTACCGATAAGCCCAATTTTGAAAAGATAGGTTTCTACGAAGAGACGCAAAATAGGGATCCGCGTTTATCTCAGACTATCCGTACCCCTGGTTATAAAAGGATCGGTGCTACAACGACATCAGTCCCTGATTTTGCAACATCAGTTACAGGATATCAATATATTAAATACATACTTGCTCCTGCGTTTGATGCAGGTCAGTCGACCAATGACATGCCTATCATTAGATATGCTGAAATATTATTGAATTATGCAGAAGCGAAAGCTGAATTAGGAAACTTGACACAGTCTGATATCGATCGCAGTATCAAACTACTGCGCGACCGTGTTGCAATGCCGAATCTTTTATTAAGTGCTGCTAATGCAACGCCTGACCCCTATTTATTGGCAAGCTATCCTAATGTAACTAAAAACGGACAGACAGGTGCTATATTAGAGATTCGTCGGGAACGTCGCATCGAACTGGTGAAAGAAGGTTTACGCTATCAAGATTTATTACGCTGGAAGGAAGGGGCAAAGCTCGCTCAACCATTTTATGGCATGTATTTTTCAGGAGCAGGCGAATATGATCTGGACCAAGATGGTAAGTTGGACTTAGTTATTTATCAAGGAACTGCGCCAACAAAAAAACCGGGTGTCCAATATCAAAAACTGGGAGAACTGGTATTAGAAAATGGCAGTAATGGTGGTCGCATTGTCAATTTACCTGACATTGATAAGAAATGGATAGAATCAAAAGATTATTACTATCCTATTCCTACCCAAGAGCTTCAACTGAATAATAAACTGGAACAAAACGAGGGCTGGGATAAATTGGGCACTTAGTATTTCTTAATCAATATTTTATGAGTAAGGCCGTTGAGCCTTACTCATACCTTTAATATCAACAAAAAAACAAATATTATGAAAAAAAATATATCATCTCATCTATTACTGATCCTTTGTACAGTGATCAGTACCCAAATTGCAATTGCCCAGGAGCATTTAAACATCGTTTCCTATAATGTGCTTTATGGACTCAAAAAAGATTCGGTCAATATTAATCGATTTATCGATTTTACGAAAGATTGGAATCCCGACGTGATTGCATTGGAAGAAATGAATGGATTCACGCAAAAGACATTGGAACAATTGGGACAACAAATAAAACATGATTATGTACTCCAATCCAAAGAAGAAGGTTTTCCAGTTGCAATAACATCAAAATATCCTTTGGTAAATTTTCGTAAGGTCACGGAAAATATGTGGCATAGTTACCTATATGCTAAAATAAAAGGCGTTCATTTTTTTGTCATCCATTTTTCACCTTTTAATTATCAAAAAAGATTAAAAGAAGTGACGGATGTGTTGGCTCAAGCAAAGGAAATTCCTGCCGGTGAACCGATTTTAATCATGGGCGACTTCAATTCCTTAGACGCATCTGATCAAGAGAAATACGATCATAAAGTTTTGGCAGGTATGCTGGAAAATGAAAAAAAGCACGAGCATATTCGTAATCTCAATAATGGGCAGATTGATTATAGCGTACTCGGTAAATTAAAAGAAGGAGGATTTCAGGATACTTACCGTTTATTGCATCAAAATTTTGAAAGTACTGTACCGACATTTAAAGATGGAAATGGTCAAATGAAACAAAGTGCAACAGGAATACCGAAACGGATTGATTTTATCTGGGCTAACGCACGTGCTGCTAAGATGGTGATTAAAAGTGGCGTTATAAAGAATGAATTTACCCATTATATATCTGATCATTACCCTACTTATGTTGAGCTGGATCTGATGAAATAACATAAAATAAGTTTAAAAGAAAGAATCCCGTGGTTAAACAATTTCGGGACTCTTTCTTTTTAGGGTGTCTTAACACGACGATCTACACATCTTTAAACAACCCCTCCTATGCCATGCCACATTTCCTTGTAACGGATGCTATTTAAGTTTTTGGTAAAAAAAGTTTAATCCCTTCTAATTTTTGAAGATTGTCGGAATCATTAAATACAAAAGCTTGCAGATCGGGATAAGACTGACGTTGGGTCGGAAAGTAATGCACATTAATCGTCCATAAAAATTTTCAATATTTAAATGAAGGAGGTGCATCTTTCATTTTCGCTCCCCATTCTTTATTAGGGTATGGCCCCATTACAAATTCTATTAAGCCACCGTTTACAATATCATCGTGTGCAAACCAAGCCTTATTCCAGTCCTTTCCATTGATCTTAGCAGACTGGATATACTTATTTTGTTTCGACAGATTTTGGGCTTTAATCGTCAATTTATTACCATCTGATAATGTAATCTGAGATTCGTTAAAAAATGGGGTTCCAATGACATATATAGGCATTCCGGGAGTAACGGGGTAAAACCCTAACATAGTAAACACAACAAATGCCGACATACCACCGCCGTCTTCATCGCCAGGCATACCCATCAGATCATTTCTAAACCATTGATGTACCAATTGATGAATTCTTTTTTGAGATTTCCAAGGCTGACCGGCATAATTGTACAAGTAAGGAACATGTAGACTGGGCTCATTTGCCATCGAAAATTGCCCTACGTTACCGGTATGATCGGGTAATTGACTGTAAAACTCAAACTTACTTTTCCCTAGAGGTTCTCTGAACGTCTGATCCAGATTTTCAATAAATTTATCACGGCCTCCCATCAAATCGATCAAATCTGCAATATGATGTGGAACATCCCATCGGTATACCCAACCATTATTTTCCCCATAATACTCACGTGCACCCTGTCCGCCATCATACCGGTAATCAAACGGTTCTATAAAATTCCCATCCTTATCTTTAGGATGAAAAAAGCTTGTTTTGCTATTAAAAACATTTCTATAGTTGAGCGCATGTTTACCATACTTTTCGTGATCTTCTTTTTTTCCTAATTGCGATGCCAGCTGGGCCAGACACCACTCATCGTAAGATGTCCCCAGGGTCACAGCAATGGGTTGACGCTTCTCAAAATGATGTACTTCAGGTACTGTCTCTACCTCTCCAGGTTTCAATGCAGGTATATATCCATGAGTTTTATAAAAGTCATCCAACCAACCCGCGGGCTTTGCCGACCAGGGTGCCAGTGTCTTGTCTTCAATTGCTCCTTTAGCACTTTGATATGCTTTTTCTACATCAAATGAACGAAGTCCTTTGGCATAAGCATCAGCGATCGTAGCCACACCATGGTTAGAATTCATACGTCGCGAATCGCCGGTAATCTCTGGAAAAGTAGGTAACCAAAACTGATCCATCTGCTCGGCCATCCTAACATAGGATTGAATTATATCAGATTCTACCTCCTGATCGATCAATAACCGTAACGGATGGGTAGCTCGGTAGGTATCCCAAATCCAGTCATCGGTATAAAATGGTCGTTCGTCTGTATGCACCTGACCATCAAATGCACTAAAATAACGACCATCTTCTGAGATATTAACGGGTCTTTCATAGCAACGATACACCGAGCTATAAAACAAAGCTTCATCATCTTTGGACAATCCTTTCACTTGAATTTTACCTAAAGCATAATTCCATAGATCACGTCCTTTATTCGCTAGCAATTCCAAATTATAATCCTTTATCTCGCGTCTTAGATTTAACTCCGCTTGTTCAACGCTTATAAATGATATACCATATCGTATTTTTAATAACTCCAATCCGGGTTCAAAATGAAGAATGGCAGCTACCTGATCTCCTGATTTGGAAGTTACCTGGTCATCCAACTGCCCTTGGTCATTTCGTGTTCCTACTTGAAGTGGTTGTTGGTTTACCTCAGCATATAGATAAACTATTGTCTTATTATCCAAGTTCTGAGAAGCTTTAATCTTATTTCCACTCACTGATATTGTTCCAGATTGGGTATTTAAGATGAGTGAAGGTGCATAGCGTTCCCTAAATCTAATTTCATACAATGCCGACTGATGGGATGGTGCATATTTGACATCCATATCCCCGTTCTGCAGATTGGATGTATATAAATAGGGTTTGATGACTTCATTGTCATAGTCTAAGGAATATACATTATTAAAATGTGTTTTGTCAGTTCTGTCTACTGGACTTAGATTAAAAGCAGACCGTCCCCGATGACTGGTCACAATCATAGGTAAGCCATAGAGTTGATCTGTGGTAAAATCTTGTCTTTCAGGATACACCCGAAGCATACTATTGGGTAGATGTATAGTAGGATACGTAGGTACTAGCAAGTGGCTGATATTACCCATGTAAGGATTGACCTGATCAACTGGCGAATCAATTTTATTTCTTGTTGCGCAGCCCATACAAAGCATCGCCAATATATACAGGCGTCCTTTTTTTAATATTGCTATCATATATTTGCTCAAAATGAGGTTGCACAAAGTATATATACTTTGGCAACCTCCATTAAATCATTATAAAACATCTAGGCACTACAGGACAGTCAATTGAATCGTAGAGGCATAATTATACTTGGCTTCGCTCGCATCAATCAGTGCACCTACTCTAAAATAATACGATTTTCCTTTGACGAGTTTGCTATTGTTTGCCACTAAATCGATCTCCAATTGATAGGTTTGATTTTCATCTACTTTCACATTAATATCTTCTTGCTTATTTACGATATTTAATGGCTCTCCAACATTAATCTCTTGATGCGCAAACAGTCCGATACGCTTAACCGGGTTTTCTACCGTTTGTTGCACCTTAAATGTGGCCACCACCTTATCTCCTATTTGCTTAATGACAGCATTTTTGATCCGGATATAAGGCTGTACTTTAAAATCCTTAACCGTACTGCCCGATACCTCAATCTCCTGTTTTTCGACAGGTACAAAATTTCCTCTTACAGGCTGTATCGTATACCGGTTTGCAAACATGAGGTTGTTACGATAAGTGCCCTCGTTTTTAACAACAATGTACTGCGTCTGTGGATTTTTAAATCCGAGTTCAATATATTCGATCTGCGAGCCTCTAATGACATCTTGCTGGATAAGCTCACCAGTCTCCACATCATATAGGCCACCTGATATCGTGGCATTTGGCCCTTCATAATTGTCAATATCACTGAGACCGCAAGCTGTAAACAAAGCAAGTTGCAGTGAGACGAAGGATAAATATAATATTCTTTTCATAGCTTTCATTTTAGATGTTATTGTTGTGGATTTTGGATTACACCATTTCCAGCGACATTTGGAATGTGTCTATAATAGTCCTTTTCTGGAAAATTCTGACTATTGGATCCTGCCACATTTTTGCGGACAAAAATATACTGTGGTTTATTACCTCTCAAATCGATTAAAGGAACCAGTGCCTCTTTTATCTTATTTTTAAACGTGGTATGGAATGTTCTCCTACGTATCAGATCCCAATAGTTTTTATTCTCAAATGCGAGTTCCACCGTACGTTCTCGAAGCACATTTTCTAAATTAAGTGCTATCGCCACCGTATGGCCGGCACGAAATCGGATATCATTTATCGCTTTGGTTGCCAAACTAACGGCATTTTCTTGGGTATATCCGCTTTCCACTACCGCTTCGGCAAAATTGAGCAATACTTCTGCATAGCGCATATCCATGTAATCCGTTGTGGACTGTAGCCAAGTGGTAAACCGCATATTTTCATTCAAGAACTTACGCATCAAGAATCCAGTTCTTGTCATATCCGCAGAGCCATCAAAACCCGAATACTGGTTAGGTTGTTCTTTACCATATGTAAAATAAGTAATGCCTTTATGTTCAAAAGAAGTCCGACTATCGATCAAAGAACCATCTGGTTTCACTATTCCACCATTGATCACAATGGTCTGGCCTTTCCAAGAGGCATTCGGATAGATAATCGAGGCAAAGAATCGCGCATCTTTATTCTTGAAAATTTCATCTGGCGAATCAAAATGGCGATAAGCAACTCCTTCTTTGTACCCCTCAGCCGATGAAACTTGACCATCAGCTCTCGTCACAACCGGTGAAGCATGGCCCGGGTTATCATAACTTTCGTACAAATCGACCATTTCAAGGATTGGATTGGTACGTCCACGATGTGGAAAACCTTCTCCAGTCTGATTCGGTCCATTCCAACCATCAAGATCGTGCGATAGATCGTTACCAACATTCGCATAGCCTTTAATTAGTATCGCTTCTGATGAAGCCACACTAGGATTTACAAACATCTCCTGATAGTTTTTGATGGCTTCAGCTGGGGTAGCAGGAGTTGCTTTATATAGGCTGAATCTACCTGAACTCATCAACGCCATTGATGCGTCTATACAAGCTTTATAATAAGCTGCTGCTTGCGAAGCCTCCATGCCTACAAATTTTAATGAGACCGCTTCTCCAGACAAAGGAGCACTATTCCAATACTTAGCTACTGATGCTGCATGTAGTGCTGCGCGCGACTTAAGGGCATAAGCAGCCCATTTGGTTGCTCGACGCTTACTTTCATCACCATTAGCATGCTCCTCAGGAAGCAACTCGA
Organism: Sphingobacterium sp. UDSM-2020; assembly: GCF_016132525.1. NCBI lineage: Bacteria > Pseudomonadati > Bacteroidota > Sphingobacteriia > Sphingobacteriales > Sphingobacteriaceae > Sphingobacterium > Sphingobacterium sp. UDSM-2020. The sequence goes on from NZ_CP066166.1 coordinate 5,452,630, forward strand.
TCGCGCGGTCACATTCACTTAAAACCAGATCCCATGTTTCTTTTTCAGTACTACGGGGTACTTTTAACATCTCGAAGTCATTCGTGAAATCCTGGTTATCCAGTATCAAAGGAACTCCCCCATAACGTTTAGCAAGTGCAAAATAAGTGTATGCTCTTAAAAAAGCTGCCTCTCCTGCCAATACCTGCTTTTCTTTATCGGCCATATTTAAGGTCGGTATTGATTGGATAAGAATATTGATACTCCTATTCAGCTTATAGCCCTTCTCCCACCAGTCATTTCTATATTCATTCCAATTTGGCCACTCTGAGTGTATAGCCTCCATACTATACTGTGCAAGAGAAAGAAAACCCGTATTACCCCGAGCATTGAAACCTTCTCTAGGGAAATAAACGTGATCTTCAATAGGTGCCTGATAATATAAATTGGCTAAGAAAGCTTTAACTCCGTTAGGATCCGATAAAACCGCATCTCCGGGTATCTTATTACGCGGTGTAACATCCAAAAAATCGGAACAGGAAGTCGAAAAAACCAATAATGCTCCACAAAGTATGCTGGATATATGATGATATTTCATAATTCTAAATATTAAAATGTAAGATTAACCCCTAAGTTGTAACTCTTGATTAACGGATAGTTATAACCTGCATTGTAGTCGCCCTCAAAGCGCTCTGGATCAAACTGCTTGATGAATGCGTCGGCAAAAGTGAATAAATTGTGTGCATTTCCATAAACCCTTATCTTTTTGATCAAGCGTTTATTCGCTTCGCTTAAAGGGACGGTATAACCGAGCTCTATACTTTTCATACGGAGATAATTGGCCTTCATACGCCACGCATCGCTCTCCCTATAAGATGAACCCATATATTCAGAGAATCGGTTTGCTGGCCATTTTCCTGCTATCCATTCACTATTTGCATCATAGGGGTCAGCCAGATGCCATCGGTCATAGAAATATTCTGGAAGATTTCCATTATTGAAAAACATTTGTGAAAATACTTCATTATAGCGCATGGTATATAATGATGCTCCTTGCATGACCATATTCAGATCTATATTCTTCCATGCCGCATTCAAGGTAAGTCCATAGAACATCTTCGGGTCACGATTTCTGAAAATAGGCATGAGATCTTTATCGTCGATAACACCATCTCCATTAACATCTTCATAGGTAAAATCACCTGGTAAAATTTGTGAATTACCACGATCTCCGCCATAGACAATAGCCTGATTAATCTGCTCCATGTTTTGAAATTGGCCCGTGTTATTAAATCCCCACTCCAAATCATTCCAACGGTCAGCATATCCATTTCTCCAACGCTCATAACTACTATTAGCCTCCGGTTTATCTACAATCAAGTGTTTAGTACGGGCTAGATTCATATTAATACTCATGCCATACTTAAAATCATTGACCTGATTTTGATGGGAGATGACTAAATCAAATCCACGGGTAAGCTCACTTTCAAAATTTTCGATAGGCATATCGCCTCCAAATGTATTGGGTAGTCCCCCACTTCTCTGAATTAATTTCCCAGTTTTTTCACGTTGATAATAATCGGCTTCAAAAGCTATTTTCCCACCAAACAACGCTCCTTCTATACCGACATCTGTAATCTTAGATTTGATCCAGGTAAAATTCGGATTGATTACTCCTGGAGCTCCCAGCCCACCTACATAGGAACCATTCACAAATTCAGCCCCCTCCTTTGGTCGTGGAGAAAAACCTAAAATATGTTGAAATGCATTTCCTTGGTTCTCACCAATCATCCCATGGGAAGCTCTAATCTTTAGATTATTGACGAAAGGGAGATTATCTTTCATAAATGCTTCTTCAGACAATCGCCATCCGGCCGAAATATTGGGAAAGAAACCCCATCTTTCGCCTGGAGCATAACGATAAGAACCATCGTATCGAAAAGATGCTCCCAATAAATACTTCCCTTTGAAATCATAATTAACACGACCTATGTAGGACATGTTTCGTTCCTCGATTTCATCACCATTATTGGTCTGCCTTCCCGAAGCATAATCCATGACATCAGTGGTATAAAAATCATACTCACGCCACAGGTAACTATGTTTTTTGGTATACTGCTTCATTTCAAATACAGCAGTTGCGCTTAGGTTATGGTGCTCTGCAAAAGTACGGTCATAATTAAGTTGCCCCTGAAACACAAGACGTTCGGCATCATCAATATTATTAGCAATCCTTGGATTATTAAAGACCATGGAAGTGAGGTCTTTATTATAGATTCTATAGTTCTTCCATACGTTCTTATTGTAAACGTTATAACTATCGTAAGAAACAGTACCAATAGCTTTCAAACCTTCAATTCCAGGCACATCATAAGTAAGTGCAATGGACGATTGGAAACTTTTATTCCGATCTTCTGTGTAGCCAGCATAGTCCTTCTGCGACATGATGACTGCATTTTGCTGATTATAAATATTTGCAGGATAATTTGGGTCTCCATTGATAAAAGGGCTTTCGGTTGGATGGCTGATAATTGTTCCTTTATACATCCAGATAAAACCATCTCCTCCAGGGAATTCACGCTTAGATCGACGTCCAGATACCATCACATCGGCCTTAAGTCGCTCACTAAGTTTAGCTGAAAGATTACTTCTGAACGTATAACGATCATAACCCATATCGCCACTTTTGAAGAGTCCACTTTCATTAAAATAACCAACACTTGTAAAATAATTAATAGCATCGGTACCACCTCTTACCGAAAAATCATGTTGATGCTGTGATGCTGTCTTCTTAAAAGTATCGTTATACCAGTTTGTACTCTCATATCCGGGTGCACCTTGACGCCATTTATCCAGTTCCTCCTTAGTTATATGATGAACACCATCTCTAAAAAATATCGCATTATCGTACATTTCTAAATACTGGGCCGCATTTGCCATCTTCGGCACATTGGTCGGTTGCTGTAATCCTACAGTTCCGATATAATTAAATGTTGGTTTTCCACTAACACCTTTTTTGGTCGTCACCAGAATTACGCCATTTGCGGCATTCAAACCGTAAATGGCTGCCGACGCATCCTTTAATATCGATATATTTTCGATGTCATTCGGGTTTAGCTGCTGGAACTCAACTCCTCCATCACGCACAATACCATCAATGACATACAGCGGTTCACCAAAACCTCTGATATTGATACTTGATCTAAATGCTCCCGGTTCAGAACTTTGTTGCCTTATTTGTAATCCCGGTATTTTCCCTTGTAAACTTTGTGCTAAACTTGAGCTGGTCGTGGTATTAATATCTTTGGCCTGTATTGTGGAGATCGCAGCTGTAACATTCCCCTTTTTCTGAGTTCCAAAACCAACTACGACAACTTCCTCCAATCCCATTTGATTCGCTTCCAATTGAATATCGATATATTCACCGTTGATGACCGTACTTTTTGTTGCATAACCGACATTGGTTACCTCCACAATATCTCCTTTGTTTGCTTGGATACTAAATGCTCCTTTTGCATCGGCAGCCACCTGTCGGTTTGTTCCAACAACTTTAATAGTAGCTCCACCAATGGGCGCACCGCTACTATCTGTTACCGTTCCACGTACCTGTTGTTGCATGATAATAAGTCGACTGATTCTATTTAATGGTAAGGAAGATCCTTCAAGTGGCATAACCACCGTTCCGATGAGCAAAGCATATCCCGACATCTGCTTTGTCCACCTGAATATTACATCCCTCGAAGTCCATAACTTTCGATTATTTTCCAAATTGTTCATAAGATTTATAGGTTTTACTCTGGTTAAAGATTGGTGTCCAGTCTGATTAATTCTCATCAATAAACCAGACCAAAGGACTATTAATCCTGCATTTTCCACTTCTAATAAGCGGTTATCAAGACGTAATAAAATAGGTCATCATATCATAAGCCCCTCCTGTTTTTAATTGGTAGCACAAATAAAACAGAAGGGGCTTAATTTTGACTTAATTTTATATTAATTTGAAAAACAAGTAGAAATTAACAAATTAACACACTGACTGTCAGAGAAATATTTTTTTTAAAAAAACACCTAACTTATGGCATTAATAAACATTTTGGGAATGTTTTAAAATTTCTTTAAGTGTTATGGGATAGACTTCCCCATAAAGTTTAAGGTATTCTTGTGCAAAGCTCTCATAAGTTATTCGAGCTTCCTGATGCATACCCGATTTAGACATCAATAGACAAGATATATACATGGCATCTTCATTCATCGAATTAAATTGCATGATCTTATTAGCAATCATAAGCTGCACATCTTCCTTCTCATTTCCTAAAGAAATAGCTTCCAGGTAACCAGTGTAAACCTCTCCCACGATTGTTGAGATCTTACTCTTATATTCATCCATCCATTCATAATTCATATCCTCTAAAAAACTTCCTTTTTGAACGATGTCTGCGATTATCATCATTTTTTTTCGATAGTCTAAACCTGTATTTTTTGATATCTTTTTAAAATAGGCGTAATCGATATGTGCATGCTCCTCATCCAGTTTTATCGCCCAATAACCTGTTTCCTTAGAGATTTCAAGTCCAGCCACATCCGAAAGAATTACTTTTAACTTGCCCATATTGACCAATAGATTATTACGCGCACTCTTTATAGATTTGTCCGACCACAGCAATTCATATAAACGCTCGGAGCTAATGCCCTTTTTGGATGAAAAAGTAAATAGACACATACTAAGAAACAATTGTCTAAGAACTGGGGTAAATTGACGCGTTACTTCCACTCCTTTGTTATCAAATACTCGAAATGACCCGAATAAATAGATATGATTGACCACCTGCTGTTCTACATTTAATTCTTGTTCTATTTTTAAAGATGAGCTCATTTCTTTCTTAACAGGCACGTTCAAGCGACCTGAAATCGTTTTCCTAGCTCTCCACACGAAAAAAATTAAAATTATTACTCCACTGAAAAACAAAAGAAGCCAAATCATACCTTTATTCGTGACGAAACCATTACTAATAGTGGCAGGATCTAAAAACTGCGGTGGAAAATTAAGACTATATATTTTCACCTCCGTTTGTTCGCCATTATCAAATAAAGTAACCGCCAAGAGTTTTTTAGAGCGAGTAGCATAAAAAAGATCTGAATAGGATTTAATATCGCTAAATTTATACGGGATACTATCCGACAATACTTTAACCTCTGTACCATCTAGCCTACCAGACAGCAGTCGAATACTTGTGTCGAATACGTTTTTAGTATGCGTTAAGGTATAATATTGTGATCCAACGATGACCATAGAATTACCAAAAATATATTCTTGATCAATTATGGGAAGGTTGGCAATTTTGCGGATTGTTACATTTACAGGATCAAAAAAAAGCAAATCATAATAATAGTGCGGATTCAACTCTTGCTTACCTGATTTATTTCCATATCCCCCCAAGATATAAGCACCTTTGTCAGTTACTCCAAGACTAGACAAATATCGAGGTGTATAAGCAGTCTCCGTCAATACTACATCCTGCCATTGACCATTTTTCATCGAAATCTTGGATAGCTGATTCTTATATGTAAAGTAGCCGTAACCACCTAAAACATAAATTGAGGAATCGCTCTTACTGAAAAATTTATTAGAATGCCAGTAAGCAGTTGTTTGTCCAGTTGAATATCTTTTACTCCAGGTACGGGTTTCTTCATTAAAAGATGTCAATAACTGTTGGTCTGGAAAATAATTAAAGATGCTGTTTTCCTGATCCACATAAAGAGATTGATTCCCTTGCAAAAGACCCAATGGTCCATCGGCATATACAATACGCTCCTGTTTACCTGTCGCTATAGCATATTTAATAATGTATTCATTGCCAACAATGTAAAGAATTTCTTTTTCTTGATCAAAACACACACTTGCAGCTGGGCTTGTATGTACTAAATTTGACACTAACCATTTGCGATGTAAAGACTGTACCCATATGGGATTAATCGCAATTGCCCTTTCATTGCGGAAAGTATCAGAGAGATGTCCTTCTTCCTGTAAAGCCCATTTATACTGCTCTTTTCCCCCTTGATAAAGTTGAATATCTTTGACATATATGGGGGGTACATCAGTAGTAGAGTATCGTGGCATATTGTTCGCTCCAAAGGAAATCCGCGCTGAAACCTGTTTTGGAAATGATAGAGGCATTTTAAGTTGCTGTCCAGCAATGCTAAAGTGCAAATTCCCTGATTTCAAATCCAACATGATATGCACATCCAGCCATTGATATGCATCGACTATATTATTTTTTAATGCAATTGTATATTCCTGATCACCAACCACTAGACTTAACTTTCTATTTTGCGGACTATAGTCACGGGTGATTAAATCTATATTATATTGATCGTTAAGAATGAGTCGAAATACATAACCAAAATAGGTTTCCTGCCCCGGACGGTACTTCAATGCAAACTTCATATCAAACTTATCCTTTATGGAAAGCATATTTTCGCCAAATAATTCGAGTCCAGTCCGTCTGTTTTGTACCTCTTCGTGGCTAACAAAATACAAACCCTGAGCATAACTCGGTAGTGAACTAGCAGTCAGTATACAAATACATAACAATTTTAATAATATACTATTCATATTTTAATACTCCCATTCCAACTTCGTTCAGCACTTCCTTTAAATCATTCTGCCTCATCTACTCTAACTTTTACAGCTACTTTTTTCACATAAAACTTCAAATAGGTAATCTTAATATTAAATTACACTACTATACCTGATTATAAAAAACTGCTTTTGATTATAATTGGTTTGATTACAGAATTTCCTTTTGTATTGATACCAATTTTTATTTCCCTTTTATAGTAGTTAAACTTAGATAAATTTGCTTGGATACACAATAAAATTATCAAGATCATTAGCTCCTTCATCTTTCAGATATTTCTTATAACATATGAAATTCAAGCGCTTTGATCTCCAATAAGAACTTGTCTCTATAGTCAGAACTAATTGTAGTTAAGTTATAAAATCGATATAGCCATCATAAGAATTTATGATAGTCTTCTAACAGATTTCGCTAGGTCTATACTTTTTAGTTCTTTTTGCCCCCCATTTTAGAATCCTTTCCTACTTCAGTCTTCAATAGTCGGGTTACAGGGGCTAAGTAAGGAGTCCTCAGCTATATCAACCCTACCTCTAGCTAGTTTTATAGCTCGAAAATTAACATTTTCAAGTGATTCATCATCCCTCACGTAAACTATGCCATAACATCCTTTTGACAGTAAGCCTATATTCTTAATTAATTGCTCTACCGATTCTATAATTCCATTATTGTGATTATGATTAATACCAATTAATAAATAATTACTTCCATTCAATTCTTTTACTTTTATAAATTGATTAATGGATTGAAAAGAACCAGTCAATTTTAAAACTTTTTTTAGGAGATCTTCAGTTTGATTAATAGCATGTTCTCGGTCTGTGCTCGGACTTAATGAAATCCAACCCATTGCTTCCATCATATTCTTTCTAAGATTTAATTATAAAAGTCGTGATTATTACCAAACTTTCATACGGCAATTCAACATGCTCATCCACCATGAAGTATATATTTATATAATTGCTCACATTACTCTGTATATTGCTTTAAAACGCTTTTCGCTGACATTACCTTTTCATTCCATATGCTCAATCTATAATAATCTACACCTGAATAGTGAGATGCAACTGTCGAAAGATTTGCAGAGGATACTCTAATCCTGTAAATCCCTTCAGGTAGTATTATATCTTTAACAAGTTCAAAATCTGGACAATTTTTTATCATTAAATGGCCTGATTTAATTTCAAAACTGCATTCTACAATATGATCGTATTCATCCTGAGATTCAAAATCTGGCTTTTTATCAAACACCTCTACTATAACTTTTATTTTACCGCTTCTTTCTGTCCTAATACCCATTACACTTCCTGAAACTTCAATCCTCGAATTAAAGTCGTCTTCATTGATCCAAAGACTATTAGCAATCTCAGTTTCATTTCCATCAACCAAATAAAACTGATCATAATCAGTATTGAGCCAAAACTCAATTTTGTTTTGAAGCTTGCTTACCATACTTGAACTTAACATCAAAATAAATAATATAACCGTTTTCATTTAACAACAACATTCAATTTATCAAAACCTTTTAACATATTCACCTTAAGTTTATTCATTTCAAGCAAGCATTTTAGTTTTATTTAAATGAAGGACCTAAGCTGTTCTTCGTCAGAATTAGAAATATCAGCGGACTGTATTAGGTTCACCATCATAACGGTATTCAAGGCTATCTAACGACACTATATTTCCTTTATTATCTTCACTGTAAAAGATCACCATTTTTCGTTTAAAATATAAGGTTCTCCTATTTTCCCAAGCCGCTGTCCAAACGCAGGAATGCTGTTTAATGGCCTGTAGAAACTTTGCATGAACTGGTTTTTGCGAGCCAATTGATTCAAGTCCAGTAATTGCTCCGTTATGAAGAACAATAAACTGCACCAGGATCGAATCACGTGTGGTTTCTGCCTGAGGTTGCTCTGCAACCAGGCCCATATGGGCAGACAGCTTTTTCAGATAAGCCTCTTCTCCCAGAGATGGTTCAGGTTCCCCTTGTGCACGGTTGCGGATATCTTTGCCAGCAATATCAAAATCAGCTATATAACAAGGTGCTTTAGGATCAAAATCCCTAGGTTTAAAGAAGACCACAAAATTCTTTTGGGGTGTCTCCCAACCCTTTTCAGTCAAATTACTATACCGATATCCTTGGTCTACCAGATGTACAAAATAGCGTTCGCCCTCGGCAAACCGAATACGGTCAACCTTAACTTCCTCTAGACCTTTGGGATTGATATAATACAAAGGAAAGTGATCCTGGACAATAACGCCAGGGTTAAGTGCATCCCAATAGCGATCGCGCCAATGTACAATGACATTTTCGAGCGGTAAACCGGTATACTTCTTGACGATCTCGGGTATAGTCATGCGGTTGGCAAAAAAATCTTCATCGGTATCCACATGTATTGAACCTTGGTACACAATCACGTCAATAAGAGTATCCTGTTCCGATCGCCTAATAGCAGTATACTCTTCTACTACTGTAGAACGGATGGCATAGGGGCTTACCTGTATATTATTGATAAAATAAGCAGGATCATCGGCATGCTGATCGGCTGGTGAAGGCGGATACCACGGCGTGTGGAAATACAGAACGCCTTGATATTTACTCTTCGGATCTCGGCTATAATCAAATACCCGCCCAAACGTAGCCTCCGGGTAATTGAGTAGCTCGTCTTTCTCAATGTGTGCGCCATTTAAGATAAACTCATAATTTTCAAATGTTCCATATTGCTTCGGGTATAACAGCGTGTTGTCCAAGATCCTGTCTCTCAGTCGCTGTGATTGCGCATTAAGGCAACAAACCAGCATGAGCAATAATATTTGGTAATACTTCATATAGGCTGTGATCATGGTTTATTGTTTGTTTGAACAAAGTTATAGCGATATTTAAGACCATCTATCGATTGGATATTTCCCTTTTGATCCTTACTGTAGAAGATCACCATTTTTCGTCTAAACAACACTGGTCTGCCCCCCTGCACGGAAGGCCACCAGATGCAGGCATTTTTTTTGATCGCAGTAAGTATGTCTTCATGGTCAGATTTATCGGGTTCTACGCTCTTTAAATTGGCTATCATACCATCCTTGAGTATGATAAACTGAACGGTGATTGAGTCGGCCTGAGTAGCTGTACTCGGTTTAACTGCAGGAAGCCCCATCGTCGATGATAATTTCTTTAGGTAAAAATCTATTCCGTTCCTAGGCCTTGGCTCAACCTCTACATAATTAAAAATACCATCTTCTTGCACATCAAAATCTGGTACATAACAAGGAAAAACCGTATCAATAGCTAAAAGATCTCCCGTGAATAATCCGGTCTTAGGCATACTCGATTTATAGCTATTGTCGCTAAGATGAACGACGTAGCGATCGCCTTGGGCAAAATGCACACGGTCGACACTCACTCCTTTAAGCGATAAATTACTAATTGTAAATGAATAAAGCGGAAAATTATTTTTGATGATCATACCAATATCGCCTTCGTAAATATACCTGTATTGGGTGTTATGCCAATGGATGATGACCTCTTCAGGTGCTAAACCAGTGTACTTTACGATAAGATCTGGCAAGGAAATGCGGTCAGCAAAATAATCCTCATCGGTATCAACATATATGGAGCCCCGGTACAGGATGCCATTTATAGTGGTATCCTGTGTTGACTTTGCGATCCGCTTATACAATTCCATCTTGATCATGCGAATCTGATAAGGGCTAACCTGAGTCCCATTGATGAAATAAGCTGGTAGATTAGCATCCCGAACTGGAGGCGCATAGCGTTCTTCAGTATGAAAATATACGGCTCCAAGATAACGCCTCCCTTCCAACCTAATCGGATAAGGGAAAATATTATTCAGTTTTGCTTCCGGATTATTAACCAACGCTTGATGCCCAATAACCTTTCCGTTAAGCACAAAGGCATAGTGTTCAAATGCGCCATATTTTTTAGGGAACATGGCTGCGCTATCTGGAGTATTAGTGTATACGGACTGAGAAAAAACCTTTAATCCAGATAGAACTAAAATGAAAAGGAATATATATTTGTTCATTGAATACATTTTATTACCTGTTCGATTTTTATTGCACTGCACTAGCAATCAAATAAGGGTTAAATAATATCTTGTTGGTTAGTTGCATAATGGTCTATCATTAATCTACACCTAAAACAACATTAAAAAGTTATTGATGATTATATTTAAGAAATAAAAACCATTCTTGGCAGAATGGCTTTTCATGATCTTGATAAAAGGTGATGTTTCTTATAGTCAGTTAAAAATGAAAAGATTACCAATTTAGTTCATAATTTGTGCTTCTGCCACCCGAATCTGCTTTAATTAGAATACCTTTATTAACTAAATCTGTAAGATCTCGTAATGCGGTATCAGCCGATACCTTGGTCATCTTTGCCCATTTTGATGAAGTCAGATTTCCTTCAAAATTATCCATTAATTTATTCAACATCATACGTTGCCTATCATTACTGATATGAACATTGTTTTGCATCCAAAAGTGATGTTTTCCCACGACTTTATCTATTATCGTATTCGAAGCAATAATAGCTTCTTTAAGGCAGTTTAAAAACCAAACTACCCAATTGGTAATATCAGAATCTCCTTTTTGCGTTTTCTCTAGAATCGTATAATATTCCTTACGTTCTTGCTTCATTTGCGCAGACATACTATAAAAGCGTTGATTGACACCATCCGCTTTCGATAGTTGCATATCTGTTAATGCACGAGCAATACGTCCATTTCCATCATCAAATGGATGTACAGTCACAAACCATAAATGTACAATAACAGCTTTTAAGACTGGATCTATACTAGAATCCATATTAAACCAGCCTATGAATCTCTTCATTTCCTCTTCGAGACGTTCAGCTTTAGGTCCTTCAAAGTGTACAACTTCTTTTCCCATTCCTCCCGAAACCACTTGCATATCTCCACTTCTCCATTTTGCTACAGCAATCTTGTACAAGCCACTTCTACCGATTGGAAATAATGCGCCATGCCAGCCAAATAATCTTTCTATACTTATGGTCTTATCTGTATTCTGCGTAGCATCTAACATCATCTCTACCACACCATCAATATGTCGGTCAGATTGGATCAAGCCTGAATTATCTAACCCTAATCGAGTAGCTATTGAAGAGCGCACTTGTTCTGGATTAAGTATTTCACCCTCTATTTCTGATGATTTCACGACATCTTGTATAAGTGTTTCTAAGTTTGCTTCGTCTTGTAATTCAAATCCTAGCAACTCTACTTTTCCAATAAGTTTTCCTTGCAGATGTCGAACTTCACTTAATAAATTAAGTATCTTATGGTCTTCCCATTGGAAATCTGTCCAATTATGTCGTTCGTGTATATAGACTGCCATCGCTTCTAAAATATATGCGGTAAATATAAGCATTATTCACCGCAATAAAAGCGGAGATAAACTATTTAATATCCGCACAAAATAAACAGTACAGCTATGTTGAAGTTAGATTTGACTGAACTGACGATGCAATTCCACTTTATCCTTAATTATGTATTAGCTTTTTTAAAGCGACTATAAGTATCTATTTTTAAGCATTTTATTATTAAAATATTCAGTACCGGGTCTTAGTCGTTTAATTAATATTATCTGTTTTCGTTGGTTGGTTATTTGGAAAGTAAAACGACAACAAATCCATTCATTCCATAAGCAAATCAATTACTTTTTCTGGATTAGAATCGTTGTTAATCCAAATGTCTTCTATTGTGGTAGCTTCTTCAATTGATAATCCATTTTCTTTCAGTTTTTCAGATGCTTTTTCATAATTGACATCTAACGCCCTAAAAGCATCATTGATAGGTGCTTTTACCATTTTATTGAAAATGATTAAGTCTACGGGAGGTGATATCCTTTCTGAGATTATTAGTGTAACAGATAGGGCTAATACACCTAATAGAGCTGGAAAAAAGAAACCTTTTTTGAAGTGTATTCTTAATGCTTTCCAATTGAGTATGATGTGGAAAATGGCACATATAATGAAAAATAAACCTAAAATTTCGTGTACAACTTCTGTATAACCATCAAATAAATGAAAAAACATCAATAAGCCAGATATTCCGACTACAAGGAAAACTAAGGAAATAAATGGTGTAATATAGTTTCTGTGCAGTTTCATGATATAAAGGTTTTATTAATTAAATTTGAAATCCTGATTTCAATATCAGTTAACCATTTCACCCTTTTTTCCTGACCGACTGATTTTACCATATTATAGCTAATCCATTTAAGATTTCTATAACCCATCGTTTTGAAAACGCTTTTTATCATTGCTTTCTTAATTAAGTTGCCAATAAGTAGGGAGTACATTATCTTGGGCTTATTCATGGTTGTAATTACTGTCACACCTTTTAAGTTTTTTAAAAGTGGCACTAAACCAAAACCCCTTGGATGGTGGTCGTACACAACTCCTGGAGTAAGAACTCTATCAATAAATCCTTTGGTCATTGCAGGCATCAGATCCCACCAAATGGGAAAAACAAAAATCAGGTGGTCTGCTTTTTCCAGACGTACATTATAGTCTATTACTTGTGGATCCACAGGTTTGTGATCCACAAATGCTTTCAAATCTGCCTTTGACATTACCGGATTAAATCCATCATTATCAAGATGCATCAGATCAACTTCGTGATTTGCATCCGTAAGCCCTTTGGTTACGGCAATTAAAATTGCGTTTCCAAAGCTTCCTTCATAGGGATGATTAAATACTATTACTACTCTCATTTTTTTCTTTGTCAAATTTTACTCTGCAAAGTTGAGAAGTAGCAAATTGTTGGACGATAACAATTGTTAAGAAATGAGCTTATCCTCTGTTTCGTATCCTGCTTAATGAAACAGAAGTTATACCTAAATAGGATGCGATATAATGTTGCGGAATACGTTGAATAATGTGTGGATGTTGCTTAATAAGTTCTTCGTACCTTTTTTGAGGTGAATTTTTCAAATAGGAAAAAAAGAGATTTTGACTTTGTAGAAGTCGTTGAAATAGATGTTCTAGTATATTATCTTTAATATCCGGCAAACTCATTAATGCTTCGTGAAATTCTTTCTGAGTAATAGTTTGTAGCACACAGGGTTCAATAGTTTCTATACTATATTGACTAGGTTTGTTTATCATAAAACTTTCAATAGACGACACACCACTACCTTCAAAGAAAAATTGAGTTGTTATATCTTTTCCGTTATTATTAATCCAAGTTCGTAAACAACCTTTTTCCACGAAAAACATTCTTCTGGAAATTTCACCTTCTTGAAGAAGAGTAGCTTTAGCAGGAATCTCTATTTGTTTAAAAAGATGACTAAGCATACTCCACTTTTCGGTATTTTTTTTAGTTTCGTTCATGATATTTAGTTTTAATAACACTTTAATAGTTCGAAATTTTTACAAATATTTTAACTCATTATAAGTATTCGACTATTTTTATAGGCTTAATACTGAATAATATATGGATGTTCTAAAATAAATTACTCATGGTGTTTATAAGTATTATATTTAAGATAGGAATAAAAGATTTTAAGCATTTAAAGTCGTCTGAATAGTCATTGTTTATTTCTTCACTGAGTTCTGCCAAGCGCTCTAAAATATTTTGAAAATCCATTTGGGAAATAGTTTATAAATATACGCTCTGAACTTTCGATGCTGAATAAGCTCGAATTTCTGTGCTGACAATTTTAACCAAGTCCGCAAATCATGTTTCCATGAGAATAGTTTCAGAGTTTACATTCTCTTGTCTCTTGTAAAAATCATTCATAAAATTACTCCCCCAGTTTTCCATCATATCAACAAGAGGTAAAAGCGATTCGCCTACTTCTGTTAAAAAATATTCAACCTTAGGAGGAAGTACCGGATAAATAATTTTACTTACAACACCATATGCTTCCAACTCTTTTAGCTGTAAGTTCAAAACCCTTTTGCTCGCAAGCGGATGTTTCTTCGCGAGTTCACTCGGTCTTCGTATTCCTCGATTGATGGAATCAATTAAGCATGGCTTCCATTTACCTCCAATAATCTCAAAAGTAATGCTCATGCCACAGCTAAAATCTTTCGGTATTTTTTTCTCGTACATTGCTATTCTATTTTAGGGAATAAATTTACGACATATTTCGTTCTCAGTGACATAGGGATAAAATTATCCCTATAACAATATTTTTTCACTTATTTTTCTGCATGTATAAGGTCAGTACATTTGCTCATAATTAATCATTAAAATTAAAAAAAAATGGAATTATCAAATAGAGACAAAGCTGAAGCTATACAAAATAGCATTGAAACTGAAACTTTGGCAGAAATAGGGTTGATCAGTCCTACCTCCTATAAACAACACAATCCAAATGTAGCAACGGGCTTAAAAGCAATTTTGGGATTGCATGATCAAATGCCAATGGATAAAGTTTACACAAATGTAGTCCGTAAGTTTCAAGATGGAGATTATGGATTTGTTCACGTAGACTATTTCCTTTTTGAACCCACCGTCGCTTTTGATATTCACCGGTTTGAAAATGGAATAAGTGTTGAACATTGGGATAATCTTCAAACAAATCCAAAAAAACTGAATAAAAGCGAAAGAACAATGACAGACGGAAAGACCAAGGCAAAAGATCATCATAAAACGGAGGTTAACAAAGCGCTTGTTAAAGACTTTGTTCAAAACGTTCTTATTAACGGACAAATCGATTTGGTGTCAAATTATTTCAAGGGAGATGAATTGATTCAACATAATCCACATATGGCTGACGGGGTACAAGAATTTTTAAATATGCTGAATCAATGGCAGGAAGATGGGAAACCTCAAATTTATAAGAAAATACATAAAGTGCTTGGGGAAGGAAATTTTGTCCTAGTATTAAGTGAAGGTACTTTTAAAGGAGAACACGTTGCTTTCTATGATCTTTATAGAATTGAAGAAGATAAAATTGTAGAACATTGGGATGTTGTTGAAGCAATACCTGAAACTGGAAAACGAAAAAATGATAATGGTAAATTCTAAGAAACATAGACGCTATAGAATAATTAGTACCTTTTTTGTAGTTCTGCCGACAACTTTTGTAATGTCCGTTTTATCAAGTGTTACTGATGAGGTTTTAGATGAAAATTGGATTGGTGAACTTTTTAAATCATGGTTTTTTTCAATGCCTATAGTTTACGCTTGCGTACTCCTTCTATTGCCACTTGCTCATAAAATTACGAGCAAGATTTTAGATAGAAAAGTAAATTTATAAAATATAGAGTGTTCCTAAAAATTTGTATCGTTTTGGGAACACTCTATTTTGTTTTTAATTATATAAAATTTTTATATTGATTGATGACGATATTTTGCGCTTTCAGATCGTGCATCATATTGTACAATCCAAAAAATGTGCGGTTCAGATAAATAAAATGTTTCGACCCCCTGTTGGTGTTCATCCCTTTTATATTACTCAGTTTCGCATACCGCTGACCTAAATCTGCAATTTCCTGAAAGAAAGTTTCATCAGAAAAATCAAAATTCACGACATTGAAAGGTCTTGTAAATAATTCCAGTAATTCGTAGAATAATTTAGTAAAAAATTCCTGTTCCTCTGCAGTATCCTGATCACTCAAGATCTCAAGCTCATATAATTTTTCTTTGTAAAACTCAGGATTATCCAGATTCTTACGTTCAGCCAATTCAAAGTAAGGTTTGTAAAAGTCATTCGGAATTTCCTTGATGCAACCAAAGTCAATGACAAGTAACTTATTATCTGCGGAAACCAAAAAATTTCCGGGATGCGGGTCGGCGTGCACCTGCTTCAGAACATGCATCTGGTACATATAAAAATCCCAAAGTGTCTGTCCGATCTTGTTCAAATCATCCTGAGAATTATCTAGTTTTGTAAATTCTGAGAAATGCTTTCCGTTCATCCAATCCATCGTGATGATTCTTTCACAGGAAAATTCTGGATAATATGTAGGAAAAGCGAGATTAGGAAGATGAGCACATTTTTCAGAAATTTCCTGACTTCTTTTCAGTTCCAGATCATAATCTGTCTCCTCAAACAATTTATTTTCCACTTCCTGAAAATACGATTCCGACCCCTCTTTTTTGATGTTAAACATCTTCATCGCAATCGGTTTAACCATTTTCAGATCACTTGAAATACTTTCCCTCACGCCAGGATATTGAATTTTGACTGCAAGGTCTTGACCATCTTTCTTGGCTTTATGAACTTGTCCAATGCTTGCTGCATTAACAGATTCATCTGTAAACTCATCAAATAAGTCTTCCGGATTTTTCCCGAAATACTTTCTGAAAGTTTTTTTTACTAAAGCTCCGGAAAGCGGCGGAACAGAAAATTGAGATAAAGAAAATTTTTCTACATAGGCTTGCGGAAGAATATTTTTTTCCATGCTTAGCATCTGAGCAACTTTCAAAGCAGAACCTTTCAATTCTTTTAAAGAATCGTAAATATCGGTCGCATTATCTTCATTTAAAGTTTTTCGAGCTTCGTCTTCATCTTTATCCTTTGTAATTTTATTTCCGTAATATTTGATGTAATTAACGCCAACTTTGGCGCCTGCTTTCAGCAAACTGCTCGTTCTTTCTAACTTTCCTGTCGGTATTTTATGGAGTGTTTTCATTTTTAAAATTTCATTGCTAATAGACGTCAAGAATTTCCATCATGTTGATTGAAAAATAGTAGGATTTTAATGCAGATGTGTCATTTAACTTTTTCTAAATTTCTCTTTGAATAAAAACTTCCCAAGGTC
The DNA here is from genome assembly GCF_016132525.1 of Sphingobacterium sp. UDSM-2020. Taxonomy (NCBI): domain Bacteria; kingdom Pseudomonadati; phylum Bacteroidota; class Sphingobacteriia; order Sphingobacteriales; family Sphingobacteriaceae; genus Sphingobacterium; species Sphingobacterium sp. UDSM-2020. Next base: position 5,469,994 of record NZ_CP066166.1, read on the forward strand.
AACTACTTTTCGCAATGGTTCATTATCCATCAATTCAAAACCTGTATCAATTGTTTTTTCAATGAAAATATCTGTTTTTTCGAATGATGGCGAGGTATCTTTTTTCCAAAACTCGATGGCAGAAACCAAATGAAGCCAAAATGCTTCTTCTCTAGCCTTGTCATGAAAATTTTTCACATCATCTTTTGATTCTTTAATTATGCTCCAATCGTTAAAATCGAGTGTTTTGATGAAATTTCGATGCGTTTCTTTGAGTTGATCTGAAATTTTTGCAGCATGTAATTTGTCATTCCCCAGAATCATCAAAACCAACGAACGGTTCATCGTCATGTTTTCAAAAAAGATAAAATATACGTTCAAAAGCTTTTCTTTCGACGTAATCTTACCAGAAATATTAACTTCTGAGGCCAATGCTACGGACTTTTCAAAAAGATTGACCAACATTGATTTTTCAATCTGCTCGAAACTTGTAAAATAATCGTAGAAGTCTTTTTCTTCAAAATCATTGTCCTTTGCAAAAAGGTAAATATTTTTTGGTCGCTCGCCGTGATTCAAAATGTACTCTCCGTACAATTCAAATATTTTATCTGCTGTAATTTGATTTTCCTTTTCCATCTTTGTATGTATATCTTACCATACACAATTTAGTTATATTTTAAACCAACTTAGTAAAATAAGGTGTAATTTTACACTATATAAATGATCCAATAGATGAATAATGGTAAAATATAGGTTTAATCCAATTTAAGGCCGATTTTGGAATTTTAACGGTTTACTCATTATTTGAGCATGAGCAGATCCAACATATGGGTTAGATTGCCGAAAATGTATATTTAATCTATTTATACTTATACATTTCTTTATCGAATCTCGTATGTTGTGTGCCGTAGTTTATCAATAACTACCTCATTGCTGACCGATAGCTTTTTCAAATAAGTTATTTCTCCCCGAGATAGACAGGTTCTCTTTCTACACATTTGAACGGATATCTTTAGCTACGATATCAAAGTCTGCCTCATAGCTATACTGGAGGGGGATGAACATTTCTATATCAGGATTGTTATAATCTTATAATATCATTTGAGCATTTTATCGATATAAATAGATACTCCGTCAATATGCAGAAAACTCGTAAAATACTTAAGATCTTTCCATCGCAGAAGATGTTGCTACCTCTGATCATTTTATGTGTTGTTATTGCATGTACAGATCGAGCAGGTTCTGATAAAAGCAAAACAAATACAACTATGCATAAAGTTGAAACACTGTCACCCACAAGATCAGCAGAAGAGCATACACCTCTTCTTAATATCGATGCTATAAAAAAGGCTTATGCAGCTGTCAATAAAGAACTCGAAGATGGTCAATTGGATTCCACAACATTTAAATATTCGTGCAAAGATGAAAAAAATGGGACGGTGAGTTACTTTACAAAAAATGGTAACCTGAAACTAATTGTCCACAGTTATAATGAGTATGATCATTATGAAGCTGTAGATCGTTATTTTGTACAGGACAGTACTTTATTTTTCACTTACAGTACCAGTACCGCGTGGTCATTTGATGATGGTCCAGAAGGCTCAACAAAGGATAACATCAAAGAAAATCGAACTTATCTCATAGCGGAGAAGCCGGTTAAATGTTTGGAGAAAAATTTCACAATACGATCAAAAGCATCCACTAATCCTGATCCGGAATCAGTTCCTAACCGAGATGTTAATTGCCAATCTGCGGCAATGGTATTAAAACCGTATCACATATTGACAAAATACAGATTTAAATCTACTGCAAATTGCTTGGAATGATCATAAATCTCTTTTATTTAGATATAACAGGCAAAACCAAATCCACTAACTGCTATTCAGTAATTACCCAAAATTAAATATATACATATGATTCGCACCTTCTCTTTCTTAATTCTTGCAGCTATATTAATTACGGGCTGTCAAAATCAAAAAAATGTTTCTGACACAGCTGAAGTTAAACGTGATACGTCAACGTTAATTCCTCTGGAGACTCAACTACAGGCGATTGACACTAATTTTTCCACAGATTCCGTACTATTATCGTTCTCTGTGTTCAACCATTCAGACACGGTACAGCAGTTTTGTAAATGGGAAACACCCTTTGAACCGATGTTAGGAAAATATATGGAGATTGTCGATGAACAGGGAATAGAAACGCAGTTTACTGGTCCTATGGCAAGAAGGGTGATGCCACCTCCTGCAGAAAGTTATATTCTAGTGCAACCACATGATTGCGTCAGTACCGTATATAACCTTGCAAAAAACTATACGATCAAACCAGGAAAATATACTGTTAAATATACTGGCGGAGGTGTGAGTGGTCTACAAGAGGGAAATGAAGTGAAAATTACAGTAAATAGAAAATAATGGGTGGCTATGTCGATTGTGAGGATCAAAACTTATAATACTACGCCCCTCTTTCTTAAATCTTTAAAGCATATTTATTGATCGCATTCATAATATGGCAATCGATGGATTTTTGAATCATGATGACTAGATATCACTTTTAACATAAACAAGCAGTACTTTTTCGCACTGCTTGTCTTGTGATTAGGTCTAATAGAAAAACGATAACAACGTGATCACTAAAATAATTTTGAGAATAAACCTGGTTTTTTCCAAGTCTTTTTGTACTCATCTGCCAAAGCAACATGATCACTATAGCCCAATACAATGTCAAGATGTTGATGCGCTTGCTTCAAATCGCCACTGACATACAAAGCTTTTGCCACTAACAGATGAACTTCTTCGGAGGTATCATCATATGCCCGATCTTCGGTCTCATAAATATGCTTTAATTTATTGGAGTACCTAAGCAAGGGTTCCAGTTGATTGTCAGCTGCAAATAATTTGATACCATATAACAGCCATTGTAGATATTCCGGCGCGTCAAATGTTTCGTCACAATAAGCATCCTGTGCTGTGAAAAAGTCAATTACTGCTGAATACTCCTCCATGAAATAATGACTTTTCATAATCATATACAACGTTTTTGCTTTATCAAAGGCATTAATAATAAATTCCTTCTTATTGGCTAAGTATAATCGAGCGTTATGGTTGACGTTTTTGTAGTCTTCCAGTTCATTGTAAATTTGCATCAGCACATAGGGCGCATGTGCTTCATGGGGATACTGCTCAATAATATGCGTATAATAAGCGATCTTAACATCATATGGTTCGTCGCCATAAATATCGTACAGCAGTCCTTCAACAGTATTTTTCGCGGCTTCATAATCTCTAAAATCATAATCGGAAATATCAGGATTCTCGATATAGTGTTGATAGATTTTAGATAGCAATTCCTGTGCTTCATCAGCAATATGTTCAGTCTCCCCTAAGCCATTCTTGACAACTAAATAATCGGCTTGGTGTTTTAGATATAAATAAAAGTTTGAATCTTCTGCCGTATAAGTATTAAAGAATTTAGTTAACGCAGCTTTTGCATCGACATAATTTTCTTGTTTTATTAACGCATCTAATAAAGTATGATGGAGTTCCTCAAATTCACTATTTTGCAGGCCAATATGGATCACATCGACTGCAGTCCCATAACATCCATTTTTAATAAGTTCTATACTATAGTTATTGCAGCACATGGCCCAATTGTGTCTGCTACCGAGATAGTCACTTTCATAACTACCTTCTTCATAATATGCCTGGAAAGCATGAAAAGATTGTTCATAAAGACCCGATAACATCGCTTGAAACAACGCAAGATCTTCCGGATCTGTAATTTCTTCCGTGATAAATTCGCTAAGTTCAACGCCGTCATTGTACAGGTCCCGAGGCAAATCTTCAAATGTTGGAAGTTCCAGATCGATTGCTCCTGTTACTAAATATTTGGATATAAAATAGCGTCTCCAGGTTATGGAGGCGGATTTAATTTCTAGGGCTTTGCTCAGCAGTGGTAATGCCTCTGCGTGCCGTGCTGCTTCATGTAAATAGGTGCCTGCAAAATGATACAGCGAAAATTTATCGGAATGCGTATCCAACAGCCTCAGTGCGTGATGATAATAAAAATCGGCCTTTATATGCATCCTCTCAAAATGATTACGCTCCACGATTAACTGGAAATAAAACACGTCATCATCGACAAGTCCATTCTTAATCAGCTTATCGAAACGTTGGTGCCATTTCACTAGCCCATCTAAAACATCCTCTTTACTATTTACACCTCTGATCAATTTCAATAAGATGGCCTTTGTCAAGGCCATATCTTCATTTTCAAAAGCTATTTCTGCAAGATACAGGTAGTCGCTATCATTATCGCTGGCAAATTGTTGTATGTGATCTGCTATAACCTGAATGATTGCATCGGGAGATATTAATTTATCTTCCTGTAGCAGATAAATCTTCTTCATCAGAAAGATCGCATTATACTGATCCCGCTGTTCTCTATCTGCTGTAAAATATGTGGTAAAGAAAACCATTGCTTCATCCAATGTTTTCAAAACAGCCGCTTTTTCTCCGACAGATTCATAAATCCTAATTAAGAAATCATAACCAGATGTTGCATAGCTAGTATCTTGAATTAAACATTGTGCATAACCGATATAATCGTTCCTATTTTCGGGCGTGATGTGTCTTTTGGAAAGATGAATATAAGCTAAATTATAATCGTTATTCAATGCATAACTTAGTATATGCTGTAATGCTTCTGAATTTTGGGGCTCAAGGCTTATAATTTTCTTAAGATAAGGAACCGTAAATTGATTCATCGTGTCATAGACAAGTTCCGGGTGACCAGGATATACATAATCGTAATGTGCAATGGCCATTAAAAACAATACCGCTGTATCGTCAGGATGATTTTTAAGATGCTGCTCTCCTTCTTCTATACATAGTGCGAGATCACCTGAATAAAATAAATTTTCTAACTCCTCGATGTTCATCTATATAATTATTTTGTCGTGTTGTTTACTTTTTAAATATCTAATCAAAGTTAGTGTATGAACAACCTTCAAAAAATCCCCGGTTTCAGCTACTATGTAAAAAAGTGAACCAGCCTATCTGTGATACATCGCATAGTTTTCATCTGAATAAATTGTTTTTTAAAGGTGATTGAGCTATCATGAGTGATTTGATCCATTGCAGTTCTGCTTCTAGAAAGAACTTCTTTGAAGCTGAGTTACTTTATGATCGCGATATCATCGAAACGGACATTCTTATTTGTGATTGAAAAATTGCTGGAAAACAAAGAAGGGGCTTTCCAACTTTTTGGAAAACCAGTTCTTTAATTAATTTGGGGATTCTCACACTCAAAAGTAAATTTAATACTTATGACTATATAGTCTTTATTTTAGATGGATTGCAAAATCTTTATATATTTGTGAAAACAGATCATTTTTACTTATAAATAACATCTACTTTATAATATAAAAAAGGTTTTACCTCCTCTAACTTTTTTCGTAAATATTGATGTGTTTTAAAATAATTCTTACTTCCGTTTAATTCTACAAGATCTTTTTCATTAAAATATGTGTAATAATCAATAAAACTTCTAATCTTATCTCCAAATTCCGTATCATTAAATCTAATGATAGAATCATTTTTACTATAATAAACTTCATTTTTATTATTAATAAGTAAAATTCTGTTATCTGGACTAATGAGAAATATTTTATAATGGCCGTAACTTTGGTTATACCCCTTTTTACTTGATATGATTTCACCTTTCTTTTCGAACTTTGATAGAATTTCTTCGTGAAAATTATTCCATTTCTCTTTAGTGAAGACTTTATTAGTACCTCCCCTTATCACTTCATATCTTGGATCAAATATTTTTTCTTGAAAAGTTGAAAAATTAAATAAGTCATCTTGCAATATCTCATCTTCAAATACAATTTTTATATTTTGATGTACTTCTGCTTTTCCTCCTTCTTTAACATTAGAACAACTGTTTAATGATATATTTAAAATAATCAACACCAGGTAAATTCTCATTTTTGAATTTTTAGTTTTTTTCATGCTTTGGATCGTAAATTTAAAAAGGAATTATAGGATTCTTTGATAATTCGATCTATCCAGGTAGTGATCCGAATTTACAAACTAGCCAGTATTAAACCGGCTACTAATCTGCTTAAATAATATTGATTTTCCAGAACTAATAGATCTTGCAAAAACTCTCAGCTTTTTTGTTTTAGACATAGCACTGATCCTTTTTTAAGACTAACTTTGCTTTTCACCTTTTCGAGCTTTTTTATCGTTCGTTTAGAACCATCTGCAAATTTTTCGATGACATAACCATCCTCGACTAGTTGAATATGTAAACCTAAAGCTCTATTTTCTCTATTGGCCCCTATTGAAGCTTCTCGTGCAATTTTACTTAATAGTTGACTGTTCTCTAGTTCTTCCATATTTTTTATGATTGTTGGTTTCATGATAACCTCCTCTTCGCTATCAAATATACCAAAAGCGATCTCCGTAAATAAATAGTTGATGCAACATGGACTACTTAAAAAGCATAGTTTGTTAAATATATTCAACTTTATTGTTAATGTCATCAACAGCAGATAAATGGCCTTTATACATCTATTCATTCAAAAGAAAAAAATAGTAAGGATATTAAAAGCATTATAACGATTGATTATTTAGTAAGTCTACTCATTTTCTAGAAAGTCTGGATTATTATTAAAATTCTTCTGACATCTACTATATTGGTTTATAATAATTAACCTTTTATTTTATTTTTGTAAAATAGAGAATCGATGTTTACCTTTGAACGAACAGTACACGCCACGCTACACATCAGAACAGCGTCCCAGGGCGTGTCTTTTGCTTTATAGACCTTTTTTTAAACACATTCCATGTATGAAAAGAAAGCATTCACGATAGAGGAGCAAGCTCAACAATTAAAAGATCGCGGATTATTTATCTCTGAATCAGATAAAATGAAGTCGGTAGCAAATGCCATAAAGGGATGGTATGAAGCTGATATTAACCTGTAAAGAGTTAGCATTTTTTATATTAAGTCTGGCTTCACATCGTGCTTTCCCGAATTGAGTGTAACCTACATAAGCAGAGGTTCAATAAAGAGCAATATAATTAAATAAATAGTCCAGCTAGAATTACAAAATAGATATCAAAAATGACAGAATTAAATTTTAATACTGAAAGATTATATTTAAGACCAATTTCAGAAAAAGATATAGAAAATATTCACCGTTTACACAGTTTAGCTGAAACCGATGAATTCAATACGCTAGGAATTCCTAAAGATATAGAGGTAACAAGGGAAATTGTTGCGGGCTGGACTTTAGAAAACAAAAGATACGTATTTGCTATTGAACAAAAACAAGGAAACGAATTTATCGGGTTAATCGGAATTACTTTAGGTAAAGAGAAATATAAAAATGCGGAAGTCTGGTTCAAATTGGATCCCAGATTTTGGAATAAAGGTTACGCAACAGAAAGTTTAAAAAGAATAATAACTTTTGGCTTTGACGATTTAAACCTTCACAGAATAGAAGCTGGTTGTGCTGTGGCAAATACGGATTCTATTCATGTATTAGAAAAGGTTGGAATGTTACGAGAAGCGCACACACGAAAATTATTACCCTTAAAATCCGGCTGGTCTGATAATTATGGCTACGCCATTTTATCAACCGATTAATGATTGTTCTGAATGCTGAAAGCAACCATACTACTTGGATGCTTACTGTGAAAAGCAACGGGTGTCGCTATTGTTGCATTTGCAGTGTACTTTTTAATTAGTTCAGTGATCTGGGGGGCGATCACCCCCTAATATTTAGCAAATCGCTCATACTCCGAAGGAATATCATTTCGAAAATAAAAAAGACATGATGCTAATACAGGTAAAAAAAGAAGATTAATATTGGAATAACAAATAAACTCATGGGTATAACTAAAGTATTATGCGGTCTTATTATAAAGGATCAACAAATTTTGATTTGCCGTAGAAAACCCGAGAAATCTCTAGGTGGATACTGGGAGTTTCCTGGTGGGAAATTGGAGGAAGGTGAAACTTATGAGGAATGCTTAGCGAGAGAACTTCAAGAAGAACTAAATTTGAGGGTGACAGTTAAAAATCATTTTAAAACAGTCATCCATCAGTACGATCTAAAGACACTTGAACTGATATCCTATCGCTGCGAAACTGAAGATGCTGTAATCAAATTAGTGGATCATGATCAAATAGAATGGATCAAAGTTCCAGATTTATTAAAATGGAATCTAGCCCCTGCTGATGTTCCTATCGCAGAAGCATTAATAGAGACGTATAAGTTGTCTGAATAATTCATTCTTAGAGACGTACCCAAGTTTATGAACTTAAATTTTAAAGTTAAGCGAAGAGTTTGTAATGCTTTCTTTGACTAAAAAAGATGTTTAGTGCGAATGACGATGATCCCAAAGATGATCATGATGATGCTTATGATAGAAAAGATAACATAGGTAACGGTGAAACCATCACTAACACCAATGTCTTCTGCATAATATATTTCCATATGAGCAGGTACATTTTGGGGATCAACACTCTTTAAATCCTTTACTAAACGAACTTGTTGTTGCTTATAATTAAATTGGAGGATCGGATAATGTACGTATCCGAATCGCTTGTTTTTTACACTGTCTATCCCAATGACATCGGCTTTAATTTTGCTACCAAAGAGCATCAATCTGCTATCTTTAAGTAGACCGAATGCAAGAAACAAACCTAGTAAGAGCAAAATAACACCGAAAGTTTTTTTGATGATCATGCTTGCACATCGTTTATATTGATTGTCTAATAAAACGAAGATAGTATTTTTATTTTAGGTATACTTTAGTTCATGTGTCTGAAAATGGTCGCGACTATAGTAGCCTTAAAAATTTCATTTATTATCTAAAATAGTTCATGATCACAACTGCCTTAAATTATGTCCAAAGCAATGTGTATTAAAATTACTTTAAGTATTGATGCAGTACTAGATCTTCTATCTTTTGTACAGACTTAAGCGAACCGCCTGTTAGTAAAAGTAATCTGTCACTGACATCCATCACATGTGTATAATAATGATCTGAAATGAGTATTCCTTTTAGAGATTTTACAGCTAAAATATGTTGTTTAATCATGTCAATATAGAGTGGACTGAGTCCTGAAAAAGGCTCATCAAGAAGGCAATAATTAGCCTTAGAATAAAGGACCAACAAACACTCAAACAAACGAACAAGGCCGGTGGAAAGATCACCTATTTTAGATAATAATCTCTCCTTTACAATATCGATATCCATAATTGGTGAATCTTCCAAATCAAAATATTGAATAGCACGTAATAAAGTCAAGTGCTTTGGAATAAAACTATACTGAGTTAGATAAGTAATATTCTTGGTTTTATATCCTTGATTAAAGATCTGCCCATCACATTTCATATACGCAAAATCAGGTTTGCAGTTACCAAAAATGCAATTCATCAAGGTTGATTTACCAGTACCATTACGCCCCAGTAAACCAACTATAGTTGACGGTTCAAGTTCAAGAAACAGACCGCTTAGTATCATGCGTCCTCCTCTACTGTAAGAGAGACTATCTAAATATAAAGAACGATCAAGAGGCATAGCAATAAGAAAAGTATAAAATCTAATGAATAAATACTGATAAGCAGCAGTTTTGGAGATTGTTTGATGTTTCTCAAAAACACTTCTTTTGATTTGAAATTAAAAATGTATTCTCCGATAAAAGATAAAACGCTACCAATAGTTTTAAACCAAAAAAAATAAACGAGGACTTGTGGACCATATCGCTCCACTAATTCGCCCATTTGTAAGGTCAGTATTAAAGTTACAAAAAGATTAAAAAGGATTAAAAACCAGAAAAACGATAAGGATAATTTCAGTTTATTGCAATGCATGTTTATTAATTGGTCTTTTAGAAATATATAATCTAAAAATACAGATTAATAATTATAGCATAATGATAAAAAAAGTTAAAATATTAGCTTTTGATCTTCAATTAGATAGTTCAATGACATGTCCTCATTTTCTAGATTTCATTCACATTATCTAATAAACCCGATCAACTATTTTTCAAATGGCAAATGGGCTAACAATTACAATGATTTAGCTTCTACTATTGTCGCAATACACATTAATTAAAGGGAATTTTCTCCATTTGTTAGATTATAATACTTCCTAAAATTTAAGATCAATTGGAGAAGTTGTTCAACTATAAGCAATTCTAATTGCTTATTTTAGCAATGCTAAAAACTAAAAAAGGATCAGATATTATTCCGTGAAAGGTAAATGAGCAATAGTCATATTTATATATTAAGTGGTTTAGGTGTTGACCGAAAAGTATTTTCAAAAATAAACTTTGAGGGTCTTCAGGTAATCCATATCGATTGGATCGCGCCGCTAAAAAAAGAAACTATGGCAGCATATGCTAAACGACTGTCATTGCAGATCAATGATGAACAACCGATACTAGTCGGGCTCTCTTTTGGGGGAATAATGGCTATGGAAATAGCTAAAATAATCAAAGTGCAGAAGATTGTACTGCTTGCCTCTGCTAAAGGTGAATCAGAACTTCCTTTTCTTTACAAAATAATAGGTGCTCTAAAACTTAATTATATTCTACCGAATGCTTTTCTAAAGCAGCACAATAGGTTGGTCGATTATTTCTTTGGTATCAGCTCAATAGAAGATAAACGGATGCTCAAACAGATATTGCAGGATACTGATGTCAAATTTTTAAAGTGGGCGATCAATCAAATCTTAAACTGGAAAAATAACGTGGTCCCTTCCTCTGTTATCCATATTCATGGTAACCAAGATCGTATCATCCCCATTCGTAACATTAAACCAACTTATGTGATTGAAAATGCAGGTCATTTTATGACCATAACTCATGCTCAAGAAATTGAGTTGTTGCTTAAAAAAATATTATAATTTAATGGAATTATAGTCCGAGACTCATACTCTTAATTAATACAAATTTTAAAACCAGCACAGTAACAACCTATTATTAGGCAGACTATAGCCATAAATATGCGACAATTTAAAATATTTTTCTATCTGGTCATTGGACTTTCTGTATTGATTATGATACTCCCCACTTTCTTATTAGAGTTTACTGAGTTTTCTCTGGCCATAAAATGGACCGTTAATTTTTTTGTATTACCGATATTAATCGTGATGATCCCTAGTTGTTCCTTCATTTATTTGAAATTTATGAAGCAACACGAAACCAAAAATTATACAACACAAATACAGACAACCTTAAGGTCAATTTTTAGAGTATTTTTTATGACACTAGGTATGACATTTATTTTTAGTGGCACAGTTGTTTCCTTTATAATTCTTAGCAACGCTTATTTTGAGGGCAGTAAGAGCATAGATATAAGTGGAAAGATTATCGACTACTCGTTAGGTAGCAGGAATAATAAGCATTATATTGAAATTAAAGAAAATCAGTTTGAAAGAATAATTAAACTGCAGGTTCAACAACCATATGAAATCGGTCAAACATTTGAAAAAAGAATGTATATCGGAAAATGGGGACTGTTATTTCTAAAGAAATAGCAAAGCAATGGGTAATCACTAATGTAAAGATAAATCACTCCGTAATTACAGCTGAAATTTAAGACCTGTCAACTACTTATCTTAGATATTTAGGAGATGTATACATATTGAAATTACGTTTCATTCAAGCGTGCTACTACAAAGAAAAAGATAATACCTCATTATAAAGGTACTATCTTCTATAAATCATGAATATGTTTTTTTATGCTTGCTTCTGATCGAGGTTTTGATACACAGCTCGTCCACCGACCCAGGTTTCGAGAACCGGTATATTCCGTAGTTTCATAAACGGATCGGTTACAGAAAGTGGATCTTGCGCTAAGATTACAAAATCGGCAAATTTATCCGCTTCTAACGAACCTAGCCACTTGTCTGCGTAGCATTGCCATGCCGCATCGTAGGTAATGGCTACCAAGGCTTGTTCGGCACCGATACATTCTTTACTGTTTAGCACTTCATGATTCGGATCTTTTTCCATTTTCCGTGTAATGGATTGCTCCATCATACGTAGTGGCCCAAGTGGACTCACCTGATTATCACTGTGCAAGGTGATTCGCATGCCACGGTTTAAAGCAGATTTACAGCGGTCTAGCAGTTGTGTTTTCTGATCTCCAAAAATAACCTGCTGAAAAGCGTAGCCCCAATAGCCCACATGACCGATTAGAAAACTTGGTGATACTTCCAATTGCTGCATCACATCTAGCTGGTCATCGGTAATCAAGGAACAGTGCTCAATACGATGACGTTTACCTTTGATTTTATCTACAGGAATTGCTTGAAATGTCTGAATAGCGTAGTCAACAGCCTGGTTACCGTTGGCATGTACCATCAGTGGCCATTCATTGGTGTCGATAACTGTTGTTATTAATTTTTGATAGGCATTAGGAGCATTGACCGGCGGCTGTTTATCAGACAGGAATGTGCCATTATCTACATAATCATCATCGGGGTAATTATAAATGCCATAATCTACATCGCTAACACAAATATACGGATCGGACTGATAGCCTGTCAACCCTTGATTTGAACCATCAGAAACGACTTTAACATGACCGTAGTAGATGTCTTTATACTCTTGCGGTTGCTGATAGGGTTGAAGATCCCCAATATTACTGTCATCACAAATGAATGCCGCTCCCACACGCACTTTACGACGATGTGTTAGCAAATAAGCGTTCAATAAAAGTTTGAGATGACTGTTCATGCCAGCATCGTAAAGCATGGTAATTCCTCTTTCATTTGCATGACTAAATAGTTCGCCGAAATGCGTGAAGGACTGCTTTAGCATGTCTGCTAATTGATTTTTGGGGATCGTTTTTAGCGCTGGCCCCATTCCCTCCGCTTCCTGGAGCTGTCCTTGTGTTTGCGAAATATAACCTGCCGCATCTCCGTATATGGGTTGGAGTTTTGCCTCATTTTCTGCATAGACAGCATTCATCGCCAGCGTATTTAGATATAGGGTATGCATAGATGCACTCAATACCATCAGCGGATATTGGTCGTTAACCTGGTCCAACCATTCATTGGTAATCGTAACCAATGCTTTTCCATCTACATCAAATGCCATCAATGCAGGATCAAGACCAAAACCTAAATACCAATCTCCACTTTCCGCGGGTTTATTTATAGGTTTGTTTACTTCTAGCTTTATATAATCCTGTCCATACTGATCAATGAGGTCTTGTCCTTTAAAGGGACTTAAGTCTATCCAGCTTGCCATCAGTGCGGTAGGAACAATATGTACATGGGGTTCTATTAAACCGGGCAACAAAGTTTGTCCATCGCCAAGAACCTTTTGAATGAAACCTGGATAATGTTGGCTCATATAATCCTTGACTTCTTGTACTGTGCCTGTGACCTTGACTTGACCAGAGGCAATTCCTATGGCATCAACTGTTGCAACAGAACCATTGATCATGGGCCGTATAATACCGCCACTGATCATCAGCTCCTGTCGGATTTCCTCCTTCTTTTCTGCTTTAGGGAGAGCTTCGTAATTTTTCTGATGAAAAATATCCTCTTTGAGGATTTTTAATACTGGATTGTTACAGGCACAATGCGTGCACGAATACGGGTGAGAATGATGATGTTCCATGAATTTAAGCGTTTTGGTTATATAATGTGTATTTTCCTAAAACACTTGTTAGATTATTTTGTTTTTAAATAATCTAACAATAAAACAAAATCACAAACCTAAAACGAAACAGAACCAATTATTCATTAATCTAAATCAACGCTTTCATATGGACTATTTTGATTTCAAAAAAAAATATTTCTGATAACAGAATTATTATTGAGGATAGCACACTACATATAATGCCAAAAGCGCATGCAATGGAAAAATTAGTTTCCCTACTTGTTTATTTCTTCCACCTTAATTCCTGGTTTCGCATAGGATAAGCGACCTACAAATTCTGGAAGAAAATAACGGTCCAATCCGGCTACAGCCATTGATCCCGCCTTTACATGATCGACAGTACCATCCTCTTCAATAATCAAATCATCCAGTAAAATCTGGACGATTTCGCCGATGACAATCGTTGTTCCATTGAGCGGTACATCCATGATTTCTCGTAACTCCAAGCCTATCCTGACAGTTGATTCTTTGACAAAAGGGGCCCGGAACCCGTCGGTATACAACTCCTTAAAGTTGCACTTTTCAAATTCGGATATCCCTGAAGCATAACTGGCGCTAGTTTGGTGAGCCTGTTTAAACCAATCTGGCAGTACATTGTTCAAGGTATATTGGCCTGTAGCCTGGATATTTTTAAGGGTATCGTTATGCTCGCGTTGGGGTCTCATAACGAGTCCTATCAAGGGCGGGTTGGCTCCTAAGTGAAATGCTGAACTGATAATACTTAAATTAGGTGCCCCATCTATGTTACAGCTGCCCAAAAGATTGACTGGTTTAAAACCGATCAGACTATTGATCAGGCTGATCCGATAGAATTTTTCCATCTCATCGATCTGATTTCTTTTTATTGTTATCATCTTATTTTTTATTAATAATCACTTTCTTATAATACGGACCGGTATCAATCAGTCTTGCTAGAAGATAAGGAATAAACTTATTAAGTTAAAATAATTCAAACAATCAAAATAAAATAGAACACATTAATTCTATGTCAGAGATATGTTTTAATATAATTAATCATTGTATTTCCGGAAGAGATAATTAAGAACAATTGCAGGTTAATTACTTTGTGCAACGACAGGAATAGTTTCGGCATTTTTGTTTAATTCAAGTACAATCACTGTATTATCAGCGTTCGGTAATCGTGCAGGTAAATTTAGCGCTATACTTCCCGTAGCACTTTGTGAAAAAGTTATGGCATCTCCATTTAATATATGGGCTTTTTTGACTTTTACGCCCTTTAAAGCAGGAAGTGTCAGTACATCCTCTTTTCGATTGAAAACATGCACATATAAGATATTACCTTTACGTGTGGAAGCATAGGTATTGTTCGGAATAAATGGACCTCCTTTAGTGCCATAGATACTCTCGCCATAGGTGTTTAACCAATCGCCCATCTCTTTCAATCTATTAATCTGTCTGGCTTCAATACGACCATCCAGCATCGGGCCGACATTAAAAAGGAGATTCCCGTTTCCTGCAGCTGTTTTTGCCAAGGTCTGGATACATTCTTTAGTGGATTTTAGTGCATCATTGGGTTTCCATGCCCACTGGTTCGCAATAGTCATGCAGGATTCCCATGGATAATCCATGTTTAATGCACCTATCTTCTGTTCAGGTGTCGCATAATCTCCGATAGCATCCGAAGACAAGCGTGTATGGTCTTCTCTTGTCCTATCGAAATCACTTATACCTTTTAAACGATTGTTAATGATGACATCGGGTTTCAACTGTTTTAACAAAGCATATACTTCGTGTGCATGTGCATCGGTCCATTCTTTGTCCCAGTTACCGTCGAACCAAAGCATATATGGGTCGTAATTGGTCAAGATCTCCGTTAACTCATCTTTCATAGTTGCAACAAATTTTGCCATGTCGGTCGTTGCGTTGATCTCCTTTGTACCCGCACGTGCATAAGGGTAATGTGGATCGTGCCAATCCAGTACGGTGAAATATACGCAGAATTTTAGACCATGCTTTTTACAGGCTGCAGCCAGTTCGCCCACAACATCACGCTTGAAAGGTGTCTCCATAATATTCAAATCTGAAAATTTGGTTGGCCATAAGCAAAAGCCATCATGATGCTTGGCTGTAATGGTTAAATATTTCATACCTGAATTTTTTGCAGTCTTTACCCACTCTTCGGCATTGAATAATACGGGATTGAATTCTTTATGCAATTGGTCATAGTCCTCAAAGGGAACTTGATTTCCTCGACTCCATCCAATTTCAGTACCACGCAGGGCAACTGGCCCCCAATGGATAAACATGCCAAAACGTAAATCCATGAACTGGTCTATAACGACTTTCGATGTTTTCACAATGGGTGTTACTTTTTCAACTTGAGCAGAGAGCGGTCCGCTAATGGTCAATAACAAAAGAAGGTTTAAAAAATATTTCATATCATCACTTTATTAAGTTCTTTCCAAGGCATGCTTAAACACCGAAAATTAGGTTGAAAAAACAGTTACTCAGCTATTGCGTCATATCAATGGAACAGTGCAAAAGGTTTATATTTCAAAATTAACCCGATATAAACCTGGGCATTGCATCTATATTACCCTGATTTGACTCAATGTTATCCTGACAGATTGATGCAGCAAATCTTTGTCTTGTTTTAGATATTAACAACGACTTTATCGACGTCACGATTTGTTTATAATTTTAAATGCGCCTTTCCTATTTCTTCAAATGAAAAGGCTTTATGGATACTCGTTTTCAAAAGGTTTTCTTTTAATAATAAAATAATTACAATATGCTTATATTCGGAAATTGCACAGATTAAAAAAATACACATCAACACGATGATCAATGGGAATCGATAATTTAATAGCTTTAATTTCAACTTACGCGAGGTTTTCTGAGGCTGATATTGCGATTATCAAGTCAAAATTTACACAACATAAGTTTAAGCAAAAAGAATATATTCTTCAAGAAGGTCAGGTCTCTACGCACCTACATTTTATTGCGATTGGCCTGGTACGCATCTTTTACGTAAAAGATGGCAAAGAAATAACGAGCTACTTATCGAGTGACAATGGTTTTGTTTCCTCCTATTCAAGTTTTATAAACCAGTCAAAGTCTTATGAATACATCCAGTGCCTGGAAAAATCGCAAACGCTGGCCATCACTTACAAGGATATGCAGGAACTTTATGAAATTGTTCCCCAATGGGAAAGAATAGGAAGATTTTTCTCAGAACAGAATGTGTTATGTTTAGCAGATCGGCTGTTAAAACTCCAATCTATTCCAGCCAAAGAAAAGTATCTTGAATTTTTAAAAACATCTTCTGAAAAAATAGTGCAACGGACACCCCTTATCCATATTGCATCGTATCTCGGTATTACTCCTGAATCGTTAAGTAGAATCAGAAGCGAGATTTCTTAACATTTATCAAGGAGAAACAATAAGCGATTAGACATTTTTGTATAAAAAAATACAAAAATGAAAGAGATCGCTAAAAATGTATACCAAATTCCGGTGCTACCAAGAAACAGTATCAACTGCTATATCATTGACGATGTACTGATTGATGCAGGAATAAGAAGTTCAAGCAAAACCATACTACAGGCACTTAAATATAAAAAAATCACCACCCATGCCTTAACTCATGCCCATGCTGACCATCAGGGAAGTTCTGCTGTGCTATGCAACACGTTAAAGATTCCACTCTGGACTTCTGAATTTGAAAAAAATAATGCGGAATCAGGAAATGTCACGAATGAATATCCGGATAAAAGGCATTTTATTGCTCGGTTTCAACAACATTATTGGGCAGGAGAAGGTCATCATGTATCCCGCATTTTAAAGGAGGGCGACACGATTGGTAGTTTTATTGTTATCGAAACTCCTGGACATTCACCGGGGCATATTTCATTTTTTAGAGAGGAAGATCGGGTTTTAATCCTTGGTGATGTGCTTGTGAATATGAATTTAGTAACCACTGTTTCCGGATTAAGCCAACCGCCCGATCTATTTACTAAGGATAGGAAATTGAACCTAACATCTATTCGAAAAATTTATAACCTAAAGCCCAAGATTATTTGTTTTGGACACGGACCTGTTTTATATGATAAGGGAGAATTAGAACAGTTTATGACGAATCATTATTCCTAACAGAAAGTGTCTAATAAACTTATTATCAATAAGCATTGAATGCGTATAGCGAACGGAATTATTAATCATAAACTTAGTCATCGTTCACACTAACCCTCTTCGGTTCGCCAGTCTCGTTTAAAATCATAAACATACAACTATCAACCCCATAAGTACAATGCATATTGTTAAACTTAGTGGATCCTGGAAAATTGTTCATGTGTTTTGGCAATTTAACAACGCAGAACAGCATTAAATATCCATTTGAAATGAATGGTTGTTAAAAGGGTCGGACAGTAAAAGCAGCCTATCGGCGAGATCTCAAATCCCACTGCTTTTCATCTGCTCTAAAAAGGCTCTAGAAGGTGCTCTAGAGCCTTTAATGATCGGAATGGGGTACCGAATTAAAGTTTTTATATTGTGTTACGCTAAATTATACATTTTTTTTACAGATTAAAAGAAACATCATAAATAAATGTCTCTTATACATAAATAAAAAAAATAGTTATAAAGAACCATTGAGACATGAGCTACTGCTTCTACTGCCTAAGGATAAAAGAAAGAGAAGCTTCCGACGTCTTCAAATTAAAAAAATTAATTAGCCCCAATCATAAAAGCGCTAACAAGCCTCGCTCAGACAGCTAGCTAAAAGCTACTTACGACACACCCTCGCAAGTCTATCGTTATAAAAGACAAAATTTAACGATCCTCATACACGAATAGAAATAATCAAAATAGCAATTACATTGCGTCGGGGTTTTGAATCCACGTTCAAGCTATAGCTACGCGATCGCCAGGTTTTTAAAGAGCATTTAAGCCTTGTGCGTATAACTACCTAGCCATGCAGCATCCTACTAACGTATTTTGGTCCAGCGACAGCGAATATCACACACTTTATAACGAATATAGCTTAGCAGTAGGCTCCCCCTTTTCCCCTATTTATATTTGATTGTAGGAACTATACTTAATAACCTTTAAAAACAAGAAGATGAAAAAGATTTTAATGACTCTTTGCGCTATCGGACTAGTGTCCTCTGCTGCATTTGCGGGATCGGGTAAAATGCCGAAAAAAGTTAAAGATGCGGGAATATTCTGTGAGTATACGCTAAATATCTACGACTCCAACGGAAATTTTTTAGACTCGGAAGTCACATTATCCTACCAAGGTAGTGGATCTTGCGGCCGATTTTTCAAAACTATGCGATCGTATTACACATCGCAAGGATATCAACTTAATTAAAAGAACAACTGATTTTACACTAAAAATTACACAAGATGAAAAAGCTATTATTTGCACTTATCGCCACATTTGGACTTTGTGCTTCGAGCATGGCTGCTGAAAAAAGTACTAAACTTGTTTCTAAAGAAACTGCAGTAAAGATCGAAAAGGCATGGAAATGCACAATGTCAGTAACCGTTTATGTGAACGGTGATGCTGTAGGTTACGATGTTTACCATACAACGACCAATGGCTCGTGCCACACGTTCTTTAAAGCCATAAAAAAAATGTACACTGATCAAGGTTTTTCGATGAACTAGAATAACCTTAATTAAAAAGCTTTTCTAATCTGAGCCATAGTGTTATTTTTTCTATGGCTCAGATCATATTTATAGTGCTCTTCGTACGCGCTATAACCGAATCTACAATTAAAATATAATACCCATGATACGTAATGTAATTTTACTGCTTTTAGCGGTAAGCGGAAGTCTAACTTCGAAAGCCCAACAGCTGATGGCGAGTTACGAATATATTCCTTCGCCCGTCGCCACCTTTAAAGAGGATGTCTATTATGACGGAACGGTAAAGATTGCGGTCCGCGACTCGATTTCGCTAAAAAAAGAAACAACCACAGGCCAGTCTGAAGATGAAATGGAGTCGAGTGAGCTTTCTGTTGTGCTGGACGCTGGCAAAATATTCCGTAAAATTGTTATCCAGGATCCTAAACAAAAGGGACTGATAGAAACCCGATCACTGGATAGTAAAAACTATCTGGTAGAAGATCACACCTTTAAAGCGATCAACTGGAATACCGATTACCCGGAAGAGGAGAAATTCGGAAATAAAATGTGTAAAAAAGCGACCGCAGACTATCGTGGTACAAAAGTAGTAGCCTATTATGACCCGTCTATCCCTGTACCGGCCGGACCGTACAAATTTGGAGGGCTTCCTGGTCTTATTGTGATGCTATACACCGAAAGTGCTCATCCGCACTATTGGTTGCTAAAAAAAGTTTCCTATCCTTTCGAAGGTCAGATTCCTGTAGACCGTAACTATATACAAACGTTGCCTAAGATGTCACTGAAAAAATATGTGGAGCAACATGAAAGGAAGATTGCAGAGCAGATGCGCATTATGCGATCCAAGCTTCCTGAAGGCGTAGAATTCAGTACCGAAAATAAAACGAAGACCCGAGGCACAGTAGAGCAGGTGTATGAATGGGAGCATGGTTCGAATTAGCTTGTTGCTGTTATTTTTAATACAGTTTTCACAAAGTT
The DNA here is from genome assembly GCF_016132525.1 of Sphingobacterium sp. UDSM-2020. Classification (NCBI taxonomy): domain Bacteria; kingdom Pseudomonadati; phylum Bacteroidota; class Sphingobacteriia; order Sphingobacteriales; family Sphingobacteriaceae; genus Sphingobacterium; species Sphingobacterium sp. UDSM-2020. The sequence goes on from NZ_CP066166.1 coordinate 5,490,262, forward strand.
ACTGCCAAACCTTGATACGGGGTAAGGTAACTGCACCATCGTCTATCCCAGCTGGTATTCGCGTCAATCTCGTTGCTGAAAATGGTTCTGGAGGCTCGCATTACTCCTTTACAGATGCTAAAGGCATGTTCCTCTTTTCAGGGGTAAGTCATGGAAATTATACACTTCTTTTTCAGTCGCTGGCCTACAAGTCCCTCAGCAGATCCATTCATCTCAATTCAGATACGCTGGAACTTTCAATCGAGCTGGAAGAAAGCAGTATACAGTTGCAGGAGGTATATGTAGCACCAAAAAAATTTATAAGGGCCGGGCGCGATACTATTGAACTTGATGCCAAAAACTATCTGCAGGGCGAAGAACGTACTGTTGAAGACCTGTTGCGCAAGATTCCGGGTATGCAGATCAGTGAAAACGGTACGATCAAAGTGGGTAACAAAGAGATTGAAAAGGTTATGGTGGAAGGAGATGATTTATTTGGAAAAGGCTACAAACTGCTCACGCAGAACCTCACCGTACATCCGATAGAAAAGGTACAGGTGCTGCAGCGATACTCAAACAATAAGCACCTGAAAGGAGTTGAACATTCTGAAAAGATAGCCCTCAACCTGACCCTCAAAAGTGAAAGTAAATCACAATGGGTAGGCAGTATCGATGCGGCAGCAAGTGTAATCCCTACTGAATTTTACAATGCACAGGTTAATCTGATGAATTTTGGAAAAAAAACAAAATATTATCTACTGGGATCGGCCAACAATAATGGTCTGGAGACTCTACGTGGTATAGACCATCTGATCTTGAGCCAGGATCCAAATGAACCTGGTCAGGTAGGTCTCCAGGTTTCAACTCCTTCCCTACTGGAGAACAAACCGAGCTTAAATGAATTTGACCCGCAACGTTCAAACTTCAACAACGACAAGCTCCTCTCCTTCAACGGTATCTTTTCGCCAAGAAAAGACCTAAAGATCAAATGGCTGGGTTTTGGCAATAGTAAGAAAAATATTTTTGTCAGGCGGAGCTTATCCGAATACGCAATTGAAGATGTAAAATTCACAAATCACGAAGATCTTCACTACACCAATTCGGATATTAATTATTTCAGCAAAATTGAGATGCAATATGATCCGAGTAAAAATTCGACCATTACATATATAGGTACATTGGGCAATATCAAAGCTAATGATATCGGCGAACTGACCTTCAATGGTATCGGATCATTGGAAACCATCAAAAAACGAAGCCTCCTTTCAAACCATTTACTGAGCTACACGCAGAAATTAGCCGAACGTGCCGTACTGGTCTCTTCATTCCGCTGGATCAGGCAACGTTCCCCCATCAACTATGCGGTAGACCAGTACCTGTATGGCGATCTATTCGAAGCTGAAGGTATAAAGGCTGATAGTATCAAAAACGTTTGGCAGGATACTGAAAATAATGTGGATTATTATGGAATGATCACCGAGTTAGTAAAGCGCGATGCGAAAGGCAACCCGTTCAGTGCTTCGATAGCGCATGAAATTACGCTTCGTGGCTTCAATTCAGCATTCTATCTGATGAATGGTTCTGGAGAAACTTATCGTCCAAAGGATTTTTTTAATCGGTTGAATTTTGAAGAACACAATACAGCATTATCTGCACAATATACCTGGAAATCCCGAAGGCTGGAGTTGACACCGAGCATCACAGCACGCCTGCTTCACTCTACCTTACAGGACAAGCTTGCTCCACAGGCCCAGTCCAGCATAAATAAATTATGGTCTCCAAAAACGACTATTCTATGGAAAACACATAGCAAGGGGGAACTGCGCAGTGAAGTTTCCTACCAAATGAATATGTCGCAAAATGTTCTTGATGTACTACCCAACTTTGTTTATAAAGGAAACCGGACTTTTTCAAGCGGTTTAAAAGAAAATCCCATCCTGGATATATTTAGTGTCAATGCTGTCTATACTTTAGGTAAAATGACGGATAAACTGTATATAATTTTATCGGGTGGATATAGTCAGCAGTTCGATTACATCGGACAACAGCAAGAACTGAATCCTGACTACAACCGCAACAATCTTGTTCTTTTTAAAAACAGAACGCTGACTTATTTTAATGCGCAGCTGAACTATTTCGTCGCTGGAATAAAAGGTAATATACGACTTACCGGGGATGGTCAGCTGGCGAATTACAAGACGCAGGTCAAAGGACTTCCACCCCTACCGATACAAACGGCAGTTTACCAGGTTAGTCTTGATTACCGAAGCGTCTGGGAGAGTCCGATCAATATTTTTACTGGACTGCAGTTCTATAATTCAATACTTCGAAATGGATCAACAAGAAGCGTTGTCCAGTCTAAGTTTGAAGCGAACATCAATGCCCGCTTGAGTAAAAAAATACGTACATCACTGAAAAACGAATTGTACCGATTCGAAAAAGGGCAGTACAGCTCAGGCCAGTATTATCTGTTCTCGGACTTTTCTCTACAGTATTTTATCCTAAAAAAAATGCAATTGGAACTTACAGCAAAAAACATCTTCAATGTAGATACATTTACGCAATCTGTGCTTTCGGACAGCCATCAGTCCACCCAATCTTATGCGCTACGTCCAAGACAGGTTATGCTTGGTCTAAACCTGAGTTTTTAGCTAGCCTCGGAAAGTATGTACCATACAACCCTATACCAGCGAGATGGGCGAGCGACAGATTGAGCTAATTTTTCGATAGTACGGGTACTTTCCATTATCTTTAAATATAATTATATTCATCTAGTATGCCTTCTTCCAAAATAAATGATATAACTGTCTTTTTACTTACACTGCTGCTGTTTTCCTGCGGTAAAAATAATCGTTCTTCTAGTGTAACAGAAAAGGAAAACAACATTTCAAAAAAAGATTATATCGCCTTTCTTATAAGCACGGATACTTTACCTTTAGTGGCAAAAATAAACGCCATAACATCAGAAGACCGTATCCTTTCAAGAAGTAAAGATAGCGTCGCAATAGCGATGCATTATTTCTTTCAAGCAAAGCTTAACTATTGGGATAACAACTTTCAAAATGCGTCTATCTTGCTGGATAGTATGAAAGTAGGACATCAATCTGGCGATCTCTATTTTTTAAAAAAATGGGCTTCGCTGGAACAACAGACAAGAGGAAGTAATGTCGTAGATGCTGCAGTGATGAGAAAAATACAAGAGCTCCTGCAAAAAGCAGAAAATGCATCCAGTAGGATCACTTACCTTTTTTATGACCTCACCGCTAAGTCATTTTATCAGAATAAAAACGAAAAGGCGGCGGCAATATATGTGGACAAATATTATCACGCTCACCCCTATAAGCAGCACCCTGTTGTCAAACGACGCTACTACGATATGATATTCTTGCTAGCATCCCGACTGGATGATTATGAAAAAATGGCAAAATACAACAAACTGGCAAAACAGCTGGCATTAGCCTCTAACGATAACCTCGCTCTGGCACGTACCTACGACAACGAAGCGCAAATCTACGCCCGCATGGGATTCTATGATGAAAGTCTAAAGATGAGCAGAGCGGTTGTTTCCATTTTAGAAAAAAACAACGATATTCATGATGTAGCTTACAACAATTTAGCCAAAAGCTTTATAAATATCGGTCAATTAGATTCGGCAGTATATTATTATAAAAAAGCGATTGCAATGAATAAGAAGAATATGTCAGATAAACCTAGATATCTTCTTTACAAAGGCTTGTCCGAGGCCTATGTACTACAAGGTGATTACAGAAAAGCATATGAAACCTTAGATATGGCTAGCCAACTCGAAGTAAAAACGATTAAAGAGATCGAAGCGGCTAATATTGCGGAAATAGAAGAGAAATACGAAGCAGAAAAAAAAGACCGTAATATTTTGACTTTAAAGAGTAAAAATCAGCATAGTGAAGACATCATTAGGCAACAGAAATATATGCTGTTCTCAGGTCTAGCTTTGGCAGCTGGATTACTGGCACTTATCTATAACGTATATCAGCAAAAAAGTCTAAAGCAAAAAAACAAATTACTTCACAGTGATAACAGTAGGCTAAAACTGGAGCATAAGCTTTTGCAGACCCAGCTCAATCCACATTTTGTTTTTAACTCCATCGCCAACCTGCAAGGTCTCATCGCAACAGGAGACAGCACAGAATCTGTACGTTACCTCTCTTCGTTTTCCCAATTGCTACGGGATATATTGGAACAGAGCCGGATGGATTTTATAGATCTAAATGAAGAAATTATCTCGCTCGAAAATTATATCCATTTGCAACAGATGCGCTATCCCAACCTTTTCGGCTACCGCATAGATATTGATGAACAACTGGATACCGAAGAGGTGTTTATACCACCTATGTTATTGCAACCCTTTGTAGAAAATGCGATCGAACATGGGTTTAGGAATATTGCTTATAAGGGCGAACTTATTATCCGGGTTGAATTAGAGAAAAATGAAATTATCATAACGATAGATGATAATGGAAGCGGTCTAACACACCAAAAAACATCAAGTCAGAAAAAGAAATCATTGGCGCAAGATATATTGAGAGAACGTCTGCAGTTATTATATAGACTCAACAATCAGCAAGCACGTTTTTTGCTCATTGAAAAAAAAGCCTTTGGCGAACAAGGCATTTGCATTAAAATAAATTTACCCATTATCAAAAATATATAAGGAAACTATGATAAAGGTCTACGTTTTAGAAGACGAAAAAATTATTCTGCGCCATCTGCTGCAGATACTGAATGAAATGCCGGACATCAAGGTGCTTGGCTATACCGAAGGGATCGCTGAAGCGAAAGTGGAAATACCTCTTTTAAAACCAGATGTGATCCTTGCTGACATCAGACTGAAGGATGGCAATAGCTTTCAATTGTTTGATGAAATCGGAACAGAAAATTTTCAGATCGTTTTTTTAACAGCATACGATCAGTACGCCATTGAGGCGCTGAACCTTGGAGCACTTGGTTATCTTTTAAAACCTGTAAACAAAGAGTCCCTACATGATATGCTGGATAAATGCCGACAGCACCGTGGGCAAATGACAATGGATCCGGAACGTGTTACTCTAGCTAAAGATCACTACCTCTCTCCGGAAACCCCATTGAACCGAAGGATCGCACTCAAAAGTCAAGAGTATATCGAAATCGTATCGATGGACGATATCCTTTACTGTAAAAGCGATAAAAGTTACACTTCGTTTTTTCTCACAGATAAAAGAGAGGTGCTGGTCTCTAAAGGGCTCAAGCTTTATGAGAACATGTTGGCCAGATGTGGTTTTCTCCGTTGCCATCAGTCTTATTTAGTAAACTTCTTATATGTAAAAAAATACTATCGGGAGGGTTTTCTCGAAATGACCAATAAAGAAATGATACCGGTATCAATTAGAAAAAAGGAAGAGGTCTTATTGTATCTTGAAAATTTAGCCTGATAGCTGTCTTGCTTCACCTTCTTATGCATTAAAATTAAATGGTACAGGATGCAAAACTGCTATAAGCTATAGGAGTTTTGCATCTGATTGATAATAAATCGTATTAAAATATTTAATACGATTCGATCATGAATGCACGAAATCACCAAGAAATGGATAATACTCAAAAGATTTGAAAGCTCTTCAGATCCTTGATTAGCAATTTATAGTTGCTTTGTTTTATAGATGTAAATATTAATTTGATTATAAGAAAGTATATATCGAGCTACTAACGCTGAAGCTGATAATTATATCTTACAGATTAAGAAATTTAGATTATTTATACATTTTTCACAATAGTGAGATAATTATTATTAATATTGAAAACGTTAAGTTTTAAAGTTATTTCTTTGTATTGGAGATACATAGTTTGATGTTTAATAAGGTTTTAAAAATTCCCTCTTCTAATCAGGAAAGATAATGATCATTAGTCGTAATTGTAATTCATTTTTGATAATAGCTTTAGCTTCTATCGTAGGCTGGGGTCTGGTTGGCGTTTTTATAAGACTTTCCTCTTTGCAGTCTCCATTGCTGATCATATCCATGAGATTTATGATCACTTTTTCTGTTTTATTAATAGTTTTATTGGCCCAAGGAAAAACTAAACAGGTTTTCAAAGATCTTTTCTCTAATAACACAATAATTGTATTAAGTTTAGTATTATTTCTAACTTATCTTTTTGGAACGATTGCCTTTATGCTAGCTCCCATTGGAGAAGTTACATTATTGATTAGCAGCTCTCCTTTTTTTGTTATATTATCTAAGAAATTAAAGGGAATTGTAATTTCAAAAAATGAATATATAGGAACTATCATTGCTATTCTGGGAGTTGCTGTTATTTTTTACCCGCACTTAAGCACCAAATTATCGCTATCGGGATCTTCACTTCTGGGACAAGTTTTTGCTTTATCCGGCGCGCTATTATTTGCTATTTTTGTGATGATTTCCAACACTCAGAATGTTTTAAATAAACAAATAAATACTTTAAGTGTAACTTTGGGAACGTGTCTTTTTGGTGCTTTAATCTTCCTATATATCTTATTATTTGACAAAACGGTTTTCCCTTTGGGAGAGTTAAACGGAGTGAATATTTTGAGTATATTTTCTCTAGGGATATTTTCGACTGCCATCCCCACTTTTGGCTTTGCATATGCGTCTAAAAAATTGCCTCCGTTACTATTATCCAACCTACTATTGATGGAGCCTGTTTTTGCTATTGTTTTTGCCTATTTATTTTTATCCGAAATTCCCAATATCTACATTTACCCAGGTATTTTATTAATACTTCTGGGCCTTTTAAAAGTATCAAGAAAAACGAGTGCAGATAATATTGCTTAAGAAGCAGCATGATTATAAGGAACACCCTTTTGGACTTACAAAGAAGATAGCGATCAAGGATAATGATCATGTTAATGGTTTTTGAGCAATCTACACTCAAAATAACATAAAAAGCCATTGATTCGCATTATGTTTTACTCAGTTTATGCATTTTTGAACAAAATTTAGATCAAGTCTTGAAGTTGCTCCACATGATGACTGGGAATCTGAACAGGCCTGATGCGATCAAAATAGGAGTCGGAAATTAACATCTGAACCGTTTTCTCTATAAAATCCAATTTTACTTCCTTAACCAATATCAAATTTGGTTCTACAGAGAAATAACCATAATCTTTAAATTCACAGTCAAAATCTTGTCTTAGACGAATGATATTATAGAAGTACAAATGATAATATTCTCCATTTAATAAGACATAAATATCGCTTCTGTAACCTTTGCTATACGCTTCATATTGTGCTAATTCACTATTATCTAAACAAAATATTTTATAATTATTCATTTCAATATCTGATTTAACTGCGGCAGTTTTTATTAGCCATCGATCACATACTATAATATTTTTATATGCAGAGTACCATAAAATTAAAAAAACAGTATTTCATTAAATAAGTTTTTAAAATCATCCCATTTCATATTCTTTTTAATGACATTATAAAACAACTTACGGAAATAGAATTGTTATTTTTTTTAAGTAAATAAAAAGTTACATAGACATAAGAAAACCTTCACGATTTAAAAGATAACAATCTGTATATTTATAAATTACGGTTACAGATAAGTAATCCATTGTTTTATTATTACTCCAATCATTATGCGAAAATTTTATAGTTTAGCTTCTTGCGGTTACTTAATTTTCACGCTAACTTCATGTTTTTCGTCTCATTTGACAACTCAAAATCAAATAAGACAAGCAATACCTCAAAGCCGATTTGCAGATGCGCAATCAGTTGGTATGAAAAAAGAAGATATTATAAAAAAATTTGGCCTTCCATTATCAACTTCTGCTGAAGTGAAAAAGGATGTGGGAAACGAAGATTTACACTACGTAGAAGTTTTGGGCGATATAAAATTATTTACTACTATTACTTTCCAGAACGGGATTGCAATAAAACAGAAGGTCGATCAAATAACGTCCAACTATGACGATCGTTTAAAAAAACTTGAAAAAGACCTAAAAATTCTGCAGACACCGAGACTCTATAACTAATAGCCTGATTTATTTTTTCAGAAATATAGATCTATAGTTTATAGTCTATATTACAAAGTTGAAATAACCATTGGTTTAGGTGTACTTTATTGCCTTTTATTTCCATCTTAAGGAATATAAAAATTAATTTAAGTAATTTGAACTTTAAATGTAGAACGCATTTTCATAAAAGTTGCTATTCATTAATCTCATATATTCTATTTAGAAATCTTAATTCTTGTTTTTCAACTTTCTCTTTCAAAAATGCTTTACACATTGCTTCTGTTATCTCTGAATTATGCCCATCCACGAATAAATAAAAACTCCAATCTGTAAATCCAATATTATCGTTTTCAAATTCAATATCCACATCTTCATTTTTAAATCTAAAATCGCAACCATAACCATGAAAAACATATCCTTTAATCTGAGAATTTTTGATGCCAAAATTTCGATTTTGAATAAGTCCTTGGTTTTTTCGCATCAAGATTTCTTTCTCCCCAAAATTTTCCAATATATATCGCAATACTAATTTTAACTTTTCAATAAATTTGGAATAGATGACATCTAGATCTCGCATGTTTATTAGAAAAAAATTACTGTAATTACTTTGTTCCTTTCACAAGTAAAAGTAATAATCTTCTGGCCTTATTCCTAAAAATTAAAGTATTTAAGATTCAGTGATCTGTTAATACTTTTTTCGAATAATCAATCTTATCTGGTCCAAATGAGGGACATGATTAGTGAAGATTATTAAAATGATCCGATTTTAGCGACATCTGAAAATTTCGGGTAAAATATTGCGAAAATCTCCTTATGATTGTAAAATGGAAACCCTAATAGTCTTGGATCTAGACGAAACCCTGCTTTATGCTGTGCAAAATAAACTCGAAAGAGATGAAGACTTCAAGATGGGTTCATATTTCATTTATAAAAGACCTTATTTAGATCACTTCCTTACGTTATTAGCAAGGGATTTCAAATTAGCGATATGGAGTTCGGCAGACGATGTTTATGTAAAACAATTGGTTGAAAGAATCAAACCTGCGCATATTACATTTGAATTTGTCTGGGGAAGATCGCGAACGACAAAAAAACGTAAAAGTGTGACTGATGACTACTACTTTGTAAAAAGATTATCTAAAATCAAGCAAAAAGGATTTAAGTTGGAAAGGACGCTTATAATCGATGATACAGCTGAAAAATCAATGCTAAACTATGGTAATGCAGTCCAGGTAGCTGAATTCACCGGAGACCCTGTGGATGATGAATTGCTACAGTTATCGAATTATCTTCAAACACTGAAAGACGCCGAAAATGTTCGCATAATTGAAAAAAGATTTTGGAGAAATGGATAATTTAAATGGTTTTTCTTCACCGCGTAATAACTCCATTACTGATCATTTAGGCATTGTTCTCCATTCTTCTTGAAGAATACTGTAAACATACGTTCCTTACTTTCACCATAAGACTGAATATTGTAATTTCTTAAAAGCCCTTCTTTAACCGCCCCGATCTTTTCTATTGCTCTTTGTGATTTGAGATTGTTGATATCTATTTTAAATTCTACTCGACGTAGATCTAAGATGTCAAAGGAATAGTCAAGGAGAAGTCTTTTACAAATTGCATTTATACCTGTTCCTTGATATTTTTCGCCAATCCATGTCCATCCGATTTCTAATCTTTTATGCTGAAAACTGATATTTCCAAACATCGTTAATCCGATTGGATCACCGTCTTCCTTCCTGATAATGATGAGTGGGTATAATTCCTTTTCCTGTTTTGCATGAAGACAGAAATTAAAATAATCTGTTAGATCATTTCTGTTTTTTACTCTTGCTCAAAATTCGCCTAGTGCTGTACTATAGCTAATAGATTCTATTGTATCAATATCATGAATGGTCAAAGGGCGCATAAAAATTGACTCGTTTTCAAGAATCAATATAGATGAGAAAAATGTTTCTATATTCATTTTTGTGCTTGTGGCTTATAGTTGCTTATACTAGCCTAATATACATAAGTTCCGCAATACTATTTATAACAGTAGTTTGATTCTTTTAAGTTGGAGTTTTTTTTAAATGGACGGGTTGTTCGTACTTCCTTAAATAGTTAAATGATAAATTCAATATCAAGGAGTACCATCATTGTGAAAACATAATACAAACTGAATGTATTATTTCCAAAAGTGCGATACTTTTAGAAACAATACACTTAGTTTGTGTTGACGGCTATAAAATTAATAGCATGATAAAAATGCAATAATGACTGCCCTAGTCCCAGAAAGGATTTTGAACTAAATTTTTATTCTTATCAATTTCCGACTGAGGTACTGGAAACCAATAATTTTTTTCTGAGAAAAGACGTTTCTGATATACTGACCTTTTGAAAAACGCTTTCGGATTAGCATCGTTATCATCTTTTTCTGTACCAGAAAAATTCATCCCATAAAAATTACCATTAATAGTCTGCTCTCCTATTTTCCATCTACGAATATCGCGATAACGAATTCCCTCATTGTTGAGCTCTACACGTCTTTCTTGACGAATAGCCTGACGTACTTGCTCTTGACTGCTTGGAACGGGTAATGCGGACGGCCCTGTTCCATATTGTGGAATACCTCCCCGCTCCCGAATTAAATTTAAATATTTCAATATGTCGGCGTGACCAGGGTTACTTTCATTTAATGCTTCTGCATAATTGAGATACGCTTCTCCTAAACGATAGAGAATACCTGGCCGATAAGGATTCGTACCGTTGCGAGGGTCATAATCGGGGTGTACTTTTTTTCGTACCAGGTACCCGTTCTGTGGCGCATCATGTGTCGGTCCACCATCCCAGCTTCCTAAATAAAATTCAGTTGTTCGATTTTCTCTCCTAAACCAAGCGCCGTTATACAGCACAGAAATATAAAACCGTGGCTCTCGATGGGTGTACATGTTAAAAGTTCCTTGTAGAGTTACAATACCTCCTCCTTTGGATTCTGCCCATTGTGTATTCCGAATTTCATTGGCAGTTGAAAATCCTTTCTCCCGATACCCTGAGAGGGGATCATTGATGGTACGCCCATTTTCCATATAAAATGCATCAACCAATGATTGGGTGATTCCTAAACCTCCATTGCCTCCTGTCCCACGAGGCTGGGCATGTCGATCGTACTCACCAAAATCTGAATTAGGTCTTGCGAATAGTATTTCTTTATTGCCATCTTGCGGTCTTCTGAACATCATATTCAGATACGACATAAATGGATCTATGCTTCCATCTGCATTATATTCATAATAGAGCTTATGTCCTGAAGCTTCAGCACGATCGATAAGCAATTTACTGGCTTGGGTGGCAATGGCCCACTTATTTGCATCGAATGTTGCATTATAAATGGCCTCTCCTTTATTATTTACAAAAGATTTGTAGGCGCTATTGCCATTAACTAAGGGGCTTGCCGCAAATAAAAGTAATCTTGCTCTAACAGCTAAGCACATAATGGAAGTAGCTCTTCCATATTTTTGTGTATTGGTGTAGCTTGCAGGCAGCACCGCAGACAGGTCTAATAGCTCCTGATCGATCCATTTGACGACATTATCAAATGGCGTTTGACCTAGCATTAACTCTTCTTCACTGCCATTGGGATCTGCCATACCGAGTTGAAAAGGTATTGCTCCGTATGTTTCCAGCAACAGCGAATAATAATAAGCAATCATAAAACGAGCTTCCGCCTTCATCAGGTTTACTTCGTCTTCGGTTACCAATTGTGCGGCATTGGGTTTGACATGTTCTAAAAAGATATAGGCAGAGCGGATTCTTTTAGGTAGCTCGCTCCAATAATTAGGATCCCAATCACTAGTTGGATTCCAATTGCCGGTTTGTTTTGCAAGCAAGGTCCAACCAAACTGTTCCCATCCTGTAGATGGCGCCATATCGTCTGATAGTGGATCCCAGCCGATCGAACGGGTATAGCCCCAATAGGGATCGGGAATATTACTATATATACCGGCAAGCCAATCCTCAGTACGCGTTTTATCATTGAACACCATTTCTAATGTCAATTGATCATCTGGCATCTTATCCAAATATTTTGTACACGAGGTTAGGGCAAAGGTTATAAAAATGATGGATATTAATATCTTAGATTTTTTCATTACAGTATTTTTATAGTAATCAGGCTGTTATTTAAAATTCAATTCCATACCTATTGACATAGACTTCATAATTGGATAGCGCATACCATTATTGACGCCTAGCTCCGGATCCCAAAGCTTAAAATCTGAAATAGTCAATAAATTATTCCCTCTTAAGAAAATACGTAGGTTTTTTATTTGAATGGGATTTATCCAGTTGGAAGGCATATTAAAACCCAGTTCAACATTTCGCAATCTCAAAAAACTCATATCTCGCAACCACCAGGTTGAGGCCATATTATTATTGGAACTTTGATAATCTGACAAACGAGGATAAAAAACATCTTGTCTGGGATCGGCTACTGTCCAACGGTCGGATACGTTATCAAACATGTTTCCCATAGCACCATTGGAACTACCTGGAATAAAATTAGATCCTCCGATAATACGGTCCGTCTTTGAAAGTCCTTGCATAAAGAAGCCAAAGTCAAAAGATTTATAGCGCACATTTGCTCCAAAACCGTATACAATCTGAGGATCTTCTGTACCTCCTATTGCAGTTCTGTCAAATGCATCAATCACACCATCATGGTTTAGGTCCACGTATTTAATATCTCCAGGACGAACAGGGCCAAAAGTATGTTTAGGAATATCACTTTTTAATTGTCCATTAGCGACATCGGCAAAATCCTGTTCCTCAAAAAGACCATCTGCCACTAAACCAAATAACTGTCCGATTGACTTCCCTGTCGAAGAACGGGATGTGCCAATTACTGCTGATGGCTCATCTTGCTCAATGATTTTGTTATGTGCGTAAGTGAATGTACCCCTTACTGATAGAAATAAATCCGGATTTAATGCTTTACTAAATTCAACTGATGCATCTACTCCTTGATTATTCACTTTACCATAGTTTGCCCACGGCGCATTTGTAAATCCACTGGAGCCGGGTATAGACCGACGTTGCATAAAAATATTGCTGCGCTTTTCTGTAAAATAATCGATTTGAAAGTCAAGTGCATTCCACAGTCCCAGTTCAAAACCTAGATTGGTCTTGTTTACCGTCTCCCACGTCAAATCGAGATTTCCCTGATCACCTTCAATTCTGCCCGATCGTCTGAAATCATTATTGATACCCCACGAATAACCCGTGGACTCATTAATCGTGGTAATGTAAGCGAAGCGTCGACCATCCAGCTTGTCATTTCCGACTAAACCGTAGGAACCTCTGAACTTAAGTTTATTGACCGTACTTCTCAAATGTTGCATCCAAGTTTCTTCTGATAGATACCATCCCAATGCAAAAGAGGGGAAGAAACCAAACCTTTTACCCGGAGCAAAATTTTCAGATCCATTATAACCAAAATTGAACTCACCTATGTAGCGGTTAGCGTAGTTGTAGGAAAAACGACCTGCAATACCTTGATTACGGTAAGGCAACAGATCGCCATTATCGTAGTTTCGCTGATTATAGAGTACCATCCCCTCGATGTTATGGTTTCCGAAATTTTGAGCATAGTTGATTGCTCCTTCTAAATACATACTCTTATCTCCCCAATCTGATCCTTTGCTGTAACCTAAGAACTCCTGCCCATAGCTATCTATAACAAGTTTCAAACGTCCCTCTTCATCTCTTCCTATGGCCGGATTGTAATAATCTGGATCTTTACTTCGTACTACGGAAGTACTAGAATAACGATCGAAAGAAAAAAGACCTCTTGCTTTTAACCCTTTTAAAAAAAAGGATAAATCTTGCTCTATGGAAAACAAGGATTCAATTTTGCTATCACTTAATCTTTCATACCCGCGTTGCGTAGCTAGCGCCCAGGGATTGGTACGTCCCGAGGTACGTGGTATTTCTCCGCTAGAGTAAATGGTTGGATGGACGTAAGGGGGAATTGTAAATGCCTCCTGAAAAAGAGCATCAACACTTTGAGGTGCACGATTGCGATCTTGAAGATAACCGCCAATATTCAACCGAAATAAGGTAGTCGGGCTGACATTTATATCTACATTGGAACGTACGTTGTACCGATTTAATTTGGAAGAAGAATCCCAGTCCTGCTTCTTATCTCTTTCTATGATTCCACCTTCTCTATAAAATGAAGTAACTAAGGAATAACGCAGAATATCTGAACCGCCGTTGACACTTAAATTGCCTCGGCTGTTTCCAGCTCTATCTTTTAAGATCTCATCCAACCAGTTAACATCTGGATACAGGTCTTTATCCACACCTTTGCGGATATTATCAATTCGCTCCTGTGAATACAACCCTGTTTCACCACGTTCTTCACGGATACTGTTCATGACCTCTAGGTATTCTGCTGCTCCGACAAATTTTGGTAACTGAATGGGAGAAGTTAATCCCTCTTCAAATCGAAACGAAACATTAGGCTTACCCACTTTTCCTCTTTTTGTATTGACTAAGATGACACCATTTGCTCCCCGAACACCGTAAACGGCACTAGCTGCAGCATCTTTAAGGACTGAGAATGATTCGATCTCTTCGGGATCCATATTATCCAATGATCGTTCGACGCCATCTACTAAAATTAGAGGATTCCGATTCCCGCCAAAGGTACTGATGCCTCTGATCCAAAAATTAGAATTATCATATCCTGGTTCTCCAGAACGTTGAACAGCAATCACTCCGGACAGCTGGCCTGCAAGATTATTGCTTAAAGAACGTGTTGTACCACTTTGTAAACGCTTTGGCTGTATGGTGGTAATGGCTCCTACTACTGAAGCTTTACGTTGGGTACCGAAACCAACAACAACAACTTCATCCAGCGCACTTACACTATCCTTTAAAACAATTCTGTACGAATTTCTATCTGTTAATTCAATCTGTTCAGGTGCATAACCGACCAAACGAACGGAAATATAACGATCTGTAGGTAAAACACTTAAACTAAAGCGTCCGTTATCATCAGTAGATGTACTGCGGTTACTCACATTTCCAGTAACGGTAGCATTTGATAAGCGATTACCACTTTCGGTCAATACCTGCCCTTCAATAATCCTATTCTGAATAACTTGTTCAACTTTTGCTGATTTCTTTAGAATAATGGTGTAGTCTTTCATAACAAAAGATACATTCATCCCGGTAAACAATTTGTTCAGAATACTTTCTAACTTTTCATTATGAAATGATAGTTTTATTTTTTTATTTTCATCAATATCATTAGGTGAATAAACAAATTTAACACCCATCTTTCCATGAAGATCATGCAACGCCTGCTTAATCGTTACATTATTAAATTCAATGGAAATTTCTTTTTGCAACGTTGCTTTCAGACTAGAACTCGTCGTAGTGATGCAGATAGTCAATAAGACCAGATACATCAGGAGTCTGACACCCCGAATATTTTGTTTTGTTTGTTTTGGTTTCAATTGATTCATAAATTAGTTTATTAAAAAAATTGGTGATTTTAATTGTTGACTGTTTATTTGACTGTTACATAGATGACTCCTTTCTTTTCTTTAAAATCAACACTATTTGTGAGTGCGATCATGTGCAGCACATCTTCGATAGTATTGTATCTTGTAAATATTCCGGTAAGTGTTTTAGCACCTGTGTCATCACTCATTTCAATCGATTTGCCGTACCAGGTACCGATTTCGTCCATAACCTGTCTCAGTTTTTCATTTTCAAAATAAAATTCGCCTCTTCTCCATGAATCTATTTTAGCTTTGCTGCTTTGCGAAGAAATCATAATTTTAGGTTGTATTTCTTGAAGAAATGCTTTATCTCCAGGTTTAAGGATAACCGTACCGTCCGAATGATTATGTGCCAACCTGATGCTACCTTCTTTCAACAGTACATTTTCTTCACCTGGTATAGTCGTTGAAACATGAAATTGTGTCCCCAAGACTTCAATGGTTTGTAGCTTAGTTCGGACTGTAAAAGGAACCCACTTATCTTGAGATTGCTGCTTAGAAACGTCAAAATCAACTTCCCCTACCGCCATCACTTCCCTTGAGTGTATCCCAAAATTGGACTGGAATGAAACGGAAGAATGTTTATTGAGGCTAACTTTTGTTTGATCCTTTAAAACAACGGTAAAAGGGGTTTCGGATGGATTATTGATTTCTATAAGTTCGACTTTTTGTGATCGCTCCATATGTGTTAGATCTAAAATATGCCCCTCTCCTTTTTTGTGAAGTGTACTGCCTACTGGTAGTGAGTCGAGAAGATTAATGCGGTGCTCTCTGTTGAAGGTTAATTGAGGAAAATCACGAGCAGTATGTTTACTTCTACTTAAAGACATAATGGTGTCCTTTCCTTGGTACAAGAATAAAGCACCTAATGAAAGAACAAACAATACGCTTGCCGCAACCGCTATCTGATAATGCTTTTTTCGATTGGAAATTTTAATTTTCCGGGTTATGGCAGCGTCAACTTGCTGTTTAATATCTTTATTAATGGATTCATAATCGATATGATCGAGATCGTGAATATCGAGACGGTCATATATTTTTTCAATTAGTTGATCCTCATTTTCTGAGGTTTTACCGGATAAATACTTATTAAAAATATTTATAATAAATACTCTAATTCTAGTTTTACTAGTGGACATATATAAAGTTTATAAGTTGGTCTTTATTATATGTCGTGATTTATAGCAAAACTCCCAAAAAATTAAAAAAATAAAAATAATATTTCCTTCAACTGGTTTTTCAACCATTTGGAGGCTGTTAATAATTGGTTTTGAACAGTTTTTGGAGAAACATTTAATATTTCGCCAATCTCCTTATTGTTCAAGTCATCAAAATATTTGAGTTTAAAAATTTCTCTTCTTTTCTTCGGCAGTTTATCAATCCAGTAATTTAGATGAACTTGAAGTTCCTCTTCTCTAAAATTATGATCTGCCTGATCCACACTTGCCATGTACTCAACAATCGTTTCTAGACTTTCTAGCTTTTTAGTCGATTTCCTAAACTGATCAATAATCTTGTACCGTATAGCTGTATACAGATAGTTACTTACCTGTTGAATTTCTTTTTCATGGCGCTTGACCCATAAATCAATATATACATCCTGCACAATCTCTTTACTGATCAATTCATCATTTAACCTTGAAAAAGCGTGCTGATATAAACCTTTCCAAGTTCTTTCATACAATACATTATAAGCATCCACGTCAGATCTTTTCACCAAAAGATATAATTCTTCTAAAGAATAGAGATTCTCCGTGTACATGATATGAATAAAATAATGGGCCCTTAGTTTATAGTTGTTGCGGGCAAGATAACAAAATCCTATATCACTACAAGTGCTGGATAGTTTTTTATTTAATTTTTAATCCTTCATAAAAAAGGAACATTATTTTTTTATTTGCCTCTCAATTCATGATAAAGCCCTTAATAAACAGATGCTGAAATTCAAAGACCGTAGCATATAATAATTCATTTTTAGGTCATTCAGAGGAAAATGATTTAAAACCAACAGGAAAAAAGGATCATATAAAAAAACCGTTTGGAACGACCAAACGGGTTTAAAAGATATTCGATTGATAACTTTTGCTTATGAACGCAGACGCCCCTGGCCCCTCTTCGAGATCAGCACCAAAAAAAATCTAATTCTCAAATTATGTTTTTCGTTCTTTTCTCTTCTTTGGAATGTAATTACAAGCGCTATGCTCGACATATTCAATTTTATATTCGAATAGAAGTTGAACAGTAATCATTAATTATCCTCCAAAATCGCCACAATCATGTTCTTTAAAAAGTGGTGAAGCTTCTTTAACTGTAAAAAACTTTGATATTCTTTTGTTTTTTAGTTCCAGTTTCTTCCCTTCTAATACCAGCTCATAAACAGGTGCTTTATCTATTTTTGTTAAAATATACGTACGTTCTGATGTTTTTAAAGTTGTTTTATTTCCTTCGATAGAAGCAACGAAATCATCAATTTCAAAAGTGTCTTTTTCATCACAGACATTGGTCCATATCATTTTATTCTTTGTAATGGATAAACTAGCTAAGTCGCATGAATAACAGTTCCCGGAGAATTCTATACCGTATTTCACATACACATTTGTACTTGTGCTATCCAATACATCAATAGGGATTAAGGTTGAAAGATCAGTCGGAAGATCCACTTTAGCTACCGTACTTTTTCGAAGAACAGGCGCACCGGCTGTATCTACTTTTGGAACTATATCAGTAGATTTATCCCCTTTCTTTTCGGCAACTGGTGAGCAAGAAGCGAGTAGAGCCATCGCAAAAGAGAAGTTAATGATTACATTTTTCATGTGTATTGAATAATTTTAAAGTCTTTCATTTATCTTTTTTAAAATTGTCTAAAATATGCCCTTCAATAAATCCCTGCTTTCGGCCATATTAAGCCAATTTGAATAGTAATATCTTTGCTAAAAGACACAAAAAATGAAAACATTATATCCATTCGTCATATCCACCCTAGTTGTTACTTTTGTGGGATGTAATCCGTCTCCTAAAGCAACTGACACGAGTAAAGAGACCACTGAAGTTACGAAGAAAATCATTACACTAACCGATTTCAAAAAGATAAAAGGTGTAGATAATATACAGGATGTACCCTTTCAATTATTTACTAAACTAGATTCTGTTCATTTTTTTATGGCTCCAAGCAAAGATGCTGATCACCTAAAAGTAGCTAAAAATAAACTCGATAATTACTATGGATTTGAGGAGTTTGATGATTTTTACGCGATCCATTTTAGCATTGATAATAACATTTCGAATAGCATTGAAGCTTTTGTTTTGAAGTCAGAATTCACAGCCTCTTTTGATTTGACCTTAGAAGGTAAAGATCTTTATGAGATCAGAAGCAGCTTATTGAAGAAAACTCAAGATTTTAAAAATAAATCATTCCGTAAATTCGGTACGATAGCAGAGGTTTCAGCACAAGAATTTAAAACAGCTTCTAAAAATCGAATTGATGAAGTCTTAGTGAAAAATCCGAAAGTAAAACTGAAAGATGGCAACTGGGTATATACGGAAAATGGAAAAGAAACCACGATTGTGCAGCATGAGAATGTCCATACAGAAGACGGCATGTTATCCAATGAATATATCGGGCAGTCTCCTACACTAAATTTAGAGATCTTCAAAGAAGAATCGCCTGAAGTATACGATATGTACTACTCGTTTTATACGATAAAACCTGAAGTTAATTTTAGAACGTTTACCGGTGGTTATCCACAAATTATTCCAGGTAAAAATTGGATTTCTTATGTCAATTCAAACAATGACGTAGGAAGTGATTTTACCATTAACAAATACGCGGAGCAAGTTTCTGATCAAGAAAACCTGCTGTATATTAATTTTACGAACTTCAAAATTGCAGATCATAAAAAAGCTTTTTGGGCGGATAACGACACTTTTTATGCTGAAGTATTCCCGACAAATTCAGCGCCGGCGAAGGGTAAAAACCAAAAGACAGCTTACATAAAAATTCAGTTGAAGCCGAATCTATTTTAGTTAAGAATATATAACTGCTATTTTCTGATCAGCTGCAGTTGATCCCCTTTTTTCACCATATTAAAGGACATGACTTTTGATATGGTGAAAACCTGGGTTGGGGCTTCACATGTTCCAGATCGGGCAATGCTATCAACCTGCATTTCAATTTGATCTGCTTTGGTGAAATAATATCTTCCAAATATTTGTGTGAAACAATCATTGCCACATTCCCAACTATCATAACTTGTAAATCTTTCTTGATCGAGAAAGTCTACTGCGTAAAAATTGAAAATAAATGCCGTATCTATTCTTTTTGATAAGCGATAGGTTGTATCACCATCTATCGTGACAAGCCCTCCTTCCTGAATGATCCATTTGCTATTTTTTAGATCGTTAGGGAAATTGTTTTTCTTTCTTTCAGCATCTGCACAACTTAGAATCGTTATTGTCAGCAAGAAGCTAAAAAATGTAAAGGAAGCAGTTTTTTTCATTGTCGCTTTATTTTTTTAATATGCAAGCCTTTTCAAGTACAATCATTTCTAAAATTTGTTTGACCATTTTATGATCTTTAAAACAAATCCAGGTATTCTTTCTTTAATGATCTCTTTTGGATCGCTTCAATGAAAGCACTAAAACTGTCCGACACAAGTTCTGTTTCTTCAAACTCAGGTTCTTGACCATAATAGATTTTCCCAAAATTTTCTACTGAAACATGAAGAGCAAAATAGGCATAACCGTTTTTAACAGATAGAATAATAGGTACATGTTGATTCCAAAAATTCTTTACCAATTGTTGATTTTCAACATCTCCATCAAAAGCGTCTAAGGACAGAATTTCAAATTCATTCCATTTGAAATCATTTTCTTCATTTGTCTCATTAAAATCTGTAATGCTGTTAAACCATGTTGTATCGGAGTGGTTCGTGAGCAAGGAGTATGTTTTCAAAAAAGCAAGATAATCATCCGGCAGGTTCGAATATCGTGTCTGAAATCTTTTATTTAAAGTTTCATGATCAGAGTCCTTCGTAATAAAATGTAAGTATTCACTTAATACGTTCATCGTTTCGTTTTCATATTACTAGATTTTTGCAAAGAAATTAAAAGGTCTGCTCAGCTATAAGTTTTGGATTGGCAGCTGCTATACCATCGATCCGGTCTTCATACAATTGGATATTTATTAATTTAACATCATTAAGTATTTTATAAATTTCATCTTTGGTATAATTATATCCCTTCACATCAGCGCTTTCCTTGCCTGGATATTTTTTAATCTCTACGTAATACCGCAATGTGATGGTATTCCCCTTTTGTTCTCCTCTTTCAAAACGAATTTTTCTAACCTGATGAACAGCATGGCCACTGGAACTGATGTTGCCCTGCATCCGAAATTTAAGAGTTTCAGCATTTTTATAGAGCATGTAAATACGAGGAACTAGGCGTTCTGTAACTTCCTTACGGCTCACATAAGTTTGTATTGCACCAGTTTCTGGAATTTCTTTTAATACCCGCTTTGGTTCGGTGTAAATAGTAGAAATCTGCAATTTTTGAACATTTGTTTTACAGCCAAATAACGCTAAAAATGAAGTTACAACTGCCAAATATCTCACGGTCTTATTTCTAATAAATCTATGAATTAAAGATAACAAAAGATACCATTTGAAAATATCCCCGATACTGGTAGTTTTTAGCGTTTTTACTTTTTTCCCAACAACCTATTTATACATCCACTTTAATGATCACTGTATAACGATTGCTACCTGAGCACCTAAATTCTCTAATTCTTGAACGCAGCTATGTATCCATTTTTTAGGACCTTTGTGATACAATATACGTGCTTCCTTACTCATTTGCAGCGCTTCAGCACCCGACAATCGGTACTTCGCTTTTAATAAGGAGACTATTTTCATTTTATTTGGACCGATATCTGTGATATACACCTCAGCCTCCTGCCAATCCGATTCGCTGATCATTTCATTTTGCTCATCTTCTGCCATCTCTGGCATCTCCAGCACATTTTGATAAACTTCGTCCCAAAAATCATTTCCTGAAATACTCAATTCCGTTAATAATGAAAGTAGGCCATTTTTATCATACCTTAGCTCGAAAATGGTTCGTAAAACATTTTGAAAAGTATCAATGTTATCTGCCACTTTAATGGGTTTCCATTTTCCTGCACCATGAAAAGCAAAATAAACGGGAAAATTTTCTTCTGAATCGTTAAAATCGATAAAAAAGGGGTCTGCAAAATAATTACTGGCAATGACTAGCCAGCTTTCCTTAAAATCTCCTTCTTTTTCGCCAATCAAGCTTTTGGATGCAACCGTATTAAAAGCGTATCCATCTTGGAATGCCAGCAGTTGATCTACTACTGGAAAGTTTTCCGGGAGACAGAAATTTTCAATCGAATACGTTTGATTCCAAAAATTTAATAAGGAAGGAAACTGACCAACTTGCTCTAAGAGGCGCTTATTTTCACTTTCAAAAGATGCCTGCTGTTCCGCTGTTAATTCGTTTTCATGTTTATCTTCATTATCAAAAGGAAATTTTCGTTGCATCCAATGCAGTAAATCTCGATCTAATATTTTAAAATACTTTTCTTCCAAGGTGCCATAAGAAGTAAGATATACCTTTTTGTCCTCGTCATTTCTAGAAATTACAGCCACATGCCCACCAGAATCATCGGCCACAGGAATATAATAGGGCAAATACGTCTCAAACTGATGGGTTGTAAAGCGTTCTTTAATAGCTTCCTCATCTTGAAAAACACGTATGCTATCAGACACAATTTCAGAATTAAATTTCTTCTGAAATATTTTAATAAAGCTCTGCCAGTGATTGGGTAATTTCATAGGTATGTTAATTCAGTTGACTTTTCGCATCTTGCAGTATTTTTTCAGCGTTCCGCCTTATCTCTTTGGGTAATAACTTAAAATTTGCATCCTTTTCTTCCCTGTACTGATCTTCTTCCTGAAAAGGAATCCAACCGGTAATCTTTGATTTTAAGAATGTTTTTCCGCCCCCATTTGTGTAAACGATAACTTTCAGCGGTTTAGCATCTAAACCATCTGATTCTTGAAAATAAGTAAGGTAAAACTCAGGAAAACCATCCTTATTTGCATCTCCCACTTCACAGTAGTTAATGAGATAGATCGGTTGTGCCAATCCTACAGCAAAATCTTTAAAGGTAATTTTTGGAATTAATCCGCCATGATCTTCCAGAAAAATTCCTGCGTGCAGATCCTTGGGGTTATCGTTAAGATAAGCGTCCTGTGCAGCTTTGCTTTCGTTTAAAAACCAAACATAACTTCCGCGGTTGGGAACAAATGATTGAACAACCATTACCGGATTTCCGGGCAATGGATTTCCAAAATCTTCAATTATTTCATTGAATTTTTGATCAGAAGGAAAATATACTCCTGTACGTATCTGCGCAAAAGAGGATAAACTTAAAACACAAGCAACAAGTGCTAACAGCATTCTGAAAATCATAAATATCGTATTTGGAGTTTATTATTAATTTTCTTTGTATTCTTTTCCAGAACAAATGTCAATATAGTAATAAATAGTTTGCTCTTCATTCAATTTAACCGTGACCAGTCCATCCGAATTAATGGATTGATAGGCTTTTGATCCAATGTATTGTTTATTTTTATTATCGTAAAGCGCATACAATCCACCCTGTTCTTTTTGAAGCGCATAGATCTGATTTTCAGTACTCAAAACTGATATTTCATGATATTCGGGCTTTATCTCCCAGATATGTTCGTGCCGATTCCACAAGCCTTTAGTGCGAAATTGTTTTTCGTCTTCAATCGGAATAATATATAAATCACCCATGCCTTCGTATGAATTTATTTTCCCAAATTTCCAATTTTTATCCATGTATCTATTTGGTAAAATCATCTTTCTATCGGGCCAGACCAAATTTCCTACTTGATCCATGACCTTAAAATTATACGTATCAATGGTATCAACGACAGTTCCTTTGGTATCAATATATAGCCAATCGAACGCCCAAATAGCATGATCATAATTAAAAATACCCAATAGAAAATAAGGTGAATTAGTTATTGAATACACTAGGGTAGTTTTTCTTATGAAATCGATCTGTTTAGCTGTTGCCTTTGTGATTTCCTTTGGAAATACCTTTTCATATTGTGGAAACGGATAAACAGCATTGGTTTCGCTATCTAATAGTAGTTTAGGAACTTCAGGTGTATAACGTTCTTTATTAATTTCATTGAGCACGATTGTTTCTTTCTCAAATTGCATTGAAAGTGTTTCGACACCTTCCAATCCGTTGTGAATTGGTTTTTTATGGTTGAGTTCATAAAGGGAAAAACCTGCATTAGAAGCTTTAATAAAGCGTTTATTTTCAAGCAATTCAGTGATATTATGTTCAATTTTATTCAAGCGATTTTTTTTGATTTCATACAGGGTACCATTCCAAAAGATGTGGTTTTCATCTACTGGGATAAAATTTAAATAGTAACTGTCGTCCAAATATGGAACATCCTTATGAAGTAAAATTTGCTTAGTTTCTACTACTCCTATTTCAATGTTGTGGTAGTTTTTTTCTTTTTGGATTCCACCCCCCAGAATATTCCATTCCCATTTCCAGATCGGCACCTTCTTGACATATTCCAGGTCTCTTTTGTAAAAAGTTAAACCATTTATAACGTTTAAGTTGATTTCGCTGGCTGAAAAATCCAAAACTATTTTTCCATTTTCGTCTATGGCCGCATATTCATTCTTGTCATTTTCAACAATTGCAAAACCTGTCGGTGTCAATAGGGAGGCCGTACGGAATTTTTGATTTGTGACAGCTTTCAAACTTGTTTTATCTACATAGATAAAATCATTTTGCTTCGTTAAAAAAGGAACACTATTTATGGTCTTCTTTTTTAAAAGAACATCAGGAGAATTGTCCTTTTTTTCTTGTGTACAAGCTGTGATTGAAGTCAACATAAATAGGATACTAAAAGCTATAGTTTTCATGCTTAATAATTTTATTCATCTTATCCATCAATATTAGAAAGAATATAAGATGAATACTATCCCAGTTATCAGCTATATTTTAGCCCAATATATTGTTTCCAACTGGATTTTGAAAAGACAAAGAGCTTAGGCACTCTCCAATTCTTGAAGTTGATCTTTAGAAATTCATCTAAAATATAAATGCCGTTATTTTAAAATAACGGCATTTTGGTTTGAATGTAAATCAGCTTTGAAAATACCCTAGCTTCTTGCAGGCTATTCTTCTATATTTTACATTGACCATTCAAATGGCTTAGTACAAGGATCACACTCAAATTTTAAAACCTTACCTAAACTTTGTGCTTTTCTACCTTTTTTTACGAACACATAGGCCAGATCTAAATATTCTTCCACTTCCTTTCCACTTTCATCCCTTCCTTTTAATATGACAGAATAGTATTTTCCATCGCTATCTTTTTTATAAAAAACTTCATTAACAGTAACTTTTTTAGGTGTTTCATTATCACAGCAACTGCACCATAAAATCACGATTGGTTCTTTTTTAAGGTAGACGACTGCAGCTTCTGCTTGCTTCTGTGTTAAAGCCTGAAGTTGATCTGCTCGCGAAAAAAAAGCAGTACATAACAATACAAAAAGTAAAATGGTCTTTTTCATATGGATTAATTTTATGGAATTCGATAAGCAAATACTATGCCTTTTGAAACTTTAATGTGGGAATAACACGGAAATTGCGATTATATCTAACCCGATATTTTTTAACATGTAACTTTAATTTTTAGCTAACCGACGGCCTCCTTAATTAGTAAGCTCATTGCTTTTCCAGAGGATTTTCAGTAGTCAATAACATACCTTAGAGATGAACAATGATATTCCTCTATCTCACAGTATCATCACATACACCTACTCCGGTATTTTTTCTGTTAAAATTTCATTATCTGCCATGTCATAATATGTGCATGTCATAGAATGCAGTGAAACAGTCCATTTTTCCACACCGGTCTCCGCACAATGTTTGCAAAAAGTGAAGTAATCAGTCTCCCCTTTTTGGTGTATCTTTAAGTAATCCCTAAATTTTAATGGATCACAGACTGCTTTAATTTCTAAGTTCGCATACGAGGGTTTTGAAACGGTCTTAAATTCATTTTCACCGAAATATTCGGTGTGACTATCTCGTACCCAAGTTTCGAATGCTATTACACCTAACTTTTTTATTTCTCGAATATAGTTAGGAAAGTCTGTTCCTGATTTGACTTTGCTATGCGCCTCCTCGATCTGTTCTACTGTAAACATCTTTTTTGTATGTTATTTTCTGTTCTTACTATTCATTTATATCCAAATTCATAATTTAAAGTTATAAACTACTTTTTCAGAGGGCCTATGTGTTTGTAAGTGTTGATAAGCAGTCCTGTAGGAGTTGCTTTAGAGCTTACGAATGCAAGTTCTCGCGCGGTTATACCGTCTCCTAACAATCGTTTACCGTGACCAAGCAAAACAGGATAGGTTATCAATACAACCTCATCTACAAGTCCGGAATCTAACAATGTTGATGTTAACGTGGAGCTTCCGACAATAATCAGATCAGGTCCAGCTGTTGCCTTAAGTGCTGTAATTGCCTGAAGCACATCCGTGCCCAAGCCTTCCACCGGACCCCAGCTTAAACTCTTTGGACTGTGTGTTGCAATATATTTAGTAGCTGCATTGATCGCATTAGCCATTGGAAAATCTCCAGCATTGGGCCAAAATTCACTGAATATGTCATAAGTAGTACGTCCAAGGAGAAGGTCAAAATTTGGTCCATATGCTTCAAAAAGAAGTGCTGCACCAGCTGCGCTTCGATATGCAGTCGTCCACGCTCCATATTCATAATCGCCGTCATGTTCAATCACACCATCAAGCGAAATATGTTCAAAAATTCGAATCTTTCTCATGTCTTTTCAATTTGGTCAATGATTAATCAAAATTAACGTATACGAATTACGCGATCAGGGTGTATTTGCGACAATACAAGGGGGCTTTTAGCCATTCCTTTTGTATTTTTCCATAAGAAACTGATCAGTTGTCTATAACAACCTACTTACAAACTCTTTATCCAATTCTTCATGATATTTAACACCTCAGGAGAAATCGTTTCTTCAATAGTAACATATTCACTCACTTGACCTGTTTTTGCATGCTGAAACAGGTGATTCAATCCGGGCATCGCAATCACTTTAAAATTTTTATTTCCTGCTTTGGTAAGCAACGTTTTAAAACCAGAAAGGTTTTCCTGAGCCGATACCTGTACATCTTTTTCTCCGTTCAAAGCTAAGACAGGTATCTTAATTTTTGTTAAAGTGGTTGCTGGATCATATTTCAAAAAAGAGCGCATCCAAGGCAGAAAGAATCTTGCTGCAAATTCATCAATATTATTATAAGCCTGCGGTCCTGTATAACCAAGCTTAGCCAGGAATGGCTCAGGCTGGCTATTGAGCCATTCTTTCATTTTCTTTGCAAATATTGGCTTGAGTTCCTCATTGTCTGAATAAGTCGCCGAAAGATCAAATAACATATTCAACAGACTGTCAAATCTACTAACCTCTTCCGTATTTAATCCGAGCTGTTCATAATTATTCTTTAACTGCATCGCCATTAATTCCCGGCCTTTAATACCTACTCCTGCCAAACTAACGATGAAGGCTACATCTTTAGACTGCACAGCTGCCATAGGGCCAATAATACCACCTTCGCTATGTCCTATAAGGCCTATTTTTTTGCTATCAATCCCCTGATGTGCCTTCAAGTATTCCATACCGACCAGCACGTCTCCCGCAAAATCCCATGATGTCGCATCCATCACCTCACCTGTCGTTTCTCCAACACCGCGATCATCAACACGTAATACAGCAATACCATTTCTACTCAGATAATCAGCAATGACCCAAAAAGGTTTATGTCCAAACAAAGTTTCATCGCGATCTTGCTGCCCAGATCCTGTAATTAAAATTACAGCGGGTACTTGCTTATTCGTATCAGGTAAAGTCAGAGTAGCACCGTATTGAATTGATTTATCGGTATTGTAATAAATAACTTTTTCTTCCTTGTAAGGGAAAGGAGCCTTGGGCATCTGTGGCCGCTTAATCTCAACTTCCTTTTCAACTCTTTTTAAAACCAATGGTAGTGCGCCTCCTTGCTTCCACTCGCCAACCAATTCAGTTCTACCTGATTTAAATGCACCATAGAAACCTCCGCCTATTTGAGCTGAAAAAGCAGTCACACTGTCATTTGTGACCTTTAACTCAGAAACCTTCAATCCCATAGCACCTTGATCTGGGCTATCAAAAACGGCAACGTACTGATTTTTTAAGCTATCTTTCGATATCCTTAGAAATATACGGATATTTTCTATTTTGCCCTCCCATACTGTTTTAGATGGTAGATCTTGTGCTGCCAATTGATTTATAAAGCACGTAGCTGTTAAGAGAGTGAGAAGTAATTTTAATTTCATAAAGTGGGTGATTGGTATTATAATCAAATATAATTATTTAATTTAAGGGATACTGTCTTTATAATAGCCAATTTATGTCTCGGTATTTATTATGTCTGTAGACTTAGACGGATAAGTATCCCATAGGACACGATTAAAATAAAAGATTGCTAAAGCATTTCCTTGTGTTCCATAAGATAAGCTAATGCTTCTTTAACTGCCTGTTGGCTACTTTTGGGATTAAATCCTAATTCATTTCTTGCTTTGGAAATATCAAAATCTTGCTGCAATCCAGAGAACATGGCGATTTCTTTAGTTGTAATTAAGGGAGGTCTTCCACTTAGCTTTGCTGCAAACTGCATCAATCCGGCAATACCATATAGTATGAACTTCGGGACAGAAACGGGAATACGCAGGTTAAGTTCGGGATAGAGCTTTTGTGCAAGTTTTGTCGTTTCGGTAATGCTCATGCATCTTTCATTAGTGAGGATATACCGTTCTCCAGACCTACCTTTCTCTGCAGCCAGATAACAACCTTCGGCGACATCTTTTACATCGACCCAATTGAGTGCGATATGGGTATCTACAGGAATCCGTTTTTTTAAGATTAACGTCAATACAGCATAGGATACATTCAGCGGAAATAGGGCTTCGCTGCCTATCATCGCTCCAGGCATAACGGAAACCAACTCAATTCCTAACTCCTTTGCCAGCTTGAAAGCAAGCTTTTCGCCGTCATTTTTAGAGTTGTAATAGGCATCTCTCCGGTCGGGATTGTAACCGTTACTTTCTTTTGTTGGCGTATGTGTATAGTTCAAAGCAGCTATGGAACTTACATACACAATTTTCGAAACACCTGCGTCTGCAGCAGCTTCGATGGTATTGCGGGTCCCCTGCAAATTTACATCGTAGATATCTTTCTGTGGATCTTTAGCCCATAGTTTAAATGCGGCCCCCACGGCATAGAAAGTATCAACACCTTGCAATGCGTTTTTAAATGATTGCTTGTCTGTAATATCTGCCTGCACGACTTCACAATCCAGATCGTTGAAGTAATCTAGATTTCTAATATTACGGACGGACGCTCTAACGCGAAAACCTTTATTTATTAATAATCTTACTAAGTTGTTTCCCAAATGCCCGTTTGCTCCGGATACCAATACCAAATCTTTAGTTTTCATGTTCATTGATTTTAAATGATAAAGCAAAGTTCTGCCTTATTCATTTTAAACCACTTCACAAATGTTACTTAATGATCTTTTTACGGATTCGGCTCAAACTTTTAGGATTCATTCCTAAAAAAGAAGCGATATATTGAATCGGAACGTGATGAAGTATTTCTGGTTGTTCGTTCATTAGTTTTAAATACCGTTGCTCTGCCATTAGTGTCGCCAACTCCCTGGATCTTTTTTCATTGTACGATAACGATTGCTGAAACACATAGATGCTAAAGTCTTTGAATGATGGTGTCTGTTGTATTAAAAGATCCAGATCAGATCTGGTAATACGCAAAAGCTCGCATTCGGTGATGCATTCAAGATTTTCGTCTGATCGCGTCTGATTGCTAAAATTTATATAGGACGTGATAAACCCAGGAGGACAGTTGATATGAGTCGTCACTTCATCACCCTTTTCATTATAATGAAACAAACGTACAAAGCCTGATACCACAAAATATAGATAAGCCGGAACCTTCCCTTGCTCTTCGATGATCTGATTTTTAGGATAAAAAACAGGTTCCATAAAACGCCGGCATAATTCTTTTTCCTGATCGGAAAGGATAACATGCTTGGTGATAAGATCAATAAACTTTGCGTGCATGGATTGAAATTTAATAATGATCTGTTTTTTTACGGAAATAGTTTTTACAAGAGAATTGTTTTACTAAGTTATTAATAAGCCAACAGGTTTTCCAATACTTTTTCAGATAACCTTATTTTCGCCTCAGCTGTAAAACCCGCAAATTTATCAGAACTGATAACCCGGTTCTTTTTAGACAATTCGTCAGCATATGGAGCCATTCCATCTGCATCAAAAATTGCATAAGAAGATTCATCAGTAAGCAACCATTGACTAAAAGCTACTTTATCAAAGGTCAATCCTAATGATGTATTGATCAATATTGAATTCTTTTTCTTGATACTAAACTCGGACTCTCCAAGAAGAATTGTATTTTTAGGAAGATGGGTCGTAACAACATCACAAATAGCAAGAAGCTCATGCAGCGGTAAATAAGTAATTCCTTTTTGTTCGGCTTCTGTTTTTCTATTTCTGTTATAATAAAACACTTTCATTCCAAAATGTCCAGCCATTGTTGCGACCATACTCCCGAGGGTTCCCAAACCTATAATACCTATACTTTTCCCCTTCAATTCGGTTGAGTCAGCTTTCCATTGGTATTTTCCTAATCCCTGAAATAAATAGATCAATTGAGCAAAGATAAATTCGGCAGCTCCTTCATCTCCGTAATCTCTTACACCTTTAACCGTTATTCCTAGTTTTCGCGCGGCTGCTATATCAACATTTGCAGCACTCTCATCATACAAACTGCAACAAAGTCCAATAAATTTCAAGGACGGACAAGCTTCTAAAATTTCAGCAGAAATAATTGTCTTCCAACTTAGAAGAATACAATCACTATCACCAATTCTTTGAATAATTTCCTCTTTAGAAACGGGTGTATTATTAAATATGATGATGGACGACTTCGACAATTCGGCTATCTTTTGTACAATAGATTCTTGAATGCCACAATCATCTATAATCGTAATTTGATTAAATTTCATTCATCAAATATAGCGAAATAATACACCAGCAAATTCTTTTAAACAGAATTGTGCAAAAGAGACAGACACTTTGCTTTGACATAGGTTTCTCGTACAACCGATCTTCTTAAGACTAACGGCGGCTGAAATAATATCCACGCACCTTGTTTCCCCGTACTATTTTGCGAAACAGCACCAATCGTCTTTGATTGAATCTGCCAAAGTGATGCAACAGTACCAATAGAAGCACCGGAATACTGATCCAGCACAATACACCGAAGACGATCTTCAAAGCCGCCAGCATGGCATTGAGCAGCGAGGCCGGATACATCGCTATCCCATTAGAAAAATCACCGATATCCATATACAGTGCACTGTCATACAGACTCTGCCATTGCCCTTGATAGGAAGCCCAATTTAAAATAGCGGCGCCAAGTGCTGTTGCTACAAATGTTCTGACTATGATCAAAACCCCTACAATACCGAGAAGCTCATCCATATTCAGACCAGAACCGGCATAAAACCAGATTCCAATATAGAGTATTCCCATCCCTAGCCCCTTTAAGAACATCGGAAAATAAAGATATTCCATATTCATCTGTGGCTGTATGAGCAGATACATCATTAGGCTATAAATAAAGAACACCAGAAATCCAGAAGCAATAAAATACTTCAGTAACCATTTATGCTTAAAACTGATATACCCATATATACCTGCCAATATGATTCCAGGAATCATCCATAGATTCAGCTCCGAATTTAAGAGATTATTGTAGCCGAGTGCTCCTACTGTATATTGCGAAAGCAAAGTAGAAGTTGCCAGATATATCCCCAGCAGCAACAGCAGCAACATACTGTACCAGATGTTGACTCTTGCGGTGAACAGTTCAAATTTGACTAATTTACGTTTTGCCCCCTTTTGCCTAGAAATTACGATTGCTATAAGTAGTAGACATAGCAGAATAGACACTATTATATAAGGAGAATTAAACCATCCCTGTTGCTTCATAAAGGTAAGTGCAAAATCCAAACTCAAGGCTGCAATAGCAAGTAAACCTAAAGAAAGCCAATCAATCTGTGATAAGGGCATCCGAAAGGAGAACCGTTGATTGTGCTGAAAGATCAATGAAAGCGCCGCAATCACCAGCATAACAGCAGACATCAGAAAATAAGGTGCCTGCCAGTTTCCGTCAAACACGACGTCGGCCATGAGGTAAGCTGATAACTGAGACAGACAGATCGAAAGCGGATAAAACATCGCGTAGAATTTGCCGCGATCTCCAGTAGGCGTCAGGATGACCATCATGACCAATAAAAGCTCTATAAAAGGAAAAGTTTTAAAAAAACCAATAAAGAAACCTGCAATAATAACGACCAAAGGATTGTCAGTCGTACCAATACAGTACGATAACAGAGCAAGAACTATCGAACAGAACACAATGATTTCCTTTGAGCGGAAACGCATTTTCACCCGCAGACTAAAGATAATAGCTACTCCCATTCCGATTGTAGTAGCATTACTTGCCATCGCCATATATTCCGTATAGGTCGCAAGCGCCCCTGAGATATCGTTAATACTATTGCTGTAAACGCTATTGATACTGAGTACCGGGATCAGAAAAATAAAAATGAGCAATAACATGAGCGGTTTGGGCACCCAAGCTGCAAACAATCCTTTATTATACATTATCTTAAAGTAACCTCCACATTCATTCCTGCACGCAACAGTTTTAAGTCCTCGGTTTTATTTTCCGAAGTAAATTCTATTCTTACAGGTATTCTTTGCTGTACCTTTACAAAATTACCGGTGGAGTTATCCAAAGGTACTGCCGCATACCGCGCGCCTGTCGCGCCTGAGATCGCCGTGATTTTCCCAACAAACTCCTTTCCCCCCAAAGCGTCTACCTGAATGGTCGCTAAAGCTCCGATCATAACATTTTCCATCTGCTTTTCACGATAATTGGCCGTGATCCAAATGTTATTACTGTCTACGATAGTGGCTACCTGCTGACTTGGACTCAACAGCTGTCCAATATTGATCGTCCTTCTTCCCATGATACCATCATGAGGCGCTGTGATTACGGTATATGAAAGATTGAGCTTAGCCATATTTAATGCATTTTCAGCACGTTTGATCTCTGCATCGTTCATTCCTAATCGGGACTGTACCTCAGTCACCGTGAGCACAGAAGTACTCCGGGAATTCGCAATCGCCTCATATTGCGAAGATACCGCCTCCAGAGCAGCACTGCTCGCTTCATATTCCGTTTTCACCTGGTCGAACTGTTGACGGGTTACCGCCTCGTCTTTCAAAAGATTTTTATAACGGTTAAAATTCTGTTCCGCATTCCACAATCTTGCTTTTGCCGAAGCAATGTTAGCCTGAGCGGCATCGCTGTTGGATTGTGCTGTACCGATATTATTAGTTGCCGTTCTGACCGAATTAGCCGTAACATGCTTAGATGCAAGTGCCGACAAATAGGCTGCTTCCGCCTGCCCCAGTTGAGTCTGAATCTCACTATCATCCAATATAAGCAAAGTATCTCCCTTTTTTACGTACTGATGCTCGATAAAACGAATATCTTTGATATAGGCCGATACCCGGGTATTGATCGGGTTAATATACGATTCGACCTGTGCCGCATTGGTAAAACGGTTATTACCGATATTGAAATAGGCGTGGATCACCCAATAGAGTCCTGCCAATACCAATAATAGCACCAACATGCTGACGATCGTTCCTCTGTTCTTTTTTTTAGGCATTCTCTGTTTTACTTTACTTGATTTAACACCTGTATTTTCTACCGAATCTGTTCCTTGATTCTGATCTTGATTTTGTGACATATTTTTTATCTACTTCGATGGAGTTAGCTTCCAGTTCTTACATTTTCCCGCTTTCTTTCAATAATTTGTAATACGCAAACACAATATTGATTTCCGAGTTGGTGTACTGCAGTTCAGCATCCAACTTCGCATTGCTTGCATCGATCATATCAAGCAGAATGGCCAGCTGGTTATTGTATTTACTTTCCATGATTCTGTAATTCTCCTCTGTTAGATCTTTATTTTTTGCCAATGTTGAGTTCTGGCTACGTGTTTCATTATATTTTATGTAGGCGGCATTAACCGCAACTTCGATCATTTTTTCTGTTTCATTTTCCTGGGCTTTAGCTTTCTCTAATGCATATCTGTTAGCCTGTATCTTTTTCGAAGATTTATAGAGCGAACTGATATCATAGCTTAATGACAAACCTACATTCCAACCATTTGAGTACATATCCAGGGCGGGCGATGTCGTCGTAATTGGTCTTTGCAATTTATTACCTGCAAAAGCGGCTAAAGTGGGCATACGTTCGGTCTTTGTTATCTTCGTTGCCGTTTCGGATAGTTCAACCCCCTTTTTACTCATGAGAACTGAGGGGTGCTGATCAATGTCGTTTTGATAGAACGCTAAAGGAGATGCTTCCAAATTGGTTTGCAATAGCTTTTCATCTGCCAGGAGCTGTATTCCTTCAGGAAGACCCAAGGCAACCAAGAGCTGTTTATTCAAGATCTGCACATTATTCTCGATCACCTGTAAAGCCAGGTTTAGATTAGAGATCTGCAGTTCACCACGGATCACATCATTTCGAGTGACCATACCTTCTTTATAAAACCGGCTGATATTCTGTAACCGTTGCTCGGCCAATTGAATATTTTTACGGTATACGGAAGCCTGATTTTGCAACTTATACAAGTCCAAATAGTAGCCCAAGGCTAGCAACTTGATATTCTGCTCGTTAAACTGATAATTCAGGGTTGCGAGATCTTCTTGTAGCGATTTGGCTTCAATAGTATGTTTGACCATACCACCCTTCCAGATTAACTGAGTCGCTTCCAAGGCATAGTTATTGCCAAAATGTGGCATCTTGACCGTCGTCGAATTGGAAAAATCTTTATCAAGTAGGACACCGTCACCGATATAAAGGGCGCTGGCGCTTAGATTAAGATCAGGAAGCTGTAAATTTTTAGCGACCTCTACGTTCTGTTTTGCTATTTTTATACCTGCTTTGGAAACTGATAAAGTTGGATTGTTTTCCAGAACCAAAGAAAAGAGTTCTTCAACGCTGAGCTTTTTTTGAGTAGCTTCCTGAGCAAATAGTAAGGAGTCTGAAAAAAGCAATCCGATTACCAAAAACAGATAACTGAATGGTTTTATTTTCATTGTGTGCGATACATTTTAGAATTTCACAGCACAAAAGTCGTAAAAAACAACCCTAACAAAAAGGTTGAAAGCGGGGCAAAAGAAGTCCAAATAGTATCAAAACAAGGTAACCTCGTGTTTATTCCGGTAATTTTTGGGACTTAATCCCGTATGCTTTTTAAAAAATTTACCAAAAGCATACTGATCTGAGAAGTTTAATTCCTCGGCAATCCTAGTAATGGTATCCTTTGAACTGAACAGTAAAGTTTTAGCCTCATTGAGTAAGGCTGTAGCAATGAATACGGAAGGTGCTATATCGGTAATTTCCTTGACACAAATCGATAGATACTTGATCGAGATATTGAGTTTTTTGGCATAAAAATCTAACTCCTTTTCCGTTTTATAATAATCTGTAGCCAATTCAAGAAACTGCAAGGTGATTTCCTCTTTTCGTGCATTTCGTTTTCGGTCAAATTGAAGCTGGATTTCTAATGAATCCATCAATTTATAGGTTATGGTGGAAAATATGGAGAGGATGATCTGTTCGTGAAAGAAAGATTGTCTATTCTCCATATCAGTCTGATAAATCATAAGTTCCACCAAACCGGTTAACTGGTCAAAAATCACTTTATCTGGATTGAAGATATTTTGATTTTTCTCCGCATTGATGATCCGGTACACATCGTACCGGCTAAAGTTAAAATGAATCTTTTCCCTGATAGTCTCCCGATTATAGATCAGCATGTATATTTTAAGGTCATCGGTATAATGGCTCAATTTATAGCTGTTATGCGAGGATATCAGTAAAACGTGATCCTCCACATAAGAAACAGATTGGTTATTGATCTCCAAATGAATGGATCCACTTCTGATAAAAATCATGCTAAAATTAGCGGGTCTCAGGATATGGCCCATCTTAGCATTTTCAAAAAAGTCTTTTTCATTTAGTATTCTTATCAATGACATCAGCAAACTCTTTAAGTACTAAGGGACAAACTAAGATAAAATTATTTTATATGCAATATTATCTTTTGACGTTGTCTATCGAATGACCCGTTTACTTTCATTACAGGTATGTTGCAGAAACTATAGCGTAATTTTTAGCTATTTCATATATATGATCAGCATCAGTCACACAGAACTATGATTTACCCAATTATTATTGTACTTTTAAATAGATCAATCCATTATGAAGAATAACACCAAGATCACCAATACAAGTATAGAATCGGCAGGTTTACCAAAAGACGCCAAACATGTTATGGCAGAATATATCTGGAATGGATTTGATGCTAAGGCTACAGAAGTCTCTATCGACATCGAAAGTAATACCCTCGGATTTATAACAAGTATCTGCATTCGTGATAATGGAGAAGGAATTCCCAGGGAAACACTGAACCTTTCATTTGGAAATTTTTTAGATTCACTCAAGAAAAATACCTTAAAACGGAGCTCCTATACGCGTGGAAAAAAGGGAAAAGGCCGTTTTTCTTTCTCACTCTTTGCCACACGAGCAACTTGGAATACCACTGTTAAGACAGATGATGAGCTGATTTCCTATAGCATACGGATAGATCGTGACGCTAAAGAACAGTATGATATCGGGGATATCAAATCAGCGGCTAAACCTGAGGGAACTGGTACAACTGTCAAACTGGAAGGTATCTTTGGACTAACAGCTACTACACTGGAGTCTGAAGAATTTACAGATTTTCTTGCGCAGGAATTTGGTTGGTATCTGCTTCTCAACCGGGATTGGGGGTACCGCATCCTCCTCAATGGGACTGCACTTCATTATCATAACCTGATACAGGAGACCGACAGTACGATATTCACTCTTTATAGTATAGCGGAAAACTCGTACAGCTTCCGTGTAAACTATATCCGATGGAAAGAACAGATCGGAGACCGTTACTATTACTATTTTTTAAACAGCAACAAAACTGAAGTAGCAAAACTGCTCAGTAGTTTTAATAATAATGCGATCGACTTCCACCACTCGGTATATATAGAATCTGACTTCTTTGATCAATTCGAGCAAGCTGATATCGCGATTTCTTCGGAAAGCAATCTCTTCAGTGAAAAAGAACAGCAGGTTATTTATCGTAAATTACTGGCTGAATTACGTGATTTTCTGGAGCGTAAACAGAAAAAATATATTCGCGAGCAGGCCGTCACAGTCAAACTTGAAGAACTGGAGAAGAAAAACCTACTGCCGCGTTACAGCTCGTCGGATATCGATGTAAACCGAAAAAGGATTTTACTATCTCTGATTCAGGAACTGTATATTGCCGATCCACGTGCCTTTGTTGGCATCAAAGCTGACCTCATACGCACTTATCTCGGTCTTCTGGACTTGCTCTTGCAAACAGACCGTAAACAGGATATAGTACCACTTTTTGAAAATGCTATTGCGCTTTCGGAAAAAGAGCGTGATACGATCAGAAAGATACTGGAAAGGTAGATCTGCTGTATTCAATGGGTGAACTTAAAATTTAAGCATTTTCCGTATCCAAATCTGAAATTAAATTCATTTGGACGTTAGACAAGGCTGCGAAATAATTGAAAAATGCTTTTGACTTTCTGTATAATTGTCTTAAACATAAAAAATATTTAAGACAATTATATTTCTATACGAACGATCATATTCAGTATCTATTGATATAACGATTCGCGTATTTGAAGAAGACTTTTTTCTAAATAAGTGGTATCCACTGATTTAGGGAATGAACTCTCGAAATACATTTCATCAATTTCACATTGTATCACTTCCACCTTTCTACATAATTCGTCATATGTCCATCTGCCTGATTTTATTTCGAGCAGTGCTTCACGATTAGGCCGCTTAAGAATGAGTTCTCCCTTTAATAACAGATCTCGCGCAACCTCCATCAGACGTATAGTATGCATCATATTTTTAGCATCATATCCTTGTCCATGTGCGACAGTTCCAGCATAACGCATAACATTACGCTTCTTTTCCCACTCCTTGTATGCCTTAAAATCTTTACAATATGAAGAATAGGCTTCATGATTAACAAAGAGCAATGCTAGGGTCTCCTCTCCTTTCGCAATGGAACTCAAGGTAACTTCATGGCTATCTGCTTTTGCCATTATACCGCGATATAATCCTTGCTCATTCTTATCATAATATAATGCAAACACATTTTTACAATGATTCAATTTAATCAATCCGCAAAAGTGAGACTTTAACTTATGATCCTGTAACCATGATTCTACAGGATAACTTTTTCCGCTACTCATTATGTAAGCAAAATCTAATAAACTTTTCCGCGCTCCTACATGTGGATTATTGATCTTTTTGTTCAAGCCTTTGGCTTTTTTCACCTGCTGCATCGCATATTGAACAAAACTATCTATCAATCCCATATTAAGGAGTTTTTTAAATTGAAAATTTGCC
This sequence comes from Sphingobacterium sp. UDSM-2020, assembly GCF_016132525.1. Lineage (NCBI taxonomy): Bacteria > Pseudomonadati > Bacteroidota > Sphingobacteriia > Sphingobacteriales > Sphingobacteriaceae > Sphingobacterium > Sphingobacterium sp. UDSM-2020. Next base: position 5,528,643 of record NZ_CP066166.1, read on the forward strand.
ATTAATGGATGGTTTATCAATATGGATGCTGAAGCACTAGCCAGTAGTTCCATTGCTCCCGGATTATTTTTACTGAGTAATTCGACAAATCTGCCTAATTCATAATATACCTCATCATGACTATCGTTATTAATTTGAGCGATATAGCTTAAACCATAGAACATATTTTTTGGTAAGTAAAACACGCCTTTAATATCTGTATCAGATGCCGCTGTATCTAAACCGTAAGCCCTGCTTCCTGTTATTGCTTTAAACAGAATCAGATTTTGATCATGCAGATCTTTAATTGTCATCATCTTCTTTACGAATTAAGTCTATAAAATAACTATTGACCGGTTCTACTGACATTTTTAAAGCAGGTATTGTCATAACAGTATCTTTAAGTTTTTTGAATGTATTTTTCATATAGATACACAGCTTCTCATCCGGAGAGAATATAAAATCTTCTCTAACTGATGCTTTTATCATAATAATCGACTCCAGACTTTTAATAAGATCGGATGGAAGCAATTGCATTAAATCTTTCATTTCCATTGGCGCATAAGATCTGTTTGTTTCAATCCATAGAGCTGATAAAAGACTTCTAGCAATGTAAAGAAATTCTTTCAGCAAGATGTTTGACTGATCAAGCCCTTCCATTTTCCTATGACATAAACCTAAATAATGGTGCATATGCGCACGCAAGTTAGGTGCATAATCCAGTAGTGTTATAAAATCATTTTTAAAAAAACTATAATCTCCATAACAAATTGGGGATTGCAACCATTCATATAATGTACAGTTACTTTTGTAAAGTAGCTTCAGTACTTTGCGAATATCCCAACCATAAATATCAAGATCACCAACAATTGGGTACTTAATATCCTCTTCTATAGAAAATACTGATAGATAATCGTTCTTTCGTCTTTGATAGATAAACCGAATATCGTAGTCACTGTCTAAAGATGGAAAACCCCATGCACGACTTCCTGACTCACATGCATAAAGTATCTTTATATTTTCCTTAATTTCAATCTCTTGAATGATTCCGCATAAATAATGATGATCCATTTTCAATTTTATTTTCCACAAAGGAACATTCCTTTGTACTACATGACAAAGATGAGATCTACCTACTGCAGCTTAACTGCGCAATAAAAATTAACAATATAAAAAACTGAAAATCAAAATAATAAAATATTTAAGATCAAAATAAACCAAGTCGAATCGCAGTAGCTACGCAACTTGATTGCGCAGGAATATAAATCATTTATTCTCTATCAAGCTACTGTATAAGAAAAATTAGAGATAAAGTTCCAAACTATAGTTTAGAGTACGGTTATTACCATAATTATGAGCAATTGTGAAATTGTTGCCAAGCGCACTATTCACTTCATAATAAGTAAAAAGTTGCTACATTTGTCTCAGTGAAAAATTTTTCAATCTTATTGATATTATCAATTTATTTGTTTTCAACAACTGAACTGATTCAATTGTTGAAAATTCCTGTATTAATTTCTCATTGTATAGAACATAAAAATAACAACAGTAAACTGACGTTTGTACAATTCTTAAATGATCATTATAATATTCCTGTAAAAGATAATGACCGGGATACAGATGAAAAACTTCCTTTTGTGAAACATGTCAATTTTTTAAACATCACAGCAATTTCTTCTACCGTGTCATCGGAAGTACCATTAATGACATCAAGCATATTCTTTGAGAAAAAGCTGTTATTTTACCCTGATCAGTATTACTTAAATACTTATACCAGCCATATTTGGCAACCTCCAAAAATTTCTTAATTATTTTCATTTTTTTTATCCTTTATCTGTATTCATTTGTTGTTAGTTAAAACAGCATTTGGTAACGGTCTGGATTTCTTTAATAACCTTTGCTGATCATGCAAATTCGAGGTTATTGGGGAAACATTTCTATATTCTCATTAAATTGACGCTTAAAAAAACAATAAAATGTCAAATGAACAAACGGCTATAAAAGCAACCTACTTTAGTATAATTGGAAATTTTTTACTCGCTCTCTTAAAATGGTTAGCTGGTTATTTTGGAAATTCATACGCGCTTATTGCAGATGCAATAGAATCTACAGCAGATATATTTTCCTCTTTTTTGGTTTTACTTGGATTAAAATATGCAAAGAGGCCGGCAGATGAGAACCATCCTTACGGACATGGGCGCATTGAACCACTTGTAACATTTGCAGTAGTGGGCTTTTTAATTATTTCAGCGACAATCATTGCTTACGAAAGCATTCAAAATATTCGCACCCCTCATGAGTTGCCCAAACCATGGACTTTATTCGTGCTATTGGCGATCATTATCTGGAAGGAAGTTTCTTTTAGGGTTGTCATTAAAAAAAGTAAAGAAACTGGAAGCTCTTCATTACGAGCCGACGCATGGCACCACCGAAGTGATGCGATCACTTCGGTAGCAGCCTTTATCGGCATATCAATCGCTTTGATTTTAGGAAAGGGCTATGAGAGTGCCGATGACTTTGCAGCGCTATTTGCTTCGGGATTTATACTTTACAACTGCTATCTTATCTTTCGTCCTGCCTTGGGAGAGATCATGGATGAAAACCTTTACGATGATATAATCGCTGAGATACGTATCAACGCCGTAAAGGTAGATGGTATCTTGGGTACAGAAAAATGCTTTGTTCGTAAATTAGGCACAAAACATCTGGTTGATTTACATGCAATTGTAAGTGGTGATATCTCAGTAAAAGAGGGCCATCAATTAGCGCATAGGCTTCAGGACTATCTGCAAAAAAAAATGCCCCAACTGGGAAACATTTTAATACATATTGAACCAGATTAACGCTGGCAGTCTGAAAGAAAAATCCAAAGGTCCTATGAATTCATTAAAAACTAGAAACAACTGGATTGAGCCACACGTAAATCAAAGATGATATGTAATATCTTAAACGAAGATTTAAAGGTTTCCTACACTGGTGTTTCGCCACTACTTTCACCTCATTAACAGTAGATTAATAGATGAAATCATTAATTTATAAAACTGTTCATGTTGTTCCTATCATATATTTTGATTCATTTATTATTCTTAAATTTAGGTTATGGAACTAAATAAAGCATTTCAACAAATTACAGAAGATTTCATCTCGCTACTTGATTCTTTAGATGAAAATGAACTGAATACGAAACATAAAGCTGACGATTGGTCGCCTGGACAAATCGGCGATCATATATTGAAGTCTTATGCTTCAGCAGAAGTCATGAACGGGCGTACCGAATCGACTCATCGGAAACCAGATGAAAAGGTAACAACCATTAAAGATACATTTACGGACTTTACAATACGCATGAAATCTCCTCAAGCGATATTGCCTTCTGAAAAACGACTCGACAAACAGCGTTTACTACAAAATCTTCGTGATCGCATTGCCCAGATCGAAACCATAATTAAGGAGAAAAATCTTTCAGATACCTGTATCGATTTTGCCATCCCGGAATATGGTCCATTTACAGTTTTGGAGTGGGCTTGGTTCAATACCTATCATACACAGCGACATGTACATCAGTTAAAAAATGTAATTCAATCAATTAAATCTTAAAATATGACTAATAAAGATCTCATTTTAGCTTATTTTAATTGCTATGAAATAGGTGACCGGAATAGGCTACAAAGCCTGCTGAATGAAGATTTTCAATTCAGTAGTCCTCACGATCCAATGCTTACTAAAGAAGACTATTTCCGAAAGTGCTGGCCATTTCATAAAGAAGCAACTGCATATCACATCGATACCTTCCTGGAAGACAAAAACAGTATTTTTGTCATTTATACCTGCACGACTGATGATGAAAATAAGTTTGAAAATGCCGAATACTTTCAGATCGAAAATGCAAAAATAAAAAAGGTCAGGGTATTCTACGGAACGCTGAATTAGTTAATATTTCTATTAATTTCATCACCCATTACAGTATTCGTTAGCTATACCCTCCTCGCTTAAAATCACCCGCTGATTTTAATCATTGTAAACAGAATATTTTACCCTGTAGCATAAATAAATGCGCAGTGCCATAAGCTTCCATAAATAGTTTTCCTGTCTCATCAGAAGGTTTATCATAACACAGTAAAGTGATACCCCAATATTAAAAGCATATATGTTAATGGAGCCGTTATCCCTATAACTCCTTTCCGCATCAGCTGATGATTAAACAATAATTTTTCCTTTTTTGACTTAAGTCAAAGGTTAAGGTGTGCAATACTTGCAGCTTTGCACTGTAAATAATAATTAAAACAGAAAATTATGAGTGTAACATTAGAAAATGGACTGATCATTACAACGGTTATAAATTGCACTGCTCTTCCTTATGATTAAAGTAGCCGCTCACGTAAAAATATAGCTAGTCCTCTATCCGGGTTAATAGCTGCTGGTTCGATTACCAGACTGTCTATCTTTTTGAAGGAATAAGTTGCATCCTCTCGATGATAACATTAATGATCAATAAAAAATAAGTATAACAATGGAAAATACATTAAAAATGTTTGGTAAAGATGCCAACGAAAGAGTTGAGAATGCTTTAGAGGAACTAAAATCTGGTAAAGGCGTTATCCTCTTAGACGATGAAGATAGAGAAAATGAAGGTGATCTTATTTTCTCGGCAGAAAATATGGACATTCAGGATATGGTGCAGATGATAAGACACTGTAGCGGAGTTGTCTGTCTGTGTCTTACAAATGAAAAGGCTGATGAACTCGATTTACCTTATATGGTCAATGCCAATTCCAGTCTCTTTCAGACTCCTTTTACCGTTTCGATTGATGCTCGCGAAGGTGCAACAACTGGTCTTTCGGCATCTGATAGAATTGCCGCTATTAAAGCGGCATGTGCTGAAAATGCGCAACCTGGAGATTTGGTTCGACCGGGGCATATCTTCCCATTGCGTGCTCACGATTATGGTGTCTTAGGAAGAAATGGTCACACTGAAGGCAGTATCGACCTCATGAAGCTTGCTGGTCTAAAACCAATGTCCGTATTATGTGAACTAATGGAAGATGATGGAACCATGTCGCGTCTGCCACAGATGATCGCCTTTGCTCTAGATCATCATCTAACGATATTATCCATCGCCGATATTATCGAATACCGAAAATTGCAGTTAGTAGCGAATGAATTATAAAGTCTTTTAATACATCAAAAAATCAGCATTAAACAATACCATAATGAGAAAAATACGTTTCGTATTTACCGTTAAACGCAAAGAATTCCTGACACCACATATGATTCGTGTGGTGTTTGGAATCAGTAATGAACAAGCGGTACTTTTAACGCATATAAAGTCCGAATCTAATAATAAAATTTTCATACCGCCTGCCGATAGAAATGTCATTTATTTCCCTGAAAAAGAATCAGAAACAAGACCTGAATTGCTGGCATCAATAAGAACATACACCAATCGCAAAATTGATCTGAAGAAAAAGGAACTGACCATTGATTTTGTCTCCCACGGAGATAATGGACCTGCATCTGCATGGGCATTAAAAGCTAAGCCGGGCGATGCTTTAGGTATCGGTATGAAAGAAAGTATGAAACCCTTAGTGCCCGAAGCCGATTCCTATCTACTTATAGGTGACGCAACAGCATTGCCCGTAATCAGTGCAATTTTAGAAAAATTAAAAACCGGGATTGATGTTAAGGTTATTTTGGAGGTATCTGCTAAAGAAGATCGAATAAATATTCCATCTTCGGCAAATGTAGATATTGACTGGTTATACAACCCGCATCCTGAAAAAGGAAGCAAATTAGCGACTACAGTAAAGACTTTTAAATTCGCAAAGGCAGACCTGCGTAATTATGTGTATTTAGCCGCTGAATATGCTACTGTCAAAGAATTAAGAAACTATTTTAAAACTGACCTAGAGTGGGATCCACAGATGATATACAGCTGCAGCTATTGGAAGTCTGGTGAATCTGAAAGCGCATATCTTTAAAGATACAACACGACAAATAAACAGCGCTACGATCGAGCTTTTATTGGTAAATTTGTCTATCACTGATTTCAAATACATGCAAGAACTATTAGCTTCATATATTAAAAGTAAAATATCCTTAACGGATAAAGATCTAGAGATCATTTTGTCCCATTTTAAGCCGATGAAGCTCAAAAAGAATGAACTCGTACTAACAAATGGACAATCCAGTCAACGGACATTTTTTGTTACACAGGGATGTCTGCGCATTTTCTTTATCAATGAAGAAGGAACCGACTCCACCCGATATTTTGCTTTTGAGAATCAGTTTGCAACAGCATTAGTAAGTTTTATTACTTCCGAACCTTCAGAAGAATTTATTCAGGCTGTTGAAGATTCGGAAGTATATTACATCACACATAAAAGCTTTTATCATCTTCTGGATATCATACCCCTATGGGAAAAATTTTACCGCATATATCTTGAAATTGCTTACGTAACCAATACCAAAAGGTTAATGTCTTTTCTAATGCAGGACGCTTTGGAAAAATATCGGCAGCTCTTAGACGAAAATCCGATTATTGTCCGAAGATTGTCGAATAAGCTTGTCGCTTCCTATCTCAATATTTCCCAGGAGACGCTAAGTAGACTAAAATCAAAAATCTGATCTTCTTTTTTTGACTCAGGTCAATGTTTTAATATATGCTATTGACCAACTTTGTATCACTAATACAAAGACAATGAGCAACCAGGCCCGTACCTTCGAAATATTTTCAGGAATTATTCTTCAGAAGAATAAAATAGCTGAGCATACGTATCATATCAAAATTCAGAGTATGGATTTTTCGCGCATCCACTATATTCCGGGTTTTTCTATTGATATATTTTTATCCAATCCTTATTACAATCCACTGAGCGAAGTGCGAAGATATTCATTCTGGAATTATGAACCGGTCTATCATGTTGCAGACTTTGCCATTAATACCTTTTCCAATGGCAAGGGGGCACAATGGGTTCAAACCGTACAGGAAGGCGATACCATATTTTTCAAAGAACCGTCCAGTGAAATAAGTATGAATGACACAGCAGACCACTACTTTTTAATTGGGGATATTATTGCTTTATCTCATCTATATGAAATAAACAGAGCCTTATCGGTAAGTAAACAAGTAAGTAGTTTTATTTTTGCAGAACATCAAGAAGATATTTTTCCAGATCTCGATCATAGTTTTCCTTTAGAAACGCACATAATTGAATCATTAAATCCGCAGAAAATTATTGAATTGATTTCCCTTAATTTTCCTGAACATAAAACAAATACCATTGCTTACATACTTGGTGATTCTAAAACAGTATCCTATATTTATAATTATTTAAAAGATAATCCAATGTATGACATCAGTACGATTTACATCAAAAGCTTTTGGAACAAAACAATCATTTAACATGTAATAAAGATGATTATAGCAGGTATAAAGAGAGATTTATCAAAATAACAAAATTACCCTACGAAGCTCTGCGACTAGAAGAATAGATTTGAATAGCGAAAGAACTACGATGGCAATGTTACGCGCATATTTAAATTAGATCACAATAAAACTAAAAAAAATCAAGTCAAAATAGCTTTCAAAAGAAAGTAAATAAGCTCAGATGCCACCAATCGACATTTTTTTGTATTTGGACAGAAAAATTAATCAGCTTGAAATGCAATGACTTAATGTTTTTGAGTAAAAAAAAAGTACATAAGTTTTGGAAATATAGATCATTTAAGTACTTTTGCATCACCGAAAGGGAAACGCGCTCATAGCTCAGCTGGATAGAGCATCGGTTTTCTAAACCGACGGTCTCAGGTTCGAATCCTGATGGGCGTACTTAAAATCCTCTTTACTTTTGTAAAGAGGATTTTTTGCTTTATGACTTTTTCACTTGAACATTTCTTTCGATCCACATTTCAAATTTCTCAACAAAGGAGGTTAGAAAATCATGTGTAGAAGTATCTATAAGTTCTCCACTGGCATCAAACAACTTTGCGGCATGGCTGATATACGCTTCCGGTTGTTGTAAAGTGGGCATATTTAAGAATACCAAGGATTGGCGAAGATGATGATTGGCACCGAATGCACCTAATCCTCCCGGGGTACAGCTTATAATGGCCGCAGGCTTACCATCCCACACACTCTTTCCGTATGGTCGTGAACCTACATCCAGTGCATTCTTAAGTACTGCAGGAACCGATCGATTGTATTCGGGAGTGATAAATAATACCGCGTCATAAGGGTTGATTATTTCTCTAAAATTTTGCCAGGCTACAGGTACGTCTTTTTCTAAATCCTCATTGTACAATGGCAATTCTCCAATTTCAATGTCATCAAACTGCATACTGGCTATTTTAAATTGGCCAATAGCTCTTCCTATCTTTTTATTGAAAGATTCCTTTCTTAAACTTCCAACGATGAGTGCAACTTTAAATGGTTTCATAAATGATCATTTGTTTCTTTAATAACGTACAACAGTAGCTTTTGGTTTGCATATAATTCGCTGATTTGTCATGACACAACATGATTTCTAAGTTTAAAAATCATTACATTAGCGAACCATTAAACCAAATATTTTAAGCATTATGATGTCAGATATCTATAGAGAAAAATCACCTTTATCAGAGCAGGATTGTTTCGTAGTATTCGACCGCAGAAAATCATCTTTTACCTTTCCTGTACATATACATCCGGAGTATGAACTGAATTATGTAGAAGGAGCATCTGGAGCACAACGGATCATTGGAGATTCCATTGAAACCATCGGTCACAAAGATTTAGTTCTTATTGCCAATCCGGAATTAAAACACGCATGGAAGGATGGGGAATGCACATCAACAGACATTCACGAAATCACCTTACAATTTCACCCCTCGCTGGTTGAACAGATCTTAGACAAAAAGCAATTTCAAAGCATACAGGAATTATTTAACAGGGCATCCAAAGGAGTTCACTTTGGCACCGCAACTATTGAGAAGGTGCTTCCCTTACTACGCATTTTGACCATGGAAAAAGATGGCTTTTACGCGGTAATGAAACTCTTTATCCTGCTATATGAATTATCCAAAGGAGAAGACCTCAGAGAACTTTCTAGTTCCACAAAAATGGGTATGACCCCAAATGAAATACTCCTACAAAGACTACAGAATTACATTTCTAACAATGTTAGTCACATGATTCGACTACCGGAAGCTGCCAATACGCTTAATATGAGCCGGTCTACATTTGCTAGATTTATAAAATGCCACACGGACATGAATTTCACAGATTACCTGCTCGATTTCCGAATTAATCTGGCCACACGAAAGCTAAAAGAACAAACATCCATCGCAGACGTTGTGAATCTCTGCGGATTTAATAGCATTTCCTATTTTTATAGAGTCTTTAAAAAAGCTAAAGGGGTTACACCCGCAGAATTTAGGGACAACTGTAAAAATCATCAGCTCATTATCTAACAACAACCTAGAAACATAGTTCTGATCATCGAACGATCATCTCCCACATTCCATTGCATACCTGATTCAAAATAGGGTTTATTATGATATAAGCCCTATTAAATAGCCTCCCCCCTTCCGCGCCTTTCCACCAAAGAGCTTAAAATTCAAATAATTTGAGTGTAGAGTGCAAGAGTCAAAAAGACAAAAAGCACATAACCGACTAAATATTAACTCATTAATACTTTTCAAACTCTTAGAAGAATAGTTTTAAAAATGAAGCATAAATAGACCAAAACCCGTTCTATTCGGTTATTTATTCCTCCTTTCTCCCCAATTTATATAAACAAAGAATAAATAGTTCAATCAACTTGAATCTATTGTACAATTTACCAATTGTGTTTTACCGTAGTTTAGCCCCCACTGATTACTAATAAACCAATTAGCAGCTTAAGGATAAATCATTTTACCCTTAAATCCGCCAACATGACAAACAACTAATTATCAACAAGAATATGAGAAAAACCATATTACTATCACTACTTTGCAGCTCTAGCCTATTTGCATGGGCACAGCAGGCTATTCCAGTTAAAGGAACAGTAAAAGACAAAGAAAATAATCCAATTGTCGGAGCAACAATTGTTGTGAAAGGAACCACAGATGGCACAAAGACCGATCAAAACGGTAATTTTTCGATCAGTGTTCCTACTGGAAAACTTCTCCTCATTACCTATGTAGGTATGCAGCGTGCAGAAGTACCGATTAAAGACAATTCGTTTATCAATCTAAGCCTCGTAAGTGACAGCCAACTGGATGAAGTAGTCGTTATCGGCTACGGAACGGTAAAAAAACGAGATCTAACGGGAGCCGTAGCCACTGTTACGGGTAAAGATTTACAGTCTAACCTTGCAAAAAGTGCTTCAGGTGCTTTGCAGGGCCGTATAGCCGGCGTAAGTGTTTCCAATGCTGGTGGCACACCTGGAGCGGGCATGAGTATCAATATTCGCGGTCTAAGCTCCATGGGAAACAATACACCATTATATGTCGTAGACGGTGTATTCAGTGATATTAACCTGGTAGACCCTAACGATATTGCATCATTAGATGTGTTAAAAGATGCTTCTGCTGCTGCAATCTACGGTTCTCGTGCTGCAAATGGTGTGGTAATAATCACAACTAAAGGTGGAAAAAGAGCTTCACCTGCTACACTTGGAATAAACGCCTACACAGGTATACAGAGTCTTCCAAAAAAAATGGACCTGATGGATGGACCACAATGGAAAAAATTTCAAAAAGAAAATAAATATCTCCCAACACAAGCTGAAAGTTTCAATGCCAATACCGACTGGCAGGATGAGGTATTTGACACTGCTCCTATTAATAAGATCAATGTCGATATTTCTGGAGGTGGCGAACGATCGACATATAGTGTATCTGCGGGCTACCTGAATCAAGAAGGGATCCTAAAAACAACGGGTTACAAAGCATTCAATGTTCGTTCAAAGAATACATTTAATTTTTTTAATGATCACCTCCGCATCGGAAATACGTTTCTATTAAAATCAGGTGATCGGAAATATTCGGATTTGACCATTACTGATATCCTTCGCCAAAATCCTTTGCTACCGATCTATGATGAAAATACGCTGGGTGGTTATGCGACCTATGCACCCTGGATGAAAAATTTAGAAAATCCTGTAGGCTATCTAAATCTATACAATAAACATGTTTATCAAACAGATATCATGCTTAATGGTTATGCTGAAGCAGATCTGTTTATAAAGGGCTTAAAATATAGGTTAAACGTTGGGATCAATAGAACTTCTGGAAGAAATTACAACAAGAATGAAGCTTACACCTATGGTACAGCCAAGAATCAATCTTCACTCAATGAAAACGCTTTCTTCAACAATCAATGGTTGATCGAAAATACCATTCACTATGACAATACTTTTGATAAGCATACGATTTCCGCATTAGCGGGTTATTCATCACAGGAAAACTCCAATCGGGGGTTTGGTGCTGGCCGAAAGGATATTCCGATAGGAACTGACGTAATTGGTGCAGGTTCACCAGCCGAACAGTCCACCTCCGGAAATTTAAATGAAGCCGCTTTAATATCTCAATTTGGCCGATTAATGTATAGCTACGATAGCCGGTACCTGTTCACAGCCACAGTACGTCGAGATGGTTCATCCAAATTTGCCAGCGGACAGCGATACGGCGTATTTCCTTCTGTTGCCCTTGGCTGGAATATCATGAACGAAGGTTTCTTTGAAAGCGCTAAAAATACAGTGAATGATTTCAAACTGAGAGCGAGTTATGGCCGATTGGGGAATCAGGAAATCGGTGATTATACAACACAAAATGTAACTACCTACGGTATCAATTATATACAGGGTGGTATGTGGTGGCAGGGTGCTATCCCCGGTAACAGCTGGGTATCGCCTCGGAATTTAACCTGGGAAGAGACTGAAACCAGCAATATCGGTTTAGATCTAGCCTTTTTGCAAAGCAAATTGAACATCAGTGCCGACTATTATATCCGGGATACAAAAAATATTCTTTTAGGAATTAATCAGCCACCTTCTACAGGACTTAGTGGTACACCCACCATGAATGCGGGTACAATCAGAAACAAGGGTTTTGAGTTTTCGGCAACGTTTAAAGATGCTATTGGAGATGTAAATTATAACATCGGCATCAATGCATCTACCGTGAAAAATGAAGTAAAAGCTGTCACAGTGGGTGGCAAACAAGAATTTGAAGGTTATAACCCACAGGGCGAAGGTACTGTATCATGGGCAAAAGTTGGTTATCCTATTGGCGGATTTTGGGCGATAGAAACCAACGGACTCTTCCAGTCGGATACCGAAGCACAAAATTACAAAACCGCAAACGGCACAGTAATCCAGCCCAATGCAATGGCAGGGGATATTAAATTTGTCGATTTTAATGGAGATGGACACATTGATAATAATGACCGCCAATACATGGGCAGTCCTTTCCCTAAGCTTGCGTATGGTATTCGAGGAGGCCTAGATTTTAAAGGAGTTGATTTTGCTTTTTTCTTTGATGGCATGTATGGCAACAAGATCTATAATTACACGCGCGCCCGTATGGAGCAAACCAATGAGGTAAACAACCACTCGGCACGCATCTTAGATTCCTGGACCCCAACAAATACGGATACCGATATTCCGCGCTATACAAGAGAAGATCCTAATGACAATAAGCGTCGAGTTAGTGACCGTTGGATAGAGAGTGGTGCTTTCTTCCGTCTTAAAACCATCGAATTGGGTTACACATTGCCTACACACTGGCTGAGCAAAGCTACATTGAAAAACGGTCGTATATTTTTGGCTGCAGACAACCTGTTTACCGTAACAAAATATAAAGGTTATACACCCGATCTTGGACAAAGTAATGGTGACAATGGAGCTCCGTCGGGTGTACTAACAGCTGGTACAGATCATGGACGTTTTCCGCTGGCACGTACCATTATGTTCGGTATACAAGCTAACTTTTAATGGATAGACGACTTTTAAACAACAACCTTTAATTTCCTAAATACGATATACATGAAAATTTCAATCATAAAATGTTCGATCGTGGCAACCCTTCTTCTGTCGCTAGGGGGCTGTAAATCTGACTTTCTAGACCGCATCAATCCCAACAAACCAGTTGAAGATATCTTCTGGGTCAATGAGGGAGATGCCCAGGCAGCCATGGCTACCATCTACTCACCTATTCGCTCGCAGATGAGCGGATATTATGGTGCCTATAGTGGCTATCAAACGATGAACAGAGCAGATGATGTATGGTTCCTCGCTGGTGAAGAACCATTTACCTGGGAATATATTAACTTCTTAAACTCTGCTGGGACCTCTGCGAGTGACTTTGGCAGTTTGTATAGTGGTATAAACCGGGCTAATGTGTTTTTTCAAAACATATCCAAGGTTCCAATGGATGAAAATAAAAAGAAAGAACTAAGTGCTGAAGCAAGCTTCTTGCGGGGAATGTATTACTTTTTATTGGCGGCTAATTATGGCGATGTACCTCTGTTGCTAATTCCAGCTGGTGATGATCCAGAAGGAACTAATAAACCGGCTTCTCCAGAAGCTGAAGTATGGAAACAGGTCATAACTGATTTTAAAGCAGCCAAAGACAATCTTCCTGTAACCAGACCTGCCGCCGAAGCGGGACGAGTAACAAAAGGTGCGGCAATTGCTTATCTTGGTAAAGCCCTTGTTTACACCAAGCAATATGCACAGGCTGAAACAGAGTTAAAAGCCTTGCTAACCGCACCATACACGTATGATCTGGTTGAAAATTTTGAAGATAACTTTAAAGATAATACCAAGTTAAATAAAGAATCAATCTGGGAACTGGTATATGACAGCAAATTTGGATCAGATGGTCCTTGGGGACAAGAATCGCCAAACAGCCCACAAGGATTTGTTCTGCCAAATTTTGCCGGACCTGATGGCACCGGAGCTTGGTTCAAATTAATGCCAGGTGCTTCTGTCGTGTCAAGCTTTATTGCAGAAGAGCGTCCGGCGGGATCAGACACACGTTTTGACAAAAGGATGTATACCAGCTTTTTTTGGAAATATTCCGATTATGAAACCGGTCTGACAGATGGTGCCTGGTTCGGAAATCAACCTTTTGATCTGATGTGGAGCAATGCAAGCAGCAAAAGACAACGTGGCGAACCGGTGTATCCAACGATTAGCAATAAACCGGGGCGCTTTCTAATCAAAAAATACACGAACTTTTTCTTAAATGCAGCTGGCTCGAACAGCATGTATGATGCAACAAATCGAAATAACAATTTTCGCGTATTCCGATTTGCTGAAGTATTATTATTGCATGCAGAGGCCTGTGCAAAGAATGGGAACTTGATCGATGCAGCCAAGTCGCTGACACGCGTCCGTAGTAGAGCTGGTTTGGGGACAAAAAACTGGACCGGTGAAAACGAACTGATGAAGGAGATCATCAAACAAAATGAACTCGAGTTTTTCTTTGAAGGCCATCGTTTCTTTGACTTAAAACGCTTGTATACTCCAGCCGAAATGAAACAGATCCTGATAACAAATAAAAAACAAGGAGCCAATAATTTTCAACCAAAACATTATTACCTGCCTATTCCGGAATCGGAGATGAATACAAATACAAAAATACAGCAACATCCATTATGGAGATAAGATAGTCAAAAGTAGCTCACAATAAAGTAACCACAGTTTTCTAGCGAACACAGGAACGTCTTCGCTAGAAAACTTAAAAAAAATTCTTCCAGCTTGAAAAATACGATACATGATGGTAACAGGTAGAACACAAAATAACATAGCAAATAAGATCCTAATAATAATCCTCCTGGTCATACTGCTCCCCTCTTGTGCTAAAGATAAAGCTACACCTATAATAATAGCGTCACAGCAGTCACTAAGTTCTAAAATCGATGCCGGTGAGTTACTGATCAATATTTCTAAAAATGAAGATTATATCTTCACTTTTGAAAAGGAGACACTACGGATTCCATTGCAGGATATTTCCAAGATTGAAGCTGAACTTGATCGCTGGCGCACCAAGATTATCTTCCGCGACGGTTCAGAGCTTATTGTACCGACCAAAGGTACTGAACTTGATTATATCGTTGAAAAGATAAAACTCAACCCCTCTGGATACAATCCTTTAGCGGCTTTAGTCGATGTATGGTTGCCAACCTACGGTAGAATAAAAGTAACGGTAAAGGGCAAAAACAGCTCAATCGGAACAATAACACATTTATGTCAGGAAAATGCAATCCGCCAAAGCGTACCTATTCTGGGTCTTTATCCTGACCATGACAATCTGGTTGATCTTACTTATACCGATATGGAAGGTAAGGAACGAGGCAGTACCCAGATACATATACGTACAGCAGCGATTTCACTTGCTGACTTTCCGAAATGGAAAAAAATGAAAGCACTACCCGAAAAAATGGAACCTGGAATGAATTTAATTAACTATCCGGGTATGAGTGAAGCGGATGTATCCCTACCTTATATGTTAGATAGCGAAGGAGAATTACGCTGGCTATTGCTTCTTAAATCATCTCCAGATTTACAGAAACTTTCGACCTCTATCGGGCTCAAACGGACTAAAAAAGGAACTTTTATTGCAGGTGATCAAGCACAGGCACGTGTGGTGGAAATCGATATGTTTGGTAATTTAAAGCGTCAGTGGGATCTTCAAAAACTAGGATATGGATTTCATCATGAAATTACGGAATCGAACAACGGGAACTTCTTAATTACAGTGACAAAAACTGGTGCGCGCCTGCGAAATGGTGAACCACGCGTCAATGACCACATTATCGAGTTAAATCCCGAAAGTGGTACGCTAGTAACCGAATGGGATCTTGCTCATCAGCTCGATACTTCCCGCTACATAAAACCAGATGGTATTACTCCGCCCCTTTTCTCGCAGACACCCAACAACTGGGCCCACAATAATGCTATAGGCGAAATAGGCAATGATTTATTAGCCACGCTACGCTACCAGGGAATTGTAAGTTTTAATCATTCCGGAAGTCTTCGCTGGATCATATCACCTCACAAATTATGGAAAAGCCAATATCAAGCTCTGTTATTAAATCCTATTGCTGAAGACGGCACTCCGGTTACAGACCCCGCAGTTATCAATGGCGACGCACAAATCGACGGCTTTGACTGGCCATGGGGGCCTCATACTCCGGTAGCTATTGCCAATGACCGCATACTGGTATTTGACAATGGTTATGACCGTAATTGGATATCAAACTCCATCCCCTCTAGAACGAATTATAGTCGTATAGTGGAGTACAAAATTGATGTTGCCAACAAAACTGTGCAGCAACTTTGGTCCTATGGTAAGGAACGCGGTGCTAAGGGATTTTCTCTTGCCGTGTCAGGAGTACAATACCTGAAACAAACCGGAAATGTCCTGTTCTGTCCCGGCATGGGTGTGTCCACCTCATTGGGAACAGGGGGCCGCATCATGGAAATAAACCCAAAGACTAAAGAAATACTATTTGAACTTGAAATCGCGGCCAACAGTGGCTTCGCCTTCCACCGTGTAACCCGCATGCCTTTATACCCGGAGAACTACTAAATTGAAAATACTTCTAGATTTTACTGCCTGATGTCGACTATATTTGAAAACCAAAAGAAACAAGTAGCTGAATACCATGAATCTTTACTTAACCGACCCAATTATTGCATTCCTTCATCAAATGGTATTATACAGCGTTGTGAAAATCCAGTAATTACAAAAGATCATATTCCTTTGCATTGGCGTTATGATTTTAATCCACAGACGAATCCCTTTTTTTTAGAACGCATAGGTTTTAACTCGACTATGAATGCGGGTGCACTCTACTGGAAAGAAAAATATCTCCTTTTTATCCGTGTCGAGGGCACAGATAGAAAATCTTTTTTTGCAATTGCTGAAAGTAAAAATGGTCTTGACAACTTTCGCTTCTGGGATCGTCCGATCGCTGTGCCAGATACCGATCCTGACGAAACAAATATTTATGATATACGACTCACTGTTCATGAAGATGGCTGGGTTTACGGAGTCTTCTGCAGTGAAAAATTAGACCCTAACGCAACACCAGGTGATCTCTCAAGTGCTCTTGCTTCTGCAGGCATTATACGTTCAAAAGACCTGATCCACTGGGAACGTCTCCCCAATCTGAGTGCTTCCAGTCAGCAACGTAATGTTGTGCTTCATCCGGAGTTTATCGATGGAAAATATGCACTTTACACAAGACCTCAAGATGATTTTATCCTGGCCAAAAGTGGTGGCGGAATTGGATGGACATTGATAGATGATATCGCTAATGCTATAATACAAGAAGAAAAGATCGTCAATTTCAGACATTACCATACGATCAAGGAAGTTAAAAATGGAGAAGGTCCACCTCCTATTAAAACGACTAAAGGCTGGTTGCATTTAGCCCATGGTGTGCGTAAAACCGCAGCGGGTCTAAGATACGTTTTATACCTCTACCTCACCGACCTGCAAGACCCCAGTCTATTGATTGCGGAGCCAGGTGGATATCTGCTAGCCCCTCAAAAAGATGAAAGAATTGGAGATGTGTCCAATGTTTTATTTTCAAATGGATGGATTGCAAAAGATGATGGAACTGTTTATATATACTATGCATCCAGTGATACACGGATGCATGTTGCCATATCAGATATTGACAGACTACTGGATTACTGTCTTCATACACCAAAAGATGATTTTAGATCATTGGAATCTGTAAAAAAAATAAATCAGCTGATCGACAAAAACCACGCTTACCTCGCTAAAATGATCTAAAAGAAATTTCAAGCCATCGGCCAGGAAACATCAATTTTTTCTTAAAGCCGTCATGAGTTCTCATAATTTTAGGAATTCATGATGGCTTTATCTCAAGGATACACTCATTAATTTCTTTAAAGTCCTCATCTGCTTATACTAAATTGTCCTGATAACGATGTATATGTTAACATCCCTATCGCTGAAAACGGGATAAGGAATAGTAGAAAAAAAATGTATATTTGGTTACCGAAGAAACCAATTTACAAATCAATCACTAGAAAGGAATAGTTAATATTCAATGAAGCTCCAACTCATAGATATACTTATAATAGTCGTCTATCTCATCGCTATGATCGTTATCGGCTTATTATTAAAAAAAAGAGCCTCAAAAAATCTGGACTCCTATTTTCTTGGAGGCAAAAAACTTCCTTTCTACATGCTTGGTCTATCGGATGCCTCTGGCATGTTTGATATTTCGGGAACCATGTGGATGGTCTATCTTGCATTTGTTTATGGTTTTAAAAGCCTTTGGATCCCTTGGCTATGGCCCGTTTTCAATCAGGTATTTTTAATGATATACCTTTCAGTATGGTTACGGCGTTCCAATGTACTAACGGGAGCTGAATGGATCCGAACACGCTTCGGCTATGGACGAGGAGCCAACCTGTCCCATACAATAGTAATCTTATATGCAATAATTGGGGTGCTTGGATTTCTTAGCTATGGTTTCATCGGAATCGGAAAATTCATGGAAGTATTTTTTCCTTGGGAGTATATCTCTCCCTATGTTCCCATTCATCTGGAACCAGAATCTGTCGCCAAAGTTTACGGCATATTTTTTACGACTATTGCAACCTCTTATGTGATGCTTGGAGGCATGCATAGCATTGTTTGGGCCGACGTTGTCCAATTCAGCATCATGACCATTTCAGGAATCATCATTGCGTCAATAGCCATGAATAAAGTAAGTCCGGAAATGCTTGCAGCACATACACCCAAAGGGTGGGACTCTCCTTTTTTTGGATGGAAATTGGATCTTGATTGGGAGGATTTAATACCCTCTATCATGACTAAAATTCAAGAAGATCAATATAGCTTGTTTACGATATTTGTTATGATGATGCTTTTCAAGGGAGTATTTATGAGTATGGCAGGACCAGCAGCTAACTATGATATGCAAAAAATACTTGCCTGTCGCAGTCCAAGAGAAGCCGCACTCATGAGTGGCTCGGTATCGGTCATTTTATTAATTCCCAGATACTTGATGATCATGGGTTTTACAGTACTTGCACTTGTATTTTTTAGTGACGAATTTAAGACAATGGGAAATAATATTGACTTTGAAACCATTCTTCCTAAAGCGATCAATGAATTTGCATACGTAGGGCTCGTAGGTATTTTGCTAGCAGGATTGCTCGCTGCTTTTATGTCTACATTTGCCTCCACTGTAAATGCTGCTCAAGCATATCTGGTAAATGATGTTTTTCTAAAATACATCCACACAAAAGCATCCTCCAAAACTCAAATTAGAGCAAGCTATATCATATCCGTACTGGTTGTTGTTGTCAGCACCATAATTGGCCTTTATCTGCACAATATCAATTCTATTTTACAATGGATCGTCTCTGCATTGTATGGCGGATACATCGCTGCTAATGTTTTAAAATGGCATTGGTGGAGATTTAATGGCAATGGCTTCTTTTCAGGTATGTTTACAGGAATTGTAGCTGCAATGGTGGCGCCCTTGTTTTTTCCAGACATATTGCCTTTGTATTATTTTCCGATATTAATGTGTATTTCGTTGATTGGCTGTATAGCAGGCACATTACTATCCAAACCTACAGAAGATAAAACGCTCATAGACTTCTACATTAAAGTACGTCCGTGGGGTTTCTGGGATCCAATTATAAAAAAAGCACAAGCCCAATATCCCGATTTAAAGCAAAACAAAAATTTCAAACGTGATATGTTCAATATTGTTATCGGTATTGTCTGGCAGTGTTCTTTGACATTAATACCGATGTATATTGTTGTTCAACAAGGATTTCCATTAATAACTAGTATATTGGTTCTAAGTATTACCTCGTTAATATTAAAGAAAAATTGGTACGACAAAATGAATATAGAAGAGAAAGAATACGATGCATTTATGAAAAAGAATTTCACACCATAAAAAACTGAAGATTTTGCCCTCCATACAACTCCTTTTTCATAATAGATCCAATATGAAATATAGTTCAAAACGGAAAATGTATATCTAAAACAATCGAAATATGGCTTCTGGAACACGGTATTATCAGATTTTGGAAATACAAGTGATGTTTGTTTTATCGAAAACATCGATCTCTTTATCATAAAACAAAAAACTAATAAAAATTAAGACACTTAAAATCAGCAAAATCACTGTTCAAAATCTATTTTTACCTTTATTTTTTTAAAATAAATTTGGTAGGAATGTTAAAATTCGTACTTTTGTCGCGGAGAGCTGGCAGAGTGGTCGAATGCGGCAGTCTTGAAAACTGTTGACTGTCATAGGTCCGGGGGTTCGAATCCCTCGCTCTCCGCCAAAAAACAAAAGCCCAAAGTAATTTGGGCTTTTGTTTTTTATGATATTTTGCAAGCTTTTTTATATTACTATATTCTATAGGGATGCCTCTTCCTGGGATCATAAAATAATCCGCCACACTTTCCAAATATTAAAAACGATCGGTATCGAAAGAACAAGCATACTTTATTCTATCAAAGATTCTTTAAATTGCAAGATAAAGAAATCTAGGATTTCAACTTTTTTATTTTTTGGAAAATGGAATTAAAGACAATTTGAAATTGTTTTAATTTCCACTGATAATTTAAACAAACCGATGATATTAGAATTAGCGATATTACATGTAAAAGCAGGTAAGCAGCTTGCATTTGAAAATGATTTCATCACAGCCAGCCAATATATTGCAGCTATTGACGGCTATATAAGGCATTCACTAAAAAAATGTATCGAGGTAGAAAACCAGTATGTACTTCTAGTGGAGTGGAGTTCTTTAGAAGCACATGAAATTGGATTCCACCAGTCTCCGCAATATTTAAAATGGAAAGAGCTGCTTCACGACTATTATGATCCCTTTCCTCAAGTTTTTCATTACGGAGATTTACCTCAAAAAATATGATAAATTATAATAACAAACGTTTTTCTGCTGTAAACAATAGCAATAATGGAGAAACATCCCATGAAACAGTTTTCCACTATAAACAGCTTGACTCTATTGTAACAGCTCAATATAACGGAGGTAAAATCATCCATGGTCAATTGATTGGTCTCGTGAATGAGCAGGGGGAAATTGATATGCGCTATCAACAGGTGAATAAAGAAGGAAAATTAATGACTGGAATCTGTAAATCTAAACCTGAAATCTTACCGAATGGAAAGATAAGATTACATGAACGCTGGCAATGGACTTCGGGAGACCTATCTTTAGGGCAGTCTATTATTGAAGAATTGTAAACCATATCTTGAATACCAATACTAAAACAATAAATAATGAATTTCACGTTCCACCAGATCAATCACATTAAAGTAGCAGAATTAATTTCCGAGGCTGTAGTCATAAAAACGGCAGATGATGCCGTAGATTTAATAGGAAATCTATATTATGAGGATCTCTCTAAAGTAATCGTACACGAAAAAAATTTGATATCAGATTTTTTTGATCTCAAAAATAAAATCGCAGGAGAGGTATTGCAAAAGTTTTCTAATTACCGCATGCAAATCATTATCGTAGGTGATTTTTCAAAATTCACTTCCAAAAGCATAATTGATTTCATATATGAAAGTAATAAAGGAAGACAGGTTAATTTTGTAAAAACACTAGAGGAGGCACTATCACTTCTTGCAAAATAAAAAGCATGAAGGAGTGATTTCGAACTTTCACTGGCAATGCAAGTATTATTCATAAGCTTGAATGAAGCATAAAATTTAAATTTTCTGTTTTTTTAAAAAAAACTGCTTCAGCAACAAAACTGTTAGATATGAAAAAAACACCACCTAATATTTGCGGGCTCGCATAAAAAGCCCTAGCTTTACCTCTATATGAACCGCTTTAGACTACATATCGCAAGAAAATCGCAACGAATCTTATTTGTCGTTGCAACGATTTTTTGTGTACTGTTGACTTCCTGTGCAATAAAAAGTAGCATCAAAAGCTGGGCAGATATAACAAGTAATACAACAAAAGCTCCGATAAAAAATGGAAATCTATTTTCCAGCAACGTAGCTGAAAAATGTATCAATAGTGAAAGCACAAATACACAGATATCACAAGCTGTTTCTTTTCATGTTGGTGATTTTGCTCCACTTGTATTATTTACCCTTGCGTTTATGTTGCTGCTTAACATTGTTATCCGCAGTCAACAAGTACACCCCAATTATGACAATCTGAAACTATCAGGCTCCATTCCTATTTTTATAAGAGATCGCAATCTCCAAATTTAGTACTTCTTTTTACCTTCCTATAATCCTATTGATCATTACTTTTCAATAGGCTAAAACTTCTATTTTATTCTAGACAGCTTGTTGTTATTTCAACGGCTTTTCAAAAACATAATATCATTATGATAAAAGACATAGTGGCAGCTATATGTATGTGGCTTGCCCTTGCATCCGTGCTACCCTTATACGGACAGCAAAAAAAAGAAAACACACTGGGCAGTTTATGGTCTCAGGTGGAAGAAAACTACCCTGGAATAGGTGTTAAAAAAATTGCTATAAATGCGGCCGAGCTAAATGCCAAAGCTGTAAAAAGTACTCATCTTCCACAAGTAAAAACACAATTTCAAAACACCTATGGCACTTATGAAGGAAGTGCCGGAGCTTTCTTTCCGCAGCCCGGTTTTTTTAATGTAAGCGGTAATCCTGGAGCATTAGAAGGAAGCAGTTTAGCAGCAAATAGCTTTGCTTCGGCTACTGTTGAATGGGAATTGTTCACCTTTGGTAGACTTAAAAAAGAAAATGAAGTGGCAGAAACGCTAGTTCAGAAAAAAGTTAGTGAACAGGATGCTTACATCCTAAATCTCAAAAAAGTACTTTCTGAACGCTACATCACATTGCTTTATAATCATGCAAAATTAGAATGGTCTAAAAAAAATACGGAACGCTTAGATGATATCCGTAAAATCAGTTCAGGTTTAGCGGCTTCGGGTCTTAAACCTGCGGCAGATAGTCTTTTGGCTACTTCTTCTTATGTGCAGGCCATGGGTGAGCATGATAAATGGAACGGTAATAAGTATGCTTCCTATATCAAACTCCAAGAACTATATGGTCAAGATACTGTTATGTACAGTTCATCCATTCGGCATTTTTCAGCTCCCATGGAAAGTCAGGATGTAAATGCTAGTCAGGGCATCAACGACAGTCATCCAATATTAGCTGCATTAGGCAAACAGGTGCAATACTATACGCAAAGCGGAGAAGCCCAAAAGAGAGCAGCGATGCCATCATTAAAGCTACTAGGTGGCTATGCTTACCGAGGAACAGGTGTTAACTCCAATGGTAAAAGTTCAAGTGCATGGCAAGACGGTTTTAGAAATAACACGAATAATATGCTTGTCGGTATAGGCATAACATGGAATATAACAAGTTTATATACAAACCGATTAAAAGGTAAAGGATTAAATGAAGAGGCCAACAGCGCTAAATTATTGCAAACGCAATATCACGATGCGATGGAAGCAGATCTATCAGCATCTCAAACAAAAAGCCACTGGCAATATAAGCAGTTACAAAAATCTCAAATCGCCGTTAAACAGGCACAAGATGCTTATGGTATGTACCTAGCCCGTTATAAAAGTGGACTGATCACGCTTAGTGAATTATTACAGATCCGCATTTTACTTGAACAGGCCGAGAATAATCATATCGAAGCCTCCCGTTCGTATTGGCTGTTACTGGCATATGAGTCAGAGCTAACGGCCAATTTCGATTATCTGTTTAATAACCTTTAATATATAGATATGAATCTAATAAGATTTGCGCTCAGGAAACCCATTGCTATCATGGTAGCGGTCATTACGATTGCCTTTTTTTCTTATAGCACAATAAAAAAAATCAATGTAGACATCTTTCCTGAAGTTGAATTACCGGCTATGTATATCGCTATGCCTTATGGCGGATTATCCCCGGCCTATATGGACGGATTTATGGCAAATGAATTTCAGAAGGTGCTCCTATTTGTCAGCGGTGTTAAAAATATAGACTTTAAAAGTGTTCAGGGGCTCAGCCTGATGAAGCTTACCTTTTATCCAGGTACCAACATGGCACAAGTAGCCGGAGAAGTATCTACTTCAGTTTCAAGAGCGATGGGCTTTCTACCTGCTGGTGCAGTACCGCCGATGGTAGTCCGTTTTGATGGAAGTTCATTACCGGTAGGTCAGTTGGTCTTTGAAAGTGACAAACTCTCGATCAATGAAATACAGACACTTGTATTAACCAAAATCAGACCGATGTTTGTCGAAATCCCCGGGATCACCGCACCCGCACCTTTTGGAGGTAATGCGCGTTCAATTGTCGTCGATATTGATCCCGAAGCGATGCAGGCCAGCGGACTAAGTGCCGAAGACATTACAATTGCCATCACCAAAAGCAGTGTTCCTTCTCCTGCCGGAAATATCCGTATAGGCGATGAAAATTTAATGGCTCCAATTAACTCAATCGCTAAAAATCCGGAGGAGTTTTTAAATACACCGATCAAAACCACTGACAACCGTACCATCTATGTCAGAGATGTCGCTTCTGTGTCAGATGGCGCAGATCAAACAGTGGGATATGCATTGGTCAACGGGAAACGCTCCGTATACCTGCCTATCATCAAAAAAGCAGATGCTTCTACACTAGATGCTGTAAATAATTTAAAGTCCTCCATGGATAAATTAAAGAATCAACTTCCGGAAGATGTGGATGTCCGTTACGAATTTGATCAATCCAAATACATTGAGCGCTCACTTTCTAATCTGATACATGAAGGCATACTCGGTGCTGTTTTTACGGGATTGATGATTTTCTTATTTCTAGGAGATACGCGGGGGGCTTTTATCGTAGTACTGACAATACCGATCGCTATACTCTCGGCTGTTATGGTTCTTTACCTATTTGGACAAACCATCAACATCATGACACTAAGCGGCTTAGCCCTATCGATCGGTATTCTTGTCGATGAAGCTACAGTGACGATCGAAAACATCCATCAACATATGGAAATGAAAAAAGGAAAACAGCGCGCTATTTTAGATGCGTTGCTTGAAATATCTGTTCCAAAGCTTTTAATTCTACTTTGCATTTTAGCAGTGTTAACTCCTGCTTTCATTATGACCGGTATTCCTAAGGACATGTTTATTCCTTTATCAATGGCAGTAGCATTTGCAATGATAGCATCCTTTATTGCCTCTCAAACATTCGTACCTATTTTGGCGAATTGGTTAATGAAAAATAAACAGGAAATTGTAAGTAAAACGAATAGAAAAAAAGCTTTTTTTGAGAAATTCAGAGTAAATTATTCTTACAGAATGCGCAAGTGGTCCGCAAAATCACTTGGTCTTTTTTTACTCTATATTGTACTTTCTGGGGGAACAATCGGTTTATTATTAAATTTCGTCGGAACCGATGTCATGCCTGTATCAAATAGCGGTGACTTCCAATTACGTATACAAGCCCCACAAGGAAGCAGAATCGAAAAAACAGAACAGATCGTCAACTCCATTACTGATGCTATCAAAACACAGCTTCCTGAAGATGGCATAGCGATAACTTCTGCTTTCGTGGGCATGCAACCTGCAACATCCCCGATCAATCCTATTTTTCTGTTCACAAGTTCTTCACATGAAGCGGTACTGCAAGTATCCGTAGATCAAAATTTGTATGCTGGATCTATGGAGGACCTGAAAGAAAAAATAAGAACTTCAATAACTCAGAATCATCCACAGATAAAGTTCAATTTTGAACCGATGGAACTGACAGAAAAAATAATGGGACAGGGAGCTATGACGCCCATTGAAATTAAAGTTGGTGCCGGACAGCTTAAAGCAGCAAATACACATGCTTCGAAAATTGAATCGAATTTGAAAGAAATACCTTATTTAAGAGATGTACGAATTGCTGAACCAATCGCCTACCCTACTCTTGAAATTGAAGTTAACCGTGACTTGGCCGGACAGTTTGGATTAACCATGCAGGAAATCACGAAGAGCTTAGTGACCGCCACCTCTTCTACCCGTTTTACAGATAAAAATCTTTGGGTAGATCCGAAATCGGGGCTTGTTTTTCAAGTTCAGGTTCAGATCCCCGAGCATATCATGTCATCAGAAGAAAGGCTTAAATCGCTTCCTTTAAAGAAAGGAAACCTCCGTCCGGTACTTGAAGATATTGCCACTGTTCGCCGAGTAACCGCTCCTGCACAAGTAAACCGCAAAGGTCCTAACCGATATGTCACGATCATAGCAAATGTCTACAATCAAGATTTGGGAACAGCTTCTACAGCCGTAAAAAAAGCTATAAAAGATGCGGGCGAACCTCCACGTGGTGTTAGTATATGGACTGAAGGTACAATGCAACTTCTTGACGACACATTAGGCAATCTTTTGACAGGATTAGCTGTAGCTATTATTGCTATTTTCTTGATGTTATCTGCGTACTACCAGTCTTTTAAAGTTCCTTTAATTATCCTATCAGTCATTCCTGCTGTAATTACGGGGAGCTTAATTGTATTATTTCTTACGAACAGTACTCTTAATTTACAATCATATATGGGTATTATCATGTCCATTGGTGTATCGGTATCCAATGCCGTATTGCTCATTAATCAAGCTGAATATTACAGAAGAAATATGGCCTTAAAACCTACAAACGCGGCAAGATTAGCTGCTTCGTCAAGATTACGTCCGATATTAATGACTGCCGCGGCCATGCTTGCCGGTATGTTGCCTATGGCAATAGGTATTGGAGATGGCGCCGAACAAGTAGCACCTCTCGGTAGAGCTGTTATTGGCGGTCTTATTGCATCTACAATTGTTATTTTACTGCTTCTACCGCATTTCTTTTCTTCGCTCATGTCCAGAACATCAGTTAGTAGCCCATCTCTAGATCCTGATGATGAGACAAGTCAGTATTATTCTAATAAAAAAACATCATCCATATAAAATATCACATCATGAATACGACAATCTCTAAATATAAAATATCAAGTTTAACGGGCTTTGCTTTGCTCCTCCTTACATGTATGTCATGCGGTCAGCAAGAACAAAAAACTAAAAAAGAGAATAAAAAAGCGGACAAACAAATAAATTATAGTACTGTGGCGGTGCAGTTCATAAATCCGGAATATGAGATTTCAGTTCCAGCAGAACTGAAACCTTATGAACAGGTGGCTGTTTTTGCAAAAGTATCAGGATTTGTAAAACAGTTATATGTAGACCGTGGTGATCATGTACGTAAAGGACAGCTATTGGCAATACTAGAGGCCCCAGAAATGGATCAACGATATCTTTCTGACAAAGCTACTGAGCAAAAGATATATAACGATTACCTCTTTGCACAACAAGCATACGATCGTTTGAAAGATGCATCAGCGACAGCCGGTGCTGTAGCGGCAATTGAATTAGACAGAGCAAAGAGTTCTGTTGAAAGTGCACGTGCAGCTTACGAAGCTTCTAAAGCTGGTACGACCCATACATCACAATTACAGCAATATCTGCGTATCACTGCCCCTTTCGATGGCGTCATTACAGAGCGAAATGTTTCCGTAGGAGCATTGGCAGGAACTTCATCCAACCAATCGCTGTTCATGATGGCACAAGGTAATAAATTACGCTTAACTTTGTCACTTCCAGAAAAACATGCGGCTTCTGTTCAGCAAGGTGTCCAAGCGAATTTCACCGTAAGTTCACAGCCTGGAAAAACATTTGCGACAACATTATCCCGTACTTCAGGATTACTGAATCAGCAAGATCGGTCACTTACACTAGAATTTGATGTCGACAATCCATCACGCGAATTACAAGGAGGCGACTATGCGCAAGTTAAATTAAAATTAAAACGTAAGACCCCATCTAGTTGGGTACCTAAAAAAAGTGTTCTAACGACACAGGCTGGCACTTTTATACTTATATTAGACGATCAAGAAATTAAACGCATTCCTGTCAAGGAAGGCGTACATTTGGATACGTTAACGGAAGTATTTGGCCAAATTTCGACAGAAAGTCAGATCATATTAAAGCCATCAGAAGAAATTAAAGAAGGAAAAATAAACAAATAGAAATAAATATGAAAATCCAATTCAATAGGAAAATGATCGGCATGCTCTTGATTGCATGCAGCATTACAGCTATATCCTGCAATTCAAAAACTAAAGACACGCAAAATTCAAAGTCGGACGAAACAGCAGAGGATAGTACAGTGGCTACTACAGCTATCCAAGCAAACGAGGTTAGCTTTAAAGATGAAAATGGAAAAGATATCACCCTAAGCTCACTAAAAGGTAAAGTGGTATTCATTAACTTTTGGGCGACGTGGTGCCCTCCCTGTATTCATGAAATGCCTTCTATCAACACTTTAAAACAATCCTTCAAGGGTAATGATGACATCGTATTTTTAATGGTAGATGTAGATGGCACGATGGAAAAATCAAAAGCATTTATGACCGAAAATAAATATGATTTACAAGTGTATATTCCAAATGGCGATATTCCGCAAGATTTCTTAGGAAATGCAATACCAACTACGGTAATCATTAACAAAAAGGGAGAGATGGTAGATCGTATGGAAGGTGGGCGTGATTACGCAGATCCTGAAATAGCAAAATCTTTGAATGAGCTTATTCAAAGCAATTAATACCTTATTGTAAAAAATGTAGCTCATTATTAATACAGTGAGACCAAAAGCCTTCATCTGTCCACGATGAAGGCTTTTTTTATACTCATTAATTTACTTCTCCCGAAGTGAGCAATCAAAAGAATCCAATGCTCAAGCATAGCAAAGAAATGTTACTTCTATATTAAACAATAAGAAAGCACTTTTGCTAGACTTTTTTACAAAACAGCATGAAATAATCTTTGAACTTAAAAAAATATTGAATTATTATATTTTTTCCTTCATTATATAGATTTATCTCCTTATTTTTATATATGAGCAAAGCAAGTTGTGCTCATTAGTAACCAAATAGACTATAAAATACGCGATATAGATTAAAATTTATAGCTCATAATTTCCTGTTCTTTTACATTAACTATTTTATATGAAAAAAAACTTACCTTTTGCAACATGCACTTTAATTGGATTTTTACTTTTATACAGTATATCGGCTCGCGCCCAAGTGCCCGATAGTACGCAAGGAGAAATTTTAGAAAGTTACCCCAAATTTCAGTTCAAGGGGCTTTTTCAAGGAAGGTTTACAACAAGTCTTAAAAAAAATGTTGATGTAGAAGGCCTTCACCATACAGATGATAAGGGCACCAATAATTCCTTTGCGCTCAAATACATGCGCGCGCAACTCAAAGGACAAATTAGCAGAAGAGTAGAAGTTGTTGCTTTAGCAAATTTTGCTGATTTTAAAAATGATCCCAAGACCCGAGTTTTAGAGAACGCTTACCTACGGTACAGTTTTAATCCCAAAGTTGCCATTACCGTTGGGCAGTTCAGACCTTGGTTTGGATTAGAAGAAACTTATCCCGTGGATATCATCAAATCATTGGAATGGTCTAACCAATATACCGAATTTGGAAAAAATGGTTGGACAAGTTTTCAAATTGGGGCTTCCGTAGGCGGTACATTACCGTTAGGAACCATACCAATGCGTTATGCCGTTTCTGTTGTGAATGGAAATGGAAAAAATCAGGTTTCGGATAAAGATAATGGAAAACAATTTTTAACAAGGATCGTATTTGATCTGGCAAAAAAATATGATTTCAGTATTGGTTTAAACGGTGGTACGGGTACCGTGTTTAAAAGAAATGTACATGCTTTAGCATTTGATGTATCGTCTAAATTTCAGCTTGCACATAAATGGAATATAGATTTTCAGATCGAAGCTAAGCAGGCGATTAATCACAATCTATACTTCAGTCTCGAAGAAACAGAGCGACTACAAGATATTTATCAATACCAAATGCGAGGAGCTTACTTCTTACCGAATATGCGTTATGAAATTGATTATAAAAACCTGAAAGCTATTGAGTTTTCTTGTAGATATGAATACTTAGATACTGATTTCAGACAAAAATCTAATCCCAGACAGTCTTTAGTTCCTATGGTAAGCTTGGAATTTCTCAAAAACTACGGGGCTAGAATACAAATGGGTATGCAGATGGATTATTATAAACATCAAATTGAAAGTACAAACAAATACAATGGTAATTTGTTCATTTTACAAGTACAAAGTCGATTATAACCTTAAACAGAAAATATGAAAGAAGTGGACATTAAAAAGATGGGTATAACCTTTGCTTTCGCATTGATTATTTGGTTTATACCTATACCAAAGGGTGTGTCACCCGAGGCTTGGCACCTATTTGCTATATTTGCGGCAACTATCCTGGGTATCATACTAAAAGCTGCTCCTATGGGTACCATGTGTATGTTGGCCATTGGGTTCACCGCTTTTACACAGGTTCTAGCACCTGGTAATGCCTCTCTATCCATTACCAAATCATTAAGTGGTTTTGGTGATAAAGTAATCTGGCTTATAGGAATCTCATTTTTTATAGCAAGAGGGTTTATTAAAACCGGCTTAGGAAACAGAATAGCATTTATATTTATCAAAATATTCGGAAAAAGTTCTTTGGGATTAGCTTATGGATTGGGGCTTGCAGACGTTTGTCTTGCTCCTGCTATTCCTAGTAATACTGCCCGTGGTGGAGGTATCATCTACCCTATTATGAAATCAATGGCTATTAGTTTTGGATCTCTGCCAGAAGATCCGAGCACTCATAAAAAAATCGGTTCATATCTAACACTTAATAGTTATTACATGAACCTCATTGCCTCATCAATGTTTCTTACCGGAACAGCGAGTAATCCCATGTGTCAGAAATTCGCTGCAGATTTGGGAATAAATATCACTTGGATGTCATGGGCTGCGGCTGGATTTGTACCCGGAATTGTTGCATTTTTTATTGTTCCATTAGTTTTATACAAATTATACCCACCAGAACTAAAAAAAACTGCTGATGCACCTAAAATGGCTACTGAAAAATTAAAAGAAATGGGTGCTATTAAAACAAATGAATGGCTGATGTTACTTGCTTTTTTTATACTGTTGGGATTATGGATTTTCGGAGGATCACTATCCATAGATGCCACAACTACAGCATTTATTGGACTGACACTGTTATTGCTCACATCTGTCCTGACTTGGGAAGATGTAAAATCAGAGAAAGGAGCATGGGACACCATTGTGTGGTTTGCAGTACTTGTCATGATGGCCAGCTCTTTAAATGAACTTGGTTTTATTGGCTGGTTCAGTGATTTGATCAAAACGGAGATCGGCGGATTAAATTGGATTGTTGCCTTTCCTGTCATCATTTTAGTCTATTTCTACAGCCATTATATTTTTGCCAGTGCTACTGCACATGTCGCGGCAATGTACGCCGCTATGCTCGGAGTAGGAGTTTCCTTAGGTATACCAGGTATGCTATTGGCGATGATGCTTGGTTTCGTAGGATCTATATATGGTGTCCTTACACATTATGGACATGGTCCTGCTCCTGTTTATTTCGGTAGTGGCTATGTCGATCTCAAGTCATGGTGGGTAAAGGGTTTTGAAATTGGAGTGCTGTTACTCGTGATCTACATGGCAGTTGGTGGTCTGTGGATGAAAATAATCGGTTATTATTAATTCTTTGCTTATGTTATCAACCCTATCTCGAAAATTAGTAATGTGTTTGACAGGTTTATTCCTATGTTTTTTCCTTATCATTCACTTTTTAGGAAATTTGCAACTGTTTTTACCTTCCGAACAGGCCCATACACAGTTCAATGCCTATTCTCAATTTCTATCTGGTAATATTTTAATAAAAATAGTTTCATATGTACTTTATGCAAGCATTCTGATACATGCCCTGGATGCTTTGGTCATTACCCTTAAAAATAGAAAATCCGGAAAACAGTATCAACGTGATCAAAGACAAAGGGCGAGTAAATGGTATAGTCGCAACATGGGTATTCTAGGTACCATTATTTTAATATTTCTAGTCATTCATTTTCAAAATTTTTGGTACGTCTATAAATTCGGGAGTCCACCAATAGATAGCAATGGTAATAAAGATCTTTATATTTTGGTAGTAACCACATTTAAAGAATGGTGGTATGTGCTCATTTACGTCTTATCTATGGTTGCATTATGCTACCACCTCATTCATGGTGTACATAGTGCCATTCGTACTTTAGGTCTCTTTCATC
This sequence comes from Sphingobacterium sp. UDSM-2020, assembly GCF_016132525.1. Lineage (NCBI taxonomy): Bacteria > Pseudomonadati > Bacteroidota > Sphingobacteriia > Sphingobacteriales > Sphingobacteriaceae > Sphingobacterium > Sphingobacterium sp. UDSM-2020. Next base: position 5,560,810 of record NZ_CP066166.1, read on the forward strand.
CAAAATATGTAAAGTGGATCAAAACCTGTGGCATAGCTTACTCCATTATTATAAGTGTAGGGTTTGCTATGATGCCCATCTACATTTACTTTACACAATAGCTAAACCTTTATATGTTAAGAATATGAATTTAGATGCAAAAATCCCCGAAGGTTCTTTAGAGAAAAAATGGGAAAACTATAAAAAAACTGCAAAATTAGTCAATCCGGCAAATCGTAAAAAACTAGATGTCATCGTAATAGGAACTGGGCTAGCGGGAAGCTCTCTTGCTGCATCATTGGGTGAAATGGGTTATAATGTAAAATCATTTTGTTTTCAAGACAGTCCAAGACGCGCCCATTCTGTCGCGGCGCAGGGCGGTGTCAATGCCGCAAAAAATTATAAGAATGATGGCGATAGCATCTACCGGATGTTTGTTGATACTTTAAAAGGAGGAGATTTTCGTGCGCGAGAGGCTAATGTATACAGAATGGCTGAATGTTCCCTCAATCTCATCGATCAAGCCGTTGCTCAAGGTGTCCCATTTGGTCGAGAATATGGAGGCTATCTCAACAATCGTTCTTTCGGTGGTGTTCAAGTAAGCCGGACATTTTATTCAAGAGGACAGACCGGACAGCAATTGCTACTTGGATCTTATCAAGCACTTATGCGTCAAGTCGGAAAAAAAACAGTCAAATTACATGCCCGTCATGAAATGTTAGATCTAGTGATTATAGAAGGAAAAGCGCGTGGTGTAATTATCAGAAATCTCGATACTGGCGAGATTGAACGCCATGCCGCACATGCTGTTGTACTGGCTACTGGAGGTTATGGGAAAATCTATTATCTTTCCACTTTAGCGATGGGTTGCAATGGTTCTGCGATATGGAGGGCGCATAAAAAAGGTGCATTAATGGCCAGCCCAAGCTGGATTCAGATTCATCCGACATCATTACCGCAGTCTGGAGATTATCAATCTAAATTAACACTCATGTCCGAGTCTTTAAGAAATGATGGACGCATATGGGTACCACTTAAAGAAAATGAACAGCGCTCTGCTAATGACATTCCCGAACAAGAAAGAGATTACTATCTGGAAAGAAGATACCCCGCATTTGGAAATCTAGCCCCTAGAGATATTTCTTCACGCGCTGCAAAAGAAAGAATTGATGCCGGATTTGGAATCGGTCCCTTAAAAAATGCCGTTTATCTGGATTTTTCTAAAGCCATTAAAGAACAAGGAATAGACAAAATAAAAGAAAAGTACGGTAATTTATTCGACATGTATGAAAAAATTACCGGTTATAATGCTTATCAAGTACCAATGATGATTTCTCCATCGGCCCACTTTTCAATGGGAGGACTTTGGGTAGATTACGAATTAATGACGACAATTCCTGGGTTATTTGCTTTAGGAGAAGCTAATTTTGCAGACCACGGAGCTAATCGATTAGGAGCAAATTCTCTCCTTCAAGCCTCCGTGGATGGCTATTTTATTGCTCCTTATACCATAGCAAATTATCTCTCAGGTGATATCCACACGGGAAAAATATCAACAGATCATACGGAATTTGAGAAAGCAGAGCAAGAAGTCAGAACACAATTGCAACAATTCAGCAAAAGCAAAGGAACAAAAACTGTGGATTATTACCATAAGACTCTTGGTAAAATACTATATGATTACTGTGGCCTTGCACGAAATGAAGCCGGATTAAAATTCGCAATCTTGGAGATTCAGAAATTACGGGAAGAGTTTTATAGAAATGTTCATATTCCGGGAAATGAGGAAACAATGAATACAGAAATAGAGAAAGCTGGAAGAGTCGCTGATTACCTCGAAATCGGAGAATTAATGTGCTATGACGCCCTGACTAGAAATGAATCTTGTGGTGCACATTTCCGTGAAGAATATCAGACAGCTGAAGGCGAAGCAAAAAGAAATGATGCCGAATATCAATTCATTTCGGCATGGGAATGGAACAACAGATCTGTTCCTATTCTTCATAAAGAACCACTATCATTTGAAGTCATTCAACCTATTGTACGTAGTTATAAATAATTAAAATTCAAGCTATGAAATTACATCTAAAAATATGGAGACAAGAGAATAAAAATGCTGATGGCAAACTTGTAGACTATACTTTGGAAAACCTCAATCCGCATATGTCCTTTTTAGAGATGCTAGATACATTAAATGAAAAGCTCATATTGGCCAATGACACACCTGTTGAATTTGATCACGACTGTCGTGAAGGAATCTGTGGACAATGTGGTATGATGATAAATGGTATTGCGCATGGACCGCTGAAAAATACGACTACCTGTCAATTACATTTAAGGTCCTTCAAAGATGGGGAGGTGGTATTTATCGAACCATTTAGATCTGAAGCGTTTCCCGTAAAAAAAGATTTAAAAGTAGATCGTTCGGCATTTGACCGCATTATCTCTTCAGGTGGATTTGTATCAATCAATACAGGACAAGCGCCGGAAGCACTGACCATTCCCGTAACACATCAAGTGACAGAAGCGGCATTTGATGCTGCTGCCTGTATCGGATGCGGAGCCTGTGTTGCCACCTGTAAAAATGGAAGCGCGGCCCTTTTTACATCAGCAAAAATCAACCATATGGTATTACTCCCACAAGGTAAAGAAGAAAGACTTACAAGGGTCATTGATATGGTAAATCAAATGGATGAAGAACTCTTTGGCCATTGCTCCAATACAGAAGCCTGTGAAGTTGAATGTCCACAAGGTATTTCAGTACTCAATATTGCACGAATGAATTATGAATATAATCGAGCACATCTATTAAAAAAATAAAGAGTGTAAATTCAAATACCAATATTCTGAACTACAGTTAATAAAAAAAATTGACCTAAGAATCGAAAATGGATCAAATAGCAAAACAGCATTTAAATCATTTTATAGGAACCTGGGATACCGACGGTATTATTCTAGAAACCAATAATGCTCCAGAAGTTAAAATCAAAGGGACTGATACATATTGTTGGATTCTAGACAAATCTTTTCTTTTGCACCAGGCAAATGTCATGATAGGAACGTCAAATAGCCTTACCCATGAAATTATAGGATATGACGTCGTACGTCAACATTACAGCATGCAATATTATAACAATCAAGGTCAATCTGGCTTTATGAATGCTATATTAGACAATCACCTTTGGACATTTACCGGAACTAACTTAAAGTTTAAAGGTGGGTTCAGTAAGGAGAACAATGAATTTTCAGGTATTTGGAAACAGCTGACTGATCATAATATCTGGAGCGATTTTATACACATAAAACTGACAAAAAGATAAAGTTGGTATACGGTAAAACATAAAAATATTTTACAAAAAACATCAACTCTCCCCTTTTTTTCTATATTTAAATAAATTATAAAACTCTAAAATATGAAAAAGTACTTTTATACAGATGGCTACACAAACTTTGGACCCTTTACTCTCGAAGAGCTCAAATATAAAAACATTACACCAGAAACAAATGTATGGTATGAAGGAATGGGTGATTGGAGAAAAGCCAGTGAAGTTCCTGAGCTTGCTGCTTTATTTTCTTCAAACATAGCCTCCCCTCCTAATCCTCCTAATCCATTTCAAGCAACTGGACAATCTCCCTTCAACCAGTCAGCCGATCCTCAAAATAAAGCCTATGACCCATTTTTAAATACCGTACCTAAAACATGGTTAGTTGAATCTATTTTAGTTACAATTTTATGTTGTCTTCCTTTTGGAATAGCGGGAATAATAAATGCAGCAAAAGTTGAATCCAGATTCTATGCAGGAGATCTACAAGGTGCACAAAGAGCATCAGATGAAGCTAAAAAATGGACTAAAATTGGTTTTATTGTTTCCATTGTGATGACAGTATTATATGTACTATTGATGATCTTAGGTGTAGTTGGATCTATATTTAATTATGGTAATTAAGAAATATTATCTATGGTCCATAGGGATTATACTTCTATTCATCTTAATTCTTACATATAAGTTCTTTAATCCGATACAGTATGACATTTTTCCTAAATGCCCATTTTATGTCATTACAGGCTACAAATGTCCCGGATGTGGATCACAACGCGCCATACATTATCTTTTAAATTTTGACCTCCAGAACGCATGGAGGCAAAATTTTTTACTGATCATCGCTATCCCCTATATCATCACAGGATTAATCTTTGAATATCAAAAATCACCTACGCCAAAAATGCTTAAATGGCGAAAGATACTATTTGGTTATAAAGCAATTGTAATCGTTTTTATCATTGTAATTGGTTTTTGGATAGTAAGAAACTTATAAAGTAGAAACAGTTACTGTAAGTCGCTTTAATATAAAAAAACATTACGGTAAAAAATACTCATTTCAGATCATCCGTTCTATTTGCATGATTTTAATGAAATCATCTTACTTTAGGAATATGGATAAGATCTTATAATTAACTCCCACTTCCTATCAAGAACTATCTGTGTGTTTTAAAACTCATAAAAAAAGGAGCGTTTTATTAAAAACGCTCCTTTTATGTATGATAATTGTTTAATTACAACTTACGTTTTACTTCAACTTGTTCGTATGCTTCAACGATATCACCTTCTTGAATATCATTATATCCTTGAATATTCAAACCACACTCATAACCGAATGAAACTTCTTTCACATCGTCTTTGAAACGTTTCAATGAAGCTAATTTACCTGTGAAAACAACAACACCATCACGGACGATACGAATATCATTATTGCGGTTAATTTTACCATCCAAGACCATACAACCTGCAATTGTACCGACCTTAGAGATTTTAAATGTCTCACGGATCTCAACGTTAGCAACGATTTTTTCTTCAAATTTCGGAGCCAACATACCTTCCATTGCCGATTTAAGTTCTGCAATAGCATCGTAAATGATTGAGTAAAGACGAATATCAATTTGCTCTTGTTCAGCCAATTTACGTGCACCTATAGATGGACGAACTTGGAAACCGATGATAATTGCATCAGAAGCAGAAGCTAATAAAACATCTGACTCTGAGATAGCACCCACAGATTTGTGAATTACATTCACTTGAATCTCTTGTGTTGATAATTTCAATAATGAATCAGATAATGCCTCGATCGAACCATCCACGTCACCTTTTACGATCACGTTCAACTCTTTAAAGTTACCGATTGCCAAACGACGACCGATCTCATCCAAAGTAATATGTTTCGTAGCACGCATACCTTGCTCACGTTGTAATTGAAGACGTTTATTCGCCACATTACGAGCTTCAGATTCACTCTCCATAGTATAGAACTTATCACCTGCAGTAGGTGCCCCTGCCATACCTAAGATTTGAACCGGTACAGAAGGACCTGCTTCTTTCACACGCTCACCACGTTCATTTGTTAAAGCTTTCACTTTACCACTATGAGAACCTGCTAAAATAGGATCTCCCACACGTAAAGTACCTCCTAATATCAGCACTGTTGTCACAATTCCTCTACCTTTATCCAAAGCAGCTTCAATTACAGAACCAACAGCACGTTTGTTCGGATCAGCTTTTAAGTCAAGCATCTCTGCTTCTAATAATACTTTTTCTAATAAAAGATCTACATTCAATCCAGTTTTTGCTGAAATCTCCTGTGCTTGGTATTTACCACCCCAATCCTCTACTAGTATATTCATTTGAGACAACTGCTCTTTAATACGATCTGTATTAGCACCTGGCTTGTCAATTTTTGTAAATGCAAATACGATTGGCACACCAGCAGCTTGTGCGTGGTTGATTGCTTCTTTCGTTTGTGGCATCACAGCATCATCCGCTGCAATAACAATAATCACGATATCTGTTACTTTTGCACCACGAGCACGCATCGCTGTAAAGGCTTCGTGACCTGGAGTATCTAAGAAAGTGATCTTACGTCCACCGTCCAATTGTACCGCATAAGCACCAATATGCTGCGTAATACCTCCTGCTTCACCACCTGTTACATTTGCTTTACGCACGTAATCTAATAAAGATGTTTTACCGTGATCGACGTGACCCATTACCGTAACAATCGGAGCACGAGAAATCAATGCATCTTCATTGTCAGCTTCTTCAAGATCAGCAATCTCTTCATCTTCAGGTTTGATAAATTCAATTTGGTAACCAAATTCATCAGCAACAATGGTTAAAGTTTCTGCATCTAGACGTTGGTTAATGGAAACAAACATACCTAAACTCATACAAGTCGCGATAATTTGTGTAACAGCCACATCCATTAAGTTAGCAAGTTCGTTTGCCGTTACAAATTCTGTAACACGCAACACTTTTGCTTGCATTTCTCTTTCTAATGCTTCCTCCTCCGCGTTAGTTGCGACATCGTCACGTTTTTGACGTCTCAATTTCGCACGTTGAGCAAATTTACCTGACTTACCAGCACCACTTAAGCGCGCTAATGTAGCCTTGATTTGATCTTGGATTTCCTTTTCAGTAGGCTCTTCTTTTGGTACATTAGGTCCATTACTTCTATTATTGAAGGCTGGACGACCTTTATTTGCACCTGGACCTCCTGGACGGTTATGATGTCCTCCTGGACCTCCCGCTGGACGGTTTTGATTATTTCCTCCTGGACCTCCTGCTGGGCGGTTTTGATTATTCCCCGCTGGATGATTTCCACCAGTACGATTTGGATGATTTCCACCACCTTGGTTTGGACCTCCAGTACGATTTGGATGGGTACCACCACCCTGAGGCGGAGTTCCTGTATTATTCGTACGTTTACGTTTACGCTTATGATCATTACCAGTAGCACTTGAAGAAGATGCTACAGGCTTATCACGATGAGAAGGTCTTGCCGTAGGCAATTCAATCTTACCAATTACTTTTGGACCTGTTAATCTCTCTGCTTTAGCACTAATAACCTCATCTGCAGGATTAACTTTTTTCACTTCCTTTACAGGAGTTTCAACCGGTGCTTTCACAGCAGGTTTTTCATTTTTTGGCTTTTCTTCTACCACTTTCTTCTCTTGAACTTTAGGAGCTTCAGTTTTAACTTCAACTTTTTGAGGTGCAGCAATGACAACCTTAGGTGCTTCTGGCGCTTTCTCTTCTATTTTTTGTGCTTCCACTATCGGAGCTTTAGGAACTTCTACTTTAGGCTCTTCTTTTACGATAGGTTTTGGAGCTGTAGGAGTTGCTTCTTTAACTACCTCAGGCTTCTTCTCCACTTCCTTTGGAGTTTCAGCTTTCACTTCTGGAGTTTCCTCTTTCTTAGGTTTAGATCCTCTTTTCAAAGCATCTAAATCAATTTTACCCACAACCTTCATACCTCCAGTGTGTGTATTTGATGAATTTTCCTTTGCCTCAGAACCCGTTACCTTTTCAACTGGATTCTCTTTTTTATCTGCATTAGATTCTTCTCTTGTATTTACCGCAGCATTTTTTATCAAAATATCTTTTGAAGCTACAGTTTCTTCATAATCGTCATTTTTAGATGATTCTTTAGGAGAAGCGACTGGCGACTCATCACGACGAATTTTGCCAATCACAATTTGTTTAGCTTCATCTTTCACGATCTTGTCACCTTGAAACTCTTTCAACAGCACATTGTACATCTCTCCGGATAGCTTAGTACCAGGTTTGGCGTCGACGTCATACCCTTTTTTCACTAAACAATCTACGGCAGTAGATATGCCAATATTGAGTTCCTTTGCTGCTTTAAGCAGGTTTGTACCTTTTCCTTCAGTCATCTATTATTTTAACTAATTAAATATTTAATACAAAAATATGTTTTTTTTACATCTCTATAACAATTAAATTCGAAATAGAGATGAAAATAAATTATGTGGCTTCATTTTATTCAAATTCAGCCTGTAAAATACGTAAAATGTCTTTTACCGTATCTTCTTCCAAGTCAGTCCTTCTAGACAACTCTTCTTCTGTCAATGCCAATACTGAACGTGCTGAATCTAAACCTACACGTTTCAATGCATCAATTACCCAGCTTTCGATTTCATCGCTGAATTCTTCGATATCCACATCTTCATCAAACTCGTCATTCTCACGATAAACATCGATCTCATAACCGGTCAATTTACCTGCCAATTTGATATTGTGTCCACCACGACCAATTGCCAAAGAAACTTGATCAGATTTTAAATACACTGCAGCCGTCTTATTTTCTTCATCAATCTTGATTGAGCTAATACGAGCTGGGCTTAATGCACGTGTAATGTAAAGTGAATGATTCGTTGTAAAGTTGATTACATCGATATTCTCATTACGCAATTCACGAACGATACCATGAATACGAGATCCTTTCATACCCACACAAGCACCAACAGGATCAATACGATCATCATAAGATTCTACTGCCACTTTAGCACGCTCTCCTGGTTCGCGAACGATTTTCTTAATCGTAATCAAACCATCAAAAATCTCAGGAACTTCCAGTTCAAATAAACGTTGTAAAAATTCTGGAGCAGTACGAGAAATAAGAATCTTAGGATTATTATTCATCATATCCACTTTATAAACGACTGCACGAATGCTATCACCTTTCTTAAAATAATCTGCAGGAATTTGTTCTGTCTTCGGTAAAATTAATTCATTACCGTCATCATCTAACACAAGCAATTCTTTTTTCCAGATTTGATAAACCTCGCCGATCACCAACTCCCCTTCACGGTCTTTATACTTTTTGAAAACTTCGTCTTTCTCCAATTCCAAAACTTTTGAAACCAAAGTTTGACGGGCTGCTAAAATAGCACGACGACCAAAACTCTCTAACGTTATCTGTTCAATATAATCATCGCCAACTTCTAAATCAGCATCAAATTTCTTCGCTTCTGTTAATTCAATTTCAAGATCATCATCTTCCGAAAATTCATCTTCAACAACAACGCGTGTTCTCCATATCTCTAAATCTCCATTATCAGGATTTACGATAACATCACAGTTTTCATCTGTACCAAAACGTCTACGGATCATACTACGAAATACTTCTTCTAAGACAGAAATAACCGTAGGTCGGTCAATGTTTTTAAACTCTTTAAACTCTTGGAAAGAGTCAATCAAATTGATATTGCTGCTCATTTTTATTTAAATGAAATTAACACCTTAGTTGCTTTTATTTGTTCAAAAGGTATAATGCGAGCAACCTGCTCCGCTTTTTTACCTTTTTCTTTTATTGTTTCTTCAATTGTTATCTGTGCATCCTCAACGGCTAACAATGTACCTTCCGTTTTTGTACCATCATTTAACTTCACTTGCACATTGCGTCCAATATTTTTCTCATATTGCCTTTGATTAACAAAATTAGCATCTAGACCCGGAGAAGAAACTTCAAGACGATAAGCTTTCTCTACTGTCCCCTCTTCTTCCAACTGAAATCCGACAAATTTACTAACCTGTACACAATCATCGATACTAATTCCCTGATCACCATCTAGCAAAACTTCCAACACGCTGTTCGGATGAAATTTAACACTTACAATAAACAAATCATCGCGATCTGCTAATTTTTCTTGGACGAGTTCGATAACTCTTTTCTCTACATTTTGCATATTCTTTCGAAAACGAATAAAAATACTGAAATCAATGAATTAAAAAAGGGGGCATACGTTGCCCCCTTCCTCTCAGATAAGACAAAGGTAAATATTTTTTTTCAACTATCAAAATATAGATAAAAAAGATCCATCAAAAATGATCCTCTAACCCTTATCCACAACCGAATTAATTGTTTTTTGCATTTCTGCCATCATGCTTGTCAAAGTCTCCATAGAAGGTTCATTACTAGGTTCCGGAAGCGTTGTACTAATAAACGCTTTTGCTTTCCAAACTTCCATAATATCACTCGCTTCTACCCAATATGGATCGTAGCTCTTATTATCAGAAACTAACTTCAGACCTTTATCTTCTTTAAATTTAAATGCTATTCGCTTGTAGACAACCCCCTCATCTTTTGAAACGACAATATAGGTCTGCCCTGGCTTAATATCATTCCAGTTCTCCACATATTCTGCGACGACAATAGAACCACTAGCCAAAGGACGCATCGAATCACCCTTGATTTCAAAAGCCCGATAGGTTCCTTGATTGAACATCGGTAACGAAAATTTCGGTAACGTTGCAACATATTCCGGATCAGCATAACCATTCATATAGCCAGCGCTCGCTTTTACTGGAACCAACTCGATATTTTCGCGGTCAAGCCCGTCAACGGTAACACTAAGTACCCGCAAATTAGAAGCATTACTTTTAGGAGCCCGTTTCCATTTTTCATTTATCTCATCATTAGCAAGCTCATCCATTGAAAGGTCATAAAACTCTGCTATTTTTTTTAGTAATTCATATTTTGGCTCTGCCCGATCTTCTTCATACGCCCCTACAGAAGCACGTTTTATCTCCATTAAGTCAGCAAACTGCTGTTGTGTAAGCCTTTTCGTTTTTCTTAAAAACTTAAGATTGGAAGCTATGTTTGGCATATTTTTTTAATTTTAATTTTTAATATCTAAAAATATTAGTATTATTGTGCCAATAAAATTAGTAAAAATTATACAAATAACCAAATTTATTAGCTCAAAACATGAAATCACACACATTATACATCATTACGGACAGCAACAGACAGTTCTTAAATGTAGATATCACATCAGACTTTAACCGGGCGATGAACGAAATAAAAAGCAGCTGCAACATTTTCTTTCCCAATGGCCCACACTTAACTCGTGTCGTTTATATGGAAAAATTTGATTGTCAGGAACACGCTGAAAAAAGACAATTTGAATTAAATCACTTTACACGGATGCAGAAGGAGAAGCTCATCAGAAAACAAAATGCGAATTGGAACAACCTATGTCCAACTAATATGGATACTTCCAAAAAAAAATCGGTTGTTTATACTTCATAAACAACCGATTTAAAATTTTTAAGAGAACGTATTAATCACCAAAACCTAGTGAATCACGCGGTCTTATTGCCGCTGCATCATTATGGGTAGATAACACATCAGAAGCATCATCATCTCCAGAAGTTGATAACCCTTCTTCTTGAGTTGTACCACCATTTTGCAGATCTTCCAGACCATCGATTAACATCTCATCATCTACAGCGGTTGAATCTGAGACAACCTCTTCACGAGGCGGACGAGGAGTTTCACACTTATACTTCTTTGTAATTTCCACAGTTGGAGCAGGAAATTTACCCTGCGTATAGCCTAACTGCTTATCCTTATAAACAGATTCCATAAATAAACCAAAAATTGGTAGCGCGGTTTTAGAACCCTCACCGGTCTGCGAATTTTTAAAATGGATATTTCGATCGTCACAACCGACCCACACCGCAGTTACCAGATCTTTGGTAACACCCATGTACCACCCATCTACATACTCCGAAGAAGTACCCGTTTTTCCACCAATCTCATTTTCCTTATCAAAAAGATCATACTCCCATAATGCCTGTGAAGTTCCTCCCGGTTCTTCCATTCCTCCGCGAAGCATATAGGTCATCAGCCATGCATCTTGTTTATCCACTACCTGCTTACGTTCAGGTTTAAAAGTTGCAATCACTTTTCCGTCATAATCTTCTATTCGAGAAACAAGAATAGGTGTTACACGTTCACCGTGATTCATCATTGTAGCATAACCATTTACCATTTCAAAAACTGAAACATCATTTGGTCCCAAACCGATCGACGCCACAGGACTCAATTTACTTTCAATTCCAACTCGATGTGCCGCTTCAACAATTTTATCAGCCCCTACTTTCTCTGTCAGTTGAACTGTAATCGAATTTACCGAACGCGCCATGGCCCAACGCAATGACATATCCCGATAGCTAAAATTCCAGTCAGCATTTTTAGGCTCCCAGACTTCAATTGAATCTCCTTTATCAATCTTAATGGTTACGGGCTTATCTTGAATCTGATCACAAGGTGTCATACCGGATTCCAATGCTGCTAAATAAACAAAAGGTTTGAATGTAGAACCTGCCTGTCTTTTAGATTGATTAACATGATCATATTTAAAAAACTGATGATCGATACCTCCTACCCACACTTTAATTTCAGCAGAATATGGATCCATACTCATCACACCCGTATTTAACATTGTTACATAGTATTTGATCGAATCAACAGTGGACATCTGTACTTTCTCACGCATCCGCTCTCCTTTCCAAGAAAATACTTCCATTTCTTTTTTACGGTTCAAGTAGAAATCAATACTGTCAGTACGTTGATCATATTTTTTTACCAAAAATTTATAATAGTCTGTCTTTTTTACCAAGTTTTCAATAAATCCAGGAATTACCTTACCTGACAAATCACGCCACGGCTCTTCACTACCCCATGCATTCTTCAATCTCCGTTGCAATACCTGCATCTGCTTCGCAACAGCTTCCTCGGCATGTTTTTGAAGCTTTGAGTTGATTGTAGTATAAATCTTTAGACCATCCTTATAGATATCCATATCATTTTCATCAGCCCACTTCTCCAGCCAACGCTCTACCGCTGCCCGTAAATAAGAATCTTCACCCGCATGTATATCTTTGTTCTCCGTACGTAATACCAATGGCTCCTTTGACAACTGATCAACCTGAGTTTGATCAATATACTTTGCCTTCTCCATTTGAGTTAAAACGACATTTCGGCGCTCACGCGATTTGTCTAGATTACGCATAGGATTATAAATTGTTGTTCCCTTCAGCATACCCACTAATACCGCAGCTTCATTGATGCTAAGTTCACTTGCATTTTTACTAAAATAACGTCGTGCAGCCGTTTGGATACCATATGAATTATTACTGAATGAAACGGTATTTAAATACATCGTTATAATTTCATTTTTTTCATATCGTGACTCCAATTTATAAGCGGTCATCCATTCCTTAAACTTGGTTACAATTAAACCAACACCAGGTATTTTACCAAGAAGACCACCCGATTTATTATAGCGTGTACGATATAAGTTTTTTGCCAATTGTTGCGTAATTGTACTAGCCCCTCTTCTATCTCCAGATAAAGTAGAAACAATACCAGATCCGAGACCTAAAAAATCAACTCCGCTATGTTTATAAAAGCGAACATCCTCTGTAGCCACCAGCGCATTGATCACGTTTTTAGATATGCTGTCAAAAGCCACTGGATTACGGTCTTCATCAAAATAACGACCGATCAAAACACTATCTGCAGTATACAATTCGGTCGAGATATTAACACTGGGCATCGTAATATCCTTTTTTGTAGGCGAGTAGCCAAATAGCCCCAAAAAGTTAAGCTGTATAGCACAAACAAGGACGATTAAAAAATATATAGCAATTGCTATATAGCGTATATATTTATTCTTAATACGTTTAAACATATGGTAAAGGTCTAAAAATGTTTTGTGAAAACAAGCAAAAAAAATAGCTTTTACATGTCATAAAGAAGAATTAACGAAATTTAACATTTCATTATTCCAATTCTGATAATTAGGAGTATAAGATTATAGATAGCTACAAAAATTATACCCAAATACCTTTTCCATGTATTTTTGTTTCTTAAATCAATATAATTTATATAAATTTATATTCGAATTAGTCATAGAAAAACATGTTAAAGCAAACCTTACAACAAAAGTTATTACAAAAACTATCTCCACAGCAGATTCAGTTTATTAAACTTTTACAGGTTCCTACAGTCTCTTTGGACGCACGCATTAAAGAAGAATTAGAGGAGAATCCAGCACTTGAGGACGGCAGTTTAGCAAACATGGCCGAACCGAACGAAGAATACCCAGATCGCGATCCAGATGAGAGTTTTGATAGTGAAGAAAGCTTCGACAGCGATGAGTTCAACGTAGATGAATATATCCAGGAAGATGATTATACTGATTACTCCAACAACTATAATTATACTGACGAAGATGATGATAAAAAAGAGATTCCCATTGCTGTACAAGATTCATTTTTTGAGAAATTACAACAACAGCTCGATTTACTAGCCTTAGATGACCGTGATTTCTTAATCGGTCAGCAAATTATTGGAAGTTTAGATGATGACGGATACTTACGTCGTCCAATATTAAGTCTCATTGATGACCTTGCGTTTTCTCAAAATGTTATCGCTACTGAAAGCGAAGTATTAGAAATGTTAAAGGTTATTCAAGATTTTGAACCGGCAGGTATCGGAGCTCGTGATTTACAAGAATGCTTGCTGATACAATTACAAAAGAAAGATCAAAATAATCCAACCATCATTCAGGCAACTAAAGTTGTAAAAAATTATTTGGACGAATTTACCAAGAAGCATTATGATAAACTTGAAAAATCGCTAGGGTTAACCTCAGATGATCTTAAAAATATTGTAAATGAAATTCTAAAATTAAATCCAAAACCAGGTGATTCAGGAGCTGTTGCAGGTAAACAGTTACATGTCATTCCCGATTTTCACATCATTAACAACGATGGAGTACTGCATCTAACATTAAACGGACGAAATGCACCAGAACTACGTGTGAGTCGTTCTTACCAGAACATGTTCGAACATTATGAGAAATCCGATCAAAAGGATAAAAAAATGAAAGAAGCTGTTCAGTTTGTAAAACAGAAACTCGATTCTGCGAAATGGTTTATTGATGCGATAAAACAAAGACAGCAGACATTGCTAAAAACAATGAATGCCATCATGGAGTATCAGTATGACTACTTTTTAACAGGTGATGATGTTAAGCTTAGACCGATGATATTAAAAGATATTGCCGATCGCATAGGTATGGATATCTCGACTGTATCCCGTGTTGCCAACTCAAAATATGTACAAACAGAATTTGGGACATTTCTTCTTAAATCATTTTTCTCCGAAGCTATTCAAACAGAATCTGGAGAAGAAGTATCCAATAAAGAAGTTAAAAAGATCTTAGAAGAATGCATCGCAAATGAAGATAAACGCAAACCTCTTGCTGATGAAAAGCTGACCGAAATCTTAAAAGATAAAGGTTACAATATCGCTAGACGTACCGTTGCAAAATATCGCGAAGCACTCAATATACCTGTTGCACGTTTACGTAAAGAATTATGATAAGTAAAAGGCCACCTATAAAGTAGCCTTTTACTTATCATTTCATCTCATTTTTCTCCTCTATTCAATTAGATTATTATCTTTGTGTTTGAAAATAAAAAAAACAGCAGCAAATCACTTTGTTTTATACTTAGTTTCTTGTCAAGAATAGAATCACTGACATTGGATTTAGCTAAAATGACTGTCGCACGCATATAATATATAAAGTTCTATCCGTAAGAATCATGATTAATCCGTATCTTTTATAGATAGATGCTAAAAATATTATTTTATTAATACGCTATTTTTTACAAGCAAATTAAACTGTTATAATTTAAGTACACACAACCCTTACTATAATATTTTTTTAAAAGACGAATGAGAGCAACAAAAATTGTTACCCTTACAGCCTTACTAGCGACCTTAACCTGTGCCACAAAAGCGCAAGAACGAGATGATAGAGCTACTATCTTAAATTTCAAAGGAATTCAATTCCATAGCAAAGATTCCCTTTTCTACACAAACTTCAGATTTAGAATGCAAAACCGTGCCGGTTTCACAGAAAAATTAGACGGAGAAAAGAACGGCGAATGGGATGCGCGTGTACGTAGACTAAGAATGCGGGTCGATGGTTACATCTACACGCCTAAGATTAGCTACTCATTACAATTAGCCTTTACAAGAAGTGATCAAGATTTCGATGAAACCGGTATTCCAAATATTGTACGTGATGCTGTTGTATTCTATAACTTTACTGACGATTTCTACATCAGTTTCGGTCAAAACAAATTACCAGGAAATAGGCAACGCGTCAATTCATCTGGACAGCTCCAGTTTGCAGATCGCTCCTTAGTGAATACCAGGTTTACCTTAGATCGTGATTTCGGTATGAGTGCCAATCTGAGTAAAAAAATTGGCGAAGTACCTATTAATGCAAAAGTTGCTATATCAACAGGTGAAGGCAGAGCTGCAAGCGGAACAGATGGAGGCTTATCTTACACAGGTAGGGTAGAATTTTTACCATTCGGCAATTTTGAAAATGGAGGCGATTATTCCGAAGGGGACATAGAGCGTGAAGAAACACCAAAACTATCTATTGGGGGAGGTTACAGCTTTAACGACAGAACAACCCGTATAGGCGGTCAAACGGGTAAATATGTTGAAAATCCTTTTACTTTAAAGACCAGCTTTATAGATGCAATTTTTAAATATCAGGGTTTTGCTTATCAAGCCGAGTATATGCGTCGTGATGTCGACAATCCAATGAACATCGATTTACAGGGAAATACCGCCTATGCTTATAAAGGTTTTGGAGTTAATCAACAGATGTCTTACCTGATGAATCATGGATACGAGGTCGTAAGCCGCTATACCTTTGTCCAACCTCACAAAGATATTCGGGCATATGAAAAACAAACAGAAATTATTGAAGCTGGTATTAACAAATATATGAAAGCACATCGCTTAAAATTCAATTTGAGTGGTAATTATACTTTTAAAGATGGTCAATTTGACAATGCCGATCAAAAGAACTCCTGGGGGTTTCTATTTCAGGTTGAGTTAGGAATTTAACGATAAAAAAGGTTCAGTTTTAAACAACTGAACCTTTTTTATCTTTTATTACTCTTCATCCAACTCTTCGAATTTTTGTAAATCAGATTCAGCGCCTACTTTATCACCTAAAGATTCCCGTATTGCAGCACGATACTGATAAAGATCTGAATAGTAAGGATTCAAGTCTATAGCACGATTATAATCCAACAAAGCCTCTTCCTGCTTTCCTATACGTTCGAACATATCTGCGCGAAGTACATAAGGATAAAAGTCATCCTTCATTAAGGCGATCAATTTAGAATAATCGACGATAGCATCTTCAAATTTCCCTAATCTTTCAAAAAGCGAAGCCCGCTCCTCATATATGGCAGTATGTTCAGGATTCAGAGAGGCTGCTTTTCTATAATCCTCAAGTGCGGCGTCATGTTCGTGTAGACATTCCAATAACTTTGCTCGTAAAATATAAGCAGAAACACAATTTTCATCAATTGATAAAGCTTGATTACAATCCTCAAGAGCTTCTATATACAACGTTAATTTGCTGTAGATTGCCGCACGGTAAACATACCATTCTGCTTGATTATCCGCCATATTGATTCCTTGAGAATATAAACGAATAGCTTTTTGATAATCATAAATGTGTACATACTCCAAAGCGAGCTTCGTTAAGACATCTAATCGTTCTGGATCTTGTTCCCAAGTGCTTTCCAATTCCTGAAGTTCCAGCTGATCCATTTTAAGGGTTTCCAAATAGGAAAGATGCTCATGCCACTCTAGCAGACTGTGATAATTGAAATCGAGACGTTTTGCGACCTGATAATCATAAAAAGCTCCCTCATCATCATCTAAACATCGATTCAGTACACAGCGACAGGCATAAAAATAAGGTTCTTTGGGGAAATCGGTAATCGCATTTGAATAAATCTGAATAGACTTATCAAAATCTCCTTTCATAAAATAGCATAATGCCAAATAACTATATCCTAATGCTGTTACCTGGACTTTTTGAGCTTCATATAGATATTTTGTTGCATCATCATGACCGGCTTGCATACTTAGCATACCTTTTAACAAAAGTGACGCAACAGGTTCCAATTCCTTAGCAACGTCCAATTCACTCAAAATATCTCGATACTCTTCTTTTATGTTAATATTAAAATTTAAAAGCTCCCGGATCGGTAAATATGCAAAACTAGCGAGTAAAGTAGTAGTCCCTCCCTTTACATTAAAATCTACTCTAATCCGCTCCTCACTAAATAATTTTCGAAGTATATGTTGAATCTGTTGCATATACAAAGGTACAAGGATGTATAGCAAAACAGAAATATATTTCGCTATTCCATTTATTCTGCAAATGAAAAACAAATATTCCTACAAAACGAAAAGGCTTAAACTATCAGTAGTTTAAGCCAGTTCTATTTTCATAGGGTAGTTTTAGACTAATTCGTCACTATATACATAGCGAATCTCCTCTCTGAGATTATAGCGTGAAGACATTACTTCACCATATGCACCAGCGGTACGTATAGCAACAAGATCTCCTCTTTTCGATAATGGCAATGTGACCTCTTTTCCAAAGCAATCGGAGCTTTCGCAGATAGGTCCTACAACATCATAATTGATAAGTTCTGTTGCATTTGCATCTCCAAGCTTTTCTATTTTATGAAAAGCCTGATATAATGCAGGTCGCATCAATTCAGTCATACCTGCATCTAATATTAAAAAGTTCTTCTTAACACCATTCTTTACATAAAGTACTTTACTGATTAAAGAACCACATTGCGCAACTAATGCACGCCCTAACTCAAAATGGACTTCCTGTTGTGGAGTTCTTTCTAAGAATTTATCAAAAATATCAAAATATGCTTCAAAATCAGGAATTGCATTCGTATCTGGGTTATGATAATCCACTCCCAGTCCACCTCCAACATTTAAAACTTTGATGAAGACACCACGTTCTTCAAACCAATTTTTCCATTCATTCACTTTCACACATAGGCTCTTGAATACATTCATATCTGTTATTTGAGAACCGATATGAAAATGTAAACCAATAAGTTCGATATTCTCACACTTCCGTATCACAGCTGCAGCTCTTTCAAGTTCCGCATTTGTAACACCAAATTTATTCTCATCTAATCCCGTTGTGATATAATGATGGGTATGTGCATCTACATTAGGATTAATACGTAATGCTACTTTAGCTTTTCTTCCCTGAACAGCAGCCAACTCATTGATCACCTCCAATTCCTGAATAGACTCGACATTGAAAGCAAAAATATCGTGCGCTAAAGCAAGATTAATTTCCTTATCAGACTTACCTACACCAGCAAAAGTGATCATTTTTGCATCAAACCCCGCATTAATAGCCTGTTGCACCTCATTTCCACTTACACAATCTGCTCCAAAACCTTTACTTTGGATCATTTCAAGCAAACGGCTGTTGAAATTTGATTTCAAAGCAAAATGCACATGGAATCCACGCTTACTGGAAGCGGCATAAGCCGCATCCAACGTTTCTTCCAAAACGTTCAGGTCGTAGTAATAAAAAGGAGTTTCCTTTCCTACGAACTGACTCTCTATATTTTCGTTTTTCATTTTGGTTATTTCAATTAAAATAAACGGTTGTGTAACGAGCGTAATGCTTCCACTTTATGATCCGTGTCCAACAGAACTGATACATTATAATCCGAACCTCCATATGAAATCATTCGGACCGGTAAGTGTTTTACAGCATCCAATACTCGGGCCGCATACCCATGTGTATTCAAGTCAAAATCCCCTACCACACACACGATGGTTTGATGTTCATCCACCGACACAGTCCCAAAATCTTCGACTTCTTTAATAATATCCTGTAGATTTTTCGTATCGTCTATCGTTACAGAAACAGCAACCTCCGATGTTGTAATCATATCAATTGGTGTCTTATAACGTTCAAATATTTCAAATACACGACGTAAAAAACCATAGGCCAAAAGCATACGTGAAGAATGAATATGAATAGCTGTGATTCCATCTTTAGCGGCTATTGCACGAATACTCCCCTTTTGACCACCTTCTTTACTAATAAGCGTACCTTTAGCCTGAGGATCCATCGTATTCAACAAGCGAACGGGTACATTATATTTTTGAGCAGGAAATACCGATTGCGGATGTAAAATTTTTGCACCGAAATAAGCTAATTCTGCCGCTTCGTCAAAACTCAAATGCGCAATTGGGGTTGTATTTTTTACGATTCTTGGATCATTATTATGCATTCCATCGATATCGGTCCAGATCTGAACCTCTTCAGCTCCAATCGCAGCACCGATTAATGATGCAGTATAATCCGATCCTCCACGACGTAGATTATCTACCTCACCAAAAGAATTACGGCAAATAAAGCCCTGCGTTATAAACAGCGTATTATCAGGATAATTGTCAAGCAAAGGAGTCAATTTCTCTGTTATATAGTCTACCACAGGCTCATTATCCTCGTCAATCTTCATAAAATCTAATGCCGGTAATAATACGGATGGAACATTTATTTCTGTTAGATGAAAATGGAATAAAGCAGTTGACATCAATTCCCCCTGTGCTAGAATGATCTTATCTTCTACAGGAGTAAAAATCTCATGTGCAAAACTTTCAATAAAATTAAAATGCGAATCGATTAAGCTCTTGCCGTTTTTATATCCAGCTTCAGTTTTGAACAATTCCTTAATGAGGTCTTCGTACTTGTCTTTATGCTTCTTTATTAATTCCTTCGCCAAGTTCTTATCATCTGCAAGATATGCTTGACCAATTTCTACTAAAGCATTTGTTGTCCCAGACACAGCTGACAACACCACAACTTGACGCTCAGAAGGGTTTACAATATCTAACAACCCTTTGATGCGCTCTGCACTACCGACAGATGTACCACCAAATTTTAAAATTTTCATACTGAATTACATTATATTTAAATTTTGCCGTGAATATAGGCAATTACTTAGTTTTTTTGCAAAAAAATGCGGCACAAATACATAATGTTTTTGTGCCGCATCATTTTATTATGCGGAAGATTACTTCTTAAGATTCTCGATAATCAATTGTGCCAATTCAACACCGATACGTTCTTGCGCTTCATTTGTTGCGGCACCAATATGTGGTGTCAAAGAAATTTTTGGATGTTTCAAAATCTCCAATCTCGGAGTAGGCTCATTGTCAAAGACATCTAATCCCGCAAAAGCTACCTTACCAGAATCCAAGGCTTCAATTAAAGCAAGTTCATCAATTACACCACCACGGGCAGCATTAACTAAACCAACTTGATCTTTCAACAATGCAAATTCAGCTTTACCTATTGCTGGCTTATCTAAGAAAGGAACATGTAAAGTAATAAAGTCAGAAGTTTTCAATAAATCTTCCATTGACACTTGATCTACTGGTAATTCCACTTCAAATCCTTGAGTCAGGGATAAAGTTAAAGTTTTAGGCCCATCAGCTAGATCATAATACACAATATCCATCCCAAGACCTAATCCAATCTTCGCTGTCTCACGTCCAATACGTCCAAAACCAACCACACCCAATGTTTTCCCTCTCAGTTCAGTTCCGCCTGCATACGCTTTTTTCAAAGCACCAAACTTACTCTCCCCAGATAAAGGCATTTGACGGTTTGAATCATAAAGGAAACGTACTCCATTTAATAAATGAGCAAATACCAATTCTGCAACTGATAAGGAAGAAGCAGCTGGTGTATTCAACACCGCTATTCCTTTGGAGCGTGCGTAGTCGACATCAATATTATCCATGCCGACGCCACCACGTCCGATCACTTTTAGGTTTGGACAAACATCAATTAGGGCTTGTCTAACTTTCGTTGCACTACGTACCGTAATGGCATCGTAAGCTTGTAATTTTTCCGCTAATTCTTCCTGCGGAATATGATTTGTATCTACTTCAAATCCGGCATCCTCCAAAAGTTGTTTTCCAGCTGGATCGATACCATCATTTGCTAATATTCTCATGATATAATTTCGATTTTATTTTTTCAATTCTTCAAACTCTTTCATTGCATCTACCATAGCATTGATGCTTGTTATCGACAATGCATTATAGATTGATGCTCTAAAACCACCAACTGAACGATGACCTTTAATACCGATCAGTTCACGTTCTTTAGCTAAAGCCAAGAACTCAGCCTCTAATTCTGCAGAATCCATGACAAAAGTAACATTCATACGAGAACGATCTTCTACGGCAGCAGTTCCTTTGAAGAATGGGTTACGATCGATTTCATCATACAACGTACGTGCCTTAATAATATTCTCTTGTTCAATAACCGCTACACCACCTTTTGCTTTCAACCAGCGTAGGTTAAGAAGAGATACAAAGATGGAGAAAACAGGCGGCGTATTGTACATTGAATCTGCCGAAATATGTGCAGTGTAATCCAAAATAGATGGAATAACACGTCCCGTTTTACCTAAAATCTCATCTTTAACGATTACTAAAGTAGCGCCTGCAGGACCCATATTTTTTTGTGCTCCCGCATAGATAAGATCAAAATCACTCACATTAATCTCACGGCTCAAAATATCCGAAGACATATCAACGACAATTGGCGCACTTGATGCTGGAACATCAAATACTTCAGTTCCGTAAATTGTATTATTTGACGTATAATGAAAATAAGCTGCATCAGCAGGAACAGTATATTGCTTTGGAATATAGGTGTAATTTTTATCGCTCGATGATGCAACTACCTCTACATTTCCAATCTTCTTTGCTTCTTTAATTGCTTTTGAAGCCCATACACCAGTATCCAAGTAAGCTGCTTTACCATTTTCAGGCAACAAGTTTAACGCTACCATTGCAAATTGTAAACTTGCACCTCCCTGTAGGAACAAAATAGAATATCCTTGCGGCACATTTAACAGTTCGCGAACCAATTTAGTTGCTTCATCCAAAACTGCTTCGAATTCTTTGGATCGATGCGAAATTTCTAAGATGGATAAACCAGTATTATTAAAATCAATTACAGCTTGTGAAGCTTCTTGAAAAACTTCCTTTGGCAGAATGCAAGGACCTGCTCCAAAATTATGTTTCATCGATATATAGTTTGTTTTTTTTATACTTTTCTACGGTTCGACTAAGCAATCGTTTGCTTTCCGAAGATCAAAGGTACAAGTTTTCTTACTTAAATTTCAACAAAAAATCAATATTAATGAAATTTAGAAAAAAGTAACACCGAAATGATAAAAAGATAACATAAAATACTTGAAAAAACATTAAAAATGATATTATGTCTAACCTATAATAAGATCACTTTCCACGCTTGCTCAACCTCTCCTCTTTTTAATAACATCTGTGCATAAAGCTGTAAATGTATCAAACGACTATTTTCATCACCAATAAATGCATTAAGGAGATCGAAAATCTCTGGTTCGTCACGGATAGTATCAATCTCAATATCATCTGGTAATTGTTCAACACGAAGTAACTGCTGTAATTCTTCCTCTGTAAATACAGAAGAAACTTTAACAAACGGTGGTAAATCTGAAAATTGCATATAAAAAAAGCTGACCTTTAAATAAAATTCAAAGGTCAGCTTTATCTAGCATATTCAAAATAGCTATTATAACTTTTCGATCATACGATCCGCAAATTCACTTGTTTTCACAAGCGTTGCATCTTCCATTAAATTATAAAAATCAACTGTTACAGTTTTGGCTTTAATTGTTTCGCTCAATGCTTTAACTATAGCATCCGCCACTTCTTGCCATCCCATATATTCGAACATCATCACACCACTTAAAATTACCGAAGAAGGATTCATTGTATCGGTATTTGCAAACCGGGGTGCGGTTCCATGCGTCGCCTCAAAAACAGCATGCCCAATATTATAATTGATATTTGCCCCAGGAGCAATACCAATACCCCCAACAATAGCAGCAAGGGCATCTGAAATATAATCGCCATTCAAATTCAATGTAGCAATAACAGAATAATCACGCGGATTTAGTAAAATCTGTTGCAGAAAATTATCTGCAATGACATCTTTGATCAACAGTTTACCAGCAGCCAGGGCTTCCTGTTGCTCAGCATTAGCTGCAGCATCCCCTTTCTCCGCTTTAGTCCGTTCCCATTGACCCCAGGTATATGTTTCTTTAGCAAATTCTGTCTCGGCTAATTCATAACCCCAATTTTTAAAAGCCCCCTCTGTAAACTTCATAATATTGCCTTTATGAACCAAAGTCACGGAAGGTAATTTATGCGCTAAAGCATGTTCAATAGCTGCACGTACAAGCCGTTTAGAACCTCTTTCCGAAACCAATTTAATTCCCACCCCCGTATCATTCGAAAAATTATAATCGACATGAAGTTGAGTACGAAGAAAATCTTGAATTTTAGTCGCATCTGCTGTACCCGACGCAAATTCAATACCTGCATAAATATCTTCCGTGTTTTCACGAAAAATAACCATATTAACATATTCCGGATGCTTAACAGGTGATGGAACACCCTCATACCACTTTGTAGGACGTTGGCAAACGAACAAATCTAATTCCTTACGCAAGGCCACATTTAGAGAACGGATACCACCCCCTATCGGCGTTGTTAACGGTCCTTTAATACCCACTAGATATTCTTTCAGTACATCAAGTGTCTCTTCTGGCAACCATGCTCCAGTTTCATCAAATGCCTTCTCTCCAGCCAGTACCTCTTTCCATTCAATTTTCCTTTTACCACCATACGCAACTTCTACCGCACGATCAAAAACCCGAACCGAAGCACGCCAAATGTCAGGGCCTATACCGTCGCCAATAATAAATGGAATGATAGGCTGATCAGGCACCTGTAGCGGTCCATCCAGAGACTTTGTTATTTTACTTGCCATAGTTCAGTTTATTTATCTTTATTGAACATGTTTCCAATTTCTTTACTAATCTTTCTGAAGATCGGAGCCGCTTGCACATCTTCATATTCATCAATATGTTGATTGTCCACCCGACTCGGAAATACAAGGACCACATTTTCATTCTGATGAATACGTTCCAATTTCTTTGCCAAACCGTCTAAAGAATCACGGTAAGATACCTCACCATAACGCGATGAAACATAAAATAAAAATGCATTATCCTCTCTAAATGACTTTAACCCCTGCATATGATCCCAATCATCATAGATCTTATAATTAACAGGAACTGAATTTTTAATTTCTTCCAGAAATATTTTAGTGGCCTCTTCAGTACGTTTATCACACACAAAAGTGACCGAAATTGTAAGCTCCTGTCCTAATTTAAGCACTTTCTCTACCCAATATTCAAATCCGAATTCGGATTGGGCCAAAGGTGGTACGAATACAATAATTTTATTATGTGTAATAAAAGGCTTCTTAAATTGGCACATCATAACATTTGCAGAAGTACGGTTTAAAATACTTTCAGACTTCTCACCAACAATTTTATCTACAAAATTACTTGCACTTGGCCATCCTAATAGAATACAGTCAGCCATCACCTCTTTTGCACTACGGCTAATTCCACTAGGAATATTATAATCAATCGTAGTAGCAATACTTACTTCGGTTTCACTACCAGAGGCATATTTTACAATATTATCCAAATTTTTACGCGCTATTGCCATATTCTTTTCCGCTTGCTCATTATCTTTAACGACGGAAACAATACTTATTGGATAATGTGATTTTTTGCTTCGCATCAATGTAGCAAAATCCAAAAGCGGTTTCATGTTCTCCATATTTGCTAATGGTATCAGAATATGTTCATCATGTTCCTTCACAATATTGATATGGCTTTCGTCCTGATCTCCATCCATTACTATTTTTTTCGATGCCCCTTCTGTCACAATAGTTGCAACAATACAGGTGACCAAAATCAATAAGATTGTACCATTCAACACATTTTCATCGATAATCTCATTTTTATACCCGACCATGATCACAGCAAGAGTTGCTGCGGCGTGTGAACTACTCAAACCAAAAATAACATTTCGCTGTCCTGAGCTATACTTAAAAACCAATTGGGTCATCCATGCGGCTCCCCATTTACCCAAGATGGCAACAACTGTTAATGTTGCCGCAACAATTAAAGCTTCCGGTCCGCGCAGCAGCACACTGACATCCACGATCATACCTACGCTTATTAAGAAAAACGGAATAAAGATCGCGTTTCCAATAAACTCAATACGATTCATCAGGGCGGACGAATGCGGAATTAACTTATTCAACGCTAATCCTGCAACGAAAGCACCAATAATTGGTTCAAGCCCCGCGATTTCAGACAAGAATGCGGCAAAGAAAACAATTGATAAAATAAAAATATAATGCGAAGTTTTTTCACTTTCAATACGTTCGAAAAACCATTTCGCAATGCGAGGAATGACACCAAACATGATAAAAAGGAAAATTGCGAAAGATACACCTAAAGTAACCCAAAATTCCTGTCCGATATTCCCTTGAGAAGCTCCGGTGATTACTGCCAAAATAATCAGAACAGCAGTGTCCGTTAATATAGTTCCACCTATAGTAATAGCTACAGCTTCATTTTTAGAAATACCATAACTATTTACAATCGGATAAGAAACCAATGTATGAGTAGCAAACATACTGGAAATCAAAATACTGGCTAAAATACCATAATCCAAAAGATAAAAACAGACCGGGAAACCGATAGCAATAGGAATAATAAACGTGAAAAAACCGAACCATAAACTCTTATGCTTGGTTTTTTTAAACTCATTCATATCTAGTTCCAGACCAGCTATAAACATAATATAAAGCAAACCTATCGTAGAGAAAAGGTCCACTGCAGAGTTTTTCTCCAACCAGTTCAGTCCATGCGGACCAATGACAACACCAGAAATAATCAAACCTATAATGCCCGGAACTTTAATTGAACGTAATAAAATGGGCGATAATAAAATGATAAATAAGACGAGCGCGAAAATGAGTACTGGACTTTTTAAAGGTGCTTCGAAAGCATGCGATAAGTGATCTAATACGTTTCTATTCATAAATATATAAGCTAAATCTAGTATACATTTGAGTAAGATTTCTGGCAGAAATCCCCTTATCAAACTTCTAAAAGTAAAATATTTATTTCGGAACTACAATTAAAGCACTTATTTATTTGAAAGAAATCGCGCGAATTGGGCTGATCTTAGTGATCAATAGAGAAGGGATAAACAAAGCTAACATTCCAATAATTAGTAGCGAAACATTGATTAAAATGATATCCGTCCAAAACAACTTGACAGCTACATAAGAGATGTAATAGGTTTGCTCATCTAATTTGAAAAAATGAGTATAATCTTGAAAGAAATATAAACCCAATCCTATAAAGTTACCCAACAATAAACCTAAACCAATTAAATAGAGCGCATTATACATAAAAACACGACGAACTCCATTATTATGAAAACCAAGTGCTTTTAAAATACCGATCATAGAGGTACGCTCTAAAATAGTAATCAGCAAAGCCGAGACCATATTGATGATAGCAACTAAAGTCACTAATATAAAAATAATAGTAGTATTCATGTCCAGAAGATCTAACCATTGAAAGATATCTGGCACCTGTTCACGGATGCTTATAGCATGCATATCCATTGGGACCAGATCATCAAGCTCATCAGTTGTTTGTTGTAGCTTTGAAAAATCTTGAATACGAACCTCATAGCCCCCCACAGCTGTACTATCTAAATTATTAAGTTTACGAATTAAATCTAAAGACCCTATTACATAAACCTTATCCAATTCTTCAGAACCTGAGTTATAAATTCCTTTAATCTCAAATTTTCGCTTACGAATAGGCTGTTGAACGAAATACATAATAAAATCATCACCAACCTTTAGCATCAACCTATTGGCAAGATACTTAGATATCAAAATTTGTTCTCCAGGTCCATCTTTTTGTTTTAGATTTAATGTATCACCCTCGACCAATATCTTTTTTAAATAATTTTGATCATAGCTGATATCAACCCCCTTTAATAAAACTCCCTCCACCTCATCGTTAACATTGATAATCCCAGGTTTTGTAGCAAAAGAATTTACACTAACTACATTTGGATGATTTTTAACCGAATCCCACTGTATAGAATCTAAAGCAATGGGTGAGTTTTCATAGGAATTGTTCAGATCGTATCGCAAGACCATGATATCACCAAAAAAACCACGCTGTTTAGCTGTAATTTCCGATTTGAATCCTCGCAATACACCAACAGAGAGAATAATTGCAGCAATTGCCAGAGCTATTGCTCCTATAGTAATGCGCACAATCAATTTGGAAAAAGTTCTTTTTCCTAAAAAAGTGATTCTCTTGGCTAAAAAGTATGGAAAATTCAAGCTTTTAAATTATTTATGTAACTTCGCAAAGTTAAAAAAAAATGTGAAGCAGCCTATTTTATTCCTGTTGTTTCCATCATCTCAGTATTAAAACAACAAAACATAGTCTATTATGCGCATCATATTCATGGGAACCCCGGACTTTGCCGTCGCTTCATTAGATGCACTTGTGCAATCTGGTGAAAATATTGTAGCTGTCATAACAGCACCTGACAAACCAGCAGGTCGAGGACAAAAACTTCATCAATCTGCAGTCAAAGTATATGCTGAGGCTCATAATATACCCGTATTACAACCTGTCAAATTAAAGGATGCTGATTTTCTAGAAGAATTGCGATCTTACCAAGCAGATTTACAAGTAGTCGTAGCATTCCGAATGCTACCAGAAGCTGTCTGGAAAATGCCTCCTTACGGCACGATCAATGTCCATGCATCGTTATTACCTCAGTATCGTGGCGCGGCACCAATTAACCATGCGATCATCAACGGGGAAGAAGTTACTGGAGTATCCACATTTTTATTGCAACATGAAATTGATACAGGAAGTATTTTACTATCTAAAGAAGTTACAATTGCACCAGATGACAATGCCGGAATTTTGCATGATAAACTGATGCATACAGGAGCTGAAATACTGCTCAAAACTATAGCAGGTTTAAAAAACAATACACTTACACCAAAAGCACAGAGCAACTTATTAGCGGAAAGTGAATTAAAACATGCGCCTAAAATATTTAAAGAAAACTGCCAAATTGACTGGAAAAAGGATGTCGACAGCATTTATAACTTGATTCGTGGCCTAAGCCCCTATCCAGCAGCCTTTACCAGCCTAGATAATAAAGTATTAAAACTATATACAGTATCCAAAGAATATGCAACCCCAGATATTGCACATGGAGATTATAAAACGGATGGAAAAACTTATCTTAAATTTGCAGGCAATAACGGCTATATCAGCGTAAAGCAATTACAGATTGAAGGTAAGAAAAAAATGGAAATCATTGACTTCTTAAGAGGGTACCGCTTTTAGTCGCTTTGCTCCTCCTCTTTTGTTACCTCAGCCGTATCCGCGACATATTCCATGATATCTGCTGGCTGGCAATGCAATGCATGACAGATAGAAGCCAAAGTATCCAAACGCAATGCTTTGGCTTTTTGATTTTTAATAATCGAAAGGTTTGACAGTGTGATGCCTACCCTAGCACTAAGCTCATTCAATGACATTTTGCGATCGCGCATTACTTTGTCTAAATGTATAATAATTGGCATAATCAAAATTATATGTTTATTGAAAAACATGTATTTCATAAAAAAGTTTTGGTCATCGAAAATTTAATTTCTTGTAGAATCAAATGTATCATTTTTTTTTAGAAATTTAGTTTTTCAATACTATTCTTAGTCGCAATTCCGTTACACAAGCAAAGCGCATTCATTACCAAATGATTACATATTTATTTAGAAGTTCAAACACTATTATGACCGAATTCAGTCATTTTGGAATAATTTTTGTTGCGTTATAAAGTAAATAAAATTCCTCATAATCAACAAGATATAATCACATATCAACAACAAATATTAAAATAATTCGTTTTTATTTTGTATTTTTGCAAACATTTCAGAGAAGAAAGGTATTAATATAATTAATGAGACAGCTCAAAATTACACAATCGATTACCAATCGTGAGTCACAGTCGTTAGACAAGTACTTACACGAAATTGGTAAAGTAGACTTAATTACAGCAGAAGAAGAAGTTGAATTAGCACAACGTATTCGCGAAGGTGACCAAGTTGCCTTGGAGAAATTGACTAAAACCAACTTGCGTTTCGTCGTATCTGTAGCAAAACAATATCAGAATCAAGGATTAACCTTAGGTGATTTAATCAACGAAGGTAACTTGGGCTTAATAAAAGCAGCTAAGCGTTTTGACGAAACAAAAGGTTTTAAATTTATCTCGTATGCGGTATGGTGGATTCGTCAATCAATCCTTCAAGCTATTGCAGAGCAATCTCGTATTGTGCGTTTACCTTTGAACCAGGTCGGTTCATTAAGTAAAATTAGTAAAGCATTCTCTAAATTAGAACAAGAGTATGAACGCGAGCCTTCACCAGAAGAATTAGCAGACATCCTTGAAACAACAGTCGATAAAGTTTCGGATACATTAAGTAACTCTGGAAGACATGTCTCTATGGACGCACCATTCGTGCAAGGGGAAGAAAATACCCTATTAGACGTATTAGAGAATCATGATCCAGATACAGATAGTTCCCTTATCGATGAATCTTTATCTGAGGAAATCAGACGTTCACTGTCAACGCTGACAGAGCGTGAAAGAGAAATAATTGTATTATTTTTCGGACTTGGATCAAACCACCAGTTATCCTTAGAAGAAATCGGTGAAAAATTCAATCTTACCCGCGAACGTGTCCGCCAGATCAAAGACAAAGCTTTACAACGCTTACGTCATACATCTCGTAGCAAGATCTTAAAATCTTATTTAGGTTAATAGTATTAACAGTATTTCTTAGATGCGCAGCCAAAAACTGCGCATTTTTTGTTCTATTAGACTAACACAGTCATTGCTACTCACTGTAAACGTACTGAACACCATCATTTAATTATATCCTATTTACTTATTTCTTTGACCAGGTGCAAATGGTTTCGCAGATTTGGCTCCAACAGCTTTCTTGGCTTGTCCGGGAGGTACTTTACCGCTATTTCCAGCGGTTCTTGTCGTGTAACAAGAAGTCAAAAATACCATACAAATAAGGGGCAATACTAAACAAATCTTTCTCATAATAATTACGTTTTCTTATAAAAGACTAATAACGTGCCAAATATACTTTTGCAGACATCCCAGCCCATAGAACACGATATAGTAATTTAAAAAATTATCCGATTAAAGATAATTCTCCCAACTTTTTAAATTGATCGATATGATCAAATTCATATTGCATTATTTTACTTGCTATTATTTATAAATTCTTTAAGAAATAGATAGCATATATAACTGAAATCAGGGATTTTGAAAATTATAAATTAGCACGATCTTTATAAAATATAAAACAGACAATTTTAACAATAAAAGCAAATATGCAACAAGCAGTTATCCTTTTTATAGTATCTATTTTTTTATACAGTTGTTCAAAGGAAACTACCGCATCTAAGATAATAACCATTAAAAAAGATTGGTCTGTATTAGACCTTGAATTTGAGAAATCCACAATTGAAGATTTTATTGTATTTGCATCATCAAAAAACATAGAATTTGAAAGAGATTCTTTATTCTCTTATAGTGAATACGATAGTATAGAATTTTCTAAAGATGACGATTATGAACAGAAAATTTGTTTTACAAACGAACAGCTTGGTTTAAAATTTATTTTCTCTCAACAAAATGAAGGTGAGGATAAGCAGAACGCTAATCATACTTTCGAAAAATATGAAATTTCAAATTTTTCAAAAGTTAAATTTGCAAATGGCCTATTACCAAAATTTCCATCAAAGGAACGTGATCGAATTTTCGTCAAAGATTCTTTATTAAACAGCATAGATTTGTATGAAGCCTACAGCAAGAATAATTACATTACTGCTGGAGTACAAAAAATAAATGACTCTATTTCTGAACTAAAAATAATTATTGGATCACAAAAAATAAATTAAACGAATAAAAACAGGAAAGAATCAAACCTAATTTTGTTCTTTAAAACCATTCATAAAGTTGCTATTTTCTTTATTTATAATTTCATCATCAAGAGCAGTAATCGTATGTATTGGAAAAGAAATAAAAACAATCGTCCCAACATTACTGATGTTTTCAAAATAAATTTTACCTCCTACCCGTTGGAGAAGATCCTTACATAATGAAACCCCAAGTCCTGCCCCTGTACCATTAACAGCTTTTCTATGATCCCAACTGTTTCTATTATTAAGCTTTTCAACAGTCGATTCTGGCATATTTATTCCTTCATTTTCTATATATAACAACAATTCATCTCCTTTGATCTCCGAAACCCCTAAAGTAATTTTACCGGCATATTTACAAAACTTGACGGCATTACTAACAATGTTCCTAATGACAAAAGAAAATATATCCCTGCTCATATACAAATAAACATCTTTAGGAAGACGCTCTTCTAAAGAAATATTATTTGACATTAAATCTTTTTGAAATAACAACAAGACATGCTGAATCTGTTGAGAAATATTAAACGTTTCCTTGTTTTCTAAGTTATCACGGAGCTGAGATTCTGCCCATAAAAGCACCTCATCCAACATATTTTGTGAATGAGAGAGTTCTGATCCTAATTGCATTAAAACTTGTTCCATATCAAGTTTTGACATAAGTGATAAGTCAACGGCATTCAACAACATACTCATTGAAACAAAAGGAGTTCTTAAATCGTGTGAAGCAATAGACAATACCTTGATCTTAAAAAGTTCGGAAGCCTTCAATTCTTCATTATACTTTTTAATTTGATCAGCCTGCTCTTCAAGTGCTATATTAGTACCTAAAAGTTTGACTTTTTCCCGCTTTAAAATGCGATTTTTCCGAATCAATTCATAGAGTAAAAATCCGATAATAATTTTACTCACAATAATCCCGGTTATCAGAATTGTAATAATTGTTTGACTTTCCATAATTTCTCACACCCTAATATCTTTCATGATCAAATAATTGATCAATAAAAATACCATTACATGAAGCACTTTTACAAAAAAAGATGTTTTGTGGTTTTTTAAAAAAATCTAAAAATACCTAACAAGTAAATATAAGTATTTTTGAGTTCCAAGTATGCTTCAATATCTATAACAATTTCTTAAATAGCATGAATTCAATAAAAAATACGAAAGGTCTTCTGTATTTATACAGAAGACCTTTGAGATGGTACATTAATAAATTCGAGTTCTCGACAGTAATTACTTTTTTTAAAGTACTATAATGAATATTTATTTTTACTATCGCTAAGCATATGATAAGACTTCATATTATTCTAGAGTAGGATTAAAAGTTCCACCCCAATCTTTATTCTGTGATATTTTAGGATTTTTATCAATCACAGATTGAGCTAATGGAAAAAAGTAATAAGTATCGGGTACAAGATTTACTTTATTTCCCGTATTTGGAACTTGTAAAACACTGTATTTAAACTGATTTTCCTTAAGCTGATAAGTTTTGGCAAGATTTGCGGCCTCATCCAAATCCATTTCAGCTCCATTACTAAGAATAGCAATAGCCTCTACACCATATTTGGTCGTATTATTAAGTATATTCAATTTTCGAGTTCTTCTCAGATCCCAGAAACGGTGTCCTTCAAAACAAAACTCAATATTCCGTTCTGCCAAAATTGCATCTCTCATCTGAGTACGGTCAATAGCGGTAATACCGTAATTTCCGTCACTTCCTGCTTCAATACCTGCACGCATCCTGATCTGTTTTAGAATTGTTAATGCGGTATTAAAATCCCCGGTTTCGTTTGCAGTTTCAGCATAGTTGATCATAACCTCCGCAAATCTCATCAGTACAAAATCCACATCATATTGAGTTTCTACTTCTGTTTGCTTCAGCGATAACTTTGAATTTTTAAGTATAAAAAATCCACTATATCGATTCAGATTTTCTGATGGTGTTTTAGCCTTAGGATTAATACCAAAGTTATCCAGATCTGCGGCTATACCCACAGAGGTATATTGACGTTTCCCTGATTTCCCAGAAACTTCGTAAATCTTGCCATTCCATACAATAGATTTGTCGAACCGAGGATCTCTATTTTCCCAATAAGATTGTAAAAACTGCTCATTCGTTTTAAAATACTTACCTGTCGGATCTGAGAAAGCCTTACCATCTTTCATGGGAAATGACTTGACAAAATCCCATGTTGGAACTGCACCTGCTGCGCCTCTACTTTCAGAACCCGGACGCACTCCATTATCCCAACTCGCCACTTTATTCGGATACGAATTGATTACAGCAAAAACAACTTCAGATCCCTTCTCCTGCAAAGCAATGTTAGCATAGTCTGGAGTCAAATTATATCCATCAGCCTTTAACTTATCATAGGCAGCTTTATTTGCAGCATGCGCTTCTGCCCAATACACATTATTATAAGGGTTAGTTGGATTAAATTGAGGGGAAGCCTTGTACAATAAAACCTTAGCTTTAAAAGATAGTGCAAAATTCCCATCGATTCTACCATAATCTCCTGAACTTTTGGCAATCATAGGCGGCAATAAGGCAATTGCCTGATCTAGATCTTTTATCATTAAATCAAAACATTCCTTCGTTGTGTTACGAGGTGTTTCTAAATCATCTTTCTCCAAATCCTGCGGTACAGTAATATAGGGTACACCACCATGATATCGAACCATATTAAAATACATATATGCTCTCATAAATAAAGCTTGCCCAAGAACAGCATTTTTTACATCTGCATTTAATCCTGCACTTTCGGTTACTTTTTGAATTGCAGTATTAATTCTACGGATAGTGGTATAATCCCAAGATTTATAAGCGGCATTGTTAACTGTGATAGCATCCAAAGGAAAAGATATGCCCATTAACTGCTCTGAATTGGCATCCGCTGAAGCATTCCAATTTCCAAACATGGGATAAAGATTCGTTATATAGGCATTCACAAGATTCGGATCGTTCCATACCTTGCTTTCGTCAAGTGAATTAAGATCTTCAATATCTAACACATTTTTACAAGACGCTACTGTAACTAAAAGTGTTATTAGGGTATAAAATATCGTTTTCATAGTTTTTTCAATTAAAATTTAACATCCAAACCCAAGGTAAATGTTTTCATAACAGGATAGGAATCATACATTTTCTGTTCCGGGTCATGAAACTCGGTCATAGGAGAAAGCACAAATAGGTTTGTTCCATTAAAGAATACATTCACACTGTTTATTTTCATCGACTTTGTAATTGACTGCGGTAAACTATAGGATATATTTAAATCTCTTAGGCGCAAATATGCACCATTACGAATCCAAAAACTCGAAGCACCTGTTCCCGACTCCTGCCAGTTGGAACCCACTACTCTCGGATAATCTGCCTGTGGATTATCTGCTGTCCAAACATCGCCTGCCCAGATAGGATAATACGGTCGAAAAGTACCGCCATGCTGACGAATTCCCCCACCTTCCAAATTACTTATAACACGATCATATGCCAGTACACCTTGCAATAAAGCTGAAACAGAAAAACCTTTCCAGTTTGCATTTAGCCCAAAACCGTAATTGATGCGTGGAGTATTATTTTCGGAAAGCAACGTCAGATCATTATCATCGATCTTACCATCTGGGCTTTCAGAATAATTAGCTCCACGAATATCTTTGTACAAAATCATACCTAAGTATGGATCACGACCATATGTTTTAAACCCACTGCTCTTCAGTGCATCTAATTGCTCCTGTGTTCTAACAAGATCCACAGCTTCAAAGCCGATGATTCGATTTTCAGGTCTTCCTATTCGAGATTCGAAATTGCGCGTTCCCCCCACAGCAAATGCAGGCTCTTCATCATAGACATCCCAACGATCTTTTGCATACCCCATATTAGCTGTGATTCCATAACCTACTTCACCCACACGATCATTCCAATTAACAGATACCTCTCCACCTTTATAACTTCGAGCAGCATAGTTTTCCGGAGCCAATGACCGTCCATAATTATCAGGAATTTTCAAAGTACGCCGTCCTAAAATATCTGTTTCCTTACGATTAAACACATCTATTGAGCCACTTAGTTTATTATTTACAAAACCAAAATCCAAACCGATATTAACACTTTTGGATGTCGTCCAAGTCAGGTTCTGTGTAGGTGTATCACCATAGGCAATACCATTATAGTAACGATCACCAAACATGTAGCCACCCGCAGGCCTATATTTTTCCTGATACAAAAATTGCCCGATCCTTTGCGCATTAACATCAAGATCATTCCCTGTTGTTCCATATGAAGCTCTTAACTTTAGATCACTCACCGTATTTTTAATATCTAAGAAAAACTGTTCTTCCGACACACGCCAAGCAGCTGACATGGATGGAAAAAATCCCCACCGTTTATCACCGGGGAATAAGGGCGAACCATCATATCTAAATGAAAATTCAGCGATATATTTATCTGCGTAGTTATAATTTGCACGTCCGATAAATCCCCTTCTAGAATTAATAGTTTCATACGCATCAGTAGCTCTAAAATTACGATCCGTCGGGTAAATAAACATTTGATCAATACTAACAATTGGATTTTCAGCACGGGATGTTACATAGGTTCCACCAGCTTTAAATTGTTCATAGACCAACAACGCATCAATGGCATGTTTATTAAATTTACGGTTATAATTCAAAAACCAGTTGACCTGATATTCCCACTCCCGCTGAGGAGAATAATCCATAAAAGGCTGTGCCTGACTAAAAGTAAAAATATTCACTTTGTCTTCGGAAGGTGGTGCAGGTATAAACCTATTTCCATCCGGATTCAGAGAAGTAAATGTATAGTTCTTTTGGAAGGTCATAAATCTTTTACGCATATAATCTTCAGCGAGATAGCTACCTACAACTTTTGTAGACAAGCCCTCTATGAGTTTATCCAACTTATAATTCAACGTCATGATTGGGTTTACCTGACGAACTTTACGATCGATATATCGATTCCCAACTACTTGGTCAATCACATTCCAGGCTTGCCAGCTCCCCATGGGTGTCTGAACAGGATATGCTGTTGGAGAATTACTTGGAGATCCATCTGCGTTTAAATAAAACGGATACATTTTAGGCCAATTGAATGTTACGCGATAAAAATCTGACACATCAAAATCATCATCATTAGCGGAAGTACTAAATGGCCAATAAAAACGTTTCGAATTGATTTGATTGGCCGAGATATTAACATCAATCGTAAAATCATCCGTAATCTTGGCACTCACATTACTCCTTAAATTGAATTTTTCATGATCCAATGATTTGTAAGATCCATTTTCTTTACGATAACTGACTAAATTATAATAAGTAATTCGGTCTCCACCACCCGACACTGAGATCGATTGTCTGTGACTAAAAGGGTTTCTCCAGATATTATCATTAACACTATAGTCCTTATCCTTGAAATAATCAAACTCAGCCTGTCCATTAGGTGCTACCCATGGTTCTGTTCTAGAGCCATTTTCCCAAAGAAATTGAGATACCCGATTTTGATAAGTCAGTTCATCAGCCGCAGTCGTAATATCTGCTAAAAGCGTTTGAGTAGGAGCACCAAAACTATAATTACTTTGCACATTAAATACAGGCTCCTGAGCTGATCCCTTTTTAGTTGTGACAACCACAACACCGTTACCCGCTCTTGTCCCGTAGACCGCAGCTGTTGCGGCATCTTTCAAAAAACTCATCTGATCCACTTCATTGGCTTCCAAAGCATCGAATGCCGCTTTATCCCGTACAATTCCGTCAATCACATATAAAGGTTCTGCAAAACTACCACGAATGCGTAGACTTGAGGAAGCTCCCGCCATACCCGAAGTATTCGTAACATTTATACCTGCGGCACGTCCAGCTAAGGCATTAGAAAGGTTAGAAGGCGAAATATTCTTTAATTGTTCGGCATTGACCGAAGCCACTGAACCTGTAATATTTGCTTTTTTTTGCTTTCCATAACCAACTACTACAACCTCTTCTAAACTTTCCTGTTCTTGCTCTAGAGCAACAGTAATAGCAACTTTATCTTTTGAATCAATATTATAGTTACTAAGTACTTTGGTCTTGAAGCCTACAAAACTGATTTTAATTTCGTATCCCTGCCCCTCTGGAATACGGTCAAACGAAAAAGTTCCTGCTGCATTCGTCGTATTCATCTGTTTATACTTCGTAGACAGATTTTCAATACTTACAGTAGCGCCACTGATGGGATTATTACTTCCATCCCTGACAACTCCACTTACAGAAGCTGTTGACTGCCCGTACCCCACATGAAATCCCATACTCAGTAATCCCAACATTCCGAGTCGAAGGGGCCAGTTAGTACGTGGACTTTTAAATCGAAGTAGCAGCACAGTTTGAAACTGATGCTTTTTAGATAAAAAGTTGCTCATAATTTGTTTGGTTTAATTGTTTATTATTGTGGATTGATGTAATTTATACCGGCATGATGTAGGTAGTTAATTTCTCTGATAATTTCTTCAAAGACATTCGTTTTATTCGTAAAAGTTCCGCTGTAAAATTTATTACTGATCAATGATTTATCGTATTGCAACTTGATGTCATAGTTTTGCATCAGAATTGTCAAAACATCCTCTAGGGCTATATTTTTAAACTGTATGATCTGGTTATTTTGAAGAAAATGACCACCTCGATCTGTTCCTATTGTATGAGTCTTTATCTCTTCGACAACCTTTAATTCACGATGATCCAAGGTAATCTCTTCGTGTGGCAAAAAGGTCCGCACTAATTCTTTCCCTCTCTGATGATCCACAGCTTTCACCTCTATTTTACCTTCCATCAATTTGATCTGCGTTTGAGTAGATCGCAATTCATCAACACTAAAAACCGTTCCTAAAGCTGTAGTGACGACACCGGTGGAATGTACACGAAATGGCTTGGATTTATCTTTGGCAACCTCAAATTTTGCTTTCCCCTTCAGGTACAGCACTCTCTCCTGCTGGATACTAAAATCTTCAGCATATTTGATTTCAGACTGCGGATAAAGTGTAATAACAGATCCGTCACTAGCCGTTAATAACATATTGTCATTGCCTGAATTTATGTAATATAGATTACTTATCTCTTCAGTCTGATCTTCAATAACAGCTATTTTCCTAACCTCTGGCGCAGGCTGATTTAAAAATGGATTTAAGCTCACATAAAACCCAAGAATAAAAACAATTACAGCAGCCGCAGCAGATACAATGCGAACTAATTTCCTGTTATATTTTAAAACATTTTGCTTTTTAGCAAAAGCGAATATTTTATCCTTGATTTCCTGCTGATTGGGATAATCTAAATTTTCGTCGGTAAGATCCCATTCTTCTTTAGACAATAGCTGATCAAGAGATTCTCCCAAATGTGCTATGTAATCTTCCAGATAAGCAGCCTCTTCAGCCGAACATTGATTCTTTAGGTATCGATTGATAAGTTCTCTCGTAATCTTCATATAATAAGAATACGGTAGAAACGTCACTTACCCCCAAGCCGATTTTTAAAAAAATAAATGAACGATAAACACAAACATCTTTTTCAAAACTTTTAATGCCAAAGCGATATGATTTTCAACGGTTTTGGGTGTAATCGACAATCTTTCTGCGATCTCTTTATAAGTCAAATTTTCGAACCTGCTCATCATGAACACCTTTCTTCTAGATTCTGGCATTCTTGACACGATGTCCTCATACCGTTCATTCAGTTCCTTTAAGCGATATAACTCTGACGGTGTGGGAACTTGATCAGTTTCAACTTTTATATGCAATAGATCCTGCCTCTTCCTTTCTTCCTTCACAATATCCAAAAGTGTGGTACGAGCGATGCAAAATAGTTGAGCTTCTATTTCTACATGCACTTTCTTTTGAAAAATATTATTCCAAAGCTTGATAAATACACGTTGTACAGTTTCTTCGGCAATATAAGTGGAAGAAGTCTTGCTTAAAGCATATTGATAGACTTTTCGGTTCCATTTTTCATAAATACGCTCAAATTCTGCGGTAGAGATCAAGGTTTGGTTAGACATATCTTAGGTTAGTGCCGAAACTAAGATAGCTATTAATACCAATTATTCATAATTATGTTACAATTGATTAAAAACAAATAAAATCATACACTAAACAGAGTTGTAACGGCTAATAAATTTTATTCAAACCATTATTTAAAGAATTTAGAACCATAAAACATCTAAATGAATCAATTTAATCGCCTTTTAGAATAAAATAAAGATCAATAATTGAATATATATGTATCCATAGAAAAAAATATTCAAATTACATTTTCAATAACAAAGAAACGTAAACATATACTTACGAATTTTTAAAAAGTATCGATTGAAAAGGAAATTGATAGTAGTAGTGACATTTAACTTAATGAAATCATTGTAGATACTAGCAAATTTACTTAAGTTTATATAAAATATATGTTATGAAAATAGCCTTCTTTTCAACCAAGCCATACGATCGAGAATTCTTCGAAAAAGAAAATGAAAAATATGGTTTTGAACTTCATTTTTTTGAAACACATCTAGGACCTCATATCGTAAATGCAATTGAAAATGAAGATGCAGTATGCGTTTTTGTAAATGACAAACTAAATAGAAATGTCATTGAAACTCTTGCAAAAAAAGGAGTTAAGTACATTGCTTTGAGATGCGCGGGATTCAATAATGTTGATTTACAAGCTGCTAAAGATTTTGATATTCAAGTTTGCCGTGTCCCTGCTTATTCACCAGAAGCTGTAGCAGAACACGCAATGGCTATGCTATTGACCTTAAACAGAAAAACTCATAAGGCTTATAATCGTGTGCGTGAACAAAACTTTGCATTAAACGGTTTATTGGGATTCAATCTCTACCAAAAGAAAATTGGTGTGGTCGGAACCGGTAAAATAGGAAAAGCATTTGTTAAAATAGCGCTGGGATTCGGAGCAGAGGTTATTGCGTATGATTTATACCCTGATGAAACGTTGATTAACCTAGGTGTAAAATATGTCGCATTGGAAACACTCTTTATGGAATCTGATATCATATCGCTGCACTGCCCTCTTACAGCAGACAACCATTATCTAATTAACAAAGAATCTATTGATAAAATGAAATATGGTGTCACAATAATCAATACTAGCAGAGGTAATCTGATTAATACCAATGATGCAATACAAGCATTAAAAACTAAAAAGATAGGCCTTCTTGGTATTGATGTATATGAGCAGGAAGAGAAACTTTTCTTTAAAGATTTATCGGCAACAATTATTGACGATGACACCATTCAATTGTTATTGAGCTTCCCTAATGTTTTGGTTACTGCCCATCAGGCTTTTTTCACAGAGGAGGCATTAGAACAAATATCTCAAAGAACACTGAAAAGTATTGATGATCTGATAAAAAAAGGAACAACTGATCCAGAAGTATTACTATAATTGATTAGCTCCTGTAAAAAAATCCCAAGCCGCTTTAGCTATATCTGAAATAATACGTTCGTTCGTTTCCTGATTTTCTTTCGAATGGGTTACAAAGACACTGATCACAAAGTACTCACCGCTTGGAAGTAAAACAACTCCAACATCATTGAGTGCAGCCGTTATTCCAGTTTTCTTATTAGTTCCAGATGAGCCAGTCTTATGTGCTACAACTGTTTGATCAGGAAGTTGTCCTTTCAATTGTTTAAGACCTGTATTAGTAGACTTCATAGTTGTCCACAAAAAATCATACATCGGCATCGAAAGCAAATTATTCTTATTCACATAATAGGTCTGCAAAATTCGATTCATTTCTTTGGGTGTTGACCAGTTCAAAAACTGTTTATCCCAATTACTTTGCATCGTCTTTTCATTAATTTTAATCGATATATCCTTAAATCCTTTTTTTGCGAAATAGCTTTCTACAACCTGAGGTCCGCCGAGAAGTTTTAAAAGAACATCACATCCTACATTGTCACTTAAAGTGATTGTATATTCCAGAATTTCCTTTATCGTAAGCGTTGTTCCGGTAGGATATTTTTCCCGAATTGGACTCCAAATTTCTGGTGTAAGATCACGCTTTGTAATTTCTATCTTTTGATCAAGTTTAAAATTACCCTTATCGATTTCTGTTAACATGACAATCGCCAATGGAAATTTAAAAACACTTTGCATAGGAAGTCGTCTATCGGCATTTACACCCAATGTATCACTATGATTAATGCCGTTTATTGCTACACCAACAACAGCATCTTTGTTCTGCATGATCTGCTGAATATTTTTTCTTAACCCCTCTATACTTTGTGCATGAGCAGTTATAGTAAATAGTAATGAAAAGAATGCAATTTGTAAGAGTTTTCCCATGAGATTTAAATCATTTATGTTCTGATATTTTAGGAAGAATAGATAACAGTTAACCTATCTATATATCCTCATTCATTTTGATTGCTTACTATTAATAATAGTAAGCAATCACAGTCGGTCGACCAACTGTAAAGTTAAAATTATTTTTTACTAATCACTGTTAACATCAAGTCAGGTTATTAAAAAAAATAAGCCGTCTACACGAATGCAAACGGCTTTACTTATTATATATTGAGTTAGCTTCAATAAAATAAAGAAACAACCATCATTTACAACAATCTAATATACAAATAATTAACAAACTCATCGCAAAATTTTCTCCATTTTTTTTCCTTTTGCTAATTCATCTATGATCTTATCAAGATATCTAGCTTTCTGTGTTAGAGGATTTATAATTTCCTCTACACGATAACCACAGATTACACCAGTAATAAGACTGGCATTAACGTTAAGATGTGCATTTTCAAAGAATGTTTCAAAATTTACTTTCTGATCAATTTGATCCTGCAATTGTTGTTCATCAAAACCGGTTAACCATTTTATAACCTGATGCAGCTCCTCTTTTGTCCTGCCTTTCTTTTCAACTTTTTCGAGATAATGAGGATAAACCGATGCAAATATCATTTTTGCTATTCGTTCATCATGTCCAGCGGTACTTTTCATACTATTATTTTATTTGACGATGCTATTCCAGATCCCCAATTGGTTCCCAGAGTTCAATGATATTACCTTCAGGATCTAATACATGAATAAATTTTCCATAATCATACTCCGAAATTTCATCTACGATAGTGACATTATCTTTTTTTAATTCCTCAACCAGCGCAACAAGGTTTTCGACACGGTAATTGATCATAAAGGGCTTTACAGAAGGATTAAAATATTCAGATTCATGAGGAAATGTACACCATGCTGTTGACCCCTTAACCGATGGATCATCAAGGTCGCGCCATTTAAAAGTTGCTCCATATTCACCAGCTTCCAAACCTAGATTTTTGGCATACCAGTCGTTCATCTTTTGAGGATCCTTGCATTTAAAAAACACACCTCCAAGCCCAGTTACTTTTTTCATATTTAGGATTTCAATTAGTGATAAAATGCTAGAAATTATCCCTCATTTTATTAGAATAAATATACGAAAAAATAGGTCCAATAATTATGTTTCGTACTATTTCTTTACTTAGATTGATCTCCGTAATTTATTGCAAGTTGCATACTGCTAGCTCATATTCGTAATTATAAACATTTTTCCATTCTTAAAATATATCCAATAAGTTCTATACTTCAATTTTGAGCAATATAAAGATGAGCACCTAGAAGTTTTATTTAATGCTATCACCAACTATAACCACTTGTTGCAAGAGAATCATTTTTTTAAGAAAAATGAATTCTTACAAATTATGTTAACGCTACAAGAAAATAACCTCAAAAAAAACAAATAATCTATAATTTCTCAAATTATTTTTAAACTACATATCACAGGGAGGCTTCATATTTGCATGCTTCCTCTATCAATCGTTCTATATCGTTTCCACATATAAATGACTGTAAATGTTTAAATTTCGCCTCATCCCAATCATAAATTTTTAAATCAAGCAATGAAGTAATCGTATCCGATTGAAATCTAAACTTAATATGCTTTGCCGGATTGCCAGCAACCACACTATAAGGCGCAACATCTTTT
Organism: Sphingobacterium sp. UDSM-2020; assembly: GCF_016132525.1. NCBI lineage: Bacteria > Pseudomonadati > Bacteroidota > Sphingobacteriia > Sphingobacteriales > Sphingobacteriaceae > Sphingobacterium > Sphingobacterium sp. UDSM-2020. Next base: position 5,604,394 of record NZ_CP066166.1, read on the forward strand.
GTAACAACAGCTCCTGAAGCAATAATAGCACCCTCTCCAATCTGAATACCCGGAAGAATCATAGCACGCATCCCTATCCAAACACCATCACCAATTACAGTATCTCCTTTACTTTGATACGATTCTACGATAGATTCAACAAAAGGATATAAACTAAACCAATCAGAACGATGAGTATTATTTCCCCCCATCAATATTACAGCTTCAGCTGCAATACACACATACGAACCAATATATAACTGATCTATTACCCAGGCAGGTTCCCATTGATTTAGACTGTACACATCTCCATACAAATAACGAACTACACATTCTTCAAAATTTCCAGTCCAGGCGTTACTGTAATAACTTGTGTTGCCCTTAATATGAATATTGGGATTGGTATGAGTTTCGTGCAAATATTCAACACGGGACCAATGCTTAATCTGATCTTGTTTTGTACTCATTCTAGAATCTTTTTATGCAATTTATAAAATATTCTCAAATAGGGTACGATATGAATATGATATAGGAAGTAGTTCTCAAAAAAAAGGAGTATCAATAATGATACTCCTTTTAAAGAAATATGTTAAATTTTATCCTGCTAAAGCTGCTTTGACAGCAGTAGTCAGCGAAGTTGTTGGACGACCGATCAAAGTAGATAACTGTTTTTCATCATCATACAAATCACCATTTGCAGCTCCTTTATCAAAACTTGCGATAGCAGTTGCTAATCCTTCAGGTAAACCTGCTTCTATTAAAGCTTTCGCATAATCGGACTCACTTAAATTTTTATATGGAATAACTTTCCCGGTTTGAATTGAAATCTCTTCAGCTAACTCCGCTAAGGTGTAAGCATAGTCACCTGCTAACTCGTATATCTTATTTTGTTGATCTGCACTGGTTAAAATAACCGCTGCCGCTTCAGCATAATCAGCTCTCGTTGCAGATGATATTTTCCCCTCTCCTGCACTACCAAATAATGCACCATTTTGTAAGGCTGTAGGAACAGAAGCGGTATAGTTTTCAGTATACCATCCATTACGCAAAATAGTGAATGGCACACCCGATGATTTCAGAGTTTCCTCCGTTAATAGATGTTCATTTGCCAACACCAATGAAGATGTATCAGCATGTAGAAGGCTGGTATAAACAATCCATTCTACTCCCGCCTCTTTGGCCGCCTTGATAACGTTTTCATGTTGCGCCTGACGTTGTCCAATTTCATTTCCTGATATCAATAATAAATAATTAATTCCTTTCAATGACTCAACCAAAGTATCCGGTTTATTATAATCAAATAAGCGTGCTTCGACACCTAAGTCACCAGCTTTTTGAGTGTCACGCGCTAATGCAACTAAATTGTTGCTTGCAGTCTTTTCTTTTAATTTTCCCACTACCAGACGTCCTAGATGTCCAGTAGCACCTGTAATTCCTATTTTCATAAATCCTATATTGTAATAAATTTTGTTACATTTAAAAGCAAAAAAAACTAACGAAATTTCTTCGCGAAATTTTCCAATGTCAGCCCTTTTAAAGAATTAATCACCAACTGATCGGTATCAGAATAAAGCTGATCTAACTCCTTATTAATCTGTTTACCAACTGGACATTGCGGATTCGTATTCAAATTCTTTTTACCTAGCACTTCCGTATTCTTCACTGCCACATAGATATCTGCCAATGAAATTTGGCTACTTGGCTTATTTAATCGAGAACCTCCCTCTTTGCCCTTACGTCCTATGACAAACCCTGCATCTTGCAATGCACTTAGTTCTTTCCGCACCATCGCAGCATTCGTGTTAATACTACCTGCAATCCAATCCGAGTTCACCCAATTTTCTCCACTATCAGCCAGCAATGTTAATATATGTATAGCTGTTGAAAATCTTGTATTATTCATATCACCAACAAAGTTAGGAATATTTTTTATATTGTAACAAATTTTATTACAATTGAATTTGAAATGACAATTCCACGGAAAAAATCATAAAAATAGCATGAGATCCACAACAAGACTTAGGCCTAGATTATCGTAATGAAATATTATTAGAGATAACCCGTTGTGCATTTTAAATAGTGCTAATTTTTAAATTATTGATATTACTCTTAAAACTCCCAATATTCTTTCGTAATTTGCGAATAGGTTGTTCATTCTAAATCGTTTTGTCGTAAAAACAATTTACTGATTATCAGAGTAATGAATAACTTCTTTATAGCCCTAAATCATAATGCACAACGGGTTTCTTTAATTTATTAAATCTGTTTCAAAGGTCGTACCTCCAGTTTACATTCACCCTGGAATAATGACACCTGATACCGCTCAAACCTTTATCTTACCCAAGTGCATACTGTCTGTATTACCACCACCATAGCTCTCTACAAAAAAGATAAACACTTCATACGTCACTTCCTTTTTATGTTTCGGAATTTTAACATTTTGTTTGCCAGATATTAAGCTGTCTTTCGAGTCGTTCATCAAAAGTGGATATTCCCCCCCATTATCTTCTGCATTATACAGGATTAAAAAGGAATCGTAAGACCTGGTGTTAAACTTCTTCTCCAGATAGACATCATATTCCCAAGTAACCCGAATCACTTGATTTTCTTGATCGAAATCCATCGTATAGGAAGTGATGGGATTCGGGCTTCCTTTGGCAATCATAAATTTCTGCCAGTCAACTACAAAATCGTCTTCTTTCTGAATAAGTGCTTCGTTCAAATTATAAGACATCGCCACATCATATGCCCGCTTAGGATAGCTGTATGCTTTATAACCAATATTGATAATGGGATTTAACATACTAATATGCGACCTCACAATTTTGAAGCGTGTTCTACTGAGCAGTTGCTCAGGTGTAGGTGCCCGTTTTTTAACGCGAGGGAGAGAACGCACATAATTTCCTGTTTTCGTTAAGACAAACACAACAGAACCTGCTTTCCCGGAAACAGTCCCATTAACGCCATTTTTGATGATTGCCATAATTACATGATTAGTTTATAGATAATTAAGATAAATATTAAAACGGAAACATCCTAATACCAGATTTTAATTAATAGCAATTTTTAATCAATTTTTAGACAGTAATCAGTCAATATTTATACAGTCTACACTGAGTGATCACTGAGCAAGTACTGAACAAACACTGAACAAATAATGTTAAAAGTTATAATTTGGTAATCATCTGATCTTCGTTTGCTGCACCTAAAATTAAAGAGAGGAACCTCCGGTTGTGTAACAAAAATATTCTGGCTGAAACTCATTGCACTTAGTAAAACTGATGAAATGGAAGAAATAGGCATGAGCCTGCTCCGGCTCGCATAAAAAAAAAGTTTACTGATTATCAGAGTAATGAGCAACTTATTTATCTTATTTATAGCCCTATATCATAATGCACAACGGGTTAGCGATATATTAAATCAAACTATTTATATTTTTTTATCAAGAATTTTGGCAAAATTACCCAGTTGTTTCAGTTTAAATTGCAATTCGTTGTTCCAAGGAAGTCCATAACAAAGCCTCATACAGTTATTATATTGATCTTGGAGGGTAAACATCCGGCCTGGTGCAATACTTATATTGTGTTTAAGTGCAAATTCGTACAGTTCGGCCGTATCTATATTTTCATTAAACTCAACCCATAATGCAAGTCCTCCCTGTGGACGACTTATTTTAGTTCCTTCCGGAAAATATGAAGCGATAGTATGGGCATAATGCTGAAAGTTGTCGGATAGTGTACTTCGAAGATGTCTAAGATGATTGTCGTACCGTCCAGATTTTAAAAAGTTTCCTACAGCTTCGTGAACCACAGATGTTGAAGATATAGCATGTACGAGTTTTAACTTTAAAATCTGCTCTTTATACTTGCCCGGAGCAATCCAACCTACCCGATAACCTGGTGCCAAAGTCTTTGAAATAGAACTGCACCAAAGCACATTTCCTTCTGTATCATAAGATTTACAGCATTTTGGTCTTGTAGAACCAAAATACAAATCTCCATATACATCATCCTCTATTATTGGAATATGATGCTTTGCTAATAAATGAACAATTTCATTTTTATTACTATCGGGAATACAGCTTCCCAACGGGGTATTATAATTTGGTACTAAGAGACATACATGAATAACTGGTATTATTTTTTTTAAAGATTCGATATCAATTCCTGTAATCGGATGGGTTGCCACTTCAATAACTTGTAATCCTAGACTTATAGCAAGCTGTAAAATACCAGGATAACAGGGGCTTTCTAATGCTAAAGTATCACCCGGTTTAGTTAATGCCATTAAACATAAAGATAAAGCATGCATACCTCCATTAGTCGTTACCAAATCACTTTCTTCTAACTTCCCTCCCCATGCTAATGATCGGACAGCAATCATTCTTCGTAATTTTGAATTTCCTTCTATTGGTTCATATTCAGTTCCACCTTCCTTTAACGCCCTTGTAGCGAGAATAAGTTCTTTTTTCAATTTTGCTAATGGCAACAAATTACCAGAAGGAATACCAATAGAGAATAGTGTCAGATCTGATTTTCCCATATTTGCATATACACGACTAATAAGTTCCTTTGGCTCGACATTGCCAATGCCTAGTGAAGTTTTACTTACTTCCGTTAATGGAATCTTTAGGTAAGGCGCCGGATTAACAAAATAACCCGACTGAGGCTTGGATTGAATAAGAGACTGTGCTTCTAATTCAAGAAATACACGTTTGACAGTATTCACACTTACTCCTTGCTCTTGACTGAATGTTCGGATTGATGGCAGGCGATCACCAGGTTGCAATAAGCCACTTTTAATTTGACTACTGATTTTACGAGCAATTTCATCGTATAAAAAATCTCTTTTCATAATATAAATATAACTGTATCCATTAAATAAATCAAAACTGATACTGTGCTCATAAATAATGTTCATGTACTTTTGATCAAATAAAAATTTAATGAGAAAAACAGCTATAAATTATGAAACAAAGATTCGATCTAACGGTTGGATTAATGGCATTATAGGCGTATTATTATTCAGTGGCTCTCTGCCTGCAACAAGAATTGCGGTATTAGATTTAAATCCTATATTTCTAACAGTTTCCCGTGCCACAATTGCTGGGTTACTTGCTTTAGGCGCATTAATAATTTTTAAAGAGAGAAAACCTACACAAAAACAAATTATTCCTTTGTTTATAGTTGCAATCGGTGTTGTAATTGGTTTCCCTCTTTTAAGCGCTTTAGCACTACAATATCTTACATCCGCAGATTCACTTGTATTTTTAGGACTACTTCCACTTGCAACCGCTAGTTTTGGCGTGCTTCGAGGTGGTGAAAGGCCGAAACCTTTATTCTGGTTATTCTCAATAATAGGTAGCCTTTTTATCATAGGTTATGCTATTGCACAAGGAATAACAACCTCACCACTTGGTAATTCACTGATGTTAGTTGCCGTGATACTGTGTGGATTAGGATATGCAGAAGGGGCGAAACTCTCAAAAACATTGGGGGGCTGGCAAGTAATTTCCTGGGCGCTAGTCTTATCACTGCCATTTATGATACCCCTAGTATTTTTTTACAGACCACTATCATTTGCAAACGTAGATATAAAGGCATGGTTCGGGCTAGCATACGTCTCTATTTTTAGCATGTTTATAGCTTTCATATTTTGGTATAAAGGATTAGCTCAAGGAGGAATTGCATCTATTGGACAGTTACAATTACTTCAACCGTTTCTTGGACTAGCGGTAGCATCAATTTTTTTGAATGAAAAAGTAAGTCTTAATATGATAGGAATAACGATGGCTGTCATACTCTGCGTTGCAGGATCAAAAAAATATGCTAAATAATAAATCCTATTTAAAATAAAATTATGTTTATACCCAATAATTTTAAAATTGAGCATGAAGCTGAGCAGATTGCTTTCATGAAAAAATATAGCTTTGCCACTATAATTACAGTAAAGAATAATATTCCAATTGCCACACAGCTACCTTTTGTTGTAAACGACAATTCAGATAAACTTATTCTTACTGCCCATTTTGCAAAAAATAATGAACAGGTCGCGTATATTTCAAAAAATACTTCGCTAGTTATCTTTACCGAACCCCATGCTTATATATCTCCTCAACATTATGATAAAGTAGAAAGCGTACCTACTTGGGATTATATTGCTGTTCATGCTTATGGAACTGCAAAAATTATAACTGATGAAGAGGCTAAAATCAATGCTTTAGAGCAAATGATTTTATTTTATGAAAAAGATTACTTACAACAGTGGAATAATCTTTCCGAAAAATTCAAAAAGGGAATGATGCAAGGTATAGTGATCTTCGAGTTAGAGGTAAACGAGTTACAAGGGCAGAAGAAATTAAGTCAAAATAAAACAAAAGAAGAACGTCAACGAATTATACATCAACTAAAAAGTAGTCCAAGTAAAATAGATAACGATCTTGCTTCATACATACAGGATACTTTATAATTGATTAATAGATAAATCGACAGGTCGTTACTATGAGCAGTTAGTTTTAAGAAACTAAATAATGAACTCAATTATTAGATTTCTTACATTTTATTAAAAAAAAGGGTTGACTTTCATCAATTTCTTCAATTTCAAATAGCCCAACATGCTTAAACTCGGATTCAATAGCATGCTCATCATAGAAAAAAAGCTTTACTCCTTCGAATACTTCATAACGATCCTTATCAATATATCTTCCTTTTTTGTAACTATTAGCCTTCTTAGAAATTGCCGTAAAAAACATATATCCGTTGACTTTGAGTTGATCATAACAATCCTGAATTAGTTTAATCCTTTCTTGGCTGTCCAATAAATGAATTAAAGCATAACAAAATATACCATCATATTTATTTTGATCAAAAGGCATATCAGTAACAGATCCATTAAAAATCGGCATATCCGATCCATAATGAGCCCTCGCCATCTTGATTGCTGTCTTCGATATTTCTATTCCCGTAACACCCATACCCTTATCTTTAAAAACCTGAGCATTACGACCATACCCTATTCCCGGGATAAGTACATTTTTAACAAGCTCTTTGATAAAAAAATCAGCCGTTAAAACCGCTGCTTTTGCTGGTTCGAAACCCCACATTTCATTTTTTTCAACAAAAGCAGATTCCCAAAATTCTGCTTTTTCTTCTTTATTTTTCATTTCTATAATCTAAATACCTCCGTCACTTGAAAAATAATACGCAATCCCCAAGTGACCAAAAGTAAAGTAAGAAAATTCTGTTAAAACATTACTGTTTAGTGAATTTTGGATTAATAAACTCCCATTCTTTGATATGTGCTGGTTGATGTTGATGATCGACTATAGTATCAAATTTTTTAATTAGTTCTGGATGCTGAGCAGCTAAATCTTGTTCTTCCTTTCTATCATTTTCAAGATCAAAAATCATCCAAGGTGTCTTACCGTAGCCTTTCTTACGGACATCTAATTTAACAGCTTTCCATTTCCCTAAACGGATTGCGATCTGTCCTCCGTTTTCAGGATATTCCCAATATATAAAATCATGATCTTGTTGTTCATCTGTTTTTCCCAAAAGTGTTGGCAATAATGAAATACCATCGGTATTATCAAGTTTTTGACCAGTGACTGCAGCTATTGTGGCCATAATATCATACTGTGCTGATGCAAAATCAGATTTCACTCCCGCCGAAATATTTCCTGGCCAAGATGCAATAAAAGGCACACGGATCCCTCCTTCGAATACATCCATTTTTAGACCTCTTAAGTCACCTACGCTTTTAAAGAATTTTGGATTTACACCGCCATTAAATGTCGTGCCATTATCACTAGAAAACATAATGATTGTATTCTCATCAAGACCTAGCTCCGAGATTCGGTTCATTATTTTACCGACCTGAGCATCCAAATAAGTAATCATTGCAGCATATGTTGCATAAGGATATTTAGTAGCTGCATATCCTTGCTGTCCATAGTAAGGTTTTTCATCAAAAACACCTTTGTACATATCAATATATTCTTGAGGTGCCTGCAATGACACATGTGGTTGCGTAAATGGCAGATAAAGAAAAAATGGCTGTTCCTTATTCTCTGAAATAAATTTGAGTGCTTTTTCAGCCATTATATCAGTTGCATATTCCTTCCCTATATAATAATCAAAATCTGCGTCTGTCGCTGTAGCTGGATTAAGTGCCTTATGCACATCCATTACAGGGTTGTTCAATGTTAATCGCACATCATTTTCCCATAAGTGAGTTGGATAAAAATTGTGAGCTTGTTTCTGATCTAAAACCGAGATATAATAATCAAATCCCTGTCTCAAGGGGCTGCCTGGTGTATTATTCATACCTAATCCCCACTTACCCGCCATAGCTGTACGATATCCAATCTGCTTCAGCATCTTAGGAATGGTTAATGTGCCTTCCGGCAGGGGCATCTGCCCACCTTCAAGACTATCAGGAAATCCACCAAGTTCATAATTACCACGAATATAAGCATGCCCACCATGTTTACCGGTCATAAGCATAGCACGGGATGGTGCACAAACCGGAGTACTAGCATAATGTTGTGTAAAAGTCATCCCCTTCTCAGCCAATTTTAATAGATTAGGAGTTTTTATTTTCTGCTGCCCATAAGGTTCAATCTCACCATACCCCAAATCATCTGCATAAATATATATGATATTAGGTTTAGTACTCCTTTGTGCGTAAATGTTTCCAATAGCAAAAAATAGACTTACTAAGGTGCATATGTTTAAATTTCTAATCATCTTTATGGTTATTTTTTTTTACAAAAACTACACGTGTAATATGTCGTTAAGTATTTAATATAAAAGGTATAATTCAAATTTATTATTATAGTCACAAAATAATAAAAAATGAATGCTTCCACCTAAAATACTTTTACTTTATCAGATATGGTCATCAATAAAAAAATATCAACTTCAATAGTTATTAAAAAAATTAAGAATGAAGCTAAGGAAAAGATGCAAATTATTAAAAGAATAAAGATTATCGAACTAAGTTGGAATATTCAGATCAAAAAAAAATAGCCCTAAGGCTATTTTTTTTTAAATGATTCACTGTTAAAAACATGAATTAGCGATTTCCAGTAGTAATTACAATTTCATTACTATTAACAAGATCATGGTGAGAAATTTTAAAGCCCTTTACTTTTTTCCCATCAATTGAAATACCGTTAATATACCCTGCATCACCTTTACGATCCCTTTTGATAATCAACTTATCTTTACCATGATGATATTTTGAATCTAAATGTATCGTCACCTTATCAAATACGGGGGTCACAACCGTATACTCCGGCCTCCCTGGACATAACGGATATATCCCCATCATATTCATAGATGCCCAAGTAGACATTGTGCCTGTATCGTCATTACCAGGTATTCCTCCTGGCGCATTCTTAAAATGAGTTTCTAAAATCTCCGTTACTAATTTTTGAGTACGCCATTCCTCACCTTCGATTTCCGAAAAGATATGCGGATAAAGCATATCAGGTTCATTAGTTACGTCAAAATATCCTTTATCAAAAGTAGCTTGAAGTTTTTCCACAAAATGACGCTTACCACCCATTAATTTCACTAATCCAGGAATATCATGTGGAATAGCAAAAGTATAATTCCAAGCATTTCCTTCATGGAAACCAGGATTTGGTTCGAAATTAGCACCTTGCAAAGGATCAAAAGGGGTTAGAAATTTACCATCAGGAAGTATAGGTCTAAAAGTTCCATACTCTTTTGAATAATAGTGCTTATAACCTTTTGCCCGCTCAGCAAACATTTTAGAATCCTCTTTCTTACCTAGTGAAGCCGCGAACTGTGAAAGGTTCCAGTCTGCAAGGAAATACTCAATTGAATGAGACACTGAATTATCAAATTTGGCACGTAGTGGTACGTAACCGTATTTTACATAATCAGCATTATCAGGACGAATTTTATTGGTACTATCTATAGTTGTTGCTGATTTATAAAACGCCTCATATGCAGCTTCATGATCATAATCTCGAATACCTTTCATCCATGCATCAACGATAACGGGAATTGCGGGATCTCCATCCATGGTATAAGATTCGCGACCATACAGCTCCCATTTAGGCATCCATCCGCTTTCTTTATAAATATCGATCATAGAACGGATCATCTCTGTTTGTCGGTCAGGAAACAATAGACTCATTAACGGCTGGACATTGCGGTAAGTATCCCATAGAGAAAATACAGTATAACGATTTCCTGACGTTTTTAATGTTTGACGGGTCTCCATAGCGGGATATTGTCCATTAACATCCTGAAGAATATTTGGATGAATTAAAGCATGGTACAATGCTGTATAGAAGACTGTTTTCTGATCTTCAGTACCACCTTCAACTTCGATTTTCGACAAATCTTCATTCCATCTCTTAGAAGCTGCTAATCTTATTTGATCAAATCCGCCTTTGGGTTGTTCTTGATCTAAATTTTGTCTTGCATTTTCAACACTTACGAAGGAGACTCCCACCTGAACTTCAACCTGCTCGTTTTCAGAAGTTTCAAAGCTTAAATAAGCACCAATATCATCCCCGGACATTTCGTTATGATATGCTGTAAAAACTTTATACTTTCCAGCATCCTTATTCCAATCGTTTTCCCAAACTTCTCCTTGCTTCTGAAATTTCCAGTATCCCTTTTCCGAAGGTTTCTTACTCAACCTTAAGACAAAATAAATCGGATATACAGCTTGATTATTAACATAACAAAATGATCCCAATAACTTTGAACCTTCAATCTCTCGATCGTTAACAAATCGCATCGTAGCTCCCGTTTCATTCGTTAACCCTTCACCTAAATTAAGTAAAATATGGCTTTTACCCTTCGGAAAGGTAAATCTGGAAATTCCTGTTCGTAGTGTCGCTGTAGCTTCAGTTTTCACACCATATTTATCTAAATAATTGGTATAATAACCCGGTGCGGCACTTTCATTTTTGTAAGTACTTCCATAATTCCGATAATCGACATCAAGACGGCCGGTTGTTGGCATCAGCAAAAGACTCCCCATATCTGGACATCCTACACCGCTCAGGTTAACATGAGAAAATCCCGTAAAAAACTTATTATTATATTCATAGGGAGTAGACCACCATTGTGCATCCTTATTAAATTTGTTCAAAGATGACCCCATGACATTAAAAGGCGAAACGTTCATCAGCCCCTGCGGAACCTGTGCACCCGGATTAGTCGTACCATAGTTAGTTGTTCCAATAAATGGATTAACATATTCTACTGGTTTTTTTTGCGCCAATGTCGCATGCGAAAGAAAGAGAAAAATAAAACTATGACCGAGACTACGCCAATTTATAGTTTTATTTAAAATAAGTACTGTTTGTCGTTTTGGTAGAGACTCTGTACAAATACGACCAAACTTAAAGGTTTTATATGTACTATTTAACCATGATTTGACAATTCTAAAATCTTTCAAAGTAACTAAGGTTTTTATTTTCATTTATTTTAATAAATTATTATTGCGCCATTTAAATAGGAATGCCACAATCTTTTTTAGCATTTAAATTATCGATCTACGTTATTAATTTGAGAATTACCCTAATCTATCTCCCTCTCACGGCTTACATTTTCATTCAGCTTTCAGATAATTATATCAATTTTAATAATCTACATTTCAAGAAAAGATGACCTTGAACTCTATTCTAATAGGAGTGATAGTAGCATTAGAATAATTTCGTAAAAAACCCACATCAGACGTGTAGACTTACCTGTGAAATATGGATGCGCTCCCATCAAAGATTAAGATTGCACCTATTCTCGTCAAATAAAAAATAAGGATTATCCTAGCTACAATAATACATATAATTAGATGATCATACAATACAGAGTCATCCTTAAACAAAATTCAGCGCATCCTTCATTTTATTTAAGATGGAGCAATATTGTTTTAATCTTTTCTCAAATTTAAATCTTCATTTTTATTAATCAATACGCGTATTTTTATTTCTTGTCTTATGGCAAGCAGTGCTAAACAAAATAAGGTTATAATTGTTAAAACTAAATTGTTTGAAATAGAAACAAGTATAAACGGTCTACCGTTAGGATTTAAAAAATTTATACTAGAAAACAATGGAATTTGCACACTTCACCAATTAAAAAAAAATGAAAATACTAATAAAATTTATGCTTACACTAGGTGTCAGTATAACTCTTCCCTGTATCACGGCCAAAGCTGCTGATAAAATTGCTGTAATAAATAACGTTACGCGAATAATTGAAAAAAATGTCCCTCCTGTCATTTTAAATCAGCACGGAAATATTGATTCATTAATCCAATATTTTCAATACACAACCAAATCATTAAAAGATGACATATCAGGATTAAGTGAAGCACAACTACAATTTAGTCCTGGAGAAGGAAAATGGTCAATAGGTCAATGTCTAGAGCATATCATACGCTCAGAAAGTCTGTTATTTGAAATGGCAAAAAAAGAATTGGGAAAAGCGCCACAGCCTAACCGGAAAAATGAAGTCAAATCAACTGATCAAGGTCTCATAAACATGATGACTGATCGAAGTCAAAAATTTCAGGCACCAAAAGAACTGCAACCCACAGGAAAATATAAAGATAGCAAAGTAGCAATAAAGGACTTTCTAGCAGCTAGAGAGCCTGTTTTATTATACATCAAAAATGCAAATATAGATGACCTTCGCAATCACATCAGTGACTACCCAACAGGCGTAGTTGATGGTTATCAAAACCTACTTTTTATCGCCGCTCACTGTGCTAGACACACTAAACAGATTGAAGAAGTATTAGCAGATCCAAATTTTCCAAAAAAATAAATTATGAAAAACCAAACATATCAAATCGACATTCAAGCACCAGCTTCAGTAGTATTTCACAAAATGCTAGATAAAGAAACCTATAAATTATGGACTTCCGAATTCAACCCTACATCAGATTATGAAGGAGGATGGAATAAAGGTGATAAAATTTACTTTATTGGACAAAATAAAGATGGTAAACGTGAAGGTATGGTAGCTAAAATTTTAGAAAATATCCCTAATGAATTTGTTTCCATTTATCATTACGGAATATTGGATGGAGATATAGAAATCACAGAGGGACCTGCAGTCGAAAGCTGGGCAGGAGGTACAGAGAACTATCATTTTAAAGAAAATAATGGAATAACAAATGTAACTGTTAAAGTAGATACCACAGAAGAATACCTATCTTACTTTGATGAAACTTGGCCCAAAGCCTTATCAAGATTAAAAGAAATTTGCGAATAATACCTATAACTATTCATTATGTTTGAAACAGTTGAGAATTACTATCACAGTAAAAAAGAACCAATAAAAAGTTGTTTACTAGCATTAAAAGAAATTATTCTCAGACTGGATCCGCTTATAACAGAAACGCAGAAATGGGGCATGCCCTGTTTCTGCTATAAAAATAGAATATTTTGTTATCTGTCAATAGATTCAAAAAAAGATATTCCCTATATCATGATGGTAGAAGGCAGACATTTAGATATTCCAGCTCTTCAATCGGGAAATCGTTCTAAAATGAAAGTTTTTTATGTTGATCCCAACGCAGACTTCGATTTAGTTACGATCAATCACATCATGCAAGAAGCACTGAATCTTTATAGAAATGGCTTACTGAAAACAAGTACAAAAAATACATAAACAAAAATCCTCAACAATGTAGCTACCCTATTATAAAGAATAACAATAGGTTAATCTAGGATCATACACTATCAATTCTATGATCACACCCCTCCACCCAAGTACAACCCTAGGATCATACAACACGAAGTATACGATGATACTAGATCCACTAAACATACAGGCCTTCTGTACCTTTTCTATGCACAATATGCCCACATCAAATAACCAATGTAGCTTATTATATACTTATACGTTAAGCTATGATACATCACATAAAATCGTAATGAAATAAAAATTTTACATATATATAGTAATTGTTGGTCTATAAATTGATTGTATTAAGTTATGGCAAGATTTTTAAAAGTAATATTCTTATTAGCTATTATTGCGGTCTTCGGATGGTTGCTATGGTCTAAGTTTGAAAACAAAACTACAAAAGTTACTACACATCAACTTTTGATCGAGCGAATAGAAGCAATGGGCAAGCTTGAATTGGTCAAATATAGATTTAGCGATGTTGTTGAACATAAAAATATTACAACATTCTTACCCGACGCAAGTGTACTACTTATCATAAAAGCAGATGCCGTTGGATGTATCGATTTAACAAAAGTCAAACAAGAAGATATTGAAGTTTTTGGAGACTCTGTTTCTATGCGTTTACCTTTACCTGAAATTTGCTACATAAAGATAGATCATAAATCTTCCCGAGTTTACGACACCAAAATGGCATTCTTTCGAGAAGCTGACCTTGTAGATGAAGCCTATAAAAATGCGGAAAAGGAGATTGCAACCGAGGTAAAAAAATCAGACATATTGCAACAAACCCGAGCAAATGCGCTAAATGTTTTCACCCCTTTACTTAAAGGACTAGGTTTTAATAAAATTAGTTTGTCTTTCGAATAATACATCGATTAACATATTTTAATTGCAATCAATAAACGCGCAAATCGGAAGTTATGATTAAATCATAACTTCATAATTAGATCAAAATTTCACATCAAAAAAAATCGAACGAATTATTTTTTTTAGGAATCAACTTCATAAATAGTCATGATTATTTGACAGTATAGCTATACTGTCAAATAATATACAATTATTAAAGTCGATCAACATTTCTAAAACTTAAAATGAAATCAATCTATTGATATGAACGATCTAAATGCAACGCCATTTGTATATTACAACGTTTATAAGGCGTATTTCGTCCTGCTATTTTTTTAAATCCTAATTTATGATATAAATTAATTGCTGGCTTTAAAATCGTATTACTTTCTAAATACAAATTTTGCGCTCCTAATTCCTTTGCCTGCTTTAATACCGCCTGCCCCAGTAGAAATCCAATATTTTTCCCTTGTGCGCTCGGTGAAACTGCCATTTTAGCCATTTCATAATCATAATCTTCTTGATGCATTTTAATCAAAGCACAAACCCCTACAGGCTTATTGTTATAAAGTGCGACCAATATTACCCCCCCCTTATCCAAAATATAATCTTGAGGATTATTTAACGCTTTATAATCAGCCTCTTCCATTTCAAAATAAGTAGAAATCCATTCTTCATTGAGCGACCTAAAGGCCTCCTGATATTCCGGTTTATACGGAACAATTTCTACAGCTTGACTTTCCCGTATTTTTTTTTGTTCATTTACTCGCTTAAGCAGTGATTTTTGTTCCAAAAGAAACTCCCATTCTTCTATTGCTTCCCAAAGATTATGTGTAGCTTCCTCGATTATCATTTCAATTGCCGCATCGACATCTTGACATGAAACCCGTATCTTATCGTTCAACTTCTTTCCTTTTTCAGTCAAACCTACAACATTTCTACGCTTATCATGTGTTAATAAGTTATCTTCAACCAATCCCGCAGAAGTCATTTCTCTTATTATTTTCGTAACGGAAGGTTGAGAATGTCCAATTTCATTTGCTATTTCAGTTATTGTTTTTTCGCCTTCTTCAGCCAAAATAAAGAAAACAGGAAACCATTTCGGTAAAAATTCCACGTGGTAAAGTTCGTATATCTGTGCAGCATCTTCTGTTACTTTATTGGTCAGCAATCGAAGCCTGCTACCTAAAGCCATTTTACCTGTCTTGTTAAAGAAATCCATTCTATTTGTTTGATTTATAATTTTATACTTGCTTATCGCTAATAACTTTCGCTTTGATTGGGAAAAGAAACTGATTTGACGTCCTCAATATAATGACGGGTAGCTTCAGACATTACCGTATGTAAATCTGCGTATCGACGTAAAAACTTGGGCGAAAATTCATCATTCATTCCCATAACATCCTGTATGACCAGAACCTGTCCATCCACTCCAGAGCCAGCACCAATTCCAATTGTTGGTATTTTTAGCATATCTGAAATCTTTGTTGCAGTATATGATGGAATTTTTTCCAGTAAAATACCAAAAACACCAAGACTTTCCACCAGTAGGCAATCAGAAATCAATTTTTCAGATTCTTTCTCATTACGAGCACGAATAGCATAATTACCATAATTATGAATAGATTGAGGCATTAATCCTAAATGTGACATTACTGGAATTCCAGCTGCTAAAATCTTTTTAATATCTTCTGAAACCTCTTGCCCACCTTCAATTTTTATCGCGTCGGCACCAGTTTCCTGCATCACTCTTACAGCTGCATCTAATGATTTCATAGGATTACCACAACAGGCTCCAAAAGGCATATCAACAATAACCATCGCAGATTTCACTGCCCGAACTACGGATTGCGCATGATAAATCATCTGATCTAAAGTAATTGACAATGTTGTTCTATTTCCGGCCATTACATTCGAAGCCGAATCTCCTACCAAAATAACATCAATACCTGCTTTATCAATTATGGAAGCCATAGTGTAATCATAAGCAGTTAGCATCGATATTTTTTCACCACGATCTTTCATCTCTTGTAGCGTTCTTTTTGTGTTTTTAGATGTTTTCTTTAAATAGTTTGACATATTGATAAAATAAATACTAAACATTATAACCAATTACATAACTGATTATGCAAATGTATTAAAATATTTATTTTTCCAAAATATTTTTTATTTGGCACCTCTTAAATTTTCCATTTCAAAACCTACATATTTAATGATTTACTTAACTTTACAAATCCCCTTCTATCCGTTACGATATTACTCAAACAAAAAACTATAATCAGTACGAGAACTTACCTTCAAAAAATAACAATTATTAATACACAAAAACAAAATGAATACACGTAAAAATAACTTTTATGTCATCACAGGAGGGCCTGGAGTGGGCAAAACCACCTTGATTGATGCTTTAAAGTCTAAAGGATATTCTACGGTTGCAGAAGATGCCCGATCAATCATTAAACAGCAGATACTAAAAAGAGGAGATGCTTTACCCTGGAAAAATAAAGATTTATATGCTTTATTACTGCTTAATGCATCAGTAAAAAGCTATCATGCAATATCCAATAAGAACGATAGCATTTACTTCTTTGATCGCGGTATAGTAGACACCATTTGTTATGCAGAAATGATTAACTTCAAAATTCCTACTGAAATGCTTCAAAATGCCAAAAACCATAAATACAATAGCACTGTATTTATACTTCCTCCTTGGGCACAGATCTATACAACTGACGATGAAAGAAAACAAACATGGGAAGAAGCTTTCTATACATTTGAAATTATGAAAAAAACTTATTTTGATAATGGTTATAATGTAATAGAAGTACCTATAGGAGCTGTTGAACTAAGGGTAGATTTTATATTGAAGCATATATAAACTTTTCCAGATCTCAATATTTCTGAGCAGTTGCTCAAAATAAAAAAATTGATCTCGATCATTTCTCAAAATGAAAAACAATTTCAACGATCAAAATTCATAATAATAAAGCATAATAATAAAGCAGTTACATGTGACCAATCCTTGATACCTATCCAAATTTTGGTTATCTTAGCCATATTGACAACATACAGATATTTTTTTTGAAAAATAGTTTCTAGTCATTTACTTATCGCAACAAAGTATAAGTTGTGTATCTTATTGGCTTTTGCCATCTATTTTAGAGATTATAAAAAATCTCTTCATCTGCATACTCATTTGGAAGTATGGTCTAGAATTAAAAATTCGATTTTAAAGACGAATTATTGCACTCATCTATTTTAGATGAGTATACATGTTAATTATATTATATGACAAATTTTAAAGTTGGAATTATTGGTGCTGGCCCCAGCGGGCTAGCTATGCTACGAGCATTTGAATCGGAACAGAAAAAAGGTAATCCCATCCCAGAAATTAAATGCTACGAAAAACAGGACAATTGGGGTGGAATGTGGAACTTTACCTGGCGGACAGGTGTTGGTAAATACGGAGAACCCCTACATGGTAGCATGTACAAATACTTATGGTCTAATGGTCCAAAAGAATGTCTTGAATTTGCTGATTATACATTCACAGAACATTTCGGTCAAACAATATCCTCCTACCCTCCGCGAGAAGTACTTTTTGACTATATCCAGGGACGTATCAATCAAAGCAACGCCAGAGATTACATCCAATTTAATACCGTTGCAAGATGGGTGGATTATATTGAAGACAAAAAACAGTTTAGAGTTATTTTTGATAATCTAAAAAAGAATGAAACTTTTGAAGAATTTTTCGATTATTTAGTTGTTGGTACTGGTCATTTTTCCACCCCTAATCTCCCTTACTTTAAAGGAATAGAGAATTTCCCTGGCGCAGTTATGCATGCACATGATTTTAGAGGTGCTGACCAATTTAAAGATCAGCGCTTACTCCTTATCGGAAGTAGTTATTCCGCTGAAGATATTGGCGTACAATGCTACAAGCACGGAAGTAAATCTGTGACAATAGCTTATAGAACAAGTCCGATTGGGTGCAACTGGCCTGATGGCATAAAGGAGAAAGCAAAATTATCTCATTTCGAAGATAGTATAGCGCACTTCGAAGATGGCAGTCAAGAAGAGTTTGATGCGGTCATATTATGTACTGGTTATCAACATAAATTCCCATTTTTACCTGATAATATGCGATTAAAAACCAATAATTGTCTATATCCAGATGACTTGTTTAAAGGAGTAATCTTTAATCATAATGAACGTTTAATATTTTTAGGAATGCAAGATCAATATTATACTTTTAATATGTTTGATACCCAAGCTTGGTTTGCACGTGATTACATGTTAGGAAAAATCCCGCTACCACCTAAAAAAGAACGCATTAAAGAAATCAAAAAATGGATGGATGATGAAGCACTTACAAAAACAGGAGAAGATCATGTTGATTTTCAAACAAATTACATCAAAGATCTAATGAGTTATACAAATTACCCAAACTTTAATGTTGACAAAGTGGGCAGCATGTTTAAAAATTGGTTAAAGGACAAGGAAAATAATATTTTAAATTATCGAGATCAAATTTATACATCGGTCATAGATGGAACTCAAGCAGAAACTCATCATACAGCATGGATGGATGAACTTGATGATAGCCTGGAGAAATATCTTGAAGAAAGTAAAGAACCTACTATATAATAAAATTTCTAAACTGATATTTAAATACATTATAATAAAAGGAGGAAGCTAAAACTTCCTCCTTTTATTATAATCAATAGTTATTAAGACTAACATATACGCGTATCAATCCAAAAATTATCACGCATTTTCAAAATTGATTCTGGAGTGACCCGATTTAAAATATAGGATTGTTCTGCGTTTAAAAGGTCCTTTTGATCCTGTTCATCTTCAACAAAAAGCATTCGCAAAATAGCATCATTTTCCAATGCTTCTATATCAGACTCCACTACTTTTGTATCATTCGATAGAAACCAATTTTTAGCTTCTTCCTTATTTAAAAATTTTAAATACATTAAACAAGAATCAAACTCTCCTAATTCTTTTACTACTTTTTCTGGATATTGATTTCGAATGTATTCTTCATATAGTTCACGTCTATTATTACGTAAAGCATAATTTCTTATTACCAATCGATGTGGATCACTCTCTATGCTAAATTTTTGAGGATTTTCTAAAAATCCGTAATGCTTATTGTATCGAACAACACGCGCATTCAAACTTTTTTTATCATTCTCCATAAAAATCTCTTCATTACTTATATACATAACAATCAAATGCTTATAGTGTTTAATTATTGTATACAGGAATTGAAAACAAAGAAATCTGCGAATAAATAATATAATTTAAAAACGATTGTCAATACCACTTACAAGGCTCATCAGTAAGGAAAATTACATCTTTTACAAAAAAGTAAATTCACCTTTAAAAACTATTTCTTTATCTACTAAACTATAATTTTCATCATATTCAGCTTGATAAAAAATGACGTAAATTGGTTGTGTTAAATCTGTAACTGACATCAATTTATCTGCTTCCAAAATATCGATTTTGTCAATAGTACGATTCCCTGTCCAACTTTTAGCAGTACCTTTTGCATTCGGATCAAACCGATGATCTTGAGCTGATGTAAAATACCAGTAACTTGGTACATCATTACTCAACGTTAAAGTTTGATTTGGATTAAATTGCTCATCTGCCATTCCAGTATTTTCAAACCATGAAACTTCATGATCGATAATTCCCAATGCTGCGAGATAAACGTCCTTATCCAATGTTGCCCCTACTAAAAAGCCTTCCATCCCTTCTGACTTTAGTTGAAAAGTGAATGGAGATTTAGCAAGTTTATACTGATCAAAAGTGCTGGAGATTATTTCCCCTCCTTGGATGATACTAACTTCCAGTTGTTGACAAAAACTCATTATCGAAGTAAATAATAAGCCCAAAGTCATAATCAATCTAGTCATGTAAAACGTGTATAATAAAATTTTAAATTAATAACACAAAGTAAAGTAAATCCTTAAAGACTAAAACCCCTGTTTTCCGCTAATTTTGAACGACTAATTAGATTAAAATAAAAAAACACGATTATCATTTAAAAGCTATTTTATAATCTCGTAATTTTAACAATCTTTTTATACACTTACTTCTGTCGTTGCAAAAACCAAAAATAAGTGTCTTTAACACAACACAGCTATTGATGAAATACATTCAACTATTCATTGCGTTCATGTTTACGGCAAATAACCTATCTGCTCAAAAAAAAATTACGATCGGGCAAACTGATCAGATATACTCTACAATACTCAAAGAAAATAGGAAAATAAACATATATCTACCAGAAGGATATAATGTTGCTGATACAATTAAATATCCAATAATTTACATATTAGATGGTGGCATAGAAGAAGATTTTATTCATATAGTTGGAATCGTTCGCTATTATACACAACCCTGGATTGCGCAGTTTCCAAAATCAATTGTTGTCGGTATCGAAAATACGAATAGAAAGAGAGATTTCACATTTGCAGTGTCCAACTTGGACTTCCTGGAAAAAGAAGGTTTTAAAAAAGAGAATTTTCCACAATACGGAAAATCTGAAGCTTACATTTCATTTCTTCAAAAGGAACTACAGCCCTACATGGAAAATAAATATAACGCTAATAAAGACCGTACTGTTATTGGAGAATCATTAGCTGGTCTATTAGCGTCTGAAATACTCTTAAAACAACCTGATTTATTTACTAAATATATTATTATTGCGCCTAGTTTATGGTGGGGAGAGCAAAAGCTCTTATTTGAAACAGCAAATTTATTAAATGCTAACATCAAAAAAACACTTAACGTATATTTAGGAGTTCCAAATAAAGATGAAGATATAAAAATGTATAATGAATCAATAAAGTTTTCACAATCATTAAAGCAAAACAATAATATCAATTTGTTATTTGATTACTTACCAACCGAATTACATGCAACGATCGTACACCAGGCAGTATACAATGCTTTCAAAAAATTATACCCTAAAAACTAAATAATATTAAAATCAATTTGTAATTTTTAGACAGTGCTAGTTCGGTTAACTTTCAATTTTTTATAGCAAGTAATATCCTGAAAATATGTTAAATTTACTAGACTTGCAACATCAATACGATAATTGAGAAAGCGTCAATTATAAATTTCATCTCCTAAAAATCGATTTATGAATACTATTTTGAGAAATTTATTAGCGATAGTGGCGGGTGTGGTCATTGGCAGTATAGTTAATATGATATTTATTACAATCAGTAGTTCTATCATACCTCCACCAGATGGTGCAGATGTAACCACGACAGAAGGACTAAAAGCATCAATGCATATGTTTGAACCAAAACATTTTGTCTTTCCTTTTTTAGCACATGCCATCGGAACTTTAGTCGGAGCATGTATAACAACCTGGTTAGTCAAAGGGAAAAAACTTAGCTTTGCGTTTATAATAGCTGTCTTTTTCTTAGCAGGTGGTGTAGCAAGTGTCTTTATGCTGCCCTCTCCAATGTGGTACACAATACTAGATTTGACTATAGCTTATATCCCAATGGCATACTTGGGGGGAAAATTAGGATTAAGACTAAAATTGCAAAGAAACCACTCCTGAAACTTTTATTATAACTTTTTTATCAGAAAGAAGTGAGCCTTCCTTTATAAACAACTTATGAAAATACGCTATAACAGCATTTCGAATAATGTGAAAGAATTATTTTGATAATGAGCAGGCATATCAATAGCTTCTTTAATACGAACTACATCGACAATTGTAAAACCACATTTCTCGTAATATTGATTCAATCGCTCATTTCCCGCCGTAGTATCCATTCTAATAAAGAATTTACTTCGCTCTCTGGCCAGATCCTTAACAAATGCTATAATCTTAATAACGAAATTCTGACCTCTAAAAAGTGGGTTTGTAGCGATACGGTGAATATAAATTGCCGGATCTTTGTCTTTCTCTTGCCATATAATAGGATCTGAAGTTGTTAACAAAAAGACACAAGCGATCTGATTATTCAGAACAATCTTATAATGTTGTCCATTTTTTATCTCTTCAAGTACAGCTCGAGCTTCAAATCCTTTCCAATTCACTTTTCCTAAAGCATGTTGATAGGCAATTGCCTGCTCATACAATTCCATATGTGCAGACAAATCGTGAGGAGTACTTTTTTCTATAAGCATGCAGTTAAAATACAGTATTCTTTATAAATATAGATGATTAAACTACAATATTGTCCATTCATAAATTTTTTCTGTCACATTATAGTTTTATCTTTGATGCATGACTATTGAAGAACTAAAAGAATATTTTAATACGGTTTCATTACCAAATGAAATACAAATTACCGTGGATATGCATATCTTTGATTTACCTAAATTTCTGCAGGCAAACTTAGCGGCACTTGATCGCTGGAACAGAGAGTTAGAAAAATGTCCTTCCTATGTGCGTTTAATAAACTTAAAGAAAGCTATTGAAAATCAATAACCACAATTACAACATTTTAAGAATTACAAATCGTCTTATTGCTGCAACAAGCTATGTTGAGTTGCAGTAAAAATATTTCTAAAGACAATGTTCATTTCCTGTTCGCGCTGCGCGGCACCTATTCCGCAGCCAGGAAATAATTCCACAGTATTATTTTTAATAGCTGATACAAAACTGCGGCTTGTAACTGCGATTTTCTCATAAATCTCAACGTTTTCAATCCCCAGCAATATATTACCCCAAGATTCTTCTGTCAAACAATAAATTTGACGCTTACGTTCATTAAAATCACATTGCATCTCATCCAAACGTTTAAACAGATTTTTACCTTTGTCCTTTAACCAATCTGCATCTTGAGATTTTAAAATATAATATTTTTCAACAAGATCAATAAATCTATTATACATCCCAATAAAATTGCTCAGCAAGGTTAATTCCGCAAAAGGAATAAACGGATACTGATAAAGAAAATCAGGCCAGGTACTTTCAGATTCATTAATCAAAAAACTGCGAGAGTTTCCCACAAAATGATTTTCAACAGAAAAACTATGGCTAGCCGTGCATTCTAATCCAAAAGTATCCCAATCATAATGAATCAATACATCATCCCGATCAAAAAAGAACGAATGGATCACTTGCTGACCGTTTTTATCGAGCACAGGTTTACCATCTTCCGTAATGATACAATTGGCGGTAAAATGACTTAAATGCGGAGCACCAGTGGCATATTTCCAATGACCATGAATACGATATCCCCCATCCGCTCTTTCTGCATATCCAGATGCTCGTCCACTTCCTCCCAGACAAACTTCCGGATTTTGAAAAATTTCTTTTCCTATTTGCGGATCAATAAAACCGACAAATAAATTAGCTCCCGAACATAAAGTTATTGTCCATGCCAAACCACCATCATGATAGGCCAATTCTTCTAAAAATTTCATTCCATCTAAAAGAGTTAATCCCAGTCCCCCAAGAGATTTCGGAACCCAAATTTTAAACCACTTTTCACGAAATGCTAAATCTAACTGCTTTGCAGTCATCCTTTTTAAAGAAATTGCCTCTTGTTGTTGGTCTTTTATCAGATTAATTTGATCTTGAGTAAGTATCATATGTTAGTTCATGTTTAAGAATTCTCTTCCAGTTAAAATAACCAAAGAAAGCCATCACAAATAAAAATACAGTCAGTGCTGCGAATAGTAGTAAATCTTTATGATAAAGCAAAGGGATCGCCATGAGATTACTAATATTTAATAATATCCAATTTTCTATTTTCCGCTTTGCCAGCAACCACATGCCTGCCCATGCAGTACAAGATACCAAGGCATCCCATAGCGGAACATCTGAATCTGTAGCATGTAACAATCCGAAATAGAAGATGGTAAATCCTATAATACATATCAATAAGACAATAATCCAATCCTTACGTGATGCAGTGGATATGATATGTTGATGGTTACTATTTTGCTGCCAGTAAATCCAACCATAAATACTCATTAATAAGTAATACATGTTCAAGGCAATTTCACCGTATAGTTTTGCGAAATATAAAACGTAAATGGATATCACAATACCAGAAATACCAAAAAGGTAATTAATAGGTTTATTGGACTTTGCAAACCAAACCTGCAATATACCAAAGCCTACTGCTAGCCATTCTGCGAGGGATGTAGCTTTAACCTGCTGAAAAAAATCGTTTAAAATTTGATTTAACTGCATTTAATATGTGTGTAAAATAAAAACAATACACACTTAGGGAGTCGCTATAAATGCACGATTTGTGAAATTAAAATCCCTACGCCAGCATTATCCGGATCAGGTATATAACAACAATTGCTCACTGTGATGAGCAATTGTTGTTATTGGGTATAATCTCAGCCTGTAACAGTAAATAATACTTCAAGCACCCCATAAGTATGGTGAAAAGAAATTAATCTTTAAAATTCTCTAATTTTAATGCTGTATGTGTACGCTTTCTAGTGGCTTCACACAGTTCAACATTATCATTTAATGATTGCCCATGTGAAGGAATCATTTCACGCAATTTCTTGCGATATTCGTCTGCTTTTGCACGTTCAGGAAAACATCTTTTCAGTAATTTAATCATGATAGCGACAGAAGTCGATGCTCCTGGTGAAGCTCCTAGTAAGGCTGCAATAGAACCATCTGCTGCGGATACAACTTCTGTTCCAAATTCAAGAACACCACCATGTTTAGCATCTTTTTTGATTACTTGAACACGTTGACCAGCAACCTCAATTTTCCAGTCTTCTAATTTTGCCGTAGGCATAAACTGCTTCAAAGCATCCAATTTATCTTTTGGACTCTTCATCACCTCAGAAATCAAATATTTAGTCAAATCCATATTATCCCGACCTACGGATAACATCGGTTTAATATTCGACAACTTAATCGATGCAGGTAAATCAAAGTAAGAACCTTGTTTTAAGAATTTAGTAGAAAAACCAGCATATGGACCAAATAATAAGGCCTGCTTGCCATCAATATAGCGGGTATCAAGATGTGGAACAGACATCGGAGGAGCACCGATAGATGCTTTACCATATACTTTAGCGTTATGATCTTTAATAACATCCTCATTCACACAACGTAACCACTGTCCGCCAACTGGAAAACCACCATATCCTTTTGATTCTGGAATTCCAGATTTTTCTAACAGCAATAAAGAATGTCCACCAGCACCAATGAATACAAATTTGGCATTAATTGTTCTTTTCTCTCCAGTTTTCAAATCCTTAACTTCCAACTCCCAAGTGCCATTGTCATTCCGTTCAATGTCGCGGACTTCTTGTGTAAGATGTAATGTAATATTATCTTTTGCATCTAGATGTTGTACCAAATCACGCGTTAGAGCGCCAAAGTTCACATCAGTTCCTAAGATCATTTTCGTTGCCGCAATTTTATCATCAGCAGGACGACCTTTCATCATAAGTGGAATCCACTCATTCAAAACAGCTTTATCTTCGGTATATTCCATGCCTTTAAACAAGTTATTCTTGGATAGTGCATCATATCTTTTACGAAGAAAATCAATATCTTTTTCGCCAAAAACAGCACTCATATGAGGTACTGAGCGAATAAAATCTTCAGGTTTTGTTATGACCCCTTTATCAACTAAATAGGTCCAAAATTGCTTGGAAACCTCAAATTGTTCTGCAATGCTGATTGCTTTATCAATTTTTACAGAACCATCCGCTTGTTGTGGGGTATAATTCAACTCACATAATGCAGAGTGACCAGTTCCAGCATTATTCCATGCATCCGAACTCTCTGCTGCAACAACATCCAAGCGCTCTAAAATCTCCATTTTAATATCTGGGCTTAACTCATTGATAAGTGTGCCCAAAGTTGCGCTCATGATACCTGCGCCAATTAAAACGACGTCTACCTCTTTGGTATTTTTTGTTTTTTTACTCATGTCTTCGTGATTGATGCAAATTTAATATAGATTTTTATATTAACGCAATCCTTTTGTCAAAAAACTGTACTTTTTAAAATCACTTATTCAAAAATACCATACTATTATTAAGAATTCCCTAACACAGCCATTTTTATGAATAGCTGCTAGCATGACAATAGTAGTATTATAAAGACCCTGGGTAATGTTAATTCAAATTATTATTTAGAATTAACGAATTAAATTGATCCGAGTGTTGCGATTGTAGTATACTTTTAACATTTTTGCAAGCACCCTTATTACATATAATACATAAGAATGAAACTACTTGAAGGAAAAACAGCTCTAATTACTGGAGCATCAAAAGGAATAGGAAGAAAAATTGCTGAAGTATTTGCCCAAAACGGTGCAAATGTAGCATTCACATATTTATCATCTGTGGAAAAAGGCCAAGCTTTAGAACAAGAACTTCAGGCTTTTGGAACTACTGTAAAAGGTTATCGTTCAGATGCATCAAAATTTGATGAGGCTGAAAAACTCATCAATGATATTGTTTCAGATTTTGGAACTATTGATGTGGTTGTCAATAATGCTGGAATAACAAAAGATGGTTTGTTAATGCGTATGACTGAGGAAAACTGGGATGATGTGATCAATGTAAATTTAAAGTCAGTATTCAATGTCACTAAAGCAGCTTCTAAAATCATGATGAAAAACCGTAAAGGATCTTTCATCAATATGAGTTCAGTAGTAGGTGTACAAGGAAACGCTGGTCAAGCTAATTATGCTGCTTCGAAAGCTGGTATTATAGGTTTTTCTAAATCAGTGGCGAAAGAATTAGGTTCAAGAAATATTAGATCAAACGTTGTTGCTCCAGGTTTTATACGCACAGAAATGACGGATATTTTAGATCCTAAAATTGTTGCTGGGTGGGAAGCTGGTATTCCTATGAAACGCGCCGGTCAAGCAGAAGATGTTGCAAATGCATGTCTATTTCTTGCATCGGACCTTTCAACATATGTCACAGGACAAGTATTGCCTGTAGATGGTGGTATGGTATAAAAAATATATATAATACAATAAAAAAAGGTTCTTGAAGTGATCAAGGACCTTTTTTTATTGTAAAAGCTTTTATATGTCTATATTTGCACTGAAATTTTAATCGTATGAACTGGGATCGGGTATTTGCTATTCAAAATGAAACAGAATTTAATGAAATTTGCTTGGAAACTTTTCATTTTCAAGTGGAAAAAACAAGCATTTACAGACAGTATGTGCAATATTTAAATAAGAAAATTCATACAATTGATCATTACACGAAAATTCCGTTTCTGCCAATCGAACTGTTCAAATCTCAAAAAATTATAGCTGACAACTTCAGTCCTGAGATGGTATTCACAAGCTCAGGTACAACAGGAATCACCACAAGTAAGCATCTTGTGGCTAAAAAAGAAGTATATGAAAAAAGCTTTCGCACTGCTTTTGAACAGTTTTATGGAAAAATAGACGACATTGCCATTTTGGCGCTACTTCCATCCTATTTAGAACGAACAGGTTCTTCATTGATCTACATGATCAATGATTTAATGCAACATAGTCAACAACCCGAAAGTGACTATTTCTTATACAATCATGAAGAACTTTATCAAACCCTGATAAAATTAAAAGCTAAAGGCACGAAAACCTTGCTATTCGGTGTGACATTTGCACTGCTTGATTTTATTGAAAAATATGAATTGACATTTCCGGAGTTAATCATTATGGAAACTGGGGGAATGAAAGGAAAACGTAAAGAAATGGTCCGTGAGGAAATTCATGATTTATTATGTAAAAGCTTTCAAGTTCCAGGAATACATTCGGAATATGGAATGACTGAATTGCTATCACAGGGCTATTCATATGGTAACGGGATATTCAGACACCCCAACTGGATGAAGATCTTAATTCGGGAAACAAATGATCCGCTAACTCTTGCTGAAAATAAAAAAACAGGTGCTATCAATGTTATTGACTTAGCAAATCGATATTCGTGTTCTTTTATTGCAACCCAAGACCTCGGAAAAATCTATGATGATGGATCTTTTGAAGTCTTAGGTCGCTTTGATCAAAGTGATATACGTGGTTGTAATCTTCTCGTCCAATAAGTTTTATTTTAAGCTGGGATCTTGAAAGGTATTTCCAGCTTGCATATCACCAGAATCATAACCTTTCTTAAACCAAGCTCGTCTCTGAGCTGAGGTACCATGTGTAAAAGAATCGGGTACCGCATAACCTTGAGCTTGTGTTTGTAATTTATCATCTCCAACTGCTTCAGCTGCCGCCATACCATCTAAAATATCATTATAGTCAATCTCGATATCAGATAATTTATTAACATGATGTGCCCAAACTCCTGCATAAAAATCAGCTTGCAATTCGGTCATGACAGAAATTTTATTATTTTCAACTTCACTTAGTTTTCCCCTCATGCTGTTTGTCTGAGGTAAAAGTCCCACTAATTGTTGTATATGATGCCCTACTTCGTGTGCTATTACATAAGCCAGAGCAAACTCACCTTTAGCACCAAATTTGGTCGTCAACTCTTGATTAAAAGTTAAATCTAAATAAATTCGTTGGTCACCTGGGCAATAGAAAGGGCCGTAGGAAGATTTCCCGATGCCACATCCTCCAGTTTCTGTTCCTCCATCATAAAAAAGCAATTCTGTTCCTTTATAAGTTTTCCCCAACTGAGTCTTAAAAAGATTTGTCCACACATCCTCAGTACTAGCTAGGACAATTCTTGAAAAATCAGTCAATTTAGTCTCTTCGGCATTAAGCTCCCGTGGCTGTCCAGTCTGCTCCGTGCCCGTCATATTTTGAGCCTGCTGTAATAATTGAGATGGATCTCCTCCCATTAAAAAACCAATTATTAAAACAATAATTCCACCTACACCGCCCAAAGTTAATTTTTGACCACCTGACATTCCTCTCCTATCTTCGAAGTTGTCACTTTTTCTACCTCCTTGCCATTTCATATTGATATAATTTAAGTTAGTTTCAATTAATATTAAATAAGATACGCATTTTATCGTGTACAGCATCGCAAATTATATTCCAATTATTAAGCATTTTTTGATTTGTTATGTTAACCTTTTATAATTTAGAATTATAAATATTCATTATGTTTGCACCTAAATCATTTGCAACTTATCCAAAATTTAAATGAAACTAGAAAATCAACTATTCGAGAGAGCGGGAAATAAATGTGAATTGAGTCAAGCAACTGATAATTTAACATTATATACATTGCCCCCTGAGTTACAAGCTACAGCTGAAAACACGATTGTTGTTTGTCAGAAATGTGCCGATCAGTTAAATAAAACTACACAATTAGAAGCTGAATATTGGAAATTCCTACCCGATACCATGTGGTCTGAAGTACCATCAGTACAGGTAGCTGCGTGGCGCATGTTAAATCGTTTAAAAAACGAAGGTTGGGCTTCTGATGCGTTAGATATTTTGTATCTGGATGACGAAACGTTAGAATGGGCAAAACAAACAGGAGATCATGAAAATGATGGATATGTCGAGTTTCATTTAGATAGTATCGGTCAACAATTATTTGACGGGGATTCTGTAGTCCTTACTAAAACATTGGATGTAAAAGGATCTTCAATCCGCGCGACTTTAGGTACAGTCGTGAAGAATATTAGACTTGTGTTCGATAATACAGAACAAATTGAAGGAAAAATCGATGGTCAGACGATTGTGATTTTAACAAAATATTTAAGAAAGCAAAACTAAAAAAATAAGGCTACAATCAAATTGTAGCCTTATTTTTTATTTCTGTTTCGGATAATCACGCATATGTGCAAATTCGTAATTTGGATGTAACTTCAAACTATCGATTAAATCACTTAACATTTTCTGTGCTTTTCTTGTCTGAAACATATCATCATGCATCAACAGAACAACGTTATTCTTCGAAAATGAGGTGCCGTTACGTAATCTATTATTTATCTGACGATATATAAAACTCACCGATTCGACTGGCATACCAGAAGGTTTACCCTTTTTCCATTCACAGTCCCATCCCATAGAGCGGTAACCATTTTGGTATAATAAATCGGCCGTACTTGAACCACTTTGCATATCAATACGTTTACGATCTGCAAAGTACCAAATATTACGTCCTGGTAAACGGACAATCTTATGTTTAAGATTCAGTTCTTTTTCATTTTTATCAAAGTCCTCATACGCTGATTCTGCGTTGCTATAAAAATAAGTAAACTTATTATTTGCATGATTGTAACTGTGATTATAACAATCCACCAGCGGATTGTTCATATAACGTTCATAATATTTATGCAACCCCTTACTCATTCGGTCATGCTTTCCAATTAAAAAAGCATTAATCTTAATATTTTTTGCTGTAGCTATTGAATCAATAAATTGACTGCCATTTAAAGGTCCATCATCAAAAGTCAAATAAATATAACGAGGAGACACAGAGTCGGTTAATAATTTCGCCGTATCAACTTCATGATGAAGAATACTCTTTTTACCCTTTACAGCAATTGTATCCTTTTTAATCTCTTTCTCGACAGTATCTTTATTTAAATCATCGATATCATCTATACTATCAACAGTTCCAATAGTAACCGAATCTGTCTTTTTACTCCCACCTTCATTGCACGATTGTAATGCAAGAGATGTTACCGATAATAATCCAAGGAACAACCCCAGATTGAATGCTTTCTTCATGTTATAATTCACTATTAACCCTACACATAAACCACTAAAGCTGCTATTTGATAGCTAATGATTTAAACGATGTAAAAGTAAGATTAAATTTAACAGAAATCCAATTTTATGAAACCTTTTTTCTTTTGGAATAAAAACATTTTTTCATCAAATGAGTTATATTATACTATTTGATCAAAGAAAATGCTTTCAAACCTTCATTTAAATAGGCCAGATAAGTAGTAGCATCATAATCAGCACCTTTTGGTTTAACCAAAACCTGACGGTTTGCAGGATTCATAAGCACATAAAAAGGTTGTGAATTGGATTCAAACTGACTCGATTGTAAATAACTCCACTTACTTCCAATTGTCTTCAACAATTTTCCCGAACTCGTTTTTTGTTGATCTTCAACAGCAAGCTCAGTGCGGTCATCAACATAAAGTTGGATGATAACGACATTATTTGTCAAAAATGAACGAACCTGCACATCTGTCCAAACATTAGCTTCCATTTTCCTACAATTAACACAAGCATGGCCTGTAAAATCAAGCATAACCATTTTATGATGGGTTTTAGCATATTGTAAACCCTCCTCGTAATCAAAAAACACATTTAAGCCCAGCGGTGCATGAAATAAATCTGAATATTTGCGTTTAGAAACGTCTGTTACATGCGATCCACCAATCAATGAGCCTTGATTTAAATCAAAGTCCTGCGTGCTTTGTGGCGGTAAAAAAGCAGCTATTGATTTTAAAGGAGCACCCCATAATCCAGGAATCATGTATACCGTAAACGATAGTACAATAATAGCTATGAACGTACGGATTACTGACAAATGTGGCAGATTACTGTCATGAGAAAATTTGATTTTTCCAAGTAAATACAGTCCCATTAAACCAAATATAACAATCCATAAAGACAAAAAGACTTCACGGTCGAACCAGTTCCAGTGATAAGCTAAATCAACATTAGAAAGAAATTTCAATGCAAATGCCAATTCTAAAAATCCTAAAACAACTTTAACGCTGTTAAGCCAACCACCTGATTTAGGCATGGCTTTCATAGCACTAGGAAATAATGCAAAAAGAGCAAAAGGTATAGCTAATGCAAAAGAAAATCCAAACATACCTACAGCCGGACCTAACAAAGCTCCACTTGTAGCTGCCTGTACCAATAAAGTTCCGATAATAGGTCCAGTACAAGAAAAAGATACTAAAGCTAAAGTTGCTGCCATAAAGAATATACCAGCCCATCCGCCTTTATCAGATTTTGCATCCATCTTATTTATCCATGAACTTGGTAAATTAATTTCAAATGCCCCCAAAAAAGAAGCTCCAAAAGCAACCAACATTAAGAAAAAGAAAAAATTAAAGACACCGTTCGTTGATAAAGCATTAAGGGCATCCGAACCAAAAATCATCGTTACCGCTAAACCAAGAACAACATAAATAACTATAATAGAAATTCCATAAAACAAAGCACGAATAAAAGATTGCGATTTATTTTGATTTCCCTTTGTGAAGAAACTGACAGTGAGCGGTAACATGGGGAAAATACAAGGCATTAATAGGGCAGTAAAACCACCTAATAATCCTGCTAAAAATATTCCAAGTAGAGATTCACTACTTGCATGCTCTTCTGTTGTGATTACAGCCGTAGTTTTCTTAAGATTCTGTGCAGTATCAACAACTACAGAATCAGTCGAAACTTCAGAAATACCACCATCAACGAACTCCAGTTCGTCCATCTTAAGTAAAGTATCTGCCTCCTGAGCATGCGCAAAAGCTGGAAGAAGAACTATTAAAAGTAATAATTTTATGATGAATCTTTTCATAAATATTTTAATTATAATGCCGAGTGACAGGTTACAAATTGATTAAATCTAATTACAATGGGATTTATCCCATTGTAATAGATTCTATTTAAATATAAATAGTGCCTAATACGCGATTAGGCTGAAACAAACTTTATAGCGATTCAGTATTAAAAAGAGATTTTGCTAACCTACTGATAGGTTTAAATCCAGTGAAAGCGAGATCTGTTGAAATATATCCAGCTGCTACAGGTTGTTCTCTTACTAAATCTGTACTCAAATATTTCTTATTATCGTCGCACAATAAGGTGACAACAACAGCTTCTTCCCCTAATTGCTCTTTTAATTTAATTGCTCCAATCACATTCGCTCCTGAAGAAATTCCTACAGCTAAACCCAATTCTTTTGCTAGTTTTTGGGCCATTATAATAGAATCACCATCTGAAGCAGAAACGATCTCATCCAACTCGTCCATTTTCACAATAGCCGGAATAAATTCATCTGAAATACCTTGAATACGATGCGAGCCAACCTTATATCCAGTAGACATCGTTGGACTTTCAGCGGGTTCCAAAGGATGAATCTTTACATGAGGATTTAAGCTACGAAGATGACGGCCTACTCCCATAACCGTTCCTCCCGTGCCAACACCAGCAACAAAAGCATCTGCAACTAAACCTTGCGAGGCTAACTGTAAACCAATTTCACGACCAGTCGTTAATTCATGAGCTTCGGCATTGAATTTATTTTCAAACTGTCTGGGCAAAAACACCCCTCCTTGCTGAGCTAGTTTCTCACTTAATTCAATACTCCCCAAAAAACCACCGTCTTCTTTACTAACCAACTGAATATCTGCACCCATACTTTTTATAATATCGATGCGTTCTTTACTCAACCAATTGGGCATAATAATTTTCACTTGATGTCCTAAAGCTTTACCAATAGCAGAAAAAGAAATACCTGTATTACCGCTAGTAGCTTCTATAATAACATCGTCAGGCTGAATTTGACAATTCATGTAAGCTTTATACATAATATATAGCGCCATACGGTCTTTGATACTCCCTGTAAGATTATAATTCTCGCATTTCACATAAATCCTCCCAGCTTTCCCTTTATATGAGTATTGCAACTCCAGCATAGGCGTGTTTCCTACTAAACACCATAAATGTTTAAATCTACTATCAAGCTCAGGAGACAAACATTTACTAAACATCAATTCGTTATTCATGATTTATTATTTTAAACAATATCAGTCTACAATCATTCGAAGATCTAATATTATCAGCAAAATTGACATAAAACAAAATAATATTCACTACATAAAGATTAAATCAATAAATTTTATCTAAATAATGATATATTTAAGAAATATTACAGAATCAACCAATTCATTACATTCATATCAATAAAAAATACAAAATGATGCTTGATGAAACCGACACTAAACTATTAAGAATTTTACAGCATGACGCTACACTTAGCAATAAGGAACTAGCATTTAGATTGCATAAATCTATCGCCGCTATACATGAGCGTGTAAAAAAACTGAAACAACAAGGCTATATTAAAAAAACTGTTGCTATTCTTGACCGGCAAAAAATAAACATGGGTCTGATATCTTTTTCACAGGTATTCTTAAAAGCACATACAGCCGAGGTTTTAAATGAATTTGAAAAAGAAGTTGCTAAATTTCCGGAAGTTATGGAATGTTATCAGATGGCTGGATCCTATGATTTTATGCTTCGAATAGCAACTAAAGATATGCAGGCCTATCACGAATTTTTAAGGTACCGCTTAGCCGTACTCCCACATGTGAACACCGTACAAACCTATTTTGTTCTATCGGAAACTAAAAGTGAAACAGCTTATCCGATTTAAAAAAATAGTTTTAATTAAAAAAGGGAGAAAACTACAGCTTCCTCCCTTTCAATTAACATATAAAAAACTATTCACTATCTTCTTCCATGTCCCTCA
Source organism: Sphingobacterium sp. UDSM-2020 (assembly GCF_016132525.1). NCBI lineage: Bacteria > Pseudomonadati > Bacteroidota > Sphingobacteriia > Sphingobacteriales > Sphingobacteriaceae > Sphingobacterium > Sphingobacterium sp. UDSM-2020. The sequence goes on from NZ_CP066166.1 coordinate 5,639,319, forward strand.
CCTCTTTCTGAGTGACGATCGTGGCCTCTTTTATCATTTCTCTTGTCCGATTTTCTATGCTCCGATCGATCTCTATGATTTTCATGTCGCTCGACACGATGATTATCATAACGGTCATTGTGACGTGGACGATCATAATTACTTCTATGGTCTCTTATACTTACCTGATTTCTGCGATGAGCATAATGACCATAATCTCTTCTGTACCGATCGTGATGTCTCCAGGGATCTCTATCATTGACAACGACTTTATAGGTATTATAAAAATTAAAGTTACGGTATCGACTAGGCAAGCTTCTACTGGTTACCCATCTTCTACCATGATAATGCGTATAACGACGATTGATTACATCATAATATACATTGATTTCTGGAATATAATAATACCTTACGTAATCATACCCCACTGGGCCCCAAGAAGGTTGATTACCAATGTTAATACTCACATTAACTTGTGCAGCAGCAGGTTTAACAAAAAACAAACCGCCAACTAAAACCGTCAAGTAAACTAATTTTTTCATACCTGCTCCTCCCTTTATTTATGTTTTTCAATTATTTATAGGTAGGACTCTATATTTTATAATAAGATTAATGAAAGGTTGTTAATATTTGTTAAAACGTTAAAATAAACTCAATATCAACATGTTAAAATATCAATTTAACAATTATAGTCCAGCTAAGAAATTCCTAAATATTTATATAAACACGATTCATTTAAAAAGAAAAAATCATTATTTACTTTTGTCCTATATTTAAATCTTAATATGGTGACAAAACAAAATACAATTTGCCATTGTGGCAATTCACTTCCTTACGAAAATTGTTGCAAAAAAATTCATTTAGACCAAAAAGAAGCTAAAACTGCAGAACAATTAATGCGTGCAAGATATAGCGCATTTGTTGTTCAAGATATTGATTTTTTATATACAAGCTTTCATTCTGAAACACGCAAGTTGCAAAACAAAATAGAAATTGCAAGATGGGCAAAGGAATCAAAATGGATGCAGCTCCGCATTTTATTTAGTAATTCCAATACGGTCGAATTTGAGGCACATTACTTGGATTCGGAGCTAAATTTACAGATTCATCATGAAAGATCCACTTTCAAACAAGTGCATGGAATCTGGTATTATGTCGATGGTAAGTTTATTTCATAAAAAAGGGATCTTATATTTGTTATAAGATCCCTTTTCTGGCTTTTAAAAGACATTAATACTATCCCTCTAATTCCGGTTGGCCATGATCATCTCTGTATGGGGCCTCTTCGTCAAACTCCCCCTCCCATTTAGCAACAACAACTGTAGCTAAACAATTTCCGATCACATTGACCGAAGTTCTGGCCATATCCATCAACTCGTCAATTCCTAATATAGCCGCAATCACAAATGTTGGTAAACCAAATTGATCAGCAGTAGCAATTAATATAATTAATGAGGCTCTGGGAACTGCGGCAACCCCTTTAGAAGTAATCATTAATGTAAATGCGATCATTAACTGCTCTCCAAAAGTCAAATGTATTCCAGCCGCCTGAGCAACAAATATTGCTGCCAAAGATAGATACAATGACGTTCCGTCCAAATTGAAACTATATCCCGTAGGAATAACAAAAGACACAATCTTACGAGGTACTCCAAATTTTTCCATAGCAGACATAGCCTTGGGCAAAGCTGCATCAGAACTTGTAGTCGCAAATGCAATAGAAACAGGTTCTTTAATCGCATTAATAAACTTTAATACAGGGATTTTCAGATAAAGTGCAACAGGCAACAATACAAAAGTTAGGAAACCTAATAATGCTAAATACAAAGTTGCTAACAACATAAATAGATTTTTCAGAATATCTACCCCCAAATGACCAACTGTAAAAGCCATTGCGGCACCAACTCCGATTGGAGCAAAATACATGATTAAGTTCGTAAACTTAAACATTGTTTCTGAAAGGCTTTCCGTGAAATCAACCAATGGTTTTCTTTTCTTTTCATCAACCATTGCTAATCCAATACCAAAAAGAACTGAAAACACCACGATCTGTAGAACTTGATTGTCATACACTGCTTTTACAATATTTTCAGGAAAAAGATCTCTAAAAAATGCCGTAAACTTATAGACAGGGTGAACATGATCTGGTAAAGTTTCTAAAATCTGTGCGTCATTACTTATTTGCGTTTTTGGCAGTTCTTCATGAGGCATATGTGCAACATCAACACCAACCCCAGCTTTAGTCAGATTTATAGCCCCAAGGCCAATAAAAATAGCGCAAGTCGTAGCACAAAAGAAATACAGCATAGACTTCCAGGCCATACGACCAACCTGTTTCAAATCAGAATGACCAGCAATACCATAAACTAACGTTGCAAACAAGATCGGTCCTACGATCGTCTTCACCAACTTAATGAAACCTTTACTTAGCGGTTGCAATGATATGGCAATATTTGGAAAATCTAAACCTACAAAAATACCCAAGATCATACAGGTCAAAATCCAAGTTGTTAGATTCTTCCGAACAAGAGCATTAACAATCAACACAGTAGCAACAATCCATCTTACTGCCATTAAAAATGATGGAGAAAAATTGACCCAACTAAATTCGTAACATATCGCAATAAGTGCAGCAATTGTCACCGAAACAAGGGTAATTAGCCCCATTTTTGATTTATACATCGGCAAACTTTTTATAAGGTAAAGTACAAAAATAAAAAAATACTAGGCTTTCACAAATATTAATATGGCAGATTATAATAACAGCAAATTTATTGGATACTTGAAGACATAAAAAAAGGTAGAATATGTACATATTCTACCTTTTTCAAAATTTTATTTTAAAAGCGATGCTTTTATTCAGCGTGTAACCAGGCTTTCTTTGCTAATAGCTCCTCTTCAGATTCACGAACCTCTTCGTCATCTACACAGCAGTCTACTGGACAAACAGCTGCACATTGTGGTTCATCATGAAAACCAACACACTCTGTACACTTGTCCGAAACAATGTAATATACTTCATCTGATACAGCAGCTTGAGAATCGTCAGCATCTAACGTTACTCCATCGCCAAAATCAATAACTCCATCTAATGCCGTCCCATCTGAGAATTTCCAACTCACTCCAGCGTCATATATTGCATTATTTGGGCACTCCGGTTCACAAGCACCACAGTTAATACACTCGTCTGTAATTTTAATCGCCATTTATAACCTCAAAATTATGATAAAAAACTATTTTTGTACTATCATTTATACAATCAAATCATTTTACACGTTTAAATACTAAGAGTAACTTGGTTTCGCTGATTGTATTAATAACACAAATATAATACAAATTTGTGTATACACGTTTATTAATTTTTACATTTTGACAAAGAAACAACGATTAGAAGGTTTTGCAAAACTTGCGAACTTATTCATTAATGATAATGCAGAGCTACAACATTTAGTTACAACTGCTCATCATAAAAATGCATGGTATACCGCAGAACACGTTAATAAAGCCTTTACTTCTTGGAAAGCAAATTTAAACCTTGAGCTATTAGAAAATTGGCTATCGCCATATCCTGATATTGAAAGTGACAAAATTGTAGGTTTAGTCTTAGCGGGCAATATACCTCTTGTAGGTCTTCATGATATATTATGCGTATTGGTCGCTGGTTTTAAAGCACAGATTAAGGTTTCTTCAGACGATGCTCTTCTAACAACTTACGTGATTCAAAAATTGATAGAAGTTGAACCAAGATTTAAAGATCGCGTGCAACTAGTAGATAGATTAACTGATTTTGATCTAGTGATTGCAACAGGTTCCGACAATTCTTCGCGGTACTTTGAACATTACTTTGGAAAAAAACCAAATATTATTAGAAAAAACAGAAACAGCATTGCCATCATTACAGGTGAAGAATCGCACGAGCAACTAAAAGCTTTAGGCCATGATATCTTTGATTATTACGGTCTGGGATGTCGTTCTGTATCTAAAATATTTATCCCAAAAAATTATGATATAAGTCATTTCTATGAAGGAATTGAATCTTTTAAAGATGTGAACACGCATTATAAATACAATAATAATTACGATTATAACAAATCCATTTATTTAATAAATGGTGACAAGCATTATGATAATGGGTTTTTATTATTAAAACAAGATGACAAAATAGCATCACCCTTAGCTGTTGTTTATTTTGAAGAGTATGATAACTTAGACAATCTTTCCCAGCACTTAAATACATTATCAGACCGCTTACAATGCGTTACATCAGAAGCACCTTTAACGATCAAAACACCAGCTTTTAAATTCGGTGCCGGACAAAATCCTGCTTTAGATGATTATGCTGATGGGGTCAATACACTAGAATTTTTATTTGCAAACCAGTAAGCATAGCCTTATATTCGTGGAAGGATTTTTTGAAATAAAAAGTACTAACTTTGTAAATAGATGTATATAATCAAAGTAAAAGGAGTTGCCAAAATCCCTGACTATGTTCAATTAAGAGATGATTCATTCACTCTTTTAGCATATTTTAGGGTTGATCGCCCCGACAAATCTTTGGACAAAATTGGTCTCGGAGACAAGTCAGCGTACATTATGCAAATGGTAAAGGAATTGCCATTTGGACAAATAAAAAAATTAGAATTATAGTTCAATGTCTGGAAATACAGTAATCACATTAAAAAGCGTCGATATCTACCAACAAAAACATTTGGTCTTATCGAATGTGAATTTGAATATCAATAAAGGCGAATTTCTTTACCTCATTGGTCAATCAGGAAGTGGAAAAAGTAGTTTGCTAAAAATAATCTATGGCGATTTATATATTGGTAACGGAGAAGGACTAATTGCAGGTTTTGATTTAAAAAAACTGCATGAAAATGATGTCCCCTACCTGAGACGTAAGTTAGGAATCGTTTTCCAAGATTTTCATTTATTATCAGATCGCTCTGTAGAAAAAAATTTAGAATTTGCACTTAGAGCCACCGGCTGGAAAGATAAAACGCAAATTGAACATAGAATGCTTGATGTGCTTGAAAAAGTAGGACTTCGCTCGAAATTAAAAAAAATGCCTCATGAACTTTCAGGAGGAGAACAGCAACGTATTGTTATTGCACGAGCACTCCTTAATAATCCGGAAATTATATTGGCCGATGAGCCAACAGGAAACCTTGACCCTGCTACTTCTGAAGAAATTGTATTGCTTTTACGGGATATCGCTTCTTCTGGAACAGCAGTTTTAATGGCAACTCATGATTACCAAATTATCCGTAATATGCCTGCACGCATCATCAAAACCGCTGATGGGGTATTGCTAGATCAAGTAGAAATATAACTGTCAATACTGACAGAAATCCTGATCATCCGACATTTTGTTAGTCCATTCTCCCGGTTACTGACAAGCTGTCGGATTTTTTCATTTTGGCAACAACTTTGACTGTAATTAGATTTTAGAGAAAGAACATTAGTTTCCCACATAGAATTTAGAAGAAATGAGCGAACAAGAGAATAATAACGAGACGATTCAAGATCCTATTGAGGATAATACAACGGAAAATCAAGAAGAGACGATTGAACTTTCTGTTGAAGAGAAATTAAGTGCTGAAGTAGCAGAGGCAAAAGATAAATATGTACGTTTATCAGCAGAATTTGATAATTACAGAAAACGTACAAGTAAAGAACGTGTTGAATTAATTCAATCTGCTGGAAAAGATGTGATCACAAAACTATTATCAACAGTGGATGATTTTGACAGAGCTTTAAAAGCAATGGAAACAGCAACAGATGTTGAATCAATAAAAACTGGTATTGAGATCGTCAATAATAAATTCAGACAAACTTTAGAACACCAAGGTTTAAAAGAAATGGATGTAGTAGGTAAAGAGTTTGATGCTGATTTACAAGAAGCAATAACGGCTATTCCAGCTCCTACTCCAGATTTGAAAAATAAAGTTATTGATGTTATTGAAAAAGGTTACTATTTAAATGATAAAGTAATCCGTCATGCTAAGGTAATTATAGGTCAATAAGATAAAAAAGATGTCAAAAAGAGATTATTACGATATATTAGGTGTAGCTCGTGGTGCAGATGAAAAAGAAATTAAATCTGCCTACCGTAAACTTGCCGTAAAGTATCACCCGGATAAAAACCCTGGTGATCATGAAGCTGAAGAAAAATTTAAAGAGGCTGCTGAAGCATATGATGTATTAAGCAATCCTCAGAAAAAACAACGCTATGATCAATTTGGTCATGCGGGTAGCTCTGCTTCCGGAGGCGGTTATGGTGGTGGCATGAATATGGATGACATATTTAGCCAATTTGGAGATATATTTGGTGGAGGTGGTCATCCTTTCGAAAGTTTCTTCGGTGGCGGTGGCGGAGGCTCAAGAGGAGGCCGTCGTGTTGCTAAAGGAACAAATCTTCGCATTAAAGTAAAATTAACACTCGAAGAAATTGCTAAAGGTGTTGAGAAAAAAGTAAAAGTAAATAAACAAGTAAACTGTCATACCTGCGATGGTAGTGGTGCAAAAGATAAATCATCTTTCCACACTTGTAATACTTGTGGCGGCTCAGGATCTGTTCGTCGCGTAACCAATACAATCTTAGGCCAGATGCAAACGACAAGCACTTGTCCTACTTGTAATGGTGAAGGGGTAGAAATTACCGCAAAGTGTACTACATGTAGAGGTGAAGGATTAGAAAGAGGTGAAGAAACAATTGCGATCAACATTCCGGCTGGTGTAAGTGAAGGTATGCAGCTTTCAATGAGTGGAAAAGGGAACGCAGCTCCTCGCGGAGGTGTTGCCGGCGATCTTATTATCCTCATTGAAGAAATTCCTCATGAAGCATTAAAAAGAGATGGTCTAAATATTATTTATGACCTATATATTAATTTTGTAGATGCTACATTAGGAACAAGCGTTGAAGTGCCAACGATTGATGGTAAAGCAAAAATTAAAATTGAACCAGGAACCCAGGCCGGCAAGATATTAAGACTAAAAGGAAAAGGTATTCCTGAAGTCAATTCTTACCACAAAGGTGATCAATTGATTTACGTGAATATCTGGACGCCTAAAGCGGTATCATCTGACGAAAAAGAGATTTTACAGAAATTGAAAGAATCACCGAATTTCAAGCCACAACCTGGTAAATCTGAAAAATCATTTTTCGAACGGATCAAAGAATATTTCGACTAGAAATATTAAATAATAAAATAATTATAAGACCATATGTCAGCACTGACATATGGTCTTTTTTTGTGTCATAATAAAAACTGACATTTTATCACAAAAAGTTAAATCAATATAAATATCCAAATATATGATAAATTATTTTTTCATAATGTCAATTTTTAAACCTCTGAAAACGTTTAAATTACGATTAACACAATTTATCAATACATTTCTATGACATTGAAAAATCAATTTGGTATCTATATTGATAATATCAATCAAATAGTCAAAAGGTTTGACTATGGATATTGTAAAAACAAACTTTAAAAAAAATGAAAAAATTATTACTTACTCTAACAGCAGTAGCTGGTCTAACTTTTGCATCTCAAGCACAAGAATTTGGTTTCAAAAAAACTGACTTTATTGTAGAAGGTAATTTCTCAGCAAATACAAAAAATAATAAAACAGCTGAAAAGAAAGAAAACTCATTCAACTTCAATCCTTCTGTAGGTTATTTCGTATCTGATAAAGTTGCAGTTGGTTTAGATTTCAACTTTGGAAATTTAAAAGCAACAGACTATTCTGGTACTAACGATACGTACAATAAATCAAGCAACTTTGGAGTTGGTGCTTATGGTCGTTACTACTTTTTAGATTTAGGATCACGTTTTAAAACTTATGCGCAATTGGCCGCTGGTTATCAACAAAGAACTGGAGAAGTTAACAACGGTACAACAACTACAGACATTCCTAAAGTTAAAGGATTTGGTGCTGGCGCTGGTTTAGGGATGAATTACTTCGTTACTGAAAACATCGCGATCAACTTTGGTTTAACAGACTTATTATCTTTTGGTACAGCTAAAGAAGATGGCGGTAAATCTTCAAACGAATTCAATGCTAACATCAACAGTTTTAACAACTTTTTTGATACAGCTAAATTTGGTTTAACTTTCAAATTCTAATCATATTTGAAAATAAAGAAAGAAAGGTCCGTCTCAATATAGACGGACCTTTCTTTTTTAAACGTAGCGCTTGATGATACGCAGCTTATGCGTGTATTTATTCCAATCCCTATTAAATATTCCCTCTTGATCCATCCTATCTATTCGAACACGGGAAGAAGCGTGAATAATGGTTTCAGAGTCCAGCATAATACCAACATGATTTATCCTACCTTCTTCATTATCAAAAAAAGCAAGATCACCAACTTGAATCTCTGACAAAAAGTCAACTGTCTGCCCTAATTCAACCTGTTGATAAGCATCCCTTGGTAAGGAAATACCAAAGGATTGATAAATCAATTGTGAGAAACCGGAGCAATCAATTCCAAATTTAGATCGCCCTCCCCAAAGATAGGGTACCTCCCAGTATTGCTTTGCGAGTATTGCAACCTGCTCGATGAAGTCTTCTTGCTCAAAATGCAGTTCAATTGCATTAAGCTCTACTAAATCATCTGCTCCAATATAAGGAAAATCCTTTCGTACAATCGTTCCATGTAAAAGCTGGATACAAAGATCATTATTGATAAGATGCCCCCCATCAAAACCGATCTTTACCTTATTTAACGACTGGTACTCCTCATACTGATCATCTGTTATTGCTAAAAATTGCCCATTCTGTATCCAACCAACATAAGAGTCCATTTCAGTACGAACTTTTGTCCAGTCCTTTGATTTCGTCAGTATTTCGAAAGCTTCTCCAAACAGCAATTGTGAAACCATTTCACTCCGATGTGATTCCTCCGCCCGCAATGGTACAATTGTTAAATTACATATTCCAAATTCCATATTTCTAAAACAAAAAACCGTATATTCAAGTTATTAATATGTACGAATATAAACTTTAATATCAGAACCATGGATACCAATGTTGTAAAAATAACGAGAATATTAGTTGCTGTGGACGATGAACCATGTTCACATAAAGCGATTTCCTATGCTAAAGAAATGGTTAAAAAATTTGAAGCTTCAGTAGCTTTAGTGACGGTTACCTCTCCCACTTCTCCTGCCAGCTATGGTGCAGATCCGCTGTTAGGTCAACAACCAATCATCATACCCGAAGTATCGGAAATAGAGCAGCAGAATGCTCAAAAATACTTAGAAGAACTAGGACAAGAGTTCGAAGGCGCTAATGAAGTTTTCTTATTCAATAGAATAGGCTCGGTAAAAGAAGAAATACTAGCCACTTCTCATGAGTGGTCAGCTGATCTCATCGTAATGGGATCAAATGGTAGAACAGGGTTTGATCATTTTATCTCGGGCTCCGTTTCTGAAGCTGTAATTAGAAAAGCAACATGTCCTGTGCTCGTTGTACCGGGTAAATGTGAATAAACTAATTCAAATCTAATAGTTCTATAATTATAAAAGCCATTTGCGATATGCAAATGGCTTTTATAATTATAAATTTCTTACTTTATTAAAGTTTGATTAAACGGGCAACAAACATACTATCCGCCTTTTCATAATATCCTTTTAATACTTTATAAGAATGGAGACTATACCCCAGTTCTTTTTGAATATAAGCAATCACCTCCTCATTTTCTTTCTCAAAAACAGAACAAGTGATGTATACCAACGGTTTACCCACTTTCAAATGCAATGAAACATTTTTAGCAATTTCTTTTTGCAATGTGGCAAACTCATCGATCTTCTTTGCATTAAAATAACTAATATTTTCAGGGCTACGACCCCAAGTTCCTGAGCCGGTGCATGGAGCATCTAAAATAACTCCATCAAAAAGCTCAACTCCCAAAATAGGCGTAGTATCTTTCGTTAAATCAACTATTTTTTTTCGATAATCTTTTATACCTGCCCTCTCAAAACGCTCATCTAAATTACGCAGAATGCTCATACGAACATCTGAAACCAATAAATTAGTAGTCGGATGCTTATCTAGAAACAATAAAGCCTTACCACCAGAAGCGGCACAGGCATCCCACCAATTTTCTTTCGGCAAAGCATCCATAAATTTAAGGGTCCGCTGAGAAGAAAGATCTTGCACTTCGATTACACCATCGAGATCCTTAAACCGCTGTAGTGAAGTTCCATTTGCTAAAGCAACAGTTTGTTCCGTTATAAATTTATAGCCGATCTGTTCCGCTTCAAAAATAGCTTTCACAAACTTTTCCTTACCTTTTCTAATCCGAATAAATAAGTCAGGTTGCAAGAATTGATTTTGTATAAAATCAACCTGATCTATCGCAGATGAAAGGTAATTTTTAAAAGGAAAAATGGTATCTAGCTCCAATAATTCTAGTTTTTTTAAAAAAGCTATCTTTTCTTCCAATGATAGGCTTAAATTCCAATCAGGTTCAAATAAAGCGACAAATGGACTTTCTGTTTCACATAAGTACTCCGCAATGATTAATCTTTTTTGTTGAGAAAGCTGCGTTGCCCCCTTACCCAATCGAAAATAATTATAACACAACCGGGAAGTCCATTTTCTGTCCTTTGATCCCATTTGCTTATTAATTTTAAAAAATGAAGTTAGATAACGAGCAAACGGCTCATTCCCTTCATAACCATCCATTGCTCTTTCAAAATTACGAATTTGCTGCTGTACTCTTTTTTCACTAAAATCACTCATCTTTACTTCCTATCAAAACTATTATTACGATACACCATAAATCGAACCCCTCTATTTACATATCCCCATTCAGGAAAGTAATCAAAACTAAAATCACTATTTATTCCAGAATAGGTTTCCTTAACCAAATGTTGCGCGTAGTCATCGCCATACTTAGCAATTAAGCCCCCAAAATAAATAGCGGCATCGTAACCTTTATAAGAAAAATCTGACGGAATTACCTGAAACTTATTCTTATACTTTTGATTAAATCGTCTTGTTCGCTCAGCATTTTCATCCACTAATGTTGATGTCGTCACGGTCAACTCATAACGATCAATATTCGTGTAATCTTCAAAAGATAATTTTGCCCAATTTGGGTGACCATACAACTTAAAAGCATAACCCGACTCACTGCTTTGCACGTCCATATTTGCTAATAATGCTCTAATCTGATTTCTATTTGTAGTCCCACAGACAATATGATTAGTCCCAGCAACAACTAAGTTTTCGTTTAATTCCGCTATAGAAGTCACAACTTTTATTTGCAGACTTTTATTATAACCCAATGCCTCTGATGCAAAGTTATCCAAAAACTGTTTACTATCGCCATCTTGTATATTGTAAACCAAAACAACGTCGCCATAAGCATATTGCTTTGCTACATGCTTCGCCATAATTTCAGAGTGAGCACGAATAGAAGGTGTTAAAGACACTAAATTGGGAATCGCAAACTCGGAAGCCAAAGTTGCCGCTAAAGGTGAAATTTGTAAAATATTTTTTTCTTTAAAGGCTTGTGAAAATGCTCTAATCTCTTTTGGATAAACAGGTCCTACAATTAAATTGGCATTTTTTATAGACGCTGAAGCAGCTAAAGATGTGTTTCTAAAATTATCATCTTCAGAATCTATAACCTTTAAACTAAATTTACTTCCCTTTTCACCCAATTCTTCCAAGCCAAGTTGAAACCCTTGATAAAAATCCAACGCTAAAGCCGATCTTTTAACGTCTTCAGCCGTGGGACGCATACCTGCGATACGGTTTAATTGAAAAGGTAAGAGAAGAGCAATTGATTTTTGATTTTTAAGGTTTTCACTCGCTTTAGCAGCTTCGAGTTTTCTGGCTTCTTCAGCCTGTTCAGCAGCAGTTTTACCGCTATTATTAGAAACAGTACCCTGCTCACCTTTACTAGAAGGTGAGCGAAGTACGCCTGTTTTTTTTGTCGTACAGCTTGCAAGACTTAAAGCCAATGCTACTGCAAGAGCAATTTTATTCCCACTCAATCGTCGCTGGTGGTTTTGAACTGATATCATATACAACTCTATTAATGCCTTTGACGTGGTTGATAATTTCATTTGAAATCTTTGCCAACAAATCATAAGGTAAGTGAATCCAATCTGCAGTCATGCCGTCCAATGAACCTACAGCACGTAAACTAACAACATGCTCATATGTACGCTCATCGCCCATCACTCCTACAGAACGAACAGGAAGAAAAATCGTGCCAGCTTGCCAAACCTTATCATACCATCCTGCTTCTTTCAAATTACGGATGTAAATATCATCAGCTTCTTGTACAATACGTACACGATCTTCAGTGATATCTCCTAAGATACGAATAGCTAACCCTGGACCAGGAAAAGGATGTCTGCCTAAAATAGCTGGATCAACACCCAGTGTTTTACCAACACGTCTTACTTCGTCTTTAAATAAAGTCTTCAGAGGCTCTACTACTTTCAGCTTCATGTAGTCAGGTAAACCGCCAACATTATGATGCGATTTAATAGTCGCAGAAGGCCCCTTAACCGATACCGATTCAATAATATCTGGATAAATAGTACCTTGACCTAACCATTTTGCCTCAATACCTTCAGGTAATTCCTTTTGAATTTCTTTTGCTGCCTCATCGAATACATCGATAAAAGAATTACCGATAATTTTACGTTTTTGTTCAGGATCAGAAACACCAGCTAAACGACCAAAAAATAATTCTTTTGCGTTTATACCTTTAATGTTAAGTCCCATGTTTTTATATGAATCCAAAACCTGTTCAAATTCACCTTTACGTAACAAACCATGATCAACAAAAATACAATGCAAATTTTTGCCAATGGCTTGATGTAATAAAACAGCTGCAACAGTAGAATCAACTCCTCCTGATAATGCCAAAATTACGTGATCGTCACCTAATTCCGCTTTCAGAGAAGCAACACTTGTTTCAGCAAAAGCATCTGGAGTCCACTCTTGAGCACATCCACAGATCTCTACAACAAAGTTTTTCAATAAAACTACACCATCTGTACTGTGGGTCACCTCTGGATGAAATTGAATACCAAAAGTTCTTGTACCGATAATGTGATAAGCTGCTACACGTACTTTATCTGTACTTGCGATAATTTCAAAGTTTGAAGGAACTTCTTTAATAGTATCACCATGAGACATCCATACTTGAGACTGAACCGGTACACCCGCTAATAATTCATTCTCAGCATTCACAAATTGCAAATTAGCACGTCCATATTCACGGATTTCCGAAGGTAATACTTCACCTCCTGATTTTTGAGCGATATATTGTGCACCATAACAAACACCTAATAAAGGAAAACGCTCTTGAATTGATTTAAAATCAATTTGAGGAGCTTCCTCTTGTCTTACTGAATATGGACTTCCCGAAAGGATTACTCCCTTTACAGTCTCGTCAAATTCAGGTAATTTGTTAAATGGGTGAATTTCACAATACACATTAAGTTCTCTTACACGACGCGCGATTAATTGCGTGTATTGCGAACCAAAGTCAAGAATTATAATTTTTTCTGGCATGGCGCAAAGTTACGCATTTGATATGAATTTATAGAAAGGAAATTTGACTTAAATCTTCTCAAAATACTCATTCTGTATAAAACACACCCTATTTTTATTGCAAAAAAATAACAGCTTTTGATCAGGCTTAAATAACATTAATCACTAAAACAGTTTTCCCATGCTGCTTTAAATTTTGAAGAAAATCTATAATCTTCCTTTTCCAAAGTTTCGAGTAGCTGTTTTTTTGCCTCATATTTTGTCTTGATTTTAATGTCCTGAAATAAATCTTTAGACTTATTCTCTTTCCCATCAACATGATATAAGACTGCTAGACCTACCAAAATATCAACCTCTGCAGAATCAGTAACAAGCGCCCGTTCAAACATTTCAATAGCTTTAGATAATTGATTCAATTCAAATAAAGCATAAGCATAGTTACTTAGAATCATTGTTTGATTTGGATTTTTACGTAAAACCAAATCATAATATTCAGCAGCTTTTGGATAATTATTAAGAACATCATAGGTCAGTGCCAATGCAGCATAGATATCTAGATCAGAATTTCCCAGACTAATTACTTTTAATAGGTCATTTTGCGCCTCTTGATATTTCTTTAAATCAAAAAAGATAGCATATCTATTTTCATAATAAACAGGATTATCACGATCCAATTCAATAGCTTTATCCAAATCCTTCTTTGCAGCTTCCAGTTTGTTTAGATCTTGAAATATCAAACCTCTATTATTGTAATACATCGCTGCTTCTGGAGATTTTTTAATTGCGTTCCCAAGAAGGTCAACAGCTCTTAAATTATCTTTTTGACGTTGATAGGCCAAGGCTCCATAAAAGTAAACATCAGCTATAAATCGAGGTTCTTTGATATCTTCTCCACTTACCATGCTATTCTCGAAAAGCTTAAATACATTTATCAATTCATCATCCTTGCGCATTTCATTAAGTAACTTCAAATAATTATTATAATAACGAGCATTATTTTTTTCCAATTGGAGTACCTTTTGATAATCAGATCTTGCCAATTCGGGTTTTAAATCAAAATAATAAGTATTACCTCTTATATCGTAAAACGAATGATTATCAGGATCTAATGCGATACCCTTCGTGGCAGTCTCAATAATAGTTGCGTTTCTTTTCAGTGCAATTAAGATGTAGCATTTCAATTCGTAATAAGCACTTATTGTTTTATCTTGAGCGATAAGCTTATCGATAAGTTTTAAAGCTTCTTCGTGCTTGTTAGATTTGTAAAGTTTCCAGACCAACTGATACATATCTTCACTAGACTTCGTTGAAGTAAAAACTTCACCCTCTACAATATTTTCGATCTCTTGTGCATCAACCACACAGCCAGTTCCTAGCATACATGCTAATAGTAGAGTACTCACTACATTCATTGTTATCTATTTTATATTTTAAATTTACAATTTCTTCTTTATGAATAATCACGATCAATCATCTAAATACATAAAATAAAATCTCCAACAAAAAAGCTTCAGACCTTTCGATCTGAAGCTTTTCAATATGCCGATATGTAAGAATTAACTAATAATTCCAGCCTTAATTAATTCGGCTTCCATCTCTTGTTGTAATTTCAAAGCCTCTTCTCTTGCTTTCTCCGCAAAATCATGTCCTTTTGAAGCATAGATAATACCTCTTGTGCTGTTTACTAAAAGGCCACAATCCTTATTCATTCCATATTGACAGACATCTTGAAGAGAACCTCCCTGCGCTCCAACACCCGGAACTAAAAGGAAATGATCAGGAGCATGCTCACGAATCTTAATAAAACCTTCACCACGGGTCGCACCTACTACATACATCAGGTTTTCAATTGTTCCCCATGTATTCACTTTATCAATGACTTGCTCAAATAACTGCAAACCTGATTCATTCTTAAAATTTTGAAAATCCAGGCTTCCTGCATTTGATGTCAATGCCAGTACAATTGCCCATTTTCCATCAAAATCTAAAAAGGGAGTAACAGAATCATTTCCCATATATGGTGCTATCGTTATGGAATCAAAACCTAATCCCGATTGCTTTTCATCAAAAAATGCCTGTGCATACATTTTTGATGTATTTCCGATATCACCACGTTTAGCATCAGCAATACTCAAACAATCTTTAGGTAAAGCCTCCCAAGTTTTTTGCAAAGACTGCCATCCTTTAATACCGTAACTCTCATAAAATGCGATATTCGGTTTGTATGCGACACACAAATCTGATGTAGCATCAATAATGGCTTTATTAAACGTATAAATTGGATCCTCCTCTGCCAGTAGATGCTCAGGTATTTTTGTAATATCTGTATCTAAACCAACACAAAGAAATGATTTTTTTATCTTAATCTGTTGAATAAGTTCTGCTCTAGTCATACCGGTTATTCTGTACTTATTTTTTTGTTAATTCAATTATAAAATCTGAAACTTCCTGGCGAGAATAATCTGCTAAACCTTCATGTTTAGTAGCAATCTCACCATGTTTATTGATAATCAATGTCGTTGGTATAGAACCACCTAACCATTCTTTAGGAATTTGTGAATTTGGATAATAAACGGGTAGATTTAATTGTTTACCCGCCATAAATTTATTTGCCTTCTCAGATTCTCCTTCAATTTCTACAATCAGAAAAACGACTTCACTATTACCTTTCAATCGTTCATATAACGTAGCAATGGAAGGCATTTCTGCAATGCAAGGAGGACACCATGTGGCCCAAAAATTAATGAATACAACTTTACCCTTTAGATCGTTCATATTCACGATCTCCCCTTTATCATTTTTAAAAGAAATGTTATTCTGAACAGAAATCTGCGAATCTATTTTCTCAGGTTCTTCCAATGTTGGTTTAAATAAACCAATTTTCATTAAGCCTTGTTGAAAATAAGCTCTACTTGTTGGCCACAAAAGCAAAAGAATGATAACGACAAATACTGAATTGCCAATTATTTTTTTTGTTTTCGGATTCATGATCGGCATTTAAGAATCAAACTTTTCTAACTGTTTAAGCAAAGTCGCAAAATCCTTTGGATATGGGGCTTCAAACTCAAACTTCTTTCCATCAATTGTAAAGTCAACATACCGGGAGTGCAAAGCAAAGCGCTTCATAATTGGTAGTTCCTCTTCATTTTTAGCCAAAGAAAACCCACGTTTTTTAATCTGTGACAAGTATACCGGTTTTCCATGATACATATCATCTCCCACAATTGCAGCTTTCTGTGTGGCTAAGTGAATACGAATTTGATGCATACGGCCTGTAATAGGCTTACATTCGACTAAAGTATAGTGGTTAAAATAACGTATTGAATTAAAAATTGTAGTAGCCGCCTTACCTTTGGCGCGATCTATTGACACATTTTTACTTCCTTGATTTAAAATGGGTAACTCAACTTTTAAATCCGTAAATGTATGTGTGCCAGCAATGATAGCATGATATACCTTATTGACACGACGTCTTTCAAATTCAATAGAAACAGAACGGTAGGTCTCAGGATTTTTAGCAATCAGTAATAATCCAGAAGTTTCCTTATCTAACCGGTGACAAATCTGCGCATCTGCGTAATATTTTTTTGCTAATCGTAAAATATTGATCTCTCCTCCTTCACGCTCATCTAGCGAAGCAATGAAAGGGGGTTTATTGATAACAATCAAATTATCATCTTCAAAAACAATTAGATCGGAAAATTTTGGAAATTTAAATAAGCGAGTTTCGTTTTCTCTCATCCTGCAAAAATAGTAAAATCAAAGCAATTTAATCTGCTAATTACCAAACTATCATTTTAAAATCAATAATTAATGACCTTAATTCAACGAATTTCTCTAATTTTGGTTAATTTAAACAAATCAGTAATGTCTGTAAATAAAGAAATAAAACGTATCACTACAGTACAGGTACAGGAAATGAAACATCGTCATGAAAAAATCGCGATGTTAACAGGTTATGATTTCACCATGGCAAAAGCGCTTGACGAAGGTGGCATCGATATCATTTTAGTAGGCGACTCCGCTGCGAACGTATTTGCAGGCTATGAAACAACACTGCCCATCACCTTAGACCAGATGATCTACCACGCGGCATCTGTTGTAAGAGGTACAACTAGAGCAATGGTTGTAGTGGATCTTCCTTTCGGCGAATATCAGGGAAGCATCGATCAAGCCTATTTATCTGCAGTACGTGTCATGAAAGAGTCGGGAGCACACGCCCTTAAATTGGAAGGTGGTCTAGAAATCATTGACAACATTAAGAAAATTATAAATGCGGGAATACCAGTTTGTGGACATCTGGGATTAACACCACAAGCAATTAATAAATTTGGAAATTTTGGTGTTCGTGCTAAAGATGATAATGAAGCCGAAAAATTAAAGGCCGATGCGCTAGCACTACAAGAAGCAGGTTGTTTTGCCATCGTGTTGGAAAAAATACCAGCAGCACTTGCTGCCGAAGTAAGTGCAAGTTTAGCGATACCGACTATTGGTATAGGCGCTGGTAACCAATGTGACGGACAAGTTCTAGTTGTCAATGATATGCTAGGTATGACTAAAGGCTTTAAACCTAAGTTTTTAAGACAATATGCACAATTATATCAAGAAATAACAGGAGCTGTAGGACAATATGTAGCTGATGTAAAATCAGTTAATTATCCAAATGATAATGAACAGTATTAACATATAAACTGTCATGACCAAAGTTATATTAATAGTTGGACTTATTTTATTTTTATTGTACTACATCAGTAAAAAGCTGTCCGCGTCATTTACCGCAACCAATAGTCCAGCTATTATTGTAAAAAATGGTTATCAAAAAATAGATACATCCAAAGTTATCATAGCAGATACATCTCAAAAGGTAATGAAAAATGTAGGCATAGGAGCAATTTTATTGATTATTATGCTTGCGCTGATAATCAAAATAAAGATTTTACTATTCCTATTTCCAATATCAATATACATGATTGGTTACCTTTTTCTTTTTAAGAATCATTTAAAGAAAACGAGCAGTCAAGTAATTTGGTATAATAAGCAAACTGAAGATGTAGTCATTGAATCTATGACAAAAGACCCTTATCACTTTAATTTGTTACGAGATGTTAAGGCAGTGCAACAAATTGAATCAATCCAAAATACAAAAGGATTATTATTTGGGTACTTTAGAATAAAAACACAAAAAGAGATTATAGAGATTCCGTATTTAGTCTTTCAAAATAATCCAAGCAATCATTTATTTTTTGATTCCCTACAAAAGAATTTTAAAATAGATATTCAGAAAAAGATATTTCCGATCATCTAAGACCAGTTATAAATCTGGTCTATAATGAAGATCGAAAGAGCAATTTCTTAAAATGTTTTATAAAAAAAGCTTCTATCCTATTAGGTCAGAAGCTTTTTTTATAAAACTAAAATAGGTTAAAAGTCATCCTCAATTATCTCTGCAACTCGACCGATCTGACCATCCATCAATCGAACCTTGATTCCTCTATGGTGAAATGGTGCAGATGTCAGAAGATCCTTAACAATACCTTCAGTAAGTTCTCCTGATCGCTGATCTTTTTTCAAGATAATGTTAACCAACATACCAGGTTTAATCGTTGCTCTTGTTTTTCCATCCATAATACAAATATCTAAAAATAAAAAGGGTCTTACAAATTAAGTAAGACCCCCTTGTATAAACTTAATATCCCTTACTTGAATAATTTAAAAATGTCATTTCCAAAAATAAAGACCATTAGAGCAAGTAAAATAAAGAAACCTACCATCTGTGCCTTCTCTAAGAATTTTTCACTTAATGGTTTTCCTTGGATCATTTCGATCAACAAGAATACCACGTGTCCACCATCTAATGCCGGTATCGGTAATAAATTCATGAATGCCAGAGCCATAGACAACATACCTACTAATGACCAGAAGCGTACCCAGTCCACTTCAGTACCGAACAACTGCGCAATACCTACAGGACCTGATAAAGCTTTATCGGCACGAATCTCTCCCTTAAATATCTTACCAAATCCTTTTGCATTATCAGTAATAACCGTGAATGCTTTCTTTGCCCCCATTGGCAAAGACTCCATTAAACTATAATGAATCGTAAATGTTTTAATGGTTTGATCCGGATTAACATTAAAACCCAAAATCGCATCAGAAGGCACAACACCTTTTAAAGATTGTTCTTGACCATCGCGTACAATTTTCAATTCAACTGGTTTTCCGACTTTTGCTTTCAATTGGTCCTTAAACTGATCAAAAAACTGAATTGGCGTATTGTCAACTGCAACAATACTATCGCCTTTAAGAAAACCCATTTTAACTGCTTCTGAACCCGGTTGAATAGCTGCAACAGAGGTCATTTTCATCCGTGGTTCTATAAATTTCTCATCTTTTTTATCCGCAATTGTATTTAAAATATCCGCTGGAACATGAATTTTTGTATCAGCACCAGCACGATTTACAGTCAGATCTACTCCTCCCATTAATAGTTTAGAGCTAATTAAATCTGAATAGTTTTCAATCTTAGTGCCATCAATAGCCAAAATACGGTCTCCTGCCTGCAAGCCGATTGACTTCCCAATTTCTCCGGGTACAATACCATTCACCAATTGATCATTCTTGATGTCCGTAGTGCCCATTTTAAATGTTAACATCCAAAATACAACAACACCAACAATGACATTAACAATAATACCACCTAGCATCACGATCAAACGTTGCCAAGCTGGTTTTGAACGAAACTCCCATTCTTGAGGCTCTCCACTCAATTGCTCAGTATCCATGGATTCGTCAATCATACCAGCAATTTTAACATAGCCACCTAAAGGCAACCAACCAATTCCATATTCACAGTCTTTATATTTGAATTTAAATAATTTGACACCCCATGCATCAAAAAATAAATAAAATTTTTCTACTTTAATTCCAAAAGCGCGTGCCGCTAAAAAATGGCCCAACTCATGCAATACGATCAAAATTGACAAGCCCAATATGACTTGTGCCACCATAATTAAAACACCCATGTATCTTCTTCTATAATTATTTACTTAATTGATTATTTCTTGCGCAACTCTCCTTGCAGCATAATCGGACTCAATATAGTCATCTAGACTTGGTCTCGCAAGATAATTTACTTTTTCCAATACAGTCTCGATCACATCACTCATTCCTAAAAAACTAATCTTATCCTTCAAAAATGCATCCACAACGACTTCATTTGCTGCGTTGAGTACACAGGCACTATTCCCTCCCTTTCGTAAAGAATCATAAGCTAATGCCAAATTTTTAAAAGTTTCCAAATCTGGCTTTTCGAAAGTTAATTCTGGATAATCCATAAAATTAAACCGTTCAAAAGTATTCATTAAACGATTTGGATAAGACAGGGCATACTGTATCGGTAACTTCATATCTGGCAATCCGAGTTGTGCTTTTAAAGATCCATCTTGAAACTGTACAAGCGAATGTACAATGGACTGAGGATGTACAATTACATCAACTTGGTCTACTTTCAGATCAAAAAGCCATTTTGCTTCGATTACTTCAAGTCCTTTATTCATTAATGAAGCCGAGTCAATCGTAATCTTAGCACCCATTACCCAATTCGGATGTTTCAAAGCATGTTCCTTTGTTACGGAAGTCAATATCGAACGGTCCTTCCCACGAAAAGGCCCTCCAGAGGCAGTGATATATATTTTTTCAATCGGATTAGCTTCTTCACCAACCAAACATTGGAAAATCGCTGAATGCTCCGAGTCGACTGGCAACATCTTAACTTGATATTGAGAAGCTAAGCTCATCACCAATTCACCCGCAACAACCAGTGTTTCTTTGTTAGCTAGTGCGATATCCTTACCGCAGGAAATAGCCTTAACAGTAGGTCTGAGTCCAGCAGCACCTACAATGGCATTCAAAACAACATCAACCGACTCAAACTGTACCACTTCTTCTAAAGCCTGCATACCTGAGTAAACCGCAATTTGAGTATGTCCTAATTTTGATTTAACAAAATCAACTTGTTCTTCATTGATAATAACAACAGCGTCGGGCAAAAATTCTAATGCCTGCGCTACTAACAAAGTAGCATTTGAACCGCAGGTCAATACTACAACATGAAAAAGATCAGGAAAGGCGCGTACCACATCTAAGGTTTGTGTACCTATACTACCCGTTGAACCTAAAACCGCAATTCCTTTTTTATTCAAAATCAAAATTATTTATTAAAATATATTACTTAAAATACTCGGATCTTCACTACCCTTATATTCTTGAACCATATCTCGGTAAGCAACTGTATAGACAACAGAAGTTAACGGGATAATTAAAAATGAATTTATTAAACTAAATATAATTGCCATAATGGAATACTCCATATAAACACAATAAATATTTAATACGCTAACAAAAGCTAAACTCAATAAAATTAAAAATAAACGAATTATATTTCCTTTCGTAATCGCCAGACTCCAACGCAAAGACTTCATGACACTAATTCCTTTATCAATAATAAAAAAAGGAAAGAATGAGATACGAAGCAATATAAAGAAGGATAAGATTGCTCCTACATTTGGTACGATCTCAAATGATACCACCTCCGTATCTATACCCATATAGATAAGCGGGAAACAAACAATCATAGCAAAAAAAAGAATCAGTATAGAAGCTAATGTAAAAACGACAATTCCACCTAAAAAATTAATTAATTCTGCCCAGGAAGGCCATGTTTTAACAACCCCCACATGCTCTTTATGATCCAATAAATTCAAAATAAATTTAAACAGAAACAATTGTAAGCCTAATAAAGTTACAGCAAATAACAGCATCAAAGGAATTTTGAGAAGTATACTTGAAGTCTCCAAATAAAAAGTTAATTCATGAGCAACAACAAACAATAAAAAAATAGACAATAACAATCCCCCTATTGAGAAATAATGTCCCTTTAGTATATGAATTGATCTGCTTAAAACTTCATTAACAGCAAAAGTGCTCTCCTTGAGAAACTGAATCATCGAAATAAAAATAAATTACACAAAGATGAAATAATTTTTGGTTATCAACAATTTAACAACTCAATATTTCATCTTTTTTTACACACAAAAGATAGCAAAACAAAAAAGCCTTCTCAAATAATATTCTGAGAAGGCTTTAGTTATAGGTACACCTCTATTTAAAGTCCTTTGGAACCGGTTTTTCTAATAAATACTGATAGTAAAAACGTACACGTTCTTTAAAATCATATGCATTTTTAGATCTTTCAAATCCGTGACGACTACCCGGATAAATCATCAACTCGAAAGGTACAGAACGATCGGTCAAAGCATCAACCAATTGCATGGTATTTTGCAAATGAACATTATCGTCCATATCGCCATGCATAATTCTCAAAACACCTTTGTAATTATCCGTATAAGTTAAGACAGAACCATTTTTATATCCCTCTGCATTATCTTGTGGCGTATCCATCCAACGCTCTGTGTAATGGGTATCATACAACTCCCATGATGTCACAGGAGCACCAGCTATCCCAAAGTCAAAAACATCTGCGGCTTTAGTCATTGCTAAACATGTCATATAACCGCCATAACTATGGCCAGTAATCAAAAATTTATTTTTAGCTACCCAAGGTTTTGCTTTAAACCATTTCGCAACAGTAGAATAATCTATAATTTCCCAGTGTCCCAGATTACGATGCATAAGTGCTACGCCCTGTTTTCCAAATTGTCCAGATGCACGATGATCAGCCGACACTTGAATAACGCCCTCATTAGCCCAATATTGACTTCTTGTACCTTTCCATGTATCTTTCACAGTACCTGCGTCAGGACCACCATATATACTGAAAATAACAGGGTATTCTTTCGATTCATCAAAATCCGTCGGATAAGTCACGACAACAGGTAAATCATACTGTCCATCATCAGACTTTATAGTAAAGTATTTTGTCTCACCAAATTTATAGGTATTAAAATCCGATGCTCTACTATCGGCCAGTTCTTTTACAATTTTACCCTTATTGTCAACTAGTGCTACCTTATTAGGTGTGCTTACGTTAGAATAATTAGTTATGAAATAATGTCCGTCAGGAGATACTTTTACATCATGCGAATAATCACCAAATGTCAGTCTTTTCATATTCTTACCTGAAAAGTCAACACGATATAGATCATAACGTGCCGAATTCTCTTTACGCGCCATGAAGTAAACTACTTTTGCCTTCTCATCGATATACTCTAATGAAGTCACCTGCCAATTACCCGATGTAATTGGATTTAATAACTTACCATCTAAAGTATAAAGATAATAGTGAGCCCAGCCTGTCTTATCTGATTTTAATATATAGTGTTTGTTATCGGCCAAATAGGTGATACGCTCTTCATGATCTAAATTAATCCATGAAGATTGTTTTTCATCATAAATTTCTTTCTTAGCTCCAGAGTTAGGATCAACTTGATAAAATTTCAAATTATTCTGATCACGATTCATCCATTGAACCATGATATTTTTACTATCAAAACTCCAATAAGGTTGGCCAAAATATTGATCATCCTTTTCGTTAAAATCAGACCAGGTCACTTCTCCACCAGTAGCATTTACACAACCGACCTTAACTTCTGGATTTGGATCTCCAGCTTTAGGATAACGGGTTTCTTCTAGATAACCGTGTTGACCTTTCGACACATAAATTGGAAACATAG
Organism: Sphingobacterium sp. UDSM-2020; assembly: GCF_016132525.1. NCBI lineage: Bacteria > Pseudomonadati > Bacteroidota > Sphingobacteriia > Sphingobacteriales > Sphingobacteriaceae > Sphingobacterium > Sphingobacterium sp. UDSM-2020. The sequence continues at coordinate 5,663,522 of NZ_CP066166.1, forward strand.
GCACCTTTGTATCATCAAAGCGCATAAAAGCCAACTTCTTACTATCTGGCGACCACCAAAAAGCTTTATAATTAGTTGATCTACCTAAGATCTCCTCATAATACACCCACGATGACCAACCATTGTAGATAACATCTGTACCATCGGTAGTATAACGAATTTCCTTGCCTGTCGTTAAATCAATCGCATACAAATCACTTTTACGTGTAAAAGCAACAAGTTTACCATCAGGTGAAAGTGTTGGGTTTTGCTCTGCAACATCAGGAGAACTTGTCAGTTGCTTAGCTGCTTGACTACCGTCCTGAATAAAAATATCATTTTTTGAAACGTATACTTTGACAGATGATTTGGCAGGAACGACATATAATTCACGTTTCCCACTTTTCAAATCAATTTGATACGTTTTACCATCTTTCGCATCACGTTCTAGATAAGCGACACTGTTTGCCCAACCAGGGTAGAAGTTGACATTTTGTGTTAATGAATTTCGATTTCCCCAAGATTGATCAAAATCCAATCGTTTTTGTTGCGCCTGAACTGTAGATTCTGATACCAGAATAAAAGCCGTAAGACTCAGCGCGGTAATTAATTTACTCATTTAAATATGAAGATTATCTAAGTTTGAGCACTAATATAGGAAATTGCCCCTATTTACAAGAAATTTAAGTTGTAACAAGGTGATTAGACAACTCGAATTTAATTAATCATCAAACAGAGACAATTGATAACCCTCGAAACGGTCATTACTTTCATCTCTAAAATTTGAAATCGAAATCCCCATTAACCGGACCTTTTTATCAAACTCCAGTTTTAGAAGTAATGAAAGTGCAATTTGATACATATCTTCTTGATGTTTAAAAATCTCCAAGATAGAGATACTTCTTGTCAACACCGTAAAATCTGCAAATTTTACTTTTAAAGTCAAAGTTCTCCCCCATTTACCACCTTTTTCAAGTCGTGTATAAAGTCGTGAATTTAAGTCTTCTAAAATTGATTTTAATTCATCTAACTGTCCAATATCACTAGGAAAAGTATCTTCAATACCAATAGATTTACGAATACGATTTGGTACAACTGCTCGATTGTCAATACCTCTCACAATTTGATAAAAAAAATCTCCCGATTTACCAAACCATCGCATCAAATCTACATGTGATTGCTTTTTTAGATCAAGACCTTTAAAAATACCCAAAGAGCGCATTTTATTTGCCGTTACTTTTCCAACTCCAAAAAATTTTTCAACAGGTAGCTCCTCCATAAAAGTTACAATCTTTGAAGGGCCTATAAAAGTTAAACCATCAGGTTTATTCATATCAGAAGCTATCTTTGCCACGAATTTATTAACCGACACCCCAGCAGACACGGTCAAATTAAGTTCGTCTTTTATTTCACGTTTAATTCTCTTAGCAATCTCTAGAGCCGACCCAATATGTTGTTTATCATCCGATACATCTAAAAACGCCTCATCCAAAGATAGCGGTTCAACCAAATCAGTATAACGATAAAAAATGGAACGAATATGATCGGACACCTGTTTGTAAACATCAAATCTAGGACGAGTAAAAATTAAGTGGGGACATAATTTTATAGCTTGTATAGATGACATAGCCGACTTAACACCATATATTCTCGCCTCATAACTAGCAGTGGCTACAACACCACGTCCATCAGGAGATCCACCAACTGCGATAGGCTTACCCCGTAATTCTTCAAAATCGCGTTGATCAACAGAAGCAAAAAATGCATCCATATCTAAATGAATTATTTTCCTCTTCTTATTTAATATTGTATCATCCATCGTTTTTCAAAAAACAAATTTAGATAATATTATACAGAGAAGTCTCAACATTTACTATTTTGAATTCATCATTACCTAATGCAAAAAAATAAATACGCAGATAAAGGATTGACTATATTCAGAATAACCGACTCCTTCCAGCAAATAAATGCATTACTACATAATTACATTTTTAGACAACCAAAACCAGTATTAATTAAGGAATTATAAATACCGATATAAAAAAAGATGGCCTAAAAATTGATTTAAGTATAAACGAAACTTTATTGTTCATCTAAACAATTTTACTTAAGTTTATTATAAAATTAAACTCAGATATGACTAATTCTACAGATACGCAACAAAGAAAAGGAGGTTTTAAAAAATTTTTATTTATCACCATCTTAGTTATTTTAGCAATTGGAGCTAGCATAACATATTATAAATATTACTTCGTTTTCGGAGAAGGTGTTAAATCAGGATATTTAAATTATGCTGTCAAAAAAGGAAATGTTTTCAAAACGTATGAAGGAAAGCTTATTCAAGAGGGTTTTGGACAGATGAAAGCTGGTGGTGTAGCAAGCAATCAATTTGAATTTTCAATTGAAGACGATACCGTTTTTAAACAACTAGAATCAAATAGTGGAAAGTACTTTGATCTGCATTATAAGGAATATCATGGAGCACTACCTTGGCGAGGAAATACGGTCTATATCGTAGATAAAGTAATCAGTATGAAATAAAAGAAGCACTGTTTTGTAAACAGTGCTTCTTTTATTATAACCGTATATTCTAAAGTTATTAAAAAGGCGCATCGTCCGGCATGTCATTCATACGTGAAGGCATTGTAATACCACCAGTCATCCCTCCCATATCACTACCACTAAACATAGCCGAAGGATTCATTGCTGGAGAACTGAATGATGTTGGATTATTAAAACCATCTGCCGCACCAACACCTGTAAATTCATCTTCCAAATCAACAAACTTCACATATTTACCGACAAAACGAAGTGGTACAATTCCAGTTTCACCATTACGGTGCTTAGCAATAATAACCTCTCCTACACCAGCAGTTGATCGACCTTCTTCATCTTCAGTCATACCATAATACTCCGGACGGTATAAAAATAATACCATATCTGCATCTTGCTCAATAGATCCGGATTCACGTAAATCAGAAAGCATAGGACGTTTTGAATTCCCTGGACGAGACTCTACCGCACGGCTTAATTGTGAAAGGGCCAATACCGGAACATTTAACTCTTTTGCAACAGATTTCAATGCCCTTGAGATACTACCGATTTCCTGCTCACGATTACCACCACCTTTTCCTTCGGCCTTTCCATGCATAAGTTGCAAATAATCGACAATGACCATCTGGATATCATGCTGCGCTTTTAAACGTCGGCACTTGGCTCTAAATTCAAATACGTTTAATGCTGGTGTATCGTCAATAATTAAAGGTGCTTCAGTCAACCTTCCAATTCTAGAATGCAGTTGCTGCCATTCATGATCAGCCAGATTACCTTTCTTCAACTTCTCCTGTTCAATTTCTGTTTCTCCAGCTATCAAACGATTAACCAATTGCACTGAAGACATCTCAAGAGAGAAAACGGCTACAGGTTTATTATGATCTACAGCAGCATTACGTGCTACAGATAGAACAAAGGCTGTTTTTCCCATCGCAGGACGAGCCGCAATAATTACTAAATCTGAAGGTTGCCATCCGGAGGTCATACGATCTAATGCTGTTAAACCAGAAGGAACACCTGTTAATCCATCTGTACGATCACGCAACAATTCCAAATTTGATATTGCTTCACGCATGATATCATCCATTTTCCTAGAATCTCTTCTTAAATTATTCTGGGCAATATCAAATAAACTCTTCTCTGCATGATCCAAAAGATCAAATATATCCGAAGTTTCATCATAGGCACTATTAATAATCTCTGTTGAAACTTTGATTAATTCACGTTGAATATATTTTTGCGAAATAATACGCGCATGAAATTCGATATTAGCTGCAGAAACAACACGATCAGTTAATTGTGTTATATAATATGCTCCACCAACCATTTCCAGAGCTCCCATTTTTCGAAGCTCAGCAGTAACAGTTAATAAGTCAATAGGAGATGATTTCTGAAATAAGCTAAAAATAGATTCGAAAATTTTCTGATGAGCGTCTTTGTAAAAAGATTCTGGCTTAAGAATATCAATAACTTCACTTAAGGCATTTTTCTCCAACATCAGAGCTCCTAAAACCGCCTCTTCCAAATCTAAAGCCTGTGGAGGAAGTTTACCTAATCCACTGACTAAATTATTGAGTTTGGTTCTACGCTCTCCGAAATTGGTCTTCTTACCAGTTCCAGTATTACTATCTTCAAAATTATTATCGTTACTCATCTTATATGATATCCAAAAACTTGTGCATGTACGCTAAAAAACTGATAGCGGATAGCAAATGTAAAAAAAATAAGGTAGACATTTTTCAAGAGTTGTACACAGTCAAATTAGTTGTGAAAACAATCACCCCAAAAGCTTTTGATAAACATTGATTTACAACTCAAGTTTTCCACATTTGATGTTGAAAAAAATGTTGATAATAAAAAACAGCATCTAATTAACAAGACATTAAGCAACTGTTAACAACTTCCACCAATGTTAATAAAGTTACGCTATTTATCGCAACAATAGCGCAATCAAAAAAATAATAAATAATTAAAAATGTATTCAAATCGTCACGCTGAATAAAGTATTTGCAAGAAAATTTTGCTATTTTGATTTTTCCTTTTCGATCATATTAAAGCTCAATCAGAATATTGTATCTTTGCTACTATGACAAATGAAGCATCATCATTAAAACCATACAAGGACGCAAAAGACGGTAAAAAAGAGCAAGTTGCAGATATGTTTAACAACATATCCAAAACTTATGACTTTTTAAATCATTTTCTATCCTTAGGCATTGATATCATCTGGCGTAAAAAAGCAATTAATGCTTTAAAATCCATCGCTCCGCAATATATGTTAGATGTAGCAACAGGAACTGGTGATTTCGCGCTGGAATCAATTAAAATATTGAATCCAAAAAAAATAATCGGCGTAGACATTTCGCAAGGTATGCTTGATGTTGCACAGCAAAAGATTAAACAAAAAGGTTTATCTGAGCAATTTGAAGTACAACTTGGTGATTCAGAACAGTTGCAATTTGACGACAACACCTTCGATGCTGTAACGGTTGCATTTGGCGTCCGTAATTTTGAAAATCTAAATCAGGGCTTAGCAGATATCTGTCGTGTATTGAAGCCTGGCGGAAAAGCAATAATATTGGAATTTTCTAATCCTAAAAAATTTCCAATTAAACAATTGTATAATTTTTATTTTAAAAGAATAACCCCAACAATAGGAAAACTCTTCTCAAAAGATTCGAGTGCATACTCGTATCTACCTGAATCTGTAGCTCGATTTCCTGATGGTGAAAAATTTGCGGAAATTACAAAAGCCGTTGGTTTTTCAAACACAATAATTCGCCCCCAGACTTTTGGCGTTTGTACGATATATATTGCCACAAAATAGAGAACCAATTTATTTTATTTTAAAATTAATTCAATGTCAAAAACAGTATTCATTACAGGGGCAAGTTCAGGTATTGGAGAAGCTTGTGCAGAAGTCTTAGCGCGTGAAGGATATAATTTATTACTTTGTGCGCGTCGTTTCCAAAGATTAGAGGAAATTAAGGATAGACTTAATAAACAATATCCACAAATTGCGATCCATATCTTTGAACTTGATGTTCGCAATTATGATGAAGTAAAATCTAAAATTGAGAACTTACCTTCAGAGTGGAAAAATATAAATGTACTTATTAATAATGCAGGATTAAGCCAGGGTTTAGATAGCATGCAAGATGGCGATATCGGCGATTGGGATCGCATGATCGACACAAATGTCAAAGGATTATTATATGTTACAAAAACCGTCATACCGCTATTAGAAAATCAAGAGGGAGCACATATTGTCAATTTAGGATCTATAGCCGCTAAAGAGGTGTATCCAAATGGAAATGTCTACTGTGCCAGTAAACATGCAGTAGATGCACTTAATAAAGCAATGAGAATTGACTTACTTCCGAAAGGAATAAAAGTAACCGGCATAAATCCGGGAATGGTAGAAACAGAGTTTTCAGAAGTGCGTTTTAAAGGTGATATCGAGCGTGCAAAAAATGTGTATAACGGAGTTGACGCTTTAACGGGAAAAGATATTGCTGAAACAATATCTTTCGTGATTAGCAGACCCAAGCATGTTAACATCAACGATCTCATTATTATGCCAACCGCACAAGCAACAGGAACGATTGTAAATAGAAAATAATAAAATTCAGTTTAATATGACTTTAGAAGAAAAAATAAATCAAGATATCAAGACCGCAATGATCGCAAAAGATGCGAACAAATTACGTGGCTTACGTGCTGTCAAAGCAGCTATTTTATTAGCAAAAACGGAAAAAGGTCACAGCGAAGAATTGACAGAAGAAACAGAAATTAAAGTTCTTCAAAAATTAGTAAAACAACGTAAAGAATCCGCGGAAATTTACAAAACCCAAAACAGAGATGATCTGTATGCGATCGAAGTTGAAGAGCAAGAAGTAATTGAAGCATACTTACCAAAGCAACTCAGCAGAGAAGAAGTGGAAGCGATAATCAAAGAAATAATCAGCACAACTGGAGCTTCTACAGTAAAAGATATGGGCAAAGTAATGGGTGCTGCTAACCAACAATTAGCAGGAAAAGCCGACGGAAGGACAATTTCCGAGCTTGTAAAAAGTTTACTAGCTTAATTACATATACTTAATATAAAAAGGGCTATAGTAATATAGCTCTTCTTTTTATGGAATTATTTTGGAAATATAAGACATTCTCTGAATTAACAACAGAAGAATTATATCGCATCCTCAAATTACGTGTTGATGTCTTTGTGAATGAGCAACAATGCTTTTATCCAGAATTGGATAATAAAGATGATCAGTGCGTCCATATTTGGGCAGAAATCAATAATGAAATTGTTGTTTATGCCCGAATTGTACCACCAGGTCTATCTTATCCAGAACCGGCAATTGGCCGAGTTGTAACAAACCCATCCTTTAGGGGTAATAATTATGGGAAAGCTCTTATAAATAAATCGCTTACCTGCATATCTGAAAAGTATGGTAGTACAGCGATTCAGATAGGCGCGCAAACCTATCTAAAGAAATTTTATGAAAGCTTCGGATTTGAACAAGTATCCGATGAATACCTGGATTATGGAATCCCACATATTGACATGATAAAACCTTAAACTTACTAATATGAATCATATTGTTATTATTACTGCCGCAATATTAGGTTCTACAGCCATTATGCTGGGTGCCTTTGGTGCACACGCTTTTAAGAAACTAATTAGCGAAGAAAAACTAACCTCTTTTGAAGTAGGTGTTCGTTATCAAATGTATTCGGCTATTACCTTACTGGTCTTAGGGTTTAATTTACATTTCGACCTTTATAGTGAACGTTTTGTATTTTATAGTATAACGGCAGGAACTTTATTATTTTCTATCAGTATCTACCTCCTGTCTTTTGCTCAATATTGGAATAAAAATTTAAAATTCTTAGGCCCAATTACACCATTAGGGGGACTGTTAATGATCGCTGGCTGGGTTGCGTTAATCATTCGTTTTATTTAACTTTACCTATATTAAGGCAATGATGTCTGCCACTAACCGCTTTAATGAGCTGATGACGTCTACTTTTGCTGATACTTTTTGTATCCGCTAGAATCGTTTATGACAATAAGTAAGTAGACATGTCAACTAAAAGTAACACTTTATCAAAAATAGCACTTAAAGAGAAGACTCTTTCTGTTTTAAAATGGATAGCGATCGCCATTTCAGTTGGGTTTATTGTAGGATCAATCTCAGCTTTCTTTCTCACGAGCCTATCCTGGGTAACAAATTACAGAGATCTTCATCCGGTCATCATGCTAGGATTACCATTAGCAGGTTTAATAATTGGATTACTTTATCATTACTATGGTGGCGCTTCAAGCAAAGGCAATAATCTCCTGCTTAAAGAATATTACCAAAGCGAACAGACCATCCCATTAAGAATGGCACCTTTGGTTTTATTCAGCACCTTGCTTACACATCTTTTTGGAGGTTCCGCAGGAAGAGAAGGAACCGCTGTACAAATAGGAGGTGCAATCGCCGATCAATACTCAAGAATTTTCAAGTTAACTCATGACGATCGAAAGATTTTAATCATTATCGGGATAAGTGCGGGATTTGCTTCTGTTTTTGGAACCCCCTGGACAGGTGCATTATTTGGACTGGAAGTTATAACTGGTGGAAAGTCAAGATTAAAAGCACTTATACCAAGTATCATGACAGCCTTTATTGCCAACTATGCCTGTTCTTTCTGGAATGTATCGCATACCCATTATCACATTCGAGAAAACATCCCCGCACTCAATCCGCAACATCTACTTTATACGGTCATCGCAGGTATAATTTTTGGATTAGTAGCTTATCTATTCACTGCATTCGGAGATATCTTTAGCTACATTTTCAGAAAGATTCAATACCCTCCCCTGCGTCCTTTTATTGGAGGTATTGTCCTTATTTTCCTAATATGGCAGCTAGGAACTACACAGTATATAGGTTTAGGAATTCCTACCATATTAGCCTCATTCGAAAGTCAATTAAATTCTTATGATTTTATTATCAAACTATTACTAACCACTTTCACCCTTTCCGCAGGATTTAAAGGTGGAGAAGTAACACCATTATTTTTTATTGGTGCAACTCTAGGTAATGTCCTATTTGGAATTATTCCGCTACCAATGGGATTATTGGCCGCAATGGGTTTTATTGCTGTTTTTGCAGGAGCAACCAATACACCGCTGGCTAGTATACTGATGGGGGTAGAATTATTTGGGTTTGAAGCCAGTATTTATTTTGCAATTGCCTGTTTTGTCGCCTATTTCTTTTCTGGAGCAAAAGGAATCTATACAACTCAGATCATCACAGGCCCTAAACATCACTTCTATCTCCACATAAAAAAAAGGCAAAATGACATCTACGAACGATTAAGGAATCTATAATAAAAAAGTTCAAGGATTTGTCGCCAATAATCCATCCTTGAACTTTTTCAACTACAATTCTTTAAGGTGTTTGTAGTTAGATTTAATCGTATCCAAAACTTCCTGCATTTTACCTCCAAGCATCAATTTAGACATTGACTTTGCCATTCCTACCATTTGATCAAAATCAACCTTAGGAGGCATAGCTAGCGCATTTGGATTCGTAAAAACATTTAATAAAATTGGACCAGGATGCGATAAAGCAAACTCAATAGCATTCCTAACCTCTTCAGGTTTATGTACATTCATACCTTTAAAACCCATCGCTTCCGCTATAGCGGCAAAATCAGGATTAATCATATTGGTTTCGTTATCAGGTAGTCCGGCAACTTCCATCTCTAATTTGACCATACCAAGAGCCCGATTATTAAAAACAATTATTTTTACAGGCAGTTGATATTGATTAATAGTAGCCAAATCACCAAGCAACATCGACAATCCACCATCACCACATAATGCAATAACTTGCTGTTCTGGATGAGATAAAGCAGCTCCAATTGCCATTGGCATCGCATTGGCCATAGATCCATGGTTGAAAGAACCGAGCATCTGCCGTTTACCAGTCCCTGAAATAAAGCGCGCGCCCCAGACACAGGTCATCCCCGTGTCCACCGTAAATATAGCACTGTCCGTAGCCAGTTCATCAATACAGTGTGCCAAATATTCTGGCTGAATTGTATCCTCCCCCCCTTTTTCTTGCATAAAACTACGCATATTGTCCTTTACTTTCTCATAGATCTTCAGCTGAGCTTCAAGGAAACTTGCATCTTCTTTTTGTTCCAGCAACGGAAGAAGTGCCTGTAAAGTATGCTTGATATCTCCGCACAATCCCATTTCCAATTTTGCGCGTCGTCCTAATCGTTCAACAGCAGTATCAATTTGAATAATCTTATTATTAGTAGGCATAAACTTATCATAAGGGAAATCCGTACCTAATAATAAAATCAAATCTGACTCATGCATACTTTGATAGGCTGCGGCTTGCCCTAGCAGACCAGTCATTCCTATTTCGTAAGGATTATCATGTTGAATCCCCATTTTACCTCTAAAAGAATATCCTACTGGAGCCAAAATCTTTTGAGATAATTGTACAATTTCAGGATGAGCTCCAGATGCTCCAATTCCGCAAAAAACGGTAACGCATTTACTCGCGTTAATAACTTTTGCAAGAGTGTCTAATTCACTATCAGAAGGCCGAATGACAGGATTTACATAAAATAATTGGGTAGACACCGAAGAATCTTCAGCTTTCATTTCTGATACATCCCCTGGCAAACCGATGACAGCAACTCCTTTCTGTCCTATTGCATGCTGTATGGCAGTCTGAATAATTCGAGGAGCCTGTTCCGCAGTAGTTATTAATTGGTTGTAGCAACTGCAGTCATCAAAAAGCTTTACAGTATTTGTCTCTTGAAAATACCCCATACCCATCTCCGAGGTATTAATTGTAGAAGCAATTACAATCATAGGAACGTGTGAACGATGAGCATCGTACATGCCATTTATGAGATGAACGTGACCAGGCCCGCAACTACCTGCGCAACATGCTATTCCATCCAGTTCCGCTTCAGCAGCTGCTGCGTAAGCCCCAACTTCTTCATGACGCACATGAATCCATTTAAGTCGGCCATCTTTACGTATTGCTTCATTAAAAAAATTAAGACTATCTCCAGTAACTGCGTAAACGCGTTTTACACCTGCTTCCACAAGCATTTCAACCAACTGATCTGCTACAATCTTTGCCATATTAAATTATTTAAGTTAAGGGGAAATCAACACCCCCTATACTAAATAACAATGAAAAATAGAATCAGTTTTAAAATATTCTGTTAATAAAGGCTATAATAGCTTACCCGATAATAATAAGCCCGCAACGGTAAAATAAATAATCAATCCGGATACATCAACCAAAGTTGCGACAAAAGGTGCTGAAGCAGTTGCCGGATCTAAACCGAATCTGCGTAGTACAAATGGGATAACCGAACCGGATAATGTACCCCAAAGCACAACAAAAAGTAAAGATAAAGAAACACTTAGTGCAATGTAAACCCAGTAAATACCATAATCATATATCCCCAGTTCTTGCCAAAGTAAAATTCTAAGAAAACCAATAGTACCCAATATACCTCCCAAAATCAGACCAGATGAAATCTCACGTTTCATGACATACCACCAGTCCTTAAGTTTTATCTCTCCCAAAGCCATGGCTCGAATAATTAGTGATGCAGCTTGCGATCCAGAATTTCCGCCACTAGAAATAATTAATGGAACAAATAAAGCAAGAACTACAGCCTTTTCAATTTCTCCGTCAAAGTAAGCCATCGCTGAAGCTGTTAGCATTTCACTTAAAAACAAAATAATCAACCAACCAGCTCTTTTTTGAATCAATTTAAGTAGCGGAGTTTTTGTATAAGCAACATCAAGTTCATCCATCCCGCCAAAACGTTGGATATCTTCCGTATCTCGATCTTTTATCTGATCCAATACATCATCAAATGTCACAATACCGACCAATACACCATTATCCGTCGTGATCGGAAGCGCACTTCGATCATATTTCTGGAAAATCTCAAATGCCTCCTCCATAGGAGTTGCGGCTCTGATAGCAACAAAATTATGATCAATCAGTTCTGAAATTTCAGTATCTGTATCGGCTAATAACAACTCACCTATTTTTAAATCATCAATAAGCACATTCTTTTCATCGACAACATATATAAAATTTAAGGTTTCAGCCTTCTTTCCAAAAAGCTTAATATGCTTAAAAACATGTTCAACAGTAAAATATGGTCTAACTTGGACATACATCGGGGTCATGAGATGTGCAATACTATTTTCATCATAGCCAATCAGCTTCAACGCTAACTGTTTTTCACGTTCATTTAACAAATTAATTAAGTACTTAATCAAATCATCAGGTAAATCAGAAAATAGCTGATTCCTAATATCAGGCTTTAAGTTGTTAAGTAATTCTGTCAGTTCCGATTCTGAGAGGGATTTTGCTAAGCGATATTGAACATCCTTTTCTAAAAAAGAAAATATCTCGAGTTGCAAGTCAAAATCATAATGATTAAATTGCTCATACAAAGCCTCTTTTTCTAATTTACTTAGATTTTCAGCAATATCTGCGGGATGTACTTTTATTTTTTTACTCATAAATAATTACTTTTTTAATCACCGCTAAAATCTAGAAGCTAAATTGCTAAAGTATTTTGTAAATATCTCAAAATTGAAGTTGACCAGGATTAAGCTCAATGGGATCTTTTCCTTGTTGAAATAATCGTGCAGACAGTACACCTTTCAGTTCAATTTGACCATGCTCAACATGTAACCAGCTACCCTCTCGTAAACCCAACACAGCCTGACTGTTGAATTGATGAAATTCTTGGATTCTTGTCTCTCTCGTTTCACCTTTATGTGTAGAGTTAGGATCTGGATCAAGATAATGTGGGTTGAGATTAAAAGGTAAAAACTGTAACGCTTCAAAACTTGGGGGATAAACGATCGGCATATCGTTAGTTGTACCAATTGTCAAGCCCGTTAAATTAGATCCAGCTGAAGTACCCACATAACGTAAACCAGAAGCAACAGCCGATTTAATTTCACTAACAAGATCCAATTCATACAAAGTCTTGAGCAAAAGAAAAGTATTTCCTCCCCCTATAAAAATTGCTTTTGCTTTTTTTATTGCATCCTTTTGATCAGAAAAAGTGTGTAGACCTTTTACCCGAATTCCTTTATCTTTTAAAGCTTTCTGAACATTAGCTGTATATTCATCATAAGAAATACCAGATGGCCTTGCGTAAGGTACAAATATCAATTCATCGGTCTGAATAAAGTCAACCAAATCATTTTTTATATAGGTCAAAAAAGAACTTCCATGGATCGTACTTGTACTGATAACAAGCAATCTAAAATTATTATTCATATCTATCTATCTTACCACTCAAAATTCATTCAAATTTAAAATTTATTATGTTATTTCATCATTAAAAAAGCTAGTGTGAAAATGATTTTAAAAACCTTTACTTTCACACTAGCAACTATCACATGTCAACTGCAATAAATCTCAATTAAGGATGTTAAACCAACCACAAACTACTCTGCTGATTTATCTGAAGTTATTTTTATTTTTTTATCAAGTAAGCGCTTTTCTTCTTTCAACGCCTTATTCAATAAAAACTCTATTTGCCCGTTCACACTCCTAAATTCGTCGGCAGACCATTTTTCCAATGCCTTATATACATCACTATCAATCCGGAGCATGAAATTCTTTTTTTCCGCCATATTATTTATGAATAAAACTATTGATACAGGGTTCCCGTATTTAACACAGGAGATGCCGCCTTTTCCCCGCAGAGTACAACCATCAAATTACTAACCATTGCTGCCTTTTTATCATTATCAAGCTCAACTATATCTTTTTCAGACAATCTTTGCAAAGCCATTTCTACCATACCAACTGCACCTTCAACAATTTTAGCACGAGCAGCAACAATCGCAGTTGCCTGCTGCCTTTGTAACATTGCTCCGGCAATTTCAGAAGCATACGCTAAATGACTGATCCGCGCCTCTTTTATAATAATACCAGCTGGAGCCAAACGATCTAATAATTCTTTTTCTAAGATATGATTAACAGTATCTCCACCTTCACGCAAAGTAATTGTTGCTTGATTATTAGGATCTATTTCCAAATTATCATAAGGAAAACTACCTGCCAAATGCCGCACAGCCGCTTCGCTTTGTGTGCGGACATATGAAGTATAATTTGTCACATCATAAGTAGCCTTATAAGTATCACCAACTTGCCAAACAATAACAGCGCCTATTTCAATAGGATTACCCATTTTATCATTTACTTTTAAAGTTTGTCCCTGTAAATTATCCGATCGTAGACTAACATTTAAAGTAGAGTACAAAGGATTAACAAAAAATAACCCATTTTCTTTTACTGTACCAATATAACTTCCAAAGAAATTCAACACACGTGAATGATTTGGATTAATGATCATCAGACCCTTTAACAAGAACAGTGTGGTTAAAATAAATAAAATCCCCACCGCAATATACCAGGAAGAAGCTTCTGCTTGAAAGAAACATACGATTCCAAGTACAAAAAGAACAATAGCAATTAAAAGAGCTAAATAACCAGAAAGAGGTTTAATTAATTTTTCCATATTTTTTTAAGTTTTGATATTAGTTTGATATCAAATATATAGCATTTCGATTTCATTTCAAAATAAAATATGCCAGATCAAAAAGGATTCTTTATATTCGGCATAAATGTTTATTATCAAGATGTTTAAACAATCATTCTTACCCATTCAAAATAACGATATTGAAGTATTAATATTGGGTTCTTTACCCGGAGACAGGTCGCTTCAAGCCCAAGAATATTATGCACATCCTCAGAATCGATTCTGGAAATTAATCCAACGGATTTTTAATATAACTGACTTTCATTCTTATTCAGAAAAATTAAATATACTGCTAGAAAATAGGATCGGTCTATGGGATGTGTGCGCACAAGCAAAAAGAAAAGGCAGTATGGATCTCGATATCCTTGAGGAAATTCCAAATGACCTCACTACATTCTTTTCCCAGCACCCACACCTCCATACCATCATATTTAATGGACAAAAAGCAAGTAAAGTATTTGATAAACACTTTAAAAAAGCGGATCAATACCAGTATTACACACTACCCAGCACAAGTCCTGCAAATGCACAATACTCTTTAGAAAAATTACTTCTTGAATGGCAACTCATATTTAAAAAAGATTAACAAATATTTACTACAATAAAAGCTTAAAATTCATAACGAATCATTATTTTTGCAGCAACATGTCAGATTTAAAATATAACCAAAGAGGTGTATCCGCAGGTAAAGAGGATGTACACAATGCTATTAAGAACATCGATAAAGGATTGTATCCAAAAGCTTTTTGTAAAATCATTCCTGATATTCTAGGTGGTGATGAACAGTGGTGTAATATTATGCACGCTGATGGTGCAGGTACGAAATCTTCCTTGGCCTATGTTTACTGGAAAGAAACAGGTGATATATCTGTTTGGCGCGGTATTGCACAAGATGCAATCATCATGAATCTTGATGATTTACTTTGTGTAGGCGCTACCGATAATATTTTATTATCATCTACTATTGGTCGTAATAAGAATGTCATTCCAGGAGAAGTTCTTGCAGAAATTATTAATGGAACAGAAGAAATTCTAGCAGAGCTCCGTGAGATGGGTATCGGTATCTATTCAACAGGTGGTGAAACTGCAGATGTGGGCGATTTAGTACGTACTATTATTGTAGATAGTACGGTAACTTGTCGCATGAAACGTGAAGACGTCATTTCTAATCACAATATAAAACCAGGCAATGTAATTGTTGGTTTATCCTCTTCAGGAAAAGCTAACTATGAGACAGAATATAACGGAGGAATGGGATCCAATGGATTAACTTCCGCACGTCATGATGTCTTTAATAAAAATATTGCAGCAAAATATGCGGAAAGTTTTGACCCTGCTGTTCCATATGACTTAGTTTTTTCAGGAAGTCAAAATTTAACCGATAAAATCACAGTTGAAACTGGTGAAGAAATTACAGCAGGAAAACTAGTTCTTTCTCCAACACGTACATATGCGCCGGTAATCAAAAAAATATTAGATCTTTACCGTTCTCAAATTGACGGAATGGTACATTGTTCAGGTGGTGCACAAACGAAAGTATTACACTTTGTTGATGCAGTACACGTTATCAAAGACAACCTCTTCCCTATCCCTCCATTGTTTGATTTGATTCAAAAAGAATCAAATACGGATTGGAAAGAAATGTACAAAGTATTCAACATGGGACACCGCATGGAACTTTATGTACCTGAAGAAATTGCATCAGAAATTATTGCAATCTCCGAATCTTATGGTATTCCCGCTCAAATTATTGGTCGCGTAGAAGCTGCTACTACAAAACAAGTAACAGTTAAATCTCCTTACGGCGAGTTTATTTACGAATAACTAAAACGTCATTAGACTTGGTATTTTATCAAGTCTAATGACTCCTTATAACCATGAAAGATAAACTAATTGTGGGTTGGAAAGAATCATTAGATTTACCGGAACTTGGTATTTTTAATATTGAAGCAAAAGTAGATACAGGTGCGGGATCATCTGTTTTACATTGTGAATCTTATGAAATCAAAATAATTGAAAATCAAAAGTGGATTATTTGCCATATTATCGTTAATTTTAAAACAAGAGAACTTCGCATATTCAAATTTCCTGTTTATCGAGAAAAAATTGTAAAAAGTTCATTCGGTCAAAAAGAAAAGCGTTATTACATATTAACAAAAGCCAAATTATATAATCAGTTTTTCGAAATTAAATTATCTTTTAGAAACCGTTCTTCCATGCGATATCCTATGTTACTAGGAAAAAGTTTCCTATCAAAAAGGTTTATCGTGGACGTGTCAAGATCTAACTTATCTCAAAAATCTGTTGGATAAAAAGAATATTCATAGACAATTGTTTATGAACCAACATTACAATTAAATCATTCTAATCATAGCAAAGTGAAAATCGCTGTATTATCAACAGTTAAAAGCTTATACTCGACACGTCGATTAGTAGAAGCTGCAGAAAAACGTGGACATGAATGCGTTGTCATCGATCATAGCAAATGCTATGTAGGAATTCAACAAGGCAAACCTAGCATCCACTATAAAGGTCAAGATATTTCAGATATTGATGCAATAATTCCTCGAATTGGTGCTTCGGTTACTTTCTATGGTTCGGCCATTGTGAGGCAATTTGAGGTAATGGACGTAATTTCAGCCAATCCAAGTCAAGCAATAACACGATCACGAGACAAACTTCGTTGTATGCAAATTTTATCTGGTGCAGGAATCGGTCTTCCCATTACTGGATTTGCCCGTACTGCATCTGATGTTGACGACCTGATCAGTATGGTCGGTGGTGCACCTTTAGTTATTAAATTACTCGAAGGAACTCAAGGAATTGGTGTAGTATTAGCTGAAACGAAGAAAGCGGCCTCCTCAGTTATAGAGGCTTTCTATGGATTAGGAAATAATATCTTAATACAAGAATATATCAAAGAAGCGAAAGGAACAGATATTCGTGCATTTGTTGTTGGAGGAAAAGTGGTCGGTGCAATGAAAAGAACAGCCAAAGAAGGAGAGTTTAGATCTAACATCCACCGTGGGGGAACAGCAGAAATTATCAGACTTACAAAAAATGAACGTGAGACTGCTATTGCAGCTGCGGCTTCCATGGGGTTAACAGTTTGTGGTGTTGATATGATGCCATCAGACAGAGGCCCTCTCGTACTGGAAGTAAACTCATCTCCTGGATTAGAAGGAATAGAAAAAGCAACAAAAAAAGATATTGCTGGAGAAATTATCATGTATCTCGAAAAACAGTTTGAATTAAAGAAAGCTGCCAAACCAGAGATTCGTAAAAAGAAAAAAAAGCAAAGCGATTTATAAAAATTAAGGTTCCTCTAAAAAAGGAACCTTTTTTGTTTTCGAACTTCATATAATGATATGGAAAATCATCTGTTTAGAATACAATGATAGAAAAGCCCCTAATTTCATTACCAGATTTTGACAATACTAAAACGAATAAATAGGATTATACGGTTACATTTGCCGATTATATTTTAAGATGCTATGAAGTTATTTCGCTACGGACCACTAAATGAAGAAAAAACAGGAATTTTAATCAATGAAGTTCACTATGACACTTCCGATTTTGGAGAAGATTATGACAATAAATTTCTCGCTAATGGTGGGCTCGAAAGATTAGAAGAGTTTGTGATAAATAACCGTACAAGCTTAAAGCCGATTCCTTCCGAAAGTCGTATCGGAACACCGATTGCAAATCCAACTAAAATTGTATGCGTAGGACTTAATTATTCTGACCATGCAAAAGAAACTGGATTAGCTCAAGAACAAGAGCCAATATTATTTTTAAAAGCTATTTCAGCATTAAATGGCCCCTTTGATAACATTATAATTCCAAAAAACTCATACCATACAGACTGGGAGACAGAACTTGCTGTTGTGATCGGAAAAAAGGGCACACATATTTCGACAGCGGAATCAACAGATTATATCGCTGGATATGTCATGATGAATGATGTAACAGAGCGTCATTTTATGAAACATCGAGGTGGTACCTGGGATAAAGGAAAGGGCTATAATACTTTTGCTCCTTTAGGCCCCTATTTTGTAACAAAAGACGAAATTGAAGATGATGGGAATTTAAGAATTTGGTTAAAACTCAACGGTAAATTAATGCAGGAAGGAAATACAAAAAATTTCATTACTCCTGTTAAAGAATTAATTTCCTATATTTCGGATTTCTTTGGATTATTCCCCGGAGATATTATTTCAACCGGCTCACCTGCTGGCACAGGTATAGGACATGTACCGCAACGATTTTTAGTAGAGGGTGATGAAATTGAATATGGAATAGAAGGTTTAGGTGTTGCTAAGAACACACTGATTAACTTCCAGAAAGAACCCAGTTAAAATCATTAAAAAAAAAGCACTTAAAAAATTAAGTGCTTTTTTAATCTACTATGGTAGATTATTTATAATTAATTATTCCGCCAGCCAATTTCTTCTCAGATTTATGTGCAGGTTTGCCATAAACTTCAATAACGCCACCCGCACGCGTTTTAGCAACAATAGAATCTTTTGCATATACCTCTGCTTGACCACCGCCATTGACCGTAACATTGGTTACATCTGTTATCAATTCTTTACCTTCATATTTACCGCCGAAATTAGACACAACATCTTGTGTGATACTTTTTCCAATAAGTGAAATTGTAGAACCTGAGGTAGGCTTAACATCTACCTTTTTAGCCTCCACATAAACAACCACTAAACCACCCTCTGCTGCGGAAACATTTAATTGATCGGCTACTATTTTCTCTTTTTCTCTATTAACGATCTTCGCTCCTTTTTTGGCAGATAAACTATTCAAAGATTGATAGTATACCTTAACACTGATATTATTTCCTTGAAGCGCATTTAAAGTATTCATTTTAATACGTAATGCACCGTTTTTGTTGATAACTTGGATATTCTCAGAATTAGCCCCTTCCGTCACAACCTCATTGGAATTCCCATGAATTAATTCAACCTGAATTTTATCTGTAACATCTACCGAATTAAACGTACCCACGTTCTGCTTTGTCTGAGCAATACCTAATTGCGCAATAAAAAATAAAATAGCACCTAATCCTAATTTTTTCATATCAATATATTCTATTCGTATAACTATCCTGCAAAATATGCACCATTCCTGACTTTAAGATAAAATTTAGCAGATTTTAACAAAAATAAATAAAAAACACAGCCCCAACAAAAAAGCGTACGAAGTGAAATTACCTCATACGCTTTTTAGTACTACTTAAATGTAGACTCAATCGATATTATAACTTGCTATTAACATCAATTGCATTCAATTCTTGGAAAGCTTGTTTCAAACGTGTAACGAAAGCTTCTTCTCCCTTACGTAACCAAACGCGGGGATCGTAGTATTTTTTATTTGGAGAATCAGCTCCTTCAGGATTACCGATTTGACCTTGTAAATAATCATGGTTTTTAGCTTCATACTCACGAACACCATCCCACATAGCCCATTGCATATCTGTATCGATGTTCATTTTGATTGCACCATATGAAATTGCTTCTGCAATCTCCTCAGGAGTTGAGCCCGAACCACCGTGGAAAACAAAATTAACAGGTTTATCAGCAGTTAAATTAAATTTCTCGCGAATGAATTCTTGTGAGTTATGTAAAATAACAGGTTGTAATTTTACATTTCCTGGCTTATATACCCCGTGTACATTACCAAAAGCTGCTGCTACAGTAAATTTATCAGACACCTTTGATAATTCTTCATAAGCATAAGCTACCTCTTCCGGTTGTGTATATAATTTTGAACTATCAACATCAGAATTATCTACACCATCTTCTTCACCACCTGTTACACCCAATTCGATTTCAACAGTCATTCCAAGCGGCTTCATACGTGCTAAGTATTTTGCCGAAATCTCAATATTTTCTTCAATTGGCTCTTCAGACAAATCTAACATATGAGAAGAGAATAATGGTTTACCATGTTGTGCGAAAAACTTCTCACCAGCATCTAATAAACCGTCGATCCAAGGTAATAATTTCTTAGCAGCATGGTCTGTATGCAAAATAACTGCAACACCATAGTGCTCTGCTAATAAATGAACGTGTTGAGCAGCAGCTACAGCACCTAGAATACATGCCTTTAACCCATCATTATTTAACGTTTTACCAGCATAAAATTGTGCTCCACCATTTGACAATTGAATAATCACTGGTGAGTTAACCGCTTTTGCAGTTTCCATTACAGCATTAATCGAGTTTGTACCAGTTACGTTAACAGCTGGTAATGCGAATTTGTGCGTTTTTGCTAATTCAAACAATTCTTGTACTTGATCTCCCGTCAATACACCTTTAAAATCTTTTAGGCTCATATTATAATTTGCTTTTGTTATTTATAATCTCACTATTTATGGACTAAGTTAAAAAAAAAATATTGTTCTACATAATTTATAAAGTGTACTTCTTACACTAACATAATGATCCATGCTCACTAAATAAAGAAGTTTACTCAATAGCATCTATAATTTAATATTCACATATACGATATTGGATATCAATTACAATTTCTCTAAGTTTGAATTAAAATATAGAACAAATATGTTACACGTATACGGAATCAAAAACTGCAACACGGTGAAAAAAGCGATCAATTGGTTAGAAGAACATCAATTGCCTTATACATTTCACGACTATAAAAAGGAAGGCATCTCTGAAAATAAACTCGAGGAATGGGAAAAAGAAATCAGTTGGGAAAAACTGCTGAATAAAAAAGGAACCACATGGAAAAAACTTGATGCAGAAGAACAAGCGACCGTTACAGATGCACACACCGCTAACCAAGTTCTGATCAAAAACACAAGTATGATTAAAAGACCTGTAATTGAAGGTGGAAAGCAAATTTTGCTCGGTTTCGATGAACTAGAATACGCTTCCTCTCTAAAATAATCGTTACAATCCGACTATTTCTTCGAAAAAATTTAACAATACATCTTTTCATACTATATTTAGGCAGAACAATCCCTACAATTAAGTATGAAAAGATTACCCTTATTGTCAATAAGTATTCTGTCCTTATCATTATCAACTCCAAGTTTTGCTCAACAAAAAAGCAATTATAGTTATACTGAAGCATTTGCTCCTTTATTTTTTAATAATAATGGTGATGAATTTCGCTCAGCAAGTGGAAAACCAGGACCAGCTTACTGGCAAAACAATGCTGACTATAAAATTACAGCAACATTAGACGATCGAAAAAATACAATTGCTGGAAATGTTGAAATAAATTATAGCAATAATAGTCCAGATCAGCTGGACTATGTATGGCTTCAGTTAGACCAAAATATGTTCTCCAAAGAAGGTCGAGGTCAAGCCATATCTCCATTAACAAAAAGTAGATATGGTGATGCTAACGCAAGTTTTGATGGTGGCTATACGATATCTTCTGTCACCGATCTAACTGGTAAACCGGTTGATTATATCATCACCGATACCCGCATGCAAATTAGGCTAACTCAAGCCTTAGCAGCAAAAGGTGGTAAAACAGGATTTAAGATACAATATTCATACACAATACCAGAGTATGGTGCCGATAGAACGGGAATACTAAAAGCCGCCAAAGGTAATGTTTTTGCCATCGCACAATGGTTCCCTAGAGTATGCGTTTACGACAACATTCGAGGATGGAATACAATACCTTATACGGGGCCTGGCGAATTTTATCGTGAATTTGGTAATTATCAGGTACAGATAACGGCTCCCGCGAATCACATTGTAGTTTTGGGGGGAGAACTTCAGAACCCACAAGAGGTATTTACGGCAGAACAGTTTAAACGCTATGAAAATGCCAAAAATAGTGACCAGACAGTCATCATACGTTCTGCACAAGAGGTCTCTCAAGCAAACTCAAGACCAAATAAGAAAAGCCTAACGTGGAAATACATTTTAAATAATGCGCAAGATATTGCATGGGCTTCTTCCTCTTCTTTTATATTGGATGCAGCGAGAATTAATTTGGTCAATGGAAAAAAATCACTTGCTATTTCTGCTTACCCAGAAGAAAGTAATGGTAATAATGCCTGGGAACGTTCTACTGAGTATACCAAAGCGGCCATTGAACATTACTCCAACAAATGGTTTGATTATCCCTATCCTGTAGCTGTCAACGTAGCTTCCAATGTTGGAGGCATGGAATACCCTGCATTATCTTTTTGTGGCAATAAAGCACGTGCTGGATCCTTATGGGGAGTAACAAATCATGAATTTGGCCATAACTGGTTTCCCATGATTGTATCCAGCAACGAAAGAGAATTTGGCTGGATGGATGAAGGATTCAACTCTTTCATAAATGAAATTGCAACCGAAAGTTTCAATAACGGTGAATATTTTAAACAAGTTGGAGATCCAAACAGTCAAGCAGTCCGATTTACAGATCCTCGCTTGGAAGCGATAATGAATACACCACAAAGCATG
Organism: Sphingobacterium sp. UDSM-2020; assembly: GCF_016132525.1. Taxonomy (NCBI): domain Bacteria; kingdom Pseudomonadati; phylum Bacteroidota; class Sphingobacteriia; order Sphingobacteriales; family Sphingobacteriaceae; genus Sphingobacterium; species Sphingobacterium sp. UDSM-2020. Next base: position 5,686,123 of record NZ_CP066166.1, read on the forward strand.
GATGAACGCAATATTGGTATATTGCTTTACTATAAACCTGCTTATGGTCTCAAATTATTAAGAAATGAAATTATTGGCGCAGAACGTTTTGATTATGCATTCAAAAAATACATTTCTGATTGGGCCTATAAACATCCGACACCAGAAGATTTTTTCCGTTCAATGGAAAATGGGACAGGGGAAAACTTAAATTGGTTTTGGCGCGGTTGGTTTCTAAACAACTGGCGTCTTGATCAGGCAATCAATAAAGTAACATACATAAAAAATGACCCTAAATTAGGTTCCGTTATTACGGTTCAAAATTTAGAAAAACTTCCTATGCCTGTAGTAGTTGAAGCCACAACAGTATCAGGAAAGAAAATTCGAAAAAAATTACCTGTAGAAGTTTGGGAAAGAAACCAATCTTTTGACTTCAAAATAGATTCAAAAGAACCTTTAATATCAGTTCAATTAGATCCTGATAAAGTTTTTCCAGACCATGTTCCGGAAAACAATATCTGGACAGCAAAATAAAAAACAGAAAATCTCATATACAATCATATATGAGATTTTTTTATTAAAATAATTTCTTTTAAATACATTACTACTTATATTTATGTATTTTTGGTTATATAAAAAGGAAAAATGAAAACAGCATTCATACATAGTTTAAGCATATTGACACTTCTGGGAATTACCAGTATCTTCAGCAATCTCAAAGCGCAGGAAAAAATAAAAGGAATTGCCATGGAATTGGTCAGTAGTCAAAAAATTGAAGGAGTTTCTATCAAAAATACCCGTACAAATAAAATTGTGCAAACAGATCAAGAAGGCAATTTTATCATTGATGCTCAATTGAATGATTATTTAGCGATAGAGGCTACCGGATATGAAAAAGACACTGTTTTTGTCTATGATTATGGTGTTAAAAGAGTCTATCTAAATAGATTAAATTCAGTAATTGAACTAAATGAAGTCTATATTGAAAGAATGACAGATAGTAGATTAATTGCAGAAATCAATGCAACAAAAATCGCTGGAAAATACTCTGATGTTGGTCAACAACGTGGCGGTATCCGTCTCTCTCCTTCTCGACTATTTAGTAAAGAAGGAAAAAGAGCACGTCAAAACTACAAACTTTTAGTAGAGGAGCAACATAAAAGAGCTATCGATCGTAAATTCACAGATGACTTAATCCAATCCGTAACGCCTCTAAAAAATCCAGATTTGGCACTTTTCAAAGAGCAATACAGACCGACTTACAAATTCATTGAGCAAGCCTCAGCAGAAGATGTTAAGCTGTATATTATAGATGCCTACAAAAAATACAACACGAAAAAAGGAAAATAGTAAATTCAACTTTATTATAAGTTCAAAAAAGCTTTAAACCAAAATATTTCAAAGGTTTAAAGCTTTTTCATTTTTAAAGCCTTTATACGAACATTGAATCATTATCGCGCAGATTCTTTACCATTCTGTGTTCAAACTCCCCATACTTTATTTAAAAATTTCTTTTTTTTATTTTGAACAAGTTTAAATAAGTTAGGCTATGTAAAAATACTTTACAACAGCTTTATAAACATTAATTATCATTATATCAAGAACAGAAACAAAAAAAACTTCCTCTTTTTTCATATAATAAACTATATTTGACTTTGAAAAGACAATCAATAAACATTAAAAAACAACCCACTTAAAATATATTTATGCTTTTTAAAAAATCGATTAGCAAATTAATCGCAGAAGCAGAGCTAAATGGCCAAGGTACATTAAAACGTACACTCTCCAGTTCTGGACTTATTGCATTAGGAGTAGGTGCCATTATAGGTGCAGGCTTATTTTCACTGACAGGTATAGCGGCGGCCGACCATGCTGGTCCTGCTGTAGTACTCTCTTTTATTATTGCGGCTGTAGGCTGCGGTTTTGCAGGTTTATGTTATGCAGAATTTGCATCGATGATCCCGGTTGCTGGATCTGCTTATACCTATTCATATGCTACGATGGGTGAATTTATGGCGTGGATAATTGGATGGGATCTAGTCTTAGAATATGCTTTAGCAGCAGCTACGGTATCTGTTAGTTGGTCCCAATACTTCAATCAACTTCTCTTAACATTAGGCGTCGAAATTCCAACTCAATTTCTACACGGTCCTTGGGAAGGTGGTATTGTCAATGTCCCTGCAATTATCATTGTTTGTTTACTATCACTACTTTTAATGCGCGGTACAGAAGAATCTTCTTTTGTAAATAACATTTTAGTTATTCTAAAAGTTGCTGTAGTTCTAATTTTCATTGTATTGGGTTGGGGATTCATAGATCCAGCGAATCACACACCTTTTATACCTGTCAATCATGGAGAAGAAATGGTGAAAAGTGGCCAGTTAAGCTTCTGGAGTTTTCTGGGTAGCGATGATTTTGGTCATTTTGGTTTTAGCGGTATCCTGAGAGCGGCTGGAGTTGTATTTTTTGCTTTTATCGGTTTTGATGCCGTTAGTACTGCTGCGCAAGAAGCTAAAAATCCTAAAAAAGGAATGCCAATCGGTATTATTGGTTCTTTGATTATCTGTACCTTACTATATGTATTGTTTTCATATGTATTGACTGGATTGGCACCTTACACTGAGTTTAAAGGTGATGCCAAACCTGTTGCCACTGCATTTGCAAAAACAGGTTATACCTTCTTAAACACAGCTTTAATCGTAACGATTATCGCTGGATATACATCTGTAATTTTGGTAATGCTTTTAGGTCAAAGCCGTGTATTTTATTCAATGAGTAAAGATGGTCTATTACCTCGAATATTTTCAGATCTATCAAAAAGACAGACTCCTTGGAAAACAAATTTAATTTTCATGGTATTTGTAAGTATTTTTGCCGGATTTGTACCCGTATCCGATTTAGGCCACATGGTCAGTATTGGTACCTTATTTGCATTTACATTAGTGTGTATAGGGATACTTGTATTACGCAAGACTGAACCAAACCTGGAACGTCCATTTAAAACACCATTTGTACCACTTATTCCCATACTCGGTATTTTAGTCTGTGTATTAATGATGGCATCATTACCTGTTGAATCTTGGGAACGACTAGGCATCTGGATGTTGATCGGTGTAATAATCTACTTTGTTTATAGTAAAAAACATTCGAAAATAAGAAAAGAATATGCCGCAGAGCATAAGACAGAAGAATAACATAAAAAAGGCTGTTTCGATCTCGAAACAGCCTTTTTTATGTTATTCTAATAATTCAATATCCTAAAGAAAGGAAACTTGGATTTAATTTTCTTCTTTTGGTTCTACCTCGGTTACAATATAAACATCCTCATTTTCTTTCTTCATTTTATATTTTTCACGAGCTATCCTTTGCACTTCACGTTGATCAGAGCGGATGTCTGTTATGGTTTCTATAATACTCTCATTTTCTTTCTCGTAAAACGCTTTCTCTCTCTCCAAATTACTTTTTTGATGCTGGTAACTATATTGTGTTGCAAAATCATTACGATCAAAAAAACACATCCAAACAGTAAAAGCTATACCAGCTAAAAAATATTTGTTTCGAATAAGTGCTAAAAATCTATCCATAGTACAAAAGTAATATTTAAGATCTATACATGCTAAATCTCAATTAAATATAAAAACATTTATCTGAAAATTAGCTAAAGTCTAATTATGTACCTATTAATTATGGAAAAACTGCGTGATAATCATCTATTATAAAAGAAACCTGTAACTTTTCTTCATTATAAATGCGCAATCATCATCAAAAAATGAATCACCCATACTGTATCCATAAAACGATAAATCCAATATCATTACTTTTATATAAGCGCAATAATATTGCGGATCTAAGCAAAATTATCTAAGTTTAACCCTATTATTGAATAGAATCGAGCAAATGAAATATTATCTTATAGCAGGCGAATCTTCCGGAGATTTACATGGTGCAAACTTGATCAACGCATTAAAAGTCGAAGATCCAAACGCTACCTTCAAAATCGTAGGCGGCACACAGATGGAAGAAGCTGCAGATCAAAAGGCCTTAATACACACTTCGCAAATGGCCTTTATGGGCTTTGTCGAAGTATTAAAAAACTTAGGTACCATTTCAAAAAATCTAAAAAAGGTAAAAGAAGATATTATTAAAGAAAAGCCTGATTGTGTCATTTTAATTGATTTCCCCGGCTTTAACTTAAAAATCGCAGATTTTGCCAAAAAAAAAGGTATAAAAACATGTTACTATATTTCTCCGAAAGTATGGGCATGGAATCAAAAACGTGTGATTAAAATAAAACGTGTCGTCGATCACATGTTCTGTATTCTTCCCTTTGAAGTCGATTTTTATAAAAAATGGAAAATGCCCGTTGACTATGTTGGAAATCCATTACTAGATGCCATTTCATCTTACAAGTTCAATCCTAATTTCATTGCTGAACAACAGCTCAGCGAACGGCCAATCATCGCATTGCTGCCTGGTAGCCGTAAAATGGAAATAGAGAAGTTATTACCGGTTATGGCAAATTTAACCTACCTCTTTCCAATGCATCAATTTGTAATTGCAGGAGCACCAAATTTTGATAAATCATACTACCAGCAATACATTGGGGATCAAAATATACCAATTGTATTTAATGCTACTTACGATTTATTAAAACATGCTGAGGCAGCAGTCGTAACAAGTGGGACAGCAACATTGGAGACTGGAATTCTTAAAGTACCTCAAGTCGTTGTTTATAAAGCCAATGCACTATCCATATGGATTGCTAAACAGGTCATTAAAGTAAAATTCATTTCGCTGGTCAATTTAATTAATGACTTCTTGTCTGTAAGAGAATTGATTCAAGACGATTGTACCACTTACGATATTGCACAAGAGCTAGATCAATTGATCAATAAAGCAGAATACCGGGCAAGTGTAATGGAAAATTATGAAACATTGGCCCAAAAACTAGGAGAACCAGGAGCATCAAACAAAACCGCTAAATTAATTGTTCAGTATTTGAAGTAGCGCATTAAACCTTCAAAAACGCTATTCGTCAAACAGATGTTGTTTAACATAAAAAACAAATAGCCATGAAAAAAATAATTACAATTTTTGCCCTTGCTTTTTTGGGATTTCAGTCATATGCACAAAGTAATGTTGAGCACATCAGCAAATTAGAAATTGGGAAAAAGGCTAAAAAAGTCTACAATACCAAATCCTCTGACTCGACGATTAATTTGCATATTGACACGTTGATAATGGGTGATAAAGCTTCTTTGATGTTTTACGCAAACAAAAATGTCATTTTGAATGTTGGTCACGCCATTATAGGTAATAATGCTTCTATTTCGGGAACAGATGGAAAAAATAACGGTTCCAATTTTGATATTCAAGCTAATATTCAAAAATTAGGGTCGCTGTATATTATAGCGAAGGGAGATAATGCCTTTAATGGAACAAAAACATTTCCAAATGGTAATGGTGGAAATGTTAAATTGACACTTTCAGAAAATAGCCTTGTACCGCAAAGAGAAAATAAAAAACAACCTAATTATTTGCAGATTGCAAATGAAGGTGGTGGTAAAAATGTCAATGCAACCAGCGATTTAAGATCGATTTATGATCGCGTGAGACAAGCTCCCGCTGGCTTGAGAGGACTTCCTCAAGGTCAGATCTATTCCGGTAGCCCGGGTACAGATGGCAAGACTGAGATTATAACGATTAAATAAGAAAAAGCGAGCAATGCTCGCTTTTTCTTATTTAAAATAATTTTAAAGGCATCCTTTAAGCTTTAATTCATAAGCTACCACAAGTCTAGTCATTCTATCATAGCGGGCCATTCCCTCCTTTTGATTATTATGCTTCAAATAGCCATTATAGAAGATCCCTGAGATTTTATTAGTCCAGCCAGTATAATTGCTCCAAAAAGTAGCTTCCTCCTTCAGATCATCTATTACAAGTTGGGAAAGGCGTTTTTTATAAGTAGCAAACAATTCCTCATCTATTCCCCTAAGCTCCTGTAGCATATACGATGTTGTTTGTAAATAGCTGGAATAGCGGTAAAAAAGCTCTGGATGATTTTTCAATCGCACATAGGCGATAAAATTTGCCTCGTCTTCAAAACCCACACCCTGTTGATGAGCCAATTCATGAACATACGTAAAAGGACTTGAAAAAACAGGCATCGCTGTATTCACATGTGCTTCATGTGTAAAAGGATTAAAATATCCTGACACACCAAAATAGGAGACCCAATGACTATTAAGGGGACCCTTTGCACCGACTAAAGTCGTTGAAAGAAAAGATTGAAAAGTCGTATCCGACTGTACTAATGCTTTCATCTCTCTTTTTATCTTTTCATTCTGATGCTCCCATTGCTTTGGATTTATTTGGGAACGCAAAACATTTGTCGAATCGAGACATGTTTCCAGGACAACAAGATAATCAGCTAACTTTAGACTATCTGTGCTTAAACCTATATTTTGTACAATGGGTATCCGGTAATAGTTCATCCCCCAACTTATGTAAAAAAACAAGTATAAGCCCAAAATTACGTTAATAAGATATACTAGGAATCTACCGGCATAAACATACCTTTTTTTAAATAGGTACTTAACAACTTTAACGATTAGTAGTAAAAGGCAACAAACAGCAAAAAAGTAAAATAAGTCCCCAATACTAAAAGGTAAATAACCAAAAATAGCTTGTGGTAAATATGAAAAAGAAGGATACCACATTCTTGAATAATAGTGCTCAACAAAAAAAGTATTTCCTTCCAGAATAGTGATTATTGCGGTAATAAAACACAGTATTGCAAAACAGATAAGTGGTTTCTTTAGCATAAACGTTGTTTAGATATTAGCTCTCATTTTCAAAATATAGCTTATAATAATTCATCCCCTTATCTTCATCAAATCCTTTTTCAATATATTCTCGTTTACCATGCAAATAAACATGAAAATTTTTATCCAGCTTTAATACGGTCTTATAAGATGCTTCCATTTTTTTAACCGCTTTGTCAGCGATATCAAAACTGCTTTGAAAAGGAGAATCAAATTCATCTTCAAATCCAGATCGGAAGTCATTAAACATTGTTGCTGCAATAGGATTACCAATTACTTCCTCCTCAAATTCCTCTTGATCAAAGGTCTCTTTTTCTTTAAAGTAATTCAATGATTTATTGAGCAGATCAATCTTATCAGCCTTTTCTAACTCAAACATATCATCCAATTTCTCATTTACAAAGTTTTTATAAACTTTCAAATAGTTACCCGTCTGATTAAAATCATCATTACGAATTTTTATCTTTAGAAAATCATCTTTCCAATAAACTGCCTCTGTTTTATTCGTTTGATCGACAACCAGCACCTTATAACCTTCCTCTTCTTCTACATTGACTATGATCACACCCTTATCCAATTTATTTATATTAATTGCTTCTTCCTCATAATCCAATTGAAAACCACCTTGATTCGGATATACTTTTAGATAAGTTTCCTTATTTTCTGACTTAAAAATTCCGACAGCATCATAATTCTCCCCCTCAATCTGTACATTTTTCAATGAAACCACATACACCTCACCAGGTTTGATCTTCGGGTGCATACAAACTTCATATAAGTGTTTTGCAATCTGCTGAGAGTATTCATGAAAAGCTAATTGATCATTAAAGAATTGTTTTGTAAAGTGATAAATTTCATTTAACGCCAGCTCTCCATTGGGATGAAATAAGCGATAAACTTCATTTACCTTTGCAAAAGGACTCATAAAATATTGCATGAGCAGAGGGGGGAGTACATCGTCATTCTCAAGTGGAACTGGTTGCTCTGATAATATATAAAATTCCTCTTGTGACTTATTGCCTACGCGATGGATAGAAAGTTGATCGAATGTAGCATCTTGATGAAAAAACATATTTCTTATTTAAATCTTATTTTTAAAAATTATATAAATCGACAGCGATTTTAAATGTTTCGCAATGTGCATTAACAATATCTTTGATATGCAAAGAATAGCCTCCTCCCATACAAACTTGAACCGGAACCTGATATTGCAAACAATTTAACAGAACAAACTCATCTCTTAATCGACAGCCTGCTGGAGAAAGTTTCAATTTCCCCAATTTATCTGTCGCCAGAATATCAACTCCGGCCTGGTAAAAAACAAAATCTGGTTTGACTTTGTTGAAGAGATTCGGCAGATGCTTGCTAAGCAACTGCAAATATACATCATCAGTTATACCATCCGAAACAGGAAGATCCAAATCAGAATTTTCTTTGATAAATGGAAAATTTTTATCCCCGTGAATCGAAAAAGTAAAAACATCTTGGTCGTCTTGAAATATATGAGCGGTTCCGTTACCCTGATGCACATCGAGGTCGATGATTAAAATTTTTTTTGCCAGCTTATTTTTAAGCAAATAACGAGCGGCCACAGCTTGATCATTCAATAAACAAAAGCCCTCTCCAAAATCATAACCCGCGTGATGCGTTCCACCTGCAATATTAAACGAAATACCATTTTGTTGCGCATATAGTGCGGACTTTATCGTACCATCTACCAGATAACGTTCTCGATCAACTAGACTCCTTGTTAAAGGAAAACCAATTCTCCGAACCATCTTAGGATCTAATGTCAGATCAAATAAAGTCTGCACATAGTCGGGATCATGTGCTAAACAAGCAATTTCAAATGACACAAGTAGAGGTTCAAAAAAATTTTCCGCTTTCACTACCCCTTCGTGTAATAGCTGTAATGGAATCAATTCATATTTTTCCATCGGAAATCGATGGCCTGCACGTACAGGATGAACATATTCGGGATGGAACGCGATCTTTAACAAAGCTGTATATTTAAAACTTCACTAAGATAATAAAAAGGATATTTAATGGTTTTTATTGTGGATAATATTTAAAAATAATTGTTTCCCCCTCTAAAAAATAGCATATTTGATTTCAACTAATTAAATTTATGGAACTTAGCACCAAACCACAATTATCAGCCGAAGAGCAACGTGTATTAGGCTCTTTGATCGAGAAGTCAAAGGTCACCCCAGAATATTACCCGATGTCACTGAACGGTCTCCAAAGTGCCTGCAACCAAAAAACGGCTCGAAGACCTGTGGTACAATATTCCGATGAGACCATTATCAATACCTTAGCCATACTGAAAAAAAAGGGTCTTATCGCGCATGTTGTAGGTGGAGGTAGCCGTGTGACAAAGTATAAACATAATTTTGCCATACAATTTCCATTAGTTCCATCAGAACTAGCAATCATCTGTCTTCTACTACTTCGCGGACCATTAACAGCCGGAGAAATAAATTCAAATTCAGGTCGTCTGTATGATTTTGAAGCCTTGGAAGACATTACAGAACATCTTGAAAAATTAGCATCAGAAGGATTTGTAAAAGCATTAGAAAAACAACCAGGACATAAGGAAGTGCGATATATACATTTACTCGGTGATATCGATTTGGAACAATTTGAGCAAATACATCCCCTATCCGAAAATACGGTACTCCTTCATAAAAGAATTGAAACATTAGAACAAGAATTAGCACAATTGAAACAACAATTTCAAGAACTTTGGGATGAACTGCATTAAAATAGACTGCTTATTTTATCCTTCTTTCAATGTGATATATTAAGAATCGCGAGCGCACAATGGTAAGCTCAACTTCAAAAAAGATCATGTGATGTAAGATAAAAATAAAATCAGTTTACATTATTTAAATCCGCAGCTTCGCTTTACTTTTTATAAACAATATAAAACGGAACAACATGAAATTTGGACAGGTATCAAATCCACAAGAAATAGATTTTACGTTACCCCCTACTTCCCCGGATACGCTAAAATTATTAAAAAAGAATAAAAACAAGGAAGCATTTGCCATCTATGTCGGATGTGCTAAGTGGAATAAATCGGACTTAAAGGGCTTTTATCCGAAAGGAACGAAAGATGAACTTCCCTACTACAGTAGCCAGTTTAACAGTATTGAACTCAATGCAACTTTTTATAATGCACCATCAAAAGAGCAAGTTGAGACTTGGAAAAAAAAGACTCCCACAGACTTTAAATTTTTCCCTAAAATACCGCAATCAATAAGTCATTATAGCCGTTTATTAAACACTGATGAAAAAGTAAAGGAATTTACAGATAACATCGCTCTCTTTGAAGAAAAGTTAGGAATGATCTTCTTACAAATGCATGATAACTATAAACCAAAAGATATGGAACGCCTCCGTGAGTTTCTCTCTAAATTTCCGAAAGGACTAGCACTTGCAGTAGAAGTTCGTAATCAGGAATGGTTTTCCAAAGCTGAAACAGCAACTGCATTTTACAAGTTACTTGAGGAATTTGACATTACAAATGTCTTAGTTGACACAGCAGGAAGGCGCGACCTCTTACATATGCGTTTAACTACTCCATCGGCATTCATTCGCTATGTCGGAGCCAATGATCCGTCTGATTACACCAGATTGGACGACTGGGTTATGGTCATTAAACAATGGCGGGAAGCAGGTCTACAGAGACTATATTTTTTCATTCATCAAAACATCGAACTGGAATCACCACTTTTAGCAAGTTATTTCATCAAAAAGCTGAATAAGGAATTAAAACTTGATTTACATATTCCAGGTAGTGATAAATTATTTTAAAATTATCACTTAGCAGTGCATGATGTAAATTGTAAATCTAATTTAGAATATCATGTAAAAAAAGAGGCATCCTTAAATAAAGGATGCCTCTTTTTGATATTTATTGCAAATTATTTTTTCGCAAAACGGAAGTTCTTTCCAATAAAACGAGCATTTGCACCTAATTCTTCTTCAATGCGTAACAATTGATTGTATTTAGCCATACGATCAGAACGTGAAGCCGACCCAGTTTTAATTTGACCACAGTTCAAAGCAACAGCTAAATCAGCGATTGTTGAATCTTCAGTTTCACCAGAACGGTGAGACATAACCGAAGTGTAGTTTGAATTCTGTGCCAAAGTAACAGCATTAATTGTTTCAGTTAAAGAACCAATTTGATTAACTTTTACTAAGATTGAATTTGCAGTATCTGTATCGACACCTTGTTGCAAGCGTTTTGTATTTGTAACAAATAAATCATCACCAACCAATTGAATAGTAGCGCCAATTTTTTCTGTTAACAATTTCCAACCTGACCAATCATCTTCCTGCATACCATCTTCGATAGATATAATTGGATATTTTTCAGTCAATTCTGCTAAATAAGCAACTTGTTCTTCGGAAGTACGGATAGCACCTTTATCACCTTCAAATTTAGTATAATCGTATTTACCGTTTACATAAAATTCTGAAGCAGCACAATCTAAAGCTAGACAAATATCAGAACCTGGTTTGTAACCAGCTGCTTCAATTGCTTTTAATACAGTTTCAATAGCATCTTCAGTACCATCAAAAGTCGGAGCAAAGCCACCTTCATCACCTACTGCAGTAGATAGACCGCGGTCATGTAAAATCTTTTTCAAGTTATGGAATACTTCCGTTCCCCAACGTAAAGCTTCAGAGAATGAAGGAGCGCCTACTGGCATAATCATAAATTCTTGGAAAGCAATAGGAGCATCAGAGTGAGAGCCACCATTAATGATGTTCATCATTGGAATAGGCAATGTATTAGCATTAACACCACCAATATAACGGTATAATGGTTGACGAGACTCTTGGGCAGCAGCTTTTGCAACAGCTAAAGAAACACCTAAAATAGCATTAGCGCCTAAGTTTCCTTTATTTTCAGTACCGTCCAAATCAATCATGATTTTGTCGATTGCATTTTGCTCAAAAACATCAACACCTGCTAAAGCCTCAGCAATTTTAGTGTTTACATTTTCTACTGCTTTCAAAACACCTTTACCTAAGTATTTTGATTTATCACCATCACGCAACTCTACTGCTTCGTGAACACCTGTAGAAGCACCAGAAGGCACTGCAGCACGTCCAACGAAACCATTTTGTGTCGTTACATCTACTTCGATAGTAGGATTTCCGCGCGAATCCAAAATCTGACGCGCATGTACATCAATAATTAAACTCATTGTAATATTGGTTTAAACTTTTTATATAGTATTTTATACAATACTTAGTGTAATTTTTACACTAAAAAATTATATTCTGATTTAATAATCAAATATAAATAAAATTGAGCTTATTAAAAAACGTAAACCACAATTTTATGGCAAGAATGAATATATAAAGTGCAAAAAAAGAGGTTAGCAAATTGCTAACCCCTATCTTTATACTGATCGATTATTTTTTAATCAACTCAATGAAATCATCAAATAAATAACGTGAATCATGTGGACCAGGTGACGACTCTGGATGATATTGTACCGAGAACGCATTTTTTCCAATTACACGGATACCTTCAATCGATTGGTCATTTAAATTGATGTGCGTAACTTCAACTTTATCTGACTGTTCAATATCTTCTGCAACAACACCAAAGCCATGATTCTGAGAGGTAATCTCACAACGGTTAGCAATAATATTCTTAACCGGATGGTTGATACCACGGTGACCGTTGTGCATTTTTTTCGTACGGATATCATTTGCCAAAGCCAATATCTGGTGTCCAAGACAGATTCCAAACATCGGTTGGTCTGCCGCTAAGATATCTTTTACCGTTTGAATTGCGTAACTCATCGCTGATGGATCACCAGGACCATTAGAGATGAAATATCCTGCAGGATTCCATTCTTGCATTTCTGCAAAAGTAGTTTTAGCAGGGAATACTTTTGCATACACTTCTCTTTGAGAGAAATTGCGAAGAATATTCTTTTTAATACCTAAATCTAATACTGCCACACGTACAGGAGCATCTTCATTACCATAAAAATAAGGTTCTGTAGTAGAAACCTGAGATGATAATTCAAGTCCATCCATGGAAGGAACAGTAGCTAAAGTAGCTTTTAATGCTTCAACATCTAAGTTTTCAGATGAAATAATAGCATTCATTGCACCTTTATTACGGATATGACGCACCAAAGATCGCGTATCAATATCTGAAATACCAACTAAATTTCCCTCTTCAAAATAGCTCTGAATAGATTCGTCGGCCATTTTACGACTATAGTTAATATTATAATTTTTACAAACTAATCCTGCGATTTGAATCTTACTAGATTCAGTATCATCTTCATCAATTCCATAGTTACCAATATGGGCATTGGTTGTTACCATAATTTGTCCGAAATATGAGGGATCGGTAAAAATCTCTTGGTAACCTGTAGTTCCGGTATTGAAACAAATTTCGCCAGTAGTCGTTCCAATTTTTCCCGCTGCTTTTCCGTGATAAACCGTTCCGTCTTCTAAAACTAAAATTGCAGGCAATTTGCTGTAGTTGGTCATTATTTATTAAATATAAAATTGTTTTTCCTAATTCCTTGCTTTATCGAAGTTTTGGTGTATAAAAAAAGCCCTAAATGGGCTAAATAATCAATTAACAATTGATTCAACGATAACGAAATTATCGTTTTTTACAACATTTGCGAAAGCATTTACTTCAATTTTCACAGGAGACAAAGGTATAACAAAATCATCAAAGTAAAAAGACTTTTTTTATAATATTGTGATATTCCAAAAATATATCGCTAAAATCACCAATCTTAATAAGATAATGAAGTGTTTATTAATCACTTTCAATTACATTGCCCGATGCATCGCGAAAATTTCCAATGACAATCATAACAAGATCAATAATATACCAGATACCACATCCGCCAAAGGTCAATAATTGAATAATCCCAGTACCGATCTTACCTACATAAAAACGGTGAACACCAAACGGTCCTAAAAAAATACAAAGTAATAAACAGGCTAACCACCTCTCATCTCTATTTTGATTATTAGATTGCTGGGTATAATACATCGGTTGACGAACACCACATGATGGACATATTTCTGCCTTCGCATTAATAATAGCTCCGCATTCTACACAATATTTTTGTGCTGCTTGATTCATAATATAATTAGTTTAGACACTAAAGTTACAAACTACCGTTCAATACAGGAGCTAAAAAATAAAAAAAGCGATTACATCGTATGTAATCGCTTTTTTACCAAAAAATAATCAATTACAAATTGATTGCTTTCCAGATCATATCCTTCAATTGCAAAATATTTTTTCCTGCAACAGATGATATAAAGATATACGGTAATCCTTCCGGAACTTCTTTTTCCATTTCTCTCTCCAATTCATCATCCAACATATCAGCCTTAGTAATCGCCAATAATTTTGGTTTATCACGAAGTTCTGGATTATAAACTGAAAGCTCATTTAATAGAATATCATATTCCTGCTTTATCGTGCGCTCCGTATCTGCAGGCACCATAAATAATAAGACAGAGTTTCGTTCAATGTGCCTTAAGAATCGATACCCTAAACCCTTACCTTTAGAGGCACCCTCAATAATACCAGGAATATCTGCCATTACAAAAGATTTCCCATCACGATAACTCACGATACCAAGATTAGGAACTAAGGTAGTAAAAGGATAGTTCGCAATTTCAGGTTTCGCCGCTGAAACAACAGATAATAATGTAGATTTTCCCGCATTTGGAAAACCAACCAATCCTACGTCGGCTAATACTTTCAATTCTAGAATAATCCAACGCTCTTGTCCAGGTAGACCCGGCTGCGCAAAACGTGGCGTTTGCTGAGTTGAAGATTTAAAGTGCCAGTTACCTAACCCACCTTTACCACCGGGAGTTAAAATTTGCATCTCTCCATCCTCAGTGATTTCAAATAAAACCTCTCCCGTTTCAGCATCTTTAGCCACTGTTCCTACAGGAACCTCTAAAATTTCATCCTTCCCTGAGGCACCCGTACTTGTAGCGGAACTACCTGATTCACCACTGGAAGCAATGATATGCTTCCTATATTTTAGGTGCAATAAAGTCCATAATTGTGTATTCCCTTTAAGGATAATATGACCTCCACGACCACCATCACCTCCATCGGGTCCACCCTTCATGGTTGTTTTATCTCGATGTAAGTGCGCTGAGCCTGATCCTCCGTGTCCCGATCGACAACACACCTTCACATAATCGACAAAATTAGAACCTTGCGCCATAGAAATAAAATATATTTGTTATTAAAACGTCTCCGCTTTATTATTTAATAATTGTCAATAATAGCAGTCAATTCTCCAAAAATAAAATCGATATCACCAATACCGTTTACTTTGGACAATTTACCTTGTGCTTCATAATATGGTAACACATGAATAGTTTTTGTAAAATATTCATCAATACGTTTTACCAATTTATCAGCAGCATCATCCGCACGGCCAGAAATCTCCTGACGTTTAGCAATGCGTGTTTTTAATTCATCTTCATTTACATCTAAAGCTATAACTACAGAGATAGAAGAATTAATACCAGTTAAAAATGCGTCCAACGCCTCTGCTTGTGCCACAGTACGTGGAAAGCCATCAAAAATAAATCCTTTTGCGTCCGGATTTTTCTTCACCTCCTCTTCCAACATCGCAATCGTAACCGAATCAGGCACTAAGTTTCCGTCAGCAATAATCTGACTGACTTGTTGACCTAGAGCTGTCTGGTTTTGAATATGAGCTCTAAAGATATCACCTGTTGAAACATGAACTAACTGATATTTATCGATAAGCTTCTGCGATTGTGTTCCCTTTCCTGCCCCCGGAGGGCCAAATATTACAAGGTTTAGCATAGTAGTATTTAGAGTAATAGAGTAAAAAAATAAAAGCCTAATCGCTATATTGATTAGGCTTTTCAAATAGTGCGCTCAAAGGGAGTCGAACCCCTAACCTCCTGATCCGTAGTCAGGTGCTCTATCCAATTGAGCCATGAGCGCGTCAACCATTACGTCATCTTCATTGCTGTTCTTCCGTTTTGGTGATGCAAATATAGGCAAAATAGCACTGCATCCAAATTTTTTTTTCAATTTTTATCTAATAGACTGATAATGAAACAAAATAAAAAATCATCAATCAAATACAATTATGCTTAATCATAATCAACAGATATAAAGAGCTCGCACACGGCGAAATTCGATATATATAACCACCAAAGAAGAATTTTTAATCCCTAAATCACCCATTATACGTATTCAAGTTATTTCATCTTTGAAAGGATTATCTTAAAATAATTAAAAAAAGTTTCCCAAAACTCTAAAGCAATTTTTTCAGTTACTATATAAAATGCTGATTGCATTTGAAATACTTTACCTGTACCTCTGTCAACGCATAAACTAGATCTTATTTTAAAAATAGAAGAAAATAAAAACCTTTTAACCAGGAAGACTCGTATAAAAGGAATATGGAATATTCTTTATTCCAAATCACCAAATTCAACATACAGCTGTTTGTGGTTTATAAAACTAACCGGTCGTTTAGTTCCCAGAATCATTGCCTTCGACTTACTCCAAGAAAAAGGAACACGATTCTCCCTTTCCTTCAAAACGAGCAGCTGATAAGACTTATCTGTTTTCATCTGCTTAACATCCGACAACTTAACAGACAAAACCTCATGAAAATCAGGTTTTCTACTGATCAAATGGCTCAGAAATTGTTCTTTCATATTTCCGAATAAGATGTACTGCAAATCTACAGGCCTTGGATTATCTTTATCAAACTGTTTATAATAGACAACCTGCTTGATTTTAAGAGAAATCGAATCTAAAAGCTTAAATCCTCCCCTTTCAAAATGACCTCTATATACATTTGCCTTAAATACTTTGGTCTTATTAACCATTTCTGGCAAAACAAAAACTTCTGGTTCAATCGTATAAACAAATTCTTCAGGAAATGCTAAACGGCTAGTGCGATATTGCTCTAGATCGGCCTTAGAAAATTCAAGCTCCAGAATAATCTGATAGTCGTGTGGCTGATGAAACATAGGTAAATGTTCAGCATATATAGTCTCCATCCCCATCAATAACATTCCATGAATATTAGGCTTATCAGGATAATGAGCTTGCTGGGCAGATATTATTTTGAAAGTGAAAAGTAAAAAAAGCAGACAAATACTTTTATAATTCATTTTGGCGAAATTTAAATATAGCAACAAAAATAGCGGATAGTTAAATAAAGAGTTTAAACGGAGTGTCATATTCCTATTAACCCCAATTAAACTATATGATGAAACCTTCTATTAATAATTTGGAATGGAACAAAAAAAGCTTAGTCGTAATGGACTAAGCTTTCTAGTAGTGCACTCAAAGGGAGTCGAACCCCTAACCTCCTGATCCGTAGTCAGGTGCTCTATCCAATTGAGCCATGAGTGCATTTTGAGCGACTTTTATTTAAAGTCATACCCTTTTGTTTGGTGATACAAATATCGGGACTTTTTTCAATTCTGCAAACTATTTTTAAACTTTTTTAGACAAAAAAAGTAATATTTTTATTATCTTATTGATAGTATTACATTTACAAAGGTTATTTTTTTAATATTTTTTTTCACAAAGACGTACTTATGTCCAAAAAAGAAACGAAACTCAGCAAAATACGTATTGACGACATCAGCATTTCATATATGATAAGACCTAGTAAGACAGATAAAGCTGAAAAAACAGTTATCTTTTTACATGGTTTCCCTTTCAATAAAAATATGTGGCGTGCACAGATGCAACAATTAGACGAACAATTTATCGGAATAGCAATCGATATTAGAGGACACGGACACAGCACGCGAGGTCATGGCTTTTTTAGTGTGGATGTTTTTGCAAAGGATTTAATCCAATTCATCACACATTTAAATTTAAATAACGTTGTACTTTGTGGTGTTTCGATGGGAGGCTACATTGCACTGCGCACTTACGAATTAATAGGAAGTACACTTCAAGGACTCATTTTAAGTGACACCCATTCTTTTGCCGATAACAATATGGCAAAACAAAAACGTTTTGATTCAATCCAAGCTTTACTAAAATATGGAAAACGTCCATTTTCATTAGGTTTTATTGAAACAGTATTTTCAAAAAAGACATTAACTGAAAACCCAGAAGCGATTGAAACAATAAAGAGTGCCATTCGGCGAAACGATCTGCAAAACATTTGTGCGACACAATTAGCATTAGCGGCCCGTACAGATACAACAGCTATGTTAAACACTATAACAGTGCCCACATTGGTCATCAAAGGGAAAGAAGATAAGTTAATCACAGATCTACAGACCAAAACCTTACTTGACAATATTGGCCACGTTAAATTTATTGAATTTACGGAATCAGGTCATTTACCTAATTTGGAAGAGCCCGAAAAATTCAGTGGAGAGGTCAACTCCTTCTTAAACTCGCTCTAGTTACAGACATAAAAAAATGCAGTGGATAAAAATCAACACTGCATTAAATTGGATGTACCAAAAGAAAACATTTCTTATAAACCACGGTATTTACTTTGTTTATATTTAAAGAAATCATTCAAATGTTGTAAGTTTTCTTTTCTTTCCTCCGATTTACGGTAAGAAATAATGGAATCCCATATAAACAAAGCAAACACCAATATTGCAAAAAGAACAGGTATGCTCAAGAAGCTACCCGTAGTACCCTGCATAATTAACCAAGTTGAAACAATAACCGTTAATAAAAATTTCATAATAAATCCTAACATTTCGTATAATTTAAAGTGACTGAATAATACGCTGACTCTACCGCCAGACGTCTGAATAAAACCTGTGATGCCGTATCTTGAAATGGCTAGCCTACTGAAAAATATAAATGATCAGAAAACTAACTGGTGGAGAAGAACCAATATATTGATAAATCAAAATATCAGGTCAATTTTTAAAAAAATCAATAGTGTATGGAGAAGGTAAAACCGGTAAGTTTTAGCAATGATTTATATTTAAAAACTGACAAAAATTAAAAAACTTGTAGTAATTAATTTTACATCAACTTCAAATGTACTAATTTTTTTAGACAAAAACAAATGCTACGCGGAAAATTTTAGCTAAAGAACGAGTTACTTGATTTTGTAAACAGCTATAAAATAAGAGCAAATAAAAAAATGACCTCTAATTACCTCCAGTACTGCAGCCAAATTTTAATAATAACAAATTGCTTTTTTAGACAAACTCTACGATTGAATAATTATAATCTTGAATAATTATAATCTGTCATAAAAATGTACTAAATTTTACAGGCTATTTAATTTAAAAAAAATCATTGTTACTTTTGCTAACACTGTTAACTAAAGTTTTAAAGATGGGTGTATCAGAGCGAAAATTGCGAGATTTAGAAAAAATTAGGTTACAAATAATTGAACAATCCTGGCTTATTGTACAGGAGGAAGGTTGGCAAGCACTATCCATTAGAAAAATAGCAGATGCCATTGAATATAGTGTTCCTGTTATCTATAAGCATTTTGAAAACAAAGATGCTATTGTAGCCTATTTTACAAAAGTCGGTTTTTCTTTGCTGGCAACACAACTTGCATCTGCTGTAGATTCAAGCAGAACCGCAGACCTGAACTTGTATCATCTAGCGACATCTTACTGGAAATTCGCATTCGAAAATAAGAAATACTATGAAATTATGTTCGGTTTGGGTATTCCCCAATGCGAAGTTGTGAACAGTATCAAAGAGATGAAAGTCGCATCAGATGTCATGTTAAATTGTATTTCCAAATGTATTGAAGAGAATCAAGTCGAACAAATTGATCTATTTTTAAAATTCAAAACCTTTTGGTCTATTTTACATGGTATTATTACCATCGAATTCATATCAAATACAGCAACAGATCCAGAAGTAGTATCCCCTATCCTAACAGATGCTATTGAGGGATTTATTATATCATTAAAACACCACAATAAATAACATGAGTTTATTAGAAGATTTAAAATGGAGATATGCCACAAAAAAGATGAATGGCACTCCAGTAGCACAAGAAAAAGTTGATTACATTTTAGAAGCTGCTCGTTTGGCTCCTACCTCTTCTGGGCTACACCCTTATAGAGTAATTGAAATATCAAATCGCGAATTGAAAGCAAAAATTCAACCTATCGCTTACGGTCAATCCCAAATCGTAGACAGTTCACATATTTTAATATTCGCAGCTTACGATTCCTATACTAAAGAACGTGTAGAAGCACCATTTGCGCAACAGGCGGAAGAAAGAGGATTGCCATCAGGATTTGCAGATGATTATAAAAACAATCTTTATACACAATTATCAGCGTTGTCCCAAGAACAGCAATTTAACCATGCGGCACGTCAGGCTTATATTGGTTTTGGATTAGCCGTAGCCGCGGCGGCAGAACAAAAAATTGATGCAACTCCTATGGAGGGTTTTAACAACCAACAGTTAGATGCCTTACTTGAGTTAGACAAATTAGGCCTTAAATCGGTTACAATCTTAGCCCTGGGTTACCGCGATGAAGCAAACGATTGGTTAGTTAACTTAAAGAAAGTAAGACCAAGCCACGAAGATTTCATTATTAAATTCAACTAAAACATATTTTGGGAACTCAATTATTAGGAGTTCCCGATTCTTAAACATACATTATGAAAATAGAAATTTGGTCGGACATCGTTTGTCCATTTTGTTATATTGGTAAAAAAAGATTGGAACAAGCATTAGCTGCATTTCCTCATCGTGATGAAGTTGAGATTATTTGGAAATCTTATCAACTACACCCGCAATTCCCACAAGGTGCAGCTGGTATTCCCGCAGTAGAGTACATTAAAAATGCAAAAGGTCTAACTAAGGAAGAAACTTTAGGTATGATGCAACAGGTTCAGTCCATAGGAAAATCTCTAGAGATTGATTTTGATTTCGAAAAATCACTAATTGTCAATACCCTCAATGGACATCGTCTTATACATTTTGCACAAGAGCATGGTCTTGGT
This sequence comes from Sphingobacterium sp. UDSM-2020, assembly GCF_016132525.1. Taxonomy (NCBI): domain Bacteria; kingdom Pseudomonadati; phylum Bacteroidota; class Sphingobacteriia; order Sphingobacteriales; family Sphingobacteriaceae; genus Sphingobacterium; species Sphingobacterium sp. UDSM-2020. Next base: position 5,706,937 of record NZ_CP066166.1, read on the forward strand.
AATATTTTAAAAGAACGCCTACTAAAAGCCCATTTCAGTGAAGGAGTAGACGTTAATGATACCAATATATTAGTAAACCTTGCTGCGGAAGTGGGGATGGACAAAAAAGAAGTCCAAGAAATGCTGCTTTCTGATCGTTTTACTTACGAAGTCACTCAGGATATTCAAGAAGGTGTAAATCTAGGTTTACGTGGCGTTCCATTTTTCGTATTTAATCAAAAGTTTGGTATTGCTGGAGCACAACCTTTAGAAATGTTTGAACAGACACTCCGTCAAGCATATGAAGATGCTAAAACAGTTATTATCATGAATGATAATGAAGGACCTAGCTGCGACAGTGAAACCGGAAATTGCTAATAGTTTACTATTAGCAATTTTGATTGTCAGACATAACCAAAGAGTTAGCTAAACTTCTGCTCCCGAATCCCAAAATCGTGCAAATAAGTTGAACTTATTTCTTAATTTCGTTTCCTATTTAATGCAGAAAAATTGTAGTATAAATGCAGTTAACTAAACTAGAAATAAAAGGATTCAAAAGCTTCGGCGATAAGATTACAATCAATTTTAATGAAGGCGTCACCGCAATTGTGGGCCCAAATGGTTGTGGCAAATCAAATGTCGTCGATGCGATACGTTGGGTTTTGGGAGAGCAGAGTACACGTATGCTCCGTTCAGAAAAAATGGAAAACATCATTTTTAATGGAACGAAAAATCGTAAAGCGGCAAACCTGGCAGAAGTTTCACTCACTTTTGACAATAATAAAAACGTACTTCCAACAGCATTTACAACAGTCACTGTGACACGTAAGCTGTTTAGAAACGGTGATAGTGAATACCGATTGAACGATGTAAAATGTCGCTTAAAAGATATTACAGACTTGTTTTTAGATACAGGAGTTGGAGCAGATTCTTATTCGATCATCGAACTGAGAATGATTGATGAAATCATCAATAATAAAGAAAACTCCCGTCGAAATCTATTTGAAGAAGCATCTGGAATATCCAAATATAAAGTCCGTAAAAAACAAACGCTAAATAAGCTAAGAGATACTGAACTTGACTTGAGCCGCGTAGATGATTTAATGTTTGAGATTACCAAAAATCTAAGATCATTAGAAGGACAAGCTAAAAAAGCAGAAAAATATACGCTTTTAAAAGATGAATACCGCCAGAGTAGTATCAATTTAGCCTATTACCGCATTGCCGATTTTAGCAGTGAACTGGAACGTCTCCAAGGTCAGGAATCCAAATTAAACAAGCAGAGTACCGACGCACAAGAACATATTAATAAAGCTGAAAATGCACTAAAGCAAATCCGAGAAGACAATCTGGAGCAGGAAAAAAATGTTTCCATACAACAGAAAGCCACCCAGGAATTTATTAATAAAATCCGAAATTACGAGTCGGAAAAAAAAGTTAAAAACGAACAGCTTAAGAATCTTCAGGATAAAGAAAGCAGATTGAATTTTGAAATCAACAATGACAATCAACAACTCAATCATGTTCTTTATACGATCAAAAGGTTAAATGAAGAGTTATTTCATGAGCAACAGCAATTGGATAATTTCCAAACAAACCTAGAAAAAGATAAATTTGAAGTCGAAGAGCTAAGAGGTCAGCAACAAACTGCCAAAGGAAAATTAGACAGTTATAACAAGGCCAGTACAACTTTACAGGACAATATCTATAAGCTTGAAAAAGATATTGCTGTTTTAAATATTCAAAAAGAAGCTTTATTACAAGAATCCATCCGAACGGTAACAGATACTGAATCCAAAGAAGCCGAGTTAAATCAATTTAATATTACTGTAGCTGAATTAGAGGGCCGTGTAGAAACGCAACAACAACAGTATGAGACCGCCATACAGATGGAAGAAGAATTGCAATCGCAAATTCAAAATCATACAGCAAATATAAATACCCTTAAGGACGAATTAAATAAAGAGTCAAGGTTAGCAGATGCGAAACAGAATGAATATAACTTAACTAAATCCTTAATTGATAATTTAGAAGGCTTTCCTGATTCAATCCGATTTCTAAAGAAGAATGCAGGTTGGAAAAAACAACCGCCATTATTTTCAGATGTTCTTTTTTGCGAGGAAGACTACCGCGTAGCTATTGAAAATTACCTGGAATCGATCATGAATCACTATGTCGTGGAAACACAGCAAGATGCGGTACAGGCGATTAATCTTTTAAGCGATGCTGCACGTGGTCGTGCAAATTTCTTCATATTGGATGCCATCCCATCCATAAAGACATCTTCATCGATTAATGATGATATCTTAACTCCAGCTTTGAATGTTATTACTGTTGATGACAAATTCAAGCCTCTTTGCGAAGTTTTATTACAAAATGTCTATATTTTGCAACGAGAACGCGACCATGAACTTGAATTACCATTGCCCGAGGGAGATATTGTTATTTTGCAGAAAAATGGTAAATTTTCGAAAAACAGGTTAGGTCTATCAGGTGGTTCTGTGGGATTATTTGAAGGTAAACGAATCGGACGCGCTAAAAACATCGAAATCTTAGCAAAGGAAATCAAAGCTCTTAATGAAAACATCAATAAGCTACAGGATCAAATAGCCGACGAATCCGGACGTTTAGCAGCATTACAGTCTAATTCCCAAAAGGAAATGATTGATGAGCTTCGTTTTCAACTAAACCGTCTAAATAATGAATTGATATCTGTCAAAACAAAACAAGAACAATATCAAACCTTCATTACTAATGCACTAAACCGCAAGAAGGATATTCAAGATAAAATAATAGCTATTGAAAATGATTTACTGATTGTCGAACCTCAAATTCAAGATTTCAAAAACGAACGTGAGCAGCAGGTAGGTGATCTTCAAGAATTTCAGGACAGATTTAATGAAATTTCAGAGATTTTAACTGAAAAATCCGCAAGTTACAATCAAGGAAATCTCGGATACCATCAGCAACAGAATAAAGTTTCAAACATCAATAAAGATCTCGAATTCCGCGAAACGCAGCAGGAGGATTTTCAATCTCGTATCGAACGTAATACAAAAGATCTCGAAGAAGTACAGTTATCTTTAAAAAATACAGCCCAATTTGTAGATGAAGAAGACCAAGATCTGGTGGAAATGTATACGCAGAAGGATGCACTGGAAAAAGGTTTAGAAGAATTAGAAAAGAGCTACTATGGTGTTCGTAAACAAATAAATGAGTTAGAAGAGCAAATTATACAATACCGTCGATCAAAAGAACAAGATGATCTCCTAATTTCTGAAATAAAAGATAAGAAAACAGCACTTCAGATTGATCTTAATACTTTAAAAGAACGCCTTTCTGCAGAGTTTAATATTGAATTAAAAGATCTATTAGAACAAGAAGAAACGCCAACAATCACAGAAGATCAAGATGTACTTGTCGCCAAGTGTACGAAACTCAAAAAACAATTGAATGAGTACGGTTCAATCAATCTTATGGCCAAAGAGGCTTTCGATGAGATGAATGAACGTTATAACTTCATCAATAAAGAAAAATCAGATCTATTGGAGGCAAAAGAATCTTTAATGGCAACCATTAAAGAGATTGATGATACTGCAGAGGTACAATTTATGTTCACGTTCAATAGTGTTCGTGATAATTTCATCAAAGTTTTCCGCTCCCTATTTAACGAAGAAGATAGCTGTGATTTAATCCTTACAGACCCATCTAAACCGTTAGATTCGGATATTGATATTATTGCGCGTCCTAAAGGAAAAAGACCATTGTCGATCAATCAACTATCAGGAGGAGAGAAAACACTCACCTCAACAGCACTTCTATTCTCACTGTATCTTTCGAAGCCTGCACCATTCTGTATTTTTGATGAGGTAGATGCACCATTAGATGATACTAACATTGATAAATTCAATAATATCATTCGTGATTTTTCTAAGAACTCACAATTTATAGTGGTTTCTCACAACAAAAAAACAATTGCGAGCACAGACATCATCTATGGAGTTACCATGGTAGAACAAGGTGTCTCACGTGTTGTTGCAGTTGACTTACGAGATGTCGCTTAAGAAATAACAGATCTTATTATTTACTAGATTTGCTATTATAAAAAAGGGAGTGATACGATGTGTATCACTCCCTTTTTATAATTATTCTAATGAGCTTATTTAGTCGCTACTAGAGAAACCTTAAAGTTTATCTCAGCAGAAATTAAATCATCTTTTTTACCTTCATAACTTACACCCCAATCAGCACGAACGATGTTAAAATCAGCTTCTGTTTTGATTGTTGTAGCATTTGATTCAATTACCTTAGCATCAAATGAGATATTTTTAGTAATACCTTTGATTGTTAAATTACCAGAAATTTTCACATCTTGTGCTGTAGCACCAGCTTCAGCTTTAGTCACAACAAATGTAGCTTCAGGAAATTTAGCAACATCAAAGAAATCCGCAGCTTTTAAATGGCCATCTAATTTCTCTTTGTACTCTCCTTCAAGATCTGTAGAACTAATTGTATTCAAATCCAATGTGAACGTACCACCGGTTAACACACCATTATTCACATTTAATGAACCTGATTTAATCGCAATCGTACCAGTATGTGCACCTGTCACTTTCGTTCCGGTCCATACAACTTTTGACTGTGTTGCATCTACATTAAACACCTCTCCAGCTGGAGTAGCAATTTGTTCTGTCGCAACAGAATCTTGCACTTCCGCTTTTTTTCCTTCTGGATTTCCAGCACAAGAAGACATAATAACAGCTGCGATAGCAGGTAATACTAATAATTTTTTCATAACTAACTTAATCTATTTTATATGTTTAAACACTTGATTAACCAAAGATATTATAAGATCTAAATAAAATCTACTAAAATACTATACAATATCAAATTATGACAATAACATGTTTTAGTGTCCTTTAGGAGCAACATCAACGCGACGAATATCAGCGCCTAATTTCTTTAATCGCTCTTCGATATTCTGGTAACCACGCTCTATTTGCTCGATATTATGAATAGTTGAAGTACCTTTTGCAGATAATGCTGCGATCAATAAAGATACGCCTGCACGGATATCAGGTGAAGTCATTTCAATTCCACGTAAAGGATACATTTTATTCAATCCGATTACAGTTGCACGGTGTGGATCACAAAGTATGATCTGAGCCCCCATATCAATCAGTTTATCAACAAAGAAAAGACGGCTTTCAAACATTTTTTGGTGTATCAATACATTTCCCTTTGCTTGTGTTGCCACAACCAAAACAATACTTAATAAATCTGGTGTAAATCCTGGCCAAGGTGAATCTGATATCGTTAAAATTGAACCATCAATAAATGTATCTATTTCGTATGAATCCTGCGCTGGAATAAAAAGATCATCACCACGCAACTCCATTTTAATTCCTAAACGTTGGAATACGGTAGGAATAATCCCCAATTCTTTGTAACAGACATCCTTAATGGTAATTTCAGAACCAGTCATAGCTGCTAATCCGATGAAAGAGCCAATTTCAATCATATCTGGCAACATACGGTGTGTTGTTCCACCCAAACGCTCCACACCTTCTATAGTGAGCAAATTTGAACCAATACCGGAGATATTAGCTCCCATACGATTCAACATTTTGCATAACTGTTGCAAATAAGGCTCACAAGCTGCATTATAGATTTCAGTTTTACCTTTAGCCAATACTGCCGCCATAACAATATTAGCAGTACCTGTAACAGATGCTTCATCTAACAAGATGTAAGCTCCCTTTAATTGAGTAGCATCGACATTAAAGAAATGATTTTCCGAATCGTAGATAAACTTGGCTCCCAATTTTTCAAAACCCAAAAAGTGAGTATCCAAACGACGACGACCAATTTTATCGCCTCCGGGTTTTGGAATAGCTGCCTTCCCGAAACGTGCTAATAAGGGTCCTACAATCATAATAGAACCTCTTAAGCTCCCTCCTTTTTCTTTAAATTCTGACGATTGGAAATAATCTATATTGATATCCTTAGCTTCAAAAACATAAGTATCCTCATCAATACGATTGACACGTACACCTAATGCTATTAAGAGATCTATTAATTTATTGACATCCTTAATGTTTGGAACATTACTAATTGTGATGGGTTCTTCAGTCAACAATACTGCAGACAAAATCTGTAATGCTTCATTTTTCGCTCCCTGAGGAATAATCTCTCCTTTTAATGGCTTCCCGCCATTGATTTCAAATGCATTCATGCGTACACCTATATCTTTTTATATTTTCCTTTGATGTTATAAGAAAAAAAGCAATTGAAAAGAAATATAAATCACTTCACAATTGCCTTATATCATACTTAAAGTATTAACAATTATCCTCTCTTATAACCGCTGTTACTATTGCTATTATTATTGTTGCTGTTATTATTATTTTGGTAAGGACGTCTATTGTTATTGTTACTACTTCCGCCACCTGAATTGCTTCGTTTTTGGAACGAATTTGTTCCCGAAGGTCTTCTGTTATTTGAGTTATTATTGTTGTTGCTCCGACTATGGTTATTATTAGAATGCCCGGAATTGTTATTAGTAGTTTGTGTCGGATTATTTCCTTTAACTCTATTTCCCGGAGGCGCACTTTTGAAATCTTGTTTGGTCAAAACTGTACCTTCTGGCAATTGCAATACCTTACTTGACAATTCTGCTAAATCTTGAATAATAAATTCGTCTGCTACCGCATCTTTATTCCATGTTGTATACGCCATCTTCATGAAATTGGCAATTGAAAGAGCCATTTTTTGACGTTTTTCTTCATCCGTAATGGAAATTGCCTTATTAATCATTTTCTCCACTGTAAAACCATAATGCTTGTACTTGATATTATGCTGCGGATAGGATAACAATTCTGGCTCATGCTTCACCAATTCTGGAGTTGCTTTAGGATATGGAGAATCCACGTCAATCTGGAAATCAGAAATAATTTGCAAGTGATCCCACAATTTATGCTTAAAATCTGCCACGTCGCGTAAATGAGGATTTAACACCCCCATCATATCAATGACAACTTGAGCATACTTATTTCTTTCTTCTTTTGTAGGTAAATCACAAATATAGTTTACCATATTTTGCACATTCCTACCGTATTCAGCTAGGATTAGCTTCGGTCTTGTGCTGTTGTAGTCAAAGTTCATATAGTGAATTTCAGTACCAATACAACGTTGTATTCTGTACTTTGGTATTAAATTATTGAATAATTCTCAGTTTTGCAAATTTAAGCAACAATTGTTTCTGTCCCAAGTCTTTAAAGAAAATAGTTGCTTTTACTTCTCCCTTTGATCCTTCGAGGTTAACAACCTTTCCGAAACCAAATCTTTCGTGTTCCACTTCCGTGCCAACCTGCAAACTATTTGTGTCGGATGGAGTAAAACCAGCGGAAGGTGTATGCGCTTTGGGTAATATCGAGGTAGTTTTAAAAGGTTTCGGCTTAGGTTTCGAAAAACTATCCGTCTCTTTTTGCTGCCAGGCAATACGCTCACCTTGGAAACTTCCAGATTCTGCAGAAGAACTTTGTCTTGGTTTAAAATCCAGATCCAAACAAGATGGATTCAGTTCATCCAAGAATCTGCTTGGTTCACAGTTATTAAGTGTTCCCCATCGATATCTAGAAGTTGCGTACGAAAGTAATAATTTTTTTTCAGCTCTGGTAACTGCAACGTAAAATAATCTTCTTTCTTCCTCCAGTTCAGTCCTTGAATTAAGTGCCAACTGAGATGGAAATAAATTTTCCTCTAAGCCAACGATGAATACGACAGGAAATTCTAAACCTTTAGACGAGTGTATCGTCATCATTGAAACCGTATCCGCATTTGGATCTTTATCGTTGTCATCATTGGTCAGCAAAGCAATATCCTGCATATAAATGTCTAACCCACGTTCCTCAATATCCTCGCGTTCGGAAAACTCTTTAATACCATTGAGCAATTCCTGTATATGTTCGTACCGTGTCAATCCCTCAACAGACTTATCTTCATATAGTTCCTTTAATATACCTGAATGCTGTGCTATATGCATTGCCGTATCAAAAGCACTATTAGTTTTTGCCAGCGCTTGAAAACTCAAGATCATTTGACCAAATCCTCCAACAGAAGCGGCACTACGTCCGTCCATAAACATTTGAGCATTCGCTACAATATCCCAAAGACGGTATTGATGTTGATCTGCGGCGATCACGATTTTCTCAACCGTGGTATCACCAATACCACGACGAGGATAATTGATCACACGTTTCAACGCCTCTTCATCGTTTGGATTAAAAGTAAGTCTAAAATATGCAATTAAATCTTTAATTTCTTTTCGTTGATAAAAAGAAGTACCACCATATATTTTATAAGGGATATTTATTTTTCTTAAAGCTTCCTCCATTGCTCTAGATTGCGCATTGGTGCGATAAAGAATAGCAAAATCTTTATAATTATAAGATTTTAAAGACTTTTCTTGCGAAATTAACTCTGCAACAATTTTGCCCTCCTCATTATCTGAAAATGCACGGGAAACTTTTATCTTCTCTCCTTCTTCATTATCAGAAAAGACATTCTTTTCCAACTGATTTTGATTGTTAGCAATAACCGAATTCGCGGCGTTAACAATCATTTGAGTTGAACGGTAATTTTGCTCTAATTTAAAAACCTTTACTGTAGGATAATCCTTTTGGAAATTCAAGATATTCTGAATATTTGCACCACGGAAAGCATAAATACTCTGTGCATCATCACCAACTACACAAATATTCTCATTAACAGCAGCTAATCGCTTAACGATTAAGTACTGTGAAAAGTTGGTATCTTGATACTCATCAACCATCAAGTATTTAAACTGATGCTGGTATTTATGCAACACTTCAGGATGCTTATTCAACAAAACGTTGGTTTTGAACAACAAATCATCAAAATCCATAGCCCCTGCACGATAACAACGTTGCGCATACGTCATATAGATTTCTCCTAACTGACCTCTTCCGTTAGAAATATCTTCCGCTTTTAGTGCTTCATTTTTATTATACTCCTGTGGCGATATGAGATTATTTTTCGCTTGAGAAATACGCCCATACACATGATTGACATTATAAAGTTTGTCATCTAAGTTCATTTCTTTCAAAATGGAACGTAGTAAACTTTTCGTATCATCCGTATCGTAAATCGTAAAATTACGCGGGTATCCAATCAATTCAGCTTCTACACGCAAAATCTTGGCAAATACGGAGTGAAATGTTCCCATCCAAATATTTTTAGCCTCAGCACCAACCACCGACATAATACGATTACGCATTTCTTTTGCGGCTTTATTAGTAAAAGTTAAAACTAATATATTGAAAGGATCTACTCCTTTTTGTATTAAATGGGCAACACGATAAGTAATGACACGTGTTTTTCCTGATCCAGCCCCAGCAACTATCATTACTGGTCCATCAGTTTGTTCTACAGCTCCTCTTTGAGAAGGGTTCAATCCTGCTAAAAAATCCAAAGCTTTCTCCTAATATTATATGTTATTTAAAATAGCTTATAAAAGTACGAAAATCATTTGGCGGATAGGCAGTCATCGTCACAAATAATAATTTTTTAACAAAATCTGCATCCTCTTATGAATATGTAAAAGACTGATTTGCACTTCAGCTAATACTCGTTCAATATGCAGTAAGATTTTCATCGGATTTAACTGAGTTTTAATAGAGGGTTTATAGTGTTTTACCTCTATGAACCCTCTATTATCCCTTTAGAATATCTCTAAAAAATAGTACCTTAGTATAAGGCATATATCAGTATATTTCCTATTAAACAGCAGCTTACTAAGGTGATATTTGCAAACTAAAATTTATCGTCTTTTAAAATGAATCAACTATGCTTCTTAAGATGCTGTAGTTCGAGATTTAAAAGCTACAAAAGAGGCAAAATTCAATTTTTTATGGAGCACATCAACAGAATTGAATCCTACTTTTTTAAGCAAATCAAGCTGATAAGTTAAACTCCGCGGTGTATCTTCATGCTCGATATAAGCAAAAACATGGTCACGATAATTTTCGTCTTTCAAACCCGTAAGGTATCTACCATAGTAATTATCATAAATCAATTTTTGAATGGCATCATGATCATGAATCACCAGATCAAAAATCCAGATACTCCCGCCCTCTTTGAGTAAGCTATACAGTTTTTTAAATGCATGCTCCCAATCTTGGTCATCACGGAGATGATGCAAAACCGCCGTTGCAATAATAACGTCATAATGATTTTCTTTTAGCTCGGCAGTTCTAAAGTCACCTTTTAATATCTGAACCTGTCCAGATATGACTTCTTGTACACGTTCTTGTGCTTTTTCCAACATCGGCTGACTTAAGTCAACCAAAGTACACTCAAAATCGGACATCTTTTGCGCTAATTTAACAGGGTAATTACCAGCGCCACAACCAATATCTAGCACGTGATTTAATTCCGGATACACCGCGGCAATACCATCAGTAATCAGTTCCATATTAAACAAGGCATCTAAAGTCGTCTGCTGTCCTGTGTCAAGATTTGAAAACCGTGCTACATCCTGGTCAAACCGTTCTTCAATTTCTTTTAGCGTTGATTTATATTCCATCTTTCTAATTTTTAATATTTTCAAATCTAAAACATTGAATAATACTTTAAAAATACTATTTTAGGCAATTAATAATACCTTTCAAGTATCGATGGAATTAAGACATTTACATTATTTTAAAGCAGTGGCAACGGAGTTACACTTCGGTCGTGCGGCAGAAAAATTGCATATCTCTCAACCGCCCTTAACCCGTCAGATTAAAGATCTGGAAAAAGAATTAGGGGTCATTTTATTTTACCGAAATAATAAACGTGTTGAATTGACAAATGCAGGACGCTATTTTTTACAGGAATGTGATCAACTGATGCAGCAGCTGGAAAAGGCTAAGCTCATGACCAAACAATTACATCAGGCTATTTCAGGAGATTTCAGACTCGGTTACATTAGTTCGACCCCAAAGAAAATGCTGGCTAAGATATTGAAACAAATCAAAAATGATTTCCCCTACTTGCATGTCTATCTGTATGAGACCTCTTCTCAGAAACAAAAAATGGCATTAGAAAATGGGAAACTTGATTTAGGAATACTACGAGCACCTATCTTTACAACTAATCTTCAGGTGTATTCTTTGTTTAAAGATTCCTTTTGTTTAGCAACGCCTAAAAAGTGGGGTAAGGACATTCATGCACTTACTTTAATGCAAGAAGATTTTATTTCGTACAATTCAAGTTATGCTGATGATTACCACAATCAGATCATAGCCTGTGCAAACCGGATCGGTTTCCATCCACAAATTGTACACGAATGTAACACTATGCATTCCATATTAGAATTGGTAGCGAATGGATTAGGTATCGCATTTGTTCCAACTTCAGTTGCAAAACAGAATACCGAATTGCCATTAGAATTTCATGCTTTAAAAGAACAGGATATTCAGACAGAGGTCATATTAGCTTATGACAACAAAAGTCAACATCCCGTTTTACAGCAATTTATTACATTAATTAAAAAATATTATACCGCTTAACGCATAGCTATAAGCTCGGAATTATAAAACTGATCAGTTGATCAAAGAAACATCTGATCTTTTTTACAACTCACGTTCTACTCCTAGGCCAAATAAAGCAAAATCATATTTAACCGGATCCAATGGATCTAACTTTCTCAAATTTTCAGTAAGCTGCATCGCTGTTTTCCAGTTTACCTGATCCAAAGTTATTAATCCAAATTTACGAGCGACACGTTCGACATGAAGATCACAGGGACAAATAAGATCCTTCTGATTTAAACGGTTCCAAATTCCAAAATCTACTCCTTTATCATCATGACGTACCATCCACCGCAGAAACATATTGATCCTTTTAACAGTAGATTTCTGTATTGGAGAACTAATGTGCTTTCTCGTTCTTAATGGATAATCAGGAAGAGAAAAAAAGTAATTTTTAAACTCATCTAAAGACTTTTCTAGTACAACTGTACCCGTATTTTCCTGTCCAATTAAAAATGCATCTTCCAAAGAGGAAAAATGATTATAATGATAACGAAAAAACTGAATAAAATACAGAAGATCGGTATCGTTAAAAGTACGATGCTTAAATCCGAGCAACTGCTTTAAATCAACCTCCTGATGATTCATGATGAAATCATGTGGACTTCCATCCATACGTTCTATCAACTCTGTGCATTTATTAATGATGGTCTTCCGTTGCCCCCAAGCTAATATTGCCGCTATAAACCCCATGATTTCCACATCCTCTTTCTTTTGAAAACGATGTGGAATACAAATCGGATCATTCGGAATGAAATTGGGTTGATTATACTGTTCGACTTTTTTATCCAAAAAATCCTTAATATTAAAATCTGCCATCTATTTAAATAAAAACCATCAGTTCCTCCCGATAAAATTATCAGGAGGAACTGACGGCTAAAACTTTTTAATCTATTATTAAACTAACGCTTGTTCCAGATCAGCAATCAAATCATCAGCATCCTCGATACCAACTGAGATTCGGATCAAATTATCGACCACACCTACTTTCTCACGTATTTCTTTTGGAATAGATCCATGGGTCATTGTTGCTGGATGATTAATCAGAGACTCCACTCCTCCTAGTGACTCAGCAAGTGTAAACACTTTAAATTGCGAAGAAATGCGAAATGTTTCGTTTAGATCAGCACCTTTTAAAACAATAGATATCATACCGCCGAAATCACGCATTTGCTTTTTAGCAATATCATGTCCAGGATGATCTTCAAATCCTGGCCAATAAATTTTTTCCACTTTTGGATGACTTCTAAGATATTCAGCAACTTTACGTCCATTAGCACAATGTGCCTCCATACGTAAATGTAATGTCTTGATGCCACGAAGCGCTAAAAATGAGTCCTGTGGTCCAGGAGTTCCGCCTACGGCATTATAAAAAAAGAATAATTGTTTGTATAACTCGTCTGAATTCATAACTAGCGCCCCCATAACCACATCCGAGTGACCATTAATATATTTGGTAGCTGAGTGCATAACAATATCAGCACCAAGGTCCAAAGGATTTTGTAGGTATGGAGAAGCAAAAGTATTATCAACTACGTAAAGCACTTTCTTTTCCTTAGCAACCTGGCCAATAGCCGCAACATCCGCAATCTTCAATGTCGGATTAGTCGGAGTTTCTACCCAGATTAACTTCGTTTTGTCCGTTATCGCTTCCCGTACAGCATCAGCATCTGAAGTATTTACAAATTTAAAAGTGATTCCATAGGCTTCATAAACTTTAGTAAAAATACGGTAGGAACCACCATATAAATCGTCTCCCGTAACGACTTCGTCTCCTGGTTTCAATAGACGCAAAACACAATCCGTAGCGGCCATACCGCTTGAAAAGGCTAAACCATGCTGACCATTCTCTAAAGCAGCTAAACAGTCTTCTAAAGCTTTCCGTGTAGGGTTTGTTCCTCTTGAATATTCGTAACCTTTATGCTCGCCTGGAGAAGCTTGTTGATAAGTAGAAGTCTGATATATAGGAGTCATCACTGCACCCGTTGTAGGGTCCGACTGTTGACCAGCATGAATCGCTTTAGTTGCAAATTTATATGCCATATTATTTAATATTTATATTAATTCTGAAAAAGTAAATTTATTAAAAATCTAACGGAGATTCATATTTAAAAGTATAATTCAAGTCATTTTGCAAACGATTTGACTTTACTATTTTCTGAAATGAATCACTATTATTAAAAGCAGTTGGTAAATCAAAACCGTATTTCTGTGCTGATGCTTCGACAACATCTTGCTTTAATGGATGATGAGGACATACCACGTTGTAGATTTTATTGTTTAAAGGCTTTACAAAACCCTCACTTATCAGCGACGCAACATCTTCCAAATGAATAAAATTGGCAGGCTGTCCACCCGTAGTGCATTCTTTCTGCTGAAAATATTTAGCAAAAATGCGATTTTGACCAAATAGGCCTCCTAAACGATAAATATGTGTATTTGGGAATACACCAATAGATTTTTCAGCAAGCAGTAATTTGGACTGCAGTTCATCTTCTTCAAAACTATCCTCATCTATTTCTTTCGAAACATCGGGATATATTCCAATTGAGCTTAAAAATATTATTTTACTATAGTGTAAACTGGATAGAAAGTTACTTACTCGAAGGAACCTTTTAGTCAGGTCTTCTATTGTTGATTTATTTGTTGCAGGAACACTCACCAAGATATAATCAAATTCTTTTGGCAAATTAATAGCAGGAGTTAGTGGTTCGTCGAAATTTTGCTTAAATGCAAAAATACCATCGGTTATTAACCGATGGTATTTTTCTGCTATAGTGGTCGATGCCCAGACTTCATGTCCTTCTTTCAACCATAAATTAGCGACAAACTCTCCTACCCATCCACAACCTAATATGAGATAACGCATGAGTGATTGATTATAGATTAATACGCTTTTGCGAATAAAACACGTTTTGTCGAAGGCTTACCTGTAAAAATACAAATACCAGCTTCCTCTTTCGCGTCTAAAGGCACGCAACGAATAGTCGCTTTTGTTTCTTCTTTCACTAGTTTTTCTGTCTCCACAGTGCCATCCCAGTGACAAGATATAAAACCAGCTTTCGTTTCCAAAACTTCTTTAAACTCATCATATGAATTTACTTCAGTAATATGAGAATCTCTGTAATCCAAAGCCTTTTTAAAAATGTTTTCCTGAATTTCAGTCAATAAACCTTCGATTCTATCTGCTAATCCAGCTTGTTCAACAGTCTCTTTGGTCTGTGTATCACGTCTTGCTAATTCAGCAGTTCCATTTTGCATATCACGTGCTCCAATAGCTAAGCGCAATGGTACACCTTTTAATTCCCATTCTGCAAACTTGAATCCAGGTCTTTGCGTATCACGATCGTCATATTTCACTGAAATATTTTTACTTTTCAATTCGCCCGACAAAGCATCGATAAAATTATCAATTGCTTGCTTCTCTTCTGCTGTTTTAAAGATTGGAACAACAACAACTTGGATTGGCGCCAACATTGGAGGCAATACCAGACCTTGATCGTCCGAGTGTGCCATAACCAGAGCTCCCATCAAACGCGTCGAAACACCCCATGAAGTTGCCCATACATGCTCTAATTTACCTTCTTTAGAAGTAAATTTCACATCAAAAGCTTTAGCAAAATTTTGACCAAGAAAATGTGAAGTACCTGCCTGCAGAGCTTTACCGTCCTGCATCAATGCTTCAATACAATACGTGTCTATCGCTCCCGCAAAACGCTCGTTTTCAGTCTTACGACCGCGTATAACCGGCACGCCCAAATATTTTTCAACAAAGTCACCATATACATGAAGCATCTTTTCGGTCTCTTCAATTGCTTCTTCCTGAGTTGCATGCGCGGTATGGCCTTCTTGCCACAAGAATTCAGTGGTACGCAAAAATAATCTGGTACGCATTTCCCAACGAACAACGTTAGCCCACTGGTTCACTAAAATTGGCAGATCCCGGTAAGATTCAATCCAGCCACGGTAAGTATTCCAAATAATCGTTTCAGATGTTGGTCTAACGATTAACTCTTCTTCCAATTTAGCATCTTCATCAACAATAATATTTCCGTTACCATCATTTTTTAAACGGTAATGTGTCACTACTGCACACTCTGTTGCAAAACCTTCTACGTGTGATGCTTCTTTCGAGAAAAATGACTTTGGGATGAACAAAGGAAAATAAGCATTACTGTGACCAGTATCTTTAAACTTTTTATCCAAAACCGCTTGCATACGCTCCCAAATAGCATATCCATATGGCTTTATAACCATACAACCTCTCACAGCAGCGTATTCTGCCAAGTCAGCCTTGATCACAAGGTCATTATACCATTGCGAATAGTCTTCTTCACGACTTGTTATACCTTTACCCATATTATTAATTCAAAAATTATTGTAACATTGTGATTAAGAATTCCGTCTAATAAAGGAATATAAGTTTTAAAAATAAATATTTATTATTTTTGAGAACACGATTAAACCCTTATCTGAAATTTGGGTCTAAGATAGTAAATTAGACTGTATTGTCGAACATAACGACTTAGTATATTATGAAAAAAAATAGTTTTTTACTCGGCGCTATTGTGATTTCAGGAGCCCTTACGCTGGGATCTTGTACTACTAGCAGACCAATCACTCATAGTGATGATGTCTATAATAATAATGCCCAGGCAAGACCAGCTTATCAAAGTCCGGATTACTACTATGCGGATGAAAGTGAAGCTGATCAAGTCCAAGATAACGGATATTATAGTGATGAATATTCTGATGCAGAATATGAAGAAGGAAAATACGAAGACTTGGAATATGCGAATCGAATTAATCGATTTTATTATTCTTCACCAGGTATGACCTACTTTGATCCATTCTTTGATCCTTGGTATGGTATGGGAATGGGATACGGAGGCTTTTATGGTCCTTCATTTGGTTTCGGATATGGTAATGGTTTTGGAGGTGGCAGATGGTCCATTGGCCTAGGTTTTGGTTTCGGCTATGGTTCTGGCTGGGGTTACAATCCATGGTACCCAGGATGGGGCTGGGGCGGCGGCTACGGTGGATATTGGGGTAATGGATATTGGGGCGGCGGCTACTGGGGTGGTGGCTATGGTGGCGGTTACTGGGGTAACCACAGATCACGTGACTTAGCAGCACGTTCACCTTACCGTGATAACTACAACACACGTTCGAGATCAGGTACGCGTTACAGTGATGGTGGAAGAACTACTGGTCGTACACGTTCGAATGCTGTCGTCTCTAGAGATGCGAACGGTAGAATTAGCAGTGTTGGAAGAACACGTTCTTCTGCATCAAGCAATAATCCAAATGATACCAGAGCAGGAAGAACACGTATCGGTTCAAGCAATACCAACAGAGGTGATTATAATAATGGTGTTGGCAGAACACGTTCAACACGTTCCGATAATTACAACAACTCAAATGGTAATGTAGGCAGAACACGTTCTACAAGTTCAACAAGAGTACAACAATCAAACCCAGCGACAAGAAGTACAAGTAGAGATACTTATCAACCTTCAAGAACACGTTCTAGCGAACCGGTTCGTTCATCGCAACCAACGATGCGATCACAATCGAGCGGAAGCTTTAACAGTGGCGGTGGTGCCACTCGTTCATCAGGTGGCGGCGGAGGCGGTGCTACACGCAGTGGTGGAGGCCGTACAAGATAAATATGATTCATAAGAAGAGTGATTGATTTATATCAATCACTCTTTCATTACTACTATATATAAAACTATATGACTATTAAAAAAATACTTTTTGGGAGTGTACTAGCTATAGGTATGGTTGGCACCGCAAAGGCCCAGTCAATGACGGAAGATGTACTTTTGTTTTCTCAAGGAGACAATGGAGGAACAGCTCGTTTCAAGGCTATGGGAGGTGCTTCAACTGCATTAGGTGGTGATATTAGCGCTATAACAGGAAACCCTGCAGGTTTAGGTTTTTATAACCAATCTGATGCTTCTGCAACTTTACGTTACCAATATGGGAAAAATAAGATGGATTATTTCGGTAACAAAACCAATAGCAAAACAGACAATTTTAACCTGGATAACGGTGGTGTTGTATTTCATTTACCAACCACCCGTTACGGCGGAGACTTAACAAAAGGCTGGTTAAATTTTAATGTTGGTATTGCTTACAACCGAACGAATCTTTTTAACAATAAATTAGACTATAGTGGCATGAATAGTGACAATTCGATCACACATGCCTATGCAGATCGCATGTTCGATGAGGATGGAAGTGAATGGGCAAATGACATGAAATCATCCTTTATGTTTGATAAAACTATTGGCAAAGACAAAAACTTTTATTTTCCAATTGCTGAAGATAAAGGAAGCGAACAACTGAATTCAGTATGGACCAAAGGTGGGAAATCTGAAACAGCATTATCTTTTGGCTCCAACTATAGCAATAAATTTTATATCGGAGCAACTTTCAGCCTAACAGATTTCCGTTATGAAAAATCTGCTGTTTTTACAGAATACGGCATAACGAAAGATGCGGCTGGTATTAAAGCATTGAATCCTGAATCAAAATATCTAAAGGCAGATGAAGAGCAGGCAAAATTTGTTGATGTGGACTACGAACTATTTGACCATTACGGCCAAGTGACTCAAGGATCTGGTTTTGATTTTAAATTAGGTATGATCTATAAAGCCACACCTTCTTTAAGTTTAGGATTTACGGCTAAAACGCCTACATTTATGTCAATTACAGATGAATCGACCTCTTATACAGACATTAACTACTTTAAGCCAAATGCCGATAAGTCATTCCATAATTTCGCATCTAAGTATTACGATACCTCGTACGATTATAACTTACAAACTCCCTATAAGCTTTCAGCTGGTCTTACACAATATTTTTCTGCCGGTCTATTAACTGCGGAAGTTGAATTTGTCGATTATGCAAGTATGCGCTATAGAGATGTTTATAATAATAATTCAAACGAGCAGCAGATGAATGCTAATATTAAAAACACATACCAGGCAGCCTTCAATGTACGCGTAGGTGGCGAGGTATTATTTAATCAGATATTAAGCGGAAGAGCTGGTTTCAATTATAATGGTAATCCGTACAAAGATGCTGAGTATAAAACTTATGGCATTTCAGCTGGTCTAGGTGCTAAATTAGGCCGTGGTGTATATCTTGATCTGACAGGTGTTTATAATGCCAACAACTATAAAGAAAATCCTTATAGAATCACTTATGAAGGCGACTGGAATACGGTTAGTCCAAGTGTTGACGTTAAGAATAGCAGAACAAATGTGATGCTAACGATAGGATCAAAATTCTAATTAGCATTACACAAAAAAGGCCTACTTCCTGAGAAATAGGCCTTTTTTTATATATCTATTTTTTAAGCCTTTTCCGCTTTTCGTCTTACAAATAAGTTGTAGTTCTCATGCTTATCTACATAAATCTCCTCCCCTTCTTCAATAAATCCATCCAAAGCCACAGCATCATACCACACTCCCTCTATTTCAATCTTACCAGATGGGCGCAATACAGTCTTTGCTACTCCTTCCTTATTCAATAAATTGGACTTTAAAATAGAAGAGGTATATCCTTCTTCCGATTTTTGCTCTTCCTTTAAAACAAGTCGTCTAAAAACTGGAGTCTTTAACAGATTTTTTCCAAAGATGACCATCAATATAATCGACAGTATCATGGCTCCTACAACTAATAAAAATGAATTAAATAACATACCTGGATAAGCGAGTTTAAAATCTAAAAAATCATTGGCAACAAGACTAAAAGTCAGACCGCAAATAACGAAAATTATTCCTAATATACCGGCAATTCCAAAACCGGGAATAACAAAAACTTCTAAAAGAATTAATACAAGTCCTACTATAAAGACAGCTATTTCCCAATTTGCAGCTAAACCTTGAATATAGAGTGGTGCAAAGAACAGTAATGCCGCTACAATCGCAACAGCAATAGCAAATCCTAAACCAGGAGCTTGCATTTCGGCATAAATACCACCTATTATTAACAAAATCAGTATACCACTTACAGCTGGATTTATTAAAAAACTGATAATATGATCAATTGTACCCTTACGATAGACAGTTTCTTGTACATTGACTATATTTAAGTCTTTATAGATCATATTACGATTGCTAACTTCCCCCTTTGCCAGTCCAAACTTAACAGCCTCACTGCTCGTTAGAGTCAACAATTGCCCATCTTGCTTTATCGACGGCAATGATACATTAGGATCAACAAAAGCTTCTGCCAATTTCGGATCACGATGTTTTACCTCTGCCGTTGCGCGCATCAGTCCTCGCATATAAGATTGGTACTTCTCAGGAAGCACTTCTCCATTAGCATTGACAACACTTGCGGCACCTATACTTCCCCCCGGATGGATATAAATATAGTCACTCGCCAAGGATATCAGCGCTCCTGCAGAAGCTGCATTATTA
Organism: Sphingobacterium sp. UDSM-2020; assembly: GCF_016132525.1. Classification (NCBI taxonomy): domain Bacteria; kingdom Pseudomonadati; phylum Bacteroidota; class Sphingobacteriia; order Sphingobacteriales; family Sphingobacteriaceae; genus Sphingobacterium; species Sphingobacterium sp. UDSM-2020. The sequence continues at coordinate 5,726,948 of NZ_CP066166.1, forward strand.
TTAATATAAACAATCGTCTTAATCTTTGAGTCAAGCAATTTTGTCCGGATAGAGTCTGCAAAATTTAGGGCTCCTCCATATGTATTCAATTCCATTAATACATAATCCACCTTTTTACTCTGTGCGCTGTCGTAAACTTGTTTTACTGTACGCCAGGCACTTGGCCCTATATCATCCTTTAATTCAAACACATACACCTTTTGGGCAAAACTTGATGTGAATAATACCAAGCTTAAAAAGACTGTTATTAAAAATGATTTACTAATTTTGCCTTCCATAAATAAGATTATTAAAAAAATAAACAAGCGATTAATACATTTGCTATGTCTAAATATACTATTTCTAACGCATTTTCTCAAACCTTCAGATTTCCGGTCTGGAAAATAGAAATAGATGAAATAAGCAGATTAATTGCTATTGAGTGCCGCGATCCTGAAAATACTATTCCTTACATCACAGTTCTGGATTTTAAAGGTACAGTGTATTTAGATCATTTTAGACTACCAGAAAAGGAATGGACTTTAGCGGCTATCCAAGATCAAGTTGTCGTGTTAAGGAAAGTTTCTGAAAATAGTCCTGTATCTCCAGGTGTTTGGATGCTATTTCATCAGAAACCAGATATGACTTATTTATACCATCAATACCAATATCTTGGGATACTCAATGGTTATGTACATGTTCGTCCACAACATATCACTGTAGGTTTCGAACAGTATTTCTCATTTCTTTCAAAAGAAATTTTAACGACAATACCTTCAGAAATTAAACCTTTTGAAAATGATATAGTCTTTCCTTTGGAATTTAATGCACAAAAACCTTCATTTTTGCAGCATATTAAAAATAATGAAGATCTATGGATCAGTAAATGCAATGATCATTTTCTATGGTCTTATCATGAAAAACGGGACAAAAAATATACCATCAGATTGTTGCTTTCTGATAAAAAACAAGTTCTAGATGAAACGTTAATTATTAGCGATCTGGATTTAAAACTGGTGCAAATCTATTTTCAAATTGGGTGTCAGATTTTTCTTTTAACACACAATAAACAAGAATTTGTATCGTATTTAGTATAATTGTAAAACATGATGAACATTCTATCAAAATCTACCACATATAAAACACTAGCATTCTTATCATTAGCAATGTTAGCGATAAATCATAACAATGTGTCAGCGAGCACATTTACGATTGCAGCAGCACCAGACTCCATCGGAGTTGAAAAAATTGATGGACAAGAATATGTTCTTTTCAAAATTGAAAAAGGCGATAACTATTACCAGTTAAGCAAAAAATATAAAACTACCGTAGGTAAAATAACGGAATTAAATGGGAACAAAACTTTAGCTCTTGGCCAGATTGTCAAAATCCCGACCGGTCGCATGTTTTATGTAACTCCAAACAATTCAAAGAATTCGACGGTTAAAGGCTCCCAAAAAGAACTGATCGATTATAAAGTTGGTGACCAAGAGACTCTGTATGCTATTTCACGTAAATTTGACGTAACTGTTGAAGAAATAAAGAGGGCAAATAATCTGCGGTCAAACAGTATCAGCGGAGGCCAAATATTAAAAATCCCTAATAACAGCAACATAAATATACCTCAAAAACCAGACACGCTATTCATCGGTCCAGATACCACTGCTATAGAAGAACCCGTTATTGCAGCTAACAAATATGGTATTCGCGAGAAAACGGAACGTGGAATTGGCGTTTGGATAGATGGACTGAATGAAAATGGGACCAGTAATTTAGCATTACATAAAACTGCAGCAGTAGGTACCGTGCTTAAAATTACCAATCCGATGACAAGAAGCGTGACCTACGCCAAAGTGGTTGGTAAATTTAATGAAAATGCAGATACACATAACGCCATTGTTGTTTTATCAAAATCTGCGGCCGCTTACATAGGCGCTTTAGATAAGCGCTTTCAAGTCGAAATTACTTACGGAGTTCCTTTAGAGGATTAGTGCTGATCGATTCTTTTCGAATATTATATATTAAATGAATAAAAAACCATATGTCATTGGAATCGCAGGTAGTAGCGGTTCTGGTAAAACATTTTTTCTAAACTGTTTTTTGAAACACTTTAGTCCCGACGAAGTGACGCTTATTTCACAAGACGACTATTACATACCAGCAAATACAAAGACGCAGGAAGAAAATAAATTGTATAATTTTGATCTTCCAACTTCGATTGACCGAAATGCTTTTTATAAAGACATTAGTGATCTATTTGACGGGAAAACAATTTATAAAGAAGAATACACCTTCAATAACCCTGCTATAAAACCAAAGATGCTGGAAATTAAACCAGCACCTATTTTGATTATTGAAGGACTGTTTATATATCATTATACAGAAGTAAATAAGTTAATCGATCATCGGATATTTTTAGATGCAAACCAAGATATCGCATTGGAACGCAGATTACGACGAGATTTAATAGAGCGTGGTTATTTTGAAGATGATGTTCGTTATAAGTGGGTAAACCATGTTTTACCGTCTTACAATGAATACTTATTGCCCTACAAAAATAGTTGTGATCAGGTAATAATCAATAATACGGACGATCCTGAACCGATCTGGAAGATCACAGATGATATCTGCGCGGATTTAAAAGATAAAATTTACAAATAACAATAAAAAGACTGTGTAGAACAGTCTTTTTTATTTTCATTCGTTCCTAAAGGGTTTGTGTATACTTATTATTTACCTATCTTTGCGCCAGCAAACAAATTATACTAATGAGCCATTCTGTAAAGATTAAAAATGCTTTAGTGTCTGTATATTATAAAGACAACTTAGCACCATTAATTCAATTATTAAACAAATACGGTGTTACCTTCTATTCTACAGGTGGCACAGAAGCTTTCATCAAAGATTTAGGTATTGATGTAGTTCCTGTAGAAGACTTAACGAGCTATCCTTCTATTTTAGGAGGTCGTGTAAAAACATTGCACCCAAAAGTATTTGGTGGTATATTAGCGAGAAGACCTTTAGAAAGCGATCAACAGCAATTAGCACAATACGAAATTCCGGAAATCGATTTAGTCATTGTTGATTTATATCCTTTTGAGGAAACAGTCGCTTCTGGAGCTTCTGAAGAGGACATTATTGAAAAAATTGATATCGGTGGCATTTCATTGATTCGTGCGGCGGCTAAAAACTTCAATGATGTTGTTATCCTATCTTCTAAAAATGATTATACAGCTTTAGAGGAAATGTTAGCAAACCAAGAAGGTACAACTACATTGGAGCAACGTAAAGAATTTGCTAAGCTTGCTTTCAATACTTCTTCACATTACGATACTGCTATTTTCAATTATTTCAATAAAGAAAATACGCTTGATATATTCAAACAATCGGAACAAAAAGCTCAAGTGTTACGTTACGGTGAAAATCCACATCAAAAAGGTGTTTTCTATGGTGATTTAGATGCTATGTTTACAAAACTGAACGGCAAAGAATTATCCTACAACAACTTGGTAGATGTAGATGCGGCAGTTGCTATCATTGATGAGTTTACGGAGCCTACATTTGCAATTTTAAAACATACAAATGCATGTGGTGTAGCTTCACGTCCTACAATCAAACAAGCATGGGTGGATGCTTTAGCATGTGACCCTGTTTCTGCGTTCGGTGGTGTTTTAATCACTAATGGTGAAGTAGATGCTGAAACTGCTACTGAAATCAATAATTTATTTTTCGAGGTTCTTATTGCACCTGCTTACTCAGAAGAAGCAATTGCAATTCTTACCGCAAAGAAAAATCGTATTATTCTAGTTCGTAAGGAGGTTGAATTACCATCACAACAATTCAAAACATTGTTAAATGGTGTTATACAACAAGATAAAGACAATACCGTTGAAGGACCTGAGCAAATGACTGCTGTTACTACAGTTGTCCCAACAGCGGCTCAATTAGAAGATTTATTTTTCGCAAACAAAATTGTTAAACATACCAAATCAAATACAATTGTATTTGCTAAAAATGGCACATTGATCACTTCAGGTGTTGGTCAGACATCACGAGTTGACTCATTAAAACAAGCTATTGAAAAAGCAAATGCTTTCGGATTTGACTTAAAAGGATGTTCAATGGCTTCTGATGCTTTCTTTCCTTTCCCCGACTGTGTTGAAATTGCAGCTGAAGCGGGTATTGCAGCAGTTCTTCAACCAGGAGGCTCAATCAAAGATCAATTATCAATCGACATGTGTAATGAAAAAGGATTAGCAATGGTGACGACAGGAGTGCGTCATTTCAAACACTAATCTTCCGATTGAATCATATACAATAGAGGAGACTGTTACCTAATATGGAGACAGTCTCTTTTTTTTATAAATAAAGTCAATCTGCAGAATAAAGCAATTTTCGACAATCTTTAAAAGTGTCATAAAATAGCATATAATAAATAAAGGCGACCAATGGTGGACTGACCCCAAAAAGCTGGACTAATTTACGCAGTGTTTTTGATATAATGAGCTCGGTATTCCACCGGGCTCATTCCATTTAAATTAATCCGTATCCGTTGGTTATTATAATACTTAATATAGCCTTTAATCTCTTTTGCTAGTTGTAAAATTGAAGTATACTTCTTTACATAAAACAATTCTGATTTTAATACCCCAAAGAAGTTTTCAATAATAGCATTGTCCAGACAATTTCCTTTTCTGGACATGCTCTGGGTAATGTTGTTTTCCTTTAATTTTTTCTGATACCTCTGTAACCTATATTGCCATCCTTGATCAGAATGCAATATAGTTTCTGTATGTTCTTTATTATCATTTTTCCTTCTTTTAAACGCTTTCTCAAGCATATCTAGAATTTGTTTATAATTAGCTGAGCTTGATAAATTATAGCTTATAATCTCTCCATTAAATAGATCCATTACAGGCGATAAATATAGCTTATTGCCTGCAACATTAAATTCAGTTACATCAGTGACCCATTTCTGATGTGGTTGTCCTGCTTTAAAATCTCGCTTCAGAATATTCTCTGCAGCTTTACCCACATCGCCTTTATAAGACTTATATTTCTTGACTCTTATTACACTTCTTAGCCCTAAATGCCGCATGATCTTAGCGACAGTCTTAAAGTTGACTGCAGCTTTGAATTTCTTTCTGAGTGTTAAAGTGATTCGTCTGTAACCATATAAGCCCTTGTTTTTATTATAGATCAGTTTAACATTTTCAACCAGGTCCGTATACTTGTCTAAAAAAGAGATACTCTGGGTATGATAATAATAACTACTGCGGGCTAGCCCGGCCAAGTGTAGTAGGTGTTCCAGTTTATGTTGACGCCTCAGCTCCGTTATGATTACGGCTTTTTCTTTTTGGCTTGTTTGCTTTGAGCCAAGGCTTCCAACTTTTTTAGGTAATCGTTCTCTGCACGTAAGTATTCCACTTCTATTCTAAGCTTTTCTACTTCGCTCATAGCGGGATTTATTCCAGGGATAGTAGTTTTCTTGGTCATCTTATTATTAATTGTATCTGACTTCCGCGGCCTACCTCGATTATCCGCTAACCCCGCAAATCCATTACGCTGAAATTTTTTATTCCATTGTAACAGTACAGAAGGATTTGAGATTCGATGTTTAACACTCGTGTCCGCCAAAGATAATCCACTCGACTGATATTCTTGAATTATTTGGACTTTTTCTTCTTTCGTGAATGACTTTTTTGCCACTCCATACAAGCCTTGTTCACCATAGTATTCATAAAGCCTAAGCCAATATTGTAAATTGGATTTACTTAACCCTTCGTTCTTTGCAAGGCTGCAGATGCTCTCTTTACCTTGTAGAATAATAGTTACTAAGCGTAACTTAAACTCGAAATCATATTTCTGTTTTTTGCTCATAAAAATGCCCCAAATAAGTGTCTAACTTTTTGGGGCATGTCTATGGTCGCCTTTATTTATTATATAATAGTAACAGCTTAAATGCTTGGTACGTTTACCAATTCATTTGTATCTGCATTATAGTCGATACCATCAAAATTAAAACCAAAGAGGTTAAAGAATTCGTCACGGTAACCTTGAATGTCAGAAATTTCTGATAGATTCTCTGTACAGGCTTTTTCCCAAAGTGCCGCTACTTCTGCTTGAACATCAGCTCTCATTTCCAAATCATCTACACGGATACGACCTTTTTCATCCAATTGAACTTTACCGTCAGCTGTGTAAAGACGCTCTGCAAATAAACGTTGCATCTGCTCAATTGTACCTTCGTGAATACCTTTTTCTTTCATCACTTTGTATAATAAAGAAATATATAAAGGAACAACAGGAATTGCGGAACTTGATTGCGTTACCAAAGCTTTGTTAACCGAAACATAAGAAACACCGTTAATATCTTTCAATAAATCGTTTAAAGCAGGTACAGTACCTTCTAAATCATCCTTCGCACGGCCAATTGTACCGTTACGGTAAATCGGGAATGTTAACTCAGGACCGATATACGAATAAGCCACTGTTTTAACACCATCTGCTAATACACCAGCTTCTTTTAAATCTTCAATCCAAAATTTCCAATCTTCTCCCCCCATTACTGCTACTGTATTCGCAATATCTTCCTCATTATCAATCGGATTAATCGTGATATCAGAAATCACACCAGTATGAAAATCCACTGTTTTATTTGTAAAAGGAACATCAATCGGTTTCAAAACAGAAGCATATGAAACACCTGTTTTTGGATGTGTCCGTCTCGGAGAAGCTAAACTATAAATTATTAAATCAACTTGACCTAAATCCTGCTTGATTAATGCTATAGTTTGTTTTTTGATTTCATCAGAAAAAGCATCACCATTGATACTTTTTGCATAAAGACCAGCCTCATGTGCTTCTTTTTCAAAAGCAGCAGTATTGTACCAACCAGCTGTACCAGGTTTCCCTTCAGCTGCCGGTTTTTCAAAAAATACGCCAATTGTTGCTGCTCCAGAACCGAATGCTGCTGAAATACGAGATGCAATACCGAATCCTGTTGATGCACCAATGACCAATACTTTCTTAGGGCCATTAGCAATTTCACCTTTAGATTTTACGTATTCAATCTGGTTTTTAATGTTTTTCGCAGTTCCTTCTGGATGCGAGGTTAAACAAATAAATCCTCTAGTTCTTGGTTGTATAATCATAATGATTAATTTTCTTACTCATGTTTTATTAAGGATGCAAAATAAACAAATTTTAGTAACAATTGATGCATAAATAAAGAATATCTTTTCAAGACATATCATATAATCGGTCTTGACATTGTCCTATTCATTAATTACTTTAGAAGTTACAAATCCTGATTCTTATATAAACATGCTCCTTACCACTAAATCAAAAGCACTTTCATTTGGTATATTAGCCTCATTATTTTTTGCTAGCACTTTTGTCCTCAACCGCATCATGGCAGTTTCTGGAGGTGGATGGCAGTGGTCTTCAGCCTTACGTTTTGTATGGATGCTACCGATATTGTTACTTATCGTTATTGTACGTGGAAATTTAAAACAATTATTGATTGAAATGAAGAGAAATCTAGGGCAATGGTTGCTCTGGAGTACACTTGGATTTGGAATTTTCTATGCTCTGTTGACATTTGGGGCAAGCTATGGTCCTTCCTGGTTAGTTGCAGGAACCTTTGAATTTACCATTATTGCCGGTATGTTTATAGGTCATTTCATGCAACGTAAAGAAAATCGACAGCCATTTTCTAAAGCGACCTTATTTTTTTCCTGTATCATCTTCTTGGGTATCCTAGTCATGCAAATTTCTGAGGCTAAATCTACTCCGTTGTCAACAATATTGCTCGGAACTATTCCTGTACTAATAGCCGCAATTGCTTATCCTGTTGGTAACCGTAAAATGATGGCCTTAACAAAAGGCTCTTTGGACACGTACCAGCGTACATTGGGTATGACGCTCGCAAGCATGCCATTCTGGATTATTCTGATGTTCTTTGGCTATCAGGAGCATGGACTTCCCGATGAAAGTCAATTGTTACAGACCTTATTGATAGCCTTATTTTCTGGTGTTATCGCAACGCTACTTTTTTTTAAAGGGACAGAATTAGTACAACACGACCATAAAGGACTTGCCGCCGTTGAGGCGACACAGGCTATGGAAGTGATTTTCACATTAATAGGGGAAATTATCATACTGCAAACTGCCTTCCCAAACAACTTGGCTATCAGCGGTATTTTACTTGTAGTAATAGGTATGTACCTGCACAGCAAAAACCATTAATGATTTAATGTTTTACTAATTTTGTCCAAATTGAGACTATTAGCCATAGCAGAAAAGATCTTATAATAAGTGCCACGATGATCGTATAAATCTTCATGAATGCCCTTCTCGACTACCCTACCCTTTTCCATCACCACTATTTCATTGGAGTCTATAATTTGGGAAATACTATGAGACACAATAATAACCGTACGATCCTTTTTTATAGCATCCAAACTATTTTTTATTTGTTCGGTAGCAATGGCATCCAAATTCGCAGTAGGTTCGTCTAGAAAGATAATCGGAGGATTTTTCAAAAACAAGCGGGCAATTGCTATTCGTTGCTGTTGCCCCCCTGAAAGCAAATGAGCTCCAGAATCGTAACCTTGAGGCAACTCCATAATCTGTTCGTGAATGTAAGCTTCTTTAGCTGCCTTAACAATTTCTTCTTTACTACTCCCTATCTTTCCATATTCAATATTTTCAAAAATAGAACCTTTAAAAATATGGTTGCGCTGAAGAACCATACCGATATTTTTTCTTAAAAATTTAGTATCATAGTTTTTAAGATCAACTCCATCTAATAAAATCCGACCAGCTGTAGGTTCATAAAATTTATCTAAAAGATTTATAACTGTACTTTTCCCTGCACCGCTTAATCCAACAAGTGCTGTGATCTGATTTGGTTTGATTTGAAAAGAAATATCTCTTAGTGCATGGGTTCCGTTAGGATATTCAAATGATACGTCTTCAATCACAATATGGCCTTTGATCTTATCTGGTATAAAAGTACCGCTTCCCTCAATCAAATCATCAGACTCCAATATTTCGAAAAATGATTCCGAGTAAATTAAAGCATCATTTACCTCATCATAGATACGATGCAGTTGACGAATCGGAGCTGAAACATTTGAAAATAACATAATATGAAACATAATCGCTCCAATTGTAATCTGATTGTCCAGCACCAGAAAAGCAGTTAAAACAATAATTGCAACAACTGCTATCTGCTCAATAAAATTCTTTAGACTATCAAAAATGAAACTCGTTTTTCGTGTTTGCATCTGATTTTCCGTCATTTCAAATTGAATCTTCTCATGACGGTCTGCTTCTTCAGGTTCGCGTACAAAAGATTTTATAACCAATATAGAGTCAATTAAATTAATGATTCTATTATTCTTGGATTCTCTATATTTTCGCATCTGCCGTCTAAATCCACTGAGTTTTCCAGCTTGTGTTTGACTGATGTAGAAATAAATTGGTATAACTGCGAGCCCAACCAATCCGACGTACACATTAGCCATAAACATACATACGAGCGCCACGATGGCATTCGCAAATAAAGGAAGGATATCGATAAAGAAATTCTGAACTAAACGTGTCAGCGAGCTAATTCCCGAATCAATCCGTGTCTGCAATTTTCCGCTTTCATTTTCTTCTGACGTATAAAAAGCCATTTTATATGTCAATATTTTTTCTACAATCTGTTGTGAAAAATCTCTTGCAATAAATATACGTAGTTTTTCACCGTAGAATTTCTGTCCAAACTGAATAAAGGAATAGACAATCTCTTTTACCAAAAGAACTGCAGAGATAATCCCGATCAAATGCATACCTCTAGACAGCGGTTCTTTAGCGACCATCAAGTCACTGATAGTATCTACCGTATATTTCAAGATGAAGGCATTAATCTGCGCGGCAAAAGATCCGACCAAGGTTAAAACTAAGGTATAAAAGATGAGGTTTTTATAGGGCTTGGCAAATGGTGTTATCTTCTTGAACAGTAGTGATATGGTCATATATTAAGGCGTAAAAATAAAAACGACAAGAAAATTCGTTGTATTAATCTGACAACAACAATAATACCGAAAATAAAAAAGGGAAATGAATACATTCATTTCCCTTTTTTATTTTATAAGACTAATGATTAACCAAAAACATCATTCAAGATTTTTGCCAAACGTAAACCACCTCTAAGCATACAATTTTCTGCTTTATAAATATTGTTATAAATGTAGTTATAAGATAAGTTTGCGTTGAGCTCAACATCTGCATAGATTTTATCTGAAAGCTGATTTGACTCATACAACCAGCTCGCTAATGTACCACCTTGCACCTGCTTAACTTCATTTTTACTTAAAATATCCAACACTGTTGCATATTCAGTATAACTATATTTTTCACCATCGATCAAATCTGAATCCCATACACGATGTATATTAGATTTTTTTCCGAACCAGCTCACTTCAATTTTATTTCCACCTTGATCTTCGGCTCTACTTACGTGCATCGGCTGATGAGCGTCACCGATTAAATGGATCAGCATGTATAAATTTTGTTTCTTTTTTTCAAGCGGTAAATCTTTTTCTGAAAATGATTTTTCCAATCGCAAAACCGTTTTGTATAAATTTTCTTCATTGGAATTTTCCATTGCTAACTGAAAATCAGCCCAAGGTAGATGCGGATTAGTATTTATAAAATGAGAATTCCCCAATTTTTTAAATTCATCATGCGGATCAGATTTAATAAAATCACCCCAATTTGCCCAATAAGCTAGTTTCTGTTTTCCAATTATTTTTTGAATATTCTTTTTTGCTTTTTTTGTCAGATGACGTTCTGCGACCTCAGCAACGACACGATGTCCAGTAGATCCCCATGCGAATACGGAAGAAATCTGCAAAGTCATTGCGAGTACAATTAGACTTTTTAGTATATTTTTCATAAACAATACAATTTTAGCGCAAAGGTAAAAATTACATCCTCAAATAAAACCCTATTGACGTAATAATTTAACTTTTGAAAATTTCAAACCCATATTGAGCATCACACCAAAACTCATCCAGAGCAATTAATCTTGGTTTGAAAAATGATATCAGATCGGGCCAGTCTTCTTGTTTAAAAATACTCTTTCCCTCCATAGTCATATAGATCATACTTACAGATTTCCCCTGTTCATCTTCCACCTCCAGATCCCAGGTCCATTCCTCTCCTAGTATAGCTGTTAGAATGGTTTTGTACTCTTCAAACTGCTCCATCATAAGTTTACGCATTGATAGGTCACGATGACTCCACTCAATTGCTATTAAAGAAAGGCGTTTATCTGCCTCCATCTTAAAGCGTAGATTTTTAATACCGGTTCTATAGTTTACCCAATTAGTTTTCTCTCCATCAGCAGAGTTATTTAAAGCCATATACTGTCCAAATCGGGTCCAAAAAGTCTCCTTCAACTGTTTTACTTCTTCTCTTGAATACATGGTACTTAATTTTAAAATGACGAAAATACTACTTTTATTTTCATAAATGACTAAACATTCGTCTCCACTTTGGCGTTTTTAATGCATGTACCCATAGGAACAGCTCACAGATTTATGAACAAATCATAATTATTATGGATAAGAAAAAATCACTTCTCATACTCGCCGCTACCGCTGCCGTCACGTTCGCTTACAATGCGTTAAAACCAGTAAAATCCAAAGTCAAAGTCATCGAACCTTTTGACATAGATCGTTACTTAGGCAAGTGGTATGAAATAGCAAGGCTAGATTTTAAATGGGAAAAAGGTCTGTCACAGGTTACTGCTACTTATAACAAAAATAATGATGGTAGCATTGCGGTAAATAATCAGGGATTTCATGACCAAAAAAATAAATGGAAACAGTCAATCGGTAAAGCAAAGCCTATTGATTCATCAAAAAAAGCAGCATTAAAGGTATCCTTTTTCGGTCCATTTTACAGTGGTTATCATGTAGTGAAAATTGATCAAGATTATCAATATGCACTCATTTTTGGAGACAATTTGGATTATATGTGGATATTATCCAGAGAAAAGACAATACCTGAAGATATTAAATTAGCCTATTTGGAATATGCGCGTAAATCTGGTTATGCCATCGAAAACCTGGTTTGGACCAAACAAGATTAGCCAAAAATAGGTTTTAATACACCATAGTCAAGAGTTGGGTCTTGAGCAAAAACTCGAGCCAGCTCTTCACGATCTTCCTCCGTGATAATCCCACCAAGTCCCTTATTGTATAATTCAAGCAAATACAAGGAAGCCTCAAGCTTGTTTTCATAGGTTAAAATTGCACTTCCCACATAAAAATTTAATACTGATACTGCATATTCACCGAAAATGTCAAATCCAAATCCTGTGCCCGACTGTACTGCAAAACGCATATATTTTTCAAAGTCAGATTTCAAAATTTCCTTTAGCTTGTTTTCCATATCCGCAAAAATGCAATATTATAGTGAAATAAAAAAAAGGAGATGAACTTCGTTCACCTCCTTTTTCTGTTCCAATTGGACCTATCGTACGCTTATAGCAACGATACGATCCAATACGCGTTCCGCTTCAGGTGCATCAGCTGCTGCTTTTGCAAACTCAGAACCATAACCTTCAGCGCCAATAACCTGACTACTAGGTCCTTTTCCAATCAAATATACTTTAACTACCTCAGCGCGATCTGTAGATAATTTCTTATTAAAATCCTCATTTCCAGTTTTATCTGTATACCCGCCAATCTTTACAGTTGCTGCAGGAAAAGCTTTTAGAATTGCCGCTATGTTTTCTAATTGAACTCGACTTTCAGGAAGCACTTTAGCCGTACCTGTTTCAAAATTTAAATTATCAAAATTAAACCACTTATCTTTCAGTTCATCCTCGCTCAGCGCTTTGTAGTCTGTTTTTAGAAACTGCACCAACTGATCTTCAATACCACCTTTATAGGCTTTTAACTTTACACCATCCGGCAAAATCACCTCTAAACTTTCGCGAACGACCGGAGTAACAGCAACAACAGTCAAACTTGTGTCTACAGCTGTTGTATTCATGCTATCGGTAACAACTACCTGATCTTTATCACCTTTACAGCCTTTCCCGAATAAGAACCAAAGAACAGCAATAATTACGATGGGTATTAAAATTTTCCAAATTCCTCCACCGCCAGAAGACGGGGTTTCTGTATGTAATGGATCAACAATGGGACCGGAAGGCGGAGGTGGAATAATAGGAACATGATCAATAGGAGGCACAACCGGAGGTGCTGCAGTGACTGGATTATCATGATTTACAGGTGTCGGTGGAACAATAGGTGGTGTTGCAACAGTCAACTCTTCCTCTTTGGAAACAGATTCATTTGTGATCTCTTCTGGGTGAGTAACTTGAGGCTCCTCTTTTGTAACTGGCACTGATACCAATATTGCTTCTACAGGCTTTTCCGTAAGACTGCTATCGTGTAATTCACTATCAGTAGAAGAGGATCTCATTTGATCCGCTTGAGCAAAAGAAGTTCCAAATGCCGCTAATCCTAATCCTGAAGGCAGTGCGGCTGCAAAATTATCCTTATTTTCATTTAATAAACGACTGATTGTACTTACATCCCAATTTGTTCCATTTTGTGTTAAACCCGAAAATACAGCGGGCAATGAGACACTTAACAATTTTTCAACAGTGGATTCATTTCCTCCAACAAGGCCTCCTAATGTCGAAATAACCGAATTAAATTTGTCTCCAAAAATAGATTTCAACAGATCATTGTGATGCGGTTCAATAGGCTCTGCATCTACCAATCCATTGATACGTCCAGTTTCAGTATTGGTTTTTAAAAAATCACCAAAATTAAAATCTCCATAATATTGTTTAGCTTTCTCTACAATTGCTGTTAAACCAGTTCCTGACTCTTTTTGCAACCCCAAGAAAACAGTAGGAACAATTGCTCCAATAGCTGATTTCACTTTTTCTTTATCTTCCCCTACGGAATTACCGAGCTTAGATAAGACTTCATCATTAAAAAATTCTTTAGCAGAATTTAAAAGGTTAATTTCCATAATGTTCAAATTTTAGTTTATCCGTTACTTTAAGTTACACTGCACGATCAAGTGCTATGCTGCAATTTCACCTTGTTGTAACAATTATATATTAAGAATTGTTTTAACACAATATATAATGGTGAATTTTAAAACTTAACATTAAACAAATATGGGTTTGCTATATTAGCCCTTTAATATGATATTAAGACTATAGATACCAAAATCAATTATTATTAAACATGATTAAACGCACACTCGCAACGACATTTTTCTATTTAGCATCTCTATCTATTTTATTTGCTCAAAATAAACCTAAATATATATTCTATATGATCGGTGATGGTATGGGACTAAATCAGGTCAATTCTACAGAAGTCTATTTAGCAGACCTTGAAAATAGAATCGGTTTGAAACCTTTAGTATTTTCTCTTTTTCCTGTCGCTACTTTTGCTTCCACATACTCCCTATCCAATGGCATTACCGATTCGGCTGCTGGTGGAACAGCACTTGCTGTAGGATCAAAAACAAAAAATGGTGTTATTGGAATGGACTCAACACAAACAAAACCTTTAAAAAGCATCGCTTATGCGGCTAAAGAAAAAGGGTTAAAAGTCGGCATCACAACCAGTGTCAGCATTGATCATGCTACTCCTGCTTCATTCTATGCACATCAAACAAGCAGAAATAAATATTATGAAATAGCAACAGATATTCCTAAATCAAACTTTGATTTTTTTGGAGGATCTGGTTTCTTAAAGCCTAATACGAATGCTGCCAAAGAATCTGTAACGCCAATTTTCACATTATTTGAAAAATCAGGTTATACATTAGCTTTTGGAAAATCGGATTATCATCGATTGAAATCAAAAGCAGATAAGATGATCTTGATTAACAATAAAGATACTGATCCAGAATCCTTAAAATTTGCAATCGATCAAAAAGATGGAGATCTCAATCTTAAAGAAATTACGGAAGTAGCAATTGAGTCACTGACAAAAAATAATGATAAAGGTTTTTTCTTAATGGTCGAGGGAGGAAAGATTGATTGGTCTAGCCACAGCAATGATGCGGCAACTACACTGCATGAAGTAGTCGATTTCAATAACTCCGTACAGGTTGCTTATGATTTTTACTTAAAACATCCGGAAGAAACATTAATCATTATTACTGCCGATCACGAAACAGGCGGTATGACCTTAGGAAATGGAAGTAGCAATTTAAACTTCAAAGCCCTCGTAAACCAAAAAGTTTCTCAGGGAGAACTTTCTAAAATAATTACTAAAATACGTATAGAACAACCTAAGACAACCTGGGAGCAAATCAAAAGTATACTAGCAGAAAATCTTGGTTTATGGACAAAAATTAAAGTCAATGAACGTCAAGAAAAAGCTATGTTCCAGGCATATGAGAATAGTTTTATCAAACATGTAAACGCAACAGAAAAAAGCCTGTATGCCAATGATGAAAAACTAGTAGCTGAAGCTGTCAAAACATTAAACGAAGTCGCTAATATTTCATGGGCTTCTGGTAATCACTCTGCAGGTTACGTTCCTGTTTATGCAATCGGAGCTGGCTCTGAACTGTTTACTCACAAAATGGAAAACACGGATATTCCTAAGAAAATCGCACAGGCTGCGGAATTAAGCTTATAATAAGCAACAAAAAAGCGGGGGTAATCAAAAATGATTACCCCCGCTTTTTTATTTTAAATCTTCATCTATTTATCATGCTGTTTATGCATCTGTTTTTTCTCGCTTTTAATATTTAAAAATTCGACTAAAACAGAGAAAGCCATTGCAAAATAAATATATCCTTTTGGAATATGCTGATCAAATGCTTCTGCTGTCAGCGACACCCCGATCAAAAGAAGGAAAGACAAAGCTAGCATTTTCACGGAAGGATAATTATTGACAAACTTACTGATCTGCTCGGAGGATAGTAACATAATAACAACAGCAATAATTACTGCCGCAACCATCACACCTATTTGATCAACCATACCAACCGCAGTGATCACAGAGTCTAATGAAAAAACAATATCTAAGATTAATATCTGAAAAATTGTACTTAAAAAAGTTACACCCTTTATATTGACTTTATGTTCTTCAGTGTGCCCGTCCATTTTATGATGTATCTCGGTCGTACTTTTATAAATTAAAAATAGACCTCCAATAAATAGAATCAGATCCCTACCTGATAATTCCAGATAACGAGACCAATCCGGATTGTCAATACCAAAAGTAGTTGCAAGATTAATAAATGGTTCTGTCAAAGACATGATCCATTTAATTGAAAATAACAGAAGCACACGAGTTACTAATGCCAACATCAAACCTAACTGACGGGCCTTTTTTTGCTGTTCGGCAGGGAGTTTACCGCTAAGAATAGAGATAAAAACAATATTATCTATTCCGAGCACGACTTCCAGTACTGTCAATGTCAGTAGTGAAATCCAAATCTGTGGGTCTGAGATCCATTCCATAAAATATGTTGGGGGTTTTTATAAATTAAATTATTTATAATGTGCTAATGAAAAAACATGGGGACTAAACCGGGTTAATCTTCCCTGGCTATTTAAAAAATCTAGGCTGATGACAAAACAATATCCAGCGATTTCACCACCCAATTTTTCAATCAATTTACTTGCGGCCACTACAGTGCCACCTGTAGCCAGCAAGTCATCATGGATGAGAATTCTACTTCCTTTTGGAAAGGCATCTTCATGCATTTCTATAGTCGCCTGTCCATACTCAAGAGCATAAGACTCTGAAATTGTATGAAAGGGTAATTTCCCCTGCTTACGGATGGGAACAAAAGGAATCTTCAAACGATTGGCCAACATCATTCCAAACAGAAAACCTCTGCTCTCAATACCAGCAACAGCATCAAGTTTACAATCCTTTACCTGTTCTACAAAAGCATCGACCATCTCTTCACACAGCTGTGCATTTTGCAATAGCGGTGTGATATCTTTAAAAACAATTCCAGGTTTAGGGAAATCATATACATCCCGAATGATATGTTTTAATTTTTCTTCAAGCATCTTTAAAAGATTAAATACGGAGCAAGTTTACGCAAAAAATCATCATCTAATAAGATGACCTTTTTTAAATCTTCCAAATTACGAAAATGACCATGTTGATTTCTGTAATTGACGATTGCAGTGCTTTGCTTAAAACTAATATAAGGATGTTTAGACAAAGACCTCACATCCAACTCGTTAATTGTTAATTTTGAAACTGCATGATGAGAACTAATCTTTAAAAAAGGAAGTATAGCCTCAAATGTTTCAACAGGTAGCCCATAAATCTCTTTAATCTGATCAACAGATACAAATCCCCCCAGAGACTCTCTATATTTCACAATCCTTTTGGCAAAAGTTGAACCGATACCTCTTAGCGCTATGAAAGCAGTAGTATCTGCATTGTTTATGTCAACCTCTAAAGATTTTAATTTATTTTCAGCATTATTTGTAAACCAACCTGCACTATTTTTTTCTATACTTTGAACCTGATTTTTAACTGTCGCTGGTTCAATTTCAATATAATCTTTCAATCGTTTAAATGTGGCCGGAGAGATTGAATAGATCTTAGCTAGATCTTCCTTTTTATAAAACCGGCCTCCTTTTTCTCTATAATTGAGTATAACTTGAACCTGCTTCTCTTTAAGTCCCAGTTTTAGCCAACCTGCTTGATCCAAACGATTAGGATCAAATCGAAATAAAATACCTTCAACCTTTTTATCATAAGGATCTTTATCCTTTTGATCCCCTAAAGACCAATATTCATTCGATTGACCAACACCTGTTGTATCATTTTCAACAGATGTAAAAGCCTGAATATTGTAACTTTCTAAATTTAAGTCGGATTTACTAAAAAAATTGGCTATAAAAGGAAAACTGAACAGGAATAGCATCAATATACTCAGTACAAAGAATCCATTCTGTTCAGTTCTTGAGAACTTGAAATATTTAAAAAACTGACGTAGCACAATAATTTAGTTTTCATTTAAAATACATAAAATTTAAATAAAACAAAACCAAATAATCTGAAAACCAGATAAATACTACATCAAAATACCTTATAAACTATTTTTATCTACTTTTTCTACTTTACTATCGTTCTTTAAAGTTTTAGAAATAGCATCGAATGGTCTTGAGACAACCTCATCACCTTTTTTAAGACCCGATAAAATTATAATATTTTTATCGTCCTGAATGCCTGTTTTCACAACGGTTTGTTTAACCAATCCATTGTTAAAGACAAATACATATTCTTTCAAACTGTCTGTGCTTAAACTATCTGCTCCCGTACCATTTCTGATGGTAACAGATTGTATTGGAATAGCCAACCCCTTCTGATGTTTAGTAAAGATCTGTACTGTTGCAGATAGACCTGGTTTAAAAGGAGAGGCACTATTTTCCTTAATTAAATCCTCATATGAGCTCAATTGTATACGCACTTTGACATTAAAGTTTGTAACCTGCTCGGTTGATGAACCAGCAGTCACTGTAGCAATATTTTTAGATGAAGAAGCAATCTCAGTAACAATACCTTTAAATTTGCGATCTTGATAAGCATCAACTTCAATCTCTGCTTCGTTTCCTACACGGACGCGATTAATATCATTTTCATTCACATCTACATTCACCTCCATAGCGTCCATATTAGCTATACGCATGATTTCTGTACCCGCCATCTGTGCCGTTCCAACCACACGCTCGCCTAACTCAATAGATAATAATGACACAACACCGTCACTTGGCGAATAAATTGTTGTACGACCTAAATTATCTTTTGCTTCTTTGACAGTTGCCTGAGATTGGTCTATACCAAATTTCGTAGATAATACAGTCTGTCTTTGTGCTTCAATAGCTGCTAAAGTTGAGTAATATTCTGCCGAGCTTTTGTCCATTTCAGCTGCTGAGATCACTCTTTTATTAAACAGTTCAAGATTTCTCTTGTAAGTTGCTTCAACATTACTAAAATTAGCTTGTTGCTGTTTTAATTGTTGTTGTGCAGCTGCCAGATTTGCTTTCTGAGAATTCAAAGTCGCAATAGATCTTTCATAACCTGATTGCAAAATATCAGGTTTTATACGACAGAGAACTTGTCCCTTTTTCACTAAATCACCTTCTTTAATATTCAGTTCCACAACTTCGCCAGATACCTCAGAGCTCAACTTAACTTCAAATTCTGGTTGAATTTTACCACTTGCAGAAACCAGCTCATTGATATTCATTTCCTTTACAGGATCTACAGCAACTTTAACGATATCCCCTTTTCCGAACCATCCCAATTTGCTGCCAACTAAAACCAATATTAATAGAACAACTGCACTTATTAATATGATTTTTGGTAATTTATTTTTCTTTTTAGCCATTTCAGATTTTCATTAAGGGGTTATTTAATATCAAATTTAATTGGATTTCCAACATAATAATCAATTATTTTATCTTTAAAGATCATATTATACTTTGCTTGGATTAAATCAAATTCAGCTTTATTTCTATTTGTTTGTGCGGTAAACAGTTCAATACCATTCGCCATACCTATATCATAGCGTTCTTTGATCACTTGAAATGCATCTGTCGCACTACTAAAAGCAGCTAAACTAGATTGATAACGCTGTGCTGCGGCAGAAAGGTCTAAAACAGCCTGATTAACGGTTTTATTTAAATTTGTTTCTAAAAGCTGTTGACTTGTTTCTGCCAATTCTAGATTAATCTTAGCTTTTGATACATTTATTCGGTTTTTATTATTGTCAAAAATTGGTACCGACAAAGTCAGTCCTGCCCCAAATGATTTATTTTGATTAAACTGGTCACCAAAAGGAAGATAATCTCCGGTAATTAAATTTCTTCCTTTGGAAGAATAATTGGTACCATAACTCACTCCTAATGAAAGAGAAGGATAATAGCCTCCTTTGGCAATATCAATTTGTTTTAATGCTACTTCCTTATCTAATTGAGCCTTCTTTACCTCTGGATTGAAACTTTTAGCTTTTTCAAAGACATTAACTGCCGAATATTGACCTAGCACATAGTCCACCGCTTCTACTTCTGGTTTAACCAATTTCAACTCTGCTTGTGGAGACATCTCCATCAATTGTTTCAATGTCAATAAAGAAGATTCATAGGCATTTCTAGCATTTACCAAATTAAGCTCATCCGTGGCAACTTGATTTTTAGATTGAGAAAGATCTGCCAAAGTTTTATTACCTACTTGAAATTGGATGGAATCATTTTTCACCTGCTCTTTGGATAAAAGAATCTGCTGTTGGCTCGCAATCGTCAATTCACTGTTTGTGATTGCTTCCAAATAATTAACCAATACAGATAACATCAAATCATATTTTATCTTTTCAATTTGCGTAGCGGACGACTCTAATAGTAATTTATTAGCTTTGATTTGGTTGATCTTCTGAAAACCTTGAAAAATGGTTACATTAGAACTCACAGAAGCGCTAGATGTCCTCGTCCATTCATTTCCTGTGATCACAGTACCCGATACTTGGTCAAATGCAAATCCATTATTAAATCGCTGATTCACACCTATGCTCAAATCGGGATACAAATTGGATTTTGCCTGATAGACGTCCTGCGCCGCTAAATCTTTATTTAAACTAGCCTGCTTGACCTGCAGGTTTCTTTCTAAAGTAATTCGAATAGCTTCCTCTACGGTTATTTGTCCTTGTCCAAACCCCGCATACCCCATCAAGGAAAACATGATGGTCATAAAAGCCATTTTCTTATAATTTTTTCTATCGTCCATAGTAAGAACCTAATAGTTTTAATATTTTTGCTAAAATAAAAATGTATGTATCTCGTTAAAGCACCTTTCTTTCTTAAATTATTATATCCAAAATCAATCTGGAATAAATCAAGGAAAGAAAACAAAATTTACCTCACTTTTGATGATGGTCCTATTCCGGAATTAACTCCATTTGTTTTAGATACTTTAAAACAGTACAACATCAAAGCGACTTTTTTTTGCGTAGGTGAAAATATTAAAAAAAATCCACATTTATTCGAAAGAATTTTGTCTGAAGGCCATCAAGTCGGAAATCATACTTACAATCATTTAAAAGGCTGGAAAACTGACGATGCTAAGTATCTCGAAAACATCCGACAATGTCAAGAGCTTACCAAAAGTAAGCTATTTCGCCCTCCATATGGAAGAGCTAAAAAATCTCAATTAAAAGAACTCTATTCTGCATATGAAATTATCATGTGGGATGTTCTAACTGGTGATTTTGACCTCTCACTTTCGCCCGAACAATGTTTAAAAAATGCAATTAAAAATACCGAAAATGGATCAATTATCGTTTTTCACGACAACATAAAAGCAATACCTCGTGTAGAATATGCACTTCCTAAAACTATAGCTTATCTATTAGAAAAAAACTACCGATTCGAAGTGTTATGATTTGCTTTTTCCAGTACTTTTAGTTCATAGTATTGTGCACTACTAACACTAAAATATCCAAGTGCACCATTAGATATATTAGATATCGGATTCGAGGGAGCTGCAGAACCTGGGTTTAACCCTTTAATATTGGACCAATATGTGTATACATCCTTGGCGATACATTGTCTCAAAACTTGAATTTCGTCTCCAACTTTTATGTCTTCATCTTCATTACTTATTTCATGCTCAACAAATAATCCATCATTAAATTTATCACTAAATACATCGCTAAATTTGAATTCCTCATCATTCAATTTCAACTTATACTTGTAATAGTTTTCTTGATTAGCCGGATCATTAAAACCAAATGAAGCATATATATATTCATCATTAAATCTTTTTTTACGAACTAAACCGATGGAATCTACAGCTACATATTTAGGCATAATACAGGTTGACTCAAAATGGCTTCCATCAGACATTGTAACTGATAAGGCATATCGATCACCTTCTTTGAGAGTCATTCTATCAATGATATAGCTACCATTATTCCTATCAGCAAATTGATAAGAACGGCCACTGCTCATATTTGTTACCTGCACATGCGCCCCTAGCACCGGATCGTTAGGTGATGTATTCGAAAAGTCGACAACACGATTAATGGAGATGATTTGTGATACATTTGCATTATGCAGATCTCCGACAATAACATATTTACCGACTACAGCATCTAACTCTAAATCTATTTTATCTTCACATGAACTTAAAAATACGGCCGTTACCAACACGATACAATTAAAAACAGTTTTTATATTCATCACAATAATTTATTTATTCATTAATAATCAGTTTTTATAGATCAGCACGCTAATGCTTGTTTTGATGATTTAACTTCTTGAGTACCTATCAGTATCTTACTTTTAAAATCATTAAAATTTAAAATTCCAGGTCACAGAAGGAATTATACCGAATAAAGCGATTCGATAAGCCTCCGTAATATTAGCATTATCCTCATTCTCTCTAAAATCAATTAAGTACGCGTTTTTTCTGTTGTATGCATTATATAGCCCAAAAGACCACGATGAGGAATACCTTTTATTAAGCTTGACACCTGGATCGTAAGTTGCAGATACATCAAGACGGTGATAATTAGGCATCCGATAACTATTGCGATCTGTATAATAAAACAAGGTTTTACCGTCTACCTGATATTTTCCAGAAGGAAAAGTAACCGCATCACCTGTGTAGTAAACAAATGTAGAGCCCAAAGTCCATTTATCTGTCAGCTTATACATTGCTACTAAAGCGACATTATGAGTTTTATCTTGTCTGGCATTGAACCATGCTCCATTATTAATCTGATCAAATTGACGCTCACTTTTCGATAGCGTATAGCTCAACCATCCTGTTAATTTTCCTTTATTTTTTTTCACAAACCATTCTACGCCATAAGCTCTTCCTTTACCGAATAATAATTCTCCATCCAACATTTCGTTTGCCTGTAAGTCAGCACCATTCTTAAAATCAATCTGGTTTTGCAGATCTTTGTAATAGGCTTCTACCGAAGCTTCATATTTTGCATTTTCAAAATTCTGAAAATAACCTAGTGATACTTGATTTGCTAACTGTGGTTTGATATTATTGGAACTTAAAACAAATTGATCTGTTGGAAGGCTTGATGTCGTATTCGTCAGCTGATGCAAGTTTTGAGAATTACGATTTAAGGATGCCTTTATACTTTGATTGTCATTGAACATATAATTTAATGACAATCGTGGTTCTACAGTGAGGTAATTTTGAATTATCTGATTTTTCTCATAAATAGTTTTCTCTGTGGCATTTCCATCGGCATCAAAACTATAGATTGTACCTGGCCCTAACATACTATAGTTATTAACACGTATACCGTACAATGCTTTAAATTTATCTGATATAGACCATTCATCTGACACGTAAACAGCCGTCTCCAACCCTTTTCTTGGTTCGATCTCAATTGTGTTTACTGCGGATCCCTCTCCCCCAAAAAGACTGGCAGGACGAATTGTCTGAACAGATGCTTGAACTCCAAACCGGATCTGATGATCATTATTAGGATAATATTGAAAATCTTGTTTAAAATTTAAATTTTCAATCTTTGAAGTGATTTTGAAGTTTGAATTATCTTCAATATTCACGTTGTAATTAAAATCGCTATAGATAAATGTCGTGTTACTAAAGAGCTTATTAGTCCAAACGTGATTCCAGCGTATCGTACCAGTCGCATTACCCCAATTAAAATCAAATAAATCACTATAAGCCATTGCATCTTTTCCAAAGTAACCAGATAGAAACAAGGAATTCTTATTATCAAAACGATAATTTACTTTAGCATTCAGGTCATAGAAAAACAATTTGCTTTTGTTTACATCTTCATCCTTCGATAATTTAAGAAATAAATCGGCATAAGTTCGACGCCCACTAATCATAAAAGACCCTTTGTCTTTTACTATAGGTCCTTCCACTTTAAGTCTAGATGCGATTAAGCCCACACCCCCTTCTACACCAAACTCTTTGTTATTTCCATCAATCATACTGATGTCCATAACGGAGGAAACCTTACCTCCAAAATGTGCCGGCATACCACCTTTATAGAAATTTACATCTTTAATCGCATCAGAATTAAATGTAGAGAAAAAACCAAATAAATGTGACGCATTATATACCGCTGCTTCATCCAGTAGTATTAAGTTCTGATCACCTCCACCGCCACGCACATAAAAAGAACTGCTACCCTCTCCTCCACTTGTCACTCCTGGTAGCAATTGAATTGTTTTTAAAACGTCCTGCTCTCCAAAAACAACAGGAATATTTTTAATATCTTTTATTTCTAATTTGACCAAACCGGTTTGCACACCAGATACATTACCGATCTTACGTCTTCCTGATACCACAACTTCTTCCAGCTTTCTTCCTCCAGGGGTCATATCAATATTGAGTACACTATCCCGCTCAATCTGCAAATTAAAAATTTTTTCATCAAAGCCAACATAGGATACTGCAATAGTCTGACTTCCAGCCGGCAACTGAATGGAGTAGAAACCATAATTATTTGTTCTAGCAATTTGACTAGAATTCAAATCTCGAATCACAGCTCCAATAAGGGTTTCGCCATTTGCGGCATTCTTAATGTATCCAGAATATTGAAATTTGCCTTGAGCAAAAATTTGAGAAAAAAATAAAAAGAATAAGACGAAGAAGGCAGGTCTAAGAGATCGTAACATTATTTTGATTTAGTGTTTACCAAAGATAAAAAAAGCCTTGTGGTTAGCAAGGCTTTGTGTCATAAGTTTATAATTAATTAATAAAGATTTTGGATAACAAAAATAAATCATTTATTCATAATAGCCAATTATTTATTAATTTTTTACAAAAGTATCTTTTTTTATAAAGAACTCATTGAAAAATGCCATCTGATAAATGATTGATTTAGACCAATAATCCCAGTTATGGGCACCTGACCGGGTAATAAATGTATGTGGAATATTGTTGTAATCTAATTTATCATGAATTGCCAGATTTACTTTATAGAAAAAATCTTCCTTACCACAATCTATGATCAGATCCAGTTTATTGGGTTCAAGCAAATGAACCAGATTGATAACTGATTTGTTTTCCCATTCAACAGGATGAGTCACATAGGTCCCGATTCTACTTTTGATATTCCAATTCATAGGAAAAGGACGAATATCCAATCCACCAGAGGTACTTCCGGCGGCACCGTATATATCCTGATGATTAAGCGCTAATGTCATGGCTCCATGTCCTCCCATGCTCAATCCTGTTATTGCTCGTCCTGATCGATCTTTCTTTGTTGAATAATTAGCATCAATGTGAGTTATTAATTCTTGACTAACAAAAGTATCATACTGATAATTTTGATCACCTTTTACGTCCCAATACCAGCTATCAAATCCTCCATCAGGACAGACAACTATGTATTGATAGTTATCAACAAGCTTTTTTACAGCAGGAACATTATTTACCCAATTATCATAACGGCCACCAAAACCATGAAGTAGATAAAGCACGGGATATTGATTTTTCTTCTCATATTTTTCAGGAAGGACTACGACAGCCTTTATTCCCTTTAGCATACTTTTACTATTGATCGTTAATGTATCTACAATTGCGGCATGACCTTTAAAAAGAAATAAAAAAAATAGTGCCACTAACAAATATTTGAGTTTCATGTTCATTGTATTATAATTTTTCAAAAAAATAAAGTGATGATTTAAGTCCAAACGGACGTTCACTGATGGTATAAAATCCTTCTCCGTTTAATCCAAAAGTAATAGCTTCCCCTTGCGGTTCAATCTGATAAGGAATTAATGTGGGTTTCCTAGACAAAACCAGTTCAATTGACTCAGTCCGATTTCTAGTCCAATAAAATATTTGCGTTAAGTTTTTAATTATTATCGCACTACCTGTAGGACTGATATTTGCGGAAGTTGTAAAAGTAAATGGCAATGTTTGAACCGGTGTCAATAGGCTGAAATTCTTTTTCACATTATTAAATATTGAAGCCCTATAAACTGTTGATTGAAAATCTCTTTTCGAAATCACATAAAGCTGATGATCTACGGGATCAACAAATAAAGCTTCTGCATCTCGAGGTCCATTCTTATATCGCAACGTAACGGTACGGATTGTTTTCTTCGGAATATGAATTAACGTATCTCCTTGCTGATATGTTGGTTCAGGAAATATGTGAAGTTTAATATTTTCACGTTCAGCCTTATTATCACCAATATCTGCCAAAATTAAAAATGAATTTCCATTGATGATCACACGCGCGATATCTTCACAGTCCTTTACAGCAACGGATTCCAGTTCATATGTAAATAACAACCTACATTTCTTATCGATCAAATAAACCCGCGCCTCATCTCCACTATCATTGTGCACCCAAAAACAGGATGATTGTTTCGCACTGATAATTCCGGACAATTCATTTAATTTCTTATCAGAAATCTCACCTAACGCTACCTGCGATTTAAAAAGAGGTTTACTGGTTTGGGTAAATGCAATATGAAATTGTAAAAACAAAAAGGAAAAAACAATAACTTTGTTTAATAGGTTCATGCGTTAAAAATACAATATTTTTTAATCAAACAACGTTTTCTATTTACAAATGAAGCATATGATCAAATTTTCAACTCTACTCTGTTTACCTCTTACAGCATTTAGTTTAACATCTTTGGCGCAAACAAATGATTTTACAATTAAAATGAAAAGTGGTATCCAGAAAGAGCAGGCATTGCAGGTAAAATATTATAATAGTGCAGATTGGGAACCTTTTTATGCTAAAATAGAATCTTTCTCCTACGATCCCAATTATAGTTATGAACTGCGAATTAGAAGAACAAAAGTAGCAAATTCAGTTCCTAATAAGCCTAGTTATCGTTATACTCTCCTGAATACAGTACAAAAATCTCAGGTAAACTCGGAGAAAATAATCTTAGAAATCAATGATAAATGGGTAGACTGCCAGGGTGTAGGGCAAATGAAGTGCCTACAGGTGAGGTCTACTCCCAAAGATGATTGGGAATATTTTCACAGTCATATAAACGGATTTGATTACGAAGAAGGTTATATTTATAAATTAATAGTGAAGCGTACCAAAATCGAAAATCCGCCACAAGATGCTTCAGCTTATCAGTATGATCTTGTAAAAATTGTGACGAAAACAGCAAGTAAAAACAAAAGATCTTTACCAACAGCAGCAGTATTCTTATCAAGACATAAGTGGAAATTGATTAGTTTAAATGGAAAAGATGTAGCTAAATATAATGCTCACCTACTTTTTGATGCTGATAAGGGCCGGATATCAGGAAACTCGAGCTGTAATAATTTCTTTGGACCATTTATCATAACTAGTAATACGATTGAATTTCCAAATATAGGAACCACAATGCGGGCATGTATGGGTGATAATATTGAATCTGACTTATATCAAGTCCTTGAAAATAGGGAACTTCATTACGATATAGCGGAGCAGACGTTTAATCTGTATATTAAAAATAAACACGTTGCTATTTTCGGCCTGACAGAAAAATAAGTCTTCAATATATGCTCTTTACAAAAACAAATATATAGGATGATGTGTTTTACAATAAAAAGATCGAAATTATGTCATATACAAAATTCACAAAACTGCATCAGCAGAGTAACTTGCTGATTTTAGGAAATGTCTGGGATGCACATAGTGCTAAAATAGCGGCCTCTGCCGGATTTCAGGCCTTAGGTACCTCCAGTCATGCAATTGCTAATTCACTTGGCTATGCCGATGGAGAGCAAATACCTGTGAATGAGTTATTATTTGTCGTCGAAAGAATAGTGAAATCCGTAAAAATACCTGTTTCTGTCGATTTTGAATCTGGTTATTCAGACAACCCATTTGAAGTTGCCAAATATGTAACACAGCTTTCTGAAATGGGAGTTGTAGGAATCAATTTGGAGGACGGAAAGGTAGTTAAGTCTGGACGCAAGCTCGGTAAAACAGGTATTTTAACAGAAAAAATTGAAGCCATTAAATCGAGCACTAAAAATATATTTATCAATGCTAGAATTGATACCTTTACCACTAAGCATGAAAATGCGCTCGAAGAAACCATTAAAAGAGCTAAAATTTATGAAGAGGCAGGTGCCGATGGTTTATTTGTACCACTAGCAGAAAGTAAAACAGATATTGAAAAAATTGTTAATTCAACACGTTTACCGCTTAATTTATTTCTAACGGATAAACTCGCAAAACCCGCTGTATTAGCAGAACTAGGTGTGAAAAGACTGAGCCATGGTGCAAAAATTTACGAATATTTAGTCGCTCAAAACACGAAACTATTTCATGATTTTTTGGCCAATCCAAAACTTCCTAAATGATATTTTATAAAAGCCATTTATCTTAGTAAAATGGCTTTTATAATTTTACTCCTCACTCAACTGCTGTAGTGCTTCTTTAAATTTAGTTGACTTAAAGTTCATTCCCCCCACATGTTTATTTACCAGTACCCCTTTTCTATCCAGAATAATTGTTGTCGGTATAGATTTCGTTTGCAGATCCAATGGTAGCTCTGTTTTAATTCGGTATACTGGAATACTATACTTTCTTTTTTTCATAAAATTTCCTCCTTTAACTGCATTGTCGTCCATATCTACTGCCATGAAAATGATATTGCTATTTTCCCTCATGTCGAGATAAAGTTGATTCAGTCCCGGCATCTCAGCTAAACAGGGTATACACCATTTTGCCCAATAGTTGATCACAACAACCTTGCCTTTCAGATTGCTTAAATTGATATCTTCACCATCACTATTTTCAAATAAAACATCATAATCTTGCTGCAATCTTGCTGAATAATCTTTTATATTGATGGAAACAATAAAGGAGAAACAGAATAATCCGATCACCGAAATTAACCATCCTATATTTTTTTTACAAACTCGCATAACATCACCTGTAGTCCAATCTCAAAAATAGAATTTTTTATCAACTTTTATGATAGGCCTAACTAAATACTACCCTCACAATCAAAAGATTAATAAAACAAAAGATAACCCTTTGCTATATTCCTTAAAATGTTAATCTTATTTTAATATATAATCGCTATATTCATTTAAACAAACTGATACATGATCAAAAATAATCAGCTTACAACTAACATATCAAACAAATATGCTTACAATAAACAATTACGAAGATTATAAATCCTATGAAGGAAAGCTTTTGGGATTATCAGAATGGCACAAAATTGATCAGCAACAGATCAACAGTTTTGCTGATGCTACTCTAGACCATCAATGGATTCATGTCGATAAAGAAAAAGCGGAATCCGAAGGACCTTTCAAATCTACTATTGCTCATGGATACTTAACGCTTTCACTCATTCCTTACCTTTGGAAGCAGATTGCTGAGGTTAGAAATGTAAAAATGGAGATTAATTACGGTATTGAAAATCTAAAATTTGGTCAAGCTGTTTTAGTTGATAGCGAAGTTCAGTTGCAAGCAAAAGTAAAATCTGTGAACAATTTAAGGGGTGTTATAAAAGTTATTATCGAAGCTACATTATTGATTAAAGATAATGCTAAACCTGCATATGTAGGTGATGTTATATTCCTTTATCACTTCATGTAGTAAATATACAAAGCATCCATGTTTATATAATGGCACATGGATGCTTTGTATATTTAAGAAAAGCTAAGCGGGAGATACCATATTCCGCTTAAGTTTTTTATACATACTTTTAAGCGACGGAGATAAAAAAATAACAATCAAAATAATAATGCTGATGAGTGACATCAATTCATAATAATCCATTGCAAAACGTACAAAAGCCTGATTTTTGACACGTTCTGTCACCAATTTGACTGCTGTTGCATGTTCATGAAACTGAAGACCATTTTTCAGCAACGTTGCACTTTCTTTTTCAAAATAACGCTGTAATATGATATTATTCTGCTGCAGATAGTCTTGAAAAACCATCTGATGTTGATTGGTGTCAAATAATTTGAAGAAATTTTGTAAACCGATACTACTGGTGTAGCCCAAATACCGTATAGCCAGACAAACCGCCGCCGCAGAAACGGCCAAATGTGACTTCACACTCGCTATTGTAAATAAAATAGTAGGGACCATGATCAATCCAACCCCAAATCCGTGGAGCCATAAAGGAATCCAGAAATAATAATCATTCCCTTCGCTTTCAAAAGAAAAAAACATCACCTGATGGAAACTCAATAAAAAACAATAACCTAATATCCAGATCCACTTGACTGCTTTATGGGCAATAATCCAGTACATGGAAAATAACACCCCCATAATAATTCCTAAAATATTAAACCATTGCACATAGGATAAATGGATCGGATCTAGTTTTAAAACCTGAGAAAAATATTGATTGGACACGGAAAGCGAAAATCGTTCGATATACATCATAAAAAGGATCAATAACCCTAAAAGTAAGCGTCGATTTTTAAAAATGGAAATATCAACATACACGCGTTTTAAAATCAACTGACGGATGATAAAGCAAATCAACAAAGCGATTCCCAACAACAATGCAACCTGCATATGCTGATCTGAAAACCAATACACTTCTTGTCCATACACCATCATATAACCAAAGGCAATGATGACACCACTAAAATAGATACTACTTGGCCAGTCTAGTGAAAACAAAGGATAAGGCCTAATATGACGTATTGATTTCATCGAAAGCAGTATCATTAATAAGCCCGGCATAAAGGCTAATGCAGCATAGAGGTATAATACATCGAAATTAAAGGAATCAATAAACTCTGCAGTTACAAAACTATTGAAGGGGGAGCTGCAGAGCAACATTCCGAAAAAGATAGAATAACTTACCTCCTTAGCTCGTTCACTATTTAACCTTGAAAAAATCATCGATATGGATAGGTTTACCGCACTGGCAAATAACATTCCCTGCAGAAAGCGCAATCCATAGACCCAGGTAATATCCGTAATTCGATACATCAGAAAACAATTCAGTATCTGTAATAAATTGAATATAACATAATACTGCTTTACTGGAAAAAAGAGGAAGAAACGTCTTTCTAAGATATAAAAGCCAACAAATCCGGCATAGAATAGAATTATCAAAAACTGAACATCACTGGGCTGACTGCCATAATAACCTGCAGTAACTTGAATATTGGCTCCGGGCAAAAAGAATAATACCATACTCGGCATTAAGCAGCTGAATAATATTAGCTTAATCAACCATTCCGGAACCCATTCCTTAAATATCTCTTTCACTACTTTTTATTTTTAGCAACAGATACATTTACGTTCATGCCGGAACGCAAAATTTGTTCACCCTGCTTCTTTTCCAATTCAATTCGCACTGGAACACGTTGGACTATTTTAACAAAGTTTCCAGTTGCATTATCCGGAGGTAATAAAGAAAAAGAAGAGCCTGTGGCAGGGGAAATTGAAATAATTTTCCCTTTAAAGACTTGATCGGGATAAGCATCAGCGATCACCTCTACCGAATCTTGAATACGCAGATAGCGCAATTGGGTTTCTTTAAAATTTGCAGTCACCCAAGTCGGTGTCTCAGCATTAACAATAAATCCCAATACTTCACCAGCATTGACCATCTGCCCCTCTTCAATACTCCGTTTACCAATCATACCGTCATAAGGAGCACGAACCACTGTGTATCCTACATCCAGATGTTTTCTCCCAGCAGCCGCAGATAGTCTATTCTTTTCTGCACTGACTACTGTTTTTTGTACTTCGACATCTCTCACCCGCTCTTGCGAAGCTTCCAATTTATGCTGAAGTGCAGCCAATTCACTTTTATAAACATCTAAAGTCGCTTTGACATCTTCCATTTGCTGGGCTGTGGCAGATTTTTCTTCATAAAGAAATTTATATCGGTCATACTCGAGCTGTTGCTTCGTTACCCTAGCCTCATTGGCGGCAATAGATTTCCTTAAAGATTCGTGCTCCTCCATTAAGATCTGCTTTTGACTGCTCAATACGTTCATTTCAGCATGCTCTTTATATACAGAAGCATTAGCTTGATCGGCCTCGTATTTATATTCACGTTGATCAATAATCAGCAACGTATCACCACGTTTTACAAATTGATGATCGTGGTAATGCACAGAGACAATATACCCTCCCACTCGGGAGATAATAGGATTGATATATCGCGATACCTGGGCATCATTTGTGTAAGCATAGTTTAACCGAATCCATAATGTGCGTCCTCCCCAGAACAATAATGCACATAGGACAAGAGCTGCGATCCAGTTTGTTAATTTTGTCAACTTAGCATCGGTCAATGACCAACGAGATTTGGGTTTCATTAAATAGTACCTTTTAAGAATTCAATAAAATAATAGTGTTTTTGTATTGCTATTTTAGCAGTTTCGAGTTCAAATAATGTTTTTAGGTGCTCCATGTCTGCGTCTAACAGATCTGTGACAAGAGCTGATGATTTAAAATAACGGTTTTTGATAATACGCGCATTTTCTTTGGCAAGACCTGCATTCTTCAGGCAAACATCTCGTTGTACGCAAGCTAATTTATAATCCAGATGTGCTTGTAAAAGTTGATGTTGCATATTCTCTTCTTCTAGATGGTGCTTTACTTCTTCTCTATCCAATGCAACTTTCGCAATTCTTACGAGATTTTTATTCCGATAAACAGCTGAAATTGGGATCTTCAATTTGAGACCGACAATTCCTAAATTATACCAACTATCATTATATGGGTATAGAAATATCTGTGGATTGGCAAAGGTAAAATTACCGGCAAAACCAAGTTCAGGTAGATAATTTGCTTTAGATTGTTTAATTGCCAACTGTTTAATTTTTACTTCCTGCTCAGACTGCTGCAACACAAAAGCATGGTGTTTAGCAAAAGCCCAGGATTCATCATAACTATCAACCTTTACTATAAAATCATGTGGCATTGGAACGATTGTGGCATCGCCACCAATAATGAAATTTAATCTCTGATTGAATGCTTGAATATCATGGTCAATTTGAACCAGCAACAGTTCGCGTTTAGAAAGTTCCAGTTCCATACGCAATACATCACTGTGGAGTAAAACACCCGAAGTATATAAATTTTTTATCTCTTTTAACTGTGCTTTCTGATCGACAATATCTGATTCAATTAGGGTTTTATCCATATAAGATCTTTCTAGATCTAAAAAGAGATTACAGACATCCAATTTAATACGTGCTTTATCATTTGCCCAAGCAATAGAAGCAAGCTCCTGCTCCAGTTTTCGGGATTCGATTTTCATTAAATCTTTATGCCCATTGTAAAGATTTAGATAAAAGTCAATTCCCGTATCATATAAATAATGAATGACATCGTGTTGACTTGGTTTGCTCAATAGTCCATGATCATAAACTGGCATATTGGTCGCATAACTGGCAGCACCGTGTAACGAAATTTCGGGGAGTAATTCCATTCGCTGTTGCTGGATCGCCAATTTACTTTCTTCAATCTGCAAATAGGACGTTTCTATTTGCTTGGAATTCAGCAATGCCTTACTGATTATATCTTCTAAAGATGTTCGTAACGTATCAGAAGCCTGTACTTCTGAAATAGCAGATAACAACAACCCAATTGTTAGCACCCGCTTTACCATGCTGGTAATAAATATCACTTTCGTTTTTATAAAAATTTTGCGTTGCAAACATAGAGACTATTTGGATAAATAATTTCTTCACAATTGCCAATATATTATGCATAAAAGACAAAATCAAATAAATGATATACCAAACAACTCAATTAAGACACGCTATAAAAGCATAATAATTCTGTTAATGAAAATTAAATTCTATAATAGAAATATATTTGCAAGTCATATTATCTTTTTTTCTAATATAAAGCCCATATGACGTAAAAAAGGTCTACTGAATAACGGTAATGTATTCAGCAGCCCTTTTCCCTATGGTATCATATATTTTTTAGCCAGACCCAACCGTAAAAACCTAACTTATTCCTTGGCTGGCTATAATAAAACAGTTATAATTTAAGAACAGATTTTAATCAAAATCAAAGAAATCTGAAAGAAATGATTTCTTCTTTTTAGGATATTGTTGATGTTTATTATTGTCATCACGGTGACCCTCACGGTAATGTTCACGATAATCGGATCTTTCCCTATTGCTATGCTCTGTACGGAGCGATCGATCTTCATAAGTATTTGAAGATACTTTGTTTTGCTCAGCGGCATAAGACATCAGCTTATCAAGTTCTCCTTTATCCAACCAGACACCTCTACAAATAGGGCAATAATCAATTTCAACCTGATGACGCTCTGTCATCAATAAAGTTTCGTTGCAATTTGGACATTTCATATTTTTCTATTTCTAATTTTTCAATTAATTAAATAGCAATTTACTGAAATTAAGGTTGTGTTCTAGCAACGATGTCCGACATTTCACATTATTTAACAGGATATTTCATTTTGATATAAAAATAGCAGTTATCCGCTGCATTTAGTGTCATTGATATTTTTATATCGTTATCAAAATATCAAGAATAACATGTCTTTTACTTTACAATACCTTTAAAAATGTTCTAAAAAAAGAGAGAAATAAAGCATATCTTTGCAACATGATTAATGTATCCAATCTTTCTCTTCGCTACGGTAAACGCGTATTGTTCGAAGATGTCAATCTAAAATTCACGCCTGGTAACTGTTACGGTATTATTGGTGCCAATGGAGCTGGAAAATCGACTTTCTTGAAAATTGTTTCTGGAGAAATTGATCCTTCTACAGGTTCTGTTGCTTTTACACCTGGCGATAGAATGTCGGTATTAAGCCAAGATCACTATGCTTTTGACGAATTTACAGTTTTGGAAACCGTAATGATGGGTAATCATGAGCTATACAAAATCATGAAAGAGAAAGATGCGATCTATATGAAAGAAGATTTCTCTGATGCTGACGGTGAACGCGCTGGTGAATTAGAAAGCTTATTTGCTGAAATGGACGGCTGGAATGCTGAATCAAATGCCGCAACACTCTTAAGTAGTTTAGGTATTAAAGAAGAATTCCATTATAAATTAGTTTCAGAAATTGACGGTAATCAAAAAGTACGTGTCTTATTGGCGCAGGCTTTATTTGGTAAACCAGATATTTTGATTCTCGATGAGCCTACCAACGATCTTGATATTAATACAATTGCATGGTTAGAAGATTTCTTAGCTTCTTATGAAGCTATCGTATTAGTTGTATCCCATGATCGTCACTTCTTAGATGCTGTATGTACGCATACAGTAGATATTGATTTTGGTAAAATGACGATCTATACCGGTAACTACTCTTTCTGGTACGAGTCTTCTCAATTAGCGTTGAAACAACGTACTGATCAGAATAAGAAAACTGAAGATAAGGTTAAAGAATTGCAGGAATTTATTCGTCGCTTCTCGGCCAATGCATCAAAATCAAAACAAGCAACCTCACGTAAGAAAGCTTTAGATAAGATCAACATTGATGAAATTAAGCCTTCTAACCGTAAATATCCTGCGATCATGTTTAATACCATGAACAGAGAACCAGGAGATCAAACTTTACAGGTAGAAGGATTGAGCAAAACAGTTAACGGAGAAGTTTTCTTCAAAGACATCACCTTCATGATTAATAAAGGTGATAAAATTGCTGTCTTAGGAGCCAATTCACTGATTACTTCTGCATTCTATGATATCCTTACAGGACGTGACAAAGATTTTAAAGGAGATATTAAATGGGGTATTACGATCACTCCTGCAGATATGCCAATGGATAATTCACCTTTCTTCGAAGGTAGAACAGAAAATCTGGTTGATTGGCTAAGAGATTACACAACAAACCCTGATGCTGATGAGCAATTTATTCGCGGTTTCTTAGGTAAGATGTTGTTCTCTGGAGAAGAAGTCTTGAAAAAATGTTCAGTACTTTCCGGAGGTGAGAAGATGCGCTGTATGTTCTCCAGAATGATGCTTCAAGGTGCAAACTTCTTAATCTTTGATGAGCCAACGAATCACTTGGACTTAGAATCCATTACTGCTTTGAACAACGGTATGGTAGATTTTAAAGGTTCCATGTTATTCACTTCTCGTGACCACGAATTAACTGAAACGGTAGCAAACCGTATTATTGAATTAACGCCAAAAGGTATTATCGACAAGTTGATGACTTACGATGAGTATATTAATAGTGAAGTTGTACAAGCACAGCGTGCTGAAATGTATAAATAAGAATTATTATCTATAAAAAAGAGAGGCCTTGATTATAACAATCAAGGCCTCTCTTTTTTCATAATCTATATTAATTTGAATAAACTCCAAAATCCGCTAAATGTGAATAGAAGAAATTACCCCACGAACTTGTTGACTCTATTTTTAGATACTGTGTATTTAGTACCGATGTAAAATCTACATTGATCCAACTTCCTGACACTTGTATCAATTGAGCTGTTTTTACCAACGACCAGCTAGTACCATTTGTACTTGAGTAAATATTAATATCCTTCATCGCCCCGTTTAGGTTATCCCGATTTCTAAAAGCGACTCCTTTTACAGATCTCAAAGCCCCCATATTCACAGAAAAATAATGCGGCTGTGGCGTTTGAGCTGACGACCAAGGCGTATGCCATATTGTACTTCTATTTTTATCTAAAACGTTGCTTGCAGGCGCACCATTTTCTTGACTATCAGCTGCTATGATTGACCAGCCTGTTGTCGGTAACAAGTTATGAACAACAACTTTAGACAAATCAGGAAGATTATTGACAAAACTATATAAGTAACTATAAGTCGACCGGCTACCGTTCTCATGCATAAAACCAATACGAAGCTGATAGTCTCCAGTTAAATCGTAAAAATCTGCCAATGGGCACTCAAATCTAAAGCTGTCAACGCCAATTACTTTAGTCGACCATTGCACAGCATCATAATCCTGATTACCACCATATGGACTTCTATCATGCCAAATCACGACATCTTTCACTGGCTTAGTCGCTGTAAACTTACCTGAAACAATAATTTTATTACTAGCTACAGAAGCTGATAATGATGTAATATCTACAGAGGCTGCTTGGTACCAATCTGTACGTGTTACCGTACTGAATACTTGACTATTATTAAATGTTGCTGTAGTAGCTTGTGTCAGCGAAGTTGTAGAGATGCCATAAGTCGAATTACCACTTCCCATCAATGCCGTACCTAAAGTAGGAGCCAATGTTTTATTCATGCGGTTATGGCTAGCGTTAAGACCATGACCTAGCTCATGAATCATTCCTCCAATCCATACTGTTGCTTTCCACCCGATATCGCCACCTATTCCTAAATTTTTAGCGTCTAAATTCACATAGTCCAGCGCATAACATGTGGTACCCGTTCCATAAAATGGCGGACCTCCTGGATTCGCCGGATCACTATTGTAAGTAGGAATGACAATCAGATTATGCTCGCTTTTCTTTGCAGAAGGATTTAAAGCATAGTAAGCATCCACTTCCGATTTCACTGCGCCACTCCCCCCCTCATAAGGATAAGTTGCTTTTCCAAAATTACCTGGAATGTAGATAATGTTAATTAAAGAATCGTTGATCAGATCCAAACCAAAAGATTTACGACCAAAACCTTCGCGGTCCATATTCGAAGCAAACATTTCCTGCGCATCGAGTAATATCTTACTCAGGCGCTTTCTGAAATTTGGTATAGAATCCAAATCATTCGGCACAAAGTAAACAACATTTAATTTGTAGGGATTGTTGCGCCATTCATTAGTCAGATTAAGCGCTTGCTTTTTGCCTAGACCGGATTCATCCTTGTCATAATTACTCAAATCCTGTGTAATGTCTTTACAAGAGAATACAGTAAGTAGCACTATACTACAGAGTACGTAAAAAGATTTATTCTTCATATTTTATGTTATAATGGTGTTAACCGAATTTATAAAAGACAAATCATTTTAAAAAAAATTATTTAAAAAATATAATATTTTACTTAACGCAAACGATTGTTTTTCGCAATCAACTAAACTATTTGTAACAAAAGCATAGTGAAAACTATTTCACAACCAAAATATTAATTACTATTAAAGAAAAATTACAAGCACATTGATCAGTGATGAGTTCATAAAACTGATTTTTCTTATAGTCAGTGTAGCTTATAATTCATTTAGGCAAGTAAACATAGAATAGATTTAAATTTCTAGTAGGGGTGCTCAAAACCTGAATCATTAATAGCTAGATTTTTTTTTATTCCCCCCTCCTACTTACATCTAAAAAAATTATTGTGATTCTTTTTATCTTCTTATACAGCGGAAAGATATTAATGATATAATCAAACGAAAATAATTACTGCAGGTAGCTTGTATACGAAAAAAATCACAAATTTTTAACAGATCATGATTGACTATTCTATATTGATTTTTTTTAAAAAAACCTTTCTAAACGTAACTTAAAACAACATTCATATTAAATTATAAGCACTCAATTACAGATAGTTAAAAACTAATAATTACTATTATTTAAAAATAAATGCTGTAATGTGAAAACTAAAAAATATATTTGTCTACCAAATCGATAGATTTAATATTAAATATGAAAAGAACATTACTAAATTTTATTATCATCGCGATTATTGGGGTGGCCAAAACTACTCCATCTTTTGCTCAAGGGTCCAATATTATTGAACTCACCGGTCATATTATTGACCAGAACACAAAAGAACCTTTGCCCGGAATTACCATTACAATTCAAGGAACTGTAAACGGAACATCAACGAATAACAAAGGTGATTTTAAACTCAACACAAAGGCAAAATATCCTTTTACATTAAAAGTATCAGGAGTTGGTTTTGAAACAAAAACTTACGAAGTAACAGGTCCAGAATCCAATTTAAATTTAGCATTATTGACGCAAACAATTCTCGGAAAAGAAGTGGTAGTCACGGCATCACGTACACAGGAAAGTATCTTAAAATCTCCTGTTTCAATTGAAAAATTAGATATCAGAGCTATTAGAGAATCTCCTGCTCCTAGTTTTTATGATGCACTTGAAAATGTTAAGGGTGTTCAAATGACCACTTCAAGCATTACTTTCAAAATTCCTAATACCAGAGGTTTCAATATTCCTAATAACTTTAGATTTGTTCAGTTGGCTGATGGTGTAGATATGCAAGCGGCGACATTAGGTGTTCCATTAGGTAATGCCATAGGTCCCACAGAATTGGATATTGCAAGTATAGAAATAACTCCTGGCGCTTCTTCCGCTCTTTATGGTATGAATGCCATTAATGGGATGGCTAATCTATTGACAAAAAATCCGTTTTTATACGAAGGATTAAGCGTTTACTCCAAAAATGGGCTAAATCATACCGGCGGTACTGGTCGAGAATTGAGTAATTTGACAGAGAATGCCGTCCGTTTTGCCAAATCTTTCAATAATAAATTTGCATTTAAAGTCAATCTTAGCTATTTAAGAGGAACTGACTGGTTGTCTAATTCTTATCAGGATCAAAATCCAAACACATTAAACACAGCAAACCCTGGCTTCCCAGAACTTTCGGGAAGTAACAACCCCGCCTTCGATGGCTGGAATATTTATGGTGACGAAAATAATAATGCTGTGACCCTTTCGGGTTTGAACATTAATGGTAAAGCAAACCAATCTCTAATTGTGAGACGTACAGGTTACAAAGAGGAAGATCTTTCAAAGCCTACAGTTGAAAATTTAAAATTTGATGCCGCATTACATTATCGCCTTACTGAAAATGCGGAATTATCTTATAGCTACCGATTTGGTCAAATGGATGGCGTCTTTCAAAGAGGAAATAAAATTCAATTGGATAATGTAAAGGTTCAAAATCATAAATTAGAATTAAAAGGAAATGACTATTCTATAAAAACCTACCTTTCTACTGAAAACACGGGTGACTCCTACAATATTAAACCTTTGGCAGACAATTTAGACCTGACTCATTTATCTAATAATGCATGGCGAGATCTTTATAAAAACTCATTGCAAACACAGTTAAATGAAGGAATATCTTTAACAGATGCTTTAAGAAATGCTAGAATAGTAGCTGACAAAGGTCGTGTAGAACCTGGTACAAAAGATTTTGATGAACTAAAGAATACCATTACTAAAATCAATAATTGGGATCATTTGAATGCAGGCGTTAAAACCGGTACTGCAACAGGTGGTGCTCAATTGAAACAAATGAGCAGAACTTACCACGTTAATGCACAATGGGATTTAAGCCGACACATCAATATTTTCAACTTATTAATAGGGGGTGATGCGACCATTTATGAAGTAGTTCCTGACGGAAACAACTTTGTGGATTTTAAAAGACCTATAGCAGACAGGAGTCAGCCTTTGTCAAATGGTTCTTTTGGTGAAAATGTCTATTACAAAAAAGTTGGGGGTTTTGGACAGATTACAAAATCTCTTCTGGATGAGAAATTAAAACTTTTTGGATCATTACGGGTTGATTATAATCCTGAATTCTCAGCTAAAATTAATCCTAGGATTGCAGCAGTATATACCCTAAAAGAAAAACATAACCTTAGAGCATCTTTTCAAAATGGATATCGCTTTCCTGCTCTATTTGAAGCACTATCATTTGTCAATAACGGAAATGTACGTCGCGTAGGAGGCTTGTCCTATATCAATGAAGGACTTGGATACTTAGATAATTCATATACCCTTCAATCCGTAAATAGTTTTAATGCAGCGGTAAACAAGGATGTCGCAACTGGATTGACAGCTAATGATGCGGCACTTAAAAACCGGGGACTTTTAGCTGTTACAAATTTAAAGGCAACAGAGCCAGAAAGTATCAAGTCTTTCGAAATTGGCTATAAAGCGGTATTGTTTCAAAACAAATTAGCTATTGACTGGGATCTTTACAGCAATGTCTATAATGGATTTTTAGGTCAGGTAGAAGTCGCCGTCCCATCTACAGATAAGATCACAACAGATGCATCTGTTATTGATATGTTAGCTAGTAATAGATCCAAACAAACCCGTTACCGTGTTTATACGAATGCCAAAAACAGTTATAACAATTATGGAAGTTCTCTTGGCATTACTTATAACTTCAGTGGTAACTATACAGTATCCGGCAATATTAACTACAGTGATATTACTAAAAATAAAGAATCTGATTTATTTGTTACCGGATTCAATACTCCTAAGTGGGCATCTAATCTATCTTTCGGAAATAGACAGATTCTGCCAAATGTAGGTTTTAATCTTGTTTGGAAATGGCAGGATGCATTTGACTGGGAAAGCCCGCTTGTGAATGCCCGTGTCTCCGCTTATAATAATATTGATGCACAGGTTAGTTACAAGATGCCTAAAACAACTATTAAACTTGGTGGAAGTAATATATTAAACAATCATTATATACAATATGCAGGTGGACCGACACTTGGCGCTTTATACTATATGGCTATAACTTTTGATAACATCTTAACGAAATAATATTCCCTCCCCCCTTCTATTATAATTGGTTTAATCCTCCTCATTTCTCGATGACGGAGGATTTTTTTAAACTTTATTTTAAATAAAGCCCAAAATACCATACCCATGCTATTAAAATAAGCTGCATCGGAAGTCTTTGTGCATATAAATAATTCATCCCCGGCCCCGTATAATCGGCTTTAAAAATATTGATCATCTTTCTCGAAGAATTAACATTTGCAATGAAAACGACAACAAAAAAGATAATGAGCAATATTGCAGTGGTTGCTCTTAATGAAGGTATCATTAATCCGATTCCAGCGGCAATTTCGAGTACTCCCGTTAAGTATACTAAAAATAATTTTGCAGGAATAAAATCTGGCATCATCATCACCATACCTTTTTGAAATCTAAAATGCGACAAACCAGTGAAAATGATAAAAACAGTCATACCAAGATTACCTGCAAATAAAAAATCCCAAAAACCGTAGACTAATTTTGTGCCTATCAGGGCAAGAAAAAAAGCTGTAAAAAGAATAAGTAATAATTTCATAAGTCGATCATTAGTTTGTCCTAATCTAAATCTTGTTTTAAGTTTACAAGTGCATCACTTGAGAAACAAATAAATTAACGATTTGTTACAATCAAAATGATCTGGTAGATTCAGTTCTTTTCATTAGCACTATTTTTCAGATAAACTTTTACCTGCTTTTTACATTAATCCGAAATCAGGCACAAAAAAAAACAGCCGTATGTATATTTACGGCTGTTTCTATTCTTTTAAGTTTTTAGCTTATTTAGTGTAAGCTTGATGTATCCACTTTGTTCTTACCTTGTTTGATCATCAGCACGAATGGTACACAGGCTATGAATAA
Source organism: Sphingobacterium sp. UDSM-2020 (assembly GCF_016132525.1). NCBI lineage: Bacteria > Pseudomonadati > Bacteroidota > Sphingobacteriia > Sphingobacteriales > Sphingobacteriaceae > Sphingobacterium > Sphingobacterium sp. UDSM-2020. Next base: position 5,769,234 of record NZ_CP066166.1, read on the forward strand.
TATTCCGATGTATAAAAACACATCCATATAAGATAAAACAGTAGCCTGCTTCATGACTGAACCTTCTAATAATTGATAAGCTTTTCCTAAGGCTTCATTAGGGGTAAATCCTTTAGCTATAAAACTAGCCTGCATCTGATTGATACGTTGCTGTACCTCAAAATCAGTTGGATCTAAATTAGCTAATAAATTAACCCGATGGCTTTGACTAAAGCGAGAAATAAATGTCGTAATCAAAGCAATACCAAATGAACCACCCAATTGACGCATCATTCCCGTAAAAGCCGCCCCTTCACCAATACTTTTACCCGATAAGGTCGACAATGATAAAGTCATTACTGGCACGAACAATAGACCTAAACCCACACCTCTAAATATTAAAGGCCAAAACATGTGTTCCGCTCCCGTATCATTTGTCAGACGGCTGTACATCACAAATGAAAAACCAAAGAATACACATAAACCTATCGCGACCATATATTTCTGAGGAACCCCATTCTGAATCATCTTACCAATAAAAGGCATCATGAAACCAGTCATCAGAGAACTCGGAATAAGCAGTAAACCTGCATCTGTTGCTGTCCATCCCAAAATAGACTGGGTGTAAATCGGAATAACAAATGTCGAACCGAACAAGCCGAAACCGAGTATAAAGCTCATCACGACACCAACCTGTAGATTTTTATCCTTTAAAACCCGCAAATTAACAATCGGCCGATCATAGGTCAGCTCTCTCCAGACGAAAAACAGTAATCCTAAAACTGATGTAACCGATAGGATAACAATTGTACTATTGGAGAACCAATCATCCTGCTGTCCATGTTCCAGTACAAACTGTAAAGAACCAATAAACATAATCAAGAAAACCACACCCCACCAATCCACATCTTTAGCAGCCTGTTTTTCACCATATTTAGGACTTTTAACAAATGTAAGCGTCAAAAGAACAGCAATAATACCTAAAGGAACATTGATATAAAAAATATAAGGCCAAGAGAAATGATCTACGATATAACCACCTAGAGGAGGACCTAGCGTTGGCCCAACAATAACCCCCATTCCGTAAATGGCCTGCGCCATACTTCTCTTTGCCGGAGGATAACTTTCGGTAATAATAGTTTGAGCAGTAACTAATAATGCTCCACCACCCATTCCCTGTATAAATCTAAAAAATACCAGTTCCCAAATATTGGTTGAATTGCCACATAAAAACGAAGCAACCGTAAAAATAATAATAGAGGCTGCAAAATAATTTCTGCGCCCAAACTGTTGCGATAGCCAACTTGTCATGGGGATCACGATCACATTTGCGATTGCATATGCTGTAATGACCCAAGCGATATCCGTTAACGTCGCACCCAATGTTCCTTTCATATCATTGAGAGCAACATTGACGATGGTGGTATCCACAATCTCCAATAAAGCACAAAGAACTGCTATAATGGTGATGATGACACGCCGATACCCATATTCAATGAGACTATCCTGATCAAGTGTAGCTGTCATAATCTTATTTTAAGTGAACGTCAACGTCAGCGTTCATTCCTGGACGCAATAAAGCAATATGATCAGCTGTGTTAGCTTTCGTTAATAATATCTTCACAGGAAGACGCTGTACTGTTTTCACAAAGTTACCAGTAGCATTATCCGGAGGAAGTAAAGAAAATTTAGAACCTGTTGCCGGTGAAAATGAATTCACTTCACCTTCAAATTCGATATTTGGATACGCATCAACAGTAACTGCTACCTTTTGTCCAATTCGAATATCATTCATCTGTGTTTCTTTGAAATTAGCAACAACCCAAGTCTCATGATTATCAACAATGTAAAATAATGCTGCTCCAGGATTAACCATCTGTCCAGGTCTTATTTTTACATTAGAAATCTGACCGTCTGCAGAAGCAGTAACTACTGTATACGAAAGATTCAATTTAGCAGCGTCAACAGCTGCTTTAGCACGTTCAATGTTAGCTTGTGCTACTGCGGTTTGTTTACTTGCAACATTTGTTTTACTCAGCACAGCCTGACGTTGTGAATTTGATGCATTTCGTTGTTGTTTTAGAATCTCAACTTGTTTCTCTGCCTCTAACTTAGTTGTTAAAGCTTGTTCATATTGCTGTTTCGTAATTGAATGGTTATTATAAAGATTCGAATAACGATTGAAATCATTTTGAGCTTGTTCTGCACGAATTTGCGCAACATCAATACTTCCAATATTAGAACGAACCGTCGCATCAGAAATCGCTACATTAGCAGAAGTGGCATTCACATCAGCTTTCGATACTTCAAAAGATCCCTCTGCGCCCAACAAAGCAGCTTCAGCTTCTTTTACCTTTATCAGATAATCCTGTGTATCAATCGTAAATAATGTATCTCCCTTTTTAACAATATCATTATCCTTTACATACACTTGTGCAATATAACCACCTACTTTAGGAATGATCGGGTTCATATTTTTATCAACCTGTGCATCATCTGTTGTTTCATGCGACTGACTGTGGATGTATTTATAACCACCATACCCTCCTCCAACTAAGATAAGAGCAATAAGAATGAAGACAAATTTCTTATTTGATGGTTTCTTTTCTTCTTGATTTTCCATTGATATTTATAATTATTTTGTTGTTAATTGACCATTTACTAAAAGTAAATCATAATATTTCTCTACAGTATTAGCTTTAGAAATCGCTAAGTTAATTTTTGATTGCAGCTGTTGTACATCAGCTTCTAATAAATCATCTGTATCCGCCACACCATTATCATATTTATCCTTTACAATACGATAATTTTCATTCGCCTGATTTACTGCCTCTGTATACAATTGATTTTGAGAAATCGTCAAGTGATAATTTTCATTCGCCTGTTGTACCTGAACTTTAATTTTGTCGTTCATCATAACCACATTTTCATCCACTTGGCTTACTTGATTACGGGCGATATTGACATTCTTCTTATTTTTATAAAGTGATCCAATATCATAAGAAACTCCTACACCAACATTCACGGCATTTTTCACTGTTACCAAATTATGTACGTCCAGTGCAGCATAACCACCCGTTAATGCTATTTTTGGCAATGCATTAGATTTCTCAATATTGACCTTATTCAAAGCAATATCATGTTGTGCCTGTAAGGCCTTCAATTCATTCCTATTGGCCAACGCGGTTTGAACATCAGAGAAATCTCCTGCTATAGGTGCCTCATCCAGATTGATCGCAGAAACTTGAGTAGCCTCATCTAGTTTTAAAAAATTAACCAACTGGTAATTTAAAACATTAGCATTTTTTTTTGCTTCCTGAAGAGAAACCTTATAATTAGACAATTGCAATTCAGCTTTTAAAAGATCATTTCGTGGAATGATCCCATTCGCCTCCATAGCTTTAAAATCTGTCACACGTTGCTCAGATCTTTTAATATTTTCTTCCATTAAAAGTGCAGTCTGTTGCGCTTTATACAAATTGATATACAAGCTAATACCTTGTTCAGCCAATTGATCTTTTAACGCTAAAGCTGAGAACTCCTCCATCTTCACAGCATTGCCAGCTGCTGCGATACTGTTTTTAATTTTTCCACCTGTATAGATGGGCATACTTACAGAAGCCTGTCCTAGCATTAACTGATTAGCTTTAATATCCATCGGATCTGAAGATGATGATACAGGTATCCGAAGTTTAACATCCGGAGAAGTCATTGCTAAATATTGTCCGCTCAACTTAGCGTCAGGAAGTAAACTATTCTTTGAAGCATCCAACTCCAATTTTCTTCCTTTAATTTTTGTTTCTGAAGCTTTTGCTTCCAAACTTTGTGTCTGAGCAAGACGGATTACTTCTTGCAAAGTGAGGAGATCACCCTGTTGCGCAAATGCAACCCCCTGTAGACAGAAAAGTAAGAGTGCCAACTTCCCTATTTTAATATTCATATGTTAATAAAGCTTTAATCGTTCTTTGTAAGTGGGTTACTAAAGTTGACTCCATATATTGACTATACTCCTCATCAGTAGTAAGATTTAATTCTGATTTTAGAAAAGATCTGTTCATCTGAAAATTCATGAACGTCCCCATCATTGTGGCATGTATCAAGATTGGATCATTACCTGATCGAAACTCGCCTGCATCTACTCCTTTTTGAAGAATACTTGAAATGACATTTAAATTGTGCTTTTTTAAATTTTTATAGGAATCGGAAAGCATCAACCTTTTTTTCACTCCGGCTTCTATTGCCAAAATATGATAGATCGCCAGACTAGAATTCATATATTTAATATAAGATTTTACCATCTCGTCAAGGATATCCATCACAGGAATAGTCAATTGTAAAATACTCTCATCCATCTTGAATTTTTCAACCCTGTAGGTAAAAAGATCATCTAACAATTTATCTTTAGAACCAAAATAATAATTGATCATAGCGACATTGACCTGGGCTTCATGTGCTATATCACGTACAGATGTACCATCAAATCCACTTGTAGCAAAAAGCTTTTCTGCGACATGCAATATTTCTAATTGTTTTTCACTGAATTCCATTATTGTGATTTTAAAAACCGTGTGCAAATTTAAACAAGCGTTTAATTTAAACAAGCGTTTAAATTAAAATTTACAAAAAGATAACATTAATTCGATATCATTGTAAATAAGATAAATAACATTGATTTACATTAGGTTTTCCATAAAAAAAACCTCACTCAAACAAATGAGAAAGGTTTTTTTATAAAAATATTGAGAATATTTTAATCGTTATTTCTTGTAAAATTGCTAATTAAGTATTGTAAAAATCAATTCTGTCAGGATATCTTTAGTACTCGTATTACCTCCTACATTCATTCCTTTTGATTTTAAATCTGCATCTTTTAATGCTTCGATGATCGTAAATGTTTTTCTTCTATTGTAGTTACGTGCTGCAAGTTCATATTCTTTCATAAAAAAAGGATGAACACCCAGCTCTTTAGCTGCTGTGCTTTTATCAATGATATAATGATATTTTAAAACCTTGGTGAAATATCCAGCTATAGTACCTAGAACTAACACTAAAGGATTACTTTTTGGATTTGCGGCAAAATAATCTATAATCTGATATGCTTTAGATGCGTTACGCTTCGCTAAAGCAGTATTCAGTTCAAAAACATTAAAATCTTTTGAAATACCAATATTTTGTTCAATATCTGCCACAACAATTTCTCTTTCCTTTGGTACATTGAGCATCAGTTTATTCAGCTCATTGACAATTTTAGAAAGTTCTGTACCTAAATATTCTGACAGTAGGGCAGCTGCTTGAGGATGTATATTCCATCCCTGTTCTTTAATATAAGAAATAACCCATGCGGCTACTTTATCGTCATAAAGTTTGTTTGATTCTACGACAAGGCCTTTTTTTTCAATGGCTTTGTATAATTTTTTACGCTTGTCAAACTTGCCATATTTATAATCAAACACCAAAACCGTACTCACTGTACATTGCTCTACATATTTGAGAAGCAATTCGTCATCCTTCCATTTTAGATCCTGAGCCTCTTTAATAATAATCAGTTGGTGATCACTCATCATTGGATAACGCTTGGCAGCATTCACAATTGTCGAGAAATCAGTATCCTTTCCGTAAAGTACAGTTTGATCAAAACCTTTCTGAGCATCATTAAGAACCGTATGCTCTAATGCATCACTTATGACATCTATAAAATAGCTTTCCTCACCGTGCAACAAATAGACCGGTTGAAATTTACGTTTTTTAATGTCTGTTAAAATAGGACTGATATTCATGATGCCACTAAATTACAACTAAAATGACGAACCGTAAAATTTGAATAACGGAATCCTACATCTCTTCTATTTTGAATAATTCAAAAATTAGTATCTTTGTCCTATGTTTAACCCAATTCCGTTAAATTTACCGCCATATCCAGCGAAATTGACAAAAGAGAATGAAACCATTTTCATTTTTGACGATTTACGAAAGAAGAAACTTGTTTTAACTCCGGAAGAATGGGTTCGCCAACATTGGGTACACTTTCTCCATATCAACAAAAAGTATCCTAAATCCTTAATGAAGATAGAAGGTGGCTTACGACTGAATGACCTTCAAAAACGAAGTGATTTACTCATATATAATAATCAAGGAGAAAAAATAGTACTAGCTGAATTTAAGGCACCACATATAAAAATTACACAGGCGACCTTCGAACAGATCGCTAATTACAATTCTATTCATAAAATTCCGTTACTCTTAGTAAGCAATGGATTACAGCATTACTACTGTAAAATTGATTTTGAAAACAAATCATTTGCCTTTATAAAAGAGCTACCGAGTTATGATCAACTTTAAGAGAATTGTAACTCATGTGTAAAACAAATGGCGTATAGTATTTATTATTTAAAATATAGTTTTATATTAGTCTTATAAATTTGAATCACAAAGAATATGAATATAGATAAAAACGAATTCAGAAAATATGCAATCAAGCATCACAGAATTGGAAGTCAACATGTTGATGGATTTATTGCACGTGCGCAAGTAAACACACCTACGAACTTGACTCCATACATCGTAGAAGAGCGTCAATTAAACGTTGCTCAAATGGATGTATTTTCACGTTTAATGATGGATCGTATTATTTTCTTAGGTGATGGTATCAACGATCAGGTAGCAAATATCATTCAGGCACAATTGTTGTTTTTACAATCAACAGATTCCCAAAGAGATATTCAGATCTACATCAATTCACCAGGTGGTAGTGTTTATGCAGGATTAGGTATTTATGACACGATGCAATATATCGCACCAGATGTTGCTACAATCTGTACAGGTATCGCAGCTTCTATGGGTGCTGTATTATTGGTTGCTGGAGCAAAAGGTAAACGTGCTGCATTGAGACATTCACGTGTCATGATCCACCAACCTTCCGGCGGTGCTCAAGGTGTTGCTTCAGATATGGAAATCAATCTTCGTGAGATGATGAAATTGAAAGAGGAACTTTACACTATTATTGCTGACCACTCAGGACAAACTTACGAATGGGTAGAAAAATCTTCTGACCGTGATTACTGGATGAAGGCTTCCGAAGCAAAAGACTTTGGAATGATTGACGAGATTTTACTTCCTAAAAAGGAGATTATTAAATAATAATGGCTAAAAATAATAATAGTGGCGTTCATTGCTCATTCTGCGGAATGAGTAAAAATGATGCCCAAATGCTTATCGCTGGAGATGGAGCTCACATCTGTGACCGCTGTATCAATCAAGCAGGCGAAATTCTAGCGGAAGAATTGAAACAACGTAAGAGTAAAACATTACAAACTGCGTTAAAACTCATTCGTCCCTTAGAGATAAAAGAACACTTAGATCAGTATGTTATCGGGCAGGATGACGCAAAAAAAGTGATCTCTGTTGCTGTATACAATCATTACAAACGTCTAAATCAAAAAGTTGATCAAGATGAAATTGAAATTGAGAAGTCAAATTTAATTGTTGTAGGTGAAACCGGTACCGGTAAAACTTTACTGGCCAAAACGGTAGCAAAGATTTTAAATGTACCTTTCAGTATTGTAGATGCTACAGTATTAACGGAGGCCGGTTATGTCGGTGAAGACGTTGAAAGTATATTAACTCGTTTATTACAGGCGGCAGATTACGATGTTGCGGCAGCCGAACGCGGTATCATCTATATCGATGAAATTGATAAAGTAGCACGTAAAAGTGATAACCCTTCCATTACCAGAGATGTATCTGGAGAAGGTGTTCAGCAAGCATTGTTGAAAATCTTAGAAGGAACAGTTGTTAACGTACCACCTCAAGGTGGCCGTAAGCACCCTGATCAAAAAATGATTGCTGTTAATACAAGCAACATTTTATTCATCTGTGGTGGCGCATTCGATGGCATTCAAAAGAAAATTGCCAATCGTCTTCGTACACAGACAGTAGGTTACAGAATGAATGAGGATGATGCAGAAATTGATTTAAAAAATCTTTATAAATACATCACACCTCAGGATTTAAAAAGTTTTGGTTTAATACCGGAATTGATCGGAAGATTACCTGTATTAACGTATTTGAACCCATTGGACAAAGAGACACTATTAAGTATCTTGACAGAACCTAAGAATGCGTTAATAAAACAGTATAGAAAATTATTTGAATACGAAGGAATTGAATTAAAATTTGATACCGAAGTCTACAACTTTATCGTAGACAAGGCTGATGAATTTAAACTTGGAGCTCGTGGTTTAAGAAGTATTTGTGAGGCTATTATGCTCGACGCAATGTTTGAAATTCCTACGTCAAAGGAAAAGACGAATCAAAAAGAACTGCATATTACGTTAGAATATGCGACGAAAAAATTTGAAAAGTCGGACATCAAAAAATTGCAAGTCGCTTAAATAAGAAATCCCTCGCATACCGCGGGGGATTTTTTTTAACCGCACAAATTTCTTCCCATAGGCCCTCCTTCAAATAGGTTAAATTATTAAATTGAAGAATTATGGCAAAAAGTAAAAAAAACGTAGATAGCCCTATCACACCAGGTTTAAAATCAAAAGAAGAGATTGTTCACAACTGGTTACCACGTTATACAGGAAGACCTTTAGAAGAGTTTGGTAATTATATTTTATTAACAAACTTCTCAAAATACGTCACTATTTTTTCTGAAATGCATGATAATGCACCTATTTATGGTGAAGATAAACCCATGCAAAGTGTTACTGCAGGCGGCATCACTATTATCAATTTTGGTATGGGGAGCCCAATGGCCGCAACCGTCATGGATCTATTGTCTGCTATTGCTCCGAAAGCAGTCCTATTTTTAGGAAAAACAGGTGGGTTGAAGAAAAAAATTGGTGTAGGAGAACTCATCTTACCAATTGCAGCCATCAGAGGAGAAGGTACATCCAATGACTATTTCCCCGCTGAAGTGCCTTCATTACCATCATTTGCATTGCAAAAAGCAATATCAACTACTATTCGCGACCACTCCAGAGACTACTGGACCGGAACAGTCTATACAACCAACAGACGGGTATGGGAACACGATAAAGATTTTAAAAAATATTTAAAAACGATACGTGCTATGGCTGTTGATATGGAGACAGCCACTATTTTCAGTGTCGGGTTTGCAAACAAAATTCCAACGGGTGCTTTATTACTTGTTTCGGACCAACCTATGATTCCAGAAGGCGTAAAGACTGCTAATAGTGATGTTAGTGTAACAGCGAAATATGTAGATGCTCATATCAGTATTGGTATTGATGCGCTTAAGCAACTTAAAAATAATGGATTGACTGTGAAACATTTGAAATTCTAGGAAACAGACATTTTTTGGTATTTTTGCATAAACAAACAGTAAATTTATGTGGTATAATAACATTTTAGAAACAATAGGAAATACCCCTCTTGTTAAGCTAAACAAAATCACCAAAGATTTAAAAGGAACCATCCTAGCGAAGATCGAGACCAGTAACCCTGGCAACTCGATTAAGGACAGAATGGCACTTAAAATGATTGAAGATGCAGAGCAAGCTGGCTTATTAAAACCAGGAGGAACAATCATTGAAGGAACTTCTGGAAATACAGGTATGGGATTAGCCATGGCTGCTGTTGTCAAGGGCTATAAATGTATTTTTACCACAACAGATAAACAATCCAAAGAGAAAGTCGATGCTTTACGTGCCTTTGGAGCAGAAGTGATCGTTTGTCCCACAAATGTGGATCCTGAAGATCCACGCTCCTATTATTCAGTATCGAGCCGTCTGGAACGCGAAGTTCCCAATAGCTGGAAAGCCAATCAATACGACAATCCTTCAAATGCACTGGCACATTATGAACAAACTGGTCCTGAAATATGGGAACAAACTGAAGGAAAAATCACCCACCTTGTCGTCGGGGTCGGTACTGGTGGTACCATTTCAGGTACAGCTAAATATTTGAGAGAGCAAAACCCGAATATAAAGATATGGGGAATAGACACTTACGGATCTGTATTTAAGAAATATAAGGAAACCGGTATTTTCGATAAAAATGAAATATACCCTTACATAACAGAAGGTATCGGTGAAGATTTTTTACCGCAAAATGTTGATTTTAGTTTAATTGATCTTTTTGAAAAAGTTACGGATAAAGATGCTGCATTAATGACTAGAGAACTGGCTCGTAAGGAAGGAATTTTTGCCGGAAACTCAGCTGGATCAGCATTAGCAGGTCTTATTCAATTAAAAGATCGCTTAAAAGAAGGTGATATTGTTGTCGTTATTTTCCATGACCACGGTTCGCGCTATATGGGAAAAATGTATAATGAAGATTGGTTAAGAGAACGTGGATTTTTAGAAGATGAGAAACTCAACGCAAAAAGTATCTTAAAAAGAAGAGGTGAGCAAGCAATTGTAACAGCAGATGTTGAACAAACTGTTTTTGAAGCGTTCAACTTCATGAAAACACTTAATATTTCTCAAATACCTGTAACACAGCAGGGAATGGTGGTCGGGAAAATAACAGAGTCTGATATTTTAAATGCTCTTTTAGAAAATCCAGCTCTGAAATCCTCGTCAGTACAAGAAGTTATGACAAAACCCTTTCCCTTTGTTGACTTAAATACATCGATTGATAAAATATCGGCTTTGATCAATAAAGATACACAAGCTGTACTGGTAGAAGATGAATTCGGCAAAATTAATATCATCACACAGTATGATATTATCAATGCAATATCTGAAGCATAATTAAATAAAATTGTATAAAAAAAGCCTTATTGTTAATAACAATAAGGCTTTTTTTATGATAAGCAATTAAACTATGCTCCCATTGCATTCGCACTTTTGCGGAATGTATATGAGTTGAAAATTTGTCTTCTACCAAATCTTGGACGAGACTCAGCATTAATGAATTTCGTGTACACTGTTTTTGGAACACCAAAATACTCATAAGTACTTTTATCCTGAAATGTAACGCGTAATGTCTGACCCTTAAATTCAAAATCTTCAATAAAAAAGTTATTGATCGTATTGTTATACTCTTCTAAATTTGCTTCATGTGTCTCAGGAGAAATACTAACTAAGAAGTGGTAAGCCTCAATAATTTCTGTACTTTTTAACTCAGCTTCCTCTTTTTGTACTTCATCTTGAAATTTATCCGGATGCCAAGCTTTGATTAAGTCACGATATATCTTTTTTAACGTCGCTAAATCTTCATTTTTTGTAATACCAAAAATCTTTTTGGATTCACCTATTCTTTTCATAATATTTATTTTTCCCTATTCCAACCAAACCATATTGATTTTAGGATTTGCAAAAATACGTCAATTATATTTTAGAATGAACAATTGTATGTTAATTTTTTGTAATTTCATATTTTACATACATAAATTATGTATTTAACTTAGCAATACTGCCGAAAAGTCAAGTATAATCACCGCCCCTATGAGCTCATAACGAGCTTAATCTGTCACAAAAAGATTTCCGTTGTGCATAAATGCATTTACATAAGACATTCTAGAGACTGCTTCAGCTGAGCAGGTCGCATCTACAAAAGCAAGGTTAGCATCATCATTCGCTTTTGGCCATTGTTGTTTTCCTTCATCGTCTAAAGGCAAGAGTTGCTGTGTTGCAAAGCGTAGCGTACGTGAAAGCTGCAATTCGGTCGCATATCCGTATAGCTCTGCTATAAGGTTTGCTTTTTGCAGCATATTACCTGTACCAAATGTGCTCCAATAATCCTGTACATTATCATTTCCGATCAGCACATTTACTCCATGCTTTTTTAATGCTGGAATAGGCATGGGACGTCCTTTAAATGGCACTGAAGAAGCAATACCCACTTTTGCAAAAGCCAATTTCTCAGCAATCTCTTCTACCTCCTTTGCATTCAGTTGTGCTAAAGCAAAGGCATGGCTAATAAATGTTTTCCCCTGTAACTGAGGATTTTCAACTGCTTTATCGATAAGATATTGAATTGTTTTCATTCCCGAAGGACCTGCTTCATGAAGATGAATATCTATTCCTTTATTATTATCCAATGCCAACTGTACAGTAAATTCCATAGGTTTCTCTATGCTTCCATCAATACTGAGTGGATCAAGTCCGCCTATAAAATCAACCCGATCAGACTTCGCTACTTCTTTCATAATAGGAGCAGAATCTGTATAATAAAGCCCGTGTTGCGGAAAAGCAACAAGCTCCGCTTGAAAGGAATCTTTTTGATGTTCGAGCGCTAGCAAAAGATTTTCAAAAGATTGAAGCCCAGAGGTCGGATCTACATTAAAATGGGTTCTCGCATAAGTTGTACCATATCCCAGCAATAAAGCAATGAGTTGCTCGGCACGTGCTGTGGAGGTTGTCAACAATCTGGGAATGATCTCTTGCTCATAAGCAATCATATCTGCAACCGTTTTTCTTTTTGGAGATAGCGCTTGCCATGGTAAACCAAATAAAGTTTTATCGATATGAATATGCATGTCTTTAAAAGCAGGCAACATCAGCCTTCCTTTCATGTCAACAGCTTCTTCAGCTGCATTATTAGCTTTTATAGCTATTATCTTTCCGTTTGCAATTTCAATACAGAAGAGATCAGTAAGAGTACCGATCACCTCCTGGTTTTCATATTCGAATCCGGTCTCTAAACGAACATTTTTTAGTGTGTAATGCCCCTTGGCAATTAATTTATGAGATGGCAACATAAGATCAATGATTATATAACAAATATAAAAATCAACTACTGACCGATTAGGTACAGATTATGCCAACTGTTGTCAAAATTATCCTTGTTCTTTAAATTGAGATGGTGTCATTCCGGTATGACTTTTAAAAAATTTCGAAAAACTGGCGTGATCATAAAACCCTAAATCATATACAATATCCTTAACACTCATTTCCGATATTTTAAGCAAACGTTTTGATTCTAATAAAATACGGTCATGAATCAATGTCGATGCGGCGGTATTAATCACTTTTTTACTAACTATATTGAGGTAATTAGCGGAGATATGTAATTTTTCTGCATAAAAAGCTACCGACCGATTTGATTTAAAATGAAGATCGATGAGCTGTACAAATTTTGAAATAATCGGATTTGAATGATATTTCTCAAAATCATGGAATGTAACCTCAAAAGACTTGCGCAATAACAAACCGATCAATTTGCTACGTGTCTGAATAATTTCCCAAAGAATATTTGTTTCTTGCAATTCCTGTTCTATAGCTCGAAATTCATAAAGTAAAGCTGCATACAGCGATAGAGAAATCTGAAAAACAGGATGTTGCTGATAGTAAAGCGAAGAAAATCGAAGATCGGGAAGAAAACTTTCAAACCATTCACGACTGATCATCAATTGATAACAGACTGTTTCTTCATGAAATTGCCATTGATGAACCTGTCCCGGAAATAAAAAATGAACCTGCTGAGGTTCGATAACATAATTTTTAAAGTCAATGGTATGAGTACCACTCCCTTTCTCAAATAGCAGAATAATTAAAAAATCATGCTTATGCGGTTCAACAATGTGACGAGAACCTCTGATCTCATGAAACAATAAATTTGTAAATCCTGAGGGTGCCTCAGTAAATTCTTGAATATTTAAAACCGGAAAATAATCGTGCTGGTTATCCATTTCTCCTCAAATTTAGTAATTCAATTTACTAAAAACAGAGGAGAATGGATTATAATCAACCATTTTTTTAATCTAGAGATATCTACACCAACTCGCCTTTATGTACCAAAGTCTCCACATCAGAGATCCGTGATACTGCCTCTGCAGAACAACTCGCCTTGATCAACACAAAATCGGCCTGATCTCCAACATTTGGCCATTGTTTTACACCCTTATCATTTAGAGGTAAAGTGCCTCCCGTTGCTATCTTTAAACTTCTTGACAATAAAAACTCAGACGAATATCCGTACAACTGTGCCATCAAATTAGCCTTTTGTAGGACACTTCCCGTTCCAAATGTGTTCCAATGATCCACAATACTGTCATTTCCGGTCATAACCGTAACGTTATACTTATATAAAGTGGGGATCGGCATAATTAAACCACCGAAAGGAATAGTAGAAACAATACCGATTTGAGCACTTCCTAATTTTTCAGCAATCTCTTCTTGTTTTACTTTATCAATCTTGCCTAATACAAAACAATGACTTAAAAAGGTTTTACCCTTCAAAGTAGGGTTCTCATTAACTTTATCAATCAGGTACTCCACTGTTTTCAATCCCGATTCTCCAGACTCATGCAAATGAATATCTATTCCTTTTTGGTTATCCAATGCCAGCTGAACTGTAAAATCTATTGTTTCTTCAATTTGTCCATCAATAGAATATGGATCTACCCCACCGATAAAATCAATATCCATTTGTGCTGCTTCTTTTAAATAAGGAACACTATCTGTATAATATACGCCATGTTGCGGAAAAGCGACGATCTCAGCACTAAAACTTTTATGTTTGTTCTCAAGTGCTTTTTGTAGATTTTTTAGCGACTGCAACTTCGAAGTAGGTTCAATATTAACATGACTGCGTGCAAATCCTGTACCTTTCGACTGTAATAATTCGATCAGTTTCTCTGCTTTGAAAGTTGAATTCTTCAATAAATCGGGAAGTATTTTTTGTTCTAAAGCAATCATGCCCTTCACACCGCCAGCTCCACGTCTTATTGCCTGCCACTTGTCACCATAGAAAGTTTTATCCAAATGGATGTGCATATCTCTGAAAGAAGGCAACATTAGTAATCCTTTTGCATCAATAGCATCTGCGTTGGCTTGATTGGAACCGATTTTTGATATTTTACCATTTTCAACTTCAATATAAAATAAATCCGTCTTAGTACCAATTACATCAGCCTCATCATAAATAAAACCAGTTTCCAAACGTACATTCTTAAATTTCAGCATTTTAATTTTTATTTCTATATGCATTGGATTGATAGATTTAGCGTTCAATGTGCTTAACGGAAGAGATGCGCCAGCAACAGCTATAGCGGCATTTTGTATGAATTGTTTACGGGATAAATGGTTCAAATTATTCACTTTCTTTTTTTGTTATAAAATTACAAGTAAACTAAATCAAAATAGAGGTACGTTTTATAACAATACTTGTCTGATTTATTCCAATTGATCTCGTAAGATTTCCATTGTAAAGTAACCATTAGTAATATCATCTTCCTTTAAGAAATCATGTTGCTCTTCACGAATCTTAACATAATATTTCCCTTTAAATAATGCCGGTAAAAGCTCTTCAATTTCATATACATCATCGACATCGATACCATATTTATCATCAATATGCGGAGAAATATGATGTTTAAAGAAAACCGTTTCTTTTGCGACTTCCTTTGCTTCCTCCAAGTTATAAGCAACAACCATTTCCTTATAATGATACTCTTCCATATCATTGGGTTTATACCCTCCCATATTAACAAAATAGAGTTTCAAGCTTCTATTGTTTACAGGCTCTTCCGAGATTGAAATTTGATAAGATCCGACTTTTGTCACTGCTCGCCAAGCATCAACATGAATCTCCCCTTTTGCCTCGGGCCAATAGGCTTCTATAGATGGAACCAGTTCTCCCAACCGTTCCGCAATACCAAAATAGATATCATGCTGTTCAACATGTCTACTTGATGGCTTACACCCTAACAATAACATAAAAAGATTCATATATTTCCTTCGATAAATTATACTTTTATTATCATTACTTTTATAAGGTACAATTAAAATCTAATGAGAGCAAAAAAATTATTCCTTCTTCTAATCAGCGGCATTCTATTTCCTTACGGCATCAGTGCTCAGAAAATTGATAGAAAATTAGACCGTAAATTAAGAGCATTAACACAGGACTTTCGTGGAGATATTGGTATTTATGTAAAAAATCTTAACACTCAAAAAGAAGTGCTTATTGAGGCTGACTCCATTTTCCCCACAGCTAGTATTGTTAAAGTACCTATACTGGTAGGTATTTTTGATAAAATAGAAAAAGGAGAACTGACACTGGATCAAAAATTCACTTACCGGTCATCACAGCAATATGGTGGTTCAGGTCTGATGCAATTTTTTAAAGATAGTAGTGAAACAGATCTCGCGACTTTGATAGGTCTAATGATTTCTTACAGTGACAATGTCACTTCTATTTGGAATCAGCAACTAGCAGGTGGGGGTTCGACAATAAACCAACTCATGGATCACTTAGGCTTAGTCAATACAAAAGTTAATTCCCGTACTGAAGGTCGCAATGAAATCTGGAAAAAATATGGTTGGGGACAGACTACCCCCAGAGAAATGGCAACCTTAGTAACGCAGATTTTTCAGGGTAAAGTTGTCAGCACAAAAGCATCAGATAAAATGTACCGTTATTTAGGAAATATCTTTTACAACGAACGATCCCTTTCTCAAATACCGCCATATGTAAAGACCGCATCCAAAACAGGCTCTGTTGATGAAGCCCGAGGTGAAGTTGTATTTGTAAATGCCCCTAGTGGTAATTATGTATTTTGTGTATTGACAAACAACATTAAAGATCAAAGCTGGACTAAAAATAATGAAGCTGAGGAACTCACCAGAAAGATCTCACATTTATTATGGAATTATTTTGAACCAAAAAAACCTTATACACCTTAAACTAAAAGCTAAATCATGAATAGAGCGAATTTTGAATATCATCTCGCTGTCGTAATTTTGATTTTTCTACATAGGTTCAAAATATTCTACTAAATTTACTTTATGAGTATCTTAACACAACATTTTGAGACGGTGCATAATACCGCACCATTTTCTAAAATAAATAACGAAGACTATATACCTGCATTTGATCAAGCTATTGCTAGCACCAGAACTGAAATTGATGCCATAGCAAATACCGTTGAACCTGCTACTTTCGACAATACGATTGTTGCATTGGCATTTTCGGGAATGTCTTTAGATCGTTTATCATCTATATTTTTCAATCTACATTCAGCGGAAACCAACGATGAATTAGAACAGATCGCTCAAGACGTTGCTCCAAAACTTGCAGCACTTGGTAATGATATCACGCTTAATTTTGATCTTTTTAAAAGAATTAAGCAGGTTTATGACCATAAAGAAAAGTTGGATCTGACATTAGAGCAAACAACTTTATTAGAGAAAAACTACAAAGATTTTGTTCGCAATGGGGCACTTCTGTCTGATGATAAAAAAGAGCAGCTTCGTGCTATTGATACTGAACTCTCGCTACTAAAATTAAAATACGGAGAACATGTATTGGCCGACACCAATGCTTATGAACTTCATCTTACAGATGAAGCTGAGCTCGCTGGTTTACCGGACGGAGTTAAAGAAGCTGCAGCCGGATTAGCGAGATCTCAGGAAAAAACAGGTTGGATCTTTACCCTAGACTATCCAAGTTATATCCCGTTTGTCACCTACGCCGAAAATCGTGAATTGCGTAAAATAATCAGTATTGCCGCCGGTAAAAAGGCATATCAGGATAATGAAAATAATAACGAAGAAATTGTATTAAAAATTGCGAAACTTCGTTTTCAACGCGCACAACTGCTTGGGTATGAAACGCACGCCCACTTTGTATTAGAAGAACGTATGGCACAGAATCCAGATAAGGTAAACGCATTCTTAGACGATTTATTGACCAAAGCAAAACCAGCGGCGAAAGATGAATTTCAGGAATTACGCTCTTTTGCCAGTGAAACTGATGGTATTACTATTTTAGAAAAATGGGACGGAGCTTATTATGCTGAAAAATTAAAACAAAAGAAGTTTCAGCTTGATGATGAACAGTTAAAACCTTATTTCAAATTAGAAAATGTACTGCAGGGAGCTTTTGAAATAGCAGGAAAATTATTTGGCTTACGCTTCAGTGAAGTGCAAATTATTGACAAGTATCACAAAGATGTACAAACATTTGAAGTAAAAGATGATGAAGATAATTTCATCGCTGTTTTCTATGCAGACTTTTTTCCAAGAAAAGGTAAACGCAATGGTGCCTGGATGACTTCATTTAAGCCACAATATAAAAAAGATGGTAAAAATGAACGTCCACATGTTTCAATCGTGTGTAATTTCACTCCTGCTACTGAAACCAAACCTTCGCTTTTAACATTTAATGAGGTAACAACTTTATTTCATGAATTTGGTCATGCTTTACATGGTATGCTAGCAGATACCGTTTATCCTACGCTTTCAGGAACTGCGGTGTTTTGGGATTTTGTTGAATTGCCTAGTCAGATCATGGAAAACTGGTGTTATGAACAAGAAGCATTGGCGCTATTTGCTAAGCATTATGAAACTGGAGAACCGATCCCAATGAATCTCGTTGAAAAAATTCGAGAAAGTGCCTCCTTTTTAGAAGGTATGGCTACACTTCGCCAACTCAGCTTTGGAAAATTAGATATGGGCTGGCATGGTCAAGATCCGACTACGATCGATAACCTCAAAAAGTTTGAAAATGATCAATTTGCATCGACACAACTCTATCCTGATGTTACTGATAATGCGATGAGTACATCTTTTTCCCATATATTTAATGGCGGTTATTCTTCCGGTTATTACAGTTACAAATGGGCTGAGGTGTTAGATGCAGATGCGTTTGATTACTTTAAACAAAATGGCATTTTTAACAAAGAGATTGCAACTAAGTTTAAAAATACAGTTTTATCCAAAGGTGGCACTGAACATCCAATGAGTTTGTACAAACAATTTAGAGGCCAGGAACCGACGGTAGAAGCTTTATTGAAACGTGCTGGTTTAATGAAGTAAATATTTGTCAATGCATAAAAAAGGATGCTTTATGATCGTAAGGCATCCTTTTTTTATTATTCTTTTTTTAATAGTCCCTATTTTGTAGCCTCAGCTTTTTCGTCAGCTACCGTATTTTTATCGGTGTTATCTTTTGTAGCAGTTACCGTTTTTGCATTATTATCGGGAGCAAGGCTTGGGTGTGTTACCGGACTTTCTTTAGCTTCAGAAGGTGATGCAACAGGTTTAGCTGCTTCCACTGATTTTGTGCTATCAGTAACCTTTGGTGCTACCTTTGTAGCAGCAGCTTTAGCTACTGGCTTTGATGCTGATGCTGGTTTCGAAATATTAGTTGCTTTTGCAGGAGATGGTTTTGACGCTGTTGCAGTTGCGACTTTCGGGGCTTCCGCGACCTTTGCCGTTGCCTTCGCAGGAGCAGTTTTAGGCGTTGACTTTGATGCTGTTGTTGTAGATTTACTTGTAGTTGTGGCTTTCGGAGCTTCCGCTACCTTTGGAGCTACTTTCGCAGGAGCTGGTTTTGCTGCAGGCTTCGATGCTGTTGCTGCAGGTTTACTTGCAGTGGTGGCTTTCGGAGCTTCCGCTACCTTTGGAGCTACTTTCGCAGGAGCTGGTTTTGCTGCCGGCTTCGATGCTGTTGCTGCAGGTTTACTTGCAGTAGTGGCTTTCGGAGCTTCTGCTACCTTTGGAGCTACTTTCGCAGGAGCAGATTTAGCCACTGGTTTTGATGCTGTTGCTGCAGGCTTACTTGCAGTGGTGGCTTTCGGAGCTTCCGCTACCTTTGGAGCTGCTTTCGCAGGAGCAGGTTTTGCTGCTGTTGCTACAGGCTTACTTACAGTTGTGGACTTAGAAGCTTCAGCAACCTTTGGTGCTACTTTCGCAGCAGCAGGTTTAGCGACTGGTTTTGATGCTGTTGCTACAGGTTTACTTGCGGTTACTGGTTTAGGACCTTCAGTAACTTTTGGCTTATCAGCTTCTTTCTTTACTTCGATCTTTTTTTCTGCGACAGCTTTACTATCCTTTTTCTTACTTTTGGAAACTGCATCTTTTTTTAAAGACTTACTATCCTTTGATTTCTTCTTTTTATTCTTATCAGATTTAATTGCATCATCATTCTTATTAGAAGTGACTCGTTTGATCGTTTCATCTACATGAAAAAAGGGCAATTTTTCCTGAATTTCCGAAAGTGTTTCTTTCACTTTTTTATTCAGCTTTTTATATGCCTTTACTAATTTAGATTCCTCTTTTGAAGTCTCTTTTTTAGATGATTTCTTTAATTTGCGCGGTGTTTTCGATTTTTCTGCAATTGTTTTTACATTGCTTACATCAGCTGCGAACTTCTTTTTAGCAACTGGAGTAGACGTTTTTTTATTTGTCTTTTTCGAATTTTTAGATTTTATTTCCTTAGCCATGTAGATTTATTTTTTGATTCAATGAATATTTCACACTTATAACAATTCTGATTAACAATTGTTTGTATATCAATATATGTAAGATACAAAATATATTGTATTCCAAGCGTGTATATTCCTTCATAATTGAAATAATATTTGTATTTTTGTATTCTACATAATTGGGGTCGACCGGAATTGACAGGATGGAGACGGTTATGTAAGCATGCAGTGCGTTGTTAGTAGAGCACTTTAATCGGAACTTTCACAATTACAACTGGCGAAGAAAACTACGCCTTAGCTGCTTAAGTTAGACTTAACATAGCTATTTGTCCCGTTAGATCCTGTTCTTTGGTTTAACATTCGGGGCATCGAACAATAGAACTGGCAGGTGTGATTTTGCTAATCACTTGTAAGACTCAGCAAATACGGCGTACGGTATAGGTCAGCAACTCACCTTCCCTCGCTCGACAATTAAAGAGAAGCTAAGCATGTAGAAAGCGTACACAGTACCATGACTGGACGAGAGTTCGAATCTCTCCGGCTCCACGATTAACAAAACAAGTAGTATCAAAACCCTATAAATAGCAGTATTTATAGGGTTTTGTCGTTTATAAGCCTTCCTGACCATTCCATATTTCTTATTTCCAGCGAGACCAAATCGAGACCAAAAGTTTGTCTAAAATTTGGTCTCGCTAAACAGCACAAATACATAACTAACAATTAGTTACGTAACATGAGCAAACATTGAACATCTTGATAAAATGTGCAAAAGGAAATAACTTAAGAAATATAAAACACCACAACAATGAATGCTACAATTACTATTCACATGTATGCTAGAGCATCACGCGTGAACAAAACAGGCGAATTACCAATCTATGTACGTTTAACCATAAACGGAGAACGGACAGAGTTTACCACGAAGAAGTATGTAGATCCGAAAAAATGGGACGAAAAAGCTATGAAAGTCAAAGGCAATTCAGAAGAAGCCAGGACAATTAATAGCTATCTCGATTCAATAAAGCTCAAGATCAATCAGACGCACCTACAGTTGCAGTACAAATCCGAGCCAATTACCTTAGAAACATTCCTGGATCTATACACCGGTAAAAAAGAAAAAGCCAGGACACTTGTGCCCATCTTCCAAAATCACAACAACAAAGTCAAAGAGTTAATAGGCATTGAATATGCCCAAGGAACACATACCAGGTACGAAACTACGTTGGCCCATATTCAAAAATTCCTCAAGTGGAAATATCGAAAAGATGATATCGACATTCTGCAGATAGACAACATCTTCATCAATGATCTTGATTTTTATCTGCGTACAGAACACAAGTGCGCAAACAACACGGTAATGAAATACATTAAGAATTTCAAAAAAGTAATCCGGATATGCCTTGCAAATGGCTGGTTAGAAAAAGATCCCTTTATCAACTACAAGTCCAAATTCATAGAGATTGAGAAAACATTTCTCACCGAAGATGATTTACAAGCCATCATTACGAAAGAGATTCATAATGATAGACTAGATCTGGTAAAAGATATCTTCCTATTTGCATGCTTCACAGGTCTAGCCTATATCGATGTAAAACAATTAACATCGCATAATATCATCAAGGGCATAGATGGCCAGCAATGGATCAGCACGCACAGGCAAAAAACAGATACTTCATCCAAGATCCCATTATTGGATACCGCCAAGGAGATTCTTGAAAAATATGCAGATCATCCAAAAAGTAACAATGAAGATGTTTTGCTTCCCATCCTCACAAACCAGAAGATGAATGCCTATCTCAAGGAAATAGCAGATCTATGCGGAATAAATAAAGTATTGACATTCCATTGTGCCCGCCACACATTTGCAACAACAATAACGTTGTCAAATGGTGTTCCAATAGAAAGTGTATCCAAGATGCTTGGCCATAAAAGTATTAAAACAACGCAGCACTACGCCAAGATTACGGATAGAAAAGTAGCCAACGATATGGAAAATCTCAAAATACTATTAAACAAAAGTGAGGAAAATTCTAAACTTAAAAGAAAATCTATATAAATAGAAACAGAATAGATACATTTCTAAGATCCAAAAAAGGTTATCTTTAGTTATTTGTCAACTAATTAAAGATAACCTTTTATACATATATGAATCAAACTCTTATAGCCATCACTGAAGAAATTAATATTTATATTAAAAATGCCGAAGAAGACTTTCAACATGATTATTCAAAAATAACAGAAATGTCTATTCAATATATCTCCAGAAGATTAGAAGAGGTCAAACAAAACTTCGAAATAAGTCCTGAGATTACTCCCGATACAGAAATTTTCTACTTCAAGCATATTAAGTGTCACCTCCTTGCCCTAATACAATATTATTCACTCATACAAAAAATAGAACTTGACAAACCTCCCGTAAAAAAGAAAGCTGTTAAAAAATATTACCTCAAGACTTTGTTTAAACTAAAGAAGAAACTCACCCATAACAAGTTCTTCTACAATTATTTTAAATCCAACTCCTCACAATTTGATGATCATTTCTTTCGTAGGACTGATCGCGATCTTTTTATCCCTACTGGTGACTATCTACTCGAAATTGATAAAAACAAGAACACGCCCACAGTGCACATTTTTGTACAGATGGAAGCATACGAAATGCTTAGACATTATCTGAAGAAGAAAATCAAAAAACTTGGTACTAAGGAGATATCAACACCAAAAAGTAATAAGTTGTTAAAATGGACCACCTCAAAAATTGATCTAATAGAATCAATCTATGCGCTCCATGCAGCCGGAGTATTCAATAATGGCAAAGCCGACTTAAAAGATATTGCCGAATACTTCCAACAGATATTTGATATCGACCTGGGTCAGTACAATCGCGTATTTTACGATATCCGATCACGGAAAAATAACAAGACCAAGTTTGTCGATAGCCTTAAAGACGCATTGAGCAAAAGAATTAAAGACACTGACAATGAGTTGTTTCCATAATTATTTACCCCAAGGTGTTACCAACTTGGGGTAAATTCATTTTTATATTTAACAAATTTGCTATTCATCAAATAACCAAATAATTATGGCAATAGAAATCCTTACGCGAGAAGATCTCGCAGCTTTCAAAGCAGAATTGTTAAATGACTTACGCAATCTTTTTTCTGGAAAATTATCCACTCAGAAAAAATGGATAAAGACAAAAGATGTCGTCAAAATGCTTCAGATCTCTCCTGGTACCCTACAAAACTATCGGATCAACGGAACTATCAATTACTCCAAGATTGGCAATACCATCTATTATTCACTTGAAGATATCCAGTCACTATTGAATAGCAGCTCTACAAACCCAAAATCCTAATTCCACTTAAGCACGTTACAAAATGAATTACATTAAGCAACTCACCTATTTTTTCAATAAGGCTACCGCCGACACAGGCCTCACTCCTACCCACTCGAGTCTCTTCATGGCTTTATTCCAACTATGGAACCAAGCCAGATTTACTAAAAGTATCCAAATTGTTAGAGACGAGGCCATGCGCTTGAGCAAGATCAACTCCAAAGCCACCTATCACAAAGCCATGGCCTACCTGCACAAAAACGGATACATCGATTATCAACCTTCTTACAATCCTTTTAAAGGTAGCGCCATTAGTTTTTTTCCTGATCGTATCGTTACAACAGATACAAGAAACGAACCTGTTCAAAATCTGTCCACAAGAACAATAAACGAGCCTTATAATAAACAGTATAGTAATCATATTATTAATCATAATATGATTACTCAATCGCGCGATAAAAAAAATGAGCGAGATGAAAAAAAATCTAGTCAGGTTGTTACAGTACTGTCCAAGTCCAACAAAGAAAAAGATTCCAGTCAAAAAGAAAAAGGTGTTCCTCCGCAACGACTACAGGTCGAGGAGTTCTTCATTTCACAAAAATCAACACTTATCGAAGCAAATCGATTCATCAATCATTACACAGCCAATGGTTGGCTCGTTGGGGGCAAAAGCCCCATGAAAGATTGGAAAGCATCAGCAAAAAATTGGATTTCAAACAGTATTAACTTTAATCATCATGCTAACAATACAAAATCAAACCGTTCACAACAACTCAGTACCACCACAAACAAAAACTATTTCGAACCATTATGATTATAACAAGGTATTTCAATTTTTAGAAAACAAAGGCCAGGAATTATATGGTCCAAAATTTCATTTGCATGAAAAAGACACACCCATTATTTACAAACTAGCGGCCTACTATCTCCAGGACGAATCAATATGTCAAGCTCACGATATTGATTTACAAAAAGGAATTATGTTGACTGGCCCAATTGGTTGTGGAAAAACGTCATTGATGACTATTTTGAGATATCTTCCCCAACAACAGGACAGGTATATGATGAAGAGTGTAAGAGATATTACTTTCGAATTCATCCAAGAAGGATATGATATCATACATCGCTACAGCAGAGGAAAGCTTTATAGTACGGAGTTCCGCAACTATTGCTTTGACGATCTTGGTACCGAAAAAAACATGAAGCACTTCGGCAACGAGTGCAATGTCCTGGCCGAGATCTTACTCTCCAGGTACGATCTCTTTGTCGCCGGAAAGTTGAAGACACATATCACCACCAATCTCTCAGCAACCGAGCTCGAAGAAGCATACGGTAATCGGCTACGATCGCGACTCCGCGAAATGGTCAATCTTATTGGTTTTGATATGAGTGTCCAGGACAAAAGAAAATAAAAAAGTCGTTGGTGTTGCACCAACGACTTAAATTTATTCTATAATAACATTAATACCCGCCATACTGGCTTTATACTTTATTTTTTCAATCAAACCATAATAGCTCCAATTTCTTAGTAGGAACTCGTCTTCTTTCGCAACTTCCTCTTTATTACTTTGATTCACTAATAATAATGTACCAGCTTCAGATTTTACACAAATATCAATTAGCTTTCGACTATATAAATGTAGACGGCTGTCAACGTAACGTCGCTCTTTCTCTTCAAAATGATCTAAACTTTTCAATTTTTTCTTTCTCCCATGTCCGCCCTTATTATATGTTGAAGCTTTTTGTATTCTATGTCTTGCAGCTTGAATCGCCATACGCCTATACAAGAACTCTTCCTTAGTTCCTATTTGATAATTATCCCTATCTACGATTACAGTAATAGGATGCTCAACTGATAGGGATGCTTCAGCGATGACGTGATCCTTCAGTTCATGTTTCTTTTTTGGAAGTTCCAAAGCTAATAACAAAAATAACTTACCCTTAACAATTTGAATGGAGCTAGTACATATTTTAATCTGTCCAACTAATGCTCTCTGTAACAAAACTCTTTTATCAGAACGATCTTTCCCAAGATAAGTTCGAAATGGAATCTTAAAAAGGTTAAACTTAAAATCGCGTCCTTTTTCATCATTATGTAACTTCACTTGTTCACCACCAAAGGGTATTGGCATATCTTTTTTATAATTTCTCAAAGATTTTTCACCCTTCCAATATGCCGCTCTTTCACTACTAAAAACCCTATTCAAAGTCATGTTCATTGCTGAGAGAATATTTGAAGGCAGCTTACCTTTAAAATATAAGGCTAGTATCCGATAAGTTGTATTCATCTTTGATGAAGTAAATATACCATCAGGATCCTTTTTAAAATCGCCCAGTTTAACTTTAACGTCATCACGCAGATAAATTAAATCCTTCATCTGCTCCTGTATATACTGATGCGTCATTACCATGTTCGAGCCACGGTACACAATATCTTGCCATTCGAATAACTTCTTAAAATATTCCGAACGCTCTTCTTTGTCATCACAATCCAAGTAAATTTGGACTTTCCGAGTTAAAATTAGGGTGTCTTTTTCCATAATTATAAGTTTTATTAAGCCATTTTCTTTGCACTTTTGATTTTTGCATGCGCCTGAACAAATAGTCTTTTAACCAAATCAGGGGTTAGCTGCAACGCTTCTGAGATCTGCTCAAAAGATAATTGAAGTTCATATCGCATATAAAATATTTCTGTCTGTTGATCGTCAAACTCTCCCTGCAGCACAATTTTGGAAGGCTTATTTAGAATCTCCATCTTCTGCGAACAATTAAATACCGAACGCAGTATTTCTATTGTCTTTTCGACTTGCAGGCTAACTTCATAATCCGAAATACCTCCTAAATAATAAGCTATTCTTTCATAATTAAAACTGTACTTGAGACAAAGCTTAATAAATAGCTGCTGCTCTTGATTAAGACTAGGCATTAGACCAGATAATTGATCTAATCGCTGTTGCTTTTCTTCTTCAAGTTTTTCCATATAAATCAGATCAATTTCTTCTTCTTCCTCCAATTCATAGCCAACTAGAAACTCTTGATAATTTTCGATTGAATCGAGCCGAAGAAGACTTCTATGAAAACGATTACGCGTTGTATTGTAGAATGACTGGATAGCAGATTTAACCTGAGTTTTTAAGAAGTTTAAAATATTATCATTATCTGTAACTTGATTACGATAAAGCCACAAGCGCAATAATGCTTCCTGTACTATACTTTCAGCGGCACAATCATCTTGTGTAGCTCGGAATGCCCAAACGAAAAGTTTTTTATAAAAAAGCTTATAGAAAAAACTCAAACCACGTTCATCACCATTTTGCAATAATGAAACATGTTTCTCAACTATTCCTTTTACTGAATTTTTAATCATAATCAACGTTTTGGTTAAATACCTATGCTACATCTATTCTTTAATGATGTATAAATTGTATAATTGGTGTGTTCTATGCAGAACTGATTGTTAGTTCATTGGTAGTGATAAGTGAAATTAATTACTGTTATAATAACTTGGAACAAGACAATAGTATCTTAACAACATTTATTACAGCAAGGCCCATCCGTTGTGCATACATTAATTTTGCTTCAGACACTCATATATACTCGGAAAATAGAGATGTCAATATTTTTATAAAAAAAAATACAAATCAATTATTTACACACTATAACATTAGCCTGAAGGTGACTAAATTGTATATTACTATTTAAAAGAATTATTAGTATTTAGTGAGTGACTTTTGTCCTCACTCTGCGGCGCCACAAGAAACCTCAAGTATGTTATTAAATTCAATAGATGTAATAAGAAAGAGTACTTTTACTTCCGATTTCCATAATACGAAATACGACCAATTATCAAAGGGGTACCGCCAAGACCGTTGCGCATGTAAAAGAAATTTAGCGAGCGACTTCTGCCCTCACTCCACGGCATCACAAGAAACCTCAAGTATGTTATTAAATTCAATAGATGTAATAAGAAAGAATATTTCACTTCGGATTTCAATAATTAGACATATGGTCATTTATCAAAGGTTCCGCCAGAAACGTTGTACATTTCAAAGAAATTTAGCGAGTGACTTCTGTCCTCACTCTTCGGCTCCACAAGCAGCCTCTATATTTTTAGTTTTCACATAAAAATTATTCAAATTCAATAGCATATATATTACCAAAACATATTTAAAATGTTAATTAGTAATGATGTATAATAAAATTTCTGATTTTGTACGACCAAGCACATTGTATATTAAAACGCAAAGACCGCCATTGTGTTTTTCAACCATCTTTTCAGTTGGTTCCATTACAAATAACATACGGTTTCCAGTAGGAGGTTGTACATTTTTAATAAAATTTAGTGAGTGACTTTTATCCTCACTCTGCGGCGTCACAAGAAGCCTCAAGTATGTGGTTTAGTATAAATAAGATCTTCTTTAATCCCCCTTTATATTACCTATAATTTAAGGTAAGATTACACCAGCAAGGGCGTTGTATATCAGCAAACTGATTAGCGAGTGACTTTTGTCCTCACCCCATGGCGTCACAAGAAGCCTCTATTTTCTTTTAACATTGATTTATTCTACATATTCATTCGATGAGACCATTTTAATAACTTAATTAAAGTTAAGCAAAGGCACGGCGAAGGGCGTTGTATATAAGTAAACTGATTAGTGAGTGACTTTTGTCCTCACTCCACGGCACTACAAGAAGCCTCCATTTTCTTTTAACACTTATTTATTCTGTATATTCATTCGATGAGACCATTTAAATAACTTAATTAAAGTTAAACTAAGGCACGGCGAAGAACGTTGTATATCAGTAAACTGATTAGTGAGTGACTTTTATCCTCACTCTACGGCGTTACAAGACGCCTCTATTTCCTTTTAACACTTTATTATTCAACATAATTTTTCAATGAGACCATTTTAACAACTTAATTAAAGTTAAACTAAGGCACGGCAAGAGCATTGCGTAATTCAAAGAAGTATACTGAGTGACTTTTATCCTCCCTCCACGGCTCCACAAGCAGCTTCAAAAAATCTCTTTTTAAATATCAACTGTGCTTGATAACGACCAATTGTATATCTTTCTGCTATATATAATGCCTATTGTGATGTTTCTTACTTACAGTATTCAACAGGCCGTTGTATATTTTGATAAAATTTAACGAGTGTGGGTTAACCTCGCTCTACGGCATCACAAGCTGCCTCAATAATATCTATTAATCCTATTTAAAATTTAATCAATACCAATAAGTCAAAGAACATTCAGCAGTTGCTGTTAGTCACAATAATCCGTAACTTTAAACCAAAGATATTTCATTAATTATTATTTACGAGCAGGGTATTGTACCGATTTACCGGTAAAAAACCAGTTCATAACATTCGTTCACCATGAATACTATTTTTGAAGAAAAAAAAGACAAAATGCATATAGGCCATAATATTAAACGGATAAGAGAAATTCAAGGAATCAAGCAGGAAGCTTTTGGACAATTATGCAGAAGCAAATACTCTCAACAACGTATTTCTGATTTTGAAAATATGGTAGCTTTTGACGAACCACTATTAAAAGAATTGGCAGACGCGCTTGGGGTAACACCAGATTTCGTCAAATCCTTTAAAGACGAAAATGTTATCTACAACATACAGAATAATCAAGATAATAGTACAAATAATCAACAATACAATCACCCCAATATACAGAATGACGGCTCAGACAAGCTATTAGCACTATTAGAAAAATTCATTGAGGAAGACCGTATCAAAACACAATCCATTGCTGCATTAAGCAAAGCTGTATTAGATCTTGCCAGCGAAGTAAAAAAGCTCAAAGAAGGAAAGTAGTTTATTATTAATCTAGAGTAGCTAACCATATGGAAAACCTTACACGAGAAGAACTTAAAGCTATTATAAAAGAGTCGATTCGCGAAATTCTTTTAGAAGAAGGAATCTCAATTAAGAGAAATCAAGAAGATAACCCAAATCTTGATGAGTCTATTAACACGTTAGGGCTTTCCAATAAGTTGTTAAAAGCATTTCATTATAAGGACATATATACAATTCGTCAATTGGTTAATCTTGCAATATTTGATATAAAATCATTACGTAATGTTGGAGAAAAAGGCGTAGCAGAAATTTTAAATGCACTTGAAATGCGTAACTTGAAACTACGAATGTAGTTCAAGTTACGCATTTCAATCCTTCAATTTCAATGTAAGAAATTACATAAAACTAGAAAAAATGAGTATATGGAATTAAAAAATATTAATCGAACCTAAAATCATGACTGCTAAGTGCGATAATCTTTATTACCCTGATTTACGAAAATTTTATGAACGACTGATTGTTTTGAGACATAATGCTTACTTCATGAATAATATGATGAATGCAACCCTCAAAAAATACAGTAATGTACCTCCAGAACATTTAATATCAGCGTCGGCGCTTATTATTAGCGATATAACAGGGGAAACCGACAACGGCTGGGAGCTTAATTTCCATACAGGTGTATCCAAAACGGTATTAGCAAAAGAATTTAATAACGAAGTTTCTCGATTAATATCGATAGAATGCTGTTATGTTTTAGCTCAAAGTTTCGAAGCTTTGGAAAAGCTTTTCAAAAATTTTATTTATGAAAAATGTAAATTAGACAATTTATTTTTCGAAGTAATAAAAACAGAAAAATTTAATCCACAGGACAGAAGTAACTACCCGGGAGGTGACTCACTTTTAAAGCTAATCCGTAAAGCAACTAAAGAAGATTTTAATAAATATTCTGAATCCAATAATTACAAATTGAAGTTCTCTGTTTTTTGGAAGACAATTTCAGAGTTAAGACATGCTATTACGCACAGTCAAAATATTATAAAAAAAGAAAAGATTTTTAAATCAAAAGATTACACGAATATAGCCAGACATTTCGCGTCCTTCAGCCCAATAACCCAAAATGAAGTTGAGATAGTATTAGATTACAAAAAAATAGATAGATTACTCAAATCAATAGCAGAGTTTGCATTTCAAGTATTTAAGATACTCTCTAAAGAGAAAGGATTTAAGTGGAAAATGAGTTGAATATTGTCTTTTTATTATTTTAATATATACTTCCATCACTTCTTTAAATAAGTTCAGATGATCAATTTGGTTGATTTACATTCTTAATAAAGCTCTTTGCCTAAAGAAATATAATTTGCCAATAGAATCTAATTTTAATTATTGCCCAACATTTGCCCCACTATCGCACTTTTTGCCCCACTATTGCCCCACTATCTTGTAAGAAATACTTGAACCCGAGGTACCCGTTTTAAGAAGAACTTTAAACTTATCTACCAGTTCTGTTAATTCAGTTGTTGCAGTTCTTTTCGATATATTATTCAACGTCTGATAATCACTATTCGTTATTTTCCCTTTTTCTCTTGCAAACAAAACAGCGTTCACCTGGCGATTATTCAATCCAAGAGCCTCAAGATACTCGGCATTATAAATATCCTTCTTGAATACAACCCAAAAATCTGATCCCTCGACAAGATAACTAGGTTCTGGAAGCCCTCCAGCACTACACAACTCCGTCATCTTGCTAATGCCACGTCCCCAGGACTCCACGTATCCACTACGGAAAAACGCATTCGCTATATCCGGATTAAAGGGCCTCGACGAATGGCTCTTTAATAAATTACTCACCGTCCAGTTTTCCGGAAGATGGCCCTCATTCCATATCATAAGCTTATCAGGATACACACGAATCTGAATCGGTGTAGAACCAGAATAATCTTTATGAGCTATGGCGTTTAGTAGAGCCTCACGAACAGCCTCCTTCGGGTATTCATACGTTTCATTACGATGGATTCCATCATAACTGATCATCGCCTTTATATATTTGGTAAACAATAGATCAATGGTCCCCTCAACTTGCTCAAATAAATTCCCATGGACCTCATCCTGAAAAATAAGGTCCGCTTCTCTCTCAAAATAACCAATCTTCACGTAAGCTCCAGTCACAAATTTTTCAGGATCCACATGAAAAAGTAAAATAGCCGCCCGTTTTAAATAACCATTCTCAATCAACTTCAAATTTTCAAGCAAATGCTCATCATCATCCGTCAAAGTATCTTCAGACAAGCGCTTATTTTTAAAACCACGATTACGAAAAAACACAAGAGTTTCCTTCTTCAGGTCACCGACAGCAACTCGAGGAACTGCTGCACCATCCCACCTAACCCCTTTCTTTTGCAATAGAAATTTATCCAAAGTGGCACCTTTCATTTCCTGTTTCGTACTGCCACTCCTATAATGATATTGTCCCTTATAGTTCACAGCATTAGGATAAGGATCCACGATAATTTCTATGAAATCATCCCCCTCAGTTTCATGCAGATTAACATCGACTAGAATACCCAACACGTCGCGCACCTTATTCGGAATATCTTCTAACAGTTTCTTAGCATCCGCTACACCAACAGTCTTACCACTATCATCTATCCCGATGAAAATAGTACCACCATTCGCATTTGCAAAACCACATATCCATTTCAGATATTCATCCCTCCAGCTCTGCTTGTATTCAATATTTTGAGATTCTGCCATAATCTATTCTAGCTAATTTTCAATATTACTAAAAATCGAGGATTTATAACCATCTAGCCGAATTAATTATGAACAAACAAGTTAACACCGTAAAAAAACTGCCGCATCTCCTTAACCAAAAAGAGATGCGGCAGTATTAAACCAATACAAAAATAAATTTATCTACCCAATGCCTTCCGACGCTCCACCTCAGCCTGAAGACTCTGGAACCATTCCTGGTACACACGAGGCTCATAGATCATTTGTTCCTTACTATCCTTATTCACCTGTCCCCAATAACCATTTCTACTGGTTTCGCTTCCTTCATACATCGAGATCTTAACCTCCGTCACATCATCATTAACAGCCTCCACATAAAACATGGCTTTAGAAGTATTAGCATCTTTAGAAGAGCCAGTCCAAAACCGCTGTGATGCAGCATTTTTGTTTTCAATTCTCTTACTCGCATTGATTAGGCCCGTTTCTTTATCAGCACGGTCCACAATATAACTCTCCGATTGTAGCAAGCTAATAATGGACTTAAATATCAAATCTTGACCAGATTCAAATTGTTTAGTTGTCATCATTTTTACTTCAGCTGGCGATTTAGTCACCATTTGAGTAGCACACGAACTCAACAACGCGATAAAACATAACAATACTGTCGTTTTCTTCATTTCAATATAATTCTAAAAGTTAATATGCGGTGGATACGACCGAATAATCGGCTACAACATCATGCTCATCAAACGTGATGATGAGATCGAAAGATTTACTACTACTACTTTGGCTAGCACGCTGCCCTGCAAAAAAATCCGTAGATCCAGCTTTATTCTCGACAGACATACGATTATAACTCCAAACCTCTTTATTCGATTTGTTTTTAGAAACCAAGTTCGGAGAACCAAACAGCTTAATGATTTCATCTTGAGTGGTCTCCCCTTTAATCACCTTACTTTTTACAGTACCCATGGTGAGGTTACTCTTTTGTGTATTTCCCTCTGTTGCATACTTGTAACTAGTACAAGAGGTAAGTGACAAAACAAATAATGCTGAAAGTAATATTTTATACATAGTTTAAAATTTTGGCAAACATATCCAATACAAACAATTAATAGTTACGGTTATCCGTAGCTTTAAATGATAATATTCCCTTATCATAGCACAAAATAAAACAGGTTCAATGCAGTGTACGTACACAGTTCAAAAACACCTGTGCATATACACTGCACATAAAAAATGTATATTCGTTTTTAAACCAAGTAAAATACCATATGGCCACCAACAAACACGCAATTATTCGATATGAAGCACTCGATAGATGCCTTTCCAATAGAGGAAGAAAATTCTTCATCGAAGATCTAATACTATACATTGCCCAAGCCATCAAAGACTACACCGGTAGCGAAGCATCCATATCCCGAAGACAAATATTTAAAGACATTGATTTTATGCGCAGTGAAGCAGGTTTTCGTTCACCCATAGCATCTTACAAAGAAGGTCGTAAAACTTATTATCGTTACTCTGACTCCAGCTACTCACTAGCAATGCAACAAATCAATCCTGTTGAGGCTGACTTACTAAAAACAGCACTTGATATGCTTGGCCGATTTAAAGGCTTACCACAATTTGATTTCATACAAGAACTTACGCTTAAACTGAAAAAAAGCTTCCAATTAGAAGAACTAGGTGATTATATCCTTTTTGATCAGAATGAGTATCTAAAAAATCTAGACCTATTAGGCAGTTTATTAAACCACATACAAAACAAGCAAACACTGCAGTTATCTTACAAATCATTCAATCAGGATAAAGAAGTAAATTTCATTATACATCCATACTTCCTCAAACAGTATAACAAAAGATGGTTTCTCTTTGGTCAGTGTGAAGGTTATGATACCTGGACTAACCTACCATTAGACCGTATAACAAAATTTATAGCGCTAGACAACGTCGAATACATACCTAACACAGATTCTCCCGATAATTACTTCGAAGACCTGATCGGTGTAAGTAAGCCAATTAATGTCCAGTCCCAATTCATACAAATTAAAATTAACCAAAAACTTTGGCCATATATCGAATCAAAACCTTTACATCCGTCACAAAAAGTAATTAACAAAACTGCCGAGCACACAACTATTCAACTGGAAGTTATTCCAAATTATGAGTTCTATTCACAAATCCTCGGATTTGGAGCTTCCTTAGAAATATTATCTCCTACAGCTGTAAGAGATGCAATAGGTCAAAAACTAAAAGATAACTATGGCTTATATTTCAACTAATTATCTACTGTGCACATTGAGTGCATAGTTTGTGTAAATCTTTGTATCAATATGTCAAATTCAAAATTTGAAGTATTCGTGAGTTCAAGGAATCCGCAATACTATTTTCGATTAAAATCAGGTAATGGTGAAATTATTTTAGGAAGTGAGGGCTACGTTACCAAGCAAGGCTGCCTAAATGGGATTGCATCTGTTAAAGTTAATGCACCTTACGACAGTCGCTATGAAAGAAAGGACGGTTATCAAATTTACTCTTTCAATCTGAAAGCGATTAATGGTGAGATTATCGGTCGTAGTGAAACCTATGTCTCATCAGCTGGAAGAGAAAACGGAATTGCTGCAGTGAAGCGCGATGCTCCAAATGCTACTACAGTTGATTTGACTTAACCACTTATAACATGTGCTGAACGATATAAATTAAGTATAGCACATGTTATTTTTTTTCGATTTTAAATTATTTATCATGGATAACAAAATTACAGTTACAGTATTCTGTCCCACATGTGGTCTCTCAGATTTTAATCATAAAGAAGATGAAACCTATATTCAATGCAATAATTGCAAAAGAGAATATTTAGGAGGTATAGATGAACTTTTAGAATACAATCAACAACAGGTGGATGATGGTACTGCGGCATTAGGTCAGAAATTGTTAGATGATTTTGGAAAAACCCTGGAATCAAAATTCAGGAATAATAAAAACTTTAAATTTAAAAGATGATGGAAAATATAGACTACTCCTTAGTAATTTCACTTGTATCTTTAGCCGGAACAATATTCACTTTTTTATTTTACGATGGCAAAATAAAAAAACAGGAAAAAGAGCTCAATAAATATCAACTTAAAAAGAATCACGAAGAGGAACAGGATATTAAAAAAGCAAATCTGAGAGCGAATATTTATCAAAACGGTAGAAACAAAAAGTTAAAAATATATAATCATGGTCAAGCTAAAGCTAGAAATATAAATGTCAAATTTGACAAAGATTACAAATATTTCATCAGTGAAAATCCTTTTCCAGTCGAATTTATACATCCACAAGGGTTTCAAGAAATAACACTTAGCATACACAAAGGTACCCCAGATCGTTTTGGAGTTGTTATCACTTGGGATGATGATTATGCTTCAGGTAGAACCTTTGAAGATTATATTCAAACATTTTAATTATCCTTATCTTTGCACCACTAAAAAAAGTCAAAATTAGTAAAAATATAATTTGACGTACTATTTTAACCCAACAACAATGATTACCGGAGAATTAAAATCCCAAATAGATAAAATATGGAATGACTTCTGGACAGGAGGAATTTCCAACCCATTGACCGTCATCGAACAGTTCACCTACTTGATTTTCTTAAAACAACTGGATGACAGACAGACCACTATTGACAAAGAAAAACAACTTTTAGGTAGTTCAAAAAAAACCGATATATACACGGAAGAACAAAAAGCATTACGCTGGTCCTACTTCAAAGAGCTAGACCCCGAACGCATGATGGATATCTTCCGTAGACCGCAGACAGATCTAGACAACCTTACAGCGTTCGACTTTATGCGTACCCTAGGTACTGCTGGAGGTAAATTCTCCGAATACATGAAAGGCGCCACCTTCATGATCGAGAGTCCTAGCTTATTGGATAATGTCGTACAACAAATAGACAAATTGCCGTTGAGTAATAGAGATACTAAAGGGGATTTATACGAATACATGTTGAGTAAAATTGCTGATGCTGGCAAAAACGGACAGTTTCGTACGCCTAGACACATCATTCGTATGATGGTAGAACTGATGCAACCAAAGCAAGACGATACCATCTGTGATCCAGCAATGGGTACCGCGGGTTTCCTCGTCAATGCTGCCGAATACATCCAAGAGACACACGAAGACTGGCTGTTAGAAAAATCTTTCCGTGAACATTATTATAGCAATATGTTCAACGGGATGGAGATTGACCCATCTATGTTACGTATAGCTTCGATGAACCTACAATTGCACGGCATCGAAAATCCGGTATTAATTTCGGGTTCTGCATTAGCCGAGCGAAACGATGTTAGCTCGCAATACTCCCTAATCTTAGCTAATCCACCGTTCAAAGGTGCCTTAAACAGCAACGATGTAGAAAGCTCATTGCTGAAGATGACCAATACCAAGAAAACGGAACTCCTATTTTTAAGTCTAATGCTTCGCATGATGACATTAGGCGGTCGAGCGGCGGTTATCGTACCTGATGGCGTGTTATTTGGATCATCGACAGCACACAAAGCGATTCGTCAAGAATTGGTAGACAATCAGCAACTGCAAGCCGTGATATCTATGCCTTCAGGTGTATTCAAGCCATATGCGGGAGTAAGTACAGCAATCCTGATCTTCACCAAGACCAATTCTGGCGGTACCGATAAAGTATGGTACTACGACATGAAAGCTGACGGGTATAGCTTAGATGATAAACGAAATGCCGTCACAACAAATAACATCCCCGATATCATAGCGCGGTACCATGAATTAGCAAATGAACAAAATCGAGTACGTACTGATCAATCTTTCTTTGTGCCTGCAGAGGAAATCCGCACCAATGCATACGATTTGAGCATCAACCGCTACAAAGAAGTCGTGTACGAGGAGGTAAGCTATGAAAAACCAGCTACAATCTTGAACCAGATTGCTCAAATCGATCAGGAGAGACAAATATTGTTAAACGAATTGAAAGGGCTATTGTAGTATGTGGGAGAAAGTTAAGCTGGGAGAGCTCGTGAAAATTAACAAGGGCAAAAAACATACTCCATCAGACAGTGGTGAATTCAGATATATAAATATTGAAGATTTACATAATCCTTCTAATTCAGTCTTTACCAACGAAAAAGGAACATTTGTAAATAAAAATGATGTAATCATAGCATGGGATGGAGCAAATGCAGGGAAAGTTGGTATTCGACTAGAGGGTGTAATTGGAAGTACATTAGCAAAATTAGGACTTAGCAAAAACTCTGTATCTTCAGATTATTTATATTGGTTTCTAAACTCGAAAAATGAAGTCATCAAATCACAAAGAACAGGAGCGACAATTCCTCACGTTAATGGAAGTGCATTAAGAGACCTCGAAATAACCCTTCCTCCATTACATATTCAAGAAAAAGTAGCAGAGATCTTGGATAAGGCAGATGAATTACGTCGTAAAGACAAAAACCTACAATCCAAATACGACGAACTCGCACAAGCTATCTTTATCGATATGTTCGGCGACCCAGTCCGAAATGAGAAAGGTTGGGATAAAGCTTTGCTTAAAGAATTTTATAAAAATGGCGTGAAGTGCGGTCCGTTTGGATCAGCACTAAAAAAAGAAGAATTTAAGCAAAATGGTGTTCCTGTTTGGAATATGGACAATATTCAATCCTTTGAATTCTTAGACTTACCAAGTCTTTTTGTTTCGGAAGAAAAATATATTAGTTTGAAACAATATGAGGTTTTAAATGGCGATATCATTATCTCACGTGCAGGCACTGTTGGTAAAATGTGTGTTGTAGATTCAACATTTAAAAAATCGCTATTAAGTACTAATTTGATTAAATTATCACTAGACGATTGTATGTTAAAATCACTTTTTTTTGTGTGTCTAATGAAGTTTTTTTCAAAACGGTTAGGTCGTCTTAAGACTGGTGGTGAGGAAGGATTTACACATATGAATACTGGCGTCCTTAATAATTTAGAGATTTATGTTCCCCCAATAGCCATCCAAGAAGAATTCGCAAAAAAAATAGAGCTAATCAATCAGCTCAAAGCGCAGACAAATGCAGAGAAGTCCGAAGAACTATTTCAATCGCTATTACAAAAAGCATTCAAAGGAGAGTTAGTAAGTTAAAATCTTACTAACTCGTCATCGCGAGGCACGAAGCGAACTCAAACCTGACCGCACAAACGGTATACCTCCAAAATCGACACCTCGTAACAGTTCGCCATGAAATAGGCTAAGTCCTTACTAAAAAAAGCTCTCAAATGCGAGTTAATGATTGAATCGAGACTGTTTAATGATTTTCATTCTATTTTTTAAAGAAAAGATATGAAGTATATAAATAAAGGAATTTGCATATTTTGCAAAAGTACCAAACCAGATGTTACATTTAACGAGAAGCCTCATACTATGCCTAGGAGCCTTGGTAGCAACAGCATTGGGTTTGATATATGTGACAATTGTAATCACTATTTCGGCCAACCAGACAAACTTTCTAACCCACCTTTAACGATTGAGGTTTGTGTCAAAGAAATTCTTGGTTTAACAAAGTATCTTTTGCAATATCAGCAAAAGTCCCAAAACACGCGACTTAAATCTATCTATTTTGAGTTTTGGGCTACTACAGGTAAGTTGAAAGTAAAAAGCAAATATCGATTTACGCGTGATTTTCAGAAAGCTCTTTTAAACCAATTTAAACGAGGTTTGTACGAAATGTTTTTGCAGGAATATCACAAGGAAACAAAAAAAGGATTAGATGACCGATTTGATGAAGTTAGAAATTATGCAAGATATAATGAAGGAGATATGCCACTTTATCATCTACAGAGTTCAAACGGTATAATCCCTATCCACGAAAATTTTGCATCACCCCAATTTACTTTTACTCAAACTAGAATTAATGATATAGAGAAATTTGGTTTTTGTACATTAATTATTTTTGGTAAATGGTTTTATCTTGAGGTGACATCCCAGGCGGCTGTCAATCGAGAAGAGTACTTAAATAATGAGGCCAAAATAATCGGTTCCGGTTTTGTTTTTAATGGGTTGGTAGAAGTAAAAAGCATTAATGATATTGATTTTATGCTAAGGAAATTGTTGGGTAGATAAATTGGCATATGGAAAACCGTTATAGATAAAGCAATTCCTTCTTCACACCTAACCATATTTTGTTTATCTTTAAAAGCAAACCAAGTATCTTTTTAATGGCATCAAATTTTGAATTTTTAGCAGAAGAGTTTCCACTTATTTACCAAGAAATTACACTGGCAGAACAGAATACCTTCACTGCTCCTCGTTATGCAGCAATGATTTGTCGTTCGACATTAGAAATGTCACTGTTTTGGCTCTATGAAAACGATGTAGACTTTGAAATGCCATTCGATAAATCAATCAATAGCCTACTACATACAGACTCATTTCGTGACAACATAGGAGCATCGGTTCGTGAAGAATTAAATTCCGTCCGTTTATTAGGAAATATTGCCTCCCATGCTGGAAAAGGAAATACTGTAAAATCAATAAAAGATACAGAAGCTTTACATGCACTTAAATGTATGTATAACTTTTTATATTGGATGGCCAAGCTATACGGTAGACGCTTTCCGGCAGAAACTCAATTTGATGAACAATTAATCCCTCATGGCCAGATAGCGGACATTAATGCCAAACAGGTTAAAGAATTAAACACTTCTTTCCTAGAGGCTCAAAAACTAGCCGTTGAAGCTTATAAAGATAAACAGAAAGCTTTACTACAAAATCAAGAGTTACGCAAACAATTAGAAGAGATACAGTCCCAATTAGCAAATAGAAAAGAGGATAGAGAACAAGTCATAGCTGATTTACCAACGCCTCCGGTCTTAATATCTGAGTTTGAGACTCGTCGTTTATTAATTGACCTTTACTTACGTGAAGCAGGTTGGGATAACCTTCAAAAACCGCGCGATTTAGAATTCGAAGTGAATGGAATGCCTTTATCGACTAATCCTTCAGGCAAAGGGTATATTGATTATGTCCTTTGGGATGATAATGCTAAACCTTTGGCGATTATCGAGGCTAAAAGTACACTTTACGACTCCAATAAAGGGCAGCATCAAGCTTCACTTTATGCAGATTGCCTAGAGAAAAGTACAGGACAGCGTCCTATCATATTCTATTCCAATGGATATGAAACGCATATTTGGGACGATCAATTTTATCCTCCTCGCCAGATTTACGGTTTTTACACCAAACAAGAATTACAGACTTTAATTAAAAGACGGACTTCACGAAAAGATATTAGAAAGTTTGAAGTCAATACCACTATCGCTGGTAGACCATATCAACTGGAGGCGGTACAACGGTTATCAGAGCATTTTGTAGCAACCAAAGACAATACATTAAGAGGTAAACATCGTCGTGCATTATTAGTAATGGCAACAGGCTCCGGTAAGACACGTACTGCTGCCGCAATCGTAGATATGTTGACCAAATGCAATTGGGCCAAGCGCATTCTTTTCCTAGCTGATAGAAATGCATTAGTAACTCAAGCAAAGAATGCTTTTAAAGAGCATTTACCTCATTTATCAGCAGTCGATCTTACTAAGGAAAAAGAAACTAGTCATACTAGATTGGTTTTTTCGACCTATCCAACCATGATGAACTGCATTAATAATCAAATGGAGGGCGATAATCGGGATTACGGAGTGGGTCACTTTGATGCTATATTTATCGATGAGGCACACCGTTCCATCTATCAAAAATACCAATCCATATTTGATTATTTTGACGGACTACTAATAGGATTGACAGCTACCCCAAAAAAGGAGTTAGATAAAAACACCTATTCATTCTTCCAACTGGAAGATGATATTCCAACTTTTGCTTATGAATTGGATACAGCAGTAGCTGATGGTTATTTAGTACCCCCTCGCTCCTATTCGGTACCGGTTCATATGGTTCGTGATGGTGTAAAATATAAAGACCTCAGTGATCAGGATAAGGAAGAGTTGGAAGAGAAACTTGGATTGACCGAGGTATCAGATGAAGAACTACAAGAGTTGGAGATCGGCTCATCTCAGATCAATTCATTTCTATTTAATGAAGGTACGGTAGATCTTGTGTTAGACCACCTGATGAATGATGGTCTAAAAGTAGCTTCTGGTGATAAATTGGGTAAAACAATCATCTTTGCACGCAACCACCGTCATGCTGTATATATTGAGGAAAGGTTCAATAAAAATTATCCAGAATATGGCGGCCATTTCTGCAGGGTAATTGATAATTACAATGATAAGGCACAAGACTTATTAGAGAAATTCTGCTACGACAAAGAAGAGCTTGCTCCTCAAATTGCTATTTCGGTAGATATGATGGATACTGGAGTAGATGCACCTAGTGTATTAAACTTAATATTCTTTAAACCTGTAAAATCATATGCTAAGTTTTGGCAGATGGTAGGTCGAGGCACACGCCTACGTCGTGATTTATTTGGACCGGGTGAGAACAAAGAGCATTTCTTGATATTTGACTATTGTCGAAACTTAGAGTTTTTTCAAGAAAACCCTGACGGTCAGCCAGCCAGCACACAAAGACCTTTAAGTCAACTCTTATTTCTCGAGCAATTGAATGTAATCAATCTCATTCAACAAAATCCAGATGCCAATTCACAAGATTTGCATCTAGCTACGGAATATACCGATGGTCTGTATAAAAAAGTAGCGCAATTAGATACCGCTCGATATGAAGTCAGAAAACATTTGGCAGCCGTTCATCAATTCTCGGATAGAGCCAATTGGAACAGTCTTTCAAAATCGGATATATTGACTATTGAAATGGAGTTATCTCATTTAGTTCCTTACACTGATGATACGGATGAAATGGCTAAAAGATTTGATTTAAACAGTTACAAATTACAGGTCGCTATGATAAACAAATCTCCACGTCAAACAACCATTATCCAGAATTTTATGGAAATAGGGAAAAGACTCCTAAAAAAGAGAAATGTTCCTGCTGTGGCTGCTAAAGAAGTTTATATTCGAGAAATGTCTTCAGTAGATTTTTGGCAAGAAGTATCACTATCAAAAGTAGAAAATTTACGAAAACAAATTCGAGACCTCATACATTTACTCAAAGAAGAAAATATTGTTCAACCGATTTACACCAAATTAGAAGATAACCTGATGCGCGAAGATATCGTAGAATACGATATTATTGAAAACTTCAAAAATCTGCAAAGTTATAAAGACCGTGTAACAGCATTTATCAAAAAAAATAAACACCATATGGTAATTGATAAATTGCATAAAAATCATCCTATCAATGCATTTGAATTACAGCAGCTCGAACAATACCTAATAGCCGAAGCTCTAGGTTCAAAAGAAGAGTTTACAAACGAATTTGGTGACCAACCCCTAGGAACCTTTATCCGCTCCATAATCGGTTTGGATCTAGAAGCCATACAATATCATTTCACAAACTTTATTGCCGAAGCAAACCTTTCCGCAAAACAAATCAAGTTTATGGATACCGTTATCCGCTATTTTGTAACGAACGGATATCTCGACACAGCAGATCTAATGGAGCCACCATTTACAGAACTAGACGATAGCGGAGTAATTGGACTTTTTGATGAAAACAATGTTGTTAAACTTATTAGGTTAATTAAGCAAGTCAACCAAAACGCGGATATAGGGGCTTAAAAAGCATATATAATGAACTGGCAGAACGACCGCCTACTTCCGGCGATATCAAATTATTTGTTTGCAGAAATTATTAAATGATAAGTTGAAGCTAAACCAAAGAGAAAAAATAAAAATAAAACCCGCAGTCTGCTAACCAGACTGCTGATTAATCACCTGGGCGTAGAACAGCCAATTGATAACAACATTCAGTATTATAATAATAGGTTTGACCATGATATGCAATATAATTGATGCGATAATAACATCATTGTCGTGTAAAGAGAACTGGCAAATGATTATCATTCCAATTCTAGCTCCAGTAGCAACAATTATTGGAACATACACGCTAACAACATATAAAATTAACAGAGATCAAAAGTCCAGAAAGTTGGAAAATGAGAAAAGTCTAAAGAATGAGAAGAAAGATATTTTAGATAGTATTGATTTAATGGTTCTTTTAGCGAACCAACATTTAGGATCGATTAATTCAATGAAAAATGGTATATCGTTTGATGTCTTCAAAATCAATTCATTAGCAATATTTGCTAACGAACCGCTAATTTTCCTTAATCAAATACCTAAAAGCAAACTTGACCTAATCTTTGACAGACACGAAATAGTCGAACAAGAAAAGCTACTTGTATATGGAAATTTTCTAACTTCACGTCAACTGTTGTTGCAACTCTACAAAAGCCTCGATGCATGGAATGAACAATACCGTATTAAACATGAACAACTGAATGCCAATTTTTCAGACGCCTTATTAAATTTATTGAATTACTTGGAAGTAATATCATTTGATAATCATTGCAACAAAAAGATCAAAACACTATTTACCGACTTTCTCAATGAACATCAGCAATATACTATTTCAGCACGTTTTAAAAATGAATCAGAAATTACTATAGTAGATAGTCTAGTTTACTCTCTCGTTAAAAAAATGAAGGAAGATGGATTCTACTTTGAATTGGAGGATTTCCAGAAGCATTATATAAAGATAGAGTCAATGATTATAAGTATTAAAAGCTTTTGTCACAATAATCAAATTTTTCTAAGTAGAATAGAAGAAGCTATAAATAAGCAGATAGAGCAAATGAGAATTTTTGATTCCACCTTTGAAATGTAGAATTTTGAAAATGAGCAAAACCGTTGAAATCCACACACAGTCAAATATCTTTTAATCCTATGACCAAAGGTAGAGATCAATTTATCCACATATAAAAATATCATTATTTTTACTTTTAATCAAGGGGGTTACCGACATTCATGTCGGTAACCCCTCTTTTATTTTATATAAACAACTGTTTTACACAAACTTAGCTACAACTTATTTTCTATACAATTTCACTTTTTCATCAAAAAAAAACACACAACACACTCATCTTCAATAATATAATAAGGTTTAATCAAAAAAAAAGGAAATAAGGCATTCGTCGATCCTCCTTCAGCAAAGAATGACGCCAATCCAAAGAGGCACTATATGATTCAGCCAGATAAT
Organism: Sphingobacterium sp. UDSM-2020; assembly: GCF_016132525.1. Taxonomy (NCBI): domain Bacteria; kingdom Pseudomonadati; phylum Bacteroidota; class Sphingobacteriia; order Sphingobacteriales; family Sphingobacteriaceae; genus Sphingobacterium; species Sphingobacterium sp. UDSM-2020. The sequence goes on from NZ_CP066166.1 coordinate 5,813,387, forward strand.
AAAAAGGCATCATATAGAGCCTCTTTGCCCTTCGGGTGCTAAAGCAGATTGTCATCACCCTTGCAGTTCAGTCGTCCTCCTCATAGGCGACTACTCTGTCTGTCACAGCGCATCACATCTGGATCATTACATTCCGTAAGCTACATATCCATTCACCCATCTGTTCAGCCCTGTTCTATCCACCGTCGCCTCGAATTTGGCTCGCCTGCAGATCGCTCGGGCTGCGGCTACCATAGGCAGGCCAACGCTACCATCGTCAATTTGCCTCAGCAAAAAATGCCGCCAGTCTCGTAGGCCCAATAATCCCAAACACATACCAATCATTATAGAGCCTATCGACCCTCCGGGTGCTGCGCAGACTGTCATCATTTTTGCATTTCAGTCATTGACTCATCGCAGCCATTCCGATTCACACGGAGCATCGCTGCGGGGCGCCTACATTCCACTACGTTCCATTAACGGCTACATTTGCTCAGCACCGTGATCACCTTCATGGCTGCTGGCTCATACATACCTAGGCATCCTTGTGTAGGCGAGCTTTCGGCTGTCACCATTTTTGAAAACCCAATACACACCATGCACCACAAACAAAGCAAACAGCCAAAATCCAATCCTACAGCAAAATAAAACTACCCCACCCGTCACAATCAAAAATACCGCCAGCCAAGCTCACCTACATATGCTGTCCCCCAGTGCTGCGCACCTCTCGGTCCACCACCCTCGCTCAACTCGCAGACGGCGAGCAAGTGCATCCGGTCTTGAGCAACCCGCTGCGCTCATTGCAAAAGACCGCAACAACAATGTAATTCTATACTCGAACGGAAATTAACAACCCTTGCGGTACATGCCCTGTCCTCAATTCGTCGTCCAGGCCATACACCTCAATCTCTAAAGCAAGAGGTATATCACCTACGGCTCATACCACTTGCGAAAAACTTGGAGGTACTGCAAATCAGAAAGACAAAAAATGGACGTAAAATTAATTAGAGTGGACTAAACAGCAAGATCAAGCCCAGGTTTTAAGGAAAATCTCCATCCGCCTACGGCAGGATAGTATTTTCCTCAAAAAACTTGCTTTATTAGCCCACTCCAATTGAAAGAACTACTTTCTTTTTTTTCCTTTTTTCTTTTGAAAGCAATTTGATACCTTTCAAAAAACTACTTCAATGAAACTAAAAGTCATCTATAAAATAACGTATCCTAATGGGAAAATATACATCGGAAAAGATCTGACGAACACCTTAAATTACTTCGGAAGTGCCAATAGCGAACTTATAGCAAATGACTTCACCTGGGAACAACAAAAAGATTTCTCAATTAGAAAGGAAGTAATCTGGGAATCATTAACGGATAACATTTCAGAAGTAAATATAATGGAGGTATCATTAATAAGAGAATACAAATCCAATGATCCAACTATCGGATATAATAAGTGGCCAAAATTCAAAAAATTATAAACATCTGTCTTTTTATAGACTATGATATGATCAAGAAAACATAGAAAAATCTCACTAGCATACGAATACAAGCCAGTATGTTAACTATCAACCAAATCAGAGACAATTAAAAGCATAGAAACTATTATGTATATTCGAAGGCATAAAAACTGATAACATGAAATATATATTACTTTTAATTCTCACTTTCAACATTTCAATATCAAACGCTCAAAAACTTTATGTTTGGTGTCCAGAACATGTAGAAGCACCTACAAGAAATGACATTTTGCGTTCTGACACGGTAACTATAGCGTTCTTTGACGCAAGAATCTTAAACAAAAAGTCAAAAATAGAATGCAATAGTGAAACACTAACTGATAGAATTTTTGAACAGATTAAACAGGTGTATCCAAATATTTTCTTTATAAAAGACAATTCCCTTTATAGATCAAAAGATTCAATGAATACAATATTGAAAATAGGCATTTCAGCTTACCATGCGGGGTTTGGCACAGATATTTCAGCAGGTATAGGGATGATAGGTGGTAGCGTTTCTACAATGATATTACCAAAAGGTATGTGGAATGCTTCAACCACTTTCTATACAGAAATAACTGCTCCTAAGAAATCAAATAAAGAAACTATTTCAAACATTGGTAGTCAGGATAATATTTGGGGATATAAATCAGCGAGAAAAGCCCTTAATGAATCGTATACTAAATCCTTGCAACAGTTATTATTTTTTATAGATCAAAACATCTAAAAAATTACCTAAAATAACAAAAGCTCGACATAATGCCGAGCTTTTAATTTGAATAAAGCCACCACAACTCTATTTTTTTCTTTTGGTCAGTGACCCGAGTACTAAAGATACACAAAAACTGACAATTGCACCAATGGAAGCCAGCAAGATAGTTTTCATAATATCTCCCATAATCAATGCCGGGTAAGCCCCCAACAGTAAACCACCAAAAGTACCATGACCAACCGCTGATCTATTCATCATTCACCCCCTCCGCATCTTTATCGACCTTTTTATCATCAACAGTAATCTGGCTAATAGCCGATATCACACCACCCGCAACAGTCAAATAACCACCAACACTAATCAGTGCTGCGGGCAACGCGATAGGAGCTGTTAGAATAACTCCACCGATAGTCGCGACAATAATCCCAACACTTCTAAGCACCTTGAAAAATTTCGGTGTAGGTGCCTGAACTCTCTCCAATACATTCATCATTTCCCCTTTTTTAAAACCTCCAATAAAACCTGAACACCTTTGTCTATAGAAGTATAAACTACATTCCTTAATTTATTAAAAGCAACAACTGACTGTACACCTCTCCCGATTCCAGAAATTCGACTCACTGGAGCAATACACCCTCTCAATTCGGTCTTCGCATCATTAGCTGGATGAAACAAAATTTCACTGCGCCCAATAACATCCTTTACCAACACATGCCACTTAAACTTTTTGCTATATCGCTTGGCCAGTAAATATGTCCCTTCCGGAATACAAGAATTATTGCGGACATTATCTAACCAGGGTAACTCAATAGCATAACACACAAATTCACCTCCGATCCAAATCTCACCATGAGTACCCTGACTATGATATGTCCGCAATAACCGCACAACCATTATACTCCAGTATCTATTGCAACCAAATTCAACGCGTTGAATGCACCGTTATTTAGCGAATAGAAAGAACCATTCACCTGCTGAAGGAATTCAATACCAAACACCAAAAACAACGGCTTAGTTGACCCCGGTACTCCAAGATCATTGCTCAACATCGTCAGAGCCGTATTTACGTTATCATAAGGTAATTCAGCCGTACTTGATTGAGCCAGAACAAAGGTCTCGTTCTCAAAATCTACTTCTACACCAGCAGAAATAAAGCGAAAATGTGTCGTGCCACCTGGGGCGACAATTTGACTATTCGGATTAAAGCTTGCCACGTTTAGATCCATCACACCGCCAAGCCTGTCAATTTCAAATGAATAAGGCGCGTATACTGTTGCAGATAATCTAGCGTTCCCATTGAAATCAAATCCTTGCAAAAGGATCAACTCTCCATCCAATACGTTTCGTTGACCACGATCGCTGACTTGATCTGCTTTGATGACCTTCATCATCAATTTGACCAAACGCGAAATCATACGCGAGTCCTGCGTTTTATTCAGCACAGGGCGAATAGCCGTACATAACGATTTACTTGCCTTACCTGCCCGACCAAACTCTGCAGCATTCTCTCGAGTACGCTGAAATTTTGGGTCGTTTAAAAACCGATCTTTATCGATCCCTCCCTTTTGTCTGGCTAAATAGCCATCCTGACTTTTATAAAAAGTAATATCCCCGATAGTACCTTTTAGTTTAATAATACCTGATTGTCTTGCCATTTCACTTAATTTTTAACCTCACCTCCGCTGCAGCTATTAGTGACTCTATGACAAAACTTAGAAAAACTCCTTCACAATAAAAGGCACCCCATACCAAATGGCATTAGTAGACAATCAATTACCAAAATAGACTATAAAGAATTCGTAAATTGCAACAAGAAATAGCCACCAATACAAACCACAAGTTGTTACCAACTTGATAGAATTAAATATTAGCCAACTGCTCCTGGTCTGCAGTTATCCAGAAGCATAGATAAAGGGTATATAAAGTATTGGTTTATGAAAAGAATTTGTATTTATCCAAAAGACATCGCCAGGATAACTGGGAAAAGTTACCGACAAAGCCTACGTATCTATAACAATATTAAAGGGATCAATGGAAAAGAAACTTATCAACTAATTACCATAGATGAATTATGCAGATATCTCGGATTAGATTATAATACTGTGCGCAATGAATTGTAAAATATTTAAGAAGTACACTTAACAATAACCTGACTAAAAATAAGACAATAACCTGCTCAAAAACATAAACTTAGCAAGCCATATTTACTACATCCAATGCCACATTAACATGTTTATTTCGTATATTTGTTTAGTAATAAGACATAGGGAATTTAGGAAAATGCCTTAGCGAGACCAAATCGAGACCTTGCAAAAGCACGACTTATAAAAGATATTAAATCAGCGAGTTACAGGGAAGGTTCGAATCTCTCCGGCTCCACAAATACAACCGCATTCAGGTAAACTGAATGCGGTTGTATTATTTTAGGAGAAAATATTCGAAAAAATGACTACGTCGGGATCTTAACAAAATTCATTAATGAGAATGGTTACGAAATAAACCAAAGCTTACTATAGTAGAATTGTGGGCTATTTACATAAAATGGACGCTATTTTAGGATACAAGTGTAAACTAAAAAGTAGTCTAATATCCATGTTTATAGAAGCACATAGACGTAAGTTGTACGAATTTATTATCTTTATTAAATGCAAACCGAATTTGAAAAACTTCTAATTGACTCCTTACTTCAAGGCAAAACACAGCCTGAAATTGCGCGCGAACTCAAAGAAAAGGGACATAATCCTTACAGTTTATCATCAATTGAAAAAACACTAAATGATCTTAAGCGTAAGCATAATGCACATACCTTATTTCAATTAGGCGCAATCATTACCTTAAAAAGATACATAAATAAAAAAGAGTAGGTAATTAGCCTACTCTTTTATAATTTGATGCCTCTAATTCAATAAGGCGTTCAATACCTTTTCTTGTAATATCATAGCATTCATAAGGACTTTGCCCAATTTCTGGCTTAAAACTTCTAATAAAACCAGTCCTTTCTAAAATTGCCAATTCATCTTGAAAAGATTCATTTACCATCAAGGGCTGAAGATCTTTGTCTTCTCTTACCAACTGTAATATTTTAACTGCTAACTGTCTCATATTATTGGAATATTGGGAAAGCTGAATTACTTTTATCTAAATATAACAGTTTATCCAGTTAAAAACAACAGTTTAAAAGTACTGTAAATCAAAAATAACATTTTAATAATCCATAAATTACAATCTTTTAATATATAGCAAAGATTTCTTTGGAGCTCTGCTTTACCTCCAAATTTTATTAAATCATACAATGCCTCCCATCATAAAAGAATGACCAATCCCAATCTTATATTAATATTACCCGTAGAACTCGCTTGATGGATCAGGTTAGTTAATTATTTAAATTCACGCTCGTCGGACCATATATGTCAGCTCAGGAACTAAATAGAAATTTTAATACAATTCAATAATTGATAACCGATAAAATACATGGTTTCGTTATATCATTTCGACAAATCGTTTAAATGTATGCCTTATATTGTTGCCTCGGTTCAAAAAAAAAAAGCTCAACAGATGTTGGGCATTTCTTTCTTGAAGAAGATTAAAACTTAAACAAAGTTATAACAGTCGCGGTAGCAGTAATTAATTTTAGTAAGGCTGTTATTTTTTGTTTTATATTCCCTGAAATACAAAAGGCTTAGTATCTAAAAATTTGTCTGATGTCTCTCCTGCATAGATTTGATTTTTATCCAATGCAAGTTTCTTAATTTTTCCATTCTTACTAAAATCCAATTTTTTCAAATCTACCCAGATCGCATTAGGACTTAATGCATCTTCAAAATAATAAACGAGATTTTTTTGATCTGAAACTGTTCTCCATCGGGTTGTTGATAAATTAGGAAAGCCCTCAGTAGAAATACCGTAAGGTACTGAGCACTGTCTAATAACGCTAAATGCACTCGCTACTGCAATTCTAGTATCATCAGTTTGCGGAACAGCTTTAATATAGTATGACGCTCTTACATAGCGATCGGCAGCGCGGTTTGTTCCAGGAAGAAATATACTTCCAGGAATACCTTTCCAATATTCATTTATTGCAAGTTGTTCTTCAAAAATCGGATCATTAGTCATTACAGTATAAGCAGGATCATGGTGGATGACTAATTTTCCGTTAATGTATTCAAGAATAGCATTGTCCCCACTGGCATCTGACATAGAAAGATGCACAGTAGTAAACTTATCTGTTCCTGGGATAAAGTCTGTTACAACAACAAATTCTTCTTTCTTAAAATGTTCGACAGCTTCAGCTACTGTCGCAAAGTTATCTAGAGCATATTGAGCCCATAGTGAAACAGCCAATCCATTTTTCCCGGCAATATCTTTGGAAAATTCGGGATATTTAGAGCTTACTAACCAAAGCATATTAGCAACCAGTCCTTTTTCATTCATACCATCCGATATTGCAATATCCCACGAACTAGTCGTCATGCTCCCGTATTTTGAAGTCCATTTGATTGTATTTTTTCCAGTACTTCCATCGCGCTCGATTCCTCTTGGGAATAGCCATAAGTTAGAAGGAATAGGAATGGAAAAATCCATACTTCTCGCTGTAATAATTGTGTTGTTTGGACCTTTATAAACCACTCTTGTACAAGCTTCTGCTTCTATTGATGAAGCGATTAAAGTTGCGGTTAAAATCAAAGCGCTTCCAATTTGTTTGATACATGTTTTCATGACTACTTATTTTATTAAGATAAAAATGTTTAGTTCTTAGACTACTAAAGAAAAATATATATGACAGCGTCGTCATTAAAATGACTCATTACTGCAATTTAAAAATAATTTTTTTGATTAAAAAGAAATTGCATATAAATTTAAAAAATAATGTTCAGCAAAGGTTATCTTAAATCCACTTTATATATAATAAAAATTAAATATCCGGAAGTAACTATCATTCACTACTACGTAAAATGCTTCTTTAAGTAAATCCAAGTAACTGAGCTTGCGACCGTCTTTTAAAGCACTAGTGCACACAAATAGAAATGAAACTGTATTTTAATAAAAATGAAGCTTTGTTTCAAATTTTACAGATATTTACGGCATTAAGGACCTATTAGAACCCTAAATTGAATAAAACTTATTACAGAAAGAATTACAAATAGAATTTAAACCGAAATTTCAAATATGAAAAAGTATTTATTGCTTTTGTTTACTGTCCTATTATTTGCAAACGTGATGGCGCAAAAGAACACAGATGTTTCCTTTCAATTACAGGGAATAGTCAACATACCAACTTATGATTCTACCAACCGAATGATTTATTTGACTTATCAAAGTAAAGGACAGGCAGTATTAGACAGTACAGTTATTAAAAACAACAAATTTCATTTTAAAAGTACTGCCGATGTAGATGTTCGTGCAACATTACAATTTACAAAGCCCAATACCTCTCCCAATGCTTTAGCAGATCCTAATTCCTTATACTTATATCTTTCACAAAGCATCGTAAATATTAATGCAAAAGGTTACCTAAGAAAGGCAATAATTACAGGTTCAACCACCAACGATGATTATATGGTTTTCAAAAAACCTTATCTAAAGATAGACACTGCTTTAAGATTACTAGGATGGGAGAAGAGAAGAGTAAAACCAGAAGATACGAATCAAAGTAAAATTGTTGATGCAAAAATTGACAGTGTAAAAAACCACAAGCTTGCACAGCTTTCAGAGTTTTTATCAGCAGATATTACCAAACCATATGCGGCTGAAGCTTTGCAAATGTATGTAAACACTGATGGGTCTGCTTTTGACCTCGATAAAGCACAGCTATTTTTCGATCAGCTACCTAAGAAACAAAAAATAACTGTATTAGGTAAGGATATAACAGCCAGTTTAACAAAACTAAAACAAAAGATCGTAACCATCAATATTTTAAAGAATGTTGATTTTTTTGATGGCTATGCCCAAACTGTTACCAATTCTGTTCGTAGAGGTGTAACCCGCATCACTAATTCCGAATACCTATACCAGCTAAATCCGAGCGAAATAAAGCAAATCGGCAATAACCTTAAGGTTAAAGTTACAATCAAAGCGGGCTGTGATAATTACGATAGAATTGGCCGAGTGACTTTAGTCGTTATGCCAAAAGGTGAGAAATTTGACAAGGAAAAGGGTGAACAGTTTGAAATACTACGTATTATGACACCGTTCATGTACCGAAGTCGTCATCCAGACCATATACCTTACGAAGCTCAAATAGATCAGATGATCAGTACGATCAAACAAACCGATAAAGAAATGTATATCGTAACAGAAGTATTTGGAACTACCGGAGCAGGCCAAAGAGAAGTAATCGGATGCGATGGTTCATTATTAACGTTCAACGTATCTGTTGATTTAATAAGCGACAAAAAAACAACCTTATCTTCGGAAAAAGCATTTTCCCTATTAAGCTACTACAGTTTAGATGGAAAGGACAAAACAGCTGGAAAAAATAGTAAAGAGGTAGAATTTGAATTACCTGAAGACACCAAGACGACTGTTCTTTATCTTATTTCATCTGGCCATGGTGCAGCTGAAGGTGGAGAAGAATACAATTGGAGACAGCACATTATTGATGTGGATGCTAAAGAATATATCCGTATAGATATGAACCAGGACTGTACACCTTACGAAATCTATAATACGCAACCAAATGGCATATATTTCGGAAACATCAGTAAAGAACGTCGTTCTTGGTGCCCAGGAGGACCAGTTCCTACTCGTGTTATCAATTTAGGACCACTAAAAAAAGGCAAGCATAGCATAAAGATAGCTATACCAGATGCCGAATTTGAGAAAACAGAAAGTAAATATTTAGTATCTGCTTATTTGATAACCCAATAATATCAATAATAAGCAATACTGCTATACAAAGTCTGTCTCTCAAGATAAGAGACAGACTTTGTACTTAAATAGTAATATTACTTCCGCACTTTCAACAGCTTCTACCTGTTTAAATTCTCATTATAATTATAAAAAATTATTCTACCGCTTTCTATCTCTTAGCAGTAATATATGTGACAATAGTGCTATAGGAACAATAATTGTTGGCAGTAATGCATAGGGAAAACAAAGAACGGCAACATTGGGCTGATCAAAACTAAATTGCTGTATCGGTACCGGGGAGGAAAATATCCCTATAAGGACAATAGAAATCAGCGAAACAATACCAGCATAATTCCACAGTGCAAATATCCAATTATTCAAGATAGATTTCCTGAATAAGGAAATAACCAGAAACACAACACTGAATATCCCTATTATAATATCAAAATTAAAACCTTTAAATGTCATAATCTGAGGAATTAATTTTTCGAGATATAACTGATAAAGATAATACTCAATGACGATCCTAAGCGACTGAATTATCAATAATAACGTGACGTTTACCCGAGCGCTCTTCACTTTCCGATATATAGCAACATTCAACAAAATGCTCCCGATTAAAGCCATTATAAATAATGGTGGATAAGCCCTAAAAATACCTAAAAAAGACAGGCTACCAATGATCGTTGTCAAGATCCCATTCAGGATCAACATCGGCCTATTTCGCCCAATTGCAAAATAAAAAATAACAATGAAAAGAAACGCCAGTCCTAAAAAAAGAAAACCGAACATATTTTATGATAATTTCTATATTTTAAATTATTACTATAAATTTAGTGATACCTTTTTAATAATTCTACTGCTTCAGAATAACGAAATTAAATAAATCTAAAAAAAACTTATCAAATAGTGCTTAAGACATTCAATAATGAATAAAAAATGCATGTTTTTGATTAAATAGTACATTCTTCTAAAAATATCACGTGTTAAATTTGTTACTGGAATGTCTTGCCCTTATGGAGCAAGTTGTAATGTTTGTACATAAATCATACTGATATGATCACCAACTTTTGCAATTATCACACGCATTAAGTCCAAACACAAATTATAAACTTTAAAAATATTGAAATGAAAAAAATAGCATTTCTATTTACATTACTCTTTTATGTAACAATTGTTTGTGGTCAGCAAATCGACTTAAAAGGAGTCTGGAAATTCAAACTAGACCCTGAAGATGTGGGTGTAACAAAAAAATGGCAGTTAACAGACTTCACAGAAACACTAACCTTACCCGGTACCTTAGCTTCCAATAATCAAGGTTATACAATAGATAAGGATACAAAATGGACGGGACGCATTATTGATTCCACCTGGTTTAAATCAGATCGTTATGCAAAATTCCGTAAAAAAGATAATTATAAAACCATATTTTGGTTACAGCCCAATAAAAACTATGTAGGTCCAGCATGGTATAACCGTGCTTTTACGATTTCCAAAGCTATGAGCGATCAGGAACTTGTATTGCATCTGGAGCGTGTTCATTGGGAAACCACATTGTGGATCGATGGCAAACAAATCGGTATGCAAAATGCACTGGGAGTACCCCATGAATATAATTTGGGGAAACTCAAAACAGGGAATCATCACATTAGCATACGGGTTGACAATCGCATTAAAAACATTGATGTCGGTATGAACGCCCACAGTATTTCCGATCATACCCAAACAAACTGGAACGGTATTGTGGGACAATTGCACATACGTGCTATTCCTAAAATTACAGTTACGCAAATAGCAGTATATCCTGATATAGAAAAGAAAGAAGTACGTATCGTACTTCAAACAGATAATAAATCTCAATCTTCTAAAAATACAAACTTTATATTACAGGCATCTTCCAAATTCACGCCAAAAGTCCACCAACCACCAAGTATTGAGATTCGGGAGGTAATAGCTCCGGGGAAAAATAAAACGGAGATGGTCTATCCAATGGGGAATGATTTTTACAAATGGGATGAATTTACTCCATTTTTGTACCAACTTTCTGTAAAAATGCAAGATGAACACAATATGAAAGAATACCAGACCTCGTTTGGAATGCGAAAACTAGAGATATCGGGAACACAATTTAAAATTAATGATCGATTGACTTTCCTCAGGGGCACTTTAGACTGTGCTGTATTTCCACTAACTGGCTACCCTCCTACTGAAATAACCGAATGGAAACGCATATACAATGTAGTCAAAAGTCATGGATTAAATCACGTCCGGTTTCACTCTTGGTGTCCTCCAAAAGCTGCTTTTGAAGCAGCAGATGAACTAGGTATCTATATACAGGTAGAAGGTGGTGGATGGACATTAGTGGGGGGAGGAAACGGTTTTGACAAATGGATATATGAAGAATCCGACCGTATATTGGATACATACGGGAATCATCCTTCATTTATACTGTATACTTATGGAAACGAACCTGATGGAAAAAACCAAGGAGATTTCTTAGGCAAACTTGTCAATCATTTAAAGAAACATGACAACAGACACCTTTATACATCGGGAGCAGGATGGCCCGATATTAAAGAGAATGAGTTTTATAATGCCATGTATCCGAGACTTTATGTATGGGGGGATGGTCTCGAAAGCTACAACAATGCCAATCCGCCTTCCACAGATTTTGATTGGTTGAATATCACAGGAAAATATAAAGTTCCTTATATTTCTCATGAAGTGGGACAATGGTGCGCATACCCTAATTTTAAAGAAATAGATAAATACACAGGGGTGTTAAAAGCACATAATTTTGAAGTTTTTCAAGAAACGCTTCAGGAAAACAAATTAGAACATTTAGCTGATAGCTTTTTGCTTGCTTCAGGTAAACATCAGGCAATGACCTACAAAGCTGATATCGAAGCTGCTTTGCGCACTCCTGGATTTGCAGGCTTCCAACTCCTTGGACTAAGTGATTTTCCTGGTCAAGGTACTGCATTGGTAGGTGTACTCGATGCTTTTTGGGAAGAAAAAGGATACATATCACCTGAAGAATTTAAGACATTCTCTGGACCTACCGTACCTCTGATCAGGCTTCCTAAAATGGTTTACAATAATGATGAAAGTTTAGATGCATCTATAGAAATTGCCCATTTCGGAAAAGATAATATCAAGGATATTGTTCCAACTTGGAATCTCACACAAGTTGACGGTCGTATTATAGCGAGCGGAAATCTCGATACACAGACGATCCCTTTAGGAAATGCGCATATTTTGGGTCATATCAAATATCCCCTTCGAGAAATCCTTGTGCCTATGCAACTGAAACTTACTGTACAGGTAGGATCAAATCGTAACAGTTGGAATATCTGGGTCTATCCTGCTACTTCACCCTCTTATGAAGGCGATGTACACATCACCGACACCTTAGATCAGCAAGCGTATACCATTCTTGAAAAGGGCGGAAAAGTTTTATTTTCACCCAGAGCAGGAAGTATTAAAAAAGGAAATGGCGGAGAGATTGTGATGGGCTACTCCCCTATCTTTTGGAACACAGCTTGGACAAATAAACAACCACCACATGTAATGGGTGTACTGGTAAATCCTAATCACCCTGCTTTACAGCTATTTCCGACAGACTACTATTCTGATTTCCAATGGTGGGGACTGGTTACCAATGCCAATGCTTTGAAACTGAAAGAGCTCGGCGAAGACGTTGAACCCATTGTACGTATTATAGATGACTGGTTTACAAACCAATCGTTAGGACTAATCATCGAAGGAAAAATTGGAAAAGGTAAAATAATAATTTCATCCGCAGATCTACTCCAAAATCGAAACAAAAGATTAGAGGTAACACAAATGAAAAAATCAATATTGCATTATATGAATTCTGTGTCATTCAACCCTCAGAACAATTTTGAAATCGATAAAATCAAAAAACTGTTTCCGTAAAATCTGACTACAAGATTAAGGCTACTTTCACACCAGGTAGCCTTAATTTTTCAATAAAGTTACTGTATTACGCAAATATTGTCTTCCTCAAAAAAATCACTAATTTTACCCAAGAAAAAGAGCAAAAGTGGTTTGTCCAAAGCATATAGCTATAGACCTTATATCAATGAAAATACCCAATAAGAAAGCAAAATATAAAAAACTGGCAATATGGACTGCTGCTTTCGCTGTTATTATAGTGTTACCAGATGCCTCGATGTACTGGCAACAATTTAAATTACGAACTGAAGCACTTCCCGAACCATACAAAGGCTATACAGAACTTGATAGTGTAATCGACGACTATTACGAAATAATAAGGACCGATAGTGAGTTTATCGAACCAGTTTTACAAGCTAACGACAGCACTATAATCATAATCACTGGTGGCCGTACAGAGAAAGCCAGCAACGTATTTATTGAAAATAACTGGTACAAATTTAATCTAAAAGGGCAATTAACTGATTCCCTTAAACTTAAGTTTCGTCAGAATGAAAATCACCATTTTGATACTTTTAATGATTATATCCTTGATACAGACCAGAATACTTACAGGACATGGATCATAAATAACGACAGCAACGCGATTCCTATTAAAAATATCGCTGACGATAGGAGATTTACTCAAAATGAAGTAGAAAATTTACTTTCTCAGCAAAAATATCTTTCAGTTAGCTTCACGGACAGGATTTCCGGTGAGGATAAAAATACTCACAAACTCTTCTTTTTAAAAAATAATACCTGGCATTACCTGATTACTGATGCTCTTTTTTATCATTCTTCAACTTACAACCAGAATGATAAAGAAGTAAAATATACAGTGACGCCTTACGATAGTTCAACGCTATTCCAACGAACATTTGTTCATAAAGAACATTGGAAAGAAAGTTCCTTTTGGAATATATCTAAACACCTGACATGGGGCACAGGGAATGGATCTTCTGGAAATGGCTGGGACGGCACGAGTTATTTCCAAATTACAATGCCTAAAAAAAACATATACTTTAAACAGTTTGTTACAATAGACGAAGATGGAACACTAAGAGAGAGATTCAATTATTTCATCTATAAACCGATCGGCGGTGACTATCTGCTTCTGAATGATATAGAAAACAGAAAGAATTATCTCATACGACCAAAAAGTAAGTTCAACTAATAATACTCATATGAAATCCGCCTTACTTTGCATCATGGGGTTAGCAAGCATTGCTTCTTACGGACAGTCAAAACTTCCCTTTTTTTAGTAGGAACATGGAAAATCAATAGCACAGAGCACTATGAACACTGGGATCAATTAAATGAATCCACTATGAAAGGCTTTTCTTACCAGATGAAGCATGGGCAGATAATCGTTTCTGAATATCTGGAACTTACTCAAGATAAAAAAGGAATAACCTTTATTGCCTCAGTCCTTAATCAGAATAAAGGAAAAGATATACCCTTTAATTTTGTGGAAAAGAAAGAAGGATATACTTTCGAAAACCCGAATCACGATTACCCAAAACAGATCGTTTACACAAACATTTCTAAAAATGAAGTTCAAGTAACAGTTTCGGATATGAAACAAAAAACAAGCACATACCGTATATACAAACAGCATTTAAATCCATAACAATAATAACAAAGCTGTAAAATAATAATATAATCATACTACTACATCTCTTGGTCCCAAACTTATGTTCTTCTCTTAAATGATACACAATAAATGGATGTTTGGAACATAATAAACAACTACTAATACAGAGATTTAAAAGTAAAAATCTTTACCATACATTACACAAGTAATACCATCTTCAACAGATAAAGCATCATTACCATCAGTGTCGTTGATGCTACATATGAAAAATAAATTTCCTGCTTTTGTTTGAAATTCTTTTCTTCAATACTTGAAAGACTCTTAGGTTCATTAAAAGTACCATATCTAATCCTAAGAAATAGGACGTAAACTATGGCCAATAGGAAAAACGTTCCGAAAATAAATATTAATAGAACTGGAAAATTTGGAGCTCCTTTATAATTCCTCCCAAAGGTATCTACAAAAAAATTATAGATCTGCACATGGTGTTCTAAATCAGAAAAAATCCAGAATAATAGAAGTGCTGTAATACTATGAAGGAAAATAAAAAAGAACCAATCAGATTTATCAAATTTTTGTCTTTCAAAAACTGGATACTTTATCTTATTCTTATTTAAAGCTACGAGGTTAGAAATTTGTTTTGAGGCAATTGGATAACAGATAAAACTGATGATACCACTTAATATCCAGAGTAAAAATTGTCCAGAACTCGATTTGGAACCAAAATAGGTATTACCAATATATACTGTTGCAATCCAGAACAATAAAAAGATAAAAACAGATGGAATTGCTATCAATAACAATTTACCGATTTGGAGCTTGTTTTTTGTAGGATCCATGTTAATTAATTCCTTTGTATAGTCCGCTTAATATGTAGTCAACAATAATAACCAAATTCAACAGTTCTCTTTTTATTTAATTTAAATTCGCCCTTCCTATCTTATATCCGTAGTAATTTCATTAAAACTATTAACATTTATAAATTAATCCAACTTGCATTACAATCCGACTTTCTTCCAACCTCCATCTAATCTTTGTGCATCATCTACCATCCACTCATCATCATTCCGAACCAAGATAAAACGATACTGAAAATCAATATGGTCTTTGGTTAAAAGATAGATCTTATTTTTTGTTGACTGCTCACTATCCACAATCTTGTGCGTCGAATACGTATAGTTAGGTGGGTTGGAATAATATAAACCATCTGGTCGATAACCTTTACGAGGTTTATAAGTACAATGTTCCTGAAAAAGTAACTTACATCTTAAACTTGTTTCATTTGTAAAACCATGTACAGCGGCATATATCTCCCATTCAGTCATCGCATTAAAAAACAACAGTAGTTTTTGGGAAGCATCAGTAATATCTTGTGAATTAACCGACTTCTTTTTCTTGGCCAAGGTTCTTTGTTGTTGCTCAAACTGCTCTAGTTGCTCCTTACTAAATAGATCATTCGCAACAATCTCAATCTTTGGATTACCTGCAATTGACATTAAACCTTCAAATGTAACAGCCGTAGCATTAATTCTCAATATATTAAGTTTAGGCAACTGCGCAACAATCTTCAACGTTTCATCATTTAAGTTGGTATGACAGTCCCAAACACAATTCAACTTTTTATGTCCAATAAAATATTCAAATCCCTGCCCAGATACATTCGCCTGCGTAATGAACAAGTAATTTAAATTTGGCAATTCTGCTAAATATTCAAGCGAACGATCTGTTATACGGGTATTTTCAAGCGTAACATTGACCAATTTGCTAAGTTTAGAAATTTCCAAAATATCGTCGTCCTGAACAGGACAATTTATAAAGGAAATCCCTAAAAGTCCTTTAGACTGTGTGATCTGCTTAATATCATCTTTCGAAAGTATTCGATTTTTAAATTCGGCACTACCTTTTAATTTACTTAAATTCTCCATATTGAATCCAGGTTTTTGAACATGATAAACTACTTAAAAGAACCCGACTACCATGTCGTTACAATACTTTTTTTAAGATCTTGATCTGGGAGTTCTCATTTTCACATCAAATTATAACTTAACAGCCTTCGTTGCAATAAAAGTGGGGAGATACTGATCTATTAAGAATCGTGGTCGAGGCTGCGAATCTTCTATAAAATCAGCAATCATAAATCCCGCTCGCAATTGTCCACCGATAAGATCCGCTAAAGTATGACCAAAAACCAATGCTTCCTGTCGTTCAATCTTTCTCTCAATATCGTCAGCATCCAAATCTTTCAGATCTGCATATGGCAACTTGAATTTGGGCCTAATTATACCGTCGGTAATTTCCTGGGGATTTCTATCCCCAATAAATACAACTGGATTAAAAAAACTAGCCAGTAAAAATCCATCTTTTTTTAGCACACGATAAGTCTCCTTCCATACTGGATTTACATCTTCGACATAATGATTTGATATCGGATGAAAGACAATATCAAATGAGTGATCATCAAATATTCTCAGATCTTTCATATTTCCCTGAATCGTTTCCAGAGAAAGTCCATCTCGCTGTGCAACGATTGAATCTTGTCTCAGCTGTTCTTCTGAAAGATCAAAAACAACAACCTTGGCACCTGCTGCTGCCAATATGGGAGCCTGCTGACCGCCAGCTGAAGCAAGACAAAGTATCTTTTTATCCCTAATATCACCTAACCATTGTTTTGGTAAAGGCTCTGGGGTAAGATGTACATCCCATACACCTTGTTTAGCAGCATTAATTAAAGCTGAGCTCACCGGCTGAGACCATTCATTTTGATCCAATGCCTGTTTATTCCAGGCTGATTCGTTATGGCTTAAAAAATCTATTTCCCTATTTGTCATAAAGTTTAATCGTTAAATCTCCTAAAATAATATCAGCATACTATACAATTCCTCTTTTTATATTATTTACAGAATCTTAATGAAACAATATATGTACAAAAAAGGCATCCGATGGATGCCTTTTTTAACACTTCTAATTTTCTACTAACTTTTGGCAAAAATCTTCTTTCCCCCTGTCATAAGCAAAACTGCGGCCAAACCGGCAACTGCACCATAAGCTATTTGCTTTAATAATGAAGGAACCTGAGGTAAAAAATGATGCAAATAATCAATATTATGCTCAAAAATACCACCAGAGACTAAAATCAATGCAATTGTTCCAACTACTGCCAAGACTTTGATAACAACAGGTAAGGAATTAACCAATAAATGTCCTAGCTTAGAAACAGCACCCTCATCATTAGATCTCTTGATCAGCTTATACCCTGCATCGTCCATACGTACAATCAATGCGACAATTCCATAAACACCAACAGTCGCAAATAAAGCAACTACCGCTACTGTTAGAATCTGAATTGTCAGACTCTCATTTAATACAGTTCCCAAAGCAATAATCACAATTTCTACAGATAAAATAAAATCCGTGGTAATCGCTGATTTCACTTTTATTTTCTCAGTTTCACTATTATTTTCTTCACTTTCCACAACCACTTCATGGCCTGTTTTCTGGCGATGAAAAAGGTACTCTATAATTTTTTCAACCCCTTCGTAGGCTAAATAGATACCTCCGATGATTAAAATAAACTTGATGGCAATAGGAAAGAAAACATTCAATAACAGTGCAATCGGAACAATTATAATTTTATTAATAAATGAACCTTTTGTAATAGCCCATAGCACAGGAATTTCACGAGAAGATAGAAATCCTGTGGCTTTCTCAGCATTTACAGCCAAATCGTCGCCTAGAATTCCTGCGGTTTTACTTGCTGCTATCTTACTAGTAACCGCAACATCATCCATTAAAGCAGCAATATCATCCAATATTGCAAATATACCTGAAGCCATATGTATTAAATATTTAGTACGGCAAAATATAAAATGATTTTATATTTCCCGTTTTTTATTTTAAAATAAAAAGACATCTGGTATTACTAGATCTAATAATTTATTAATTGCTTTTTTTTCACCAATTTACAGCATTATTTATCATGCCTTCATATCATGAACGATAGAAACATAAAAAATAAAATTCTCTTTTTTGCGAAAAGAGATGATCGGGTGCGCGCAGTTTTATTGAATGGTTCGCGTGCAAATCCTAGAATTAAGCCCGATCAATACCAAGATTTTGATCTATTATTTATTGTAACCGATATCGAATCTTTTATTGCTGACAAAGATTGGACCTCTTTTATTGGTAAAGTCTTGATACAGCAACTTCCCGATCAGATGTTGTTAGGAAATGATCCTGATCAAGATCGGATAACTTTTGCTTACTTAATGATTTTTGAAGATGAAAATCGTGTAGATCTAACTTTATTCCCTATCGATAAGTTCCACTCACATTTCAAAAGTGATAGTTTAACGGAAGTTTGGGTAGATAAAGATTTACTTTTTCCTAAGATCGCTCCTGCTAATGATCATGATTATCACATCACTAAACCTAGTGAAAGAATGTTCATAGAGACGTGCAATGAGTTTTGGTGGGTCTGCACATATGTTGCCAAAGGACTTGCCCGCCGGGAAATTCTATATGCCAAAGATACGATGGAAACAGTAATCCGTCCTATGTTCATGAATCTAATAGCTTGGCATATCGGGGTTGAAAAACAATTTCAGGTTTCATTTGGTAAATCGGGAAGATTTGCTGAAAAACACCTTGATCCGAAATTGTACCAAAGCATATTGCAAACATATGCGGATGCGTCTACTGATAATAATTGGTTAGCATTAGTACAGATGATGACTCTTTTTAAAGACTTGCAAAAAGACCTAGCACTGCATTTTAAATATAGAAACAATGCGGATGAAGCTAACAACAGTTACAACTATATTTTGAAGATAAGAAATTCGCAGTAGTACCACTTAAAAATTAATCGCACTATGCCATTTTAAAGAATAGGGTCATTACTTTTTACCAAAAGCCCCAAAAGTATTTAACTTTTGGAGCTTGCTTTACATTTCTGCACGTCTTTTTTAGCTTAATCAGCCAGATATCCGAACTTACCTGTTTGAAAATCCTCAAATGCCTGATTGATTTCTGCTCTAGTATTCATCACAAATGGTCCGTGACTTACAATAGGTTCTAAAATAGGCTCTCCGCTCATAATCAATACTACCGCCTCATCTAACGCCTGAACATTAAATTCCTCTCCTTCATTTCCGAACATAACAAAATGGTCTGTTGGAGCCTTATCTTTACCATTTATTAGTATATTTCCTTCAATGACAATCATGGCAGTATTATAATGTGCCGGGAAAGAAAAGGATGCTTTTCCTCCAGCTTCCAACTTAGCATTCATAACATGCATGGGTGTAAAAGTTGAAGCAGGCCCTTTATTTCCCTGATACTCTCCTGCAATCACTTCAATCTCTCCTTGATCAAGTTTCACTTTCGTTTGCTCGTTATTTGCAATAGCTTGATATTTTGGCGTACTCATCTTATCTTTTGCAGGTAAATTGACCCACAACTGTACCATCTGAAAGTCTCCTCCGGTTTTACTCCATTCTGTTTCATGAAATTCCTTATGCAATATACCAGATGCAGCAGTCATCCATTGAACATCACCTTCTTTAATAACTCCGCCGCCGCCAGAACTATCTCCGTGCTCTACACGACCTTTGTAAGCAATAGTCACGGTTTCAAATCCACGATGTGGATGTACTCCTACTCCTTTTGGAATTTCGCTTGGCGGAAAATGGTAAGTTGAGTTATAATCCAGCATAATGAATGGACTCATCCTACTAGCAGAAGCAATACTTGGTATTAAATTATGTACTCGAAATCCATCTCCAACAAAGTGAGCTGCTTGCGGTTTTGCAATAATTTCTACATTTTTCATATTTTTTCCTTTTGTATACCACAAAGTTAGCGGAAGAAAGCCTCAAATTAATTGATGTAGGATAAGAAAAATCTACGCATAATTTTGTACATTTTATATTGTTTTTATTTGGATGTCATTGAAAACCAATTCAAAAACACTATTAAATCGGTAAAAAACACCATATGTAGCCTTGATAATAATCTAAATTTGTTTTAAAATTAGATCATGATTCAGATTGCCATTTTTAGTGATATACACGGAAACCTTCCTGCACTGAATGCAGTACTAGCAGATATTCAATCAAAAAACATTTATTATAAATATTGCTTAGGTGATCTTGTGGACTTTGCTCCCTGGGGTAATGAAGTGATCGAACTGATCAAAAACGAAAAAATCCCCTGCTTAATGGGGAATCACGATGAACGTATAGCTTTCGATCTACCCATTATCCCATTAGAAAAACATGATGCTGAAGAAACTGAGAACCGCATAATTGCCATTAAACACAGTAAGGAAACTATCACACATGAAAATAAATTATTCTTGGGGCAGCTCCCTTACTTAATGCAATTGGACTTTAAGGTCAAACATAAGCACTGGAAGATTCAATTGATTCACGGAAGTCTGGAAAGCAATGAAGCATATCTTTATGCATCAGAACCCAACAGTACTTTTGAAGATATCTTCTTTAAAACTCATGCTGATATAATAGTTATGGGTCATACACATCTCCCTTTCATCAAAGATATTGACAAAAAATGGGCAATCAACACAGGTTCCGTGGGAAGATCAAAAAGGATGTGCAAAGATGCAACTTATCTTTTAGTCGAACTTCATGAAGACCGAATACATACCGAAATCATACAGGTTCCATTTGATATTATTGCGGTAGCTCATGAAATAAAAGCTAGTGGTATACCTGATTTTTATGCGGAATTTCTACTATCTGAATAAACAGCCGTTAAACAAGAAAGGATGTATCACTCTTTTCTTTAACATTTAATAGTTTAATTCTTAATCTCTGACAGCTCAAAATGAACGGGCTGTACTGGGTAATCCTGACTGTCTGTTTTTACTTTACTGATCTTTAGAATGACATCCAATCCTTCATATATTTCTCCAAAGACGGTAAAGTCATGATCTAAACGGGGCTGTCCTCCAATTTTTAAATATGTTGCTCTTTGCTCAGGAGTATATTTTATTTTTTTCTTCACTTCCAGATCATCAAGCTCTTTTGCTGTTATTTTTTTTCCTACGACAAAATAGATCTGATTAAGGAAAGAGGCCTTCTCCGCATTTCCGTCCCTTCCTGCTCCCAATGCTCCAACTTTATGAAATGCTCTTGGATCAAACTCAGCCGCTAGACGAGGTTTTTCTTTGGCCGGATCCGCAGATTCACGCTTCTCAATATCAATATCATGCTCTCCCCCCTGCACTACAAAATCTGAAATAATACGATTGAATAAAGCGTCTTTGTACACTTGAGTCTTGATTGCATTTAAAATTAAATCCCGGTGAGCTGGTGTATAGTCATATAAGACAACTTTAATATTGCCATACGCTGTCTTAAAGAGCAACTGGTGCGTCTGACTTTTGACAACCGTTGCAAAAAATAAACATAAAAGAGAAAGGATGATATTTTTCATATGCTAAAATTTAAATGAAGGTAATTCATTTTTTAATAAATAGT
This sequence comes from Sphingobacterium sp. UDSM-2020, assembly GCF_016132525.1. Classification (NCBI taxonomy): domain Bacteria; kingdom Pseudomonadati; phylum Bacteroidota; class Sphingobacteriia; order Sphingobacteriales; family Sphingobacteriaceae; genus Sphingobacterium; species Sphingobacterium sp. UDSM-2020. Next base: position 5,835,476 of record NZ_CP066166.1, read on the forward strand.
AAAGCAGAAGTTATAATTGTTCAAAAAAACATGAATAGATATCATAATTTGAACTTTGACTAGACAACAATGCCCCCAAACGATGTCCAACTTTATAACTGATTCGATCATTTTATTAAAAGCTAGTTACCGAACAATCACAAATAAGGGAAATTTAATGAACATTTGGATTCAAAAATATACATTTTACCATCAAGACATCAGGTATATACTGTAAACGAAGTAGTTAATATAAACATGAAATGATATAAAGAATTAATTTAACTAAATAATACTATATAATTGAAAAATAATATGATTTGATTTAACATTGCGAAATTTGCAATCATATTATTAATCATTAATACTTCAATTAGAAATACAAGGTTTAAACAATAGATTTATTTGCTCTAAATAACATGAAAACTAAAAATAATAGCATCTCAATATTTTATAATCAAACCATAAAACAGGAATTGATTAGTTTCAGATAGCAAAATGTTTAACTAAGATTGCCCGGTGCTTAATTCCTGTTGATAAACATGAAATCATAAAAACTCATTTAAAACTTTATCAGACGACATTAACATGATAAAAAAATGCAATAAAATATTAATAATCAACATATTAAATACATAAATTAAAACAAATTATTTATACTATTTTAATTTTTAATGCTATCATATTTTATTATAAAACATGCTGTAAATGACAACTTGTATAGTACTTACATACAGCATCAATGAAGCTTAAAAAAATCATTAAAGACATTCTTTACATTATTAATGACTTCAATAACTTTTAATCAAACTCAATTTAAAGCCACGTAACACCATATCTGCGCCTCAGCTGGTCAATTACTAAAAAGAGCTTAAAGCAACTTCAAAAAGCTTCATTTACACCTTAAATTCAAAATGTAAAACCAATATTATTAAATGCCTTTCGCATTTCATTATTCCAATTACAAACCAAGGCTCAAGAACATGGTTGTTAAGTGAGCTTTTTAACAAAACACCTCATATTAAATCACACTTAACATCCTGACAGTGCTACACATAATATATTACATTAGAGAACAGCGTAAGGATATAATTTTCATTCAAAAAAACATATAAAAGAATATATAAGAACACTTTACCACCACTATTTAAACAAACAATTTATCCAAATCAATACTAATTACTTAAGATATATTGTATTTTAAACAGTCTCGATCTATTTCCCAACCTCCCCCCTATCCTTTCAAGGCAGGAAAATTAACTGGTCTTTCTATTTCCGAACGAATACATCACTAGTCTAATCCAGCTACAACTTTTCTCAGATAAACGATGATCAATAAAAGAATTGGAGATTTTTTAAAACAAATAGAAAAGGTATTAAAAATTTATTTTATTCTAAGGAAGAATTTGGTCATTGCTGTATACATAAAATTTGAAGCAAAGCAAAGGGAGACAATTGGATTCGCCTTAAAAATTTCAGAAAAAAGACAAAGCCTTGGTGACTTTGTCTTAGATATTATAATAATGATAATCCTGATTATTTATTTAATGGTATATAAATTAGTTTATATACCGATGAAACAGAGAGCTCAAACTATCAATTTGTATCAATCTCGCTTACTACAAAATGCAAGAGTATTGAACAGCAACTTTAGAATGCGCAGCATCTCCACCAAAGGGAGGATTCATTTTTTTTATAGAAACATCTATTGTTTTTGCAAATGAAAAATGATCATGTATAGCCTTTAATATTTCATGAGCAGCAGATTCTAATAACTTCCTTTTGGGCTTCATGACCCGATGGATGATCTGATATAAAATCTCATAATTCACAGTCTTATCTAAATTCTCGTGGTCATCAATACCTGCATCAAACTTTACGGAAACGTTTACCAGAAATTCATTACCTAATAGTTGCTCTTCTACATAAAATCCAATTGGAGCAAATACGCGAACATCTTCCAAAAAAACGGTTTGTACTATCTTCATACTACAAACCTATATTTTTATTCTGAATAAAACAGAATATGAGTTCAATTTCCTGTCATGTAGAAAGTCTAATTATGCAGACTATCATCCAGCAGGGGATACATATTGTAGAATGACGAATTTTTAAAACTCATATCGACTCACAAACTCCCTCCCTAGTAAACTTACATTTTTCTTAACGAACCTGCATGCGCAATAACATATGAGGCTTTATTCTCTTATTGAGACGGAAAAATTTAATGAACAGATACAAGCTCTACTTCAAAAATTAGTGCAGCATTTCCACCAATTTCTTTCGAAACACTTAATTCTCCATATCCGAGCGCAGATGGAATAAACAAACGCCATTTACTACCTTCTTTCATGAGCTGCAGTGCTTCTGTCCATCCAGCTATCACTTCATTCACTGGAAAAGATACAGGTTTCTTCTTCTTGGCGGTTGAGTCAAAAACAGTTCCATTGATAAGGCGTCCTTCATAAAAACATTTCACACTATCGGTTAGTTTAGGACTCTTACCATTGCCCTCTTCTACGATCTCATACTGCAAACCAGAAGGCAGGCTGACCACAGTATCACGCAATGCATTTTCTTTAAGAAATACTTCACCTTCTACCAAATTTCTTTTTGCCTCTAAGCGTAACTTTTTTAAATATCCTGTCGCGTTAGCCATATTTTTTTCTTTCAAACATAGATAATTTTGTTTTATCTATAATAATAACTGCATCTCATGCGAAACAAAATTATTGATTTCCTATCTGTTGTAAGGAATTATTTTACTTAGGAAAAATATCAATCTATACCTCATCATTCAATTTCCAGTCGAAAACAACTGAAATAGGCCAATGGTCAGACAAAGGTTCGCCATACTGATCGACAAACTTTTCTTTCTCTACTTCATAAACTTTTGGGATTAACGTCAGCTTATCATTACTTCTGAACATGACTTTATCAATTGATTCTGATTCATTATTAATATCCATAATATCAACACATAAAAACAGGGGGTCAATAATTGGAATCACGTGATCACGTTGCAACATGATCCAGCAATCTTCCAGCTTTGTCTTATCCATAAACTCCACCAAGTTATCTTCAGAGAATGAGAAGTGAGAATTAAAATCACCGGCAACTACGATTGCCTTTTCTACTGAAAACTTATTGATGTAAGTAGCCAATTGCAAATAATTAGCCCGCCTAGCCTTTGCTGCACGCGGATGATCCTGAGAATTAGCATGAATATTATAAAAATCTACCTCAACACCTAAGCCTAAATGCACAGTACAATGACTAAAGCCTTTTGGTGTTAAACGATCTGACCCCGTCCTATTCTGCCATTCGATTCGCTTAAAATCGGTTATCGGATATCGGGACAAACTATCCAGGCCATCCCCAAAAATAGCTAACCCCATACTGATGGTACGGTAAGGATGAGAATTACCGCCTTCGTATAAGAAGGTATTGTAATTAAAATCTTCTTGAATATGCACAATGTCAAATTCATTACATAACACACCTATAGTCGCGATACTTGTTGACCGATTTGTTTTGGCTGCCGAAATAACTTGAGGTAAACCTGCAATATTATACGTTATAATAGAAAAATTGCCCGATCTATCATCGGACAATTCATATTCTTGTTCATGGATAAAAACACGGACTTTCTTTCTTATCAAAGATTTCCATAACTCATGTAGATATTGAAAAAACATATATGCTTACAACTAGTCTATTTTCAATGACAAATATAGAACGCCCATATTAAATTACAATAACCCTACGATTAAACTTCATTAAATCATTTTTGTTTACAGCATCTGGTCAATAGCATCCCATAATTTAATACGTTTTTGTAGAGCAATTTTTGAAACCTCTTCCACTTGCTTCCATTTTACAGGATCAGCCTCACACAGCTCCATGATCATTTTCATTGCTAAGGGTCCATGTTCATCTGCATCCAATTCAATATGTCTTTCAAAATAATAGAGCAGTTTTTCCAAATTTGAATTTGGGAAATTAAGTTGGATCTCTTTTAAAATAGAAGAAAACATATCCGGTATCAAATCTTCTCTTCCAAAAGTGAACGCAGCGGCGATTTCATGAGCTGATCCATTTTCAATAATATCAAAAGTAAATGCTAAGAATTCTTTAATATTTGGATGCAAAGCGCTTTCGGCAATAACTTTTAAAATATCACCGCCTTCATAAACATCCTGTAGAAAATTATTAACTTCACTACTGTCCCCCCCTAGTGTATCTAAAGCGTCCAGATACATTTCAAAATGGCTCAATCTACGACCGTCTATATATTCATCGGATTCCTCGGCAACAACAATTTCATTAATTAAATATCTTGTATTCGGAAATTTTGAAGGATACCATGGCGTTGTTGTACAGGTTAATTTCTGCTGTAATGCTTTCAATAACGACATAAAATCCCACACAGCATATATATGCCCTTGCATAAACACTTGAAGATCTTCAATAGTTTTTATTTTATAATAAAGGGGGTGTGCAAGTAATTGATTTCGCTCGGCAGCAATGAAGGCATTAACATTATTGATGTATTCCATATCTTATGATTTGAAAGCAAAAATAGGTTCTCAAAATGGAAACTCTTCTGTTTTAAAAAAAATTGACGTCTTATTTACATATAACCACCTATACTTGTTTAAGCCTAGCTAAAAAATAGAAAAGCTTGAAGTGGGGAACCTCAAGCTTATCGTTAGCCATATATTAACCTATTTTATGAAAAGTATTTGTAATTAAAACGACTGACTTATTAAATTATTGTGCTTCGTTTTATTTTTTTTTATAATTATTATCAAAATTAATATTTGTTAATAACTTCTATCCTCCCTAAATATACCATTATTAGAGTTGATATATTTATAACGATAGCATGGATGATTTTATTATGACTCAAAAAAAAAATGCAAATCCCACTGAATATTAAACTTCTAAGGTATATTTATTGTTGTACAAGAGTAATTCAATTAAAACACAATCGATATGGCAGATTTCAATTTAGAAGACTTTGTAAATATTTTAAACAATAAAGAGGTTTTTCAGTACTTGATTGATAAGAAAGTAATCAAGGAAAAAAAGTTTTTAGAGACATATGAATACGAGAAGGAATTACATGAGCTGCAAATTGAGCTAACGGCGATTCAAAATAAAGTCATTGCAGACAATAAACGTGTTTTGATTATTTTTGAAGGTAGAGATGCCGCTGGTAAAGGTGGCGCTATAGAAAGATTGGTAGAATATTTAAATCCCAAAAAATTAAGGGTAGTCAGCCTCCCTAAACCGACTGCAGAAGAATCTACTCAGTGGTATTTTCAACGCTATTTCAAACAGCTGCCCAATGCAGGGGAAATTGTGTTCTTTGACAGAAGCTGGTATAACCGGGCCGTTGTTGAACCAGTTTTTGGTTTCTGTACTCCGGAACAACATATGCTATTTTTAAAACAAGTTAATGAAGTAGAAGAACTTTTAATACAGGATGGAGTTATCGTCATTAAATTCTTTTTAAGTATATCTAAAGAAGAGCAGGCGAAGCGACTGGAAGAAAGAAGAACAGACGTTTTAAAACAATGGAAAATTGGCCCTCTTGACCAACAGGCACAAGAAAAATGGAGTGATTATACCAGTTACATCAAGACATTATTTAAAACTACCGGCACCAAATTATCACCTTGGATAGAAATTGAAACGGATAACAAGAAAAAAGCCCGTCTTGAAGCGTTCAAAATCATCATTAATCAGATTGCAAATCAAAAGAGAGAAAAAACAGAAGATTTTGTTAAAATCCATAATTAAAGGCTTAATCGGAAAAGAGTACGCTACTTCGTCTCTTTTCCGCTAATTGAACCATCTACTCCTATTACTTTAATTACTTTATCACCTAATCTTGTTATATCTGACTTAAGCCCAACCATAACAGTCATAATATTGATTGGAGTTTCCTGTATTTTATTAAAAGAATGCAAATAACCAACTTCTAAACCAAGGAAAAAACCATTAAATCGATAATCAGCACCAACCCCGAGTTTTCCCGAAAAAGAGAATTTCTTCTGATTTTCAATTTTAGCGATACTGTTGACAGCATCGATCTTCACTCTTGGTTCTGTCAAGAATCCAACACCTGGACCTGCATAAGCATAGGCATTTAATTTCTTTAGCTGTTTACGAATACCCCCAGCTAGGGAGAACATGTAAAAATTAGCATTAGCATCCTCTATCTTATAAGGATACTGATTGTCCTGAATCTTTTGCTTGTAATCAAACGATAATGTATACAAAGCTGGATATAGATAATACTTGGGATTTTTCAATGAAATATCCAAACCTAAACTTCCTGAAAACTTTGGAGACAGAACATCTTTTGTCTTACCTAACGGAAAGCCCATTCCTGTTCCACCAAAATAATACACTTTGCGGTAATGAAGTGTATCTACACCCGACTGGGCAAAAACAGAGCAACACAAGAACAAACAAAATACAGTTGTTAAAATACTCTTCATAAAAAACGAATCTATTATTGTATTACAATAATAGACTCTAAAAGTTTTATATATGATCAATTATATTAAAAATAATTTTTTGACTGCGGTCCCTGACTAAACAATAAATCCACAATGCTCAAATCTGGATAAAATCCATTTTTCTCTTCAAACACTTGATAATAAGGTTTCGGGTTTAATAAGAGACTTTCTTTCTTGGGATGTATACGGTCTCTAAAATCTAACGCATCTGGAACAGATTTAAAATATTCATCTGTAAACGACAATTCACGCTTTAATTTCAATGATTTTAACAAAAGCTCAAGCTGTGCAATATTAAAATCAAAGAGAAAATCGAACTTCTTATTATAAAACTGTGCAAAATCATCTTCATAATATTCAAAATAAGCAGAATTGCGGTATGCTGCTTGAAGACTTAACCAATGTAATCGTTGCCAATCAAACTCATAAGAAATACGTTTTTCCGACATTGGTGAACGTTCCTTTTTACTATGCTGTATAGGCACAATTAATTCCTGTATACCATTTGCTGTTGCAATCCGTGTTCTAGAACGATAAGTTTGTTTTTGAAAATTATCATACTTCTCAATCAATACAGGTAATGCATTTTGTTGGATACAATGAAAATAAGAAACCGGCGGAAGGTAGCAAGTCGTTAATAATAAATGAGTTGACATAAAAAAACGTTGAATTTTACTTTATCTACTGCAAAAATAACTTAAATTAGGGATATTTGCAGGTAAGATTTACAATAGTTACAACGTTTACATGAAACAAAAAGCATTAGCAGCACTTTTATACCTTTTCGCTTTGATGCCATTTTGGTTCATCTATATGATATCTGATGTGTTGTACTATGTATTCTATTATATAATAAGATATCGCAAAAATGTCGTATTCGATAACCTTAGAAATTCTTTTCCAGAAAAAAGTAACGAAGAGATCATTAAAATAGCGAAGAAATTTTATCGTTTTTTCCCTGATATGATTTTAGAATGTCTAAAATTCAAAAACATCAGTCTTATCGAAGTAAAAAAAAGAATCACACTCGTTAATGAACATGAACTAACTCGACACCTCGATCAAAATAGAACAGTTATTGCTGTCACTGCGCATTATGGCAATTGGGAGTATGGTATTCACCGTTTAGGTGCCATTACTGAAGCTCCTACGCTCATTGTATACAAGCCACTTAATAATAAAACCATAGATAATGTTTACAACCAGATTCGCTCTCGATTTGGGGCAATCATGGTTCCTATGAAGCAAATCGTGCGACATCTGGCCAAATTAAGAGGAAAACCGAGTGTCAGCGTTTTTGTAGCAGATCAGGCTCCATTATATTCTGATGCTGACTATTTTTTGCAGTTCCTAAATCAGGAAACGCTTGTTTATACCGGTGTTGAACGAATTTCTAAAATGACAAATGGTCCTGTTGTTTTTTGCCACATCGGAAGAAAAGAAAAAAGAGGATATTATTTTTGTAAATTTACAACATTAATTGAAGATCCATCTTCTTACAGCGACAAGGAAATCACCCATATCCATAATGCTTTTACGGAAAAAATAATCCGTGAAGAGCCACAATATTGGCTTTGGACACACAGAAGATGGAAAAGAAAACGTAGAAAATGAAAAATTATCCTAAAGTAGCAGTTGTTATTTTAAATTGGAACGGGAGATTTTTCTTAGAAAAATTTTTACCTTCTGTATACAACAGCAGTTACCCTAATATAGAATTTGTAATTGGAGACAATGCTTCTACAGATGACTCTTTATCATTTGTAAGTGCTTCATATCCTAAAATTACCATCTTAGAGAACACCGAAAACTACGGTTTTGCGGGTGGTTATAATCATATCCTTTCGCGTGTGGAAGCAGACTATTTTGTATTGCTTAATTCTGATGTCGAGGTTACGCCAAACTGGATAGAACCTGTCATCGAAATGTTAGAAAGGGATAGACATCTTGTTGCTGCACAACCGAAGATACTTGCTTTCCATAATAAAGCAAAATTTGAACATGCCGGCGCCGCAGGTGGATACCTCGATCGGTATGGCTTCCCATTCTGCTGTGGACGTATTATGGACAAGGTAGAGTATGATCTTGGCCAATATGATGATGAAAAAGAAATATTTTGGGCTTCAGGAGCCTCACTATTTATCAAAAGCTGGGCTTGGAAAGAAGCACAGGGATTAGATGAAGATTTTTTCGCCCATATGGAAGAAATAGATCTTTGCTGGCGCTTAAAAAAAATGGGATATCGTATCGGTTATTGCCCCGACTCTACTGTTTATCATGTAGGAGGCGGAACATTAAATGCCAGTAACCCACAAAAGACTTATTTAAACTTTAGGAACAATTTGTTTATGTTGCAAAAAAATCTTCCTATAGGGCAGTTATTTACAGTTATATTTATTCGTTTCTGGTTTGATTTTGCAGCCTTATTGAAATTTATCCTTGATCGCAAGTTTAAAGATGCTTGGGCTGTTAGCAGAGCACATCAGGCTTTCTTCCTGCATATTTTCAAAAACGCTAAAAAGAGAAAAAACCATATACCAACAGAAAATAAGACTGGACAATATAAGAAATCAATAATTACTGATTTCTACCTAGATAAGAAGCAAAAGTTTTCTGATCTGGATCAAGAGAACTTTTTTTAAACGTTTTACTAAGAAGATGTAAAAACGCATAAAAATGCAGCTCTCATCAATAGCTGCATTTTTCATTAATTTATGTTTACAAATTGATCAAACGTACTTTTTATTTGTAAATTCGCAACATGTCATCCATGGATATTGAACAAAAAATAACTTCACTAACGCAAGAGCTAAACCATTATAATTATCAATATTATGTGTTAGCTCAAAGCCTTATTTCAGATTATGATTTTGATCTGAAAATGAAAGAATTGGAAGCCTTAGAAGCACAATACCCTGAATTCGCAGATCCCAACTCGCCTACACAACGTGTTGGTGGTGATGTAACGACAAAATTTGAGACCGTTAGACATCGCTGGCCAATGTTATCATTAGGTAATACTTATAATCAAGATGATCTTCGTGATTTTGATCAACGGGTACGTAAAATAATCGGCGATAACTTTGAATACATCTGTGAATTAAAATTTGATGGTCTGTCCATCAGCCTTACTTACCAGAATGGTAAACTGGTAAAAGCGGTCACGCGCGGAGATGGAACACAGGGCGATGTGGTGACCAATAATATCAAAACAATAAGGAGCATTCCTATTCATCTAAAAAAGGGAAATTATCCCGAAGAGTTTGAAATAAGAGGTGAAATCTTTATGCATAAAAGTGCGTTTCTACGTCTAAATGCAGAGCGGGAAGAGAACGAGGAACAAACTTATGCTAATCCGCGTAATTTTGCTGCAGGAACGATCAAGCTACAGGACTCTGCCGAAGTCGCCAAAAGGCCTTTGGATTGTTTCTTGTACTTTTTATACTGTGAAAATAGAAATAAACTATTCCATAATCATTGGGAAAGCCTCGAAGCTGTCAAAGAATGGGGATTTCACGTTTGTGAACACACGCAGAAATGCCAGACGCTAGATGATGTTTTCTCCTTCATCGATTACTGGGATGATAAAAGACATGAGCTGAGTTATGAAATCGACGGTATTGTCATTAAAGTAAATGACTATGGCGCACAAGAGGAACTGGGATTTACAGCAAAGAATCCACGTTGGGCTATCTCCTATAAATTCAAGGCTGAACGTGTTGAAACACAGCTCGAATCCATCAGTTACCAAGTCGGACGTACTGGAGCAGTAACTCCTGTTGCCAATTTAAAACCTGTTAGTTTAGCAGGGACAACTGTAAAAAGAGCTTCTTTACACAATGCGAATGAAATCGCAAGACTTGACCTTCATGAGGGAGATACTGTTTTCGTAGAAAAAGGTGGTGAAATCATTCCGAAAATACTTGCAGTAAATGCAGATAAAAGATTGCCATCTGCCAAACCTTATACATATCCGACACATTGTCCCGAATGTAATACCGAACTGATTCGTCAGGAAGGCGAAGCCGTTCATTATTGTCCAAATGAAGATGGATGCCCGCCTCAGATTATAGGAAAAATGCAACACTTCATTGGCCGTAAAATGATGGATATAGAAGGATTAGGCGATGAAACTATAGAAACTTTCTATAGGAAAGGGATTCTTAAGAATGTTGTTGATATCTATGGCTTAAAAGATCATCAGGACCAATTACAGCAATTGGAGCGTTTTGGACAAAAATCTATCGACAATATGTTGAAGGGAATTGAGAAGTCCAAAGAAAAGCCATTTGAAAAATTACTCTTTGCATTAGGAATTCGACATGTTGGCGAAACAATTGCTAAAAAACTAGCACAACATTTCAAAACAATCGATGCGATTAAGGCTGCTTCTGTTGAAGAAATAGCTACTGTGCAAGATATCGGGATCCGCATTGCGGAAAGTATACATGAATACTTACATGTACCGGCCCACGAAGATTTAATAGCAAAACTAAAATCTTACGGTTTACAGTTTGAAATTGAAGAGAAAGAAGTAATTTTGGACAGTAATGCATTAACTGGCCAAACATTTCTGATATCGGGTGTATTTACAAATCATTCGAGAGAAGAATTAACTGCACTTATTGAAAGTAATGGGGGTAAAATGGTTTCCAGTATTTCAGCGAAATTAAGCTACCTGGTAGCGGGAGATAAAATGGGGCCTTCAAAATTAGCAAAAGCAGAAAAACTAAACATCAAGATGATCACTGAAGATGAATTATTAGCTTTGATCGCAGATACAACAAGTATATAAATTAAATATTAATCTTTACAAACAACACAATGAACGAGCTTCATGGAGCTGGTGTAGCATTAGTTACACCTTTCAACGCAGATGGAACAGTTGATTTTGATTCTTTAGCACAGCTAATTGACTATCAAATTGACTCAGGTATGAATTATTTAGTCTCTTTAGGTACTACTGGTGAAGTAGCAACATTAACGAAAGACGAACGAAAGCGTATCTGGGATTTCACTGTCAAACAGGTGAATGCTCGCGTACCATTGGTTGCGGGTATCGGAGGAAATAATACGGCAGAGATTGTAGAGCAGATCAAAAATTTTGATCCTACAGGATTCTGTGCTATACTATCCGTATCTCCTTATTATAATAAACCCGTACAGGAAGGAATATATCAGCACTATAAAGCAATAGCTGAGGCTTCTCCCCTACCTATTATTTTATATAATGTACCAGGACGTACAGGAAGCAACATGACTCCTGCCACGACAATACGCTTAGCAAAAGATTTTAAGAATATCGTTGCAACAAAAGAAGCTTCTGGCAACTTTGCTCAGTTTAACGAGATCTTAAGAGATAAACCAGCTGATTTCTTACTGATTTCGGGTGATGATCCTGCAACCTTACCTATGATGGCTTTAGGTGCAGTGGGAATCATTTCTGTTGTTGGAAATGCATATCCAGCTCAAGTTTCAAAATTAGCTGCTTTATGTACTGCAGGTAGTTTTACTGAAGCTAGGACGATCCACAATGCGTTGCTTGAAATAACAGATCTTTGTTTTGTTGAAGGAAATCCTTGTGGGGTTAAATATATCCTACAAGAAAAGGGTATCGGTCAAGATTATGTACGCCTACCTTTAATACCGGTATCAGCAAACATTCAGACTGCTATTAAAGCAGAAATGCAAAAACTAAAATAAAATACCCTACTATAATCATTGTATATTTAAAATCTATTAATTATCTTTGCACTTCCGTAAGTACGGAGAAAAATTAATAAACATAATTATTTAACAAAATGCAACAGTACGAATCTGTAATCGTTCTTACCCCGTTGCTTTCTGAAGATGCTGCGAAAGAAGTAATCGCAAAATTCAAAAACATCTTAGCAGAAGGCGGAGCCGAAATTGTCGCTGAAGACAATTGGGGTTTGAAAAAATTAGCGTATCCAATCCAGAAAAAAACAACTGGGTTTTATCACTTAACTGAATTCAAGGCTCCAGGAGAATTAATCAATAAATTAGAGGTTGAATACAAACGTGATGAGCGTGTAATGCGTTTCTTAACTATTGCTTTAGACAAACATGCTAAAGCTTATAGCGAGAAAAAACGTAGCGGTGCATTCAACAAAAAAGCGGAAACTAAAACTGAGGAGGGATCAAACTAATGGCTAACGAAAATATCCAATACGTAACTGCCCCTAAAGTAGAGGACAATCGTAAAAAGTATTGCCGTTTCAAAAAGAATGGTATCAAATACATCGATTATAAAGATGCTAACTTCTTGATGAAATTTGTGAATGATCAAGGTAAAATTTTACCTCGTCGTTTAACTGGTACGTCATTGAAATTCCAACGTAAAGTAGCTCAAGCGGTTAAACGTGCTCGTCACATCGGCTTGTTACCTTACTTAGCTGATTCATTAAAATAAGGAGGACTAGAGAACATGGAAGTTATTTTAAAACAAGATATCAAAGGCTTAGGTGAGCAAAATGATATCGTAAATGTAAAGCCAGGTTACGGTCGTAATTATTTAATCCCTCAAGGATTTGCTATTCAAGCGACTGTATCAGCAAAGAAAGTTTTAGCTGAAAACATTAAACAAGCTCAGTTCAAACAAGATAAAATTAAGAAAGACGCTACTGAATTAGCTACTAAGTTGGAAACTATTAAGTTATCAATCGGTGCTAAAGCTGGTGAAACTGGTAAAATCTTCGGTAAAGTAAACAGCATTCAAATTGCTGATGCTTTGAAAGCTAAAGGTTTTGATGTTGACCGTCGTCGTATTACTTTCGAAGTAGAACCTAAAGAAATTGGTGAATACTTAGCAAACTTAAACTTACACAAAGAAGTAAAAGTTCAAGTTCCTTTCGAAGTAATTGCTGAGTAATTCTTATTCAGTTTAACATATAGAAAAGGAGATAATTTTGGTTATCTCCTTTTTTTATGACGTAGATCGTGCTTATATTAAAGCAGTCTGTCTATCTACTGGAATAAAAGAGGGTAATCATATTATTTATGATTACCCTCTTTTATATTATGCATATTCCTAGATGAGTTTTCCATATTTCAGTTCAATATGAAATTGCTATGTTAGTTTATAATACCGCTCTTTTTTCATTCATCCATACGATGAAATCTATACAGAGGGATTTCAATAAAATGAGTTCATACACAAAGCTCGGCTATAAAATTCATAATATCAAGATTACAATTTTAACATAAGACCTACTGCTCCACCACCAAACAATGAATTTCTGTTTTTATCTCGTCCCCATACTTTCCATAGGGTTTTCCCCGCCTGTGTAACTGCATCATCTTCTTTACTCACGTAATTAAAGCTAGGGGCTACGAATACGGATAGTTTTTTATTTAGACGTAGCTCCGGAATTAATCTAAAACTAGAATGGTTATTGGATAATAATTTAAATTTGTCTGTAAACTGATTCCGGCTGGATATCTCAGCACGTAGCATAAACCTGTTCCCATGTAAAAAAACCGCTCCTAAACCTGCTTCAAAAGCATAACGGGCAGTGTTATCATCTTTTAATGATGCATGTGCTCCTAAAATGCTATAGAGAACACGACCACCAGATCGGAATTGCACACCTAAATATGCATCTTGATCAATGGCAATAGAAATACTCTTCTCACCATTTTTAATTAAATTTAATAAGCCAATCGGATAGTCGCTGCTATCTGCAATATTAACTAACCCAGCAAGCTGAATACCTTTTACTTTATTGCCAATGTTGGCTATACCTGCAACTTGATTGCTGACAGTACCTTTACTGTGATTAAATCCACCTGCTAGTTGTGTCGCTCCTGCACTTTCTTTCATCATATTGCCTATTCCAGAAATTTGAACTCCTTTCACCGTATCGGCCTTATTTAGTCCTCCTGTTAATTGCACTCCTTTGACATCACCAAATACTTGATTCGATATTCCTGCTACCTGAACACCATTTACATCGCCTCCCACGACATTGAACCCTCCTACTAACTGTAACCCTTCCATATCGTATTGATTGAGATTAAAAACTCCACCAATTTCTAAACCTTTTACCCCCGCAGTAGAACCTCCTAGGATATTTATTGAAAATTTATTAACAATCTGTGAGCGAATAAAACCATGCGAACTTAATCCCGGAGTCATCGATATCTGATATGGACTATATAGAAAAAGTCCGCCAAGATTCATATTTTGAATACTTTGAGCCGGTGATAAAAATACTCGTCCAAAAAAAGATCGATAAAAACCATTGTCTTGCTCATATTCCGTAAAGTAACCAAACTTTCTTTTTTTACTACCAACTTCTGTATCGATGGGAAAAATTACTAAAACACTTGTATCACGAAACATTGCTTTACTTACATTAACAGCAATCAAACTAATTTTTTTCTTAACATCGAGTTCGAAATAACCGTTTTTATCGGTTAAAGTAGAAAGTAGTGCATCGCGATCAAAAATACTAGCGTCAGAAATAGGTGTGTTGGTTCGGATATTTTTGATATAGCCCGTGATAACAACTTTATTTTTATCCTGCGACTGCACTTCAACGTCTACTGCCATACGTTGTGGTGTAAATTGTATAATAATATGCTTGCCAATTTCCTTAAAACTATATTCCTTTCCTAACGTATGATCCAAAAAGCCATATAATGATCCCTTATATGCCGATACTTGAATCACACTATCAATCTGCAGTATATTGCTATTAAAAGAAAACAAAGTACCATGCTTTTCATGCAGCACCTGAAAAATTTGACCTACT
Organism: Sphingobacterium sp. UDSM-2020; assembly: GCF_016132525.1. NCBI lineage: Bacteria > Pseudomonadati > Bacteroidota > Sphingobacteriia > Sphingobacteriales > Sphingobacteriaceae > Sphingobacterium > Sphingobacterium sp. UDSM-2020. The sequence continues at coordinate 5,850,765 of NZ_CP066166.1, forward strand.
GTCATATTCGAATAAGCAGGTATTTGAATCTGGGTCGCTAACTGCTGCTGTGCATCCGCTTTTGAAAAGCTAAACAAAACTAAAAATATGAATAGGTAACTAAACTTTTTTAAAAGTGGCTTCGTAGTGATATGATTGATAAATTTTACCAAAAACATGATTATCTAGTTATATGAATAATTGAATCTTTAATAATAACCTTACATTTAAATGTGTCCGATATGACCTGTAAAATTTGATTTAGACTATTTTGTTTAAATGTTGCCGTTAACAAAAGCTTTTTGTCTGCTTCGCGATCAATAACAATTTTTTGATCATACGCCTTAATTAATAGTTCTACGACACGCTCTAACTTGGTATTTTCGAAGACAAACTCACGATCTACATAGTATTTATAAAACAAGTCTGGCATCTTTTTGACTGATACTTTAGTGGTATCACCATCTTGGATCGTCATCATTTCTTTAGGATGCAAGTAAACCTCTTTATTGCTGTATGAAACTTTAACCAAACCTGTTGCTACAATTACTTCGGTAGCTCCTTCATGACGACGCACATTAAAACTTGTGCCCACAACAGTAATCTGGCTCTTACCTGATTTAATCACAAAAGGATGCTCTTTGTCTTTAACCACATCAAAAAATACCTCTCCTTTCTCTAATTTTACATTTCTCCGTTTACTCATCCATGTTCGGGAATAAACAATTTCTGAGTTCTTATTAAGTGTAACCTGAGAACCATCTGGCAGTGAATCTGAAAGAACAGCGGTAGCACTAAAAAGATTTTTTTCTTGCTTATAGCTATTATTAAATAAATAAAACCCTAATGAACAGATGACCAGCACTCCAGCCGCTGCCCACCAGTTCCATTTCATCATTACTGTTTTATTCTCAGCAACTTCTATTACTCCAGCATCTCTATTTTCTCTAGCGAATTTAAAATTTTCCCAAGCTTGATCGACATCTACCTCTGGTGCTTCAAGTGGTTTAGGTAAACGGTCCCACATATCTTTTATTTTTAAATATTCAGATTTATTCCTAATATCTTGTTCTAACCAGTTTTTGACTCTAATATTTTCTTCATCATTGGTTTCTCCAATGATGTATTTTTCTAGCAATTCCTTATTCATAATATATAAATGATATAAAAAATAATTACAGTTAAATAATCCATCAGCTCAAGACGTAAGTGTCGCAACGCTTTGGTCATATGTCCTTCAACAGTTTTAATGGAAAGATCCAATGTCTGAGCAATATCTTTATATTTCATCTCTTGAAAACGGCTCAGCTCAAAAACAGTACGACTCTTTTCAGGTAGCTTAGCTAGTGCTACTTGTAGTTTTTGATCAAGATCTTTTGCACTTTGATCGACAGCAGGAACAAATTCTTGCCTACTTTGCTGATAAGACTGATATTTCATCTTTCTCTGCTCTTTTTTTAAAAAATTCATACTTTCATTATAGACAGCACGATATAAGTAAGCTTTTAAAGATGTATGTACTTCTTCCTCCCAATTTTTCTCCCATAGACGCAAGAATACTTGTTGTACGATCTCTTCAGCGCTCTCACTATCTCTCAAATAACGAAATGCAGAACGGTGCAATTCCTTATAGTACAAACGAAACAGTTGCTCAAATTTCTTTTCTTTATTTTCTGACATTGATTGAATTTTCCGGATTCATGAAACAATCTACTTTTATTTATGACAACTGAACTGGCCTATACCCTTATACTAATTTCATTTCTTTTTATTGATTCAAATCTAAAATATATAAAACGATAATAATTTAATTTTTTTCAAGGGTATCATGATTTTATGTTGTCATAAAGGAAAGACGAATAATTAATCAATACAAATACGTTTAGAAAAATGAAAACAACATTAAAAACTGCCCTTATGGGATTGACATTATTAGGATTGTCCGCCGCAGCAAAAGCACAAGAAGTTACTTATGGACTTCAAGTTGGAAGCAATTATAACATGACATCTTTTGGTAACAAATCCGTCAAAGATAATAATGGAAAAGTGGGTGTTTCTGTCGCTGGGTTTGCCCGTATTGGAAATGAATTATTCTTTCAACCGGGTTTAGGAGTAAGCTTGTTACGTAAAGAATATACTTTTGACAAGAATGAGAAAACGCCAAAATTCTATCAGATAAATTTACCGCTTCAGATAGGATATAAGTTGATCAATGATGGCGATTTTAATTTACGTGCTATGTTGGGACCACAATTGAATTATGACATTAAAACCGTTAAATCAACAGCAACTACTGATTATAAAAAGTTTTCTTTTGATGGTCGAATTGGATTAGGCCTTGATATTAGCAAATTGACATTAGATGCTTATTATAGTCATGGATTTAGCAGTATTGATAAAACTCTTGGTGCTAAAAACAGAACGGTAGGCATCATGGTGGGCTACAAATTTTAATCAAAATAATTTTAAAATCACGAGCGTTATCCTAAAGAATAACGCTCGTTTTTTTGTAAAACTGATCATTACAATTTAACAATGATTAAAAAAACTATTTATTATCGATCATCTTTATACGGCCTTCTTCCTGTGTTACAAGTTGTTTTTCGATAGCTATGCCAATCGCATAACGCATCGAAAATTCAATTTGCTTACCCATTTTCTGAAAATCAAATTGACGAGCCAAGTATCGGACTAAATCATCTTCAACGATACTTAAATTCTGTTCGACGGCTTCTTGCAATGCTACTATAATTTCCTCTGGGGCTATATCTTCTGAATTTCTTCCTATTCCAGCATTTGACCGATAATAGTTGATATCAACCACACTTTGTTCCTTCCAATAAAATGGCTGACGGTGTTTGGTTACATGCGAAGGAACATCTACTATTATTTCAGATAGAATTCGCTCGATTTTAACACTAGGTTTCGCTTCCCAATGTTCCATAATACGCTTATATAAAAAAGACTTACTTATGGGTGATTCATGATGAATAAGCAACTCCATCTGTCTATGGATCAATGCCCTATTTCCAAGATCTTCTAAACCCTCTGCTCCGATAGCAAATGCTTTTGGCAAATGAGTGCTCTCATAAGGGATCTGTTTAGAAATTATAGGAGAATAATCAATTTCTTCAATATGATATCCATTCTGATGAATACTTTCTGTGACGTTAGCTAAAATATGGTCATGCTCTTCTGTTTTTAATAGCAATGCATTAACTTTTTCCAAAATGGATTCCACTATAAGGTCCGCATTCTCAATCCAATCCAATGTCCAGATTCTAAAAATATTCCAACCTAAACTTTCCAACATTTTTGGTAATACCAGTTCACGGTCGTTGGTAGTTTCCGCTTGAAAATAATTAAGTCCATCTAATAAAATCGATAAAATATAGCGTTTGGGATGTTCGGGGTGAACAATACCTAAATCAACTCTATAGTCAGATGTTCCTATATTGACATTGACGATTAATCCTTCGGCACGTAATCTATTTGCGATATTTTGGGTTAAATTAGCATGATTATCTGTCGTGGTTATTTGGCTAGCATCTAGTACAAGGTGTCCTTTTTCGGCAAAAGTCAGAAAATTTTTCAAACCCGCGACTCCTTCTGAAGCGGTACGATTTAAGTTTATCTGATCAGATCTAAGTGTTGCAAAAACTTTCATTTCCTCTCGAGCCCGAGTTACCGCAACATTCAGTCTTCTCCAACCACCTTCCCTGTTCAACGGTCCGAAGTTCATACTCACTTGACCATTTTCATCTGGTCCATATCCAATTGAAAACAAAATAACATCTCGTTCATCACCTTGAACATTTTCTAGGTTTTTAATAAAAATAGGTTCATCACTTTCCGTAGCCCATGCTTCCAGCTCCGAATCAAGTCGATACAACTCGTTTAGCTTATCTTCTATAAGATTCTGTTGTACTTGACTAAAGGTGACAATACCGACGCTTTGTTTTCGAGTTTTTGCATTCTGAAACCGTCTTGCGACATCTTCAACAATTGCCTGTGCTTCGAATTTATTCTGTCGGGTTTTACCCTTGTCATAATGACCTGATACATGCTGGTAAGTGACACGACTATTTAAATCATCTGCTGATGGAAATGTTAATAATTTATTGTCATAATAATGTGAATTACTAAAAGCAATAAGACTTTCGTGTTTACTTCGATAATGACGTAACAAATATTTTGAAGGGAATGATAAAGAAAGACAGTCATCTAAAATACTTTCAAGGTCCTCAATTTCCATATTTTCCTCATCTACTTTATTCGTCATGAAGAATGATGTTGGAGGCATCTGTTTTGGGTCACCTACTATAACCGCATGTTTAGATCGAGCTAAAGAACTGACAGCTTCACAAGTGGGTAATTGAGAAGCTTCATCGAAAATTAATAAATCAAACTGGTCCGGATTTACCTCAAAATATTGAGCCACTGAAATTGGACTCATAAGCATACACGGAGCTAAACGAGGCAGTAGCGCTGGAATTTGATCGAATAGCTTTCGAATGCTTACACCACGTCCCCGATTTTTAATGGCACGCTGTAAAATTGCTATTTCAGATCCTTGAAGAGCTTCAATAGTATTATTTGGCAACCGTTCATTTAGTCGTAACAATAATTCCTTTTTAGTCAATTCAGTGAAAGAATTTGCAATTTGTTTATACTTTTCGATCTTATCTTCAAATAATCGGACATTAAACATATTAAGTGCTTCATGCGAAGCGATCACTTTATTGGCCAGATTGTAATGAATGATATAATCAAAATGTTCCAAAAGATGTTCTTGTTTAAGATCATCTTTTTCATACAATTCAATAAACCAGTTTAAATCTAATGATATAGCTTTTTCTTTTGTTTTCGAATAATTTGTCCAATTCTTTAAATAATCAATTTGATCAATAATACCAGACATTTTACCTTCGATTTCAGTCAGCCAATCGACCTGAACTGGATAAGACCGAATATCTAATTGCGTTAAAGTTTGAAAATCATTACTCTTAATAAGTAGTTTACCCCATACCTTTGTTAAACTGTGTAAAGTATATTCTTGATTTGGGATCAATTGGGTTGTTTTTGTTTTCGACTTTTCAATCCACTTTTGTACAATATCAGTTACTGTAACATTACTTAATGCTAATAATTGTCCATTAATTATTTTCAGTGTCTCAATTTGCTCCTGCACAAGTTTTAAATTAGTATCTTCTTGCAGGTAAGAGCTGCCTAAGCCTTGATGGATTGCCTCATACTCTTTAGACTCAACTACTGTCCTTATTTGTTGAAAGGCATTGACATAAGCAAAAAATTGATCGAAGGTTTCATCTTCATGTAAAGGTATAGTACTAAAAGCTGACAAACCTTTCTTTACTTTTCTTTTTTTAAACCATTTTGGTAAAAACCAGGTCTGTTTTGCCTCACTCCATAAAGACTCTAATGCTGTCAAATTAGCATCGAGCACGCTTTTGTGGGCATGATTTAATAAAACCTGACGTCTGATCTGATATATTTCAAAATCTGAGATCCATTTCTGTAATCGCTCTTCTTGCGATTTGCTTAATAGCATCTTCCAAAGCGATAAATCCGTCTCAGGAAGTTCCGTTAAGGACTTAATAAGCTGATCGAATAAATACAAATCTGACCAAGATAAGTTCTGAATCGGCATATCAAAATTTGATATGAACTGACGTAGCAATTGTCCATACTCCAACAGAGTATGATTTAATTCTACAGCAGAAGATACAACTTCCTGTTGGATAGCACTTGAGTATTGCACAAGAGCAATACCTTTGAACGGATTCTGACTAGGATTAGCGATAATCTTTGAAACAGAATTTAAATCGATTACCAAATCTTTCCATGTTCGCCATTTCTCATTTGTCAAAGAATCAAAAAATGTTTGAGAGAGATCGATTTTAGCGAACTGATAAGATTCTAAAGTTGTTAATGCTGTAATACTATCGTACAAACTCCAGCCAATAGGTTGCTGTTTATGCAATTGGCTAATATAAATCTGTAACTCTTTTTTAGCATTTATTAAATGATTGGCCTCATCTTGAAAATTAAAATTACCCTTCAACTGTGGCTGTTCCAAAGTTTCTGCAAGCTGTGAAAGTACATCTGATTTTTTTGCTTTATTGGAGTGGAGTTCCAAACAGAAATTGGATAGACCTATTGCTGCCAATCGCTTATATACAACATCTAATGCGGCTTTCTTCGCAGCAACAAACAATACTTTTTTGCCCTGATAAAGTGCATTTGCAATAATGTTAGTAATCGTCTGGGATTTACCTGTCCCAGGAGGACCATGTAAAACAAAACTTTGATTCTGATTAGAAGTGAAAATTGCTTCTAATTGGGATACATCTGTTGCTATAGGCAACGCTAAAGCAGATGGGTTTATATTATCAAAATCTAATGGAACTTCCTCTTTTCCAATATCTAATCGCAATTGGCCATCGATAAGGCTACGAACAATGCTACTTTTTGCAATTTCTTCAGATTGATGTGCAATATCATTCCAAAGAATTAATTTGTTAAAAGAGAAATTACCCAAAATCACCTGATCTACAATATCCCATCCCTTAAGTCCCATGATTGCTCTTCGCATCTGTGCGATCAATTGTGCAACATCGATTCCTTTTCCATCTTTAGGAAGCTCTTCGAGATCCCGGAGATCCAAACCGTGTTCTTGACGAAGAAACTCTAATAAGGTAATATTGATCATCGCCTCTTCTTCGCGGCTTTTGAGGACAAATTTACTGTTGATAGAGCGTCGCGTCAGCTCAACCGGAATTAATATAATTGGAGCAGATCGAACTTGGGCAAGCGTTTTTTTATCCCGCCACTGTAACAGTCCTATAGCTAAGAATAAAGTACTGGAGCCGTTCTCTTCGATCGATAATTTGGCATTGCGAGATATATGAGTCAGAATTGTATCTAAATCATCAGCATGATAATAAGATAATAAACGGTTATGTGCTAATTCTTCTTTTGCCAATTGATAGGCTGGCGATGAAGGATGTAATGAAGGATTCAAGATATTGTACTGCTTCAGTATGGGAGCATCAGCACTAGCACTGATCGAAAAACTTTTACCATCAACTAACAGGTCTTCCAGGTCATGAATATTTACATCCATAATCTGCAACATATTTTTTGTCATACGCAAATTAAGAAGATTGTTGCGCAATGACAGGTCTAACAGCTTTCTTTCCCAGACTTTCTGCTTACTGATGGATTTATTATCATTTCCGTCAAATTCTTTATAAATTTTTCCTACCTCAATCGTTTCTTCTTGCATCTTCAAATCTACTTGATTTCGTATAAACTCATGCTCAAGATCGAAAGAATCATCTATCTTTAATGGCAGCGGTTTGATACCGCTGGCACGCGCACGCTTTATGTCGATGGAAAGAAAGAAATCATTCCTTTCTATCAGGCTCGCTTCCGCAAGATCAATTGCCTGATTAAAGTTAATACTAGCTCCTTTACAAACACTTGTTGACTCAACAACAACAATTTCACTTATTCCTTTAGCAAAACGTTTAGTAATAGCGGTTTTATCTTCGTTAATAATCTGCGCAAATCGATCTTGATGAAGCCAACATCCTACGAAAGCATGTCCTTTAGTAACTATTATTATTGGATTCAAATCAATGGCCTCCAAACATGCTGCGTAGAGTAAACTAATATCAATACAATTACCAAAACGTTTTTTTGCAATAACATCGACCATCCTCAGCCGTTGTCCATTCTCTTCAAAACTAGGCGGTAATGCGCTGTATACTATTTCTTGCGCTTGCAAAGCATGGTATATCGCCCGCATCATTTCAAGAATCCGCGATGGATCTGTAGCCTGGTACCCCTCAAATTTAACAGGTAAATTTTGCTGTTCTAGATAGGCAATCGCCTTACTTTTAACAGCATAAATGTAAGGATGATTAGGTGTAATATAAGATGCTAATAATTCTGGAAGAGTATTAAAACCTCCAAAAAATGATAAGGGTTGCAACGCTATAGATATTACTTCTTTTGTTAATAAATTTTCGTCCTGATAGACTCTAATTTGAAAAGTACTTCGTTCAACCTCACTTAATTGAAGGAAATAAATTGGCTTGACAATAATTTTATCCGTGGGTATCTTAACAGATAATCCGACGGGTAGATAGGCTAATTCATAAGAAAAAGGTTCCATCCACGCTCCCTCAGTATCAATTTCAATTCGGATTTTTTCTAAAATTTGATCACTCTTAGAAGAGAGCATCAAATTGCTCAAAAAAGTAATCTGATTTTGATACATAGAAAGATTTAGAAATTCTGCTACATCTCTTTCTATATAAACCTGTCTCATATTATCCATTCGCATTTTATCTTATTCTCTAATATAAAAAAGATCGTTAACAGTTTAAGTATCTTTTATCTTAAATAATTATCATTTCAGATTATTGCGCAATAAAAACGGGTATTTTCACTGCATGTCGTAATTTATTTACAGTTTCTCCGAAAACAAAATCCTTAACTCCCGTATGTCCATGGCTCCCAACAATTAATAGGTCAGCCTCATATTGTTCACATATCTTCGCAATAGAAGCAACCCGATTATTATAACCCAGTTCAAAATTAACTTGATAAGCTCTATCGGAAAAGAAATGTGCATATTTCTCTAATCTTTCCAGATCTTGTCTAGACTCTAAGTCATCCGTACTTTCTCCCGTATATTTCACGCCTGCACTTTCAACAATATGCACCAAGATAAAATGAGAATTCGTATTAGCTATAGAAAGGGCATACTGTACTGCTTTTGTATCTGAAGTTGAGTAGTCCAAAGCAAGTACAACTTTATTGAACGATATGGGTTCATCAAACTTTAAATCTTCAAATGGGGGGTGGACATCCAATACAATTGCTCTATTTTTATGAAGTATAGGATAAATAAAGGTCATAATCAACAAAACGATCATGCCTGCGGCCCCAAGAATTAATAAAATAGTTAACCAGAGTACATCATATTTAATAATCCATGTTGAGATTTCCTCATATACCAGTTTGATATTAAGTACTGCTATGATAATAGCTATAAGCCATGCCAATATTTGCATATAAGGCTTTATAACGAAATTTCCCATCTTTTCCTTATCACTTACAAAATGAATTAATGGAATAACTGCAAATGCCAACTGCATACTTAATATAACCTGACTAAAAATTAATAAAGAGCCAACTTGAGATTCTCCAGCAATTAATATGACCAATACTGCTGGTATAATTGCTAATAATCTAGTAATAATTCTTCGGAGGGTGGGACTGATCCGTAATCTCAAATATCCTTCCATTACAATCTGTCCTGCAAGGGTTCCAGTTACGGTAGAACTTTGACCTGCCAATATCAACGCTACTGCAAATAATTTAGGAGCGAGATCTGTTCCTAATGTTTTTCCCAATAAGTGATAAGCATCTTCCAGATCTGCTACATCATGCATTCCGTTTTTATGAAAAGCGGCAGATGCGAGGATGAGAATAGCGGCATTGACCAGAAAGGCTAGATTTAAAGCAATTGCACTATCAAAAAAATTATATTTGAGTGCTTTTCTTATGGAATGGTCATCTCTGTCTATTTTTCGCGTTTGTACCAAGGCTGAATGTAAATACAAATTATGTGGCATTACAGTAGCTCCGATAATTCCTATTGCAATATAAAGTGCAGCACTATTGGGTAAGCTTGGAATAAAGCCGGTCATTACTTCACCGAAATCAGGTTGAACTAAAAACATCTCTACCATAAAGCACAGACCAATCATCGTAATTAGACCAATAATGAAAAGTTCCATCTTTCGCATACCTAACTTCTGTAGATACATAATCAAAAATGTATCTGCAAAACTGATTAATACGCCCCAAAGGATATCTATTCCAAAAAGTAAGTTTAATCCGATCGCCATTCCCAATACTTCCGCGAGATCACAGGCCGCGATTGCTATTTCTGCCAAGATATAAAGCACAAAATTCATGCGCTTTGGGTATGTCTCCCGATTACACTGTGCGAGATCTTTTCGTCTCACTATTCCTAGACGGGTACAAAGGCTCTGCAAGAGTAAAGCCATGATGTTACTCATCAACAAAACCCATAATAGGGCATAGCCAAACTGACTTCCTCCGGCTAAATCTGTAGCCCAATTCCCAGGATCCATATAACCTACACTAATTAAATAGGCCGGTCCAAAAAAACTGAGGATTTTTTTTATTTTTGATTTGCCCTTACTGATTTCAACACTTTCGTGCACATCTGAAAGAGATTTTTCATGCTGGTAAGGATCTTTACTCATTAGGATTGCTATGTCGTTAATATGCCATCTATCTCGCGGAAATAAAGATATAAATCCTAAAACGAAAAACTACATTTTTATCTTTTTATTAGAAATCAAAAGACAACTGTCCCTCCTCTTTAGCAGGTTTGGGGAGGTTGCCAAATTTAAATTCTTCTATTGTATCATATTGTTTTCTAATGGGATTAAATCTTCGCAAGAAAATACTAGAACAAAAAAAATCTAAATCTATTGCTTTGAAATTTTCAAAAGCTACTGCAAGCTTATCCTGATCCAACTTACGCCCAACTGTCAAATGAGGTTCAGTACTTTTAAACATTTCCGTATCAAAATCGATACTGGTAATGGCCTGCATTTTATTTTTCAAGAACTGTTTAGATTTTAATGCTGGAGCAATGAAAAAAGCACCATTTTTTGGAAAAGCGCTATATTCATCGAAATAGACATATTGTGAATTTTCATATTTAAGAATCTCTGTGACTTGTTTTTTTATCTTTGATAAAGTCGCACGATCCGCGAGATACTCACAAATTGTAATATGTGCCAATGAGTGACAACTGGAAAACCATCCAATCTTGTTCTTTAAACTTTCTTTGATTGACCTTACCATCTGAATACCCTTTTCACAGGGTTGAAATACCAATGAATATTTTTCTAATTCTGTGACCATTTCCATTCCTTTCTCTAATGATTTTGACTCCTTTTAAAGATAACCATAATAAGGTAATAAGAAAAACGTAATGGCTTATTTTGAGAACGGTTTAAGGCTAAATTGAAGAAAACTATCATGATGTCATAAATAAAGTAGTTTTACCTTTACTGGTGCTGCTATAAATTTCGCTTTTAAATCTCTGAATTTAGTTATATTCCATAAAGAACCATAAGCATCTATTTGCAATTATTTTTTAAGTAACTTTGTCCATTATTCATTAAATACGACAATAAGGTGTCTTTCGATAAATTAAAATTAAGCAAGCGGTTACAAAAATCCATGGAAAGTTTGGGTTATTTAACACCCAAGGAAATACAAGTGAAATCAATGTCTCGGATATTAGGAGGCCAAGATATTATCGCTATAGGTCCTGACGGTTCAGGTAAAACGACAACTTATATCCTAAGTGTACTTTCTGGACTTAAATTCAACGTTCCTGATGCTCCAAAAGTTTTGATTTTAGCTCCTGATCAAGAATGTGTTCAGGCTATTGTTGATCAATTTTATTTGATCAGTAAAAATAAAGACCTTAGTATTATTGGATTACGTGCTGGAGGTAGTATGGAGCAAGAAATTGAAAAACTTGTCGCTGGTGTTGAAATCGTTGTTTCTACTCCAAATAGAGCAAGAGCTGTCTACCTTAAATTGGGCTTAAATCTTAATTTAATACATACCATAATTATCGATGATGCAGAAGAGGTAATTAAAAATGGTATGATAACTCCGGTGAAAGAACTTGTTCAAAGTGCTAAAAAGTGTCAGCATCTTGTTTTTAGTACAGTGGAGCATGAAAAATTGCACCAGATGATTGATGGTTTTATGGTTTCACCAGCCCTGATCGAAGTAGAAGAACTTGCTGCGGAAAAACTTAATGTACATGATATGTTCCTATATCAGGTTCCAAATTTCACAACTAAAATCAATCTTCTCAACAGCTTAATGCTGGACAACGAAGTTTTTGATAAAGTGATCATTTTTGTTAATAGTAAACTTACTGCACAAAAATTAGGGAAAAGCTTACACCGTAAATATAACGATGAGATCGTTATATTTAACCCTTTATTTTTTGAAGATAAAAGCATTTCTGACATCGAATTATTTAAACAAGAGGATGCTCATCGGATCTTAATCGTTGCCAATGAAGGAACTGAAGTATTAGATCTGTCGGGAATACCGTATATTTTTCATTTTGAAATCCCCGAGAATAACGATACGCTTATACAACGAATCATTAAATCAAATACAGAAGAGCAACTGTCATTTACTTTTGCAACAGATTTGGAGTTGCCTGAAATCAAAAAAATTGAGCATACAGTAGGTCAAAAAATGGAAGTTCTTGATTTACCAGAAAAATTATCAATTTACAGTGCAAAAAAGGGAAATACCTCATTAATTGATGATGATAATGATGGAACACGTGGTGCAGCTTTCCATCAAAAGAAAGAAAGTAATAGTAAAACATATAATTATGGTGCCGGGAAAAAAGCTAAGATGACCATGAAGAAGAAAAAGGGTTAAATATCGTCCTTCATATAAAATCTAAAAATCACGGAACTATCACTCCGTGATTTTTTGTTTTTTGGCTTAATATAGATCATCCCGATATGGTTTAGCCTTTTTAATTGTGAACTTGTGACGATTCAATGAAATTTAACCTGTTATAAAATCATTAATTATATTTTATCTTTACAGGTCTATTGAGTGGCGCTGTAAGTTATAAATAATGAAGGAAGCTATTTACCACTATGCCTCTTCTATCTTGGTTATATTAAAATAAAAAAATGTACAATTTCAAAAATGACTATTCTGAGGGTACGCACCCAAATATTCTCAATAAATTAATAGAAACAAATCTTGTTCAACAACTTGGTTATGGAGAAGATGAATATGCTATCCAAGCAAAAGATATTTTAAAAAATAAGATCAATAACCCACAAGCTACCATACATTTTCTTTCCGGAGGCACGCAGACCAACCTAATTGTTATTTCTTTTCTTTTGCGCCCCCATGAAGCGGTGATCAGTGCTAAAACCGGACATATTTCGGCTAATGAAACAGGAGCTATTGAGGCAACCGGCCATAAAGTAATTACTGTAGAAACCGCTGATGGCAAACTTAATCCAGTTGCTATTGAAAGAGCATTGCAAGAATATGCACTAAAACCGCATGTAGTAAAACCTAGGATGGTTTATATTTCCAATTCAACTGAGATCGGCACGATCTATCTTAAGAAAGAATTAGAAGATCTGGCAGCATGTTGTCTTTCGCATAATTTATTGTTATTTCTTGATGGTGCTCGATTGGGACACGCTTTAATGGCTCAAGATAATGATTTAACACTCCCTGATATTGCAAAATTAACAGATGTATTCTATATCGGTGGAACGAAAAATGGTGCATTATTAGGCGAAGCTGTTATTTTTAAAGATCCGCATCTGGCAGAAGATTTTGATTATGTACTGAAACAAAGAGGTGCAATGTTAGCGAAAGGACGTGTACTTGCTATACAATTTCTTGAATTATTCAAGGAAGACCTATATTTCGAATTAGCAGATCATGCTAACAAAATGGCCATGAAAATAGCAAAAACTGTAAAATCCAAAGGTTTTTCTTTCTTAACAAATTCAACTACAAATCAGATCTTTCCTATTTTACCCAAAGATATGATTGCAAAACTCCACGAAAATTATTTGTTCTTTGTCTGGAAAGAAATAGATGACGACAATGCTGCCATTAGATTAATAACATCATGGGCAACAGACGAACAATATGTCGATGCATTTATTAATGATCTAAAGAAATTATAATTTATTATTTTGACAATCCTAAATAGGTTTTACCTGTGTAAAGTATTTAGAATCTATAAATAATATTATTTAACAAAAGATGTGCTTAATAACAAGGGGTTTATCTAATAATTTAGATAAACCCCTTGTTTATTGTCAATAATTAATACCCATTGTTTTGTGTTAAAGCACCACCACTTCGATCAATTTGAGCTTGAGGAATTGGGAAATATTCATTTTCAGGTTTAAAATTCAACCCTTTATATGCTGGTAAAATACCACCTTCAAAAGATGAATAACTTTCTAAAACTGCCTTTGCTTCACCCCATCTTACTAAATCATAAAAGCGATGACCTTCCATTGCCAATTCTAGACGGCGTTCAAAACGAACAGCTTTTCGCGCGTAAATTTGATCAGGAAAGGATAAATATGGTTTAACTACATAGACAGCAGCATTACTATTGTTGGCTGTTTTCTTCGCTGGTAAATTAGCTGCACGATTACGAATTGCATTAACATAATTCATTGCACCAGTCAAATTCCCAACTTCCACTTCACATTCTGCTGCCATCAACACAACATCAGCAAGACGAATTATATTTACATCTAGATCAGTGATGTATGCAGCACCAGAAGCTGTATGGCTACCAAATTGACTCTGCGGAATCATAGTTTTGATACCTACAAAAGGACCTCCATTCGTTACGTCTCTAATCCATGCATCTCCTGGCATTACACCGTAATCAAGATACCTTACTCCTCTACGTCCCACAGTATAATCTAATCGTGGATCAAATCTTAAGCTAACATCTAATTGATATTTTGTTTTAGCTGAGTCCGCTTTTGTATCGACCAATCCAAAATCTGATTTATACGGATTTAGACGAAATGTACCATCTAAAAGTGGTAACCCATTAGCGTCAACTTTATATGCATTTACTAAATCAATTGTTGGTTGATAAAACCCACAACAGCCAACGGGATTATTTCCATTCAATCCAGCTAACATATCCCCCACATTTGCATTGTCACCACTACCGTTAGGATTGATGGCATGTTTCGATACTAACAAAGCCTCAGGTCCATTTTCAGTTAATACATCAAAGTTATTTTGAAAAGGCATTGATAAAATATCTTTACCAGCCATAACCTCCTTGAATAAAATAAGCGCATCAGGATATTTCTTTTGATACAAATAAACTTTGCCCAAATATGCTTTAGCAATATTTTGATCCATTCTACCTGCCTCTTCATTAATTTTTGTTAGAGGTAAATTCTCAATACCAAACTTTAAATCTTCTATTATCTTTGGTAGCACATCATCTTTATTAGGCTTTACCTTGGCTTCATCTAAAGTAGTATTTTCATCTACATAAACAAGATTCTTAAATACTCTCCATAGATAAAAATAATAATGGGCGCGCAACACCCTTGCCTCACCTTCAATCTGCGTTGCTCTAGCTGCACTAATAGTTTTAGCTCCAGCCTGATCTACTTTTAATAGGCGTAAAGTGTTATTAGCCCGCAATACACCTTCATAATAAACTTCCCACATTTGGCTCAAGTTATCGTTTGAACTATTAGGTGTATGAAATTCAATCATATTCATATTCGGCTGATCAGTAGACGTAGAACCTTTATGTGCATTATCTGCTGCAACTTCACCAAATAACCACTGGCTTGGTGCCGATGAGTAATTACCCCAAGTTCCACTTACATTCCCATTCAATATTCCATAGGCTCCAATCAATATCCCTTCAATTCCTTTAGCATTTTCAACTTGTGGTTCTGCTAATTCTCCCTGTGGAAATTTTTCCAAAAAACCCTTACCGCAAGAAGCAAATAAAAGTGTAGTGGCTCCCAGTATCATATATATATTCTTTTTCTTCATGATATTTAAATTTTAATAATTAATAAAGCTTTAGAATCCTAAACTAAGACCTAACATGTATTGTCTTGCCTGTGGATAGACTCCAAAATCAACACCTAATGCTGGATAATCCGAAGGAGTAGCGGTTACCTCTGGATCTAACCCTTCATATTTAGTAATAGTAAACAAATTCGTTACAGCAAAATACATTCTAAACTTACGTACTGAACTATTTGCTCCAAATAGATTTTGAACAGGTAAATTATAACCTACCTGTAAATTCTTAAGCTTTAAAAAACTAGCATCTTGTACATAATAACTTGAAGATGCATATTCATATGGAGAAGCATCATTGACTTGAGAAGGAATCATACTTCCATTATTCTTTGGGCTCCATTCATCTAAGACACGAACACTTTTCTGTCCTTTGAAAACTCCGAAGTCGGTAAAATAACGTGTTGCTTCATAATTTTGATTTCCTTTAGAACCGTAGAAATAAGCCATAAAATCAAAGTTTTTATACGTTGCATTGATATTTAATGAATATACAAAATCAGGATGTGGACTTCCTATTATTGTTCTGTCATTAGCATCAATTACCTTATCACCATTTATATCAGCATACTTAAGCCCTCCTATGCGTGATTTTCCATCCGCATAAGGTGCACTTGCGATATCAGCAGCATCTTGATAAATTCCGACAACTTTATATCCATAAAATGCACCTAGTGGTTCACCAGCTTTTAAAATAGAAGTTTCCATACTACGGAAAGCTCCATATACTTGTTGACTAATTGAAGGAGCTAAAGACACAATTTTATTTACATTTCTTGAGATATTAGCTGAAAGATCAAGCGTGAATGGTTTTTCTTGTTTCTTGCCATAATGATAATTTAATGAAAACTCAACTCCTTTATTTTGCATATCACCAATATTAACATAAGGTGCATCAGCTCTTCCTATACCAACTGCTGGTAACGGAAGTGGATAAAGCATATCTGTAGTTTTCTTATTATACCAGTCAAATGATCCATCAAAATCACCATTCATTATGGAAAAGTCCAATCCGAGGTTTAATGCGGATACCTGCTCCCACTTAATTGCAGGGTTACTATATGCATTTTGCCATACACCGGAACTAAGTGGTCCGTTGATCGGATAAGAAGATGAGTTTACATCAACTTTATAACGATTTACATATTGATTTTGTGGAATACGCTGATTTCCTGTTACTCCATAACCAGCACGGATTTTAAGATCATTCAACCATGAAGATCCCTTTAAAAACTCTTCTTCCGATAATCGCCAAGCAGCACTTACACCAGGAAATACTCCATATTTATTGTCTGGTCCAAATGTTGACGATCCATCTCGTCTTACAGTACCACTCAAAATATAACGATCTTTAAAAGAATAGTCTACTTTTCCGAATATGGAGAACAATGAACCCACGGTTCCCTCCCCATTTCCAAAAATATCTTTTGACGCAGCATCAATATAAAAATAATCTAAACTTTCAGTTGTAAAGAAACCGTTTCCTCGAGCAGATATTTGTCTATATCTGCTGGATATTGCTTCGGTACCCAACAAAATATTTAGATTATGTTCATCATTAAATTTCGCTTTATAATTTAAGGTATTTGTCCATGTCCACTCTTTATTAATTCCAGAAGATTCGATCATTCCGTTGTTGAAACTTCCTTCTGTAAATTCTGGATTCGGATAGGTATATGAAACTGTATTATAATTTTCATATTTCATACCCATACTTGTGCGGAAAGTTAAGCCTTTTAGTAAATCATACTCTCCATAGACATTGCCAAAGAATAAATTACTTTTATTCTTATTATCTTGAGCACGAGATGCTATGGCTACTGGATTTTCTCCGTTACCATACTGTCCACCAACAGAACCTGCAAAATTTCCACCCTCATCATATACAGGGATTAAATTGTGTATTCGGTATGCAAAACCAAGGGCACTCCCTTCCCCAATATAATCACCAGCAGTATTTGTATTCACCCCCATGCCAAAGCCTTCAGTAAAAGAATACTGAATATTTTCCCCAAATCTCAATTTTTTATCAAAGGCAGAAAATGACATATTAGAGCGGACATTATATTTTTCAAAACCTGTATGAATAATAGTACCCTTTTGATTTAGATATCCTCCTGAAAAAGCATAATTTGCATTCTCACCCCCACCCGTAGCACTTAATTGATAAGATTGGGTTGGTGCATTTTGAGATAATGCATCAAACCAATTGGTACCAGCCTTATTTGCTTTTGTAATCTGATAAAAATCGGCTCGACTTGAAGCATCATATTTGTATTTTGACATATCAAGATCGGCAGGTTTAATATCATGACCTAATTTAGCACCTGCAATAATGTAATCTGGCAATGTATTGTTTTTTCCATCTAATCTATTTTCAATATCTAAAACTTGTTGTGGACTTAACATTTTAGGAAAACGACTACTGTTAGGAACCTGTATTCCAAAATAGGCATCCAAATTAATTTGTGGTTTTCCCGATTTACCCATTTTTGTTGTCACAATCACGACACCATTATTTGCGCGAGATCCATATATTGAAGCTGCAGATGCATCTTTTAGAACCTGCATACTTTCGATATCATTTTGATTCAACCAACTTAATTTCCCTTCATACGGCACGCCATCAATAATGTATAATGGTTCATTATTGTTAATAGTACTATAACCACGGATCTTAATCTGCGGTGTCGCACCAGGAGCTCCGTCCGTTACAACTTGAACACCAGTTGCACGTCCTTGTAAAGATTCTACGGCACTTGCGGCCGGTGTACTTTTTAACTGATCAACATTCACGACAGAGACAGCTCCGGTCAGATCTTTTTTACGTTGTGTGCTGTATCCGGTTACTACTACCTCATCCAAATCACCAGTTTGTCCTTGCATCCCAACAATTAGTGGTAGCGATGTTGATGTTACATTCACAGATTGCTTTGAAAAGCCGACATAGGTAATTTCCAATACATCATTTAAGGCTGCATCAATCTGAAAATTACCCTCCGAATCGGAAGAGGTCGCTAAAGTCTTTCCCACGACTCTAATTGTTGCTCCAGCGATGGGTTCTTTAGTCGCGGCATCCTGAACTTTTCCTCGAACAGGGTTTTGCGTAATCTGTGTGTTGACTACATAACTTGACACATCAGCAAATTTTGACATCGGATTACCTAATGACTGATGGCTAATTAACACGAGCGCTGTGGACGCCCAAAGGGAGTATTTTATCGATTTTTTATGCTCAATAAAATCCTCGTTAAGAAACTGTAATAGTTTTCTCATAATGTGAAAAAGGTTTAATTTGGTAATTTAATCAGTGCTAAACCCTATTGAAAGAATCTCCCCTAGCACCATATGTTTAGTTGTTACCTAATGTACGCAATCGATTGATTTTTCATAATTATTCCGAAAAAATGTTTTTAACATTACCATAACATATTGATAATTAACGATTAAAATTATAAAGCCTTATTGTAACAAGTACATCATGTAACAAAAAAAAGACAATTTAACTTAATATCCATTAGTTTAAAGAATGAATTTAAATGATCAAGATCCACTCTAGATTAATTCTTAACAAAAATGATTTACCTCGAAAAAAAAATAATCAGAATCTATTTAATTCGATTTATTTTTAAGTTTTAATGACAGAAATCATAGATATGTTCAAAACATAAAAAGGCAGTCCTAATATTAGGACTGCCTTTTTATGTTTAGTTTTTATTTAGCTATGCTGTCTTTTTACCAATACTTGCTAAGAATAAATAGCCGATTGCTCCTGAAAATAAAGATCCGATGAGTACTGCAAATTTTGCTTCTTCAATAAGCATGGGATCAGTAAAAGCTAATATAGATACAAAGATAGACATCGTAAACCCTATACCGCCTAGTAAACCTACTCCAAAAATATGTTTCCAATTTGCACCTTCAGGCAACGTACATAATTTTAATTTCGTAGCAATGAAAGATATCCCTAATATCCCAACAGATTTTCCAACCAATAAACCGCCTATTATACCAATACCCAAAGCAGTGGTCAATCCGTGCACCATTTCACTTTGTATAGTAATATTGGTATTTGCGATTGCAAATAAAGGGATAATGATAAAATTGACTGGAGAAGTGAGTATATGTTCCAATTTTTCTAACGGTGATTCATCGTCTGTTACATTTGTTGGTAATGATAGTGCTACCAATACCCCCGCAATGGTGGCATGTATCCCTGAATGATGAATAAAATACCAGATAAATACTCCTGGTATCAAATAGGCCCATATTTTTTTTACTCCAAAAAAATTAAGCAACAATAAGAAAGCAAAAATTCCTAATGCAATAAATAAATAATTATAATGCAGATCGCCGCTATAAAACAATGCAATAACTAAAATAGCCAACAAATCATCAACGATTGCTAAAGCCGCTAAAAAGATTTTTAGACTTGCCGGAACCCGATTACCCAATAAAGTGATCACAGCCAAGGCGAAAGCGATATCTGTAGCCATAGGGATACCCCAACCATGCTCAGTTGGTAATCCTTTATTAATAAACAAATAAATAAGGGCTGGTAAAATAGCTCCACCCACAGCAGCTAATATGGGGAGTAATGCTTTCTTTGGAGAAGATAATTCACCCTCTACCAATTCACGCTTGATCTCTAAACCTACCAAAAGAAAAAATATTGCCATCAAACCATCGTTAATCCAAAGCAGTACCGAATAGTTTAACTGAATATGATCTGTTTCAAAACCTAGAGTTGTATTTAATAGCTTACTGAATGAATCTGCTAAGGGACTATTGGCTACTATTAAAGAAAGAATAACACAGATAAATAACAGAATACCGCCAATATTACTAGACTGTAAAAACTGCTTGAAAATTTTTAGATTAATTAATTTTGACATGAAGACTGTTTCATTTAGTGATCAATAAGGAAATATACAAGCTCCAAAATGACTGCGGAACTTTAACTATGTAATTCTACTAAGATAAGTTTTTCTTTTATAATAACAGGTTTTTTTGCCTCAATAATCATGGTTTTAGAATGAAAAAAAACCTCCAATGTTAACAAAATCAAATACACAAAACACTTAACAAAAACTTCACATACATTTTACGCAGAGATTAAAAACGATACTTATCTTTATAATAAATAAAAAACAGAAAGATGATTAAAGATTTTGAAGTACAAACATTAGAAAGCTACACGGATGTAATCGAATTTACATTTGATGGAGATGATTTATTATCGGGTGAAGATTAACCTACATTTATAAACAATTTGTCGCACGCTTAAAGCGTGTTTTTTTTATCTTATACATTCATAAAACAAAAAGGACCAATACAAAAAAGACCAATATAAATAATCAATCCTTTCATATTATACCTATAAACGATGCTAATTAAACAGGTGCATTTTGGCTGATCCATACCATACATTAGCAATGATCAAATTAATTATTCAGTATATAAAATCTTTATTTTTTCAACCAGCTAAACCAACCGGAGCTCCATTCTTTCTTTTTCTCTAATGCCTTTTCATGCTTCGGAAAAAACTTTAGAATATTTTGTATTTTTTGTTTACCGCTTTCTGTATCATTCAATTCAAATGATGCTTCGGCAGACATCAACAACATTTCGCACCAATCATCATCTTCTTCCCAATTCTGACTTTTATACATTTCGTCAGACTCTTGAGCAATTCGAATGACATTGTTCCAGTCATTTAAATGAAAATAAGTACGGATTAAATGAAGCAGTATTAAATGAAAATCACCATGTGATTCCTCTTCTTCCAAAGTTGCTTTTGTAGAGCTATACGCCACCAATAAATCCTGCAATGCTGCTGTATAGTTTGCAGTTAAAAAGTATGACTTCCCTCTGAGATAATGTAACTTGCGATAATCTATTAATGCCATCTCCTGTATGGGTTTTGTCGCTTCATAGTTATTAGCACAAGCAATACATTGTTCATATTGTTCCAATTGGAAATAGTTTTGCATTAACATGTACCAATTTGAAGCATCATCAGGTTTACTTTCCAGCTCTTTCTGCCAATCTTTTAACGTTTCAGAATCTCCACGATGATTGATTAAATCAAAACGAGCATTTTGAATTTCCATATAGGCCTGACGCGTAACAAATAAATCTTCCTCATCGTATTCAGCATATTCTGAAGATTGAATCAATTCATCATATTCCCGAGAAATTGTTTTTAAACGCTCTTCAGCTTCCTTAATATACCCGAGCTTAAATTCGCATTTCGTTACATAAGCTGAAATTCGAAGGTAGTTTGGTAAATCAAATTCTTTAAAACTATCATCCAATAATTCATGATAATTGATTAGTGCATCTTCAAATTCATTTTTTTCAAAATAGGCATCTGCCATGGTATTATACAGCTCCCAGAATCTACTATACGTCAGTCCTTCTTTACAGATCTCAATCACTTCATCGTATTTTCGTTTACTGCTCAGCGCTAATGCATAATTATTACAGCACATGGACATGAGCTGATGGTTAATGAAGTAATTCGCTTCAAATTTATTTTCGTGGAAATAAGCTTTAAATGCGAGGTATGCTCTTTCAAAAAACTGTAAGCGATAATTCAATAAGGCCATATCGAGTATTGGTGAGCCAATTGAATTTTCGAATTCCGAAAATTCGCAACCGGAATTAAAATAGTCGATAGGTCCATCTTCCGGCCAATTTAATACGACGGGCAATTGTTTATGAACTTCGTAATAAGTGAGTATATAACGGTATATAGTAACTGAAAAACCACCTAATTCGACAGCTTTTACCAGATAGGGTAAAGCTTCTTCATAGTTACCACCTTCAAGAATATAAGTTCCCGCAAAGTGATAGGGTACAAACCAATCTGGATTAAGATCTATATAACGTTTTGCTTCGATGAGAGGATCGGATAAGTCCAATCCCAGTTCTTCACGAAAATTACGTTGGACCATAATTGCAAAGTAAATACATTGCTTGTTTTCTAAGCCACCATTTAATAGATCTATTACCTGTTCATAAAACTTAAATATCTCTGCGTCAAGTTCAGGATCTTCATTTCCATACAACACAGCCTTAGTACCGGCCCAACCGATCATGTCATAATCATGATAATCCATTGCAAGCTGTCCTATATCTAGGTAAAGCAATACATTATTGGAAAGAATATCATGTTTGTATTTTTTAAATTCAGCTAAGGCTTGTTGATGTTGATCTAAATTTTCACGGAGTATCATTGCTTTAAAGAGTAAACTCTCTGTTAGCAAAGCACATTTACTAATACGATCATGGGCGTATAGCACTTCATAAATAGATAATAATTCATTGATATTACCTATAGATTCATTAAACTTTTCATGCAAATAATTTAAATCAGCTTTAAAACGGCATACGTTCTCCAATTCATCTTCATGAATACTCAACCTATCTATATACGATGCATACTCATCGTAATCTAGATCTTTATAAAAGAATCGTGTTGTTTCCAACAAACCAAAAAGAGCGGCCTCATTATTGGGCTCTATTTCAAGAATAGATTTATAAATTGTAATAACTTCCTGAAAATCTTCTAATAATAATTCCTTACTATCTTCTTCTGAATTTTGAAAATCAAGTTCTTTAAGTACAGTAGCTTTTAAAATTAGAGTGGGGATATCTTGAGGGTTCAGTACCAGAAAAACTTCTAATTCGGACAAACAATCCTCATATCTTCCTTCCTCATACAAATTAACTAAATCTTGAAACTTCATAAACTACGGCTCTTTTATATAAAAATAAAAATATATTCCAAACTTCAAAAAAGTTAAAAAAAATAAAGCTTAAAAGAGCTCATTATTAAAACGATAAATAATCGAAAGTCTGTAACAACAAAAAAGGAACCCTGATGGGTTCCTTTCCAATATCTAACAAATTGACTCAGGGTTAAAACTCTATTTTACTGCGTCAATAACTGCTTTGAAAGCATCTGGGTTGTTTAAAGCTAAATCAGCTAAAACCTTACGGTTTAAACCAATATTTTTAGCGTTTAATTTACCAATCAACACTGAATAAGATAATCCTTGTTGACGGGCTCCAGCGTTAATACGTTGAATCCATAAAGCTCTAAACTCGCGTTTTTTTGTTTTACGGTCGCGGTAAGCGTACTGTAAACCTTTTTCTACTGTATTTTTAGCAATAGTATAAACTTTGCTACGTGATCCATAATAGCCTTTCGCTAATTTAAGGATTTTTTTACGTCTTCTTCTCGAAGCAACTGCGTTAACCGAACGTGGCATATTTTTAAAATTATTTGGTAAAAGGCGTCATGTTTCTCAATGATCTTACAACCCTGTACCCGGTTAAAAAATTATTATTAATTAAATCGAATAAAACTTATTTACCGATAGCAAGCATACGTTTAACGTTGCCCATATCGCCATCAGATACATAACTTGTTGTTGTTAAGTTACGTTTACGTTTTGTGCTCTTTTTTGTCAAGATGTGGCTTTTGAAAGCGTTTTTTCTTGCGATTTTACCTGTTCCAGTAAGCTTAAAACGTTTTTTAGCGCTGGAATTGGTTTTTACTTTTGGCATAATACTTTAAATTTTATATCAATCTGTTAGAATTTTTTTATTATTTTTTAGCTACCAATTTAGGCGCCAAAGTTAAAAACATACGTTTTCCTTCTAATTTCGGTAATAATTCAACTTTACCTACTTCTTCTAACGCTTGTGCAAAACGCAATAACAGGATCTCCCCTTGTTCTTTGTGTACAATTGCACGGCCTTTAAAGTGTACGTAAGCACGAACTTTTTCACCGCTTTCAAGAAATTTGATCGCATGTTTCAATTTGAAGTCAAAATCATGTTCACTGGTATTAGGTCCGAAACGGATTTCCTTAATAACAGTTTGTTTTGCATTAGCTTTGATTTCTTTTTGTTTCTTCTTTTGCTCGTAAACAAATTTACTGTAGTCGATAATTTTACAAACCGGCGGAACAGCATTTGGCGAAATCTCAACTAAATCAAGTTCCAATTCATCTGCAAGCTCTAAAGCTTTACGTGTAGGATATACTCCTGTTTCCACATTGTCACCTACCAAACGTACCTCAGGCACACGGATTAGTTCATTAATGCGGTGATCTGGTTCTTTCTTCCTCATTGGTGGTCTAGGACCACCTGGTCTTTTTAATGCCAAATGTTTAAATATTTAAACGGTTATTTCTTTAATTAATACTTCTCTAAATTCGTCAGCAGTCATGGATCCCATGTCTACTGAACCATGTTTACGCACAGAAATCGTGCCACTCTCAGCCTCTTTCTCCCCTACAATCAACATATAAGGCAGTTTTTTCACCTCTGCATCTCTGATTTTGCGACCCACTTTTTCATCACGCAAGTCTATCAGTCCGCGAATATCGGAATTATTTAGCGATTCTAAAAGGTTTTTCGCATATTCTTCATATTTTTCTGACACTGGCAAGACGATAAATTGTTCTGGGGCAAGCCATAA
This sequence comes from Sphingobacterium sp. UDSM-2020, assembly GCF_016132525.1. Classification (NCBI taxonomy): domain Bacteria; kingdom Pseudomonadati; phylum Bacteroidota; class Sphingobacteriia; order Sphingobacteriales; family Sphingobacteriaceae; genus Sphingobacterium; species Sphingobacterium sp. UDSM-2020. The sequence goes on from NZ_CP066166.1 coordinate 5,875,990, forward strand.
TGGAAATTCTCCAGCACAATGTTCGATCAATACAGCAATAAAACGCTCCATAGAACCAAATGGTGCTCTATGAATCATCACTGGTCTATGCTTTGCATTATCAGAACCTGTATACTCCAGTTCGAAGCGCTCAGGTAAATTATAATCCACTTGAATAGTACCTAGCTGCCATCTACGTCCCAAAGCATCCTTCACCATGAAATCCAGTTTAGGTCCATAGAAAGCTGCCTCGCCATATTCCACGACAGTCGATAATTCTTTTTCTGCAGCGGCCTCGATAATTGCACTTTCTGCAAGAGCCCAATTTTCATCTGTACCAATATATTTGGTGCGATTTTCTGGATCTCTTAACGAAATCTGTGCAGTATACTCTTCAAAACCCAATGCTTTGAAAACATACAATACCAAGTCAATCACTTTTTTAAATTCTTCCTTCACCTGATCTGGGCGACAGAATAAATGTGCATCATCTTGTGTAAACCCTCTTACACGTGTCAAACCATGTAATTCTCCAGATTGCTCGTAACGGTAAACCGTCCCAAATTCTGCAAAACGTACAGGAAGATCTTTATAAGAGCGTGGCTTTGTTTTATAAATCTCACAGTGATGCGGGCAGTTCATCGGCTTCAAGAAAAACTCTTCGTCTTCAACTGGAGTTCTTATCGGCTGGAATGAATCTTCGCCATATTTATCATAGTGCCCAGATGTTACGTACAATTGTTTATTACCGATATGAGGTGTCATCACAGGTTCATAACCTGATTTTAACTGAGCTCTTTGTAAAAAATCTTGTAATTTTTGACGCAAAGCTGCTCCTTTTGGCAACCACAATGGTAATCCTGCTCCTACTTTCTCTGAAAAAGCAAACAACTCTAATTCCTTACCTAATTTACGATGATCACGCTTTTTTGCTTCTTCAATGAACTTTAAATATTCTGTTAATTCCGAAGCTTTTGGAAACGTTACCCCATAGATACGAGTCAATTGTTTACGAGACTCATCACCTCTCCAGTATGCACCGGCAACATTTGTTAATTTGATCGCTTTGATAAATCCCGTATTAGGAATATGTGGTCCACGACATAAATCGGTAAATTCTCCCTGTGTATAGAATGTAATCTTTCCATCTTCCAGATCTTTAATCAGATCTAATTTATACTCGTCTCCTTTTTCAGTAAAATATGCAATAGAATCAGCTTTAGAAACAGCTTTACGTTCGAAAATTTCTTTACGTTTTGCTAATTCTAACATCTTATCTTCAATTTGCTTAAAATCATCAGATGAGAATTCACGATCTCCAAAATCAACGTCATAATAGAAACCCGTCTCGATCGCGGGACCTATACCAAACTTGATACCTGGGTAAAGATCTTCTAATGCCTCTGCCAATAGATGCGCAGAAGAATGCCAAAAGGTAGATTTACCATTTGTATCATTCCAGGTCAACAACTTTACTGCAGAATCTTCTTCAATAGGACGAGATGAGTCCCAAATCTCTCCATTCACTTCGGCGGCTAACACATTTCTAGCTAAACCTTCCGAGATTGACAATGCTACTTGAGCAGCTGATGTTCCTTTTTCGTACTCACGAACGGAACCGTCAGGTAATGTAATTTTAATCATCAACAAATATGATTATTTTTAGTAATTATTTATAAAACAACACCTTACAGACACACAACATACTAAATTGTTAATTATCTATAAGGCTTAATAAATTAAATCTATTCCTAGATCTATTATCCATCAAATATACTGAAAATAATCCATAATTGTACTTTTAAGTCTTTATTGCACTCCCATCATTGATCGACACATTTTTAGTTCTCCCCCTCACTTGGAAGAGGGCACATCATAATGCAAATGTAGCATAGGAATATTCATTATAGAAATGCTGAACTAACAGTTTATGATAAAAATTCGTTAATGATAAATATGGAGATAAATAGAATCCTGTCTGCGCCAAATAAGATCGTCAAGTGATTTGACTATCTAATCTAAAAGTAATGAATTGAAAACAATCCCGATATCACAATCTTTTTTATTATTTTTGCAATCTTAAATTCATTACTATGTCACATCAAGTTCCAGAAGACGGCACTTTACTTCCGTTGATGGAAGAGTTCTATACAATTCAGGGAGAGGGATTTCACACAGGAAAAGCTGCATATTTTATTCGATTGGGAGGATGTGATGTGGGGTGTCACTGGTGCGATGTTAAAGAAAGCTGGGATGCCGCTTTACACCCGCTAACTTCTGCTGATCAGATTATTGAAAATGCAAAAAAATATCCAGCAAAAACAGTTGTCATCACGGGAGGAGAACCTTTAATCTACAATTTGGATTACTTAACAAAAGGTCTTCACGCAGCTGGAATCCAAACTTTTATAGAGACATCTGGTGCCTATCCACTAAGTGGCGAATGGGATTGGATCTGTCTTTCTCCAAAGAAATTTAAAGCTCCAAGAAAAGATGTTTTAGAAGCTGCCGGTGAATTAAAAGTCATTGTTTTTAATAAAAGTGATTTTGAATGGGCTGAAGAACATTCTAAATTAGTAAACAACGACTGTAAATTATATTTGCAACCTGAATGGTCCAAATATCCTGAAATGACCCCACTGATCATTGATCATGTCAAAGATAATCCTAAATGGAATATCTCACTTCAGACACATAAATATTTGAACATCCCTTAATCTAAATTTGGGATTAATAATAAATCATAAAGGCGATCAATGATCGCCTTTATTTTTGAATGAATATTTTTTCGACTCTATTTCAAGTACTTCTCCTGAAAATCTGGAAGTGAATATTGTTGTACTTCGGAACTAATCTTCAAATCCTTAACCAGAATATTACCTTGCTCATCAGTATCAATAAAATCTAAAGTAGGTTTCAGAACAATCTTCCCATTAAAATCCAATAAACCTTGCTTATTGTTTTCAGAAAATAGCAAATATGATCCTACAAAGTTGCTGATATTGCTTAACCCTCCAATAAGTGACACTCCTGAGGCATTAATGATACCATATCGATCTTCTATTGCATACACCATGTTCTCATCATTAACAGCATAAAGTACTTCAAAACCTACATGATTTATTTTTTTTGCCTCATCATCAATAATCCAAAACAAACTACTACTATCAGAAACTATTGCTCTTTGTTTATTCAATACATCTATTGAATAAAAATTTGCAGGCTCCACTATTGTTCCATCCGTTTTTTTAACCCCAAACAAATGTTCATCACCATATGCGGCATTCTGCTGTGAAAACCATTTTAAAGGTGCTTTGAGTTCAAATGCATCTTGAAAAACACTTGCATCATCCAAGTTACTACCTTCATTTTCTGAAAGCTTAACAATTTTAACCTCATGAGGTAATTCAAATTCTTTTAAGTCACTTAGTTTAGTCAAAGCTGAGACTTCAAAACCTAAAGAATTATGCACCTGATCATTTAATTTCAGAACTGCTCCTGGTACATTAATCAAAAAGGGCAAACTACTTAGATAATAACTCGGTAGATCCGGAGCATACCAAATTGTCATTGCAACTTCACCTAAATAAGGGTCCACAACTTTCAACAATGCTTTTATACAGGAAACACCGTTGATGGTTTCTTTTTCGGACCCGTTCTCCAAGATAAGATAAGCATCTTTTGGATCAGTCGGATTCTTCAATAAGGGATAATCTGAAGAAAGCACATCCTGTGAAAGTAGATCATCGCCTTTTGTAAATGAATATTCCTGTTTTTTAGTTCGATCTGCAATCAGAACGTGCCCTAGATTATCAACTGATTTAATCTTTGAAGGTGAGGTAAAAATCGTAACCTCTTGAGCAGTGGTTCCTCCTTTTAAAAATGGCTCATAGAAATCTAACGCAAATTCAGGCACAGACTTTTCTAATTCTTCCACAGCGATCTGCCCTTTAAAACTCAATTTCATCTGCCATAAGTTATCCTGAGCTGCAGCAGAATGGGATAACAGTATAGTAAGAAATACAACATGAACCAATTTTTTCATACATTACAAATATAGCTCCTAAACAACAAAAGATAGACCAAAACGATCTATCTTTCACAATTAAAATTAATTTACTTTATTTCTTCAAATTTTATTGTTTTAAATACAATAGTGAACCATGGTTTACATATTCTGTTCTGCTAATTGCATCATCACAAAATAACATACCTAACACCATTATTTCTTTATTAAAAGTTCTTTACAACGTTATTATGCTTTTGGTTTTCACAGCTTGGTCACATGCAAAAGCAATACGTAAACTATTCAAAGCATCTTCCGATTGCTTCTTTAAATCCAAATCCTCTACAATTGCTTTTTGAAAAAATAACTGTTCTCTGTTACAAAGATCTTGATGAGTAGGTTCGTCTTCTAAATGAATCCATTCATCCGCATTTAAAAATTCATTATTCACATCAATATCAGCATGATGTACACGAATTGATTCTGTTTTGGTGTGTGCTTCCACCGAATCTGAAACCCCTTCTCTGACAGCATGATTTGGCACAATAGATACCGCCCCTTTAGGGCCAAACACATCTTTAACAAAAAAAGCAGTTTGACTAACCATAGGCCCCCATCCTGCTTCATACCATCCTACAGAACCATCATCAAAATGTAACTGAAGCTGTCCATAATTATAATTCGTTTCGGGTATATCATTTGTCAATCGTGCTCCGATAGCGGAAACTTGAACAGGCTTAGCGTCTGTCATCTGACACATTACATCAATATAATGAACGCCACAATCTATTATTGGACTCAAGCTATTCATTAAATTACGGTGTACATCCCACATATAGCCATGACTCTGCTGATTGAGATTCATACGCATGACCAAAGGTGTTCCCATCTTACGGCTAATTGCGATAAACTTTTTCCATGAAGGGTGATATCGTAAAATATATCCTACAACCAATTTTTTATTATACTTTATTGCGGCATCGATAACATTTTGAGCCCCTAATACCGTATCTGCTAAAGGTTTTTCAAGAAAAACATGTGCTCCTGCCTCAAAAGATCTGATTGCATAATTTTCATGCGTATCGGGATAGGTTGAAATACAGACTGCATCTGGTTTTGTTTGTAGCAGTGCCTCTTCAAAATCATCAAATTCAGGATAAGCTGCCTGAAGAGATTTATTCAATCTACTTTTACTTTCTCCCCTGGATACCAGCCCAACAATTTCAAAACCCGGTAAGTCATGATAGGCGCGGGCATGAGATGCTCCCATGTTACCACACCCGACTACTAATATCTTAATTCCTACGTCCATACCTAAACAAATGGTGTTTTTCCCGGCTGAGGAATCCCGCGATTATCAGCTTGCATTTTCCAATCATATTCTAATGAAGTAGGGCCTAAAACTTCTGTCGATTGCATAATCTGATCATACGTAATCGCTTTCCCCGTATAAGCGGCCGTTCGAGACCAAATTGCAAGTAGGGTACTATTCGCAAGGTGTGGTCCATCGTTAATCGCTTTTTTATCACGGATGGCTGCGAAAAGTTCGTCATGCTGGGTTTGATACATATTATTGTTCCGTCCAGTAAACTTCCACGCTTTGTCACCATAAATCTCGAAATTTGAAGGAATATTTAAGTTTGCACGACCGTTCTTTCCTATGACGTCCACTGAATTTCGGGAATCAGTTCCATTTTGTTGACGACAAGAATGAAAGGCCTTTAATCCATTTCCATAATCAAATTCAATAGACATATGATCATAAACGTTGCCGAATTTATCCAACTCTCGGGACTGTCTTCCTCCAGTTGCAATAATAGTCTTAGGAACAATATCTCCTAATGCCCAAGACATCATATCAACACTATGTATAGCTTGCTCGACAATAAGATCGCCAGAATATCTTTGGAAATAGAACCAATTACGTAACTGATACTCTAAATCTGACCAACCGGCCTGTCTTTCCTTATGACTTAATTCTCCTCCAAATCTAAAAGTAGAAACAGATTGTATATCACCAATATCACCTTGTTTTATCTTTTGAAAGATTTCACGGTTTGGTGTTGCATACCTAAAACAGAAACCACTTACCAAACAGAGATTCTTTTCTTTAGCAATCTTTACGCTTTCAAATACTCTTTTCAAGTTTGGAATATCTACTGCAACAGGTTTTTCACAAAAGATGTGCTTTCCTTTTTTGACGGCCTCTTCCAAATGATCTGGTCTAAAGTTTGGTGGAGAACAAAGTAAAACCACATCCACATCGGTATTCATCAATTTTTGAAATCCTAAAAATCCTAAAAAGATGTTTTTGCTATCGACCTTTACTTGATCATTTGATATCTGTCTCAATGAATCTAAACATAGGTCTACTTGATCTTGGAAGATATCTGCAACAGCGGTAATGACGACATTTGGATCTGCGCGCAATGCTTGAGAAGCGGCCCCTGTCCCCCTACCGCCACAGCCTACAAGTCCGATCTTAATTTTCTTTGGTGCACTGTTTGCATACAAATTAAGGCTTGATGTAGCCAGAGCAGTCCCCAGAACTACGGTATTTGTTTTCTTTAGAAAAGAACGGCGATTTAGATTTTCTAAATTCATATTTTAGCTTATTATTTTCGATTGTACAAGTCCCTATTCTTCTTACAGATAGCGAGAATTTAAAATTAATATTAAATTTTATACTAAAAAAGTATAAATAGCTTCCAAATGTAATAATGTTGTGCATCATAACGACATCACGTTAAAAGAAGCTTGAAGCACACTCTAACGTAATTTCTATCGCTTATTAAATATTTTAGTAAGGTAAAAAATGTTTAATTTCAATGCAGAAATGTCATATTTACGCTATCTCTATTTTATTTTTCTCAATTAATAGCTATTTAAATTTGATTTCTATTAACAAAATACTATTTTTGACACATTATTAATACAAACATGATTTTTGCTCACGGACATCACTTTCATATGCATCATCGCCATTGCGGCGATATGTAATAAGTGTGTTTCTACGTGAAGCATTTTTTCCCTTGTGTTTGATTTCTATTTATTAATAATTTACAGCTAACATTATAAAGCTTTGAAAAATCTTAAAATTGCTATCCAAAAATCGGGTAGATTAAACGAAAAATCAGTTCAATTACTTAAAAACTGTGGTCTAGACTTCGAAAATTATAAAAGTTCTTTAATAACAACCGTTTCCAATTTCCCTCTTGAAATTCTTTTCCTTCGTGATGATGATATTCCAGGATATGTAGAGCAAGGAATTGCTGATCTAGGAATAGTTGGTGAAAATGTCATTGATGAAACTGAATCTGAAGTTAATTATCTACAACGTCTAGGTTTTGGAAAATGTACTTTAAAACTAGCGGTTCAGAAAGATAGTGATATTAAAGATTTAAGAGATCTTAATGGAAAATCTATTGCAACATCTTATCCTGTTATATTAAAGAAATTTTTAGACGAATACCGCATCGATGCAGATATTCAGATGATATCAGGATCTGTTGAAATTGCACCTGGCTTAGGTTTGAGTGACGCTATATGTGATATCGTCTCTACAGGTGGTACCCTTAAAAATAATGGTTTAAAACAGTTTGCTGATGTCCGCAAATCTGAAGCAATTCTTATCGGTCGCCCAGGGTTGGAGGATAACGAAATCTTAGCTGAACTTTTACAGCGAATCCAGTCGGTGTTAATGGCAAAAGAAACCAAGTACGTTGTTCTGAATGTTGAGAAAGTTAATTTACCAACTATAACAGGTCTTCTACATGGGGTAAAGTCGCCTACTGTTGTTCCATTAGCAGAAGAAGGTTGGGTTGCCGTTCATACTGTTATTTCAGAAGATGATTTCTGGGGTAAGATCAACAAGCTAAAGTCTGCAGGTGCCCAAGGAATTGTGGTCATGCCGATCGAAAAAATTATTATGTAGTTAATAAGCGGTTACGCTTAAAATAAAATTCATGATGCTTAAAACTTTTGAATATGCTAAGTTAAATTCCATTGAATTACAGGAATTAACAACGCGTAATACTGATCCTTCGCATGCTATCCAAGATACTGTCTTAGATATTATACAAGAAGTTCGTCAAAATGGTGATAAAGCTTTGATTAGCTATGCACAACAATTTGACAAAGTTGAATTAGAAAAACTTTACCTTGATGCTAACGATATTGATGTATTGGCATCAACGATTAATCGCGAACAACAAAGGGCTTTAGAAATTGCGTTCCAGAATATTCATAAATTCCACTCTTCACAAGTAAAGCGTGAGCGAGTTGTAGAGACTACAACAGGTGTAAAATGCTGGCGGGAGATCCGCCCTATTGAAAAAGTGGGTCTTTATATACCGGGAGGCTCCGCTGTTCTACCAAGTACACTATTAATGTTAGGTGTACCGGCACGAATTGCGGGATGTAAAGAAATCATTGTTTGTTCTCCTCCCCAAAAAAGTGGAAAAATAAACGGTTTCGTAGCCTATTGTCTCAAATTATTAAAAATTGAACGCATTTACCTTGTCGGTGGTGCTCAAGCTATAGCGGCAATGGCTTTTGGATCGGAAACGATCCCTAAAGTTGATAAAATATTTGGACCTGGCAATCAATTTGTGACAAAAGCAAAAAGCATTGTTCAAGGTATGGCAAATGTAAGTATCGACATGCCTGCTGGTCCATCTGAAGTTTTAGTAATTGCTGATGAAACTGCCACACCTGCTTATGTAGCTGCAGATCTATTAGCTCAAGCTGAACATGGTACTGACAGTCAGGCTGTACTCGTAGCAACTTCCAAAGATATTATTGAAGCTGTAAATCTTGAATTAGAAAAGCAACTTGCTATTTTACCCCGTTTTGAATTAGCAAGCAAAGCAATCGAGAACTCCTATGCGGTGTTAGCAACTGATTTAAATGAGGCGCTTGCGTTTAGTAATTATTATGCTCCAGAACATCTGATCCTAGAAACTGATCAATGGGAACGTCTTGTCCGTCTTATTTTAAATGCAGGTTCCGTCTTTTTAGGACACTTAACGCCTGAAAGTGCTGGAGATTATGCTTCCGGAACAAACCATACTTTACCTACATCAGGATATGCAAGATCTTATTCGGGTGTATCCGTAGATTCATTTGTAAAAAAGATTACTTTCCAGCATATAAGTCAGGAAGGACTACTTAATATTGGTTCTACTGTGGAGATCTTAGCAGAATTAGAGGGACTTCATGCACATAAGAATGCTGTTACCATTCGAAAAGAAAATTAATAATTTCAAATCAAAAGAAAAGCCTTTCAGAAAATCTGAAAGGCTTTTTTATTAAAATCTTATTTCGAATTAGTTTTTCAATGCTTCACCAACTTTTTTAGCTTTGTCACCTACAGCTTTAGCTGCATCTTTGGTTCCTTCACCTACAGCTTTAGCAGCATCTTTAGTACCTTCAACGGCAGATTTTCCAGCTTTAGCTGTTGCGTCAGCAGCTTTATCGATAGCATGACCAGTTGCATGAGCGGCATCCTTCACACCTTCTTCAACATCACCCGCGACTTTAGCAGTACCTGCCGTAATTTTTTCCCAAGCAGTTTTTGTCTCGTCTACAGTTTTACGTGCAGCTTCTTCAGCTTTCTTATCTCCTTTTGCTATTGCAGCATCTAGATCTTTTTGAGCTTGCTCATATTTAGCTTTCGCTTCAGCAGCAGCAATGTCTGCATGTTTATCTAAACTATCTAGAGAATTATCTAATTTTTCTCCGACTGTGACTTCTCCATCACTATTTTTATCTTCTTTTGGCGTATTATTACAAGCCGCAAAAGTTAATGAAACTCCTGCGAATAATGCTAAAAATGCAACTTTTTTCATTTCGTATATTTCTTTGGTTAACAGATTTAACCAAACAATATTTATGCCAATTATGCTTTAGGATAAATCGTGCCTTTTGCCGCTTCTAGTGTATTCTTAAGTAATCCAACAATTGTCATCAAGCCCACTCCTCCAGGTACAGGAGTTATCCAGGAAGCTTTAGGAGCGACTTCCTCAAAATCTACATCTCCATATAATTTAAAGCCAGACTTTGTTTCTGTTGAGTCTTCTCTATTAATTCCTACATCAATTACAACTGCGCCATCCTTCACCATATCTGCAGTAACAAAGTTTTTCTTCCCAATTGCAGCAACAATAATATCCGCGCGTAAAACTTCTGTTTTAAGGTCTTTGGTACGACTATGTGTTAAGGTAACTGTACAGTTCCCCGGATTAGAATTTCGTGCTAAAAGAATACTCATTGGTGAACCAACGATATTACTTCTACCTACCACCACTGCATGTTTACCTGCAGTTTCAATTTTATAATGATCCAGCATCAACATAATACCATAAGGTGTTGCTGGAATAAAGCAAGGAAGATTTCGTTGCATTCTGCCCAAATTGATGGGATGAAAACCATCTACATCTTTTCGGTAATCTATTGCTTCAGTTATTTTATCGGGATCGATATGCTTTGGAAGTGGCAACTGCACGATCAAACCGTCAATATTTGCATCCGCATTTATTTCTTGAATTTTAGCGATCAATTGTTCTTCAGTCACATCAACATCGTAACGAATATTAGTAGATTCAAAACCTACCAATTCACAATTACGCATTTTACTCGCCACATAAGTTTCACTACCACCGTCGTTTCCAACTAGGATAGCCACTAAATGAGGTTTACGTCCAGCTTGCGCTGTAAAATCAGCTGTATCTTTTTTGATATCTTCTTTAATTTTAGCTGATACGAGTTTACCGTCTAATAAATTCATTTTTATAGGAATAGGATTTTTTAAGTTTCTAATCTAATTTCAGTACCGCCATAAATGCCGATTGCGGTATTTCAACGTTACCTACTTGACGCATTCGTTTTTTACCTTTTTTCTGCTTTTCTAAAAGCTTACGCTTACGAGAAATATCACCGCCATAACATTTTGCTGTTACATCTTTACGTAAAGCAGAAATTGTCTCACGGGCAATGATTTTCATTCCAATAGATGCTTGAATACGAATTTCAAACTGTTGGCGAGGCAATAATTCTTTTAATTTTTCACAAATTTTCTTACCAAAGTCATATGCATTACTTCTGTGAATCAGAGATGACAATGCATCTACAGGTTCATCATTTAAACGGATATCCAAACGGACCAAATCGGATTGACGGTAACCTATCTGTGTATAATCAAAAGAAGCATAGCCCTTGGAAATCGTTTTTAACTTATCATAAAAATCAAATACAATTTCCCCCATTGGCATCTCAAATACCAATTCAACACGGTCTGAAGTTAAATATGACTGATTAATGATTGCACCACGTTTTTGGATACATAAAGACATAATCGGTCCTACGAAATCAGATTTAGTAATGATATTTGCTTTAATATAAGGTTCCTCAATAGCATCTAATTTACTCGGATCTGGTAAATCGGATGGGTTATGAACCTGAACTTCTTCATTATCTTTTGTTAAATACGCTTTGTAAGATACGTTGGGAACAGTTGTGATAACAGTCATATCAAACTCACGCTCAAGACGTTCCTGGATAATCTCCATATGAAGCATTCCTAAGAATCCACAACGGAATCCAAAACCTAGCGCTGCTGAAGACTCTGGTTCAAACACTAAAGATGCGTCATTCAATTGCAAACGGTGCATCGATTCGCGTAACTCTTCGTAATCTTCTGTATCAACAGGATATATTCCGGCAAAAACCATTGGTTTTACTTCTTCAAATCCTTGAATAGCACCTTCACAAGGCCTTTCCTTATGGGTGATCGTATCGCCAACTTTTACTTCACGAGCTTCCTTAATCCCTGAGATGATGTATCCAACATCACCTGTTCTAACGACATCTTTAGCAACTTGATTTAATTTCAAAGTTCCAATCTCATCTGCAGAATATTCTTTTCCTGTAGCAACAAATTTCACTTTATCACCTTTACGGATCTCACCATTTTCAACTTTGAAATAGGCCATGATACCACGAAAAGAGTTATAAACTGAATCGAAGATTAAGGCTTGCAATGGCGCATTGGGATCCCCCACTGGTGCTGGAACTCGTGCTACAATTGCTTTTAAAATATCAGGAATCCCAAGTCCTGTTTTACCAGATGCTGGAATAATATCTTCTCGGTTACCACCAATTAAATCAATAATCTGGTCTTTCACTTCCTCTGGCATAGCACCCGGAAGATCCATCTTATTCAATATTGGAATAATCTCTAAATCATGCTCCAATGCTAAATAAAGATTGGAGATTGTTTGTGCTTGTATACCTTGAGAAGCATCTACAATTAACAAAGCTCCTTCGCAGGCAGCAATTGAACGTGATACTTCGTAAGAAAAATCGACGTGTCCGGGAGTATCAATTAAATTTAAGATATACTCCACTCCGTCTTGTATATAGTTCATTTGGATAGCGTGACTCTTAATGGTAATACCACGTTCACGTTCCAAATCCATATTATCTAGTAATTGTGCCTGCGCTTCACGTTGTGTAATGGTGTTGGTATACTCCAATAATCGATCGGCTAATGTACTTTTACCGTGATCAATGTGTGCGATGATACAGAAATTACGTATTTGCTTCATATAGGATTTTTAAAAATCGTTTCTAAAAAGCAAAGATACTTTTTTTGACAGACATTTAAGCTAAGCTGTCCCCTATTTATGCACATAATTTCATGATTTATCGATTAAGATAAAAAATGTTTTCGATTTGCTGTGACGTTTTCTACTTGCCATTCAATCTCAACTGTAAACTCTTTCGATCGTATTGGACAGTCTTTTACTTGACAATAGCTGCAGCATTCGGGAAGGCATGGATCTGCATGAATAAAAAACTCGGTTTCAATCGACATTTTGGTATTAACGATTTTATCTAAAATCGAGATTTCATCGTGTACTTTAGTTAAGGAATAATAATTTGGAAGTGTCAAGTGACAATCAACATGCAGTTCATTGCCATATCGTTGCACACGCAGATTGTGTATATCAATCCAATCTGTATGACGGTTTTCTTGCAAAACTTGAACGACTTCTTTTACTAGATCTACATCGGACTCATCCATAAGTCCACCCACTGACTGCCTTAACAATTTATAGCCATTATATAAAATAAAACTGCCCAAAGCAAAAGAAATTGCAATATCGATCCACTTTAAGCCTGTTAATTTCATAAGAATAAGACCGACTACTAGGCCTATTGTACTATAGGCATCAACTTGTAGATGTTTACCGTCGGCTTCCAATGTAAGAGAACCCAATGCTCGCCCTCTTTTCATGATGTAGAATCCAATTACAAAATTAATCAGGGCCGTAACAGAAACTAAACCGATCCCTTCTTCCAAATTTGATAATGTAGATGGGAAAAAGATATTGTAAAATCCCTTTACCAGTATGATTGATCCGGCTATAAAAATAAGTCCCCCTTCCAAGAAAACAGAAAAGAATTCCACTTTGCCATGACCATAAGGATGATTATTATCTTTAGGTTGAGCGGCTAAATAAATACTATAGAAAGCAAAACTTGAGGCAATGACATTGACAATACTTTCCGCAGCATCGGTGAAAATAGCATTGGAAGCAGTAAGGAAATACGCGACAAATTTGATGATCATCAATCCTAGCCCTGTCAAAAGGGATAGCAGAACTAATCTTTTTTGCTTAGACATAATAATACTTTATTTTCGCGACAAAGGTAGTCATATAACGCTACGATTTCCTTTTTAGTTTGAAACTACTAATCTTTTAGCATACTCTTTTACATCAATGCAATCTGATAAATGAAATGGTGATTAATGCTAAGCAGAAATATCATTATAAAATTTATCGTATATTTCTAACATCGTAACATCGGTAATATACGTGCTGAAAAATTAGAATAGATGTTATTCTAAAGCAATCAAAATCTTAATAATTTTACATATTTTCAGTAAAAAAGAAGCAATCGTTTGTCTTTTTTCAAGAAATTAAAGTATTATTTGCATTCTAAATAATATCTTTGTCTTACCATGAGCACACAATCATATTTATCAGATAGGATAAACAACTTATCCGAGTCGGCTACGCTTAAAATGACTAAGCTTGGTCGCGAATTAGCCTCAAAAGGCGTTAATGTTATCAGCTTAAGTGTTGGCGAACCAGATTTCAATACTCCTGACCACGTTAAAGAAGCTGCTAAGATAGCTTTAGACGAAAATTGGACACGTTACTCGCCAGTTCCGGGATACCCAGAATTACGTCAGGCTATTGTGAATAAATTGAAGATTGAAAATAATCTTGATTATGACATCTCTCAAATCGTAGTTTCTACAGGTGCAAAACAGTCTTTATCAAATGTTATTTTAACACTTGTTAATCCTGGTGATGAAGTTGTAATACCCACCCCATACTGGGTTTCTTATTCAGAAATGGTTGTTTTAGCTGAAGGAAAATCGGTTTTTATCAATACTGAAATCGATAATAACTTTAAAATAACTCCTGAGCAACTTGAGGCTGCTATCACGCCTAAAACTAAATTGTTCATGTTCTCATCACCAAATAACCCTACAGGTACGGTGTATAGTAAAGATGAGTTAGCTGCTTTGGCAAAAGTATTTGAAAAACATCCACAGGTATTTATCTTATCAGATGAAATCTATGAACATATCAATTTTGTAGACAAACATGAATCTATCGCTCAATTTGATAGCATTAAAGACCGTGTGATTATCATTAACGGTTTCTCCAAAGCATTTGCAATGACCGGATGGAGATTAGGTTATATTGCTTGTAATAAAGAGATCGCTGCCGCAAATGACAAATTACAAGGACAAACGACATCGGGAACATGTTCGATATCACAACGTGCAGGAATCGTTGCTTATGAGCAAGGATTAGCATCAGTGAATAAAATGAAAGAGGCATTTGCTCGTCGTCGTCAACTGGTTTATGATCTATTATCCGCAATTCCAGGAGTTAAAACAAACTTACCTGAAGGCGCTTTCTATTTCTTCCCAGAAATCAGTTCTTTCTTTGGAAAAAAAGATGAGAATGGAAATGTAATCAACAATTCATCTGACTTAGCTCTATACCTATTGAATGTAGGTCATGTCGCAACAGTTGGTGGTGATTCATTTGGAAATGACAAATACATCCGTCTGTCATATGCTGCATCTGATGAAAGCTTAGTAGAAGCTTTAAGACGTATCAAAGAAGCATTAGGCAAATTAGCATAAACTTTTATAACCCATAACAAAAGAAGAGGCTGTCTTTAAAGATAGTCTCTTCTTTTGTTATATACTCAGATTAGCCCAATTTGCTACGTAACATGGCAAGGGAACGGATATGATTTATACTGCCGCGGTATGGCGTATTCATAAATCCTTCTGCTAATTTTATTTCGGCATACGGCATATCAAAGCTGTCGTATGGGTTTTACGTCAATTCCGAATACAAAATAAGCTCCCCCATATGATGTTCAATAAATTCAACTAAAAATCAGACTTTCCCTAAGTGCATCTATTCTTTACGAGAAGCTCTTTTAATTTAAACAAGAGGCTAAACAATATCAGAATTTTACTCGCCAGTAAACTCAACTAACTTAATAGTAAAATAATATTTCCCTAAAAGCATGTTACGTAGCAATACCTATAAGCCATGCAGAGTTAATAATAAGCAATAGCGTAAAATGAACTACCGTAAGAATAAAAACAGACGGCCAAATTTCAATATACATTGGCCAGCGTGATGAATCAATTGGACATGGCGAATTACTACACCGCTGCAACGCAAAATGGTTTACCAAAAACGCGAAGACAAACGGCTAAGTTGGTATATACATTGACCAGAGTGATAAATCAATGAGCCATCGCGCATTGCTATCATACCTTTAAGCAAAATGAATGCGCAACACCACTTGTTAGAACTGCCAAGCACACAGGGTCCTTTACCCTATTGTGGCCACTCCAAATCTCAAAGCGAAAATTATGGAATGAAAAACATATTAGATTTTTCTCTATCTCAATCTCAAGTGTTGCTACAGACACTAGTTTTTTTTAATTATTGGTATCAATACGATTCAATGTAAAAGAAAAAGTACTTCCTGAACCATATTCACTGTCAACAGTTATAGTCCCCCCCTGTGCTTCTATAAACTCTTTACTGATACTTAAACCCAAACCTGTACCTTCTTTTTTTGTTCCCGGAATTCGAAAATACCGTTCAAATATTTTATCCTTATACTGATCTTCTATACCTTGTCCAGCATCTTTAATTGCAAATTTCACTTTATCCTCACTAGATCCAATAGAGATCCCAATGATAGCATTTTCATAGGAATAACGTACTGCATTTGAAAGTAAGTTGGTCAATACCCAGGCTGTTTTTTCATTATCCGCGAGCACATCTGGTAGGTTATTTTCCATTTGCAATTGCAATTCTATATGTTTTTGTTCTGCCATCGCTTTTGTTGCGCGTATAGCATATTCGATAAGTTCGCTCACATTGGTCGGTGCTACATTTAACTGAATGGTCCCACTTTCAACCTGCGTCATATTCAAAAGCTCACCTGTAATTTTCAACAACCTCCCGGTATCCTCGCGGATACTTTGAACAAGATTATTTTGATCTTCATTGAGTACACCAATTTGTTTATTTTCTAAAAGTTGTAACCCCATCTTTATGGAGGCAATAGGTGTTTTAAGTTCATGCGATATGGTTGCTATAAAATTCGTTTTAGCGAAATCCATTTCTTTAAACTGGGTAATATTACGCAACATGATGACCTGTCCTATAAATTGAGAATCTAATTCTCCCGTCGGTACAATATTAATATCGACAATTTCCTTCTCAAAATAACTTTCTTTACCATTTGCATAAATCTTAAGAAGAGTAGCTTCTCGTTGTTTCTGATCCTGAAAAATATCTTTGATAAAATCACGTATCAGATCATTTGTCACCGCGACATCTTGTATTTGCTCTCCAATTAGCTGTTCATTTTGTAAACCAGAAATTTTCAAAGCTTCTTCATTCGCGAATAATACCACCTTCTGTTCATCAATCCCAATTACAGGATCATGCATGTTATTAATAAGAGTATCTATTCGTTTTTTACCTTTTAATATTTTATCCAATTTACTTTCGGCATATTCTTCTAGTTTTTCAGCCATTGTATTAAAAGAATTTGCAAGCTCTCCAAATTCATTACGTTTATCATAATGTATTCGTTTTTTATAGTTTTCATTTGCAATCTGCTTAATACTTTCTGTCAATTCTTTAATAGGATTCGCAATATTTGATGGCAGGTTAACGATCAGAACAAAAGCAATCAGAAAACACAATGTTCCGGTAATGGAAATGACAGCAATGGCTTTTTCTGCAGTTACAGAAGCAATATCACTTTTACGTTCTATGGCTTCCATATTGAGACGCATCAATTCAGTAATGTCTTTTCTTATTTTGGAAAGCAACGTAACATCCGCTTTATTTTCGGTAAACTGATAGAAATGTTTTTCGACCATCTTTGTAGCCTGCACCTCTCCGATTTCAGTAACATTATGCTTTTGTTTCTCTAGATTTTCCTTAAAATCAAGTAACGCAACTGGATCAACAGCATATTCTTCCAATGCCAACAGCATATTGCGGGCATATTGCAAAGTGTTATAATTGGCAACGAGAATATTATTGGTATCCCTTTTCAACTGATTGACATACCAGCCACTTACCACAACCAATAGTACAATCATCAGAAAAAGTGACCCAACACCAAAAGTTAATTTTGTCTTTATACGCATTATGAAAGAATTATAAGATCAATTTTTTCGTTTGAAAGCTTCGTCAGAAGTTTATTAAAAGTATTTGTTGCCCAAATGATTTTGATTAATCCCAAATGTGGCTTACCTATACAAACTGTCGTTATCTGTTTTGCTTCACATTGCTCAATAATGGCTGTAGCAATCTTGCTATGATTAACCTTTATAATCTCGGCGCCCAATTCTGTTGCTAATTTAAAATTATTAATCAAATGTCGCTGTTTATCCAGAGCTATTTTAGAAACACTTTCTTTAGGCGTTTGCACATAGAGAACAAACCATTTACTATTATAATAGTTTGCTAACCTTGCGGTCTTACGAATTACGATCGTAGCAGTCTTCTCATTTGAACTTACACAAGCTAGAAATTGCTCCTTCTTCATATATTTATGATGAATAACCTCCGTCTCAACTTTCCTTTGCACCTGTGAAGCAACTTCTTTTAAAGCCAGTTCACGTAATTGCAAAATATGATCACTATTAAAAAAATTTGCTAATGCCATTTCTATCTTAGCAGCATCATAAATTTTACCATCTTTCAATCTATTTATCAACTCTTCAGCTGTTAAATCAATATTAACGACCTCATCGGCCAATCCAAGCACACTATCGGGTATACGTTCCTGTACATCAACACCTGTTATATTCTTAATCTCATCATGCAGACTTTCAATGTGCTGAATATTGACTGCGCTGATCACACTGATACCCGCATCCAATATATCGATAACATCCTGCCAACGTTTAGCATTGACACTTCCTTCAATATTACTATGAGCAAGTTCATCAATTATGACAATTTCAGGATGTATGTTAATAACCGCCTGAACATCCAATTCTTCAAGCTCTTTTCCCTTATAAAAAAGTTTACGTCTGGGGATCAAAGGAATACCATCCAACAATGCATGTGTTTCTTTTCTATTATGAGTTTCAATATAACCTATTTTAATATCTACCCTACTATGTAGAAGCATATGTGCCTCTTGTAGCATACGATAAGTCTTCCCTACACCAGCGCTCATACCGATATACAGTTTAAATTTTCCTTTCCTAGATTTTTTTATCAGCCCTAAGAAATGTTCCGCATCTTTTCTTTCTTCCATATAAGAATAGATCATGTTATTAGCTCTCTTGTTATTTTATAAACCAGTATAAAACAACAAGAGAAATAATAATTCGATTAAAAACGTAATGCCAAAGAAGTAATTCCAATCATATTATCTTTTTCCAAAGAATCATTTCGATCAGCAAAAATAGCATCTTTACTCTGTAGTCTCTTTAACTCTGTTCGCCAGACTAAATTTGAGAAAACCACATAATCTACTGAAAAGGAATAACCAAATGTTTGAAAACCATTTGCAGTTCCGGTATTAATAATTATCCCTTTCTTATCTTGATAATATTCACCTCGTAAAGCTATAGCAAAATCATCATGAGGTTTATAGGAAGCGATCAAAACTGGAGTAAACCATGTGTTGTAATGACTGCTTCCTTTTTCCTTTTGTTCAGCACCAATATCAAACCCTGTTATAACCGTAAATTTATCATGCAGTTGGAACTGTCCATAAAAATTATGAAAATACCGCATCTGACGAACAGAATCAGCTTTATCACTACCAAAAAACGAACTGCTGTTTAAAGTTATTTTATCCGTCGGCCTATACGTTAACTGATGCCCAAAAGCGGGGGTACTGTTTCCGTCAATCCGCTGAATTCTTTGCCAGCCATTTAAAACTAATCCACTCATCATCCATTTACCGTCATCGGTCGTATACGATACCTTAGCTCCTGTTTCAAAATAAGGAGAGTTATCCGCTCCTATACTACGTGTCAGGGTATAGCAATCCTTACTAATGGCGCTTTCAAATCCAATATGAGATGGCAAGACACCAGCATCAATCCATAAATTATACTTTTCTGAAATCTTAATACCGACATTTGCTTCGTAGATATTTTTCAACGTTACTGGTTCAGCAGCATAATTTGCATTCATATAAGTACCAGCTGCCAATGCCAGGTTAGTCCTGATTCGATCAGATTCATAATTTAATTTAATCAATCCAAGATTTAAATTAACCTCATTATTACGATGATGACTGTATACATATCCTGGTCGGGAATTATTTTTAGGGTTGGAAAAATCGTACTGACTGTACACTTCAACATAACCACTGATCGTTAACGGATTTTTGATCTCAACGTTTTCTTGTGCTTGCAAAATATGGATAGTTCCTAATAACAATAGGGAACTGATGATATATTTATTCATCATAATTTTATCATTTTGTTGATAGAGCATTCGTGTAAATCATGCTTAACATCCGCAGCAGATGATTTTACACCTTGATTTCACATTTGTTAATTGATGTATAAGGATGATATGAAATATCCAGACTGCATACACATCACTCTTCACAGAATTACATTTATTCGAATGTGTATGACATGGATATTTCATATTAAATTATTTTGCAGATAATTGATCTAATGCAATATTCAACTTTAATACATTTATTTTCGCAGGACCAAATAGTCCTATTAATGGTTTTTCGGTATGCTCATGAATTAATGTCATTAAGTCTGCTTCTTCAATATTTCGGATCTTAGCAATACGTTTCACCTGAACCTGAGCTGCCTGTACTGAAAAGTGAGGATCTAAGCCACTCGCACTTGCAGTAATAAGATCAGCAGGTATTTGTGCTTTTGTAATAGCGGGATTATGCACCAAAAATGTATCTATCCGACCTTTTACCTCTGCCAGATATGAAGGGTTTGAAGGGCCTTTGTTACTTCCCGCAGATCCTGCTGCATTATAGCCAGCTGCAGAAGGACGGGACCAGAAATAGTGATCATTTGTAAAGGCCTGACCAATATTGCTGTAATAAGTCCTACCTTTAAAAGTAATGATTTCACCTTTACCTTCATTTGGAGCTGCTTGAGCAATGGCCCATACAGCAAAAGGATAGATGACTGCAAAAAAAACAATTAGGATAAAAGTCAGCTTTATAGCTGGTAAAATATGCTTTTTCATGATTTCGTTTTTTTAAATAAATAAGGATACAATAAGATCAATCAATTTGATGCCTACAAATGGCACCAAAATACCCCCTACTCCAAAAATGAGCAGATTACGCCGTAACAGTGCACTTGCACCTATCGGTTTATAGGCCACCCCTTTCAAAGCCAATGGAATTAAAAATGGAATAATTAGGGCATTGAATATCACGGCAGATAAGATGGCACTCTCTGGACTATGTAATTGCATAATATTTAATCCTTGCAAAGCTGGAATAGCCGTAATGAATAAAGCAGGAATAATCGCAAAATATTTCGCCACATCGTTTGCAATACTAAAAGTAGTAAGTGTGCCACGAGTCATCAATAATTGTTTACCGATTTCCACAACTTCGATCAATTTCGTCGGATCATTATCCAAATCAACCATGTTGCCTGCTTCCTTAGCAGCTTGCGTCCCACTATTCATTGCAACACCAACATCTGCCTGAGCCAGTGCAGGAGCATCATTTGTACCATCTCCCATCATGGCAACCAGACGGCCATTAGCTTGTTCCATTTTGATGTAGTTCATCTTATCCTCTGGCTTAGCTTCAGCAATAAAATCATCGACTCCGGCCTTTTCGGCAATATATTTTGCCGTCAATGGATTATCGCCGGTTACCATAACTGTTTTGATACCCATTTTCCGTAAACGTTCGAACCGCTCTTGAATCCCTGGTTTAATAACGTCCTGCAATTCAATGACGCCTAAAGCAATTTCGTTTTCACAAACGACTAAGGGCGTACCTCCATTTTGAGAAATTTTAGTAACCTGATCGGTTATATCTACTGGAAATACATTTCCGGCCTGCGTAACGATATTACGGATCGCATCAGTCGCACCTTTACGAATACGAGTCTGATCAAAATCGATCCCCGAACTTCTTGTCTCTGCAGTAAATTTGATAAAAACGGGTGCATTGATTGGATAGGCCAACGGATTAACACCAGCCAACTCAATGATTGATTTTCCTTCAGGAGTTTCATCACTCATTGAACTTAATACAGCAGCTTTAATCAGTTGCTCTTCGGCTATGCCCTTCGTTGGGTAAAAATGTGTTGCTTTACGGTTACCAATGGTAATGGTGCCAGTTTTATCCAATAATAGGACATCAATATCTCCAGCCGTCTCTACTGCTTTTCCGCTTTTAGTAATGACATTTGCCCGCAACGCTCTATCCATTCCTGCGATACCAATCGCGGATAATAATCCACCAATCGTAGTTGGTATTAAGCAGATAAATAATGAAATGAAAGCTGCAATTGTGATGGGCGCATTGGCATAATCTGCAAATGGTTTTAAAGTTACAGTCACAATAATGAATACCAACGTAAATCCTGCCAAAAGAATAGTCAGTGCAATTTCATTTGGTGTTTTTTGACGACTGGCTCCTTCTACCAAAGTGATCATTTTATCTAAAAAGCTTTCCCCTGGTTCCGTTGTTACTTTTACCTGTATCTTATCGGACAATACTTTTGTTCCGCCTGTTACACTGCTCTTATCTCCTCCTGCTTCACGAATCACAGGAGCTGACTCTCCAGTAATTGCGCTTTCGTCTATCGTTGCCAATCCCGCAACAATCTCTCCATCAGAAGGAATGATATCACCTGCCTCACATATAAAGATATCTCCTTTTACAAGTTGTGATGAAGAAATCATACTTCCATTTGCCAATTTGGCTGGAGTTTCTTCTCGTGTTTTACGTAAACTGTCTGCCTGTGCTTTTCCTCTAGCTTCTGCAATAGCTTCTGCAAAATTGGCAAATAACAGTGTAAGCAATAAAATCAAAAATATGGTAAAATTGTAACCAAAACTACCTTGTGATGATTCACCTAACAATATCCATAAACTGACTAGGAGCATCACGAAAGTTCCGATTTCTACCGTAAACATCACGGGATTACGAAACATCAGTTTGGGGTTCAATTTCACGAAAGACTGTTTGCAAGCCTGCAATAACATATCACTCTGAAATAATGATTGATTCTTATTCATTTTTAATTATTTATATTGATGAAGTAAATGATCGTGTCTGTATACATTACCCAGCGATCCGTTACTATTCAAATGAGATTAACGCATAGAAAAATATTCAGCAATAGGACCTAACGCTAATGCTGGGAAAAATGATAATGCAGCTACAATAATGATTACTGTAAATACCAAAATCCCAAAAGTTGCTGTATCTGTCTGTAAAGTTCCCTCGCCCTCAGGAATGAATTTTTTCTTAGCCAACAAACCTGCAATTGCTATTGGTCCAATAATCGGCAAGAAGCGTGATAAGATCAAAACGATACCAGTGCTGATATTCCACCAAGGTGTATTATCACCTAAACCTTCGAATCCACTTCCATTATTTGCCGATGAAGATGTATATTCATATAAGATCTCACTGAAACCATGAAAACCAGGATTGTTTAGTGTTGATGCACCTTGTCCGGGAAATGCGGTTGCTAAACCTGCACTGATTAAGATTAGAAATGGGTGAATCAATGCAATAATCATCGCAATCTTCATTTCTCTAGCTTCTATTTTTTTTCCTAAAAACTCGGGTGTGCGCCCCACCATCAGGCCACTGATAAATACAGCAAGAATAATGAAAATGAAAAAGTTAAGGATACCAACTCCTGCACCTCCATAAAAACTATTTATCATCATTGCTAATAATTCATTCATTCCGGAAAGTGGCATTGAACTATCGTGCATGGAATTGACAGATCCAGTTGAAATCACTGTTGTCACAATACTCCAGAACCCAGATGTTGCTGCTCCAATTCGGATTTCTTTTCCTTCCATTGCACCTAATGACTGATCAATTCCCAAACTCGTTAAAGCAGGGTTACCATCCATTTCCATCTTGATATTGGGAATTGCCAACATCAAAAATCCTACAGTCATCACGGCAAACATCATCCAGGACAATTTTCTCCTCTTAATAAAATAGCCGAAAGCAAATATCATGGCAAATGGTACGATCATCTGCGCGGCCATTTCGATCATATTGCTTAAATAGGTCGGATTTTCAAAAGGGTGAGCTGAATTGGTTCCAAAAAAACCACCACCATTTGTTCCAATATGTTTGATTGCAACAAACGCTGCGGCAGGTCCTCGCGATACTTCAACGGTATCACCTTGCAGACTTACAATCGTATCCTTACCCTCAAACGTCATGGGTGTTCCTTGAAAAGCAAGTATAATAGCTACAATAAAGGATAATGGAAGCAGAATTCGTGTACAGGATTTTATAAAATATTCATAAAAATTACCTAAATCTGTAGCTGTTTTATCTCTAAAAGCTCTAAAAAGAGTTACTACCGCAGCCATACCAGTACCTGCACTGACAAACTGTAAAAACATCAACCAATATTGTCCCAAATAACTCACCCCAGTTTCACCAGAGTAATGTTGTAAATTACAGTTCACAACAAAAGAGATTACCGTATTGAATGCCAAATCTGCTGTCATGCTTGGATTTTGATCTGGATTTAAAGGTAATCTTCCTTGCGTCATCAGTACCAGCATTCCCACCAGAAACCAAATCATATTGATGGTGAGCATCGCAACCATATGCTGCTTCCAACTCATTTCAACTTTTGGGTTTATACCTGTTAGTTTATAAAATAATCTTTCAATCGGATTGAAAACGGGATCAAAGATTGTCTTATTTCCAGCAAATACTTTCGCAATATATTTCCCTAAAGGAATTGCTAAAGCGATCGTACCAAGAAACATGACGATTATGGCTATTATTTCTGTATTCATAATTAAATTTTAAATATTATTTCATTCACAGTTTGATTGTTAAAACTGCTCGGGCTTTAGTAATACATACACGATGTATGCAAACACGCCTACTGCTACTATGAGTAATGCTATCATCGTTTGCTATAATTTTAATTTTCCATTATCGTTTTGAGGTATTCCTTCCTCAATTCTTTTGGCAATATGGCCAGATGCTTTTTTAAACTTGCTGGACTTTCTTCTATGGACAGCTTAGTCAGAAATTCATTTTCGATCGCATTACGTGTATATTGGTTTCCTTCCTGATATATCAAATTCACCACTTTTGCAATTTCTTCGGCGTCTGCATACTCATATTCATTACCTGAGTTCATCTTTTTTAAGCATTGTTCGGCTAATTTCCCTAATACGATATAATCAGCTACGGTATGATCGCCTAATTCTTTATCTGAAATCCAATTACTGGACTCTGGTATCCATTCTTCCAGGGTACTTATCATTTTTGTTTTCATTCTATTATTTTTTCATTTGTTGATGACTGCTCGAGTAGTACATAATAGCTGCTATATATCAAGATTATCTACTTCTTGGCTTCACCTTAGATCTGATCAAAAAAGTCAATTGATTTAAAAAACAGTGCAAAACAAATTACACCGACAAGTGTCAATATTATGGCTATCATCTTTATTAATTTATGTGCTGAGAATATCTACAAATTTTACAAGCGCAAAAGTCACAATTGCAACAAAGGCAATTTTCAATAGTCCGGACGTTATGCCGGATTTCCAGTACCTGTCGTACTGCCTTATTTTTTTCCATTTTGAATTTAACATGAGTATTCATTTTGGAAGTGCTGGATGCCAATTTTATTCCAAGTCTAATAACAGGAAAATAAAACACTTAATAAGAGCAACTTAAGGGAATAACGCAAATAATTAAAAACAGAAAAACCTATCAAAATGATAGGCTCATTATCATAATAGAAGGAATTTTAAGAGGTATGATGCAGAGTGATATAAGGTTAAAAGGAATTTTTACAGAGAATTATTACACTGCTCGAAAGTTGTAAGGAACAACATGTCTGAAAGAGCCAAGAATAGTGGCATTATAATGAAAGTAATATAAAAATGGCCGTATAATGAATATAAGGCCGATATACAGATAAATTGGTATTAACGAGATCCAATTGACATCCCTATAACAACAATTGGATTTTTTTATCTTAAACTATAAACTTCTAAGTTCTCTGAGGAATAGTCTATTCCTTCCAAAATCAGTTCAATACAAGTTTGAAATATACTTAACAAAGTAATTATTAAACAATCATCCGAGAGGAAGATAACAATATGTAAGGCCTCCGTAAGACCAGAGACCTCTAGCTCATGATATTAATTTATACTCTTCAATCTTACGATAGAGTGTTGCAATACCAATTTCCAAAAGACGGGCAGCCTCTGCTTTGTTTCCCTGAGTATGGTGTAGTACTTTTTGAATATGCACTTTTTCTACACTTGCCATGGAGAAGGCAGATAACATTTTTACACCTGAATCAACGGCTATACTAGCAAAAGGAAGCGTGTCAACACACAATACATCATTATCTGATAAAATCACACTACGTTCTATGCAATTTTTAAGTTCACGAATATTTCCTTTCCATTGATGGTTTTCCAATGCAGTAATATATTCAGGCGAGATTTGTAATTCTTTTCTCTTAGCACGCAAAGAAAAGATTTGTGTAAAATGATTTGCCAATAAATGAATATCTTGCTTACGTTCACGCAGTGCTGGCAAATAAATACTGAATACCGAAAGACGATAAAATAAGTCACTTCTGAAATGTTCATTTGCTATTTCTTCTTCCAAATTACGATTCGTAGCTGCAATAATACGAACATCTACACGTGTTACTTTTGTTTCTCCAATTTTTAAAAATTCGCCAGTTTCTAATACCCTTAAAATTTTGGCTTGCAATTCCACTGGCATTTCGCCGATTTCATCAAGAAAAATAGTGCCTTTATTTGCCTCTTCAAAAAGTCCTCTTTGATCTTTCATTGCACCGGTAAAAGAACCGGCCTTATGTCCAAATAATTCACCTTCCAATAGTTCTTTACTAAAAGCAGCACAATTAATGGCGACAAAATTAAACTTACTACGGTTACTTGCCTGATGTATCGCTTGTGCAAACACTTCTTTTCCAGTTCCTGTATCACCTGTTAATAACACGGTTGTATCAGTAACAGCAACTCTTTTTGCTAAATCAATTGCATTTAATATTGGTTTCGATTTTCCGACAATCTTGTCAAAGGAATAGCGGTCTCCTAGCTGTTTTTCGAGTTTTTGAACTCTTTTTGCCAATGCTACCTTTTCGCTTGCATTATTTACTAATGGAATAATCTTATTGTTATCGTCTCCTTTGGTAATGTAATCAAAAGCTCCATTTTTAATTGCCTGTACGCCATCCGGAATATTTCCATATGCTGTCAACAAGATAATTTCAATTAACGGGTACTTCTCTTTTATTACTTTTGTGCTATCTACACCACTTCCGTCGGGTAATTTAACATCACAGATTACAACATCAATATCTTGCTCTTCCAAGCGTTTCAATCCTTTCTTTAAATCTGAAGCTTGAAATACCTCAAAGCCTTCTAGGGTAATAATTCTAGCAAGTAGTGTACGAATCTTTTCTTCGTCGTCGATTATTAGGATAGTGCTCAATGATTAAATTTTAGATATCAAACTTAAGTAAATTTTAGGCGAAACTTATTATGTATATCAGATACAATTTGTACCTAACGACCAAAATGATCATAGTTATCAGTTGCAAACTTTTCAAAACGTGTTAATAGGGCAATATTATCACGTTCCAATTGCGTTAGCTCTTTTGTTACATCATTGGAAACCGGCACATACCAATCCACCGGATCAAAGAATTGACGCACATTAATTCTAGTAAAAGCATATCCATGACGTGCAAAAATAGTATTTCGAATAATCTCTAAATCCAACTTCTTCAAATTTTTTAAATCGGCTTCTGTGAGCTTTGTTTTTGACGCATTGAGCGTATATACAACAGGCGATGCTGCACGATATAAATCATTAATAAAGGTGTAAGTTGAATCTCCGTCTGCCATCGTCTTTGTTTCCTTTTTTGACGCATACCAATCAATTAATGGTTCGCTATTTTCATCATTAGGTAACATGAGATTAGCATTATAAACGAACTGTTTTTTTATTAATTTGAAATTCCTTTTTTTCACATTTACACTTTGATCAAATGCTGTCCAAGCCCCCTCTAAAGTATCTTCATTCAATTTGAACTCAAATCTTCCGTCAGATTTTTTATCTCCGGGCTCATCCAAGATAAAGGTGATCAAATTTCCATTTTCTTCTATTTTCCCTACCAAAGGTCTTAAATTTCCTTTTACCACATTTTGCGCAATGACTGTATCGGCTGTAATTCTTTTAATTGTCAAATTAATTTTAGGACTATAATCGAATTCCGCAGGAAACTCGCCTTGCTTTTCAAGAATTTCTTCCGAAACTTTTTCATCTACAGTAAAATCGCCTACCCAATTTCCATATAATTCTGGATGAATCTCATTTTCGACCATAGCTCCCGAAACTGATTGGTCTGAAGATTTTTTATCTGTTTTACTATTACAAGAGGTTAGCATGGCGAATGCCAGTGCCATATAGAAAAGTCTTTTCATATTATTTATTACGGTTAATTATCCATTCTGCAATTAGTAGATTTGGAATCCAGCCTAACCAGGCCACCAATTGGTATAGGTCCATGGGATAGGGATGAAAGAAATAAACTAATACAAGTTTCCAATAGCGCAAAGTTAATGCCGAACATGTCAATGCAAAACTTCTGATCATAAAATTTTTATGCGCTTTAAAATCTCCCGTTTTTGCTTTTAGAACAGCTTGAAGTGTAACGTAAAACCAAAATATTGCAAGTAATGTAAAGGCAATCTGAGCAACTGGTCCACCGTTAGCTTGCATTGCGATTAAAAAACCAGAGGGTGCTGCAACAATTAAAATAGCACCAGCATATAAATAACCAAATGCTCTATGTAAACGTGGGTATGTTCTTAAAATGGTGCTATTAAATTGTGTAAATCCAGCTGGAAGCGCTAAAATTGCAAAAGTAACATGGGCATAAAACACAAATCTGTACCAGAAGATCTCTGTTATTTCAGTTTGTTTAATCTGTAAAAAAGAAGTATCTAATTCAAAATTTCGATATTGCCAAATAATTTCTGCCATTAGAATACAGCTATATCCAAACAGTAATAATAGTATTAAATTACCTATGATTTTTTTCCAACCCAAAGTCATCTCTTCCAATTTGATTTAATTAAGGTAATTTAAAAAATTACCTTAATTTTCAAAATTTCAATTAACAGCCAATGGTAATGCCGTTCACAATAACCGCTTCTTTCTTTACGACCACGATACCGTCACAAACAGCATAGGTCTCATAATCTCCATCTTTAAGATGCTTCCCTCCTTTTATACGAACATTATTACCAATACGACAGTTTTTATCTAGGATTGCATTTTCAATATAACATCGTTCACCGACGCCTACTGGCGGAGGTGCCTGCGTACTTCCTAATTCCAAAACTTCCTCCAGTTGTTCATAATAATCACTCCCCATCATATAGGTGTTTTTAATCACTGTACCATGTCCTATACGGGAGCGAATACCAATGATGGAACGCTGAATTTTATCGCCATTAAGAATACATCCATCTGCAACAATTGTATTGTTTAATGTAGTTCCTGATATTTTAGAAGGAGGCAACATCCGTGCTCTTGTATAAACTGTTTCATTAAACAAATTAAAATCAGGGATATCATCGGTTAAACCAATATTTGCTTCAAAAAAAGAACTAATTGTACCAATGTCGGTCCAGTACCCATCAAATTGATAACTCAGCACATTTTTGGAATCAATACTTTCAGGAATGATTTCTTTCCCAAAATCCATACCTGGATTTTCTTTGAGTAAGGAGGCTAATACTCCTTTTGAAAAAACATAAATCCCCATAGAAGCTAAATAATGTCTACCACGCTTATCCATCTCTTCTGATACTTCGGACCCCCAGTTTAACAGTTCTTCTTTATTAGGCTTTTCTATAAAAGAGGTAATAACATTATTTTCATCCGATTTTAAAATTCCAAATCCTGTTGCATCTTTACCAGTGACAGGAATAGTTGCAATGGTGACATCTCCTTTGTTTTTAACATGAAAGTCAACTAATGCAGCATAATCCATTTGATACAATTGATCACCTGACAGAATAAGTACATAGTCATAATCGACATTCAGCAGATTTTTCTGTGTTCTCCTCACGGCATCGGCTGTCCCTTCGAACCAACGATCGCCTTCATTATTTTGATCTGCAGCTAATATATCTACAAATCCTTTACTAAAAATACTGAAATTATAAGCGTTTTTAATGTGCTTATTTAAAGATGCCGAATTATACTGTGTCAGAACAAAGATTTTATTATATCCGGAATTTAAGCAATTCGAAATCGGAATATCCACCAAACGGTATTTACCAGCAATTGGTACAGCTGGTTTTGAGCGCTGTTCGGTCAAGGGATACAAACGAGTACCTCGTCCACCCCCCAAAACAATAGAGACTACTTTGTGTGACATATTATTTCAATAATTTAGTGTACAAATCCAAATATTTTTGAGCTGACTTATTCCATGAAAAATCCAAATGCATTTCCCTTTGTCTAATTTCTGACAACAAATCGGCCTGGTTAACTATTTCTAAAGTCCTTATCACACCCTGTACTGCATCTTCAACATGTGCTTCGGGAAATACGATACCGTATCCACCTGTATCTTTCACATCAATAACTGTATCTTTGAGCCCGCCAATACCTCTTACGACCGGAATTGTCCCATATTGTAGGGCATATAATTGGTTTAATCCACAAGGCTCCACTCTTGAGGGCATCAATAACAGATCTGTTGCTGCATATACTTGATGTGCAAGTGATTCATTATACCCAAAATAAACTGCGAGCTGTTTTGGATATTTTTCTAAAACCTGTTGCAAAGCAACCTGAATATCTTGATCTCCTGAGCCTAAAATAAATATACTCATTTTGGATTTAATATTTCCCAAAAGTTGATCAATTATTTCAGCTAATAAATCTGCTCCTTTTTCTATCGCAAATCGGCCTATAAACGACATCAATGGTAAAGAAGGATCTAATTTATACTGATCACATAAGTTTTTTTTATTTTGTGATTTACCTTTTTCAACTGTATTAAGATTATAATTCGAATCAATTAAAGTATCTAACTGCGGATTCCAATAATCTGTATCGATCCCGTTAACAATGCCGTATCCTTTTTGCGATTCGGATGCAAACAAAGATTGTAGACCATTTGCTTCGATAAATAATTCTTTTAGATATCCTTCTGAAACCGTAGAAAATGCATCGCAACATTTAACCGCTGCTGCCATGGGATTAATTACACCATCCCAATCAAGCAATCCCCATCGCCAAGTATCGAAACTTGGCAATAAAATACCTTTACTCCAATTCATCCAGCCTTGATACTGTCCATTGTGAACTGTAAAAAGTGTTTTAACATGCGAAAACTGTTGAAATTCATAACTGTATTTCAATAAAAAAGGAACCAATCCAACATGATGATCATGACAATTGATCAAATCGGGTTGGATGCCATCTGCTTTTAACCAATGTAAAAAAGCATGTTGAAATGACAGCCATTGCTCAGATTCATCTGGGTAACAGTATACTTCCTCACGATCTAATTTACCGGGTATGCGAATAAGATATAATGGAAATCCAAGCAGATCATCTGCTTCCTTCAAAATTTCATAATGCAATAATTCCGATCCTTGATAGAAAGCTCCGGAAGCAATATGATCAAACTTATTTTCTTGTGTAAATTTCCGATTGTACCAAGGCATAACAACGGATGCGTCAACACCAAGTTTACGCTGATATTTAGGTAAAGCTCCCAATACGTCTGCCAGTCCGCCTACCTTTGCTACAGGAAAACATTCAACACTTAAATGTATTACTTTCATTATGCTTTTCGTTTTAATATTATACCTCCTAAAGGTGGTAAAGTTATCGTTATCGATTGCTCAAAACCCATCCAGTGAACATGTGTTGAATTGTAAGCTTCGCCGATCAGTCCACTCCCATTAAATTCTAATTGATCTGAATTCAAAATTTCCTCCCATACGCCATTTTTTGGTACACCTATCCTAAATTCTTTTCTAACAACTGGGGTTAGATTTAATATAACTAATAAGTTGTCTTTTTCTTCATATCCCTTGCGTAAATACGCGTACACGCTATTGGTATAATCTCCTTGTTCTACCCATTGAAACCCATCGCTTACAAAAGCTTTCTGATAAAGTGCAGGTTGACTTTTGTACACACGATTTAAGGCGGTAACAAACCTAAGCATACCTTTATGTGGCGAATAATCCAGTAAGTGCCAATCCAAAGATTTGTTTTCATTCCACTCTGCTGTTTGCGCAAATTCATCACCCATAAATAACAGTTTCGTCCCGGTTAATGTAAACATATACAAATAAAGTGCTCTTAAATTTGCGAATTTCTGCCATTCATCACCCGGCATCTTATACAAAAGAGATTTTTTTCCATGCACAACTTCGTCATGAGATAAGGGCAACATAAAATTTTCATGATATGCATATACAGTTGCAAAAGTCAATTTATGATGGTGATATCGGCGATTAATAGGATCTTCTTTGAAATAATCTAACGTATCATGCATCCAACCCATCATCCATTTCATACCAAAACCTAATCCTCCTACAGATGTTGGCTTACTTACACCAGGCCAAGATGTTGATTCCTCTGCGATGGTGTGAACATCTGGGAAATGATGATAAACAGCTTCGTTAAATTCTTTTAAAAACTCTACAGCTTCCAAATTTTCTCTTCCTCCAAATTTATTGGGTTCCCACTCGCCTTCATTACGCGAATAATCAAGATAAAGCATGGAAGCAACGGCATCCACACGCAAACCATCCACATGATACCGGTCCAACCAAAAGAGCGCATTACTAATGAGGAATGATCGCACTTCGTTTCGACCATAATTAAAGATATATGATTTCCAATCTGGATGAAAGCCCTTTCTTATATCTTCGTGCTCGTAAAGGAAACTACCATCGAAACGATATAATCCATGAGCGTCACCAGGATAATGTGAAGGTACCCAATCTAAAATTACACCGATATTATGCTTATGTAAAGATTCGATCAAATACATTAAATCTTGTGGTCCCCCATAGCGTGAAGATGCAGCAAAATAACCCGCAATCTGATAACCCCAAGATGGATAAAAGGGGTGTTCCATAACAGGAAGAAACTCGACATGTGTAAATCCTGTTTCTATTATATAGGGAACTAATCGATCTGCAATTTCGCGATAGGAAAGCAAACGATCGGGATCTGAAGGATCACGTTGCCAGGACCCCAAGTGCATTTCATACACCGACATAGGTTTATCCAAACTATTAAACTGAGCTCTTTGTGACATCCAGTTTTTGTCGTCCCACTCATACCAAGTTGTACCGACGATTGACGCAGTTTGTGGTGGTAACTCACTAATCAACGCAAAAGGATCCGCTTTTTCCAATTGCTCTCCTGCCATCGAATTAATATGGTATTTATATACTTCTCCTATTCCAATATTTGGAATAAATCCTTCCCAGACACCACTACCGTCCCAACGCACATGCAAAAGGTGTGTATAAGGATTCCAGCCATTGAAATTTCCAATGACGGAAACTTGACTTGCATAAGGTGCCCACACGGCAAAATAAACTCCTGATTGACCGCTATACTCAACAACATGAGATCCAAATTTCTCATATAATTTGTAATGTCTTCCAGCTCTAAATAATGATATGTCGAATGCTGTAAGTAACGAAAATACTTCTACTGGTTGACCCATGATCAGATTAGGTGTTAGGTTTAATAATCGTAAATTATGTTATAATTAAGTTTCTGAAATCTTTTTCTACTTGGATATAATCATTGCCTGATTCATCTTTTAACAAGTTGAGTTCAACACCATCTGCCTTAACTGTTCTTACTTCAAATGGAATGCCGATCAGATAAATTTTGTAATCATCAAATCTTTCATTGTAAAGTCCTTCCACTTGTTGCAGTATCACTAAGCTATTATCTGTCCCTTCTAAAAGGAAGTGTTTTTCAGCATAGACACTTTGTTCATAAGCAAAGGTATCGCCATGATCAGCATAGGTATAAGAGTCAAACTTACCTCTACTGAAATAAACATTCAATTTCAAGGCATCAATTTTTTGCTGAAATGTATATTGCATCACGGGATATTCAGGAATTATACTTCCTCCTTTTACAAAAATCGGCATTTCATCTAGGGGAGTATCAATAGTATGTTCCTGTAAACCTACATATTTCTGTAAATTGAAATAATAATACCATTCTCCTTCTGGAAGATAAACCACTTTATTCTTTTGTCCAGGATTAAGAACAGGTGAGACTAAAATTTTATCTCCGAAACAAAACTCTTCCTCTCGTATTAAATTTTTAGGGATATGTTGTTCCACCAAGGAAATCGGTCTTAAAATAGGTTCTCCATAACGATGTTGTTGCCAAAAAATGGTATAGATATAAGGTAGTAATTTATACCTCATTTCAATAAATTTCTTACATATTGCTTCCCATTCAGGGCCAAAACTCCATGGTTCACGGTCGCGGGTATCACCTGCGGAATGTACACGCATGAATGGAGAAAAGACGCCAAATTGCATCCAACGTGTAAACAATTCTCCATCCGGTTCTCCTGTAAATCCTCCAATATCGGTTCCGCAAAAAGAAAGTCCCGAAACGGATAATCTTTGCAACTGCAAAAGACCAATACGAAGATGTTCCCATGTTGCAATATTATCTCCGGTCCATACCGAAGAAAAACGCTGTGTACCCGAATACGCTGCTCTCGTGATAGTAAAAGGTCTTTTATTTTTATATAGCTTTTTTAAACCATCATAGGTAGCACGTACCATCTGCATGCCATATATATTATGCGCTTTCCTGTGGGAACCTCGATAGCCATCATAGTTATGTCTTACGTCATCCGGAAATGTACCTCTTCCAAAAACAGCAGGTTCATTCATATCGTTCCAAAATCCAGCAACTCCGTCATCAACCAAGCCTTTGTATAAAGTACCCCACCATTCCCTAACAGTTGGATTTGTAAAATCGGGAAACTGACATCTTCCAGGCCACACAAAACCTTCCATAAAATAATCATCACCTCGACGACAGAAATACCTATTTTGCTGTCCTTCCTTGAACACCCAATAATTTTCATCAACCTTAATACCAGGATCTATCATAACCACTGTTTTAAAGCCATTGGCAGCTAAATCTGATATCATTTTTTTAGGATCCGGAAAATATTTTTTGTCCCAGGTGAAACATCGATAGCCATCCATATAATCGATATCAAGGTAAATCGCATCGCAAGGAATTTCTCTTTTTCTAAATTCGGCTGTTATCTCTCTTACATTCTGCTCAGGGTAATAACTCCATCGACATTGATGGTAACCAATCCCCCATAATGGAGGCATATAATGTGTTCCAGTGATACTATGATAACGTTTTACCACATCGATCATATTTGGGCCATGAATATAATAATATTGCATCTCACCGCCTTCTGACCAAAAGCTTGTACGTTGTTTATTTTCTGAAGCAAAATCGAAGAATGTTCTGAATGTATTATCAAAGAAAATACCGTAGGCTTCTCCACCAGTCACTCCGATATAAAAAGGAATTGTTTTATAAAGGGGATCTTGATTAAAAGCATAGCCATAGGTATCCGAATTCCAGTTTTTAAATCGTTTACCTCTAAGATTTAAATTTGTTGCTTTGTCTCCCAAGCCGAAGAAAGCTTCATCTTCATGTGCCTTTTTGCTGCAATAGACATAATAACCGCCGAAGTCTGGATTTTCCTCCCAATGCATTGGTTTGTCATCGGTATTGAATACTTTACCTGAAAGATCTTGAAATGAAACCAAAAAATTTGTTTTACGGATAGCGCAGATCACTTTATTTGTTTTCACGTAATAACTTGTTTCATCTTCATCTACAGAAAACGATACTGCGTGCTGATCTGTATCGATAACAGCATAAGAAAAGTCATCTAAAAAAGATCCTTGAGGAGCCAAACGAACGCGAATAATTTCATCAGAAACTATTCGAATTTCCACTTTAGCAATACCATCTGTAAAATAAAATGTATTCCGATCCTTAGAGCATGCTCTTACTCTAGCCAGGTATTTTTTCTCTATAGTAGGAAGGTCTAATACAGGATTATTAACATGATGTACATTATCTTCAGAAGAGTTTGCATCTAACAGATCATTTGCAATTTCCTCTTTTTTTATCGAGTCTCCCATAGTATTTATCTTTAAATAATTTAATCAGTTTAAGCTGAACTTAAATTACGATAAATAATACAAAAACTCGCTACATCATGAAGTAAAGAATAAACTTAATTTTATTTTATAGCTTATTTGCTACGGATTGCTTCCACTGGATCTAATCTAGAAGCCATCAAAGCCGGAACAATACCTGATATCAAACCAATTAACGTCGAAATAAAGACTGTTAAGAGTACCATCTTTATACTCACGACAATTGCTAACCCAGTACCAATTTTAACCAATAATGTGATCAGAAACACGATAGATAAGCCAATAGCACCGCCTAATAGACAGAGCACGATTGATTCGATCAAAAATTGAGACAATATAAAAAAGTTTTTAGCTCCTAAAGCTTTTTGAATACCAATAATATGTGTACGTTCTTTGACACTCACAAACATAATATTGGCTATACCGAATCCGCCTACCAATATGGAGAAAATTCCAATACAGAAACCGGCTAGATTTACAATGCCAAACATTTTATCCAGTTGGGAAGTTATCATGGTTGTTTGATTAATTGAAAAATCGTCCTCTCGTTGAGGAGAAATGCGGTGAATTGAACGCATTAAAACTTTAATTTCACTTTCAGCTTCTGCTAAAGAATACTTTGACATCACTCGAACAGCAATACTGGGTGAAAAATTATCGTAATTAACTAGATTTCGAGCAAGCTCAAAGGGAATAAATGCACTATTATCAGGAGAAGTATTGATCAGAACTCCTTCCCCTTCCTTCTTTAATACACCAATTACCTGTACCTTCCGTCCCAGCATGTTGACATATTTTCCCAGAGGATCACTATTTGGGAAAAGTCCCTCTGCGATGACAGCACCTAAAACAGTCACTAATGACCCTGCACGGGTTTCGCTTTCGACAAAATATCTACCTTTTTCAACATTCAAATTCTGAATACTGTACTGATCCTGTGTTCCTGCTGAAATAGACACCCCAGAGGCATTATTATTTTTATATTTAATCGTAGAATTACCGATATCAATCATATAGGCAATCTTATCTGCCGTTGTTATGCGTTCTTTCAGCATTAAATAATCCTCATATTTAGGTTCTGGTCTATTGAGATATTTCCACCAAGGGAAATCGGGCCCTCCAGTCCAAGGCCATTTCTGAACGTATAATGTATTTGATCCTATCTTCTTAACAGAATCTTCTATATTATTTCGTAATGTATCAACAGCTGAAAAGACACCAATAATCGTTAAAATACCTATTGTTACCCCTAATAAGGACAATAAAGTACGCGTACGGTTATCTTTTAGAGCCGACAGTGCGAATTTTGCACTTTCCTTAATGAGACCTATTGCTAGCATATTCAGGTTCTAAATTACAATTAAGTTTTGATTTTATGTCAAAATCAATTCATTAATCAATTTAATCCAGAAAGAAACTCCCTTTTAACTAAAAAATTGACTACCTTTGTATGCTTATTTATGTTCCAATAAGTCTGTTATAGGAAACTTAAATACATATAAAAGGCAATCATTTAAAATATCAATATTAAAGATGAAGTTATCTCAATTTAAATTCAACTTACCAGAGTCTCTTTTGGCGTCTGAACCAACTGAAAATCGTGACGAATCACGCTTAATGGTTTTACACCGTGATACTGGTAAAATTGAGCATAAAATTTTTAAAGATGTATTAGATTATTTTGATGACAAAGATGTCATGATTTTAAATAATACAAAAGTTTTTCCGGCGCGTCTATATGGCAATAAAGAAAAAACTGGTGCTACAATCGAAGTTTTCTTGTTACGTGAATTAAACAAAGAACTTCGTTTATGGGATGTATTGGTTGATCCAGCTCGAAAAATCCGTGTAGGAAACAAACTTTACTTTGGAGATGATGATTTATTAGTTGCTGAAGTTGTTGACAACACGACTTCACGTGGACGTACAATCCGTTTCTTATTTGATGGAACTGATGAAGAATTTCGTCGTAATATTGAGATTTTGGGTGAAACTCCACTTCCAAAATATATTACTCGTAAAGCAACACCTGAGGATAAATTTCGTTATCAAACAATTTATGCAAAAAATGAAGGAGCAGTTGCAGCACCAACTGCAGGTCTTCACTTCTCTCGCGAGTTGATGAAACGTTTGGAACTAAAAGGTGTTGATTTTGCTGAAGTAACTTTACATGTTGGATTGGGAACTTTCAGAACAGTTGAAGTTGAAGATTTAACAAAACACAAAATGGATTCTGAGCAGTTTATCATCACGGAAGAAGCTGCTAAAACAGTAAATAAAGCTATTGACTTAAAAAGAAGAGTTTGTGCCGTAGGAACGACTTCAATGCGCGCAATCGAATCAGCTGTTTCTGCTGATCGTCACTTAAAACCAGCGAACGATTGGACGAGTAAATTTATTTATCCGCCATACGATTTCAGTATTGCAAACTCAATGATTACGAATTTCCATACTCCAGAATCTACTTTATTAGTAATGATTGCTGCTTTTGGTGGTTACGAACACGTTATGAATGCTTATGAACAAGCGGTTAAAGAAAAATACAGATTTTACAGCTATGGCGATGCCATGTTGATTATCTAATCGACAATTAAAAAATACAGACGTGGATAAATAGTATATTTATCCACGTTTTTTGTTTTCAATCCTTTTATATTCATCATAACTCATGATCGATCAAAGCTTTGTTTTAATAGTTGCGGCTGGCAAAGGTAGTCGTATGCAGTCAGATTTACCGAAACAATATCTATTGATGAACGGGAAACCAGTCTTGATGCATACGATAGAGAAGTTCTATACAAGTACAAAACAACCCCATATCATCATAGCGATTGATCCAGCAATGGAGTATTTTTGGAAATCTCTTTGTCAAGAATACAAGTTTACTATTCCTCATGATATTACTTATGGAGGAGAAACAAGATTTCAGACGGTCAAAAATGGAATTGCATTTATCAAAAAAAAGCAACTAAATTTACAGGAAATTGCTATCGCTGTGCATGACGCGGCGAGACCTTTAATAGCCACCAATACAATTGATCTTGCTTTTGAACAAGTGGAGGTTTCTAAAGCGGTAATCGTTGCTCGTTCGTGTACTGATTCTGTTCGTATGACGACAGCAGATACCAACTATGCAATTGATCGTAATCATATTTGGCTTGTACAGACGCCTCAGATTTTTGAAGGAGGTTTACTAGAAACTGCTTATGAACAGGATGAAGAGGCGACTTTTACAGATGATGCTTCCGTTGTGGAAAGATTAGGTATACCTATTCATATTGTGATTGGTGATTATAAAAACATTAAGATAACTTATCCTGAGGATTTAGAAATTGCACAGATCTACTCAAAAGTATAGAAGTGTATAATTACACCCTGATCTCAAGTTGATCGTAAGCTAAAGTAATATTTGCAGGAAGTTCCTTTACAACATCTTTATGTAGCCCCATGCGATGACCAATATGTGTTAGATAAGTTTGTTCAGCTCCTATTTCTTGAGCAAAAGCTACAGCTTCATCCAAAGTCATATGCGAAACATGGCTTTCTTTTTGTAAAGCATTTATAACTAAAACTTTCAATCCCTGAAGTTTTTCTTTTGTTAAATGGGATACGGTCTTTGCATCTGTAATATAAGCAAAATCGTCTATTCTGAAACCTAAGACAGGCATTTGATAATGCATCACTTCCAAAGGAAGAATTTCCTTTCCAAACAAATGAAATGGTTTTAATGCTTCAATTTCCACTAATTCTAAACGCGGTATCCCAGGGTATTTTACTCCAGAAAAAGCATAGTAAAATTCTCTTCTTAACGCATCATGAAGAACACCTGTACCATAAATATCTATGGAAGACTGTTGCTTAAAATTAAATGCTCTAACATCATCAAGACCTGCGATATGATCTTTATGTGAATGTGTCATTAATACCGCATCCATATGCATCACATGTTCGCGTAGCATTTGATATCTAAAATCTGGCCCCGTATCTACGACAATGTTTCTATCGTCATAACTAATCAAAATAGAGGAACGAAGACGTTTATCAAAATGACTATTTGATAAACAAACAGCACATTGACAAGCGATAACAGGTACACCCTGAGAAGTTCCAGTTCCTAAAAATTTGACTATCAACGTTTTGATTTTAGTTTAGTAATTTGTGTATAAATAG
Organism: Sphingobacterium sp. UDSM-2020; assembly: GCF_016132525.1. Taxonomy (NCBI): domain Bacteria; kingdom Pseudomonadati; phylum Bacteroidota; class Sphingobacteriia; order Sphingobacteriales; family Sphingobacteriaceae; genus Sphingobacterium; species Sphingobacterium sp. UDSM-2020. The sequence goes on from NZ_CP066166.1 coordinate 5,916,273, forward strand.
TAAGGTGCTTCTCATTAACGCGTGATTGATCGATGTCGATTTCAGTTAAAATAGCCATCAAAGACTGAATTTTCATCTCTAAATTAGAAAACTTATTCACGACAACTACAAGTGAACTCTGTAACACACACGCTCCTGTCTTAAAAGTCCCTTTCTCGTACCTCACCCTATATCCCTGATCCTTAAAAAGTTCTTCGATCTTATCTAAACTTCCTTGTGTATATGCTACCAATTTTTCCCTTATTTATGCTTGTGCCTATATTCAAACTTAGATAAATTTGCTCAGATTTGCAATACAATTACCTCTATTTGAACAGGAATTGTACAGGTTGCAATGCACTTTTATCATTGTTGATAACCTATAAAATTCTGATTTTTCTGATAAACATGGCTGGAAATAAATAGCAATCAGTCCCTAAATAATTGTATATGAAAAGCTTTATACATTAAATTTTAAAGATTATTTCGCCAATCGAATTATTTCTTCACCAAAGATATCCCAGCTATATTTTTTCTTTTCCTCTTTCATATTTTCACGAAAGACACTTCCTTTATTTTGATCATAAAAAGATGCTATTCCTTTTACAATTTCCGCTACATTAGGTTCGACAACGGTACCAACGAGTCCATCGTGCACCAATTCTGGCAGTCCGCCTACTCGAGTAACGATCATAGGAAGATCAAAGTGATAGGCTACTTGGGTAATACCGCTTTGTGTCGCAGTTCTATAGGGTAATACGACAACATCGGCTGCACAGAAATATTTGCCAACTTCATCATTCGGAATAAAGGAAGTATGGAGATAAACACGGTCTTGCAAACCGTACTTTTGAATTAGTGACTGGTAAAGATCTTCATCTCCATAAAACTCTCCAGCTAGCAATAATTTTACATTTAATTCCTTAAGTTCTACTTTTCCTAACGCTTCCAAAAGCATATCCAATCCTTTATACTGGCGTATAAAACCAAAGAACAAGACAACTTTGTCTTCCACTGGTATCTTCAGCGCTGCTCTTGCTTGTTCTAGACTAATGCTAGGACCATAGTTATCGTATAAAGGATGTGGTGTATAAGTTGCAGGTATCTTAGAATTGATCTCTTTTAAATCATCCAAAACACTTCTACTCATCGTCACACAACCATCAACAGCATTTAAGAAGTATTTCGCTAATATTTGATCTCCAATCCGATGTTCATGTGGAATGATATTATCAGCAATACATACTACTTTTGTGTGTTTGTTTTGACGTACAATTCTCTGAATCGTTCCAAGGCAGGGCCCAAAAAAAGGCATCCAGAAGCGCACGATTAAGAGATCATAATTTGCTTTCTTTAGTTCCAGTCCTATTTTGATCCAGTTAAAAGGATTGACAGAATTCACCTTTGAAAAAATTCGTAATCCATTTGGTGCGGACTCATCTGAAAATTGCGATTTACCAGGAAATAAAAAATTGGGGTACTGGAGTGAAAAAGAATAAATATCCACCTCATGTCCCATTTGCTGATAATGCTCGGCCAATCGTTCATTAAATGAAGCTATCCCCCCTCCTCTTAATGGATATGCAGATCCTAAGATAACAATGCGCATTTCTATTAATTATATTACTTTCTCGATCTGATAATTATTACGATCTGTACTGTTTCTCGAAACCAATTCTGCCAAAAAACCGGTTAGAAACAATTGTGAACCAATGATAATCGCTGTCAATGATAAAAAAAACATCGGCTGATCTGTGACATCTCTAAATGGTGTCCCAGCGGCGATATTCATCAATTTGTGACAGATCAAGTATAAAGTAATAATAAGACCTACTAAAAAACTCACTACACCCATTACACCAAAGAAGTGCATAGGACGTTTAGCAAATTTTCCAACAAAAAATATGGATAATAAATCAAGAAAACCCTTTACAAAACGACCTGCACCAAATTTGGTTGTACCGTATTTTCTTGGATAATGCTGTACAACCTGTTCTTGAATATTGGTAAAACCTGCCCATTTCGCTATAACAGGAATGTAACGATGCATTTCTCCATACACTTCAATGTTTTTAACAACATCTTTACGATATGCTTTCAATCCACAATTAAAATCATGCAAATTATTAATTCCCGACATACCTCTTGTCACAGCATTGAACAGTTTAGTAGGTAATGTCTTTGTAAGTGGATCATAGCGTTTCTGTTTCCATCCAGAAACTAGATCTGCCCCTTTATTCATTATACGATCATACAATTCCGGAATTTCGTCAGGACTATCCTGTAAATCGGCATCCATTGTAATTACCACATCACCTTGAGCTGCTGCAAAGCCAACATTTAAAGCAGCAGATTTACCGTAATTACGTCTAAATTTTATTGCTGAAATATTGTTATTGCTCTTTTTTAATTCTTCAATTATAGCCCATGATTTATCCTTGCTTCCGTCATCAACTAAAATAATTTCATAAGAAAACTGGTGTTTAGCCATCACACGGTCTATCCATGAGGTTAGCTCTGGTAAAGATTCTTCTTCATTAAGAAGGGGAACAACAACTGAAATATCCATATGTACGTTGATCATTGTCAATATATTTGCTTTATAAACAAGTTAAGGTATCGTCATTCTGACAACACCTTAACGTAATGATTTTTTTAAATTTATTCTTTTAAACAGCAGGATTACTGCTAGCTTTTTGACCATTTTTTGTCAAAGCGGCTAACATTAGGGCAAACAAAAAATAAGGAAGTAAGGTGATAATAAAACCTTTTGCACGAGCGCCCACAGTCATGTTTGCAACCGATTCATTATCTTTCTCCATTTGTTCAATGCTTACATCTATTGTTTTTTGCTTTTCTTCTTCACTGGCAAAACCTGTACTTCTTTCCATACTTTCAATCCGAGCATTCATCATTACATGAAAATTTTCTTCCTGAAGAGTTGGTTCTACATATTTTAAATAGGTAAAGGTACTTACTGAAGCGACTAAATGATTAATTACAAGCATGATGTAAATACATTTCAACGCCTTACTAAAGTCCCAGATACCTCCCATTTTTTTTCGTAGCGCAAAGGTTATTAAAACCGTCACACCTAAAAATAAAATAAAATTAAAAAATGGATTGCTGTACTGCAATAAGGCTGATCCTTCTAACGGCTTTACTACATAAATGGAACATAATCCTAAGAAAAATGAAATCACCCCTAAGCCAACACCATATAGGATACTTGTAATCTTACTATTTTTGTCAACACCAACTTCCATTAGCCCTTGTAAAAGTTAGTAATAATTTGATAAAGAGCTGCATCGAAAGCTTTGTTTTCACTGTGAGATTCATACTCTTCAAACTGCGCATCTTTAGGGTTAATCTCACTGAAGAAACTTATGATTGCATAAAATAGCTCATAAACCTCACTTGATGGATTGATTGTTTTTGCAGTTTTTGCAATTTCTGCATATGTACTTTCTACTAAAATTTGATTGGCAATGATATCTTCATAAATCTCATGCTCATCTTGAAACTCATCTTCATCAACCAATAAAAACTCCTTCAAGTAATCATCTAAATCAGGATCAATCTCATCATCTTTACATTCACGTAAGTATAAAAATATATTCAATAGTTCTGTACCGCGATCTATTGTTTCATCTTCGATTTTCTCCCATTCTTCAGACTCCAAATAATCTTCTTCTAATTTTTGAATATCAATAGAAAAAAAGTTCATCAATAACAGATCGACATATACTTCTCTTAACTCATCAAATAGTGGATAGTCATCAAAAGCTTCATCCAATAAAGCCAATTTATCGATATATTTTCCATCGGTATCAAAAACATGCTCAACTTTTGTTAAAAATTCTGATTTTGTTTCGATGTTATCTACTCTACCGTAGGTATTAATCCCTGCAGCAACAGCCGCTTTAATATTCGCTTCCATTATTAAGCATTTTTTATGATTTGACCATTATTGATCACTAATTTAACTTTCCCTTTTAACTCTTTTCCGAACAAAGGACTATTTCTAGATTTGGATCTGTTTGATTCTTGATCAAAAATCCAATTTTCATTCATACTGAATAGCACCAAATTGGCCACTTCACCCTCTTTTATTTCAGGCAAAGTTAATCCAACTACCCGTCGTGAATTTACAGCTAATTTTTCAACTATCTGTTGTTCGTTTAATCCTGCTTTGATTAAAAGAGGTAAAACAGTCTGTAAACCAATTATACCATTTTTTGCGATATGAAATTCAACATTTTTAAATTCAATTTCATGCGGAGTATGTTGTGAAACAACAGCATCAATAACACCATCCTTCAATCCTTTTATTAACGCTTTTGCATCGGATTTGGTACGCAACGGGGGACTTACTTTATAATTACTATCAAAATCAACAATTTCATCATCAGTAAAAACCAATTGATGTGCGGCAACATCACAGGTAACCTGAATTCCTTTTGCTTTTGCCTTTTTTATCAAATCTACCGCTTCGGCTGTACTTATCGTAGTAAAGTGAATAGGTGACTCGGCATATTCAGCTAGATAAAGGTCACGAGAAACCATCAAAGACTCTGCAAGATTAGGAATACCTTTCATACCTAAATAAGTACTCATCACCCCTTCGTTCATTTTATTACCTCCCGCCATTGAAGCATCTTCTGGATGAGCAATGATTAAGCCTCCAAATCCGCGCGCATATAATAATGCACGGCTCATTAAACCAGCATGCTGCATACTTTTATTGCCATCACTAAAAGCAATGGCACCAGTCTGTTTCATATCATACAACTCAGCCATTTCATGGCCTTCGCGATTTTTACTCACTGCTCCGATCGGTAAAATATCTACCAAATTACCTTTTGCAATATTGACAATTAAAGCGACTTCAGCCCTGCTTTGGATTGCCGGTTGCGTATTGGGCATCACAGCAACAGCAGTGTACCCTCCAGCGGCGGCAGCTGCCGATCCAGAAGTAATATCTTCTTTGGTTTCCAAACCTGGCTCACCAAAATTAGCATTTAGGTCAAAGAAACCTATAGAAAGGATATTTCCTGAACCATCGAATATTTCTATATTTTTATCAGCGACTTCAATGGAATTTGCAATTTTGGAAATCTTTCCTTTTTCAATGAATACATCAACCACCTGTTGATCAAATTCATTTCCCGGCAAAACCACTTTGACAGAAGTAATTAATACGCTTTTCATATGCTTAAGAAGTTGAAATTTATTGGATTTGAATAGTAAGTACGCGCAGTTTTAAAGCACACTAATACTCTTTCCTTAGTAGAATTCAATAAAAATAGCGAGTTTTCTCTTTGAAAATTAGAGGAAGGATTATTTTTAATACGTGTAGCTTTAGACTGCTTCATTTCAAAAAACAAAGTTACAAAATACTATCGATTCTCCATTGAATTTTAGAAAATATTCACGTAGCTATCGCTATTCTGTTCCCCACTGATAATGATTAAAATTAAAACCAGCCAGACTCAACACCCGATCCACGACTGTACCTGCCAATTCATCAAAAGTTTTTGGCAAACTGTAAAACGACGGTGATGCCGGGCAGATAATACCACCTGCATCAGTAACAACTTTCATATTTTGAATATGAATATGACTTAAAGGTGTTTCTCTAGTTACTAAAATTAATTTTCTACGTTCTTTCAATATGACATCAGCTGCCCTTGTTGTTAAATCAGAAGAGATACCATGCGCGATACGTGCTAAAGTCCCCATTGAACAAGGACAGATAATCATCGTGTCAAATCGTGCAGATCCCGAAGCAAATGGCGCAAAAAAATCATTTTTACTGTAAAACTGGAAAGGGAATTGTTCATAATCTTTATTTTGCAACTCCTCCTGCCACACAACTTTGGCATTGTCAGACATTACTACTCCCACTTCACTGATCTGATCTTTTAATTCCATCAGTCGATTTAGCAGAACCTTAGCATAGATGGAACCACTTGCTCCTGTTATTGCTACTACAATTTTTCTAGACATAATTTCCTTTTAATAAAACAAAGCTATAAAAAAGGGTCGAATAAGGAATATTCGACCCTACATCTACCTATGAAAAACAAACCCTTGGGAGGGGCGTATACAAATATACCATAAGTGTGAATATTTTAAAGGATTTTTTAAAAAAAAGAATAATTGTTACAACTATATTCCTAAAAATAATTAAAAACACCTTATTTATTACCTAAAAGCCTGATAAATTAAAACTTAACAAGGTTATCTACATGCACAACCAATGATTATTAATAAAAAATAATCTGTACATTTCTTTTATAAATCCAGATTTTCATCACTTTTTTTTTCTATTTTAGTTACCGTTAAGATCGTATAATACTAGAAAATGAGTTTAAGTATATTAGAACAATACATCGAATCTGGAAATAGTAGAGATTTAGATTTGCTTTTAACAAGCAACCCAGCCTTAATCTTAGAAGAAACAAGTCACGGCATTTCGCCTTTATTACTAGCTTGCTATTTTCATAAACCTCAAATCATCCGCGTTCTTCTTCAGCACAATCAAGGCTTAAATATTCATGAAGCAGTGGCTGCCGGCTTGGATAATTATATTGAAGCGATGATTAAACAGTTACCTTCAGTGGTTAATGAGGTCTCCACACATGGTTATTCTGCCCTCGCTTTAGCGACCCATTTTAATAAAGAAGATGTTGTTCGTCTATTACTTGCACATAAAGCCAATCCTGATATCCCTACCCAAAATGAGGAACATCTCTACCCGCTTCACATTGCTCTTCTAAATAAAAACACGGCAATTACAAAGCTACTTATTGAAGCTGGAGCAAATGTTAACAACAGACAGCAAACAGGTCTTACCCCATTGCATTTAGCAGCACAACAAGGAAATATTGAAATTATCGTTTTACTCCTTGAACATGGAGCTATTATTGAATTAAAGAACTCCAATAACAAAACAGCATCAGATCTCGCTGCCTCAAAAGGCTACAGTGATATTGCAACAATACTTAAGGATATGTAAACTAACGCCGGAGCAATTCTAAGCCAATCCCACAACGTAAGCATTGTTTTGAATCGCAATACTTCCTTTTTATATGCAACAAACCTTGTGAATGTGCCGCATGCCACGCATTAACCCCTATATCTTCAAATTTTTGAATAATATTATTTCTTTCAGTTGGTAATTCTTCTAGCCATCGCATTGCCTTTTCTTTCAAATCTTCCAGCTTAAAGTAAGCCCCATAAGAAAATGTTAATGCAATAAATGCATTAATAATCAAGCTATTTTGACTCATTTCACTTAAACTATGATCACTAGTCGCTAAGGATTGCTTCGCAAAACTAAAATGAGTCTTCCAGTAATGAGTAACCCTTATATTATTAAGTAGCGATCTAAATTCACTTAAATTTTCAATCGCTAAGATTCCTTGTAGACGAACACTTTCATTTTGTAACAAACTGGCTAATTGAGCTATTCGAATAGTGGGAAAATTGTGAGGTCGCATCCGTGAAAAAAGCAGTGGAAAATGAGTTTCTTTTAAGGAATAGGCTTTTTTAAGATAAAGATATTCCTTCTGTAATTGTAGAGGATATGCTTCGTCAAAAGTAGAATTTAAAAAACCCGCCTGACCAAAAATCATAGCTTCCAATTTACTGATATCTGTCCTATATTTCAGCAATAATAAATTTGACAATTGCTCGCCTAAAGCCTGAAAAGCGTCTGCATTTACTTTAAATCCGAAACTTCGAAACAGCCATATAAAAAATATTTTCTCCCAATCTCCATCAAATTTTTGTAGTAATTCAAGTATCAATCTTGACTTATCTTCCATTCTTTCTACTGCCATACGCTCTACCCAGCTCTCCACTTTAAAACTATCTAAATGAAGTATCTGACTTTCACATGGAATCCAACGTTGCCCATCCATTAAACGCTGATATTGCTTCAGTAATTCTTCAGAAACATAATCCGACAGTCTGAGTGTTGGCACAAGGGAGCCATCTTCATGAATCACTTCTTGATCATGATCCCACACAACATGTAAAATTACATTTGCATATTTTGCATCTTTTTGATGTCCATGTAGAAACCAATCAGATGATCTGACATGAATCTCCACATTACCTGTCCACAACTCACTTCCGATACGGATTTTTGAAAACAAGAAATCTGGTCCCGCATTGTCATTATGTTCACCTACATGTAAAACTTGGATGGATTCGCCATTAACGGTTTTTAATTGATCTGTGTGATACAGACGCAACCTCCATATGAATTGCAAAAGATCTTCAGGAATAGCCATAACCTAAAGATAATCAAATAATTTAAAGTTTATATATTTACGATAATTTCCAATTGATCATCCGAAATTTTCATAATTTCTTTCAATTCACCTTTTACCTGCGGGGCTTTTATCCCGCCATCCAAAGTACGTTTACTTTTAAAAACCCTAGCCTCATCCCACAAATTAGCTTCAATAAATAGGGACAATGTCTTTGCTCCACCCTCAATAATAATAGATTGCACATCCATTAAATACAATTGATACAAAATATTTTGAGGAAGATACCAATCATAATTTTCCAATTCGATATACTTATTATGACCAGACCATTCCGTCGTCACAGCATTAAAAATAATGGTTTCAGCTTCATCGTTAAAAATAGCAGCTTCAGCAGGAACAGAAAGTAATTTATCTATCAATATACGTTTCGGATTTTTTCCATTCCACTCACGTACGGTCAAGCTAGGATTATCAACCAATGCAGTTTTAGCGCCCACTAAAATTGCATCTTCCTCAGCTCGCCATTTATGAACCAACTGCTTACTCGCCCCATTACTAATCCACACTTGCTCCCCTTCTTTTCCAAGATATCCGTCTGCACTTTCTGCCCATTTGAGAATAACATAAGGGCGATTTTTTTGAACACGTGTCAAAAATCTGCGATTTAACCACAAAGCCTCCTGTTCTAATAGTCCGATCTCAATAGCTATTCCTGCATTTTTTAAAATCTCTGCACCCTTACCGTTCACTTTTGCGAATGGATCTAAACATGCTATATATACTTTTTTAGGCTTGTATCTCGCAATAAGATTTGCACATGGTGGTGTCTTACCATAATGTGCACAAGGTTCAAGACTAACATAAAAAATTGACTGTCTTAATTTAGCTGCGGCATCATCCCCAAAATGGTCCAATACCTGCTGAATAGCATTAACTTCGGCATGAGCTCCACCATAAGGTGATGTAAATCCTTCTCCAATAATTTGATCATCACAAACAATAACGGCACCCACCATTGGATTAGGACTTGTAGTACCTGCTCCCAAAGCGGCCAGTTCCAGGCATCTACGCATGTAGCTTTCTTGCATATTCATATACAAAAGTATCAAAACAATACTATAACTTAAAATACGAGCAATATTGTAAATTTAGACTATCCAATAGTTCTGAATACTAGAGGAGAGATTCATCTTATTTAATAAGGTAAGTTCCAATAAAAATGACTTCAACAAATAAATTGTTTAATATCTGAGGCAATAATAATTGTAAATAAAACAAATTTATCTAAGTTTGACCAATGGAAAAATTACAAACCTACGACAGCTTATTCCAAAAAGATCTAGCTAAATTTTATGACGCAGAAGAAATCAAAAACATCTTCTATATAGTTATTGAAGATGTTTTAGGACTTTCCAAGATGCAGTACAGTCTGAACAAAGAACTGCCATTATCAGAAGAACAAAGCAGTCGGATTTCAAATATTTTAAAAGATCTGCTGAAACAGAAACCTATACAACACATCTTAAAAAAAGCTGATTTTTTTGGAGAAGTTTTTGAAGTCAATCCTTTTGTTCTAATTCCGCGGTCAGAGACAGAGGAATTAGTTGATCTGATCATCCGCAATCATCGGGATCAGCTACCGTTACGTATTATCGATATTGGAACCGGATCCGGTTGCATACCGATTTCACTTAAAAAGCATTTGCCGGAAGCCCATATTTCAGCATTGGATATTTCTAAAGAAGCTATTGCCACAGCCAGACGCAACGCACTCCGTTTAGATGCGCCAATAAATTTTGTGAATGCAGATATCCTAGAATGGGAATATATCTTTCAATCCCAGCAATATGATATTATCGTCAGTAATCCTCCCTATATTACACCAAAAGAAAAAGAGGAAATGCATCCAAATGTATTAGAATTCGAGCCGCATTTAGCTCTTTTTGTAGAAGAAACTGCTCCTTTATTATTTTATGAGACTATAGCTTCTTTTGCCCTGAAGCATTTAACAGCTGAAGGTGACTTATATTTTGAAATTAATCAGTATTATGGGGATGAAACAGTCGATATGTTACAAAAAAAGGGGTTTAAAACAGTGATATTACATCATGATATGCAACAAAATCCAAGGATGATACATGCTAAAAAATAAGGTGATAAAAATTTAATCATTTCATTACCAAATAGTAACAAAATAATTTAAGAATATTTAACTTAAAAGTTGGCACATATCGTCTTTTTTTCTACCTTTGCATCACTTTCAAAAACGAAATTTCTTCAAAAAAGAAAGGATTCCGTAGCTCAGCTGGTAGAGCAATACACTTTTAATGTATGGGTCCTGGGTTCGAATCCCAGCGGGATCACCAAAAGCTTCACAGAAATGTGAAGCTTTTTTGTTATTACTGGATTTCAATAGCACCATTCGGATCGATACCATGTACTGGATGTTAAAGATATTATACGATAATTGTAAAACTGCTCCAATTGCATTTCTACCATTGAGAATTTACAACAAATTACCAACAACTTTTCCCTAGATAAAACCCCACATTATACTGTACCTAAAATATTCAGTCCTGTATTGCCTCAGCTTTATGTTTTTCACCCCACTTTCCAAGTTCTTCAATAATAAGTTTCAATTCATTTCCGATTGAAGTTAATTCATATTCAACGCGCGGAGGGACTTCAGCGTATACCGTTCGTTTCACAATTTTATTTTCCTCCAACTTACGTAGTTGTAAGGTCAGCATACGCTCGGTAATGTTTGGTAAACATTTTTTCAATTCTCCAAATCGGTGTTTTCCGTTAATTAGATAGCAGCAGATCGCCAGCGACCACTGACCGCCAATTATGTTAGAAGCATAAACCTCCAAACATTCATTGGCTAAAGCCTGCTTATTTGCAAAGTTTGTTGAAGTTTCTTTTATTTTTGTCATTACTTACTTTTTTTATAGTATCCCACAATTAGCATCTAACCTACAAAATTTATGCTTCATCAATTACTTTTGTATGAGAATTTTAAAATTAAAAGACATATGAAAACATTAGTAATTGTTATTCATCCCGATGCAGAAAATTCCATAATCAATAAAAGATGGATGGAGGAATTAAACAAGCATCCTAAGCAATATCACATCCATCAATTACATGCCATCTATTCAGATGAAAAGATTGATTTTGTAGCAGAACAGAAATTGATAGAGCAGTATGATAAAATTGTATTTCAATTTCCGTTTTATTGGTTTAATTGCCCTCCGTTATTAAAAAAATGGCTAGATGAGGTTTTTACTTATGGATGGGCATACGGAAGCAAGAGTGGCTACAAAGTCTCAGGAAAAAAGATTGCTCTAGCAATGTCGATCGGCATAGATGAGGAAGAGTACGCTGCTAACGGAAAGTATAAATACACAATAAAGGAACTGACCCGAAATTTTGAATTAACTTTTGAATATATAAAAGCCGATTATCAACCATTCTTTGCTTATTATGGCCTAGAACAAGACAGTTCAGAGGAATGGATTGAAAAAAGTGTTACCCAATATATAGATTTCATGAATAATCTATAACATACTGGTCAGACAAATAAATAGACACTGTCTTTCCATTGGTTATAATTATTGGATTTTTTCAAAAAGAACTTAAATTCGCTCGCTGCCGATTCCATAAAAGGAGCACATGTTACATTAGCTCCTTTTATGGAATCGATATGAGAATTCGAACGAAGCATCACCTTAATTACGTACTGATTTGTTAGGATATACTAAGCCGGAATATTAAAACAACCTATATAGATCATATCGTTGTAATTTCCAATTGGTTTGTCTATGATCAATTCGGCATCAGCATAACATAATATGGCATTCACATTTGAAATTCCTTTATCAACACATGCCTGATAGATTGCTACTTCTGTTTGATCATTCCATATAGGCAGTTCTTCTATAGCAGCTTGAATACTCATTTTTTTGCGACTAAAGTAAACAGTGATCCAATCTACATCATAATCATACTGTTTGTCAATTGCTTTGCTAAACTGTGAACGGAGATTAAAGTCAGGTGCATTTCTCGCATAGGTTTCATCCGTTTTAAATCGATTATAATCCTTAATAAATTTGCTTTGGTCAAAATATTTATAAAATTGTTCTTCCGTTTTATTTGATGTCCCTGTCCAAATATGGATACGTTGTTCTGCCATTTTATTTCTTATACTTTTAGTAGACTGTAAAGATAGCCTAAATTCCCGAACCTTTATTTGTTCATTTACCCTCCCTACCATGGCTCAAGATATCCTTTTTAACGCAGGTAAGTTTTTTTATATTTGCAGTTCAACTAGTGATTCATAACATGTCGACAAAGCAAACAAAAATTGAAAATTTCGATCCATCACAACCTGGCTTACCAGATTCCAGCATATACGGGCTTCCCTTTACAGCTGAAGAAAGTGATATTATTGTTGTACCCGCACCTTGGGAAGTAACTGTAAGTTATGGAAGCGGTGCCAGTAATGGTCCTGATGCTATTTTAAACGCCTCATTTCAGGTTGATTTACTGCACCAGGAATTTCCGGATTTATGGAAATTAGGAATTTTCATGGATGAAACTCCTTCGCACTGGTCGGAAAACAGTGAAAAATATAAAAGTTTAGCGCAACCTATTATAGAAGCGCTAGAAAATGGTGAAGATATTGAAAATGACGCTACACTAAGAGGATATTTAGAAGAAATAAACAAAGCTTCCAAACAGTTCAATGACGAAGTAAAAGAACGCTCATTGTATTGGATGAATAAAGGTAAGAAAGTAATTCTTTTAGGCGGAGACCATTCTACTCCTTTGGGATATTATGAAGCTTTAGCTGAAAACCATGATTCATTTGGAATTTTACATTTCGATGCGCACATGGATTTACGTAATGCTTATGAAGGTTTTACCTACTCTCACGCATCAATTATGTTCAACGCGATCAAACTTCCACAATTGGAAAAAATCGTTCAGGTTGGTATTCGCGATTTTAGTGAAGGAGAATTGGAAGCAGTCCAAACTTCAAATAAAGTAAAAGTATTTACTGACACAGATCTAAAAGCAAATAGCTTTGAAGGAAAAATCTGGAAAGATCAATGTGATGAAATTCTAGCACAATTACCGGAAAATGTAGCGGTCAGTTTTGATATTGATGCTTTACAGCGTTGGTACTGTCCAAACACCGGAACTCCGGTACCTGGGGGACTGTCTTATGAACAAGCAACTTACTTGTTAAGTCGATTGGCTAATAGCGATAAAAACATTATTGGTATTGATTTAGTTGAAGTTGCTCCCGGAGAAGACGACTGGGATGGTAACGTAGGTGCTAGACTTCTATTTCATTTATGTGGCGTATTTGCAAAAAATAACAAACTTGCTGTAGGATCGAAAATCAATTTTTAATGCAAACTGCATGTACTAACGATATTTAAATAGATCATTATCTACTTAAATAATGTTCAAATATAATTAGAGCAGTAGACATTTTACATAATTGCATTTACCAGAAAACACAAAAGCCAATCTTTCGATTGGCTTTTGTTGTTATTAAATAGTGATAGGTCAGTATTTGTATACGTCATATCTCAGAAAATAATTAATTTGTAAATAAATAGAATATTAAAATCAAGGTATGGACAACGCCAAGACTATAGCAACACAAATAATTGAGTTTAATAAGCAATTACATTACTCAGGAAATCTTCCAGATGACTTTCGGGTATTAAATCCTTACTTTGAAAACCCGGAGACCTTAATCGTTATGGAAAAGTTTTACAACAAGTATTACGACGACACTGCTCCTAGAAAATTCATTATAGGAATCAATCCTAGCCGTCACGGCGCAGGGGTCACAGGCGTACCATTTACAGACACCAAAAGGTTAGAACACATCTGTGGTATCCCCATGAAATCTGCACATACTCATGAAATATCTTCCGTTTTTCTTTATGACATGATTAAGGAATTTGGTGGTACACAAACTTTTTATCGACAATTTTACATCAATTCACCTTTCCCATTAGCCATTGTCCGCAGAACAAAGGAAAACAAATGGATCAATGCAAACTATTATGATGATAGAAACTTGTTTGCAATGGTTAAGCCATTTATGATCGAATCTCTAAAAAAACACATAAGCTTAGGCCTGGAAACAACTAACGTATTTGTATTGGGAAAAAAGAATGCAACATTTATTGAAAAAATAAATAAAGAGGAACATTTGTTCGAGAATTTGACGATTCTAGATCACCCACGCTACATCCAACAATATAAATCACGAGAAAAAGAGCATTATATAAATAAATATATCGGTGTACTAGGGACTTAGAAGTAAAGTATAAATTTTATTTGGAGTATAGTACTAGAAACTCTATCTTTGCATCACTTTCAAAAAGGGATACACTTCCAATTAAGAAAGGATTCCGTAGCTCAGCTGGTAGAGCAATACACTTTTAATGTATGGGTCCTGGGTTCGAATCCCAGCGGGATCACAAAAAAGCTTCACAAATGTGAGGCTTTTTTTATTTTTCCTGGATCCGAATAGAAGCGTTGGGATGGTTGCTGCTTTTCATTGCGTACATGCGCTAGATGATTATCCGATGTATTAATCCCAGCGGGATCAAGACACCCATCATATCAATACGATATTCTAAAAAAGCACTCAAAATCGCATGTTCCTATAATATCTACCAGCGTTCCTATAATAGTAAATATTTCATTGTCCCAAACCTCTACTTTCGTAGAAAATTTGAAATATGTTAAAACCACTATCTTTTCTATTATTTTTAGTATCAATCACCCATATAGGTATTGCTCAAAAGCGATACAACATATCAGGAACTATAACAGATATATCAACCGGCGAAACACTAATTGGTGCTTCGGTTAAACTTCAGGAATTACCGCAGTCCGGCAGTTTAAGTAATTCATATGGTTTTTACTCAATTGGTGCGACGGAAGGACGTTATGTACTGATAAGTTCTTACATTGGCTATAAGACCTACACAGATACCATCACCGTTGATAAAAATTTTGTTATAAATATCGCATTGCAATCACAAGCAATGCTTGAAGAGGTAGTCATATCTACAAGCAGAAAAAACAACAAAAATATTTCTTCTCCGCAAATGGGTATTGAAAAGCTCAATATGAAGCAAATTAATCAACTACCTGTCGTTCTAGGTGAACAAGATGTGTTAAAAAGCATCACACTCATGCCGGGAATAAAAAGTTCCGGAGAAGGAAATACTGGTTTTTATGTACGGGGTGGAGGTTCGGATCAAAATTTAATTCTATTAGATGAAGCTACTGTTTACAACGCTTCTCATCTATTAGGTTTCTTTTCAACATTCAATTCAGATGCGATCAAAGATGTGAGTATCTACAAAGGTGGTATGCCTGCTGAATATGGCGGAAGATTATCGTCTGTCTTAGACATAAAAATGAATGAAGGGAATAATAAAAAAATAACTGTTCAAGGCGGTATAGGGATGATTGCCTCCCGCATTAAAGTTGAAGGACCTATCATGAAGGATAAAGGTTCGTTTATGATTTCTGCCCGTCGTACTTATGCGGACCTGTTCCTGAAAGCTTCATCAGATACCACAATAAATAAAAGTACTTTATTTTTTTATGACGTTAACGCAAAAGCAAACTACAGATTCAACGATAATAACGCAATTTACCTTTCAGGCTATTTTGGCAAGGATGTATTGGGTCTTCAGGACATTTTTGGCACTAATTGGGGAAATGCAACAGGTACAGTAAGATTTAATCACGTTTTCAATAGTAAATTATTTTCAAACACTTCATTCATCTACAGCAAATACAACTATGTCATTGAAGGACTCGATCGAGCTGATGGCTTTAAAGCGACTTCAAAAATTACCGACTTAAATTTTAAACAAGATTTCAATTATTATGCAAGTTACAATCATACGTTAAGATTTGGAATCCAAGCAATAAGACACGATATCTCGCCTGGAGATATTACTACCACAGCGAGTTCAAGTTTTAATAACAAGCATGTTGAACATCGGTATGGTTATGAAATGGCAGCGTACCTAAGCGATGAGTGGAAGGTTAACGACAAATTAAGCATGATATACGGTCTACGTCTAAGTTCAATGCTACTCGTCGGTCCTGGAACATTCAGCAAATATGATATGTTAGGCAATACGTTAATATCAGAAAAGTATAAGACAGGCGAAGTTGTTCAAAATTATTTAAATTTAGAACCTCGATTTAGCGTAAGCTATATGTTTGACGATCAGCAATCAATCAAGGCCTCATATAATAGAAATACACAAAACATTCACCTTTTAACAAACTCAACGAGCGCTAGTCCTACAGATTTATATGTCATGAGCAGCAAAAATATCAAACCAGAAATCGCAGATCAGATTTCTACTGGATATTTTAGAAATTTCAAAGACAATACATACGAATTATCAGTTGAGCTATATTATAAACATTTACAAAATCAGATCGATTACAAAGATGCAGCACAATTACTAGTCAATCAGGATGTTGAATCACAACTCCTTTACGGTGTTGGCAGGGCCTATGGTACTGAGTTATTCCTCAAGAAAAGATATGGAAAATTTAACGGATGGCTTGGCTATACCCTATCTAAAACGGAACGTAAATTTGAAGGGATAAATGACAGAAAATATTACCCAGCAACACACGACCGCACACACGATTTATCTCTAGTTGCTATTTACAAATACAACGAAAAATGGACATTTTCGAGCAATTTCGTTTATGGAACAGGTAAAGCTGCAACCTATCCTACTGGCAAATATAATATTGGAGGTAACACAACTTTCTCTTATTCACAAAGAAATGCTTATCGCCAGCCAGCCACTCATCGTTTAGATTTAGCAGCGACTTTCGAGGGAGCACCTGGTAAATATTTTCAGTCCAGCTGGACCTTTGGTATTTATAATGTGTACGCTAATAAAGATCCATATCGAATAGCGTTTAGAGATAGTAAAAAAATTCCTAATGCAACTGAAGCAGTTCAAACCAGCATATTTGGAGTACCGATTCCTTCCATTACCTGGAATTTTAAATTTTAATCTGAAAATCACAAAACATGAAAAAAACTATATTTTACATCCTGTTGCTAGTGCTATTTATCTTAGCACAGTCATGCGAAAAAGTAATTGATATTCAAGTAAATGACGAAATAGGAAAGCTTGTTATTGAAGCAAGTATTAACAATACAAGTTCACAGCAAGAAATAAAGCTGACTCGCAACGTATCTTTTTCCGCAGGCAATGATTACCCTTCAGTAAAAGGCGCTAAAGTAATCGTCTATGATGATGAAGAAAAAGAATATGTATTTCAAGAAACTATACCGGGAACTTATGTAGCAAAAGATTTTACTGGACAATCCGGAAGAAGCTATAGCATGGATATTCAAGTAAATGAGAGTAAATTTACTGCAAAATCTAAAATGCCTCAAGTGGTTCTGCTAGATTCTATTATAGCTGAAAAGCCAAAACTTGGAGACAAAGATACCCGCAATATAAAAGTATTTTACCGCGATCCTAAAGATGACGCTAACCAATATCGTTTTATTCTATTTGTTAACAATAAACAGATTAAAGATGTATATGCCCTAAATGACGATTTTAACAACGGTAATCCGGTTAGTATCACATTAAGACCAAGTGATGATGAGGAGATATATCCAGGAGATCAAATTCGTGTTGAAATGCTTTGCATTGATAAATCGATCTATAATTACTGGTATAGCCTCATGCAACAGTCTTCAGGAGGTGGCATTGCCCCCAGTAACCCACCAACTAATATAAGTCCAAGTGTATTTGGCTACTTCAGCGCCCAAACTATATCAAGCAAAAGTATAGTTGTTAATTAATGTCAACTCCATCATTACAAAGGAACCATATCGTTGAAAACATATGGTTCCTTTGCATTATTTCATCCTGTTAATAACCTTTTATCCATCACCTATTAATTGTCTGCTTGTCAATACGCATTAATAGGTTCTCTTTAAAATTAGCACCCAAAGGCATTTCGAACCCAGCAACAGTTACCCAATGATTATCGACACTTTCAATCTTCTTAAGATTTACTACAAATGATTTATTCACACGTACAAAATCCATACTTGGCAACTTATTTAAGATTGTTTTTATATTCATAGCAACCATTAATTTTTTGTCTTTACTATGTATCATAACATAATCTTTCATTGCCTCGATGTACTGGATCTCGTCTAGTGCAAGACGAAATAATTTTCGGTCAGACTTAACAAAAATATGATCGGTTGGTTGTAAAGCCTGTTTATCATAAGCTTTATTTTGAAAATAGCTGATAGCCTTATCCAAAGCTTTTTTTAACCGATCTTCAGCAATAGGTTTTAATAAATAATCTAAGGCATTCAGATCATAGCTTTCTAAAGCATAATTAGGATAGGCTGTTGTAAATATGACTTGAATTGACGGTGGAATTTGCTTTGCAAACTCCAATCCACTCTCCTCTGCTAAATGAATATCTAAAAAAATCAAATCAAGATCTTGCGTTTCCATAATCATGCGGGCATCGTCAGTATTACTATACATACCCATACAATCTAAGAAGTTATAATTTTTTAGTAATTGCACCAATCCCCTTCTTGCAAAAGGCTCATCCTCAATAACAATATACTTAATGCTTAACTGTTCTATATTCATTCGATCCATCTATTGGAATACTTAAAAATACTTTAAAAATATCTTCTCTATCATCTATTGCCAAATTATAACTATTCGGATATAAAATATCTAACCGCTTTCGAATATTACTCAATCCTAAACCTCCGTATTGTTTGACAGATACTTTCTTTTTTTTCGCATTTACACATGTAAAACAAATCTGCTCATTGGCTACAGTAAAATTAATTTTGACATGCAAATCTCCGTCCATAGCCTGATGCGCACCATGCTTCACAACATTTTCAATAAATGGAATAAATAGAAATGGTGGAATATTAATCGCCTCCATACCTGCATCCACGTCAAAATTCACACTAAATTTATCTCTTCGAATTTCCTCTAAAAAGATAATATTTTGAAGTACCTCAATTTCTTTTCCCAGTTCTATCGTATCCCCTTTTGATAAATAAAGCTGATTTCTAAGAATATCACTAAGCTTCAATAATACTTTTGATGCCAATTTAGGATTTTCATAAATGAGAAAATTGATATTATTAAGTGTGTTAAATAAATAATGGGGATTAATTTGACTTTTCAATTGTTCCAATTGACTTAGTAAGGTATTATTTTCAAATTCCTTAAATCGTATTAAATTGATAATCCATATTTTAAACAGCTTAACACTACTTACAGCCGCAATAAAAATTGTAAAAAGTATGATTAATATCACAAAATCTTTTCCATCTAATAAAGATTGATCTGGCTTCTTAATAAACCGCAATTCCTGACTCTCTAAGATCAACATACTTAAGAAAATGATGGTATAAAATGCGAACAAAGTACCTCCATAAGCTAAAAACTTACTTCTCAACATAAACACAGGTATCAAAACATAGTGATTAATATAAAATAAAGCCAAGAGAATAATAATTGAAATACATTTTACCAGTAGATTCCACACCTTCATTTTTTCATCAACTTCTGCAGGCGCATTATTTGGTAAAAAATGAATTCCTATGATTGCTGCTATTAACAAAACATGCCGTATCCAGCGGTATTTACTGTCAATTACGAAATCTATAAAATGGCTATTTTCATAACCGATAATTATTTGTCCATTTCTCATTTAAAAGATTTGCCGGTAAGCATTTAATTTATTGCAAAGGTACATTACTCCGAAAGTGATTTTGCGACCTTTTATCATTTATTTTTTTCAAAAGATACGTCTTCATTTAATTGCTATCTATTTGTAATCTTATGTTCTATATGATTCTTCTTTGTATTGAAATTAGATTCAAATAATTCTTAACTTTGTACGTAATGAAAACCCCCTATTTGAATTCTAGGGTAAGTCATGTTTGTTTCGATAGAAAATCTACCTTTTTAATGTGTAAGTTGTTAATTTATATATTAAAACATTTGAACAAAAACCAATTGATGCAAATGTTGTTACTAAGAAAAACAACATCCATTCGTTGCGCGACACTTTTACTAGGTTTTCTAACTTTTTACAACAAATAACATGGAAAATAAAAAAAACAAAATTACTGTATTATATGTTGACGACGAGGAAAACAATCTCGTTTCTTTCAAAGCAACTTTCCGTTTCAAGTATAAAGTACTTACTGCCATTAGTGGTTCTGAAGCTATCGAAATTGTAAAAAAGAATCACGTCGACATTATAGTTACAGATCAACGGATGCCAGGCATGACGGGTGTACAATTTTTAGAAGAAATCATCAAGATTAATCCAGAACCTATGCGCATTTTACTTACCGGTTATACCGATATGGCCGCAGTTATAGATGCTGTAAACAAAGGGAAAATTTTCCATTATCTAAATAAACCTTGGAGTGAGGAAGAATTAGACGAAACAATAAATCGGGCCTATGATATCTATTCTGAACGAAAAAATCTATTAGAAACATATTCGAAATTGGAAGTATCAAATGAACAATTAGAATTTTTACTTCGTCAAAAATTGCTTTCATAGGTTATACCAAAACCTAAATTCAATAAGTTTTTTTGCTTGGAACAACAATTTTAAAAGTTGTTCCAACTCCAACTTCAGATTCAACATCAACTGTACCCTGTAATTTAAGTAGCGCACTTTTCACGTTATAAAGACCAAATCCCATACCCTCAGCTTGGTCACTTGCTCTAAAAAACAATTTGAAAATATCATTGATATAGTCTGAAGAGATTCCTATCCCGCAATCACTTACTTTCAGCGTTGCATTTCCATCAGAAACTTCGACAGATAATTTAACAAATTTATTTTCACAATCCTTTCTTTGATATTTAAAAGAATTAGAAAGCAGATTATGTAAGATTAATTCCAAGACAGTTTTATCGCAAATAAATTCTTCTTTTTGATCAACACTGATTATAAATTCTACATCATTATTCCGAACAGACATATTATAGAATGCTTGAATATCATTAAAAAGTTCACTGAAATTAATTGTAGATAGCATTAATTCACCACGCCTCAATAAATAATAATCACGTAAGCTATCGATATATAAATCCAGTCTTGTCAACGAACCATCCATTAATCCTAATAACTCATGAATTTGATCGACCTGATCAAATTTCAACCCAAGTTTAACAGCTGATAGAACTCCAGTAAGTGGATCGCGAAGATCATGACTTACACTATAAGCAAATTTATCAAGCTCATGATAAGCTTTTTCTAGTTCCTCATTTTTTATATCGAGCATAGAATTGGCTGTATAAAACTTATCAGCCTCTTCGATACAGGAAATCATTTCCTCCTCTATCCATGGTTTACGGACAAAACGGAATATATTTCCTTTATTAACAGCATCAATTACAGTTTCCATATCTGCATAAGCAGTCAATAAGATACGGATAGGTCTTGGAAAATCCTTTTTTATACGATCAAAGAAATCAATTCCTAACTCATTTGGCATGCGTTGATCACAGAATATGATTCTGATTTTAGGATTTTTAATCAATATCTCTTGAGCTTCAACTGTTGAAGAAGCGGTATGTATAACATAGCTATATCTAAAATTGGCTTTAAAACCAAATAAGTTATTTAATTCATCATCAATATATAGTATTTCTATATCTTTTATCATAATCTAATCATATAGCAGTAAATGCCGCACCTACAAAAATAAGAATATCCCTTACTTTAAAGATAAGGTTCCATTTAAATAATTTGTCGAATCGGAATAATTAATTTAAAAACGGTCCCTTCTCCGACTATAGAATCAACCACAATCTTTCCATTATGCTTGGCTATAGTATTATAAGCAATTGACATACCTAAACCTGTGCCCTCACCAACATCTTTAGTGGTAAAGAATGGTTCAAAAATTTTCTCTCTAATTTCTGATGGAATCCCAATGCCATTATCAGCAATACTAATATACATAAATGACTCATCTTCAGTTAATCCTGTTTTTAATTTTAAAATTCCACCCGGATTATTTTGAAATTTCTTATTGATCGCATAGATCGCATTAGTCAATATATTTAAAAAAACTTGATTAAGTTTTCCTGCATAACATTCTATCGCTGGTAATTCACCGTAATTTTTATCAACTTCAATCCCTTGCTGTATTAAACTGTTTAGAATAACCATCGTAGATTCCAACCCCTCATTAATATCAGCAAATTTAAGTGTGTCCTCATCGACACGTGAAAAGATTCGAAGACTTTTAACGATCTCAGCGGTTCGATTGGCTCCCTCACTCATTCCTTTCAATAAGAAATCTACTTCAGTTCTGAGGTATTCCAGATCAATTTCTTCTTTATAAGCTATAATACGAGATTGTTTTTCACTTAAGGTCAGTTCATCATCAAGGGCAACACTTTCCACTTCATCTAAAGTTTCCCAAATCATATTAATATCCCGTTTCAAAGGCGCAACACTTGAGGTGACGAAATTAATCGGATTATTGATTTCATGTGCTACACCAGCAGTCAATTGCCCTAAAGAAGCCATTTTCTCGGCCTCTACCAGTTGTGATTGCGTCTCTTTTAAATGTTTCAAAGTCGCTTGCAGCGACTCATTCGTCTCCATTAATTCGCTCGTTCTTTCTTCCACTTTTTGTTCTAAAACCACATTCTGCTCACGAATAAGACGTTCATTCTCCAATAAAGTAGCCAATTCTCTAGTCTGCGATTCCTCCTTCTCTTTACGATAAATATTAATTTTATCTCCCAATGCGAATGAAAGTAATATTGCTTCAATTACTGAACCAATCTGTACAGAACGTACTGTAAAAAAATTATACTTTAAGATATTATAATCTTTAAAAACATATACAACAACACTCACTAAAAACACACACCAGGCAAAAAGGAAGTATTTTGTTTGTTTATACTTCTGTCCAGATAATTTAAATGCTACAATCAAAACAATTATAGAACCACCGCCAGCTACTATATTTACCATTTTATATGCTGGAATTAAAATCCCGGCAGCTAAAAATCCAATAATAATAAAATAACTAATCAAAAAAATATTAAGGAGCTTATCAAGTTTTGGAGCATCCTTTGCCGTCTGCAAAAATGATTTTACAAAGAAAATCGCTGCAATACCTGACATTGCTCCCGAAAAAGTAAGCAAACGACTTGATAGCCAAACACTATGAATAGAAAAAAATGGTTCAAAAATCCCTAGTATTATACACTGTGCAATTGTAACCCAGAAAATATAATTGACATAAACATAGTAATGTGATTCTCGAGTCGAAAAGAATAAAAAGATATTATACAAGATCATAGCAAGCATCAACCCTATATAAATTGCCGAGAAAATATCCGTCTCTAATAAAGTTTCCATCACCCCCCTCTCTGTATGAATCGAGATTGGGGCCATCAATTGAGTATTACTCCTTAATTTAAAAAAACACGTTACTTTTTCACCCTTTTTTAGCGGAATTTCAAATAAGAAAAACTGATGTGGATAAGCACGATCTTTTACATCACCACCATATTTTAAACTTGTACTGTCTACAACACCATTTCTTAAAGTATAAAAAACGACCTCATCAATATTAGCATGAGACAAATTTACAACAAGCTTCTCCTTATCAGAAAGATTTCTTATTTCAAATTGAATCCAATTATTAACATCTTCAATACCTAAGTTAAGTACTTCATCTTTACTTGCTTTAAATAAATTGGGCTGACGACGTACATCTTCAAAGGTGAGTTGCTTTGTTTGATCTTTTAGAACAGAGACACTCTTACCAATATATGAGTTTGATTGATCTTTAACAAAGCGAATACCCTCAAATGCATTGGTGCACAAAAATGAAATGAAAAGCAGTAAAGTCAATAATAGTTTTTTTTGATTCATAATATCCTATAAATCAATTGAAATCTGAACCGATATGACTGTCCATATCCAAATAATATCGTCCTGAAGATACTCGCTCACCCAACAATATTCTCCGACAGACATTTGTTGTCATAGCTCCCCCCAAGACAACTTCTGAAGCAAGTTGAGGCCAAGAAAGTAATGTTTTCTTGATTTGTGGAATGGATTTCTTCATTCTAATGGATAATTGATCCGCATTGACGATTTTCATTAGATATTGTAATCTTTCGCCTTCCGATAAGGTATTCAGTTCAACCATAGTTAAATCACCTATTAAGCCATGAAAAATTGGGCGGTCGGGTTCCTGATCAAATCGTTCGATATCTAACATCCCCCTGTCATTAGTATCCATTACCACCGGAATCTTTAAGGCGCGCGCATTAAATCTGCTTTCCAATTTA
The DNA here is from genome assembly GCF_016132525.1 of Sphingobacterium sp. UDSM-2020. NCBI lineage: Bacteria > Pseudomonadati > Bacteroidota > Sphingobacteriia > Sphingobacteriales > Sphingobacteriaceae > Sphingobacterium > Sphingobacterium sp. UDSM-2020. Next base: position 5,940,985 of record NZ_CP066166.1, read on the forward strand.
ACTTCAAAACTATCACAAACCTCTACTAACAAATCGATCTTATCTGTTTCTCCTAAAAAAGAATTGTAATTTTTAGTATTTAATCCCTCTGGAAAAATTTCGACTTTTAAAAATGGATCTATTTCCGCTATTTCTCGTGCTGCAATAATTACTTTTGGTACAGCAAGATTAAAAACAGCTGTGCGTAATCTATTTAAATTACTTAAATCCAGTTCATCAAAATCTGCAAGTCTCAATGTCCCACAAGTACGCTCCATCGCCATTGTCAAAGCTATTGACTGTCCGACAGATAGTCCAACAATACCAACTATCTTTTGAGCTAAAATATCTCTTTCCTCTGTTGTAATTTTAAGCTGATTTCGATTCGTTCTTACCTCAATAAACTCCTTCTCATCCAATAAGTGAACAAGCGTTTTTCGCCATGGATAATATACCCAAACACCATATTCTTCCAAACTCTTTCCTTGTAGGAAATCTTGTATAAATGACTGATGCTTTAATTCTGATTCCCAATCAGCAGGGTAGCGACAACGTCCCAACTCATTAAGCTGTCTTTCAATCTCATTATATTCAAAAACAATATCACCTTTTCGCCTAAGCTCTTCTAAAGATTTTCTATCATGAGTATTAGCCAATCTAAAATATAATGGGCTGTATGGCACATCCAACGTATCAATCATATTATATTATCAAAGTATATTGAGATTATTCTCGTCAAAAAATTCAGCATTAGTATGCTGTTTAGTCATTTGTTTGATGACCTCAGTCAAATTCCATTTATCCATGTTATCCAGTTGCAACATATAATGTATCTCAATCTCTTTAGAGCGCAATTCCTCTATTCTAACCACATTACCACGGTTACGTAATTCTAAAATAGCCTTTCTATCTTCTTCAGAAGCTAATTCAAGATTATTAACGTCATCTAAAATCATCGTTGTTGCGAGAAGATCCAGTTTCGGATAATAAAATGTTCCGTTATTTCCTACACCACTTTCCAAACGATAGCCCACACATTTTGTTAAATTAATGGTGTATGGGGCGCATAAAGCAAATAATGATTTTATACCTATTTGTGGTGCAATTGCAATTGCTGCTCTAGTTAAAAAAATACTTCCAATACCATAGCCCGCAATTTCCCTTGAATTCCATAGCCCACAGCCCTCGCCTGTACCTTCTTGTGCATAGTCCCATACCAAATCAAAGATTTTAGCGTCCATGTTTCCTGTCGCCTCCTCGATAGGAAGAGGCTGGGATCCTCCTGAAACATGTATCCTTGCACCTCCGTATACATTTTCTCCATCCAGAGATTCTACAATCAAAACGAAAGCAGCAGGGTTATACATCCAATCATTTTTGGATGATGTAACTTTTTTCACACCTATGGCCGTTAAAACATGTGCATGTCCCTCTATAAAACGTTCGCAAGTTTTAGGATCATCGATTGCACGAAACGCTCTTAACCTGACCACAGGACGTCCCTCTTTAAATATTAGTGCCATGGACAGTTAATTATTCGATTAAGATTCAAAAATAATCAATATAATCAAAAGCTGTTCACTATATATAAAAATATTAAAAATGAACTATTTTATTGAATTCTAAATCATTAAAAACCTAAAATTGTATAGCGTAATTAGAATATAAACTTGGTAGGCCCTTAAATATTATTTTTTGAAATAAACTCAATTTAATTGTTTTTTTGTATCTTTTTCAAATTTCATTAGATTATATCAATAATGCATTTTGCGATAAAGGAGTTTCGAAGTCATAATTTTATTCATTCGACATTTTGAAATTACTTTGTTGCAACAAATCAAAGTTACTGAAATCATATATGAAATTTACATATAGATCATCAAAAACACCTTAAAAGTTAATTCAAGATAACTATGTGTTACATAACACTTTCTTCTGAATAATAATTTTATTAAAATCAAGTCCAAAACAACTTTTCAATTCAACTCGGATTTAGAATATACATGAACTAATATAATCTCCATATAGATAAGATACCAAGGTTACCTGCTTATGGTATTTTACGATAATAACATCTTAAATGGTAAGTTTGTATTTATTAAACCATCATGTGTTTATCGCGCCATAGTAAAAAACAGTTTATGAATTAAATATCGATGATGGTTTCAACTGATAAATAACGTATGCTCCATGAAAATATTAATTATAGAAGATGATCAGCGCGTAGCAGAACTCATAAAGAGAGGACTGGATGAACAGGATTTTGAAACCGTATTAGCTTATGATGGGTTATCAGGTAAAAAGCTTTTTTCCCAAGATCATTTTGACTTAATCATTACGGATATCATCTTACCCAAGCTGGATGGTTTAGACCTTTGTAAGCAAATCAGACAAATAAATCCAGATCTTCCAATCATTATGCTGACAGCACTAGGAACTACAGATGATAAAATAGAAGGGTTCGATGCCGGAGCTGACGATTATTTAGTAAAGCCATTTGAAATGCGCGAACTTTTAGTCCGTATTAGAGCATTATTAAAGCGTCGTCAAAAAACAACTGGTAATCTCAATTTTGTTTTACACTTTGAAGATCTCGAAATGAATCTACATACCAAAATTGTAAAACGTGGTCAGCAAGAGATTAATTTAACACCTAAAGAGTTTAAACTGCTGGAATACCTGATGCAAAATCCTAACAGAGTATTGTCTCGGGTCGAAATTGCAGATAAAGTGTGGGAAACCCATTTTGATACCGGCACGAACTTCATCGATGTATACATCAACTACCTCAGAAAAAAAATAGACCGTAATTTTGACAAGAAACTCATCCATACAAAATCCGGAATGGGTTTCATTTTGAAAAAAGAACTATGAAAATAAGAACACGTCTAGTTTTTCTATTTACCGTCATTACAGCAATTATTCTTAGTTTGTTTGCTACTGTAATCTATCTATCTGCAAAGGAAAACAGACAGATAGAATTTTACAATCTACTACAAAAAGAAGCGATCACCAAAGCCAATCTTTTTCTAAATGCTCATGTAGACAAAAAGATTTTGCAAGATATCTACCATAATAATAGAAAAATATTGAATGAGGTTGAGGTTGCTATTTATGATACCAAATTTGATTTAATCTATCATGACGCTGTGGATATCGATTTTGTCAAAGAAACAAAACCTATGTTTGATGAAATTTACCAAAAAGGTGAAATCAAATTTTATCAGCAGGACTGGCAAGTTATAGGTCTTCAGTATGTTTATACAGGTAAAAGATATATTGTTACTGCGGCCGCTTATGACCAATATGGTTATAGTAAACTCCATAATCTATTAAATAATAGCATTATTGTTTTTATTATTTCAATTTTGTTTATTCTCATAGCAGGTATTTTTTTCTCTAAGAAAGCATTTGAACCAGTTCGTGCAATGAGTGAAAAAGCACGAAATATTTCTGCTACCAATCTTGATCTCCGTTTATCAAATAATGACAATAAAGATGAACTATCTGAGCTTGCCGATACCTTCAACGATATGTTGGACCGCTTAGAAAACTCATTTGACGCACAGAAACATTTTGTATCGAACATCTCTCATGAATTGCGCACACCACTTGCTGCTATTATTACGGAACTGGAATTATCAATGAGTAAAAATCGAGGGATAGACGATTATAAGAACGCAATTAATCATGCATTAAATGACTCAAACAAATTGGCCCGTTTGTGCAATAGCCTCCTTGATCTAGCAAAAGCTAGTTATGATCCTACCGAAATTGCATTTAAGCCCATACGAGTAGACGAACTTTTGTTAGATGCCAGACAACAGGTTCAAAAAACCAACCCCCAGTACAAAATTGACATACACTTTAACGACGATTTTGAAAACGATAATCAAATCTCCATAAATGGCAATGAATACTTATTAAAAGTAGCCTGTAGCAATCTTTTCGAAAATGGTTGTAAATTCTCTACCCCATCTCGCTGTACTGTTTCTGTTCTGTTTGATAGCCAAAATATAGTGCTAAAATTTGTTGATTTAGGAATTGGAATTGCAACCGAAGATCTATCACAGGTTTTTAGTCCATTTTATCGTGGTAAAAACAAAGACTATACCTATGGACACGGCATTGGACTTGCGTTGACACAAAAAATTGTTGCACTGCATAATGGCAACATCTCGGTCATTTCAAAAGAGAACAAAGGAACAACTTTCATCTTAACCTTACCACATTGCTGATGCTATAATTTTGTAATCTATATTCAAAAGATATCAACGACTCGCTATACTTAAATCTTAGATAAAATAACACCGCAATAAACCGGACAGAAAAGCCTAACACTACGGTGAAGGTTCTGTTGCTTGGCAAAGATCAAATCTGATCTTAAAGCAAAATATTTATAATTTCATCTTCTTTATTAACACTCCAGAAAATCATTCTAATAATTTTCTAATAATTTTCTATTCGTCTTCTAACTGCTATACTCCTACAACCTAAGCACCTTTGCAATGTTCAAAAACAGCGATAAAGATGCTCCTCATGGAGAAATATCACTTAGGCACTAATAAATGTTAATTTAAAATTCTTAGCGATGAAAACCACAATTACAAAAAAACATAGTCACTTAATCCGGATTCTCATCATTTCTATACTTTCTCTTAGTCTAATGGGATGTCATACAAAAGTTGATGAAGAAATTACTGAAGATTTCACACAAAAAGGTGATACCATTCAAGTCCAAGGAAAGGTAAAATCACAATTAAAGACATATACTGTTCTCAAACAAGCTCATCATCTGGAGCTCATTACATCCGGGATAGTGAAAGCTATTCCAAATCTCTATGCTGAAATCGGTTCTCCATTTTCAGGACGTGTTTCAGCAGTACATCTCAAATTAGGAATGAAAACAAAGTCCGGAACTCCCCTTTATGAACTGATATCTCCGGAATTTATTGATACTCAAAAGCTATACTTTCAGGCAAAAACAGCTTATCAAAATGCTAGATTGATTCTAAAGCGACAACAAGATCTTAAACAACATGGTGTAGGAACTGATAAAGATGTCGAAGAGGCCAGGGCCCAGTACGAAATTACAGAGAAAGAATATCAAAATACGTCTGCTTCGCTTAGATTCTTCAATGTAGATACTGAAAAACTAGTTTTAGGACAGCCACTTATTATCCGATCGCCTATTGGTGGTGAAGTTATCAGCAATGACATTGTTCTGGGACAATACATTAAATCGGATGATTTACCCCTTGCTAAAGTAGCCGAACTGAACACTGTCTGGGTAGTTGGAATGGTTAAAGAACAAAATCTAAACCTTATTAATAAATTAGATTTAGCCGAAATTACTACAATAGCCTTTCCTGATGATAAGATAAAGGGAACCATTTACCACATCGATGAAATTGTAAATGAAGATACCCGAAGTGTCCAAATACTTATTGAATGCCGCAATCCCGATCGTTTATTAAAACCAGGCATGTATGTGAATGTCAACTTTACTAAAAAAGCTTCTGATGCTGTGTTCATTCCTGCAAAATCATTACTACAATATAATGATCAAAGCTATGTGTTCTTAGCAATTGGGAAAGATAAATATCTCAGACGCTACGTCGAAACTGGTATCACAGATAAAGATCAGGTACAAATTTTATCAGGTCTGCAAGCAGGAGACAATATTATCAGTGAGGGTGCATTTTATCTATTAAATGCAAAATAAATAGTATTTCGAAGAAAGTTTATTCACATAAAAACTGCTGTACATTCTCAAGTATATTATTCCAATGAAACCAATTACGCTGTGAATTGCATTTGGGGATCTATTGAAATAAGTATAGCTATAAAAACAGCGCTGAGAAACTAAGATAAATTAATTCCTTCCTGATTGGTGCATCGCAACTTTAATCAACTCTATTCTAATGAAAAATATATTCGACAATACTATAGCCAAACGTTGGTTGGTCTTGGCTCTTTTTATTCTATTAACCTTTTTTGGATATTATTCTTGGACACAGCTTTCCATTGAAGCGTATCCTGATATAGGCGATGTAAGTTCTCAGATTGTGACACAAGTACCTGGACTTGCTGCAGAAGAAGTAGAGCAGCAAATTACTATTCCGATAGAAAGAGCTATCAATGGTTTACCAGGTATGCACGTGATGCGGAGTAAAAGTACTTTTGGACTGTCTATGGTTACAATTGTTTTTCAAGATGGAACAGACGATTATTTCGCACGCACCCGTATTCAAGAACGGTTGACGGATCTGGAACTGCCTTATAACGCAACAGCAAATCTTGACCCTTTAACTTCTCCAACAGGAGAAATATTTCGGTACATCATCGAAAGTAAATCACATGATCTACGTGAACTCACCGATCTGCAGACATTTGTCATTATACCCCGTATCAAACAAGTTTCTGGCGTAGTTGATGTTACAAATTTTGGAGGTATTACGACACAATTTCAAGTTGAGATTGATCCCATTAAACTGGAACAATATGGTCTAGCCCTAAGCGAGGTGGTGAACAAAATTGAAACAAACAACACCAGTGCAGGTGGAAGTGTCATGAATAGAGGGGACCAATCTTACGTCATTAGAGGAATCGGACTTCTCAGGACATTGGAAGACATCGGAAATATAGTTGTTAAATCCCAGCAAGGAACAGCTATTTTCATGAAAGATATCGGTCAGATCAGATACGGAAATCTTGAAAGAAAAGGTGCTTTAGGCTATTCTGATAAACGTGGAGCAAACTATTCCGACAATATTGAGGGAATTGTACTATTACTTAAAGGACAAAACCCTTCTGTCGTTTTAGAGGGCGTCAATCAAGCTATTGATGAATTAAACAATACCACATTACCTGCGGGAGTACAGATTCATCCGTTCATGGATCGTACTCAACTTGTAGAAACAACCTTAACTACCGTTTCCCACACCTTATTAGAAGGAATGGGTTTGGTTATTATTGTACTCATCATATTCCTTGGTAGCTGGCGTGGAGCGCTTTTAGTTGCTATTACCATACCTATCGCTCTGTTGACAGCTTTTATCCTGATGCACTTTACGCATGTTCCGGCTAACTTGTTGTCATTGGGTGCCATCGATTTTGGTATTATAGTCGATGGGGCCATTGTCATGATGGAAGCTATCTTGAAAAAAAGAGAAAAGAATGAAGATGAAGAACTCACAGAATTAGGTATTGCTTCTATTGTAAAGCAAATGGCTAAACCCATATTTTTTGCAACAATCATTATAATCACGGCTTATATTCCCCTATTTGCATTTGAACGTGTAGAAAAAAAGTTATTTACTCCTATGGCTTTTACAGTAGGTTATGCATTGTTGGGTGCGTTATTAGTTGCTCTATTTCTAATACCTGGACTCGCTTATGTTGTTTATCGGAAGCCTCAAAAAGTATATCACAACAAATGGTTAGAAAAATTAACTGTAGGATATCACAGACAAATCCAGCATTTATTAAAGCGTCCAAAGAAAGTATTCACACCTTTAATTATCATTTTTGCAGGTGCAATCGTATTAACATGTACTGTTGGTAAAGATTTTCTGCCGCCCTTAGATGAAGGATCCATCTGGTTGCAAGTATCACTACCTCCTGGGATCACAGTTGAAAAATCAAAGGAAATGAGTGACTCACTGCGTGCGCGAACACTTCAATATGATGAGGTAACATATGTGATGGTCCAAGCAGGTCGCAATGATGATGGTACAGATGCATGGACTCCCTCTCATTTTGAATGCAGTATTGGCTTACTTCCTTACAAACAGTGGAAAAATGGGAAAACCAAAGCTGATCTAATTGAGGAATTGGCTGCTGAATACAAACAGATGCCCGGATATGATGTTGCTTTTTCACAACCAATGATTGATGGGGTGATGGATAAAATTGCGGGGGCGCATAGTGAGCTCGTCGTTAAGATATATGGAGAAGACTTTAAGGAAATCCGAAGAATAGCAGATGAGGTCTTGATTACGTTGCGAAAAGTAAAAGGTGCTGTCGATTTAGCGATCGATCAAGAACCTCCATTGCCGCAACTACAGATAAAAGCAGACCGTTATAAAATAGCACAATATGGTTTAAATGTCGCCGATGTCTCCGATCTTATTGAAACAGCTATCGGCGGAAAAGCGGTCTCCCAAATATTTCAAGAGGGAAAGGTATACGATATTATCTGCCGTTATCATGAAGCAAGTCGCAATACTCCTGAAAAAATAGGAAATCTAATGTTGACAAATGAATCCGGAGCCAAAATTCCCCTATCACAAGTAGCGACAATAAAACTCAATACCGGAGAAAGCACAATCGCTCGTGAGATGAATAAGAGACATTTGACAGTGCGGTTAAATCTACGCGGAAATGATCTTACTTCCTTTCTCAAAGAAGCACAAGCTAAAATTGAAAAAGATATCAAATATGACCACAACGACATAAAAATAAAATGGGGCGGTCAATTTGAAAATCAAAATCGCGCATATCAGCATTTGGCTATTATTGTTCCTATGGCACTAGCATTAATGTTTATACTACTATACGGCGCTTTTGGAAGCTTCTCACAAGCCGGATTATTGATGAGTGTTGTACCGCTTGCCATATTTGGAGGTATGCTTGCATTAAATATTCGCGCTATGACCCTCAATGTATCTTCAGTAGTCGGATTTATAGCACTCTTTGGTGTTGCAATTCAAAATGGTGTACTGATGATCACACAGTTCAATGCATTAAGAAAAAAAGGGTATGCTTTAAAAGAAGCCGTAATAGAAGGCGCTCAACATCGTTTCAGACCAGTAATCATGACTGCCACTGTAGCCATCTTGGGGCTTCTTCCTGCTTCATTGGCCACAGGTATTGGATCTGATGTTCAAAGACCATTAGCAACTGTCATTGTTTACGGATTATTCTTCGCTACCGTGATAACCCTCTATGCATTGCCATCATTATATTATCTATTAGAGAAAATAAATGCAGACAAAAAACATAATTAGTTTTCATCTCAAAAATACCATCGCATGTTACGTCTTAAAAACATCCATAAAAAACACTTTCTACTATTATATTTTACTTTAGTCTTAAGTGTAATTACTCAAGCTCAGATTGACGCAGATATTCAAAAAGAGATTACTTATCCCGATTTTATAAAAGCTGTTGCTCAAAATAACATAGCTTATGCGGCAGAAAAGTTAAATATCAATATTGCTGAAGCAAATATTGAAAAATCCAAAATAATTCCTGATCCAGAATTTACCGCTGATGTATTTAATAACGACCAGCATAAGATGAAGATGGGGTACGGATACAATATCGGACTGGATTGGACCCTCGAACTTGGCGGAAAACGGAAAGCACGCGTTGATCTGGCAAAAAGTGAATCTGAACTTAGCAAATATGTATTGCAGGATTACTTCAGGAATCTCCGAGCCGATGCTACTGTACAATATTTAACCGCAATCCATCATGAGCAACTGATGAAATTAAAGTTCAATTCCTATGAAACGATGGATGAACTTGCAAAATCGGACAGTTTACGTGCCAAATTAGGTACAATTACTGCTATTGATGCCAAACAAAGTAAACTTGAGGCTAAATCCATATGGAATGAAGCAATTCAGTCCATCGGAAATTGGAAAGGATCGTTGAGTAGCCTCAATTTACTGATGGGGAGTAAATATGCTGAACTTACACAGATGGCATTGGTGAATTTTTCTACATTTGACCGGTCTTTTTATCTTGATGACCTTATAGTCCATGCACTATCAAACCGTGCAGATCTACTGTATGCATTACAAAATAAAGATGTGTCAGAAAAAATGATCCGTCTTACAAAAGTAAATCGGGTACTAGATTTAGGAATAACGACAGGTATTACGCGCAATGCAGAAGCCCGCAATGAGTTAGCTCCCAGTCCAGCTTTCACTTCATCAAATTTTGGAATAAGAATTCCTTTGAAATTTTCAAATCATCGGAAAGGAGAACTTAAGGAGGCATTTTATACTGCCCAACAAGCTGGATTACAACATCAAGAGATTGAACTACAGGTGCAAACAGAAGTTAAGCAAGCATTTTATAACTATGAAGCGACTCAAAAGCAACTCCAGCAGTTCAACAGTGGTATTCTTGACGATGCTAAAGCTATCTTAAAGGGGAAACTCTACGGCTACAAACGAGGTGATTCTAGTTTACTTGAAGTACTCCATGCACAGAGAATCTATATTGAAGTTCAGCAAAATTATTATGAAATACTGTTTAATAATGCCCATGCTCTCGTCATATTGGAACAATCCGCAGGTATTTGGGATATCCTTTTTTAGAAATAACACAATTTTATGTGTGTTTAAAAAATATTAATATGGATAATCAGAAGCATATTTTAATGAAATATGCTTCCAGAAAGCAACAAAAATCTTAGATAAAAAAAATATTCTCCCTCAAAATAAAGGATTTAAAGAATATTCGCAAGATATACTTGGCATATCTCAGGGATTTTTCTACCTTTGCATCACTCCAAACAACGAAGGAAACTTCAAAAAAGAGTAGGATTCCGTAGCTCAGCTGGTAGAGCAATACACTTTTAATGTATGGGTCCTGGGTTCGAATCCCAGCGGGATCACAAAAAGCTTCACAGAAATGTGAAGCTTTTTTTATTTCGGCTAGATTCGAAAAAGGGATCGATCGGGTTCGATCTAGAGATATTGATTAATTTATGTGGTGAATTGCTTTTATTAGTGGTGAGTGATGGAATAGACTAGTCAAAATCGAGGAACAATATATTGTTTAGGCATAAAAAAAGCTAATCTTACGATTAGCTTTTTTTAATTTACTCTATTGACAACTAAAATAGAAAGATGGAATAAAATTAATGATTGATCACCTATAAGTTGTTTGCAATAAGTAATCAATGCATTTATAATCTATTATTTAGTAACCTTTTGCTTTTTGTGCATCTTTCAAATTCGTGTTTCTATCTAAGGCAGTTTGCGGAAAAGGCATCAACATAAATTTAGGATCCCAAATACGCTCCTGTACAATCACATTGGCAATATCTTTAGGTGATTTCATCACATCAGCAGCAATTTTCCAACGACGTATATCGAAATAGCGCTGTCCTTCTCCAGCCAATTCTATTCGACGTTCATTGCGGATCACTTCCCTTAATTTTTCTTTCGAATTGTTAACAACTTGATTTATTGGCGGCATTCCTGCACGGTCACGGATATCATCTAAAGCGGCAAATATACTCGCATCTGGTCCACTTAATTCATTTTTAGCCTCCGCATAAGCGAGTAATATTTCAGCATAACGAATGATACTAAAATCCTGTGGCGCATCAAATACGAGACCACTAGCTAGTGAAACTGGATCTAAGTATTTTTTAAAATTGTAACCCGTGAAACTTTCACCATCCCCCGGTCCAGACCACTTAAATACATAACCATCTTTGTATTCATTCCAGGTTGCTCCTGGAAATAATACACTGGCGTAAAGACGTGTATCCCGGTTTTTAAATTCATTGATGTAGTTCGCTGATGGCGTTTTTTTAATATTAAAATCGATTGCCCTCTGTTCTGGAGTCGGTGGAGTATAGGTAGTACCATCACTTTTCCAGTAAGCATCCACCAAAGTTTGAAGAGGAGTAATAGAACCCCAACCAGACATAATCGGAGGTGCAAATAGCGTTCTCAATCCATTACCAAAGGGTGCATAATCTTCATTTTCCTGAATATTCTGCGATACAAGGATTGCTTCTTTATTGCCTTCATTCGCTATCCAAAATTGTTGTTGATAACTCGCTAAGCCTTTATAAAATTTTTCTTTTGCGGCGTTATCAGTAAAAGTCACCAAGGTACTGTAATCATCTTTGGTGTCATCTCCGGTTAAAACAGTTTTTCTAAAAAGCTGATAACCTGCATCTTTTACTTTTTGAGCACTTACTATAGCATCAGCATATTTACCATACTCCAATTGAATACGTGTTAATATTGCCCAAGCAGCACCATTGGTAATACGGCCACTTTTGTCTTGAGCACCACTTGCAAAACTAGGTAATAAATCTGCCTCGGCGGCTTTAATTTCGTCAATAGCAAATTGAATTACTTCAGCTACAGGTGTTGGTGCTACAGCGGTTTCTTCTGCATCCGTATAGGCATTTTTCAGCAAGGGTACTGGTCCAAATAAATGTGCCAATTCGTAATAAGTAAATGCTCTTAAAACTCTGACTTCGGCAATAAAACGTTTGCGCAAGGTTTCATCCATGACCGCTTTACCGACATTATCTAAAAAATAGTTATAGCGACGTATGTAAACGTAGCGGCTATTATACCCGACGTCTAAGGTGGCATCTATGTCGCCTTCAGATACCCGGTTTGCGGAACTTTCCCAGGGATATTGACAAAAGGCATTATCAGCCGCACCATCATCGTAAGCATAGTTATAAGCATTTGCCAACGATGCATAACAGCCGTTTAAAGCAAGCTGAACATCATTTTGTGTCTTCCAAAAAGTGCCTGCAGAAAGTTTATCCTGCGGAACAAAATCTATCGAATTTTTACAGCCACCCAAAACTGCACTAGCGATAAGCGATATATATATAATTTTTTTCATAGTGATTAAAGCGTTAAATTAAGACCAGCAGAAATTGTTTTTAACGATGGATAAGCCGATCTTGCTGATGGAGCTTCCGGATCAAAATCTTTCAATCGTTTATCACCACGGATGGTGAATGGATTATTACTTGACACATAAACCCGAACACCTTTGATCTTAGCCTTATCCAACATATGTTTAGGGATGGTGTAACCCAATGTGATGGCCTTCACTCTAAAGTATGAAGCATCAAACAACCAGAAGCTAGACAACCCATAGTTTTGGGTGTCGTTCGTTACTCTTGGGTATGCAGCATTTGGGTTTGGATTATCCACTGTCCATCTATCCAAAACATAATTTTTAACCCCTGCACCATTAAAAAATGCTTGCGAAGCCTCTTGCTCTAAGTAAACTTTTACATCACTCACTCCTTGCCCCAGTACACTCAAATCAAAACCCTTATAACTTGATGATAGGTTCAGACCGTAAGTAAAATAAGGAACATCATTACCATTAATTACGCGATCGTCGCCATCGATAGTCTTATTGCCATCTTGATCTTTATACTTGATATCGCCAGGTTTTGGATTATTGGGTTGTTTAGCATGCGCATCTATATCAGCTTCATCAACGAACAGACCCTCAGATTCCCACATGTAGAATGAGCCAACTGGCTGGCCAATTCGGTTGATATAATAACCATTGGGAGCTGTTTCATTTGCTCCTCCCAAATCGGTTACTTTATTCCATATTTTAGTAACATTCCCCCCTATTGAGTAGTTAAAATCATTTATTTTCCCATTATAATTTAAGGAAAGTTCAAATCCTTTATTTTTAACTGTACCCAAATTTACCGAAGGTTTTTCTCCATCAGCTAAACCTGCTTCATCCGGAATATTTGGATCTGGTAATAAAATGTCTTTGGTTATCCGGCTAAAAGCATCCAACTGTAAAGTCAGTGATCGAAACAAGGTAGCATCTAACCCTGCATTATAGGTGGTTAGTTTTTCCCAACTTAATAAAGGATTGGCTAACTTACCTGGCGTTACGCCATCCTGTTTTGATTGATTAAAAATAATAGTACTTCCAGCATTTAATCCATCATAAAAATCGTAATCACCCACATTGTTGATATTTCCTAATTTACCCGCCGACAAACGGAATTTCAATTCATTAACAGCAGTTAGATCTTTCATAAAATCTTCCTGCGAAAGGCGCCACGCGACTGATGCAGAAGGATACCATGCCGAACGATGGTCAGGAGCAAATCTAGAAGAAGCATCGTTTCTAGCACTTGCTTCCAATAAGTACTTGTCAGCATAAGCATAATTAAAGCGAGTAAAGACAGAAGCCAGTGCACTCTCTCCAACACCTGCTACACCATCGTCTAAATCACTTCTTACAGTTGTATTTACTGGAAGAGTAGAACCTGCATTGATGGCATTCAGATCGTTATTGGGAAATTCTTTACGTACAACCTGTACTGTTCTCTTTTGTGTTTTTTCATAAGAGACTCCAGCTAAAATTTTAAAGTAATGCTGTTCTATATTTTTCTCATAACCGGCTGTCGCTTGAGCCAATACATTTGACGAGCTTTGCCAAGATTCTGTCAATTGGTTGGTTTTTATCCTCGTACCTTCTAAGGGAGTATTTGAAATAAATCCTATAATAGGATCTAACTTATTGTTAAAAGAACTTTTAAAATAATTATATGCATTGTATGAAAATAAACCCGAGATATCTAACCCTTCAAACGGTGTATAGGTTCCATTTAAATTACCGATAAAACGGTTGGTATTATAATTGTTTCTACCGCCCTCTTTTAATAAGCGTAATTGATTTGCTGCGGCTAATGTTGCATTTTCTTTTCCAGCAGTCACACTGCCCCATTCGCCGTTACTTTGTTGTGCAACAGATAATGGAATGGCTCTCCCAACACCCGTAAAACCGATCTCCATATTATCATTCTTGTAACCGTCTCTTATATAAGATAAATTACTACTGACTTTAAATTTATCGCTCACTTGGGTTTCGGTATTCGACCGTAACGAGTAGCGTTTCAAATCTTTACCTTCAATTAAAGAGTTTTGACCGAAATAGGCACCACTCAAATAATATTTTGTTTTTTCACCGCCAGACACACTTAACTGATGTTCCATCATGGGTGCTCTTTTATTTAGAATTAAGGAGTACCAATCGGTATTGGGATAAAGATCTGGATTGGATTGTGCCTTTATTGCTTCTAAAGTTGCAGCATCATAAAGTGGTGTTCTATTTAAATTTGTTTCGGCTTCGTTGCGTAAAATGGCATAATTGTATGCATCGGCATAATCGGGTAGATAGGTGGGTGATTGGCTTCCGAAATAAGCATTGTAACTTATAGTCGGTGTACCATTACCTTTTTTAGTTGTCACCAAAATAACTCCATTTGCAGCTCTGGCACCGTAAATCGATGAGGACGAAGCATCTTTCAATATAGAAATACCAGCAACATCATTTGGATTGATGCGTGCAAAATCATTTTGGGTTACAACCACACCATCAACCACAAATAAAGGAGATGATGACCCTAAATTTGCACGTCCTCTAACATTGATGCTTCCCAAGTCATTTCCTAAATCGCCAGGAGACGACTTAATAGCTACCCCTGGTACAGTACCTTGTAGTGCATTTGTTAACGAAGTTACGGGTCTATTAATGATGGTTTTGGTATTCACAGTATTCACAGCTCCAGAAAGATTCACTTTCTTTTGCGTACCATACGCCACCACGACTACGTCCTCTAAGGTATTCACTAAAGGAGATAAAGTAATTCTAACGTTAGCTGAGGCTCTTACTTCTGTAGTTTGATAACCTATATAAGAAATAACCAAAATAGCCCCATCGGTGACACCTGCTAATTTAAAATTTCCAGATTCATCAGTTGAAGTCCCCAGTTCCTTGCCTTTTACTTTAATACTGGCACCTGGAACCCCTTTTCCTGTTTCATCTAAAATCGTTCCGCTAACCTCCATCACCTGATTTATAGCTGTACTTAATTCGGACTTAGCGTTTGAAACCATATTTTTAGGTCGCTCTTTAATGACTATTGTATTGGTTTCTATAGCATAAGTTATAGGTTGATTTTTAAAAATGGATATCAGTACATCTTCCAAAGGCACATTTTTTACATCAATCGTTACTGGATTTGTTTTTTTTAAAGTGCTTCCAGACACCAAAAAATCATATCCACTTTGTTTACTAACCTGAATAAATACTTTTGACAAAGGTTCGTTTTTAACAGATAGTGAAATTTTTTGCGCAAATGAAGCTGCGTGAAGTTGCAATATACTAGCAACTAATAGAAAAGTAGCTAACTTCATAATTAATAATATTTTACAGACATACCTCCATAGTATGCCCATCTTTTGAGTATAAATTTTATACATTTGATTACTGGTTTATAAGTGAATTGATCATAATTTTTTGCCTTGATCCAGTCCGGCCAGATGTGTTACAGCACACTGGCCATTTTTTAGATCACTGCGATAGCTGCTTTATGTTATTGTCTAACCATAATCCTCCTCCCTTCAAAAGTTAAGTGAACTGATTTTGAATTCTGTACAATTTGAAGTACTTGATTTAGATTTCGATCGCGCGAAATACGACCGGTAAAAGACTCTTTACTCATTGGTCCGACAAACTCAACATCTACGTCATACCAACGAGAAATCTGTTTCATAATCGTATATATGTCCGCATCCACAAACTGAAAATAACCATTCTTCCAAGCGCTAATTTCATCCGTATCTACTTTTCCAACTTTGATTCCATTATTACTAACGCGAGCTTGATCTCCAGGTCTAAGAACATGGTTAAATTCGCCCATTGAAATTGCTACTGATCCCTCGACCAACGTTGTCCGTATTACATCCTCATTATTATAGCTATTCACATTAAAGTGTGTTCCTAAAACTTGAATCAGCTGATCCCCGGTTTTTACTTTGAAAGGCTTAGAAGCATCATGTGCAACCTCAAAATAAACTTCACCGCTGATGGATACTTCACGGATTTTATCAGAAAATGATGTTGGATAAGTAATCGATGATGCGGCATTTAACCATACTTTAGTACCATCTGCTAATTTTAATCTATATGTTGCACCTCGAGGCGTACGCATGGTATTTGTCCTATAAGGAGATTTAACCTGATTTACGTTGCGATCCTTATAGATCACTTCATTTTCAGCATTGATATGAATAAATGAATTTCCTTCTGCGGCAATTTGCCCCTGAGGAGATGCTTCTAGGTCTATCTCTTCTCCATCGGATAGTGTTAATATCGCTCTGTTCTTGCCTGGGGCTAAATCGGGGATTTGATTACTAATAGTAACGATATTAGCAGTTCGGTCTGTTTTTAATAAAAAATAAACTCCAAAACTAAGCATGATTAAAACAGCTGCAGCTGCGCCTAAATTATTGCGATTAAAAAGCCAATGATACCTCGTTTTCTTATCAAATTCTAGCTTATCTTCAATACAATGATAAATACGATTTTTTAATTCGGCATTATTACTTGCAAAATCTTCAGGAATATAAAAGTCTTTTTCAGCTTGTAGACGATACCAATCATCGAACTCCTGTTGCTCTAAAGTATTTATATTACCTTTTTTAATTTTACTAGCGAGCTCCTCAATACGTTTTCTTAGCTGCTTTTTATTCATTGGACTCTGACTTTAGGTTTATACTAATAGTCAGTAAAAACTGATTATATACCTAGTCCTTTTAAAAAAAAATAATAAAAATAAATAAAAACTACCATCAGGCTGAAAAACAATCACTTACATAATCAAAACCAGAATAGCTAATTTTTATTAAAAAGTTTGTTTTCCTTAAAAACGATGAGGAGATAGGTTAAAAAAGACGATGTATACATCCGCCTACTATAAAAGCAATAGATGAAGCACTCATTTTGTCTCCAAGGTCTTTGATTGCCTTAGTTAAATGGTTATTGACAGTTTTTGTAGATATATTTAGTTCTGCAGCAATTTCTTTATGTGTTTTTAAATCTTCTCGGCTCATCTTAAAAACCAAACGACACTTTTCAGGTAATTCTGCAATAGCGTTTTCAAGCTTAGCAAAAAGCTCCTTTTCAAGTAAAAGTGTTTCTGCAGAAGGTGAATAAATATCATTTTCTACTAGATCCACATTTTGAGTACGTTTTCTCTTATGGAATGCACTATCGAGAATATTTATTACGCGATATTTAACAGCCACAGCGAGATACGTATATAAGGAATATTTTAATTTTAACGTTTCTCGACGATTCCATAAACTACAGAAGATATCCTGAACGCACTCCTCTGCTTCTTCTTTAGAATTGAGCGCATTAGCCGCTAAAAGAAATATTTTCTCCCAGTATCGGTTATATAATTCAGAAAAAGCAACACGATCTTCCTTAACCCGAATTAAATCAATTAGGGTTTCATCCGTCCAAGTTGCTGAAGCATATTTTGTCATTTTACCATTAAAAGATTAAGTAAATTTATAACATTATTGTGACATTATTATTAAAGGGCTAATAGATAATATTATTATTAATTTATACTTTCTGCTTGTAATTTGCAATAATACTGCATTTTAAGCATGATTTTTTAATATACTCACTATTTTCTATTCATCAGAAATATTAGTCTATGCATAGTTCAATATTTAAATGCATGTCTTTCACAATTTTTCTTCAAAAAAACCTTTTAACAATGTCACTATAATCTAGCATTATTGAGATTTTACAGCTATTACTCGTGTTTATTAAAAATTGAGATTATTTAATCGGATCTAAAACAGCATCTAAATTTATTTAAAAATTCCAAAAAGAAACAAACCTGAATTTTAATAAATAGCTCTTGAACAAAAAAGATCCTACTAGCTGATCTGATAATCAGCTAGTAGGATCTTTTTTTTATTTACTATACTATTATTCCTATTTTAAGAAAACCTTACGGATTGCCTTATTGTCCGGATCCAAGATATAAATATTACCATCCTTGTCAATTGCCATATCGGCCATGGCACCAAAGCGAGACTCGAGTAATGTTCCATTTATATATCCACGATTATTCGCTTTGAAAATTGTAGATACCCTTCTAGTCACCATATCAATCTCTCTTAAACCATAATTAAAATTATCTGTTGCAAACATGGTGTTACCTTCAAAAAGGACAACGCTACTTATTCCTTGAAAACGTGCTGCACTTCCAATACCATCAACATAACCTGCGTCTGAAAATCCGACCCATGCATTCATAATTATACCATCAACACCTCTTCGCATCAAACCATTACCGCTTATTGCATTCTGATCTGGATAGTAGTAGTTTCCTAGAGCATCCGCAACTGTTCTGGTTGTCACCCAACCTGGACCATTAATTTTAGTATAATTTCCGGTTGGATTAACCTTATTGACCCCCGCGGCAAATCCATTGATATTGACATACAGATTTCCAGCATCGTCAATACTCATATGTCCTGGCGCAAAGCCCGATGTATGGACTGAACGTTGACCAGCCGATGTAATCTTGATTACCTGATCCGTCCCTTGATCGCTCACATAAATAGTATTCTGCTTATCGATTACGATACCGTAAGGTTTAACAAAAACCGCATCTGCTCCGTTAACCTGCAAAATGGAAACAGTACCGGAAGATGTAATCTTTTTCACTTGTTTATTATTCGTATCGGTTACATAAATATTACCTTGCTGATCGGTCGCAATGGCAGACATATATCCAGCAAAGGTATTACTGCTTGGTCCTCCAGCCAAAGTCATCACACCCGCTCTTTTAAACAATTGCGGGGCAAGCGCTTCCTGTGCACCGACAACAACTTTAACATTTCCAGTACTTAATCCCAAAGGTGCTTCGAGTACTAAACTATTCTCCGTTGCTGTTTTTACCATCGCTAATACGCCATTAAAATATACTTTATTTTCAGATGCAGTAGTACTAAAACCCGTACCTTTAATCGTCACACTCGTACCGGTCAGACCGTTGTCTGGTGTCATTGCAATAATCCCCAGATTTTGATCTTTAAACTGCGGGCCATTACTCACTTGATCATTTACCACAACGCGAATAACGCCTGATCCGGTACCTCCTGGAACTGTTAGTTTCAGCTCCGTTTCATTAGCTGAACTCAGTGGTATCAATACATTATTGATGTATACTAAATTTTCATCCATTTCTTTACTGAATAAAGAGCCGCTGATCGTCATTTGCGCCCCCTTTGGGCCGCTTAATGGAGTCACTGTTTGGATGACAGGTTTATCTACAACTGTGAAGGAAGGACCTGTGGTTTTCTGATTATTGATATTTACCGATAAGGGTCCTGAAGTTACTCCTTCGGGAGCTTTTACGATCAAACGATCTTGGGTAGATTCAAGAACAAGAGCTTTCTTACCATTAAATTCTACGATATTATTGGCTGTCAATTCCTCAAAACCTTCACCCGTAATCACTACACGCGTATCTTTCCCCCCGCTTAAAGGCTTTATACTTTTTATTGCTTGATAAGTGAAGTTTTGACCTTTCGCATCCATTCCATCCACTTTAACCAATACCGACCCAGAACCAGCTTCATTAGGCACTTCTGCTACGATAAGCGTATCACTAATACTGACAACCAAGGCCTTTTTTTCATTAATAAAAACTTCCGCCGGAGTGCTAATACTTCCAAATCCAGTACCTCCAATACGTATTTGCGAGCCCGCAGGACCATTTGCTGGAAACACCTGACGTACACTTAAATCTTGATAAGTATAGGTACCAACATCCATCAACTTACTCTTATAGCTCAATACCAGTTTCCCTGTACTTCCCCCTACAGGTATACGAATAACAATCGCATTGGCTGTCGCACTGATCACCGTAGCATCTTTACCGTTCACCGTTGCTTTGTAAGCATCGATACCAGTACCAAAACCTTCACCCTGAATAGTAACAAGCGTACCCTCTTTTCCTGAATTTGGATAATAGTCCATTATTTTCATTGCAGTCTCAGGAAGCAGATCTTCTTTCTTTTCACAACCTGCAATACCTGCAAGTATCAAAATAAAAAAGATGATACTGAGGCTATATTTTGTCCATGTTTTCATGACTTTAATTTTTTATTTATCCATATGGAATATCCATATGCTATTTTTTTGCGTTCGCATGAGTAGAAGATGATATCTTTCTTTCTGACTTTAACCATAATTTCATTGCACTTATCAACTGTTAAATCACTCATGAAAGTTACTGCTATCGTTTAAAATGTGTATCGAACTCCTAATTGAACCTGTGCTCTTGAATTAAAATAATCAATACTATATGTTTCCCCAGGTTCATTGAAAGTAAATACCGGCCAACTTCCATCATTCTGCTGTGGCGGGAACAAGCTTGGAGTCAAGCCCACACTACTAGTCGAATTGAATGTATTAGGAGAAAAATACTGTACTCCCCACTTTTTATACAGCAGGTTTGTCACATTGACCACATCGGCAGAAATTGTAATAAATTGACCTTTTTTGTTGTTCACTGGAACATCGTGTGCGATTCGAAGATCCGCTTGCACATTCCAGGGCGTACGGCCCATATTACGTTCCGTAAAATCTCCCCTTCTACTGCTGAGGTAGGCATTGCCATCAATGTATTTGTTAAATGCTTCAGCTTGCTGTACTGCAGTGTTGCCACTAGGAATATCTTTAAAATAACGGATCGCTTCCTCCGGATTTGGCACATACACTAAACTGACCTGTTGTGGTAATCCCTGAATACTGTTGTTTACAATACCGTAAGTAAATGGAGATCCCGATTGCGCACTGAAAAACAAGGTGATGTTTGTTTTACCAGCAGTTCGCCAGTTTTGGTCATAACTAATACTCGATACAATACGGTGACGAATATCAAAATTACTATAAGCAAGTTTTGGATTATTCGGTATAAGTGATTGATTCAATTGCCAATTTGATTCCATTGAGTTTCTGACTCCGTTACTCAGATCTTTAGATTCTCCATAAGTATAACTCGCCGTTCCGCTAAAATTTTTCATGCGCTTACCGATTGTTCCAGTAATGCTATAACGGTACCCCTGATCGGTATTGCTTAACAAATAAATATTAGAGAAACGATCGTCAACTGCCCCCTTATATACCGGTTGTTGCTTATAAGCATCAAAACCAAAATAGAGCGGGTTATCATGGACATTCAACTGCTGAAAGAGCACATCGCTGATATTTTTTGTATACATACCTTCGAACGCAAACTTCCAGTTATCAGCGGTTTCATAATCAATACCTAGACTACCACGCAATACCTGAGGTAATGTAAAACCATTATCTACCAGATCGACTTGTGTCTTACCGCTCTTCGGATTATTTACCACAGCGCCATTTGCTGCTATAAAATCGGCCAATCCATTTGGACTAGGTTTAATTGCATCACTGCCTGGAGCAAAAGGCTTCTGATCTGCACGTTGGTCAAAAGCCCCATAGCTATCACCTGTATTGTAATAAGCGTAAGCCAGCCATGCAAAAGGAATACGTCCTGTAAAAAGTCCTGCCCCACCACGTAATACTAAACTTTTATCTTCCAACACCTCCCATCGGAACCCTACACGTGGCGACAGCTGTACGCGATTAAGGAAATCATTTGAAATTCGTGACAAAGGTGTATAATTATAAGTTGTACCAAAGTACGGATCGGACTGTATATGTCGAACTTTATCACTTAAAACAGGCATGTCGGGCAAATGTGTAAAATCAGCGCGCAAGCCGGGTGTAATTCGAAAATTATCACTTACCCTGATCTCATCCTGTACATAAAAACTGTACATATTGATTCCAAAATCTGCGGCAGGATTATCTAGAATATAATCCCGCGTATTGTTCTTGTAGTTGTAACTACCACGTACGCGATAAGGATTATTATTTAAAAAATCATCAATACTATTATAATCTACCCTTCCATTCCAGGCATTAACAAAACCGTAGCGGATACGGTAAAGCTCGTTATGCGTACCAAAAAGAAGTTTATGCCGACCTAAGTTCCAGTTCAGATTCGCGGTCAGTTCCCATGTCCGCTGCTGCATATCAAAAATACTAGCTTCACGGTCAGTTCCTAGATAAATTGTCGAACCTGGGGTACGTCCCTGAATCTGTACTTGAGGAAGAGTGGGGTCACTCAACGGATCTCGTCTGTCGTTTACTACTGTAAAACCCAATACCGCATTACCAGAAAGATTATTACTAAAGCGGCTTTTCAATTCTGCTACTGTACTACTCTGATTATTCGTTTGCTTAAAAGCCATACTTGAAAAGCGGAAATCCTGTTGATCCCGATCCATATGACTAGCGCTACTAAAAATAGTGTTATTACGAATAGCTAATTGATGTTGATCATTTATATTCCAGTCGATACGATTAAAAAACTTTGTCGATTTTGACCAATTTGTATATTTTCCTGCTGTCCCTGCATCAAATACATCACCGTAGCGACTACCTACTGCTGTAGCAATAGATTTGACATCATCCTCACTCAAAATATGAGCGGTCTCGACAATACCTACATACAGTTGTGTAGGATCTTGACGACGGGTGATCTCTTCATTACTAAAGAAGAAAAGCTTGTCTTTTATAATTGGAAAACCTATCCTAAATCCGGACTGATAGTCATAAAAATCATGATCCATCTTACCTAAACCACCAACCCTATCCTTTCCTGTCAACATAGCATTACGGCCATATCCATAGACTGATCCTTCGATCTTATTGGTACCACTACGTGTTACAGCATTGACCGAACCTCCAGTGAAATTACCGATTTTAACATCATATGGTGCTAAATACACTTGCATGTCTTGTATGGCATCAATAGAAATCGGATTGGTACGCGTACTGCTTCCAGCCATGCCTGAAGTCCCTGTCTGTCCACCTAAAGAAGGCGAAAAGCCGATTGCATCATTATTGACTGCCCCATCGACAGTGACGTTATTATACCTAAAATTGGTTCCTCCAAAACTATTGTCTCTACTCCCCTGAGGAGTCAATCGGGTTACATCTGTAATAGAACGACTTACCGTAGGCATATTACGGACCTGTTCAGCACTGATATTGCGTCCTGCGCCATACGTATCCACACGTTGTCGCTGTAAACGACCAGTTACAGCAACTTCGGCCAAAGCTTGAGTACCTGCTAGCAATTGTAGATTGAGTTCCTGCGCAGCACCTAGACGCACTTGAATATCCGATCGTGTATCACTTTGCATCCCGACCATGCTCACCATTACCGTATATGGTCCACCAATACGGAGATTGTTTAACGTATAGCGACCGTCTTTATCTGTAGCAAGTGAATAACGCGTCCCCGACGGAGTATGTATAGCCAGAATCGAAGCTCCAGCGACAGCATTCCCGTCAACATTCTGAACACGACCTGTTAAAGCACCTGATGTTTCCTGTGCGAAAACAGAGGTATCCGTTAAAAAAAGGAAGCACATTAAGGCCACCTTTATTTTCATCCACCAAAGTATATTTTTTCCTAAAAATGGACCTACCCTTGGCTTCATATTGATATAACTATTCATTTTTAATTTCTTTTAGCTAATCTTAATTTGATTATTGAGTAATCCGCAAACCAGCATCGATCACATGTAATACACCATTTCCACTTAACATATCCTGTTTCAGCAATTTGATATCTGAAGTATTTCCTATTCCGCGTAAGCTGATACTCTGGAATGATGTTGTCGAGTTTGAATTAGGCACCAGCTTTATGGTGACACTATTACCATCCATCATGCCCTGTTGTGCCATATTTGAAACACCCGTACTGAGAATATAATCGTATACGAATCGTCTATCCTTTACAATATGATAAAGCAAAAAACTTCGAAGCTTCGCAGGATCTGCCAACTGAATCTGTTGAACCGTACTGTACCCCAAAGCCTGCATCGCTGCATTATTTGGAGCAAACACAGTATATGGACCAGCATCACTTATAGTCTGTAAAACACCAGAGGTTTTCAATGCTTGCGCAAACAAAGTAATACTGGGATCTGCTGCAATTGCATTACCTACCAAATCGTGTACATAGGGTGTAAGCACCCGATCTAAAACCTGAATCAGTCCATTGGACGCGGCAATGTTCTGGGCCAATACGCGCGAACCATTGAGCGTTAACACCGTATCAGGCCCTTTAATCCAATGGGTTGCATAGATTTTTCCACCTCGTGTCTGCAATTCCTGATTAAACAGAAAAGGAAGTTTATTTAACTCGTATTTTCCATCCAGTGTATGGTAATTGGCAATTCTGGAAATCAATTTAGTATTTCCGGCTAAAACAGCTACAGCATCGGTATAACCAGCTGTTGAAAAAGCGGCATCAGAAGGTGCCAATAAGGTATATGGTCCTTCCCCGTTCTGTACTACTTTATCCAATCCACTTTTACGCAGAACTGCACTAAAACTGGACAAATTAAAATTATCGGCTATAACCAAATTGACCCTATTATTATCATGACCTGTAGCTACCTCGTCCTTTTTACAAGAGGTAATCAATAAAATTGCGAAAAGCAGTATCCCTAATTGCTTATAAAATCTTAGCTGTAGTTTCATCTATCATTTTTTAATCATGAGCTTACTAGCTCGTTTAGTTATTCAGCGTACACATGAAATATCTTGGTTTCTGTTATTTTGTAGTACCTTAAACTCTTCCAAGGGGCTATTTTAATTTGAATCCCTTTGGTAACAATAAATTGTTCACTACATGAATCGGCCCATTTAGGGTATTGATATCTGTTTCGATAATCTGTACAGGATCCCGACCACTTTCTTTTATCGTCATGAATAACAATCCTTTGGAAGTGGTAAACGCAAAAGGATTCTTATATGCATATTCCACAGGTGCAGTTCCACCAATATTGACATTATAATCTTGTAAGAAGTCTGCAGTCAAATCATTACTAAAAAACACCGTACTATTGGAGTATGGGAGTCCATAACCAGGATCCTTGATGGCATAAAAACGTCCCCAATCACGATGATAATTCACAATACTATCTAGTGGATAACCACCGATCGGTTGAAACTCCCACTCATCAAAATGCACATTGCCACGAATTTCATTGAATTGAAGCATCTCGGTTACAGATTTAAATCCTGCTTGCTTAAAGGCCGCATCTGTAGGCACAAACCAAGTCGAAATGGTGATATTAGGATCAGCATAATCGGGATTTGGAGTTGGCCCAATGCGCCATTTTTTTGTATAAGGCTCACGTGCATCAGGAAAATTCTGCCAAAATTCTTCATGTGACATTTTATATCCAAATAAAGGCTCCATTTGAGTCACCATCGTTTCCGCAAATGTATCGTCGGAAAGTCGTTGCAATTCAAGAAACATCGTAAAACGCCCATCCTGTTCCAATGCTTCCAATACCGTTTTTGTTGGTTTGTTAACGGTTTGTTCTAAAAAATAAATTGCACCATTGCGTGCCGGTTGATACTTCACTTTTCCCGCCTTTTTTCCATTGATCAACAACTGTTCATCACGTAAAGCCAGGTAATGTTTGTAATAGTATGGATCATACCTTTGACCGAGACCAGATCCGACTCCACCTTCATAAAAAGGAACCCTTAAAGCTGGATTCATCAGCATACTTTTTACAGGTAAACTATTTTCTCGGAGTTCATCTCTCGCTATCATGCCCAACACGGTATAAAATAGCATCATACTATCTACATCCGCCTTCGGCATCAGTGCTAGCTTCGACTCGGTCAAACCTGCGGCAGTCATCGCAGCATTGTCGGGAACCAACAAAGTATAGGTTGTATTCACCCCTTTTTCCTTGATTTTTTCGTCCATACTGCTCCTTTTCCAAGCCGTATAAAACAATGTCGCATCCGGATTTTCACCTAACAATTCAGTAACAGTCTCGTTCGCCTCAGGTTTATAGGGTATCTGCTCGCCTTCCGTTGCAGGCATAAACTCCGTTTTTTTACAGGCGGAAAATAACAGCATCATCAGCATTCCTATCAATGCCAGCTTATATATTGTATTCATTTGTTGCGTTTTCATCAGCATAATTTGTCATATTATTTAATTGCTTGATCTGGTCTTACCAACCCCCGATTCAGGTCGTGCACCACTCCATTGCGACAGAGGTAATCCATCTTAGCACTGATCCCATAAGACACTTCCGCAATGATCGGTGCCATAACACTATGATCTGCACGTAAGCGAAGAAAATAACTCAATATAAAACTTGGATATGCTTCCCCTCCAGAAAAGCTCATCTCATGTAGATTATTTTTTAAGTTATAGGTATAAATTCCGCTTGAATTGATGACAGATAAAACTTTGGAATCGGACACAAAAAAGTGCTTATCATATAAGATGTAAGCTCCAAAAAGAACATCTGCACGGTAATTTTCCGGACTTAACCCCTGTAATGATTCCGATGTAATCCCTACTTCTGCTAAGGCCTCATTGGTAGGTGCAAAGATTGTGAAAGGACCATCAGTTGCGAGTTGATCCCATAATCCAAACTTTTTAAGTCCGCTTACAAATACACTGTATTCGGATCGAGCTGCTAACCAAGCTTGAATATGTGTATCAAAATGCGGTTTCATCATTTTATCTAAAACATACAGAACACCGTTCGCTAAAACTACATCTTTACGGGTTGCTTTTGCTCCGCTAAAAAAAAGTTCATTCATAGGTGTACCACCATTTGGTCCTACCGAACCAAGCGAAGTATATAAAGAAGTTCCAGCTAGTGTAGCATAGCGTACATCAACTCCATTTGAGGGAATATCACGCAGCAACATACGGCGCGGAAGGATATGATATTGAATCACTTTTTTTAAACTGTCCAGATCAATCTTATCAAAATCTGAAGGTCTAAATATCCCTAATTCATTAAATGCTTTATCAGTAGGAACCAAAACAGTATAGGGTCCCTTTTCATTTAACGTTCCCGTCAATCCCACTTTTTCCAGTGCAGCACTGAATAAGGTCATTTCATAATTATTCTTAATAAAATCCGAGGCCGGACGTAAGTTCTCATTGGGTACGACCACCGTTAAATCAGGATGTTCACAAGAAAAAAGGAAAAATGAAAGTATTAACAGAACATACTGCTGTACCTTATTACACCGTTTATCGATTATCTTATAGCTCATATTTAAAATCTCCTATCTAACTGTTAGTAAATTGGTGGGGCATATTTTCGTTGAATAGTGGTCAAATAAATTCGGCCATTTACTACCTCTAATGTGTTTACTGTTGCAAATGTCTGCGGATTATGGGTGCCAGAATGTACGTTGACTAATAGATTGGGCAATTGTGTGCCGTTGTCAGATCCCCCCAAGAATACTTTTCCATTCTTCAGACAATTCACCGATGCCCAATTTCCTCCAGTAGCAATTTCACCAGAAAAAAACGGATTATTGGTGATATCCATTCCTGGTGCAAAGAAATCAAACCGTTGCCATATATCTGTCTGAATACCGTTGCTTTTACTACTCGCCCAAAGCGGAAAACTCAAGTAAGGGCTTACCGTAGCGTTTGTATTATTACGCGTCAATCGTGTTAAAAATTTACCCTTATAACCAGATACGGTTGGCGCCTGAACAAACGGATTATCTTGGCTTTCATACAATGAAAGAAAAATATTCGTCTCGTCTTTAATGCCATTCTTAAAACTTCGCAGCAAATAATCATCATCCTTCAAACTGAGATCTGCATCAACAAACCCCTTGGCACTCATATTATAAAAATTGACATAAACCAAAGAATCAGAAAGTGGTAACTTATGAAAATTCTCTTGACGTAAGAGTATTCCATGTTCTTTGGATATAAAATCTTTTTGTAGTAAATGCAGCGTATACACCTCTTTACTTGCCAGATTAATGACCGTATCGATTAAAATATCAGTTTTAAGCTGGCTTTCTAATTCAAAAAATGGAATGCTGTTCTTTGGCCTATAAGCGAAAATTATGTGTAGTTCTCCAGACGGAACTTGAGCCCAACTACTTAAATCAAATCCATTTAAAACAGGACCTACCAATACATTTTCTTTTCCCGGATATTCTGGGTTATCAACTGTTGTGCTATTTCCAATATGTGATGGATAAGGTGGAGCATATGCTGCCCTTTTATCTAGAAAGTCACCAACAATCTCGGCGCCGGTTATTGCTCCCTCTGCACCAAACGTAGGATTGATCAACATGCAGAAATAAGGAACTTTATCATCTTTACTTCCTAAAGTTTGCACATAATTGAGGTTATTGAACACCCGTAGATAGGCAGGTTCTGTAATGGCTGTATAATCCACCTTGGCACAACCTGTAAATAGCGAAACACACAGCAACAACAGCGCTAAGTAAATCGTTAATCGTTGATTTTTCATATAAATATTATTTAAAATAATGGTCAGTAAAGAAGGTCTTTACCTTCCATTATCGGGTATGTTTAACTAAAATCATTCTTGCTTTATCTTTCGCACTCACATTCTTTGAACTCTTGCCAATAAGCGCAACCGTATACACGCCAGCTTCTTGTACCGGTGCGGGTCGTCCTGGTTTCTCATAAAGTTTTTTATTGGCGATAAAAGCTTCATGTGTCAGTACATCAATATCGTTTGCCCAGGTGCCAGGAACGACGTCTGGCGTAGAACGATAGACCATAAATTCAAAAGGATTATAGATCGTCCGATATCCAATATAAGGTCTGTCCAACTTCGCAATTCCCGGTTGAAGATTTTCTACCGCATCACGATTATCGAAAGTCATCGCAGGAGACTGTCCGTTGCCCGCTGTAAAAGTCACATATGGGTTTCCTACAGATAAGTTTAAGAAGCGTTTGGGAAAATAAAATTGATATTGTAAATGGGCTAAACTTGCATCATCCTGAGCTCCTGTATACACTGAGCCACTTAAATCATTAGCAACAAGTAGCAATTTTGCCTGACCATCTTGTTCGGGATAAAGCCAAATGGTGTAATTTTGTGCAGGTTGCAACGCTTGATCTAAAGACGCCAATACCTTACCTGATGCATCCAAGGCTTCAATAACATGCGTTCCTTGAATCAGACTGAGATAATTACTGGCCTGACCAAAAGTCAAAGGATCGGCTAGCGGTTTCCCATCAATACGAAAACGAACTGACTGTCCTGTTAGCGCATTAGCTGCTTGAATACGGAAATAAGTCCGATTAGCTGGAGCTGTTACATCGTTAAGCACCTGAAAAGCATTTTGATAATAAGATGAAGTGTTATCGATTTCGTCTACATGGTAATTAAATTCTCTGGGAGCAACGATTATTGTATACACACCACCTGGTTGATAGGTCTTGACAGGAGCATAATGCAAATTGCTATTGCTCGAGTGATTGATAGCGATTGTTGATGTTACTGGATGAAGGACAGTGTATTCATAAGTATCTGCTCCTACAGCTGGAAGTTGTCTCCCATCCTGTAGCAATAACCTAAACTGATAAGTGCCATATGGCAGTTCAATATAAGGAGAACTTACTGTACTCGTGTTTACATTATTTGTTTGCGTATGAACTAGAGTACCGTCTGCATAAGCCAGCGATACCGCACCTGTAAGATTTTCCTGCATTCCCAATAAACCCATTGTCTGATGCTTAATATTACCGCCCAAATTCACAATTCGAATTTTGAAATGATCCGGTTTTGAGGGAGACGAGACGCCACGTGGCACGGAGACAATATCCGGCTGGCCATCCATAAAAATGGAAGGCATCAGGAAATAATCCATCGGTTTGTTATAATCATTGGCTGCCTGAAAAGTGATATCCGGATATAAAGTCATTTGATAGTTACGCGCAGCCAGCGTAAGCTTTACCTGATCTTGTTGATTAAAAAGATCCTGCGGGATAATCCAGCTTTTACCTAAGCGCCCATCTATTGGAAAATAAGATGTGCCGGGATACTGATCGCTATCTGGAGCATCTGGACGACGTACTATGAAATTTGTTAAACTATCTTTACCTGAAATAACTTGGTTATATCCTGCAATGTTTATAATACGTACATTTGATAGTTCGCGGTTTTCCGTAACTGCCCGATTATCATCCCCTATTTCTATTTTTTCTTTCTTACAGGCCATAAACATTAAAGAAATTAAAAAAATTGCCCCATAAGTGCGGAGGTTACCGACGAAGCACAACCAATAAGCGCGCATCGCATGATCGCGTTTGTCCTGTTTAAAGTCTAATTTTTGATATCGCATGACTACAATAAATTATAAGTAAAGCCTACCATGATTTCAGCACCGCGTTTATAACTTCGGTTGATGTACTCATTACCGTACCATTTACCTCCTGTTTGCGGATTAGCATAAACAGTTTTAATGGCTGGGTTCATGATATTTTTGGCATAGCCCTTAAAAAGAATTCTTCTATTAATACGTTGACTAAATACGAAGTCCAAATAAGGAACTGGTTGCGTATAAAGGTCTGGTTCACCTGTTAGATTGATTTGAACCAATCGTTCTCCGACCATATTAAAAGTCATGGTTAAATCTGTTCCTGATTTATCGTTATCATAATTTAACCAGGCATTGATCGAATAGGGAGCTTGTTCAAATAAAGGGCTGTTTCTGGGTGAATGCCGATCTAGGGAGCGATTGGCTTCATAACGTGCTGCTGATTTCTGGATCTCGCTCTGCGCAAGCATCAGGTTAGAACCTAAAAAGAAATTACGTAAAGGATCCGTTAATGTTCCTAAATTTTTAACCACTTCAAACTCCACCCCCCAGACTTTACCGACATTAACATCATTCTGGAACTGTATGGTCGGAAATTCCGGATAAGTAGCTGCCAATCCTTGAGTTTCAAGGTTAAACACCTTGACCAGCTGATTTTCAATACGCTTACCAAAAGCAGAAACGGCAATAACCTCACCCTTTGCCGGAAACCATTCCCATCTAAAATCTGCATTTTGTGTATATTGATTTTTTAGATTTGGGTTTCCAACGACTAATCCCATCTGAAAAGCATCGAATTCGAACACGTTTGTTATTTCCCGAAGCTCTGGTCTAGCCAAGGTAGTATTGACAGCGCCTCTAAAATTCATATTATCGTTTAATGTAAACGTCGCATTCAACGAGTAAAAAGGTTTATAACCTGTTTTATATACTGAATTGGGATCAATCGGATTTAACGGTATTGGAGCTTCTCCATTAGCGCCCGTGGTCAATGAAGGATCCAGAAAGACGTCAGCTGTATCTACCGTAGAACCAATATTGGTCATCTCAAATCGTATACCGCCTGCCATTCGGAACCGATCCGTTAATTTTAGATCAAGCATACCGTAGAGGGCATTCGTTTCAAAATAACCTGTATAATTATTGGGTGATTTCTGACTGTTATACAAAAATCCACCAATAGGCATCATTCCTTCACCCTGCTCTGCTTTTGGTATTTTCACCCCAATGATCTCATTACTGACCAGACGGTTCAGATTACCTTCTACATCATAGAGCGGTAATGCTTTATTAGCGGTAAAATTCGATCCTGGCAAAAACAGCTGGTTTTCTGTAAAATCCCGATCCCGAAATAGATAGTTTACACCCGATTTAAACTCTTGCTTCTGACCTAATAAGCGGAAAGGAATGCTGATATCAGCTTTATAATTGTAATTCTGTTCTGTTAGATTTCGCCATCTCCTTCCATTCGGTTCCGCCTGCATGATACCATAAGTACCAAATCCATTTACATAACCAGAAGTTAGGGCATACAAATGTTTACTATAGACATATTCAAGACCACCATTAGTAGCACCGACAACTGGCCGTTTATAATAACCGCCATCACGTGGTATATAATCAGCTAAGCTCGCAAATCGAAAATCGGGATCATTCTGTTTGGATCTTGAACTCGCCACATTGTAACTTAAACGAGGAGAAAGATCTCCTTTTAAGAATTTATGCTCGCCTTGTAAATTGAAGGTATTTAAATTTCTGAAAGTTTGTTTTAGCGAGTATGTGGTACTTCTCACCTCTCCAGGTAAGCCTGTATACTCATATCGTCCAGCGAGCTGGGTTGATTTGGTTTCACCACCCCAGCTCCCAAGATATTGCATACTGATTTCATGCTGAGGATTAAACCGATATGTTAATCCTGCCAGCGTTCCATAATTCAATGTTTCTGTCCCTGTATTTTCCTTATAAGTTTGATATTTACCCATATACAAACTATTAGGTGTAATATAATTTGGAATATTGCGAACACTGTACACATCCGGGTTACCGGTCACTACCCCTTGATAAATACTATATTGTGTCAAGTCACCTCCACTTATATCGGTCGTTCTTTTATAATAATTCCCACCTAATATAACTCCCAGCTTATGCTTTTTATTAAACAGATCATAACTATTTCCAAAGGTGGCCGAATACAGTTGGTTCAATGGGGCCTTTTTATAGGTACTGGTCATCACAGGATCAAATCCCTGCATAATGCCATTAATTCTTCCCACTTCTTGATATGCATTGTTGCTATAATTACTGTTGGCAATCATATTGTGGATTGATGATAAGCCTGCCGGATATTCTTTAGCAAGATTTAAGAAATCAGTTGACAGATTTTTATTATTGATTTTTGTGCCCAAAAATCCCATGTCACTATTCCAGAAACTGTTGTACTTCCCGCCCATTCCGATATTAGAATTTAAACCTGTCTGAGCAATCACCTCAAAAGTCATCCTATCGGGCACAGACTTTGTTTTCAATTCTACAATTCCGGAGGCCGCATCTGCTGGTTTATCAGGAGTGACCGTTTTATAAATAGTGATATTATCCAGTAAGGAAGCTGGCACTAAATCTAGAGGGATAGAACTGCGATCAGGATCGGATGAGGCCAAACGTACCCCGTTCAGCTGTCCAATGACCGATCGGTCACCAAGACCACGCACAGCAACGTACTTATCATCCGTAACCGTAACTCCAGTAACCCGTTGCAAAGCCTGAGTAGTTGTAATACTTCCTGTACGTTCTATTAATTCCGCTGAAATAGCATCTTGAACAATAGACGCACGTTTCCGCTCTTCTAGAACAGCAACTTCAGTATTCGCTTTTCTTCGTGCTTGTACCCGAACTTCAACTTCGTCTAATGCTGTTGAAGCTGAGCGCAACTGAACAATAAGATTACGTTCAGCGACATGAATAGATAGTTCACGTGATTGATACCCCAATAAGGTGAATACAAATACATTTATACTTTTTGGAACCGCAATAATAAAATTACCAGAAGCATCTGTGGTAGCACCCAAAGAAAGGCCTTTTATCCGAATGGTTACACCAGCAAGCGCAGCTTTACTATTTACATCTTGGACCCGTCCGGTGATCGTTAATTGCTGTTCTTCTAGTGTGGATTTGATCCCTGCGCTTTCTGTTGCTTCGGTAACAACCACTAACTTATTTTTAATGACAAAGCGAAAGGGCAGTTCAGAAAAACAGGCCAATAACGCTTGTTCAATCGAAGCATCCTTTAGATTAATACTGATAGGTTTAGTTTTCTTAAATAATTCAGTATCATAAAAAAAGTCATACTGACTTTGTTTTCTGAACTCCTGCAAAATGGATGGTATGTTGCTATTTTGTTTATTCAGTGTAATGCGCTGTCCGAAAGTAGACGCACTGACCTGAACCAACAAGCAAGTCATTAACATCATGGTGATTTTCATAACACGCATGCATTGATAAAAATTCATATGTATTTATTGTCCTTTAACAAGACTATATAGCAGATTCATAACAGGTGTTTAACCAATGTAAATGAATATTTTATATATTTGTTGTCGTTAATATTAATTGATGATTTTGTTCGCACAACGTTATCGATCAGCTTAACTACTTGCCAGAGGTGTTACGAGCACCTTTGGCCTTTTTTGTTCAAGCGGATCCAGTATTAGAGTGGTATTAGTCCGTCACGATAATCCTCCTTTCCGTCAATTTCACTTTTGCTTTTCCTGTTATTTCAACCATATCCATTATGGAGGTTAAAGGCTGAGAACGGGATACAATTCCATCAAATTTGAGCTTCCCCAAATGTGGTGGACATACGATATCGACATCGTACCAACGCGAAACTTTGCGTAGTATACTTGCTAATGATTCACTTTTAAAAATAAAATCCCCCGCTGTCCACGCCACCTGTTGCTCTACATCTGCCGCACTCACAACAAGGTGTTTATCTAAGAATGACTGCTGTCCAGGACGCAACAGAACCGTTTCGCCGTTTAAAGAAGACGTTACGCGCACACTTCCCTCAAGAAGTGTTGTAACTATTCCCGGTTCATCGGGATATGAATTCACATTAAAATGCGTGCCCAAAACCTGTATCTCCTGATCTGCAGTTTCAACATAAAAAGGTATGCGTTCCGTACGTCCATGAAGACGCTTTTCCAGCTTGGCGATTTCAAAATATACTTCACCAGTCATTTTTACCCTTCGTTCATTATTTTCAAAATGTATTGGGTAATGTAGCGATGACGAAGCATTCAACCAAGCCTTTGAGCCGTCGGGCAAGATTAGTCTATATTGTCCTCCTTTAGGTGTAGAGATAGTATTTGAGGCCGTTTGATTTTGGATTTCCGATCCGGAAGCACTGTAAATCAGCTGTCCATTTTTTGTTTTCTCCACGCGGACACCACCTTCTAAAGCCAAGGTCCCCACTGCAACCTCATCTAGTGAGATCGTAGATCCATCTGCCAATGTCAATAAAGCTTTATCTTCTCCGGGTATCACAATGCTTTGCTTGTTGTGGTCAGATTTAAGCAACAATGATTGGCGTAAAATCAGGTAAGATATGGAACAGATCAGCAATAGTGAAGCTGCAATCTTTAACCACGGCGAAATGCGAAAACCTTTATCCGGTTTCTTATTTTTTTTAGTGATCCGCTCTTTAAGGCGAAGATAATTATCTTCAGCGGTAGTTACGGCGACATGATGAGCCATAGGCTGCACTAGCCTTCTCTGTTCTTCTACTTTTTTACGGTACTGTGGGTGGTCTTGAAGCCACTGTTCCCACTTAGCAACATCCTGAGCCGGGTATCCTTTACAATAGTTAATGAAGCTCTCATCTGCTAACAACGCTTTCAGATTCAGTTCTTCCATGTCTTATTTTTCTTCATTTGATCAATAGAGCATGGACTATGCTTTTTTCACTACTGATTTTCTAAAAAAAATAAAAAAAATGTTGAAAGTGCACCAATGGCTATTTTAAGAAAGGTTTCTTGTTCTGCAGTCAAAAGATTTCGTAATTTATCGACAGACTTATAAATAGTATTGTAGACGGTATTGATCGAAATGTCATTTGCAACAGCAATTTCATGATAGGACAATCCAAGGTAAAATTTCTGATAGATCAATAGCCGTTGTTTCTCACCCAGTTCAGCTACCTTTTCTTTGACAAAGCGCCCCACCTCATCTTCCGTATAACGTTGTATATAACCATCTTCGACAGAAGGTATTTCACAGTTTTCTAATAAAGTGGCCATAGTAGGAATCAATTCGTATTTCTTTGCATCACCACGGAATAGTTGACGTAAAAAAATGGTAATAATGTAATTGTGCTGATTCTTTATCGTACTATTTTTTATCCGGTTTTCCCATAAATAAAGAAACACATCGTTAATGGTATCTTGGATAACATCCATAGCAAAACCACGTTTGGTACCCACATAGCTGAGATAATGATGATAATATTCGTAAATTTGATAAAATGCTTCTTCACATTCTTCTACAACAAATGTATTCCAGTGTTCTTTCAGGTCGTGACGTTTTATAAGAGGCATAAATTCAAGATAATACGGTTAACTATTCTTTACAAAGAAATAGAACGCATATTAACAGAGCATTAATTATAAATAACCAAATCATGTCATATTTATCATCAACATTACAACCTGTCATCTACTAGCCTCAACCTTTGATCATATGATAGATCTAAAAAATCTGAACACTTAATTAAACAATAGATTATTTGAATTGAAGTTTAATTTGTCAATAATTTCCAGGTAAGTCTCTCATTTATTTCTTTACTTTCAATCACAAACTAAATGCAACTATATTGCATTTGATGTATTTGTTTTATATATTTGCTTTCGTATTACATTAAGAAAACAGATCATATATGATACCTCAAACATTTGAACAATGGAAAACCTGTTTGGTGAATGATTGCAAGATACCTCTAACGAAAGAATTTGCAAGAACTAGACTTGCGGTGTACCAAAACCTAGATAAGTCGGAAACAAAAAAATTCATCCGTCTATATGGCCATCACCACCATCAAAATATCATCAGCTGGTTCATAAAAATAGTTGATGAGTCGATTTAGCTTGAGATCACGAATGCCCTTGGTACGCTACTTCCTTAAATAGTATTATCCGTACGATTTTTATATCAAACATTAAAGAATTAAAGACATGCACACAGAAACATCCTTATCATCCCCTGATGTGAACATCAGCAAGAAACTTCCTGTTACCGTATTAAGCGGTTTTCTTGGAGCCGGAAAGACGACCTTACTTAACCATATTTTGCATAATAAGGAGGGATTGAAGGTTGCGGTGATCGTCAACGATATGAGCGAGGTGAATGTGGACGCGCGCCTGGTTGAAAATGAACACACATTATCACGCACTGAAGAAAAATTAGTTGAAATGAGCAACGGATGTATCTGCTGTACTTTACGTAAAGATCTCATGATTGAGGTCGAAAAACTTGCCAATGAAGGACGATTTGATTATCTATTGATTGAGAGCACGGGTATCAGCGAACCTATTCCAGTAGCGCAGACTTTTTCCTATGTTGATGAAGAGCATGGCATAGACCTGTCTCGCTTCAGCTACATCGATACGATGGTGACAGTGGTGGATTGCTTTAACTTTTTCAAAGATTTTGGAACCAATGAATTGCTAAAGGATAGAAATCTAACGGATATGCAAGGTGACGAGCGAACTATTGTTAATCTGCTAACCGATCAGATCGAATTTGCTAATGTCATCATCTTGAATAAAACAGATCTAGTAGAAACCAGAACAGTTAATCTTTTAAAAGCTGCGATACAAAAATTAAATCCAGGAGCTAAAATTATACCTTCTATTTTTGGTAAAGTGAGTCCCAAAGCTATATTAAATACCAAACTTTTCAATTTTGATGAAGCTCAAACTTCGGCAGGATGGCAAAAGGAGTTGGAATCTGAACACCATATTCCCGAAACAGAAGAGTATGGGATTAGCTCTTTTGTATTCAGAAATCAAAAACCGTTTCATCCTGAACGGTTCTGGAATTATTTAAACCATCACTATCCCTCCGGTATTATTCGTGCCAAAGGTCTTTTCTGGCTAGCTTCTCGTCGCGATGAAGCATTAAATTTTTCTCAGGCAGGCGGCTCTTCGCGCCTAGAGACAGCTGGCGTCTGGTGGATCAGTATGTCCTACTTCGAACGAATACAATTTGAAA
Organism: Sphingobacterium sp. UDSM-2020; assembly: GCF_016132525.1. NCBI lineage: Bacteria > Pseudomonadati > Bacteroidota > Sphingobacteriia > Sphingobacteriales > Sphingobacteriaceae > Sphingobacterium > Sphingobacterium sp. UDSM-2020. The sequence goes on from NZ_CP066166.1 coordinate 5,979,076, forward strand.
GTTATGTAGCTAACAAAGACTATATTGAAGGCCGTTGGAGTAAGCAATGGGGAGATCGAATAAATGAGCTGGTCTTTATCGGACAAGACATAAACGAAAAAAAAATAGTAATGGATTTGGAAAAGTGTCTACTCCAAGATGATGAGTTCTATCTCTTTGAGAATAATGTTAGATTTGAAGATCCTTTTCCAATACATTTATAAAATAGAGAAGAATAGTTAAAAATAAAATGGTAGTCTAAGCACACACCATTTTACTTTTTTATCTTCCATCTGAAATTATTTCTTTAATCGTAAAATTTAAATAATATTATTCGTTACTTTTTTTATTTTACAATCTGAATAGATAAAATAATGACGATGTCATTCAAGTACAGCAATAAAGTTGTACTTGAATCAAAAAAATGGCAAGATAACAAATCATATTGTCATTGAGGATCCTGTTATGATCGAGTACCTTTGTCTTAATCGATATGCAAATTACGTAGAGACATGGATAAGAAAAATATTGCCATTTTAATATTACCAGATGTACAATTATTGGATGTAGCGGGCCCCACTGATGTCTTTCATACGGCCAATGAAATTGTAAAAAAAGCAGGATATGACGCACCCTATCAGCTTCATTACCTCTCGGCATTAAAAACTGAAACTGTTATATCAAACTCAGGTATCAAGCTCCAATGCGATTCAAGCATTTTCAATATGACAACACCTATCGATACCTTGATCATTGCTGGCACGCATCCCAATTTATTTGAAAATCTTGATAAAACGGTCTATACATGGCTCAACCAGATATATCCACGGGTAAATCGTCTAGCTTCGATCTGTGTCGGCACATTTCTAATGGCCAAAAGCGGTCTACTGAAAAATAAAACAGTGACCACACACTGGAGATATGCTGGCATGCTTAAAAGTATGTATCCTGAAATTCATGTTGACGCCAGATCTATTTTTTTAAAGGATGGCAATATCTATAGTTCTGGCGGGATCACTTCTGGAATTAATCTGGCATTGCAATTAGTCGAAGAAGATCTGGGGCGGGATATAACCATACAGGTTGCCAAACATCTGGTGTTTGGAGTGTACAGACTCTCGGATCAATCACTCTTTTCTGAAGAATTACCTGCGGTTGAAGATATGAGTGAACTTGTTCAAAAAGTTTATCACTATGCTAATGCACATATTGAAGAAACATTAAATCTTGAACAACTAGCATTCGCAGTAAACATGAGCCCACGCAATTTCTCCCGTGTCTTTAAGAAAGAATCGTCTTTACCCCCGGGACAATTTATTGAAAAAATACGTCTGGAAAAAGCAAAGCAGTTACTCGCTTATACTGCTGACACCTTAACAATCATCAGTGTTCAATGTGGCTACCATCAGATCAGCTCCTTAAACAAACTATTCTATAAATACTATAAAATTAGTGCACTGCAGTATCGAATAACATTTCAACATTAATTCATATATAACTTTTTCACAGCATGAAGATTAACAAAGATAAAATAACTAAAAACATTGCATTTTTTGTTTTTGACCAGGTAGAAGTATTGGATCTAAACGGTCCATTAGATGTATTCGTTAAAGCAAATATTATTGTGCCGAATAGTTTTAACTGTTACACTGTTGCCTTGGATGCTGCACCTGTATTTTCAGAATCCAATACGATGCAAATTATTCCAAATTACACGATCGACAATTGTCCACAAGCTGATTTGATCATTGTACCAGGAGCATTTCCTGAAACAGTTATCAAATTATTCAAAGACGAACAGTTTGAATCCCGGTTAACAGCATGGATCACAACTCAAGCACAATCTGATACCGTAATTGTCAGTATATGTACAGGTGCGCTTTTACTTTCGAATACCAAGCTTTTAGATAGAAAAGCGATTACCAGTCACTTTATGATAACAGATCTTCTACAGGAACTAAATCCGAACAGTAAAGTTGTGACAGGACCTCGTTACATTGATGAAGGGAATTTAGTAACAACTGCAGGAATCACGGCAGGTATAGATGCAGCGCTATATATGGTAACGGATATCCTTGGAAAAGATGTAGCGCAGCAGATTATTGAAATATTTGAGTATAAATCAGATTTACAAATTCATTAACCTTACCTACCGAGATTCCATACCGTCTAAGATTGAAAATTTAGTCTTAAGATATCTCTGTACCTATCCATTCCTTCTTAGATCAATTAAAATGATAGCAATTAAAGGATTGCTCAATCCCTTTAAACGCTTATTCTGTGGATTTTACTTTCAGTTTTTGAAGGCTAATTCGCTTATTTTTAAAATCACTTCATGATACTATGAAGTGATTTTACTTATCACAAAACCTTCTGATTGTCTTTTTTAAAGTGTTCGTAGCTGCTATATCCAATTTCTTGATCGATAAAAAAACACATTCCATCGGCCGATTCTACCTTTTCATCGGTAGAAATTTCATCAAATGCTGCATTCACATACTTTTAAAGAAAAATTAAAAGATATGTCACTATTAACACCTCTCATTTGGATCTCATTCATGCTACCTTTAATCGCTATTGCATATGCAAAATCGAAAAAAGTAAACTCAAAATTTTTAATCTTTTTCATCGTTTATTTTTTAGCAGACTGCTACATTCAACATTTTAGCAGACAATATTTTAGTCTTGATGCGATTGGACTAAAATTTTCATGGATTGGTAAAATCTTAAGTTTATTGTTATCGCTGATCATCATTTTCTCGGTAAATAACACTCATCGTGAGCAGATCGGCTTCACCTCGAAAAGTAACGCAAAGAAACAGGTGAAATTCGGTATATTCATATTCCTTGGATTCTTACTTTTTGATTTGATTTTCAAATTTATCTTATTTCCTAAAGGAGCTAATTTTGATTTAGAAACTTTTGCTTTTCAGGCGACCATGCCAGGCTTAACCGAAGAATTGGCCTTTAGAGGCATTTGCTTTTGGCTTCTTGACCAAACATTTCAGCCCCAATGGAATATCAAAGGCATCTCATTTGGCTGGGGATTTATTATCGTGACCCTGCTATTCAGTGTTGCACATGGTATTGTGTTAACGGAAGATCATCAACTTAAATTTGATATCATAACCATCATCTACCTCACGCTGATATCTTCGTTAAGTGTGGGTTTGTTACGGAAATTTTCAGGCAATCTTGTTTACCCAGTAATAGGTCACAATATGATCAATGTATTAAATGCCTTGATCCGAATATTATAACTAAAAGATTGCTTAGAACGCGCAATGGATAAGTTAAGAAGCTTCAAATTAGTAATCAATATTACCCGAGTCATCCGTCTTTTTAAACAAAAACTAGCTTTATAACTCGTTCAAAAAACTATATTTGGTTGATCATTTAAACAAACAACATGTCGCAGGATACGAGAATTTTCTCTAGTTATTTAACAAGTAAAATAGCTGAATTTGATTTTGATAGTTTATACAGCAAAACCAGTCGAATTTTACTTCATGTCTGCATGTGGTTCACATTTTCGATCTTATTGCTGTTGAGCTACATACTTGCATATAAACTCTCTTTTTTCAATGCTACCATCCTAACCATTAGGATGACAAGCGTTAATATGCTCGTTTTCTATCTGTTCTTTTATGTCTTACTTCCCAAGATTTTATCCGGTAGCAAGAATAAGATCATTTTACTTCTAGTCATTAGTTTGCCGATATTGTTATTTATCTGGATTGCTACCACCTATTTTTTCTCCCTATTCTACCATTCGCTGGGCTTTGAAATAGAAAATGGAGAACTAAAGAATGCTATTAAGATGAGTGCCGATCAGAAGTTCGTACAAGCCGTATCTTTAAAACGTATGATTTCACAAGCATTCATTGTCATTTCAATTCTATCGCCTTTCTTTTTTGTCAAAATTCTATTTGAAATTTCAAAATTATACAGTAAAACTTTAAAAATTCAAAATGAAAAAGCTTCACTAGAAATTGAGAATATCAATATTGAAAAAAACTTTTTAAAAGCCCAGCTAAATCCTCATTTCCTATTCAATACTTTAAATAATCTATACGGTCTTGCGATTAAAAAAGATCCAGCTACGCCAGAGGTGATTGTAAATCTTTCGGATATTATGAGTTATACCCTTTATGAGTCCAACACGGAAAAAGTATCCTTGCAGAAAGAATTGGAATTTATAAAAAACTATGGTGAACTCGAAAAAATGCGATACCCGGTAGATAAAAAGATCCAATTTGATCTTCCTGAAGAAAGTGCATTATTAGGGTTATACATCGCTCCTCTCTTAACATTTACATGTATTGAAAATGCTTTTAAGTACGGTCTTAAAAATAATAAAGAACAGTTTATATATTTGACGATAAAAGTAAAGGATCATCATTTTTACTTTCATCTTGAGAATGATGTTGAAGACTTTGTTTCGACAAAAAACTTTGGTGGTATCGGTCTATCTAATTTACAAAAGAGACTTCAATTGTTATACCCCAATAAACACGAACTCAAAATGGAGCATTTGGAAAATAAATTTATCGTCAACTTAAAAATAGATTTAGCAACTCATGGATAAATTCACCTGTATCGTCACCGATGATGAACCACTTGGTAGAGAAATTATAGAATCTTTTGTAAAAGAAATACCCTTCCTTACACTTGTCTGCTCATTTGGAGATCCTGTCGAAGCGTTGCTGTACTTACAAAACAATATTGTTGACATCATGTTTAGCGATATCCAGATGCCGAAAATAAACGGCATGGAGTTGGTAAATGCCTTGGTCAATCCACCTGTTATTATTTTTATTACCGCACATCGTGATTTCGCATTGGATAGTTTTGATGCTGGGGTAACAGATTACTTAGTTAAGCCCGTTCGATTCGATCGTTTTTTAAAAGCAGTAAATAGAGCTAAAGAAAGTGTATTAGCCGTTAAAACTCCAAAGATACAAGAGGCAAGACCTGATCGTATATTTATAAAATCAGAAGGAAGATTAGTGAAAATTTTATTGCACGAAATCCTGTATATTGAATCCCAGGGAGATTATCTAAAAATCGTTGTATACGAGAAAACATATACCACGCAAGCTACGCTCAAATCCATGGAAGAAATCCTTGATAAGCAACTATTTTTTCGTATTCAGCGGTCGTTTATCCTCAACATAGAAGCTGTAAAAACAGTTACCGGAAATATGATCGAGTTAACCAATGGCAAATCAATAGCGATCGCTGTCAACAAAAAGGAGGAGTTTTTCACCTTATTGGGCATCAAATAAAACAGATAATTTTAATATTTACAAGAGTTCCTTATGGTAGATATACAATTTAAGAAAAGCAACATTATTACAGGCATTTTCCTTTGTACTGCATTTATTGTACTATTACTTTTCATCTTTTATACCTCGTCCAATAGCTATGCCCCCATACTTATATTTTTAATATGCATAACTTTACATATTTTATATTTTCACAAGATAAAATTCTGGATCGATCATAAAAATGGCCGACCAGGATTAAGCATAGAGCAACTAGGTATATTAAATAACACCGCTGATACAGCCATTTTTATTCCTTGGGAAGAAATTCAAAGTTTTGAATCTGGCTTTTTTCGTGCCCAAAATCAAATCTTTATCAAAGTTAGGAACGAAAAAAAATATGACCAAGTTAAACGTACTACATACTTAACTGCCTTAAATACAATAGGTCGCCTTTTTAGGTCAAAACCAGATTTACTTTGGATCGATGTTGATGTCTTAGCGATCTCAGAACAACAGCTTTTAACCTTACTGCGTTCGAGGTTGGATAAAAATGACCGTCACGGGTAAAACTTCCTGTACATCAACTATTATTTAAAATTAAACACCGCTTTTAAAACAGCCATCCTGCCCCGTAGTTCATACTGATTATGAGTCTGCATATTCGCCGATATGTAATAGGTTTCAAATTTCTTCACATTTGCCAAATTCGTCAAATTTAGTTCAAAATCCGTTTTCAACTTCTTGTGACGATAGCGTAAAAATGTATCAAAGAAAACATAATTAAAATCTTTTAATCCAGGTTGATGCGAATACGTATTTCTAGCACTCAAACGCAGATGAACACTTGAAAATAGATTTATCGGTAAACTTATTTGATGTGAGGCATTAAATGTATTTCTATTTAATCCATCAGATCCCTCCTTTTGTTTCGTACTTACCCAAGATAATTGTCCATTATAAGAAAGATTAACCTGCTTCCAAATTTTAAATTCCATGTTAGGCCTCAAGGTATAACTTGTATTCTGAAATGGAAGTATCTGCTCATTGAATAACTGATTATAGTCCGACAAAGACCAAGATGCAGCAATTTTCACATTACTTGATAAGGCAAAAATATATTTATCAATCCCAGCAGAAGCACTATAGGACTTCACCTCATTTTCTTGGGCGATCAGCTGTGTTTGAGTCGACTCCTCATTGACGACGTTAGAAAGCATCGTACTTGATATGGATTGGTTGTAACCCAATCCAAAATTGAAAAATAGCAGTTTTATTGTTTTACCTATCTTATAGTTTAATCCAAAATTATTGCTCCTATTTTCATTGATTTCACCACTATTAGTCGATAAAGTCCGGTAATTTCTAATCAGTAAACCTCGATACACATTTTCGATAGTTCCAAAAGTATTGCCTCTCTGATAAGAAAAACTAAGTTCTTCCTCCTGGTGAACCTGTAAACGAGCTGAAAATGAAGGATTAAACAAAAGATTACTCAGGTTTTTATCGATACTAAAACCTTCGTCAATATAACTGGTGCGTTGCCATGATAAAGGCAAACTCAACTTTGTGGCTAGTCTATTAATACTCCATTCATAGTCTGCATTGACAGAAAACGATGAACGATTCCAGTGCATATTATTCTCCGTAGAATCAAGATCTGTAGCCTTTACAATTCCTTCTTTATTGAGATCAATACCCGATTTGAGTTTTTGATCTTCCATCATTGCCCCTAGCGTATAGTATTGTTTGATCTTTCCTTTGGGAAGCCTATATCCGATACTACCATTCGTAAAAATTGTGGGAACTTCAACATGTTGCACTGTTTGTTCATATGATATTCCTGAAGCAAAGATATCCGGAAAAAGACCAGGAGAAAAAGCTAAGGTCTGTGGTTTATTGGCGTAATTCAGATACCAATTTACCTGTACAACATCTCCATTTTTAAGTTGGGGAACCCATTCCAATTGATTTGAAAAACCGCTAATTTTATGGTTCAAATTCCCAAAAATAGTATTTCCATTACTCCCTATTGTGGCGCGCCGATCTTCTTTTTCGTATTCGAACGAGAACGTATTATTGATATAACGCTTTTCCATGTTCTTGTTCAATGACAACCGTAATGTTGCTAGCCATTCCGCTGTTTTTGTATATTGATTTTCATCAAATACAAGATCACCCCCTTCAGAAAAATAGCTCGTTTTTCCTTCAAAAGTGGTATTGTTCTTATCGTACAAGAGCTGTACATTCGACTTCAGTTGCAAACCGTTCCTTATATTCAATAGATTATTTGCATTTAAAGCCACTGTATTATTCATAAAATAATTTGATTTTGCTACAGGAGGACCACCAACAGTCCCTACAGCAAGCAAATTATTAATAGGTGAATACCCCATTTGTGCAAACACGGAACTTTGATTAAATCCAGTAAAATCACCAGTCAAGTCATTACCTATATTATTTCCCTGCAACACATTCAATACCTTATATTTTTTATTGAACAAGATTGTATTGACTTCTGCATCATATTGTTTGGGCAGTCCCCCACCCAGTTTAGCCTGACCGGTTAACTTGAGCTTAGCGTCGTCTTTAATAACCAGATTTATCGCCACATCATCTGTAAAACGCTTATTTTTCAACACTTTCATATGTTCGTGGTTGGTCAGTACCTGTATATCTTTCACCATCTTATGTGGTACCGTTTTTGTGCCAATCGCGTAACGATCGTCCAATAAATCATCACCATCAATATAGAACTTCGAAATCGCTTTTCCCTGATACTTAATACTTCCATTATCTCCTACCTCTATACCCGGCATCCGTTTTAATACCTCACCAATGCTACGATCCTCTTCCTTTGCAAACGTCGAAACATCATAAGACAATGTATCCCCGATTCGACGGATCTTCGGTCTACTTTTGACCTCAACGTCATCCAATAAAACAGCTTTCTGTTCAAGTTCAATCGTTTTTTTAGTACGAAGATCTGCCAATGGAATTATTTTTTTATGATACCCTAAGTGGTTGATCTCGAGATATGCTCCATCCACACCTTTCAATGTAGTTAAAGAAAAAGCCCCATTCTCATTTGTTTCTTTAAAGGTTAACAATTTATGGTCACTTGACTTCAGTACCACATGAATATAATTTAACGGTTTTCCCGACGCCTTATCTACTAATACCCCTTCAATGGCAACCTGCTGCCCAAAAACCCATGCACTACAAAGTATATAGCAAATTACAGTAAGAGATCTTAATAACATATTATGGTTTTAATTCTAAAGGATTATTAGTGACCGAAGAAGGTTTATAATTATCATCATTTTTAATAGATATCGATTTAATTTTATTAGGGTCGATAGTTGAAAATGGTACGTCGCTCGTTACAAAAACTCCACTCTTTTTTATAGAGGAAGATCCACCCGATTTTGTCTGCATATACGCCTTTGGATTGGTTTTAAAAGCCCTGTACAATTTTTCTACCTCCTCAGGTGCTGATAAAATAACATCGACCGGAGCACCAATCGTAATCTGAACACTATCAGCAAGTTTATCAAAACCAGAATACTCAAACTCAACTTCACTTTTATCATCCTTGGCTTCCAAAATTAATCCTGGTAAGCCGTGTAATTTCCATGGTCCAAAAGAAAAAGGAAGATCTGTTGTAAACCAAGTTGTGTAATGGCGACCGCCAAAAGTCGTTGTTGCTTTTTGACAAGTATATCCGCCTATTACTTTAGTATCATCATGAATATCCCAGTCTTGTTTAGGATATACTGCATCCAACAAGAACTCATCGGACGCTACACGTTTCACTTGAATCATATTGGATTTAGAGGATTCTAAAAGATAAGATTCTCTTATTCCGCTAGTGGATTTCGAAACAATAATATGACCATCAAAATTTAGAGCATCCATCTCTTGCGCAGATTGTTCTTGTGTTCTTGTAGATGAATAACTTGTGTAATAGCTTGTTTGGGGACTTAAATAAGTTACGACTTCATCTCTCCGATATTTATCTCGTTGTGTTGTATCATTAACATGTTTAAAGAGGTAGTGAACTTTAGCAATTGCCTTTTCTTGAGCCCTAACAGTGAACCCCGTTAATAACATCAATACGATGAATAGATTTCTTTTCATTTTTTGGTCTAAAACAGTTGAATTAAGAATAAGGCGTATCAAAGCCAAACTAGTATGATTCGTATTCGAATAATTTTAGAGTTTTTAATACGATTTTAATTCTAAAGGATTATTAGTGACCGAAGAAGGCTTATAATCATCATCATTCTTAATAGTCATCGATTTAATTTTTGATGCATCCATAGCTGGAGCTGATGAACTAGCGCCACTAATGCTCACAAAAACACCAGCCCCTGTAGATCTGCGGCTAGATCTCGTTTGCATATAGGCACTGGGATTTGCCTTAAATGCCTGCTCTAATTTTTCTACTTCATCTTTTTTAGATAAAATTGCATTTGCAGGAGTTCCAATTGTCACTTGTACATCATCAGTTAATTTATCAAAACCAGAATATTCAAATTCTACCTCACTCTTATCATCCTTTACCGATAATATCAGTCCCGGTAAGCCATGCAATTTCCAAGGTCCAAAAGAAAAAGGAATATCTGTTATAAACCAAGCGGTGTAATGACGACCAGCAAAAGTTGTAGTTGCTTTTTGACAAGTATATCCACCAATTACTTTGGTTTCATCTTCTATATCCCAATCCTGCTTAGGATAAGTGGTCTCTAATAAAAACTCATCAGATGCAACACGTTTTACTTCTACCATCTTGGATTTCGAAGGTTCTAAAAGGTAAGATTCCTTGATACCACTAGTCGATCTGGAAATCACTAAATTACCATCAAAATCCGGAGATGATAGTATTTTTGAAGTCTGTTCTTGCATTCTAGTACTAGAATAACTAGTGTAATAACTAGCTTGTTTACCAAGGTAAGTAGCAACTTCATCACGTATATGCTTGTCTTTTTGTGTGGTATCATTAACATGCTTAAAGATGTAATGTATTTTAGCAATTGCCTTTTCTTGTGCCTGAAGAGTGAACAGGCTGAATGAAATTAATGTGGTCAATAATATTTTCTTCATAATTTTACGATTTATTTGTAAACTTACGAAATATTCGTAATTAACAAATATTCATCTGGCTAAATCACAAAACAAATACACAAACAACTGATTCCTTGATAAATAAAATTACACCACATGTATTTACATGTAAAATTATTAATAGTTAGTGATCTCTTTATGGCAGTTGAGTGATAATCTCTGTTGGCCATTTATATAGAATATATAAATTGGAAAGTAAAAGCTGTTGGAACCAATTGCATCAACTAGTCCCCACCATTCATTAAAGAACTGTTTCAAAAGATATGCACAATTAGCACAACAAAAACCGTAACCCACTCTTAAAAAATATAATCGCTTAAAGACCTTCATTTGAAATAAGTACTTCTAAGAGAAGGGACCAAGTATAAAGAAGGCGTAGCTAATGCAGCCCCCCTTAACTCTTCATCTTTTGTCGTTGTACAATGATGATTAACCTTATGCTTATATAACAGACATCGATGCAAAGTAAAAATAGACCTGTCATATTGTAAAACAGCAAGCATTATCACAACAGCTTTTTGATCGTATGATTTTAATTGCTAGTTTTATATGTCAAGATATCCTTGGTAATTGTAAAAATCAATGATAAGAGTAATTTAATAATTAAATACAGCCGGGAAAAACCTACTTAAAATCTGACAACAAACTACATTCAATAATTAGAGAATATAGATCGTTGCTTTTTTATTAGTATTAGGAATTCTTACAATAAAATTTAAATGATTGTAAACAACAAAATAGGAATTACGCTTTCCGGTGGTGGCTTTAGAGGAATCGCCCATTTGGGCATACTCCAATATCTTCAGGAACTGAACATACAGCTTCATGCTATTTCAGGAGCGAGTGCAGGAGCTCTGGTCGGTGCGTTTATAGCTGAAGGATACGCTCCGCTAGAGATATTGGAGCTGGTAAAACAGGAAAAATTCTTCACCTATTCCGACTTCTCGATTAGAACTGATGGCCTGTTCAGTGCAGATATTTTTGAAAAAATCATTAAAAAATATATTCCGCACGACAGTTTCGAAAGCTTGAAAATGCCCTTATATGTGGCTGTTACAGATTTAACCAATGCGGAGTCTCTTATCTTCAACCAAGGCTCACTATCTTTTGCTATTAAATCTTCCTGCTGTTTTCCTCTGGTATTTCAGCCGGTAGCTTATAAAAACAACCGTTACTTATGTGATGGCGGAATATTAAATAACTTCCCGGTGGAGCAGATTAAAGCAACATGCAATAAAAGTATCGGCATCAATGTGAATCCGGTCAACCGTTCCGAAGGACGACTGAACTATAAGCAGATTGTGGAACGTATTATCCGAATTACCACCTCAAACATTAAGGCTGAAGCTCCTGGCGACTGCGATATATTTATACAGCCCGAGGAAATCAATCAGTTTAAAACATTTGACACGAGTAGAGTGAATCAGATATATGAATTCGGATATAATTATGCGAAAAAATTTGAGAAAGAATTTTTAAATCTCCAGAAAGAGCTCGGCTAGTAGCTAATTCTAATCATGGCTTTTTATAAAAATACATTAAAACACTAAGGCTATTCGACAACAGCAGTATCGACCTCTTCTACAGTTTCCTCATCACCTTCCATTTCTTGTTTTGAATTTTTAACATCCTCATCTGTATATTGATAATGTTCATCAAAGGTTTTCGTCTCACGATTATAAATCAGCACATATTTTGAGTTTTTGTTTTGCTTTATTATACCATCAGTTGGTGCAGGAACAAGCTTCATATCATTCAAATATATTAGTGCGCCTTTTGCAAATTGTTTGATGGTCGGCAACTCCGAACTTAATTCTTTCCAGTACAGGAGATTACCTTGATCCGTTATAATGAAAATGGCACTACTGGCAAAATCTTGTTTTTCAAGTAGAAAAGCCATTTCTTTATCCCCTTGACCAGTAAAATTGCCATATGCAATTACTTTAGGTGCTCGATCTTTAATTTTTGTAAAAAAATATTGATTGTTATCTTCATTTTGCATGAACTTATTGTCCATAAAAATCTTTACGATAGCCCTTTGAAATGGAACAGGAATATCGTTATATTCAGGTATTGTAAAAACCGCATTTTTCCAATATGCATAATCTTCTTGACTAGCCCATCCATTCACAAAAACACTGTCAGCGGGATATGCTATCTCTTCTGTATAAACTTCCTGACGCTGTTTATAAACTCCAAATTGAAAAGCAATAAAACATACTATCGCGAGTAAGGCAATGATGAGAACTACCCAAAAAATCGTTTTTTTATTTGATTTAGATTTCGGTTCCGGCAAATTATCCGAGCTATGAAATTGACTTGAGTTAGAATTGGTTCGATCCATCTTATTTTCGGTTGTATTTCTAGTATTCAAATTACTATTTCACTGATAACAATTTATTGGCCAAAAATAAAAATCGACAAGACTAAAACGTAAAGCATTTACAATTTGTAAACCATCACTTACAATTCGTGGCGTTTCCATTAAAATAAAAAAAAGTTATACTAATCAGACAACTTGAAGAATATTAAACTGTCGAAAAGAATTCTTAAAATGAATTTATATGTGCCCCTTTCTATACCACATAGTAGGAAAGCTTAATCAGATTAACTTGATCGATAAATATTCTTTATTCTAAAATCATCGCGTAAATTACATAGAATTATTGATCACTTAAGAAGAAGTGCAATCATCGTCGTTTTTTCAGAACTAAATTAAGTATAGTACATTATATTTGTATCTATAATCAAAAAAATTATGAAAGATACACCTACACAAAAACTCAAGCACGAACAGATCCAATATATTGAATTTTTATCTCAAAATCTTCAACAGATCAAAAATTTTTATACAGCATGTTTCAGTTGGACTTTTACCGATTATGGGCCTCACTACACTGCATTTGAAGGTGAATATATTGATGGTGGTTTTACTTTAGGAAATCCTGTAAAGGGAAGTATATTAATTATCCTTTACTCTAAAGCTCTTGAAACAACTCTTGAAAAAGTAATTAAAGCTGGTGGTATAATAACAAAAGAAATCTTCAGCTTCCCTGGTGGGAGACGATTTCAATTTATAGATCCAGATGGCAATGAGCTGGCAGTTTGGTCAGAATAAACTAAACATACAGGCCTGTATTGATGAACCAAAAAAACACAGGCCTGCATTAAAATAATAGTTTAACCTCTAATCTTTATGTGCTGATTCTTTTTGAAAAGCAATAAAATCTGCCTTAGAATAATCTGGGCATGCTCCCTCTCGAGCAGTAACAAATGCTCCCAGTGAAACAGCTTGATTCATAATTTCAATTGCTGAACTGCCTTTTTCGAACCTTTTTGATAAAAATCCCGCCAAAAAGGAGTCTCCACTACCAACAGTATCTTTTACTTCAATAGGGATCGTCGATATGGAATAAAAATCATGATGATCAGCGTAGAGTGCTCCTTTACTTCCTTTGGATACAATAACTTCTTTCATCCCAAAACTATCTTGTAGGAAACTTACACAATCCTCTTCTGTCGTATAGGACTTACCCATAAAGTCAATCATCATCCGTAACTCAGCTTTATTAAATTTTGCTAGCTGCGTTTTATGTAACAGATCTTTTATTACATGTATATCATAGTGTGGCGCACGCAGATTGATATCAAATACATTGTAAGAACTATTTTCAAGCAACGCAAATAATGTATCCCTAGACTGGTTATTACGAGTGGCTAATGTACCAAAAACCAATGCATCCGATTCATTAACCATTGCTTGATTTATAGTATTCACTTCAATATAATCCCAGGCAACATCACGAACAATATCATAATGCGCATCATTATGTTCATCAATTGTTGCAACGACAGTACTTGTTGGATAGTTACTCCTTACTTGTATACCAGCTGTAGAGATTTTCCAACCTTCTATTTTCTGCAGCAATTCACGACCTAATTCGTCATCTCCGACGCTACTTATCATATTGACTGCAACACCCATCTTGGAGAGGTGATAAGCAACATTAAAGGGTGCCCCACCTGCTCTTCTATCTCCTCCAGGAAATATGTCCCACAATACTTCGCCATAACAGGCTATTTTAGTCTTTTTATCTATCATTTCAATTTCCTTTCAAAAAATAGATTAGAGATATCACACGTATAGTGTTGTGACATTTCTCTAGCCATATTTGCCTATTATTTACATAGGAACCACATTCAGTATTACGCTAATTTACCAAAAATTGTATACTTGAATAGGCATAAAACAATTTAAATGAACAATTCCTTTTGTCAGATTCTAAAAACAAGCAATACAAAAATCAGACAGCACATAGCCGATCACACTGACTAACACCTTGAAATTCCACAGATCAAATATACTGTAGAAAGAATTTCTAAAAAACAGGAGGGTCATAATAAAAATATTGACCTTATTTTCGAATACATTGACCGTCTCCAAGATAAAATAGAAGAACCTCTTCCAAAAGAAAGAAAAAAGATAGGGCTTCAAGGTAAGAGATAAGCCTTTCAGATGAATCTGCATCACCATATTCTAATAAAAAAGATCTCCAAAAAGCACGAAACTATTGGAGATCTTTTAGTTAAAAAGCTAATTGCTCTTAGACCTTCTCTTTGCGATAAGCCAGATAAAAAACAACTGGTAAAATAGTAAATGACAGTACAAGACAGATCAGCAGTCCACCTACAATCATAATGGCAAGTGGTTTCTGGATTTCAGAACCCATACCTGTTGATAAAGCTGCGGGCAATAAACCCATTGACCCCATTAAAGCAATCATGACAACAGGTCTGATCCGGCTTCGGACACCTTGTATAATAGAATCTTTCAACTTCATTTTATGTTTGAGGTTATCTCTGATAACACCAATAAGTACAATACCATCAATCGTAGCCACTCCAAATAAAATGATGAAACCGATACCTGCTGATATTCCAAAGATGGTACCTGTAGCCCATAGTGAAATAAACCCTCCAATAAAAGCAAAAGGTAATGTGAGAGAAGCAATAGCTGTATCTTTAATATTTCCAAAATTGGCGTACAGTAACAATAAAATCAGCACTAAAGAGATAGGAACTACTAAAGCTAACTGTTTAGCGGCACGCTCTTTACTTTCAAACTCTCCTGCCCATTCCATATGGTTTTCTTTTGGTAAATTGACCTCTGCTGCTACAACCTGCTTCGCTTCTGCAATCGTACTTCCCAAGTCACGGCCGTCGATACTAAATCCGACACCGATATAACGGCTATTGCCTTCACGATATATAAATGCTGGCCCCGTTTGGTAATTGATACTCGCAATCTCCTGTAAGGGTATATTCTGTCCATTGCTGGTCGGTATTAAGATATTACCAATCTTAGTTGGCGTATCGCGATATGCCTCTTGAAAACGAAGGATGACATCAAATTGTCGGTCCCCTTCATAAAAGGTAGTGGCAGCCTGTCCGCCGATAGTCATTTCAATAACAGCCTGCACATCTCGCGTCTGAATTCCATATTTTGCCATCTTCGAATCGTGCAACTGAATCTTGAGTTCTGGCAGTCCAATATTTTTATACACATTGATATCGGCTATACCCTTAACTTTTGCAATAGATGTGGCTACTTTATTAGCATATTTCTCCAAATCGTAGAGATCGTCACCAAAGATTTTAATAACCAAAGAACTCTTAACTCCTGCTACATATTCCTCTACATTATCTTGAATCGGCTGACTAAATCCAAATGTAATACCGGGATAATGATGTAATTTGGTGCGCATTTCTTGAATAATATCTTCTTTAGTTACTTTTCTTTTCCATTCGCCAGCATCTTTTAGCTGGACATTGAACTCGATATTGAAGAACCCCGTTGGATCTGTCCCGTCATTTGGTCGGCCTGTTTGTGTCAAAATAAAATCGATTTCTTCACAGTCCTTTTGCATCAAGTTTTTCATTTCAGACGTCAAACGGGTAGATTCTTTCAAATTGACACTATTGGGCAATGTTGCTCGGATGTATATAGCACCCTCATTGAGCTTAGGTAAAAATTCAGATCCATAATGCATAAATTTGAAAAGACATAAAGTTAAAATACCCAAAAATAGTCCAATGGTTGTTCTTTTATAACGAAATGCAGCCGCATACATTCCAAAAATTGTTTTTTGAAAAAATCGCGTGATCACATTTTCCTTCTCATCGATATTTTTGGTAAATAATAATTTGCACATCGCTGGAACATAGGTCAAACTTAAGATCAAAGATCCAAGTAAAGCGTAACCGAGCGTAAATGCTAAAGGAGTAAACATCTTTCCTTCAACTTTTTGGAAAGAAAAGATAGGCAGTAGTGCAACAATTAGAATAATCAATGCAAAGAAGATGTAAGAAGCTACACTACCGGCACTTTTCTTAATCACTCCTAGCTTACTCATTTTAGCAAAACGCTCTGGTCCTACTCTGTGTGACAAGGTAGCCATGGCTACAAATACAGTCTCTACAATAACAAGAGTCCCTTCAAGCAATAAACCAAAATCTAAAGAACCCATCGAAATCAAGTTAGCCGGCAGGCCTTGTATTTTCAGCATGATGATAGCAAACAGGAACGCGAGCGGGATGACCGAGGCTACTATAAAGGTTGACTTCCAATTGTACAAAAAGATAAAAACAATAAGTGAAACCAGCAGAATTCCCTCGACCAAATTTTTAGAAACAGTTTTTACCGTATTATCCACCAACTTAGTTCTGTCAATAACAGTTTCAATCTTCACATTATCGGGCAAAGTACGTTCATTAAGTTCCGTGATTTTTGCTCTCAGATTTTCAATAACAGCTGAGGGATTTTCTCCGCGCAGCATAACAACAATTCCCTCAACCATGTCACTGTTCTCGTTATATCCTACCTGCCCCAGACGAGGTTTATGAGAGACAACAACTTCAGCAACATTCTTGATCAAGATCGGCGTAGAACCGTTTAATTTGATTGTGATATTGCCAATATCTTCAATCTTATCTAATAGACCTACTCCGCGCACTACATAAGCTTGACTACCTTGTTCAATGACATCACCGCCAACATTCACATTTGACTTCGACACAGCCTCATAAACATCTAATGGGGAAAGATCAAAATTCTTGAGTTCTGTCGGGTTTATCTTGATTTCATACGTCTTCTCTTCGCCCCCAAAGCTAACAACATCGGCAACTCCAGAAACAGAAAGCAATTCACGTTCAATCACCCAGTCCTGTATCGCTGTAATTTCTTTTAAAGGAAGATCACTTTTAATCACATACCTGAAAATTTCTCCTGTTGCACCAGAAGGTGGTTCAATCTCGGCACTTGCTCCTTCGGGTAGATTGACTCCGCTTAATTTATTCGAGATGTATTGTTGCGCATAAAAATCATCAACTCCATCTTCAAATTGAACAGTTACAACCGACAGCCCAAATAAGGAGATAGACCTAATGTTAGATTTATGCGGTATACTGTTCATCACCTTCGATATAGGTAAGGTGACAAGTTTTTCCATCTCTTCAGCACTTCTTCCTGGCCATTGGGTGATGATCCTGCCTCTGGTGCTAGTCACATCAGGAAAAGCTTCAATGGCTGTATGTCGCAGTGCATAAACACCACCAAACAGTAAAGCCAGGGTTGCAAAAAGAATAAAAGTGGTATTTCGCAACGAAAAAGTCACGATATTTTGAACTAATTTTTGCATGCCTTATGGATTTAACTGTTCAAATAATAACAAGGCATTTTTACTGATGATCTGTTCGCCCTGATCAAATTTTTCTTGAACAAATGTATATTGCTCATTAGAAGAGATTGTTGTAATACGTTTTGTAGAAATAGCACAGTCATTTTTATAAATAACAACATATTCCTTATTGTTGTGGAAGACAATGGCGGCATTTGGTACAGCATAAGCCTGTGCACCTGCATTGGATTTATCAATAATGATATCAGCCGCTAGACCTGGCATCAATTGTAGATTCTGATTCTCCAGTACCACACGAGCTTTTAATACATGCTCATTGTCATCAAACACATGATATATTTTATCAATTTTTCCAGCATAAAAAATATCGGGCTGTGCGATGGTTTTTACCTTTACCGCATCACCTTCTTTAATGTATTTTAAATTGTTTGCATAAATATTAACCATCACCCAAACTTGTTTCAGATTAGAAATCGAAAAAAGCGGATCCTGGTCTGTTGAAATACTTTGTCCAACACTTACTGCTTTTTGAATAATATAACCATTCTTAGGCGCTACAATTTCAAATGATCCCTGTCCTTTTGCGCGATACATTTTTAATATCTGCTGCACTTTATCCAATTCAATTTTTAAACTGGCTAATTCATGTTCGCTGGTCAGAACCTCTGTTCCTGCTACCATACCATCTTGCAACAGTTCCTTTTTTGTCTGCAATTGCTTAGTAGCCATTACAATTTGATTTTGTAAATTACGCTGTTCCTGAAAGAGTTCCTGAACATGTGTCGATTTAATAGTCGCCAATATTTGTCCTGTTTTAACATAATCTCCCAATTCAAATCCAACACTTTCAACCGTCCCTTCCAATAAACTTCTAAAGGCAACTAAATCATTTTCATTATAATCAATTTTGCCAGAAAGGGATAACTGTTCCGTAATCGGTAATAAATTGATCGGGCTTATGGTCGTTGTTTTTTTCATCTGTTCACTCAGACAGAACTTGGTCGTATCGGCTATCCCTTCAGCTGTATTTGAAGTTGCATCAGCACTGCATCCGGATAGCAATTGTATCAAAACGACCATCGGTAAATATATAAGTTTGGTTTTCATCGTCATCTTTTTAAAATTTTTGTCCGGTTAAATATTGTAGCTGCGCATGTGCCATTTGATAAGCCAAAGTCATATCAACAATTCCCGTTTCTGTTTCTTGATAAGCTTCTATAAAATCAATAAACTCCAATAAAGTGATCTGTTTCTTCTGTAAATGCTTCTGGTAGTTTACAATCATTGTTTTGCGTTCTTCGGAAGCTATATTTTTTGATTTTAATAAAGTCACTTCATACAGTGCAACTTGATACTGTAAATCCATAAGCTGTCCTTTCAATTGACTGATCAATGCATGCTGTTGGGATTCAGCATGTTTAGCCATATTTTCAGCCGCTTTGATATTTCCCTTATTTCGATTCCAAATAGGGATGTCCATGCTAATGCCGGCACCTACAAAGTCACGCATAATATTTCCACCACGATCATAACTTAATTGAAATGTTATATTAGGTGTTCTATCAGCTTTTTCGATCAAAAGCTGTTGCTTTGCCTTATCACGTTCGTTGATTTGTTTTTGATAACCAATATTTTGATCTAATAGTTGATGCTCTATATCAAGAGGTATTTTTTGTGATAAATTTAACTGTACTTCACCTTTTTCAAGCTGCAGGTTTTCAATCGTTTCATTTTGCGTCAAAATTTTAATCTTTGTCAACCAATTATTTTTATCGGCATAAAGTTCCACACGATCTTTTTCAAAATTGATAAGCGCAGCTTGAATACGTAGATAATCAGATTTAGGAATATTATTGAGCTCGGATTGGCGTTTGTATTGGTTTTCTAAATTTTGATACAGATTTACGATAGAATCTACGAGCGACTCTTTTTGAGAGACGGCCATATAATTCCAATATGCTTCATCTAGTTCAAATTGTAATTCACGAAGTAACTCTTCATAATCAAGCAATGCATCTTTCTTTTCTAAAGATTTAAGATTGATTCTTTTTTTGCGTTTTCCGGCAGTTTCAATCAGCTGTTCTAATGCTGCGGCCACCTGTTGCTGCTGACCATATTTACCAAAAATATAAGGTAAAGTCTCCGCAGTACCATTTTTCCAAAGATTGACTTCACTAATACTTAAAGTAGGGTTAGACCATAATTTTTCCTGTACGATTAATGCATCTGAAGCAGCTATTTGATACTTTTGAGCAATAAGTTGTCCATTGTTCTGCAGGAGCATATCCTTCAATGACTGTAATGAATACGTCTGTGCTCGCGATTGACCAACTGTCAATAGAAAAACACCTATAAACCAATATATCTTCACTATTTATTATTTTTAGCAAAGCTAGGTTTAGAAGATTAACAGGAATTTCGAAGTAGATTAGAATTTGATTAGAAATATAGCGAGACGGTTGTCCCTTTTATACTAGAACTGATATCCATACGAATGTGATGGAGTTTAAAAATAACATTCGCTAACGATAAGCCAATCCCTTTACCCGTATAACCATGTGCATTTTCACCTCTGTAAAAATTTTCGGTCACACGAATAAGTTCTTCTGGCAAAATACCTATTCCTTGGTCGATGATTTCAACAAGCAATTTATCATTATGGGATTTCAGATTCACAACAATAGGTTGGTTATTGGAATACTTGACAGCATTTAAAATTATATTTTGAACAGCAAGCTGTAACAGCTTATCATTCGCATCGATTTTTAATATATCGGTATCTGCAACCTGGATATCAACACTGATCTGGGCCCCATGTACTAAGGTTAGTTGCTCAATAATTTCCCAAAGTACTTCATCAATACGTATGATCTTAGTCTCGAAATTAGTCTTTGCGCCCGATAGAATCATCATATGATCGATCGTATCACGAAGATCTTCGGTATAACGTTTCAATTGTAAATTAACGAGCTCATGCTCTTCTACTGTTCGCGGCTTCTGTTTACTTACTTCCAATGTGCCTAAAATCGCGGCAAGGGGTGTTCGCAATTCATGCGATACGTAATCGATAAAATTTTTTTGAATAGAAAAGGTCTGGCTTAATTTTTCAACAAAGTGATTATAGGTATCAACCAATTCCTGAACTTCTTGGTAGGATTTATTTAATACAATGGGTTCATTGAAATTTTGATTGTCTTTTTTCTTAATCTGACTGATCATCTTGAGGATCGGATCATAAGCAATATTTCCAAGAAACTGAGAAAAAATCAGGATCAAAATCAATCCGATTAATGAAACAGCCAGCAAGATATGTAGCAATAGTTTCATCTGATCTTGAAATTCTACTGTTGATGCCCGAGTTACAATAACAAAATCACCTTCATTATCATGATAAAAAAGTCCATTATAAAAAAAAGCATCTGTTTTTAGTTGTGCCATATCCTGCTGACGCACTAAATCAAAAAAATCGGCAGAAATTGGAGCTTCATCTTCCATAAGCCCATCATAACGCCGATTGAGCGAGTCAACAACCAGTATATTACGTTTGGAAATATTCTTCTGGAGCTGATTTTTGATCGATTCATGTTCAATAAACGAAACCTCATCTTTCTCCAGATAAAACAATGCTGACAAGAGCGTTTTACTCTCCAGGTTCCTAAATTCCTGGCTTTCCATCTTGGTATAAAAAGACACATAAATGATCGTCGAGGCAATCAAAATAATCACCCCAAAGATAAAAGCCGCATATACAGAAAGTCGGTTCTTTAAATTCATTGCTCTAATTTAAATAGATACCCTACTCCTTTTACTGTAAAAATATATTTTTGATGTTTCTCGATTTTATTGCGGACATAAGAAATATAAACATCAACGACATTGGTTTGATTATCAAAATTGATTCCCCAAACCGCATTTAAAATCTGAATTCTACTAACCGCTTTATTCTGATTTTCCAGCAGGTACATTAAGAGTTTGAATTCTCGTGGTGATAATTCCACCTCCTGCCCTGCATCAAAAACTTTATACTGATCTTTATCAATCGTGAGTGATCCGACCTGTATGCATTGACTTTTTTTAACATCAAAACCAATTTGACTCCGCCTCGTCAGCGCTTTAATCCGAGATAATAACTCATCAAAATGAAATGGCTTGGTCAAGTAATCATCAGCTCCAATATCTAGAGAATCGACCTTATCTTGTACCGTGTTTAATGCACTCAACATTAAGACAGGTGCGTGACAGTCTTTATAGCGCAAAGTACTAACTAATTGCCTACCGTCCATTCCCGGAAGCATAATATCAATAATCAAGAGATCCCATGCTATATTTAGGTAATTAGCAATGACTTCTTCTGCGGACCGACATAACGTAACCAAATAGCCATTTTCTTCTAATCCTTTAATTAGAAAATCACTTATCCGTTTATCATCCTCCACAACTAATATCTGCATAGTAATTTACTTTAATTCACAAATTTAAAGAAAGGTTAGAGGAAATTAAGCAGAAATATGAATATCTAATGAAATTCTAATCTAAAGAAGTAGCTGTACAAATAGATTTCTGATGCTAACATGCAACCATCAGAAATCTATTTAATTATTTCAAGGGGCTTGTATCAATTTCCCAATTATCTGTTCTAAATGGCGCCATGGGAAGATTATTTTTTGTAAAAATATTTCCGATTCCAGCGTTACTAAACTGATAGCGTACCGCTACAGGAGCCTTCACTTGTTTATTGGAGACAATGAGTTGATTTCCTTTTATTTTTACCGTTGCAGGATAGAATACTTTATCCGCTCCAGCAATAAAAATCTCTTTTGGCTGATCTCCTTTTAAAATCAATCCTGATGAAGCATAATTAAAATCGAGGATAGCTTCTTTATCTTTTATTGTTAATGATTTAAACATCGGGCTTTTGTGCGCATCTTTCTTAAGACCATAGGTTTCTACTAAAGCGAGGTTTGCCAACCTTAGACCTACATCTTTTTTATTTGTAGGGTGAATATTTAACGTATCTGTGACTAAATCTGAAATTACCACCATTCCTGTATTTTTTGTAGTAAGGTTTTTAGCCTGCGCTTCTCTCAATAAAGCTCCGACACCATGTCTTTCATAACGAAATGGTGCAATCTGTACATAATAAAATGGAAATTCTTTATTCCATGCCTTACGCCATGATCCAACCATCGTATTGATCAATTCCGTATAAGTAGATGCTGTCTCTTTATTACTTTCACCCTGATACCAGATGGTACCTGCTATTTTATAATTGACAAGTGGAGCAATCATGGCATTGTATGCATAGCCAGGCGATACTGGCCACCACGCTGTAGGTTTATTGTTGGTTGCTGCTTCTTTCAGAACCGAATTATTATCCACCAGCTCTTCGGGAGTCCACACTTCAGCTGGCGTACCGCCCCAATTGCTACCGATCAATCCAATGGGAACATCTAAATCTTCGTTGAGATGTTTACCAAAATAATAACCTACTGCGCTAAAATTCTTTATGGCGTTACTGTCACAAACTGACCAATTACCTTCATTATTATCCTGTGGTGTTTGAGAAGTTGTTTTAGGGATATTAAACAATCGAATATTACGTGTGTTTAGTTGGGTAAACTCATCCTTTATACTTGTGATACCTTGATTGTATGACCATTCCATATTAGATTGACCACTACAGACCCATACCTCTCCGATCAATATATTTTCAAGGACTATTTTATTATTTCCTTGAAACGTAATACTGTAAGGTCCGCCTGCTTGTGGCGTCTGGATATCGATCTGCCACCTTGCATTACCATCCGTTACACTTTCAATAAGTTTATTATCCCACGAAGTAGTGATTTTAATCTTTTCACCCGGCTCTGCCCATCCCCATAACTTGGTGGTTGATTTTTGTTGCAATACCATATTACTCCCTACAATATTAGGAAGACGAATTTTTGCATACAATGTTGCTGTGAACAAGAAAAGGATACCGACTAGCAAGTATTGTTTCATTTTTTTATTTTTTAGAATTTAGGTTGCATTTCTTCTATTCTCAGTACATTAAAAAGTAGGTTTTATAGTAACAGAAATAGGGTAAGCAGTTGCAATAGCAAATGATTATAAAAGTAAATATAAATGATTTAAATCAAATAAAGTATAAAAAAAGAAGCTCCAATTCTAGAACATACTATCCACAAAGTAAGTCGTTCAGCATGTTTAAACTCTTTTTAAAGTGACAAATACCTCATTAGGGTACCCTTTTGATAAAAAATAAAGACTTGTGTGAAACAAAGGAGTAGGTTTTATAAAAGAAAAGGATCTGAAGAATTAACTTCAGATCCTTTTTCGGTACCCGGAGCCGGGATCGAACCGGCACGGTTTCCCACTAGTGTTTGAGACTAGCGCGTCTACCAATTCCGCCATCCGGGCGGTCCGTTCAAACAAGTATTTCGTTGTTTGGAGTGATGCAAAGGTAGATATTCTTTTGATATATGCAAAATAAAAATGCACCTAAACAAGAAAATAACTGATTATGAACGACTTTATTTTTTTCATTTAAAAAATAAAGATCACAAATATCGGCAGGTTTATAATCTCTAACAGATATTGATTCTCAATCAAGCCAAATGGTAATAGTAAGCTTGACCTACCTTATAGAGCAATGCTATAAACTCGCAATTTTCATTTCAGGATGCTTCTGTCCATTATGACAGGTTTTACATGAAATAGCTTTGATTTCACCTTCTTTACTTCCTTTATGGAAATATTTTTTATTGATCTTAGCAGTCATTTTCATCATATCACGCGCTATATTTTTATGGTTATTCTCATCGCTTGCAAAATCCATTTTTTTAGGATCATCTTTCGAAGGAGCATGACAAAACCCGCATTTCACACCCAAAGAAGCATTGAAATCATGCATTACCTCTTTCAATTGCTCCGGAGTTGTATTTTTAGGGAGTACTTTAAGATTGCTAAACTTTTTTTCCTTTGGTTTTTCCTGACTCGGAATAAAAGCACTTAAAGTCATCGCAGTTGCAATCACTGCAGTAACTAAGGATATTTTCCTGTATTTAAAATTAAACTTCTTCATTTTTCTTCTTCTTCTTTTAATAACTAAATGTAAAAAAAGAACAACGAATAACCTATGATAAAATGAAATTAATATGACAATACAGTAGATTGTTACAATTTAAGCTTTCTTCTCTAGCCCGATTAGATGTAAAAAGAAAGCGCTCGATAAAATATCGAGCGCTTTCATGATGTACCAACTTGAAGGGATACCTAGTTTACCTATTCTTAGCTAATGAATAACAGTTCGCGAAGTTTTGGTAATGGCCATTTTTGATCATCAACAATTTTCTCCAATTTATTGACATGGTAACGAATCTCATCAAAATAAGGTTTAACAACCTCATCATAAGCGATTGATTTTTCGCGCATATCTTCAATTTGATTTGCTTTTTTTCGCTCTTTACGCATAGCTTCTGTTTTCTCAAGAACAGTATTAACATGTGATGAAATACGCTCTAAGAAGTTAAACTGAGAACTATATGCTTCTTTTCCAAATCCAAGATCTTTCAAGCCTTGGACATTCTTGATCAATTCGTTTTGATAGATCAAACATGCAGGAGCAATCTGATTATTTACGATATCTTCAATAACACGTGCCTCAATTTGAAGTTTTTTGTAGAAGTTCTCCAACAAAATTTCATGACGGGCTTCACTTTCACGTTTTGTATAGATGCCTAATCTCTCAAATAATTCGATAGACTCCTCTTTTACATAAACATCTAAAGCTTTAGGCGTAGATTTGATATTAGACAAGCCTCTAGCTTCTGCTTCTTTCTCCCACTCATCGCTGTAGCCATTACCTTCAAAACGAATTGATTTAGAATCTTTGATATATTTACGAACAACATTCAATAGAGCTAAATCTTTCTTGATGCCTTTTTTAATTTGTTTATCAACTTCGATCTTAAATTCAATCAACTGATTAGCAACAATTACATTTAACACAGTCATTGGTAAAGCAGAGTTTGCAGAAGAACCTACAGCTCTAAATTCAAACTTATTACCTGTAAAAGCAAATGGAGAAGTACGGTTACGATCAGTATTATCCAATCTCAATTCAGGAACTTTCGGAATACCATGCCATAAGTTCGCTTCAGATTTCACCTTTTTAGCAACACGTGCCGATTCAACTTCCTCTAAAAGATCATCTAACTGTGAACCTAAGAAAATTGAAATAATAGCAGGAGGAGCCTCATTTGCGCCTAAACGGTGATCGTTACTTGCACTGGCAATCGATGCGCGTAATAAATCCGCATGCTCATAAACAGCCTTAATGGTATTAACAAAGAATGTCAAGAACATGAGGTTATTTTTAGGAGTCTTACCAGGAGACAATAAGTTGACACCTGTATTGGTAATTAATGACCAGTTATTATGTTTACCAGAACCGTTGACACCGCTATAAGGTTTCTCATGTAATAATACTTTGAAATGGTGACGCATTGCCACTTGGTCCATTAAATTCTGTAACAATTGGTTATGATCAATTGCTAAGTTTATTTCCTCGTACATAGGCGCACACTCAAATTGAGAAGGAGCAACCTCGTTGTGACGAGTTTTTAATGGAATACCTAATTTCAAAGCTTCATTTTCCAAGTCGACCATGTACGCTAAAACACGTTCTGGAATCGCTCCGAAATAATGATCATCCAATTGTTGTCCTTTTGCGGACATATGACCGAATAAAGTACGTCCTGTTAATTGTAAATCTGGACGTGCATTATATAAAGAAAGATCAACTAAAAAATACTCTTGCTCAATACCCAAAGAAGCATTTACTTTAGTAATTTGTTTATCAAAGTACTGTGCCACCTCAGTAGAAGCTTTGTCAATAGCACTAACAGCTTTTAACAGAGGTGCTTTATAATCTAATGCCTCTCCTGTATACGAAACAAAAACTGTTGGGATACACAATGTTTTACCTGAACCTGTTTCATAAAGGAAAGCTGGTGATGAAGTGTCCCAAGCTGTGTAACCACGTGCTTCGAATGTATTACGGATACCCCCATTCGGAAAACTTGATGCATCAGGCTCTTGCTGTACCAAGGCATCAGCTGTAAACTTCTCAATAGCTTCGCCGTTATCATCCGGCTCGAAGAAAGCATCATGCTTTTCAGCAGTAGATCCTGTCAAGGGTTGGAACCAGTGCGTATAATGCGTAGCACCATTAGATAGTGACCAACTCTTCATCGCCTGTGAAATATGTTCCGCTAAATCACGAGAAATAGCACTCCCATCTTCGATTGCCTGTGCTAACTCCTTGTAAGAGTTTTTAGGAAGATAATCTTTCATCTTCGCAATTGAAAAAACATTCTTACCGTAAATATCGGTAGCTTTTTTAGTTTCTACTTTTAAAGAAGCATTTTTGCGAGATACAGCTGCTTCGACAGATTTAAATCTTAAGTTAGACATTATGTGATTGAGATTTTAAGTTTTTTATACCCTGTTTTTGATCTTTCCATCAAATTACTTTGTAAAAGTATGTTGTTTTCAATAAAAATTGAAATTTTTTTTAATTTTTTTATAAAAAAGCCAAAACAATTATAATTAGGTATAAAAAAAGAGCTTATTTGTAACAAATAAGCTCTTTTTAAAAACTATTCCACCGAAAAACCCCAGTCGATTCCTTTTTCTTTTGCTGAAACTCCAGATTTTAACCATTTAGGTGCTGGTGCTCCTTTTAAATAATGATCAAAAAACTGCTGCTCTCGTATTTGAATATCTTTTCTATTCTGTCTGAGCAACAAATTATGTTCGTCACCATTGTAATTAAGCATCCAGACAGGTTTTTGCAAACGTCTTAATGCCGTAAACATTTCGATACCTTGATACCATGGCACCGCTCCATCATTATCGTTAGCCATGATCACTACCGGAGTTGTTACTTTATTCAGATGGAACAAAGGTGAATTAGCTAAATAAGCATCCTGTCCCTCCCATAGAGTCTTACCGATTCTACTTTGTGTATTTTCATACTGAAACTGTCTTGACATACCTGTCTGCCAACGAATACCTCCATAAGCTGAAGTCATATTTACAACCGGTGCCCCTGCCCACGCAGCCGCATACATATTGGTAGCTGTTATTAAATGCGCTACTTGGTAGCCTCCCCAGCTTTGTCCCTGGATACCCATTTTAGATGAATCTACCCAATTATTCTGCGCCAGATGCTTCATTCCTGAATTAATATATTCTTCCGCAGATTTACCAGGCTCACCTGTGACATACGAAATATCCGGTGCAAAAACCAAATAACCATTGCTCACAAAATAAGGTATGTTCAAACGAGACGGTGTGGGTGCCGGTGCTTGGTAACTATATAGTCCATCTGATAATTTTTCATAGAAATAAGCAATAATTGGATATTTCTTATTCGGATCAAAATCTTCCGGTTTGTACAGAATACCTTCTGCAGCATGACCAGCAGGTGTAGTCCACTGTACCAATTCCGCGGTTCCCCAATTGTAATTCGCTTGCTGCAGATTCAACTCACTCAATTTTTCTTCCTTTTTAAACGTATTGATGTTTACATATAAATCAGGACTATTGACATAATCTTCTTTTGAATAAATCAGATATTTCTGATCTTCGGAAGCTTGTAAATTTCTAAAAACCTTTGGTGCCATCAAGATCTCTTTCGGATCTTTGCGCTTACCTCTCAATTCATAAAAACCATTCTCTTTGGTCTTTTCATTAAAAGCAGTTAGCAAAATACGTTGACGCTCATCAAGTGTATTAGATTTCCACTTGCTATTTCGCGGATGTGTTAAGTTCTTATAACGCAATACGGTACTGGATACTCTTCCATATCCATTTGTGGCTAAATATTTATCCGATCCATCTAAAGCGAAATACCAGATATCATATTTATCATAAACATATACTCCTTTATTGTCGGCTCCCCAAGCGGCCATACCATAGCCTTCTGGTTTTGCCGGCATATCATTATCCTCATCGACAAAGGATACAGGAAGACCATCATTTAATATCGACACTTTTTTAGAGGCAATTTGATACGAATACCAATTGCCATTATCCTGATTAAAATACAGCACATACTGACCATCTGGAGACAAAACAGCTTGTCCTGATAAATTTTCAACTACCAACTGACGAGTACCAGAAACGGTAGAGATGACATATACATCCTGTTTGCTCCGATAATCCCACTGCGTAGATACTCTACGCCCATAATCAGTGGTTGCCAAAACATATTCTTGGTCGGCTTCAATAGTTGTACGTGCTGGATTAAATTTCTCATCAACTAGAGGAATCACACGATTATTCTGTTGCGGATAAAATATACTCAGATAGCTTTGAACAAGATCTTTTTTAAGATTGACTAATTGCTGTGGCTGTAGGTAATCATCCTGCCAATGCCAAACGTCTACTTTCGCATGCTCAAAATCCACTAATGTCGTATCCTTAACTCTAGGTATAGGTGCCAATCCTAAAAATAATTTCTGTCCATTTTTACTGAATTTTAACTCTCCATCTCCACTTACAGCCCAATTTGCAGGTACTCCTGAAGTATTTTTTTGAACAGCAATGCGCGCTGAATCAAGCTGTGCAGTATAATAATAAAGATTAAACTCTTTTAATAAAGATTTTTCAGCAGTTTTATCTCCTAAATAGACCAATTGATTGCCAAGATCGTCAAAAGTGAAGTTTTTATACGTTCCGCGACCATTTGTAATCTTTTTTAATGTCTTATTGGTCAAATCATATAAATAAACACCGGCAATATTTGATGTAGAATCTTTCGCTTCAGTTTTTTTGGTAAAAACCAGCTTGTTTCCAGCTTTATTAAAGTCATATTGATCTACCTGCTGAAAATTAACCGTATCACCTGTTGCTAGATCATATACATGCAATGTGCTGATTTTAGTTGCTTTTTTAGTCTTTGACGTCGCGGTGTCTGTAGGAGCTATCCCTTTATCATCCGTTAAGAATCCAAAGTAACCATTAGCTTCCTCAGCCAATTTATAGGATTTAACTTCTGCATACTTTAAAAGCTTTCCAGTTGCTACCGTAAAAATAGCAAGGGAGTCTTTCGGCATTTCTTCCGGTTTCTTTTTCTTAATTTTCGCTTGGCGTGTATCGGCAAACTTAGGCTTTATCAATGAAATGACATGCGTTTCATTATTGGTCAAACGGGCATTATATCCCCTTGGTAATTCAAGTATGGATTTGTTTAAATTATCCTTGACATATAAGGCTCCATCTCCCTCCTGTGGCAGTACTTGAAATGTGATGTATTTTCCACTACCACTTATTTCACTTGCATTCAAACTTTGCCATCCATCATAAACCGTATGGTTAAGCGGTTGCTTTTGAGCGAATAAAACGGCTCCATGCATTGCTAACAACCCTATAAGAATGATTTTTTTATTCATTATTTACTACTTATATCAACAAATTGATTCAAAAACTGCAAATTATCTATTTAAATTCAAAAATAACAGTTTTTTTTGGTATCATGATTGCTACATAGTAAGTCGATAAAACGTTAAATAACCTGATTAGAATAATGATTATGAAATACAATCCAATTATAATTGCACTTATTACAGGTATTGTTATTATTGCAAGTGCATGCCTTTTTAGCAATGCATACCGTTACAAATTCAAATCTTCACAAACGATTACCGTTAATGGAAATGCTAAAAAAGATTTTGAATCTGATTTAGTAAAATGGAATGCCAGTTACAGTCGTAAAAATTTCGATTTAAAAGGCGCATCAGATCAATTAGCTGAAGATCGTGAGCTGGTTCGCAATTTCTTGATCGCACAGGGTCTAAAAGCTGAAGAGATAAGATTTGAAGCTGTTAATATTAATAAAGAATTTGAATACCACACAGATGGTAAAGGCAGTAGCTATAATACGTTTTCTGGATATACCTTATCGCAAACTGTTGGAGTGGAATCAAAAGATCTTAACAAAGTCGATAATGCATCTCGCGAAATATCAACGTTAATCTCTCAAGGGCTTGAATTAAGTTCGAGCACACCGAATTACTATTATTCTAAATTGGAAGATTTAAAATTAGAACTCATTTCTCAGGCTTCTAAAAATGCACACCAACGTGCACAGAATATTGCTACCGAATCTTCCTCCACTTTAGGTCAATTGGTAAAAGCTGATTTGGGCGTTTTTCAGATAACTGGTCAAAATGATAACGAAGAATTTTCTTATGGTGGTGCATTCAATACAACATCTCGAAAAAAGACTGCAAACATTACTGTAAAAGCGAGCTATTTACCATTATAAAGTATAAAATGATATTTTTAAAGCCTTTTAGTCTTAAAATCAAGAGAAAAATTCACAAGAAAAACACGACACAATAAATTGTCTATCAAGAAAATAGCATAATTTAAAACAACTTCCAAAACTTTTCATGATAAAAAAAATCGTCAACAGATTAAACTTGTCGTCTACAGATCACTCTAACCTGATAATAATACACATGTAAAAATAATATATATGAAAAAGTTAATGTTAAAAACAGGTATGATCGTTGCTACTTTATTAATTTCGATATCCGCTATGGCACAGACATTACTTAAACAAGACGTAAATGTATTTCCAGCACCAGAAAAAGGGATGGTAAAATATGTAATTGAAGTCCCTCACGCAGGAATCGATAGTGATAATAATAAAAAGATTGAGTTTTTTGCTGGCAAATATATGGAGACCGACGCGTGTAACAGTTACTTCTTATCCGGTGATTTTGAGAAAAAAGATCTGCAGGGATGGGGATATAATTACTATGTTTTCAAAACAAATGGAAATGTAGCTTCGACTCAAATGCTTTGCCAAGGTGAAAAAAAGAACAGCTTTGTACAGGCGAAATCTGTTATAACCGATTACAATGGAAGAATGCCAATCGTTATTTACGCACCAGAGGGCTATGAAGTAAAATTCAAAATTTACAAAGCTGAGCCTGAAACTTACCAAGCCGCTGAGGTTCCTCTAAAAAAAACGAAATAGTTAAACGCAATATAAAAATTAAAAAAACGCTCTTCAATTAAATTTGAAGAGCGTTTTTTGTTAAGGATCTAAAATCTTAAATTTTATTTTAAAATCTTCCTTAATAAAGAAACTGGAAAATCTGTTTTGGTTTCTTCAGACAACTCTCCTTGGGCATTTTCTACTTGAAAATCATTTAAATCAATTGATGTATGTCCAACTGTTTTTAGATTCAGAAGCTTCAATTTCAAATCAGGGTTATCTCCTTTAAAATTTACTTTAGAATCCTTCGCTTGAATAAAAACATGTTCATAATCTTGTTTTGCAAAATTCACATCACTGCTATCCAAATCCAATGTCAGCTGATTAAGTTTAAAAGACTCCTGACGATCGCCACTAATATGGGAGCTTTTTAATCGTAATGACAAATCATTAACAACTACATCTGAATTGAACGTAAAATCTTCAACCTTATCTCCTACGATCTCCAGTTGATCATATTGACCTGAAAAACTACTCACATGAATTGCTGAAAATTCAATCTGCTTGATATCGGGAGTAAATATATATATCCGTTTATAGTAGGATTTTGCATTATCCTTCAGCTCAATATTCAATTGACCGTTTCCATCAACATCAATTGAAATTTCACCTTCACTATTTTTATCCACTTTCACAGCATATTTATCACTTTTCACAATAAAAAGTCCTATGGATCCTTTATCATTTCCGATAATATTCAAATTTGTAAAACTTTTAGTTTTATATGTTTTCAAATAAGTATCCTTACTATCTGGTTCACTACCTTCCTTACGAAGCATCTCCTCATACACTTTTGTATCAACCCGATTATTTCCTACAATATAAGAAGTGGTGACTATAGGAATAATAAATAATGCTATCCCCAAGCCTATCAATATTTTACTACTCAGTTTCATAATTCGTTATTTTTAAAATTTTGTTCGATAAAAGATTGATACCGTTGCTTTAGTTCATCTAAACTAATTTCCAAAAGATAGATATTTCTAAAAAAAGGATTAAGATCCTCTTCCAAAAAGACAGCTTTGCGATATTCCTTTACATTTCCTACTGACGTATCAGTCACAAAAAATCCAACTCCTCGTTTATTGACAACAATTTCTTTTTGTTGCAACAAATCATAGGTACGCATCACGGTATTTGGATTCACTTCCAATTGTACAGCAAGTTCACGGACCGAAGGTAGCTTATCCTCCACTTTCCAAGTCCCCAATAGAATATGATCGCATACGTATGCTGCTATCTGAAGATAAATGGCTTTGTTAGCATTAAAATCCATACTAAACCTCCTTTTCTTTTAATCTCAAGAATGCTAATCCCCAAAAAATTAATGTTAAAAATATACCAATTGCTAGAGCAAGTTGAAGTCCATGAACCTTATCATCGAAATAATTACCGTTATCAAGGCCAATTGTATTATCTGTTCGTAATTTCATGACATAGATAAATGTGATTATCCATATGGCTACATATATAATCATGGTGATAGCTGTTTTAATATATTGATAATTCTTATAGGCAATAGAACCTAATAAAAATAAGGCATTCAATATAAAGGGTAAAAAATAGAAATAGGGCAAAAATTCAGATTTTTCCAGCTTGAAGAAATACATCCAATTATCAATCACTACTTTTCCTTCTTGTTCGGTTTCAAAAGTTCTAATAGAAGATCCTATACTTCTTAAATAGGATACGAAAGCAAGATCAACTAAAAAGAATAATAAGAAATAGGCACACAAGCTTACAATAATAGTATAAAAAATAGAAGTTAAAAATTTCTCTAAGGAAGAAGCTGGAGTCATCAACTCAAAAATCGCCTTTGTTTTTTGACCTAAATCAGAAAAATAACTGCTTGATACAACTGTAATAAAAAATAATCCCAAAATAAAAAATAACGGTATTCTAAAATTAAGAACATCTTGCCCTATATTAGAGCTTGTCCTTATATCTTCATAATTTTTAAAGATTGCAACCCCATAAAAAGCTATAAAAACTCCAGCAATAATAATTAGTGACATCAAATAAATGCGTCCGACAGAAATCCACTGCCGGCGAATCAATGCACACAAGCGATTAACATTAAATACGTTCGACATCTTCAGTAACATTTAAAAGGTTTGTAATCAATTCTTTTTTCTGTAAAACAGCATTAAACAACAGTTCCAGATCTAATTTCGAGTCTTCACCCATCGTATTCAACTGTATGGTATTAAAACCTCCTAACGCAGGTTCTGAATAAAGCACATCATCGTTCAACTCACGTACTTTTTTAAAGCTGATATGATCCGTAATACGATTAACATTAGCATTTAATACCACCCGATGTTCATCCAATAGAATAACCGCATCAATCAGGTTATCGAGATCACGTACTTGATGTGTCGAAATAATAACACAGCGGTCGTCAGCAATAGCCGAGGCCATAATTTTGCGAAATTGCACTTTAGAAGGAATATCTAGACCATTAGTAGGTTCATCCATAATCATGATTTTGGTATTGGAGGCCAAACCAAATGATATGATATATTTCTTCTTTTGCCCATAACTCATATCTGCAAGCTTCTGTTCGATCGGAATTTCAAACTCTCTGATCAGTTCTTGAAAATATGCATGATCAAACTTTGGATAAAAAACGGCATTCGCTTTTACAAAAGTTGCGGATTTCACTGCTGGTAAGTGAAATTCCTCAGGAATAAAACTGATTTCCTGAAGCAGAGCAGGTTCGCGTTTACAAGGATCATGCTGTAACACTTCAATCGTACCACTTACAGGATAGACCAAACCGGCCATATTCTTCAGTAACGTCGACTTGCCTGCACCATTTTTCCCCAATAGACCATAAATATGCCCTTCCTGTAAATGAAGATCCATATTTTTAAATAATGGTCGCGATTTGCTGTAGCTGAAATTTAGGTTTTTAATAGTTATCATACTACTGTACTATTTAATTAATACACTAATATAGAAAGGAAAAATAAGAATGCAAATTATTTTGTACTTTTTATTAAAGAAATAAAAGAAAACAAAAAAAATTTTAAATATTATATCAGAAATAAGAAGCCTACCCTTTTGATTTCTAAGATTATATTGAAAAGATTAGCGATCGTTATAAGTAGCAATTATGCCGAACAAATTAGGTGCAAACAAAAGACCGTTTCTCTATATAAGAAAAACGGTCTTTTACCTTCGGTGGAGAAGTTTGTGTTAAAGACAGGAACCTTTCATGTAAATGAGTACTGTCACTTAACAATATTCTCTAAACTCAGTAGTATAACCTTCAGCCCATATGTATGTATAATAATATATCTAACGTGATCGCTGCTATACATTACATCTTTTAATAATCATTGCAGAAGCACCACCGCCACCATTACAAATTGCTGCTAACCCATACTGTCCTCTCTCCTGCTCCAGCACACTTGTTAAGGTTACTAAAATTCTGGCACCCGAACACCCCAGAGGGTGACCTAAAGATACTGCCCCCCCATAAACATTCATCCTTTCCAATGAAATATCCAACAAACGGGCATTTACTAATGCTACAACAGAAAAAGCTTCATTAAATTCAAAAAAGTCAATATCAGACAATTCTAGATCTGCTTTTGCTAATACTTTTTTTACGGCGAGACTAGGCGTCGTTGTAAACCATTCCGGTTCCTGTTCCGCATCAGCATATGCTATGATTTCAGCTAAAGGTTCTAAACCCAATGCTTCCATTTTCTCACCGGACATCAGTAATAATGCCGCAGCTCCATCACTTAAAGTAGAAGCATTTGCTGCAGTAATCGTTCCGTCTTTTTGAAAAGCTGGTTTCAAAGTATAAATTTTCTCAAAATTGACCTGCGTAAATTCTTCATCTTGCTTGACAACAACTTCTCCTTTTCGGGTAGAAACTGCTATCGGAGCCACTTCCTTATCAAATTTCCCCTGTTGCCAAGCATCACGGCTTCTGGTATAGGACGATACCGCATAGGCATCCTGCTCCTCCCGGTTAATGTCATATTTAATCGCACATAATTCTCCAAAAACACCCATTGCGTCTTGCGAATAAGCGTCACTCAGTCCATCTTTCTGTACTCCATCTACTAAACTTTGATGACCATACTTCGCTCCCCAACGTACTGTAGGTGCATAATAAGGCACACGGCTCATACTTTCCATACCGCCAACAAGTACGACATGAGCATCACCTAGTAAAATAGCCTGTGCACCTAGTGCTACCGCTTTCATTCCACTTGCACAAACCTTATTAATAGTGGTCGCAGGAATATCATCAGGTAAACTTGCATATTTTAAAACTTGGCGAGCGGGAGCTTGTCCCAAATCGGCTTGCAGAACACATCCCATCAATAATTCATCCACTTCGCTTCCATCAATAGCAACTTGTTTCAAAACTGCATTAACAGCCTGAGCACCTAATTCTGTCGCGCTAAAAGTGGATAATCCTCCTCCAAAGCTTCCTATTGCGGTACGTTGCGCCGCGACAATAAATACTTTCTTAGTCATCGTTTATTATTTTGGTTATCTATGCCACTACCTTGCTTAATCAAAACGTCAGATCCGGTTTCCCCCGAACTACGAATCCCAATTGACATACAAAGAAAACAAACAGTAGAGCGTTATCATAAAGTTATATTTAAAGGTACAAAAAAATAGTAAACAGTAAATGAATCGGTTAAACAGAAATCTTTAATAAGCTTATAAATGAGCCTAAAACACTTAAATCAAGCGAACACTCTCCCATAAAAATAAGTTATCATAAAAATTAACTTTCAAATAAATGGAAACGTCAGCTTTTTAATTTAAATTAGCTTCAACTTATTTGGATCACCAAATCCAAAAGAGAAAATATAACCAATAAAACTTGATAGCATATGCAAGCAACACAATTGACAGTTGAGCACCACGTATTTCGCGAAAGTTTAAAAGCATTTATCCGTAAAGAGATCCTGCCTCATATTGATCAGTGGGAAGAAGAAGGTAAAATAGATCGTGCCATTTGGAAAAAAATGGGCGACATGGGCTTTACAGGTCTTAACTATCCAGAAGTTTATGGTGGGCTCGACCTTGATTTTTATTATTCCATGATTCTTTGCGAAGAGCTCTCTCAGTGCTTTTCGGGAGGATTCACGATAACAGCATTAGTCATTCAATATATGTCAGCCCCATACTTACTCAAATATGCCTCTGAAGAATTAAAAGAAAAATATTTAAAAGGTGTTATTGCTGGAGATTTGGTCAGTGCAGTAGCTATTACGGAACCAGGTGCTGGATCTGATGTACAAAAAATTCAAACAACTGCTATCCGGGAAGGTGATCATTATATTGTTAATGGTTCGAAAACCTTTATCACCAATGGTTACTATGGCGATTTTTTTATTACTGCTGTTAAAACCGATCCGACCAAAGGTAGTAAAGGAATCAGTTTGCTCTTGATCGACCGTAATGCTTCAGGAGTAACAGCAACCAAAATCAATAAAATGGGCTGGCATGCTTCTGATACAGCAGAATTAGGTTTTGATCAGGTAAAAGTCCCCATTTCACATTTAATAGGTGAAGAAGGTGCGGGTTTTAGTTACCTGATGGACGGACTACAACTGGAACGCCTGACCGCAGCAATCCATAGCATTGCTACAGCAGATTCTGCCTTACAGTATACCCTAGAATATATTAACAAACGTGAAGTATTTAAGCATAAACTGCAAGATTTCCAAGTAGTAAGACATCGCGTCGCACAAATGGTTGCAGATATCGCTACAACAAAAGCATTTATATATGCTTGTTGCGATTTGCAACAACTTGGAAAATATGCAGTTAAAGAATGTTCGATTGCGAAATTACAGGCGAGTGAGCTTGCGGTCCGTATTGTAAGCCAATGTTTTCAACTTTTTGGTGGTTATGCCTTTACAGAAGATTTCAAAATAGCTCGTCTCTACCGTGATATAAGAGTCGGTACCATTATCGGGGGAACATCTGAAATCATGTTGGAAATTATTGCTAAAATGACAATTGATAAAGTCAATTATCAATCCAAGTCCGATAAAACAATTTCTTCAAATTAATTAAACTCTATACTGCAATTCCCCATAAGGGAATATAACACCTAAAAAAATGGATAAAATTAATCCTATATATTTTACTTACTTCTTAAGTGAAAGAGATGAACAGGGAGTCGTATTGATTAGCCCCTTAATTTCTACAGAAACTATCCATGGAAATGACTTAGAGCGATTAGAAGAATTTGTGACCATCATCCGTGATCAGATTAATCTCAATGAAGTAAAAGGAATAATATTCAAAAATCCACTTATAGGCCAAGCTATTAACTATGATATTTTACTTAAACAAGCATTAGATGAAAATTCATTTAAGCTACGTTTGAAATCACTCCTGTCAAATTTTAATGATCTTAACCAACAAAAGAAACCCATCGTCGGTCTAATGGACAGCGACTGTATAAGTTTACAACTTTCTACACAACTATGGGCACACTGCCGGATTGCCCTTGAGCAGATAAAAATAGGATTTCCAGAAGTCAACTATGGATTATTTCCAGGGTTTGGTGCCACGATACAAATAACAGAGATACTTGATGCACAAGATGCTCTTCCATTGGTGCTACAGGCTAAAATAATCACAGCACAAAAAGCTAAAGAAATAGGTTTAATCGATCTCATTTCTTCAAATATAGATCATGCAATCTTTCTTGCCAAAACATGGATCTTAGAACATGTGCATGAACAGGCTCGGAAACCAACTCCACCATGGGATGAAGCACAATGGGATAATCTTACCGTACCCATCAAAAAACGTAACTTAGGAATTAAGCCAAACATAGACAACTGTATGGCAGTTATTTATCAAAAACACAATCTTTCAAAACAAGAAGCACTCCGTATTGAAATAGCGTATTTTATCCAGACCCTGCGCGATCCTATTACCTGCAGTATCATCCGGACCCAGTACTTCGGTATAAATGAAGCTACAAAAGCTACAGATCCATTAGTCCATACCCCTTTCGAGTTACAAAGGATGGCAATATTAGGAGCTGGTATGATGGGGTCTGGAATTGCATTCGAAGCTGCTCGCTCAGGAATTGATGTTATCTTGAAAGATGTGACTTTACAACAAGCAGAGCAAGGAAAAAAATATGCAGAAAAAGTATCAGCAAAATGGGTGGAACTGGGAAAAATGAATGAAGAAAAAAGACAGGCTCTCCTCTCCCGAATCTCCCCTACAGATCAGACAAAAGATTTTGGAGAAGTTGATCTCATTATCGAAGCTGTGTTTGAAGACAAAAATCTTAAGGCGGCTGTCAGTACTGAAACACTTCCTTTCCTAAATAATAATGGTTTTTTTGCTTCCAATACCACATCATTACCCATCAGTGAATTGGCTTTAGTAAGTCCGAAACCAGAAAACTTTATTGGAATGCATTTTTTTTCACCTGTAGATCGAATGGCTTTAGTAGAAATCATACGCGGGAAACAAACTAGCGAACAAACCCTGTCTAAAGCTCTAAAAGTAGTCCGTCAACTTGGAAAGATTCCAATTGTTGTACATGATGGCCCTGCATTCTTTACTTCCCGTATTTTTTTCAACTACCTACTGGAAGCAGTGACGATGCTGTTGGAAGGTATTCCTGCATCTCTCATTGATGAACAGGCAAGAAATGCGGGGTTTGCTGTTGGTCCTTTGGCAGTTCTTGATGAAATTTCGCTATCGCTTATGCTGCATGTATACGACCAGCTTCCCCATCTACATCTAAGCCAGAGGCGATGTTATGATTATTTAAAAAAACTTGTGGATAGTGGACGAAATGGACGAAAATCCAATCGAGGTTTTTATGACTATGAAATTGCATCTGGAAAAAAAACAATTTGGCAAGATTCGAATTTACCGACCTTAACTACATTGCCCGAAACCATCAACATTCAGGATCGATTATTACATGTTATGGCATTGGATAGTTACCGATGCTTAATAGAAGGGATACTCGACAGGCCGATCGATGGCGATATCGGCGCTACCTTAGGGATTGGCTATCCCATTCATACTGGCGGTGTCTTTGGTCATATAGACCAAGTTGGACTCCAAAAATTTGTAAACGACTGTCAGCGTTTTGAGCGACTAGGTGAACAATGGATGATTCCAACCTCATTACATCAGCTCGCCGCAGAAAATTTCACATTTTATTTAGGCCTTCAATCCAACTGGCCTATCCAAAAACAAAATTTATAAATTCAAAAAAGGTTTTCATAAAGGTTTTAAAAAACCTTTATGAAAACCTTCTTTAACTAACTAACTAACTAACTAACTAACTAACTAACTAACTAACTAACTAACTTTATTTCACCATCAAATCAACTAACTGATTAACATCCATATCGATAAAAGTATCGTAATCCAATGTTGCATTTAAGATTTGTTTCTGTTGTTTATCTGCAAATATGCGGGCCAAATTAATCCTGTATTTTTCAATCAGTTTAGGAATACCT
Organism: Sphingobacterium sp. UDSM-2020; assembly: GCF_016132525.1. Lineage (NCBI taxonomy): Bacteria > Pseudomonadati > Bacteroidota > Sphingobacteriia > Sphingobacteriales > Sphingobacteriaceae > Sphingobacterium > Sphingobacterium sp. UDSM-2020. Next base: position 6,019,718 of record NZ_CP066166.1, read on the forward strand.
TCATCGCGGCGGCGTGGATGCCCTATTGGATATTCAACCAAAATTTCAGAGAGCTTTGTTCCATCATTTAATGTAATCGTCAATCCATTTGCAATTGCCCTTTTTTCAGGATCATGATAATCTTCTGTTAATTTAAGATCTTCGATACAATTCATTTTATCACGCAAAACATCAATTCGAGGATCCATAGCTATCCGATCTTCATAATCTTCTGCTGTCAATCGGCCATAGATCAAAGGTACCGCAATCATATATTGTATACAATGATCTCTATCAGCAGGATTATGAAGTGGCCCCTTTTTATCAATAATGCGAATAGCAGCTTCATGGGTCCTAATTTCTATATGCTTAATAGACTCAACAGTTTTCCCTATTGCTTTAAGTTGATCATGCAGCAACATGGCGGCCTCAACAGCTGTCTGAGAATGGAATTCAGCAGGAAAAGAAATCTTAAATAAAACATTTTCCATCACATAAGAACCATAAGCTCGCTGAAATTGAAATTCCTTTCCTTTGAACGAAACATCATAAAATCCCCACACTGGAGCCGTTAATACGGAAGGATATCCCATTTCCCCTGTCTTGGCTATCAATGCTAACTTTACAGCACGTGAGGTTGCATCGCCTGCTGCCCAAGATTTACGGCTACCTGTATTGGGTGCATGACGATATGTTCGCAGTGCCTGCCCATCAACAAATGCCAGTGAAACAGCATTGATCAATTCATCACGACTTAATCCCAACAATTTACCAACCACAGCTGTGGAAGCTACTTTAACAAGAATGACGTGATCTAAGCCCACTTTATTAAAAGAATTTTCCAAAGCAAGAACACCCTGAATCTCATGTGCCATGATCATTGCTTCTAAGACTTCCCTTGCTTTTAAAGGTTTTTCACCCATAGCAATACGGGTTCTACTCAACCAATCAGCCGTTGCTAAAATACCTCCTAAGTTATCCGAAGGATGTCCCCATTCTGCCGCAAGCCAAGTATCATTAAAATCCAACCAGCGCACAATTGTACCGATATTAAAAGCAGCCTGTATCGGATCTAATTGGTAGTTTGTTCCAGGAACTTTCGCACCGTTTGGCACAATGGTACCAGATACCACCGGACCTAACAATTTTGTACAGGCAGGGTAAGTGAGCGCTTCAAAACCGCATCCTAATGTATCCAAAAAACAGTAAAATGCAGTTCTCCATGCAACTTTGCTTTCAATCTTATATTGAAGTACATAATCTGCAATATCAGCCAAGACCTGATCAACCGGTGGTCGTTCATTCGAAATTTGTGATGCCATTTTTTCTAAAAAACTATTCGTAAATATTAAATTTCAATTGTTGTGTTCATTTGTATATTTTCTCACATTACCTTTCAGAAATTGGAATATAAGGTCTATTTTCTGGTCCGATATAGTGAGCACTAGGTCGAATAATCTTCCCGTCCTGACGCTGTTCAAATACATGTGCTGACCATCCTGTTATCCGTGACAGCACAAATAAAGGGGTAAACATTTCTGTCGGGATACCCATTATATGATATGAAACGGCCGAATACCAGTCTAAATTGGGAAACATTTTCTTTTCTTCCCACATCACAGATTCCAAACGCTCGGCAATGGAATATAGTGTCATATCGCCCGCTTCCTCCGATAGCTCCCTAGCAATACGCTTAATAACCTGGTTACGCGGATCTGAAATGGTATAAACAGGATGACCAAATCCAATAATAACCTCTTTATTCGCTAACCGCTTACGAATATCAGCCTCCGCTTCATCAGCATTGGCATAACGACTCTGTATTTCAAAGGCTACTTCATTAGCACCACCATGCTTTGGTCCCCGCAGGGCACCAATAGCTCCTGCAATACAAGAATAAAGATCCGATCCAGTACCTGCAATAACACGGGCGGCAAAAGTAGATGCGTTAAACTCATGTTCAGCATACAGATTAAGAGACACCTGCATGGCTCTTATCCAAGATGCAGATGGCGGCGTGCCATGCAACAAGTGTAAAAAATGCGCACCCAAAGTTCCATCGGTAGTTTCGACATCAATTTCTCGGCCATGTTGGCTAAAATGATACCAATACAACAAAGCAGAAGCCATAGAGGCCATTAAACGGTTGGCAATATCGCGCGCACCAGCACTTGGATGACTTTCCTTTTCAGGTTGAATACTCCCAAATACTGAAACATAAGTTCGAAGAACATCCATTGCATGAGCAGTTGTCGGCAATTGTTTTAAAACTTTCTGTATCGCGATCGGTAATCCACGTTGACTTATTAATTGTGCCTGATAAGTGGTCAATTGCGATTTAGTCGGTAAATTTCCATAGATCAATAAATAGGCTACTTCTTCAAAACTAGCCTGATCTGCAAGTTCCAAAATATCATAACCTCGATAATGTAAGTCATTACCACTTTTTCCGACGGTGCTTAATGCTGTATTGCCTGCGGCAACACCAGATAATGCGACGCTTTTCTTGGGTTTAAAACCCATTTCATTTGTTTCTGTCATCATGCTTAGTATTGAACAATTGATCTAGTTTATTTTCATATGCATAATAATTAATGCTACGATAAAGTTCTTCACGGGTTTGCATATCTACCAGAACGCCAGCTTGCGTACCATCTTTTCGAATATGCTGATATACATTTTCAGCCGCTTTATTAGCTGCTCGAAAAGCAGAGAGCGGATATAAAATTATTGAAACTCCTACTTGATGTAATTCATCTCGAGTAAACATTGGCGTTTGACCAAACTCTGTAATATTTGCTAAAACAGGCAATTGGGTTGCATCACGAAATCGTCTATATTGGTCCAGTTCATGAACAGCCTCTGCAAAAATAAAATCAGCTCCAGCCTCCTTATATGCGATAGCTCGATCTAAAGCCGCCTCTAAACCTTCGGATGCTAAAGCATCTGTACGGGCGCCGACTACAAATGTATTATCCGTACGTGCATCCACAGCTGCTTTAATACGGTCCACCATCTCTGTCTTAGATACCAATTCTTTTCCTGGTCGATGTCCACAACGTTTTGCTCCCACCTGGTCCTCCATGTGAACAGCTGCGGCACCAGCCTTGATCAAAGACTGAATCGTACGTGCTATATTAAATGCCGAGGGACCGAATCCGGTATCGATATCGACCAATAAAGGGACTGGACAAACGTTCGTAATACGCTGCACATCAACCAGTACATCTTCAAGCGTGGTAATACCAAGATCAGGAATTCCCAAAGAACCCGCGGCAACTCCTCCTCCCGATAAATAAATGGCCTGAAAACCTGCTTGCTGAGCTAGCAGAGCATGGTTCGCGTTGATAGTTCCAACCACCTGTAATGGTTTTTCCTGTTGCATCGCTTCTCTGAAAAGAAGCCCTGGAGTTTTTATCATATAATTGGATATTATAAATGAGCCCGATAGCCGAGCAGATGCATTAAACTTTTTATTGTTTAATGTCCAAGAAATTTTCTCCTATATTATCGTACTGAAAAAAGTTCCCTTATTGCTAAAGATAAGAAAAATAATGGTCGTGATCACCATCTTTAATGATCATTTTTCATGTAAATGTTCAAAATACACACTCTCAACAACACCCTCCAAAATATTGATTATCAAAAGTTTTATAATAAAAAAAAATCAATAAAATAATTAAAAAGGCTAAATACTGAGACAGCCTGCATATCCACTGGGTCAGATGATGAGCAATAGAATTGGCTATAATTATATTGCTTATTACTACAAATTTATTTAAGTTTGCTTGTACACAGTATTTTAATCATAACCCTTATTTAACCTTTTTCAAACCGTTTCACTACATCAATATGAACCTTAAAACTATCGGTTTATTTTTTCTTTTGCTCGCTTTATGTCAGCATAACTACGCTCAAAAAATAACCTTATCTTTTGGCGAAGAAGTACAACTTGAGGATCTACTTTTATCAAAAAAGCCCACGAAAAATTCAATCAACTGGCTAAATGTAAACACAGCCAAAGATACTTGGCGTTTAAATAGAAAATCACTAATATGTACAGGGCTTCCTATCGGTGTCATGCGGTCTGAAAAACTATATGAAAACTTTATTATCCATGTCGAATGGAAGCATATCTATGCAGGAGGTAACTCGGGTATCTTTGTATGGTCGGATGCAGAGCCCGATTCCATAGGAAGACTTCCAGGAGGAGTTGAAGTGCAGATGCTGGAATTGGATTGGGTAAAACAGAATACCAAAGACGGTGTTGTTCCGCCAATCGCTTACGTTCATGGCGAATTATTTGGTGTGGGCGGTGTGGAAACAATACCAGATAATCCACGCGGTACAAGAAGTAAAGCGATAGAGAATCGGGCTAAAGGGAAAGGAGAATGGAATAAATATACGATCATCTGCGTGGACGGTACAATTAAACTAACTGTGAACGGAAAATTTGTCAATGGTATTCGCAATTCGACTATCAAGAAAGGATACCTATGTCTTGAATCTGAAGGTTCGGAAATACATTTTAGAAATTTTCAATTAATTGAACTTCCTCCAAGTGTTACCCACATTTCTCAAATCGTAAAAACAATAATACAATAACCACTTAAATTCGTTGCTGCTCTTTTAAGAGCAATTTAAAACAGAAAATTTAACAGCTAAAAATTAAAAATAATTAATTTCTGATCTTAATTGTAAGTTACAAGCAAAAAAAAGAAAACTTTTGATTTCGTTTACTGTTATATAATAAACAACAATCGTTAATTATATAGAAAACTTACGAATCATGAAGAAATTAGCATTACTACTTACAATTATGGGGGGAATAGCTTTCGGCGCAAATGCACAAAAAATCGAAACTGTTCCACAAAGTTCAGCAGATGTTGGAACTGCCCCAATAAAAAAAGGTAACTGGATGGTTGGTGGTTCCTTAGCAAATCTTGGTTATAGTTTTGAAGGAAAAGCATTTAATATCAACGTACAACCTCGAGCAGGTTATTTTGTTTCTGATGGTATCGCGATCGGAGCTCAAGCTAACTTAGGATTTATTGCTGTAAAAGATCATGATAACGAATGGAATTATGGTATTGCACCTTTTGTCAGATATTATTTCCCAGAAGGTTCATCTTCGTCAGGACGTTTCTTCGGACAAGGTGATATTGGTATCGCAGGTAGTTCAGTTGGAAAAGGTGCTTCCTTAGCTTTAGGAGCAAATCTTGGTTATGCACACTTTATTACAAGAACAGTTGCACTTGAGGCTACTGTCGGTTATAACTATACCAAATCGAACGTTAACTTAGGTGAGAAGTCTTCTGGTTTAGGAGTAGGACTTGGATTCCAAATCTATTTACCTGGTCAGAGATAAAAACAGATTTATACACCGTATAAAAAAAGCACATATTCATCTATGTGCTTTTTTTATTCACGTAATTTTTTCATCATAAAACAGACTTCATTAAACAATCATGAACATAATACGTTCTTAGGTTTTATTGTCATCACAGTCTGTTCATGCCAGCTTGTTGCTACTGGACAACCCAGTTTTTCATTATAATAAATATCAGATACAACATGCTCTTTTTCGATTTTCACCTCCAGCTGAAACATACTGTCCAAATCATTTAAAATACGCTGCTGATACTCCTCTCTTTCAGTTGCCGCAGGTAAAGTAATTTCATAGCAATACAAATACTTCTCCCTCCATAATGCGGAGTCTCCACAATCCTGAGTATGTAAATACTGACACCGATTATCATCATAGATAAAAATACGTGAGACAGGAAAATTTGCTGATAAACCAAACGCAAACAAGTAAAATTCATAAATCGCCATATTGACTAATGAGATTCGAAGTATATCGGCTTTTTCATCGCGCACAACAGCACTGTAAGAATCAAGTCCTTTTAAAGGAGATGTAAACTGTGCATAGTATTGTTCCGGAGGTTTTACTTTTAAAATGCTTTTTAAAGGTTGTTCCCGATTATGAGTTTGAAACTCCTTCATGACACGAGTTTTAAAACGATCTTGCCTTAATGTTTTCATTCTTATTATATGTTTATAAGTTTTTCGTGTAATTAAAAGCTTTAGCTATACTAAGTATGTTCCCAAATCAATTGACTTCCCTATAAAAAATTGAAAATAAAAAACCGACCTACTACATTCACAAATAAACAAGAACATGCATCTATCATAGAGCAAAAAAACTCACTTAAATTTATTGTATCAAGAATAAATTAGTCATGAAGATTTCTCTATCAGTGCTACTTGCCAGGCAAGTAGGTCGGAAAAATCATAAGATACTAGCCGTTCACCATCTTTACATAAGCCGTTACAAATATGAAAAACAGACAACATGAATTTGACAACATGTTGTGAAAGTTGACGACTAGACTAATAATTTTTTTTAAAATGTCATTATCTAACAAATTTTAATATAGCATGCATTTTATATAAATAGTGCATGTAAAAAAATGCGATCAAATCAAATGTCTACATGGCTTCAATCCCACTACTATTAAGATTTCTCGATTGCTATAAATTAATATAAAAATAATGCATACAAGAAAAGGCACCCTATTGGGTGCCTTTTCTTGTATTATAGTGCATACGTAGTTCTTACCAATAAATTGAATATAGGGCCACCACAATCATGAGTACTAATAATGATCCAATAACAAAACCATTATGAGATTTAAACATTTTTGCATCAATTTCTAATCCTTTAGGGACAATACCACGTTTGTTATCAATCAAACTAATGATTACCATGAAGATCACACAGATGATAAATACAAAACTCATCCTGTCTATAAATGGAATTTCATAAATACCTGTTGTTGGATTCAGCACAGAGAATCCGGTGCTTGATAAGAAAGAAAGGTCCATCATATCTGGCAACTTTTTGAATAGTACAGATAAAATAAAGCCTCCAATCGTTGCGAACATCGCTGCATTTGATGTTGTTTTTTTCCAAAAGAACCCGAGAATAAACATCGCAAAAATACCCGGAGAAACGAATCCTGTATACTCTTGAATGTATTGGAATCCCTGTTTTCCTTCTCCCATTAGCGATTCACCTAAAATAAGTGCCAATCCTGTTCCTAAAATCATGGAAACAATAACAGCTATTTTTCCAACATTCACCAAATTCTTTTCAGAAGCAGTTTTATTGATTGCTTTTTGGTAAATATCTAACGTAAAAATGGTCGCAATACTGTTTGCTTTCCCCGCTAAAGAAGCGACGATTGCAGCAGTCAATGCGGCAAATGAAAGACCTTTTAAGCCTGCAGGCAAAAGAGTTAAGAGCGCTGGATATGCTTTATTTGGATCCTGTGCTCCAGTTGAGGTCAATAAGCTTGATGCATCAATAGCACCTAAATTTTTATTTACAATATAGTAAACAGCAATTCCTGGGATAACAACAATCACTGGCATCAAGAGTTTTAAAAATGCAGCAAACAATAGACCATTTCTTGCTGTTGGCAAAGAAGCTCCCAATGCACGCTGTGTAATATACTGATTACATCCCCAGTAGCTTAAATTAGCTATCCACATACCTCCGATCAGAACACTGATACCAGGTAAGTCCATATAATTAGGGTTGTCGGTTTTGAATATCATATGGAAATGTTCAGGAGCATCATTATGCAAAGTGGTAAAACCAGCTAAAACACCATTACCATCTGAAATGATATTAAGTGCTAAGTAGGTAGCTACCAAACCTCCTAATACTAAGAAAAATACCTGAATAACGTCTGTATACCCAATAACTTTCATACCACCTAATGTGATGATGATAGCAAAAACAGCCAATAACATAATACATAAAGTCAAATCTAAACCAGAAATACCACTGATAGCGACAGCTCCAAGATATAAGATCGACATTAAGTTGACCACGATATAAAGCATTAACCAAAATACAGCCATGATCATCGCTACAGTACTATTGTAGCGTTGATTTAAAAACTGAGGCATGGTAAAAATCTTATTCTTAAGATAGACCGGCATAAAGAATATGGCTACAACAATCAGGGTTATGGAGGCCATCCATTCATATGCTGCGATTGCAAGTCCCATTTTAAAGCCCGAACCGCTCATTCCAATGAATTGTTCGGCAGAAATATTTGAAGCGATCAAGGAGGCACCAATAGCCCACCATGTCAATGATCCCTCAGCCAAGAAATAGTCCTTTGCTCCTTCTGACGCTGACTTCTTTTTGTAGTAGATCCACAAACCATATGAAGCAACAATTATAAAGTATACAAAAAATACAATATAATCCTTCGTACTTAAAATAGTATTCATTAGTTAAGATTAATTAGATTTTGATATAAAAATGTGAGGCTAAATATAGAAATATTTATTGCAGAATCACATAAAAAAACAGACGCAAAACTTATATAATCAATTTCACTCATCTCAAAATAGTTCAATTTTTATGTTTTTTTCCCAATTTTCTTTGTAATTTTGCACAATAATGTCAAAAATCTCATCAAATAGAGTTATTCGTTATACCTCTTTATTATTACTTTTCGTAATACAATTATTATTTTTATTAGCAATCTTTAAGGAAAATAACTCAACTATTGCCCTATCATTCTTCATCATTCTAATTTCATTCTTATTACTTTTCTCCTTTTTTAAGTCGCCAGTTCATCATAATAAATTAGCGTTTGAAAAAGTTTATATTGCCGTATGGGTTCCAATTGGTGCAATAAGTTGTTATTTTTTAAATCACGCATTTGGATTAGGTTCGGTATTTTCAGCAAGTTTAGTAGGGCTCACCGGCGCCTTAATTCCGTACCTAAACAAAAAGTCAAGTTATCTGCCCCATCTACCTCCTGCTATTTATTGCGGTGCATTCGTAGGTATGTCCAATACCAAAGTAGCTCATGATATTTATTTCATTCTCGCAGCCAGTATCTGTACGGCTATTCTGCTGATCATATCAAAAAGTTTGTTGAACGGAATTGGCGGAAAACTTGGAACATTGGCTTTTGCCGGAGTTACCATTACCTACTTGATTCTATTTTTATTTTCTAGATAATGATATTTACAGCGATTCTCATATTCACAGGAATTTTCGGAAGTTTACTCACTTATTATTTTAACAATAAGCTGAAACTTGGAGGTGTATTATCCTCATCCCTATTGACCAGCATTGTTGCTGGATTTGTCCACTTTTTTCCTTCTTATATTCCAAAAGAATTAGTCAATCATATTCCACTGATTTTTATAGGTTCTTCTTTTGTTGGTATGGTTTCGAGCAATCAATTGTCTACATTTATCGGAGTTTCACTTTCAGGTCTTGTATACAGCCTGATCTATATCAACACCAGTAAATTTTTTGATGGTTTTGGCGGTGCATTAGGTACTTCAGCGTGCATATCATTACTGGTAATTATGAGCATACCTTATCTTCGGTCAAATCATAAAATGACACTGGGTTTCTTTCAGTTACGCCGTATGATATTTAAGAACACCAGAAGAAAATCGAAAAAAAATACCTAGTCATCAACAAATACCTAAATAGTCTACTTTTTCAATAAAAGGCAGCAGCTCTCTTCCCTAAAAATCTCAGAACCTTATCGAAAATAAGAGCACAAAAAAACGGTTTGAGTACTATTATTCCCGCTTTTAAGAGAAATAACAGCCCCAAACCGTAAGATGCAAAATCTTCTCAGAGATTACAAAACAGTAACATTAAAGTGTTACTCGATTATCCTCACTGGTATAATCCATAAATATATCATTATCAAGCTCAACTTCTTTCACCTTTGCTTTAGTTTTCAGTTTTAATGTAGTAACAGCCTGATTACTCTCCCAAACTTGTGGTGTAAAATGAATTTTTTCTTTTTCACCGTCCACATAAGTCAATATCACATCAAATGGAATTGCAAATCCACCATTATTTTCAATCTCTAAACTAATGGTTTTATTTTTTTGACTGACCTTAGACACCTTCAGATCGATATAATGATTACTAAAATACCAGTTATTCCAGAACCAATTGAGATTTTTTCCAGATCCTGTATTGAAGGAATAAAAATAATCCCAAGGAGTCGGATGCTTCCCGTTCCAATTATCCATATAATGATGTAAAGCTTTTCTGAATGCTTCGTCCCCTAGATAATCTTTCAGTGCCAAATAAGATAATGCCGATTTGATATAGGCATTATTACCATAACCCTTACCGCTCAATTGTGATGACAAAGAAATCAATGGCTGATCTTGTTCAGTAGCAGGATCCTGAATCCATCCTTTTACCCGAAATTCTTTAAACAATTGCTTAGCAGCTTCCTCTCCATTTTCATCCATTCCAATAAGCAATTCCAAAGCTGTAGCCCAACCTTCATCCATAAAAGCATAACGGGTTTCATTAGTTCCCATATAAAAAGGAAAATAAGTATGGGCAATTTCATGGTCTACAGTTTGTCTAGCATCCATCAAGTTATCCGGCACACTGCTATCATTGACCATCATCGGGTATTCCATATCCGCAAATCCTTGAATTGCAGTCATCGTTGGAAATGGATATTCTACTCCTGGCCAATTTTTAGAGAACCAGTCAATACAGTAACGCTCCCAACCTACATATTGCTCGAAATCCTTAGTCCCATTCAGATAAGCCGCCTGAACACTTACTCTTTTACTTTTCAATTGAACACTAGAAGCATCCCACACATAATGATCACTCAAAGCAAAACAAAAATCAACGATATGATCTGCTTCAAACTTCCAGATGTTCCAGTCATGCTGTTTTGTCACCTTTTGTGTCTCCATTTCTTTTAAATTTGCAACCGTAATCACTTGGTCCGAAATCAAAGATTTTTTAAAACGGTCTAATGTTTCAGCTTGCAGTACCTCTTCAGGGTTTAGAAAACTTCCTGTAGCCCATACTACATAATTTTTTGGAACGCGGATTTCAACTTTATAATCATTGAAATCATTATAAAATTCCTGACGGCCGTTATGTTCCAAGACATCCCATCCATTATAATCATCATAAACTGCTATACGCGGGTATGCATACGCACAGAAATAGGTACCAGGATCAATCTGCCCCTCACGGTCACTGGATAATGACAATGGATATTCCCATTCCATTTCGACTGTGACAGAAGATTTGGGATCAACAGGTTTATTCAACTTAATGCGATTGGCGGTAGTCCAGTCCTTACTATCGATAACATACACTTTATTATCTACTTTAAACGACTTCAACTTCAGTCCCGAAGTGAGAAAATCTGTACTGACGTCCGCAGCTCTTGTGGCTGTAGGTTTATGTACATTATTAGCAAAATGAATAACAAGATCTTTTAATGCATTAGGACTATTGTTCTCATATTGAATACGTTCTTTTCCAGAAACAATTTTTGTTTCTGGGTTTACCGTTACCTGTATGTGATATTGCGCTCTGTTTTGCCAATATTTTGCACCTGGTGCACCGGTTAAACTTCGCGTTTCATTTTTATAAGCCTGCTTAATATGACGAGGAGTATATAATTCCTGAGCGTGCAGGAATATGTTACAGACGACAATGTAAACCAGACTGAAGAGAATCTTTATTTTCATGTACTTTTTTTTGCTAAAGATAAGCAGTTCCTAAACGTCGTACAACAAGGAGATGTGTCGTATATTAAAAATTACTGGCTAAAAAATATCGCAAGTCTTACTTTTAACCGTATTTCCTCAATAAAATAATTCTAGATACCAAAGAGATATCGATAATTGTATAAGAATCATGAGTGCCAAATAAAAAAAATACAAACAAATTTATCTAAGTTTGCATACTATCTATATGACTAAAACGTTAAATTTTATACTCATATGTTGCAATATAAACTTGATACATGAAAAGATATTTACCTCATTTTAAAGCTGTTAACATAACTTTAGTTTCCTTATTACTTTTGTTCGCAACTCATATCACCCCAGTTCTTGCTCAGGTCACTATTGTATCGGACTCTTCTAGATTAGAATCAAAATCCACCTATATGCAGCATAAAATTGATTCTAACGCTTCTTATCAATATGATATATCCGATTTATTTCGCAACATTCTTCATCCAAAAAGAGAGCGAAACCCAAATAAAAAACGTTCTGGAATTACCCTGATGCCTGGTGTGGCCTTAAATCCCACTATTGGAGCTCAAATCGGAATAAAGGGAGTTGCAGGCATTGTACTGGGAGATAAATCGAATACCACAATGTCTACAGCGGCATCAACAGCTTCAGTAACAACAAAAGGTATTATGGTTTTTTACGTAAGCCATAACATCTATACCAGAGAGAATAAATGGAATATCCAGGGAGGATGGGCTATTGTAAAAATGGTCAATCCAGATGCCGGCTTAGGAATGACTAAAACTTTTTCTGGACAAAATGATGATGATATTCTTGCTAACCCAGACAAAAACATGTTTGTCTACAAGTATACATCCTTTAGCATCAATGAAAAGCTCTATAAACGGGTTTCAGATAATCTTTTTCTGGGTGCTGGTTTTGCATTTGACATTCGCAGAAATATCAAAGCATCAACCGAAAACAATGACAATCCAAATTACGTCTATAGTAAACGTTATGGTTTTGATCCTGAAAAATTCAATTCAAATGGTCTCCTGTTTAATGTTCAGTATATGACACGTGATAATCCAAATCGTGCGTATAAAGGAATTTATTCGGATATTGGAATTCGTATGAACCAGGAGTGGATGGGCAGTAGTAAGAATGCAATTCAGCTTACCACAGATTTTAGAAAATACATTAGTCTTTCTGAGGAAAACCCTGAACATGTACTTGCATTATGGAATTATGGATCTTACCGTATAGCAGGAAGACTACCTTATCTTGATCTACCAGGAACTGCCAAAGATAGTTATGCACGGTCAGGGCGCGGTTATACGCTTGGGTTTTTCAAAGGCTTATCTTACTTCTATAATGAGGCAGAATACCGGTTCCCGATACTTCGTAATAAATTTATCAGTGGAGCAACCTTTTTTAATATCCAATCGACCAATAACGATATGGACAGCAAATTATTTCAATCTTGGAGAGCTGCTGGAGGAGCAGGATTACGTATTCTGTTTAATAAAGCCACACGCACTAATTTATGTATTGATTATGCTTTTGGTGGGTATCATCAAAGAGGTCTATTCCTTGGATTAAATGAAACCTTTTAAAAAGCAGGCTTAATTGAAGTTTTTCATTATTTTAGGGGCAAATTGTTTTTGAGCCCCAATATCATATGTCTGTTTTTAAATCTGCTTTCTACGCATTAATACTATTTTCACCTTCTCTATATGCACAGGAGGTTAGTAAAGATACCATTACATCCTATCAATTAGAAACAGCAAAAGTGTCTGGCTATTTTACAGAACAGCCCCTATTAACAACACCAGGATCTGTTTCTATAGTCGGGCAGAAAGCAATTCTTAGTCAAAATGGAGCAACTTTATTACCGAGCTTGAATACCGTTCCGGGCTTACGGATGGAAGAACGCTCACCAGGAAGCTACCGTTTGGCCCTTCGTGGTAGTTTAATCCGTTCTCCTTTTGGTATCCGTAATGTGAAAATATATGTCGATGAATTTCCAATAACAGACGCAGGTGGGAATACTTACCTCAATCTTATTGATCCGGCTTCCATTTCGCAAATTGAAGTTCTAAAAGGTCCTGATGGATCTATTTTCGGACCGAACTCGGGAGGTGTACTCATGATTAAACCTAATGGCTTTCAACATAGTCCGTTATCGAAAACCTCACTTAACCTTGCTGGTGGATCTTTTGGATTCGCACAACAACAACTTTCGATACTACAGCAGATCAACCAAAAATATCAATTTTCCCTTGATCAAAGTTTTACAAGATCCGATGGTTATCGAGAAAATTCGGCTTTAAATAAAAAAACTATTCAAACAGCACACCTATGGAACTATCATCCACAAGCAAGTCTTAAAGTCTTTGCCCTTTATAGTGATTTGAATTATCAAACACCAGGAGGACTTACGCTAGAACAATATCAGGAAAACCCACGTATGGCACGTCCCGCTACTCCAGCCACACCATCGGCTAAACAACAAAAAGCGGCGATTGATAATAAAACCTTTTTCGGAGGAATATCCCATAAAATCAACATAAGTAATAAACTATCCAATACGACCACTATTTTTGGCTCATCATCAAAAATAGAAAATCCATTTATCAGTAATTATGAATATAGAGATGAACAAAACTTAGGGTACCGAAGCTATTTTTCTTACGAATCGCAGGATCAATTGAATTGGCAATTGCAAATTGGTACAGAAGGTCAAAAAGGTTGGTATGATATTGCTAATTATGATAATAAAAACGGAGTTTCCACAGATCCTCAAGCAGAAGATAAATTGGAAAATTGGCAGAATTTCTATTTTGTAAGAGGTAAAATTATTCTTGCAGAAAAATTGACCGTGGAGGGTGCTCTTGGGTTAAACCAGAATCAAATTGCTTATAGACAAGTATATCCTCAAACCTCGCAACAAAAAGAACGAATCTCTTTTGGAACAACGTGGATGCCGAAGTTTGCGGCATCCTATCTGCTTACACCAAAACTAGCCATCCGAGGTTCCATTTCCTCTGGATTCTCAGCTCCTACAATTGCTGAAGTCCGATCATCAGACAATATCATCAACACAGCTCTGAAACCGGAATCTGGTTACAACAAAGAGATCGGATTACGATGGGAATGGATGAACCGTCGTTTTATTACCGATATATCCTACTATCAGTACAAAATGAATAATGCCATTATTCGCCAGTTAAATGCAAATGCGGTAGAATATTACCAAAATGCTGGAAAGGTAAACCAAAGTGGAATTGAGAGTTCCATTATGGGGTACATTATAAAGCCTTCTTCAGAAAAGTTGGTGCAGGCGCTGTACATCAATTCGAGCGTGACCTACAATCATTACCGATTTAAAGATTATGAGATAGGGAATAACAATTATGATGATAATAAACTTACTGCAGTACCAGACTGGATTATTGTTCATGCTTTAAACCTAGATTTTGCCCATCAACTTGGTCTCCATGTGCAACATAATTATACGTCAAAAATCCCGCTAAATGATGCAAATACAGCATTTGCAGATTCCTATCATCTGGTTCAGGCAAAGATCCAATGGGGATTCAAATTTTCAACTAAATTCATGGCAAATGTATACCTCGGAGTGGATAACCTACTGAATGAAAAATACAGTTTAGGAAATGACATTAATGCATTTGGGAATAGATATTACAATGCCGCACCAACACGAAATTTTTTCGCTGGACTAAAACTAAGTTATTAAATGAAACGGGACTATATCATCAGAAAACATTCAACTGATGAAGCTATACCTTACGATTTACTGTTATTGGCAGATGAGACGAAAGAAGCTATCGACAAGTATATTTCGACATGTACCATCTTTACATTAGTACATCGAATAACTAACGAGATTGTTGGAGTCATGGCAGTAAAACAAATAAATTCAGATACGGTTGAACTAAAAAATATTGCGATCACAGCACAGTACCAAGCGCAAGGTCTGGGCAGCGACATGCTGTCTTTCTTAAAATCCCATGCACAGGAAGAAAATTTACTGCATATCTGGGTTGGTACTGCGGATGTAGGCTTTCAACAGCATCGATTCTATATGCGCAATGGTTTTGAAATGAATCACATCCGTCATAACTTCTTTATGGAAAATTATGCTGACCCTATTATAGAGAACGGACTGCAGATGAAGCACATGCTTGTCTTTGCATACCGTTTAAAAACGAATACAGATTAAACTACCTACAACACAATATAAATAATTATACATACCTTTAAAAATAATAGCTTTACAAAAAGAGCATTTAGATACCATGAGCAATTTCAATTATCCATTAAACTTTCTATTTAAAATTTCGACTTTTCATAATGACTTCACCATTAAGGATAGTGAGGATCGTACACTCTTTTATGTTCGTCAAAAACTGTTCAAGCTTAAAGATGAAATTATGATCTTTTCAGACGAAAGTAGATCAGAACAGCAGTATGGTATAAAAGCAGACCGTTGGTTAGATTTTAATGCAAATTATACTTTTACAGATACCAGAACTACTGAAACGATTGGTAAAGTAGGCCGAAAAGGAATGAGATCGATATGGAAAGCTAATTACAATGCTTTAGACATAGATGGTCTTGAAGATTATACCATCAAAGAAGACAATGGCTGGGTAAAAGTTGGCGACAGCTTTTTAGGAGAAATACCGATACTCAATATTCTCACCGGATATGTATTCAACCCCTCATACACCATGTATGATAAAGAAGGAAATAAAATATTACAGCTCAAGAAAAAACCTTCTTTTTTCGGCCGAAAATTTACATTGGACAAACTCGCGGATATCAACCCAAAGGATGAAACAAGACTTATTCTTTGTTTTATGATGATGATCTTACTAGAGCGCGAAAGAGGATAAAATAGAAAAGGAGAATACAAGATGTATTCTCCTTTTCTATTTTATAAACCTTTAATCTGACGGTTCAAGTGATATAGCTTAACAAGCCTTTCTATAAAAAACAGGATCAATATCGCATAGATGATCTGAGAAACTAACAAGGCATTTTCCTGCTGCGGTAAATTGAATTGGAGGTCTTTCCATGACTTGCTGAGTAGATAGTTCAGTCCAAGCCCAAATATCATTCCTGCTAAGAAAAAATAAATTCCTCTCTTACGATCCTCTAAAACAGCAACCGCTTTTTTTTCATCCTGTTCGATTGTTTGCATTACACGACTTTCAAAATCAGAAAAAGGCATTTTAAGTTTACTGCTCTGCATTAATGTCTTCATTAATTCATCATTATTTTCCATGCTACACATTTGCTTTATTCATTAATTCCTTCAATATGGCGTACATTCGTTTACGGCCCCGGTGCAAGATCACTCTTGTATTTGCATCAGTCCAGCCCGTTATTATCGAAACCTCTTTGATACTTTCTTCCTCCAGATAAAATAACCGTAAAGCCAAACTTTCATTTGCCGGTAATAGACAAAGTGCTTCATTGATCATCTGACTCCGTTCTTCTTCCTCCAATAAAGTCAGGTCACTTTCATCGATCACCTCTTTATCATAATCTGACTGAAAATCTAAGACTTCAATCTTAATCTTTCGCAATTGCATAAAGGCTGTATTGACGACAATTCGATATAACCAACTGCTAAATTTGGACTGCTGATTAAACGTGTCGAGTTTATGGTAACATTTGACAAAAGCATCCTGCGCGACTTCTTCTGCAAGCGATTCGTTTTTCACAATACTCATTGCAACAGAAAAGACCATATCCTGATATTTTTGCAAAAAATATCGAAAGGAATCGCGATCTCCCGCTAAAACTTTATCAATATACTGTTGATCCATCAATCCCTATCCTGCTTAGGTTTATCTACATAATTAGCAACAATCATGGCAATACCGCCACAAAGTACAATAATCGAAACTTTAAGTACACCGACAATATTTTCGGTCTGATATTGCGAAATTAAACCAACTATCAACAGCCCGATGCCAATTCCTACTATAAATACACCTAAACGTAACCAGTGTGAAATTCGAACTTGTTTTTTATAAAATTGCGATAAGTCCAGCCCTGCTTCGATCAAGGCCATACGCTCTTTATTTCTTGCTTGAAAATAGTAATAAAGCGTGAAGAAAATTGTACTAAAAAATGATACGAACATAATCGCACCCATTGTTTCCTTTTCCATAATTTATATTTTTCTCATTAGATGCAGACCGATCATCAAATGTTACAACTTAGCACTATAAATTTTAAAAAATGCTTTTTTAGTCTTTTAACAAAAAATATTTCTGGAAAACGAATTTACATCGTTGCGCTTATATTCATACTGATATAACAGTTTTAAAGACTCTGACCATAAATATTGAAGAATAAAATTGGTTTTATATGACGGAATTAAAATTGTAAATAAAACAAATTTATCTAAGTTTGAGTAGCATGTATACAAAAGACGTTTTGCCACAGGGTTCAGATGATTTTCACCAGTTTCGATTCTCAGATATTCATTTTAACAATGAAAATCGATACAGCTTTTATTCTTGGATGTCAAACTTATCCGATAGCAACGCTCCAATCCGCATATTGACACTAAAGAAAAATGAAGGCCATTTCTCTATCCTCTCCCTAGGTATTTCCTACGATATCATTGTCGTTTATGACACTCCCGTACTCTCATTACTGTGCAATTGCTCTGAAAGCGAAGAATTCTGTATCCATCAAAAGCTAGTTCTGAATGAAATCTTTAAAAATGATCAGGTATATTTATTTTTCTCCGATCATGCTTATCAGAATTATCTAACTAAAATAGCAGTTAAATATGGGATAGAAGATGAACAGCAACTCGAGGATTATTTCGAAATTCAATGCATTGACGGTGTTGTAAAAACCATCAAAAAACAGGATAATTTACTAGATTTATCTCAAGATATTCTTAACACCGCAACAAATCCTGATTTAAAACGCAACAATAAGGAATTAGAACAGCTAAGCAACATTCTAGTACTTAAAGAGCATAAATACTATAAACACCCTCAGGTGTTACTCTATCGTGCACCCCGCGCTAAAAATGGTTCGCTAAAAAACCCAGTACAGCAACTTTCATGTGAGGAAATGATCTGGAAAAGTAAAGATATTACAGAAAGTCAATTTTTTACCGCACTTCATTTTTTAGGGCAGAACACAATAGAAGAAAGCAAACAACAGATCACCGCCTTTAAAAAGCTGATTAAAAATCCACTAGGACTGGAAATCTATCAACATGATAAATCCTTATCGCAAACTATCGGGGCAAATAGTCTGACGCAGATCACATTAAGAGAACTACCCAAAACAATCCGAATTGACATCGATCGCGTCGGGAGATTTTTCACTGTTAGAAGCTCAATTCAAATCGCTGGACAAGATCACGCTTTACAGCAGCTTCCTGTAGTCTTTGATTATTTCATTCAGTTACAGCAACATTTCTATTTTATAGAGCATGCACAAATCCTTGCCCTGTTCAAACTTTTCAACACGACAGCAGATCACCTTATCGTACATCAGTCCAAATTCGAAGGTTTTAACAAGGATTTTTTAGTAGCAATGGAGGAGATTGTAGAAGTCAACTATCTACATATTCCCAAAGCAAATAGTAAACAAATCAAAGAACAACAGTTTTATAACGACACCGAATCGATTATCTATCTTGAAGAATCTGGTGATTATATCAATCTCATTCCGACCATGCGATATGCGGATGTAGAAGTTCCTGTTCGAAGCAGAAGATCTATCTTCGGATTTGATAAAAATGGACAAAAATTTTTAGTGAAACGGGATCTCGAAGCAGAACTCAAGATCATCAGCTTGATCATTAAGCAACATCCCTATTTCCAGGAGCAACTTGATGAAGATTTTCAGCACTTCTATCTGCATCGTAAACATTTCCTTGAACTGGACTGGTTCTTAAATGTGTTTGAAGATTGGCGCAATCATCATATTTCCATCATCGGATTTAACGAAATAAAAGCAAATAAATTCAACTCCTTTAAAGGTAAAATAGCAATTCATGTGCTCAGTGGACAGAATTGGTTTAATGTAAATGTGGATCTGCAGTTTGGTAAAAGTAAAGGTTCGCTTAAAAACCTTCAAAAAGCTATTCGTAATAAATCAAAATTCATTACACTAGATGATGGTACGCAAGGTATATTGCCCGAAGAATGGTTGAATAAATTTGAACAGTTCTTTTTAGCAGGCGAAATCATTGATGACAGCCACTTACAGATTGCAGAAACAAATTATACAGCCATTGATCAATATTTTGAGGAACAATGGTTATCCCAAATAGCAAAAGAACGTTTGGAAGAAATTAAAAGTAAAATACGCAACATCGATCAGGTCAAACCCGTAATATTATCAAAAGATTTTATCGGCGAACTCCGTAATTACCAACATGATGGATTGAATTGGCTAAATTTCTTAGATGAATTCAATTTTGGTGGTTGCTTAGCGGACGATATGGGACTCGGAAAAACCATTCAGGTCATTGCTTTTATTTTAGATCAACGTAAAAAAGTAAAAAACAATTGCAATTTACTGGTACTTCCAACCACGCTAATTTTCAATTGGAAAAACGAATTGGAGAAATTTGCACCTTCCATTAAGGTACTTATATTACAAGGTGCAGATCGTCAAAAAAACACCTTTGGATTCGATCAATATGACCTGATACTAGTTTCTTACCATAATTTATTGACCGATATTAATCACTTAAAAAAACACACTTTCAATTATATTTTCCTAGATGAGTCACAGCAGATTAAAAACCCCGAATCACAACGTTACCAAGCTGTTACCAAACTCAGTTCTCGTAATCGTATTGTAATTACAGGTACACCGATCGAGAACAGCACCATGGATTTGTTTGCGCAACTGTCGTTCGCCAATCCCGGATTATTAGGTTCGAAAAAATATTTTAAAGATGTCTATACTACGCCTATTGATGGATTCAGCAATAAAAAAAGATTGGAAGAATTGCAACGCAAAGTAAAACCTTTTATTTTGCGACGTACAAAAACGGACGTTGCCAAAGAGTTGCCAGCAAAAAATGAAATCGTACTTTATTGCGAAATGAAGCCTGCTCAAAGACATATCTACGATACTTACGAAAAGGAATTTCGGGAATTTATCTCGGTCAAAGATGGAGATGAAATACGCAAGAGTCCTATGCATGTATTAAAAGGATTGACCAAATTACGTCAGATCTGCAATTCAACAAAATTGCTAAAAACAGATGATCTAAGTGTAGAACAAGATGCATGCAAGATTGAAATGCTTATCGAACAAGTACTCGACAAAAGTCCATATCAGAAAATCATCATCTTTTCGCAATTTGTGAGCATGTTAAATCTAATCGAAACAGCTTTAGCCAAACATAATATCAAAGTGCTAAAATTAACAGGACAGACAAGAGATAGACAACATATTGTAACGCAATTTCAAGAAAATGAAGCACAGCGAGTCATACTGATAAGTTTAAAAGCAGGTGGAACGGGCTTAAATCTTACAGCGGCGAGCTTAGTATATTTGGTTGATCCTTGGTGGAATCCTGCAGTTGAAGCGCAAGCTATCGACCGCGCCTTTCGAATAGGTCAAGCAAAAGATGTCACCGCGATACGCTTAATCTGCCCGGATACTGTGGAGGATAAAATCATGAAACTGCAAGCCAATAAAACAGCAATAGCAGATAACATCATTTCCAGTACTTATAATCCGATTGCAGACTTTATGAATAAAGAACGCCTACTGAGCTTATTTCAATAAATCGAATTGCTACATACAAAGCGAATGTAAAGAGCTCATCTATGCCCTTAAAACATACATTTTTAAATAATTATCCTGATGAAAAAACTAAAGCAAAGCATTGAATATCTGAAATCTTTAGAACATATTTCTATAACGGCTAATTTAGATGATATTTGGTCGTATATCTGCTATTCCCCTAAAATGCCATTGCGACATCATCAAGAGCTACTAATAAAGTTAGCTTCAAAAGATGAATTAGCAGTAAAGGATGAATTTTTCAGTGGTCACCTATTATCTTTTCCTGTCTACCGTTGGGGATCGGGCAAAGATTTAGTTTTGTTGACGCATGGTTGGGGATCAAAAGCCGCAGATTTTTCGATGCTTATTGATAAACTATTGGAAAATCCAGATTTAACGATAATCGCATTTGACGCACCTGGAAATGGAGGAGCTGAAGGAGAATTATCCAATTTAATTTTATACATTGAAGCTGTTCAAACTATTATTAATACCTATGGTTTACCTGCAATAGTCATCGGTCATTCTCTCGGTGCCATGGCTAATATCGCAGCATTAGCAAAAATTAGACATACTCCGAACTGGATCATTAGCCTTACTCCACTAATAGATTTAAAAGCAAATTTCGCAGCTAGTATGGATTTCGTAGCTGTACCAAAAGATGTTCAAGAGCACTTTTTTCTGAATTTTGAAGAAAAATTCAATATGAAAACCGCTTACTTTCATTTAAACAGTTTATACGATTTTGATAATAGCCAGCAGCATCTTGTACTCTATGATCAACAGGACAAAATTGCGCCCTATACCTATCTGCAATCATTTTTTAAAGTTCATCCCCCGACAGAGGCGATAGACTTGAATGGTGTCGGTCATGAACGCATCTTAAAATCACCGGAAGCAATCTCCTGCGTTCTTG
This sequence comes from Sphingobacterium sp. UDSM-2020, assembly GCF_016132525.1. Taxonomy (NCBI): domain Bacteria; kingdom Pseudomonadati; phylum Bacteroidota; class Sphingobacteriia; order Sphingobacteriales; family Sphingobacteriaceae; genus Sphingobacterium; species Sphingobacterium sp. UDSM-2020. Next base: position 6,042,003 of record NZ_CP066166.1, read on the forward strand.
AAAAGATTTACTTAACATAGAAGCTGTTCTATGAATTTCAAATCAAATAATCTTATTTTAAATTCAATGCTTTTTGATGGATAAAATACAGCAAAATACCCATAATACATCTTCATTATGACATCAAAGGGGCAAAAAGCAATCTTCTAATGTTTACCTTTGTATCACAAACATTTATAAAGTAGCATGATTAAAGCAGTTTTTTTTGACATCGACGGTACTCTTCTTAGTTTCGACACCCACAAAGTCCCCGCTTCAACCGAAAAAGCCATTCAAGAATTAAAATCAAAAGGTATAAAAGTAATTGTTTCTACAGGAAGGTCTATCAATAGTTTAGATCACATCAAATACCTTGACTTTGACGGATTTATCACTTTTAACGGTGGTTATTGCATCACGAAAGAGGGTGATGTACTTTTCAGAAAAGGTATTCACGCCACTGATATTCAATCTTTGATTGACCATGCGGCAAAAAATGAAGTAAGCTTCTCTCTGATGTCAGAACAAGAAATCAGTATTTTTCAAGTAACACCGGAGATCGCTTCCATGTATGCACTCTTAAATTTACCTGTCCCGCTTCAAAGATCTTACTCAGACTTTGATATGGGATCTGTGCTTCAAACCAATATCTTCATTCAACCGGAGGAACAGGAAGAATTCATGAACAATGTAATGCCTAATTCTGTGGCCAGCCGTTGGACCCCGCTATTTGCAGATGTGAATCCTTTAGGTCAAAGCAAACAAATTGGTATCGATATTTTCATCAAACACTTTAATATCGACATCAAGGAAACCATGTCTTTTGGTGACGGTGGAAACGATATCACCATGTTGAAACATACGGCCTACGGAATTGCTATGGGTAATGCCAATCCTGAGGTAAAAGCTATTGCAGACTATATTACAGATGATGTAGACAGTGACGGTATATACAATGCTCTAGCACATTTTGAGGTTATCTAAAACCTCAAAGTTAGATTTGCGCGAAATGTATGTGCATTGCTATTCATAATAAGTGTATGTTGATCACCAAATTCATACTGTAGACGAGCCTGATAATTCTCCACAGAGTCATTAACTTTTTGATCTACAATATGGTGATTAACATGATTTGTAATATCCAATGAAATGATTTTTTCAAATACTGAAATCTTAATTTTCATTGGATATTTTTCTGCTGCATGATATCCTTGCCACAAAGCATTCTGAACCAATGGCAATAAGATAAACCTCGGTACAGACAAAGTGGGATATTCGATCTTTTTAGTCCAAACAACGGAAAGGTCTACAGCAGAAATCTGACTGAATAAAAAAACATATCTTTCCATAAAATCAATTTCTGCTTCAGCACTATTCTGAGTTTCCAATTGCGAAACAATATCCTGATAAGCTAGAAAAGCTTGTAAAAATAAGGTATTCTTTGGATCATCCTTAATTTTATCCAAGCAACCTCGTATAAGTTCTACATCAAACTGACTGTTTACAAAAGAAAGTTTTGCCTTATCTTTCCATTGTTCGTGTAAGTTTTCAGGAACTTTACTGCTCCATAAACGATTCCATAATCGATCCATCACCACCTTTAATTTAAAATCCTAATAACCTATTTAAACTTATCTAATGTCTCTGAAACCCTAAATTCAACAATTCTTCCGATGAGTTCAAATGGGATCGGCCCCCGTAACGGAAACTGCACCGAACCTTTACCTTGCTTATATGAAGCAAGTTCTATTTCGAATTTTGAATGACCAGTCGGCGTTGCATAAAATCCGATATGCTTTTGATAACCACCGAAATAAACAAGCGGTTTTCCTTTTAATTTATAAGCAGGCATGCCATAAGCTATTCCTTCAGTAGCTTGAGGAGCATGCTGCAGAATTGTATTACGGACCTGCAACAAGATCTCCTGCACTTCTTTTGGAAAAGAAGCAATATACTCTTCTACTGTTTTAAATTCAACATTCATCACTAATTATGATTTAAAGTTCAAGATAAATGTAAACAAAAGGGAACCATTTTACCAATGATTCCCTTTTGTTTTATATAAACGTATGTATTTGTATTTTATTCTAAACCACTGACACCACCTGAAACAACGAGCTTCATCGCGTCTGTAGCAGACATATCTAATTTGGTTACCAAGGATGATTTTACAACGACCACCTGACCTGCAAATGAATATGAATAGGGAAAATAAACCACCACTTCATCTGTAAGCTTAATTTTTGATAGATCTGATTGTGTCAGAAAACCAATTTTACTAACACCTATTTCATTCACTTTAACTAGAACAGGAACATTAAATTTTTTGGCATCACCTACAAAGGCTTCAGTAAAATCTTTAATGGATGAATATAGCGTATTCAACAAAGGAATACGGTTAATCTGATTATTCAGCCAGTGTTTAATTGGATCTGTCACAAAATTGGTAAAAACAATCCCTGCTACAACCAAAAATAAAATGACTGTTAAAATACCAATTCCGGGAATATATAAAGGATGCCCTGTCTCATCCTCCAGGAATAACCCTGTAAGGTTAAGTGCCGAATCGACTGAAGCAACAATCCAAACAATTAAAAAAACCGCACCAGCTAAAGGAACAACGACCAAAGTTCCTTTGATAAGATAATTTAAAAAAGCTCTAATTAATTTTGATAACATATCACTTGTATCTAAAAGACCCTACAAAGATGCGAAATAAGCCTCGAATTACTCGTAAAAATAAACTCTTTTCACCCGTTGTGAGATATTGACCAACAATTCATACGGGATGGTTCCTATAGCCAATGCCGCTTCCTTGATATCAGGATAAACAATGACTTCGTCTTCTTCATTAACATTAATATCTGTCACATCCAACATACACATATCCATACAGACATTTCCAATGGTAGAAACCAGTTGCCCGTTGATCGACATTTTACCTACTCCATTACCGAACCTTCGATCATAACCGTCTGCATAACCGATCTTGATGGTTGCGGTTCTGCTCGCACGTTGCAACATACCAGCGCGATTGTATCCTACTGTTTCATTAGCCGCAAGCTCTTTTATCTGGGTAACATTGGTCTTCAGAACACTAACTTCTCTCACCGGCAGATCATCTCGATCCATATCAATTCCATAAAGACCAATCCCTAAGCGTACCATATCGAAATAAGCACTTGGCCACAGATCAATACCCGATGTCGCAGCAATATGTCTGATAAAAGAATACCCTAATTCCTCCTTAAGTTTTGTAGTGAAAACATCTAAAAGATGAATCTGACTCTCAGTAAAATCATTATCAACAGCATTTCCTGCCGAAGCTAAATGTGAAAAAACAGACTGCACTTTCATCGCATCCTGATTTTTCAATATCGCTAGCAGTTCATCAACTTCCTCTGGCATAAAACCAAGACGATGCATCCCGGTATCAACTTTAATATGGACTGGAAAATCTTTTAGTCCTTGCTGTAAGAGATAGCGGAGAAATGAATTTAAAACTCTAAAACTATAGATCTCTGGTTCCAACTTATGATGTACAATAGCATCAAAGGCATTTTCATCAGGACTCATTACCACTATTGGAAGTGTGATGCCTCCATTTCTCAGATCAACACCTTCATCAGCAAAAGCAACCGTCAAATAATCCACATGATTAAACTGTAGTAAATTAGCAATTTCAAAACTTCCACTTCCATAAGAAAAAGCTTTCACCATAGCCATCAATTTAACACCTGCAGGCAACAGACCCCGATATACATTGAGGTTATGTTCCAATGCATTTAAATTAATCTCTAATATCGTATCATGTGATTTAGCAACCAATCGTTTACTGATCTGTTCAAAATGATAATCACGTGCACCCTTTATCAAGATCGTTGAATTGCTATAATCAATATGCTTAAAACCATCTATAAATGATTTTGTATCCGAGTAGCTGGCCGTGGGTAATGAAAACTGTGCTTCCAACTGACTCAAAATAGGTCCGATAAAAATCAAATCAGTTAATCCACTAGCTGCGACCAAACGCTTTAGTTTACTGATACTCTTCTCATCATGCAACTGTACTCCAGGAATATCGGATAAGATTAGGACCTTACGAGAATTTTGCTTTTGTTGCTTTAAAAAATCCAATGCAATCTGTAGCGCTACCAGATCATTACTATATGAATCATCAATAATGGAAGTATTATGTTTTCCTTTTTTCAATTCAAGACGCATCTCCATCGGTTGCAACGTGGCAATACGATCGGCTATAGTTTTAAAATCATAACCAAAAGTAATCATCACTGCAATACATGAAATCGCGTTCTCAATTGATGCTTGATCAACAAAAGGAATTTTAACCGTAAAAAACTGACGGGAAAAACATAAACTTACCAATGTAGCTTGATCACCTTCCTTCTTAAGCGAATAAACCTCTAATTGACACGATTCATCCTCTCCCCAGGCAAATTTGTAAATCTGAGACGGCATATAGATCTGTTCAAGATACTTTTTAGGATAGACCAATACCTCAGCATCTGTAAAAAGTTTCAGCTTCTGCGCAATTTTTTCCTCTTTCGATTGAAACCCTTCTTTATGGGCTACCCCGATATTGGTTAATACACCATGCGTGGGTTTAATCATTTTTTGGAGTTTCTCCATTTCACCGACCTCACTTATTCCAGCTTCTATGATGGCGAAATTATATTGTTCATTTAGTTCCCATAGTGATAAAGCAACACCCAGCTGTGAATTATAGCTTTTAGGACTGCGATAGATTTTATATTCTGGAGATAGCAGTTGAAACAACCATTCTTTGACGATAGTCTTACCGTTGCTCCCTGTAATACCCAATACAGGAGATTTAAATTTCATGCGCTGTGTTTCTGCTACTGCCTGTAATGCTAAAAAAGTATCTGCGACCCATAAAACATTAGCATCTGGCAATATCAGTTCTTGCTGAAAGTCATTTTGTAACACAAAATTTCTAATCCCTTTACTATAGGCATCCATGATAAACTCATGTCCATCACGACGATTGATCAAGGCAAAGAATAATCCTGTTTCAGCATTTACGATCTTACGTGTATCATAAATCAGATTTTGAATGATAGATTTATGATGAACAATAATTGATCTTTTAGGAACAACAATCTCTGAAATATCCGATATGGTATACATTTTTTAAAATATTTATTCAATCAAAGCTCCACAATTTTTCAATAAGTTCAATATATTTTTGAAATTTGTAAAGATGTTTGACGAAGAGAAAACGAGAAAAAAAATATACACGCCTAAGCAAGCATTGCTTAAGGCTGCCAGTTATTGTGCTTATCAAGAACGGGCACAACAAGAAGTCCGGGATAAATTATACGAATGGGGCTTGCATCAAGAAGATGTAGAGGAAATCATTTCACAATTGATATCGGACAATTTTCTAAATGAAGAACGCTTTGCTATAGCCTATACTCTAGGTAAGCTTAGAATAAAAAGTTGGGGAAAGATTAAGATTAAGCAGTCCTTAAAACTCAAAAGGGTATCCGACCCTTTAATCAAAATTGCATTTTCAAAAATTGATTTAGATGAGTATGAAGATAAACTCCATGATCTTTTAGATAAAAAGCAACTATCATTGAAAGATAAAGATGTCTATATTCTAAAAAACAAGTTATTTCAATATGCTTTATCAAGAGGTTTCGAAAGTGATCTCATTTCTTCTCTCCTGAAAGAAAAGGGCTTATAAAAAAAAGACAATAAAGCTTATATTAAAATTTGTTTTTTTAATTATTAGCTCTATATTTGCATCACCAAAACAGAAAACAACTTGTTAACTGTTAGCAATGCGAAAATAGCTCAGCTGGTAGAGCACAACCTTGCCAAGGTTGGGGTCGCGAGTTCGAATCTCGTTTTTCGCTCCACATTAATATCACCTGCCTAGGTGGTGGAACTGGTAGACACGCAGGACTTAAAATCCTGTTTCCGTTAAGGAAGTGCGGGTTCGATTCCCGCCCTAGGTACAAGAAAAGCTCATCCAAAAGATGAGCTTTTCTTGTTTATAGACCTTTGATTTTTTTATTGATATCAATAGATTTACCATTGCATTTTATTGTTTCCATCTTGTATATTTCTAGATAGGTGATAGTGATATTATAGAGGTTTTATAGAGGGTTCATAGAGGTATATCTCTATAAACCCTCTATAAATACACAATAAAATGTATCTAAGATCTCAAGTACTTTTTAACCTGTCCTCTACATGATCTTCATCATTTTATATCAGCTCATAAGGCAATCGCTACTGAATAAAATTTCCTTCAACACGATCGATTTTTCCCATATAAACAATTTTAGGAGTTTATAAATTTATATACCTTTAGCCATCGACAACTTACTTTTAAAAGTCCACCGTATTTTAGAAAAAAAGTATAAAAGAACTGAAAAATATGCATATGACAATTATTAATAATGCGAATTTGAAATACCTCAATCATGATAGATAACATCAAAATCACAGAAACCAAGGTCTTATCAGACAATTGGTACGTCTTGCGAAAGATCACTTACGAATATTTGAAAAAGGACGGCACCATTATGAGTCAAAGCAGGGAAGCATACGACAGAGGAAACGGTGCCACTATTTTACTGTACAACAAAGAACAGAAAACAGTTATCCTTACCCGTCAATTTCGTCTACCTACATTTGTCAATGGAAATGAGAGCGGTATGATGATTGAAGCTTGTGCAGGTTTGTTGGATAAAGATAATGCCGAGGATTGCATCAGAAGAGAAACTGAAGAAGAAACGGGTTATAAAATTACAGATGTACGTAAAATATTTGAAGCTTATATGTCCCCTGGATCTGTCACAGAAATTCTGTATTTCTTTATAGCCGAATATGCTAAAGAAATGAAAGTCAGTGAAGGTGGTGGGCTAGAACAGGAGGAAGAAAATATTGAAGTTTTGGAATTGCCTATAAAAGAAGCGATGCAAATGGTTGATAATGGCGAAATCAAAGATGCCAAAACCATTATGCTGCTTCAATATATTAAACTCCAGCATATTTTATAGTATTTGCCATTGATTCTCCCTGCCCATAACTCCACCTCTGCCAGGGAGAATCATTATTCGCTATACCAGCAGTCCCCATCAATAAAACACTTCACTTCTTAAAGTATATGGTTCTGTCACAAAAAGATGGACAGATTAAAATAAATCTACCTATTTTCGTTTATTGAGATTTTTTACCTAGTTTAGTGGAAACTTTAGGGGTGTCTGCAAAATTTGCAGGCTGAGATTTTACCCTTAGAACCTGATCCGGATCATACTGGCGTAGGGAAAAGTAGATGTCTTCATTGTGCATATACCGGCACAACTGTGGCCATTCCTAAAGTTTTTTATTTAAAAATTTTAAAAGGAATGGAACTCAAAATTAATCACCAATTACGTTTTTTTGAACAGCCCCCCTCCTCTTTGGAAGGTTTGATGCTTTTGGAATTCCCAGAAAAAAGCAAGGGCATTGCTGTCGCTATTAATAACCAGGTTATACCCAAAACGGCTTGGGCAATAACCAAACTACAGCATCAGGACTCAATTCTAATTATCGCTGCAACACAGGGCGGATAAATCTCTTATACCTATTACTATACCATCATGTTAGAACAAAACATTACCCAGACCCCATTTCCAAATTCAAAAAAAGTCTATATTTCAGGTCAGCTCTATCCTATTCAGGTTGCCATGCGTGAAATTACATTAAGTCCGACCAAACTTAGCAAGGGTGGAATAGAAATCAATCCTCCAGTCACTATTTATGACACTTCTGGTCCGTATACGGATGAACAAGCACAGATTGATATCCGCAAAGGTCTTGCTAGAACTCGTGAAAATTGGATATTGGACAGAAAAGATGTTCAAGTTTTATCACAAATCAGTTCAGATTATGGAAAAGAAAGATTGGCAGACTCGGACCTGGATGAACTCCGTTTTGAATACAGCCATAGACCTAAAAAAGCATTAGCGGGTAAAAATGTAAGTCAACTGCACTATGCAAGAAAAGGAATCATAACTCCAGAGATGGAGTATGTAGCCATTCGCGAAAATCAGCGTATTGAGCAAATCGAAGCAGCAACTAAAGGTATGGATCATCAGCACACCGGTCACAGTTTTGGTGCCCGTACTCCAAAGAAATTAATTACCCCTGAATTTGTAAGAGAAGAAATTGCCGCCGGAAGAGCAATTATTCCAAACAACATTAATCATCCAGAAAGCGAACCGATGATCATCGGCCGCAACTTTTTGGTAAAGATCAACGCTAATATTGGTAATAGTGCCGTTACCTCAAGCATTGAAGAAGAAGTTGATAAAGCTGTCTGGGCATGCCGATGGGGTGCTGATACAATTATGGATCTTTCAACAGGTAAAAATATTCATGAAACACGCGAATGGATCATCCGTAATTCTCCGGTGCCAATTGGTACAGTTCCTATATATCAAGCTTTAGAAAAAGTAAAAGGCGTTGCAGAAGATCTGACATGGGAAATATTCAGAGATACACTAATTGAACAAGCCGAACAAGGAGTTTCTTATTTCACCATCCATGCAGGAGTACTTTTACGTTATATCCATTTAACAGCACAACGTGTAACAGGTATTGTTTCCCGAGGTGGCTCGATTATGGCAAAATGGTGTCTGTTCCATCATAAAGAAAACTTCCTCTACACGCATTTTGAAGAGATCTGTCAGATTATGAAGGAATATGATGTTGCTTTTTCACTAGGGGATGGACTGCGACCAGGTTCTATAGCTGATGCTAACGATGCTGCACAATTTGCTGAATTAGAAACCTTGGGTGAGTTGACCAAAATAGCATGGAAACATGATGTACAGGTTATGATCGAAGGTCCAGGTCATGTACCTATGCACATGATCAAAGAAAACATGGACAAACAGCTTGAGGTTTGTGACGAAGCACCATTTTACACTTTAGGCCCATTGACAACAGATATTGCTCCGGGTTATGATCACATCACCTCAGCAATTGGCGCGGCAATGATTGGCTGGTTCGGCTGTGCCATGCTTTGTTATGTTACCCCAAAAGAACACCTCGGTTTACCTAACCGCAAAGATGTAAAGGATGGCGTGATCACCTACAAACTGGCTGCACATGCGGCAGATTTGGCTAAAGGACATCCTGGTGCACAATACCGAGACAATGCTCTAAGTAAAGCGAGGTTTGAGTTCCGTTGGGAAGATCAGTTTAACCTTTCCTTAGATCCTGACACAGCCCGAGAATTTCATGATGAAACTTTACCTGCAGACGGCGCTAAAGTTGCTCACTTCTGTTCGATGTGCGGCCCTAAATTCTGCTCGATGAAGATCACACAGGAAATCCGGGATTCTGCAGAACAAGGCATGATCGATATGTCAAAAGAGTTTATCGAAAAAGGTAAAGAATTGTACTTATGATCATCGTCTTGACAGCCGAGCATGATATTGATAACGAACTCCAGACCATCAACAGTATACTGGATGCAGGATTGGAACTATTACATATCCGAAAATATAATTTTTCGGATGATGATATGTGTCAATTTATTTATGGAATAGATCCGCAATATCGAAATCGTCTTGTCATGCATAGCCATCATCATCTAGCCGAAAAGTTAAACTTAAACCGGTTACATTTTAATGAATATGATCGAAAATCAAAAAAACAAAGTCAGTATAGTCACACCGTAATCCGATCAACATCTGTACACAGTATGATAGATTTTAATCAACTGGATAACCAATGGTCATATGCACTGTTTAGTCCGATGTTTTCAAGTATTTCAAAACCAGGTCATGGTAAGGAGCATACTATCAAAGATCAGCTAAAACTTCGGAATAATCAGCAAGTTCAATTAATTGGGCTTGCTGGTATCCATTCCGAAAACCTAGGCCTTGCATATGACGCCGGCGTCGATGGTGTAGCTTTATTAGGAACAATCTGGAAGAGTGCACAACCTGTAAAAAGTTTTAAAAATTGTCTTATAAAAGATCATGCATATTGCCTGTAACAATTGTTCTTACAGGTAATTCATTCCTTTACAGATGATTAGAAGGAAATACCCAAACCGGATTATACTGAGCAGAAAAATGCGATAGTAAAAAAATTGAAATAGCAATGACAGCATACCCCAAAAATATCACGTTCAGTAAGATACAGTATATCTCGCAGGGAGATACGGCTATTGAACAGGAGACTAACATTAATAATGCACTACAAGCGGGTGCAGATTGGATTCAGCTACGCTGGAAACAAGGCACTAAAGATGAAGTGCTCGCATTAGCACGTCGTATTAAACAGCATTGCTTGCAACATAGTGCTACGCTTATTATCAATGATTATCTGCACATAGCCAAAACCATTGATGCTGCCGGAGTTCATCTGGGATTAACAGATACTGACATACAAGAGGCCCGACATGTATTAGGACCGCACAAAATAATTGGTGGTACAGCAAATAATATTTCTGACGTACAGCAACGCATCACAGAAAACTGCGATTACATCGGTCTTGGCCCTTTACGGTTCACCGCAACTAAAAACAATTTAAGTCCAATATTAGGCTTAACAGGATATCAAGACATCGTTTATCATTTAAAAAACAACGGTCAAAACTATCCGCCGATTTACGCTATTGGCGGTATAACACTTGATGATATCGTTCCCCTACAAGATATTGGCATTTATGGGATAGCACTGTCAAGTTTAATCACCATACACCCTCACTACATTCAAGAACTTAAAAATAAACTACAATGGATACATTAAAAATAGCCGATCAGATATTTCAATCGAGACTATTCTTAGGAACAGGAAAGTTCGGAAGTCTGCAACAAATGAAGGAATCTATCGTCGCATCGGGTTCTGAATTGGTCACGATGGCTTTAAAGCGTTTGGACCATCAGTCTTCCTCAGACACATTTCTCGAGTCTTTACAAATCCCTGGCGTAAATTTACTCCCCAATACCTCTGGAGCACGTAATGCAAAAGAAGCAGTCTTGGCCGCACAACTTGCTCGTGAAGCCCTGGAAACGAACTGGGTAAAACTCGAAATTCATCCAGATTCACGCTACCTGATGCCCGATCCGATCGAAACATTGTTGGCTACAGAGCAACTTGCAAAACTCGGTTTTATTGTGCTCCCTTATATGCATGCAGATCCAGTGCTCTGTAAAAGACTAGAAGAAGCTGGAACGTCGGCAGTAATGCCTTTAGCTGCACCCATAGGAAGTAATAAAGGACTTCGAACATTGGACTTTTTAGAAATGATCATCGCCCAAAGCCAAGTTCCTGTTATTATTGATGCTGGAATTGGTGCTCCTTCCGATGCTGCAAAGGCAATGGAAATCGGTGCTGATGCTGTTTTAGTCAATACAGCTATTGCATCCGCAAAATATCCGATACAGATGGCGACGGCATTTAAAGAAGCTGTAATAGCAGGTCGCAAAGCTTATCAGGCAGGATTAGGTATATCAGAAAATCGTGCTATCGCTTCTAGTCCGCTAACTTCATTTTTAATCGATTAAGAACGTTTTATGCAAACTTTTCAGGAACTATTTACACTATACAGCTGGCAGGAAATCAAGGAAAAGATATATAATACCACAGTTGAGGATGTCAGAAGAAGTCTCCGTAAAGAAAAAAGAAATTTAACTGATTTTCTAACCTTCCTTTCTCCTGCGGCCATTACTGAAATAGAAGAAATGGCCCAATTAACGCAACAGATCACACAACGTCGATTTGGTAAGACAATCCAGTTATATGCTCCTTTATATCTAAGCAATGAATGTCAGAATATCTGCACCTATTGCGGTTTTAGTATGGACAATAAGATCAAGCGCAAAACACTTTCGAATACAGAATTACTGCTAGAAGCCATGGCGCTAAAATCTATGGGTATCAGTCATGTATTATTGGTAAGCGGAGAAGCCAATAAAACAGTTGAGATCAATTACTTTAAAAATGCGATTGCATTGCTGAAGCCCCACTTCGCGCAGATATCCATTGAAGTACAACCTCTGCTTTTAGAAGAATACCGTATTCTGCAGGAAGAAGGGGTTAATACTGTGCTTGTCTATCAGGAAACCTATCATCAAGAGGTTTATAAAACATATCATCCAAAAGGCAAAAAGTCAAATTTTGAGTATCGGCTGAATACACCAGACCGTATAGGTCAAGCCGGAATTCATAAAATTGGTCTTGGTGTTCTTTTAGGTCTAGAAGACTGGCGTGTCGATAGCTTTTTCAATGCGTTACATATTGATTATCTTGAGAAGCATTATTGGCGTACAAAATATTCAGTTTCATTTCCTCGATTACGACCTGCGGAAGGTGTATCCACACCGAATTTTATTATGGAAGATCGTGATTTACTGCAATTGATCTGCGCTTATCGTTTATGGAATGAAAATCTAGAAATATCCATATCAACTCGTGAACGCGAGAAATTTAGAGACCATATCATTCCTATCGGTGTCACGACCATGAGCGCCGCTTCGAAGACAAATCCAGGTGGCTATGTGGTCGATCCACAGTCGCTTGAACAATTTGAGATCAGTGATGAGCGCAGTATGGAAACTATCCAAGGTATCATCAGAAAGGCTGGATACGATCCCATTATGAAAGACTGGGACATAAGCTACTCTGGTAGGCAATAATAATTATAACACAAATTATCGTATTTATGCAACAGCACAGTGCTTTTGATCGATACTCCCGCCAAGTTTTTATTAATGAAATTGGTGTTGAAGGGCAACAGAAAATTATGGCGGCAAAAGTCCTCGTAATTGGAGCAGGTGGACTAGGTTCGCCTGTTCTTCAATATCTCGCTGCTGCTGGAGTAGGTCATTTAGGGATTGTTGATTTTGATCATGTAGAAATTCATAATCTCAACAGACAAATTATACACAATGAAAAAAGTGTACATCTACAAAAAGTAAAAAGTGCGGCAGTATATATCCGCGAACTCAATTCATCCATCCAAGTCGACAGCATTGCGACAAAAATCACTTCGGAGAATGTTGATGTTACCCTAGCGGGATATGACATTGTTGTAGATGGTTCTGATAACTTTACTACACGCTATCTGGTCAACGATGCTTGTGTACGTTCCAACAAAGTTTTGGTGTATGGAAGTATTCTTGCTTTCGAAGGTCAAATGGCTGTTTTCAATTACATGGGCAGTAAACAATTGCGTGATTTATTTCCAGAGCCTCCCCATCCAAAAGATGTTCCTAGCTGTGATCAATATGGGGTATTAGGCCCTCTGCCTGGAATCATGGGAAGTATGATGGCCATGCAGGTATTAAAAATTATAACAGATCTACCTGTTGATTCCGACAAACTGACGCTAGTTGATACTTACCACTGGAGATTCACTACGCTCTCATTTTAAGTTTTGACTACTATGAAAGCTTGTATTAGTTCCCCTACATATCTAGCAAGGTGGTGAATTCAAATTTAAACACATCGTATTTTGAAGCGGGATAAAAATTATCTCGCTTCATTTGAGGGAATTACGCTTAAGCTATAAAAAAACATTTTGTAGTATCTATAATCTCCCTATATTTGCAGTATCAAAAGCGAAAATAGCTCAGCTGGTAGAGCACAACCTTGCCAAGGTTGGGGTCGCGAGTTCGAATCTCGTTTTTCGCTCCACATTAAATCACCTGCCTAGGTGGTGGAACTGGTAGACACGCAGGACTTAAAATCCTGTTTCCGTTAAGGAAGTGCGGGTTCGATTCCCGCCCTAGGTACAAGAAAGCTCATCCAAAAGATGAGCTTTTCTTGTTTATTTTAAATATTTCGAATTGCCTCCCTTTACATGTAATTGACCAAGATATCCCTTAAAACTTAAATTTCGGATTTTTAAATCCTGATCATCATGTATTTCAAAATACAATAACCCCAGCGATAATACATCCGCTCCCTTCAAAAAAGTTCTTGCATAATCAGGTAGGCCTGATCATGCGTAAAAATCCAACCACACCACTGATCTCAAATAAATATCAGCAACCCTTGCCTACCAACTGGTAGGTTTGTATATTTACAAAAAAATAATTGATGTCAACAAAAGAACAAATCATACGAGTTGCTGATAGCCTGATTCGGGATAAGGGTTACAATGCCTTTAGCTTTTTTGATATATCTAATGCCGTTGGAATAAAAAAAGCTTCTATTCATTATCATTTTCCACAAAAGATAGATTTGGGAATTGCAGTTATAGATTATCATATTGAAAACTTTCACAAAATGAAAAAGGATTTTGAAGATAAGTCTCCACTACAAAAACTAGACAAGTTCCTCTCTATATACAGGAATATTAAAAATGACAATAAAATATGTATCGTTGGATCGCTATCTACTGATTACAATACTTTAGATATAGGTATAATTGAACATCTAAAGATTTTTTCCGAACAGGTGTTAAATTGGGTGATTGCATGGCTTAAATATGGTCAAGAACAGGGTACTTTTCATTTTAAAGGTGAGCCTAGAACAAAAGCCGTCTTACTTATTTCCACGATGATTGCAAGTGTACAAATTACTAGACTGACCGGTGATGAAGATTTCACTCTCATACAAAAAATTATTAAAGAAGATTTAATTAAAAACGATTAAATGATGAAAAGAGTTGTTATAACAGGTATTGGAGCGATTACGCCTTTAGGAAATACCGTAGATAAATTTTGGAATGCACTGATTATGGGACAAAGTGGCGCAAAAATGATTACTAAATTTGATGCGACAAACTTTAAAACAAAATTCGCATGTGAAGTAAGAGATTTCGATCCTTTACAATTCATGGAAAAATCAGAATTACGAAAATTAGATCTTTTTACGCAATATGCATTAGCTAGCGTTCATGAGGCTATTCACCACGCTGAGATTGATTTCAATCTACTGGACAAAGATCGGATAGGTGTTATCTGGGCTTCAGGAGATGGCGGGGTTTCAACATTTGAGCAACAAATAGCGGAGTTTAAGCAAGGAAATGGAATACCACGCTTCAGTCCGTTCTTTATTTCTAAGCGTATTTTAAACATTGCTTCAGGTGTTATCTCCATTAAATATGGACTTAGAGGAGTAAATTATACGACCGCCTCTGCTTGTTCTGCAAGTAATACTGCGATTGTTGATGCCTTTAATTATATCCGCTGGGGCAAAGCAGATATGATTATTACCGGAGGTTCTGAAGCGTCTATAACCGAAAGTTCCATCGGTGGATTTAATGCATCTAAAGCCTTATCAACAAGTAATGAAGATTATTTGGGTGCCTCCCGCCCTTTTGATATTCATCGTAACGGTTTTGTATTAGGAGAAGGTGCTGGGGCTATCGTATTGGAAAGCTATGAAAGTGCGATTAAAAGAAACGCCCCGATTATTGCTGAAATAATTGGAGGAAGTTTAGCGGCGGATGCTTATCATATTACGGGCACACATCCTGAAGGAGACGGGGCATTTCTGGGAATGAAACTTGCTTTGGAGGATGCGAATATCGCTGCAAAAGATATAGACTATGTCAATGCGCACGCAACTTCTACTCCTATGGGCGATCAAAGTGAACTGAAAGCTATGGGAAGAATGTTTGGTTTTAACAACGAGGTATCTATTAGCGCTACAAAATCAATGACAGGGCACTTACTGGGAGCTGCTGGAGCTATCGAAGCTATTGCTTGTATTAAGGCGGTTCAAGAAGATATTGTTCCGCCTACGATAAACTCTAAAGAAATAGAACCAGAATTTGCTGATAAATTGGATTTAACTCTCGGAAAAGCAAAGCATAAAAAAGTAAATATAGCCATGAGCAATACTTTTGGTTTTGGTGGTCATATCGCTTGTTCCATATTCAAAAAAATAGAGCACTAGATCTCGGCTACTTTTAGAAAATTTATAAATGAACATTTTAAAATGACGGCTTAGAAAGGCTGTCATTTTACTTGAAACATGTACAAATAGTGCATCGTATAATAGGTGCAAAATTTTGAAAAAACATCTATACTCCAGTTTCAGATCAATGTGTTTTTCTGTTATTCATTTCAATCTAAAAAATAAGAGCCAATATTTGAGGTCATTACATTAAATATTAAAAAAATGATGGTTTCAAATTTTGATTTTATAAAAATCGCCGTATATTTGCATCACCAAAACAGAAAACAACTTGTTAACTGTTAGCAATGCGAAAATAGCTCAGCTGGTAGAGCACAACCTTGCCAAGGTTGGGGTCGCGAGTTCGAATCTCGTTTTTCGCTCCACATTAATATCACCTGCCTAGGTGGTGGAACTGGTAGACACGCAGGACTTAAAATCCTGTTTCCGTTAAGGAAGTGCGGGTTCGATTCCCGCCCTAGGTACAAGAAAGCTCATCCAAAAGATGAGCTTTTCTTGTTTTCTATGCCGTCTAAAATATTTTTATTAAATACTAGATTTTCATACTAAAAGCAACACCTGATCGAAACTGTAAACTGCAGTTATATAAACGACCCATTAGCATTAAATCAAATTTCATCCATCGCGCTTACTCTTGCCTTATACAGATCAATTTTTTGATAAGCCTTATTAAAAAACATTTTCTTATCCCTTGTTCCTGCTGTGTTTAACAACCTGGAATTCTTAAGCTGGTGCTGATAAAAATTTGAAACGTGTTGACAGGTGTCAGTATCGTGTGTGATAAAATATCCCAACATGGTATGGGGGACAAATAAAGCCCTTCTATCTTTGTTCGAAACAAGAACATTATTGTTTAATATCAACAGTTCATGATAATACAGTTGGTATTGGTCATTATTCGGAACACATTTATTCTCCAGCGAAAACAAAAGCTCTTTGACCTGATCGCAGAGAATCGTCCCGTGCGCTGCGGTCAATAAACCAGTTTGTGAAAAATACATGATCTGCTGTAACGTACTATTGATAGTTGTATCATTCCAAATTTCTTTTACTCTGATGGAGGAATAATAATCGTTCAATTTTTTTCCGCCATTGTCTAATGCGTTTTTCGATAAAAAAGATTCGAATGATACTTCCAGTCCCTCAAAACTCAATAAGTTGAGCCAGACGTATCTTTTAAAGCTTGACAGTAATCCTGTATTTATGGTATAGAAAATTGGAATATCCTTAGCGGAATAGTAGAGGGACGTACCAAGATCAGGATTGAATTCTGTTAAAGACTTAAAGGAATTTTCCAGATAAGTTGAAAGGTCATGTGGTGTCCGGATTTCTGTCGTTTTTTTTACTAAAACATGATCACTCTTTTGAAACATCTTATCTAAAGAAATTGCAAAGTGATTAGCCAGCTGAACTGTCTCCTCTATCGAAAATTTACTTTTCATCGAAATTCTTCGATGTGCCGCATCATAACTAATATCAAGCGCATTTGCAATGGCTTCTATAATAGACTTAGTAGCGTCGACTTTTTTATATATTTCTTGGATTAGCTTTTCTTGATACATTGGTTTAATTATTTGCGATAATCACAAAATTAAAAATATTTTTTATTGTTTGTCACAATTTTAAATGCAATTATCACAATAACTTTGGAATACGAAACAAACAGTCCATTTATTAAAAGCTCATTATGAAAACATTATTAAAAAAAACAGAAGCATATGACGTTCATACTGAAGACGCATGCGCTTTACCATTTTCTTCAGAAATCAGCCAAACAGAGATAGCGAAACTGTGTGATTATCTCAGCAAAAAAACGAATAAACAATTTCCAATACTTACTGACAGTAACATCAACTTATCGCTATTAAATGGAAATATTGAAAATTTTATTGGGATAAGTCAAATTCCTACGGGGGTCATTGGCCCGCTAAAAGTTCATGGTACAGCAGCTAATGGAGCTTACTATGTTCCATTAGCTACCAGTGAAGGCGCGCTGGTGGCTTCATATCATCGTGGAGCGAGAGCATGCTTACTAGCTGGAGGAGTTACTTCGATATGTCTAAAGGAAGGTATCCAGAGAAGTCCTGTATTCAAATTTGAAAATTTAAATGATTTAAGCCTTTTTATCTCTTGGTTTCTTGCTAAAAAAGAAAGTCTCCACGATATTGTTAAAAATACAAGCAGATTTGCTAAGCTAACAGATACAAAGATTCAGATTGAAGGAAACCATCTCACCATATCTTTTGAATACTTTACAGCAGATGCATCGGGACAAAATATGGTCACGATATGTACAGATGCGATCTGTCGATTTATGATTGATCAATGTCCCGTTAAACCTAGCCATTGGTTTATAGAAGGAAATAGTTCAGGAGACAAAAAAGCAACAGCATATTCCTTTAATAACGTTAGGGGTAAGAAAGTCACAGCGGAAATTGAATTATCCGCTAAAATTGTATCAGAGGTACTTAAAACGTCATCTGCACTCATGGATAGGTATTGGCGTACTTCCACTATGGGAGTGATCCAGAGCGGTGCAATAGGCGCACAGGGTCATTATGCAAATGGGCTTACAGCATTATTTATAGCTACCGGTCAAGATGTGGCCTGCGTAGCAGAAGCGGCAACAGGAATTACAAGAATGGAATTAAATAGTAATGGATCGCTCTACGCCTGTGTTACATTGCCAAATCTGATCGTAGGAACGGTAGGTGGAGGAACCAATCTACCTACTCAAAGAGAATGTCTGGATATGATGGACTGTTATGGAGAAGGAAATTCAATAAAATATGCCGAGATAGCTGCTGCTCTTGTTCTTGCCGGCGAGTTATCGATCGCCGCGGCGCTGTCAGCAGGTCAATTTACGCAGGCTCATCAAAATTTCGGTAGAAAAAAATCACTGTAATATGGAAACTAAAAAAGAAAACAGATGGAATGTGCCAAATGCACTTTCACTATACCGTTTATTGGCATTACCTTTTATCATTTATACTATAATTACAGCAAATAGAGAGTCCTTTATATTGTTGCTGTCCATAAACCTAGTAACTGATATACTTGACGGATTAATCGCAAGACTGTTTAATCTTCAAACAGAGTTTGGTGCAAAACTAGATTCGATTGCAGACATCGGGACTTATATTATGGCGTTCATGGGAATGATTAGTTTAGAAAAAGTATTCGTAGCAACATACAAAATAGAATTTATAATCTTAATTGCGATGTTGTTAATTCCACAGTTATGCGCGCTTATCAGATTTCAAAGATTCCCTAGCTTTCATTTATGGTCTTATAAAATAACTGGCTACTTACAGGGCATATTTATTTTCAGCTACTTCGTATTTGGCTTTAGTGCATTCTACTTTCACTTGATGTTAGTTGTTAGTTGTCTAGCGTACCTAGAGGAATTAATCTTGGTTATTACGCTACCAAAACTACACTCTAATTTAAAGAGCATATTTCTTATACAGCAACAAAAAAGAAATTAATCATGTACTTAATTATTGGTTCTATATTGTTCCTGTTTTTTGGAATAGGCAGTTTAGTTACACAGTATATCAATAAACAGAGTAAGCTGCGACAAGCTAATGAACGTTGGTTAAAACTCGTGTTGTACTTTGTAATTCTGATCATGGTATTTTCGTGTATCTATTTTGAATTAACAGTATCTCTAGCTATTTGCATTGGAATAATAGGTCTTTTTGAAATTTCAAAAGCTCATATATTTTCCAATAAACGGATTATATTTTTCTTTTTTTCTGTATTTATTTACCTTACGATCCTATTTGCATTTATCAAATTCAGTGACAATACTTTAACAGAAAACGTATGCTTTGTATACTTTACTGTGGTCACTTTTGATGGATTCAGCCAACTTACTGGTCAATTATTTGGTAAAAGAAAACTTCTGCCTCAGATTAGTCCCAATAAAACTTTTGAAGGTTTACTTGGAGGTTTAATACTAACAACATCGACCAGCTTTTTCTTTTTCCAATACATCGATTTTTCAATTGGCCAAACCATAGCGACAGCAATTTCTATTTGTTTTACAGCACTCACTGGAGATTTATTAGCTTCATTGCTGAAACGTAAATATCAAATTAAAGATTATAGTAAGCTAATTCCAGGTCATGGTGGGATACTAGATCGCTTTGACAGCTTTATATTTTCTGGAGCTATGTATTGGTTAGCTGATTTATTTAAAGAAATATTATAATGAAAAACGATTTGTTAAACCTGCTTTTACTGGCATTGACATTCTTGCTTTTATTTGCTCTTTCTGAATTTTTATACCATCAATACAAGATTAAGGTAGAATTGACAAGAAAACTTGTACATATTGGTACAGGATTAATTTGTTTGCTCTTTCCAATATTATTGAAAAATCATTGGTCAGTCCTATTTCTTTGTGGATTATTTGCTGTGATTTTACTCCTATCCTTAAAATTTAATTTATTAAAATCCATCAATGCAGTTGACAGAAAATCCGTAGGTAGTATTGTATATCCAGTGGCAGTTTATCTGTGCTTCTTAATCCAGACATCTTTAGATGAATGCTATATATATTATTATTTACCTTTAGTTACCTTAGCTATTTGCGATCCTATGGCCGCACTATCCGGCAAGAAATGGCCTTTAGCGCAATATAAGATCTTTGGTGCAAAAAAAACTTTAATGGGATCTACTGTTTTCTTTATATGTGCTATGATCGTTATGTTTTTAACATGGAGATCCGTTTATAATTCTAATTTAGATTCGGAGGAATTTATAGTAATAGCCACAATTGCTCTTACTGCTACATTAGCAGAGGCATTTAGCAAAGATGGCTATGATAACTTAACAATTCCGGTAAGTATATTAGTCTGTTTGTATATATATTTTCCTTGATGAAAAAAATGATCATCTTTAGAAATAGAAAAAGTTTATCTTTGGGATCAGTTTTTGTATTTTATTATAGTCGATCTATAGATTCCCATTTCCTATTGAAATCTTAAAATTCCATTGCCTTTTTAGAAAATTGCTATATTCGAAGTAAAACAAAGTCAGTATGTCTACTTTTTATTATAGTTTATTATTTCTTGTGTTCTTTATTCTTGTTTTATTAGCGGTCTTCCTCTACTGGAAGATTCGTATTTTAAAACGTCAAAATAAACTATTAATTCGACAAAATCGAGATTTAAATAGCATTTCTCTTCCTGATGAAACGAATTATTATAAGTTGGACCCACACTTACTAAAAAATGCATTAAACGCTATTCAGTCTCATGCCTACCAAAGTTATCATGCACTTGATAAATTATCCAATGTACTGGATTATATTCTTTATGAAACAGATGTCACGTTCGTAAAGCTAAAAGATGAGATCGCTTTTGCGCAAAATCTAATAGAGATCAATAAACTTAAAATAAGTCCTTTATTTGATCTACATATACGAAAAAAAATTAGTGCCGAAGCTGGAGAAATGCTTATTGCTCCATTTATGACCATCAACCCAATTGAAAATGCTTTCAAACATGCTGATGTTCAAAATGAAAACAGTTTTATCTCTGTGGTGTTTGAGGTTATCGACGATTATTTTCACCTCACCGTTTCTAATCGGGTCATGCAAAAACAAAAAATAGACTCAAGCCTAGGTGGATTGGGCAATAAAACTTTTTCGAAACGGTTGAAAAATATTTACGGTACTGAGTACAGCTTGAATACTGAGCAAAAAGAAAATATATACACGGTAACCGTAAAAATAAAACTTTATCAAAATGATTAAATGTATTTTATTGGATGATGAACTTCCTTCACTAAGTTACATTCAAGCTTTATGTGAAAATTTTAAGGACGTAGAAATCGTAAAAAGTTTCAATAATCCCCAAAAGTTTTTAGCACAGATTGACAGACTTGATTTTAACACCTGTATTCTAGATATTCATATGCCAGGTATGAACGGACTAGAGGTCGCCCGGATACTTTCTGACAAAGCAATTATCTTTTCAACAGCTCATAAGGAATATGCTGCTGATGCATTTGATCTCAATGCTGTGGATTATATACGAAAACCTTATCAGGCTGATCGATTACAGACTGCTTTCGATAAAGCCTTGAAGTGGCTTAACTCAACAAAGGAAACAGGTTTAGAGGTTATAGAGTTAAACAGTAATCAAGGAAAAACAAGGATAAGAATAGATCAAATTGCCTATATTGAGGTGGCCGATCATGATAGGCGGGATAAATACATCTATATGAAAGACGGTCAAAATATTCTTGCGAAAAACATCAGTTTAGATGAAATTTTGGCGATCCTACCTTCTGGAAAATTCTGTAGGATCAACAGACGAAATGTTGTTGCATTAGCTGTGGTCTCGTCTTACACAGCACAGTATGTCGCGTGTAAAATAAAAGATATGCCTGACCTGAAACAACTTACCTTATCGGCACCCTACAAAGATCATTTTGTAAACAGCTTAAATGTTTAGTACATTTTTTTTCTGGTCTGGTACAAAAAACACGAATTCGTTTTGTAGAAAAAACTTTAGCTATTATACTTGCTCTTTACAATCCGACAAAATATGTTTAAAAGTAAGTACCGCTCCACCTTTTTTTATCTAGCCATTTTAATTATTGGGATAGCTTTAGGCTATTTTATTATCCATCAGGGCTCCCAATTTGAAAATCAACCACATACAACTGCAGATGTACCACTCAACTCAGCATGGTCACATTTCTTAGATCATTTGCATGAAAATCTTTCCTACCCGCTAGCAATACTCGTGTTGCAGATCATAACAATCATATTTGTAGCGCGAATATTTGGTATATTATTCAGAAAAATTGGTCAACCTTCTGTTATTGGAGAAATCGTAGCGGGTATTGCACTAGGGCCCTCCCTACTAGGAAATTACTTTCCAGAAATATCCACATTTTTATTTCCAGTCAGTTCTTTGGGAAATCTGGGGGTATTGAGTCAAATAGGTTTAGTGCTATTTATGTTTGTCGTCGGCATGGAGCTAGATTTGAAAATATTGAAAAACAAAGCTCAAGATGCCATAGTTATCAGTCATGTAAGCATTATCTTTCCTTTTCTTCTAGGGATGGGGCTCGCCTATGTGATCTTCCAGACAACAGCACCTGAAGGTATTTCATTTTTATCATATGCGCTCTTTATTGGAATATCCATGAGTATTACTGCATTTCCTGTTTTAGCAAGGATCGTACAGGAAAGGGGTATGAGCAAAACACGACTAGGTTCGATTGCCATCACCTGTGCAGCGGCAGATGATATCACTGCTTGGTGTCTTTTGGCAGCTGTTATTGCGGTTGTAAAAGCAGGATCTGTAGTCAGTGCAGTTTACACGATCGCTTTCGCGGCCGGCTATGTCTTATTGATGGTCCGGTTCGTAAAACCATTTCTCCAACGTATCGGTGACCTTCACTCCACTAAAGAACGGTTAGGCAAATCGATTGTAGGTATCTTTTTTCTAACATTGCTGATTTCTTCATGGACCACCGAAGTTATCGGTATCCACGCCCTATTTGGAGCTTTTATGGCTGGTGTAATCATGCCAACCAACACAAGTTTTCGAAGTATCTTTATTGAAAAAGTGGAAGATGTAGCGCAAGTACTTCTTTTACCGCTATTTTTTGTCTTTACAGGCCTAAGAACACAGATTGGATTACTCAATGAGGCCGAACATTGGCAAACCTGTTTCTGGGTGGTTACAATTGCTGTAGTGGGTAAATTTATTGGAAGTGCTTTATCGGCAAGATTTGTGGGGCAAAACTGGCACAGTAGCCTTACCATAGGAGCTTTGATGAATACTAGAGGTTTGATGGAACTAGTCGCTCTAAACATAGGTTATGATTTAGGAGTCCTTACTGATGAAATGTTCGCAATACTGGTTCTTATGGCTTTGATCACAACATTTATGACGGGGCCTGCATTAGATTTAATTAATAAATTTTTTAAGCCTGAAATCGAAAATAATGGCGATCTCATTTCGAAGAAAAATAAATACAATATTCTGATTTCATTTGGCAACCCAAATTCTGGAAAAATTTTACTCCGTATTGCCAATATGCTGATTAAAAAATCAAAAGAAAATAGTACGGTAACGGCATTACATCTTTCGATCGGGAATGAACTCAATACTTATAATTCGATCGAATACGAAAGAGATAATTTTTCAGTATTAAATGATGAAAGTGAAAAAATAGAGCAACCGTACACTGGTATTTTTAGAGGTACCGACAATATCAACGACGACATTGCAAAAATGGCCAATGAAGAAGATTTCGACTTACTGTTGACAGGTATCGGTCAATCTGTCTATGAAGGATCTGTTTTAGGAAGTATCATCGGGTTTACAAGTAAAGTCGTTAATCCGGAAAGATTGTTAGGTTCATTAACAGGTAAAGAAAGTTTATTTAATCATAGCGGATTTGAAGATAAAACGACAGCGCTTTTAAAAGCTGTTCATATTCCTTGTGGAATTTTAGTCGATAGGGGTCTTCCTGAAGAGGTGAAAAGCATATTGGTTCCTATCAAAACACTTAGTGATAGTTTCTTATTGATATATGTGCACAAACTTGTACAGAACAACGATGTAAAAATAAGTTTCTTAGACGAAGATGAGTTCATTAAAACCTCTGTGGAGCTCAAAGAGGCTATTCGTTCGTTAGATTATGCGGCACCTAATCAAATCAATATTATAGAGGAACCCAAGACTAAAGATATTGATTATTCTTCATTCGATATTATACTGATAAGTTTCATTGCTTGGAAACAGATTTCTTTTGAGAAAGAGCAATGGACGAAAAAATTACCGAGTACATTGATTTTAAAACCTTAATATTTATTGTTATGGAAAAATACATTTTTGAAACCATGCTAATTAATGAAGACAAAATTCATCAATTAGAGGAAACTTTAAAGAAGATTCCCAACATCATCACCATTAATATTAACAGATTCAGTAACGGATTAATATTAAAATTGGAAGCTCTAAATATTCAAGCGTTTGAAATAGCACTACGTCTGAAACAAAATGGTTTTGCCGTTGAGCGCTTATACGAAGAATAATAGCTGATCCATTGTTACACCATTATATAAACTCCAACAAAAAGTTTATATAATGGTGTATGCATTTTTAACGATTCCCCATACATGATGCCCTTATAGCCTGCTTCTGCTATCTTCCAATTCTCATTTTATTGTGCCCGAATCATCTTTTCTTGATTATTTTTCTATTTTTATCGCACAAATAGATTACATATGCACACAGCTCTATATATTTTTTCTTCCATCCTAATCATTATAAGTTTTATTCCATTAATAAGAAATGATTATTGGACGTTCCGAATTTTTGAGTATCCAAGACTACAAAAGCTTGTATTAACAGCCCTGTCACTGGCGCTCCTTTTAATATTCTCTAACAGAACGTTAACCTTCTATATTTATGTAACCTTACTTTCAGGGACTATTTTATACCTATTAAAACAGATCATTCCCTTTACTCCTCTTGGAAAAAAGCAGATTTTAAGAGTAAAACAGGAAATACCCGATCAAACCATCAGTATTATGATATCAAATGTGTTTGAAGATAATACCAATTACAAAGGCTGCATTGCGGAAATTAAAAAGACTGATGCTGACCTGGTACTGCTATTGGAAACCAGTCATGAATGGATGGAACAGCTTAAGGAAGCCACAGATGCCTATCCTTATCGTATAGAGAAACCGATAGATAACACTTATGGTATGTTGCTGTACTCTAAATTGGAATTGAAGGAAAGTGAAGTCAAATTTCTTGTGGAGGATGATATCCCTTCCATTCATACAAAAGTAATTTTACGAAATGGGCAGGTCATTCAATTATATGCGGTACATCCGACTCCTCCTGTACCAGGTGAAAACCCAAGGTCAACAGAACGTGATAAGGAACTCCTTCTGATTGCAGATAAAGCTTTAGCATCAAAAATACCAGTGATAGTTTGCGGTGACCTGAATGACGTCGCCTGGAGCTATACCACTGAATTATTTTTAAAGACAAGTCAATTACTTGATCCGAGAAGAGGCCGTTTCTTTCTGAATACTTTTCATGCACATCATTTTTTTATGCGCTTTCCTTTAGATCATATTTTCTGTAGTACAGACTTCAAATTAAAGAAAATGAAAAGACTGAATAATTTTGATTCAGATCACTTCCCAATTCTGACCGTATTACAATACGAAAAATCCGCGGATGCAGAACAAGAAGACAATACATTAGATTTAGATCAGGAAGATCGGGAATTAGCTGAGGAAAAAAAAGAAAAGTGCTGATACAACAGCACTTTTCTTTTTTTGAGTAATTATTTTTGTTTAATATTCTATTGCTAAAATTGATCTCAGAGGAATCAATACACCGCTTTTTATTTGGAGATACTTATCCGTTAACGACCAAACCGTTGTTTCTATTCTTTTAGGACCTACTTCTGTTTGAAAGGCTATTGTAGTCTTCGACTTAAATTCATTCCCCAATCGCAAAGCTCCTTTTAAAGTTTCTAAAAATGTTTGACTTCTATCTTCATTCGCCGCGACTATTTTGAATGAAGAGATTTGTTCTTTTTCTATCAATTCTCCGATCATACTACTAATAATTTATAATTGACACTTTGATTAAGTAAGACATTTCATTTATAACGCTCCTAATTGTTATAACATATACTTAACCTTATTTAAATGTAAGGAATCCTCGATAAAATACCAATACTATTTCGATTTTAACATTTATTTTACAAAATGCCTTATTCTACAGCATAATAATGCCTAAATTTGTTGAAATTTATCAAAAATGGACAATTCAACATTTGAAAAAAACTGGGAAATCAATTTTACACAATGCTATTCAAATGCCAGAATCCGTTATTCTGATCTTTCCAATTTACTGCAACTCACAGCTGGTGAACATGCGACTATTGCAGGTTTTGGTTTTAGGGAAATGGCCAAAAATAATCAGACCTGGGTGTTAAGCCGTATCCGGTTTGAAATAAACCGCTTGCCAAAATGGATGGATATAGTGACCATAAAAACCTGGATTCAGCACTTAGAAGGGGCTAAATCAACCCGTAATTTTGAGGTGTATGTCAATAACCAACTTTATGTGACTGCTACAAGTTATTGGGCGGTTATCAATACTGTAAAAAGAGGACCTGAGGAACTGGCAATAGCACTTGGCGATTTTAAAACATTTCCAGAGCGTCACAGTACGCAAAAGCCTTTTTCAAAACTAAATCTAGCACAGACCGTAAAACCAATCGAAAACTATACGGTTAAAATATCAGATCTGGATATTGTCAATCATGCTAATAATGTCAAATATTTAGATTGGTGTATGGATAGATTACCGATGGAATTAGTGCTAACAAATCAAATTGTATCCATAGAAATGAATTACCTACGAGAACTCCGCTATAATGACCGTGTAGAAATTAGTGGTAACTCAACAGATAAGGGCTATTTCATGACGGTCACAAAGCAAGAACGTGTTTCATTCGCCTTAGAAATCGAGACTAAATAAAAAGGGAGTACTTCGCTTGAAGTACCCCCTTTTTATTCTTTATGTTTTTACATTAACCTGCAAAAGCTTTATCACCTTTTTTATAAGGGTAATTTCCATCGAATTTTCCTGGAATCTTCACATAGCGCAATGCTTTAGTTAATCCCAGTTCCGAATTAAAGTATCCTGTTAAGGTCAACTGCTTAAACATTGTAAACCAATGAGGTGGTTTATTTTCCACTTCTCTATATAATTCATTTTGTTTTACAGCATTTTTCTCACGTTCTTCTTTTGTCGCCTCATCTTGTTTTTTATTAAACTCACCAGCTTCTTTGTCTAGTAAGTTTACAAAACTTGTACGTTCTTCAGCAGAAAGATCTAAGAAATTTTTCTTCATTAACTCTTGTGCTTTTTTATCTAAGTTGTTAATTCCATCCATGAAAACAGTTTGTTGTTCATCGGTATAACAATCTCTTACCATCACTGGGATAAAGCTTCCCACGCCTGCTTCTTTAGCTCCAGGAGTAGAGGTTTTCGGTAATATTGCTTCGGCTAAGTCTCCCAATAAATCGGTTGTCTTAGGTTCGAATAAAACTTCTACCTGTTTAGTAGCAGAGCGTGAACAACCTTCAAGAAAAAGGCTTGAACCAATGACCACGCCTCCCATCAACATTGCGACACGTTGAATTGCTTCTCTTCTATTCATAATCAATCTCTTTTAATACTTAAATTGTATAATTAACTTCCCAGCCTGGACGATAGTTACGCTTCACGAACTGGTTTACTTCATCAAAATTCGTCACACGCATATTATTATTATCCCATAATAAGCGTAAGTTTCTTCCTGGATATTTATTATCAACTTTCAAATCCGATCCACGAATAGCCAAGTTTGCCATCAGTAAAGCTTCTGTCAATGGTCCAGCAATTTCAAAAGGAGAAGACATCTGCATATTACCATAACCAGCAATACAACCTTCAACCCATTGCGCCCAGTGACCATCCGCACCACCTTTAACACGTGCATACTTTTGTTTTGGAGTCGTATAAGAAGCAGTTGTAGGCAATAATCTCGGATTTGCAGCGTAAGTATCGGCCAATATTTTACCTTTCGTACCGATAAATAAAATACCATTTCCACCGTCGCCAAAAGCCTCATTAGGACCTAGTTCATCTGGTCTTGGTGGTTGAATTCCACCATCCATCCAATGTAGCTTAACATCTCCTGCTGTTTTATCCGTTTTCGGGAATGTCATTACGGCATAGCTTGACGGCGGACAGCTTTCTGGGAAATATCCTCTTTTAAATTCGTCAACATATACAGATCCAACAGTTGCCTGTACATCTTTCACATATTGAAGGCCATAGATACTAAAAGGCGCTTCCATGTTATGGCATCCCATATCACCTAATGCACCTGTTCCATAATCCCACCATCCTCTCCAGTTGAAAGGAATCAATTTTTCAACATAGTCTTTTTTTGGAGCAGTACCTAACCAAAGATCCCAATCCAATTCTTGTGGAACCGGAGCTTGTTGTGTAGGCCATTGGATACCTTGAGGCCATACAGGGCGATCGGTCCAACAGAAGATCTCTTTCAGATCTCCAATCATCCCTGCGTCAACCCATTCGCGCATCTGTCTCACACCATCACCTGATGCTCCTTGATTACCCATTTGCGTCACAACTTTATATTTCTTGGCTGCTTGTGTCAAAACACGTGCTTCCCAAACATCATGAGCTAATGGTTTTTGCACATAAACGTGCTTACCCAATTGCATTGCTGCCAAAGCCACAATAGCATGCTGATGATCTGGTGTTGATACTGAAACTGCATCAATATGTTTATGCTCTTTATCGAGCATATCACGGAAATCCTTATAAAATTTTGCCTTCGGAAACTTTTTCACAGAATCTGCCGCACGACGCGTATCTACATCACATAGGTAAGCAATATTTGCTTTTCCACTTGCTGCAAATCGCGATACGTCTGATCCCCCCATACCACCGACACCTACAGATGCAACATTCAACATATCACTCGGTGCTGTAAAACCTACTCCACCCAATACATGGCGGGGCAGTATAGTCACTCCAGCGCCAAATAAGGCAGCTTTTTTCAGAAAGTCTCTTCTTGATGAATTATTCTTTTCCATAATTTAGATTTATAACTGATTAAAGATTACCTTTTTTCAACTCACTTACAGCAAAATCAACCGCTCTTGCTGTTAATGCCATATACGTTAATGAAGGATTGACACAGCCTGCAGATGTCATCGCTGCACCATCAGTTACAAAAACGTTAAGTGCATCCCAAACCTGGTTATTACCATTTAAAACAGATGTTTTAGGATCTCTACCCATACGAGCAGTTCCCATTTCATGGATACCTTGACCAAAACCATACACGTTATCATAAGTATATGTGTCCTTAACACCAATTTTCTCCAACATCTCTTTCATCTCGTTTTGCATATCACCACGCATCTTCAACTCATTATCCTTGATTTCAACGTCCATTGATAATACAGGAAGACCCCATTTATCTTTTTTAGTTTTGTCTAAGCTAATTTTGTTTTCATGGTATGGCAAAATCTCACCGAAAGCAGTAAAACCTACGTTCCAATCACCAGCTTCGGTAAGAGCATCTTTCCATGCTCCACCTACACTCATTTCTGCGACCTCCCCAGACCAGCGACCACGGCCTGCAGCTCCTTGATAACCAAAACCACGGACATAATCACGTTTCTTGTCATCTCCAGCAACGTTAACAAAACGTGGCACATATAATCCTGTTGGTCTACGACCAAATACATAGCTATCTAAATATCCTTCTACATTACCTCCTGCTCCACAACGGAAATGGTGATCCATTACGTTATGTCCCAATTCTCCACTGCTACTTCCAAGTCCACCTTCCCAAACATCTGTAGCTGAGTTCATCAGTACCCAAGTTGAGTTAAATGCAGATGCATTAACGAAGATCACTTTAGCGAAAAACTCATACGTTTGATTTGTTTCCGCATCTACAATTTCAACACCTTTTGCTTTCTTGGTATTTTTATCGTAAATGATTTTCGTAACAATTGAGAATGGACGTAATGTCAAATTACCAGTTGCTACTGCTGCTGGTAATGTTGCCGATTGTGTACTAAAATAAGCACCAAAATTACAACCTAACCAACATTGGTTTTGATATTGACAGTTGATACGGTTATGATGAGGAACAGTAATGTTTGCTGTTCTTCCCATAATAAAATGGCGATTACCACCGTATTCTTTTTTCAAACGTGCTGCAAGATCCTTTTCCACGATATTCATCGCCATAGCAGGCATAAAATCACCATCAGGCAATACATCCAAACCATCACGGTTACCGCTGATACCAGCAAATTTCTCTGCATAGCTGTACCAAGGAGCAATATCTTTATAACGGATCGGCCAATCTACACCGTGTCCATCTTTTAAATTTGCTTCAAAATCTAAATCGCCAAGTCGGTAAGATTGTCTTCCCCACATCAATGAACGACCACCTACGTGATAACCTCTATACCAGTCAAAACGTTTAGTTTCGGTGTAGGGACTTTCTTGTTCATTTACCCAATAATCTAAGTTTTTTTCATTTAACGGATAATCCCTGCTCAAAACTGGACGTTCTTTGATCATCTCTTGCGTACGTCCTCCGGCATGTGGGAAATCCCAAGGATTCTTATTCGGCGACGGATAATCTTTTACGTGCTCGATATTACGACCACGTTCTAACATAAGGGTTTTTAAACCCTTTTCTGTTAATTCTTTTGCTGCCCATCCACCACTGATTCCTGAACCAATGACAATAGCATCATAAGTGTTATTTTCAGCCATTTTATTTTATTGTTTAGTTTTAGTTCTTTTATTAATTTTACTCAGCAACCGCTTTATTCTCGACCTTCTCATCTTTAAAAGCAACTAAAAAGATAACAAAGACTACGAATGCTATTCCTGCTGGAATAATCCATGTTTGTTTCCAAAAATCAGCAACATTAGCTTGTTGCAAGTATGCATATTTCTCACCGATAAAACCCGCAACCCAGAATCCAATAAGCTGACCTACCCCATAAGTCGCTAATGTAATCAAACCCTGTGCAGCACTTTTATATTTGATTCCAGCTTTACTATCGGTATAAATTTGTCCAGAAACGAAGAAGAAATCGTAACAGATACCGTGTAAAGCAATACCTAATATCAACATGAAAGAAAGATCGCCCGCATTACCATATGCAAATAAGATATATCTTAATGCCCAAGCAAGCATACCAACCAAAATCGTTTTCTTGAAGCCGAATTTAGAAAAGAAAACAGGTAATGCCAATAAGAATAATACTTCTGAAATCTGACCAATTGTCATTTTTCCAGTAGGATTTTCCATTCCTATTTGATCTAAAAATGGATTGGCATTTTGATAGTAAAATGCTAAAGGAATACAGATTAAAATCGATGAAACGAAGAAAATCAAGAAATTACGGTCTTTCAATAATTTGATTGCATCCAATCCGATGATCGATGAAAATGATGGTTTCTGATCTGACTCAATTTTAACAGGTGGCGTTTTAGGCAATGTAAATGAGAATAAACCTAACACCAAAGAAGCAATAGCCCCCATTAAAAAGGTATTTTTCAAAGCTCCAGCAGATGAAGCTTCTGCAGCATCCCATTTAAACAAATAACTGATTGAAAGACCAGCAATGATCCAACCGATAGTTCCCCAAATACGGATATTAGAGAACTGTTTCTCAGGATTGGTCAACTGTCTGAATGATACCGAATTTACCAATGATAGTGTCGGCATATATAAAACCATATAAGCCAATACATAAGGGTAAAAAGAAGAAATTTCAGTTGCATTATACATTTGATACATCAATACCGCACCGATGATATGCAATACGCCTAATATACGTTCCGCGTTAAAGTAACGATCGGCAATCATACCGATAATAAAAGGAGCAATAATAGCACCTAATGATTGGGTTGAAAAAACATTCGCAATTTCAAGCGGCTGTGCTTGTAAATTTTTACTCAGGTATGTACCCAATGTAACGAACCATGCGCCCCAGATAAAGAATTCCAGGAACATCATGAAGGATAATTTAAATCTAATAGATGTGGACATTATATGTTTTAGTTTATTTTAAAATAAGAGATTTCTATCAAGAATTTGGTTTTTAAAATGACAATCTAGCATAAAAAAAACAATTGTACAAGTTACACTAAGAAATTATCTACTTCTCTGTAAGCGTTGACCAAAGTTTCTTCGCCGATCTTGCCACTTTTGGACATACCATGCTCCATACCGACCACGCCTTTAAATCCCTTCTCGTGAAGCCATTTAAACACATTTTTGTAGTTAACTTCACCTGTAGTAGGTTCCCTTCTTCCTGGATTATCTCCTACTTGAATATAAGCGATCTCATTCCAGCACTCATTCATTTTATGAATGAGATTACCTTCATTTTTTTGCATATGATACGCATCATATAATAATTTACATGAAGGACTTCCCACACCTTTGCATATTTCATAGGTCTGATCTGAATATCTAAGAAATAAATCAGGACTGTCACTTAAAGGCTCCAGTACCATCGTTATGCCATGTGGTTCAAAAATTTCTGCCCCTCTCTTCAATGCCTCAATCACATTACCAGTTTGTACCCCGATAGATAGATTACGTTCGTAATCGCCAGGAACAACTGTTACCCATTTTGCATTGACACGTTTTGCTACTTCCACAGACTCTTTACAGCCTTTTAGAAAGATATCAATGTATTCTTGTTTACCTGCCGCTAAAGTATTGGCACCGTTCCCGCCCTTTGGAACAACAAAAACGCCCATACGCATCCCAAGAGATGCCAACGTTTCACCTATTTTCTTTTGTTCATCGATACTGCGTCCTGTCATACCGTTATCTTCGATACTTCTGAATCCTAGTTCATGCATATATTTTATTTCATCAACAAAATTTTTACCAGCAGTTGCACTGAACATACCCTGATGCGGTGCATAATCTAAGTTAAATACTGCTCCTGCCTTATTTTTTTTCTGTTGTTGTTCACCCGCTAAAGTATTCAAGCTCACAGCGGAACCTGCAACCAATAAGGTGTTTTTTAAAAATTCAGATCTTTTCATAATTTCATTTATATTGTTTTTTTTAGAAAAAAGTTGGAAAACCCTTTCGAGTACTTTTCTTCTATTTCTCCCTTTTCATTGTTAAATATAATATAAACTTCTAAATTCTTTCTCTTCTTCACAAAATCAAGTATCTCATCTGGTGTAAGGGCCATAAAATAATTGTCCAAGGCGTCTGCTTCCATTGCAGTTTTTGCATATACCGTAACACTGACTACTGGACTAGAAAACATATATCCCGTCAAAGGATTGACATGATGACTAATCTTCTGTTTTCCATTCATCATGTACTTTTCAAAATTTCCAGCAGTCGTCAATGCTCCAGATTTGATATGCACAACTTCGGTTTTCAGTAATTGATTGTGGCTGGAGGCTGGTCTTTCAACACCAATTTTAAAAAATTCACCTGCTTGATTTCTTCCCTTAACACGCATTTCCCCACCTAACTCCACAATATAATTTTTGATATGCTTACTTTCAAGAAATTTAGCCAAGACATCTACTGAATACCCCTGTGCAATACCATTGACATCAATACTGACGTTAGGTTTGCTTTTTTTAAGATAAGGAGCTTTCCAAATTAACTTATCCATTCCCACAGACGCTAGGGTTGCATTGATTTCATTTGAGTCTGGAAAATGTTTAATCTGTTTAGGTCCAAACCCCCACAATTGGACAAGCGGTGCTACCGTAATATCAAAAATACCTTTCGTGATGCGATTATAGCGGAATGATGCATCAACCACATTTTGAAAATGACGATCTAACTTGACAGCACTTCTCTCCTCTTTATTAAATAGACTTATTGTAGAGGATGGGTTATAAATCGACATTGACAAATCAATGACTTTCAAAACACTATCGATATCATTTTTTGAAACCAACTCCTGTGTATCAAAATACGTAATATGATAAGAAGTACCCTGCGCAGGGCCAGATAAAACAGTTTTTCGGAGAGATTTTAAAGAATAAGAAGCTTGTTCAGCTCGTGCAGCTGTTATGCTGCACAAGCCAAAAAAACTAATTGAGAGCAGTATCCATGATTTAAAATACATGAATGCATCCTCTTATTAAATGTATAAATTTGTATTCTGACCTGGTATAGCTACCGGGTACGAACCATCTTCTTTTGGTAATATCTTAGGTAAAGCATCCCATGCATAATTTGTAGGCATAATATCGATTTCCGACTTTAATGCAGCATCCCATTTAATTACTTTTCCTGTATAACATGCGATACGACCAATAATACCTGTTAAAGTACTATATGCACCATATTCTGCATTATCAAATTTATATTCACCTTTTGAAATTGCTTCAAACAATTCTTTATGCTCTTGTTGATAAGGATTTGGATTTCCTTTTGGTTCATGACGATAGATTTCATTTCCTTTAGCATCCCAAAGTACTGCTTGTCCATTTGCTGACAGGTAGGCTCTACCTTTAGTTGCTTGAAACTGTTCGTCGACACGGTTTGTAACCCCTTCGAAGTGCGCACACTGACTGTATACAACTGAATTATCAGGATAAGTTAACTCTAATGCAAAGTTGTCATAGATCTCACCATATTCTTTACCTGTTCTATGCGCGCGGCTACCAGTACCTTGAATACGTACCGGGTATGCACCTTTGACCCAATTGGCAATATCAATATTGTGAACGTGCTGCTCTACGATATGATCACCACATAACCAGTTAAAATAATACCAGTTGCGCATCTGATAATCCATTTCTGTCTGTCCCGGCTTACGTGGTCTTACCCAAACACCACCACTATTCCAGTATACCTGTCCAGAAACAACATCACCGATTGCACCCTCGTGAATTCTTTTAATGGCTTCTCTGTAGTTTGTTTGATACCTACGTTGAAGACCCACCACTACATTCAGTTTTTTCTTCTTAGCAATTTCAGCAGCTGCCAAAACTTTACGGATTCCTGGGATATCTGTGGCAACAGGTTTTTCCATAAATACATGTTTACCTTGGCGCACAGCTTCTTCAAAATGAATTGGACGAAATCCAGGAGGAGTTGTTAAGATCACCACATCGGCTAATTTAATAGCTTCTTTATAGGCATCAAATCCAACGAATTTATTTTTTTCAGGAACATCAATTTTATCCTGCCATTTATCTTTTAATGTTTTATATGTGCTGTCCAAATTATCTTTGAAAGCATCAGCTAATGCAACTACTTTAATATTAAATCCTGAGCTTAGGGCGTCAAAAGTTGCACCTGTACCGCGTCCACCACAACCGATCAATGCAACTTTAATTACATCGCTTCCCGCGGCAAATGCTCCTACCAATGGCACTGAACTTAAAACTGTCCCGCCTGCGATAGCTGCTGTCGTTTTTAAAAAATCACGACGTTCAAAATTTTCCATATTTTAGGTTTTTTGGTTATAATTAATAATCTTTAATTGGAGCCTTATCATAATAGGCCATTATTTCTTCATGCGAAGGAGGTGTCACAGGTCTTACTAAGCGCATTCCTACAAATGGAGCTTCAGGGAACCACCAGTTACTTTTAGGAATTTGTGGATCTAGTTGTTTCCAGAATGGATCTGAAGCTACCCGAGATGCACTTCTTAAATCTACAGCTTCACTATCAAAGGCACCGCCTCTTACACTATTGGGATATAATTTAGTAGGTATTGCAACGGGGTTATCAGCTACTTTACCGTCAAACTGCTGGTAATAATCTTCGATATATTGATCAAAAGTCCATTCTGAAACATTTCCATGCATATCAAATAAACCCCAAGCATTTGGCTTCTTAGTTCCAACAAGATGTGTTGAACCGTCACTATTGCCTTTATGCCAAGCATATTGATCCAATAAAGCGGCATCATCTCCAAAACTATATGCTTTATCACTTCCGGCGCGACAAGCATACTCCCATTCCGCTTCTGTTGGCAATCTATAAAAAACTCCTGTACGTACGTACAGCCACTTGCAGAACTGAATTGCATTATAATGGGTCATGGCCAAAGCTGGGTGACCTTCTTTACCCATACCAAAGGTCATATCTAAATATGGTTTTGTAGGACGTGTTACTGCATCCACTTCGGGAGTGATCTTGCCATCTATACTTTGAGTCAACTCATAATCTTTATACAAGAAAGGTTCAAACAAGTTCCAGGTTACCTCGTATTTCCCTATCCAGAAGGGAGCTATTTTTACCTCATGAATAGGCTTTTCATCTGCTTTAACATTCCCACCTTGTTTATATACGCCAGCTGGAATCGCAACCATGTCAAACTTCAATTTTGTCCCTTTTATTTCTTGTACATAGCTTTCCACCTTTTGCTGTGCAAACAACGAGCTGGACATTCCTGACAAGATAAGAGCAAGTAAACTTTTACGCATTTCTATTTTTTTCTATAAATAATTGGTCATCACCCACCACTAATCCAGATATATTATTTGTCTAAGATATTAATTTCATTGTGTAATTTAAACAATAAGTATCATAACTTTTTTATTACACAGATAAAAAATGACAATTGAATAAAAAAAATAGGGTCTGTAAGACAATGTTTTACAGACCCTATTTGAAAATTACAAGTATCCTTTATAATAAAATATTACGGCTAACTTCACGATCAATCGTTATATATCCGGGATAAAAAATTGATTTACCGGCGACATTTATAGAAGGTTTAATCTTTATTGTAAACAAACCTTTTTTAGTGTTTGAATTAGATCCTATAAATCCTGCTAAATCACCATTATTGATCAATTCATAAATATTAGTATTTAATCTTACCGAGGCCACCGTAGATTGTCCAGGGTCTAAAGAAATCGACTGATTAACAATACCCTCTGCTAATTGCTTTTTTTCAAACAGAATAATATATTGAAACTGATTAATTGCAGCTTTCTTTAAAGTCGGATTTTCAATTTTCAAGCGAATTACGGCATCCAAAGGAATATTTTTACGCAACATTCCCAAAGCTACACTCGGTAGTGCCGATAGATCAATACCATCTGCTTTCACTATTTTTTGAATAGAAGTTCCCGCTACACGAATGCTATCAACAGACTGTATATCAAACTTACACTTACCAAGATTTTCAATCTGGGCTTTTTGCCTACTGATCCCGCAGCTACTCAAAAATGCCACGCTCATTAACATCAATAGCCAGTTCTTTTTCAATACTTTTATCATAATTTAATTTTTCCTTCCAAATTTATAAAGAATTCCCAAACTATTTATCGGATGCCCTGCTTTCAAATAATCATTGCTCATCAAACCGAAATTCATGCCAGTCATATATTGTATCTGCCAGCCACGCCCTACTTCCATACGGGTATAGAATACAGGTTCTATCAAAACATTCTGTTCTTTATTTGCATTAAGCTGGTTTATTTTAAAATCTGTCATATTTACATGTGACAATCGTAAAATTGTACCATAGTTCAAGGCGCGATCTCCACCAAACAAACGAATTTTCTCACGTTTTGTGGAAGAGTAATTGACTTGGACAAATATTTTATTAAAATCCATATCTCGGCTTTCTACCACTGCCGGCCCCGCCGTTGATGTCCTTGTATCTAGTTCATTTACAACACCCATCCCATAACCTGCATATACTTCGAGAATACGATTGCGCCGTTGACCAAAAGTCGTAAAATAGCCAATACCCAGCTCACCCATTTTTTGAGCAAAATCTGTAGGACTATCTTTTCGGTCCACATAAGAACCATTTGCAATCACTCCAATATGATCTGAAACGGCGACTCCTCCACTGGCAGAAATATTTCCCTTTAAATTAATATTTCCGGAAACATATACTTCACCAGCATCTTTAAACATTGGCGCGGCTGGCACATTGGGCATATACATCGAACTACAAGATGACAACAACAATAACACAACTGCTGGAATACTGTAAGGTAGACTTTTATAAATCATGAACGTTTAATATTATCTATAAACTGCAATTCCTGTATAAAATTGTACCAAACTTAGATTCTTGAAGAAATAAATGTATACAATTTTATTAAGAAGCTCTTACTTAAGCTTTAAAACATAAAAAAGGCGTTAAGTAAACTTAACGCCTTTTACAAATATTGTGTAGCAAAAAAACTTATGCCTTCTCTACAGGAACTACAGAAACTTCTGCAGGAATAATAGAAACATAAGATTTATTGTTAGCTTTTTTGCGGAAAAGTACTTTTCCATCAACTAAAGCAAACAATGTATGATCTTTACCAATACCAACATTTAAGTCAGGATTGTGTTTAGTACCACGTTGGCGAACGATGATGTTACCAGCGATAGCAGCTTGACCACCGAAGATTTTGATACCTAAACGTTTCGAATGTGACTCACGGCCGTTCTTAGAACTACCCGCACCTTTTTTATGTGCCATTTCTTTATCTCAATTTAAGACTAATGTCTGATTAAAAATTCAATTATAATGTAATACCAGTGATCTGGATTTTAGTGAATT
The DNA here is from genome assembly GCF_016132525.1 of Sphingobacterium sp. UDSM-2020. Classification (NCBI taxonomy): domain Bacteria; kingdom Pseudomonadati; phylum Bacteroidota; class Sphingobacteriia; order Sphingobacteriales; family Sphingobacteriaceae; genus Sphingobacterium; species Sphingobacterium sp. UDSM-2020. The sequence goes on from NZ_CP066166.1 coordinate 6,081,058, forward strand.
GTTGACGGTGACCGTTTTTCTTTTTGTAGCCTTTACGACGTTTTTTCTTGAAAACGATAACTTTATCACCTTTTAAATGAGACAAAATTTTAGCCGAAATTTTAGCACCTGCCACGTTCGGAGTACCGATTGTGAATTTACCACCATCTTCTGCTAACAATACATTGTCAAATTCAATACTAGCGCCTTCTTCTCCTTGTAAGCGGTGCACAAAAAGAAATTGGTCTTTTGCAACCTTGAATTGCTGTCCTGCTATATTTACTATTGCGTACATTGTTAATAAATTAATTAAATGTGTTTATTGTTAATGAACGGCAAAATTAGCAATTATTATTCAATTCTAAAAATATATTACACTTTTTATTTACCACTACCAAACAGCAACACGTTTCTCTGGTGCTACATACATCTTCGCAGTTTTTGGAATCTGGAATGCTTGATAAAAAGCTTCCATATTATAGACTGGACCATTGACACGGAATTCTTCAGGGCTATGCGGATCGACTTTCAAACGCATGCTCATTCGCTCATCACTATTTTTAATACGCCAAACTTGAGCAAAACTTAAAAAGAAACGTTGGTCTGGTGTAAATCCATCTATTTTGGCTGCATCTTGACCTTGCTTTGTTTTTTTGAAAGCATCGAATGCAATATTAAGACCTCCGATATCCGCTAAATTTTCGCCTAATGTCAATTTTCCATTCACATGTTGTTTATCCAGTAAAGTAAAACCGTCGTATAAGGAGGCTACCTGATTAGCTTTTGTCGTAAACTTAGTTGCATCTTCTGGAGTCCACCAATCTTTTAGATTTCCTTCTTTATCATATTGACGACCTTGATCATCAAAACCATGCGTCATTTCATGTCCGATTACAGCTCCTATAGCACCATAGTTGATTGCATCGTCGGCATTTGCATCAAAAAATGGAAACTGTAGTATTCCTGCAGGAAATACAATTTCATTATAAGGTGGGTTGTAGTATGCATTGACAGTAGGTGTTGTCATCAACCACTCAGTCTTGTCAACTGGTTTGCCCATTTTTTCGATCATTTCCTTATAAGCATGACGTGATGCAGCTTGTAAATTGGCATAATAAGTATCCTTATTGATTTCTACATCAGAATAATCTTTCCATTTATCTGGATATCCGATCTTTTTAGTAAAAGCTTGCAGTTTTTCGATCGCTTTTTTCTTGGTTTCAGGAGTCATCCAATCTAACTTTTCAATACGGTCACGATATGAGATTTCTAAATTATTAACTAACTCCAACATTCTTTTCTTAGCCTCAGGTTTAAAGTATTCTTCGGTAAACAATTTTCCAAGTACTTCTCCTAAGTTATCATCGACCGTACTGACCATAAGTTTCCAGCGTTCCTTTTGCTCTTTCTGCCCCTGCAAAGTTTTACCATACAGTTCAAACTGTGCATTACGGAAGTCTTTTGTCAATGCTGTTGCTGATGAATTCAACAGATCCGCCTTCAATTTTAGTTTCCATACTGGTAGCGGTTCAGATTTTAACAAATTATTTAGAGCAACATAAAACTTCGGTTGCTGTACCAATAAAGTATCTGTTTTAATTGCTAATCTGCCCAAGATATCATTCCAGTTCAGATTAGGTGTCTCCTTTTGAAAAGCTGCTACCGCAACTTTATTATAGTTTTTAATCGGATCACGTAATTCAACTGGATTAAGATGAGATTTCGCAATTGCAGTTTCAATCTTAAGGACAGATTCGGCATCCGCTTTAGCTGTAGCCTGTTGACCGGCAAGGGTAAACAGCTTACTAAGATAATTCGTATAAGCTTCACGTATTTTCTTTGCCTTTTCATCCTGATCCAAATAATAACTTGCTTCAGGAAGATTAAGTCCCCCCTGTACAAAAGTAGCGGCATTTTTATTACTCATACGTTCATCGGCAGCGATATAAAATGAGAAAAGATCTCCCTCCCCCTCTTTAAAACCGTCGGCACTATAAGCAATCAGTTCTTCGATGGATTTTAAATCATCAATTTTCTTCAGCTGAGCCTGAATAGGTGAAATTCCAAGCTTTTCTATCGTCAGGGTATCCATTCCACTGGAATAGAAATCGCCAACCTTTTGTTGATCCGTACCTTTTTTACTATTGGACTGAGCGGCCTTATCTAAAATACCATGAAGCTTTTGTAAGTTCTCATCATTCAAGGTATAAAATGATCCCCAGCCAGACTCTGATGGAGGAATAACTGTTTTCTTCAACCATTGTCCATTGGCATACATAAAGAAGTTATCTCCTGGATGAACTGTCGTATCCATACCGGATACATCTAAAAATACAGTTCGATCTGCTTGTTTCTGATCCGAACTTTTATTGGATTGGCAACCAAATGCTAGAGCAGCAATCGGTAATATTGCCCATAATTTTTTATTGACCATAATTTTCTTATTTCAAACACCTTGAGTAAAGGTAGTTTTTTTATTAATGCGGAAATAACACATTTTAATAAAATTTGTTTTGGAAAATAGAATTATACTTCTATTTTTGCCAACAGACTCCGGAGAGGTGTCAGAGTGGTCGATCGAGCACGCTTGGAAAGCGTGTGTACTTAACGGTACCGCGGGTTCGAATCCCGCCCTCTCCGCATCCTAACAAGGAAAATGTATTAAAACCCTACAAATTGTACAATTTGTAGGGTTTTTCTTTTATACGCCATATCGTTTTTTTCAATACTTCTCATTTTCAACGAGACCCTAGCGAGACTCTAAAAGATGGTTATCTAGGGTCTCGCTGAAATGAACTCTTAGATATAAAACAAACAAGGTCATTACGTGACCAGTCGTTGAATATCTTGACAGTTTATACTCAAAAGAGTAAATTGAATTTTGAAATAAAACAACACACGCTTACACGACAAGGTGAATAAGCATAGCGAATGGTTTTATTTTTAGATAAAGTCTTCCTATAGCATAGGTATCATTCCTACTTTTTTTGTAGATTGGTTTTGCTGAACCATTAGGAGCGAACATAATAATGTAAGATTAAAATGGACAAACTGACAATCATAATAAACGGAGACAATTTTTCTGATTTAGAAAGTTTCTATCATGAAGTCGACCAAGTCTTGACGAAAGATCTTGATTGGCAAACGGGGCATAATCTAGACAACAGCAATTACTAACATTTTTCTTATATTAGGGAAAATATTACATATCAAGGTATCCTTACTAACATTTAACTTTTCTTTATGAAAGCTTTAATTATAATCGATGTACAGTATGATTTTTTACCAGGAGGTGCTTTAGCTGTTAATCATGGTGATGAAATCCTGCACACAATTAACGAGCTACAGACACAGTATGATCTTGTGGTAGCCACACAAGATTGGCATCCAAGGGGGCACAAAAGTTTTTATACCTCGCATCCTGGCAAAGAGCCATTTGAAGAAATAAAGTTAAATGGATTAGATCAGGTACTTTGGCCAGAGCATTGCATACAAGGAACTAAAGGCGCTGAATTCGTCTCTGGACTTTCAACAAATGCAATTGAAGCTATTTTTAGAAAAGGAATGGATAAAGAAATTGATAGCTATAGTGGTTTTTTTGATAATGGTAGAAAAAAATCTACAGGAATGGGTGATTATCTTAAAGGTAGAGGTGTTACAGAAGTAGCTGTCTGTGGAGTGGCTGCTGATTACTGCGTATATTACACTGCAAATGATGCTTTAGATTTAGGTTTTAAATCGAGTATTATAGCGGGTGCATCTAAACCAATAGATCTGGAAAGATACGATCGTGTGAAAAAAGACTTTATCTCGAAGAGCGGTACAATCATATGACCAGCTGGCAAATCTAAACATAATATTTACAGTAATTATAAATTAGGCCCAATAGCGAAGTTGGGCTTTTTTTATGATCACGAATGGAGAAGGCTTAATTTCAGGTTTATGTATTCGTTATCAAATTGATTGTTGGTATATGATAAAGAACACCAATAGTAATGGCAGGCCATTTCCTTCTTTTCCCCCTTTTCATAAAGAAATGCTAAAGTGCTATAAAATGGAAATTTAAGAAAGCCATTTAACATAGGTTCCAAATCAAACATTTTCTCAATCAATGGAGTTATTGGCAAGTAATTACTCTCAGCAATAACCCTATTTATTTTTACTGCTATAGCATTAGGCTCTAAAAATTCTAATTGAGAATACAAGGTAGATATCAATCTCCAATCTGTTTTTTCATAATTAGGTGAAGAACAATGCACTGAAGCAATTAAAGCCTCTAAATGATATTTATTCAGCCTATTTTTACTTAAATCTATTTTATTAAGATAAGCATATCCCTCGCTTATCAAATTTTTATCCCAAAGCGTCCGATTTTGAAATTGAATAGATATCCATCCATTTTCTTGAATCCTTGCAGGAAATCGAGAAACATGAAAGAAAAATAAAGCTAAAAGAGCATTTAATTCACAATGATCCTCCTGATATTTTTTGACTAAAACACTTAGACGAATCGCTTCAAAACATAAATCCTTTTTTATTGATTCTCGTTTTTGAGCAGATTTGAAGCCTTCATTAAACATCAAATACAATACATGAAGCAGATGGGGCATCTCATTATGCAAGCTTTCGAATTCACATTTCTCATATTGAATAGCAATTTTTTTTATTAAAACCTGACTTCGTAAGATGATCTTTTTAATAGTTTCAACGGGTAACATCATGGCTCTTGATATTTCAGAATAGCCAAATCCACATAAATAAAACAAAGATATAATCAACTTATTTCTGTCAGAGACATTGATTTTAGAAAAGAAGATCAACAATTGAAGTAAACTATCTTCGGCTTCATGTGACGCAATTGATTCTTCTTCCTCGTACGAAATTCGATTAAGAATCTTGCTTCCAACCGAATCTCGATTGATTTTATTGATTAATTTATTTTGAGAAACATAAATTAACCATCCGAAACAATTTTTGGGAGTTCCTTTATATCTCCATTCACTTAGGGCAATTTCAAATGCTTCCTGAACTGCATCAACAATATTATCGATCTGCTGATATCCAAATTTTGCAGACAAAAACGAAATCATCTTTCCATGGTATTCCCTGAAAAGATGATCTGTTAATTTGTCAATGTCCTTATTGCTCATCGGTAATGATAATCTCCCGTATTTCTAAAGTTGCACCATTCTTTAAATCAGGACAACTTTTAGCAAGCTGTGTTGCTTCTTCCAAACTTTTCACACTTAATTTGTAGTAACCGCTAACACATTCTTTTGTCTCGATGTATGGACCATCTGAAATCATATCCTTCTTTAATGTAACTCCATTAGCTTCTAGTGGATTTCCTTCTAGAAAATGTCCATTTGCAACCAGTTCCTCTACCCAATTGATATGTTCCTGAATATCAGCCTGCATATCTTCTACCGATAGGTTGCCATAAGTCGAAGACTCACGAATCAACAATAAAAACTCTTTCATCTTTTCTTAATTAAGGTTAATAAATATACTATTTATTTTAATGACAAATGAGGATCGTAATTCGGGACATTTTTTTTCAAATCGTATTCAAGAAATTTATAATCACATGAATAGATGCAATTTAACGTAATATAAGGTACTAAAAAATAGTGATTAATGTATATGATCGCGATTAGATATATACTTTTTCCTTGTCAATAAAATCAGAAGACAAAACTTAACGTCTGCCTTTAAGATTTCAAGAACATTCTCTTAAATAAATTATGCAATTAAATATACTGCATTCAAAGGCAATTCATCAAGTTGATTTATCTCCGACTGTTTAACAAATCCCTTACTTTCAAAAAGTCCGATAAAGGGATTTTGAATATACTCGTGGATCCATACCGCTTCATATGGCCTGCAGACGGATAAACTTTTTTCCAGTAATGCTTCTTCTACACCCAGATTAAAATATTTTTTTAAGATCCCAAAATTGGCAATACGGATAGCCCGTTTACGGTCTAAACTCGAAGGTCTAACGCCCTTTGACGTAATTTGGACGAATCCTGCCGGTATATTATCGACGTATGCGATGAGCCATTGATTTGACATGCTATTTAATTCTTCAACCAAATTGCTATCACTAAAATTTTCATGTATATATTTCTCTACGAACGAAAGCTCTAGATGTTTTGAAAACTTTTCTATCGCTATCGCATGCGTTAATGTTAAAAGAGCTGCCAATCCTTCTTCTGTAGCTATAGTAAATTTGATTATTATTTTCATACTGATATCATAAATGTGTGTGCACAAATGTATAAGTCTTTCAAAAGAATAAAGAGAACAGCTTATGCAACATGAAGCAGTACAGTTGTTATCGCATTAGTTGACCAGCAAGCATAATCGCTTCTATCTTCTTAACAGAAAATTTGTCTGCAAATACTACTCGAAAGTAATTTGCGAACGCCCCCGAAAATGAAAAAGTATACCCAGGAGTAAATCTCACTCCTATTTGCTCACATTGTCTGTAAAATTTAAGCATGTCTGTCCCGTCAGGCATCTTTACCCAAATATTATAGCCTCCTGCTGGCATTAAAATAGAAGTACTGTCCGGAAAATTAGCAGAAAGCAAGTGTACAGTACTATAGGCATTCTTAGCCAATTGCATTCTAAAGGAACGTATATGACGATCGTAACTACTTCCTGTCATCAGTTTATTTAGCGTCTCCTGATATAAAGGAGAAACGGTACTTCCCAATGAAAATTTAATCTGCTCTGCCCGTTGCATAAATTTTCCAGCCGCCAACCAACCTAGTCTTATACCGGGAGCCAAAGTTTTCGAATAGGACGAATAAGTAAGAACTAGACCACTTACATCAAAACTTCTCAAAGTAGTCGGTCGCTGTCCATGAAAATTCAGATCACCATAAATATCATTTTCAATAAGCGCAACATTATAGTATTGTGCTACAGTAACTAAGGCAAGCTTTTGTTCATCTGACATTAATATCCCTGTCGGGTTATGAAAATTTGAAGTTACAATCGCCGCTTTAACCGGATTGTGAAGGCATGCCTCTCTGAAAAAATTAATATCAAATCCCAAAACCGGATCTACAGAAATCTCGATAACTTTCAGGTTCAATACCCTTATTACTTCAAGTACCGAAAATACACAGGGACTTTCCACTGCTACAACATCGCCCGAAGAACAAACTGTAGCCAGAGCAATATATAAAGCCTGCAATGCACCATCTGTAATAATTAGCTCATCCATATGAATGACAGTACGATAAGCTGCCGCACGTGTGATAATATGTTCTTTTAACTCAACAGAACCATTTGAAGGATAATACCGAAGCAGACCTGCCCCCTGCTCCCGGATCACCTGTTGCATTGTCCGCAACACTAACTTTTGTGGCACAAGCAAATCTCCAGGAGCAGCTACATTAAACTCAGAAAATGTCTTTCCTGCTCCCGCAGAAGTTGTAAGTCCAAGATGATCCTTAAATATAGCATCCCTAATGACTGGAATACGGTCACTTTTTAACTCTTCTACATTTTTTTTTGTTTGATAACTTACATAATAACCCGATTTAGGAATACTTTCCACTAAACCATGAATCATCAGATATTCGTACCCATTTTGTATTGTACTGACACTGATCTTAAACTGTTCTTTCAACTCACGAACGGAAGGCAGTTTATGACCTGGCTTGAAAATACCATCTTTGATATTTTTTTCTATAGTACTGGTAAATAGTTCGAATTTATACGCCTTCATATCTGTACTGGTAAGTTTTACAAAATCTACACCTATATCGCAAATCTAAGTAATTTACCTTTGAGAAAAAAAATACTATGTCCCCTAATAATTTCATAAGTAGTCCAGTAGATCTACGCAATTTATCCTTTTCCTCTTTACAAGTTGTATGCGAAGACTTACGATCGTTTATTATCGATCATGTTGCCGTAAACGGAGGTCATTTCAGTTCTAGTTTAGGTGTTGTTGAACTTACTGTGGCCTTACATTATGTTTTTAATACGCCTATAGACAAACTGATCTGGGATGTAGGACATCAAGCTTATCCTCATAAATTACTCACAGGAAGAAGAAAATCTTTTTACTCTAACCGAGTACTAGGAGGTATAAGCGGTTTCCCCTGTAGGGACGAAAGCGAATTTGATGCATTTGGAACTGGTCATTCTTCTACCTCCATTTCGGCCATCCTAGGTATGGCTATCGCAGCCAAATATCGCGGAGAACTCAACCGGCAGCATATTGCTGTTATTGGAGATGGGGCGATGACAGCAGGACAAGCCTTTGAAGCAATGAACAATGCGGGATATGAACAACCAAACATGCTTATTATACTCAATGATAATAATATGTCTATCGATAGCAATACCGGTGCACTACAAAATTATTTGACAGATCTCACTACCGCTAAATATTACAATACGTTAAAGTTACATCTCAAAAATCTCCTTTCATCAGAAAATTCATCCACAAAATGGGCTTCAGATACGCTGCGAAAATTTGATAAAATCATTAAGGGAGGATTTATGCAGTATAGTAATCTTTTCGAAGCATTAAACATACGATATTTTGGTCCTGTAGATGGACATGATCTAAAAAAAATGATTGGTTTGTTCGAAAAACTAAAGCACATACCAGGACCAAAATTACTTCATTGTGTTACTATCAAAGGAAAGGGATTTGCTCCCGCTCTGGCCGATCCTAAAAAATGGCATGCTCCAGGAACTTTTAATAAATCAACGGGATCGAAGTTGAGTACAGTAAATCGCAGTCCCACTTTTCAGGAGGTTTTTGGAAATACGCTACTTACACTAGCAAAAACCAATGACCGCATCATAGCAGTCAGTCCAGCCATGTTATCGGGTAGCTCGTTATCGAAGATGAAATCAGAAATGCCTGACCGAGTTTTTGATGTCGGTATTGCCGAACAACATTCCGTTACTTTTTGTGCTGGACTTGCCGCTGACGGCCTGTTGCCATTTTGCGCAATATATTCAACATTCCTACAGCGCGCCTACGATCAGCTCATACATGATGTCGCTTTGCAAAAGTTACCTGTTGTATTCTGCATAGATCGTGCAGGTGTTGTTGGCACAGATGGGCCAACACATCACGGCGCATTTGACATTTCCTTTCTTAGATGTATACCCAACATAACAGGTGCATCTCCCATGGATTTGGATGATTTTAAAAATCTGCTTTTCACAGCACAATGCGATACGTTAAATGGTCCTTTCGCGATACGCTATCCAAAAAGCGTAGGCTCTGGTGAGCTCAAAAGTAAGTTTTGCAAAATACCTCTCGGAAAGGGACGAAAAATCAAATCTGGAAAAAGAATAGCCATATTATCGCTCGGTCCGATAGGTCAATTTGCAGTAGAAGCCTGTCAAGAACTTTTGGATGATCACATTGATGTAGCCCATTACGACCTCCGGTTCTTTAAACCTATTGATGAAACATTACTGCACGATGTCTTTAGTCAATTTTCAGTCGTGATTACTATAGAAGATGGTAGTATCATAGGCGGGATAGGTAGTGCAGTAATGGAATTTATGGTAGATAATGGATATCATTCCATTTTAAAACGTCTGGGGTTACCTGATACATTTGCGACACAGGGAACCCAAAATCAACTTCATGCATTATACGGATATGATAAGAAAGCTATAATTTCTTTGATTAGATCACTACACCATGAACCAAATAAAGAGAACATCTCTTAAAAAAAACAATTAGTTATATAAATATGCTGCGCTTGTATCTTGATTTAAGCAAATAAAACAAGCTCTGAAATAGAGCTTGTTTTTAAATATCAGAACTATCAAAAATAGCCAACCTATTCAAGTTTATATTACCAAAGTTTGTATGCTACACCAAGTGTTAGATAAATATTATGCAAATTATATCCTACTCCACGGAAAGATGAAGGGAAAACCGGATTTAAGCCTAATTGTCCTGTCAGATCTGCCACCCAACGTTGACCAAAATGCCTTGAAACTCCTAAATGAGCTCCAATATCAAAGGATCTCACCTCTCTTGAAAAGTCAAAATCAGCACTTTCAATCAATACTTTTTCACCTAATGAATTACCTTTTCTAATATAACCATCTGACACAGTTCCTTTGAATTCAGCCGATAATAAACAAGCGAAATACATCCCTAATTTAAAATCCCATTCTCCCTGACGGTAACCTGCAAAAACAGGTAGCGTTAAATACACATTTCGGGATGTCGTGGCGTTTGTTCCTGTAAAATCTCCTTCAAAAGAGCCTTTTTCACCATTACCATTATCCACAGAAATAATAGTATGAAAGTACTGGACACTGTCAGTTACTTTCATTCCTTTAACATCTACGCTTAATCCAGTACCTACAAACCACTTTGATGAAAGATCATATGTAGCCTGATAGCCAAAAGAAGGTGAAAATATCGGTGCATAACTATTGATCTGACGAATGGTATTAGGAAAAGAAAAAGGAGCCGTAGCACCAATATTATAACCTAATGTAATTGAATGCTTAATCTGATCAAATAAAAACTTTCGCTGTTTATCTTGTGCGTACAGGATACCTGATCCCACCACTAGACAACAATAAATGGATAACGCTATATGTTTCTTCATAATAAAGGTACGATTCTTAAACTATCTACCACCAATCGGGATCCTATCGCTCCCCTATATTGATCCCCTTCAGCGCTGGATGACGTCACAATAGCCATCATCAAATTCTTACTTATGACTGCATTCTGTTTATAAACAAAAGGAATATCAAATCTTGTGAAACTTGATTTGTCAGATCCATCCTGAAGATCCGCACGCGCAATTATCCGGTCCGAATTCATAATATTAGTCGCATTAAGTCTATCCGGACCGTTAAATAAAACAGCATAGATACTACATTTGTCTTTCACTCCTGGCTGAACCTGTCCTGCCTTATTTATAAAATCAGGTCCTGCACTATATTTATAATAACCTGTAAAAGATTTAGGAAGCCCCTTATAAGGTTCTCCAAATTCTGTCGCTGCCAACGGATTAAGCATAGCCTGAGAAGCATTAAAATTTCCTAAAAACAAAGAACCTGCATACAGTCGAATACCAATAAGTTCTGATAAAGGTGTACCTTTAATCGTAACCAGTTCTGCAGCCTTCGTACCAAGGTAACCATCTGTAGTGGATCGCGTCGGGTATGCGTCACTGCGCGCAGGAACACCCGATAGCGCAACTCCCGGATTGCCGGAGGACCAGAGCTGTAATCCAGCATCCTCTACCGGATACTCATATTTATCTGTAGGATGACTAGCCCAATTTTGAAAAGCAAAATCCCAATGACCAATATTCACAACTTTAACCGTATACCGTTTGGTGTTTTCTCCTGATTCTGAAGTGACATCATATACAATTTCTTGATCACCGTCAAACTTGATCAGTGTTCCACTTGCTGGTTTTACAGAAGCACCCCTAGATAACGTCAGCACCGGAGAGATTCCCGAATCATAGGCTTCGTTTGTAAGGTTTAATGTTATTGTCCGATTTATCTGATCTATAAACACATTACCAGTTAGTAAATGTGGATCAACAGTAACGGATTCAATATCTGCCTCAGGGTTTTGCGGAGCATCCTTAATACAGCCTTGCATAAGCACTATGCATAGAAATAGCGTGGCAAAAAGCCGTTTTCTCATCGTTCCTTGATTAGTATTTATTAATTACGTAAACCATTCTCATTTGATTAGTCAATCGTATTATTTGACTCAGGTTCATTTTTCCACAGTAGCTCTTGTTTCGGTAAGGCCAGATCAACTCCATTCTCCTGAAATACAGATTGGATGGTTTTAATCACATCGCTTCTTACCTGACCCGTGTCTTTTAAAGTTTTCACCCAGAAGTAAATTTCTATCATTATAGATTGTGCTGACAGACTTCCAAATTGCACGGATACAGCAGGAGTAGCGAATATCTGATCATTCTTATGTAAAACATCTACGATTAACATTTTTACTTTATCCAGATCTGACCCATATTTTACCTCTATCTGAATATGTATTCGTTTTTTAAAACCACCGACAGTCCAATTTAATACATTGGAATTCAAAAGATCACCATTAGGCATAATGAGATCAGCACCATCTAGTGTCGCAATTACACTGCTACGAAAACCAATAGATTTCACCTTACCGGCATGTCCGTCAATTTCGATTAGATCATCTACGTTAACCGGTTTTTCAAAAGCTATAATCAATCCACTGACTAGATTATTGACTAGTGATTGTAAGCCAAAACCAATTCCTACACCCAAAGCACCAATCACTAACATGATTTGATCTACGGGAATTCCGGCAGCGGCGAAGGCTAGGAAAAAACCGATTGAGATAATACTGATACGAATGAGCAGAATCCAGCTTCCCAAACGGAACTTTTTCTCCTGCTTATCATCGTTGGAATTCCATTGGGAGTCTGACGCAAAAAAAGATACTATTTTGGAAAGTACGGTGGCTCCGATCATAATAAGCATAAAAATAAGCAAGTTATATATCGAAAAGGTATAACTTCCTAACTGATGTTCTTCCTGAAAAAAACTTTTTAATGGTTCTGACAAAAGCCTAAACTCATAAAAATTTCGTCCAAATAATACGAACCAGCCAACAATTAAAATAGCGTAAAAAAAGAATGGGGCACGCTTACCAACTCGATTATAATTAATGTAAAAAAGTCTTCTTTCCTGCTTTTTATAAAGATTAGAGGCATAAGTCAATCCCTCATTAACCAGCCTAATCACCCAAAGAAAAACAATCGCAACAACGACATTCATCAAACCTGCAACCATCAAAATTTTAGCAATATTGAAGCGCCCCAATACATTAAACAAAATCGAAAAAAGTTCCATTATGGTCATAAGAAAGATCGGTATAAGAATCCAACGCTCACGCAATTCTTGATGACGCTCTTTATTAAAAAGAATAAAGATACCAGTAACAAAACTTATCATGGCAAGAATAACCATTAACCATCTTTCTGGCCTAGAAGCCTGCAATACAAGATTATCTACAGCTACAAAGGCAAACAAAACGACAAAAATAACCCAGATACCCAACCAATATTTAGAAATTTCTTTTCTAAATATAATAGTGATCATCAAAGCAGATACTAATACAATTCCCGCAGTAAAAATAAATGGTGGATTAGGAAATAAAAACTGAGCTACACTGAGCGTAATCACTATTCCTGATAGAAATGGAGAGCTTAGTAGCATACTTTTCACTTCTTCTTTATTATTTATATTTCTAATTCCAGATCGTAAAGAATGAAGATAGGTCGTTACGAGAAGTAACAATAAAACAGAAAGAATAATCTTTCCCCAATGCCCCTTTAGGTAATAAAAGAATACCAGCTTTGCTTTTAGTGCGGAAAAGTAAAGCACTTCGTGGATCGGCCGATCAAAATTACTTTCTTCCCAAAGATTTAAAAATTCTTGTTGAAATGTTTTATCTGAAATTTGCTGTTGATCGTATTCAATTTCTTCCATTCCAGTTTGAAGTTGAAGCAACTCAAAATTAACTTGATTCTGTATGGTCTGTATAGTATTAATATTATCTTTTAATAAAGTTGTGACAGGAGTTATTTCCACAGCTACAACTTTCAGTTTGTGAATATATTGATTGAGTTCCGTTGAGTCTTTAGATAATATAAATAGTGATTTATCATTACATAACGAATCAATCTGAAATCTATAACGAACCAGCTGGTCTAAATAACGATCAACCCGTTTCTTATAGATAGAAACCTCTGCATGAAGAGCATCAAGAATATGATAAGTTGTGGTCAGGTTGCGCGAGGTTTGAGTTGTACCCTTATTTTCAAAGACACCATCTTTGGAAATATTATGCCATTGGGAAACTTGATTCAGATCGCGAATAAGGGCTACAGTATCAAAACCTTTTTTCAAAAAAGAGCGGGCTTGCCTCGACAGCACTTCGATTTCTTCAATGACTTGATTTTGTCGTATGGCCGCTTTATCTGTCTCTATATCTTGAAGACTTTTTTTCGCCGATTCTTTAAAGAAAATCTCGGTACGTGAAACGAAATCTTGCTTTGCACTATCTTGTGCCAACACTTTTGAATATGCGTCAGAAACAAAAAGAAATATGGTCAGCAGTATAGATATATTCAAAAAGCGCATTCTCTTTAATAATTAGGTTAATAAGTTTATCCTACACAAAAGATTATATGTCAGAGCAGTCATCAAATTTAATGATTAATATTGAAGTATTTTATGTTTTTAAGCTAAATAATCGATAGGCAATATCAATTCTAAAAACATGAGTACTCATCTACAATTGATTTTAAAAACCATATTAACACGTAAATGGAAGATAATCGTACTCTCCTATATATCTTAGCATCACACCTTAATTTACACTGATCCTGAAAATAAGGAGACGGGCGGTTTGGTTGTTATAATAATCATGAGAAAATGATCTTAAATCGATCACTTTCTCATGATAATAGCACGGTAAGACTCCTCAAATTAGTAGTAAGAAGAGTTTAAGTTATTGTTTTCTTTTTCCGCTTTTTCAATAATTTTGATATCTGTCAGAATTAGAGGAAAGTTTTTCTTAATACATACATCCTGTTCAAAATGGACTGAAGGTTTACCATCTGCAGTCCGAATAGTCCAACCGTCCTCCTCTGTATAATTATCATCCGTTCCTAAATTAATCATCGGTTCAATTGCTATCACTAAGTTTTCTTTCAAGACCTTACCTTTACCACGTTGTCCATAGTTAGGAATATCTGGTCCTTCGTGCAAATCACGTCCTAATCCATGACCGACCAAGTCGCGTACTAAACCATATCCATATGGTGAAATATGAGAGGCTATTGCATAACCTATATCGCCAATACGATTACCATGCACAGCTTGCTCGATACCTTTAATCAATGATTCCTTTGTGATTTTGACTAATTGAATTACTTCTTGAGCAACTTCACCAATGATAAATGTATATGCCTGATCTCCGTGAAATCCGTTTTTAAATGCTCCAACATCTATGGAAACTAAATCACCCTCTTTCAAAGGATTATGATTTGGAAATCCATGCACGA
This sequence comes from Sphingobacterium sp. UDSM-2020, assembly GCF_016132525.1. NCBI lineage: Bacteria > Pseudomonadati > Bacteroidota > Sphingobacteriia > Sphingobacteriales > Sphingobacteriaceae > Sphingobacterium > Sphingobacterium sp. UDSM-2020. The sequence goes on from NZ_CP066166.1 coordinate 6,096,141, forward strand.
TAGCATCATTTACTGAAGCACAGATATGGAATGGAAATCCACCAAAATTATGAAACGAAGGAATTGCACCATGATCACGAATAAATTCATTTGCAAAACGATCGATATCAAGTGTTGTGATACCTGGTCTAATAATCGATGCAATAGCAGCCAATGTTTGACTTGTCAATTTTGCACTTATTTGCATTAATGCTACTTCTTCTTCTGTCTTATAAATCATATCATTTATTTTTATTACAATCTGTTACAATCAGGCTTTTAGCCAATAAATATCACTTCACCAGGATCAAGATTCTAAATGAGCACACATCCATCTAATCTACTGATTAAGTAATAGTTTGAAACAAATTTAATGACCATAATACAACTAGAAAAGTAAAAATTGGACAATAATTCGACATAGCACTGAATATATTTTAAGTACTTTTGTAAAACTATGCCCATTAATTTTTTTGGAGATATTAAACCATCTGATTCCATAATAGGAGAATCAACAAGATACTGGAGGGATTCTAATTTATTTTTTAAATCAGAATGCATCTTAGGTGCATATGTATTTTCATGCAAAGACTTAGAAGGCAACCAGGCACTATTCAATGACGGTCTTCCTACTTTAATTTTTATGCCTAATAAAACGGATATCGTTCATATTAAAAAGGCTGATCAAACAATCAAATTAAATGCGGCATGGGTATGTTGTGGGACAATACAGAATACTTACTGGCAACTACCTCAAGATCTTGAATATATTATTGTATTACGTTTTCATCCTTCATCCTTTTATCAAATTTTTGATGTAGCACCAGAATTCTTTCTTTCACATCCCGTCTGTAGCCTAACTGACATCATAAGTGAAAAATCAAAATTGCTAATCGATAAACTGTATCAAAATAAAACTGTTGCAGATCGTATGCAATTACTGGAAAACACCATGCGCACATATACTCCAGCAGAAAACCTACCTTCTCTGCTTCAAGAAGCTTTAAATAAAATTGAACAGAAAAAAGGAAATATATCTGTAGCAGATATAATCCATGGTTTGGGAGGAAAAATAAATCGTAAATGGCTACAGAGAAGTTTTGTAAAATACATGGGAATTTCTCCTAAAAAATACATTTCTTTACAACGCTTCATTTATATATATGGCGAGTGGCAGAGCAACTATCAAAAGGATTTCATGTCGAACTCTTTCTTATCTGGTTATTATGATTACAACCATTTTTTAAAAGATTTCAAACTATATATAGGCGTCTCACCCACGAAATTTAAATAAGCAGAAACTATTTCCTGCTCATTTAAATACAATATTACTAATCTTCATGTGTAAGATTAAAAAATGTAAGCATTTGCTCTAATGCATTATTGGCATGCATAATTTCACTATTCTTTAAAGTATCTGCTGTAGCCTCTGCACCTCTCTTGATCATATCTGCTTCAAAAAATGCTATAGCACTCTTTAAATCAGTAAATTTATCTCTGGTAAGACATGATGCCAATTCAAATGCATCTTGCATCGCAACATTGGCACCTTCACCAGCAAAGGGCGGCATCCGATGAGCCGCATCTCCAATCATAGTCAGGTTATGATTTGCTTCCCAAGATTGATCAAGCGGAAAGTAGTATTGTGGACGTAAAATTAACTGAACATGCTCATTTCTAAAAAATTCAGACCATGCTGTACTCCATTCCACAAACTCCTGTCTGAACCATTGATCCGCTTGCTGCTTGTCTTTCAAATCTATTCCATTTTCTTTGAACCAATGTTCTGGACATTTAAAGCTCGCAACAAACATAATCGAACCATCACTTTTAGATCCGTATCCCACAAATTGCCCCTGCCCAAAAGCCATCACCTTTCCATCTTTCGCAAATTCAACAAGTTTTGGAGCATGAATAGCGGCATCATAGATATTACCTTCAATCAAGGTGATACCAGAATATATAGGCTTAATAGTACTAATGAGCGGACGAATTTTTGAATTAGCTCCATCGGCAGCAATTACCAAATCTGCATATGCAGTTGTGCCATTTTTAAAATTTAAATACCATCCATCTTGATGTGATTCCATGGACACAAATTGGCTGTCCCAAATGACAGTATCGGGTTTTAATGAATTTAACAGAATATCACGCAATGGTCCGCGGTCTATTTCAGGTCGGTCTTCTCCTTTCCCAATTTCACGATCATGATCATCCATGTGAATGTTAAGATCCTGATCGACAAGCAACAATTTACTTGCAGTGGGTCGGTGATGTTTATAAAACTCTTGAAGAAGACCTGCACGCTTCATCGCTTCTAATCCAGTACCTTCATGAAGATCCAACGTAGATCCTTGCACGCGCACTTCACGATTAATATCCCTTTCGTACACATTTACTTCCACATTTTGCATCTGTAAAAGACGAGCTAAAGTTAACCCGCCAACGCCACCTCCGACGATAGCAATTTTCTTATTTTCTACTAACATTCTTTTTCTTTTAACACGATGTGGTAAAATTATTCAGAGTTAAGAGAAGATAATAGTATAAATCGGTCGTTTTTATTCTTCAATAATTCTTTCGGTACTACGCCAGAAAATTTTTTTATATCTTTTATAAAATGGGTCTGATCAAAAAAATTCTCTTCAGGAAACAATTTTCCCTGTGCAACATGATCCAGAGATGCTCGAAAGCGTAAGACATTGCAGTATGCCTTCAGGGATAGACCAAATTGCTGATTGAAATACCTATTGATCTGACGGCTGCTCCATATCACTTTTTCTGCTAATTCTTTTACACTCACGGATCCCTTCGAGGCATAAATTAAATCAAATAAGTGCTGTTTCCGTTTATCGATTTGATGGGGAATTAAGGACTCCATTGTCAGTGTTGCTTTATTCATAAAACAATTAAAATCTTGCAGATCATCTTCAGAAAAATCCCAAAAATCACTTGGAAGCACTTTGCCTGAATCCACTAGATCGGAAATAGGTTGTTTCAAAATATAGTCGACAGCAAGTAATTTAAAACTTACCACAAACATCTTTATACGTGCGGGAATAGTCGCCGGTTTATGTTGTGTACCAAGTCCCAATAATATGATTTGAAAAGGATTTTCCGGTGATTTAGAAAATATCAGATCAATTCGTCCATCTGGTAAACCAACTGTTTCTTTTTCCTGATCAGATTGATTATGCAAAAACCAAAAGCTTTCTACATAATCGCAAAGGGATTTATTCGGTAAAAAAACGCCATAGCCTATGCTCTTATCCATCACCTTACAACCATATTTAACTGTTATCTGACAGCTGAAAATTCATAATTTATTGAAATATCAAAACTAATTTACAGATTATATTCTTACAGATAAATACTTCTCCTATTTAATAATTATAAATAGCATATACTTAGACCAGCTCCCCTAATCTTTAATTATCTATCTTAATCGTTGCTAGCCATTTCTTTATATCCGCTTTAACCTGCTCTTCTTTTGCACCTTTCATCACCAAAAAAAGTCCTTCTTTTTCCTTTCCGCCTGTAGTAGAATAGCCTGTTAAAACGGTACTATTAGCACATAATTGCCTTAACGTTTCAAAACTGCTACCAATACCATAACCGCCATTCGTGTTAAAAGGAACAATCGTTTTCCCACTTAAATCATTTTGGGACAAAAAGCTTTTGATTGGAGGAGGAAGTTGCATTCCCCAAGTAGGAAACCCGACAAAAATTACATCATATTGTTTTATATTCTCAATTTGCGTTTTTAAAGGAGGCAAATAGCCTCCTTGATTTTCACGTGCAACCTGATCTACTACACTTTGATAATCCAGTGGATAAGCTGTCATTAATTCGATCGGCACCAGATCACCTCCTATTTCTTTGTGGATGATCTGAGCAACTGCCTTTGTATTGTTTGTACGCGATAAGTACACGATTAATATCTTTTTATCATGAAGCGGTTTGTCTGTTATTGGAGCAGAGCTAGACTGCTCTTTTATCGGTTCTTTAGCCTGAGAACAGGATAATAGCAATAATAAAGCTACACTTAATAGTAATCCATATTTTGTTAATGCTTTCATTATTAATCAATTTATTAGACAAATATCAAACCGTCAGTTTTTATTTTAGTATACGGATTACGGAAAAAACTACCCTTATTACTTATTTCCCTACTCGATTTTGTAAAGCTTCTGGATACCGCGCTCCTTGGATCGTAATTTTTGAAGTAGCTTGTTCAATCTGTTCCATATCTGCAGCCGATAATCTGATATAAGATGCGCTGATATTCTCCTGTAATCGATGGATTTTTGTTGTCCCTGGAATAGGTACTATCCATGACTTTTGTCCCAATAACCAAGCTAATGCTATTTGTGCCGGAGTAGCCTCCTTATCAATAGCGATTACTTTCAACAAATCAACCAAGGCTTCATTAGCTTTTCTATTCTCTTGTGAAAACCGAGGCACTATATTTCTGAAATCTGTGGGATCAAACTGTGTTAATTCATTGATAGCACCTGTTAAAAATCCTTTTCCTAATGGGCTGAAAGGAACAAAACCTATACCCAATTCTTCAAGAGTAGGTATAATTTCCTTTTCAGGATCCCGATAGAATAACGAATACTCACTTTGTAATGCAGTTACTGGTTGCTCTGCATGTGCTTTACGAATCGTCTCCGCACCCGCTTCTGAAAGCCCCCAATGTCTAATTTTTCCTTCATTTATCAGATCACGAATAGTTCCTGCAACGTCTTCAATCGGAACATTCGGATCCACTCTATGCTGATAAAATAAATCAATATAATCTGTTTTAAGCCTTTTCATGGATGCTTCCGCTACCGCTCTTATGCGTGATGGACTACTATCCAATCCTTTTTTTGAATCACCTTCCTGAAACCCAAATTTGGTTGCAATTACTACTTGGTCGCGAAAAGGGACCAAGGCTTCACCTAGTAGCTCTTCATTAATAAAGGGACCATAACACTCTGCGGTATCAAAAAATGTTACCCCTGCTTCATACGCTTCATGAATTAAGCTAATAGCCTCTTGCTTATCTGTAGCAGGTCCATAACCAAAACTTAACCCCATGCAACCCAAACCCAAAGCTGATACTTCAAGTTTATTATTTCCTAAATTCCTTTTTTCCATGATTTAATATTTTTATACTGACAATAAGTATTTTTTACAATCGCTACTTTTTCTTTTAAGATCTTAAACAGGTATTACAATGCAAAGTTCAGCTATGGTATTGAATAGTCGTGTATACAGATTACGGTTTCACTTACCATTATTACCGATGCTTATTCATTCTCTATTAAACAGACAACATTGTACATGATTTTGTTTATAAAAATCATGTAAGGACTGATGGATTGGACTTGCAAATAAAATCGGCAGTACTAGTTAAGCAGTTTTTTTAAGATTTTGTTTTTTGTTATTGAATTGCTCTATGGTAAGGTTTCCTAGTGCAGAATGTCGACGCTGTCTATTGTACCATACTTCTATGTATTCAAATAAATCTGTCCTCATTTGCTCTTTTGATACCAATTTGTTCCCATATATTTGCTCTGATTTTAGTGTTTTAAAAAAGCTCTCTGCAACTGCATT